>NZ_CP032674.1:5150000-5392410 GCF_021730305.1 Xanthobacter sp. YC-JY1 | reverse complement strand
ACGTGGCTTCCGGCTCGCCGCTCGACCCGCGCCTGACCTTTGAATCCTTCGTGGTCGGCAAGTCCAACTCGCTGGCCTTCGCCGCCGCGCGCAAGGTGGCGGAAACCCCCGCCGGCGCCGCGCCGGTCTACAATCCGCTCTATCTCCATGCGGCCGTCGGCCTCGGCAAGACCCACCTTTTGCAGGCCGTGGCCCGCGCGGGTGCCGCCCATGGCCGGCGCACCACCTATCTCACCGCCGAGCGCTTCATGTACGGCTTCGTGTCGGCGCTGAAGTCCCATTCGGCCATCGCCTTCAAGGACACGCTGCGCACCATCGACACGCTGGTGATCGACGACCTGCAGTTCCTCAAGGGCAACAATCTCCAGCAGGAATTCTGCCACACCCTCAATGCCCTGCTCGATGGCGGGCGGCAGGTGGTGCTGGCGGCCGACTGCCTGCCCGGCGAGCTTGAGCACCTCGACGAGCGCGTGCGCTCGCGCCTTGCCGGCGGCCTCGTGGTGGAGCTGGCTCCGCTGGAGGAGGACCTGCGCCTCGAAATCCTGAAGGCGCGCTACCAGACCCTCGCCGAGCAGCACCAGGGATTCGCCGTGCCGGCGCCGGTGCTGGAATTCCTCGCCCGCAGCGTCGGCCAGTCCGGCCGAGACCTCGACGGCGCGCTCAACAAGCTGCTGGCCTTCAACCAGCTCACCGGCGAGCCGGTGACCCTCGACATGGCGGAGAACGCGGTCAAGGACCTCATCCGCCCGACCGACCCCAAGCGCGTCCGCGTGGACGACATCCTGCGGGTGGTCGCCAAGCACTACAACGTGTCGCGCGCCGATCTGCTCTCCCAGCGCCGCACCGCGACGGTGGTGAAGCCCCGGCAGATCGCCATGTATCTCGCCAAGACGCTCACCCTGCGCTCTTTGCCGGAGATCGGCCGCCGCTTCGGCGGGCGCGACCACACCACCGTGCTCCACGCGGTGCGCAAGATCGACGGCCTCGTCGCCACCGACCGCGCGCTCGCCGACGAGATCGAGGTGCTGAAGCGGCTCGCCCTCGAAAGTTGAGTTCGGGAAGCTGAGTCCGGAAATCTGAGTCTGCCACAGGGGCAGGATAAGGGGCGGCGCCGCGCCGGTGCCGCCGGAGCAGATCTTCCGAAAATCCGCCCTTCAGAAAATCTCGCCGCGAACCGAAATCTCCTCGTGAACTCTTGCCTTGCGCCCCCCGGGACGGCAATGTCGGCGGCCCGGCGCCCGTTCCCTCGGGTGCCAGACGGCGGCTTGAGCCGTCGCGCCACGCCACACCGGCGCACGCGCCCCTCGCCCGCACCGGCGGATGGGGGGATCTGCGGGCGTCATCCTTAGAATGTCGAGGCGGACCCACCGGCGGGACATGCGATCCCGCGGCGGGCCGGCTCGGAAGCGAAGAGTGAACGGGCCAGGACGATGAAGGTCACCGTCGAGCGCGCCGAGCTTCTGAAATCGCTCAGCCACGTGCACCGTGTCGTCGAGCGGCGCAACACCATCCCGATCCTCGCCAACGTGCTCATCAAGGCGGCCAAGGGCACGCTGGAGCTGAAGGCCACCGACCTCGACCTGGAAGTGGTCGAGAGCGTGCCGGCCGAGACCGGGCAGGCGGGCGCCACCACCGTGCCGGCCCATGTGCTCTACGACATCGTGCGCAAGCTGCCCGATGGCGCGCAGGTGCAGCTGGAAGCCGGCGGCGAACGCGGCACCCTCACGGTGCGCGCCTCCCGCGCCCGCTTCTCCCTGCAGACCCTGCCGGAAGCCGATTTCCCGGACCTCGCCGCGGGCGAGTTCTCCCACACCTTCAAGGTCAAGGGCGCGGAGTTCCGCCGCCTCGTGGACAAGACCCAGTTCGCCATCTCCACCGAGGAGACGCGCTATTATCTCAACGGCATCTACCTGCATGTGACCGAGGCCGGCGGCAAGGCGATGCTGCGCGCCGTCGCCACCGATGGCCACCGCCTCGCCCAGGCGGAGCTGGAAGCCCCTGCCGGCTCGCAGGGCCTGCCGGGCGTGATCGTGCCGCGCAAGACCGTCGCCGAAATCCAGAAGCTGCTGGAGGACAAGGAGGCGGAAGTCACCATCTCCCTGTCCGCTACCAAGATCCGCGTGCAGGTGGGCGCCATCGTGCTCACCTCCAAGCTGATCGACGGCACCTTCCCGGACTATGGCCGGGTGATTCCCCAGGGCAACGACAAGACCCTCATCGTCGACAAGGACGAGTTCGCCGCCGCCGTGGACCGCGTGTCCACCGTGTCCAGCGAACGCGGCCGCGCGGTGAAGCTGTCGCTGGGCGACGGCAAGATGGTGCTGTCCGTCACCAACCCCGATTCGGGCAGCGCCACCGAGGAGCTGGAGGTGGACTACACCGCCGAGCCCCTCGATATCGGCTTCAACTCCCGCTATTTGCTGGACATCACCTCCCAGCTTGAAGGCGACACGGCGGAACTGAAGCTCGCCGATCCCGGCTCGCCCACGCTGGTGCGCGATTCCACCAAGACGGATGCGCTCTACGTCCTCATGCCCATGCGGGTGTGAGGCGCACAAGGGCCTGTCCGGCAGCCGGCCCGGCGCGCCTGACGCCGCGGCGATCGTGACACCATGCTCCACGCCGCCATCCTGAAGCTGTCGCTCACCGGTTTCCGCTCCTATCCGGCGGCGCAGGTGGCGGTGGAGGCGCGCGCCATCGTACTCACCGGGCCGAACGGCGCCGGCAAGACCAACATCCTCGAAGCCCTCTCCTTCCTGTCCCCCGGCCGCGGCCTGCGCCGGGCGCAGCTCGCCGACGTAGGTCACCGCCCGCCCGGCGCCCATATGCCGGACGCGGACGGTGCGCCCTGGGCGGTCTCCGCTTTCATCGAAGGTGCGCTGGGCGAGGTGCGCCTCGGCACCGGCTATGATCCGGCGCAGGAAGGCGGGCAGCGGCGCTGCCGCATCGACGGCGAGGCCGTGCCCTCGGCCAACGCCTTCCTGGATCATCTTAAGGTGCTCTGGCTGACGCCGGAGATGGACGGCCTGTTCCTTGGCCCGCCCGGCGACCGCCGCCGCTATCTCGACCGGCTGGTGCTGGCGGTGGACGCTTCCCACGGCACACGGGTCAATGGCCTCGAACGCGCCCTGCGCTCGCGCAACCGGCTTCTGGAGGAGAACGGCTCCACCCGCTTCCTCGATGCAATGGAGCACGAGGTGGCCGAGCTGGCGGTGGCGGTGGCCGCCGCGCGGCTGGAGACGGTGGCCCGCCTCTCGGCCGAGATCGCCGCCCATCGCGACGAGGCCTCGCCCTTCCCCTTCGCCGAACTCGCCCTCGACGGCGCGGTGGAGCGGCTCATCGCGCAGCATCCGGCGCTGGAGGTGGAGGACCGCTATCGCGCGTTGCTGCGCGACAATCGTCCGCGGGACCGCGCGGCCGGGCGCACGCTGGAAGGCCCCCACCTCACCGACCTGTCGGTGAGCCATGGCGAGAAGCGCCTGCCCGCCGCGCGCTGCTCCACCGGCGAGCAGAAATCCCTGCTGATCGGGCTCACGCTGTCCCACGCCCGACTGGTGGGGAGCATGCAGGGCCTTTCGCCCCTGCTGCTGCTGGACGACGTGGTGGCCTATCTCGATGCCGAGCGCCGCGCCGGCCTGTTCGAGGCGCTGGCCCGCCTCGGGGCGCAGGTCTGGATGACCGGGGCCGATCCTTCCGCCTTCGCGGCGCTGGAGACGGCGGCGCGCTTCACCGTCGCACCGGGCACGATCACGCGAGCCTGAAGAGACGGCAAGCTTGGCGGACGGGCGGCGGCGCTTTAAAAGAAGGGTATGCCGATCCGTCCCGCCACCCCTTCCGATATTCCCGCCATCACCGCCATCTATGACGAGGCGGTCCGCAATGGCACCGCCTCCTTCGAGCTGGAACCGCCGGGTCCCGAGGAGATGGCGCGCCGGCAGGCCGCCCTCATGGAAGGCGGCTATCCCTATCTCGTGCTGGAAGAGGACGGCAAAGTGCTGGGCTATGCCTATGCCAGCGCCTTCCGTCCGCGCGTCGCCTATCGCTACACGGTGGAGAATTCCATCTATGTGGACGAGGCGGCCCGGGGCCGCAGGGTCGGCCGCCGGCTGCTGGAAGCGCTCATCACCGAGTGCGAGGCGTTGGGCTTCCGCCAGATGGTGGCGGTGATCGGCGACAGCGGCAATGCCGGCTCCATCGCGCTGCACCGCGCCTGCGGCTTCGGCTCCATCGGCACCCTGCCGGCCACCGGCCTCAAGTTCGGCCGGTGGATCGATACGGTCCTGATGCAGCGCGCCCTCGGCGAGGGCGCGAGCACCATTCCCGCGGACGCAGACCTCCTCAAGGGCTGAGGTCAGCGGGTGATGAGCGTGCCGGCGCCGTGGTCGGTCAGCAGCTCCAGCAGCACGGCGTGGGGCACCTTGCCGTCGAGGATCACGACGCCCTCCACGCCCTTCTCCAGCGCGTAGATGCAGGTCTCCACCTTGGGGATCATGCCCCCCGAGATGGTGCCGTCGGCGATCAGCGCATGGGCCTCGGCGATGGTGAGCCGCGGGATCAGCTGCTTGTTCTTGTCGAGCACACCCGGCACGTCGGTGAGCAGCAGGAACCGCTTGGCCCCGAGCGCACCGGCGATGGCGCCGGCGAAGGTGTCGGCATTGACGTTGTAGGTGCCGCCGTCCACCGCCGCCGCCACCGGGGCCAGCACGGGAATGAGCTCGCGGCCGAGGATCTGGTCGAGCACGGTGGTGTCCACGGTGTCGGGCTCGCCGACGAAGCCGAGGTCCACCTCCTGCGCGTCATCGCCGCCGGCGGAGACCATCACACGGTTCGCCTTGCGGGCGCGCACCATGTTGCCGTCTTTGCCGCACAGGCCGATGGCCTTGCCACCCGCCTCGTTGATGAAGCCGACGATCTGCTTGTTGATGGAGCCGGCCAGCACCATCTCGACGATCTCGACGGTCGCCTTGTCGGTGATGCGCAGGCCCGCCGCGAATTCGGACTTGATGCCGAGCTTGCTGAGCATGGCACCGATCTGCGGCCCGCCGCCGTGCACCACCACGGGATTGATGCCCGACTGCTCCATGAGCACGATGTCCGAGGCGAAGGTGCGCGCCACGTCTTCGCTGCCCATGGCGTGGCCGCCGTATTTCACCACGACGATCGCATCATCATAGCGCTGCATGTGCGGCAGCGCCCGCGCCAGCACTTCGGCCTCGTGCTGGGCTTCCGACACGGACTGGGAATGGGGCTCGGTCATGAGGGGCTCGCAGATGGGTGCTCGCGGGGGCACGGCGGTGCGGCCGCCGGGCGGCGCCCTTCTAGCGGTTTCCCTTGAGCGGTGAAAGGCCCGGTGGCGGGGCGGCCGGGACGGGCCGGCGCGGAAATCTTGTCCGCCGGGCTTCCTTCCCTCGCGAAAAGGTGATGAGAAGCAGCCCCGGCCGACACAATGGCGGCGTCAACTGCCGTCACCCGTTCGCCCGCCACAGCCCTCGCCCCGCCGTAGCTCCAGCCGCCGCCAGAGAGACCCGGCCTTCATGACGCCTCCGATTCTGCCTGCCACGCATTCCACGAGCGCCCCCGCGCACGCCCATCATGGCCACCCGCCGGAGCGCCGGCCGCACGATCTTCGCCCCTGGCAGATCCTGCTGCTGTTCGCGGCGTGCCTGGGCCTCGTGTCGATCCCGATCCTCACCCATCCGATCCCGCCGCTGTCGGATTACGTGAACCATCTCGCGCGCATGCACGTGATCGCCTCGATCCCCGGGGATCAGGACCTCGCGCGCTTCTACACGCTGAAATGGTCGATCCTGCCGAACCTGATGATGGACCTCATCGTCCCGGTCATCGACAAGGTGGTGGGCATCTACACCGCCGGCGAGATCTACACCCTGATGTGCTTCGCGCTGATCGCCGGAGGCACCATGACGCTCAACCGCACGCTGTTCGGCGTGTGGTCGGCGCTGCCGCTGCTGGCGTTCCCTCTGCTCTACAGCGGCGTCTTCCTCATCGGCGTGATGAACTATTATTTCGGCATCGGGCTCGCGCTGTTCGCGCTCAGCGCCTGGGTGGCGCTGCGCGATAAATGGTGGCCCTGGCGCTATCTGGTGTCGGCGGCGTTCGTGGTGGCGCTGTTCTTCTGCCACCTGTTCACCGCCGGCATCTACGGCATCGGCATCCTCGCCTACGAGCTGGACCGCCTGCGCCTCGGCCGCGGGCCGATCTGGCCGCGCATCGGCGTGTTCGTGAGCGGCGGCCTGCCCTTCCTGCCCATCGTTCCGCTGCTGCTGGCGAGCCCCACCTGGGGCCTCAGCGGCCAAAACTACTGGGAGCCGCAGGGCAAAATCACCGGCATCGAGCTGATCTTCAACGTCTATATCGACCATGTGGCGGTCGCCGTGGCGGCGATCTTCATCGTGGCGGGCGTCTGGGCGGCGCGGCACCGGCTGCTCTACGTCCACACCTTCATGCTGCCTCTGCTGCTGGTGGCCGGGCTCGTCTATCTCGCCATGCCGCGGGTGGTGTTCGCCACCTACATGGCGGACCAGCGCCTGCCGGCGGCCATCGTGTTCATGGTGCTCGCCGCCATGCGCGTGGACCTGCGCCACCGCCTCGCCCGGCGCGGATTCGCGGTGGTGCTGATCCTGATGCTGGCGGTCCGGGTCGGCGAGGTGCAGGTGGTGTGGGACCGGCTGTCGCAATGGACGGTGGCGTTCCGCGAATCGGTCACCCACATCCGCCCCGGCTCGCGCGTGCTCGTCGCCTATGCCGACATCCAGGGCGGCAACGATCCCACCGACCTCGGCCTGATGCACGCCGCCTGCCTCGCCATGATCGAGAAGTCCTCCCTCGTCACCACCGCCTTCACGGTGGAGGGCAAGCAGATCCTGCGCGCCCGCAAGCCCTTCAACGAGCAGGTCGACACCGAGGACGGCACCCCGCCCCAGACCGAGCAACTGCTCATCACCGAGGAAGACCCGACCCCCGACGGCCCGCGCTACTGGGACCTGTGGCCGTCGAAGTTCGATTACGTCTACCTCCTGTTCACCGAGCGCGGCGCGCCCAACCCGGACAGCGACCACCTCAAGCTCATCGCCGAGGGCGAGCGCTTCCAGCTCTACGAGGTAGTACCGCGCCCGCCGGCCCTGCCCGCCCTGCCGGCCTCACCCGCCCCGCGCTCCTGACGCCGGCTGACGCAGGCGACGTCACTGCGGTGTCACGATAGGGTGCAACGCAGAACCTCCCGCGGGCCCGGCCGGTAGCCGGGCCCGTATCCTTTTGCCCTGCCTCGATCCGGAGCCCCGATGGACACCGTTCTCACCAACGCCCGCCTCGTCCTCGACGATGCCGTCGTCGCGGGAACCATCACCCTCCGGGACGGTCGCATCCTCGCCATCGACGCGGGCCGCGCCACCACGCCGGCCGCCATCGACTGCGACGGCGACTTCATCGCTCCCGGCCTCATCGACCTGCACACGGACGCGCTGGAGGGCCATTTCGTCCCCCGTCCCAAGGTGTTCTGGCCGGATGCGCGGGCCGCCGCCCTCGCCCATGACGGGCAGACGGTGGCGAGCGGCATCACCACCGTGTTCGACGCCATCTGCGCCGGCGGCTTCGACCAGGCGAAGGCGGAGCGGCGCGAGCTGTTCGGCACCATGCTGGATGCGGTGGAGCAAGGGGCGCCCCTGTTCCGCGCCGACCACAAGGTGCACCTGCGCTGCGAGATGACCGACCCGAACGTGCTCGATCTGGTGGAGCCGACGCTGGCCCGGCCAAGCCTCGCCTTCGCCTCGCTGATGGACCACACGCCGGGCGCCCGGCAGTGGCGCAATGTGGAAACGCTGCGCAATTTCCTGCTGGGCATCGGCAAGGACGCCGGCGAGGCCGAGCGCGAGATCGGCGAGCGCACGGCCCGCGGCCGGGCCAACGTGGCGCGCAACATGCCGCCGCTGGTGGAGATGCTGGCCTCCACCAGCCTTGTGCGGGCGAGCCACGACGACACCACCGAGGCCCATGTGGCCGAGGCGCAGGCCGCGGGCTGCACCATCAGCGAGTTCCCCACCACCCGGGAGGCGGCGCTGGCGGCCCGCGCGGCCGATCTCGCCACCATCGGCGGGGCGCCGAACGTGGTGCGCGGCGGCTCCCATTCGGGCGGCGTCGCCATGGGTGCACTGGCACAGGAGGGACTCGTGGACGCCCTCGCGTCCGACTACGTGCCGGCGAGCCTGCTGCAGGCGGCGACGCGCCTCCACACCGTGGACGGCATGGCGCTGCCGCAGGCCATCGCCCTCGTCACCCGCAACCCCGCGCAGATGGCGGGCCTCGCCGACCGCGGCCGGCTCGAAGCCGGGCTGCGGGCCGACGTGGTGCGCTTCCGCATCGTCGAGGGCACGCCGGTGGTGCGGCAGGTGCTGGCGGAAGGCGAGCGCGTCTTCTGACGCGCCGGCCCTTTATAGCAACGCCTCAGAACAGCGGCGGCACGATGCCCACCGGGAAGCCGGCGAGCTTGAGCGTTCCGGCATCGAACGAAAGTGCGAAGATCGCGCCCTTGCGGCCCTCCACCTGGCCCGGCTTGCCCACCATGGCGAGGGCGCCGACGATGGGCGCGATCTCCCGCGGGATGGCGCCGGCCTTGTCGAGGCCCTGCACCAGATCGTTGATGCCGGCGAAGCCGAGATCGAGCTTGCCGTTGAGCCGGCCCTGGCTGTCGAGCGCCACCGCCCCGGTCGCCGTCACGGCGATCTTGGGCGAGGTGATGTGGAAGCGGTCGAGCTTGGCGATGCCGCCCGCATTGGCCCACGCGCGCATGCGCTGCGCCACCGACATGGGCCGCAGGTCCGCCGAAGCCGTCACCGTGCCCTGGAGCGCCATCTCCACCGGCCCCTCCGCGCCAAGGGTATTGAGGAGCGCACTTTGGCCGCCGGTGAAGCCGGACGCATAGTCGACGCCATCCGGCTTGCCGTCCTGCCCCGGCGAGCGGCGGGCGTGGAACTCGAACAGATGGGCGGAGAGGATGGAAACCGGCTGCGCGCCCGTGGCGGCGGGCTGCTCGAGCTTCAGATCGTGCGCCTGCAGCGAGAAGCGCTCCGGCCGGCCGGAGAGATCGCCGACGCCGCTCATCTGCAGCAGCGACCACGCCGCCACATAGGACTGCCCGGTGGTGAGGTCATCCACCCGCGCCGGCCCGACGAAGTCCGCGACGAGGTGGTTGGGTGCCCACACCTGCGCCACCGCCTCGACCGAGGCCGCGGTGAAGCGCATGGCGTCGCCGCCGACGGTCTCCAGCTTCGGCATCAGGCAGCGCAGCTCGAAGCGGAAGGGGAAGCCGGCCAGATGGCGGTCGGTGCAGGTCCAGATCCGGCCCAGCTTCGCCTCGCGGCCGATCCAGGCGTCGATCTCGCGCTCGGCGCGCCCGGCGGCATAAAACCACAGGCCGCTCCAGGCGATGGCGGCGACCACCACCAGGGCCACGGGAACGATGGCGAGCCACGGCTTCGGGCGGCTCCCCGGGGCGGTGGGCGCGGGCGGAACGGGAGCGGACGAGACAGGAGCAGACATGGACATCCTTGCGGCTGGCCACGGTCGCCCGTGGCTTGCGATGGTCCTTGCCGGCTGTTAGGCGACGGTCCGGCGTTTCTGTCAACGTCGGGAAGGTATGTCGGGGCCATGGCGGACGAGCGGTCGGCGAGCGGAGGCGGCAACGCGCCGGAGGCGGCGGGGCAATCGGTCACGCCTTCCACAGCGGTAGCTGGTCAACACGGCGATGTCTGGGTGTTCGCCTATGGCTCGCTCATGTGGAATCCCGGCTTCGCCTTCGTCGAACGCTGCGAGGCCCGCCTCGTCGGCGCCCACCGCACCCTGTGCGTCTATTCCTTCCACCATCGCGGCACGCCGGAGAAGCCGGGGCTGGTGCTCGGCCTCGATCTCGGCGGCTCCTGCCGGGGCATCGCCTACCGGGTGGCGGCGGCGGAGTGGCCGCAGACCCATGCCTATCTCACCGAGCGCGAGCAGATTTCCGGTGTCTATCGCGAAGCCATCCGGCGCGTGCGCCTGCTGGACGGATCGGGGCGCGATGCGCCGGCGGTGGCCTATCTGGTCAATCGCGCACATCCCCAATATGCGCGGGGCCTGACCCTCGACGACCAGCTGGCGCTGGTGCGCCGCTCGCACGGCAAGTCGGGGCCGAACACGGATTATGTGGTGGCGACGGTGAAGGCGCTGGAGAGCCTCGGCATCCGCGACCCGGGCCTCGCCTATCTCACCCAGCACCTGACGGCGAGCCACGCCCTGCCCCCCGTTTTGCCGGATGATGCGGAGGGCGACGGGTCTCCCTGAGACCGCGCTCCTTACGCCGCGTGGCGGCGAGCGGGCAGGCAGAGCGCCTGCATCGCCGGGCGGGGGAGCTGCGAAGCCTCGCCGCGATCCATCGCATTGCGATCCATCAGGCGGCGCAGAGCGGGCGCGTTCTCCTCGCCGAACACATGGATGTGGATTTCGTCGCCACGCATCCTGAGCGCGGCCGTGCGGGCATTGCTCGCCGGCCCGGCCCACATGGCGATGGAGCCCGCGGGCGTGCGCCGCGAAACCACCGCGAGGGCGTCCGGATAGTCCGGAGCAGCGTCGGGCCGATAGACCGAAAACACATGGCGGACGCCGTCTTCGTCGCGCCAGAAACGGTAGCGCGCACCGAGGGCGGCGTGCTTGAGGCCGTTCAGGCCACCGGCGTCCACAAGGGGGACAAGGAGCGAATCAGTTGCGTTCATGAGAACGAAACTAGAACGATCCCCCGCGATCGATCAAGAGTTTTCCACAGGGGTGGACAACGGGGACGACTCAGCCTCCGCGCGCGCCCTCAGATTGGCCGGTGCGCGGGGCCCGAGTTCCGCCAGTCCCTCGGCGAGAAGGCGGTCGCTGGCGGCCTCGATGTCGGCCTCCAGCCGGGCCATGATCTTCTGCCGCGGCAGCCCCGGCGGGATGGGCGGGAGGATCTCGACGAGGATGGTTCCGCGCCGCTTCAGGATGCTCCGGCGCGGCCAGTAGAGGCCGGAATTGAGCGCAATGGGCAGGCAGGGCACGCCGAGGCTGGAATAGAGGTGCGCCACGCCGAACTTGTAATCCGGCGGCGCGCCGGCCGGGCGGCGGGTGCCTTCCGGGAAGATCAGGATCTGCCGGCCCTCGGCCATGTCGGCCTGCGCCCGCCGCGTCATGGCCTTGAGCGCCGCCGAGCCGCCCTTGCGGTCCACCGGGATCATCCGCGCCCGCGCCGCGAACCAGCCGAACACCGGAATGGACATGAGCTCGCGCTTCAGGATGAAGGCCGGGTCCGAGAACAGCGGCAGCAGCGCGAGGGTCTCCCAGGCCGACTGATGCTTGGAGGCGATCAGGAGGGGGCCCTCCGGGATGTTCTCGATGCCGCGGAATTCCGCACGCGTCCCGACGATCACCCTCAGCAGGAACATGGTGGTGGCCACCCACCACAGGACGCCGGTGCGCCACAGCCCCTGGCGCGACAGGAACGGCAGCAGCGGCAGGAAGGCCAGCAGATAGAGGGTCGTCACCAGATAGAAGGCGATCTGGAAGACGAGCGAACGCAGGAAGGTCAAGGCGGTCTCCCTGCCCCGCGGCCGGGCGGCCGGGAGCGCGTGTTCAGTGCGACGCGGCGGCCGCCCCGGCCGGCGGCGCGGCACCGGCCCCGGGGCCCGCCACCGCCTGGGCGGGACGGATCTTCACCGTGGCCATGATGTACTTCAGATATTCCTTCACCAGCAGCTTCAGCGTCCCGGTATCGGTCCACCAGTTTCCCGGCTCGGTACGGCTGGTGACGACGGGATAGGCCACCAGTTCCACATCGGGAAGAGCACGCGACAATTCCATCATGGCGCGCGGCATGTGCCAGGAGGATGTCACCACCACCAGTGAGCGGAACCGCCGCTCGCGCGTCCACTCGGCGGCCTCGAGCGCATTGCCGCGCGTATTCAGCGCCTTGTGGCCGAGATCGATGCAGCAGTCCATCAAGCGCTCGCCGTCCGGCAGGGCGCGGCGCATTTCGTCGGACGAGGTTGTGGGATTGACGCCGGTGATGAGCAGGCGCTGGCCGAGCCCTTCGTTCAGCAGGGACACGGCATCGACGATGCGCGACGGCCCGCCGGTGAGCACGACGATGGCATCGGCCGGCTTCACGCCCGCGGGCTCGCGCCCGGCGATCTGGGTGGTGAAGGCGACGAAACCGGCGCCCGCAACGACGGCCCCCAGCCCGCCGAGCGCCACAGCGGCGACGGCGAGGCGGCGCAGCAGGCTGCGGCGCGGGGCCGGAGATGGCCGCGTGTTCGTGGTCGCCCCGCTTCTGGCCGTGCCGGTATCGGACTGCCCGGGACCGATTTGCGCCCTCATCCTGCGCTCGGTGCTCGACATGGTCATGGAACCGACGATGGCGCCGGAATGCGGCAGGGGCGAGGTGACGCACCCCCGGCCACGGCCACCCCCACCGCCGGGGCGGGAATCATGTGATCGTCCTCAACGTGCGGTAAACGGTGACACGGGAGGTGAGCGCCGTCGCCAGCGCCACGATCGCCACCGACACGGCGATGCCGAAGAATCCCAGATAGCCGGGATTGAGCCAGCCGAGCACGGTCGGCAGTTCCGGATCGCCGCCGAGGCCGAGGCGCGGGAGCGCGGCGAGCGCCCCGAACACCGCCGCCGCCGAGAGGCCGCCGATGAGGCCGCCCTCGGCGCCGATCTTGAGGAAATGGCGCTGGAACTGAGCGGCGATGAAGCCGTCGCGCGCGCCGACGAAGTGCAGCACCTCCACCACCGAGCGGTTGGTGGCCACCGCCGCGCGGGTGGCGAACACCACCGAGAGCACGGTGGCGAGCCCCACGAGCACCAGCAGCACCACCGCCACCAGCATCACCCCGTCGGTCACCGCCACGAGGCGGCGCGACCAGCCGCGGTGATCGTCCAGCGTGGCGGTGGGGATACGGTCGGTCAGGGTGCGCTTCAGCCGGGCGAGATCGGCCGGGCCCGCCCCGTCGAGGCGCACCACGATCACCCGCGGCACCGGCAGGTCGCCGAGGTCGAGCCCCGAGCCGAGCCAAGGCTCCAGCAGCCGGGAGGTCTCCTCCGGCGTGAGGATGTGCACGTCGGAGATGCCGGGCGTCTTGCGGGCGATGTCGGCGGCGGCCTGCACCTGGGCGTCGGTGGCCTGCTTCTCGCCGGCACGAATCTGGATGGTGACTTCCTGCGTCACGTCGGAGCGCCACTGGCTGGCGGTCGCCCGCACCGCCACCGCCGTGCCGATGGTAAGGCCGGCGAGGAAGGTCATGATGGCCACCACCGCCACCAGCGCCCGTCCGGCGATGGTGGAGGATGGCACGATGGAAGCCAGCGCCCGCGCCTTGGCGCGCGGCGCCTCGCCGGCCTCGGCCGGCGGCTTCTTGGGCTGGCTGGTGGCGTCAGTCGTAGACATAGAGGCGACCGTCGGCGATCACGAGGCGGCGGGCGTCGTACTGGTCCATGAGCGCGATGTCATGGGTGGCCAGCAGCACCGACGTGCCGGACTTGTTGAGTTCGATGAACAGGCGGAGCAGGCGGCGGGCGAGCGTCGGGTCCACATTGCCGGTGGGCTCATCCGCCAGCAGGAATTCCGGCCGCCCGATGAGGGCGCGGGCGATGGCCGCGCGCTGCTTCTCGCCGCCCGAAAGCACCGGCGGCAGGACGTGCATGCGGTCGCCCAGGCCGACCCAGCTCAGAAGCTCCGTCACCTCGCCGCGATAGCTCGCTTCCTCCTTGCCCAGCACGCGCAGCGGCAAGGAGACGTTCTCATAGGTGGTGAGGTGGTCCAGCAGGCGGAAATCCTGGAACACGATGCCGATGCGCCGACGCAGCACCGCCACCTCGTCGGGATCGAGGGAGGACACATCCCGCCCGAACAGGGTGATGAGCCCGCGCGTCGGCTTCAGCTGGAGGAACAGCAGGCGCATGAGCGTCGTCTTGCCGGCCCCCGACGGGCCGGTCAGGAACTGGAACGAATTGGGCTCGATGCCGAAGGACACATCCTTCAGCACCTCCGGACCCATGCCGTACCTGAGGCCGACGTTCTCGAACCGGACCACGCCCCAACCCTTCGCTCGAATCGCGCCGCGGCGCCCCGCCACACCATAAACGAAGCGGAAGGCGTCGCCACAGGGGCGCGGAAGGCCCGCCCCGCGCGATTGCCGAAGGGTGGGGAAGGACTGTCCCGCATTGCGCGCGCCGGGCCCGGCGGCTATTTCGAAAGGGCGCCTGCGGCCTCAACGGCCACGCTCGCACTCTGGCGAAGAGGGATCATGAACCTGCCGAACGTCAGCGTCCTCTATGACGAGAACCGCATCGCCGCGCGCAATCACGCCCTGGCGGTGGAGATCGCCGCGTTCGCGCCGGAACGGCTGCTCGCCGTGGCGGTGCTGAAGGGCTCCTTCATCTTCGCCGCCGATCTTCTGCGCGCCATGCATACGTCCGGCCTCGCGCCGGAGGTGGAATTCATGCAGCTCTCCTCCTATCGCGAGGCGACCATCTCCTCCGGCCAGGTGAAGATCCTGAAGGATGTGGAGAGCGACGTGCGCGACCGCGACGTGCTGCTCATCGACGACATCCTGGAATCCGGCCGCACCCTCGCCTTCGCCAAGGACCTGCTGATGGCGCGCGGCGCGCGGCGGGTGCTGGTGTGCGTGCTGCTGGAGAAGCCGGGCAAGCGGGCGGTGCAGATCGACGCCGATTTCGTCGGCTTCACCTGCCCGGACGTGTTCGTGGTCGGCTACGGCATGGATGTCGCCCACGCCTTCCGGCAACTGCCCTTCATCGGGCACGTGGAAGGGCTGGAGTAGCCGGCAGGGCCGCGCCCTCCCCGCTTCAGCCGCCTTGTCTCAGCCGCCCTTGGCCTTCAGCCGGGCCTGGATCTGCTGGCCGATGTCGAAGGCCCGCTGCTCCAGCAGCACCGGCGTCTCGCACACATAGATGAGGGACTTGGCGCGCTCGTCGAAGATGCGGGTGTCCCAGTTGAGCTGCTCGTCGAGCTTGCGGCTCTCCGCGGTCTCGGGCGCGGTGATGGAGGTCTGCGCCTTGCTCAGCGCGTCGCCCTCCTCACGGATGCGGTCGGCGAGGCGCTGCTGGCCGCGGGCATAGCGCTCGATGCCGTGGATGAGCCTGCTGCGCTGGTCGTTGATGATCTCGTAGACCCCGGCCATCACCCGGAGCAGCCCCTTGTCCGCCTCGGCGCCGGCCTCCTTCACGAAGCCGTCGAGCAGGGGACCGAACTCCTTCGCCGGCGTGCGGCGGGAGGCGAGCTTGACCGCGAGGCCGGCGGCATCCTGGTCGTCGGTCCATTTCCCGGCGGAGGCCGGGTCCGGGCCGCTCCACACCTGCGCAAGGTCGATCTCCGGCGTCTTGCGCTGCGGGCAGGGCCAGTCGGGATCGCTCTTCGGCTGGGCGGCGAGCGGCGACGCCATCAGGAGACCGGCTGCCGCGAGGGCGGCCGATGCGGCGGCAAGCGAACGGATCACGCGGCTTCTCCTTTTGGCCCGCCCCGCCGCCCCATGATGCCGCGGCCCGGATCGTAGGCGACGACGGCGAGAGCGAAGAAGACGATGGTGGTGCCGAGCACGACGGCGAAGGCCTGCGGCTCGAACACGCCGTAGAGCGCGTTGCGCACCAGTTCCACGGCATGGGTGAAGGGGTTGAGCAGGCAGACGATGTAGAGCGTCTCGCTGGCATCGCGGATGCGCCACAGCGGGTAGAGCGCCGACGATGCGAAGAACATCGGGAAGATCACGAAGTTCATCACGCTCGCGAAATTCTCCAGCTGCCGGATCAGCGAGGAGATGACGAGCCCGATGGCCCCCAGCATCAGCCCGGTGAGGATGAAGGCGGGCAGCGCGGTGAGATAGCCCATGGGCGGGATGTCCACCTCCCACAGCCGGGCGATGGCGAGGAAGACATAGACCTGCGCCAGCGACACGCTGACCCCCGCCACCAGCTTGGACAACAGCAGATACCAGCGCGGGAAGGGGCTCGTCAGCAGCACCCGCATGGAGCCCACCTCCCGGTCGTAGACCATGGAAAGCGACGACTGCATGCCGTTGAACAGCTGGATCATCACCGCGAGACCCGGCGTCACATAGACCTCGTAGAGCACGTAGGTCTCGTAGGGCGGGATGATCGAGACGCCGAGCGTCGAGCGGAAGCCGGCGGCGAAGATGAAGAGCCACACCAGCGGCCGCACCAGCGCCGAGAGGAAGCGCTCCTTCTGCTGCACGAAGCGCAGCAGCTCGCGGCCGACGATGCCGGACATGCACACCAGATAGCCGGCGGGGCCGAGGTGGCGCGCCGGCGCGGCGGGTCTCTTTGCGACGCTGGCCTCGCTCATGCCGCGTCCTCCGCCCGCGCCGCCGTCATGGCCCGGAAGGCAGCCTCCAAAGCCGCCGTCGGGCCATCGGGCGCGCGCTCGTCCGCCGGCCTCAGATGCGCGCCGGTCACCTCGCGGGCGGTGCCATGGGCGATGATGCGGCCCTTGTCGAGCACGTAGATGAGATCGTCGGCCCGCACCTCGTCGAAGATGTGGGTGGCCCACAGCACCGCGAGCCCTTCCTCCTCCACAAGCCGCCTGACGATCTCGACGATGGCGGAGCGGGATGGCAGATCGAGCCCCACCGTCGCCTCGTCCAGCAGCAGCAGGCGGGGGCGGTGGATGAGCGCGCGGGCGATCTCCACCCGCCGCGACTGGCCGCCCGAGAGGGTGCGCACCTTGTCGTCGACGCGGTCGGCGAGACCCACCAGCGCCAGCAGCTCGGCGATGCGGGCCTTCACCTCCCGTCCCGCCATGCCGTGCAGCGCGCCGTGATAGGCAAGGTTCTGCCGGACCGACAGGTCGAGATCGAGCGTGCGGCTCTGGAACACCACCCCCAGCTCCGCCAAAGCCGCGGAGGGCGCGCGGGAGAGGTCGTGGCCGAAGATGCGCACCCGCCCCTCGCGCGTCGCATAAAGCCGCGTCGCCAGGGAGAACAGCGTGGTCTTGCCCGCGCCGTTCGGTCCCAGCAGCGCGACGAAGCGGCCGTCGGGCACGGTAAGCGAGACGCCATCCAGCGCGCGGCGCGCGCCGAAGGCGTGGCTCACCGCCTCGATCTCCAAAGCCGGAACCTGCACGCCATCGCTCATTGCGGCGAGACCACCACGCCCCACGGCGCGCCGCCGACCTTGATGGACTTCACCACCTTGAGGTCCTGCACGTCGATCACCGACACGTCGTTGGAATTGCCGTTGGTGGTGAAGAGCAGCTTCTCGTCGGGCGTGAAGGCGAGCTGCCAGACGCGCTGGCCGACGAGCAGATATTTCTGCACCTCAAAGGTCTCGGCATTCACCACCGCCACGCGGTTCGCCGGCCCCAGGGCGACGAATGCGGTCTTGCCATCCTTGGTGAGGCGCACGCCCACGGGCTGGATCGCCTCCTTGGACACGCCGGGGATCTGGAACGTGACCTTGTGGATAATCTTGCGCGTCTCGGGATCGATCACGGACACCGTGCCGCCGACCTCGGCCGACACCCACAGGCGCTTGCCGTCCTTGGAGAATTCGGCGAAGCGCGGGCGCGCGTCCACCAGCACATTGGCGAAGATCTTGTTGGTCTTGGTGTCGATGAAGTGGGCCATGCTGGTGGTTTCGGAAGTGGCCACCAGCGTCGCCCCGTCCGGGCTCACCGCCATGCCTTCCGGCTCGGTGCCCACCGGCACCTGCGCCACCACCTTGTTCTGCTCCACGTCGAGGACCGTGACCTGGTTGTCGTCCTCGTTGGCGATGTAGAGCGGATTGCCCGAGGGATGCAGCGCGAAGAGTTCCGGGTCGGCGCCGGACTTCAGCTTGCGCATGACCTTGAGCGTTGTGGGATCAATGGCCAGCACCGCATGGTCGTCGCTGGCGCACAGGAACAGCACCTTGCCGTCCGGGCTCATGGTGATGCCGCGCGGCCGGCGGCCGATCTTCACCGTCTGCTTGGCCTCCAGCGTGGTGGAATCGATGACGGTGATGGAATTGCCGCGCTCGTTGGAGACGTAGACCGTATAGGCCGAGGCCGCATCCGCCGCCGTCAGCGCGACGGCTCCGGCGAGAAGGGCAACGAGCCGGCGCGGGGCGGTCGGGATCATCGGGTTTCCTCCAGAATTCGGGCGTGTGTGGCGCGATTCCTGTCGCGCGCTTTGTCCCGGCATTTCAGTTCAGCCGGCATTTGGATTCGCGCTCGTCCACGCCAAGGGTGTCGAGCGGGGTCTTCTGGTGCAAAAAGCCCTCCTCCGGCGCCACCGAGACGATGCCGAGGGGCTGAGCGATGAGGAGGGGCTGGCGCACCTGCTGGTCCCAGGGACGCACGCTCACCGGCACCCCCTTGAAGGCAGCGAGGCTGAAGTCCGGCGAGCGCATGAACTTCGCCAGCGCCACCGGGTCCGCCGTCTTGGCGCGCGTCCCGGCCTCGCCGACCATGCGCACAGCGAGCCACGCTTGATAATCAGTCGCGCGCATGGGGCGGCCCGTGGCGCGCAGGAAGCGGTTCTGCAATTGGGCCGAGCCCCACGCATCCTGCGCCGGATGCCAGGTGCCCGCGGTGAGGCCCTGCGTGCCCACCACCAAGCGGGGCTCGAAGGTGCGGAAGGGGATGTAATTGCCGAAATCATTGGCCTCGTCCGCCACCACGAGGACGTCCGCATCGACGCCCCGGCTGAAGACGAGGGCATCGGACCGGGTGATGCTGTCGGAGCGGTCGCGCCCCAGCGGGCCGAAGGTCCACGGCTTGTCGGCGACGATCTTGAGCCCGAACTTCTTCGCCGATTTGCGCAGCGCGTCGGCATAGAGCTGGTCGCCGGGGTTCGGCCCCACGATGAGGAACAGCTTGGTCCAGCGCTTCATGGCGAGGAACTGCATCAGCGCGTCCGTCAGCATCGCCCGGCTGGGCGCGACGTGGAAGACGTCCGCCCGGCACTGCTCGGCGCGTAGCGCATCGTCGGTGGCGCCGATGTTGAACAGGGTGACGCCCTTGCCCTTCACCGCATCGTCCACCTTGAGAAGGTCCGCCGCCGGCAGGTTGACGACCAGGAGCTTGATGCCGCCGTCCGCCAGCTTGCGCGCCGCCTCGCCCGCATCCTCGTCCTCGGCCAGGGTGACCGGCTCCAGCGCAAAGCTCTGGCCGGTGAACTGGCCGGTCGTGTTGTTGTCCTTGATGGCGAGCTCGGCACCGGCCACCGCATCGTCCGCCGGCACGGCGAGCAGATCATAGAGCGGCGGCGGGGGCACCTCGCGGGTGAGAAGACCGAGCCGCAGCTCCACGGGAGCCGCGGCCGGGGCGGCTTCGGCGGTCGGGGCGGCACCGCCTGCCGGCTGCTGCGCGAGCAACGTTCCGACGCCGCCCGCGGCGCTCAGCAGCACGGCGCAGGCAGCGGTGAGAAGCAAACGGGGCCGACGCAGCCGCGGCCATTCGAGACGCCAGGCAAGGCTCATGGGCAATCGGGGCTCAGTCGATCCGGGTCCTCGAGAGGGGAAGATGTAGCCATCATCAGCCAAAAACGGCAACCGAATAGACATAAGAAAACAATAAGATGATCTCTCCTTGCCAGCGGCTGGCCGGCTGTGACACGCTCCGGACTGCCAAAGGTTCCCGATGATGTCCGGCGCTCGTTTCGTCTTTGCCCTTCTTTTCGCAGGCGCAACATTTTTCGGCGTGACAGGCCGCAGCCTTGCCGCGCCTGTTCCTGTGGCCATCTTCGGCTTCGAGTTATTTGACGATACGGCAGACCAGCGCAAAAGCATCCAAGCGGAACAGGACGCACGGCTCAAGCTCATCAATGCGGAGCTGGTGCGCCTCCTCGTGGAGAGCGGGCAGCTGACGCCCGTCGATCTCAAGCCCTTCGCCGCACGCATCGACGAGGCCTCCCCCTTCTTCAAGTGCAATGTCTGCGAGAACGAGATCGCCGCCGACGCCGGGGCGCGGCTCGAGGCGGTAGGGGTCGTGCGCAAGGTGTCGAACCTCATCCTGTCCATCGAGCTGCAGGTGCGCGAGGTGGACCTCAAGGGCGTGGAGGGCAGCGCCAAGGTGGTGCGCGCCGGGCAGGTGGATATCCGCGGTAACACCGACGAATCCTGGATGCGCGGCGTGCGCTACCTGGTGAAGAACCGCATTTTTGCCCCGGGCCTGCCCGAGCTTTCCCAATGACGCGGCCGTCCGGCCCGTTCACCATTGACCAAACAGTGTTGGAGGAACGTTTCCATGAGGCAGATGATTGCCGCCGCGGCGGCGCTTGCGGTCGCGATGATCCCGCTCGCCGCTGACGCGCACGGCCCCACCCGCAAGAAGGTGACGGAGAGCGTCGAGATCAACGCGCCGGCCGACAAGGTCTGGGCCGTGATCTCCAATTTCCAGGACATGAGCTGGCATCCCGCCGTCGACAAGCAGGAAGGCAAGGGCGGCAACGCCGTGGATGCCACGCGCCTGCTCACCCTCAAGGGCGGCGGCACCATCGAAGAGGTGCTGGTGAAGTACGAGCCGGAGCAGAAGAGCTATGCCTACCGCATCAATGCGGTGGACGTGAAAGTGCTGCCGGTGACCAACTATTCCTCCACCATCGCAGTCATTCCCGTCGACGCGACCCATACCAAGGTGGAGTGGCGCGGCGCCTTCTATCGCGGCTATCCCAACAACGATCCGCCGCCGGAACTGAGCGACGAGGCCGCCGTCGCCGCCGTGACCGCGGTCTATCGCGGCGGGCTCGACGCCCTGAAGGCCAAGGTCGAAAAGGGCTCCTGATGGCCCGGCTGCGGCGCGCGGCGGTCGCGGCGGGCTTCGCCACGGCGGCCGCGCTCCTCGTCGCGTCCCGGCCTTCGGGCGCGGCGGAGGCCTTCATCACGAACCAGCCCGGCAATGAGGTGGCGGTGGTAGCGCTCAACGGCGCCGCCGCCCCGCCCAAGCTCGTCGCGCGCATTCCCGTGCCCGGCGAGCCGGCCGGCATCGCCGTGAGCCGGGACGGTAGCCGCGCCTTCGTCACCAGCCCCGAGGGCAAGGCCCTGTCGGTGATCGACACGGCCACGCGGCAGGTCGAGAAGCGCATCCCCGTCGGCGGCGGCCCGCTGGGCGTCGCGGTCGCGCCCTCCGGCAAGCCCGTCTATGTGGCGGACTGGTATGCGTCGCGCCTCGTCGTGGTGGATCCCGACAGGCCCGACGATCTGCGCATCGCCCACACCGGCGCCTCCCCCTCCGGCGTAGCGGTGACGCCCGACAGCGCCCTCGTGCTCAGCGCCGATCGGGACGACGATCAGGTCTCCATCATCGATGCGGCGACGCTGGAGCGGGTCGCCGTCGTCAAGGTGGGCACCCGCCCGTTCGGCATCACGCTCTCCGAGGACGGGCGCACGGCCTACACCGCCAATGTGGGCTCGGACGACGTGAGCGTCATTGATGTCGCCGCGCGCAAGGTGGTCGGCACGGTGAAGGTGGGCAACAGGCCCTATGCGGTGGCGCTGACCGGCCCGCTCGCCTTCGTCACCAACCAGTATGCGGGGACGGTGAGCGTGTTCGACACCACGACCCTCGCGCCCCGCGCCACCATTTCCGTGGGCGAATATCCCGAGGGCATCGCCGCCTCGGAGGATGGGCGCGCGGTCTATGTGGTGAACTGGTTCGACAATTCCATGAGCGTGATCGACACGCAGACCCTGAAGGTGGTCTCGACCCTCGAAGTGGGCGACGGCCCGCGCGCCTTCGGCCTCTTCCTGCGCCGGACGCCCTGACGCGCGCCCCCCGGCAAGCGCCCCTGAAACGAAAACGACTGGCGGGAAACCCGCCGCAGACCCCTCAAACGAAAACGACCGGCGGGGAACCCGCCGGTCGTCGTTCTTTTGGCCTCTATCGCAGAAAGATTGCGGCCAACCGCTGGAGCAGACCCTTCGGCATGGGCGGAGGGTTGCCGCTCTGTCCAGGGTGGTTTCCGCTCTAGGCCGCGAAGGGGTGCTTGGCTTCGTTGCGCTTGTCGGTCGCTTCCTTGGCGGTGGGGGTACCGGCCACGGCGCGCGCGATCGAGAGCTTGGTCGCCTCGTAGTTGTACTGCTGGATCTTGGCGTCGTCGGCCGCTTCCCAGTGGATGAACACACCCACGCAGATGAAGAGGTCGTCGGCTTCCTCGACCGGGATCACGCCTTCCGCGACCGAGTCCTGCACCGCCTTGGCGACGCCGTACTGGGCGGGGCCGAACATCTGCACGGCCTGCCGGGCGTCCTTGATGGTCACCTTGTTGAACATCACGGTGTTGGGCTTGCAGGGCAGGTTCGGCGCGAGCACCGCGAGGAGGGACGTGAAGCCATCCTTGTTGTTCGTCAGGCTGGTGACGAACGCCGTCTCGGCCGCGCTGCCGCGCGGGCCGATGATGAGGTCGATGTGGGCCACCTCGTTGCCGTCACCGACGAGCGCCTCACCAACCAGAACCTTGCTAATCTTAGCCACCTTCTGTCCTCCCTCGTAGATCGACTAGGGATGACCGCCCCCGAAGACAGTTCCGGACGGCGGTCCTATGCCGCCTACCCTTGTTGTCAGCGCTCGGCGCGGAATGCCGAACCGGTTCACCAGATAGCGCGCGGAGCCTAGCCGCGCGGAGGCTCGCCTGCAAGCCGGCGCGGCCGCGAATCCATGCCGCGGCGCAGCGTGAAAAATTGGCCGGCAAAACGCGTGTGGAAGGCTCGGCGGGCGGCGCCCGGAAAGGACCGTGACCTGCCCTTGGGGGGCGGCAGAGGCCGGACGCGGGACGGGCGTGATCGGCAAAAGTCGGCCGGAAGTATTGCGGTTGTTTAATACCAATCTTTCCGGACAAGCTTGCCAAACATTCCTGTTGGCACCTGACTTGCTTCTTAATTTTTGCACAGATTGCCCGGGAGAAGGCAGCCTGCCAGGTCAGTACTTCGTAAAAGGCGAGCGAAGGTTTGTCGCAGAGGGACGGAAGCAGGGGAGTGGCACGCAGCGCCGATCTCAGGAACCCTGGTCATGTTCATTGTTCTTTATGCCTGCCTCATCAGTGCTCCGGCCACCTGCCGGGAGGAGAAGCTCAGCTTCTCCATGGAAGCGAGCGCGCCCATGACCTGCATGATGTCCTCCCAGCAGGCCATCGCGCAGTGGAGCGAGAGTCACCCCCAGTGGCAGATCGGCCGCTGGAAGTGCGTGGCCGCCGACCGCCTCATGCGCGACATCTGAACGGCGGGGCGCACAGCGCCGATCTGCCGTTGCGGCATGCCCGCCCTTGAACGGGGCGCCATGCCTTCCCATCCTCTAGTCCAAGGTCCGCGTCCTGTGCGCGGCACCGGGAGGGATGGATGAATCACCTGAAGACGGCGATCTTGCTCGCCGGCATGACCGCCCTGTTCATGGCCGTGGGCTTTGCCATCGGCGGACGCGGCGGAATGATGATCGCATTCGTCGTGGCGGCAGGCATGAACCTGTTCAGCTACTGGAATGCGGACAAGATGGTCCTGCGCATGTATGGCGCGCGGGAGGTGGATGAGCGCACCGCGCCCGAATTCGTCGGCATGGTGCGGGAGCTGGCGCGGCGGGCGGATCTGCCCATGCCGCGGGTGTTCATCATGGACAACCCCCAGCCCAACGCCTTCGCCACCGGGCGCAATCCGCAGAACGCCGCGGTCGCCGCCACCACCGGCCTGTTGCAGACGCTGACCCCCGAGGAAGTGGCGGGCGTGATGGCGCACGAGCTGGCGCACATCAAGCACTACGATACCCTCACCATGACGATCACGGCGACCATCGCCGGCGCCATCTCCATGCTGGCGAATTTCGGCCTGCTGTTCGGCGGCGGCAATCGGGACAACAACAATCCCTTCGGCTTCATCGGCACCATCCTGATGGTCTTCCTGGCGCCGCTCGCCGCCATGCTGGTGCAGATGGCCATCTCCCGCTCCCGCGAATACGAGGCCGACCGGGGCGGTGCTGAGATACTGGGGCGGCCCATGGCGCTCGCCTCGGCGCTGGCAAAGATCTCCGGCGAGGCGCATCAGGTGCCGAACTATGAGGCAGAAGCGAACCCCGCGACTGCCCACATGTTCATCATCAATCCCCTCTGCGGGGCGCGGATGGACAATCTCTTCTCCACCCATCCGGCGGTGGAGAACCGCATCGCGGCCCTGCGCGACCTATCCCAGCGGATGGGCGGCGGCGGCTTCACCGCCCCCGGCCCGGCCCCGGCGCAGCCGCGCCGCGGGCCGTGGGGATGATGCTGGGAGGGATCGGTCGGGGCCTCAGCCCCGGCCCGGCCGCACCGGCGGTACGCTCTGGGCTTCCCGGGTGCGCACGAAGGTCCAGATGACACGCGGCGTGCGCGCGACCTCGCCCGTGAGCACCAGCTGCGAGGTGCGGCGTGGCCCGCCGCTGGCGGCAAGGTCAACGCTCTCTTCCACCACGAGGGGCAGATGCGGGGCGGCAAACGCCCAGGCCTCGCCGTTGGGCAGGCTGAGCAAGGCGGTATGGGGATCGCCCAGCCGCTCCACCGTCACAGACGGGTGCAGGTGGAAGCGGATGGCGAAGGTCTCCGCCGGCAGCGCGCCGCTTTCTTCCACCGGCTTGAAGATGTCCTCGCCGTCGAGCCGGTTGCCCTCCAGCGCCAGCCGCCAGGAGCGCTGGTGCAGGAGGTTGAAGGCCTCGGCATAGCCGTCATGGCTGGCGCGCAGCAGCAGCGCGTTGTTCCGCGTGCCGCGCTGCACCTCCACATGCTTGGGGCCGGCGACGATGGGCGCGCCGAAGATGCGCGTCATGGAGCCGCCCTGCAGGAAGCGGCAGGAGGAGGTGTCGGCGATCACCGCCGTGGAATGCGCCGCCGTGGAGCGGGCCACCTGCCGCCACATCTCGCGATGCACTTCCGGCACGCCGCAATTGATAACAATGCGCTGGCGGGCCGAGGAGAATTCAAAGGCGAGGCAGCTCGCATGCGCCTCCCAGCTCGCCACGGCGGGCGGCGGCGGGCCGGTGTCGGCGATCAGCATCAGCGAGCGGGCGTCGAGCCGCTGGTAGCCGGAATAGGGGGCGTTCGCCACCGGCGCGCCGCGCGCATCGTCGAAGGCGAGGATGGTGGCGAGCTGGTCCGCCGCCGTGTGGCCCATGCCGTGGAAATGCGCGAAGGCGCCGTCGCCATGCCGGAAGAAGCGCAGCATGGGCATCATGCGGTCCACCGCATTCATCAGCGCAGCCGGGGCCTGCTGGTTGCGGGCGGTGAAGGCCTGGCGCAGCGGCAGAAGGTCCAGCAGCAGCTCGATGAGCATGCCGGGATTGCGGGTCAGCGGGCCGCCGTCGGGCAGGATCTGCCGATCCAGCTCCTCGGCGAGACGCTTCTGCGCCGCCTTCAGCAGGCGCGGCTGATCCGACATGCACAGCCCGGCGAACACCAGCGCCACCACCGCGATGAGGCGGGGATAGCCGTCCGGCGCATCGCTCGCCATGCGGCGCAGCTGGCGCACCTGCTTCGCCAGCGAGCGCATGAAGCGGCGGTAGAAATCGTGGTCGGCGTCCTGCAGCAGGAAGGTCGCCTGGGTGAGCCAGGAGATGATGCGCCGCGCCGCCACGTCCGGGCGCGCCGCCACCGCCTTGGCCTTGCCGGGATCGCGGATGAAGTCGCCGACGAGGGCGCGGGCATTGGCCCGGGCGATGGTGGTGTTGGCGGCCTTGAGGTGCCGCAGCCAGCCGAAGCCGTGCAGCGCCTCCGCCCATTCCACGGAGGGCGGCACCAGCTCGAAGACGGTGCGGCCGTCGAGCGCCATCACCTTGCCGGCGAAGGCGAAGCGGCCGGAATAGATTTCGCTGGCGACGGTGGCGTCGCCGGTCCTCAGATCCTGGGGCGCGATGAGAAGGCGTTCGGGGACCGGTACAGGCACATAGCCGAGCGGCACGGCGCGACCGCCGATGCGCGCGAGCACCGTCTGCGACCAAAGCTCCACCAGGAGGGTCGCAAGTTGCGTGCGCTCTCGCAGCCCGCCTCGGCTCACGGCGCCTCCCGGCGTGTGGGCGTGGCCCTTTCCGGCCAGCGTGCCGACCAGATTTCTGGCCACGGCCTGCAGCGGGCCCGCCGATCCATTCCAGATACCCATGCGCCTGTCTTCACCAGCCTCTAGCCCTTGCGGGAGGCCGGGGCGCGGGTCAGCCTCCGGGGCTTCCCTTGCGCCGCAGCCGGGCGGCGAAGAAGCCGTCGAGTCCCGACCGCTCCGCCTCCCCCCGCATCCAGTGACTTGGAAGAGTGCGCACATCCCCTTGAGGAGTTATGAACAAATCGAGGCCGTCCACCTCTCCGGCGCGAAGCGGCTCCCGTTCCACGTCCTTTCGGGCGGCCAGAAGCCGCTCCACCTGCGCCTCACCCTCCTCCGGCTCCAGCGAACAGGTGGAATAGACGACGAGGCCGCCGGGCTTCACCAGGTCGATGGCGTGGTCGAGCAGCCGCGCCTGCAGCGTGGCGAGGGTCGGGATGTCGGACGGCCGCTTGGACACCGCGATGTCCGGATGCCGACGCAGGGTGCCGGTGGCCGAGCAGGGGGCGTCGAGCAGCACCGCATCGAACGGACCGCCGGCGAAGGTCGCGGCGTCGCCTTCCACCACGGTCGCGGCGAGGCCGAGCCGCGCCAGATTGTCCCGCAGCCGGGTGAGGCGCGCGCCGGAGCGATCCACCGCCGTGACCTGCGCCCCGGCGGCAACCAGTTGCGCCGTCTTGCCGCCGGGGGCGGCGCACAGGTCCGCCACCTTCAGCCCGTCCACTTTGCCGAGCAGCCGGGCGGGAAGGCCGGCGGCGGCGTCCTGTACCCACCATTCGCCTTCCGCGAAACCGGGCAGCGCCCGCACCGGCCCGGCCTGGAGGATGCGCACCGTGCCGGTGGGCAGAACCTCGCCCGAGAGCTTGCCTGCCCAGCCTTCGGGGTCCGTCTTCACGGTGATGTCGAGGGGCGGCTCCACCCGGTGCATGGTGGCCATGGCGCGCGCGGTTTCGGCGCCATAGGCCTTGATCCAGCGCTGGCGCAGCCAGTCGGGCGTGTCGGCGAAATCGGGATCGACGCCGGCCATCAGCGCCTCGCCCTCCCGTGCCACCCGGCGCAGCACCGCATTGACGAGGCCGGCGAAGCCCACGGTGGAACGGTCGGCGCGGGCGAGATCCACGCTGAGACCGACCGCCGCATGGCTGGGCACGTCCATGAACAGGATCTGCGTCGCTCCGGCCAGCAGGACCGATTCCAGCCGCGGCGCGGATTTCGGAAAGCCGCGCTCCATCAGCTTGCCGAGCACGGTGCGGAGCGTCCCGAGCCGCCGCAAGGCGGTGGCGACGATGCGATAGGCGAGCGCCCGGTCGCGCGGCTCAAGCGCCGGGCCGTCCAGCGCCTCTTCCAGCGCGGCGCCCTGCCGCAGCACGGCTTCCAGAGCGTCGACCGCGACGGCGCGCGCGGACAATCCGGGGGTGGCGGCAACGGGCTTGGGGCTGCCGCCGGGGCGGCGGGAGGAGGCGGGAGCGCTGCGGGGAGTCTTCATCGGGGAAGGTAGAGCACGAACCGGGGCCGCCCGCCAACGCCCCCAAAGGGCGGCCCCTCCGGCATCTCCCGCCGATACCGTTGACGGAACGTCGCCCGGCGGCCGGCCCCGCCGCGCAAACCTTGCCTCTCAAGCCCCGATCCCGTAAGACGCTTTGGTAACGCCCCGGACCTGAGCCGGGGCTTTCCTTTGTGCGCGCGGTCGAAGGTCAGAACCACCCGCGCCGGGTTCAGGAGGCACCACCGCGTGGCCAATGTGGTCGTGGTCGGCTCTCAGTGGGGCGACGAAGGCAAGGGCAAGATCGTCGATTGGCTCTCCGAGCAGGCGGACGTCGTCGTCCGCTTCCAGGGGGGCCATAATGCCGGCCATACGCTGGTCGTCGGCGGCGTCACCTATAAACTGTCCCTCCTGCCGTCCGGCGTGGTGCGTCCCGGCAAGCTGTCGGTGATCGGCAACGGTGTCGTGCTCGACCCGCAGGCGCTGGTGGACGAACTGGCGCGTCTCGCCGCCCAGGGCATCGAGATCGGTCCCGACCGGCTCCGCATCGCGGAGACCGTGCCGCTGATCCTGCCGCTGCACCGCGAGCTGGACGCCCTGCGCGAAAGCGCCACGGCGGAAGGCGCGCGCATCGGCACCACCAAGCGCGGCATCGGCCCGGCCTATGAGGACAAGGTTGGCCGTCGCGCCATCCGCCTCGTGGACCTGACCGACCCGGCGACCCTGCCGGCCAAGGTGGATCGCCTCCTCACCCACCACAACCTCATCCGCCGCGGCCTCGGCATGGCCGAGGTGGACGGTGCGGCGCTGGTCGCCGAGCTGATGGCGCTGGCCCCCCGGGTCCTGCCCTTCATGGACCGGGTGTGGGAGCTGCTGGACAAGGCGCGCCGCGACGGCAAGAAGATCCTGTTCGAGGGCGCACAGGGCGCGCTGCTCGACATCGACCACGGCACGTATCCCTACGTCACCTCGTCCAACACGGTGGCGGGATCGGCGGCGAGCGGCACCGGCATCGGGCCGGGTGCGCTCGACTACGTGCTGGGCATCACCAAGGCCTACACCACCCGCGTGGGCGAAGGCCCCTTCCCCACCGAGCTTCTCGACGAAGTGGGCAAGACGCTGGGCACCAAGGGCCACGAATTCGGCGTCGTCACCGGACGCGCCCGCCGCTGCGGCTGGTTCGATGCGGTGCTGGTGCGCCAGACCGTGCGCACCTGCGGCATCCACGGCATCGCCCTCACCAAGCTCGACGTGCTCGACGGCTTTAACGAGTTGAAAGTCTGCGTCGGCTACAAGGTTGACGGTAAGGAAATCGACTATCTGCCGGCGGAAAGCGGGGCGCAGGCCCGGGCCGAGCCCATCTACGAGACCATGGAAGGCTGGCAGGACTCCACTGCCGGCGCCCGCTCGTGGGCCGACCTGCCGGCCGAGGCCGTGAAGTACGTGCGGCGCGTGGAAGAGCTGATCGGTTGTCCGGTGTCGGTGCTGTCGACCAGCCCGGAGCGCGACGACACGATCCTTGTTCACAACCCGTTTCAGGCATAATGCCGATCTGACGGCTCAAGGGGAACATCACCGCTCCGATGGCTGACTACTATCCCCTCCTGGTCCGCGCGATCTCCAGCCTGCCCCAGAAGACCGGGGAGAGCCGGCGCGCCGTCTATGATCGTGCCCGCACCGCCCTGATGCGTCAGCTGCGGGGGGTGGACCCGCCGCTGCCGGAAGGCGAGATCACCCGTGAGCGGATGGGCCTCGAGGAGGCGATCCGCCGCGTGGAGGCGGAGTACGCCCAGCAGGACAATACGCCCGAGCCCCCGCCCGAAGACGAGGACGAGGTGTTCGAGGACGAGGCGGAGGAGGCAGCTCCCCCGCCGCCCCCGGCCCGGTTCGAACCGCCCAAGTCGCAGGCCGCCGTAGCCGCCCCGGCCGAGGAGCCCGAGTCCCCCGCCGAAGCCGAAAGCCGCGCGTCCGCCGAGCCCCCGGCACGGCCCGACCGCCGTCTGCCGCCGCGCCAGCGCAGCGAGGACGAGACCGAGGGCGACCGCCGCCCCCCGCTGCGGCGGGGCGAGGTGAGAAGCCGCGGCGCGGCTGCCAATGGCGGCCGGCGCGGCGCGGCGGAAGGCGGCGCCTCCTGGAAGAAATTCGTGCTGTTCGCGCTTCTCGCGCTGGTGGTGCTGGGCGGCATCGCCTTCGCGGTGGTGAACCGCGACCGCCTCTTCGGCAGCAGCGAAAGCGAGCAGAACACCGCGGCCCCCGCCGCCTCCAGCGCCAACCCGTCCGATCAGGCGAAGTCCGCCGACCGGATGACCAAGACGTCCGGCGATGCCGCGCGCCGCGCGCCGGCCCAGCGCACCGGTGCCGCCTCGGGCAGCGCCCGCGCCGTGCTGATCGAGGAATCCCCCGGTAGCGCCCAGCCGCAGACCTTCGAGGGCACGATCACCTGGCGCACGGAAACCGTGAACGCGGGGCCGGGCCTCCCGCCCGACATCGGCCTGCGCGGCGACCTCGTCATTCCCGAGCGTAAGATCGCCATGAGCTTCGTGCTCCGGCGCAACACCGACCAGACGCTGCCGGCGTCCCACACCATCGAGATCGGCTTCAAGCTGCCGGAAGACTTCCCCTTCGGCGGCGTCGCCAACGTGGATGCGGTGCGGGCGAAGCCGAACCAGCAGGCCCTCGGCACGCCGCTCGCCGGCCTCGCCGTGCGCGTGAACCCGACCCTGTTCCTGGTGGGCCTTTCGGAAAAGGCCGCCGACCGCCAGCGCAACGTCGCCCTGCTGCAGGCCTATCCGTGGCTCGACGTGCTCCTGACCTACACCAACAACAAGAAGGCCGTGATCGCCTTCGAGAAGGGTCAGGCCGGCGAACAGGCGTTCAACGATGCCTTCTCCGCCTGGGGCGAACTGCTCCAGCGCCCGCAGGCCCCGGCGCAGTCGGACGGCAGCAGCAACTGACGGCAGGGAGGGCGCGCCCTCCCGTCCCGCCAGCCATCCTCAGCTATCGCGCCGCAGCCCCTTCAGCCGATAGAGCGCATCCAGCGCCTCGCGCGGGCTCAGCGCATCCGGATCGAGATCATCGAGCGCGCCGATCACCGCCTCGGCGGCGGGATCGGCCTGCGCAGTCTTCTCGGACGGCTTCGGGCGGACGGCGAACAGCGGCAAATCATCGATCAGCTTCTGCGCCGGCGAGGCGCGCTCCGCCGCTTCCAGCTCGGCCAGCACGGCCTTGGCCCGCGCGATCACGGCCTCCGGCAGGCCGGCGAGCTTCGCCACCTGGATGCCGTAGGAGCGATCCGCCGCGCCCGGCACCACCTCGTGCAGGAAGATCACGTCGCCATGCCATTCCGTCACCTTCACGGTGGCGTTGGAGAGGCGCCGGCAGCGCTGGGAGAGCGCGGTCAGCTCGTGGAAATGGGTGGCGAACAAAGCGCGGCAGCGGTTCACCTCGTGCAGATGCTCAAGGCTCGCCCAGGCGATGGACATGCCGTCGAAGGTCGCCGTGCCGCGGCCGATCTCATCGAGGATGACGAGGGAGCGCGGCGTCGCCTGGTTCAGGATGGCCGCCGTCTCCACCATCTCCACCATGAAGGTGGAGCGCCCGCGCGCCAGATCGTCCGCCGCGCCGACGCGGGAGAACAGCCGGTCCACCACGCCGATGCGCGCCGAACGGGCCGGCACGAAGGCGCCCGCCTGCGCCAGCACCGCGATCAGCGCGTTCTGCCGCAGGAATGTCGATTTACCCGCCATGTTCGGGCCGGTGACGAGGACGATGCGGCCGTCCCTGTCCCCCTCCGGCGGGGAGAGGTCGCAATCGTTGGGCACGAACGGGCCGCCGTCCCGGGCGAGCGCCTCCTCCACCACCGGATGGCGGCCGCCGACGATGGCGAAGGCGACGCCCTCTTCCATGTGCGGGCGCACATGGGCCTCGGTGGCTGCGAGCTCCGCGAGGCCCGAGGCGACGTCCAGCTCGGCGAGGGCATCGGCGGCGGCACGGATGGCGTCGGTCTCGGCCACGACCGCGGCGGACAGGCGCTCGAAGATGGCCTGCTCCAGCGCCAGCGCCCGTTCACCCGCGCTGGCGATGCGGCTTTCCAGGTCGCCCAGCTCCACCGACGAGAAGCGCATGGCCCCCGCCATGGTCTGGCGGTGGACGAAGATCGCATCGTGCGGCGGCTCGCGCAGGCGGTCCGCATTCTGCTGCGTCACTTCCACATAATAACCGAGCACCGCATTGTGCCGGATCTTCAGGGAGCGGACGCCCGTCTCCTCCACATAGCGCCGCTCCAGCGCGACGACGACGCGGCGGCTCTCGTCGCGCAAGGCGCGGGTGGCATCGAGTTCCGGATCGCAGCCCTCGCGCACGAAGCCGCCGTCGCGGCGGTGGACCGGCAGGTTCTCCGCCAAAGCCGAAGCGAGATCGAGCGCCACCGCATGGGGCGCGCGGGAGAGGGAGCGGGCGGCACGGGACAGATCATCGGGCGCATCCGGGCCGATCAGGCTGGCAATGGCCAGCGCCCCGTCGAGGCCGTCGCGCACCGCCGCGAGATCGCGCGGGCCGCCGCGCTGCAGGGCGAGGCGGGTGACGGCGCGGGCCATGTCGGGGGCGCGGGCGAGCGCCTCCCGCAAGGCGCGCCGCAGGGCGCCGTCCTCGCACAGATGCCCGACCGCGTCGTGACGGGCGCGGATGGCGGCAAGGTCGGTCAGGGGCTCGGCGATGCGCCGGGCGAGCAGCCGCGCGCCGGCCGCCGTCACCGTGCGGTCCACCGCCGCCAGCAGCGAGCCGCGCCGGTCGCCGGAGGTGGTGCGCACCAGCTCCAGATTGGCGCGGGTGCCGGCATCGATGGCCATGATGCCGCCCTCCGCCTCCCGCACCGGGCGGGCGAGCAGCGGCTTGGCGCCAAGCTGGGTGCGGTCCACATAAGCGACCACGGCGGCCGCCGCGATCAGCTCGGCGCGGGCGAAGGCGCCGAAGGCGTCGAGGGCGGCGACGCCGTAGAAATCCGCCAGCCTTTTCTCCGCCCCCGCCCCGTCGAAGGACTGGCGCGGCAGCGGCGTCACCGCCGGCAGGTCGCGCAGCATCGCGCGCAGCTCGGCATCGTCCAGGAGCGCGTCGGAGACCAGCAGCTCCGCCGGGTCCACCCGCGCGAGATCGCCCGAAAGCGCGGCGCGCGTCGTGCCGGCCACCCGGAAGGCACCCGTGGACATGTCGGTGAAGGCGATCGCATAGGCGAAATCGTCCGCCCCGGAGCCGGCCCGCACCCGGGCGAGCGCCGCCAGCACGTTCTCGCGCCGGGCGTCGAGCAGCGAGTCCTCGGTGATGGTGCCGGGGGTGACGAGGCGGGTGACGTCGCGCCGCACCACCGACTTGCCACCGCGCTTCTTCGCCTCGGCCGGGTCTTCCAGCTGCTCGCACACGGCGACGCGGAAGCCGAGGGCGATGAGCTTGTGCAGATATTCCTCGGCCCGGTCGATGGGTACCCCGCACATGGGGATGTCCTCGCCGAGGTGCTTCCCGCGCTTGGTGAGCACGATGCCCAGCGCCTGCGAGGCCTGCTCCGCATCGGCGAAGAACAGCTCGTAGAAGTCCCCCATGCGGTAGAACAGGAGGCTGTCCGGGTTCGCCGCCTTGATCTCCATGTATTGCGCCATCATGGGCGTCACCCGCGTCTCGTCCGCCTTCGCGGGCGCGGGCTTGGCGGGCGCAGAACTGGCGGGAGCGGGCGCGGACGTCTCCTCGGGAGGCGTCTCTTCAGCGGCGGTCTTGGTGGCGGTCGGGCGCATGGCCGCACGGTATCGGGCGGGGCCGCGCCTGTCAGCGCGCCGGAGCCGCGCATCGACAGGAAAAGCGGGTCCGAGACGCCTTCTCCCCGCTCATGCCCCCCGCCGATACCGGCCATGCGCGCACAACGGGCCGCGCGGCTGGCGAGCGGGCGGCTTTCCTGCTAGGCGAGCGGCAATCTTTTCCCGGAGCCAATCGATGACCGCCGACATCCGTCCCGTGACCCGCGCCCTCCTCTCGGTGTCCGACAAGACGGGGCTGGTGCCGTTCGCGACCAAGCTCGTCGCCCACGGCGTGGAGCTGGTCTCCACCGGCGGCACCGCCAAGGCCATCGCCGACGCCGGCCTGCCGGTGAAGGACGTGAGCGAACTCACCGGCTTCCCGGAGATGATGGACGGGCGGGTAAAGACGCTCCACCCCAAGGTCCACGGCGGCATCCTTGCCATTCGCGCCGATGCCGGCCATCAGGCCTCGCTCGCCGAGCATGCCATCGCCCCCATCGATCTCGTAGTGGTGAACCTCTATCCGTTCGAGGCGACCGTCGCCCGCAAGGCGGACTTCGAGGAGACTATCGAGAACATCGATATCGGCGGCCCCTCGATGATCCGCGGCGCGGCCAAGAACCACAACGACGTGGCGGTGGTGGTGGAGGCGGTGGACTATGAGGCCGTGCTCGCCGAGATCGCCGAGCACGGCGGCACCACCCTCGCCTTGCGCCGCAAGCTGGCACAGAAGGCCTATGCCCGGACCGCCGCCTATGACGCGGCCATCTCCAACTGGTTCGCCCGCGAGCTGAAGGAAGAGGCCCCCGCCTTCCGTGCCTTCGGCGGCAAGCTCATCGAGGCGCTGCGCTACGGCGAGAACCCGCACCAGTCGGCCGCCTTCTACACCTCGGACGAGATCCGTCCCGGCGTCGCCACCGCCCGTCAGGTGCAGGGCAAGCAGCTCTCCTACAACAACATCAACGACACCGACGCCGCCTTCGAGGCGGTGGCCGAGTTCCACCCCGCCCGCACCGCGGCGGTGGTGATCGTCAAGCATGCCAATCCCTGCGGCGTGGCCGAGGGCGCGGATCTCGCCGCCGCCTACCGCAAGGCGCTGGCCTGCGATCCCGTCTCGGCCTTCGGCGGCATCATCGCCGTGAACCGGACGCTGGATGCCGAGGCCGCCCGCGCCATGGTGGAAATCTTCACCGAGGTGATCGTCGCCCCCGACGCCACCGAGGAAGCCATTGCCGTTGTGGCCGCCAAGAAGAACCTGCGCCTGCTGCTCACCGGCGGCCTGCCCGACCCGCGCGCGCCCGGCCTGACCGTGAAGACCGTCGCCGGTGGCCTGCTCGTGCAGGGCCGCGACAATGCCAGCGCCGACGATCTCGACCTGAAGGTCGTCACCAAGCGCGCCCCCACCGAGCAGGAGCTGACCGACCTCCGCTTCGCCTTCCGCGTCGCGAAGCACGTGAAGTCGAACACCATCATCTATGCGAAGGACCTCGCCACCGTGGGCATCGGCGCCGGGCAGATGAGCCGGGTGGACAGCGCCCGCATCGCCGCCCGCAAGGCGCTCGACGCGGCCGAGGCGGCGGGCCTTGCGGTGCCGCTCACCAAGGGCTCTGTGGTCGCCTCGGACGCCTTCTTCCCCTTCGCCGACGGCCTGCTGGCGGCGGTGGAGGCGGGCGCCACGGCGGTGATCCAGCCGGGCGGCTCCATGCGCGACGCCGAGGTGATCGCCGCCGCCGACGAGGCCGGCCTCGCCATGGTCTTCACCGGCGTGCGCCACTTCCGGCACTGATGCCATCGGCCCCCGGCAGGGGCCGAGCGGGACACGCAGAGGCGCCGCTGCCGGGGCGGCGCTCGTCCTCTTTCCGGACCGCTCCCGCCGCGCGCAAGTTCGGTGCATGGAAGCGAAGTTGACTAGGAAACTTTATCGCGATAGTTTCCTAGTCAACAGAGGAGGCGCACCGGATGACGTCCGTGTCCGAACTCACCGACCACACCGGCTTCCGGATGCGCATGGTGTCCAATGCCGTGTCGCAGGCCTTCGCCCGCAAGGTCGAGGCCGAAGGTGTCACCGTGGCGGAATGGGTGTTCATGCGGGCGCTTTACAATACGGCACCCATGCCGCCCTCGGTTCTGGCGGGCAGCATGGGCATGACCAGGGGGGCGATCAGCAAGCTTGCCGACAGGCTGCTGGAGAAAGGCCTGATCGAGCGAACCGACAGTCCAAGCGACAAGCGCGCGCACAGCCTCTCCTTGTCGGCGGAGGGAAAAGCCAAAGTGCCGGTCCTCGCTGCGCTTGCCGACGAAAACGACGCCGCATTCTTCGGCGTGCTGACGCCGGCCGAGCATCGCCAGCTCGACCATCTCCTGACGGTTCTCGCCGAACGGCGCGGGCTCAGGGCTGCTCCGGTCGACTGACCTCCGGCCTCGCTTCACATCTCAACGAAGGGAAACCGCCATGGACGCGGAACGGATTTCTGTTGCCCAAGCGTGCCTCGCTGCCGCCCATGACGGCAGCCTCAGCTTCCCGGAAATCGTCGGCACGCTGATCCACGCCGGTTTCGAGGGCTATACGGTGGATTATCGCCGCAACAGCCAGACCTGCTACCTGCCGGACGGCGACAGCGTGGCCATGGACATCGCGCCCTCCCCGGCCGGCGTCGCCGCCGCCTTCGACGCGACCGAAATCGAGCGGCTGGTGCGGTGGGCTCAGGCGAACCCGGCCGATTACAGCTATGCGGCCTTCAGCCAGAAGGCGAAGGCGGCCGGCTGCGCGGGATACATCGTGTCGTTTGCCGGCCGCCAGGTCGTCTATTTCGGGCGGACGGCGGAGACCCATGTCGAGCACTTTCCGCAGTGATCGCTCGCGCTAGGGGCGGCGGCCCTAGCCCGCCATCAGCTGCTGCACGATGAGGCGGTCCACATAATGCGGGCCGTCGAAGACGAACACCTCGAACCCCTCATAGGCCTTGAGCTGCGGCAGCAGCTCGGCGGCGGTGGCGGCGCGGAATGAGCCGCCGCCGGCCGGCCGGAAGGCCTCGGCGATGATCTTGAAGCGGCGGGCGCCGAGGCGCTGGGAGATCACCTCCGCATAGCGCCGGGCCGCCCCCGGCGCCCGGGTATAGACGCCGCAGCCGTCCTGGAAGAACAGCCCCACGTCCCGGGGCAGCCAAAGCTCGATCCAGTCGGCGAGGGCCTCCGGGCCCACGTTGGAATTGTCGTAGCAGCTCACCCAGAGCGGCCGCGGGATGGGCGCGAGCGCCTCGCGCATCCGCGCGACGTCCTTCCAGGTGGGGTCGGCTTCTACCGGGAAATAAAAGCCGGCCGGACGGAACGGCATCTTCTGCTGCGCCACCTTGGCCGACAGGGCGCCCAGCTCCACCACATTGGCGCGTGCCCTCGGCTCGGAGAAGTCGCCAGCGAGCCCGGCGATGATCTGGCTGGCCCAGGGCTCGCGCGCGATGCGCTTCCAGTTGGGCGCATCGGGGATGAGCTTGAGGCCGAGCTTGGGCAGCGGCACAAAGGCGGTGCCGTCAGCCACCAGCCACTGCACCAGCAGGCTCCGGGCGCCGATGAAGTCCCAGTCGCCCCGGGGATCGAGCGCGCCGCCATGGACCTGCCAGACGATGCCGTCGATGAGGGCGCCCGCCGGGCGAGACCGGGCGCCGAGGGCGAGATCGAGGCCGATGAGGCCCGTTCCGGCCGCGGCGGCACCAAGGCCGAGCGCGGCGCGCCGGCTCAGGCGCGCCATATCGTGCCTGGAGGGGAAGGCCGGCACGCACATCTCGCTGTTGCGGAGAACGCCCGGCCGGGATCGGCCGAGCCGGACCTGCCGAGGGTCATACCGGCGCGAGCGACGCGGCGACGCGGCGCTCCTGCTCGCGGATCGTGGCGCGCAGGGCGTCCTCGGTCACCACGCCGCAGCGCACGAGATATTCGCCGATGCGGCCGTCCTCGTCCGGGCGATAGTTCTCCATGGCGGCCTCGAAGGCCTCGCGCCGCATGAGCCCCTTCTCCAGCAGCAGGTCGCCGAGCAGCGGCGGCGACTTCTGGCCGTCCGCATTGCCGGTGACGCCGCGCAGCAGGCGCAGGCCGTCATTGATCTCGCTCTCGCGGGCGATGCGCTGGAGCGGCTCGTCGCCGACCGCGCGGCGCAGTTCCTCCAGCGCCTTGTCGCCCAGCGGCGAGGGCACCGCGACGATGAGGCGGCCGCCCGGATCGCGGCCGATGGGCAGCACGCGCCGCCGCACCATCAGGTCGATGGGCAGGAGATCGTTGAACTGCCACACCATCTGCTCGGTGACGACGGTGCGCGGCAGGTTGGACTGGAAGGCCATGGCCTCCGCCAGCGTCTCCTCGTCGAGCCATCCGCGGGAGACGAGGATGCGCCCGAGCGGCTGCTGCCGCTCCGCCTGAAGCGCCAGCGCCTCCTCCACATGCTCCGGCAGCACCGCCTGCCAGGTAAGCAGCAGCTCGCCCAGGCGCTGGCGCTGCTGGCCAAGCTCCTGCTGGTCGGGGAAGTCGTGGGTCGTCTTGTCCCAGACGATCTTCCGGCCGAGGAAGACGTGGCCCAGGAACAGCTTCCACGCGCGCACGGTGGCGGCGAAGTTGACGAAGTTGGACATGACCACGCGGGGAACGGACATCAGCCCCTGTTCCCAGCCATAGACCTTGGCGACGAAATAATAGCGTTGCACCAGCCGCAGCGCGAAGGCGACGGCGTTGCCGGTCAGGACCGCCAGCAGCCAGGTCTCGGTGGCGAAGATGGATGGGTAGCGGGCCGGCAGCAGGCCGAGCTTCTCCGCACCCATGAAGATGAGGAAGTGCGCGGCGACCACATAAGCCAGCACGGCAACGAGGGAGGTGATGATGCCCTTGCGGTCGCGGAACAGGAAGTACTTGGTCGCCCAGTTGCCGCGCCAGCCCATGTGCCGCCAGCCCTGGAAGGCGATGCCCAGCGACCAGCGCGCCTTCTGGCGGTAGGAGGTGCGGAACGTGTCGGGGAAGAACTCGCGCACGCACAGCGGCATGGAGAGGAGGATTTCCTTCTCCGGGCCGAAGCCGAACAGGCTTTCACGCTTGACGATGTATTCCACCGGCAGGCGGGCGATGATGGACTGCATGTGCGCCGCATAGAGACGGGCGCTGATGTCATAGTCCTCGGTCAGGCTCGCGGTGTTGAACACCTCGCCCGTGCCGTCGGACAGAAGGTGCAGCATGGCCTTGCGCGAGAAGCAGGTGCCCACGCCCGCCGATGGCACCGAGCCGGCGACGCTCTCGCGGACCACGAGGTCCTTGGCGTGCCATTCGGCGAACTCGTCCATGTAGATGCCCGCGACCAACTCCGACCAGTGGCGCTCCAGCGAGAGCACCGGCACCTGGATCAGGTCCTTGCGCGGCAGCAGATAGCTGAAATAGCGCAGCTCGAGCGGATGCAGCACGTCCTCGGCGTCATGCAGCACGAGGCCGGCGAATTCCACGCCGGTCATCTGTTCGTGCTGGAAGATGGCCCGCACCACCGCATTGAGGCAGTCGGCCTTGTTGGTGGGGCCGGGATTGCGCGTCTCCACCCGCACCAGCTGCTTGTAGCGCCGGCGCATGCGCTCGACCTCGGCGATGGTGTCGGGGTCGTTGGGATAGGTGCCGACGAAGATCGTGTAGCGCCGGTAGTCCAGCACGCTCACCATGTTCTCGATCATGGCCGCGATCACGGGGGATTCGAGCCAGGCGGGAATCATGATGGCCAGCGGCTGCTCGTCCTTCTGGTAGAGCATGGCCGGGGTGAGCGGGCGGATGAACGGCTCGATGACGAAGCGGCGGTAGATCCGCCGCCCCCAGTACCACGCATCAACGAACAGATCGTCGAGCGAGGAGATCAGGATGATGACCGCCACCACGGCCGCCACGTATTCGACCACGCGGATGTAGTCGGCCAGGAGGTAGGGCCAATAGAGTTCCATGGCGGCGGTCTCGATCCGGTCAGTTGCCGCGGCGACGCACTTGCGACGCGCGGATCAGCAGCAGGAAGAACAGGGCGGCGGCGCCGATGCCAAGAGGCAGGCCCCAGTCCGACGAATTCTGCCACAGCCGCTGCAGGGTTCCCGCCGGGCCGTCGGTGTCGGCGACGCGCACCGTGCCCGGGGCGGCGCCGGAGGCGACGAGCTCGGTCAGGGTGCCATCGACGCCCACCAGAGCCACATCACCCTTCGACAGGCGCACGGGCTTCGCCGGCGTCATGGCCACCGGCCCGATGCTCTGCCACAGGATGCCGCGGGCGTCGTCGCCGCGCACCGCCTGCACCAGGGCCACGTTCTTGAGGCCGGTGATGTCGAGCATGCGGGCCTTCTCGTCGGTGCCGACGATGAGACGGTCACCGTCCACCTTGGCCTTCACCGCCACGCCCTGGACCGGCACGTCGAGGGCGAGGAAGCCGCCGGTGGCGCGGAAGGGCGTGCCCACGGAGGACACGTCGAAGGTGCTGGTGCCGGCCGGCATTCCGGCGGCGGCGGCAGCGCGCACCACGCGCGGCAGGCTGGCCTTTGCGGTGGCGAGATAGCTGTCGGGAACCAGCAGCTTGCCGCCCGAGGCCATGGCCGAGATCACGCCCAGGAAGTCGCCGCCCGGCGCCGCGCCGCCCAGCTCGAAATGGCTGGTGGGCAGGACCGAGACCGGGAAGGCCTGGGGCGTCTCGCGGCAGCGGTCGCTCACCGGCTGGCGCTGGAAGGTCACGCGCAGCACGTTGCGCGCCGCGAGCGCATAGGGCGGCACGGCGGCCGTGACGTGCTCGGGATGGCCGGTGGCGTCGAGGCGCTTGGCGGCCAGCAGCACGTCGTTGAGGAACACCGCGACCACCGGTTCGGAGGTGGAGGCGCCCGGCGCGGCCGCGACATCGAGGTTCAGCCGGCTCGGCAGGCTGCGGCCACCGGTGGCGGCGGCGAGATCGAACGTCACCACCCAGTCGCCGCGGGCGAGCACGTCGAGGTTGCCGTCGGTCGGGCCGAGGCTGGAGAGCGGCACCGTCGAGGGCTTCTCCGGCCCCACGTCCACCGCGCGGATGGTCACCGTGCCGGAGGCCAGCGAAGTACGCCAGAAGCTGTCGAACAGCTGGGTGGCCTTGCCGCCTGCGGCGCTGCCGACCGCGATGATCGGGCGTCCGGCGAGGAACTGCAGGCTCACCTCGTCCGGGGCGATGCTGGAAGAGCCGAGGCTCGCCGCCTTGGCCCGCCATTCGGTGAAAGCGCCGGAGGCGGTGCCGAGGCGCGCGCCGAGGGCGTCGAGCGCGCCGCGGATGCCCGACAGAAGCGAGACGTCCGCCACCGCCACGTCGGCGCCGAGCGGAGAGCCCGGCATCACCAGAAGCGCGCCGATCTCGGACGCGTCGCGGATGCGGTAGCTCTTCACGCCGACGAAGCTCGAGAAGGGGGCGACCGCGCGCAGCGAGGCCGGCACGTCCATGTTGGTCAGGTCCACCTCGTCGCCGATGGAGGGCAGCGTCTTCACCACCAGGCGCTTGCCGGCGGTCTCGAGCGCGAGGCCGAGGCGCCAGGCGGTGTCGTAGGTGTCCTTGGAGAGGGTGCCGCCGGGCACCAGCAGCGCGCCCGAACCAGGCATGCCGCTCCAGGCGGTGGCGAGGCTGCGCACCTGCCCGGCGTCATAGCTGTAGGTGAAGCGGGTGGACGGGCGCAGCTTCAGCACGTTGCCGATGCCGCGCTCGTCGGCGCACAGCGCCTCGCCGATCACCGAGGACCAGGCGGTGCCGAAGCGCACGAAGCCGGTCTCGCGCGGACGATTGTCCACCGAAATGGTGGCATTGGCGCTGCCGTTGTCGCCTTCGAGGCGCCGCGAGAATACCGGGGTGCTGTCCACCGAGAGCACCATGGTGGTGCGCCCGCCGTCGCCGCGCAGATACTCGCCATCGACGGCGATGCTGGCATTCTCCAGCGGCACGCCGGCCGGCACCGGCAGATAGATGTCGCGCCGCGCATCCATGCCCTGCAGCACCACCGGCCCCTCGATGCCGAGATCGCCGAGGGTGAAGGACCGCGTGACGCGGGTGTCCGCCGCCCGCTCCTGGATGGCCGAGAGGATCGGGTCCACCGGCGGAACATAGGCCGGCGGCACATAAGCCGGCTGCGGCGCAACGGGGGCCTGCGCCACCACCGGCGGCGCCGGGCTGCGCGACTGCGCGGCGGCCGGCCAGGCCGCCAGCAGGCTCACCGGCAGGACGAGGGCGGCGGCCAGTGTCGAAAAGCGCCGGGCGGTGAGGGCCCGGGCGGCCCCGCCGCGGGCGGTGGAAGAGGCAACGTGTCGCATGTCAGTCTCTCACGAGCATGGCGTCTAGGCCGGCGGGACGCCGAGGAGCGGACGCGGCAGGCGGGGATTGGAGGGGGGAAAATTCCTGCACCGGCCGCCCGCAGATGCAGTCCACGATCCGGCGGCAGGCCTGCCCGTCGCCGTAGGGGTTGATGCGTCCGGCGTAGGCCGCATAGGCCGCCGGATCGTCGAGAAGGCGGGACACCGCGTTGACGATGGCGGCGCGGCCGGTGCCGACGAGCTGGACCGTGCCGGCATGGACCGCCTCGGGCCGCTCCGTCACCTCGCGCATGACGAGGACGGGCTTGCCCAGCGCGGGCGCCTCTTCCTGCACGCCGCCGGAATCGGTGAGCACAAGATGCGAGCGCTGCATCAGCCGCTGGAACGGCAGATAGTCGAGCGGCGGCACGAGATGCACGTTGGGCCGGCCGGCGAGCGCCGCGGTCACCGGTCCCTTGACGTTGGGATTGAGGTGGACCGGATAGACGATCTCCACGTCGCCGCGGTCGGCGATCTCGTCCAGCGCCTCGCAGATGTTGCGGAACCCCTCGCCGAAATTCTCGCGCCGATGCCCCGTCACCAGAAGGATGGGCCGGCGCGGATCGAGGGGCGGGAGTTCGGCGTCGAGGGCGGAGCGCAGGTCGGGATCGGCGTCGAGGCTACGCTGAACCGACTGGAGCGCGTCGATCACCGTGTTGCCGGTCACGAAGACCTGCCCCTCCAGCTGCTCCGACAGGAGATTGTCGCGCGCGCCGGCGGTGGGCGCGAACAGGAGGTCGCTGCACAGATCGGCGATGCGGCGGTTCATCTCCTCTGGAAAGGGCTGGCCGAGGTCGTAGGTCCGCAGGCCCGCCTCGACATGCCCCACCGGAATGCGACGGTGGAAGGCGGCGAGCGCCGCGGCCATGGCGGTGGTGGTGTCACCATGGACCAGCACGCGATCCGGCATCACGTCCGCCAGCACGCTGTCGAGCGCGGAGAGCGCTCCGCCGGCAAGACGATTCAATCCTTGGTTGTGGGCCATCAGGCCGAGATCGAAGTCGGGCGTCAGGTCGAAGAGGCGGAGAACCTGGTCCAGCATCTCCCGGTGCTGGCCGGTGACGCAGACGAGCGACTGGACGGCCGGCTCCCGCGCCAGCGCCTGGACCACCGGCGCCATCTTGATCGCCTCAGGGCGCGTTCCGAAAATCGTCAGTATTTTCAATGGTCGCCACCGGTGATTCGACTTCGAAAGAATGCGCGCGGATGTGCTGTCAAGAGCAAGATATACCAGCTCTTTTCGCGCAAATGAAAAAGGAGTGAAAGAAAGGTAAACGTCAGCGCCGCGCGACCGTGCCGGCCGCACCGCGTTTCCCCATCCCCCAGGTTGCAGAGAACTCTGCCGCCTGAAGGTTGCAAGAGCTTTAAGCGGGGCGATATTTTTGCAGATTGGGAGGTGGCGACCACTGTTGGGGCAGGTACCGCCTTCCGCCAAGCCTCAGCTCAGCGTGACCCTGCCGCATCCGCCCGGCCGGCGCCGATGGCGGCCTTCACCAGCGCTTCCGCATCGGCACCACCCCATTCGGCCGGGCCGGCGAGATAGGCCATCTCGCAGCCGTCTCGATCGACGAGGAGGGTGGTGGGCAGGCCGAAGCCGCGCCCCACGCCGCGCAGGGCCTGGAAGGTCTTGGTCGCCGGATCGGAATAGAAGGCGAGGCTGTTCACGCCGATCTCGGAGAGGAAGGCACGCGGCTTGTCCGGGTCGCGCGTATCGAGATTGACCGCCACCACGGCGAAATCCGGCCCGCCCAGCCGCTTCTCCAGATGGTCGAGGGCCGGCATTTCCTTGCGGCAGGGCACGCACCAGGTGGCCCAGAGATTGAGCAGCACCACCCGGCCCTTGAAATCAGCCAGGGTCACCGGCTTGCCGGAGGCGTCCGTGAAGGTCAGCGGCGGCAGGCGGCGCGGCTCGCTCGCCAACGCCAGCGCGGCAAGCTCGCCCTTGGCGAGGGGCGCGAAGGCCCGCACCCGCTCCACCGTACCGGCGCAGGCGGGGTCGCCGGCCGCCCCGGAGGGGGCTGCGGCCGGCACGCTCGCCACGCTCTGGCCCTGCGGTGCATTGCCGGGGAGGCGGTTCATCCCGTATAGGGCGAGCGCGCCGGCCACGGCGCCCGCCAGCGTCGCCAGCGCGACCACGCCGATCGTCCTCACCGCGGAAGAGCGCCTCGCCACCGGCGCGCCCGGCGCGGGGCCGGTCGCCGTGTCCTGAGGGTCAGTCGCGCGGTTGTCGTCGGCAGTGGTCATCACCGGAGGGTCCGTCATGAGCAACAAGATGTGGGGCGGGCGCTTCAGCACTGCCCCCGACGCCATCATGGAGGAGATCAACGCCTCCATCGGCTTCGACCAGCGTCTTTATGCGCAGGATATCGCCGGTTCAAAGGCGCATGCGGCCATGCTGGCCGCCCAGGGCATCGTGGCGGCGAAAGATGCCCAGAAGATCACCAAGGGTCTAGACACGATCCTGTCAGAGATCGAGGCGGGCAAGTTCTCCTTCCGGCGCGAGCTGGAGGACATCCACATGAACGTGGAATCGCGCCTCGCCGAGCTCATCGGCGCCCCGGCCGGACGCCTGCACACCGCCCGCTCGCGCAACGACCAGGTGGCCACCGACTTCCGCCTCTACGTCCGCGACACGGTGGACGCCCTCGACGCCCAGCTCGCCGATCTCCAGCGGGCGCTGGCGGAGAAGGCGCTGGCCCACGCCGCCACCGTCATGCCCGGCTTCACCCATTTGCAGACCGCCCAGCCGGTCACCTTCGGCCACCACCTGATGGCCTATGTGGAGATGATGGCGCGCGACCGCAGCCGCTTCGCCGACGCGCGGGCGCGCCTCAACGAGTGCCCGCTGGGCTCGGCGGCGCTGGCCGGCACCTCCTTCCCCATCGACCGCGAGGCGACGGCGGCGGCGCTCGGCTTCGACCGGCCCACCGCCAACTCGCTCGATGCCGTCTCCGACCGCGATTTCGTGATGGAGACGCTCTCGGCCGCCTCCATCTGCGCCATCCACCTCTCGCGCTTCGCCGAGGAGGTGGTGATCTGGACCTCACCGTCCTTCGCGCTGGTGAAACTGTCGGATGCCTTCACCACCGGCTCGTCCATCATGCCGCAGAAGCGCAATCCCGACGCCGCCGAGCTGGTGCGCGCCAAGGCCGGGCGCATCATCGGCGCGCTCACCGGCATCCTCGTGGTGATGAAGGGCCTACCTTTGGCCTATGCCAAGGACATGCAGGAGGACAAGGAAGGCGCGTTCGACGCCTTCTCGGCCCTGTCCCTGGTGATCGCCGCCACCGCCGGCATGGTCCGCGACCTGTCGCCGGACGAGAAGCGCATGGCCGCCGCCGCCGGCCAGGGCTATTCCACCGCCACCGACCTCGCCGACTGGCTAGTCCGGGCGCTCAACATCCCGTTCCGCGAGGCGCACCACATTACCGGCCGCATCGTGGCTCTGGCCTCGGACCGCGGCATTGCGCTGCACAAGGTGCCGCTCGAGGACATGCAGGCGGTGGACAAGCGCATCACCGGCGACGTCTTCTCCGTGCTGTCCGTGGTGCGCTCGGTGCGCAGCCGCACCAGCTACGGCGGCACCGCGCCGCAGCGGGTGCGCGCCCAGGCGCGGCGCTGGTTGAAGCGCCTCGGGGCGGCCCCGGACGCGACCTGATGCCGGCTGGACCCAGCCCCCGGCCAGCCCGGGGGCTCGCCTTTGCCGCAGCGCGGGCTATAGTGGCGCCGACCTTGATGCCAATGGCACGGACGAAGATGCGAACCCTTGCGACCCTGATGGCCCTCTGCGGCACCCTCGCCCTCGCGGCGTGCGGCGTGAAGGGTCCGTTGGAGCCCCCGCCCGGCGCCCACGCGGCGCCCCCGCCGCCGAAGCCCGCCACGGCCACGGCTTCGACGGATTCCAGCACGTCCTACGCCCCGCCCAAGACGGCGGCGGAATTCAACGAGAGCGCCGTTCCGCACGCCTCCTGGGAGAAGAAGAAGACCTCCGGCTCCACCAGCAGCTCGGACAAGCTGCTGAAGGGCATCGACCGCCCCGACCAGCCGCTCCTCATCGACGGCCTGCTCTGATCCGCAGGCCTGAAGGCCGCGCTGAACGGCCTTCCGCACAGCAACCCCTCCCTCGCTCCCCGGCGCCCGCCTGACGGCGCCACCCCGGCCGGGCGCGCAGAACGAGCCTCCGACAAGCCGCCCCGATGCACCATTTCGACTATCGCAACGGCCGCCTCCACGCCGAGGACGTCGACCTCACCTCCCTCGCCGCCGAGGTGGGCACGCCCTTCTATTGCTACGCAACGGCCACGCTGGAGCGGCATTATCGCGTGTTCATGGAGGCGTTCGCCGGCCGCGACGTGCTTTTGTGCTACGCGCTGAAGGCCAATTCCAACCAGTCGGTCATCTCCACCCTCGCCCGCCTCGGCGCGGGGGCGGACATCGTTTCCGCCGGTGAACTGATGCGCGCCCGCGCCGCGGGCGTGCCGGGCGAGCGCATCGTCTTCTCCGGCGTCGGCAAGACGCGGGAGGAAATGGCGCAGGCGCTGGACGCCGGCATCCTCTGCTTCAATGTGGAGAGCGAGCCGGAGCTCGACGCCCTGTCCGAGGTCGCGCTCTCGAAGGGCGTGAAGGCGCCGGTCTCCATCCGCGTCAATCCGGACGTGGACGCGAAGACCCACAAGAAGATTTCCACCGGCAAGTCGGCCACCAAGTTCGGCATCCCCATTTCCCGCGCGCGGGACGTGTACGATTTCGCCGCCCGCCTGCCCGGCCTCGCCATCTCCGGCGTGGACATGCACATCGGTAGCCAGATCACCGACATGGCGCCGTTCGAGAATGCGGTGACGCTGCTCGCCGAGCTGGCGCGCGACCTCATGGCCGCCGGCCACCGACTGCACCACATGGACCTCGGCGGCGGCCTCGGCGTGCCTTATGCCGCCTCCGACCCCGTGCCGCCCTCCCCCGCCGCCTATGCCGAGGTGGTGGGCCGGGCGCTGGGCGACATCAAGCTGCCGCTGGTGTTCGAGATGGGGCGGATGCTGGTGGCCAATGCCGGCATCCTCGTCACCCGCGTGATTTACGTGAAGAAGGGCGAGGGCAAGACCTTCGTGGTGGTGGACGCCGCCATGAACGACCTCATCCGCCCCACCCTCTACGAGGCCCACCACGACATCGTACCGGTGGCCGAGCCGGCGGCCGGCGCCGCCATGGTGGTGGCCGACGTGGTCGGCCCGGTGTGCGAGACGGGCGATTTCCTCGCCCTCGACCGGCCGCTGCCGGAGGTGAAGCCCGGCGACCTGTTGGCGGTGATGACGGCGGGCGCCTATGGCGCCGTGCAGTCCGGCACCTACAACACCCGCGCCCTGGTGCCCGAGGTGCTGGTGCGCGGGCCCGAAGTCGCGGTCGTCCGCCCGCGGGTCGATCCCGCGGCGCTCATCGCCCTCGACCGCCCGGCGCCGTGGCTGGATTGATCCCGCGCGCTCAACCTGCCGCGCCTCAGTCTCCCGAAACCGCGAAGCGCAGCAGGATGGTGCGCTGAAGTGGGCTGAAATTGTCATCCGAGATGAGCGTGAGCAGGATCTCGCCGGCGGCGCTTCGGGTGACGCCGAGGCCTTCCATGTTGTCGATCTCATGGCTCATGTCGAAGCGGCCCAGCACCTCGCCGGTGATGCGCGCGCCGGGCTTCACCTCGCTGGCGGGGAAGCGGCGGAGCTGCATGTTGACGCCTTCGAGCGGCGAATAATGGCGCTCCAGAAGGTAGAAATTACCATCCGGCCCCAGCGCGAGGTCGGTGGCGTCGAACGGGCCGCTCTTGGTCACCGTGAAGCCGCCGGGCGCTGGACCGCCGATGATGAAGCCAGGCAGATCGTCCGCCTTCTTCGCCCCTTCCTCGCCGATGGCGATGAGCGCGCCCTTGAGCGGGCCTGAGGGCATGAAAGCGAGGCTCTCGAGGCCGGTGTTGCGCCTCAGATTCTTGATGGCCGGCGCCGGCACGAGCGTGCCGCGCTTTCCCAGGGGATCGCGCGGGTAGCGCCAGATCTCGTTGATGGTCTCCATCGCCACATAGGCGGCGTCCGGCGCGAGGGCGAGGGATTCCACGTCCTCGCGGTCATTGTCCGCCTGCACCCGGCCCTCGGCATCGAGCAGTGCTGCCGCCTTCACATCGGCGACGCCGGTGGGGCGGTCATTCTCCGTGACGAGCCGGCCGGAGAGGAACAGGCCGGCGTCGGTGATGGCGAGGAAGTGCTCGTCCTGCTCCAGCGCGAAGCCGGAAATGCCGCCGAAGCCGGGAAAGGGTGAGGTGAGCACCAGCCCGCCGACAAACCGCAGCGGGCCGAACTGGGTGAGCTCGTCCCCCCGTTTGAAGGTCGTGACGGGCTGCGCCGTGACCGTGATGGCCACCGGCTCGGGCGGCAGCGCGCCCGGCTTGGAGAAGGCGAGATTGAACAGCAGAGCGCCGCCGAGCACCCCGGCGGCGACAATGCCGACAGCGCGCAGGCCCCGCTTCAATGCAGGCGGCCGCCCCGCGACGGCCCCTTGCCGGCGGCGCCGGGTGTTTCCTCGAACAGCTCGGCGAGCTTCTCGGTCATCACCCCGCCCAGCTCCTCGGCGTCCACGATGGTGACGGCGCGGCGGTAGTAGCGGGTCACGTCATGGCCGATGCCGATGGCGATCAGCTCCACCGGCGAGCGGGTCTCGATCTCGGTGATGATGTGGCGCAGGTGGCGTTCCAGATAGTTGCCGGCATTCACCGAAAGCGTGGAATCGTCCACCGGCGCGCCGTCCGAGATCATCATCAGGATGCGCCGCGCCTCGGTGCGGGCGAGCAGGCGCTTGTGCGCCCAGTCGAGGGCCTCGCCGTCGATATTCTCCTTCAGCAGCCCCTCGCGCATCATCAGGCCGAGGTTGCGGCGTGCCCGACGCCAGGGGGCGTCGGCGGACTTGTAGACGATGTGCCTGAGGTCGTTGAGGCGGCCGGGGGCGGCGGGCTTGCCGGCGGCGAGCCAGGCCTCGCGGGACTGGCCGCCCTTCCAGGCGCGCGTGGTGAAGCCCAGCACCTCCACCTTCACGCCGCAGCGCTCCAGCGTGCGGGCGAGGATGTCGGCGCAGGTGGCGGCCACCGTGATGGGCCGGCCGCGCATGGAGCCGGAATTGTCGATGAGCAGCGTCACCACCGTGTCGCGGAAGTCGGTGTCGCGCTCGCGCTTGAAGGACAGCGCCGCCATGGGGTCCATGATGACGCGCGGCAGGCGCGCGGGATCCAGCACGCCCTCCTCCAGGTCGAATTCCCAGGCGCGGTTCTGCTGCGCCAGCAGCTTGCGCTGCAGGCGGTTGGCCAAGCGCGCCACCACGCCCTGGAGATGGGCCAGCTGCTTGTCGAGATAGGAGCGGAGGCGCGTCAGCTCCTCGGGATCGCAGAGATCCTCGGCCGAGGTCTCCTCGTCGAACTTGGTGGTGAAGGCGTGGTATTCCGGCCCGCGATTGTCGTGGGTCATCGGCGGACGGGGGGACCACGGCTCGGCCGGCTCCTCGCTGTCGCCCATCTCGGTGCCATCCGGCACGTCGGCGGGGGGCGCGGCCTCGCTCTGGGCCGCGCTGTCGGGCATCTCCTCCTCGGAGAGCTCGGCCTCCATCTCGGTGGCGCCCTGCTGGCTGTCGTCCTCGCGGCTTTCGCCGTTCTCGCCGCCCTGCTCCTCGGCGCCGCCCTCGTTCTCGTTCTCCTCGGGCTCCTGCTCGGTGTCGAGGCCGCTTTCCTCGCCCATGTCGAGGGAGGCGAGGAGGTCGCGGGCGATCTCGCCGAACTTCTTCTGGTTCTCGATGCTGTCGATGAGCCGCGCGAGGTCGCCGGCCGCCCGCTCCTCGATGAAAGGGCGCCACAGGTCCACCACGCGCCGGGCATCCGGCGGCGGGGCCTCTCCGGTCAGGCGCTCGCGCACCATGAGGGCCACCGCATCGGCGATGGGCGCCTCGGAGCGCTCGGTGATGTCGGCATAATTGGCGCGGTGGTAGCGGTCCTGCAGCATGGCCGCGAGGTTGCGCTTCACGCCGGGCATGCGGTTGCCGCCGATGGCTTCCACGCGCGCCTGCTCCACCGCCTCGAACACGCCGCGGGCGACTTCGCCCTGGGGCAGCATCTTGCGATGGACGCCGGGATCATGACAGGCGCGGCGCAAGGCGAGGGAATCCGCATGGCCGCGCACGATGGCGGCGTCTTGCAGCGTGAAGCGGCGCGGCGGCTCGGGCAGGCGCACCCGGTCCGGGCCGAGCGCCGGACGCTCGGAGGCGAAGGACACCTCGAACTCGGAGACGCCGGCAATGGCCTTGAAGCAGCCCGTGACGGCGCGCTTGAACGGCTCGGACGGAGCTTCCTTGGGGGCCTTGCCGGTGGTGCGGTTGGTGGCCATGGCGCGTGCTTCTTCGGCTCTTGCGCCGTTTGAGGCGCTTCTTGCGGGGCGACAGGCCGCGCCATGGCGCAGCCTGTTCAATGGGCGCGGCTGAGCCGCACCCGTTCAGGACAGAGCGACGTTCACCGTGCTCTCGGCCAGCTCCTGGCCGAAGCAGCGCTGGAAGAACTCCGCCACCAGCGGGCGCTCCAGCTCGTCGCACTTGTTGAGGAACGTCACGCGCAGCGAGAAGGCGATGTCGCGGAAGATGTCCGCATTCTCGGCCCAGGTGATGACCGTGCGCGGGCTCATGACGGTGGAGAGATCGCCGTTCATGAACGCCTGCCGGGTGAGGTCGGCGAGGCGGACCATGCGGTTCACCGTGTCGCGACCTTCCACGTTCTGGAAGTGCTTCGCCTTGGCGAGGACGATGTCCACTTCCTTGTCGTGGGCGAGATAGTTCAGCGTGGTCACGATGGACCAGCGGTCCATCTGCGCCTGGTTGATCTGCTGGGTGCCGTGATAGAGGCCGGTGGTGTCGCCGAGGCCGATGGTGTTGGCGGTGGCGAACAGCCGGAAGGCACCGTGCGGGCGGATCACCCGGCTCTGGTCGAGCAGGGTCAGGCGGCCGGACGATTCCAGCACGCGCTGGATCACGAACATCACGTCCGGGCGGCCGGCGTCATATTCGTCGAACACGAGGGCGACGTTGTTCTGGTAGGCCCAGGGCAGGATGCCGTCGCGGAATTCGGTGACCTGCAGGCCATCCTTCACCACGATCGCATCCTTGCCGATGAGATCGATGCGCGAGATGTGGCTGTCGAGGTTGATGCGCACGCACGGCCAGTTCAGCCGCGCCGCCACCTGCTCGATGTGCGTGGACTTGCCGGTGCCGTGGAAGCCGGTGACCATCACGCGGCGGTTGCGGGCGAAGCCGGCGAGGATGGCGAGGGTGGTCGGCCGATCGAACAGATAGTCCGGGTCCAGCTCGGGCACATGCGAGTCGGCTTCGGAGTAGGCCGGGACCTCCATGTCGATATCGATGCCGAACGTCTGGCGAACCGACACCTTCATGTCCGGCATCGGGGCAGTGGTCTCCAAACCGCTCATAACTCCTCCGTCGGCGCGCCCCGCGCGCCCCTTTTCGTGTCCCAGTCCATCACGGCGCGGTCTTGTGGGCCGCCTCCGCGTCGCCGGCGATCCTGAGGACCGCTCAGCAGAAACCTGCCTGCTTGAGGCTGTTGTAGGCCTGGATGACGCTGCGCAGGCGATCCTCCGAGGAACGGTCGCCGCCGTTCGCGTCGGGGTGGTGCAGCTTCACCAGTTCCTTGTAGCGGGCCTTGATCTCGACCGGGCTGGCCGACATCTCGAGGCCCATCACCTCCAGCGCCCGCCGCTCCGCGGTGCGCACGATCTTGCCGTTGGGCTCCGGCCGGTCGGCTTGGAAGGTGGCGCCCATCTCGGCCGTGAAGCCGAAGGGGTCGCGCATGCCATCGGTGGCGTCCGCGCCCGCGCGACGCCCGCCCGCGCCCTTCATCCCCATCTTCCAAGTGGGGCGATGGCCGGTCAGCGCATCCTTCTGGTAGGCATACACCGCGTCGTCGGTCATGCCCGAGAAATAGTTGTAGGACTGGTTGTACGCGCGCACGTGGTCCAGGCAGTAGGACCAGTACTGGCCCTCCTTGTGCCGACCCTTGGGCGCCTTGTGCGTGCCCTCCGCCGTGCAGCCCGGCCACTGGCAGCCCGTCAGCGACATCCGGCTGCGGGGCCGGTCGTCGGCGGGCTTGACCCGGATACGGTCGAAAAGGGGGGAGTCGAGTTTCATGGCCGATCGATTATGTCCGCCGTTCCGCGACGCGGCAAGGAATTGCGGTGCAGCGCGCAGAGAAAGCGCCGGGCCACAGGGGTAGCGGGGGGATGTGACGTCGGGGTCGGAACCGGCTGAGCCGGCCTCATCGTGACCGAGGGTGGCAGGCCGCGACAAGCCCCATATAATGCCGCCCACGCGGGAGCGCCATAACCGGCCGCTCCCTTTGGTCCCTTCCATTGCACAGAAGCCTTTTCATCATGTCCCAATCTTCCCTTTCCGCCATCCGCCAGACGCTGGAAGCCGGCCTCAGCCCGCTCGCCCTCGAACTGGAGGACGAGAGCCACAAGCACGCCGGCCATGCCGGCGTGATGCACGACCACAAGGGCGCCAACCGCGGCGACGGCGGCATCACCCACCTTCGGGTGCGGGTAGTCTCCCCCAGTTTTACCGGCAAGAGCCGGGTGGAGCGGCACCGCATCGTCAATGGCCTGCTGGAAGGCGAGATCGCGCGCGGCCTGCACGCCCTCGCCATCGAGGCCAAGGCGCCCGGCGAATGAGCCACGCCCAGCGAACGAACCGCGTCCGGGGCATGGAGCCGTCCGCGCATGGCTGAGGCCGCGTTGCACCGGGAGGAGGGCGCGCTCGTCCTCTTTTCCGGCGGGCAGGATTCCGCCACCTGCCTCGCTTATGCGCTGGAGCGCTTCGGCCGGGTGGAGACACTGGGCTTCGACTATGGCCAGCGCCACGCCGTTGAGCTAGAGCGCCGCCCGGTGCTGCGCGCCGCCTTCCGCGCCCTCAACCCCGTGTGGGCCGCGCGGCTCGGCGACGACCACGTGCTGGATCTGCCCGTGCTCGGCCAGATCTCGGACACGGCGCTCACCCGGGACGTCGCCGTCCACATGGAGGCGAACGGCCTGCCGAACACCTTCGTGCCCGGCCGCAACCTCGTCTTCCTCACCTTCGCCGCCGCCCTCGCCTATCGCCGGGGGCTCCGGCACATCGTCGGCGGCATGTGCGAGACGGACTTCTCGGGCTATCCCGACTGCCGGGACGACACCATCAAGGCCATGCAGGTGGCGCTGAACCTCGGCATGGAGAAGCGCTTCGTCCTCCACACGCCGCTGATGTGGATCGACAAGGCGGAGACCTGGCGCCTCGCCGAGCATCTGGGCGGCCGGCCGCTGGTGGATCTCATCGTGGAAGAGACCCACACCTGCTACCTTGGCGACCGTGGCCACCGCCACGCCTGGGGCTATGGCTGCGGCGAATGCCCCGCCTGCAGGTTGCGAGCGGATGGGTTTGCACGCTACAGCGCCGGCTGAATGGCCCCTAAATGGCCGCCGAGCCTTGGAAAACGCAGGAAAACAAGCGCGACCGCCACCAAATAGCCGCCGCTTTGCGTTAGATTTGCAACACGTACCAGAACCGAATCGGAAGTCCCCATGGTCGAACCCGTGCCTGCCCCGTCCCCCGACGACTACGGCGCCCAGTCCATCCAGGTGCTCAAGGGCCTCGATGCGGTCCGCAAGCGTCCCGGCATGTACATCGGTGACACGGACGATGGCTCGGGCCTCCATCACATGGTCTACGAGGTGGTGGACAACGCCATCGACGAGGCGCTGGCCGGCTGGGCGAAGGAAGTCACCGTCACGCTGGAGGCCAACGGCTCGGTGACCGTGACCGACGACGGCCGCGGCATCCCCACCGACCTGCACCCCGAGGAAGGGGTTTCTGCCGCCGAGGTCATCATGACCCAGCTGCATGCGGGCGGTAAGTTCAACCAGAATTCTTACAAGGTCTCCGGCGGCCTGCACGGCGTGGGCGTCTCGGTGGTGAACGCTTTGTCGACCACGCTCGATCTCACCATCTGGCGCGACGGCAAGGAGCACTATATGCGCTTCCGCCATGGCGACGCCGAAGCTCCGCTCAAGGTGGTGGGCACGGCGCCGGCGGGCAAGCGCGGCACCAAGGTGACCTTCCTGCCGAGCCCCGAGACGTTCACCCGCATCGAGTTCGACTACGCCACGCTGGAGCATCGCCTGCGCGAGCTGGCCTTCCTCAATTCCGGCGTGCTCATCGTGCTCACCGACGCGCGCGGCCCCGAGCCGAAGCGCGAGGAGCTGCACTATGAGGGCGGCGTCGAGGCCTTCGTGAAGTATCTCGACCGCAACAAGACCGCGCTCATCGCCAAGCCCGTGGTGATCCGCGCCGAGAAGGACGGCATCACGGTGGAGGCCGCGCTCTCGTGGAACGACGGCTACCACGAGAACGTGCTGTGCTTCACCAACAACATCCCCCAGCGTGACCGCGGCACCCACTTCACCGGCTTCGCCGCCGCGCTGACCCGGCAGGTGCTGGGCTATGCCAACACCTCCGGCATCTCCAAGAAGGAGAAGGTGGACCCCACCGGCGAGGATTGCCGCGAAGGCCTGACCGCCGTGCTCTCGGTAAAGGTGCCGGACCCGAAATTCTCCTCCCAGACCAAGGACAAGCTCGTCTCCTCCGAGGTTCGCCCCGTGGTGGAGAACCTGGTCGGCGAGGCGCTCGCCAACTGGTTCGAGGAGAATCCGGTCGAGGCGAAGAACGTGATCGGCAAGGTGGTGGAGGCCGCAGCCGCCCGCGAAGCCGCCCGCAAGGCGCGCGACCTCACCCGCCGCAAGAGCCCGCTGGACGTGGCTTCGCTCCCCGGCAAGCTCGCCGACTGCCAGGAGAAGGACCCGGCCAAGTCCGAGATCTTCATCGTCGAGGGTGACTCGGCCGGTGGCTCCGCCAAGCAGGGCCGCGACCGCGCCTTCCAGGCCGTTCTTCCCCTGCGCGGCAAGATCCTGAACGTGGAACGCGCCCGCTTCGACAAGATGCTCTCTTCGGAGCAGATCGGCACGCTCATCACCGCGCTCGGCACCGGCATCGGCCGGGACGATTTCGACATCGCCAAGCTGCGCTACCACAAGATCATCATCATGACGGACGCCGACGTCGACGGCGCCCATATCCGCACCCTGCTGCTCACCTTCTTCTTCCGGCAGATGCCGGAGATCGTGGACGCAGGCCACCTCTTCATCGCCCAGCCGCCGCTCTACAAGGTCGCGCGCGGCAAGTCCGAGACCTATCTCAAGGACGAGAAGGCGCTGGAGGACTACCTCATCACCACCGGGCTGGAAGAGGCCTCGCTCCATCTCGCCACTGGCGAGGTGCGCACCGGCGCCGACCTCGCCCACGTGGTGGATGTGTCGCGCCAGCTGCGCAGCGCCCTTTCCGCGCTCCATCCCCGCTACAACCGCGCGGTGGCCGAACAGGCGGCGCTCGCCGGCGCCTTTGCCCCCGCCGCCCTGGAAGACGCGGCCACCGGCTCCGCCGCCGCGGCCGAGGTGGCCCGCCGCCTCGATGCGCTGGCTGACGAGACCGAGCGCGGCTGGACCGGCATCTGCGACGAGACCGGCTATGTCTTCTCCCGCACCGTGCGCGGCGTCGCCGAGGTGGCGCGGCTCGACCACGCCTTCATTGCCTCCCCCGAGGCGCGCCGGCTCGACACCCTCGCCCGCGACCTGGACGGCGTGTTCGCCGCCGCCGCGACCCTCAAGCGGCGCAGCGACGAGCAGGTGCTGTTCGGGGCCGTGGACTTGTTCGACGCCGTCACCGATTCCGGCCGCAAGGGCCTCTCGCTCCAGCGCTACAAAGGCCTCGGCGAGATGAACCCCGAGCAGCTGTGGGAGACGACGCTGGACATCAACGCCCGCTCTCTCCTCCAGGTGCGCGTGAAGGAAGTCGACGCCGCCGACGACCTCTTCAGCCGCCTGATGGGCGATACGGTGGAACCCCGCCGCGAGTTCATCCAGGAGAACGCGCTGCGCGCCAGCGTGGACGTGTGAGGGGGCGCGGCCGTGCGCCGCGTCTCTCATCAGGTCTTAGGGGAAACACCAGCCGGCCTGTAAGCCGGGTTCTGTACGGCGGGCGTTTCCGCCCGCGTGGCGACCATTCCTCTGGGACGCCGGTTGCCCGGCGCCTCTAGCAGTCAACCCGGACGGCGCCCCGTAGACAGGGGTGGTTTCCCGTGCCGTCCCTATTCGACTTTGCTCCCGGTGGGGTTTGCCGTGCCGCTCCCGTTGCCGGTCGCGCGGTGGGCTCTTACCCCACCGTTTCACCCTGGCCCATGCACGCATGGGTGGTTTGATTTCTGTGGCACTTTCCCTAGGGTCGCCCCCGCCGGACGTTATCCGGCACCGTGTCTGCGTGGAGCCCGGACTTTCCTCGACACCGAAATGCCGCGGCCGCCCGGCCGGCTGGTCGGGGAGGAATGGGGGTTCAGGGGCGGGGCGTCAAGAACTTCCTCCCTACCCCACCAGCTCGAACCACTCATCCTCGGTGATGACCTTCACCCCCAGCGCCTGCGCCTTCTCGAGCTTGGAGCCCGCGCCCGGCCCGGCCACCACGAGATCCGTCTTGGCGGAGACGGAGCCCGCCACCTTCGCGCCCAGCCGCTCGGCCATGGCTTTCGCCTCGTCGCGGGTCATCTTCTCCAGTGAGCCGGTGAAGACCACCGTCTTGCCCGCCACTGGGCTCTCGGCGGCGACGCGCTCCATGGGGGCCGGCGTCACTTCCGCGAGCAGGGCCGCGACCACCTCGCGGTTGCGCGGCTCGTGGAAGAATTCGATGACGGCTTCCGCCACCACGTCGCCCACGCCGTCGATGGCCAGCATCTCCTGCCAGGCCTCGTTGCCCTTTGGGTGCTCCTCGCCCGGGATCACGGCGGCCAGCGCGCCGGCTTCCAGCGCTTCCACCGTTCCGTAATGGCGCATGAGGCGCTTGGCGTTGGTCTCGCCCACATGGCGAATACCAAGGGCGAAGACGAAACGGTCCACCGCCACGTTGCGGCGGGACTGGATGGCGACGAACAGGTTGGCCGCCGAGGTCTTGCCCCAGCCCTCGCGGTTTTCCAGCCGCTGGAGGGAGCGGGCGTTGCGCGCCTCCAGAGTGAAGATGTCGGCCGGGGAGGCGATCAGCCCCCAGTCGTAGAAGGCGCGCACCTGCTTCTCGCCCAGCCCCTCGATGTCGAACGCGTTGCGCGACACGAAGTGGCGCAGCCGCTCCACCATCTGCGCCGGGCAGATGAGGCCGCCGGTGCAGCGGCGCACCGCGTCCACCTTACCGGTCTTGGTGTCCACCTCGCGCACCGCATGGGAGCCGCAGGCGGGGCACAGGGTGGGGAACTCATACGGCTTCGAACCCGCCGGCCGCTTCTCCGTGATGACGCGCACCACCTGCGGGATCACGTCGCCGGCGCGCTGCACCACCACCGTGTCGCCGACGCGGATGTCCTTGCGGGCGATCTCGTCCTCGTTGTGCAGGGTGGCGTTGGCCACCACCACGCCGCCCACCGTCACCGGCAGCAGCTTCGCCACAGGGGTGAGGGCGCCGGTGCGGCCCACTTGGATGTCGATGGCCTCCAGCACGGTGGTCGCCTGCTCGGCCGGGAATTTGTGGGCGATGGCCCAGCGCGGCGAGCGGGAGACGAAGCCGAGGCGGCGCTGCAGATCGAGCCGGTCCACCTTGTAGACCACGCCGTCGATGTCATAGGGCAGGCTCGCCCGCTGCGCCTCGATGGAGCGGTAATGGGCGATCAGCTCCGCCGCACTGGTCACGCGCACCATGAGCGGGTTGGTGGAAAAGCCCCAGCGGGCGAAGGCCTCCACCATGCCGTGCTGGGTCTCGGCCGGCAGCGGCGTCGCCTCGCCCCAGGCATAGGCGAAGAATTTCAGCGGCCGTGACGCGGTGATGGCGGGATCGAGCTGGCGCAGCGAGCCGGCCGCCGCGTTGCGCGGATTGGCGAACACCTTCTCTTCCGCTGCTGCCTGCCGGGCGTTCAGCGCCTCGAAATCGGCCTTCGCCATGTAGATCTCGCCGCGCACGTCGATGACGTCGGGCACGCCGTGGCCATGGAGGCGCTCGGGAATGTCGGCGATGGTGCGCACATTGGCGGTGACATCCTCGCCCTCGGCGCCGTCGCCGCGGGTGGCGGCGACTTCGAGGCGCCCCGCCACGTAGCGCAGCGAGCAGGAGAGCCCGTCGATCTTCGGCTCGGAGGTGAAGGCCACCACCTCCTCCGCGCCGAGACCGAGGAAGCGCTTCACCCGCGCCACGAACTCCTCGACCTCATCGTCGGAAAAGGCGTTCTGCAGCGACAGCATGGGCACGCCATGCACCACCTTGCCGAACTTCTCGGACGGCGCCGCGCCCACCTTGGCGGAAAGGCTGTCCTCGCCCACGAGGCCGGGAAAGCGCGCCTCGATGGCCTCGTAGCGGCGGCGCAGGGCGTCGTATTCGGCATCGGAGACGACCGGCGCGTCCTCGCGATAATAGGCCGCGTCGTGGCCCTTGATCTCATCGGCGAGCGCCGCGTGCTCAGCGGCGGCGTCGGAGGGCGAGAGGTCCTCCACGCTGAGGGAGCGCAGGGGCAAAGCGGGCTTGGTCATCGTCGGCGGTTCCCGGCAGGCGTCCGCCGTTGCGGGCGGGGGCAGCGCCTATATCCACTCCGGGTGCTCTTCATTCAATCTCACCGGGTGATTTTCGATCAATGTCGCCTTCCTGAAAAATGTCTAAGGTACGCCGACGCGAATCTCATGGGGGATGAAATGGTCAGGGTGTCCCGATACACGCGCCGGCTTGCGGCGCTTGCCGCCGCCACTTTTCTCGGCGCCGCAACGCCAGCCCTGGCGCAGTTCGCCCCTGACCCGTCAGCCGATCCGGCCCTCGTGGCGCGGGGTGAGTACATCGCCAAGGCGGCGGATTGCATGCCCTGCCATACCGGGGACAAGTCCAAGCCCTTCGCCGGCGGCCTCGCGCTGAACACGCCCTTCGGCGCCATCTACTCGCCCAACATCACGTCCGACCGCACCACCGGCATCGGCCAGTGGACCTACGACCAGTTCGTGAACGCGGTGCGCAACGGCATTCGCAAGGACGGTGCCTATCTCTACCCGGCCATGCCGTTCGACGCCTACACCGAGATTTCCGACGACGACATGAAGGCCCTGTGGGCCTATGCGCGCGCCATTCCGCCGATCCCCAACACGCCGCCCGCCAACCAGCTGGAATTCCCCTTCAACATCCGCCTCGGCATGCTGGCGTGGCGTGAGCTGTTCTTCGACCAGGGCCGCTTCCACCCGACCGCGGGCAAGAGCGATGCGTGGAACCGGGGCGCCTACCTCGTCAACGCCCTCGGCCATTGCGGCGACTGCCACACCCCGCGCAACCTGATGGGCGCGACCAAGGCCAAGGCCGCCTTCCTCGGCGCCGACATCGACGGCTTCTGGGCGCCGGACATCGACACCGCCTCGCTCAAGAAGACCTGGACGCCCGAGACCCTGGCCAACTTCTTCGCCACCGGCTCCGCGCCGGGCAAGACCTCGGTGTTCGGCCCCATGGCCGAGGTGATCCACGATTCCCTGAGCAAGCTGACCGCCGACGACCGCACCGCGCTCGTCACCTACCTGTTCGATGCGCCGCCCCCGGCGGACAAGCCGGCAGTGCAGAAGGCGTCCCCGCTGTCCGCCGACGTCTATGCGCGGGCGTCCAAGCTCTACATCGACAATTGCGCCGTCTGCCACATGGACAAGGGCGCCGGCCGCACCGACACCATTCCCGCGCTCGCCGGCAACCCGGCCGTGATCGCGGCCGAGCCCTACAACGTCATCATGGCGGTGCTCGGCGGACTGCCCGCGGGTGGCACCTACGGCGCCATGCCGTCCTTCGCCGGGCGGCTCGACGACCAGCAGATCGCCGACCTCGCCAATTATGTCCGCACCTCCTGGGGCAACACCGCAGCGCCCAACGTGACCTCCTCCATGGTCGCCGCATGGCGCGCCACGGCGCACGTCCCGGACTACGGCACGCAGGCGGCGTCCGCCTTCACCTGCCCGGACGTGGGCGGCGCGCCCGGCTCCGATGGTCCGGATGCGAAGGCCGTGGCCGCGCTCTCGTCCATGATGGCCGGCGGCCAGCGCTCCATTCCCATGATGGTGGATGCCTACAAGGCCGCCTCCGGCTCGGCCGGTTCCGGCACGATCGTGGATGCGCTCACCGCCGCCTATTGCCCGGTGGTGGCCAAGAGCAATGCGCCGGACTGGCAGAAGACCGCCGAGCTGCGCCGCTTCACGCTGCAGGCGGCCATGGAGGTCTCGCGCCGCACGATCTCCGGGCCCGTGGACAGCCAGCCCATCGCCTGGGCGCTGCCGGTGGGTCCTGGCCTCGTGCTGAAGGAGCCTGCCAGCCTCGCCGACAAGCTCGCCTGCCCGGCCGATGACGGCAAGGCGGTGCCGACCGACCTCTCGGCGGGGGCGGCCAAGCTGCTCACCGGCGTGAAGCCCCCCATGCAGGGCGCGGCCATCGCCTCGGCGGCGACCACGCTCTACCAGCAGAACCCGAAGGCCCGGCCGTCGGACGTCGCCAACGCCCTCATCGCCTCCTATTGCCGGATCGTGACGGGAGTGAAGACCTCGGTGGCGGAGCAGAACGCGCTGCTCAACCAGTTCGCCGGCCAGGCGGTGCAGACGCTCCAGCTGCTGCCCCCGCGCAAGACGGTGGTGGAAGCTGCCCCGGCCGCGACGCCGGCTACGCCTGCCAAGAAGAAGTGAGGCGAGGCCCCGGCGTGTCCGGGGCCTTACTCGCCCGCCGTCTCCGGCGTGCTGCCGGACTGAAGCGCAGGGCGATGCTTCAGGGTCCGTTAACCCTGTTTCATGTGAAACGGCCGCTCCGGAAATCGGGGCGGCCGTTTGCTTTTGTGCCGGAAAATCGCTGAGGGCGGCGCCCTCGGGGGCGTCAGTCGTGGCTCTGAAGGCCGTCGTGGACCTCGAACACCACGTTGCCCTGCCGCCAGGCGAACGGGGCGCCGGGGTCCTGCACCTTGATCTCGCTCTGGGGAATGAGCTTGTCGCAGAGCATCACCAGGATGTCCTCGATCGGGGCGGTGGTGTCGTTCTCCTCGGTCATGCGATCGATGGAGATCTCGCCGCCTTCCACGCCGTCGTCCTCGATGTGGACGATGAAGATCTCTTCGTGGCCGTGGATGCCGTGGGCGGTGACGCGGAACGTTTCTCCCTGATACTCAAATTCCCGGACCATTGTTCATTCTCACTGCTGTCATTGAAAAATACGCTGGGACGCAACGGTACTGGCGGGGAGACCCCAAAAAACGGCGAAATCTAGAATCGTGACTATGGATTGGTCAAGGCCTGATCGGCCTAGGTCAAACTGATCAAATATTGAGCAACAGACCGGTGCCCGTTATCGCGCCGCCGTTTCGCGGGCACGCACCACCAGTTGCTCCGCCATGGGCAGGATGCCGGAGACGATGCGGTCCACGCCTTCCGGCGTGGGATGGAGCCCGTCCGGCAGGTTCAGGGCCCGGTCGCCCGCTATGCCTTCTAGAAAGAAGGGATAGAGCAGCACGCCCTCGGCTTCGGCGATGTCCGGGAAGATCTTGTCGAACGCCTCGCGGTACGGCCGGCCCATGTTGGGCGCCGCCTTCATGCCGGCGAGCAGCACGGTGATGCCGCGCTTGCGCAGCCGCTGGACGATCTCGGTGAGCGCCTTGCGCGTCACGGCGGGATCGAGCCCGCGCAGCATGTCGTTGGCGCCCAGCTCCACGATCACCGCGTCCGTGCCCTGCGGCACCGACCAGTCGAGGCGGGCGAGGCCCTGGCTCGCCGTCTCGCCGGAAACGCCGGCATTCTCCACCTTCACGTCCAGCCCCTTCGCCCTGAGCGCGGCTTCCAGCCGGGCCGGGAAGGCGGCGGTGCGCGGAATGCCGTAGCCGGCGGTCAGGCTGTCGCCGAGGGCGACGATGCGCAGCGTCGCCGCCTCCGCCCCTGACGCGAACGTGAAGACGAGGAAAGCGGCGATCAGCCCCGTCACCGCCTTAAATGATAGGTCCCATGGGGCAACCGGCAGGTCCCTCTTTCGTCCCTGCCCAATCCAACGCAGCACCGGACGCACGGCAAACCCTGGCATGGACGATATTTCCTCTCCGCTTCGCACCATCGAGCTGAAGCATGTGGACCTTTCCCTCGGCACGGGGGCGGCCCGGGTTCATGTCCTGAAGGACATCTCTGTCGAGATCGGGGCAGGCGAGGCCGTGGGCCTCGTCGGTCCGTCGGGGTCCGGCAAATCGACGCTGCTCATGGTTATGGCGGGGCTGGAGCGGGTGGATTCGGGGCAGGTGAACGTCGCCGGCACGGACATCACCCGCCTCGGCGAGGACCGGCTGGCGCGCTTCCGTGGCCGGCATGTGGGCATCGTCTTCCAGTCCTTCCACCTCATCCCGACCATGACGGCGCTGGAAAACGTCGCGGTGCCGCTGGAACTCGCCGGCCGCACCGACGCCTTCGACCGCGCCCGGCAAGAACTCGCCAATGTGGGTCTTGCCGAACGGGCACAGCATTATCCGGGCCAGCTTTCCGGCGGCGAGCAGCAGCGCGTGGCCCTGGCCCGTGCCCTCGCCCCCGAACCGCCCATCCTTGTCGCCGACGAGCCCACCGGCAATCTGGACGAGGCCACCGGCCGGCAGGTCATGGACCTCATCTTCTCCGTCCACCGGGCGCGCGGCACGACGTTGGTGCTCGTCACCCACGATGCGGCGCTCGCCCGCCGGTGCAGCCGGGTGCTGCGCCTGCGCTCGGGGGTGATCGAGGAGGACAGCAAGTCCGGCCTCGAGGTGGCCGCCCGATGAGCCTCGCCACCTCGCGGCTTCCCGTGCCGCTGCGCCTCGCCCTGCGTGAACTGCGCGGCGCGCGGCGGGGCTTCGGCATCTTCCTCGGCTGCTTGGTGCTGGGCGTCGCCGCCATCGCCGGCATCGGCTCGTTCGCCGGGGCGCTCACCCAGGGTCTGGAGCGGGAAGGGCGCGCCATTCTCGGCGGCGACGCCGGCTTCAGCGTCGTGCAGCGGGAGATGACCGCCGAAGAGCGCGCCAGCCTCGACCGCCACGGCACGCTCGGTTCCGTCGCCCTGCTGCGAGCCATGGCCCGGACCGAAGCGGGCGACGCCTCCCTCGCCGAGCTGAAGGCGGTGGACGGCACCTATCCCCTCGTCGGCACGGTCGGCCTCGATCCGCCCATGCCCGTCGCCGATGCGCTGAAGGAGAGGAACGGCGTGTTCGGCGCCGCCGCCGATCCGGTGCTGCTCGGCCGGCTCGGCGTGAAGGCCGGGGACCGCATCCGGGTGGGCGATGCCACGCTTGAGATCCGCGCCGCGCTCACGAGCGAGCCGGACAAGCTGTCCTCCGGCGTCGGCCTCGGCGCCCGCCTCCTCATCTCCCAGGCAGCGCTGCCGGCCACCGGCCTTATCCAGCCCGGCAGTCTCGTGCGCTGGAGCTATCGGCTGCTGCTGGACAATCCCGCCCCGGAGAACCTGAAGGCGGTGATGGAGGAGGTGCGCGAGCCCATGGGCCGCGCCGGCTTCGAGGTCCGCACCCGCGACGGTGCGACGCCCCAGCTCGCGCGCAATGTGGGGCGCATCAGCCAGTTCCTCACCCTTGTGGCCCTCACCGCGCTGCTGGTGGGCGGGGTGGGCGTCGCCAATGCGGTGTCGAGCCATCTCGCCGGCAAGCTGGAGGTCATCGCCACCCTGAAGGCGGTGGGCGCCACCCGCCGCGACGTGTTCCTCACCTATGGCGCGGAGATCGGCCTGATCGCCGCCTTCGGCATCGTGCTCGGCCTGATGCTGGGCGCGGCGCTCCCCTTCGCCGCCACCGCCGCCATCGGGGCGCTGGTGCCCTTCCCGCTCGATCCGAAGATCGACGGGGCGGCGCTGGCGCGGGCGGCGCTTTACGGGCTGGTGGTCGCCGCCGTGTTCTCGGTGATCCCGCTGGCGCGGGCGCAGGAGGCGCGGGTTTCGGCGCTGTTCCGGGATGGCATCGGCGAGATGCGGCGGCGCATTTCGCTGCCCTATCTGCTGCTCGTCGGCGGCCTCGGGGCGGCGCTGGTGGTGCTCGCCCTTTTCACCTCCGACGACAAGCGGGCCGCCGCCATCTTCCTCGCCGCGGCCGCCGCCGTGTTCGTGCTGCTGCGGCTGGTCGCCTCCGGCCTCATGGCCCTCGCCCGGCGGGCGCCGCGCCCGCGCGGCGCGGCGGCGCGACTCGCACTCGGCAACATCCACCGGCCCGGTGCGCTCACGCCGTCGGTCGTGCTCTCGCTGGGGCTGGGCCTGTCCCTGCTGGTGGGCATCTCGCTGGTGGACGCGAGCCTCAATCGCGAGCTCAACGGCCCCGTGCGCGAGAGTGCGCCGAGCTTCTTCTTCGTGGACGTGCCGAACAGCGAGGAGGCCGAATTCCGCGCCTTCCTCGCGGAGCAGGCGCCGGGGGCGGTGGTGAAGTCCGTGCCCATGCTGCGCGGGCGGATCACCCATGTGAAAGACATCCCCGCCGAGGAGGTGAAGCCCCGCCCCGATGCGGCCTGGGTGCTGCAGAGCGACCGCGGCATCTCTTCCTCCGCCACCGTGCCCGAGGGCTCCACCGTGGTCGCCGGGACATGGTGGACGGGAGACGAGACCGAACCGCTCGTGTCCTTCGACAGTGAACTCGCCGCCGGCCTCGGCCTCAAGCTCGGCGACACGGTGACGGTGAGCGTACTGGGCCGCAGCGTCAGCGCCCGCATCGCCAATCTCCGGCAGGTGAAGTGGGAGCGGCTCGGCATCAATTTCGTCATGGTGTTCTCGCCCGCGACCTTCGCCGGCGCGCCCTATACGGTGCTCGCGACCCTCGCCTTCCCCGATGGCGGCGACACGGCGCGAGAGATCGCGCTGCTCAAAGCCATGGCGGCGCGCTTCCCCGCCATCACCACGGTGCGGGTGAAGGAGACGCTGGAGGAGGCGCAGCGCATGCTGGACAACCTCTCCCTCGGCATTCGCGCGGCCAGCCTCGTCACCCTCATCACCTCAGTCCTGGTGCTGGCGGGGGCGCTCGCCGCCGGGCGCGAGCGGCGCATCTACGACGCGGTGATCCTCAAGACGCTGGGCGCCACCCGTGGCCGCCTGACCCTTGCCTATGCTCTCGAATATGCGGGCCTTGGGCTCGCCACTGCCATCGTCGCTACGGCGGCGGGCACGGCGGCGGCGTGGGGGGTGGTGACGCAGGTGATGGATATCCCCTTCACCTTCGCACCGCTTCCCGCCTTCGGCGCGGTGGCGGCGGCGCTCGCCGTGACGCTGGTGGTCGGGCTCCTCGGCACGTTGCGGGCCCTCTCTGCGCCGCCGGCCCGGGTGCTGAGGCACCTCTAGGGAAGTATTTGACCTAACGTATTCTTCGCCGGCTCCACGAAAACTTTACCAGCGCCGGGGCAGGAATGATACGAAACTGCACCGCGCCGACGCCTTCTGCGAATCGGCGCGGCCCCGGATGCGCGCCGCTCCGGCGCGATCCCGGACAGACCGGCCGGCACTTCGCCGGACCGTACAGGGAGCAAAAGAACATGCGCTCTTTCCGTCAGTTCGCCCTCGCCTCGGCGATGGCCGTGGCCCTCGGCACGGTCTTCGCGGGCGGCATCGCTTCCGCCCAGCCGGCACCCGCCGCTCCCACCGACGCCGCGCCCTACACCGCCGAGGATGCTGCGGCCGTGCTCGACGCCCGCCTCGCCGCGCTGAAGACCGTGCTGCGCCTGACCCCCGACCAGGAGAAGCTCTGGCCGCCGGTGGAAGCCTCCATCCGCGACGCGGTGAAGGGCGCCATCGAGCGCCGCGAGAAGCGCCTTTCCGCCCCGCCCCCGGCCACCGTGCTGGACGTGCTCGGCAACGTGGCGGCCGCCGAGCAGGCGCGCGGCAAGGCGCTGGCCAATTTCGTCGAGGCGGCCAAGCCCTTCGTCGCTTCGCTGACCCCGGCCCAGCGCAACCGCATCCCCACCTTCCTCGGGGTGCATGACAACGGCCAGCAGCCCAACACGTCCGAGCTGTGGATCTTCGAGGAGGAAGAGTGATGCGCGCGCTGACCCTTCTCGCCCTCGCTGTGCCCGCGCTCGGCGCCCTCGCCGCTCCGGCCGCCGCCTTCCCTCTGCCGCAGGCGCCTCAGGTCGCGACCGTCCAGACCGTGGCCGGTGGCTGCGGCGTCGGCTTCCATCGCGGCCCATGGGGCGGCTGTCGCGGCAATGGCGCGGTCTATGTGGCCCCGCACGCGGTCGTCGTGGCGCCCCGTCCGGTCGTGGTCGCGCCCGGCCCGGTGGTGGTGGCGCCCGTGCGTCACTGCTGGTGGCGTGCCGGCCCCTACGGCTCGGTCCGCGTCTGCAATTGAGGCACCGCTGAAGCGTTACCCCAGGGCGGCGGCTGGACCGCCGCCCTGTTTATCGCGTCGTAAAACGGCGGCGGGCACGCCGCCTCGCTCTCGGCAACAGGAGAGACATCCATGCGCAAACAGATCCTGATCGCCGCTGCCGCTGCGGGCCTTTTCGGGCTCGGCACCGGCGTTGCCGCCGCCTTCCCGGCGGCCCAGCCGCTCGACCGGCTCGCGACGGTGCAGACAGTCGCCGGCGGCTGCGGCATCGGCTGGCACCGTGGCCCCTGGGGCGGCTGTCGTCCCAACTACTGGCGGCCCTATTGGGGGCCGGCGCGCTATTGCTGGTGGCGTCCCGGCCCGTGGGGCCCCGTGCGCGTCTGCCGCTGAGGCAGGCCAGCTCCTCACCTTGGTGCAGGCGCACCTCTTACCGCCCGGTGCGACCACAGGGCGGCTGCCGAACGCTTGATCGGACGGCGCCGCCGTGCAAGCACGGAAAAAACGGCAGGGGAGCGCCATCATGACCAGGGGCGAGGCGGATCTCGTCATCGGCGAAGGGCGGGCGCTCGCCGCCCACCCGCTCAGGGCGGCTGTCCTGAGGGAACTGCACGCGCGCCCGTTCGTGCCGGTCTCGGCGCCGCGCCGCATGCTTCACGCCGCATTCCTGCTGGATGCCGCAGGCGCCCAGGCCGACCGCGCGGCGCTTGCCGCCCTGTGCAATGCCCGTGGTCTGCCGGCCCCGGCGCCGGGGGCGAAATATCACCACGTCTCCTTCGGCGGCGCCGAGCTGCGCTGGGAAAGCCACGCGGAATTCTGCACCTACACCTGGGACCTGCCCTCCCTGGACCTCGCGGCGGGCGGCCTGCCGTTCCAGCCGCCGGCAACGACCCTCGCCAGCCCCTTCGGCGAGGTGCCGCAGCCCGGACCGCTGCTGGTGGCTGTGGATCTGCACCTGTTGCGCGACACCGCCGAGGACTTCTTCCTCGAGAAGGTGTTCGATCGCTCCAGCCTCGCCCGCTCCGACGTGAGCGACGGCTTCGCCGAGATCGCCACCGACTTCATGGCCGACCCGTCCGGCTTCGTGCGCATCCTGGTGCGCGACCGCGGCCTCGGCGCCGATGCGTGCGGCGCGCTGGTGCAGCGGGTGCTGGAGATCGAGACCTACCGCACCCTCGCCCTTCTCGGCCTGCCGGAGGCCCAGCGCCTCGCCCCCCAGGTGGCGCGCATCGAGCAGCGACTGGCCGGCTCGGCCACCGAGATGATGACGGCCAAGGGGCTCACCGACAACAACCGCCTGCTGGACGAACTGGTGGCGCTCGCCGCCGAGCTTGAGGCGGGGGCGACTGCCTCGCTGTTCCGGTTCGGGGCCAGCCGGGCCTACATGGATATCGTGCGGCTGCGCCTCGCCACCATCCGCGAGATGTCGGTGCCGGGCTTTCCCACCTGGCAGCAATTCCTCGACCGCCGCATGGCACCGGCCATGCGCACCTGTTTCACGCTGGAGGAACGGCAGGAAAAGATCGCCCAGAAGCTCGCCAACGCCGCCGACCTGCTGCGCACCCGCGTGGACGTGGAGCTGGAGCAGCAGAACCGCGACCTGCTCACCTCCATGAACGACCGCACCCGCCTGCAGCTGCGCCTGCAGCGGACCGTCGAAGGCCTGTCCGTCGCGGCGATTTCCTATTATGTCGTCAGCCTTGTGCATCACCTCGCCCAGGGCATCCACGAGAGCGGCATCGACGCCACGACACTCGGCATCCATCTCGACGTCGGGCTGGTGACGGCCGCCGCCGTGCCGCTCGCGCTGCTGGGTGTCTGGTCCGTGGTGCGGCGCATCCGCAGCGCCCACGGCGACGGGGAGTGAGCGGTAAAATCGAGAAAGGGTTAGGGGGAGGGCCGATGGACCACGAGGTCGAATACAACAACCGCGCCCGCGTGCCGGACCACCCCGCCATTTTCGAGCGCTGGGCCCACAGCTCCGCCGCCATGCGCGGCGCGGCGGTGGCGGCCGATCTCGGCGTGCCCTACGGCTCCGGCCCGCGGCAGATCCTCGACATCATCTGGCCGGGCACCGACCGTCAGGCGCCGGTGGTGCTGTTCATCCACGGCGGCTACTTCCAGTCCCTGCATCCGCGCGACTTCACCTTTGCCGCCGCCGGCTGCCTCGCCCATGGGGTGGCGATGGCGTTCGCCGGCTACGACCTCGCGCCGCTGGTACCGGTGGGCACCATCCTCGCCCAGACGCGTGCGGCGGCCATCACGCTCTACCGCCTGGTCGGCCGGCCGCTGGTGGTGTGCGGCCATTCCGCCGGCGGGCACCTCGCCGCGGCTCTCGCCGCCACATCCTGGCGGGAGATCGACGTGGACACGCCGGACAATCTCATCCCCGCCGGGCTCGGCATTTCCGGGGTCTACGAGCTGGAGCCGCTGATCCCCACCTCCATGAACAAGGCGCTCCGCCTTGACCCGGAGGAGGCGCGGCGCCTGTCCCCGGCCTACTGGCCGGTGCCGGCGGGACGCAGCTTCGATGCCTTCGTCGGCGGCGCCGAGAGCGCGGAATTCCTGCGGCAGGCCCATGACCTCGCCGCCAGCTGGCGCGCCAAGGGCATCGCCGCGCAGGCCTTCGACGTGCCGGGCGCCAACCATTTCTCCGTGGTCGATACGCTCGCCGATCCCTCCTCGCACATGGTGCGCCGGCTGGTGGAGATGGCCCGCGCCATCTCCCAGTGACCGGCACACGACACGCCAGAACGGACCCTTCATGCAGCCCATCCAGATCGCCATCGTGCCGGTCACGCCGTTCGAGCAGAACTGCTCCATCCTGTGGTGCACCAAGACCATGAAGGGCGCGGTGATCGACCCCGGCGGTGATCTCGACCGCATCCGCGCCGCCATCGCCGAGACCGGCGTGACCATCGAGAAGATCCTGCTCACCCACGGACATGTGGACCACGCCGCCGGTGCGGCGGAACTGGCGGAGAGCCTCGGCGTGAAGGTGGAAGGCCCGGCCGCTGCGGACCAGTTCATCATCGACGACATCCCCCACATGGCCGCGAAATACGGCATCGAGGGCGCCCGCCCGGTGACGCCGGACCTCTATCTGAACGAGGGGGACACGGTGAGCGTGGGCGACGTCTCCCTCGACGTGCTGCACGTGCCGGGGCACACGCCGGGGCATCTCGTGTTCGTCCATCGCCCGGTGGGCCTCGCCATCGTCGGCGATACGCTGTTCCGGGGCTCGGTGGGGCGCACGGACTTCCCCTATGGCGACCCCGACCTCCTCATCAAGGGCATCAAGGAAAAGCTGCTGCCGCTCGGCGACAACATGGTCTGCCTGCCCGGTCATGGTCCTGTCACGAGCATCGGCGACGAGAAAGCGCACAATCCCTTCCTGCGCTGACCATCTCACCGCCCACCCTTCAGGAGACCGCCGCCCGTGACTGCCGCCCGGCGCTACGCCGTCTACCTCGCCCCGCCCGCCGACGGCGCCCTCTGGCGCTTCGGCTCCGCGGTGCTCGGCTATGACGCGGAGACGGGAGATGCGCCGGCCGCCCCGGACATCGCCGGCTTCGACGCCGAGGCCTGGCACGCGGCGACCGCCGAGCCCCGTCGTTACGGCTTCCACGGCACGTTGAAGGCGCCCTTCCGGCTCGCCGATGGGGCGAGCGAGGACGATCTGGCGCAGCTCATGGCCCTGAGCGCCGCCGGCCATCATGCCTTCGAGATGCCGCCGCTGGAGGTCCGCGCCATCGGGTCGTTCGTGGCGCTGGTGCCCGCCGTTCCCTCTCCCAAGCTCGAAGACCTCGCGCGCTCGGCGGTGCTGGAGCTGGACGGCCTGCGCGCGCCCCTCTCGGAATCAGAGATCGCCCGACGCAAGCCCGAGCGGCTCTCGGCCCGCCAGCTCGGCTATCTGGAAGCCTACGGCTATCCTTACGTCCTCGACGAATTCCGCTTCCACATGACGCTGACCGGTCCGCTGCCGGAGCCGGAGCGGGTTCAGGCACTGAATGCGCTCACCTCCGCCTTCGCCGCCAGCGGCGCGGATGTCCCGGCCACCGTCACCGACATGGCGCTCTATGTGGAGGAGCCGGGCGCGCGCCAGTTCCGTCTGGTGCGGCGGTTTCCGATGAGGGCCGCCCAGTGAAGCAGCTCGGCGAAAAACCGCTCATCGATCCCACAGCGCAGGTGCGGGCCTCCACCCTCGGCCGCTACACCGAGGTTGGTCCGCGCACCAAGCTGCTCGAAGTGGAGATGGGCGACTATTCCTACGTGGTGAACGATTCCGACATCGCCTATGCGCGCATCGGCAAGTTCTGCTCCATCGCCGCCATGACCCGCCTCAATCCCGGCAATCACCCGACGTGGCGGGCCTCCCAATCCCATTTCCTCTATCGCGCCTCCGCCTATTTCCCCGGGGAGGAAGACGAGGCGGATTTCTTCCAGTGGCGGCGCGACCAGCAGCTCACCATGGGCCATGACGTTTGGATCGGCCACGGCGCGGTCGTGCTGGCTAGCCGCAGCATCGGCACCGGGGCCGTGGTGGCGGCGGGCGCGGTGGTGTCGAAGGACGTGCCGGCCTACGCCATCGTCGCCGGCGTGCCCGCGCGCATCGTGAAGTGGCGGTTTCCCGAGGATATCGCGGCTCGTCTCCAGGCGCTCGGCTGGTGGGACTGGACCCACGCGCAGTTGCGCGCTGCCCTGCCGGATTTCCGCAGCCTCCCCATCGAGGCGTTCCTGGAAAAGTACGAGGGCTGAGGGCGGCGCCTTCGGGCGTCCGGATACCGCCTGCACCCGCCGCTCCCCTTCGACGCGGAACGGTGCTAATCATCGCCGATGATGCGTTCTCCGGTGAACAAGGCTCCCACCGACGGTGATCCCGAGGGTCCCGACGGTTCCGGCCTGCCGTCCGTCCCCCATGTCCATCCCGCGTCCGTGGTCTCGGCGCTGGCAACGCTCGATGCCGAAAAGGCCGGGCTTGAAGCGCTGGCCAAGGCGATGGCCGGCCCGCTCGGCGCTGCCTTCGACGTGGCGGTGGCGACCATCCAGAATTCCCACGGCCGGGTCATCATCACCGGCATGGGCAAGAGTGGGCACGTGGCGCGCAAGATCGCCGCGACGCTCGCTTCCACCGGCACGCCGGCCCACTATGTCCACCCGGCCGAGGCCAGCCACGGCGACCTCGGAATGATCACCACTGACGACGTGATCGTCGCTCTCTCGTGGTCCGGCGAGACGGTGGAACTGCGCGACCTCGTGGAATATTCGCGCCGCTTCGACGTGCCGCTCATCGCCTTCACCTCCAATCCCACCAGCGCCCTCGCCTCCTCGGCGAGCGTGGTGCTGAACCTGCCGGTGGCGCAGGAGGCCTGCCCGCACGGGCTCGCGCCCACCACCTCTACCCTCATGCAGCTGGCGCTGGGCGATGCGCTGGCGGTGGCGCTGCTGCAGAGCCGCGGCTTCACCGCGCTGGATTTCCGCCAGCTCCACCCGGGCGGCAAGCTGGGCGCCAGCCTGAAGTTCGTGCGCGACGTGATGCGCGCGGGCGATGCCGTGCCGCTGGTGCAGAGCGGGACCAAGATGGGCGCGGCGCTTGTGGAGATGAGCGCCAAGGGCCTCGGCTGCGTCGGCGTGTTGAGCGAGGACGGCTCACTCGCCGGTATCGTCACCGATGGCGACCTGCGCCGTCACATGGCCAACGATCTCGCCGCCCGCACGGTGGACGAGATCATGACCCCCGCGCCCCGCACGGTGCGGCCGGACCAGCTCGCCTCCGAGGCGCTGAACATCCTGAACGCGCGCAAGATCACCGCACTGCTGGTGGTGGAGGACAGGGCGCCCGTAGGCGTGCTGCACATCCACGATCTGCTGCTCACCGGCATCGCCTGACCAACGGGCGCGCCCGCCCGTTCAAGCCTGCGCGGCGCTTGAGCGAAGCAATAGCCGCCTCGCTCAGGCCACCGGGATCGCTCGGTCTGGTCGGGTGGCGATCAGGTTGCGAAGGGTGAGCAGGGTCGAGGCATCCGCCACCCCGTCCACCTGCGAGGGACGGAAATGGCGCTGGAAGGCGGCCACCACCTCGGCGGTCGCGGCGTCATAGGCGTCGTCGAGGGCGATGCCGTAGCCGTACCAGGCCAGCATGGCCTTCAGCGCCGCCACCGGCTCCCCGTAATCGCCCGGCATAAAGAACCGCCCCCCGGTGATGTGCGCTTCCGGCACCAGATGGCCGACACCGGCCGCGTGCAAGGCCTGCCACGGAAACCGCTCGCCGGGATCGCGCTTGCGCGCCGGGGCGATGTCGGAATGGGCGAGCACCCGGTCGGCGCGGATGGCGTGGCGGGCGATGATGTCCTGCGACAGGGCGATCACCCGCGCGATCTGCACGTCCGGGAAAGGCGGCAGGCCGAAATCGTGCCCGCCATTGACGATCTCGATGCCGATGGAGCGGGAATTGGTATCGGTGATGCCTTCCCACGAGGACAGCCCCGCGTGCCACGCCCGCGCGCCTTCCGCCACCATCTGCACGATGCTGCCATCCTCCCGGATGACATAGTGGCAGGAGACCTCGGCTGCCGGCGTGCGCAGCAGCTCGATGGCCGCATCGGCGCTCCCCATGCCCGTGTAGTGCAGTACCAGCATGTCGACGCTTGAGCGTCGCGCGCCGAAGTTCGGGGAGGGCACAAGCGTATCCACCAGCGCCGAATCGGGGGCGGAAAGGGCAGGCGCGTCCATCACAGGCCCCTCTGTCGGGCGATGGTCGAATAAGCGGCATTGAGCGCCGCAACCCGGTCGTTGGCGAGCTTGATGGCGGCGGGCGGCAGGCCGCGGCCGGCGAGCCGGTCGGGATGGTGGGTCGAGACCAGAGCGCGCCAGTGCGCCTTCACGTCATCGTCGCTGGCGCCGGGGTCGAGGTCGAGCACGGCATAGGGATCGCCCGGCCGGCGCACATGCCGCGCCTCGATGCGCTCATAGGCCAGCCCCTCGAAGCCGAGGATGCGGCCGACCTCGGCGAGGAAGACGAGCTCCTTCTCGTGCAAAGCATGGTCCGCCTTGGCCACGTGGAACAGGGCGTCCATGAGGTCTTCCCGCGTGTCCGGCGCATCGGCGAACATGTCCGCGACCTGGCGGGCGTAGGCCTCGAAGCCGGCGGTGTCCTGCTTGGCGAGATTGTAGAGCCGCGCCACCGCATCGAGGTCCTCGGGCGGGATGTCGAACACCTCGCGGAAGGCCTCCACCTCCGCCGGCACCACCACGCCGTCGGCTTTGGCCATCTTGGCGGACAGGGCAATGAGGGCGATGGAGAAGGCGGCAGGCTTGGGCGCGGGGGCGAGCAGAACGCGGTCGATCACATGACCCGCCAATGCCCCGAGCAGGGCGCCGAGCGGCCCCCCCAGCGCAAATCCCACACCCGCCCCGCCGATGAGACCGTAAGCCACCTGATCCTCCGCATCCGTTGCGGCGGAGCTAGAGCAGTGATGCGGCGCCGGCAAGGCGTGGGAGGGAATGAGAAGGCGATGGAGGCCCTAAAACGTCGGGGCTCAGCTCCCGTTGCCCGGGAAGGTCCGCGCGAAGATCTTGCCCTCGGTATCCTCGGCGCGGACCGAGACCGGATCGGCGGAGGGGGTGAAGCTGAAGCGGAAGGTAGGGTCCTCGCTGATGGAGATGCCGCCTTCCATGGCGAAGATGAGCTTGGCGCCCTGCTTCACCTGAACCTCGCGCACGAACCAGGCCGGCGTGTAGCCGCGCGTCGCCTCGTCCATCTGCAGGCCGGAGAAGTTGGGGTGGCGGATCTGCACCTGCGCCTCCGGCCGGCCGGAATCGGCAAAGGAGCGGAAGCGGATTTCGCCGAGCTTGGCGATGCTCTCCGCCGTGTCCTTGGTGGCCGGGGCCGAGCAGCCGCCCGCCGCCTTCACATAGGCCTTCGTCATGATGAGGGCGCCGTCGCTGGTCTCGGCCACCGCGCGCACCCAGCTGTAGGAGTTCACCCGCACCCGCACGGAGAGGGAGAAATTGCGGATGCCGTCGCCGAAAGCGAACCGGCCGGCCACCGGGGCCGGATTTTCGTCGATGATGAGCGTCACCGCCTTCAGCGTGCGCGGATCGTCCTTGGGCAGCTCGAGGGCGAGGGTGAGGGGCACCAAAGCGGCGTCCTCTGCCCGGCCCGGCGCGTCGATCCGCACCGCATTGCCCGCATCGGTGATCTTCGCCGAAGGGAAGATGTCGCCGCGAATGGACGACCAGGTCGCTTCCGGCCGGTCCGGGTCGGCCTGCGCGGACTGGGCGGCGGCGGGGCTGGCCAGCATCCCGGCCAGCGGCGTTGCCGCGAACAGGGCTGCGAGCACGGCGCCCGCGGTGCCGGCGGAAGAGCGCAGGTATGAGCGCTTCATGGCGTTGCCTCCCAAAAGTCCTTCATGGCCGTTTCGGCCTTCTCGTCCGCGCCGCGTCTGTCGGTGGCGCGGGCTCACTGGTTCGCCCTCAAGCGCATTTTCGTCTCGCGAACCGGTATCCGCTTCGCTCGAAACTGCCCTAGGGGCGTGGCTCCACCGATTCCAGCGGCAGCCCGGCCTCGCCCCAGCCGTCCACGCCGGTCGGAAACCAGGACACGTTCGTGTAGCCATAGGCGAGGGCGCGCTTGGCGGCGTTCCACGACATCCAGCAATCACGCTGGCAGAAAATCACGAGCGGCGCATTCACATCGCCGCGCGTGACGGCGGAAAGGCCGGCGCGGAAATAGCCGTCGGTTTCCGCATTGAGCGCGCCGAAGCCCACATTGGGCAGCCAGACGGCGCCGGGAATGGTGGAATGGGGCTGGTCGCGCCACACGGTTCCCGCCGGGAGGCCGGCGGGTTTGGGCGGGCGTGGCAGCACATCCACGAAGGCGACCCCGCCCTTGCGCCAAAGCTCCGCCGCCGCGGCGGCATCAAGCACGCGGGCGCCGCTGAGCGTCGCCGGCACCGGCGCACGATAGGCTTCGAGCCGGTAGCCCTCGGGTTCGGCGGGTGCAGCAGCGGCCGCGGCGGGAGAGGCGGCGGGAGACGCCGCGGGCTGGGCGAGGGCGGGCGGCGCGAGCAGCGCGAACGCGCCGAGGATGGCCAGCGCGAAACGGCGCCTCCCGCCCGCGCGCTGCGCGCTCCGGCTCACTGGCCTGGCGTCCCGGAGGTCGGCACGATGGGCTGACCGTCCTCGTCCAGAAGCGGGACGTGATAGGCGACGAGCACCTTCTCGATGTCATCAGCGCGCTTGCGCAGGACGGTGTTCAGCGTCTGCTTCCAGATGTGGTCGGTGGGACGGACGCCCATGGTGATTCGGTAGGCCAGCGCCGGGCGCGGAGCTTCCTTCACCAGCGGGATCACCTTGAGCGGCGTCGTTAACTGCGCCGCGAAATAGCCGGCCGAGGGCCCCCAGAGCAGGCCGCCGTCAATCTCGCCGGCATTGAGGCTCGCGAGCATCTCCTCGGCCGGGGAGGCATAGCGCCGGTCCACCAGCAGCGAATAGGTGTGGGCGTTGCCGATGAGCCCGAGTTCAAGGAGGTGGTCGGCAGGCGGTGTCGCGGCGATGACGCCGAGCTTCGCATTCTTCAGCTTCGGATCGGAGAGCTGGGTCACGCCGTCGAGCGGACCGCCGGCCTTCACCACCAGCACAAACACCGATTCGTAATAGGGATTGGTGTGCAGCACGAGGTCGGCACCGGCCACATAGCCGATGATGACGTCGCACAGGCGGCGGCCCAGCGAGTTGCGCACGAAGCCGGGTCCCTGCGGCATCAGGTAATAGCGCAGGGGCAGCTTGAGCTCGTCGGCGACGATGGCCGCGATCTTGTTCTCGAACCCTTCACCGGCGGCGTTCGAGAACGGCATGTTGGCGGGATCGGCGCACACCCTGAGGGCATCCGCCGAGACCTGGTCTGGAATCTGCTGCCCACCCGCCCCCGAGGGGCTGAGCAGCAGGATGGCGGCGAGGGCTGCAGTCGCGATCGACGCCAGCAGGGGCGCGAACCGTTCCCTACTCGCCGAGGCAGGCCTTCTCGGCATCGGTGATTTCCTTCGACTTGTCGTCGCGCTTGGCGGGGCGGACGCGGCCGAGCGCGTCGTCGGAGCGGGCGCGCAGATAGACGTAGAGGTCGTCCAGGTAGCACATGACGTTCTTGTTCAGGCCGAACGACGGCATCACCCGGTCATTGCCGGCGCCGAGATTCTGGCGTCCGCCGACGACGACCTCGCTGAACTGGTCGAAATTCATGGTCTTGAGCGATTCCGCCAGCGCCGGCGCGTAGGTGGAGCCCATGCCGTCGGGGCCGTGGCAGACGTGGCACTCGGCGTGATAGCGGCGGTAGCCGGAATAGGTCAGCCAATCCACCTGGCCATCGGGCTTGATGTTGTAGGTGGGCGCGCCGTCGACGTCGTAATAGCGGCCGCCCTCCTCCTTCACCGGCTTCGGATCTGCCGGCTTGGTGGTCTCGGCGCGCGAGGCTGCGCTGCCGAGGGCGAGCGAGAATGCGGCGAGGAAGAATGCGCCGGCACGGGTCAGGGGGACTGATGAAACCACACGATCTCTCCAAAACGACAGACGAAGGGCGAAGACGGCGCTCGGGGGGTTAAGCGGGTCCGTCTCCGGTTTCGCGGGAAGAGCCTTGGGGCCGTGCTCCGGCCAGGCCAACGGCCTTGGCGGCAGACGACGGCGATGGGCTGCGGGCACAGGGAGCCGTTCCGGCGTTCACCGGCAAAGCGCCCTGCCCCTGGAAAAGGATCGGGCCGGCGGGGGTCTCCCCAGGCCGGCCCGAATGCGCATGCTGGATGCGCCTGGCCTTAACGGCGCCCGATCATTGCGGGATGGCGAAGACCGTCAGCTGACCGCCGAGGGCGGTGTAGTTGCTGAGGGCCGCATAACCGCCCACCGCGCCGAGGCCGGCGTTCGGGTCGGTCAGACCGGCCGCGAGGCCGATGCCAGCCCAGCCGCCGACACCCGAGAGCACAGCCACGTACTGCTTGCCCTTGTGGGTGTAGGTCATGACGTTGCCGATGATGCCGGACGGGGTCTTGAACTTGTAGAGTTCCTTGCCCGTCTTGGCGTCGACCGCCTTCAGGTAGCCTTCGAGGGTGCCGTAGAACACCACGCCGCCGGCAGTGGAGAGAGCGCCGGACCACACGGAGAACTGCTCCGGGTTGGACCACACGATCTTGCCCTGCTTGGCGTCCCACGCGATGAAGTTGCCCATGCCGCCATGGCTGCCGGGAGCCGGGAACATGGAGAGCGTGGCACCCACATAGGGCTGGCCGGGGGTGTAGCTGACACGGAACGGCTCGTAGTCCATGCACACATGGTTGGTGGGCACGTAGAACAGGCCGGTGTCAGGCGAGAAGGCCGCAGGCTGCTGGTCCTTGGTGCCGAGCGCCGCCGGGCAGATGCCGGTGGTGTTCACATCCTCGCCGTTCTTCTCGGTGGAATACTTGTCCACGACCAGCGGACGACCATAGGTCGGGCTGTTCTTGTCCATGTCCACCTTGGTTGCCCAGTTCACCGCCGGGTCGAACTTCTCGGCCACGAGCAGTTCGCCGGTCTTGCGATCGAGCGTGTAGCCGAAGCCGTTACGGTCGAAATGCACCAGAGTCGGGCGGGTCTGTCCGCCGATCTGCTGGTCGGCGAGGATCATCTCGTTGATGCCGTCGAAGTCCCACTGGTCGTGGGGCGTCATCTGATAGACCCACTTGGCGACACCGGTGTCGGCGTCACGGGCGAAGATGGTCATGGACCACTTGTTGTCGCCCGGGCGCTGCTTCGGGTTCCAGGTCGAGGGGTTGCCCGAGCCGTAATAGATCAGGTTCAGCTGCGGGTCGTACGAATACCAGCCCCAGGTGCAGCCGCCGCCGGTCTTCCACTGGTCGCCCTGCCAGGTCGCGAGGGACGAATCCTTGCCCACGGGCTTGCCGAGCGCAGTGGTCTTCTCGTCGAACAGGATCTGGCTGTCCGGGCCGACGGAATAGGCGCGCCACGCCTGCTTGCCGGTGTTGATGTCGTAGGCGGTGACGTGGCACTGCACGCCGAACTCGCCGCCGGAGATGCCCACGAGAACCTTGTCCTTCACCGGCATCACGGTGGCGGTGTTGGTCTCGCCCTTCTTGGGATCGCCGTTCACCACCGACCAGGCCACCTTGCCGGTCTTGGCGTCGAGCGCCACGACCTTGGTGTCGGCCTGATGCAGGAACACCTTGCCGTCGGCATAAGCGAGACCGCGGTTCACCGTATCGCAGCACATCACCGGAATGACGGTGGGATCCTGCTTCGGCTCGTACTTCCAGATGATCTTGCCTTCGTTGTTGAGGTCGAGGGCATAGACGATGTTCGGGAAGGGCGTGTGGACATACATGATGTCGCCCACGACCAGCGGAGAACCCTCATGGCCGCGCAGCACGCCGGTCGAGAACGTCCAGGAGACCTGGAGCTTGTTCACGTTGTCCGTCGTGATCTGCTTGAGCTTGGAATGGCGGGTGTTGGCGTAGTCGCCGGTCTGGAGAACCCACTGGTTGGGGTCCTGGGTAAGCTTGAGAACACTGTCATTCGCGCTGGCGGGCGCGCCGAAAAATGCGGTTGCCGCCGCCGTGGCGGTCAAAACCAAAAGACGTCTCATCCGGGCTTCCTCCGATGGATGCGGGTCCGCCTCCACGCGCATGTGGAGCGGGAAACGCACTGAGCGTTTGTTTTCGCCTTGGGGGACTCCATCTACTTCGGCAGCGTGTCACGACCGGCGTGATGCCCTGAAGCCTTGCGGTGACAAGTGCGTCCCGCAGGCCTGCGAACCAACCCCGCGTTCCCCGCACGGAGCTGTTGAAGCCGAAGCTGTGAGGAACGTAAGCAATGTTTTCGCCCAAAGCAATACGCCAAATGTCCGGTTGACGAGGCGATTTGTACTGCATGCGCGAAGTTGCGTTGGGTAATATTGCGGCGCAGCAATATTCGCACTCGGCGAACCCTCCCGCTTATTCCCACTCGAGTTCGTGGTAGGCGGACGTCGCGTTGCGGGCGTTGAAGTCGTCGAACAGCTTCCAGTCGGGCGCTTCCTCGCGGCCGGCCGCGCGGGCCGCCTCGGCCATGGTGCCGCCGGCCTTGACCGTGGCGCGCACGTCGGCGATGAGGCGTTTGAGATAGCGCTCGGTGGGTGCCGCAGCGTCCGGCCAGGGGGCGGAGGCGGGGCCGTGGCCCGGCACCACCCGAGCCACAGGCCGGCGCTTCATCTCCTCCAGGATGGAGATCCAGCCCAGGGCCTTGCCGTCGAGGGCGGGGACATGCCCGAGGAAGAGGAGATCGCCGAGGAACCACGTGCTCGTCTTTTCGTCGAACACGGTCAGGTCGGTGGCGGTGTGCGCCGTCCGCCACGCTTCGAGGCGCAGCGGGCGCTCCCCGAGATCGATGGTCCGCACCGTGTCCACCGTCTCGTCGGGTAGGATCACACGCGTGCCCTCGGCCGCCGCCGGCCCGATCAGGCGCTCGGTGGCGGAAAGGTAGGAGGCGGCGCGGGCGGAGAGCGCCTCCGGCAGGTTGTGATGGCCGATGAAGGTCACGCCCGGCCCCACGAACGCGGCATCGCCGAGCACGTGATCCGGGTGCATGTGGGTGTTGATCACGTAGCGGATCGGCAGCGCCGTGCGCGCGCGGATGGCCGCCTTCAGCGCCTCCCCCGCCGCCTTGCTGCCGCCGGTGTCAATCACCGCCACGGCATCCTTGCCGATGACGAAACCGGCATTGCCGACGAAGCCGAGATTCTTCGGCAATGCAAGGGCATAGGGCGCCTGATGGACGAACACCCCGGGAGCGACCTCGCTCACGGCGAGCGGCTCCGGCTGCGCTTGCGCTGCAGCCGGAATCGCGCCGGCCAGCAGTACCGCGAGAGCCAGACCTGCGGTGACGCGCTGCACCATCCGGGGTTCGCAGCCATGGGCTCCGGAACGCTCCATCTCACCCCTCCCGCAGCAGAGGAAAACGCGCAGCCAGTGCCGCGCGCTCGGCCTCGATCCATGGACCATCGCGCATGGCCCGCGGCAAGGCGAGACACACCTCCTCGACGACATGGGTGGGCCGAGGCGCCAGCAGCACCACGCGGTCCGCCAGCTCCAGCGCCTCGCGCACATTGTGCGTCACCATGAGCACGCTCGTTCCGCCGTCCGCCGCCAGCGCCACGTAGCGGCGCAGGTCTGCGGCGGCCAGGGCATCGAGGGAGACGAAGGGCTCGTCAAGCACCAGCAGGTCCGGCTCCAGCGCCATGGCGCGCGCCAGCGATACCCGCCGGGCAAGGCCGAGCGACAGCTCGCCGGGATAGCGCGCCGCATGGGCCGAGAGGCCGAAGCGCGCGATCAGCGGCGCAAGGTCCATGGCCCGGCGCGCCTTCGGCAGCACGAGGCGGATGTTCTCCTCCACCGTGCGCCACGGCAGAAGACGCGGCTCCTGGAAGGCGACGCCGATGGAAAGGGTCGCGGGATCGGGCGTCACCTCGCCCTCGAAAGCGCGGTCGAGCCCGGCGAGGATGCGCAGCGTCGTCGTCTTGCCACAGCCGGAGGGACCGATGAGGCAGACGAATTCGCCGCGTGCGATGGCCAGCGTGATCCCGCGCACGGCCTCCATCTCGGCGCCGTCGGGCCGCCGGTATGTCTTGGCGCGGATGACCGCCTCAATGAGCGGCGAGGCGCCAGCGTCGGACATGGGCTTCATAGGGCTGCAACACGCCGTATTCGATGGCCAGCATGACCGACATGAAGGCCAGCGAATAGCCAAGCACGGCGGTCACGTCGAACAGCTGGAAATAGACCGAGATGGCGTAGCCGACGCCGTTGGGGCGCCCCAGCAACTCCACCACGAGCACGATCTTCCACACCAGCGCGAGCCCAGAGCGAGCCGCCCCCGCAATGTGCGGCTGCAACTGCGGGATCAGCACGTGGCGCAGCCGGTCCATGGGCGACAGGCGGAAGGCGCTCGCCATCTCGTCGAGTTCCGGGGAGAGCGCGCGGGTGCCCTCGCGCATCAGCACCGCCACAGTGGGAATCTTGTTGAGCGCCACGGCGAGCACCGCCGCCGCCTCAGTGAGGCCGAGCCAGATGTAGCAGAGCACGGTGATGACGAGGGCGGGCGTGTTGAGGAGCACGATCACCCAGGTGTCGAAGGCGGTGTCGAGCCTGCGCGAGCGGCCGAGCGCGACGCCGATGGCGCAGCCGAGCGCCATGGCCACCACGAAGGAGACGACGACCCGCGCCAGCGTGATGGCAATATTGGAGACAAGATCGCCACCGCTCGCCTCCCGCGCGATGAAAGCGAACACCGCATGCGGCGCCGGAAGGGCCCGGCTGTGCGCCAGGGTCGCCGTGATCTCCCACGCCAGCAGCAGCAGGACGAGCGAGGCCGCCCGCGCCGCGGTGCCCGAGGACAAGAGCTTCATCGCGCCGCCGGCGCCTTGAAATAGAGGTCCGCCGGCAGGCGCGTGGCACTGCCCACCAGCTTCGCGCCGCCGAGCTTCACCAGAACGGCATAGAGCTGCTCTGCCAGCGTCTGCTCCTCGGCGAGCGACAGCCGGGGAATGCCGGCGAGGAAGCCGCGCCGCAGGGCCTCGAAGGTGGCTTCGTCGCCCGCCTGCATCTGCGCCCGCGCTGCCGTCCAGCCGGGCCCGGAGCGGGCGGGATCGGCCAGCGCCATCTTGGTGGCGCGGGAGGCGGCGGCAAAGGCGGCGACCGTAACGGGGTTCGCGCGGGCGAAGGCGCCGTCGAACACGTAGCCCACCAGCGTCGGCTCATGGGCGAGGCCGAAGCCCTTCACCATCTCCTCCACGGTGAGCATCTGCCGGAAGCCTTTGGGTTCGAGCCGCGCGGCGAAAGTCCAGTAGATCAGCGCGGCATCAAGATTGCCGGCCTCGAGTTCGGCGGCGAGCAGAGGCGGGGCAGCGAACACCGGCTGAGCGGCGGTCTGGAGATCGAGCCCCGCCTTTTCCTGCGCGGTCGCCTTCAGCATGAGCCAGCTCTTGTCCAGCGGGCCGCCGGCGACGCCCAGCCTTTTACCCGCGAGGTCGGCGACGGAGCGGATGGGGGAGCCCTTGGGCACCATCACCGCCCCTTCCGAGGAGGAGAAGGGGATGTAGACGAGATCGCGCCCGTCCGCCTTCACCCGTGCCGCCCAGAGCAGATCGCTGACGATGGCGTCCGCCGCCCCCGCCATGAAGGCGACGCGGCCGGCGTCATTATTGGCATAGCGGGTGACATCGAGCGTCACGCCGTTGGCGGCATCGAGCCCCAGCGCGCCCATGGCGGCGACTTCCCAGGCGGCCGAGCCGAATTGCAGGATGCCGAGGCGGATGGGCGGCGGCGCGGCGCGCGCGGGAGAGAGCGGCCCGCCGGCAAGCGCCACGGCAGCGCCGGACAGCGCGGCACCCGAGAGCGCCAGCAGGCGGCGGCGCGTGAGCATGGCCTTCCTCCCGAAATCCTCCAGCCGGCGCCGCGCCTGCGACCCCGTCCGATGCGCCGCCACTGTGGCGGCGCCGGGAAGAAGTGTCCATAACGATCTGAAACAAAAGGCTTTTCTGAGAGGAATTTAAGAAGTCGAGCGGGAAAGAGTTCCCGTCTCACACCGGGCGGCGGTCCTCGATGGTCTTGGCGTCGGCGGGCAGCGTGCCCGGCGAAAGCACCACGAGCCGGCCGCGCAGCTTGGTGGCGGAGCGGATGTCTTCCAGCAGGGCATCCTGCGAGAGCGCGGCGGCGTCGGCCACCTCGATCTCCAGCGCCATGTCGTCCTGGTCGCCGGCGCGATCCACCACGAGGCGGGCCTTCGCCACGGCCGGATGCTTCTTCACTGCCGCCTGAACCTGCACGGGATGCACGAACATGCCGCGGATCTTCGTGGTCTGATCGGCGCGGCCCATCCAGCCCCGAAGGCGGATGTTGGTGCGCCCGCAGGGGCTCGTGCCCGGCATCACGGCGGAGAGGTCGCCGGTCGCGAAGCGCACAAGGGGATAGTCCGGCTCGAACAGGGTGACGACCACCTCGCCCACCTCGCCCTCGGCCTCCACCGGATCGCCGGTGCCGGGGCGCAGGATTTCCACGAGGCAGCCCTCATCCACGATCATGCCGTCCTCGGCCTCGCTCTCATAGGCGACGAGGCCGAGATCGGCCGTGCCGTAGCATTGGCGGGCGGTGATGCCGGCGGCCTTCAGCTCGGCCCGGTGGGCTGGCAGGAACGCCTCGCCGGACACCAGTGCCTTGGTAAGGGAGGAGATGTCGGTGCCGGTCTCCCGCGCCTTGTCCACGAGGATCTTCAGGAAGGAGGGCGTGCCGCCGTAGCCCTGCGGGCGGATGTCGGCGATGGCGCGCAGTTGCAGGTCGGTCTGGCCGACGCCGGCGGGCACCACGGCGCAGCCCAGCGCATGGGCGCCGCTCTCGATCATCGAGCCGGCAGGGGTCAGGTGATAGGAGAAGGAATTGTGCACGATGTCCCCGGCACGGAAGCCGGCCGCGAACAGGCCGCGGGCGAAACGCCAGAAATCGGGGCCGTGGCCCTCCACGTCATAGATGGGGCCGGGCGACATGAAGATGCGCGCCAACCTGCCGGGCGGCGTCGCGTTCAGCCCGCCGAAGGGGTAGCTCCTCGGCTGGATCTCCAGAAGGTCCGACTTGCGGGTGACGGGCAGCTGCGCCAGCGCCGCCCGCGAGGTGATGGCGGCCGGGTCCACATCCTTGAACAGCGCGGCGAAATAGGGCGCCTTGGCCTTGGCGTGGGCGACCTGCGCGGACAGCGCCTGCAGCAGCGCCTGCTCGCGCGCTTGAGGGTCGCGGGTCTCGCTGGCGTCGTAGTGGCGGTTCGGATCGGTCATGGTGTCTTCCTGTCCCGCGCCCTGTCCCTTTTGGTGCCGTCATGGCCGGGCTTGTCCCGGCCATCCACGTCGGACCGCCGGAGAAATGGTTCGTAGTGTTCCCAGCCGCTCCACGTGGATGGCCGGGACAAGCCCGGCCATGACGCAGTGCTATTCAGATCGCGGCGCCCCCCCGCAGGCCTCAGAGCCACCTCTTGCGGCGCTTGAAGCTCTTCAGGTTCTTGAAGCTCTTGCGCTCCTCGCCGCCACCCTGGCCGAGGTAGAATTCCTTCACGTCCTCGTTGGTCGCCAGCATCTCGGCGCTGCCATCGAGCACGATCTTGCCCTGCTCCATGATATAGCCGTAGTCCGCCACGGAGAGCGCCACGCGCGCGTTCTGCTCCACCAGCAGGATGGTGACGCCGAGATCCTGGTTCAGCTTCTTGATGATGGAGAACACCTCCTTCACCAGAAGCGGCGACAGGCCCATGGAGGGCTCGTCCATGAGGATGAGCTTGGGGCGGGACATGATGGCCCGGCCGATGGCCAGCATCTGCTGCTCGCCGCCGGAGAGATAGCCGGCGAGGCCGGTGCGCTCCTTGAGGCGGGGGAAGTATTCGTAGACGCGCTCGATGTCGCTCTTCACCTCGTTGTCGCGCCGCGTATAGGCGCCAAGGCGGAGGTTCTCGAGGCAGGTCATGTCGGCGATGATGCGGCGCCCCTCCATCACCTGGAAGATGCCACGGCGGACGATCCTGTCCGGCTCGATGCCGTTGATGCGCTCGCCCATGAAGGTGACGTCGCCGCGTGTGATCTCGCCGTCCTCCGTGCGGAGCAGGCCGGAGATGGCTTTCAGCGTGGTGGACTTGCCGGCGCCGTTGGAGCCGAGCAAAGCGACGATCTGGCCCTTCGGCACCTTCAGGGAAAGCCCGCGCAGGACGAGGATGACGTCGTTATAGACCACCTCGATATTGTCCACCGACAGGAGCGGGGGCGCGGTCTCGGCGGCGGGTTCGAACTTCAGTGCGGCCTCGGCCATGGCGGTCTCCGATTCCTTGCCAGACCGTCATCCCCCGGCTTGGCCGGGGGATCCACCCATCCTCTGAGGCAGGGCTGTCCCTGAAGGACGTTGACCGCTGCGGCGGATGGGTGGATGCCCCGGACGCGCCGGGGCATGACGTCGATCAAACGGGAGGCAGGCGAGCCTGCCTCCGTGACCTCACCAGCCCTGCAATTCCGTCTTGCGCGGCAGGTCGATGGTGGCGACCTTTTCCAGCTTGATGGCGCCGCTCTTCACCAGGTCGGCGACCGAGGCGTCGGTGGGGCCGGTCACGACGGAGCGGTAGAGGTCCACGCGGGTGGTGGGGCGATGGTCGGTGGCGGTCCAGGTGGAGGGATTGCACACGCCGTCCATGCCCTTCGGCACCCAGTCCTTCTTCTGGTACATGCCGTCGCGGATCTTCACGCCGGTCACGCCGCCGTTCTTGTCCGCCCACTCCATGGCTTCCTTCATGTAGAGGGCTGTGCAGATGGCGGAGAGATAGTGCACCGGGCGATAGGCATTGCCCGACGGGTCGGAGATCTTGGAAATCTCCTTGGCGGTGGCAAGGCCGGGCGCCGAGCCGTTCCAGGTCACGGCGGTGCGCACCGGGAAGACGACGCCGTTGGCGGCTTCGCCCGCGGCCTTCATGGCGTTCTCGTCCATGCCCCACACGTTGCCGAGGAACTGCACGTCCACGCCCGCGGTCTTGCACGCCTTCAGCACCGAGATGTTGGAGCCGGCGGTGTTGCCGAGATAGGCGTAGTTGGCGCCGGACTGCTTCAGCGTCAGGCACTGGGGCGTGTAGTCACCCGGCGTGAGGGCGAAGGTGATGGGATCGAGCACCTCGAAACCCAGCGACTTGGCATATTCCGCCGCCGCTTCCTTGGGCGAGTTCGGATAGGGGTGATTGGCGCCCATGTGCACCCACTTGGGCTTGCCGGGCTTGCCCTTCTTCTTCCAGTCGTCGGCGGCCCACTGCACCATGGCGCGGGCGGCGTCCGAATAGGACGGTCCATAGAAGAAATTGAACGGCGCGGCGCGCTCGCTCTTGGCGTTCACCTTGCCCACGGGATCGGTGAGGGAGGCGGAGTAGGAGCCGGAGTAATAGGGAATCTCCTCCTTCGTCACCATGCCCACGAGGGCTTCGGTGTCGGCGGTGCCCCAGCCCTGGATGGCGACCACCTTGTCGGTGCCCACCCACTTCTTGAAGGCGGCCAGCGCGCGCGGCACCTGGTAGCCGTATTCGTTGAAGTCGGAATTGATCTTCTTGCCGTTCACGCCGCCATTGGCGTTGATCCAGGCGATGGTGTCCTGGATGCCCTGTCCGTAGGGCTGTCCCACGTCCGAGGTGCCGCCGGAATAATCGGCGAGGTGGCCGATGTTGATCGACTGCGCGAGCGCGGGCGTCGCTGCGGCGAGCGCCAGCGCAGAGACGAGGGAAAGGGTCAGTCGCTTCATCTGTGGCTCCTTGGGTTTCCTCTTGCGCCGGGCGGTCTGCGCCGCCTCGGCTCGGGTTTCGTCGGGACCTGAACGCGTCAATAGGAGAAGGGATAGAGCTTCCAGTAGGCCTTGATAAGGCGCCAGCGGTGGGCGAGGCCGTCCGGCTCGAAGATCAGGAAGAGAATGATGGTGAGGCCGATCAGCATCTCACGCATATAGGTGATGCCGTCCTTGAGGTGCAGCACCTGGTCGATGACGCTGCCGGAGAGTGCCGATGCAAGCCAGCCGGTCGCCTCCGGCAGCAGCACCATGAACACGGTGCCCATCAGCGAGCCCATGATGGACCCGAGCCCGCCGATGATGATCATGCCGAGGAACTGGATGGAGAAGAGGATGTCGAGCCCCTCCACCGACATGAAGCCCACATAGTGCGCGTAGAGCGCCCCGCCGATGCCGGCGTAGAAGGACGAGATGCCGAACGCCATGGTGCGATACTTGGTGAGGTTCACACCCATCATCTCGGCGGAGAGATAATGGTCGCGCACCGCGATCAGCGCCCGCCCGTCGCGGCTGCGCATCAGGTTGGTGGCGCCGATATAGCCGACGACCACGAAGAACAGCACCACGTAAAAGTAGCGCGCATCGCCCGAGAGATCGTAGCCGAACAGGGTGAAGGGCGCGGCGATGGCGCCGTGGGTGCCGCCGGTGAACCATTCGGCGCGCACGAAGAAGTCCTGCAGGATGAACTGCGCGGCAAGCGTGGCGATGGCGAGGTAGAGCCCCTTCACCCGCGCCGCCGGCAGGCCGAAAATGAGGCCCACCACCGTGGTCCACAGTCCGGCCAGCACGATGGCGAGCGGCACCGGCACGCCCTTGTCGGCGAGGAAGGCCGAGGCGAAGCCGCCGAAGCCGAAGAACACCGCGTGGCCGATGGAGATCTGGCCGGAAAATCCGACGAGGATGTTCAGACCCAGCGCGGCGATGCCGAGATAGCCGATCTGGATCATCAGGCTCAGCACGTAGCGCGAGGCGAACAGCGGCGTGCAGCACAGGGCCGCGATGGCGAGGATGACGAAGACCAGCGTCAGCCGCGTCTGGAAGATGGTCTGGTCGGCCTTGTAGCTGGTGCGATAATCGCCGCACGGCCGCAGGGAGGTGAGCGCCATGACCTCAGACCCTCTCGATGTCGCGGGTGCCGAACAGCCCGTAGGGCTTGATCATCAGGATGATGATCAGGGCGTAGAAGGGGATGATCTCGTAGAGGTTGCCCCACTTCAGATACTGGCTGTCCACGTATTGGCCGAGGTTTTCCAGCAAGCCCACGATGAGGCCGCCCACAACCGCGCCGAACACGCTGTCGAGGCCGCCGAGGATCACGGCCGGGAACACCTTGATGCCGAAGTAGGACAGCGCCGACGACACGCCGTTGACGATGCCCACCACCACACCGGCCACCGCCGAGACCGCCGCCGAGATGCCCCAGGAGAGCGCGAACACCTGGCGCACCGAGATGCCGAGGGACTGCGCCACCTGCTGGGAGAAGGCGGTGGCGCGCATGGCAAGGCCGAGCCGCGAATACTTAAAGAACCAGGCGAAGCCGGCCATGATCGCGAGGCTGACGCCCGTGGACATGAGATAGGCCGTCTGCACCTGCAGCCCGAGGATATTCACCTGCGCCACCGGGAAGATGGGCGGGAACGGCTGGGCGAAGGTGCCGAACATCCACTTCATCAGCGCCTGGAAGAAGATGGAGAGGCCGATCGTCACCATGATGACCGAGATGATCGGCTCGCCGATGAGCGGTCGCAGCACGATCATCTGCACGGCGATGCCGAACACCATCATGAAGCAGACGGCGATGAGGAAGCCCCAGAAGAAGGGGATGTTCCATGCGGTGAGCAGCCACCAGCAGGTCCAGGCGCCGATGAGCAGGAACTCGCCCTGGGCGAAGTTCACCACCTGCGAGGCCTTGTAGATGAGCACGAAGCACATGCCGACGACGCCATAGAGCGTGCCGATGATGAGCCCGTTGATGATGAGCTGAAGCAGGAGCTGGGATTGCATCAGAGGCTCCCCATGACGGGTACAGGACGCCTCCCCTCTCCCCTTGCGGGAGAGGGGTCGGGGGTGAGGGGTGAGGCTGCCGGGAAGAGAACAGGCGGCGCACTTAGCGCCAACACCCCCTCACCCCATCCCTCTCCCGCGAGGGGAGAGGGGGCAGGCCGGCTGTCGTGCCGTCGAGCCATCACGCAGCCCTCCTCTTGCCGTCGTCTTTCACCGGCGGCGGGGCGCCGAGGTCGATGACGTCGAGCTTGGTCTTGATGCGCTGGCGGGTGCCGTCCTGGAAGGTGATGGTGGTGTCCACGTCGATCACCTTCTGCCCTTCGTACATGGCATCGATGATGGTGCCGTAGCGCTCGTTGATGACACCGCGGCGCACCTTGCGGGTGCGGGTCAGCTCGCCGTCATCCGCATCCAGCTCCTTGTAGAGGAGGAGGAAGCGGCCGATGCGCTGCTTCTCGGCGAGCGTCCGGTTCACCCCCTCCACTTCCTTCTTCAGAAGCGCGATGACTTCGGGCCGCGCTGAGAGGTCCGTATAGGTGGTGAACGAGATGCGGTTCTTCTCCGCCCATTTGGAGACGATGGAGAAGCGGATGCAGATGAGCGCCGCCAAGCTGTCGCGCCCGTCGCCCAGCACCACCGCCTCGGCCACGTAGGGCGAGAACTTCAGCTTGTTCTCGATATATTGCGGCGAGAAGCGATCATTGTGCGAGGTCTTGGCCATGTCGCGGATGCGGTCGATGACGACGAGATGGCCCTTGCCGTTGAAGAAGCCGGCATCGCCCGTGCGCATCCAGCCCTCCTCGGCGAAGGACTTCCGCGTCTCGTCCTCGTTGCGGAAATAGCCGGTGAACATGTTGGCGTGGCGGGTGACCACCTCGCCGAGGCCGTTGGGATCGGGATCATCGATGCGGATTTCGACGCCCTCGAAGGGCACGCCCACCGTGTCGAAGTCGACGTCCTTCTCCTTGTGCAGCGTATAGGCGCCCAGGAGCTCGGTTTGGCCGTAGAGCTGGCGCATGGGCACGCCCAGCGCAAGGAAGAAGCGGAAGGTGTCCGGCCCCAGCGCCGCGCCGCCGGTGGCGGCGGACTTGAGGTTGGAGAAGCCGAGGCGATCCCGCAGCGCGCGGAACAGGATGAAATCGGCAAGCGGCGAGCGCCGGCCCTCGTCCAGCGCCTTCAGGCCGAGCTTCATGCCGAGGTCGAACATGCCGCGCTTGAGGGCCGACGAGTCCATCATGCGCGAGCGCACGTCGGCGGCGATCTGCTCCCACACGCGGGGGGCGAACAGCACGAAGGAAGGGCCGATCTCCCGCATGTCGGCCATCAGCGTCTCCTGCTCCTCCACGAAGTTCACCTTCATGCGGGAGATGAGCGCCTGACCGAAGGCGTAGATCTGCTCCATGATCCACGGCATCTGCAGAACGCTGACATATTCGTCGGTGGGCAGGCGCGGATCCATGTCCAGATAGGCCCGGCAATGCCTCAGCAGCGCGCCGCCGGTGAGCATGGCGAGCTTGGGGTGCGAGGTGGTGCCCGAGGTGGTGCAGAGGATGGCGACGTCGTCGCCCTTGCCGGCATCCACGAGGCGGTCATAGGCGCCGGCATCGCGGGCGGCCACCTCCGCGCCCCTTTTCTCCAGCTCCTTCAGCGAAATGAGGCGCGGATCGTCGTATTTGCGGATGCCGCGCGGGTCGGAATAGACGATGTGCCGGACGGTTGGGATCTTCTCGTCAAGCGAGAGAAGCTTGTCGACCTGCTCCTCATCCTCGGCGAAGACCACCGCGACGTCCGCATAAGTGACGAGATAGGCCACCTCGTCGCCCAGCGCATCGCGATAGATGCCGAGGCTCATGCCGCCGATGGCATGGGCGGCGATCTCGCCCATCAGCCATTCCGGCCGGTTGTCGCCGATGAGGCCGATCACGTCACCGCGGGAGACGCCCAGCGTGGTGAGCCCGAGGGTCATGTCCCGCACGCGGGTGGCGACATCGCCCCAGGTGTAGGAAATCCAGATGCCGAGATCCTTCTCGCGCAGCCACGTCTCGCCGGCATGGGCTTTCGCGTTCAGCCGCAGCAGCTTCGGCAGGGTGTCGTGGACCGTGACGTCCGGATAGGCGGGAATGGGAGCCATGGCGCGCCTCAGCTTTGTCGCATCACGCGGACACGGCGGCGGGCGCCGCCTCTTCGATCTCAAGATCCTCCTCGCCGAGGTAGGCCTTGCGAACATGGGGATCGGCCAACACGGCGGCGGGCTCTCCCTCCACCAGCTTGCGACCGAAATCGAGCACCATCACCCGGTGGGAGATGTCCATCACCACGCCCATGTCATGCTCGATCATGATGATCGTCATGCCCCATTCCTCGTTGAGATCGACGATGTAGCGAGCCATGTCCTCCTTCTCCTCGAGATTCATGCCCGCCATGGGCTCGTCGAGGAGAATGAGCTTGGGCTCCAGCGCCACAGCGCGAGCGAGTTCCACGCGCTTGCGAAGCCCGTAGGAGAGGGTGCCGGCGGTGGCCTTGCGCACATGCTGGATATCGAGGAAGTCGATCACTTCCTCCACCTTGCGGCGATGCTCCAGCTCTTCCTTCTGCGCGCCGCCAATCCAGTAGAGCGCACCCGTGAAGAAGTTGTTCTTCAACAGGTGATGGCGGCCGACCATGATGTTGTCGAGCACGCTCATGTGACTGAACAGCGCCAGGTTCTGGAAGGTGCGGCCGATGCCGATCTCCGCGCGCCGGTTGGGCTTCAGCTTGGTCACGTCCCGGCCGTCGAACACAACGCGCCCATCGCTCGGCGTGTAGCGGCCGGAGATGCAGTTCAGCATGGACGTCTTGCCGGCGCCGTTGGGGCCGATGATGGAGAACAGCTCGCCGGGCCGCACATGGAAGCTCACGTCGGACAGCGCCTTGAGGCCCCCGAAGCGGAGCGAGATGTTCTGCACATCAAGCAGGGCAGACACGCCCGTTGCAGCCCCGGCCGAAGCGGCAGGTAGCGACATGGTCCCCTCCCTATCCCGCATCGCGGGTTTGGCTTCTATGAGCCGCTATCTCATATTATGAGACGCTGATTGACTTCATTATCGAACGACCGATTGAATCTTTCAAGCACCACTTTCGATGAGGAGAAAAATATTGCCGCCGGTCCGATTTCGTCTCACATAATAAGACATGACAGCGTCTTCCGATCCGGATCAGGGGCCAAAGGGCGCCCAAAGCTTGTCCCGGGCCATCTCCGTCCTGCGGGCCGTCGCGGATGCGCCGCCCCATGGCGCGCGCCTTGCTGATCTGATGGGGGGCACAGGCCTATCCAAGGCAACGACCCATCGGCTCGCTGCGGCGCTCGTTCACGAGGGCCTGCTGTCCTACGATGCGGCGAGCCGCTTCTATACCTTCGGCGCATTCCTGAAGGAGATCGGGCAGCGGGCCGACCCGCCCCAGGGCTCCGGCGCGCTGCCGGCGGATGCCACGCCCAATCCGAGCCTGTACCAGAGGCCCGAATACTGCGGAAACGCCATATCCCTCGCCCACCTGCTCTGCGACCGCCACCTGCCGGGCAAGCGCGCGCATCCGGCCATGATCCACGAGTCGGTGTCGGGCCAGACCTCGGAACTGAGCTTTGGCAGGCTTTCGGACTATTCATCGCGCTTTGCCCGTGTCCTCACATCTGTCGGGATCCGGAAGGGCGACCGCGTCGCCGTCATGCTGCCCAAGGGCGTCGAGCTGATCATTGCGGCCCTCGCAATCTGGCGTGTCGGCGCGGTCTACATGCCGCTCTTTTCCACCTATTCCGCATCGGCGGTGAACGCCCGGCTCGAGGCCGGCGGCGCGAAGGCGATCGTCGCCGATCGTGTACTGGTCGAGCGCGCCCGAAAGTACATCACGCCATCAACTCCGGTCTTTCTCGTGGAAGGAGACCACATCAACCGCATAGAAGGCCGCGTCACCCAGTTCTGGTCGTCGATCTACGAAGCCGAACCGCTGACGGAGGCCACGACCTATGGCGAGAACGACCCGTTCATCATGACCTATTCGGCGAAGGTGGTGGAACCGAGATACGGCCTCCTCACCCCTGTCCGCGCCCTGGCCGAAATCGAGCAATACATGCGCCACGGGCTCGACGTCCGCGACGAGGATGTGTTCTGGAACATGACCGACCAAGGCTGGGAATATGGCGTCTTCTACGGTCTCGTCGGCCCGCTCCTGATCGGCAAATCCATCCTGTTCTGCGATGGGCCGTACGACGTCTCGCAGGGCTATCGCGTCCTATCGAAATTCCGCGTCACCAACCTCACCGCCGCGCCATCACAGATCAAGGCCTGGCGACGGGGCGACCCCGCCGCGGCCTCGCACCGCCTCGCGCTGCGGATCGTCACCGTTGGCGGCGAGCCCCTGCCCCAGGACATCATCTCCTGGGTCACGCAGAAGCTCGGCGTGCCGCTGGTGAACCAGTACGGCCATCGCGAAGCGGGCATGATCGTCGGCATGAAGCATGACCCGCATGATCCCCACTCCCTCAATCGCGTGTCCGTCGGCCGGGTGGCACCCGGCTTCTCCCTCGTCGTCCTCGACGAGGCGGGCACTGAGCTGGGCGTGGGCGCGGAGGGAATACTGGCGATCCACGTTCCACGCTCGCCGCTCTTCTGGTTTCGCGCCTACAGCCAGGACGAAATGGCGACGGAAGCCAGATTTCGGTTCGGCCGCGACTATTACATCACCGGAGATACCGGCCACGTGGATGCGGACGGCTGCGTCCACTACGCTGGAGAAGCGTCCCACGCCATTTCGATGCACAAGGATTGAGAGGTCACGCCTGCAGGGTGGCCATGTCATCATCTCCCTATCCGGCGCCCCGCGCCGTGCGGCGGACTGGGCGCCTTGTCCGATTTCTCGGCCCGATCGTTTCGCCGGGTTCGTTAAACAATCAAGCGTTCTTTTTTATTGTGGTCAAGCGGCATTCGGTGTCGCAAGATGATCTTGCATCGCGGGGGCGGGGCTCGCACTCTGCCACGCGGATCGCAGCCGGATCGCGCGTTCGCGCAGTCCGCTCGCGCAATTGAGGCACCCGGGCCTGACCTTTGAAAGGCCGGGACATCGAACGTTAAAAAGGCAATGGCGCGCACCATCGGTTCCAACGGCGCACGCACCGCCGAAGCCATCCGGCAGGCGGGCGTGAAGCTCATCTACAGGCACGGCTACGAGGCCATGAGCCTGCGTCAGCTGGCAGCCGAGGTGGGCCTGCAGTCCGGCTCGCTCTACAAATATTTCGACAACAAGCAGACCCTGCTGTTCGACATCGTGCGCGACCACATGGAGGATCTGCTGGGCAAGGCCGAGGCGGACCTCGCCGGCATCGAAGACCCGCTGGCGCGCCTCAGGGTCTTCTGCGCCTTCCACCTGCGTTACCACATGACGCGGCTCGCCCACGTCTTCATCGCCAACATGGAAATCCGCAGCCTCGACGAGGCGCATCGCGCCGTCGTGGTCGGCCTGCGCCGGCGCTATGAGGGGCTGCTGGAGGCAATCCTGCGCCAGGGTGCGGCGCAAGGCGTGTTCGAGGTGCGCGAGCCCAAGGTCGCCACCTACGCCATCATCTCCATGCTCACCGGCATCTGCATGTGGTACCTGCCGGGCGGCCGATTGAGCCAGGACGAAATCGTGGACACCTACACGGCGCTCGTCATCGGCGGCGTCACCGGAGGAGCCCCTCTTCAGCCCCTCGCAGCCCCCGCGGAGCTGCCGGAGCGCGAGAAGCCCGCGCGCCGGCCCGCCCAGGTCACCAAGGCCGCGCGGACGTGATGGGACGGCGCGTCGTCCGTCGGAAATGACCGCGCGAAAGCCCTTGCGCCTCCAATAAAAAAACGTACGATCGTTTCCAAGCCGGCATCGACCGGCGCCGAGGGAGACGCCCGAGCCGCCTTGCGCCCAGCTGCGCGGGCATCGGCGCGCTTTGCCTCCGGCTGCCCCGCTGCCGGTTCGCGAGAGCCGGGCTCCTCGAGGATCGTCGGTCCTTGTGGAAATCGTTTCTCTTGAGGCGAGAGGGCGTGCGCATCCGGCCGATCATCGGGCCGGTCGGCCGCGCGCCCGGGCATTTGGGGGCGAGAGCGCTCATGGCGATCATCGAGGACGCGGTCGACCGCCGCTCCGACGCATTCCGCCGCAACCGCGAGGCGCTGGAAGCCTCCGTCGCGGATCTGCGGTCCGTCGTGGAGAAGGTGGCGGAGGGTGGCGGCGCCGTCGCCCGCGAGCGGCACCTGAAGCGCGGCAAGCTCCTGCCGCGGGACCGCATCCGCACGCTGCTCGACACCGGCTCGCCCTTCCTGGAGTTCAGCCAGCTCGCGGGCTACGGCATGTATGACGACGAGGTGCCCGCCGCCGGCATCATCACCGGCATCGGCCGCGTCTCGGGCCGCGAATGCGTCATCGTCGCCAACGACGCGACGGTGAAGGGCGGCACCTATTTCCCCATGACGGTGAAGAAGCACCTGCGCGCCCAGCGCGTGGCGCAGGAAAACCACCTGCCGTGCATCTACCTCGTGGATTCCGGCGGCGCCAACCTGCCGAACCAGGACGAGGTCTTCCCCGATCGCGAGCATTTCGGCCGTATCTTCTTCAATCAGGCCAACATGTCGGCGCAGGGCATCCCGCAGATCGCGGTGGTGATGGGCTCCTGCACCGCCGGCGGCGCCTATGTGCCGGCCATGGCCGACCAGTCCATCATGGTCAAGAACCAAGCGACCATCTTCCTCGGCGGCCCGCCGCTGGTGAAGGCGGCCACTGGCGAGGTCGTCACCGCCGAGGAGCTGGGCGGGGCGGACGTCCACACCCGCACCTCCGGCGTCGCAGACCACATGGCGGAGAACGACGCCCATGCGCTCGGCATCGCCCGCTCCATCGTCGCCGACCTCAACACCACCAAGGCCCACTCTCTCGACATCCGCGAGCCTCGCGCGCCGCTCTACGATGCGAAGGAGATCTACGGCATCGTCTCGGCCGACCCGAAGCAGCCGTTCGATGTCCGCCAGATCATCGCCCGCATCGTCGATGCCTCCGAGTTCGACGAGTTCAAGCCGCTCTACGGGCCGACGCTGGTGACGGGCTTCGCCCGCATCTTCGGCTATCCCGTGGGCATCATCGCCAACAACGGCATCCTCTTCTCCGAGAGCGCGCTGAAGGGCGCGCACTTCGTGGAATTGTGCTGCCAGCGCAATATTCCCCTCGTCTTCCTGCAGAACATCACCGGCTTCATGGTGGGGCGGAAGTATGAGGCGGGCGGCATCGCCAAGGACGGGGCGAAATTCGTCACCGCCGTCTCCTGCGCGTCGGTGCCAAAGTTCACGGTGGTGATCGGCAATTCCTTCGGCGCCGGAAACTACGGCATGTGCGGCCGCGCCTTCGATCCGCGCTTCCTGTGGATGTGGCCCAATGCCCGCATCTCGGTGATGGGCGGCGAGCAGGCGGCCAATGTGCTGGCGCAGGTGAAGCGCGACGGCATCGAGGGCCGTGGCGGCAACTGGCCGGCAGAGGAGGAGGAGGCCTTCAAGGCCCCCATCCGCCATCAGTACGAGGTGCAAGGCCATCCCTATTATTCCTCGGCCCGGCTGTGGGACGACGGCGTGATCGACCCCGCCGACACCCGCATGGTGCTGGCCCTCGCTTTGTCCGCCGCCCTCAACGCCCCCGAGCAGGAGACACGCTTCGGCGTGTTCCGCATGTGATGGCGACGCCTACGCCCGGCCTCACCACGACCGTCGAAGATGGCGTCGCCATCCTCACCCTCGACCGGCCCGAAGTGCGCAATGCCTTCGATGATGCGCTGATTGCCGCGCTCGCCGCGGCCTACGAGACGGCCATCGCAGACCCTGCCGCCGTCGCCATCCTGCTGCGCGCCAATGGCCCGGTGTTCTGCTCCGGCGGCGATCTCAACTGGATGCGCCGCATGGCGGCCTATTCGCGGGAGGAGAACCTCGCGGACGCGGAGCGGCTGGGCGCGCTCATGCGCACCATCGATCTCTCGCCCAAGCCCACCCTCGTGCGCATCCACGGTTCGGCCTTCGCCGGGGCGACCGGGCTCATCGCGTGCAGCGACATCGCGGTGGCGGTGCCGGAGGCGGAATTCGCCGTCACCGAGGTGCGCATCGGCCTCATCCCGGCGGTCATCAGCCCGTATCTGGTTCGGGCCATGGGGGCGCGGCAGGCGCGGCGTTATTTCCTCACCGCCGAGCGGTTTTCCGCCGCAACGGCGCTGGAGCTGGGCCTCGTCCATGAGGTGGTGCCCGCCGGGGAACTGGACGCGGCCATCGCCCGCCATCTCAAGGCGCTGAAGGCGGCGAGCCCCGCCGCGCTCGGCGCCACCAAAGCGCTCGTCGCCGCCGTAGACAGGCCGCTCGACGATGCCGTCATCGCCGACACTGCCCACCGCATCGCCGACCAGCGCGCCAGCGCCGACGGCCGCGAGGGCGTCACCGCCTTCCTCGAAAAAAGAAAACCCAATTGGGGGGCCGCATGATCCGTCCCATCCGCACTTTGCTCGTCGCCAATCGCGGCGAGATCGCCGTGCGCGTGATGCGCACCGCCAAGGCCCTCGGCCTGCGTGCCGTCGCGGTCTATTCGCAGGCCGATGCCGACGCGATGCACGTGGCGGTGGCGGACGAGGCCTATCCCATCGGCCCGGCGCCGGCGCGCGAAAGCTATCTCAGGATCGACGCCATTCTCGAAGCGGCGAAGAAGAGCGGGGCGGATGCCATCCATCCCGGCTACGGCTTCCTCTCGGAAAATGCCGCCTTCGCCGACGCCTGCGAACAGGCCGGCATCGTCTTCGTCGGCCCGCCGGCCTCGGCCATCCGCGCCATGGGCTCCAAGAGCGCCGCCAAGGCGCTGATGGAGAAAGCGGGCGTGCCGCTGGTGCCCGGCTATCACGGTGAGGATCAGGATCCCGCGCTGCTCGCCCGCGAGGCGGAGCGCATCGGCTTCCCGGTGCTCATCAAGGCCTCGGCCGGCGGTGGCGGCAAGGGCATGAAGGTGGTGCGCTCGGCGGACGAGTTTCCCGAGGCCCTCGCCTCCGCCCAGCGCGAGGCGAAGAGCGCGTTCGGCGACGACAAGGTGCTGGTTGAGAAATATCTCACAACGCCGCGCCATATCGAGGTGCAGGTCTTCGCCGACAGCCACGGCAATTGCGTCTATCTCCACGAGCGGGACTGCTCCATCCAACGGCGCCATCAGAAGGTGGTGGAGGAGGCCCCCGCCCCCGGCATGACGCCGGAGCGTCGCGCGGCCATGGGCAAGGCGGCGGTGGATGCCGCCAAGGCCGTGGGCTATCGCGGCGCCGGCACGGTGGAGTTCATCGCCGAGGGCGAGCATTTCTACTTCATGGAGATGAACACCCGCCTCCAGGTGGAGCATCCGGTGACGGAGGCCATCACCGGGCAGGACCTCGTGCAATGGCAGCTCCGCGTTGCGCAGGGCGAGACCCTGCCGCTGACGCAGGAGGAGATCCCCCTTCAGGGCCACGCCATCGAGGTGCGGCTCTATGCGGAGGATCCCGCGCGGGACTTCCTGCCCCAGGTGGGCCGGCTCGATCATCTCGTGCTGCCGTCCCACCTCGATCACACTCGGGTGGATACCGGCGTGCGGGCCGGGGATACGGTCTCCATCCATTACGATCCGATGATCGCCAAGATCATCGTCTCCGGCGCCGACCGTCTGGAGGCGGTGCGGCGACTGGAGGCGGCGCTCGCCGCGACCGAGGTGGTGGGGCTCGCCACCAACCGGGTGTTCCTCAAGGCCATCGCCGCGCATCCGGCGTTTGCGGCGGCCGAGCTCGACACCAATTTCATCGCCCGCCATCAGGACGTACTGCTGCCCGCACCGACGCCGGTGGATGACACGGTGCTGGCACTCGCCGCCCTCTTCGTCCTGAAGGAGGAGGCCCGCCAGTCCGCCGAGACGGTGGATGCGGCCGATCCGTGGTCGCCCTGGGGCCTCGCGCCCGGCTGGCGGCTCAACCGCGACGCCCATGTGGACCTCACCTTCGCCGACCGCGATGAGCGCATCGCCATCCGCGCCCATTTCCGCCCCCACGGCTTCATCCTGGCCCTGCCCGGCGGCGACGTGGCGGTGGAGGGCGAGGCGGAGGCGGACGGCAGCCTGCGTGCCCGCCTCGACGGGGTGGCCCTGTCGGCGCGGGTGATCCGCACCGGCAATCGCCTCACCGTGTTCGTGCGCGGCGGGGAACATGCGGTGGACTTCATCGACCCGCGCCTCGCCTCGCAGGCGGCCACCGGCACCGCCGGCCGGCTCGTCGCGCCCATGCCCGGCACCATCATCCGCATCGCGGTGGAGGAAGGGCAGGAGGTGACGAAGGGCGCCGCCCTCGTGGTTGTGGAGGCGATGAAGATGGAGCACACCGTCGCCGCGCCCCGCGACGGAAAGGTCAAGGCGCTGAAATTCGCCGTGGGCGACCTCGTGGACGAGGGCGCCGAGCTTCTGGTTCTGGAGGACGCCTGATGGCCCGCCCCGCTTCCGTTCGTATCGTCGAGGTCGGTCCTCGCGACGGGCTGCAGAACGAACCCGGCATCGTGCCCCTCGACGCCAAGGTGGCGCTCATCGATGCCCTCGCCGATGCTGGGCTGAAGATGATCGAGGCCGGCTCCTTCGTCTCGCCCAAGTGGGTGCCGCAGATGGCCGACACCGCCGAGGTACTGGGCGCCATCAACCGCCGGGCAGGCGTGCGCTACACCGTGCTGGCGCCCAACCTGAAAGGGCTGGAGCTGGCGCTCGCCTGTGGCATCGAGGAGGTGGCGGTGTTCACCGCAGCCTCGGAGGCCTTCACAAGTAAGAACATCAACTGCACCATCGCCGAGAGCCTGGAGCGCTTCACCCCGCTCATCGATCTCGCCCGCGCGCGCGGCGTGGCGGTGCGCGGCTATGTGAGCTGCGCGCTCGGCTGTCCCTATCAAGGCGAGGTGCCGGTGGCGAAGGTGGTAGAGGTGTCGGAAGCCCTCACCGCCATGGGCTGCTACGAGGTCTCGGTGAGCGACACCATCGGCGTCGGCACGCCGGACAAAGCGCAGGCGGTGACCGGCGCCGTGGCCGAGCGCATCGGCCTTGAGCGCACCGCGATCCATTTCCACGACACCTACGGGCAGGCGCTGGCCAACGTGCTGGCCTGCCTCGATATCGGCGTCGCGTCGGTGGATTCGGCCGTGGCGGGGCTCGGCGGCTGTCCCTATGCCAAGGGCGCGTCCGGCAATCTCGCCACCGAGGATCTCGTCTACATGCTCAATGGCCTCGGCATCGAGACGGGCGTGGACCTCGATCGCCTCGCGGCTGCCGGACGGGCCATCACCGCGGCGCTCGGCCGCACGCCGGCCTCCAAGGTGGCGCAGGCGCTGGCCGCCAAATGTGCGTGAGCCGGGGCCGGTGGCGCATGGTGACCTTATCCCGTAACCTTAACGGCGGTTGAAGGGGTCGCTCCGTTGCCTTGACGGGATGCAACCCCTAACTGTCGCAGGTGAAACCGGCGCAGGGTCTGCCGGTCAGTCCGGGATCGCGCTCATGCCCGCATCCAATGCCGCTTTGACCGTTTCGGGCCGTACTGTGCGGCGGTTCGCTCTGGCAGCCGCCACGCTCGCCGTTTTCGCGGGCACGGCCGATGCTCAGGAGCTGACGCGCCTCTATGCGCCGAAGCCGCCCACCGGCTCGGCCTATGTCCGCGTGGTGGATCTTGCCGCCAGCGGCGCGCCCGTCGGCATCGGCAGCGCGCCGGCGGCACCCGTCCCGGCTGGCGACACCGCCACCATCTACCGCATCGTGAAGGGCGGCGCCCCCCTCGCCGTCAGCCTCGCGGGAAAGCCCGCCGAGGGCAGCATCGTGCCGCCCGCCGATGCCTTCTCCACCGTCATCGTCCCGGCCTCCGGGCCGGCGGTGGTGATCGCCGACCCCACCGAGGGCCGCAACGACCTCAAGGCGCAGCTGCGCGTCTACAATCTGGTCCCCGGCTGCGCGGCGAGCGTGGTGGTGGCGGATGGTGGCCCGGTCGTGTTCGAGGGGGTCGCCACCAACGACACCCGCCAGCGCGCCATCAACCCCATCGAGGCGGTGCTGGCGGCAAGCTGCGGAACGGCGGTGTCGCAGCCGCTGAAGCTGCCGCCGCTGAAGGCCGGCGACCATTACAGCCTGTTCCTGCTGCCCGGCGCCAACGGGCCGAAGCTGGCCGGCCAGCGCGACGAGACCGAGCCCTATCGCGGTCCGGGCAACTGATCCGGCCCCATGGTTTTCGCTTCCGACAGCTTCCTCTTCCTGTTCCTGCCGGTCTTCCTCATCGTCTATGCGCTGACGCCCGGCATGGCGCGCAACCTCGCCATCCTCGCCTTTTCCTGGCTGTTCTATGCGTGGTGGCGGGCGGACTTCCTGCCGCTCATCGTCTCCATCGCCATCTGGTCGTGGGCGACGGGCCTGTGGATCTCCCGCGCCGAAGGGCGGGCACGGGGCTGGGCGCTGTTCGTCGGCATCGTCTGGCCGCTCGCATCCCTCGTCTGGTTCAAATACGCCAACATGCTGGTGCATTCGACCGAGGTGCTCACCGCCTCGGTCTGGGGCTGGCCGGACGTGCTCCTGCCCATCGGGCTTTCGTTCTTCGTGTTCGGCGCCATCTCCTATTCCACCGACGTGTTCCGCGGGACGGTGAAGGCCGAACCCTCGTTCGTGAACTATGCCACCTACCAGTCCATGTTCGGCCATCTCGTGGCCGGCCCGGTGGTGCGCTACGAATGGGTGGCGCAGCGCCTGAAGGAGCGCACCTTCCACCGGGCCGAATTCATGTTCGGCGTCGAGCGTTTCATGCTCGGCTTCGCCCAGAAGGTGCTGATCGCCGATACGCTGGCCCCCCTGGTGGATGCCGGCTACGCCATCGCCCATCCCAGCACGGCGGATGTGGTGCTCGCGGTCACCGGCTACACGCTCCAGCTCTATTTCGACTTCTCCGGCTACAGCGCCATGGCCATCGGCCTCGGCCTCATGGTGGGCCTCAAATTCCCGGAGAATTTCGACAACCCGTATCTCTCCACCTCGCTCTCGGAGTTCTGGCGGCGCTGGCACATTTCGCTGTCGAGCTGGCTGCGGGACTATCTCTACATTTCGCTGGGCGGCAACCGCGGCTCCACCACCCGTGTCTCCACCAACCTCCTCATCACCATGGGTCTCGGCGGCCTGTGGCACGGGGCGAGCTGGACGTTTCTGATCTGGGGCCTGTGGCACGGCTTCGGGCTGATGGTGGGGCGGGTGTGGAAGAATCTCGGCCTGCCGGGAACCGGGGCGTTCGCCGGCCATATCCTCACGCTGGCCTTCGTCATGGTCGGCTGGGCCCTGTTCCGGGCGCAGAGCTGGGCCGAGGCGGGGGTGATCTTCTCCGGCCTCGCCGGCACCAACGGCGTGGCGCTGAGCCCGGCCATGGGCGCGGCCATCCGGCCGGTGGAGATCGCCACCATCGTGCTCGGCATCGGTCTCGTCTATCTGCCGAAGGTCATGCGCATCGACCCCTCCGCGCCCAATCCCGGCCATTGGCTGCGCGCTTGGGCGGCACTGCCCTTGTTCCTGTTCGCCGTGCTGGTGCTGCAGGGGCGCATGGTGGTGCCCTTCCTCTATTTCCAGTTCTGAGGGGGGACGATGCCGCATCTCGCCCGCGCCCTCGCGACCCTCGCCTTTCTCGCGCTGATGCTAACCGGCCTCGGCTTCGTCGCCGTGCATCTCAGGGGGGAGGAGGCACGCACCGCGCTCGCGGCGGCGGCAACCCGCGAGAATGTCCTCGACGGCCGCTTCACCGCGGTGCTCGACAAGCAGATCACGGCAGCGCTGCCCAAGCTGACGGGGCTGGAGGATATGGTCTCCGGCCTCGCCTACAAGGTGCTGGGCGATGCCGGCGATCTCGTGCGCGCCGGCTGCCCCGGCTGGCTGTTCTACCGTGAGGAGCTGATCGAGACGCCACAGGGGCGGGCCAATTTCGAGACCCGGCTGAAGATCGCGGCGAAGATCCGCGACCAGTTCGCGGCGCGAAATCTCGCGCTGGTGGTGCTCCCCGCTCCAGACAAGGCCCTTCTGGCGGCGGAGCATCTGTGCGGCACCTCTGTCTCCGGCGAAGCGCGCTGGCGATCGGATGCGTGGTGGGCGCAGAGCCGTGCGCTCGGGCTCGATCAGGTGGAGATTGCCCCGGGATTCCCCGGCGCAGACGGTTTCCTGCGCACCGACACCCATTGGAACGTCGCCGGCGCGAAGCTGGCCGCCGTCCGGGTGGCGGAGGCGATGCGCAAGCGCATCGGTCCGGGCACGCAGAAGATCACCCTTGCGGAGAGCCCGCCCCAAACGCGCGTCGGCGACCTCATGCGGCTCGCCGGGCTGGAGCGCACCTGGCGCTGGTCCGGCCCCCAGCCGGACCAGGAACCGGAGGTGTCGGCCACCATCGCCCGCAGCGGCGGCCTTCTGGATGACGTACCGGGACCGCAGGTGGTGCTCGCCGGCTCCTCCTTCTCGCGCAATTCCGGCTTCCTCGAATTTCTCCAGGCCGCCTCAGGTTATGAGGTGGCGCAGAAGAGCCGCGACGGCTCCGGATTTGCCGGCCAGCTTCTCGAACTTCTGATGGACGAGCCGCAGATTCTGGCTGAAACCCGTCTCGTGGTGTGGGAATTCCCCATGCGGGCGCTCACCCGGCCGCTGACGGATGTCGAGCGCCGCTTTCTGGGAGATGCGAAATGACGACGTTTGCCGGCGCTGGACGCGCCTTCACCCGCCGCCGCTTCCTGGCCGGGAGCATGCTGGCGGGCGGCCTGATGGCGGCGGGCATTGTCGGTGCACCACTGCCGGCCGCAGCGCAGAACAGCGGCGTCATCACCGGCAAGGATGGCTGGCTGTTCCCGGGCTGGGAGAGCATCTCCGTTCTCGACCGGGCGGGCATCACCGCCAACGTCGCCCTTCTGCAGGAAACGAAGGCGGCCCTTGCGACGCGCAACGTGACCCTGATGGTCATGGTCGTGCCCATGAAAGCGCCCTTCTACAAGGAGAAGCTTCCGGACGGGACGACGGTCTCCGCCGATGTCGCCGGCCAGTACGACTTCATCGTCGACCAGCTCCGGAAGGCCGGCATCGACACCGTGGACCTGCGCTCGGCCCTGAAGTCGGTGCAGACGGGCAAGCAGACCAGCTTCTACCGCGCCGACTACCACTGGACCGCCTGGGCCTCGGAGGCGGCGGCGGATGCGGTGGCGCAGGCCATCAAGGCCAAGGTTGGCAAGCTCGCCGGCAGCCCGCCCGGCGACAAGCTCGGCGAATGGGTCACGCAGCGCCATCTCGGCGATCTGGCACAGCGTTTCCTCACGCCGGACCAGCAGAAGCAGATCGGGCCGGACCTCTATACTGTGCGCACGCCGGCACCGGCCAAGACATCGCTGTTGGATTCGGCTCCCGCGCCGGTGCACATCATCGGCAACAGCTTCGTGCAGCCCTATCTCGGCTTCCCGCAGAAGCTCTCCAACGCCCTCGACCGGCCGGTGTCGCTTACCTGGAACCCGGGCAATGTCGGCCCGTGGGCGACCTTCCTGCAATATGTGAGCTCGCCCGACTTCGCGAAGAGCCCGCCCCAGGTGCTGCTCTGGCAGTTCAACGAGGGGCCGTTCCATAGCGGGCCGCAGGCGACCGACCAGTGGGACGTGCCCTCCATCATGCCGCCCCAGATCTGGCGCGACCGCATGCTGGCGGCGGTGCGGCGATAGGATTTCCGTTAAGGTCTCCTGCCAAAGTGTTAACGGCGCGCGAGGAAAGCCCCCTCGCGCGCCGTTTCTGTTTACGCTTTGGCAACGAAAGGGCCGACAAAGTAAACGATCCGTTTACGGTGCGTGATTATTAACTCTACCCGTTAAGGTTAACTGCGGTTTAAGTAATCGCTGCGATGGTAGCCACATGACCACCGCGATTCACTTCCGCACCTGCCCTGCGCCTGCCCTCGACCGGGATCGGAAGAGGCTGCTGCGCGACATCGCTCTCGGCCACCTGCTGGCGACATCGATCGCGGCGCTGACGCTCGCGGCGGGGCCGGCATGGGCGCAGTCGCCCCAGCCGTCGCAAGCGCCGCAGGCTCAGCAGGCACCGCAGTCTCCGCAGGTGACCCCGGCCCCGCAGCCGCCGGAACTGACCGGAGCGGCGTGGGTGGCGGCCGACCGCGCCTACGCAGCCCAGCGCGAGAAGAGATATGCGGATGCGGTGACCTACGCCCGCGAGGCGCTCAAGCTGCGCCCCGACGTGGCGCGGCTCTGGCTACTGCTGATGGATGCGCTGGATGCCCAGGGCAAGACCGCCGAAGCGGTCGTCGCCGGCAACGCAGCCATCGCCGCCGGCATCACCGATCAGGCGCTCACGGCCCGGGTTCGCTCCCAGAGCCGCGTGCTGGCGCAGGAGCCCTCGGTCGCCGCGAACAAGGCGCTGGAGGCATCCAATCCGAAGGCCGCCATCGAGCAGGCCCGCAAGGCCGTCGCGCTGGTGCCCGACGACCTCAGCTATCGCGTGCTCCTCGTCTACACGCTGCTGGCCGACGGCCAGCTGGAGGCGGCCGACAAGGCGGCGAGCGAAGCCATCCAGGTGGATCCGCAGTCCTTCCTGCCGCGCACTCTGCGCGGCTATGTCCGCATGCGCCTCGGCAAGGTGGCTGAGGCGGAGCAGGATTTCGATACGGCGCTGAAGGACGAAGTGCTCACCGGGCCCACCGCCCACGATGCGCGCCTCGTGATGGCGGATGCCGCCATTGCCGCCGGCCACCCCCAGCGGGCGATCAAGCTTCTGGAACCGGTGGAGCCCGATGCGGCGGTGCAGGCGCGCTTGCGTGTCGCCCGCGCGCAGGAGCGCAATTCGAAAGTCGTCCCGGCCAATGCCGCCCAGACGTTGCCGGTGCCGTTCCAGAAGTGCATCGACACGCCCTATGGCCCGTCCTGCAGCCTCATCCCGGCCACCACGCCGCCCGGCGGGGGCGTCAGCGACACCCCCGGCTACGATGCTGCGCTCGAGGCCTTCGGGGCCTATCGCGAGGGTAATGACAACCTCTCCGAAGCCCGCATCCGGGAAGCGCTGAAGGAAAATCCCGGCAATGCCCAGTGGCGGCGCCTGCTGATCGATTCGCTTGATCGCTCCAAGAAGTACAAGGAGCTGGACGTCGCCATCCGCGATGCCATCAGCCAGGGTGACAACGACCCCTCTTTGATCGCCCTGCGCGCGGCCAATGACAAACGCCTCGCCGAGCCGATGGCCGTGCAGGCCATCAAGGACATCGGCCGCGGCAAGGCGACGAATGCCGTCACCTCGGCCCGGCAGGCGGTGGAGCGGGCGCCCGATGCGCTCATCTTCCGCATCGTCCTCATCGACGCGCTGATGGCCGCCGGCCAGTTCAAGGACGCCGAGACGGCGGCCTCGGGCGCCGTGGCGGACAATCCGAACGAGCCGTTGCCGCACATCCTGCGCGCCTGGCTGCTGCAGAAGACCGGGCAGCGCGCGGAGGCCGTGCAAGAGTTCGACACCGTCCTCAACAGCAACCTCCTGACCGACCTCGAGGAACTGAACTACCGGCTGATCGCGGCCAATGCGGCCATGGCGGCCGGACAGCCCGAGCAGGCGCTGAAGACGCTGGAGCCGCTGGACGCGGGCAAGAACAAGGAGGTCGGCGTCCTGCGCAAGCAGGCGGAGGCGCAGGTGAAGGCGCCGAACGCCGCCAAGCCGTCCCTCCAGCAGCCGGCCGTGCTGTGCCAGCCAACGAGCTATGGCGTCATCTGCTCGGTGTTCGCCAATCCGCAGATGCAGGCGCCGGGCGTCGCCGGCCTCAATCCCGGCTCCCCCGGCTATGCCGCGGCCAGCGCCGCCTATGCCGCATTCGGCCGCAAGGACTATGCGACCGCCGTCACCGAGGCCCGCCGCGCGGTGGATGCCGAGCCCGGCAACCGCAATTACCAGACGCTTCTCCTGAATGCCTTGAGCTCCGCCGGCCGCTACAGCGAGGCCGAGGCGGTGGCCAACCGGCTGCTCGCGGCCAGCCCGCGCGATGCCACCCTTCTGGTGCAGCGGGCCAACCTGCGCATGCAGGCCAAGGACTTCTCCGGCGCCGTCGCCGACTACAAGGCGGCGCTCGGCTCGCCCAACCTGCCGCCGGCCCAGGTGCGCATCGTGCGCCTCGGCCTCGCCGACGCGGCGCTGTCTGCCAAACAGCCGGAAGTCGCCATCTGGGCGCTCCAGCCCTACGCCAACGAGGACAGCTACGAGGTTCAGGCGCGGCTCGGCTTCGCCTCCCTCGCCCTCGACGACAAGGAAGGCGCCCTTGCCGCCTTCACCCGCGCTGCGGCCCGGGCGCGCACTTCGCAGGAGCGGATGGCGATGCTCTCCGCCCGCATCGGCGTGCTCTCCCAGCTCGGCCGCAAGGACGAGGCGCGGGCGCTGTTCCAGAACGCCTACAACAGCGGCGCCCTGCGCGGCATGAAGGCGGTGGACCTCGCGGTTCTGGCGAGCCAGGCGGGCGACGACGAACTCGCCTACGAGTATTTCTCTGAGGCGAACAGCCGCTGGCGGCTGCGCGGCACCAACCTCATCAACGCCGCCTACAATGCCCGCCGCACCTATCACAATGCGGAGGCGGTCGATTACTTCAAGTCGGCCATCGACGAGGCGCGCGAAGGCAAGCTTCAGCTCGACCCGCAATATCTCTTCGGCCTCAGGCGCGAGGTGGCCGAGCTGACGCGCACCTGGGGCGCCTATGCCTCGGTGAGCTACGGCCCGGTGGGCGTGGCGCCCGGGTCCTACCTCGTCCCGCAGACATCGAACGGCGCCAACCACACGGTGGGCACGGGCGGCGAAATCTACTGGCGCCCGCCCGGAATCGGCTATCGCGACGGCTCGATCTTCGAGCTGTTCGTGCGCGGCTTCGGCACGGTCTATGCGGACAATGGCGGGGCCACAGGCTTCGACACCATCCAGGGCTCTGTCGGCGCACGCTGGAAGCCGTTCTCGACCGAGAACCTGGTGTTCGAAATCTCCTACCTCTTCCCCGTCGGCCAGTTCTCCCGCAACGATCTTCTGCTGCGCGCCGCCTATTCCAAGGCGGAGGGTACGGATCTTCGGGTGGACGTGGACAATTGGCGGGCCTGGCAGATCTATGCCGACTATAATTACTTCGTGAGCCTGCCGGAGACGGTCGCCACCTTCGAAGGCCGCTACGGCCAGGCCTTCCGGATGGACGCCATCTCCGACCATCTGGTGCTGTGGCCCTACATCGCCATCGGCGGCGGCTACGACACCGCCTATGCGACGCCGTTCGCCATGGGCATCGGTCCGGGCATCACCGCCCGCTACTGGTTCAACGAGGACGAATACACCGCTCCGCGCTCCTACCTCGACTTCACGCTCCAGTATCGCTGGAAGCTTGCGGGCGACGACCGGGCCCAGGGCATCTTCGCCGGCGCCTTCCTCTCCTACTGAGCGGGGACGGCGGAACAAGCGCGTGAGGGAACAAGGGCTTGCGCCACATCAAGGCGCAGGCCGGCGGCCGGCGGCATGGTCGCCGGCATGACCTGCCCCGATATCACCCGCCCCGATACGAACACCCTTCTCGCCCGCTACGGGCAGCCAGTGCCGCGCTACACCAGCTACCCCACCGCGCCGCACTTCTCCCCCGAGGTCGATGCCACGACCTACGCCCGCTGGCTCAAGGAGCTGCGGCCGGACGGCACGGTCTCGGTCTACATCCACGTTCCGTTCTGCGCCGAGCTTTGCCTCTATTGCGGCTGCCAGACCGCCGTGGCGCGCAGCCGCACCCCGGTGAAGGCCTATGCCGACCGACTCGTGGACGAGATAGGCCTCGTCGCCCGCCATCTGCCGGGGCGGATGAAGCTGAGCCATCTGCATTTCGGCGGCGGCACGCCCACCATGCTGGCGGATGAGGACTTCGCCGCGATCATGCTGGCGCTGCGCGATGTCTTCGCCTTCGCCGACGATGCCGAGATCGCCATCGAGATCGATCCGCGGGTGATGGATGCCGACAAGGTGGCGGTGCTGGCCCGCGAGGGCTTCAACCGCGCCAGCCTCGGCGTGCAGGATTTCGACCCGCAGGTGCAGGAGGCCATCGGCCGCCACCAGTCGCTGGAGGAGACGCAGGCGGTCGCCGACGCGCTCCGGGCGGCGGGCATCGACGCGCTGAACCTCGATCTCATGTACGGCCTGCCGCATCAGGATCAGGCCTCCGTGCGGCGCACGGTGGAAGCGGCGCTGGCGCTCGATGCCGACCGCATCGCCGTGTTTGGCTATGCCCATGTGCCGTGGATGAAGAAGCATCAGGCGCTCATCCCCGAGCACGCCTTGCCCGGCCCCGCCGAGCGGCTCGCCCAGGCGGAACTGGTGGCCGGTATCCTCGCGGGCCACGGTTATCGGGCGGTTGGGCTGGACCATTTCGCCAAGGCCGGCGACCCCATGGCCCAGCGCGCGGCGGACGGCTCGCTCAAGCGCAATTTCCAGGGCTACACCACCGACGACGCGCCAGTGCTGATCGGCTTCGGCGCCTCGGCCATCGGGGCGCTGCCCCAGGGCTATGTGCAGAATCTCGCCGCCACGCCTCAGTGGCACAAGGCGGTGGAGGCCGGCGCGCTCCCCATCGCCCGCGGCATCGCGGTGAGCGACGAGGACCGGCTGCGGCGCCATGTCATCGAGCGCCTCATGTGCGATCTCGCGGTCAATCTCGATGCCGCCTGCCAGAGCTTCGGCTTCCCGCCGGAGACGTTCGCGGACGAGATCGAAGCGCTGGAGCCCCTGATCGCCGACGGGTTGGCGATGCGGCGCGGCGCCGTGGTGGAAGTGCCGGAGGCGGCGCGCCCGTTCACCCGGGTGGTGTGCGCCGTGTTCGACGCGCGCCTCGTGGCCAGCCGGGCGGCTGCGCCGGAAAAGAAGCGGCACGCGGCCGCCGTCTAGGCTGAGCTCCCCGGCCGGGACAGCTCGGCCGGGACACCAAAGGCCAACACACCGAAACGCACGGGCACAAAAGAAAAGGCCCGCCGAGGCCAGGGGCCGGAGCGGGCCTAAGGGGGAACGCTGCTAATCGGAGAGAGCGCAGCGTGCCGGGGGAAGAGTCAGGAATTCAGGCGCTTCAGCGTCGCACCGTCACGAAGCACCACGCGGCGCGAGGACGGCAGGGCGATGGCGGAAATCTCTTCGAGATGGGTCAGGGTGCGCGACACGGTCTCGATGGTGAGGCCGAGAAAGTCCGCGATGTCCTGCCGCGACATGGGCAGCGTCACCTCGACCCCGTTCGGACCCTGGCCCGCGCCAGCGCGCTCGGCCATGTCGAGGAGGAAGGTGGCGACCCGCTCCTGAGCGGTCTTGCGGCCGAGGACGAGGAGGTGGTCCTGGGCGCGGCCAAGCTCGGCCGCGGTCAGCGCCCACAAGGCATGGGCGAGTTCCGCGTCGTCGGAGGCGCGGGAGAACAGGATCGAGCGCTTCACCCGCACGATCTTGCATTCGCTCACCGCCTCGGCGGAGAAGCGATGACGTCCGGTCATCTCCCAGCCGAACACGTCGCCGGGGAGGCAGAAGGTCTCGATCTGGCGCCGGCCGTCGCCGAGCAGCTTGCAGATGCGCACGGCACCGGACAGAACGATGTAGAGATTTTCGGCCGGCTGATCCTCGCCGAAGATTTCGGCGTTGCGGGCGTAGCTCGCAACCACTCCGAGGCGCGCGACCACTTCAGTGGGGGTTCGCGTGTCAGCCTCCTCGGTCCAGCGATGGGCGGGCCGTGCAGAAGACAGGGGCTCGGCGAAAGACTTGCTGTCGTAAGCCCGGGGCTGGGCGTAGGTCTTGTGGGCGATCGCTGCTGCGGGGCTCGGCATCGGTTGACCCTTCCATCGGAGTTGAGAAAGGGATAACCGGCGGAAGGCACGGGAAAAATTCGGATCGAACACTTAAGTCGGTCCCCTTAGGTACTATTACGTAGCGGCGGGACGTCGCATAAAGTGGCGGGCGGTATGGCATTGGCGGCGGCGGAGGGGCCTGTGGCGCACGGGAACAAGCAGATGCTCGGCGATGCCGCGCGCGGCGCTGCCGCGGCGCTCGTCGCCCTTCTGCTTTGCCGTCTCGCCGGGCTTCAGCCGCTGAGCGGCGAAGCGCTGCTGCTGCAGCTCGCGGTCATCATTCTGGTGTCCGGACGCGGCCTCGTGGCCGGCGGTGCGGCGGTCGCCGTCGCCTTTGCCGGTGGCGTCGCGCTGCGCGGCCTTTCCAGCATCGATGCACGGCTCGATCTGGCAGCGCCGGCGCTGTTCCTCGCCGTGGGGCTCGGCATCGCGGTGCTCGGCGAGCGCCTGCGCCGCACCCGCCTCGACGCGGCGGCGCGCGATCGCGATTTGCTGGCCCGCGAGGCGCACCTCTCTTCCATTCTCGACACCGTCCCGGATGCGATGGTGGTGATCGACGAGCGTGGCCTCATGCGCTCCTTCTCCACCGCGGCGGAGCGCCTGTTCGGCTACACCGCGGCCGAGGCGGTGGGGCAGAATGTCTCGGTGCTCATGCCCTCGCCCCATCGCGAGGGGCATGACGGCTACATCGCGCGCTATCTTGCCACAGGCGAGCGGCGGATCATCGGCATCGGCCGCGTGGTGGTGGGCGAGCGCAAGGACGGCAGCACTTTTCCCATGGAGCTGGCGGTGGGCGAGATGCGCTCCACCTCGGAGCGGTTCTTCACCGGCTTCATCCGCGACCTCACCGAACGGCAGCAGACCGAGGCGCGCCTTCAGGAACTGCAGGCCGAGCTGGTCCACATCTCCCGCCTCACCGCCATGGGCGAGATGGCCTCGACGCTGGCCCACGAACTCAATCAGCCCTTGTCCGCAATCGCCAACTACATCAAGGGCTCGCGCCGTCTTCTCGACGGCGGCGCGGTGCGGGTGGAGCTGTTGCAGGGGGCGCTGGAAAAGGCGGGCGAGCAGGCCCTGCGCGCGGGCCAGATCATCCGCCGCCTCAGGGATTTCGTCTCCCGCGGCGAGAGCGAGCGGCGGGTGGAGAGCCTCGCCAAGCTGGTGGAGGAGGCGAGCGCCCTTGCTTTGGTGGGGGCGAAGGAGCACGGCATCCAGGTGCGCTTCCTCTATGATCCCAAATGCGACCTCGTTCTGGCCGACAAGGTTCAGGTCCAGCAGGTCCTGCTGAACTTGATGCGCAACGCCCTGGAGGCAATGATGGAGACACCGCGTCGCCAGCTTCTGGTCCGGACGGAGGCGGTAGAGGACGACATGGTGATGATCAGCGTCTCGGATACCGGGCACGGCATCTCAGCGGAGATGGGCGCGCAGCTGTTCACGCCCTTCGTCACGACCAAGCGGCACGGCATGGGCGTGGGGCTTTCCATCTCGCGCACCATCATCGAGGCACATGGGGGCCGCATCTGGGCCGAGCCCAATCCCGGCGGCGGCGCCGTATTCCGTTTCACCCTCCGCGCCGTGGGCGATGCGGAGGCGGTGCATGATTGAGCAGGAGACAGCGGTGATCCACGTCATCGACGACGACGATGCGGTGCGCGAATCCCTCGCCTTCCTGCTCTCGACCGCCGGCCACGTGGTGCACGAGCACGCATCCGCCCGCCTGTTCGTGGAGGCGGGGCTGCCCGCCGCCGACCCGGCCACGAGCTGCATCATCACCGACGTTCGGATGCCAGGCATGACCGGCATCGATCTGCTCCAGCATCTGAAGGACAAGGGCTCCAGCGTCCCGGTCATCGTCATGACCGGCCACGGCGACGTGCCGCTGGCGGTGGAGGCCATGAAGCTCGGCGCCGCCGATTTCCTGGAAAAGCCGTTCGACGACGTGGCGATCCTCGACACCGTGAAGTCCGCGCTCGACCGCCGCCAGAAGACCAGCCAGCACGATGCCATGCGCGAGCAGGTGGTGGACCGCATCGGCGGCCTGTCCCAGCGCGAGCGGCAGGTGCTCGAGTGTCTGGTGGCCGGACAGGCCAACAAGACCATCGCCTATGAGCTCGGCATCAGCCCCCGCACGGTGGAGGTCTACCGGGCCAATGTGATGACCAAGATGAAGGCGCAGAGCCTGTCGGAACTGGTGCGCATGGCGCTGCTCGCCGGCATCGCGCCGCGTCCGACCTGACCAAGGTACCGCCCTTTCGGTATCGACCCCGCTCCTTGGCGCGCTTGATCTAACGCAAGGCCCCGGAGCCCCCTCCCAAAGTAGGTTATGACGCACCGACCACGCGGACCCGCGAACGGGTCGTGGGAGAACCGTTGGGATGATGGCGTTGGAAGAGCCGCCCGCGTTCGTCGTCCATATCGTCGACGATGACCCGGCGGTCTGCAGCTCACTGAAATTCGCCCTGGAGGTGGATGGCTTCAACGTGCAGACCTATGCACGTTCCGAGGATATCCTCGCGGCCGACCTATCCTGCGATGGTTGTATGATTGTGGACTACAATCTGCCGGGGATCAACGGCCTCGACCTGCTCCGGGAACTCGACCGGCGCCACGTGCATCTGCCGGCCTTCCTCATCACCAGCAACCCGGCCCTGCATGTGCGTCGGCGCGCCACCGACCAGGGGGTCGCGATCATCGAGAAGCCGCTCCTCGGCAACCAGCTGGCCGAGGCGGTGCGCGATAGCTTTGCGCGCTCCTTCCCCTGCTGAAACGATTCGTTCTTTCCCACTTGCCCCATTTTCCCTAGCGTTACCGACGGACCGCCGCGCCGCACCTGAGGCCGGGATCCGAAGCATCGAGGCCGCCATGACCACGCGCAATCTCGACGCCCTCTTCCATCCCCGTGCCATTGCCCTGGTGGGCGCCAGCAACCGCACCGGCACGGTCGGCGCGCTGGCCGCGCGCAACCTGTTCGAGGCGGGGTTCGAGGGGCCCATCCTCTCCGTCAACCCGAAGGAGCGGGCCATCCGCTCCTCGCTCAACTACGCCTCGGTGGCGGACCTGCCGATCCCGGTGGACCTCGCCGTCGTCGCCGCGCCGCCCGACGAGGTGCCGCGCGTCATCTCCCAACTCGGCGAGAAGGGCTGCCGCGCCGCCGTGGTGCTGCCGGCCGGTTATGGCCCGGGCGAGCAGTTCGAGGGCGCGGAGCAGCGTCAGGCTCTGCTGGATGCGGCGCGACCGCACCTCCTGCGCATCATCGGACCCAACGGCCTCGGCTTCATCTCCACCCGCGCCCACGTCAATGCCAGCATCGCCCATCTGATGCCGGCCAAGGGCGACGTGGCCTTCGTCAGCCAGTCCGACACCATGACCGCGGCGGTGCTCGACTGGGCCCATGCCCGCGGCTTCGGCTTTTCCCACGTGGCGGCGCTGGGCGAGAAGGCCGACGTGGATTTCGGCGACCTGCTCGACTATCTCGCCCTCGACAACACCACCCGCGCCATCCTGCTCTATGTCGAGAGCATCGCCGACGCCCGCAAGTTCATGTCGGCCGGGCGGATCGCGGCGCGCGCCAAGCCGGTCATCGTCATCAAGGCCGGGCGCAGCGTGGCGGGGGCTCAGGCCGCCTTGTCCCACACCGGCGTCCTCGCCGGCAGCGATCTCGTGTTCGACGCCGCGCTGCGGCGCGCCGGCATGCTGCGCGTCCACGAGATGCGTGAACTGTTCGAGGCGGTGACGACGCTCTCCGCCGGCATCCGCCTCGCCGGCGAGCGGCTCGCCATCCTCACCAATGGCGGCGGCGCCGGCGTGGTGGCGGTGGACGCGCTGGAGGGCAGCGCCGGCCGGCTCGGCACCCTCCTGCCGGCGACGGTGGAAGCCCTCGACAAGGCCCTGCCCCGCACTTGGTCGCGCTCCAATCCCGTGGATATCCAGGCGGATGCGGACGGCGCGCGCTACGGCGCCGCCTTGAAGGCGCTTCTGGCGGACAAGGGCTCCGACGCCGTGCTGGTGCTGCACGCGCCCAACGCCCTCTCCGACAGCAGCGCCGCCGCCGACGGGGTGATGGCCGTGCTGGAGACGCGCCCGCGCGCCCCCGTGCTCACCTGCTGGCTGGGCGAGAGCGCCGCCGCCAGTGCCCGCCGCCGTTTCGCCGGACGCCGCATTCCCACCTACGACACGCCGGACGAGGCGGTCCGCGCCTTCGGCCATCTGGTCGCCTACCAGCGCAACCAGACGCTCCTGATGGAGACCCCGCCCGCGCGCTCCTTCGACGAGCCCGACCGCCCCGCCGCCCGGCGGCTGGTGGAAGGGGTTCTCGCCGCCGGCCGCTCGGCCTTGACCGAGGTGGAGGCGAAGGCGGTGCTCGCCGCCTATGACATCCCGGTGGTGGATACCCGCATCGCCACCAGCCCCGAGGAGGCCGGGCGCCTCGCGCAGGACATCGGCTTCCCGGTGGTGGTGAAGGTGCTGTCCCACGATCTCACCCACAAGTCGGACGTGGGCGGCGTGCGGCTCGATTTGCGCACCTCCGCGGCCGTCGAGGATGCCTGCCGGGCCATCATCGCCTCCGTCGCGGAGAAGCGCCCCGGCGCCCGCGTCGAGGGCTTCACGGTGCAGGCTATGATCCGCCGCCCCAATGCCCAGGAGCTGATCGCCGGCATCGGCTACGACAAGACCTTCGGCCCGGTGGTGCTGTTCGGACAGGGCGGCACGGCGGTGGAGGTCATCGGCGACCGGGCGGTGGCGCTGCCGCCGCTCAATGGGGTGCTGGCCCGCGAGATGATCGAGCGCACGCGGGTGGCGAAGCTGCTGGCCGGCTATCGCGACCATCCGCCCGCCGACATGAATGCGGTGGCCGGCACGCTGGTGAAGGTGGCGGAGCTGCTCGCCGACCTGCCGCAGATCGCCGAGCTGGACATCAACCCCCTGCTCGCCGACGAGCACGGCGTCCTCGCCCTCGATGCCCGCATCGTGGTGCATCCGACGCGGGTGGAAGGCACCGACCGCTTCGCCATCAAGCCCTTCCCGTCCGACCTGTCGAAGACGCTGGAGCTGACCGACGGCTCGACCGTGGCGCTGCGGCCGATCCGGCCGGAGGACGAGCCCGGCCTCGTGGATGTGGTGCACCGCTCCGACCCGCAGGATGTGCGGATGCGCTTCCTCGGCTCGGTGAAGGACTTCCCGCACCTGATGGCGGCCCGCCTGTCGCAGATCGACTACGACCGCGAGATGGCCTTCGTGGCGCAGGAGGACAATGGCGACATTTGCGGCGTGGTGCGCATCATCGCGGACCCCGACAACGACGCCGCCGAATACGCGATCATGGTTCGGTCGGATTTCAAGGGCAAAGGCCTCGGCTTCCAGCTGATGAGCGAGATTCTCGCCCACGCCAGGAAGCGGGGACTGCGGCAGGTATTTGGAGACGTCATGCGCGAGAACGGCCCCATGCTGCGCCTCGCCGAGGATCTCGGCTTCAAGGCGACGCCGGGCAGCGACGATCCCTCGGTGATGCGGGTCGTGCTCAACCTTGACGTGCCATCGGCCGCAGGTGTTCAAATACCAGAGGAAGCTTGACGACTGTGAACCTTACGGCGATATCCCTATTGCCACCGCTCGGGGGAGGCCCCACGATGCCGACGGTTTCCGAGCTCGGACAACCGGCGACACAGAGCGCTGGAGGGGTTCGGGGGAGGAAAAGATGCGCCGGAGGCCGCCCGGCCACCCTCGTGGTGGCAGGGAACGGGAACGCCGTCGCCATGAGCGGCAAGAGTGAATCGTGAGCGATGCCAATGAAGTAGCGCGAGGCCCCTGGCAATCGGAATATCTTGCGCTGCATGATCCCGTAACCAGCCTGCCGAACCGCCTACTGATGATGGAGTTCCTCGCCGGCGCGCTCAGCTCGCCGCAGGAAGGCCGGCGCACGCTTGCGGTGTTTGCGCTCGACATCGATAATTTCCGCCAGCTCAACGAGATGTACGGGCTCGCCTCCGGCGACCTGATCCTCGCCGAGACCGCGCGGCGGTTGCGCCGCTGTGTGCGCGACAACGATCTCGTCGCCCGCGTCGGCGCCGACGAGTTCATTCTGGTCGCCACCGGCCTCGCCGATTCGAAGGCCGTGGACGGGCTCCACCGCCGGTTGCAGGCGGCGCTGAGCGTGCCGGTGGCGCTGCCCTCCGGCGCCGTCGCCTATCCGCAGGCCGACATGGGCATCGCGCTCGCGCCTCTGGATGCCCACGAGCCCGACAGCCTGATTCATTGCGCCGAACTCGCCCTCAACCGCGCGAAAGAGGAGGGGCCGGGCGCCTGCTGCTATTTCGCGGCCGACATGAACGACGAGATGGCCGGGCGCCGGACGCTGGAAGGCGACCTGAGACGCGCCATCGTATCCGATGAATTCGTGCTGCTGTTCCAGCCGCGCTGCGACGCGCGCACGCTGGAACTGCTCGGCGTCGAGGCGTTGATCCGCTGGGACCACCCCCAGCTCGGCCGCCTCGCGCCTGACGAGTTCGTGCCCATCGCCGAGAAGAGCGGGCTGGTGATCCCGCTCGGCGAATGGGTGCTGCGCAAGGCCTGCGACACCATTTCCCGCCTGCCCGAGCTGAATGTCTCGGTGAACGTCTCGGTGGTCCAGTTCCGCAACGGCGAACTCGTCGGCACGGTGGAATCCGCGCTCCGGGCCACCAGCCTGCCGGCCCACCGGCTGGAGCTGGAGATCACCGAGAGCGTACTGATCGAGAACACCGACAAGGCCCTCGACATCCTCGAAGGGCTGAAGAAGCTCGGCGTCCGCCTGTCCATGGACGATTTCGGCACCGGCTATTCCTCGCTCGGCTATCTGCGCACCTTCCCGTTCGACGCGCTCAAGATCGACCGCCGCTTCGTCGGCGACCTCGACCAGAGCAAGGGGGCGCTCGCCATCGTCCAGGCCATTCTCGGCCTCGGCCGGGCGCTCGGGATGCAGGTGGTGGCAGAAGGCGTGGAGACGGAAAGCCAGCTCGCCGTCCTCAAGGCCGATTCCTGCGACGAGGTGCAGGGCTTCTATCTCGGCCGTCCCATGACGGAAGAAGCTCTGCGCGCCTATATCGCCGAGCGGCGGCTGGCGAGCTGAGCGTCCGTCCCGGTCAGGCTGCGGACGGAAGGCGCGCTGCGCCGCCTCCCGGCGCAGGCCTCCTGCAAGCCAGCCTCCCGGGACGCGGATGGCCCCGCCTTTCACCCCGCCTTCCCGCTCGCCTTTTGCCGCGCTAGGCTCCCGTCGTCGCAACGGAAATCGCCTGCCGCATGTGGTCCCGCCTCTATTGGCTCGCCGTCGGCGGCCCCCTTGCTGCCGGCCTTCTGGTGATGGGGGCCGATCCCGCGCCCTTGCAGGACCTGCGCAACGGCCTGTTCGACCTCTACCAGCGCGCCGCCCCTCGCCCCTACGACCCTGATCTGCCGGTGCGGGTGGTGGACGTGGACGACGCCTCCCTCGCCCGCGTGGGCCAGTGGCCCTGGCCCCGCACCACCATCGCCGAACTGACGCAAAAGCTGGCCGACCTCGGCGCAGCAGCCATCGCCTTCGACATGGTATTTTCCGAGCCAGACCGGCTCGATCCTGCCGCCGTGGTGAAGCTGTTGCCCGCCGAGGCCCGTGCCCCGGCCGAGGCCGCCCTTGCCGGCCGGGACAGCTCCGACCATCAGCTCGCCACCACGCTGGCCGCCAGCCCCTCGGTCCTCGGCGCCATCCTCACCCACGGCAGAGGCGGCGCCTATGCGGAGAAATGGGGCATGGCCAGCGCGGGCGACGATCCGCGCGCCTTCGTGCCGCGCTTCTCCGGCGCGGTCGCGCCCTTGCCGGAGCTGGGCGCCGCCGCCCGCGGCATCGGCGCGCTGAACTGGCTGCCTGACCGCGATCAGGTGGTGCGGCGGGTCCCCATCCTCCTCGGCCTCGACGGCAAGCTGGTGCCGAGCCTGTCGGCGGAAGCGCTGCGCGTGGCGCAGGGCGCGTCCACCTATGTGGTGCGGGCCTCCAACGCCAGCGGCGATCAGGCCTTCGGCACCAAGTCCGGCATCACGGCGGTGAAGATCGGCGCTCTGGATGTGGCGACCGATGCCGCGGGCGAGGTGCGGGTGCGCTTCACCGCCACTGACCCCCGACGCTTTCTCTCCGCCGCCGACGTGCTGGACGGCAAGGTTCCGCCCGCCGAGGTGGAGGGGCGCATCATCCTCGTCGGCTCCAGCGCGCCGGGGCTGATGGACACGCGCGCGACGCCGCTCGATGCGGCGGTGCCCGGCGTGGAGATCCAGGCGCAGCTCATCGAGCACATCGTCGCCGGTGCCCGCCTCGTGCGGCCGGACTGGGCGCGCGGGGCCGAGATCGTGCTCACCGGCCTGCTCGGGCTCGTGCTGGCGCTCGCATTGCCCCGCGTGTCCGCGCCCATTGCCGGAATGCTTGGCCTCGCCGTCGTGGCGGCGCTTGGCGCAGGCGCCTGGCTGGCCTTCACCCGCTTCGACCTGCTGCTCGACCCCATGGGGCCGGGGGCGGCGGTGCTCGCCGTCTACGGCATGGGCGTGCTCGCCCTCTATCGCGACGAGCAGCGGCAGAAGAAATGGGTGCGCTCGGTGTTCGGCCGCTTCGTCTCGCCCAAGGTGGTGGAGCGTCTGGCAGAAAACCCGGAACGCCTCGTGCTGGGCGGCGAGACGCGCGAGATCACCATCCTGTTCTGCGACCTGCGCGACTTCACCTCCTTGTCCGAGACCATGGACGCGCAGGCCCTCACCCGCTTCATGAACGCCTATCTCACGCCCATGACGGAGGTGGTGCTCGCCCATGGCGGCACCATCGACAAATATATCGGCGACGCCATCATGGCCTTCTGGAATGCGCCGGTGGACGACGCCGCCCACGCCCGCAACGCCGCGCTCTGCGCTCTCGCCATGTCCGCCCGGCTGGAAGCGCTGAACGAGGAGTGGCGCCGCGCGGCGGAGGCGGAGGGGCGGCCGTGGCACCCCGTGCGCTGTGGCGTCGGCCTCGCCACCGGGCCCTGCTGCGTCGGCAATCTCGGCTCGGCGCAGCGTCTCGAATATTCCTGCCTTGGCGACGACGTGAACCTCGCCTCCCGCATCGAGGGTGCCACCAAGTCCATGCGGGTGGACATCCTCGTCTCCGAGGCAACGCGCGAGGCGGCGGGCGACCTCGCCTTCCTCGAGGCCGACCTCCTCATGCTCAAGGGCAAATCCAAGGCGAGCCAGCTCTATCTCCTTGCCGGCGACCCGGATTTCTCGCGGTCCGACGCCTTCTCCCGACTGGAAGAGCGGCACGGCGCGCTGATGGCCGCCTACGGTGCCGGAAGCTTCGGAGAGGCGGCGGCCCTCGCCGAAGCGCTGGCGGCGAGCGCGCCGGCGCGGCTGGCCCGCTTCTACGGCCTCTATGCGGAGAGGTGCCGGGGTGCGGCGAACCCCACGGACACCCACGCCGCCTCCGCCTGAAGAGCCCGGCCCGACAGCCTTGCCCCTTGCCAACACGCTATGGGGCCTGCAGAAAAGTCGCGATGAGCGGCGCGGATTCCCCCAAGGGTGGAACGATCCCGGCGACGCGGGAGACGCTCCCGCGCGACGTGCTCACCTATCTCTGGCGCGCCGAGCCGCTGTCCCACATCAAGCTGTTCGCCCTCGTCCTCCTGCTGCTGCCGTTCAACTATGCGTCGCTGGAACTGCCACGGCTCATCGTCAACGGCGTCACCGACTCCATCGGCGGGACGGTGCCCAAGCTGTTCGACTTCGACCTCACCTGGCCGGACTTCCTCGGCGGTGGGGTGATCCTCGATCTCACCGGCTTCGAGGTCTCGGCCTTCGGTCTTCTCGCCGGGCTCGCGGCGCTGCTGTTTGCGCTGCAACTGATCCAGCAGCACATCACCCGCCTGATCGAGATGGCGAAGGCCCGGCTCGGCGAGCGCATCCTCGTCGGGCTGCGCCGCCAGCTGTTCGACATCATCCAGCGCCTGCGCCCCGAGGCGCCGATGAAGAGCAAGGCGATGGAAGTGGGCAACATGCTGCGGTTCGAGGTCGGACCCATCTCCCCCTTCGCCGGCATGGCCTTCGCCCAGCCGCTGAAGTCCGCCGGCCTCATCGGCTCGGCGACTTTGCTCATCTTCACCCAGAACGCGACCCTGGGCGGCTGCGCCATCGGCATCCTCGCCCTCAACTACGTGCTGCTCGGCATCCAGCGGCGCGACAACGCCACCAAGCTGCAAATCTACCAGCGCGAGGCGGTGGCTCTGGGCAAAAGGGTGATGGCGGGCATCGACCGGCTGCCGCTGGTCCATGGCTTCGCCACCAGCCCCTGGGAACGCGCGGCGGTGGACGGGCGGCTGGCCGTGGTGTCCGAGGCGAGCCTCGACCTCAAGCGGCAGAACTTCACCGACCGGGTGTTGAACCTCCTGATGTCGGACGTGCCGACGCTGGTGTTCTATTTCGTCGGCGGCTGGCTGGCACTGACCGGGGCCATCAATATCGGCCAGCTGGTGGCCGTGGTCGCGGCCTACGGCCAGATCCCCGAACCGCTGAAAGAGCTGATCGAGTGGGACGAAAAGCGCGTCGTCGCCCAGGTGCGCTACGACTTCGCCCGCTATTACCTAGAAACGCAGGAAGTCTGGCCCAAGGGCTCGCAGGACGACACGGGCTGGGAGGGCCTCCCCTTCGACGGCGGGTTGAAGATCGCCGACCTCGGCGTGGTGGACCCCGCCGGCAGCCTGCTCCTCGATGGCGTGAGTCTTGAGGTGCCGCCCGGCACGGCGGTAGCGCTCAAGGGGCCGGATGCCGGCGGCAAGCATGCGGTGGCGCGGGTCTGCGGCCGTGCCATCTCGCTTTACAGCGGATCGGTGCGCATCGGCGGGCACGACCTTTCAAGCGTGCCCGAATCCGTCATCGGCCGGCACGTCGCCTATGCCGGCGGCGATCCCATCGTGCTCAACGCGTCCCTGCGCGACAACATGCTGTGTGCGCTGGAGCGCCGCCCCGGCCGGCCCGCCCCCGGCGCCACCGAGCCCGAGCCCGCCGGCCTCGACGACGCGGCCCAGCTCGACCGGGCGATCCTCGGCGCCTTGGGCCTTGCCGGGCTCGGCGATCTCGTGGTGCGGCTCGGCCTCGAACGCCGTCTCGATCCCGAGGCCAGCCCGGCGCTGGCGGAGCGCATCGTGACCGCCCGCGCCGCCGTCACCGATGCCATCTCCCGCCGCCAGCAGGAAACGGGGCGGGTGCTGATCGAGCCGTTCCGCTTCGCCGCCTTCAACCGCTTCATGACGCTGGCGGAAAACATCCTGTTCGCCGCGCCGCTGAACGACACACGCGGTGCCGCCTCGCTCCTCTCCGACCCCGGCCTGATGCCCGAGCTGGAACGGCTCGGCGTCGCCGACGATCTCACCGCCCTCGGCCTCAGCGCCCTGCGCACCCTCGCCGAGCTCGCCGGCGGGCAGGACGCCATCGCGGACATCGACACCAAGGGCCTGCTGCGCGGGGAGGAGATGACCGCCGCGCGCACCCTCCTCGCCCATGCCGGCACCGGCGTCGGGTTGGCGCCGGACGAGCGTGCCCTGCTGCTGCGCGTCGCCGGACGCTACTGCGAGCCGCGCCACCGCTTCGGCCTTATCGATGAAGATTGGCAGCAGCGGGCGCTCGGCACCCGCGCGCAGCTCGCCCACCTGAAGGAGGTGTCCGGCACACCCCTCGCCCGCTACCAGCCGGACAGCTACTGCCGGGCGCTGACCGTGCGCGACAACCTGCTGTTCGGCCGCATCGCTGCCGACCGCGCCGGCGCCGCCGCCACGGTGGACGATCTGGTGCGCGAATGCCTGAAACGGGACGGCTTCATCGCCCAGGTGGAGCGCCTGAGCCTCGACGTGGCGCTGGGCGAGGGCGGCCTGCCCCTCTCGGCCGCCGAGCGGGGCAAGCTGACCCTCGCCCGCTGCCTCGTGGCGGAGCCCGATCTGCTCATCATCGACGACGCCCTGGCCCCGCTGGCGCCGTCCGAGCAGAGCCGGCTGATCGAGACGGTGCTCGCCCGCCGCGAAGGGCGCACGACGCTGGTGGTGCTCGATTCCGCCGAGCCGCTCGAACTGTTCGCGCAGGTCATTGTGCTCGCCCACGGGCAGGTGGAGCGCATCGAGGGGGCGGCCGAGCTGTCCGCCAACGGGATATGAGGGGGCCACAAGGATCAGGTCATGAGCATTGAAGACGAGGCCCGCGTCCTCTCCCGCATCCCCATGTTCCGCGATCTGGAGCCGAGCCAGCTGAGGCTGCTCGCCTTCTCCGCGACGCGGCTCGACGTGGCGCCGGGGGACGTGCTGTTCCATCAGGGCGAGGCGCCCGACGCCGCCTATGTCATCCTCGACGGCACCGCCGTCATCGAGGTGACGGCCGGCGGCACCACCCATGAGATCACCCGCCTCACCAAGGATACGGTGGTGGGCGAGATGGGCGTGCTCACGGGCGAGGCGCGCAGTGCCACGGTGCGTGCCGGCGCGCCCATGAGCGTGCTGCGCATGGACTCGGACCTGTTCCTCGCGCTGCTGGACAAGACGCCTTCCCTCGCCCGCTCCGTGCTGCGCGACCTGGCACTGCGCCTTCAGGAGACGACGCGGGCGCTGGTGAAGGCGCGGGGCTGACCGCCGCGCCCCGGCGGCGTCTCGCAAACCCCTGAGCCGGATCAATTTTTGCCCGTCCCGCCGACGCTCTCATCCCTTGCGTACCGCAAGGTAAGACGCCACCATGGAACACCCAATCAGAAGGTCCATGGGGGGTACACATATGAGAATGGTGAAAGCCGTGGTGGGTCTCGCGCTGGCCCTCAGCCTCGCCGCCTGCTTCGAGGGCAAGCCGGGCCCGGCCGGCCCCGCTGGAGCTGCGGGCGCGCAGGGGCCCGCCGGCGTTGCCGGTCCCGCTGGCCCGGCGGGGGCGCCTGGTCCGGCTGGCCCCGCAGGTCCGGCCGGTCCGCAGGGCGCGCAAGGTCCGGTCGGCCCGGCCGGTGCCGCCGGTGCCGCGGGCGCGGCCAACATCACGCTGCGCGCTTCGTCGTGTCCCGAGGCCGGCTGCCTCGCCTCCTGCGAGACCGGCGAGAGCGTGATCGGCGGCTATTGCGTGAACGTGGACCGCGGCATGCAGCACATCGCCGTCTTCTCGGCGCGCGGCGACAAGACCGAGGTGGAATGCCTTCATCCGGTGAAGCAGGTGGTGGCGGTCTGCCTCAAGCCGTGAGGGCGGGCCGCCGCCCGCTCAGCCCCGGCGCCGGAGAATCTTGAGGCGCCCCAGCAGCTCGGCCACCGCCTCCTGCGGCAGGTGGCCGATCTCGCGGGCGAGAAGATTGGCCAGCTCGGTGGCCTGCGGCGACAGATCGGCGGTATCCACCACCACCCGCGGCTGCGACAGCTCGGCGAGGCGCTGGAGATCTTCCGCCTCGTCCCAGATCACGTTGAAATAGGCGATGATGCGCTGGGTGAGCGCCCAGGTGGGCTTGCCGCGCTTGCCCGTCTCCAGGGCGGACAGATAGGTGGGCGTCACGCCGATGGCCCGCGCCATCTCGGTGAGGGTCACGCCGCGTTGGGCGCGCAGGTCGCGCACCCGGCGTCCGAAGGGCGTCATGCCGGGGTCCTTGTGGTTCCACCCATTTTCGTGGTGCGGCGGCGAGCCGGAAGGCCGCGCCCCGCACATCAAACCGGATAGCCCCATCCCAAGCGGCAAGTCCATGGGCAAGCTTGGGGGAAAGCCTGCCGGCAAACGAAACCGGCGGCGCAGAGCGCCGCCGTTCGTTCACACATCAATCCTGTGGGGATGTCAGGTCCAGCTGCTGTCGTCGCCGCCGCCGTCGTCCCACCCGGCTTCGTCACCGGCATCGTCATAGCCGGTGTCTTCGGGGCCGGCCTCCTCATAGCCCGCTTCTTGCTGGCTCGAGCCGTTCCAGAAATTGTCGGTGCCGGCGTTCTGCCCGCCCAAAGCCGCCTGGGCGTCCTGGCCGAGATTGCCGGTGCCGGGGGTTTCGGGCTTGCCGAGATCGGCCGCCGCCGCGTGGGCCACCGCGCCACCGCCGCCGGTCATCATGTTCTTGATGCCGTCATAGAGCAGCGCGCCGCCGGCGACACCCGCCGCTGTGGCGAGCGCACCCTGCAGGAAGCCGCCGCCGCTACGCTGCGGCTGGGGCGCGGCCTGCTGGGCCCACGGTCCGCCCTGTTGGCCGTAACCACCCTGCTGGGGGTAGCCCTGTTGCGGATATCCGCCCTGCTGAGCGTAACCCTGCTGGCCGTAGCCGGCCGGCAGGCCCATGGGCTGGCCCGGCTGCTGCTGGGTCGCAGACTGGCCCCAGGGCTGGCCGGAGGAAGGCTGGCCCGAAGAAGGCTGGCCCGAATACTGGCCACCCTCCCGCGCGCCAGCGGATGGAACGGAGGAGCGCCCGCCACCGAACAGGCCGCCCAGGAAGCCGCCGGACGAGCCGGACGAACGCTGCTGCGCTTCGGCCGCGCGGGCCTCGGCATCGGCGAGCTGGGCCTCCAGATCCTGCACGCGGCCATAGGCCTGCTGCAGGGCATGCTCCTGCACCAGAACGCTCTGGGCGAGGGCATAGGTGGCGTGGGGTGCCTCGGCGACGCGGCGCGCGATCAGCGCCTCGGCCTCCGCATCGCGCGGCTGGCTGGCAACACTGCGCATGCGATCGAACAGGCCGTCGATCAGGGCACGTTCCTCGGGGGTCATTTCCGCCTCCGGTGAGTGGATGGCAGGGATATGAGCAGACGAGCATGGCCGGGGAAGGGCTCCCCGCATGAAATTTTTGTAACGCCGCGGTAGCGGAGCAGGGTCACTCCGCCGCGTCTGCCGGGGTGCCGCTCTCGACCACGTCGGCCCCGCCGCCGATGCCGAAGCGCTTCGCCACATAGGCCTCCACCATCTGGCGGAACTCCTCCTGGATGTTGGCGCCGCGCAGGGTCGCGACCTTCTTGCCGTCGATGAAGACGGGGGCGGAGGGCGTCTCGCCGGTGCCGGGCAGCGAGATGCCGATATCGGCGTGCTTGGATTCGCCCGGCCCGTTCACGATGCAGCCCATGACCGCCACATTCAGCGTCTCGACGCCCGGATATTGCGCCTTCCACACCGGCATCCGGGTGCGGATCATGTCCTGCACCGACTGGGCCAGCTCCTGGAAGACCGTGGAGGTGGTGCGGCCGCAGCCGGGGCAGGCGGCCACAAGCGGCACGAAGGTGCGCAGGCCCATGGTTTGCAGGATTTCCTGCGCCACCTGCACCTCGCGGGTGCGGTCGCCATTGGGCTCGGGGGTCAGCGACACGCGGATGGTGTCGCCGATGCCCTGCTGGAGCACCACGCCCATGGCCGCCGTGGAGGCGACGATGCCCTTCGATCCCATGCCCGCCTCGGTGAGGCCAAGGTGCAGCGCATAGTCCGAGCGGCGCGCCAGCTCGGAATATACCGCGATCAGGTCCTGCACCGCCGACACCTTGGCGGAGAGGATGATGCGGTTGCGGCCGAGGCCGATCTCTTCCGCCAGCGCCGCCGAGAGCAGCGCCGAACGCACCAGCGCCTCGCGCGTCACCGCCCGCGCCTCGGCGGGCCGGGGCAGGCGGGCATTCTCGTCCATCAGACGGGTCAGCAACTCGCCGTCGAGCGAACCCCAGTTGGCGCCGATGCGCACCGGCTTGTCATGCCTGATGGCGGTTTCGACGATGGCGGCGAACTGCCGGTCCTTCTTGTCGCCGAAGCCCACATTGCCGGGATTGATGCGGTATTTGGCCAGAGCTTCCGCGCAGGCGGGATGATCGGCCAGGAGCTTGTGGCCGATGTAGTGGAAATCGCCCACGAGGGGCACGTCGATGCCCTGCGCCAGCAGCTTCTCGTAGATGTGCGGCACGGCGGCCGCCGCCTCGTCGCGGTCCACCGTGATACGCACGATCTCGGAACCGGCGCGGGCGAGCGCCGCGACCTGACGCACGGTGCCGGCGATGTCGGCCGTATCGGTGTTGGTCATGGACTGGACCACCACCGGCGCACCGCCGCCGACCATCACCCGGCCGACCGGAACGCCCACCGTGGCGTGCCGTCGGACAGGCCCGGCCTCGAGCAGCTCGACGGGAACCACGGGCGCGGCGCTGGTGAGGGTTTCGGCGCTGGTCATGGGTCTGGTCCTCGAACGACGGGCGATCCGCAGGTGTACGGCGCCGGGGCAGGCGTGGACCGCATTACAGACGTCGATGCGGCCGGGTTTCGAGTAGGCCGGGGGCGGGAAAGAATCAACCGCCAGCGGTTTCCTTGGCCGCGCCCTTGGTCACGGGCGCAGGGGCAGCGGATGCCGCCTCGCGGCAATGGGCGCAGGTGCCTGCCACTTCCAGCACCCGCTGGCGCGGCTCAAACCCTGCGGCCCGCGCCGCCCAGGCGAGATCGCGACCGATGGCATGGGAGCCCACCTCCCGCGTCAGGCCGCAGCGCTCGCAGATGAGGAAGACCACCACGTCGGTATCATCGTGGGTGTGGGCGCAGACGAGGTAGGCGTTGCGGCTTTCGATGCGGTGGGCGAGCCCTTCCGCCACCAGGAAATCGAGCACGCGGTAAACGGACATGGGCGGAGCCGGATCACCCGCTTCGGAGAGCTTCTGCACGATCTCGTAGGCACCGAGCGGAACGTGGCTCTCCGCCAGCGCCTTCATGACGTTGCGGCGCAACGGCGTCATGCGCAGGCCCTTGCGCGCGCAGCATTCCTCCACGCGCGACATGGCGCCTGCCACGCATTGGCCGTGGTCGTGGTCCTTGGTATGGGCGTCGGTGCGGGTCACCCTGCAAATCTAGTGGATGTCACCCGGTTTCGCCACGGGTCCGGCGCGCGAAGGGAAGGGGAAGACCGGGCAGCCGCATTGCACCGCACCGGACGGCGTTGCAATCTGCCGCCGGCAGGCGCCCTCGGGGACGCCTGCGCGTGACGCCAGCGTCACACCGTTCCGCTACACCGTGCCGCCGGCTCCGCAGGGGCCGTGCCGCCTTTTCGGGGAATAGCCATGCTCAAGGGGAAGGTCGCCGTCGTCACCGGGTCCACCAGCGGAATCGGGCTCGCCTATGCCCGGGCCTTCGCCAAGGAAGGTGTGAACGTCGTCATCAACGGCCTCGGCGACGCCGCCGCCATCGAGAAGGAGCGGTCCGCCATCGAGAGCGAGTTCGGCGTGAAGGCGCTCTATTCGCCGGCCAACATGCTGAAGGCGGACGAGATCGCGGACATGGTGAAGCTCGCCGAGACCGAGCTCGGCGCCTGCGACATCCTCGTGAACAATGCCGGCATCCAGCACGTGGCGCCGATCGAGGAATTCCCGATCGACACCTGGAATACCATCATCGCCATCAACCTGTCGGCGGCCTTCTTCGCCATGCGCGCGGCCATCCCCGGCATGAAGGCGCGCAAATGGGGCCGCATCATCAACACCGCCTCGGCCCACGCGCTGGTCGCCTCGCCCTTCAAGTCGGCCTACGTCTCGGCCAAGCACGGCATCGCCGGCCTCACCAAGACCGCCGCACTCGAGACCGCGACCTTCGGCATCACCGTGAACGCCATCTGCCCCGGCTACGTCTGGACCCCCCTCGTGGAGAAGCAGATCCCGGACACCGCCAAGGCGCGCGGCATGACCGAGGAAGAGGTGAAGAAGAACGTGCTTCTCGCCGCCCAGCCCACCAAGGAGTTCGTGACGGTGGAGGAAGTGGCGGCGCTGGCCGTGTTCCTCGCCTCCGACAACGCCCGCTCGATCACCGGCTCCATGCAGCAGATCGACGGCGGCTGGGTGGCGGAGTGACGCCGGGGCTCCGGCCATGACGCGACGCGACGGCGTGAAGCCGATCAGCCTCGCGCTCCAGGGGGGAGGCGCCCACGGCGCCTTCACCTGGGGTGTGCTGGATCGTCTGCTGCAGGACGAGCGCATCGCCATCGCCGGCATCACCGGAACCAGCGCAGGCGCCATGAACGCGGTGGTGCTCGCCGCCGGCCTCGCCAAGGGCGACCCGGAGGAGGCGCGCCACGCCCTCGCGCAGTTCTGGAAGGACGTGTCCCGGGACGGGCGCATGTCGCCCATCCAGCGCTCGGCCTTCGACCGGCTCATGGGCAACTGGTCGCTCGCCAAGAACCCGGTCTATCTCGCCTTCGAGGTGGCCTCGCGGTTCCTGTCGCCCTACGACTTCAATCCGCTGAACATCAACCCGCTGCGCGAGATTCTCGAGGCCCATGTGGACTTCGAGGCCATCCGCCAGGCGCAGGTGAAGGTGTTCATCTCCGCCACCAACGTCCATACCGGCCGCGCCCGCATCTTCGGGCATGAGGAGATGACCGCGGACGCGGTGATGGCCTCTGCCTGCCTGCCCTTCCTGTTCCAGGCGGTGGAGATCGAAGGCGTGCCCTATTGGGACGGCGGCTACATGGGCAACCCGCCGCTCTTCCCGCTTTACGAGATGGCGGACGCCGACGACATCCTGCTGGTCCAGATCAATCCCGTGGTGCGCGACACGACGCCCCGCACCGCCAGCGAAATCCAGAACCGCATCAACGAGATCACCTTCAACGCCTCGCTGCTCGCCCAGCTACGCGCCATCGACAATGCGGCCAAGCTGATCGAGCAGGGGCTCATCAGCCGCTGGACCTTGGGCGGCTCGCCCTTCCGGAGAGTGCGGCTGCACCGCATCGGCGGCGAGCACCAGCTGGCGGCGCTCGACGCCACCTCCAAGCTCAATGCGGAATGGTCCTTCCTCCAGCACCTGCGCGACCTCGGCCGGGCGGCGGCGGAGAGCTTCCTGTCCGAGCATTTCGACGACCTCGGCCGCCGCTCGACGCTGGATCTCAGGCTGGAACTGGCGGATTGAGACAGGCCCGCCGGAGCGGGCCTGCCGAAGTCATCCTCAGCCGCGCGAATCCTTCTTGGCCTGCGCCACCGCCACGAACTTGGTGACGCGGCCGGCCTCGCCGGATGCGGAGCCGATGCGCTGCAGGCGCGTGCGCTCCTTGACCGTCATTCCGGTATTCGGGCGCGGCAGGTTCGCCGGGCGCTTGGCGCGCTTCGAATCGCGCTTCAGCTCCAATGCCTTGTGCGCATTCTCCACCAGCTCGGCCCGGGCCTCCTGGATGCGGCGGCGGGTCTGCTCGCGGCGCGCGCGGGTGAGCGCATCGGTGAGCACGGAGGCCTTCTGGCGGTTGCCGGAATCGGCCTTCTCGAACGTCACCTCGCCGCGTCCACCCTTGCCGCGCAGGGCCCGCCGCTGGTTGTTGGCGATGGTGAGGGCGCGGTCCCGGCGCTCGCGCAGCTGGGCCACGAGGTCATTCACCTCGCCGTCGCCGAGCGCGGTCACCACGGACTGGCGAGACTTCTCCACCAGCTCCATTTCCGAATCCGTGAGAAGGCGGCGTTCCGTCTTGCGGGGATGGGCCATGGGCATGGGGCGGATCTCCTTCTTGTTTTCTGACACTTATGGCTACGCCGCCGATTATGTGGATTGTGAGACTGCCGCAGGATTGCCAGCCATGACCCGAACACCCCTCCTTGACCCCTGGCCTCGCCACTGACACCATCGTGAACGCCGCCAACGCCTCCCTGCTCGGGGGCGGCGGCGTGGACGGCGCCATCCATCGGGCCGCCGGGCCGGAGCTCGTCGCCCATTGCCGCACGCTGGGCGGCTGTCCCACCGGCGAGGCGCGCCTCACCCCCGGCTTCCGGCTCTCGGCCCGCCATGTCATCCACACCGTTGGCCCCGTCTGGCGCGGCGGCGGCGCAGACGAGGATGCCCTGCTCGTCTCGTGCTACCGGGAAAGCCTGCGGCTGGCCGACCAAGCCGGCCTCACCTCCATTGCCTTTCCCGCCATCTCCACGGGCATCTATGGATTTCCGCCCGAGCGGGCCGCCCCACTGGCGGTCGGCGCCGTCCTCGCCCATCTTGGAGGCCCCGGCAGCGTGACCCGCGTGGTCTTTTGCTGCTTCTCGCAAGGCTCCGCCGACCTCCATCATGACGCCCTCCGCGCCCACGGCATCGAACCCCGCCCCTGAAACCGGGCGGGATCTCCCCCTCCTCCACCGCGACGGGCTGATGCTCATCATCGACAAGCCCTGTGGCCTGCCCGTCCATGCCGGGCCGAAGGGCGGGGAGACGCTGGCCGATCATCTCGACGCTTTGCGCTTCGGCCTGCCCCGCGCGCCGGAGCTGGCGCACCGGCTGGACAAGGACACGTCCGGTTGCCTCGTGCTCGGCCGCCACGGCAAGGCACTGGCACAGCTTGGGAAACTCTTCGCCAGCGGGGCGGTGGGGAAGACCTATGTGGCCGTTACCCTCGGCGCCCCGGCGGCGGAGGCGGGGCGGATCGACCAGCCGCTGGCCAAGCGCTCGCCGCACCGGGGCTGGTGGATGCAGGCGGTGCCCAAGGGATCGCCGGGCGCACAGGAGGCGATCACCGATTTCCAGGTGCTGCACCGGGCGGGCGACCTCGCCGTGATCGCCCTCTCCCCGGTCACGGGCCGCACCCACCAGTTGCGCGCGCACCTCTCCCATCTCGGCACGCCCATCCTCGGCGATGCTATCTATGGCGGCGCCTCGCGACTGCCGGGCGGGCCGAAGCTGCATCTGCACTCCCGCCGTGTCGTGGTGCCCCTCAAGGCGGGCGCGCCGCCGGTGGATGTGAGCGCCCCTTTGCCGCCGCATATGTGCGAGACGCTTTCCCTCCTCGGCCTCGATCCGGTTGCCGTGGGCGCCGCCGCCGATCAGGTCGCCTTCGCCAAGCTCGGGACGCCTGAGAGCAAGGCCTGACCCATTTGTGAAGCGGGTTCCGCTAGGGCAATCTGGCCCGGAACTTGCTGCGTGTTAAGCTGGCTGATGAAGGGCAGGAAAGGGAGAGGGTGTGAGCGCATCTCGCGACGGAAAGCTCCCGCGCAGGCCCCAGGACCGCACGCCGGAAGAGACCGCGCGTGACCTGCTCGAGCGCGCCATCGGCCGCGCCCGCTACGCCGTGTTCTGGGAACGGGCGTGGCCTGCCTTCGCCCGCGTCGGCGTTGCGGTGGCGCTGTTCCTCGCCGTCTCGTTTGCTGGTGTTTGGGTATCTGCGCCGGTGTGGGCGCGGATCGTCGGCGTCGTGCTGTTCGCACTCGCCATCCTGTTCGCCGCCCGCCCGCTGCTCGCCTTGCGCTGGCCGAGCCGGGAGGAGGCGGTGGCGCGCCTCGACGCCCGGAGCGCCCTCGCCCACCGCCCCGCCACCGCCATTTCCGACAGCCTCGCCACCCGCCCGGATGATCCGGTCGGCGCCGCCTTGTGGCGCGCGCACCTCGCCCGCGCACTCGCGGCCGCCCGTTCGCTGAAGGCCGGAACGCCTTCGCCGGGTCTCGCCCGTCTCGATCCCCGCGCCGTTCGTGCGCTGGCGGTGCTGGCGCTGGCGGCCACCATCTTCATGGCGCCCGGGCAGCATCTCTCCCGCATCGGCGCGGCCTTCGACTGGAAGACCATCGTCCCGCCCCCGCCCTACCGGCTCGATGCCTGGATCGATCCGCCCGCTTATACCGGCCGGCCGCCCGTGGTGCTGCCGGGCCTGCGCTCGGACGATCCCACCTCCCTCAACGCCGCCGCTTTGCAGGTTCCGGTGGGCAGCACGCTCGTGGTCCGCGGCTCCGGCATCGACACCGCCGCCATCAAGCTCGACGGCGGCATCGCCGAGGCGAAGCCGGAGGCCGATGCGCCGACGACGGCCGGCGAAAAGCGCTACGTGATCCGCGAGGATTCCGACGTCACCTTCCTCGGCCCCGACCAGCGCCGCCTTGCATGGCATTTCAAGGTGCTGGCGGACCAGAAGCCCACCATCAGCTTCGCCAAGGATCCGCAGACCGGCCAGCGCAACGCGCTGGTGCTGTCCTACCGGATGGAGGACGATTACGGGGTGAAGGAAGCCGATGCGCTGTTCACGCCCCTGCCGCCCGAGCAGCCGCTCTTCCCCCGCCCCGGCGCATCGCCGCGCAAGATGGCGCAGCCGCTGATCCCGCCGCCCGACTTCAAGCTGACCCTACCCGCCGGCGGGCGCACCGGGGCGGCGCAGACCACCAAGGATCTCGTCGCCCATCCTTGGGCCGGCGCCCGCGTGGAGGTCCAGCTCAAGGCCCGCGACGAGGCCGGCAACGAAGGCGTCAGCGACACCAAGGTGGTGCGGCTGCCCGCGCGCGCCTTCTCGAAGCCCCTCGCCAAGGCGCTCATCGACGAGCGTCGCCGCCTCACCTTCGACGCCAGCAACCGCCGCCGGCTGGTCACGGTGCTGGAAGGCCTCACCATCGCCCCCGCCCAGTTCGCCCCGAGCGCGAGCGAATATCTCGGCCTGCGCACCGCCTTGGCGCGCGCCAAGAATGCCCGCAACGACGACGATCTCAGGGCGCTGGTGGATTATCTCTGGGAAGTGGCGGTGCTGATCGAGGACGGCACCCTCTCCGATGCCGAGCGCGAGCTGCGCGCCGCCCAGGAGGCGCTGCGCGAGGCGCTGGAGCGCGGCGCCAGCGACGAGGAGATCAAGCGCCTCACGCAGGATCTGCGCGCGGCCATGGAAAAGATGATGCGCCAGCTGGCGGAGCAAGCGCGCCGCGACGGTGGCACCGACGCCCGCCCGCTCGATCCCAACACCCGCATCGTCCGCCCGCAGGACCTGCAGAAGATGCTAGACCGCATCGAGAATCTCGCCCGCTCCGGCAACAAGGACGCGGCCCGCGAGCTGCTCGACCAGCTCCAGGCCATGATGGAGAACATGCGCCCCGGTAGCCGTCAGGCCGGCCGCCAGCAGCAGGGCCAGCAGCAGCAGAGCGAAATCGGCAAGATGATCCAGGAGCAGCAGCGCCTGCGCGACCGCACCTGGCGCCAGAACCGGGAAGGCCAACAGGGCCAACAGGGTCAGCAAGGACAACGCGGCCAGCAGGGGCAGCAGGGCCAGGGTCAGCAAGGACAGCAGGGGCAGGGGCAGCAGCCCGGCGAGAACGGCTTCTCGGACTTGCAGCAAGGCCAGCAGGAGCTGCGCAAGCGCCTCGGCCGGATGCTCGACCAGATGCGCCGCATGCAGGAAGGCCAGCAGGGACAGGGCCAAGGTCAGCAGGGCCAGAACGGCGAAGGCGGGGAAGGCGATGCCATGGGCCGGGCCGGCGAGGCCATGGGCCGGGCGGAGCAGGCCATGCGCGAGGCGGAGGAAGCCCTCGGCCGCGGCGAGGGCCAGGGCGCGCTCGACGCAGAGGGCCGCGCCCTCCAGTCGCTCCGGCAGGGAGCCCAGGCCATGGCCGAGGCGCAGCGCGGCCAGCAGGAAGGTCAGGGCCCCGGCGGTCCGGGCGAGGAAAGCGCCCAGCGCACCGATCCCCTCGGCCGCCCCCTGCGCAGCCAGGATTATGGCGACGATTTCACCGTCAAGGTGCCGGACGAGGTGGACGCCCAGCGCGCCCGTCGCGTGCTGGAGGAGCTGCGGCGCCGGCTGGAGCAGCCGGAGCGCCCGCAGATCGAGCTCGATTATCTGGAGCGGCTGCTGCGCGGGCTGAACTGAGGCAGGGTCGGAGGCGTCAGCCCTCGACCGGTTCCACCTTCAGTGTCGCGCCGTCGGCGCCGGTGACGCGCACGTCGCGGCCGGCGGCGACATCCGGGCCTTCCACGCGCCACACCGTGTCGTCGATGCGCACCCGCCCGACCCCGCCGAGGATCGGCGCATCGAGCGTGAAGACCCGGCCCACGAAGCCTTCCGGGCGGCGGTTCAGGAACGGCCGGTCGGAGGCCTTGCCCGGGGCCGGGGTGACGCGGCGGCCAACCAGCACCGCCACCACCGCCAGCGCCGCGAACACCAGCACTTCCACCTGCCACGCGAGCGCTACCGTGTAGGCGACGGCGCCGGTGACCAGCGCCGCGAGCCCGAGCCACAGCAGGAAGGCCCCCGGCGCCGCGATCTCCGCCACCAGCAGCACGCCGCCGAGGACGAACCACGCCCAGGGACCGAGATGGGAGAGAAGGGGCATGGGCTCAGCCCTCCCGCGGCGGCATGGTCGCGGGGCCGGTGGGACGCCGGCCGGGTGAACGGGGCGCGGGCGCGCCCTCCGTGCCGAATGCGCCCTTGGCGATCTCGCCGATGCCGGCCAGGGACGAGAGCAGCGCCGTGCCCTCATAGGGCATCAGCACCACCTTCTGGTTCGGCGCGGCGCCCATGGTCTCGAACGCCTTCACGTACTTCTCGGCGATGTAATAGTTGAGCGCGGCCGGATCGCCGTTCGCCACCGCGACGGACAGCATCTCGGTGGCCTTGGCATCCGCCTGAGCGAGCCGCTCGCGCGCCTCGGCGTCGCGGAAGGCGGCCTCGCGGCGGCCCTCGGCCTGCAGGATCTGGCCCTGCTTCTGGCCCTCCGCCTTGAGGATTTCCGACTGGCGCAGGCCCTCGGCCTCGAGGATCACGGCGCGCTTCTCGCGTTCGGCCTTCATCTGGCGGCCCATGGCGTTCACAAGGTCGGCGGGCGGCACGATGTCCTTGATCTCGATGCGGGTCATCTTGATGCCCCAGGGCGAGCAGGCCGCATCCACCACCGTCAGCAGGCGCACGTTGATCTCGTCGCGGTGGGACAAGAGCTGGTCGAGGTCCATGGAGCCCATGACGGTGCGGATGTTGGTCATGGTCAGCGCGAGGATGGCGGCGTCGAGCCGCGCGACCTCGTAGGAGGCGCGGGCGGCGTCGAAGACCTGGAAGAACACCACGCCGTCCACCGTCACGGTGGCATTGTCCTTGGTGATGACCTCCTGGCTCGGGACGTCGATCACCTGCTCCATCACGTTCACGCGGTTGCCGATGCGATCGATGAACGGGACGATGAGGTTGAGGCCGGGCATCAGCGTCTTGGTGTACCGGCGGAAGCGCTCCACCGTGTACTGGTAGCCCTGCGGCACCGTCTTCACGCCGGAGAAGACCACCGCCACGGCCAGCACCAGCAGCACCAGCACGAACAGGTTGGGACCAATCTCGATCATGGGACGCCCCTCAGCCGGCCCCCTGCGGCCGGTGGCGCATATGGCCACGGGGAAGGGGGCGGCGGCAAGGCGACGGCAGCAAGCAGACGGAACGGAAGGGGAAGACCGGGCCCGATCCGATTCGCACGCGATTCGTTCGCGTGATGTTCCGGTTCGCCCCGGGTCGACGTCCCGTTTCGGGACAGTTCCGCCCATGCCGTTTCGTTGACGGCCCATGTCAGCCCATGATAACCCATAAATACCCATGAACAGGATGGACGGCTTCTTCCGTCACGCGGGCCGCCTTGAACGGCGCCCGTTGCAACACGAGGGCACCCGGGCGCCATGGACCGCTTCGTGTCCACCTACACGATGCGCCTCGACGCCAAGGGCCGGGTCTCCATCCCCGCGCCCTACCGCATGGTGCTGACCAAGGACGGCGCGGACGGCCTCTATTGCCATCCGAGCCTTGCGGAACCGGCGCTGGATGCCGGCGGCAACCGTCTGGTCGGCGAGATCGACACGCTGATCGACAGCTACCCGCCCTATTCCGAGGCGCGCGAGGAGCTGGCCGCCGCCCTCTATGGCACCAGCGAGACGCTGCGCATCGACCCGGAGGGCCGGGTGGTGCTGACGGAGACGTTGAAGGCCCATGCGGCGATCACCGACCAGGTGGCGTTCGTCGGGCTAGGACACAAGTTCCGGATCTGGGAACCGGAGCGGCTGAAGGCACATCTCGCGGAGGCCACCCGACGGGTGCGCGAGTTGCGCCAGGCCATCGGCTCCCGAGCGGAGAACACGCGGAGCGAACGGACATGACGACGGGCCACGGGGTCGGCCCCGCCGACGCCGCTGGCGGACCGGCCCGTCATCTGCCGGTGATGCTTCGCGAGGTTCTCGCGCACCTCGCGCCGAAGGACGCCGGCCATTATGTGGACGGCACCTTCGGCGCGGGAGGTTACACCTCCGCCATTCTCGGCGCGGCGGACTGCCGGGTGCTCGCCATCGACCGCGACCCCACGGCCATCGCCGCCGGACAGACGCTGGTCGAAGCCAGCGGCCAGCGCCTCCTCCTCGTGCATGACCGCTTCTCGCGGCTCGACGAGATCGCGGCCGAGCAGGATTTCATGCCCCTCGACGGGGTGGTGCTCGACATCGGCGTCTCCTCCATGCAGCTGGACGAGGCGGATCGCGGCTTCTCCTTCCGCCGCGACGGGCCGCTCGACATGCGCATGGGCGGCGACGGTCTCTCCGCGGCCGACCTCTGCGCCACGCTGGACGACGTCCGCCTCGCCCACATCATCTGGACCTTCGGCGAGGAGCGGCATTCACGCGCCATCGCCAAGGCCATCGTGAAGGCGCGGGAGGAGGCGCCCATCACACGCACGGCGCAGCTGGCCGAGATCGTGTCGCGCGTGGTGTGGGCGAAGCCCGGCGAGATGCATCCCGCCACCCGCACCTTCCAGGCGCTGCGCATCGCCGTGAACGAGGAATTGTCGGAGCTGGTGGAGGCGCTTGCCGCCGCGGAGCGGGCGCTCCGGCCGGGGGGGCGCCTCGTGGTCGTCACCTTCCATTCCCTCGAGGACAGGATCGTTAAGACTTTTCTGTCACACCGGGCAAAGGCACCGTCCGCCTCGCGCCACCAGCCGCAAGCGGAAGGGCCGGAGCCCTCCTTCCGCCTCGTGGCGAAAGGAGCCGTAGAGCCCGGTCCCGACGAAGTGGCAGGCAACCCGCGCTCAAGGTCCGCGAAACTTCGCGCGGCCGAGCGCACGGACGCCCCGGCACATCCGGGCGGTGACTTGATGGGGCTGCTTCCGCCCCCATCACCGCAACGCCACGGGCGGAGACGCTAGTCGAGATGTTTCGGGTCGCCAATGCCGTGATGATCGTCGCGCTTCTGGTGACCGCCGCGGTGGTCTACCAGCTCAAGGTCTCGTCCACCGCCGAGGCCGAGCGGCTCGCCACCCTGCGCACCCAGATTCGCAAGGAGCGCGATTCGATCGCGCTGATGCGCGCGGAATGGGCGCGCCGCACCTCGCCCATCTACATCCAGGGCCTTGCCGAGCGGCATCTCGACATGAAGCGGCTCGATGTCGATTCGATTTCCAGCCTCGACGACCTGCCCGCCAAGCCCGCCTCTGGCGGCGACGGCATCGGCGGCATGATCGAGGCGCTGGTGGACGCCCCCCTCGTCACCTCCTCGGCCGGCTCCAAGCCCTCGGCCTCGACCACCGCTCCCACCAGCTCGGGCGGCGCCACGGTGCCTGCGACCTCGGCGCTGCGCCCGGCCAATGCGCCGGTGTCGAAGCCGGCCGCGAGCGCGTCCGCCGCGCCCCGTCCCCCGGCGGCACGCCCCCTGCCCCCCATGCAGCCGGCACCGGCCGCCGCCGCTCCGGCGCCCGCCCCGCCCCCGGAGCCCACCAATCCCCTCGAAAAGCTCTCCGGATTCCTGGCCGGTTTCCGCTGACGAGGTCCGAAATGGCTGATCTGTCTTCCATCTCCGCCCGCCTCGCCCGCCTGTGGGCCGGCATCGTCGCCACCGTCGGCCCCGTGCTCCGGGATGCCGACGCCGCCTGCGCGGTGCTGCTCGATCGTCTTGGCGCCGGCAGCAAGGCCGCCGGCCGTGCCACCGCACGCGGCTCCGCGCGGGCTGCCCTCGCAAGCTGGAACGTGCTGTGGCCGTTCACGGTGCGGCTCGGATATCTCGCCTGGCGCGGCGTCCGCCACGTGGTGCGCGGCCTGTTCGGCCTCGACCGTGGAGATCCCGATACCGTGGCGCGCGGCCGCATCCGGCTGGTGATGCTGGCCTTCTGCTGCCTGTTCGTCGCCATCGCGGTGCAGCTCTCCCACCTCGCCATGACCGCGGACGGCGGCGGCGGGCGCGGGCGCGGCTCGGATGCCGTGGCCTCCGCGCGGCCGGACATCATCGACCGCAACGGCGACATCGTCGCCATCGACGTGAAGTCCCCTTCCCTGTTCGCCGAGCCGCGCCGCCTTATCGATCCCGACGAGGCGCTGGAAGGCCTGCTCAAGGTGCTGCCCGATCTCGATGTCGAGGAAGCCCGCAAGCGCCTGAATTCCGGCAAGGGCTTCGCCTGGCTGAAGCGCGAGATCACGCCGGCGCAGATGCGCGCCATCCACCGCCTCGGCTTTCCCGGCATCGGCTTCCTGAAGGAAAACCGCCGCATCTATCCCGACGGCCCGATCATCTCCCACGTGATGGGCGGGGTGAACGTGGACAATCAGGGCATTTCCGGCATCGAGAAGTGGATCGACAGCCGCGGCCTCGCCGAGCTGCATCTCGCGGGCTTCGCCACCGACCGGCAGCAGGAGCCGGTGCAGCTCTCCATGGACGTGCGCGTGCAGCACGCCGTGCGCGACGAGCTGGTGAAGGCGAAGAACAAGTTCCAGGCGCTGCACGCCATGGCCGTCGTCACCGAGGTGAACACCGGCGAGATCATCTCGCTGGTATCGATCCCCGACTTCGACCCCAACACATCCGGCAACCCCAAGGACGACGCCTATCTCAACCGACTCACCACCGGCGTCTACGAGATGGGCTCCACCTTCAAGGCGCTGTCCTTCGCCATGGCGCTCGATTCGGGCAAGATCGGCCTGAACTCGACCTTCGATGCCCGCGGCGCGCTGCATTTCGGCAAGTTCGCCATCCACGACTACCACGCCGAGAATCGCGTTCTCACCGTGCCGGAGATCTTCCTCGTCTCGTCCAACGTGGGCACGGCGAAGATGGTGCTCTCCCTCGGGGTGGAGGCGCACAAGGCGTTCCTGAAGAAGATGGGCCAGCTCGACCGGCTCAAGACCGAGCTTCCGGAAAGCTCCGAGCCCATCGTGCCGAAGCGCTGGGGCGAATTGAACTCGGCCACCATTGCCTTCGGCCACGGCCTCTCCGTCGCCCCGCTGCAGGCGGTGATGGCGGTGAATTCCATGGTCAATGGCGGCTTCCTCATCCCGCCCACCTTCATCAAGCGGACGCCGGAAGAAGCGCAGAAGGTCGCGGTGCGCGTGCTGAAGCCCGAGACCTCGGACAAGATGCGCTACATCATGCGCCTCAACGCCGAGAAGGGCACCGCCACCAAGGCCGAGGTTCCCGGCTTCCTGGTCGGCGGCAAGACGGGCACCGCCGAGAAGGTGGTGAACGGGCGCTACGCCAAGAACAAGCTGCTCACCTCGTTCACCGCCGTCTTCCCCATGGACAAGCCGCGCTACCTCGTTCTGGTGATGCTCGACGAGCCAAAGGCGACTTCCGAGACGTACGGCTTCGCCACCTCGGGCTGGAACGCTGCGCCCACCGCCGGCAAGATCGTCGAGCGCATCGCCCCGATGCTCAACATCGCGCCGCGCCAGAACCTGCCCAATGCGGAGCAGCTGCTGCGCATGCCGCTCAAGGTCGCCGACCGCAATTGATGTCACCGCTGCGGGAGCACGTTACCGCCACCGCAGCGACAGCCCGCGCGGGGTGACAACCGGGGCGGGCGAATGCCAAAAAGGGGTCCGATGACCATGCATTCCCTCGGACAGCTCCTCGACGGCCACGCCCGCATCCTGACGCCCGACGGTGCCGGGGAGCCGATCACCGGCCTATCCTCCGACAGCCGCCGCATCACGCCCGGCGACCTGTTCGTCGCCATTCCCGGCACCCATGCGGACGGAACGCGCTTCATCGCCGACGCCATCGCGCGCGGCGCCGCCGCCGTGCTGATGGAGCCGACCGCGCCGGCCCCCATCCTGCCGCCGCAGGTCGCCCTCGCCTTCACGCTGGATGCCCGGCGCTCCCTGTCGCTCGCCGCCGCGCGCGTCTATCCGCGCCAGCCGAAGACCATCGCCGCCATAACGGGCACCGCGGGCAAGACCTCCGTCGCCTTCTTCCTGCGGCAGATCTGGGAGCGGCTCGGCCATCGCGCCGCGTATCTGGGCACCATCGGGCTGGTGAAGCCGGACGGCGCCACCTATGGCAGCCTCACCACGCCCGACCCGGTGGAACTGCACGCCACCCTCGATGCGCTCGCGGGAGAGGGCGTCACCCACATGGCGCTCGAAGCCTCCTCCCACGGCCTCGACCAGAAGCGGCTCGACGGCGTGCGCCTCTCCGCTGGTGGCTTCACCAATCTCGGCCGCGACCATCTCGACTATCACCCGACGATGGACGCCTATTTCCGCGCCAAGCTCCGCCTCTTCACAGAGGTGATGCCGCTGGACGCCGCCGCCGTGGCCGTCACCTCCGCTCCCTTCGCCGCGACCGCGCTGGCCTGGGCGCACACGCGCGGCCTCAGGCTCCTGCCCATCGGCGAGGGCCGGGCGGATGGCATCGACATCGCCGCCGCGACGGGTTCACCAGCGGGGCAGAAGGTGATGTTCGCGGACGGCTCCAGCGCGGTGGTACCGCTGGTCGGGCGCTTCCAGCTGGACAATGCCTTGCTGGCCGCCGGCCTCGCCATCGCCTGCGGTGCCGACCGCGCCGAGGCGTTCGCCGCCCTCGCCCACCTCAAGGGTGTTCCGGGCCGGCTGGAGCGCATCGGCGACGACCCGCGGCGGCCAGTGTTCGTGGACTACGCCCACAAGCCCGAGGCTCTGGCCACCGTGCTCGATACCCTGCGCGCGGCCATCCCCGGCCGGCTCGTGGTGGTGGTCGGCTGCGGCGGCGACCGCGACCGGGGCAAGCGGCCCATCATGGGCGCCATCGCCGCGATGAAGGCGGACACGGTGATCGTTACCGACGACAACCCGCGCAGCGAGGATCCGGCGGCGATTCGCGCAGAGGTACTGGAAGGTGCCAGCGGCGCCGGCTTTGGCAATGTGCGCGAGATCGGCGACCGTGCGGAAGCCATCCGTACCGGCGTCGGCCTCATCGAAAGCGGGGATGCGCTGCTCGTTGCCGGCAAGGGTCACGAAACCGGCCAAATCATCGGCGACCGGACATATCCATTCTCGGATGCGGCGGAAGTCCTCGCCGCCCTCAAGGAGGTGGCGGCATGAATTCGGGCACGGGTATGGGCGAAACGGAAGGCCGGGTCCTCCACACCGTCGCGGAAATGGCGGCGGCCATGGGGGCGGAGGTCCGCGGCACGCCGCGCGATGCCACCGGCATCTCCATCGACAGCCGCTCGCTCGCGCCCGGCGATACCTTCTTCGCCATCGCCGGCGAGAACAGCGACGGCCACGCTTATGTAAGCAAGGCGCTGGAGGCCGGCGCCTCGGCCTGCGTGGTGGCGCGCGACAAGCTGCACCAATTCCCCGCCGACGCCCCCCTTCTCGTGGTGGACGACGTCCTCGCCGCCCTCACCGACCTCGCCCGCGCCAGCCGTGCGCGCTCCCGGGGCGGTATCGTCGCGGTGACGGGATCGGTGGGCAAGACCACCACCAAGGAGGCGCTGCGCATCGCGCTCGGCGCCGATGGCGAGACCCACGCCTCGGCCGCCTCCTACAACAATCACTGGGGCGTGCCCCTCTCCCTCGCCCGGCTGCCGCGCGAGGCGCGCTACGGCGTTTTCGAGATCGGGATGAACCATCCCGGCGAGATCACGCCGCTGGTGAAGCTGGTGCGCCCACAGGTCGCCATCATCACCACCGTGGAGCCGGTCCACATCGCCCAGTTCTCGGGGATCGAGGAGATCGCCGACGCCAAGGCGGAGATCTTCCAGGGGCTGGAGCCGGGCGGCGCCGTGGTGCTGAACCTCGACAATCCCCTCTTCCCCCGGCTCAAGGCCGCCGCCGAGGCGCTGGGCATCGACCGCATCGTCACCTTCGGCGAGACCGCCGGGGCCGACGTGCGGCTGAAGGAGGCGGCGCTGCAATCCTACTGCTCGGTGGGGGTGGCGGACGTGATGGGCACGCCGGTGACCTTCAAGGTCGGCATGCCCGGCCGCCACATCGTGCAGAACATGCTGGCGGTGCTGGCCGCGGCGAAGCTCGTCGGCGCCGATCTCGCGCTCGTCGGCCTCGCCCTCTCCCGCATGAAGGCGCCTCCCGGCCGCGGCGTCGCCCTGCGCCTGCAGGTGAAGGGCGGACAGGCGACGCTGCTGGACGAGAGCTACAACGCCAATCCCGCCTCCATGCGCGCTGCCCTCGACGTGCTCAGCCGCACCCCGGTGGGTCCGCGCGGCCGCCGCATCGCGGTGCTCGGCGACATGCTGGAGCTCGGCCCCGACGGCGAGGCCCATCACGCCGAGCTCGCCGAGGCGATCCGCACGGCCAAGATCGATCAGGTCTATTGCTGCGGGCCGCAGATGCACGCGCTCTGGCAGGCCCTGCCCTCCGAGCGGCGGGGCGGCTATGCGATCCACGCCTCCCACCTCGAGCCCATGGTGGCTTCCGCCATCCGGGGCGGTGACACGTTGATGGTCAAGGGTTCCAACGGCAGCCGCATGGGACCGCTGGTCAAGAGCCTCTCCGAGCGCTTCCGCGCCGCCGAGGATGCGCTGCTCGAAGGATAGAATTCAGATGCTCCAGTGGCTTACCGAACTCCACCAGTCCTTCACAGCCTTTAACGTCTTCCGCTACATCACCTTCCGCACCGGCGGCGCCGTGATCACGGCGCTGCTGTTCGTGTTCCTGTTCGGCCCGGCCATGATCTCCATGCTGCGGCTGAAGCAGGGCAAGGGCCAGCCCATCCGCACCGACGGGCCGCAATCGCACCTGCTCACGAAGAAGGGCACGCCCACCATGGGCGGGCTGATGATCCTCGCCGGCATCACAGTGGCGACGCTGCTGTGGGCGAATCTCTTCAATTTCTACGTCTGGGTGGTGCTGCTGGTGATGCTCGGCTTCGGCATGATCGGCTTCTATGACGATTATCTCAAAGTCACCAAGCAGACCCACAATGGCCTGTCCGGCAAGGCGCGCCTCGCCATCGAGGCGATGATCTCCGGCGTCGCCGTGGTGGTCATCATGACCATGGGCAAGTCGGGCCTCTCCACCTCCGTGGCTTTCCCCTTCTTCAAGGACCTGCTGCTCAATCTCGGCGTCTTCTTCGCCATCTTCGGCATGTTCGTCATCGTCGCGGCCGGCAATGCGGTGAACCTCACCGATGGTCTTGACGGCCTCGCCATCGTGCCGGTGATGATCGCGGCCGGCACCTTCGGCCTCATCGCATATCTCTCCGGCAACGTGCGCTTCGCCGATTACCTGCAGATCCACTACGTCGCCGGCGTCGGCGAGCTGGCGGTGGTCTGCGGCGCGGTGATGGGGGCCGGCCTCGGCTTCCTGTGGTTCAACGCCCCGCCCGCCCAGGTCTTCATGGGCGACACCGGCTCGCTGGCGCTGGGCGGCCTGCTCGGCACGGTCGCGGTGGCCACCAAGCACGAGATCGTGCTCGCGGTAGTCGGCGGCCTGTTCGTGCTGGAGGCGGTGTCGGTGATCGTGCAGGTGGCCTCGTTCAAGCTCACCGGCAAGCGGGTGTTCAAGATGGCGCCCATCCACCACCATTTCGAGCAGCTCGGCTGGACCGAGCCGCAGGTGGTGATCCGCTTCTGGATCGTCGCGGTCGTGCTGGCGCTGGCGGGCCTCGCGACGCTCAAGCTGCGGTGAGGGCTTCCATCTCACACTAAAAGAAGGCCCGCTGGAGCGATCCGCGGGCCTTTTTCACGACATGACGCCGAAAGACGTCACCGCCCGCACGTATTGATGCCCAGCAGCGGATAGGCCGGGCAGAAGCGGAAGGCGGCGGTGAGCAGCATCACCACGCCCACGGCGCCGATCAGCCAGGCCCAGTTGCCGAGTCCGCCCAGCGCCGGCACGGAGGGGGCCACGAACGGCACCAGGATCAGCACGATCCCGGCGACGAAACGCAGCACGCGATCAAATCCACCCACGTTCGCAACCATCTCGTTCTCCCAATTCCAGCCTGCAAGTGCAGCGGAGACATCGGCGGGGCAAATCCGGCGCGGCAGGCCCCGGCGCCCCCGTCTCCTACATTCAATAATATGAATGTCGGATCAGGCAAGCAGGGGATTTCCCTTAAGGCGACCTCATCGGGAAATCTGCCTGCGAAAGGGGTTCGCACTTTTTCGCATCATGCTCTAGACGGAAACCCGGACTGCATTGCCGCAACGGACGATTTTACCGCCATGATCCCCGTCACCGTCTTCAAGGATGCAACCGTCGCCCTTTTCGGGCTGGGTGGCTCGGGCCTTGCCACCGCAGAGGCGCTCAAGGCCGGCGGCGCCACCGTCGTCGCCTATGACGATTCGGAGGCCTCGCGCCGCAAGGCCGGAGAGGCCGGCATCCTCGTGCAGGATCTCCACGATATCGACTGGACCATCGTCCAGGCGCTGGTGCTCGCCCCCGGCGTGCCACTGACCCATCCCGAGCCGCACTGGTCGGTGAAGCTGGCGCGGGCGGCGGGCGTCGAGATCATCGGCGACATCGAGCTGTTCTGCCGCGAGCGGCAGGCGATTGCGCGCCGCTCTCCGTTCGTGGCCATCACCGGCACCAACGGCAAGTCCACCACCACGGCGCTCATCACCCACATCCTGCGCGTCGCCGGCCGCGACGTGCAGATGGGCGGCAATATCGGCACCGCCATCCTCTCCCTCGCCCCGCCGAAGCCCGGCCGGGTGCATGTGGTGGAGTGCTCCTCCTACCAGATCGACCTTGCCCCCGGCCTCGACCCCTCCGTGGGCGTGATGCTCAACATCACTCCGGACCATCTCGACCGGCACGGCACCATCGAGAACTACGCCGCCGTGAAGGAACGCCTCGTCACCGGCGTCGAGCAGACCGGCACCGCCGTGGTCGGCGTGGACGACGATTTCTCCGCCGCCATGGCCGACCGGGCGGAGCGCGCCGGCAAGCATGTGGTGCGCATCTCGGTCAGGCGTCCCCTGCCCGACGGCATCTGGCGCGAGGGTGAGACGCTCGTGGTGTCCGAAGGCGGCGCCGAGGTGTTCCGCCTGCCGCTGGGCGGCATCGGCTCGCTGCGCGGGGCGCACAATGCGCAGAATGCCGCCGCCGCCTATGCCGCCTGCCGCGCGCTCGGCGTCGCGCCGGAGGTCATCGCGGTGGCCATGAAGCGCTTCCCCGGCCTTGCCCACCGCATGGAAGAGGTGGGCAACAAGGGCAAGGTGCTGTTCGTCAACGATTCCAAGGCGACCAATGCGGATGCCGCCGAGCGGGCGCTGACGAGCTTCACCGACATCTTCTGGATTGCCGGCGGCAAGCCGAAGGCCGGCGGCATCGCGCCGCTCGCCCCCTTCTTCGATCATATCGCCAAGGCCTATCTCATCGGCGAGGCGGCGCAGGAATTCGCCGCGACGCTGGCGGACAAGGTGCCGCACGAGATCGTCGGCACCCTCGACAAGGCGGTGGAAGCCGCCGCGCGGGACGCCGAAGCCGCGGGGCGTCCGGACGCGGTGGTGCTGCTCTCGCCGGCCTGCGCCAGCTTCGACCAGTATCCCAATTTCGAGGTGCGCGGCGACGCCTTCCGCGCGCTGGTGCAGGCGCTGCCGGGCATCGAGGCCCGCACCCGGTCCACCACGCCGGTGGCGCAGAAGGAGCCGCCCAAGGGCGGCGGCCATCCGCATGGCAACCCCCATGGCAACCCCCACGGCGGCGGACACCCCCATGGCATGGGCGGACATCCCGGAGGCCACCCCGGCAAGGGGCATCCCTGACCCTCGTCCCGGCTTCGTCCGCCGCCCCGCAATCCGCCCGGAGCCGGCGGCCGGCCTTGTGATTCAAGGTCTTCCGTGGCATTTGTGCGCCGCACAATGGAGAGATCGATGGCCGAGACCGGCACCCGTACGCCCCTGCACGCCCCGCCGCTGGTGGAAGGCCTCTCCGCCTTCGCGGGGGACTACGACCTGATCCTCTGCGACGTCTGGGGCGTGCTGCACAACGGCGTCGCCGCCTTTCCCGCCGCCTGCGAGGCGCTGACGAAGGTGCGGGCGGGCGGTGCCACGGTGGTGCTGGTCTCCAACGCGCCGCGTCCCAACCGCTTCATCATGGGCATGCTGGACGGCCTCGGCGTGCCGCGCACCGCCTATGACGCCATCGTCACCTCCGGCGACGTGACGCGCGACATGCTGGAGGCGCGGCCGGGTGCCCGCTTCTACCACCTCGGCCCCGCGCGGGACGTGGGCACGTTCGACGGGCTGGACCTCACCCTCACCGGCCTTGACGAGGCGGACCTCGTGGTCTGCACCGGCCTCCTCGACGATGACGTGGAGACCCCGGAGGATTATGCCGACGCCCTCGCGGCCATGAAGGCGCGGGAGCTGCCGTTTATCTGCGCCAATCCCGACCTCGTGGTGGAGCGCGGCGACAAGCTGATCTTCTGCGCCGGCGCCATCGCCCAGGCCTACGAGCAGATCGGCGGCAAGGCGTTTTGGTGCGGCAAGCCCTACCGGCCCATCTACGACACCGCCTTCGCCCGCGCCGAGGTGATCCGCGGCGAGGCGGTGGAGCGCGCCCGCGTGCTCGGCATCGGCGATGCGCTGCGCACCGACATCGCCGGCGCCAACGATGCTGGCTTCGACAGCCTGTTCATCTCCGGCGGCATCCATGCGCAGGAGCTGAAGTCCATCGACGGCGCCGTTCCCGACACCGAATCCCTCGCCGACCTCTTCACCGGCCACGCCCATCCGCGCGGCGTCATGCCCCGTCTCGCCTGGTAGCGGCGACCGGGCGACATTCGGTTCCTTGAATTTGCCCGCGGTTTGACCGATCTCGAAGGCCGAATATCCTGTCCCGGTGCCATCGAGGTTCCGGGCATCCCGCCGAACACCAAGGCAAGGCTTGCGCCCGCCGATGACCGTGTCCCTTCCCCCTGATTTCGTGCTGGTCCGCGGCCCCGAGCCCCTGCCGCCGACGCTGACGCGGCCCGTCATCGCCATCGGCAATTTCGACGGCGTGCATCGCGGCCATCAGGCGGTGTTCGCCGCGGCCCACGCCATGGCGGCCGAGGCGGGAGGGCCGGCGCTGGCGCTCACCTTCGAGCCACACCCGCGCACCTTCTTCAACCCCGCCACGGCCCCCTTCCGCCTGACCCCGGCGATGGAAAAGCTGCGCCATATCGCCGAAAGCGGCCTTCAGGGCGCCATCGTGCTCGATTTCGATGCCGCCCTCGCCGCCATGGAGGCCGAGGACTTCGTGCGCGAGGTCCTGGTGGATCGATACGGAGTCGCCGGCGTGGCGGTGGGCTTCGATTTCCATTTCGGACGTCAGCGCGCCGGGTCTCCCGCCTTCCTCAAGGAGGCGGGCGAGCGGCACGGCTTCGCGGTGACCGTGGTCGAGCCCATGCGCGATGAGAACGACGCGATTTCCTCCACCGCCGTGCGCCGGGCGCTGGCTTCGGGGCAGGTGGGCCATGCCGCCCACATGCTGGGGCGCCCCTTCGCGGTGACGGCGGAGGTGATCCACGGTGACAAGCGGGGCCGCACCATCGGCTTTCCCACCGCCAATCTCGCCTTGCCGCAGGATCTGGAGCTGGCCTTCGGCATCTATGCGGTGCGTGCCGTGACGCCCGCTGGCCGGTTCGATGGCGTGGCGAACTATGGCCGGCGCCCCACCTTCGACAATGGCCGGGCGCTTCTTGAAGTCCACCTGTTCGATTTTTCCGGCGATCTCTATGGCCAGTCCATCGAGGTGGAATTCCACGCTTATATTCGGCCGGAACTGAAGTTCGAGGGCATCGACGCGCTGGTCGCGCAGATCAGGGCCGACGCGCAGCAGGCGCGAGAGGTTCTGGCACGCGAGGTCTGACGGATCGCTGGGTTAAGTTAGCCACACCTTAACCGGCTGGTCCCATTCTGGAGCGGATGACGAAAGCCGCCAGAAAAGACCGCAAAGCCGTGCCATCCGCTCCTGCCGCCCCCCCGGAAGACCGCCGCTCGCCCTTCATCCGGCTTGCCGACCTCCTCGCGGGGATCGAGCCGGGTCGCCAGCCGCTGAGCGCCGCCGTAGGCGAGCCGCAGCACGCCATGCCGGATTTCGTCGGCCCGGTTCTCACCAATAATCTCGCCGGTTTCGGCCGCTACCCGCGCGCCGAGGGCACGCCCACCTTCCGCGCCGCTGCCGCCCGCTGGCTGGCGCAGCGCTACAAGCTGGCGAAGCCGCTCGATGCGGACCGCGAAGTGTTGGCGCTGAACGGCTCCCGCGAGGGCCTGTTCTCCGCCGCCATCGTGGCGCAGCGCCTTGCCGACCCGGCCAAGGGCGCCAATGGCAAGCCAGCCATGCTGCTGCCCAACCCCTTCTATGCCGCCTACGCCGCGGGCGCGGAAGCCGCCGGCTGCGAGGCCGTGGTGATGCCGACCACGAAGGAAAGCGGCTGGCTGCCGGACCTCGACGCGCTAGATCCGGACCTGTTGAAGCGGACGGTGGCCATCTACATCGCCTCCCCCGCCAACCCGCAGGGCGCCATCGCCTCCGCCGACTATCTCGGCAAGGCGCTGGAGCTGGCGCGGCGCAACGGCGCCTTCCTGTTCTCGGATGAGTGCTATTCGGAAATCTATCTGGGCGCGGAAAAGCCGGCTGGCATCCTTGAGGTGGCCGGCACCGACCTCACCCGCGTCGTGGCGTTCAACTCCCTGTCCAAGCGCTCGTCCCTGCCGGGGCTGCGCTGCGGCTTCTGCGCCGGCGATCCCACTTTTCTGAAGGACTTCCTCGCCTTCCGCTGGGTGGCCGCGCCGCAGGTACCGGAGCCCTTGCAGGCGGTGGCCGTGGCGGCGCTGGAGGACGAGGCCCACGTCACCCGCTCCCGTGACCTCTATGCCGCGAAGTTTGACCTCGCTGACCGGATGCTCGCCGGCCGCTTCGGCTATGAGCGCCCCGGCGGCGGCTTCTTCCTCTGGCTCGACGTATCCCACCTTGCCGACGACCACCTCACCGGAGGCGAGGCGGCGGCGGTGAAGCTGTGGCGCGAGCAGGGCCTGCGCACGGTGCCGGGGGGCTATCTGGCCCGCCGCGACCTCACCGGGGCCAACCCCTCCGCCGGATTCCTGCGCGTCGCGCTGGTCCAGGATCTGCCCACCTGCGAGGAGGTGCTGAAGCGCCTCGTCGCGGCCCTCTGAAGGGAGCCGCGCCCATGCCCATGGCCCGCCGACGCCCGAAGGCTGCCGCCACCGCCGATGCCGTCATCAACAGCCGGATGGATGCGCCTCACCACCACATGCCGCGCATCGAACTGATCCCCGAGAGCATCCGCCTCGTGGTGCGCCGGCGCGGGCGTGAGATTGTCGGCACAGGACTGATCCTCGCGACGCTGATCTCCTTCGTCGCGCTCGGCACCTGGTCCGCGGCCGACCCCAGCCTGTCGAACGCCACCCATGCGCCGGTCACCAACCTGCTGGGACGGCCCGGCGCGATCATCGCCGATCTGCTGGTCCAGTTGTTCGGACTTGCCGCGCTCGCCGTGCTGCTGCCGCCGCTCTATGCCGGCTGGCGGCTCGTCACCCATCGCCCCTTTGCACGCGAACGCCTGCGCATCACCTGCTGGCTCATCGGGGTGCTGGGCGCCACCGCATTCCTCGGCGCCATCCCGCAGCCGGACCACTGGCCGGGCCTCACCGGCCTCGGCGGCGCTTTGGGCGATCTGTTTCCCCGCGCCTTCGGCGTGATGCGCGGCGGCGCCCTCGCCGCCCTCGATTCGATGCTGATCGGCGCGGCCGGGCTCGCCATCGGCGCCGCCGGCCTGTTCTTCGCCCTGAGCGGCGGCCGGCGCACGCCCCTGAAGCTTGCCCCCGCCTCCGAGCTGCCGGGCGAGGTGGGTGACGAGGACGAGGAGGACGACGGCACCGCCGTTTCCCTCGGTGCCCTCACCCACACCTTCCTGTCGTGGAAGGCCCGCCTCTCCGGTGCCGGGCTCGCCCGCCGCGCCATGCCCGCCCCCGCCGCTTCGGCCGGCCCAGCGGAAGGCGCAGGCCAACGCCAGGAACCGCGTCTCGAGGGTGCCAGCGCGCCCGCGCCCCACGACGTCCCCGATGCCCCGCTGGATGCTGCCTCTGAGAGCCCCGCTGCCCGCCGCCGCGCGGCCCGGCGCGGTGGCCGACGCGCCGGCTACCAGCATCCCTCCCTCGAATTGCTGACACCCGCGCCCCCCGCCAGGGCCCCGGCCATGAGCCCGGAGGCCTTGTCCGAGACCGCCCGCGAGCTGGAGGCGACCCTTCAGGACTTCGGCGTGCGCGGCGAGATCGGCCAGGTGCGCCCCGGCCCGGTGGTGACGCTCTACGAGCTGGAGCCGGCGCCGGGCATCAAGTCGTCCCGCGTCATCGGCCTCGCCGACGACATCGCCCGCTCCATGAGCGCCATCTCCGCCCGCGTCGCCGTGGTGCCGGGCCGCAACGCCATCGGCATCGAGCTGCCCAACCAGAAGCGTGACAAGGTGCTGCTGCGCGAGCTGATCGCCACCAAGGATTTCGGCGACACCGGGCACAAGCTCGCCATCGCGCTGGGCAAGACCATCGGCGGTGATCCGGTGATCGTCGATCTCGCCCGCATGCCGCATTTGCTGGTGGCCGGCACCACCGGCTCCGGCAAGTCGGTGGCCATCAATACCATGATCCTGAGCCTGCTTTACCGGCTGAAGCCGGAACAGTGCCGGCTCATCATGGTCGATCCCAAGATGCTGGAGCTCTCCGTCTATGACGGCATCCCCCATCTTCTTGCCCCGGTCGTCACCGATCCGAAGAAGGCGGTGGTGGCGCTGAAGTGGGCGGTGAAGGAGATGGAAGACCGCTACAAGAAGATGTCCAAGCTCGGCGTGCGCAACATCGACGGCTTCAACGCCCGGGTGAAGGACGCCAGCGAGAAGGGCGAATCCATCGCCCGCACGGTGCAGACCGGCTTCGACCACGAGACCGGCGAAGCCATCTACGAGCGCGAGGAGATGAACCTCGAGCCCCTGCCCTACATCGTCGTCATCGTCGACGAGATGGCCGACCTGATGCTGGTCGCCGGCAAGGACATCGAGGGGGCCATCCAGCGCCTCGCCCAGATGGCCCGCGCCGCCGGCATCCATCTGGTGATGGCGACGCAGCGCCCGTCCGTGGACGTCATCACCGGCACCATCAAGGCGAACTTCCCCACCCGCATCTCCTTCCAGGTGACCTCGAAGATCGACAGCCGCACCATCCTCGGCGAGATGGGCGCCGAACAGCTGCTGGGCCAGGGCGACATGCTCTACATGGCCGGCGGCGGCCGCATCAGCCGCGTCCACGGCCCCTTCGTCTCCGACGAGGAGGTGGAGAGCGTGGTCAAGCACCTCAAGGCCCAGGGCGCCCCCGCTTATGTGGAGGCGGTGACCGCCGAGGATGCGGAGGACGAGGACGGCGACGGCGCGGTGTTCGACAAGAGCGGCATGGGCGATGAGGGAATGGACCTCTATTCGCAGGCGGTGGCGGTGGTGATGCGCGACCGCAAATGCTCCACCTCCTATATCCAGCGCCGGCTCCAGATCGGCTATAATCGCGCTGCTTCGCTGGTCGAGCGCATGGAGAAGGAGGGCCTTGTCGGCTCGCCCAACCACGCCGGCAAGCGCGAGATCCTGCTGCCCGAGCAGGCAGCCGAATGAGCGTGCTGCGTCATTGTCCCGCCTGAACGGTTGCCGGTTCCGGTTGAAGCTTCGGCCAAACCGGAACAGAAGCGGCGCTGGGCGGTTTTCCCGGGCATCGGCAAGGCCACAGGTTCGCCATAGCCCGGCCGCAAGTTGCGTATTAGACCCCTGTCCATCCGATCAGCCCGCGCGGGGTGGGATCGGAGCGTCGGGAATGACCTTCCTGCCAGCGACACGCCCCGCGCCAGAGATGCTCATGATGCTCATCCGCTCCGCCGCCACCCGCCTTGCCCGCAGCGCCCAGCGCGAGACCCTCGTCCCGTCGGCGAAGGTGCGCCGCGTGGGCGCCGCCGGTCTGCTGCTGGCGCTGGGATTGGCTGCGGCCGGCCCGGCCGTCGCGCAAACGGTGCAGCCCCCCGCCGACCTCCTGCGCATACAAGGCCAGAAGCCCGGCCAGGCCGCCCCGGCCGTGGCCCAGCCGGCGGACGGCCGCGCGCCGAAGGCGACGGTGGACCGCATCACCAACTACTTCAATTCGGTGCAGTCGATGACCGGCACCTTTACCCAAATCGACCCGGACGGCTCCAAGCGCACGGGCGATTTCTACATGCAGAAGCCCGGCCGCGTGCGCTTCGAATACGATGCGCCGAGCCCGGTGGAGCTGATTTCCAACGGCCAGTCGGTGGCGGTCCGTGATCGGAATCTGAATACGCAGGACATCACGCCTTTGTCGCAGACGCCGCTGCGCTTCCTGCTCGCGGAGCGCATCGACCTTGGGGCGGAGCCGCATGTGACGGGCATCTTCCAGGACGACCGTTTCGTGACGGTGGTGATGCAGGAGACCGTGCCCATGTTCGGCACCTACCGGCTGCTCATCCTGTTCGATGCCAAGACCTCGGCCCTGAAGCAGTGGGTCGTTACCGACCCGCAGGGCTATGACACGCAGGTGTCGCTGTCGAACGTCCAGGTGAACAAGCGCCCCGACCCCAAGCTGTTCGTCATCAATTTCGAGCGGATGCTGCAGTAAAATCTGGGGACGACTGCCCGTCCGCCGATCACATCTGCGTGCGTGCGCGGATGGCGGCGGAAAGGGTGCCCTCGTCGAGATAATCGAGTTCACCGCCCACGGGTACACCCTGGGCGAGGCGGGTGACGCGGACGCCGGTGTCGCGCAGGACATCGGTGAGGTAATGGGCCGTCGTCTGCCCGTCCACCGTGGCGCCGAGCGCCAGGATCACTTCCGAGACCTCCTGGTCGTGCACCCGCGTGACGAGGCTCGCGATGTTCAGATCATCGGGCCCGACCCCGTCCAGCGGCGACAGAACGCCTCCCAGAACGTGATAGCGGGCATTGAGGACGCCGGCGCGTTCGAGCGCCCAGAGATCGCCCACGTCCGCCACAACCACCAGCGTACGCGCATCCCGCGTCGGGTCGGTGCAGACCGTGCAGGGGTCGGTGACGTCCACATTACCGCACGTGCGGCAGGTGACGATCTTGCCGATCGCGTCGCCCAGCGCCGCCGCCAGCGGCGCCATCAGTGCCTCGCGCTTCTTGATGAGATGCAGCGCCACCCGGCGCGCCGAACGCGGGCCGAGGCCGGGCAGCCGGGCCAGAAGCTGGATCAGACGCTCGATTTCGGGGCCGGCGACGGCGCGTGGCATGGCATCCTCGTCCCCGCATGGCGGGAGCGCTGGGCGTCCGGCGCCGCTCGGGAGAAACGTGCCGAACCATAGACCTGAAGCCGCCCCCGGGCGGGTGGCGGATCAGCCCCACCTAACGCGGTTCGGCCCGGCGCGCCAGCGTAAACGGCAGGGCCTCGGGCCCACGCTACCGACAGGCTCAAGACCGCTGTTCGTTTCGCCAAAGCAGCTCGAGGCAGGGGGCGCGACGTGAGGGAAACCTCTGCCGCCGCCGCACTCGAAAGTTGTACAAATCGGAGCATGTACTTGTTGCTGCCGCCGTAGAAGAACACAGCGCGGCGGCCTCCACCTAGTATCTCCCCGGCTACGGACGCACTGCCTTGATGGCCGGCGAACCGGGAACACTTCCAGGGTCCGATGTTTTCATCTGTCGGCCCATCGATTCGCTGATCTGCCAAGGATCATCTCACAAGGATGAACCCGCTACGGCACCTCCGAGACCGCCGCAAACCCGCTCTACTGCTGGTTTTCGAAGAACTTTTCAGACCCGATTGTATTTATAAGACGAGGTGATATAGATTAACCGTGAAACTTAGTCAGCCGATGCGGCGTCAGCCCCGGCGGAGCATGTGTCCGAGGCTCATCGTGACCCGGTCGCAGACCAACCGCTCCCCGCATTGCCCGCTCGCCATAGCGAAGAACAGAAAGGGACTCCCGTGAGCGACTCCGCGTCCAATACTCCGTCGCCGAGCTTCATCGACTTCACTGCGGACATCGTTGCCGCGTATGTGAGCAACAACAGCGTCGCGGCCACCGAGCTTCCCGGTCTCATCGAGTCCGTCTACCGCGCCCTCGGCCAGCTCGGCACCCCGGCCGCGCCGCAGGTGGAAGAGCAGAAGCCGGCCGTCCCGCTCAAGAAGTCGGTGACGCCCGAATACATCGTCTGCCTGGAAGACGGGAAGAAGTTCAAGTCTCTGAAGCGGCACCTGCGCACCAGCTACGGCATGACCCCCGAGGCTTACCGCGAAAAGTGGGGTCTTCCGAAGGATTATCCCATGGTCGCCCCGGCCTATGCTGCGGCCCGCTCCGAGCTCGCCAAGAACATGGGCCTCGGCCAGACCCGCAAGAAGGCGCCCGCCGCCCCTGCGAAGAAGACCACCCGTCGCAAGGCCGCTGCCTGATTATTCGAGATTTGGCCGCGTCCTCCCAAGAAGACGCGGCCAGGATCTCAACGAAGCAAGGCCGGGCATCTGCCCGGCCTTTTTCTTTGCCTGATGCTGTAAACGTCAGTCCAGGCCGAGCTTCCGGCAGATCTCGTCGAGCTGGTCGAGGCTCGCATAGCGGATGCGCAGCTCACCCGCCTCGCCCTTGCCTTCGAGGCTCACGGCCAGGCCCAGCGCATCAGCCAGCCGCTTCTCCAGTGCACGGGTGTCGGCGCTCTTGCGCTCAGGGGCAGGGGCGGGCGCACCGCGTCCCGTGACCGGGGCAGGGGGCGTCTTTGCCTTGGAGAGGGCTTCCACATCGCGCACCGTCAGGCCCTTGGCGATGACCTCACGGGCCACCTTCTCGGGATCGGAGACGGCGAGAAGGGCCCGCGCGTGGCCGGCACTGAGCCGCCCCTCCGCCAGATGCCCCTTCACGGCTTCCGGCAGCTTCAGCAGCCGCAGCGTGTTGGCGATGTGGCTGCGGCTCTTGCCGATGACCTTGGAAAGCTCGTTCTGGTTGTATTCGAACTCGTCCATCAGGGCTTCGTAGCCCTGCGCCTCTTCCACCGGATTGAGGTCGGCGCGCTGGACGTTCTCGATGATCGCGATTTCGAGCGCCTCGCGATCGCTGAGATCCAGCACCACCACCGGCACCTCGTGCAGGCTCGCCCGCTGGGCGGCCCGCCAGCGGCGTTCGCCGGCGACGATCTCGAAGCTATCGGACCCCTTCAGCGGCCGCACCACGATGGGCTGGATGATGCCCTTCTCGCGGATGGAGGCAGTGAGATCCTCCAACCCCTCCTCCAGGAAGGCGCGGCGCGGGTTGCGCGGGTTCGCCTTCACCTGCTCGATGGGCACGCGTCGCGGGCCGCCGCGGGTGCCCGAGCTGCGCGTCGGCGCCGCCTGCGGCTCGCCCATCTCGCCGATCAGCGCGGCAAGCCCCCGCCCCAGCCGGGAGCGCTGTTCATCCGCCATCTTCGTCCGGTCCCTCTGGTCGTCCCTCAGGCCGCTGCCGCCGCCCGTGCCGCACGCTCGCGCTGGATCACCTCCGACGCGAGCCGCAAATAAGCCTGTGACCCCAAGCACTTGAGATCGTATAGCAGAACCGGCTTGCCATAGGAGGGTGCTTCCGAGACGCGCACGTTCCGGGGAATGATGGTCTCATAGACCTTGTCCCCCATGAACTGCCGCACGTCCTGCACCACCTGCTCAGACAGGTTGTTGCGCCCGTCATACATGGTCAGCACGATGCCGTGGATGGTGAGGCTAGGGTTCAGACCCACCCGCACCTGCTCCACGGTCTTCATCAGCTGAGAGAGGCCTTCCAGCGCGAAGAACTCGCACTGCAGCGGCACCACGATCGCGTCCGCCGCCGCCATGGCGTTGACGGTGAGGAGCGACAGGGACGGGGGGCAGTCCACCAGCACATAGGAAAAGCGCGGCGCCTCGGGATCGGCCGCGAGTGCCCGGAGGGCGTCGCGCAGGCGATAGGCGCGATCGCGCTCGGCGGCGATCTCCAGCTCCAGCCCGGACAGATCGAGGGTGGAGGGCGCCACATAGAGCTGCGGAACCCCGGTCGGCATCACCGTCTCACGCATGGTGGCTTCACCCACCAGCACGTCGTAGGTGGAAACGTTGCGGGAGCGGCGATCGATGCCGAGGCCCGTGGAGGCGTTGCCCTGGGGGTCGAGGTCCACCACCAACACGGTCTCGCCGATGGCCGCCAGCGCGGTGCCGAGATTGATCGCTGTCGTGGTCTTGCCCACGCCGCCCTTCTGGTTGGCGAGCGCCAGCACGCGCGGCGCGCCGGCCGACAGGGAAAGATCGGCTCCCGAGGAATAATCAGCCTGGCTCATGGCCCGTGGTCCCCTTGGATCTGGTTCCGCGGGGCGTGACCCCCACGGATGAGAACGTCCACCCGGCGGCGTCGGCCCGATGGGGCGCGCCTTCCGGGCGGGGTGGCTATTTGCTGCTGCGCCTTGCGCTCCTCACGAGAAGAACCCGCGCCTCTCGGTCGCTGACGCTGGCGCGAAGATCGCAATCGAGTGTCCAGCCTTTACGGGCTTCGGTCAATTCGCGTTCGGCGTCGCGGCCCTTGGGAAACACCCCGAGCGCACCGGCCGAGAGGAACGGCTCGGCCAGCTCCAGAAGTTTGGGGAGAGGCGCCAGCGCACGCGCGGACACCACCTGCATTCCCGGCGCAAGTGTCTGCGCAACCAGCTCGATTCGCTGGGCGTGGACCCGCACCGGCAGCTCCGCAACCCGCGCCACTTCGCGCAGGAAGGCGGACTTGCGGGTGTCGCTCTCCACAAGATGGACATCCGCGCCCGGCCGCTCCGCCAGAACGGCGGCAATCACCAGACCGGGGAATCCGCCGCCGGACCCCAGATCCACCCACCGCGCGACGTCCGCCGGAACATGGTTAATCAATTGCAGCGAATCAGCGATGTGCCGGCTCCAAACGTCCGGCAGCGTCGCGGGCGCAACGAGATTGATGGTCTTCTGCCATTTGCGCAGCAGCTCGGCGATGAGGTCGAGGCGGCGGAATGTTTCACGTGAAACCAGCCCCTCGACCGTTGCACGCGTCGCGTCGTCGCCTCCCGCGCCAGTCCCCTTCATCGGCGCGCCTCCATCCCCGTGATCCACAGCTTGAACGAACCGATCATGCCGGGCGCCCACCCGCCCGACGCGCATGGGTGGCAATGAGCGCGAGCGCGGCGGGGGTCATGCCCTCCATCCGCCCTGCCTGTCCCACGGTGCGCGGGCGCACCCGCTCCAGCTTCTGCTTCAGCTCATTCGAGAGCCCCGGCAGATCGGCATAGGACAGCTCTTCCGGCAGGGAGAGCGCCTCGTCCTTCCTGAGCGTGTGAATGTCCGCCGCCTGCCGCTCCAGATAGACCGCATACTTCGCGTCGATCTCGACCTGCTCGGCAATGGCGGTCGGCAGCGCGGAGAGTTCCGGCCAAATCATCGCGAGCCGCGCCATGTCAATCTCGGGGTAGGCGAGAAGGTCGAAGGCGCTGCGGCGCTGGCCGTCGCGGTTCAAGGCAAGGCCGTGACGCGCCCCCTCCGTCGGCGTGAGGGACAGGCCGCGGGTGAGGGCGCGCGCCCTCTCCAGTGCCTGCGTACGCGTGTGGAAATGCGCCAGCCGCTCGGCGCCGACCAGACCAAGTGCATCACCACGTGCCGTCAGCCGCTGGTCGGCATTGTCGGCCCGCAGGGTCAGACGATATTCGGCGCGGGAGGTGAACATGCGATAGGGCTCGCTGACGCCGCGCGTCACGAGGTCGTCCACCATCACGCCCAGATAGGCCTCGGCCCGATCGAGCACGATCCCGTCCGACCCGCCCGCGCGCCGGGCGGCATTGAGGCCGGCGAGCAGTCCCTGCGCGGCGGCTTCCTCATAGCCCGTGGTGCCGTTGATCTGTCCCGCGAGGAAGAGACCCGCCACACGCTTGGTCTCCAGGGTCGGAGCAAGCTCGCGCGGGTCCACATGGTCATACTCGATGGCGTAGCCCGGCCGCAGCACGGCCACCTGCTCCAGACCGGGAATGGTGCGCAGGAAGGCGAGCTGCACGTCGGCCGGCAGGGAGGTGGATAGGCCATTGGGATAGACCGTGGGATCGTCCAGCCCCTCCGGCTCCAGGAAGATCTGGTGGCCGTCGCGATCGCCGAAGCGGACGATCTTGTCCTCGATGGAGGGGCAATAGCGCGGCCCGGTGCTGCCGATGCGCCCGGAATACATGGCTGAGCGGGAGAGGTTCTGCCGGATCAGCTCATGGGTCGCGTCGGTGGTGCGGGTGATGCCGCATTCCACCTGCGGATTGGGGAGGCGCGTGGTGAGCGCGGAGAAGGGCTCGGGCGGATCGTCGCCGGCCTGCATCTCAAGGCTGGCCCAGTCAATCGTCCGGCCATCGAGCCGGGCCGGCGTGCCGGTCTTGAGGCGGCCCAGCGCGAAGCCGAGGCGCGACAGGGCAGGGGAGAGGCCCAGCGCCGGCTTCTCCCCCATGCGCCCGGCGGGATAGCTCTCCTCACCGAGATGGATCAGCCCGTTCAGGAAAGTGCCGGTGGTGAGCACCACCGCGCCGCAGGCGAGCTCCCGCCCGTCGGCGAGGCGCAGCCCCACCACGCGGCCGTCCTTCACGAGGAGATCGTCGGCCTCCGCCTCGACGACTTCCAGCCCCGGCTGCTCGGCGAGAGCCTGCTGCATGGCGCGGGCATAGAGCTTGCGGTCAGCCTGCGCGCGCGGCCCTCGCACGGCAGGTCCCTTGCGTCGGTTGAGCACACGAAACTGGATGCCGCCCTTGTCCGCAACCCGGCCCATCAATCCGTCCAGCGCATCGATCTCGCGCACCAGATGGCCCTTGCCCAGACCGCCGATGGCGGGATTGCAGGACATGGCGCCGATGGTGGCCTGCGCGTGGGTGACGAGCGCCGTGCGCGCGCCGATCCGCGCCGCGGCGGCGGCGGCTTCGCATCCGGCATGTCCGCCGCCCACGACGATGACATCGAAGGCGAGCGGGTGGGGCGTTGCGTTCATGGTGGTCCGGGACAGAGGGATATTGCCCCTCTGGAAACGCCCCTTCTTGGGCGCCGTCAAGGCTGGGCAGAATGTTTCACGTGAAACACGCCGGTCCGGCGCTCATTTGCCGATGCAGAAGGTGCTGAAGAGACGATCGAGTACGTCCTCCACATCCACCCGGCCAATGGTCTGGTCGAGGGCCCGCACGGCGAGGCGGATATCCTCGGCCCGCAGCTCCTCGTGTCCGCCATGATCGCCCATGGCCCGCTCCAGATGGCGGGCCGCATCCTCAAGGGCGAGCCGCTGACGCTCCCGCGTCACCAGCGCCGGCTCACGCCCGCAGAGCGCCTCGGCCCGCGCCGCGATGGCGGCGACCACATCCTCGATGCCGTCCCCAGTCACGGTGGAGAGGCCGATGAAGCCCTCCGGCACAGCCCCTCCCTGGTCGATCTTCGTCCGCACGCAGATGGCAGCGGCGAAGGCGGCGGGCGGCGACATGCCCAGGTCACTGAGCCAGAGCACCGCGTCCGCAGCCTCGGCCCGCGCGAGCGCGCGGCGCACGCCTTCGGCTTCTACGACGTCCACCGTCTCTCGCAGGCCGGCCGTGTCGAGCAGCGTGACCGCCTGTCCGGCAAGTTCCAGGTGCACCTCCAGCACGTCGCGAGTGGTGCCGGCGATGGGGGAAACGATGGCGGCATCACGCCCGGCGAGGCGATTCAGCAGGGAGGATTTACCCGCATTGGGCGGGCCGGCGATGGCCACCACAAGTCCATCCCGCACCCGCTCACCTCGCTCCGCATCCGCCAGTGCCGCAAACAATTCCCGATGGAGGCCGCCAATGATGTCCAGCGCCTGCCGAGCCACATCCTCCGCCACGTCCGCTTCGTCGGAAAAGTCGATGCCCGCTTCCAGAAGGGCAAGGGCGGAGACCAGCCCCTCCCGCCAGCCCGTCACGCGGCGGGACAGGGTGCCCGAGGCGAGCGCCATGGCCTGCCGCCGCTGCGCCTCGGTCTCGGCGGCGATGAGATCGGCGAGGCCCTCCACCTCGGCGAGGTCCAGCTTGCCGTTGGCGTGAGCACGCCGGGTGAATTCTCCGGCGCCTGCCGGACGGAGACCCGGGAGCGAGCCGAGCGCACGCAGCACCGCCGCCACCACCGCGCGCCCGCCGTGGAGATGCAGCTCCACCACATCCTCCCCCGTGGCGCTGGCCGGACCGGGGAAGAAGAGCAGCAGTCCGCGATCCAGCTCCTCGCCCGTTGCGGGATGATGAAGGGCCGCATAGCGGGCCATGCGCGGCGGGGGCAGGGTGCCCGAGAGCGCCAGCGCCGCAACGCCTGCCTCCGGCCCGGAGAGGCGGACCACGGCGACGCCGGCCGGCAGACGCCCGGACGACAGGGCGAAGATGGTGTCGCTGGCGGTTTCACCGGACATGCGCTGATCCTCCAGGCGAGTGGCTGCGGATTTGCACGGCGCCCCGGACCAGACGCCCGCACCCCGTTTCTTCGCCTGAACCTTTATCCTGCGATCACGTTGCCTTCAAAGCCGGCCAAAGCCGAAGGATTTCCGACATGAGCCTCAATCGCCTGTCCCGCGAGACGAGCCCCTATCTGCTCCAGCACAAGGACAATCCGGTGCATTGGTGGCCCTGGGGGGAAGAGGCGCTCGCGGAGGCGCGGACGACCGGCAAGCCCATCCTCCTCTCGGTCGGCTATGCGGCCTGCCACTGGTGCCACGTGATGGCGCACGAGAGCTTCGAGGATCCCGAGATCGCGGCGCTGATGAACGCGCTGTTCGTGAACATCAAGGTGGACCGGGAGGAGCGGCCGGACGTGGACCAGATCTACATGTCCGCGCTCCAGCAGCTCGGGCAGAGCGGCGGTTGGCCGCTCACCATGTTCCTCGATCCCGAAGGCCGGCCGTTCTGGGGCGGCACCTATTTTCCCCCCAAGGCGAGCTATGGCCGGCCCGGCTTCAGCGAGGTGCTGCAGCAGGTCTCATCCGTGTTCTCCGAAAGCCCGGAGAAGGTGGAGAAGAACACGCAGGCGATCCTCGCCCGGCTCAAGAAGGCGGCCCAGCCGACGGAGGGCGTGGCCATCGGCATCGACGATCTCGACGATGCCGCCCGGCGCCTCGTGCCGCTGATCGATCCGGTGCATGGCGGTCTGAAGGGGGCACCGAAATTCCCGCAATCGGGCCTGCTCGAACTGCTCTGGCGCGCCGGCACCCGCAATCGCGACGATGCCATGACGGCGCTCGTCGCGCTCACCCTCAACCGCATGTGCGAGGGCGGCATCTACGATCATCTCGGCGGCGGCTTCGCCCGCTATTCGGTGGACGAGATCTGGTTCGTCCCGCACTTCGAGAAGATGCTCTACGACAACGCCTTGCTGCTGGAGCTGCTCGCGCTGGCCTATGCCGACACGGGCGACCCGCTCTTCCTGCAACGGGCCCGCGAGACCGTGGGATGGCTGAAGCGGGAGATGCTGGCCCGCTCCGGCGCCTTCACGGCGAGCCTCGATGCCGATTCGGAAGGCCATGAGGGGCGCTTCTACGTCTGGTCACTGGCGGAGATCGAAGAGGTGCTGGGGGCTGAGGATGCAGCGTTCTTCGCCCGCATCTACGACGTGACGAAAGCCGGCAACTGGGAGGAAGGAAGCATCCTCAACCGCACCGATGCCGGGGTGGTTTCGGCCGAGGACGAGGCGCGGCTCGTGCCCCTGCGCGAAAAGCTGCTCGCGCGACGGGCGGGGCGGGTGCGGCCGGGGCGGGACGACAAGGTGCTGGCCGACTGGAATGGCCTGATGATCGCCGCGCTCGCCCGCGCCGGCGCCTTCCTAGGCGAAGAAGAATGGGTCGGCCTCGCGCGCACGGCCTTCGGCGCGGTGACGGCGCACATGGTGAAGGACGGCCGCCTCGCCCATTCCTGGTGCGGGGACAAGATGGTAAGGCCGGGCCTTGCCTCCGACCTCGCAGCCATGGCCCGCGCGGGCATTGCGCTGGCCGAGGCGACGGGGGACAAGGCGCCCTTCCGGCTGGCGGCAACCTTCCTCGATGCGCTGGAAAAGCACCATCTGGACCCCGCCACGGGGACCTATTTCCTCACCGCTGATGACGGGGACAGCCTCATCGTGCGGCCCTCCGCGACTCATGATGAAGCCGTGCCGAACTACAATGCGGTCGCCGCTGACGCCCTCATCCGGCTCGCCGCCCTCACCGGCGACGACAGCCTGCGTACGCGCGCCGACCGCATCCTCGCCGGCCTGTCGGGAGCGGCGGCGCGCAATGTGCTCGCCCATGGCGCCACGCTGAACACCATCGCCACGCGCCTCGGCCTCGCCGAGATCGTCACCACCGGTGTGAAAGAGGAAGCGTTGGCCCAAGCTGCGCTCAAGGTCCCGTTCCCGCTCCGGGTCGTGGTGCGCGCCGAAGGGGTGGCGGCGCCGGCCGGGAGCGTCACCGCAGCCAGGATCTCGTCCGCCCCGGAAGGGGGAGCGGCCTTCGTGTGCGTCGGTGAGCGCTGTTCGCTGCCGGTGACCGAGCCCGAAGGGATCAAGGCGGCAGTAGAGGCGATTTTGGCCTGAAATCGGCTTTATGACCCGGCGGCGGGAAATGACCCCCTCTGAAATCGCTTCAGAGAGTCGCCAGAGGCCGACAGAAAACGGATGACCGATGAACCGGGGGAGCGGGCGTTTCGCCGCCAGAGGCCTTCCCAATCGATCAACTTTTGATTGAATTTCGATTGTAATGCGAATCTCTGGGTGCAAGAGGATGCGGGCTGGCGGTCAGCTCGCCGTCTTCTCCGCCGCGGGCGCTTCGGCATATTTCAGCCAGATCGCCTTCTCACCGAGAGCCGCGACGAAGGCGGCATGGGCCTCTGATTCGGCGGCGCTGATTCGCGGGGGCAGGGGAACGGGACGCGGATGCGCCGCGCGCGCCTCGACCACGAGGCGGGGCGCCTCGGTGGTCTCCTCCACGAGACCGATGAGGCTCGCCTGTCGCCCGCCGAGCAGCTCGCTATAGACCTCGGCCAGAAGTTCGGCGTCGAGCAACGCCCCATGCTTCACCCGGCGCGACGAATCGATGCCGTAGCGGTTCATCAGGTCGTCGAGACGATTTCCGCCGCCGGGATGTTTGCGGCGCGCGAGCGCCAGCGTGTCCACCACCCGGTCGCGCGCGATGGTCGGGCGGCCGAGGCGCTCCAGCTCGGCATTCAGGAAGCCGATGTCGAAGGCCGCATTGTGGATGACCAAAGTATCTTCCTGAATGAATTCCAGGAATTCGTCAGCAACTTGAGAAAAAATCGGCTTGTCGGACAGAAATTCCGCCGACAGACCGTGCACGTTGAACGCCTCCTGCGGCATGTCCCGCTGGGGGTTGATATAGACGTGGAAGACGTTGCCGGTGAGGATGCGGTTGACCATCTCGACGCAGCCGATTTCCACCAGCCGGTCGCCGCCATAGGCCTCGAGGCCCGTGGTCTCGGTGTCGAGCACGATCTCGCGCATGGTGTCCCCTCAACCCTTCCGGCCGCGGCCCGGCCCCGCCAATGCGCGCACGATCCCGGCCACCTGATGTTCGGCGGCGGCAAAGCCGCGCCCGGTATCGATGACGAAGTGAGCGCGGCGGCGCTTCTCGGCGTCCGGCATCTGCTTGGCGAGAATGGTCTCGAATTTCTCTTCCGTCATGCCCTCGCGGCCGAGCACGCGTTCGCGCTGCACAGGTTTCGACGCGCTGACCACAGCCACCGCATGGACGCGCCTGTCGCCGCCCGTCTCGAACAGAAGCGGAATGTCCAGAACCGCCAGCCGTGCTCCGCTCTCGCGCGCCTTCGCGAGGAAGGCAGTTTCAGCCTCGCGGACGAGGGGATGAACGATGGCTTCCAGCCGCTTCATCGCCTCCGCATCGCCGAGCACGCGGGCGCCCAGCGCCGAACGATCAATGACGCCGTCACGGGTCACGCCCGGAAAGGCCGCCTCCACCGGTGCCACGGCCGTGCCACGGTAGAGCGCGTGGACCGATGCATCGGCATCATGCACCGGCACGCCCAGCGCCCGGAACATCCGAGCCGTGGCTGACTTGCCCATGCCGATGGATCCGGTGAGGCCGAGCACCCACATCTCTCAGGCCTCCAGCTGCCCCTTGGCGCGAAGGTCTTCCACCAGAACCGCCCGCAGCTCCGGCGTCACTTCGGGCGTCACGCCGAACCAGCGGCGGAAACCGGGCACGCCCTGGTGCAGCAGCATGCCAAGCCCATCCACAATGCGGAAGCCGGCCGCGGAGGCCGCCTTCAGGAGCGGGGTCATCAGCGGCACATAGACGATGTCGCTCACCACCGCCTCCTGGCGCAGCCGCGTGAGATCGAGGGTCAGCGGGTCCGATCCCTTCATGCCCAGCGAGGTGCAGTTCACGAGGATATCCGCCTCGCCCATCACCTCGGCGATGCGGTCGAAGGCGAGGGGGCGCACGCGCGGCCCGAAGAGCGATGCCACCGTCTCGGCCCGCTCCAGCGTGCGATTGGCCAGCACCACCCGGTCGAAGCCTCGCCCCACCAGCGCATGAACCACGGCGCGCGAGGCACCGCCGGCGCCCACCACCAGAGCGCAATTGCGCGCGCCGTCCCAGCCGGGAGCGGAGGCATCAAGATTGGCGATGAAGCCATAGCCGTCGGTGCTCGCCCCATGGAGCTTGCCGCCGTCCAGCCAGAGGGTGTTGGCCGCGCCCAAGGCGGCGGCGCTTTCGTCCGCCTCGTCGAGGACGGAGAAGGCGATCTCCTTGTTGGGCAGGGTGACATTGCAACCGGCATAGCCCCGCGCGGCAAGGCTCCGGTAGAAATCCGCCGCCATCTCGGGCGGCACCTCCTCGCGTTCATAGGCGCCGTCGATGCCATAGGCCTTCAGCCAATAGCCGTGCAGCAGCGGCGAGCGGGAATAGGTGACGGGCTGGCCGGTGACACAGGCCCGAACCGTCATGGCAGCAGCCCCTGTTCGCGGAAGAAGGGCAGAAGCTGCAGCAGCGGCAGGCCGAGAATGGTGAAGTGGTCTCCATCCACGCGGGTGAAGAGATGCACCCCCACCGATTCCAGCTGATAGGCGCCAACCGAGGTCAGCACACGGGGACCGGCAGCGGCGAGATAGGACGCCAGCGTCTCCTCGGTGAGCGGGCGCATGGTGAGGAAGGCGCTCACCACCGTGTCGAACAGCACCACGCCATCGCTCGCCACCGCAACGGCGGAATGGAGCGCGTGCGTCTGGCCCGCAAGCTCGAACAGCTGGTTGCGGGCAGCCTCCACCGAGGCGGGCTTGTGGTAGATCTTCGGCCCCAGCGCCAAGGTCTGGTCGGCCCCCAGCACCAGGCGTCCCGGGGCGGCCTTCGATCCCGACAGCGCCTTGGCCCGCGCGAGCATGAGGGCAATGCCGGCCGGGTCCGTGTCACCGGCGGCCTCCTGAAGGGCGCGCTCGTCCACATCGGCGGCCACGGTTTCCACGGGCACGCCCGCATGCACGAGAAGGGTCAATCGGGTCGCGCTCTTGGACGCGAGCACGAGCGGCTGTTCGCCACGCCACACGATCGTCTCTCCTCTGTTGCGCTGCCGTCAGAAAATGACGCACTGCGCTGATCTCATGCCTTCGCCCGCGATGCAAACCGAAGCGCAGCCCAATCAGGCGCCACGCCTCAGGTTCAGGCGGTCTCAGGTTTCAGCGATGGAGCGGCGGCGGTGGTCGCTGTAGAGGCTGAGGATGTTGGCCGCTGTTTCCTCAATGGAGCGGCGCGTGACATCGATGAGCGGCCATCCGTTGCGCGCGCACAGCCGGCGGGAGAAGGCCAGCTCCTCGGAAACCGCCTCACGGTCCGTATAGGTGGATGATCCCGTCTCCACGGCATTGAGCCCCAGCAGCCGGTTCTGGCGGATCTCGACGATGCGCTCCGGGCTGGCGACAAGGCCCACCACCAGCGGCTTCTTCAGTTTCTCGATGTTCGGCGGCAGCGGGACGTTGGGCACGAGGGGAATGTTCGCCGCCTTGATCCCGCGATTTGCGAGATAGATGGAGGTCGGCGTCTTGGACGTGCGCGACACGCCGAGCAGCACCACGTCGGCATGCTCGAGGTCTTCGGTGAGATGCCCGTCGTCATGCATGACAGTGAAGTTGAGGGCGTCGATGCGCTTGAAATAGCTCGCATCCAGCGCGTGCTGGCCACCCACGCGCGGCGTCGGCTCCCCACCGAGATAGGACTGGAACAGCCGCACCACCGGCGCCATCACCGAGAGATGCGGCAGACCCAGCTCTTCGCAACGCGAGCGCAAGCGGCCGCGGATGTCCTTGTCCACCAGGGTGAACAGGACGATGCCGGGATTGGCCTCCACCTCGATCAGCACCCGCTCCAGCTGCTTCATGGAACGAACCAGCGGATAGACGTGTTCGATGGGCAGCACGTTCGCATATTGCGCACTGGCCGCCCGGCCAACGTTGATCAGGGTTTCGCCCGTGGCGTCCGACACGAGGTGGAGGTGGAAATAGGCCTCGCTCGGCTTCGACTGAGTCACTTGTCCACCGCTCCTGTGGAAGGCTGTTGAGGAAGGCACGCGCTTTGGCCCCTTGCAAGGGCGGCCTCTGGATAAGTCCAAAATCCATCCACACGATCACCCTACGGGAGAGATTCCAGTCCCGCCCTGTGCGTCGATGTGGACGGGTTTCCGCAGGGGGTGCGTTAATCCTTTGTTAACCGGCCTTTCGCCGGCTTCGCATTCGCGGCAAGTCGCATGTCGGCTATGGGTTCGGCTGTGGATCGGTTGTCGACGAGCCGGCAACTGGTTAATCAACCGTTAAGACAACAAAGACTCTCTCATTTAAAAATATCTCTCTTTGATTGAAGGGACGGGATGGACCGCTCTCCAGCCACGCGATCGCGCTTCCTCTCGGTTCTCGACGGCACGGTCCAGGACCCACCTCCGCTCTGGATGATGCGTCAGGCCGGACGCTATCTGCCGGAGTACCGCGCCGTCCGGGCGCAGGCCGGCGACTTCCTGACCCTGTGCTACACGCCAAGCCTTGCCGCCGAGGTGACACTCCAGCCCATCCGCCGCTACGGTTTTGACGCGGCCATCATCTTCTCGGACATCCTCGTCATTCCCCATGCGCTCGGCACGGGCCTGAGGTTCGAGGCCGGCGAAGGTCCGCGCCTGACCCCGGTGGCGGATCGCGCTGCGTTGTCTGCCCTGTCGCACACGCTCGATCCCGCCAAGGTCGGTCCGGTCTACGAGGCGATCGCCGACGTGCGGGCGCAGCTCCCCGCCGAGACGGCGCTGATCGGTTTCTGCGGCGCGCCGTGGACGGTGGCGACCTACATGGTGGCGGGGCAGGGAACGGACGATCAGGCGCCGGCGCGCCTCCTCGCCTTGCGCGAGCCGGAGCTGTTCCAGGAGCTGATCGACCGGCTGGTGGAAGCTTCCATCACCCATCTGTCGGGGCAGGTGGAAGCCGGCGCCGACGCGGTGCAGATCTTCGACACCTGGGCGGGGGTTCTGGACCCGGCCTCGTTCGAGCGCTGGTGCGCCGAACCCCTGCGCCGCATCGTCGCGGGGCTCAAGGCGAAGCATCCCTATGTCCGGATCATCGCCTTCCCGAAGGGTGCGACCCTCGAGGCGCTGGAAGCGATCTCGGACGCCGGCATCGACGCCATTGGCCTGGACTGGTCCGCCGACCGCCGCGCGGCGCGGCAGCGGCTCTCCGACACCGTGGCGCTTCAGGGCAATCTCGACCCGCTGCGGCTGATCGCCGGCGGGGCGGCGCTGGAGGAGGAGGTGGACCGCATCCGCGCCGATTTCGACGGCGTGCGCCACATCTTCAACCTCGGCCACGGCATCCGGCCGGAAACGCCGCTGGAGCATGTGGAAAAGTTCGTCGAGGCGGTGCGCCGCGCCCGCTGACCAGGACAGATGAGGCTTTTGTTTCAATGCTCTATGAGTGGATCAAGGCGCTGCACATCATCGCCGTCATCGCGTGGATGGCGGGGATGCTCTACCTGCCGCGCCTGATGGTCTATCACTGCGCGGCCGAGGTGGGTTCGGTGCAGTCGGAGACCTTCAAGGTCATGGAACGGCGGCTGCTCAAGGCCATCATCAACCCGGCGATGATCGTCACCTGGCTCGCCGGCCTGTGGCTGGTCTATGAGGGCGGCTGGTACAAGGCCGGCTGGTTTCACGCCAAGTTCGCGCTGGTTCTGGCCATGTCCGCGATGCACGGATTCCTCGTGCGCTGGGTGCGCGAATTCGCCGAGGACCGCAACAAACGGCCGGCACGCTTCTACCGCATCGCCAACGAGGTCCCGACGCTGCTGATGATCGGCATCGTCATTCTGGTGGTGGTCAAACCGTTTTGATCCGACCCACGCCTTTAGGGGGACTTGCGCACCCCTGAAGGCACGCCTATCTTGCCGGTGCTTTCCCAAACGCAGGCGAACGCGCTTCCTTTCGGTCCGGCGTCCGCTCATGGCGTCGTCTTGAAGACGCTGTCCTGGTGGAGCCGTCTTGGTCCGGCCGGCGCGTCAGGCGGCGAGCTGCGTGCCCCCGGCTTCCCCTGAAGACCTGCGATCCCGTCCTTCCCTCCACCAGCCGATCCCGATCCTGACCGATCGGCACCCGGCCCCCCAATACCCATCGAGGCTTTCCCTTATGCGGGAAGTGAAACTTCAAGACCTCAAGTCCAAGACCCCCGTCGAGCTCCTCGCCTTCGCCGAGGAGAATGAGGTGGAAAACGCAAGCACGCTCCGCAAGCAGGAGCTGATGTTCGCGATCCTCAAGCAGCTGGCCGCCACCGAGACGGAGATCATTGGCGAGGGTGTCGTCGAGGTCCTGCAGGATGGATTTGCCTTCCTGCGCTCTCCTGAGGCCAATTATCTCCCCGGTCCGGACGACATTTACGTCTCCCCCTCCCAGATCCGCCGCTTCGGCCTGCGCACCGGCGACACGGTCGAGGGACAGATCCGTTCTCCCAAGGAGGGCGAACGGTATTTCGCGCTGCTCAAGGTCAACACGATCAATTTCGAGGACCCCGAGAAGTCGCGGCACAAGATCAATTTCGACAATCTGACGCCGCTCTATCCCGACGAGCGGCTGAAGCTCGAGCACGATGAGCCGACCGGCAGCAAGAAAGACTTCTCGCCGCGCATCATCGACATCGTGGCGCCCATCGGCAAAGGCCAGCGTGGCCTGATCGTGGCGCCGCCCCGCACCGGCAAGACGGTGCTGTTGCAGAACATCGCCAAGTCCATCACCGCCAACCATCCGGAGTGCTTCCTGATCGTGCTGCTCATCGACGAGCGGCCCGAGGAAGTGACCGACATGCAGCGCTCGGTGAAGGGCGAGGTGGTCTCCTCCACCTTCGACGAGCCAGCCGTGCGCCACGTCCAGGTGGCCGAGATGGTCATCGAGAAGGCCAAGCGCCTGGTCGAACATGGCCGTGACGTGGTGATCCTGCTGGATTCCATCACCCGCCTCGGCCGCGCCTACAACACCGTGGTGCCGTCCTCCGGCAAGGTGCTGACCGGCGGTGTGGACGCCAACGCCCTCCAGCGGCCCAAGCGCTTCTTCGGCGCGGCGCGCAACATCGAGGAAGGTGGCTCCCTCACCATCATCGCGACCGCCCTCATCGAGACCGGCTCGCGCATGGACGAGGTGATCTTCGAGGAGTTCAAGGGCACCGGCAATTCGGAGGTCATCCTCGACCGCAAGGTCTCCGACAAGCGCGTGTTCCCGGCCATCGACATCACCCGGTCCGGCACCCGCAAGGAAGAGCTGCTGGTTCCCGCCGACACGCTCAAGAAGATGTACGTCCTGCGCCGCATCCTGAATCCGATGGGCACGGTCGACGCCATCGAGTTCCTGCTCGACAAGCTGCGTCAGACGAAGACCAACCAGGACTTCTTCGATTCCATGAACACCTGAGCGCTCGCCCGCGAGCGTGCATACCCCTTAGCCTGGCCGGGCGTGCCCCGGCCGGGTTCTCCCGGGAACGAATGGCCAACAGCGCCCGGCTCGTGATTCGCGCGCCTTTCGTTCCGTTCCCGTTCGGTGAAGCTGGAGCGGGGCGTGTCAATTCGGGACGATCCCGGATAGCTCCCTTCCCGTTTCGCGGCGTCCTCCCTATCTTGAGAGAAACCGGCGGGTTTTCCCCGCGCCGTTTCTTTTGAGGATTGGCCATGTTCATCCAGACGGAAACCACGCCGAACCCGGCGACCCTGAAGTTCCTGCCCGGCCGTTCGGTGCTGGGCGAGGGCACGCTCGACCTGCGCTCGGCCGAGGACGCCGATCTCTCCCCACTTGCCCAGCGCCTGTTCGACGTGCGCGGCGTGTCGGCGGTGATGCTCGGCTCGGACTTCGTGACCGTGACCAAGGCCGACAGCGAGTGGCCGCAGATCAAGCCGGCCATCCTCGGCGCCATCATGGAGCATTTCATGTCCGGCGCCCCGGTGCTGTCCGAGGGCGTGAAGCCCGATGTCAGCGACGGCGACGAGTTCTTCGATGCCAAGGACGGCGAGATCGTCGCCACCATCAAGGAGCTGCTGGAGACCCGCGTGCGCCCGGCGGTCGCCAATGACGGCGGCGACATCACCTTCCGCGGCTTCGAGGATGGCGTGGTGTTCCTCAACATGAAGGGCTCCTGCTCGGGCTGCCCCTCTTCGACCGCCACGCTCAAGAACGGCATCGAGAATCTGTTGAAGCATTTCGTGCCGGAAGTGGCGGAAGTCCGGGCCGTCTGACGACGCGGGTCCGGTTTGGCGGTATTCGGGAACGGTCCCATTAACCTTTCCCGAAAGTGAGCGTGCCGGGCCGCTTCCCCCCGCCACGGTTTCGGTTGATCGTGGCGGCGATCGGGGTGCCCGCGTTCATGTATGTCCTCGCCATAGACACGGCGCTTGCCGCCTGCTCCGCCGCGGTGCTCGACACCGAGACGGACAGCATCGTCTCGGGCGATTCGCTGCTCATGGAGCGGGGACATGCGGAGACGCTGATCCCCTTGGTGGAGCAGGTGATGAGCTCCGCGGGGATCGATTTCGAGCACCTCGCCCGCATTGCCGTCACGGTCGGACCGGGCAGTTTCACCGGGCTTCGGGTGGGTCTTTCCGCCGCCCGCGGCTTCGGGCTGACAGCCAATCGGCCGGTGGTGGGCGTGACAACGCTGGCTGCCCTTGCGGCGCCCTATCTCGCCCATGACGACGCGGTTCCGGTGGTGTCGGCCATCGATGCCCGCCATGGTCACGTGTTCCTCCAGATGTTTGGCGTTGGCGGGCGCACCTTGATCGCCCCGCGCATCACCAGCGTGCGGGAGGCGGCGCGCTCGGTGGCCATCGGTGCGGTGCGGATCGTCGGCTCCGGGGCCAATCTCGTGGCCGATGCGTGGCCGCCGGCGGAAAAACTGCCGGAGCTGATCGATGATACGCCGGCCCCCGATGTCGCCTGGGTCGCCCGGCTCGGTTCGGTCGCCGATCCCGAAGCGGCCGAGCCGCGCCCGCTCTACCTGCGGCCCCCCGATGCCAAGCCGCAGGACAAGGCCCGCATCGCCCGCCGATGAAGCGCCTGCTCGATCGCCTGTTTCCGCCCCGCCCGCCGTTGCTGCGGGCTGCCACGGCGGCGGACATCCCCCATCTCGCCGCCATCCACGCCCGCGCATTTGCCCGGGGCTGGGGGGCCGACGAGTTCGAGCGGCTCCTCGCCGACCGTGCCGTCCGTGCCCATGTGGCCACGCACGGGCCGCGCAAGCCGCCGGTGGGCTTCGTCCTGTCCCACTGCGTGACTCCCGAATCGGAAATCCTGACTGTCGCTGTCGTCACCGACCGTCGCCGCAGGGGCATCGGCCGGGCGCTGGTGGCTTTCCACCTGGCCCGCCTCGCGGCGGAAGGCGTCTCCACCTCTTTCCTGGAGGTGGAGGAAGGCAACGCCGCCGCCCGCACGCTTTATGCGCGCCTGGGCTATGGCGAGGTGGGTCGTCGCCGGGGCTATTATGCGGGCGGCGCCGACGCGCTGCTGCTGCGCCGCGACTTTTGAGCTTCGGCAAGCCTTTGTCCGCCCCCTTGCGGCGCGGAAGCGGCGGCGCGATAAGGCAGGGGAATGTCCCTGGGTCGTCGCGGAGGTCCCGCTTGAGCGGAAAGATCAGCCTCATTGAGGAAGCCTGCCTCGCCAAGGGCATGCGGATGACCGAGCAGCGCCGGGTCATCGCCCGCGTGCTGTCCGGCGCGCAGGATCATCCCGACGTGGAAGAGCTGCACCGCCGGGCCGTGGCCATCGACGACAACATATCCATCTCCACGGTCTATCGCACCGTGAAGATGCTGGAAGATGCCGGCATCATCGAGCGCCATGATTTCGGCGATGGCCGGGCCCGCTATGAGCAGATGCCCGACGAGCACCACGACCACCTGATCGATCTCAGGTCCGGCCAGGTCATCGAATTCCGTTCCGAGGAGATCGAGGCGCTGCAGGAGCAGATCGCCCGCCAGCTCGGCTTCAAGCTCCGTGGCCACCGCCTCGAGCTCTATGCTGTGCCGCTCGACGAGGACGAGAAGCAGTGACGCCTCCCGGCGGGCGACCGTCGGCGCCTGCTTCCAGCGACGGTCAGTTGTTGCCGCCCCTCGGGCCGGAGCAGCCGGCTTTGTCGCGCCTGATGGACCGCCTGCGGCTCGCCGGCGTGCTCAGCATGGTCGGCGCGGTGACGCTGGTTGGCATTCCCCTTCAGTGGATCTCGCTCAAGCTCGGCCTTGATGCCCGTCGCCACATCCCCCGGCTCTATCACCGTATCCTGCTGCGGCTCATCGGCGTGCGGGTCCATGTGCGCGGCGCGCCGGCTGCGGACCGCCCCCTGCTGATCCTCGCCAATCACGCCTCCTGGCTCGACATCCCGGTGGTCGGCTCGCTCACGCCTCTATTTTTCGTGGCGAAGAGCGAGGTGTCCGGCTGGCCCCTCATCGGCCTTCTCGCCAAATTCCAGCGCACCGTCTTCGTCGATCGCCAGCGCCGCCATGCCACCGGCGCGGTGAACCGGGAGATCGCCGATCGCCTCGCCGACGGCGACCCCGTGGTGCTGTTCGCCGAGGGCACGTCGAGCGACGGCAACCGCGTGCTGCCGTTCCGCACAGCCCTGGTGGGCGCCGCGCGCGAGGCCTTTGCCGCCGGGGCGGAGGTGGTGGTCCAGCCCCTCGCCGTGTCCTATGTGCGCTTGCAGGGCCTGCCCATGGGCCGCAGCCACCGGCCCGTGGCGGCGTGGTTCGGCGACATGGAGCTGGCGCCGCACCTGATGGACGTGCTGCGCCATGGCGCCATCGATGTGGAAGTCACCTTCGGCGCGCCGGTGCGGCTCGATGCCGCCCACGACCGCAAGAGCGTGACGCGCGAAAGCGAAGCGACGGTGCGTCGGCTCTGCGCCTGCGCCCTCGCCGGCCGATCGCAGGATGAGGACCGACCGAAGCCCTTGCCGGACGCCGGCACCTCCGGCATCAAACGGTCATGATCTCGCTTGCCGCCATCGGCTTCGGCTATTGCGCCCGGCACCTCTTGGCCGAGGACCGCGCCGCGTTCGGCCGCGTCATCGGTACGTCGCGGGAACCGGCGCGCCTCTCCACCTTTCCGCCCGACGTGGAGGCGTTCGCCTTCGATGGCAGGACGCTGGGGGATGGTCTCGCCGCGGCTCTGGGCGAGGTCCAGATCCTGCTCGCGTCCGCTCCACCGGACGATCGGGGCGAGCCCATCCTGTGCTGCGCTGCGGAAACGCTGGCTGGCGGCCGCCTCCGGCAGGTGATCTATCTCACCACGCTTGGGGTTTATGGCAACCATGACGGTGGTTGGGTGGACGAGGCGACCCCGCCGCGCGCGGGCAGCGCGCGCCTTGAACGGCGGCTGAAGGCGGAAGCGGACTGGCAGGCGTTCGGCCGCGCGCACGGCGTCCGCGTGGCGGTCTTGCGCCTTGCCGGTATCTACGGTCCCGGGCGCAACGCCCTGGTTCAGCTGCGCGCGGGCGAGGCCCGGCGCATCGACAAGCCGGGGCAGGTGTTCAACCGCATCCATGTGGACGATATCGTCTGCACCATCCGGGCGGCGATCGCGCACCGTTATGACGGCATCATCAACGTCACCGACGACCTGCCCGCCCCGCCCGGCGATCCCATCGCCTACGCCGCAGAATTGCTGGGGATGGAGCCGCCGCCGGCGATTCCCTTCGATGAGGCTGCGCGGGAGATGAGCCCCATGGCGCTCTCCTTCTGGTCCGGCAACAAGCGCGTCGGCAATGCCCGGCTCAAGGAAGAGCTCGGGGTGACGCTGCGCCACCCCACCTATCGCGAGGGGCTGTCTGCGCTCTACGCGGCGGGCGAATGAACGCCGGTTTTAGCGCCGCACGAAGGTGAGGTAGGTCGGCACGCGACCCTGCGCGATCGCCTTGGCCTCGTATCGCGTCCCCGGCCAGAACGGATAGGGCTTGCGCCAGTCGTCGGCCCGCTGCGCCGTCCACGTGAAAGCGCCGTGCGCGCGCACGTGGGCAAGGGTCCAGCCCACATAATGCGGGACGTCGGAGGCGAAGCGGAACACGCCGCCGGGGCGGATGACGCGGGCCAGCCGATCTAGATTGTCGGGACGCACGAAGCGCCGCTTCCAATGCCGCTTCTTGGGCCAGGGATCGGGATAAAAAAGATCCACGCCCTCAAAACTTGCGGTGGGCAGCCGGTCCAGCAGCAGTGCCGCGTCCAGATCGAACACGCGCACATTGGCGAGGCTGCGGGCGTCGAGATCCACCAGCATCCGGGCGAGGCCGTTGAGAAAGGGCTCCGCACCGATGAAGCCCATGTCGGGACGTCGGGCTGCGTGGTCAATCAGGTGCTCGCCGCAGCCGCAGCCGATCTCCAGCCAATATCCCGCTCTCGGTTCGGGAAACAGGTTCGCCGGGACGGAGGCCGCGTCCAGATCGAGCTTGTAGCGCGGCAGCAGATGCGTGAGGGCGTCTTGCTGCAGCCCCCGCAGCGTTTTGCCGATGCGCCGGCCATAGAAGGCGCCCCGCGCCTCGAACTCCGTGGCGGCGGAGGGGAGGCTCGCGGACTGGCTTTGGTGTTCGCTCGGCTGCTGGCTCATGGGGGTCATGCTGAAAAAGGCACCGGCCGGACTGCAGGGCAATCCGGCCGGCGGGTCAACACAGATGGGTCAAGGTACGAAGGTGGCAGCCCCTGAGGGCTCAGGCCACCGCAGCCTTGAGCGCGCCCACGAGGTCGGTCTTCTCCCAAGAGAAGCCGCCGTCCGCTTCCGGCGCGCGTCCGAAATGGCCGTAGGCGGCGGTGCGGGCATAGATGGGCTTGGTGAGGCCGAGATGCTCGCGGATGCCGCGGGGACGCAGGTTCATCACCTCGCGCAGCACCTTTTCAAGCTTCGCCTCGTCCACCTTGCCGGTGCCGTGCAGGTCCACATAGACCGCCAGCGGATCGGACACGCCGATGGCGTAGGCAAGCTGGATGGTGGCACGGTCGGCGAGATCGGCGGCGACCACGTTCTTCGCGAGGTAGCGCGCGGCATAGGCGGCCGAACGGTCCACCTTGGTCGGATCCTTGCCGGAAAAGGCGCCGCCGCCATGGGGCGCGGCACCGCCGTAGGTGTCCACGATTATCTTGCGGCCGGTGAGGCCGCAGTCACCATCGGGGCCGCCGATGACGAACTTGCCGGTGGGGTTGACGTGCCACACCGTGGCGTCCGTCACCCAGCCGTCCGGCAAGGTCTTCTTGATATAGGGCTCGACGATGGACTTCACGTCGTGGGACGTGAGGTTCTCGTCCAGGTGCTGGGTGGACAGCACGATCTGGGTGACGCCCACCGGCTTGCCGTTCTCGTACTGGACGGTGACCTGGCTCTTGGCGTCGGGGCCGAGCGCGCGGGTATCACCGGAGTGACGGGCTTCCGCCAGCACCTTCAGAATCTTGTGGGCGTAATAGATGGGAGCGGGCATCAGCTCCGGGGTCTCGCGCACGGCATAGCCGAACATGATGCCCTGGTCGCCGGCGCCCTCATCCTTGTTGCCGGCGATGTCCACGCCCTGGGCGATGTCCGCCGACTGCGCGTGCAGCAGCACGTCGATGTCGGCGTTTTCCCAGTGGAAGCCGGCCTGCTCGTAGCCGATGTCCCGGATGGCGAGACGCGCAGCGTGAGAGAGGAGGTCCTTGGTGATGGACGACGGACCACGGGTCTCGCCGGCGATCACCACCTTGTTGGTCGTGGCGAGCGTCTCGCACGCGACGCGAACCTGGCTCGGGTCCCAGCCTTCGGCTTCCGAGGTGCGGAAGAAGGTGTCGACCACCTCGTCAGAAATCCGGTCACAGACCTTGTCCGGATGACCTTCGGAAACAGACTCGCTCGTGAAAAGATACGATTGACGCGCCATATGACGGCCCCTGTTACGCCCGCGCCGCGGTGCGGCCGCCCTTTGTGGCAACGCAGCGGCGGGCGGTCAAGGTCGTCAGTGCGAAAACGTTCGCCAAAACGAACGCTTCACGCCTCGGTCTCGCCGGCGATGGCGATCACCAGATCGACGATGCGCCGGCGCACGCGGGCGTCGGTAATGCGCATGAAGTTCCGGGTGAGCGTCAGTCCGTCGGAGGTGGCGAGGAAGTCGGAGACGTAGGCCGGGGACTGTTCCTCGGAGAAGCCTTCGCCTTCGGGGCCAACGGTGGGAGCGCCTTCGAAGAAGAAGGCGACGGGAACACCCAGCACCGTCGAGATCTGCTGGAGCCGGCTCGCTCCGATGCGATTCGTGCCCTTTTCGTACTTCTGGATCTGCTGGAAGGTGATACCGAGATGCTCGCCCAGCTTCTCCTGGCTCATTCCCACCATCATCCGCCGCATGCGGACACGTGAGCCAACGTGCTTATCAATAGGGTTCGGCGCCTTCTTGACCATGGTCTCTCCGGCTATGTCGGAAAAGATTACTCGATACTTCGCATCGCGAAGGCTGCCCTGATTGCCGGCGAACATAGGCATACAATCGGAATGCGTCGATCAACCTTTGCGTGTAATGCAACCGCAAAGCGGTACGGAAGCAAGGGCAAGGGCCGTCGCCAGAAGCGCGAAGATGACGGTACCGCCAAGCTTGGCTGCAACGGAAACCGTTTGCAGCGGCTTTGGAAGGGGGCCGTCCACCAGACCCTCGAGTCCGAGGCCGTGTGATGCGACAATACGTCCCAAGGGATCAACGATGGCAGAGATCCCTGTGTTCGCTGCGCGCACCAGCGGAAGTCCTTCTTCCACAGCGCGCATACGGGCCTGCGCGAAATGCTGGTAGGGACCGGGGGTCAGGCCAAACCACGCGTCGTTCGTGAGATTGAGCAACCAGGCCGGGCGTGGACCCTGGGGAACTACCTTTCCAGGAAAGATAATTTCGTAACATACAAGCGGAGAGGCGAGCGGCAGTCCGGGGATCTGGAGCGCGCGGAATGCCGCACCGGAGGAGAAACCACCCCGCACACGCGTAAGTTGTTCGATGCCCAGCGCCTCCAGCTCCGCCTGGAACGGCAGGTACTCGCCGAACGGGACGAGATGCACCTTGTCGGTGTTCTCAAGGACCCGTCCGCGATGATCCATCACCCTGATGGAATTGAAGAAAGGCGATCTTTGGCCGGACGGGGGGAAGTCGTAGCGCACCGCGCCCGTCACCAGCGTGACATTGGGCGGCAGAACAGCGGCAATGGCCTCGGCCGCCCAAGGTTCGCGCTCATAGATGAAAGGAAAGGACGATTCCGGCCAGATCAGAACGGTGACGTCGGCGAGCCCGCCAGGATAGGTCTCGCTCTTCTTCGCACTCAGCGCGAGATAGTCTTTGAGGATCTGCTCGCGCCGGTCGTAAGCGAACTTCTTGTCCTGCGAGAGGTTCGGCTGCATCACCCGGAGCGCGACGCCGGGCACCGTCTCGAGCGGCGTCACCGAGAGCCGGTAGCCGCCCCATAGCGCCGTCCCCGCGATGACCACGGCCGCGGCGCCCACGGCCGCGAAACTGCGGCGATTGGGGTTGAGCAGCAGCACCGGCGTGGACAGCAGGAGCACGCAGAAGAAGGTGAGGCCCCACACGCCGATCACAGATGCGGCCTGCATCAGCAGCAGATCGTCGGAGACCGCATAACCGTAGGTGTTCCAGGGAAAGCCGGTGAGCACATGGCCGCGCAGCCACTCCGCCAGCGTCAGGCCGAAGGTGAACGCGAACAGCCTGAGGCCCCCCTTGGACCACAGGAGCCGCGCGACCGCCGTTCCGAACGCTGTGAACAGGGCCAGCCCGGCGGGCATGGCGACCACCGCGACGGGCAGCAGCCAGCCGAACACGTCCGCCTCCACCAGGAAGGCGGCGCCGATCCACCAGAGGGACGCGAGGAAATAGCCGAAGCCGAACCACCAGCCGACTCCCGCGGCCCCAAGGAGACGGGTCTTGAGATCGCCCCGGCAGCCGTCGAGCAGCAGCACGAGGACCGGGAAACTCAGCGCCAGCACCGGCCAGAGATCGAACGGCGGCATGGCGAGGGCGCCGACCGCCCCCGCCGTCCAGGCGACGAAGCGCCGGCGCCAGCCGGTGAGGAAGCGCAGCATCAGGATGCGCCCGCGCCACGACAGGCCTGACACGGGTGCGCCGCGCCGGGGGGCGACCTTGGAGGGGAAAGCCACGCGGAAGGTCAGGCGTCTGGAAGGGTGTGACCGGCGGCGTTGCCGTCGAGATCCCGGGGCGGGATGATGCGCAGCTTCTTCAGCCGGCGCGGATCGGCCTCCACCACGTCCACATCGAAGCCGCCCGGCAGGGAAATCACCTCGCCGGACTTGGGCACCCGCGAGGCGATACGCACCACGAGGCCGCCGACGCTGTCGACTTCCTCCATAGCTTCTTCCGAAGCGAATCCGGTGCCGAGCACCTCGACCGCCGCTTCAAGCGGCGTGCGCGCGTCGGCGAGATAGCTGCCGTCGGGCTGGCGGGTGAGCAGCGTCTCGGCCGCCTCGTCGTGCTCGTCCTCGATCTCGCCGACGATCTCCTCCACCACGTCCTCGATGGAGACGAGGCCGTCCGTGCCGCCATATTCGTCGATGACGAGGGCGAGATGGGTCCGTGCCGCCTGCATGGAGACGAGCAGGTCCACCGCCGGCATGGACGGCGGCACGTAGAGGATGCGGCGGATGAGGCCGGCGGTCTCCAGCGTCGCGTCGAGATTGACCTTGCCGAGGTCGATTTTGCCGGACGCGGAGGCGAGGTCGCCGGCGAGGAAGGCGATGAGATCCCGGATGTGGACCATGCCCACGGGGTCATCCAGCGTGTCGTCATAGACGACGAGCCGGGAATGGCCGACGGTGACGAACAGCTTCAGCAGTTCGCCCAGCGGCGCGTCCTTGCGAACGGCGACGATCTCGGCGCGGGGCACCATGATGTCGCCGATGCCCACTTCCCGCAGGTGCAGGATGTTGCGCAGCATCTTGCGCTCGGATGGGGTGAACTCCCCCTCCTCCTCGGGTGTCTCCGCCGCGGCGAGCACCTCCACGAGGTCGGTGCGCAGGGAGCCGTGCGGGCGGAACGTGCCGAGGAGGGCACGCAATCGATCGAGAAAACTTTGGGGCTCCGAAGAGCTGGTCTCGGTCGGTTGGTCAATGTTGGACATGTTCGTTATCAAGCCGCCTGCACGTCAGTCCTGGGGCAGGCCATAGGGATCAGCGATCCCCAGGCCCGCGAGGATGTCGCGCTCGAGCGCCTCCATTTCCTCTGCTTCGTTATCTTCGAGATGGTCGTAGCCCATGAGGTGCAACGTTCCGTGCACCACCAGATGGGCGAGATGATCGGCCGGCGCCTTGCCCTCAGTCTCGGCTTCGCGGCTGAGCGTCTCCAGCGCGACGATGATGTCGCCGAGCGGCTGGGGGGCGTCGATGTCGTCGGGTAGGTCCGGCTGGGGGAAGGACAGGACGTTGGTCGCCTTGTCCATGTCCCGCCAGTCGCGGTTGAGCACGCGGATGCGCGCGTCGTCGGTGAGGGTGATGGCTACCTCGCACGGCTCCGGCACATCCTCGGCGCAGGCGGCCAGCGCCGCCCGGCAGGCCCGGATGGCGACGGCTTCGGCATCCGCGATGACGGACCAGCCTTCGGCCTCCACCGCGACGTCAATGTCCGCGTCGATCTCGGCAAGCTGCGCAACAGGGGCGGGCGCGGCCATGGCTCAGCTCCCGGCCTTGCCGGCGAGGCGGGCCGAGGCCGCCTCGATCTTGGCCGCGTCGAGCCTCTCGTAGGCGGAGACGATGCGCTGCACCAACTCGTGGCGCACCACGTCCTCGGCCTTGAAATGGCAGATGCCGACGCCCTCGACGCCCTCCAGCAGCCGCACGGCTTCCGCAAGGCCGGACACCTGCCCGCCGGGCAGGTCGGTCTGGCTCGGGTCGCCGGTGACAATCATGTGGGAGTTCTCGCCCAGGCGGGTGAGGAACATCTTCATCTGCATGGAGGTGGCGTTCTGCGCCTCGTCCAGGATCACGGCAGCGTTGGAGAGGGTGCGGCCGCGCATGAAGGCGAGCGGCGCGATCTCGATCTCGCCGGACTGCAGCGCCCGCTCCACGAAGGGGCGGTCCATCAGGTCATAGAGCGCGTCGTAGATGGGGCGCAGATAGGGGTCCACCTTCTCCTTCATGTCGCCGGGCAGGAAGCCGAGGCGCTCGCCGGCCTCGACGGCCGGGCGGGAGAGGATGATCTTGTCCACCATCCGCCGCTCCAGCAGATGGACGGCGTAGGCCACCGCGAGCCAGGTCTTGCCGGTGCCGGCGGGTCCGTTGCCGAACACCAAGGTGTGCCGCTTCAGCGCGCGGATATAGGCATCCTGCGCGGCAGTGCGGGCGCGCACCGGGCGGCGGCGCAAGTGGATCTCGTCGAAGGACTGGCGCTGCTCGGCCGGATCGAAGTCGAACAGCGAGCCCTGCGAGGTGACCTCGCGGATGGCACCGTCCACGTCGCCCTGGCTGATGTCGCGGCCCTTGCGCAGCGCCTCGTACAGGTGCTCCAGCACGGCGCGGGCCTGCTCGCAGGCATCGCGCGCGCCTTCCAGCGTCACGTGGTTGCCGCGCGAATCCGCCTTCACCCCCAGCTTGCGCTCGATGAGGGCGAGGTTGCGGCCGTAATGGCCGAACAGCTGGGTCGCGAGCCGGTTGTCGTCGAAGGCCAGCACCACATGGGCGGCCGGAGGCTCGTCCGGATCGGCCCAGGGGGCCGTCACCGCCGCACGGGCGGGACCGGGGGAAGCCTGCGGCGCGGAGGCCGCCAGGGGACGATCACGGTTGTCGCTGCCGGATCTGCGCAAGCTCAGGCCTCCATGGCCGCAAGCGGCCGGGACAAAGCGGGGGAAAGGGGTGTCTCGGCGGGAACGCCGGCGAGGCTGTTCGGGCCGACATCGGTGATGGTGACGGTGAGAAGCTCGCCGATGCCGGCGGGCGGATCGTTCACCACCACGCTCTGAAGGTAAGGCGAGCGGCCGATGAGCTGGCCCGGCTGGCGGCCGGGCTTTTCCAGCAGGATATCGAAGGTGCGGCCACGGCAGGCGGCGTCGAAGGCCGACTTGGAGGCTTCCAGCAGCTTCTGCAGCTCGGCGAGGCGTTCGGTCTTCACCTCTTCCGCCACCTGCGCGTCATGCTCGGCTGCGGGCGTGCCGGGGCGGGAGCTGTACTTGAAGGAATAGGCGCTGGCGAAGCCCACTTCGCGCACCAGATCCAGCGTGTCCTCGAAGTCGCGGTCCGTCTCGCCCGGGAAGCCGACGATGAAGTCGGAGGAGAGGGCGAGGTCCGGCCGTGCGTCGCGCATCTTCTCGATGAGCGAGAGGAACAGGTCGCGGCCGTGCTTGCGGTTCATGGCGGCGAGGATGCGGTCGGAGCCGGACTGCACGGGCAGGTGCAGATAGGGCATCAGCTGCGGCAGGTCGCGGTGGGCGGCGATGAGGTCCTCGCCCATGTCGCGCGGATGGGAGGTGGTGTAGCGCAGCCGCGCCAGCCCCTTCATCTCGGCGAGGCGCTCCATGAGCCGGGCGAGGCTCCAGACCTTGCCGTCCGGTCCCTCGCCATGGAAGGCGTTGACGTTCTGGCCGATGAGGGTGATCTCGCGCACGCCCTGGTCGAGAAGACGGGCGGCCTCGTCGAGGATCTTCGTGACCGGACGGGAGACCTCGGCGCCGCGGGTGTAGGGCACCACACAGAAGGTGCAGAACTTGTCGCAGCCCTCCTGCACCGTCACGAAGGCTGCCGGCCCGCGCGAACGGGTGGCGGCGCGGGTGGGTGCGGGCAGGTGGTCGAACTTGTCCTCGGCGGGAAACTCGGTGTCCACCACCCGCTTGCCGGCCTTCGCCTCGGCCAGAAGCTCGGGCAGGCGATGGTAGCTCTGGGGGCCGACAACCACGTCCACCACCGGCGCGCGGCGCATGATTTCCGCGCCTTCGGCCTGGGCGACGCAGCCGGCGACGGCGATCATGGTGTCGGAGCCGGCTTCCTGCTTCTGCTTCCTCAGGCGCCCGAGCTCGGAATAGACCTTCTCGGCGGCCTTCTCGCGGATATGGCAGGTGTTCAGGATCACAAGGTCGGCCTCGGCCGGGTCCTGCGTCTCCACGAAGCCCTCGCGTGCCAGCGTGTCCGCCATACGATGGGAATCGTAGACGTTCATCTGGCAGCCGAAGGACTTCACATAAAGCTTGCGGGGCTCGTGCATGTCGCCTGTTCTGTCGCCGTCGATCTTCGCGTGTGGGCGCGACGCGATCGTGACGCCAGCTCTTGTCGCCCCCTTCATGGTTCCGTGAGCCTTTGATCCTACCGGCAAACCTGGCCGATGGAAACAGCGGCGGGTCTCACGCCCCGGAAGTAACTGCGATCCACTCGTTTGATACCCCGGTATCCGTCTCCGCCGAGCCCCGCTCGGCCGCCAGACGAGCGACCATCGAAGGGTCCGCGAGCCGCCCCAGCGCCCACACCGCGGCACCTCTTACCACAGCGGATTCATCCGCCAGACGCGCCTCCACCAGCGGCAGCAGCGCGGCATCCCCGGAATTGCCAATGGCGATCAGCACGTTGCGCACGAACCGGTCACGCCCCACCCGCTTAATCGGGCTTTTCGGGAATCGGGCGCGGAAGGCGGCGTCGTCCAATGCCACCAGTTCCGCCAGCGGCGGGGCATCGTTCTCCGCCCGCGCGGCGAGTTTCGCTTCCTGCCCCATCTGCGCGAACTTGTTCCAGGGGCAGGCGGCGAGGCAGTCGTCGCAGCCATAGATGCGGTTGCCCATGAGCAGGCGCAGCTCGGCCGGGATCGGCCCCTTGTGCTCGATGGTGAGGTAGGAGATGCAGCGCCGCGCATCGATGACATAGGGCGCGGGAAACGCCGCGGTCGGGCAGGCGTCGAGACAGGCGCGGCAGGAGCCGCAATGGTCTTTCTCCGGCGCGTCCGGCCTAAGCTCCAATGTCGTCGCGATGGCGCCGAGGAACAGCCAGGAGCCGAACTCCCGCGAGACGAGATTGGTGTGCCGCCCTTGCCAGCCCAGCCCCGCCGCGGCGGCGAGCGGCTTCTCCATGAGCGGCGCGGTATCCACGAACACCTTCACATCCGCAGTGACGCCGCGCCGGCCGGCCTCCGCCAGCAGCGCGCGGGCGACGCGCTTGAGCTTAGGCTTGATGATGTCGTGATAGTCCTCGGCCCGCGCATAGACCGAGATGGCGCCTGCGCTTTTCTGCGCCAGCACCGCGCGGGGATCTTCCGAAGGTCCGTAATTGAGGCCGAGCAGGACGACGCTGCGCATGTCCGGCCACAGCGTTCGTGGATCGGCGCGGCGGTCCAGCGTCTCGGCCATCCAGCCCATGTCGCCATAGGCGCCATCGGCGACCCAGGTGCGGAGCCGTTCCCCGGCGGGCACACTAGCCTCGGGCCGGGCGATGCCGACGGCATCGAACCCTTCCTCACGGGCGAGGCGGCGGACGATCTCCTCCAGCCCGCCCGCGTCGGTCAGAAATCGAGGTCCGCGTAGGTCTTGGAGGGGGGCATTCCCGGGATGCTCTCGGTGAGCAGGGCGCGGAAGGTCGGGCGCGACTTGATCCGCGCGTACCAGTCCCTCGCGTGCTCGTCCTCGTCCCACGGTACATCGCCCAGATAATCGACCACCGAGAGATGCGCGGCGGCGGCAAGGTCGGCCTGGCTCAGCCTCTCGCCGGCGAGCCATTTGCGCGCCTTGGCCAGCCAGCCGATGTATTTTAGATGATAGCGCAGATTGGCGCGCGCCATGCGCAGCGAGGTGGCATCCGGCGAACCGCCGCCCTGCTCGCGCGACATGTAGCGCTTGTGGATGCGCTCGCGCACCAGCGGCTCGGTCGATTCGACATACATCTTCTCGTTGAACCACTGGGTCAGCCGGCGCACCTCCACGCGGCCGGCCGGGTCCTCCGGAAGAAGCCGGTGGGTGCCGAGGGCGAGACCCCGGGTCTCATCGAGATATTCGGCAATGATGAAGGCGCCCGGCACCGAGGCCGCCATCTCCTCCACGATCACCGGCGTCTCCCCCGACGGATTGAGCGCCAGGAAGCCCGGCCGTCGCTCCCACACGCGCTCCTCCACCAGCTCCGGCTCCAGGCCGTACTCGGCGAGCAGCAGGCGGACGAATCGGGAATGGGGGCAAAAGGGATGATGATGCAGATACATGGGCCGATTTCGCCGGGGGTCGAAGGGAGGGGGCGAGGCACCCGGCGTCCCATATGATTAGGGGCCGAACCTTTCCGATTGGTTCCTCGCTGCTGCACCGCGGGCCGGGCATTGTTTGCGCTGGCATTTCGCAGTTCGATCATGGTGATCGAAGGGTTAACGATGCCGCGAGGGCTTTTGCCGCCTGCCCTTGAGGTATTTTCCGGGTTGTTGCGATGTGGCCACAGCGTGGCCGGAAACGCGCGGCGGCCACAGAGGCGGCCCTGCCGCAGCGGCGCGCCACGTTGCACCCGCGAAGGCAAGCGGAGAGGATGGCGCCTGTCTTGCTCCCGCCTCCCGGATTTTCTCACCCATGACTCTCGGCGATATGCTCGAAGCGCTCGTCCTCGGCCTGCTGGAAGGGCTGACGGAATTCATCCCCGTCTCGTCCACTGCCCATATCCTGCTTGCCGGGCACTTCCTCGGCTTCGAGAGCAACGGCCACACCTTCGAGGTGCTGATCCAGCTCGGCGCCGTGCTCGCCATCCTCACCGTCTATTTCCAGCGCTTCCTGCGCGTTGCCCAGCAACTGCCCACAAATCCGGGCGCGCGGCGCTTCGTCATCGGCGTGCTCATCGCCTTCCTGCCGGCGGCGGTGATCGGCGCCGCGGCGCACGGCTTCATCAAGAGCGTGCTGTTCGAGACACCCGCGCTCATCTGCGGCACACTCATCTTCGGCGGCATCATCCTGCTGTTCATCGACAAGGTGGTGCCGCAGCCGCGCTACAACAACGCCATGGGCCTGCCCTGGCACGTCGCGCTCATCATCGGCTTCTTCCAGTGCCTCGCCATGATCCCGGGCATGTCGCGCTCCGGCTCGACCATCGTGGGCGCCATGCTGATGGGTGTGGACAAGCGGGCGGCGGCGGAATTTTCCTTCTTCCTCGCCTTGCCCACCATGTTCGGCGCGTTCGCCTACGACCTCTACAAGAACCGCAACAACCTCTCGATGGACGATGGCCTGCTCATCGTCATCGGCTTCGTGGCGGCGTTCTGCGCGGCGGTGGTGGTGGTGAAGTCGCTGCTCGATTTCGTGTCGAAGCACGGCTATGCGCCGTTCGGCTGGTGGCGCATCGCGGTGGGCATCGCCGGCCTCATCGGCCTCGCACTGGTCGGCTGAGGCCCCTTCAGAAGTCGGTGGCTATGCCCCCGACTTCCCAATCGCCGTAACGCACCGGCTCCGGACCGTCCCGGCCGTTGATCTCCTTCGGCCGGTCCTTCAGCGCGGCGTCCATGGCCGCTCGCCGGGCCTCGGCTTCGGCCAGCGCACGCTTCGCCGCCTCGCTCAGGGGCTTGCGCGGCTCTGTCTTGTCCTCGTCCATGGTCCCGTCTCCAAACTCGTCGGGAGGCATCCTCCGGTTGAAGACCGGCCTACCTCACCCGCCCGCATCCTTGCACCCGCGGCGGAAAGCGTGCTAGCAGCGCCGCGCTTTCCGGTCGTGCCCGCGGGGCCGGCCCAACACCCCATGGATGGAGATGCGCATGGCCTCGCAGAATGGCGGCCCCAACCCGAATGCGGCGCCGTCGCTGAACGTGCTCGCGCAGTATATCAAGGATTTCTCCTTCGAGAATCCGAACGCGCCGCGCTCCCTCGCCGCTCCCCCGGCCCAGCCCGACGTCAGCATCCAGATCCACGTCAACGCCAAGCCGGGCGGCAACGGTGAGTTCGAGGTCGAGCTGAAGATCGACGGCGGCGCGAGCGTCGAGGGCAACACCTTGTTCGCCTTCGAGTTGGTCTATGCTGGCGTGTTCCGCATCCTCAACATTCCCGAGCAGAGCCTGCAGCCGGTGGTGCTCATCGAGTGCCCGCGCCTGCTCTTCCCGTTCGCCCGCCAGATCATCGCCGACGCGGTGCGCAACGGCGGCTTCCCGCCCCTGATGATCGATCCGGTGGATTTCGCCGCGCTCTATCAGCAGCGCCTGCAGGCGGAAGCCGAGCGTCTCCAGGCCGGCCAGGCCTGAGCCTCGCGCTGACCTGATCTTCGACAGAGCCCGCCGCCGCAGCGCCAGACGCCTGCGGCGGCGGGCTTTTTCTTTTCCGCCCCATTTTCTGGCGTCGGCGTTTTGCCCGTGTCTCCTCCATGTGGCAGGCTCCGCCGCGCCGGAGCGCGACCAATGTGGCGCGCCACAGGCGGGAGGCAGGCCGGCGGGGCGATGCGATCCATCCGTTTCAAGCTGGCCGCGCTGGCGGGCGCCACGGCGATTCTCGCGGTGCTTGCGGGCGTCAGCGTGCTGATCGCCCTGCGCGCCGTGGACGGGGCGCTTGAGGCGGCGGTCTCGGCCCAGCAGCGCCTCGACGTGCTGACCGAGATCTCGGCCCGCCTCTCCGACTTCGGCCTCGCCGCCATCGCCGCCACCGAGAGCCCCACGGCGAGCGCCGGCCGGCTTGAGGATGCGCGCTCCCGCGTCTCGGCCCTGCTTGAGGCGTCCACCGTGAAGGCGGTGCAGGCGGCTCCCGATACATTGAGCGGCCTGAGGCCGCAGGAACGCCTGCTGGCCCGTCTCAGGGCGGACTTCATCTCCCTCGACCGACAGATCACCGCCGCGACCCGTGACCCGGACACCATGCGCCGGGGCGACCGGGTGCGCGGCTCCCTCAACGCCTTCGCCGCCTCGGCCGGGCCCACGCTGTCCCTGCTGGTGGAAAGCGAGCGCCGCGGCGTCACGGCCGCGCGGGAGGAGGCGGTGGCGCTGGCGGACCGGCTGCGGATCGGCGCGGTGGCCATTGCCCTCGCGGTGTTCGCCGCGGCACTGGTGCTCTATCGCGCGCTGGCCCAGCCGCTGCTCGGCCGGCTGAAGGAGATCGATCGCGCGGCCGCCGCCATCGGCCGCGGCGACCTGTCTGCCCGGCTCGCCATCGGTCAGCGCGATGAACTCGGCGTCCTGATGGCCCGCTTCAACCGCATGGCCGCCCTGTTGGCGCGCCGTGAACGGAAAGTGGCGCAGGACCGGGCGGAGCTGGAAAAGACCATCGCCGACCGCACGGCGGATCTTACCGAGGCCAACGCGCGTCTCGGCGCCATCGATGCCTCCCGGCGCCGCTTCTTCACCGATGTGAGCCATGAACTGCGCACTCCCCTCACCGTCATCATCGGCGAATGCGACGTCACCAAGCGCGCCCCGGCCATACCGGAGGCGCTGAGCCGCTCGGTGCTGACCACCATCCGCAAGCGCGCCGGCATGCTCCATCGCCGGGTGGAGGACATGCTGCGGGTGGCCCGCTCCGAGAGCGGCGAGATCGAGCTGGTGTTCCAGGACACGCCCCTCGCCCCCCTCCTGGCCGATGCCGTGGCGGGGCTGGAACCGGTGGCGCGGCGGCAGGGGGTGGCGCTGGTGCTCCACGCGCCGGAGCCGGGGCTCCTCGTCCATGCGGATCGCGAATGGCTGCGGCAGGTGGTTGAAGGGCTCATCGACAACGCCCTGCGCCATGGCCGGCCGCTGACCCGTGTCACGGTTTCGGTCGACCTTGGCGCGGACGCGGAGGGACAAGCGGTCGACATCGTCAGCATCACCGACGACGGGTGCGGCATTCCGCCCGAGGCCCGGACCCGCCTGTTCGAGCGGTTCGCGCGGGGCGGGCCGCTTGGCGGCGCCGAGGGTTTCGGCCTCGGGCTGGCCCTCGCCGATTGGGTGGTGACGCGGCACGGCGGACGTATCACACTGGAGGACGGGGAGAAGGGCGGCACCCGGGTGGCGATCGCGCTGCCGCAGGCCGCTGCAGCCGCGCCGAGCGAGCCAACAGCCGAGTCCGGCCCGACCGTGTGACCGGTCGGGCGGCGCATCGGCATTCCCCGCCCCTATCCCGCGGGCCGCCTGACGGCCCAGGACCGCCCGAACGGGCACAGGAGGAACCATGAACATCCTGGTGGTGGAAGACGACAGCGATATCGGCGCCATGCTGAGCCGCGGCCTCTCCGCCGAGGGGTTCGACGTGACCGTGGTGGGACGGGCCGATGAGGCCCTCGAGACGGCGCGCCAGTACAATCCCTGCGCCGTGGTGCTCGACATGATGCTGCCGGACGGCTCCGGCATCGACGTGTGCCGGGCGCTGCGCAGCGCCGGCCATTCCGGCCCCATCCTGTTCCTCAGCGCCAAAGACGAGGTGCACGATCGCGCCGAAGGCCTCGGCGCCGGGGCGGACGACTACATCGTCAAGCCGTTCGTGTTCGGCGAGTTGGTGGCGCGGCTGCGCACCCATCTCCTGCATCGCCTCGGCGAAAGCCATGCGGACCGCGTCATGGCAGGGCGGCTGGTGCTCGATCCCTCCACCCGCACCGCGAAGTTCGGCGAAGTGCATGTCCGCCTCACCGAGCGCGAGGCCGATCTTCTGGCGCTGCTCATGGCCAGTCCCAACCGTCCCATCGCCCGGGGCGAGATCTTCGACCGGCTCTGGGCCAGCCAGGGCGGTGCGTCGCTCAACGTGGTGGACGTCTATGTGGGCTACCTGCGCACCAAGCTAGCACCGGTGGGGCGCGCCGGCGGCCCCCAGGTGGCGACCGTGCGGGGGCGCGGCTTCATGCTCGACCTCTCCGCACCGTCAGCTCACTGATGAGCTCTAGAAGTATTGCAATGCAGCAAAAGATTTCACTTGCGGGAACCGATTCGGCTGCCAATATTTGAATCCGTTGTAGCGAAAAACCTCGCTACTTCAATTTCTTATGATCTTCTTATGAGGGTTGTGAGAGAACTCAGGAGGAAACCATCATGCGCTGGAACAAGCCCCAGGTTTGCGAAGTCTGCGTCGGCATGGAAGTCACCGCTTACCTGCCGGCCGATTTCTGATCGACCCAGGTCGGGAGCCGCGAACGATTGGCAGGAGCGTCCGTCGCATCATGCAGGTGATCGTTCTCGGTTCAGCGGCCGGCGGCGGCGTTCCCCAGTGGAACTGCCGCTGTCCGGTGTGCCAACTGGCATGGAAGGGTGATCCACGGGTCACACCCCGAACCCAGTCGAGCATCGCCGTCTCGGAGGACGGCGCCTCGTGGGTGCTCCTCAACGCTTCGCCCGATCTTCGGGCCCAGATCGCCGCGACCCGGGCGCTTCAGCCTCGGGTGGATGGCCGCGACAGCCCCATTCGCGCCGTCGTCCTCACCAATGGTGACGTGGACCACATAGCCGGTTTGCTGACGCTGCGGGAGCAGCAGGCGTTCGAGGTGTACGGCACGGCCGACACGCTCGCGCTGATCGAGCAGAATCAAGTCTTCGACGTGGTTTCCAAGGCGCTGGTGCGCCGGGAGCCGGTTTCGTTCGAAGTGCCGTTTTCGCCGGTTCCGGGGCTGACCATGGAATTCTTCACCGTCCCCGGGAAGGTGCCGCTCTGGCGCGAGGATGCCTCCCTCGTCATCGGCGAGGAATCCGGCTCGACGGTGGGTGTAACCATCACCTCGGCCGGTAGCCGCCTCGTCTACGTGCCCGGCTGCGCCGCCGTGACGGACGCCCTGCGCCAGCGCATCTCGGGCGCCGACCTCCTGTTCTTCGACGGCACGCTCTATCGCGACGACGAGATGATCGCGGCCGGGATCGGAACCAAGACAGGTGCCCGCATGGGACACCTCTCCATGTCCGGCGCGGACGGCACGGTGGCGCTGCTCGCCGACCTGCCGGTGGCGCGCCGGGTGTTCATCCATATCAACAACACCAATCCCGCGCTGATCGATGGCTCCGAAGAGCACCGCGCCGTGGAAGCGGCTGGCTGGACGGTCGCCCGGGACGGAATGGAGTTCTCCCTATGAGCGCGCAAGCCGCCGTCCGGGTGCTGGCCGAGGCCGCCGATCTCCCCGTCGATTTCCCTGCCCTGCCCTCGCCGCTGGAGCCGCTGTCGCCCGAGGGTCTGGAGGCAGCGCTTCGCGCCGTGGGCGCCACGCGCTATCACAACCTCCACCCCTTCCATAAGCTGCTGCATTCCGGCCGGCTGAACCGCGATCAGGTGCGCGCCTGGGCTCTCAACCGCTACTGCTACCAGTCCGCCATTCCCCGCAAGGACGCGGCCCTGATGGCACGCTGCGACGACCGCGAGCTGCGCCGGGAATGGCTGCACCGCATCACCGACCATGACGGCTTCGGCAAGGATTCGGGGGGCATCGAGCGCTGGCTGGTGCTCACCGACGGCCTCGGCCTCGACCGGGCCTACGTGGTCTCCAAGGAAGGGGCGCTGCCTGCCACCAAGTTCGCGGTGGAGGCCTATGTGCGCTTCGTCGCCGAGAACACGCTGCTGGAGGCGGTGGCCTCCTCGCTCACCGAGCTGTTCGCGCCGGGCATCCATGCCGAGCGCATCTCGGGCATGCTGGAGCACTACGACTTCATCAACGAGAAGGTCGTCGCCTACTTCCGCCGCCGCCTCGACCAGGCGCCGAAGGATGCCGACTTCGCCCTCGAATATGTGAAGCAGCACGCCCGCACGGCGGCCGAGCAGCGCGCTGTCATCCGCGCCCTCACCTTCAAGACCGAGGTGCTGTGGGCGCAACTGGACGCGCTCTATCTCGCCTATGTGGCGCCGGGCTGGCCCGCGCCGGGTGCCTGGCGACCGGGCGTCGCCATCGTCGGGGAATGAGATGCGCGCCGAGGAAACCGACGTCCCACGCCTGCCGCGGGGCGTGAAACTCAAGTTCGATCAGGTGCGGTCCCGCCATGTGCTTCTGGCGCCGGAGCGCGCCTTCAACATCGACGAGACCGCCGCGGCCGTGCTGGAATTGGTCGACGGCCAGCGCACCTGTGGACAGATCGTGGATGCCCTCGCCGCGCGCTACGACGAGAAGCGCGAGGTCATCGCCGACGATGTCCGCGACATGATCGGCAGCCTCATCGCGCGCCGGGTGATCGAGACATGAGCGAGATCGCGACCGTTGCCCGCAAGGAAGTGAGCGAAGGGACCCGTCCCGAGGCGGCGCCTTCGGTCGGCCACCCCATCGGCATCCTCGCCGAGCTGACCCATCGCTGTCCGCTGCGCTGCCCCTATTGCTCGAATCCGCTGGAGCTGGAGCGCCGCGAGGCGGAACTCGACACCGCCACCTGGAAGCGGGTGCTGAGCGAGGCCGCAGCGCTGGGCATCCTTCACGTCCATCTCTCCGGAGGCGAACCCACAGCCCGGCCGGACCTCGTGGAGCTGACCGCCCACTGCGCCGCGGAGGGGCTCTACACCAACCTCATCACCTCCGGCATCGGCCGCGCCTCCGGCATGATCGACGCCCTGTCGGAGGCCGGGCTCGACCACGTGCAGCTCTCCGTGCAGGGCGCGAGCGCGGAGACCGGCGACCGCATCGGTGGCTACAAGGGCGGACATGCGGCGAAGCTGGAATTCGCCCGGAAGGTCACGGACCTCGGCCTGCCGCTGACGCTCAATGCCGTCATCCATCGCGGCAACATCCATGAGGTGGAGGACATCATCGCCCTCGCGGTGGCGCTGAAGGCCCGCCGGCTGGAGGTGGCGCACACCCAGTATTACGGCTGGGCCTATGTGAACCGGGCCGCGCTGATGCCGGCGCGGCCGGACGTGGATCGCTCGGTGGCCCTGGTGGAAGAGGCGCGCCGCCGCCTTGAGGGCATCCTAGTCATCGACATGGTGATCCCCGACTATTACGCCCGCTATCCCAAGCCCTGCTCGGGCGGCTGGGGCCGGCGGACGCTGAATGTCACCCCCACCGGCCGGGTGCTGCCCTGCCATGCGGCGGAAAGCATCCCGAACCTCGAATTCTGGTCGGTGCGCGACCGCGCGCTCGGCGACATCTGGCAGTCTTCGCCGGCCTTCAACGCCTTCCGCGGCACCGACTGGATGCGCGAGCCGTGCCGCAGCTGCGACCGACGCGAGATGGATTTCGGCGGCTGCCGCTGCCAGGCCATGGCGCTGGTGGGCGACGCGGCGGCGACCGACCCGGCCTGCTCGCTCTCGCCCTTCCATGCCCGCGTCGAGGCGCTGGCGACGGAGGAGGCCGCGGCGGTCGCGCCGGACTATCTCTATCGCACCATCGGCGGAGCGCCCGCGAAGGCGCCCGAAGGAGCCGCATCGTGAGCCTGCGTCGCGCGTTGGGCCTCTGGCTCGTTCTCATGGCGGCCCTGTTCTCGGGCGGCGCTCTCGTCATGCCCCAGGCGGCGAGCGGGGCCGAGGCGCAGGCCGCCTCCCAGCAGGCGACCCCGGATGCGGCGACGCTGCTGTTCGAGAATCCGCAGCTGGCCAACACCAAGGCGGGCCAGACGCTCACCTACAAATATTCCCGCAAGGTGGCGGATCCGGAACTCGGCGCGAGCTTCGATGATCGCGTGGTGCTGATGATCGAGGCGAGCGCCAACGGCGGCGACGCCCGCGACGTCAGGGTGGATTTCTTTACGCCCGAGCGCCATCACGCCGCCGGTCCGTTCGAGGGCGTGACGACCAATCCCATGCTGCTCCTGTTCCTGGAGAACCACCTCGGGGACCTTTCCGGCCGGCTCAAGGGCAATCCGCGCTATTTCAAGACCGCCATCCGCACCGCCTTGCGCGACGCCGCCACCGTCACCGCCGCCGATCTCACAGTGGGCGGCCAGACGGTGAAGGGCTGGCGCGTGACAGTGACGCCGTTCAAGGGCGATCCCAATGCCGTGCGCATGCGGGGGCTCGATACCCTCGCCTATACGTTCGAGGTGTCACCGGATGTGCCGGGCCAGATCGTGCGCCTGGCCATCAAGGCTGACGCGCCAGGGGGCACCCTGTGGGAGGAGAGCATCGCCTATGATCCGACGAGCCATTGAGGCCGGCGCCCTGCTGCTCGCCCTCGGCGGGGCGGCGGTGGCAGCGACCCCCAGCGACAACGACTATCCCACCTCCGCCCGCGTCGATTACGTCTTCGGCTGCATGGCGGCCAACGGCCAGAGCCGGGAGGCCATGGCCCGGTGTTCCTGCTCGGTGGACACCCTCGCCTCGATCATTCCCTACGACCACTATGTCGCGGCCGAGACGATCCTTTCCATGCGGCAGGGGGTGGGCCAGGCGGCCAATATCTTCCGCAACACGCCCCAATATGACGACACGATTGCAGAACTGCGCCGGGCGCAGGCTGAAGCAGAAATCACCTGCTTCAAGTAGAGCGATTTCGCGTCGCACAAATCATTCTCGCAGGCGCCGCACAAGTGACGGGTTTTCGGCCCCGCTTCGCTGTGTTAGCTTCCCCGCCAAGAACAGACGCATGGCGCACGGATTTTTCCGAAGCGCACTGCAACGACAAGCGGGCAACCGCCGCGGCGTCTTGATTGGGTCCGTCAATCCCCAAGGCAAAGCCATGGCCAGTTACCGCTTGAGTTCCGTTCTCTCTCCACTTGTCCCACGTTCTGGAGCCGGCTTCGCGCCGCCGCGCGCCCTTTGCCTGCCGGCCTTGCCGCGCGGCATCTCTTCCGCGCAGGGGTGAGCCTCATGTCATCGGGTGAAACGACCGAAGCCGGTGCTCCCCGCATCGTGCGGGACGTGGTGTGCGGCTTTTGCGGCCTCGGCTGCGACGACATCGAAGTGGCCGTCGCCGGCCGCGTGGTGACCCCGCGCAAGGCCTGCGCCGATGCCGCCCGCCTGCTGGCGCGCGGCGATGCGCCAGCGCCCTCTCCCCGCGTCAATGGCGCGCCGGCCAGCTTCGCCGAGGCGGCCTCTGCCGCGGCCGTCCATCTGAAGGCGGCGCGGTCCTCCGTCTTCTCCGGCCTCGGCGCCGATCTCGAGGGCCACCGGCGGCTCTACGATATCGCCATGGTGGCGGGGGCGAGCATCGACCATTCCGCGTCCGGCGGCCTGTTCGCCAATCTCGACCGCCTCGCCCGCCGCGGCTGGATCGCCGCGACCCTCGCCGAGGTGCGCAATCGCTGCGACCTGCTCGTGGTGTTCGGCGACGATCCCGCCGCGAGCTTCGGCCGCCTGTTCGAGCGCATCATGCCGGTGCGCAAGGGCGAAGGCGGCGACGCCGCCCCCCTGTTCGCGCCTTCCGGCCGGCGTGTGGTGATGATCGGTACGCCGTTCTCGGACGCTTCGCGCAAGGCCCTTGCCGGCCACGAACTGAGCGAGATCCTGCTGCCGCCCGAGCAGGTTGCCACCGCCGCCGCGCTGCTGGCGTCGGCCCTGGCAGGCCGTGACATCGGCGCCGTGGACGTGCTGCCCGGCACGGCCGGCGCCTCGCTGGCGGAGCTTGCCGACCTGCTCCGCGCCGCGCGCTACAGCGTCTTCACCTGGAACGCCGCGACCCTGCCGCAGGCGGATGCCGCCGCTGTCGCCGGCTCGGCCTCGGAGGCGGTGGATCTGTTGTCGCCGACCACCCGCGCCGCAGTGCTGCCCTTGGGCGGACGCGACAACGTCACCGGCGCCCACCAGCTCGCGCTCTGGCGCTTCGGCTATCCCCTGCGCACGGCGATCGGTGCCGGAACCGCACGCCATGCGCCCGATCTCTACGCCACCGCTGCGGCGCTGAAGGACGGAGACCTGCTGCTCCATGCCAGCGCCTTCCGGCCTGATCCACCGCCCGAATTCAGCGCCGGCCCGGTGATCGCCCTCGCCCATCCCGACACGTCGTTTGCCCGCGAGCCGGACGTGTTCATCCCCGTCGGTACGCCCGGCGTCGATCATCCGGGGCATGTATTCCGCATGGACTCCGTCGTTTGCCTGCCGCTCCAGGGTCTGCGGTCCGCCGAGCTTCCGAGCCTCGCCGAGGCGGCCTCTGCCATCCTCGCCAATTTCGGGAGGGGCGCATGAGAACGCGCGTCACCGGCGGACGGGTCTTCGACCCCGCCAACGGCATCATCGATCAGGTCCGCGACGTGGTGATCGAGGACGGGCGCATCATCGCCGATCCGGGGCCGGGCGGCAGCGAGGAGGTGGTGAACGCCTCCGGCTGCATCGTGCTCGCCGGCGGCATCGACCTGCACAGCCACATCGCCGGCGGCAAGGTGAATCTCGGCCGCCTCCTCATGAACGAGGATCGCGCCCTCTTCCCCGAGCCGTTCGGCGATTTTTGCGGTTGCGGCGGCGGACGCGCGGCACCGACCACTCATGCCACGGGCTGCCGCTATTCGCAGATGGGCTACACGGCGGTGTTCGAGCCGGCCGTGGTGGGCGCCAACGCCCGCCACGCGCACCTCGAGATGGCGGACATTCCGAACATCGACACCGGCGGCTTCCTGGTGCTCGGCAACGACGACTTCCTGCTGCGCCTGATCGCCATGGGCGAAGGTCAGCAGGCGATCAATGACTACGTGGCCTGGATGCTCAAGGCGACCCAGAGCTGCGCCATCAAGATTGTGAACCCGGGTGGCATCAACGCCTTCAAGTTCAACGGCCGCAATCTTGATCTGGACGAGGCCGGCCCGTTCTACGAGCTGACGCCCCGCCGCATCCTCAACACCCTGCAGCGGGCGGTGACAGAGCTGGGCGTGCCCCACCCCATCCACCTGCACGGCTGCAACCTCGGCATCCCCGGCAATGTGAAGACGACGCTGGCCACCATGGGCGCGACGGAGGGCTTCCCCCTCCACCTCACCCACATCCAGTTCCATTCCTACGGCACCGAGGGCGACCGGCACTTCTCCTCCGGCGCGGCCGAGATCGCGGAGGCGGTGAACGCCATGCCGCATATCTCGGTGGACGTGGGCCAGATCATGTTCGGCCAGACGGTGACCGCCTCGGCCGACCTCATGTCGCAGTACCGCAACCACAACATCGCCGATCCCAAGAAGTGGATCGGCATGGATATCGAGATGGACGCGGCCTGCGGCGTGGTGCCGTTCAACTATCGCGACACCTCCTTCGTGAACGCGCTGCAATGGGCCATCGGGCTGGAACTGTTCCTGCTCATCGAGGATCCCTGGCGGGTCTACCTGACCACGGACCATCCCAATGGCGGTCCCTTCACCTCCTACCCGCACCTCATCCGGCTGTTGATGGACAAGCCCTTCCGCGACCATCACCTCAGGCAGATTCACAAGGCGGCGCGGTCCCATACGCGGCTTGAAAGCATCTCCCGCGAGTACACGCTGGAGGAGATTGCCGTCGTCACCCGCGCCGCTCCGGCCCGCACTTTGGGCCTCAAGGATCGCGGCCATCTCGGCCCCGGCGCGCGGGCGGACGTGGTGCTCTACGAGGACCAGCCGGACCGCGAAACCATGTTCGCCCACCCGCGCATCGTGATGAAGGACGGCGAGGTGGTGGTGGTGAATGGCGAGATCGTTGCCCTCACTGAGGGGCGGACCTATGCGGTCCATCCCCCCTCAGACCCCTTGATGGACAAGAGGTTGGAGCGCTGGTTCGACGAGGCCGTGGGCCTCAAATCAAGCCATTACCAGATCGCCGACGGGGAGATCCGTGGCGGTCAAGGCCCTGAGATCGTGGAGCTGAAGCCGTGAGCGCACCAGCCCCCCTCCTCATCAATGGCGTCGAGATCCGCGACAGCTTTGCCGAGGCGTTTCCCATGGCGGGAACGCGCCTCATCATCACCGCCGATACGCCGCGCTGGGCGCATACGGCTGCCGCCAGCCTCACCGGGTTCGCCACCTCGGTGATCGGCTGCGGTTGTGAGGCGGCTATCGAACGCGAAATTCCGGCCGATGAGACCCCGGACGGCCGGCCCGGCTATGCCGTGCTCATCTTCGCCATGTCACTCAAGGACCTGAAGAAGATCGTGCCGCTCCGGGCCGGGCAATGCGTGCTCACCTCGCCCACCTCGGCGCTCTATTCCGGCCTGGAAGGCGGCTCCGCCGTCCCGCTCGGAAAGGCGCTGCGCTATTTCGGCGACGGCCACCAGATGTCGAAAAACCTCGGCGGCAGCAGGATCTGGCGCATTCCGGTGATGGAGGGCGAGTTCGTCTGCGACGAGATCGTCGGCTCCACGACGGCGGCGGTGGGCGGCGGCAATTTCCTGATCCTCGCCCGCTCACGCCCGGCGGCGCTGGCGGCGGCGGAGGCGGCGGTGGCGGCCATGGGGCAGGTGCGCGGTGCCATCATGCCTTTCCCGGGCGGAGTGGTGCGCTCCGGCTCCAAGGTCGGCTCCAAATATGCCGGCCTGATCGCCTCCTCGAACGACGCTTATTGCCCGACGCTGCGGGGCATCGCCAAAACTGCTTTGCCGGCTGAGGTCGAGAGCGTGCTGGAGATCGTCATCGACGGCCTCAGCGAAGGCGAGGTGGCGGACAGCATGCGTGCGGGCATCACGGCTGTGTGTGGCCTTGGCGCCGCCGGCGGGGTGGTGGCGGTGGATGCCGGCAATTACGGCGGCAACCTCGGGCCCTTCCATTTCAAGCTGCATGAACTGATGGCGCAGGAGGCGGGACGATGAGTGGCTTCCGCCTGACATTGAAGGCCCCGCTCTCCGCGCGGGTGGACGCATCCAGCCTTCTTCCCGAGGCCCTCGCGGGGGTGAGCGCAGCCGATGTCGCCGCGCTCACGGTTCCGTTCGGCACAGGCGTCGCTCTGGTCGGTGATCTCTTTGAAATCACTGCCGGATCGGATGAAGCCGTGGTCTTCTCCGGCGATCCCCGGCTGGACTATGTGGGCTCGGGCCTTGCCGCTGGCGAGATCCGCGTGGAGGGCAGCGTCGGCGTGGCTGCCGGTGCGGGCATGAGCGGCGGCCGTCTGGTGATTTCCCGCGATGCCGGTGACGGGCTTGCGGCCGGCCTGACCGGCGGGCGGATCGAGGTTTTCGGCAGCGCCGGCAAGAATGTCGGTGGTCCGCGGCCGGGCGAGCGGCAGGGCATGCGGGGCGGGGTCGTCTCCATTGCCGGCCGGGTGGGGGATGGCCTCGGCGCACGGCTGCGTGGTGGCCTGATCCTGGTGGGCGGCGATGCCGGGGCAGGTGCGGCGGATGGTCTGTTAGCCGGCACACTTGCCGTGGCGGGCCGGCTTGGTCCCGGCGCCGGACGTGGCATGAAGCGCGGCTCCATCCTCGTTACCACCGCGCCAGAGGCGCTGGCGACTGGCTTTGCCGAGGCGGGGCCACAGGATTTTGTGGCCTTGAAGCTGCTGGCCCGGCGGGTGCCGGAGCTGGCCGCGCTGTTCGGAGGAACGCTTTCCGGCCGGGCCGTGCGCCTCGTCGGCAACCGTTTGGCCGGCGGGGAAGGCGAAATTCTCGTCCTGAGCTGAGCCGGCGAAATATCAGATCAAGAAACCAGAAGAGGAACGCCCCGATGCGCACAGTGTTCGTTTCCGCTCTCCTCCTCGCCGCCGCCACCGGCTCGGCTTATGCCGATCCGGATGTGGCCAAGGGCGAGACCGTTTTCAAGAAATGCATGGCCTGCCATGCCATTGGCCCGGATGCCAAGGTGAAGGTCGGCCCGCCGCTGAACGGCATCGTCGGTGCCAAGTGGGCGCATTTCGAGGGTTACGCCTATTCCCAGGACCTCAAGGACGGAGCCGCCGCCGGCAAGGTGTGGGACAACGCCACCCTGAACGACTATATCGAGAACCCCAAGCATCTAGCGCCCAAGGGGAAAATGGCCTTTGCTGGCGTCAAGAGCGAGCAGGAGCGGGCGGACCTCATCGCCTTCCTCGCCCAGTTCAAGCCCGATGGCAGCAAGTGATACTATAGCCGGCTAATTGAATGCGAGGCGCGCCACGGCCACGGCCGGGGCGCAATCGGCGGCGAGACCCGCGAGACGGGTAGCGCCAGCCAGCAGCAGGCCGGCATGGAGATAGGGCCGGCCCGCCCGTTGGGCCAGCCGCCCCACCAGAAAACGACCGACGCCTGCCCCGATCAGCGGGGCATCCGAGGCGACTCCCCCGGCGGACAAGACCTGCGCCAGCGCCATGTGGAGGCGGTGCATCTGCACCTCCGCCGCAGCCGCCGCGAGGGCCTTCGCCTCCTCCATCGTCGATGGCCCGAGATCGCGGCCCACCATCCGCAAAAGCCGGCGGGCACTGGCGTCGCACGTCTTGTCCCCGCCATCGGCGGCCGGGTGGAGGTCGGCTCCATCAGGCAGTTCGCCGGTCAGCCTGTGGACGTCGGCCGTGGTGGCAAAATACTCCGCCATGAGGGGCACGAGCCGCCCGCGAAACGGCAGGGCCTGCGTCAGCGCCATGACCGGAGTGCGGGCCGCACCGCTATAGACCAGCTCCCCCGTCTCCAGCCGGGCGGCATCTGAATAGCCGCGAAAGCAAAGTTGCGAGCCGGCAAAGGGAATGAGGTCGGTGGTGGTCGATCCGATGTCCGCGAGGATCCCGTCGCCGGAGATGGCGGCCAGCGCCGCGGCAGTGGCGTGCCAGTTGGCGGAAGCGATGTCAGCGGTATTCAGGCGGGCCTCGGAGAGGCTGACAAACCCGGCCCGGCCCGCATAAATGCGGGTGTCAGGCCCCAGTATCACCCCCAGTTCAGTGGCGATATCGATGACGCCCGTTGCCCTGTCAGGCCACAGGTCGACCAGTTCACCTGTCATCGTCACCACCGACCGGCCGGAGACGGGGGGCATGCTCGCCATCGCCTCCCGCAGCCGGTCGAGACCCTGCCAGAGGGCACAGGGCGCGAGGTGGATGGATACCAGCGCGCCGTCCGGTCCCAGCACCGCCCTTTTGAGGTGGGCGCCGCCCACGTCCCAGCCGATCAGGAGGTCGCTCATGCGAGGGCCAGCTCCACGGTCGCGGGACGAAGGGGCGCCTCATCCGCTCCCGCCGCGAGGGCGGGGAGGAGGGTGGCAGGGTTGAGGCCCAAAGCCTGCCGGAGGCCGGCATAGGCGGTGGTGAGGCGGGGATTGATCTCCACCACCACGGGCCCTGCGTCGGTCAGGATGATGTCGATGCCGATGAAGCCGTCGAGGCCGGGGCAGGCGGCGACCACCGCCCGCGCCAAGGCCGCCAGCCGGCCGTCGTCCGTCTGCGCGCCCACGGTGAGGCCGGAGAGGGAGAGGCGGCCGTCGCGCACGGCGATGTGCTGGCGGTTCACGCAGAGCAGGCGGGCCTCGCCCGCCACCACGAGAACCGTGAGGCTCGCCGCCTCGCCCGCCACATAAGGCTGGATCACCACGTTTTCCGTCGCCTCCGGGGTGGCGGGCACCCCGGCAGGCCAGAGGAAGGTGGCGTCGCAGCCGGCGCCGTCGTCCGGCTTGGTGATTCGGGCGCCGGAAATCTCGGGCGCCTCGGCCAGCGGATAGGTGGGAATATGCGGCACGCCCGCCTGCGCGAGGCGGCGGGCGGTTTCCAGCTTGCTGGTGGCGATGAGGATGGCCTCGGGGGTGGAGGCCAGCACCGGCTTTCCGGTCGCCGCCAACATCCGCACGAGATCGGCGAGGATGCCGCCGGTCTCCGGCGCCACCGGCCAGATGAGGTCCGCCTCATCCGCCAGCGTCCGCCACAGCACCCAGGCGCTGGCGTGGAGCCCCACGGGGATCGCGCCGGGAATAGGCAAGCGTTCGTCGCAGGTGGTGAGAATCTCGGGCGGGGAGGGCAGCGCGGCGAGGTCGGCCAGCATGGCGTCGCGGATCAATGCGGCCTCGGCCGCGAGGCTCGGCGGCACCGTCTCACGCCGCATCCCGCCCGCGGTCACATATTCCAGCACCAGAACGCGCATGATGGTCTCCGGCCCCGCTCAGGCGCTCACCGTCTCGCCCACGAGGCAGGCGGCCAGCGGCTCGGCCATGTTGCGGCCGGTGGCGTCGAACAATCCGTGCCAGGCCGGCATGGAATTCACCTCCAGCACCTTCAGCCGCCCCTCCGCATCGCGGATGAGATCAACCCCGGCATAGGTGGCGCCCACGGCCGCCGCGGCGCGCACCGCATAATCCGCCAGAAGCCCCTCGGCCGCCACCTCGGCGCCGGTGGCGCCCTGGTGGATGTTGGTGATCCAGCCCTTGGCCCGGCGCGCCATGGCCGCCTCGGCGCGGTTGCCCACCACGAACACGCGGAAATCCTCGTGGATGGCATCCGGCCCGCTCTGGGCCGGTGCCGTCACGAAATCCTGCAGATAATAGACCCCGCCCACCGCCTCGGGCTCGGGCAGCGCGCCCTTGGGGGCAATGCGCTCCAGCCCGCGGCCCTGCGCCCCGAACAGCGGCTTCAGCACGCTGTCGCCGGGGGCGGAATCCACCAGCATGCGGGCCGTGGCCGCGTCCTCCAGCACGAGGGTGCGCGGGGTCGGCAGGCCGGCATGGGCGAGCAGGAAGGTGGTGGCGCTCTTGTCCACGCAGCGCTCGATGGCGCGGGCGTCGTTCATCACCCGCACCCCCAGCGCCGCCAGCGCGTGCAGCACGCCGAGCCGGTGGGTGATCTGCTCCAGCGTGCCGGCGGGCACCGAGCGCACGAAGCAGGCGTCCGGCAGATCGTCGCCGAAGCCGGGCAGCAGCAGGCCGTGCGCCGTCTCGCCAACGGCGAAGCCGCAGGCGCGCAGGGAAACGATGCGGGGCTTCACGCCCCGCGCCTTCAGGGCAGCCACCAGCGAGCGGGTGTGCCAGTCCACCCGCTCGGCAAAGATCACGAAGCCGGCCACCTCACACCCCGAAGGAGCGGGCGATGAGGTTGGCGTCGAAGCCGCCGGCAGTGAAGCTCGTGCCCTGCTCCATGGCCGTCACGGTCACGCGGGCCGGCGAGAACAGCAGCGGGTCCACCTTGTAGAAGTCGCAGTCATAGCCCGCGAAGATCTCGCCGAACGGCCGGCCATAGTCGCGCGAGGCCAGCGACGGCAGGCGCTTGGCCAGATCCTGCGCGGCCTCGGACGAGCCGCGCACGAAGAGCTGCACGTCGCCGCCATAGAGCACCGCATCATTGGTGCGGCCCATGGCGGTGAGGAAGTCCGGCGAGGGCGGCGCCACGGGGGCGGAGCCGATACCGTCCACGATGTGCTCCAGCGGGAAGTGGAGCGCGTGCGCCTTGTGCAGCGCCACTTCCAGCACGCGGGCGACGATCTGCACCGTGCCGGCCAGCGATGAGGTGGGGGTGAGGATGAAGGTGACGGCCGTGGGCGCGACACCGCAGCGGCTCGCCACCTCCTGCACCACCTCGGCGGGCGGGGTGACGCCGGTCTCCAGCACCAGAGCGACATGATCGCCATGGTCGCGGCAGCCCAGCTCCGCGAACAGGGGCTCCACCGCCGCCATGGCCCGGCCGGGGCCGGAGCCGAGGGCGAAGAAGTCGTCGTGCGACAGGCTCCAGCCGGCATACTGGCTGGCGAGGCACGCGGTGACGGGATCGGTGGTGGTGACGCTCACCAGCGTGTCGAAGGGCGAGAAGCGCCCGCCGGGCACGAGGGCCACCTTGCCGAGGCCGCCGAGGCAGATTTCGGCGATGCGCCGTCCGGCTTCCAGCGAGCCGGGCACGGAGATGCCGGCATCCACGATGCGGCAGCCGAGCGGGCCGGTGGAAACGGCGAGCCGCAGCTGCGTGGCGTCGGCCACCAGCGCCTCAACGAGGGGCGCGACCTGATGGGCGAGGCTGATGCCGCCGGGAAGGGGGGCGGGGTCGGCAGCAAGGGCTGCGGATGTGGTCGTCTGGGCTGAAGTCATGGCCGCACCTCTCGCGCGGGGCAAACGGCGGCGATCCCCGCGCAGCAGGCGCGGAGCCGGCGGGGAGAAGAAAGGATCGTGCGCATGGGGCTCAGGCGTCCAGGGTTCTGGCCAGCTCGAACACCACCGGCAGGTCGATGAAGAGCGGCGTCGTCGTCTCGCACATGCGCTTCAGCAGGGTGTGCTGGACCGCGTATTTGAGATTGCCGATGGCGAGCGCGCCGATGCCGATGCCGTGGGGCAGCTGGGCCGCCGCATCATGGGCGCCGATGCCGGCGATGCCGGCGGGGGGCACGGCGTTCACGTCCGCCGCCACGATGAGGTTCTTCGCGGCCTCGAGGTGCGCGGCGTTGAGGATCTGAACGCCCGCCTTGCCGGTGGCGAGGATGACCTCGGCCGAGGGCACCAGCGCCGCCTTGTCCGCGTCGGTGACGGCGGCGGTGCAGGAGACGTCGAGGCCGAAGCGGGTCTTGATGTCCCGCGCCTTCTCTTCCACCGCCGCGACCTCGCGATGGCTGACGAGGGTCACGTCGGCCCCGGCGTTCGCGGCGATCACCGCGGCCACCGAGCCGACCACGCCGGTGGCGCCGTAAATCTGCACCTTGGCGCCCTTGAGGCCATCGGCCCGGACCTTGACCAGCGCCTGCTCCACCTTGGCGATCATGGCGGCGGCGGTGGTGAAGGAGCCGGCCGGATCGGGGAAGATGGAAATCTCGAAGGGCGGGAAGATGGAGGCCTTCGCCTCATTGGCCATGTCGAAGGCGAGCGCGGCATCCTTGCCGCCGATGAACAGGCCTGTGCGCGGCGCCGCCTGCGGGGCGCGCGAGAACATCATGTCCTGCGTCAGGTCGCGGACTTCCTCCAGCTTCACCCGCGAATATTGCGCGATGGTGAGATAGCCGGCGTCGGCCGCCATGTTCACGTCGAACGGGCTCACATGCGCGAGCGGCGTGACGATGTGGAGAATGGGGGGAATAGAGGCGGAATCCGCCATGGGTCAGCTCCGTGCCAAGGGAAACATAAGCGGGTGGCTTCGCCCCTAAGCTTCAGAGGAAGCTCAGGGAACGCCGCGGTTGTTTCCCCGCACGCAAGTCAATGGAGGGATTGTTTAATCATGTGGACTGCCGGCGCAAGCCCTGCCGTTTCCCGCGCAGCAGGAATCGTTGCTGCGATGCGGAACGGGTTTTGCGCGGGAGGGCATGACGCAGTGGCTTGCGCGTCGTTGCGCTGCGATGGCCTGCGACACGGACACGCGGACTTGAGGGGCACGCAAGTGTCATCGCCCGCACGAGGCGGGCGATGACGGTGGTGCGGGTGCCGGAAGGGAAAGCCCTCAGGCGATCAGGCGGTAGGCGGGCAGCGTGAGGAATTCCTCGAAGCTGTCGGCCAGCGTCATGTCGGAGAACAGCTTGATGGCCTCGGGGAAGCGGCCGGAATCGTAGACTTCCGGGCCGAGCACCGAGCGCAGGTTCGCCATCTCGTCGTCCAGCAGAGCGCGGAACAGCTCGGGCGTCACCGCCCGGCCGTCGTCCAGCGTCGCGCCGAGGTGGATCCACTGCCACACCTGCGCACGGCTGATCTCGGCGGTGGCCGCATCCTCCATGAGATTGTAGAGCGGCACCGCGCCACGGCCGCGCAGCCACGCCTCGATGTACTGCACGCCGACGCGGATGTTCTCGCGCAGGCCGGCTTCCGAGCGGGTGCCGGCGTGGACTTCGAGGAGATCGTCCCGGCTCACCGGCACGTCGCTCACCTTGGCGTCGCGCTGGTTGGCGGCGGGCATCAGGCGGTTGAACACCTCCATGGCCACCGGCACGAGGTCGGGATGGGCCACCCAGGTGCCGTCGCAGCCGGAATTGGCCTCGCGCTCCTTGTCGGCCTTCACCTTGGCGAAGGCCGCGGCATTGGCTTCCGCATCGCCCTTCACCGGGATCTGCGCGGCCATGCCGCCCATGGCGAAGGCGTTGCGGCGGTGGCAGGTGCGCACGAGGAGGATGCCGTAGGCCTTCAGGAAGGCCTCGCTCATCACCATGCGGCTGCGGTCGGGGGTGAGGAAGCGGTCGTTCTTCCCGAGGCGCTTGATGAAGGAGAAGATGTAGTCCCAGCGGCCGAGATTGAGACCGGCGATGTGGTCCTTCATCTCGAACAGGATCTCGTCCATCTCGAACACCGCGGGCAGCGTCTCGATGAGGACGGTGGCCTTGATGGTGCCGACGGGGAGGCCGAGCGCCTTCTGCGCGGCGACGAACACCTCGTTCCACAGCCGGGCCTCGAGATGGCTCTCGGTCTTCGGCAGGTAGAAATAGGGGCCCGAGCCCTGCGCCAGCGCCGCCTTGGCGTTGTGGAAGACGTAGAGGCCGAAGTCGAACAGCGCGCCGGAAATCTCCTCGCCGTCCACCAGCACATGGGCTTCCGGCAGGTGCCAGCCGCGCGGGCGGATGATGAGCACGGCCGGGGTGGCGCCGAGCTTGTAGGACTTGCCGTTGTTGGCGTCGACGAAGTCGATGGCGCCGGCCCAGCGGTCCTTCAGGTTGATCTGGCCCTCGATCATGTTCTCCCACACCGGGGAGGAGGCATCCTCGAAGTCCGCCATGAACACCTTGGCGCCGGAGTTCAGCGCGTTGACGATCATCTTGCGGTCCACCGGCCCGGTGATCTCGACGCGGCGGTCGAGCAGGTCGGCGGGCAGGTCGGCGATGGTCCAGTCGCCGTCACGGACGGACTTGGTCTCGGGCAGGAAGTCGGGCAGCTCGCCGGCGTCGAACTTCACCTGCCGCTCGGTGCGGCGGGCAAGCAGGGCCTTGCGGGTGGGATTGAAGGCGCGGTGCAGGTCGGCGACGAAGGTCAGCGCCTCGGGGGTCAGGATTTCGTCGAAGCGGGGGCCGAGCGCGCCGGTGATCTCGATGCCCGCGGCCGGGGCAGTCTTCAGGGCAGGGGACGACATGATGTCGGGTCTCCTTGTGTGAAGCCTGAAGCGCGTGGCGTCGCCGCAGGCGGGAACCGTCCCGAGGCCGTGGCAGGCCCGGGACGGGATGGATGGGGTCAGCGCGCGGCCGTGACGGCCGAAAGAAGCGCGCGTGCAGCGTGTTCGGGATCGGGGGCGGCGCAGATGGCGGACACCACCGCCACCCCGTCCGCTCCGGCGCGGATGACCTCGGCGGCGAGCGCGCCGTCGATGCCGCCGATGCCGACGATGGGCAGGCGGGTGAGCGCGCGCACCGTCGTGACGCCGGAGGTGCCGATGGCGGCGCCAGCATCCTTCTTTGTGCCGGTGGCCTTCACCGGACCGACGCCGAGATAATCCACGACGCCAATGTCGGAGGCGGCGAATTCCGCCGGATTGCCCACGGAGAGGCCGAGGATGCGCTCCGGCCCCAGAAGGGCGCGGGCGTCGGCGGGGGTCATGTCGTCCTGGCCGAGATGCACGCCGTCGGCGTCCGCCGCCACCGCCACGTCCACCCGGTCGTTGATGATGAGCGGGATGCGCAGCGGCGCCAGCAGCGCCTTCAGCGCGCGGGCCTGCTCCACCAGCGCGCGGCCATGGGCGTCGGGATCGCGCAACTGCACGATGGTGGCGCCGCCCTTCACTGCCGCTTCCACTGTCGCCACGAGGCCCCGCGCCGCGACGAGTCGCGGGTCGGTGACGAGGTACAGGGTCAGGTCGAAGGGACGGGACATCGTCTGGCTCACGGGTGCGGGCGTGCTGCGGCGCAGCGTAAGCCGCCCCGCTCCCTTATCTCAATGCGCTTCGGTGCGAAACGTCGCATGCGACGAAGGTCTATTGACCGCATCGCACATGGGTCTTTGCCATTCCGGCAACAATCCTCAGGCCGCTTTCGCCCGTCCGGCCAAAGCGGCGGGGGCGGGGCCGCCGGTGGCCCAGTCCAGCAGCTCCACCGTGTGGACGATGGGAATGCCGGTGCCGGAGCCGATCTGCGTCATGCAGCCGATATTGCCGGCGGCGATCACGTCGGGGGCCAGCGCCTCGAGCGTCGCCACCTTGCGGGCCTTGAGCTGCCCGGCAATCTCGCTCTGGAGCATGTTGTAGGTGCCGGCCGAGCCGCAGCACAGATGCGGGTCGAACGGCTCCACCACCTCGAAGCCGACGCGGCGCAGGAGGTCCATGGGCGGCGTCTTCACCTTCTGCCCGTGCTGGAGCGAGCAGGCGGAATGGTAGGCGACCCGCATCCCGCGCGGCGTCTCGGCCTTCGGCAGATCGAGGGTGGGCAGGAACTCGCTGATGTCCCGCGTGATGGCCGAGACCCGCGCCGCCTTCTCCGCATAAGCGGGGTCGAGGCGCAGCATGTAGCCATAGTCCTTGATGGGCGTGCCGCAGCCGGAGGTGGTGACGAGTATGGCGTCGAGCCCCTCGGTCTCCATCTCCCTGATCCACACGTCCACATTGTTGCGGGCGAAATTGAGCGCCTCGTCCTCCCGGCCCATGTGATGGACCAGCGCGCCGCAGCAGCCCTCACCCTTCACCCGCACCACGTCCACGCCCTGCCGGGTGAGGAGGCGGATGGCGGCTTCGTCGATGCCGGGGTTCAGTACCGGCTGGGCGCAGCCCTTGAGCAGCGCCACCCGCGCCCGGCGGGTGCCCTGCGCGGGATGCACGCCGCCCTTGTCGTCCGCCGCGCGGCCATGGGGCAGGCCGGGGGCGAGGCGCAGCATGGCGGCAAGCGGCTTCAGCGCCGGCACCCTGGCGAACAGCCCGGCGAACGGCTTGCCGGCCAGCGCACCCATGAGGGCGAGGCGGAAGCGGTCGGGATAGGGCAGCACCTTCGCCAGCACTTCCCGGATCATCCGGTCGGGGGCGGGGCGCGAATAGGTCTTCTCGATATGGACGCGGGCGGTGTCCACGAGGTGCATGTAGTTGACGCCGGAGGGGCAGGTGGACATGCAGGAGAGGCAGGAGAGGCAGCGGTCGATGTGCTTCACCTCCTCGGCCGTCGCCGGCCGGTCGTTCTCCAGCATGTCCTTGATGAGGTAGATGCGCCCGCGCGGGCTATCCAGCTCGTCCCCCAGCAGCACGTAGGTCGGGCAGGTGGCGGTGCAGAAGCCGCAATGCACGCACTTGCGCAGGATGGAATTGGCCGCCTCCACATGCGGATCGGCGAGCTGGGCGAGGGAGAAATGGGTCTGCATGGGCGCTCAGCCGTGACGGAGGAACGGAAGGTCGAGGGTGCGGGCCATCTCACATCCCCGCATGCATGCGGCCGGGGTTGAGCACCAGGCCGGGGTCGAAGCTCTCCTTCACCCGCTTGGTCAGCGCCGCCAGCGCCCCGTCGAGGGGCTGGAACACCGCCGAACGGGCACGCTCGGCCGCACTGGCGCGGATGAGGGTGGCGTGGCCGCCATACGGGGCGAGGGCCGCGCGCACCGTGTCCGCGTGGGACGCTTCGCCCGGCAGGCAGAGCCAGATGAGGCCGCCGGCCCAGTCGCAATAGGCCTCGCCGCCGAGATCCTGGACCAGCTTCGCCGCCAGCTCCGGCCCCACCTTGGGCTGGGTGGAGAGGCGCCACACCGCCCGCTCGCCCGAGCCGGCGAAGGGGATCACGTCGCGCACCGCCTGCCACAGGGGGCGGGAGGGCTCGGTCTCCAGCACCTCGGCCGGGCCGATGCCGGCCAGCACCTTGAGCAGCATGGCGCGCCGCGCAGTGACGGAGGGGGCGACGCCCTCCATCCGCAGCGCCACCACGGCAGGCGCGCCGGAAAGGCCCGGCAAGCGCCCCGCCACGCCTTCCGGCAGGAAGGCGGCCCCCGACACCTCGCAGGAGGACCCCATGGCCGCGGAGAGCGCCGCCGCCGCCTCGCCCGGAGAGGCGACGCGGGCGATGACCGTTTCCTCCATGGGCGGGCGCGGCAGCACCTTGAGCGTGATCTCGGTGGCGATTGAGAGCGTGCCGAAGGCCCCGGCCATCAGGCGGGGCAGGTCATAGCCGGTGACGTTCTTCACCACCCGCCCGCCGGACTTGAACGGCTCGCCGCGTCCGGACACCGCCTTGATGCCGAGCGCATGGTCGCGCACGGCGCCGTGGCTGATGCGGCGGGGCCCGGCAAGGTTCACCGCGAACAGGCCGCCCAGCGTGCCGCGTCCGGCGGTCCCGCCCAGCAGCGGGCCGGTATCCATGGGCTCGAAGGCGAGCATCTGCCCGCGCGCGGCCACCATCTCCTCGATGTCCGCGCGCGGCGTGCCGGCGCGGGCGGAGAGCACCAGTTCCTCCGGCTCGTAGAGGGTGACGCCCGAGAGGGCGGAGAGGTCGAGGGTGAGGTCGGTCTGGCTCGGCCGGCCGAGGGCCTGCTGCGAGCCGTGGCCGCGCACCTCCAGCGTCTTGCCGGCGCCGAGGGCGGTGCGGACCGCCTCCGCGACCTCCTGCTCGTCGCGCACTGCGATGATGTCACTCATGTCTGGGCCTCGGATAGAGGAAGGCGCGCGCTCAGAAACGCGGCAGGTCCGGGAAGGGGAGGGCGCCGCCCGACACGTGCATCCGGCCAAGCTCGGCGCAGCGGTGCAGGGTCGGGAACACCTTGCCGGGGTTCATGAGGCTCTTGTCGTCGAAGGCGCATTTCAGCCGCAGCTGCTGGGCGAGATCGACCTCGTTGAACATGGTGGGCATGAGATCGCGCTTCTCCACGCCCACGCCGTGCTCGCCGGTGAGCACGCCGCCCACCTCCACGCACAGCCGCAGGATGTCGGCGCCGAAATTCTCCGCCGCGTCGAGCTGGCCCGGCGCGTTGGCGTCATAAAGGATGAGCGGGTGGAGGTTGCCGTCGCCGGCATGGAACACGTTGGCGACGCGCAGGCCGTACTGCACCGAAAGCTCGCGCATGCGCGAGAGCACGTAGGGCAGCTGGCGGCGCGGGATGGTGCCGTCCATGCAGAGATAGTCGGGCGAGAGCCGCCCCACCGCCGGGAAGGCCGCCTTGCGCCCGGCCCAGAAGCCGAGCCGCTCGGCCTCGCTGGTGGAGACCCGCAGGGTGACGGAATTGCAGCCCTCGGCGACGCGCGTCACCTCCTCCAGAAGGTGGGCGCATTCGGCCTCGGGTCCGTCCAGCTCGACGATGAGCAGGGCTTCCACGTCCAGCGGATAGCCCACGTTCACGAAGGCCTCGGCGGCCGCGATGGCGTCGCGGTCCATCATCTCGATGGCGGCCGGGATGATGCCGCCGCCGATGATCCGCGCCACGCACTCTCCCGCATCCTCGGAGGTGGGGAAGCCCACCAGCACCGCGCGGGCGGTGTCTGGCTTCTTGAGGAGGCGCACCGTAACCTCGGTGACGATGCCCAGCAGCCCCTCGGACCCGATGACGACGGAGAGCAGGTCGAGCCCGCCGGCATCGAGGTGCTTGCCGCCGAGGCGCACCACCTCGCCGGTGATGAGCACCAGTTCCACGCCGAGCACGTTGTTGGTGGTGAGTCCGTATTTCAGGCAGTGCACGCCGCCGGAATTCTCCCCCACATTGCCGCCGATGGTGCAGGCGATCTGCGAGGAGGGGTCGGGCGCGTAATAGAAGCCCAGATGGTCGACCGCCTTGGAGATGCCGAGGTTGGTGACGCCCGGCTGCACCACGGCGCAGCGGTTGGCGGTGTCGATCTCCAGCACCCGGTTGAACTTGCCCATGCCGATGAGCACCGCATCCTCGAGCGGCAGCGCGCCGCCGGAGAGCGAGGTGCCGGCGCCGCGCGGCACCACGCGGATCTCGTTGGCATGGCAATATTTCAGGACCGCCGCCACCTGCTCGGTGGTCGACGGCAGCACCACCACGAGGGGCAGCTGGCGATAGGCCGTGACGCCGTCGGATTCGTAAGGCCGCATCTCCCGTTCATGGGCGATGACGCCCTCGCCGGGCACGATGACCCGAAGCGCGGCGATGATCTCCTCCCGTCGGGCAAGCACCCGCGAATCCGCTTCCGGCAGCCTGAGGCCCGGAGTGGTTCCCGTCATGTCGGCGTCCCTTTGAGCCGTTCTTGTTGGAGGAACTATAATCGGTTCATTCGGGAAAAAACGTCGCCCATTCTTTCCCTAGCGGATAAAGTCGGCGGCCGAAGACAAAACAATCGGCCGGCGCAATGGTCCCGGCCAGCGGAGGATGGACCGATCCATGATCGGCAATCTGGGCGATCTCGAAATCTTCGCGCGCATCGTCACCGCCGGCAGCCTCTCCGCCGCCGGGCGGGAGATGGGGCTCTCCCCGCCGGTGGTGTCGAAGCGGGTGCAGCGGCTGGAGGAGCGGCTCGGTGCCCGCCTGTTCCAGCGCACCACCCGCAAGGTGGCGCTGACCGAGGCGGGGCAGGGCTTCTACGAGCGGGTCGTCACCATCCTCGCCTCCATCGAGGAGGCGGAAAGCCAGCTTGCCCGCAAGTCCACCGAGGCGCGGGGCCTGCTGCGGGTGTCGGCGCCCACCTCCTTCGGCCGGCTGCACATCGCCCCCCACCTGCTGCCGCTGATGGAGGCGAACCGCGACCTCACCATCGACCTCGAACTGTCGGATTCGTTCGTGGACATCGTGGGCGAGGGCTTCGACGTGGCGGTGCGCATCGCCGATCTCGACGATTCGAGCCTCGTCGCCCGCCGCCTCGCCCCGGTCCACCGGGTGCTGTGCGCGACGCCCGAGTATCTCGCCCGCGCCGGCGAGCCGAAGCAGATCTCCGAACTCTCCGCCCACATCCTGCTCGCCACCCACGGCCAGGACCCGTGGAAGCTGGAAGGGCCGGAGGGGCCGGTGACGCTGCGCGTGCATTCCCAGCTGCGCACCAATTCCAACGAGGTGGTACGCGAGGCGGTGCTCGCCTCGGTGGGCATCGCCCTGCGCTCCACCTGGGACGTGGGGCCGGAACTGCGCTCCGGCGCGCTGAAGGTGGTACTGCCGCGCTGGCGCGCCTCCCACCGGGTAGGGCTGTTCGCGGTGTATCCCTCCCGCCGCTTCCTGCCGCAGAAGGTGCGCGTCTTCATCGACCACCTCGCCGCCCTCTACGGCCAGGGCCATGGCGGGGTGCCACCCTGGGACGAGGGCCTCTCCCGCCTGTTCGAGCCGGAGCCGCAGGGCTGAGGCGCGGGGTGGGCTGCCAAGGTTTTGTTGTGCCTGATGTCTTCTCGCCGTCGTCATGCCCGGGACAAGCCCGGGCATGACGGTTGTTATTGGGACGGCCAGCGCGCATCCCGCCGACACGAGCGCCCCTCTTCCCTCCGCCCGCGGCGAAAAGGGGAAATCGGGTTGGCCTTTCCGGCAGGCACGTCCATAAGGTCGGTATTTCCGCGACGTGACTGTTGATTGCCCCGCTCCAGATGACCAAGCCCCATCCCGCACCCCTGACCCTCGCCGGCATGGCCGAGGGCGCGCGCGCCATGCTGCCGCTGATGCCCGGCATCGCCGCCTTCGGCATGGCGTTCGGCGCCGCCTCCATCCAGAAAAGCTTCACCCTGCTGGAGGCGACGGTCTCCAGCGCAATCGTGTTCGCCGGCCTTGCCCAGATGGTGGCACTCGAGGGCTGGACGCAGCACTGGACCGCCGGTTCCCTGCTGGCGCTGGGCTTCCTCACCCTCACGGTGAACATGCGCCACGTGCTGATGGGCGCCTCGCTGCGGCCCTGGCTCGGCACCCTGCCGGCGTGGAAGTCCTATCCGGCGCTGATGATGATGGCCGACAACAACTGGGCCGCCGCGCTGCGCTATCGCGCCGAGGGCGGCAACGATGTGGGCTATTTCGTCGGCTCCGGCCTCATCACATGGTTCGTCTGGGTGCTGGCCACCGCGGTGGGTCATCTGGTGGGCGGTGGCATTCCCGATCCGAAGGCGGTGGGCATCGACCTCGTGGTGCCCGCCTTCTTCATCGCCATGCTGCTCCCCAACTGGAAGGGCAAGCGCGAGGCGGTGGGCTGGGGCGTGGCGGCGGCGGTTTCCACCGCCGTGTCGTTCGTGCTGCCGGGCTGGTGGTTCATCGTGATCGGCGCCGTCGCGGGCGCGCTCGCAGGCGGGTTCACCGACGATGACCGTTGATCCCGGCACCCTCACCGCCATCCTCGTGATGGCAGCGGCCACCGCCTTCAACCGCGCCGGCGGCTTCTGGCTGATGCGCCTCGTCCCCGTGACGCCACGTGTGCGGCGGGTGCTCGACTGCCTGCCCGGCGCTGTTCTGGTGGCGCTGCTGGTGCCCGGCGCGGTGCAGGGCGCGGTGAAGGGCGATATGGGCATGGTGGGCGGCCTCGCCGCCGCGCTCGTGGTCAGCCGCCTGACCCGCAGCGACCTGCTCGCCGTGGTGGTGGCCATGGCGGTGGCGGCGGGCATACGGGCGTTCTGGGGCTGAGAGCCCGCGCCGCGTTTAGAGCCGTCATCCCCCGCGTGACGCTTCGTTCGGGAATGCGGCGCCGTTTCCGACGCTCCGTGGCCCGCACGCACAAGGCGAGCGATGCCGGCGAAAAAGGTGCGGTGCCCCCCAAACGAAAACGGCGGGCCGAAGCCCGCCGCTGAATTCCTCGTCCGAAATCCTATCCTCAGCCCGGCGCGCCGGGCTTGGCCGCGGCCTGCGTGCCGGGAGCCGTGCTCGGCGCCGGCGGCGTCGCGGAGGGGTCGACCGGCTTGGGCTTCGGCTTGGGCTTCGGCGTGGTGATGGAGCGCACCTGGGTGATCACCTCGTCATGGAGGCGCGGCGACTTCTCGATGTTGAAGTGGTCGATGCCGCCGATGGCATTGAGGTTGCGGTTGACGATGTTGCCGCGGAAGCCCGGGCCGGCCGTCAGGCGCTTACCGTAGCCGTTGTTCGACTGGTAGTAGTTGATGAAATAGCCCGCCGACGCGCCCACCTGGGTCACGCCCACCGGATCGAACGTCACCACCAGCTTGGGCGGGGTGCCCAGCGCGGTCAGGCGCTCGGCCATCTCCACCGCCGCATCGGCCCCGAGGGAATGGCCGACGATGATGATGGGGGAGTTGCCGGTGGCCCGGCTCTCGGCGGCGGCGGCATCGGCGAGGGAGGCCCACTGGCCGTACTCGTGCACCGTCGCGGGGATGCCGCGGGCGTTCAGCTTCTTGGCGAGATCGTCCATGCCCAGCGAGAAGACGTTGGCCAGCCCCCGCAAAAGGTAGACATGGGCCCGGTTCTGCTGGGCAAGCGCCGGCTGGGCGACGCAGAGGACGACGAGCGCTGCGAACAGGGCCCGAACGAGGCGCAAGCCAACTTTCATTGTCTCACCGTTTCTGAAAATCAAACGATCTACTGCCGCCAAAACGCCGGCCGGGCAATACCGGATTGCTTATCCGACACAGGAGCGTCGCGCGCAGTGGCGTTTTTTCGCCTCCCGTGTCGCGCCTGCATCACGCGCGTCAGCAACAAAATTCGCGTATTGCGATTAGCTCAGTATACTGTCATGCTGAAGTTGTGATAGGATAAAATCACTTCCCTTCAGTCAGGTGAGGACGAAGTGTTTTCAGCTCCTGCAATTGGAACGGCCGATGGCGCGCAGATCAGTGCGCTGGCACCGTCATGGCCCGTCTTTTGTCATGATGGCCAGCGGCGGGGAAGGGTCGAGCCGGCCCGGCCTTTGCCGCAAGACCCTCGGGCCCAGCCCGGTCGTCCGCCCGGCGGAATCCTGTTGGTGGCGGTGTTCTCGGCCATCTCCGGCGCCGTCATGGGCTGTCTGTTCGGCGGCTTCCTCACGGTCGCGCTGGCGATTTTCCTCGCCGTGCCGCTGGGCGTGGCCCTGGGCATCTGGGCGTCGCGCCTGTCCGAATAGTCCGGCCGGTCGCGCCTTCGCGGCTGACGCCCGCCCGATCCCTCAGCGCGTCGGTCCGCCCACCAGCAGCACATGCAGGCTGCGCGGGCCGTGGGCGCCGAGCAGCAGGGTCTGCTCGATATCGGCCGAGCGGGACGGGCCGGTGATCCAGTTCACTGTGCGCGGCAGCACGCCCTCGCCATAGCGGGCGCGGATGCGGTCCCACACCGTCTCGTAGTCTCCCGCCACATCCGCCGCATCCACCACCACCAGATGATGGTCGGGCAGAAGGTTCAGCGTCGAGGGATTCTCCGGACCGGAGAGCATCACCACCGTCCCGGATTCGGCCACGCCCGCGAAGGCGTGGGAGAGGCCGGCGAGCTGGCGCCCGTCCGAGGGGCCGATCCACACATCAAGGGCCGGCGCGCGCTCCCACGGCAGAGTGGCGAGGCGCGCGTCGGCGCCGCGCAGGATGGTCATGGGCAGGTTGCGCGACCTGAGATAGGCGGCGACGGCTTCCGGCACCTCGGCGGCGGAGGGCAGGTGATCGATGGTCGCGGCGGCGGCGATCACCATGTCGCGGAAGAGAGCAAGACGCTCGGCCTCCGGCAATTGCCCGCGTGCCGGCACGAGACCGCGCGGATGGCCGGCGAGGCGATCCGCCACCGCTTGTCGGCGCGGCGCTTCCTGCGAGGTCACGCCGAGGGATGCCCGGATGGAGGCGAAGACGGTGTCGCGGGAACTGGTATCGCGGGAGCTCATCGGCTTGCCTCCTGTCGGGGCGCCGCGCGCCGCTCGGCCTGCCGGGCGCGCCATTGGGCCTGGAAGGTGCCGCCCTGCGGCGCCGGGAAATCGCGGTGCTGCGTCCACCCGCCGGCCAGCGGCAGGGAGGCGAAGCGGCCCTTCGCCCGCCCGAGCAGCGAGAGCGCGCCCATGGCGAGCCGCGTCGCCGGCCGGTAGAGCCAGCCGCGCCGTGCGAAGAAGGCCCACACGCCGAGGCCGAAGCGCTGGGTCGCGGGGGTCAGGTGGCGCTCGAACTCCTTCTCTCGCCAGTGCCGCATCAGCTTGGGCAGGGGGATGCGCATGGGGCACACCTCCTCGCAGCGGCCGCAGAAGGTGGAGGCGTTGGGCAGATTGCGCCCCTTCTCCACGCCGATCAGCGCCGGGGTGAGCACCGAGCCGATAGGGCCGGGATAGACCCAGCCGTAAGCGTGCCCGCCCACCGCGTGATAGACCGGGCAATGGTTCATGCAGGCGCCGCAGCGGATGCAGCGCAGCACCTCGCGCAATTGCCCGCCGAGCATGGCGGAGCGGCCGTTGTCGAGGATCACCACGTGATACTCGCCCGGCCCGTCCGGATCGTCGGGGCGGCGGGGGCCGGTGGAGAAGGTGGTGTAGACGCTCATGTCCTGCCCGGTGGCCGAGCGGGCCAGCACGCGCAGGATCTGGCTCACATCCTCCAGCGTCGGCACCAGCTTTTCCAGCGAGGCGAGCACGATGTGCGCCTTCGGCAGGGTCTGGGTGAGGTCGCCGTTGCCCTCATTGGTGACGATGATGGACGTGCCGGTCTCCGCCACCAGGAAGTTCGCGCCCGTGATGCCCACGTCCGCCGCGAGGAATTTCTGCCGCAGCTCGCCGCGCGCCTCGGCCAGCAGCGAGGTGGGCTCGGAGAGGTCGCGCTCCGGGGGGAGATGGGCGTGGACGCGGCGGAAGTCGGCTTCCACCTGATCCTTGTTGAGGTGGATGGCCGGGGCGATGATGTGGGAGGGCGCCTCGCCGCGGATCTGGATGAGATATTCGCCCAGATCCGTCTCCACCGGCTCGATGCCGACCGCCGCGAGATGGTCGTTGAGGCCGATCTCCTCGGAGATCATGCTCTTGCCCTTGGTCACGGTGCGTGCGCCCAGGCGCTGGCAGATGTCCGTGACGATGGCCCGCGCATCCGCCGCATCCACGGCGAAATGCACGTGGCCGCCGGCCGCCTTCGCCTTGGCCTCGAAGCGCTCGAGATAAAGGTCGAGGTGCGCCAGCGTGTGGTTCTTGATGTCGCGCGCCGAGTCCCGCAGGCCATCGAACTCAGGCAGCTTCTCGGCCGCCGCCGCCCGCTTGCCGATGAAGCCGGGGCCGACCTTGGAGAGCGCCCCCTGCAGCGGCAGGTCGGCCAGCGCCTTCTTTGCATTGTCCTTGAAGCGGGGGGTGGTGATCTCGACGCTCATCGCTTCGCCCCCTTTTCAGCAGGTTCGCCGATGGCGGGTTCGTCGCCCATGCCGGCGAGCACTTCGGCCACATGAAGCGCGCGCACCGCGCGGCCCTCGCGCTGGAGCTTGCCGGCCATGTTCATGAGGCAGCCGAGATCGCCGGCGAGCAGCGTGTCCGCGCCGGTGGCGGCGATGTTGGCGGCCTTCTTCTCCACGATGGCGTTGGAGACATCCGGATATTTCACGCAGAAGGTGCCGCCGAAGCCGCAGCAGGTGTCGGCATCCTTCATTTCCTCAAGCGCCAACCCCTCCACCGAGGCGAGGAGCCGGCGCGGCTGCGCCTTCACCCCCAGCTCGCGCAGGCCCGAGCAGCTGTCGTGATAGGTGACGGTGCCGTCATAGGCCGCCGCCACGCCGGTCACGCCGCGCACGTCCACGAGGAAGGAGGTCAGCTCGAACACCTTGGCGCAGAAGCGCTCCACCCGCCCCGCCCAGTCGGGCTCGCCGGTGAACAGCTCGGGATAATGGGTCTTGATCATGCCGGCGCAGGAGCCGGAGGGGGCGACCACGTAATCGAAGGTCTCGAATGCCGTGATCATCTCTTCCGCCAGCGCCCGGGTGGTGGCGCGGTCGCCGGAATTGAAGGCGGGCTGGCCGCAGCAGGTCTGCGGCGGCACGTTCACCTCGCAGCCCGCATCCTCAAGCAGCTTCGCCGCGGCAAAGCCCACCGAGGGGCGGATGGTGTCCACGAGGCAGGTGCAGAACAGGCCCACCCGCGGGTGGCGCGCCCCGTGGGGCGAAGTGTGCGCGGTCATGATGTCCCGTGCGTTGGATCGGGCGCGGGAGCGCCCGCCGCTGATTGGAACGGCTCTATAGCACCGCGACCGGGGCGGTGAAATGACGGCCCGGAGCAAAGGCCCGTGCGCGATCCGCCTCGCAACCAGACCTTTATACGATGTCGATGACCGCCCCCGGCCGCAGCCGCGCCAGCAGGCGCTTCATGTCCGCCCGGCGCAGCGCCACGCAGCCCTCCGTCGGCTTGAAGCCTGGCCGGGCGAGATGGACGAACACCGCCGAGCCGCGCCCGGGGATGCGGGGGCGCTGGTTGTGATCGATCACCAGCACCAGATCGTAGAGCGTATCGTCGCGCCACATTTTCTCGTGCGACACCTTCCGCGCGCCACCCATCGGCAGCGTGACGGGGCGGTTGTAGCGCCGGTCCGCGCGGTCGTCGCACCAGCCGTCATCGGGGCGGATGGTTCGGGAAGGAAGACGGGAGACGGGGCGCGGGCCGTGGTCGGGCCGGTAGAGCAGAGCGAGGATGCGCCAGCGTCCGGCGGGGGTGCGCCCGTCACCCTCGCGCTTGTCGGCGGCGATGCCGGAGCGCCCCAGCGCCACCGGGATCGACAGTCCGCCGGCCCGCAAAATCCCCAGATGGCGGGCGCCGGGACGGCGGCTGACGGCGATGCGTGAGATTCCCACGGGATGAAGCGGTTTCATGACTTAGTGTGATACCTCTCCACAGCCGTCCCCGGATGGAAATTTGCGCAGAGCCATGTCCATGCTCTACTTGCGCGATTCGCGCGCCCGCAAGGGCGCAGGAGGAATTGATGGCCAATGCGTGGAAAATCCTGGTGGTCGAGGACGACCCGGAGCTGCGCGATGCGCTGATCGAGCAGCTCGCGCTCCAGGACGAATTCGAGCCCGTGGGCGCGGACACCGCCGGCGGCGCCGTCGAGCAGGCGAAAAACGGGGCGATCGACCTCGTCATCATGGATGTGGGCCTGCCCGACATGGACGGGCGCGACGCCGTGCGCCAGATGCGCCGCAACGGCTTCAAGGCGCCCATCCTGATGCTGACCGGCCACGACACCGACAGCGACACCATCATGGGGCTGGAGGCCGGCGCCAACGACTATATCGTGAAGCCGTTCCGCTTCGCGGTGCTGCTGGCGCGCCTGCGTGCCCAGATGCGCTCGCACGAGGCGAGCGAGGATGCGGTGTTCGCCATCGGTCCTTATTCCTTCCGGCCAGGCGCCAAGCTCCTCCTCACCGATCGCGGCTCCAAGATCCGCCTAACCGAGAAGGAGACGGCCATCCTGCGCTATCTCTACCGGGCCGGGAAAAATCCGGTGCCGCGGGAAACGCTGCTGCAGGAAGTGTGGGGCTATAATTCCGGCGTCACCACGCATACTCTGGAAACCCACATCTACCGCCTGCGCCAGAAGATCGAGCCCGATCCTTCCAATCCCACCCTTCTTGCGACCCAGGCCGGGGGCTACAAGCTCGTGCCCTGACGGCCGGGCCTCACCATCATGCACAGCCACTTGAGGAAAAGTCGTCCGTGAGCATCGACAGGGACATCGCGCTGCTCCGGGGGGTCGCCACCTTCGATCTGCTCAGCGACGGCGCCGTGCGCCTGCTCGCCCAGAGCGCCGAGGAGATGCGGCTCGCCGAGGGTGACGTGCTGTTCCGCGCCAACGAGACGTCGGACGGGGCCTATGTGGTGGTCTCCGGCCGGCTGCGGATGCTCGACGAGCGGATCCCCGGCGCCCCGCGCCTGCTCAAGCAGGTGACGGCCGGTGCGCTCATCGGCGAGACCGCCCTCATCATCCCGACCCCACGCCCCGCAACCGCCGTCGCGGGGGAGGAGACCGTGGTCATCCGCCTGCCGCGCGAGGCGTTCACCAAGGTTCTGGAACGCTATCCCGAGGTCACCGCCAAGTTCCGCCGCGCCATCGCCCGCCGGCTGGAAGGCACGCTGCGCGCCCTCGACGGCGTGCGCGTGAAGCTGGAAGAGCACCGCCAGCGCCGCCGGCGCTGACGGGTAGAGTCCCAAGCCGCCGCTTCAGGCCGCGGCGGATGCGCCCTTCGATCGACGGGGCGTGAGGCGCGCCATCTGCGTCAGGGCGTCGGCCGAGAGGGTATCCATGGCCATATAGGCGTCGATGGCCCCGCCCATGTCGCCGCTCGCCGTACCCGCGACGATCCGTTCGCCGCAGGCCGCGAGCTGCCGGCCGAGCGCCGCCAGCTTGGACAACACGGCCGGATCTTCGACCGCCGCCCCGTCGATCTCGGCAAAGCCGCCCCCGAGCGGGGCGTTGCGCGCCTGGAATCCGCGGAGATCGGCGGCGGTCACGCCGGCGAGGCATTCGGCGAGGCTCCGCTTCCACGCCATGTGATCGGACTTGAGGCGGCGGATCGCGGCGGTGGCGCCGGCCCCGGCCGAGGCGCGGGAGATGAGGTCGCCGGCGATGGCATCGGCGCGGCCGAGCAGGCCGGCGGCGGTGGCGGAATCGGTCTCGTTCTGGTTGGCGAGGCGGGCGATCTCGCCGAGCCGGTCGGCGAGGTCGCGCAAGGCCGCGCGCCGCTCGCCCAGCATCAGGGCGATGCGTCCCACCCCGTCGGCGGAGGCGCTGACGCGGGTCTCGATGCCGTCCATGTCGGTCATCACCGATTCGACGATGGCGCGCCCCTCCTCGACCCGGGTGGCACCGGCGCCCATGGCGTCCAGCATGTCCTTCACCACCACGGACAGGGCCTGGAGCTGGTCGCGGATGAGGTCGGTGGTGCGCGAGGCCTCCTCCGACAGGGCCTTGACCTCGGCCGCGACCACCGCGAACCCGCGCCCCGCTTCGCCCGCCCGCGCCGCCTCGATGGTGGCGTTCAGCGCGAGCAGCTTGGTCTGCCGCGAGATGGAGCCGATGGAGGTGGCGAAGCCGCCGATGGACTGGGTGGCGGAATTCAGATGTGCGAGCCGCGCCTCCAACTCGCCGAACGCTTCGGCGATGCCGCTCATGGCCTGCCCGGCGGTGCGCGTCTTGGCCGCGCCGGAGGTGACGAGCCGCAGGGCGTCCCCGGTCTCCTTCCCCGCATCGGCACCGAGCTGGGCGATGGTCTCGATGGTGGCGGCGATCTGCGCCACGGCGGAGGAGGCCGAAATGGTCTCGCCGGCGAGCTTGCGCGCATTGCCGTTGGACCAGGCCATCAGGCACAGGATTTCGTTGAGATTGGCCGAGATGTCCACGGCCGGCCCGAGCGCTTCCAAGGTGTGCGGACCGCTGACGGATGCGGGCGGCCCCGCGACGGAGGACGTCGGTGCCGTGCTGGATGTCGCCATGGGGTGCCTTGCTTCCTCCGGGCGTCCCCTGCCGCGGATGCGCATGGCGCTCCGCCGGTCTTGAGCGCGGATCGGGGACGTCGCCGCAGCATGCCGGGCGAGGCTTGCGCGAGCCTGAGGTCGGCGGGCTCCCGCCTCGCGGAGGCCCTAATAGAGCCCCGTCAGGAACGGCCCGAGGACAGCCAGCACCACCACCACGGCCAGCGGCGGCACCTTCCACACCGTGAGCAGCAGGAAGCCGGTGACGGCGGCGGCGAAATCCATCGGCCGCAGCACGGCGCCGGTGAAGACGGGGGTGTAGAGCGCGGCGCCCAGGATGCCCACCACCGCCGCATTGGCCCCGCGCATGGCCGCCTGCGCCAGAGGCTGGCCCCGCAGCGCGCCCCAGAAGGGCAGCATGCCCGTCACCAGCAGCAGGCCAGGCAGGAACACCGCCACCAGCGCCACCGCCGCTCCCGTGACCCCGCCGGCCGGCGGCGCCATCACCGCGCCGAGCCAGGCGGCGAAGGTGAAGAGCGGGCCGGGCACCGCCTGGGCGAGGCCGTAGCCGGCGAGGAACTGGCTGGGCAGGACCCAGCCGGTGGTCACCACTTCCGCCTGCAGCAGCGGCAGCACCACATGGCCGCCGCCGAACACCAGCGCGCCGGAGCGATAGAAGGAGTCGAACACCCCGATATAGGGCGATGCCGCCTTGAAGACCGGCGGCAGCACCAGCAGCAGGGCGAAGACCACGAGCAGGATCACGCCCGTCCGCCGCGAGAGCGGAACCGGCAGGTGCCCGGAGGCGGGCGTCTCGGCCGGTGTCTCGTCCCGGCACAGGACCAGCCCGGCAATGGCGCCCATGGCGATGGCTGCCACCTGGCCGAAGCTGCCGGCGGCGAGGGTCACCATGACGATGGCGCTCAGTGCGATGCCGGCGCGCGGCTGGTCGGGGGCCAGCGTCCGCGCCATGCCCCACACCGCCTGCGCCACCACGGCGACGGCGACGAGCTTGAGGCCATGCAGGATACCGCCGATGACGCCACCGCTGAGGGCGGACATGCCGACATAGGAGGAGAGAAGCGCCAGCGCCGCGAGCAGGATGGCCGAGGGCAGGGTGAAGCCGGCCCAGGCCGCGAGCCCGCCGAGGAAGCCGCCGCCGCGGATCAGCCCGAGGGCGAAGCCGAGCTGGCTCGAGGCCGGGCCGGGCAGGAACTGGCAGAGCGCCACGAGGTCGGCATAGCCGGCGTCGTCGATCCAGCGGCGGCGTTCCACCAGCTCGGCGCGGAAATAGCCGAGATGGGCGATGGGCCCGCCGAAGGACATGAGTCCCAGCTTCAGGAAGGCGCGGAACACCTCGCCGGGAGAGCCCGCCGAATTCTCTTCCGGCGTTTCGACCGCTTCATCTGCCATGGTCAGCTCCCGATCCAGAGGGTCTGGATGTCACCGCCGCCTTGGCTGGTCAAGCGGGGCGCGGCGGACAAGAAAAAGCCCGCCTCCGAAGAGGCGGGCAGCTGGGGAGGACCCGTGTCGCGCAGCGCGCGGTGACCTCAGGCGACGGCCTTCACGCCGGGCGCGGTGGAGATGAGGCCTTCGTCGAACTCGTCTTCCAGCGAGATGGGCTCGCCGTCGAGCACACGCAGCAGCTTCGCCTTGTCCAGCTCGCCTTCCCAGCGGGCGACGACGATGGTGGCCACCGCATTGCCGACGAAGTTGGTGAGCGCGCGGCACTCGGACATGAAGCGGTCTATGCCGAGGATGAGGGCGAGGCCCGCCACCGGAACCGACGGCACCACCGAGAGCGTCGCGGCCAGCGTGATGAAGCCGGCGCCGGTGATGCCGGCCGCGCCCTTGGACGAGAGCATGGCGACGAGCAGCAGCAGGACCTGCTCTTCCAGCGACAGGTGGATGCCGGTGGCCTGGGCGATGAACAGCGCCGCCAGCGTCATGTAGATGTTGGTGCCGTCGAGGTTGAAGGAATAGCCCGTGGGGATCACGAGGCCGACCACCGACTTGGCGCAGCCGGCGCGCTCCATCTTCAGCATCAGGCCGGGCAGGGCCGCTTCCGAGGAGGAGGTGCCGAGCACGAGGAGCAGTTCCTCGCGGATGTAGCGCAAGAGCTTCCACAGGGAGAAGCCGTTGTAGCGGGCCACGAGGCCGAGCACGATGAACACGAACAGCGCCGCCGTGAGATAGAAGGTGGCGATCAGGAAGGCGAGGTTCTTCACCGAGCCGATGCCGTACTTGCCGATGGTGAAGGCCATGGCGCCGAACGCGCCGATGGGGGCCGCCTTCATCACGATGGCCACCAGCCGGAACATGGCGTGGGAGGCCGCGGTGAGCACCTTGAGCACCGGGGTGCCGAGATCGCCCACGCCGCCGAGCGCGATGCCGAACAGCACGGCGAAGAACAGCACCTGCAGGATGTCGCCATTGGCCATGGCGGACACCGGCGTCGCCGGGATGATGTCCATCAGGAAGCCGATGATGGAGGCGTCATGCGCCTTCGCCGCATAGGTGGCGACGGCCTTGGGATCAAGCGTCTTGGGATCGATGTTGAGCCCGGCGCCGGGCTGCACCACGTTCGCCACGATGAGGCCGATGACGAGGGCCAGCGTGGAGAAGGTGAGGAAGTAGATCATGGCCTTGCCGGCCACGCGGCCGACCTTGCCCATGTCGCGCATGCCGGCGATGCCGGTGACGACGGTGAGGAAGATGACCGGTGCGATCACCATCTTCACCAGCTTGATGAAGGCGTCGCCCAGCGGCTTCAGGCTGGCGCCGAAATCCGGATAGAAATGGCCGAGCAGGGAGCCGGCGATGATCGCTACGATCACCTGGAAATAAAGGTGGTGGTAGAACTTGCGCGGATAGTGATGGGGCGCGGGATGCGCCGGAATCGCATGGGCCATCTCAGGACCTTCCTCCGCCGGGCCGTTGGTGCCTCTTGCGGCCGCTCTGGCCTGGGCACTTCGGGATCGGATGCTTCGTTAAGGGCCGGCGCAGCGCGCCGCTCGACGCCTCCCCCTGCGCAAGGCGCATGCCAGTTCCGAGCGTGGCGCGGGACACAGGCAACAGACTGATTCGCAATCCTTTTTCCGGGAGGCCCCGCGGAGCCTCTCGACACCGCGTGCGGTGAGGCGCACATTGCCGGCAAATGCTGTGCGGAAATCCGCACAGGAGGAGGGCGTGCCTTGGCCGAGCCGGGCGTCGAACAGAGCCCAGAACCCGCGTCCCGCCGCCGCCTGCTGACCGTGGGCGGCGCGGCGCTCGCCGCGCTCGCGCTGATGGTCGGGCTCGACCGGGTGGCGGACTATGCGGCGCGCCGCTGGGCGGTGGCGCAGGTGGCGGCCTCCGCCGAGACGGCGGCGGCGCTCCGGGTCGCGGTGCTGCGCAGCGAAATCGACAAGCAGCGCTCCTTGCCGGTGGTGCTGGCGCAGGACCCGGAAGTGCGTGGCGCGCTGGAGGCCCCCGACCCGACCCGCCTCGACGCCCTCGACCAGCGGCTTGATGCCCTCGCCGAGCAGGCGCGCACCGGCGTCATCTATCTCATCGATGCCGAGGGCCACACGGTGGCGGCGAGCAACTTCCGCACCCCGGAGAGCTTCCTCGGCTCCGACTATGGCTTCCGTCCCTATTTCCGCATCGCGCTGGCCGATGGGCGGGCGGAGCATTTCGCCTTCGGCACGGTCAGCCGCAAGCCGGGCCTCTATCTGGCGCAGCGGGTGGAGGCGCAGGGCCGGGTGCTCGGCGTCCTCGTGCTGAAGGCCGAGTTCGACGGGCTGGAGGCGGAATGGCGGCGCTTCGCCGAGCCCACCTTCGTCACCGACGAGCGGCACATCGTGCTCATCGCCTCGGAGCCCGCCTTCCGCTTTCGCACCACCGTGCCGCTCGATCCGGTGGAGCGCGACGCCATCCGCGAGAGCCTGCAGTTTGGCGATTCGCCCCTCACGCGCCTCGATCTCGGCCCCTCGCCGGAGGAAGGCGGGGTGCTGCGCCTGCGCCTGCCCGGCCGCAGCACGGCGCAGGATTTCGTCGCGGTGGACATGCCGGTCCCCTCCACCAGCTGGACGCTCACCGTGCTTGCGCCCACCGCCGCCACCACGCGCCTCGCCACCACGGCGGCCCGCGCCTCGGCGGCGCTTGCCGGCGTGGTCGGCCTCGGCTCGGCCGGGGTGTGGTGGACCCGCCGCCGCCGCCGCGTCCGGGCGCTGGCGCGGGAAGCGGAGGCGCGGCGCGCGCTGGAGGCCCGCGTCGTCGAACGCACAGCGGAGCTGTCCGCCGCCAATGCGCAACTGGTGACGGAGATGGAGGAGCGCCGCCGCGCCCGCCTCGCCTTCGATGCCCTGCAGGACGAACTGGTGCAGGCCTCCAAGCTCGCCGTGCTCGGCCAGATCGCCGCCGGCGTCGCCCATGAGGTGAACCAGCCGGTGGCGGCGATCCGCACCTTCGCGGAGAATTCCCGCGCCTTCCTCGATCGCGGTGAGCCCGCCGCCGCCGCCGCCAATCTCGACACCATCGCGGCCCTCACGGAGCGCATCGGCGCGATTACCGGAGAGCTGCGCGCCTTCGCCCGCAAGTCCGCCGCCCGCATCGAGCCGGTGGCGCTCGCCCCGGTCATCGACGGCGCGCTGCTGCTGATGCGCTATCGCCTGCTCCAGACCGACATCGCCCTCGCCCTCGATATCGATCGCCCGGACGTGGCGGTGACCGGCGACCGCATGCGCCTCGAGCAGGTGCTGGTGAACCTCATCCAGAACGCGGCTGAGGCCATCGGCACGCGGCGCGACGGGGAAATCCGCATCCGCGTCGAGACTCGCCCCGACACGGTGGTGGTGACCGTCGCCGACAACGGTCCCGGTCTGCCGGAGGAGATGCTGGGCGCCCTGTTCCTGCCCTTCACCACCACCAAGCCGCAGGGACTGGGTCTGGGGCTCGTCATCTCCAAGGACATCATCGCCGAGTGCGGGGGCACCCTGAAGGTGGAGAATGACGGCGGCGCCGTCTTCACCGTCACCCTGCCCCGCGCCCAAGGACTGGACAACGGAGCCGGCAGGGCATGACAGAACTTCCCGTGGACGTGGCCTTCATCGACGACGACGCGGTGCTGCGCGCGGCCAACGTGCAGGCGCTGATGCTCGCCGGCCTCACGGTGGCCGGCTACGGCTCGGCCATGGAGGCGCTGGAGGTGATCGACGCGGATTTCCCCGGCGTCGTGGTCACCGACGTGCGCATGCCGCGCATCGACGGGCTGGAGCTGTTCCGCCGGCTGAAGGCGCGCGATGCGGACCTACCGGTGATCCTCATCACCGGCCACGGCGACATCGCCATGGCGGTGGATGCCATGCGCGAGGGCGCCTACGACTTCCTCGCCAAGCCCTATGCCTCCGAGCGGCTGGTCGCCAGCATCCGCCACGCGCTGGACCGTCGCCGGCTGGTCTTGGAAAACCGCGAGCTGAAGCGCGCCGTCGCCACCACGCAGGACGACCTGCCGCTGCTCGGCACCAGCGCGGTGATGGCCCGGCTGCGGCAGATGCTGCGCCAGATCGCCGATGCCGACGTGGACGTGCTGGTGGAGGGGGAGACCGGCTCCGGCAAGGAGGTGGTGGCGACCGCGCTCCACCGCTGGAGCCGCCGCGCCGCGCGCCCGCTGGTGGCGGTGAATTGCGGCGCCCTGCCGGAGACGGTGATCGAGAGCGAGCTGTTCGGCTACGAGGCCGGCGCCTTCACCGGGGCGCTCAAGAAAAGGGTGGGGCGCATCGAGCACGCCCATGGCGGCACGCTCTTCCTCGACGAGATCGAGGCCATGTCGCCGGCCCTCCAGGTGAAGCTGCTACGCGTGCTGGAGGCGCGCGAGATCGCGCCGCTGGGCACCAACGAGACGCGCCGGGTCGACATCCGCGTGGTCGCCGCCTCCAAGGTGGACCTGCCGGCGCTGGTGCGGCAGGGCAGCTTCCGCGAGGATCTCTACTATCGCCTCCACGTCGCGTCGGTCCGCATCCCGGCCCTGCGCGAGCGGCGCGGCGACGTGCCCCTGCTGTTCGGCCACTTCCTCGCCCGCGCCGCCGAGCGCTTCAACCGCCCCCCGCCGGAGCTGGACGCCGGCGTGCTGCGCCATCTCGCCGAGCATGACTGGCCGGGCAATGTGCGCGAGCTGGTGCATTATGCCGAGCGCGTGGCGCTGGGGCTGGTGGAGCCGGAACAGCCGTCCGTCCCGGCCGAGGCCGGCGGGGGGAAGGGTACCCTGCCGGAGCGGGTGGATGCCTTCGAGGCGCAGGAAATCCGCGCCGCGCTGGAAGCCAACAAGGGGGACGTGCAAGCCACCGTGGCTTCCCTCGGCATCCCCCGCAAGACCTTCTACGACAAGCTCCGCCGCCACGGCATCGATCAGGCGGCCTATCGCGCAGAGCGGGCGCCGGGGCGGTGAGGGCTGCGGCCTGTGTCCGGGGCCCTCGTTTGTCATCCCCCGGCTCGTCCGGGGGATCCACCCCGCCGCCTGTCCGGTGCCGGAAGACCAGCACCCCTCTCGCCCTGCGGTGGATCGCCCGCACAAGGCGGGCGATGACGGCCGGAGAGATGGCGCGAGCGGCGCGTTGCCGATCGACAAACTCAGGGCGGTGAAAGCGCTCCCCTCACCCCAGTTCGAAGGTGGTGATGCCGAAGATGCGATCGAGCGGCAGATCCGGCCCCGTGCCGCGATACATGCGGCCGGTCTCGAACACCGGGGCGAGCCCCGCCCCCTCCGCGAGGGCGCGGGCGGCGGGATTGGGGTCGGGAATGTCGAGGAAGACCTGATCGCCGGCCGCCGTCAGCGCGAGGGTGGAGAACAGCGCGCCGGCCACTTCTGCGTCATCGGCGAAGAGCGGGCCGATCTTCCATCCCGCGCGACAGCGGCGGATGACGCCATAGCCCTTCACCGCGCCGTCTTCCACGAAGACGCAGGCGCGCCCCTGCGGCGGCGCGAGCCAGGCCTTCAGGAAATCCGGGCGGGGAAAGCCGAAGCAGGCGCGGTCCAGCGCCGTCACGGCATCGAGGTGCGCGGGGGTGATGTCCACCACGCGCGGGTCGGGCGCGGCCTCGGGCGCCATCCCGCCGAAGCGGAAATTGGCGTAGGCGCGCACGAAGCCGTCGCGGGCATAGGTTTCCTGCTGCTCCACCACCGCATCAAGCCCCACCGGCCCGTCGAGCGTGCGGAAGGTGTCCTGCCACAATGCGAGGCCATGGCCCTCGCCGCGCAGGTCCGGACGGCAGATGTAGAAGCCGACGAAGGCGAAACCGCCCGCATAGCGCGTCGCCGAGATGACCGCGCCCAGCGCCCCGTCGAGGAAGAGGCCGCGGAACGCGTGGGTGTCCTGCGCGAGGAAGGCGGCGGCATCGGCAAGGCCGGGGTTCCAGCCCTCGCGGGCGGCCCAGTCCACGGCGGTCTCCACCTCGGCGCGGGTGAGGGTGCGGATGCTGCGGGTGGCGCCGTCCATGGCGGGGTCCTCCCTTACTCCGGGTCGGCCGGGAGCGGCGGGGGCAGGTCGCGGGCGACCGTCTCGAGGAAGCCGGCGAGATCTTCCGTGACGTGGTTCACATAGGCGTCCTCGCGGCCCTCGAACTCCCAGCTCTCGCGCGCCGAAACCGTCTGGCCGGGGGGCACCACCAGAACCGTCACCATGCCGAGGCGGTGCGGCACTTCCAGATTGCGGGCGAGGTCCTCGAACATGGCGGCGCGGGTCGCCTCCACCCCATGGGCGCGCAGGAAGCGCTCATAGGCCTCCTCGGTGGGCTTGGGATGGAATTCGGCGGCCACGATGTCGTGGACGGCGGTGAAGTGCGCGTCCATGCCGAGCTTTTCCAGCACGTTGCGGGCGTGGCGCTCGGAGCCGTTGGTGTAGACGAGCTTCTGCCCCGGCAGCGCCTCGATGGCGGCGGCGAGGCGGGGGGAAGCGTCCAGCGTCGAGAGGTCCACGTCGTGCACATGGGCGAGGAAGGCGGCCGGCTCCACGCCATGCTCGATCATCAGCCCGCGCAGGGACGTGCCGTAGCGCCGGTAATAATCCTTCTGGATGCGGAACGCCTCCTCGGGCGCGATGCCGAAGAGGTTGGAGATATACGCCTTCATCCGGGCGTCGATCTGGCCCCAGAGGTCGTGCTGGGCGGGATAGAGGGTGTTGTCGAGGTCGAACACCCAGGTGTCGACGCGATCGAAAGTCGCCGATGAAAGCGCTGCGGGAGAAGGCAAAATCATCGGCGGACCATGCCTCAGAACGGGCCGCGGGAATAGATGTCGGAGAGCATCCCCTCGATGGCGCGGATGCGGGTCTGATAGGCGGCGGAGATGCAGGCCGCGTCGGCCTTGCAGGCGGCCCGCTCCACCAGCCAGGCGCGCTGGTCGTCCTGGATCGCGCCGCGCTGGCCCATGCCGACCATCTTGGTGATGACGCCGTAGAGCGTCGCCATCTTCACGTCGAGCTGGGCGAGGTCGCAGCTCTTGCAGATGGCCACCTCGTCGGGCGCGCTGACGCCGGCGCAGCTGAAGCTCGCGGCGGAGGCGGGGACGATCAGTGTGGTGGCGAGCGCGGCGGCGAGGAAAGCGGACTTCAGGCGCATGACGGTTCTCCCGGAAGCGGTGGATCAGTCGGCGGCGGGGCGGATGGTGTCGCCTACCGCCACCCGGCCGGAGCGCACCACCTTGGCATAGATACCGCAGTCAGCGTGGCCGTAGGCGGACACGAGGCCCTTCACCACGTTGAGGTCGCGGGCGGCGGTCGCGGGGTTCACGTTCACCGCCGCGCAGCGCTCGGTGCGCTTGAGGATGGCGATGCGCGCCGTGCCCACATTGAGCCGTGCGCCGGACAGCTCCAGCTCCGCGCCCGCCGGCCAGCCTTCCAGATGCAGGTTCATGCGGAAGCGGCGGGGGTCCAGCTCCGCCTCCATCCGCGCGCCGAGGTCGCGCACGCTCGCGAGGTTGAGCAGAGAGAGAAAGCCGGAGCGCAGCGAATCGGTGAAGCGGAAGCCCTCCGGCGCGGTGAGCAGCTTCAACGGGCCGCGCGCCTCTTCGCCCATATAGAAGGCGAGAAAAGCCTCCACCTCCGCCCGGCCCTCGGGCGTCGACAGGTTGGCCGAGACCACCTCGTGTCCGTCGAGGGAGAGCGTGAGCGTCCCCGTCGCTTCGTCATAGCGGGAGGCGAGGGCGGCGAGGCGGGCGTCCCGCATCAGCATCAGGAAGGCGGTCTTCTGCCGGTAGGACGGCTCGGCGGGATCGAAGCCGCTGGGGCCGTTCTCCACCGCATAGAGGCGATCATTGGGGAAGTAGGCGCCGGCGGTCAGCTCCACGGCGTCCAGCGCCTCGGGCGACAGGCCCTTCACCGGATGGCGGTAAAGGGCAGTGACGGTGGCGGGGGGAAGCTCGGCAACCGGAATGGCGGGGGCGGAAGAGACGGACGGCACGGGCATGCGGGGCGCTCCTTCGGGTCCGGAGGCCCCGGCGTCCCATGCCCCGCCGGCCCGGTCAAGGGCGGGCGAATTTTCACCTGGATCAAGGCCATGGCGGCGCGCCCGACCTAGCGTTCAAGGCGTGGAGGGCGGTGGCGGCGCGGTTTGGCCCGGCCGGCTTGAAATCGTGCAGCCACCCCCTTCCGTTGCCGCGGGGCCACACCCACATGAGGCACGGCGCAGGTTTGTTCCGCCTGCGCGACGGTAGCCGGGGATGCCGGGACCGTGTCCCGCCGTGCCCCTTATGCTTCTTGGAAGGTATCGGGCGCGGGAAGGAGGAGAGACAGATGAATTTTGAGATCTATACCGAGCGCGCGCGAGGCTTCGTCCAGTCCGCCCAGTCGCTGGCGGTGCGGGAAGGCAACCAGCAGTTCACGCCGGAGCACCTCCTGAAGGTGCTGATGGACGATCCCGAAGGCCTGTGCTCGGGCCTCATCCAGCGCGCGGGCGGCAATCCCGTGCTGGTGCGCGCCGAGGTGGAAGCGGCGCTGAAGAAGCTGCCGAAGGTGTCGGGCGGCTCGGGTCAGGTGTACCTGTCCCAGCAGCTCGCCAAGGTGTTCGAGACCGCCGAGCAGGCGGCCAAGAAGGCGGGCGACGGATACGTCACCGTCGAGCGTCTTCTTTTGGCCCTCGCCATCGAGAAGGACACCGACGCCGGCAAGATGCTGGCGAAGGCGGGCGTGACCCCGCAGACCCTGAACGCCGCCATCGAGGCGCTGCGCAAGGGCCGCACCGCGGACAGCGCCACCGCCGAGAATGCCTATGACGCGCTGAAGAAATATGCCCGCGACCTCACCCAGGCCGTGCGGGACGGCAAGCTCGACCCGGTCATCGGCCGCGACGAGGAGATTCGCCGCACCATCCAGGTGCTGGCGCGCCGCACCAAGAACAATCCCGTGCTCATCGGCGAGCCCGGCGTCGGGAAGACCGCCATCGTGGAGGGCCTCGCCCGCCGCATCGTCGATGGCGACGTGCCCGAGAGCCTGAAGGGCAAGAGCCTGCTCGCCCTCGATATGGGCTCCCTGATCGCCGGCGCGAAGTATCGCGGCGAGTTTGAGGAGCGCCTGAAGAGCGTGCTCTCGGAAGTCGAGGGCGCGGAAGGCGGCATCATCCTGTTCATCGACGAGATGCACACCCTCGTCGGCGCCGGCAAGACCGACGGCGCCATGGATGCGTCCAACCTGCTGAAGCCCGCCCTTGCCCGCGGCGAGCTGCACTGCGTCGGCGCGACCACGCTGGACGAGTATCGCAAGCACGTGGAGAAGGACGCGGCTCTCGCCCGTCGTTTCCAGCCCGTCTTCGTCTCCGAGCCCACGGTGGAGGATACCGTCTCCATCCTGCGCGGCCTGAAGGAGAAGTATGAGCTGCACCACGGCGTGCGCATCACCGACTCCGCGCTTGTCTCGGCGGCGGTTCTCTCCAACCGCTACATCACCGACCGCTTCCTGCCCGACAAGGCCATCGACCTTGTGGACGAGGCGGCCTCGCGCCTGCGCATGCAGGTGGATTCCAAGCCCGAGGAGCTGGACAGCCTCGATCGCGAGATCATGCGTCGCAAGATCGAGCAGGAGGCCCTCAAGAAGGAGACCGACACCGCCTCCAAGGATCGCCTGAAGCGGTCCGAGAAGGAGCTGGCGGACCTTGAGGAGAAGGCCTCCGTCCTCACCTCCAAATGGAAGTCCGAGAAGGAGAAGCTGGGCGAGGCGACCACCGTCAAGGCCAAGCTCGACCAGGCGCGGGCGGACCTCGCCACCGCGCAGCGGCAGGGCGAATACCAGAAGGCCGGTGAGCTGACCTATTCGGTCATTCCCGAGCTGGAGAAGAAGCTCGCCGACATCGAGAAGGCGGGCGGCACCAGCGGCGGCAGCATGGTGGAAGAGGCGGTGACGCCCAGCCACATCGCCGGCGTCGTCTCGCGCTGGACCGGCGTGCCGGTGGACAAGATGCTCGAAGGCGAGCGCGAGAAGCTGCTGCGCATGGAGCTGGAGCTGGCGAAGCGCGTGGTGGGCCAGTCGGAGGCCGTGGCCGCCGTGGCTACCGCCGTGCGCCGTGCCCGCGCCGGCCTGCAGGACCCGAACCGGCCCATCGGCTCGTTCCTCTTCCTCGGCCCCACGGGCGTCGGCAAGACGGAGCTGACCAAGGCGCTGGCCGAGTTCCTGTTCGACGACGAGACGGCGATGGTCCGCATCGACATGTCGGAATACATGGAGAAGCACTCCGTGAGCCGGCTGATCGGCGCCCCTCCCGGCTATGTGGGCTATGACGAGGGCGGTGCCCTCACCGAAGCCGTGCGGCGCCGGCCTTATCAGGTGGTGCTGTTCGACGAGGTGGAGAAGGCGCATCCGGACGTGTTCAACGTCCTCCTGCAGGTGCTCGACGACGGGCGCCTGACGGACGGGCAGGGCCGCACGGTGGACTTCCGCAACGTGCTCATCATCATGACCTCGAACCTCGGCGCGGAATTCCTCGCTGACCCGCGCCAGCCCATGGGCTTCAAGGTGCCGGGCCACGAGGGCGAGCAGGTGGTTTCCGACGAGGAGGCCTACGACATGGTGATGGGGGCCGTGCGGCGTCACTTCCGCCCGGAATTCATCAACCGGATCGACGAGATCGTCATGTTCCACCGCCTGAAGCGGGACCAGATGGACCACATCGTGGACATCCAGCTGGGCCGGCTGCGCAAGCTGCTGGAGGATCGCAAGATCACCATCGAGCTCTCCCCCGAGGCGCGCAGCTTCCTCGCCGAGAAGGGCTACGACCCGGCCTACGGGGCGCGTCCGCTGAAGCGCACCATCCAGAAGCTGGTGCAGGACCCGCTGGCCGAGAAGATCCTCGGCGGCGAGATCCTTGACGGCGCCAAGGTGAAGGTGGGGCTGGACGGCGGCCACCTCACCTTCGCCAGCGAGGCGGCCAAGGTGGATCAGGCAGCCTGAGGCAGGTCCGTACCGCTTGAGAACACGAGGCCCCCGGCGTCCGCGCCGGGGGCCTTTTTCGTGGCGCCCGCGGTCAATCCCGGACGCGACGAACGGCAATGGTCAAGCTAAGCTCGCGCCCAATCCGGAGCGACAACGCTCCCGCCCCTGGGAGAAGGCCACCCATGCTGTCCAAGCGACATTTCCTGAAGATCCTGGCCGCCGGCGGCGTTGCCGGCCCCGCTCTCTCGCTGGTGCCCGGCCTTGCGCCCGGCGCGGCCAGCGCGGCGGACCGCCCCGGCTTCTTCAAGGCGAAGGACATCGCCGAGGCCGGCTTCATCTATGGCCTGCCCATCGTGATGAATTACGGCGTCATGTACGAGTACGTGGTCGACCGGAACTCCGGGCAGTTCAAGGCGCCGTTCAACCAGCTCTACAACGAGGCCCGCGTCTTCACCTGGCAGGACACCTCGGTGCCCACGCCCAACAGCGACACGCCCTATTCCCTCGGCTGGCTGGACCTGCGCGCCGAGCCCATCGTCATCTCCGTGCCGGCGGTGGAGAAGGCGCGCTATTATTCGGTCCAGCTGGTGGATGGGAATACCTTCAACTACGGCTATATCGGCAGCCGCGCCACCGGCAACGACGCCGGCGACTATCTGGTGGTGGGACCGCGCTGGACGGGCGAGACGCCGCCCGGCATCCGCAAGGTGTTCCGCGCCTCCACCGATTTCGCCCTCACCGTCTTCCGCACCCAGCTGTTCGGCGCGGCCGACATCGACAATGTGAAGAAGGTTCAGGCGGGCTACCAGCTGCGCCCGCTCTCCACCTTCCTCGGCAAGGCCGCGCCCCCTGCCGCGCCGCAGGTGGACTTCCCGAAATTCTCCAAGGATCTCGTCCGCACCGAATTCTTCGAGTTCCTGGATTTCGCGCTCCAGTTCGCCCCGGTCCGGCCGGAGGAGAAGGCCATCCGCGAGCAGCTCGCCAGCATCGGCGTGGGCGCCGGCAAGACCTTCGATTTCAAGAGCCTGTCGCTGGAGGACAAGGCGGAGATCCTCATCGGCCTCAAGGAGGGGCAGCGCAAGGTGACCGAGGCGGTGGCGGCCTTCGGCACGGATGTGAACGGCTGGCGCGTGGGCTCGCCGGCGGGCGATGCCGCCTTCTTCAACGGCGACTGGCTGCTGCGCGCCGTGGGCGCCCAGGCTGGCATCTATGGCAATGACGCAGTGGAGGCCACCTACCCGATGACGCGGGTGGACGCCGACGGCCAGACCCTCGACGGCTCCAAGCACAATTACACGGTGACCTTCCCGGCCGACGCCCTGCCGCCGGTGAACGCCTTCTGGTCGGTGACCATGTATGACGGCAAGACCCAGCTGCTCATCAAGAACCCCATCGACCGCTACCTCATCAACTCCCCCATGCTGGAGAGCCTGAAGCGCAACGCCGACGGCTCGCTCACCCTCTACATCCAGAACAAGTCCCCCGGCGCGGACAAGGAGAGCAACTGGCTCCCCGCCCCCGACGGCCCCATCTACATGGTGATGCGCCTCTACTGGCCCAAGGAGAACCCGCCGTCGATCCTGCCGCCCGGCAAGGGGACGTGGAAGCCGCCGGGGGTGAGGAAGGGGTGAGGGGGCGAACGGCCGTCCGGTCTCGAAGCTGGATGCTGCATTCCCCGGCGAGGCCGTAAGGGGGCAGGCGGCGTGAGGGGGAGGGCCGGGACGGAAGCTTCGGTTGAGAGGGAAGGATGGCCCCCGGCGTGATGCAATGGGGGTCTTTTATTTTTGTGTGATTTTTGGACCGGAGTTATGTCATGCCCGCCAAACGATAGCTGTGGGCATGCACGCTGGCGACATGCTGCCGGTGTTGACGGTAGGCGGCCACGTGCCGCACAGCTTATGCGCGAGCTTCCGGTTGAAACCTCAACAGGTAACCACCAAGCTGCAGTTAAAGGTTAAACGCGGAGGCGCACCAGCGTCATACGCGAAAATTATGTGAATTTCGTGCGTTTTTCCTATTGGTTTGGGGAAATACATGCACAATCAAATTATGTTAAATTGGCAGGCCAATAATTATTTTGGCTGGGGATTGGTTGGTTTGAGTATTTTTCAGCGCTGGGCGATCGATCCAGACGTTCAACCGTTGATGGGCCGGCCGATCGGACCGGCCGATGTCCAAGCCATGGATCCTTTGCGCATGTTCGCAATGGGTCCGGCTGTCATCAAATCCAACGCATTCCTGGCCCGCCTCGTCGCGGACAAGACCGGCGCCGCCGCAAAGGACCTCATCGTAGTGAATGGGTTCGGCAACCGGTTCGTCGCGGCGGCGGAACCACACTTCAAAGGACGGCGAACCATTGCTCGGTGTCTGCTGGAAGATACGCGTGTAGACAGTGCGCGTCAGGTGTTGGATAGCCATGACGATGTGCTGTGTGCCTCAAGCTGGGGAGCAGATATTTTGAGGGCGGCGAGTGGAAAGCCAGTGAGGGTGATCCATGAAGGGGTAGATGCCTCACAGTTCTTCCCGGGGCCCAAATCGGGACTTCTCGATCCCAATAGGTTTTACGTCTTTTCGGGTGGAAAGATCGAGTTTCGCAAAGCACACGATCTCGTATTATTGGCATTCCGAGAGTTTGCGGCGCGCCACAAAGAGGCTATTCTGGTATCTGCTTGGCATTCTCCCTGGCCACAGGGCTCTGTAGGCTTTCAGGGCAAGCTGAAATTCCCACTTCGAATGGGTGCCAGGGGCGTGCTGGACGTGAAGCGATGGGTTGCGGAGAATGGGATCAGTGAGAGCCAGTTTTTGGAATTGCCACCGACGCCTAACCCATTGATCCCAGCTATTTTGCGCGAAATGGACTGCGCACTACAGGTGTCGCGATGCGAAGCGGCAACAAATCTCCCCGCGAAGGAAGCCATGGCTTGCGGGGTTCCGGTGATACTCGCCAATAACACTGGCGTCCGCGACTTGGTTGGCAACAACAATTGTGTCGTTCTGGGCACTCAGGCTCCCGTCGTGTCGAAATCAGTCGGCACAGAAGGATGGGGAGAGAGCAGTGTAGAGGAAATTGTCTATGCTTTAGAGATATTATTTAATGATAGTAAATCGCGAAAGCAAATTGGAGCACGTGGGGCTCAGTGGATCATGGATGAAGGGCGCACTTGGGATCATCATGCGGCTGCGCTGAAGTCATATCTTCTCGCTTAAATGGTTGTGTTTGATGTCTGATTTTGATGGTGGAATCTTCTTTTAGCTTCTCCACCGCTGCTGTCCCTGAATTACCCTGCAGCAGACATTCTGAATGTCAGGGATGGGTCATCTCCTACCGCGCATTCCCATGCCCATTCCCCTCGACCTCCAGCACGCCACCGAAGAGTTCGACCGCTTCCTCGCCGATGCGCGGGACACGGCGGGGCTCGGCACGCGCAATCAGGCCTACACCATGGTGGATGGCGTGTTGCGGGTGTTCCGGCGGCGGCTGTCGGTGGAGGAGGCGATCCGCTTTGCGGGGGTGCTGCCGCCGGTGCTGCGGGCCATCTTCGTGGCGGACTGGGACACGGCGGAGCCGCGCCGGCCGTTCGCGGACCGGGCGGCAATGACCGCCGAAGTGCAGGACCTGCGCCGGCACCACAATTTCGCGCCGGCCTCGGCCATCGCCGATGTGGCGGCGGCGCTCAGGCGGAACATGGACGCGGACAAGCTCGACCGCGTCCTCGCCACCCTGCCGGAGGGTGCGGCCGACTTCTGGAAGGCGTGACGCCCCCTACTTCCCCCGCGCCGCCTGCACCAGTTCCTCCGCGCGCTTCACCGCGCCCGGAAAGAACGGCAGGCCCGGCGCGGCCTTGACGAAGCAGGCGCGGAAGGCGTCGCCGCCGGCTTCGCGGATGGTCTCGGCTTCCTTCCAGCGCGGGTCCTCGTCGTTCTTCGTCTTGGCGGCGGCGTCCTCGAGCTTGGTGGCCTTGGCGTTGGCCTCCTTCCAGAGCTTCTCGCAGGCCGGCAGGGGCTTGATATTGGCCTTCAGGTCCGCCGTGCCCACAACCACGCGGCCGTCGCCGATGCGGGTGAAGACGATGCTGCTGGGCGGGTCGTTCTGCTGGCCGGATTGGGTGAAGAGGCCGAGCGCCGCGGTGACGCTCTCGCCCTCGCCGGCCGTCACCGGCAGGTCCATGTACTTGATGAAGGCGGCGTCCGTGCCGAGCACCGCGAAATAGAAGGGCTCGGTGCCCATGGCCCCCTTGAGGCCGAGGCGCAGTTCGGGGGCGGCGTCCTCTTCCTTGGCGCGGGCGGCGAGCCATTGGGTGAAGATCGGTTCCGGGGAGACGAAATAGCGGGTGGTGAGATCGACGCCGGAGAAGAGCAGGCCGTCCGGCTCCTTCGATTCCAGATAGTCCGGGTTCAGCGAGGACGGCATGAAGACGGGCTTCTTCTGCGTGCCCTTGAAGGCGAGCGGGCCGAGCAGGCCCACCATCCGCTTTTCCAGATCCTTCAGCAGCGGTGTGCTGAGCTTTTCGATGTCCCCGTCGCTCTTGCCCGCCTTCACGGCGGCGGCCACCTCGGCCTCGGCCTTTGTGTGGGCGGCGATGTAGTCGCCCGCCGCATCCGCCCGCGCCGCCACCGGTGCGCCGGCGAGAAGGCCCGCCGCCAGCAGGGCCGAAGCCAGCCGGAGGGAAGAGCGTCCAGCGGGGCGGCGGCGATCGGGGCGCGTCATGGGGACTCTCGTGTGCTGAAACGACAATGGCGGCGCAATCTGCGCCGCCATTGGTAAAAATCAATGGATGGCCCCGCCGCGTCCCCGGTCTTCCACCGGCACCGCGCGGGCTATGCGCTCACTGGCCCCGGGCGGTGGCGAGGAGGGCTTCGGCCCGCTTCACCGCGGCGGCGAGGAAGGGCTGGCCCTGGGCCTCCTTGGCGAAGCAGGTGCGGAAGGCGTTGGAGGCGTCCACGTCGGCCGTGTTCGCCTGCTCCCAGCGCGGATCATCCTCTTTCTTCGACTTCTCCGCGGCGGTGCGCAGCGCCTCCGCCTTGGCGCTCGCCGCCTTCCACGCCTTGTCGCACACGGGCAGCGACGTGATGCCCAGCTCCACCGCGGCGTTTCCAACGGTGACCCGGCCGTTGGCCACGCGGGTGATGACCACCGCTTCGGGCAGCGTGTTGGAGGGAAGGTCCTGGCTGAACAGGCCCAGCGCCGCCCGTACCGTCTCGCCCTCCGCCGCCGTCACCGGCAGATCCATATAGCGGGAGAAGGCCGCCTCGGCGCCGATGGCGAGGGTGTAGAACTCCTCGCTTCCCACCGCCGCCGCGATCCCGCGGCCGAGGGCCGGGTCGGCGCCCTCCGCCTTCGCGCGCGCCGCCAGCCAGTTGGCGAACACCGGCTCGGGTGACACCAGAAGGTAGGTGGTGGCGTCCGCGTCGGAGAACAGGAGGCCGTCCGGCCCGCCGGATTCGATGCTGCCGTTCAGCAAGGTGGCGGGCGAGAAGCTGGCCGAAAATCCCTTGAAGCGGAGCGGGCCGATGAGCCCGCCCATCATCCGCTCCAGCGCCTTGCGCTCGGCGGCGTCGCGCTTCTCCAGATTTTCGGGGCTTGCGCCGGCCTTCTCCGCCTTGGCCAGCGCCGCCACGGCCTTGTCGCGGGCAGCGATATAGTCGTCGGCCGGTCCCGCCCCGGCACCGCCCGCCGGGGCCATGGCGAGGCCCAGTGCAAGCATGAAGGCGGGTCCATTCAGCAGGTTCGGCAGGCGTCGCGCGGGGCGGGTCATGTCAGGTCTCCGATCCGGGGAAAGGTGCGTTCACTGTCCGCGCGCGGTGGCGAGGAAGGCTTCCGCCTTCTTCACGGCGGCGGCGAAGAAGGGCTGGTTCGGCGCCTCCTTCATGAAGCAGGCGCGATAGGCGTTGGAGCCCTCATCCTGGATCTTGGTGATCTCTTCCCAGCGCGGGTCCTGGTCCTTGTTGTCCTTCTCCACCTGCTTCTGCAGCGCGTCGGCCTTGGCCTTGAAGGGCTGCCAGATGGCGTCGCAGGTGGGGATGGGCTTGTCGCCGAGCTTCACCATGGTCACGCCGGCCATGGCGAGGCCGCCGCCGATCCGCACGATGGCGATCTCATTGGGTGCGGTGTTGCCGGAGGGCTCCTCGGTCTGGAGCCCGAGCCAGGCGGTGGCGGTCTCGCCCGGCACGGCGGCCACGGGCAGTTCCACGTACGGCTGGTAGAAGCCGCCGTCGAAGCCGACGGCATTCGTGTAGAATTCAGGCGTCCCCGCCGCCGCCTTCACACCGGAGGCGAAGGCCTTCGGGGCATCCGGATCCTTGGCGCGGGTGGCGAGCCAGGCGGTGAAGATGCTTTCGGGCACGACCACCAGACGGGTGTTGTAATCCTTGCTGACGAATGAGAGGCCGCCCAGATCGTGCGCGGGGGTGTTCTCGTCATAGGTCAGCACGCGCAGCGTATATTCCGGCGAACCGAGGCCCTTGAACTTCATCGGGCCGACGAGGGCCGTCATGCGCTTGCCGAGATCCTTGAGCGCGGCTTCCTCGCGCTTGACCACGGCATCGTCCCCGCTCTTGCCCGCCTTGGCGGCGGCGATGGAGGCGGCTGTCGCCTTGTCGCGGGCGGCCACATAGTCGCTCAGCGGATCGGCGGCGGCGAGCGCGGGCAGCGCGGTGGAGATGACGAGGGCGCAGGCGAGGGAACGAACCGAACCACGGAAGGGGCCGCTCATGGGGGCAGTCCTCTGGGAGAGAAAGGTTTGGCTTTCAACCGGTCGCAGCGGTAGCTGAACCGTTCCCAAGGTCAAGCTTTGTTTGTGGCGGAGTGCGGCCCCGCCTGCGGCGCCATTTCGCGGGTCCCGCGGTCTTTTGATGAAGCGCGTTCCGGCCCGCGCGCAGAGGCGTCGGGTCGGAACAGGGGGTCAGTTGCTCGCGGCGCGGGTCTTGGAAGAGCCGGAGCCGGCGTTCGCCACCTTCGGCGGCACTGGGGCGTGGCTGAGCAGGGCCTCGATGCGCTCCCGCTCCTTCTTGAACTCGGCCAGGAACTTGCCGTCCAGCGCCCGGCCGCGCGGCAGGCGGATGCGCATGGGATCGACGAAGTTGCCGTTGATCTTCACCTCGTAGTGCAGATGCGGGCCGGTGGAGAGGCCGGTATTGCCGAGATAGCCGATGAGCTGGCCCTGGCGCACCGTCACGCCCTCGCGGATGCCGCGGGCGAAGCCCGACTGGTGCGAGTAGGTGGTGACGTAGCCGTTGGCGTGCTGGATCTCGGTGTGCTTGCCGTAGCCGGATTTCCAGGTGGCGTAGATGACGGTGCCGTTGCCCGCGGCATAGATGGGCGAGCCGATGGCGTCGGCCCAGTCCACGCCCGTATGCAGTTTGGAATAGCCGAGGATGGGGTGGCGGCGATAGCCGAAGGGCGAGCGCATGATGCCGCCGGTCATCGGCTTTCTCACCAGGAACTTCTTCGCGCTCTTTCCGTCCTCGTCATAATAATCGACGAGCCCGTCGTCCGTGGTCTGGAAGCGGTAGTAGCGCCGCGTCTCCTTGTTCACGGTGAGGGCGGCGTAGAGCACGTCGTTGGAGGCGCCGGGATCGTCCGAGAACAGCACCTCGAAATTGTCGCCCGGCTTCACCCGGCGCTGGAAGTCCACGTCGAAGGAATAGACGCGGATGATGTCGGCGATGACGCTGCGCGGCACGTCGTTGCGCAGCGCGGTCTCGTAGATGCTCTCATAGAGCCGGATGCCGGGGCCGCTGTCGTCCTCGTCCGTATCCTCGGAGACGCCGGCCATCTCGGTCTCGGAGGGCTCGGGCACGTTCACGAACTCGTCCTTGTCGGAGAGCGCGACGGTGCCCTCGTGGCCGAGGTCGCTGAAGATGGAGATGCGCAGCGGGCGTACCCGCTTGTTCTCTTCCTGCAGCAACAGGTGCATGCGCAGGCCGTCCTTCACGGTGCCGTCCCGGCCGCGCTGGAAGGCGGCGGCGGCGGCGCGGGCGTCTTCCTTGGAGACGCCGTTGTCCATGAGGATGGAGACGATGGTGTCGCCCCTCTTCACCACCACGGTGGAATCCGACCAGTCGTTGCCGCCGGAGGTCTCGTCGGAGGTCTTGGGCACGAAGCTGATATTGGCCGGGATGACCGGCATCGGCGCGTTGGCTGCGCCGGGGGGCGCGTGGCCCGCCGGGACCGCCGAGGCCGGCAGGCCGGGCGAGCCGAGCGCATTGCCGACGCTGGCATAGGACAGATAGGGCGCGGTGGCCGCCTGCGCCGCCGCCTGGGGCGCGAAGCCCGGCTGAGCGCCGACGATGGCCGCGGGCAGGCCGCCCTGGCCGGGCTGCACGCGGGTCAGCTCGGCCACCTCGCGCACCTTCACCAGCACGTTCTCCATGGACGTGCCGGCACCGAGCCGGGTGCTCGGGGGCAGGCTGGAGATGTCGCGCATCACCAGCGTGACTTCGCCGGTGGGCTCGGCCTGGGGCGCGGTCTCGTCCTTGCTGGAATCGGCGACGAGCTGGGCGGGGTTGAAGCGCGGGATATTGGTGGAGACCGACGTGGTGGACATGGCGAGGTTCGCCGCCACCCGGGTGAAGGGCCGCACCTTGATGATCTCGCGATCGCCCATCTTGGTCGCGGTGGAGACGCGGAAGGTCTGG
>NZ_CP032674.1:605000-5142500 GCF_021730305.1 Xanthobacter sp. YC-JY1 | reverse complement strand
AAGATGGCGGCCATCTCGCGGAAGGGATATTCGGGGTGATACTGCACCCCCCAGCACGTCGTGCGCCCCACCGGAATCTCCGCTGCCTGCACGACGGAATGGTCGTTGCTGGCGAGCAGCCGCGCGCCTTCGGGCAGCGTCTCCACCTCGTCGAGATGGACGGTCATGGCTTCGAACACGGCCGGCTTGCCGTCGAAGATTGGGTGCTCCGCACCCTCGGCGGTCATGCGGATGCGGCGGCCAAAGCCCACCTCGCGCCCGCGCGGATTGCGCCGCACGGCACCGCCGGCCGCAACGGTGAGAAGCTGCAGGCCCCAGCAGCTGCCGAAGATCGGCACGTCGGTGGTGAAGGCCGTGCGCATCAGCTCGATCTGCTGCGTGATCTCCGGCCCGCCATGATAGATGTTCAGCGAGGAGCCGGTGATGGCGATGCCGTCATAGCCCTCGATGCCGCCGGCATCGGGGAGGTTCGCGCCGGCGTCGGCCGGATAGCAGATGTCCACCGTCACAGCGCCGGGGAAGAGCTCGCGCAGGAGCTGGGCATAGCCCTCGCTCGCCGCCTGTCCACCGAAAGCCACCTGCCGGGCGCGGGCCTCTGCGGTGTTTCCTTCGACGACGAGAAGACGGGCGGCGCTCATGATGATCCTGCGGACTGAGGAAGACTAGCGACCAGCATAAGCTGCAATCTGGCGAAACCGAGAAGGCTTTCGCCCTTTCTTCTCAATGGGGGCGCATCTGCGCGTCGCGCACCAGCAGATAGGCGCCGGACGCGATGACGATGGCGGCGCCCGCCAGCGTCCACAGGCTCGGCACCTGGCCGAACACCAGCCAGCCGAACGCGATCATGCTCAGAATCTGCGTGTAGATGTAAGGCGCGAGCGTCGCCGCCGGCGCGCGGGCATGGGCGAGGATGAGCACGAAATGGCCCGCGCCGGCCACTGCGCCGAGGCCCACCATGGCGCCGATCACTGCCGGGTCGCGGGGCGTCTCCCACACGAAGGGCAGGGGAATGCTCGCGACCACCGAGCCGACGAGCGCGGTGTAGAACAGGGTCGTCTTGCTGGCATCCGTGCGCGCCAGCATGCGGGTGGTGATGGAATAAAGGGCGTAGGTGGCCGCCGCCACCAGCGAGAGGATCGCGGCGGGATGGATGCCGCCGGCCCCCGGCCGCACCACCAGCAGGATGCCGGCAAATCCCACGATGATGGCGAGCCAGCGCTCCAGCCCCACCCGTTCCCCCAGCAGCGGCCCGGCGAACAGGGCGACGAAGAAGGGGATGGAGAACATGATGGAGACGGTCTGGTCCAGCTGCAGGAACTGGAGGGCCGTGAAATTGAGCGCCGTGGTGGCGAACAGCAGCGCCGAGCGGATGATCTGAAGCGCCGGCCGCTTGGTGCGCATCAGCCCCGGCACGGTCCAGGGATTGAACACCACCAGCGACAAAGCGAAGTGGATCACATACCGCGCCCACACCACGATCAGCACGTTGATATGGGCGCTCAGCCATTTGGCCGTAGTGTCGGTGACCGCGAAGCTCATCACCGCGAGGCACATGAGCGCGATGCCGACCAGCGGCGCCGGGGACGGCGTGACCTTGCTGTCTCCCGGCGCACGCATGGTGGTCCTCAGTAGGTGGCGCGGCCGCCGGACAGGTCGAACACCGCGCCCGTGGTGAAGGAGCAGTCGGCCGAGGCGGCAAACGCGATGGTCGCCGCCACTTCCTCCACCTGCACGAATCGCCCACGCGGAATCTTGGAGAGCATATAGTCGATGTGCTGCTGGCTCATCTGGTCGAAGATGGCGGTGCGCGCGGCGGCGGGCGTCACGCAGTTCACTGCGATGTCATGCTCGGCCAGCTCCTTGCCCAGCGATTTGGTGAGGGCAATCACCCCCGCCTTCGAGGCCGAATAGGCGGAGGCGTTGGGGTTGCCCTCCTTGCCGGCAATGGAGGCGACATTGACGATGCGCCCGTATTTCTGCGCGATCATGTGCGGCGCCACCGCGCGGCAGCAGAAGAAGGGGCCGTCGAGATTGATGGCCATCACCTTCTTCCATTCCTCTTCCGGATAGTCCCAGGTCTTGTGGTTCGCCCCGGCGACACCGGCATTGTTGACGAGAATGTCGATGCGGCCGAATTCGGCATGCACCTCGGCCACCGCGCGCTCCACGTCGGCCAGGCGGCTGACGTCCACGGTCACGGGCATCACGCGGGCGCGGCCCAGCTCGTCGGCGGTCTTCACCACGAGGTCGGTGTCGCGATCGAAGATGGCGACACGGGCGCCGGAGGCGAGAAAGCGCTCGACCACGGCGCGGCCGATGCCCTGCGCGCCGCCGGTAACGATGGCGAAGCGGTCTTTGAGATCGATGGCGTTGGACATGTTTCCCCCGGTGCGTCGCCGATCCGGCCGGCGATCCTTAGGTTCTGCCGTTGGCGCGGCGGTTGGGCGAGTCTGGCCTTAATCGATTGAAAATCGATCATCCAACGCATAGCGCGCGAGCGAGCTGGAGAAAAGGCCGGTGACGCATGGGGGCGGAGCGCTCCATGCGTTCGGTGCAAGGCGGGCCCGCGCGAGAGGGGAGCGCGCCGCAGCCGCTCAGGCGTCCTCGTCCTCGTCGCCGGGTTCGGCTTCGTCGTCGAGGCCGCCATCGGCGCCGAGGCGCAAGGCGAGGTTCTTCTCCACCTTGCGCAGGAGCTTGCGCAGCCGCTTCTTCTCCTTGCTGTCGAGGCCGAGCACCATCTCGGCCTCCAGCTGGTCCCACACATTGTCGATGGAAGCGCCGCGCTCGCGTCCTGCATCGGTGAGGAAGACCCGCACCAGCCGGCCGTCGCCGTCCGTGGCGCGGCGCTCCACGAGGCCTTGTGTGGTGAGGCGCGCGATGGTCTTGGAGGCAGTGGGCGGGCGCACCCGCAGTGCCGAGGCGAGATCGCCCATGGTGCGGCCGTCCGCCTCGCACAAAAGCTTGAGAACGGATTCCTGCCCCGGAAACAGCCCGAGCGCGGCGAGCAGGCGCGCCGACAGCGCCTTCTGCAGGCGCGCCGTGTGAGTGAGCCTGTAGCCGATGGTCTTCTGAACCGGATCCTTCATGGGTCTCCCCCGCCGTGTCCCGAACGCGAGCGAAGCCGCGCCGGCCGCGCGCCCCCTTTATCCACATGCCGGCTTACAATTTTGCGAAGGTTGAGGCCGAAAAGGCCGGAAAGTGCGTGGTGTCGCGCCTTTAACCGCAGGGCGGTCCGCCCTCTCGCCCCGTTGCACGCCCCATGGTAGCGTCCAGCCCGTGACCGGACCCGATCGCCCCCCCCATCCCGGCCGTGGCCTATCCCGCCGCGCGCTGCTCGCCCGTGGTGTCGCGCTGGCGGCCACGCCGCTCGTGGGCATGAGCCTTGCGACCTCGCGCGCGCTCGGCCAGCAGACCGATGCGGACGTCATCATCATCGGCGCGGGCGCGGCCGGCATCGCCGCCGCGCGGCGCATCGCCGAGGCCGGGCGTAGCTATGTGCTGCTGGAAGCCGCCAAGCAGGTGGGCGGCCGCACGGTGACGGACACCACCCAGTTCGGCGTGCCGTTCGACCTCGGCGCGGCGCGGCTCAACATGCCGGCGGCGCGCCCCATGGCCGCCTTCGGCCGGGCCGAGGGGCTCGACATCTATCGCGCGCCGGAAGGCGGCCGGCTCTATGTGGGCGGGCGCGAGGCGGGCGACACCGATTATGAGGATTTCATCGCCACGGTCCGCCGCGGCGAGCGGGCCATCGTTGCCGCGGGCGACGCCAACCGCGACATGGCCGCCTCCCGCGCCTTGCCGGACCTGGGACCCTGGGGGGCGAGCGCCCGCTTCGTCCTCGGCCCGTTCAACTGCGCCAAGGAGCTGGATCAGGTCTCCACCGTGGATGTCTCCCGCTTCGACGAGCGCGAGAGCGACGACATCTGCCGGCAGGGCGTGGGCACGCTGGTGGCGCAGCTCGCGCGTCCGCTGACGGTGCGCCTTGAGGTGGCGGCGCGCGCCATCGATCTCAGCCCGCGCCTCGTCTCGGTGCAGACCAACAAGGGCACGGTGACCGGGCGCACGGTGATCGTCGCCGTGCCGCCGAGCCTCATCGCAGCGGGCAAGCTGCGCATCGGGCCATCACTGCCGCAGCGCTACCGCACGGCGGTGGAGAAGATCACGCTGGGTGCCTTCGACCACATCGGCTTTCGCCTGCCGCGCAATCCCGGCAATCTCGGTGCCGACGAGCTGATCTATTTCCGCGCCGACGGCCCGCGCGCCTATGCGCTGCGCGCCCGCATCGGCGGCACTGATCTCTACAGCCTCGAAGTGGGGGGCGATGTGGCCGCCGGCCTCGCCGACAGCCCGCCTGAAGCCGCCGCGGCCTTCGTGAAGGCGGCGCTGACGCGCGAGTTCGGCGCCGATACCGCCGCCCGCGTCGGCAAGGTATTCGCCACCCGCTGGAGCAAGGAGCCCTGGGCGCTGGGCGCCTTCTCCTGTGCTTTGCCGGGCTTCGGCAACATGCGCCGCGCCTTCACCGAGACGGTGGGCGGTCGGCTCGTGTTTGCCGGCGAGCACACCCATGAGACGCTCTGGGGCACCGTGGGAGGCGCCTGGCTCTCCGGCGAGCGCGCCGCCAAGCAGGCGCTGGGGCTGTTGGGGGTGCGAACGGGGTGAGGGGGCCGGCGATCCGCCGTCTTCGCTCTCCTTTCCCGCCGTCATGCCCGGGCTTGTCCCGGGCATCCACGTGGTTCGGCTGGGAATGGATCTCGGGCAGCAGCGCTAGCGGCACGACGTGGATGGCCGGGACAAGCCCGGCCATGACGGTTCCTTTTGATGCTGAGGCGCATCGCCCAAAAAGCCCGCGCGGCGCCTGAGCGAAGGCAACACTCAGTGCGCGCGGGCGAACATCTCGTTGAAGGAATAGCCGGCGCCGCGCACGGTGCGAATGGGGTCGGACTGGCGGCCGCGGTTGATGGCCTTGCGCAGGCGGCCCACATGCACGTCCACGGTCCGCTCGTCGATATAGACGTCCTGGCCCCACACGCCGTCGAGCAGCTGCTCGCGGGAGAAGACCCGGCCGGGGCTCTGCATCAGGAATTCCAGCAGGCGGAACTCGGTGGGGCCGAGATGGATCTCGCGGCCGGCGCGATGGACGCGATGGGTCTCGCGGTCCAGTTCGATGTCGCCGGCGCGCAGGAGGGTGGCGACATGCTCGGGCTTGGCCCGGCGCAGCAAGGCGCGCACGCGGGCGAGCAGCTCGGGCACCGAGAACGGCTTCACCACATAATCGTCCGCGCCGGTGGCGAGGCCGCGCACCCGCTCGGTCTCCTCGCCGCGGGCGGTGAGCATGATGACGGGCAGGCGCTCGGTCTCCGGCCGGGTGCGCAGGCGCCGGCATAGCTCGATGCCGGAGAGCCCGGGCAGCATCCAGTCGAGGATGATGAGATCCGGCACGCTCTCGCGCAGGCGGGTCTCGGCCTCGTCGCCGCGACCCACGCTCTCGACCCCGTAACCCTCCGACTCCAGATTGTAGCGGAGCAGGAGGGTCAACGGCTCTTCGTCCTCGACGATCAGAATACGCGCCGGCACTTTGGTCTATCCGTCACTATCGGGGCTCTCCGCCCCGTCTTCAGGTCTGGTTGATCAGCTCTGAACGGTGGTGGTGCGGCCCGGGAAGGGCAGGGTGGTGTCGCTGGAGGCGTCCGCCTTCGGGCGGCTCTCCGGCAGGTTCTGGCCCGTCACCATGTAGTAGACGATCTCCGCGATATTGGTCGCGTGGTCGCCGATGCGCTCGATGTTCTTGGCGCAGAACAGGAGGTGCGTGCACACGGAGATGTTGCGCGGATCCTCCATCATGTAGGTGAGGAGTTCGCGGAACAGGGACGTGTACATGGTGTCGATGGCGCCGTCGCGGCCCCACACGTCCACCGCCTTGGCCTCGTTGCGGCCGGCATAGGCGTCGAGCACTTCCTTCAGCTGTTCGAGCACGAGGTCGGAGATGTGCTCCACCCCGCGCACCAGCTTCGCCGGATGATACTCGCCCTCGATGGCGATGACGCGCTTGCCCACGTTCTTGGCGAGGTCGCCGATGCGCTCGAGGTCGTTGGCGATGCGGATGGCGGCGACGATCTCGCGCAGGTCGATGGCCACCGGCTGGCGCTTGGCGATGACCAGGATGGCCCGGTCCTCGATCTCGCGCTGCACCTGGTCCACGGTCGCATCGAGCAGCACCACCTTCTGGGCGAGGGCGGTGTCGCGGCGGATGAGGGAAGTGACGCTGTCGGCGACGAGGCGCTCGGCCTGTCCGCCCATCTCGACGACCTTGCGGCCGATTTCCTTCAACTCCTGATCGAAGGAAGCGACGATATGATCCGGCATCTCAGATATCCTTCAATCCGTCAGCCGAAGCGGCCGGTGATGTAGTCGCGCGTCTTGATCTCCTTCGGATTGGTGAAGATCACGTCCGAGGGCGCCACCTCGATCAGCTCGCCCAGGTAGAAGAAGGCGGTCATGTCGGCGCAGCGCGCGGCCTGCTGCATGTTGTGGGTGACGATGACGATGGTGAAGTCCTGCTTCAGCTCGTCGATCAGGTCCTCGATCTTCGAGGTGGAGATGGGGTCGAGGGCCGAGGTGGGCTCGTCGAGCAGGATCACCTCGGGCTTCACCGCGATGGTGCGGGCGATGCACAGGCGCTGCTGCTGGCCGCCGGACATGCCGAGCGCCGAGGTGTGCAGGCGGTCCTTGGTCTCGTCCCAGATGGCGGCCTTGCGCAGGCACCATTCCACCCGCTCGTCCATCTGCGACTTGGAGAGCCGCTCGTGCAGCTTCACGCCGAAGGCGATGTTGTCATAGATCGACATGGGGAAGGGCGTGGGCTTCTGGAACACCATGCCGATGCGCGTGCGCACGATGGTGGGGTCCAGCTCCTTGCCGACGATGTTCACGCCGTCGAACATCACCGAGCCCTCGGCGCGCTGGCCGGGGTAGAGGTCGAACATGCGGTTGAACACGCGCAGCAGCGTGGACTTGCCGCAGCCCGACGGGCCGATCATGGCGGTCACGCGCTTCTCGGGAACCTCGAAGTTGATGTTCCGGAGCGCATGGTTGCTGCCGTAGTAGAACTGCAGGTTCTCCACCTTGATCTTGGCGGGAGCCTGCGGCGCGTCGGGCTTGGCCCCCACGGCGGACGCGAGATTGAAGGTGGGATCGACGGCTGAAGTCATCTTGTCCTCGCTTGGGCGTATGGCCGTGCTTCGGAGGAATTGCGGAAAGGGCGGAAGGCGGCGGGCCTCGGTGGCCCGCGCCGGAAATCAGTGGCCGCGGGCCAGGAACAGGCGGGACGCCACGTTGAGCACCAGCACGCCCACGGTGATGAGCAGCGCGCCGGCCCAGGCGAGGGAGACCCAGTCGTCGAACGGGCTGCCGGCGAACTGGTAGATGGCGATGGGCAGGCTTGCCATCGGCTTCGACAGGTCGGTCGACATGGCGTTGTTGCCGAGCGAGGTGAACAGCAGCGGCGCGGTCTCGCCGGCGGCGCGGGCGATGGCCAGCAGCACGCCGGTGACGATGCCGGCGCGGGCCGCGCGCCAGGTGATGAACATCACCACCTTCCACTGCGGGGCGCCCAGCGCGAAGGCGGCTTCACGCAGGCCGACGGGTACCAGGTTCAGCATGTCCTCGGTGGTGCGTACGATGACCGGGATGACCAGGATGGCGAGCGCCAGAGACCCGGCCCAGCCGGAGAAGCCGCCGAAGGGCACCACCAGCAAAGTGTAGATGAACAGGCCGACCAGGATGGACGGCGCCGAGAGCAGGATGTCGTTCACGAAGCGCGCGGCGGCACCGATCTTCGTGCCCCTGCCGTTCTCGGCGAGGAAGGTGCCGCAGAAGATGCCGATGGGGCCGCCGATGACCATGGCGATGCCGATCTGGATCAGCGAGCCGACGATGGCATTGAGCAGGCCACCGCCCTGTCCCGGCGGCTTGGTGACCTGGGTGAAGACGTTGGAGCCCAGCGCGGGGAGGCCGCGCGAGAGCAGGGTCCAGAGGATCCAGCCGAGGAGGAACAGGGCGAACACGGCAAAGCCGGTGGAGATCGCCTTGACGGCCCGGTCGGTGGCGCGGCGTGCAGCGAGGGAAGCCATGGTTCTTAAAGCTCCCGGTCAGTCGAGCCGCGAGCGCACGAGCGCCCGGGACAAAGCCAGCACGATGAAGGAGATCACGAACAGGATGAAGCCGAGCTGCAGCAGCGAGGTGAGCTTCAGCGATCCGATCGGGGCCTCGGGGAATTCGTTGGCGATGGTGGAGGCGATGGTCGCGCCCGGTGCGAACAGGGAGGCGGACATGCGCGTCGCGTTGCCGATGACGAAGGTCACGGCCATGGTCTCGCCCAGCGCGCGGCCGAGGCCGAGCATGATGGCGCCCACCATGGCGGTCTTGCCGTAGGGCACCGAGACGTTCTTGTAGACCTCGTAGGTGGTGGCGCCGATGCCGTAGGCCGATTCCTTCAGCATGGGCGGCACGCTCTCCAGCGTCTCCACGAACATGGCGGTGATGAAGGGCAGGATCATCACGGCAAGGATCAGGCCGGCGGTGAGCATGCCGGAGCCGAGCGGCGGGCCCGCGAACAGGGCGCCGATGACCGGCAGGTCGCCGAACAGGTCGATCAGCGGCGGCTGCACATAAGCGGCGATCAGCGGGACGATGACGAAGAAGCCCCACATGCCGTAGATGATGGAGGGCACGGCGGCGAGCAGCTGCACCGCGACGCCGATGGGCCGCTTGAGCGGCTGGGGCGCGATCTCGGTGAGGAAGAAGGCGATGCCGAAGGAGAGCGGCAGCGCCACGACCACCGCGATGATGGCCGAGAACAGCGTGCCGTAGATCATCACCAGCGCGCCGAAATTCTCGGTCACGGGGTTCCAGGCGGACGACCAGATGAAGTCGAGCCCGAAGTGCTGGAGCGCCGGCAGGCCGCCCTTAAACAGCTCGGCGATGATGAGGCCGAGCAGGATGAGGACGAAGATGCCGCTCGCCCACAGGAGGGTGACGAAGATCGGATCGGCGATCCGCCCCGTGCCCTTGGCCTTGCTGATGGGCTCTGCCGAGCCAGACCGCATGCCGTCCACCGTCGCGTCCATTGTATCCCCTGCCCCGGCTTGTCGATGCGTGTGCGCTACCGGACCTGTCGCCAGATGGAAAAGCGCCGCCCTCCTTCGAGAGCGGCGCGATCTTGTTCAGATCAGAGGACGGGCTTGCCGTCCGGACCCTTCACTTCCGACTTGAAGGCGGCCTTCACCTGCTCGACCACAGCCGCGGGCAGCGGGATGTAGTGCAGGCCCTCGGCGATGTCCGCGCCTTCCTTGGTGTAGGCCCACTCGAAGAACTTCATCACTTCGCGCGAAGCCTCGACGTTGCTCGGGTTCTTCGGCAGCAGGATGTAGGTGGGGGAGACGATCGGCCAGGCCTCGGGGGCCGGGGCGTCGATCATGGAAGCGGCGAAGTCCTTGGCGCCCTTCCAGTCGGCGGAGGCGGCGGCGGCCTGGAAGCCGGCGACCTCGGGGCTGACGAACTTGCCGGCCTTGTTCTGCAGCTGGGTCACGACCAGCTTGTTGGCGGCGGCGTAGATGAACTCGACGTAGCCGATGCCGCCCTTGGTGTTCTTTACGGTGCCGGTGACGCCCTCATTGCCCTTGGCGCCGGCGCCGGTCGGCCACTGGACCGAGGTGGCCGAGCCGACCTTGGACTTCCAGTCCGGGCTCACGGCCGACAGGTAGGCGGTGAAGATGGAGGTCGTGCCCGAGGAGTCCGAACGATAGACGGGGACGATGGCGTTGGCGGGCAGGGTCACGCCGGGGTTGAGGTCGGCGATGGCCTTGTCGTTCCACTTGGTGATCTTGCCGAGATAGATGTCGGCGAGCACCGGGCCGGTGAGCTTGAGCTGGTTGGTGGTGATGCCGTCGAGGTTGACGGTGGCGACCACCGAGCCGATCACGGTCGGGAACTGCAGCAGGTTGTTGGCCGCGAGCTTCTCGCCCGGGACCGTCGCGTCGGACGCGCCGAAGTCCACGGTGCGGTTGATGATCTGGTTCTGGCCGCCGCCGGAGCCGATCGACTGGTAGTTCAGGGTCGAGCCGGTCTTCTCTTTGAACTTCGCGCCCCAGGACTGGTAGACGGGGGCCGGGAAGGACGCGCCAGCGCCGGTGAAATCGACAGCCTGGGCGCTGCCGGCAAACAGCGAGCCAGCTACGGCGATCACGCCGAGAGCGGTGGTGAGCTTCACGATATCTCTCCTTGCCAAATCGGTTGCCGCTCCGGCAGGAGCCGGGGCAACTGGGCTCAGGACTCTTAGCCCCGGCGCGCCAAGGTTCTATGACGCATCCGTGACGTGGACATGACAGCCTACGCTCTTGCGTTTTCTAGCGTTTTTTCTGAGCTCGGCAAAGCTTCCAAGCGCACGGAGAAGATTGCGCCCTGTCCCAGCTCGCTTTCCACCCCCAGCCGGCCGCGGTGACGGGCCACGATGTGCTTGACGATGGCGAGCCCGAGCCCCGTACCGCCCTGGTCGCGGCTGGCCGCCACGTCCACCCGGTAGAAGCGCTCGGTGAGGCGCGGCAGGTGTTCCGGCGAGATGCCGGGGCCGAAGTCGCGCACGCTCACCACGGCCGTACCGTTCTCGCGGGCGAGGCGCACTTCCACCTTCTTGCCCGGCGCGCCGTATTTGAGTGCGTTCTCCACCAGGTTCTCGAACAGGCGGATCAGCTCGTCGCGATCGCCGAGGACTTCCATGTCGCCGGACTCGCGCACCTGCTCCAGCTCCACGCCCCGGTCGCGGGCGAGGGGGGAGAGGGTGTCGCAGACGTGCGCGATGATGGCGCAAAGGTCCACCTTGGTCTGCGGCTGCACATGGGCGTTCAGCTCGATGCGCGACAGCGAGAGCAGGTCGTCGATGAGGCGCGACATGCGCCGCGCCTGCGCCGCCATGATGGCGAGGAAGCGCTCGCGCGCCGGCGTGTCGTTGCGGGCCGGGCCTTGAAGCGTCTCGATGAAGCCGGAGAGGGAGGCGAGCGGGGTGCGCAGCTCGTGGCTGGCATTGGCCACGAAGTCCGCCCGCATCTGCTCCACCCGGCGCTGCTGGGTGAGGTCGCGGAAGGTCAGCAGCACGGCGTCCGGCGCACGCTCGGGGGAGACGTGCAGCCGGAGCGGCACCACATGCGCCTCCAGCCAGCGGTCGAGGGGGATGCGTTCGGCGAACTCCACGCGCCGCGGCACACCGTCCGCCGCCGCCGCGCGCACCGCGTCCAGAACCTCCGGCACGCGCACGACGAAGGAGAGGGGATCGCCCACCCGCGTCGGGCCGAGGGCCAGGGCGACGCGCTGGTTGGCGGTGATGATGTTGCCGGCGGCGGAGAGCAGCAGCGCCGGCTCGGGCAGCGCCGCCACCACCGCGCAGGCCTGCGTATCCCGCGTCGGAGGCGGAGCTGTCGGCAAGGGCGTCACCACGGGCACCGGTACTGGCGGGACCGGACGTAGCGACAGCCAGAGCGGCACCAGAAGCACCGCCATCAGGACCGCCAGCAGCGGGTCGGTCGCGCCGGAGGCGGCACCGACGATGACCACTGCCGCGATGGCACCCACGAGGGCAAGGCTTCGCCGTCCGCTCCGGCCATTGGGCGCGGGAAGCAGCGCCGCGACCGGCGCAGGCGAGGAAGCGGGCGGAGCCGCAGGAGCGGGAGACGGGCGGACGGGCGTGGGCTCCGCAGGGGGGGCCGCGGACATGCTGGCGAATGCGGGGACAGGGTTCGGCAGCGGCGCAGCGGTGGGCGCGATCTCCGGCAGCGGGGCGGGCGTAAGAACTGTCGTCGGCGTCGCGGGCGCAACAGGGAGCGTCGCCATTGGCTCAGGGGCGAACACCTCGGGGGCGGGCGTTTCGGCCGGCCGCGCGCGCTTCTCCGGCGCACGCCGCTCCCGCGCGGGCTTGTCCGGCTCGCGTCCCTCGGCCTCGCGACCTTCCTGCGCTGGCCCTTCCGGCATCATTCTGGCGCGCCCTCCCTTTCGCGTCATCCTACACGGCCTCGCTGCTTCTTCCCGGCGCATTTCGCGACCGCCCGTCCGACCGCCCACCTGTGGCGAATCGCCCCGGCGCGGCGGCCCTTCGATCAGGCTGCGATGCTCGCGCCCCTCCAAGAAGGCATTACGACAACCGACCCTCCGGATATTTGATTGATCGGGGTTTTTTCCAGTTCCGTACGTCAGGCCTGCGCGGAAGGGTTGCGTCCGGGCCCCGGGGCGCGTCTGCTGCGTCATGCCGTTGCAGGAGATGCCCCCGGGGCGTTCCGTCAGGCGTTGGAAAGGCGTGTCGCTGCGGACATGCCCTTGCCCAATGGGCATGCCCATCTGCTATGACGGGAGGGGGCGGAGGAGTTGACTATGGGTCAGGGTCACCGGCGCCGGACGGGCGGATGCGGCCGCCGCCGTGCTGTCGCAGGTATTTCGGTGCCGGCGCTCTCTGTCGCGGCCGGAGTGCTGGGCCTTGGCCTGTCGTCGGTGTCGCCCGCCAGCGCCGATCCCGTGCCCCTGCCCACCACCGATTTTTCCCTGAAAGCCGACCTCAAGCGCGGTGGCACCATCGACATCGCCCACAGCCAGGGCCGGATGCGGGTGGAGATCCAGAAGCCCAATATTCCCGGCAGCATGGTGGGCATCATCGATTTGAAGGCGCGCAGCATGGTGGTGCGCACGCCCAACCTTCCGACCATGGCGGTGGAGATCGAGCTGCCGCCGGAATACGTGCTGGGCGCCCTCACCGGCACCGGCCTCAGGGTGGGCGAGGACAAGGTGGCGGGCGAGGCGTGCGACCTCTGGAAGATCGATCCGCAGATGAAGTCGGCGCTCGGTCCCACCACCGCTTGCATCACGCCGGATGGCATCGCCCTGCGCACAGCGGTGGAGATCAAGGGCACCAAGCAGACAGTGTTCGAGGCGACCACCCTCACCCGCGGGCCGCAGGATCAGGCGCAGTTCCAGCTGCCGCCCGGCATCCAGGTGGTGAAGGTGCCCAAGGGCAAGATCGGCTCCGCCCTCGGCATTCCCGGCCTCGGCGGCGGGCCGGCGGAGGCGCCCCCGGCGCCCGCACCTCAGGCCCCCGGAGCTGCCACAAAGCCCTGAGGGGCGGTCGGCCTAAGGACCCTCAGCCGAAGGTCATGGCCACCGGCACGTGGTCCGAAGGCTTTTCCCAGCCGCGGGCTTCCTTCAGCACGGTCATGGCGGTGGCGGAGGGCGCGAGGCTCTCGGACGCCCACACATGGTCGAGGCGTCGGCCGCGGTCGTTCGCCGTGTAGTCGGGCGAGCGGTAGCTCCACCAGGTGAAGAGCTTTTCCTGCGGCGGCACGAAGCGGCGCATCACGTCCACCCACGGGCCGGAGGCCTGCAACGCGCCGAGCCGCTCCACCTCGACGGGGGTGTGGCTGACCACGGTGAGGAGCTGCTTGTGGCTCCACACGTCGGTTTCGAGCGGGGCGATGTTGAGGTCGCCCACTACGATGGCGTGGTCGCCATTGCCGGCGTCGGGCTTCAGGGGTGGCCAGCTGGTGATCTCGTCGAGGAAGGCCAGCTTGTGGGCGAACTTGGGGTTCAGCTCCGGGTCCGGCACGTCGCCGCCCGCCGGCACGTAGAAATTATGGATGGTGAGCGGCTTGCCCAGCGCGTGCGCGCCATCGAGCGTCACCGCGATGTGTCGGGCATCGCCCTTGCCGCAGAACTCGCCCTTCTCGATGCGCGCGAACGGGCGCTTCGAGAATGTCGCCACCCCGTGCCAGCCCTTCTGCCCGTTGAGCGCGATGTGGGGAAAGCCCATGTCGCGGATGGCGTTCAGGGGAAACTTGTCATCCTGACACTTGGTCTCCTGCAGGCACAGGACATCCGGTCGCAATCGCTCCACGGCGGCGCGCACGATGTCGAGGCGGATGCGGACGGAATTGATGTTCCAGGTGCAGACTGTGAGGGACACGGGCAATGGCAGACTGAAAAAGGGCGGGAAGATCGACGCTTACACCTGCGCAGGCGGGCGAGGCAAGAAGAAGGGGGTGCACTGAGGGAGGCGCGCGCGTCTGCCCTTGCGCAACTTGAGTTTTGTGCGGGGTCGCGCCGACTGTGGCGTCGCTCCCTCCGGGAGTCTCGCATATCCCGGATCAGCGCTCCGGCCGCGCCCCTGCCCACCATTTCGGCTTGCCGCTTTTCCCGGCAGGCCTACACTGAAGCCTTTCCAGTTCGTGGTTTTTTCCACCCTTTCATTCTTTGATGGATTGAGCGTCATGCACAACAAGAGGCTCGAGGCCTTGCGTGCCAGCCCCGGCGACGAGCGGCGGCCGGCGGATCTGGAGATCATCGCCTCCCAATACGCCATCAAGTTCCGGAAGGTGACGGGGACCCACGTGGTGTTCACCCATCCCGCCGTGCCGAACTGCGTGGCCGTGCCCATGAAAAGCAAGATCCGCGCAGCCCATGTGAAGGCGTTCGTTGCCATGGTCGACCGCATGGACGAGGGCACCGCGCCGGTGCGCGTGCGTACCGTGGCGCCGGGCACGGCGGTGGATGTGGCTGCCTATCCCTCGGCGATCGCGCCGATCCCGGAGGCCGAGGGCGGCGGGTTCGTCGCCAGTTTCGCCGATGTGCCGGGCTGTCTCGGTGTCGGTGAGACACCCGAGGCCGCGGAGGCGGACGGGCGGCTCGCTCTGTTCGCCGCCATCGATGCCCTGAAGGCCGCCGACCGCGCGCCGCCCGAGCCGGGGGCGGTCGAGGGGGCCAAGGCGGAGGCGTGAGGATGCCGGCTCAGCCTCGCCCTCCGCGCTCCTCCAAGAAGGCGGACACCGTGTCGAGCAGGCGGATGGCGCCGGGCAGCTGGGCGTGGGCTTCCACCTGTTGCGGGTTCTCCGGCTCCAGGGTGCGCCACCACACGATGAAGCGCTGGATCAGCGCGCGGCCGGAGATGGCGTCGAACGGTACGCCGGGGAAGGCATCGAGGCCGAACGCCGCCTCCACCTGCCGGAGGCAGCCATGCACATAGACATGATCCTCGTTCTCCAGCTGATACGGCGCCTCCGGCGCGCGGCGCTCCATGCGCACTTCGCTCAGTTCGGGAATGTAGTCCGCCTTGGTCACGCCGCCTCCGCTCGCGTCGGGATTTATTGGTCCGGCGTAGCAGGATCGGTGCCAGCGGCGGGGGCTGAGGCATGAGCGGGGACGATCCCACCGCCGTCGCCGCCGTGCCGGCGCTCCCCATCGCGGGCGGCTTCCGCCTGCTGGTGATGCGCGAGCTGGCGCTGGACGACGGCCCGCCGGCCTATGCGGTGATCGGCCAGACGCTGGTGCGCGCCCCGCCGCGCAGCATCCGCCATGGCGTCGCCTTCGCCCTCGCCTTCGGCCCGGACATGATGGCGTGGCTCAATCAGGCTCTCGGCCGCCCCGCCTGGCGGGACGCTTCCGGCGAGACCCAGCGCAACCCGCGCTGGCCGGCCCTTGCCTGGCACCGCGCCCCGCGCACATGGCCGGGCGGGACGCTCACCACTGAATGGAGCGCCGACATCCTTTTCCCGGAGGAGGCCGACCGTGCCGGCTTCGCGCTGGCCTTCGCTGAGGCTCTGGCTGGTCGGGAGCCTGTGTCGGAAACCGCCTAAAGCACGCGTCCCTTCGTTTGGAGGGCAAACGGAGGGACGCGTGCTCCAGCTTCACGTTGGAGGCGATTCACCGATCAGATCGACCTCGATCTGATCGGATCGCGCTCAAGGTCCGCTTTTTGCTTGGCGAGCCAAAGGCCCGCGCCGGCATTTCATTGATTGATTTTGGAGGCCCCCCATGTCGGATGTTGTCGAAACCCGCTCCATTCTCTCCGAGGCCGAGTTCGATCAGCCGGTGGATGTCGTGTGGCGCGCCATCACCGATTCCGAATGGCTCGCCGTCTGGTTCTTTCCCAACGACATCCAGCCGCTGGAGGGGCACAAATTCACCATCTGGGGCCGGCCCATCGAGCGGTGGGACGGCGAATTCCAGTGCCAGGTGAAAAGCTGCATCCCCGAGAAGGAACTGTCGTTCAGCTGGAAGGGCGGGCACGAGGAGCTGAAGGGCTTCGGCCATTACATCGACACGGTGGTGACGTGGACGCTGACGCCCACGCCCTCCGGCGGCACCCATTTCCGCTTCTTCCATGACGGCTTCGGCACCGATTCCGCCAATGACGGCGTGTTCGACGTCATGTCCAAGGGCTCGCAGAGCGTGCTGCGCACCCTCACGCGGCGCCTGCCGGATCTCATCGCCCACGGGGCGTGAGCGGAAATTGACTCACGATCGCGCGGAGCGGTGGAACCGCTGCCATAAGGCCGCGTTTACTCTCCGGCTGATTTCTTGTGCCGCCGCCGGTGGCACCAGACCGACGAAACGGAGACGACCATGGGCCAGAGCCTTCCTCTGAATACCCCGACCTCTCTGCGGATCGTGATTGGCGACGCCGAGACCCGGGTGTCCAGTGTCGAGGACGTGGTCAAGTTCCTGCGCCAGCAGGAAGCCGGCGATCTTGCCGATTTCCTCATGGCGGATGGCAGCGGCACCAACCCGCCGAGCCTCGGCGATGTGTGCGCCCGCATGGAAGCCCTCTGCGCGATGGTGTGAGGGGCTGAAAGCCTAGCCCGGCTCCCAACCGGGCGGGGCGAGTTCAAACCCTGAAAAATCGAAGGCCGGCGCCACGGTGCAGCCGACCAGCGTCCAGGCGCCGAGGCTTTCCGCCGCCTGCCACGCGAAGGGCGGCACCACGCCCTGCGGCCGCTCGCCGGCGGCGAGATCCGGCCCCAGCATCACATCCCGCTTTCCCCCGGCGTCCGCGATGCGCAGCTTCAGCGGTGCGCCAGCGTGCCAGTGCCAGATCTCCGAGGCATCCACCTTGTGCCAGTGGGAGCGCTCTCCCGCGCGCAGCAGGAAATAGATGGCCGTGGACGCGCCGCGTCCGCCGTCCGCCGCCTTTTCGCGGAACGTCTCCCGGAAAAACCCGCCCTCGGGATGGGGCTGAAGCTCGAGCAACGCGATCACCGCCTCCGCGGTGAGCGCCTGAAGGCCGGTTTCGCCCATCCCTCAGCCCTTGAAGCTGTTCTTGCGCTCGCGCAGCTCGGTGAAGACCTCGGCCGGGTCCGCGCCGGGCATGCCGAGGCGCTCGGCCATGGCCGGATCGTCCGAACGCAGGAAGGGGTTGGCCTTCAGCTCGTCGCCGAGCTTCGAGGGCATGGTGGGTTCGCCCTTGGCGCGCTGCTCCTGGGCCTTGGCGTACATGGCCGCCAGGTCCGCATTGTCCGGATCCACCGAGAGGGCGAAGCGGCCGTTGCCGAGCGTGTATTCATGGCCGGAATAGACGTCGAGGTCCTCCGGCAAGGCGCGCAGCCGCTGCAGAGAGTGCCACAGCACCGGCGGATCGCACTCCAGCGTCCGCCCGCAGCCGAGCGTGAACAGCGTGTCCCCGGCGAACAGCAGCTTCTCCCCCTCGAAGAAATAGGAGGCCGGGCCGGCGGTATGGCCGGGTGTCTCCAGCACGCGGCCCACCAGCGAGCCCACGGCGACGGGATCACCGTCCACCACCGCCACGTCGAGGCCGGGGATCTTGTCCGCCTCCGACTTCGGGCCGACGACGGTGGCGCCGTAACGCGCCTTCACCGCCGTGATGCCCTGGGTGTGGTCGGCATGGTGGTGGGTGACGAGAATGTGAGTGAGGGTCCAGCCTTCCTTCTCCAGCGCCGTCATCACTGGCCCCGGCTCGGGCACGTCCACCACCGCCGTCGCTTCGGTGACGGGATCGTGGATGAGGACGGCATAATTGTCGCTGAGGCAGGGGATCAGGCGGATGTCGGCCGGCACTGTGTCGATCTCCGGGAGAAAGGACGGTCGAGGAAGAACGGGCTTGGCGGCTCGGGTTGCGGACCCGGCGCGCATGATCCTCTATTAAGGGGGTGAGCGGAAGTGTGGCCGGCGGGCCGCTGTCCACAGAGAGGGTGCATGTTTCTCGACGTCGTCGACCTGCGCAATTTCTACGCCCAGCCCGTGGGAATCATGACGCGCCGTCTGCTCGGCCGCGCCATCCGCGCCCGCTTCGACAATGTGACGGGCATGCGCGTGCTGGGGCTCGGCTATCCCACGCCCTATCTCGGCGTGTTCCGCGAGGAGGCGGAGCGCTGCCTCGCCGTGATGCCGGCGGCGCAGGGCGTGGTGCGCTGGCCCTCCGCCGCGCCGACGCTGGCCACCCTCGCGGACGAGACGCTGCTGCCCTTCCCCACTTCCAGCATGGACCGGGTGGTGATCGTCCACGCGCTGGAGATGACGCCCAATGCCGCCGAGATGCTGCGCGAGGTCTGGCGCGTGCTGGCGCCGGGCGGGCGGCTTCTGGCGGTGGTGCCCAACCGGCGCGGCGTATGGGCGCGGCTCGATACCACCCCCTTCGGCAATGGCCGCCCCTTCTCCCGCGGGCAGGTGGTGAGCCTGCTGCGCGAGGCCCTGTTCACCCCCGTGGGCTGGGACGAGGCGCTCTATGCGCCGCCGAGCCGCTGGTTCCTCAATACGGCGGTGGCGTGGGAACGCATCGGCGCCCGCCTGTCGCTGCCCTTCTCCGGCGTGCTGGTGGTGGAAGCCACCAAGCAGCTCTACCGCCCCGTCGCCGTCCGCCGCCCCAGCCGCATCGCCGAACCAGCGCTGGAGCCGGTGCTGGTGCCGGGCGGGGTGCCGGCGGGGTGAGGGGAATCCCAGATGATTGTCACGGAAGAGATGCTGGCGCCTCATCGCCTGGATGTGGGGCCGTTGCGCCTGTGGCCCTTCGGTGGCGCGCTGTCTCGCTCGCCTTCCGTGCCGACGAAGCTGTTTTCGAGCAGCGACGAGTTCTTTGGTCCGCTCTGGTGGAGTGGTTCGGCCCGCGACAACCCGGAGCAGAACCTTCAGGTGGTCCTGGTCCTTGCGTTCACGGAGCTTGTGCCAGTCCTGTGACCGGGGCGGGAATGGCTTGCGCTGAAGCATCAGGCCGGCGGCATGGTGTGCGAGCGTGTCTCGATGATTGCCACGCGGCTGGAGCCGAGCCCGACCCTCAAGTCGGCTTTGGACGCGATCGCGCGTGACAACTATTTCGCGGAGGAAGGGCGCTTCAACAAGAGCGATATCCTCGCGTCGAGACTGGCCAATTATGTGAAGGCGCTGGGCGCACTGGGGCTGGATTGCGAATGGTCGCGGCATCTCCTAACGGAGAGCGTCTATCCGATCGACGCGACCCAGCGGAATCTCAATCGGATTGCCGCCGACCCGCCCGCGCTGGATGGTCTCGTCGACTGGGCCGGGATGACCCGCGAGCGATCCAGCCTTAATCCCGCGATCCTTCTATTGACGGAGAATAGCGATTGATGCGCAGCCGCGACCTCCCGCGTGCGGGGGGAGGGGGGACGCAGCCCTCAGGCCTTCCGCGTCAGCAGAAACACCGCCTGCTCGCCGAGCAGGTTCCACACCCACCACGGCATGTTCACCCGCACGCGGTGGCCGGACGAGTCCAGCGCCACCGCCTTCTCGATGCGCGCGTCCAAGAGCTCCACCAAAGCCACGAAGTCGCGGATGGTGCAGAAGTGGATGTTGGGCGTCTCGTACCAGGCGATGGGCATGTTGTCCGTCACCGGCATCCGGCCGTTGACGAGCAGGTCGAGCCGCGAGCGCCAGTGGCCGAAATTGGGGAAGGACACCACCGCCCGGCGGCCGATGCGCAGCATCTGTTCCATCACCCAGCGCGGACGGCGGGTGGCCTGGAGCGTCTGGGAGAGGATGACATAGTCGAAGGCGTCGTCGGGATAGTGGGCGAGGTCCACGTCCGCGTCGCCCTGGATGATGGCGAGGCCGCGCGCCACGCCGGCATTCACGCCTTCGCGCGACAGTTCAATGCCGCGCGCGTCGCAATTGCGCGTGGTGGCGAGGAGTTCGAGGAGCGCGCCGTCGCCGGAGCCCACATCGAGCACGCGCGAGCCGGGGGCGACCATCTCGGCCACCACCACGAGATCGACGCGCCCGCCCTGGTCACGGACGGCGCTTTCATCCAGCACCGGCTGGCGCAACGCGATGCTCACGCGCCCCTCCCGGCCGGCAGGCCCACGGCGCGGGCGGCGCTGTCGAGGAAGCCGCGGGCGATGGCGAACAATTGCGGCTCCTCCAAGAGGAAGGCGTCGTGGCCCTTGTCGCTCTCGATCTCGGTGAAGGAGACACTGGCGCCGGAGGCGTTCAGCGCGTGGACGATGGCGCGGGAATCCTCGGTGGGGAACAGCCAGTCCGAGGTGAACGAGGCGACGCAGAAGCGCGTCTTCGAACCGCGGAAGGCATTGGCCAGCACGCCGCCATAGTCCGCCGCGAGGTCGAAATAGTCCATGGCTCGCGTCACATAGAGATAGGAGTTGGGATCGAACCGCTGCACGAACGATTCGCCCTGATGGCGCAGATAGCTCTCCACCTGGAAGTCGGCGTCGAAGCCGAAGGTGGGCATCTCGCGGTTCTGCAGCCGCCGGCCGAACTTGTTGTGCAGCGACTGGTCGGACATGTAGGTGATGTGCGCCGCCATGCGCGCCACCGCGAGCCCGCGATGGGGCGTCACCCCTTCCGCCAGATAGCGCCCGCCGCGCCAGTCGGGATCGGCCATCACCGCCTGCCGGCCCACCTCGTGGAAGGCGATGTTCTGCGCCGAGTGCCGCGCGCCGGTGGCGATGGGCATGGCCGCGAACAGCCGCTCGGGATAGCTCGCCGCCCATTGCAGCACCTGCATGCCACCCATGGAGCCGCCGGCGACGCACAGGAGCTTCTCGATGCCGAGATGGTCGAGCAGCATGGCCTGCGCGTTCACCATGTCGCGAATGGTGACGAGGGGCATGTCGAGGCCGTAGGGCCGGCCGGTCATCGGATCGGTGGAAGCGGGGCCGGTGGTGCCCATGCAGCCGCCGAGCACATTGGCGCAGATGACGAAGAAGCGCTCGGTGTCGATGGGCTTGCCGGGGCCGACCATGGTCTCCCACCAGCCGGGCTTGCCGGTGACGGGATTGAGGCTCGCGGCGTGCTGGTCGCCGGTCAGCGCGTGGCACACCAGCACCGCATTGGTGCCGGCGGCATTGGGCTCGCCGTAGGTCTGGTAGCCGATCTGCAGGTGGTTCAGCTCGACGCCCGCATCCAACCTGAGCGGGGCACCGGCGCCGAAGCGCACCACGGGGGAATGGGGCTCGTCCGCCTCGCGCCGCGCCTCGGCGGCCGTGTTCGAGGCGACGTCCTTCCGGACGAAAGATGTCATGGGCGAACCAAGCGACGCCGGGACGCGCCTGTCAAGCACCCACGCGCCGACGGCGACGCGGGCGTGTGTGGCTCAGGATGTGGAGAGCGAGCTTCGCGCCGCGGACATGGCGACCGCGTCGCCTTCCACCACGTCGGCGGTGACTTCGGCGCCCATGAGCACGAGCAGCTTGGCGCGGGCGCGGTTGACGCGGCTCTTGATGGTGCCGAGCGCGCAGCCGCAGACCTCCGCCGCTTCCTCGTAAGACAAGCCCGCCGCGCCCACTAGCACCAGCGCTTCGCGCTGGTCGTCCGGCAGAAGGGCGAGGGCGTCCTTGAGAGAGGTGAGAGTGGCCGACCATTCCTGGCTCGGGCCGATATTGGAATCCTGCTGGGCGAGCGCGGCCATGCCGTCATTCTCGCGCCGACGCTTGCGGATCTCGGTGTAATAGGTGTTGCGCAGGATGGTGAAGAGCCACGCACGCAGATTGGTGCCGGGGTCGAACTTGTCCATGTTGGAGAGCGCCTTCAGCAGCGTCTCCTGGACCAGATCGTCGGCCTCCGTTCGGTTGCGGGTCAAAGACCGCGCAAAGGCGCGCACCGCTGGAAGGAACTCCAGCACCTGCGTGCGCAGGGCGGCGGCGTCCATCTCTGTGCGGGTCCTTTCGCTCGGCGCGGGCAGGTCCATCAGGCAGCCTATTCTTTCCGGCAATCGTGACTTTTCTGGCGGCTATGTCCGCCCGGCTCCCGGGTGTGGTCGGCGAAGCGCCCCTTCGCGGAGACGTCCCTCGAGCGTGACCTGAGCCTAACGCTACAGCTGCGGTTCCGGTTCCGCCCGCGGTTCACCGCGGACGGCGGTTCCGGTTACGCCCCTCATAGGCGGCGCGTTCAGGCGCCGCCGTTGCCGGTCCCCGGCCCCGTGCCGGTGGCCTGGCCGCTCTTCTGGCCGCCCTTCTGTCCCGCCTGCGAGGCGAGGGTGCGGTCCCGCGAGAAGCTGCGCTGGTCGTCAGCGACGCTCTGTCCGCCCTTGCGGCCGGCCTCGGCGGCCAGCGTGCGATTCTGGAAGAAGCTGCGCTTCTCGGCCGGGACGCTCTCGCCCCCCTTGCGCGCGATCGCCCGCTGCTTTTCCGCGTCCATCGCCGCAAAGCCGCGCTGGGATGTGCCCTTGGTTCGCGCCTTGTCCATATGCCCTGTTCCTCCGACTGCGATCGGCCGCTCATCGCGGCACCCGGCCGGTTCGACCCGGCGCTGTGTTTGCCGGAGCGAAACGACCCGCACTGAAGCCAATAGGCCGCCCTCCGGCCGGTGGGGTGGCCAGGACGGTCCAAGCAGTAACGAAGCAGGGACGGCTGTGGTTCCGATAAAAACACGCGGACGTCGCGTGTCAGGTCCCATTCGGCCCGGACCCTCCGGCGGTATCCGGAGAAGCGACTGAGGGACAAGGAAAATCCCCGACGATCACCAGCGTGTCGCCGGAGCTTTTGCGGGTGAGCGTGCCGCCGAGTTGGGTGGCGAAGCCCCCGGCGAGGCCGGAGGGCTCTTCCGGCGCTTCGGCGGTGCCGGTGAGGACGAGGCGCAGGCGGTCGTCGTCCACCGTGCCGGTGATGAGCATGCCGAGGGAGGTGCTGCCGGGCCGTAGCGTCAGCCCGAGCACCAGCTCCACCACCATGAGGGCGAGGGGGACGGCCATGTCGGTGGGCAGGCGCGCCTCCTCCGCCTCCACCACGAGGCGCAGATTCTTGTCCGAAGAGCCCTCGATCAGCGAGGCGAGCTCCCCCAGCAACTCGCGCAGGCGCACCTGCGAGCCGTCGTTGGCCTCGTAGAGGATGCGGTGGACGAGGGCGAGGGTGTTCACGCGGGTGCGCAGCTGATCGAAGCGGCGCCGGTCCTCGCCCTTGCCCATCCCGCCGCCATAGAGCGACAGCAGGCTGACCACCACCTGAAGGCTGTTCTTGATGCGGTGGTGGATCTCGCGCACCAGAGCGGTCTTCTCGGCGAGGTTCTCGCGCAGGCGCGCATCGCGCTGGCGCACGGCGTAGGCCATGTTCTCCACCGATTGGCCGAGCATGCGGAACTCGCTCGGTGCGGCATCGAGCCGTGTGGGGCGGAAGCCGTAATGGCCCTGGGCGTAGACCGCCGTGACCCGGCGCAGATACAGCAGCCAGCGCAGCACGATGCGGTCCACCGCCACCCACAGGGCGATGAGGGACGCCACCATCACCAGCGCCGGCAAGGCGAAGCTTGCCGCCACCGTCACCAGCGTCCAGCCGAACAGCCGGTCGGACGGGGAGGCATAGGCCACCACCAGCCCCTCGCGCCCGAGCGGGGTGGTGGCATAGGTCCAGCGCCGCCCCGAAGGATCGGTGCTCTCCCGCAGCGAATTGTCCGGCGCGGCGAAGGGGGCAGCCTGGAACAGGGCGCCGCTGAGCGCGCGCGCATTGGAGACCAGCTCCTCCCCCGACGCCGTGAAGACCGCGACGACGCCTTCGGACGGGGGGACCTGCTGGCGCAGGAGATTGTCGAGCCAGCCGATCTCGATGCCCAGCGCCAGCCCGCCCTCCAGCCGGCCGGCGGCGTCGCGCAGGGGGAGAAGGCCGACCACCACGTCCCGGTCGGTGGCGGTGCTGCGCACCCGGCCCGATAGGCTGAAGCCGGGCTGCCGGATCGCCTGAAGCCACCAGGCGTCGTCGCTCATGTCGGTGTCGGCCGTGGGCAGGGCGGTGCAGGTGAGCTGCCCGGCGGCGTCAATGACGCCGATATTGGCGACGAAGGGCAGGGAGATGGTGGCGCCGCGCAGCGTTGCCCGGCAGGTGGGGCCGGCGGTGCGCACCTCGTCCACATTCTGCAGGGCGTAGAGCACATTCTCCGCCGAGGCGATCACGTTCTGCTGCGAGGCGGCGGCAGCCAGCGCATGGCGCAGCAGGTTCTGCCGGGCATCCTCCTCGGCGGCGGACAGCTGCATCACGCCCTGCACGATGTTGAGGGCGGCGATGGGGGCGAGCGCCAGCAGCACCATCAGGATCAGGCGGCGGCGGACGCTGTCGAACAGGGTACGGGGCTGGGCGCCGGCGGACGCAAAGAGGGCCGCGCGGTCCCGGCTGCTGGGGCCGACATCGCGCGTCCTGTCCGACTGATCCTCACGCGGAGCGCTTTCGCGCGAACCGGTCTCGCGGGATTTGGCGGCCTGCGCCCGTTCCAGATCCATCGTCGCTCCGCCACACCACTTTTACTAAGCGCCAGAGAGGCATGCCGCTCCGCACGGATACCTCTGGCGCGAACGCTCGTCCGGCTGTTCGCGATGATCGCCCCGAAAGAGCGATCCGGACGCTGCGCGATGGAACCGCTGGCGGCTCGACCTCGGTACGGCCGCCCATCTTTACGTTACGTTGCCTGCCGAGCGCCCGCGAAATGTCGTTCCGCTCCCGCCGGGCTCGGCTAGGACTATAATGCGATTTGCGGCGCCCGGTTCCACGCGCGTGGAACTTGTCGTGCACGCAAGCGTTACCGGGCTTTGGCTTCAACTTGGCCCAAGACTCACGTGGCTCCCAAAGGCCATCACTCCTTCGGCCCGTTCAGCTTGGCAGGGAATTCTCGCATGGCTTCCAATCCGCTTATCAAGCAGCTCCCGTTCCTGCGCCGCTACACGCGCGCCCTGATGGGATCGCAGGCGGCCGGCGACCTCCTGGTGCAGAATACGCTGCAGGCGATTCTCGACGGCAAGGTCGCGGTCGATCCCGCGGTGTCGCCCCGCGTCGCGCTCTACAAGGCGTTCCACGAGACATGGAACCGCCAGCCCACCGGCGGACAGGTGCCCTCCCGCGCCGATGCGCGCCTCCAGGCCATGGACCCCGGCTCCCGCGTGGCGCTTTTGCTGACCGCGATGGAAGGCTTCTCCTTCGCCGAGGCGTCGACCATTCTCGGCACCACCCTGTCCGACGTGGAGGCGCAGGTGGTGGCGGCGCAGCGCGAGATCGACCGCCAGCTCGCGACGCGCGTTCTCATCATCGAGGACGAATGGGTGATCGCCCTCGATCTGAAGACCCTCGTCACCGAGCTGGGGCATGAGGTGATCGGCGTCGCCCCCACCCATTCCAAGGCGGTGGAGCTGGCTCAGGGCGGCAATTTCGGCCTCGTGCTGGCCGACATCCAGCTTGCCGACGGCTCCTCCGGCATCGAGGCGGTGACCGAGATCCTGTCGAGCTTCAACGTGCCGGTGATCTTCATCACCGCCTTCCCCGATCGGCTCCTGACCGGCGAGCGGCCGGAGCCCACCTATCTCATCACCAAGCCCTTCCTCACCGAGACGGTGAAGGCGACGGTGGCGCAGGCGCTGTTCTTCCACGAGGCCCGCGCCGAGCCCGAAACCGCGCGCAGCGCCTGAACGAGGGCTCGCGCGCTGAGCGCGTGAGCCGCCTCCCCGCGGAAATCGCGGGGACTACGAACTTTCCCGGGCACGCAATTGCCGTGTCGGTCGTTACACTCCCGAGCGGACCCGGAGCGAGACCCGATCGGCGGCCAGCCGGTTGCCAACGCTCCCACCGCGCCGCGTGACAAACCCTGCCGGAGACAACCATGGTCGACAAGCCGCAGATCGTGACCGCCCCCGCCGCCGAGGCCAACCTGAACGACGTGAAGTCGGACCTCGACCAGCTCAAGGCCGATTTCACCCAGCTGCTGGATACCCTCGGCAAGACCGCCAAGCACTCGGTGAAGGGCGCCAAGGGCGAGGCCGAGAGCGCCGCCGGCGAGGTGGGCGACTGGGCCGAGGAGCAGTTCCTCACCTTGCGCGAGAGCATCCGCGAGCAGCCCATCACCGCCTGCGCCATTGCCGCGGGCGTCGGCGTCATCCTCGGCCAGATCCTGCTGCGCCGCTGATCCAGTTCCCCGGCGCCGCTTCTGTCGTGCCGGGCCATCACGCCACTCCCGAAGCCGCCGGGCGGGCTCTCCCGCCGGCGGCTTCCGCTTATCCGCTTCCGTTTATCCTTGGCCCTGCGGCCGGAAACCGAGCCGCTCCAGCGCCGCCACCAGTGTGGCGCCGTCATACGGCTTGGAGATGACCCCCACGTCGACGCGGCCGCCGAACATTTGCGAGATGTCCTGCGTGGCATAGCCGGTGGCGACGATGACCGGCAGCTCGGGCGCGATCTCGCCCAGCCGGCGCACCACCTCGTCGCCGCGCATGTCCGGTAGCCCGATATCCACGATGGCGAGCACCAGCGCGTCGCGGCCGATGTCCGCTTTCGCATTGCGCGCGTGGGAGAGCGCCGCCTCGCCGTGGGAGGCGACGGTGACCTTGAAGCCCTGGTCCTCCAGGATCTGGCTCGCCACCATGGCGACGAAAGGTTCGTCCTCCACCAGGAGGACGGCCCCCCTGAGGGCGGGTTCGTCGAGCATTCCGTTCACCTTCGTGACCAGTTCCGACTGGCTGTAGGGCTTGGTCAGGAGCTTCATTCCCGGATCGAGCCGCCCCTGGTGGACCACCGCGTTGCGGGCATAGGCGGTGGTGAACAGCACGCGGGTGCGCGGCAGCCGCCGCTTCACCTCGTCGGCGAGGCCTCGCCCGTCCATTCCATCGCCGAGGCGCACGTCGGTGAAGAGGAGGTCGGGGCGGGCGCCGCGCGACAGGGCGTCGAGGGCGGCTGAGGCGTTTTCGGCCTCGATCACCGTATGGCCGGCCTCCCGCAGGGTTGCGGCGCCCATGGTGCGGAGCTGGTCGTCGTCCTCCACCATCAGCACCACGGCGGGCGCGGCGCGGGTCTCGCCATCGGTCCGCGGCGGAGCGGGCTCGGGCACGGAGGGCGTCTCCTCCAGCCGGGGCAGATAGAGCTTCACCGTGGTGCCGTCGCCGCGCTCGGAATAGATCATCACGTGCCCGCCGGACTGCTTCACGAAGCCGTAGACCTGGCTGAGCCCCAGCCCGGTGCCGTCCTTCGGCCCCTTGGTGGTGAAGAAGGGCTCGAAGGCGCGGGCACGCACGTCATCCGACATGCCCATGCCGGTGTCGCTGACGAAGATCGCCACATACTGTCCCGGCTCCAGATCCTCGTGCTCGGCGCAATAGGCCTCGTCCAGATAGGCGTTGGCGGTCTCGATAGTGAGCTTGCCGCCGTCCATCATGGCATCGCGCGCGTTCACCGCGAGGTTGAGGATGGCGTTCTCCAGCTGGTTATGGTCGATCTCGGTGCGCCACAGTCCGCCGGCGAGCACCGTCTCCACCATCACCCGCTCGCCCAGCGCGCTGCGCAGCATGTGGGACATGCCGGTGACGAGGCGGTTGACGTCGGTGGGGCGGGGATCGAGGGGCTGGCGGCGGGAGAAGGCGAGCAGCCGCTGGGTGAGAATGGCGGCCCGGAGCGCGCCCTGCCGACCGTAATCGAGGAAGCGGCGGATTTCCTGGGTCTTGATCTCCTGGGTGCGGGTGTCCTGCGGGTCGGCCGGCACCCGGCGCTCGGCGGCCTCGATATTGCCGATGATGATGGTGAGCAGATTGTTGAAATCGTGGGCGATTCCGCCGGTGAGCTGGCCGACCGCCTCCATCTTCTGCGCCTGTCGCAGCTGGGATTCGGCACGCAGGCGCTCTTCCATCTCCTGCTTGAGCAAGGTGTTGGCCTCGGCGAGCTGCATGGTGCGGGCGGCGGCGAGGCGTTCGAGGTCCTCGTTGGTGCGGGACAGGGCCTCGCGGGCGGCGACGATCTCGGAGATGTCGGTGCAGCTGCCGTACCAGCGGTCGACGCGCCCGTCCTCGTCGCGCACCGGCACCGCGCGGCAGAGGAACCAGCGATAGCTGCCGTCCTTGGCGCGGAAGCGGCATTCGCGCGAGAAGGGGTTGCCGCTGGCGAGGCTCGCCTCCCAGGCCCCCATGACGCCACCCTTCTCCTCCGGATGGAGGAAGGCGTGCCATTCCACCACTTCGCCGGGCGGCGCCTCGACGCCGGTATATTCGGCCCAGCGGTGGTTGTAATAGTCGCCGGTGCCGGCCGGGGAGGAGGTCCAGACCATCTTCGGCAGGGCCTCGGCCAGCAGGCGATAGCGCTGCTCGCTGGCGGCGATGGCCTTCTCGGCGCGTTTGCGCTCGGTGATCTCCACCACGATCATGCCGACGAGGTTGATGGCCTCGCTCGAGGTGCGCACCGGGAAATAGCTGACGAGGAAATGGCGCCATACGCCGGGGGCGGCGGGCGTCGCGCCTTCCAGCTCCACGTCCGCGATCACCTCGCCGGTGGCGAGCACCCGCTCCAGCGAGGGCGTCACTGCATCGGCGAGCTGGGGCAGCATGTCGGCAAGGGAGCGCCCGGCATGTTCGCGGGCGGGAATGCCGTCGATGCGGGCCAGCATCTCGTTGACGCGAATGAAGCGCCGCTGGGCATCGAAGAAGGCGAAGCCCACGGGGGCGTGCTGCAGCAGCGCTTCCAGCGTCGCCACCACGGCGGTCTGCTCGGACGCGGCCGAGAGCAAGGCGGCATGGGCCGAATCAAGCCGCCGCAGGGTGGTGCGGACGAGCCCCGCAATGGCCCACACGGCGAAGGAATTGACGGTGAAGGAAAGAAGCGAGGCCAGCGCGGAGGGGGCGACACCACCGTCCGGGCCTTCCGGCAGCAGGGCGGCATTGACGCCCACCAGGACGGCGATGGCCGCAAGGCCGCATTCGGCGCCGCACACCAGCGCGACCACGATGATCGCCGGCAGCTGGAGCAGATAGGGTGGGAATTCGACCATCCACGCGAGGAGGCCGAGCCTGAGCACCAGCGCCGCCGCCACCACGGTGCCGGCGAAGGCGAAGCGCCACCACAGGGGGCGGGGCTCTGCGATGATTCTCAGGAAGAGGCCCGCGGGGCCTCGACTGGACAGGTCCATGCCTGCTCCCTGTGGCGATCGGGCCGCCACATTGCCCCCGCATGTGCCGCGGGATCAACCGCCGCTGCCCCTGTTCATTCCTGCCCGACCTGGCCGAGCAGACGTGGCGAAGCCGGCCCTGGCCGGAAGCCAGGGTCGGCAAGCCTGTTGTCCCAAGGGCTTGCGGGGTGCGGATGAAAGATCCGCGCCCCGTCCCCCTCCCGGATCAGCGGGCGACGGGAGCCGTGGTCGCCGGCGGGGTGGCCGGACGGTTCACGCTGCCGGTGGTGGACGGGGTCGCGTCCATCTCGGTGAAGGTCGGCGCGTTCTTCAGCTCGTCCTTGGTCTTGCGCAGCACCAGGCGGTTCTTGCCGTCGACGCGGGTCATCTCGACCGTCTGGAACGGCACCGCCACATCCTTCTCGCCGATGCCGAGGAAGCCGCCGACGCCGATCACCACGGCCGCCACGTTGCCCGAGCGGTCGATAAGGAGATCGTTGATCTCGCCGAGATTCTCGTCGGCCGGGCCGCGCACGGCGGTGCCGATGAGGTTGGACGCCATATGCTGGTCAGCCATCTGACGGGTCACGAAGGTGGGCGCCATGCCGGTGGCTGCGGTCGCGGTGGTGCCCATGGTGCCGGTGGGCGCAGCGGTCTGCGCCATGGCGGTGGTGGAAAGAAGAACGGCTGCGGTCGCAGCGTAGATCGGCATCATCTTCATGGTATCCTCCTGGTGAGAACGTGTTCTAGCCCTATGGCCCTGTTCAAGGTGCACCGAAGCACTTGCCCTGAACGCATTCGCGCAAGGCCCTGCTCATCGTGTGCATGAAATGAAGCGCCGGCTCGACTGGCCTGCGCGCAAAGACAAGTTGAAGTCTTCGAGTAGAAGTCTTGTCTCTGCTGGCCTATCAACTCGAACCGCGCCGCCCGGTTCCCTTGCGTTTGATGCGGCCGGGAGGTTCTCTGCGGCCAAGTTCGATTGTCTGCGATACGCTCGCGTCGGGGTCGCCGATGGCCGTTGCCATCGGAGTGCTGATGGGATAGAAAGCGAGCGCTCGCTCGTTTTTGCTCTTGGAAGGGCGCACTCATGGATTTCTCGATCTCCCCGGCCCTCGAAGATCTCCGCCGCCGCATCGCTTCGTTCGTCTCGGACGAGATCATCCCGCTGGAAAGCGATCCCGCCGCCTATGACGCCCACGAGAACATCGCCCCCGCGCAGCTGGAGCGCCTGCGCGCCAAGGCGAAGGCGGAGGGGCTGTGGTGCCTTCAGCTGAAGCCGGAAAATGGCGGGCTCGGCGTCGGCCGCATGGGCATGGCGGTCTGCTACACCGAGATGAACCGCTCCATCTTCGGCCCGGTAGTGTTCAATTCGGCCGCGCCCGACGACGGCAACATGATGGTGCTGGAAGAGGTGGGCACGGCCGACCAGAAGGCCCGCTGGCTCGCCCCCATCGCCCGCGGCGAGGTCCGCTCCGCCTTCGTCATGACCGAGCCCCACCCCGGCGGTGGCTCCGACCCCTCCATGATGCTCACGCGGGCGGAGAAGCAGCCGGACGGCTCCTATCGCATCTACGGCCGCAAGTGGTTCATCACCGGCGCGGAGGAGGCGGCGCACTTCATCATCGTCGCCCGCACCTCCGATGATGCGCGCAAGGGCCTGACCGCCTTCGCCTTCCATCGCGACGCGCCGGGCTGGCGCATCGTGCGGCGCATCCCCATCATGGGGCCGGAGGAGCATGGCGGCCATTGCGAGCTGGAGTTCGACGGGCTCACCATCCCGCCCGAGGACGTGCTGATGAAGGAGGGCGACGGCCTGAAGGTCACTCAGATCCGCCTCGGCCCGGCGCGGCTCACCCACTGCATGCGGTGGCTCGGCCTCGCCATGCGCTCGGTGGCCATCGCCCGCGACTATGCGGCGGTGCGCGAGGGCTTCGGCATTCGCCTTGCCGATCGCGAGAGCGTGCAGACCATGCTCGGGCGCATCGCCATGGAGATCGAGATCGGCCGCCTGCTGGTCATGAAGGCGGCCTATGAGCTGGATCGCGGTGGGCTCGCCCGCAAGGAAATCTCCATGGCCAAGATCAAGGCCGCCAACACCCTGCACCTCGCCGCCGACACCGCCATCCAGATCAATGGCGCGCGCGGCTATTCCAAGGATACGGTGCTGGAGTGGATCTACCGCTATGCCCGGCAGGCCCGCATCGTGGACGGGGCCGATGCGGTGCATGAAATGGTGCTCAACCGCTTCCTGGAGAAGGAAGGCGACGGCTTCTGGAACTGGCCGGTGGCGGGAGAGAAAGCGTGAGCGACCAGGCCTCCTCCCTCGGCTTCGATGCCGCCGCGCTGGACGCCTGGCTGAAGGCTCGCGTCCCCGGCCTTTCGGGCACGCCGCGCTTCCAGGCCATTTCGGGCGGGCAGTCCAACCCGACCTTCTTCGTCACCTATGACGACCGCGCTTTGGTGCTGCGCAAGCAGCCTCCGGGCGAGCTTCTGCCCTCCGCCCATGCGGTGGATCGCGAGTATCGCATCATGCACGCTCTGGCCGGGACCGGCGTGCCGGTGCCGCCCGTGCTCGCTTTGTGCGAGGACAAGTCCGTCATCGGTACCCTTTTCTACGTTATGGAGAAGGTGGACGGCCGCGTGTTCCACGACTGCACCCTGCCGGGCGTGACGCCGCAGGAGCGCCGGGCCATGTACGAGGCCATGGCCACGACGCTGGCGGCCCTGCACAATGTGGACCCTGCCGCCGTCGGCCTCGCGGACTTCGGCCGGCCCGGCAATTACTTCAGCCGCCAGATCGCGCGCTGGACCCGCCAGTGGGACCTCTCGAAGACCCGCGAGGACGCCAACATCGACCGCCTCGTGGCGTGGTTGCCGGAGCATGTGCCGGCAGACGAGACCAGCCGCATCGCGCATGGCGACTATCGCATCGGCAATCTCATGTTCCACCCCACCCGCCCCGAGGTGGTCGCGGTGCTGGACTGGGAATTGTCCACCCTCGGCCATCCCCTGGCGGACCTCGCCCATTGCGCCATGGCCTGGGTGTCGCGGCCGGAGGAATATGGCGGCATCGACGGGCTCGACCTCGTTGCGCTGGGCATTCCCGCACGTGCCGATTTCGTCGCGGCCTATCAGGCGGCAGCGACCCATGGGGCTCAGCTCACCGACTTCCACATGGCCTTCGCTTTGTTCCGCTGGGCGGTGATCTTCGAGGGCATCGCTGCCCGCGCCAAGGCGGGCAATGCGGCGGCCGAGGGCGCGGCCGACACCGGCCGCCTCGCCGAAGCCTTCGCCGCGCGGGCCGCGGCATTCATCTGAGGGATCAGGTCAACGCCTTCCGCACGAAGGCGTTGACCTCGGCCGCATAGGCCGGCGCCTCGATGCCGCGCTCGCGATACTTGCTGCGCTTCACGTACCAGTCCTGCAGCAGCGGCTTGATGAGCGTCGCCGCGAACAGCGGGTCGCCGGCCGCGAAGGTGCCGCGCCGCATGCCCTCGGCGACGGCGCCGGCGAGGATGCGCTCGGTGGTGCGCTCGCTCTCCACCGCGCGCTTGCGGGCCTCCGGCGGGAACGCCTTCGCCTCCATGTAGGCGAACACGAACCAGGGGTGCATGGCCTCGGTGAGGAGGATATGGCGCTCGATGAGCCAGGCGAGGTGCCGGGCCGGGTCCGCGCGCACCGCCTCCGGCGCCGCGGCGAGCGCGCCCTCCGCGGCCTCCGCCACTTCCTCCAGGATCATGAGAAGCAGCGTGTCCTTGCTGTCGAGGTAGGAATAGAGCCCGCCCATGCTGAGGCCGGATTCCTCCGCCAGCTGGCGCAGGGTCATGGCATGGAAGCCGTGGCGGTTGGCCAGCGTCAGCGCCGCCCCGAGGATGCGCGCGAGGTTCGCCACCGCCAGATGGGGCTTGCGCACCTTGATGGCGTCGCGATGCCGGGCAAGGATGCGCGCGGCGCTGGCCTCGAGGGAATGATCCGGCGCGTGAGAATCCGCGATCTGCGCGTGCGCCGCCTGTTCCTCGCCCAATCGAGACCCCCGCTAAAGCTGTGTGCAGACTGCGGGCGGGCCGGCGAATGTCAAGCGAGGCGCTGCACTAGCGGAGTTGTCCCATCCCCTTGCATCATGGCTCTGCCTTCGCTTTGCTGCCGGAAAGGGACCGGAGCCCGTCCGCATGAGCCTTCTGCGCGTTTATGCCCGCACCATCAGCCTCCTCGGGCCGGAGGCCCGGCTGGGGGCGCTGCTGGCCGGCTCGAACCTCGCTCTGGCGGTGTCGCAGTTCGCCGAACCCATCCTGTTCGGCCGCATCATCGATGCGCTGGCGACCGCCCAGGCCGCCCAGCGCCTGCCGCATCAGGACGACCTTGTGCCGCTGCTGGCCGCCTGGGTGTGCTTCGGCCTGTTCAACATCGGCGCCGGGGTGCTGATCTCGCTCCACGCCGACCGGCTCTCCCACCGCCGCCGCCTTGGGGTGCTGACGCAGTATTTCGAGCATGTGCTGCAGCTGCCTCTGAGCTTCCACGGGGAAACCCATTCCGGCCGCCTGCTGAAGGTGATGCTGGAGGGCGTCGACGCTTTGTGGGGCCTCTGGCTCTCCTTCTTCCGGGAGGACTGCGCGGCGATCCTCTCCCTCGTCATCCTCGTGCCGGTGGGCATCTACCTCAACTGGCGGCTGGGATTGGTGCTGATCGTGCTGATGGCGGTGTTCGGCATCGTCACCGGCTATGTCATCCGCCGCACCGAGGCCATGCAGCGGCAGGTGGAGGAATACAATTCCGACCTCGCCGAGCAGACCTCCGACGCGCTGGGCAATGTGGCGGTCATCCAGAGCTATACTCGCACGGAGGCGGAGGTCTCGGGCCTGCGCGACACGGTGAACCGGGTGCTGGCGGTGCAGATCCCGGTGCTGTCGTGGTGGGCGATGGTGTCCATGGCGACGAAGGCGGCGACGACGCTGACCATCCTCGCCATCCTGCTCATCGGCACCTGGCTCTACATGCAGGGCCTCGCCAATATCGGCGACATCGTCACCTACGTGGCCTTCGCCAACATGCTGATCGGCCGGCTGGACCACACGGTGTCCTTCTTCAACCGGCTGATGATGTCGGCGCCGCAGCTCGCCCAGTTCTTCGATGTGCTGGACACGGTGGGCGCGGTGCGCGACCGGCCGGGGGCAAAGCCCCTGCCGCCGGTGAAGGGCGACGTGACGTTCGACGACGTGTCCTTCTCCTATGACGGCAAGCGCACGGCGGTGGCGGACGTCTCCTTCCACGCCGAGCCGGGCCAGACCTTCGCCTTCGTGGGCACCACGGGGGCGGGCAAGTCCACCGCGCTCGCTTTGCTGCACCGGGTGTTCGACCCCCAGTCCGGCGCCATCCGCATCGACGGCGAGGACATCCGCGACGTCACGCTCTCCTCCCTGCGCCACGCCATCGGCGTGGTGTTCCAGGAGCCGCTGCTGTTCAACCGCTCCATCGCCGACAATCTCAAGGTCGGCAAGCCAGACGCCACCGAGGCGGAGATGCGCGAGGCGCTCGCCCGCGCCCAGGCGCTGGAGCTGGTGGAGCGCAACCCGCTCGGCCTTCAGGCGGTGGTGGGCGAGCGTGGCCGCGCGCTCTCCGGCGGCGAGCGCCAGCGCCTCTCCATCGCCCGAGCGCTCCTCAAGAACCCGCCCATTCTCATCCTAGATGAGGCGACCAGCGCCCTCGACGCCGCCACCGAGGTGAAGGTGCAGGCGGCGCTGGACGAGGTGATGAAAGGCCGCACCACCTTCGTCATCGCCCACCGCCTCGCCACCGTGCGCAATGCCGACCGCATCCTGGTGTTCGAGCACGGGCGGGTGGTGGAGGCCGGCTCCTTCGACGAGCTAGTGCGCCTCGGCGGGCGCTTCGCGGGATTGGCCCGCGCCCAGTTCATGGCAGGGGCGGAAGAGGCGCCCCGGCCCGCGCCTGCAGTGATCGTCGAGACATGAGCGGGTGCGACAGTCCGGGGTTGCGCACCGTCAAGGACAAGCTGAAGCCTTCATGTAAAGGTTATGCGTTTTAAAGGAGTGCGGCTGAATTGTGGCAGACAAAGCCGGCCCACGACCTGTGCCGGACCGGCCATTGGCTCGCTTCCGCCTTTTCCGCGCAAGCGAAACCGGTTATGGAAGGACAGTTCCTGCGCGCGATTTCTCAACAGGGAGCGGATCGGTTGGCGCCCACGACATCACGTTTCGCCCTCCGAGCCTCGTTTGCAGGCTGCCTGCTGGCCGCTTTCGGGCTTGTGCTTGCTGCCGGTATCCCGGCCCGCGCCAACCCGATCCTGCTGGTAGAAGCCGATACTGGCCGGGTGATCGAGCAGAAGGAGGCCGGGCGTCCCTGGCATCCCGCCTCCGTCACCAAGCTGATGACGGTCTATGTGGCGCTCAACGCCGTGCGCAACGGCCGGCTGAAGTTCGATACACCGATCACCGTCTCGCCCGCCGCGGCGGCGCAGCAGCCCTCCAAGATGGGCTTCAAGGTCGGCACCGTCGTCACCCTCGACAATGCCTTGAAGATGGTTCTGGTGAAGTCGGCCAACGACATGGCCTGGCTGGTGGGTGAGGGCGTCGCCGGCTCCATGCCCGCCTTCGTCGCCGAGATGAACGCCACCGCCGCGCACCTCGGCATGACCGGCACCCATTTCGAGAACCCCAACGGCCTGCCGGACCCGGCGCAGGTGACCACCGCCCGCGACCTCGCCATCCTCGCCCGCGCCATCATCTACCATTTCCCCGAGCAGGAAGCCCTGTTCCGCATCCCGGCCATCAAGATCGGCAAGGTGGTGCTGCGCAACTACAACCGCCTGATCGACCGCTATCCCGGCGCGGACGGCATGAAGACCGGCTTCGTCTGCGGCTCCGGCTACAATCTCGTCGCCACCGCGACCCGGGGCAACAAGCGCCTCATCGCCGTCATCCTCGGCGCCCGTTCCGGCACGGCCCGCACCGAGCAGGCGGCGCTGATGTTCGAGAAGGGCTTCCAGTCATCCTGGTCGGTGTTCGGCGCCGCCGCTCCGCTCCTGTCCGCCATCCCCAACAGCGGCGGGCCGATCTATGACATGCGGGCCGAGGTATGCGGCGGCAAGCGCGCCGTGACCGCCTCCGAGGCGGACGACGAGCCCGATCCGCAGGCGAGCTCCAGCTTCTCCTTCGCGACGCCCGCTCTGCCCAAGTCCGGCGCGGAGCTGCTGCAGACCCTGCCGCCCTCCATGCCGCCGGTTCCGGTCTATGTGGGCACGCGCAATGCGGTGGAGGATTACGCCACCGCCTACGAGCCGGACCCGCCGAAGAAGCCCAAGGCCGCCGCTGGGTCGAAGCAGGACAGCAAGTCGGCCTCCACCGCCGACAAGCCCAAGACGGGTGGTGAAAAGGCGAGCGGGGATGCGGCGAAGAAGCCGGCGTCCACCGCCGACAAGAAGCCGGCCCAGCCAAAGGGCGCCGTCGCGGCCGGCAGCTCTGCGACGCCGAAGCCCAAGCCGAAGCCGGCCCCCGCGCCCGCCAATCCCGAGGCCGCCGCCCCGGCGCCCAAACCGGCGACCTAAGTCGCCGGCTCACCGGGGCGTTTCGGCGACATAAGGCGGCAGGTCTTCGCCCGCTGCCAACCTCACCCTTGACCCGGCAGACCGTCTCGTAGAGGCAGGGAGGCAATCCATCCCTCTGTCTGGGAGACACCCCATGCCGGGCTCCTCCGACGCCTTCCCGACGGAAGGCGCATCCGCCGCAGAACCTGTCGCGTCCCGCCGCGGGCCGCCCGATCCCATCGCCGTCACCGTGCTTACCGGCTTCCTCGGTGCTGGCAAGACGACGCTCCTCAACGTGCTGCTCGCCGACCCGGCTCTGGCCGACACCGCCGTGCTCATCAACGAGTTCGGCGAGGTGGGGCTGGACCATCTGTTCGTGCGGCCGGTGGAGGAGGGCATCGTGATGCTCTCGTCCGGCTGCCTGTGCTGTACGGTGCGGGGCGATCTGGTCGCCGCGCTGGAGGATCTGCTGCGCGGCCGCGACAATGATCGCCTGCCGCCCTTCTCCCGCGTCGTCATCGAGACCACCGGCCTCGCCGATCCGGCGCCGGTGATCCACACCCTGATGACCCATCCCTATCTCGGCCTGCGCTACCGGCTCGACGGCATCGTCTGCGTGGTGGACGCGGTGAACGGCGACGCGACCCTCGATGCCCATGACGAGGCGGTGAAGCAGGCGGCGGTGGCCGACCGCATCGTCCTCACCAAGTCCGATCTCGTGGTGGACGCCGAAGGCCGCACCGCCCTCGATGCGCTGAAGGCGCGGCTGCATCGCCTCGCCCCGGCGGCGAAGATCGTCGATGCGGCGGCGGGGGAGGCGACGGCGGACGCCCTGCTCGGCGCCGGCCTGTTCGACGCCAAGACGCGGATACCGGACGTCGCCCGCTGGCTGGCGGCGGAGGACGTGGCGGCGGCGCAAGCCGAGGTCGATCCTTCCAGCCTCGATCCGAACCGGCATGACAGCCGCATCCGCGCCTTCACCCTCGCCACGGACGCCGCCATTCCGGCCTCGACCCTTGATTTGTTCCTGGAGCTGCTGCGCGGCACCCATGGCGCCAAACTGCTGCGCATGAAGGGCATCGTGAAGCTCTCCGAGGAACCGGACACGCCCGTGGTGATTCATGCGGTGCAGCATGTGATGCACCCGCCGGCCCGCCTCGCCGGCTGGCCCGACGACGACCACAGGAGCCGCCTCGTGATGATCGTGCGCGACCTCGACCCCAAGGTGATCGCCCGCCTGTTCAACGCCTTCCTCGGCATTCCGCAGGTGGACATGCCGGACCGCGCCGCGCTCACCGACAATCCGCTGGCCCCTCCGGGGATGGGCCGATGAGCGCGCGCGTTCCCACTTCCGAGGCGGTGCTCTCCTTCTGGCAGGCCGCCGGACGCGAGAAATGGTTCGGCGGCGGCCCGGCCTTCGACGCGGAGGTGCGCGCCGCCCTGCTGCCGGCCCATGAGGCGGCGGCGCAAAGCGCTCTCGACGGGTGGCAGGGCACGGCGCCCGGCGCGCTCGCCCGCATCATCCTGCTCGATCAGGTGCCGCGGAATGTCTTCCGGGGCACGCCGCAGGCCTTCGCCACCGATGCCATGGCGCTGGCGGCGGCGGAGAAGGCGCTGGATCGGGGGTTCGACAAGGACCCGTCCATTCCGGACGTGCTGCGCAGCTTCTTCTATCTGCCCTTCATGCATGCCGAGGACCGGGCGGCGCAGGCGAGATGCGTCGCGCTCTATCGTGCTTTGGGGCAGGAGGACGGGCTGCGCTATGCGCTCATCCACCAGGAGAGCATCGACCGTTTCGGCCGCTTCCCCCACCGCAATGTCATCCTCGGCCGCGAAACGACGCCGGAAGAGGCAGACTATCTCGCGAACGGCGGCTTCAGCGGCTGAGGCGGGCCTTTGCGCCTTCTCCGGCGGTCCGGCCGGTGGCGATGACCGCCTGAAGGAGGTAGCCGCCCGTGGGCGCTTCCCAATCCAGCATCTCGCCGGCAACAAACACCGGCGGAAGATGCGGCGGCAGGCCCAGCAATGAAAAGTCCGGGCCGACGCCCTCCCAGGCGATGCCGCCGGCCGATGAGATGGCCCGCTCCAGGCCGGCATGGCCGGTGATGGTCAGCGGCAGCGCCTTGATGAGGCGGGCGAGCGTCGCCGGATCGGGCTTGGCCGGGCCGGTCGTCTCGCGGATGAGCCCCACCGCCACCGGCGCGAGCCCCGCCGCCTTGCGCAGGAAGGTGGAGAGCGAGGCGCTGCCCGGCCCGCCGCCGAGCCGCCGCGCCAGCTCCGCGCCATCAAGGTCGGGCCGTAGATCCACGTGCAGCGTCACGGGGCCGTCCGCGAGCGCCCGCCGGAGCGGTGCGGAGAGGGCGTAGATGGCCCCGCCTTCCAGTCCGGCCGCGCTCACCATGGCCTCGCCCTTCACCGTCACGCCGTTGAAGGTGAGGGCGATGCGCTTCAGCGGCGTGCCGGCGAACTTCTGGCGGAAAACCTCGGACCACGGGACGAGAACGCCCATATTGGCCGGCACGAAATCCTTTACCTCGACGCCGAGGGCGCGCAGCGCCGGCACGAAGGCGCCATCCGAGCCCAGCCGCGGCCACGAGGCTCCGCCGAGGGCGAGGATGACGGCATCCGCCTTCACCTCGGCCGGGCCGTCCGGCGTCTCGAACAGCAGAGCGCCGGCGGCGTCGAAGCCCCGCCAATCATGCCGGGGATGGAAGGTGACGCCGTTCGCTGCGAGCCGGCCCAGCCAGGCGCGCAGCAGCGGCGAGGCCTTGAAGCTCCTGGGGAAGACGCGTCCACTGGAGCCGACGAAGGTCTCCTCCCCCAGCCCCGTCGCCCAGTCGCGCAGGGCCTGCGGCGGGAAGGCGGCGAGCGCGGGGGTGAGGCGCTCCGCCGCCGTGCCATAGCGGGCGCGGAAGGCGTCGGCCGGTTCGGAATGTGTGAGGTTGAGCCCGCCGCGCCCCGCCATGAGGAATTTCCGCGCGGCGGAGGGCATCCGGTCGTAGAGCGCCACCCGAAACCCCGCCGCCGACAGCACCTCCGCGGCCGCGAGCCCGGCGGGGCCGGCGCCGACAATGGCGATGGAACGGGGAGATGGGGTCACGATCGGGTCCGCAGGTGCAAGGGGTCGGGCTGGCGCCACATGGGCGGGTGTAAGCACGGCGGCGCGCCGGACGCCAGCTTTCTTGCCCTCGCCCCCGCCTGGGAGCGTGGACGGTGGGGATTTGCCGCCCCGCCCATCGACGTGCGGGCGCGCGATGCTATGTATGGGGTGGGCCAGCGCCGGCCCTGAAGGCGGCCAGATGAGCGACGAGCAGCACACCGACGACCAGCAGGACGGACCGGGCTTCGACCTCGGCCTGCCCGAAGCTGCGCCGGCTGTCACCGCCGCGCCTGCAGCGGCCTCACCCGGCGCCTACCGGGTGCTGGCGCGCAAATATCGCCCGCAGAATTTCGCCGACCTGATCGGCCAGGAGGCCATGGTCCGCACCCTGCGCAACGCCTTCTCGTCGGGGCGGATCGCGCAGGCCTACATCCTCACCGGCGTGCGCGGCGTGGGCAAGACCACCACCGCCCGCATCCTCGCCCGCGCTCTCAATTACGAACCGGCGGACGGCGCCGCCGGAGGGCCGAGCCTCGATCTCGCGGTGATGGGCAAGCACTGCCGCGACATCATCGAATCCCGCCATGTGGACGTGATGGAGATGGACGCCGCGTCCAACACCTCCATCAACGACATCCGCGAGATCATCGAGAGCGCCCGCTACCGCCCGGTGATGGCGCGCTACAAGGTCTACATCATCGACGAAGTGCACATGCTCTCCACGGCGGCCTTCAACGGGCTGCTGAAGACGCTCGAGGAGCCACCGGAGCATGTGAAGTTCATCTTCGCCACCACCGAAATCCGCAAGGTGCCCGTCACCGTGCTGTCCCGCTGCCAGCGCTTCGATCTGCGCCGGGTGGAGGCGGGCACGCTGGCCGCGCACCTCTCCGGCATCTGCGCCCGCGAGGGCGTCACCATCGAGCCGGAGGCCCTGTCCATCGTCGCCCGCGCGGCCGAGGGCTCGGTGCGCGACAGCCTGTCCTTGCTGGATCAGGCCATCGCCCACGGCGGCGGCACGGTGAGCGCGGATGAGGTCCGCCGCCTGCTCGGCCTCGCCGACAAGGGGCGCGTGATCGACCTGTTCGAGGCGCTGATGAAGGGCGAGATCGCCCGGGCGCTGGCGGAATTCCGCGACCAGTACGATTCCGGCGCCGACCCCGCCGTCATCCTCACCGATCTCGCCGATTTCACCCACCTCGTCACCCGGCTGAAGATCGTGCCCGACGCGGCGGATGATGCCGCGCTGGTGGAGGCCGAGCGGGTGCGCGGGTCCGAGATGGCGCAGGGGCTCTCCATGCGTGTGCTGGCCCGCGCCTGGCAGATGCTCTCGAAGGGCATCGGCGAGGTGCAGCAGGCGCCCAAGCCCGCCCAGGCGGCGGAGATGGTGCTGGTGCGCCTCGCTTATGCCGCCGACCTCCCGACTCCCGACGATGCGCTGCGCCGGCTGAAGGATCAGCCCCCGCCGTCCGCTTCGCCCTCCGCGCCCTCCTTGCCCTCGGGCGGTGGTGGCGGTGGCGGCCCCCGCCTCTCTCTCGCGCCCCGTCCGGCGGAGCCCCGGCCGCAGCCGCGCGCGGACATTCGCGTCGACGCCCGCGCCGCCATGCCGGCCGAAGGGCCGCGGCTCGGCAGCCTGGCCGACGTGGCGGCGCTCGCCGCGGCCCGCCGCGACCTCGCCCTGAAGCACGGCATCGAGACGCAGCTGCGCCCCGTGCATGTGGAGGACGGGCGCATCGAGGTGGCGCTGGTGCCCGGCGCACCGGGCAGCCTCATTCAGGATCTCTCCCGCAAGCTCAACGAATGGACCGGCCGGCGCTGGATGGTCTCGGTCTCCTCCCAGTCCGGCGGGCCGACGCTGGCGGAGGAGAATGCGGCGGTGAAAGCCGAGCGGGAGGAGGGCATCAAGGCCCATCCGCTGGTGGCCGCCGTGCTCGCCCGCTTCCCCGGCGCCGAGGTGGTGGACGTGCGCACCCGCGAGGAGCCCCCCGCCGACGAGGGCCTCGCGCCTTCGGAGGAGGATTACCTCGCTGGTCCCGGCGCCGACGACGAGATCGAATTCTAGAAAGGTGGAAGCACCATGCGCGACCTCATGGGCATGATGAAGCAGGCCAAGGAACTTCAGGAACGCATGCAGCAGATGCAGGCGGAGCTGGAGACCGTCGAGGTGGACGGTGCCTCTGGCGGCGGTCTCGTCTCGGTGCGCGTCACGGCCAAGGGTGAATGCAAGGCGGTGCGCATCGACCCTTCGCTGGTGAAGCCGGACGAGGTGGAAATCCTTGAAGACCTCATCGTCGCCGCCTTGGCCGACGCCCGCGGCAAGGCCGAGCGGGTGATGCAGGAAAAGATGCAGTCCCTGACCGGCGGCCTCGCGCTGCCACCCGGCCTGAAGCTATTCTGAGGTCAGCGCTCCCAGAGCATGCCGGCGAGGCGCGGGTCGGCGGAAAACGCCTCCCGCCCGAAGGAAAGCCGCTGGCGCGGCGCCTCGCACACGGCTGAGACGCCCGTGCGGCCCAGCAAGATGTGCCACGTCCGGCGCTCCACTGGAGCCGGCGCGGCGAACGCCCCGCAGGCCAGTACGGCGAGGTTCGCCCCCGCATCGCGATCGCGCACGGAGCGGTAGCGGATGATCTCCACCGCCGCCGCCCGTGCCGCATCCGCGAGGTGCTGGCAGGGCGCGTAGTCGACGGGGTGGGTCCAGGCCGCGCCATCCCTTGAGAGCGGTTCCGCGGTGAGATCGAGATGGCGGTCCGTCCGCACCTCGGCGGCGAAGGCGGTGTACTGGCCGGCGCTCCGAGGCCAGGGCGTGCCCGGCGATTCCGCGAAGAACAGCAGGCGATAGAAGGCCAACTCCGCCAGCGCCGTCTCCGGCCGTTCGGCGGCGTAATAGACGCCGGGCGTGCGCCCCGCACGGCGGAAGCGCGAGCCGTGGGGGTAGGGCGGCTCGTAGCGGAAGGGCGTGAACAGAAGGTAGTCGAGGTGCCGGCACTCCGGCGGGAGGGGTGGCTTGGTGGCCTCGATGAGGTCTTCCAGCACCTTCTGCTCGTCGGTGTCGTCCACCAGCTTGAGCGTGGACGACAGGTGCTGCGCCTCGACCAGCCGCCAGCAGCGCCCGGCATAGGGCCGCGCCTCAGACGATAGCGCGTCGGGCGTCCAGATAGGCGATGACATCCATCAATCCCGCAATGGTCCTGATCTTGTCGATGGGGGCGGCGTCCAGCGCGGTGTTGGGGTTGGCGAGCCATGCACGGGCGATGCGCTCGTCTCCTCCTGCGATGGCGTCCAGCGAGCGGAACAGGCGGACGAACAGGATGGCCAGCTCGAACGGCTTCGTGCCGGATTCCAGCGCGAACTCGCCCTTCTTCATGCGGGTCAGCGAGGCGGGGCTGAGGCCGATGACAGCGGCGAGGGTCGCCCCCGTCACGCCAAGCCGGTCGGCGGCGCGGAGCACCGCCTTGGTCAGCACGGCGCCCTGGCTCAGCGGCGCGTCGGCAAGAGGGGCAGCACGCATAGGAGCTCCCTGTGCATTCATGTGGAAAGAATAGCACGAGAAGATTTCTGTGGGAACATTGTCGCGCTTAGGAGCGCTGTGGGACCCTGAAAAGAAAAGGGCGGCCTCGCGGCCGCCCTTCTCAATTCAACGCTGATGCGGAGGATCACTCCGCCGCGCCGGCCTCGCCTTCGGAGGCGGTGCGGCCGGCTTCGCGCTCGGCCTTGGCCTTGGCTTCCAGGTCCTCGCCGGTGGTCTGGTCGACCACCTTCATGGACAGGCGGGTCTTGCCGCGCTCGTCGAAGCCCATGAGCTTCACCTTCACCTTGTCGCCTTCCTTGACGACGTCGGAGGGCTTGGCGACGCGCTCGTTGGCCATCTGCGACACGTGGACGAGGCCGTCCTTGGAGCCGAAGAAGTTCACGAAGGCGCCGAAGTCCACCACCTTCACGACCGTGCCCTCATAGATCTGGCCCACTTCCGGCTCGGAAGCGATGGACTTGATCCAGTTGATGGCGGCCTTGATGGAGTCGCCCGAGGCGGAGGCGATCTTGATGGTGCCGTCGTCCTCGATGTTGATCTTGGCGCCGGTCTTCTCGACGATCTCGCGGATCACCTTGCCGCCGGAGCCGATCACTTCGCGGATCTTGTCCACGGCGATCTTCATCACCTCGATGCGCGGGGCGTGCTCGCCGAGCTCCGCGCGGGCGGTGGTGAGGGCCTTGGACATCTCGCCGAGGATGTGGACGCGGCCGTCCTTCGCCTGGGTGAGGGCGACCTTCATGATCTCCTCGGTGATGCCGGCGATCTTGATGTCCATCTGGAGCGAGGTCACGCCCTGCTCCGTGCCGGCCACCTTGAAGTCCATGTCGCCGAGGTGGTCCTCGTCGCCGAGGATGTCGGAGAGCACCGCGAACTTCTCATCCTCGAGGATGAGGCCCATGGCGATGCCCGCCACCGGGCGGCGCAGCGGCACGCCGGCATCCATCAGCGCCAGCGAGGTGCCGCAGACGGTGGCCATGGAGGACGAGCCGTTGGACTCGAGGATCTCCGACACCACGCGCAGGGTGTAGGGGAACTCGTGCTTGGCCGGCAGCATGGGGCGGATGGCGCGCCAGGCGAGCTTGCCGTGGCCGATCTCGCGGCGGCCGGGCGAGCCCATGCGGCCGGTCTCGCCCACGGAGAAGGGCGGGAAGTTGTAGTGCAGCAGGAAGTGCTCCTTATAGGTGCCTTCCAGGCTGTCGATGAACTGCTCGTCCTCGCCGGTGCCGAGGGTGGCGACCACGAGGGCCTGCGTCTCGCCGCGGGTGAACAAAGCAGAGCCGTGGGCGCGCGGCAGGATGCCGACCTCGGAGACGATCGGGCGCACGGTGCGCACGTCGCGGCCGTCGATGCGGATGCCGTCATCGAGGATGTTCCAGCGCACGATCTTGGCTTCGAGCGCCTTGAACACCTCGGAGACCACCTGCGGGTTCGGCACGGTCGTGCCGCCGATGGCGAGCTCCTCGTAATACTTCTTCACCTTGGACTTGGCGGCGCCGACGGCGGCGTAGCGGTCCTGCTTCTGCTTGATCTTGTAGGCGGCGCGCAGATCGTGCTCGGCGATCTCCTTCACCTTGGCCTCGATCTCCGAGACGTCGAGCGGCGCGAAGGTGCGGGGCTCCTTGGCGGCCTTCTCGGCTAGCTTGATGATGGCCTCGATCACCGGCTGGAAGTGGCGGTGGCCGAACATCACGGCGCCGAGCATGATCTCCTCGGGCAGCTCCTTGGCTTCCGATTCCACCATCAGCACCGCGTCGCCCGTGCCGGCGACCACGAGGTCGAGGGAGCTTTCCTTCACCTCGTCGACGGTGGGGTTCAGCACATATTCATTGTCGATGAAGCCGACGCGGGCGGCGCCCACCGGGCCCATGAAGGGAATGCCGGAGAGGGTCAGCGCGGCGGAGGCGGCGACCAGGGCGACCACGTCCGGATCGTTCTCGAGGTCATGCGCCAGCACGGTGACGACCACCTGGGTGTCGCACTTGTACCCCTCGGGGAACAGGGGGCGGATCGGGCGGTCGATGAGGCGGGAGACCAGCGTCTCCTTCTCGGACGGACGACCCTCGCGCTTGAAGTAGCCGCCGGGGATGCGGCCGGCCGCGTAGGTCTTTTCCTGGTAGTTCACGGTGAGGGGGAAGAAGTCCTGGCCCGGCTTCGGCTCCTTGGCCGAAACGACGGTGGCGAGAACCTTGGTGTCGCCATAGGTGGCCAGCACGGAGCCGTCGGCCTGGCGGGCCATCTTGCCCGTCTCGAGGGTGAGGGTGGTTCCGCCCCAGTCCAGCTCTTCGCGGTGGATGTCGAACATGTCTTGCTCTTTCAGTTCAGGCGCGAACGAAAAAAGCCATGAGCAAGACGGCCGGACGCGCCGCGCGAAGCCAAACCCTCATACGGGGGCTCCGACGGTTGCGTCCGGCGATCCTGCCATGGCTTCTTCCATTCACGGACCCGCAGCAGGCCCCATGCCCGCTGCGTATACGCGCCCCCGTGGCGGGGGCGCGCGGCGCCAGCCTGTCGCCGGCCGGCGCCGGTAACCGGCGTCAGCGGCGAATGCCCAGACGGCCGATGAGGGACTTGTAGCGGCCCTCGTCCTTCTTCTTCAGATAGTCGAGGAGGCTGCGCCGCTGCGAGACGAGCTTGAGCAGCCCGCGACGCGAGTGGTTGTCCTTGTTGTGGGACTTGAAGTGCTCGGTGAGGTTGGTGATGCGCTCGGTGAGGATCGCCACCTGCACCTCGGGCGAACCCGTGTCGCCGTCCTTGGCACCAAAGTCCTTGATGAGCGCCTGCTTGCGCTCTGCCGTGATCGACATCGGTCAATCCTTTCAACAGAGAGTGGGAAGGAGCCGGAAGCCCTGGCGCCGGGTCCCTCCAGGAGGTAGCGGCAGGCTCTCGGTCTCCGGTCGGCCGGGCCGGGATGTCGTCCAGCACGGTCGAGGGTGTGCGAAACGCGGGTGCGGTCCAGCGACCGCCCGTTGCCGTTTCCGTATGGTTATCAGCATATTATGCCGCCAACAGGAAACGCGGCGCCCCGAGGGGCACCGTCCGCGCGGCGGACTATAGCCAAATTTCCGCGCCCGGCCAGCGGAATGTTTCGCCGCCTCCGGGCGCGCGCCCCGCCCGTGCGTGGACGGGCAATGGCGCTCAGTCGGCACCCTGGTCGGGCATGTGGCCGGCGGCGGTGATGCCGGCGATGGCGCAGGCCTCGTCATTGTCGGAGGTGTCGCCGGAGATGCCGACCACGCCGATCACCTTGCCGTCGCCGGAACGGATCAGCACGCCGCCCGGCACCGGGATCAGCGAGCCGCCGATAGCCGAGGTGGCGGCGGCGATGAAGAAGGGCTGGTCCTTCGCCCGCTTGAACAGCGCGCGCGAGCCCATGCCCAGCGCCAGCGCGCCCTTGGCCTTGCCGAGGGCGATGTCCATGCGGTTGAGGCTGGTGCCGTCCTCGGAGCCGGCCGCCTTGAGCGCGCCGCGCGCGTCGAGCACGCAGACCGCGAGCGGGTTCATGCTGCCGGCCCGGGCATGGGCGAGCGCGGTCGTGACGATGGTCTGGGCCTGATCGAGCTTGAGTTCCGACACGCCTTGGTCCTTTCCCCTTCGGACGCCGGGCGGCGTCGCGATTGCCTCTGACGTCTCCCTCTAGCCCATGCGGCGCCCGATGCGAACCGGGTGGGGAGGGCTGGAAAATCCTCTCCCCCGCGCCCCCGCCGCCGTGCCACCATGGGCGGCCCCGCCCCAGAGATCCGATCCGGGAGAGCCGTCATGATCCCCACGCGGACCGTAGCCCCGCGCCAGAGCCGCGAACCCGGGCATCGTCGCAAGTTCCTGGTGGTGGTGGACGATACCCCGGAATGCGACCGCGCCGTCTATTACGCCGCCCGCCGCGCCGCCGGCACCGAGGGCGGGGTGGTGATGCTGGGGGTTCTGGAACTTGAAGGCGTCAGCCAGCAATGGCTCGGCGTCGCTGACCTGATGCGGGCCGAGGCGCATGAGGAGATGGAGGCCCGGCTCGCCAAATATGTCGCGCGGGCGCGGCAGGTGGCCGGCGTCGCCCCGGAAACCGTGATCCGCGAGGGCGCCTTGGCGGAAGCCATCGGAGCCGTGATCCACGAGGACCGCGACATTGCCATCCTGGTGCTGGCCGCCGGGACCGGAAAGGACGGGCCGGGGCCGCTGGTGGCCTCCCTCGCCGCCGGCCATGCGGCGCGGTTTCCCATTCCGGTCACCATCGTGCCGGGCGCGCTGACCGATCAGGAGCTGGATGGATTGGCCTGAAGGCATGCACCGCCGGGATGGAGCGCTCCATCCCGGCGGTCGCGCGGTCCGGTCGAGAAACGCAAGGACTTGATCCTCGCTCGGGCCGGCGGTTCGAATGTCTGGTTGATCCGGCAGCGGTGGCGGATCAGGCGCTGACGGGCCATCACGATGCGGCGATGGCGGGCTCTTCGGCGCTGGCGTCTCCGTCGACGGGTCGAGGCGGAGCGCGGTCGGCGGCCTTCAACACCCTGCGTGCGGCGCAATTGCGGCGGGCGGGTTCGGGTATGGCGGACGTGCCATGCGCTGGGCGCGGGTCCCGCCGGTTCGCAACGGCAGACTTGCGCCTCCGGCATTTCCGTCTATATTAGCGCCGTCCCCCATGGGGATGCCTCAGCGCCATCGCAGTCGAAGGTGATGAGAGTGGGCCCCGGTCGGGACCCGCTCCTTTTCTGCTTATCCGGTGTCCAGCGACATCGGAATGCGCCCTCCGGGGTGCCGGGCGGGCCTGATGGCCATATGAATTTCGGGCGCCGGTGCCGAGCCGCCGCGCCCGGCGGAAAATGAACCAGCGGACGACGCCCGGCGGACAGCCGGTGCGAAGCGATCCGCGCCCGGAGTGACATGACCGAGATCAACGCCGTGCTCGACGATCCCAACGAGCCGCGCCTCATCACCGAGACCGGAGTGGCGGCCCGCGTCGCCGCCATCGCTTCCGGCGTGCTCGGCGGCCTTGGCTATCGCCTGGTGCGCGTGAAGGTGACGAACCGCGACGGCGGCACCGTGCAGATCATGGCCGAGCGCCCCGACGGCACCATGTCCATCGACGATTGCGAGGCCGCCTCGCGCGCCCTGTCGCCGGTGCTTGACGTGGAAGACCCCATCGCCAGCGCCTACCGCCTGGAAATGTCCTCTCCCGGCATCGACCGGCCGCTGGTGCGGCTGTCTGATTTCGTGCGCTGGGCGGGCCATGAGGTGAAGGTGGAGATGAGCGTGCCGGTGGATAGCCGCAAGCGCTTCCGCGGCATCCTCACCGGTGCCGAGGACGGCGATGCGCTGGTGCGCCGCACCGATGCGCGCGCCGACGAGGAGCCCACCGTCCGCCTGCCCCTGCGCGATATCCACGACGCCCGCCTCGTGCTCACCGATGCCCTCATCCGCGAGGCACTGCGCGCGGCCAAGGCCGCCGGGCAGGAGCTGGACGAGGACGCCGAGGACTTCCTCGATTCCGAGGTTGATCCGCTGGAGGCCGACGACACGTTCGAGCCGGGCGATCTGGACGGCGAGCCGGCAGAGGCGCCTGCCAAGTCGGCGCGCGGCCCGGTCGCCAACAAGGGCGCCACCGGCAAGGTCGCCGGCAAGAAGGCGAAGAAATCCAAGGTCGCGGGCAAGAAGCCCGATGGAAAGAAGTCCAATGCCAAGAAGAAGGCGGGCCTCGAGACGTCCGCCTCCTCGGCCAACGCCAGCAGCGTGAAGGAGAAGCACTGATGGTCGCCGTCAGCGCAAACCGGCTGGAGCTCCTGCAGATCGCCGATGCGGTCGCGCGGGAGAAGTCCATCGACCGCAGCATCGTGATCGCCGCCATGGAAGATGCCATCGCCAAGGCCGCGCGCTCGCGCTACGGCCAGGAGACGGACATCCACGCCGACATCAATCCGCGCACCGGCGAGCTGCGCCTGGCGCGTCACCTGCTCGTGGTGGACGAGGTGGAGAACACCGCCACCGAGATCACGCTGGACGGCGCCCGCCGCCACAATCCCGCGGCGCAGGTGGGCGACACCATCGCCGACACGCTGCCGCCCTTCGATTTCGGCCGCATCGCCGCGCAGAGTGCGAAGCAGGTCATCGTGCAGAAGGTGCGCGAGGCCGAGCGCGACCGGCAGTATGACGAGTACAAGGACCGCATCGGCGACGTGCTGAACGGCCTCGTGAAGCGCGTCGAGTACGGCAACGTGGTCGTGGACCTCGGCCGCGGCGAAGGCATCCTGCGCCGCGACGAGCTTCTGCCGCGCGAGACGGTGAAGACCGGCGATCGCATCCGCGCCTACATCTACGACGTGCGTCGCGAGCCGCGCGGCCCGCAGATCTTCCTCTCCCGCACGCATCCCCAGTTCATGGCGAAGCTGTTCGCGCAGGAAGTGCCCGAGATCTATGACGGCATCGTCGAGATCAAGGCGGTGGCCCGCGATCCCGGCTCCCGCGCCAAGATCGCCGTCATCTCCCGCGACCAGTCCGTGGACCCGGTCGGCGCCTGCGTCGGCATGCGCGGCTCGCGCGTGCAGGCGGTGGTGAACGAGCTGCAGGGCGAGAAGATCGACATCATCCCCTGGAACCCGGACATCGCCACCTTCATCGTCAACGCCCTTGCCCCCGCCGAGGTGGTGAAGGTGGTGCTCGACGAGGATCGCGAGCGCATCGAGGTGGTGGTGCCCGACGCCCAGCTGTCGCTGGCCATCGGCCGCCGCGGCCAGAACGTCCGCCTTGCCACCCAGCTCACCGGCTGGGACATCGACATCATGACCGAGCAGGAGGAGAGCGAGCGGCGGCAGAAGGAATTCGCCGAGCGCACCAAGATGTTCTCCGAGGCCCTCGATCTCGACGAGATGATGGGCCAGCTGCTCACCTCCGAGGGCTTCACCTCGGTGGAGGAGATCGCCTACGTGCCGATCTCCGAACTCGCCTCCATCGAAGGCTTCGATGAGGACACCGCCGCCGAACTGCAGTCCCGCGCTCTCAAGCACCTCGCCGAGGTGGAAGAGGCGCTCGATGCCCGCCGCAAGGAGCTGGGCGTCGAGGACGAGGTGAAGGACGTGCCCGGCGTCACCTCCAAGATGCTGGTGGCCTTCGGCGAGAACGACATCAAGACCGTCGAGGACCTCGCCGGCTGCGCCACCGACGATCTCATCGGCTGGAGCGAGCGTAAGGATGGCGAGACCATCCGCCATGCCGGCGCGCTGGACGGATTCGAGTTCTCCCGCGAGGACGCGGAAGCGCTCATCATGCAGGCCCGCGTCACCGCGGGCTGGATCGAGGCCGAGCCTGAAGCCGAGGGTGAAGAAGCCCCGGCCGAAGACGCCTGAGCCTAAGGAGATGACCACTGGTGCTCGCGATACTGGACGAGGACGAGACGGACGGAGGGCCGCGCAGCTTGTCTGCGGCGCGGGCACCCTTGTCGCGCCTGTGCCTCGCCACGCGGCGGGTGCTGCCGGTGGCCGACATGCTGCGTTTCGTGATGGCGCCCGATGGCGCCATCATCCCGGATCTTTCGCGTAAGCTCCCCGGCCGCGGTGCCTGGGTGGGCGCCACGCGGGCCGATCTCGAAACGGCGCTGAAGAAAAAGGCCTTCGGCCGCGCCTTCAAGGGCCGCGGCAAGGCTGCGCCCGATCTCGCCGATCTGGTGGATCGGCTTCTCTACAAGGACGCCCTCGCCGCCCTCTCCCTCGCCAACAAGGCGGGACGGGTCGTGACGGGGCACACCAAGGTCGAGGCGGCCCTGGGCACCGGCGATGTGCTGGTCGTCCTCAACGCCAGTGACGCGCGCCCGGACGGGGTGCGCAAGCTCAATGCCCTCCTGCGACAGGTCGAGGCTGCCGGTTTCCGCGCGGCTGCCGTGGTCGATTGCTTTCCCGGCATCGATTTGGACTTGGCGTTAGGGCGGTCAAATGTGGTACATGCGGCGCTGCTCGCGCATCCGACGGCCAAAGGGTTTCTGGAGCGCTGCCACAGGCTCTCGCGCTGGCGGACGGGTACGTCCATCGGCGAGACGCTCGGGCAGGGTCCAAACCCCAGCCATGGCAACGATTTGAGCCATGGTGCTGATCTCCCGCATGACCCCGGCCGGATGCAAGGAACGGATACGGAATGAACGACACCAAGACCCCAGGCGACAAGACGCTGCATCCCGCCCCCGGCAAGACGCTCACGCTGAAGCGCCCGGTGGAGCAGGGAACGGTGCGCCAAAGCTTCAGCCATGGCCGCTCGAAGGCGGTCGTGGTCGAGAAGGTGAAGCGCCGCGTCATCGCCCCAGGTGAGGCAGGCCACGGGAGCGCGCCAGCGGCGCCGGCTCCGGCTGCCCCGCCTGCACAGGCGAAGGCGCCTGCCGCTCCGGCGGCTCCCGCCCGCCCCGCACCGGCTGCTCCCGTTCCGTCCGCTCCGGCTCCCGCCGCGCCTGCACCGGCCGCCCCGGTAGAGGCGAAGGCGCCTGCTGCGCCTCCGGCCGCTCCCGCTCCTGTCGCTCCGGCTGCCGCCGCGCCTGCGCCGGCCGCTCCGGTGGAAGCGAAGGCGCCTGCCGCACCGGCTGCTCCCGCCCCCACACCTGCTCCGGCGCCTGCGGCTCCGGTCGCGGCCGAGCCGGCTCCTGCCAAGGTCGAGGCGGCTGCGCCCGCCGCTCCCGTGGCCGCCGCTCCGGCTCCCACTCCCGCGCCGAAGCCGGCGGCTCCGTCTGCGCCTACCGCGGCCCGTCCGTCCGCGCCGTCCGGCGCGCGTCCCTCCGAGGGACCGCGTTCCGCGTCCGGCCAGACCTCGCGTCCCGGTTCCGCTGGCCAGTCCTCGTCGCGCCCCGGCCAGCCCTCGCGGCCCGGCCAGCCGCCGCGTTCCGGTGGTCCCGGTTCGGATCGTGACCGCCGTCCCGGTGGTGGTGGTCCGGCCCGTCCCGGCCAGCAGCGTCCCGGCGGTTCCGGCGTGGTGCTGCGCACCCTGACCGAGGAAGAGCGCAACGCCCGCGCCAGCGCGCTTGCCGACGCCCGCGTCCGCGCGGTCGAAGAGCAGCGCATGGCCGAGGAGCGCCGCGCGGCCGAGGAGGAGGCCCGTCGCCGCGCCGAGCGCGAGCGTGCCGAGCGCGCCGAGCGTGAGGCCGCCGAGGCCCGCAAGCGCGAGGACGAGGCCCGCCGCGCCCAGGAAGAAGACAAGAAGCGCAAGGCCGAGCAGGAAGCGCGCAAGCGCTTCGGCGGCGAGGACCAGGGCGCGAGCGCCCGTCCCGCCGGCACGACCACCGCGCGTCCGCTCACCCCCCGTCCGGCCGGCACCACCGCCCCGACCGAGGGTGGCAGCGAAGAAGAGGAACGCCGTGGCGGCGGCGCCGTGCGCCGTGGTCCCGCGCGTCCGGTCGCCCCGGTCAAGGTGCCCCGCGCCCCCGCCGGCCAGGAGAAGCAGCGCGGCCGCCTGACGCTCGTCACCGCCCAGTCGGGTGAGGAAGAGCGCCAGCGTTCGGTGGCCTCGTTCCGCCGCCGTACCCAGCGCATGACCGGCCACCGGCAGCAGGAGAGCAAGGAAAAGATCGCCCGCGAGGTGATCCTGCCGGAGACCATCACCATCCAGGAACTCGCCAACCGCATGTCGGAGCGGGCCGTGGACGTGATCCGCATGCTGATGAAGCAGGGGCAGATGGTGAAGATCACCGACGTGATCGACGCCGATACCGCCGAGCTCATCGCCGAGGATCTCGGCCACACCGTGCGCCGCGTGTCGGAGAGCGACGTCGAGGAAGGCCTGTTCGATACCCCGGACGCCCCCGAGACCCTGCTGCCGCGTCCGGCCGTCGTGACCATCATGGGCCACGTCGACCACGGCAAGACCTCGCTGCTTGACGCCATCCGCAAGGCGAACGTGGTGTCCGGCGAAGCCGGCGGCATCACCCAGCACATCGGCGCCTACCAGGTGACCGCACCCTCGGGCTCGAAGATCACCTTCATCGACACCCCCGGCCACGCCGCCTTCACCGCCATGCGCGCCCGTGGCGCCAAGGTGACGGACATCGTGGTGCTGGTGGTGGCGGCCGACGACGGCGTGATGCCCCAGACGGTGGAAGCCATCAACCACGCCCGCGCGGCGCGGGTGCCGCTGATCGTGGCGATCAACAAGATCGACAAGCCCGGCGCCAAGCCCGAGCGCGTGCGCTCCGAACTGCTTCAGTATGAAGTGCAGGTGGAGAGCATGGGCGGCGAGACGCTCGAGGTGGAGGTCTCCGCCAAGGAGCATCTCAACCTCGACAAGCTCCTGGAGGCGATCGCCCTCCAGTCCGAACTGCTCGACCTGCGCGCCAATCCGAACCGCGACGCCGAAGGCACCGTGGTGGAAGCCAAGCTCGATCGCGGCCGGGGCCCGGTGGCCACCGTTCTCGTCCAGCGCGGCACCCTGCACGTGGGCGACATCGTGGTGGCCGGCGCCGAGTGGGGCCGCGTGCGCGCCCTCATCTCCGACACCGGTGCCACCGTGGACGCGGCAGGCCCCTCCTTCCCCGTGGAAGTGCTGGGCTTCAACGGCACGCCTGAGGCGGGCGACCGCCTCGCCGTGGTCGAGAACGAGGCCCGCGCCCGCGAGATCACCGATTACCGCCAGCGCCAGAAGCGCGAGAAGGCGGCGGCCCGTTCCGCCACCATCCGCGGCTCTCTGGAGCAGATGATGAGCCAGGTGAAGGCTTCGGGGCGGAAGGAATTCCCCCTCATCATCAAGGGCGACGTGTCGGGTTCGGTGGAAGCCATCATCGGCGCGCTGGAGAAGGTCGGCAACGACGAGGTGCAGGCCCGCATCATCCATTCCGGCGCGGGCGGCATCAACGAAAGCGACGTGACGCTGGCGGAAACCTCCGGCGCCGCGATCATCGCCTTCAACGTGCGCGCCAACAAGGAAGCGCGCGACGCGGCCGATCGGGCGGGTATCGAGATCCGCTACTACAACATCATCTACGACCTCGTGGATGACGTGAAGAAGGCCATGAGCGGCCTGCTCGCGCCCATCAACCGCGAGACCATGCTGGGCAACGCGCTCATCAAGGAGATCTTCCTGGTCTCCAAGGTGGGCAAGGTGGCGGGCTGCCAGGTCACCGACGGCATCGTGGAGAAGGGCCAGCACGTGCGCCTCATCCGCGACAACGTGGTGATCCACGAGGGCAAGCTCGCGACGCTCAACCGCTTCAAGGATGCGGTCAACACCGTGAACGCCGGCCAGGATTGCGGCATGTCCTTCGAGAACTACCAGGACATGCGCGCTGGCGACGTGATCGAGTGCTACCGCGTCGAGGTGATCCAGCGCTCGCTGTGAGGCGAGGCTCAAGACACGCAATACCTTTCTCCCGCACGCGGGAGAAAGGTTCTCGTGTATCTGGGTGAATACGGCGACGCCGCATCACCCTCCACCGGAGCGGTACGGTCCAAACCCGGCCATTCCCTGTGTCATCGGGCAACAGCGCGCTGCGGCACGCGGCCCAAAGGTCTGGTGATGGAACGGCGAATTGCTTCTGCCCGAGTCCGGGCGGCAGGAACGGCCCTTGCGTGGCCGGGCGCTCTCGTTTTGCTCGTCACATTGCCGCAAGCCTCTGCACTGGCGGAAGTTTGCGACAAGGTCGCCGGGCAGTGGGGGAGCGCGGACGCCCCGACCGGCTTTCTCGGTCCCGTTGCCGTGGCGGGCCTGGTTCTCGCCTGCGGGCTGTCCTGGTTCACGCGCAGTCTTTGGATCGCGACCGCTGGTGCGGCAGCCTTCCTCCTGTTGGCGGTGTTGGCTGTGTCCGACATGTGGCTTGACCACGCGACATACCGCTCCGCCGTGCTGGAGGGCTGCCGCTCCCGTGCGCGAGATGGTTTCGAAGCCTTTGTCTTTCTGGCGGGGGCGGGGCTCATTTTGATTTGCGGCCGGATGCGCCGCAGCACTGCTGTATGAGACGACAAGAAGAAACGAAAATGAACAGAAGAGCCGAACCCTCCGCTGGCCCCTCCCAGCGCATGCTGCGCGTGGGCGAGCTTGTCCGCCATGCCCTGGCCGACGTGCTGTCCCGCGGCGACCATATCGATCCGGTGCTCGCCGGGCACATCATCACGGTGCCCGAAGTGCGCATGTCGCCGGACCTCAAGATCGCCACCTGCTACGTCATGCCCCTCGGCGGCAAGGACATCACCCCCGTCATCAAGGCGCTGGCCGACAATGCCCGCCGCCTCCGGGGGGAGGTGGCGCGGCGGGTGGAGCTGAAGAGCGTGCCCGAGCTTCGCTTTCGCAAGGATACGTCCTTCGACGAAGGCGCGCGTATGGACGCCCTCCTGCGCTCCCCCCAGGTGCAGCGCGACCTCGATGGCGAGGATGCGCCCGACCAGAATCCGACCGACAAAGAGACCGACGCCGAATGACCGTCCGAGCCACTGCCGAAGCCGCGGCTGAAGCCGCCGCCGAGCCCATCGTTGAATCCGTTGTCGACACCGCCGTCGCTGCTGAAGCGGTCGAAGCGCCCCACAGCGGCGACGCCCCCCGCCCCAGCCGCGAGCAGGACAACCGCCCCCGCGCGCCCAAGCGCGACCTCGACGGCTGGGTGCTGCTGGACAAGCCCACCGCCATGACCTCCACCCAGGCGGTGGCGGTGGTGAAGCGCATCTTCGGGGCGAAGAAGGCGGGCCACGCCGGCACCCTCGACCCGCTGGCCTCCGGCTGCCTGCCCATCGCCTTCGGCGAGGCGACCAAGACCGTTCCCTACGTGATGGACGGCCGCAAGACCTACCGTTTCACCGTGCGCTTCGGCGTCGAGACCGACACGGACGATTCCGAGGGCAAGGCGGTCGAAACCTCGGACCTGCGCCCCTCGGACAACGAGATCATCGCCGCCCTGCCCACCTTCCGCGGAGAGATCATGCAGGTGCCGCCGGCCTATTCGGCGCTGAAGATCGGCGGCGAGCGGGCCTATGACCTGGCCCGCGAGGGCGAGGAGGTGAAGCTGGAGGCGCGCCCCGTCACCATCTTCCGCATCGAGCTTATGGACCGTCCGGACGCCGACCATGCGGTGCTGGAGGCCGAGTGCGGCAAGGGCACCTATGTGCGCGCCATCGCCCGCGACCTCGGCCGCATGCTCGGCTCGCGCGGCCACATCTGCCAGCTGCGCCGCGCCTGCGTCGGGCCGTTCCTGGAGGAGCGCCTCGTGCCCCTCGACGAGCTGCGTGACCGCGCCGAGGCCAGCGAAGAGGCGCTGATGGACGCGCTCGATCCGGTCGCCGTGGCGCTGGAGGAGATTCCCCAGCTCAACGTGACGCCGCAGGAGGCCCATCGCCTGCGCTGCGGCCAGAGCATCATCCTGCGCGGCCGCGACGCGCCCATCGTCGAGGGCCATGTGGCGGTGTCCTGCCAGGGCGCGCTCATCGCCATCGGCGACGGCGAGAACGGAGAGGTGTTCCCCCACCGCGTGTTCAACTGGGGCAAATCCTCGGGCAAGTCCTCGAACAGGCCGCCCCGCCGCAACCGCTGACGCCCGTTTCGCAAAGCGAAGCATACGGCATATCTCTTGCCTTCCTTCCGTGGGGCTTACTCACGGAAGGATGATAGATGCTGCGTTTCCGGACGCTTCGAACCTCTCTTGCCGCCGCGCTTTTCCTCGGTCTTGCCGGGGCGGCGCCGGCTGGCGCCGAGAGCGTGGTCCGCTATGGCATCTCCATGGCGGACATTCCGCAGACCACGGGCCAGCCTGATCGTGGGGCAGGTGCCTATCAATTCACCGGCTACACCCTGTACGACCCACTGGTCGCCTGGGAGATGAACGTGGCCGACCGGCCCGGCAAGCTGGTGCCCGGCCTCGCCACCGAATGGAAGGTCGATCCGGCCGATCCCAAGAAGTGGCTGTTCACGCTGCGCAAGGGCGTGAAGTTCCACGACGGCTCGGACTTCAATGCCGATGCCGTGGTGTGGAACCTCGACAAGGTGCTGGACGAGAAGGCGCCCCAGTTCGACAAGCGCCAGTCCGCCCAGGTGAAGACCCGCCTGCCGTCCATCGCCTCCTGGCGCAAGGTGGACGACATGACGGTGGAGATCACCACCAAGGACGTGGACTCGTTCTTCCCCTACCAGATGCTCTGGTTCCTGGTGTCGAGCCCGGCCCAGTACGAGAAGCTCGGCAAGGACTGGGACAAGTTCGCCCAGAACCCGTCGGGCACGGGCCCCTTCAAGCAGGACAAGCTGGTGCCGCGCGAGCGGTTGGAGCTGGTCAAGAACCCCGACTACTGGGACAAGTCCCGCCTGCCCAAGACCGACCGGATGATTCTCATCCCCATGCCGGAGGCGCTGACCCGCACCAACGCGCTGCTTGCCGGGCAGGTGGACCTCATCGAGACGCCGGCGCCCGACGCCGTGCCGCAACTGAAGTCGGCCGGCATGAAGCTCGTGACCAACGTCACGCCCCACGTGTGGAACTATCACCTCTCCGTGCTGCCCGGCTCGCCCTGGACCGACATCCGCCTGCGCAAGGCGCTGAACCTTGCGGTGGATCGCGAGGGCGTGGTGGAGCTGATGAACGGCCTCGCCCAGCCGGCCAAGGGGCAGGTGGACAAGACCAGCCCGTGGTTCGGCAAGCCCACATTCGACCTCAAGTATGATCCCGAGGCCGCCAAGAAGCTGGTGCAGGAGGCGGGCTACTCCAAGGAAAAGCCGCTCAAGACCACCTTCATCATCGCCGCCGGTGGCACCGGCCAGATGCTCTCCCTGCCCATGAACGAGTTCCTGCAGGCGAGCTTCAAGGAGATCGGCATCGACGTGGAGTTCAAGGTGGTGGAGCTGGAAGCGCTCTACACCGCCTGGCGCAAGGGGGCGAAGGACCCGATGAACGAGGGCATCACCTCGAACAACATCGCCTATGTCACCTCCGACCCGCTCTACGCTCTCATCCGCTTCTTCGATTCGCGGCAGGTGGCGCCGGTGGGCGTGAACTGGGGCTATTACTCGAACCCCAAGGTGGACGCCCTCATCGACGAGGCGAAGCGCACCTTCGACACCAAGAAGCAGGACGAATTGCTCGCCCAGGTCCACCAGCAGGTGGTGGACGACGCTGTTCTGGTCTGGGTGGTGCACGACGTGAACCCGCACGCCCTCTCCCCCAAGGTGAAGAGCTTCGTGCAGGCCCAGCACTGGTTCCAGGACCTGACCACCATCGGCCTCAACTGAGGCCGCCGGCACAAACGTAAAGGGCGCCCCGCGGGGCGCCCTTTTTTCGTTATGGCGGCGCGATCAGAGGATCTGCGCGGCGTCGTCGAAGGCGAGGCGCGGCAGACGGGGCATCACCTTGGAGGCATCGCCATGGCCGATGGCGGCGATGAAATTGGTCTTGGTGGTGCCGCCGGGGAAGAATTCAGCATCCACCTTCGCCGCGTCGAAGCCGGAGACGGGGCCGACATCGAGGCCGAGCGCGCGGGCGGCGAGGATGAGATAGGCGCCCTGCAGCGAGGAATTGCGGAAGGCGTGGGGCTCGATCATCCCCGGATTGTTGACGAACAGGTCGCGGAACTGCGGATAGTGCGGAAACAGCTCGGGGATCTTGTCGTGGAAGTCGAGGGCGTAGCCGATGATGGCCACCACCGGCGCGGCGAGGATCTTGTGGTTGCTCTCCGGCAGGGCAGGGCGCAGGCGCTCCTTGGATTCCGGGGTGGTGAGGAACACGTAGCGGGCCGGCTGGGTGTTGGCGGAGGTGGGGCCGTACTTCACGAGATCATAGAGGGCGCGGACTTCCGCTTCGCTGACCGGGGCATCGGTCCAGCCATTCTGGGTGCGGGCGGAAAGGAACAGGCGGTCGATGGCGGCGGCATCGATGGCCGGGGTGACGGTCTGCGACATGGGGGGCATCCTGTTTGAACCGGCGAAGGCGCGAAGGTGCGCGTGTGGTGCTGAGGACGTAGAACTCCACCCCCGCACCGGCAACGGCCCCGCTTCGCAAGATGCCATTGCATCCGTGCAATGCCGCAACGGGAGGCGCGATTCATCACCGGGACTGATCGGATCGCCACTTCATTTGATGGCGCACGGGCGCGCCGAAGCTCTATAAGTCGCGCCGGCGCATCCGCCGGTTTCCCTCCGCGCCGCCACCCCGCTTCGTGTCCGCGAGCAAGTCATGATGTCCCCTGCTGCGCCCGTTCCCGCCTTGCCCGTGGAGGATCCCTATCTGGAGCGTGTGCGCGAGCACGTGCGCGCGCTGCCTGAGAGTGGCATCGTCGAGGTGATGAATTACGGCCGCGATCGGCCCGGCATGATCCCGCTCTGGGCCGGCGAGGGCGACGTGCCCACCCCGCCCTTCATCTGCGAGGCGGCCGCATCCGCCCTCCACGCGGGCGAGACCTTCTACACCTGGCAGCGGGGACTGCCGGAGCTGCGCGCCGCGATCGCCCGCTACATGAGCGGGCTCTATGGCGTGCCGGAAGCGCCGGAGCGCTATTTCGTCACCGGATCGGGGATGCAGGCCATCCATGTGGCCATGGCCCTCGTGGCCGGGGCCGGGGACGAGGTGATCATTCCCTCCCCCACCTGGCCCAATGCCGCGGCGGCGGCGCAGAAGGCCGGCGCGCGCGCCGTCTATGTGCCCTTCAATTACGGGCCGGAGGGCTTCACCCTCGACCACGACCGGCTGGCTGCGGCGGTGACGCCGGCCACCCGCGCCATCTTCTTGAACACGCCGGCCAATCCCACCGGCTTCGTGGCGACGCTGGATGACCTGAAGGCGGTGCTGTCCCTCGCCCGCCGCCACGGTCTGTGGATCATCGCCGACGAGATCTATGGCCGTTTCTATTACGGCGAAGAGGCGCGGGCCCCGTCCTTCCATGACATCATGGACGAGGAGGACCACATCCTCTTCGTCCAGACCTTCTCCAAGAACTGGGCGATGACCGGCTGGCGCATCGGCTGGCTGGAGGCGCATCCGCGCCTCGGCCAGATCATCGAGAATCTCATCCAGTATTCCACTTCCGGCGTCGCCGCCTTCATGCAGCGCGGCGCCATCGCGGCGCTGGATCAGGGCGAGCCTTTCGTCGCCGAGCAGATCGCCCGCGCCCGCCGTGGCCGCGATCTCGTGGGCGATGCGCTGCTCGCCACCGGGCGCGTGGACCTCGTGAAGCCGCCCGGCGCCTTCTATCTGTTCTTCGGCATCGAGGGCCGGCGCGACGTGCGCAGCCTCGGCCTCACGCTGGTGGACGAGGCCAATGTGGGCCTCGCCCCCGGAACCGCCTTCGGCCTCGGCGGCGAGGGCTTCATGCGCCTGTGCTTCGCGCGCGGCGATGCGCAGCTCGCCGAGGCGAGCCGGCGGCTCGTCGCCTGGCTGGAGCGGACCGGGCCTGTGGGATCGGACGCCGCGTGAGGGGACTGCCCTTCCGGATGCGCTCTGCCGCCTCGGCGGCGGTGACGCTGGGGGCCGGCGCCCTCGGTGGGCTGATCTTCGCGCTGCTCGGCCTGCCGGCGGCGTGGATTTCGGGCTCGCTGGTCGCCTGCATCGGCCTTGCTCTGGCGGGCATGCGCATCGACGTGCCGGAATGGCTGCGCTTCCTCGCCTTCGTGGTGCTCGGCACCTCCATGGGCACCATGCTGACGCCGGAGACCTTCGCCCGCGCCGCCACCTGGCCGGTGAGCATGGCCTGCCTTGGCGCCAGCGTGCTCGGCACCATGGCGGGCGGCACCCTCTTCCTCACCCGTGTGGCCGGCTGGAGCCGGGAAAGCGCCTTCTGGGCCTCCGCGCCCGGCGCCTTCGGTACCGTGGTCGCCATGGCGGCGGACACCAATGCGGACCTGCGGCAGGTCGCCTTCGCCCAGACGCTGCGGCTGTTCCTGCTGGTGGCGGCCCTGCCCAACGTGCTTGCGGCGCTGGGCATGACGGCGGGCGGCGTGCCGCCGCCACCCCATGTCTCGACCCTCGGCGAGATCGTCGTCCTGTTCGTCGTCTGCACCGCCGCGGCGCTGCTCGCGGCGCGGCTGAAGCTGCCGGGCGGCCTCATCCTCGGCGCGCTCGCCGGCAGCGCCGTGCTCCATGCCACGCGCCTGTCCACCGCCGTGCTGCCGGCGGAACTGCTCATCCCGGCCTTCGTGGTTCTGGGGGGAAGCGTGGGCGTGCGCTTCATCGGCACGTCGCTTTCGACCATCCGGGCCTATGTGCTCGCCTCGTTGGGGGCCTTCCTGGTGGCGGTGGCGATTTCGACCCTGTTCGCTTTGCTGGCCGCATGGCTGACGGGAGACGATCTCGGCAAGCTGGTCACGGCGTTCGCGCCGGGGGCGCTGGAGGCCATGACGGCCCTCGGCTTCGCCATGGGCTACGACCCGGCCTTCATGAGCGCGCACCATCTTTTCCGCTTTGCCGGGCTCTCGGTTGCGCTCCCCGTGGCGGCCCGTTTGATGTTCGCCGCCGCCGAGCAGGCGGGGCGCGACCACACGCAATAGTGTCCTGAAACCTCCCTGTCCGATGTTGCAGTGCAGCGTCGGCGGTATCACACACTCTGCGGCTTCCGCTCCGGGAAGTGTGCGTTGGAGGACGACTTGCGTAGCCTTGATGATCTCGCCCTTCTGGTGGGCCGACTTTGCATCGCCGCTCTGTTTCTGCCGGCGGGAATCGGCAAGCTCGGCAATCTGGCCGGATTTGCGGGCTCCCTCGCTGCCAAGGGGGTTCCGGCGCCGATGGTGTTCGGGGGACTGGCCGCAGCGACCGAGGTGATCGGCGGTCTGCTCCTCATCGCCGGGCTTTGGCCGCGCTTCACCGCGATCTGGCTTGCCGGCTTCACCGTCGTCGCGACACTGCTGTCGCACCTGTTCTGGACGTTCCCCGAGGCCGCTCAGGCCGGGCAGCAGATCCATTTCTTCAAGAATGTCGCCATCATCGGTGGCTTCCTGTTCTACTTCGCCGCCGGCCCCGGCGCGTTCAGCCTCGGCCGCAAGAAGACCCTCTGAGGCACCGCGAAGCTCAACCTTCGCCGTAGCGATGGAGCTCGGAGCCGTGGCGCCTCAGCCACGCCTCCGCCTCCTTGCGGTTGGGGCAGACCTGCTCCACCAGCCGCCAGAAGCGCACCCCGTGGTTCATCTCCAAGCGGTGCGCCACCTCGTGGGCCGCGAGGTAATCCAGCACGAAGGCCGGTGCGAGGATCAGCCGCCACGAGAAGGAGAGGTCGCCGCGCGCCGAGCAGGAGCCCCAGCGGCTCGCCGTGTCGCGCAGCGTGAGCCGTCCGACCTCGACCCCGAGCGCCTGCGTGTAGTGCTTGACCGCGGCGGCAAGATCGCGCCGCGCCTCCTTCTTCAGGAAATCCTGCACGCGGCGCGCCATATACGGCGCCTCGCCGGCCACGCAGAGCGTGGGCATCCCGCGCACCGCCGGCTCGATCCAGACCGTGCCGCGCGCATCGGGGCGGTGGACGATGCGGTGGGGTTCCCCGCGCAGGGGAATGACCGCCCCATCCGCGAAGGGCACGGCCTCCGGCAGGCGCACGAGGCGGACCCGCACCCATTCGCGATGCCGCTCCACGAAGGCGCGGGCGAAGGAAAGCGCCACATGGGGCGGTGCGGTGAGGGTGACGTCGCGGGAGGTCGCGCGCACCCGGAGCGTCAGCCGGCGCGCCTGCGGATGGCGCCGGACCATGACGCGCAGCAACTCGTCGTCGAGCAACAACTCGATCGTCTCCGCGCTGGGCGGGAGCGACGATTTGCGGTCCTCATTGCGAGTCTGGCGGCGAAACAGCATTGGTCAGCCGGGGCAAAGTTACCTCCGGCATCTTCCCAAGAATTTCGCCGCGCCGCCAGTACTAAGTCGGCGCAATCCGGGGATAAAGCGCAGTCACATTCTTGTTGAGGGCGAACACGTCCGGTTCTTCCTCCCCCGCGGTCACCGGCGCGGGGCGGTCCGGCATGGGGCGGGCGCGGCCATCCCTGCGGAATTCCTGCGAGAGGATGAAGTCGGAAATGCGCGGCGCGATCTCGGAACGGAAGCGCGAGCCGTTGAAGACGCCGTAATGGCCGACGCCCGGCTGCTCCCAATGGGCCCGCATGTCCTCGGGGATCCGGGGGCAGAGCTTGTGCGCGGCCTTGGTCTGGCCGATGCCGGAGATATCGTCCTTCTCGCCTTCCACCGTCATCAGCGCCACGCGGTGGATGGCGTCTGGCTTCACCACCTGGGAGTGATGCATGATTTCGCCCTTGGGGAGGGCATGGGTGATGAAGACATTCTCCACGGTTTCCAGGTAGAAATCCGCGGTCAGGTCCATGACGGCGAGGTACTCGTCGTAGAAATCCCGGTGCTTCTCCGCCGAGTCGCCGTCGCCCTGCACCAGGTGCCGGAACAGGTCCCAATGGGCCTGCAGGTGCCGGTCGAGGTTCATGGACATGAAGCCGTTGAGCTGCAGGAAGCCCGGATAGACCTCGCGCAGGGCGCCCGGGTGCGGCCAGGGCACGGTGGTGATGACATTCCGCCGGAACCATTCGATGCCGCGGTCCTGAGCCAGCGTGTTCACCGCGGTGGGCGCCTCGCGGGTGTCGATCGGCCCGCCCATGAGCACCATGGAGCGGGGAACGAAGGGGTCTTCCTCCGCTTCCATGCGGGCGATGGCCATCATCACCGGCACGGCCGGCTGGCACACGGCCATGACGTGGCAGTTTCCGCCCATGCGGTGGAAGATGGAGATGAGGTAATCCACATAGTCCGACAGGCTGAAGCGGCCTTCGGACATGGGCACCAGCTTCGCGTCGATCCAGTCGGTCACGTAGACGTCGTGGGTGGGCAGCATGGCCTCGACCGTGCCGCGCAGCAGCGTGGCGTGGTGGCCGGACACCGGGGCGACGATGAGCAGGCGCGGCTGCGGGCGGCGCGGCGGATATTCGAACGCGCGCTCGAAGTGCAGCAGGCGGCAGAATGGCCGCTCCCACACGGTGTTGACGTGGATCGGCACGGTCTGGCCGCCGGCCGAAGTGTGGGTGATGCCCCAGTCCGGTTTGCCGTAGCGGCGGGTGGTGCGCTCGAACAGCTCGCAGGCGGCCGCCATGGACTTGCCGATGGTGGTATGCGAGACCGGGTTGATCGGGTTTTTCAGGAACAGACGGCTGGCGTCCGCCATGGCCCGGGATGGGTTAAGCGCAGCGTATCCCATCTCGTACATCCAGTAGAGCGGAGTCGAGAGACCGATGTCGCCTTGCCGCGGCAGCCGGGTGGCACTTGCGAACTCGCCGATTGCCATGAGTGGTCCTCACCATTGCTGGCTGCCTAGAAAGGCGGCACGTTGACGCAAGCGTGAGCCGACTTCCAAGGTTGGTCAATGCCGACAAAAGACATAGACCGCTATTGTTCCGCTGCTATGGCAGTAGGGTCACTATTCCCTTTCGTGAGGCTCGCTTCCACACATCGGGACACCGGAAACGCTACTCCATGACCACCGCCTTTGTAACGCCGCCCCATGGCAGATCGTTCGGCCTGCGCCTCGACACCCTGATTCGCCTGCGCTGGCTGGCTATTTCCGGCCAAATTGCGGCGCTGGTCGTGGTCAATCTCGGCCTCGGTTTCCCCCTGCCGCTGACCTCCTGCCTCGCCGTGGTGGGCCTCTCCGCGCTGGTGAACGTGCTCCTGCGGGTCAAGTATCCGGTCGCCCGGCGGCTTGGTGACGCCGCCGCGGGCCCGCTGCTCGCCTATGACGTGCTCCAGCTTACGGCATTGCTGTACCTGACGGGCGGGCTGAAGAACCCGTTCGTGCTGCTCTATCTCGCGCCGGTGATGATTTCGGCCACCGCGCTCGCCTGGAGCACGACGGTGATGCTCGGCATCCTCGCGGTGGCCTGCGCGGGCGCGGTCGGCCTGTGGACCCGGCCGCTGCCGTGGGCCGGAGCGGATGTGCCGATGCTGCCGGACCTTTACCTAGCTGGTATCTGGGTGTCCCTGTCGGTGGCCGTGGGATTCATCGGCATGCATGCGTGGCGCGTAGCCGAGGAGGCGCGGGAACTGGCCGATGCTCTGGCCGCCACGGAGCTGGTTCTGGCCCGCGAGCAGCACCTCACGGCCATCGATGGCCTCGCCGCCGCTGCTGCCCACGAATTGGGCACGCCCCTCTCCACCATCGCCCTCGTGGTGAAGGAGATGCACCGCTCCATCGGCGACAACAGCCCCTATAGCGAGGACGTGGCACTGCTGCGCGACCAGGTCGCGCGCTGTCGAGACATCCTGCAGACGCTGACCTCGCTGAGATCCGGCGACGCGCCGTTCGATCGCATGCCCCTCGCTCTGCTGCTGGAGGAGGTGGTGGAGCCGCACCGCAATTTCGGCATCACCATCGCGGTGTCGGTGAAGGACGATCCCGACGCCCCGGTCATCGCCCGCAATCCCGGGCTGCTCTATGGCCTCGGCAACCTCGTGGAGAATGCGGTCGATTTCGCCGCGACGCGGGTGGATATCAGCGCCCAGTGGACTCCTTCGGGCCTCGATATCGTTGTCGCCGATGACGGGCCGGGTTTCTCGCCGGAAATCTCCGGCCGTATCGGCCAGCCCTACGTCACATCCCGCGCCCGCGAGCGGCAGGATGCGGACCTCGAGGCGGAAAGCGGCCTCGGTCTTGGCTTCTTCATCGCCAAGACGCTTCTGGAGCGCACCGGGGCCAATTTGACCTTTGAAAACCGCGTCCCGCCGGCCACCGGCGCGGTCATCGGCATCCACTGGCCGCGCAAGGCGCTGGCGATCGAGGTGGATGGAGACGCGACAAAGGGACGCGCATTGGATTAATCTACGGGCGGATCGGCGTAAAAGCCGCATCGCTCGTGCTTGTTTGCCGGCATTGCCGATCAGGGATTGAGGAAGACGCGATGAACGAGATGCCTGAGGTGGGGGACGACCGGTCGGTTCTGATCGTTGACGATGATCGGTCCTTCCTCCAGCGCCTCGCGCGGGCCATGGAAGCCCGCGGCTTCGAGGTGACCACCGCCGAGACGGTGGCGGATGGCCTCGCCCGCGTCGAGACCTCGGCCCCGGCCTATGCGGTGGTGGACATGCGCCTCGGCGACGGCACCGGCCTCGATGTCATCTCCGCCCTCAAGAAGAACCGCCCCGGCGCCCGCGCCATCGTGCTCACCGGTTACGGCAACATTGCCACCGCCGTCACCGCCGTGAAGCTCGGCGCCGTGGACTATCTCGCCAAGCCCGCCGACGCGGACGACGTGGTCGCGGCGCTGCTCGCCAATGCCGACCACAAGCCGACCCCGCCCGAGAACCCCATGTCGGCGGATCGGGTGCGCTGGGAGCACATCCAGCGGGTCTATGAGCTGTGCGGTCGCAACGTCTCCGAGACCGCCCGCCGACTCTCCATGCACCGCCGCACCCTGCAGCGCATTCTGGCCAAAAGGGCTCCGCGCTAGCGGAGCCCGCCAGACAGGGGTTCGGGCGCCGCGCTAGCGGTTCGCCCGTGGCCCTTCTCCTGCGCGTCAGGCGCTCCTGCGGGTCGGCCAGGTCATCGCGACGACACCCGCAACCACGCAGGCAAGCCCGATCCAGGCATCGGGGGCCAGCCGCTCGCCGAGGCACAGGACGCCGATGGCCACGCCGATGGGCACCCTGAGATAGGCTTGCGCCGTGGTGCCGATGGAGCCGAGCGTCCGCACCAGCCGGAAATAGATGACGAACGCCAGCGCCGTGGAGAAGACGGACAGCAGCCCGAGCGCGATGAGGGAGCTGGCGCTCGGCGTAAGCATCCAGGGCCGGTCCACGGCGATACTCACCGGCAGAAGGACCGCCGCCCCGCAGAGCAGGGAGCCCGCCGCCGGCACCATCGGGTCGAGCCCCTTGAACGACCGGCCGAATATGGCGGCGCCCGCATAGCAGACCGTGGCCGCGACGATGGCGAGCTGAGCCCACACTTGCTGGCCAATCCCCTCCAGCGCCTCGAACCCGACGATGAAGCCTGTCCCTGCAAGGCCCGCCGTGACCCCGAGCAGCTTGCGGGCGGTCACGGCCTCATGCCGAGTCGCGAGGGCCGTCAGCAGGAAGGCGAAGATGGGTGAGGTGGCGTTCAGGATGGTGGCGACGCCCGCATCCACGGTCTGCTCGGCCCAGGCGATCAAAGTGAAGGGCACGACACTGTTCAATCCGGCCTGAAACAGGAAGCGTGCCCAGCTGGCCCGATCACCCGGCAGGCGCATACCGCGCGCCCGGAGGATGGCGGCAAGCAGGCCGCCGGCGATCAGCGTCCGGGCGGCGATGAAGGTCAAAGGCGGGATGGTTTCCACCCCGATCTTGATGAAGGTGTAGGACGCACCCCAGAGGGTCGAGAGCACCAGCAGCAGAAGAAGCTCGGTGCCGAAGCGGGGTGTTTGGGCCATTGAGGATCCGGTCTCGCGAGGACATTCGTCGGGCTCTCTAGCGGACGGTGTCCCGGCAATGCTTCGGCGGTGGCCGAAACGTCCGGTGGTGACGGGCGTGGTTCAGGCGGCTAGCGTCCCCGCATGTCGAACATGGTTTCGGGAAATACCGTTGCCGAAGTCGCCCGCCTCATGGGGGACGTGGCGCGCGCCAACATCCTCTCGGCCCTGATGGGCGGGCAGGCGCTGACGGCGGGCGAACTGGCGCAGCGCGCCGGTGTGACGCCGCAGACCACCAGCGGCCATCTCGCACGGCTCGCCGAGGCGGAGCTGGTCAAGGTCGAAAAACAGGGGCGCCACCGCTACTACCGCCTCGCCTCTGCGGAGGTTGCGCAGGCGCTCCACGCCCTGATGACCATCGCCGCGGGCGGGCCGAAACGCCATCACCCCATCGGCCCGAAAGATGCCGCGCTGCGGCTCGCCCGCACCTGCTACGACCACATGGCCGGCCGCCTTGCCGTCGCCCTTGCCGACACCCTCTGCGCCAACGGCCATGTGATCCTCACCGATGGGGCGGGCCTGGTGACGGACACAGGCCGCCGCGTCTTCTGCGATTTCGGCGTCGCTCTCGATGACGCGGCGCAGAGCCGCCGGCCGCTCTGCCGCACCTGCCTCGACTGGAGCGAGCGCCGGCCCCATCTCGCCGGTCGCCTGGGCGCGGCGCTGCTGGATCTGCGATGGGTTCACCGCGCGGCTGACAACCGGGCGCTGCGGCTGACGCCGGCCGGAGAACGCGGCTTTTCCAGCGCCTTCGGCCTCTCGGCCGACTGGCGCGATGCGCCACGGCCGTGATCCTTTGACCCTACATCTCCGCTCGCAGCAGGTCCGGGTCGTAGAGCACGGCGAGGCGCATGGCGGCGGCGCGGGCGAAGCGCAGGGTGAGCGCCTTGCGCGTCGCCGGCGGCAAGGGATGGAGTGGGGCGGGCCGGAGGCATTCGGCGCCGAAGGCGTCGGCAACGAACAGGCCGGTCTCCTCGGGCAGGATCTCCACCGGGAAGTCCACCGGCACCGCGAACATCAGCCGGTCGCAGAAATCCCGGTATTCGTGCCACTTGGCATCGGTGCGGAAATCCGTCACCGACGACTTGATCTCGATGATGGTGATCTCGCCCTTCGGCCCCATGGCGAGGATGTCGGCCCGCCGTCCGCTCACCAGCGAGAATTCCGGCAGCCCGGCCATGCCCGCCAGCGCCAGATGGCGCAGCACCCCGCGCTGGACCGCCCGGGCGGTCTCCGACTGGCGGCCGTCGGGCCGCGGCTCGGGGAGGAGCGCGCGCATCGCCGACTCAGGACACCGCCTTCATCGCCTCGGCCTCGTCGTGGGAGGGCTCGGGCGCGAAGGCGCGCTTGATGGCGGCGTTGAGTTCGCCGCCGAACACGAAGATGGAGGCGGTGAGGTAAAGGAAGACCAGCGCGATCATCACCGAGGCGAGGCCGGCATAGGTGGTGACATAATTGGCCGGAAATTCCGCCAGATAGAAGCCGAAGGCGGTGGCCGCCACCAGCCACATGACCAGCGTCACCAGAATGCCGGGCGCCACCTCGGCGAGCTTGCGCCGCCCCGCCGGAAGCCACAGATGCGCTACCAGCAGCGACACCACGAGAATGATGGACGTGGCGCCGAAGCGCAGAACGGTGATGGTGCCCGAAAACCGCTTCAGCGCCGGCACCTGCGCCACCGCCGTCTGCCACAGCAGCGGCCCGAGAACCACGAGGAACGACAGCGCCAGCATGGCGACGGAAGCGATCAGCACGTAGCCGATGGATTCCAGCCGCAGCCAGTACCACGAGCGCATCTCCTTCATGCCATAGGCGCGGTTGAGGCCGATGCGCAGGCTCTCGACGCCGTTGGAGGAGAAATAGAGGGCGAGCACCACGCCGTAGGTGAGCACATCGGTGCGCACCTGGTTCACCACGTTGTAGATCTCGCGGGAGATGGGGCCGGCCACCTGCTCCGGCCAGGTCTCCAGAATGAGCTGGATGGTCTCCTGCGCCAGCGGCCGAAGGTCGAGAAAGCCGGCCAGCGCGGTGACGAAGATCAGGAACGGGAACAGGGACATGAGCGCCGACAGGGCGATATGGCTGGCGATCGCCCAGCCGTCATCGGCGGAGAAGGTCCAGAACGCATCCAGAACGATATGGTAGATGCGCCGCAGCATGGGGTCTCCCGTTTCAAGTTCACATCGGGCTTTCCGGCGGGAATGGCAAGCGCCGGGCGCGCCCGTCCACCGTCCGGCTGGTGGCGCCGGCCGCCTTCGGCTAGACAGCGAGGACACGGCGCCATCCCATCCGGCGTCCGGACCGGCCGAGATTTCCCATGCCGCGCCAGCCCAATTCCCCGGCTGAACCGCCACCGGCTGCATCCCCGGCCGCCGGGCCTTCTGAGGTCGCGCCCGAGGATGCAACGACGGAAGCCGCATCCGGCGTTCCCACGCTGCGCGATCGGCTGAGCAAGGTCATCGCCCTCGCCCACCTCAAGCTCGCGCTTCGCGCCACCATCGCCGGCATCGTCACCTATCTGCTGGCGGAGCAGTTTGCCTTGCCTAACGGCTATTGGGCGGTGCTGACCGCGGTGCTGGTGGTGCAGGCGACGCTGGGCGCCAGCCTGTCGGTCGCCATCGACCGGGCGCTGGGCACGCTGGCGGGCGGCGTCGTCGGCGTGGCCGGGGCCATGCTGGCGGGCAAGTCGCCGCTCGAGACCCTGCTCGTGCTCTCGGTGGCGCTGTTCATCGCGGCGGCGCTGGCGGCGCGCTCGACCAGCTTCAAGCTGGCGCCTGTCACAGTGGTCATCGTCATGCTGGCCCATCCCGGCGATGTCGCGCCGTGGCTGTCGGGGCTCACGCGGGTGGCGGAAATCGCGCTGGGCGGGGTGGTTGGCCTGTTGTGCGCTATCCTCATCCTGCCGGAACGCGCGCTGGGCAAAATGTTTCCCTATTGCGCCAAGGCGCTGCGGCTGACCGCCCAGTTGCTGGACCTCGGGCGGGGCGGGCTGCTCGGGCAGGGGATCGACCCTTCGGTCATCGACCGGCTCAACGGCGGGGCACGCCTCGCTTTGCGCGCGGCGGACCTGCGCCTCGTGGAGGTGCGGGCCGAGCAGGCCGGGCGGCTGACCACCCAGACCGATCCTGCGCCCGTAGTGCGCGGCGCCCGGCGGCTGTGGCATTCCGCCATCATCCTGCTGCGCAACGCCGACCGGCCGCTGGACGAGCCCGTCGCCGGCCTCGTCTCTGCCACCCTGACGGCCGCGACGACGGCACTCTCCGCCCAGATGTCAGCCATCGCCGACCGGCTGGACGGCCAGCCCGTTGCCGACCTCGCCACCCGTGCCGATGCGGCAAGCGCGGCGGTGGCGGCGCTGGAGGCGCGGGTGGAGGAGCTGAACACCCACGGCGCCTTCGGTGCCGTGGGTGCGGAGACGCTGACGGCCCTGTTCTCGGCGGTCTCGGCCTGCGTCCATATGCGCGAGAACCTCGAGGAGCTCGCCGCCCGCCTCGCCGAGGTGCAGGGCGAAGCGCCCTGACGGCTGACTCCGGCCCTCTCCCCTCACGGCGAAAGTCGGATCGACCGCGGCGGCGGATGCCGTATCAAGGCGCATGCGCCGCACCATTTGCGGCGCGGCACCTGATCCGGGCCGATCCCGGCTTTCGTAATCAGGCGTTGCCTTGGCCCGGTTCCGGGGCAAGGATAGGTCAATTGCGCAATGCACAATCAAGGGGGAGAGTTCATGTCCGCCAGCGCCGCCGTTCAGTCCGTGCCCACCGGGGAATTCGACGCCGTGGCGCTCGGGCGTGTCGCGACCGACAGCCTGGAGAAGCTGCTGGCCGAGGCGACCTCCCTGGTGAAGGCCAAGGTGACGGATGGCGGGCGCATCTCTTCCGCTTTGCTGGAGAAGGAGCAGCGCGCCACCCACGGCCTCGCCTGGCTCGCCACCTACGTCTTCTCCGTGCGCGAGCTGGTGCACTATGCCGACCGCCTGACCGAGATGGGCAAGTTCGGCGACACCGAGAAGCTGATCGTGCAGATCGGCCTCGGCGAGTACATCGCGCAGATCCTCGGCGGCATTCCCATGAGCCAGGGCGAGATCGTCCGGCTTCCCGATCTCTACGTCTCCGGCGCGACCATTGCGGCGCTGGCCGCCGAGCCTGCCATCGCGGCACTGGTGGAGAACGGCAATACGGCGGCCAGCCGCGCCGCGCTCGCCGACATCATCCGCGACGCGCACCTCGCCGGCACCATCGGCGAGGCGGGCCTCGACGAGACCACGGAAGCGATGCGCACCGAGATGCATCGCTTCGTGGAGGCGGAAGTCGCCCCCCATGCCCACGAATGGCATCTGAAGAACGACTACATTCCGCTGGAGATCATCTCCCAACTCTCCGAGATGGGCGTGTTCGGCCTCACCATCCCCGAGGAGTTCGGCGGCCTCGGCCTGCCGAAGGAGGCCATGTGCGTCGTCACCGAGGAGCTATCGCGCGGCTATATCGGCGTCGGTTCGCTGGGCACCCGCTCGGAGATCGCGGCGGAGCTGATCCTCGCCGGCGGTACGGATGAGCAGAAGGGCCACTTCCTGCCCAAGATCGCCTCGGGCGAGATCCTGCCCACGGCGGTGTTCACCGAGCCCAACACCGGCTCGGACCTCGCTTCGCTCCGCACCCGCGCGGTGAAGGAGGGAGATGTCTACAAGGTCAACGGCAACAAGACCTGGATCACCCATCCGGTCCGCGCCGACATCATGACCCTGCTGGTGCGCACCAATCCGGCCGAGCCCGGCTACAAAGGCCTGTCCATCCTGCTCGCCGAAAAGCCGCGCGGCTCCGACGAGAACCCGTTCCCCGCCGAGGGCATGACCGGCGGCGAGATCGAGGTGCTCGGCTATCGCGGCATGAAGGAATACGAGATCGGCTTCGACGGCTTCACCGTGCCGGCGAAGAACCTGCTCGGCGGCGAGGAGGGGCAGGGCTTCAAGCAGCTCATGACCACCTTCGAGAGCGCCCGCATCCAGACCGCCGCCCGCGCCGTGGGCGTGGCCCAGGCCGCCATGGAGGTGGGCCTGAAATATGCCGAGGAGCGCATCCAGTTCGGCAAGTCGCTGATCAATTTCCCCCGCGTCGCCGACAAGATCGTGATGATGGCGGTGGAGACCATGATCGCCCGCCAGATCACCTATTTCGCCGCCCGCGCCAAGGACGAGGGGCGCCGCACGGACCTCGAGGCCGGCATGTCCAAGCTGCTCGGCGCGCGCGTCGCCTGGGCGGCGGCGGACAACGCCCTGCAGATCCACGGCGGCAACGGCTTCGCGCTGGAATATCCGGTGTCGCGCATCCTGTGCGACGCGCGCATCCTCAACATCTTCGAGGGTGCGGCGGAGATTCAGGCCCAGGTCATCGCCCGCCGCCTGCTGGACGGCGGCAACTGAGCGGGCCGGGCGAGACGATGAGCGAGGTCACGGGCGAACCCCTGCTGATCGCGGACGCTGCGCCGCAGGACGAGGCCGCATGGCGTCGCCTGTGGGCGGGCTACAACGCCTTCTACGAGACCGAGGTGGGGGCGGACATCACCGCCCGCACCTGGGCGCGCATTCTCGACCCTTCGGTGCCGATGATCGGGCGGATGGCGCGGCGCGGCGGCGAGCCGGTCGGCTTCTCCATCAGCATCCTGCATGAGGGCACCTGGGTTGCCGCGCCGGTCTGCTATCTTGAAGACCTGTTCGTCGATCCCGCCTGCCGCGGCGGCGGGATCGGCCGCGCGCTGATCGCCGACCTCGTGCGCCTCGGCAAGGAGAGGGGCTGGTCGCTCCTCTACTGGCACACAAGGCAGGACAATCCCGCCCGCCGGCTCTACGACAGCTTCGTCGCGGCAGACGATTTCGTCCGCTACCGCATGGACCTGTGACGCGGCTCAGGCGAGCCGCGCGGCGTTGTCCTGCGCATAGGTCGAAAGCGTGCGCGGCGCATGGCCCGTCAGGGTTTCCACGTCGGCGGTGACGTGCGCCGTCCGGCCCTCGCGGACGGGATGGAAGAGCGTGGCGAGGAAGCGCGCATAGGGCTCCGGCACGCCCGCGCCCGTGAGGATGCCGACGAAGGTGTCGTCGCTCACAGCCGTGTAGGCGATGGGCTTGCCCGTCACCGACGAGAGGATGGCCGCCGCCTCGCCATAGGTCAGCGCCTCGGGACCGGTGAGGTTGAAGGCGCGCCCGTCGAAGCGATCGGTGGTCAGGGCTGCTGCCGCGCTTTCGGCGATGTCTCGGGCGTCGATGAAGCTCGTCTTTCCCTCGGCCGCCGGGAGGGCGATCACGCCATGGTCGATGCCGGCCTTCCAGAAGGTGTGGAAATTGTCCGCGAACCAGTTCGGCCGCAGGATCACGAACGGCGTGCCCGAGCGCTCCAGCGTCAGTTCCACCTGCCGGTAGGGAATGGCGTCGTCCGCATCGACGCCGAGCGCGGTCATCAGCACCACCTTCACCTTGCGGGCGGCAGCGGCCTCGATCACGGGCAGGAGGCGCCCGGTGATGTCGAGGGAGCCGGTGGGCGCCAGAAGGAAGAGTCGGTCCACGCTGGCGAAGGCCGTCGCGAAGGTGAAGGGATCATCCATGTCGATGGCCACACCCTGCGCACCGCCCACGGCCTTGCCCGTGCGGGATGCCGCCTTCACCTGTTCGCCCTTGGCGAGAAGGGCCTGCACCAGCGGCTGGCCCACATTGCCGTTGGCCGCGAAAACCAGAATCTGACCCGACATGATCGCTCTCCTGCTCGCCGGCGCACGGTGGCGCGGGCATTCAAGGATAGGTTTCCATTGGAAACCAGCTTCCGATTGGATACATACTCTTGGTCGAGCAAGCCCAAAAGAGAGCACCTTGAACTCACATGGTCACTTCCGGGAAACCGCAGGGCGCGCCTGAGCCTGCCGGCGAGAGCTGCCGGCTTCCGTGGCCCTTCGATGTCTATGAGGCGCAATGCCCGACGCGCATGGTGCTGGACCGCATCGCCGACAAATGGGCGGTGCTGATCCTCGACCGGCTGCGCGACGGCCCGGTGCGGTTCAACCACCTCAGGCGGGACATCAAGGGCATCTCGCAGAAGGTGCTGTCGCAGACGCTGAAGAAGCTGGAGCGCGACGGGCTCCTCTCGCGGGCGGTCTTCCCCACCGTGCCGGTCACGGTGGAATACGCGCTGACGCCGCTCGGCCGGACGCTGACCGACGCGGTGGCGGCCATCGCCCACTGGGCCGAGCGCAACATGGATGCGGTGCTGGCGGCGCAGGCCGCCTATGACGCCCGGGCGGGGGGCGATCCGGGCTGACGACGAAGCGGGGCGCTAGTCCGCCGCCTCCTCGTCCGCTTCCTCGTTCCCCGGCACATATTCCAGAATGTCGCCGGGCTGGCAGCCGAGGGTTTCGCAGATGCGCGCTAGCGTGTCGAAGCGCACGCCGCGCACCTTGCCGGACTTGAGCAGGGAAACGTTCTGCTCGGTGATGCCGATGCGCTCGGCAAGCTCGCGCGAACGCATCTTGCGGCGCGCCAGCATCACGTCGAGATTGACGATGATGGGCATGGTGGTCCCATAGCCTCCCCGCTCAGACGAAGCTCGCGTTTTCTTCGGCGATGCGCGCCGCCTCGCGCATGACCGCCCCCACCCCGATGACGAGCAGGCCGACGATCACCGCCACCACGTCGTGGCTGGAGATCGAGACGGCGATGGCGCGCGTGCCCGGCGGATTGTTGAGGGTGAGGGCGATGCTCAGCGCCGCCCCGACGAAGGGGGCGAGGAGGCCCTGGAGCGCGACGGCCGCGCCGAAGCGCTCCAGCCGCACCGCGAGCAAGGCGGAGATGATCTCGCCGCGGCCGAAATCGCGGAAGATCTGGCGCACCTGAAGCAGGCCATAGGCGAGGATGCCGAGCGGAATCGCGGAAATCGCGAGGCCGGCGGACAGGCTCGCGCCATCCAGCGCCACCGGATGCCCGGCGAGGCCGATGCGCGGGACGATCACCCGTTCCACCAGCCCAGGCGACAGCCAGATGCCGAGGCCGGACGCCATCAGCAGCAGAAGGATCACGAGGGTGGCGATCGAGAGGGTGCGGCCGAGGCGCACCACGCGGTGAAGTCTGGGGTCGATGCGATCTGAAGACATGCGAGCTTTCCTTGACGCATTCATTTTTTATCGTAAAACAGTAATTATTCAACCCAAAATGAGAGATCGGATGCGTTTCTTTCTCGCCCTCTCGCGCCCCGTACGGACGCTCGCCTTGCTGGTGGCCGTTCTTTGTGTGGGCGCCTGCTCCCATGTTCCCGTCAGCTCCCTGCCGCAGCTGGCCACCCTCGATCTCGAAACGGCTGATCTGACCGTCCTGCGCGCCGCCGTGCGTGCGCCCAAGGAGATCGTGGCGGTGCCCGGCGGGGCGTTCGTGGTCATGTCCTACTGGCGCCAGGGCGATGAGGCCCGCAAGACGACCGTGCAGGCGGCGCTGGAGGTGGAGACGGACCCGAAGGCCCTCGCGGCGCTCAAGGAGGAGGAGCGCGCGGGCATGCGCATCACCCTTTTCCGGCTGACCGACGAGGGCCGACGCAAGCTGGAGGCGGCGCGCAGCGAGGCGCTGGCGCTGAAATCGGACGAACTGGCGAAGGGACGGCGCGCCAGCGGGTCGCTCGCGGTGTCCGCTGAAGGTTGCGTGCGCGGCGCGTTACCCGCCGGGCCGCTGCTGCTCAGCACGTATCTCCGGCTGAAGCCGGGCGGCAATTTCGTGACGCTGATCCAGGACATCGACCTCAGGACGCTCCTCGCCCAGGCCGGCAGCGACGAGAGCGCCATGAAGCCATGCGCAAATTGAAGCCATGCGCCAATTAAGCGGGGCTCACGCCTCGCCGGCCGACGGAATCTCCACTTCCATGGCCTCATGGCCGGTCAGGCGGAAGAAAGCGCGTAGCGCCTCCGGCGTGAGCACGGTGGTGCGGGCATTGGTGAGCGGGTGGCAGCCCACGAAGTCGGCGCGCATGAGCGCCGCATCGATGGCGAAGCGGACCCGGCCTTCGGTATCGTTGGCGAGCGCGAGCAGGCTCACCGAGCCGGGCAGGATGCCGAGATGCTCCATGAGCGCCTCGGGCGAGGCGAAGGAGAGCGAGCCCTTAGCCCCCAGCGGGCCGCGCAGGGCCTTGAGGTTCACCGGGGTATCCTCGGCGAGCGTCAGCAGGAAATAGGTCTTCTTCCCGTCGCGCAGGAACAGGTTCTTGGTATGGGCGCCGGGAATGTCGCCGCGCAGCGCCTGGGATTCGGCCACTGTGTGGACGGGCGGATGCTCGTAGGTGGTGCCGGAAATGTCGTTCTGCGCGAGGAAGGCGAGAAGGGTGTCGGGCGTGTGGGGCATGGGCCGGTCGGTCTAGGCGGGGAAGACGCCAGCCTTAGACCCGCGCGGCCGCTTCGGGCAAGCGCTCTGGGCCATTGCCCCGGCCAACGTCTCGGGCGCAACACGCCGCCGGCCTCGAACGCAAGAAAAGGCCGTCGGCTCGCCTGGAGCCGACGGCCGGTATGGTTCAGCGCAGCTGGGTGAGGCAGGCGCCGGCCGCCTCGGCGGCGGGGCGGGCGCCGCTCATGGAGACGGCGCCGGACTGCACCAGGGCCTTGGTCTTCTCGGTCACGAGCGCGCGCGGATCGGCAGCGCTGGCGAAGCCCGGGGCAGCGGCGGCATAGATGGCCTTGGCGTCGGCGCCGAGATTGGCGGCGCACTGGTCGGCCGAGGCCTTGTCGGCAAGCGCGGGGGCGGCGCAGGCGAGGGTGAGGGCGGCGGCGCAGAGCAGGGACTTCATGGGGTGTTGCCTCCAGTGGATTTCAGGATGCGCGATCAGCGCACGCCGACGCGGTTGACCGGGCCGCCGGCATTCACGCCGACTCCGGGCGCGACACCGACACCGGGCGCACCGACGCCGACGCCGGGGGTGACGCCCACGCCCGGGGCTCCGGCGCCCGGCACGCAGCCTGCGGGATAGCCGGGCCGGGTGCAATGGACGGCAGCGCGCGCCGCGGGGGCGGTGGGACGGGCGACGCAGCCCTTCGGCACGCCGACGGTCCTGCAATAGACGACGGCGCCGGCAGGGGCGGTCGTCGCGAAGGTGACGACGGCGGCCGGCGGCAGTGCGGCGAGGGTGGCGGCGAGGAAAGCGGAACGTGTCAGCAGGCGCATGGCAGCCTCGGCATCCTTAGCAGACACCTGTGCGTGACGCCCGGGTTGACATCGCGCCGAGGTGACTTCGGGTCAGCTAGGCGTCATCCTGCTATACCGCAATGGCGATTCTTGGCCCCACTGGCATTGGGCCGTTGCGGGACGATGTGGCGGAGGCGCGGGTGCTGGGGCTGGTGGCTGTGCGGGCAGGGACGGCCGTGGACTGGCTCAATGCGGCGTGCGGTGACGAGGCGCGGAGCGCGATCCTCGCCCATCCCGCCTTCCCGCGGGCGGTGGCGCAACTCGTCGGCCAGATCAGCGCGCTCTACAGCGGCAACCGGCTGCTCAACCGCGTGCTTAGTGATCGCGGCCGCAACATGTTCGGCCTCATGGTGCTCTATCTCGACGCTTTGCCGCCGGCCGAGGGCGGCGGGCTCACCGCCGCGCGGATCGTGGCCCTGTGCACCTCCACCGGCCTGTGCAGCCGGGGACGCGCGAAGGCGATGCTCGCCCTCATGCGATGGGGCGGCTATCTGACGTCGGCGGAGCCGGCCGAGGATCGCCGGGTGAAGCCGCTGATGCCGCAGGAGAAGCTCGTCGCGCTCCAGCACCAGCGGTGGCGCCTCGTGTTCGACGCCGGCAGCGCGTTCGATCCGGAACTCGCCCGGCTCGCCCCCCGCCTCGCGGATCCCGCCTTCACGCGGGTTCTCGCGGTGACGCTGGGCGAGGCCTTCCTCTCCGGCTTCCGGCCCGTCTCCGCCGCCCCGGAGCTGCTCGATCTGGTGGACCGGGACGGCGGCCTGATGGTGCTTCTCGCTTTGTTCACCGCCGAATCCGCCCGCGAAGAGCCGCCCTCCATCGCCAATCTCTCCCGCCGCTTCCACCTGTCGCGGGCGCATGTGCTCGATTTGCTGCGCCTGAGCGAGGAGCGCGGGCTGGTGGAACGTGGCGCGCGCGGCACGGGCTGCCTCTCACCGCTCGGGCGGGATGCGGTGGAGCGATTCTTCTCCTCCATCTTCGCCGTGATGTCCGGTGCCGCCCGGGTCGCCGAGGCCCGTCTTCTCTCCGCGTGAAATCACCTTCGCCCGGAACGCCCTTTCGCTCCTGCACAATTTCCTTAAGACTAAGGTCGAAAGAGACGTGCGCCGCAGCAGCGGACGAGTCCGGGGGAGTCGGATGACGAATTTGGCACTTTCGAGCGGCCTCGCGCCGCGCGCAGAGGACGTGAAGGACCAGCCGCTGCGCGACGACATCCGGCTGCTCGGCCGCATTCTCGGTGACACCGTCCGCGACCAGGAAGGCGACGAGGTGTTCGACCTCGTGGAGCGCATCCGCCAGCTGTCCATCCGCTTCCACCGCGACGACGACCAGGCCGCCCGCGACGAGCTGGGCACCCTTCTGGGCGCGCTGCCGGCCGACCGCTCCCTCGATACCATCCGCGCCTTCAGCTACTTTTCCCACCTCGCCAACATCGCCGAAGACCAGCACCACATCCGCCGCAACCGCGCCCACGCCATCGCCGGCTCGGCGCCGCGTGCGGGCAGCCTCGCCTATGCCTTTTCCCGCGCGGAGCAGATGGGGATCGATCGCGAGACGCTGGCGCACTTCTTCTCCGGCGCGCGCATGAGCCCGGTGCTCACCGCCCACCCCACCGAGGTGCGGCGCAAGAGCACCCTCAACCGCGAGATGGAGATCGCCGCCGAGCTCGATCGCCGCGAGCGCGTGGTGCCCACCCCGCAGGAGCGGGAGGAGGGCGAGGAGATCCTGCGCCGGGCGGTGCTGACCCTGTGGCAGACGGCGCTGCTGCGCCGCATCAAGCTGACCGTGCTGGACGAGGTGGCGAACGGCCTTTCTTATTACGACTACACCTTCCTCACCGAGGTGCCGCGCCTCTATTGCGCCATCGAGGACCGTCTCGCCGAGGCGGGGGACGAGGTGCAGCTCCCCTCCTTCCTGCGCATCGGCAGCTGGATCGGCGGCGACCGCGACGGCAACCCCTTCGTCACCGCCGAGGTGCTGAAGGAGACCGTGCGCCTGCATCGCGACCGCATCCTCGCCCATTATGAGGAAGAATTGGTGGCGCTCGGGGCGGAACTGTCTCTCGCCCAGCGCCTCGTGACCGTATCCGATGCCCTCACGGAACTCGCCGCCCGCTCGCCGGACCGCTCCCAGGAGCACCGCGAGGAGCCCTATCGCCTCGCCCTCGCTTACGTCCTGGAGCGCCTGCGCCAGACCGCTCGCAAGCTGCGCGGCGAGCCGCTGGCGACGGTCGAGGCGCTCGCGCCCTATGCCACGGCGCAGGAGTTCCGCGCCGACCTCGACGTGATCCACGACTCGCTCGTGGCGAACGGATCGAAGGTGCTGGCCCGCGGGCGGCTGCGGCTGCTGCGCCGGGCGGCGGACTGCTTCGGCTTCCATCTCGCATGCATCGACCTACGGCAGAACTCGGACGTGCACGAGCGCGTGGTGGCGGAGCTGCTGGAGAAGGCGGTGCCCGGCACCGATTATGCGGGCCTCGACGAGGAGGCGCGCATTGCGTTGCTGCTGAAGGAGCTGGCGACGCCCCGGCCGCTCGCCTCGCCATTCATCGCCTATTCGGAAGAGACCTGCTCCGAGCTCGACATCCTGCGCGAGGCGGCTGCGGCGCACCATGCGCTCGGGCGGGAAGTGATCCCCAACGCCATCATCTCCAAGGCCGAGGGTGTCTCCGACCTTCTGGAGGTGGCGCTGCTGCTGAAGGAGGTCGGCCTCGTCGCCAGCGACGGGACGGGGGGCTTGACCAGCGAGGTGAACATCATCCCGCTGTTCGAGACCATCTCGGACCTGAAGGCCTGCGCCAAGGTGATGGACCGCGCCTTCTCGCTTCCCGCCTATCGCAAGCTGGTGGCAAGCCGCGGCGCCGAGCAGGAGGTGATGCTCGGCTATTCGGATTCCAACAAGGACGGCGGCTTCGTCACCTCCGGCTGGGAATTGTACAAGGCGGAGATCGGCCTCATCGAGGTGTTCCGCGAGCACAAGGTGCGGCTGCGCCTGTTTCACGGTCGCGGCGGATCGGTGGGACGCGGCGGCGGGCCGAGCTATGACGCCATCCTCGCCCAGCCGGGCGGGGCGGTGAACGGGCAGATCCGCATCACCGAGCAGGGCGAGATCATCGCCTCCAAATATTCGAACCCCGATGTGGGCCGCCGCAACCTCGAGATTCTCGTCTCGGCGACGCTGGAGGCTTCCCTGCTCCAGCCGCAAAACAAGGCGCCGCGCACCGAATTCCTCACCGCCATGGAGGACATCTCGGATACGGCGTTCGCGGCCTATCGCAACCTCGTCTACGAGACCGAGGGCTTCGAGGACTATTTCTGGTCCTCCACCGTCATCAACGAGATCGCGACGCTGAACATCGGCTCGCGCCCGGCCTCGCGGGCCAGGACGCGCTCTATCGAGAAGCTGCGCGCCATTCCGTGGGTGTTCTCCTGGGCGCAGTGCCGGCTGATGCTGCCGGCCTGGTACGGCTTCGGCACGGCGGTGGAGGCGTTCGTGGCGCGCCGGCCGGACTATGGCCTGTCCTTCCTCAAGGCGATGCAGCACGAATGGCCGTTCTTCCGCACGCTCCTGTCCAACATGGACATGGTGCTGGCGAAGAGCTCCCTCGCCATCGCCTCGCGCTATGCGGAGCTGGTGCCGGACGTGGAATTGCGCACCGCCATCTTCGGCCGAATCCGCGCGGAGTACGAGCTGACGCTGAAGCATCTGCTCGCCATCATGGACCAGCAGAAGCTGCTGGAGGGCAATCCGCTGCTGGATCGCTCCATCCGCAACCGCTTCCCCTATCTCGATCCGCTGAACCACCTGCAGGTGGAACTTCTGCGCCAGCACCGGGCCAGTCCCGGCGACGACAAGGTGCTGCACGGCATCCAGCTCTCCATCAACGGCATCTCGGCCGGCCTGCGCAACTCGGGCTGAGGATGGCCGCGACCTGTCCCGTTCCGGCACAGCCCGGGGCGGGCGGCGGGGACGCAGCGGGAACGGGGCGTGACCGAATCGGCCGCGACCGGATTTTCCGGGTTCGTTCTCTCTGCGATGGCACTTCCCTCGGCGCGGGGTCTTCCCCGAGGCCGCGCTTGGCGCTCTAATCGAAACGATTAGGGAAGGCCCGACTCCGACGGCCACGCCCCAACAGAAGCAGCCCAAGGGATTTCGTATGCCCCTCACCCTCGGCGTCATCGCCGACGACTATACCGGCGCCTCCGACCTCGCGAACACGCTGTCAAAGGAGGGCGTGCGCACCGTCCAGACCATCAGCGTGCCGGATGCCGCGCTGGCGCTGCCCGATGCCGACGCGGTCGTCGTCTCGCTCAAGAGCCGGTCCATCCCGGCGGACGAGGCGGTGGCGCAGTCGCTGGCGGCCTTTGCGTGGCTCAAGGGGCGGGGCGCGTCGCATATCCTGTTCAAGGTCTGCTCCACCTTCGATTCCACCGACGACGGCAATATCGGCCCCGTCACCGATGCGCTGCGCATCGCCACCGGCGCCGCCATCGTGCCGGTGACGCCGGCGTTCCCGGAGACCGGGCGCACCGTCTATATGGGCCACCTCTTCGTCGGTGACGTGCCGCTGAATGAAAGCCCGCTCAAGGACCACCCCCTCAACCCCATGACGGATTCGGACCTGAAGCGCGTGCTGGCGCGCCAGAGCGCCGGCCGGGTCGGGCTGGTGCCGCTGAAGGACGTGGCGGCGGGGGCCGATGCGGTCTCCGCCCGGCTGGAAAAGCTGGCGCTGGAGGGGCGCACCGCGGCCATTGTGGATGCCGTGTTCGACCGGGATCTGGAGGCGGTAGGTGTCGCGGCGGCAGCCCTGCCGCTCTCCACCGGCGCCTCGGGCCTCGGCCTCGGACTGGCGCGCGCTCTCATCGCGGAAGGGCGGGTATTGCGGCAGCAGAGCGACGGCGCGGCGCTGGCGGCCGGCATCGGCGGCTATGCGGCCGTGGTCGCGGGAAGCTGTTCCAAGGCGACGCTGGAGCAGATTGCCATCGCGGAAGGTCAGATGCCCGTGCTGCGGCTTTCCGCCGAACGGCTCGTGACCCATCCCGAGGCGGAGGTCGCCGCGGCTCTGGACTGGGCGAAGGCCCGTCTCGCGTCCGGGCCGGTGCTGATCGCCGCGAGCGGAGCGCCCGAGCAGGTGGCCGAGGTGCAGGCCCGCTTCGGCCGTCATGCGGCGGGCGTTGCCATCGAGCACGGTACCGCGGCGATTTCCGAGGGGCTGGTGGCGGCCGGCGTGCGCCGGCTCGTGCTGGCCGGCGGTGAGACCTCGGGCGCGAGCGTGGACCGGCTGAAGATCCCCGCCTTCCTCGTCGGCCCCGAGATCGCCCCCGGCGTGCCGCTGCTCCGCACCGAAGGCCAACCGGGGGAAGCCATGGTGCTGGCACTGAAATCCGGCAATTTCGGCGGGCCGGACTTCTTCGCGAAGGCGTTGGGGATGATGGGGGTGGGGTGACACGTTCGCCCGAGTAACCGGCCAAGCCGACGCACAGAAGAAAGCCCGGCTGAACGGGGCAGTCCGCTCGGCCGGGCTTCGTCCGCGGGTCACGTCGCGGAGCGGTCTTCAATTTTGATGAATGCGGTGCTCTGCCCAGATGGGCGAGACCCGGCTCAGTCCCCTCCTCAGCCGCCGTGGGCGGCGCCGGAATGCGGGTCGGTATCCGAGAACGGGCCGGAAGCGGTCGCTTCCGCGTTGTCGCGGAACTGCTGAGCGCGCTGCTCCTGGATGCGGGAGCCGGCGGCCTGACGCTCGAGGCTCACAGGCGCAGCATTGATCGGCAGGCGGGCCTCATCGCTATATGCGGCGGCGGCGACGGCGTGCGCTTCGTTGTTCAGCGCGGTCACGTATTCGTCGGCGAATGCGGAAGTTGCGGAGGCGGAAAGTCCCGTGGCAATCAACGCCGCCGCAATAATATTCGCAGTGTTCAGGGTCTTCATTGTCTTCTTTCCTATACATCCACCAGTACACGAGGTGGCGACGAGCCGTGTGTGCTCGGCTTCGTCTCGTTGCGAACTTATGTATTCGGAAAATTATCGCAAATCACGACGGCGTGTGCGCTGCAATAACAAAATTGTCATCGTCATCTGTGCGAAGGTCGCTTTGCATTCGTGCACATGAGCGCGGAATTTATCTCCACATTGCGGAAAACGGATGCGATTTATACTTATATCGTTTGTCTACAAACATTTTATTTTATCTACATTTTACAATAAGAATGAATGAAATTTCTCTGATTAGATGAATATGTGAATCGCGCTTCCAGCGATCTCCTAAGTGTTCAGCGCAGTAAAAAAGCTCCGGCATCTTGCGATGCCGGAGCTGTGCAGGCGGGTGAGCGGTCTGGAGGCTGGTCTGGGCCCGGAATGGCGGGTTGGCCGCCTCCTACTCCCCCGGCTGGAGCGCGTGGGGGGCGTGCGCGGCCGGCGTGCTCCCTGCCAGGCCGTGCCCGTGCTGGGTGAGCGGCCGGTTGCCCGCCAGCCCCCGCAGCATCACGTAGAAGACCGGCGTCAGGAAGATGCCGAACACCGTCACGCCGATCATGCCGGCGAACACCGCCGTACCCATGGCCTGCCGCATCTCCGCACCCGCACCGATGGAGGTGACGAGGGGCACCACGCCCATGATGAAGGCGAGGGAGGTCATCAGGATCGGGCGAAGCCGGAGCCGGCTCGCCTCGATGGCCGCCTGGACCGGCGTGCGGCCCTCGAATTCCAGCTCGCGGGCGAATTCCACGATCAGGATCGCATTCTTCGCCGAGAGCCCCACCAGCACCACGAGGCCGATCTGGGTGAAGACGTTGTTGTCCCCGCCCGCGAGCCACACGCCGGTCATGGCGGCGAAGAGGCCGGTCGGCACGATCATGATGATGGCGAGCGGCAGCATCAGGCTTTCGTATTGCGCCGCCAGCACCAGGAAGACGAGGAAGATGGCGAGCGGGAACACGAACACCGCCGAATTGCCGGCCAGGATGTCCTGATAGGTCAGCTCGGTCCATTCGAAGGAGAAGCCCTTGGGCAGGGTTTCCTTCGCGATGCGCTCCACCGCCTGCTGCGCCTCGCCCGAAGAGAAGCCGGGGGCGGCGCCGCCGTTCACGTCGGCGGAGAGGAAGCCGTTGTAGCGCATGGCCCGCTCGGGCCCCGCCGACGAGCGCACCTTGAGCAGCGCCGAGAGCGGGATCATCTCGCCGGTGGCCGAGCGCACCTTCAGCGTCCCCACGTCCTCGGCGCGGGCGCGGAAGGGGGCGTCGGCCTGGACCCGCACGGTGTAAGTGCGGCCGAACTTGTTGAAGTCGTTCACGTAGGACGAGCCGAGATAGATCTGCATGGTCTCGAACACGTCGGTGACGGCCACATTCAGCTGGCGCGCCTTCACCCGGTCGATGTCGGCGAAGAGCTGCGGCACGTTTACCTGATAGGAGGAGAACAGGCCGGCCAGTTCCGGTGCCTGCCGCGCCGCGCCGAGGAAGGCCTTGGTGGCCTCGTCGAGGGCGGCATAGCCGAGGCCGGCGCGATCCTCGATCTGGAACTTGAAGCCGCCGATGGTGCCGAGCCCCTGCACCGGCGGGGGCGGGAACATGGCGATCATCGCATCCGGGATACCGGCGAACTTGCCGTTGAGCTTCATGGCAATGGCGTTGCCGTTCAGCGACGGGTCGCGGCGCGCCTCGAATTCGTCGAGGCCGACGAAGACGATGCCGGAGTTGGACGAGTTGGTGAAGCCGTTGATGGAAAGGCCCGGAAAGGCGATGGCCGACTTCACGCCCGGCTCCTTCAGGGCGATGTCGCTCATCTTGCGGATCACTTCCTCGGTGCGGTCGAGGGTGGCGCCGTCCGGCAGCTGGGCGAAGCCGACGAGATACTGCTTGTCCTGCCCGGGCACGAAGCCGGGGGGCACCGCCTTGAACAGCACGCCGGTCAGCGCCACGAGCACGATGTAGAGGCCGAGCATCAGCACCTTCTGCCCGATGACACGGCGCACGATGCCGCCATAGGCGCCGGAGCCGCGCACGAAGGCCTTGTTGAAGCCGCGGAAGAACCAGCCGAACAGCCGGTCCATGGTGCGGGTGAGCCAGTCCTTCGGCGCGTCGTGACCCTTCAGCAGCAGCGCCGACAGAGCGGGCGAGAGGGTCAGCGAGTTGACGGCCGAGATCACCGTGGAGATGGCGATGGTGAGGGCGAACTGCTTGTAGAACTGCCCGGTGAGGCCGGTAATGAAGGCGAGCGGCACGAACACCGCGATGAGCACGAGGGCGATGGCGATGATGGGGCCGGACACCTCGCGCATGGCCTTGTAGGTGGCCTCGCGCGGGGAGAGGCCGCCCTCGATGTTGCGCTCCACATTCTCCACCACGACGATGGCGTCATCCACCACGATGCCGATGGCGAGCACCAGGCCGAACAGCGTCAACGCATTGATGGAGAAGCCGAACACGTACATCACCGCGAACGTGCCGACGATGGAGACGGGCACCGCGAGCAGCGGGATGATGGAGGCCCGCCAGGTCTGGAGAAACACGATCACCACCAGCACCACCAGCGCGACCGCTTCGAGCAGCGTGTGGACCACGGCGTCGATGGAGGCGCGCACGAACTGGGTGGTGTCGTAGACGATGGAATAGTCCACGCCCTCCGGCATGTTCGCCTTGATCTCTTCCATCACGAGCCGGACGTCGTCGGCGATGCGGATGGCGTTTGAGCCGGGCGCCTGGAAGATCGGCACCGCCACCGCCTGGGTGTTGTTGAGGAGCGAGCGCAGGGCATATTCGGACGCGCCCAGCTCGATGCGCGCCACGTCCTTCAGCAGCACGATCTCGCCGTTGGTGCCGCTCTTCACCACGATGTTGGCGAACTCCTCCTCGTTGGCGAGGCGGCCCTGCGCGTTGATGGAGAGCTGGAGATCGAGACCCGGCGCCCCGGGCGATGCGCCGACCACGCCGGCCGCCGCCTGAACGTTCTGGGCGCGGATTTCGCGCACCACGTCGGCGGCGGAAAGGCCGTGCTCGGCGACCTTCTGCGGGTCGAGCCAGATGCGCATGGAATAGTCGCCGGCGCCGAACAACTGCACCTGCCCCACGCCGTCGATGCGGGCGAGGCGGTCCTTCACGTTCAGCACCGCGTAGTTGCGCAGATAGGTGGTGTCGTAGCGGTTGTTGGGGGAGATGAGGTGGACGACCATGGTGAGGTCCGGCGAGGACTTCACCGTGGTCACGCCGAGGCGCCGCACCTCTTCCGGCAGGCGGGGCTCGGCCTGTGAGATGCGGTTCTGGACGAGCTGCTGCGCCTTGTCCGGGTCGGTGCCCAGCTTGAAGGTGACGGTCAGCGTCATGATGCCGTCGGTGGTGGCCTGGCTCGACATGTAGAGCATGCCCTCCACGCCGTTGATGGATTCCTCCAGCGGGGTCGAGACCGTTTCGGCGATCACCTTGGGGTTGGCGCCGGGATAGGTGGCGCGCACCACCACCTGCGGCGGCACCACCTCTGGATATTCGGAGATGGGCATGGCCCGCATGGCGATGAGGCCGGCGAGGAAGATGAGAACGGAGAGCACGCCGGCGAAGATCGGGCGGTCGATGAAGAATCTGGACAGGTTCATGGAACCCTCCCGCCTCGGGGCGGCTGGATGAAAGGGGCGGAACGCGGGACGCAACCGGCCGTCCCCGCAGCGGTCTGTGCGCGGGATCGGTCCGGCAATGGGGGGTGAGGGGCTGCGCCGGACGAGGGGGGCGATTACGCCCGGCGCAGCCCTCTCCCGACCCCCTCCGTGCGGGGAGGGGGCGAGGCGAATTCGCTGGAGGCCCTCCCGGTCTTGGCCGGGAAGGCGGTACGTCAGTTCGTGCGGGTCGCCGCCGCTTCGCTCACGCGCATGGCGACGGGTTCTGGCGTCACCGCCGCGCCGGGGCGCACCCGGTGCAGGCCGTTGACGACCACGCGCTCGCCGGCCGCAAGACCGTTGGTGACGACGCGCAGGCCGTCCACGGGGGCGCCGAGGGTCACTTCGCGCCATACGGCCTTGTTGGAGGCATCGACCACGAAGACGAACTTCTTGTCCTGGTCCGTGCCCACGGCCCGCTCGCTCACGAGCACGGCAGGCGCGGCCTTGGGCTGGCCCATTTCCAGCCGCACGAACTGGCCCGGCAGGAGCCGCCCGTCCGGATTGGAGAAGCGGGCGCGGACGCGCACCGTGCCGGTGCGCGGATCGACCTGGTTGTCCACCAGCTGCATGACGCCTTCCACCGGCGGCACGCCGGAGGCGAGGGTCATCAGCACCGGGATCTGGTCGAGCCGGTCGGCCACGTCCCCGCCGCCGCCGAGCCCGGCGAGGGCACGGGCGACGGTCGCCTCGTCGGCGCTGAAGCTGGCGTAGATGGGGTCCACCGAGACGAGGGTGGTGAGCACCGGCGCGCCGGGGCCGGCGGCCACGAGATTGCCCACCGTGATCTCCGACTTGCCAACCCGGCCCGACACGGGGGCGCGGACCTTGGTGTAGGAGAGGTTGAGCTTCGCCGCGGCGAGCTTCGCCTGCGCGGCCCTGAGCCCGGCCTCGGCGGCCCGCTGGCCATTGAGGCGTTCGTCCAGGGTGCTCTGGGAGAGCGTCTTGGTGGTGAACAGCTTCTCGCCGCGCTCCAGCTCGTTGCGGGCGAGGTCGAGGCGGGCCTGGACGGAGGCGACTTGCGCCTCGGCCTCGGCCACGTCGGCCTCATAGGGCTCGGGATCGATGGAGACGAGGAGTTCGCCCTCCCGCACCAGCGCACCCTCGCGGAAGTGCACGGCCTTGATGGCGCCGGCGACGCGGGAGCGCACTTCCACCCGCTCCACCGCCTCCAGACGACCGGAGAAGGTGTCGAACAGGCGCGCCTCGCGCTGCTCGACGGTGGCGACCGAGACCGGCACGGCCGGCGGGGCCGCCGCCGCGGCGGGCTTGTCGGCATGGGCGCCGCCTTCCTTGGGCAGGCCATAGAGCACGCCGAACACCGCGAGGAGCGCAGCGGTGCCCAGCAGCAGGGCCTCCCGCAGGCGCGGCTTCCTCGCGGCGGGCTTGGTGGTTCCGAGGGTGGGGGGCGTGTCGTTCGGGGCGGAATTCGGGGCGGTCATGGGGGCAGTCCTTGGCGGTCGGTCTGTCAGAGGACGGCCGGATCGGCCTTGAGCCGACCGGACCGTGAAGCGGGACGCGTGGAAACGAAGAAATCGCGGAACAGGTCGCGCATCGCGCTGCTCCAGGCGGCCGGTTTCGGGGCCGGACACGAGATGCTGTCGGGCCACTCGGTCGGCCCCGGCAGGATGTGCACGCAGGTGGGTACCCCGGCCGAGGCGAGCGCGTCGGCGTAGCGCCGGCTCTCGTCGCACATGGGGCAGTCCTCGGCGCTCACCACCAGAGCCGGCGGTAGCGCGCCGAGGCGGGAGGAGGCGAGGGGCGCGGCATAGGGGTGGGCCGCCTTCTCGGGCGAGCCGAGATAGGTCTGCCAGCCGTCCGCCCACTTGCAGCCGCAGCTGCCGGCATCGGCGCGGCGGATGGAGGCGGTGGCGAGGCTGGGATCAAGCATGGGCGAGACGAGAATCTGCCCGGCGATGGGAGGGGAGCGCTGGTCACGCGCCATCATGGCGAGGCCGGCGGCGAGGTTGCCACCCGATTCCTCCCCCGCGAGATAGAGCGGTGCGCCGCGCCCGGCGAGGGCGGCCCGGCGGCGGTAGACGTCGGTGACGGCGGCAAACAGCGCGGTCAGGGCGAAGGGGAACGGGTGCTCGCAGGCAAGCGGATAATCCGCCGAGACCACCACCGCCCCGGCCGCCGCGAGAATGCCGGAGATATAGGCCCCATATTCCAGATTGCCGCTGGTGAACGCGCCGCCATGAAGGTGGAAGACGAGCGGCGCGAACCCCTTCGCCGGACGCGACCCATAGAGCCGTGCCGGCAGCGCGCCGGTCCCGGTCTCGAGGGTGATGGTCTGGCTGATCGGGGTCATCTGTCTCGTCCTTGCGTGCGCATGAGCCGGTCTGCGGCTCTCACGCCCTTGTGCGATGCAGAAACCATATTGGCGATCTAGAAGGGGATAAACCGCGAGTTCATGAGTTCATTGTTCACATATAGGAACAATGGTGCATTTGAGGGCCGAGGATGGACCAGCTTGCTGCAATGCGCGCCTTCACCCGCGTGGTGGAAACCGGCAGCTTCACCCGCTCCGCCGACCTCCTGCGGATGCCCAAGGCGACGCTGACCAAGCACGTCCAGACGCTGGAGGCGCACCTGCAGACCCGCCTCCTCAACCGCACCACGCGGCGGGTGACGGTGACGCCCGACGGGGCGGCCTATTACGAGCGGGCGCTCGCCATTCTCCACGACATCGACGAACTCGACGGCTCGCTCTCCTCGGCGCAGGCGGTGCCGCGCGGCAAGCTGCGCATCGACATCTCGCCTTCCCTTGCCACCCGGCTGCTGATGCCGGCGCTGCCGGACTTCATCGACCGCTATCCCGACATCACGCTCGACGTGGGCTGCACCGACCGGCCTGTGGATCTGCTGAGCGAGAATGTCGACTGCGTGATCCGCGTCGGCGAGATCCAGGATCCGAACCTCGTGGCCCGGCGCATCGGCGTGCTGCGCTTCATCACGGTAGCCTCGCCCGGCTACATCGCGCGGTACGGCGCCCCGCAGCATCCCCTCGATTTCGAGGAGACGCACAAGCTCATCCGCTATTTCAGCGCCCAGAGCGGCCGGTATCACCCCTTCGACTTTACCCGTGGCGACGAGGTGGTGGAGTTGTCCGGGCGCTACAGCGTTGCCACCAATGACGGCAATGCCTACATCGCCGCGGCGCTGGCCGGGCTCGGGGCGATCATGTCACCGGTTTTCCAGGTGGAAGAGCACCTTGCGTCGGGCACGCTGGTGCCGATCCTCACCGAGTGGGAGGCCGGCGAGATGCCGATCCACGTGGTCTATCCGCCCAGCCGGCATCTCACCAGCCGGCTGCGCGTGTTCGTGGATTGGGTGGCAGAACTCTTCGCCCGCTCCGAGGTCACCCGCCGCCGGGCGGCCTAAGCACGGGGCCTAGTCGTCCGAATAGCGCTGCTCGCCCCACGGGTCGCCGCGCATGTGATAGCCGCGCTCTTCCCAGAAGCCGGCCTTGTCGCGGGCGATGAACTCGATCGCCTTGATCCACTTGGCGCTTTTCCAGAAATAGAGATGCGGCACCACGAGGCGCGCCGGGGCGCCGTGTTCCTGCGTCAGCGGCCGGCCTTCCCAGCTGTGGGCGATGAGCGCGTCCTCGGAGGCGAAGTCCGCCAGCAGCAGGTTGGTGGTGTAGCCGTCATAGCTGTGCAGCATCACCGCCGCCGCATGGGGCGCGGGGCGCGCGACCTCCAGCAGGTCGCGGGTCAGTACGCCTTCCCACGTATTGTCGTAGCGCGACCAGGTGGTGACGCAGTGGATGTCGCTGAGGCTGCGGCTTTGGGGCAGCGCCGAGAAGGCGGCCCAGTCGAGCGAGAGGGCGTTCTCCACCGCGCCCGTGACGTCGAGGCGGAAGGATTCGCGCGTCACCACCGGCTGGAGGCCGAGGTCGAGCACCGGCCAGTCGCGCACCAGATGCTGGCCGGGCGGCAGGCGCTCGGCATCCGGGCGGGCGATGCGGCCGGTGAGGAAGCGGCCTTCCTCGGCCCAGCGTTGCTTGGTGGTGGTGAGCTTGGTGTCGGGGGGGAGCGCGTCTTCGCTCATGGTGGGGCAGCTCCAGGCGAACGGAGCCGCATGATGCCACGGCCGTGGCCGGTGGGGAAATCGCCCGGCTTGCCCTGTCGCCGCATGTGTGGGAGAGGCACGCCCGAAGGACCGGTGACACCATGAGCATGGCCGAGACCAGCGGGGCGGCCCCCGCCGCATTCCCTGATCTTCTGCCCGCCCTGCGGCCGCTCCTGCCGGAGCTGCGTGGCACGCTTAACGCCAATGCGCCGCTCGCCGATTTCACCTGGTTCCGCGTCGGCGGCCCGGCCCAGCTCCTGTTCCTGCCGGCCGATGCCGACGACCTCGCCTATCTCCTGGCCCATATCCCGGCCGATCTTCCGGTGACGGTGATCGGCCTCGGCTCCAACCTCATCGTGCGCGATGGGGGCGTGCCCGGCGTGGTGATCCGTCTCGGCCGCGGCTTCACCGACGTGAACGTCGAGGGCACGCGCATCGTGGCCGGCACCGGCGTGCCGGACGTGAAGGTCGCTCGCGCGGCGGCGGATGCGGGGCTGGCCGGCTTCTCCTTCCTGCGTGGCATTCCCGGCGCCATCGGCGGCGCGCTGCGCATGAATGGCGGTGCCTATGGCGGCGAGACCAAGGACGTGCTGGTGGAGGCGGAGGGCGTCACCCGCGCCGGCGCGAAGGTGCGCTTTACCAATGCCGACATGGGCTTCACCTACCGCCATTGCGGCGTGCCGGATGACGTGATCTTCACCCGCGCCGTCTTCGAGGGCCGCCGCGGTGATCCGGCGGAGATCGCCGCCGAGATGGCCAAGATCACCGAGAGCCGGGAGGCGACCCAGCCCATCAAGAGCCGCACCGGCGGCTCCACCTTCAAGAACCCGCCAGGCACCAGCGCCTGGAAGCTGGTGGACGCCGCCGGCTGCCGGGGCCTCACCATCGGTCGCGCGCAGGTGTCGGAGCTGCACACCAACTTCCTCATCAATCTCGGCGGCGCTACGGCGGCGGAGATCGAGGGGCTGGGCGAGGAGGTGCGCCGGCGGGTGAAGGAGACCTCCGGCGTGACGCTGGAGTGGGAGATCAAGCGGATCGGTCTTCCGCTCCCGCCGGCCTGAGCCATTAGCAAAACCTAAAACCGGACCGCGCCATGGTGCTGGCGCAAAGCTGCTCTCTTCAGAGCAGGCGCCGGCGCGCGCCGGATTCGGAACGGGAATGACGTCGATGGCCAAACACGTGGCGGTGCTGATGGGCGGATGGTCCTCCGAGCGGGAGGTATCGCTCAATTCGGGCGCCGCCTGCGCCGCCGCCCTGGAAGGTGCCGGCTACCGGGTGACGCCGGTCGACGTGGGCCGCGATGTCGCCGAGGTGCTGGCGCGGCTCAAGCCGGACGTGGTGTTCAACGTGCTGCACGGGGCGCCGGGCGAGGACGGCACCATCCAGGGCATCCTCGAAATCCTGCGCATCCCCTACAGCCATTCCGGCGTGCTGGCCTCGGCGCTGGCCATGGACAAGGCGCAGGCGCGCATCATGCTCGCCGCCGCCGGCGTGCCGGTGGCGAAGGGCGGGCTGGTCAACCGGGCCGCGGCCGCCAAGGCCCATGCCATGGAACGGCCCTACGTGCTGAAGCCCAATACCGGCGGCTCGAGCGTCGGCGTCTTCATCGTGCGCGAGGACCAGGAGCATCCGCCGCAGGAATTGACGCGCGAGGACTGGACCCTCGGCGAAAATCTTCTTGTGGAGGAATTCATTGCCGGGCTCGAGCTGACCTGCGCCGTGATGGGCGACAAGGTCTTCGATGTCATTGAAATCGAATCGACGCAGGCGTTTTACGATTACGAAAGCAAGTATGCACCGGGTGGCTCGCGCCACATCCTTCCGGCCCGCATTTTACCTGAAATTTACCAACGGGTGCAGATGTTAAGCCTCACGGCGCATCGAGCTCTCGGGTGCCGGGGGGTGTCGCGGAGCGATTTTCGCTTCGACCCGTCGAAGGGCGATGCCTCTGGCCTCGTCTGTCTCGAGGTCAACACCCAGCCCGGCATGACGCGGACGTCTCTGGTGCCAGAACTGGCCGCTCACGCGGGCATCTCATTCGGCGAGCTTGTGACATGGATGGTGGAGGACGCGTCGCTGGATCGCTAGGACCCCGCCCCGGCGCGGGAAGGCGACCCCCGCAGCGCCCCGGTGCAGGCTATGGCGCAAAGCCCGATGCGCCCCGCGCCCCTGCGCCGCCCCCCGGGCGGCACAAGCGCCTCGCCATCGACACCCGGCCCGCCAGCCGGCTCGCGCTTTTCCTGCGCCGCCTGTCGGTGCGCATGTCCACCTCGCGCCTCGGCCGGCGCAGCGCGAGCCTCCTCGCCATCGCGGTGATCGGCGGCTTCTCTGCCTACGGCACGGTGCTCGGCGGCCATGTGGAAGAGGCGAAGGGCATTGTCATCGACGTGGCGGACGCCGCCGGCAACCTCGCCGGCTTCAAGGTGAAGGAAGTCAACATCGCCGGGCACAATCACGTCACGCCGGCGCAGATCCTGGAGACGGCGGGCATCAAGTCCTCCACCTCCATCCTCTTCCTGAACGCGGACGAGATGCGCGCGCGCCTGGAGGCGATGCCGTGGATCGCCAGCGCCAGCGTGCGCAAGTTCTATCCCGACCGGATCGAGATCGCGATCACCGAGCGCCAGGCCTATGCGCTCTGGCAGGTCAATGGCGAGATCAAGGTGATCGCCCGCGACGGCATCCCCATCGCGCCCTATTCGGATGATCCGCGTTACGTGCAACTGCCCATCGTGGTGGGCGAAGGCGCGCAGAACCATGTCGGCGAGATCGTTGACGCGCTCGCCCGCTTGCCGGCGCTCAAGGAACAGGTCCGCGCCGCCATCTTCGTCGCGGAGCGGCGCTGGACGCTGAAGACCCGCAACGGCATCGACGTGCGTCTGCCGGAAGAGAATCTGGAGGGCGCCCTCGTCGCCCTCATGGACCTCGACCGCGAGAAGAAACTGCTCAGCCGCGACATCACCATCGTCGACCTGCGCCTGCCGGATCGCGTGGTGGTGCGCCAGTCCGACGCTGCCGCCGCCGCCCGCGCCGAAATGCTCAAGGCCCGCGCCAAGGCAAAGAAGGGAGGCCCCGCATGAGGGGACGGCTCGCTCAGGGCTTCGCGCCGAAGATGCGCCCGCTGCCGCCGAAGAAGGGCGGCATCGTCGGGGTGCTCGACATCGGCACCAGCAAGGTGGTCTGCGCCATCGCCCGGCTGAAGCCGCGCGGCGCATCCGACGTGCTGACGCGCCGCACCCACGCCATCGACGTCCTCGGCATCGGCCACACCCGTGCCCACGGCATCAAGGGCGGCGCGGTGGTGGACATGGCGAAGGCGGAACTCGCCATCCGCCAGGCGGTGGACATGGCCGAGCGCGCCTCGGGGGTGCAGATCGCCTCGGTGGTGGTCGGCGTTTCCGGCGGCCGGCTCGCCTCCCAGCACTACGAGGCCGCGGTGCGCCTCTCCGCCCCGGCGGTGGAGGAATTCGACATCCGCCGCGTGCTGGAAGCTGCCTCCACCTATGCGGTGGGCGACGGCCGCGCCGTGATGCACGCGCTGCCGGTGGGCTATTCGCTGGACGGCCGGCGCGGCATCGGCGAGCCGTGCGGGATGCTCGGCCGCGAGCTCGGCGCCGACATGCATGTCATCACCGCCGACCTCACCGCCCTGAAGAATCTCGTGCTGTGCGTCGAGCGCTGCCATCTCTCCATCGAGGCCATGGTGGCGGCGCCCTATGCGGCGGCGCTCTCCTCGCTCACCGACGACGAGATGGAGCTGGGCGTCACCCTCATCGACATGGGCGCCGGCACCACCACCTTCTCCATCGTCGCCGGCGGCCACTGCGTCTATGTGGACGGCGTGGCGCTGGGCGGCCAGCACATCACCAACGACGTGGCCCGTGGCATGCCCGCGCGCCTTGCCGATGCCGAGCGCCTGAAGGCGCTGCACGGTGCCGTGGTGGCGGTCTCCTCCGACGACCACGACATGCTGACCGTGCCGCCCTTGTCGGGTGATTCGCGCGACCAGCCGCACATGGTCCCGAAGTCCCGGCTGGTCACCATCGTGAAGCCGCGGGCGGAGGAAATCGTCGAACTGTTGCGCGATCGCCTCAGGGCCTCCGGCCATGCCGGGGATGCCGGCCGGCGCATCGTGCTCACGGGCGGCGCGGCGCAACTTCAGGGGCTTGCCGATCTGGTGGCGCGGGTCATCGGCCCGCAGGTCAGAATCGGCCGCCCGCTTGGCGTTTCCCGTCTTCCCGAGGCTGCGCGCGGCGCGGCCTTCGCGGTGACGGCAGGTCTTCTCGTCTATCCGCAGGTGGCAGGGCTCGAGCATTTCGAGCCGCGCCGGCGGCAGGCGGCAGTGGGTGAGGGACCGGGCTATTTCGGTCGCGTCGGCCGCTGGCTGAAGGACAGCTTTTAGACATGGTTAACGAAAGCTGCCGTAACAAAGAGGTCATCAAGGATTCGCGAGCGGCGGACAGGGCCGATCGGGACGGAGCAATAGCATGACGATCAACCTTCAGATGCCCGACATTCGTGAGCTTCGTCCCCGGATCACGGTGTTCGGTGTGGGCGGCGCCGGCGGCAACGCCGTTAACAACATGATCACCTCCGGGCTCCACGGCGTGGAGTTCGTGGTGGCGAACACCGATGCCCAGGCCCTCGCCCTCACCAAGGCCGAGCGCGTGGTGCAGATGGGTGTGGCGGTGACCGAGGGTCTCGGCGCCGGCTCCCAGCCGGAGGTCGGCCGGGCCGCCGCCGAGGAAGTCATCGACGAAATCCGCGACCACCTGTCCGGCTCGCACATGGTCTTCATCACCGCCGGCATGGGCGGTGGTACCGGCACCGGCGCTGCCCCAGTGGTGGCCCGCGCCGCCCGCGAGCTCGGCATCCTGACCGTCGGCGTGGTGACCAAGCCCTTCCACTTCGAGGGCCAGCGCCGCATGCGCGTCGCCGAGCACGGCATCAGCGAGCTGCAGAAGAGCGTCGACACCCTCATCGTCATCCCGAACCAGAACCTGTTCCGGGTGGCGAACGAGAAGACCACCTTCGCCGACGCCTTCGCCATGGCCGACCAGGTGCTCTATTCGGGCGTCGCCTGCATCACCGACCTGATGGTGAAGGAAGGCCTCATCAACCTCGACTTCGCCGACGTGCGCGCCGTGATGCGCGACATGGGCAAGGCGATGATGGGCACGGGCGAAGCCTCCGGCGACAAGCGCGCCATCCAGGCCGCCGAGGCCGCCATCGCCAACCCGCTGCTGGACGAGACCTCCATGCGCGGCGCCGGCGGGCTGCTGATCTCCATCACCGGCGGCAAGGACATGACCCTGTTCGAGGTGGACGAGGCGGCGACCCGCATCCGCGAGGAAGTGGATCCCGACGCCAACATCATCCTCGGCGCGACCTTCGACGAGATGCTGGACGGCATCATCCGCGTCTCGGTGGTGGCCACCGGCATCGACCCGGCGGTGATCCCCGAGCAGCTCCAGCCGGTCGCCGACCGCTTCCCGGAGCTCGCCGGTCGCAAGATCTCCAACGCCGGCCGGGCTGCCGTCGAGGCCACCCGCGAGGCGCAGATCCGCAGCGCCGTGGCCGCGATCCAGGCCGAAGACCTGATCGCCATGGAAGACGCCGCCCAGAAGGGCCACGCCCCGCAGGCCTATGCGCCCCAGTCCTATGCCCCGCCGGCTCAGCCCCAGCAGGCCCCGGCCGACCGCGCCGTCGCCATCGACGACGTGACCATCCGCACCGCGCCGCCCAAGCCCACTTATTTCGCCGAGCCGGAGCCCGCGCCCCAGCCCGCGCCGATGGTGGAAGACGAGTTCGCCCCCTACATCCCGCCGGCCGGTCAGCGTCCGCGTTCCCCGCGCATGCCCCGTGTCGACGAGCTGCCGCTGCCCGCGCAGAACCAGATCCGCGCCCAGCGGGGCGAGCCGCCGGTGGAGCAGGCCCAGCCGGACAAGAAGCGCATGACCCTTCTTCAGCGTCTTGCGCACGTTGGTCGCCGCGAGGAGCCCGAACCCGAGCCCGCGCGCCGCGAACAGCCCAGCATGCGTGCCCCCGAGCGTCGTCCCGAGCAGCAGCGGCCCGATCCCCGCGGTGAAGGCCGTGGCGAGCCCCGCGATGCCCGCCCGACCATGCCCTCGCGTGGCGGTGAGCCGCCGGTGTCCGAGTTCGCCAAGCGTCCGCCCATGCGTCCGGCCGCCGAAGTGCCCTCGCGTCCCGGCCCGCACCATGACGACGACCAGCTGGAAATCCCGGCTTTCCTGCGTCGCCAGGCGAACTGAAGTTCGATGAAGGCTTAGCCGGCGCTGGTCTCTCCGGTGCCGGCTGCCGGCCGCCCTCCCGCCGTTTTCGCGTCCATTCCGCGGCAGCCGATCAGACGCCCACGCGCTGGCTTGATCACGCTGCAACCCTGTGGCTTTCGCGCCACATCTCCCCCGATTCGTGTGGCTTCACCCCCGCGGAAGGCTGTAACAGAGGCCTCTCCGGCACCTTGAAACTCGCCGCTAACTATCTGATAGTTAATGGGAAATTGAGAAAGGGTGTTCGTAACAGAGGGTAAGCAAGCGTGATTTGGCGTCACCCCCCGTGACGACTAGGGTGCACCCATCCTGAGGGACCGACTCGCCGACCGTGTTGACAATTTCTTTGTACAACCGGGGCGAAAGTTGGGACCCAAGGTGAAGGTTTGAGGGAAGGAGTGCGGCAAGCGGGACACACCCGTTAGCCGGAAACTTCCCCGAAACGGGACGCACCAAAGATGCAGACCACTCTGGCTCGCGAAATCGCACTCAAGGGTGTCGGCGTTCACGCCGGGGTCGAAGCGACCATCACCCTGAAGCCCGCGTCCGCGAACACTGGTGTCGTCTTCATCCGCTCCTTCGCCGATCAGGCGCCCCGCAAGGCCACCGTCAGCCGCCGTTCCGTGCAGGCCACCGACCTCGCCACCGTTCTCGGCGATCGCTCCGGCGCCCTTGTCTCCACCGTCGAGCACGTCCTCGCGGCCCTGAGCGGCCTCGGCGTGGACAATGCCACGGTCGAGATCGACGGCCCCGAAGTTCCGATCCTCGACGGCAGCGCGGGCGATTTTGTGGCCGCCATCGACGCCGCCGGCGTCACCGAAGTGCGCGGCCGCCGCAAGTTCCTCAAGGTGCTCAAGCCCGTCCGCGTCGAGAACGGCGCGTCCTTCGGCGAGCTTCTGCCCTACGAAGCCGGTTTCCGCCTCGAAGTGGAGATCGAGTTCGGCCACGATCTCATCGGCCGCCAGCGCTTCGCCGCCACCATGTCTCCGGCCGTGTTCCGCCGTGAGTTGGCTTCGGCCCGCACCTTCGGCTTCCTCAAGGATGTGGAGCGCCTGCGCTCTGCCGGCTACGCCCGCGGCGCCGCCCTTGAGAACACTGTCTGCCTCGACGAGAGCGGCGTGCTGAACCCCGATGGCCTGCGCTTCTCCGACGAATTCGTCCGCCACAAGGCGCTCGACGCGGTGGGCGACCTCGCCCTCGCCGGGATGCCCCTGATGGCGCGCTACCGCTCCTTCCGCGGCGGCCACAAGCTGAACTTCCAGGTGGTGGACGCCCTGCTCGCCGACCGCTCCAACTATGCCATCGTCGAGGCTCCGGTCCGGCCCGTCCGCGACACCGTGGGTGCCGAGATCGGCGTGTCCAGCCCGGTGCCGGTGTTCGCCCCGGAAATCTGATCTTCCTCGCATCCTGAAGCTGCGGCGCCCCCTCGGGCGCCGCTTCTGTTTTGGCCGCCTGCGTCGCGGGCTCTGGCAGCCGCGCGCTTGCGAAGTCTTAACCTCGTCTCGATTTAGATGCCGCTCGCACCTCGCGCTGCGTGAGCCGGCGTTGCGGGGCGGCCACACTCCTGTCGCCGAAGGCGGGTGGGAGCGCCCGCCGCCACATTGCCGACTGAAAGCACCGATAGCGCGGAGGGGCTGTTTTCCTGCCGTGGCCGTGGGCGCGGGGGCCGAGGCATTCCGGACGTGTGCAGGCGATGCCTGTGGCGGGCGGAAATGGGGGAAACGAGCAGGGGAGCGTGTCGAGGAGTGGGCGGAGGCGCCCGGCTGGCAGCCTGCCGGCCGAGCGGTTTTACCCGGCGCGATCCTTCGGTTACAAGCGGCGCCTTGAGGCGCGGGACGGAAGCTGAACCGTGATGCGATTCTTGAACGATGTCCTGCCCATGCGCACCCTTCTGCGAGGTGCCGCGCTGGCGTCTGCGCTCGTGCGCGGCGGGATGCTGGTGCTTGCCTTGGCCATGGGTCTCCTCGTCTCCGGCTGTGCCAGCGACAAGGACGACACCATCCCCCCTGACGAGCCGGCCGAGAAGATCTACAACGAGGGCCTCACCCTGCTGCGCCGGCAGGAGCCGGAAAAGGCAGCCAAGCGCTTTGAGGACGTGGACCGGGCCCACCCCTATTCGGAATGGGCGCGCAAGGCGCTGCTCATGACCACCTACTCGTATTTCGAGGCGGGCAAGTACGACGAGGCCATTGGCGTCGGAAAGCGCTACATCGCGCTTTATCCCGGCTCGGCTGACGCGGCCTATGCCCAGTATCTCGTCGCTTCGGCGCTTTACGAGAACATTCCCGACATCACCCGCGACCAGCGCAAGACGCGGCAGGCGCTCGACGCGCTCGAGGCCGTGGTGCGCAAGTATCCCAATACGGAATACGCGGCCACCGCGAAGCGGAAGATCGAAGTCGCGCGCGATCAGCTCGCCGGCAAGGAAATGGCCATCGGCCGTTACTATCTGGAGCAGCGCAACTACACGGGCGCCATCAACCGCTTCAAGGTGGTCGTGACCCAGTACCAGACCACGCGGCAGGTGGAGGAGGCCCTCTATCGCCTCACCGAGTGCTACATGGCCATGGGCATCATCGGCGAGGCGCAGACGGCGGCCGCCGTGCTTGGCTATAACTTCCCCGACAGCTCGTGGTATAAGGACGCCTACAAGCTGGTTCAGTCCGGTGGGGCCGAGCCGCAGGAGAACAAGGCGTCCTGGATCAGCCAGGCGTTCAAGAAGATGGGGCTTGGCTGATATTCCATGCTGGCGACGCTCTCGATCCGGGACATCGTCCTCATCGAGAAGCTCGATCTCACCCTGTCGGAGGGCCTCACGGTCCTGACCGGTGAGACGGGTGCCGGCAAATCGATACTGCTCGATGCCGTGTCCCTCGCCCTTGGTGGGCGGGGTGACGGAGCCCTGGTGCGCCACGGGCAGCCCAAGGGGCAGGTGACGCTCACCTTCGATCTCGCCCTCGACCATCCCGCCCACGACATCCTTGCCGCCGCCGAGCTGCCCGACGAGGGGCCGCTGGTGATTCGCCGCATCCAGATGGCTGACGGGCGCACCCGCGCCAGCGTCAACGAGGAGGCGGTGAGCGTGCAGACGCTGCGCCTCATCGGCGCGAGCCTCATCGAGCTGCACGGCCAGCACGCCGACCGCGCCATGGTGGACGCCGCGAGCCACCGGCTCCTGCTCGACGCCTTCGGTGGCCTCGCAACACAGGTCGCGGCCGTGGGAGACCTCTGGCGCGCATGGCGGACCGCCCTTGCCGAGGCGAAGGACGAGCGGGAGCGGCTGGAGATCGCCGCCCGCGAGGCCGATTTTATTCGCCACGCGGTGGAAGAGCTTTCCGCGCTAGGTCCGGAGCCGGGCGAGGAACTGGCCCTGTCCGAGCGGCGCACCGCGATGATGCGATCGGAGAAGATCGCCGGCGATCTCGACGAGGCGCTGGATGCGGTCTCCGGCGGCAGCTCGCCCATACCCTCTCTGGCCGCCGCCGTGCGCCGGCTGGAGCGCCGGGCGGGCGAAGCGCAGGCGCTGGTGCGTCCGGCGGTCGAGGCCATCGACCAGGCGCTGGATGCGCTGGAGACGGCGCGCCAGCATTTGGAAGCCGCCCGTGCCGATGCGGCGTTCGACCCGCGCGAGCTGGAGCGGATCGAGGAGCGACTGTTCGCGCTCCGCGCCGCCGCCCGCAAATATCATGTCAGTGCCGACGACCTGCCCGCCCTCGCCGCCCGCTACCAGTCCGATCTGGAGCGCCTCGACCGCAGCGCCGCGACGCTGGCGCGGCTGGAAGCGAGCGTGAACGAGGCCGGGGCCGCCTATCACGCCGCCGCGGAAGAACTCTCCCGCGCCCGCCACAGCGCGGCCGCCGTGCTCGACAAGGCCGTCGCGGCGGAGCTGCCGCCGCTCAAGCTGGAGCGGGCGAGCTTCATCACCCGCGTCACCAGCGATCCCGCCGCGGCCGGGCCGGCCGGGCACGATCAGGTGGAGTTCTGGGTGCGCACCAATCCCGGCACGCGACCGGGTGCGCTAATGAAGGTGGCCTCCGGCGGCGAGCTGGCACGATTTCTCCTGGCGCTGAAGGTGGTGCTGGCGGATCGCGGCTCGGCCCCGACGCTGATCTTCGACGAGATCGACACCGGCGTGGGCGGCGCGGTGGCCGACGCCATCGGCCAGCGCCTCGGCCGCCTCGCCGAGCGGGTGCAGGTGCTGTGCGTCACCCACGCGCCGCAAGTCGCCGCCCGCGCGCGCAACCACCTGCTCATCGCCAAGGCGAGCGCCCAGGACGTGGTGGACCCGGACGCGCCGGTGACCACCCGCGTCAACGCCCTCACCGCCAGCACGCGGCGCGAGGAGATCGCCCGGATGCTTGCCGGGGCGACCGTGACGCAGGAGGCGCGGGCCGCTGCCGACCGCCTGCTGAAGGCGGCGCGCTGACCGGCTCCTGAAGGCGCTTCAGTCCGCGTCCGGCTTCGTTTGCCGCATGGATTTCACCTGGCCCCGCCGGTCCTTGGCGGCAAGGCGCCGCTCCTTGGAGGCGAGGGTGGGGCGCGTGGGCCGCCGCACGGGCATGACCACCGTGGCGGCGCGGATCAGCTCCACCAGCCGCTCGATGGCATCTTCCCGGTTGCGCTCCTGGGTGCGGAAGCGCTGGGCCTGGATGACGATGACTCCATCCTGCGTCATGCGCCGGCCGGCGAGGCGGGCGAGGCGCATCTTCACGCCCTCGGGCAGGTTGGGCGAGCGCGCCGCGTCGAAGCGCAGCTGGACCGCGCTCGACACCTTGTTGACGTTCTGCCCGCCCGGCCCGGACGCGCGCACGAAGACGAGCTCGATCTCGTCCTCGGCGATGGCGATGCGGGGCGTGATCTCGATCATGGCGCCCTCTCCTGAGGGCGCAGCTTATGCACGGCCCGGCACGGGCTGCCAACGCTCAGATGGCGTGGCGATTCGCGGTGGGTCCGAAATGCTCCACATAGCGCGGGCTGATGACCGAGACCGGCAGGATGATGAGCACATCCGTGGTGCCGAACTGGTGGTCCACCACCGCGCCGTCGCCGACGAAGCCGCCGAGCCGCAGATAGCCCTTGATGAGGGGTGGCAAGGCCTGCAGCGCCTTCTTCATGTCGATGTCGGCCTTGGCCATGCGGTCCATGGAGACATGCCGGCCTTCGACGGCCCGCGCGCGCCATTCTTCCGGGGCCATGGCGTTGTGATGCAGGAAGGACAGGGGCAGGTCGAGTTCCGCGGGGTCGGTGCCCTCGAGGCTGGCGCAGCCGAACATGGCGTCGATCTTGTTGCGCAGGATGTAGGTCCACACCCCGTGCCACAGCAGCTCGACGGTCCGCTTGTTGCGGTAGGGCTTGAGCACGCAGGAGCGGCCGAGTTCCAGGAAGCGCAGGGTGGGATGGGCGGCGATGACCCCGCCCACGTCGAACTCGCCCTGGGTGTAGAAACCGCCGTGGCGGTTCGCCACCTCCTGCCGCAGCAGGCGGTACGTGCCGACCACCTTGGGCTTGCGCCGGCCGAGAACGATCTTCCCGGCGTCGTGGTCCAGCACCAGGATGTGGTCGCAGATGGTGTCGAAGCTGTCCATGTCGCGCCGGGCGAGGCGCGTGGTGGCGTCGGGCGTGGCCGACATCTCCTCGTAGAACACCTTGTAGCGCAGGCGCTGGGCGCGGCGCACGTCGCGTGCGGTACGGGCGAGCCGCACCTCAAGCGCGCCGAGCCGGCCAAGGACGATGCTCTCGGGCTCAGTCGGCACCGCATCGCGGTGGCGCAGGCCCGAATAGGCGCGGAAATCCGTCACCAGCTTCTGCGGCCCGGGGAGCACCGGGCGGCCGGCGGGCGTCGCCTGCTGGGCGCGTAGGAAAGGGAAGGCGCCGGGCTCGGTGCCGAACATGGGCGCGGCGCCCTCGCGGCCGAAATCCTTCTTCAGGTCCTTGGCGAAGTCGCGGGCGAAATCCCGCGCGGCGTCGCGGGCGACGTCGAAGCCGCGGCCGAACAAAGCTGGCAGGTTGAAGCCGGGATCCGGTTGTCCCATTCGTTTCATTGCAACGACCCCCACTCCGGGCCGCCGCCGTCGGCGGGCGTGCCTCAACCAACGCTGGTATCGCCCTTCCGCCAGTGCGCCGCCGGGTCTTCCGGCCCGGCAGACGCGCCGCAATGGCTGCGAGGAGCGACCTGGAAGATGGCCCGCTTTTGCGGGTGCCCAGGACTTGAACGCCAGCATCACCATAGTTTTCCGACGCCACTGTGACAATGGGTGGACCGGTCGCGCCAGAGCCTTGCGATCGCGCCTTGCCGCTACGGTGCCCCAGGTGTTAGCGGCAGGGTGACGGCGCGTCGGCGCCTGTGATTCGTTGGGGGACACCATGACTTTCACGCGCATGCACCTTACGGCCGCGCTCCTCGCCAGCTTCGCTTTCCTCGCGCCGGCGGGGGCGCAGGCGCAGCAGCGGCCGATGCCGGTGGAGGTGACCCAGGTGTTCGTGCAGGGCATCGGGCAGGTCAACGTGCTCGCCTACAAGGCCAAGTTCGTGTCGGCCGATCCCGTCACCCGCCGCGTGGTGCTGGAGGATCCCGCCGGTCGCCGCTGGGCGGTGATCGCGCCCCCGCTGCTCGGCGACCTCTCCTTGTACCGGGTGGGCGAGAACCTGCTCATCCGTGTGGCGCCGGGCGTCGTCACGGCGCTCGGCAAGGCGCATCAGGGCAAGCCGGGCGAGGTGATGGCCGAGGTCGCCATCAATGACGGCCTGCCGGGCTGGCCGGAGGGCTTCGGCATCCGCGAGGTCAGGCTGACCTCCATCTTCGTGGGTCTCGACCCGGCCGCCGGCACCGTCACCTTCGAGGGTCCGGACGGCAATGTCCGCGTGGTGCGGGCGGCCAACGACAAAGTGCTCGCGGACGTGCAGAAGGTGCAGCCGGGCGACCTCGCCCAGATCACCTATATCGAGGGCCTCGCCGTCAACGCCATGCGCTGAGGCGGCGGTCGTTCCGCTCCCGGTCTACGCCGCGGCCCGGGGCCGCTCGGCTGCGGCGCGATAGGCGAGGGCTTCCGCCAGATGGCGGCGGCCCACCCCCTCCGCGCCCTCGAGATCGGCGAGGGTGCGCGCCACCTTCAGCACGCGATGGTAGCCTCGGGCGCTGAGCCGCATGGCATCGGCGGCATCGCGGAGCAGCACCGCCCCGGCCGAATCGGGCGTCGCCACCGTCTCCAGCAACGGCCCGGAGGCCTCCGCATTGGTGCGCACATCGGGCCGGCCGAGGGCGGCGTAGCGCTCCAGCTGGATCTCCCGCGCCATGGCGACGCGCGCCGCCACTTCCCGCGAGCCTTCGGTGGGCGCCGGCAACACGAGGTCGGAGGCCGAGACCGACGGCACCTCCAGATGGATATCGATGCGGTCGAGGAACGGCCCGGAGAGCCGCGCCTGATATTCGTCGGCGCAGCGCGGCCCGCGCTTGCAGGTGAAGCCGGGCTCCCCGGCGCGGCCGCAGCGGCACGGATTCATGGCGGCGATAAGCTGGAAGCGCGCCGGGTAGGTGACGCGATGGTTGGCGCGGGCGATCAGCACCTCGCCCGTCTCCAGCGGTTGGCGGAGGGAATCGAGCACCTGCGGGGCAAATTCCGGCAGTTCGTCGAGGAAGAGCACGCCATTGTGGGCGAGCGAGACCTCGCCCGGCTTCGCCTTGGCGCCGCCGCCCACCATGGCCGCCATGCTGGCGGAGTGGTGCGGGGCGCGGAACGGGCGCCGGTCCATCAGCGCGCCGTCCTCGATGGTGCCGGCCACCGAGGCGATCATGGAGACGTCCAGCATCTCGGCCGGCGACAAAGGCGGCAGGATGGAGGGCAGGCGCTGCGCCAGCATGGACTTGCCGGCGCCGGGCGGGCCGACGAACAATAGATTGTGGCCGCCGGCCGCGGCCACCTCCAGCGCCCGCTTGGCGGTCTCCTGGCCCTTCACGTCCCGAAGGTCGAGCATGGTGTCTCCCGGCGGCTTCATCCGTGGCTCGGGCCGGCCCATCACCTGGCGGCCGGTCATGTGGTTGGCGAGCTGGATGAGGGATTGCGGGGCAAGAATGTCCATGTCGGGGCTGGCCCACGCGGCCTCGGCGCCGCACGGGGCGGGGCAGATGAGGCCGTGCCCGCGGGCGTTAGCGCCGATGGCCGCCGGCAGCACGCCCGCCACGGCCGCAATGGCACCGTCGAGCGCCAGCTCGCCCACCACCGTGAAGCCGGTGAGGGCGTCGCCGGGAATGGCGCCGATGGCCGCCATCAGGCCGAGCGCGATGGGCAGGTCGTAATGGGAGCCTTCCTTGGGCAGGTCGGCAGGCGCCAGATTCACCGTGATGCGCCGCGCCGGAAGGGCGAGTCCTGACGCGATCAAGGCCGCGCGCACCCGCTCCTTGGCCTCGGTGACCGCCTTGTCCGGCAGGCCAACGATGGTGAAGGCCGGCAGGCCCGCGGCCACATGCACCTGCACATCCACCGGGCGCGCCTCGACGCCCTCGAACGCGACCGTCGCCACCCGCTGGATCACAGCCGCCCCCTGCCTGCTGCCTGTCTGCATCCCAAGGTAGCGGAGGGCGCCCATGCAGGCAAGAACGAAAGCGGAACAGGCGTGCTTGCGCCCGGCACCGCCGTGTCTATGCTGGAGGTAGCAAGAGGATTGGGAGAACGGCCATGGCCGCCGAAGGTGCAGGCGTGCGCAGTCATGAGGCTCATGTGGTCGAGATGTTCGGCCCGCAGGCGGCGGCCTATGTGGCGAGCGCCGTCCATGCGCGCGGCGCTGATCTCGACGCCCTGAAGGCCCTGGTGGAGGAGGCGCGGCCCGCCCGGCTGCTCGATCTCGGCTGTGGCGGCGGGCATGTGAGCTTCACCGCCGCACCCTTCGCGGGCGAGGTGGTGGCCTACGATCTTTCCGAGGACATGCTGGGCGCCGTCGCGGCCGAGGCCAAGACGCGCGGCCTTGCCAACATCGCCACGCGGCAGGGCGTCGCCGAGCGCCTGCCCTTCGCCGACGGCAGCTTCGACTTGGTGGCCTCGCGCTACAGCGCGCACCATTGGCGTGACGTGCCGCAGGCGCTCGCGGAGGTGCGGCGGGTGGTGAAGGCCGGCGGACAGTTCGTCATGATGGACGTGATCGCCCCCGAATGGCCGGTGGCCGACACCTTCCTGCAGACGGTGGAGTTGCTGCGCGATCCCTCCCACGGGCGGGACTACAGCGCCTCCGAATGGACCCGCCTCGCCGAGGAGGCGGGGTTCCGGGTGGTGCGCACGGCACATCGGCGCCTGAGGCTGGAGTTCGCCTCCTGGGTGGCGCGCATCCGCACGCCGGAACTGCATGTCGCCGCCATCCGCTCGCTGATGGCGGGCGCGAGCGCGGATGTGGCGGCTCATTTCGAGTTCGAGGCGGACGGCTCCTTCTCCATCGACACGCTGACGCTGGAGCTGGAGACGGCCTGAGCCGGCCTACTTTTTCTCCAGCATCAGGCGGCCCTGCTTCTGGATGAGGTCCTTCGCCTTGCGGGCGACCAGATCCAGCATGAAGGGCAGCTCCACGGAGAGATGCACCGCGTCGTCCGCCACCTGGAGCTTGCCGCTCGCGGTCTGCCCCAGCGCCGCGATGCGGAAGTTCAGGTGATCGCCCGTCCAGTTTTCTTCGATAATGGAGATGTGGCGCGAGAAGCGCTCGCGTACCCCTGACAGCCCCACTTGCAGGCGCCGTGTCGCCTCGGCCTTGCCAAGGCGGTGGGGGATGGAGGCGGTGAAGGGCTGTCCCATGAATCGGTCCTGTTATGTCCCGGCAGAGCGTTTCGTTGGACAACGCCTGTCCCCGCACAGCGGTTCGCGCGGCGGGCCGTGGGGGCCGCCGCGACGAAGTTGGAGCTTGATGGCTGGTGTGGCCTCAGGCGGCGCGGCGGGCCTCGATGCGGTCCCAGATCTGCGCGGCGATGTCCGGTCCGCCCAGCCGCTTGATGGCGCGCAGGCCGGTGGGGGAGGTCACGTTGATCTCGGTGAGGTTGCCGTCGATCACGTCGATGCCAACGAAGATGAGCCCCTTCTCGCGCAGGGAGGGGCCGATGCGGGCGCAGATTTCCAGTTCGCGATCAGTGAGGTCGGTGGGCCGCGCCGCACCGCCGCGCACCATGTTGGAGCGTAGGTCGCCCTCGCTCGGCACCCGGTTCACCGCGCCCGCCGCCTCGCCATCCACCAGGATGATGCGCTTGTCGCCGTGCTTCACCGCCGGCAGGAAGCGCTGGATCACCCACGGCTCGCGGAAGGTGGCGGAGAAGAGGTCGTAGAGCGAGCCGAAATTGAGGTCGTCGGCGGTGAGGCGGAACACGGCGGCGCCGCCATTGCCGTAGAGTGGCTTCATCACCACGTCGCCGAACTCGGCGCGGAAGGCCTTGATCTCCGCGAGGTCGCGCGAGATCAGGGTCGGCGGCATCAGGTCCGGAAACTCGGTGACGAAGATCTTTTCCGGCGCGTTGCGCACATGGCCGGGGTCGTTCACCACCAGCGTCTTGGGGTGGATGCGCTCCAGCAGGTGGGTCGCCGTCACATAGGCCATGTCAAAGGGCGGATCCTGGCGCATCAGCACCACGTCCATCTCGGTGAGGGGAATGCGCTCACGCGCGCCGAGGGTGAAGTGGGCGCCGGCCTCGTCCTTAACGGTCAGCGGCTCCACGGCGGCGAACACTTCGCCGTCGCGCATGGCCATGCGGTCGGGCGTGTAGTGGAACAGCGCATGGCCCCGCCGCTGCGCCTCCAGCAGGAGGGCGAAGGTGGAATCCCCTTGAATATTGATGCTGGCAATGTGGTCCATCTGGACCGCGACCTTCAGGGCCATGGCAATCTCCCGCTGCCCCATGGGGGCTTGGATCCTATCTATAGTCGGGCGGCGCCCACCGCCACTCGGCTCACACGTCCATCTCGAAGGCACCGGGCAGGTGCTCGGCCTCTCCGGTGCGGGCGAGCAGCACGGCGTCGAAGCGCATGTTCAGCGCAGAAAGCTCGGGGTGCTCCGCGAGGTAGGCCTCCGCCGCCGCCGCGATGCGCCGCCGCTGGCGGGGCTGCAGGGAGAAGGCGGCATCATCGAGCCGCGCCCGCAGCTTCACCTCGCAGAAGACCAGCAGATCCCCCTGCCGGGCGATGAGGTCGATCTCGCCCGCCTTGGTGCGCACCCGCCGGGCGAGGATGTGGAATCCGTGGGCGCCGAGCAGCGTCGCGGCGCGCTCCTCCCCGGCAAGGCCGCGATCGTGGGCCGCGCGGCGGCGCAGCTTTCCCGCGTCGGGCGGAGGGCCAGCCGGCGTCTCAGGCATCCGCGTCGGCGTCCCCGCTTTTCGCCTGCGTGATCGCGAGGGCGCGGGCATAGACCTCGCGCTTCGGCCGGCCGGTGGCGCCGGCGACAGCGGCGACGGCATCCTTCAGGGACGTGTCCTTCAGCGCGCGGATGAGCGCCGCGTCCACGTCCGCATCGCCAGCCGCCTCTTCCAGGGGCGGCCCGATGACGAGGACGATCTCGCCTTTGGGCGGTTCGGCGTCCGCATAATGGGCGGCGAGGGCGGTCAGGTCGGCGCGCCGCACCTCCTCGAACGCCTTGGTCAGCTCGCGGCATACGGCGGCGGGGCGCGGGCCGAGTACGTCGGCAAGGTCCGCGAGGCTCTCTGCGAGGCGCGGGCCGGTTTCGTAGAAGACGAGGGTGCCCGGCACGCCGGCGAGGGCGGAGATGCGGTTGCGGCGCTGGCCGGCCTTGGGCGGCAGGAAGCCGTCGAACAGGAAGCAGTCGGTGGGCAGGCCCGCCGCCACCAAGGCCGCGAGCAGCGCGGAGGCGCCGGGCACGGGGTGCACGGGGAAGCCCGCCTCGGCCGCCTCCACCACCAGCTTGAAGCCGGGGTCCGACACCAGCGGCGTGCCGGCATCGGAGATGAGCGCAACCCGCTCGCCGGCGGCGAGGCGGGCGAGCAGCTTCGGCCGGGCGCTGGCGCCGTTGTGGTCGTGATAGGCCACGAGATGCGTCTGGATGCCGTAGCGGTCTAGCAGGCGACGGGAGATGCGAGTGTCCTCGCAGGCGATCACGTCGGCCGCCGCCAGCGTCTCCAGCGCGCGCACCGTCACGTCGGCGAGGTTGCCGATGGGCGTCGCGACCACATGCAGGCCCGGCGAGAGGCCGGGGGCGGGCAGGGTGGAGCCGGCGAGGAGGAAGGTCTTCACGGCTCCCGCGGCGCGGCCTTCGGGGCGGCTGTGCGGGTGCGGACGATGGGGCGTGGTCATGACCCCCACCATAGTCCCGCCCGCGCCGGACGGGAACGGCCCCGCCCGCATGGTTTCACGCCATTTGTCGCGCTGCGGCGACCACCGCCTGCCCAAAGGCCAGGCCGCCGTCATTGGCCGGCACGTGCGACGGGATGAGGGGCGTGAGGCCGCGCGCCCGCAGCCGGGCGACGGTTTCCTCCAGCAGCCGCACATTCTGGAACACGCCGCCGGACAGGGCGACGGCGGGGATGCCGGCCTCGTCCGCCGCCTTTGCCGCGACCGAGACGAAGGCGTCCGCCAGACCGGCATGGAAGGCGGCGGCCATGGCGGGCAGGGGGCGCCCGGAGGCGAGGTCGGCGAGGAGGGCGCGCCAGTGCGGGGCGGGATCGATCTCCATGAGGTCGCCCTGCGCGGCGATGGCGAAGGGATAGGGCGCCGCCTCGCCCTCCGCCACGGCTTCCAGCGCCATGGCCGCCTCGCCTTCATGGGAGAGCCGGTCGGGCGCGAGGCCGAGGAGCGCCGCCACGGCATCGAACAGGCGGCCGGCGGAGGAGGCAAGGGGGGCGTTGAGGCCCTTGTCCATCATCGCCCGCAGGGTGGGCACGGGCTTGCCGGCGAACAGCGCGGCGAGCCGAGCGTCCCCGTCCACCGCCGCGCGGCCGAGCGCCCGATCCAGATGGGCGAGCAGAACCCGCCACGGCTCGCGGCTCGCCGCATCCCCGCCAGCGAGCGGGATGGGGGAGAGGCGGGCAAGGCGGCGGCTCTCGCGATAGTCGCAGACCAGCACCTCGGCGCCCCAGACAGTGCCGTCTTCGCCCAGCCCCAGCCCGTCGAGGGCGATGCCCACCACCTTGCCGTCCGCACGCGGCCAGCCATTCTCGGCCATGGCGGCGGCGATGTGGGCATGGTGATGCTGCACGCTTTCCAGCGGGAGCCCGCGCGCCTCGGCAAGGGCAGCGCCCAGGCGGCTGGCGCGATAGTCCGGGTGGAGGTCCGCCGCGATCACCTGCGGCACATGGGCGAAGAGGACGGAATAATCGGCCAATGCGGTCTCGAAGGCGTCGCCGGTGGCCGGCTCGTCGAGGTCGCCGAGATGGTGGGAGAGAAGGGCGCGGGCGCCGTGGGTGAGGCAGAGCGCACTTTTGAGCTCGCCGCCCATGGCGAGCACCGGCGGCGCCCCGTCGAAATCCTCCGGCAGCGCGAGGGGAAGCGGAGCGAAGCCGCGCCCCCGCCTGATCACGCGCAGTCCGCCGCCGGCCATGCGCGCCACGCTGTCATCCAGCCGGCGGGCGATGGGGCGGTCGTGCAGGAGGAAGCCGTCCACGATGCCGGCAAGGCCGGCGCGGGCCTCGTCATCGCGGAAGATCTGCGGCTCGCTGGAGCGGTTGCCGGAGGTCATCACCAGCGGGCGGCCGGCCGCCGCGATCAGCAGATGATGCAGCGGCGTATAGGGCAGCATCAGGCCGAGATGGCTCTGGCCCGGCGCGAGGCCGGGGGGAAGGTCTGCGTCTGGCCGGAGCGGCAGCAGCAGGATGGGTGCGGAGGGGGCGAGCAGCGCCGCCTCTTCCTCCGGTGAGATGACGCAGAGGCGGTGTGCGGTGCGAAGGTCCGCCATCACCGCCAGCGGCTTGGTGGGGCGGTGCTTGCGGGCACGCAGGGTGGCGACGGGCCCGGCATCGGTGGCGTCGCAGACGATGTGGAAGCCGCCGATGCCCTTCACCGCGAGGATGCCGCCCGCCCGCAGCCATTCGGCCGCCTCTAGGATCGGATCGACGGAGGCGATCTCCGTCCCCTCCCGTTCCAGCCACAGGCGTGGGCCGCAGGCGGGGCAGGCGATGGGCTGGGCGTGGAAGCGACGGTCCGCGGGGTTCTCGTATTCCGCGCGACAGGCCGGGCACATGGGAAAGCCGGCCATGGTGGTCGCCGGCCGGTCATAGGGCAGGCCGGCGACGATGGAGAAGCGCGGGCCGCAATCCGTGCAATTGGTGAAGGCGTAGCGATGCCGCCGGGCGGTGGGATCGGCGATCTCCGCAAGGCACGCCGGGCAGGTCGCCACATCCGGCACCACGCCGATGGAGACGGTGCCGGCCCCGCTCTCAACGATGCGGAAGCCCGGCTCCGGCAAGGCGGCCGGTCGGCGCTCCACCCGCTCGATGCGCGCCAGCGGCGGCGCCTCGGCCACCAGAGCCGCGGCGAAGGCCTCAAGGGCCGCGCGCGGGCCACCCGCATGGATCAGCACCCGCCCGCCGGCATTGGAGACGGTGCCGTCGAGGCCGAGGCGCAAGGCGAGGCGATAGACGAAGGGCCGGAAGCCCACGCCCTGCACAATGCCGGAAATCTCGAAGGTCTCGCCCAGCGCCTCGTCCATTTCGCCCGCGTCCATGGCCCCTCAATGCACCGTGCAGACCATGCAGGGATCGAACGAGCGCACGATGTGCTGCACGGCGAGGGGCGTCGTCTCCCCCTGCCGCACCGGCGCGCCGACGAGGGCGGTCTCCAGCGGTCCGGGCTGGCCGGAGGCGTCGCGGGGGGAGAAGTTCCAGGTGGTGGGGGCGATGATCTGGTAGCGGGCGATGCGGCCCCGCTCCACCACCATCCAGTGGCCGAGCGCGCCGCGCGCCGCCTCGGTGAGGCCGAAACCGCGCCCCTCCTGCGGCAGGGAGCCCTGCGCGCACCAGGGCTCGCCGGGCCTCAAGGCCCGCACCCAGCCCTCCATGGCGAGGAGCGTGCGCGCGGTCTCGATGAGCCGCCCGACGACGCGGGCGCGCACGTTGGCCCCCTCTTTCGCCGCGAGATCGCGGGCGAGCGGCTGGCCGGCGATGACCTGCCGGGCGAAGGCGCCGGTCTCAAAGGGCAGGCCCGAGAGGCGCGGGGCCTTGCACCAGGTGTAGCCGATCTCGTCGGCGCCATCGGGAAAGGTCGAGCCCTCGAACGGATGGTGCGGCGCCTCCCGCCCCTCCATCCGGGCGAAGGAATGATCCTCGGCGATGGCAGAAGGATCGACCGTGCCGACGCGCCCCGCCGCGAAGGTGCCGCCCGCATAGAGCCGGCCCTCCTCCTGCGGATAGGCGCCGTAGGAGAGGAAGCGGTCGTCGGCCCGGCCCAGCGCGGTGAGGCCGAGGTCTTCGGCGATGGTGAGGAACAGGCGGAAGTCGCCGTCCGGCCCGGTGCGGCGCCAGGCGTCCAGCTCTTCAACGTCGGCGAGCGCCGCAACGCGCTCCAGCGGGGCGCCGAAGAGCCGCGCCTCAAGGTCCGCCCGTACGGAGCCGAGCGTGGCCATTAGGCGCATCTTGTCCCGTGCGTCCGCCCCCTTGGCGACGCCGCCGGGCTGGAGCGCCAAGGTGTGCGGCCAGCGGCCGGCGAGCAGGCCCATGACGTGGAGGAGCGTCGTGCGGGTGGCCAGGGCATCGCGCACGCTCAGCCCGTGGGCCGCCTTGAACCGCCGCTCGGCCTCCGCGAACCACGGCCGGTCGGCATAGGCCGCGCGGGCGAAGTCCGGCATGAAGAAGACGTGGAAGTGGGTGAGGTGGTCGGCCACGTTCTCGGTGGCGAGGATGAGATTGGTGGCGACGCGCCCGTTGTCGGTGGGAACGACGCCCTCCAGCCCCGCCAGCGCCAGCGCCGCCGCGTGCGACTGCGACACCGAGCAGATGCCGCAGATGCGTGGCGCGATCACCAAAGCATCGCGCGGGTCGCGCCCTTCCAGGATGCGCTCGAAGCCCCGGAACAAAGGCGAGGAGACGAAGGCCTGCTGCACGGCGCCATCCGCCACGTCGAGGCGCACCTCCAGGTCGCCCTCCACGCGGTTGAAGGGGCCGACCACGAGCCGTTTGGTACCGTCGTTCATAGTGTCCGGCTCATCTTTTCCTGATGTCCCGGACGGCGGGCGGGGTGACGACATGATCGCTCACCGCATTGCGGCGCAGGCGCTCGGGCGTCGCCGCCTTGGCGAGGGACGACAAGGCGATGAACCAGGCCTTGGGCATGTCGGTGGGCAGGCCCACGGGGATGCCGCCGATCTTCGGCGTCTCGATGAAAGCGTGGCCCGGCTCCTCGAACTCGGGCGCGGTGCAGTTGATGCAGGCGTGGCCGCCGCGGGTGCAGGAGCCCTCGCCGTTCCACAGGCGGGTGTTGCAGTCCGCATGGGCCTGGGTGCCGAGGCAGCCGAGGTGCTCCATCATGCAGCCGAGATCGCTCATCTTCTCGGCGCTGGCCTTGTACTCGTAATATTCGTTGCGCGGGCAGCCATGGTGCACGAGGTGGTCGGCGTAGAAGCGCGGGCGGCCGTAGCTGTCGAGGTCGCCGCCGTGCAGCAGGCCGGCGGAGAGCAGCATCAGCGTTTCCGTCACCCAGTTGGGATGGGTCGGGCAGCCGGCGACATTGATCACCGGCAGGCCGGCACGGGCGCGGAAGTCGGTGCCCAGTGCGCCGCCCGGCCGGCGCCCGTCATATTGCAGGCCACAGGCATCCGCCGGATTGACGCCCGCCGCCGTCACCCCGCCATAGGCGGCGCAGGTGCCCACCGCCACCACATGCTCCGCCACGGCGGCGAGCCGGCGCACCCAGTCGATGGTCGGCGTGTCGGTGCCGGCGAGCGTATGGAAGCGGCCGGTGCCGTTCGGCCCGCGCAAAAGCGCGCCCTCGATGCACAGGGCATCGAGCCGGATGTCGCCGGAAAGCACCGCCTCGAAAAGGGCGATTGCCTCGTCCCCCGTCTCCTCCGAGAGGGTGGGGTGCCACAGGAAGCGGATGTTGGCGGAGGCCAAGGTCGCGGCGAGGTCCGGCGCCTCGGCGCAGAGCAGCGACATGGTGCAGCCGCCGCAGCCGCCCGACTGCAGCCAGAGCACGGTGAAGGGTGCATTTCTCATGGAGCTGCCGGGAGCACGAGGGAGAGGATGGCGCCACCTTCTGGATGGTTCGCGGCTTCAAGCCGCCCTTCATGTTCCTCAGCGATGCGGTAGCAGATGGAGAGGCCGAGGCCGGTGCCCTTCCCCACCGGCTTGGTGGTGAAGAAGGGGTCGAAGATGCGGTCCATGAGGGCGTCAGGAATGCCCGGCCCGGTGTCGCGCACCCGCACCGCCACCTGCAGCCCGTCCGGCGTCTCGAAGCGCGCGCCGGTGATCTCCAGACGGCGGTCGGCGCGGCCCTCCATGGCGTCCACGGCATTCTGCACGAGGTTCATCATCACCTGATGGATATGGCCGGGATGCCCCACCGCCTCCAGCCCCTCGGGCACGGCGACCGTGATGGGCAGGTCTGGCATCTGGGATTTTGCCACCCAGTCCACCGCCGAGCGCACCACGCCGGCGAGGTCGAACACCTCCCGCGCCTCGCGCCGGTCGGAGGAGAAGCGGCGTAGGTCCGCCACGATGTCGCGCACCCGCTCGGCGCCCTCCAGCATGCCGGAGAGGGTGGCGGGGATGTCGGACAGCGCGCGGTCGATGCGCAATTCCCCCCGCGCCTTGGCGAGGGCGGTCGCGTCCGCGCCGGCATGGACCTGATCGAGATAGGCGATCAGCCGCTCGGCATAGCGCTTCATCGCATGCGCGTTGCCGTAGACGAACGAGATGGGATTGTTGAGCTCATGAGCGACGCCGGCCACGAGGCGGCCGAGGGACGCCATCTTCTCCGCATGGACCAATTGCTGCTGGGTGCGCTTCAGATGCTCATGGGCCTTGGCGAGGGCCCCGTAGGCGGCGCGCAGCTCGCCGATGGGGCGGCCCACCAGCACGATGCCCACCGCCCGCCCGCGCGGATCGAACCTGAGCGCGCCGTTGACGGCGATGGCGAGCGGCCCGTCCGGCGTCGCCAATGTGAACTCGCGGTCGGCGATGCGCTGGCGGCGGGCGACGGTGGCGAGCACGTCGGCCGCCGTGGTCTCGGATGAGGGGTCGAGCAGATCGGACAGGGGACGGCCGAGGAGGGCGTCGGCCCTGAGGCCGAAGGCGCGCTCGGCGGCGAGGTTCACCTGCTCCACCCGGCCGGAGAGGTCGCACGCCACCAGCACGTCGGTCATGGAGCCGAGCAGGCCGGCGATGAAGCCCTGCGCTTCTTCCAGCGCGGTGTTCTTGGCCTCCAGCTCAACCTGCTGGCGGACAAGCTCCGCATAGGTCTCGTCCATCTTGCGGATGACGGCGATCCACGCCTCGTCCGCATCGATGGCGCCGAAGTCCGACCCCGCCCGCGGCAGGGAAAGCGCGCCGGCGAGCGGACTGTCGGGCAGCTGTTCCCTCGGCGTATCCTTGCGCCCGGACATGGGCATGAGCGGTCCCCGTCGGAGGAAGTGACCGCGAAGCGTAGTCCCGCGGGTGGTACCGGCGCAATGCGCCCCTCAGCGCGCCTCCACGCCGTCGCGCAGCGCGCGCAGGCGGTCGTAGACATCCGGGAAGGCGTCGAGCTTGGTCACGCCCACCATGCGGATGTATGCGGTGGGTCCGAAGCGGATCCACTGCACCACCTTGATGGGCACGCCGGTGCGGGCGTCTGCGCCGGTGGCCATCACCTCGAAGCCGGCCTGTCCGTTGATGCGCTGGGGTTCGGCGCGGTCGAGCTTGAGGTCCTTCACGCCGGGAATGGTGGAGAGGGCGCGCAAAGCGAACTGGCGGCGCTCGTCGTCGCGCGGCGCGCCGCCGGCGATGGAGACGACGAACACCGGCTGGTCGGGGCCGTCCAGCACATCCTTCGGTCCGTCGGTCAGGAGCAGGGTGGTGCCGCCCAGCGCCCGCACGGGGCGGAAGCCGGCGAGATTGGTGACGGCGAAGGGCAGGGAGTTCGCCTGATCGGCGACGCTCCGGAACGTGACGGTGGAGAGCGCCTGCCGCACCACCTTGTCGGGATAGGTGGAGACGCCGGCCTCCGGCACCTGCACGGTGACGATGCCCGTGCCCTTTTCGCTGCCCACCAGCAGCACCCATTTGCGCACGGTGACCGGCCCTGCGGTCTGGCGGCCGATGAACAGGACCGCCTTCGCGTCCTTGAGCGGGAAGTCCTCGCGGTCTTCCAGGGTCACGCCCCGCGTGTTCAGGGCCTGTTCGCTGAAGCCGGGCAGGAGCTGGTCATAGGCATCGGCCGGCATGTCCACCACCAGGATGGAGGACTTCGTCGCGTCGTCCTCGAAGCCCGCGAACTGGTTGCTCTCCACCATGCCCGGCGGCGGCACGAGGCCGAGGGCCGAGCCGCGCGGAAACATCACCTCCGTCGCACCCGCCGGCAGGACCAGCGCGAAGGCGAAAAGGACAGCAAAGGCGGCGGAGAGGAAGGCGGACTTGGAAGCGAGGCGCATCGAGGGCTCCGGCGGGACCCGGCCAAAGCGGGCCTTCGCCTGCGGGCCGGTCTGCCTGTGTCCGGCGGCAATCCGGCTTTTCTGTGAATGACGTGGCGGAAAAGTGGCCGATCACGCGGCGGTGACGCGCCGCAGCGTGAGATTGAAACGCCCGCTCTCTTCCACCAGCCGGGAGGTGCCGGGCAGCAGGCGGTCGATGCCGTGGAAGGCGAGGCGGCTCGGTCCCGACAGCAGGAAGACGTCGCCCGACGAGAGGTGGATGGAGCGCGTCGGCCCCCGTCGAGTCTCGCCACCCACGCGGAAGATGGCGGTATCGCCCAGCGACACCGACAGCACCGGCGCGGTGAAATCCGCCTCGTCGCGGTCCTGGTGCAGGCTCATGCGGGCGTCCGGCGCATAATAATTGATGAGGCACGCCTCGGGCGGCGGCGCCCCGCCGGCGAGGCGCTCCCAAAGCGCGATCAGCCGTGGCGGCATGGCCGGCCAGGGTCGGCGCGTGTCCGGGTGGAAGCTCTGGTAGCGGTAGCCGGCGGCATCCGACACCCAGCCGAGTGGCCCGCAATTGCTCATGCGCACGGAAAACGGCTGGCCGGAGCGGGGCATGGTGGGGGTGAAGAGGGGCGCTTCGTCCAGCACTGCCCGGATGTCGGCGATCAATGCCGTCTGCGCCTCCCGGTCCAGCGCCTCGCGGAACCAGAGGGCGCCGGGCTGCAGTTCGAGGGGAGCCGGCGCTATCGCCGCAGATCCCGTCATCGCCGGAACGCTGGGATCTTTGCGCACGTGACCCTTGCGCACATGATCTTGGCGGATTGAAGAGGAAGCGGCAGCGGCATGGTGGCTTTCACTTGTCCTGGCGCCGGTTTTAACAAGGTAGTAACTATATATTTCATCTGAAGTTTCGGCCATATGCCGACAGAATCCACGCGGACGATGTCTTCCCGGGGCTGGGCTCGGGAAGAGGAGTTGTCGTCATGCGCAATCATCTCCTGTCGAATGGTCTTTTCCCTCGTGGTCGGACGCGTCCGCTGCTGATGGCCGGCCTTGCCGCCGTCGCCTTCGTGCCGATCGTGCTCGCCGCCGGTGTCTCCCCGGCCTCCGCCCAGACCACGGTGGCGGTGCCCGGCGGCTATGTGACGTTCACGCCGGTGCAGCGGCGCTACATCGAGACCTATGTGGTGCGCCACCCGGTTCCGCCGGCTTACATCCCCGGCGGTTTCGTGGCCGAGGTCGGGGCGGTGGTGCCGCCCGACGTGGACCTGCGCCGCTTCGGCGACGCTCCCGAGCCCTATGGCCGCTACGGTCAGGCGGTGGCGCAGCCGGGCTATGGCCAGCCGGGATATGAGCCCGATTTCGACGATGATGACGGCTACCAGACGTTGGACGAGGCTGGATACGCGCCCGGCGCCGGCCTCTCGCAATACCGCTACGTCACATTGCCCGGCAATGAGGCGGCGGTGGTGGAGCCGCGCTCGCGCCGGATCATCCTGATCGTGGAGTAAGGCTCCGGCCGCGTGGCGGCGGCGCCGTGCCTCGGGCATAGTGCCGCCGGCCATCCGGCCGGTTCGAGGGAGGCGCCGATGGGCCCGCACGGGAAATTCTACTGGAACGAGCTTCTGACCGACGATGTGGAGAAGGCGCGGGCCTTCTATTCCGCGACGCTGGGCTGGACCTTCAGCGAGATGCCCATGGATGGCGGCCACGCTTATTATGTCGCGACCCTCGGCGGCGAGCCCGTGGCCGGGATGATGGACAAGACCGACATCCTGCCGCCGCAGGTGCCGCCCCACTGGTTCAGCTACATCAATGTGGACGACGTGGGTGCGCGCGTGGAGCTTCTGAAGGCCGCCGGCGGGCAGGTGGTGCGTGAGCCGTTCGACATTCCCGGCGTCGGCCGCATCGCCATCGTCTGCGACGCCACCGGCGCCCCCTTCGGCATGATGACCGCCGCCGATCAGGGATAATCCGCCGTCCCGGTCCCAAGCTCAGGCGAGAAGGTCCGCCGCCGCCAGCCGGCGGACCGCGACCCTGTCCATGTCGGCCAGGGCGGCCGCGAGCGAGCCGTCCACGTCGATGGACCGGCAGGCGTCCTCGATCACGTAAGTGGTAAAACCGTGCCGCGCGGCATCCACCGCCGACCACGATACGCAGAAATCGAGGGCGAGGCCGGCGAGATAGACGGCATCGATCCCTCGCTCCCGGAGGTATCCGGCAAGGCCGGTGGGCGTGGTGCGGTCGGCCTCGTAGAAGGTGGAATAACTGTCGATGCCCTTGTGGTGGCCCTTGCGGACCACCAGTTGCGCATGGGGCACCTCAAGGCCCGGCGCGAAGCCGGCGCCCGGCGTGCCTTGCAGGCAATGGTCCGGCCACAGGATTTGCGGGCCGTAGGCGAGGTCGATCATGTCGTAGATCGCCCGGCCGGGATGGGTCGAAGCGAAGGAAATGTGCCCCTGCGGGTGCCAGTCCTGCGTGAGGACGACGTTGCGGAAACCGGCGGCGAGCCGGTTGGCGAGGGGCACCACTTCGTGGCCGCCGGGTACCGCAAGGGCACCGCCGGGCAGGAAGTCCACCTGGAGATCGACGAGGATGAGGGCTGCGCGCGGATCGGCTCCGGGACCCGGCACGGCGGTTGGCTTCGAAAGGGCCATCCGATTTCCTCGCGCGGCTGTGAAAAATGGAGCGTGGCGCCTGCTACCACGCCTTGCGGGGCCAAATCACCCCCCCTATATGCGCCTCGATCGCCGTTTTCGCGGCGAACCCCAATTCTAAGTTTCAGGGGGCCGGCGGATCGGTCGCGGGAGGGGCTCGCGACGTTCCACCTCGGGCGCCGCAAGGGCCCGGTCGGCCTGCCGGCAAGGAGAACCATATGGCCAAGATCATCGGTATCGACCTCGGCACCACCAATTCCTGCGTTGCGGTGATGGAGGGGTCCACCCCGAAAGTCATCGAGAACGCCGAGGGCGCGCGCACCACGCCCTCCATCGTCGCCTTCACGGAGGACGGCGAGCGTCTCGTCGGCCAGCCTGCCAAGCGGCAGAGCGTCACCAATCCCGAGCGCACCTTCTTCGCGGTGAAACGCCTCATCGGTCGCCGCTACGACGATCCGACCGTCGAGAAGGACAAGAAGCTCGTTCCCTACTCCATCGTGCGCGCCGACAACGGCGACGCCTGGGTCGAGGCGGACGGCAAGAAGTATTCGCCCTCGCAGATCTCCGCCTTCATCCTTCAGAAGATGAAGGAGACGGCCGAGTCGTTCCTGGGCGAGAAGGTGGAAAAGGCGGTCATCACCGTCCCCGCTTACTTCAACGACGCCCAGCGCCAGGCCACCAAGGACGCCGGCCGCATCGCCGGCCTCGAGGTGCTGCGCATCATCAACGAGCCCACCGCGGCTGCTCTGGCGTATGGCCTCGACAAGAAGTCGGCCGGCACCATCGCGGTCTATGACCTCGGCGGCGGCACCTTCGACGTGTCGGTGCTGGAGATCGGCGACGGCGTGTTCGAGGTGAAGTCCACCAATGGCGACACCTTCCTCGGTGGCGAGGACTTCGACATGCGCCTCGTCGGCTACCTCGCCGACGAGTTCAAGAAGGAGCAGGGCATCGACCTGCGCAACGACAAGCTCGCCCTCCAGCGGCTGAAGGAAGCCGCCGAGAAGGCCAAGATCGAGCTGTCGTCCGCGACGCAGACCGAGATCAACCTGCCCTTCATCACGGCGGATGCGACCGGCCCGAAGCACCTCACCATGAAGCTCACCCGCGCCAAGTTCGAGGCGCTGGTGGACGACCTCATCCAGCGGACCGTCGAGCCCTGCCGGCTCGCGCTGAAGGATGCCGGCCTCACCGCCGGGCAGATCGACGAGGTCGTCCTCGTCGGCGGCATGACCCGCATGCCCAAGGTGCAGGAAGTGGTGAAGCAGTTCTTCGGCAAGGAGCCCCACAAGGGCGTCAACCCGGACGAGGTGGTCGCCATCGGCGCCGCCATCCAGGCGGGCGTGCTCCAGGGCGACGTGAAGGACGTGCTGCTGCTTGACGTGACCCCGCTGTCGCTGGGCATCGAGACGCTGGGCGGCGTGTTCACCCGCCTCATCGACCGCAACACCACCATCCCCACCAAGAAGAGCCAGGTGTTCTCCACGGCTGAGGATGGCCAGACCGCGGTGACGATCCGCGTGTTCCAGGGTGAGCGCGAAATGGCGGCGGACAACAAGATCCTCGGCCAGTTCGACCTCATGGGCATTCCCCCGGCGCCCCGCGGCGTGCCGCAGGTGGAGGTGACCTTCGACATCGACGCCAACGGCATCGTGCAGGTCTCCGCCAAGGACAAGGGCACCGGCAAGGAGCAGCAGATCCGCATCCAGGCCTCGGGCGGCCTGAATGACGCCGACATCGAGAAGATGGTGAAGGACGCCGAGGCCCACGCGGCCGAGGACAAGAAGCGCCGGGCCCTGGTGGAAGCCAAGAACCACGCGGAAGCGCTCGTCCACTCCACCGAGAAGGCCGTCGCCGAGCATGGCGACAAGGTCGGCGCGGCGGAGAAGGGTGCCATCGAGGCGGCTCTGGCCGATCTCAAGTCTTCGCTGGAAGGCGACGACGTGGAGGCGATCACCGCCAAGACCAACACCCTGGCCCAGGCCTCCCTCAAGCTCGGCGAGGCCATGTACGCGGCCCAGCAGGGCGGCGCGGAGCCCGGCGCGGCCAAGAAGGACGACGTGGTGGACGCCGAGTTCACCGAGGTCGACGACGACAAGAAGAAGTCGGCCTGATCCCTTCGCCAAGAGCGAAGGTGATGGCAATATGATGCCTGTCCCGGTTCCTTGCCGGGGCAGGCATCGCATCGGGGCGTGAGGGATGAAGGGCGCGGCGAAGGTCATCATGGGCGCCGCAGTAGGCGCCCTTCTTGTTTCATCGGCGGGCGCTGACCAGCCGAAACGCCTGACAGCCCAGTCGTTTTACGACCGGGCTATCGTGGTGGAGATGGTTCTCGTCGACGCAATCCGGAGCAACAAGCCGCGTCGTCTCCAGACGCTGTATGACGCGCTCCTTGACGAGTACGAGGTCACGTGGGGCCGGGCGGCAGAGACAGATGGGCGCCTGTGTGCCCGATTGATCTCAGCGCTGGCCGTGGTCGCGGCGGCCGTCCACGACGACGTTGAAAAGCGGACCGCGCCTTCCAGTATGGCCAACAGCGCCTGGATGAATTATCGGCGGGATGTTGCGCAGTGCGAGAGACAGCCCGGCGTGGTGGTCTTTGACCGGACGCTGCCGGAGAAATTGAGTGAGGTCTTCTGAGGTCATGGCCAAGCGCGACTATTACGAAACCCTCGGCTGCGATCGCGGCGCCGACGAGACGGTGCTGAAGGCCTCCTACCGCAAGCTCGCCATGAAGTGGCATCCCGATCGCAACCAGGGCGATGCGGAAGCCGAGGTGATGTTCAAGGAGGTCAACGAGGCCTACGAGGTCTTGAAGGACCCCCAGAAGCGCGCCGCCTATGACCGCTTCGGCCATGCCGCGTTCGAGAATGGCGGCGGCGGCCCCGGCTTCGGCAACGATTTCGCCTCCTCCTTCGCGGATATCTTCGACGACCTCTTCGGCGGCGCCATGGGCCGCGGGCGTGGCGGTGGCGGCGGCCAGCAGCGCGGGCGCGGCTCGGACCTGCGCTACAACATGGAGATCACCCTTGAGGAAGCGTTCGTCGGCAAGACAGCGCAGATCAAGATCCCCACCTCCGTCGCCTGCGAGGCCTGCAACGGTTCCGGCGCCAAGCCCGGCACCCAGCCGAAGGCCTGCCGCACCTGCGGCGGCGCCGGAAAGATCCGCCACGCGCAGGGCTTCTTTACCCTGGAGCGCACCTGCCCCACCTGCCAGGGCCGCGGCAGCGTCATCGAGGACCCGTGCGGCGCCTGCGCCGGCGCGGGGCGCGTGACGCGCGAGCGCACCCTCTCGGTGCAGATCCCGCCCGGCGTCGAGGACGGCACGCGCATCCGCCTCGGCGGCGAGGGTGAGGCCGGCGTGCGCGGCGGGCCGGCGGGCGACCTCTACATCTTCCTGTCCATCGAACAGCACGCCTTCTTCCAGCGGGAGGGGGCGGACCTTTATTGCCGCGTGCCCATCTCCATGGTCACGGCGGCGCTGGGTGGCGCGGTGGAAGTGCCGACCATCGACGGCGACAAGACCAAGGTGAAGATCCCCGAGGGTACCCAGTCGCAGAAGCGCTTCCGCCTCTCCGGCAAGGGCATGCCCATCCTGCGTTCGCGCTCCGCTGGCGATATGTATGTGCAGGTGGTGGTGGAGACGCCGCAGAAGCTGACCAAGCGTCAGAGGGAGCTCCTCGCCGAATTCGACAAGGAAAGTTCCGGCGAGACCCATCCCGAATCCGCCGGCTTCTTCGCCAAGGTGAAGGAATTCTTCCAGGGCGCGGCCGGCGAGGGGGCGTGATCGGCGCCGGCGGTCAGCCGGCGCGCGCCGCTGCCATGCATTGGACGATGCCGTCCGCATAGGACGTCTTCGCGACGGGGCCGATGGCCCGTTCGAGGGCGCTGCCGTCGAAGATCACCGGCGTGGTCATCAGATAGTGCATCTCCACGAGTTCGCGCATGACCGGATCGAACAGTCCGGCGAGGCGCAGCATGGTCTTGCCCGCGACCATGAGCTTCGGCGCGCGGCCGGCGTAGGCAAACGCCTGCCGCGCCACCTCCCGTACCGTGATGGTGCCCGCCCCCGCGAGATTGTAGCTGCGGCCGAAAACGTCCTCCCGGCCGAGCAGGGCCCGCACCACCGGCCCCACGTCCGGCACGAAGACGAATTCGTGCGGGGTGTCGATGGGCCCCACCACCTTGGCCCGGCGCCCCGCCGCGGCGGCGGCGAAAATGTCGGCGAGGAAACTGCGCTCCACGCCGGGGCCGTAGAAATCGGGCAGGCGCAGGATAAGGCTTTTGAGCGCGCCGCGCGCGTCCGCCTCCATCAGGATGTCCTCCTGCTCCTTGCGCATCCGCCCCTTGAAGGTATGCGGCAGGCGCGGATGGCTTTCGTCGACGCGCGCCGCCTGCGGCCGGCCGAAGGGATAGGCGGTGCCGATGAGCAGCACCCGCCGCACCCCTTCCGCCTCGGCCGCCTCGACCACGGCCAGCATGAGACGGGGGTGGAGGTGGAAGGCGTCATAGGGCACGCCCACCATGTACACGAGCGTATCCATCCCGCGCACGGCGTCACGCAGGCTCGTCATGTCCTCGGGGTTCCAGACGCGCGGGGTGGCGAGGGGATGCGCTTGGAAGGCGGCGGAGAGGCTGGCGGCGGAGCGCCCGATCACGGCGAACGGCGTGCCGGCCGCGCCCAGGGCCTGGGCGATGCTGCCGCCGATGGCGCCGGTCGCCCCGACGAGTGCGATTCGGGGCGCGTCCACGGCTTGCAGGGGGGCGGGGGAGGTCATTAAGGTGGGGCCCTGAACAGTGTTCACTAAACATCGTTCATAAACTGAACGTCGTTCATGTCAAGCGGCAGGGATCCGTCGTGTCCGAAGTGAAGTCCTCGCCTCCGCCCGTCGGCGGTTCGCCGCGCGCCCGCCGGAAGGAAGACGCCCGCGCCCGGATCCTCGCCGAGGCGCGCCGGATCGTTCTCGACCAGGGGTTCGAAGCGCTCACCATGCGCCGGATCGCCGAGGCCGCCGGCTATTCGGCGGCCGCGCTCTATCTGCATTTCGAGAATCGCGAGGCCATCGCCCGCGAACTCGGCGAGGCCGGCATGCGCGCCCTCCTCGAAGCCCTGGCCGAGGCCGGCAAGACGGTGGATCCGCTGCAGCGGCTCAAGGCCCTCGCACTGGCCTATGCGGCGTTCGGGCGCGCCGAGCCCGAGACCTACCGGCTGATCTTCATGGAGCCGGGCTTCGCGACCACCGCCCTGGGCGGCAAGGATGCGGCCGGGGCGGCGGCCTTCGCGCTCATCGGCGGCGTGTTCCAGGATCTCACCACCGCCGGACGGCTGCGGGACGGGCTCGACCTGGAGGGCCTTGCCCTGACCTTCTGGATCGTCCTGCACGGCATGGTGAGCCTGAAGCTGACCTGCTCCGCCTTTCTCGTCGCTCCCGAGGAGGATCTCCTAGCGGCAGCCCTCGACAACCTGCTTCACGGGGCCCTGCGCCCGAACCGCGAACCTTGACCCGGCCCCCTTTCCCGTCTAAGCGCCTGATATCCGACCCGCTCGGGCGCCCGAGGTGCAGTTGATGCTCCAGTCCCACGACCACCGCAGGCCGCTCCAGAAGCCCCTGCTCCAGAAGCCGAACCTCAAGGACGAGGTGCGTTTCCTGCAGTCGTGGTTCCAGAATCCGCTCAAGACCGGCGCGGTCGCGCCTTCGAGCCCGGCGCTCGCCAAGATGATGGCGAGCTATCTCGATCCCAAGATGGACGGCCCGGTCATCGAGCTTGGACCCGGCACCGGCCCGGTCACCAAGGCGCTGCTCCAGCGCGGCTTTGCCCCCGAGCGCCTGTTCCTGATCGAGTACAATCCCGAATTCTGCGCCCTGCTGCGCCTGCGCTATCCCGGCGTCACCGTCATCAACGGCGATGCCTACCAGCTCGGCAAGACGCTGAAGGACCGCCTGCCCGGCAAGGCGGTGGGCACCGTGTCCTCGCTGCCGCTCTTCACCATGCCGGAGAGCGAGCGCCACCGGATGGTCAACGAGGCGTTCGACCTCTCCCATTCTGGTATGCCTTTCGTGCAGTTCACCTATGCGGTGGTCTCGCCCGTGCCGCTGCTGCCGGGCGCCATCGAGGGCGAGCGTTCGCCGCGGGTGTGGCGCAACATCCCCCCGGCCCGTGTCTGGGCCTATCGCCGGCCCTGATCCTCTTCCCGGCCGGTCCGGCGCCGGCCTTACGCCGCCGGTGCCGCCCGTGACGGATTTCCTGTATCTGACCCATCCCCAGGTCCAGGTGGACCCCGCCGTCCCCGTGCCGCGCTGGGGCCTGTCCGCCGTGGGGCGGGCGCGCACACTGGCCTTTGCCACGCGCTTCGATCTCTCCGGCATCAGCCATGTCATCTCCTCCACCGAGGAGAAGGCGAAGGAGACAGCAGCGCTCCTTGCGGCGCCCCTCCGGCTTCCGGTCGTCATCCGCGACGGAATGGAGGAGAACGACCGCTCCGCCACCGGCTACCTGCCCGAAGCCGAATTCCAGCAGATGGCCGACGCCTTCTTCGCCCGCCCCACCGAGAGCGTGCGGGGCTGGGAGCGGGCGGTGGACGCGCAGGCGCGCATCGTCGCGGCGGTGGAGGCGGCGCTCGCGGCCTATGGCGGGGCGGGACAGCGCCTTCTCTTCGTCGGCCATGGCGGCGTGGGCACCTTGCTTCTGTGCCACCTGGCGGGCTACCCCATCTCCCGCGTCCACGACCAGCCACCGGTCGGGGGCGGCTGCTGGTTCCGCGCGGGTCCCGCGCGACGGCCGGACCGCTGGCGCGCAATGGAGGAGACGGCATGACGCAGGTTGTTCAGGGCACCCCGATCCGCGCGGATGTCCGCGACAAGCTCATCGTCGCCCTCGACTATCCCTCCGTCGCCGCCGCCGAGGCCGCGGTCGCCCAGCTTGGCGACGTGGTGAGCTTCTACAAGATCGGGCTGGAGCTGGCGGTCTCGGGCGGCATCGATCTCGCCGCGGACCTCATCGCCGCCGGCAAGAAGGTGTTCCTCGACCTCAAGCTCCACGACATCGGCAATACGGTGGAGCGGGCCACCGCCGCCGCCGCCGAGCGGGGCTTCGACATCCTCACCGTCCACGCCTATCCCATGACCATGGCCGCCGCCGCGCGTGGCGCCGCCGGGAGCAAGCTGGAGGTGCTGGGCGTCACCGTGCTCACCTCCTATGACGATGCCGACCTCGCCGCCACCGGCGTCGTTGGCGGCGTCACCGAGACGGTGCGCCTGCGCGCCGGGCAGGCGCGGGATGCCGGCATCGCCGGCGTCATCTGCGCCCCCACTGATGCCGCCATGGTGCGCGCCATCCTCGGTCCCGACCGCCGGGTGGTGACGCCGGGCGTGCGGCCGAAGGGCGCTGCGGTAGGCGACCAGAAGCGTATCGCCACGCCGGCCGAGGCGCTGGCGGCGGGCGCCGACCGCATCGTGGTGGGCCGGCCGGTGACGGCGGCCGAGGACCCGGTCGCGGCGGCGCAGGCGATCCTTGCCGAACTTCAGGGCGCGTGACGGGGGCGGAGCGATGGCGAAGGGCTACTGGTTCCTCAATCTGGATGTGGTCAACCCGGTGGACTACATCACCTACCGGGAGGCAAACCTCGCTTATGCGCGGACGCACGACTTGCGCTTCGTCATCCGCGGCGGGGACTTCGAGCAGCTGGAAGGCATCAAGCGCCATCGCAACGTGCTGGTGGAACTGCCATCCTACGACGACGCGCTGAGCCTCTACAGCGCGCCGGATTACCAGAATATCCGCGATCTGCGCCGGAACACGGCCATTGCCGACCTCGCCGCGGTGGAAGGCTTCGACGGCGCCCAGCTGTCACCGGCCCCGCCGCCCGAGGGCACGCCGGAGCATCCGCGCGGCTACTGGATGACCAAGGTCGATGTGACCGACCCCGACCGCTACAAGGATTACGTCGCGGCCGCCGCGGAACCCTTCGCCGAGTACGGCGCCTGGTTCCTGGTGCGCGGCGGGCGCAATCACCTGCTGGAAGGCCGTGGCCGTTCGCGGTATGTCGTCACCGCGTTCAAGGACCTGGCGACCGCGCGCGCCTGCTACTTCTCTCCCGGCTACCAGAAGGCGCGGGCGATCCGGCAGGAGGCATCGGTCGCCGACCTCCTGATCATCTCCGGCTATACCGGGCACGAGCTGCCACCCGCCTGAGGGCGGCCATTCGAAGGACCTCACCCGTGACTGATCTGCGCATCGTCATCGCCGGGGCCGGCGGCCGCATGGGCCGCACCCTCATCCGCGCCATCTCCGAGAGCGAGGGGCTGAAGCTCGTGGGCGCCCTGGAATATTCCGGTTCCGCCCATCTCGGCGAGGATGCAGGCCTGATGGCGGGTGCGGGCCCGAACGGCGTCACCGTCGAAAGCGACGTCGCGCCCTCGCTGAACGGCGCCGACGTGGTGATCGACTTCTCCACCCCCGCCGCGACGGTGCGCCTCGCCGGCCGCCTCGCCGAGGCCGGGATCGCCCATGTCATCGGCACCACCGGCCTGTCCAACGAGGACAACGCCGCCATCGCCGATGCGGCGCTGCGCACGGTCATCGTCAAGTCCGGCAACATGAGCCTCGGCGTGAATCTCCTTGCCGCCTTGACCCGCCGGGTGGCGGCGACACTGGGCGACGATTTCGACATCGAGATCGTGGAGATGCATCACAACCGGAAGGTGGATGCCCCTTCGGGCACCGCGCTGCTTCTGGGCGAGGCGGCGGCGGCGGGCCGCAATCGCAAGCTCGACGACTGCTCCGAGCGCGGCCGCGACGGCATCACCGGCCCGCGGGTGAAGGGCAATATCGGCTTTGCCAGCCTGCGCGGTGGCTCGGTGGTTGGCGAGCACATGGTGATCTTCGCCGGCACCTCCGAGCGCATCGAGCTGGTTCACAAGGCCGAGGACCGCGCGCTCTTCGCCAATGGCGCGCTTGTCGCCGCCCGTTGGACGAAATGCGGAGAGACCAAGCGGGAGCCGGGGCTCTATTCCATGGCCGACGTGCTCGGCCTCGCCGATTTCTGAGTGTCTGGAGACTTTTCCATGTCGGATCGCATCCTCGTCCTCGTCCGTCACGGGCAGAGCGAGTGGAACCTGAAGAACCTTTTCACCGGCTGGCGTGACCCCGACCTCACCGAGCAGGGCGTCGCGGAGGCGAAGCGGGCGGGCGCGCTCCTGAAGGCCGAAGGCCTGAAGTTCGACGTCGCCTTCACCTCGCTCCTCTCCCGCGCCCAGCGCACCCTGTCGCTGGTGCTCGGCGAGATGGGGCAGGAGGGCGTGGAGACGCTGGCCAGCCAGGCGCTGAACGAGCGGGACTACGGCGACCTCTCCGGCCTCAACAAGGACGACGCCCGCGCCAAGTGGGGCGAGGAGCAGGTGCATGTGTGGCGCCGCTCCTACGACATCCCCCCGCCCGGCGGCGAGAGCCTGCGCGATACGGTGGCCCGCACGCTGCCCTATTACAATCAGGAGATCCTGCCGCGCGTGCTGAGGGGCCAGACCACGATCGTGACCGCCCACGGCAATTCGCTGCGCGCCCTCATAATGGTGCTGGAGAAGCTTTCTCCCGAAGGCATCATGAAGCGCGAGGTGCTCACAGGCGTGCCGATGGTCTACCGGATGCGCGCCGATTCCACCGTCGAGGACCGGCGCGACCTCGCGGTCTGAGGACGCCTGCGGAGGCGGCCGGTTCGCCGGCCGCTCCCATCCCGAAACGATCTCAGCTGCGCCGCGCGGCCACGAACCGGGCGGCTTCGGCGAGGATTTCGCCGCGCGCGCCGAACGGGGCAAGGGCGTCCGCCGCTTCCGCCACGAGACGGTCCAGCAGCCGGCGCGCCTCCGGCAGGCCGAGGCGGGAGACCAGCGTCGCCTTGCCGGCGGCGGCATCCTTGCCCACCTTCTTGCCCACCTCTTCCGCCGTGCCTTCCACGTCGAGGATGTCGTCGGCGATCTGGAACGCCGCGCCCAGCGCCCGCCCATAGGCGAGGAGCGCCGCGCGCTGGCCCGCGTCCGCGCCGCCGAGGAGCGCGCCCGCCTCGGCCGAGACGGCGAGCAGGGCGCCGGTCTTCATGGCCTGCAGGTCGCGGATGGCGTCCTCGCCGTGAGCGAGGGGCGTGCCGCCGGAAAAGCGCCCTTCGGCGGCGAGGTCCAGCATCTGCCCGCCCACCATGCCGCCGATGCCCGCCGCCCGGGCCAGCGCCCGCACCAGCGCAATGCGCACGGCCGGATCGGGATGGACATCCTCGCCGGCCAGCAGGTCGAAGGCGAGCGTCAGCAGACCGTCGCCGGCGAGGATGGCGGTCGCCTCGTCATAGGCCTTGTGGACGGTGGGCCGGCCGCGGCGCAGGTCGTCGTCGTCCATGGCCGGCAGGTCGTCATGGACGAGGGAATAGCAGTGCACGCACTCGATGGCGGTGGCGGTGGTCACGGCGGCTTCCGCCGTGAGGCCGAACAGGGCCGCCCCCTCGATCACCAGGAAGGGCCGCAGCCGCTTGCCGCCGCCCAGCGCGCCGTGGCGCATGGCGCCCATCAGGCGCTCCGGCCGCAGCCGTTCGCCGGGCAGCGCCGCATCGCCGAGCGCGGCGGCGAGCCGGGTTTCGGTGATGGCGGCGGCGGCGTCGAGCCGATCCTTGAGGGAAGAGGTCACCGTTTGGCCTAGCGTGGCTGAGAAGGGCAAGGTGGGAACGCCCAAGCGGGGCGCACCGTTGACGGGGGCCACCGGGTGCCCCAACCAGGGGGCAAGGTCAAGCCGCATGGCGGTGGGGAGGGCTGAGGATGATCCGTCTGGTGCTTCGGGTGGTGCTCGTCCTCGCCGCCATCCCGCTGCTGCTCGCCGTCCTCTACAACGTCGTCAATCCGGTCTCGACGCTGATGATCGGCCGCTGGCTCACGGGCGAGCGTGTGGAGCGCGTGTGGACGCCCATCGAGAAGATGTCGCCGGCGCTGGTGCGCACTGTCATCGCCTCGGAGGATGCGAGCTTCTGCCACAACATCGGCATCGACATTGCCGAGCTGCGCGAGGCCATCGAGAAGGCGGACGATCTGGAGGACACGCGCGGCGCCTCCACCATCCCCATGCAGATCGCCAAGAACCTGTTCCTGTGGCCGGGGCGGGACTACATCCGCAAGGCCATCGAGATGCCGCTCGCCATCTGGCTCGATCTAGTGGTGAGCAAAAGGCGGCTGATCGAGATCTATCTCAACATCGCCGAATGGGGCCCGAACGGGGAATTCGGCGTGGAGGCGGGGGCCCGGCGTGCCTTCGGCATCCCGGCCGCCCAGGTGGATGCCCGGCAGGCGGCGCTGCTGGCGGTGATGCTGCCCAATCCGCACCGGCGCGACGCCGGCAACCCCACCGCCGGCGTCCAGCGGCTCGCCGCCCGGCTGCAGGCGCGGGTGCCGAAGGAGGGGCCGGAACTGGTCGCGTGCCTCGGTCCGCTGCGCTGAACCCGCGCCCCGCTTGATTGTTGGCCCGACACGCGCCACATGGGGGACGTCGCGCCGTTCCGGCTGAACCACCGGGCCCGGCGGTATTTTTCTCCTGCCGGCCCGCCTGAATGACCCAATCACAAGCCCCAGTGCCCGCGTCCGCCCCCCGCAAGATGAGCCCGTGGCTCAAGATCGGCCTGGAGATCGGCCCGCTGGTGCTGTTCTTCATCGCCAACGGGCGCGGCGGCATCTATGTGGCGACCGGCGTCTTCATGGTGGCGACGCTGCTGGCGCTCGGCGCCATGTGGGTGCTGGCGCGGCGCATCGCGGTGATGCCGCTGGTGTCGGCGCTGGTGGTGATGGTGTTCGGCGGCCTGACGCTTTGGCTGCAGGACGACCACTTCATCAAGCTGAAGCCGACCATGGTGAATGCCCTATTCGGCGTGCTGCTGCTGGGCGGGCTCTACTTCAAGAAACCGCTCCTGCCCTACGTCTTCGACGGGATGGTGAAGCTCACCGAGGAGGGCTGGCGCAAGCTCACCATCCGCTGGGGCATCTTCTTCTTGGTCATGGCGGTGCTCAACGAGATCGTGTGGCGGTCGGTCTCGACCGACACCTGGGTCACCTTCAAGACCTTCGGCTACCTGCCGCTGACCTTCGCCTTCGCCATCGCCCAGGCGCCGCTGATGAGCCGCTATGAGCTGAAGGATGCCTCCGGCCCCCAGTGATGCCGCGCGAAATTTCACTCGGTCGCCGTTGACGGCGTCGCGCTATGTCCCCATAAGCCCGAAAGAGGGCGCTCCATGCTGACGAAAAAGGGAAAATACGGTCTCAAGGCGGCGGTCCACCTGGCGCGTCTGCCGCCTGGCGGCTCCACGCAGGTGGCGGATATCGCCGAGACCAACCAGATCCCGAAGAAATTCCTCGACGTGATCCTGGGCGAGCTGCGCAACGCCGGCTTCCTGTCGTCCAAGAAGGGCAAGCTCGGCGGCTACCGGCTGGCCAAGCCCGCGGACGACATCATCGTCGGCGAAATGATCCGCGCCCTCGACGGTCCGCTGGCACCCTTCCCCTGCGCCAGCCGCAACGCCTACGAGCCGTGCGAGGATTGCGACATCGCCACCTGCGAGGTGCGCCTGCTCATGGTGCGGGTGCGCGACGCCATCGGCACGGTGCTCGACACCTACACCCTCGCCCAGATGCGCGACCTCTCCCAGGAGCAGCTCGCCTCCTTCGTGGACTACATCTGAAGCCCGCGCGGCGCTTGAGCGAAGGCAACCCAAGCCCGCGCGGCGCCTGAGCCGAAACAAACCGATTCCTCGCTGTTCTTCCCTTTGTCATCGCCCGCCTTGTGCGGGCGATCCACCGTGGTGCGCCACGGTGCCCGGATTGCCGGGGACAGGACGAGTGGAGGCGTGGATCCCCCGGACGAGCCGGGGGATGACGGGCCGGCAAGGGCGGCTTCCCTCACTGCTGCGCGGCGAGGAAGGTGCGGAAGCGGGCCAGCGCCACGGCGAAGAACAAAGCGCCGATGCCGAAGGTGGCGGCGAAACGCGGCCATACCGTCTCCAGCCCCGCCCCGCGATAGAGGATGGCCTGCGCAAAGGCCACGAACTGGGTGGAGGGCGAGGCCTGCATGGTCACCTGCAGCCATTGCGGCATGCTTTCCAGCGGCGTGAACCCGCCCGACAGCATGTTCATGGGCAGCACCACGAGGAAGAACAGCAGGCCGAACTGCGGCATGGAGCCGGCCAGCGTGCCGAGGAAGATGCCCAGCGACGCGGTGAAGAACAGATAGAGCGCGGCCCCCGCAAGGAACAGCGGGATCGAGCCCGCGATGGACACGCCCAGCACCCATTTCAGCACCGCGACGAGGCTGACGAGGGTGGCGACGAGGATCACCGCCCCGTTCGCCACCACCTTCGCCAGCATGATCTCGGACGGCCGCACCGGCAGCACGAGCAGATGCTCCAGCGTGCCGTGCTCGCGCTCGCGGATCAGCGCGGCGCCGGCGAGCAGCACCGACAGCATGGTGATGTTGGTGATGAGGCCCATGGTGCCGGTGAACCAGGAGGATTCCAGCCCCTGGTTGAAGGCGGCGCGGATCTGGAGATTGACCGGGCTCGCCACCCCTTCGGAATGGCGCAGCACGAAGCGGTTCACCTCGGTCTGGAAGATGGCGGAGATGTCGTTGGCGCCGAGCCCGGCCTGCATCAGCGCCGTGGCGTCGATGAGCAGCTGCACCTCGGGGCTGCGGCCGGCCAGCACGTCCGCCTGGAAGTTTGGCGGGAAATTCAGCACGAAGGTGTAGCGCGCCGCGTCCATCATCGGGTCCACGTCCTGCGGGGCGATGGGCACCGGGCGCTGGAAGGAGGGCGGCAGCAGCGCGTCGAGGATGGCGTTGGAAAGGGCGGAATTGTCCTCGTCCACCACCGCCACGGCGGCGCGGTTGAGATCGTGCTTCATGCCATTCGCCTGCAGCACGATGGCGAGGGTGAAGGCGTAGACCACCAGCACGAGCAGGGCGCGGTCGCGCCACAGGCCGAGCAGTTCCTTGCCCACCAGCCAGCGCACGTTGCCGAGGGGCAGGCGCCGGGGGGCGGCTTTCGCGGAGGGAGCAGGCGCGGCCATGTCAGGTCTCCTGCTTGCGAAGGATGAGGAAGGCGATGGCGAGTAGCGCCGGCCAGAAGGCGGCGGTGGCCATGATGAAAGGCAGCAGCTCGGTGAAGCTCAGCCCCTTGGTGAAGGCGCCCACGCTCACCCGCATGAAATAGGTGGTGGGAAAGAAGGTGCCGAGCACCCATCCCCCGCCCTCCAGCGAGGTCACCGGCTGAAGCATGCCGGAGAATTGCGTCGCGGGCATCATGGTGCCGATGGCCGTGCCGAACAGCGCCGCCACCTGGGTGTTGGTGAGGGTGGAGGAGACGAGCCCGATGGCGGTCGTCGCCAGCACATAGGCGAAGGCCCCGAGCGCCAGGCCCAGGAACGAGCCCTTCAGCGGCACCCCGAACAGGAACAGCGCCATCAGCACCATGACGACGAAATTGAACAGCGCCACCCCCACATAGGGCGCCTGCTTGCCGAGCAGGAATTCCAGCTTCGTCACCGGGGTGACGTAGAGATTGGTGATGGAGCCCAGCTCCTTCTCCGTCACCACCCCGAGCGCGGTGAGGATGGCCGGGATGAAGATGAGCATCAGCGCGATGTTGGCCGGCACCATGGCGTCGAGGCTGCGGAAGGACTGGTTGTAGCGGTAGCGCATCTCCAGCCCCGCGAAGGCGGAATAGGCGCGCCCGGCCGCCTGCGCCGCATCGGCGAGGAAGAGGGTGTGTACCGCCTCCACATAGCCTTTGATGGTCTCGGCGCGGAACGGCATGGCGCCGTCGATGGTCACGAGCACCTCCGTCTGCCGGCCGGAGCGCAGATCGGCACCGAAGCTCGGCGGCAGCTCTATGGCGAAGGCGATGGCGTTGGATTTCAGCCGCCGGTCGAGGTCGTCGGGCGAGGTCAGCGGCGGCTGGATGCGGAAATAGGTGGAGTGGGCGAAGCCGTCGATATAGGCGCGGCTTTCCGGCGTCTGGTCGCGGTCGAGCACGGCGAAGCGCAGGCGGTCCACGTCCAGCGTGATGCCGTAGCCGAAGATGATCATCAGGAAGGCCGTGCCGAGCAGCGCGAAGGCGAGGCGCACCGGATCGCGCTTCAGCTCCAGCGTCTCGCGCCAGGCATAGGCGGCGAGGCGGCGGGGGGAGAAGGCGGAGGGCCGCCCGGCGGGCCGTGGCAGGGGCGGGGGCAGGCGGGCCTCGGTGCCCGCGGCGCGGCCACCCATCTCCATATAGGCGACGAACGCCTCTTCCAGGCTCGTTGCGTGCTGCGCCTCTTTCAGGGCCTGCGGCGTGCCGGTGGCGATGACGCGGCCGGCATGCATGAAGGAGATGCGGTCGCAGCGCTCCGCCTCGCCCATGAAATGGGTGGAGACGAAGATGGTGACGCCCTCGTCCCGCGACAGCCGCTGGAGATGGTCCCAGAAACCGTCCCGGGCCACCGGATCGACGCCGGAGGTGGGCTCGTCGAGGATCAGCACCTCCGGCTCGTGCAGCACCGCCACCGCCAGCGACAGGCGCTGGCGCACGCCGAGGGGCAGGCCGTCCGAAAGGGCGTCGAAATGGTCCTTCAAGTCGAAGGTGGCGACGAGATCGGCGATGCGCTTGGCCGCCGCTTCCTCGGGCAGGGAGAACAGGCGGGCGTGCAGCTCCAGATTCTGCCGCACGGTGAGCTCGCCATAGAGCGAGAAGGCCTGCGACATGTAGCCGACGCGGCGGCGGGTCTCGATGTCCTTCGGGTCCACCGGCACGCCGAACAGGAGCGCCTCGCCGGAACTCGCCGGCAGAAGGCCGGTGAGCATCTTCATGGTGGTGGACTTGCCGCAGCCGTTGGAGCCGAGGAAGCCGAAGATCTCGCCGCGGCGGATGGTGAAGCTCACATCGTCCACCGCCACGAAATCGCCGAAGCGACGGGTGAGGCCGCGGGATTCGATGGCCACCGGCGCATCGGCCGGGATGGCCGCCACCGGGAGCGCGGCTTCGCCGTCGCCGCGCTGGCCTTCTGGGAGCAAAGCGATGAAGGCGCGCTCCAGCGTCGGCTGGCCGGTGCGGGCCAGGTGCTCGGCCGGGCTGCCGTCGGCGAGGATGCGGCCCTGGTCCATGAGCACCACGCGGCCGAAGCGGGCGGCCTCCTCCATGTCGGCAGTGGCGACGAGGAGGGTCAGGTGCGGCCGGTCGGCGCGGATGGTGTCGACGAAGTCCCAGAACTGGCGGCGGGAGAGGGGATCGACGCCGGTAGTCGGCTCGTCCAGCAGCAGCAGGTCAGGGTCATGCACCAGCGCGCAGCACAGGCCGAGCTTCTGCTTCATGCCGCCCGAGAGCTTGCGCATGAGCCGGTCGGCGAAGGGGTCGAGCCCGGTGGCGGCGAGCAGCGGGGCGACGCGGGCACCCTTGGTCGCCGCATCCTCGCCGAACAGGCGGGCGAAGAAGGCAATGTTCTCGGCCACCGAGAGGTTGGGATAGAGGTTGCGCCCCAGCCCCTGCGGCATGAAGGCGATGCGCGGCTGGGCTTCTTCCCGCGCCTTGCGCGACGCGAAGTCCGCGCCCAGCACCTCGACCCCGCCCTTTTGGATGCGCTTTGCCCCGGCGATGAGGCCGAGGAGAGTGGACTTGCCCACCCCGTCCGGCCCGACGAGGGCGACGGCGGAACCTTCCTCGATGGCGAGGTCCACCCCGTCCACCGCCTGCGTCCGGCCATAGGCGTGGCGGATGCCGGAGAGCCGGACGGCGTCCGGGCGTGCCGCCGGAGCGGCCTCGCTCACTTCTTTGCTCCCGTATCCTTCGCTCCGGCGTCCTTTCCGGGCTCGCCGAATTCCTGCACGAGGTCGGAATCGAGCCAGGCGGGCCATTGGGCGGCGGGATCGAGCCGCACATAGCCGACGCCGGTGACGCCGGTCTTTACCTGCTCCAGATACTTCTCCACCAGCGGCCGGGCGACGCGGAGCTTGACGCGGAACATCATGCGGTCGCGCTCGCGCTGGGTCTCCACCTGCTTGGGGGTGAACTGGGCGCGGGCCGACACGAAGGAGACGGCGGCCGGCACCGCCCGGTCGGGCAGGGGCTCCAGCAGCAGGCGCGCCGGCGTGCCGACCCCGATGCGTCCGGCGTCGGCGGCGGGCAGGAAGATGGTCATGTAGACGTCGGAGAGGTCGATGAAGGTCAGCACCTTGCCGCCCGCGCCCAGCACCTCGCCCGGCTCCGCGAGCCGGTAGATGACCCGGCCGGACTTGGGGGCGATGAGGGTGCCGTCGGCCACGAGGCGCTTCAGGCGGTCCACCTCGGCTTCCGCCGCGCGGATGGCGCTCTCGCTCGCCGCAAGGCTCGACTGGGCGGCGGCGAGCGCGGCGGCGGCGGTGAGCTTGGTGGTGCGATACTGGTCCACCTTCTGCTCGGTGGCGAAGCCCTTGGCGACCAGCGTCTCCTGCCGCTCCAGCTCCTTGGTGGCGAGGTCCAGCTCGCCCTTGCGCTGCTCCACCACATGGAAGGCGGTGTCGCGGGACTGGCGCGCCTGCGCCGCCTGCGCGTCCGCCGTGCGAAGGGCCGCCTCGAGGTCCGAGACGTCGATGTGCGCGATGACCTGCCCCTGCTTGATGAAGTCGCCTTCCTCGGCGAGCACGTCCAGCAGGCGGCCGGCGGCCTTGGTGGCCACGTCAACCTCGGTGGCCTCGATGCGCCCGTTGCCTTCGGCGAATCCGGGGGGCAGAGCGCGGCTGCGGTGCGCGAGATACCACGCCCCGGCGCCGCCTGCGGCCGCGAGGGCGACGATGACGGCGAGGATGGCAAGGGAGCGCTTCATGAGGACACCTTCAGGGGGCTGGCACGCCCCCGCGATGCCGATCGAGAATGGCACTCCCGCGGGGCGTCGGGAACCGTCTCTGTGTCAACACTTTACCGCAGCGCACACGCCTGGCGTTGATTGAGGTCAACGGCTGTTCACCTGCCGTCCACCTCCCGCTGCAGGGCGATGGCGCCCGCCGGGTTGCGCACTTTCGCACCGCCGATGAGGTAGAGGAAGACATCGCGCGTGTCGGCCTTCTTGCCCTTCGCGGCCTTGGCTGGCGTCCCCGCCTGCGGCAGGCCCTCGGGCACCTTGCCGATCTCCCAGTCTTTCGCTGCCTTGGCCCAGCGCGCGAGGTCGGCGGCCTTATAGCCGGTCTCGATCTCCTCGGCGGTCTGCTGGAGGCGGGCATAGGTGAAGTCCGCCGTCAGGTCGGCGATGGCAGGATAGGTCTCATGATCGGCGAAGACGATGGCGACGCCGTGCTTCCGTGCCAGCTCGACGAATTCGGGCACGACGAAGGAGGGGTGCCGCACCTCCAGCGCGTGGCGCAGGGCGACGCCTTCGTGTGCCTTCGGCAGCAGCGCCATGAAGGCGGCCATGTCGTCCGGATCGAAGGCTTTCGTCGCCGCGAACTGCCAGTTGATGGGGCCGAGCCGGTCGCCCATCTCGACGATGCCGCTGGTGATGAACTTGCCGACGCTCTCCCCCGCCTCCGCCAGCACGCGGCGCTGGGTGACGTAGCGCGTCGCCTTGAGCGCGAACACGAAGCCGTCCGGCACCTGCCGCGCCCAGTCGGCGCAGGATTTGGCGGAGGGCGTGCGATAGAAGGTGCCGTTGATCTCGATGGTCTTCAGCAGGGAAGCCGCGTGGGGCAGCTCCTTCGCGTGGGGCAGGCCTTCCGGATAGAAGACGCCGCGCCACGGCTCGAACGTCCAGCCGCCGATGCCGACGCGTATGGCCATCGCTTCCTCCTTGCGCATCCGGCCGTCACGGCAGCGGCAGGACGTGGGAATATTTCACCTGTTCCAGCGCGAAGGAGCTTTCGATGGAGGCGATGCCGTCGAGCCGCGTGAGCTTTTCCTTCAGGAAGCGCTCATAGGCGTCGAGATCGGCCGCCACCACCCGTAAAAGGTAATCGCGCGGGCCGGTCATCAGATAGCATTCCAGCACCTCCGGCCAGCCCCGTATGGCGGCGGAGAACGCATCCAGTGCCTCCTCCTGCTGGCGCTCCAGCTTGATGGAGACGAACACGCTCACCGGCAGGCCGGCCTTGCGCTGGTCCAGCACCGCCGCATAGCGCGAGATAAGCCCCGCCTCCTCCAGCGCCTTCACCCGCCGCAGGCACGGCGAGGGGGAAAGCCCCACCTCGCCGGACAGTTCCGCGATGCTCTTGCGCCCATCCGCCTGCAGGACGGCGAGGATCTTCCGGTCGATGGCGTCGAGGCGCATGATCCTGCTCCGTTGGCTGCGTTGCGCGGCATTTTATGGCTCAGGTCGTGGCAAGGTAAGGCCGATTCGACCGGAAACGCCGCTCCGCCCACGCTACAATCGGGTTGCCGCGGGTGCTCCCGGCCCGCCGGCTGAAGAAGAAACCGCCGAATATCAACGCGCCGAGGAAACGCTATGGCCTCCCCCCGTTCCGCCGCTCCCGCCCCCCGGCCCCCGCTCGCCCCGCCTTCGGCCGCCGATCTCGCGGTTTTGGCCGAGCTGGAGAAGAAGGTGCTGTGGCTGGCGAGCTGGATGATCCACAGCGCCAATCACCTGCGGCCCGGCACCGACGGCCTGAAGGTCGGCGGCCACCAGGCCTCCTCGGCTTCGCTGGCCGCCATCATGTGCGCGCTCTATTTCCATGTGCTGCGCCCCGAGGACCGGGTGGCGGTGAAGCCCCACGCCAGCCCCATCTTCCACGCCATCCAGTATCTGTTCGGCCGCCAGAGCCGGGAGCGGCTGGAGAATTTCCGCGGCTTCAAGGGCGCGCAGTCCTACCCTTCGCGCACCAAGGATGCCGATGACGTGGACTTCTCCACCGGCTCGGTGGGCCTCGGCGTCGCGCAGACGTTGTTCGCCAGCCTCGCGCAGGATTACGTCCACGCCCACGGCCTCGCCGGCGGCCGCCCCAAGGGGCGAATGATCGCCCTCGTGGGCGATGCGGAACTGGACGAAGGCAACGTCTTCGAGGCGCTTCTGGAGGGCTGGAAGCACGAGGTGCGCAACACCTGGTGGATCATCGACTACAACCGCCAGAGCCTCGACGGCGTGGTGCGCGAAGGCCTCTACGAGCGCTTCACCGGGATCTTCGAGGCCATGGGCTGGCAGGTGGTCGTCTTGAAGTACGGCACCCTGCAGCAGGCCGCCTTCGCCGAGCCGGGCGGGGAGGCGCTGAAGCGTTGGATCGACACCTGCCCCAACGCCGAATATTCCGCGCTCACCTTCCAGGGCGGTGCTGCCTGGCGCAAGCGCCTGATGGACGACCTCGGCGACCAGGGCGAGGTCTCCGCCCTCATCGCCCGCCGCTCGGACGCCGAGCTCTCCGCGCTCATGACCAATCTCGGCGGCCACGACATCGCCTCCCTCATCGCCGCCTTCGATGCCATCGATCACGACCGGCCGGTGGCCTTCCTCTGCTACACGGTGAAGGGCTTCGGCCTGCCGCTGGCCGGCCACAAGGACAACCACGCCGGCCTTATGACCCCGACCCAGATGGAGGCGCTGCGCGCGTCCATGAACGTGGGCTCTGGCCGCGAGTGGGAGCCCTTCGAGGGGCTGAAGCGCCCGGAAGGCGAGCTGCGCGCCTTCCTTGATCGCGTGCCCTTCGCGCAGGGCGGCCCGCGCCGCTATGCCGACCCGGCGCTCAAGGTGCCGGCGCTCGCCCCGCCGCCCAATCCCAGCATTTCCACCCAGGCCGGCTTCGGCCTCATCCTGCAGGACCTCGCCAAGGGCGAGAGCCCGCTTGCGGACCGCATCGTCACCACCTCGCCGGATGTGACCGTCTCCACCAATCTCGGGCCGTGGGTGAACCGGCGCGGCCTGTTCGCCCATGAGGCGCTGGCCGACGTGTTCCGGCGCGAGCGCATCCCCTCCACCTTCGCCTGGGAGTTCTCGCCCAAGGGCCAGCACATGGAACTCGGCATCGCCGAGATGAACCTGTTCCTGACGCTCTCCGCCTTCGGCCTTTCCCATTCCCTGTTCGGCGCCCGCCTTGTCCCGGTGGGCACGCTCTATGACCCCTTCATCTGCCGCGGGCTCGATGCGCTGAACTATGCCTGCTACCAGGATGCCCGCTTCATCCTCGTCGCGACGCCCTCCGGCATCACCCTCGCCCCCGAGGGCGGGGCGCATCAGTCCATCGCCACTCCGCTCATCGGCATGGCGCAGGATGGCCTCGCCGCCTTCGAGCCGGCCTTCGTGGACGAGCTGGCGGTGCTGATGGAATTCGCGTTCGACTATGTGCAGCGGGACGGCGAAGGCGCCGCCGACGAGCGCAACTGGCTGCGCGACGAGACCGGCGGCTCGGTCTATTTCCGCCTCTCCACCCGCCCGCTGGAGCAGCCGAAGCGCGTCTTCAGCGATGCGCAGAAGCGCGCCATCGTGGATGGCGCCTATTGGCTGCGCGAGCCCGGCCCCAATTGCGACGTGGTGATCGCCGTGCAGGGCGCGGTGACGCCCGAGGCCATCGATGCGGTGGCCCTCATCGCCGAGGACCGGCGCGACGTGGGGCTCCTCGCCGTCACCTCCGCCGATCGCCTCAACGCTGGCTGGACCGCTGCCGCCCGCGCCCGCGAGCGCGGCTTTGCCGGGGCGCAGAGCCATGTGGAGCGGCTGCTGTCGCCCTTGCCGCGCCATTGCGGGCTCGTCACCGTCATCGACGGGCATCCCGCGACGCTGGGTTGGCTCGGCGCGGTGGCCGGCCACCGGGTGCGGGCGCTGGGGGTGGAGCATTTCGGCCAGACCGGAACGCTGGCCGACCTCTACGCCCATTACGGCCTAGACACCGCCGCCATCATCGCCGCCGCCCAGGGCATATCGTCGGGCCGGCCGCTGCGGCACCTGAAGGCGGTGTGAGGGGCGGCGCGGCACCCCATGGCGTCGTTGGGCTCCGGCAGCCCGGGCGGTGGCTCCCCGTCCCGGCCGTGAAGATCGGTTCGTGTCTCCACGCCGGACCTTTGCGCGACCGCTTGTCCTTCGCGCCAACGTCCGCTAGAAGCGCAGAACCACGCCACCGGCGCCCACGGATCCCTCGCGGACCTCCTCCGGCGCCGGCTCTGCGGAGAGGTGGCAGAGTGGTCGAATGCACCGCACTCGAAATGCGGCATACGGGCAACCGTATCGGGGGTTCGAATCCCCCCCTCTCCGCCACTTCAGTCCCTGAGTGGGCACTGCGCTTACGCCGCCGCCCGACACCAGCGCCTGAAGCAGCTGGGTCTTCGATCCCATGATCCGAACCTCGCCGTCCGCGACCTCGACACGCTGGGCTAGCGCGCGCAGGTGGTCGCGGCGGTAGCCGCCGCCTTCGAGGCGGATGCGCTGGCGGGCTGTCTTGGCGAAGGTGCGGACCATTTGCGGGGTGACGGCCTTGGAGCCGGAGCTGTCGAGCATGGCCTGGGCGCGCTCGGCGTCGGCCTTGGCCTGATCGCGGATGGCCTTGAGGCCGTCGATGCGGTCCTTGAGCGCCGGATCGTCGATGTCGGCCACGCCCGCCTCAATGGCATCGTAGAGGCGTTTCAGGCGCAGTTCCGATTCGGTAGCACGCTTGTTCAGTTCGGCGATGTGCTCGCGGCGGCGCTGGGATTGCTCCTGCCTGCGGTCGAGAACACTGGCGAGGATGGCTTCCAACCGCTCGGGCTGGAGAAGCTGGCTTTCAAGGTGATCGGCGACAAGATTGTCCAGCTTGTCCATCGGCACAGCCATGCCCTCGCAGGCGGTCGGTCCCTGCCGCGCCTTCATGGAGCAGGCATAGTAACGATAACGCCCGCCCTTGCCGGTGCGGATGGTCATGGCGCCGCCGCACTTGGCGCAGTGGATCAGGCCGGTGAGCATGGTCGGGCCGCTGATAACGGCGGAAGGGATGAGCTTGGGGTTGCGGGCCTTCAAGAGCGCCTGCACGGTGTCGAACGTCTCGCGGTCGATGATCGGCGGCACCGGAACCGTGACGATCTCGCTGACGGGTTTCAGTTCCTTGGTCTTGCTGCGCTTGTTGAACTCATGCTCGCCCATATAGGTGCGACGGGTCAGGATGCGGTGAACCTGACCGATGCCCCAGCGCCCGCCGTCGCGGGTGAAGATGCGGCGGCTGTTGAGATAGGAGACGATGTTCTTGACGCCCATCTGGCCGGTGGTGCCGTCACCTTCCAGCGCAAGCCGATAGATCAGCCGTACCGTGTCGGCGTGCAGCGGATCGATTTCGAGCTTCTTCTTGACCTTGGCCCCGCGCTGCTCGGCGGCGACAACCCGGTAGCCGATAGGTGGGAGCGCGCCGTTCCAGAAGCCTTGCCGGGCGTTCTCCTTTAAGGCGCGCATGACGTGCTTGGCGTTTTCCTTCGACTGGTATTCATCGAACAAAGCCATGATCTGGCGCATCATGACGTGCATGGGGTCGTCCCCCATTTCCTGAGTGATCGAAACCAGCTTGACGCCGTTCTTCGCCAGCTTGCGGACATAGAACTCCAGTTCGAAGTGATCGCGGAAGAAGCGGCTGAACGAATGGACTACGACGACATCGAATGGCGCGGGCTTGCTGGTCCCCGCCTCGATCATGCGCTGGAACTCGGGGCGGCGGTCGTTGGTGGCGGATGCGCCTGGCTCCACATAGGTTTCGACAAGCTGATAGCCGCGTGAGGCGCAGTAGGCTTCGCCCTGCCGCTTCTGGTCGGGGATGGAAACGTCATGCTCGGCCTGCCGCGCCGTCGAAACCCGAAGATAAAGGGCGGCACGCAGAGGGATTGTGGAAGCGGTCATGCCGGGCCTCCTTGTGCAGCCGCCTCGTCAGGCGACAACACGGCGACGCCGAACGGAAGGAAATGCTTCGTGTTTCGGGTGACGATGACGAGTTCATGCGCTGCGGCGATACCGGCAATCACGGCATCGGCCATTCCGGGGTCGTGACCGGCCGCAAGCGCCTTCGCCTCCAGCCGCCCGCCGATTGCGGCGGCCTGCGCGTCGAAGCCAATGATCTTGTCATCGTATGTGGAGACGAGACCACTGAGCCATGCTTGCAGGCTCGCGGCTTTCGTCGTCGCCCCCTTGTGGTCGAGGAGCGCGATTCCCTTCTCGATCTCGTGGATAGAAACGACCGACAGAAATAGCCGACCATCGGCGTCCATACGGTCCAGCCAGGTGAGGAAGTCAGTGGATGCTTCCGCCTTCGACGGCGCGAGCATGGAGACGACGTTGGTGTCGAGAAGGAAGCCGCTCAAAGCTCGACATCCCGCGATGGTTTGCGGTTGCGCGGGAACTCTCCGCCTGGGAACGTCCTGAGATAACTGACAAGGCCCGCCCGTTTACGTTCGAGCGCTTTGCGCGCGATCTCCGCCGCCTCAACCGAGACCAGGGCCGCAACGGGTTTGCCATGACGGGTGATGGTCACGATTTCTCCTTTGACGGCTTCATCGACCAGGCTCGAAAATCCAGCCTTGGCGTCTCTGAGGTTGATGGTCAGCATGTTGCGCCCTCACATATGTAGACACTTGTGACTACAAGTAGTCTGTCGGAGGGCAGATTTCAACGTCGATTTCGACGCCTGAAGCATCAGCCGCCGGAACAGAATAGTTCATCGAACAGGTCGCCGAACCATTGCTCGAACACCTCGATCTCAGCCTCTGTGACCGGAACGGGGCGCGGCCAATCGTCGGTGACGGTCCAGATGGACAGGTCGTGTTTGGGCGGTCGGCCCATGGGAACATGGTATCCCAGCAGCGCCTCAAGCTGCTCCGACGCTGTGGGCGGCCTGACGCGCCGGGCGCGGGAGCGCGCTCCGCGATCAGACGCCATCGCGGCCGCGCCCGCTTCCGGGCCGCCACGCCACGGGGTTGGCGACCCAACGGTCGATGTCGGATTCCCGCCAGCCCGCGCCGTTGATGCTGATCTTGATCTGGGGCGGGAACGTACCCTCGGCGATCTTGCGGTAGATGGTGGACCGGGACAGGCCGGTGCGGTCGCGGACGGTGTTCATGCGGATGATACGATCTGGCTGGCGCATGGCTGGGCTGCCTCCTGCTGGCTTTTCGTGGGACTGCCAGGAGAGGCAAAGGCAAGGGTTTATTGTTGTGCAATAGGGATTTAGCCGTCGTAGGGCCGTGGCGCAGAGGGGGCGGTAAATAGGACGGTTTACAGCCCGAGACCCCGGCCCCGGCCAAGCCCGAACGTGAGGGTGAGGTCACGGGCGACGCCCATTCCCGAATCGAATGAGATGCCGAGTTCGCGTTTGCGGTTGGCGAGCAGGGATTCCATCTGCGGGTCGCGTTCGAGGCTCTGCGCCATGTTCCCCATCGCCGCCCGCGCCGCCCTGTGACCTGCATAGTCGCCCGCCGCATAGCGTTGGTCGCTGGCCCGGTGGAGTTTCTGCCAGCGCTCCACGAAACGGTCGGCTCGCAGGCCGGGATCGGTGCGCAACTCGGTTTCCAGTTGCAGGGCGTGGATCGCGCGCCGGGCGTCACCTGACGCCGCCTCCGCCGCAAGCTGCGGGTTTTTCTTGTAGGCCGCTTCGGCGTCATGCGAGCCGTGGGGGCGCACCTCCTCGAACCGCTGGCGCGCCTCCTGCAATTCCCTGACCTGATCAGGTCTGGCCTCGCCGCCCTGATCCTGCGCCGCGAAGATCGCATCGACGGCGCGGGCATGACGGACGAGCGCCCGCCCACGCGCCCGGCGTAACGCCGCCTCCGGGTCTTCCTCCACCTTCCTTTCCGGCCCCTGTCCGTCTGCGGCGGGCAGGCGCAAGTCGTCGAAGATGCCGCGCACCTTCTCGGGAACTCGGCGGGCGATCTCCACAACACGCTCGACGTGCTCGCGGAAGGTGATGCCGCGCCGCTCGGCGTAATCCTGGGCCGGGTCGATCCGCTGGTAATCCGCTGCCATGTCCTTGGCGCGGTCGCGCGACAGGGTGTTGATAAGCCGGTCCCGGCTGGCGAAGTCGTCGTGGCCGTAATGCAGGTCCATGCCGTCGCGGTGTCTTGACAGGGCGACATAGCTGCCATGGCGGTCCATGCCGGGCGTCGCCAGCACATGGGCGCGGTCCACGGTCATGCCCTGCGCCTTGTGGATCGTGGCGGCATAGCCGTGGTCGATCTTGTTGTAGCCCTTCAGGTCGAACGTGACATTGCGCCCATCGTCGGCGCGGACGGTCATGCTCTGCCCGCTGACCTGCTCAATGGTGCCGAGCGTGCCGTTCTTCACGCCAAGGCTGCGCTCGTTTTGCAGGAACATAATGCGGTCGCCGGTGGCGAAATTCCGCACGCCGCGTTCGGCGGCGATATGCACATCCGCGCCAAGCTCGCCTGCATCGCGCACCCGTTCGCGGGCCGCCTCGTTCAATTCCCGCACGTCAGCATTGGTGTGGGTGAGGATGATACGGGTTGCGTCTGGGCTGGCCTGCCGGTCACGGTCCCAGCGGTCGATCAGGTCACGCCGCGCTTCTTCCCGCGTTCCAGCCTCATGCACCATGTCGCGGGCGCGGTAGGCGTTCAGGGCTTCGCCCGTCCGGCCGCTGGCGAGGTCGCGGGTCGCCTCACGCTGCCAGTCCTCATGCTGGCGGCGAACCTCGCTGATCTCCGCGCCGCCGTGGCGTTCGTGGATCGAGCGGAACGCCGCGCCCGCCTCGATGGATTGAAGCTGTTCCGGATCGCCGACCAGCACCACCTTCGCGCCGGCCTCGGCGGCATGGGACAGCACGCGCTCCAACTGCCGCGTGCCGACCATCCCGGCCTCGTCGATGACAAGCACGTCGCGGCTGGTGAGCATGTCGCGGCCCTGCGACCAGCGATGCTCCAGGCTGGCGATGGTGCGCGAGGCGATGCCCGATCCGCCTTCCAGACTCTCGGCGGCGATGCCGGAGAGCGCCGCGCCGCGAACCTCATAGCCCGCCGCTTCCCAGGCTTCGCGCGCCACACCCAGCATCGCGCTCTTCCCCGTCCCGGCATAGCCGACGACAATCCCAAGGTCGCGCCCGTCCGTGACATGCGCCAGCGCCTCGGTCTGCTCGCCGGAAAGGGTCAGCCCGCGATCCGCCGCGCGCGCCAACGCGGCTTCTCGGCCCCTGTCATTCACCTCATGGCGTTCGCGCTCGGCCATCATCGCGGTGGCGCGATGCAGGCGCTGTTCGGCCTCGATCATGCCGCGGCTGGTGAAGCGGTCCTGCCCAACATCGTCCTTGCCGAGTTCGACAAGATCGGGCGCGCCGCGCATCGCGCCCATGACCTCGTTGAACTGGTCGATGCCATCGCTGTGCCGGTGCGCGAACATCGCCATGTCGCGCCGTGTAAAGGTCGATTGCTGCTGGGTGATCGCGTCCAGGGCGATGTTCGGGTTCTGGATGATGCGCGCGCCGTTCTCGCGGGCGATGCGCCGGTGATCCTCGGCGCGGTCGGCCTCGATCCCGGTAGCCTCGATGCGCTGCGCCGGTGCGCCGATCTTGGTCTGCGGCTCAAGACCGATGCCCTGCGCCTCAAGGCTGCGGTGGTCGATCCGCGCGTCGATGTCGAGTTCGGCAAGACGCTCGTTGACGTGATCGGCCCAGCGTTCGCGCCAACGTTCGACCAGCTCGGTGCGGTTCCACTCCCGCACCTTCTGGCCGAACCCGTTGTCGTCCACGCTGCGCATGGTCAGCATGACATGGGCATGGGGTTTCGGCATTCCGTCTTCGCCGATATCCCAATGCACGTTCACATCGGCGATCATGCCCTGATCGACAAATTCGGCTTGGGCAAAATCGCGGGCCAGTTCGACGCCTTGGCGCTCCGTCATCTCACGCGGAAGGGCGAACTCCACCTCGCGGCAAAGCTGGGCGTCCTTCCTTTTCTCGAACGCCTCGACATCGTTCCAAAGCTTTTCGCGGTCGTTCCATTCCTCCGGTGCGTTCTCCGGCAGCATGACCTCGGAATGGACGACGCCGCGCTTGGCGGAAAAGTCCTGATCGCGGCCCAGCCGGTCGTCGCGCAACCGCGAGGCCGAGCGGTAGGCGGCGGCAGCCACCACGCTGCGGCCCGCCGCGCGTCCGATGACCTGAACGGAGAAATGGTAGATCGCCATGGCGACCGACCAGATACTGCTCCCAAGCGCACGTCGGAACGACGTATAAGCGCGCCCTCGAAATGAATTTCTCGGGACGGTCCGCGCCGTTCCAGGCCGTCCCGGCAACCTTACAGCATTCCGGCCGACACGAAACTATCATCGCTCCATCCATTGCTTATGGAGACGACGATGCGGAAACCACGGGACTATGGCGCTGAACTGAAGGCGCTGGAGGACAAGGCGCGGGAACTTAAAACGCGCAAGGTGCAGCAACTCGGCGAACTGGTGATCTTGACCGGAGCCGACGCGCTCACCGTCGACGAACTGGCGGGCGCGCTGATCGTGCTGGCCGAAACCAAGGACGCCGGAAAGAGGGAGGCGTGGGCCAAGCGCGGGGCCGCGTTCTTTCAAAGCCGGGCGCGGCGATCTGCATCGGCATCTGACCGCGACGCGGGCGGCGCTCAACCGCAACCGGACGGTGCGCAACCGGCATCAGGCAGCACGAGCGCGGCATGATATGCGAACCTGGCAGGTCGAACGCCGCCAACGCACGCGGCATCTGATCGAACTCGGCGGTCTCGTCGTCAAAGCCGGGATCGTGGACCTGACCTGCGATGATCGCGCCATCATCTACGGCGCCCTGCTCTGGGCGGCCGACAAGCTCCAAAGCGATGAACGCGACAAGGCGTTGGCGCTCTGGGCCGACAAGGGAAAGCAGGCGTTCGAGCATGAAGCTACGGCATGAATCCCATCACCGCGCAGGATCGGCATGGCAGGGTATGACCGATGGCGGGCGGCGCGGAGACATCACATATCGCAGCGCCACCCGTCATCGCGCGGCAACGCCGCGCAACGGCGACGCACATCACGGGCTCGAGGTTTCGCGCACCTCGCGCAAGGCCCGGCTGAAGAGGTGATTGAAGATGCGATCGCAATTTCCGCATTGGTCATGATGATGCTTTGAAGGCTGCTGTCGCGCTGGTATTGCTTGATGGCCACCGACGGGCCGTGTCAGGCGGCAGAGCGATCGTGCGAAGGTGGCTCCCGCTGCAATCCGTCCAGATGGCGCAGGATGTTGCGAGCGGCGGCGAGGGCGATGTCCCGCCGCACGCTGTCGACCGCCGAGCCAATGTGGGGGGTCAGAACCGTGCGGGCATGAGAGAGCAGTCGCGGCTCGACGCCGGCGGGCCGATCAGGCCGGGCCCAGTCCTCCGTCTCGAACACGTCGGCCGCATACCCGCCGAGATGGTTCGCCTCTAGGGCGTTGGCGACCGCCGCCTCGTCCACCAGCGATCCGCGGGCGGGGTTGATGAGGAGCGCGCCCGGCTTCATGGCCGCGATCGCCGCCGCATCGATCAGGTGGCGCGACTCCGCGTTCAATGGCAGCGCCAACACCAGATAGTCACTGCGTGCCAGCAACTCTGCCAGATCGCGCCGCAGGAGCCCCTGCGCATCCTCCGCGGCGGGAGAAAGCGGGTGCGCGTCGCAATAGGAGATGCGGCAGCGGAATGGCCGCACGCGGTGGGCGATGGCCTGGCCCACGGCACCCATGCCCACGATGCCCACCTCCGCCCCATCGAGCCCCATGCCGTAGAGTACCGGCCGCCAGCCGGCGAACGGGTGCTGGCGGATCAGCCGGTCGCCGGCGAGCAGATTGCGGCCGAGGGCGATCATGAGGCCGACGGCGAGTTCTGCGGTGGGCGCGGTGAGCAGGTCGGGCACGATGGTCACGTCGACGCCGCGCGCCCGGCACGCCTCCATGTCGAAATTGTCTGCTCCCTTCAGGGCGCAGGCGACGACCTTCAGATCCGGGCAGGCTTCGAGGAAGGCGCCATCCACGTGGTCCGTCATGAAGGCCAGGATGGCGTCGGCGTCGCGCGCGCGGCGCAGGAGTTCCGCGCGCGGCCACGGCTCGCGGGTGGTGTTGGCCTCTACCGCACCGCGGGTGGAAAGCAGATCTAGCACCTCGGGGTGGACCCAGTTGGTGACGAGGGTCTTGCGAGCCATGGATGTCTCTTGCGGCAGGAGTGGGATCAAGCGGAGGCGAGGCAGAAGGTGGCGAAGCGCCGGGCCATGGAGGATTGCGGGCTTTCGCGGCCGAGGCCGATGAACAAGGTCTTGAAGATGTCGGCCTCCTCCAGTTCCAGCATGGTGAGCGTGCCGGCCTTCACCTCCTCGGCCACGGAATAGGCGAACACCACGGAAAGGCCGAGCCCGGCCTTGACCGCCTCCTTCACGGCGGCGGTGCTGCCGAGTTGGCGTGCCACGCGCAGGCGCCCAGCATCGGGCCCGAACATGCCGGCGAGCGCCCGGCCGGTGCCGGTGCCGGGCTCGCCGCCGATGATGGGATGGTCGAGCAGTGCCTGGCGCGGAATGCAGCGCTCCTTCGCGAGCGGATGGTCGGGGCCGGCAATCACCACCAACTTCTCTCGGCGCCAGCCCTGCCATTCCACGGCCGGGTGGTCCTCGCTCCATTCGGTGAGAGCGATGTCCGCCTCGCCGGCGATGAGGGCGTCCACCGCATGGCGGTTGGTGGTGATGACGAGGTCCACCGTGCCGGGCCGATCCAGGTCGCGCTCGAACACGGCGATGAGGCGCGGCGCAAGATAGACTCCTACGTTGCCGCTGGCATGCACCACCAGGCGGCGATCGGAGACGACGGCGCGGGCACGGTCGGCGCTGGCTATGAGGGAGCGGGCCTTCGGCAGGAACAACTCGCCGTCACGGGTGGGGACCGCGCGGCTGCGGTTGCGCACCACGAGGGGCACGCCGACGAACTCCTCGAGCTTGCGCAACTGCTGCGAGACGGCCGGCTGCGAGCAGGCAAGGCGCTCCGCTGCCGACTGGATGCCGCCCTCATCGATGACCGCCAGAAAGGTCTGAACCTGAGACAGATTCAGCATGCGCATGCCCCCGCCCTTGTGCGGCCACAGCCGCTCCATCCCTTGCACCGGAATGTATGCATTAAACGAATGTATGTTGCAACTTCATATTTAATTGGCATTTCCCGCACGTTGGTGAGCTCATTCATATTGTGTCGGAAACATATGGATAAAATCGCATCCGCGCGCCCTCTTCGCCGCCAGCGTCATCAAAATGAAATGCAATTGTTGTCTATTTTTCATTGAGATATGTAATCTATCTGCCGCCAAGAAGGCGCCCACGGAGTTGCATCGTGCGGCAGCCCCGCCGGCGGGCCGTCTCGGCGCGCACGCCATAAACCCATGAGGTCGACATGATCACGCGTCGTCGCTTCGGGGCGCTTGCCGCCTCCGCGCTCTCGCTTCCCCTCGTTTCCGGTGCCGCGCACGGCCAGCAGATGCGCGACGGCAAGCTCCACCTGCGCTTCGCCATCGCCCCCCTGCGGCCAACTCCCGCCATCACCATCAAGGAATTTGAACCGGTGTTCCGCTATCTGGCGGGCGAACTCGGCGCCACCTACGAGTTGGTCAGCCCGGAGAGCTGGGCTGCCATCTCGGTGGCCATGAGCAACGGCCACGTGGATGTGGGCTGGCTCGGCCCGTGGGGCTACGTGCTGGCCAACCAGCACGCCGGCACCGAGGTGATCGCCACCGCCAAGTATCGCGGCAAGCCGTTCTACCACGCCATCATCGAGGGGCGGCCGGATCTCCCCATCAAGGAGTTTCCAAAGGATGCCAGGGGCATGAAGCTGTCCCTAAGCGACCAGGGCAACACCTCCGGCTGGCTCATCCCCTACGCCTTCCTGGTGAAGAGCGGCATCGATCCGCGCGACTTCTTCCAACTGCGCGAGGGGGCCACCTTCGGCAACAACGTGTCCATGATCCAGCAGGGCCTCATCGACCTCGGTTCCGACATGGACCGCGGCCGCAACGGCATGATCGAGGCCGGCGAGATGGATCCGGCCAAGGTGGTCGTCTACTGGACCTCCCAGGAACTGCCCAATGACGCAATCTGTGTGCCCAAGGGCTTCGACCCGGCGTTGAAGACGAAGATCCGCGACATTCTCGTCTCCCTCCCGGAGGACAAGGCGCAGGCGCTCATGGGCAGCGGCTACAACGGCTTCGTGCCAGCCACCCATGCCGATTACGGCATCATAGAGGAAGCCGGCCGCGTCACCGGCAAGCTGAAGTCCTGATCCGCGCGGGCCGGTGCCTTCGGGCACCGGCCACGTCGCGCCCGGCATGAAGCCGGGCGTCCGTTTCATAGCGCGCCGAGCCAGGGGAGACCGTCCATGACCATCGCAAGCTTCGAGGAGACACGCTACGTCGAGCCGGCCCGGTCGCTACTAACGTGGCACAATCTGCGGCGGGGGCTCGTCTTCCTCGCCGTGACCCTGTTCCTCGGGATGTGCTTCGCGGCGGCGAAGGTGGACCTGGCGAAGCTCGTGGACGGGCTGCCGAAGATCGCCTCCTGGTTCCAGCAGATGTTTCCGCCGGACGTACGGGATATCGACCGGGTGCTGCGCGACGCATTCCAGACCCTCGCCATGGCCACGGTGGGCACCATCGGCGCCCTTCTCGTGTGCATCCCACTGGTGCCGCTTGCCGCGCGCAACACCACGCCGAATCTTCTGGTCTATCGTTTGGTGCGGGCGGTGTTCGGGGTGCTGCGCGGCACCGAGATCCTGGTATTCGCCCTCATCTTCGTGGCGGCGGTGGGGTTCGGCCCTTTCACTGGCGTGCTGGCCGTCATGTTCAACATGGTGGGCGCCCTCGGCAAGCTGCTCACTGAGGTGATCGAGCCGGCCGATCGCGGCCCGGTGGAGGCGTTGGAGCTCACCGGTGCCGGCCCGGTGCGCGCGTTCCGCTACGCCCTCCTGCCGGACGTGTGGCCGAACATCGTCGCCGTCACCCTCTACATCTGGGAGTTCAACGTGCGCGCCTCCACGGTGCTGGGCATCGTCGGTGCCGGCGGCATCGGCCAGACGCTGAAGGACTCCATCGACCTGCTCGACTTTCCTAAGTTGGCCACCGTGCTGGGCGTCATCCTCGCCATGGTGATCGCCATCGACACCCTGAGCGCCCACTTGCGCCGTCTCGTGCTGAGCCCCGAGACCGCCGCCACCCGCGCCGGCACGCCGACGCGCCTTTTCGAAGGCGAAAGCCGCGCCTGAGCGGCCCATGGGAGTTGACCGATGAAGAGCATCGCCCCTGCGCATCTGCCGCACGACCGTTCCCTGGGCGAGGAGGAGGGTGCCGCAATCGTCGTGCGCGACCTGAGCAAGGCGTTCGACGGTCGCGTGGTGCTGGATCGCGTCTCCTGCACCGTGCCTGCCGGCCAGTTCGTGGTGCTGCTCGGCCCCTCCGGGTGCGGCAAGTCCACCCTGTTCCGCTGCCTGACCCGCCTGGTGGAGCCGGATGCCGGAAGCGTCACCATCCGCGGCACCGAGGTGACTGCCCTGAAGCCCGCTGCCCTTGAGGCGCTGCGCCGGGAGGTGGGGTTCGTGTTTCAGCAGTTCAATCTGGTAAAGCGCTTCAGCGCCATCGACAACGTGCTGGCGGCCCGGCTCGCGACGACGCCCCTGTGGCGGGTGCTGCTGCGCCGCTTCCGCGCGCGGGACCGGCAATTGGCGCTCGCCTGCCTCGACAGCGTGGGCCTCATGGACCAAGCCTATCAGCGCGCGGAGCGTCTTTCCGGCGGGCAGCAGCAGCGGGTCGCCATCGCCCGCGCCTTCGCCCAGCAGGCGGAACTGATCCTCGCCGACGAGCCCATATCCAGCCTCGATCCGGAATCCTCCGAGAACGTGCTGCAGATCCTGCAGCGGGCGGCGCGGGAGCGCGGCTTCTCGGTGTTGTGCAGCCTGCATCAGGTGGATCTCGCCGTGCGCTACGCCGACCGCATCATCGCCCTGCGCCAGGGGCGCCTGTTCTTCGACGGCCCGGCGGCCGCCTTCACCCCCGGCCTGCGGGAGGACCTGTATCGTGCCGCCCGTTCCTGAGACCGCGACGCCCGCTGACACCGCAGAATGGGCCGCGATCGCCACCGTGCTTGCCCGCGGCGATGATCGCGGCCGGCTTCTGGAAATCCTGCTGGAGGTCCGCGACGCCAAGGGCGGGATCGGCATCTCTCAGGCCGGGCTTCTGGCGCTGGCCGAGCGCCTGCGCCTGTTCCCCTCCGAGGCATACGAGGTGGCCACCGCATTTCCGGCGGTGAACTACGCCGCCACCACGCCCTATGCCGCCGACGGCTGCGGCGATCTGGTGTGCGGCCTGCTGCACGGCGCGCTCGGCGCCGGAGTGTGCCGCAACCGTTGTGACGGGCCCCGCCCCGAACCCGTTCCGCGCTCCTTCGCGGCCTACCGGGCGGCAGGGGGCTACGGGCAGCTCGGCCGCATCATGGCCGATCCCGGCGCGGCGGCGCAGATGTTGGAGCGGCTGTCGGTGCACCAGGCGGTGGGGCGGGCGGGCGTCGGCTTCCCGGTGGCGGAGAAGTGGCGGCAGGTGATCGCTGCCGGCGGCACGCCGGTGGTCATCGTGAACGGCGACGAGGGCGAGCTTGCCATCTTCAAGGACCGCTTCATCCTGGAGAACGACCCGCACGGCGTGATCGAGGCGGCCCTGGTGGCCGCGCGGGTGATAGGCGCGGACCAGGTGTTCCTCTACGTGCGCGACGACTACGTCCCCATCCACGCCATCCTGCGTCAAGCGCTGATGGAGGTGGCGGGGGCCGGCCTCGCGGAGGGCCTCGCCCTGGAGCTGCGGCGCAGCGGTGGTGCTTTCATCTGCGGCGAGGAAACGGCGCTCATCGCGAGCCTCGAGGGACGCCCGGCCCGCCCTGTCGAGCGCCCGCCCTTTCCCACCGCCTGCGGCTATCTCGGCCGGCCCACCTTGCTGCACAACGTGGAGACCTTCTATCGCGTCACTGCAGCGTGGGGCGGCACGCTGGGCTCGCCTGCCTCGGCCCTCCTGGATCCCGAGGTTCGGCTGTTCAGCGTCTCGGGCCGGGTGTGCGCACCGGGGCCGAAGCCGATGCGCGGTCTGTTGCGCCTCGCCGACCTGGTGGAGATCGCCGGTGGAATGCAGGACGGCCATGCCCTCGGCGGCATGGTGATCGGCGGATCGGCGGGGGCGCTGGTGAGCGCCGCAGACTGCTACAGGCCGCTTGCCGATCTGCTGGACGAAGGGCTGCGCCTCGGCACGGGCGGGGCGATCGTGTTCGGCGCGACAGACGAGCCGCGCGCCATTGCCGCCCGCATGGCGGCCTATCTGGCACGGGAGAGCTGTGGCCAGTGTGGGCCCTGCCGCATCGGCACCGCGCACGCCTCGCGCGCCCTGGCTGCGCCGGGCCCGCTGGATCAGCATCTTCTCGAAGACCTCGCAGCGGTCATGGGCGAAGCCTCCCTGTGCGCGCTCGGGCGCAATGCGGGCCGCTTCCTCGGGCGGCTGTCCATCCCCGGCCGCGGTGTTAGCGCATGAGCCTCATCAACTTCACCATCGACGGCCAGCCCGTTGCCGCGCAGGACGGGCAGAGCCTGCTGCAGGCGGCCACCGCCGCCGGACTCGACCTACCTCACCTGTGCGCTTCTACGCGCGATGGCTTCGCGCCCATGGGCAGCTGTCGCACCTGCCTGGTGGAGGTGGAGGGCGAAGCCGAGTTGGTTCCTGCCTGCCGCCACAGGGTCCGGACCGGACTCGCCGTGCGCACCGACACGCCGCGCGCCGCGCGGGTGCGGCGGCTCGCGGTCAGCCTGCTCGCCTCCGAGATGAGCGCCGCGGCGAAGGCGCGCCACCCCGACACGCCGTTCCTCGATCTCGTCGCGCGCACCGGAGCCGATCCCGATCGCTTCGGCCACCGGGCGGCAGGCCGTCCCGCGGATGCCAGCCACCCCGCCATTGTCCTCGACCCGGAGGCGTGCATCCGCTGCGGCAAGTGCCGGGCGGGATGCCGTGACGTGCAGGTGAATGGGGTCATCGCCCTCGCCGGGCGAGGCGACGGCATCCACGTGACATTCGATGCCGGGATGGCCATGGGGGAGAGCAACTGCGCCTCCTGCGGGGAATGCGCCCAGCTCTGCCCCACCGGCGCGCTGGCGCCCAAGGCGCTGGAGCGGGCCGGTGGACGGACCGCGGTGACGGCCAAGGGCGAAACGGTCTGCCCCTTCTGCAGCGTCGGCTGCCGGGTCACCCTGCATATGGTCGACGACGAGGTGGCGTGGGCGGAAGGTGCCGACGGCCCGGCGAACCGCGGTCGGTTGTGTGTCAAGGGCCGCTTCGGCTTTTCCTACCTGAGGCATCCGGATCGCCTCACCGTGCCCCTGGTGCGCCGGGCGGATGCGCCCAAGGATCCGGCCCTCGCCCTGCGCGGCGCCGCGGTGCTGGACCTGTTCCGTCCCGTTGACTGGGACGAGGCGCTGGACACCGCCGCTCGTGGCTTCGCCCGGTTGCGCGCGGCGCACGGCCCCGGATCTCTGGCGGTGCTAGGGTCGGCAAAGGGTTCGAACGAAGATGCCTATCTCCTGCAGAAACTCGCACGCATGGGCTTGGGCACCCCCCATGTTGACCACTGCACACGCTTGTGCGCCTCGGTGCCGCCGCTGGCGGAGGCCACCGGCTTCGCCGCCGTGACCGCCCCCATCGAGGAGATCGCCTGCGCCGAGGTGGTGCTGATGGTGGGCAGCAACCCGGACAGCAACCATCCGGTGGCCGCCTCCTTCATGAAGAATGCCTTTCGGCGTGGGACGAAGCTCATCCTGGTGGATCCCGGCATTCAGGCCCTGTCGCGGTTCGCCACCCATCACCTCAGGACGGCCCCGGGGACGGATGTGGCCCTGCTCTCCGCCATGACGCGCGTGGTGATTGAGGAGGGGCTCCACGACCGGGATTTCGTCTCTGGGCGGCTGGAGGGCTTCGAGGCGCTGCGCGCGCGGGTCGCACCTTTCACGCCGGAGATGGCGGCCGGCCTCACGGGCGTTCCGGCGCAGGACATCGTGGCCGCCGCCCGCCTGTTCGCCGGGACGCGCGCGGCCATGACCTTCTGGGGCATGGGTGCCTCGCAGCACGCCTTCGGCGCGGACAACATCCGGGCCGTCATCGCCCTCGCTCTCGTGTGCGGGCAGGTGGGTCGTCCCGGCGCGGGCCTCCATCCCCTGCGCGGGCAGAACAACGTGCAGGGCTCCTGCGACGCCGGCCTGTTGCCCAACTATCTCCCCGGCTACCGGCCGCTTGCGCAGGCAGGTCACACGGTGGTGGAAATGTTCGATGCGGCCCGTCGAGGGGCGGTGCGCGGGCTCTATGTGGTGGGTGGCAACCCGGCCATGGCCAACCCGGACCTCGCCGTCACCCGCGCCGGGCTGGCCTGCCTGGAGCATCTGGTGGTGCAGGATATCTTCCCCACCGAGACCGCGGCCTTCGCCGATGTGATCCTGCCCGCAGCGGCGCTGGCGGAGCGGGCGGGTACCGTGACCAATACCGACCGACTGGTGCAACGCATCGCACCGGCGCTGCCCCTGCCCGGCGGCGCGCGACCGGACTGGCGCATCATTCGCGACATCGGCGCGCGCCTCGGCCTATCGTGGGCAAATCTGACTGTGGAGAGCCTGTTCGAGGACATGGCGCAGGAACTGCCCACCCTTGCCGGCTTCAGCTGGCGGATGATGGTCCAAGACGACCATGCGCGCTACCCCTTGCGCCCAGCCGGCGCCGGCGAGAGCCTGTTCGGCGATGATTTTCCCCGCGGGGCCAAGGCCGCCATCGTGCCTCTCGACGCGAGTGGTGCGGACGAGATGACGGACGCCGACTATCCCTTCATCCTGATGACCGGCCGCCTGCGCGAACACTGGCACACGGGCACCATGACCCGCCGCTCGCCGGTGCTGGAGGCCCTGAGCCCGGAGCCGCAGGCCCACATGCATCCTGACGACCTCGCCCGGCTGGGCGTGACCGTCGGAGGGGAAGTGGAGGTACGCACGCGCCGCGGGATGGTGCATCTCGCCGCTATGCCCGATCGGGCGGTGCGGCCGGGCGTCGTGTGGATGGCCATGTCCTTCTTCGAGGCGGCTGCGAACGAACTGACGGTGAACCGACTGGATCCCACCACCCGCGTGCCGGACTTCAAGTTCTGCGCGGCGGCGGTGGAGAAAAAAACATATACCTGACCACGATAGACTATAAGTTCCACGACACACTGCCGATCGCTGCCATATTAATGGCCAGATCTTCATATAATAATACTATATCTTATCGTTTATAATTGGCACCGAATTGGAAATTAATTGACCATCTTGCGCAATTCATGTGTAATCGGTTTGTGGAGTGCCACTGCGCCATATTAGGTTGTGTGGACGGATTTTGATGAGGATGAGGATGAGGATGAGGATGAGGATGAGGATGAGGATGAGGATGAGGATGAAGCTGAAGGCGAGAGCGACGATGGCGGCGAAGCCGCATTCGGTCTTCTCGCAGCGCAGGGCGACGCGCTTGAAGCGCTTGAGCTTTCCGAAGCACTGCTCGATGCGGGCGCGCCCCCTGTAAAGCGCCTTCGGGAAGAAGGCTGGGCGCTCCTTCGCGTTGGATTTGAAAGGGATGGCGGACGCGATGCCGCGCGCCCGGGCGATGGCCCGGTTGGCCTTGGCGTCATAGCCCTTGTCGGCGAGCGCCGCGCGCGGCGTGACATCGGGACCCAGATCCAGCAGCAGCTTGAAGAGCGGACTGTCGCCGGCTTCCCCGCCGGTCAGGTGGAAGGCGATCGGCAGGCCGTCGAAGTCGCTCTTGAGGTGGATCTTGGTGGAGAAGCCGCCGCGCGAACGGCCGAGGGCTTGGCCGTCCTGCCCCCTTTTGCTCCGGCGGCGGAGACGTGGGCGCGCACCACGGTGGAATCGAACATCTGGACCAGATGGGCCGTGCGGCTCAGCGAGGCCAGGGTTTCGAAGTAAAGCTCGAACACGCCGGCCTGACGTAGCCGCCAGAACCGTTTCCAGACGCTATTCCACGCGCCGAACTCGGCAGGCAGTGCCCGCCAGGTGATGTTGTGCACAGTGAAATAGTGCATGGCTTCGAGGAACTTGCGATCGTCGCGACCCTTGTCGCCGCGCCGTGAACGGCAGGCGCGGAACACCTCCAGCGCCAGCGCCCAATCCTCGTCCGTCATCCGCGTCAGCATGGTCGATCTCGCCAAAAGCCGACCCGCTATGAATCACCGAAAGGGGCAGAAGGGAATCCCCTCTGCCTAAACCCACCGCAATCCGTCCACACGGCCTAGCGTGAGGTGTCGAGGCCTTACACCAATTGATTATAATATCGATCCGACCGCAACCCAATATATCCAGAGATAGTTTCTGAAAGTTGCTTAAATTTTCTGGACAAGCAGATTTTATGAACCGTAACCTAGACTAATTAGGTGACGAATTTTTCCATTGCCGCCATGCTCGATGGCTCTCCGAGCCAATGAGTGACAAAGGGATAGAGATACAATGCCTGACATGCTGGGCTGCGCTCGCTCTCCACCAGCGGCGAGCGACAGGCGATGCCATGTTACCGGCAGCCGCCGACCAGGGCTTTCACATCCCTGGCACCAGCACTCAAACTGAGCGATAGCTCAACAAAAAAGCACCCAAGAGAGCGATTGGCTGCACGTGTGCGCATCAAGATTCCTGCGCGACTGATGTGCCATGTCTGGCGCCGAAGGCAATCGTCGCGTCCCCTTTCTGCCATCATAGACCCTCCCACGCCCAAGTCGCGGGTGACCGGCAAGCTGACCTGAATTTCGAGCATTCGGTCCACTCCGTCACGGATGGCCGATCCTGTTTCCTATCAAGCGGTGAGTGGAATGCGCGTGAAAAGGCTTGTTCGATCAATCCCAACGGATCGCAGGGGCCGGCGGACATCTATCGCCTCGCTGCTGCGGCACACCGGCCTAGGGCTCGGACCCATAAAATAATTGGCCTTCGCAGCATGTTGTGATTCATCAGTCCGTGGAGGATCTGATGATGAGCGGAGACCGTTTCTGGCTCACGGATGCGCAGTTTGCGCGGCTTGAGCCGTATCTGCCCAGGGACACGCGCGGCAAGCCGCGTGTCGATGACCGGCGGGTGATCAGCGGCATCGTGCATGTCCTGAAATCGGGCGGCCGATGGATCGACGCGCCGCCCGAATATGGGCCGCGCAAGACGCTCTACAACCGCTTTGTCCGATGGGCTGCCAAGGGGATCTGGACAGACCTCTTCCATGCTCTCGCCAGCGCAGGAGGTCCTCCCGCCCAGGTGCTGATCGACAGTTCTGCGGTCAAAGCTCATCGCTCCGCTTCTGGTGGAAAAGGGGGGAGAGCAGTCAGGCGATCGGCCGCTCGCGGGGCGGGCGCACGACCAAAATCCATGCGCTGACAGACCGCCACTGCCGACCGGTCGCATTCCTGCTGACCGGCGGACAGGTCGCAGATTGCACCGCTGGAGCGGTTCTGCTGCGCCAGATGTCCAGTGCCCGCATCCTCCATGGTGACAAGGGCTACGATAGCGATGCGATCCGCCGACAGGTCGAGGGCATGGGCGCCATGCCGAACATTCCGCCCCGCTCCAACAGGCTCTGGAAGAACTGCTTCTCTCCCGTGCTCTACCGCGACCGAAACGCCATCGAGCGCATGTTCTGCCGCCTGAAAGACTTCCGGCGCATCGCCACACGATATGACCGCCTCGCCATCAACTTCCTTGCAGCAGTCAGCATCGCGGCAACCGTCAGCTACTGGTTATGAGTCTGGACCCTAGGGCTGGCCGCGCTCGGCGCGTCGGTGTCGCATAACGCCTTGGCGCAGAGTCTGTCCACCGCCGATCCCGCGAGTTGGCGCACGCCGGAATACAAGGCCGATTGGGGCTTGGAAGCCATGCACGCCGCCAACGCCTATGCGGCGGGCTACACCGGCCTGGGTGTGACGGTGGGTGTTGTTGATTCAGGTGTCTATAGTGCCCACCCGGAATTCGCCGATGGCCGCGTCAAGCCGCTCACCATCACCGGGACCTTCGGATCGGACGGCTTCTATTTTATGGACGGGTCCGGAAAGCCGCAGAATCAGTCGCCACAACCAAGCTTCTTCAAGGCGGGTGATTCTTATACCGCTCCGGGAACGTACAGCCCCATCTACAACGATCCACACGGGACACACGTCACAGGGACGATCGGGGCCTCCCGAGACGGCGTCGGCATGCAAGGCGTGGCGTTCAATGCCAATGTCTACGTCACCAACACACAAACGAACGACTCGGCACGATACGGAACGAACGTTGATTATGCCTACTTCAAAAACGCTTATGGTAGCCTAGCGGCGGCCGGCGCACGTGTGATTAATTCCTCTTGGGGCAGCCCGCCTACTGGAGACAATTACAACACCATCCAAGGCTTACGCACAGCTTATTCTAAATTTTCTGGCAAGCTCAGCTACGTCGACGCGCTTTCCGAGACCACAAAACAATACAATATTATTCAGGTATTTGCGGCGGGAAACACCGGATACAGCAACCCAAACGTTAGATCTTCGCTACCTTATTTCAGACCGGATCTTGAGAGCAATTGGCTTGCCGTAGGCGCAGCTGCTAAGGGGGGCAATGGCGGCCTAAATCCCGGAGATCTTGTCCTCGCGAGCTATTCAAATCGAGCCGGCGTCGCCAAATATTGGTACGTTGTCGCACCAGGCAGCGCTATCAACAGTACGGTTCCTACCTATGCGCCAGGCGCTCGATGGAATCTCGGTGAATGGGCTATCAATCCAAACAAGCAGACCGGCTACACAACAGTGAACGGCACCTCCATGGCCGCGCCCCATGCCACTGGCGCGCTGGCCCTGATCATGGAGCGATTTCCCTATATGACCAACCAGCAGGCCCGCGATGTCCTGCTCACCACGGCCTATCACCGCAACGTGGTCGCCGGCGTGGCGGATGCCAATCCCAATGCTCCCAACGCCGTCTGGGGTTGGGGCGTGATCGATCTCAATAAGGCCATGAATGGCCCAGGGCAATTTCTTGGCTCAGTCGCCGCGAACCTCCCGGCCGGCACCCGCGATACCTGGTCCAACAACATCTCCGAGGACGCCCTCATCCAGCGCAAGCAGGAGAATGACGCAGCGGCGGCCGCATGGGCAGCCCGCAAGGCCGCCCATGATCCGACACTCACCCCCGAGTGGCAGACCGAGATTCAGGTGGAGACCACGCGCGTCGCGGCTTTCGCCGATGTCCCTACCCGCGGCAGCCTGATTAAGGCCGGAGACGGCATTCTCACGCTCACCGGAACCAATAGCTATTCCGGCGGCACCACATTCGCTGGGGGTATTCTGTCGGTGGCCCGTGACGCCAACCTCGGCGCGGCGGCGGGGGGCCTTACCTTTGACGGCGGCATCCTCCAGGTCACCGGCACCAGCTTCACCACCACCGGCCGGGCCATCACCTGGGGCAACGGCGGCGGCGGCTTCGATATTGCCAGCCTGGACAATACCTTCACCCTGAACCAGTCCCTTTCCGGCACCGGCGGCCTCGCCAAGCTCGGGGCAGGAACCCTGGTTTTCACCGCCACCCACAGCTTCACCGGCCAGGCGACCCTCGCCGGCGGCGGCCTCCAGCTTACCGAAACCGCGAGCCTCATCGCCCCGGTCGTCACCTTGGCAGGAACCACCCTCACCAACGCAGGAACCCTGGCCGGCGGCGTCACCAATGCCGGCACCCTGATCACCACCGGCACCATTGCCGGCGGGCTCAGCAATACCGGCTTTGTCCAGGCCGCCGGCGTGCTCGCCGGAACGGTGAGCAATGCCTCCGGCGCAGCCGTCGCCCTCACCGGCAGCACCACAGGCATCACCCGCCTAAGCAATAACGGCGCCATCGATCTCGGCGGCACCGCCCTGACGGTCGGATCGCTCACCGGCACCACAGCCACCGCCGTTATTGGCAATGGCCAGCTCACGGTAGGCACAGACGGCAGCTCCGCCAGCTATGCCGGACAGATCGTCGATGGCGCCAGCCGCACCAGCCTCACCAAGGCCGGTGCCGGCACCCTCACCCTCACCGGCAACAACTCCTATACCGGCCTCACCACCGTCACCGGCGGCCTGCTGTCGGTGAACGGCGCCTTCTCCTCGACGCTGGCCATCGGCACCTCGGGCACCCTGCGCGGCTCCGGCACCCTCTCCGGCCCGCTGGTGGTGGCCGGGCGGCTGGCGCCGGGCAACTCGCCCGGCACCCTCACCGTCAACGGGCCGGTGACGCTCGCCAGCACCTCCACCTTCCAGACCGACATCGACGGCACCGGCACCGGAACCGGCGCGGGCAATTATTCCCGCCTCGTCACCACCGGCACCAACGGCACAGTCACCGTGGCCGGAACCCTGGCGCCCACCCTGCGCGGCATCACCGGCAGCGCAACCAACAGCTACACCCCGCCGCTGGGCACCAGCTTCACGGTGATCCAGAGCAGCGCCGGCCTCTCCGGCTCCTTCGCCGGCCTGGCCCAGCCGGCGAGCGGCCTGCCCGCCTCCACCCGCTTCGATGCCCTCTACGGCCCCACCAGCCTGGCGCTGGTGGTCACCCCGCTGTGGTACGGCAACCTGGCGGCCAACGGCCTGGCCACCACCGCCAATGCCAGCGCGCTCGGCAGCGCGGTGGACAGCATTCGCCCGGTGGCCGGCATTGCTCTGACCGGAGCCAATGCCGGGCTGTTCAACAGCCTCTACAGCCTGGCCCCGACGGCATTGGCCGCCGCCCTCAGCCAGATGACCGGCGAGGTCTATGCCTCCACCGCCGCCCAGACCTTCGATGACGCCCGCCAGGTGCGCGCCGCCATCAACGAGCGCCTGGACGACGCCACCGGGCCCAAGCCCGACAAGGCCACCGCCAAGCTCTCGTCGAGCCTGAACGTCGCCGTGTGGGCCACCGGCTACGGCGGCTGGGGCAATGCCTCCGGCGACGGCCTCGCCTCCCTGGGCTGGACCCAGAGCGGCTTCATCGCCGGTGCCGACGTCAAGGTGTTCGACACCACCCGCCTCGGCATCGCCGCCGGCTTCGGCCAGTCCGATGGCCATGTGGACAGCCTCAACTCCAAGGCCGACAACAGCCACACCGACCTGGCGCTCTATGGCGTCTCGCAACGTCGCCTTCGGCACCTTCTCCAACGGCCTGGGTAGCAGCTACAACGGCAACACCGCCCAGGTGTTCGGCGAAGTCTCGCGTCCGTTCGCTTTCGGACCGGCTCAGGTGTCGCCGTTCGCGGCGGTGGCCTATGTGAACCAGAACTTCGACGCCTTCTCCGAAACCGGCGGCGCCGCCGCACTCTCAGGCTCGGCGCAGTCCATGAGCACCACGCTTACCACCCTGGGCGCGCGGCTAAGCACCGACATGGTGGTGGGCAACGGCCTCTTCACCCCCAGCCTCAAGCTGGGCTGGCAGCATGCCTTCGGCGACGTGGACACGACGTCGGTGATGTGGCTGAACGGCTCCACCCCGTTCCTGGTCTCCGGCACGCCCATCGCCCGCGATGCGCTGGCGCTCAATGTGGGCCTCAGCTATGCCTTCAACGACGCGGTCAGCGCCGGCTTCGCCTATGACGGCGTGCTCGGCTCCGATGCGCAGAGCAACACGCTCAAGGGCAATCTGCGGGTCAATTTCTGAGCCATCCCCCAGACAAAGAGGACGGCATCCTGCATCGGATGCCGTCCTCATCACTGCCGATAACATGTATGGGTAAGTGGGTGTCCTGGCTCACCTTTTTTACGTAAGGTTACAGGGGATGTTCCGAGCCTGGAGGGCGTGAACTGATGGGGTGGATGCCCCCTCCTGCGGGCTCGTATTGTGTCCGGGCAGCGCCGTGGTGGCGCTTTCAAGGGAGGGGCACATGCCAGATGTTCATGTCCTTGCGATCGACCTGGCCAAGCGGAGTTTCCAGGTCTGCGGCACGGATCGGGGCGGGGCGGTTCTGTTCAACCGGACGGTGTCCCGCGCGAAGCTGATCCAACTGTTGAGCGCGCAGCCGCCTTGCATCGTGGCGATGGAGGCCTGCGCAACGAGCCATTATTGGGGCCGCGTCGCTCAAGGCCTTGGACGCCACGTGCGGCTGGTTCCGCCGATCTACGTGAAGCCCTTTGTGAAGCGGCAGAAGAATGATGCCGCTGACGCGGCCGCGATCGCCGAAGCCGCGCTGCGTCCGAACATGCATTGCGTCGCGGTTTGAAAAGTCATGGCTGCATGGGAAAGCACGTACCCTCGCACGCCAGCAACCGCGAACGCGAAATGCCATATCGAAAATACGAAAGTCATGTTGAATTTCGCGTCGTCCGACTTGAGGTGGTCCCCATACAATCAAAGCCACACGCTGCGCAATTCGTTCGATCTCGCGCGCAACATGGGGCGGCGAGCGATTTCATAGTGCTATAGCGAAAACGTAGTGATCATCACTATCGGACGCGGCCCGCCAGTTTCCCCTAACGCATTGAAATCGCTGTTTGATGCGAAAGATCAAGAGCTTACGAAGCCGCTTGCTACGCACGCCTGCTACACAAGGCGGCGAAATGGCAAGGGATAGCAGGCTCTTCAAAAGAGCAGGAAAGTGGACCTTTCGCGTTCGGGTTCCGGCCGACATCCAAGGCAAAATCGGCAAGAAGGAAATCTGGAAGTCGCTCGGCGACGTTCCCCACGCTGAGGCACGCCGCTTGGCGCGTATCGAAAGCGTGAAAGCTGATGCCCTGTTTGCGAGGCTCGCGCGCCCGCATCCAAGATCGCTCTCAGCCAAATCTCCGATGCGGATCTCCAGCACTTGGCGCTGACCTATCTCCACCGGCTGGAGGCGGGGGCGGAGCCGATGCCTTTGGGTGCGTCCCTGCGGGGAGACCTTGCGTCTGAAGCCTCCGAGAAAATTATGCTCGTCGGCCAATCCCCGGAAGACGCTTCGCTGCAACGGGTTGCAACGGCGTTGGCCGAGGAGGCCCTTATCGATCTCGGCCGAGACGCCACTATCATTCCGCGGCTGGCGGAGTATGTGCAGAGGGCGCTGATCGAGCACTACTCGCGTGAGATCGATCGAGCCGACCTCGCGAAGGAGCAGGCCTACGATCCGCTTTTCGCCAACGTCGATCGCATGTCACCGCCACCGACTTCGCGCCTGACTCTTGCGCGAGCGGTCGAGCTGTACAAGGCCGAACCTGACAGGGTAGGGGTGTCTCCGAAGACCCGCGCTGCTTATGAGTTTCGGTTTGCGATGCTCCTGGAACTGCTAGGGCCTCAGAAGGCAGTCGACGAGATCAGCAGAGCGGATGTTCGGGAGGTCCGCGATCTCTTGATGAAGCTCCCGCCAAATGCGACCAAACGCTTTCCCGACATTGGCCTCCGACAGGTTGCCGAGATCGCGGACAAGAATGGCCTAGAGCCGATGTCTCCGAAGAGCGTCGGCCTCTATGTGGAGGCGCTGTCGGCGCTATTCCGCTGGCTCACCAAGGAAGAGCTGGCCCAGCGCAACCCGGCTGTTGGACTGAAGGCCCCACCACTCCCGGCCGAGACAGATCGACGCCCGTTCACGGTGGACGAGCTGAACCGCCTATTTGCGGCGCCGGCCTTCTCGTCCGCGCGAGGCAAAGGCTGGATGTACTGGCTGCCCGGCATTGCTCTCTTCACTGGCGCGCGTTTTGCCGAACTGCTCGGGCTGAAGGCTGCGGACGTGATCGAAATCGATGGCGTCTGACGTTGCCCCTCCTGGCTAATCCAGCTTTGAGTTCGTTCTGGCCCAATGAGAGGACCAGAACATGAGGCGCAGCCGGTTCACCGAGGAGCAGATCATCGGGATCCTGAAGGAGCACGAGGCCGGGGTGCCGGTCTCGGACCTGTGTCGGAAGCACGGGGTCAGCGACGCCAGCATCTACAAGTGGAAGGCCCGTTTCGGCGGGATGGACATATCAGAGGCCAAGCGGCTGCGGGCGCTGGAGGACGAGAACGCCAAGCTGAAGCGAATGCTCGCCGACGTCATGCTGGACAACGTCGCGCTGAAGGATCTCCTGGGAAAGAAGTGGTGACGCCCGCTGCCGAGCGCAAAGCTGTCGCCCATCTCGTGGAGCATCACGGGATGAGCGAACGGCGGGCGTGTAAAGCCACCGGCTTCTGCCGCATGACCATGAGATACAGAGCCAAGCGCGGGAATGACGCTTTGCTGCGTGAGCGGATGAAGGCCATCGCCCAGGAACGGCGGCGGTTCGGGTATCGCCGTCTCCACGTCCTGCTCAGGCGGGAGGGTTTCACGGTCAACCACAAGCGGCTGTTCCGGCTCTATCGTGAGGAACGGCTGATGGTGCGCCAGCGCGGTGGTCGCAAGCGGGCCATCGGAACGCGGGCGCCGATGATGATCCCGCTGCGACCGAACGAGCGCTGGTCGCTCGACTTCGTCGCCGACCAGATGACCGATGGCCGGCGCTTCCGGATGCTGGCCATCGTGGACGACTGCACTCGCGAGTGCCTGGCGCTGGTGGCGGACACGTCGCTGTCCGGGGTCAGGGTCGCTCGCGAACTCGACAGGCTTCTAGCAGAGCGCGGCCGGCCCAAGATGATCGTCAGCGACAATGGCAGCGAGTTCACCTCCAATGCCATTCTGGCCTGGACCGACGCGGCCCGGGTCGAGTGGCACTACATCGCGCCCGGCAAACCGATGCAGAATGGCTTCATCGAGAGCTTCAACGGCCGCCTGCGGGACGAGCTGTTGAACGAGACGCTGTTCTCCAGCCTGTCCCAGGCCAGGGCCGCCCTCGCCCGATGGCAGGTCGATTACAACACCGACCGGCCGCACTCGAAGCTCGGATGGCAGACGCCAAGCGCTTTCGCCTCAACGTTCCACCCGCGGCGGGATCAGACGCTCCGCAACATGAGTGGTTCCGCGTCTGCCCCCGCCGCCCAGCACGCCCGAAAGGGCAAATCCAACCGCCAGAACGAACTCAAAGCTGGATAGAAGTTGGGGGCAACGTCAATCGCCGCCATGCTGCACTACGGCCTGACGAGCGCGGATCTGTGCGACCCCGACCGCTCTTCCCGCCTGTTCGTGAACTGCGGACGGGATATGGAGATTGCGCTTGCTACGACATCGCGCGACGGGACGAAGATCGCCGAACCCGTCGAAGCCGCAACGCTCGGGACGATCCGGCACAACCAGATTGATGTCGTCATCATAGATCCGTTCGTCTCTTCCCACCGCGTGCCCGAGAACGACAATGGCGACATCGATCTTGTGGCGAAGCGATGGGCATCAATCGCGAACTCCTCCGGTGCCGCCGTCGAATTGGTGCACCACGTCCGAAAGCTCACCGGCGCGGAAGCCGCGATCGAAGAAGCCCGGGGCGGTTCGGCGCTCATGGCGGCGGCTCGATCCGGCCGGGCCTTGTCTCGCATGACCAAGCCCGAAGCCGCCCGGTTTCGGCGGCGGGGATATTGGGCGTGAGTCCTTCAGGGAAAGGAAAGGTCTCGAATACAGCTGTATTCGAATAAGTAATGTCGTTGCCCGCGCCGATCCAAGAGCATGTGGCGATATTCCAGAATTAATGAATATTAGATTTAAGTATGCCAAGAAATTCATCATCATATCGTGCAAATGCAGCAAATTTTTGATCTGGAAGTAGGCTCTAAGGTAAGAATGCGAATGTTCGATAGCTTGAAACCATTGATCGATCCCGAGCACGGCGATAGAGTGCTTCGTCATCGGTCGTCTCCTCCAAATCCGACATCGTCATGATGCCGGGAACTGAGGGGCGTGCCATTCCATGAAAGCGGCCGCGTATTTCGCCAAGGATGCAAAGTGAAGTACGCGTTCATCGCCGAGCGTCGCCTGCTATATTCGATCCGCGCCATGTGTTGGTGCCTCCGAGTCCAGTCCAGCGGCTTCTATGCCTGGCAGAAGGACCCGCTGAACAAGCGCGCAGGAAGACAAACGACAGACCGAGCTGATCCGCGCGGCATGTAGCGAGAGCGGCAAGGTCTAAGGCTATCGCTAGCGTCACAGCGATGTGGGGTGCCAATCGGCGTGGAAACCTGGGTCTGACGCAGTTTTGGTGGTGAAGAGCTAAAGGGCGCTAACCAAGCGGGCCTGGAGAAGATCGAGCTTTCCACGCCGCGGAGGCGGAGCGGTCCGGGCTGGTTTCCCGTATTGTGCCCGCTTCGGATCTGCTCGCCGAAGCCCAGGCGGTCGCCGAAGAGATTTCGGCAAAATCCCGCATCAATACGATGGCGATCAAGGAAGCCGTCAACCGTGCCTTTGAGACCTCTCTTTCGGAGGGGCTCTTGTTCGAGCGTCGGACCTTCCAAGCCCTGTTGGCAATCCTGGATCAAAAAAGAGGGAATGGCAGCCCTTGTCGAAAAGCATCCCCCTCTATTTTGCGACAGATGATACATGCCTGAATTACTTGAATCGCGCTCCGATCAGATCCAATCTATTTGATTGGAGTGCCATCTCAACTCCAGGATAGAGAATGTGTGGCGACGCGGCGAAAGTCCTTGTGGCGGCAGGACCTGCACTCGATGATATTTCGATCGCAATAGAGCACGGGCGAGACGAACCGTGCTCAGCGTGCCTGCACTGTCGCTGCTGACAGCGTTCCCGCCGAATCCGCGCGGCCATATCGCCGATGGGCGCCCGGCGCGACCCGACTGAAGCCGATGCCCGCCGCGCGCGTTCTCCACGGCGACCTCCAACGCGACAAGGGCTGCGTCAGCAACGCCATTCGCTGGAAGGTCGGAAGAGAACGGCACGATGCAGTCGGCCGCGCCCCGCCGCCAGGACCATGCCGTCGAGCGCTGGCGAAGATGCGCTGGCTGCACAGGTCCGACTGACCATCACAATCCATTGTGCGCCGCGGGAAACACGGTTGCGCCGCAATATAATACCTATCTTGACTCTTTTGTTCTGATATATGAAAAAAAGTTCATGATTGTGAAACAAGCAGAAAGCCTCCTTTCCATCCTGGAGCTGTTCGCGGCGGTGCGCCGTCCGCGCACTCTGTCGCAGATCAGCGAGGCGTTGAGCCTCCCGAAATCCTCCACCTTCAACCTGCTGGCGACGCTGGAGGCGAAGGGCCTGATCCACGAAATGCGGGCGTGGGGCGGCTATTATCCGACGCGGCGCCTGCTGGTTCTGGCGCAGGATATCGCCAGCAACGATCCGTTCGTGGACCGCGTGCGCCCCGAACTGGTGCGGCTCCAGGAGCAGACCGGCGAGACGGTGCTCCTCGCCCACCGGGTGGATGCGGAGATCGTCTATCTGGAGGTGGTCGCGAGCCAGCACCCGGTGCGCTACTTCGCGCAGGTGAGCGACCGCCGTCCGCTCCAGGTGACCTCGGCAGGCAAAGCCATTCTCAGCCTCTACACGCCGGCCGAGCGCGCGCGCCTGTACGACACCATCGCCTTCACGAAATTCCGCGACGCGACACTGCCCGACGCCGCCGCGGTGGAGGCCGACGTGGTCGCCTCGGCACAGCGGGGCTGGTTCGAGAACCTGTCCGAATACACGCCTGACGTGCTCGGCGTCGGCGTGCCGATGGTGCTGGACGGAGAGCGCTTCGCAGTTTCCGTGGCAGGACCCAATTTCCGCCTGCTCGACCGCCGGGCGGAGATCGCGGCCTGCGCGCACGAGGCGGTCGGCCGCATCCAATCGCTGTTCGAAAAGGGAGCCGACACCCGATGATCCGCCGCATCTCCCTCGCGCTCGCCCGCTACGAGGCGGCGCTCCTGGCGCTCGGCGCCATCTGCCTGTTCGCCATGATGGTCATCGTCTTCGTCGACGTGGCCATGCGCTATCTTTTCAACAGTCCGCTCGGCTTCTCCTACGATCTCATCTCGCTCTATTTGATGGTGGGCGTGTTCTTCTTCGCGCTCTCCGACACGCTGCGCCACGACGAACACGTGCGCGTGGACATCCTCTATCTGCGCATGCCGGAGGGTGTGCGACGCCTGTGCGACCGCATCTCCTACGGGTTGAGCGCCGTCCTGTTCGCCGTCGTGCTGTGGACCGGCCTGCTGCGGGCGGTCCACAGCACCGCACAGGGCGAGGTGATGGCGACGCTCATCCCGTGGCCGATCTGGGTGGCCTACTGGATCGTGCCTGTCGGCACCGCGCCCATCGTGCTCCTGTGCCTGCTGCGTTTCATCACTCCGCCCGGGAAAGCCCAGCACCCGGCCTGAGCGCCGCGCCCGACGAAACGAAGATCAAAAAATGGCCTCCAGGGAGACGTCATGACATCCTTAGCGATCATCGGCCTGCTGTTCGCGCTGCTCGCCATCGGCATGCCGGTCGGCTTCGCCATGGCGGTGTCGGGCGCACTCGGCCTGCTCGCCACCGCCGGCGTGGCGGCGACCGTCGGCGTGCTGGAGACCACGCCCTTCTCGGTGACCAATTCCTACGAGCTGATCGCTATTCCCATGTTCATCCTCATGGCCGAGCTGGTGGTGGCGAGCGGCGTCGCCGACGGGCTGTTCCACGCCCTGGCGGTCTGGATCGGGCGGGTGAAGGGCGGGCTTGCGGTCGCGACGGCCCTCGCCGGCGCCGGGTTTGGCGCCATCTCCGGGTCGAGCACCGCCTCGGCCGCGGCGCTGTCCGCCACCTCCATCCCGGCCATGCTGCGGGCCGGCTACGAGCCGCGCTTCTCTTGCGGCGTGGTGGCCATCTCCGGCACGCTCGCCATGCTGATCCCGCCCTCGATCGCGCTGGTGCTCTACGGCATCATCGCCGAGGTCTCGATCGCCGACCTTCTGATCGGCGGCGTGATCCCCGGCATCCTCGTCACCCTGGCCATCATCGCCACGGTCTATGCGCTGCTCTGGCACGATCCTTCGCTGGCTCCCGCGGGACGCTCCTATTCCTGGAAGGAGAAGCTCGTCGTCCTGAAGCAGGTCGGGCCCATGCTGCTCCTGCTCTTCCTCGTCACCGGGGTGATCTATGTGGGCATCGCCACGCCCACCGAGGCGTCTGCACTCGGGGCGTTCGGGGCGCTGGTGCTCACGGCGGCGGTGGGCAAGCTCAGCTACCCGACGCTGCGCCACGTGCTCGCCCGCTCGGCGCGTGCGACCTGCATGATCCTGATGATCGTCATCGGCGCGCACATCTTCGGCTTCTTCCTGACCCTCAGCCAGGTCACGCAGATGACCGTTTCCTTCATCACCAGCCTCGACGTGTCGCCCTACGTGATCATGGCGATGATCGTGCTCGTCTACATCATCCTCGGCTGCTTCATGGACCAACTGGCGATCCTGATCCTGACCGTTCCCATCGTGGTGCCGGCCATCACCGCGCTCGGCTTCGATCCGGTGTGGTTCGGCGTGGTGGTGGTGGTGACGGCGGAGGTAGGCATGGTGACGCCGCCGCTGGGCCTCAACGTGTTCGTCGTCGCGCGCTACAGCGGACGCCCGCTGGAGGAGATCTTCGCCGGCATCGCGCCGCACGTGGTCGCGCACCTGCTCGTCATCGCCGCGCTCATCGCCTGGCCGGGCCTCGTGCTCTGGCTGCCGAGCACCATGAACTAAAGCCATAAAAGGAGGAGAGCTTGTCCGAACCCGCCCGCAACTACCTGGTGCGCGAAGCCGACGTGTGCACCTACTCGCCCGCCAACCATTCTGGAACCGTCAACCGCCGGCTCATCAGCCGCGAGACGGTGGGGGCGCAGCAGCTCGAAGTGGTGCTTGGCACCATCGAGAAGGGCCACGGCGCCCAGCCGCACCATCACGTCGGCATAGAGCAGGTCTGCTACATCCTCGCCGGTTCCGCGCGCGCCGAGGTGGACGGGCAGGTGCTGGAGATGGGGCCGGGAGACAGCTGTTTTTTTCCCGCAGGCATGGAGCACGTGTTCATCGCCACCAGCGAGGAGCCGGTGCGCGTGCTGGTGATCTACGCCCCGCCATACGCCGAGAAGGTCTGACCAACGACCCCGCCCAATCTCAAGGAGGATCACCCCATGACCACTCTTTCCAAGCGCCTCGGCCTCGCCGCCGGTGCCGCCGCCTTCGCCCTCGCTGCGCTGCCGGCCTCCGCCGCCGATGTGACGCTTAAGCTCGCCGACTCCCTGCCGGCGGGCCATTCCATCACCAAGAACGCCACCCATTTCTTCTTCGACCGCGTGAAGGAACTTTCGGGCGGCAAGGTGGACTTCCAACACTTCCCGGCCGAGCAGCTCGGTAAGGCCAAGGATCTGCTGTCCGTCACCCAGTCCGGCCTCGCCGACATCGGCTACGTCGTGCCGAGCTATGCCTCGGAGAAGATGCCGCTCGGCGCCGTGGCGGAACTGCCCGGCGGCTTCACTTCCTCCTGCGAGGGCGCCAAGGCGTTCTGGGCGCTGGCCAAACCCGGCGGCCTGCTCGACACCCTGGAATTCAAGCCCAACGGCGTGCGGGTGCTCTATGTGGTGGCGCTCTCGCCCTACCAGGCGGTGTTCTCCGAGAAGGCCGGCTTCAAGGGCTTCGAGGATTTCAAGGGCCGCAAGATCCGCTCCAATCCTGGCCCCATGGAGCTCGGCCTGCGCAATCTCGGCGCGGTGCCGATCCGCATGACGCCGCCGGAAATTTTCGACGCCATGACCAAGGGGACGATCGACGGCGCGCTGCTGCCCTTCACCTCCACCTTCTCCTACAGCCTTGACAAAGTGGTGAAGTCGGCCACCGTCGGCCAGAACTTCGGCACGGTCGGTATCACCTACTCGATCAATCTCAGCAAGTGGAACGCGCTGCCCAAGGACGTGCAGGACGCGCTCACCAAGGCCGGCGATGAGACCGTCTCGCACGCCTGCGGCAAGTTCGACACCGAGGAGGGCGAGCTGGCCAAGCGCCTCGAGAAGGAGGGCGCCCTGCTGGTGAAGTTCACGCCGGACCAGGAGAAGGTGCTCCAGCAGAATTTCGAGGAAGTCTCGAAGGATTGGGCCGCCAACCTCCAGAAGCGCGGCAAGCCGGCGGACCAGGTGCTCGCCGCCTTCCGCACCGCCATCGCCGCCCAGCGCTAAGCCCGTCGCGGGACGGGCGGCAGGGTCCGTCCGTCCCGCCCCCTTCGATCGAACGCCGAGGAGCCGACCCATGGCTGGCCTCTATTTCGAAGAGTTCGTGGAGGGCAGGGTGATCGCCCATGCGATCACCCGCACCGTCACCGAATACGACAACATGATGTTCAGCTGCCTGACCATGAACCCCCAGCCGCTGCACATCGACCGGCACTTCGCCGCCAAGACCGAGTTCGGCCAGCCGCTGGTGAACAGCTTGTTCACGCTTGGTCTTATGATCGGCATCACGGTCGCCGACACCACGCTCGGCACCACCATCGCCAATCTCGGCATGAGCGACGTGCGCTTCCCCAAGCCCGTGTTCCAGGGCGACACGATCCGCGTGGAAACCACGGTGGTCTCGAAGCGCGAGAGCCGCTCGCGGCCCGATGCCGGGCTGGTGGAGTTCGAACACAAGGCGTTCAACCAGGGCGGCGTCGAGGTGGCGATCTGCCGCCGCCAGGCGTTCATGCGGCGCCGGCCAGCCGGTGAGAGCCTGACCAGAGCGAGCCAGCCCGGATCGACCCATGTCGCTTGATCTGAGGCGCGTACCGCGCTCCTATCTGTTCGTGCCGGGCGACGCGCCGGAGAAGATGGCTAAGGCGCTCGCCGGCGCCGCCGACGCGGTCATCCTCGACCTGGAGGATTCCGTTGCTCCCGAGCGCAAGGATGCGGCGGTGGGGATGGTGGCCGACCTGCTGGCGGCGCACGCCGCGCGCGGGGAGGACGCCGGGCCGCAGCTTTTCGTGCGGCTCAATGGTACAGAGCCTGCGCGCGCGTTGAGCGAGCTCGCGGCGCTGCCCCTCGCGCCGCTCACCGGGATCGTCTGGCCGAAGCTCGCCGCCATCGCCCAGCTCGCGCCGGTCGCCAGCTTCCTCGACGCACTGGAGACCCGGGACAGGATCGCGCCTGGCCATGTGGGGATCGTCGGCATCATCACCGAGACCGCTGCCGCCCTTCTCGCGGGCGCCGACCTCGGTCGGGGCCACCCGCGCCTCACCGGCTATACCTGGGGCATGGAGGACCTGTCCGCTGAACTGGGGCGCGCGCCGCTCCCCGGACGCACCGATGCGCAGCGGACACTCGCCAGCCACGTACAGCTCTTCTGCCTTCTGACGGCCACCGCAGCCGGCATCACCCCAATCGATGCGGTGGATGCGAACTTCCGCGATCTGCCTGCGCTGGAAGGCGATACCCGCCGGGCCGCCGAGCTCGGCTTCCGCTCCCGAATGGCGATCCATCCGGCGCAGATCGCGCCCATCCATGCCGGCCTCGCGCCGGACGAAGCCACCCTCGACTGGGCGCGCCGCGTGCTTGCGCTCGCCGCGGACAATCCCGGCGCCTCCGCCTTCAAGCTTGACGGACGCATGGTGGACCGGCCGCACATCAAGACCGCCCAGGCCATCCTCTCTCGGATCAAGGTGCCATGACCCCGCTGCTTTCCGGCATTCGCGTTGTCGACATCACCTCCATTGTGCTCGGGCCCTTCGCGGGGCAGGTGCTGGCCGATCTCGGCGCCGAGGTCATCAAGGTGGAACCGCTCGAGGGCGAACTCGCCCGCTCGGTCCATCCGGTCTCGCCGGACGGCATGAGCGCCATGTTCGCCAACAACAACCGCAACAAGAAGAGCCTCGCGCTCAACCTCAAATCCGAGTCGGGCAAGGCGGTCCTGCGCCGGCTGGTCGCCTCCGCCAACGTGCTGCTGCACAACATGCGCGTGGACGCCATCACCCGCCTTGGCTTCGGCTTCGAAGCCGTGAAGGCGATTAATCCGCGCATCATCTACTGCTCCGCCATCGGCTTCGGCCAGGATGGCCCCTATCGCGACCGGCCGGCCTATGACGACGTGATCCAGGCGGCGAGCGGCCTCGCCATGCTCCCCGCCCATGTGGGCGGCACCCCCGCCTACGTGCCGAGCGTGGTGGCCGACAAGGTGGCCGCGCTCTATGCGGTCTATGGCGTACTCGCCGCCGTCTCCGCCCAGGCGCGCGGCCTGATCGAGGCGGTTGACGTGGAGGTGCCCATGTTCGAAAGCCTGGTGGGCTTCCTGCTCAACGAGCATCTGGCGGCCGCATCCTTCGCGCCCGAGCCGAAGGGGGCGGGCTATCACCGCCTGTTCTCGCCCGACCGCAAGCCCTACCGGACTAAGGACGGCTGGGTGGCCGCGCTGCCTTATACCGGCGACCAGTGGCGCCGGCTGCTCCATGAAATCGGCCGGCAGGACGTGGCCGCCGAGCCCTGGTTCCAGGACGCCGGCGAGCGCAGCCGGCGGGTGGGCGAGCTCTATGCCGTGCTTGGCGCCGCGGTGGTGGAGCGCAGTACGGCGGACTGGCTGGAGGCGTTCGCGCGCCTCGACATTCCCTATTCCAAGGTCAATGACCTGGACGACCTGCTCACCGATCCGCACCTGGCTGCCGTGGGTTTCTTCGCCCCAGGTCCCCAGGCGGCGGCCGGCGCCACCCGCGCCCTGCGCCAGCCGGTGGTGTTCCGCGGCGCGGAGACGGTGCCGGACCGGCCGGCGGTCCGTATCGGCGCCGATACGCGCGCGGTGCTCGACGGTCTCGGCTACAGTGCGGCGGAAATCACCGCCCTTCAGGACGAGGGTGCAGTGGGACGCGCGCGGGAGACCGACCATGTCTGACGCAGCCGATTCGCTCTGGCCCAAGATCGGCACCGGCTTCCACTTCGAGGATCTGACGCTCGGCATGCGGTTCCGCAGCGCCGGGCGCACCATCCTGGAATCCGATCTTTCAGCCTTCTGCAATCTCACCTGGCTCACCGAGGAGCTGTTCACCAACGCCGCGCACCGCGACGGGATGGCGCTGCCCTCCGCCGTGGTGCCGGGCTCGCTGGTCTATGCCTTCGCCGAAGGGCTGATGCTCCCCATGATGCAGGACACCGGGCTCGCCTTCCTTGAGGCGGACGTGAAGGTGAAGGGGCCGACCGTGGTGGGCGACACCATCACCGTCTATTGCGAGGTGGTGGAGGCGCGCCTCACCTCCCGCGGCGACCGCGGCCTGGTGCGCACCCTCAATTGCGTGCGCCGCGCCGACGGCAAGGAAGTGCTCACCTACAATCCCTTGCGCATGATCAAGGTACGCAGCTGACCGAGCCTTGCGCCCAAAAGGGGCCCGTGCCAACGCGCCATGGCGGTTCTGGAAGCCGCCCCGCCCCGGCACCGGGCCGGGGCGGACGCCGAGCAACTCGTGCACGCCATCGCAGCGGAGATCGCGGTCATCGGGTGACCCGACCTCTACAGCCTGATGTCCCCCGGATTGCCGCGAGCCAGAATCTCGATGCTCTTGAATTGTTCCGCATTGTCGGCCAACAGCTTCTTCCAGACGCTGTCGTGCTGGTCCTTGTCGAAGCCGTAGACGATCATGCGGACATCGGGAGGGGAGGGCAGCGTGAGCGCAGCACCTTCCGCTACTTTGCGCACCACCGGTGCCACAGCCCGCGCGCCCTCGCTCATATGGGCCAGGGCTACGAGGTTGCGGGCGATGAGCGCGTAGCTATCGATTACCGCTGCCGCCCGTTGTCCAAGACGCGTGCGGTAGGTCTCGATCTGCCGGACGATGGTCTTCTCCCCGGAGGTGCGCAGCTCTGGGTTGCCCAGCATCTTCGCTTCCCAGAACATCAGCTTTACGCTCGTCCCGGCGTCCTCGACGGTGGCGATGTCGATTCGGGGCACGCTGCGGCTGCCGGCCTCGGCCGGAAAAGCGATCTCGACATCCACCACGTTGGCATTGGCATTGACGATCGCCTGCACGTCGACCTTCTGATCCCCTGCAAACAGGCTGGCGGCCCGCTTCAGCTTGGGCAGCATCCCGTCGGGCACACGAGGTGCGGGTCAGGCCGTTCAGGCCGTCTGAAGTTGCCCCCAGGCTTTACCCAGCTCTGAGTTCGCCCTGGTGGTTGGTTGACGATGCCTTTAACATATCGGAGCAGACCGAGATCTGACGCTTGGCGCCGGCAGTTGAAGGATTGCAGGCGCCGCTGATCCTTTTGCGGACCTAGGGAACGTCTGCTTGTGGGTGATGCCTAACAGATCACTACCGCCGGAGGGGTATGCTGATCGGAGTACGCACCGGCGCGCCGACGACGCTCACGCCTTCCTTCGGATGGTGCCGTCCAATCGGGCCGCTTCCGCCACAGTGTTCGAAATCGTGCCGTACTTGCGGACGTTGGTGTGGAGCAAAGCCAGGCGCTGCTCCGTCTCGTCGGTATCGATGATCAGTTCGTAATCCACCGAGACGATCTTCGGTGGCGCGTCCTGCCGAACGGCGTGGAGCGTGACATCCACCCCGCGCAACTCGAAATTCAGCATCGGGGTCACCCGCTCGATGCCCTTGATCATGCAGGCCGCGATGGCGGCGAGAAACAGTTCCGCCGGGTTGAACGCATCGGCGCGCCCGCCAATGTCGGTGTCGAGAGTGATCTCGGCTTCCTTGGTGCGGGCGAGGCTGCCGTGAGCGTCGATGCGCGACGCACGAACCTTGTATTCCAGCATGGCGGCGCTCACGCCGCGAGCCAGCGGGCGACATCGTCCGGCTTCGGCAGGCCGCCAGCGTGCACCACCTTGCCGTCGATGACGATGCCGGGGGTCGAGGCGATGCCGTAGCCGGCGATCACCGCATAGTCGGTGACCTTTTCCACCGTGACGTCGAGCCCGAGCTTGGCCGCCTCGTCCCGCACCATCTGTGCCGTTGCCTCGCAGCGGGAGCAGCCGGGGCCGAGCACCTTCACGTCTTTCATGGCTTTTGCCTTTCTTGTCTTAAGAAAACAGCGCGTTGAACAGGAAGCCCACGGCGAGGATGCCGGTGGCGACCACGCCGATGAACACGGCGATCAGCTTCAGGCTCAGCACTTTGCGCAGGATGATCATTTCCGGAAGGGACAAGGCGATCACCGCCATCATGAAGGCGAGCACGGTGCCCAGCGCCGCCCCCTTGGCCAGCAGGGCCTCCACCACCGGAATGATGCCCGCGGCGTTGGAATACATGGGAATGCCCAGCAGAACCGCAGCCGGAACCGACCACCACGCATCCCGCCCCATGATGGAGGCCAGAAGGTCTGCCGGTACGTAGCCGTGGATGAAGGCGCCCGCGGCGATGCCGGCGATGATCCACATCCACACCTTGCCGACGATGTCGCGCACCGCCTCGAGGCCGGCCTTGATGCGATCCACCAGCGTCATGCCGTTCGGCGGCAGATCAACCGGAGCGGCGCGCACGTTGCGCACCCAGTCTTCCAGCCAGCCCTCCAGATGCAGCCGCCCGATGACCCAGCCGGCGACGATGGCCACCGCAAGGCCGAATGCCAGATAGGTGAGCGCCACCTTCCAGCCGACCAGCGCGAACAGCAGGCCCAGCGCCACCTCGTTGACCATGGGCGCGGCGATGAGGAAGGAAAACGTCACGCCGAGGGGGACGCCGGCGGAGACGAAGCCGACGAACAGCGGCACCGCCGAGCAGGAGCAGAAGGGAGTCACGATCCCGAGGCCGGCCGCCGCGATGTTGCCGAGTCCCTCGCGCTTTCCGGCGAGCAGCGCACGGGTGCGCTCGGCGGAAAAGAAGCTGCGCACCACGCCCATGGCGAACACCACCAGCGTCAGCAGCATCAGCACCTTGGGCGTGTCGTAGATGAAGAACGTGACCGCCTCGGCAAGATGGCTGCCCGGCTCCACCGGCAGGCGGGCCACCAGCCACTGGGAGAATGGCGCGAGCTGGGCATAGACCACGAACCACAGGGCGATCGCCGCGATCGTCACCGCCGCCCAGGCCAAAGGCGATGCCTCCCGCGGCGGCTTGCGCTCGGTCAATGACAGGTCAGCGCTCATGCGGCTCTCCTATCGGACAAAGTATTCAGGCTGTTGATGACGGCATCGACGATGGCGGCCTGTTCGGCCGGCAATTCGGGATTGCGACGGTACCGCACCCATTGGGCATCCCGCCGGTCCACCACCACGCCGGCCTGCTTGAGCACCGCCATATGGCGCGACATGCGGGACTGGGTGACGCCGAGGACGCGCACGAGCTCGCAGACGCAATGCTCGCGCCCGTCCCACAGGAGGCGGACCGCCGCGAGGCGGGTGGGCTCGGCCAGGGCCGACAGGAGGGTGAGGGCGGACTGCATGGGATGAAGTTACTCTCATGCGCATATGCGCGCAAGCGCATTAGCGGAGTTTCGGCCATCGATGACGACCGGTTCGGGTCCGACAACCCGCCGCCCTGCTTCGCACGGGAGGATGAAGAAGCGGTCCGCGGCGCATCACGAGTGTGGCGCCGCGACTGATCGATACGGCAGGAAGGCGCAAGCGCGGCCTAAGATATTCGGGCTCGCCCCCAGCGTAATTCGGAGGGGCGGACATGTCCGCCCGCAGGTAGGGAGAGTGTCATGATGATCAAATCCGTTTCCGTTGCACGCTTCGCAGCGTTCGCGCTGGCCGCGGCGTTGTACGCTGTGCCGGCGAGTGCCCAGATGGGCGGTGGGCTCGGCTATGGTCCGGGCATGATGGGCCAGGGTGAGGGTTATATGGGTCCCGGCCAGGGGGGCTGGGGCTCAGGATTCCATCGCTCGGCTCGGAGCACGATGGGTGGCTGCAGAGGCTGGACGGCGGGTGATGCCGACGCCCCGTTGCCCACTTTCATCGAGGGGCGTGTCGCCTTCCTAAAGGCCGAGCTCGGCATCACCGATGCGCAGGCCAAGGTGTGGGACGTCTATGTGGCGGCGATGAAGAACAATTTCATCAGCATGCAGGGCCTGCGTCAGGCCATGCGCGCCAGCTTTGACGCCGACACGCCGGTGGAGCGCCTGGAGTCCCGTATCGCGGTGATGGAAGCCCGCGCCGCCGCTCTCAAGGACATGAAGCAGCCGCTAAGTGACCTCTACGCCGCGCTCAGCGATAGCCAGAAGAAGAAGGCCAACGACCTGCTCACCGGCATGGGATGCATGATGTGAGCGTGACGGAACGAGACGCGCCGCCGGAAGGCCCGTCAAAAGTGTCCTCAGCCCGCCGACACTTCGAGCCAGCGGCCGATCTCGGCACGGATGCGCTCGTCGGAGCGAAACGCATTCGCATCGCCTTCCATGGTCTTCTGTCCAAGTTCCAGGATGTAGACATAGTCGGAGACCTGGATACAGGGGCGCACGTTTTGATCCACGAGAATTACGGCAATGCCCTGGCGCGCCAGTCGAGCGATGTGATCGTAGACCTCGGAGGCATATCTCGGAGCGATCATCGCCGTCGGCTCGTCGAAGAGTAGGGCCTTGGGCTCGAGCAGCAACGCCCGCGCGATCTCCAGAAAGCGGCGCTGGCCTCCGCTGAACTCGCCCGCCAGCCCATGGCGGACGGGGGCCAGCATGGGAAAGTCGCCGATCACCCTGTCGATGGCCCGCCGCACCCGCGCGCCATCGCGACGAATCGGCCAGCACCCGAGGATCAGATTGTCCTCAACGGACAAGTCGAGGAAGAGGCTGCTGTTCTGGGGCACGTAGCCGACGCCGACATGCACCATGCCGTGCGAAGGTGTTCCGAGCAATGAGCGGCCATCGAACACGATATCCCCGGCGATGGGCTTCAAGAAGCCCATCAGCGTCTTGAGGACGGTCGATTTGCCCGCGCCATTGGGGCCGATGATGCTGGTCACTTCGCCGGAGCGGAAGGACAGGGTAAGATTTTTCAGAACATGGATGTCGCCGAAATAGGCGGCATACACATTGCGGAACGAGATCAGGGCCGGATCGGATGCAATTTGTGCCAAGTCGTTCAAGATTAGCCCCCGATCAATGCTGGACGCCCAGATGGGCCTCGATGACGGCCGGGTCGTTTCGGACCGCGGCAGGCGAGCCGGTAGGGGATGCCAGGATCGTGGCAGACGAGCATGACCGCGACGGACCGCGACAGCATCTCTGCTACCTCATCGAGGGAGACGCGGCACAGATCGGAATGCATCCCCGCCAGCGGCTCGTCGAACAGGACCACCTGCGGCTCGAGGATCAGGATCCTGGCGAGTTCCAGCAGCTTCTGCTGGCCGCCGGAAAGCTCACCTGCATAGTTATTTGCGAGGGTCGCGAGCTTCACCTTTTCGAGGGCGTGGTGCGCCCGGTCGAACAGGATGCCGGAGGGCTCCCCACGCGCGGGAACCACGAGCAGGTTTTCCAGCACTGTGAGGCTCCGGAACGAGCGCGGGACTTGGAAGGTTCGCCCGACGCCCGCACGGCTGACGTGATCGGGCCGCTGCCCGCAGATGCCACGGCCGCCCAGTTCGATGGCTCCTGCATCCGGCGTGGCAAAACCGCAGATGCAGTTCAGAAGGGTGGACTTGCCGGCACCATTCACCCCCATGATGCCGAGGACCTCGCCGGGATTGACGGCGAGAGATACGTCGTTCAGCGCGCGGACCCGGCCGTAGCTTTTGGAGAGATTGGAGATCTGAAGGCTCATGACTTCCACTCGGCTTGGCCGATGAGGCCCGCGGGACGGATTGCGACGACCAGGACGAGGATCAGAAAGCCGGCGAGGACGCCCGCGCTCTGCCCGATCCAAAGGGTGGTGAGCTGCTCCGAGAAGGCGAAGAGCATCCCGCCGAGCAACGCTCCAAGAGGACTACCGAGACCACCCAGAACGATCACGACAAAGCCGGTGATGGTGTAGTCCAGCCCGGAGAACGGCGTGAAGGCCGGGAAGACGAGCGCAAGAAGCACCCCGGTCACACCGGCGATCCCCGCGCTGACCGAAAAGGCGACGAGCGAGAGGCGCTCGACATCGACGCCGACGATCCGCAGCGCGTCGCGGTTCATGACGGCTGCGCGCAGCGCCTTGCCGGGGGTCGTGCGGTAGAGGAACAGGAACAGCGCCGGAACCAGCACCAGGGCGACGCCCACCGCGACGGCCCGCGCCTTGGGGATCACCAGCCCCAGCACCCGGTACGATATGGGCTGGAATTGGAAGATGACTGACCGGGCATCCGCGTCGAAGAGAAAGAGCAGCCCCGACCCGACCATCAGCGAAACGCCGTAGAAGAATAGGAAGGACGCCATCTCCGGATCGCGCGCCGTCTGCAGTCGGCGTCCGGCGACGGCGAACAGCGCAAACGCCAGCAGGAACAGCAGTGTGAACGCGACCGGGATCGCCGCCAGAGGCGAATAGCCGAGCTGGGTTGTCACTACGTAGGCCACGTAGCTGCCGGCCAGGACCATCTCTCCATGGGCCAGGTTGGCGATGCGCATGGCGCCGTAGATGATGGTGAGGCTGAGGCCCAGCAGGCCGTAGAGGATGCCGAGGGCGACGGCGTTGACGATAGCGCCTGTCATCAGGGGGGGCATGGGGCGCTCCTAGAAGAACCAGCTGCGGAGGAACCGCGGTTGGCGCTGCAGCAGCGAGCCAACGATGCCCCTTGGGAAGAACAGGACCGTCGCCGAGACGATCAACCCGAGGATGAAGAGGCTAGCAATGGGAAAGCGCCCAGATGAGCTCGTCGGTGATGGTCATGATGACAGCGCCAACCACCGGCCCCATCACGGTGCCGAGGCCGCCCAGCGCTGCATAGATGATCGCCTTGGTCGAGATCAGGATGTTGAACGCGGCCGCAGGGTCGATGGCGGAGGAATAGAGGCCTTCGATCGCCCCGCACACCGCCGCGATGGTGCCGGAAAGCACCCACATGGCGAGCCGCAGCCCCTTCGCGTTGACGCCGATGATCTGCGCCGCATCGAGGTCGTCGCCGATCGCCTTGAGCCGCAGCCCATGGGGCGTGACCGAGATCGCCGTGGCGATCGCCACCGCCCCCATGGAGACGGCGACCATCAGATAATAGAGGAGGATCGGATCATGCCGCCCGGTGATGGTGATCCCGCTGCTGCCCCCGGCAACGTCCTCCGGCAGGAGGACGATAACGCTGCGCAGCACGATGGCGAGCGACAGGCTGACCACCGAGAAGAACACGCCGCGCAGCCGCAGCGTGGGTGCAAACAGCACCGCGAGCAGCGCTCCGGCTGCCGTAGCTCCGACGAGCGCCGCCCAGGTCGGCGCGTGGTGGAACTGGTTCAGCACCGCTGCGGCGTAGGCGCCGATGCCGAAGAAGGCGGCAAAACCGAAGGGCACATAGCCTGTCATCCCAGCCATCAGATTGAGCGCGGACGCGAGCGCGATCCACTGGAACAGGTAGAACCAGAACGAGACACCCGCCGAGACGGCCGGGATCGAGACCGCAATGAGGCCGATACCTACAAGCGTGAGACACCAGATGGAGACACTGGCGCGATGCAGCCGGAACAGCGGCGCACGTTGCCGCACGGATGGGGCGGCTTCGGCTGGAGGGACAGATTGCATGACCATGGACATCGAGACTTCCTGCGTGGCCGCCGTATTCAGGACGAGGAGCGGCGGATCCATCCGCCGCAGGCGAGGCAAGGCTACATCTTCGCCTTCTGGTCCCAGGTGGGCATGGGAAAGAGCGGCGCCGCAGTCGCGACCGCAGCCGGCGCGATGACCTCCCTTCCACCCTTCGCGGTATTCTGAATGACCAGGATGTCGTAGCCGGTCTGGAAGCCCGTCTCGTCGATCCGGTATGTGCCGTTCAGCACCGTGAGATGGCCGCTGAGATCAAGGGCTGCAGCCTTGAGGTCGCGCGCCTTCAGGCTCGGCGCACGCTCGATCATCGCCCCCAGCACCATGAGGCTCGCAAAGGCGACTGCGGAGTTGATGTCGGACTGCGGCCCGTTCGGATACTTCGCGTTGTAGGCGTCGAGGTATTGCGCGGCGGTGGGTCCGAGATTGACCGCGTAGGCGACGCGCGGATCGATGTTCGACTGTCCCCAGAGGCCGATGGCATCGTTGCCGAGCGCGAGGATGGATGAATTCTGGGAGAAGGTCGAAAAAATCGCCGGGAAGTTGATGTCGTTTTCTTTCATCTGCCGCAGCATGACGATCATGTCCGTGTCGTAGGACGTGATGCACAGGAGACCGGTCTTTGCGGCCGCAGCCTTGTTGAGGATGGTGGTGAAATCCTTCGCGCCCCGGCTGTACTTCTCCGTAGCGCCGATGGCGAGGCCGTGCTTCTCGGCCGTCGCACGGAAGCTGCCGGCGAGCGCGTCCGAATAGGGCTCGTCGACCGCGATGGTGGAAACGACCTTGCCGCCGAAGCGCTTCAGCGCCTGAACCGGCATCTCCGGCACCCGCGACACGGGGGTGGTGCCCCCGTTGACGATATATTTGTAGCCTTGCATGAACACGGAATCGGCGGCGACGGCCCACCCCATCATGAAGATGTCGTTGCGGTCGGTAATCGTCGCCGCAGCCGCCGTCAGGGTCGAACCGTAGGGCGCGAGCACTAGGTCGACCTTTTCGTCGAAGATCAGGCTCTCGTAAACGCGCGGCGCCAGCTGCTTGTCGCTGCGGTCGTCGCGGACCAAAAGCTCGACCTGGTAGCGCTGCCCCTGATGGAGCAGGCCGCCCTGCGCGTTGACCTGTTCGAGCCACAGATCGATCGCCCGACGGCCGGACTGGGAATCGTGCGCGAATGTCCCCGTCGAAGCGACCGACATGCCGATCCGGATCGACTTGCGCCCGCTGGTTTGCGCATGCGTCGGAGCGACGAACGGTCCGACCGCCGCTCCGGCCGCAAGAAATCCGATGCCTCTCGACATCTTCAGAAACTGACGCCGTTTCATTGAATTCCCCTGGATTTATTAGTTTTTATGAGTCTTTCTTCTCGCAGTCGTGTTGCGGCTATCGTTACCGAGCGCCCGCAATCTTGGTCTCGATGCGGTAGATGCTGGTGGCCGCCGAAATATAGAGCGTCTTGCGGTCGGGGCCGCCGAACACCAGATTGCTGCCGCCCTCCGGCAGCGCGATCATTCCGAGCGGTGCACCATCGGGCGACAATGCCCAGACGCCCCCCGGCGCGGTCGTCCAGAGATTTCCCGCGACGTCGACCCGCATCCCGTCGGTGATGCCTGCACCGGGGGTATCCGCGAAGTCGTAGAACAGCGTGCCGTTGCCGATATTGCCGGAGGAGTCGACGGTGTAGCGGTTGATGTAATTGTCGATCGAGCCGTTGGCGTAGAGCGCCGTCTCGTCGGGCGAGAAGACGAGACCGTTCACATTGGGGATGTCGTCGATGACGCGGACGACCTCGCTTCCGCGGATACGGTAGATGCCGTTGATGTCGAGCTCCCGCGAGGGGTCCTCGCCAAGCCCGAGCATGCCGCCGAACGTATCGGTGAAATAGATGTCGCCATTCCTGCAGACAACCACGTCGTTCGGACCGCCGAATCGCTTTCCGCCGAAGCTGTCGGCAAGCACGGAGCGGTTGCCATCATGCTCGATCCGATCAATGGATCTGCCACCCCACGTGGCGATGACGACGCGCCCCTCCGGGTCGAGCGTGATGCCGTTGGAGCCGAACATGTTGAACTGCTCGTAGCCGGGATCATCCGGCGCCTTGCCGTTGGTGAACGGCATGCCAACGCGCCAGACATCGTGCCCTTGGTACCCGGCCTTCTCAAGGAACACGTCGATGGTACCGGTGCCTTCCCCGTCCGGGGTCCAGCGGTAGATCACGTTGGCGGGAATGTCGCTGAACAGGAGATGCCCATGGGCGCCCTTTTGGACCCAAGTCACGCCCTCAGTGAAGCCGAATCCGGTGGCGACCTGCTGCAGGTCTGCCGTGGCCGACACGAGGCCGGCAAAGCGGGGATCGAGAGCCCTGACAGGGGAAGACGACATGACAATCTCCTCTCGCCGAGCACGCGTCAGGCGCCCGGTCGCAAGAACCGCGTGTTTCGAACAAAAAAGGGAGTCAGTCCGGCTTCGGGGCGAGCCGCTCGGCCTCTAGCGCCGCCTGCACCGACGGACGCGCCTCGACCCGCTCCATAAAGGCCCAGATGGCTGGCCAGTCCCGAAGATCGATGGCGAAGAACTTCATCCAGCGCAAGACGGTGTAGAGGTAGGCGTCGGCCACGCTGAAATGGCCGTTCAGCAGATAGGGCTGCGTATCGAGAACCGCCGTGATCTCGCGGAAGCGGCGGAACAGCCGGTCCTTGAAATGACTTTGCACCGCCTCGGGCAGCCAGGCGTTGAACAGCGGCGCCGAACCCGAATGCACCTCGCTGGTGATGAAATTGAGCCATTCCTGGAGCCGGACCCGCTCCCACGATCCGGACGGCGGGGCGAGACCTGCCTCCGGTTTGAGGTCGGCGAGAAACTGCACGATGGCGGGCCCCTCTGTCAGCACCTGGCCGTCATCGAGTTGCAGCGCGGCGACGTAGCCCTTCGGATTGATGGTGCGGAAGTCCTCGCCTGTCGCCGTCTGCTTCGTCTTGTTGTTGATCATCACCAGATCAAAGTCGAGACCAAGCTCTCGCAGGATGATATGGGGCGAGAGCGAGCAGGTGTTTTCAGCGGAATAAAATTTCATCGCTTCCTCGAGATCGTAACCGGTCCGGAAGCCCGCGCCGGACGAAGCCGGCGCGGTATCCAGTCGGGTATGGCCAGCCACGTGGACGGGAGGCGTCACATGTAGGTCGGCTGGAGCTCGTCGTTCAGCACCTGGTAGCCGTTCTTGAGGACGAGGCTTTCGTCCAGGAAGTGCACGATCCGCGTGGGCGAGCAGTGGATGCCGAGCAAGCGAAGCTGCTTGTCGCCATGGGTGCGGAAGGCGTGGGGCAGGATCGGCGGGAATTCGATGACGTCGCCGGCGCGGGCGACGCCACCTTCGTCCTCCTTGCCGATCAGCCACGCAAAAGCCTCCCCCTCCAGCACCACGAGGCATTCGGTGTAGGGATGCCAGTGAGGGCCGATCTGATAGTCGGGCTCACATGTCTGCATGCCGATGAAGACGGGCGTCTCACCCCGGTCGATCAACGGATTGTAGTACGAGCGCGGTGCAAACACGATCTTCTGCGCCGTTGTGGGAGAAGCGATCCGCATTTTGCCTTCCGGCAGTCGCAAGCTCTTCGTGACGCCGTCACGCATCTGGTTTACTGTCATCATCAGCTCCATCTGTGGCAGACCCCGGTCATTCACGAGAATAGATCATCACCCGCGCGCTGGCGGGTAGAACCGTGTGCTGTACACGCTGTTGCCGAATCGGCATCACCCCTTCGCGGTCAATTGCGATAGGTATGCGCCTGTGCTTTGCTCAGGCCGCGGTCCGGCCAACGCCGCGCGCTGACTCGCATCGACGCGGGCAGGTTTCGGGCTTGTGCGGCGCCTTCGTTGCGCACTGAGGGAAGATGAACCACACGGCCCTGCGCTATTTCGTCGAGGTCGCCGATTGCCACTCAATCCGGCAGGCGGCCAACAGGCTGCATGTCGCGGCCTCCGCGATCAGCCGGCAGATTGCCAATCTGGAGCATGAGCTGGGTGCTGAACTGATCGAGCGCGGTCCGAGCGGCATCCGCCTGACTGCGGCCGGGGAGGTCGTGGCACAGCACTGCCGGTCGACGTTCCGGGAATTCCAGCGCATCCGCGCCCTCGTCGACGACCTGAAGGGGCTGCGCCGAGGCCAGATCGACATCTTCTGTGTCGAGGGTCTGGTGGTAGAATTCCTGCCCAGGGTTCTTGCCGCCTTTCATGGCGAGAACCCTGGCATCGACTATCGCGTCGTCACCGCGCCGACGGACCGCATCATCGAGGCCATCGTCAAGGACGAGTGTGATTTCGGCATCACCATCAATGCCATAGCCAGGCCGGATATCAAGACCGTTGCGTCGCGGACCGACACCCTCGAAGTGGTCATTGCGCCCGGGCATCCGCTCGCGGAACGTGCGTCGATCACAGTGGAGGAAGCGGCAGCATATCCCATGGCGCTGTTGCAGCCATCCTTCGGCGCGCGCCAGTTCATGGACGCGCAGTTCGCGCGGCGAGGTCTCGCGCCGCGCGAACTGTTGACATCGAACTCGGTCGTCGCCTTGAAGGCCATGGTCCAGCACGGGGGCGCCCTGACCTTCATGTCACCAATGTTCATCGGCGACGAGCTCTCACGGGGTGTGCTGTGCGCGCGGCCGGTGACTCCTGAGCCGCTTGGTCCGTATCGTCTCGAGGTTCAAGCTCACCGCGATCGGCGACTTCCGTTCGCCGCCCACGCGCTCCTGTCCCATCTTGAACGCGCCCTCAACTGAGGTGCGCAATGGACGCTATCTCCACCAGGAACTCCGGCCGCACGAGATCGGCGCGGATGCAGTAGCGGGCAGGCGGACTGGAGGGAAAGAACTCCGCATAGACACGGTTCATGGCGGCGTAATCGTCGAGCGACTTCAAGAAAATACTGTTGAACGTGATGTCGTCCATCGTTCCGCCAGCGGTCTCGACGACGGACTTGATCGTCAAGAGCACATAACGAGTCTGGGCTTCCACGTCGCCGACGCCGACGGTCGTGCCGTCCGATGCCATGGCAAGCACGCCGCAGACGTAGACGACATTGCCCGCCCGCGTGCCAGGAGAATAGGGCGCCAGCGGCGGCGGGCTGCCGGGGGGAAGGATGATCTGCTTCGGCATGGCGTGTTCCTGTCTTGAGGTGCGGGATCGTGGTCGCGGGCGTTCTGATCGGGCTGGACGGCTATGCGATGCTGCTCTGCTGGCGCAGAAAGTTCAGAACACGGTCGTTGAATTCTCCAGCGTTCGTAATCGAGCATGCATGCCCCCCCTTTGATACGAACTCAAGGGTGGCATTGGGTATCGCCGCCGCCAGTTCTTCCGAGTAGTAGGGCGGGGTGAGAAAGTCGTCGCGTGCGCAGGTGACAAGTGTCGGCGCCATGATTTTCCCCAACGCATGCATCTGGTCATGCTGCAGCACCGCATCGAGACGGCTGGCGATGATCTTAGCCGGTGCCGACGATGCCACCGCTTGACGTTCGGCTTGAGTCAGCTCTGCATCGTGCTCATGCACCCACGCGCTCGGATAAAGGAAAATGGGCGAAGAACGCACATAGGATTCTACCCCAATGTGCAGCGCAGCTTCCTTGCGCAGCCCCATGGCGCGGCGGGAGAATGCGTCGGTTCGGCCTCGGGTGCCATAGAGGACCTGACTCGCGACCATTTCAGGATGCTGCGAGGAGATAACCTGCAGCATCATTCCGCCCGTCGAATGCCCGACGAAATGTGCGGACGGTATGTCTAGCGCTGACATGAGCCCGATCGTGTCCGACGCGAGAAGCTCGATCGAATACGCAACATCGCTATGTGTTGATCGACCGGCCCCGCGGTGATCAAATCGGTAGACACGAAAGTGCTTCGCGAACGCTTGGACCTGCGGCGCCCAATATGACGCCAGCCCACCCATCCCCGTGATCAGGATCAACGGCTCACCCAAGCCGTCGACTTCATAGTAAATTTCTGCATCCCCGATCGGCGCTAAAGACACAGCGTACCTCCGAATATATATTCCAAATAATTAACGTTAAACCGTCCCGTCCCGCCGCATGTTGCTTGATTTATTTGCCGATGCTGCGAGCCAAACATGCTGCGCACATGTTAGATGTCAATCCGTCGGGCATGTAACAGCTTGTCGGAAACGCCGCGTTGCCAAACGGGCAACACGTATTCCGCTGAGTTCAGGATGAGCATCCCTGAGGCGCCCGACATCGCCGTTAGCCTGATCGACCATCCGGGCGCGCTATCTGGGTGTCGGCGAAGCGGCCATGGGCCCGGCCGGCGCGCCGATTGTGAATGCGGTCACGCATGCGAGCGGCTGGAAGCGGCGAGCATTGCAGCTGGGCGATTCCCGGTGAGCGGCGCCGGCCGGAGCTCATCGATGACATCCGGATGATCCACGCTGAGAGTAGTGGGACCTATGGTGCCCCGCGGATCCATGCGGTCCTGCTAGGGCACGGCCGGCGCGTGGGCCGTGCCCGCATCGAGCGGCTGATGCGCCGTTCCGGCATCCGGAGCATGGCCGTCTTGCCGCGTCGCGCCAGGACGACCAGCTGGCCTTCCTATCCGATCGCTTCCAACAGGCTCGCCCGGAACTTCACGACCACGGCTCCGAGCCAGGTCTGGCTGGCGGACCTGACCGACCTCCCAACCGGCGAGGGGTGGCTCTACCTGGCCGGCGCGCTCGACATGCACACCCGCAAGCTGGTCGGCTGGTCCATGCGCGAGACCCCTGCACACCCAGATCGTGCCATCCAATGCGGATTCAATCGGTCGTTGCAGCCCTGAGCTAAGGAGGTTGCGATGGGTATTCGAAGGCGACGGTCCGATCGGTCTGGAAGACGCCCGTTGCCAGGCCCCTCGCCAGGCGCTTTCCACCGCGGGTTCGATTTCCACTAGCGGACGGCACGATCTGGAAAACCCTGTTCCGGGTTTCTCGGACTATCCGGCATCCAGAAACGCTACTCCTTGAAGGCCTCCTCGCGGCCCTTCTGCACGGCGGGCAGCAGCACCACCACCAGAGCGGCCAATGCGAGCAGCAGCAGCACGGCCGAGATGGGGCGGGTGACGAACACGGTGGGATCGCCGCGCGAGATCAGCATGGCCCGGCGCAGATACTCTTCCAGCATGGGGCCGATGACGAAGCCCAGCAGCAGCGGCGCGGGCTCGCAATCGAGCTTCACCAGCGCGTAGCCGAGCAGGCCGAACAGGGCCATGGTGTACACGTCGAACACGTTGTTGTTCACGCTGTACACGCCGATGCAGCAGAAGGCGATGATGGCCGGGAACATCACGTGGTAGGGCACGGTGAGCAGCTTCACCCACATGCCGATGAGCGGCAGGTTGAGCAGCACCAGCATGAAGTTGCCCACCCACATGGAGGCGATGACGCCCCAGAACAGGTCGGGCTTTTCCGTCACCACGTTGGGGCCGGGCGTGATGCCCTGGATGATCAGCGCGCCGATCATCAGCGCCATCACCGGGTTGGAGGGGATGCCCAGCGTCAGCATGGGGATGAAGGAGGTCTGCGCGCCGGCATTGTTGGCGCTCTCCGGCCCCGCCACGCCCTCGATGGCGCCGCGCCCGAACTCCTGCGGATGGCGCGAAAGCTTCTTCTCGATGGAATAGGAGGCGAAGGAGGAGAGCATGGCGCCGCCGCCCGGCAGGATGCCGAGGAAGGAGCCGAGCGCGGTGCCGCGCAGCACCGGGGCGATGATGCGCTTGAACTCCTCCTTGGTGAGCATCAGGCTCTTCACCTTGGCCGCGACGAGCGAGCGCTGGTGCTCGTCCTCGAGGTTGCGGATGATCTCGCTGATGCCGAACATGCCCATGGCCAGTGCCACGAAATCGAACCCGTCGGAGAGCTCGGGCAGATCGAAGGTGAAGCGCGGCGTGCCGGTGTAGATGTCCTGGCCGGAGAGGCCGAGGATCAGCCCGAGCACGATCATGGCGATGGCCTTGACCACCGAGCCCGAGGCCAGCGTCACCGAGGCGATGAGGCCGAGCACCATCAGCGAGAAATATTCCGGTGGCCCGAACTGCAGCGCGAGGTTGGCGAGCGGCGGCGCGAACAGGGCCAGCAGCAGGGTGGCCACCGAGCCGGCGAAGAAGGAGCCCAGCGCCGCCGTGGCGAGCGCCGCGCCCGCCCGGCCCTTGCGGGCCATCTGATGGCCGTCGATGGCGGTGACCACCGATGAGGATTCGCCCGGCAGGTTGATGAGAATGGCGGTGGTGGAGCCGCCATATTGCGCGCCGTAATAGATGCCGGCGAGCATGATGAGAGCGGAGACCGGCGGCAGGCCGAAGGTGAGCGGCAGCAGCATGGCGATGGTCGCCACCGGGCCGAGGCCGGGCAGAACGCCGATCAGCGTGCCGAGCAGCGCGCCGACGAAGCAGTAGAAGATATTCTGCAGCGACAGCGCGACGGAGAAGCCGAGGGCGAGGTTGTCAAACAGTTCCATCCCGCCCTCCTCAGTATCCGCCGAGCCACGGGCCGAGCAGCGGCAGCGGCAGGCCGAGGCCCTTGATGAAGACGGCCCAGGCGAACACCACCATCACGGCGGTGTTCAGCAGCGCCGTCCTGAAGGTGAACAGGCGCGAGGCCAGCGCCGAGACGAACACGGAGACGCCGAGGGCGGGGAGGAAGCCGAGGGGCCGTACACCGAAGCCGAAGAACACCAACGCACCGGTGATGATGAGCAGGGCCCGCCAGGCGATGCCGCTCGGCATCTCGCCGGGAAAGCGCAGTCCGTTGATGAGGATGATGAGCCCGAGCAGGCCGAGGAGGGCCGAGAGCAGGAGCGGGAAATAGCCCGGCCCCATGCGCACCGCCGTGCCCATCGGCAGTTCCTGCGTCTGCCAGCCGAACAGCAGCCCGAGGGCGATGAAAAGGAGCCCCGAGAGGACGTCTCTTGAGTTGATGATCGTTTTCATGTGTCCGGATCGCCGAGAGGGGGGAGCCGGCGCGATCACGCGCCTGCGTTTGCCGGAAGCCAGCCCCGTGCGATCGGCACCATCCCGCGCTGTCTGAGAGGTTCTTCGGGCGAGGCGGGCCAGCGTTCGCGCGAAATGCCTTCGCGAGGACGAGTATCCGGAGCGTTTATCAATCGTTTCCGGCGGAGAAAGCTCTGGAGGGCTTTTCGGCAAGAGAGGACGCGCTCCCCCGGCGGGTTGCCGCGCCCTCACAACAGGCTGGTCGTCTAGCGGATGACCAGGTTTTGAGCCTTGATGATCTGGCCGAACTGGCCGTATTCCTGCTCCATCATCTTCTGGAGGGACGGCAGGTCCATTGTCGCCACCTCGAAGCCCGCTTCGCGGAGCGCCTTCACGTTCGCCGGGTCGGCGAGGGACCTTTCAAGCATCGACCGCAGGGTGGCAAGCACGGGAGCCGGGGTGTCCCGCGGCGCCATCAGGGCGAACCAGGAGCGCATGTCTGCCCCCTTGACCCCGAGATCCGCGACGGTTGGAACGTCGGGCAGGGCGGGCAGGCGGGCCGGGCCGGTCACTGCCAGTGGCCGCGCGCGATCCCCCTTGATCATGGGCATGGCCGCGTTCGGCGTTTCGACGATGAAGTCCACCTCGCCGCCCAGGAAGCCAATGAGCGAGGGGGCGGTGCCCTTGTAGGGTACATGGGTCGCCTTCACGCCGCTGGCTTCCAGCAGGCGCTCGAGGCCAAGATGCTGGACGGTGCCGAGGCCGGGGGTCCCGTAGTTCAGCTGCCCGGGATGAGCCCGTGCGTATGCGACGAGCGCGTCATAGCTGTCGAACCGGGAATTCGCCGGCACCAGCAGGATGAAGGGGGCTTCGGTGATGAGCCCGATGGGCGCGAAGGACCTGAATCCGTCGTAGGCGATCTTCGCATAGAGATGCGGCGCCACCACCATGGCGCTCGATGTTGCGAGCAGCAGCGTGTAGCCGTCCGGCTGGGTGTGGGCGACCTTAGCGGCGCCGATTGTGGAGCCCGCGCCGGCCACGTTCTCCACCACGAACGGCTCGCCCGAAAGGCCTTGCATGGCGCGCGCGATGATGCGGCCTGCCGCGTCGGTCGGGCCGCCCGCAGCGAACGGGACGATGACCGTCACCGCGCGGGACGGATAATTCTGCGCCGCCGCGAGCGGATGCGGGAGCGCGGCGAGCAGCGATAAGGCGCAAGCCGCAGAGGCAATGAAGCGGAACATCCTGGTCCTCCCTGGAGCCGGATCGAGCCGGCCTTGATCTTTGGGAGCGCGCGTCGTCCGGCCCGCTTGCCGGCGGATCGTCGCGCTCTCCGTCTTCGTCCGGGCTGCGCGGCCCGCGTTCCTCCCCTCGTCCGGTCGCTACACCGCCACAGTGTCGACGTCGTAGGTGAAGATCCATTCATAGCGGTTGAGGATCGCCTCGCGGCTCCACTCCTTGTCCACGTAGGCCTCGGCGCCGTCCTGCGTGGCGAGGGCGGCGTTATGGAAGCGTTCCGTATTCGCCGAGGCGCCACGCACCTTGCGGGCGGTGATCTCGATGCGTGCCGCCTCGTAGCCCGCCAGTGCCGCTGGAATGTCGCCTGTGTGCCTCTCGAAGCTCCGCCCAAGCACCACCGCATCCTCGATGGCCATGACTGCGCCCTGTGCGAGGAAGGGCAGGGTGGGATGGCAGGCGTCGCCGAGCAGCGTCACTCGCCCGCGCGTCCACGCCGCCATCGGCGGGCGTCCCATGAGCGCCCATTTGAACAGGGAGGGCGCGGTGGCGATCATGGTCTGGATGTCCGGATGCCAGCCGACGAAGTCCGCCGCGCATTCCTCCCGTGTGCCCTGCGTGCTCCAGGATTCCACCTGCCAGTCGTCGCGGCCCACCGTGGCGACGAAGTTCATCAGCGCGCCGCCGCGCAGGGGATAGCAGACGACGTGCGCGCCAGGTCCTACCCAGTTGGTCGCGACCGGGCGCTTCATGTGGTCGGGCAGGCGCTCCATGGAAATGACGCCACGCCACGCCATCATGCCGGAGAATTGTGCCGCGCTGTCGCCCCACAGGCTTCGGCGGATGCACGAATGCACGCCATCGGCTCCGATCAGCGCATCGCCCTCGATGCGCGTGCCGTCTTCCAGCAGGAGTGCCACCTTCTCCCCTGTCTCGACATGGCCGGCGACCCGGCTGCCGAGGTGCAGGGCGTCCGGCTTCAGCTTCTGCACCTCGTCCACCAGCACCTGCAAGAGGTCTGGCCGGAACACTGTGAGATAGGGGAAGCCGTAACGGGCTTCCGCCTCTTCGCCGAGATCGAACAGCTTCCAGGTCTGGCCGCTGTTCCAGAGCCGGATTTCCTTGCCGTCTGCATCGCAGGACAGGGCCCGGAGCGGCTCGAAGGCGCCGAGCGCCTGGAGCGCGCGGTTGCCGTTGGGGCTGATCTGCACTCCGGCCCCCACCTCGCGCAGGGCTCCGGCCTGCTCGTACACGTCCACGTCGAAGCCGCGCCGGAGCAGCGACAGCGCCGCGGCCATGCCTCCGATGCCGCCGCCGGCGATCAAGATACGACCCGATTGCGATCCCATGACACTCTCGTTTGGTTGCGGACGCCACCACCCGCTCACCGTGCTGCGATGCGCGGGGCCGGCGGTTCCGGCAGTTGATGCGAAGGGGGGCCCTCAGGCGGGCCGTGCCGCGTCGGAGATGAGGAAGCCGAGCTTGCTCAGCGTCGGCTCGTCATTGACTTCCAGGACGAGGATGTCCGTGGCCGCCTTCACCGTGGAGGCGTGCCAGGAGGGGGCGCAGAAGACGTCGCCCCGGCCAAATTCGAAGGCGTGCCCGCCCACCTGTGCTGAGCCCTCGCCTTCGATCACTGCGAAGATGCGGCTCGCCGTGGTGCGGGGTGTGGCGACCTCGGACCCGGCGGGGATCTCGATATAGGTCACGGCGAGCGTGGGGATATGCCGATCGATCTCGATGCGGTGGCGCCGGCTGCCGTCCGGACTCCGCGGCGTAGAGGCGAGACGCGCGCGCATCGCCGCCAGCGGGAACACGAACGGCGATGCCTCCGGATCGGGCTCCTCGACCACCGTCTGGTGCCCGCCGGGCAGGTTCTCGCAGAACATCGGCTCCAGCCGATGCACCAGCGGCACATCGAGGAAATCGATCCAGTAGGCGTTGGCGCCGCCCGTGTTGAAATGGCTGTGCCAATGCCAGTTGGGGGTGAGGAGGAAGTCGCCAGCGCGCATGGGCAGCTTGAGGCCGTTCACCACCGTATGGACGCCCTCCTGCGCATCGAGGATGAGCCGCATGGCGTTGGCGGTGTGGCGATGGGCGCGGGCATGCTCGCCCGGCTTGATCATCTGGTAGGCGCAAACGATGGTTCGCACCGTGTCGTAGTCGTTGTCGTCGACCGGGTTGAACATGAGCAGGTTGCGGCGCTCGGCATCCTCGGTGCTCATCCATTCGCCGGCGCGGTCCATGGCCTCGGCGGCCTCGGCGTAGCGCCAGTTGCGCGGGCGGAACGCAGTACGCGGCTCGGACCACAGGGAGGAACGCTTTTTGTGCCAGCCCGCCGTCAGACAGTTCTCGCTGAAGATCCTGTAGAGATCGTCAAGGCTGTCGGCGGCGCGGATCTCTGAGATTGTCGTGCTTTTCATCTTCTGCCCCGCCTCAGACAGGCATCTTCTGGAAATCGTAAGGTTTGGCGAAGACGACGTTGTGGCCGCGCCGGCCTTGAACCACCGGCACGCTCATGCGCCCGACGCCGCCGACCTCAATCGTCACCACGTCGCCATCGACGATGGGTCCGACCCCCGCAGGCGTGCCGGTGGCGAAGATGTCGCCGGGATGGAGCGTGGTGGCGGAGGAGGTGATGGCGATCATGTTCGGGATGTCGACGATGAGATCCCGCGTGTTGGCCGACTGCCGCAACTCGTCGTTCACCCAAAGCCGCATGTCGAGATTGCCGGGGTCGGCGATCTCGTCTGCCGTCACGATCCAAGGGCCGACCGGCGTGAAGGTCTCGTAGGACTTGCGCATCACCCGCTCTTCCTTGCCGCGCACGGTGATGTCGAGCAGGCAGCAATAGCCGAACACGTGGTCGAGCGCCTTCTCGGGCGGAATCTCGCGTCCGGTCTTGCCTATGATAAGCCCGATCTCGCATTCGTGGTGGATCTGGCGGCCGGGCAGGTCCGGTAACTCAATGGCGTCGTGCGGGCCGCAGAGCGAGGAATTGGCCTTCAGGAAGAAGCCCTGGATGTTGGCAAGGCCGGTCGATGCCATCTCTCGTGCATGGTCGTGATAGTTGACCGGGAACGCGACGAGCTTGTTCGGCCACGGCACCGGCGTTTCGAGCCGCGCGCCGGCGAGGGGGACGCCCACCTCCCCCGCAAGCAGGGCGGCGATGCGCGGTCGCAGCGTATCGAAGTCGCGGATCAGCCGGTTCATCGCGACAGGCGGCCAATCCGCCTCGGAGGCGCCACATAGGGCACTGAGATCGACGATCTTCACCCCGTCGGTCACGCCCACACGCCAACCGTCGAACCGCACCAGCTTCATCTAGGGTCTCCTTCCGCGCCGCTGTTGTCCATGCTGCGGTGCAGCAGTAGATCGCGGATTTCTTTTCCTCGGATATTTGCGCAAGGACCGCAGACAACTGGAAACGACCTGTCTGCAGCTGCGTTCGTCACGGGTCACGTTAGCGGCGCGATGCCGTCGAACAAGACGCATAAAGGGATGGAACCGATCTCGGATCGAGAATGGTCGAGGCTCCGGCTTCCGCATTGTCGCGACGCTCGGCATCGGCTAGCATCCGGTATCAGGCTTCCTTATTCAGAAGGGCCAACCCGGCCATGGCGACAGCGAAATCGAAGGCCGTGGTGCCGCGCAGATCGGCGAAGCCCGCGAAGGCCGCGCCCCGCCCGGGAGGCGCGCCTGCGTCCACGCGGACGCTCTACCTCCTGTCGCGCGCGCACTATGCGGTGCGCGGGCGCATCGATCATGTGCTGTCGTCGGCGGGGCTGACCGGGGTGCAATACACCATCCTCAGCCTGCTGAAGGGCCGCGCGCAGCTCTCGTCGGCCGACATTGCACGGCACTATCATGTGAAGCCTCAGTCCATGAACGAGGTGATCTTCGCCCTTGAGCGGCGCGACCTGATCTGCCGCACGCCCGATCCCCGCAACCGCCGCACGCTGCGCATCACGCTGACCGATTCCGGCGATGCCACGCTGCAGGCTTGCGACGCCATGGTGCAGGCGCTGGAGGCGGACCTCTTCGCCGACATCGAGGCCGACGAGCTGGAGCGTTTCCGCGTGACCCTGAAGCGCATGCTGAATGCCCTTTCGCCGGATACGGACGAGGCGGGCTGACCCGTGAAGCGCCCGGCGCAGCTGCCGGCCCCTTCGGACATCCGGCCATGAACTTCGAGGATCTGGAAGCCTTCATCTTGGTGGCGCGGCACGGCGGTTTTTCCCGCGCGGCCACCCAGCGCCGGGTCGCCCAGTCCGCCCTGAGCAAGCGCGTCATGCGGCTGGAGCATCACCTCAACGTGCGCCTCCTGGAGCGGCACGGCCGCGGCGTGCGGCTGACCGAGCACGGCATCGCGCTGCTCGACCGGGCCAGCGGCCTCGTCGCTGAACTGAAGGAGATCGAGCGCGACATGCTCTCTCGCGCGGAGGAGGCGAGCGGGGAGATCCGCATCGCTCTTCCACCCACCACTGCCACCGTGCTGGCGCCGCTGGTCCTCGCCCAGATCCGGCGCAAATTCCCGCGGGTGAGGCTGCACATCCGCGAGGGGTTCAGCGGGGCGATCCACGACTGGTTACTCGAAGGACGCGTGGAGATCGCTCTTCTCTACAATCCGGAGGATAGCGCGGAACTGGTGATCACGCCCTTCCTGCGGGAGCCGGTCTACCTGATTGCCCCCGCGGACCATCCGCCCTTTCCGGAGGGCACCATGGGTCGCGGGCGTTTCCGACTGAAGAAGATCGGCGCTCTGCCGCTGGTCCTGCCTGGACCGACGCACAGCCTGCGTGCGCTCATGGAACGCTCCGCGGCCGAGCACCGGGTCGCGCTCGACATCGTGACCGAGATTGACGGCATGCGCGCCACCAAGGCGGTGGTGGAGGCAGGGCTCGGATTCACAGCCTTCAGCTATGCGGGCGTTTATGAGGAAGTGAACGCCGGGACACTGAAGACCATTCCCTTCACGCCCCCACTCTACTGGACGCTAGCCATGGCCGAGCGGCGATCCACCCAGATCTCCCGGGCGCTCGTGGAGGTGCGTAAGGCCATCACCGAGCAGGTAGACGTGCTCCGCGCCCGCGGCTTCTGGCGCGGCAATCCCGCCTGAGTCGGCGCGCCGCGCCCACCTGCTTTGCTTCCGCCTGCGGGACGGGATCTCGGCGACGAGATTTTTTGCGTTGACGCCAATCGCGCGGAATATATAAGGAATCCTTATATCAGGAATCCTGATTATAGTGCACCTTCGCGCCGGTCCCCGGGGCGGGGGATGATCACCGCAGGGAAAGGACACGACCATGGGCAGCAACGACGCGCAGGCAGCTGAGCGGCCGGTTCCGGGCGGCAAGACGGTGAAGGTGGAGTTCGAGGACGGCATCGCCTGGTTGAAAATCAACCGCCCCGAGAAGCGCAACGCCATGAGCCTCGAACTCGCCTATGAGATGAACGAGGTCATGGACGCGCTTGAGGTCGATGACCGCGCCGGGGTGGTGGTGCTCACCGGAGAGGGCGAGGCTTGGTCCGCCGGCATGGATCTCAAGGGCTTCTTCCGGACGGTCGATGCCATGTCGGACGTGGAGCGCATCCAGGCCTACCGCAAGAACCGAGACTGGCAGTTCCGAAAGCTGATGGTCTACGGCAAGCCCACCATCGCCATGGTCAACGGCTGGTGCTTCGGCGGCGCCTTCACGCCGCTCGTGTGCTGCGATCTGGCCATCGCCGCGGACGAGGCGGTCTTCGGTCTCTCCGAGATCAACTGGGGAATCATCCCGGGCGGCGTGGTGCCGAAGGCCATTTCGACTTTGATGAACCATCGGCAGGCGCTCTATTACTCCATGACCGGGGAGCAGTTCGACGGACGCAAGGCGGCCGAACTCGGCCTCGTCAACGAATCCGTTCCGGCGGCGCAGCTGGTGGAGCGCACCCGGGCGCTGGCGCGGGTGCTGCTCGGCAAGAATCCCGCGGTGCTGCGCGCGACCAAGATTTCCTACCGTTTCGCCCAGGACATGAGCTGGGAGCAGGCGGCCGAATATCTGCACGCCAAGGGCGACCAGACCACGGCGCTCGACCCGGAGCGCGGGCGTGAGCAGGGCCTGAAACAGTTCCTCGACGACAAGACCTACAAGCCCGGCCTCGGCGCCTATCAGCGCTGACGTTCGGGCGCTGCCGTGCGGGCTACTCCTGCGGCAGCCTCGCGAAGAGAATGCAGCGCCCGGCCACAGGGCGCGCGGGGCAGGGGAAACAGGACCGGCGCCGGGCATCGGCCCGCGCCAGCAGGGAGGAAACCTTGGAACAGCAAGTGCGCCCCGCGCGCCGGCTCCTCGACCGGCTGCTGCGGCCCCGCTCGGTGGCCATCGTCGGGGTCTCATCGAAGCCCGGATCGCTCGGCGGCGATGTGCTCGACAATCTCGAACGCTTCGGCTTTGCCGGCGACATCCATCTGGTCCACGCCCGCGAGGCCGAGGTCCGCGGCCGGCGCTGCGTGCGATCCACGGCGGATCTGCCCGAGGGCGTCGACTGCGTGGTGCTCGCCATTCCGGCCGCGGGGGTCCTGGAGGCGGTCAGAGGCTGCGCGTCGCGCAAGGTGGGCGGCGTCATCATCTTCGCCGCCGGCTTTGCCGAGCAGGACGCGGATGGCCGGGCGGCGCAGGCAGAGCTCGCCGCCATCAGCCGCGCCACGGGCATGGTCATCGAGGGACCGAACTGTCTCGGCACGTTGAACTATGCGGACGGCATTCCCCTCAGCTTCAGCGCCACCGAGCCGCATCCGCTGGCGGGACCCGGAATCGCCGTCGTTTCCCAGAGCGGCATCATGGCGGCGGGCGTGCGCGCAGCACTCCACGGGCGCGGTCTCGACGTGTCGCTCTCCGTTTCCACCGGCAACGAGGCGGCGAGCGGAGTGGAGGACTATGTCGAATACCTTGTGGACCACGACGAGACACGGGTGATCGTCCTTGTCGTGGAGCATTTCCGTCAAGGGCGTAGATTTCTGGACCTCGCCCGGCGCGCGCATGCGGCGGGCAAGCCCATTGTGCTGCTGCATCCGGGAAAGTCGGGCCCGGCGCGGGAGGCGGCGCGCACCCACACCGGCGCGATGGCGGGCGATCATGCCGTCATGCGCACGTTGGCGGAGGCCGCCGGAGTGCTCGTGGCCGACACGCTCGAGGAACTCATCGACCTCAGCGAATGTCTGCAGCGATGTCGGCAGCGGCCGTTCGGCGGCGTCTCGGTCCTAGGCGAGTCCGGGGCGCTCAGGGCCCTCATCCTGGACTATTGCGAGGAGATCAGCCTCGTCCTGCCCCAGCCCGAGGGGCAGGTCGCGCAGGCCCTGGCAAGCCTCGCGCCAGGCCTCATCCTGCCAGTGAACCCGCTCGACCTCACCGCCCAGGCTCTGGTGGATCCGAGCCTCTACGCGCGTGCTCTCGCGCCGTTGCTTGAAGACCCGCGCAGCGGCGCCGTGCTGCTTGCGATCAGCCTCACCAGTCCGGGCATGGCGAAGCGGAAGATGCCGCCGCTGCTCGACCTCATTCGCACGTTTGCCGACCGTCGGGCGCTGATCTTCGCCATGCTCGGCGACGATGCAGGCATCGGCGACGCATACATTGATGCCGTGCGCGCTCTGGGCGTGCCCTTTTTCCGCTCGCCCGAGCGCGCCCTGCGCGCCCTCGCGCGCCTCTCGGCCTGGGCCGCTCGGCCGGTGCGCGAAAGTGCGCCCGTGCCGGCCGGCGAGCCCCTGCCGCTGGGGGTGATGCCGGAATATGCGTCGAAATCCGTGCTGGAGGCCGCCGGTGTGCCCATGCCGCCGCGTATCCTCGCCCCTACCGTCGAGGCGGCGGGTGCCGCGGCCGAGTCGCTCGGCTATCCGGTGGCCTTGAAGGCGCAGGCTCCCGGCCTGCCGCACAAGAGCGACGTGGGCGGGGTGGTGCTGAACCTGCGCGATCCCGCCGCCTTGGCCGAGGGCTGGGAGAAGCTCAACGCCAACATTGCCGCGGCGGCGCCGGGCATCGCGCTCGATGGCGTGCTGGTGGAGCGCATGGCGTCGGCCGGCACGGAGCTGATCCTCGGCGCCCGCAATGATCCCGATTGGGGACCGGTGCTGGCGGTGGGGCTCGGTGGCGTGTTCGCGGAGGCGCTGGGCGATGTCCGCCTTGTTCCCGCAGACGCCGAGCCGGCCGATATCGTCCTCGCCCTCCGGCAGCTAAAGAGTGCGAAGGTGCTTGGCCCTTTCCGCGGCGCCGCGGCCCGCGACGTGACGGCGGTGGGGCGGATCGCCGCCGCGCTCGGCGCGTTCATGCGCGCCCATCCGGAGGTGGCGGAGGTGGATATCAATCCGCTGATGGTATTCGCCGAGGGGGAGGGCGCGCTCCCCCTCGACGCGCTGATCGTCGTGCGCTGAGGGGGGCGCCATGGATCTCGACCTGACCGAGGAACAGGAACTGCTGGTTGCCAGCATCGACACCCTCATGCGGCGGCATGCACCCGAGGAACGGCTGCGGTCCTGGGATGCGGCGCGTAGCTTTCCCGAGGCGCTATATCGCGAATGGGTGACGGCGGGCCTGCTTCAGCTGCCCTTCCCGGTCGAATATGGCGGCCTCGGCGGCGATGCCATGGACGTGGCGCTGGCGGTGGAGGCCATCTCGCGCTTCAGTACAGACCTGTCGATGAACTATTCCAGCACGGTGTTCTGCGGCCTCAACGTCTTGCGCAAGGGAAGCGAAGACCAGAAGCAGTATTGGCTGCCGCGCATCATGTCGGGTGCCGTCAAACACGTGATCTCCATCTCCGAGCCCGGCGCCGGAACCGACGTGGGCGCCATGACCACCCACGCCCGGCAGGACGGTGAGGACTATGTCGTCAACGGCCAGAAGCTCTGGAACACCGGCGCCGGTCTCCAGGATGCGGTGCTCAACGTCTATCTGAAGACGGATCGCAACGCGCCGTTCCGGGACGGCATGTCGCTGCTGCTGGTGGACAATGACACGAGCGGGGTGGAACTGCGCAAGCTGGAGATGCTGGGACGGCGCTGCACGGGCACCTATGAGGTCTTTTTCAACGATGTCCGCGTGCCCGCCACCCGCCTCGTCGGCGGAGAGGGCGGTGGATGGGGCTGCCTCATGTCCGGACTTCAGCTGGAACGGGCGGTCTCGGCCGCGAGCAGCTGCGGCGGCGCGCAGGCGGTGGTGGACCTCGCCGTGGCCTATGCGCGCCAGCGCCATCAGTTCGGCGCGCCGATCGGCAGCTTCCAGGCCATCGGCCACGCCGTCGCAGACATGCAGACGGCGGTAGACGCGGCACGGATGCTGATGCTGCGCGCCGTCTTCCTCGTGACCCGTGGGCGCGACGCCTTGCGCGAGATCACCGAGGCCAAGCTGTTCGCCTCCGAAACCTTCGTGAAGGTGGCCGGCCAGGGCGTGCAGATCATGGGGGCCTACGGGCTGAGCACCGAATATGCCATGGAGAGGCACTATCGGGATGCCCGCTCGGCGACCATCGCGGCCGGGACATCGGAGACACTGCGGACCCTGGTGGCCGGGCTCATGGGACTGAAGGCCCGAAGGTGAGGCTGCTCACGGACACAGGGCACCCAGCGGTGTGTTCCGGCGTGTCAGATTAGCGGCACGATAGCGCTGGACAAGACGCATTGAGCGATAGAATCGATCTCGGCGGACCTTTCCCTGCAGGTGCTTGCACGTTCCCTGTTTTCTGAAAAATATTCGCTGTTCCAATTTATTGGAATTTTCGATAGAAAATCATGATATCAATATCATATACGAGCCAAAAGTCCTGAATGAGATCCGGAATCGGAAAATTTCCTGCAAATTACCGGGAAACAGGGAAATTCAGCGGAGACGAGTTCGCAGCCGACTGCGGCCGCCGCCAGATATCCTTAAAACTTCAGCACGTCGGCCAGCTGCGGCCCGAGGTGGATGGACGCCGGCCCATCATCGGTTGAGGTGACTCAGAACACATCCGTCAGAACTTCATCCGGGCGGAGAGAACGGCCTCGAACGGAGCGCCCACGGCGACGCCGAGGTTGTTGGTCCCGATGGACGACACGTAGTAGGTTGTGTCGAACAGGTTCTTCACGTTGAGTTGGATCGTGAGCGGGGTCACCGCCCAGGGGGTCGGTTTTTCGATGGTGTAGGCGACCATGGCGTCGAACACCACGTAGCCCGGCAGCCAGAAGTTGTTGGCCGCCGAACCCGGCGCCTCGCTCTGGCCGTGGAAGCCGCCACCCACCTTCAGGGAATTCTCGCCCCACACCTTGCCGAAATCGTAAGTCGCGAACAGCGAGAAGGTGTGCGCGGCGACGTTGGCTGGCACGTTGCCGGCATATTGGGGATCCTCGACGATCTTCGCGTCGGTGTAGCCGTAGCTCGCGATGAGATTGATCTGGTCCGTGACGGCGCCGGAAATGTCGAACTCGAAGCCCCGCGAGCGCACCTTGCCGGCGGTGCGGGCGAAGGTCTCGCCGTTGATGACCTCGTTGTAGAGCACGTTCTCCTTCTCGATGTTGAAGATGGCGACGGTGCCCGTGAGGCCCTTCAGCACCTCGAACTTCATGCCGGCCTCGTAGGAGACGCCGGTCTCCGGCGGCAGCGAACCGATCTCGCTGGCGATGGAGATCTGCGGCACGAAGGAGGTGGCGTAGTTGGCATAGAAGGAGAGCTTGTCGGTGGCCTTGTAGACGAGGCCCGCCCGCGGCATGAACTCGCCGCCTTCGCCATCCGTATTGAGGTTGAACGGGCGGCCCTTGCCGGCGGTCTGCGTGTACCAGGCATAGCTGCCGCCGGCGACGACGATCCATTGGTCGGTCAGGTAGATCGCGTCCTGCGCATAGCCGCTGTAGAGGGTCTGGTTGGCCTGCTGGTCGCTGTCGGCGGCGGAGACGGTGGTGCAGGCGGGCAGGGTGCCGTACACCGGGTGGTAGATGTTGAAGCCCTTCTTGTTCTTGCAGCGGATCATGTCCGTGCGCAGCACGTCGTAGTCGTTGACGTTGGCGCCGAACAGCAGCTCGTTCTTCATGCCGGCGATCGTCACGGTGCCGGTGAGGTCGGCGCGCAGGTTCTGGTCGTGCTGGGTGGAATCCTGGGTCGCGTCCGCCCGCCGCGTGAGGATGCCGGTGGCGGAATCGTAGGCGATCACGCGGGCCTGGTTGTCCGCGTAGACGTCCTGGCTCCAGGCGTAATTCACCTTCAGCTTCCAGGCATCGTTGAAGGCATGCTCGACACCGGCGAGCACAAGGTCGGACGTGCCGTTGGTGACGTTGTAGGGCTCGTCGAAGCGGATGCGCCGGTCTACCGGCACGGCCTTGCCGGTGGTCAGATCGAAGATGGTCCCGCGGTCGAACGGCACGGAATATTCGCGGTGGGTATAAGCGAGGGTGGCCGTGGTGTTCTCGCCGTACCAGGCCAGCGAGGGCGCCAGGATGCCCTGCTCGATGTCGCCGAAATTGCGCCAGTAGTTCTGGTCCTGCCACTCGCCGATGAAGCGGAAGGCGAGCCCCGTGCCGTTGATGGGGCCGGTGACGTCGAAATCGCCGTATCCCCCGCCGAAGCTCGACAGCGAGCCGTTGAGATAGGCGTTGAAGGTTTCCTGCGGCTTCTTGGTGATGACGTTGATGATGCCGCCCGGCTCCTGGATGCCATAGAGGGTGGAGGCCGGCCCCTTGAGCACTTCCACCCGGTCGGTGGTGGCGTTGAAGCTGCGCGGCAGCACGGTGCGCAGGCCGTTGGTGAGCACGCCGCCGTCGCGATTGTCGCCGAAGCCGCGGCGGATGAAGGCATCCTGCGTGCCGCCGAGCGTGTTGGCCACCGTCACGTTCGAGATGTTCTGCAACACCTGTTCGAGCGTGGTGGCGTTCTGGTCCTGGATGACCTCCTGCGTCACCGTGTTGATGGCCGCTGGAATGTCCAGCACGGGCATCTGGGTGAGGGTGGCTGTGGAGGTGGTGATGGCCTGGTAGCCCACCACGACGCCGTCGCCGCGTTCGGCATTCACCACGATGGTCGGAAGGTCGGTGTCGGAACCGGGGACATCCCAGGCGGGCGGGGCGGTGGGTTGCGCGGGTGGCGTCTGGGCCTCAGCCGTGCCGGCGCCGAGCTGAGCCAGCACAAGCAGTGAGGCCGAAAGGGATAGGCGCGCGCCCAATGGCAAAGGAGAAGTCATCAGTCCCAAAATCCCGGTCCGAGCCGCGCGGCGGCGAGAGCCGATCCGCGTTCGTGTCAGGCCGAGTTCTTCAAACCCAGATGTAGTAGTAAATTCTGGAACCCATCAAAGGCGCCGGAATGAAAGCTTGCGCGCATCCAAGCCGAAGATGCACTCCAATGCAAATGAGGTCAGCTTCGCGACAGAAAATCCCGCGAATGTCCCCCGGTCCAGTGTTGTCATGAAGCGGACATCTCACATTTAAATTATTCCAATATAAATATGCCGAGCCCCGCATGGCCGCCTATTGTGGATGAGCTTGGATTTCCTCAAACATGTCCGCCGTCACGCGCTTTGACTACTACATGGGCACGCGACACAGGAGAGGGGGCGAGGCCAACGGTCGGGCGCCGATTTTTTTAGCCGCGGGCACTGCGGCGATCAGGTATTGCGAGGAAGCTGTGCTGAACACGGCGCGGGCGGAAGATGTCACGGGAGCGGAGGCCGTCCGCCTGCGCATCGACACGCTCAAGGCCGGATATGGCCAGCGACTGGTGGTGGACGGGGTGAGCTTCACCGTCGTGGCCGGCCGCATGACGGCGCTCATCGGTCCCAACGGCTCCGGAAAATCCACTCTGCTCGCAACCATGGCGCGCCTGCTCCAGCCCATGGGCGGAACAGTCCTGCTCGATGGCCGCGCGGTGCATGGGCAGCCGACGCGGGCGCTGGCGCGGGAGCTGGGCCTCCTGCCCCAGAGCCCATTGGTGCCGGAGGGGCTCACCGCCTACGAGCTGGTTTCCCGCGGGCGCCACCCCCATCAGGGCTTCCTCAGCCAATGGAGCGACGCGGACGATGCGGCCGTGGAGAAGGCGATGCACCTCACCGGCACGCGCGACTTCGCCGCGACGCCGGTGGCGGCGCTCTCGGGCGGGCAGCGCCAGCGCTGCTGGATCGCCATGGCCATGGCGCAGCAAACGTCGGTGATCCTGCTGGACGAGCCCACCACCTTCCTCGACCTGCGCTATCAGGTGGAGGTGCTGGATCTGCTCGCCCGCCTCGCGCGCGATCTCGGACGCACCGTGGTGGTGGTGCTGCACGACCTCAACATGGCCCTCGCTTATGCCGACACCGTGCTCTGCCTGAAGGACGGGCGCATCCGCGCCGTGGCCGGGGAGGGCCGAAGCCTTGCTGCGGCGGACGTGGCCGACATCTTCGGCGTGGAGGTGGAGGCGCTCATCCATCCGCGCACCGGCAAGCCGGTGTTCGTGCCCCTCGGCGCTGCACGCGGAGCGGGCACGTGAGCCTCGCGGTGACGGGCCTCGCCACCACCCGGCCCCGGAGGCGTCTCGCGCGCCCCGTCCTCATCGCATCTGGCCTCATGCTGCTGCTCGTCGGGCTGGCCATCGCCCATCTCGGCTTCGGCGCGCGGGCCATCGCGCCGGAGGTGGTGGTGCGTGCGCTGATCGCCTTCGATGCCGACAGCTTCGACCACAACGTGATTGTCGAGCTGCGCCTGCTGCGGCTCCTCGCGGCGCTGGTGGTGGGCGCGGGGCTCGGCCTCACCGGGGCACTCATCCAGTCCGTCACCCGCAACCCGCTGGGAGAGCCCCATGTGCTGGGGCTGAACGCCGGTGCGGCGCTGGCGGTGGTTACGACGCTCACGCTCTCCTCGTTCCTCGGGCCGGTATTGCCGGCTCCGGCGCTCGCCGCCGGGCGGCCGCTGGTGGCCGGCCTCGGGGCGATTCTTCTGTGCGCGGCGGTGCTCGGCGTTGCCGCGCTGGGGCGCACCGGCATGACGCCCCTGAAGGTGACATTGTGCGGGGTCGCCTTCTCCGCCTTCGCCGCGGCCCTCACCTCCGCGCAGTTGCTTCTGGACGACCAGACGCTCGCGACCGTGCGCCTGTGGCTCGCCGGAGACCTCTCCGGCCTCAGCTATGGCGCGCTGTGGGCCGCCTTGCCGCCCGCCATGGCCGGCCTCGCGCTCGCGCTGGTGCTCGCGGGCCGGCTCGATGCCTTGGCCATGGGCGATCAAATGGCGGCGGGGCTGGGAATCCACGTGGCACGCACCCGACTGATGGCGCTTGTCGCCGCCGGTCTGCTCTGCGGCGCGGCCGTCTCGCTGGCCGGGCCCATCGGGTTCGTCGGGCTGGTGGTGCCTCATGTCGTCAAGGCGCTGGGCGTGCGCGACATGAGGGTCGTGCTGCCCCTGAGCGCGCTGGCCGGCGCGGCGCTGCTGGTGGCGGCGGACCTCGCCGCGCGCAGCCTGTTCGCGCCGCGGGAGCTGGCGACCGGCATCGTGACGGCGCTTGTCGGCGTGCCCGTCTTCATCGCCCTCGCCGCACGGCGGCGACCATGAGGACCGTCGCCCGCGCGGCGGGCTACCGCCGGTTCAGCGCCGGCCCCGTGAGCCTGCGCCTGCGGCCCCGCGCGGCGGGGGTGGCGGCAGCGCTCGTGGCGCTGATCTGCGCCGGAGCCGCTTTCGCCCTCGCCTCGGGCAGCCTGCCTATTCCGCTGCGCGCCGTGATGGCGGCGCTCCTCGGCGGCGACGTGCCGCCAGAGGTGGCCCACGTGATCACCGGCGTGCGGCTGCCGCGGGTGGTGCTGGCCCTGATCGCGGGCGCCATGCTGGGCCTCTCCGGGGCCGCATTGCAGGCGCTCACGCGCAACGGGCTCGCCGATCCCGGTCTTGTGGGGGTGAAGGAGGGAGCGAGCCTCGCCGTGCTGGTGCTCATCCTCGCCTTTCCGGCCCTCGGGGCGGCGTGGCGGCTGCCGGTGGGCATGGCGGGCGGGCTCGCGGTGGCGCTCGCCGTGGTGCTGATCGCCCGCGACCTGTCGGGCGTGCGTTTCGTGCTGGTGGGCATCGGCGTGTCGTGGCTGCTGGCCTCGGCGCTGCTCGTCTTCATCACCACCGCCGACATCAACGATGTGGAGACGGCGCTCGTCTGGCTCGCCGGCAGCCTTCATGCCGCCGAGTGGACGCTTATCCCCGCCCTCGCAGTGTGGGGCGCGCTGGGCGCGGGCGCGCTGTTCGCCACCGCCCGCGCCGCCGACGTGGCGCTGCTGGGCGACGCCGCCGCCACCGGGCTCGGCGTGCGCCTCCAACGCACCGGCCTGTTCGGGCTGGCGGCGCCGGTGCTGATGACTGCGGCTGCGGTGTCCTGCGTGGGCAGCCTCGGCTTCGTCGGCCTCATCGCCCCGCACATGGCGCGGCTCGTGGTGGGTGGCGGGCAGGCTGCGGTGCTCGCCGCCAGTGGTCTCCTCGGCGCGGCGCTGGTGCTGGTGGCGGACACGGCCGGCCGTCTCCTGTTCGCCCCGCTGCAGATCCCCGCCGGCATCGTGATGACGCTGGCCGGCGTGCCGCTCTTCCTCTTCCTGCTGTGGCGGCGGCGCGACCAGATATGACCGGATCCAGCCCATGATCGCCCTGCTCCGCCTCGCGGCCCTCGCGCTCGCCTTCGCCGTCCACTTGGCCCCCGCCCACGCGCAGACCCGCTTGTTCACCGACGATCTCGGCCGGACGGTGGAGGTGCCGGCGCGCCCGCAGCGCATCGTCTCCCTGCACGACCTCGACATCACCTTGCCGCTGATCGAGCTCGGCGTCCTGCCGGTGGCCAGCCATGGCCGGGTGCGCTCGGACGGCACGCGCTTCCTGCGGGCGGGAAAGCTGCTGACCGGCGTCGATTTCGACACCGCGCCCATCGCCTTTATCGGCGCCAACGCCATCGACATCGAGGCGGTGGCCGCGGCGAAGCCCGACCTCATCATTACGTCGCCCACCCGCGACACGCCCGTCTCGCAGCTGGAGCGCATCGCCCCCACCGTCAGTATCGAGCACCTGAAGGGCGGGCCGGACGCCATTTATGGGAAGCTCGCCGCGCTCACCGGCACCGAGGGCCGGCTGGCGACCCTCAAGGCCCGCTATGCGGCGCAGATCGCGCAGCTGCGCGGGCTCGTCGACACGGCAGGCATCACCGTGGTGAGCTTCCAGGCGAACCAGGGCAAGATCACCGTCTTCCATACCGACCGCGCCCTCGGCAGGGTGCTGCGCGATGCCGGCTTCCGCTTTCCGAAGATCGTGGAGGGCATCCCCGAGGGGGGGCGCATGGACGTGAGCGCCGAGCGCCTGCCCGACCTTGAGGCTGATCTCGCCTTCGGCACCTTCCGTTCCGACCTCGGCCACGGACCGGCGGCGGAAATGGCGGACATGGAGAAGGTGATGCCCGGCTGGTGCCGCCTGATGAAGGCATGCCGGGAGGGCCGCTACGTGCTGCTGCCGCGTGATGAAACCATTTCCAATACCTTTGCCGCGCTCAATCTGGTGGCGGCCGTGGTGGAGGCCGAGGTCATCCGGCTCCGGCTCGCGCGCCGCTAGCGCGGCCCCGCATCACTTCGGACTCGTTCCAAACATTTGCGCACGCATGGAAAACCGCGTTCGCCTGTGCCAGCATCCCGGCCTCGGAAGGCAGGCGGGGCAGGGCCGGCAGGGGGATGACGTCACAGGGACGCAAGGCCAGGACGGACAGGTTCGGCGCGCGGCTGCGCAGCCGGGGCGCGAGTCTCTCGCCGCAGCTCAAGGTCGTTGCCGACTACATCAATGAGAACCGCCGCACCGTGCTCGGCCAGTCGGCGCTGGAGATCGCGGCGGAGACCGGCACCTCGGACGCCACCGTCATCCGCGCCGTGCAGGCACTCGGTTTCGATGGACTGAAGGACCTCAAGGGTACGCTCGCCGGCTTCCTGGGCGGCATCGTCTCCTCGGCCGACAAGATGACCTCCACGACCGAGCAGCTTGCCCGCGACGTGGACGCCTCCATCGATTTCGTCCGCGCCGGACACATGGCCGGCATCGAAGAGGTCACGCGCCCCGAGAATCGGCGGGCCATCGCCGCGGCCATCGAACTGATGCGCGCGCGAGAGGGGATCGGTATCTTCGGGATCGGCGCATCCGCCATTCTCGCCGACTATGTCGCCCGTCTCCTGGTCCGAAACGGCCGTCACGCCTACGCGCTGAACCGTACCGGCATCGCGCTCGGAGAGCAGTTGCTCGCCATGCGGCGCGGCGATGTGCTCATCATGATGGGACAGGCGAGCGCCCATCGCGAGGGCGTGGCGGCGCTTGAGGAGGCGCGGCGGCTGGACGTGCCGATGATCCTGCTCACCGGCGCCGCCTCGCCCGCCTTCGGCAAGCAGGCCCAGGTGGTGGTGAAGGTGCCGCGGGGCAAGTCGGAGACTGTTCCGCTGCACGGGGTGGTGCTCGCCTGCCTGGAGATGATCGTGTTCGGCCTCGCCGCGGCGGAGCCGGAACGCTCGCTGCGGTCGCTGGAGCGGCTGCACGTGCTTTATGAAGACATCCGCCGCCCCCCGCGCGGGAATTGAAGGGCGGCGAAGGCCTTGTCTATCGGTTGCTTCCCCGGCATGAGCCGGAAGCATCCGGCGCTTGGCTGTGGAGCTGCCCCGCGCCCGCTTTCACCTCGGCGAAGCTGAGACCCCCCAGGGAGCGATTTCCGGCAGCGCCCACGCCCGATCATGGCGTGGTGGCACCCCACCTTCCCTCAACCCTCCGAGACGTGGTTCACGGCGTCGCGGATGATGTTGGCGACCGCCTGCGGCAGGGACAATAGCGACATGTGGCTCGCCACCAGTTCCACCGTCTGGGCGTTGATGCGGCGGCCGAGATCGCGCTGCAGCTCCACGCTCACCGCGCGGTCCTGACTCGACACGATGTACCAGCTGGGACGGTCGGCCCAGGCCGGCGTGCTGATCTTGTCGCCGAACGTGGTCAGCGAGAGCGGGGTCTGCACGGCGGAGAGCACGCGCGCGTCCTGTTCGGGAAGGTCCTGCGCGACATTGGCGATCCAGCTCGCCTCGCTCATCTTGAGGAAACCCTCGCCGAACGGGGTGACGCCGCCGAGGCCGGGCGGGGTGGGATGCGCATTCACCTGGTCGCCGGTCGACTGGCCGGCATCGGGGGCGAACGCCGCGACATAGACCAGAGCCTTCACCTTCGGGTCGTTGCCGGCCTCGGTGATCACGGTGCCACCCCAGCTGTGGCCGACCAGAACAACCGGACCGTCGATGGTGGCGAGCGTGCGCCGGGTGGCGGCCACGTCGTCCGCGAGAGACGTGGTGGGGTTCTGCACCGCAACGACGGCAATGCCCTCGCGCTGGAGATAGGGGATGACGAGGCGCCAGCTGGACGCATCGGCCCAGGCGCCGTGGACAAGGACGACGGCGACGTCTTTCGAGGGGGTGGTCATGGACGTGTTCCTCTTGGATTGAGGGGGCTCGATGAAGCGGGCGTCAGCCACGCCAGCCGTCGAGGAAGTCGAGGAGGAGGCGGTTGACGACCGCCGGCTGTTCTTCGTGGGGGAGATGGCCGCAGCGCTCGATGGGGACGGCGACAAGATTTTCGGCCATCTCGGCCCACACCTGCGCCATGTCGAAGCTCTTGCCCACCGCGCCGAAGTCCGCGCCCCAGAGCGAAAGCACGGGGCAGGCGATTTTCACCTCAGCGTCAACGAGGTCCTGCGCATTGTCTTCGGCATTGGCGCGGTAGTCGGCCATTGCACCCCGCACGGCGCCGGGGGCGCGATAGGCGGCGACATAGGTGTCGAAATCCGCGCCGCTGATCGTGTGCGGGTTGAAGCACCAGTCGGAGAAGAAGTGGCGCAGCCAGAGGTCCTCGCGCCCGGCGATCAGCGCCTCGGGCAGGTCGGGCACCAGATGGAACATGAAGAACCAGTAGGCCTTGGCGATCTGCGCATTCATGGAGCCCGCGACGATGCGGGTCGGCACATTGTCCATCACCACGAGGCGGTCGAGCCGTTCGGGATGGTCTTTGGCGAAGCGGGTGGCGACACGGGCGCCGCGATCATGACCGACCAAGGCGATCTTCTCGATATCGAGGCTCTCGAGGAGCGCGACGAGGTCGTTCGCCATGGTGCGCTTGTCGTAGCCGGCAGCGGGCTTGTCGGTCTCGCCGTAGCCGCGCAAATCGGGAGCGATGACGCGGTAATGCGCGGCGAGTGCCGGGATCTGGTGGCGCCACGCGAAGCTGGTCTCGGGAAAGCCGTGCAGCAGCACGACGGGGGCGCCCGCACCCGCTTCCAGATAGTGCTGGCGGATGCCGTTGGCGCGAACTGTATGGTGGCGGATCTCGGTCATCGGATGTGCTTTCGGGATGGCGGCGCGGGACGGGGCGGTTCTGAAACGCCGTCCCGGCGGTCGGGTCCGCCGGCCGCGCGCCGCACGGAAAGTCCATGCAGCCGGTGAGACACCGGGCGCGATGGGCCATTCTCAATCTGCTTGCTGGACGCCGTGGAATGCTGTTCGTCGCGAGCGAACTTAGCGGCTTGCGGGCGCGGGTGTGATACGGTCGCCGGATAAGGATTATATCGCGAGCCGTTAGAATGGATTTCCTCGCCCTGTCGATCCTTGCCGAGGTGGCCGGGGGGAGCAGCCTGTCCAAGGCGGCCCGGACCTTGCGCATCACCCCCATGGCGGCGACGCGCCAGCTCTCCGCGCTGGAGACCGAAGTGGGCGCCCGGCTCGTCCACCGCACCACCCGCTCGCTTGCCCTCACCCCCGAGGGCCAGTCCTTCCTGCCGCATGCACGGGCCCTGCTCGAGGAGCGCGCCAGCGCCTATGCGAGCGTGCGCCCGGTCACTGAAGGCGGCTTCGGCCTGCTGCGGCTCACCAGCTCGGTCGCTTTCGGGCGCAAGGTCATCGCGCCGATGATCCCCGACTTCATGCGCGCCAATCCGGCGCTGAAGGTGGATCTGATGATGACCGACAGCCTCGTCGATCTCGTCACCGAGGGGCTGGACCTCGCCATCCGCATCGCCAAGCTGAACGACAGCAGCCTGGTCGCGCGGCGGCTCGCCGATAATCCGCGCGTGTTGCTTGCCTCACCGGACTATATGGAACAGCACGGCGTGCCGGAGAGACTGAGCGATCTCGCGCGGCACGAATGCCTCGCCATCAGCGGGACGACGCACTGGTCTTTCAAGACTGCTGAACTCTTGACCACGGCAAGGATCGAGGGGCGGTTCTCGGCCAATTCCATCGAAGGCCTGTTACAGGCCTGCATGGGCGGACTGGGTGTCGCCAACCTGTCCTTTTGGTTTGTGCGGGACGAGATCGCCGACGGCCGGGTGAAGGTCATCGAACTTCAGGACGCACACCCCGAGCCGCTGGATGTCTGGGCCGTCTATCCCACCAGCCGGATGGTGCCGTCGAAGGTCCGCCTGTTCATCGACGCGCTGGCGGCTCGGCTCAAGAGGTGAGCGCGATTGTTTAGTGTGCTTCCTGGTGTGGACACGGCAGATGGTCGATGCCGAGCGACGCGACGACGTTCTTGCCCTCGGCGCGGAGGCGGTGTTCGACTATCGGTCCGAGGACTTTGAAAAGGGCGTGCGCGACGCCACCGGGGGAATAGGGGTCGACGTGGTCGTCGACTTCGTCGGCGGCGACTATCTCCCGCGCAATCTGCGGAGCCTCGCGCCGGGCGGTCGTCTCGTTCAGGTCGGTCTGCTGGGCGGGCAGGACAGCACGACCATTCCGCTGGCCCTCCTGCTGCACAATCATCTTCGCCTCATCGGGACGGTGATGAAATCGCGGACGGCGGACGAGAAACGCGCCATGGTGCGGCGCTTCGCGGAAGGCGCGCTGCCTTTGTTCGCCGATGGCCGGCTGACGCCTCTGGTCGGCAGGGTCTATCCCCTCGCACAGGCCGCCGAGGCGCATCGCGCCATGGAAGAGGGCGGCGGGTTCGGAAAGATCGTTCTCAAGGTCGCGGAGTAGAGCCGCGGCGAACCCTCCGCGTGCCCAGCTTCAACGTGGCGATTTCAAGCCGGCGCCGGCCCGGGCTAGTGTGGGCCCGAACCGGGGTGGGGGAGGGGCGGGGATGACCGAGCAGGGGGTGCTGCGCATATCCATCGGCGTCACCCTGCTGCTGGCGCTGCTGGGCATCGTGTTCGGCCTGCTGTCGGGCTCCTATGCCATCGTGTTCGATGGCGTCTACGCCCTCACCGACGCCAGCATGACGGTGCTCGCCCTCGTGGTGGCGCGGCTGATTGCGACCTCCACCGCGCCGGGGGCGTCGGCCAAGGGGCTCGTCGCGCATTTCACCATGGGGTTCTGGCATCTGGAGCCCATGGTGCTGGGGCTCAACGGCATCCTGCTCATGAGCGCGTCAGTCTATGCGCTCATCAATGCCGTGGGCAGCCTCATGTCGGGTGGCCGGGCGCTCGATTTCGATCAGGCGATCCTCTACGCGGTCATCACGGTCGCGGTGGCGCTCTTCATGGCGCTGTTCGTGCGGCGGGCGAACCGGACGATCCGCTCCGATTTCCTCGCGCTCGACGCCAAGGCGTGGCTGATGTCGGCCGGGCTCACCTTCGCGCTGCTGGTGGCGTTCCTCGTCGGCCTCGCGGTGCAGGGCACGCCGCGCGCGTGGATCTCGCCCTATATCGATCCGGTGGCGCTGGCGGTGGTCTGCCTCGTCATCATCCCCCTGCCGTTCGCCACGGTGAAGCAGGCGCTGGCGGACATCCTCCTCGTCACCCCGCCGGCGCTTAAGGAGCACGTGGATGCCGTGGCCGCCGGCATCGTCGCGCGCTACGGCTTCCTCTCCTTCCGCTCCTATGTCGCGCGGGTGGGGCGGGGGCGGCAGATCGAGCTCTACTTCATCGTGCCCCAGGGCTGGCCGGCCATGCGGCTGGAGCAGTGGGACGTGATCCGCGACGAGATCGGCGCCGCCATCGGCAACGACACGCCCGACCGCTGGCTGACCATCGCCTTCACCACGGATCCGGAATGGGCGGACTGAGCCTTCGGTGTCGCGTGAATTGGTCAGGCCAATTTTCCACTTGCGGCATGGCGTCACTCCGTTCATAGAGTTTTCACGTGCCATATGACGATATTGGACTGACCAATATCCTGATGCCGCGCGGGAGCCGCCCCTTGGCCGACCTGACCGACACCATCGAAGCCCTCATCGCCGAACGCGGCCTTCAGCCCGGCGCGCGCCTGCCGGCCGAGCGGGCGCTGGCGGCGGAGCTGAACGTGTCGCGGCCCACGCTGCGCGAGGCCATCCGGCATCTTGCGAGTCGCGGTCGGCTGGTGAGCCGCAGGGGCGGGGGCACCTATGTGGCCGCGCCGGCCGATGCGCCGCTGGCCCAGGCGCTCGGTCCGCTGGCGGCGGAGGCGGCGGGGGAGCCGGGCTACTGGCACGACGTGATGGAAATCCGCAAGTCGCTGGACGCGGACATGGCCTTCCACGCCGCGCTGCGTGCCGGCCCGCAGGACAAGGCGAACCTTCAGGCGGCGCTGGAGAATGTCATCTCCGCCGGCGCCACCGATGCGGCCACGCAGGCGAAAGCCGATTCCGCCTTCCACATGGCGGTGGCGGAAGCCTCCCACAATGCGGTGATGCGGCAGGTGATGGCGGGCCTCTTCGACCTGCTGCGCCACTCCATCTCCCGCAGCCTCGAAAAGCTCTACCTCATTGCGAGCACCGCGCAGGCGCTGGACGACCAGCACCGCGCCATCGCCGCCGCCATCATCGCGGGGCGGCCCGAAGAGGCGCGCAAGGCCGCGCTGCTGCATCTCGAATTCGTCGAGGAAACCCTGCGGGAGATCGAGGACGACGCGGCGCGCCGCCGTCGCTCGTCCCGCGTCGCCCTACGCCAGCAAGAGAAAGAACTGACGCCGTGATCATCTCCTCCGCCTCGGACTATCGCGAAGCCGCCCGCCGGCGCCTGCCGCCCTTCCTGTTCCACTACATCGACGGCGGCGCCTATGCGGAAGTGACGCTCGGGCGCAACGTCTCCGACCTCACCCAGCTCGCCCTGCGCCAGCGCGTGCTCAAGAGCGTGGGTGAGGTGGATCTGTCCACGACGCTGCTCGGCGAAAAGCTCGCCATGCCCATGGCGCTGGCCCCGGTCGGCCTGTGCGGGATGTTCGCCCGCCGTGGCGAGGTGCAGGCGGCCAAGGCCGCGCTCGACAAGGGCATCCAGTTCACCCTCTCCACCGTCTCGGTGTGCCCCATCGAGGAAGTGCGCGCCAAGGTGGAGAAGCCCTTCTGGTTCCAGCTCTATGTGCTCAAGGACCGGGGCTTCATGAAGAACGCGCTGGAGCGCGCCTGGACGGCGGGCATCCGCACGCTGGTCTTCACCGTGGACATGCCGGTGCCCGGCGCGCGCTATCGCGATGCTCATTCCGGCATGTCTGGCCCCAACGCTGCCGTGCGCCGCATGGTGCAGGCCGCGCTTCATCCCTTCTGGGCCTATGACGTGGGCCTGATGGGTACGCCGCACGATCTCGGCAACGTCTCCGCCTATCGCGGCAACAAGACCACGCTGGAAGATTATGTCGGCTGGCTCGGCGCCAATTTCGACCCCTCCATCGGCTGGCGCGATCTGGAATGGATCCGCGAGTTCTGGAAGGGCCCGATGGTCATCAAGGGCATCCTCGATCCGGAGGACGCGGAGGACGCGGTGCGCTTCGGCGCCGACGGCATCGTGGTATCGAACCATGGCGGCCGGCAGCTCGACGGCGTGCTTTCTTCGGCCCGCGCGCTGCCGCCCATCGCCGACAAGGTGAAGGGGAGCCTCGCCATTCTCGCCGATTCCGGCATCCGCTCCGGCCTCGACGTGGTGCGCATGGTGGCGCAGGGGGCGGACGGCGTGCTGCTGGGCCGCGCCTTCGTCTATGCGCTGGCCACCGACGGCCAGAAGGGCGTGGAAAACCTGCTCGATCTCTTCGCCAAGGAGATGCGGGTCGCCATGACGCTCACCGGCGCGCGCAACCTCTCGGAAATCTCCAGCGAAAGCCTCGTGCGCGAGGTGGAACAGCCGCTGAAGAACATCTCCGCCGCGGCGGAGTGAGGGGAGGGGGCTCAGCTGCCCCCGCCGACCGCTCCGCGCGGTCGCGCCTTACGCTCCTCGGGGCCGGCTTTGGCCGACCTCGACTTTCATGGACCCGCGCCCGGCATCAGCCGGCGGGCTTGTCCTTGGGCCCGTAGGCGGCCAGGAACACCCGGACGGCGCGGCCGACCGTGCGCTCGATGTCCTCGGGCGTCGGCCCTTCGGACACGCCGAACATGAGCGCCTTCACCTGATTGCCCTGGCAGAGGTTGAAGAACTCGAAGGCGGCGGCCTGGCAGTCGTCCACGTCCAGCCGGCCCAGCTCCACCTGCCGCTGAAGCAGCTCGGCGAGGCGGCGGCCACCGTGGCAGGGGCCGGTCTCGAAGAAGGTCTGGCCGATGGCCGGAAATTTCTCCGCCACGCCGAACACCATGCGCACGAGCCGGATGTGGTTCGGCCGGATCATCATGTTCATGAACGTGACGCCGATGCGCCGCAGCAGGCTCTCGACATCCGCATCCGCTTCGTCGAACTCGAACAGGCGTTCGGCGGACTGGCGGCGGTCGGCCTCCACCAGCGCGCGGAACAGGTCCGCCTTGCTCTGGAAATAGACGTAGATGGTGGCCTTGGAGACCGCGGCCGCGCGGGCGATCTCGTCCATGCTCGCGCCGTCGAAGCCCTTGTGGAAGAAGACGCGGCGCGCACCGTCGATGATGTCGAGGCGCTTCTTCGCCTCCATATCCTGTTCGGCGGGCGAGGGGGCGTTGCCGTCCGTGGCGCGCTCCTTGGCGCGTTCGAGTGCCTCGTTCATGTCCGCCCTCCTTCGGCGGGTTCCTGCATGGGACCGTTCCAACATTTTGTCAAAGTAATTGACTAAACCGTTCAGTTCAATATAGTGCCCGCAGATTTTGACTAAACCGTTCAGTCAGGCCCCAGCTGGCCGGGAGAGACCAAGGTGGCTCAGATCATCAAGAAGGAAGCGGCCGCGCCCGCTCTTGCACCCGAACCGCAGCCGGATGCCCAGTCCGAAACCCCCTCGGCTGGCGTGACCGTGCTCAAGGCGCGGCGGGAGGAGACCCATCCCGCCGCGCCTGCGGTGGAAGCGGAGGCTCCGGCGCCGGCCAAGGCGCGCTCGCGCAAGCCCTTCATCTTCGGCACGGTCCTGGCCGTCCTCGCGGTGGCCGGCGGCTGGTATGGCCTGAACTGGTGGCAGGTGGGCCGCTTCCAGGTGTCGACGGACGACGCCTATGTGGCGGCCGACACTTCCGTCATCGCGGCCAAGGTCGGCGGCTACGTGAAGAGCGTGGACGTGGATACCAACCAGTGGGTCAAGGCCGGCGACGTGATCGCCCGCATTGATGACGGCGACTATCGCCTCGCCCTCCAGTCGGCGGAAAACAAGATCGCCACCCAGGAGGCGACCCTGTCCCGCTTCGACCAGCAGGAGATGGCGGCCCGCGCCACTGTCGACCAGATGAAGGCGCAGCTCGCCTCGGCCGAGGCCGACCAGAGGCGCGCGCAGGCGGAATTCGACCGGCAGGACAAGCTCGCCCGCTCCGACTTCGCCAGCCGCTCCACCCTCGACAATGCCCGCGCCGACAAGGACAAGACCGCCGCGAGCGTGGAGGCCGCCAAGGCCGCCATCGCCTCCGCCGAGGCGCAGGTGGTGGTGCTCGCCGCCCAGCGCACCGAGGCGTCGCACGTGCTCGACGAACTGAAGACCGCCCGCGACCAGGCGAAGCGCGACCTGGACTTCACCGTCGTGCGTGCGCCCATCGACGGGGTGGTCGGCAACCGCGCCGCGCAGGTGGGCCAGCTGGTGCAGACCGGCACGCGCCTCGTCGCCGTGGTGCCGCTGGAGAGCGTCTATGTGGACGCCAACTTCAAGGAGACCCAGCTCGGTCGCCTGAAGCCCGGCCAGAGCGTCAACGTCTATGTGGACGCCTATCCGGACCACGACTTCGCCGGCAAGGTGGTGAGCGTGTCCCCGGCCTCCGGCTCGGTGTTCAGCCTGCTGCCGCCGGAGAACGCCACCGGCAACTTCACCAAGATCGTGCAGCGCATTCCCGTGCGCATCGCCATCGATCCCAAGGTGCTGGCCAAGCACGAGCTGCGCCCCGGCATGTCGGTGACGGCGACTGTGGACACCAAGTCCGCCCCCGCCACCTCCACGGCCGCCGCGCCCACCCCTTCGCCCGCGTCCTGACGCGCGCGCCCTGAGCCCGGACAGGAGTCGCGGCCATGGCCGACACCCTGACACTGAAGCCATCCGCGGCCGGCGCCCCTCCGGCCACCCCCTCCGCGCATGTGGACGGGCGGCGCATGTTCGCCTTCCTGTGCATGGTGTTCGGCATGTTCATGGCGATCCTGGACATCCAGATCGTCTCCGCCTCGCTGGCCGAGATCCAGGCCGGCCTTGCCGCCTCCTCGGATGAAATCTCCTGGGTGCAGACCAGCTACCTCATCGCCGAGGTGGTGATGATCCCGCTCTCGGGCTTCCTGTCGCGGGCGCTGTCCACCCGCTGGCTGTTCGCGGCCTCGGCGGCGGGCTTCACGATCATGAGCTTCATGTGCGCGACCGCCTCGTCCATCAACGAGATGATCGTCTATCGCGCGCTGCAGGGCTTCCTCGGCGGCGGCATGATCCCCACCGTCTTCGCCGCCGCCTACTCCGTCTTCCCGCGTGAGAAGCAGCCCATCGTGGCGCCCATGATCGGCCTCGTGGCGACGCTGGCGCCCACCATCGGCCCGACGGTGGGCGGCTATCTCACCGACCTGTTCTCCTGGCACTGGCTGTTCCTCATCAACGTCATCCCCGGCATGTTCGTGGTGCTGGCGGCGGTGACGCTGATCGACTTCGACGAGCCGGACTTTTCGCTGCTCGACAAGTTCGACTGGTGGGGCCTCATCTTCATGGCGGGCTTCCTCGGCAGCCTCGAATTCGTGCTGGAGGAGGGGCCGACCAACGACTGGTTCGAGGACCAGTACATCGTCGCCTTCGCCATCGTCTGCGCCGTGTCGTCCCTCGCCTTCTTCGCCCGCGTCTTCTCCACCGACCATCCGGTGGTGGACCTCAGGGCGTTCGAGAACCGCAACTTCTCCATCGGCTCGGCCTTCAGCTTCATCATGGGCATCGGGCTCTACGGGCTCACCTATCTCTATCCCGTCTTCCTCGGGCGGGTGCGCGGATACTCGGCGCTGCAGATCGGCGAGACCATGTTCGTCACCGGCATCGCCATGTTCCTCACCGCGCCCATCGCCGGGCGGCTGATGACCAAGATCGATCCGCGCATCATGATGGGCGCGGGCTTCGCCGCCTTCGCGGTCGGTACGTGGTGGGTGACCTTCATCACCAAGGACTGGGACTTCTGGGAGCTGTTCGTCCCGCAGATCCTGCGCGGCGTCGGGCTGATGATCGCGATGATCCCCATCAACAACATCTCCCTCGGCACCATGCCACCGGCGCAGATGAAGAACGCCTCCGGCCTGTTCAACCTCATGCGCAACCTTGGCGGCGCGGTGGGCCTCGCGCTCATCAACACGGTGCTGAACAACCGCTGGGACCTGCACATCGCCCGGCTGCACGAGCATGTGGAATGGGCGAGCGCCACGGCGGTGGAGCGGCTCGATACCATCACCGCCGGCTTCGCCAAGCTCGGCTCGGATGCCTCGGCGGCGGCGCTGAAGCAGATGGCCGCTTTGGTGCGTCAGCAGGCGCTGGTGATGGCCTTCGCGGATGTCTTCTACCTCCTCACCTTCCTGTTCTTCGCGCTGGTGATCGCCTCGCCGCTCATGCGCCGGCCGAAGCCCGGCGCCGGAGGCGGTGGGGGCCACTGAAGGGTCCGGCCGCAGGCGCTCTTTTCATCCTCGTCATGGCCGGGCTGGACCCGGCCAATCCCGCGCGCCGAGGCGGCCTGACGCTTCCGTGATCCCATTTGCGGAACCGCACGTTCTCACTCGCGTTGGAAGCCGGTTCGGCCGGGCTGGTCTGGCAGGCCGAGCCGATCCGTGCGCATCCTGACGGCAACGGCCCTGCGCGCCGCACCACATCCGATTCCAGCCACAGGCACCCATCCGAAGGAGGATCAGGCACCCATGGCGAGCCCCCATGATCTCGATATCAACCGGCGCGACGTGATCCTCGCCGGGGCCGCAACGGCGGTGGCCTCCTCCCTTCCGGGCGTGGCGGCAGCCGCGCCGGCGCCGCTGCCGGCGGGGTCCGGCCCCAATCACGCGACGGTCTCCCTCACGGTCAACGGCGTGATCCGCGAGCTGGAGGTGGACACCCGCACCACGCTGCTCGATCTGCTGCGCGAAAACCTCCACCTCACCGGCACGAAGAAGGGCTGCGACCACGGCCAGTGCGGCGCCTGCACGGTGATCGTGGACGGGCGGCGGATCAATTCCTGCCTGTCGCTCGCGCTCATGCACGAGCACCAGAGCGTCACCACCATCGAGGGGCTGGGCTCGCCCGATCAGCTCCACCCGATGCAGGCGGCCTTCGTGGAACATGACGGCTACCAGTGCGGCTATTGCACACCGGGGCAGATCTGCTCGGCGGTGGCGGTGATCGCCGAGGTGAAGGCGGACATTCCGAGCCACGTCACCGAGGATCTCACCGCGCCCATCGACCTCAGCGAGGCGGAAATCCGCGAGCGCATGAGCGGCAATATCTGCCGCTGCGGCGCCTATTCCAACATCGTGGAGGCCATCGTCGAGGTGGCCGGGAGGCGCGCATGAGGCCCTTCACCTACGAGCGCGCCTTGACCCCGGCCGATGCCGCGGGCGCGGCTGCCGCGACCCCCGGCGCCCGCTTCATCGCCGGCGGCACCAATCTGCTCGATCTCATGAAGCTCCAGATCGAGACGCCCGCCCACCTTATCGATGTGAACGGCCTCGGCCTCGACCGCATCGAGGCGAGCGAGGACGGCGGCCTGCGCATCGGCGCGCTGGTGCGCAACACCGACCTTGCGGCCGACGCGCGGGTGCGGCGCGACTATCCGGTGCTCTCCCGCGCCTTGCTGGCGGGCGCCTCCGCCCAGTTGCGCAACAAGGCGACCACCGCCGGCAACCTCCTCCAGCGCACGCGCTGCCCCTACTTTTATGACCCCGCGCAGGCCTGCAACAAGCGCGCGCCCGGCAGCGGCTGCGCGGCCATGGGCGGCTATTCGCGCCAGCTCGCCATCATCGGCGGCAGCGACGCCTGCATCGCCACCCATCCGAGCGACATGGCGGTGGCCATGCGCGCCCTCGATGCGGTGGTGGAGACGGTGGGGCCCACCGGCGCCACCCGGCAGATCGCGATGGCGGACTTCCACCGCCTGCCCGGCGATACCCCGCACATCGAGACCGCTTTGGAGCCCGGCGAACTCATCACCGCCGTCACCTTGCCGAAGCCGGTGGGTGGGCGGCAGGTCTATCGCAAGGTGCGCGACCGCGCCTCCTACGCCTTCGCCCTCGTCTCCGTGGCTGCGGTGATCCGGGAGGATGGCTCAGGCCGCATCGCCCTCGGCGGCGTCGCCCACAAGCCGTGGCGGGTGGAGGCGGCCGAGGCCGAGCTTCCCCGGGGTGCCAAGGCGGTGGCCGAGCGTCTGCTCGCCGGTGCGAGGCCGACCCCCGACAATGCATTCAAGGTGACACTGGTGGAGCGCACTCTCGCCGGCGTGCTCGCGGACGGGAGGACCTGAGCGATGAAGTTCGAGCATCCCGCCACCCTCAATCCCATCGACCAGATGAAGGTCGTGGGGCAGCCGGCTTCGCGCATCGACGGGCCGTTCAAGACCACCGGCACGGCCCCCTACGCCCATGAGCGCCACGACGTGGCGCCCGCCGCCGCCCATGGCTTCGTGGTGGGCGCGACCACCGCGAAAGGCCGCATCACCGCCATCGATGCCTCGGCGGCCGAGGCGGCGCCGGGCGTCCTTGCCATCGTCACCGCCGCCAATGCCGGACCGCTGAAGAAGGGCAATTTCAACACCGCCCACCTCATCGCCGGGCCGGAGGTGGAGCATTATCACCAGGCGGTCGCGCTGGTGGTGGCCGATACGTTCGAGCAGGCCCGTGCGGCGGCGGCGCTGGTGAAGGTGGCCTATGCCCCCGTCGCCGGCGCCTTCGATCTCGCCAAGGCCATGGACGGCGCCGTTAGACCTGAGAAGGGCGACGGCATGGGCGGGCCGGCCGACACAATGGTGGGGGATTTCAACGGCGCCTTCGCCGCCGCCCCGGTCCGCCTGGACGCCACCTATTCGACCCCCGACCAGGCCCACGCCATGATGGAGCCCCACGCCACCACCGCCGCCTGGGAGGGCGACCGGCTGACGGTGTGGACCTCCAACCAGATGGTCGAGTGGGGCCGGGGCGACCTCGCCAAGATGCTCGGCCTGCCCAAGGAGAAGGTGCGCCTGATCTCGCCCTATATCGGCGGCGGGTTTGGCGGCAAACTGTTCGTCCGCGCCGACGCCCTCCTCGCGGCTCTGGGTGCGCGGGCGGCGGGGCGGCCGGTGAAGGTGGCGCTGCACGGGCACCTCATGTTCAACAACACCACCCACCGTCCCGCCACCATCCAGCGCATCCGCATCGGCGCGGAGCGCGACGGGCGCATCACCGCCATGGGTCACGAAAGCTGGTCCGGCGACCTGCCCGGCGGCGGGCTGGAGACGGCGGTCAACCAGACCCGGCTGCTCTATGCCGGCGCCCACCGCCTCACCGCCATGCGGCTCGCCACCCTCCACCTGCCGGAAGGCAACGCCATGCGCGCGCCGGGCGAGGCGCCCGGCCTGATGGCGCTGGAAGTGGCCATGGACGAGATGGCGGAGAAGCTGGGGCTGGACCCGGTGGAGTTCCGCATCCTCAACGACACCGAGCGCGACCCCGAAAATCCCGACCGGCCCTTCTCCCAGCGCCAGCTGGTCGCCTGCTTGCGCCTCGGCGCCGAGCGGTTCGGCTGGAGCCGGCGCAGTCCGAAGCCCGGACAGGTGCGCGAGGGCGATCTTCTGATCGGCATCGGCATGGCCGTGGGCTTCCGCAACAACCTCCTCATGAAGTCCGGCGCACGGGTGCGGCTCGACGGCGAGGGCCGGGTGACGGTCGAGACCGCCATGACCGACATCGGCACCGGCAGCTACACCATCCTCGCCCAGACGGCGGCGGAGATGATGGGCGTGCCGCTGGACAGGGTGCGCGTGGTGCTGGGGGATTCCGCGCTCCCCGCCTCCTGCGGCTCGGGCGGCCAGTGGGGCGCCAACAACGCCACCTCGGGCGTCTATGCCGCCTGCGTGAAGCTGCGCGAGGAGGTGGCCCGCAAGCTCGGCTTCAATTCCAAGGAGGCGGTGTTCGCCGATGGCGAGGTGCGCGCGGGCAACCGCGCCGTGCCGCTGGCGCAGGCGGCGGGCGCGGAGGGGCTGACGGCCGAGGACACCATCGAGTATGGCGACCTCGCCAAGCGCTACCAGCAATCCACCTTCGCCGGACATTTCGTGGAGATGGCGGTGGATGCGGCCACCGGCGAGGCGCGGGTGCGCCGCATGCTGGCGGTGTGCGCCGCCGGGCGCATCCTGAACCCCAAGACCGCCCGCAGCCAGGTGATCGGCGCCATGACCATGGGCGTCGGCGCCGCGCTGTTCGAGGAACTGGCCGTGGACACGCGGCACGGCTTCTTCGTCAATCACGACCTCGTCGGCTACGAAGTGCCCGTGCATGCGGACATCCCGCATCAGGAGGTGATCTTCCTCGACGAGGCCGATCCCATCTCCTCGCCCATGAAGGCGAAGGGCGTGGGCGAGCTCGGCCTGTGCGGGGTGGGCGCGGCGGTGGCCAATGCGCTCTACAACGCCACGGGCGTGCGGGTGCGGGACTATCCCATCACCCTCGACAAATACATCCACCGCCTGCCTGAGGTGGGGTGAGCGGGAAAACGCGCGCGCGACTGTCGGGAGTGCCCTGCGCCGTCCGTCCTTCAGGGTGACGGGCGGCGCCGCCGCCCTGGAAGGGAGATCAAGACATGCCCGGAACCGCGCGCCTGCACCGCATCCTCACCGCCAGCCCGGAGAAGGTCTATCGCGCCTTCATCGAGGCCGATGCCCTCGCCAAGTGGCTGCCGCCCAACGGCTTCACCTGCACGGTGCATCATCTCGATCCTGTGGTGGGTGGCACCTTCCGCATGTCCTTCCGCAACTTCACGACCGGCCACAGCGATGCCTTCGGGGGTGAGTTCCTCGAGCTCGTTCCCGGCGCGCTGGTGCGCTACACCGACCGCTTCGACAATCCCGCCTTGCCCGGCGACATCGAGGTGACCATCGTGCTGAAGAAGGTCTCCATGGGCACCGAGGTGGACATCACGCAGTCCGGTATTCCCGACGTCATTCCCGTCGAGGCCTGCTATCTCGGCTGGCAGGAATCCCTGCGCAATCTGGCGAAGCTGGTGGAGCCGGAGATCAACCAGTAGGCGCCGGCGCCGCGCGGGCCTCCTCACATCTGCGCCCAGCTCCTGAGCAGGTTGTGATAGACGTTGGTGAGCTGGAGCACCGCCGGCTCCTCGTCCGGCAGGCGGCTGCGCACGGCCATGATGGCGAGGTCGAGGTCGTAGAGCAGGGCCCGGCGGCCATCGTCCGGGATCATGGACTGGGTCCAGAAGAAGGAGCCCCAGCGGCTGCCGCGGGTGATCTCGCGCACGCTGTGCAGGCTGCTGGCGGGATAGACCACCGCATGACCGGCCGGCAGCTTCACCTCGTGGACACCGAAACTGTCCTCGATCAGCAGTTCGCCGCCGTCATAGTCGGCGGGATCGGTGAGGAAGACGGTGGTGGAGACATCCGCCCGCATCCGCCGGCCCGCGCCCGGCACGGCGCGGATGGCGCCATCCACATGGGCGCCGAACTTCATGCCCACGTCGTAGCGGTTGAACAGGGGCGGCAGCACATGGAGCGGCATGGCCGCCGAGTTGAAGACCGGATTGCGGCCCAACGCCCGCAATATGAGGTCGCCCAGCTCGAGCGCCTCGGCCGAGTCCACGGGGATCTGCAAATTCTGCTTGGACTTGGCCGCCTGCTCGCCGGCCGTCACGCGGCCATCCACCCACGCGGAAGCTTCCAGCACGCGGCGGCAGTGGGCGACCTCGGTCGCATTGAGCAGGTTCGGGATTTCAACGAGCATCGCGCATCCAAAAACGGGGAGCGGCGGCCCGGCCATCTGACCGCGCCGCCGGATCGTGAGGGGTCAGCGAAGGGCCACTAGAAGGTGTAGCCGACGCTCAGGGTGAAGGAGCGGCCCGAGGCGGGAATGGCGCGGTTGCCCCAGCCGGCCGAGTAGTTCAGCGCGTTGGTGAGGTTGTATCCGTTGAGCGCCACACGGTAATTCTCGTGCTTGTACGAGATCAGCGCATCGAGCGAGAAGGTCTCGGGAATGATGGCCGTATTGGCGCTGTTGGTGAAATAGCCGTCGGCATAGGTGATGCCGCCGCCCACCAGAAGCTGGCCGGGGATGGCCCGCACCACGCCGCCCTTGATGAGATCGTAGGTGGTCCACAAGGTGAAGTTGTTGGGCGAGACGAAGGGTACCTGATTGCCCACATAGCTCAGCGTGGTCGAGGTGAGGATTTCGCTGGCGTAATAGGCGTAGCCGGCCTGGATGGTCCAGGCGTCGGTGATGGTGCCGGTCACGCCCAGTTCGACGCCCTGCACGCGCTGGTTCTCGCCGCTCTCCACGGAATCGCCGGTGACGGGATCGGTGTAGAAGACGTTGCTCTTGTCGATGCGGAAGAGCGCGGCCGTGAGGCCGAGCCTGCCGTCCAGCACCGAGACCTTGGCGCCGGCCTCCCACGTCTCGTTGTCTTCCGGCGAGAGATTGTTCTGCACAGGATTGACGACGGTCACGTCGTTGGTCGGGAAGCCGCCCTGCGGGCTGAAGGACTTGGCGTAGGAGACATAATAGGTCTGGGTCTTGGTGGGCTCCCAGATCAGCGAGGCCTTGGGGCTGAAGAAGCGGGTGTCGGAATCCGCATAGATCCAGGTGCCCTTGCTTTTCAGGCAGCCCGGCACGGTGGAGGTTCCCTGCGCGTCCACGCACCAGTATTTGTAGTCGGTGGAGTAATTGTCCCAGCGGATGCCGCCGAGGATGGAGAGCTGGTCGGTGAACCAGATGCGATCGCTGGCGAAGGCGCCGAAATCGTAGGTGTTGCTGATCTTCTGGCCGTTGTTGCCAAACGGGTTCTCATAGAGGAAGTAGCCGGTCGTATTGGCGTAGACCGGGTTCCAGATGGTGGAGAGGCCCTTGCTGCCGGAAAGGGCAATCAGGTTGCGGCTGTCGTTGACGAAGTAATAGTCGATGCCCGCCACCAGCTCGTGCCGCAGGAATCCGGTGTTGAACTTGGCGACCATGGTCGCGACATTCTCGGCCGCGAGGCTCTCCTGCAGATAGCCGGGATTGCCGCCGCCGAAGGTGATGGCCGGGTTGTTGCCGGCGAAGAACTGGCCGGTGCAACTCGCGGCATAGGTCTTCGGCGTCGCGGGCACGGTGTTGGTGGAGCCGTTGCTGCAGCCGGGGACGGAGGTCGCGAAATCACGCGTGTAGTAGCCGACGCGGCTGTCGTTGGTGAAGGTCAGCCAGTCGTTGATCTCTTTCTTGTAGTTCGCCGTGAACATGTTGGTGTCGGTGATGTCGCGGTCGGTCTCCTTGCCGTAGAAATTGGAGCGCGGCACGCCCCATTCCGTCACCGGCTGGCCGACGGCACCGAACTTCTTCACGTCGTTGAACAGCGGCGTCACCACGGGCACGCCGTAATCCGGCGTGCGGTCGCCGTGCTGGTAGAGATAGTTGAGATAGAGCGTCTGGTTGGTGCCGAGGCCGAAGCCCAGCGAGCCCATGAGGCCGTAACGGTTGGCCTCCACATGGTCGCGGTCCACGATGTCCTGATCGTTGAACATGCCGACGATGCGGGCCGCCGTGGTGTCGTCGATCTGCTTGTTGAAGTCGAACACGCCGCGATAGAGCGGGCCGGAGCCGAACTGGCCGTCCACGTCATACTTGTCGCCGCGATGCGCCTGCTTCAGCTGCATGTTGATGGCGCCGCCCGTGGTGCCGGAGCCGAAGCTCTCCGAGCTTGGCCCCTTGAACACCTCCACGTTCTCGTAGGCGAAGCTGTCGCGCACATAGACGCCGAAGTCGCGCAGGCCGTTGACGAAGACGTCGCCCTTGGCCTGGAAGCCGCGGATGCGGAACTGGTCGCCGTTCATGCCGCCGCCGCCCTCGCCGATGCCGACGGTGACGCCCGGAACGTTGCGCAGCGCCTGCTCCAAGGTCGTCACGCCCTGCTGCTGCATGGTCTGCTGGGAGATGACGGTGACGGTCTGCGGCGTGTCCTGGAGGGTGCCGGGCAGGCGCGAGAGCCCGGTGGTCGCCTCGAGCGAATTGACCGGCTCGCCATCGGCGTCGACGACGATGGTCGGCAGGTCCGCGTCGGTGCCCGAGGGGGCGGTCGCTTGCTGCGCGAAGGCCTCCGCCAGCGGCACCGCCGACAGGGTCATCGCAAGGCCGGCGCTCACCGTCGAACGCGACATGGCGGGCCGAAGTGTGCTCAACGCTCCCATGATCTTTCCCCGTAAGGTGAGAAGGCCCGGCAATCGGCGGCGGCGCGCCACGGGCTCACATCGTCAATATTTGAGAGATGAGGATGTTCGCGAATAAGTTGTGGTGAAATATCTGGCAGAAACGAATGGCTTCAAGACGCAGTCCTGGTCTGTCCGGCGTGATCTTGGCTGTAGGGAGTCTCTGGCCGCTCTCATCGGGGCCATGTAATCGCGGTCATCAATCTGTTGCAGGAGGTATAAGGTCCACACATTCCGCAGCGCAACGATTATGTTTTTGATCGGGTCTAAGAAAGGCGGAAAAACGGCTTATGGAGACGATGTAATACGCAGTGCTACACATGATTACATCGGCTATAGCCATTCCAATTCATAATTCTTCCATTTAAGAACTGCCGCCGCCGGGTTGACAGGGCGGCCCGGTGCGACGGTCAATCGCCCGTCTTCCGACCCCTCGCGGGCGGCGACGGGGCGGCAGCATGAACGAGCGGATTTCCTACAGCGCCTTGAAGGGCATGAGCGCGGATGAGCTGCGCGCGGAGCTTTCCGCCGAGCCGGCGCGGAGCGCCGCGCTGGTGCGGGCGGCGGCGCACAATGGCATCCGGAGCGCGCAGGTGGTGTATGGCCAGATGCTGCTGGACGGCACCGGCGTCGCGCGCGATCCGCAGGCCGCGTACCGCTGGTTCGTCATCGCCGCCGATGCGGGCAGCCTCGACGGGGTGAACATGGTCGGCCGCTGCCATGAGCTGGGCTGGGGCGTGCCGCGCGACTTCGACGCGGCCGGGCGCCGCTATCGCGCGGCCGCAGTCGAGGGGCATGTCTGGGCGCAGTTCAACCTCGGCACCCTGCTGGTCAATGCGGACGATTTCGCCGCCGATCCCGCCCGCGCGCTCCACTGGTTCGTGCGGGCGGCGCGGCGGGGGCATCCCAAGGCCATGGCCATGGTCGGCCGCTTCCTGGAGCAGGGCTGGGGCCGCCCGGCCGATCCCGTGGCCGCGCGCCGCTGGTATCGCCGCGCGGCGCTGGGCGGGGATTATCGCGGCCAGTTCGATTACGCCCGCACGCGCTATGCGGACGGCGCGGCGGAAGAGGCCATCGCCTGGTTCGCCCGCTCGATGGAGACCGCCGTCCCGGATTTCTGCCGGCTGGCGGCGGAGGGCTTGCGCGCGTCGGGCGATCCCGCCCTCGTGGCCATCGCGGATCGGGCGCTGGAGCGGGTGCGCCAGGCCGAGACGGATGAGGCCGAAGCGGCGCAGGCGGAGGCCGCGCAGCGGGAGGCGGCCGTCCGCAAGGCGCGTCCGCGGCGCGGCTTCGGCCGCTGGCTGCGGCGGCGGTGAGGGCGCGTCAGTCCCGCGCCAGCGCGGTCACCGGGTCGAGCCGCGAGGCGTTGCGCGCGGGCAGATAGCCGAAGCCGACCCCGATGAGGCTGGAGCACACCACGGCGGCGATGATGGAACTCGCCGAATAGATCAGCGTGAAGTTGGAGCCTGAATAGGCGAACAGCACGCCGAACCCCAGCGCCAGCGCGATGCCGGTGACGCCGCCCACGAGGCACACCAGCACCGCCTCGATGAGGAACTGGTTGAGGATGTCGCTCTGCCGCGCGCCCACCGCCATGCGCACGCCGATCTCCCCCACCCGCTCCGACACCGACACCAGCATGATGTTCATCACCCCAATGCCGCCGACGATGAGGGAGATGACGGCGATGGCCGCGATCAGCACCGTCATGGTCTCGGTGGTGGCGGTGATGGTGTTGCGGATGTCGTCGGTGTTGATGATGAAGAAGTCCTTGGTGCCGTGGCGCTGCGTGAGGAAGCGCGTCACCTGCTGCTCGGCCACATCCATGGGCGCGTCGTCGGCGACCTTCACGGTGATGGAGCGCAGCGAGTTGGAGCCGACGAAGCGCGACTGCACCGAGGTGTAGGGCAGGTAGACGGAGAGGTTCTGGCTCGATCCGAACCCGCCCTGCTGCGGCGCCGCCACCCCCACCACGCGGGCGAACACGTCGCCGATGAGGATCACCTTGCCGAGCGGGCCGCCGGGCACGTCCGCGAACAGGGTCTTGCGGGTGTTCTCGTCGATCACCGCCTCGAGGGTACGGGCGCGCACGCTGTCGGCGTCGAACAGCCGGCCCTGCGTCAGCCGCACGCCCTTGGCGGCGAAATAGCCTTCGCCCACGCCGTTGATGAGGGCGCTGGCCTCGGTGCCGCCGAAGCGCACGGTGGTGGATTTGGAAACGGTGGGCGTCACCGCCGCCACATAATGCTGGCGGGCGAGGGCGTCGGCGTCCGCCACCACCAGCGTGGTGATCTTGCCCGATCGCGTATCGCCGAAGGTGCGGCCGGCGAAGATCTCCAGCGTGTTGGTGCCGAGGCTGGAGATGTTGGCGAGCACCTTCTGCCGCGAGCCCTCGCCCAGCGCCACCACGCACACCACCGAGGCGATGCCGATGATGATGCCGAGCATGGTGAGGAAGGTGCGCAGCCGGTGGGCGTTCATGGCCAGCAGCGCCATGATGAAGGCCTCGTAGAGCCGGTCCCCGAAGGCCCGCCAGCGCGCGAGGCGCGAGGCCGGTGCCGCGGCGGGCTTGGGCTCGCTCACGATGCGGGTGCGGGCGGCGGCCGAGGGGCGGTCGGCGACGATCTCGCCGTCACGGATCTCGATCACCCGTTGGGCCCGCTCGGCCACCTTCATGTCGTGGGTGACGATGATGATGGTGCGGCCTTCCGCATTCAGCTCGTCGAGGATGCGCAGCACCTCGGCGCCGCTGCGGGAATCGAGCGCGCCGGTGGGCTCGTCGGCGAGGATCACGTCGGCGCCGTTCATGAGTGCGCGGGCGATGGACACGCGCTGCTGCTGGCCGCCGGAAAGCTGGCCCGGCCGGTGGCCAGTGCGATCCGCCATGCCGAGCCGCGCGAGGATGGCTTCGGCCCGCTCGCGCCGCGCCTCGGCATTGGCGCCGGCATAGACGGCCGGGATCTCCACATTACCGAGGGCAGAGAGTTCCCCGAGCAGATGGTAGCGCTGGAAGATGAAGCCGAAATGCTCGCGCCTGAGCGCCGCCAGCTCGTCCGGCTCCAGCGCCGCGGTCTCCTTGCCGCTCACCCGGTAGCTACCGGAGGTGGGCCGGTCGAGGCAGCCGAGGATGTTCATGAGGGTCGACTTGCCGGAGCCCGAGGCGCCGACGATGGCCACCATCTCGCCGCGGGCGATGTCGAGGTCGAGGCCCTTGAGCGCGGCAATGGTGCCCTCGCCGGAGGGATATTCGCGCCATACGCCCTTGAGCTGGATCAGCGGCGCCTCGCCGGCTTCCGCCACGGGCGGAGGAAGGGACACGTTCATGCCCGCCCCTCCCTCACAGCCCGCCCATGGGTGGGCCGGGCGGGCGCCGTTGCTGCCCGGCGCCGGCCGTTCCGCCCACGGCCTCGCCCGTCACCACCCGCTCGCCCTCGGAAAGGCCGGAGCGGATCTCCGCCGTCACCTTGTCGTTCAGGCCGACCTCCACCGGGCGACGCTCCACCGTGCCGTCGCCGTGCAGCACGCGCACGCGCCAGCCCTTGCCGGCCCGCTCCAGCGCGGTGGAGGGCACGGTGAGCACGTTCTCGGCCCGGCCGAGGATGATATGGACCTCGGGCGTCATGTAGGTGCGCAGCCGCCCCTTGGGGTTCGGCACGTCGAACACGCCGATGTAATAGATCGCCGACGACGTGGTGGAGGACGACGACGAGGACGACGAACTGCTGCTGGTGGTGGAAAAGATGCTGTCGTTCTTCAGGCTTTCCGGCGCCGGCTCGATGAAGCCGAGCTTGGCGTTGTGGCGCTCGTCCGGCGCGCCGACCACGGTGAACCAGAGCGGCATTCCGGGCGCGACCTTGATGATGTCGGCCTCGGAAATCTCCGCGCGCACCATCATCACGTCGAGCTGGCCGAGGATGGCCACGGTGGGCGCGGTCTGCGTGGCGTTCAGCGTCTGGCCCTGCTGCGCCACGAGGGCGAGCACGGTGCCGTCCACCGGGGCGGTGATCTGCGTGTAGCCGAGATTGGCGCGGGCGGTGTCCACCGCCACCTGTGCCGAGATGATCTGCGCATCCAGCGCGGCAAGTTGCGCGCGGGTCACCTTCACTGCGGAATCGGCCGCCTCGAAATCCGCCTGGGAGACCGCCTTCTGCGCCACCATGGTCTTCTGGCGGGCCAGCGTCTGCTCGTTGAGGACGAGGGTCGCCTCCTTCTCCGCCTTCTGCGCGCGGGTGTTGGCGAGGGCGGCCTCCGCCGTGCGCAGGGAATTCTCCTGGGTCACGGAATCGATCTGGGCGATGAGGTCGCCCTTCTTCACCTCATCCCCCAGCTTCACCTTGATGGAAAGGATGCGGCCCGAGGCCTGCGAGCCCACCGCCACGAGGTTGGAGGGTTTCAGCGTGCCGGAGGCCAGCACCGTCTCCTCCAGATTGCCGCGGGTGACGGGCGCGGTCATCAGCCCGGTGCCGGGCACCGGGGCGGTGTAGCGGCTGTAGCCGTAGGCGCCGGCGGCGATAAGGAGCGCGAGCAGTCCCCAGCGCCACAGCCGGCGGCGGGGCTTCGGCTTCGGGCGGGTCGCGCCGGCGGCCGGCGCCGTGCGGGTTTCGTCGAGGGGCGGCAGGGCATTCACGGTCGGGCGCTCCCGTCACTGCTCGCGGGCGGCACGATGCGGGCGAAGTGGGGGCCGGTGTTCTGGTCCACCACTTCGGGCTTCGAGGTGTCGACCACCCCGTCCCAGCCGCCGCCGAGCGCCTTGTTGAGGGCAATGTAATATTTGGTGGTCGCGACCCGGCTCTGGATGAGCTGGGTCTGTGCGGAATAGAGCGAGCGCTCCGCGGTGAGCACGTCGAGGAAGCTCGTGGAGCCGTTCTCGTAGAGCGTCCGGGAGAGCCGCGCCGCCTCCCCGTAGGAGGTGACGGCGATGGTCAGCTTGCCGGTCTTGAGGCGCTGCTGGGAGAGGGAGACGGAGGCGTTCTCCACGTCCTCCAGCGCCGTCAGCACGCTCGCCCGGTAGGCGAGGAAGGAAACGTCGCGATTGGCCTCCGCCACATCCACCAGCGCCTTGAGCTGGCCGCCGGTGAAGATCGGCACCGTGAGCGTCGGCCCGAACGCCCAGCTGATGGACGAGGCGCGGCCGAGATTGCCCAACTGCGAGCCGGTGGTGTCGATATTGCCGGTGATGCTGATGGACGGGTAGCGGTTCGCCTCAGCCTGGCCGATGAGGGCGGTGGTCTGGCCGAGCTGCCGTTCGGCCGCCCGCACATCCGGGCGGTTGGTCAGCACGTCGGCGGGAATGCCGCGCGGCACCGGCAGGCGCGGGGTGGGGATGGGCTTGACCCGCGACAGCCGCAGCATGAGCGTCGCCGGCGGCTGGCCGGTGAGCACGGAGATGCGGTGGATGGCCGCCGCGAGGGAGGCTTCCAGCTCCGGAATGTTGGCCTCGGTGGAGGCGACGAGGCCGGAGGCATTGGCGAGGTCCACGGCCGAGGCGGCGCCCGCATCGAGCTTGCGCCGCGTCAGCGCCTCCGTCTCCTTCTGCGAGGCGGCGGTGCGGCGGGCGAGAGCGATCTGCGCCTGGTAGCCGCGCACGTCGGCATAGTAGGAGGCGACATCGCCCACCAGCGTCAGCAGCGCGGCGTCGAGGTCGTTGACCACCGCATCCACATTGTAGGCCGCCGCCTCAACCCCCCGGCGGTTGGCGCCGAACAGGTCGATCTCCCAGCTGGCGTCGAGGCCCGCCTGATACTGGCCGTAGCCGTTGGACACGGTGATGTCGCCATTGGGACTCACCCCGCCGCCGCTGTCGCCCCTTGTGCCGGAGGCGTTGCCGGTGACTTGCGGGAACAGCGTTCCCACCTGCTGGCGGAAGGAGGCGCGGGCGGCGCGCACATTGGCCTTCGCGGTGGCGACATCGAGATTGCCGGCCACCGCCTCCGCCATCAGGGCATCAAGCATGGGATCTCCCATGCGCTGCCACCACGCCTTGAGCTTAGGGGCCGGCTCCGCCCGCTTCGCCGTCGCTCCCCAGTGGCCGGGCAGAGTGAGGTCCGGGGTGTCGTATTCCGGCCCGACCGCGCAGGCGGAGAGCGTGAGGGCCGTCAGCACCCCGAGAGCGAGGCAGCCCACGGCGGCCCGCATGGGTCTGCGCGGGGAGCCGCCGGCGGGGGAGGGGGGCGCCGAGCCGGATTGGCCGTCTGAACGATGCACGCGCAACCTACCTTCCCGCCCCGAATCTGAACCTGACACTGAACCTGCACCTGAATGCCGGCCTGACACCCACCTGACACCCGGTGAAACTGCGCCACTATGGGGCATCAGTTGAACGTGTCCACGCGGACCCGCCCCTCGGCGACCCACTGCCCGATCTCCGCCCGCGCGGCCTCCGGCTTCAGCCCGCCCTCCGTCACCAGCACCTCCGCAAGGGCCTCAAGCACCGCCTCCGACATGGCCCGCCGACCGCAGATATAGACGATGGCTTTCGTCTCAACGAGCCATTCGAATACCTCCGGGGCATGTTGCCGGAGCCGGTCCTGCACCCGCGCACCGTCGTCGGGATCGCGTGAGAATGCAGTGTCCATGCGGGTCAGCGTGCGGTCGGCGAGGGCCTCCTCGAACACATCGCGCCACAGGAAATCGCCGTCACGATGGCGGTTGCCGAAGATCAGCCACGCCGGCCCCGCCCGCCCCGAGGCGCGGCGCTCCGCGATGAAGCCGGGGAAGGGGGCGATGCCCGAGCCGGCGGCGATCATCACGATGGGCCATTTAGGATCGGTCGGGGGATTGAAGCCGGGATGCGGATCAAGCCGGGCCTCGACCGTAACGCCTTGTTCCGCCTCACGTAACAGAAATCCGGAGACCCGCCCGAGCCGCCGCGCGCCATCATCGGAGGTCCATTCATGCAACCGGACGGTGAGGGCGATGCGTCGCGGATCGACGCGGCTGGAACTCCCCACCGAATAGGAGCGCGGCCGCTCCCCCGCACCCGCCGCGATCCGCACCAGATCGCCAGGGCGGAACGCGATGTCCTGCGTGCCTTCCAGCCAAATCCGCCATGTTTCCTGAGTGTTACCGGTGCCGGGCACATCGAGGCGCTGGCGGTCGGCGACGGTGAGGGCCACCGGCGGCGAGACCGCGGGCAGGCCGGCAATCTTGCAGTTCAGCGCAAGTTCGCTGCGCACCGTGTCCACCCAGCCGAGGAAGGCGCCGGAGGGATCACCATCGGCCTCCCGGAGCGGCAGCGCCTCGACCGCGCCCGCCGCCAGCAGCGCCGCCTTCAGGCGCTGGCCGCCGCCGCAGAAATGGGCGTAGCTGCGGTCGCCGAGGGCGAGCATGGCGAAGCGGACCCCCTTGAAATCGCTTGATTTCAACTGCCTGAGCAGCGCACGGGTGCCGTCCGGCACCTCGCCCTCGCCGGTGGTGGACGCAATGAGGAGGACGAGGGGAAAGCGGGCGATCTCGGCCGGCTTCAGCGCGCCGATGGGCGCGAGCGTCGCCTTCTCCCCGCCCGCGATCAGCCCCTCGAAGACCACCCCCGCCAGACGCGCGGCGGTGCCGGTCTGGCTGGCGTGCGCGACGAGGATCTCGCCACCCGCCGCCACCGGCCGCACCCGGTTGCGGGACTTGCGCCGAACCCAGGACCAGAGGCCCGTAACCGTAAGGCCCAGAAGAACCAGAGAAATTCCGAAATTGATGGCGCCCGACCACGCCCCGCCCCAGGTACCCTCATGGATCTGCTTGACGAGGCTCGGGCCGCCGACGAGCGGCGTGACGCCGCTATCGGTGACCACAAAGCCGCCCCCGTTCCTGCCGGTCGCATCCGGCGCAACCTGCAGCATCACCGTGCCGCCACGAAACCGGCGGGCTCCGGCGAGACGGTTCAAATCGAGATCGCGCCCGGCAATGGCGAGCGCCTGGCTGATGGCCACCGGCCGCTTGGTGCGCGGCAGTTCGGGGCGCGAGCCGGTGCCGATGTGGAGCGAGAGCATCACCGCCGTGACCGGTGAGGTCAGCGTGAGCGGCAGCAGGAGCCAGCCCATGGCGGTGTGCCAGCCCATCAGGGTGTTGCGGAAGCGCAGCCAGGCGAGGAAGGGCCCGGCCACCATGATTCCAAGCATGAGGAAGCTCGCCACCTCCACCACGATGCCGAGGCCGAGCAGGAGCGTCTTGTGCAGCCCTTCGGCCGTGCGGAAGATGTCGATGCCGCCGGCGGGGGCGGGCGTGTGGGCGACGCTGGCCATGTCCCAGCGGCCTGCCACCGCCGGGTCCTGGGACATGACCTGAAGCGCGCGGCCACCCTCTATTACGCTGATCCCGGCCGGCTGCCCGGCCTTCTCGATGGCGCCGACGAGCTGGCTCAGGGCCGTCACATCCAGCGTGGCTCCCGGCCGCGGCCCTTGCCCGCTGTTCACGATGGGCCGGAAGGACAGCACCGCGCCGGTGAGGATGATGACGAGGAAGATGGGCGTCAGGATCAGCGCGATCCAGCGATGGAGAAGGATCAGCGTGCGGCGCACGGCGGCAAACGACATCTTTGCAACTCCAGACGAAACCTGAGCGTGCTGGCTGGACGCGCGGGGCGGTCTGGCTACGGGTTCGTTCCGGATGTTCATGCCTCATCCGCGTCCGGAAAATTTGTCCCGCAGCGGTCGCTTCGTAAATGTTCGTCCCACGGGGCGGTGCTGATACAGTTGGATACAATTTCACGGTGGCCGGGCGCCCGCCCGTCGGCTCAAGTCGCATCGAAGGGAACTGGCGGCACGCCCGGCGTCCACGCCCCAGAGAACAGCAGCCCAACGGGAAAATGGAACGCACGCCGCACATCCTCGTCGTCGACGATCACCGCGAGATCCGCGAACTCCTGGCCAAATACCTGACGCGGAACGGGTTTCGGGTCAGCGTCGCATCCGGCGGCGTGGACATGCGCCAGCAGATGCGCACCGGCACCTTCGACCTCGTCGTGCTGGACATCATGATGCCGGGCGAGGATGGGCTCACTTTGTGCCGCCAGCTGCGGCAGGCGAGCGACATCCCCGTCGTGCTGCTGACCGCGGTGGCGGAGGAGACGGACCGGATCGTCGGGCTGGAACTGGGCGCGGACGATTACGTCACCAAGCCGTTCAATCCGCGCGAGTTGCTCGCCCGCATCCGCGCGATCCTGCGCCGGGCGCAGGGGCCGGCGCGGGCACAGCAGGGCGAGCCGGCGCTCTATCGCTTCGACCGCTGGCAGCTCGATCCCGGCCGGCGCCTGCTGCTGGACGAGACCGGCAGCGAGGTGCGGCTCGGGAGCGCCGAGTTCCGCCTGCTGCTTGCCTTCGTCACGCGCCCCTCGGTGGTGCTGTCGCGCGACCAGCTTCTGGACATCACCGCCGGCCGACCGGCCCAGGTCTTCGACCGCAGCATAGACAACCTTGTGAGCCGCCTGAGGCGCCGGATCGAGCGCGATCCGCAAAATCCCACCCTCATCAAGACGGTGTGGGGCGACGGATACGTCTTCGCCGCGCCGGTGGAGGTGGAGGCGTGAGCGGGCGGCTGAAGCAGCTGCTGCGGTTCCTCTGGCCGGGGAGCCTCGCCGGGCGGCTGGTGCTATTGCTGGTGGCGACGCTGGCGCTGGCGCAAGTGCTCCTGGTGCTGGTTCTCCAGAACGAGCACGACGCGGTGGTGGCGGGCATCGTGCGCGGGCAGGCGCTCAGCCAGACGGTGACGCTCACCCGCCTCATCGAATCCATGCCGCAGGAGCAGGCCGACCGTCTGGCCGGCGCCTTCACCACGCGCGGCACCTGCGCATGGGTTTCCGCCGATCCGCCCGACCCTCACGAGATGACCTCCACGGAGGAAGGGCTTGCCCGCCTCCTGTCGCGGCGCCTGCACGGCGTCGGCAATGGAGCGCCGGCCGTTCACATCGACACTGACGGCCTGTGGGACCGCCGCTGCCCCGAGCGCAGCAGCGAGGACTTTCCCTGGCTGCGCCGCGGCACGGGCGGCCCCAGCCAGCCGCTGCGGCCGGGACTCGGAGTGGTGGCGCTCAGCGTGCCGCTGTCGGGCCAGCGCTGGCTGCATGTGGATGCGGTGGTGGGCCTGCCGGGCATCTGGAGCCGGCCCATCGTGCTCTCCTTCCTCATCTCCGCACTGGCCGTCTCGCTGGTGACGGTGGCTTGCGTGCGCTTCCAGACCCGCTCCCTGCGCTCCCTCGCCGATGCTTCCGAACGTTTTGGCCGCGGCGAGAGCGTCCCGCCGCTCGATGTGCGCGGCCCCTCCGAGGTGGCGGCGGCGACGCGGGCGTTCAACACGATGCAGCAGCGGCTCAGCCAGTTCGTGCGCGACCGCATGCGCCTGCTCGCCGCCATCAGCCACGACCTGCGCACGCCGCTCACCACCCTGCGCCTCAAGGCGGAGTTCGTGGACGATGCGGAGGTGCGCAACGACATCGTCGCCACCATCGACGAACTGGTCGCCATCTGTGAGGCGACCCTCGCCTTCACCCGGGCCGAGGCGACGAGCGAGGAGACCCGGACGGTGGACATCGAGGATCTGTGCGCGGACGTGGTGGAGGAGTTCGCCAGTGTCGGCGCCGATGCCCGGATGGCGGACCAAACGGCGGCTCGCGTCCTGCTGCCCTGCCGGCCGGTCGCCATGCGGCGCGCCTTGCGCAACCTCGTGGACAATGCGGTGCGCTATGGGCGCCGCGCCGAAGTCACCGTGGGCCAGACGGGGGCGGGCGCGGTCTCCATCCGGGTCGAGGACGAAGGGCCGGGCCTGCCGGAGCACCGCTTCGAGGAGGCCTTCCAGCCGTTCGTGCGACTGGAGCCCTCGCGCAGCACCGAGACCGGCGGCATCGGCCTCGGCCTCGCCATCGCCCGCAGCATCGTCAAGGCGCATGGCGGGGAGCTGACCCTCGCCAACCGCCCCGGCGGCGGCCTCTGCGCCGAGATCGTGCTTCCGACGGCCGAGCGGAGCTGAAGGTGCGATCTTCAGCCCACTAGCAGCGGCAACTCAATCGTCCTGCATCTCCAGCTCGTAGAGCGCGGCGTCGGGCGTCGCGAGCGGGGCGGAGAGGGTGGCCTTGAGGGCGGTGGCGAAGAACAGGGGTGGCGCCATGGTGCGGGCGAGGGCGACCACCTTGTCTTTCAGCTCGGCCACCTTCGCGGGGTTCTGGGCCGAGAGGTCGGTCTTCTCCTCCGGATCGGCGTCGAGGTCGAACAGCTCCACCTTCGGCGGCAGGAGGACGTGCCAGACGAGCTTCCACTTGCCGTCGCGTAAGGCGCCCGTGGTGGGCTCCACGTTGTAGACGACTTCGCCGCGGCCGGGATCACCCGCCGCCAGCGCCGCCCAGGCATCCGTGCCGTCGAGGGGCTTCGACTGCTTGAGGTCCGCGCCCGCAAGCTTCGCCAGGGTGGGCAGCATGTCCACGACATGCATCACCCCATCCGCCTGCCCGGGCTTGATGCGGCCCGGCCAGTTGGCGAGCGCCACGACGCGGGTGCCGCCTTCATAGAGGGAGCCCTTGCCGTCGCGATATGGGGCATTGCTGGCGGGCGGGTCGCCGGCCAACGCCCCCTCGCCCACGAACATCTTGTTGCGGGTGCCGCCATTGTCCGAGTGGAAGACGATGAGCGTGTTCTCGCGCATGCCCCGCGCGTCCAGCGCCGCGACCACCTTGCCGATCTGCTCGTCCATGGCGGTGATCATCGCCGCATAGGCCCGGCGCGAGGGATCGGCGATGTTCGCATACATGTCCAAATAGCGCTGCGGCGCCTGGAACGGCGTGTGCGGGGCGGTGAAGGCGAGATAGAGGAAGAGCGGCGTCTTGGGATCGTGCGCGCTCAACTGCCGCGCCGCCTCGGCACCGAACAGCTCGGTGTCGTAGCCCTCTTCCTTCACCAGCGTGTTGTCGCGATACCAGTCCGTGACGCCATGCGCTTCATGCTTGAAATGGTCGATCTCGCCGACCAGCGGACCGTAGAAGCTGTCGAAGCCGCGCTGGCGGGGCCAGTATTTCCGGTCCGCATGGCCGAGGTGCCATTTGCCGACGAGGGATGTGCGGTAGCCCACCTCCTTCAGCGCATGGGGCAGCAGGAATTCATCGGTGGCCAACCCGTAGGTGCCGCCGGAGGGCACCACGCCCACCTGCAGGCCGTAGCGCAGCGGATAACGCCCCGTCATCAGCGCCGCGCGGGTCGGCGTGCACAGGGGCTGGGTGTAGAATTGGGAGAGCTTCGCGCCGCCGGCCGCGAGGCGGTCGAGGTTCGGCGTCTTGATGTCCGAGCCGTGGAAACCCACGTCGGCGAAGCCGAGATCGTCGGCGAGAATGTAGAGGATGTGCGGTCGGGTCGCGCCCTGCGCCCGCGCCCCGGGGGCGAGCAGGGAAAGGCCGGCAACGGCTGCGAGGAAGCCCGCGCTGCCCGCCAGCACGTCGCGGCGGCTGGGCGCTTGTTCTTCTGTCTTCTCGGTCCGATCGGTCACTTGAAACCTCGTCAGCTGGTGAGGCGACGCACACACCGGAAGCCGATGTGCGTGGAGCCCGTATCGACGGATTGCGGCTGGCGCGCGGCCGGCCGATAGCGGCGGCAATAGCTGGGCGCACACAGGTGCGAGCCGCCCTTGAGCACCTTGCGCGGCAAGGCGAGACCGGGAGCGACCCATTCCAGGCTGTCCTCAAGGGCGCCGCCCCGCGGGTTCCGGGGCAGGCAGCAGGCCTTCGCCGCGGGAGCGGGATGGCGCGGGCGATACCAGTCGTCGGTCCACTCCCAGACATTGCCGATCATGTCGAGGAGGCCGTAGCCATTGGGCGGGAAGGCGGTTACGGGAGAGGTGCCGACGAAGCCGTCCTCGGCGAGGTTCTCCACCGGAAAGCGCCCCTGCCAGGTGTTGGCGCGGTGGACGCCGTCGGGCGCCAGTTCGTCCCCCCACGCAAAGGCTGCTCCCTCGAGCCCGCCACGGGCGGCGAATTCCCACTCCGCCTCCGTGGGCAGCGCCTTGCCGGCCCATGCGGCATAGGCGGCGGCGTCGGTGTGGCATATGTGGACGACGGGGTGGTCATCGATGCCGGAAAGATCGCTGCCGGGGCCCTGCGGATGGCGCCAGGATGCACCGGGCACGAACTGCCACCAGCGTGTCCAGTCGTCGGGATCGCCTGCATCGATGGGCATGCGAAATACCAGCGAGCCGGGCACCAGCAGGTCGGGGTCGGCGCCGGGATAGTCCTCGGCCCGCGGCGCCTGCTCGGCGACCGTGACGTAGCCCGTCGCGGCGACGAAGCGCGCGAAGCCGCGATTGGTCACGGGGGTGCGATCCATGAGGAAGGCATCCACATGCACCTGATGGACGGGAGCCTCTTCCGGATAATGATCGTCCGAGCCCATGCGGAACAGTCCGCCGGCGATCCGGATCATCTCCGGATCGCCGGCCGCGGCTGGTGCGTCCTCGACGGAGCCAGTCCCCTGATGTGCGACGGTGCAGCTCTGCCCGTCCATGACCTCTCCGCCAGCGACCGTTCCGCTCTCGGCCTGGGCCCGTTCATGTCCCCCGCATGCCACGGTCTTAGCCGGCTTTTGCTCTAGCGGCAGGGGCGGGGGCTTCTCAATTGCCATTTGGCGCCACGAAGGCTCAGCGGTCTATCCGCGCGGCCGTTCGGAAGGCGAGGGGCGTGCGGCCTTCCCAGCGCCGGAATGCGCGGACGAAATGTGCCGGATGGCCATAGCCCAAAGCGCGCGACACCGACGCGACCGGTGTCGTCGATCCGCCGAGATAGAGCCGCGCCTGTGCATGCCGCCAGATGTCCAACTGCACTTCGTAGGACGTGCCCAGCCGGGCGAGCCGCCGCTGCAGAGTACGGGGCGAGAGGCCGAGGCTGCGGGCCGTATCCACGAGGGAGAGGGTGCCGGTGAGGGCGGTGCTGTCGAACAGGGCCTCAATCATCGCGATGAGGGCGTCGTCGCCCAGGGACACGGGCGCGGGAGGCCGGTCGGTCGCGGTGCCTTCAGGAGAAGGGACAAACAGCAGGTTGGGCTGGTCGAGCCAGCGGGCATCGAACCTGATCTCGATGCCGTCGCCCGTGCCGAAGCTGACGCCGGCATTGAGACGATCCTCGTAAAGCGTTGCCGGCGCCTTGGCACGATGGGCGAAGCGCAGGTGCACCGGACCGGCGTCCGCGCCCGCGATGGCGCGCAGCGCGCGCAGGGTGAAGGCGCCGATGCCCTCGTTCAGCACCTGCGCGTGCTCGGGATCGCTGTCGGCGAGGCGATGGCGCCAGACGGCGACGCCGTCGCGCTCCTCGATCGCAGCCGAGACGCCGCCCTGCAGGTCCGGCATCTGGTGGTGCAGGGCGGAAAAGCAGTCGCGCAGGGTGCGGCCGGCGAAGAGCGCGCGACCCGCAAGGCCCAGCCGCATGGGGTCGGCGGCATCGGCGAGATCAAGCCCGATGGTGGCCTCGCCGCTGCGCCGGGCGAGGTGGAATAGCAGGGTCGAGATCTGGCCGCGGGCTACGACGCGATCGCCGCCGAGCGAAGTTTCATCGCAATCACGGGGCGTCGCATCGGCAAGCCCGGCCCGGCCGAACAGCGGCGCGAGCGGCACGCCCCGGACGTCAGCGACCTTCGGCAGCATGTGGACGAGCGAGAGCCGGATCGGATGGCGGTCCCACATGGGCTGCGGACTCCAAATCGGCGGGCATCAGGGTCCGGTGTGTCGGGCGTTCATCGCTCGCGACCGGTCTCCGGATGATCCGGCGCCCCCCTGCCTTTGAACCCTACCTGCGACGCTGTGGTCAAGTTCCGGTTACGTCACCTGTTGGAGGCGGTTCGGCAGGCTCAGAGCCCGCCGAACCAGGCGCCGAAATAGCCGGCATAGAGCTCCGGTGCCTCCAGGTTCATGGAATGGCCGATGCCGGGCACGGCGACGAAGCGGCAATCAGGCATCAGCGCGGCCATCTCCTTCAGGTCCGCTTCCTTGATCACCACGTCGCGCGTCCCCCAGACCACGAGATGGGGATGGCGGATGGAGGCCATTTTCCCCTTCAGCTCGCCGCTCTTCGCTTCCTTGGTGAGGGTGTCGGGCGTGCCGAACCAGATGCCGTCGGAGACCGCCCAGACCTGATCGACGATCTTGTCGAACAGGCCGGCGCGCGGGCCGGCGTCGGGAATGAAGCGGGCGGGGCCGTTCGCCAGCGTCTCGTCCACGAACAGGCTGGGAGCGGTGGCGGCCATGATCTGGCGGGTGAGGTCGAAGCTCTCCTTCATCTGGCCGAAGAAGGCGGACTGCTCGGGCGGGAAGTCGATGCCCTGCGGGCCGACAGGCGAGAGCGAGAACACGCGGCCGAAGCGGTCTGGCTGCTTCAGAAGCATGCGCGTGGAGATGATGCCGCCCGTGGAGTGGGTGGCGAGGTGGCAGAAGGGAATGCCGAGCGCGTCGAGGGCCGCGATCATGTCGTCGGCATGCTGGGCGATGGAATAGTTGGAGAAGTCGGCAGCGGGCGCCGGCTTGTCGCTGTCGCCGCAGCCGCGCCAGTCCACCGCCACGGTACGCACCCCGCGCGGGAAATGGGGTGCCGCCAGCTCGATCCACTCCTTGCTGGCGAGATTGCCGTGGATGAAGAGGACCGTCGTGTCCCCCGCGCCCCATTCCCGGTAGGCGAGGCGAAGGCCGTTCACGTCGAGCGTCTGCATTGAGGCCTCGTTCTGGCGTGCGGGGGAAGGCTTGCGCACCGATACCGGGGCGCAAGCCCGCTGTTTCGTCCGGCGCCTACTTGTTCAGGCCGGTCGGTGCCGCAGCCTTGGCCGGGGCGGCCTCCGCAGCGGCGGGGGCGCCGTGGATGAGGCGGTCGATGGTGGCTGGCGCGCCGGTCGGGACGCGCCCGGTCTCCACGAAGTCCACCACATCCTCGGCGAAGGCGACCGGCTCGTCCGTGTGGATGAAGTGGGCGGTGCCGGGATAGATCTTCACCTGCACGTCGCGCCCCGCCGTGTTCATGCGGCGCATGAACGGCAGCACGAGCTGGCGGGAGAGATCGGTGAGCCCGTTGAATGCGGTGCCGGGGATGAAGGGCTCCTTGTCGCCGAAGGCGAGGAAAATGGGCGCCTTGATCTCGGTCAGCCGCTTGTAGAGGCTCTTGGGGTCCTTCTCCTGCAGCTCCGCCACCATGGCGTAGATGTCGAAGGTGAACACGTCCACCCACTGCTGCAGCTCGCGCGGATCACCCTTGATCATGCCGATGCGCTGGGCGGTGTGGAGGCGGGCATATTCACTGTCGCGCAGGAAGTAGCCGTTGCGCTGGGGCGTCACCGCCCCGGTGACGGGATCGCGGCTGCGGAAGTGGTAGAAATCGTCGATCTGCTGGGCGGTGAGGTTCTTTTCCCGCTCGCGCAGGCCGGTCTGGTCCCACGCCTTCTTCCATGCGTCGAAATCGTGGGCGAAGGCGGGATCGAACAAATCGAGCTTCTTGCCCGGCGCGATCGTGACCTCGCGGGGATATTCCTCAAGACCGGCCGGGGCTTCGAGGATCAGCTTGGTCACCGCCTCGGGCCAGGAGAGGGCATAGCCGAGCACGATCTGCCCGCCCATGGAATGGCCGAGATAGGCGGCTTTCGGAACCTTCAGCTGGTTCACCACCACCTCGTGCAGCACGTCGCGCATGTCCTGCAGGGTGCGGGCCGGGCTCTTGTCGAGGTTGCCGGGGCCGGACATGCCGTAATGGGGCATGTCCACGGCGATCACGCGCAGCCCGCGCTCCAGCGCGATGCGCATGATGTTGCCGTAGTGGCCGCCGAACGCGCCCTTGCCGTGGACGATGACCAGCACATCCGGATTGGCGGCCGTGCCGGCATATTCGTCCATGTAGCCGATGTCCCACTCGACACCGCGGCTGTCCTTCGCCTTGGTCTTCTTCACCGGGAAGGGATAGGTGACGAAGCTGTTCCAGAACGACTTGTCGGGGGTGATGTCCGCCGCGACCGAGGGCGTGCGGTAGGTCTTCGCCGCCATCTCGCGATTGCGGGTGAGGCGGGAGACGTCGCCGAGGAAGGCGGCCACGGTCGGATCGAACTGGCGGTTCTTCAGGATGGGGAAGACGCCGTAATGGGCTACCGGGCTCTTCTCATGCACGAAGTCGGCGCCGGGCACCTTCTCCACCGTGCGCCTGGCGCGGTCGAAGGTGAGCCACTGGTCGTTCTCGATGTGCATCACGAGGGTGCGCGCCTTGATGCGCTTCAGCTCGGCATTGATGTTGTAGGTCTCGCCGGCGCGGTTGCGCCACAGCAGGTCGACCGCATCGAACAGCAGCGAGCGGGCGGCGATGGAGGCGCCGGCCTGCGGGTTGGGCGGGTTCCAGTAGAAGACATCCCGCTGCACCGTCGACCAGTCCTGCTGCGAGCGGTGCTGGAAGTCGAACCCGGTGAGGTTGAGGATCGACCAGCCGAAGGCGACGCCCTGGTTGGGGTGCTTGTCCTTGGGCAGGTTGTAGTAGTTGCCGCCGGTGGCGCGCCACTGCGGGTCGCTCTCGATGGCGGCCGACATGAGCTGGAAGGTCCAGTTGCCGACCGGGTCCTCGCCGTCCGACTGGCTGGTGCCGCCGATGGGCATCAGGCCGTCCATGAAGTCGGGATGCATCACGCCCCAGACATAGGTCTGGGTGGCGCCCATGGAGACGCCGGTGACGAGGGAGGCGCGGGCCACCTTCAGATGGTCGCGCAGCATCCGGTAATTGGCCTGCACCATGTCCTGGTAGCTGTATTGCGGAAACTTCTGCCCAAGCCCTTCCGAGGGCTTGCTGGTGCCCCACAGGCCCAGGGCGTCCACCAGCACAACGTAATACTGGTCGGTGTCGATGGGCTTGCCCGGCCCGATCACCGAGCCGCCGGAAAGCGCCGTGCCCTCCACCCATTGGGCATACATGTCGGTGGCGTCGCCGGAATAGAAGGAGTTCACCACCACGGCGTTGGTGATCTCGCCCGCGGCGTTGCGCTTCGGCGTGCCCAAAGCGATGTAGGCGGTCTTCACCGGGCCGCCGCCAAGGGATTCCAGCGTGGTGCCGCCTTCCCCGCCGTTCACCCATTTGTCCGGGCTCGACAGGTCATAGCGGCCGCCGATCCTGAAGTTGGCGACCTCGTAGAATTTCTTGAGCTGGCAAAGCCGCTGCTGCGAGCACGTGCCGGTGAGGGGCGGCTGCGGCGCCTGAACCGCCGGGGCCGGTGCGGCCGGCGTCTGGGCATAGGCGGCAGGGGTGGTCGCGGACAGGGCCGTCGCGGCGAGCGCGAGGCCCAAGGCTATGGCATACCTCATGTTTCCTCCTGCGGCCGGTCTTTGTCATCGCCGCCGTCCGGAGGAGAGAACAGCATGCCGGCGCGCCCAAGGGAAGCATGGCCGTTGGGAGGGTCCGCGCAACCTGTGGGCGGCGCGAACCCCTTAGCCGCCGTAGCGCCGCGCCGCCTCGATGGCGAGGCCGGTGCCCACCGAACCGAAGGTGTCGCCCTCGATCACCCGGGCCTGGGGGACGCAGGCGCAGATGGCCGCGCGCACATGGGCCAGCCGGGTCGAGCCGCCGGTGAGAAACAGGGCGTCGATGGCCTCCGCCTTGAGCCCCGCCGCCGTAAGGCACGACGCGATGCGCCCGGCGATGCGCTCGGCGAGGAGGCCGGTATGGGCGATGAGATCGTCATGGGAAATGCCGACCGAAAGCCCGGCCTCAAGCACCGCGAGATCGAGCACCGTGGCGCCGTCCTCCGCGACGCGAATCTTCGCCGCCTCCACGTCGAGGGCGAGGCCGTGGCCGCGCTCCTCCTCCACCGCGCGGGCAAGGCGGGAGACCAGCTCCGGCCGCGCCGCGGCGCGCTCCAGCTCGCGGATCGAGCGCGCGGTGCGCCCGTCATAGAGACGGTTGATGGCCGACCAGGTGGCGAGGTCGTGATAGAGCGCCGCGGGCATGGCGAGGCCCTTGCGCTTCAGCGGACTGCCATGGCCGAGCAGCGGCATCACCACGGCGAGCGACAGGTGCCGGTCGAAATCCGTGCCGCCGATGCGCACGCCCTCATTGGCGAGGATGTCGGAGGCGCGGTCGGCGCGGTTCTGGTGGCCGCGATCAATGCGCACGATGGAGAAGTCCGAGGTGCCGCCGCCAATATCGGCGATCAGCGCCAGTTCCTCGCCAGCCACCTGCCGCTCGTAGTCGAGGCTGGCGGCAATGGGCTCGAACTGGAACGAGAGGGCGGTGAAACCGATGTCGCGGGCGATCGAGCCCAGGGTCTCCTCGGCGCGCTTGTCGCCGTCCGCATCGCCATCCACGAAATGTACCGGCCGGCCGAGGACGACTGCGCTCAGCGCTCCCTCCGTCTCGGCCTCGCCGCGAGCCTTCACCTCGGCGAGGAATTCACCGATGACGCCCTTGAAGCCGAGCCGGCGGCGGCCGACCGGCGTCGTCTCCTCGATGAGGGAGGTGCCGAGCACCGATTTCAAGGCCCGCATCAGGCGGCCCTGCTCGCCGCCCACATAGGCGGCCATGGCGGCGCGGCCCACCAGTGGCGTGCCGGTCCAGGGGAAGAAGATGGCGCTCGGCAGCGTATCCGCGGTGCCTTCCAGCCGTGCGAGGCGCGGGCCGTTGGGTCCGTTCAGGCCGAGGGTTGTGTTGGAGGTGCCGAAATCGAGGCCGCAGGCGGTCATCGGGGCCTCCTTGCCGTATGCGGGTGCGGAAGGCCGGGCTAGCTAGACCAAGTCTCGCTGCAGCGCAAGAGAAAGCGGCGGCAGACCCGGGTGGATGCCGTCACCCGGGGCGGTGTTCGTCCTCAGAAATGGTAGCCGATGCTCATGAACGGCCCATGCATGGTGGTGTTGTAGCGGAAGTCGCGGGTGGGCGAGGTGATGGATTCGTAATCGGTGTAGAGGGCCCGATAGCCGAGCGCCGTCGACCAGGATTCATTCCAGTTGTAGCCCACCGCCACGAGGCCCTGCGCCGAGAGCTTGGAGCTCGCCGGCAATCCGAAACCGCCGACGTCCGCCAGAGCGTTCAGGAACCACTGCTTGTTGAGCTTCCATTGCAGCGCCAGGCCGAACGTCGGGTCGAGCCAGTCCTTGGTGTCGGACTCGGAAATGGCGAAGGGCACGAAGATGGAGCTGAGGGACGTGTTGGCCGACAGGCGCTGATAGCGGAAGCCGGCCGTTGCGGAGAGGTCGAAATCGGCATCGCCCACCGGCAGCCGGTAGCCGGCGGCGCCGGACAGGATGAACAGGCGCTGGGAGAAATCGAGGAGGGGCTGGCCAGCGGTCGACAGGTTCTTGCTGGTGCCGAGCTGCGACCAGAACACATCGGCGAACAGGGTCCAGTTGTCCTTCTTGGCGATGAAGTTGCCCATCACCGCGCCCTGGAAGTTCTGCATCACGTCGCCGAAGGTGATGTCCACCGGAATGGCCGGTAGGCGACGGATGCCGATGTCGCCGTCGATGCCGGTCGCCCACAGGTACAGGGTGGCCTGATACTGCCAGCCGGATGCCGCCTGGGGCTGCGAAGCGGGTGCCACGCCGAGGTCCGCCGCGTGGACAGGATGTGCGGGTGCCATCGCCAGCATCGCGCCCCCGACCAGCATGGCGAGGGGGGCGCGCAATCCTGTTCGCGCCCCCCGGCGCGTGGGAGCCATGCCCTCTGCGCCAGCCGAGCGGTGTGCGGCCGTTGTTTCGAACTGATGCCCCCGGACCATAATTCCCCCGTCTTGAGCGGCGCCGTCTCGGGGCGCCCCGCCGGGGCTTGTCACGCCCCGGCCGCGCCATCCTAGCGCAGCCGCGGAAGTGGAAATGCCCCGCCCACGCTATTCCCGGCCGGGTGTGGCCTCGCCGCCACGGCGGCGTCGGCTTGCGCAAGGGCAGTTCTGCAGAAATGCGGTTTTTCGCGTGCGTCGTTGCAATCATTGACGTTTCGTCATGGGGCCTGCGTTCGCGCGGGTGTGAAGCCAACTCCACACGCTGCGCGGGTTTTGATCTTGCGCGCCACGGCGAAAGCGTGTGAACAGGCCTCGTTACTGTCCGGCTTGAACGGCGGTGGCCGCCGTCAGGCTCGCTGGTAGCAAGGTCGGTCGAGACTGTGATCGGAGACGAGGGCGCCCGTGACCACGACACTGCCTCTGGTGCGCGCCGCGGCCATCGCGCCGCTCATGGTCTGGCTGCGCGACAGCGGCTATCCGCTCGACCAGATGCTGCTCGACGCCGGATTGCCGGCCGGGCTCATCGAGGATCGCGACCGTCCGATCCCGCTGATGGCCGGCATCCACCTGCTGATGGAGGTCGTAGCGCGGGAGGGGCAGGACGTGCCCTGCCGCATGGTCGCCCATGCCGGGATCGAGGAGCTGGGTCTCCTCGGCCAGATCGTCATGTCCTCCCGAACGCCGCGGGAAGCCTTCACCAAGGTCGAGCGCGCCTATCTGCATCACGGCTCTCACGAGCTGTTCACCCTGACGCCCGGTTCCGGCAACGGCGCGGTCCGCCACGCGTTTCGCGTGCCCGTGGACTGCGAGCGCCTGTCTTTCGTCCAACAGTATGTGGCCGCGCTGATCCGCACCGTGGTCCTGCGCACGGGCCATGAGGGCCAGCTGATCGAGCGGGTCGAACTGACGCCTCACCCGCGCAACGGGGTGGAAGGCATGAGCGCCGAGTTCGGTTGCGAGGTGGTGCCGTCGGCGAACCGTACCGTGACCATGGTGTTCTCCGACGCGGTGCTCGACCGGCCCTATGTGAACGGACGCCAGGTTGCCGACGTCGTCATCCCCGCGGGTTCCGCCGTGATCCGCGGCGACGGCACGCTGGCCGGCTCGATCACCACCATCCTGCCGGGCCTGATGGAGGCCGGCGCGGAGCCGGGCCTCGCCAACATCGCCGAGCTTGCGTTCATGAGCCGGCGCACCCTGCAGCGCCGGCTGGCGGCCGAGGGGACGAGCCTTTCGGATCTGATCGATAAGATGCGGGCCGAACAGGCCATCGCGCGCCTCACCGCCAGCGGCAATGCCATCCGGACCGTGGCGGCGGAGGTGGGCTATGGCTCTAATGCCAGCTTCAGCCGCGCCATCCGCCGCTGGACGAAAACCTCGCCCAGCCGCCTGAGGCGCAATGCGCTCTCTGGCCAGGCGGGCGCCGAGGAGGTAGCTGAGTAGTGCATCGTCGCGTTCTCGGAGGCGCTTCGTTTGGTCTCGCCGGCTGGACAGTCTCCGCAACCCGCCGCCCGGCGCAATGATGGACAGCGATGTTTGTTTCCTTGCCTTTCGTCCTGCTGGCGGTCGCCCTCGTCTCGGGCTTCGTTGGAAGTGGCGCCAAGTGGTCCATCGCGCGACGGCTGAAGGATGTTGCCCCCGCCGAGTGGACCCGCCTTGGCTCCCCCGATACCCGGAGGTTCCGAATTCACCGGAGCCTTTCCTACGAGGTCGCGCAGAAGGTCGCGGGCTTTCGTCTTGGATGGCGGGCGTTCAGGCCAGGCTCATTCGGAATTCGTGATACGACCCTCGTGAGGCAGGTCTGGATTTTCCGGATGTCGATCATCGTTATGGTTCCGTCTCAGCTGTTGTTGTTTCTGCTCCTAACGTCCGACTGATCGGGCGGTTGGGGGTGTATCAGGCCGGCCTGAGCATCTTGGACCTGGAACCGTCGTTCCGGCTGGAAGAAATCTCGGCCTCTCCGTGGAACGAACACTGGCCGTGGTCGGCCAGCGTCTCGATCACGCGGCATTCCGCCACCCGGCCGTGGGCGCAGGCCTGGACCATGTGCTCCAGCTCTGCCTCCAGCGCCTTGAGCGAGGAAATCCGCCGGCGCACCTCGTCGAGACGTGCGCCGGCGATGGCGTCGGCCTCGGCGCAGGACTGGTCGGGGCGATCCTGCAAGGTCAGCAATGTTCGTATGGCGTCGAGGCCGAAGCCCAGCTCGCGGGCATGGCGGATGAAGGCGAGGCGCTTCACCTGCGCGTCGTCATAGAGCCGGCGGTTGCCCTCGCTGCGCGGCAGATGCGGCAGCAGGCCGGTCTCCTCGTAGAAGCGGATGGTGGGCACCTTCACGCCGCTGATGCGGGCGGCATCGCCGATGGTGAGGTGCGCCTGCACCGGGGCCATGGGGCTTGCTCCTCTAGTTACTAGAGCATCTAGGCTGCCACCATGACCAAAGGAAAGGCGGCATCATGACAGCCGGGCAGGTTCAGACCCGCTATCGCGTCTCGGGCATGGATTGCGCGTCCTGCGCAGCGAAGATCGAGGCCGTCGCAAGCCGTCTGGACGGGGTGGCGGCGGCGAGCGTGTCCGTGGCGGCGGCGACCTTGGTCGTGCGGCACGTTTCTGATGCCGATCTCTCTGCCTTGCCGGCGCGGCTGAAGCCCATGGGCTATGGCCTCGCGCTTGCGAACGCCGAGCCCGCCCGCGTGCCGGCTCCGGTTTCGGCGCATGACGCCTGCTGCGGGCATGATCACGCTTCCGACCTCGGGAGCCACGACAGTGGCGGCCACGATCACGCGGACCATTCCCACGCGGATCACGACCACGCCGGACACGATCATTCCGGCCATCCAGATCGAACGGCGACTGCCGCAGGCCACGATCACGCCCGGGGTGCGGAGATGGGCGCGGGCGGCTTATGGTCCAACGGCAAGCTGCGGCTGACCCTTGCCAGCGGTGGCGCCTTCGCAGCGGCCTTCCTGGCGGGCCTCGTCCTGCCGCAGATTCAGACGCCCCTGTTCATCGCCGCGATGCTGGTCGGCCTTGTGCCCATCGCCCGCCGCGCGTTCGCCGCGGCGGCCGTCGGCATGCCCTTCACCATCGAAACGCTGATGACCATTGCGGCCGTGGGCGCCGTCATCATCGGCGCGGCGGAGGAGGCTGCAGCCGTCGTGTTCCTCTTCCTTGTCGGCGAGCTGCTGGAAGGCTTCGCCGCAGGCCGGGCGCGCGACGGGATCAAGGCACTTGCCGCGCTGGTGCCGAAGACGGCGCTGGTGGCGCGGAGCTGCGATTTCGTGGAAGTGCCGGCGGCGCAGCTTGCCGTGGGCGACACCATGCTCGTGCGCCCGGGAGACCGCATCGCGGCCGATGGCGAGATCGTCGCGGGAGAGGGCGGAATCGACGAGAGCATGGTCACCGGCGAGAGCGCGCCCGTGACCAAGGGCGTGGGCACAAATGTCTTCGCCGGCACCGTCAATGGGGATGCAGCGCTCACCGTGCGCGTCACGGCGACTGCCGAGGACAACACCATCGCCCGCGTGGTGAAGCTGGTGGAAGAGGCGCAGGAGGCCCGTGCGCCCACGGAGCGGCTCATTGACCGTTTCTCGCGGGTCTATACCCCCGCTGTCGTGGTCATCGGTGGGCTGGTGGCGACCGTCCCGCCGCTGCTGCTGGGCGGGGATTGGGGCGAGTGGGTCTATAAGGGCCTCGCCATCCTGCTCATCGGCTGCCCGTGCGCGCTGGTCATCTCCACGCCCGCCGCCATCGCATCGGGCCTCTCCGCCGGCGCGCGACGCGGGCTGCTCCTGAAGGGCGGCGCGGTGCTGGAGACGGCAGGCAAGGTCACCGTGGTCTGTCTCGACAAGACCGGCACCCTGACCGAGGGGCGGCCGAAGGTGACGGACGTGATCTGCCTCGTATTGCCCGAGCCTGAGGTGCTGCGCCTTGCGGCCGCTCTGGAGGGTGGATCGAGCCATCCTCTGGCGAAGGCCATCCTGGAGCGTGCGGCCGCCGAAGGTCTGGCTATTCCCGCTGCGAGCGATGGTCGTGCGCTGGGCGGCAAGGGCGTGGCGGGCCTCGTTGAGGGGCGCGATGTGTTCCTCGGCTCCGTCGCGGCGGGCGCGGCACGGGTGGCGCTGGATCGCGACTTGGAGGCCCGCCTCGCGGCGTTGAACGACGAGGGTAAGACCGTGTCCCTTCTCATCGTGGACGACGCGCTGGCGGGCGCCATCGCCATGCGCGACGAGCCGCGCGCTGATGCGGCGGCAGGACTTGCGGCGCTCAAGGCGCGCGGGCTGCGCACGATGATGTTGACGGGCGACAATGCCCGCACCGCCGCCGCCATCGGCCGCGCGCTCGGCATCGAGGTGCGCGCCGGGCTTCTGCCGGAGGACAAGCAGCGCATCGTCTCCGAGCTGAAGCGGCAGGGTGAGATCGTCGCCAAGGTGGGTGACGGCATCAATGATGCGCCGGCACTGGCTGCCGCCGATATCGGCATCGCCATGGGTGGCGGCACCGACGTGGCGCTGGAGACGGCGGATGCCGCCGTGCTGCATGGCCGCGTCCGGGACATTGCCGGCATGATCGACCTGTCCCGGCGGACCATGCGCAACATCCGCCAGAACATCGGCATCTCGCTGGGGTTGAAGGCCGTGTTCCTGGTCACCACCGTCGCCGGCATCACCGGCTTGTGGCCGGCCATCCTCGCCGACACCGGCGCGACCGTGCTGGTGACCGCCAATGCGCTGCGGCTTCTGCAACGGACGGAGGGGTGATGCCCCGCGTCACGTCGGGATGCTGAGGCTCCACATCGCGTCGAACATGGACGCCTGGAAGGCTGCGAACTCGGCACTGTCGATGATCATGCCGTAGCTTTCACGGGCGGAGGAGATGAGCGCGACCTTGTTGCCGTAGATGAAGCAGGTCATCGCCAACTGGTGGGCCGGCGGCGCATAACGCAGTTCGCGCCGTTGCTCCTGGCTCGACGGCCAGATGGGGGCGATGTCGCGCTCCGCCGAGCGGATGACGTGCAGCCAGATGCCCCGCCGCGCGCGCTCGGTGAGATAGCGCTCCATTTCGTCGAGGCCCGGCTCGGCCATCAGCTCTTTCATGGAAAGCGTCGCCCGCAGCACCGTGTCGCCGCCGGAAAGGGTGTCCCACAGCGTGGTGCGGATGCCCTCCGGGCCGGGATGGAAGCGCACGTTCGGCTTGCCGGTCTCGTGGTGGTACATGGACCGCAGCACCGGCATCACGTCTTCCAGCATCTGCCGGCGCGCCTCGATGCGCTCCAGCAGCACGCCGGGATCCTGGGCGACCACGAAGCGGCGCTTGCCGTGGTCCACGAACCGGATCAGCCCCTCTTCCTCCAGCTTGGCCAGCGCATCGTGCGCCGTGGTCCGCGCGAGCCCGGCCTTCGCCGCCACCTCCGTGATGGACGCGCCCCCGAGGCCCACCGCCGTCAGATAGAGCTTGTAGAGAGTCCCGGTGATGCCGATCCGGGCCAGCTTCTCTTCGATGTCCGCCGTCACTGTCACTTTCCCCCGATGGATGCAGCATGTCCGATCTCGTCGGCGACGTCCATCGTCGGTTTTAGCCGATAAAAATACCGACGTAGCGCCCAAAGAATGAGCGCGCTGATGCTCGTTTGATCGCATTTGTCGGCGCTATTGCCCTATCAATCATCAATTTCCCGACTTCCAGGAATTGACGGAAATCACCGACATATCTTAGCCTTTGAACATGGCTGATCGCACTGACGTGCCGCCGGCTGGCGGAGTGAGGGAGGATGTCTCGATGGGAGCGAACGCTGAAGCGGGCGCGATGACGGCAGTTCCCGACAGTTCGGCCCCGGCGGCCCGGAAAATGCCCTGGAGCCGGCTGCTCGCCGACAAGTCGGTCCGTGCCGGCCTCGGGCTCGCCGCCTTCTTCGCCTTCTGGCAGGCGGTGACGGGGCTCGGCCTCGTGGACGGCTTCCTCCTGCCGTCGCCCTTCGCCGTGGCGCAGGCGCTGTGGGAAATGGCCCTTGATGGTTCATTGTGGATCCATCTTGCCGCCAGCCTGCAGCGCGTCGCCGTCGGCTTCCTTCTCGCCTGCGTGGTCGGGCTGGCGCTGGGTCTCGTCTGCGGCTGGTGGCGCTCGGTATCGGATTTCGTGCGGCCGGTCGTGGAGGCGCTGCGGCCGATCCCGCCGCTGGCGTGGATCCCAATCACCATCCTCTGGTTCGGGCTCGGGGATGCGGCGTCCTACTTCCTCGTCTTCCTCGGCGCCGTCTTCCCGGCCTTCGTCGCCACCTACACCGCGGTGCGTGGGCTTGATCGCAACCAGATGAACGCGGCCCTGTGCCTCGGCGCCAAGCCCTGGCAGCTGTTCTGGGACGTGCTGATCCCCGCCTCGCTGCCGATTATCCTGCCGGGCCTGCGCATTGCTCTCGGCGTCGGCTGGATGTGCGTCGTGACGGCGGAGCTGATCGCCGCGCAGACCGGCCTCGGCTACCTGATCCAGCAGTCCCGCATGCTGTTCCAGATCAATAACGTGGTGGCCGGCATGGTCACCATTGGCCTCGTCGGCTTCGCCATGTCCGCCATCCTCGAGCGCATCGAGCGGCGGGTGAATGCCTGGGCCCCCTCCGAACGCAACTGAGGAAAGCGAAAGGAACAGCCATGCTTGCCAACGCCTCCCTCATGTCTCCCGCCGCGCCGGGCCTTGCGCCCCAGTTTTCTCCCGAGGACGTGCAGATCGACATCCGCAATGTCGGCAAGGTCTATGGGTCCAAGGTCGAGGCGCCGGTCATCGCGCTTGATGGCGTGACGCTGCGCATCCGCCGCGGCGAGTTCATCTCGCTGCTGGGGCCGTCGGGCTGCGGCAAGTCCACCTTGCTCGGCATCATCGCCGGCTTCCAGTCCGCCACCAGCGGGCAACTGCTCCAGGATGGCCGGCCGATCACCAAGCCCGATCCCTCGCGCACGGTGGTGTTCCAGGACTATGCCCTGTTCGGCTGGATGACGGTGCAGCAGAACGTGGAATTCGGCCTGAAGGCCAAGGGCATGCCCAAGGCCGAGCGGGCCGAGATCGCCCGCGCCCTCATCGCGACGGTCCGCCTGAACGGGTTCGAGGACAAGTTCCCGCACCAGATGTCCGGCGGCATGAAGCAGCGCGCCGCCATCGCCCGCGCACTCGCGCCCGACCCCGACATCCTGCTGATGGACGAGCCGTTCGGCGCCCTCGATGCGCAGACCCGCGTGCTGCTGCAGGAGGAGATCGCCCGCATCTCCTCGGAGGCCGGCAAGACGGTGATCTTCGTCACCCACGGCATCGACGAGGCGGTGTTCCTCGCCGACCGCGTGGTGGTCATGAGCCCGCGTCCGGGACGGGTGCGCGAGGAGGTTCTCGTTCCGCTGCCGCGGCCCCGCACGGCCGAGATGCGGTCCGATCCATGGTTCGTCTCCACGGTCAACGACCTGTGGGAAACGCTCAAGCCGGAATGGCAGAAAGGGGAATAATCGTGACCTCAGGACTTTCGCGCCGCCGCTTCGGCCAGCTGGCCGCCGGCTTTGCCGCCTCCCTCCCGTTGGCCGCCCCCTCGATCCTGCGCGCGCAGGAGGGGGACGTGGTCCGCATGTGCTGGTTCAACACGACCACCGTGTCGGCCCAGATCGCCCATGTGCTGATGCGCACGGACATCCCCGCCCGCAACGGGCTCAAGATGGAGATGATCCAGCTCGCCGCCTCGCCGGCCATCACCGAGGCGCTGGTTTCCGGCGCGGGTGATGTCGGCACGCTCTCCGATTTCGCCGCCGTGACCACCATGGCCATCGGCGCGCCGGTGACGACGGTTTCCTCGCAGGCCCGCTTCCGCTCGGCGGTACTGGCCACGAAGAAGTCCGGCATCACCAAGATGTCGGACCTGAAAGGCAAGCAGGTCTACGGCACCTTCGGCATCACCGCCTTCCAGAACGCGCAGGATGCCGTGCTGAAGGCCGGCCTCGTGCCCGGCAAGGACATGACCTTCGTGAACGTCGGCCCGGCGGAGCTCGCCGATGCCGTGGGCGCGCAGCGCATCGATGCCTTCTTCACCTACGATCCGTTCGTGAGCTTCTTCGAGAGCACGGGCAATGCGGTCGTCGTCTCGGAGAATCTGAGCCCGGTCATCGTGCTCGCCGCCAACAACCGCTTCCTGCAGAAGCCGGATGTGCTGCGCCGTCTGCTGCTCGCCAATGCGCAGGCCCTGTTCTTCGCTGCGCAGAACAATGACCTTGCCAACAGCTGGTTCCGCTCGCTGGAGCCGGCCAAGAACATTCCCGAGCCCGTGCTCCAGAAGGCGTCGAGCTACGATCCGGCGTGGAGCGCGAAGACCTTCACCGACATCAAGGTGGCACTGTCCCCCGCCCAGATCGCGCAGATGGAGACCCTCGCCAAATGGGGCGTGGAAGCCAAGCTCCTGCCGCGTCTCCCGGATGTGCCGAAGTTCGTCAACACGGCCATCGCCGGCGAGGTGGACAAGGAGATCGCCACCGGCAGCTTCGATGTGAAGAGCGTGAAGATCCTTCGCGCCTGAGGCTACCGTCCGTCACCATGGAGACGATGGTCCCGCCCCGCGCGAGGGCCATCGTCCGCCGGCTGGCCGGAGCGCCTGACGCCGGCCGCAGGGACATCATGACCAATACCCAGACACAGGCCGCGGCGCCCCCGGATGGCCCCGCCGCGCGCCATTTCGACTTCAGCTTCCTCTCCGCCGAGATGCGCTACCGGCTGCTGGCGTCCACCGTCCTGCCGAGACCCATCGCATGGGTCGTGACCATGAGCGCCGATGGCGTCGTGAACGCCGCGCCCTATTCCTTCTTCAACGTCTTCGGCGCGGACCGGCCGGTGGTGGCCCTCGGCATCCTTGCGCGGCCGGAGCCGGAGAAGGACACGGCCGCCAACATCCGCGCGACCGGGGAATTCGTCGTCAACCTCGTTCCCCATGCCCTCGTGGAGGCCATGAACGCGACCTGCGTGGATGCGCCGCCCGAGGTGGATGAGATCGCGCTGGCGGGCCTTTCCGCCGCCCCCAGCATCGGTGTGCGTCCACCGCGCATCGCCGAATCCCCTGTTGCCCTCGAATGCCGGATGACCCATCTGCTGGAGACCGGCCCGGGCCAGCTTCTGGTCGTCGGCGAGGTCTTGCACGCCCATTATGCCGCCCATGTGCTGACCGGCGATCCCGCCCGCCCGCGCGTGGACGGCCTCGCCCTTGATCTCGTCGCCCGGATGCACGGCCCGACCGCCTACACGCGCACGCGCGACCTCTTCGACCTCGATCGCCCGCTGTGGAACGGCGCAGCACACAACAAGGAATGAGCGAAATGCCCAGGATCAAGGTGGCCGCTGTCCAGGCCGCAACCATCCCCTTCGACGGCCCGGCCGCCACCCAGCGCATCGTCGCCCTCATCGCCGAGGCTGCCGCCACGGGGGCTAAGATCGCGGTATTCCCGGAGGCCTTTATCGGCGGCTATCCCAAGGGGCTGGATTTCGGCTGCAGCGTTGGCCGGCGGACGACCGAGGGGCGGGCGGATTTCGTCCGCTACGTGCGCGGCGCCATTACGGTGCCCGGGCCGGAAGTGGACCAGCTGGCCGCGGCTTGTGCGGAGCATGACATCCATGTCGTGGTCGGCATCATCGAGCGGGACGGCGGAACGCTCCATTGCACCGTGCTCTATCTCGGCCCCGATGGTCTTCTCGGCAAGCATCGCAAGGTGATGCCCACCGGCTCCGAGCGCCTGGTGTGGGGCTTTGGCGACGGCTCCACCCTGACCGTGGTCGACACGCCCTATGGCAAGCTTGGCGGCGCCATCTGCTGGGAGCATTACATGCCGCTGCTGCGCGCGGCTTATTACGGCAAGGGCGTCGAGATCTGGGCCGCGCCCACCGCCGACGACCGGGAGACCTGGATCTCCACCATGCGGCATGTGGCCATGGAAGGCCGCTGCTTCGTGATCAGCGCCTGCCAGGTGATGCGTCGCTCCGATTTTCCGGAGGACTACGCCAGCCGCATCGAGGCTGCCCCCGACGCCTGGATGATGCACGGCCGCTCGGTGATCGTCGGTCCCCTCGGCGAAGTCCTGGCCGGACCTGTGCTGGACGAGGAGACCATCCTCACCGCCGAGATCGACCTCGACGACATCATCGGCGCCAAGCTGGATTTCGATCCCATCGGCCACTATGCGCGGCCCGATCTGTTCAGCCTCAATGTCGACGAAGCGCCGCAGCTCCCCGTCATCGCCCGCGGCGAAGGCTAGGGCGCGCAGGTCAGCAAATTGCGTTCCACGGAGCGAGGCTTTGAAGTGCATCCCCATCGGCAGAAGCTGGCGGGGATGCACTGGCGTGGCCGTGATACAGGGATGCCATGGCGCCCGCTTGCGGTCGTCTGAGCAGTCGATGATGTGGGAATTTAATTGGTGGGGCCGAAGTCCGCCGAACTATCCTCCATCGGCGTTCGGCGACGTGGGGAAAATGCATGGAAACATAGATCTATAAAAGACCGCTTGTCCCCAACCATCCTGGAGCGTCCGCGCGGAAACGCGCGAAAGAGGCGGGGTTTATAGTGGGGTTGGATTGTTTAGATTCCCATTGGGGTTAGCCCCCGATCGGAGGGGTTTTCGAGCGCCAGCGGATACCAGGGCATCTCCACCACCGCCGTCAGTTCGCCGGCCCCGCATCCACCCGGAACCTATTCGGCAGTAGCCAATGTCGGCGTGGCCCCCTCGCCTTCCTCGCGGCGGTGAGTCTGGCCCATCAACACATAAGCCGTGGGCACGACGTAGAGGGTGAACAGCGTGCCGATGGCGAGGCCGGTGGCGATGACCAGGCCAAGGTTGAAGCGCGAGGCGGCGCCCGCGCCGGACGCGAAGATCAGCGGTACGACGCCGAGCACCATAGCCGCCGTCGTCATCAGGATGGGCCGCAGGCGGAGCGTGGCGGCCTCGATGATGGCCTCGCGCTTGGATTTGCCGTCAAGCTGCAACTCGTTCGCCACCTCTAGCATCAGAATGCCGTGCTTGCTGATGAGCCCCATGAGTGTGGTGAGCCCCACCTGGGTATAGATGTTGATGCTCGCCCCGCCGATGCCGACGCTGATGAACAGCAGCGCGCCGGCGAGCGACATGGGCACCGACAGCAGGATCACCACCGGGTCCCGAAAGCTGTTGAACAGTGCGGCCAGCGACAGGAAGATCACGATCAGCGCAAACGCGAACGTCGTCACGAAGCCGCCGCTCTCCTGCACATATTGCCGCGAGGCACCGCCGAAATCGAGCGTATAGCCCGTGGGCAGGGTGCGCTTGGCGAGATCCTTCAGCACCGTGATGGCATCACCCGTGGTCACCCCGGGCGCGACGACGCCGGCGATGGTGGCGGCGTTCACCTGCTGGAAGTGGTTGAGGGATTCCGGCACGGTCTTGGTCTCGATGCGCGCCACCGTCGACAGCGGGATCATGGTCCCGTCGCTCATGCGCATGTAATAGTCGAGCACTTGGTCCGTATTGAGCCGGGCCTCCTGCTTCACCTGCGGGATGACCTTGTAGGAGCGTCCGTCCAGACTGAAATAGTTCACATAGCCGCCGCCCAGCAGCGAGGAGAGGGCGCCGCCCACGTCGCTCATGGAGAGTCCGAGGAGGGAGGTCTTCTCCCGGTCGATGACGATGGAGGCCTGCGGCTGGTCGATCTTGAGATCGTTGTTGAGGAAGATGAACAGGCCGGTGTCCAGCGCCTCCTGCATGAACTTCGCGGCCACCTCGTTAAGCTTGTCGAACCCATCCGAGGTGCCGATCACGATCTGCATGGGCAAGCCATTGGAGCCGGGCAGAGGCGATGTCTGGAACGCAACGATCTTCTGGCCGGCGATGGCGTTCAGCTCCTGCTGGATCATCGGCTGGAGGGTCTTGGTGGTTGCCTTGCGTTCGTCCCAGGGCTTCAGCACCCAGCCGGCGATGCTGGTGCCGGTGCTCTCCACCTGGAAGACCGTCTCGGTCTCGGGATGCTTGGCGAAGGTCTCGTAGGTCTGCCGATTGTAGAGCAACTTCTGCTGCAGTGTCGCATTGGGGGCGGAAATGCTCTGGGCGAGGATGATGCCCTGATCCTCCTCGGGCGCCAGCTCGCTCTGCGCCGTGCCGTACAGCCAGTAAACGCTGCACAGCACGAGGCCGGCGAACACGGCAGTGACAGGCATGTAATTGAGCGCGCCCGTAAGCGAGCGGGAATAGGCGGCGGTGACAGCGCCCATCACCCGGTCCACTGCCAGCACCATGCGGGATTCCAGATCCCCGCCCGCATGGTCCACCGGCTTCAGCATGTAGGCGGACATCATCGGCGTCAGCGTCAGCGCCACCACGGCCGAGATCGTTACCGCCCCCACCAGTGTGAAGGCGAATTCCGTGAACAGCGCACCCGTAAGCCCGCCCTGGAAGCCGATGGGCACATAGACCGCGATCAGCACCACGGTCATGGCGATGATCGGATTGGCGAGCTGCCGGGCCGAGGCGAAGGCGGCCTGAAGCGCGCTCATCCCCTCCTCCATGTGGTGATTGACGCTCTCAACCATGATGATGGCGTCGTCCACCACGAGGCCGATGGCGAGCACGAGGGCGAGCAGCGTGAGGAGATTGATGCTGAAGCCGAAGGCCAGCATCATCAGGAAGGTGCCGATCAGCGACAGGGGGATGGCGATGACGGGAATGAGCACCGAGCGCCAGGAGCCGAGGAAGGCGAACACCACCAGGGTCACGATGGCGAGCGCCTCCACCAGCGTGTGGATCACCTCCTCGATCGAGGAATTCACGAAGGCGGAGGAATCGTAGATCACGCCCATGGAAAGCCCGGTGGGCAGCTGGCTCTCGATGTCCGGCAGCACCGCGCGCACGCCCTTGATGACATCGAGCAGATTGGCGGTGGGGGCGATCTGAATGCCGATATAGACCGACTCCCGCCCGTCGAACATGGTGGCGGAATCATAGTCGTCGGCACCGAGGGTGACGTTGGCCACGTCCTTCAGACGCACGATGGCGCCGTTCGCCTCCTTGACGATGAGGTTCCTGAACTCCTCCACGTTGTGCAGGCTGGTGGACGCAGTGAGATTCACCTGCACCATCTGGCCCTTGGTGTTGCCGAGGCTCGCAATGTAGTCGTTGCGGGTGAGCGCGGTGGAGACCTCCGAGGCGGTCACGCCATAGGCCGCGAGGCGGATGGGATCGAGCCAGGCGCGCATGGCGAAAGTCTTGCTGCCGAGCAGTTCCGCCGTCTGCACCCCCTGCACCGCCTGCAGCTTCGGTTGCACCACGCGGATCAGGTAATCGGTAATCTGGTTGCCGGCAATGGCGTCGCTTCGGAAGCCGATATACATGGCATCGATGGTCTGCCCCACCTTGACCGTCAGCACCGGCTGCTGAGTACCGGAGGGCAGCTGGTTAAGTACCGAATTGACCTTGGTGTTGATCTCGGTCAGCGCCTTGCCGGTATCGTAGTTGAGCCGCAGGTTGGCGGTGATGGTACTGGTGCCGGTGGTGCTGGTGGAGGTCATGTAGTCGATGCCGTTCGCCTGGGCGATGGCATTTTCCAGCGGCGTCGTGATGAAGCCCGCCACCACGTCCGGATCGGCGCCGGGATAGGTGGTCGAGACCGTCACGATGGCATTCTGCGTGCGCGGATATTGCAGGATGGGCATGGAGCTCATGGCGCGCAGGCCCAGCACCAGGATCATCAGGCTGACCACGATCGCCAGCACCGGCCGGCGGATGAAGATGTCGGTGAAGGATGACACGGGCGCCTCCGTTCAGCGATCGACGATGGAGGGAGCGGGGTCGTTGGCCGGCAGCACCGCATTGTTCACGCTGACCAGGGACCCGTTGTGCAGCTTCATCTGTCCCGCGGCGACGATCTGGTCGCCCGCCTTGATGCCAGAGAGGACGGCGATCTGGTCGCCACGGGTCGCGCCAGTCTTCACGAACACCTGACGCGCGGCGAGGCCCGTGGCCGACCCCTCCTTCTTCTCCACGACGAAGACGATGTCGCCGTAGGGATTGGCCATGATGGCCGTCTGCGGCACGGTGACGAACGCGTCCGGTGTTCCCACGGCGACCTCGACGGTCGCGAACATGCCGGGGGTGAGGCGGTGGTCGTCGTTCCTGAATTCGGCGCGCAGCTGAACGTTGCGCGACGTGACGTCCACCTTGGGGCTGATGGCCGTCACCGTGCCTTCGAATGCCTGGCCGGGATAGGTGTCCACCGTGGCCTTCACCGTCTGCCCGGCCTTCACCTCGGCGAGGGCCTGCTGCGGCAGGTAGAAGTCGATAAAGATGGGGTTGAGGGACTGCAGCGTCACCACGGTCGTGCCCGCGCTCACATACTGGCCGAGATCGACGGAGCGGATGCCGAGGCGGCCGGAAAAGGGCGCCTTCAGCGTCTTCTTGTCCACCACAGCCTGCTGCTCGGCCACCTGGGCCAGCGCCTTCTTGAGGTTGGCGGTGTCGCTGTCGATGGTCGCCTGGCTGACCGCGTGGATCTTCAACTGCTCCTGATCGCGGTTGAGGATGATGGCGCTGACATCCGCCGTCGCCTTCAGGGCGGCGAGATTGGCCACCTCCTGCTCGTCGCGCAGTTGGAGCAGCACCTGTCCCTCGCGCACTTCGTCACCGGACTTGAAATTGATCTTCGCGACCGTGCCGGAGCTCTCAAGCGCCAGATCTGCGCCCGCCTCTGCGCGCACGCTGCCCACCGCCTTGACGGTGGACTGCCAGGGCGAGAGGGCAGCTACCGTGGTGGCGACGGTCTGTGGCGGGTCGCGCAGCGAGGCCAGCGCCTGCTTGATCATGCTCGCCTTGAAGAGCTGGAAGCCGTACAGCGCCCCGAAAACCAGGGCGACGGCGGCCAGCATGATGATCATTCGTTTCTTCATCTGACGTCTCTTCTTGCGGCTGCGGCGCAGGGGTCGTTTTGAGGGCGCGCTCGCGAGGGGCGTTGCAGCCCTCTCAGTGGTCCTGGAAATAGCCGGCGTTGGTGCGGGGCTCGGCCTGCGCCGTCTGGTCCACCCGGTTCCACCAGCCGCCCCCCAGGGCCTGGAACAGCGCCGCGGTATCGGTGAAACGGGCGGCCTGCGCCTTCACCCGCGCCACCACCGCCTGCTGGAAGTTCTGCTCGGCGGTGAGCACCGAGGGATAGGTCACCGCCCCGGCGAGATACTGGGTGCGGGAAATCTTCACGCTCTCCTGCGCCGCCTTCTCGTAGGCGAGTTGGGCCTTCAGCGTGCTGGCATCGGCCTCGATGGCGCGCAGCGAATCCGCCACGTCGCGGAAGGCGGTGATGACCGTGCTTTTGTATTGCGCCAACGCCTGCTCGTTGCTCGCGACGGCGGATTCCTTGTCGTGATAGAGCGTCCCGCCGTCGAACACCGTCTGTGCGACGCTGCCCGCGATGCTCCAGGCGGCGGTGCCCGGCGAGAACAGGCTGTCGGGGGTGAGGCCGGCCCTGCCGTAGCTGCCGGTGAGCTGAACCTGCGGCAGCATGTTGGCCACGTTGACGCCCACTGTGGCGGTGGCCTTGTGCAGGCTCGCCTCTGCCGCGCCGATATCGGGCCGCTGCCGCACCAGAGCGGACGGCACGCTCACGGGAAGATCGCGCGGCAGGGTGAGGCTGGCGAGGGTCACGTGCTCGCCCCGGTCCTGGTTCGGCAGCCGGCCGAGATAGGCCATCAGCTGGTTGCGCTGCTGGGCGAGCTGCTTCTGCAGTGGCGGAAGCGTGGCCTGTGTCTGGGCGAGGTTCGACTGCTGGGAGAGCACATCGGATTGGGCCACCGCGCCCAGCTCGAACTGGCGTTGGACGAGCTTGAGCTGCTCCTGCTCCGACTTGATGATGTCGTTGGTTGCCTCGATCTGCGCGCGCAGGGAGGCATCAGTGATGGCCGCCGTCACCACATTCGCGGTGAGGCTGAGATAGGTCGCTTCCAGCTGAAAGCGCTGGTAGTCCGCCTGCGCCTCCAGCGCCTCGACATTCCGGCGGGTGCCGCCCCACACGTCGAGCACATAGCTGACGCTGACCGAGGCATTGTAGAGATTGTAGGGGCTGGTGTTGCCGCTCTCGCCCTGGCTCGCCAGCGAGGTGACCTGCCTGGTGGCGCTGCCGTTTGCCGACACCTGCGGAAACAGGCTGCCCTCTCCCGCCAGCGCGTTTTCGCGCGCCGCCCGAAGCGCAGCCTGAGCGGCGGCGATGTCCGGATGGTTGCGGATCGCCTCCGCCACGAAGGCGTCGATCTGCTTGTTGCGGAAGACCCGCCACCACTCGCCGGGCAGATCGCGGCCGCGAAGAAGGACCTGGCTGCGCCCGCCATGGACGTCAGCCGAGGTCGTGGGACGGGGCGTGCCTTCGGGCAGGTAGCCGCTGACGCGCGGTGCATCGGGCGCCTCGAAATCCGGCCCGACCATGCAGCCGTTCATCAGCAGCAGGGAAGCGGCGACGACGCCCCCCTTGAGGCGGGGGGCGAGCCGGGAGAGGGCAGACAGGTCTCGCATATCAAAGGCACCCGCATACAACCAATCTGAACCGAACCGTTCAGTTCGACCAACGACTAGGGCCAGATAAATCGAGAGTCAATATGGACTGAACCGTACAGTTCGATTAAGTTGAAGGCATGTCGGAATGCAACGCATCAACCCTTGTACCGCAAGCCTCCAGCAGCCTGAGACCCAAAGCTCGGGAGGCGTTGAAGGCGGCCCGCGCGGTGTTCCTCGAGGCGGGCTACGACGGCGCGACGATGGACGCGATCGCCCGCGTCGGCGCGCTTTCCAAAGCGACGCTCTATGCGCACTTCTCCAGCAAAGCCGCCCTCTTCGAGGAGCTGATCCGTGTCGAATGCCGCGCGGTCAATGCGAACCTTTATGTGCCGGACCCCCAGAACGCTTCTGTCGAGTCGGAGTTGCGAAAGGTCGCAATCAATTACCGGCGCATCTTCGCCCAGCGCGAAGGGCTGGACATCTTCCGCATTCTGATTCCGGTCGCGCCCCGGTTTCCGCGTCTAGCGGAAGTGTTTTACGACGAGGGCCCGGGCGCATCGATCCGCCAGATCGCAACCTATCTGGCTGCGCTCAACGACACCGCGCGCGTGCGCATCCCCGATCCCGACCTGGCTGCGCACCAGTTTCTCGCACTCGTCGCAGAAGATGCAAAACTCGCAGGCGCGCTCGCCTTTCCACCCCCGCGCGCCCGTGATGCCAATCAGCTGATCGATAGCGGCGTTGCCATGTTCCTCGATTTCTACAAGGCCTGAGCGAAACGTGAGGGCAACGTCAAGTGACCGGCGTTTCGAAGTCGAGGTCAGGTCCGACGGGGACGATGCCGCTCGGATTGAGCCAGGAATGGCTGGCGTAGTAGTGCCGCTTGATGTGCTCGAAATCGACAGTCGGACGGATGGCGGGGTGTTGGTAGAGCGCGCGCGTGTAGCGCCAGAGCGCTGGATAGTCGACGAGCGCCCGCCGATTGCATTTGAAGTGGCCGAAATACACCGGATCGAACCGCACGAGCGTGGTGAACAGCCGGATGTCAGCTTCGGTCAGCCGCTCGCCGACGAGGAACCGCCGCTGCGCCAAGTGCTCGTCCAGCCAGTCCATCGTCGCGAAGACATCCGCCACGGCATTCTCGTAGGCGGACTGTGTGGTCGCGAATCCGGCGCGATAAACGCCGTTGTTGAGAGTGTCATAAATCCGCGTGTTGACGGCGTCGATCTGGTTGCGGAACGGCAGCGGATAGTAATCGCCCTCGGCCGCGCCCACGCGATCGAAGGCGGTATTGAACATGCGAATGATGTCCGCGGATTCGTTGGAGACGATTTTCCGGGTCGCCTTGTCCCACAACACCGGCACGGTCACTCGCGACGTGCAGTGCGGTTCGCTCAGGGTATAAAGCTGATGAAGCCATTGGGTGCCGTTTACCGTGTCCGGCACGACACCGACACCCGGCTGAAATGACCAGCCATCCTCTCCCATCAGCCAGTGTACGACCGAAAGGCCGATCAGCGCTTCGAGGCCTTTCAGTCGTCGCATGATGAGGGTGCGGTGCGCCCAGGGGCAAGCGAGCGACACGTAGAGGTGATATCGGCCAGGTTCGGCGGGAAACGCAGCAGGTCCTTCGCCGTCGACGATCCAGTTGCGAAACAGGGACGGAGGGCGCCGCAATTGCCCGTCTTTTATGGCGGTATCGATACCGCCGCGCTGCCACCTGCCGCCTACGAGTTCACCCATCGGTCATCGCCCCTCTGGCTGTAGGTATCTCGGGAGCCACTTCATGGGAGAGCGCTCCGAAGGTGGCCCAGCACAATTTGAGTCGCGCTGCGGCCGCAGCCGTTCGTTCCCCCGCCTTGTATGGCGCTTGCGTCCGACGATCTTCTGGCCGGCATCGTAACCCCATGTTCCGGCATTGGGTGCCTTCGCCGACTGACTGTCGATCACGGCGGCCGGAGGGTACGCCTCGCGCCCAGCGTGATCGAGGTCCAGCATCAGTCCAGTATTGTGACTTGTCTTGACCAGTAATCGGCGCCAACTCACCAGAACTTTAAATAAAACGTCGGCACCGATCCCGTTAATTAGTGGCGTTCCCGCCCTCGGTGTCTGGCCTTTTCAGCTCTGCCGAGCGTCGGTCCCGGAACCGCCGTTGACTGACGGGGGATGAGGGTCGGCGCGGCGATCCGCAGGTGGTCGGCGCGCGTTGCGGCGCCCCGAGTCAGGAGATCCAGCGCGTCGGCGGCGATCTGGTCGAACGGCACGCGCACCGAGGTGAGCGGGGTCGGCAGGCGGCTGACGATGGGGATGTCGTTGTAGCCCACCAGGGAGACGTCACCGGGGACCGAGAGCCCGAGCCGTGCGAGCGTGGAAAGGGCGCCGATGGCGGTATTGTCGTTGACCGCGAAGAGCGCAGTGGGCGGCTGAGGAAGGCGCATCAGCCGCTCGGCTGCATCCGCTCCGGAATCGATGTCGAAGGTGGATTCGACCACGAGCGCCGGGTCCTCAACAATGTGAGCCTCCTTGAGCGCCTGCCGGTAACCCTCGACCCGCCCCCGGCTGCTGGAGGCATAAGAGGGGCCGGCAATGAGGCCGATGCGGCGATGGCCGAGATCGATCAGGTGTCGCGTGGCGAGATATCCGCCCAGCCGGTCGTCGCCCACGGATGCAAGACTGCGCCCGTCACTGCGCAGGGCGAGCACATAGGGCACACCGCGCTCCGCCAGTTCCTGGGCGAAGTCGTCGCCCTGCCGGGCGGTGGAGAGCACGAGGCCGTCAACGCCCCGCTGCAGGAGCGTCTGCGCCGCCTTGCGGTCGGCGCGCGGTTCGTCGTCGGTGGTAGCGACGATGGCGAACTGTCCGGTCCGCGCGCAGGCCCGGGCGAGGGCCTCGTAGAGCATGGCCATTACGGTGTCCGTCAACCGCGGGACAATGACGCCGATGGTATTGGTCTGGCCGCGGCGCAAGCTCGCGGCAGACACGTCGCGCACATAGCCGAGGCTTTCCGCCACCTGTCGCACGCGCCGGGCGGTCGCATTCTCCGAACGCGGCAGGCGCTCGTCGAGGATGCGCGAGACGGTGGACTTGGAGACGCCCGCGGCGGCCGCGACATCCAGGATGGTCACGCGCCCCTGCCGCTCCTGCGGTTCGTCATCGTTCAACGGCGTGTGTCCTTCGATCGGGGGCCCGGCGACACGTTAGCGATTGACAGACGATGGACACAAGGGCAATTATGGGAACGTTCCCGCTAACGATCCTAAGGAGACTGCGGGTCGGAGGAAGCGGGACCGAATTTCGGTCTGAACGATCCCAAGGAAGGAACTGAAACCATGGCTATCGACTGGAAGGGCCTGAACCCCGCCCCCGTCACCCTCTTCAAGGACAATGGCGACGTCGATTTCGACGGCAACGCGCGCCTCGCCAAGTGGCTGGCCGCCATCCCCGGCGTGAAGAGCCTTGTCATCCTCGGCCATGCCGGCGAGGGCACCTTCCTGACCTTCGAGGAGCAGATCGAGCTTATCCGCGTCTACAAGGATGCCACTCCCCTGCCGGTCATCGCCGGCATCACCGGTGAAGGCACCAAGGTCGCCGAGATCGAGGCCAAGAAGAAGTTCGACGCCGGCGCGAGCGGCGCGCTCGTATATCCCAACCACGGTTGGCTGCGCTTCGGCTACCAGAAGGGCGCCCCGCAGGACCGCTACAAGGCCATCGCCCAGTCCGGCCTTGAGTGCATCCTGTTCCAGTACCCGGCCGTGACCAAGGCCAATTACGACCTCGACACCCAGCTCGAGATCGCCGCCATTCCGGGCGTGACCGCCACCAAGAACGGCGTGCGCGACATGAAGCGCTGGTACAACGAGATCCCCGCCCTCAAGAAGGCCTTCCCGAACCTCGCCATCATGTCCTGCCATGACGAGTGGCTGCTGCCCACCATGTTCGACGTGGACGGCCTGCTCGTCGGCTACGGCAACATGGCGCCTGAGCTGCTCATCGAATACCTCAAGGCCGGCAAGGCGCAGGACTACACCCTCGCCCGCAAGTATCATGAGCAGCTCCTGCCCGTGACCCGCGCCGTCTACCACCGCGGCTCGCATATGGAGGGCACGGTTGCCCTCAAGCATGCGCTGCGCGCCCGCGGCCTCATCGACAACGTGAACATTCGCGAGCCCCTGAAGCCCCTCGGCGAAGCGGCCGACGCCGAAATCCGCGCGGCGGTGAAGGCCTCCGGCCTCACCGTGGTCGCCGACGCCCTCGCGGCCTGATCATTACCCTCCCGGAGGCGGCTTCTGCCGCCTCCGGGCCCTTTCGGGTGAGAAGCGCGTGCCGGCTCCGGGCCGGAACGCGCCCTATCTCCGGGTGTGCCTCTGGCCTCCGGCAAAAAGAAAAATCAAGATCATCCCTGGAGGAAACGCCAATGCTCATGCAGACGCCGCCGCACCTTAGTGCCGGCGGGACACCCGATTTGCGCAGCGATGCCGAGCGGCAAGCCGACATCAGCGCCCGCCTGGAACGGCTCCCAATCACCCGACGCGTGTTCTGGACCCGCAACATCATCGGCGCCGCCACCTTCTTCGACGGCTATACCGTCATCGCCATCGCCTATGCGATGCCGGTGCTGGTGCGGGAGTGGGGTCTCAAGCCTGAGCAGACGGGCCTGATCCTCTCCATGGGCTACCTCGGGCAGCTCATCGGCGCGGTCTTCTTCGGCTGGCTGGCCGAGCGCATCGGCCGGCTCTCCGTGCTGCTGTTCACCATCCTCCTGTTCGTCAGCATGGACATCGCCTGCCTGTTCGCCTGGGGCGCTGCCTCAATGATGGCGTTCCGCTTCATCCAGGGCATTGGCACCGGCGGCGAGGTGCCGGTGGCGAGCGCCTACATCAACGAGTACATCGGTTCGAAGGGGCGTGGCCGCTTCTTCCTGCTGTACGAAGTGATGTTCCTGTTCGGCCTCGTAGGGGCCGGCCTCATCGCCCGCGCGCTCGTGCCTGTTTATGGCTGGCAGGCCATGTTCATCGTCGGGCTCGTGCCCGCCGCCATTCTCATTCCCCTGCGCTTCTTCATGAAGGAATCGCCGCGCTGGCTCGCCGCCAAGGGGCGCTACGCCGAGGCCGACAGGATCGTCTCGGATCTGGAGCGCAGCGCCACGGCGCGGGGCCATGTGCTGCCGGAGCCGAAGCCGGTGCCCATGAAGGCGGTCGAGCGCTCGGGCGTCCGGGAGCTGTTCTCCGGCATCTATCGCCGGCGAACGCTGACCATCTGGTCCATGTGGTTCTGCTCCTACCTCGTGGCAAATGGCATGATCGCCTGGCTGCCGACCCTTTACCGGCAGACCTTCAACCTGCCGCTGGAAACGGCACTGCTCTATGGGCTCCTGACCTCGGTGGCCGGCGTGGTGGCCTCGGTGGCCTGCGCGCTCCTGATCGACAAGGTGGGCCGCAAGCGCTGGTATACCTTCGCCTTCCTCGCGGCGCCGATCCCGCTGTTGGCCCTGGCCTGGATCGGGGCGACCTCTCCGACCGAGGTTCTGATCCTCGCGGGTCTCGCCTATGCGATCGTGCAGACCATCACCTTCTCGCTCTACCTCTATTCGGCGGAACTCTACCCGACGCGTCTCCGGGCCATCGGCACCGGCCTCGGCAGCGCATGGCTGCGCCTCGGCTCCTCGGCCGGTCCGATCGTGGTCGGCACCATCATGGGCGCTGCAGGGATTCAGTACGTCTTCGCTGCCTTCGCCGGCATCCTGATCGTCGGCGCCCTCGTCACCATGCTCTTCGCCATCGAGACGAAGGGCCGGGTGCTGGAGGAGCTTTCTCCGTAGCGGTTGGCTACGCGCCAGTCACGAATGGCACCTGCCGGATCGGAAGGCCCGGCAGGTGTATTGGCGTGGGCCGGGTGGGCTGTTGGTGGCCGTTTCGAGGTGGCTGACAAATATAATGCGAAGGAGAGGGTCCGAAGGGCTGCGGCGTGTATCTGGGCCAGGAGATTGCTCCTCGGGGCTCCATGGCTGCGGGCTCCCTATCTCAGCATGGGCCATCTGTTCCTGGATCGCTTTGCGGCGCGAGTGGACGCGGCACATGATGGTCCATGGGCAGATAAAATGGCCGCCCCACATTTGATAGAGATCGTAGAGATAGACACGTCGCCGGGCGGTTCTCTGAGCTTCCGACGTCCAAAGCTCTGCCGATCTGATATCGAGGGCCTTGCTCGAACGGCTACCAAGCTGAGCCGTTTTCCGCATCACGCGGTGCATGAAATTGATAATAGGAAGTTGCTCCCTGACGCGATTGCGCGATCATAGGCGCTATCCGCGGAAGGTCAGGTACGCAGTGCGGGTACAAGCTTGGGTACGCACCTGATTTCGCAGTGCGTCAAATATCTGGCTTTTTATAAATCTGAGATGCGGTCCGGGATGGTGGAGCCGAGGGGAATCGAACCCCTGACCTCTGCAGTGCGATTGCAGCGCTCTCCCATCTGAGCTACGGCCCCGAACCGTGGGAGGCGCCATTTATGATTTGGCGCCCTATGCTGTCAAGCGGGGAAAATCCCGGCGAGGACGGGATCTTCAGCCTGTCCACCGTTCCGCGTCACACCGTCTTCGGTCAGTCCGTGCGCCGGCCTCTCAGCACCACGTAGATGGCCGGGATGACCAGCACGGTCAGCGCCGTGGAGGAGGCGAGGCCGAACAGGAGGGAGATGGCGAGGCCCTGGAAGATCGGGTCGGTCAGGATCACCGCCGCGCCGATCATCGCCGCCAAAGCCGTGAGAAGGATGGGCTTGAACCGGATCGCGCCAGCCTGGAGCAGCACCTCTTCGAGCGGACGACCGGGGGTGCGGGCGTGGCGGATGAAGTCCACCAGCAGGATGGAGTTCCGCACGATGATGCCGGCAAGCGCGATGAAGCCGATCATGGACGTGGCGGAGAAGGGGGCGCCGAACAGCCAGTGGCCGGTCATGATCCCTATGAATGTCAATGGGATAGGCGTTAGGATGACGAGCGGCAGCTTGAACGAGCCGAACTGCGCCACGACGAGGATGTAGATGCCGAGGATGGCGACGATGAAGGCGCCGCCCATGTCGCGGAACGTCACCCACGTCACCTCCCACTCGCCGTCCCACAGGAGGGTCGGCTTCGTCTCGTCGGAGGGCTGGCCATGGAGGGCGATGACGGGCTTCGGCAGCATACCGAAATCCATGTTTTCCAAAGCTTTAGACACGGCCATCATGCCGTAGACCGGGGCTTCGTAGGCGCCGGCGAGGTCGGCTGTCACCATCTCGGCGGGGCGGCCGTTGTGGCGGAAGATGGGGAAGGAGGCGGGTTCACGGACGACGCGGACGACATCGCCGAGTTCCACCACGCCGCGCCCGCCGGGCAGGGCGTTGGCGGGGACGGGGGTCGCCAGGGTGCGCTCGTCTACAGCCTTGTTTCCTTTCGACATTTCGAGGCGGATCGGGATCGGCGCCCGGCCGCCGCCGCGGTGGGAATAGCCCAAGGTGCCGCCGGCGAAGATGCCGCGAATGGCGTCGTACACATCCCCTTGTTCCACCTTGTAAAATTCGAGGTTGTCCTGGTCGATGGCCAGGCGGACGCGCTCTCCGGGGGTGCCGAAGCTGTCGTCCACGTCGACGATAAATGGAACACTTTCAAAGGCTTGCCGCACCTTTCGGGCGACTGCGCGGCGGGTGTCCGGGTCGGGGCCGTAGATTTCGGCGAGGAGGGTCGCGAGCACCGGAGGGCCGGGGGGCGGCTCCACCACCCGGAGCGACGAGCCCGGCGGAAGTGCTATTGATTTCAGTCTGTTACGCACATCGAGCGCGATCTCGTGGCTGGAGCGGGAGCGCTCGCCCTTCTCCTTGAGGTTGATCTGGATGTCGCCCTGCTTCGGCGCGGACCTGAGGCCGTAGTGGCGGACCAAGCCGTTGAAATTGAAGGGTGCGGCGGTGCCGGCATGGGTCTGGAAGGAAACCGACTCCGGCAGGTCCGACAGCGCGTTCACCATGGCATTCAGGGTGGAATCGGTGCGTTCCACAGGGGTGTCAGCCGGCATGTCCAGAATGACGGCCAGTTCGGTCTTGTTGTCGAACGGAAGAAGCTTCACCGTCACCGCGTGGGTGTAGAAGAGGCTGAGGGAGGCGAGGGTCGCGACCCCCACGGTGGCGAGGAAGGCACCCGCCCGGGCGCGGGAGGCGAGGATCGGCCGGGCCACCCGCACATAGAAGCGCCCCAGCCGCCCGCCATCGGCGGCTTCGCCATGGTCGCCGCCATGGCCGGCATCACCTTGCCCCGCCCGGCCGGCGATCTTCAGCATCAGCCAGGGGGTGAGGACGACGGCGACGAAGAAGGAGAAGACCATCGCCGCCGAGGCGTTGGCGGGGATGGGGCTCATATAGGGGCCCATCATGCCCGAAACGAACAGCATGGGCAGGAGGGCCGCCACCACGGTCAGGGTCGCGACGATGGTGGGATTGCCCACCTCCGCCACCGCGTCGATGGCGCCCTGCGCCCGGGAGCGCCCGTCCTTCATGGCCCAGTGGCGGGCGATGTTCTCGATGACGACGATGGCGTCGTCCACCAGGATGCCGATGGAGAAGATGAGCGCGAACAGGCTCACGCGGTTCAGCGTGTAGCCCATGAGGCGGGCGGCGAAGAGGGTGAGGAGGATGGTGGTGGGGATGACCACCGCCACCACCAGCGCCTCGCGCCAGCCGATGGCGAAGCCCACCAGCACGACGATGGAGACCGTGGCAAGGCCGAGATGCAGCAGCAGCTCGTTGGCTTTCTCGTTGGCGCTCTCGCCGTAATTGCGGGTGACCTTCACCTCCACGTCGGCGGGGAGGGTGGAGCCGTGCGCGGCCTCGATCTGGCGCAGCACCTCCTCGGCGATGACCACCGCATTGGTGCCGGGGCGCTTGGCGATGGCGAGGGACACCGCTGGGCGGCGGGTGAGGCCATCCGGCCCCTTCTCGATATGGGTGACGTAGTGCTCGGCCGGCTGGGTGGCGAGGGTGACGTTCGCCACGTCGCGCACATAGACAGGGCGCCCGTCGCGGGAGGTGAGGAGGATGCCGCCGATCTCGGAGGGGGTCTGCAGGGTCTGGCCCGCGACGAGGGTGCGCTGGCCGGCGGCCTCGCGCACGGTGCCGGTGTTGAAGGTGCGGTTGGCGCCTTCCAGCTTGCCCTGCAGCTGAGCGAGGGTGATGCCGTAGAGGGAGAGGCGCTCGGGATCGGGCGCGACGCGGATCTCCTCCGGCTGCTCGCCGACGATGTAGGTGAGGCCGATGTCCGGCAGCTTGGAGATGTCGGCCTGAAGCTCCCGCGCGACGCGGGTGAGGTCGTTGGCGGTCCAGCGGCTCGCGGCCTCGGGCTTGGGCACGAGGGTGAGCACCAGGATGGCCACGTCGTCGATGGATCGGCCGACGATCAGGGGCTCGGTGATCCCAACCGGGATGCGGTCGAGATTGGCCCGCACCTTCTCGTGCACGCGCAGGATGGCGGCATCCGGGCTGGTGCCGGTGAGGAAGCGCGCGGTGACGAGGACGCCGTCGTCCTCGGTCTGCGAATAGACGTGCTCCACCCCGTCGATGGCCTTGACGATGGTTTCCAGCGGCTCGGTGACGAGCTTCACCGCATCCTCGGCCTTCAGCCCCTGGGCCGAGACGCGGATGTCCACCATGGGCACGGAAATCTGCGGCTCCTCCTCGCGCGGCAGGGTGATGAGCGCGATGAGGCCGAAGGCGAAGGCCGCGAGCAGCAGCAGCGGCGTGAGGGGGGAGGCGATGAAGGTGCGTGTGAGCACGCCGGCGATGCCGAGGGGGCGGTTCTCGCCCGCATGGGGCTCGCCCTTGGAAGTCTCGCTCATGGTCAGCGCCCCGCCGCGGAGATCACGTCCCCGTCCTTGAGGCCGGTGAGAATTTCCACCCGTTCGCCGTCATCGCCGGCAAACCGCTCGCCGAGGATGACGGGCACGTCGAGCGGGCCGCCTGCGGTCGCCAGCGTCACATAGTCGATGCCGTGCTGCGTCCGGATGAGGGCGGCGGGAACGGCCAGCACCGATCGCCGGCCGATCTCCACCCACACCAGCGTGCGCTCGTTGACGAAGTAGCTGCCGAGGCCGTCCACCTCCACGTCGGCCATGACGCGGCCGGCGGAGATTTCCGGATAGACCTTCACGATCCGGCCTGGCCGGGCGGTGGCGGGCGTTCCGGCCTTGTCCTGCGAGATGCCGCGCTCGCCGATGCGCACCGTGCCGCCCTCGCGGATGGAGGCGGCATGGCGCTCGGGCAAAGACAGGCGGAGGGAATAGGGGCCGGAGGCGACGCGGGCGATCTCGTCGCCGGCCAGAACCACGCTGCCGGGCGTGACCGGAACGGTCAGGACGCGGCCATCGGCGGGGGCGAGCACGGCGCCCTCGCGGGCGCGCTGGAGGATCACGGCGCGGTCGGCTTCTGAGGCCGTCACCTGGTTGGTGGCGACATCGAACTGGGTTTTTGCGGTATCGAGCCGCGCCTGGCTGGCGGCGCCCCGGGCAAGCAATTGCTGGGCACGATCGAGCTCTAGCTTTGCATTGTCGAGCTGGGACTGCAGCTCCTTGAGCTTCGCATCCGCGGCGTTGAGGTTGAGCGCATTCTTGTCGTCTACCACCAAGGCGATCTCATCGCCTTCCCTCACGCTGTCGCCTTCCGACACGGTGACGGAGCGCACGGTGCCGCCGATACGAGCCCGGGCGGGCACCACCGTGCGGCTCTTGACCTCGCCGAAGACGCCCTTCAGCTCCGGCACCTCGACGCTGCGCACGGTGAAATCGGCGGCGTGGGCGGTGCCGGGCGCAGGCAAAAGGACAGCCATCGCCACCGCGAGGGCCGCGGCGGGTGGGGTGAAGCGCAGGGACATGGTTGGCTCTCTCTGACCGGCCTCGTGCCGGACGGCTCTAGCGGTTCAGGTGAAGGCGACGCCGGGTTTCACGCCCAGTTTCTTGAGCAGGATGGCCGCCGGGCAGAAGCCGGTGACAGAGGCCTGCATCAGGTTCGCACCCACGAAGGCGGTGAGCCAGAAGAAATAGGGGGAGACGGTGAGGCCGAGGCCGAGCGACGCCAGCACCATGAAACCCGCAAACATCATGACGATGCGATCGACAGACATTATGCTGCTCCCGAAATCCTGCTTCGTCGGGGCGCGCCGTTCGGGCGCCCCTTGCGTGCGGGTTTCCCCGCGTTGCCATTGCATCTAACATTCAATTATCATAAATTCAAGACTATGAATGTTGTTGATATGATCCCCGCTTCGGAGCGGGCGGCCGAACTCATGCGCAGCCTATCCCACCCGCAGCGCCTGCTGGTTCTGTGCGCGCTGGTGGATGGCGAGAAATCCGTCGCGCAGCTGCGCGACGAACTCGCCATCGAGCAGGTGCCCATGTCGCAACAGCTCATGCGCCTGCGCGCCGACGGCCTCGTGGAGGCGCGGCGCGAAGGCACGAGCGTGTTCTACCGCATCGCCCGGGAGGAGGTGCTGGCGGTGATCGCCGCGCTTCACAAGGCGTTCTGCCCGAACCGGGTGGAGTGCTGAGGGGCAGCCCTCGCGTATCGGACACGCTGTCGCTTGTCCCGAGAACCGCTCTCGCGCCCCGGACGCATGGAGCGCAGCGGAATGGTTCCACACAGGCCGTCATGGCCGGGCTTGTCCCGGCCATCCACGTGGTGCGGCCGGAAACATCATTCGGACATCGTCCCATCGGCCCGACGTGGATGCCCGGCACAAGGCCGGGCATGACGATGGAGTTGCGGCGAGGCTCCTACTTGCCCGCCAGACAGGCCCTTACGCCGGCCGCCAGACCGCCGTGCGCTTGATTTCCATGTCTTCAAGCTCCCGCGTCACCGGGACGGAGTATTCGGCCAGCTTCGTCAGCCGGTCCTTGGGCAGATAGGTGCGGCCGGGATCGCCGATGAGCACGCTGGCGCCGCGCGCCGCGAGGGCGAGGAGCCAGGAGAAGACCTTTTCCGAAAGATCGCGCTCATAGGCGATGTCGCCCGCGAGCACCGTGTCCCATCCCTCGTCCCGGCCGATGAGGTCGTCCTGCGCGGGGGAGAGCGCGACGCCGTTTGCCGCCCCGTTGAGGGCGATGGCGGCCACCGCGAACGGGTCGATGTCGGCGCAGGTGACGGAGGTGGCTCCCGCCTTCATGGCGGCGATGCCCACGAGGCCGGAGCCGGAGGCGAAATCCAGGACGCGCTTGCCCTGCACCGTCTCGGGATGGTCCAGCACATGCCGGGCGAGGGCCTGCCCGCCGGCCCAGGCGAAGGCCCAGAAGGGCGGCGGCAGGCCGAGCTCGCCCAGTTCCTCCTCCGTGCGATGCCAGATGGGCACCGCCTCGTCGGCCACATGGAGCGAGATCTCCGGCACCAGCGGCACCGGGCGCAGGCGTGTCTCGGCGCGGATGAAGGCGTTGGGATCGCTGATCGCGCGGCTCACGCCTTCAGGCCGCCCATGGCGCAGACGAGGGCCCATTCCTCGTCCGTCACCGGCTGCACCGAGAGGCGGGAGAACTTCATCAGCGCCATTTCGGAAAGCCGCGGCTCGGCCTTCACGGCGGCGAGGGTGACGGGCGTCTTCAGCGGCTTCACCGCCTTGATGTCCACCATCACGAACTTGCCGGTGGGGTCGGAGGGGTCGGGATAGGCCTCCTTGATGACCTCGACGATGCCGACGATCTCCTTGCCCTCGTTGGAATGGTAGAAGAAGCCGGTGTCGCCGATCTTCATGGCGAGGAGCTGCTGCTTGGCGAGGTGGTTGCGCACCCCGTCCCAATGGGTGCCCTTGGCGCCCGCCTTCACCTGCATCTCCCAGGACCATTTGAAGGGTTCGGACTTGTAGAGCCAGTGGGCCATGGCAATGCTCGCGTTCGCAATCGATTGAGCGGATGTGCCGTTTCCCGCCTTGCTTGGCAAGGCTTCTTGTCACGGCTTGCCTGCGACGCGCGAGGCCTTAATCTCCGCCGCGGCGGCGCGGACGGGCGCCGCACCACAAGGAAACGCACGATGGTCTATGAGATTGCCACGCTCGACATCAAGGAAGGCTCCGAAGCCGCCTTCGAGGCGGCGGTGAAGGAAGCGGCGCCCTATTTCCAGAAGTCGCGCGGCTGCCGCGGGATGTCGCTTGAGCGCTGCGTGGAGACGCCCTCGCGCTACTATCTCGTGGTCACCTGGGACAGCGTGGAAGACCATATGGTGCACTTCCGCAACTCCCCTGAATTCCAGGAATGGCGCCGCCTCGCCGGCCCGCACTTCGCCAATCCGCCGTCCGTGGAGCATACCAGCGTGGCGGCCACCTACTTCTGAGGTGCACCGGTTCTGACGGCTTTCCCCGCCCCCACCGTTACGGGGGCGGGGTCCTACGCAGTTTCCCGGAGTTGTTGGCTATTCCCGATCGTACATAGCTTGTTCCATCTCAATGCTCCGGCTCCGGCTTTTGGCCAGCGTGCCGGATCGCCCGTTTGGGGCGCGACGCATTTTTGGAGGCTTGCCGTGGCGATCGCTTCCGGGACAGACCCCGCGTCCGATGGTCCTGCCGCCTTTTTCCGTGCCCAGCACGCCGCGTTCGGCGCGACCCTCGGCGCCCATGCGGGCTCGGCCGAGATCGTCGACCGCATCTGGATGCAGGCCTTCTCCAGCTACGAGCACAATGTGGCCGAGCAGGCGAAGGATCTGCCGCCGCTGGCCTGCCACAAGGGCTGCGGCACCTGCTGCCGCATCCAGGTGGCGGCGACCATGCCCGAGGTGCTGATGGTGGCGCGCTATGTCCGCGCCATGTCCGAGGGCTTCCGCAAGGTGGGCATCGACCTGCCTGCCCGCCTCGCCGCCGCGCAGGCAACCGCGCCCGCCGCCTCCGGCACCATGGCGCTGGGCGGGGAATGCCCGTTCCTCGCCGAGGGCATCTGCGTGATCTATCCGGTGCGCCCGCTGGCCTGCCGCGGCCATGTCTCCTTCGATGCCGAGGCCTGCATCGCCGCGCTGGAAGGCGAGGCGGACGAGGTGCCGGTCTCCGAATCTCATCGCACGGTGCGGGCGCTGGTGCAGGGGGCGCTGCAATCGGCCCTGCGGGATGCCGGCAAGCCCTGGGCGCTCTACGATCTTCTCGGCGCGCTGCGCATCGCGCTCGCCCACCCCGACGCCGAAGCCGCCTTCCGCGCCGGCGAGGACGTGCTCGACCCCGCCATCATCGCCCATGTGAGCCGCGAGGAGATGGGCCGCACCTTCGACCGGCTGAAAGCCTGAAGCCCGCGCGGCGCCTGAGCGGAGGCAGCTCGCAAACCCCGCGCGACGTCTTCTCAGCGCGTCATCCCCCGGCTTGTCCGGGGGATCCACCCTGCCGCTCGTCCGGTTTTCGACCTTCCGGAAGCGTTCCGGCCCCACGGTGGATCGCCCGCACGAGGCGGGCGATGACGGCGGGAACAACGCGCCGGGGGATGACGGCTGCGAATGCCGGCGCGTTTCCCCGTCCCTGCCTCTCACTCCGCCCTTTGCGGCCTCGCCATCAGCGCCTCGATGGCGCCGTCGATGCCGAGGCGGCCGGCGAGCACGGCGTCCACGGCGGCGCTGACGGGAACGTCCACGCCCTTCGCCGCTGCCATTTCCACCAGCACGCTGGCGGTGAAGGCGCCTTCCGCCAGCTTGCCCGCCACCGCCTCGCCCGCCCCCAGCGCGCGGCCGAAGGCGAAGTTGCGCGATTGCGGGCCGGAGGTGGTGAGGATGAGGTCGCCGAGGCCGGAGAGGCCGGTGATGGTCTCCGGCCGCGCGCCATAGGCCGCGCCGAATCGCATCAGCTCGGCAAAGCCCCGCGCCACCAGCGCGGCCGCGGCGCTCGCCCCGAGCCTGCGGCCGGAGACGATGCCGGCGGCGATGGCCAGCACATTCTTCGCCGCCCCGCCGATCTCGGCGCCGCGCACATCGGTGGAGTGATAGAGCCGCAGCGTGGACGAGCCGAGCGCCTGCGCGAGATCCTTCGCCAGCGTCCCGTCCCGCGCCGCCAGCGTCACCGCTGTGGGGAGGCCCGCCGCCACATCGGTGGCGAAGCTTGGGCCGGAGAGCACGGCGGGCCGCGCGCCGGGCAGGGCCTCGGCGATCACCTCGCTCATGAAGGCGCGGGTGCCGCGCTCGATTCCCTTGGCGCAGGAAATGACCGGCATTCCCGCCGGCACGCGGGCGCCGAGATGGCCCAGCGCCTCCCGGCAGGCCTGGGCCGGAACCACCAGCAGCACGGCGTCGCAATCGGCCACCAGATCGAGGTCCGACACGGGCGAGACGGCGGGATCAAGGGCGATGCCCGGCAGATCGGCCCGGTTCTCGCGGGCCGCCGCCATGTCGGCCATGGCCGTGGCGTCGCGCCCCCACAGCACCACCTCGCGCCCGGCGCGGGCGGCGGCATTGGCGAGCGCGGTGCCCCAGGCGCCCGCGCCCATCACGCCGATGCGGCGAAAGCTGGAACCCGACACCGTTCAGGCCCGCGCGGTGGCAGAGGCGGCGGCCGCCGGATCGAGCGGCCAGCGGGCGCGCGGGCTCACGTCGAGCCGGTCACGGATGCCCCGGGCGAGCCGCTCGGCCCCGGCCCAGGCGATCATGGCGCCGTTGTCGGTGCACAGCACCGGCGCCGGCATGGCGAAGCGGGTGTTCAGCTCGGCCGCCACCTTGGCGAGGCTTTCGCGGATCATGCCATTGGCGGCGACGCCGCCGGCCACCACCAGCGCGGTGGGGCCGCGACCCAGCCGGTCGCGGAAGGCGCGGGCGCCGGCGCGCACGCGATCGGCGATGAGGTCCACCACCGCCGCCTGGAAGCTGGCGCACAGATCCGCCACGTCCTCGTCCGAGAGCGGGGCGAGGCGGTCCGCCTCCAGCCGCACGGCCGTCTTGAGGCCGGAAAGGGAGAAATCGGGCTCGCGCCGCCCCAGAAGCGGGCGCGGGAAGGCGAAGCGGGCGGAATAGCCGTGCTTGGCCTGCTCCTCCACCTGCGGGCCGCCCGGATAGGGCAGGCTCAGCATCTTCGCCACCTTGTCGAAGGCCTCGCCCACCGCGTCGTCCAAAGTGGTGCCGAGGCGGGTGTATTTGCCCACGTCCTCGATGGCGAGAAGCTGGGTGTGGCCGCCCGAGACGAGGAGGAGCAGATAGGGGAAGGCGACGCCATCGGTGAGGCGGGCGGTGAGGGCGTGGGCTTCCAGATGGTTCACCGCCACCAGCGGCTTCTTGGCCGCCAGCGCAATGGCCTTGGCGGTGGTGAGGCCCACGATGACCCCGCCGATGAGGCCGGGGCCGGCCGCCGCGGCGATGCCGGAAAGCTCGGAATAATCCACGTTCGCCTGCCGCATGGCCTCGGCGATCACATGGTCCAGCACCTCCACATGGGCGCGGGCCGCGATCTCCGGCACCACGCCGCCATAGGGCGAATGGATTTCCACCTGCGAGCGGATGACGTTGGAGCGGATGTCCGACGCGCCCGAGGGCGAGCGCGTCACCACCGCGGCCGACGTCTCGTCGCACGTGGTCTCGATGCCGAGCACCATGAGATCGGGCAAACCTTGATCCTCCAGAGCCTTGCGCGCCGCCATTGCGCTGCGCCGCAACGCCGCCTATCCCGTTTCGAATCCCTCGCGCATTCTACGCATCCCTGAACGAGAATACGAAATTGGAAGAAATGTCCGGCGGAAAATCCCCTGTCGCGCCTCCAATCTTGCGCATCGGCACCCGTGGCAGCCCGCTCGCTCTGTGGCAGGCCCACGCGGTGCAGGCGGCTCTCGCCACGGCGCTGAACGTCGCGCCGGCCGAGGTCGCCGTCGAGGTCATCCGCACCACCGGCGACCAGATTCAGGACCGGGCACTGTCCGAGGCCGGCGGCAAGGGGCTCTTCACCAAGGAGCTTGAGGAAGCGCTGCTGGATGGCCGCGTGGACCTCGCCGTGCATTCCGCCAAGGATGTCGCCACCTACCTGCCCGAGGGCCTGCACCTCGCCGGCTACCTGCCGCGCGCCGATGTGCGCGACGCGCTGATCCTGAAATCCGGCGCCGGCCTCGCCGATCTGCCGGCCGGCGCGCGGGTCGGCACCGCCTCGCTCCGACGCGAGGCGCAATTGCGGCGCCTGCGGCCGGACCTGAAGGTCGAATTGCTGCGCGGCAATGTGCACACCCGCCTTGCGCGGGTGAGGGACGGGGATTTCGACGGCACGCTCCTCGCCCTCGCCGGCCTCACGCGGCTCGGCCTCGCCGAGGTGGCGAGCGCGGTGCTGGCCACATCGGAATTCCTGCCGGCGGTGGGGCAGGGGGCCGTGGCCATCGAATGCCGCGTGCATGACCCCGCCACCAATGCCGCCATCGCCGCCATCGCCTGCCGTGACACCGGCATCGCCCTTGCCGCCGAGCGGGCCTTCCTCACCGCGCTCGACGGCTCCTGCCGCACCCCCATCGCCGGGCTTGCCAAGGTGGACGGCGATCAGGTGCGCCTCTCCGGCCTCGTCATGACGCCCGATGGCGCGGACGCGGCGGAGGCCTCCGGCGCCGCCCCCATCGCGGACGCGGCGGCGCTGGGCACGGCGCTCGGCACCGAGCTGCGCGCCAGCGCCCCGGCCAGGGCGTTGGGATTGTGAGTTTCCGGCGTGGCCGTTTCGGGTCGCGCCGCATTTCGGGTTTCGGGCGCGGCTGCTGCCGCGTCCGGTGTTTTTCGGCGCGGCACGGGTCGCGTCGGCCGTTGTTCTGCCCCGTTCTTCCGCTCGATTGATTTTGCCCATGCATGTTCTCGTCACTCGGCCGCTGCCTGCGGCGAACCAGACCGCCAAGCGTCTTCGGGCGCTGGGGCATGACGTGATCGTCGATCCCATGCTGCGGATCGCCCCCACCACGACACCGTTGCCGGATCGCCCGTTCGATGCGGTGGCCTTTACCTCCATCAACGGGGTGACCGCCTTCGCCGCCCATCCCGACGGCAAGCGCTTCCTGCATCTGCCGGCCTTCGCGGTGGGGCCGCGCACGGCCAAGGAGGCCCGCGCCATCGGCTTCGCCCAGGTGACCGATTGCGACGGCGACGCCTCGGCGCTGGCCGGGCGCATCGCGGCGGTGCTCCCGTCCGGCGCGCGGGTGCTGAACCCGGCGGGGGAGGACCGCGCCGCGGATCTCGCCGGCCTGCTCGCCGCCCCCGGCATCTCGCTCGACCTCGCCATCGTTTACGCCGCGGAACCGGCCGACGCGCTGAGCGAGGAGGCACGTGCGGCGCTGGCGAGCGGAACCGTTAAGGCCGCGCTGCACTTCTCCCAGCGAACGGTGAAGACGCTGCTCAGGTGCGTCGAAGGCGCGGGGCTTAACGACGCGTTGACCGGTGTGAGGGAACTGTGCCTGTCCGAGCAGGTGGCCGAGCCGTTCGTTCGCAAGGGTCTGGCGGTGGAAGTCGCCGCCGCGCCCAATGAGGACGCATTGTTCGCGCTGCTGTGACGCGGCTGTGAGGGACGGGGGCGGGCGCCGCGGTTGCGGCCCGGCCCCGGCCGGTCTATCCCGGTCCCGAAGACGGGTCCGAACCCAATAGGGAGGCACGAGCGACGCCGATGGCCACCAATACGCCGGCGAGCGACGATCCGAAGGCGGAGAACTTCTCCTCCCGACCGCCCCGCACCCCGCCCACCCTCGACCTGAAGGCGCAGGAAATCGCCCGCGCGCCGGTTACGTCCGAGCCGGCCGCGTCCGGCACGCCGGCTGAAGAGCCCGTGGCGGCCCCCGCTTTGGCCGACGCTTCCGTCGGCACTGACGCCCCCGAGAAGAGCGCCGAGCAGGTGGCCGAGACCGAGGTGCGGCAGGACGGCGACACGCCGGCCGACCCCCCGCCCCCGCCGCATTCGGCTCCGGAAGCACCCCGCAAGGGCGGCGGCGGCACCGTGTTCGCGGCGCTGATCGCCGGCCTTATCGGCGGTGGCGCGGCGGCCGGCGGGCTGTGGTACGCCCTGCCCATCCTTTATCCCCCGGCCCCGGTGGCCGCGCCGAAGGTCGATCTGTCGCCGCTGCAGTCGCGCATCGCCGCGCTGGAGGCCCGGCCCGCCGTCGATCCCCGGGCCATCGCCGCCCTCTCCGAGCGGCTCGATCGCGACGAGGCCGCGCTCAAGGCCGTGCAGGACGCCCTCGCCGGGCTGAAGACCGCGCCCGCTGCCGCGCCGTCCGCTGCCTCGGCAGCTCCGGCCATCCCGCCGGCGCTTGTGAAAAGCGTGGACGATCTCAAGACCGCCGCCGAGCAGGGCCGCGAGGCGCTGGCCGCCTTGCGCCGCGACGTGGATGCGCTGAAGGGCAGCGACAGCGCCCTGCGCACGGCGGTCGCCGCCGCCACCACCGGAACCCGCGAGGCCGGTGCCAAGGTGGAGGCTCTGGCTCCTAAGGTCGAGGCTCTGGCCCCGCAGGTGCAGGCGCTCATCGGCGCCACCCAGTCGCTCGCTCCGCAGGTGCAGGCCCTCGCCACCCAGACCCAGGCCCTCGGGCCGCAGGTGCAGGGGCTGGAGAAGCAGGCCGAGGCCATCGGCCCGCGCTTCGACGCTCTGAAGAAGCAGATCGAGGAGGCGAGCGCCGCCGCCACCCAGTTCAACCGCACGGCGTCCAGCCTCGTGGTGGTCGCCGCCTTCCGCGATGCGGTGGTCTCCGGCCGCCCCTTCGCCGCCGAACTCGCCGCCGCCCGCGCCACGCTCGGCGCCAATGCCGGCCAGCTCGACGCCTTCGCCGCGGCGGCGGAGAAGGGCTTCGCGCCCTCCGCTGCGCTCGCCGCCCGCCTCGCGCAGGAAGGGGCCGCCGCGCTCGGCGCCGCCGCCCCCGCCCCGAGCGATGCCAGGGCCTCGCTGGTGGACCGCCTGATGTCCTCGGCCGAAAGCCTCGTGAAGGTGCGCCCCGCCACCGGCCCCGGCTCGGTGGATTCGGAAGGGCTCATCGCCACCGCCGTCACCCAGGTGCGCGCCGGCCAGCTCGACGAGGCCCTGAAGACGCTGAAGCAGCTGCCCGAAAGCGTGCAGCAGCGCCTCGCCGTTCTCCGCGACATCGAGGCGCGGGCCGCCGCGGTGCGTGCCGCCGGAACTCTCTTCCAGCAGCAGCTGGCCGCCATTTCGGGGAAGGTGCCGTGATCCGCCTCGTCCTGCTCCTCATCCTCCTCGCCGCTGCCGCCTTCGGCGTCTCCTGGCTCGCCGACCGGCCGGGCGAGATCGCCGTGGTGTGGGAGGGCTGGCGGGTGGAGACCACCGTGCCGGTGGCCCTCGCCGTCATCGCGGTCGTCTCCGGCGTGCTGCTGCTGCTCTGGCGGCTGCTGTCGCTGCTCGTGCGCTCGCCCAAGCTGATCGCCGCCTTCTCCCGCCGTCGCAAGCGCGAGAAGGGCTGGCAGGCGGTGTCGCGCGGCCTGCTCGCGGTGGGCATCGGCGACAATGCCGCCGTGCGTCAGGCGCGCCATGACGCGGCGCGGCTCCTGCCGCACGAGCCGCTCACCCATCTCCTCACCGCCCAGGCCGCCCAGCTCGACGGCAAGCCGGAAGTGGCCATCGCCGCCTTCCGCGCCATGGTGGACGATCCCTCCACCCGCCTCCTCGGCCTGCGCGGGCTGCACATGGAAGCCCGCAAGGCCGGCGACAAGGCCGCCGCCTATGCCATCGCCGAGGAGGCCGCCTCGGCCGCCCCGACGCTCGGCTGGGCCGCCGATGCGGTGATCGAGGCGCGCTGCTCCGCCGGGGATTATGCTGGCGCCCGCGCGGTGCTCGAACGCCAGATGGCGCAGAAGGGCATCGACAAGGCGCAGTACAAGCGCCGCCGCGCCGTGCTGCTCGCCGCCGAGGCCATCGCGCTGGAACAGACCGACCCGCTGGTCGCCCGCGAGAAGGCGGTGGAGGCGGTGCGCCTCGCGCCCACCCTCGTGCCCGCCGCCGCCTGCGCCGGCCGCCTGCTGGGCGCCGCCGGAGAGCTGCGCAAGGCGGCGAAAATCGTCGAGACGGCGTTCGCCGCCAACCCGCATCCGGAACTCGCCGACGTGGAGGCCTATCTGCGCCCCGGCGATGCAGCCCTCGACCGGCTGAAGCGCATCCGAACCCTCGCCAACCGGGCGCCGTCCCAGCGGGAAAGCGCCATCGCGCTTGCCCGCGCCGCCATCGATGCGCAGGAGTTCCGCCAGGCCCGCCTCGTGCTGGAGCCGCTGCTGGACGATCCCAGCCAGCGCGTCTGCCTGCTGATGGCGGAACTGGAAGCGGCCGAGCACGCAGATATCGGCAAGGCGCGCGAGTGGACCGCCCGCGCGGTGCGCGCCAATCGCGATCCCGCCTGGATCGCCGATGGCGTGGTCTCTGACCGCTGGGCGCCGGTCTCGCCGGTGTCCGGCCGGCTCGATGCCTTCGTGTGGGAGGTGCCGCCCGGCGTCTCCGCGACCCCGATCCTGGAGCACGAGGCGGAGCGGGTGAAGGCGGCGATTGCCGCCGTGCGCGCCAGCGAGGAAGCCAAGGTCGCCGAGAAGAAGATCGCGGAGCAGAAGCTCGCCGAGAAGAAACTGGCCGAGCTCAAGGCTGCGGAGCCCAAGCCGGCCGAGTCCGCGCCGGCCGCTTCGGCCGAAGCTGTGGCTGCCGGGGCGCCGGTGGTCGTCGTCGAGGCGCCCGCGCCTGTCGCGACCGTCGCAGCGAAGGCGCCCGAGCCCAAGGGTCCCGAACCCAAGGCCGCGGAGCCGGTGCCGGTCATCCTCGCCCCGCCCGCCGGCAATGGCGCGGACGCCCGCGGCCGGTCGCGGCAGAACGGAAAGCCCGAGACTGGAAAGAAGGCCGACGCCATCGTCGCCTTGCCGCCCTTGCCGGATGATCCCGGCCCCGAGGCGGACGCGACGGAGGAGCCGGACCCCAGTTCCAAGTCCCGCCGCCTTATGGGGCTCTGAGCGCAGGTTTTTTCTTGAAGCCTGAAGACCCGCCGCCGAGGCCTTTCCCTTCTCCCCTCTCGGGAGAAGATGGCGCGCGGCGTATGCCGCGCGGCGGATGAGGGGGCTGGCGCCGGTCCTCGCAGGACGCGGCAACCGGAGAGGCATACCCCTCACCCCGGCCCTCTCCCGCCCAAACTCGGCTGTTGCCGAGTTTGGCTCGTGGAGTTTGAAGCCGGCAATCGCCGGCTTCAAGGGAGAGGGGGCGCTAGCGGATGGTATGGCTCTCCCACGGCGGATGAGGACGCCGGTTCCGGTCTTCACGGCGGTGCGGCGAAGGGGAGAGAGGCCCCCGAGAGTCCCCTTGCATCGGCCCCTCGATCAGCCTTCGCCTTGTGGCCGCCCCGCGCCGATGCTATGCGGCCCGGATGACCGCCACCGCCCAGAAGCACATCCGCAACTTCTCCATCGTCGCCCATATCGACCACGGGAAGTCGACCCTCGCCGACCGCCTGATCCAGATGACCGGCGGGCTCTCCGAGCGCGAGATGACGGAGCAGGTGCTCGACAACATGGATATCGAGCGCGAGCGCGGCATCACCATCAAGGCCCAGACGGTGCGCCTCTCCTACAAGGCGCTGGACGGCGAGACCTACGTCCTCAACCTCATCGACACCCCCGGCCATGTGGACTTCGCCTATGAGGTGAACCGTTCGCTTGCCGCCGTGGAGGGTTCGCTCCTGGTGGTGGACGCCTCCCAGGGCGTGGAGGCGCAGACGCTGGCCAACGTCTACCAGGCCATCGACAACAACCACGACATCGTGCCGGTCCTCAATAAGGTGGACCTGCCCGCCGCCGAGCCGGAGAAGGTGAAGGCGCAGATCGAGGACGTGATCGGCCTCGACGCCTCCGACGCCATCGGCATCTCCGCCAAGACCGGCCTCAACGTCGATCAGGTGCTGGAAGCCATCGTCACCCGCCTGCCGCCGCCCATGGGCGACCGCGAGGCGCCGCTGAAGGCGCTGCTGGTGGACAGCTGGTACGACACCTATCTCGGCGTGGTCGTGCTGGTGCGCATCGTCGACGGCGTGCTCAAGAAGGGCCAGCGCATCAAGATGATGGGCTCCGGCGCCGTCTATGACGTGGACCGCGTGGGCGTGTTCACCCCCAAGATGGTGGTGATGAGCGAGCTGGGCCCGGGCGAGATCGGCTTTCTCACCGGCTCCATCAAGGAAGTGGCGGACACCCGCGTCGGCGACACCATCACCGAGGACAAGCGCCAGACCGACGCCGCCCTGCCGGGCTTCAAGCCGGCCCAGCCGGTGGTGTTCTGCGGCCTGTTCCCGGTGGACGCGGCCCAGTTCGAGGATCTGCGCGCCGCCATGGGCAAGCTGCGCCTCAACGACGCCAGCTTCTCCTTCGAGATGGAGACCTCCGCCGCGCTGGGCTTCGGCTTCCGCTGCGGCTTCCTCGGGCTCCTGCACCTGGAGATCATCCAGGAGCGGCTGGAGCGCGAGTTCAATCTCGACCTCATCGCCACCGCCCCCTCGGTCATCTACCAGATCGAGATGACGGACGGCACGACCATCGATTTGCACAACCCGGCCGACATGCCGGACGTGGTGAAGATCGAGGAGATCCACGAGCCGTGGATTCGCGCCACCATCCTCACCCCGGACGATTATCTCGGCTCCGTGCTGAAGCTCTGCCAGGACCGGCGCGGCAACCAGATCGAGCTGACCTATGTCGGCGCGCGCGCCATGGTCACCTATGACCTGCCGCTCAACGAGGTGGTGTTCGATTTCTACGACCGGCTGAAGTCCATCTCCAAGGGCTACGCCTCGTTCGACTACCAGATCACCGAATACCGCCCCGGCGACCTCGTGAAGATGTCCATCCTCGTCAATGCCGAGCCGGTGGACGCCCTCTCCATGCTGGTCCACCGCACGCGGGCCGAGGCGCGCGGCCGGGTGATGTGCGAGAAGCTGAAGGATCTCATCCCCCAGCATCTGTTCAACATCCCCATCCAGGCCGCCATCGGCGCCAAGATCATTGCCCGCGAGACCATCAAGGCCCTGCGCAAGGACGTGACCGCCAAGTGCTACGGCGGCGACATCACGCGCAAGCGCAAGCTTCTGGACAAGCAGAAGGAAGGCAAGAAGAAGATGCGCCAGTTCGGCAAGGTGGAGATTCCGCAGGAAGCCTTCATCGCCGCGCTGAAGATGGACGAGTGAGGCTGAGCCTCACTCCGCCGGCATCGCCTTGGCCCGGGCGCGGGGCTCTTTCCCCGTTCCCGCCTGCGCCGTCCGCGCCTTTCCCTTCCGGCCCACGCGTCCCTTGCGCTTCATCCACCACACCGCGACGCCGGTGATGGCGAGGCCGGCGATCACCACGCCCATCACGGCGATGATGATGCGCCCCGTCAGGCCGAAGACGCGGCCCGAATGGATGGGGAACTGGAGCTGGATGAAGACATCCCCGGCCGTGCCCACGCCCGGCAGGCTGGCACTGCGGAAAGCCCCGGTGGCACCGTCGAAATAGAGCCAGCGCCTGTCCATGGGGTCGTCGTGATCGCCGAAGGCGACGCCGAACACCCCATAATGGGGCGAGTAGAAGATCTCGCCCGCCGGCTCCTGCCAGCCCCGTCCGCGCGCCTCCTTCAGCCCCGCCTCCAGCACGGTATCGAAGGAGAGGGTGCGCTCGCGCAGGGGCGCCAGCGGTCCGCCGGAGAAGGGCGTGGGCGTGAGCTTCGAGACGAGGCCCACCACCGGCTCCACCACCTCCTGCCGCAGGTTCATCGCCACGGAGGAGAGCGCGAGGGCGATCAGCACCACGAACAGCCAGAGCCCGGCCGCCCGGTGCAGGTCGATATTGAGGCGGAAGGCGCTGCCGCCCTTGATGGTGAAGGCGGATCGCCATTTGGTGAGGAACGGCCGCCCGCGCGGCAGGGTCAGCGCGAAGCCGACGAAGCCGTCCACCAGCCAGAGCAGCGCCACCCCGCCCATGAGCAGCGTGCCATAGATGCCGGGCAGGCTCAGATTGTGGTGCAGCTCATAGAGGAAGGGCATGATCTTGAGCGCGGAGAAGCAGCACGCGCCCCACAGGCGCGCCGCCAGCACCTCGCCGCTCACCGGATCCACCAGGAAGGTATCCGCCGGGATCGGCACCGGCTCGCCCGTGGCCGGATCGATGCGGCCGAGAGCTGCGACCTCCGCCGCCTCGCCGGCTTCGTGGGGCAGCGACAGGTACCAGACACGAAAGTCGGGATGGCCGGCCTCCACCGCCCGGGCCAAGGCGTCCGGCGACAGCGGCGTGCCCAACGCGGTGGCGCGGTAGGCGGAGGGGTTCAGCCACTCGTCCAGTTCGTGGTGGAAGGCGAGGATGCTGCCGGTCAGCCCGGCGATCACCAGGAACAGCGCGGTGGACAGGCCGAGGATGCGATGCGCCCACACCAGCCCCGGCCGTAGGCTGAAACGCTTCGCCGGCGCCGGCTTTGCCCCGGGGCTCACCAGCGATAGCGCACGGAGGCGATCACCGAGCGTCCCTGCTGCCAGTACCAGTAGCCCTCGTTCAACAGCGCGTTCTGCTGCCCGAAGACGTTCTTCGCGTTCAACTGGAAGTTCCAGTTGCCCTTCTCGTAATAAAGCGCGGCATCCACCGGATATTGCGCGCCGTTCTTGTAGAGATTGTTCGTATCCGACCAGAACGGGCCGATATAGCGGATGCCGCCGCCCACGCCGAAGCCTTTCCAGTCGCCATCCTGCACGGTGTATTTCGCCCAGAGCGAGGCGATGTGCGCGGGCATGTTGGGCGGCGTGTTGCCGATGGTCGGAACATCGAGGCTGTTGATGATGCGGCCCTGGGTGAAGGTGTAGGCGGCGGTCAGATCAAGCCCCTGCGCCAGCTCCACCAGCGCCTCCGCCTCGAAGCCACGCACGCGGACATTGCCCACCGGGAGGTAGAAGAAGCTCACCGGGTCCGGCACGGCGTAATTGTTCTGGGTGATCTGATAGGCTGAGAGGGTGAAGAAGCTGCGCCCGCCCTTGGGCTGATACTTCACGCCCGCCTCGTACTGCTCGCCGCTGGACGGCTCCAGAAGCTGGCCGCTCTGGTCCACGTTGATGGAGGGCAGGAAGGACGTCGCGTAGCTCACATAAGGCGAGACGCCGTTCTCGAAGGCATAGAGCAGCCCGGCCTGCCAGGTGAAGGCCTGGTCGTCGCGGCCGGCGGTCTCGATGCCGAAGCTGCTCTGGCTGGTGGAGGCGAAGTCCTGCCGCCCGCCGATGAGGAAACGCCAGCCGTCGCCGAACGCCATCTGGTCCTGAAGATAGAGCCCGACCTGATTGAGCCCCGCGCCGTCCCGCGAGGTGATGGCTGGCATGACCAGGAGGTTGGGCACGTTGGGGTTGAAGATGTTCACGTCCCCTGCCGGTCCGTCGCCCATGCCGTAGGAGCTGTCCAGCCAGAGATAGTCCACGCCCCCCAGCACCTTGTGCTCGACCGGGCCGGTGGTGAACTTGGCCTGCAACTGGTTGTCGGCCTGGAAGCTGTCCACGGTCTCGATGTAGTTGGCCGCCGTCATGGAGATGAGCGGGCCGGTCACGACACCGTTGGCGTCCATCCACAGGCTCTGGTTGTCGATGTGGCCGTAGCGGACGTTCTGCTTGGCGCTCCACACGTCGTTGAAGGCGTGCTCCAGCTGGTAGCCGATCTGCTCCTGCGTCTGCTGGATGGAGTTGTAGGTGGTCCCCATGGGGATGCGGGTGAGCGTGGTGGGGGTCTGCCAATACTGGGTGTTGGACGGCACCCGGCTGTCGAGCACGTTGGCGAGGATGGTGAGGCGCGTGGTGTCGTTCTGGAACGTCACCGATGGGGCGAGGTAGAGGGCGTTGTTGGTGGTGTAGCTCACGGTGCCGTCGGCGGCGCGGGCGAGGCCGGTGAGGCGGTAGAGCACGCTGCCGTCCGCATTGGCACGGCCGCCCACGTCGAACGCGGCCTGCGACCAGGCCGGGTCGCCGAGCTGCGCCTCCACTTCCGCGAAGGTCTTGTCTACCGGCATCTTGGAGATGCGGTTGATGAGGCCGCCCGGCACGGTCTGGCCGTAGAGCACGCCGGCCGGTCCCTTGATGACGTCGATGCGCTCGAGGCCGTACGGGTCGGTGCGCCAATAGGCGAAATTGCCGGAGAGTTGGGACAGGCCGTCGCGGAAGTCGCCCCGCGAGGTTACGGCGAAGCCGCGGATGTAGATGTCGTCGAACCGCGGATCATACCCGTAGGCGCCGGTGAGCACGCCAGCGGTGTAGGAGACGGCATCCACCACGTTCTGCACCGCCCGGTCGTCCATCTCCTGCCGCGTCACCACCGAGATGGAGCGGGGCGTCTCGATGAGCGGCGTGTCGGTCTTGGTGCCGGCGCCGGAGCGGGTCGCCACATAGCCCTCCACCGGCCCCCAGGCGGTCTCGGCCACGCCCTCGACGTTCACCGTGGGCAGCGCGACGGACGGCGCCGCCTCCTGTGCCTGCGCCATGCCGAAGCTGACGGGCACGATCAAGGCGGACGTGGCGAGCAGAGATCTGGCCGTAAGCGCAATGGTCGAGAATGGGTTTCCGGCGAGACTATGCCGGCTTTTGCGACCCAAGGAGCCCTTGTTCCGGCGGCGATGGTCGTACGGATGAGGTGTAAAGACGGGCATCGCGGGGCTCGACGCAATTGAGGCGACTTCCTGCTCTTTTATTAATCGGATACCGCTGGGGCAATATGCGGGGGATGATGTCGGGTAATATTGGATTGTCTCAAAACGATAACTGTTCTGATCTTCCCCGAGAATCGAAATAGACTAATTCCAGCTGATGCCGTTTCCTCCTTGCGGCGCGACGGGCTGGACGGGTCGCGCGGGCCGTCGTGGCACGCCTTGTGCTTTGCTCACCGCGACGCGGCCGCCTGGTCCATGCCTGTGGTCGGCAAGGGGGAAGAGATGGATTCGAGCCTGCATGCGGCTCCCGCGGTGCCGGCCGGCTACGGGCTGGAGACGGTGGTGCGCCACACCTATGAGCGCACCCGCACCGACACGTCGGGTGCGCTCGCCGACTACATTCCCGAACTGGCGCTGGTGGACCCCGATCGCTTCGGCATTGCCGCCGTCTCGGTGGAGGGGGAGGTGGTCTCGGTGGGGGATGCCGACGTGGCGTTCACCATCCAGTCGATTTCGAAGGCATTTGCCTTCTGTCTCGCCCTCGAGGTGGCCGGCCGCGAAAAGGTGCTCTCCCGCGTCGGGGTGGAGCCTTCGGGGGATGCCTTCAACGCCATCGTCTTCGATGCCGAGACCAACCGGCCCTTCAACCCCATGGTGAATGCCGGGGCCATCACCGTCTCGGGCCTGCTGGTGGAGCATCTCGGCGCGGAGGCGCTGGATTTCGTTCTGGACCGCTTCTCCGCCGCGGCCGGGCGGCGGCTGGTGGTGGACGAGGCGGTGTTCCGCTCGGAGGCCGAGACGGCGCACCGCAACCGCGGCATCGCCCATCTCCTCACCAGCGCCGGCGCGCTCACCGCCGGGGTGGACGCGACGCTGGACCTCTATTTCCGCCAGTGCTCCATATTGGTGACGGCCGGCGATCTCGCCCGCATGGGGGCGACGCTCGCCAATATCGGCGAGAACCCGCTCACCGGCACGACGGCCTTCGCGGTGGATGCGGTGCGCTCAACGCTCGCCGTGATGTTCACCTGCGGGATGTACAATTTCGCCGGCAACTGGGCCTTCGACGTGGGCGTTCCGGCCAAGAGCGGGGTGGGCGGCGGTATCCTCGGGGTGGTCAACCGCCAGCTCGGCATCGCCACCTATTCACCCCGGCTCGACGGGCGGGGCAATTCCGTGCGCGGCATCGCCGCCTTCCGGGAACTGGCCGAGGAACTGGGCCTGCACCTGTTCGACCCCACCAACCGGGGGTCTGCCATGCTCACCGCCTTTGGGCGGTGAGCTGATCACTGTGATTTCGCCGCCTTCGGGCGGTGAGCTTTTCAGGATGCTTCAGCGCCGTCGGGCGCTTGGCGCGAAAGAGGGCGCGTGGCCCCTCAGGTCACGCGCAGCGCACGTAGACCATGGTGCCGTAGCGCTTGGCCACTTCCGGGTCGACGAACTTCAGCACCAGGATGTTGTTGTCGAAGCGCACCACCTGACGGTCGCGCTCGCCGCCGGCCGGGTCGTCGGGCGGACCGATATAGACCGGGCCGTTGCCCACCTGCTTGGAGACCAGCTCGGTCAGCTTGTTGTCGTCGGCGAGATACATCATCACGCCGCCATTGGTCCCTGCGGTAATGACGTAGGGCTGGTTGCCGCAGGAGGCCTTGGCCTGGGCTTCGGTGCGCGTGGCGTCGTCCGGGCGGTGGTAGGCGGCAAGGCCCCAGCGGCCGACGAGGCGGTCGGGCGGGATCGGGCTGGTATAGACCGGGCGCGCGGCCGGCGGCGGCGCGGAGGGGGTCGTCTCGCAGCCGGCGAGGCCGAGGGCCAGCACGGTGAGGGCGGCGCCGGCCAGCGCGGCGCGCGGCCGCCCGAAGGCCGTCCATCCGAAAGCGGACCGCCCGAAAGCAGACTTGGATCCCGCAACCATCTTCGTCATGTGCTTTCCGAGGCCTCCCGCCGCCTGGAACAAGAATGCGACCACCCAGACAGTCGCCTGACCATAAAGGCTTGCGCCGTCGTCGTCGATGCCGTCTGCATCCGCCCCCGTCCGCCGTCAAGCCTCAGCTCCCAAAGAGCTTATCCCACGGCTCGTTACCGCTTTGCTAGCTCCCTGATTGCTGCAGCGCGCCTTGACGTTGGCCGGGCGCGCCCTTATCTCCGCGACGAGCTTGGCACTCTTCATTCGGGAGTGCCAGAACGGCGGGCCAGTGCCCGCGCTCCCCTCGAAGAGGTAACGACCCATGTCCTTCCGTCCTCTGCACGACCGCGTGGTCGTCAAGCGCATCGAAGCCGAGCAGAAGACCGCCGGCGGCATCATCATCCCCGACACCGCCAAGGAAAAGCCCCAGGAGGGCGAGGTGATCGCGGTGGGCGCCGGTGCCCGTGACGAGAGCGGCAAGCTCGTCCCCCTCGACGTGCAGGCCGGCGACCGCGTGCTGTTCGGCAAGTGGTCCGGCACCGAGGTCAAGATCGACGGCCAGGATCTGCTCATCATGAAAGAAAGCGACATCCTCGGCGTCATCGCCAAGTGAGCTTGGCCAAGTGATGTGCCGTGTGAGTTGCTGAGCCGCTCCACAGAAACAGAATCATAAGGAGGCCGTCATGGCTGCCAAAGAAGTGAAGTTCTCTTCCGACGCGCGCGAGAAGCTCCTGCGCGGCGTCGATATCCTCGCCAACGCCGTAAAGGTCACCCTGGGTCCCAAGGGCCGCAACGTGGTGATCGAGAAGAGCTTCGGCGCCCCCCGCATCACCAAGGACGGTGTGTCGGTGGCGAAGGAGATCGAGCTCGAGGACAAGTTCGAGAATCTCGGTGCCCAGCTCGTGCGTGAGGTCGCCTCCAAGACCAACGACCTCGCCGGCGACGGCACCACCACCGCCACCGTTCTGGCCCAGGCCATCGTGAAGGAAGGCGCCAAGTCGGTCGCCGCCGGCATGAACCCGATGGATCTGAAGCGCGGCATCGACCTCGCCGTCGCCGCGGCCATCGCCGACATCCGCGCCCGCGCCAAGAAGGTCTCCTCCTCCGCCGAAGTCGCGCAGGTCGGCACCATCTCCGCCAACGGCGATGCCTCCATCGGCGAGATGATCGCCGGCGCCATGCAGCGCGTGGGCAACGAGGGTGTCATCACCGTCGAGGAAGCCAAGACCGCCGAGACCGAGCTCGAAGTGGTCGAGGGCATGCAGTTCGACCGCGGCTATCTCTCTCCGTACTTCATCACCAATGCGGAGAAGATGATCGCCGATCTGGAAGAGCCCTTCCTCCTGATCTTCGACAAGAAGCTCTCCGGCCTCCAGCCGATCCTGCCGGTCCTTGAGGCCGTGGTGCAGACCGGCCGTCCCCTCGTCATCATCGCCGAGGACGTGGAAGGTGAGGCGCTCGCCACCCTCGTGGTCAACAAGCTGCGCGGCGGCCTGAAGGTCGCGGCGGTGAAGGCCCCCGGCTTCGGTGATCGCCGCAAGGCGATGCTCGAGGACATCGCGATCCTCACCGGCGGCACCGTGATCTCCGAGGATCTCGGCATCAAGCTCGAGAACGTCACCATCGCCCAGCTCGGCCGCGCCAAGAAGGTCATCCTCGAGAAGGAAAAGACCACCATCGTGGACGGCGTCGGCGAGAAGGCCGACATCGAGGCCCGCGTGAACCAGATCAAGGCGCAGATCGAGGAGACCTCCTCGGACTACGACCGCGAGAAGCTCCAGGAGCGTCTGGCCAAGCTCGCGGGCGGCGTCGCGGTGATCCGCGTCGGCGGCTCGACCGAGGTCGAGGTGAAGGAGAAGAAGGACCGCGTTGACGACGCGCTCAACGCCACCCGCGCTGCGGTGGAAGAGGGCATCGTCCCCGGCGGTGGTGTTGCCCTGCTCCGCGCCAAGGCGGCGGTGGAGAAGGTCACCTCCGACAACGCCGACATCAAGGCCGGCATCAAGATCGTCCTGCGCGCCCTCGAGGCCCCCATCCGCCAGATCGCCGAGAATTCCGGCGTGGAAGGCTCCATCGTGGTGGGCAAGGTGCAGGAGTCCAACGATCCGTCCTTCGGCTTCAACGCCCAGACGGAAGAGTATGTGGACATGATCGCCGCCGGCATCGTCGATCCGGCCAAGGTCGTGCGCACCGCCCTCCAGGACGCCGCCTCCATCGCGGCCCTGATCGTCACCACCGAGGCGCTCGTCGCCGAGCTGCCCAAGCGCGACTCCGGCATGCCCTCCATGCCCGGCGGCGGCATGGGCGGCATGGGTGGCATGGACTTCTGAGGAAGTCCGCGCCGACCGGAATGTTAAGTGCCGAAGCCGGCAGCGCCGGCTTCGGTGGTGGCATGGACTTCTGATCCATCCTCCGGTCCAGAAATGAGAGAGGGCGCGGCTTCGGCCGCGCCCTTTTCTTTTGGGCTGTGCGGTACAGACGAGCGATGGGGCGACGCTGCTCCCCTCTCCCCTTGCGGGAGAGGGGCTGGGGGTGAGGGGGCTGCCTCCGCATGTCCGATGTCGGTTCGGGCGGCGCGATACCCCTCACCCCGGCCCTCTCCCGCAAGGGGAGAGGGAGCCCCCCTCACGTCCCGCAGAACGTGCGATACCCCTCCATGGACGGCGGCAGCCCCGCATAGGCGGTGAAGTCGGGCTGATCCGCATAGGGCCGCGCCAGCACCGTGTTCAGCCGCTCGAAGGGGCCGAGGTCGCCGCGCTCGATGGCGGCGGCGATGACTTCTTCCACCAGATGGTTGCGGGGGATGAAGAGCGGGTTCACCGCATCCATCCCGGCGCGGATGTCGGCGCCGGATCGGCCGGTCTCGGCGAGGCGCGCGCGCCAGCGTTCGGCCCAGGCGTCAAAGGCCGCCCGATCGAGGAACAGGTCGCGCACAGGCCCGCCCGCGTCCTCGTCCTCCGCCAGCGCGCCGAGGCGGCGGAAGGTGAGGGTGAAGTCGGCCTTGGAGCCGTTCATCACGTTGAGGAGGTCATGGGCGAGGGCCACATCCTCTTCGCTGGCCTCCGGCAGGCCGATCTTGGCGGCAAGCCCGGCGTGGTAGGCGGCATAGAAGCGCGCGGGGAAGGTGCCCAGCGCCGCATTGGCGGCGGCGATGGCGGCCTCGCGATCCTCGCCCATGATGGGGATCAGGCACTCGGCGAAGCGGGCGAGGTTCCAGTGGGCGATGTCCGGCTGGTTGCCATAGGCATAGCGCCCCATCTCGTCGATGGAGGAGAAGACCGTGTTGGGGTCGTAGGCGTCCATGAAGGCGCAGGGGCCGTAATCGATGGTCTCCCCGGAGACCGACATGTTGTCCGTATTCATCACCCCATGGATGAAGCCGACGCACAGCCAGCGCGCCACCAGCGCCGCCTGCCGGCCGATCACGCCGTCCAGCAGAGCGAGATACGGGTTCTCCGCCCCCACGAGGTCGGGATAGTGGCGGGCGATGGTGTAGTCGGCGAGCTGCTTCACCGCGTCGAACGCCTTGCGGGAGGCGAAGAACTGGAAGGTGCCGATGCGGATGTGGCTCGCCGCCACCCGCGCCAGCACGCCGCCGGGCAAAGCGCGATCGCGCACCACGCGCTCGCCGGTGGTCACTGCCGCCAGCGCTCGCGTGGTGGGAATGCCCAGCGCCGCCATGGCCTCGCTGACGATGTATTCGCGCAGCACCGGCCCGAGCGCGGCCCGCCCGTCGCCCCGGCGGGAGAAGGGGGTGGGGCCGGAGCCCTTGAGCTGGATGTCGCGGCGCAGCCCGTCCCGGCCCACCACCTCGCCGAGCAGGATGGCGCGGCCATCCCCCAGCTGCGGCGAGAAATGGCCGAACTGGTGCCCGGCATAGGCGAGCGCGATGGGCTCCGCCCCTTCCGGCACCGCGAGGCCGGCGAACACCGCCACGCCTTCCGGCGTCGCGAGATCGGCGGGGTCGAGGCCCAGCAGCTCGGCCAGCGCGGTGTTCACCTTCACCAGCGCTGGCGCCTCCACCGGGGTGGGCAGGACGGGCGCGTAGAAGCCGGCGAGGTCGCGGGCATAGGAATTGTCGAACGGGAAGGCAGGGCCCGTCTTGAGGGTCGGCTGTGTGGTGCTCATGGGGCAATCTCCGCCGGGCTCGAAATGGGCAGTCCCGGACCGAACGATGGGAAAAGCCTGCCGGGTTCGTCCCGGTGTGTCCAGATTTGCGGTGTCGTCATGCCCGGGTTAGTCCCGGGCATCCACGTCGGGCCGATGGAGCGGTTAGCCCGGAATGTGTGCCCGGCCGGGCCACGTGGATGGCCGGGACAAGCCCGGCCATGACGGGGGTGCGGGGTGGACGTGCTGCCCGCGCCGGATGATCGTCCGAACACGGGCTTAAGCCACGGCGTAGAGCGGATGCTCGCGCCGCAATTCCTCCTGCAGCACCTCCTCCACCTTCTGCAGCGCCGGCGGGCGGGCGCCGGGGCGGGTGTAGAGCAGGAATTCCATGTCCGGCAGCGCCGCGCGGTCGAGGTCAGCGACGACGGCGAGGTCCGGCCGAAGCGCCCGGGGCGAGCGCACGGTGACGCCCATGCCCGCCCCCACCGCCGCCATCAAACCGGGCAGGCTGGGGCTGGTGAAGGCGATGCGGAACGGCCGCCCCGCGGCGTTGAGCGCGGCGATGGCGGCGGTGCGGCAGCTGCACGGGTGCTCGAACAGCACGAGGGGCACCGGCGCCTCCCGGTCGAGGCGCAGCTGTCGCGCCGCGATCCAGACCATGGATTCGCGCAGCAGCAGGGAGGCCGGCAGCTCGCTCTCGCTGCGGAAGCCCACGGCCACGTCCAGCTCCTCGGCGCGCAGCATGTCGAGCATGTGGGTGGTGGTGCAGACGCGCACGGTGATGGGCGCCTGCGGGAAGCTGGCCGAGAGCCGGTAGAGGATGCGCTGGAGCACCTGCTCGCCCACATCCTGCACGAAGCCCAGGCGCAGCGGCTGGGCGAAGGCGCCGTGGACGTGCTGGGTGAGGATGCGGTCATTGAGGTCGAGGAGACGCCGCGCGTCCTCCAGGAAGGCCGCGCCCCGCGGCGTGGGCGACACGGCCCGCCCGCGCCGCTCCAGCAGCGAAAAGCCCACCGCCTCGGCGAGGCGATCCATCTGCAGGCTCACCGCCGACTGGCTGCGACCCACCTTGCGCGCCGCCGCGGAGATGGAGCCGAGGTCGGCCACGGCGGCGAAGCTGCGGATGAGGTCGAGGTCGAGATTGCGGATCATGATATGAGATTAGCAAAACTCTGGGATTTTAGAATTCAATTTTTCTCATGAGTTGGGGCGGCGTACAAGCAGCCATCGCGGCCGAAGTCATCGCGCCGATGGAGGAAGAGATGCCCATTCTGAACGTGCAACTGTCCGGCGCCCCGGATGCCACCCTCGCGGCGACCGTCGCCGCCACCCTGTCCGATCTCACCGCCCGCACCCTGCGCAAGGACCCCAAGGTGACGGCGGTGTCGGTCTCCTTCGTTCCGGCGGAGCAGTGGTTCGTGGGCGGGGAGCCGCTGTCGGCGAAGGGGCGTTCGTCCTTCTCCCTCGACATCCTCGTGGTTGATGGCACCAACACCAAGGACGAGAAGGCCGCCTATCTGGAAGCGGTGTTCGCCGCCATGTCCGGCCTGCTGCCGAACCTGGACGAGGAGAGCTACATCCTCGTGCGCGAGGTGAAGGCCGATGCCTATGGCTATGGCGGGCGCACGCAGGAAAGCCGCTATGTGGAGAAGAAGCTCCGGGCGGCGTGAGCCCTTTAAATCAAAAGGGCCGGCGTGGTGCGCCGGCCCTTGAACCCTTGAAGATGAGCGTGGCTCGCCTCACTTGCCGGCGAGCAGCGGCGCCAGTTCCTTGTCCCACTCGGCAATGCCGAGGGCGCCGGAGACCTTCTTGCCGTTGATGAAGAAGGTGGGGGTCGCGTTCACGCCCAGCTCCTTGTTGGCGTAGAGGGCGCTTTCCTGCACCTTCTCGCCGAGCTGCTGGTCGGTGAGGCACTTCTCGAAATCGGCCTGGCTCATGCCGGCCTGCTTGGCCACGGCGAGGAGGCCGGCGGCCGGATCGGTGCTGTAGGCCCAGGTCTTCTGCGTCTCGAACAGGGTCGAGACCATCGGGAAATATTTGTCCTCGGGCATGCAGCGGGCGAGCATGAAGGCGGCGGTGGCCACCGGCTCGAACGGGAATTCGCGGAAGATGAAGCGCACCTTGCCGGTGTCGATGTACTTCTTCTTCAGCTCGGGGAAGGTGCCGGTGTGGAAGGCGGCGCAGTGGCTGCAGGTCATCGAGGCATATTCGATGACGGTGACCGGCGCCGTGGCGCTGCCCAGCGCCTTCTCCGGCAGCGGGCTCGCGGCGGGCGCGATCAGCTTGGCCTGCTCCACCGTCTGGGCCGCGGCCGGATCAAACGAGAGGGGCAGGCCGAGCCCGGCCGCCAGCGCGGCGAGACCTGCGGTGACCAGGAAACGGCGGCGATCGACAATCATGGACATCTCCGAATGGTCCGGCGGCTGGCGACCGGGCTTTCCCGATCTTGGCCGCATCGCCGGTTCCGTTAGGGCATCAGAATAGGAAACGGGGTCAGTCCGGCGCTGCACCGCCGAACCTGCATGAGAGCTTTCGCGCTCTATCATGTCGCCCTTATGGCGGGAAAGGCCTGCGCCGTCCGGCCGAGATAACGGACCGGTGAACGCCACCGGCGCGTCGCGCGCCTCAGCCGCCGCTCCGCTCGCGCCGCACCAGCGCGCCGAGCTTGGCGAGGGAGTCCGCCAATGCCTCGTCCTCGAAGGTGCCGATCTCTTCGTTGAGCTCCTGCCGCACGGCCGCCACCGCCGCCTTGTCGGGCTTCGGCGGCACGGGGGGCGGCGCGTGGCGCGGGGGCACCGGGCCCTGGCGCAAAGTGAGCCGGCCGACGCAGCGCCAGCCGAAATAGGCGTTGATTCGCTCCACCACCACGCCGGCGGCATATTGCAGCTCGATGGCGTAGGCGCCCTCCACCCGCACCACGAGGGTCGCCGCCGCCCCGTCCTCCCGCGGCCATTGCAGCTTGAGGGGGATGCAGCGGGGCGCGAGGTCGGGGCCGACGATCTCGTCCCAGTGGGTCACCACCTCCACCACCGAGAAGCCGGCGCGGCCGCACAGGTCGCTGATCCCCGGCGCCACGAAATCGGCGAGGGGGCGCGGGCCACGATAGCGGCGGGTGAAGTTGGACGTGTTCAAGGCGTCTCCGGCGAACGGATGGGAATGGTGGACGATGTGGTGCCGGAGCCCCTTGCCCCGGCACGCGGGCGCGGCCACCTTGGCCGCATGACATCCTCCCCCGCCGCACGCGCGGCCGCAAGCGGTGCCCAAAAGTCCGGAACCGCAGCCCCGGCCCCCGCCGCGCTCCTCGCCTGGTACGACCGCCACCGCCGCCGCCTACCCTGGCGCGCCGAGCCGGGCCGGCAGGCCGACCCCTATCACGTCTTCCTCTCCGAGATCATGCTCCAGCAGACCACGGTGAAGGCGGTGGGCCCGTATTTCACCGGTTTCCTCGCCCGCTGGCCGACGGTCTCCCACCTCGCCGCCGCGCCGCTGGAGGAGGTGCTCTCCGCCTGGGCGGGGCTCGGCTATTACGCCCGTGCCCGCAACCTGCATGCCTGCGCGCAGGCGGTGGTGGCGCGGCATGGCGGTCGCTTTCCGGACGACGAGGCGGCGCTGCTCGATCTGCCGGGCATCGGCCCCTATACGGCGGCGGCCATCGCGGCCATCGCCTTCGACCTCAAGGCGAGCCCGGTGGACGGCAATATCGAGCGCGTCGTCTCACGGCTCTATCGGGTGGCCGAGCCGCTGCCCGGCGCCAAGCCGCGCATCAAGGCGCTCGCCGCCGCGCTGACGCCCGCTGAGCGACCGGGCGATTTCGCGCAGGCGATGATGGATCTCGGCGCCACCATCTGCACGCCGCGCTCGCCCGCCTGCTCGCTCTGCCCGTGGATGGAGCCGTGCGACGCGCGGGCGGCGGGGGATGCCGCGCTCTATCCGGTGAAGGCGCCCAAGGGCGACAAGCCGAAGCGGGAGGGCGTCGCCTTCCTCGCCGTGCGGGCGGATGGCGCGGTGCTGCTGCGCACCCGGCCCGACAAGGGGCTTCTGGCGAAGATGACGGAAGTGCCTTCCACCCCCTGGGGGCCGAAACCGGAGGCGCCGGAGGGCCACGCGCCGCTCAAGGCCCGCTGGCGGGCGCTGCCCGGCGCGGTGGAGCACGTCTTCACCCATTTCGCGCTGACGCTGAAGGTGCTCCGCGCCGATCTGCCGGCCGGAATGCCGGCCCCGGAGGGCCACCGCTGGGTGACGCCGGATAGGTTTGATGCGGAGGCGCTGCCCTCGGTCATGCGCAAGGTGCTGGCGCACGGGGGCGTGGAATGAACCAAATGCCCGTGAGCCTGACTCACGGGCATTTGGTCGAGCCCGCGCGGCGCTTGAGCGTAACCCACTCGGTCTCGGTCAAACACCGAGACCGATGGTCAAGAGATTATTCGGCCGCGATGCCCATCTCGGCCCGCAGGCGGGCGCGCAGGATGTCGATGGGGTGGCGCCGGCCCGCCTCTTCCACATGCCAGAAGGTCCAGCCGTTGCAGGCCTCCGCCCCCTGGGCGAGGGCGCCGACGCGATGGATGGAGCCCACGTTCGGGCTGTCGGCGAGCGAGATGGTGCCGTCCGCCCGCACCACGGCGCGGAAGCGGCCCTTGGCGTCGGTGAGTTCGGCGCCGGGGGTGACGAGGCCACGCTCCACCAGCGCCGAGAAGGCGACACGCGGGGCCTCCCGCGCGCTCGGCGGGGCAACCAATGCCTCTTCCGACAGCGGCTCAACCGCGTCGATGCGCTGGCGCGCCGCCTCGGCATAGGTCTCTTCGCGCTCGATGCCGATGAAGGACCGCCGCAGCCGCTTCGCCACCGCGCCCGTCGTGCCGGAGCCGAAGAAGGGGTCGAGCACCACGTCGCCGGGCTTGGTGGAGGACAGGAGCACGCGGGCGAGCAGCGCCTCGGGCTTCTGGGTGGGGTGGAGCTTGCGGCCCTTCTCGTCCTTCAGCCGCTCCTGCCCGGTGCAGAGCGGGAAGAGCCAGTCGGAGCGCACCTGCACATCCTCGTTGCCGGCTTTCAGTGCCTCGTAATTGAAGGTGTATTTCGAATCGGCGCTGCGGGCGGCCCAGATCAGGGTCTCGTGCGCATTGGTGAAGCGCCGGCCCCGGAAGTTGGGCATGGGGTTCGCCTTGCGCCAGATGATGTCGTTGAGGATCCAGAAGCCCAGATCCTGCATCAGCGCGCCGACGCGGAAGATGTTGTGATAGGAGCCGATGACGAAGAGCGTGCCGTTGGGCTTCAGCGCCCGCCGCGCGGCGAGCAGCCAGGCGCGGGTGAAGGCATCATAGGCCGCGAAGCTCTCGAACTGGTCCCAATGGTCGTCCACCGCGTCCACGCGGCTTTCGTCCGGCCTCTTCAGCTCGCCACCGAGCTGGAGGTTGTAGGGCGGATCGGCAAAGACGAGATCGACCGAGCCGGCGGGCAGGGCCGCCATGCGGGCGATGGTGTCGCCGATCAGAATTTCATTGAGGGGGAGAGCGCGGTCCGAAACCGCTCCCCGAGGTGCGGCCGGTGTGGCCGCCAAGGGGGCGATTGCGGGATACTCCGGACGACATTGACGCGCCGTCCGCCCGGCCGCCCCCTTGGCCACACTACGCATGACGCAACCCTACGCAACGCTTACTCACGATCGTGAGAATGGCGGCAATGGGTTAAGGGCGGGTGAAGGGGAGGGGGTGCTGGTTGATCGATTTCAAATTCGGTAGGCTAAGCGAGCGCTAAGATTCGATTTTCATGTCAATTTTGGGGATGGGCTCTTGCAGAACGCGCTTACCATAGAGCGGAAGGTTGGCGGCGGCTTTGTTCTCGACGAAGCTTCGATACGAAGGCTCGTTGAATTTTTGCATAAAAAAATGAATCTACCGCTGTCATTATCTATGACACTCAGCGATTCAACTACTATAATTTGCCCGTCAATAGACGCTCTTTTGTCAGATAACCATATAGAAAGAAGTTATATAGACGCATTTAAAATAGAATCATTGTATTCAGATTTTAAATTGATCATTTCGTTTGATGTAAATAGGAGTATACCGATACGGCTATACGTTAGCGGAGATCGAGATCGCTCAAAGTCAATTTATAATGAAATAATTGAAGAAATTGATTCAATTAGGATGTGGTATTCTCCTTTCATTCTTAGTCAATATGAAGTTTCTCTATATTCCGGATTATCTTTTGTCTTCGCTTTTAGCTCAGCATCGTTCATTTTATTTTACAAATTTTACGATCTTATAATGAATCAAGTTGGTACTCTATTTTTCCTATGTATGATGACATTATCTGCAATTTTTGACCCGATAAATAGATTTTTATTTCCTCCGCTTATCGTTAATATCGGACGATCTTCTATTAAATATAATAACAAAAATAGACTAATAAATTTTGTATTGTTCTCCGTAATTGTTTCTATACTTGTCAGTATTGTTTCAAATTATGTTTATGATAAAATTAAGTAATGAAATCGAATCTTGTTTAGACCTTTCATATAGAGATTTCCTGCACCTATCGCGTCACGGCCTTCACGATGGCCTCTGCCACCAGTTCCGCCATGCAGGCGCGGCCCTCGGCGGGGGAGCGGGCGGAGGACTGGAGATAGGAGGTGGCGCCGTATTGCTGCACCACGTTCATGCGCTCCCTGTCCGACACCGCATCGATCTGCCTCACGATGCGGCCGTAGAGGTGCTCGTGGTCCACGCCCGGCACGAAGGGCGGGTCGATGAGGACGAGGTCGATGTTGCGCCCGCGCAGCCAGTCGGCCGCCTGCTCCAGCGTGTGGGCGAAGCTTTCCGGATCGGTGGCGGCGAGCGCGTCGGCGGTGCCGACCTGCCAGATGATGAGGTCCGGCTCCACCCGCTCCACGGCCGAGCGGATGCGGCCGAAATCATCCCGCGCGAGGCCCTGCGTCGCGCCCTCGTCGATGATGGTGAAGGTGATGTTGGGCAGGCGGCGGCTCAGCTCTACCTCAAGGCGGCTGCGCTTCTTGTCCGACAGCGCCTGACGGTCGGGCTGGGGGCCGATCATCAGGATGCGCACGGGGGCCGAGCGGTCCACCAGCCGCTCGGTGCGGCCGAGATCGCTGTCGAAGGTGAGGAAGATGTCCGGCACCCGGCAGGCGGTGGAAATGGCGGCCCCGGCCGCGAGCGGGCACAGCAGCACCCATGCGGCGAGAACGGCGCCGGCTGCGCGCCTCACTGCCCGTGCGCGAATGCCGGGGCCGGAGAAGCGGCACCGGGCGTCGCCTGGAGGGATGACGCCTGCGTCGGCTTGCGGCCGCGCGCCTGCCATTCGAGTGCCCATGCGAGGGACCACTGGAGCGAGAAACCTGCGGCAACGATTAGCAAATCCACGGCCAGCGCGCCATCGACCAAGGGGCGCACCACCTGCGCGCCCAGGCTGAGCACGGTGCCGAGGCAGAACACCGGCAGCGCGTGGCGGCCCATGAGGATCAGCGGCGCGGCCGATCCGCTCTTCTTCAGCCAGGCTTCCAGCGGCAGGCGCGACACGCAATAGGCCAGCGCCAGCACGTGCAGCAGGCGCGGCAGAGCGAGGTTGGTCTTGTCGAAATCCCACAGGAAGGGCGGCACGGGGGAAAGATCCGGCGTTACCGGATAGCCGAGCACCGCCCACACCAGCGCCACCAGTAGATAGAGCGGTGCGGCGACATCCAGCACCCGGTGGGCGGCGGAGCGCAGGCCCCGGTCCATCAGCGCGCCGATCACGAGGCCACAGGTGAACAGGAGCTGCCACGCCAGCGGATTGAAGAACCAGCCGCCCGGCCCGGGCCATACCGGCAAGGCGAGATCGGCGATCTGGGTGACGAGATAGAGCGTGAGCGAGACCACAAGGGCAAGGCCCAGGCTGCGCCGCGCCAGCAGCAGCAGGATCGGCGCCAGCAGTAAAAGCCCCACATAGAGCGGCAGGATGTTGAGATAGCCCGGCTGGTAGGTGAGCAGCCCGATGCCCACGAGGGATTCCAGCGGATATTGCGGGATGATGTCGAGGTGCATCCATTCGAGCATGCGCTCGTCGCCGGTGAGCACCACGAAGCCGCCCACCACCACCACCGACATCACCACCAGTACCAGATGGGCGGCATAGAGGGTGAAGGCGCGCATCCACACCCTTGCCGTGGTGCGCACGCGCTCGCCGGCGGAAAAAGGCCGCAGATAGGCAAAGGCGGCGGAGATGCCGGCGAGGAAGACGAACAGCTCGGCCGCGTCCGAGAAGCCGAAATTGCGATAGGTGAAGCCGCCGAAGACGTGGCCGGGAATATGGTTGATGAAGATCGTCAGCAGGGCGAAGCCCCGCCAGAAATCGATGCTCACCAATCTTTGCCCGCTCTGCGACACGCCCAGGAGCCTCCCGACCTGATTGCCACGCACGGCCCCCCGGCGAGGGGGCGCCATAGGGCAGCTAATGCTTTCGGGGCCCGAAGGTTCCGCCTTGCCCGTGAGTCATCGCGCCGCACGCCGTGCCCGGAGAGGCTGGCGTGGGGCGGTGTCGGAAGTGTGAAGCCCCGGGTTGGGCGACGGTAAATTGCGGTAACGCTACTCGGCCGCCGCCTTCAGCTCGAGCACGGTGGGCAGGCCGTTCATCTGCGCCAGCACGTCGGTGATCTGCGGCACGTTCTTAGCCCCATTGCCGAGGCCCTCGGCCGCCGCATACAGGTTCTTCACCGTGGCGCTGATGAAGGCCGAGGCACCGGTGTTGGTGGCGAGGTTGGTGACGTAGCGCATGTCCTTGTGGGCGTTGGTGATGGTGAAGCGGTGGGCATTCACATTGCCCTCCAGCACGTAGCCCATGAAGGTCTGGTAGAAGCCGCAATCCATGCGCGAGCCGCGGATGACGCTGTCGAAGACCTCCGCCGTGACGCCGACCTTGCCGGCGATGGCCAGCGCCTCGGCATAGATGGCGCCGTAGCCCAGCGACAGGAAGTTGTTGAGCAGCTTCATGGTGTGGCCCGCGCCCGGCGCGCCCACGCGCACGATGCGGCTAGCGAAGGCCGCCACCACCGGCTCGATCACGGCGAACGCCGCATCTTCCGCCCCCACCATCGCGGAAAGGGCGCCTTCCTCTGCCTGGATGGGCGTGCCGCCCATCGGCGCGTCGCACAGGAAGATGCCGTCCTTGGCGAGCTCTGCCGCCAGAGCCATGGTCAGCGTCGGCTCGGAGGTGGAGGTATCGATGATGTGGAGCCCGGCCTTGGCGGCCTTCAGGATGCCGTTCTCGCCGTTGAGCACCTCATTCACCTGCGGTGCGCCGGTAACGCAGAGCACGATCACGTCGCACTGGGCCGCCATCTCGGCGGGGGTCTTCACCTCGGTGGCGCCGCGGGAGACCAGATCCTCCACCGGCGCCCGGTTGCGGTGGCCCATGACGGCCAGCGGAAAGCCCTTGGCGAGGATGTTCTTCGCCATGCCGTGGCCCATGAGGCCGACCCCGATGAAACCAACCCGCGTACCCGCCATGGCGTCCTCCCGATTCGTATCGTCGCAGCTGTCGTTGCCGTTGCCGCTAAATCGTTTAGCATGGCCGAAAGGACGGCGCGAGACGCGACAGATCCGCTATAGGGATGGCCCATGGACGAGACGATTCCTCCTCCGCCGGGTGCCGCTCACCCCGGTGCATCTCCCGCCGGTGCGCCCATCGGCAAGGTGACGCTCCAGGGCCTCGCCCGAGAACTGGGGCTGTCCACGGCCACCATCTCGCTGGCCCTGCGCGACAGCCCAATGGTCGCCGAGGCGACGCGCCTGAAGGTTCAGGAGGCGGCGCGGGCGCGCGGCTATGTGGCGAACCGTGGTGCCGCCGCGCTGCGCACGGCGCGCACCAACATCGTCGCCCTCGGCCTGCATGACATCGTGAACCCCTCCTTCACCGAGCTTCTGGCGGCGGTGGAGGATGCTCTCTCCGAGGCCGGCAAGACCGTACTTCTGGGCGTGAGCCAGGAGGACGTGGCGCGCCAGACCCGCACACTGGGCACGCTGGCGGAATATCGGCCCGACGCCTTCCTCGTCTCTCCGGCCGCCCATTCGCGGGTGGAGGACCTGAAGGCGCTCGCCTCCACCGGCATCGCCGTGGTGCAGGTGACGCGCGAGATCGAGGGCTCCGGCTTCGACTTCGCCGGCTCCGACGACGTGACCGGCGTGGCGCTGGGCGTGGCGCACCTCGTGGCGCTGGGGCACCGGCGCATCGGCATGATCGGCGGCTTCGGCGCCATCTCCACCGGCCGCAAGCGCTTCGCCGGATACAAGGCTGGCCTTGCCGCCGCCGGCATCCCGCTCGATCCGACGCTGGTGATGGAAGGGCCGGGCCTGCGCGCGGAGGGCCGCAAGGCCATGGCCCGCCTGCTGGCGCTGGACGAGCCGCCCACTGCCGCCGTGTGCTTCAACGACCTTTCCGCCTTCGGCGCGCTGATGGAGCTGCAGGCGGCCGGCCTTACCGCCGGTCGGGATTTCTCCCTCGTCGGCTATGACGACATCGAGGAGGCGCGGGTGTGGCACCCGCCGCTGACCACGGTGCACACCTTCATTCCCGAATATGGCCGCGCCGCCGCGACGCTGGCCCTCAAGCGCATCGCCGATCCCGGACGGCCGGTGGAGCGGGCGGTGATGACGCCCGAGCTGGTGGTGCGCGCCAGCACCTGCGCCCCCGTGCCGGTGAAGCGCCGGCCCCTATGATCGTTCCGGTATCCGAGGCCGACGATCCGCGCATCGCCGGCTTCCGCGCCGTGCGCGAGCGCGATCTGGTGGGGCGGCAGGGCGGCTTCATGGCCGAGGGCGAGGTGGTGCTGCGCCTCCTCGCCAGCCGGCTGGGGACACGCGGCGGCCATCGCCTCTCCTCCGTGCTGCTGTCGCAGGCGCAGGCGGAGCGGCTGTCCGACCTCATCGCGCAACTGCCGGAAGACCTGCCCGTTCTTGTGGCGCCGCAGGCGGTGATGGACGCCATCGTCGGCTTTCACATCCATCGCGGCATCCTCGCGCTGGGCGCCGCTCGCCCGCTGCCGGAAGCCGGCGCGTTGCTTGAAAGGCTGGGGCCGCGCGCACTGGTGGTGGCGGCCCTTGGCCTCACCAATCACGACAATATGGGGGGCATCTTCCGCAATGCCGCGGCCTTCGGCGCCGATGCGGTGATCCTCGATGAGGCCTCCTGCGATCCGCTCTATCGCAAGGCGATCCGCGTCTCCGTGGGGGCGAGCCTCGTGGTGCCGTTCGCGCGGGTGCCCGATGCCGGCGTGCTCATCGCGCTTCTCGCCGCGCGGGGCTTCGAGGCGGTGGCGCTTTCGCCGTCCGGGCGGGAAACGTTGTCCCGTCTCACCCGCCCGCCGCGCGTCGCCGCATTGTTCGGCACGGAGGGGCCGGGCCTTCCGGATGCGGTGATGGCGCGGGTGCGCACGGTGGCCATCCCCATGGCGGAGGGCTTCGACAGCCTCAACGTCGCCACCACCTCCGGGATCGTGCTGCACCATCTGGCGGGGGTCTGAGCGGACGATGCGCGTGCCCCGCCCTGGTCATCGCCCGCTTCATGCGGGCGATCCACGATGCCGCGAAAGGGGTGCCCATCGGCGAAAACTGGACGAGCGGAGGGGTGGATCCCCCGGACGAGCCGGAGGATGACGGTGAACAGCCGGGGATGACGGCGCAAAAGCCGGGGCGGTTCCCCCAGCCGCCCCTCAATGCCCGCGCGAGGCGAGGTGGCGGTGGAGCGTGGAGCGGTGGATGCCGAGGCGGCGGGCGGCGCGGGAGATGTTGCCGTCGCATTCCTTCAGGGCGGCATCCATGGCGGCGCGGGTGACGCTGCCGAGATCACCGGACAGGCCGGGCGCGGGATCTCCCGCCTGAGACGCCGGGAGCGTTGAGGCGGCGGGCTGCGCAGGACTGCGCAGATCGGCGGCGCTGATGTCGGCGGGCAGCGCCTCCGGCCCCACCGTCTCACCCGGCTCGGCGAGGGCGAGCAGCACCTTGAGCACGCCGGTGAGTTGGCGGAAATTGCCCGGCCACGTATGGCGCGCCAGCGCCTCGCGGCATGCGGGCGACAGCAGGGGCGCGTCCGCCCCCGGGCCGGCCATGTCGCGCCACAGCCGCTCCACCAGCGCTTCCCGGTCCGCGAGGCTGCGCAGGGGCGGCAGGGTGACGGTGTATTGGGCGATGCGGAAATAGAGGTCGGCGCGGAAGCTGCCCTGCTCCACCAGCATTTTCAGATCGCGGTGGGAGGCGCAGACGAGGGCGAAATCCACCTTCACCGCCTTGCCGCCGCCGAGCGGCGTCACCTCCCGCTCCTGCAGCACGCGCAACAGGCGGCTCTGCAGGCCCAGCGGCATGTCGCCGATCTCGTCGAGAAACAGCACGCCGCCGTCCGCCTCGCGGAACAGGCCCTTGAAGCCGGCGCGGCGGGCGCCGGTGAAGGCGCCGTCCTCATAGCCGAACAGCTCGGATTCGATGAGCCCTTCCGGCAGCGCGGCACAGTTCACCGCGGCGAAGGTGCGGTCCGCGCGCGGTCCGCGGGCGTGGATCTGGCGGGCGAACACCTCCTTGCCGGAGCCGGTCTCGCCCTGGATCAGCACGGGCACGCCCGCATTCATCAGCCGGATGGCGCGGCCCAGCGCCTGCTCGGTCTCCGCATCGAAGCTGGGGCCGGCAGGGGCCGGGGCAGCAGGCGGCGCGACGGCGGGCACCGCCGCCATCCGCACGGGGGCGGGGGCCTGCCGCTCCAGCCGCAGCATGACGGGGCCGTTGGGCGTGCGGGCGCGGCGGGCATCGCCCGGGCGGCCGAGGCTGCCCTCGAACAGTTCGGAGAAGCGCCGCGCGCCCAGCGCATCCCAGCCGAGGCCGAGCAGAGAGAGGCCGGGGCGGTTGGCGGCGACGAGGCGGTGGTCCTCGAACACCAGCACGCCCTCGCGCGCGGTGCCGAGGAAGGAGGGGTCGGCGTGGAAGCGCACCACGTCCCGGCCGGGGAAGGCGCCCTCGAACAGCCGGTGCTCCACCTGCCCCACGGCCAGTTCCACCAGCGCCAGCGCATGATGATGCGGCACGGCGGCCGGGCCGGAGAGGTCGAGCAGGCCGACCAGCTCGCCGAAGGGGTCGTGGATGGGCGCGGCGGCGCAGGTGAGGATGCCGTGCGGCTCGGCATAATGCTCGGCACCGCGCACCTCGATGCCCCGCCGCTCGATGAGCGCCGTGCCGATGGCGTTGGTGCCGCTGTCCGCCTCGCTCCAGCTCACGCCCGGCCGCAGCGCCACCTGCGCCGCGCGATCCGCGAAATCGGCGCTGCCCACGGTGTCGAGCACGAGGCCGGTGGGATCGGTGAGGATGACGATGCCGCCCGCGGCGCTGGCGCTGAGATGCAGCGCCTCCAGCTCCGGCCGGCAGCGGCGGCGCAGCGCCTCATACCGCTCGCGGCGGATGGACAATTCCCCCTGCGTCAGCGGCTCGGCCTTCAGCCGGCCGCCCACGGGCAGGCCGCGCTCGGCACAGCGGGTCCAGGAGCGGATGATGGGAAGGGCAAGCGCCTGCTCCGCCCCGGGCGCACCGGAAAAGAACCGGCGGCGGGCGGTGAGCAGCTCGTCCGGTGGCGGCACCGGCGAGAGGGGCGGAAATGGCGCAGGCATTCGTCCCTCGGCTCGTTTCGCTTCCCCAACGCGACATTATGCGGTGCCGACTGTCGCATTTTGCGACAGGTGTCGCGGCACCCTGTTCTTATGCGCGACAGTCTCGCACGACTATTCGTCGCGCGTAAAGTCGGGCTTCTGCGTAGGTCCGTCTGGCGCCGACAAAATCAAGATGTGACAGGATCTTCCCGCGCTGCAAATAAAGGCGTGCGGTGCAGCTTCGAGAACTGGCACGGCCGCTGCAAACCCTCTGGCACCACCCATGGGAGGGAATAATGAACAGCCCAGCCTTTCTCTCGAGCGCCCACACCTCGCCCTTCAAGCCGCGCTACGGCAACTTCATCGGCGGCACCTTCGTCGAGCCGGTGAACGGCCGTTATTTCGAGAACACCTCCCCCATCACCGGCAAGGTGATCTGTGAGGTTCCCCGCTCCGACGAGCACGACATCGAGCGCGCGCTCGACGCCGCCCATGCCGCCAAGAAGGCCTGGGGCCGCACCTCCGCCGCCGACCGCGCGCTGGTGCTGCTGAAGATCGCCGACCGGCTCGAGGCCAATCTCGAACTCCTCGCCCGCGCTGAGACCTGGGACAACGGCAAGCCGATCCGCGAGACGACCCTGGCGGACATCCCCCTCGCCATCGACCATTTCCGCTATTTCGCCGCCTGCGTCCGTGCCCAGGAAGGCACGCTTGGCGAGATCGATCACGACACCATCGCCTATCACTACCATGAGCCCCTCGGCGTGGTCGGCCAGATCATCCCCTGGAACTTCCCCATCCTGATGGCGGCGTGGAAGCTCGCCCCTGCGCTCGCCGCCGGCAATTGCGTGGTGCTGAAGCCGGCCGAGCAGACCCCCGCCTCGATCCTCGTACTCGCTGAACTCATCGCCGACCTGCTGCCCCCCGGCGTGCTCAACATCGTCAACGGCTTCGGCCTCGAGGCCGGCAAGCCGCTCGCCTCCTCGCCGCGCATCTCCAAGATCGCCTTCACCGGCGAGACTGGCACCGGCCGGCTCATCATGGGCTATGCCGCGCAGAACCTCATTCCGGTGACGCTGGAACTCGGCGGCAAGTCGCCCAACATCTTCTTCGCCGACGTGGCGGCCGAGGATGACGACTTCCTCGACAAGGCCGTGGAAGGCTTCGTCATGTTCGCCCTCAACCAGGGCGAGGTCTGCACGTGCCCCAGCCGCGCGCTGGTTCAGGAGAGCATCTTCGACAAGTTCATGGAGAAGGCGCTCGCCCGCGTCGCCGCCATCAAGCAGGGCTCGCCGCTCGATCCTTCGACCATGATCGGCGCGCAGGCTTCTTCCGAGCAGATGCACAAGATCCTCTCCTACATCGACATCGGTCGTGCGGAAGGCGCGCAGGTTCTGGCCGGCGGCGAGCGCAACGTGCTCACCGGCGAGCTGGCGGACGGCTTCTACGTGAAGCCCACCGTGTTCCTTGGCAAGAACAACATGCGCATCTTCCAGGAAGAGATCTTCGGCCCGGTGGTCTCCGTCACCACCTTCAAGGACGAGGAAGAGGCGCTGCACATCGCCAACGACACCCTCTTCGGCCTCGGCGCCGGCCTGTGGACCCGCGACGGCTCGCGCGCCTACCGCGTCGGCCGCGAGATCGAGGCGGGCCGCGTGTGGACTAACTGCTACCACGCCTACCCGGCCCACGCGGCCTTCGGCGGCTACAAGCAGTCCGGCATCGGCCGCGAGACCCACAAGATGATGCTCGATCACTACCAGCAGACCAAGAACCTGCTGGTCAGCTATTCGCCCAAGAAGCTCGGCTTCTTCTGAGCGGCGATCCGACTGCCCCCTCCCGGGGCTTAACCGGGGGTGGCCGTGGCCCCGCGCGCGTTTCGTTTCACCGTCCCATCGGCGCGCGCGGTGGCCTCAAAAAGCGGCCATCCCCGGCTTTTCCTTTGCGTGAGTGATTGAAGAAAAACACGGAGGGCCGACAGCCATGCGCCTCGACCGCAGACCCGTTTCCCCCGGGTCTGCGGCGTCGGTGTTTGGGGGCGCCCCGGACCAGCGACGGCGCAGCCGGAGCGCCGATCCGGGGTCCAGGAGAAAAACCGCGCAGCGGGCAATGCCTTGCCGGTGGCTGGACGGCGAAGCGCCTTCGGCAGTCCCTAGCGCTGGATCCCGGCTCTCCTTCCACTCCGCTGCGCCCGTTGCAGTCAGCCGGGATGCGAGGGCGCGCGAGACCGCGGGACGATCGGGTGCCTACCCCTTCCCCGCCTTCAGCAGCGCCAGGAGCCCCGTGAGCAAGTCCACCGGCGTCGGCGGGCAGCCGGGGATCTTGAGATCCACCGGCACCACGGCCCCGGCGCCATCCGTCACCGCATAGCTGCCCGCGAAGACGCCGCCATTGATGGCGCAGTCGCCGGCCGCCACCACCCATTTCGGGCCGGGCGTGGCGTCATAGGTGCGCTTCAGCGCCTCGGCCATATTCTTCGCCACCGGTCCCGTCACCAAGAGCACGTCCGCATGGCGGGGCGAGGCGACGAAGCGGATGCCGAAGCGGTCGAGATCGTAAAAGGCGTTGCCCAGCGCGTGGATTTCCAGCTCGCAGCCGTTGCAGGAGCCCGCATCCACCTCGCGGATGGAGAGGCTGCGGCCGAGCCGCGCGCGGGCGGCCGCGTCCAGCTCGCGCGCCAGCGCTTCCACCGCCGCGTCGTCCGGGGCGGTCTCGGTGAGGGGGGCCTTGAGGAGGCCCTGGAGCAGGAGCTTCCGCATCAGAGATCTACTCCCGAATAGGAGCAGTTGAAGGATTTGTTGCAGAGGGGGAAGTCGGCGACGATGTTGCCCTCGATCGCGGTCTCCAGCAGCGGCCACTGGAACCAGGAGGGATCGCGCAGATGCGCCCGGCGCACGCGCCCGTCGCCCTCCAGCGCCACGAAGGCGAAGACATCGCCCCGGAAGCTCTCCACCAGCGCCACGCCCTCGCCGCCGCCCGCCGGCACGGGCGCGAGGATGTCGCTCTTGGGCAGTGTGTCGAGGAGGCGGATGATGAGGCCGAGACTTTCCTCCACCTCGCGGATGCGCACCCACACACGGGCGTTCACGTCCCCATCCGCGCGCACCGGCACCTCGAACGGCAGGCGGTCGTAGGGCGGATAGGGCAAGGCGCGGCGGGCGTCGAAGCCGCGGCCCGAGGCGCGGCCGACGAACCCGCCGGCGCCGAATGTGCGCACATAGTCCGGCTTGGTGAAGCCGGTCCCCACGGTGCGGTCCTGCAGCGAGGCGGTCTCGTCATAGAGGCGGACGAGGGCGGGGAAGGCGCGGCGCACCTCGGCCACCATCGCCTTCACGCCCGCAATGGCCTCCGTCGGTATGTCCTGCGCGACGCCGCCGGGCACCACGCGGTCCATCATCAGCCGGTGGCCGAAGGCACGGGCGGAGGCGCGCAGCACACGCTCGCGCAGCACGCCGCAATGGGCCAGCATGATGGCGAACGCAGCATCGTTGCAGATGGCGCCGATGTCGCCGAGATGGTTGGCGAGGCGCTCGAGTTCCGCCATCAGACCGCGCAAGGCATGGGCGCGCTCCGGCACGGCGACGCCGCGCGCGGCTTCCACGGCGCGGCAGAAGGCGAGCGCATAGGCCACCGTGGCATCGCCCGAATGGCGCCCGGCGATGCGGGCGGCTTCCTCCGGCGTGCGGCCGGCCATCAGGCCTTCCATGCCCTTGTGGACATAGCCGAGGCGCTCCTCTAGCCGCACCACCGTCTCGCCATAGGCGGAGAAGCGGAAATGGCCGGGCTCGATGATGCCGGCATGGACCGGGCCGACCGGGATCTGGTGCAGCCCCTCGCCCTCAACCGGCAGCACCGGATAGGCCTCGCCCGCGCCCGCATCGGGGATGGCGGCGCCGAGCGGCGCGCGCACGCCCCAGCGGGCATGATCCAGCCACGGGCGGAGATCGGGCGCGCCCACGGGCGCCAGGCCAAAGAGATCGCGGATGGTCCGCTCCAGCCGGGCGGCGGGCGGATGGTGGCGCGCCACCGAGGGAAAGGCGCCGGTGGGGCAGGGGAGGCTCGCGAGGGCGAGGCGGCCGTTTGCTTCCTCTAGCAGCGCCATGTGGACGGCGCCGCTATCCCCGAACAGAGCGGAGAGGGTGAGGCGGCCAGCGGCCAGCTCCACGCAGAGGCCGGTCCATTCGGCCTCGTTCACGCTCACGCGCGGCCAGGGGCGGCAGGTGGAGCCGTTGCGGGCGAAGAGATCGGAGAGGTTGACCATGCCGCCCTCCTAGCCCAGCACCGCGGCCACGTGGCGGAACCACGCGACCAGCTCCGGGGGTAGATAAAGACCGGCAGCGAAGACCAGAGCGAGGTGCACGCCCATGGGCACATAGCTCGCCTTCACCGGATCGGTGCCCGGGCTCGGCTCGCCGAAGGCGATGGCTGAGAGCTTCACCATCAGCGCCCCGAAGGCGATCAGCAGCCCCAGGACGAGGATCAGCGCCAGCCAGGGCCGCGCGGCGAACGCACTCGTCACCACCAGGAACTCGCTCATGAACACACCGGCCGGCGGCAGGCCGGCAATGGCCACGACGCCGGCCACCAGGCTCCAGCCGAGCAGCGGGTGGGAGGTGGTGAGCCCGCGGATCTTCGCCAGCTCCTGCGTGCCCTTCACCTGACAGGCATGGCCCACGGCGAAGAAGATGGCGGACTTGGTGAGGCTGTGCATGGTCATGTGCAGCAGCCCGGCGAAATTCGCCAGCGGCCCGCCGAGCCCGAAGGCGAAGGCGATGATGCCCATGTGCTCGATGGAGGAATAGGCGAAGAGCCGTTTGATGTCGCGCCGCCGGTACAGCATGAAGCCGGCCAGCAGCAGGGAGCCGAGGCCCATGGCCATCATCAGCGGCCCCGGCGCCAACGTGCCGGGATGGGCGGCGAGCAGCGACTTGAAGCGCAGCACCGCGAACAGCGCCACGTTGAGCAGGAGGCCCGACAGCACCGCCGAGATGGGGGTGGGGCCTTCGGAATGCGCATCCGGCAGCCAGGCATGGAGCGGCGCGAGGCCCACCTTGGTGCCGTAGCCGAGCAGCAGGAACACGAAGGCGACGTTGAGCAAGGCGGGGTCGAATTCGCGGGCGTGCTTCATCAGCACGCTCCAGATCATCCCGTCCGTGCCTTCGCCCACCACGGGCTGCGCCACCATGTAGACGAGGATGGTGCCGAACAGAGCGAGCGCGATGCCCACCGAGCCGAGCATGAAGTATTTCCACGCCGCCTCGATGGCCGCCTCGGTGCGGTAGAGGCCGACCATGAGCACGGTGGTGAGCGTCGCCACCTCGATGGCCACCCACATGACGCCGAGATTGTTGGAGAGCAGCGCCAGCGTCATGGCGCCGAGCAGCACCTGATACATGGCGTGGTAGAAGCGCAGGTTGAGCGGCGTCAGCCGCCCGGTCTCCAGTTCGTGGGCGATGTATCCGGCGCTGAACCAGGCGGTGGTGAAGGCGACGAAGGTGTTCAGCACCACGAAGACGATGTTGAGATCGTCGACGATGAGGAACGGCCCCTGAATCCGCGGCGCGCCGAGCAGCAGCAGCGCCAGCGCGAAGGTGAGGCCGCAGGCGGCGACATTGAGGAACGCCCCCACGCGATAGGAGGGCACCAGCGCCAGCAGCACCGCGCTTGCGGCCGGCACGGCCACCAGCACGGGGGCGGGATCTACGAGGAGGCCGGACAGGAGGTTCATGCGCGCCCTCCCCGGAAGCGGTCGAGGGCGTCCACGTCCACGGTGTCGAACCGCTCGCGGATGCGGAACAGGAAGATGCCGATGACGATGAGGGCGATGAGCACCGAGAAGGCGACGGAAATCTCCACCACCAGCGGCATGCCCTTGGCGCCGGTGGCGGCGAGGATGAGGCCGTTCTCCAGCGACATGAAGCCGATGACCTGACTGACGGCATTGCGCCGCGTCACCATCATCAGGAGGCCGAGCAGCACCACGGAGAGGGCGAAGGCAAGGTCTTCCCGCGCCAGCGCATCGGCCGCGCCGCCCACCGCGGCGGTGGCCTTCAGCATGACGACGAGGGAGAGCGCCACGAGGGCGATGCCGGCGAGCATGGTGGGGCCGATGGAGACCACCGTCTCCACCTGCCGGTGGATGCCGAGGCGGGCCACCATCCGCGCCAGCGCCAGCGGGATCACCACCGCCTTGAAGACGAGGGCAATGGCGGCGGTCACGTAGAGATGCGGCGCATCCTGCGCCAGCGCCTGCCAGCCCACGGAGAGGGACAGTACCACCGCCTGCAAAGCGAACACTTTCAGGAGGGCATAGAGCCGGTCCTGATAGAGCATCAGGAAGCTGATGAGCACCAGCGCGCCGGCGAACAGATGGGCCACGTCGAACACGAGGCTCGCCGAGAGGGCGGCGTCCAGCGGCGTTCCGTGCGCGATTTCCAGCGTGCGGTCCATCACAGGATCCTCGACACGAAGAGGAGCAGGGTTCCGAGCAGCCCCAGCATCAGCGCGGCGCCCAAGAAGTCCGGCACGCGGAACACCCGCATCTTGGCAATCGACGTCTCGAACACCGCGAGCAGCACCGCGCCCGCCGCGAGCTTGGCGCCATAGCTCGCCATGCCCAGCACCACCGCGCCCGCCCCGGCGCCGGCCGGCGCCAGACCCCACGGCAGGAACACGCAGGCGACGAGGGAGATGAAGAGCAGCAGCTTCAGCTGCGCGGCCAGCTCGATGAGCGCGAGGTGGCGGCCGGAATATTCCAGCACCATGGCCTCGTGCACCATGGTCAGCTCCAGATGGGTGGCGGGATTGTCCACCGGGATGCGCCCGTTCTCCGCCACCGCCACGATGGCCAATGCGACGAGCGCCAGCGCCAGCGACACGCGCAGGCCGACGCCCGCGACCATCACCGAGGCGATGGTGGAGAGCTGGGTGGAATGGGCGACGAGGGCGAGGGAGAAGACGATCATGATCATCGCCGGCTCGGCGAGGGAGGAGATCATCACCTCCCGGCTCGATCCGATGCCGCCGAAGCTGGTGCCCACATCCATGCCCGCCAGCGCGAGGAAGAAGCGGGCCGAGCCGAGCAGCGCGGTGATGACGATGAGGTCCGCCGACCAGGAGAAGATGAGCCCGGTGCCGAAGGTGGGCACCAGCGCCGCCGCCACCCACGTCGCCGCGAAAAGGAGGTAGGGCACGGCGCGGAACAGCCAGGAGGCGTTGTGGGCCAGCACCGCCTCCTTGTTCAGGAGCCGCGCGAGGTCGCGATAGGGCTGGAGCACGGAGGCGCCGCGCCGCCGGGTGAGGCGCGCCTTCACCTTGCGCACGAGGCCGGTGAGCAGCGGCGCCAGCGCCAGCACCAGCAGCATCTGGGTGCCCTGCACCAGAAGGTTCGCCATCATGTCCATAGCGCCAGCACCAGCAGCAGGAGGACGAGGGCGCCGAAGACCAGCGCCAGATATTGGCGGATGGTGAGATATTGCAGGCGGTTGGCCCGCGTCGCGATGCGCTCCACCAGCCCGGCCAGCGGCAGGAACAGGAAGGCCCAGGCGGGATCGCGCGCGGTGATCTCGATGCGCGCCGGGGCGAGCGAGCCGGGCGGCGGCATCTCCACTCGTTCCCGCGCGGCGAACAGCGTGCGGGCGAACACCCGGCGGATGGGCTGGGCGAAGGAGCCGGCGGAATATTGCGTCACCGGATCGGCATTGGGAAAGCCGCAGTCCCACGGCGGCGCGCGGCGCACCGCTCCGGTGGCGAGCCGGTGGATGATGAAGGCGGTGAGCAGCGCCGAGGAGGCGATGAAGAGGAAGACAAGGAGGCCGTTATAGGACGAACGGCTTTCCGCGACAGGCACGATGGAGAGCCACGCCACCTCGCTTTGCGCCGGCATCCTCACCCCGACCAGCGCCGTCACCGCCGGCTGCAGCGCATCGATGACGAGGCCGGGGAACAGGCCGGCGGCGACGCAGATGCCGGCAAGGGCGAGCATGGCCGCGCGGGAGAAGACGTCCACCTCATGGGCGTTCGCCGCCTGTTCGCTGCGCGCCCGGCCGAGGAAGACGATGCCGTAGAGCCGCACGAAGCACGCCGCCGCCAGCGCCGCGGCCAGCGCCAGCAGGGCGCCGGCTGCGGGCACCGAGAGCTTCAGGCCCCAGGCCGGCAGCTCGGGGCTGAGCAGGATGGCCTGGAACACCAGCCATTCGGAGGCGAAGCCGTTGAGCGGCGGCAAGGCCGAGATGGCGGCCGCGCCGATGAGCATGGCCACCGAGGTGACGGGCATGCGGTGGATGAGCCCGCCGAGGCGGTCCATCACCCGCGATCCCGTGGCGGTGAGCACGGCGCCGGCGCCGAAGAAGAGCAGGCTCTTCATGGCCGCATGGTTGAACACGTGGAACAAAGCCGCGGTGAATGCCAGCGCCGCCGCGCCGCCGAAGCCCGAGGCCTTGAAGGCGAGGGCGAGGCCGAGGCCGACGAAGATGAGGCCGATATTCTCGATGGTGGAGAAGGCGAGCACGCGCTTGGTGTCGCTCTGCAGCAGCGCCTGCAGCACGCCGACGACGCCGGCAATGGCGCCTGCGACGATCACTGGAATGCCCCACCACCAGTCCGGCGGGCCGGCGAGATCGAACACGATGCGGATGAAGCCGTAGACGGCCACCTTCGTCATCACCCCGCTCATGAGCGCGGAGACATGGCTCGGCGCGGCGGGGTGGGCGAGCGGCAGCCACACATGGAGCGGCACGAGGCCGGCCTTCGATCCCGCGCCGAGCATGGCGAGCGCCAGCACCACCGCTCCCGCCCAGCCGGTGGGTGGCGCGGCGCGCATGGCCTCGAAGGTGAAGCCCCCGCCGCCCCCCGCCAGAAGGCCGAAGGCCAGCATCAGCGCCAGCGTGCCGAACGAGGCCATGAGGATATAGACGAGGCCGGCCTGCACGTTGCCGGCCTCCTTGTCGTGGGAGACCACCAGCGCCCAGGAGGCCAGCGACATGAATTCCCACGCGAGGAGGAAGGTGTAGGCATCGGCCGCCAGCGGCACGAGGCTCATGCCGGCGAGAAAGGCGGGGAAGAAGGGCAGCACCCGCTCGGGCGCATGGTCGTGCCGGCCGTAGCCGAGGCCGTAGAGGCTCGCCGCCGCGCCGCCGAGGTTCACCACGAACAGGAAGACGGCGGAGAGCGCGTCGAGCCTGAGATTGGCGCCGATCCACGGAATGCCCAGCGGCAGCACGAGGCCGCCCGTGGGTGCCGGGATGGCGGTGAGGGCGGAGACGGCGGCAAGGAGCGTCACCACCAGCGCGCCGCCATAGACCACGGGGCGTCCGTAAGGTCCGCGCGCCAGCGCTGCGCCGGCCAGTGCCAGCAGCAGCAGGGCGGCCACCGCCGCGAGCGCGACCAGAAGCTGGAATGTGGGAGCGAGGGTCATCTCACTCCCCCGTCACGCGCGGCGCCTTGAGGCGCACACCGCGCCCGCCGCCGTCGCTCACGCCGCCTTCGCCAATGAGATCGACGCCGGCGGCATCGAGCGCGCCCACCAGCTTCATCAGCGAATCCACGTTGCCGCGGATCACGCCGTCGCTGGCTTCCATGCGCTGGATGGTGGGGAGCGAGAGGCCGCACAGGCCGGCAAGGGCGCGCTGGTCGAGGCCGAGAAGGGCGCGGGCGGCACGGAGCTGGGCAGCAGTAATCATGATCGCCAACGGCAGGCGTGAAGCGTGATTTATGCTGCTTACACCCGGTCTATTAAGCGATCAAGCATTATTAGTGATGTTTAAAACATCACATCGTCGCGAGGGCGGGCGCTGGGGTCGGCGCCCGCCCTTGCCGCGCGGCTCACGCCTCGCGGATGTCGTTGGCCACGCGGGCGAGGATCTCGACGATCCGCGTTTCGGCGCCGCGATTCTGCTCCAGCTTCTCGCGGGAGACGTCGCGCAGGTTCTCCAGCGCGGCTTCCACCAGGCGGGGCAACTCGGCGCCGTGGCTCGGACCGTTCTCGCTCCAGCCCATCCACTTCTTCACGCGGCCCATCTTGAGGCCGATCTCGGACAGCCGGCCGATGATGGCGTCGGCGAAGTCGCGGTTCTCGGCGAGATAGGCGCGGCCTTCCTCGGTGATGGCGTAGCGCTTCTTCGAGCCGTCCGCCTCGGCGGTCACGTAGCCGGCCTCTTCCAGGAAGGTGAGGGTGGGATAGACCACGCCCGGGCTCGGCGAATACCAGCCGGCGGTCTTCTCCTCGATCAGCTTGATGATCTCGTAGCCGTGACGCGGCTGCTCGGCGATGAGCGACAGGGCCAGAAGCTTGAGGTCGCCCTGGGCCAGCATGCGGCCGATGCGGAACATGTCGCCGCCGCCGCGCCCGCCGCGTCCGCCACCGCCGCGATGGCCGCCGAACTCGCCATGGCCACGGCCGGCGAACTCATGTTCTGCCATCTCGCGGCCACCAAACTCGCCGCCCATTTCGCCACCGAAACCGCGGCCACGGCGGGCGTCCCGCCAGTCTCGTCTGCATCCGAACATTCGGAAGTCTCCTTAGATATGTCGTTAGATATAGCGACGATGGTTATATCGTTCGATATATCTATCGCGCAAGAGGGCTCTCCGAAAATTCCGTTCAGGCTTTCTGAAGGCCCGTGCTTGCAGGATCGGCCGGATCGCCGGAGTGTTCCCGTATGGCCATGACCGATCAGGACAGAGCCGCCCGCGCGGCCCACGGCCTCGCCGCTGCCGCAGCGCCCGATGTGGCGGCAGCCGTCGAGGGCTGGCTGGCGCGGCTCGCCCACGAGCGCCGCCTCTCCGCCAAGACGCTGGAGGCCTATGCGCGCGATCTCTCCGTTGTGCTCGTCCGGCTCACCGACCATCTCGGCAAGCGCCCGACGCTTCCCGATCTTGCCGCGCTGACCCCGGCGGATGTGCGCGCCGTGCTCGCCTCCCGCCGGGCCGAGGGCGTGGCGCCGCGCACGCTGGTGCGCCTGCTCGCCGCCGCGCGGTCCTTCGGCCGGCATCTCGAGCGGGAAGGGCAGGGCAAGGTGGGAGCGCTCACGGCCGTGCGCGCGCCGAAGGTGCCGAAGGGCCTGCCCAAGCCCGTCTCCGTCGCCGCCGCCCGTGCGCTGGCCGATCCCGATACCCGGGCCGGCGAGGCACGGGAGGCCTGGGTGCTGGCGCGCGACGCGGCGGTCATCGGCCTTCTCTACGGGGCGGGCCTGCGCATCTCGGAAGCGTTGGGCCTGACGGCCGGGATGATGTCGCCCGGCACCACGCAGATCACGGTGACGGGGAAGGGCAACAAGACACGCATGGTGCCGCTGATTGCCCCGGTGCTCGCGGCGGTGGAGGCCTATCGCGGCCTCTGTCCTTATCCTCTGGCGCCGGACAAGCCGCTGTTCCGCGGGGCCAAGGGCGGGCCGCTCTCGCCGCGCATCGTGCAATTGGCGGTGGAGCGGATGCGCGGCGCGCTGGGCCTTCCCGACAGCGCGACGCCCCACGCTTTGCGCCATTCCTTCGCCACCCATCTCCTGTCGCGCGGCGGCGATCTGCGCGCGATTCAGGAACTGCTCGGTCACGCCTCCCTCTCCACCACGCAGATCTATACGCAGGTGGATGCCGCCGCCCTCATGAATGCCTGGCGCGCGGCCCATCCCAGGGCGCGCGCATAGACAGGAGCTGAAGCATGACGTTCACGCCCGTCCGCCCCGTCATCGAGCATCTGTCCGTGACCACGGTGGACCTTGCCCGCGCCGTGCGTTTCTACGATGCGGTGCTGGCGCCCCTCGGTCTGGTGCGGGTGGCGGATTATGACGAGCCGGAGGGCGCCTCCGCCTGCTGGGGTCCGCCGGGCACCTTGCCGGCGCCTGAGGGTGTGCCGGGCGCGGCGCCCTTCTGGGTGCAGTTGCGCGACGGGCCGGTGACGCCGCCGCCGGGCACTCATATCGCCTTTTGTGCGACGGACCGGGCGGCGGTGGAGGCCTTCCATGCGGCGGGCCTCGCCCATGGGGGCGCGGACTACGGCGCGCCGGGCCTGCGGCCCCAATACGGACCCGGCTATTACGCCTCGTTCCTCATGGACCCGGACGGCTGGCGCATCGAGGCCTTGACCTACGTTTAGAAGCGGCAAAGCCATTTGCCGGCTGTGGGCCGGCGGCGGTCTGCCCTTTCAATGCTGGTAAACGCTCCGTTATCCTTCGCAAGTGATTCGCGGCGCGCCACAGAGAGGCTGCGGCAACCGCAGGGCAGGGGAAGGACACCGGGGCGAATGGCGGAGCGCATCCGGAGGAGCGGCGCGCGGCGCCCGGCGCGCGGGCGCAGGCAGGGGCCCGCCCCGGCGACGGGATGCGCGAACTTCTGCGTCGGCTCCCGCACCGCGCTGTTCGGCGGAGTTCTCCTCGCCACCACCGCCCTCGCCGGCACCCCGGCTTCCGCCGACGGCTGGACCATCGCCATGGGCGCCGCAGAGGCGCTGTGGCCGGTGATCGCCTTGTCGGCCTGCGCCGTCGCCGGCCTCGTCGCCTTGCGGTCCCGCCGGGTGGCCGCCGATCTCGGCGCGCGCATGGACAAGGCCGAGGCGGAGGCCCGCGATGCCGGCGCCGCCGCCGCCCGGGCCCGGGCGGAAGCCCATGCCGCGCGCATCCTCCTCACCGCCGGCGCGCCCGCCTTCATGGCCTGGAGCGGCCGCACCCTGCCGGTGGACGTGCACGGCGCGACGCCGGAAGCCTTCCGCGCCAGCCTTGGCGCCGCCTCCGTCGCCCTCGACCGGGCGCTGGAGCAGCTGCGGCGGGAAGACGGCACCCTCTCCCAGTTGGTGGAGACCCCGGCCGGTCCCGTGCGGCTGGAAGGCCGCAGCCTCGGCGGTGCGGGCGTTCTGCTTCTGCGTCCTGCCGATGCGGCGGAACTCTCCGGAAAAGCCGATACTGCCGACTTCGCCGAGGCGGAGCGGATGGCCCATGGCCTCGCCGCCGCGCTCGATGCGGCTGCTGCGCCGGCCTGGCTCCGGCGGCCGGACGGCACGCTGGTCTATGTGAATCCCGCCTTCGCCACCGCGGTGGGCGCGCCTTCAGCCGCGGAGGCCCGCACGGCTGGTCTCGATCTGCTCGACGCCCGCATCCGCAGCGCCGCTTTGACCGCCGAAGGCACGGCCGGCACGTTCCGCCAGCGGGTGAAAGCGGTGGCGAGCGGCCAGCGCCGGCAGATGGATGTGGTGGAGGTGGCCGGGCCCTTCGGCACCGCCGGCATCGCCATCGACGTGACCGGCGAGGATGTGGCGAAGGCCGAGACCGCCCGCACGGTGGCCGCCCACCAGCGCACGCTGGACCAGCTGACGACCGCCGTGGCCATCTTCGGCGCCGACGAGCGCCTCGTCTTCCACAATGCGGCCTATGAGCGCCTGTTCGATCTCGCCCCAGGCCTCCTCGACCAGCGCCCGCCGGAGAACGAAATTCTCGAAGACCTGCGCCGCCGCCGCAAGGTGCCCGAGCAGGCCGATTTCCGCGCGTGGCGCGCGCAACTACGCGAGGCCTACCGCGCCATCGAGCCGGTGAACGACTGGTGGCACCTGCCCGGCGGGCAGATGCTGCGCGTGGTCATCACCCCCAATGCCGAAGGCGGCATCACCTATCTGTTCGACGATCTGTCCGAGCATCTGGCACTGGAGAGCCGCTACAACAGCCTCATCCGCATCCAGGGCGAGACGCTGGACGGCCTCGCCGAGGCGGTGGCGGTGTTCGGCGCCGACGGGCGGCTCAACCTCTACAACGAAGCCTTCCTCGCGCTCTGGTCCCTCGACGCCCAGGCCATGGGCGACAAGCCCCATGTGGATGCGGTGGCGGCCATGTGTCGCCCGCTCTATGGCGAGACGGCCGCCTTCTCCCGCATCCGGCAGGCGGTGACGGCCATCGGCCCGCGCGAGGCCATGACCCTGCGCTTCGAGCGGCCGGACGGCCGGGTGCTCGACGGCGCCACCCAGCCCCTGCCGGACGGCGGCACCATGGTGACGTTCCGCGATGTCACCGACAGCGTGAAGGTGGAGCGGGCGCTGACCGAGCGCGCGGAGGCGCTGGAGGCGGCGGACAAACTGAAGAACGCCTTCGTCGGCCACGTCTCCTATCACCTGCGCACGCCCCTCAACACCTTGATGGGCTATGCCGATATGCTGCGTGAGGGCCTTGCCGGCCCGCTCAACGACCGCCAGCGCGACTATCTCGACCACATGCGCCAGTCCTCGGACCTGCTGCGCGCCCTCATCGACGATATCCTCGACCTCGCCACCATCGATGCCGGCGCCATGGAGCTGGACCTCGCCGAGGTGGACGTGCGCGAGCTGGTCCTCTCCGTCGCCGAGGCGGTGCGCGACAGCGTGGACGAGGCGCGGCTTTCCCTCGCCGTGAACATCGATCCCGCCGCCGGCGTCTTCGTCGCCGATGCGCGGCGGCTGCGGCAGATCCTGTTCAATCTCCTGTCCAACGCCATCGCCGTCTCGCCCGAGGGCGGCACCGTGACGCTCGGTGCCAACCGGCGCGACGGGGCGCTGGTGTTCACCGTCCGCGACGAGGGGCCGGGCGTGCCGGCGGAGGTCAAGGAGACGCTGTTCGACCGCTTCGAGAGCCGCAGCGCCGGCCCGCGCCATCGCGGGGTGGGCCTCGGCCTCGCCATCGTGCGCTCGTTCGTGAGCCTGCATGGCGGCTCGGTCACGGTGGGGCCGGCCTCCGCCACGCGCGGAACGCTTGCCACCTGCATCTTTCCGCTCGACGGCGAGCGCCGGCGGGAGGCTGCCGAATGAGCATCGTGCTGGAACGCCTCGAAGGACAGCCGGTGGCCTGCCGCGTGGTGCTGAAGGACCTCGCCGCCACCAGCCGCCTCGCCTCGCTGATCGCCAGCTGGTTCGGCGGCAAGGACACCATCACCCTCACCGGCGACCTCGGCGCCGGCAAGACGGAACTGGCCCGCGCGCTCATCCGCGCCTTCGCCGACGATGCTGGCGTGGACGTGCCCAGCCCCACCTTCCCGATCCTGATTTCCTACGACTTTCCCCGCGGCCGGGTGGTGCACGCCGACCTCTACCGCATCCAGGAGCCGGACGAGCTGGACGAGCTCGGCTGGGACGAGCTGCGCGAGAACGCGCTCCTCATGGTGGAATGGCCTGAGCGCGCCGAGGAGCGCCTGCCGGCCGACCGCCTCGACGTCGCGCTCTACCTCGCCGCCGGCACCCGGGACGCGGCCACGCTCGGCCCGGAGGCGCGCATCGCCATCGTCACCGGCTATGGCAGCTTCGGCCCGCGCCTCGACCGGCTGATGATCGCCCAGTCGCTCATCGAGCAGAGCGGCTTTGCCGAGGCGGCCCACCGCTTCCTGCAGGGCGACGCCTCCGCCCGTTCCTACAGCCGCCTCGTGCTCGGCGACCGCTCGGCCATCGTGATGAACGCGCCGCGCCAGCCGGACGGGCCGCCACTGAAGCGCGGCCTGCCCTACAGCCAGCTCGTCCATCTGGCGGAGGATGTGAAGCCGTTCGTCGCCATGGACCGGGCGCTGCTGGCGCAGGGCCTGTCCGCGCCGCTCATCTATTCGGCGGATCTGGAAGCCGGCATCCTCGTGCTGGAAGATCTTGGACCGGAATTCGTGGTGGCCGGCACCCCGCCCGCCCCGGTGCCGGAGCGCTATCGCCTCGCGGTGGAAGTGCTCGCCACCCTGCACAGCCGGCCGTTGCCGCGCACGCTGAACATCGCGCCGCGGGTCGAGCGGGCGCTGCCGTCCTACGACGTCGCCGCCATGCTCACCGAAATCGACCTGATGCTGGACTGGTACCTGCCGTCCCGCGGCATCCGGCTCGACGGGGTGGTGCGGGAGGAATTCCGCCTGCTGTGGCGCAGCGCGCTCAACCCCGCCATGGCCGAGCCGCCCACCTGGGTGCTGCGCGACTATCACTCGCCCAACCTCATCTGGCTGCCCCAGCGGGAGGGGCTGCGCCGCATCGGCCTCATCGATTTCCAGGACGCGGTGATGGGGCCGGCGGCCTACGACGTGGTGTCGCTGGCGCAGGATGCGCGGGTGGACGTGCCGGAGGAGCTGGAGCTCGAACTCGTGCGCCGCTACGTGGCGATGCGCCGCGAGGCGGACCCCACCTTCGATCCCCGCGGCTTTGCCCGCACCTACGCGCTCATGGGCGCCCAGCGGGCCAGCAAGATCCTCGGCATCTTTACCCGCCTCAACGATCGCGATGGCAAGCCGCATTATCTCCGGCACCTGCCGCGCATCCGGCGCTATCTCGCCCGCTGCCTCGCCCATGAGGAGCTGGGATCGCTGCGCATGTGGTATGAGGCGGTGCTGCCATCGAAGGACCTCTCCGCGTGACCGCTGCCCCCGACACGCTGCTTGACGAGCCCGCCGCCGGAATTGTCCGGATCGATACCGCCCGAATCGCCACCGCGATGGTGCTCGCTGCCGGCCTCGGCACGCGGATGCGCCCCCTCACCGACACCCGGCCCAAGCCGCTGGTGGAGGTGGAGGGCCGCCCGCTGGTGGACCATGTGCTGGACCGTGTCGCTGCCGCAGGCATTCCGCGCGCCATCGTCAATTTGCACCACCACGCCGACCTGCTGGAGGCGCACCTCAAGGCGCGCGCGGGCGCGCCCGACATCCTGCTCTCCGACGAGCGCGGGGTTCTGCTGGAGACCGGCGGCGGCGTGCGCAAGGCGCTGCCGCTGATCGGCGAGACGCCCTTCCTCGTCATCAATTCCGATACCATCTGGATCGAAGGCGCGCGTCCGAACCTCATGCGGCTCATGGAGCAGTTCGACCCGGAGCGCATGGACGCGCTGCTGTTGCTCGCCTCCGCCGCCCATTCCATCGGCTATGACGGCATGGGCGATTTCCAGATGGACAAGCTCGGCCATCTGGAGCGCCGGGGCGAGCGCACCATCGCCCCCTTCGTCTATGCCGGCGCCGCCATTCTCAAGCCGGAGCTGTTCGACGGCACGCCGGAAGGCGCCTTCTCGCTGAACCGCGTGTTCGACCGCGCGGGCGCGGCGGAGCGGCTCTACGGCTTGCGGCTCGACGGCATCTGGATGCATGTGGGCACGCCGGACGCCATCGCCTTGGCCGAGGACGCCATCGAGCGGTCGAGCGATTGAAGCCCCCTAAAGCCCGCGCGGCGTCTGAGCGGGGACCACGAGAAAGCCCGCGCGGCGTTTGAGCGAAGAGGCGCTCGCGCCTCGACAGGAGTGAAGCCGTGCCGCGCGTGCTGACCATTCCGCCTTCCGCGCCCTTCCTGCCGGTGCTCGCGCGCGCCTTGCTGGATGGCACGCTTGTGGAGGGTTTCGCGCCGCGTAACGATCCGCTCGCGCTGGCCGGCGCCACCGTCTTCCTGCCCACCCGCCGCGCCGGGCGGCTGTTCGCCGAGGCGCTGCTGGAAGCGTCCGGCGGAACGGCGCTGCTGCTGCCGCGCATTGTGCCCCTCGGCGACGTGGACGAGGATGCGCTCGCCTTCTCCGAGGATGCCCCGGTGCTCGCCGCGCCCCACGCCATCGCGCCGGTGCATCGCCGGCTGGTGCTGGCACGGCTCGTGGCGCACTGGCGCGATACGCTGTCCAAGGCGGTGGAGCGGGAGGCGGTCGCCGCCGGCACCGCTTCCACCTTCGCACTGGCCGATGCGCTGGGCTCCCTGTTCGACGATCTCACCACCGCCGGCCTCGGCGTCGAGCGGATGGATGGGCTCGTGCCGGACGAGCTGGATCGCTATTTCAAGGTGGGGCTGGATTTCGTGCGCATCGCCCGGCGCGCCTTCTCCGCCTATCTGGCAGAGGAAGGGCTGGTGGAGCCCGCTGCCCGCCGCGATGCGCTGGTGGATGCCGAGGCGCGCCGGCTGACGGCGCTGGGCACGGCGGCCGGCCCGGTGATCGCCGCCGGCTCCACCGGCTCCATGCCGGCCACCGCGCGCCTGCTGAAGGCCATTGCCAGCCTGCCCCACGGCGCCGTGGTGCTGCCGGGGCTGGACCTCGATCTCGATGTGCCGTCCTTCGATCGCCTTGCCGATCCCGTGCTCGGCGCGCCCGATCATCCGCAATACGGCCTCGCCCGTCTCCTCGGCACGCTCGGCGTAGAGCGGCGCGAGGTGATCCCGCTGGCACCGCCGGCCCCCTTCGGCCGCGAGCGGCTGATGGGCGAGGCCCTGCGGCAGGCCGAGACGACCGACCTCTGGGCCACCCTTCCCGAGCGTCTGCCCCCGGAAGGTCTCGCCGCCGCCATGGCTGGCATCAGCGTGGTGGAGGCGGACGATCCCCGCGCCGAGGCTTTGGCTGTGGCCCTCCTGCTGCGCGACAGCCTGGAGCGGCCGAGCGAGACGGCGGCCCTCGTCACCCCCGAGCGCGATCTCGCGCGGCGCGTGGCGGCAGAGATGGCGCGCTTCGGCGTGGCGTTGGACGATTCCGCCGGAACGCCGCTGGCCGATGCTCCCGCCGGGCGCCTCGCCGGCCTGCTGGTGACGGCGGCGGCCGAAGGGCTGGCGCCGGTGCCGCTGTTCGCGCTCCTCACCCACCCGCTGGCGCGCTTCGGCCTCGATGGGCAGGTAAAGGCGGACGCGGTGGGGGCGCTGGAACTGGCGGCCCTGCGCGGACCCCGCCCCGCCACCGGCATCGCGGGGCTGCGCGCGGCGTTGGACGCACACGATCCGGAAGGCTACCGCCGCTCCGATCCGCGCAGCCGCATCGATGGCACAGCGGTCGCGGCCGCGCGCGATCTGGTGCAGCGGCTGGAGGCGGCTCTCGGCCCGCTGCTGGCGCTGGGCGACCGGCACGGCGCCGTTCCCCTCGACGAACTCGTCGCCGCCCATCGCGCCGCAGTTGAGGCTACCGCCGGCCGTCTCGATCCCGAGGCCGAGGATGCGGCCGAGGCGGCGCTGGCCCGCACCTTCGACACGCTGGAGCGCGTGGCCGGCGACGGCCCGGCCCTCGACCTCTCATCCTATGCCGATGCGGCGGGCGCGCTCTTCTCCGACACCATGGTCCGCCCGCGCGCCGAGCCCCATGCGCGCATCCGCATTCTCGGCCCGCTGGAGGCGCGCCTCGTTCATGTGGACCGCATGGTGCTTGGTGGTTTGGTGGAGGGCTCCTGGCCGACCATTCCGGAGACCGACCCGTGGCTCAGCCGCCCCATGCGGGCGCAATTGGGGCTGGATCTGCCGGAGCGGCGCATCGGCCTTTCCGCCCACGATTTCGCGCAAGGCTTCGGCGCGCGCGAGCTGGTGCTGAGCTTCGCCGCCAAGGTCGGCGGCACACAGAGCGTCCCCTCGCGCTTCGTGCAGCGGCTGAAGACCGTGGCCGGGGAGGCCGAGTGGAACGCCGCCCGCGCGCGGGGCGCCCGCTTCGTCCGCGCCGCCCGAAGCCTCGACGAGGCGCCGGCCGTGCCCCGTGCGACCCGGCCCGCACCCGCGCCGCCACTGGAGCTTCGCCCGCGCCGGCTCTCGGTGACGGAGATCGAGACCTTCCTGCGCGATCCCTATTCCATCTATGCCCGCCATGTGCTCGGCCTGTCCCCGCTCGACGACCTCGACGCCCCGCCGGGCGGCGCGGAGCGCGGCAGTGCGCTGCACGAGGCGGTGGGCCGCTTCACGCAGGCGTTTCCCGATGAGCTGCCCCCCGACGCGCTGGTGCGGCTGATCGAGGAGGGCGCCCGCGCCTTCGCGCCGCTGAAGGCGTTCCCCGCCGAGCATGCTCTGTGGTGGGCGCGGTTCGAGCGGGCGGCGGCCTTCCTCGTCGCCTTCGAGCATGAGCGGCGCCTCCATCTGGACCGCATTGTCGCGGAGACGAAGGGCAGCCTCGACATTCCCCTCGCCGCCTCCACCTTCCGCCTCACCGGCCGCGCCGACCGCATCGAGATCAAGCGCGACGGGACGCTGGCCATCATCGACTACAAGACCGGCACCGCGCCGAGCGCGAAGCAGGCCGCCTCCCTCTCCCCGCAACTGCCGCTGGAAGCGGCTATGGCCCGTCGTGGCGGTTTCGAGGGAGTGCCGGGAGCGCCGGTGGAAGAGCTCACCTATGTGGAACTGAAGGGCGGGGCCGACGGTGGCGCGGAAAAGCCGGTGAAGGTGAAAGACCGCTCCACCCACGACCTCGCCGAGGATGCCCTCGCGGGCCTCGAAAGCCTGCTGAAGGCGTTCGAGAACGTGGCGCAGGGCTATCGCTCACTCGCCGCGCCGCAATGGTCCGGCCGCTATGGCGATTATGACCACCTCGCCCGCGTGCGCGAATGGGCGCTGGCCGGGGAGGAGGGCGAATGAGCGCCTCCGACACCAGCCCCGATCTGGCCCGCGACCCCAAGTCCGAGGCCACCCGCCGCCAGTCGGAGGCCTCCCACCCCGCCGTTTCTGCCTGGGTCTCGGCCAATGCCGGCTCGGGCAAGACGCATGTACTCGCCCGCCGGGTTATCCGCCTGCTGCTCGCCGGCACGCCGCCGGGGCGCATCCTGTGCCTCACCTATACCAAGGCGGCGGCGGCCAACATGGCCAACCGCGTGCTCGCCATCCTCGGCCGCTGGGCGCGCATGGACGATGGCGCGCTTGACTCCGCCATCGTCGAGACGGTGGGCGAGGCGCCGGATGAAGCTTTGCGCGCCCGCGCACGCCGGCTGTTCGCGGCGGCGCTGGAGACGCCGGGCGGGCTGAAGATCCAGACCATCCACGCCTTCTGCGGCGGCCTTTTGCACCGCTTCCCGTTCGAGGCGGACGTGGCGGCCGGCTTCCGCGAGCTGGACGAGGTGGCCCGCCGCGAGCTGATGGCGCGCATCCGCGCCGACCTCGTGGTGGCGGCGAGCCTTGCCCCCGCGTCTCCGGCCGGCGAGGCGCTGGCGCGGCTGACCGAGGAAATGTCCGACACCGGGCTGACCGGCCTCATCGAGGCGGCGGTGGCTCTGCGCGCGCGCATCTCGCCCCTGGGCGACACGCCCGCCGCCCGCCGCGCCGCCGTGGCGCGGGCGCTGGGGCTGCCGGCGGGACTGACCGTGGCGGACGTGGACGCCGAGATGCTGGCGAGCCCGCATCTGCCGCGCTCGGAATGGGAGAGCGTCGCGGCGACGCTCGCCACTTCCGACAAGGCCACCGACCGCAAGCGCGCCGACGACCTCGCCGCCGCTGCTGCCGCTGGGGACGACGCCTCGGCGCTCGCCGCCTATCGCGGCGTGTTCTTCGGCTCGGATGGTCCGCGCTCCGACAAGAACCTGCTCACCAAGGGCATGGGCACGCGCGAGCCGGACCTTCTCGCCCGCTTCACCGCCGAGCGCGACCGCCTCGCCGGCCTGGACGACCGCCTCAAGGCGGCCTGGACGCTGGAGCGCACCGGCGCGGCCCTCACCCTCGGCGCCGAGGCCTGCCGCCGCTACGAGGCGGAGAAGGCGGCGCGGGGCCTGCTGGATTTCGACGACCTCATCACCAAGGCCGCGGCCCTGCTCGCCGAGCAGCCGACCTTCGTGCAGTTCAAGCTCGACCAGGGCATCGACCACATCCTCGTGGACGAGGCGCAGGATACGAGCCCGGAGCAATGGAAGGTGGTGGAGGGCCTCGCCTCCGACTTCTTCTCCGGCGAAGGCGCGCGGGCGGGCGTGACGCGCACCATCTTCGTGGTCGGCGACGAGAAGCAGTCCATCTTCTCCTTCCAGGGGGCCGATCCGCGTGCCTTCGGCGCCATGCGCTCGACCTTCGAACGCAAGGTGGGGGCCGAGGGCTTCCGCCGCGTGGAGCTGCCTCATTCCTTCCGCTCGGCACCGGGTGTGCTGGAGGCGGTGGATGCCATCTTCAAGAGCGCGGTGGCCCATGCGGGGCTGACGCTGGATGGGGTGGGCCCCGTCCACGCCGCCATCCGCGCCGATGCGCCGGCCTTGGTGGAGATCTGGCCCACCACCGTGCCCGAGCCCCATCCCGAGCCGGACAATTGGCGCCGGCCGCTGGACGAGGTGCCCTCCGATGATCCGGTCAGCCGGCTCGCTGCGCGCATCGCCGGGTTCATCCAGGCGGGGATTGCGAACGGCCTCGCCATCCCCTCCCGCAACGGACGGCCCATGCGGGCCGGCGATGTGCTGGTGCTGGTGCGCCGGCGCGGGCGGGTGTTCGAGGCGGTCATCCGAGCATTGAAGGAACTGAAGGACCCGCGCGTGCAGGTGGCCGGCGCCGACCGGCTCGTGGTGCCGGAGCACATCGCCGCCCTCGATTTGATGGCGCTGGGCGACGCGTTGCTCTCGCCGCACGACGATCTCTCCCTCGCGTCCGTGCTCAAGAGCCCGCTGTTCGGCTTCACCGACGACGATCTCATGGCCCTGTGCCCGCAGCGCAAGGGCACGCTCGCCTCCGTCCTCGCCACCTCCGAGGACGCGCGCCACCGCGCCGCCGCCGCCCGCCTCGCCGGCTGGAAGGGCGAAGCGGAGGGGCTGCGGCCGTTCGATTTCTACGGCCGCGTCCTCGGCCGCGATGGCGGGCGGCGGGCCATGCTGGCGCGGCTCGGCCCCGAGGCGGCGGACGTGCTGGACGAGTTCATGGCGTTGGCCCGCACGTATGAGGGCGCCGAGCCGGCGAGCCTTGCCGGCTTCCTCGCCTTCCTCAGGCGCGGCGGGGCGGAGACCAAGCGCGACATGGAGAGCGGCCGCGACGAGGTGCGGGTGATGACCGCCCATGGCGCGAAAGGGCTGGAGGCGCCCCTCGTCATCCTCGCCGACACCGTGGACATGCCGCGCCCGCGCATCGCCGGCGGCCTGCTCACCTTGCCGGGGGAGGGGGTACCGGTGCTGGCACCGCGCAAGGCGGAAGACCCGGAGGTGCTCGCCACCGCTCGCGCTACAGCCGCCGCGCGCGAGCTGGAGGAATATCGCCGCCTGTTCTACGTCGCCCTCACCCGCGCCGAGGATGCGCTGGTGATCTGTGGCGCCGAGACCCGCGCGCCGGCCAAGGACAAGCCCCACGCCCGGCCCGAGGGCTGCTGGTACGACCTCGCCCGCGCGGCGCTGGAGCCGGACGCCGACGAGGGTGAGCCGCTGGGCTTCGAGGGCAAGGTGCTGCGCTGGCGCAAGGGGCCTGGGCTGAAGGTGGCAGAGGCGGGCGCGCCCGTGCCAGCGGCGGTCGAGGAGGCTGAGGCGCTATCGTTCCCCAATCCCCCGCCGCCCGAGCCCGCCTTGCGGCGCCTGCGGCCCTCCGGCATCGACGGCGCTGACCCCCGGCCCGAGCGACCGGCCATGCCGGCGCCGCTGCCCGAGAGTGCGCTGTCCCCCCCCGTGCGCGGCGATCTGGTCCACCGGCTGTTGGCCGGCCTGCCGGAGGTGGCGGCGGCCGAGCGGGAGGCGGTGGGCCTGCGCCTGCTGCGCCATGCGGCGGACGGGGTGGACGAGGCGGCGCACCGGGCGATTCTCGCCGAGGCGCTCGGCGTGCTCGGCCATGCGCCCCTCGCGGAGCTGTTCGGCGCCGGGAGCCGGGCCGAAGTGCCGGTGATCGGCCGTATCACGGGTGGGAGCGGGGAGGTGTTCGCCGTCAACGGCCGCATCGACCGGCTCGTCGTCCTGCCCGATTGCATCCTCGTGGCCGACTTCAAGACCGATCGGACGCCGCCAGGGGACCCTGCGGAGGCCGGCGAAAGCTATGTTTCCCAGCTTGCGGTCTATGGCGCCATTCTGTCGCAGGCGTTCGGCGGGCGGCCGGTGGAGGCACGGCTTGTTTATACGGCCGGGCCGCTGGTGGTGCCGCTCGCCGCCTCCCGGCTCGGTGCGGCGCTGGACCGGCTGGGGGTTCCGTCCCCGCCTTTCGCCTCCCTCGGCGTCAAGGGCGCGTGAACCCGCCTTGACGGGGAGGGGAGCGGCTACCTACGTTCTCCCCAACATCCAGTGGTTCTCCCCGTTCTGCCCTACGAGGTATGTCATGGCCGTCGAGAAAGTTTCCGATCAGAATTTCGATCAGGACGTGCTGAAGTCCAGCGCGCCGGTCATCGTCGATTTCTGGGCGGAGTGGTGCGGCCCCTGCCGCATGGTTGCCCCCATCCTGGAGGAAGTGTCCGGCGAGCTGGGCGAGAAGGTCCGCATCGTGAAGCTGAACGTGGACGAGAATCCGCAGACGGCATCCAAGTACGGCATCATGTCCATCCCCACCCTGCTCCTCTTCAAGGACGGCAAGATCGCCTCCCGTCAGGTGGGCGCCGCCCCCAAGGCGAAGCTGGTGCAGTGGATCAACGGCTCGATCTGAGCTTTTCCAGTCTCCGAATGCGAAAAAGCCCCCGTCACCGGGGGCTTTTTTGCGTTTGGGCCGGCGACACCAGCCTCAGCCGTGGCGTTCCAGCATCTTGCCGGAGGCGGCGACGCGCTCCACCGCGAAGGCGGAGGCAGGGCGCACCCGCCACGGGCGGTCGAGGCAGAGGCTGGCATCGTTGAGCCGGGCGGCCTCCGCCTGCGCCTCGCTTTCGTTGGCGAAGCGATGGGCCTCGCGCGGGAAGAAGGCGCCGCCGGGGATGATGACGGCCTCGCCTTCCTGAGTATCGATCCGGGTTTCGCTGCCGTCGAAGAAGATCCATCCGCACGGCGCACCCGGCACGGCGCGGGCGACCAGATGGGCGAGGGAGAGGGGAACGCGGCGGCGCGAAGGCTGCCAGCGCGGCATACGGAAACTGAACATCGGACCCGTTGTCCTCTATCGCCCCTGAGGTGTCTTCCCAGTGGAAATGCTCAAGAGGGCCGGACCGTTCCAACCTGCGACGCGATGAACGTTTACAGGATGTTGCCCAGTGCGAGGCTCAAGCCGTCGGAATCGTGCAGCCTCAATAGCTGACGGCGGCGAGATAGAGCCCCGCCGCGGGGGCCATCGGGCCGCAGCGCGTGCGGTCGGCGGCGGCGAGGGCGGCGGCGAGATCGTCCGCGCTCCAGCGGCCTTCCCCCACCCGCATCAGCGAGCCCACCATGGAGCGCACCTGATGGTGCAGGAAGGAGCGGGCCGAGGTGACGACCCGGATTTCGTCGCCGTGGCGGGATACGTCCAGCTGGTCCAGTGTCTTCACCGGCGAGGCGGCCTGGCACTCGGCGGCGCGGAAGGTGGAGAAATCGTGCTTGCCCAGCAGCCGCTGCGCCGCCGCGTGCATGGCCTCCGCATCGAGCTTCTGGGGAATGCGCCACGCCCGGTCGCGGTCCAGCGCGAGATCGGGGCGGCGGTTGACGATGCGGTAGAGATAGTGCCGCTTGGTGGCCGAGAAGCGGGCGTCGAAGCTGTCCGGCACCCGCTCGGCTGAGAGCACGGCCACCGGGTGGGGCCGAAGCTGGGCCGTCATGGCGTCGCGCACCGTGTCCGTGCGCCACTCCTTGGCAAGGTCCACATGGGCCACCTGCCCGGTGGCATGGACGCCGGCATCGGTGCGCCCGGCGCCCGCCACCGTCACCTTTTCCCCGCAGAAGCGCTGAAAAGCCTCGGCCAGCACGCCCTGCACGGTGGGCAGATCCGCCTGCATCTGCCAGCCGGCGAAGGGGGTGCCGTCATATTCGATGGTGAGCTTATATCTAGGCACTTCCGGCTAATTCCAACGGAGAGAACGCTCGTGGCACTTATTGAGAATTTTGTCAGGCAGGACAAAGAGCGGTTCAAAGTTCATGAGGCCATTGAGGCACACGTTTGCTCCTTCGAAGCCGAGGGTGGGCGGGTACTTCAAATCGACACCTATGGCCGTGGCACGAGAGCCAACCCGCACAAGATAAGCCAATCGGTGCAACTGGATCGCCGGAGCGCTGGACAGCTCTATGAAATTCTGAAGGCCGAATTCGGCTTCAAGTGAGCTGCGACCCAGGTGCGAGCTTGTTTCCCCTTAGGAAGGTTTCCGCCCCCATGGGCTGCTTGCCGGCCTTCTGCAGTTCCACGAGACGCACCGCGCCGGCCCCGCAGGCGATGGTGAGGCGGTTGTCTAATACCGTGCCGGGCGCTGCGGAACCCTCCACCAGCGTCGAGCGCAGCACCTTCACCCGCGCCTCCTCCGCTCCGAGGGGGAACCAGGCGCCGGGGAAGGGGGAGAGGCCGCGAATGCGGTCGTGCACCTCCTGGGCGGGCTTCGACCAGTCGATGCGGGTCTCGGCCTTCTCGATCTTGGCGGCATATTCCACGCCGGTCGCCGGCTGGGGCGTGAAGGCGAGGCCGCCGCGCTCCAACGCGGCCAGCGCCCGGCCCATGAGGTCGGCGCCGATCACCATCATCCGGTCGTGCAATTCGCCGGCGGTCATGTCCGGGCCGATCGGGATGCGCTCCACGAGGCCCACGGGGCCGGTGTCCAGCCCGGCCTCCATCTGCATCACCGCGACGCCCGTCTCCCTGTCGCCGGCCATGATGGCGCGCTGGATGGGCGCGGCCCCGCGCCAGCGCGGCAGCAGGGAGCCGTGCAGGTTCAGGCAGCCGAGGCGCGGCGCATCGAGGATGGCCTGCGGCAGGATGAGGCCATAGGCCACCACCACCGCCACGTCCGCCTCGTGGGCGCGGAAGGCGTCCGCCGCCTCCTCGCCCTTCAGGCTCTTGGGCGTGAACACCGGCAGGCCGAAACGCTCGGCCACCGCATGGACGGGGGAGGGGGTGAGGTCGAGCCCGCGCCGGCCGGCCGGGGCCGGGGCGCGTGTGTAGACCGCGACGACCTCATGGCCGCGCCCGACGATCTCCGAGAGGGTGGGGACGGCGAAATCCGGCGTGCCCATGAAGACGATGCGCATGAACCCTCGTGCCCCGTGATCTCCCGCCGCGGCGGGATCAGGCCTCGGCCTTGTGCTTCGCCTGCTTGGTGAACTTCTTGATGACGCGGTCGCGCTTCAGCTTGGAGATGTGATCGATGAAGAGCACGCCGTTGAGGTGGTCGATCTCGTGCTGCACGCAGGTGGCGAACAGGCCCTCTGCCTCCACCTCACGCGTCTTGCCCTCGATGTCCAGGAAGCGCACCGCCACCTTCGCCGGGCGCTCCACCTCCTCGTAATATTCGGGGATGGAGAGGCAGCCCTCGCTGTAGACGGAGGTCTCCTCCGAAGCGGCGATGATCTCCGGATTGATGAGGGCGATGGGCTTCTTGTTCTCGCCGTCGCGCGCGACATCGATGGTGATGACGCGGCGCTGCACACCCACCTGTATGGCCGCCAGCCCGATGCCGGGGGCGTCGTACATGGTCTCGAACATGTCCTCCACCAGCTTGCGCACCTCGCTGTCGATGGTCTCGACCGGGGTGGAAAGCGTGCGCAGCTTGGGCTCGGGGATGATGAGGATGGGCCGGATCGTCATTCGAGCGAGATAAGCGAAGCTGCCGCATAGGTCAACATGTTCGCCGTTTGTTCAAGGAAGAGAATCACGTAAGAAGAGAAGGTTCACGCAAGAGCAAGGCATGCCGGTTGTGCTGTTCACCTTCGGCGGACGGCCCTTCACCGTGGCCGAGGCCGCTGCGGTCGCCGCGGCGGTGCTGGCGCTGCTGCTGTTTCTGGTGCTGGTGAGCCTCGTGCGCCAGTCGCGGGCGCGCGCCGCCGTGGTCGCCGAGGAGGCGCTCCGGCGCGACGAGATGGACCGCCGCCTGCGCGAATTGGTCCGCGTCCAGTCCGAGACCGCCGGCCGCGTGCAGAGCATGACGGAGATCCTCGCCCAAAGGCAGAGCGAGCTCGCCCGCGCCGTCTCCGACCGCCTCGACCAGACCTCCCACCGGCTGGGGGAGACCCTCTCCACAGCCGCCCGCGCCACCCATGAGAGCCTGACCCGCATCGCCGAGCGCCTCGTGATGGTGGAGACGGCCGAGCGCACGCTCGGCGATCTTTCCGCGCAGGTGGTTTCGCTGCGCGAGACGCTGGCCAACAAGCAGGCGCGCGGCGCCTTCGGGCAGGCGCGGATGGAGGCCATCGTCGCCGACGGCCTGCCACGCGGCAGCTTCGCCTTCCAGTACACCCTCTCCAACGGCAAGCGGCCGGACTGCGCCATCTTCCTGCCGGGGGACCCGCGCCCGCTCCTCGTCGATTCCAAATTCCCGCTGGAAGCCGTCACCGCCTTTCGCGAGGCGCCATCCGCCGAGCACCGCAAGGCCGCCGGCCAGCGCCTGCGCAACGACCTTCTGAAGCACGTCTATGACGTGGCCGAGCGCTATTTCATCCCCGGCGAGACGCAAGACGTGGCGCTCATCTTCGTGCCGTCCGAATCCGTCTATGCCGAGATCAGCGAGCATTTCGACGGTGTGGTGCAGGAGGCCTACCGGTTGCGGGTGGTGCTGGTTTCGCCCTCCTTGCTGATGCTGGCCGTGCAGGTGGTACAGGCCATCGCCAAGGATGCCCGCATGCGCGAGGAGGCCGACCGCGTGCGTGCGGAGGTGGCCGCGCTGGTGGACGACGTGAGCCGCCTGCGCGAGCGGGTGGGCGACCTCGCCAAGCACTTTTCCCAGGTGGGCGACGACGTGCAGCGCGTCATCATCTCCGCCGACAAGATCGCCCGGCGGGGGCTCCGGCTGGAGCAGCTGGATTTCGACACCCCCGGCCCGGCGCCCTCCGCTCCGCCCGAGTGAGAGGGCTTCATGCCGAAGCACCGCATCTACACCCAGCTTCGCCAGCGTTTACCCGCTCTATGTCGCCAAGGCGGAACGGAAGGGGTGCACCAAGGCGGAGGTGGACGCGGTCATCCGCTGGCTGACCGGATATTCCGACGTGGCGCTCGGCGCCCTCCTCGCCGGAAAGACCGATTTCGAGACCTTCTTCGCCGAGGCGCTCGCGCCGAACCCGGCCCGCGCGCTCATCACCGGGATGGTCTGCGGCGTGCGGGTGGAGGAGGTCGTCGAGCCGACCATGCGCGAGATAAGGTATCTGGATAAGTTGATCGACGAGCTGGCGCGGGGGCGGCCGCTGGAGAAGATCCTGCGCAAGGGCTGAGCCCTGTTGATGTGGCCCCTGTCGGGGCTGCGGCATCTTGCGCCGCGCCGCCCAAGGCGGGATGCTGGAGGCCGAAATGAATCACGCGCCGGTTGTGGCGCGCCCGTGACCCTTAAGGACGAAATGCCCGAACTGCCCGAGGTGGAAACTGTCCGCCGCGGCCTGATGCCCGTCTTGCAGGGCGCCGTGATCGAAAGCGCCGAGGCGCGCCGCCCGGACCTGCGCTGGCCGCTGCCTGAGAATTTCGCCGAACGCCTCGCCGGCCGCCGCGTGGAGGCCATCGGCCGCCGCGCCAAATATCTGCTCGCCGATCTGGACGGCGGCGAGGTGATGATCCTGCACCTCGGCATGTCCGGCTCCATCCGGGTCGAGGGCACGGAAACCCGCCGGCCCGGCGCCTTCCATTATCCGCGCGCCGCGGCCGGCCCCCACGACCATGTGGTGCTGCACCTCGCCGGCGGCACCACCGTCACCTTCAACGATCCGCGCCGCTTCGGTGCGATCCTGATCGTTCCCTACGACCGGCTGGAGAGCCATCCGCTCCTCGCCGGGCTCGGCCCGGAGCCGCTGGGCAACGCCTTCCATGCGGACTATCTCGCTTCAGCGTTCGCCCGCCGCAATACCGCGCTGAAGGCCGCGCTGCTCGACCAGAAGCTGGTGGCGGGGCTGGGCAACATCTATGTCTGCGAGGCTCTGTTCCGCGCCGGTCTCTCGCCGCGTCGTCTGGCCCACACCATCGTCACCAAGGACGGCAAGCCCACGCCACGGGTGGAGCGTCTCGTCACCGCCATTCGCGACGTGCTGCGCGAGGCCATCCAGGCGGGTGGCTCCTCGCTGCGCGACCACAAGCAGGTGAGCGGCGAACTCGGCTATTTCCAGCACACGTTCCGCGTCTACGGCCGCGAGGGCGAGCCCTGCCGGACCCGGCATTGCAAGGGCATCGTCCAGCGCATCGTGCAAGCCGGGCGCTCCACCTTCTATTGCCCGGTCTGCCAGAGATAGCGCAGCTCCGCACGGCCGCTGTGCGAGGCTGCCACTTCGCATCAAAGCCGGGACACGCTAGAGCACGTCACCCGTGCGCGCGAAGCGCCGCCGAGGCTATCGACCGGTGTCACGCCGGCTGAGGAGGAGATAGGGATGGCTTACGAGACGATCCTGTTGGAGGTGGACGAGCGGGTCGGCATCATCCGGCTGAACCGCCCGCAGGCGCTCAACGCGCTCAACGCCCAGCTCATCAACGAGCTGAACGCCGCCCTCGACGTGCTCGAGGCCGACCGCGCCATCGGCTGCATCATCCTCACCGGCTCGGAGAAGGCGTTCGCCGCCGGCGCCGACATCAAGGCGATGCAGAACTTCACCTATCCCGACACGTATCTCGACGACTACATCACCTCCTGGGAGCGCCTCTCGCGCACCCGCAAGCCGGTGATCGCGGCGGTAGCCGGCTTCGCCCTCGGCGGCGGCTGCGAGCTCGCGATGATGTGCGACTTCATCCTCGCCGCCGACACCGCGAAATTCGGCCAGCCGGAGATCAAGCTCGGCGTCATGCCCGGCTCGGGCGGCACCCAGCGCCTCACCCGCTTCATCGGCAAGTCCAAGGCCATGGAAATGTGTCTCACCGGCCGGCTGATGGATGCCGTGGAAGCCGAGCGCTCCGGCCTCGTCTCCCGCATCATCCCCGCCGCCGAGCTGATGACCGAGGCACTGAAGGTGGCGAAGGTGATCGCCGGCATGTCGCTGCCCGTGGCCATGCAGACCAAGGAGGCGGTGAACCGCTCCTACGAGACCTCCCTCGCCGAGGGCATCCGCTTCGAGCGCCGGGTGTTCCAGTCCCAGTTCGGCCTCGCCCACCAGCAGGAAGGCATGAGTGCCTTCATCGAAAAGCGCCCGCCCGACTTCAAGGCCTGACGGCAAGGCGGGTGCTGCCCAGCCGGCCGCACCCGCCTTCCCCATCTTTCCGAGGAAGAGCGCAAAGAGCGTGTTGACAAGCAAGCCGCCCCCCCTCTATGTGTCGCGCTCCCAGCCGGCCACAACCGGACGGGGCCCAGGTGGCGGAATTGGTAGACGCGCTGGTTTCAGGTACCAGTGGTGAAAGCCGTGGAGGTTCGAGTCCTCTCCTGGGCACCATTCATTTTCTAAGCTCCTGAAAATCAACGATTTTTAGCGCTAGCGCCCGCACCGGGGCGTGGGGTACGGGCGCTTTTGTTCCGCGTCCGTTTCGGCAGCAGCAGTTGGGCCGCCTCTTGGGCAAGGCGCTTCTGGCTCGCCGCCTTGGTGTAGTGGACAGCCATCTTCCCAGTGTTCCAGCCGAACAGGGCCATCAGTTCGCGCTCGCTGGCGCCGTTCTCGGCGGCGCGCGTCGCCCCCGCCTTCCGCAGCCCATGCGCCGAACCGGGCACCTTGGCCTTGACGCAGGCCTTCTTGAACCAGTTGCCGAAGCTCTCCTTGGCGAAGGGCGTGCCCCGCTCGGTGATGAGGAAGGTCAAGTCGCCTGTTGTGGTGGCTGCGATGGATCGCGCCAGGGGCTCAAGCACGGGAAGGCTTACCACCTCCCCCGTCTTCTCGGTGCGGATCGTGATAACGCCATCGCGGACGTGCTGGCGGCCGAGCTTCGCCGCGTCTCCGCGCCGCAGCCCCGTATAGAGCAGAATGTCGAGAGCGAGCCTCTCCCGCGTCCCGAGGGGCCAAGCCTCTTCGAAGCGCGCAACCTCCTCTTCCGTCCAAGTGTGGAAGCCCTCGGCGTCGTTGGCGCCCTTGAGGAGCTTCACGCCCAGAGCGGGATTGACCTTGACCAACCCGCCGTCGCCGGCCGCCCAGCCGAACAGTCCGCGCATGGCCTTGAGGTAGTTGTTCGCGGCATGCGGCGTCTTCGCCCGCTTTTCCCGGCCGCCGATGATTGTGCGCTGGGTCACCTGCGACAGCATCTTGTCGCCCGCCGCCTCCGTGATCTGGTGGAAGATGTTCTCACGTGCGCGTCGCGTTGCCGGCGACAGGCCCGCCCAAGCCGAACTGGCCATGTAGCGTTTGATCGCCCATTCGATAGAACCCGCCTGCGGGCCTTTACCCGCGCGGGGCGTGGGTTCCGCCGCGAGCGCCGCGCGGTACTCCTCATAGAAGGCAGGCGTTCCGAACTCGGCGCGGATACGGACGCGCGGCCCGTGTTTCCGCCGGACGTAATAGACAACCTGTCCGTGGCGCGTGCGCTCGCGATGAAGGGATGGGGGAAGAGGCCGCGGCATGGGTTACCCTCAGAACTCGGGCAGCTCGGGAAGATCCTCGGAAGGCTCCTCATCGGAAGAGGTGGCGGGCATGGACGAAGCCGTTCCGACTGGCATGATCATGAAGACGCCCTTCTCGACGCGTACCACCACACGATCGAGCACGCCGGCATCCTTGCAGGCGCGGAGGGTCCGGCTGAGGTCGGATTGGACGAAGTTGGACGGCGTGCGCGCCATGGCCTCAGCCCTTCCCACGCTTTTTGGCCCGGGCCGCGCGAGCGCGCTCGGCGCGCGCTTTGAAGTTCTCCTCCCAGTCCCACAGGACAATGCGGCAGGGGAAACCGAAGCGCATCGAGCGCACGGCGTTCTCGGGCGGAAATTGCAGAGTGCCGGCCGCCGCCTCCGCATCCAGCTTGCGCTGAAGCCTCATTGCGGATGCGCTCGGCGGGCGCTTTGACCAGCCGCCGTTTCCCACCCAGGAAGCGCACCCCACTGCGATATGGCGGATCGGGAGATCATCCATGTCAGCGTGCCTTCTTCACGGTTTCCAGCGCCTTGCGCTCGATCACCAGCGGGCTCGTGCGCCCGCCGCAGCCGCCCTTGGTGGCGGGGAGGAGACCCTTGCGAACCATGCGGCTCACTGTGCGCTCGGAGACGCCGAGCGCGTGGGCGATTTGCTTCGCCGTCTTGAGGGGGCGCACGACCGAAGACATCACTGCTTCACCTTGCCCGCAACCAGCGCGCCGATGCGCAAGATTGCCCGGCTGGTGAACTCACGCGTGAAGCTCATATCGCCGGGAAACGAGTGCTCGGTTTCACTGCTCCAATTCTTCAGGGCATCCAACCCCTCACCCGGATCGAATTCCGAGAATAGTTCGCTGGGAATGCTCGAATAGGAGAGCGTTTCATGCCTGCCACCGACGAAGATATCGATACGCGCCTGAGGAAGAGGTCCCAGGATCGTGACTCGGATATTCCAGACCTTTACGCTGCCATCGGTAGAGGACAGGGTGGCGTTGATCGCCGATTGCAACGATCCTTGGCCGGCACAATCCAACAGCATGGTGAGTGCGTCGGCGAAGGTGTGGCTGGCAGGCAAGTCATCGAAAACTGAGAGCAGGGAAGTTTCCTGTCCCCGCTCCCTGGAACGATAGACAAGGGGGATCAACCCCATGGCCAGCGTCCGCTCTGCTGCCGTCTTAGCCTCGTCCGAAGCCGCCACGGCCAGCAGAAGAAGCGCAGCATCGCGCGGGCTCATCTGCGCGGCGCTGGGGCCACGCCCGCCCTTGGTCACGAGCCCTGCCTCGCGGAGATGGCGGTAATAGGTGGAGATCGTCACCAGCGGATAGCCGAGCACCGCCGCGACAGCCGCAACCAAATCTCCGGGGGAAGCCATAAGAAGATCCTCTTTGAACCTCCATTAGATATCATAGCCAATGGGAGCCGAAAACCCCATTGGAAATAAAATCCAATAGGCCGAGAGTTTCCTCACCGCGGCTGGATCCGTGTTGAGATGCACCAGTGCGATCCGGGCTTCCGGCCGGTGGCTTTGGCGATCTGTGCGCGAGTGGCTTCATGGGCTTTGAGCCTCGCCGGGCGGGTGTCATCCATCCAGCGATGGAAGGCCAATTCTTCCTGTAGGAGGTCCACCGCGTCCTGATCCGCGGCGATATCGAGGATGTCGCCGCCGCCGGGGTCGCTGTCTTCATCGTCGTCGGGACCGGCATCGACGAAGCCTTTCCCATACCGCTCGGGGGCCGTGTGCTCCTCGTCCTCGGTATGCGCGGTGAAGCGCCCGATATGCTGCTGCCGAGCGCCCTCGATCCAGGAGCCGAGTTCGGCTTCATCAGTGAAGGTCGGGCACAGGCCATTACCCCCGCGCGCTTCGCGCCAGCCGAGGGAGGGTTCATCGTCATTGTCCGGCTCAAGGTCCGGATCGAGGTCCAGCTCGTCGAGGAGGTCCACAAGGGTTTCGATGGCGGCGACGACGCGGGCGCGGAAACGTGTCGTCTCCACCATCTCGAAGGTGCGAGGCGAGGCGCTACGCATGGCGAGCCTCCGCGAAGGCGCGGATGGTCTTGAGGATCGCGGGCATCTCCTCATCGGATGGCCCGTCCTCGCCGAACCCCATGGGCGAGCCGAGATGATCGATGTAGGCGAGCAAGCCCGCTCTGGTCGTGGGGACGGTTGCAAGGAAGTAATGCAAGGCCTCGCCCTCCCGGAGGGAGGCCTTTTTTACCTGATCGGTCAACCCGCCTTGGCAGCAGACTTGCTCGACGGCGCGCCAAAGCTGAGAGTGCAACGCGATCGCAGCGAAGACCGGATCCGGCTCGGCCGCGACCCAAATGCCAAGGGGCATTCCAACCAGCCCAGTTGCGACGCTCTTGAGGACCGGGCGGCGAGAGACGCACTTCTCCTGTTCGCGAACATGGGTGCCCATGCGCGTGCTCCTGTGGTACGAATGATAACGACGCTCTAAAAATGGAGCGTTGATATTAGAACGTCAAGCTAAAATGAGAGCGGTGCTCTAAAATGCTGGCTGTCCAATGCAAGATGGCGCGCGTTGCGCTGGGTCTCGGCATCCGTGAATTGGCCGAGATTGCAAAGGTTGCCCCGGCGACCGTCTCTCGCCTCGAAGCCGGTGAAGAGCTGAAGCCCCGCACCGTCGAGGCCATCCAGCACGCTCTCGAAGCTGCTGGCGTCGAGTTCATCCCGGAGAATGGCGGCGGGCCGGGAGTGCGGTTAAGGAACAAGTTGAGCTTGGAGTAAAATATATTTAGCTCATATGGGCACAAAAAACCCCGCCAGAGCGGGGCTTTTAATCATTCTCGGACCTTGTGCATCATGCGTGCAGTCGTGACACATCGCGCGACACTCGATCTGACTCGAAAGACAGGCGCGATTTAATCATTTCATTGATCTGCCGGCTCGACTCTACGATGCGAAGCCGCTTCTTTAGTTCATCGAAGCCGAAATGGCTTAGCAGATCCACAAACGCAGCATTCACGAACGATGAAGTGGCACTCTGAATATGGTAAAATGATACCGTGATTGTCGTGCCGCTCTTCAGCTCGTCCAACAGCATGTTGTGAAGCACGGCGCCCTGCTCAGCAGTGTCGGCCGACGGCAAAAAATCGACAACTCGGATTACCATTCCAAATCCTCCGGGCCGTCCTCTATCTGCTCGATCGTGTCAGTTCTAAGGCAAATGTCAATCGTGGTGCCGGGGCAGAAACCGACGCCACCATGGACATGGCAGCCTTGCTGAGAGAATACAACATAGGAACTCTGCGAAAATATGGTGACCCTGCCGCCGTTCCTCCTCACCGCCGTCTCAAGCAAAATATCAAGCCCCGCCCCTCGATTGCGGGGCGAACTGAGAGAAGAAAAGCCCGGCTCAACAGCCTTTAGAATAGCTTGAACGTCAGTCAGGTTTGGCGCCCTCCTAGCCACAGTAGATGGAATTCCGGGGCCAAAATCCGCAACGGCAATCCTTATTTCATTCTTATTTGGATAATGTTGAACGAAAATACTGCCCGTATTAGGAATAGAATGATCATTAATATTATTGAATAATTCAGAGATACACACTTGAAACATAGATAGAGAACTTTGCGTCATCCCGAGGCAGCTGCTCAGCCAGGGGATCAATTCCATCCGAAGCCAGCTATGAATCCGATCGTGGTCGATCCTTTGGAGAGGCTGCGTTGTGCGACGGGGGCACGCTTCCACCCTTAGCCGAGAGCCGCAATGCTGTTCGAAAAATAGGGAATCATCGAGATATATAATAGATTGGTTTCTGTTATCAATATTGATAAAGCGTGGATTGCAGCCGCGAGATACCAGCCAGTATCCAATATTGCTTAGAAATGTCACTCCAGCAGGCTCGATAAACGACAGAGAGCTCATGTCGAAATCCAATGTCGGAGGCAAGTTACCCCCGCATTGGCTCAAAACTTCTGCCAAAACCTTAGGGAGAGTGTAGTCGCATAATCTGTACGGTATTCTGATAATCGGGGTCGCAGGCGCGGGCATTTTTTGTAAGGCCAGTCTCGTTTGAATCGATTTCAACACACAACCTGTCCGATTGTTTTCAGCAACTCACTTGAAAATCAAGCGCTTCCGTACCGATCTCACATCACCATCAGCTCGGCCGACCACTCCTCGCTGTCATAGATCGAGCCACCATCGCCCGCAGAGGCGCGGCTGACGGCCATGGCGCAGGCGACGGCGCCGTCGATGCGATCTCGGCTCTTGCCCTTGTGGAAGACGCGGTTGCCGGCGCTGTCCGTGTGTACGGCCACATTGTCGAAGTTCCACCGCAGCACCGGATGGCCGCCGTGGACAAGCCGGCGGCCGACAATCGCGCGCTCCAGTTCCTTGACGGCCGGCGCCATGGTTGCCCAGTTCTGCCGCATCTCGACGGCGGGCAGACCATCGTCGGCGAGGTTCATCATCATATTGCGGGCGAGGTAGGGATCGAACGCGATCTCCTGCACCTGAAAGCGCTCGCAGAGGTCGCGAATGGTGTCCTCGACATGACGGAAATCCACCACGTTTCCGGGGGTCGGCGTGATGTGGCCGGCCTCGGCCCAGGCGGGGTAGGGCACGCCGTCGCGCTCGGCGCGCAGGCGCAGATTGTCGGCGGGGCAGAAGAACCACGGGTGCACTACGAAGCCATCCTCACCCTCGCGCCAGGCGGCGACAATGCAGGTGAGGTCGCCATTTGAGGAGAGGTCCACCGCCAGCCAGCACGGGGCGTCAACGAGCGCGTCGAGGTCCACGAGCTGCGCGCCCTCGTCATAGACACCCATGTCCACGAATGGATCGACGGAATGATCCAGCCACACATTGAGGTTCAATTGGCGGAAGGCATCGCGGTCGCCCGGCCGGCGTTCGCCCTCGCGCGCAAGCTGACGCAAGCCGGCGATGTCGGGATAGCCGTGGGCAAGGCCGGGATTGACCCGGCGCCACACCCGCTCATCGCGCCAGTCGTCATCCTTCCCGGCCTCGTACAGGACGGGCAGGATGGAAGGATCGTCCACCTCGCCGCGCGCTACCCGGCGGGCATCGTTCACGATGTCGAAGGCGAGGTTTTCCTGTCCGCGCCCTGCCGTAGTGGCGACAATCAGGAGTGAACCGGGCGTCTTCACCAAGCCCGACTTCAGCACGTCCCAAAGATCGCGCTTCTTCCAGGCGTGCAGCTCATCGGCCAGGACGAAGGCCGGGGTGCGCCCGTGCTGGGTGCCAGCGTCGCAACTGATGGCCTCATAGAAGCTGCGCCACTTCGTGTTCACCAATCGGTTCTTGTACTCCTGCGGGGCGGTGATGGCCTTGAGTGGCGCCGTCGCTTCGATGATGCCGCGGGCCTCCTCGAAGGCGATGCGCGCCTGTTTGCGGTCGGAGGCGGCCGAGATGATTTCGCCACCGGGGAGGCGCTCCGGGCCGAAGGTGTGGAGCAAGGCAAGCGCCGCGCACAGGGAGGTTTTGCGGTTGCCGCGCGGGAGCAGCAGCACCACGGTCTTCACGATGCGCGCGCCGCCTTCATCGCAGGGACCATAGATGCGTCGCACGATATCTTCTTGCCAGGGATCGAGCTGGAAGGCGCGCGCCGCGAGGCGGCTTTTGGGATGGCGCAGCGCGCGCAGGAACTTCACTGCCCGCTCGCCATAGCCGAACGGATCGGCCACCGGCTCAGTTGAGGCCAAGGTCGCCGAACAGGCCGCCGCTGAAGAGGTCATCGCCGCCTCCATTCTTGATGGCCGGGCGCCCACGGCTGGCGGGCGTCAAGCCGAGTTCGGCTGCCATCTGACGCGCCTGTGTCATGCCATCCGAGCGGATGGCGATGGCGGGGTGACGCTTAGGCCCGCTCGGTCCTTTGAAGGTGAGGCCTTCATCCGACAAGATGCGGTTGGCCTCCGCGACCTGCCCGATGGCGGTGCAATAGTTCGCAAAGATGGACAGGTCGGTCATGGTGATGGTGCGCCTCTCCACCAGCAGCACCGGCAACACGCGCGCCCATTCCGCGCGGGCGTCCTCGGTGAGCCATTCGGGCGGCTCCGGGACGCCATCGGGAAGCGGTTCTTGGGCAGCGGGGATCTCAGGCTTGCGGCCTTTCATGGCGGGCTCCGTCAGAACACCCGCAGGCGATGCGGGTCGATGAGGTCGAAGAAGCCGAGGGGCACTTCGGCCACGCCACCGGCAGAGGTCGCCTCGCGGTTTTCGTAAAGGTGCGCGGCATAGAGCTTCATGGCGTGCACCAGCGCCGGCGGCACCGGGCTCGCGAAGTCGTCGAGGGGACCGCACCAACCTTCCACGAAGCCACGCGCCGCCTCGATCAGCTGCGCGAGGTCCGGATCTTCCTCACTGGTGTCGATCCGTGCATGGGCCTTCAGATCGGCGAGGGGGAGAATGTCGAGGGTCGCGGTCATGCCAGCACTCCGGCTTTGACAGGCCTGCCGAAGGCGCCTTCCTCGCGGACGGCCTTGGCGCGATTGCAGCGCCCGCAACTCGGCTGCCAGTTGCTGCGGCTCCAGAACAGCTTCATGTCGCCCTTGTGCGCCACCTTGTGATCCACCAGCGTCGCTACGCCTCCGCAGTGCACGCACCGCTCATGCCCAGGGATGGCGAGGAAGGCCTTTGACTCCTTCTGCCATTTGGTGGTGTAGCCACGCTCCCGGGCAGTCGGGCGTGCCGCATCTGCGGCCTGCTCGGCGGCTTTCTTGCGGGCCACCCGGGCCGGGCAACGCTCGCCGTCGCGCAGCACCTTGCCGCAGCCGCAAGAGCATATCCGTGGGGGACGCACCGCCATGATGTTTGCTCCGAATGACGGGGAGGCCAGCGCCGGGCGTGGCCCCCCCCTAGAATTGCGACCGTTCCCGCCTTGACCCCGCCATGAAAACCGATCGCTCGGCCGGCGCCGGGGAGGTGGGATTACCGTTGTTGGGCGGGCCGCTACGCGCCCTCACCTGAACGCGCCGGGATTACGAAACGGGAACGGTCGCGGGATCCGCCAGCACGGCAACGGCGCCGATGGCGAGCGAGGTGCCGCCGGCCTTCGTCAGGGACAGGCGCGCAAAGCGCTTGAACCCGACGTAGCCGAGTTTGTAGGTGCTTGCCGCCGCCAACGTCGCGGGCACCGAGCCCTGCACCACGGCAGCCGCGGCATCGGCAAAGGTCACGCCGTCGTCGCCCTCCTGCAACTTCACGCCGAAGTCGCCCGCGCCGACGATAGCGCCGGTATTGACGACGAAGGCGACGCGGTTGAACCCACGCAGATCGATGGCGGCGCCATCGGCGGCAGCAGCCTGCACCGCCGGTGCGAGAGCAGGGACGGCGGAGATGTTGTGCACCAGGTCACGCATGGTCGGCCCTCCTCAGTTCGCGGCGATCTTCAGTTTGCGCAAAGCCTTGGGCTGCACCACGCCCGCGCCCACCCTGCGGGTGGCATGGATGCGGGTGACGCCCTCAGTGGCGCGGGAATACGGGTTCACGAGGATCGAGAGCGCGAGGCGGTCCACGATCCGATAGGCGGTGGCGAAGTCGCCGAACAGGATGGGGAAGGCGTTCGCCGCCACGTCGGGCATGTCCACCGCCTCAACCACCGGGCGGCCGAGGATGGTCTCGGGGACGTCCGCGGCATAGGACGGCTGCCAAAGGTAATTGCCTTGCCCGTCCTTCAGCTTGCGAAGGGTGGCCAGCGTCGATCCGTTCATGAGCCAGGAGCCACGCCCGCGATAGGCCGCCGGCAGGGCATACATGAGCGAAATGAGACCATCGGAGGTGAGGGCCGCAGCGGAACCGCTGACCGTGGAGCCGATGCCGGCATCGGAAAGCAGGCCCATGGGCTGAAGCACGCCGTCGCCTGAGACGAAGGCGAGGCCCTCTTTCTGGCCGAAGTCCTCTGCGAGGGCCAGTCGCACCTCGGCTTCCGCCGCACCGGCGCTATCGGCGAGGAGCTGATTGGACACGTCCACGAACGTGTTCACCTCCTTCACCACGATTTCGAGCTGGCCGAAGCTCGGCTCCGAGCCTTCGGAGGCCTGCGTCTCGCCTTTCCATTTGGCGGACGTGACACCGGTGCGCTTGGGGTACTGCACCGAGGGTGAGGCCGTGGCGCGCACGCTGGCGAGGGTGCGGATGGGGGAGAATTCCACCAAGTCGCGGATGAACTCGGCGCTCATCTCGGCCGGGGCGAGGTAGCCGCCCTGCGGGTCGCTGGAGACAGTGAGGGCCTTCAGTTCCTCGACCGGTGCCGCGGTGCCTAGGCGCAGGTAGGTGCCGAAAGCTTTGCGCTCAATGCTCGGCTCATCGGCCTTGCGCTCGACGCCTGCGGGACGGTTCAGCTTCGCCTCGATCTTGTCCAGCCGGTCGCCGAATGCCTTGGTCTCAGCCTTCGGGGCCTCGGCCTTGGGAGCGTCGCCGCCACCCTGCGCGGCCTCCACCTTGTCGAGGCGGGCATCGATCTTGTCGAGGCGCGTGACGACTTCGCCCTTGAAAGCGTCGAGTGCCGCCGTGACGACAGAGGCGGGATCTTCCGGATCGGCCTTGTAAACGGGAACGCCCGCCGGCGCATAAGTGTCGTGAAACATGGATTACCCCTTGCTGATCGCCGCAGCGGCGCGATGGAGAGCCCCGGCAATGGCAATCGCGGTCACCGCCGACTTGGCGGCGACCACCCGCGCGCCGGGGTGCGCGGGCGTGGTCACAAGCGAACACTCGAAGAGATCGAGCGCCGTGATGGTGCGGCCTCCGGCGGCGCGTGGCGCCGACTTGCGGATCATGAAACCGACCGACAGGCCGCGCACCGCGCCGGCCTTCACAAGGGCGAACACCTCGCGGGCGCGAGCCACCTCATCGACCAGCAGGCGGCCCTTGAGACGCAGGCCGTCGCGGGTCTCCGCAGCCTCAGTCCACGCGCCCACCGGATCGTTCGGGTCATGGCCGAACAGCATCGGCAGCGGCAGGCGAACGCCGGAGAATGCACCGGGCTCGATCACATCGCCGGTGCGGTCGGGCGTGCCGAAGGGCCACGCCAGCCCCTCGATCACGCCTGCGCCATCAGCAAGGATCTTGGTTTCAAGGAAGGCGTGTTCCATTAGACATCCACCTCGGCGACCCGGCCGGTGTCCTCCGGCGCGGAGGCGCCGGGCTGGTTGGCCCCGGTGTTCGGATTGGCGAAGGCGTCGCCGCCCTCGTAGGGCGGCAGGCCCTCCCACCGGCGGGCTTCGTTCGGCGAAAGTACGCGCGAGGCGATGAGGCTCGAATAGGCCGTGGCCCGGGCGCCGATGTCGGCGCGGGTGAGGTCATCGCGGTCGAAGACAGTCCGGAGGCCGGAGGCCCGTTCCTCGGCCGTGAACAGCGCTCGGCCCAGGGCGCCTTCCAGCGCGCGCAGCCATGGCTCCAGGCAGTAAACGAGGAACTCGCGGCCCGCCTGTTCCATGTTCGACCAAGTGGCGCGCTCCAGATCCTGAAGCATGGTGACGGGGACGCGGAAGGCCCGCGCGATCTGGAGCACCTGAAAGCGCGTCAGCTCCAGGAACTGCGCGTCCACGCTGGTCATGGTCAGGGGCGCATACTCGGTCTCGCCCTCGATGATCGCCGTCTTGCCGGAGTTCGAGCCTCCATGGGCGAGGTGCCACGCCTCTCGGATCTTGCGGATGGCGTCGGGGCTCGTCTTGCCCTTCACGGTCAGCACGCCGCTGGGGCGGGCGCCATTGCCGAAGAGGCGCGCCGCATGGGCGTCGAGGGTGAGGGCAAGGCCGATGCTTTCGCGGGCCAGGGAAACGGGTGAGCGGCCAAACGGGGAGCGCAGGTGGATCACGTCGCCGGCCGGCAGTGCGCGGCCCTGAAGTCGGTAGAGCGGCTCGCCGGTGCCGGCGGTGTCATACTCGGCAGAGAGGAAGCCCGCCGCGTAGTGGATGATCTCCACCGGACGGCCCTCGACCCTGTTCACCCACGCGAGGCCGCCAGCGTCATGGATGAGGGCCTGTGCCGCGAGGTCGCGGATGAATTCGAAGCCGGAAGTCCAGTCGTTCGCCGCATCGCGCAGGAGGGGCAGCGCGGGGTGCTCCGGAACCTCAACGTCGCCACGTCCCGCCTCGCGGCGCACCACCTTCACGTCGAGCGTGGCGCAGGCCTCGGAGATGGCCCGCACGGCGCATGCCACCGCAGGCACGGCGAGAGCGCTGCCCGGCCCCACGCTCACACCCGCGGCGGTCGGGCCGGCGGCACCGAACAGCGCCAACAGATCGGCATCGGGAGAGGCGAGCGACTTGCGCTCGGCGGCCCGGAAGGAGCGAAGGAGGGCGAAGGGGGTCTTCATCCTCCATTTTTTGCGCCTTCTACGCGCCCGTCACCAGAGGGCTACTTCGGACAACTTCGGACACTTCGCAGCCTCGGGGGGCCTCGGCCATATCCTCGCAGTAGCACGGAAACCGCACCTAACCATCTGCATCTGATGAGAAAAACACCATAAGGCCTCCATCACGCGCAAACTGGGTCCGCTGGTCCCGGCTGAAGACGGCGAAGTCGGCAACCACCCCCCCTTCTCCGAACTTCGAGCGAGGACTGACCAAGCGGCCTCACCGGACCTTCCTCGCCAAGGCCTTCAGCTCGCCCTCGATGGCCGACTTTTCCATGTGGAAGGCCTCAGGGTCGCGGTGTGACGGTGCCAGCCGCCGCACCCGACCAGCAAGACCCACCAACACGGCGGCGGTGGTGCTGGTGTCGGGACAGGGGACACCCCCTTTGGGGGATGTCCCCTGTCCCGCTCCCCACCGGGACAAACGGGACTGTCCCGCCGGGACACTCGTGTCCCGCTTCATCGGATTATCCATGCGAAGGGCTCCCAGATGCCAATGATGCCCTTGGCCTTGAGGCTCTCCCGAGCACGCTGGAACGCCTTCTTCTTCGCGTCCGGCGTATCACCGAGCCCTCGCCTGTAGGCATACTCGCGCCACGTCTCGACGCGCACACCGCGGGTGGATGTGGGGGCATGGCTCCCGTGCATCTCCTCGCCCTGCTCATCGATTGCCTCTATCAACGCCTCACGCGCAATCCGCTCGGGGTTGGTCAGCTTGGGCAGTCCCTTCGCCTCGCCGGGGCTCGCATCCGAGGGCTTGACGACGCAGGAGGTGATGTCGTCACCGTCCTCGTCGGCCCCGAGAACCGATTGCCGCAGCTCGTACGTGAAAGGCGCAATGTCCCCGCCGTCCTTCACTTTCGCGATCTTGCCTTCACACAATCCTGTCTCATGACGGGAAATCTCGATGGCCGCGTCGACGGCACCGAGCAGGGCATTGGAGCCCCGTGCGCCGCGCTCGCGATCCTTGCCGGAATGGTGCACGACCAGCACATGGCACCCGAGCTCGCGCTGCATGCGCTCGGCCCGCTGCACCACGACATTGATGTCGCGCGCCTTATCTTCGTCACCCGCGCCGATCATCCGCGAGAGCGTGTCCAGCACCACCAGGCGCAGGGGTGCCGACATCATGCCGGCGTGCTGCCGAACGTCAGAGATCAGTGTCTCTAGGCCGTCATCGCCCTCGAAAAGGTCGACGGAGGAGGGCACCAGCACGAAGGGCCGCCCTGCCTCCCCGTCGCGCTCCTTCCGCCACGCCTTCATCCGCTGGCGCATGCCGGAGCCGCCCTCGCCCGATACATAGACCACCCCGCCCGTTGCCACGCGACGGCCGAACCATTCCCGGCCGTGGGCGACGTGCAAGGCGAGATCGAGCACAAGGAACGTCTTCGAGGTGCCCGGCGGCCCGTAGACCGTCGAAAGCCCGCCCTCGATGAGCATGCCCTTCACCAGCCATTGCAGGGGCGGTTGCTTGTCCTCATCGCCCCACCACACCGCCGGGAGGCGCGTGGCGACGGTAGGCTTCCAGGTCGGCGCCTCTTCGGCGAGACGATGCAGTTCATCCACCGTGCCGCCGGCATCCAGCCAGTCGGACACGTCGCCCTTGCGCGGCAGGCCGGCGAGGGCAAGCACGCGCACGCGCGCTGCGACGGACGCGAGCGAGCGCGCGACCTTTTCGGCATGGTCGCGGCCCGCATCGTCATTGTCCGGCACGATGACGACATCGGCGCCGGCGAAATGGGCCGCGAAGTCATCCCGCCACTTACCCGCCCCGCCGGCGTTGCACGTCGCCGGGATGTTGAGCCGGCCGAGCCGGTCCACATCCTTCTCGCCCTCGACGATGAAGACGGTGCGCTCCTGGCCGATGGCTTCGAGCAATTCCGGCAGATGGTAGGGGACCATCCGCACGCCTTTGAGGTTCCAAGTATGTCCGCCGGCGCCATCGGGGCGCCGCTGGCGGAAATCCTTCGGATCGGAGCGCACCACCTCGAAGAGCAGCGTGCCGGTCTCGTCGTGATAGGGATAGGTCGCGACGGTGCGCCCACGGACGCTGGGCACCTCGGGGCGGCCAGCAAAGTCGGGGAACTCCCGGCGGAGCCAGCCGGTGGCGCCTTCCTTACCGCCCCCGACGCAACGTGCAATGAGGTCGAGAACGCCGCCGCCCTCGCTCGCCTCGTGGTCGATCCACGTCCCCTTGTGGGGACCGCCGACCTTCACGGACAAGCTGCCGTGGGTCCCATACCGCCATTCATCCTTGGACGAATGGTGAGGGTTCGGCTCCCCCAGAAGGCGAGCGGCAACAGCCGCCATCATATCGATGAAGCCGGTCATGGCCCGGTCTCCACCGGCTCGCCCTTGGGGTCGAGGTCCACCACATAACCACCCGCCCAGCCGGGGTTCATGCCGATCAGGGCATTGGGCCAACAATTCCACCACGCGCGGATCTGCGCTTCGTCCGAGGTCGCCTTCCAGGGCCAGCCGGTCCCCGCGATCGACCAGCCGTCCGTCCCCTTGTCCGCCACCACCAGAGGCCGCTTCGAGCGCGACTTGTCGGGATGCGGGTCGCACGGGAAGACCCGCCATCCGAGGGCGGCATAAGCGAGGGCAGCTTCATACGAAAGGACGGGTGCCATCAGAGCACCCGCCAGCTGCGAAGGTGTTTGCAACGGAAAATCTCGTGCGGGCGGTGCAGAAAATTCGCTTTATCTTTCAACGAGCGTTGAAACGCCCGCACCGAAGACAAAGCCTTTGAGATCCAAGAAAAACTTGGACATCTCTCCTGGCACCACCCACTCTCTGAGCACTCGAAAACATTGCTTGTTTTTGTGCTGCGTTCCCGGCCGCATACTGTGGGGAGGAGTGGGAAAGATCAGCTCATCGTTTGGCCGGCACCAAGTGGTGCATGGCGTCGCCGGCAAGGCGCTTGCGGTGGCCTTCTTCCCGTATACAGCTGCCTTCTTCGGGCTCTCCCGTCTCCATAGATCGCCAATGAGCTGAGGCTCCGTCGCGTCGTTCTCTGCGGCGATACTGGCGCCCGCGATTGCGCAGCGCGTGGGCGGAGCAATGCGGCGGGGGCTGTTGGGGGGTCTCTGAGACATGGGAAGCTGTCCCACGCATCGGGCGCTTCGGCGGGTGAGGAAATGATGCGCCAGCCGCGCCTGGCCCGGCCTGAACCCAATAACCTCGAGCTCAAACCTCCCGGGCGCGCGCCATCGCGCATCCGCTGCCGGATCAGCTCCTGGACGTCACCTGACGCGCTCCCTGTTCCAGCACCTCATCGAGGCCGAGTTGCGGATGGAGGTCCGCGACCACCGCGATGTCCTCCTGGATGCGGGCGATAATCCAGTCCCGCACCTCATTGACGATGGGGCGCGCGGCCTTGTCGCGCGACTGGACGAACTGGCAGTGTCGCCCCGTCGTCATGAGGCGCGGGCTCGCGGGAATGAGCATCCTGTGGCGCAGCCAGTGGCAGACCACGTTCATCCAGCCCAGCGCCACGCCCTGCCCCAGCATGGCGGCCTGAACCACGATGGCGTAGTCCGAGAAGATCATTGAATTGACGGGCGAGCTCGAGTCCTCCGGAAAGAAGAGGTGCGACCAGTTCGGCTGCGCCTCGCTCAGGAAGATGAGGGTTTCCTCCGTCGACCTCATCGGCCCGCGGTGGGCCTCGCTGTAGCCCCGGCTGCAGATGGGCAGGAGCGTCTCGGGCATGATGTAGGCCGCCTCGTGCCGCTCGTCCGGCCCGTTCACGAAGCGCATGCCGAGATCGACGTCGGTGACCGGCCCCGTCAAAGCGGACATGATGAGTTCGAACCGAAGCTCCACGGTCGGGAAGGTCCGCTTCAGCTCCGCCATCCGCGGCATGATCCAGTGCGTGGTGAAACCGGTCGAGACCGAGAGGGTCACTGTATCCACGCCGGCATTGCGGTCCTCGATTTCGCGCAAAGCGTGCTCGATGCCGGAAAAACCCCGCGAGATGGCTTCGTAGAGAATGAGCCCGGGCTCGGTGAGCGTCACGCCACCGGGCAGGCGGTTGAACAGCGCGGTGCCGATGTGGTCCTCGAGCCGGCCGATCATGCGGCTGACGGCGGCGGGCGTGACATTCAGCTCGCCGGCGGCGCGGGCGAAGCTGCCGCAGCGGGCCGCAGCCTCGAACGTGAAGAAGCCATTCATGGACGGCAAGGCGAGGCGGATTTTGCGCATTTACATAATGTAACTTAGCCGGAATTTTTTTTCAATTGAACCCGGCGCGCAAGATTGGTCTTCTACGCCGCAACGAAGGCCCACAAGGGCCGATAAAAGCCAGAGACACAGGGGACGGCATCGCGATCACGGATCGGCTTGCGCCAGCGCGCGGGCCTGTTCGTCCGGTGACACATGCGATGTAACGTTGCCGCGTTGCTTTTCAGAGCGGGGCACGATGATTAGGCCTGCATCTTCCGGAACAGTCGGCGTATCCATCCGGAACGCCACCAAACGCTACGCCGGGTTCTGCGCCCTTGATGACGTCAGCCTCGAGGTGGCGCCCGGCGAATTCGTCTCCGTGCTCGGACCGTCCGGGTCCGGCAAGACGACCTTGCTCGGCATCCTCGGCGGCTTCGTCCAGCCGACCTCCGGGTCGGTGTTTCTTGGCGAGCGGGACATCACCTTCGCTCCGCCGCACAAACGCGACATCGGCATCGTGTTCCAGAACTACGCGCTCTTCCCGCACATGAGCGTCGCCGAGAACGTGACCTTTCCGCTTCGCGCCCGCCGCATGCCGAAGTCCGAATGGCCGGCGAAGCTCAAGGCGGCGCTGGAGATGACGGAGCTGGGCGGGTTCGGCGACCGCAAGATCCATGAACTGTCGGGCGGCCAGCGCCAGCGCGTCGCGCTTGCCCGAGCCATGATCTTCGAGCCGCGGCTCATCCTGATGGACGAGCCGCTTTCGGCTCTCGACAAGCAGTTGCGCGAGACGATGCAGATCGAGCTCAAGCATCTGCACCGCCAGCTTGCCGCCACCATCATCTACGTGACCCACGACCAGCGCGAGGCGCTCACCATGAGCGACCGCATCGCCATCATGAACAAGGGGCGCGTGGTCCAGGTGGATGCGCCGGAGCGGCTGCACGACCACCCGGTGGATTCCTTCGTTGCCGGCTTCATCGGCGAGGCGACGCTTCTGCCGGTGTCGCGCATCGACGACCGTTCGGTGGACCTCGGCGGCACCCGCATCGTCTCGTCGCGGCCGATTCCGCACAATCTAAAGCTGTTCCTGGCCGTGCACTCCGAGAAGCTCACGGTGGTGCAGGACGGCGCGGACACCTCCGCGAACATCCTCTCCGGCACCGTGTCGGAAACGCTCTACCAGGGCGAGAGCGTGCGCATCTTCGTGGATCTGGACCACGGCGCCCGCCTGAGCCTGAGGGTGCCGAGCAATCACGAAAACCGGTCCCGGATGAAGTCGCCGGGCGAACGCATCGCCGTCCGGCTGCATCCGGACGACACCATCGTGGTGCCTCAGGCGCCCTGAGACCCCGCTCCCCAATTCGACATCCACAAGGAAAGCGTAAGATGAAGCTCTCTCAGTTCAAAGTCCTGACGTTCGACGTGGTCGGCACGCTCATCGACTTCGAGACGGGTGTCCTGAACGCCGTGCGCGCGCTGGGCGGCCCGAAGGCGGCGGCGGCCAGCGACGACGACATCTTCGAGCCCTACAAGCGCGGCCGCGACAAGTTCTATGGCCGCTCCTCCTTCGCCATGAAGGACGTCTATCTGTCCCTCGCCGCCGAACGGGGCTTCCAGAACGACGAGGCCACCGCGGAGGCCTTCCAGCTCGCCGTGCTGCGCTGGCCGGCCTTCGCGGATTCGGTGGATGCCCTGCGCCGGCTGCGCAAGAATTTCCGCCTGGTCGCCATGACCAATGCCGACCGGACCGCCTTCTCGGCCTATTCGGCGACGCTAGAGAACCCCTTCCACGACAGCGTGACCTGCGACGAGACGGGCTGCGCCAAGCCGGATCCGCGCTTCTTCGCCTTCAACAAGGGGCGCCAGTCCGCCCACGGTTTCCGCCAGTCGGAAATCCTGCACGTGGCACAGAGCCAGTATCACGACATCGGCGTCGCCAAGGCCGAGGGCTACACCACCTGCTGGATCGAGCGGCGCCAGGGCCTGAAGGGCTTCGGCGGCACGCCCGACCCGAAGGTGCTGACCAAGCCGGACTTCCACTTCTCCACGCTGAAGCAGCTCGCCGATGCCGTGGACGCGGAACTCCACACCTCCCGCGCAGCCGCCTGAGCGAGAAGGCAAAACCTCATGGTCACCCCCGCGCTCCCGACCGACATCCCCTCGCTGTGGCAGGCGACTTCGGTCGCGCGTCCCACATTTGCGAGCGCGAGCGGGGACCAGAGTTTCGACGTGGCAGTGATCGGTGGCGGCTATACCGGCCTCACCACCGCTCACTATCTGTCCAAGGCCGGGCTGTCGTCGGTGGTGCTGGAGGCCAACGGCATCGGCTGGGGCGCGAGCGGGCGCAATGGCGGCGTGGTCTCGGGCAAGTTCCGGCTGGGTTTCCGCGATATCGCCAGCCGGCACGGCATCGAGACGGCCCGCCGGATGCACGATCTCGGGCTTGAGGCCATCGCGCATGTGGGCGAGATCATCGCGGAGCTGGGCATCGAGGGGGCGGACTACCAGCCCACCGGCTCGCTGCGCTGCGCCCACAATGCGCATACGCTCGAACAGCTCAAGACCGAAGCCGAGTGGCTGCGCAGCGCGCTCGCAGACACGGCGATCTCCATCCTGAGCGCAGAAGAGGTCGCCGCGGAGACGGGCTCGCACGGCTTCACCGGCGGCATGCTGAACACCCATGGCGGGGTCGTCCACCCGCTCAATTACGTGCTCGGCCTCGCCGCCGGGCTCAAGGTGGCGGGGATCGCCATCCATGAGCGCTCGCCCGTGCTGAGCCTGCGCCGCGAGGGGGCGGGCGTGGTGATCGAGACGCCGGCAGCGCGCATCACCGCGCGGCAGGTGGTGATCGCCACCAATTCCTATTCGGACCTGACGCCCGCCACCGCCGCCGTGCGCACCTCCATCATCCCGTTCCGTTCCGCCATGATCGCGACCGAGCCGCTCACCGGCACACCCGGCGCGCATCTGCTGCGCACTGGACGCAGCTACACCGAGACCCGGCGCATGATGCGCTGGTTCCGGAAGGCCGGCGATCGCCTGCTCTATGGCGGCCGCGGCGCCTTCGGGAAGACCGATCGGGAAAGCGCGTTCACCGCGCTGGAAAAGGCGATGGTGCGGCAGTTCCCCGAGCTTGCTCAGGTGAAGGTGACGCACCGCTGGTCCGGCCTCGTCGCCATGACGCTGGACAGCCTCCCCCATCTCGGACGGCTCGACGACCGGGTGGTCTACAGCGTGGGCTATAACGGCACCGGCGTCGCGCTGGCCTCCGGCATCGGAAGGCATGTGGCGGATCTGGTGACGGGGCGCCAGCCGGATCTCGGTCTCATCACCCGGCAGCCGCTCCACCCCATTCCGTTCTATGCCCTGCGCGAGCCCGCGGTGCGGCTGGTCGCAGGGGCCTATCAATTCCTCGACGCCATCGGAAGATGACGGCGGACGAGCAGACGGCTTCCAGAAGGCAAGGGCCCGAAGCGGCCAAGAGGAGAAAAGGCATGCGCTTTTCAGTCTCGATCCCGGTGATGACCGCGGCTCTGGCCCTGTCGGTGGCGACCGCCTCTGCAGAGCAGATCACCTTCGTCTCGCAGGGGGGCGCGTATCAGGAGGCCCAGACCAAGGCCATCCTCAACCCCGCCGCCAAGCTGCTCGGCATCACCATCAACCAGGACAGCGCGCCGGACGCCTGGCCGGTCCTGAAGACCCAGGCCGCCACCGGCAAGCCCATCTGGGACGTCATCGACGCGCCGACCACCATCTGCGTCCGCGGCGGCGACCAGGGCATGGTCGAGAAGCTCGATTTCTCCAATATTCCCACCGCGGCATCCATGCCGGCGCAATACAAGACGCCGTATTCGGTGGCCTACGAGTTCTATTCCTCGGTGCTCGCCTACAACAAGAAGAAGTTCGCCAGCAAGGCGCCGCAGACCTGGGCGGACTTCTGGGACGTCAAGGCGTTCCCCGGCACCCGTGCCCTGCGCAACCATCCGCAGGCGACCATGGAAGCCGCTTTGCTCGCCGATGGCGTGCCGGCCGACAAGCTCTATCCGCTCGATGTGGACCGGGCCTTCAAGAAGCTGGAGCAGATCAAGCCGCACATCACTGTTTGGTGGACCTCCGGCGCCCAGTCGGCCCAGCTCCTCGCGGATGGCGAGATCGACATGGAGATGGCCTGGAACGGTCGTGTCGCCGCGGTGATGAAGGAAGGGGCTCCGGTGAGCTTCACCTTCAACCAGGGCCTGCTCCAGGAAACCTCCCTGTGCATCGTGAAGGGCGCACCGAACCTCGAGACCGCCTACAAGTTCGTGAATGCCGCCATGACGCCGGACATCCAGGCCAACTTCCCCGCTTATATCGACTACGGCCCGGGCAACCCGGCCGCCTACGCCACCGGCAAGATCTCGCCCGAGCGCGCGACCCAGATGCCGAGCGCGCCGGAGAACGCGGCCAAGCAGGTGCTGGTGTCGCAGGCCTGGTGGGCCTCGCCCGCCGGCGAAGACGCCATCAAGCGCTGGGCCGGCTTCGTCCAGAAGTAGGCCTGCGGCCCCGGATCGCTTCACACGCGCCGCGCATACCGTGAAACGATCCGGCCCATGCGGCCATGCACCTCGCGTGGCGGGCCGGCGCCCGCCCCGCAAGAATGCTCCACAAGACTGCTCCAGGAGCTTGCCATGTCGGCATCGCCATCTGATCCGTCGGTCGTCCACAAGAGGCAGGAACAGCGTCTCGTCCTGCTGCTGCTCGCGCCCTCGCTTGCCGTGGTCGGCTGCCTGCTCATCGTGCCGCTGTGCTGGCTCGTCTGGCAGTCGGTGCGCCAGGATGGCGCCTTCACGCTGGCGCACTATGCGCGGTTCTTCAGTGATGCCGTCTACTGGACGACCTTCCTGCAGACCTTCCGCATCGCCTTCATCGTCACCGCTGTGACCGTGCTGCTCGGCTATCCCATCGCCTATGTGGCGGCCGGCGCATCGCGGCGATGGAGCATCTTCATCCTCGCGATGGTCATCCTGCCGTTCTGGACCAGCGTTCTGGTGCGAGCCTACGCCTGGCTGATCCTGCTGCAGCGGCGGGGCCTCGTGAACTCGGTGCTGACCGATTTCGGGCTGATCCAGAACCCGCTGGCGCTCGTCAACAACGAGCTGGGCACCGTGATCGCGACGGTGCACATCCTCCTGCCCTTCATGGTGCTGCCGCTCTACGCCACCATGCAGAAGATCCCGGCCGAACTCACCATGGCGGGCGCGAGCCTCGGCGGCACGCCGTTCTATGTCTTCACGCGGGTGTTCCTGCCCCTGTCGCTGCCCGGCGTCGTGGCCGGCATGGTCCTCGTCTTCGTGCTGACGCTCGGCTTCTACATCACCCCGGAGCTGCTCGGCGGCGGGCGGACCTACATGGTCTCCATGCTCGTCTCGCGGAACATCGAGGTCTACAACGAGTGGGGCGCCGCCTCCTCCATCAGCATCGTGCTGCTCGCCTGCGTCTTCCTCGTCTTCCGGCTGGCGAGCCTCATCATCCCGTTCGAACGCATCATGGGGGCGCGCTGATCATGTCCCTCTCCCGCATCATCCTCTACGTGGCGGTGGGCCTCATCCTGGTCTGGCTGATGGTCCCCGTCCTCATCATCGTGCCCATGTCCTTCTCGGGCGCCCGCTTCCTCGCCTTCCCGCCGCCCTCCTGGTCACTGCGCTGGTACGAGGCCTATCTTGAAAGCGCCGCCTGGATGCAGGCGACGCGGGTCAGCCTGATCCTCGCCGTGTCGAGCGCGATCATCGCCACGGTGCTGGGAACGGCGGCGGCCTACGCGCTGAACCTCAGCACGTCGCGCCTGGTGCGCAGCCTGCAGGTGGTGCTGCTCCTGCCCCTCGTCGTGCCGATCGTGATCACGGCCGTCGGCGTCTTTCTTGTCTATGCCAATGTCGGACTGCTCGCGACCATGAGCGGCCTGATCCTCGCCAACGTCATGCTCGGCCTGCCGTTCGTCATCATCTCAGTCCTGACGGGCCTCAGGAAGTTCGATCCGGCGCAGGAGATGGTGTCGCGCAGCCTCGGCATGAACAGGCTGCGCACCTTCTTCATCGTGACACTGCCGCAGATCCGCCCCAGCGTCATCTCGGGCCTACTGTTCGCCTTCATCTCGGCGCTGGACGAGACGGTGGTCGCCATCTTCATCTCGGGCGGCGAGTACCAGACGCTCACTAAGCGCATGTTCACGGCGCTGCGCGACGAGATCGATCCCACCATCGCCGCCATCAGCACCCTTCTGACCGCGATTTCCTTCCTCATGGTGATCCTCGTCTCCCTCAGCGCACGGACCGCGCCGCGGAAGAACGCCGACGCCTGAGACCGCGCACACCCCGCACCTGCGCGGCGCCGGCCCAATCCGGCCGGCGCCCGCTCGCCCTTTGCCGCCCCCATCTGCCGCCTGGAACCGCGACCTATGAGCAACCTCATCGCCTTCGACCTTGCCGCCCCCGGACCCGCGCGCGAGAGCAAGCCGATGCCCGACCGGCTGATCGCCGGTGATCCGAGCTACAAGACCTGGGAAATCGCGGCGGCCGGGCACAAGGATATCCGCACCGGGATCTGGGAGGCGACGCCGGGCGTCACGCGCTCCATCAAGGGCGAGACCTGGGAATATTGCACCATCCTGTCGGGCGTCGTGGTGCTGACCGAGGATGGCGGCACCCCGCGCCGCTTCAGCGCGGGCGACACCTTCGTGCTGCGGCCGGGCTTCGTCGGGACCTGGGAAACGCTCGAGACCGTGCGCAAGCTGTGGGTTGCCGTTTCCTGATCCCGCCCCCTCACTCCGTCAGGTCCTGCCCATGGCACTCCTCTACATGGCCGATCCCGCCCGCGGCGAAGTCTGGCGCCGGCTGATCGGCGAAATGGCGCCGGATATCGACGTGCGCATCTGGCCCGACATGGGAGACCCGGCCGACATCCGCTGGGTCGCCGTCTGGGATGTGCGGGTGGATCTGGCGGCGACGTTTCCGAACCTCGAAGTGATCTTCTCCACCGGTGCCGGCGTGGATCATCTCGACCTCACCCGTATCCCGCCGGGCATTCCCGTGGTGCGCATGGTGGAGCCCGGCATCGTCGAGGGCATGGTCGAGTATGTGACCATGGCGGTGCTCGCGCTCCACCGCGACCTGCCGACCTATATCGACCAGCAGAAGCGGAACCTCTGGGTGCCGCACTATGAAACGCCGGCGGCGCAACGGCGCGTCAGCGTCATGGGGCTCGGTTCGCTAGGGCAGGCGGCGCTCGCAGGTCTCGCGGCGTTCGGCTTTCCGCTTGCGGGCTGGAGCCGCTCGCCGCGGGATATCCCGAACGTGGAGACCTTCGCCGGCGAGGCCGGGCTCGCCCCGTTCCTTGCCCGCACCGACATCCTCGTCTGCCTGCTGCCGCTCACCGCCGAGACGCGGGGCATTCTCGATGCCCGCCTGTTTGCCCGGTTGCCGTCGGGCGCCCGCATCGTCAATGCGGGGCGCGGCGGCCATGTGGTCGCAACCGATCTGATCGCGGCCCTTGATGCCGGCACGCTCTCGGCGGCGGTGCTCGATGTCACGGAGCCGGAGCCCCTGCCGCCGGAGCATCCGTTCTGGAGCCATCCGCGCATCCTGCTGACCCCGCACGTGGCAAGTCTCACCCGGCCGGAGACCGCCGTGGTCAGCCTGCTCGAAAACCTCCGCCGCCACGCCGCGGGCGAGCCGATGATCGGCCTCGTCGAACGCAGCCGCGGCTATTGAAAGCCTTCGCCCATGTCCCTCGCCGCTGAACACTTCCTGCGCCTTGCCGACCCCAGCCTCCTCGTGGAGGCGGCCTTCATTGGGGGGCAATGGTGCGCCGCCGATGACAGTGCGACGTTCGCTGTCGAGGATCCCGCAACCGGCAAGGCCGTGGGCATCGTTCCCGCCTGCGGCGCGGCCGAGACGCGGCGGGCCATCGAGGCGGCGGAGGCCGCATTCCGTTCCTGGCGCAACGTGCCGACGGCCGAGCGGGCGCGCCTGCTGGAGCGCTGGAACGACCTCATCCTCGCCAACGCCGCCGACCTCGCGCGGATCATGACGGCCGAGCAGGGCAAGCCGCTCCCCGAGGCGGAGGGGGAAGTGCGCTACGGCGCCTCTTTCGTGAAGTGGTTCGCGGAGGAGGCGCGGCGAATCTACGGCCGCACCATCCCGGCCCCCGGCGCCGACCGGCGCATCCTGATGCTGGAGCAGCCCATCGGCGTCACCGCCGCCATCACGCCCTGGAACTTTCCCATCGCGATGATCACGCGCAAATGCGCGCCGGCTCTCGCCGCCGGCTGCACCATGGTCATCAAGCCGTCGGAACTGACGCCGTTTTCCGCTCTGGCGGTGGTGAAGCTCGCGGAGCGGGCCGGCATTCCCGCCGGCGTCATCTCCGTGGTCACGGGCCTGCCGGCCGCCATCGGCGAGGAGCTCACCTCCAACCCCACGGTCCGCAAGATCTCGTTCACCGGCTCGACCCGTGTCGGCGCCCATCTCATGCGTGCTTCGGCGGGAACGCTGAAGAAGCTGAGCCTGGAACTGGGCGGCAACGCGCCCTTCATCGTCTTCGACGATGCCGACCTCGACCTTGCGGTGGAGGGGGCCATGGTTTCCAAATTCCGCAATGCCGGGCAGACCTGTGTGTGCGCCAACCGCATTCTGGTGCAGGCCGGCATCCACGACGCCTTCGTCGCTCGCCTCGGCGCGCGGATCGCCGCGCAGAAGGTCGGGCCGGGCACCGAGCCGGGTATTGGCATCGGCCCGCTCATCAATCGGGCGGCGACCGAAAAGGTCCGGGCGCACGTGGCCGACGCGCTGGCCAAGGGCGCGCGCGTGGCGCAGCAGGCCGACACGTCCTGCACGGAAGGAAACTTCGTGGCGCCGCTCCTCCTCACCGGCGCCACCACCGACATGCTGCTGGCCAATGAGGAGACCTTCGGCCCGGTCGCCCCGGTGTTCCGGTTCGAGACCGAGGCGGAGGCGATCGCCATCGCCAACGGGACCCCCTATGGCCTTGCCGCCTATTTCTTCACCGAGGACATGCACCGCGCCTGGCGGGCCGGCGAGGCGCTGGAATTCGGCATGGTGGGGCTCAACACCGGTGCCATTTCCATGGAGGTGGCGCCCTTCGGCGGCGTGAAGCAGTCCGGGCTCGGCCGCGAGGGCGGCTATCTCGGCATCGCCGAATATCTGGAGCCCAAGGCCTTTCACATGGGTGGGCTGCGCCTCACGGCGCCCGTCTGACCCCAATCTCACACATATCGCAGGGAAACGTGACCATGGCCGGACGACACTATCGCATCGCCGTCATCCCCGGAGACGGCATCGGCAAGGAAGTGATGCCCGAGGGCGTACGCGTGCTGGAGAAGGCGGCGGCCCTCTACGGCTTCAGCCTCGATCTCAACTGGCACGACTTCGCCTGCTGCGACTACTACGCCCGCCATGGCGAGATGATGCCGGCGGACTGGAAGGAGCGGGTCGGCACCTCGGACGCCATTCTGTTCGGCGCGGTGGGCTGGCCGGACACGGTGCCGGACCATGTCTCGCTGTGGGGATCGCTGCTCCAGTTCCGACGGGAGTTCGACCAATATGTGAACCTGCGCCCGGTCCGGCTGATGCCGGGCGTTCCCTCGCCCCTCGTCGGCCGCAAGCCGGGCGATATCGACTTCTGGGTGGTGCGCGAGAACACGGAGGGCGAATACACCTCCATCGGCGGGCGCATGTATCCGGGCACGCCCCGCGAGCTGGTGATTCAGGAAACCGTCATGTCGCGCCACGGCGTCGACCGCGTCCTGAAATTCGCGTTCGAGCTGGCCATGCGGCGGCCGAACCGGCACCTCACCTCGGCCACCAAGTCGAACGGCATCGCGATCACCATGCCTTATTGGGACGAGCGGGTGGAGGCGATGGCGGCCTCTTATCCGGAGGTGCGCACCGATAAGTACCACATCGACATCCTGACCGCGCAGTTCGTGCTGCATCCGGACCGCTTCGACGTGGTGGTCGCCTCCAACCTGTTTGGCGACATCCTCTCCGATCTCGGCCCGGCCTGCACCGGCACCATCGGCATTGCGCCCTCCGGCAACATCAACCCCGACCGCACCTTCCCCTCGCTTTTCGAGCCGGTCCACGGCTCGGCGCCGGATATCGCTGGCAAGGGCGTCGCCAATCCGGTGGGCCAGATCTGGTCGGCGGCGATGATGCTGGAGCATCTCGGGGAGATGGATGCCGCCGCTGCCATCGAGCGCGCCATAGAGCGGGTGCTGGCCGAACCTGCGGGCCGCACCGCCGACATCGGCGGGACCGCCAACACGCTGAGCTGCGGAAAGGCAATCGCCGATGCCCTCGACTGACGCCCGGCCCCGCCCCGCAATGCCCGCGAATTCGCTTCAGGTCCTCGACCGCGATCACCTCATCCATCCGGTCATGTCGTTCCGCGGCCATGAGAAGCACGGCGTCACCGTGCTTCAGTCCGCCTCCGGCATGTTCCTGCGGGATGCCTCGGGGCATGAGCTGCTGGATGCCTTCGCCGGCCTGTGGTGCGTGAATGTCGGCTACGGGCAGGAGAGCATCGTGGAGGTGGCGGCGGAGCAGATGCGCCGCCTGCCCTATGCCACCGGCTATTTCGGCTTCGGCTCCGAACCTTCCATCCGCCTTGCGGCGCGCCTCGCGGAGCTGGCGCCGGAGGGGTTGGACCATGTCTATTTCACCCTCGGCGGATCGGACGCTGTGGACAGCGCGGTCCGCTACATCACGCATTACTTCAACTCCACCGGACGGTCAGCGAAGAAGCACTTCATTTCGCTGGAGCGCGGCTATCACGGCTCGTCTTCCACCGGGGCGGGTCTCACCGCGCTGCCGGCGTTCCATGCCCATTTCGATGTGCCGACGCCGCGCCAGCACACCATCGCCTCGCCCTATCCCTACCGCAACCCGGCGGGCGGCGACCCCGCAACGGTCATCGCCGCCTCCGTCGCCGCATTGGAGGCGAAGGTCGCCGAGCTCGGGGCCGAGAGCGTGGCCGCCTTCTTCTGCGAGCCGGTCCAGGGCTCGGGTGGGGTGATCGTCCCTCCGCCCGGCTGGCTGAAGGCCATGCGGGAGGCCTGCACGCGCCTCGACATCCTGTTCGTGGCCGACGAGGTCATCACCGGCTTCGGCCGCACGGGGCCGATCTTCGCCTGCCACGCGGAGGCGGTGTCGCCGGACCTGATGACCGTCGCCAAGGGCCTGACGGCGGGCTACGTGCCCATGGGCGCGGTGCTCATGTCGGACCGGATCTATCAGGCCATCGCCGACGGCCTGTCGCCCGAGGCGCCCATCGGGCACGGCTTCACCTATTCCGGCCACCCGGTGAGCGCGGCGGTGGGGCTGGAGGTGCTGCGCCTCTATACGGAGGGTGGAATCCTCGCCAATGGAGAGGCGCGCGGGCCGGCCTTCTCCTCAGGGCTCGCCGGTCTCCTCGATCATCCGCTGGTGGGCGACGCGCGCTCGCGCGGGCTGCTCGGCGCACTGGAACTCATCAGCGACAAGGCTGCGAAGACGCGCTTCGATCCCGCCGTGGAGCTGCCGCGCCGCCTGTTCGAGGCCAGCTACCGCAACGGCCTCATCTTCCGCGCCTTCGCCGACGGCACGATCGGCCTCGCGCCGGCGCTGACCTGCACGGCCGACGAGATGGAGCTGCTTCTGTCGCGCCTCAGACGAACCCTGGACGACGTGCTGGACGACGCCGAAGTCCGCGCCGCGCTCGCCTAGCCGGGAGCCCCGGAACGCATCCTTTCTGATGACCTCCGCCATCACTGCGGGCAGTCCGGTCGCGGGCAAAGAGTGGGGGGTTATGTCACCCGGCGCTTGGCGAGCTTGCGGGCCAGCGTGCGTCGGTGCATGCCGAGGCGGCGGGCGGTTTCGGAGACGTTGAAATCCGTCTCCGCCAGCGTCTCGTGGATGCGCTCCCACTCCAGCGTCTTGATTGAGCTCGGCCTCACGCCGAGGGGCACGTCCGGGTTGCCCTCCTGCCGCGCGAACGCCTCCTCGATATCGTCGGCGTTGGAGGGTTTCGCGAGGTAGTGGCAGGCCCCGAGCTTGATCGCCTCGACCGCGGTCGCGATGCTGGCGAAGCCCGTCAGCACCACGATCTTCATGTCCGGATCGAAGGCCCGCAGCTGCTGGATGCATTCGAGGCCGGAGGCGTCGAACAGCTTCAGGTCCACCACCGCGCGGCCGGGGTGGAAGCCGGCGAGCACCTCGGGAAGGTCGCCGATGCGCCCGCACTGCCGCACGCTGTAGCCCCGGCGCTCAAACGAACGCTGGAGCGCGCGGGCGAAGGTCGCGTCGTCCTCGATCAGAAGCAGGTCCCGTTCACGCGACATCGGCATAATCCACGGCGAGGGCCTCCAGCGGCAGGCGCAGCTCGACGAAGGCGCCGCCGCCTTGCAGGTTGCCGGCCTCGATATCCCCGCCCAGCTTGCGCAGCACATTGATGGTGAGGAACAGGCCCAGCCCGCGCCCGGCCTCGCCCTTGCTGGACTGGAAAGGCCGGCCGAGCTGGGCGAGGGCGTCGGGGGCGAAGCCGGGACCCTGGTCGGTGACGCGGATCACAAGGTCTTCCCCCTCTTCCGCCGCCCGCACGCTGAAGCCGGCGGGTGAAGCCTCCAGCGCATTGTCGAGCACGTTGAACAGCGCCTGCTGGATCACGCCGTCGCCGGTGATTGCGGCCCCCTTCGAGGTCGCATTGGCGTAGTCGAGGGCGCTGGGGCGGCGGCTTTGCACCCAGCTTTCCACCATCTCGTCCAGGAAGTCCGACAACGGGCTGCGCTGGGCCTCCTCGGCCCGCGCCTCGCCCGCGACCATGAGAATGTGCGAGACGATGGACTTGCAGCGGCCGATCTCGGTCTGCATCTCCGCCAGCTCTTCGGTGAACGCCGGATCGTCGCGAAAGCGCGGCATGTGCTGCCAGTCGTTGAGGATGACGGAGAGCGTCGCCAGCGGCGTGCCAAGCTCATGGGCGGCGCCCGAGGCGAGGAGGCCGATGCGCACGATGTGCTCCTCCTCCGCCGCGCGCCGCCGGGCCTCGGCGAGGTGGGCGTCGCGCCGGCGTAGATTGGAGGTGATGCGGGTCACGAACGCCACGGCGAGCACCGAGGCGAGGATGAAGCATAGGAACATGCCCTGCACGTGGAGATCGAAGAATGTGCGCTCGCCGTGATGGTGCCCGCCGGCATGGGTGCCGAAATCGATGGGTCGGTAGAAGTGGGTCAGCCAGATGAAGGACAGGCTGGTCACCAGCACGATGACCCAGGCCATGGGCGGCGCGAGCAGCACCGCGCCGAGGATCACCTGCAGCAGGAACAGGGAGATGAAGGGGTTGGTGGCGCCGCCGCTCAGATAAAGCTGCAGGGTCAGCGCCGCCACGTCGAGCAGCAGCTCGATGCCCAGCTCGGTCTGCGTCACCTCCACCGCGCTGAGCGCCCGGTGAAGGCTGACGAGATTGAGCCCGACGAGGAAGAGGACCACGAGCCCCATCTCGGCCAGCGGCAGGGAGATGCCCAGCCACAGATGCACCAGGCCGATGGCCGCGATCTGCCCCGCCACCGCCAGCCAGCGCAGCGATATGAGCAGCCGCAGATTGTCGCGCGTGGCGTCGCTCTCGATGGCCGTCACGCTCATGCCGACGTCACTCCCCGGTTGCGGCAGCTGGACCGCGACCACTATCGCCCCGGAAGCAGGCGAGGCAACGCGACCTTTGCGCCTCAGGGGAAGTCCGTACCCCGCATCCCGGGGTCATTTCACCGTCGCCGCATTGGCGGAGGCGGCCTGCCGGCGGGCCTCCTCGGCCTTGCGCATGTAGTCCAGCGTCTTGGCGCGGACCATCTCGCGATGCTCGCTCACCGCCGCCTCGCGATAGAGGTGCCGCCCGGCGCCCATCAGCACCACCACCACCAGCATCAGCGAGGCGGCAAGACCGAACATGCGGCCGATGGCGCCGTCCGGCCCGCGGATCTCGCGGATCATCACCACGCACAGCGCCAGCGACACGAGGATGGAAAAGCCGAACAGGCCGAAGGCGCCGGCCTGTGATCCACTCGTATGTGGCAGGGTGAAGAGGGCGACGGGGCCGACGAGGAACTGGGCCATGGTGGGCCAGAACGCCCAGCGATAGCCGAGGCGGATCAGTTCGGCCCGGCTGAAGCCGGTGTCGGCGATTTCCGCATCGCTCCGCCGGCGGAACAGCCACACCAGAAACAGGCCCACCATGGCCGGGCAGGCCAGCACAAAATGGGCGTAGCGCGGCAGCACGTTGGGCAAGGCGAGGGCGGAGAGGAAACCGTGCACGCTGCCCCATTTCTCGGGAAACAGCATCAGATTGACATTGGCGAGGAAGATCAGGGGGATGAACAGGAAGAGCAGGCACGCGACACCGGAAATGGCGAGGTGCAGGGCCTTCATCCCCTCCATGAGGTGCCAGAGATATTTGTGGACGTAGGTGAGCATGAAGGCGATCACCACAAGCGGGATGATGGACACCCACAAAGCGCCGGTGAGCGCGTTCGCAGTATAGAAATAGACCGTATAGAGGGTGTTGATCGCCAGCAGCGGCCCCACGCCCAGTACCACCGCGATGCTCTTGTTGGCGGTGATGGTGGAGGCGATCTCAAAGGCGAGGCGGTCATAGCGCTTCTGCCTCAGCCCGCGCACTTCATAGATGAAGGACAGCAATGCCCCGCCCACCATGAAGTTCACGAAGGCGATGTGCATGAGGAAGAAGACGATCAGCACCGCCACCAGCACCGGCTCCGGCGCCGGCATGGGCAGGGGAATGTCGTTGGGAACGGGAATGTTGGGGTTCATCGCGTGCCGGTCTCCCGCGTGAGGGGCGTTGCGGAGGCCTGGGTGAGGGGTGGAGCGCCGGTGAGGGCGGCGCGCAGCGTCGGGGTGATGACGACGACGCCCGCCTGCTGGGCGCCGGGGATGGGCGCGCTGTTGTGCTGGAGGTGCTCGAGATAGGCGCCCATCAGCTCCAGCTCCCGCGCAGTGCCGGGAAAGGGCGGCATGAATGGCTGGGCCTCGTGCATGTTCTCGATGTAGCCGGCGGTGAGTTCGCTCTTCCACGGCTGGTCGCCGAACATGCGTTGGAGATGGCCGGTGATGGAATTCACGCCGTGCCCGGTGTGGCAGCGCGAGCAGGTGTTCATGAACACGTCCTTGCCCACCTGGATGCGCGTCAGCAGCGCCGCGCGTTCAGGCGCGGCAAGGCCCTCGGGCAGGCCGGTCTTCTCGGCATCCGTCAGCGGGTTGGAATAGGTGGCATGAGCGAGCACGCCGTCGCGCTGGAGCAGGGCGTAGTCGTCCACCCTGAAGCCGTTGGCATACATGTAGCTGCCGATGACATAGGGCTTGCGGACGAATTCGCGCACCCGCTCGAAGTGTCCGGTCATCCACAGGATGGCGACGAACGGCACGATCAGGACCACGCGCGGCAGGAGTTGAGGTCGGGCGATCGCCCATTGCACCACCGCGAGGATGGCGACCACGGTGACCACCGCGATCTCCAGAAACCTCTGCTGCCACTCGGCGAATTGCAGGCTGGCCAGCGCCACGCCGAAATTCTCGCGCATGGCCTCCGGCACGACCGCGTAATACCAGAGCCCGCCGGCCAGAACGAGCGGCGCCGCCACCAGCGTCCAGACTGCGATGGCCCGGAGCGCCGTCGCCCGGAAGGGATCGTCCCGCTTCACGAAGAAGGGCACGAGGAACATGGCGATGACCCCCGCCATGGCCGCCGCGAGCGGCGTGCGGAAGGCGAGCTGCGGCAGATAGACGGGGTTGGTGAATCCGCTCCACAAGGTTTGCTGGGAGAGCCAGTTCCCCGGGTCCATCATGAAGCCGAGGATGGAGACGATGATGGCCATCGTCACCCATGAGAAGAAGGCGAGCGCGAAGCCGAGGCGGATGTGGCGCACCTTGGCGGCGCCCGTCGCCCATGTCTTCCAGGTGAGCGTATAGGCGAGGATCAGGCAGACCTCGGTGATGAACACCAGCCATTCCACGAACCACGCCCAGAAGAACACGCGGATGAGGCTGGCGATGGAATAGGGGTTCACCAGCGACACCGACAGCCAGATGCCGACGCCGGTCAGCGCCCCCACGGTGGTGGTGATGAGGAAGGCGACGAACAGGATGCGGTAGGCGAGCCGGTCCCAGCGCGCATCCCCGCGCCGGTGCCCGTACCATTCCATGGCCGCGACAAGCGGCATGAGGCCCACCGCGAGGCCGTGGTTGATGAGCACATGCAGGATGGCGATGGTGGCGATGAGGCCGCGATTGCCGAGGATGTCGAGGTGGAAGACGGGAAAGTCCATCACGCCCTCGCGGCTTCCGGCGCGGCGTCCGCGCCATCGCTCGCGCCCAGTGCCAGCAGGGCGAATTCGATGGTGAACAGCACGAGGCCCATCGCGTGGGCGAAGCTGCCGGGGGCATGGCCGACGACGAGGCTGATGGCGAGCGCGGCAAGCGCCGCGGCGATGGCCGGCGGCGCGAGCATCACGGCGAGATCATAGGGGTGAAGGGTCAGCGGGTTCCGGTCCACGCGCCGCAGGGCCCGGACCAGCACCGCCGCTGCGCACAGGAGGACGGCGGCGCCGCCGACGAAGCGGAACAGGTCGGCATTGCCGAGCAGGATCAGGATGGCGGTGAGAAGCAGGGCATTCACCACCGCAAGCCAGTCGGGCCGGGCGGCGAGCCAGGCTCCAAGCCGAGCCCCAAATCGAGCCCCAGGCCCGGAAAGAAAATGGGCAATCATCATTGGTCCGTCGTGCTGTGTTCGCGGAGGGCCCAACTATGGTCGGGCACCCGCACGGCACGATTGGACAAACGGTCCAAGCCGGTGCTTCAACGGGCACCAGTGGAGTGGCCGAAAGGCCAAGGCCGGTACCGGACTTGCGTGCGGCACCGGCCTTGGCGAAGCGCTATTTCGGAACGGTCTTGCTGGCGAGCGCGCGGGCGCGGTCGTCCATCAGCTCAAACCACATGGCGTTGAGTACGGCGAAGGCGGCCGCCAGCGGCAGGCCGAGCAGCCAGGCGAAATACCACATCTTTGCGCTCCCTCAGTAGGCGTGGCCGGAGCCGTCGGCGATGGCCTTCGCGTCCACCTTGCCCCACAGCACGCGGTAGACCCACGTGGTGTAGGCGAGGATGACCGGCACGAAGACCACGGCGCAGACCAGCATGATGAACAAGGTGAGATGGCTCGAGGACGCATCCCACACGGTGAGGCTCGACCGGGGGTCGATGGAGGACGGCAGGATGAAGGGGAACATGGAGAGCCCCACCGTCGAGATGATGCCGAAGATGGCGAGCGCGCTCGCGAGGATCGCGCCGATCTCCCGCCGCGCGCGCAGCGCCGCGAAGGATGCCAGCGCGCCGGCGATGCCGAGGAGCGGCCCGGCGATGATCCACGGCCGCGCGGCATAGTTGGCGAACCAGGCGTGGGGCGACAGCTCCGCCGCCTTGGCCAGCGGATTGGAGGGGCCGTCCTTCGCGATCTCGCCGACGATCCGGTAGCCGCTGACGCCGAAATAGAGCCAGACCCCGCCGAGGACGAAGAGCAGGGCGGTGACCAGCGCCGCTGTGCTTCCGATGGTGCGGGCCCGCGCCTCCACCTCACCTTCCGTCTTCAGCACCAGCCAGTTGGCTCCGTGCATGAGCAGCATCGCGACGCTCAGCAGGCCGCACAGCAGGCCGTAGGGGTTCAGCAGCTCGATGAGGGTGGTGCCGTCATAGAAGATGCGCAGCTCGTCGTTGAGGTGGAAGGGCACGCCCTGCAGCACGTTGCCCACGGCGACGCCCATGACCAGCGCCGGCACCAGCCCACCCACGAACAGCGCCCAGTCCCAAGCTGCGCGCCAGGCCGCGCCCTCGCGCTTCGAGCGATACTTGAAGCCCACCGGCCGCAGGATCAGCGCGAAGAGGATGGCGAACATGGCGAGGTAGAAGCCCGAGAAGGACACCGCATAGAGCGGCGGCCAGGCGGCGAAGATGGCGCCGCCGCCGAGGATGAGCCACACTTGGTTGCCCTCCCAGACCGGGCCGACCGTGTTGATGACCACGCGCCGTTCCAGATCGGTGCGGGCGACGAAGGGCAGTAGCATGCCGGTGCCGAGATCGAACCCGTCCATGACGGCGAAGCCGATGAGCAGCACGCCGAGCAGCAGCCACCAGATGACGCGCAGGGCGTCGTAGTCGATGAGGGTGTGAAGGATCATGGCAGTCACTCCGCGGCGGCGAATGCGGGGGGAATGAGCCGGGCCTCGGGGGCTTCGTCCGGCTCCGGTCCCTTGCGGATGGCGCGGAGCATCAGCGTCATCTCGACGACGATCAGCACCGTGTAGATGGCGGCGAAGCCGGCGAGCGTCGCCAGAACCGTCCCGGCGCCGAGGCTGGAAACCGCGGCGGCGGTGGGCAGCACGCCCTCGATGATCCAGGGCTGGCGGCCCACCTCCGCGACCACCCATCCCAGCTCCGCCGCGATCCACGGCAGCGGAATGGCGAGGACGGCGATCCAGAGCAGCGTGCGGCTGCGGTCCAGCCGGCGCCGCGCCGAGAGGTAGAAGACGAAGGCGGTGAAGGCGATGAAGAAGAAGCCGAGCCCCACCATCACCCGGAATGACCAGAACAAGGTCGGCACGTTCGGCACGGTGTCCCAGGCGGCCTGGTTCACCTGCGCGGCCGTCGCCTTGCGCGGGTCGTCCACGTAGCGCTTCAGCAGGAGCGCGTAGCCGAGGTTGCCGCCATTGTCCTCGAACGCCTGCTTCACCGCGGGCGCAATGGCCGCGCTGCTGCCGGCGGCGCGGATCTGCTGGAGCGCATCGAAGGCGACGATGCCGCTCTTGATGCGGGTTTCGGCGTGGCCGACCAGTTCCTCGATGCCGGGAATCTGCATCGTCAGCGTGCGTGTGGCGATGAGGCCCAGTACCCACGGCACGCGCACCGCGAAGCGTGTCTCACGCGCCGTCTGGTCCGGCAGGCCGATGATGGTGAAGCCGGCCGGCGCGGGCTCGGTCTCCCACATTGCCTCGATGGCGGCGAGCTTCATCTTCTGGTGCTCGCCATCGAGATAGCCGCTCTCGTCGCCCAGCACGACCACGGACAGGGACGCGGCAAGGCCGAAGGAGGCCGCCACCGTCATGGACCGCTTCGCGAGATCGATGTGCCGGCCCTTCAGCAGGTACCAGGCGGAGACGCCCAGCACGAAGAAGGACGCCGTGACATAGCCGGCCGAGACCGTGTGCACGAACTTCGCCTGCGCCACCGGATTGAACAATACGGCATAGAAGTCGGAGACTTCCATGCGCATGGTCTGCGGGTTGAAGGCCGCGCCGGTGGGGTTCTGCATCCAGCCGTTGGCGATGAGGATCCAGAGCGCGGAGAGGTTCGAGCCCAGCGCCACGGCATAGGTGGTGACGAGGTGCCCCACCTTTGACAGCCTGTCCCAGCCGAAGAAGAACAGGCCGACGAAGGTCGCCTCCAGGAAGAAGGCCATCAGGCCTTCAATGGCCAGCGGTGCGCCGAAGATGTCGCCCACATAGTGGCTGTAATAACTCCAGTTCATGCCGAACTGGAATTCCATAACGATGCCGGTGGCCACCCCCAGCACGAAATTGATGCCGAACAGCGTGCCCCAGAACTTGGTCATCTGGCGCCAGATGGGCCGGCCGGTCATCACATAGACCGTCTCCATGATGGCGAGCAGGACCGAGAGGCCGAGCGTCAGCGGCACGAAGAGAAAATGGTAGAGCGCGGTCACGGCAAACTGCAGCCGTGAGAGGTCGACGGTATCGAGGATCATGGGATCTGCCGGGACGGTCCGGTCTCCTTGTCTCTGGCTGCACCCTGCGGCGCGGCCGGATTGATTTCGGGTGGGCCGACATGGGGCAGATCTCGTGTGCGCTCATGGCGTGAGCAGCGGTTCGTAGCGCGCGTCCGTGAGCGTCTTCAGGAAGGCGACGAGCGCATCGATGCGCCGGTCGTCGAGGGCGGGCGCGTCCAGAAGCTCGGCGCGCGAAAGCGTGCTGCCGACTTCCGGAGGAGCGAATGAACGGCCGGTCTCGGGGTTGATGCGGCGCGTGTCCGACTTGGTGACGTAGCTGTTGTAGAAAAGGATGACCGTGCGCAGGTCCTTGAACGCACCGTTGTGCATGTAGGGGCCGGTGACAGCAACATTGCGCAGGGTCGGCACCTTGAACCGGCCGTCCTGCCGGCGGTCCTTCAGGTGCCTGCCAGCACGCAGGCCGTGGTCGGTTGACGCGCGCAGATCGGGGTTCGCGGGCACGCCGATATTGTGGAACTGGTAGTCGGAGAAGGTTTCCGTCCGACTGCCCTGCGGCTCGATCTGGTGGCAGAGGTGGCAATTGGTGAACTGGGTGGAAAAGAACAGGACGCGCCCCAGTTCTTCCTGATCCGTCATCTTGTATTCGCCGCGCAGATAGCGGTCGTATCTCGAATCGAAAGGCGAGACCTCCGGGCTGCGCTCATAGGCCGCCAGCGCCTCGGTGAGCGCGGCGAAGGCGCGGGTGTCGCTGGCGAGGACGTCGGGACCGAACAGCCGGCCGAAGGCATCCACATAGGCCGGCTTCTCCTTCAGCCGCGCCACCACGCTCGCCTTGCTCGGCATGGCCATCTCGACGGGATTGAGCAGCGGTCCCCCGGCCTGCGCCTCCAGCGTGTCGGCGCGGCCATCCAGAAACTGGCCGCCGACATAGCGGCCCTGATCGTCCCTGTGGAAGCGGGGCGCGGAGGCCGCATAGCTCGCCGTCGGGGCGTTGCGCACGCCGCGCGAGTGCCCGTCTGACCCGAGGGAGACGGCGCCGCCCGCGGCGTCCTTGCGTGGGTCGGCGAAGCCGTGGGCCGGGTCATGGCAGGTGGCGCAGGACTGGTTGCGTCCGATGGAGAGGTCGGGGTCGGAGAACAGCATCGCGCCCAGCGCGATCCGCTCGGCTTCGTCCGCTCCGGCGCGCGCACAGGGTGGCGCGAGCGCGATCAGGAGCCCTGTGGCTGCGGCAACGATGACCCGTCCTGCGGGGTGTCGCCTCGATCTTCCAGACATGGCCTCGGCGTCCATTCGCACCGAGGCCTTGTCGCCGCGTTGCGGTGCGCCAGCCATTGGACAAAACGCCCGAGCGCGCTCCTTCGGCCGGCGCGAGAGGCCCGCCGTCATCGGCCGGGTCGGAGCCGGGCGCGATCGACCTCATCGCCGCGCCATCGCCCCGGCCCCCCGGATCTGTGAACTTTTCACGACGTGATGGCGCCTCGCAGGGGGTTGCGCATCGGCGCGACTTGGCCTGTAGAGAGGCAGCGGGCGCGAAGCGATGCCCGTCCTACGGGAGCTGGAGACCAAGATGGCCGACCTCATCATCATTGCCTATGATTCCGAGGCCAAGGCGGAGGCCGCGCGGCAGGAGCTGCTCAAGCTCCAGAAGGAATATCTGATCGAGCTCGGCGACGCCGTGGTGGCGGTGCGTCAGGAAGACGGCTCCATCAAGCTGCACCAGATGATCAACACCACCGTCGCGGGCGCCGCTTCCGGCGGCCTGTGGGGTGGGCTCGTCGGCCTTCTCTTCCTCAATCCGCTGCTCGGCATGGCCATCGGCGCCGGTGCCGGTGCGCTCGCCGGCAAGTTCACCGATGTCGGCATCAATGACGACTTCATCAAGCAGGCGAGCTCCGCCCTCGGCCCGAACCAGGCGGCGCTGTGCGTGCTCGTCGGCAAGGTGACGGCCGACAAGGTGGTCGCCGACATGGCCCAGTTCGGCGGTACCGTGCTGCAGACCAGCCTCTCCAAGGAGCAGGAAGAAAAGCTCCAGGCCGCGCTCAAGGGCGTCTGAGACCACGGCACAGGGGGCGCCGTCCGAACGGGCGGCGCCGCTCAATCCAGCCGCTGCCGCGCCAGCCATTGGCGCGGGGTGGTGCCGAGTTCCGAACGGAAGGCGAGGCGCAGCGCCTGTGCGTCCGCAAAGCCGCAGCGCTGGGCGATGGCGTCGAGGCCCCGGGCGCCCGAGGCCAGAAGGTCCTGCGCCTGCGCCAGCCGCGCCCGCTTCAGCCAGTCGCCAAGGCTGCCACCGGTGCGTGCGCGGATGTGGCGGGTGAGGCTGCGGCGGCTCATGCCCATGCGGACGGCGAGATCGTCCAGCGCGGGCGTCGCCGAGGGGGCGGCCCGCAGGGTTTCCAGCAGCTCGGTCACCCTTTGGTCCGCCGGCGTGGCGATGGTCGGCCGCGCGATGATCTGCGGCTGCGCGCCGGCCCGCTGCGGCGCGACCACGAGATGGCGCGCCACCCGGTTCGCCTCGCCCACGCCGGAGAGCCGCGCCATGAGGTGCAGGCAGCAATCGAGACCCGCGGCGATGCCGGCGGACGTCAACACCTGGCCTTCGTCCACGAACAGGGCGCCGGCATCCACCCGCACCTCGGGATAGCGTTCCGCAAAGGCCTGTGCCCGCGCCCAGTGGGTGGTGGCGCGCCGGCCCTGGAGCAGGCCCGCCTGCGCCAGGCCGAAGGCGCCGAGGCACAGACCCACCACCAGCGCACCGCGCGCTTCCGCCGCTTTCAGTTCAGCGACGAGGGCCTCCGGCACCGGTTCGTCCGCATTCCGCCAGCCGGGCAGGATGACCACGTCCGCCGCGCGGGCCGCGGACAAGGGGTGCGGTGCCTCGATCACGAGGCCGCCGGTGGCGGACAGGCGGGGCGCTTGCGCGCATACGTCGACACTGTGGCCGCCGGCGAGGAAGGGCTCGCCGAACACCGCGAGCGGCGTGGACAGCATGAAGGGGCTGATGCCGTCATAAGCGAGGATGGCAAGGCGCATTGGCCCGATCTACATCATTCTTGTCCATCAGGCCACTGATCGCCCGGCCGGCTCGGCTCTAGAAGGGGGCATTCGCAGGAGCACGACATGAGCCGCACCCTTCTCGTCATCGACATCCAGCAGGATTATTTCCCCGGCGGCGTGCTGCCGCTCTGGCAGGCGGAGGAGACCGAGGCACGCATCGTCGCCGCCATCGGCAAGGCGCGGGCGGCGGGCGACCGCATCGTCCTGGTGCGCCACGTCTCCGCCGCTCCGAAGGGCCTGTTCGCGGCGGATGGGCCGGGCATCGCCATCCGCCCCGCCATTCTTGCAGCGGCGGGGGACGTGCCCGTCGTCACCAAAAGCTTCGCCGATGCCTTCCAGGAGACGGACCTTGCCGCGCATCTCGCCGGCACGGACGAGCTCCTGGTGTGCGGAATGATGACGCAGAACTGCGTCGTCTTCACCGCACTGTCGCGGGATGCGGACGGCTTTTCGGTGAAGGTGATCGGCGACCTGTGCACCGCCCCCGTCGAGGTGGTGCACCGCATCGCCCTCAACGCCATCGGCTCGAAGACGACGCTCGCCACGGCCGTCGAGGCCGGGCTCGCCTGAGCCGGCGTCGGCGGCCCCTCAGGCGAGGGTGTCGATGAAGTGCGCGAAACTCTCCAGCGGCTCGCGCACCGTCTCGAAGTTGTTCTCCGGCGCCGCGGGGTCGGCGTGGCCGAGCGCCATGCCGCAGATCACCATCTCGGTGTCGGGGATCGCGAGGCGCTCAGCGATCACCGTGCTGTAGAGCATGAAGGCGGCCTGCGGGCAGGTGTGGAGGCCGAAGCCGCGCGCCGCGATCATGATGTTCTGGAGGAACATGCCGTAATCGAGCCAGGAGCCCGCTTCCATGTCGCGGTCGATGGTGAAGATGAGGCCCACCGGCGCATCGAAGAACAGGAAATTGCGGGCATGCTGCTGCCGCATGCGTCCGGTGTCGGTCTTGCCGATGCCGAGCGCGCCGTAGAGGTCCCAGCCCACCTTGCGGCGGCGGGCCAGATAGGGCTCGCGCCACTTGCGGGGGTAATAAGCATATTCCTCGGCGCCGCGATCGCCGGAAAGGGAGAGCGCGTGCAGCTCGGCCGTCAGCGCGGCGAGGGGCGCACCGCGCAGCACCCGCACGCGCCAGGGCTGGATGTTGGAGCCAGACGGCGCGCGGGCGGCAAGCTCCAGGATGCGCGCGACGGTCTCGTCTTCGACCGGCGTCGGCAGGAAGGCGCGGATGGAGCGGCGCGAGCGGATCGCCTCCTCAACGGAGAGGGGCGAGACGGCGGTATCGGTGGGAAGGGTCATCGGGCAGAGATCACCGGCAACGAACGGGCCCGGTCGGGCGGCGCGGAAGATAGCGCGTGCGCGGCGGTCGTTGAAGGGCAGGGCGCCCGAGGAGAGGGGCAGGGGGCGGACCCGGTATGCGCCCCGGGTCCGCCCTGAGAGCGGCGATCGAAAGAGCCCCCGCGCCCGTCCGATCGCCCGATCGCGCAGATGAAGCGCGCGCCCGCCGCCAGCAGGCGCGCCGCCGGCTAGAAGGTGGCCTTCAGGCCCGCATAAGCGGAGAAGGGCTGTCCCGGCGACTGCATCTGCGGATTGTTGAGGCCAAGATATTCCGTGTCGAAGAAGGTGCCGTAGGTGGCGTACTTGGCGTTGAACAGATTGTTGATGTAGCCGAACACCTGGATGTTGTCCGTCACTTGGTAAGAGGTATGAATGTTGGCGACCCAGTATCCCGGCAGCATGGGCGCCTGGTTGGCGTCGTCACCCACATAATATTGGCTGGAGACGGCGATCACGTCGCCGCCCACCTTCCACTTGGGCGTCACCATGTAGTCGAGGCCGAACTTCAGCGTCTGCGCCGGGATGCCGGGGATGGTGTCGCCCGGCGTCACCAGCACCTGCTCGTCCACCGCATAGGGGTTGTTGGGGGAGGCGAGATAGCCCGTGAACTGGTAGGTGGCGTTCAGATAGGCGTAATTGGCGTAGAACTTCCACGGCCCGTTCACATACTGCATCTCCGCCTCGAAGCCCTGGCGGCGGGTGGCGGGCACGTTGGTGAAATAGCCGTAGCCGGTCTGCTGGCTGGCCAGTGAGATGATGTCGTTGTCGCTGTCGACGCGATAGACGCCAAGCTTCCAGTTCACCTTGCCGCCGAACAGCATGCCGTTGCCGCGCAGGCCCACTTCGTAGGTGTGCGAGACCACCTGTTCCAGCGGCGGGTCCGCCACCAGAGAGTTTTCGAGCAGGCACGGGCGGTTGGGATCGGCGCAGTTCAGCTCCAGGGGGGTGGGGGCGCGGTTGGATTCCGAATAGCCGCCGTAGAGCGTCGCCTCGGGGGTGAGCTTGTAGGTGAGGCCGATCAGCGGGTTGATGCGGGCGAAGGTGTAGTCGCCATTGAGCTGGGGGCTGGTGCCGGTGGCATCCTGCATGGAGATCTGCGCGATGTTGAGGCGCGCGCCGACCGTCAGGGTCGCCCGGTCGGTCATGTCGAAGGCATTGGTGGCGTAGAGGCCGTAATAGGTGGCGCTCGCATTGAGGTCCACCGGCAGATAGAAGACCTGGTACTGCTCCGGCAGGGAATAGTCCGGAATGTTGTGCAGGTATTTCCCGAGGCCCACCACTTCCAGTGTATTGGTGTTGGTGATTCCAAGCTCGGTATTGGACCGGAAATTGATCTGGCTCGAATCCACGCTGCCGCCGACGACGAAGTAATTGTCGTGGCCGAGCAGCCTGTCGGTGTTGGTCGCCTGCACCGAGCCGCCATAGGTCGTGGTGTCGGTCCAGGTGCGGTTGATGACGCCGTAGAGCTGGTTGGGGCCGAGCGCGGTGAAGGGGATGGTGTTGCCGTTCTGGTCATAGAGGACCATCTGGCTCCGGAACGCCGCATAGGAGGGATTGGTGACCGGATTGCCGCCGCCGGGCGGGCCGGTGAACTGGCCCTCCTCGAGGCACATCTTGGTGTTGCCGACGCCCGGATTCCACTTGTTGGAGCAGGCCTCGAGATCCGCGTCGTTGCCGTCTACGTGCGACTGGCTGAACTTGCGGGCATAGAGGTTGCCCTGCAATTGCCAGGTGTCGGTCAGGTCGTGGCGGCCGTTGAGGGCGATGAGGCCCATGTCGTTATTTGTCGTCTGCGGCCAGGTGTAGATGGAGTTCCAGTTCTGGTTCAGCATCTCCACCGGGGTGGGACCCACCACGCCGAGATTGGTGGTGGCGGCGCTGGCGACGAGGTGAACCTCGGTCTTGTCGTTCTTCCAGCCGAGGTCGCCGTAGAAGCGGGCGAGGTCGGACGGCGACTGAAGCCGCCAGCCGTCGGAATGCACCGCGTCGGCCGCGATATAGACGCCGAAGCCGTCCTTCTCGCCGCCATACTGGATGTTGCCGCCGATCTGGCCGAAGGACCCGCCTTGGATGCTGCCTTCGAAACCGTGATAATTGAAGCCGTTCTTCATCTGGATGGAGACGGCGCCGCCCAGCGCGTTGAGGCCGAAGGCGGGATTGTTGGAGAACACCTCGGCGCGGCTGATGGCGACCTCCGGGATGAGGTCCCAGTTCACCGTGTCGCCGAAGCCCTCGTTGAGGCGAATGCCGTTCTGGTAGACGGCGATGCCCTGCGGCGTGCCCTGCAGGGGCGATGCGGCGAAGCCGCGATAGCGGAAGTCCTGGAAGAAGGCGTTGCCCTGCACATCCGAGGTGTTGGCGCTGGGCGTGTACTGGAACAGGCCGTCGGTGACGGCGAAGGAATTCAGCCGGTCGAACTGGTCGGCGCCGATGATGGTGACGGAGCCGGGCACCTTGTCCGCATCGATGCCAGTGCCGGAGAGCGGGGTGGTGGCGACCACCTCAACCGTGCCGAGCTGGAGGGTGCCGGACGAATCGCTCTGCTCCTGCGCGATGGCCGGGAAGGCCGCGAGCAGCGCAACCGGCACCGCCGCGGCGGACAGGCCGAGCGCCACGGCCATGGCGCGACGCGAGGCGCTTGCCGCGGCCGTCTTGCCGGCTGTCGATTTCCCGGGAGCCTCGCGGCGGGACGCCACCCGCTGCGAATGTGCGCTCCGTGAGGCCCCGCTCTCGCGCTCCCCGTGCATCGCCCGCCCCTTTCAGCCCTCGTCCGACCGGGGCCGTTTTTTTGGCGGTGTGACGTCGCCGCGATGACCCGCGCCGGGCGCCGGGAACCGTGTGGGTCGTCACACCAGAATTCTACCACGATGAAACCATAAGCGCGCCCGAAGTGCCGTCAATCGCACGCGCTGCTGAGAATCCTCTTAGGATTTCAAGGTGTGTCTTCTAGGGAACGCTGCCGGGAAATTCGGGAAGATTCGGCAAAGAAAAACCGGGAACATTTGGCAATGCAGGCCGGCCCAGTCCGTTCGTCGCGTCTTCAACGACTATAGGCCGGGCCGACAACGCTTGTCCCGTTCGATTCTTCTGCGCCGTGTACGGGTGTGAACGACAGGCCGGGCCGGGTAAAAGCCGGCCCCCGCCCCTCAGCAGCCGGCGTCAGTCTCGGCCACATGGGCGACGATCCCCGTCCGGCCCGGCGCCACATGCTCGGCCATGGTGTGCCGGTCGGGGAAATCGCCGCCGTTCTGGGCGCGGAAGGGGATGGGCGGGTCCGTGAACAGCCCGCCGAGCCGCTGGCGCCAACTGGCCTTCGCCGCCTCCACCTGCTCGGCGCTGGTGAAGCGCCCCGCACCGTAGACGGCGTGGACGGGCAGCACCTCCATGCCCGGATAGAACAGGGCGCCGTGGGTGAGGGGAAACAGCAGCTGGTCGATGGGGCCATTGATGCCGCGCGGGCCGTAGTCGGCGGCGGGGCCGCCCGTCAGCACGTTCACCAGCGCCCGCTTGCCCTTCAGGATGCCCTCGCCGTAGCGGTGCTCGTTGGTGCCATTGCTGTAGCCATAGGCGAAGCCGAAGGCATAGACGCGCTCGATCCAGCCCTTGAGGATGGCGGGGACGCCATACCACCAGAGCGGAAACTGCAGGATCACGGCATCGGCGGCGAGGAGCTTTTCCTGCTCCGCCACCACATCGGGCGTCTGCCGGCCGGTGGCATAAGCGTGGCCCGATTCGGCGACGAAGGAGAGCCGTTCCGGGTTGGCGCGGCTCGGGAAATCTTCGGCATCGAACACCGCCTTCCAGCGCATGCCGTAGAGATCGGACATGAGAATGCGGTGGCCCTCGGCGGCGAGCGTCTCCACCGTCACGTCCACCAACTGGCGGGTGACGGAGGCGGGCTCCGGATGAGCGAAGACCACGAGAACTGTCTTGGACATGATTGAAAACTCCCTGGCCCCCGCTGCGGCCGGAGCCGGCCGGAGCCGCGCGGGGGCGACGCTTCGAAGCTAGGTCGCGTCGTGCTATCTATGAAATCGCATCTCTTCTGAGTTGGCATAATCAAGATGGATACCAGCCGCCTCGACCTCAATCTTCTGGTCACGCTGGAGGCGCTGCTCGCCGAGCGGAACGTGACGCGGGCGGCGGCGCGGCTGCATCTCAGCCAGCCGGCGGTGAGCGCGCAGCTCGCCCGCTTGCGCGACCTGTTCGATGATCCGCTTTTGGTGCCAGCCCGTCGGGGCATGACGCCCACGGCCAAGGCGGTGGAACTTGCCGGCCCGCTCCGCGCCGCGCTGGACCAGCTGCGCGCGACGCTGGAGGCGCGCGACTTCGATCCGGCAACGGCGGATCTGACCGTCACCATCGCCTGCTCGGACTATATCCAGGCCGCGGTTGTTATGCCGCTGGTGGTGGCGCTCCGGACGCGGGCGCCGGGCGTGCGGGTGGCGGTCCGTCATCTGGTGCCCGATCTGATCGAGCCGCAGCTGGCTTCCGGCGAGACCGACCTCGTGCTCACCACGCCCCGGCCGACGCAGGCGCATCTGCGCGCGCAGCACCTGTTCGCGGAGACCTATGTGCTGATCGGCCGGCGCGGCCACCCAAGACTGGGTAGTGGACTGTCCATCGAAGCCTATGCCGAGCTGGAGCATGTGATCGTCTCGCCCAGCGGCGGCCAGTTTCGCACCCCCGTGGACGAGGGTCTCGCCGCGCTCGGCCACCGGCGCAACGTCGTGATGTCGGCCGCCTCGTTCCTGTTCATTCCGGAAATCGTCGCTGCGAGCGACCTTGTGGCGCTGGTGCCCAGCCGCCTGCTGCGCGATCCGCCCGCGCGGCTGGTGATGATCGAATTGCCGTGGCTCGCCGAAGGGTTCGATGTGGACCTCATCTGGCACGAACGCACCCACGGCCATGCCGGTCACCGCTGGCTGCGCGCCCTCATCGCCGAGGTCGCCGGCGCGGCGCCGTCCGCACCCTAGGCCCCGCCCGTCGCCTCATCGCTCGGCGCCTACACCAATGCGGAGCCCCATTACCTGCAGACCACCGGCTTCCTGCTGGACCCGGAGGGGCGGGTGGTGAACGCCGTCTATTCCAGCGGCCCCATCGGCCGGCTGGTGGCCGAGGACGTGATCGGCATGGTCGCCTATCTCAAGTCCAAGGCCTGAGGCTCTGCCGCCGCCCGCGCCGCATCAGGCGCGGGCGAGGCCGGCGGCGATCTTCTCGGCGATCATCAGCACGGGAATGTTGGTGTTGGCAGTGGGCAGGCGCGGCATGGCGGAGGCGTCCGCCACATAGATGTTCTCGCTGCCGATCACCTTGCCGGTGGGGTCGAGCACCGCCTGCGGGTCGTCCGGCGCGCCGAGGCGGCAGGTTCCGCTGGCGTGCCAGACACCGAACACGCTGCCGCGCACGAATGCCTCCAGCCGCGCCTCGTCCGCGACGATCTCCGCCAGCGAGACACCGCCGGACATGACGCGCTTCAGCGCCATCTGGCGCAGCGCCGCCGGCACGTCGAGGAGTGCGCCCAGCGCCTCGGCGAGGAGCGCGTTGGTGCGGGACACGCGGCTGAGGCGTTTCACGAAGGGCGAAAAGGCGGCGGGGAAGACATCCCCCGCATCCGGGTTCAGCGCATCGCAGACGAGGAGGAAGAAGAGGGTGCGCACACCCGCCTTCATCCGCGCGAGGTCGCTGGGGTCGTCGAGCAGGTTGAGGTCGGCTTCCGGATAGGTGCGCGGATCGCCCGAGACGAGGCGCACGGAGCCGCTGGACTTCGGCCGGTTGCACCACAGGAAATAGAGCCCCAGCCGCCGGCCGAGCCCGTGCCAGCCCGCCCGCGCCGAGGCGGTGGCGTAGAGGTCCGAGGCTTCGCCGCCCTCCACGCCGGAGGAGAAGCGCAGGGCGGCGAAGCTGGCCCGGCGATAGGTCATGGTCAGGCGCAGCCGCTCCGGCAGATACTGGCAGAAGGTGAGGGTGGGATGATCGCGCAGGTTCCGCCCTACGGCTGGCCGGTGGATGGCCACGGGCAGGCCGAGGGCCGCGAGCGCCACCCCGTCGCCGATGCCGGCGCGCATGAGGATGGCCGGCGTCTGCAATGCCCCCGCCGTCACCACCACGCGCCCGGCGGCGACCTCGGTCACGGCGCCGTCCCGCTCCACCTCGACGCCCGCGGCGCGAGCGCCGTCCATCCTGAGGCGCAGGAGGCGCGTGCGGGGCCAGATCGCTAGGTTGGGCCGGGCGCGGGTGGCGGCGTCGAGATAGCCGGTGGCGGCGGAGACGCGGCGGTCGTGCTCGTTGTTGAAGGCGGGCGGGAACACGCCGTCTTCGAACTCGCCGTTCTGGTCCAGCCGGCGCGGCAGGCCGCTCGCCGCATACGCCACCGTTGCGGCTTCGGCAAAGGGCGGCCAGCCGGGCGGCAGGATACGGCGGATGGGAATGGGGCCGTCTTTGCCGTGCAGCGGGCCGCCGCAATCCAGATCGCGCTCGAGCTTGATGAAGAAGGGCAGCACGTCGTCCCAGCCCCAGCCGGCGGCGCCTAGGGTGGCCCATTCGTCATAGTCGCGCGGCAGGCCGCGATTGGCGGATTGCACGTTGATGCTGGAGCCGCCGCCCATGACGCGCCCCTGCTCATAGGCGCGCGATCCCCGCACACCGTCCGGCCGGCGGGCGGTGAAGGCGGAGAGGCCGGGCCAGACGAAGCGGTCGCCGTGGAACAGGCCCATGGGATAGCTGTCGGCGATGGCATCGGGCACCGCGCCGGGCGGGGTGTCCTCGCCGGCCTCGATCAGCAGCACGCGATGGGTGGGATCGGCCGAGAGCCGGTTCGCCATGACGCAGCCGGCGGAGCCGCCGCCGACGATCACCGAGTCGAAGAAAAGCATGTCGGGAATGGGGGCGCGGGCGGGCATCAGACCACCCCGGCCTCCTGATAGATGTGCTTGATCTCCGTGAAGTCGATCAGCGCATCATAGCCGTGCAGCCGGCCGAGGCCGCTGCGGCGATAGCCGCCGGTCTCTGCTTCAGCGAACAGCTTGTTGTGGTCGTTGATCCACACCGTGCCGTTGCGCAGCGCCCGCGCCACCCGCATGGCCCGCGCGCCGTCGCGGGTCCATACGCTGGCGGAAAGGCCATAGTCCGTGTGGTTGGCGCGGGTCACCGCATCCTTCTCGTCGGCGAAGCGCTCGATGACCACCAGCGGGCCGAAAATCTCCTCCTGCACGAAGAAGGCACCGGTATCGGCGTGGGCGAGGAGGGTAGGGGAGAGGAAGCTGCCCTTTTCCAGCGCGCCGCCGGGGCGGCTGCCGGCGAGCACCACCTCGTCGGCGAGCGCCATGGCTTCTTCCGTCTTGCGCTCCACCTGCGCGCGGGAGGCGTCGTCGATGAGCGGGCCCATCTGGCTGCCCTCGGCCGCCCCGGGGGCGATCCTGAGGCCGGCAAGCGCGCCCTTCAGCGCCGCCTTCATGGCCTCATAGCGGCTCTCATGGACGAGGATGCGCCGCGCCGCCGTGCATTGCTGGCCGGAGATGATGGTGGCCGCCGCCGCGAGCTTCGGCGCCACGGCCTCCACGTCCGCATCCTCGAACACGAGGCAGCAGGACTTGCCGCCCAGCTCCAGCGACAGCTTCTTCATGGTGGGCGCGGCATCCGCCATGATGCGGGCGCCGGTGGCGTTGGAGCCGGTGAAGGAGATGACATCCACGTCCCGCGAGGCCACCAGCGTGCGCGCCACGTTGTGCCCCGTCTCGGTGACGAGGTTGACGACGCCGCGCGGCAGGCCCTCCACCTGCGCCAGCGTGCGCAGGATCTCGGCGGTGACGAGGGCGGTCTGGGCGGCGGGCTTCACCACCGCCGTGCAGCCGGCGGCGAGCGCAGGCGTCAGCGCGCGGATGAGCAGGACAGCCGGCGCGTTCCACGGGATGATAAGGCCGGCGACGCCCGCCGGCTCCTTCAGCAGCGTTGAGAAGGCGCCCGGCTCCACCTCGAACACATGGCCCGGGATGTAGCGCGTGATGCCCGCATAATAGCGGATCTCCGAGACGGAGCCGGCGATCTCCCCGCGCGACTGGGCCAGCGGCTTGCCGTTCTCGGCAGTGAGCAGGCGGGCGAGATCGTCCGCCTTCCTCTCCATCGCATCAGCCCAGCGCAGCATCACCATCTGCCGCAGACGCGGGGCCTGCGCCCATTCCGGCCGCTCGAAGGCCCGCCGTGCGGCGGTGATGGCTGCCTCAGCGTCCGCCGCCCCGCTCGCCGGGAAATGGCCGAGTACCGCGCCGGTGGCGGGATCGAGGCTCGGCGCGGTCTCACCGGAGAGCGCGCCTTGCCAGATGCCGTCGATGAGGTTCTGGGCCGCGAGCGGGGCGATGGCGTTCATGAGTCCTCCCGGCCGTCCGCGACGGCCCTATTGGTCAGCCCTGCGGTCTCAGCCGTGTCCCGCCTTCAGCGCCGCCTCGCGCAGCGCGGTCAGCGTGGTCGAGGGGGTGATGGCCTCGGGGTCGATGACGAGTTCGAGCAGCGCGGGCTTCCCGTGCTCGGCGGCGAAGGCGCGGGCGCGGGCGAAGGCGTCGGCGAAGGCCGCCGTTTCCTCCACCTTCTCGCCGAACGCGCCATAGGCGCGGGCCAGCGCCGGAAAGTCCGGGTTCTCCAGCGTCGTCGCGTAGACACGGCCGGGATATTCGCGCTCCTGATGGGCGCGGATGGAGCCGTACATATTGTTGTTGACCACCAGCACCACCACGCCCGCTTTGTACTGGCAGGCAGTCGCGAGTTCCTGCCCGCTCATGAGGAAGCAGCCGTCGCCGGCGAAGCAGATCACCTCGCGGTCGGGGTGATGGAGCTTGGCCGAGATCGCCGCCGGCAGGCCGTAGCCCATGGCGCCGGAGGTGGGGGCGAGCTGGGTGCGGAAGCCGCCGTAGCGGTGGAACTTGTGCACCCAGATGGCGTAGTTGCCGGCGCCGTTGGCGAGGATCGCGTCCTTCGGCAGCACCTCGCGCAGATGCATCATCACCGCGCCAAGATCGAGCCGGCCGGGCATGGCGCCGGGCGTCTGGTCGGCCTCGTAGGCGGCGCGCGCGGCCCGCACCTCGTCGCTCCACGGCATCCGCGAGCGCCAGCCGGCCGGTCCCTTGGGCTTCAGCGCGGCGGCGGCGGCTGAAAATTCCGGCATGCCCGCATTGATGGGCAGGTCCGCCTGATAGACCCGGCCCAGCTCGTTCGGGTCGGCATGGACATGCACGAAGCGCTGCGCCGGGCGCGGCACGTCGAACAGGGTGTAGCCGTTGGTGGTCGTCTCGCCGAGGCGGCCGCCCACGGCGATGATGAGGTCGGCGTTGCGGATGCGGGCGACGAGCGCCTTGCTCGGGCCAAGGCCGGCATGGCCGACATAATTGGGGTGGGTGTTGTCGAGGATGTCCTGACGCCGGAAGCCCGCCGCTACCGGCAAATCGAACGCCTCCACGAAATGCGCGAAGTCGCGGCAGGCGGCCTTCGTCCAGCCGCCGCCCCCCACCAGAACGAGGGTACGCGCGCTCTCGCCGATCATGGCGGCGAGCCGCGCCATGTCCTCGGTGCCGGGATGGGCGGCGACGCGGCGATAGGCCTCCGCATCCGCCGTCTCGCACTCGGCCGAGAGCACGTCCTCCGGCAGCGCCACCACCACCGGACCGGGGCGGCCGGACGTCGCGACATGGAAGGCGCGGGAGACGAGCTCCGGGATGCGCTCGGGGCGGTCGATCTCCACCACCCACTTGGCCATACCGCCGAACATGGCGGGATAGTCCACCTCCTGCCACGCCTCGCGCTGGCGCATGTGCGAGCCCACCTGCCCGATGAACAGGATCATCGGGGTGGAATCCTGCGCCGCGGTGTGGACGCCGATGGCCGCATGGCTCGCGCCGGGCCCGCGGGTGACGAAACAGATTCCGGGCTTCGCGGTCAGCTTGCCGTAGGCCTCCGCCATGTTGGCGGCGCCGGCCTCGTGGCGGGTGACGATGGTCTGAATGGCGCGGTCCGCTCCAGCGAGGGCATCGATGGCCGCGAGGAAGCTCTCGCCGGGCACGCAGAACACGCGTTCGACACCGTGGATCTTGAGCGCCTCCACCAGGATTTCGCCGCCGGAGCGCAAGGTCTTCGTATTCGCCATGGTCTTGCCCGTGTCTCGTCTTGCCCGGCACGACCGGGCGGGCGAGAGCCGCGCGGGTGGCGCGACTCTCTGGTTTGAGGGAGGCTCAGCCTAGCGGAAATTGCCCTTGGTTTCCGGGATGATGAGCGTACCCACAAGGTAAAGCGCGAACACCGCGACGGCGAAGATGGAGAGCGACATGGGCAGGTCCGACGGCGTCGCGCTGGCCAGCGAGACGAAGGTGGGCATCATGCCGCCGATGGCGAAGCCGATGTTCCACGACAGGCCGGTTCCCGAGGCGCGCATGGCGGTGGGGAAGCGCTCGTTGAGGAAGATCAGCACCGGCGCGTAGCCCGCATTGCCCATGAAGGCGATGCCGAGGGCATAGAGCACGATGGTGGAGAGGTCGGTCGCCTTGGCCATGCCGAGATAGAAGGTCGGCAGCAGGATGATGGCGGCGACGCCCACCAGCATGAAGGTCTTCTTGCGGCCGATGATGTCGCTGAGCGCACCCACCAGCACCGCCGAGATGAGGGCGGACACCGAGCAGGCCATCAGGATGTAGGACGAGGTCTGGTTCGGCAGCTGGTTGATGAGCTTCAGGAAGGTCGGCATGTAGCCGGAGGTGAGGTAATAGCCCGCGCCGCCGCCGATGGTGATGAGCAGGTTCACCAAGAGCACGTTGCGATAGCCGCCCGCAAACAGGGCCTTGAGCGGCGCCTGGCTTGCGGTGCCCGCGGCCTTCTTCGCCGCCTTCTGCTTCTGCATCTCCTTCCAGTAGGGCGATTCCTCAAGGTTCCGGAAGATGAACCAGCCGAGGAAGGATGAGAGCAGGCCGGAGAAGAACATCACCCGCCAGCCGGTCTCGGCGAAGGCATCGCCCGGGAACAGGGTGGAGGTGACGAGGAAGACGATGGAGGCGAGCAGCGCACCGATGCCCGCGCCGCCGCCGCCCACCAGGCCGGACATGAGGCCCCGCCAGTTGGCCGGCACAGATTCCGTGCCGATGGTGTGGGTGGAGGCCACCACGCCGCCCACGAACACGCCCTGCACGAGGCGCAGCAGCAGGAAGATGACGGGGGCGATGGCGCCCACCTGATGGATAGTCGGCAGCAGGCCAAAGGCGGCGGTGGAGAGGCCGACGCCGGTGATGGCCACCAGCATGGCGCCCTTGCGGCCGTGCACGTCGGCATAATGGCCGAACAGCGCGGAGCCGATGGGCCGCATCAGCAGCGTCACCGCGAACGAGGCATAGACCGCCGCCAGCGACCATGTGGGATGGGTGGAGGGGAAGAACAGCTGCCCCACCACCGGCGCCACATAGAGCAGGATGAACAGGTCGAACAGATCGAGCGACCAGCCGAGCACGGAGGCGATGATCGCGCTGTTGCGCTGGCGGCTCCCCACCGCGATGGCGGCGGGGGCGAGGGATGTATCCTGAACAGACATCGGCGTTTCCTCCCGGCCCCTGAGGGGCTTGTTGTGTTGTCAGAAGCCCTTGAACGCGGGCTTGCGCTTCTCGTGGAAGGCCTCGACGCCCTCCTTGAAGTCGTGCGACTGCCGCAGGCGGCTGTAGCAGTGGCCTTCCAGCTCGATGGCGATGGAGAGCGGGGAATCCTCGGTGTCGTTGAGCAGCTTCTTCGCCGTGCGCTGGGCCATGGGCGAGAAGGCGCGCAGCTCGTCCACGAGGGCGTCGGTGGCCTTCTCGAGGTCCGCATCGGCCACCTTCTCGGTGGCGATGCCCCAGTCGAGGGCCTGCTGCGCGTTGATGCGCTTGGAGCGCATCACGATGTCCTTGGTGCGGGTGATGCCGACCATCATCTGCAGGCGCGCCGAGCCGCCGGAGCCGGGGATCTGGCCGAGCTTCTGCTCCGGCAAAGCGTACTGGGTGGTGTCGGTCACGATGCGGAAATCGCAGGCGAGCGACAGTTCGAAGCCCACGCCGAAGCAGAAGCCCCGGTTGGCGGCGATGACCGGCTTCGAGGCACGGAAGGGGGCGGCGATGTTCCAGGCGAGCTTGGAGACGGTCTCCGGGGAGGCCTCCATGAAGCCCTTGATATTGCCGCCCGAGGAGAAGTGCTCGCCCACCGCGCGCACCACGATGACACGCACGCGCTCGTCCTCGTCCAGCGTCTCGAACACGAGGCGCAACTGGTCGCGCTGCGGCATGGAGACGATGTTGAAGGGCGGGCGGTTGAGGACGATGTCGGCGCGCTCGCGGGCTTCATCGATCTCGACGCCGAACCCGTCTAGCTTGGCGAGACGGGGGTCGGCGAAGGTGTAGGCAACGGCCATCTTGGACTTCCTTCTGGATGATCCGGGATTTGCGGGATGAGATCAGGCGGCGGAGTGGGCGGCGTCCGCCTCGGCCACGTATTCGCCGGCGACGAGCTGGCGGCGCAGCAGCTTGCCCACCGGGGATTTCGGGATGTCGGCCACGAACACGAAGCGGCGCGGGCGCTTGAAGTTGGCAAGGCCGGAGGTGCGGCACCAGGCGTCCAGCTCGCTCGCTTCCACCGGCGCCGCGCGCTTGACGAAGGCGACGACGACCTTGCCCCACTTCTCGTCCGGCAGGCCCACCACCGCCACCTCGGACACGGCGGGGTGCAGCGACAGGCAGCTTTCGATTTCCACCGGCGAGACGTTCTCGCCGCCGGTGATGATCATGTCGTCCACCCGGCCGGTGACGAACAGGTCGCCGTCGGCGTCCATGAAGCCGGTGTCGCCGGTGAAGTACCAGCCGTCGCGCAGCGACTTGGCGTCGGCTTCGGGGCGGCGCCAGTAGCCTTCGAAGGATTCATCCCCGGCCAGCAGCGCGATGATCTCGCCTTCCTCCCCCTCCGCCGCGATTTCATCGGCGGATTGGGCGCCGAGGCGCACCACGCGCACCATCTGGTTGATGCCCGCGCGGCCGGCGGAGCCGGGCTTCAGGATGGCCTTCTGGTCGATGGTGAAGGTGTAGATTTCCGAGGAACCGTAATGGTTCACGAACAGCTCGGGCGAGAATTCCGCGTCGAGCTTTTTCAGAAGACCATCGGTCATGGAGGCGCCGGCAAAGCCCAGCTTGCGCACGCTCGACACGTCGGTGGCGGCGAAGGCGGGATCGTGCACGAGGTCGTGGTAGAGGGTCGGCACCAGATAGAGGTTGGTGACGCGCTCGCGTTCGATCAGCGCCAGTGCGCTCTTCGTGTCGTAGCGCGGCAGGCACACGAAGGTGCCGCCGATGACCGACATGGCGAGGAGCGAGCGCACCCCCATGGTGTGATAGAGCGGCATGACGCCGAGGGTCACCTCGCCCCGCCGGTAGAGGTTCTGCGCCACATGGGCGATGCCCGCCGCCCGCTCCGCCCGGTGGCGGCGCGGCACGCCCTTGGGGCGGGAGGTGGTGCCCGAGGTGTAGAGCATGATGGACCAGGCGTCCGCGCCCGCCCGCGGCGCGGGCCCCTCCACCGTGTCCGCAAGAAGCTCGGCGAAGGGCACGGCGCCGTGCAGGCTGGTGCCCACGGCGATGGTCAACAGCCCGGTGGCGCGCGTCGCGCCCCGGACGGCCTCGGCGGAGACCTCTTCGGACACCAGGGCCTTCGCCTCGGCATTCTCCAGCGCGAAGTCGATCTCGTCGGCCTTGCTGCGCCAGTTGATGGGGGTGATGACGATGCCGGCGAACTGGCAGGCCCAGTGCAGCGTCGCCGCCTCGAAGCGGTTCTGCAGCACGCTCACCAGATGGTCGCCGGGCTTCAGTCCCAGCCGGTCGAAGGCCGCGACCACGGCGCCGATCTTGGCCAGCCAGTCGCGATAGGTGAGGCGCAGGTCGCCGTCCACGATGGCGATGGCCCCGGGATCGCGCGCCACGCTGGCGAGGAAGCTGGTGCCGAGGTCAAGCATGGGCGGATTCCCCCTGGGCGTCTCGAAGCTCCGCGGCCGCTTCCAGCGCGGCGCGGACGATGGGCGTGTAGCCGGTGCAGCGGCACAGATGGCCGGAGAGCAGGTCGCGCACGGCGTCCTCGCTCGGGTCCGGCTCCGCCTTCAGGAACACGTCGAGCGACATGAGGATGCCGGCGGTGCAGAAGCCGCATTGCAAAGCGTGGTGGCGGCGGAAGGCGGCCTGCAGAACGGACAGGCGATCCGGTGCCGGGGCGAGGCCCTCCACGGTGCGGATGGTCGCGCCCTCCACCTGCACGGCGAGCGTCATGCAGGCGCGGGTGAGCATCCCGTCCACATCCACGGTGCAGGCGCCGCAGACGCCGTGCTCGCAGCCCACATGCGTGCCGGTGGCGCCGATCTCGTGCCGCAGGAAATCGGAGAGCAGGGTGCGCGGGGCGGCCTGGCCCGCCACCGGGCGGCCGTTGAGGGTGAAGCGCACGGTGTGGCGCGCGGCGGCGCTCAGGCGCGGCATCTTCTGGCCTCCTCGATGGTGGCGCGGCCGATGCGGCGCACCAGCTCGCGGCGATAGCGGGCGCTGGCGTGCACGTCGTCGCGGGCGTCGAGTTCCCAGGCGAGGGCATTGAGCGCGTCGTCCAGCGCCGAGCCGTCGAGCAGCGGGAAATCGCGCGCCACCGGCATGTCGGCGACCCCACCCACGCCGAGGCGGATGCCGGTGCCGGAGACCAGCGCCGCGCAGGCGACGATGGCGAAATCCCCATGGCGACGGGCGATCTCGCGGAAGGCGGTGCCCTCGCCCTTGGGTGTCGGGAAGGAGACCGCCTCGATCATCTCGTCGTCGGCCTTGGCGGTGGCCATCATGCCGGTGAAGAAATCGTCCGCCGCAACCTTGCGGCTGGTCTTGGCGGTCTTCAGATGCACATGGCCCTTGAGCGTCACGAGGCAGAGCGGCAGCTCCGCGCTCGGGTCCGCATGGGCGATGGAGCCGCATACGGTGCCGCGGCTGCGGGTCTGGGCGTGGCCGGTGAAGGGCAGCGCCTTGGCGAGCAGCGGGGCGGCATGGTCCAGCCCGTCGGCGGCGAGCAGCCGCGCCTGCCGCACGCCGGCGCCGATCTTCAGTGCGCCCTTCTCCTCTTCCATCCGCGCAAGGGGGGCGACGCGCATGATGTCCACCAGCACCTTGGGCCGGGCGAGGCGCATGTTGAGCATGGCCATGAAGGACATGCCGCCGGCGAGGATGCGGGCGTCGGAGCCCTCCTCGCGCAGCACGGCAAGCGCCTCGTCCACGCTCTCGGCGCGGACGTAATCGAAGGCCGCGGGCTTCATGGCGCGCCCCTCCCCAGAAGCGAGGAGAGCCGGGCGAGGAGACGGGAGACGAGGCCGCCATCCTCTGCTGCGCCGCCGCCCGCTTTGCGGGCGAGGGCGGCGAAGAACTGGCCGATGATGACCTTGGCCGCGCCGTCCAGCAGACGCCCGCCGACGCTCGCCACCTTGCCGCCCACGAAGGCCTCGTAGGTGTAGGACAGCTCGGTGCCGCCGGCTCCATCCGGGTTGAGCGTGATGCGGCCAGAGCCCCCGCCGAAGCCGAGGTTGCCATCCACCTTGCCGGAGAGCGTCACGGCCTTCGGCGGGTCGAGGTCGGAGAGGGTAACCTGCGCCTTGTAGCGGCCCTTCACCGGGCCGATGCCGAGCGTCACGTCGGCGGTGAATTTGGTATCCGAGACTTTCCGCACGTCGTGCGCGCCGGGGATGATGGCGGCCAGCGTGTCCGGGTCCAGCAGCATGGCCCACACCGCCTCCGGAGCGGCTGCGATACGGGCCTTGCCTTCGCCGCGCATGAGCCGCTCGCCCTTGCCGGAGGGAGCCGGCGCAGGCGCGGCACGGGCACCCGCGGGAGCCGGCGGCTCGGCGCCGTGGATCAGCTCCGCGACGGCGGAGGGCGCCAGCGGCAGGCGCACGTCGGAGATCCCCAGCGCATCCGCCACCGCATTGGCGAGGCAGGCGGGGGTGGACATGCAATTGCCCTCGCCCACGCCCTTTGCCCCCAGCGGCGTGAAGGGGGAGGGTGTTTCAGTGTGGACGATGACCGGCTCGGGCACCTCCATGGCGGTGGGCACGAGATAGTCGGCGAAAGTGCCGGTCAGGAAGCTACCGTCCGCGCCATAGGCATATTCTTCCAGCAGCGCGGCGCCGAGCGCATGGGCGAAGCCGCCGCGGATCTGCCCGTCCACCATGCCGGGATGGAGGATGGTGCCGCAGTCGTGCGCGGTCACGTAGCGGTCGATGCGGATGGCGCCCGTGTCGCGGTCGATCTCGATGCCGCAGAAATCAAAGATGAAGCCGTGGCAGAGGGAGGAATTGATGTGGTCCCCCTCATCCGCTGCGGTGAGTTCCGGCGGCGTCCAGAACACCGTCTCGCGGATGGTGGGCGCGACCCCCTCCGGCAGTTGCGCCGGCGACCAGTGGGAGAGCGCGGCGACGCGAGAGAAGGGCACCGCATTGGCGGGGTTCGAGCGGGCAGCGATCTTGCCGCCTGAGAACATCACGTCCTCCGTTGGCACGTTCAGTTGCGCGGCCGCGACGCGGGCGAGGCGCGTCGCGATGCGGTCCGCCGCGAGCTTGGCGGCGCCCGCCACGGCGGCGGCGAAGCGGCTGGCATAATTGCCGGAGGCGATGGACCAGGCGTCCTTGGCGGTGTCCATCTCCGCATTCACGCGGATGTCGGAGGGCTTCAGCCCCAGCACGTCCGCCACCACCTGCGAGAGCACGGTGCGGTGCCCCTGGCCCTGCGGCACGGAGGCGACATGCACGGTGACCGAACCCACCGGATCGATGGCGATGGTGGCGGTGGCCTGGGCGCCGTTCTTCGGCCCTGCCTTGTGGCGCTCGGCCGGGGTGAGGACGGTGGCGATATAGCCCATGTTGGAGACCGAGGGCTCCACTACGGCGGCATAGCCGATGCCGTAGATGCGCCCTTCCGCGCGCGCGGTTTCCCGACGCGCCAGAAGCTCGGCGAGGTCGCCGGCTTGAAGGCCCGCCTCCAGCGTCTTCTGGTAGTCGCCGGAATCGAGCAGCGCGCCCGAGGCGGTGCGATAGGGGAAGGCGTCCGCCGGCACGAGGTTGCGGCGGATCACCTCCAGCGGATCGAGCCCCAGCTCCACGGCGATGCGCTGCACCAGCCGCTCAAGGGCGAGATAGACCTGCGGGCCGCCGAAGCCGCGGTTGAGGCCGGTAGGGCACTTGTTGGTCACCACCACGCGGTTGCGGACGGTGAGATTGCGGATGTCGTAGGCGCCGGTGAGGTTGCCATGCATCCGGTAGAGCGTCGCCGGCTCGGGGGCGCGGAGATGCGCGCCGCAATCCTCCACCTGATCCCAGTCGAGGGCGGTGATGCGCCCGTCCGCCGTCACGGCGGCGGTGAGCGTGGTGGCTCGGTTGGTGGCCGAGACCGAGGCCATGAGGTGTTCGAGGCGGTCCTCGATCCACTTCACCGGCCGGCCGGACACCCGCGCCGCCACCGCGCCGAGGACGATGTAGGGGAAGATGCCCTGCTTGATGCCGAACGAGCCGCCGCTGTCGCGGGGCGTGCGCAGGCGCAGGCGATTGCCCGGCACCTTCAGCGCCCGGGAGATCACCGCATGGATGGAGAAAGGGCCCTGGAAATTGGCGAGGACGTCATAGGCGTCCTCGTGCGGGTCGTACTCGGCGACGAGGCCGTAGGTCTCGATGGGCGTGCAGGAATTGCGGGGGTAGCGCACCGAGATCGCGATGCGGTGCGCCGCCTCGGCGAACGCCGTTTCCGGGTCGCCATAGCGGAAGCTGCGGTCGGAGGCGATGTTGCGCGGGAAGCCGTCGTGCAGCAGCGGCGCGCCCTCGTCCATGGCGGCGAGTGGGTCCACCACCGCCGGGCGCATCTCGTAGGCGACGTCGATGAGGTCGAGGGCGTCCTCGGCCACATAGCGGTCCTCGGCGACCACCAGCGCCACCGGCTCGCCCACGAAGCGCACCCGGTCCACCGCCATGGGCCAGCATTCCACCGGCGCCTTCACCCCCACCACGAGGGAGGTGGTGAGCCCCGCCACGTCCGCGCCGGTGAGCACGGCGGCGACGCCGGGCAGCGCCTTGGCGGCGGTGGTGTCGATGGAGAGGATGTCGGCATGGGCGTGGGGCGCGCGCAGGATCGCCATGTGGAGCGTGCCGGGCTTCACGCCCAGATCGTCCAGATAGCGGCCGCCGCCGGTGAGAAGGGCGGCATCCTCCACGCGCTCGATGGCGCGGCCGACCCATCCCCCCGCCTTGTCGTGCGGCGTGTCCAGCATCCCGGCGCTTCCCTTTTTGCCCCGCAGGTGCGGCGGCTTTGGTTGGCGGGAAGGTGCCGGGACAGGGCGGCGCGGACCATGCCGAGCCGTCTCAGCTTTTACCGAGGAGTCTCATTTGCCGTTGTGCGATGCGATGAGAGATTTGCGGGGCGATGCGCCTTTAAATCGAGCGCGGACATGCACTTTCCGCGATGCTCCGGCCTCACATTGCGATGCGGGAGATGGCGCGGAATTCGCTCGGCGTCACGCCGGTATGGTCGCGGAAGAAGCGGGTGAAGTGGGAGGGTGCGGCAAAGCCGAGGCGCTCGCCGATATGGGTGAAGCTGCCGTCTTCGGCGGTGACGGCGGCCACCGCAGCTTCCACGCGCATGACGTTGAGATAGATGCGCGGCGGGACGTTGGTGGAGGCCTCGAACAGGCGGAAGAAGTGCGCCCGCGACAGACCGGCCTCCTTCGCGAGGGTCGATGTGTCCACCTCCTCGGCGAGGTTGGCGCGCATGCCGTCCACCACGCGGCGGATGCGCCAGTCCATGCGGCGCTGGCCATCCAAGGCGCGGATGGAGAAGCTGCGCCAGGGGGTGAAGCGCTCCACCACGGCGATCATCAGGTCGGCCAGCAGCGCCTCGTGGACGGCCTTGGCATCGGGCTCGGCCATCATGGCGGCGGCGAGGTCGTGGGTGAGGCGGTGGATGCGCGGCGAGACCTCCCCGCCCGGCTGCGCGAAGAAGCCGGCGCCGCCCGAGGCGACCCAGCCGGGGCGGAAGGTCTTCAGCCAGTCCGGCTCGATATAGAGGGCGAGGATGATGGTCTTCGGCCGGTTGGGATCATGCACATAGGCATGGGGCTCCCAGCCGTTGACCAGAACGCACGAACGGTCGGTGAGGGGGACGAGCCCCTCGCCGACCGCGAATTGCGTGTCCGCGCCCTCGACCTTGAGGAGGATGTGGCAGTGCGGATGCGCATGGCGCACCAGCGGGCGGTCCATGTCCAGAAGGGCGACCCGCCCGAAGGTCCCGTGCGCGATCCGGAGCGCGTTCGACATCCGGCTTCTTTCTCCGCCTATCGCATCTCCGGCGAACCCGGGCTCGCCGGAGATGCGATAGGATATTAACGAGACGCATTTTCTTCACGCGAACCGCAAATCACTTCGCTTGAAAATGCTTTAGGCTTTCGCCTTCCAGGGAATCAGCATCCGCTCGATCTCGTCGAGGATGACGGAGAAGACGAAGCCGAGCAGCGCAATAACCAACAGCCCCACATACATGGTGTCAACCGTCAGCACCTGCCAGGCGTTCCAGATCATGTAGCCGATGCCGTCGGAGGCGGCGACCATCTCGGAGATGGCGATGAGGATGAGGCCCATGCCCATGGCGAGCTTCACCCCGGCCATGATGGAGGGCAGCGCTCCCGGCAGCGCGATGGTGCGGAACACCTGCCAGCGGCTGGCGCGGTAATTGTGGCCCACGTCCAGATAGATCTTGTCGATGTTGGCGACGCCCATCACCGTATTGATGAGGATGGGATAGAAGGCGCCCAGCGCCACCATCACCACCTTGGACATCTCGCCGAGGCCGAAGATGAGCAGCACGAGGGGCAGGATGGCGCTCTTCGGGATCGGGTAGGTCGCCGAGATCAGCGGGTCGATGGCCGCGCGCAGCGGCTTCGAGATGCCCATGGCGAGGCCGAGGAACAGCGCCGGCACCCCGCCCAGCAGCATGCCCAAGAAGAGGCGGCGCAGGCTGGCGAGGAGATTGGTCCACAATTCGCCGGAGGCGACGAGCGCGCCGAAGGTGTTGACGATGCTGGAGGGCGGCGGGAAGAAGCGGGCATCGACCAGCCCCATGCGCGCCGCCGCCTCCCACAGGCCGAGCAGAGCGAGGGGCGTGAGAAGCCCGATGAAGCGCTCGCCGAGGAGGCCGGACCTTTTCGCCATCACTTGCCTCCCTCGGCATTCATGCGGGCGCGCTGCACCTCGTCGCGCAACTGCTCCCAGATGTGGAACACCAGATCGCCGTAGGCGGGATCGTGGCGCAGCTCCAGCACGTTACGGGGGCGGGCGAAGGGCACATCGATGATGGCTTTCTCGCGCCCCGGATTGGCGGTCATGATCATGATGCGGTCACCCAAAGTCACCGCCTCGTCCACCGAATGGGTGATGAAGACAACGGTCTTCTTGGTGGCCTCCCAGATGCGCAGCAATTCTTCATGCAGCAGCATCTTGTTCTGCTCGTCGAGGGCCGAGAACGGCTCGTCCATGAGCAGGATTTCCGGATCGTTGGCGAAGGCGCGCACGATGGAAACGCGCTGGCGCATGCCGCCGGACAGCTGGTTGGGATAGCGGTCGCGGAAGCGGTAGAGGCCGATGCGCTCCAGCCAGAGCTTCACGCTTTCCTCCACGTCTTTCTCGGCGACCCTGCGCATCCGCAGGCCGTAGGCCGCGTTGTCGTAGACGGTCATCCAGGGAAACAGGCTGTCGCCCTGGAAGATCATGGAATTCTCCGGCCGGGTGGGGTCCGTCCGGTTGAGCTTCATGGTGCCTTCGCTGACGCTCTCCAGCCCCGCGAGCATGCGCAGAAGGGTGGTCTTGCCGCAGCCGGAGGGGCCGACGATGACGAAGAACTGACCCTGCGGGATGTCGAGGTCGATGCCATCCACCGCCACGAAGCCGGACGAGCCGAAGTATTTGCGCACGCCGCGCAGGGAGATCTGCACCGGAGGCGCGGCTTCCACCGGGTTCGGCTTCACGTTCAACATGCTCACGACGGCCATCAATGTGTCCTCCGGATGCCGGATGGGACGGGCGCCCAAGGGGGAGGGGTAGGGGCGCCCGCGCGCGTCAGTTCTGGGCGGCCTTGTAGGGGCCGAACGCCTTCAGGGTGTTCTCGGCGAACGAGGTGTCCACCACGTCGGAGACCTTGGCCGGGCGCTCCAGATAGCCGTTTTCGGTGAAGAACTTGAGGTCTTCCGCCATGCTCTGCGTATCGACCTTGCCGTCGGGATCAATGCCGTTCGGGATCATGGTCTTGAACAGCTCGGCGTCCTTCAGGCCGGTGGTGCGCATGATGGTCTTGATGACCTCGTCCGCGCCCTTGCCGTCGAACTTTCCGCCTGCGGTGGCGTCGTTGAAGATGCGGGCCGCCTTCACATAGGCGTTCATGAAGCGCTGGGCGACGTCGCGGCGCTTGGCGATGAAATCGCCGCCGTAGAGCAGCACGGCCACTTGCTGGTTGGGATAGCCGTCCACCAGGAAGCGCACGGCGACGCCGTTGTTCACCGCCTGGGTCACGGACGGTTCGGTACTGATGGCGGCGTCGATGGCGCCGGTGGTGAAGGCGGCGATCTGCTGGGGGTAGCCGATATAGTTGTGGTTCACGTCTTTGTACGTCAGTCCGGCCTTGGCGAGGATATGCGCCATCTTGGCGTTGGTGGCCGCGCCCGGTCCCACCGAGCCGACGCGCATGCCCTTGAGATCGGCGATGGTCTTCACCTTGCCTGAGTCCACCAGCTCCTTGCGGACCATGAGCGGCATGTAGTCGTAATGGACCGGGGTGGAGCCCTTGTCGGCCACCACCTTGATGTCTATGCCGCGGGCGGCGGCATTGTAGAGGCCGGCGGAGGACGCGCCCGCGCCCACGTCGATCTGGCCCGCGCCCAGCGGGGCAACCATCTTCGGCCCGGAATCGAAGGCGATCAGTTGCACGTCGAGGCCTTCCTCGGCGAAGATGCCACGCTCGATGCCGAGGTGGAACACCACGTCCGACACCACATTGTTGATGCCGACCTTCACCTTGTCGGCGGCCTGCGCGGTGCCGGCGGAGGCGAGGGCCATCGCCAGCGCTCCGGCGCAGAAGAGGCGGCGGGTCGTCGTCCTGAACATGGAAATCCTCCCGGTCTGGCGGCCGGGGCGTTGAGTGCCCGGCTTCTGTGTTGGTGCGCGGACTTGGGTCCGCGCCGGCTTCGGGTCAGGTCAGGAGACCTGGGCGACGATGCGGGCGAAGGCGGCGTTGGGGTCCTTCACCAGCGCGTCGGAGAGGTCCACGCTCTCCTCGCCCTTCACGCGGATGCGGCGGAAGGCGAGGGGATCGTCGGAGAGGGGAGCGGTGGCATCGAGGCCGAGCTTGGCGCTGATGCCGCCTGCGTCGGTGGAGGGATCGAGCTTGGAGCCCAGCGCGCCGGAGACCACTACCATGTCGCGGTCGGCCTGGAAGCGGGTGGCCACCGCCCACTCGATCTCGTCGGCTCTGGAGATGTCCACGTCCTTGTCCACCACCACCACCTGCTTCACGTCATAGTGGCCGCCGAAGGCGCACAGGATGATGTTCTTGGCCTCGCCCTCGCGCTCCTTGTCGATCTTGACGACGAGGTGATAGCGGCAGGTGCCGCCGCGGGTGAGGCGCACGTCCAGCACGTTCGGGAAGGACCGCTTGAGGTGCTGCAGTAGCGTCGCCTCGCGCGGCACGCCGCCCAGCACCAGATGCTCGAACGATCCGCCGACGATGGTGTGATAGATGGGGTGGCGGCGATGGGTCACCGCATCCACCTCGATCACCTCGCGGGCGGCGCGCGGGCCGTAATATTGCGGAAACTCGCCGAACGGGCCTTCCGGCTCGCGCACCTTCGGCAGGATGCGGCCTTCCACCACGATCTCGGCGGCGGCGGGCACGCGCACTGAATTGGTCCTGCACTTCACCACCTCGACCGGACGGCCGAGGAGCGAGCCGGCGATCTCCATCTCGTCCTCGTCCAGCGCGCAGATGGCCTGCGAGGCGAGGAGCAGCGCCGGATGGGCGCCGATGACGATGGCGATCTCCAGCGCCGCGCCCGCCTCTTCCGCCATGCGGTAATAAGCGAGCGTATGGCGCGGCAGCAGCAACACGCCGATGCGGTTCGGACCGCTGATCTGGCAGCGATGGATGGAGACATTCTGCACGCCGGTGACGGGATTGCGCGCGATCAGCAGGCCGGCGGTGATGTAGGGCCCGCTGTCCAGCTCGTTGTGCGAGGGGATGGGCAACTGGGCGAGAAGGTCCACCTGCGTGTGAACCACGTCCTGCACCGGGGCGGAGGTGACCTCCACGCAGGGCGTCGGCTTAGCGGCGGCGGCGAGGAAGTGGGGCAGGAGCTGGTCCTCGGTGACGCCGAGGGCATCGGCGACCCACGCGCGCTGGGTAAAGAGGTTCACCACCACCGGCATGTCGTGCGCCTTGCCATCCGCGCCCACGGGATGGGGGAACAGCACCGCCTTGTCGCGCTCGGTGCGCTTCGCCACGGCGGCGAGATTGTCGGCCAGCGGCAGGTTCTCCCGCGCGACCGCCAGCCGGCCGCGCGCGGCGAGATCGGCGAGCCAGGTGCGCAGGTCCGGGGGCGTCTGCGCGGCGGGACGGGGGCGGGGTTCCAACATGGGTCTCAGGTTCCGCTGGTCGGGAATGGGGGCGTTCAGCTGGCGGGCGCGATCTGGCGCAGGGGGGCCTTGCGGCGGCGCGGGCCGCTCTCCTCGCCCCAGCGGCGCACCGCGCCGACCTCGATGTCGAACAAATCGAGCACCCGCCCGACCGTGTGGTCGATCATCTCTTCGAGACTGGCGGGGCGGGAATAGAAGGCCGGCATGGGCGGGGAGATGATGGCGCCCATCTCCGACACGTGGGTCATGGTGCGCAGGTGGCCGGTGTGCAGCGGTGTCTCGCGCGCCATCAGCACGAGGCGGCGGCGCTCCTTCAGCACCACGTCGGCGGCGCGGCTGAGCAGGCTGGAGGTGACCCCGGAGGCGATTTCGGACATGGAGCGCATGGAGCAGGGCGCCACCACCATGCCCATGGTGCGGAACGAGCCGGAGGAGATGGCGGCGGCCATGTCGTCGTTGGAATGGCAGACGCTGGCGAGGGCCTTCACCTCCGCCACCTTGTGGTCGGTCTCGTGGGCGAGGGTGATCTCGGCGGTGCGGGACATGACGAGATGCGTCTCGATGCCGGCCGCGCGCAGAAGCTCCAGCATCCGCACGCCATAGATCACGCCGGAGGCGCCGGAGATGCCGACGACGAGACGCTTGTGATCCTGCATGGCATCCCCTTCGCGCACTGGTGCCTGACGCCAGCCCTGAGGCGGCGGAGGCCGGACGGGAGATGCGGACAAGGCAAGACGCATCGGTCGGGCGCCACGCGCCCGTCCTTGCCGACGATCCCTCCCCGCCACGGGCCGTTCCGGCCTTCTGGGCGACGGCTCCACGAGCCTGTCATCGAGTCATAGACAAAAGGATGTAATCACTGCAAATAATGAATGATTATCGACTTCATCATTAGTGCTGATTTCGGGCGTCGCCGCCGGGGACAGCGCGAAGGAAAATCCGCCATGGACCTCAGGCAGATGCAGTATTTCCTGTGCCTCGCGGAGACCGGCAACGTCACCCGCGCGGCCCGCCAGCTCAACATCGTGCAGCCGGCGCTGAGCATGCAGATCGCCAAGCTCGAAGCCGAGTTCGGCAAGAAGCTGTTCGACCGCACCGCCCATGGCGTCTCCACCACCCCGGCGGGGGAAGCGCTGGCGCGGCTTATCTCGCCCATCGTGCGCGACGTGGAGCACGCCATGCAGGAGATGGCGCGGCTCGACGGGCGGGTGTCCGGCCGGGTGGTGGTGGGGCTCATCACCTCGGTGGCGCAGAGCACGCTGGCGAACTCCTCTGCCACGGTTGCCGCGCGCTATCCGGACGTGGAATTCTCCGCCTGCGAGGGCTACACCGAGACCATGATGGACTGGGTGACGACCGGCCAGCTCGACCTCGCCATCATCAACGTGCCGCGTCAGAAACGGGGGCTCGCCTCCCAACACATCCTCGATGAGGAGATGGTGTTCGCCGTGCGCACGGATGCGCCTCTGAAGGTGCCGGAGAGCCTCGGTTTTGCCGATCTCGGTGGGCTCGATCTGGTGCTGCCCTCCAAGCGCCACGGCCTGCGCGCCATCCTCGAGGCGCAGGCGGCGGACGCCGGGATCGAGCTGAAGCCGCGCATCGAGATCGATACGCTGTCCGCCATCTGCGAGGTGGTGGCGACCACCGATCTCGCCACCGTTTTGCCCACCATCGCTTTGCATCAGGTGCTGGCGGCGGGACGGGTGCGCGGGCATCGCTTCGCCACCCCGCTCACGCGCTCCATCGCCGTGGTGCACCATCCACGCCGAGCCATCTCGGCGGCCGCCCATGCGGTGGTGGAGGTGATCCGGCAGGATCTGGTGGACGCCGCCACCTCTGCCGCCACCTTCGTGCGCGCCGCAGCGCCGGTGCCGCCCGCGCGGCGGCGGGGCCTGGGCAAGATCAGTCGGGATGATTTGGCCGATAATCCGTAATTATTTGCGGTGATGGCCGCCCGCGCTCTACCACAGCGCTAACGAGACAAGATGGGGAAACGCCATGGCGAACGTGGCAGGAGAACGTGGCGTGAGCGAACACGCCGTTTCGCGCACCGCTGCCACCATCCCTCCCGCCGCCACGCCGGCCGCAGCCTGGGGCGCCGGCTCCGGCACCAGCGCCGCCGCGCGGCTGAAGCAGCTTATGCCGACGCTGGATTATCTCGACCGCGCCGCTCGCCGCCGAATCCCGCGCTTCGCCTGGGACTTCCTGGAAGGCGGCACGGGCGCCGATGTGGGCATCGCCGAGAACCGCGCGGCTCTCGACGCCGTGAAGCTGGTGCCGCGCTATGGCGCGCCCGGCCCGGTGGAGACCGGCCTCGACCTCTTCGGCACCCGTTATGCCGCGCCGCTCGGCATCTCGCCGGTGGGCGTGGACGGGCTCGTCTGGCCCGGCGCCACAAAGCTCCTCGCCAAGGCGGCGGCGAAGGCGCGCATTCCCTATGTGGTCGGCACGCTGGCCAGTGCCTCCATCGAGGAAGTGGCGGCCATCGCCGGCGACTGCACCTGGTTCCAGCTCTACGGCCTGCCAGGGCGGGACCATCTCGTCACCCTCGATCTGGTGCGCCGGGCCGAGGTGGCTGGCGCCCGCGCCCTCGTGGCGACGCTCGATGCGCCGGTGCGCTCCAAGCGCCCGCGTGACCTCAATAACGGGCTCGTCGTGCCCTTCCGCACCACGGCGCGAACGGTGCGCGACGTGGCCCTCGCCTGGCCGTGGGCGCTGGCGCTGGCGAAGGCCGGCACGCCGCAGTTCGCCAACATGGCGCCCTATGTGGCGGCGCCGGCGACGCTGCCCAAGACCGCCGGCTTCGTGCAGAGCGAGATCAAGGGCACGTTTTCCTGGGAGGCGGTGAAGCGCCTGCGCGATGCCTGGCCGCGTGCGCTGGTGATGAAGGGCATCCTGCACCCCGCCGATGCGGAAATGGCGATTTCCATTGGCGTGGACGGCATCCTCGTCTCCAACCACGGCGGCCGCCAGCTCGATGCCGCGCCCGCCGCCATCGATGTGCTGCCCGCCATCGCTGCGGCGGTGGGGACGCGGGCAACGGTGCTGTTCGACAGCGGCATCCGCTCCGGCCTCGATGTGGTCCGCGCGCTGGCGCTGGGGGCGACGAGCACCTTCTGCGGCCGCGCCTTCCTCATCGGCCTCGCCGGCATCGGCGACGGTGGCGCGGACTATGTGGCGGAGCTGCTCACTGAGGAGGTGCAGGTGGCCATGGGCCAGCTCAGCGTGCGCGATCTGACCGCGCTGAAGGGCGTGGAGCGCCGCCACGAGTGGGCCTTCGTGTTCCGGCCATGACGCGGGTGGTGGCGGCCTCCTGAACTCCGGCAAGGTGCTGCGCCCGCTGAGGCTCAGATCGCGGATGCGATGGCCCGTACGGCGGCCTCTTCCTCCGGGCGAAGCGGTCGCCCGGCGAAGGACGCCACCACCTGCGCCATGGCGGCGAAGGCGAGGGCCGCCGCATCGGTTTGGGGCGGGGCAGGCGGGCCGTCTGCGAGGGCGCCCAACTCTTCCAGCTCTATGATCTCAGTGGCGATCTCGACGGCCTGCACCTGCGCGCGCAGCTTCGCCGTGCGGTCATCCGGTGCGGGGCTGGGGCCGGTCTTCAGGCGGCGGCGCACGGTGCGCAGCGCTTTCACCACCTCGCTGTGCCACTCGGCCACGCGCGCCCGCGCGGCGGCGATGTCGGCGGCGCTCACCGCGCGCCGCAGCACGGCCCCGCGCCAGGCGGCGAAGAGGAGGATGTTGACGTCGAGCCCGGTCGCCTCCTGCAAGGCGAGGCAGGCGGGCGGCACGCCTTCGCGGGCATAGAGGGCAAGGGCGAAGTCCTTCAAAGTGGGGGTCTGGTCCGCCATCGTCGCGCCCTTTCTCGTCTCCGCCGCAGCCTTAAGGGAGGGGCGCGGGCGGCGCAATTCATCCGCATTGCCGCGCGGCCGGAAGGCTGCTTCACTCCGCGAAAATGGAGGCGCGCTGATGGCTGGTGCCGGAGATAGGATTTCGCCGCAGACCTTTGTGCTCGTCCATGGCGCGTGGCATGGCGGCTGGTGCTGGCGGGACGTGGCGGATCTGTTGCGGGCGCAGGGCCATCGGGTGTTCGCGCCCACGCTCACCGGCCTCGGCGAGCGGCGCCATCTTCTCGGTCCCGATATCAGCCTCTCGACTTTCGTGGCCGACGTCACCGGCGTGATCGAGGCGGAGGAGCTTCGGGACATCATCCTCGTCGGCCACAGCCATGGCGGGGCGGTCATCAGCGGTGTGGCGGATGCCATGCCGGAGCGCATCCACGCCCTCGTTTATCTCGACGCCACCATCCTCAAGAACGGCGAGAGCGCCTTCGGCGTGCTGCCGGCGGAGGTGGTGGCGGAGCGACGACGGAAGGTGGCGGAAGCGGGCGGCATCGCCATGCCGGTGCCGGAGGTGACGGCCTTCGGCGTCCCCGTCGACCATCCCCGCGCGGACTGGGTGCGCCGCCGCCTCACGCCGCATCCGGTCGGCTCCTACGAGAGCCCGCTCGCCCTCGCCAACCCGGTCGGCAACGGGCGGCCCTGCACCTACATTTCCTGCACGGACCCGCTCTATCTGCCCATGGAGCCCGCGCGGGCCTATGCGCGGCAGGCCGGCTGGACCTTCATCGAGATGCCCACCGGCCACGACGCCATGGTGCTGGAGCCGGAGGCGCTGGCGGGGCTGCTGGAAGGCGTGGGGTGAAGCCTCAGTACTTCAGCTTGGCATAATAGGAGGTCGCCGCCGCCGCCCGCGCCTCGCCCAATGTGCGGATGCCGCGCGCGCGGAGCAGGGGCAGCAGCTTCAGGAAGATGTCCGCCGTCACCAGCGCATCACCCAAGGCCGTGTGGCGGCCGGAGACGGTGACGCCGAGGCGGCCGGCGATGGCTTCCATGCTGTGGCTCTCCTCGCCGGGATGGGCGAGGCCGGCCAGCAGCAGCGTGTCCAGCACCGGCTGGTCGAAGGCGACGCCGCTCGTCTCTTCCTTCAGGGTGAGGAAGCGCATGTCGAAGGCCACGTTGTGGCCCACCAGAACGGTCTCCGCCGCGAAGGCGTGGAAGGCGGGCAGCACCTCGCCGATGCGCGGCTTGCCCCGCACCATCTCCGGCCGGATGCCGTGCACCGCGATGCCGGCCTCGGGGATGGAGCGGCCGGGGTCCACCAGTTGGTCGAAGCATTCGCTGGCGAGGATGCGGCCGTTGACGATGCGGGTGGCGCCGATCTGGAGGATCTCGTCGCCGCCGGCCGGGTCGAGGCCGGTGGTCTCGGTGTCGAACACCGTATAAGCGAGGTCGCTCAAGAGGCGGTCGTCGCTGGCATGGCTGCCGGCGCTGGCGGCGAACAGGTCGAAATCGAAATAGGCCGGCCGGCTCTCTGCCGGGGCCTGCGCCTCGGCATGGCCTTCGGACGCGGCGGGAAGCAGGAAGCGGAAGCAGGCGCCGGTGCCGGAGCGCGCCCGCTCCAGCCAGAGCTCGCCGCCATGGCGTTCCACCACGTCGCGGACGCAGAGCTGCGAGGTGCCGCCCATGGGAGCGCTCTGCCAGCCGCCGCCACCGGTGGCCGCACGGGCGTCGGCGAAGGCGAGGTCGAGATGCACCCGCCCGCTTGCCGGCGTCAGGCGCAGCGCGAAGGCGGGATCGGCCCCGCCCTCGGCCTCCGCCACACGGGCGGCGAGGAAGGCGAGGGCGCCGATGAGGGCGAAGCTGTCCACGCTCAGCCAGATGTCCGCATCCACCTGATCGGTTGCCACGGCATGGCCGGTGTCGGCGGCAATGCGGCGGGCGGCGGCGGCGGCGAGGTCCGCGCCCAGCATGTCCTGCAGCGGCCAGCGGCTGCCCATGTCGCCCGTGGCATCGGCGGCCAGCGACAGGCGGGTGCCGAGCCCCATCACCTCGTCGCGCACCACGGCCTGGAACCGCTCGCGGTCGGACGCGTCGAGGTCGGGATAATCCAGCATGTCGAGGGCCGCCTGCATGGCGGCGAGCGAGGCGCGGGCGGATTCGTTGAGGTCGATGAGGGTGCGGTCCTGCCGGGCGCGGGCCTCGTATTCGTCGGTGATGTCGTCGAGCAGCAGCACGAAGCCGGTGATCTGCTGGCCGGTCACCGCGCCCCCCGTCTCGGCCCTCACGGGGGCGAGCAGCACCCGCACCAGATGGCCCAGCGGCGTGGTGGTGACAAAGCGGGCGGACGGCCGCGCCTCGCCCCGGCCCATCAGCCGCTCCACCGTCTCGCGCGCATGGTCCATCAGCGCGCGGTCGATGACGGTGTGAATGGAGCGCCCGAGGCCGATGGGATCGGCGCTGACGCCCTCCGCCGTTCCGGCCGTGCGGAACAGGCGGCGGAAGAGGGTGCGCGCGCGGGCGTTGTAGAGGAGGATGCGGCCTTCGAGGTTCAGCACCACCACGGACTGCTCCAGCTCCGCCATCAAGGCGGCGAGCTGATCCCGCTGGAAGGCGACGTCGCGGCTCGCCTCGGCGACAAGCCGGGCCATGTCGTCCTGAAGCGTGCGGCGCTGGGCGGCGAGATCGTTCACCACCTCGGCCAGCGCCTTCAGCCCGGCAGGGCCGGTGGCCGGGACCTGAGGCGCGGAAGGATCGCCCGCCAGCACCCGCGCCGCATCGGCGAGCCGGGCCGGCGCCTCGGCATGGGCCCCGTAGAACCGCCGCGCGAGCAGGCCGGCGCCGGCGGAGAACAGTACCCACCACAGCACCAGAACCATGCCATGGCTCTCGGCCACCGGGGCGAGGGCGCCGAGAAGCGCGGAGCGCGCGGCCCCATCCAGCGCCATCAGCAGGAAGCCGGCGCCCAGCACCAGCCACAGCGCAAGGGCGAGCCCCGGCAGCAGCATGGCCAGAACAGCGCCCATCCCCCGCGGCAACCTCATGCAGGAAGGCTCCCGGCGGGCGGCTCGGCCAGCATGTCCTTCACCTTCTGCATCAGCTCGCGGGTGGAGAAGGGCTTGGTGACATAGGCGTCCGCCCCCGCTCCGACGCCGCGGGCCATGTCGGTCTCGCGGCCCTTGGCGGTGAGCATGACGATGCGGGTGGAGCGCACCTCGGCATCCGCCCGCACGGCCTCGCACACGTCGAAGCCGCTCATGCCGGGCATGGTGGCGTCGAGCAGCACGAGGCGCGGATGCTCGCGGCGGATCGTCTCCAGCGCCTCGCGCCCGTCGCGCGCCACCAGCACGGCGAAGCCCTCGCGCTTCATCATGAATTCCAGCGAGACGACGATATTGGGCTCGTCATCGGCAATGAGCACCTTGGCCCCCTGGGGGCAGGGCGCGGGCGTCGGTCCCGTCTCCACTGCGATCTCCCTGTCCATGGCGTTTCCTCCTCATGTGGTCTCTTCGGCTTCTGCCGACGTTGTTTGTGTCGGGGCATTCGCCCCTTGGGACCGCAGCGGCAGCCGGAAGGCGAAGCATGCGCCTTTGCCCTCCTTCTGATCCAGCCAGATCTTTCCGCCGAAATGATCCACGATCCGGCGGCTGATCGGAAGCCCGAGCCCGGTGCCGGGCGGGCGGTTCAGGGCATCGCCGCCCTGGCGGAACTTCTCGAAGATGGTGTCGCGGTCGGCGGGCGGTACGCCGGGGCCGTTGTCCTCGACCTGCACCTCCAGCCCATCGGCGTCGGCCAGAAGCCGCACATCGATGCGCCCGCCTTGCGCCGGCACGAATTTCGCGGCGTTGGAGATGAGGTTCAGCATCACCTGGGTGAGGCGGTCGGGGTCGGCCTTCACGGACGGCACCGCGGCGGGGGCGGTGAGCACGATCTCGGCCCCCTTGGTGCGGGCGAGTTCCGCCGTGGCTTTCACCGCGTCGGCGACGAGGGCCTTGAGGTCCACGTCGGTGCTGTGCCACTCGGCATGGCCCGATTCGATCTTGGCCATGTCCAGCACCTGGTTGACGAGCCGCCCCAGCCGCTCGCTCTCCCCCACGATGATGCGCAGGAAGTCCTGCCGCTGCTCGCCCTCCATGTCCGGCGTGTCGAGCATCAGCTCGGACAAGGCGCGGATGGCGGTGAGCGGGGTGCGCAATTCGTGGGTCACGGACGACATGAAGTCGTCCTTCAGCTCGTCCAGCGTGCGCAACTGGGCATTGGCGGCGGAGAGTTCGGCGGAGGCGATCTCCAGCGAGCGGGATTTCTCCTCCAGCGCGCGGGCATAGACGCGCAGTTGGGAGGCCTCGTTGAGGATGTCCATCACGTCGCCGGCGTTGAGCGGCTCCTCGTCCGCCACCGCCGCCACCAGCACGCGGGCCGAGGCCGCACCGACCGCGCCGGCAATGCGGCGTTCCACGATGTCCACGAGGCGGGCATCGGCGGTGAGGTCCGCCACGTCACCGGTGCCGCTGTCGCGGGCGTGCTCCTCGAAGATCTGGCGGGCGGTATCCGCGCCCAGCAGGCGGCGGGCGAGCGCCTCGAGGTCGGCCCGGTGCGCACGCCCGCGCCAGAAGACGGGATCGGCGGCGCTGCGGCCGCGGGCGAACACGTCCACGAACAGCAGCGCCTGGCTCGCCTCCCGCCCGGACGGCGCGCGCCAGAGCGAGAGCCCCACATAGAGCACGCCGTTGACGAACAGGCTCCAGAACAAGGCGTGGGAGAGGTTGTCGAGGCCGGAGAGGCCGAACAGCCGCTCCGGCGCAAGAGCGGCGATGCCGAACGGGCCATGGGTGAGGAAGGCGGCGTCCATCCAGCCGGATTTCGCCACCGAGGGCAGCATCAGCGTATAGGCCCACACCGCGAAGCCGCCGAGGAGCCCGCCCAGCGCGCCGAGGCGCGTGGCGCCGCGCCAGTACATGCCGCCGAGCAGCGCCGGGGCGAACTGCGCCACCGCCGCGAAGCTGATGAGGCCGATGGAGACCAGCGCATAGGCCTCCCCCGCCACCACGAAATAGAGATAGCCGAGCAGCAGCACGCCGAGGATGGCGGCGCGGCGGATGTTGAGGAGCAGCCGCGTGAGGTCGCCCCCGTCCGCGCGGATGAGCTTCAGGCGCAGCAGCGCCGGCATCACGAGGTCGTTGCAGACCATGGTGGAGACGGCGATGGTCTCGACGATCAGCATCCCCGTCGCCGCCGAGAGCCCACCCACATAGGCGATGAGCGCCAGCGCGCCCGCCCCGTGCGCCAGCGGCAAAGTGAGGACGAAGGTCTCCGGGTCCGCGCCCTTGCCCAGCAGCACGAGCCCGCCGAGCGCGAGGGGCAGGACGAAGATGTTGATGGCAAGGAGATAGGCGGGAAACACCCAGGCGGCGCGTTTCAGGTGCCGCTCGTCCACGCATTCCACCACCATCATCTGGAACTGGCGGGGCAGCAGCAGCACGGAGAGGCCGGAGAGCAGGGTGAGGCTAAACCACTGCGCCCAGGCGAAATTGCCCGCGCCCGAAAGCGTCAGCAGCCCCGTCACTCCCGGCAACGCCGAGGCGCGGGCCCACACATCGGCGAAGCCGCCGAACAGGCCGTAGGTGACGAAGGCGCCCACCGCGAGGAAGGCCACGAGCTTGACGAGGGATTCCGCCGCCACCGCCGCCACCATGCCCTCGTGCCGCTCGGCGCTGTCGAGGTGGCGGGTGCCGAACAGGATGGTGAACAAAGCGAGGGCGAGCGCCACCAGCAGGGTGCCGTCCTGCCACCAGCTCGGTGCCGTTGCATGGGCGCCGGTGGCGGTGAGCACCGCGTAGCCGGCCGAGACGGCCTTCAGTTGCAGGGCGATGTAGGGGACGATGCCGACCACGGTGATCAGCGTCACCACCGCCGCCACCAGCGGGCTCTTGCCATAGCGGGAGGCGATGAAATCGGCGATGGAGGTGATGCGGTAGGTGTGGGCGATGCGGATCATCTTGCGCACCACCACCCACGCCACCAGCATCACCAAAGTCGGGCCGAGATAGATGGGCAGGAACCACACGCCGGTGGTGGCCGCGCGGCCGACGCTGCCGAAATAGGTCCAGGCGGTGCAATAGACCGCCAGGGACAGGCCGTAGACCCACGCATTGCCGATGAGCGAGCGGCCCTCCCGCGCGCGGCGGTCGGCGAAGGCGGCGACGGCGAACAGCACCGCCAGATAGAGCGCGGCGACGCCGATCACGAGGGCGGGGGAGAGGGCGGGTCCCATCGCGCCGCCTCAGTGCTCGTCCGGCTCGGCCGGGAGGAGGGGTGCGGCCGCGCCGGTGCCCCGCCGCTCGCTGGCCAAGGCCAGCGCCGCGATCAGCGCGCCCCAGATGGCGAACAGCGCCACCGGCAGCAGCGGCAGGCCGAAGACGGTGGCCTCCGTGTCCCACACCGCCAGCAGCGGGAAGTTGAAGGCGAGCATGCCCAGCGCCGCCAGCGCGATCAGCACCTGCCGGTCCGGTCCTTGGCGGTCCGGCCCGCGCTCGCGCCCTCCCGGCGGCTCGGCAGGCTCTGCGGAGGCGCGGCCGGGGCTCATAAAGCGTCGAACCGGTAGTGGCGGGAGAGCCATTGCTTGAAGCCGCGCACGATGGCGAGGGCCTCCTTCAATGCCTGCCGGTCCAGCGTGCCGAGGTCGGCGAGGCGCAGCGCATTGCTGGGCGGCCGGCCGTCGGCGATCTGCCTGAGGTTGCTGGAGAGCTTCATGCCCATGAACAGGCGCAGCGCATCGGTGAGATCGCGGGCGAAGCCCTCGTCCATGTGCCCGGCCGCGACCAGAGCGGCGAGCCGGTCGGCGGTGCCGAGGGCGGTGATGCGGTGCTCCAGCGCCAGCGCCCGCACGCCGTGGACGAGCGGAAAGATGCCGAGCTTCTTCAGGTCCACCTCGGCCGCGCCCCGCCCGGTGAGGCCGGGCAGGCGGCTCCACCAGCTCCCGCTCTCGCCGAAGCGATCCACCGCCTGGGCGAAGCGGGCGAAATAGCCGTGGTCGCCCATCATCAGGAAGTCCACATGCGCCCGCGCCGCCGCGGCCAGGGCGGCATCGCCCGCCACCGCCACGGCATCGAGGAAGATGGCGAGGTTCATGGGGCCATCCTGCACGCCGCCGTGGATCCAGTCCTTCAGCGTCTCCTTGAAGGCGGACAGCGGCTGGCACCAGGTCGGCCGGCTCAGCATGACGCCGCCGGGACAGGGGGGATAGCCGAAATCGATGAGCGCGGCGGTGAAGCGGGCGGTGACGTCGTCCAGCCCGGCGAAGGCGAAGCCGTCCCTGAGGATCAGGCCGTTGTCCTGGTCGGTCTTGATGATCTGCTCGCCGCGCCCCTCGCTGCCCATGACGATGAGGCAGGAATTGGCGCGCAGCTCCTCGGGCGCCAGCAGATCCCACAGGCGGCGGAAGATCTGGGCGTTGAGCTCGCCCACCAGCGCCGCGATCACCTCCACCCGCACCCCGTCGGCGCTGAGCACGGCGACCATGCTGTCGATCTGCCGTGCGGCGGCCTTCAGCTCGTCGAGGCTGCCCGCCTGGGCAGCCTCCAGGGCGATCAAATGGGAGTGGTTGGCGACGAAGGCCATCAGGTCGAGCTGGCCGAGCACGCCGAGGATGCCGTCCCCGCCGGCGGCCCGTCCGCCGCCCTCGCGCACGAGCAGGCGGTGGATGCGGTGGCGCAGCATGAGGATGAGCGCCTCGAACAGCTCGGCGTCGGGCGCGATGCACCACGGCTCGAAGGTCGCGACCTCGCGCACCGTGAGGGCGGAAGGGGGCGTGTCGCGGGTGAGCGCGTCGCGCAGGTCGGTGGTGGTGAAGATGCCGATGCGGTCGCCGTCGCGCACCACGGCCTCGCTGAGGCGGCGGGCGGAGAGATCGCGGCAGAGGGAGACGAGGTCGGTCGCCCCGTCCACGAAGAAGGGCTTGCGCAGATAGACGTCGCGCACCCGCGAGGTCATGAGCGAGACCAGCTCGCGCCGGTCCCGTTCTGACGGCGATGCCCGCCCGGGGGCGGGCGGGCCGGACGCTGCGGGGGCGTCCTCGGGACCGTGGGGGGCTGTGCCCCGGGCCGTGGCGGCCCGGGGTTCATCCTCCCGGCGGTCCCCGTTCGGGGGGCCGGTCATGGGGTCCGGCCGTGGCATGGTCTCAGCCTAGCACGGGGTCAGTGCCCCGACGCCTCCGATGCACCGATGCCCGTCTCGGAGCGCACTTCCTGCGCCGGGAAACCGGCGCGGTCGATCTTCGCCCGCTGGCTGTTGTCGAGGATCGAGAACAGCCAGATGCCGACGAAGCCGAGCGTCATGGAGAACAGCGCCGGCGAGGTGTAGGGGAACGGCGCGGAACCGGCGGGGTAGCCGAGCGTCGCCTCCCAGACCGAGGGCGAGAGCACGGTCAGCACCACCGAGGACAACAGCCCCAGGAAGCCGCCGATGACGGCGCCCTTGGTGGTGCAGTCCTTCCACAGCACCGACATGAACAGCACCGGGAAGTTGGCCGAGGCGGCAACCGCGAAGGCCAGCGACACCATGAAGGCGATGTTCTGCTTCTCGAAGGCGATGCCGAGCAGCACCGCGAGGATGCCGAGGGCCACCGTCGTGGCGCGCGAGACCTTCAGCTCCGAGGCGCTGTCGGCCTTGCCCTTCTTGATGACCGTCGAATAGAGGTCATGCGACACCGCCGAGGCGCCCGACAGCGTGAGGCCGGCCACCACCGCGAGGATGGTCGCGAACGCCACCGCCGAGATGAAGCCGAGGAACACGTTGCCGCCGACCGCATGGGCGAGGTGCACCGCCGCCATGTTGTTGCCGCCGATGAGCCCGCCGCCGGGACCGGTGAGGAACTCCGGATTGGTGAGCACGAAGGTGATGGCGCCGAAGCCGATGATGAAGGTCAGCAGGTAGAAGTAGCCGATCCACGCGGTGGCCCACATCACCGACTTGCGGGCTTCCTTCGCGCTGGGCACCGTGAAGAAGCGCATGAGGATGTGCGGCAGGCCGGCAGTGCCGAACATCAGCGCCATGCCGAACGAGATGGCCGAGATCGGGTCCTTGATGAAGTTGCCCGGCCCCATGATGGACTGGCCGGCGGCAGCCGCGGCCTGGGGCGTGGTGCCTGGCTTGGCAGCGGCGATGTTGGTCTTCACCTCGACGGCGGCAGCGAACATCTTCTCCGGGCTGAAGCCGTAGCGCCACATGACCATTGCGGCCATGAAGGTGGCGCCACCGAGCAGCAGGCACGCCTTGATGATCTGCACCCAGGTGGTGGCCGTCATGCCGCCGAACAGCACGTAGACCATCATCAGCGCGCCGACGATCACCACGGCGATCCAGTAGTCGAGGCCGAACAGCAGCTTTATGAGCTGGCCGGCGCCCACCATCTGGGCGATGAGGTAGAACGCCACCACGACCAGGGTGCCCGAGGCGGCGAACACGCGCACCGGGGTCTGGGCGAAGCGGAAGGCGGCGACGTCGGCGAAGGTGAACTTGCCGAGGTTCCGAAGGCGCTCGGCCATCAGGAACGTCAGGATCGGCCAGCCGACGAGGAAGCCGATGGAGTAGATGAGGCCGTCATAGCCGGAGCTCATCACCGCGGCGGAGATGCCGAGGAAGGAGGCGGCCGACATGTAGTCGCCGGCGATGGCGAGGCCGTTCTGGAAGCCGGTGATGCCGCCGCCCGCGGTGTAGAAGTCCGCGGCGGACTTGGTCTTCGCGGCCGCCCACTTGGTGATGTAGAGCGTGCCCATCACGAAGACGGCGAACATGGTGATCGCGGTCCAGTTGGTGGACTGCTTGTCGGCCTGCCCGAGATCGCCGCCGGCGGCGAGCACCAGGGTGGGGGCAAGGACGAACGCCGCCAAGGCGCCGATGGCGAGCGCGCGGCGGGCGTAGGACGTCGGGAGCGTCGCGGTCACTTGAGCGCCTCCTGCTTGATCTTCTCGGAGAGCGCGTCGAATTCGCCGTTGGCGCGGCGCACGTAGAGGGCGGTGATGAGGATGGTGAAGACGATCACGCCGAAGCCGATCGGAATGCCCCAGGTCATCACGCCGTCACCGATGCGCGCCGCCAGCACATCCTTGCGGAAGGCGATGAGCAGGATGAAGCCGTAATAGACGATGAGCATGGCCAGGGTGAGGATCCACCCGAAGCTCGAACGGCGCGCTTTGAGCGCCTTGTAGTTGGGATCAGCCGCAATGCGTGCGGCCACGGAGTTTTCCATGGGTCGCGCCTCCCTGAAAGCCCTAGGTACCCCAAGGGCCCCGGTTGTTATCTCGTGATCGACCTTGGCCTTACACGGCCTCGTCACCCTGCACTCTGTACCAGAGCCAATGGCCCGCGCTAGTTGAGGAAACCCCGTACTTTCGGCCATACGCCGAATGTATTGTGCAGTGCGCTGCGCGCTTCTGTGGAACGCGCGGGAATCGATGATCTGCAAGTGGTTGGCGTCGATATTGACGTTTTATTACGTGGCGTGGAGGGCTTTTTTCCGTGCAGGAAACGGTGTTTTTGCAGGAGGGCGGTCCCCTAATACTTTCGGGTGAGGGATAGCCCGGATTGGCCTTTGGTCGTAATTCTGACGTCGGGGAAGGGGCCGGCCGGCGCTGTCGCCGCGACCCGGCGGCGCCTCCCCGTGCTCCCGCTTCCGTCCGGTGCTACAGGTGGCGCAGGGACGAAACCGGGGGGACACCATGGGCAGGACCGTATCGCTGCGCTCGGACGCGCTGTCGGCGGAGATTTCCACGCTGGGCGCCGAGCTTCGCGCACTTGCGGACGCCGAGGGCCGCGCTCTGCTGTGGCATGGCGATCCGGCCTTCTGGACCGGCCGCGCGCCGCTGCTGTTCCCCATCGTCGGCGAGCTGCCGGACCTGACCCTCGTGCATGAGGGCAAGGGCCACCCCATGCGCCGGCACGGCTTCGCCCGCTTTTCCGAGTTCGAGGTGGTGGCGGAGGCCGCCGACCGTGCCACCTTCCGCCTCCTCCCCAGTGAGGCGACGCGGGCGGAATACCCGTTCGATTTCGCGCTGCAGGTGACCTTCGCGCTGGACGGCGCGACGCTCGCCATGGAGGCGGTGGTGACGAATCCCGGCCCCGGCGTGCTGCCAGCGAGCTTCGGCTACCACCCCGCTTTCCTCTGGCCGCTGCCCTATGGCGGCACGCGCGCCGAGCATCGGGTGATCTTCGCTGACCCCGAGCTCGCGCCCATCCACCGCCCCGTCAACGGCCTGCTCTCCCGAGCCAGCGAGCCGAGCCCCGCCGCCGACGGCGTGCTCAAGCCGGATGACGCCATGTTCGAGCGCGACGCGCTGATCTTCCTCGGCCTCAATTCGCATCGGCTCCAGTATGGCGTGCCGGGCCGGCCGGGGCTGGACATCACCTTTCCCGGCATGCCGGACCTCGGTATCTGGACCAAGCCCGGCGCGCCCTACCTCTGCATCGAGCCATGGTCCGGCTATGCGACGCCGGAGGGCGATACCCGTCCGTTCGTGGAGAAGCCGGGCCTTCTCCACATCCCCGCGGGCGAGGAACGCCGCTTTGTGATGAACGTGTCCGTTATCCCCGAGGTGGCGGCCTGAGGGTGGCTAAGTGCCTTTGCCGCCGTGCGGTTTCGGCGCGCGTGCGGCTAGGCTCAAGGCATCATCCCCCGCCGGTTGGGGCTGCCATGCGTCATGCCCCTTGATGGAATGCGCCGGGTTTGCTTCCATCACGGGTATGACCACCGGCCTGATCGAGATCCGCAGGGCCAAGCCCGCCGACGCCAAGGCGATCGCGGCGGTCCATGACGACGCGTGGCGCACCGCCTATCGCGGCATCATCCCCGGCATCGAGCTGGAGCGTATGGTGGAGCGGCGCGGCCCGCGCTGGTGGGATGCCGCCATCCGCCGCGGCAGCCGCCTGTCCGTGCTGCTCGTGGGCGAGGATATCGCCGGCTACGTGAATTACGGCGGCAACCGCGCCAAGGCGCTGCCCTATGGCGGCGAGATTTACGAAATCTACCTCCACCCGCAATATCAGGGCCTCGGCTTCGGCCAGCGCCTGTTCGCGGCGGCGCGGCGCGATCTCGCGATTGCGCGGCTTGGTGGTCTCGTGGTGTGGGCGCTGGCGGAAAACGAAAGCGCCGTGGGCTTCTATCAGGCGTTGGGGGGGCAACCGGTCGCATCCTCGACCGAGCAGTTCGGTTCGAAAACGCTGGACAAGACCGCCTTCGCTTGGCAGCGGTAGCGCCCGGACGGGCACCCGCCCGTCGGGTCCGAAGCGCCTGCGCAGCCCTGCGTGGCGCGGGTTCGACTTTGGTCGGAGCGGACCCGAAGTCCCGCAGCCAGTGTCAAGAGCGAGCATCCCATGCGCATCGACGCGATCCCGATCGGCAAGAACCCGCCCCACGACGTGAACGTGCTGATCGAAGTCCCGATCGGCGGGGAGCCGATCAAGTACGAGATGGACAAGGCCGCGGGCACCCTCTTCGTGGATCGCTTCCTCTATACCGCCATGCGGTATCCCGGAAACTACGGCTTCATCCCGCACACCCTCTCCGGCGACGGCGACCCCTGCGACGTGCTGGTGGCCAACACCCGCGCCATCGTGCCCGGCGCGGTCATCTCGGCCCGCCCGGTCGGCGTGCTGCTGATGGAGGACGAGGCCGGCATGGATGAGAAGATCATCGCCGTGCCCTCCTCCAAGCTTACCAAGCGCTACGACAAGGTGCTGAACTACAACGACCTGCCCGAGATCACCCTCAAGCAGATCGAGCACTTCTTCGAGCACTACAAGGATCTGGAACCCAACAAGTGGGTGAAGATCGTCGGCTGGCGTGACGCCGCCGAGGCGCAGAAGCTGATCCTCGAAGGCATCGAGCGCGCCAAGGCCGAAAGCAAGGAAGGCTGAGGCTTACGCTACCCTCCGGCTTGACCGGAGGGGTTCGCGTCCCTGTCCGCCAGTCCACGTCATGCCCGGGCTTGTCCCGGGCATCCACGTCGTGCCGATGGCGCGAGGCGTGTGGCCACTGTTCCCGGCCGATCCACCTGGATGGCCCGAACCCGCATGTTTGCGTGTTCCGCTCTCGGAGACGGAAGTCGGCAACAGTCGACTTCCGGGACAAGCCCGGCCATGACTGCGAGTTGAGCACCCTCGAAAACAGCCGCGTAAAAAGTCCATCCCGCGCTGCCTTCGGCCCTCCGGTCACGCCGGCGCCTTCGCCTCCAGAATGAGCTTGCGGATTTCCGGCAGGCACGAGCCGCAATTGGTGCCGGCCTTGAGCCGCGCTCCCACCGCCGCCGCATCGGCGGCACCCTCCCGGACGGCGGCCAGGATGGTGTCCTTCGGCACCCCGAAGCAGGCGCACACGAGCGGCCCGCAGGCGGCATTCGCGCCCGCCCGGCGGCCGGAGAGCACGAGGCGCCGGTCGGCGGCCGAGACCTCCGACGCCAGCAGCCCCTTCAGCGCATCCCACGCCACGCGCTGGCCGGCGGCGCCGACGAACACCGCGAAATCCAGCCGCCCGTCCGCATCGAAAGCCGCGGCGCGGTAGAGGCCGGAGGGCGTGTCGCTCAGCTCGGCTACATCGGCCGGGCCTTCCGCCGTCACCCATTGCGCCCAGTCCTGCGGCCCCATGCGGCCGGCGATGCGCCAGCCATAGCCTCCCTCCAGCGCCGCACGCGCCCACCACACGCCCTCCGGCAGGGCCATGTGGCGGCGCGCCAGAACGAAGCCCTCGAACGGGGCGGCGTAAGGGGAAAGCGCGGCGGGTGTCGCCTTGGCGTCCGGCTGGCCGGAGATCGGATCGGTCACCGCATGCACCAGCGCGCCGACGCGGCCATCGGACGAATTGGCGTGGCTCCAATGGATAGGGGCGAAGAGCGTGCCGGGCCGCTGGCCGGCATCCACCACCACCTCCAGCACCGCGCGCCCGTGAGCGCTCGTCACCTCCGCAAGCATGCCGGTGGCAAGCCCGAGCGGCGCGGCATCGTCCGGATGCACCGCGACGAACGGTGCCGGGATGTGCGCGCCGAGGCGGGGCGCAAGGCCGGTGCGGGTCATGGTGTGCCACTGGTCGCGGATGCGGCCGGTGTTGAGCAGGAAGGGATAGGGCGCGGTGCCTTCCGCCGCCGGCACCGGGCGCGGGGCGACGAATCTTGCGCGCAGGTCGGGCGTGAAATAGCCGCCATCCGCGAACAGGCGGGCGGTGCCCTCGGCTCGGCCGGCGGGCAGGGGCCATTGCACCGGCGCGATGTCCTCGTAGGCCGCTTCGGTGAGGCCGGCGAAGGCGGAGATGTCGAAATCCCGCGTCCCGTCATTCTCGAAGCCGGAGAGGGCGGCATGCTCGCGGAAGATGTCCGCCGGACCCCGCCAGGCGAAGGCATCGCCGAAGCCGAGGCGCTGCGCCACGCCTTTGAGCGCCAACCAGTCCGGTCTCACCTCGCCCGGGCGCGGCAGGAAAGGGCGCTGGCGGGAGATGCGGCGCTCGGAATTGGTGACGGTGCCGTCCTTCTCGCCCCAGGCGGCGGCCGGCAGCATCACATGGGGGCGGCAGGCGGCGGTGTCGTTGGACTGAACGTTCTCGGAGAGGACGAACAGCTCCAAGCCCTCCACCGCGGTGCGCACGCCGTCCGCCTCGGGCAGGCTCACGGCGGGGTTGGTGCCCATCACCCACAGGGCCTTGATTTCGCCCCGGCCGATGGCGGCGAACATATCCACCGCTTTGCGGCCCTCATGCTCGGCCATGTGCGGTGCGCCCCAGAAGCGGCGCACGCGGTCCACCTCGGCGGGGGAGAAGCCCATATGGGCGGCGAGCTGGTTGGCGAGCCCGCCCACTTCGCGCCCGCCCATGGCATTGGGCTGGCCGGTGAGGGAGAAGGGCCCCATACCCTCCCGCCCGATGCGGCCGGTGGCGAGATGGCAGTTGAGGATGGCGTTCACCTTGTCGGTGCCCACGGCCGACTGGTTCACCCCCTGCGAATAGCAGGTGACGGTGCGCCGCGTTTCGGTGAACAGCGCGAAGAAGCGTTCCACGTCCTCCACCGCCAGCCCGCAGGCGCGCGCGGTGGTCTCGACATCGGGCGCCACCGCGCGGGCGGCGGCGAGCGCCTCGGCAAATCCGGTGGTGTGCGCCTCCACATAAGCGGCATCGAAGGCCAGGCTCTGCGCCAGATGCACGAGGAGGCCGGAGAAGAGAATTGCGTCGGAGCCGTGGGCGAGCGGCAGGAAGAGGTCCGCCTCGGCCCCCGTATCGGTGCGGCGCGGATCGATCACCACCAGCTTGGTGCCCCGCGCCTTGCGCGCCTGTTCCATGCGGCGGAACAGGACGGGATGGCACCATGCCGTGTTGGAGCCGGTGAGGACGATGAGGTCCGCCCCATCCAGATCCTCATAGCTGCCCGGCACCGTGTCCGAGCCGAAGCCGCGCTTGTGGCCGGCGACGGAAGAGGACATGCACAGGCGGGAATTGGTGTCCACGTTCGCCGTGCCGAGGAAGCCCTTGGCCAGCTTGTTGGCGGCGTAATAATCCTCGGTCAGCAACTGACCGGAAAGATAGAAGGCCACCGCCCCCGGCCCGTGCCGGTCGATGATGTCCCTGAGGTCACCGGCGATGCGGTCGAGCGCCGCGTCCCACGTTGCGCGGGCGAGCACGCCGTCCGCCCCGCGCAACATGGGATGGAGCAGGCGGGTTTCGAGCCCCAGCGTCTCGCCCAGCGCCGCGCCCTTGGAGCACAGGCGGCCGAGATTGGCGGGGTGGTCATGATCGCCCTCGATGAGCGCGCCGCCCAGCCCGTCCGGCGTCGCCTTCACGCCGCAGCCGACGCCGCAATAGGGGCAGGTGGTCTTCACCGAAGGGGGCGAGGCGAGCGGGGCGTTCATGCCGGTCCTGCCTGAGGCTGGGCGATTATTTCTAGCTCAGTACACATCGGCCTGATAGCGCCCGGCGGTCTTGAGATCGGCGACGAATTTCGCCGCCGCCTCGGCCGAGAGCCCGCCATGGGTGGCGGCCACATCGGCGACGGCGGTCTCCACATCCTTCGCCATGCGCTTGGCATCGCCGCAGACATAGAAATGGGCTCCGCCCTTCATCCAGCCCCACAGCTCAGCGCCGGCCTCGCGGATGCGATCCTGCACATAGACCTTGCGGTCGCCGTCGCGGGACCATGCGGTGTCCAGCCGGGTGAGGCAGCCGGCAGCCTGAAGGCCCGAGAGCTCATCCTCATAGAAGAAATCCGTCTCGCGGCGCTGATGGCCGAAGAACAGCCAGTTGCGCCCCGGGGCCTTGGTCGCCAGCCGCTCGTGGAGGAAGGAGCGGAACGGCGCGATGCCGGTGCCGGGGCCGACCATGATGACGTCCTTCGCCAGATCCTGCGGCAGGGCGAAGCCGTGCGCCTTCTGGATATAGGCCTTCATCCGCGTGCCCGGCGCGAGGCGGTCGCCGAGGAAGGTGGAGGCGACGCCGAGCCGCGTGCGGCCATCGAGATCATAGCGCACCGCATCCACCGTGAGGGTGAGGCGGCCGGGCGTGGCGACGGGGCTGGAGGAGATGGAATAAAGGCGCGGCTGCAGCGGCTCCAGGCACTCGATGAGGGCTTCCGGATCGGGCCGGATGCCGGGGAATTTCGTGAGCGCCGCCAGCACGTCGAGGGTGGCGGCATCGCCGTCCGGGTCCTCGCCGTTCGCGAGCGCGCGGGCCTTCGCCTTGCGCTCCCCGCCGACGAGATAGGAGATGAGGGTGAAGAGCGCGTCCGGCGCCGATTTCAGGCACACTTCGCGGGCCAGCACCTCGGCGAGCGTGTGGCCGGCGATGGGGAAATCGGCGGGGGCGTGCAGCGCCTCCAGCACCGCTGCGACGAGGCCGGGATCGTTCACCGGGAAGACGCCGAAGCTGTCGCCGGCGGCATAGTCGATGCCGGAGCCGGAAAGGTCGAACTCCACATGCCACGTCTCCTTCTCCGAGCCCGCCGCGTTGAGGCGGGTGCGGGAGAGAAAGGTGACTTCGCCGGGATTTTCGCGGGTGCCGGTGGCGGCGGGCGCCGCGTGGACGACGGCCGGGGCGGGGGCTTCGGCAACAGGCGCGGGCTCGGCGGGGGCGGAGGTTTCCGCTGCGAGCTGTTTCAGCATGCGCAGCGTGTCCTTGCCGCCGGGGGCGCAGAGGTTGAGCTTGCTCTCGGCGCCGCTCGCCAGGGCCTTGGCGTAGCTCTCGCAGACATAGCCGCATTGGCCGCAATCCTGCTGCGCCATGGCCGCCATCATGCGCCGGGGCAAAGGCTTGCCCTCGGCCAGCGCCATGCGCTCGACCAGCGGCATGGCGGGGTCGTGCCAGGGGGCGCCATCGTCCTCCTCGGCGGCGGCTGGCGCGGAGATGTCCGGCATCAGCGCCGCCGCGTCGCCGGCCGAGAGGGCCATGGGGGCGGGCGCCGTCTCGGTGGAGAGGATGGCGGCGAAGAAGCCGTTCAGCCACGCGCGCTGCTCCGCCGTGAAGGGGGCGCTGTCGGGCAGGACCGGGACGATGGGGGGACGGGACTGGAGGCTCATGGGGCGTGTCTCTGGATCAGGAGAGCGCCTGCGGCGCTCGTGTCTTGCGCTGGGCCCCGGCTCGCATTGCGTTGACGCTCCATGCGTCCGGGGGGCGAAGCCGGTCTCGTGTCCCGGCCGACTGAAACGAAGCGGAGCGCAGTGGAAGGAGAGCCGGGACCCAGCGCAAAACCTCGCGCAGCGGCAAATTCCTTCTGCCTTGCTCCCTCATGCCGCCGCCGCCAGCGCCTTCAGCGCGTCGGGGTCGAGGCGGCGGGTGAAATCGGCGAAGCTCTCGCCCGCGACGCGATGGGTGATCCAGCTTTTCAGCAGGCGTTCCACCACGGCCGGGGCGTCTTCCGCCGGCACGTTCTGGTAAAGCTCGCGGGCGATGGCGGCCGCGCTGCCGAAGCCTCCGCCGACGAGGATGTGATAGCCGTCCACCGTGTCCCCGTCGTCATTGACGGGCACCCGCGCCCCGATCAGCCCGATATCGCCGATATAATGCTGGGCGCAGGAATTGTGGCAGCCGGTGACATGGATGTTCACCGGCCCGTCGAGGGTCACCCGCTCTTCGCAGTGCGCCAGAATGGCCCGCGCGGTGCCCTTGGTGTCGGCCGCTGCGAAGCGGCAGCCCTTCGCCCCGGTGCAGGCGACGATGCCGGCCTGGAGCGGTGTTGCCTTCGTGCTGAGGCCGAGGGCTTCCACCGCGTCCGTGACGGTCGCGATGTCGGCATCGGCGATGCCGGAGATGAGCAGGTTCTGCCAGACGGTGAGGCGGATGTCGCCATCCCCGAAGCGCGCCGAAATGTCAGCGAGGCCGCGCATCTGCGTCGCGCTCATGCGGCCCACGGGGGTGGCGATGCCCACATAGTTCAGGCCCGCCTGCTTCTGCGGGTGGACGCCCAGATGGGCGAGCCGGTCCGGCTCCGCGCGCGGCTTCACCGCCTCGGCGGCAAGGCGGGTGAAGGGGCGGCCGAGCTTTCCTTCCACCAGCTTCAGGAAGCCGTCGAAGCCCAGGGAATCCAGCACGTATTTCAGCCGCGCCTTCTTGCGGTCGGTGCGGTCGCCGGTGTCGATGAAGGCGCGCACGATAGCCGCCGCCACGTCCACCGCCTCCTCCGGCCGCACCACGATGCCGGTGTCGCGGGCGAAATCCTTGTGGCCGGTGATGCCACCCAGCACGAGGCGCAGCCACACGCCGGGCGTGACGCCGAAGCCGTCCATCACGTCCACCGCCTGGAAGCCGATGTCGTTGGTGTCCTCCAGCGCGCCGATGGTGCCGGCGCCGTCGAAGGCCACGTTGAACTTGCGCGGCAGGCCGTACATGTCGCGGCTGTTCAGGATGCAATGGTGCCACGCGCTCGCCAGCGGGCGGGTGTCGAGGAGTTCCTGGGGGTCGATGCCGGCGGTGGGGGTGCCGGTGACATTGCGGATGTTGTCCGCGCCGGAGCCCTTGGCCGTGAGGCCGAGGGAAACCAGCCCCTCCAGCACGGCTATGCTGTCCGTCGGCGGGATCTCGCGGATCTGGAGATTGGCGCGGGTGGTGATGTCGGTGAAGCCGCCGCCATGGCGCTCGGCAATGTCGGCGACGCCGCGGAACTGCCAGTGGGTGAGGATGCCGCCGGGAATGCGCATGCGGCACATGAAGCTGTCCTGCGCCGGCGCCACGTAGAACAGGCCGTGATACTTCCAGCGCAGCACGTCCGGCCCCTTGGGAAAGGTGCCCTCGCGGGCGGCGTGGCGCATGCGGTCATAGGCGTCGAGGCCCAGCTCCTCGCGCTTCGCCTTCTCCTCGGGCGTGAGCTTCCGGCCCTCGGCCTCGGTGCGCGCCATGGCGCGATGGCTGGCGGCATCCGGCCCGGTCATCTCGGCGACGGGCGCGGCCGAAGGCGCGGGGGCAGCCCCGCGGGCGATCTGCACGGCCTTGGCGCCGGAGACGAAGCCTTCCAGATAGCGCTTCTGGTCGAGGGTGAAATCGGCGCCCATGGGGTTTCCTTTCTTCTTCTTGTCAGGCTGCGGCCGCCACCGCATCGCGGCCGAACGCAAGCTCGGTCCGCATGGCGGCGATGGGGGTGCGGCTTGTGATGAGGTCGAGATAGAAGAGGCCGTCCGCCGTGTCGCCGAACAGCACGGCGCCGGCGAGCCGGCCGTCCTTCACGATGAGCCGGCGGTAGACGCCGAGCCCGCGATCGGTGAGCACGATGTCCTCGGTGCCCGGCCCTCCCGTCACATCTCCGGCGGAGAAGACGGGCACGCCCGACACCTTGAGATTGGTGGAGACGACCGAGCCCTCATAGCGCGCATCCTCCCCAGCGAGGCGACGGGCGAGCACGCCGGCCTGCTCATAGGCCGGGGCGACGAGGCCATAAGTCATGCCGCGATGCTCGGCGCATTCGCCGATGGCGAAGATGTCGGGATCGGATGCGGCGAGGGTGTCGTCCACCACGATGCCGCGCTTCACGTCCAGCCCCGCCGCGCGGGCGAGGTCCGCATTGGGGATGACGCCGCAGGCCACCACCAGAATGTCGGCGGGAATGACGCGGCCGTCCTTGAGGCGCAGGCCGGTGACGCGGCTTTCGCCCTCGATGGCCTCGCTCGCGGCGCCCAGCAGCACCTCAATGCCCTTGGCCTCCACCGCCCGCTTGAGGAAGGCACCGGCGGCGGCGTCGAGCTGTCGCTCCATCAGCCGGTCCTGAAGGTGGACGAGGCGTGTCTCGACGCCCGCGCCGGCCAAACCAGCGGCGGCCTCGATGCCGAGCAGCCCGCCGCCGATGACCACGGCGCGCGTGCCCGGCACGGCGGCGGCGGCCAGCAGGGCCTCCACGTCGTCGAGATCGCGAAAGGTGTGGACACCGGGCAGGTCCATGCCCGGCAGCGGCAGGCGGATGGGGTGGGAGCCGGTGGCGAGCACCAGCTTGCCGAAGGGCAGGCGGCGGCCATCGGCGAGGATCACGTCGCGCGCGGCGCGGTCGATGGCGGCGGCGGGGGTGCCGTATTGCAGGGTCACGCCCCGCTCGCGCCACCAGGCGGCGGGCTTCATCTCCGCCTCGGCGGCGGTCATGTGGCCGGCGAGCACCTCGGAGAGGAGCACGCGGTTATAGGCGAGGTGCGGCTCAGCCCCGATCACCGCCACGGCGTGGCGGCCGAGCGCGCGCCGCGTCAGCTCCTCGCAGAGCTTCGCGGCGGCCATGCCGTTGCCGATGACAAGAAGGGGCTCGCTCACGCTGTCCTCCTCACTCGGCCGGAACCGGCGCCTCGGCGGAGGCGGCGATCATGACGGAGGAGAGGATGCCGTAGGCCTCCACCCAGGCGTCCTTGGTCTCGGGGGTGAAATCCGGGCCGAGGCCGCGCTCCAGCGTCCAGATCAGCGCGGCACCGACGGGGGCGTAGTGTTCGTCCTTCACGCCATAGGCCACGTGTTTGCGGGCGAGGCTCTCGGCGGCGGGGACGATCTTCGAGAGGTCGTTGAGGCCGGCGACGACGAGGCCGAGCGTCGCCATGAGCTTGGCGCCCTGGAGGCTCATGTCGCCCTTGAACAGGGGCTTCACCTCGGGCACGATCTCGAACAGGCGGCCGTAGAAGAGCGCGGCGGCGGTGTCGGCGATGGGCACCACCTTGCGGAACGAATCCTGGATCAGCTCGATCTGGCTCGGGGTCAGGCTCATGGCAAAATTCCTGATGAAGGGCGCACGAACCTGCGCGCGCCGGTTGGGCACGTGGTGTCGGCGGACTGTGGAGTGGCGCGGGCAGGCCCGCGCCGGGTGTCAGGTCAGGCGGCCTCGACGAAGCGGTGGCGCTCGTGGAGGAATTTCAGCACCGCCTCGCGGGCCTTGAGGTAGGTGGCGTTGGTCACCAGATCGAGGCGCTTGCGCGGACGCGGCAGGTTCACCTCCAGCACCTCGCCCACATAGGCGGAGGGGCCGTTGGTCATCATCACGATGCGGTCGGAGAGCAGCACCGCCTCGTCCACGTCGTGGGTGATCATGAGGATGGTGTTCCCCAGCGTGGCGTGGATCTGCATCACGCTGTCCTGAAGGTGCGCGCGGGTGAGCGCATCCAGCGCGCCGAAGGGCTCGTCCAGCAGCAGCACCTTCGGTTCCATGGCGAGCGCCCGGGCGATGCCGACGCGCTGCTTCATGCCGCCGGAGATTTCCGAGGGGCGCTTGTCCTTGGCATGGCCCATCTGCACGAGGTCGAGATTGTGCAGGGTCCAGTCGTGCCGCTCGGCGCGCGAGCGGGTGCCGGAGAACACCTTGTCCACCGCGAGGCGCACATTGTCGTAGACGGTGAGCCAGGGCAGCAGCGAGTGGTTCTGGAACACGACGGCGCGGTCCGGGCCGGGGGAATTCACCTCCCGCCCGTCAAGGATCACGCCTCCGGTGGTGGCTGAGGTGAGGCCGGCCACGATGTTGAGCAAAGTGGACTTGCCGCAGCCGGAATGGCCGATGATGGAGACGTATTCGCCCTTGTCGATGTCGAGCGTCACCTCCTTCAGCACGTTGGTGGAGGCGGAGCCGCGGGTGAAGGTCTTGTCGATGTGATCGAGCTTCAGATAGGCGCCCATGGCGACCTCCTCAGGCAGCGGCGGTGCCGCGGGTGACGAAGGCGCCGATGGCGGCGATCACGCGGTCGAGAATGAACCCGGTGATGCCGACATAGATAAGCGCCACGATGATGTCGCCGATGAGCGACGAGTTCCACGCATCCCAGATGAAGAAGCCGATGCCCACGCCGCCGATGAGCATCTCCGCCGCGATGATGGCGAGCCAGGACAGGCCGATGCCGATGCGTAGGCCGGTGAAGATGTAGGGCGCCGCTGCCGGGATCATGATCTTCGTGAAGAATTCAAGCGGGTTCAGCCGCAGCACCGCAGCAACGTTCCGGTAATCCTGTGGGATGTTGCGGATGCCCACCGCCGTGTTGATAATGATCGGCCAGATGGCGGTGATGAAGATGACGAACACCGCTGCGGGCTGGCCGTCGCGGAAGGCGGCGAGGGAGAGCGGCAGCCAGGCGAGCGGCGGCACGGTGCGCAGCACCTGGAACAGCGGGTCGAGCCCGCGCATGGCCCAAGTGGACTGGCCGATGAGCACGCCGAGGCCGACGCCCGCCACCGCCGCGAGGCTGTAGCCCACCGCCACGCGCTGGAGCGAGGCGAGGATGTGCCAGAACAGGCCCTTGTCGAGGCCGCCGCGGTCATAGAAGGGGTGGGCGATCAGCTCCCACGAATTCTGGATGATGGAGGAGGGCGGCGGCAGGGCCGCGCCCGGGGCGCTGCACAGGATCTGCCACAGGCCTACCAGCAGGGCGATGACGACGACGGGCGGGATGATGTTGGCCGCGGCCGACTTCAGGAAGGGCACGATCTTCTCCGCCAGCGCCGGGCGCTGGCGCGCCGGCATCTTCACCACCTGGGCTGCCGGGGCTTGCGCCATCTTGGCAGGCGAGGATTTTTCTAGCTTGAGGGCGGGCATGGACATGAATGCGTCTCCGGGTTCGGGGCAGGGGGCGCCGCCCCCGTGGTCTTGGATCAGGGGCGGCGCCGCGCGATCACGAGATCCGCTTGATGCCGAGGCTCGACAGGTAGGCGGACGGGTTTTCCGGATCGAAGACCTTGCCGTCGAAGAAGGTCTCCTTGCCGCGCGAGGTGGAGGTGGGGATCTGGGCCGCCGGCACGGAGAGGGCTTTCGCCGCCTCGCGCCACATGTCCTCGCGGTTCACCTTGGCGATGAGGGCCTTGGCGTCGTAATCGGGCTCGAACTTGCCCCAGCGCTGGTCCTCGGTGATGAACCACAGGTCGTGGCTCTGGTAGGGGTAGGACGCATTGTCCTGCCAATACTTCATCATCACCGGGCTCTTCTCGACTACGCGGCCGGTGCCGTAGTCGAACTTGCCCTTCATGCGGTCCACCACGTCGGCGACCGGCACGTTGATCCACTGGCGCTTGGCGCAGATGGCCGCGACTTCCTCGCGGTTTTCCATCTTGTCGCACCACATCTGGGCTTCCATCACAGCCTTCAGCAGCGCCATGGCGGCCTTGGGGTTCTTGTCCACATAGGCGGCGCGCATGCCGAAGGCCTTCTCCGGATGGTCCTTCCAGAGCTCGCCGGTGGTGACGGCGGTGTAGCCGATCTTCTGGTGGATGAGCTGCTCGTTCCACGGCTCGCAGACACAGAAGCAGTCCATGGTGCCCACCTTCATGTTGGCCACCATCTGGGCCGGCGGGACGACGATGGTCTCGATGTCCTTGTCCGGATCGATGCCGCCGGCGGCGAGCCAGTAGCGGATCCAAAGGTCATGGGTGCCACCGGGGAAGGTCATGGCGGCCTTCACCGACTTGCCGGAGGCCTTTTTCTTGTCCAGCGCTTCCTTGAAGGGCTTGGTGTCGAGGCCGATCTTAAGGTCGATATACTCCTGGCCCACCGAGATGCACTGGCTGTTCAGGTTCAGCCGAGAGAGGATGTACATGGGGGTAGGGACGTTGTTCTGCGTCACCTTGCCGGCGGAGATCAGGTAGGGCATCGGGGTGAGGATGTGGGCGCCGTCGATGCCGTTGCCCTCGGAGCCGAGCACGAGGTTGTCGCGCGTGGTGCCCCAGGAGGCCTGCTTGGCCACCGTCACGTCGGTCATGCCGTATTTGTCGAACAGGCCCTTTTCCTTGGCGACGAACAGGGGCGCCGCGTCGGTGAGGGCGATGAAGCCGAGCGTCGCCTTGTTGGTCTCTGGCGCTTCGGAGGCATAGGCCGCCGGCACGCCGCCGGGGAACGCCATGCGGATGCTCTCGAACAAGGCGGCGGTGCCGAGGGCGGCGGCGGTGCCCTTCAGGAGCGAGCGGCGCGAGACGCCGGTGGCCTTGGCGTCGGGCGTGGCGGTGGAGACGGTCTCGTTGGGTCCGGACTTGGAAGCGTCGCTCATGTTCTTTCCCCTGGATCGGCAAAGGCGGACGAGGAGACCCGAAACGAAAAAAGCCGCGGACATGCTCACGACCTTCCGGTCATGGCTGTCAGCGGCTCTGCTGCGGGTCCCATCGTTGGGACGAATATGGGTCGCGGTCATCATCGACTGCGCCGGACTGATAAAAGCAAGTGATGGGCCAACTGCGCCCAAATGCTTAGGCCTTTGATTCTGAGATTGAATTTCGAATGATGAAAAATTGGGCGTGCGCGGTGCCTGCACTTCCGTTGTTCATCTGGTGATGCAGATGCCTGCGAAGTGTGCGCTGCGGCGCGGCTTGGCCGTTAGGCTGGCGGGCTTTCCCGCGCCGGCGACGCGCGCGTTCAGCGGGTGCCACGGCTCTTGTTCCTGGCCGCCCCCTCGGGCATCGTGCGCGCCTTCGATCGACCCCCGATCCAGACCTCTGATCGCCGCTGCCGCCGGACCTTTGAAGGACGCCCCATGTCCCCCTCTCCCCGCCCCCTCAAGCCCGGCGACCATGTGTTCCTGGTGGATGGCTCGTCCTTCGTGTTCCGCGCCTATTTCCAGTCCATCAACCAGGACCGGAAGTACAATTTCCGCTCGGACCGGCTGCCCACGGGTGCGGTGCGGCTGTTCTGCACCAAGCTGTTCCAGTTCGTGCGCGACGGGGCGGTGGGCATCCGCCCCACCCACCTCGCCATCGTCTTCGACAAGTCGGAGGATTCGTTCCGCAAGGAGCTTTATCCCGACTACAAGGCCAACCGCTCCGAGCCGCCGGACGAGCTGATTCCCCAGTTCCCGCTCATGCGCGAAGCGGTGCGCGCCTTCGGCCTCATCCCGGTGGAGCAGGCGCGCTACGAGGCGGACGACATCATCGCCACCTATGCCGAGCAGGCGGTGAAGGCCGGGGCTGACGTGCTCATCGTCTCCGCCGACAAGGACCTGATGCAGCTCATCGGCCCCAAGGTCGCCATGTACGATCCCGCCTCCGGCGAGAGCGGCGGGCGCGGGGCGCGGCCGGAACGGCGCATCGGCCTCGGCGAGGTCGTGGAATATTTCGGCGTGCCGCCGGAGAAGGTCACGGACGTGCAGGCGCTGGCCGGTGATTCCACCGACAACGTGCCCGGCGTGCCCGGCATCGGCATCAAGACCGCCGCCCAGCTCATCGCCGAATATGGCGACCTGGAAACGCTGCTCGCCCGCGCCGGCGAGATCAAGCAGCCCAAGCGGCGCGAGTCGCTCATGAACAATCAGGACGCCGCGCGCATCTCCAAGCAGCTCGTCACGCTGGTGCGCGACGTGGCGGTGGAAGTGCCGCTGGAGGACCTCGTGCTGGAGGACCCGGACGCCAAGCGCCTCATCTCCTTCCTCAAGGCCATGGAATTCACCACCATCACCCGCCGCGTGGCCGAGGCCTATGGCGTGGAGGCCGGCGAGGTGGACCCGGACCCGAAGCTGGCGCCCAGCGGCGGCGATCTCTTCGCCCCCGCCGCGCCCCCCGCAGATGGGGAAGCGCCGGCCGTCGCCCAGCCGGGCGCTGCCCCCGCTGCCCCCAGCGGCACACCCACCCCCTCCGATCTCGCCCACCAGCGCGCGCAGGCCGCGCGGGCGACGCCGGTGGACCGCAAGGCCTACCGCACCATCCTCGATCTCGCCGAGCTGAAGGCGTGGTGCGCGAAGGCCATCGACCTCGGTGTCGTCGCCTTCGACACCGAGACCAATTCCCTCGATCCCATGCAGGCGGACCTCGTGGGCGTCTCGCTGGCGCTCTCGCCCAATGAGGCCTGCTACATCCCGCTGCTGCATCAGGGCGCGGGCGACGGCCTGTTCAGCGAGGGCCTGCTGCCGGGGCAGATTTCCCTCGCCGATGCGGTCGCGGCGCTGAAGCCCATGCTCGAGGACAGGGGCACGCTCAAGATCGGGCACAATGTGAAGTATGACGAGCTGGTGCTGGCCCGCCACGGCATTCAGGTCTCGCCCATCGACTGCACCATGTGCATGTCCTACGCGCTGGATGCCGGCCGGAACGGCCATGGCATGGACGAGCTTTCCGTGCTCCATCTCGGCCACCAGCCCATCGCCTATTCGGAGGTGACGGGGAAGGGCAAGGCGCAGATCACCTTCGACAAGGTGGCGCTGGAGCCCGCCACCGCCTACGCCGCCGAGGATGCGGACGTGACGCTGCGCCTGTGGCAGGTGCTTAAGCCCCGCCTCGCCGCCGAGGGCCGGACCACGGTCTACGAGACGCTGGAACGCCCCCTCATTCCCGTGCTGGCGCGCATGGAGAGCCGTGGCATCGCCATCGACAAGACCATTCTGGCGCGGCTCTCCTCCGAATTCGCGCAGGGCGCGGCGCGGGTGGAGGACGAGATCGCGGAATTGGCCGGCGAGCGGCTGAACGTGGGCTCGCCCAAGCAGATGGGCGACATCCTGTTCGGCAAGATGGGCCTTCCCGGCGGCACCAAGACCGCCACCGGCATGTGGTCCACCAAGGCCACCGCGCTGGAGGAGCTGGCCGAGCTGGGCCACAAGCTGCCGCAGAAGATCCTCGAATGGCGCCAGCTCTCCAAGCTGCGCTCCACCTATACGGACGCGCTGCCGAATTTCGTGCATCCGCAGACCAAGCGCGTCCACACCTCCTATGCGCTGGCGGCCACCACCACGGGGCGGCTCTCCTCCTCCGATCCCAACCTCCAGAACATCCCGGTGCGCACCGAGGAAGGCCGGCGCATCCGCCGCGCCTTCGTGGCGGAGGAGGGCAATCTCCTCGTCTCGGCCGACTATTCGCAGATCGAATTGCGGCTGCTCGCCGAGATCGCCGAGATCCCGGCACTGCGGCAGGCCTTCACGGACGGGCTGGACATCCACGCCATGACGGCCTCCGAGATGTTCGGCGTGCCGGTGAAGGACATGCCGGGGGAAATCCGGCGGCGGGCGAAGGCCATCAATTTCGGCATCATCTACGGCATCTCCGCCTTCGGCCTCGCCAACCAGCTGGGCATTCCGCGCGAGGAGGCGGGGCAGTACATCAAGCGCTATTTCGAGCGTTTCCCCGGCATCCGCGACTATATGGAGGAGACCAAGACCTTCTGCCGCGAGCACGGATATGTGGAGACGCTGTTCGGCCGGCGCTGCCACTATCCCGACATCGCGGCGAAGAACCCGTCTCTGCGCGCCTTCAACGAGCGCGCCGCCATCAATGCCCGCCTCCAGGGCACCGCCGCCGACATCATCCGCCGCGCCATGATCCGCATGGAGCCGGCGCTGGTTGAGGCGGGCCTATCCGCCCGGATGCTGCTGCAGGTGCACGACGAACTGGTTTTCGAGGTGCCGGAGGCCGAGGCCGAGGCCACCATTCCCGTGGTGCGCCAGGCCATGGAGAGCGCGGCGGCGCCCGCCGTCCACCTCGCCGTGCCGCTGAAGGTGGACGCCCGGGCGGCGAAGAACTGGGAAGAGGCGCACTGAGCACCGCTCTCGCGTTCCGGCCGACTGCAACCCGCCTTTGCGCAGTCATGCCCCGGCTTGTCCGGGGCATCCACTTGGCCGATGGGCCGCTCACCGAACTCTGGCACCGCGCCGGGCCACAGGTGGATCCCCCGCACAAGGCGGGGGGATGACGCCGGGAGGGAGCGAGACCGCCCGAGATGGTTGACGCCTCCGCCCCGGATGCTGCTAAACACCCGCCATCCCCAACAAGAGGACACATCATGAGCATCGAACGGCTCGACAAGGGCGCCCGCATGAGCGAGGCGGTGATCCACGGCAACACCGTCTATCTCGCCGGCCAGGTGGCCGAGGGGCCGGACGTGGAGAGCCAGACGAAGGCCGTGCTCGCCTCCATCGACAGCCTGCTGGCCCGCGCCGGCACCGACAAGTCGCGCATCCTCACCGCCACCATCTGGCTGTCGGACATCAAGAATTTCGCCGCCATGAACAGCGTGTGGGACAGCTGGGTGGACAAGGCCAATCCCCCCGCCCGCGCCACCAGCGAAGGCAAGCTCGCCGCGCCGCAGTTCCTGGTCGAGATCATCGTCGTCGCCGCCCGCGGCTGATCTCAGGGTCTCCCTCTCCCCCGAAGTCGGCTTTTGCCGACTTCGGCTTTCACGAAATGAACTCGGCATCAGCCGAGTTCAGGCGGGAGAGGGTCGGGGTGAGGGGTATGGTGCCGTTTGCCCGGCTCCGCGAACAGTGGCGCGAGCCCCCTCACCCCCAACCCCTCTCCCGCGAGGGGAGAGGGGTGGCGCCCGGCGAACTTGGAGCTTACCCTTTCCGAACAGCGAGCTTTTTGGAGCCTTTCCCATGGCCGCCCCCGGCGCCGAATCCTCAAGCCCCCGTGCCCCGCGTGAGACGCGGCCGGCGCGCATGGAGGCGCTTGCCCGCCTGCCGGTGTTCTTCGGGCTCGAGGGCCGGCGCGTGCTGGTGGCGGGCGGCGGCGAGCCGGCAGCCTGGAAGGCGGAGCTTCTCTCCGCCGCCGGTGCGCGGGTGGAGGTGATCGCCCCGGCCGTCTGCGAGGACATCTGGCGGCTGGCCGGCGCGCCGACCCACGGCCCCATCGCCGTGCATGTGCGCGACTGGCATTCGGACGATATCGACGGCGCCGCCCTCGCCATCGGCGATTTCGAGGATGCGGCCGAGGCCGAGCGCTTTTCCGCCGCCGTCCGCGCGGCCGGCGTGCCGGTGAACGTCATCGACCGGCCGGCTCTGTGCGACTTCACCTTCGGCGCCATCGTCAACCGCTCGCCCCTCGTGGTGGGCATCTCCACGGACGGCGCCGCCCCCGTGTTCGGACAGGCGGTGCGGGCCAAGATCGAGGCGCTGCTGCCCTCCGGCTTCCGTGCCTGGGCGCAGGCGGCGAAGACGTGGCGCGCGGCGGTGACCGAGCGCGGCCTCTCCTTCCACGCCCGCCGCGCCTTCTGGGAGCGGTTTGCTGCAAAGGCCCTCTCCGAGCCCCACCGCGCGCCGGAGGAGGCCGACCGCGCCGCTCTGTTCGCCGCCATCGAGATTGAGGGCACCGCCCCGCAAGGCCGCTCCGGCGCCGGCGGTTCCGTGGTGCTGGTGGGGGCCGGGCCGGGCGATCCCGAGCTTCTGACGCTGAAGGCCGTGCGCGCGCTGCAATCGGCGGACGTGGTGCTCTATGACGACCTCGTGTCCGGCGCGATCCTCGATTTCGCCCGGCGCGAGGCGAAGAAGATGCTGGTGGGCAAGACCGGCTACGGCCCCTCCTGCAAGCAGGACGACATCAACGCGCTGATGGTGGAGCTGGCCCGCGAGGGCCGCCGCGTGGTGCGGCTCAAGGGCGGCGAGCCCATGATCTTCGGCCGGGCCGGCGAGGAGATCGCCCATTGCCGCGCGGCCGGCGTGCCGGTGGAGGTGGTGCCGGGCATCTCCTCCCCGCAGGGCGCGGCGAGCCGGCTGGTCACCTCGCTGACCCATCGCGACCATGCGCGGCGGCTGCAATTCGTCACCGCCCATGCCCGCGACGGGAAGCTGCCCGCCGATCTCGACTTCAAGGCCCTCTCGGACAAGGCGGCGACCACCGTCGTCTACATGCCGCGCCGGACCCTGCCGGATCTCGTGCGCAACCTGCTCGCCGCCGGCATCGAGCCGGCGACCCCGGCCGTGGCCATCTTCTCGGTCACGCGGCCGGAGGAGAAGGTGGTCATCGCCACCGTCGCCAGCCTCACCGAGGCGGTGACCCGCGCCGTGGATGCGGGGGCGGAAGGCCCCTGCCTCGTGCTCTATGGCCATGCGCTGTCGGAAGTGGCGGCGCAGGACCTGCCGCAGGCGGCCGAGGCGGCGCGCGGCTAGCTGCCTGAACCCCTTTCAATACGCGAACGCCGGCGCTGAGGGCTCAGCGCCGGCGTTCTGCTTCGTGGCGGGCGTCAGGCCTGCTGCTCGCTTCGGAGCACGGGCACGGCCAGCGCCTCGGCGGGCTCGGGCATGGCGACGGGCGGGCTCGCCTCGCCGGCCAGAGCTGCGGTGAAGCGGGCGTGGTCCAGCTCGCCTTCCCAGCGCGCCACCACCACGGCGGCGACGCCGTTGCCGATCATGTTGATGACCGCTCGCGCCTCGCTCATGAAGCGGTCGATGCCGAGGATCAGCGCCATGCCGGCCACCGGGATGGTCGGCACCACCGAGAGCGTGCCCACGAGGGCGATGAAGGACGCGCCCGTCACCCCCGATGCGCCCTTGGAGGTGAGCATCGCCACGGCGAAAATGGCCATCTGCTGGGTGAAGGAGAGGTCCGTGTTGGTGGCCTGCGCCACGAACAGGGCGGCCAGCGTCATGTAGATGGACGTGCCGTCGGTGTTGAACACGTAGCCGGTGGGCACCACGAGGCCGACCACGGGCTTGGGCACGCCGGCACGCTCCAGCTTCTCCATCAGGCTCGGCAGGGCCGAGTCCGAGGAGGAGGTGCCGAGCACGATCAGGATCTCTTCCTTGATGTAGGCGAGGAACTTCAGCACGCTGAAGCCCGCCCACCAGCACACCGCGCCGAGCACGCCGACCACGAAGATGGCGCCGGTGAGGTAGAAGGTGCCGATCAGCATCATCAGCGGCCCGAGCGAGGCGACGCCATATTTGCCGATGGTGAAGGCCATGGCGCCGAACGCGCCGATGGGGGCGAGGCGCATGATGACGTTCAGCGCCCCGAACACCAGATGGGCGCCGGCCTCGATGGTGTCGCGCACCGGCTTTCCGCGATCGCCGAGATGCGAGAGCACGTAGCCGAACAGCACCGAGATCAGCACCACCGGCAGGATGTCGCCACGGGCGAAGGCATCCACCACGGTGTTGGGCACGATGTTGATGAGGAAGTCGGAGATGGACTGGTCCGCCGCCTTGCCGGCGTAGGCCTTCACCGCCGCGCTGTCGAGGGTGGCGGGATTGGCGTTGAAGCCGGCGCCGGGGCGCACCACGTTGGCGACGATGATGCCGATGGCGAGGGCGATGGTGGACATCACCTCGAAGTAAAGCAGAGCCTTGCCACCGACGCGGCCCACCTTCTTCAGGTCGCTCATGCCGGCGATGCCGGTGACCACCGTGCAGAAGATGACGAGGGCGACGATCATCTTGATGAGCTTGATGAAGACATCGCCGAGCGGCTTCATGTCCACCGCCACCGCCGGCCAGAGATAGCCGACGACGATGGCGAGGGCGATGCCGATGAGCACCTGGATGTAGAGCACCTGATACCAGGGTTTGCGTCGGCGGACGGCGTGGGCTGTGTGGGCCATTGGGGCTTCCTCCGGGTGGGCGGGCGGGGCTGCGCTGCCCTCGTGTTGGTCTTGTGTTCTTGGGGGCAGTTCAGGGTTCGAGGTCGGCTTCAGGGCGTTCCGGCGACAGCCGCCGGGACGGGGGTTGCGGGCGCGGCGGGGGCCAGCGGCATCACCAGCAGCACCACGGCCGGCGCGGTGCCGGCATTGCGCAGCTGGCGGGCCTCGCCGGGGGCGAGGCGGCAGGAATCGAGGCGGGCGAGCCGCACCTCCTCGATGCCGTTGGAGAGGAGGAGCTCGCCCTCCAGCACCAGATAGATCTTCTCGACATTCGAGCCGTCGAGGGTGGTGCCGCCGCCCGGCGCCAAAGTGGAGAGGCCGAGCCAGACGGTGTCCGCCGGGCTAGCTTCCCGCCCCTGAAGGCGCCGCATCTCCATCAGATGATGGCCGGGAGCCTCATAGGCGGGCGCGGCGTCGATGCGCACGACGTGCATGGCTCACGCCTCCGGCAGCAGGAGCACGCGGTCCTGCGACGATCCCATCACCGCCGCATAGGCGGCGCGGGCATCCGTGAGGGGGTAGAGCGCGCGCTCGTGGATGGGGAAGGGCTTCAGCGCCCCCGCCGCGAAGCCCGGCGCCAGCGCCGCCAGGAGGCGGCCCGTCTCCACCGAATTGAGGGCGATGGTGTCGATGCCCACATAAGTGTGGCGGCCCTTGTAGAAGGCGAGGATGTCGAAGGTGACGAAGCGCTCGATGGCGGCGATGAACACCGCGCGCCCGCCCACCGCCATCGCCTTCTGGCCGATGTCGTAGAACGGATCGCCCACCGTGTTGAACACGATGTCGGCGCCCTTGCCCTCGGTGAGGTCGCGCACCCGGGCGGGCACGTCCTCGGCGCTTGCATTGAGCACGAGAGGCGGCACGAGGGCATCGCCGATGAAGGGCTCCGCCCGCCGCACCACGCCGATCACGCGGGCACCGCGCCAGGCGGCGATCTGCGCCACCGCCTGCCCGACCTTGCCGTTGAGGCCGAGCACCAGCACCGTCTCGCCCGGCTGCGGCAGGCCGGCGCGGCGAAGGCCTTCCCAGGCAGTGACGAAGGGCACGCCGATGCCCGCTGCCTCGCGCAGGGAGATGCCATCAGGCACCTCCACCACGGCGTCGGCCTCGACGATCATGTGGCTGGCCTGCGCGCCGTCCTGGCGGATGCCGAGGTCGCCGGAGGAGCCGAACACGTTGCGGCCCAGAAGCGCCTCGGGGCCGGCCACCACCGTGCCGGAGAAATCCCGGCCGGGAGTGCGGGGGAAGACGGCATAGGGCATGAGCCCGGTGGCCGCCTTGGCATCGGAGGGGTTCACCGCCGCGGCGGCGATCTTCACCACCACCTCGTCGGGGCGGAGCGCGCGCAGCGGCGCCTCCTCCATCACGAGGTCGATGGCGGCGTAGCTGTCGGCCTTCGCGTTCAGCCGCAGGCCCCGGCGGACGATGGGGGCGATCTGCGGGCGTTCGGCAAGGAGGGTCATGGCAGGCAGGGTCATGGGGTGATCCGTCATTCGGCGGCGGCCGGAGCGCGCTCCGGGCGGGCGGGGGCGAGGCCGAGCAGAGCGCGGGCCTCGGATGGGGTGGCGATGGTGCCGCCGAGGGCCTCGACAATGCCGCGCGCCTTGGTCACCAGCGCGGCGTTGGAGGGGGCGAGCACGCCGCGATCGAGATAGACACTGTCCTCCAGCCCCACCCGCACATGGCCGCCGGAGAGATAGGACATGGCCACCATCGGGAATGCGGCGCGGCCGATGCCGATGGCGGTGAAGGCCGTGCCGGCCGGCAGCAGGTTGCGGGCGTAGAGCACGGTTTCCGGCGAGGGCTGGAAGCCGTAGCGCACGCCCATGACGAAGGAGGCGAGCACGGGGCCGGCAAGCGTGCCGTCGGCGAGGAGATCGTGCAGCAGGGCGATGTCGCCGGAATCGAACAGCTCGATCTCCGGCTTCACCCCGGCTTCAGTGATCACCTTGGCCATCCGCCGCACATTGGCCGGCGTGTTGATGACCACCGCGCTGCCCGAATACATGGTGTTGAGGTCGAGGGTGCAGATGTCCGGCTTCAGCGCCGCGATATGGGCGACGCGCTCTTCCGGCGGCAGCAAAGTGGTGCCCGGCGCGGCGATCTTCGGATCGTCGGCCGACGGCACGAAGCGCCCGCCCGGCCCGGTGGTGATGTTGAGGATCATGTCCGGGTTGCCGGCGCGGATGAGGCGGATGGTCTCCTCGTAGAGCGCCAGCTCCATGGAGGGCGCGCCGGTGGCGGGATCGCGCACATGAATGTGCACCACCGCCGCGCCGGCATCGGCGGCCTCCAGCGCGGAGGTGGCGATCTGGGCCGGCGTGATCGGCAGATGGGGTGTCTGGTCCGGCCGTGTGAGGTTTCCGGTGATGGCGCAGGTGATGAACACCCGGGGCAGGGGCGCGCGCATGGGTTCGGCTTTCCTCAGAGGGCGCGGCCGCCATCGACCTGGATGGTGTGTCCGGTCGAGAAGCCGAGCATGGTGGCGCAGGCGGTGATGGCGGCGGCGATGTCCTGCGCATTGCCGATCCGCTTGAGCGGTGTGGAGGCGCTGACCTTGTCGTTGAAGTCGGCACCGCGTCCGGGCACGAACTCGGTGTCCACCACCCCCGGCGACACGGCGAGCACCCGCACCTCCGGCGCGAGGGCGCGGCCGAGCGCCTTGGTCATCACGTCGATGCCGGCCTTGGCTGCGCAGTAGGCGATGGAGGAGCCCACGGCGGTGAAGGCGGCGATGGAGGAGATGTTCACCACCAGCCCGTCGCCGGAGGCCTTCAGCAAGGGCGCGAAGGTGCGGATGGTGGCGAACTGGCCGCGCCAGTTCACCTGCAGCATCCGGTCGATCAATTCGTCGGTGAGCGCATCGAGATCGGCGTGGGGCACCGGCTTGGTGAAGCCGGCCGCATTCACCAGGATGTCGAGGCGGCCATAGCGGGCGGCGATGGTGTCCCGCAGCGCGACGAGGGACGGCGTGTCCACCACGTCGGCGACGAAGGCGGCGTGGCCCTCGCCCAGCTCGGCGACAAGGGCGGCTGCTGCTGCTGTGTCCTTCTCGGCGGCGAGATGGCTGATGACCACCTTCGCGCCGGCCGCCTTCAGCATGCGGCTGGTCTCGGCGCCGATGGCGCCCGCCCCGCCCACCACGAGGGCGACCTTGCCTTCGAGGGAGCGCGGATAGGTGGAATGGCGGCCCGTGGCGGCGGCGGGGGGAGCGGGGGAATGGTCGCGCGGCGACACTGCGTCGGTTCTCACCGGCGTCTCCTTTAAGGGTTCGCGAAGATCGGGAAGGGGGAGGGGCGCCGCCTCAGCGGATCGGCGGCACCGGCAGCTTGGCCTCGCCGGGCTCCATGACGAAGGCGTAGTCGAGCCGGTACCACGGCGCGCCCGCATCGGGGGCCGGCGGCGTGCCGCGGCCTTCGGCGAAATCGCCCACCAGCGCGCGGGTGACGCCGAACACCACATCGCTGTCGAGATGGCCGTCGTCATCGACGAAGACCTGCGTGATGAGCGTCTTGTAGCCCGGCCGGTAGGCGAGGAAATGCAGGTGCGCCGGGCGGAAGGGGTGGCGCTTCTGCGCCTTCAGCAGGTCGCCCGCCGGGCCGTGGGTGGGCACCGGATAGCCCGCCGGCTTCACCGAGCGGAACCAGAAGCGCCCTTCGGCATCGGTGCGGAACTTGCCGCGCAGGTTCATGTCGACCTGCTCGGGGTCCTGGTTCTCGTAGAGGCCCACGGGCGAGGCCTGCCACACATCCACCTCCACGCCGGCGAGCGGGCGGCCCTCCGGGTCGGTGACGCGGCAATGGGCGAACAAGGCCGGGCCTGGCGTCGGCGAGCGCAGGATGGAGCCGCCATTCTCCGTCTGGGGCGAATGCATCCGCCAGAACGGGCCGAGCAAGGCGGCGGCGGTCTCGGTGGCGCCGTTCTGGCCGTTGTTCAGCAGGCACACCAGCGTCGAGAAGCCGATGACGTCGGAGAACAGCACTGCCTCGTTGTGGCAGTCGTTAGTGGCCTGTCCGATGCGGTTGAGAAAATCGAGGCCGAGCTCGAACTCGGCCTCGGTGAGGCGCACCTCCCGGGCGAAATCGTGCATGTGGCGCACGAAGGAAGCCATGACCTGCCTGAGGCGCAGGTCGGGGGCCTTGGACATGGCGTCGAGGACGACGTCGGTGAGCGTGGACGCATCCTCGATGATGTGGGAGCGCGGCTTCAGCTGCGCTTCCAGCATGTCCAGTCCGGTCGTTTCCAGTCCGGCAACCATTGGCGTTCCTCCGCGCTTTGTCGCGTGCGCTTGTTGTGCGATCGATTGCACGATAATGCGCGAACGATTGCACAAGTCAAGCGCCGAATCGCGGCGCCGGCCGCGCGCCGTCGAAGGCGGGATCAGGCGGGGCGGGTGGAGCGGGGCTTGCGCGGTGCCTTGGCCCCGGCCTCGGCCGCCCCGCCGCGCGGCGCGGCGGTGGAGGCGCGGGCGATCAGCCGGGCGGGCACGAGGGCGAGGGTTGGCGGCGTTTCGGGCTGCGCGATCTGGTCGAGAAGGATGGAGGCGGCGCGCGCGCCCATGGCCTCATGGCCGATGCGCACGGTGGTGAGGGGCGGGGCCACCATGTCCACCAGCGGCATGTCGTTGTGCCCGACGATGGAGAGGTCCTGCGGGATCCTCAGCCCGCGCTGCTGCGCCTCCTGATAGGCGCCGAGCGCGATGAGATCGTTGCTGGCGGCAATCGCCGTAATGTCCGGCCAGCGGTCCAGCAATTCGGCGGCGGCGACCCGCCCCGCCTCGCGATTATAGGCCGTGGCGGTGGTGACCGCATCGGCCGGAAGGCCCGCCGCCGCCATGGCGTCCGCGAAGCCGCGCCGGCGCAGCACGCCGGTGGAGAGCCGCTCCGGGCCGGCCAGATGCCCAATGCGGCGATGCCCGAGCCCGGCGAGGTGCGCGACGGCGACCGCGATGCCGCCCCTGTCGTCGCTCACCACCGTGGAGGCGCGCAGGCCGTCCTCTCCGCGATTGACCAGCACGGTGGGCACGCCCGCCTTGAGGCAGAGCGAGACGGTGGCATCGTCGCGCTTGGCGGTGGCGAGCACGAGGCCATCCACCCGCCGGGCGATGAGCTTCTCCACGATGTCGGCCTGCCCGGCCTCGTCCTCGCCGCTGTCGGCGACCATCATGGAATAGCCGCGCGCCGCGAGCGTGGCGCCGATGCCGCCGAGGATGGGGGCGAATACGGGATTGGCGAGGTCCGGCACCACCACGCCGATGAGGCGGGAGCGCCCCGTGCGCAGGGAGGAGGCCACCGCATCCGGCCGATAGCCCTGCCGCCGCGCCTCCGCCTGCACCTTCTCCACCACATCCGCCGAGATGCGCCGGCTCTGCTCCGGATCGAGCGCGCGGGCGACCGTGGAGCGATGCACGCCCACGGCATCCGCGACGGACTGGAGCGTCGCGCTCCGGGCGGCGGCAGGCGGCTTGTGGTCTTTCCTGGGCATGCGCGTGGTACGTGATCCGGCGATTCGCTCTGGCGACCCCCAAGATACAAGCTTCCCCGCCGGGCGCACGCGGCAAGCGCGCCGGGGGCGATGAGACGCACTGTGGCCCCCGCCGTCTGCGGCGGGGGCGGCGTGTGGTGTCCACTCAGACGAGGAGCGGACCACCGGCGTGGCCGGCGTGGAGCGCGTCCCGCAGGTGGGTGGCGATGGCCTCCATCCCGTCCGCGATCTGGTGCGCGGTCGCCGTGCCGGCGCCGTGGCCCGACAGGTCGCTCCACAGTGTTTCCAGCACATGGGTGACGGCGGGATCGATCTGGGCCGCGAGATGCGCCATCTCGGCGCCGGCCCCCTCGAAAGCGCCGGCGGGGCCATGGGCGTGGGCGGCCTCCAGCGCGGCGGCGCGCTTTTCCAGCACGTCGAACAGTTGAGGCGCCGCCACGCTTACGCCGGACAGGCTGGCCATCGCCGATGCCCAGAGCTCCGGACCCGACGCGGGGGCAGCTGCGGCCGTGGATTCCGGCGCGAGGGCGAAGCTTGCAACCATTGGCGTCGCGCCGCCTGTGCCGGTGAGGGTGACGGTGACGTTCTGGGTGACGGTGCCGCCATGGTGGTCGTCCAGCGTCAGCGCGAAGGTCTCCACCTTCGTCTGGCCGGCCGCCAGCGGTTCCACCTTGGTTTCGTCCACCACATAGGACCACACCACGGCGCCGGTGCCGTTCATGTCGCTCACCACCTTGGCGGAAAGCGTGCCCAGCGCTCCGTCCGGCGCGGCGACGCTCACCGCGTGGGTGTCCTTGGCATCCGCATCGGCGAAATAGAACGTGCCGGCCGCATTCAGCGTCTTGCGCGCCGCGTCCTCGGTGAGGGTGGCGCTGGTGACGGAGGTGGCGGGCAGGGAGGCCATCAAGATGGAGCCGCCGTAGGTGGGCCCGATATCGCTGGAGGTAAAGATCAGATGGGCCCCGTCCGGCGTGAAGACGGGACGTGAACTGTAGGTGCTGGCGTCGATGGCGAGCTCTGTTATCGCCCCGGTCTGGAGATCTTTGATGAAGATGCCGTTGAAGCCCTGGCCCGGGACGAGATTGGTCGAATAGGACGTAAAGGCGATCTTGGTTCCATCGGGGGAAAACGAAAACGCGCCGGTGGTCGCGGAACTGCCCACATGTCCTGCGCTGTCGCTGCTCTCGACGGTCAGCTGACCGGTCTCAAGGTCCTTGACGTAGAGTTGCATATTGCCGGACGTAGACCCCGGCGAGACATCCTGTGGATAGGACAGGAACGCGATCTTGGTTCCGTCGGGCGAAAACGCGAGATTCTGATTATAGACGTTGCCATAACAGACAAATGTGACCTCACCTGTCGCAACGTCTTGAATGAAGATGGAATGAGCACTCCCGATCCCGACGCCGCGCGCGTCTCCGACGGCACCGAATACGATCTTTGAGCCGTCGGAGGAGATGGCCTTGAATCCGTTGACGATGTCCTGATTGGCAGGATCATTCGGATCGATCCGCGAAATCGCGCCGGTGGCGATGTCCTTCACGAAGATGTCGGACGTGCCATTTGTGTCGCCTGGGACAAGGTTGGTCGCTTTCGAATAGAATTCGACCTTGCTCCCGTCCTGCGTGAAGATGATGTTGGCCGTGCTGGCCTGATTTCCGACGTCGCCCGTCGCGCTCGAAGACGCGAGCGTGACTTCCCCGGTATGCAGGTTCTTGACGAGAACCTGCTGGCTCGAGAAGGCCGGAATAGAAACGTTGGTCGGCACCTGGAGCAGGCTTGATGCCGTCGAGAGGAACGCCACCTCCGTGCCGTCCGGCGAAACGACGGGGTTGGAGCTGAGATTGTTCGCATGCTGCCCGACCGCACCGACCGAAACCACCGAGATGCCCGTGTCTGGGCTCGATGCCAGGATCGAGGGTGCATGGTTCTCGAAGCTGAGCGTCACATGCGTGCTGACCGAGCTTTTCTCGGCATCGGTTATGGTGAAGGTGACATCGCGCGGTTGCGTGGATGGCGTCGATGCCGTGGAGCGATAGGATACCTGATGGAGCAGGGCGCTCATCTGCTCGTCGGGGATGAAAGAGTTGCCCTTGAAGGTCAGGACCAGATCATGTCCGGCCGCGCCGTTGGTGGAGAGCGTGCCCACCAGGTTGCCGTAAAGATAGACCTTGGTACCGGTTATGGTCCACGGTCCATCCGACAGATAAAGCTGATCCGTGGCGGTCGCGTTTGCGAGATGGACGGTCAGCTTGCCGCCCTTGAAGCCGGTGCTGTCCGGATTGATGACCTGGGCGTCGCCGTCGATGACGAAGCCGCTCGTGATGCTGCCGGGCGTCTGGGACGACATGGGGCCGAGGCTCGACACGACCGGCGCGTCGTTCTCCGGCTTCACGGTTATATTCATCGTGGCGGTCGTGATCGACTGCTCGGCATCGGTGGCGGTAAAGGTCACAGCACGGGCGGTGCCGGACGGTTGGTTGGTCGTGGTGGAATAAGCGAACGCGCGCGCCAGGGCCGTCGCTGCCGCGTCACTGACGGGGTGATCGAACTTGACCCCAAGCCCCCCGTTCAACAGCATCTCCGTCCCGATCTGCACGCCGTTATAGAAAACGGTCGTCTCTCCGGTGACGGGATCGGTGTGGAGCGTGATGCCCCCCACCTCGGCGATGGACAGGTGCTCTGACAGCCCCGCATTCGGGAGTGTCACGTTGAGGCTGCAGCCCTGGAAGCCGGTGCCGTCCGGGTTCTTCAGGGTGACGTTCGAATCCAGCACCACCGGGCCGGCGTTTACGGTGTTTTCCGCAAGCGTCTTCGACCGGTCGAGCCCGCCAAAAGCGGGCGCCTTCGTCTTCGTGGCCATTTTGTGCAACTTCCCTGACAGTCACGCAAGCAGGAGTAGCCGTGACGGGTGCCAGGGTCCACCTCGGATCGAGGGGTGCGCGGACAAATCTTGTATTGCAGCGCGAAGACTACTGACTTTACGTATCGGAATATGACGCTGCGGAATATCGTGACTTAAACGACTTTCCGGATGCATGCCCGGGATCTCGCCCGGGCATGATCATCATGAAGGGCGTGTCGCCTCACATGTTCGGATAGTTCGGCCCGCCGCCGCCCTCGGGGGCGGTCCAGGTGATGTTCTGGTTGGGGTCCTTGATGTCGCACGTCTTGCAGTGGACGCAGTTCTGCGCGTTGATCTGGAAGCGCGGCGCGTCCGCCCCCTCCTCGATCCACTCATAGACGCCGGCGGGGCAATAGCGGTTGGAGGGGCCGGCATAGATGTCGTGCTCCGACGCCTTCTGCAGGGCCATGTCCTTCACCACCAGATGCACCTGCTGGTTCTCCTCGTGGTTGGTGTTCGAGAGGAACACCGAGGAGAGCTTGTCGAAGGTCAGCACGCCGTCGGGGCGGGGATAGGTGATCTTCTTGCAGTCCTTGGCCGGCTTCAGGGAGGCGGCGTCGGTCTTGCCGTGCTTCAGCGTGCCGAACAGCGAGAAGCCGAACGTGTTGGTCCACATGTCCAGCGCGCCCAGCGGGATGCCGAGGAAGGTGCCGAACTTCGACCACAGCGGCTTCATGTTGCGCACCTTCTTCAGGTCCGCGCCGATGGCCGAGGAGCGCCAGGCCGCCTCGTAGCTCGCGAGCTCGTCGTGGCTGCGCTCGGCGGCAAGGGCGTCGAGCAGGTGATCGGCGGCGAGCATGCCGGAGAGCACCGCATTGTGGCTGCCCTTGATGCGCGGCACGTTCACGAAGCCCGCCGCGCAGCCCACCAGCACGCCGCCGGGGAAGGAGAGCTTGGGCACGCTCTGCCAGCCACCCTCGGTGATGGCGCGGGCGCCGTAGGAGATGCGCTTGCCGCCCTCGAACGTGTCCTTGAACAGCGGATGCGTCTTGAAGCGCTGGAACTCGTCGAAGGGCGAGAGCCAGGGGTTCTGGTAGTTGAGGTGGACCACGAAGCCCACCACCACCTGCTCGTCGTCAATGTGATAGAGGAAGGCGCCGCCGCCGGTCTTGGAATCCAGCGGCCAGCCGAAGGCGTGCTGCACAAGGCCGGGCTTGTGCTTCTCCGGCTTCACCTTCCAGAGTTCCTTCAGGCCGATGCCGAACTTGGGCACATCGCGGCCTTCGCCCAGATTATACTTGGCGATGATCTTCTTGGTGAGGTGCCCGCGCGCGCCCTCGGCGAACACGGTGTAGCGGCCGCGCAGTTCCATGCCGCGGGTGAATTCGGGCTTCTGCTCGCCCGTCTTGTCCACGCCCATGTCGCCGGTGGCGATGCCGATGACGGCACCCTTGTCGTCATAGAGGATCTCGTCGGCGGCGAAGCCGGGATAGATCTCCACGCCGAGCGTCTCGGCCTTCTGGGCGAGGAAGCGGCAGACATTGCCCAGCGAGCCGACGTAATTGCCGTGGTTGTTCATCAGCGGCGGCATGGCGAAGTTGGGCAGCTTCACGCCGCCGGCCGGGCCGAGCAGATAGAAATGGTCGTCCGTGACCTGAACGGTGAGGGGCGCATCCGCCTCCTCCCGCCAGCCGGGGATGAGGGCGTCGAGGCCGATGGGATCGACGACCGCGCCGGAGAGGATGTGGGCGCCCACTTCGGAGCCCTTCTCCACCACCACGACGGAAACGTCGGTGCCGCGCTCGGCCGCCTGCTGCTTCAGGCGGATGGCGGTGGCAAGGCCCGCAGGGCCGGCGCCGACCACCACCACGTCATAATCCATGCCCTCGCGCTCAGGCAGTTCCGCCGCGCTCATACTCCGGCTCCCGTGTGTCAATCCCGTTGATTGGACTTTTTCCACGACACGCCGGCAAAGACAACCGCGGATTGCCCCTTAGGGCAACATCTTGCCGTATGTGGGAACATAATGCCGTTATGCCGAAAACGGTGGACGCACCCGGCCGGGCGAGCTACGCGCCAGCAGCGCCACTGCCGTGCGCAGATGTCGTGCAAAGGTGCCCTTACCCACGGGGCCGTTCCCGCCTAACCTCGGGCTGCACCCCTGAGGAGGCCGCCCATGAGCGCCCCAATGAGCGCCCCAATGAGCCCCGACGACGTCCGCGCCTTCGCCAACCGTCTCATGGATGAGGTGTGGCGCCCGTTCGACCACACGGCGCTGCCGCGCTTCTATCATCCGGATGTGGTGGGCCATCACCGCGCGCAGACGCTGGCGCTGGCGGACATCGCCAATCGCCTGCAGTGGGACGTGCAGAATTTCGGCAACCCGGTCTATGACATCCGCGACATCGTGGCCGAGGCGAACCGCTTCGCCATCCGCTTCCTCTATTCCTGCACCCTGATCGGGACGGGGGAGGTGTTCGCTACCGAGGTGATCTATTTCTACCACCTGCGCGACGGGCGGATTGCCGAGTTCTGGCTGCTGTCCGGCATCGATTTCGATTACAAGCAGCGCCCCGCCTGAGCGTTCCGGCGGGCCTGCGGAAGCATTTTCACGCGAAGCGGATCGCTTCGCGTGAAGAACATGCGGCAACGATCTAGAGTGAGCGGATGGACGTGACCGCCGACCGAGACTTCGACGACTGGGCCGACATTCTCGCCTTCCACTGGGAGGCGGGGGTGGATGTGGCCATCGGCGAGGTGCCGGTGGACCGCTTCGCCGAGAGTGCCGCCGAGCCGAGCCGGCCCCGGGCCCCGGCCGCTGCGGCGCGCGATGCCGCCGCAAGCGGGGCGGGCCTTGCGCCGAGAAGCCCGGCCCCGTCCCGCAACCAGCCCGCCTATTCCTCGGCGCCGGCGACGCCCACCCTGGTCACCCAGCCGCCGGACGAGGCGGTGATGGGCGCGCGCGAGGCCGCCCGGGCCGCCACGAGCCTCGACGAGCTGAAGGCGATCCTTGACGGCTTCGAGGGCTGCGCCCTGAAGCGCACCGCGAGCCGGCTGGTGTTCGCCGATGGCAATCCGGCCGCCAAGGTCATGTTCGTGGGCGAGGCGCCCGGCCGCGACGAGGACCAGCAGGGCCTGCCCTTCGTCGGCCGCTCCGGCAAGCTGCTGGATCTGATGCTGGCCGCCATCGGCCTCGACCGCACCAGCGCCTACATCGCCAACGTCATTCCCTGGCGCCCGCCGGGCAACCGCACGCCGACGCCGCAGGAGACGGCGGTGTGCCTGCCCTTCATCGCCCGGCAGATCGAGCTGGCGGACCCGGACATCCTGGTCTGCCTCGGCGGGCCGTCGGCGCAGGCGCTGCTCGGCACCACCGAGGGCATCACCAAGCTGCGCGGCCGGTTCATGGATTATGACACCGGGACGCGGACCATCCGCGCCATCGCCACCTTCCACCCGGCCTATCTGCTGCGCACGCCGCTGGGCAAGCGCTTCGCCTGGCGCGACATGCTGGCGGTGGAGGCGCTGCTGGCGGGGAAGGGCGCGTCCTGAGGGGGGGTGGGCCCTGCCTTCACGCCGCGGCCAGTTCTTTTCCGATCTTAGCCTTTGTCATGCCCGGGCTTGTCCCGGGCATCCACGTCGGGCCGAGGAATCTCGCGTCAAAAGGTGTTCCCAGCCGTACCACGTGGTTGGCCGGGACAAGCCCGGCCATGACGACCGTTCCGGGCGATCATCGCGCGATAGGAACGGCCCCTACTTCCCATACCCCAGCGGGGCGCTGACCAGCGAGGAGTTGCGGTAGCGGGGGTCGGAGGTGACTTCCTCGCCCACCCAGTCGGGCAGCTCCACTTGCTGGTCGATGCCGTCCAGCTCCACCTCGGCCATGACGAGGCCGTCATTCTCGCCCTCGAACACGTCCACCGTCCAAAGACGGCCGGCATGCTCCACGGCATAGCGGGTCTTTTCGATCAGCGGCCGGGCGCAGAGCGTCTCCAGCATGACCCGGGCGTCCTCGACGGGGATGGCATATTCGAATTCGGCGCGGGACAGGCCCTGCGTCTTGCCCTTCACGGTGATGAAGGCGTCGCCGTCGGCGATGCGGATGCGCACCGTCGCACCTTCCTGCGAGAGGTAGCCCTGACGGATCGGCGTCGCGCGCGCACCGGCTCGCCATGCGTTGGAGGTCACGAGGAACTTGCGCTCGATCTCGACGGGCATCTTTGGGCCGGCTGGACTGTGAATATCCCAGCATAGACCCAAGGGGGCGCCCCTCGTCCAGCCCCGCAGATGGCGCGCAACACCCGATCCGCCCGAAGAAAACGATTTCAGGCTACCGCATGCGTCAACAGGCAGCACCTTACGATGTGCCGGCGCTGGTCAGGCTCACGTTTCGCAGAAGCGGGAGCGCGCGCGGAACGTGCGCTCCCGTTCGTGTTGCACGCGTCAGGCGTGGACCTTGGACTTGCTGCTCTTCGCCGCCCCGGTGTCGAGGTCATCCCGCGAGGGCGGGTTGGTGGCGCCGATGGTGGTGATGCGCATGATGTTGGTGGTGCCAGGCTTGGCGAAGGGCACGCCGGCGGTGATGGCGAGGCGGTCGCCCGGCTTGCCGAGGTCGTGCTCCACTGCGGTGCGCACGGCGGTATCCACCATCTCGCCGAAGGAGTGGATGTCCTCCTTCATGTGCACGGCGTGAACGCCATAAGAGAGGGCGAGGCGCCGGGCGGTCTCCACCTTGGGGGTGAGGCCGAGGATCGGGATGGCCGGCCGCTCGCGCGCGGCGCGCAGGCCGGTGGTGCCCGACAAAGTGAAGGCGACGAACGCCGAGGCATCCACCGCGATGGCCGCCTGATAGGTGGCCTTGGTCACGGCGTCGCCGATGGTCTTGCCCCATTCCGCCTGGGTGGCGTCCAGCACCTGCCGGTAGCCGGGATCGCGCTCCACGTGACGGATGATGTCGTCCATGAAGGTCACGGCCTCCACCGGGAACTGGCCGGCGGCGGTCTCGGCGGAGAGCATCACGCAGTCCGCGCCCTCGTAGACGGCGGTGGCCACGTCCGACACCTCGGCGCGGGTGGGCACGGGGGCGGTGATCATGGATTCCAGCATCTGCGTCGCCACGATCACCGGGCGGCCATACTTGCGGGATTCCGCGATCATGCGCTTTTGTAGCGCCGGCACCTCGGCCAGCGAGATTTCGACGCCGAGGTCGCCGCGCGCCACCATGATGGCGTCGGAGAGTTCCACCAGCTCGGTGAGATGCTCCACCGCGGCGGGCTTCTCCATCTTCAGCATGATGGCGGCGCGGTCCTTGATGAGGCCGCGCGCCTCGTGGATGTCCTCCGGCCGCTGCACGAAGGAGAGGGCGATCCACTCCACCCCCGCCTCGCAGGCGAATTCCAGGTCGAGGCGGTCCTTCGCCGTGAGCGGCGAGAGGGGCAGCACCACGTCCGGGATGTTGAAGCCCTTGTTGTTGGAGAGCTTGGTGCCCGCCACCACCTGGGCCTCAAGGAAGCCGGCGCCCTTCTTCACCACCTTCAGGCGCACCTTGCCGTCGTCGCACAGCACGGTGGAGCCGACAGTGAGGGCTTCGAGAATGTCCGGATGGGGGATCGGCACGCGGGTCTCGTCGCCGGGGCGGTCCACGTCGGCGTCGAAGTGCAGCACGTCGCCGGGCTTGAGCGCGATGGAGCCGTCCTTGAAGCGGCCGATGCGAAGCTTGGGGCCCTGCATGTCGGCGATGACGCCGATGGGCCGGTTCATCTCCTTCTCCAGCCGCCGGATGCGGGCCAGCACCTCGCCGTGATCGGCCTGGGTGCCGTGGGAGAAGTTGAGGCGGAACACGTCCACGCCGGCGAGGAACAGCGCCTTCAGCTTCTCCTCGCTGTTGGAGGCGGGCCCGACCGTGGCGACGATCTTGGTGGCGCGCTGGCGCTTGAGGGTGTGGTGGCGCTTGTTGGGCATGAATCGTCCTCCGGCTCGGCGCGTTCGCGCTCGGTTCAACGCGTTTTAGGCGGCATCATGCGCGCCTTTGATGTACGCATAAAGTCGCATAAACGGCAGCAAGGCTGACCGTTGCGGACAGGTCAGGCTTCCGCTTCGCCCCCCGTGCGGCGCCGGAGGTGGGGGGCGCAAATTGAAGCGGCGGAGGCGCGCCGGGAACGCTGTCGGCGCGCCTCTTCCGAAGGGGCCGCGCGGACCCGTCCGGGGTGCCGGCGACGCGGGGCAGGGAACGCGCCGCGCGTCGCCAAGGGTGTCGTGGCTCTGGGAGTGGTGGGGCGCCCTCAGGCGTCCGGGGCCACCTTGTGGTTGGCCATCAGCTCGAGGGCCTTCACCATGGCGGAGTGGTCCCACTTGGAGCCGCCATGGGCGGCGCAGGCGTTGAACAGCTCCTGGCAGGTGGCGGTGTTGGGCAGGCTCACGCCCAGCGCCTTTGCGCTCTGGAGGGCGAGGTTCAGGTCCTTCTGGTGCAGCTCGATGCGGAAGCCCGGATCGAAGGTGCGCTTCACCATGCGGTCGCCGTGGATCTCGAGGATCTTGGACGAGGCGAAGCCGCCCATGAGCGCCTCGCGCACCTTGGCCGGGTTGGCCCCCGCCTTGGACGCGAACAGCAGGGCCTCGCCCACCGCCTCGATGGTCAGCGCGACGATGATCTGGTTGGCCACCTTGGTGGTCTGGCCGTCGCCATTGCCGCCGACGAGGGTGATGTTCTTGCCCATCTTCTCGAACAGGGGCTTCACGGTGTCGAACGCGCCGTCCGGCCCGCCCACCATGATGGTGAGGGAGGCAGCCTTGGCGCCCACCTCGCCGCCGGAGACCGGGGCATCGAGATAGTCGCAGCCGAGGGCGTTGATCTTCTGCGCGAAGCCCTTGGTGGCGACCGGCGAGATGGAGCTCATGTCCACCACGATCTTGCCGGCCGACAGGCCTTCGGCGACGCCGCCCATGCCGAACAGCGCCTCTTCCACGTGCGGGGTATCCGGCACCATGGTGATGATGATGTCGGCGTGCTTCGCCACCTCGGCGGACGAGGCGCAGGCGGTCGCGCCCTTGGCGGTCAGCGCCTCCGGCACCTTCACCACGTCATAGACGAACAGCGTGTGCCCGGCGTCGATGAGGTGGCCGGCCATGGGGCCGCCCATGATGCCGAGGCCGATGAATCCCACGTTCATGTGCGTTTCTCCTGAAGAGTGCTTGTTGTGCTGAAGCGGGCGGAAGCTCAGCCCTTGTAGGGGGCGAACCAGCCGATGCCTTCGTCGGTGGTGGTCTTCGGCTTGTATTCGCAGCCGATCCAGCCGTCATAGCCGGTGTCGTCGATGGCCTTGAACAGGAAGGGATAGTTGATTTCGCCCGTGCCCGGCTCGCCGCGGCCGGGATTGTCTGCCAGCTGGATGTGCTTGATGCGGGCGATGTTGTTGCGGATGGTCGGGGTGAGGTCCCCTTCCATGATCTGCATGTGGTAGATGTCGTACTGGAAGAAGATGTCGTCCGCGCCGACTTCATCCAGCACCGCCAGCGTCTGCTTGGTGTTGTGCAGATGGAAGCCGGGGATGTCGCGGGTGTTGATGGCCTCGACGACGAACGGGATGCCCGCCTTCTTCAGCTCCGCCGCGGCGAACTTCAGGTTCTTGATGAGGGTCTCGTGGACCTTTTCGGCCGGCACGTCCTTGGGGGTGAGGCCGGCGAGGCAGTTGATGGCCTTGGTGTTCAGGGCCTTCGCATATTCGATGCCCTTGCCCACGCTGTCCTGGAACTCGCCCTCGCGGCCGGGGATGCAGGCGATGCCGCGCTCGCCCGCCGCCCAGTCGCCGGCCGGCAAATTGTGCAGCGCCTGGGTGAGGCTGTACTTCGCCAGCTTCTCGGCCAGCACGTCCTTCTCGAAGGGATAGGGGAAGAGATATTCGACGCCCGTGAAGCCGGCATTTGCGGCCTTCTCGAAGCGGTCGAGGAAATCGATCTCGTTCCACAGCATGGTGAGATTGGCGGCGAACTTGGGCATGCGTCTCTCCGCGGGCTGAGCCGTTGTGGCGCACTGTCATGCCCCGGCGGGGCCGGGGCATCCAGGCTTTTTTAAATCGATAAGAGTCTTTCCACGCCGGCCTTACTCGGCCGGCTCCAGAGAACGAACCTCGCTGAGCGGGACGTCGAGGACTTCCTCGAACTCGTTCACGGCGTTGATCTCGACGCCCATGGCGATGTTGGTCACGCGCTCCAGGATGAATTCCAGAACCACCGGCACCTGATGCTCGTCCATGAGCTTCTGGGCGTTGGCGAAGGCATCCTTGAACTCGTTGGGGGTGCGCACGCGGATGGCCTTGCAGCCGAGGCCCTCGGCCACCGCCACATGGTCCACGCCGTAGGCCCCGACTTCCTCCGAATTGATGTTGTCGAAGGAGAGGCTGACCTCGAAGTCCATGTTGAAGCCGCGCTGCGCCTGACGGATCAGGCCGAGGTAGGAGTTGTTCACCACCACGTGCAGGTAGGGCAGCTTGTGCTGGGCGCCCACCGCCAGCTCCTCGATGAGGAACTGGAAGTCGTAGTCGCCTGACAGCGCGACGATCTTGGCGTCGGGCCGCGCGGCGCGCACGCCGAGGGCCGCCGGCAGGGTCCAGCCGAGGGGACCGGCCTGGCCGCAATTGATCCAGTGGCGCGGATGGTAGACGTGCAGGAACTGCGCGCCCGCGATCTGGGAGAGGCCGATGGTGGAGACGTAGGTGACGTCCTTGCCCAGCGCCTCGTTCATCTCCTCATAGACGCGCTGCGGCTTCAGCGGCACGGCGTCGAAGTGGCTCTTGCGCAGCATGGTCTGCTTGCGGGAGAGGCATTCGTCGGCCCACGCGGTCCAGTCGGGCAGCTTGCCGGCGGCCTTCAGCTCCTGCGCGGCGGTCACGAACAGCTCCAGGGCCGCCTTGGCGTCGGAGACGATGCCGAAGTCGGGGCCGAACACGCGGCCGATCTGGGTGGGTTCGATGTCCACGTGGATGAACTTGCGGCCCTGGGTGTAGACCTCGACCGAGCCGGTGTGGCGGTTGGCCCAGCGGTTGCCGATGCCGATCACGAAGTCGGAGGCCAGCATGTTCGCATTGCCGTAGCGATGCGAGGTCTGCAGGCCGCACATGCCGGCCATCAGCGGATGGTCGTCCGGGATGGTGCCCCAGCCCATGAGGGTGGGGATGACCGGGATGCCGGTGAGCTCGGCGAACTCGACGAGGAGGTCGGAGGCATCGGCATTGATGATGCCGCCGCCGGCGACGATCAGCGGCCGGTCGGCGTCGAGGATCATCCCCATCGCCTTGTCGATCTGCGCCCGCGTGGCGGACGGCTTGTAGACCGGGAGCGGGGCGTAGGTGTCCTCGTCGAACTCGATCTCCGCCATCTGCACGTCGATGGGCAGGTCGATGAGCACCGGGCCGGGGCGGCCGGAGCGCATGACGTGGAAGGCCTGCTGGAACACCATGGGCACCAGGGCCGGCTCGCGCACGGTCACCGCCCACTTGGTGACGGGCTTGGCGATGGATTCGATGTCCACCGCCTGGAAGTCTTCCTTGTAGAGGCGGGCGCGGGGCGCCTGGCCGGTGACGCACAGGATCGGGATCGAGTCCGCCGAGGCCGAATAGAGGCCGGTGATCATGTCCGTGCCGGCGGGGCCGGAGGTGCCGAGGCAGACGCCGATATTGCCGGCCACCGCGCGGGTGTAGCCCTCGGCCATGTGGGAGGCGCCCTCCACGTGGCGGGCGAGCACGTGGCGGATGGAGCCGCGCGCCTTCATGGCGGAATAGAGGGGGTTGATGGCCGCACCCGGAACGCCGAAGGCGCAGGTGATGCCTTCCTTCTCGAGAACACGGACGGCGGCGTCGACGGCGCGCATGCGGGCCATGGCAGTCCTCCCTTGGGGTCTTATTGCTTCGTCCTCACGGGCCGCGATCCTCGATGGACCGTCATGCGGGTTTTTCGCGGCCTTGGACTTTCGTCTTGGATACGCCCGCGCCGTTTTCGCTTCTATGGGAAGAAACGGAATGACATTCGTGCCGTCTGAGCAATAATGCTGCGGGGCGCACCCGCTGCCGGCCTCGGGCGGTGACAGGGTGTGGCAAATGGGGGAGGGCGGTATGCTGGAAGGTCGGCGGAAGGGGCTCGCAGCTCTGGTCCTCGGGGCCGTGGCGGCGACGGTTTTCGTGTCGGGCGCCGGCGCGCAGGCGCTGAGCGAACTGTCCTGCAAGGCGCTGTGGTACCAGCGCAACGCGGTCTATGCCGAGCAGGGCTATTGCTTCAAGACCAAGGACGCCATCGCCACCTTCGGTGCCCGTTGCTACGCGCCGTTCGGCAAGCTGACGCCGGACCAGCAGCGCTTCGTGAACGAGGTGCAGGCCTGGGAGGCCCGCAAAGGCTGCCGCTGAGGGGAGCTGCCGCTGAGGCGGTTTCCGCTGGCGGGCCGCCGTTAACCGGCGCATCCGGCAGTTGCGAGAAGATCGCAGAGGGCCGCGACGATCCCGCGCGGCATGCTATAGATACCGTCCCGCCCCGTCGGGGCCCCGTGCGGTCGTCCGCTCGCTGCTCCGCCCGACCGAACCCGAACGACATCGCCGGCGCCCATGACCGACATCGCCACGCGCGTCTACAACCACACCTGGAAGATCGACCCCATCGTGCGGTCCGTGCTCGACACGGACTTCTACAAGCTCCTCATGGGGCAGACGATCTTCAACCGGCACCGGGCGACCCGCGTCACCTTCGGCATCCACAACCGTTCCACCTCGGTGCGGCTGGCCGACATCATCGACATCGGCGCCCTGCGCGAGCAGCTGGACCATGTGCGCTCGCTCTCGCTCACCCGCGGCGAGAGCACCTGGCTGCGCGGCAACATGTTCTACGGCAAGAGGCAGATGTTCTCGCCGGACTATGTGGCCTGGCTCGAGGGCTTCCGCTTCCCCGCCTATCACTTGGAGAAGGTGGACGGCCAGTATGAGCTGACCTTCGAGGGGCCGTGGGTGGAAACCACCATGTGGGAGATCCCCGCCCTCTCCATCATCAACGAGCTGCGCTCGCGCGCCGTGCTGAAGGACATGGGCAAGTTCGAGCTGCAGATCCTCTATGCCCGGGCCATGGCGCGGGTGTGGGAGAAGGTGCAGTTCCTGAAATCCCTCGCCCCCATCAACATCGCCGATTTCGGCACCCGCCGCCGCCACGGCTATCTGTGGCAGGACTGGTGCGTGCAGGCGCTGATGGAAGGGCTGGGGGAGGGCTTCCTCGGCACCTCCAACTGCCTCATCGCGCTCAGGCGCGAGGTGGAGGCCACGGGCACCAATGCCCACGAGCTGCCCATGGTCTATGCGGCGCTGGCCCGCAACGACGACGAACTGCGCTGGGCGCCCTACCAGGTGCTCGCCGACTGGCAGGACGATTACGACGGCAATTTGCGCGTCATCCTGCCCGACACCTACGGCACCAGCGGCTTCCTGGAACGCGCCCCCGACTGGGTGACGCACTGGACCGGCATCCGCATCGACAGCAAGGACCCCATCGTCGGCGGCGAGGAGGCCATCGCGTGGTGGAAGTCCCGCGGGCAGGACCCGCGGGAGAAGCTCGCCATCTTCTCCGACGCCCTCGATGCGGAGGAAGTGGCGCGCATCCACCGCACCTTCTCCGGCCGCATCCGCCTCGGCTTCGGCTGGGGCACGCTGCTCACCAACGATTTCCGCGGCCTGGCCCCGAACGGGGCGCTCGACCCCATCTCTATCGTCTGCAAGGTGGTGGCCGCCAACGGCCACCCGGCGGTGAAGCTCTCCGACAACCCCACCAAGGCCATGGGCCCGGCCAGTGAGGTCGAGCGCTACAAGAGGGTGTTCGAGGTGGGCGAGCAGGAAGTGCGCACCGCACTCGTGTGAGGCGTGCGGCGCGCCCTTCCGCCGGCTCAGTTCTTCAGCGCCGCGGTCCCGTCCACCGCTGCCGGGAACGGCAGGTCCGTGACCAGCCGCGCGCTCGGCTTGTCCTGGGCGAAGATGGCGTCGAGATCGAGGGTCAGGAAGGTCGTCCGATGGGCATAGTCGGAGATGACCAGCCGGTTGTGGGTGAGGTCCTTGATGGCCACCCACTGGGTGTAGTCGGAGACCACCGTGTCGCCGTCCTTGCTCTGGGCGATGCCCAGCGGGATGTCTACCGTATTCAGGATGTGGCCGATGGTGGTGATGGCGTCGGCGCCGTCCTTCGGCTGGGCCATGAAATGGCGCATGAACGCTGCCCGCACGAAGCGCGAGGGTGGGGTGAAATCCCCCGGCAGGCCGGTGGCGCCGCCGCCCTGGCCGATGGCCGTGACGTTCGCGGTGCCGAACCGGCGGTCGGCGACGCCCATGGTGGAGAGATTGAGATAGTTGCGCAGGTTCAGAAGGTGCCAGTCATAGGGCGGCGAATTGGTGAGCACGCTCGCCACGTTGTCGTGGATCTGCAGTTCGCCGCCCACATATTCCACGATGATGCTGGCGCCCGAGCGGTCGGTGAAGACCATGTGCAGGGTGGGCGGCGTGGGGCCGCTCGGCAGGGACGGATCCGACCAGACCTTGGTCTTGCCCAAAGCCGTGCGGACTTCGGCGACGGTGCTGTGCATGCCGAGCGCCCACGCGCCGAAGCCGAGGATGGAGACGTAGGACGTGTCCGCCTTGGTGACGGTCTGGTAGGTGGTGAAGCCGGGCAGGAAATTGCCGCTCATGCCGAGGCCGGCCGCGTTCTGCCCCTCCACAATGGCACCGCCGGGGATGACCTCGGCGCTGATGCCCACGACGGAATAGAGGGTCGCCACCTTCTTCTCGGGCAGGCCGACTTCCGGCGGCGCGGTCAGCGTCAGGGACGTGCCCTTGGGCATGCTCTTGAGCGTCCATTTCATGTCGAACGCCCATTCCATGGTGCGCCCGGCGATCACGGTCTTGTCCGCCGCGACCACGTTCACCGCCGTGCACGCCACGGCGAGACCGGCATTCTGGATGGGAAGGAATGCGGCGAGGGCTGCCGCCAGGATGCGTTTCATGGATGCTTCCTCCGTCTCTGTTTTTGCCGATCGCCGTCGGAGCGATTGCTGTGCGGGTCGCGTATCGGGGTCGGGCGTCTTCGGATCGCCGACGATCCAATCCTATCAGCACCATCCGGTCCGGCTCCGAAGTCATCACGCAAAGCCTGATTTCCGGTGAACGCGCGCCGACCCATCGGCCGGGTCCGCGGCGTGAATCGACTTTAAATGCATCGAGTTTGTGGTATAATTGAATTATATACAGTTTTTCGATGTTTATTGGAGACGACGATGGCGACGCTGCGACTGGGCGATGTGGTCCCGGATTTCGAGGCCGTGACGACTGAAGGCCCGATCAAGTTTCATGAGTGGCTCGGCGACAGCTGGGGCATCCTGTTTTCCCACCCCAAGAACTTCACCCCGGTCTGCACCACCGAGCTGGGCCAGGCGTCCCACCTCAAGCCCGAGTTCGACAAGCGCGGCGTGAAGTTGCTCGGCCTGTCGGTGGATGCCATCGACAATCACCCGGCCTGGGTGGGCGACATCAAGGACGCCACGGGTGCGACCCTGAACTTCCCGCTGATCGCGGATTCCGACAAGAAGGTCTCCGACCTCTACGACCTCATCCACCCCAATGCGAGCGACACCGCCACCGTGCGCTCGGTGTTCATCATCGGCCCGGACAAGAAGCTGAAGCTGTCGCTCACCTACCCGGCCTCCACCGGCCGCAACTTCGCGGAAATCCTGCGCGTGGTGGACAGCCTGCAGCTCACCGCCAAGCACTCCGTGGCGACCCCGGTGGACTGGAAGCAGGGCGACGACGTCATCATCGTTCCCTCGCTCTCGGACGATGCCGCCAAGGAGAAGTTCCCGGACGGCTGGAAGACTGTGAAGCCCTATCTGCGCGTGGTGCGCCAGCCCGGCGCGTGAGTCGCGTCTTTGCATGACCGTCGCTCTCCGGCTTGACCGGAGGGCGACGCGGCGCCCCGGACAAGCGACACCGGAGGTGGAGCGCTGATCCGGGGCCCAGCGCGCAAGCCCCGCGCAGCGGGCAAAACCTGAGAGCGGCAGGATTACGAAGCGGCTTTGGCGGTCCCTTGCGCTGGGCCCCGGCTCGCATTCCGCTCACGCTGCATGCGTCCGGGGAACGGGCGCGGAGAGGCCTCCGCGCCGGAAGCGCCCTCAGGCCGACATGATGTAGTCGCGCAGCTGGGCGCTCTCGCGCTCCATTTCCTCCACGCGATACTTCACCACGTCGCCGATGGAGATGATGCCCACCAGCTTGCCGCCGGCCACCACGGGCACGTGGCGGAAGCGGCCGCGGGTCATGCGTTCCATGATCTGGGGCACGGTCTCGTCGGGGGCGCAGGTGACGACCGCCTTGGTCATCAGGCCGGCCAGCGGCTCGCTGAGCACGTCCACGCCGCGTTCGCCGATGAGGCGCACCACGTCGCGCTCGGAGATGATGCCCTCCACCCCCATGTTCGCATCGGTGACGACGATGGCGCCGATGCGGTTGCGCGCGAGGCTCGCCACGGCATCGCCGAGGGTGGCGTCGGGGGACAGGGTGACGATGTCGTTGCCCTTGCGGCTCAGGATGACGGTCACGGACATTGGCGCATTCTCCCTAGCTGGTGGATCCAGGGGCCCGCTCCGCCGGCGGGGCCTTCTCTGGAAACGATCCGGACAGGGATGATCCCTCGCATCGCAGTGCGACGCAAGCGCGCAGCGCGCCCTGTGCACCCCGACCTTGGCACTAGAAACCGGCTCAGGCCCTGCGTCGGCGCGGGATCGGATCGAACAGGGGAAACAGCAGCAGGCCGGCGACGAAGCCGCCGATATGGGCCTGCCAGGCCACTTCCGCGCCCTCCGTCCCGGGCAGGGAAACGCCGAAGGCGAACAGCAGGTTGAAGGCGAACCACGCGCCCACGAAGATCAGCACCCGCTTGTCGCTGAAATTCTCCTTCAGCGAGCCCGCCGGCTGGTGATCGGAGAAGATGGTGCGGTAGCTGGACAGCGCGCCGCCGGGCGCGAAGGCGAAGCGCACCGCCGCCGCCATGGTGCCGGAAATAGCCGCCGAGGCGCCGATGAGCGGCGCGATGGCATCGGGATTGGCGAGATAGTGCGCCCCCGCGCCCGCCGCCGCCGTCACCACGCAGAACAGCACGAACCGCCCGGAGCCGAACCGCCGCGCTACCGGCGTGCCGAAGGCCAGCAGCCAGACGAGATTGACGATGAGGTGCATCCAGTTGGCGTGGAGCAGCGCGTAGGTCACCACGGTCCACAGCTTCGGGCCGATGCCGCCCGGCAGATAGAACATGGTGTCCGGCAGCGAGTAGCGGGCCGGGATGAAGGCGAAATAGGTGAGCAGCTCGATGTCTGCATCCTCGGAGAGGAGCAGCACGCGGACGGCGTGGATCAGCACCAGCCCAAGCGTCAGCACCGCCACCGCGCCGGGCACGTTGAAAACGGGCTCCCGATGCGATGTACCGGGATGGGTGGGGCGGTCGAGCACGTCCTGCACATAGGAGCCGCCGCCCCGCGCGGCAAGGGAAAAGCGTGGCCGCCAAGTCCGTGCAACCTGGATCGAACCTGCTACAACTTCTCCGTCGATGCCGCGCAAGCGGGTGCACGTTCAACGATCGCTGTGGGGCGGGATGGCGAAACCATACTTTCGAGAGCTCGATGAAGACGAGCTGAAGATGTTCAACTATTGGCGGGAGGAGTTCTCGACCTTCTTTGCCGATGCGGACAAACACCGGTTCGAGACGGTCGGCGGCAAGCTTGGCCTGATCCAGCACATCCTGGATAGCGGCGAGGCGACGCTCGAGCGGCAGGACCTGCTGCAGGGGCTCGGCGTGCTGTTCGGCGACGCGCTCGCCATGGAGCTGAACCTTGAATGGGCCTTTGTGGCCGATGAAATGGGTGAAGCTCCGGTCCTTAGGCGTCCGGGAACGTCTTTCAATCTGGGCGCCTTCTACGCAATCGAGAAACGCGTTTCCCTGGAAGAAGTGCCGATCGACATTTTTGCTCTGTTCAATGCCTTCTGCGCCCTCTGCGCTCCGATCCTGCGGAAGCCCTCATTGTGGGCGCGCCTGTTCGGTCCGCGACTGGTCTGATGGCTTGCCCGCCAAAGACGAGGCTATCGATGCGGCGCCTCGCCCCCTACAGCGCGTAGCGCAGGCCGAAGCGCACTTCCTGCGCGGTGGAATTGCCCAGGGCGAGGCCGCCCGCATAAGAGGGGCTGCCGAGGTCGAGATAGCGATAGCCGAGATCGAGGCTGAAGCTGCTGCTCACCGCGAAGGACACGCCCGCGCCCGCCGCCCAGGCGAATTCCCAGGAATTGCCGGCCGGGCTGAGGGCCACAGGGGCGCTCAGCGAATCGATGGCGAAGCCCGCGCCGATGCTCAGATACGGCGTAAAGCCGGCAAGGGTGATGATGTCCCAGTAGACGCTGGCGAGCCCCACCGTGGCGCTGGCGCCGACCCCGGGTCCGATGGGGGAGAGGCTGGCCGCGCCGAGGGAGAGATATTCGATGCTCACTTCACCGCGCAGGAACGGGAAGAAGCGATAGCCGATGCCGCCACCCAGCGACCAGCCGGCGCCGGAGACATCGAGCCCGGTGGGCAGGCCCAGATAGGAGAGGCTGGCGCTGCTCGTGGGGATGTAGCCCACGTCCGCGCGGACATACCAGCCGGAGGCGGCATCCTCGCTCACCGCGGGGGCGGCGAGGGAGAAGTCGCCGGGCTTGCCGAGCGAGGCCATCATGGCCTCCATCTCGGCGTCCGCCTTGTCGGCGGCACGCGCCGCGCCGGTCAGCGCCATCATCGCGAGAGAGGCCAGAAGAAGACGCCCGGCCCGACCAAACACACCCATCATGACGACCCGCCCGAGAAATGCTCTGGAGGCAGGTGTGCCACGGGGAGCCTTAAAGCCGGATTAACCCTGATGAAGAGTTAAGCTCTGGCGCGGCAAGGGAATTCGGAGCAGCGGCGGCGCGTCTTCGAGCCGTCATCCCCCGGCTCGTCCGGGGGATCCACCCATCGGCCTGCGGGCTGTCTGCAAATCCATCCCGGCCCAACCGTGGATCGCCCGGAACCCGGCTGCTGCCGGGTTCCGTCCTTGAGAACGGAAGTCGGCAGAACCCGACTTCCGGACACGCCGGGCGATGACGGAGGAGGGGAGCGGAACGCGCCCCGCTCAGGCGGCTGCGCGCTTGAGGGCGTCGATCACCTCGTCCACGACGGTCTCCACCAGATCGCGGTCGTCGCCCTCGCCCATCACGCGGATGACCGGCTCGGTGCCGGAGGGGCGGATGAGCAGGCGGCCGTGGTTGGAGAGGCGGCGCTCGGCATCGGCGATGGCGATCTTCACCTTCTCGTTTTCCAGCGGCGCCCCGTCGAGATAGCGCACGTTCTTGAGGATCTGCGGCAGCGGGTCGAACCGGTGGCAGACCTCGGAGACCGGCTTTTCCTGCCGCGCCACCACCGCCAGCACCTGAAGCGCCGCGACGAGGCCATCGCCCGTGGTGGAATAATCGGACAGGATGATGTGGCCGGACTGCTCGCCGCCCACATTGTAGCCGTCCGCCCGCATGCGCTCGAGCACGTAGCGGTCGCCCACCCCGGTGCGGGCCATGGCGATGCCCTCGCCGGCGAGGTGCCGCTCCAGCCCGAGATTGGACATGACGGTGGCCACCAGCCCGTCGCGGGCGAGGCGTCCGTCTTCCTTGAAGCTCTCGGCGATGACGGCCATGAGCTGGTCGCCGTCCACCGTGTGGCCCTTCTCGTCCACGATCATCACCCGGTCGGCGTCGCCGTCGAGGGCGATGCCGATGTCGGCGCGCACTTCACGCACCTTGGCGGCGAGCGCGGCGGGGGAGGTGGAGCCCACGTCCCGGTTGATGTTCATGCCGTCCGGCTCGACGCCGATGGAGATCACCTCGGCGCCCAGCTCCCACAGGGCCTCCGGCGCCACGCGGTAACCGGCGCCGTGGGCGCAGTCCACCACCACGCGGATGCCCTCGAACGACTGGTTCCGCGGCAAGGTGCGCTTGGCATATTCGATATAGCGGGCGTGCACGCCCTCCAGCCGCCGGGCGCGGCCGATCTCGGCGGGCTTGGCGAGGCGCTTGGCGAGATCCTCGTCGATCAGCTCCTCGATCTCGCGCTCCACCTCGTCGGAGAGCTTGAAGCCGTCCGGGCCGAACAGCTTGATGCCATTGTCGTCGAACGGATTGTGCGAGGCGGAGATCATCACCCCGAGGTCCGCGCGCATGGAGCGGGTGAGCATGCCCACCGCCGGCGTCGGCATGGGGCCGAGCAGCAGCACGTCCATGCCCACCGAGGTGAAGCCGGCCACCAGCGCGTTCTCGATCATGTAGCCGGACAGCCGCGTGTCCTTGCCGATGACCACCCGGTGGCGATAGTCGCCGCGCTGGAACACCAGCCCTGCCGCCATGCCCACCCTCAGCGCCAGATCCGCCGTGAGCGAGGCATTGGCGCGCCCGCGCACGCCGTCCGTTCCGAAATACCTGCGCGACATGGTCCCTCTCGTCGCCGTGAATCCGACGCGCCGTGCCCCCACCGGCGGCCGCTGGTCCTGCCTTTAGCATCCGGGAGCCGCCGCGCGGCATCACGTCTCGTGACGCTCCGCAACGCGCACATCCGCCTGAGCTTCGGGCAGGCCCCTTCTGTGAGCAGACTGACGGAATTGTTCAGAACGCCGCCCCCGTTGCAAGTGCGAAGGCGCCGGGCCGGCCGGGGCGGGCGCCATTCCTTGCGAAAAGGTTAAGGGGTAGGCGATGCGGCCGGGCCCGGCGATTGCACCGCATCAGGGCGAATGCTACCCCTCGCCGAATCTTCCGGAGACTTCCTGTGACTGCTGCCCTCGACGTCCTCGCCATTGGCAACGCCATCGTCGATGTCCTCTCCCGCGCCGAGGAGGATTTCCTCTCCGCCAACCGCATGACCAAGGGCGGCATGGCGCTCATCGACGAGGCGCGGGCGGAGGCGGTCTACGCCGCCATGGGCCCGGGCACCGAGGCCTCCGGCGGCTCGGCCGCCAACACCGCGGCGGGCGTCGCCTCGCTGGGCGGCAAGGCCGGCTTCATCGGCAAGGTGAAGGACGACGTGCTCGGCACCGTGTTCGGCCACGACATCCGCGCCGCCGGCGTCGCCTATGGCACCCCCGCCGCCGCGGATGGCCCGGCCACGGCGCGCTGCCTCATCCTGGTGACGCCGGATGGCGAGCGCACCATGAACACCTATCTCGGGGCCGCGCAGAACCTCGTGGTCGCCGACATCGACGCCGCCATGGTGGAAAGCGCGGCCGTCACCTATCTCGAAGGCTATCTGTGGGACCCGCCGGCGGCCAAGGAGGCCTTCCTCGCCGCAGCCAGGATCGCCCACGGCGCCGGCCGCAAGGTCGCGCTCTCGCTCTCCGACACCTTCTGCGTGGACCGCTACCGCGCCGAGTTCAAGAACCTCATCATCTCCGGCACGGTAGACCTCGTCTTCTGCAACGAGGGCGAGCTGAAGTCGCTCTACGAGACCGCCGATTTCGACGCCGCTCTGGTGGCCCTGCGCCGGGATGCGAAGGAAGCCGTGGTGACGCGCTCGGAGAAGGGCGCCTCCTTCGTCACCCGCGAGGTGGTGGTCAGCGTGCCGGCCCATCCGGTGGAGCGCGTGCTGGACACGACCGGCGCGGGCGACCTCTTCGCCGCCGGCTTCCTCACCGGCACTACGCGCGGCCTCGACCCGGCCACCAGCCTGCGCCTCGGTGCGCTGGCGGCGGGGGAGATCATCGGCCAGATGGGCGCCCGGCCCCAGCGCCCCCTCATCGACCTCGCCCGCGAGGCCGGCCTCATCTCTTGATCGGTCTCATCTCGTGAGCGACCCAACCCCGTGAGCGATCTGCCCGCTGCCCCGGAGGATGCCGGCCTTCCCGCCCCCGGCGCGGATGCGGCCGAACGGGCGCTCGCCGCCATCGAGGCGAAGGCCCCGCTCATCATGGTGCTGGGCGGCGCGGGCACGGGCAAGACCACCTTCCTGCACGAATTGCGCAAGGCGCCACGGGGCCGGCAAGTGGTGCTGGCGCCCACCGGCGTCGCTGCGCTGCAGGCGGGCGGGCAGACCATCCATTCCTTCTTCGGCATTCCGCCCCGCCTCCAGAACCCGGACGAGGTGAAGCCCCGCGCGCAGGTGCGGCGCCTTCTGAAGAAGCTCGACCGGGTGGTGATCGACGAGATCTCCATGGTGCGGGCGGACCTGCTCGACGCGGTGGACATCTCGCTGCGCATCGCCCGCGACAATTCCGAGCCCTTCGGCGGGGTGCAGATGGTGCTGGTGGGCGATTTCCTCCAGCTGCCCCCCGTGGTGCCCTATGCCGAGCAGGAGATGCTCGGCCGCATGGGCTATGAGGGGCCGTTCGCCTTCCATGCCAAGGCGTTGGACGGGCGGGAGGTGACGGGCGTGCCCTTCACCTTCGTCCACCGCCAGACCGACCGCGCCTTCATCGCCATGCTCGACGCCTTGCGCCGGGGCCGTGGCGCCCGCGAGGCGGCGGAGGCGCTGAACGACGCCTGCGTGCGCCCCCACCGCGAGGGCGCGCAGCCCGTTCTTCTCACCCCCACCAATGCCCGCGCCGACGCCTACAATGCCCGCGGCCTCGCCGCCCTCTCCGACGAGGGGCGCGAATTCGGCGGGCTGCTGAAGGGCGAGTTCGGGCTGGAGGGCGACCGCCTGCCGGTGGCGGAAAAGCTGGTGCTGAAGCGCGGCGCCCGCGTCATGGCCCTGCGCAACGATCCCGCCCGGCGCTGGGTGAACGGCTCGGTGGGCACGGTGACCGGCCTCGGCCCCCATTCCGCGCTGGTGAAGCTCGATTCCGGCCCCAGCGTGGAGATCGAGGCCTTCACCTGGGAGCGCATCCGCTACGGCTGGGACGAGCCCGGCGGCCGGCTGGAAGCGCAGGTGGTGGGCACCTACACCCAGCTGCCGCTGGCCCCCGCCTGGGCCCTCACCATGCACAAGGCGCAGGGCCTCACCCTCACCGACGTCCGCATCGACTTCGCCGACGGCGCCTTCGCGCCCGGCCAGGCCTATGTGGCCTTGTCCCGCGCGAGGACGCTGGAAGGCCTCTCGCTGGTGCGGGCGATCACCGGGCGGGATGTGCGGGTGGACCGGCGGGTGGCGGAGTTTGTGGAGCGGTTTGAGGGGTGAGGGATTGGCGCCAAAGCGCGAATGCTTATAATTTAATATAATCTCTGATCTCTGCGAGTCGTTCCATGTCTTTCGGAAGATGTAAACTCACTCTGGCGGATGGTAAATTCGTCAAGTCCCACATTATTCCCAAGGCCTTAACGCGTGTGGGTTCGCGTGGGAGTGGGTTTATGGAGATTTCTGCGGCAGAAAAAGGCCTAAATTAAGGTATAACAGTTGGTATGATAACGAGCTGGTCGTTCAGTCTGGAGAAAATATTTTATCAAACTACGATAACTATGGGATTTCTACACTGAAAAAATTAAAATTGGTCTGGAGCGATTGGGGAGGGGCAGCAAGGTGCCCGGTATCCTATTCTAGTTTTGGTGATACCTCGCTGGGGATCCGGCAGGTCGAACTTGAGGACGGAAGGCGTCTTCGCCTTTTCTTTCTAAGTATTCTTTGGAGATGTGTGGAGACGTCCAAAAATGAATTCTCTCATATACATCTCGATAAAGATAGAACAAATGGATTAAGAAGAATTATATGCGGAATTGAAGATTATGATGTGCAATTTTTGCCTTTATCTCTGTTGCAGATTAGTAGTGCTGGTGAACAGCATAATTATATACATTCGAATGAATTTATAAAAACACCAAAAATAAATGAAGATAACAGTATTGATGTAATTTCAATGCCTGCAATTCGCGTGTATTTCGATGGGCTTGTGTACAATTTCTATATTGGGGATAATGTCGACGGGGCAGATGATGAGCTGATCTTTCTTCACGGAAGTCAGATGATTGTTCCGACTGTAGAATCGTTGGGGTCAATTCAATTTGCGCGGCACGATGCTGATCTGGTGGCGGCGCAGACTGGCTACCCTGATGAGTTTCGAAGGATAAAGCAAGCGATATCAAAGAATCCGAAATAGCCCTCACCACCCCTCCTCCACCAGAAAATCCAGGAACGTCCGCACCTTGGCGGGCAGGTGGGTGCGGTTGGGGTAGATGGCGTAGAGGGGGGCGGAGGGGGTGAGGGTGGTGGGCAGGAGGTGTTCCAGCGTGCCGGCGGCGAGGTCGTCTTCCACGATCACCCGCGGCACGAAGGCGAAGCCCAGGCCCTCCCGGGCCGCCATCAGCAGCAGGGTCTCGTTGCCGCTCAGCACCACCGGATCGAAGCGGACCTCGGCGTCCATCCCCGGCAGCGCGAGGCGCCCGCTCGCCATCATCGGCGCGTAGGCGACGAAGGGCAGGCCGTCGAGATCGGCGAGGCGCTCCGGCCGTCCGGTGCGGGCGAGAAGGGCCGGGGCGGCCACCAGCACGAAGGCGATGGGGGCGAGGGTGCGGGCGATCACCCCCTCGTCCAGCGACCGGGTGATGCGCAAGGCGAGGTCGAAGCCCTCCTCCACCAGGTTCACCGCCCGCCCGTCCAGATGGAGGTCGAGCCGCACCTGCGGGTAGCGCGCCCGGTAGGCGGCGAAGAGGCGGACGAAGCGCGGATGCGCCATCCACACCGGCAGGCTCATCCGCAGCGTGCCGCGCGGCTCCAGCGTCGCCGCCCCGATGCGCGCCTCCGCCTCGGCCAGCCCCTCCAGCATGGGCCGCACCTCGGCGAGATAGAGCGCCCCCGCCTCGGTGAGGCTGACCTTCCGGCTGGTGCGCTGGAACAGCCGCGCCCCCACCCGCGCCTCCAGATGCTGGACATGCTTGGTGGTCATGGCCGGGGAGAGCCGCAGGCGCTCGGCGGCGGCGGCGAAGCTCTTCAACTCGGCGACGGCGACGAAGATGCGGAGGCTGGCGAGCGTGTCCATCGTCATTCGCTATCAGGAAATCGAGCGTCAAATTATGGCACCATGATTGCCTTATGAGAAATTGATAGCGTCGGGGGCATCTGACAGTCAGGTGAACCGTTTCCGAACGGCACCGATACCCCTGGTGAAACACCCCATGGCACATACCGATATCGCCACCGGCATCGCCCCGAACCGGGTCTGGACCCTCGCTCTGTGGGCCGCCCAGATCGCCCTCGCTTTCCTGTTCGGAATGGCCGGCGGAATGCACGCTGTCATGGCCCCACCGGCCCTCGCCCAGATGGGCGCGACCTGGGCCGCCGATGCCCCGCTCTGGCTCGTGCGCTTTGTCGGGATCGCCGAGCTGGCCGGCGCGATTGGCATTATTTTCCCGGCACTTACACGCATCCAGCCGGGCCTGACGCCGCTCGCCGCGGCGGGCTTCGCCATCATCCAGGCAGCCGCCATGGTGCTGCATGTCAGCCGTGGCGAGGCCCAGGTGCTGCCGATGAATCTGGTTCTGTTCGCCCTCGCACTTTTCGTGCTGTGGGGCCGCACCAGCAAGGCTCCAATCGCCCCCCGGAGCTGAGCGCCGCGCCTCCGATCAGCCGCCCGGCCGGAGGCGCAACTATTTGTAATATATGAAAAATTAGTCGTAAATTTCGAACCGGTTGTCGCCGCCGTCGCGCGAATTGGGGTTGGGATACATCACCCGCCCATGGCAATTGCCCTTGTCGTCCACCGCGATCCAGGGGTGGGTGCCGAAGGTCCGCTGGGTGACGGCGGCATTGGGCGCAAGCGTTTGGTACTTGCGCCACTGTCCGTCGTAGTCGATCCACGTGATGTTGAGCGGAATCTTCGTAAAATTCAGGAAGATAACCTCCACCGGCGCCTTGCCGTTGATGGAGCGGACGCTGCCATAGGGCGGGCAGTTGCGCCCCGCGCTCTGCGCCGCCGCCGGAACCGCCGCGGCTGCTGCCGCCGCGGCGACCAACACACCGAAAATGTAAGCCCTGCAAGACATTGCCATCGTCCTCCGAAGCTGTCTCCGGCCCGCGTGCCGTCTCAGTCCCAGATCTGGAACATGTTGTCGCCTTCGGTGCGCGAAGCCGGGTTGCCGTACATCACGCCGCCATGGCAGGTGCCGCGGGAATCCACGGCGATCCACGGGTGCGTTCCGTAGGTCGGCTGCTCCACATTCGAGTGCGGCCTGAGTGTATGGTACTTCTTCCACTCGCCGTTGAAGTCGATCCACATGATGTTGAGGGGGATGTTCGATTCATTGACGAACATCACCTTAACCGGCGCATTGCTATTCAGCGAGCGGACGCTACCGAAGGGTGGGCAATTCTTGCCGTTGGTCACATTCTGCTGCGGTGGCTGCGGTGGCTGCGGGGGCGGGGAGGCCTTCTGGCCGCGGTTGCGCGCGCACGCCAGGGTCTTGTCGAGCGCCTGGGCGGCGCCGGCGAGCTTGAAGGTCTGCTCGCCCCGGTCGAGGTTCACGGAGAATTCCGGCAATGTCCTAAAGGCGTTAAGCTGGTCGTTGTTAATCATCATGGAGGCCCAGCCATCCCCCTCGGCATGGAAGGTGCCCATCTCCGCGGCGCCGCCGAAGCCGTAATAGACGTCGAGCGGACCGGTGTTGCCATAGAAGGGCACGCCGATCTGCCACGAGCGTCCGTCCGTGCCGATGCGGAATTGCACCTGTCCGTTGTCGATGTCGGCTGCGCAATAGCCGAACTGGTTGTTGTCGAAAACGGCGGTGATGGTCCAGCGGCCGGAACGGTCGTAGGCCGTCTCCTGTGCCCTGGCGGGAAGGGATGAGCCGAGGGCCGAGAGGGCGAGGACGCCGGCAAAAATCCGTGTTTTGAAAGTCACTTGTCCGTTCCCCCGCCCGGGTATGGTTACCGTTTGGCTAATATTTTCCGCCCCCTTTACTGTCAAGCTGATGGCAGTCCTTTTCGGGGCTCGCGGAGGAGGCCGGCGTTGGCCTATAAGCAGGCCTTCCGCAGCAGCAGGCCGCCATGTCCGACGAGAGCACGCCTTCCCCCGTCATCACCTTCGACGACTTCCTGAAGGTGGATATCCGCGTCGGCACCATCGTCGCCGCCGAGCCCTTCCCCCAGGCCCGCAAACCCGCCTTCAAGCTGACCATCGATTTCGGCCCGGAGATCGGTGTGAAGCGCTCTTCCGCACAGATTACAGTGCATTACACGCCGGAGGACCTGGTGGGCCGGCAGGTGGCGGCGGTGGTGAATTTCCCGCCCAGGCAGATCGGCCCCTTCATGTCGCAGGTGCTGACCCTCGGCTTTCCCGACGAAAACGGCGCGGTGGTGCTGATCTCGCCGAGCCTCAAGGTGCCGGACGGCGGCCGCCTGTTCTGATCCCTAGGTCTGCGCCCAGCGCTCGGATTTGAACGCGGTGGCAATGGCTTGCGCGCGGGCGAGCGCGATGTCGTCGGCGTCGAGCCCGCCTTCGTCGAGGCCGGCGCAGGCGTCACGGGCGGCCCGCAGCAGCTCCACCTTCGGGTGGGTTTCGCCCATGCGATCGCCATGGCCGAAATAATCGCAGATCGCGACCAGCATCAGCGCTTCGAACAGCTCGGGATCGCGGAAGGCTCCCGTGCGGTCCAGCATGGCGGCGAGCGGCCCAGCGCGGACCGGCGAGGCGCGCTGCACCCGCTCGCATTCGTGGAGTGACAGCAGCGCGAGGTCGCGGCAGCGCTCGGGCACGTCGTAGCGGTCGCAGGCGGCGGCGATGCGCGGTATGGCGCGCTCAATGTGGCGATAGTGAACGGGCAGATGCTCGCGCGGGGAATCCGATTTCCCGGCATGCATCAGCAGCAGTGCCGTGCGCACCTCCAGCGGCGCCGCCCGCCGCCCGGCCTCGTTGAGCGAGGCGACGAGGAGGACCCCGAGGTCGATCTCGTCCGCGGTGTCGGTGATCTGCGGGATGCCGAAGACCGCTGAGATTTCCGGGAAGAGCTGTTCCAGCACCCCGCATTCGCGCAGCGCCTTCACCATGGCGCCCGGCCGCGCGCCCATCAGCCCGCGGGAAAATTCCGCCCAGATGTCAGCGGGGGCGAGACCATCGAGCGCCCCGACCTCCATCTGCTCGAACATCATGTCGAGCGTCTCCTCGTCCGCTTCGCTCCCCTCGGCCAGAAGCGCGGCGAGGCGCAGCAAAGCGAGGCCCGGATGGGTCTGGGCGAAATCCGAGGGCTGGAAGGGTGGAGGCGGGGGCAGCTTGTCCATCCCTCCAGTGGATCATCAGCCGGCGAAGAGGGGCAAGCCCAAGCTTCGGGCATGCCCAAAGAATGGGCTAGACAGGGATGCGCACTGTCGCCCTGAGGCCCCCCATGGGGCTGTCGGAGAGCTGGATGTCGCCGCCATGGGCGCGGGCGATGTCGCGGGCGATGGAGAGGCCGAGGCCGGAGCCTCCGGCATCCTGGTTGCGCGCATCGTCGAGGCGCAGGAAGGGGCGAAACACCTCCTCGCGCTTCTCCTCGGGAATGCCGGGGCCGTCGTCATCCACGGTCACGATCAGGTAGCGCGCATCCCGCGTGCCGGAGATGGCGATGCGGCGGGCATGGCGCACCGCATTGTTCACGAGGTTGCCGATGCAGCGCTTAAGCTGGTCGGCCTTCACCTCCACCAGAGGCGGGCCCATGAAGCTCGCCGTGGCGGTGGCGCCGTCGCGCTCGGCATTGAGGCGCAGGTCCTCGATGAGCTCGCCCATGTCGGTGAGGGCTGCCTGCTCGCCGGGGTCGCCGCGGGCGAACGCGAGGTAGGCTTCCAGCATGCCCTGAAGCTCGTCCACATCCTTCTTCAGTGCCTCGCTTTCGCCCTCCGGCAGGAAGGCGAGCTCCAGCTTGAAGCGGGTGAGGATGGTGCGCATGTCGTGGGAGACGCCGGCGAGCATGGTGGTGCGCTGCTCGATCTGCCGCTCGATGCGCCGCTTCATCTCCAGGAAGGCGATGGCGGCCCGCCGCACCTCGCGGGCGCCGCGGGGACGGAAATTCTCCACGTCGCGCCCCTTGCCGAAGGCCTCGGCAGCGTCGGCCAGGTTCTCGATGGGGCGGATCTGGTTGCGCAGGAACAGGATGGCGACGGCCAGCAGCACCAGCGAGGTGCCGACCATCCACAACAGGAAGATGTGCGAGTTGGAGGCGTAGGCGGCGTTGCGCGGGGCGAAGATGCGCAGCACCGCGTCATCCATCTTCACCCGGACCTCGATGAGCATGGAGCGGCCCACGGTGTCGAGCCAGAAGGGCTGCTTCAGCCTGAGGCCGATCTCGCGGGAGAGGGCGGCGTCCAGCACCGAGAAGAAGGGCTTTGGCCCCGGCGGCGGCAGATCGGTGGGCGGCAGCACCGCCACATTGAGCGAGAGGTTGCGCGAGGCGAAGGTGCGCAAGGCAATGTGGTCGTTCGCCTTGGGCAGCATGTCGTAGAGCGATACGACGGCGGAGATGTCCTGGCTGACGGCGGCGGAGAGGCGGCGCGTCACCACATTGTAGTGGCGCTCCATGAAGACGAAGGCCAGCACCGATTGCAGGATCACCATCGGCGTGACGATGATGAGAAGCGAACGCGGATAGAGCCCTTTCGGCGTCACCCGGTTGAACCAGGCGGCGAAGCCGTTGGTGGTGTCTCTCAGCCAGACGAGAACCAGCCTCGCCCAGTGCCGGACGCCTGAAGGACTCTCCGCCACGCTCAAGGCGTCACCACCAGCCGATAGCCGATGCCGCGCACCGTCTGGAGATAGACGGGATTGGCGGGGTCGCGCTCGAGCTTCCGGCGCAGGCGGTTCACCTGCACGTCGACGGCGCGCTCGCTTGCGGCCCCGCCGCCGGCCAGCGCAAGGCGCTGCACCGTATCGCCGGGCGCCTCGGCCAGCGCCCGCAGCATGTCCCGCTCGCGCTCGGTGATGCGCACGATCTCGCCGTTGCGGGTCAGCTCGCCGCGCTCCAGATGGAAGGCGAACTCGCCGAAGCGCACGCTCTCGATGGCCTTCTGCGGCGGCGGCAGCGCGCGCTTGAGGATGGAGCCGATGCGCAGCAGTAGCTCACGCGGCTCGAACGGCTTGGCGAGGTAGTCGTCCACGCCGGCTTCGAGGCCGGTGATGCGGTCGGCGGTCTCCGAACGGGCGGTGAGCATGAGGATGGGCACAGCCGAGCCGCGCCGCAGGTCGCGGGCGAGGTCGAGGCCGCTCTCGCCCGGCATCATCACGTCGAGGACCAGTAGGTCGAAGGCGAGGCCCTCCAGTCGCGCCCGCGCCTCGGCGGCGGAGGCGGCGGTGCTGACGCGATAGCCGTTCTCAGTGAGAAAGCGGGACAAGAGCGTACGGATGCGGCTGTCGTCGTCCACCACGAGCAGATGGGGGGCGTCGTCGGCCAAGGCGACGGTCACGGCCTCAGCCATGGTGCGGGGCCTCCCGGAAAGCGCGAAGGATCATCTGGGTCTCGTTTTCTGGTGGCCGCATCGGCGGCAGGAGCCGGGAGTCAGGAACCTGGCGGCAAAGATCAGCGGCAGTTCGCGCTTCACCCACGCCGCGCCCGTGCGGAGCGGTCCGCCCGCTCGATCAGTCGCTCCACGGGCACGCGATCCTCCGGGTCGATCATGGCGAGAAGAAAGCGCCGCACCGTGTCCCGGCCTTCCGGTCCGCTGGCTTCCAGCGCGGTCTCGATGCGCCGGCTCTGCAGCGCCACGAACTCGCGCGCAAGGGTCTCGCCCTTGGCGGTAGGAAACAGCAGGCGCTGACGCCGGTCGGAGGCGCCGGCCCGGCTCTCCACGAAGCCTTCATCCACCAGTTCCCGCAGTACCCGGCCCAGGCTCTGCTTGGTGATGCGCAGGATGTCGAGCAGGTCGGTGACGCGCATCCCCGGATGCCGATTGACGAAATGGACCACGCGATGGTGCGCGCGCCCGAAGCCGATGGGCGCCAGGATCTCGTCCGGGTCGGCTACGAAATCGCGATAGGCGAAGAACAGCAGCTCGACGAAATCCACCAGCGGCGCGGCCTCGGCCGGCGCCGGAGCGGGGGCATCGGCGGCAGTCTTGGGTGCGTCCGTCAGGGCGAGCGCGGAATTTATGTCAGCCATGTTGACTTTTTTCGTTTTGATCGTTACCCAAAGAGCGTGTTCCACGAAATGATCGGTCGCGGGCATCGCCCAGCCGGTTCGATCGTTTCGCGGCTTTGCCGGCTTTGTAAGCAGGCGTAAAGATATCCCCATGCGGGACCGCTGGAAAGCTGCGGTGACGCAGGGGGGAAGCCGCGCGCACGACGCGGTCTGAACAGGAGTTGAGAAGATGAGCGCTCAGGGTGTCCCCTTCGACCAACGTGACGGCTGGATCTGGTACGATGGCGTCTTCGTGCCGTGGGCAGATGCCAAGCTGCACGTGCTGTCCCATGGCCTGCACTACGGCAGCACGGTGTTCGAGGGCGAGCGCGCCTATGGCGGCGAGATCTTCAAGAGCGCCGAGCATTCCGAGCGCCTGCGCCTCTCGGCCGAGATGCTCGACTTCACCATCCCCTACACCATCGGCGAGATCGACGCCGCGAAGAAAGCGACGCTCGAGAAGAACGGCCTCGTCGACGCTTATGTCCGCCCGGTGGCGTGGCGCGGCAGCGAGATGATGGGCGTCGCTGCCCAGAAGAACACCATCCACCTTGCCATCGGCGTGTGGGAGTGGCCGAGCTATTTCGATCCCGAGCAGCGCCGCAAGGGCCTGCGCCTGGATCTGTCCGAGTGGCGCCGTCCCGATCCGGCGACCATCCCCTGCCGCGCCAAGGCTGCCGGCCTTTACATGATCTGCACCATCTCGAAGCACCGGGCCGAGCGCCGCGGCTTCGCCGATGCGCTGATGCTGGACTATCGCGGCTACGTGGCCGAGTGCACCGGCGCCAACGTGTTCTTCATCAAGGACGGCGTGATCCACACCCCCACCCCGGACTGCTTCCTTGACGGCATCACCCGCCGCACGGTGATCGACATCGCCCGCCGCCACGGCATCGAGGTGGTGGAGCGCCACATCAAGCCGGAGGAGCTGACCGGCTTCTCCGAGTGCTTCGTCACCGGCACGGCGGCGGAAGTGACCCCGGTCGGCTCCATCGCCGACTGGACCTTCACCCCCTCGGGCATCACCCACCAGCTGATGGATTCCTATTCCGCCGAGGTGCGCCCGAAGCAGCAGGCCGCCTGAAGGGCCTGACGGGAGTTGGGTTTCAGGAAGGGGCGGCGCTGGTATTGGCGTCGCCCCTTCCCGTTGGGGGAGTTGACGTCCGCGCCGACTGCAGCCAAACCTTGCCGCGTGAGCGACACGCCCCCCCTCTCTTTGCTGAAGCGCGGCCTTCACCGTCTCGAAGGCCTTCCCATCGTGGGCCCGCTGCTCGCTTCCGTGAGCACCATGGAGCGGGCGACGCTGGCTGTCCTCGGCTTCATCGCCTTTGCCTTCTATCTTTTCCTCGTGGTTGCCGACGAGGTGACCGAAGGCGCGCCCGGCAGCCTCGACCGGGACATCCTGCTCGCCCTGCGCAATCCCACCGATCCGTCCGATCCCCTCGGCCCGCCCTGGGTGGAGGAGATGATGCGCGATCTCACCGCGTTGGGCGGCACCAGCGTGCTCACCCTGCTGACGCTGGCCGTGATCTTCTTTCTCATCCTCACCCGCAAACGCCATGCAGCGCTGCTCGTGGCGGTGTCGGTGGCGGGAGGAACGATCCTGTCGCAGGGGCTGAAATGGGGCTTCGACCGGCAGCGACCGGACCTCGTGCCCCATGGCATGTCGGTCTATTCCCAGAGCTTCCCATCGGGCCACGCCATGCTCGCGGCGGTGGTTTACCTGACCCTCGCGGCCCTGCTGGCACGCACCCAGAAGCGCACGCGGGTGAAGCTGTTCCTGCTGGGCGGGGCAGCGGTCATAACCGTCATCGTCGGCATCAGCCGAATCTATCTCGGTGTCCACTGGCCCAGCGATGTGGTGGGCGGCTGGGCGCTTGGCGCCGCCTGGGCCTCCTCCTGCTGGCTCGTCATGCTGTGGCTGCAGCGCAAGGGCGAGGTGGAAGGAGAGGCGAACGGCTCCGGCGGCGCGAAGGACCAATGAGGGGTCAGGCGCGGAAATAGAGGCTGTGGTCGAAGCCCAACAGGATGCGGGCGGTCGGCACCAGCGAGATACCGGAGTAGAAGGCAGCAAGTCCCTCGGCCGTGTTCGGCACAGCGGCGAACTCGTCGACGATGCGGCAATAGTCGCGCCGGAGGCTGTCGCTGCCGGGATCGAGGTTGCTGACGAAGACGAGACCGGTGGGCGGCGCGTCCGCGCACACGATGCGCAGGTCGGGCCGGTACTTCGCGAGAATGGCCACCACCTTCCACACGTCGCCGGTCCACCATCCATTATACGGCGTCTCGCGGCTGAGCCGAACCGCCTCCTGCGAGTCGCGCAGGAGCATTGGCTCGGCGAGGGGGAGGCAGTCGTGCAGAGCGATCAGCCCGCGCGGGCTCGCCACCCGCTCGGTGTTGTAGAAATCGCGCAGCAGATATTCGAACTGGTGCATGCCGTCGAGAAAGGCGAAGTCCGCCGGGCCGCCGAGCGCCGCCGGGACATCCACCTCGGCGAAGAAGGCATCGCTCGACATCTGGAACAGGCGCACCTCGGTCTTGTTGGTGGCGACGTTGTGCGTGAGGCGGAAGGCGGGGTCCACGCCGACCGCCCGCTCGGCGACGATCTGCGCGAAGCTCTCCCCGGTGCAGACGCCGACTTCTAGATATCGTTTCACCGCACGGGTCTGGCTGAGCCGTTTCAGGACGCTGATGTAATAGTCGCCGCGATGGGGGCCGGGAAGCGGAGCGGACGCCTCCGCGGAGGCCGCTCCGACCTGGGATGGAGGCATGTTGGCAGGGATGGTGGAGGGGGGGACAAGAATATCGGCCTGATCGGACACGTCGTTCCTCCTGCCACGGCTGCCTACAACCAGTAGCTGTGCTAACGGAACGCTATAGGCCGAAGGGGCCGGTGGCAAGTGGCAGTTCTCGGGGAACGTCGCAGATGAGCTGCCCCGGCTCCGCGCCTCAGTCGAACAGGCTGGAGACCGATTCCTCGTGCGCCGTGCGGGCGATGGCCTCGCCGATGAGGGTGGCGATGGAGAGCACGCGGATGTTGCGCGCCACCCGGACCGCCTCGGTGGGCAGGATGGAATCGGTGATCACCAGTTCCTTGAGCTTGGAAGCGGTGACGCGCGCCACCGCGCCACCCGAAAGCACGCCGTGGGTAATGTAGGCAGTGACTTCCTTGGCGCCGCGGGCGAGCAGCGCATCGGCCGCATTCACCAGCGTGCCGCCCGAATCAACGATGTCGTCGACTAGGATGCAGGAGCGGCCCTCCACATTGCCGATGACGTTCATCACCTCGCTCTCGCCCGGCCGCTCGCGGCGCTTGTCGACGATGGCGAGCTGGGCGTCGATGCGCTTGGCGAGCGCGCGGGCGCGGACCACGCCGCCCACGTCCGGCGAGACCACCATGACGTTGGAGGTGTCGAACCGCTCCTTGATGTCCCGCACCATCACGGGCGCGGAATAGAGGTTGTCAGTCGGGATGTCGAAGAAGCCCTGGATCTGCCCGGCATGCAGGTCCAGCGTCATCACGCGGTCAGCGCCGGCGTGGGTGATGAGGTTGGCGACCAGCTTGGCGGAGATGGGCGTGCGCGGGCCGGGTTTGCGATCCTGGCGGGCGTAGCCGAAATAGGGCAGCACCGCCGTGATGCGCTTAGCCGAGGCGCGGCGCAGCGCATCGATGATGATGAGCAACTCCATGAGGTGGTCGTTGGTCGGGAACGAGGTGGATTGCACCACGAACACGTCCTGTCCGCGCACGTTCTCCTGGATCTCGACGAAGATCTCCATGTCCGCGAAGCGGCGGACCACCGCCTTGGTGAGCGGCGTCGCAAGATAAGCGGCGATGGCTTCAGCGAGCGCGCGGTTGGAATTGCCCGCGACGAGCTTCATGGGACCGTTCTCCGCTGACATTGGGACGCTCCGCCCGGCACCGGGCCTGATCGAAGGGTCGGAAACGAGACTTGTCCGGCTCTGATAGGCGGGCCGTCACAATGTTGTAAAGAGCCACGGCGTGGCAGAAGGCGGGGCCACCCCATCGTCCGCGCCGGCTGTTGCTGGAATGTCGTGCCGCCCGGTCAGTTCGCGGCGTATCCGAGGACCGTGCCGGACGTTTCGAGGGCCGCCACGGGCACTCCGGCAGGATCGGGCCGGATCGCGGGCTCGGCCGTCGCGGGCTTTTCGTCCTGCGCCGCGGGAGCTGCGGCGGTGGCCGTGGCGACCGGAGCGGGCGCCGTGCCGCCGACGCCGAGCGTTTCGGCGAGGCTGGCCATGGACTTGTCGGCGATGCGGGCGAGCACCTTGTCGTCGCAGGCGGCCCAGCCGTCCGAAACCTTGCCCTTCACCCGTCCGGCCGGCTCTTCGCCGGAAAGCCGGGCGACCCGGTTCTGGTTGCGGTCATAGACGTCCCAAGCATAGGCCACCGTGGCGGAGCCCTTCTGGACGTGCATGGCGAGGTAGCCCTTGACCCGGTAGGCGGCGCCGCTGGAGCGGGAGGCAACCGCCACGCGCCGCGTCTCCGCCTCGGAATTGAGCTGACCCACGAGCTTCTCGAATGTGGCCTGGGGCGGCCCGTCGATGCTGTCGAAAGCGACTGCGCCGCCACCGCCGGAGTTCGCCATGCCCGAGCCGTCGGTCTGGCAGGCGCCGAGGGCGAGGCACAGGGCCAGCCCGGCAAGGCGAAGTGGGGAGATGAAGCGGCGTGCCGCATGGGGAGTTCCCGCGCGTTCCGCTGCTGCGTCCACGACCCCTGCCACTGATACCCGCATGACGGCTCCCGGCGTTGAGCTTGTCGCCGAAGGGGTAGCGGGAAATGGCGGCCGGGTCCAGAAAAACGGTTAAAGTGCGGTTAACGGCTGCAGGAAATACCGGAAGGTCAGCGCCGGCCGCAGGATGTGGTTGATGGCTCCTTAAGCCTTCCGCCGCCTCAGCCCAGCGACTGGAGAAGGCCGAGCAGGCGTACCGAGCCCTCCGGCCACGGCCCATAGCCCGCCTCGGCGTTGATGTGCCCGGCATCGCCCGCATCGACGATGGCCGCCCCCCAGTCGAGCGCGAAGCCTTCGGCGCGGCGATAGTCGCAATAGGGATCGGTCCGGCTCGCCACCAGCACGGAGGGGAAGGGCAGGGGCGCCGTGGGTACCGGCGCAAAGCCGGCGATGGCGGGGTCGATGTCCGCCCGATCGATGTCGGGCGGGGCGACGAGGAAGGCCGCCCTCACCTTGCCCGCCGGCAGCAGCGGCACGGCATGGACGAGGGTCGGCACGCCGAGCGAATGGGCGATCACCACTACCGGCTTGTCCGCCGCCGCCACCGCTTCGGCCAGGCGGCGCGGCCATTCCGTTGGGTCGGGCCGGTCCCAGTCGGCCTGCATCACCCGCCGGGCGGCGGAGAGGCTGCGTTCCCATCGGCTCTGCCAGTGGTCGGGGCCTGAGCCCTGCCAGCCGGGGACGATGAGCAGGACGGCATCGGAAGATTTCATCGGTATTTCCGCAACGTCAGGCGAGGGTGATGGCGGCCATCAGCCGGCCGTAGTCCGGCTCTTTGCGGTGGGTGGTCCGGCGATAGGAGAAGAAGCGCTCTTCGTCCGTATAAGTGTCGAGGCCGAGGTCCTGCACTTGCCCCACGCCCGCCTGCTCGAGCCTGAGGCGGATGAAGCCGGGCAGGTCGAACAGGGAATGGTGTGCCCGGTCGGCAGGGGCGAAGAATCGGGCGAAGCCCTTGTCCTCGGCGAGAAAACGCCCGACGAACTCCTCGCCTACCTCGTAGCTCGGCTGGCGGATCAGCGGCCCGAGAACGGCCCGGATATTGGCGCGCCGGGCCCCGAGTTCCTCCATACGTGCGACGGTCCCGGCGACGATGCCGCCCACCGCCCCCTTCCATCCGGAATGGGCGGCGGCCACCACCCGCGCGCCGGGATCGGCGAACAGGATCGGCCCGCAATCGGCGATGGAGATGGCGGCGGCGATGCCGGGCGTCGCGGTGACGACCGCGTCGGCCTTCGGCGCGGTCTCGCGGGTCCACGGCTCGGTGGCGACCACCGCGTCGGCGGAATGGACCTGCCAGCATGCGAGGAGATGCGAGGGCGCAACGCCCAGCGCCTCGGCCATGCGGGCGCGGTTCTCCGCCACGGCGGTGGGATCGTCATTGGAGCCGGTGCCGCCGTTGAGGCTGTGATAGATGCCCTGCGAGACGCCGCCCCGACGGGTGAAGAAGGCATGGCGGATGCCGGGCAGGGCGCTGAGCAGGGGCGCCTCGATCTTCATCGGTTGAACTCCTCGGACGGGTCGAATGCGGGCGGCGTGCCTAGGTGAGGATGGGCGAGCGCGAGCACCTTGAACAGCCGCCCCATCTCGCCATCCCCGGTTCCAGCCAGCCGACGGGTGGCGGCGGCGATGGTCGCAGCGGCCTCGGGCGCGGCATCGCGCATCAGCCGGTCGGCACGGGCGGTAAGGCCGAGGCGGGTGAGGAAATCCCCTTGCTCCAGCGGCCCGAACGCCCTGAGCCTTGCCTCCTGCCCCAGCAGGGCAAGGCGGGCGAAGTCCACATGGGCGGTGAGATCGGCCTCGCCGGGATCGGCGAGGGGATCGGCGAAGCGGTGGGCCTTAAGCGCTTGCAACGTGTCGCCATGGCCGCCGGCATGGCCGTAATCGATGACGAGGGTGATACCCCCCTCGGCGGCGATGCGTCCGGCCAGCGCGCGCGCGGGTCCGCTTTCCATCACTTCCAGCACGACGCCCGGCGCGGGGGGCGGCAGGTGAGCGGCGAGGGTGGGCGCGAGGCGGGAGGGGGCGGCGTCGAGGCCGAAGTTGAGTTGTCCCTGGGCACCGACGCCAACCTTGCGCTCATGCCAGCCCGCGCCGGTCCATACATACTGATCCACCGGCAGGGCATCGAAGAACTCGTTGGCCAGGACGATGGCGGGTCCGGCGGGCACGTCCTCGATCCGGGCGTGCCATGAGACCTGCTCGCCGGCCCGCTCCTCATGCGCCGCGAGCGCCCGCGCCTGCGCCTTGCGCAGCACCGGGCTTGTCTCCACCAGATGGATGCGCGCCGCCTCGCCGAAAGCCGGCACGAGACGCGCGGCGCGCAGGGCATCGGCCATGAGGGTGCCGCGACCGGGGCCGAGCTCCACCAGCCGGAACAGGCCCGGTGCGCCCATCTGCTGCCAAGCGGCCACCGCCCACAGGCCGAGAAGCTCGCCGAACATCTGGCTGATCTCGGGGGCGGTGGTGAAATCGCCCCGCGCGCCGAGGGGGTCGCGGGTCACATAATAGCCGTGCCGGGGATGGCCGAGGCAGAGCCCCATATAGCGGCCGACGGGCATGGGACCTTCGGCGGCGATCAGCAGCCGGATTTCCTCTTCGAGGGGCGTGGTCACGGCGCCGGCTTGCGCTTCAGCGCGTAGAGCAGCAGGCCGAGGCCAGCCAGCACCAAAGGCACCGAAAGCCACATGCCCATGGTGGTGCCGAAGGCGAGATAGCCCAGCTGCGCATCCGGCTCGCGGAAGAATTCGCCGATGATGCGGCCGATGCCGTAGCCCATGCCGAAGATGCCCGCGGCGACGCCGGGGCGCTTCAGCTCGCCGCTGCGCACCACAAGCAGCATGATGAGAAAGAGGACGATACCCTCCAGTCCCGCCTCGTAGAGCTGGCTCGGATGGCGCGGCAGGGGGCCGCCGTGGGGGAAGACGATGGCCCACGGCACATCCGCCGGCCGGCCCCACAGCTCGCCATTGATGAAATTGGCGAGCCGGCCGAAGAACAACCCAATGGGCGCCACCACGGCGGCGACATCGAGCATCGAGAAGACGGGGATGCGGCGGGAGCGGGCGAACAGCACGAGCGCGAGCAGCGTTCCGGCGAGCCCACCGTGGAATGACATGCCACCTTTCCACACGGCGAAAATGTCCGCAGGGTTTTGGGCGAAGAAGGCCGGGTTGTAGAACAGCACATAGCCTAGCCGGCCGCCGAGGATCACGCCCAGCGTCGCCCAGAACAATGCGTCGTCAAGATCCTGCGGCGTCATGGGCGAGGTGCCGCCCCACAGCGCCGGGCGGGAAACCAGCCGTCGCGCCAGCAGCCAGCCGATGACGAGGCCGGCGATGTAAGCGAGCGCATACCAGCGGATGGCCAGCGGTCCGACCTGGATCAGCACCGGATCGATGGCGGGGAAGGGCAAAGCGAAGGTGGGCATCGTCTCCCCGTATGGCGGCACCGGCGCGCCATCTGCCGCGACCGGCCGGAGCGCGTCAAGCCACTGGGGTGGGCGCCGTCGGTCGCGCCATATTTTCCCTTAGGTCAGGTGGTAACTCGGGACGAAACCGGAGGAGCACGCCATGGAAGCGCAGACGGAGCGGGAGCAGTCTCCGGAAGAAGGCTGGCTGAGGCGGCTCGTGGGCGAATGGAACGTGGAGGCCCCGGCGCCGGACGGCGAGGGCACCATCAAGGGTCGCGAAACGGCACGCCTTTTCGGCAGTTGGGTGCTGCTGGAAGGCTCCTCCCAGATGCCCGACGGCAGCGTCCATGCGAGCCTCATGACGCTCGGATTCGATCCGGCGCGCGGCAGGGTGGTCGGCAACTGGGTCGGCTCCATGATGAGCCATCTGTGGGTCTATGAAGGCGGGCTCGATGCGGCCGGGACGACGCTGACCCTCGACACAAGCGGTCCCGCCGTGGACGGCAGCGGCGCCAGCGCCGACTATCAGGACGTCATCACCTTCGAGGGTGAGGACACACGCATCCTCACCTCGCGCCAGCGACAGCCGGATGGCGCGTGGCGTGACCTGTTCTGTGTCCGCTACAGCCGCGAGGGCTGACAGTCGGTGACGCGGCTGTGCGATGTTGCGCTGCACCCTTGCGTCGCGCCCGCTCTGTCGCCATGTTCGCCGAACCGGCCTGCGCCGGACAGATTTTGCCGCGGATGACGCGGGCTTGGCCTCAGGAGGCTCCCATGACCCAGACCACCGGTCGCCTTTTCGACGAGATGGCGCGTCTCGTGAACGATGCCGCTGGCGTGGCCCAGGGTGTTCGCCGCGAGGCCGAGACGGTCATGCGGTCGCAGATGGAACGCTTTCTGCGCGACATGGACCTCGTGAAGCGCGAGGAGTTCGAGGCTGTGAAGGACATGGTCGCCGAGGCCCGCATGGAGAATGAGCGGCTCTCCGCGCGCATCGCCGTGCTGGAGGCGAACCTGCGCATCCACACCCATCCCACCGCTTCCGGCCCGACCGGTCCTGAGACTGAAGTGCCCGGCGGAGCCGCCTGACACCTTCCGTAGCGGAATATTCGGCGACATCCCGCCCCTGCGACAAAAGGGCACTGAACGGGTGGCGCACACACAATCTGTCGTAGCGGGGAAAACTTTACCCGCGATATACTGATTTTCGTGGCGATTCGGAGCCGGTTCGTCGTAGCGCTCGAATACGACGGGGCGCAGCCTCGCCAGGATGCTCTCTTGAAGGACACGCTCTTTCGGGACATGTCCTGACGGCGAGCCTCCGAACGGCACGCCGCATGCGCATGCCCTGGCTACTGTCTGCCCGTGGCCTGTCACACGGAGTGCCGCTTTCGACCCTCTCCGCGTTCCTCACACCGCGAGGTCGAGGCCATGTCTCTCATCGACATCGAAGCCGATGCGCCGGCGAACCCCGTTGATCTCGTGGAGCAGCTCGCTGCTCTGCGTGACTGGTCGTTCGAGCGCTCCGACGAGGACGAGATCACCCTCTCGCTCGCCAGCCGCTGGACGGACTGCCATGTCTCGTTCCAGTGGATGGATGAGCTCGAGGCGCTCCACGTGGCCTGCGCCTTCGACTTCAAGGTGCCGGAGGGGCGTCGCCCCGAGGTGCTGAAGCTCCTCGCCCTCGTCAACGAGCAGATGTGGCTGGGCCATTTCGACATGTGGTCCCAGGAAGGCGTCATCATGTTCCGCCATGCGCTCGTGCTGGCGGGCGGCGCCACCGCCTCGGACCGGCAGTGCGAGGCCATCCTCGATGCCGCCCTCGATGCGGTCGAGCGCTACTATCCCGCCTTCCAGTTCGTGGTCTGGGCCGGCAAGACCGCCCGCGAGGCCATGGACACGGCCATGTTCGAGACTGTCGGCGAGGCCTGAGCCTCGCCACCGGGGCCGGCGGCAGCCGGCCCTTTGGTTTCCGCTGTTGGTGCAATCCCCGCTGCCGATGTGGCGCGGGGCGTGAGCCTCCTCTATGTGATGTCCTCTGCGGGGCCCGCGGGCGCGGGCGTGCCCGCAGAAGGTCCGGTTCAAGAGGCGGTCATGAGCGAGAGCGTGCTGAAATCCCTGTCTGGTCCGGTGGTGCTGCTCGGCTGCGGCAAGATGGGCTCGGCCATGCTGGAAGGCTGGCTCAAGCTGGGCCTCCCGGCGGACAAGGCCGTGGTGCTCGATCCCAATCTGACGGCCGAATCGGCGTCGGCGCTCGCGGCCAAAGGTGTCTTGGTCAATCCCGCGCACGCGGCCATCGCGGCGCCGTCTGTCCTGCTCCTCGCGGTGAAGCCGCAGGTGGCCCCCGAGGCGCTGCCGGCGGTCGCCGCGCTCGTGAAGCCGGGTACCCTTGTCGTCTCGGTGATGGCGGGGCGCACCGTGGCGTTCATGGGCAACATCTTCGGCGCGGATGCCGCGATCGTCCGCTCCATTCCCAACACCCCGGCCGCCATCGGCCGCGGCGTGAGCGTCGCCGTGCCCTCGCCGGGCGTGACGCAGGCGCAGAAGGATCTCACCGCCGCGCTGCTCGGCGCAATCGGCATCGTCGAATGGGTCGATGACGAGGCGCTGATGGACGCCGCGACCGCGGTCTCCGGCTCCGGTCCCGCTTATGCCTTCCTCCTCGCCGAAGTGATGGCGCAGGCGGGCGCGGCCGCTGGCCTTCCGGCGGACCTCTCCGCCCGCATCGCCCGCGCGACCGTGGCCGGCGCGGGGGCGCTGATGGACCAGTCCGACCTTTCCGCCGCGACGCTTCGCCAGAACGTGACCTCCCCGGGCGGCACCACGGCGGCGGCGCTGGCCGTTCTCATGGATGAAGGCCGTGGCTTTCCGCCCCTGATGGTGGAGGCCGTCGCCGCCGCCACCCGGCGCGGCAAGGAACTCGCGGGCTGAGGGCATCGTCTCTTATCGAGGAGTAGGGCCATGACTGCGGAGACCGCGCGCGAGGCCTGCCTGCGCAGCTTTCTCGATCTTTTGGCCGAGAAGCCGTTTCGCGCCATCTCGCTGTCCGAGGTCGCCGCGCATTGCGGCGTGCCGCTGGCGCAGATGCGCGCGTCGTTCGCATCGACCGACGATCTCCTCGCTGCCTTCTTCCGAACCACTGATCGGCAGGTGCTTGCCGAGGGCGGCCCCGAAAGCGACGATCTGGCGGGGGAAGGGCCGCGCGAGCGGCTGTTCGAAGTGCTCATGCGCCGCCTCGATGCGCTGGAGCCCCACAGGGAGGCCGTGCGCGGCCTCACCCGCTCCGCCCGCCGCGATCCGGCCCTTGCGCTGACGCTGCTGCGCCTCTCCGAAGGCTCCCAGCGCTGGATGCTGGCGGCGGCCGGCATCGATTGCGCGGGCCTGTCCGGCAGCGTCAGGGCCAAGGGGCTGGCTGTTCTGTTCGCCCGCGTGCTCGACACCTGGCTCAAGGACGATGATCCGGGCTTGGCGCCCACCATGGCCGCGCTGGATCGCGAGCTGGAACAGGGCGGCAAGCTGCTCGGGATGCTGGACAATCTCGCCTACATCGCCATTCCCTGGCGCAAGCGCCGCGCCTCGTCCCAGCCCACCGATGCTCCGGCGGAGGAGACGGCATCCGCCGCCTGAGGCGGGGCCACCCACCTTGCTCCCGCGGCGCTGGCCTGCCATGGGTCTGGCATGAGCGCCCCCCGCGAAGAGCCCATTGCCCTCTACATCGACGCCGACGCCTGCCCGGTGAAGGAGGAGGCATACAAGGTCGCCTTCCGCCACCACATCCGCGTGCTGGTGGTGGCCAATGCGCCGCTCATGGTGCCCCGCCATCCGCTGGTGGAGCGGGTCATCGTGCCGGCCGGATCGGACGCGGCTGATGACTTCATCGCCGCCCGCGTCTCGCGCGGCGATGTGGTGGTGACTGCCGACGTGCCGCTCGCCTCCCGCTGCGTCGCCGCCGGGGCGGCGGTGATCGCGCCGGACGGACGGCCCTTCACCGCCAATTCCATCGGCATGCAGCTCGCGACCCGGAACCTGATGGAAGATCTGCGCTCGGCCGGTGCCATCACCGGAGGTCCGAAGCCGTTCTCGCCGCGCTCCCGGTCCGAATTCCTCTCCGCCCTCGATCTCGCCATCGTGCGGCTGAAGCGGGCCGGCTTCCGCCCCGCGCCGCCGCCCGAGGCCGGGTGACGATCAGAAGCACTCTTCCTCCAGCCTTTTCAGGTCGGTCAGCGCGACCTCGTCCTCGTGCTCCTCGAACAGCTCGACCATGTAATAGACGTGGGAATGGAGCAGCAGCAGCTTGTCGCAGATGGTGGCGCCGCCCGCCTCCGCGGCTGCCAGCCGGGCCTTGAAGCGGTCCCAGAAGGCGTTGCCGTGGGCCGGGTCGTCGATGTAGCGGAACAGGTGCATGAGCACCACCTCCATATTCCCCTCGAAATCGATGCCCTGGAAGGTCAGGTAGCGGTCCGGCGCTTCGAGCGCGAAGGGAAAAGCGGGAAAGCCGGCGGCAGCTTCGGTCATCCATCGTCCTCCATCGGGCGCCGAAGCGCGTCGGGGAGACCATGGGCGGCGAAGGGAGCCGGCTTCAAAGCAGAAGGCGCGATCCACGAGCGTCCTGCACCAACGGCATCAGGGCTGCACGAACGGCAGTCGGCTCCGCGCCTCAGACCCCCAGCCGCCGCCGGATATCCTCCACCTTGCCCCGGCTGACCGGGACCCGTGTCTCGCCGACATCCGCCATGACGAGATGCCAGCCGCCGTCCTCACGCGCGGCGGCGCGGACGTGGCGCATGTTGACGAGATAGCGCCGGTGCACGCGCACGAACTGGCCCGGATCGAGCCGGCGCTCCAGATCGGCGAGGGGCCTCGGGCAGAAAGCTGAGAAGGTGGCGGTGCGCGCCTCCGCATAGTGCCCCTGCGCCACCAGGAAGGCGACTTCGGTCACGTCGATGAGGCTGATGAGGTCGCCCTTGCCGCGCACCAGCGGGAGTTTCATGAGGGGGCACAGAGCCGCCATGGCCTCCGCGCCCGCCACTGCCAGCCCGTCCACCTCCAGATCGGCACCGGGGGTGCGGCCCATCATGGGCGCCTCGACCAAAGCGTGGATCATCATCAGGAAGCCGTCGGGCGGGTCATCGGGCGAAGCCTCGAGCCGGCTGACTTTGGCGACCAGCGTGCCCATGGCGGTGGTCACCACCAAAGAGGAGGTGCCGTCCTGCGAGGTGCGGGCCCGCTCGATGAGAAAGGCCACCTTGTCCCGCGCCTCTCCGGGATGCAGCGAGAGGATATCCACACCCGCGAGCCGCTGCCCCGGCGGCGCGAGCAGCCGCATCGCCACCGGATTGACCGAACGGATGTGCAGATCCGCGTCGAGCAGCACGACGCCGACCGGTGTGCGCTGGAGACGGTATTCAAATGACTGTGCGGCGGCGAGAGGCGGGCTCGCGCGGGGTGTGACGGCCATAGCTCCCCATCGGGCTCCCGATCCAGTGCCCCATCGGGCGGGGGTATCCTACGCCGGGTGGCCCCCATGCCAAGGCCGAGCCGCCCCAAAAACGCCCGTTTGCCACGATGAGGCCGCATGGATACTTTACGCGCCCTCGTCCCGGTGCGGCGTCGCCGGCAAGGTCCTGCTTCGGCAGGCCATCCCCAAGTCCTGGATCCCGAAGCTCTCAGCTCATGACCGACATTTTCCACGAGATCGAGGAAGACCTCCGACGCGATCGCCTGCGCAAGCTCTGGGACCGTTTCGGCGGCGTGATCATCGCCGCCTGCGTGCTGGTGATTCTCGCCGCCGCGGGCTGGAGCGGCTACCAGTACTGGCGCCATGAGCAGGCGGTGAAGGCCAGCGAGGCTTATCAGAGCGCCGTCGCCCTCTTCGATGCCGGCAAGATGCAGGAGGCCGAGGCCGCCTTCGCCGCCATCGCCAAGAGCGGGCCGGCCGGCTACCGCACCCTTGCTCTGTTCCGCGCCGCTGCCGCCGCCACCGCCCGCGACAAGGCGGCCGGCATCGCCGCCTTCGATGCCATTGCCGCCGACAATTCCGTGCCGCCGCTCGCCCGTGACCTCGCTTTGGTGCGTGCCGCCCTGCTGGTGGTCGATACGGCCGGCCTGCCGGAGGTGAAGCAGCGCATCGGCGGCATTGCCAACGGCACCGGCCCGCTGCGCCACTCGGCGCGCGAGACGCTGGCGCTGGCCGAGCTGAAGGCTGGCGACCTTGCCGCCGCCAACAAGACCGCCACCGACATCACCACCGACAGCGACACCCCGCCCGGTGTCCGTTCTCGGGCCGAGCTCATCCGGCGGCTCACTGCCTCGGTCACCGCCCCAGCGGGTGAAGCGGCCGCTGGCACCGCGCCGACCCAGTGAACCCCGTGAGGAGCCGCATGACCGCGACGCGCATGAGGAGGACAAGCTTGATGATGGCACGCCCTGTCACCCGCAGCCTGCGCCTCGCGCTTGCGCTCGGCCTTGCCTTGACGGCAGCCGGTTGCGAGACGCTGGAGAACCTCAACCCGTTCGACCAGAAGAAGCCGCCGGTGCCGGGCACCCGCACCCCGGTGTTCCCGAACGGCGTGCCGGGGGTCGACTATTCGTCCGGCCTCGGCCAGCCGAGCAACGCCAACGCTCCCATCGACAATCTGCCGGCCACTCCCCCGAAGGGGAAGCCGCAGCAATAATCCCTCAGACCTGAAGCCGACCGCCGGCCGCGAGCCCATTTCATGACCTTTTCCCTGGCTATCGTCGGGCGCCCGAACGTCGGCAAGTCGACGCTGTTCAACCGCCTCGTGGGCAAGAAGCTCGCGCTGGTGGACGATCGCCCCGGCGTCACCCGTGACCGCCGCGAGGGCGAGGGGCGGCTGGGCGACCTCACCTTCCGCATCGTCGACACCGCCGGCCTCGAGGAGGCGACCCCGGCGAGCCTGGAAGGGCGCATGCGTGCCCAGACCGAAGCGGCCATCGGCGATTGTGACGCCATCCTCTTCATGATCGACGCCCGCATCGGGCTGACCCCGACCGACCGCGCCTTCGCTGATCTGGTGCGCAAGGCGGGCAAGCCGGTCATCCTCGTCGCCAACAAGAGCGAGGGGCGGGGCGGCGAGGCCGGGACACTGGAAGCCTTCGGCCTCGGCCTCGGCGACCCCATCCCGCTCTCCGCCGAGCATGGTGAGGGCCTCTCCGACCTCTACGACGCCCTCTGCGACGCTCTGCCCGAGCAGACGCGGCTGGAGGAGGACGAAGAGGAAGAGGACGACGCGGACGAGGTGCCCGTCGAGGGGGAGGCCGAGCCCGAGAAGCCCCGCCGTCCCATCAAGGTGGCGGTGCTCGGCCGACCCAACGCCGGCAAGTCCACCCTCATCAACAAGCTGCTCGGCGAGGATCGCCTTTTGACCGGCCCCGAAGCCGGCATCACCCGCGATTCCATCTCGGTGAACGTGACCTATGCCGGCATTCCTCTGGAATTGTTCGACACCGCGGGTCTCAGGAAGCGCTCGCGCATCGACGACAAGCTGGAGAAGCTCTCCGCCGCCGACGCGCTGCGCGCCATGAAGTTCGCCGAGGTGGTGGTGATCCTCATCGACGCGACCCGCCCGTTCGAGGAGCAGGACCTGCGCATCGCCGATCTGGTGGCGCGCGAGGGACGGGCCCTCGTCATCGGCTACAACAAGGCGGACCTCGTGCCCCGTGGCGGCCTCGCCACCCGCCTGCGCGAGGAGATCGACCACCTGCTGCCGCAGGTGAAGGGCGTGCCCATCGTGCCCCTGTCCGGCCTCATGGGGCATGGCCTCGACAAGCTGGTGGCGGCCATAGCGAGCGCCCACAAGGTGTGGAACAAGCGTGTCGCTACCAATCCGCTCAACCGCTTCCTGCAGCAGGTGACGGAAAACCATCCGCCGCCGGCGGTGTCCGGCCGGCGGATCAAGCTGCGCTACATGACCCAGCCCAAGGCGCGCCCGCCGTCCTTCGTGCTGTTCTGCTCGCGCACCGATGCGGTGCCGGAGAGCTACATCCGCTATCTGGTGAACGGCATCCGCGAGACGTTCGATCTGCCTGGCGTGCCGATCCGGCTGACGCTTCGGGAGAAGGACAACCCTTACGCCGATTGAGGTCAGCCCTTCAGAAAGGCGGCCTGATCGAAGATCTCGCCGAACTGGGTGCCGACGCAATCAGGCTCCGGGTGCTTAACCGGAACCGGGCCGACCGCCGCATCGAAGATATCCGGGCGGTAGACCCCCATGGCTTCGCGCGCGGCGTCGGCGGCGAATTCGCCCTGACCGGCGGCGACGATCTGGGCATACATCCAGAGCGCATGGTCCGGCGACGGCCGGTTGGCGCCATCGCGGTTGAGCACGAGATAGTCCGGATGCGACCTGAGCACGCCGCCCGGCGCGGTGTGGAGCCGGCCATCCAGGGTGCGGCGGAGGATATCGGCCGGGAGATTAAGGTGGCGCGGCTCGCCCAGGAGCTTGGCGAGATCCTCATGGTTGGCCGGGTCCTCGCACCAGCGGGCGGCGGCGTAGAGGGCGCGCACGAGGCGGTGCAAGACCTCCGGCTCGGCATTGGCGAAACGGGCATGGACGCCCAGCACCTTCTCCGGCACCCAGCCGAACAGCTCCGCCCCCAGCACCGCGATGCGCCCCACGTCCGCATCAACAGCCACCGAATTCCAGGGCGAGCCCACGGAGAAGCCGTGGATGAGCCCGCCACGCAGGCTTTCCGCCATGAAGGGCGGGGGCACCACCACGAGCCGCACGTCGCGGTCCGGGTCCACCCCGCCGGCCTTCAGGAAATGGCGGATGAGGTAGGTGTGGGTTGAGAAGGAATAGACCGCGGCGAACACCAGCGGGTCACGCCCCTCCGCCTTCCTCTGCCGCACCACCTTGCCCAGCGCCAGCGCCGCGCCGGGTGCGGTGGCGAGGTCTTCGCCCACCTCGCCCATGGCCGCGTAGACATGCTTGTCGATGGTGATGGCGCTGCCATTCAGGTTGAGCGCGAAGGGCACCACCAGCGGCACCCGCACATGGCCGAGGCCGAGCGAGGAGGCGATGGCGAGCGGCCCCAGCATGTGGGCGCCATCCAGGAGGCCGATATTCACCTTGTCACGGATGTTGGCCCAGGAGACCTCCTTGTGCAGGTCGATCTCGATGCCCTCGGCCATGGCGAAGCCGCGTTCGGCAGCAGCGATCAGCACGGCGGCGTCGGTCAGGGGGATGAAGCCGATGGCGAGGCGTCTCATCGCAGAAGCTCCGCGGCGGTGATGATGGACTGGGCGATGTCGACGATCCGCTTCTTCTCGTTCATGGCGGTGCGGCGCAGGAGGTGGTAGGCGGCCTCCTCGTCTATGCCCTTCATCTTCATGAGCAGCATCTTGGCCCGGTCGATGGCCTTGCGCTCCTCCAGCTGGGTCTTCGCCTCCTCCAGTTCCGCCTTGAGGCGGGCGAAGGCGCGGAAGCGGGAGATGGTAGTTTCGAGGATCGGCTTCACCCGCTCCTTGCGCAGCCCGTCCACCACATAGGAGGCGACACCCGCCTCGATGGCATCCTCGATGGTCTTGCTGTCGGTCTGGTCCACGAACATGGCCACCGGCCGCTTCACCTCGCGGCTCACTTGGAACATCTGCTCGATGGTGTCGCGGGAGGGATCTTCGAGGTCGATCAGGATCACGTCCGGATCGATGGCGTAGATGCGCTCCAGGAGATTGTTGCGGCCGGTGATGCGCAGCACCGTCTCGAAGCCCGCCTCCTTGAGGCCCTCCTCCAGGATGGCGGCGCGCACGTCGCTCTCGTCGACGATCACGATCCTGAGGGTAAGGTCGTTCGCCATGGGGGTCCGGGGTGGGGCTGTCCGCTGGGGCTGGCGGACTCGGATGATACCTCACCTTCCGGAGCCGGTGCGGTCAAGCCTTCCCGTGCGCCACGCCGAGGCCGCCTCGTGACGGGTGCCATGGACCTTGCCCCCAAGTCCTTCTAGAACGCGCGCGGTGGAGCGCGGCGGCAGGCCGGCCTGCGGCGATCCGCTCCAGTTCGTTCCCGTCCCGGCCGCTGTTGCGGCGCCCCGCCGGGCACCTTGAAGGCGTCCATGCGCGACCTTGCCGATTACACGCCCGCCGAATGGCTCGCGCTGACCCCGCTCGCCCAGCGGCTGCGGCGCGCCCGCAATGTGCTGGTGGATCGCATCTACGCCCGCCGGCAGGCGCCGGGGCAGGCGGAGCTGGTGGCGCGCATCGCCGCCGAGCGGGCGCCGGTGGTCGCCTTCACCGTCGCCTTCAACCTGCCGGACGCTGTGGATCTTCTCGCCGATGCCATGGCGCGTTTCCTGCCGGGGACGCCGCTGGTGGTGTGCGACAATTCCACAGATCTCCCCGCCCGCACGGCCATCGCGGCGCTATGCGCGCGGCGCGGGCTCGCCTACTGCCCCCTGCCGCCGACGCCCTATCGCGGGGCGCGGAACGGCTCCCGCTCCCATGGCGTCGCGCTGAACTGGATCTATGCGAACCTCATCCGGCCCGCCGCCCCGCGCGCCTTCGCTCTGCTCGACCACGACCTGATCCCGCTGGAGCCGACCGACCTTGGCGTGCGGCTCGCGGGCCAGCCCTGCTACGGCATGGTGCGCGAAGGGCAGGGGAATGACGCCTGGTACCTGTGGCCGGGCTATTGCGTCTTCGATTTCGCGGCGGTGAAGGCCCTGCCGCTCGATTTCGGCACCGACACTCCGCTCACCCTCGACACCGGCGGGCAGAACTGGGGCGTGCTCTACCGCCACCTCGACCTCGCCTCGCTCCGGATGTCGAGCCGTCGGCGGGTGCACCTCGCCGACCCAGAGACAGGCGAGATGGAGCCTTTCCTGCTGGCGGACGGCTGGCTCCACGTGGGCGGCGCCGGCCATCGCGGCGGCGGAGCGGGGGCGCTTGAGCGGGTGCGGCAGGCTTATGAGGCCGACCCCGAGGGACTGATTGCGCGCCTCAGGGCGAGTCCGGAGCGGCTCAACGCATAAAAAAGCGCCGCCGGCTGGGCCGACGGCGCGTTTACTCAGAAGAAGGGTCCGCGCCTCACTCGGCGGCGGCGGGAGCCTTGGCGCCCTTGGCCTTCTTGCCGCCCTTGGCATCGGTCGTGCGGTCCTGCCGCTCGGCGATACGGGCAGACTTGCCGCGGCGGTCGCGCAGGTAATAGAGCTTGGCGCGACGCACCTTGCCGCGACGGACCACCTTGATGGAATCGATCAGCGGCGAATAGACCGGGAACACGCGCTCCACGCCTTCGCCGTAGGAGATCTTGCGGACGGTGAAGCTCTCGTTCAGGCCACCGCCGGAACGGGCGATCACCACGCCCTCGTAGGCCTGCACGCGAGTGCGCTCGCCTTCGACCACCTTCACGTTCACAGTCACGGTATCGCCGGGCTGGAACTCGGGAATGGCCCGCTTCTCGGCGAGCTTCGTCGCCTGTTCGGCTTCGAGCGTCTGGATAATGTTCATTGTCGCCAACCTCTTGGTGCCGCTTCGGAGCATGTCGCCCCGGCGCCACGTCGTGTCGTTTTAAGTTAAGGGACGCGGCTCCATACAGGAGAAAAGTGGCGCTGTCATTCCCTTTCCTTCATGGATCCGTCACGCGCCGGGGAAAGAAGGTCGGGCCGGCGCGCGTGTGTGACGGCCTCCGCCTCGGCCTGCCGCCAGCGCGCGATGCGGGCATGATCGCCCGAGGTGAGCACCTCGGGAATGCCCTGGCCCTCGAACAGCTGCGGCCTCGTATATTGCGGATATTCGAGCAGGCCGTGGGAGAAGCTCTCGTCCGTGCCGCTCTCGGCTTTGCCCATGACGCCGGGAATGAGCCGCACGCAAGCGTCGAGAAGCAAAAGCGCCGCCGCCTCGCCGCCCGAGAGCACCACGTCGCCCACGCAGACCTCCTCGAGGCAGCGCGCCGCGACGATGCGCTCGTCTACCCCCTCGAACCGCCCGCAGAGGATGACCGCCCCCGGACCCGCCGCCAGCTCCCGCACGCGGGCCTGTGTCAGCGGCCGGCCGCGCGGGGTCATCAGCAGGCGGGGGCGGGGATCGTCCGCCGGGGAAACAGCATCGATGGCGCGGGCGAGCACATCGGCCCGCATCACCATGCCCGGGCCGCCGCCGGCGGGGGTGTCGTCCACCGAGCGATGGCGGTCGAGGGCGTGGTCGCGAATCTGCACCGCCTCCAGCCCCCACAGCCCGTTCGCCAGCGCGCGGCCGGCGAGCGCATGGCCGAGCGGGCCGGGGAACATCTCCGGATAGAGGGTGAGGACGCTGGCGCGGAAGGTCATGGGGAGAAATGGGCGCGGGGCGGGGGCGGTGTCAAATCCGCGTGCGCCTCAGCCCTCCTTGTCCTCGCCAGCTTCGGGCTCGGGGTCGCGGCGCTCGACGAAGGCTTCGGCGACGACCAGCCGGCCGGCCTTCACATCCACCACCGGAACGGCGGCGCGGGTGAAGGGCACCATGAGCGTCTTGGCCCGGATGCCCGGGAGAGCCGGGGCATATTCAAGGATATCACCGGCGCCGAAATCGTGCAGGGCGGTGACGGTGCCGATGCGCGCGCCGGCTTCGTCCTCTACGGCGATGCCGATCAGGTCCGCATGATAGAAGGTGTCCTCGTCCTCCGGCGCGGGCAGGGCCTCGCGGGGGACATAGAGGTCCACGTTGGTCAGCGCCTCGGCGGCGGTGCGGTCGGCGACGTTGGCGAGGCGGGCGACGAAATGGTCCTTGGCCGCGCGCAGCGCCGTGATACGATAGCGGGTGCGGCCGGTGGCATCGGTGAGCGGGTCATAATCGAGGATCGCGGCCGGATCCTCGGTGAAGACGAACAGCCGCACCTCGCCCCTCACGCCATGGGGGGCGCCGATGCGGGCGACGAGGACGCGGTCGGTCATCTGATCTCCGGTGCTGTGCGCCTTCAACGGGTTGGCGGCGGCGGCAGCGGCTCTAGCCCTTATGGGAGCGCTTGCCAAGCGGAAGGCCGCGCGTCTGCCGCCACGCGTCGCTTTCGCGCTCCCCCGAGGTCCATCGGATGCTTGCCCGGCGGCGGCGGCTGAGGCACCTTGCGCCCCCATGTCGAGCCATGCCCCCCAACCCATCCTTCTCGATGCGGTCCGCCTCTCCGGCCTCCTGGACCGTATCGCCGCCCGCATCGGCGCAGCCCACGTGCGCACCGACGCCCACGACCTCGCCCCCCATCTGGTGGAGGGGCGGGGCCTCTACCAGGGAACGACCCCGGCGCTGGTCGAGCCTGCCAATACGGAAGAAGTCGCCTTCGTGGTCGCCGCCTGCGCCGAGGCCGGCGTGCCGGTGGTGCCACAGGGCGGCAATACGGGCCTCGTGGGCGGACAGGTGCCGTTCGGCGCGCTGCTGCTCTCGCTGCGCCGTCTGAACCGCGTCCGCGACCTCGATCCGGTGGATCTCACCGTCGTCGCCGAGGCCGGCTGCACGCTGCATCAGGTTCAGCAGGCGGCGGAAGGGGCGGGCTGCCTGTTCCCGCTGTCCATCGGCTCGGAAGGCTCCTGCCAGATCGGCGGCAACCTCTCCACCAATGCCGGCGGCACGGCTGTGCTGCGCTATGGCAACATGCGCGAACTGTGCTTCGGCCTTGAGGTGGTGCTGCCGGACGGGCGCATCTGGAACGGGCTCTCGCGCCTGCGCAAGGACAATACCGGCTACGCGCTGAAGGACCTCTTCATCGGAGCCGAGGGCACGCTCGGCATCATCACGGCCGCCGTACTGCGCCTTTTCCCCGCGCCCCGCGCCCGGGCGACGTCGATGCTCGGCATCCCTGATCCCGAGACCGCGCTTTCCCTGTTCCGCCGCCTGCACAATGCCGCCGGCGACAGCCTCACCGGTTTCGAGATCATGCCGGACTTCGGCATGGAGATCGTGCTCAAGCACATGCCCGGCTCGGTGCGCCCGCTTGCGGAGCGGCACCCCTGGTACGTGCTCGCCGAACTCACCTCCACCCGCCCCAACGACGACCTCTCCCAGCTCGCGCTCGACACGTTCGAGGCGGCGTTCGAGGCGGGCGAGATCGAGGATGCGGTGGTGGGCTCCTCGGAAGCCCAGTGCGACGCGCTGTGGAAGCTGCGCGAGGATCTTTCCGACGCGCAGAAGTTCGAGGGCGGCTCCATCAAGCACGATATCTCCGTGCCGGTGTCCAAGGTGCCCTTTTTCATCGCCGAGGCGACCCGCCTGTGCGAGGCGCACATGCCGGGCCTGAGGGTCTGCGCCTTCGGCCACATGGGCGACGGCAACATTCACTACAATCTCAGCCAGCCCGAGGGCATGGACAAGGCCGCCTACCTTGCCACCTGGGAGGAGTTCAACCGCATCGTCCACGATCTCGTGGCTTCGCTCGGCGGCTCCATCTCGGCGGAACATGGCATCGGCATCCTCAAGCGCGAGGAGCTGCCCATGTACAAGGACAAGGTGGCGCTGGAACTGATGGCGGCCATCAAGCGCGCCGTGGACCCGCGCGGCCTCGCCAATCCTGGCAAGGTGCTGCTGGATTGAGCAGGCAGGCGCGGCTCATGGGCCGCGCCTGGTTTCCGGCCGTCTGCGCTCAGGCGCCGCGTGGTTTCTTGGCGTTGCCTTCTCTCAGGCGCCGCGCGGGCTTATCGGGGAGGGCAGAGCCCCTAGTCCGGCCGGCGGCGCACCGCGAAGGCAGTGCCGACCGCTAGGGCGAGGGCTGCTGCAGCGCCTGCTATCACCATGCGCGGATGGTGGTGGTCCAGCATCAGGCCGAACAGCAGCGGCCCCACCAGCGAGCCGATGTCGAAGCCCGAATAGACGATGCCGAACACCTTCCCCGTGGCCCCGGCCGGGGCCGCGCCGCGCACCAGCACGTCGCGCGAGGGTGTGGTGAGCCCCATGAAGAAGCCCACCAGTGCGATCAGCCCCACCGTCACCTCAGGTGCCGCCTGAAGCCAGGCGGCGAGGAAGCCGAAGACCGCCGCGGCAGCGAGGCCGCCCATGGCGATCTGGTGGTGCTGGGCCGAGCGGTCCGCCACATGCCCGCCGATGGCGACGCCGGCGGTGTTGCCCACCTGAAAGAGCGCCACAGCCAGCGTCGCCAGCGCCACCGCCGCACCGAAGCCTTCCTGCAGCGCGACGATGGAGAAGCTCTGCAGGCCGGAGAGGGCCACGGAGGTGAGGGTGAAATAGAGGAAGGCCATCAGCACCACAGGCATGGCCAGCACCTGCAGGAACGACAGCGGTGCGCCTCCTGCCGCCGCATGGACGGCACGTCCCGCCGGCGCGCGCAGCGGCCCGCGGAAGACGGCGAGCAGGAGCCCGACCAGCAACACCAGCAGTCCCATGGCGATGAGCGCCGTGCGCCAGCCGAAATGGGCGCCGATCGCGGCGGATACGATGGGCGACAGGCCGAAGCCGACGCTGCCGGCGATCACATGGGCGGCGAAGGCGCGCCCGAGCCGGGGCGCCGCCACCTTGTGGCTGAGGATGGAGAGGTCGGCCGGGTGGTACACGGAGTTGCCGAGACCGGCGAGCGCGGCGAGGGGCAGCAGCAGCAGATAGGTGGGCGCAAAGCCCATGGCCGCCGTCGCGGCACCCTGGGTGAGGATGCCGGCGAGCAGCAGCCGGTCGGCGCCGAAACGGTCCACCAGCACGCCGGCCGCCACCTGACCGCCACCCGAGAACAGATAGAAGACCGAGAGCACCAGCCCCAGCTCGATGAAGGAGACCTGGAGGTCGGCCCGCATCATGATGAAGAGCGGGGCGAGCGCGAGCTGAAGGAAATGGCTGCAGAAATGAGCGCTGCAGACGGCGCCGATGGAGGAAACCTCGGCCGCGGGCCAGCGGGCCGCGCGCGCTTCGATGGACATGACAAGCCTCTCCGTCCCCGGCGGGGCGCCGGGATCAGACCGGCACGGCTGCGCCGCCCCGGATGCTGGGTTTCCCCCTCTCTGGTCGGCTGGAAGCCGTTGCGCCGGCGCTTTCAGGCGTCAGCGGTCGACCTCCGGTGAGGGTTGGCTCCCTCGACGTTTCAGGCACGTTTTTCCAAGACCCTGCCGGGCACGCTTACCGTCTCGGCGCGCCGCACGCACGCATATTCTGCCGTGCGCCCGCACTGGCGCAGCATCAGGCGTCGCACGGGGGCACGGTCAACGCGTGCGACGCGGGCCGTGGCCGCCGAAGTAACGCAGGGTCAGGCAGGTGATGTCGTCGGCCTGCGGCGCACCGCGCTCGAACACGTGCACCGCCGCCAGCACCCGTTCGTTCAGCTCGGCCACCGACCAGTCGGCAGCGCCGCTGCGCAGCAGGTCTTCGACCCGCTCCTCGCCATAGGGCTGCTCGTCGATGTCGAAGGCCTCGGTCACGCCGTCCGTATAGAGGAAGAGCGTGTCGCCGGGGGCGAGGTGCAGCTCGTGCTGCTGGTAGACGAAGCCTTCAAGCACCGCCACCGCCATGCCGCCGGTGGAGGGCACGGTGGTGACCTCGCCGGAACGGGCGATGCGATAGGGCAGGTTGTGCCCGGCATTCACGTAGGTGACCTTGCCCGAGGAGAGGTCCACCACGCCATAGAGCACGGTGACGAAGAGCATCTGCTCGTTTTCAACCGCGAGCAGGTCATTCAGGCGGCGGATGCAGCCCGCCGGCGAGCGTTCGAACAGCGCGGTGGAGCGCAGCAGGGTGCGGGAGATGGCCATGAACAGGGCGGCCGGCACGCCCTTGCCCGAGACGTCCGCCACCACGAAGCCGAGCGTGGTGTCGTCGATCATGAAGTAGTCGTAGAAGTCGCCGCCCACCTCGCGGGCCGGCGTCATCTGACCGTGCACGGCGACGCGTGCGTCCGGCGGGAATTCCTTGGGCAGGATGGCGAGCTGCACCTGCCGGGCGATCTCCAGCTCCTGCTGAAGGCCGGCGAGCTTGGTCTTGGTGATGAGGGCCTCGCGCAGCTCCACCACCATGGAGGAGAGGCGGGTGTGCTGCTCGACGATGCGCCGGGAGAGATCGTGGAGCACGCGGGCGACGCGCTTCAGCTCGTCGTCATTCTCGTTCTCCTCGCCCTTGGCGAGCAGGGCCAGAACCTCTTCGCGATCGGTGGGGTCGATGGCGTCGGCGAGCGCTTGCAACTCGCCAGAGATCACCACCTCCTGCCGACGCCGCACGCGCTCGCGCTGGCGCCGGCTCTCGGCCAGGGCCTGCACGTTGCCGCGCAGCGCCACCACCGCCTCGGCGATCCGGCCGATCTCGTCGTTGCCGGCATGGCCAACCGTAACCGAAGTGTCGCCGCGCGACAGGGCCTGCAGCACGTCGATGGCCGATTCCAGGGGGCGGAAGCTGTACCAGAGGAAGACATTGAGGCCGACGACGCCGAGCAGCACGAGCCCGATGGCGCCGGCCACGGCCGACTGGCGGATGAAGGCGGTCGCCTGCACCGTCTGGGTGGTATCCTCCAGGCTCACGAGCGCGCCCACGGCACTGCCGCTCACGTCCGCGACCGGAATGGAGGTGACGTTGTAGTTGCGCCCGTCGAGCATCAGCTGCTCGGCGGTCGGCCGGCGGGGCGTGATGGAGACCTTGGCCCGTTCCCACAGGCGGAAATCGGTGCTGGCGACCACCCGCCCGCGCAGGGTGATGAGGGTGGTGGCAGCGCTGATGCCGCGGGCAAATCGCTCCATGCCCAGGGCGGCGTCGCGCCCGAGGACCAGCACGGCCCGGCCCCGGCCGGGCAGTTCCACGGTGCGGGTGGTGATGACGATCACCTGCGAACCGCTGATCTGCCGTAGCCCGGAGAGCACCTCGCCCTTGAGCGCTCTGTCGAGGCTGCCGGCGTCGAGGATGTAGCGGGCATTGGTGGTGCCGTCGCTGAACACCACCTCGCGGTCGGCCGCCACCACCTCGAAATAGGTGGCGGGGTCGTCGATATCGATGCCGACCTCCCGGATCGCCGCGGCGATGCCCGGACGGTCCGAGAAGCTCAGCGCGATGCGGAAGGGCGATGAGGTGTCGATGCGCTCGAGGATGCGGGCGAGATTGGCTGTCTGGAAGGCGACGATCTCGCGCCAGAGGACGGTCTGCCCCTCGATGGCCAGCTCGCCCTCTCGGGCCTGGGCGACGCGGTCGCGCAGCACCGTGGCCCCCCAGATGCCCAGCATGAGCACGGTGAAGCCGGTGGCGACGATGAGAGTGATGCGGGTCCGCAGCAGCATCACGACCCCCGCACCTTGTCGGCGCGGCCGGGCGGCGCCATGACCTCGCGCCGGACCCGTTCCACGTCCGGCCTGAGCCCGCCGTCGAAATCCACCGCCAGAAGCTCCTCCGCATAGGCCTCGAACACGGATCGGCGCTCGGCGACCCTGCGGTTGCCGTGCTCAAGTTCCCGGAAGGCCCGGCCCACGGCCCCCCGCGCGCTATGGCGTCGGCGGTGCTGCATCATCACGTCGCGGTCGCCATAGTGGCCGTTCACCGCCTCGGCGAGGCCGTTGGCGAGGCGGGCGCGGGCGCGCTCGAGCGCATTGCCCACCAGCAGGCCGGCGGCCAGCGCCGCCAGCGCCGCGCAGACCGTCACCACCACCGCCGCCTTCAGGCCGATATCTGCGAAGGAGGTGGCAAGGGCGGCGGGATTGGTGGTGACTTCCACCGCGGCCACCGTATTGCCGTCGACCACCACGGGCGCGCTCACCGAATCGGTGCCGGAATGCTCGCCAATGGCGCTGCGAATCTCGCGGCCGTCCGATCCGCGCAGCACGATCTGGGTCAGGCCCGGGGTGCGGGTCAGCGTCTCGGAGAGGTGCTGTTCGACGCCGGGAAGGAGCTTCAGGGGAATGCCGAAGCGCGCCGCCTTCTCGAACTGCTGGGCGAGAGTGCGGGCGACCGAGGTGCCAATCACCAGCGCGTCGCGGCGCGCACTCTCCTCGACCCGGGCGCGATAGCCGTTGAGGAGCACCGCCGCGGCGATGCCACCGAGGACGAGGGTAAGGATGAGGGCGAACAGCCCCGTAACGAGGCGCGCGCGGCCGCTCTCGGCGATCTCAGGCGGCATCGTCGAGCGCTCCAAGCTGGCCGAGGCCGCGGTCTACCCTGGCCTCGGCATCGCGCCAGCTCTTCACGGTGGCCTCGGCAAGCGGCGTGAGGCCACCATCGTCGCCGGTGGATACGCCTTCGCCGCGCAGCACCTTTGCCACCCGGTCGAACGGGCGGGTCAGCATGTGGACGAACGCCAGGGCGGCAATGATGGCGGCGACCGACGCGGCGAGTGAAAGCAGCCCGGTGCGGATCAGAAGGTCGAGGCCGAGCCGGTCGGAGCGGGCACTGCGGGCCTCGTCCGACACCGTAACCGAAATGCCGCCGGCGACGCCGAGATCGTTCTCGAAGCGGGTGCCGAACACCGTGTCGCCGCGCTCGGCGGCCGCCCACTGGTTGTCGTCGCCGAGGCGCTTCACCCAGTCCGGGCTCACCTCCTCGCCGATCACGCTGCGGTCGGTGGAATAGATGGCGCGGCCGGCAGCATTGAAGATGTCGATGGCCAGGATGGACGGGTCGCCCGCCTTCTCGCGCTCGATACGCGGCTGAAGCAGGGAAATCTGGTCGAGGACGAGGCCGATGGAGAGATTCGCCTCGGTGGAGGCGCGCAGCGTACCGAGCAAATTGGCGACGCGGGCACGCTCGATCTCCTCGCCCACCCGATCGCTGGCCGAGAACGCGATCACCGCGACCGCCACCACCGCAGCGGTCACGGATACGACGGCGACCAGGATGAGCCGGCTTACGAAAGTCATGCAGGGAACTTCGGTGGGATGGACGGCCGGACGTTAACCGCGCACTCGCAGCCAAACCAGACAAAAAACTGCCCTGCGACCAAAAAAACCTGCATTGTCAGCTTGCTTTTCGTGGCATGAAGGTCCGGCGGGGCGGGGTCGGACCATAGGGCAAGGGGCCACGGGTTCGGCGCGAAAGTCGAGACGCCAAGGGTCGAGCGCGAAGGGTCATGAGGCGGACCACACTGGGGCTCATCATCGTGTTCGCGTTGATCGCGGCCGCGTGCGTCGCCTTCGGCGCCTATTTTTCCTACGTGACACTCATAAACGCGCACCGCGGGGTCATTGAGGCCCGCTGCGGCATCGCCGCTCAGCGTGTTGTGGACGTGGCGGAAAAGGCCGCCTCCCTCGGCATCGCCCTTCCCGCGCAGCAGGCGCTGACCGCGGTGCTGGAGCGGGAGACCCGCGTGGAGGATGCGATTCGCTCCATGGATTTGACCGACGAGCACGGCATCGTCCTCTACTCCAGCGAGCCCGGCCGCGTCGGCCTCGATACGACGCGGGACAACGAGCGTGGCCTGACCCGCCCGGTGCGCAACGATATCGGCCAGAGCCTCGGCCGCGTCGTGGTGCGCTATGACACCAAAATCCTCACCGATGGCGCCTCGGCGCTGGCGTCTGACCTCAGGCGGATCTCGCTTCCCACCCTCCTGTGGGCCGGTGCGGCAACCCTGGTCATCGGCCTGCTTCTCGCCGCTTTGCTGCAGCGGGCGGTCCGGCGTGCCGCGGAGCCACATCTGTGGCCGCCCGCCGCCCGCGCCGCGCTCGCCTCGGTTGAAGAGGCACACCGCACGTCGCAATCGCCGCCGGCCGGCGCAACGGGTGGGGGCGCCGCATGATCGGCCTGCGCGGCGGCATCTCCATCGCCATCGTCATTATCCTGTGTTCGGCTCTGGCCGTGATCGGCTGGGGCGCGGAGCAGGCCGCCCAGCGCACCATCGCCCCTGAAATCGTTGCCAAGGCGAATTCGGTGGGCCGCGCCGCTGCCGACCTCGTCCAGCGCGCGGCGGCGGTTGGCGTGCCGTTCGACCGGCTGGTCGGGGTGAACCGCTATTTCGACGACTTGCGGGCGGCCAACATCGAGTTCACCCAGATCAGCCTGAACGCCGCGGGCGGCAAGGAACTGGCTCGGTCGGGTGAGGCCTCGCCCGGCGGCGACGCTCCACGGGTCTTCGTGCCGGTGGAGGATGCCGACGGCCATCGCCTGGGCGACGTCATGATCGTGGTCGATCCCAGCGTCGTGTCCCAGCAGGTTGGCGCGGTGCTGGTCGACGTCGCCTTCATTGGTATCGTCGCGCTGCTGGTGGCGCTGGAACTGGTGGCTCTCGTCGTCGGTACCCGCGGCCTCGAATCGCTGGTGGCGGTGGAGCGGCGGCTGAAGGCGCTGAAGCGCGGCGTGCTCTCCCGCCAGGAGGGCGGCGCGGGCGCTGCCGGCGACCTCATCCTGCCCATCGACCGGCATGTGGAAACGCTCGCCGAACGCCATCTCGCCCTGCGCGCCGAGGCGGAGCGCAGGGGTGACGGCGAGGCCATCGCCCGGCTCGACGAGATCGAGGTCCGCACCGGCCTCGGCCGGGTCCAGGCGGCCGAGAGCGAGGCCGCCATCGCGGTGCGTCCGGCCCTGTTCCTGTTCATGCTGGCGGAGGAGCTGACGCGCCCGTTCCTGCCGCGTGCCGCGCAGGCCCTCGGCGTGCCCGCGGGCTTTGGTCCGGACCTGTCGGCCAGTCTGCCCATCGTCGCCTTCATGGCCGTCGTGGCGCTGTGCCAGGTGCCGTTCGCCTCTTTGTCCGAGCGGCTCGGCCGTCGCCCCGGCTTCCTCGCCGGCGCGGCACTGGCGGCGGCGGGCTATGTGGTGTCGGCGATCAGTCCGCATTATGACGTCTTCCTCGCCGCCCGCGTCGCCACGGCGGTGGGCTATGCGCTGGTGTTCGTCTCCGCCCAGGGCCACGTGGTGGACCTGTCCTCCGGCGCCGCCCGCAGCGCGGCTCTGGCTGTGTTCGTGCGCGCCATCATGGTGGCGAGCCTGTGCGGGCCGCCCATCGGCGGCGTCATCGCCGATAGGCTCGGACCGGGCGTCGCCTTCGGCACCTCGGCCGGTCTTGCCCTGGTGGCGCTTCTGGTGGCGCGACTGACGCTGCCGGCCGCGGAGCGGCATCGCAGCGTGGCCAATGTGGGCCTCGCCGATCTCAAGGCCGCGGCGCGCGCGCCGGGTCTGATGTCCCTGCTCCTCGGCTGCGCCTTCCCCGCCAAATTCCTGTTCGCGGCCCTCTGCTTCCTGCTGGTGCCGCTGGAATTGCAGCGCGAGGGCTTCTCCTCCGCGGCCATTGGCCGCTTCCAGATGATTTATCCGGTCCTCATGGTGATCGGGGTGCCCTTCTTCGCCGCCCTGGCCGACCGCTTCAGCGCCCGCGCCGGTTTCGTGGTGGCTGGCGGACTGGTCTCGGGCATCGGCGCCATGGCGGTGCTGCTCCATCCCTCGGTGGCGCTGATCGTGGTGGCGCTGGTGGCGCTGGGCTGGGGACAGGCCATGTCCATCGCCTCCCAGTCGGCGCTGGTCGCGGATACCGCCACCAGCATGGGGGCGGGCCGGGCGGCCGGTGTGCTGGGCCTGTTCCGGCTGGTGGAGCGGTCCGGCAACGCCGCTGGTCCCGCCAGCGCCGGCTTCCTGCTTTCGACCTTGGGCTTTGCGTCGGCTACCGGTTTTCTCGGTGCTGTGGCGGTAGCCGGAGCTCTGTTATTTGCGCTATCCGGACGCAGAATCTTCGTCCATCATTCGCGCCGCCCATCCTCTGCGGCCGCCTCGGAAGGGAGTTCCGCCTGATGGATCGCCGTTCCCTCCTCGCACTCGGCCTCGGCGCGGGTGCTGCGGGGCTGGTGGGCTCTGTCCCCGGCGCCTTGGCCCAGACAAACGGCACGAACGGCCAGCCGCGACCAGCCGGCGCGCCTGCGCCTGCGCCAGCCGCCCGTGGCGACGCGTTCCGCGTCCTGATGCTCACCTTCCGCGGTGATACCGACGTGGAGCGCGGCTTCCGCGACTATTTCGCGGCCAACGACATCAAGGTCGAGTTCATGACCCGCGACGTGGAGCGGGACGCGAGCAAGGTGAAGCCGATCCTCGCGGAAGTGCTGCCGACCTTCCGGCCGAACCTCATCTATACCTACGGCACGCCCCTTACTCTCGGTGTCGCTGGCCCCTATGACGCGCCGCCCACCGCTGGCTTCGTGCGCGACATCCCGGTGGTGTTCGCCCTGGTGGCGGCGCCGGTGCAGGTGAAGATCGCGCCTTCGCTTGCCTCTTCGGGGCGCAATGTTACGGGCGCGGTGCACGTGGTGCCGACCGACGTGCAGTTGCGCGCCATGCAGAGCTACAAGGCCTTCAAGAAGGTCGGCGTGATCTACTCGCCGAACGAGAGCAACTCGGTTGCCATCATCGACGAGATGAAGGCCTTCGCCGGTACAATCGGTGCCGAGGTCCTGGCCCAGCCCCTGACCATGGTGGGCAACAAGCCGACCGGTGACGGGGTCGAGGATTTCGTGCGGAACCTGAAGGCGCAGGGCGCCGAGTGGCTCTACCTGCCGGCCGACACTTTCCTTGCCACCATCTTCGACCGGGTGGGCCCGGCGGCGCTGGCGGCGGGCCTTCCCACCTTCGGCGCGACGGAATTCTTCCTGCGCGAGGGGCTGGGGCTTGTCGGGCTCGTCAGCCGGTATTATTCGGTGGGCCAGCTCGCCGCCTCCAAGGCGGCCGAAATCCTGGTGCAGCACGTGCCGCCGCAGGACATCCCGATCGAGACGCTGAAGCGCTTCGCCCTCATCATCAACATGAACGTGGCCAAGCAGCTCGGCGTCTACCCGCCCATCGCCATGCTCAATTATGCGGAAGTAATCACGTGATGAACGCCCTGCGCGAGGCCGCGCCGACCTCTACGCTGACGCAGCGCATGCTCGGGCCGGGCGATCTCGACGCGATCGACACCCTTCATCATCTGGCCATCGGGCCGCTGGTTCGCCCGGAAGTGGTGAAGCCGGAAAACCGCTCTTACTTCGAAAGCATACTCAGCGGCCGCGGCCTGGTGATCGGGCTCTATGACGGTCCGCTGCTCGCCGCCTACGGCATCCTGCAGCACGACCATGCGCCCAAGGACGGGCCGCACAAGATGCTGGGGATCGATCCCGCCTTGTCGGTGGGCCGGTTGGCCGGCGCCTCGGTGCATCCGGCCTATCGCGGGCGGGGACTGCAGCGCGTCCTGATCGCCGCCCGCGTCGATGCGGCGCCGGCCGACATGGTGCTGTTCTCCACGGCCGCGCCGGTGAACACGCCGAGCTGGGCAAGCCTGCTCTCCGAGGGCTTCCCCATCTACGACATCCAGCTCTTCTTCGGCGGCTATGCGCGCTATGTGATGGTGCGCGACTTCACAACCTTCGATCCGCAGGAGACCCTTCTCGTCGATCCCCTGGACACGGCGCGCCAGAAGGAACTCTTCGCCGAGGGCTGGCACGGCTACGCCCGCTGCCGCACCGATTCCGGGGCTGCCGGCGTGCTCTACGCTCGCCCCCGAAAGGCCTGATACTTCAGCCGGCGGCCCCGTCCGGGCCTCTGCTCCGCGTCACGAAACTATCGTATGGTTCGCTGAATCTGTGCCCGCGCGGTGCGGGCATCCCGATCCAGAGAGATACTGGCCCCATGAAGATCGAGAGGACCCCCCTCGGCCCCGACATCATCCTCGTCCGCCTCGAGGGCCGGCTGGATATTGCCGGCGCGGCAGCGGTGGAGCCGGAGTTCAAGTCGTCCTGCGAGGCCGCGCGCGTGCTCGTGGTGGACCTGTCGAACACGCCGTTCATGGCCTCCATCGGCATCCGCCTGCTGCTCGCCGGCGCCAAGGGGCTGCATCGCAAGGGGGGAACCATGGGGCTGTTCGCCTGCGACCCCCAGGTGGAGAAGGTGCTGCGCGCGACTGGCGTCGACCAGCTCGTCGGCATCCACGCCACGCGGGACGAGGCGCTCGCGGCGGCGGGCGTCTCTCCGGCAACCTGACGGCGGATCCCATGGCGACGCCCGAGGCGGGAACCCTCGTATCGACCATCGATGTGGGCGCGCGCATCGACGACATCACCGACGCCACCGGCTGGCTCGGAACGCTGGCCGATGAGCAGGGGTGGCCCGATGCCACCCGCTTCGCGCTGGAGCTGAGCCTCGAGGAGGCCCTGACCAACGTCGTCTCCTACGGCTTCGCCGGGACCGACCGGCAGCCGCGGATTCGAATCGAGTGCTGGCGCCTGCCGGAAGGCCGGGTGGCGGTGCGCCTCATCGACAATGGGGTGCCGTTCGATCCGACCAGCATCGCCGAGCCGGTGGTGCCGGACAGCATCGAGGATGCCAAGATCGGGGGCCACGGCGTGCAGCTGATGCGCCATTTCCTCGAGACCCTCGACTACAACCGCGAGGGCGAGGAAAACCGGCTGACACTGGTGGCCAAGCCAGCCGGGTGAGACTGCTCACAAGAGTGTCGCACTCCGCGGTCTATGGTGGCCGGTCGGGGGATCGTGCCGCGGCATCCGCGGAAACTTGAGCGCGTCTGCGGCTTTCCTCTGGTGCCGCTGGGTCTTTTTTATCGATGCTTGTCATTGCCGAGCTCTTGGCCGGCCTCGGCCTTCTGTTCGTCGGCCTCAAGGCCATGGCCACCCACCTGCAGAAGGCCACGGGCCGCAAGGTGCGTGCACTGCTGCGCCGGGCGACGCGTTCCCCGGTGATGGGGCTGCTGTGCGGGACGCTGGCGGGCGCGGCCACGCAATCCTCCAACGCCGTCGCGGTCATCAGCGGCAATCTCGTGCGCGGCGGCGCCTTCACCACGCGCGATGCCATCCCGGTCGTCGCCGGCGGCAATGTGGGCACCGCGGCGCTGGTGTTCGTGGCGGCGATCGATTTCCGCCTGCTCGTGCTCTACATCGTCGGACTGGTCGGCATCGCCTTCCATTTCAAGCTCGACCGCCGACGCGGCATGGCGCAATGGATGGGCGTGGCCTTCGGCCTCGCGCTGGCGCTGCTTGGCCTCGATTTTATCAAGCAGGCGCCGCGGGCGCTGGACGTTGCGTCGGTCGCGGGCAGCCTTGCCGACCATCTGACGCCGCTCCTCGGCTTCTTTCTCGGGCTTGCGGTTTCCGCCGTGAGCCAGTCATCCTCGACCCCCACGATCCTCGTCCTGGCGCTGATGCAGGCCGGAATTCTCGGCCTCCACGATGCGGTCTTCATCGTGCTCGGCGCGAACCTCGGTTCCGGCTTCGCGGCCATTCTCTCTGCCGGCGGGCTGGAGGGGACCGGCCGCCAGCTCTGCTACGTCCATGTGCTGGTGAAGGCCGTGGGGTGCCTCATCGTCGGGGCCTTCTTCGGCTTTGGCGAGGTCGTCGGCTTCGACGGGTTCGCCGCCCTCTCGGCCGTGGGCAACGACACGGCGTCCATGTCCCTGTCGGTCCTGTTCCTCGCCCTCCAGGTGGCGGGCGCGATCCCGGTCGCCTTTGCGCGGGGGCTTTCTGAGAAATTCGCCGCCGCCATGAGCCCGCCGACGCTGGAAGATGGCGCCTCCCGTCCGCGCTTTATCCATGACGACGCGCTGGCCGATCCCTCCACCGCCCTCGATCTCGCGGTCAGCGAGACGCTGCGGCTCATCAAGCTGCTGCCGACCCTGCTGCCGGACCTCGACCAGAAGGACAACGGCGACGCCGGTGAGCGGCTGGCCCTGTGGCGCGGCGCCGCCTCGGTGGGCCTTGCCGTGGACCAGTTCATTTCGGAGCTCATCGCCGTCGGCCTCGCCCGCGACAGTCTCGAGGTCGCCCTGCATCACCAGGCGCTGGTGGAGAACGTGCGCACCCTCCAGGACACGCTGCACGACTTCACCGAGGTGGTGGAGGGCTTTGACGAGGTGCCGCCGCTCGCCTTCGCCCTCTCCGAGTCGTTGCGGGCCATCACATTGTCCCTCGCCGACGCCACCGATGGGCCGGCCGACGATCTCGACCTCATCATCGCGCTCTCCGGCGATCGATCGGAGATGCTCAACCGCATCCGTCGTCAGCTTGCCGCAACGGCACTCGACGCCGGCGCGGACGCGCGGCAGTTGCTGCTGGCGACCAGCCTGTTCGAACGGGCGATCTGGCTGGTGCGCCGCAGCGCGATTGCGTTGCGCATGCCCGAGAATGAGGATAATCCGGTTCGTCCGGCCGCCGCGGAGGCGGAGATCAAGCGAGTAGAGGCCGATGCACATCGAACGTGAGCAGGTCGGAAGCGACGTGGTGCTGAAGGTGGCGGGGCGTCTCGACACGCCGAACGCCAAGCCGTTCGAGGCGAGCCTGATGGAAGTCGTGTCCATGACCGATGGCGGGATCGTGGTGAACCTCGCCGGCGTGGACTATGTGTCCTCCTCCGGCCTGCGGGCGCTGCTGGTCGCCGGCAAGGCCATGCGCGGGGCGAAGCGCAAGCTCGCGCTCTCCTCGCTGCAGCCGCAGATCCGTGAGGTGTTCGACATCTCCGGCTTCTCGACTCTGTTCGAGATCAACTGATCAAGCCGCAGCTCCGGGCGGGAGCGGTCGCAAGGATGCTCTAGCCTCCCGCGACCGGCGCCCACAGCACGTCCTCGAGCCGCCGCGCCCCGCTCGCCAGCAGGGCGAGCCGATCGAAACCGAGCGCGCAGCCGCTTGCCGGAGGCATGAGGGCCAGCGCCGCGAGGAAATCCTCGTCGAGCGGATAGCGCTCGCCGTACAGCCGCTCCTTCTCGTCCATGTCCTTTTCGAAGCGCCGGCGCTGCTCGTCCGCGTCCGTCAGCTCGCCGAAGGCATTGGCTAGCTCCAGTCCGCAGCAATAGAGCTCAAAGCGCTCGGCAAAGCGCGGGTCGTCCGGCTTGGGGCGGGCGAGAGCCGCCTCGCTCACGGGATAGTCGGTCAGGATGGTGGGGTGGCCGAGGCCGAGATGAGGCTCGATCTTCTCCACCAGCACGCGCGAGAAGACGTCCCCCCAGGTATCATCGGGCGCGGTGCGGATGCTGGCCTCGGCCGCGGTGCGGGCGAAGGCGGCGGCATCGGGCGGGGCGCCGGGAGCCGGTAGAAGGGCTTCGAGGTCCATCCCCGCGTGGCGGCCGAAGGCCGCGACGAGCGTCAGGCGCTCCGGCGCGGCGAAGGGATCGCAGGCCTTGCCGCGATAGTGGAAGGCCGAGGCCCCGCCGGCCTCGGCGGCGCGGGTGAGAAGGGTGGCGCAATCCTCCATCATCGCCGTGTAGGGCGCGCCGGCGCGATACCATTCCAGCATGGTGAATTCCGGATGGTGCGCCATGCCGCGCTCGCGATTGCGGAAGACGCGGGCGAACTCGAAGATCTTCGGCTCCCCGGCTGCCAGCAGCTTCTTGGCGGCGAACTCGGGCGATGTGCGCAGATAGAGCCGGCGCATCGCCCCGTCCGGCCCAACCAAGTCCGTGCCAAAGGCGTGGAGGTGTGTCTCGTTCCCCGGCGAGACCTGCAGCGCCGGTGTCTCGACCTCGATGAAGCCGTCTTCTGCGAAGGCTGAGCGCACGGCGGCGGCGATGCGCCCGCGCGCGAGCAGAAAGGGGCGGCGATCCGCATGAACGTCCGGCCGCCACCACGGAGGGGAGGGGGGAACCGGCGAGGAGCTCGATACCGCCATGACATAGGGTCCTCGTTGCGGCCACCCGTCTTGCTTGCCGCTGGTGCGGCCCGGAGCCGGAAAGACAGGAGCAAGACTGGCGTTGCGCGCCATTATCGCTATGGTGCGCGCCGAACCAGCCAGACGGCGCCGCCGTCCCCCATTTTTCAATCGGCGCGGGCGCCGCGCATCTAGGTCAAGGAAGAGCCGACGTGGTCAAGGTTATCGCCAGCACCCTGCGCAAGGGCAACGTGGTCGACATCGACGACAAGCTGTACGTTGTTCTCACCGCCGAGAATATCCATCCCGGCAAGGGCACGCCGGTGACGCAGCTCGACATGCGCCGCATCTCCGATGGCGTGAAGATTTCCGAGCGCTACCGCACCACCGAGCAGGTGGAGCGGGCCTTCGTGGAAGATCGCCCGCACACCTTCCTCTACGAGGATTCCGACGGCTACACCTTCATGAATCCGGAAAACTACGATCAGGTGACCGTGCCGAAGGATGTGATGGGCGACCAGTCCGTCTATCTCCAGGAAGGCATGGAATGCATGCTCTCCACCCATAACGGCGTGCCGATCGCCATCGAGCTTCCGGCCCGCGTGGTGCTGGAGATCGTGGACACCGAGCCGACCGTGAAGGGCCAGACGGCCTCCTCGTCCTACAAGCCGGCCGTTCTTTCCAACGGCGTGCGCACCATGGTGCCGCCGCACATCGCCGCGGGTACCCGCGTGGTGGTCATGACCGCCGACGCCTCCTACGTCGAGCGGGCCAAGGACTGACCTTCGTGCGATGCACCGGAAGGGCACATTTCAGCCCTTCCGGTGTTCCCCAACGCCTTGCTGCGGTGCGTGGAACTTTTTTTTCCGCGGCTGGTTGAACCCGGACATGGCCCTGTGGGACATGCAGTCAGCCAAGGCGTAGAAGAATGATCTTGTCGGGAAGGCGGGTTCTCGTCGTTGAGGACGAGTATCTCGTGGCACTGGGGCTCGACGACAATCTCAGGTCGCTGGGCTACACCGTGGTCGGGCCGGTCGCGAGCCTCGCCGCTGCGGTCACAGCCGCTTCGTCCGAGCAGATCGATGCCGCCATTCTCGACGTCAATCTCGCCGGAGAGCCGGTTTATCCGGCCGCCACGATCCTTGCCGAACGCGGCATCCCCTTCATCTTCTGCTCGGGCTACACCGGAAGCGTGCGCATGCCGGCGGAGTTTGCCGACGCGCCGCGGGTCGCCAAGCCGTATACCAGCCGCGTCATTGCCGACGCCCTCGCCGACCTGATCGGGGCGGGAGCGGGCTCGGGGGGTGGTTCAGGCGGCGGCGATCACGGGAGGCGGAACCTATCCGCCTCCAACGATATCTAATCCTTCAAAAAGCTCAGCTCAGGCCGCGCCGGTCGCCTTGTTGGCCTCGGCCTTCGGTCCGCCGCGGGCGACGCCCACCATGGCCGGACGCAGCACCCGCTCGCCGATCACGTAGCCCGCCTGAACCACCTGCACCACAGTGCCGGTCGGCACACTCGGATCCGGCACCTCGAACATGGCCTGGTGGAGGTTCGGATCGAACTTCTCCCCCTTCGGCTCGATCTTGCGGATGCCGTGCTTCTCCAGTGCCTTGACCAGACCGCGCTCGGTCAGCTCCAGCCCGTCCAGCAGCGCCTTGAAGCCGCCTTCGGCGGTCGCCTTGGCTTCCGCCTCCACCGAGCCGAGGGCCCGGGCGAGATCGTCCGCCACGTTCAGCACGTCGCGGGCGAAGGAGGCGATGCCGTAGGTCTTGGCGTCCTGGATTTCCTTCTCGGCGCGGCGGCGTACGTTCTCCGCCTCCGCGAAGGCGCGCAGGAACTTGTCCTTGAGGCTCGCGATCTCGCCTTCCAGGCGCGCCTTGTCGCCCGCCGGATCGCCGATGGCGGCGTCCGCCATGGCGGTGGCTTCCGCCTCGGCGGTCGCCTCGTTCACCTGCGCATTGCTCTGCGCGGTACCGTTTTCGCTTGCGTCGCCGCCGGTCTCGGGCGCGCGCTTCTGCTCGCTCATCCGGTTACTTCCCCTGCCTTGAGATTTGCCCGGGGTCACTATGCCGCCGGGCAAAGGCCAATCGTCCCGGCGCATATCGGGGCGATGGGGGGAAAAATCAAGTCGTGGCGATCCTTATCCCTCACGCCGCGTCCGCGCCCGGTGCGCCGAGGATGCGGCTGACCAGCCGGGCGGTGAAGTCCACCATGGGGACGATGCGGCCATAATTGAGCCGGGTCGGGCCGATGACACCGAGCACGCCCAGCACCCGGCCCTGCCCGTCGCGATAGGGTGCGACGATGGTGGAGGAGCCGGAGAGGGAGAACAGCCGGTTCTCCGAGCCGATGAAGATGCGAAGCGCCTGCGCTTCCTCGGCCCGGCCGAGCAGTTCGGAGACCTCGCGCTTGGTCTCGAGATCGTCGAACAGCAGGCGGATGCGCTCCAGGTCTTCCAGCGCGCGCAGATCCTCCAGCAGTTTCGCCTGCCCGCGCACGATGAGGGTGCGCTCGCCGGGCCCATCGCCGGACCATGAGGCGAGTCCGGCCTCCACGACGCGCGCGGTGAGGGCATCGAGATCGCGGTTGAGCTCGGCGAGGAGGCTGTCCATCTCCTGCCGCGCATCGGAGAGGGTGCGGCCGCGGATGCGGGCGTTGAGGAAATTGGTCGCCTCGGTGAGGGCGGAGACCGGCAGGCCCGGGGGCAGCGCCAGCGCCCGGTTCTCCACCTGCCCGTCCTCGGACACGAGGATGACGAGGGCGCGGCCCGGTTCCAGCGGAACGAACTCCACATGCTTCAGGCGCGGGTCCGTCTTGGTGGCGGTGACGACCCCGGCACCGCGGGCGAGGCCCGACAGCAAGGCGGAGGCTTCCTGCAGCACGCCTTCCACCGTTGTGGTCCGGGCGGCGGCGAGCACCTGCGTCTCGATATTGGCCCGGTCGCGCTCGTTGACGTCGCCCACCTCCATCAGCGCATCCACGAAGAAACGCAGGCCGCGCTCGGTGGGCAGGCGCCCGGCGCTGGTGTGGGGGGCATAGATGAGGCCGGCCGCCTCCAGGTCCGCCATCACGTTGCGAACCGAGGCGGGGGACAGCGTCATGGGGATCAGGCGGGCGATGTTGCGCGAGCCGACCGGCTCCCCGGTGGCGAGGTAACTCTCGACGATCTGGCGGAAAATCTCGCGCGAGCGCTGGTCGATTTGCGCGAGGCCGCCGGACGACAGGGGCAGGAACGGATCGAGCGCCACGGGTTCAGCCTTCGAAGCAAAGGATTTTGCTGTCCCTAATGTGTCCCTCGCGGGGGCTGGGTTCAAGCGCCGGGCGGGCGTCGTCGCGCGCCTTGCTTTCCTCTGGGCGCGCGGCGCTCTAAAAGGAGCGCCCATGACGCACAATGAGGTATCCATCATGCGCCCCAGCAAGCGCGCCCCCGACGAGATGCGCGCGGTGTCCTTTGAACGGGGCGTGATGCGCCACGCGGAAGGCTCCTGCCTCGTGAAGTTCGGCGACACCCACGTTCTCGTCTCCGCGACGCTGGAGGAGCGCCTGCCGCCGTGGCTGAAAGGCCAGGGACGCGGCTGGGTGACGGCGGAATATTCCATGCTGCCCCGCGCCACCCATGACCGCACCCGGCGCGAATCCACCACCGGCAAGCAGTCCGGCCGCACCCAGGAAATCCAGCGCCTGATCGGGCGTTCGCTCCGCTCGGTCACGGATCTCGTTGCGATGGGCGAGAAGCAGATCACCATCGATTGCGACGTGCTCCAGGCCGATGGGGGCACCCGCACGGCCTCCATCACCGGCGCCTGGATCGCCCTCCATGACTGCCTGAGCTGGATGAAGTCCCGCTCCATGATCAAGGAAATGCCGCTCAAGCAGCATCTGGCGGCGGTGTCCTGCGGCATCTACGAGGGCACGCCCGTGCTCGACCTCGACTACGCCGAGGATTCGGTGGCCGAGACCGACGCCAATTTCGTCATGACCGGCACCGGCGGCATCGTGGAAATCCAGGGCACGGCGGAAAAGACGCCGTTCACCCAGGACGAACTGCTGTCGCTGCTCTCCCTCGCCCGCTCGGGGGTCGATCAGCTCGTTTCCCTGCAGAAGCTGGCGGTGGGCTGATGTCGCGCCAGCTCACCGGCCAGCTCGTTGTGGCGACCCACAATCCGGGCAAGCTCATCGAGATGAAGATGCTCCTCGAGCCGCACGGGGTGGAGGCGATCGCTGCCGGCGACCTCAACCTGCGTGAGCCCGAGGAGACTGAGGAGACGTTTGCCGGCAACGCGCGGCTGAAGGCTGTGGCCGCGGCGAACGCGTCGCAGCTGCCAGCCTTCGCCGACGACAGCGGCCTCGTCATCGACGCCCTCGGCGGCGCGCCGGGCATTCACACCGCCCGCTGGGCGGGACCCGACCGCGATTTCGAGATGGCCATGGAGAAGGTGGAGGCCGAACTTCAGAAGGTCGGCGCCACCGAGCCCGCCCAGCGCCACGCCCGGTTCGTCTCGGCGCTCTGCATCGCTTGGCCGGATGGGCATCTGGAGGAGTTCGAGGGCACCGTGGACGGCACCCTCGTTTGGCCGCCGCGCGGCGCCAAGGGTTTCGGCTATGATCCCATGTTCCTCCCCGAGGGCCATGTGAAGACCTTCGCCGAGATGACCGCGGACGAGAAGCACGGCATGCCGCCCAAGGGCTTCGGCCTCTCCCATCGTGCCCGCGCTTTCCTGAAGCTCTCGAAGGCGTGCCTGAAGGGGTGACGACGATCTTGAACACGGCGCCCTCCATGAACGCTCCGGCGCACCCTCTCCCGTTCGGGGGCGAGGGTGTCGCCGATACGGCGGGCGGCTTCGGGGTCTACGTCCATTGGCCGTTCTGCAAGGCCAAGTGCCCCTATTGCGACTTCAACAGCCACGTCCGCCTCGTGCCGCCAGACGAGGCGCGCTATATCGCGGCCTTCCGGCGCGAGATCGCCCACACGCGGGCGCTGTCGGGACCGCAGAGGGCGCAGACGGTCTTTTTCGGCGGCGGTACGCCCTCCCTCATGGCCCCCGCCACTGTGGGCGCGATCCTGGAGGCCATCAACGAGGCTTGGCCGCTCACCGCCGATGCAGAGGTGACACTGGAGGCGAACCCGACCTCCGTGGAGGCGGAGCGGTTCCACGGCTACCGGGCAGCGGGGGTCAATCGCGTCTCCCTCGGCGTTCAGGCGCTGGACGATGCGGACCTTCAGGGGCTGGGGCGGATGCACTCGGTGGCAGAGGCGCTGGCTGCCGTCGCGATCGCGCGGCGCGCTTTTGATCGCGTCTCCTTTGATCTCATCTATGCCCGCCCGCGCCAGACACCCGACGCCTGGGCGGCGGAGATGCGGCGCGCGCTCGGCGAAGGCTGCGAGCACCTGTCCCTCTACCAGCTCACCATCGAGCCGGGCACGCCGTTCGAGCGGCTGTACGGCGCCGGAAAGCTCATTCTTCCCGACGATGATCTGTCCCGCGCCCTGTGGGACGTCACGCAGGAGGTGACGGCGCAGGCTGGCCTCCCAGCCTACGAGGTTTCCAACCATGCCCGGCCGGGGGCCGAGGCGCGGCACAATCTCGTCTACTGGCGATATGGCACCTACGCCGGCATCGGCGCCGGAGCCCATGGGCGGCTGGTGTCGGGCAACGTCCGCCACGCCACCTTCACCGAGCGGTCACCGGAAGAGTGGCTGAAGCGGGTGGAGGCGGACGGGCGCGGCATCATTTCCGACGAGACGCTGTCGGCAGCCGAGCAGGCGGACGAGATGCTGCTCATGGGCCTGCGCCTGAAGGAGGGCGTGGACCTCGCCCGTCATGCCCGCCTCGGCGGCCGCATCGATCCGGAACGCCTCGCCACGCTGGAGGCGCAAGGGCTGGTGGAGTTCAAGGACGGCCGGTTGCGCGCGACCGCCGCTGGCTTCCCGGTCCTCAACGCCGTCATCGCCGCGCTGGCGGGGTAGGCTCGCCGCGCGGGAACGCTTGCCAACGCCGCCCCGCCTGCTTAAGTCCGCGTGGGGCTTGAAATTGCCTGCCGAGGAACGCGCACCATGTCGCTGGATGCCGACCAGATCGTCGAACGCCGCCGCCTTCGGCGGAAGGTCACATTCTGGCGGGTGCTCGGGGTGCTCGGCGTCGTCGCCGCCGTGGCGGTGGGCGTGTCGGCCCTGATCGGCCGCGACATTCCCGCCTCCTCGCCCCATGTGGCGCGGATCATGATCGGCGGCATCATCCGCAACGATCGCGAGCGGGTGGAGCTTCTGGAGGAGATCGGGCGGTCCCGTGCCAGCGCCGTCATCCTCTCCATCGACAGCCCCGGCGGAACCGTGACGGGCTCCGAGCAATTGTTCGACGCGCTGCGCCGCCTTGCCGCCAAGAAGCCGGTGGTGGCAGTGGTGGAGGGCGTCGCCGCCTCGGGCGCCTATATCGCGGCGCTGGGCGCCGACCACATCGTGGCCCGCCGCAATGCGCTGGTCGGCTCGGTGGGCGTGATCTACCAGTTCCCCAACTTCACCGAGCTGCTCAAGACCGTGGGCGTGACCATGGAGGACATCAAGTCCTCCCCGCTCAAGGCCTCGCCCAATCCCTATACGCCGGTGACTCCGGAGGCGCGCGCCGCCGTGGATTCGCTGGTGAAGGACAGCTACGCCTGGTTCAAGGATCTCGTCGGCGATCGCCGCAAGCTCTCTGATGCCAAGCTCGCCAACGTTTCCGATGGTCGCGTCTTCACCGGTCATCAGGGCCTAGAACTCCAGCTGGTGGACGAGCTGGGCGACGAGCGCACCGCCCGCGCCTGGCTCGCCCGGGAGAAGGGCGTGAGCGAGGTCCTCAAGGTGCGCACCTGGCGCACGAAGGAGGTTGGCGACGAATTCGGCTGGCTTCTGGGCGCCGCGCGCGGGATCGTGAGTGCGCTCGGCTTCCCGCAGGCGGCAGCGCTCCTGACGGATGCGGCGAAAGGCGCGCTGGAGCGCGGTCAACTTGACGGTCTGTTGGCCCTCTGGCACCCTCGGAGCTAGGGTTCGGGTCGCTTTTACAAGCGCTTGGCGGCCATCCGCCAACACCGATAACAATGCCGGACGTCCGGCCGCCCACCGCCCGCCATTGAGGGCTATGGCTCGCTTTCGGCGGATGATTTCGAGGGAACTGGGGCCAAAATGATCAAGTCCGAGCTCGTCCAGAAGATCGCCGAGGCCAACCCGCACCTCTACCAGAGGGACGTGGAGAACATCGTCAACGCCATCCTGGAGCAGATCGCTTCCGCGCTGGAGCGGGGGGATCGTGTGGAGCTGCGCGGCTTTGGCGCCTTCTCGGTGAAGAAGCGCGACGCCCGTGTGGGGCGCAATCCGCGCACCGGCAAGCAGGTGGACGTGAGCGAGAAGACCGTTCCCTATTTCAAGACCGGCAAGGAGATGCGCGAGCGTCTCAACGCTGGAAAGTAGGCCCCGTGAGCCGCTTCCTCTCCATCCTCATCGGTCTGCCGCTGGCGATCCTCGCCGTGGCTCTGGCCGTTGCGAACCGCAAGCCGGTGACGCTCTCCCTTGATCCGTTTTCGCCGGATCATCCCGCCCTTTCGGTGACGCTGCCGCTGTTCGCGATCATTTTCGCGGCGGTGATCGTCGGGGTCATCGCCGGTGGGGTCGTCACCTGGGCGCGGCAGGGCCGCTATCGTCGCGAGGCGCGCGCCGCCCGCCGCGAGCACAAGCGGGCCGAGGCAGCCCGCCCGGCCCCCTCCTCGCAGCTCGGCTTGCCCGCGCCGCGGCACTGACCGTTCTTCTTTCGCTCTGTTTCGAGCTTCAGGAGCCGTCCCGTGCGAACGGGGCGGCTCTTTCGTCTGGGCTCACGCCCGCTTGCCGTCGGGACGAGCGAGGTGGGGCCGTGCGATGGGGAGCACGAGGTGCACCATGCCCATCACCATGGGCGGCACCGCCAGCAGCGTCGAGGCCCAGATGGGCCATCCCGCGGTGACGGGCGACAGGAGCGCCAGGATGGCGTTGATGAGGGCGTAGGCGCCGATCATCATCAGTCCCAGAAAGCGCAGGTGTGCGAGGATGGCGAGGCTGCTCATGGCAACGGTTCCTGAGGCGAAGCGTACCTAAACGAAACGATCCGTTCCGATATGGTTTGATATATACGGTCCGTTTCGTTATGCAAGAGGAAATTGGCGAAAGGCCCATCCGATGCCCGAGACCAGCCCCGCCGACCGTCGGCGCTCATCCATTGGCGCGCGGCGCAATCCGGATGCGGAGGCGGCCATTCTGACGGCCGCCCGGGCACTGCTCGCGGAGCGCGGATATGCCGGCTTCTCCATCGAGGAGGTGGCGCGGCGCGCGGGGGCCGGCAAGCCGACCATCTATCGCTGGTGGGCGACTAAGGCGGACCTGCTGATCGACGTCTACGCGGCGGAGAAAGCGAGCCACATGGCCTTGCCCGATACCGGCGCCCTCTGGAGCGACCTTCTCGCCTATACCCGTGCCTTGTGGGGGTTCTGGAGGGATACGCCGTCGGGCAGCATCTTCCGGGCGCTCATCGCCGAAGCCCAGACCACCGGCGCCGCCCTTTCCGCCCTGCGCGACAAGTTCCTGCCCGACCGGCTCCGCGACCTGTGCCACATGTTCGAGCGTGCGGCGGAACGCGGGGAGATCCCCGCGGCGGAGATCGACGATCGCGTTGGCCTCTATATCGGCTTCAACTGGCTGCACCTGCTGACCGACCGGCTCGCCGATGATGCGCCGGCCATCGAACGCACGGCACGGCTCATCGCCGGCCAGCCGCCAAGCCGCGCCTGAGCGCCGGTCCGGAGTTTCCGGTGAGGCGCCCTCAGTAGAAGCCGACCGGGAACCAGCGCAGATAGAGGTCTGTATAGACGCCCTTTTCCCAGATGCGCTGGAGGGCGAAGTCCATGGCGTGGCGCAGGGTATCGTTGCCTTCCTTCACCGCCACGGAGAAGCCGTCGCCGAAGAAGCGGCTTTCGGTGAAGGGACCGCCCACGAAGCGGCAGCAGGCGGCGCTGTCGGTGCCGTTCAGCCAGAGCGCCAGGGTGATTCCGTCGCCGAACAGAAGGTCCACCTGTCCGGCTTTCAGCGCCTCCTGCGCGGCCTTGAGGTCGGGATAGGGGCGGATGGCGGCTTCGTTGAAGAAGGAGCGCAGATAGGCTTCGTGCGCGGTGCGGCTCACCACGGCCACCTTTTTGGAAGCCACCTCCTCGGGTGTTGCCTTCGCCAGTGTCTCCTGCTTGCGGCCCACGAAGCGCGCCGGCGTGCCGAGGTAGCGTTCGGAGAAGTCCAGCGTCGCCCGGGAGGCCGGGGTGGCGACGAGGCCGGCGATCGCCGCTTCCGCCCGGCCCTGGTCCACCACATCCGCCACGTCGGCGAACGCCGCGGTCTGGAAGCTGCAGGTGACCGAGAGTTCTGCGCAGATCGCCCGCGCCAGATCGATGTTGAAGCCGGAAAGGGCGCCGGTGGAATTGATGAAGTTGAAGGGCGGGTAATCGTCCGTCGTGACGAACCGCAGCTCCTTCGGGAGCTTGGCGGCGTCGGGGCGCTCGAGCCGGCGCTCCACATTCCAGAAATTCGGCACCACCACCGGCGTGATGGCGATCTTCTCCGCCCGCTCCACCAGCGGCGGGGGGCCGCTCTGCGCCGGCCTCGCCGGTTGCTGCTGAGCCACCGCCGCTGTTGCCGTCAGCGCCACCACGGCCAGAACCAGAGCGTTGAGGCCGGCCCGACGCGAGGGTATGCGGCGGGTGGCAGGGATGCTCAGGAAAGAGGCTGGTGGAAGCATTGCGGCAAGCTTACCCTAGGGTTGCATGAGGGTCGGGGCATGGTGGGGGATGCCGGGGCTGCCCGCAAGGGGCGGAGCCATGTAAGCCATGATGCGGGCGAGGACCATCGCGATCTTGGGCGGGACCTGCTCCATGCTCGAGACGATGGGGCGGCCTCCGCCCCGCTGCCGGCATCCATCGCGAGCGCCCTGCCGGTCAGCGCCTTGCTGGCCTCGGAGCTTCGTCCCTATCGCGATCACGTGGATGCTGACGAATTGCGTGCCGCCGCAGCGCGCGCCCGGCTTGTAGGGGTTGGCGTCGACGAGGTGCTTGTCGCCTCGGGCGTGCTCGATGACCAAACCGCCACACGTCTGCTCGCCCGCGACCTCGGCCTTGCCGTGGCCGCGCCGAACCTGGCCAACCTGCCGAATGACGCAGCTGTGGCTGAGGCCGTGCTGCGCACGGGCACTCTCGTGATCGGGACCGGCAGCGGTCGCCCGCGCTTCGTGATGGCGGCACGGGGCCGCATCGTCCTGCGCCTGCGTCGGGCGTTGAAGCGGGATGCGGGCCTCGCCTCGCGCGTGGAGCTGATCAGCCCGGCGGCGCTCGCCCGGCGCGTCGGCGCTGTCTGCGCCTCCAGCTTTGCCGCCGCCGCGACGGGGCGCCTCGTCCTGGCCGATCCGCTCAAATCGGCATCGACGCTGCGGCCCGGCCGCATCGTCGGGCTCGCGGCCGCCGCCATCGGCCTGCCGCTCGCGCTGCTGCTGGCGCTGGCACCGGAAATGGGCCTTCTCGCTGTTCAGGCGGCGCTTTCACTCGTCTTCCTGGCTTGGATTGCCTTGCGCTTCGCCGGCTGCATCTATGTGCCGCCGGAGGAGCCGCAGCCGGTGCTCGATGCGCGTTCCCTGCCGGTCTATTCGCTCCTTGTGCCGCTCTATGACGAGGCGGCGAGCGTGCCGTGGCTGGTCGCGGCCCTCTCGGCGCTCGACTATCCCCCCGAGAAGCTCGACATCAAGCTTGTCGTCGAAGCGGACGACCACGCCACCCGCGCCGCCATCACCGCACTGGAGCTGCCGCCGCATATGGCGGAGGTGGTGGTCGCGCCGGTCGGGCCGCGCACCAAGCCGAAGGCACTTGAAGCGGCGCTGCCCTTCGTCCGCGGCAGCATCGTCGCGATCTATGACGCCGAGGACCTGCCGGAGCCCGATCAACTGCGCCGGGTGGTCGCCGCGTTCCGTGCGGGCGGGCCGAAGGTGGGCTGCGTGCAGGCGCGGCTGTGCATCGACAATGGCGGTGACAGCTGGATCTCAGCCCAGTTCGCCGCCGAATATGCCGGCCAGTTCGACGTCCTGCTGCCGGCGCTCAGCGCCCTCGGCCTGCCCATTCCGCTCGGCGGCACCTCGAACCATTTCCGCCGCCGCGTCCTCGATCAGGTGGGCGGATGGGACCCTTACAACGTCACCGAGGACGCCGACCTCGGCATCCGTCTCGCCCGCGCCGGCTGGCAGACCCGCGTCATCTCCTCCACCACATTTGAGGAGGCGCCGGTGACGCGGCGCGCCTGGATCGGCCAGCGCACGCGCTGGCTGAAGGGCTGGGCGCAGACGCTGCTGGTGCACGGCCGCAGGCCCCGGGCACTGGTGCGCGACCTCGGTCCGGCAGGCACGATCGCGCTGATTCTGCTTACGGCGGGCCCCTATGCGGCGGCGCTGGTGCACCCGCTGTGCCTCGCTTTCCTCATAGCCGACATCGTGCGCGGCGTTGCAGGCCTGCCGTGCAACCGCATGGCCGAGGTGGTGACGAGCGCGCTCACCTACGCCACCCTCGTCACCGGCTATGCCGGCGCAGCCGCGACCATGACCGTAGGGCTTGGGCGGCGGGGCATCAGGCCCGGCTGGAGGACGGTCGCGGGCATTCCCTTCTACTGGCTCCTGCTGTCGGTCGCGGCCTGGCGGGCGGCGATCGAGCTGATCCGCAGGCCGTATCACTGGCAGAAGACCGAGCACGGCGCCGCCCGTCGGGGCGGCGGCGGGGGGCTCAGAAGTAGCGCTTCAGCTCCGCCGCGGCCTCGGCCGGAGGGCGCTTGGAGTTGAACGGCGCGACGAAATTGCCGTCCTTGTCCATGAGATAGACCACGGCGGTGTGGTCCATGGTGTAGTCGCCATCCTTCAGCGGAACCTTGCGGGAATAGACGCGGAACTCCCGCTTGATCTGCTCGGTCGCCTCCGGCGTCCCGGACAGTCCGACAATCTGCGGCGAGAAGCTCGAAACATAGGATTTGAGCACGTCCGGCGTGTCCCGCTCCGGGTCCACCGAGACGAAGAAGGCCTGCGCCTTGCTCGCGTCCGGGCCTAGCGCGTTGAAGATTTCCGACATCTCGAACAGCGCCGTCGGGCACACGTCCGGGCAGTGGGTGAAGCCGAAAAAGATGAGCGTTGGCTTGCCCTTGAGGGCGGCCTCGGTGATCGGGCGCCCGTTCTGGTCGGTGAGGCTGAAGGGCCCACCCACGGCGGCCTGGCCCGTCACCTTCGGCGGCGGCTCCGGCAGGAAGAGTGTAACGGCGGTGACGAGGATGAGGGCGCCGGCGGCGAAGGCGGAGAACAGCGCAATGATTTTCGTGCGTGGCGACATGTTTTCAAGGCCTTGGGGGCGGTCGGTTAAGTCTCACAGGCAGGCGGCAAAGCCGGCGCTCAGGAGATCGAAGAACACGGCCGCGCCGTACCGCGCCCACAGCACCAGCCCGCCGGCACAGAGCGCGGCCAGGGCCACGCCGAGGCCGATGAGACCGGCGCGGCCCATGCCCAGCCCAGCCGCGGGCGCGCCATCGGCGTGCGATGCAAGCCGTTGCGAAACCTCGGTTTCCTGGGACAGGGTGACGGACATGGCGCGCCGGTTGGGATGAAACGTCAGACGGCACGATAGCGCGGGCGGCGGTATTTATCCAATCCGCGCCGGTCAATCGCCCGTGACAGGGCGCCTCACCAGCGGTCGGAGGGGGGCGCGCCCTGCCATTCGGCGATGCGGCGCAGGGTGGCGGGGGTGGTGTCATCGGGCAAAGCGTCGGGCGGGAAGAAGTCGGCGGCGACGATTTCGAGGTTCCGCTCGGGCCGCGGGCCGATGGTCAGCCGCGCCGCGCGGTACAGGACCACGTGGTCCCGCCCCCCGACCAAGGGATTGAAATAACAACCAAAAATGGTGAGAGGCCCCTCGGCCTCCACATTGGCTTCCTCGCGCAATTCGCGCCGCGCCGCCTGTTCGGCGGTCTCGCCCAGATCCACCCCGCCGCCGGGGAAATGCCAGCCGGAGACGTAGGTATGTCGGACCAAAAGGAGCCGGCCGGCCGGGTCCGTGGCCAGTACCCGGACACCGAGAGTCATGCCGTGGCGCATGCGGCGGAGGAGGGGGAGGGGGGAGAACATGGCCTGAGCATACCCCCTCCCGGCACGGACGAAAGGGTGGTTCACACCACCCTGTCAGGTGCGTTCACACCCCCTATTCGGCGGCGTTCGGGAGCGGTTCAGGACGGACCCACCGCAAAACCGGCGCGCGGGCGGCGCGGGTCTCGTCCAGACGACGGCGGGGGGCGTAATGGGGGGCGCCGAGGAAGCGCTCCTTGTCCCCCGCCTTGGCCGCCATGGCGAGGTCGCGCAGGGCGCCGAGGAAGAGGTCGAGGGAGGCCTTCGATTCGCTCTCCGTCGGCTCGATCAGCATCGCCCCGTGGACCACCAGCGGGAAGTAGACCGTCATGGGGTGGTACCCCTCGTCGATCAGCGCCTTGGCGATGTCCAGGGTGGAGATGCCGGTGCCCGCCAGCCACGCATCGTCGAACAGGGCCTCGTGCATGGCCGGGCGCTCGGCGAAGGGGGCGCTCATCACGTCCATCAGGCAGGCGCGGACATAGTTGGCGGAGAGGACGGCATCCTCCGAGGCCTGCCGCATGCCGTCGGCGCCGTGGGAGAGCATCCACGACAGGGCGCGGACGAACATGCCCATCTGGCCGTGGAAGGCGCTCATGCGGCCCAGCGCCTGCTCGGCGCCGGCCGACCCTTCGTCCTCCACCAGCACCAGCCCGTCCGCGGTGGCCACCAGCGCCGGCACCGGGGCGAAGGGGGCGAGGGCTTCGGAGAGCACCACCGGCCCCGCGCCCGGGCCGCCGCCGCCATGGGGGGTGGAGAAGGTCTTGTGCAGGTTGATGTGCATGGCATCGACCCCGAGGTCGGCGATGCGCACCTTGCCGAGGATGGCGTTGAAATTGGCGCCGTCCGAATAGAAATAGGCGCCGGCCTGATGCACCGCTTCGGCAATCGCCACCACGTCCCGCTCGAACAGGCCGCAGGTGTTGGGGTTGGTGAGCATGAGGGCGGCCACCTCCGGCCCCAGTGCGGCCTTCACCGCCTCCGGGTCCACCGTGCCGTCGGCGCGAGCGGGGATGGAGCGCACCTCATAGCCGATGAGGGCGGCGGTGGCGGGGTTGGTGCCGTGGGCACTCTCCGGCACCAGCACCACGTTGCGCTGCGCCTCGCCGCGCGCCGCATGGGCGGCCTTGATGGCCATCATGCCGCACAGCTCGCCGTGCGCGCCCGCCTTGGGGGTGAGCGCCACGGCTTTCATGCCGGTCAGCTCCAGCAGATAGCGCGACAGCTCGGCCATCAGCTCCAGCGCTCCGGTCACGGTGGAGAGGGGCTGGAGCGGGTGGATGTCGGCAAAGCCCGCCAGCCGCGCCATCTTCTCGTTGAGCCGCGGGTTGTGCTTCATGGTGCAGGAGCCGAGCGGGAACAGCCCGCTGTCGATGCCGTAGTTCATGCGCGAGAGGCGCACGTAATGGCGCATGGCCTCGGGCTCGGAGAGGCCGGGCAGCTCCAGCGGCGCGGTGCGCTTGTGGGTGCCGAGGCGGTCCTTGAAGGGGGCAGGCTCGGCAATGTCCACGCCCGTCACCTCGGTGCGGCCAATCTCGAAGATCAGGCCTTCCTCAAGGTCGAGCCCCCGGTTGCCGGTGAAGGTGACGGGGCCTGCGCTGATGCCCCCGACGATGTGCGGCGTCGTCGCGCCACGGCCTTCGCGGTTCATCACAGCACCTCCTTCAGCGCGGCGGCATAGGCGGCGCGGTCGTCCTCGGTGGTCGTCTCGGTGGCGGCGACGAGGATGAGGTCGTCGAGGCCGGCTTTCGGGGCGAGGCGGGAATAGGGGACGCCGCCGAGGATGCCCCTGGCCGCGAGCTTTTCCACCACGTCCGCCGCCTTGCCCGGCACGCGCAGGGTGAATTCGTTGAAGAAGGTGTCGTTGAGCACCTCGGCCCCCGGCACGGCGGCGAGCCGGTCCGCGAGGTCGCAGGCCGCCGCGTGGTTGGCCCGCGCCAGCCGGATGAGCCCGGTCTTGCCGAGCAGGCTCATATGGATGGTGAAGGCCAGCGCGCACAGGCCCGAATTGGTGCAGATGTTGGAGGTCGCCTTCTCCCGGCGGATGTGCTGCTCGCGGGTGGAGAGGGTGAGCACGAAGCCACGCCGGCCTTCCGCATCCACCGTCTCGCCGGCGAGGCGCCCGGGCATCTGCCGCACGAACTTCTGCCGCGTGGCGAACAGGCCCACATAGGGGCCGCCGAAATTCAGCGCATTGCCGATGGACTGGCCTTCGCCCGCCACGATATCGGCGCCCTGCGCCCCCGGCGGCTCGATGAGGCCGAGGCTGACCGCCTCGGTGAACACGGCGATGAGCAAGGCGCCCGCCTTGTGGGCTGCCTCGGCGATGGGCTTCAGGTCCACGATGTTGCCGAACACGTCCGGCGACTGCACCACCACGCAGGAGCAGCCGGCATCGATGGCGGCGATGATGTCTTCCCCGCCCGTGGGCACCGGCGCCAGCGCCACCACGTCGTCCGCCGCATAGCGCGAGACGGTCTCGATGGTCGCGCGATAATGCGGGTGCAGGTTGCCGGCCAGCAGCGCCTTGCGGCGCTTGGTGACGCGGTGGGCCATCAGCACCGCCTCGGCGGCGGCGGTGGAGCCGTCATACATGGAGGCGTTGGCCACCTCCATGCCCGTCAGCTCGGCCACCTGCGTCTGGAACTCGAAGAGATATTGCAGGGTGCCCTGCGCGATCTCCGGCTGGTACGGCGTGTAGGACGTGAGGAATTCGGAGCGCTGGATCAGGTGGTCCACGCTCGCCGGCACATGGTGGCGATAGGCGCCGGCGCCGACGAAGAAGGGCACCGAGCCCGCCGGTACGTTCTTCGCGGCAAGGCGGGCGAGCGCGCGCTCCACCTCCATCTCGCTCTTGTGGAGCGCGAGGCGCGGCAGCTCATGCTCGCGCTGGGCGGCGGGAATGTCGGCGAACAGATCGTCCACCGAGTTGACGCCGATGCGCGCCAGCATCTCGGCGCGGTCATCGGGGGTGAGGGGAAGATAGCGCATGATGCCGCTGATCCCGTTTCAGGCGATGGTGAAGCTCGGGGTGATGACCACCTCCGAGCGCAGGGAATTGGCCACGAAGCATTCGTCGTGGGCCTTGTCGTGCAATGCCGCCACGTCTTCGGCCGTCGGCGTTTTGTCGCCCGAGAAGACGATGGCGGGGTTGAGCGCGATGCGGGAAATCCAGGTCTTGCCCCGCTCGGTCTTGCCGAACGCGGCCATCACCTTGTCCTCGTAGACGTCGATGCAGAAGCCGCCGCGGCGGGCGAAATCCAGCACGAACAACATGTGGCAGGCGGAGAGGGAGGCGGCGAGCGCCTCTTCCGGGTCCACCGCATCGGCCTTCGACAAGGGCAGGCGGACCACCGCGGGCGAGGACGAGCCGGGCACGGTCAGCCCGTCGAACATCCATTGGTGCGCGCGGGGATAGCGGCCGTCCGTGAAGACGGCGTCGCCGCGTTCCCAGCGGACGGTGGCAATGGGGGTGTCGTCGCTCATGGGGTCCGCCTTTCCGCGCGTCAGAGCGTGTCGAGGAAGGCCTTGTAGGCGGCCTCGTCCATCAGCTCGGACAGCTCTGCGGCATCGGCGATCTTCAGCTTCAGGAACCAGCCCTTGCCCTCGGCATCCTCGTTGACGAGGCCGGGCGCGCCTTCCAGCTCGCTGTTGACCTCGACCACCTCGCCGGAGATGGGGGCATAGACCTCGCTGGCGGCCTTCACGCTCTCCACCACGGCGGCTTCCTTGCCGCGGGTGACGGACTTGCCGATGTCGGGAAGCTCCACGAACACCACGTCGCCGAGCTGGCCCTGGGCGTAGTCGGAGATGCCGACCACCGCCACGTCGCCGTCGATGCGGACATATTCGTGGTCCTTGGTGTAGCGCACGGTCATGGTCAGCCCCCGGTTTTCTGCTTGCGCGCATAGCGCGTGGGTACGAAGGGAAGAGCGGTGACGACGGCCGGCAGAGCCTTGCCGCGCACCAGGATGTCGAGGCGGGTGCCGGGCGCGGACAGTGCCGGCGGCACATAGCCCATGGCGATGGGCGCCTGCAGCGTCGGGGCGAAGCCGCCCGAGGTGACGCGGCCGACAATCTCGCCACCGGAGGCGATCTCCGCGCCTTCGCGGGCCGGTGCGCGGCCGTCCAGCTTCAGGCCGACGCGCACGCGGGCCGGGCCTTCCGCCAGCTCGCGCTGGACGCGCGCCGCGCCGGGAAAGCCGCCCTCAAGGCGCCGCCGCTTCTGGATGGACCAGACCAAAGCCGCCTCCACGGGGGAGGTGGAAAGATCGATGTCGTGGCCATAGAGGCAGAGCCCGGCTTCCAGCCTGAGGCTATCCCGGGCGCCGAGGCCGATGGCCTTCACCTCCGGCTCGGCCAGCAGCGCCGCCCACAAAGCGGGCGCATCCTCCGCCGCGACGGAGATCTCGTAGCCGTCCTCGCCGGTATAGCCGGAGCGGGAGACCTCAACGGGCACGCCGTCGAAGGCGAGGGGCAAAGCGGTCATGAAGTCGAGGTCCGCCGCCTCCGAGCAATGGCGCGCCAGCACCATGGCCGCCTCCGGCCCCTGAAGGGCGAGGAGCGCCCGCTCGGGGCGCTGCACCAGTTTCACGGTGTCGGGGAGGTGGGCCTCGATGTGGGCGAAGTCGTCGCCCTTGCAGGCGGCGTTGACCACGAGGATCAGCGTGCCGTCGGTCTCGGGGTCCGCCGGGCGGGTGGCCATGAAATCGTCGCGGATGCCACCGTCTTCGGCCGTGAGCTGAGAATAGCGCTGCTTGCCGGGGGCGAGGGTCACGAAATCCGCCGGGGCGAGGGCTTCCAGCGCCCGCGCGGTGGTCTCGTGGTCCGGTCCGACGAGCAGCGCCTGGCCCATGTGGGAGACGTCGAACAGGCCGGCATGGGTGCGGGTCCAATTGTGCTCCGCGAGGATGCCCTCGGGATACTGGACCGGCATGAGGTAGCCCGCGAACGGGACCATGCGGGCACCGAGCGCTACGTGGGCGGCGGCCAGCGGGGTTTCGAGCAAAGGCTCGGAGGGGGAATGCGAATCGGGGGACGATGCCAATGGAGGCTCCGGGACGAACAGCGCCAATTTCCGGGCGTTGCAGACCCAACCGATACGGTGGTCCTGCGCGACCCGCGCGGCGCCCCCTCTGTCTGCCGACCTGAGAGATTTCACCGCGCCTCGTGGAAGGGCACGGCTTACTCCTTCGGTGAGCCCAGCCGCGCCGGTGAAGGCGCAGCACGGCTGCTTTCCAGAGTTTCGTCCCCCTGCGGCCCTTGGTGCCTGAGCGGTTCCGGGGCGGTTGCGCCTTCGGCGCCGGCCCGCCTCACCTGAGGCAGCCGGTCTCTCCCGCAGGGATCGTCCGATGTCGCGTTCCCTCTGCCCTTTTCGCCGGGGCATCCGGAACGCGGGTGCAGCATAGGCGTTTGCCGCCCGGCGTCAACGCACGAGCGGGGGAGCCCGTCACACGCCGTCGCGTTGACGCCGGGCGGCTGCATTTCTAAGTTCGCGCTCCTTTTCCGGAGCCTGTCATGTCCTCGTCCGAAGCCTCGCTTGCCCCCGCCGACCCGGCTCAGCTTGCCGCCGAGCTGAAGACCGTCGCGGAAACGGCCACCGCCTGGCCGTTCGAGGAGGCCCGCAAGCTGGTGGAGCGGCTGAAGAAGCGGCCCAAGGCGGAGGTGCTGTTCGAGACCGGCTACGGCCCCTCGGGCCTGCCGCACATCGGCACCTTCGGCGAGGTGGCGCGCACCACCATGGTGCGGCACGCCTTCCGCATCCTCACGCAAGACAAGGTGAAGACGCGCCTTCTGTGCTTCTCCGACGACATGGACGGCATGCGCAAGATTCCCGAGAACGTGCCGGACCCGGCCGCGCTCGTGCCCTACCTCCAGATGCCGCTCACCAAGGTGCCGAACCCCTTCGGCGGCGACTATCCGAGCTTCGGCGCGCACAACAACGCCATGCTCCGGCGCTTCCTCGACACCTTCGGCTTCGACTACGAATTCGCCAGCGCCACCGAATACTACTTCTCCGGCAAGCTCGACGCCGTGCTGCTGAAGGCCGCCGAGAAGTACGATGAGATCATGGCCGTCATGCTGCCCACCCTCGGCGAGGAGCGGCAGGCGACCTATTCACCCTTCCTGCCCATCTCCCCCACCTCGGGGCGCGTGCTCTACGTGCCGCTGAAGAAGGTGGACGCCAAGGCCGGCACCATCACCTTCGACGACGAGGACGGCACCGAGCTGACCCTTCCCGTCACCGGCGGCAAGGTGAAGCTGCAGTGGAAGCCGGATTTCGGCGCCCGCTGGGCCGCGCTCGACGTCGATTTCGAGATGTTCGGCAAGGACCACCAGACCAACGCGCCCATCTACGACAGGATCTGCCAGATCCTCGGCGGCACCGCGCCGGAGCATTTCGTCTATGAACTGTTCCTGGACGAGAAGGGCCAGAAGATCTCCAAGTCCAAGGGCAACGGCCTCACCATCGACGAGTGGCTGACCTATGCGAGCCCGGAGAGCCTCGCGCTCTACATGTTCCAGTCGCCCCGCTCGGCGAAGAAGCTGCACTTCGACGTGATCCCGAAGGCGGTGGACGAGTATTTCAACTTCCTCGCCCGCTATCCGCAGCAGGACTGGAAGCTGCGTTTCGGCAACCCGGTCTATCACATCCATGCCGGCAACCCGCCGGACGTGGACATGCCGGTGAGCTTCACCATGCTCCTCAACCTCGCCTCCGCCTCCAACACGGAAGACGAGAGCGTGCTGTGGGGCTTCCTGAAGCGCCATGTGCCCGGCGTGTCCGACCAGACGCACCCCAAGCTGCACGAGCTGGTGGGCTATGCGGTGCGCTATTTCCATGACTTCGTGAAGCCGAACAAGGTCTTCCGCACCCCCGACGATGTGGAGCGGGACGCCCTCACGAAGCTCGACGTGGCGCTGGCCGCTCTGCCGGCGGGCGCGAGCGCCGACGAGATCCAGACCGTGCTCTACGACGTGGCGCGCCCCATCCCGCGCTACCAGGACCTCAAGGCCAAGGGCGCCACGCCCGAGCGGCCGGGCGTCTCGGTGGAATGGTTCAATACGCTCTACCAAGTGCTCCTCGGCCTGGAACGCGGCCCCCGCTTCGGCTCCTTCGTCGCCATCTACGGCGTGGCCGAGACGCGCGAGCTGATCCGCAAGGCGCTGGCGGGAGAACTGGCGGCGGCGTGAGCGGGGCGGGTGGCTTGAGCGGGTTCTGCGCTCACATGCTCCTCGCCTTTCGCCGTCCTGCTCCCTCTCCCCTTGCGGGAGAGGGCTGGGGTGAGGGGTGTCGCGCCCTTCGTCCCTGATGCTGGATTGGCCGCGCCAGCCCCCTCACCCCCGGCCCCTCTCCCGCAAGGGGAGAGGGGAGGCCCATAGCCCGGCAATGCAGCGGTCTGAGGTATTCGCGCCATCTCGTCATGGCCGGGCTTGTCCCGGCCATCCATGTGGCTCGGCCGGGCGCGGCTTCCGAAGGTTGCCCTATCGGCACGACGTTGGTGCCCGGGACAAGCCCGGGCATGACGGCGGATAGGCTTGAGCCGGTTCTGCGCTGACGGTCTTCTCGGCTCTCGCAGCCGCGCTCCCTCTCCCCTTGCGGGAGAGGGTTGGGGTGAGGGGTGTCGCGCCTCTTGTCCCGATGCTGGATTGGCCGCGCCAGCCCCCTCTCCCCCGGCGCCTCTCCCGCGAGGGGAGGCGCCTGAGTGCAGTAACGCAACGGTCTGAGGTATTCGCGCAACCGTCATGGCCGGGCTTGTCCCGGCCATCCACGTGGCTCGGCCGGGCAAGGCTTCCGAAGGCTGCTTTTCGGCCCGACGTGGATGCCCGGGACAAGCCCGGGCATGACGGCGGGCAGGCTTGAGTGGGTTCTGCGTCGACGGTCTTCTCGGCTTCCGCAACTGTCATCGCCCGGACGCGCCGGACGATGACAGCCCTTCGAGATGCGCCTACGCCGGCATCTGGAAGCTGAGCAGCTTCTTCTGCGGGAAGTCGTAGAGCTTGCCGGTTTCCATGAAGGTAGGCAGGCACAAGGGCAGGATGGCCTCGGCCGCATCTTCCGGCGCCGGCAGGCTGGACGGGTCTTCGCCGGGGAAGGCCTTGGCGCGCATCAAGGTGCGGATGGGGCCGGGGTTGAAGAGGTTGACCTTCAGATTGCCGGAGACGCTCTCGTCCGCCCAGGTGCGGGCCATCACCTCGAGGCCTGCCTTGGTGATGGCATAAGGCCCCCAATAGGCGCGCGCCTTGCTCGCCGCGCCCGAGGTGACCACCACCGCCCGGCCGGCCGGGGAGAGCTTCAGCAGCGGGTCGAAGGAGCGCACGCAGCGCCAGTTGGCGGTGAGGTTCACTGCCACCGTGTCCTCCCAGTCCTTCGGGAAGACGTGGCCGAGCGGGGAGAGCGGGCCGAGCACGCCGGCATTGGCCACATAGATGTCGAGGCGGCCGTAGCGCTCATAGAGCGCGCCGCCGAGCCGGTCGATGCCGTCGGAATCCTTGAGGTTCAGCGGCACCAAAGTGGCGCTGCCGCCGACGGCACGGATGTTATCGTCCACCTCCTGCAGCCCGCCTTCCGAGCGGCCCACGCACACCACATGCGCGCCGGCTTTGGCCAGCGCCACCGCGGTGGCGGCGCCGATGCCGCGCGTGGCGCCGGTGACGAGGGCGATCTTTTCGGCAAGCGGCCGGTCGGTCACGGTCGGATGTCCTTTTGTTCGTGGACTCAGCTTCTGGGGCTCAGCTTGTGGCCCGGATCTCCACCGAGGGCGCGGAGCGCTCGGCCGGACCGTGATACACCGCCTCGATGTTGTTGCCATCGGGGTCGAGCACGAAGGCGGCGTAATAGTCCGCGTGATAGGGGCGCAGGCCCGGTGCCCCGTTGTCCGTGCCGCCGGCGGCGAGGGCGGCATCGTAAAAGCGCTGCACGGTCTCGCGGTCCGGAGCCTGGAAGGCGAGGTGGGCACGGCCGGTCAGCGGCTCGCCCGTGCTCACGAACAGTTCGTCCGCATAGAAATAGCCGTCCCCGTCCATCACGGGCACGCCCAGCGCGGCGAGGGCCGCGCCGTAGAAGCGGCGCGCGGCCTCAAGGTCGCGCACCACGAGCTGGATGTGATCGATGAGCCGGCCGCGGTGCCAGGTGTTCATTTCGGCCATGGGCGTCCCCTTCCGTTGCGGCAGTTATGCCGCCGCTCCGGAGACGCCGCAAGGCGGAGGGGTGTTCCCTCAGCTTGCTTCGGCGAGCAGCGAGAGCTGCTGCTGGGCCACCGCGCCGGCGCGGTCGGTCAGAGGCGTCGGATAGTCGCCGGTGAAGCAGTGGTCGGTGAATTGCGGCTTCACCGGGTCGCGCCCCTCGAAGCCCATGGCGCGGTAGACGCCGTCCACCGAGAGGAAGGCCAGCGAATCCGCGCCGATATAGCGGCGCATGCCTTCGAGATCGTGGGTGGCGGCGAGCAGCTTGTCCCGGTCCGGCGTGTCGATGCCGTAATAGTCGGGATGGGTGATGGGCGGCGAGGCGATGCGGAAATGCACCTCCTTGGCGCCGGCATCGCGCATCATCTGCACGATCTTCACCGAGGTGGTGCCGCGCACGAGGCTGTCGTCCACGAGGACGATGCTCTTGCCCTCCACCACCGAGCGGTTGGCGGAGTGCTTCATGCGCACGCCCTGGTCGCGGATGGACTGGGTGGGCTGGATGAAGGTGCGGCCCACATAGTGGTTGCGGATGATGCCCAGCTCGTAGGGGATGCCCGAGGTCTGGGAGAAGCCGATGGCCGCCGGCACGCCGGAATCCGGCACCGGGACGATCACGTCCGCATTGGCCGGGCTTTCGGTGGCCAGCACGCGGCCCATATTCTTGCGCACCTGGTAGACCGAGCGCCCGCCCACCACGGAATCCGGCCGGGCGAAATAGATGTACTCGAAGATGCAGGGCCGCGGCGCCATCTCCGGGAACGGCTTGAAGGACTGCACGCCCTCCTCGTCGATCACGATGACTTCGCCGTTCTCGATGTCGCGCACATAGCGCGCGCCGATGATGTCGAGGGCGCAGGTCTCGGAGGCGAGGATGGGGGAGCCGTCCAGCGAGCCGAGCACCAGCGGGCGGATGCCGAGGGGGTCGCGGGCGCCGATGAGCTTCTTGTTGGTGAGCGCCACCAGCGAATAGGCGCCTTCCAGCGTGCGGATGGCGTCGATGAAGCGGTCCACGAAGCGCGGCTTGCGGGAGCGCGCCACGAGATGGAGGATCACCTCGGTGTCCGTGGTGGACTGGGTGATGGCGCCTTCGCGCACCAGCTGGCGGCGCAGCGTGAGGCCGTTGGTGAGGTTGCCGTTGTGGCCCACGGCGAAGCCGCCGGCATCCAACTCGGCGAACAGCGGCTGCACGTTGCGCAGCAGGGTCTCGCCGGTGGTGGAGTAGCGCACGTGGCCGACCGCGCTGTCGCCGGGCAGGCGGGCGATGACGCCGGCGTCGGAGAAGGCATCGCCCACGAGGCCGAGGCGGCGCTCGGAATGGAAGCGGCGGCCGTCATAGGAGACGATGCCGGCGGCTTCCTGTCCGCGATGCTGGAGGGCGTGGAGGCCGATGGCGGTGATCGCCGCGGCCTCTGGGTGATTGTAGATGCCGAAGACGCCGCATTCCTCGCGGAGGCGATCGCCGTTCAGGTCGAGATCGAGATCGGCGCGACCGCCCGCGAGGGGTTCGCCATCCGCGCGGAAAGAGTCTCCGCCGGCCACTGAGATCGGCCCGTCACATCCCAAGTCCATCATGCACCCTCCGCGCGGGCCGGTCAGGCAGCGCCGTGCGAGCTTGCGCCGGGAGGTCGGAGCGGGAACACCCATAGCGCGGAAGGCTCAGCGCCCCCGCGTGGATGTCCCGGCCGGCCGGCCGGTCAGTTGCTGCCCCCAAAAGAAACCTACCGCTGTCCCCCCGTCGGGGCGGCCGGGGCGGCAGGCGTGTCGCCCTCCTCTGCGGCGGGCGGCTTCTTCAACTTGTTCAAAATGGTGTTTTCAGGGTCATCCGGCAACTGCGCCTTCAGCCACTCCCCCGCTTTCGTGATGGCGGGAAGCGATTTTGCGTTGGCGACCCACGGCGGCTGCTTCTCCGGCGGCACTAGCCAGTTGAAGAACAGCAGCGCGATCACCATCAGCAGCAGCCCGCGGGCGAGGCCGAAGGCGAAGCCCAGCGTGCGGTCGAGGGCGCCGATTCGGCTGTCGAGCACCAGGTCCGAGATGCGCGCGGTGATGATGGAGGCGATGAGCAGTGTGCCGAGGAACAGCAACGCCACCGTCACCGCAAGAGCTGCCGAGTCCTGCGAGATGTATTGCTTCACCACAGGCAAAGCGGACTTGTAGAAATAGACGGTGACGCCGGCCGCGACAGCCCAGGACAGGATGGAGAAGACTTCCCGCAGAAAGCCGCGCACCATTGCCAGGATGCCGGAAATCAGCATCACCGAGAGAACGATAATGTCGAGCAAGGTTATGGGCATCGGCGCATCGATCCGTGATGGGCGCACCGCCGGACGCGCATGCGCGCGACCCGCCCACCCCCGGAGAGCCCAGCCGCGGGGCTGATATAGCTTGCGCGCCCGCCCGCGTCACCTTTCCTCGTCGTCGCCCCAATCCGCATGCTGGACAGCCCTTTGCGGGGGATTGCGGTCGTTCGAGCCCCGCGTTTCGCGCATGGCAGTGTCGCGCGTCTCGCGCGGAGCGCGGCGGGGCGCGCTGGCTGCGATGCCCGCCACCAGCTCCGCCAAAGAGGACACCGGCCGCACCGACACCGGCGGGTCGAGACCGTCGAGGCCGCCGGAGGGGATGACGGCGCTGGCGAAGCCGAGCTTCGCCGCCTCCTTCAGCCGCGCCTGCGCCTGCGACACCGGCCGCACCGCGCCGGTGAGGCTCGCCTCGCCGAAATGCACCGCATCCGCCGGCAAGGGCGCGCCGGTGAGGGAGGAGACGAGGGCGGCGGCCACCGCGAGGTCCGCCGCCGGCTCGCCGATCTTCAGCCCGCCGGCCACGTTGAGATAGACGTCGTGCCCGCCGAGCCGCACGCCGCAGCGGGCATCCAGCACCGCCAGCACCATGGAGAGGCGGTTGGGGTCCCACCCCACCACCGCCCGGCGCGGGGTGCCCAGCGAAGAGGGGGCGACCAGCGCCTGGATCTCAACCAGCACCGGGCGGGTGCCCTCCATGCCGGCGAATACCGCAGTACCCGGCGCGCCGGCGTCGCGGTTGGAGAGGAACAGCTCGGAGGGGTTGGCCACCTCGGAGAGGCCGCGGCCGGTCATCTCGAACACGCCGATCTCGTCGGTGGGGCCGAAGCGGTTCTTCTGCGCGCGCAGGATGCGGAACTGGTGGCCGCCGTCGCCCTCGAAGGAGAACACCGCGTCCACCATGTGCTCCACCACGCGCGGGCCGGCGATCTGCCCATCCTTGGTGACGTGGCCGACGAGGATGACGCAGGCGCCCGTCTGCTTGGCGTAGCGCACCAGCAACTGGGCCGAGGTGCGGACCTGCGTCACCGTTCCCGGCGCGCTCTCCACGCTGTCCGACCACATGGTCTGGATGGAATCGATCACGACCATGTGAACGGGCGGCCCGCCCGACAGGGTAGCGATGATGTTCTCCGCATTGGTCTCGGCGGCGAGGCCCACCTCGGCCTTTTCCAGTCCCAATCGCTGGGCGCGCAGGCGCACCTGGTCCACTGCCTCCTCGCCGGAGACGTAGACGACCCGTTGCCCGCGCTGCGCCAGCGCGGCCGAGGCCTGTACCAGCAAGGTGGACTTGCCGATGCCGGGATCGCCGCCGATGAGCAGGATGGAGCCGGGCACGAAGCCGCCGCCCGCGACCCGGTCGAGCTCGCCGATGCCGGAGACGAGGCGCGGGGCGGGCTTGGCCGTGCCCTCCAGCTTTTCCAGCACCACCGCGCGGCCCTTGCGGCCGGAACGCTGCGCGGCGGGCACGCTGGCGGCCACCGCCACCTCCTCGGAAATGGTGTTCCAGCCGCCGCACGCTTCGCACTTGCCCTGCCAGCGCGCATAGACCGCGCCGCAGGACTGGCAGATGAAGGACGAGTCGCGCCGGGCCATGAGCATCACCCTCGGCGCGGGCGGGCCGGCCGGGTCTGGAGGAAGCGGCCCGAATCTCGGGCGATGTTCTCTATATACCCCATCGCTGCCCTATGGGCCTGCAGCAGTCCCAGGCTTCGCATCCGGGGTTGCGCGGCGGCTGCGGCGCATCCCCAGATGGCGGGAACGGGACACCTCTGCTAATCACGCTGCGCTGCCCTTCTCCGTCACGTCAGGGGATCGCCCGTGTTTCGAGACAGCCCTGCTCCCGCACCTACGCCGCAAGAGCCGGCCCGGCCGGTGCCGTCCGCCGGCCAGCCCGCCGAATGGGTGCGCGCGGCCATCGATCCCGCGGCCTTCACCGCCGAGCAGCAGGCGCTGGGCCGGGTGTGGACCTTCCTCTGCCTCGACGGGGAGGTGGCGCAGGACGGCCAGTGGTTCCGCACCGATCTCGGCGGACGCTCCGTCTTCATCCAGCGCTTCGGCGACCGGCTGCGCGGCTTCGAGAATGTCTGCGCCCACCGCTTCCATCCCATCCGCCGCGAGCGGAGCGGGAAGGGGGCCATGGTCTGCGCCTTCCATCACTGGCGCTACAATGCCGAGGGGCAGGCGCTGGGCATTCCGGTCTGCGACGAGGCCTATGGTTGCCTGCCGAAGCAGCTCAACGCGCATCTGAAGCCCATCGAGGTGGAGGCGTTCGCCGGCCTCGTGTTCGGCCGCTTTCCCGATCCGGACGGGGAAACGCTCGCGGACTTTCTCGGCGATGCCGCGCCCATGCTCGCCGCGCTCTGCCCGCCTGGGAGCACCTTCACCCGCTTCGGCGGGGAGGTGCCGGCCAACTGGAAGTTCCTCACCCATGTGACGCTGGACGACTACCATATCGTCGCCGTCCACCCCTCCACCTTCGGCGCCAACGGCTATCTGAAGGCGAAGGAGGTCACCTATGCCCGCTTCGGCCGGCACAGCGCCTATACCACCGAGCCGGGGGACGACCCGCTGGCGGGGGTGCTCGCCGATTGCCGGGCCGGCACCTACCGCGCCCGCGATTATCTGATCGTGAACCTGTTCCCCACCTTCGGGGCGTCCCAGTTCCACACCATAGATCTCCTCGGCCGCTCCTATTATTCGGTGATGGTGCTGCGCTATGCGCCGCTGGCCCATGACCGCTCGCGGCTGGAGGGCTGGCTCATCGATGGCCCGATCGCGCCGCCGCGGCCGGGGCTGCTCGGCGTGTTCGACCGCTTCGCGCAGAAGATGATCGCCCGCATCGTCCCCTTCTTTGCGCGCCGCGTGCTGGCCGAGGACAATGCGGTGTGCGAGGGCCAGCAGAGCGTCGCCCGCCAGATCACCGAGGACCAGCGCCTGAGCCCCGCCTTCGAGAAGCGCATCGGCTGGTTCGAGGAGACCTATGCGGCGGAAGTGTCCGCCGCACGGGAGACCGCCGCCCCCAAGCCCTTCGCCCCTCAGCCGCCGATGTAGCGGCGGGCGTAGCGGGCGCCGAGGGAGGTGAGCACCTCGTAGCCGATGGTGCCGGAGCGGGCGGCGAGGTCGTCCACGCTGATGCCGTCGCCGAGGAACACCGCCACGTCGCCCCGCTGCACCGCGTCCTCGGGCAGGTCGGTGATGTCGAGGGTGGCGAGGTCCATGGAGACGCGCCCGACGAGATGGCAGCGCCGGCCGGCGACGATGGCCTCCACCCCCTTGGCGAGGTCGGAGGAGCCGGCGGCGCGGAACAGCCCGTCCGCATAGCCGATGGACACGGTGGCGAGGCGGCTCGGCCGCTTCAGCCGCTCGGCCGCGCCATAGCCCACGGTCTCGCCGGCCGCGACGTTGGAGATCTGGATGATCTTCACCTCCAGCCGCACCGCCGGGCGCAGCGGCGGCACGCCGGTGATGGCGACGCCGCCATAGAGGAAGATGCCCGGACGGACCAGCTCGAAGCGGAAATCCCGGCCGAGCAGGGTGCCGGCCGAATTGGCCAGCGAGCCCGGCACGCCGCGGAAGCGGCGGATCACGTCGGCGAACACCGCGCGCTGGCGGGCGGTGAGCGCATGGCCGGGCGTGTCGGCGCAGGCGAGGTGGCTCATGACGAGGCTCGGCGTGAAGCCGAGCATCTTGCGCGTGCCGGCGAGCTGCACCGCCTCGTCCACCGAGAGGCCGAGCCGGTTCATGCCGGTATCCACATGGATGGCGGTGGGCAGGTCGGCGCCCTGCGCGCGGCAGAAGTCGCTCCACTCGGTGATTTCGGGCACCGAGCCCAGCACCGGCCGCAGGTTCGCCGCCACATGGTCGGCGGCGGTCTCCGGCAACAGGCCGTTGAGCACGTAGATCACCGCCTCGGGCAGCAGCCCGCGCAGCTTCAGCGCCTCCTTGAAATGGGCGACGAAGAAGGTGCGGGCGCCGGCCTTCCACAGGGCCGGGGCGACGCGGTCGATGCCGAGGCCATAGGCATTGGCCTTCACCACCGCCGCGCATTCGGCCGGCGCGGAGAGGGCGGCCAGGGTGCGCCAGTTGTCGGCGACGGCGCTAAGATCGATGGTGAGAACAGCGCCCGCCTCGCGCTCCTCGCGCGCGGCCTGTTCTGCGGCAGCCTCGGTCGTGGCGGAGTCCTCCGTTGCCTGCGGTTCGCCCGTCAGTGGCGATCCGGCAGGTGGTCCTCCCGCGCCAGGTTGGAGAAGCGGGTGAATTGCGGCTCGAAATGCACCTTCACCGTCCCCGTCGGACCGTGGCGCTGCTTTCCGATGATGATTTCGGCCGTGTTCTCGGCCGCCTTCATCTCGATCTCCCACTTGAACCACTCCTCTGTGCCGGGCTTCGGCTCCTTGCTTTTAAGATAATACTCCTCCCGGTAAACGAACATGACGACGTCGGCGTCCTGCTCGATCGAGCCGGATTCACGCAGGTCCGAAAGCTGCGGCCGTTTGTCATCGCGGGCTTCCACCTGACGCGAGAGCTGGGACAGGGCCATCACCGGCACCTGCAGCTCCTTCGCCAGGGCCTTCAGGCCCGTCGTTATCTCGGTGATCTCCTGCACGCGGTTCTGCGACGACGCCTTGGAGGAGCCGGAGAGCAGCTGGAGATAGTCGATGACCATGAAGTCCAGCCCGCGCTGGCGCTTCAGCCGCCGCGCCCGCGCCACCAGCTGGGCGATGGAGATGCCGCCAGTGTCGTCGATATAGAGCGGAATGGTCTGCATGGTCTGGGCGGCGGCGGCGAGCTTGGAGAACTCGCTTTCCGAGATGTCGCCGCGGCGGATCTTGTAGGAGGCGATTTCCGCCTGCTCGGCGAGGATACGGGTGGCGAGCTGCTCGGCCGACATTTCCAGCGAGAAGAAGCCCACCACGCCGCCGGAGACGGTCTCCGTGGAGCCGTCCGGCCGGGTCTCGCCGCGATAGGCGGCGGCGATGTTGAAGGCGATGTTGGTGGCGAGCGAGGTCTTGCCCATGGCCGGTCGGCCGGCGAGAATCACAAGGTCCGACGGCTGGAGGCCGCCCATCTGGTGGTCGAGGTCGTCGAGGGCGGTGGCGATGCCGGAGAGGTGGCCGTCGCGCTGGAAGGCCTTGGAGGCCATGTCCACCGATTCGCGCAGCGCCTCGCCGAAGCGCTGGAAGCCGCCGTCATAGCGCCCGGTCTCGGCGATCTCGTAGAGGCGCTTTTCCGCCTCCTCGATCTGGTCCTGCGGGGTGGCGTCCACCGGGGCGTCATAGGCCTCGTTGACGATCTCCTCGCCGATGCGGATCAGGTCGCGCCGCACCGAGAGGTCATAGATGGTGCGGCCGTAATCCTCGGAATTGATAACGGTGGTCGCCTCCGCCGCGAGGCGGGCGAGGTATTGCGGCCCGGTGAGGCCGGCCACATCCAGGTCGGCAGGCAGGAAGGTCTTGATGGTGACCGGCGTCGCCAGCTTGCCGGCGCGGATCAGCGCCGAGGCCAGCTCGAAGACGCGGGCATGGATGGGCTCGTAGAAATGGCGCGGCTCAAGGAAGTCGGAGACGCGGTAGAAGGCCTCGTTGTTGACGAGGATGGCGCCCAGGAGCGCCTGCTCGGCCTCCACATTGTGTGGCGCCTGACGGTAGGTGGGTTCGAGGTCGCCCTTGTCCGACAGATCGAGCATGAAGCCGACAATCCCCTGATTGGGCAATTCTTGGGTTTGGGGAGGTGGTGTAGCAAGATCGAATGCCCCAGCGCCAGCAGCGCGCGGGCGGATTTTTCCCCCGTGGATGACAGTGGGGATAACGGGCAAAGCCCCGCCGGCTAAGAGGGCCGGGAACCGCCACGCGCCTCCACGCGTCATTCCCGTGATGCAGCAATTCGCCGGGCCAAACGTGACAAAAGGGCGACGCACCTTGAACGGGGCAGAAACCGAGCCGCGGCGCGGATTTTGCGCGGTATTCTTTGCCAGCCGACGCAAGGTGCGCTACAGGCTTGCCGCGGCGGCACTTAGGGGGAAAAGTGATGCGTTCTGTCCAGTCCGGAACGTCGCGGGCGGCCGCGCGTGGGGCACCCGCGTTGCGCGCGCGGATGTTGATGGCGGCCCTTGTCGTCCCGTCGCTTCTCGCATCCTCTCTGGCGCTCGCCCAAGGCGATCCGCTGGCGCCGCCCTCCGATCTCGGCGCGGGGCCGCTGCCGGTTCCGATCGACGGAACCGCCATCTACGGACAGAATCAGCCGCCGCCCGAAGGCTACATGGCCATTCCGGTGCCGCCCTCCACCTGCTCCGGCGTGCGTCAGGTGGTGAACTCGCAGGGCTTCATCCTCATCCCCACCGGCGGCGGCAACGCGCAGCGCTATGTGCGCGACCAGCGCTATTGCCAGGATGACCAGAGCACCTCTCCGGCCTGGATGCCGACCTCGGACAATCCGCGCTGCTTCGTCGGCTACACATGCGGCGAGGCCAACAATGACGGCGGCAACTGAAGTCACCCCTTTCTGAGAGCGGCGCCGCCCATGCGTGTCACCCCTGACAGCGTGCTCTTCATCACGATCGACTCCTGCCGTTACGACACGTTCGTCGCGGCCAATGCCCCGGCCATGAAGAAGGTCTCCGCCCTCTACAAGGCGCAGGCGCCGGCGCATTTCACCTATGCCTCCCATGCCGCCATGTTCGCAGGCTTCACGCCCGGCGTGGCGGAGCTGGCGACGCCGTTCCTCAATCCGAAGTTCGCGCGGCTCTTCCGGCTGGATCGTGCCGGGGCGGCGGGCCATGCCCGTCCGGGCTTCTCGGTGAGCGGTACCGACATCGTGGACGGCTTCCGCAATGCCCGCTACGCGACCATCGGCGCGGCGGCCATGGGCTGGTTCGATCCGAAGACGCCGGTGTCCAAGAAGCTCACCGGCAGCTTCGAGCAGTTCCTGTTCACCGGCGACAAGGGCATCGCCACCCAGCTCGCCTTTATCGAGAAGCAGGTGGGGCGGGAGACGCGGCGCAACCTGTTCGTGTTCCTCAACGTGGGCGAGACCCATGTGCCCTATTATTTCGAGGGCGCGCCGTGGGACCGCACCGACAATCCCTGCCTGCCGTTCCAGAAGGTGGACCGCGCGGCCGAGTGCCGGGAGCGCCAGCGCCTGTGCTGCGAATATGTGGACCGCAAGCTCGCCCCGCTGCTGGAGAGCTTCGCCAACGCCACCATCGTGGTGTGCGGCGACCACGGCGATTGCTGGGGCGAGGACGGCCTGTGGGAGCACGGCATCTCCCACCCCATGACGCTCACCGTGCCGCTGCTCATCCGCTATCAGGGCCGCCCGGTGGAGGACCTGCCGGTCTGACCGGTCAGGTCACGTCGTCGCGCTCGTGAACCTCGCACTCACGTCACATCATCGCGCTCGTGGACCTCGCGCTCGTGCGCCTGCCACTGCTGGGCGGAGGGCGGGACCAGAAGGCTGAGCGCGGCGGGGGCGAGGGCGTAGCGCAGGGGCAGGCTTTCGCGCGTCACCTCGCCGTCGGTGGCCACCCAGGCGCGGCGGCGCCGGGCATGGATGGTGACGCGCCGCGCGGAGAAAGAGTGGATGCCCGGCGCGCCGCGCCAGGCGTCCACCAGCACCTCGGCCCCGGTGCGCAGCCGCGCGAGGGTGCCCCGATCCTCCGCCACCAGCACCTCCAGCTGCCCGCCATCGAGGCGCGAGCGGTGCCAGCCCGAGGCGTCGAAGGCGTTCACCGTGACGAGGGCGGCATAGGCGTCGATGGATTCGCGGGCGCCCGCCACCTCCACCTCAAGCGACATCCGCCCGGAGCGGAACACCGCCCGTCCCAGCGCCATGAACCAGCCGAAGGCGCGGCCGCGGTCGCGCAGCTGCTCGCGGGCCATGGCCATCTGGCTGAAGAAGCCGACCCCGGACACGCCGTGGAAGGGGCGGCCGTTGAGCGTGCCCAGATCGACCCGCATGGGCTTTGCGTCATGCAGCGCCTCCAGCGCGCCCATCAAATCGCGCGGCAGGCCGATGTCGTAGGCGAGGAGGTTCATGGTGCCGAGCGGCAGCACGCCCAGCGTCACGTCGGTATTGGCGAACACCGAGGCGGCGTAGGAGACGGTGCCGTCTCCGGCCCCCACCACCACCGTGTCGTAGCCCTCGTGCGGGGCCGAGGCGATCGCCGACGCCATTGCATCGCCTTCCGCTACCACCACGTCCACGTCGAGGTCCGGCCGGGTAAGGGCCTCATCCACGATGTCGCGCACCTTGTCGGGTCCCATGTCGTGGACGGTTCCCGCTTTGGCATTGAGTACGACCCGCATTCGCCGCATCGTGGCATCCTCCAGACCGGCACAAGCGTTGGCACGGCCGGGTTGTTCCCTTTCGTCCTGCCGTTCCCGCGACGGCGGGCCCGCGAAACCGAGGTGCATCATGTCCACCGCCCCGACCGGAGCAAAGGGCTCCTCCATCCTCCGGCTGCGCGCCGGGCTGCTGGTGCTCGTGGTTTCGGTGCTGCTGTGCTGGGTGGGCGGGCATTTCGTCGCCCGCCAGTTCGGCCTCGGCCTCGGCTGGGCCATCCTGATCGCGCTCGCCATCTGGGTCGGCGTCGGCATCCTCATCGCCCGGCTGGACACAAAGATCTATTACGGCGTGGCCCTCGCCGTGACGCTGTTCCTCGCCTACCTCGTCTACGACTTCACTCGCTCGGCGCTGGACTGGTCCGGTGCCGTCGCCCTCACGCTGGCGGTGCTGGCGACGGCGCTGCTCGCCTTCACCTTCCACGATTTCCGGCGGCTGAAGCACGAGCTGCGCCTGTGGGCTTACCGGCGCTAGGGCAGCTTCGTGTTGCGTCGCAGCGGGTTGCGCACTGCACAAGGCGGGGCTCAGGCTTGACTTTCCCGCAAGGGACTTATCCAAGTAGGCGCAGGGCGGCCGATGCGACCTAGGGTGGCGGGCGGCTGTGCCGCCTCCAGATCACGCGCCCGGTCGCGGGCGGCTGTGGACGGAGCATGTCGGACGGACGCCTTTACATCTTTGCCGGACCCATCGTCTCGCTGCTGATCGCCCTCGTGTTCCTGCTGGTCTGGCTGCACGATCGCGAACGCCGCTGCGGGCTCTATTTCGCGTCCGCCTTCTGCGCCTACACGCTCGCGGCTCTGATCCAGATCACCGGCATCCCCCGCGAGGCGGGACCGAACGCGGTGGTGTCGGCCATCGTCTACACCTTCGCCGTTCTCACGCTGGTGGAGGGCGTGCTGGTGCGGTTCGGCCGCGCCGGGTCGGGCGGGCTGCTGCTGGTCATCGCCTGCGCCATCGTCGCGCTGGTGTTCTATTTCTTCTATATTGACCGCGATCTCGTCGCCCGCATCTACGTGCAGAATATCGGCTACGGCATCATGTTCGTCGTGGCGGCGCTGCAGATCCTCGCCATCGAGCGGCGGCGGCCCATCGACCGGCTGCTGTTCTGGGCCTTCCTGCTGTTCGGCCTGCACTTCTTCATCCGCACCGGCCTCACCGTGCAGATGTCCGGCGACCTCTTCGAGATCGACCGGATGCGGGAGAACGGGGCGGACCCCTCGGACATCGCCGCCTTGTTCCGCGCGACGCCGTTCTGGCAGGTGCTGAACTTCTCCCTGCTCATCAGCGGCCTGCTGCTCGCCCTCGCCTTGCTCGGCTCCATCGCGGCGGACGCCATCGACGAGATCCGCCGGGAGGGGCGCTCCGATGCCCTGACCGGCCTCGGCACCCGCCGCGACTTCATGGAGCGGGCCCATGACATTCTTGCCGATCCCGGCGCGCGGCCGGTGACGCTCATCGCGTTCGACATGGACCGCTTCAAGGAGATCAATGACGATTTCGGCCACAGCGCCGGCGACCGGATACTCGCCGTCGTCGGCGGGCTGATCCTTCACGAGACCTCGCCTCGCGATGCGGCGGCGCGCCTGGGCGGCGAGGAATTCGTCGTGCTGCTGGCGCGCACCAACCGCGTCGGCGCCTCCCGCGTCGCCGAGCGGCTGCGCGCGGAGCTGGAGTTCGCCCGCCTCTCCGTGCTGCCGCCGCACGCCACCGTCACCGCCAGCTTCGGCGTGGCCGAGCGGCACGAGGGCGAGAGCCTCGACAGCCTGATGAGCCGCGCGGACGGCCTCGTCGAGATCGCGAAGCGCGAGGGTCGCGGCGGCCTCGCCACCGACGCGCCGGTGGGCGAGCGGGGTCCGGAGGATCACGAGTCGCCCGACGCGGATGCGTCGCCGGACACCGACGCGCAGGATGACGCGCCCGATGCGCCGGAGGCGCCATCCTTCCCCCGGCAGAGCGAGCGGCGGGTGCGCTGAGCGGCCTGGCTTGATCTTGATCAAAGTCCCGGCGCCGCGCCCTGCCTTAGCTTTCCTCCATAAGCATTTTGGGGGGAAACCATGCCTGCACAGACCGCCATCTGGCTCACCGTCGTCGTCGCTGCCTTCGGCGGCTTCGCTGTCGTCCTTGCCTGGGCCGATCACTACACCGCCGGCAAGCGCTGAGACCGAGGACAGTCCGGCTCCGCTCACGTTGCAGGCGGGCCGGCGCGTGTCCTAATCTGCCCCGGCGGCACTCGCCGGGGGCTCACCATGATCGGATCTTCGAGGGGACCATCTCCCGCGCCGCATCGGCGGGGCGGGGCTGTCGCGGCTGTCGTCGGGCTCGCCGCGCTCGCGCTGGTGGCGGGGGCGCCTGCGGCCCGGGCCACGGGGACGCTCGATTGCAGCATCGAGGATGCCGCGGTGTCCTTCACCGCGCAGACGGCCTTCTCCCATGGCATGGGCGGCAGCTTCAACAATTTCCGCGCCGAGCTGGAGGTGAAGCCGGCCGGCAAAGGCGGGTCCCAATTCGGCAAGCTGGAGCTGGATGGCGAGGCGCTGGTGCACCATTGGTTCAAGGACAACGAGGTGCGGCTTCACCTCTATCGCGATTTGCCCGATCCCAAGGCCGGCTCGGCCGAACTGGTGATCGAGACCAAGGGCCGGGGCAAGGAGGCCGAGAGCTTCGCCGGCCGCTACGTCCTGACCCTCGCCACGGTGGATGCGGACGGCAAGGAAAAGACCCGCACGCTGAAGGGACGCGCCACATGCTCCGCCGGCTGATCGCCGCTCTGCCACTCGCCATCGCGCTCACTCCGCTCCCGGCCGCTGCCGGCCCGGACCCGCTGCCGCCCTTCGCCTGCACCGGGCCGTTCGCCGCCGACACCGACGAGGCGGCGCTGATCCGTCAGTTCGGCCGCGCCAACGTGGTCTTCCGCGCTGTGCCCGCCGCCGAGGGGGAGATGGTGAAGGCCACCGTGCTGTTTCCACAGGATCGCTCGCGTCGGGTAGAGATCATCTGGCTCGACGAGAAGAAGCGGCGGCGGCCGGGCGATGTGCTGGTCTACGATCCCGGCCCGTGGCGCACGCCCGAGGGCATCGGCATCGGCGCGACCCTCGCCGAGGTGGAGGCGGCGAACGGCAAGCCCTTCACCCTCTCCGGCTTCGGCTGGGACTATGGCGGCTCGGTGCTGGACTGGGACGGCGGCCGCTTCGCCCGCACCACCGGCGGCTGTCGCCTGCTGCTGAGGTTCGAGCCTCCCGGCACCTATGAGGGCGACGTGGACGGCGACCGGGAGTTCCGTTCCGACAACAAGGACATGCGGGCGGCAAAGCCCGTCGTCTACCAGATGCAGCTGAGCTACGGCGGCGAGTGAGCGACTTCGCGCCGGCCGTGTGCTAAAGGGGCGGCATGTCGCCCCCCGCCAGATCCCGGCCTGCGCCAGCCGCAGCGCATGAGCCTGCCGTACCGACCGAGCTTGCTCCGCCCGCCGGGCTGTTCTGGCGGACCAAGACCCTCGCCGCTATGACCGGCGCGGAATGGGAAAGCCTGTGCGACGGCTGCGGCCGCTGCTGCCTCGTCAAGCTGGAGGACGAGGATTCAGGCGCCATCGCCTATACCGACGTCGCCTGCCGCCTGTTCGACGCCGGCTCTTGCCGCTGCAGCGACTATCCCAACCGCTCGGAGATCGTGGCCGATTGCGTGCGTCTAACCCCCGAGGCGGTGGAGAGCATCGGCTGGCTGCCGCCCACCTGCGCCTACCGGCTGGTGCGGGAAGGCAAGGACCTGCCGTTCTGGCACCCGCTGGTGTCGGGCACGCGGGACACGGTGGTGAGCGCCGGCATCTCGGTGCACGGCCGCGTGGCGGGGCTCGAGACGGAGTTCGGGCTGTTCGAGCTGGTGGACCACATCGTCAACTGGCCGACCCGCTGGCCGCGCGGCGCCAAGGGCACGCAGACGGGGACGCAGGCGCCTGCCAAGCGCGCCCGCACGCGGCCCAAGCCGGGCGCTTAAGAGAGTCGGGCGCGTAAGACACGGGCGCGTAAGAAGCGGGGGTATCCGGACGGGCGCCTGACGGCGCCTATTCCGCCGCCGTGCTGGTCTTCTTCTTGCGGGTCTCCGCCGGCGCCGGCTCGATGAGGTGGCGGCATTCCTCGGCGGTCAGCGGCTCGCCGAACACGACGCCCTGGCCGTATTCGCAGCCGAAGCGGGTCATCTCGGCGGCTTCCGTTTCCTTCTCCAGCCCCTCGGCCATCACGTCCATGCCGAGGTCGTGGGCAAGGTCGATCATGGCGCCGACGATCACCGGCCGGGCGGCGCGGGACGGGCCCTTGGCCACCGAGCGCACGAAGCGCGGGTCGATCTTCACGCTGTCGAAGGGGAAGCGCTGGAGATAGGCGAGGGAGGAATAGCCGGTGCCGAAATCGTCGAGGCACAGGCCCGCGCCAAGCTCGCGCATGCGGCCGAGCACCACGGCGGCATATTCCGGGTTTTCCATCACCAGGCTCTCGGTGACTTCCAGCTTCAGCGAGCCGGGCGCCACCGTGTTGCGGGCGAGCACCGATTTCAGGTCCTGGATCAGATCGTGCCGCAGCAGCTGGCGGGACGAGACGTTGACGTGCATGAACAAAGGCGGGTCCACGCGCAGCAGGCGCTGCCACTGGCCGAGCTGGCGCGCCGCGCGGTCGAGCACGAACAGGCCGAGATCGAGGATGAGCCCGGTTTCCTCGGCGAGCAGGATGAATTCGGAAGCGGCGAGTTCGCCGAGGCGCGGGTGGTTCCAGCGCATATAGGCCTCGAAGCCGCCGATGGCCCGGTCGCCGAGGCGCACGATGGGCTGGTAGCGGACCGAGATCTGCTCCTTCTCCAGCGCCTCGCGCAGCTCCTGCTCCAGCACCACGCGGTCGATCTTCTGCTGGCGCATGGCCGGGCGGAACACCTCGATGCGGTCGCCGCCGATGCGCTTGGCGTAATACATCGCCAGCTCTGCGTCTTTCAGCACCTCGTCGCGCTTCACCTGGTCCGGCCCGGACAAAACGAGGCCGATGGAGGCGGTGACGAACACTTCCCGGTCGGCGAAGGCGATGGGCGCGCGCAGCGAGCGGCGGAGCGTGTCGGCGAAGGTGGTGATGCGCTCGGCATCGCGCTCGGACATCAGGATGATGCCGAACTGGTCGCCGGAGATGCGGGCCAGCGTGTCCTGCGGCTTCAGAAGCCGCGTCATGCGGCGGGCGACGGTGAGGAGGATGGAATCCGCCACCGCCATGCCCACCTGCACGTTGAGGAGCTTGAAGCGGTCGAGGTCGATCACCATCACCGTTGGCTTCACCTTGTCGTCGAGGCGGGCGGTGACGAGGGCCTGGTGCAGGCGGTCGAGGAAGAGTTCGCGGTTGGGCAGGCCAGTGAGGTTGTCGCGCACCGCGTCGTGCAGCAGGCGCTCGGCGGCGATGCGCTCGCCGGTCACGTCGGTGAGGGTGCCGATGCAGCGCACCACCTCGCCGTCCGCGCCCACCACCGGGCGGGCCTTGAGGTTGAAGGTGAGATAGTGGCCGTCGATGGCGCGCAGCCGAAAGTCCTGGTCGATGCGGCCGCGGCGCTGGTCGATGATGCCGTCGAGCGTCGCGCGGAAGCGGTCGCGGTCGGCGGGGTGCAGCACCTCCAGCCAGCCGGCGGCCTCGGTCTCCAGCGAATGGCGCTTCAGGCCCAGCGCCTCCTCGGCCTCGGGGGAGGTGTAGATGCGGTCGGTGTCCACATCCCAGTCCCACACGATGAGGCCGGAGCCGGCCAGTGCGAGGGCGCGGCGCTCCAGCTCGGAGGTGGAGCCCTGGATGCCGCCGATGCCGGCGAAGGCGTGCTGCATCACCGTGAAGCCGATGAGCATGACGATGAGCACGAGGCCACCCGAGAGCGCCGGGGCGGCGAGGTCGTTGGTGACGAAGCCGGCCACCGTTAGGCCCGCCATCAGCACCCACACCACCAGCAGCGACCAGGTGGGGATGATGAGCACCGCGCGGTCGAAGCCGTGCTGCGACAGCCAGATCACCACGCCGAAGCCGGCCACCGCCACGGCGAGCAGCGAGAGGCGGGCGATGCCCGCCGCCACCGGCGCATCGAGCAGCGCCACCACCACGAGGGCGGCGAGGAAGACCAGCCAGCCGGCGGCGACGTGGACGTAGCGCACATGCCAGCGGTTGAGATTGAGATAGGCGAACAGGAAGACCAGCAAGGTCGCGGTGAGGATCGCCTCGCCCGCCGCCCGCCAGAACTGCTCGGCGATGGGCGAGAGGCCGAACACCTTCGACCAGAAGGCGAAGTCGAGGCCGATATAGCCGAGCACCGCCCAGGCCAGCGCCGCGGCGGCCGGGAACATCACCGAGCCCTTCACCACGAACAGGATGGTGAGGAACAGCGCCAGCAGGCCGGCAATGCCGATGACGATGCCGTGGTAGAGGGTGAAGGCGTTCACCCGGTCCTTGTAGGCATCGGGCTCCCACAGCTGCAGCTGGGGCAAATTGGGCGAGCCGAGCTCCACCACGAAGGTGACGGTGGAGCCGGGATCAAGGGTGATGAGGAAGACGTCCGCATCGGGCGCCGACTGGCGTTCCGGCTTGAAGCCCTGGCTGGGCGTCAGGGAGAGGATGCGGCGGTTGCCGAGGTCGGGCCAGAACAGGCCGGAGCCGGACATCCGGTAGTGCGGCGCGACGATGAGGCGGTCCACCTGCTCGTCGGTGTTGTTGGTGAGGGCGAAGGCGATCCACTCGCCATGGCTGCGCCCGTCGGAGGTGGGCACCTCGATGCGGCGCACGACGCCCTCGGCATCCGGGGCGGTGGAAATCTGGTAGCGGCCATCCTCGGTGGTCTGGCGCTCCACGGCGGGGAGCAGGTCCACCACCTTGGCATCGAGCCGGAGCGCAATCGCCTCCATCGCCTGCGCGCTGCCGGTGAGCGCACAGAGCATGAGGAGGAGCGCCACGGGCAGAGCGAGGACGCCGGTGAGAAACGACCGCAAATTCAGGTCTCCGCATCCGGCATCGAACCGGACCGATCAGCCTTGGAACATGCCCGAAGCGGAATGCGGCGCGCTTGGATCAGGCGCGGCACGGCGACGGACGCTGGTTTCACCTTGGGGCCATCAGGATGGGAAAACGCCACCACGCACCACGGAACATCACGCAAGGTCAACCGCGCCGGCTTGTGTCGAAGAGGCTGCGCCGCGGTCCACACCATGAATCATCTATCCAAGCGTTGCGGCCGGAGCAAGGCGCACGCGCTCTCTGGCATCGTTCCAGACTGGAAAGAGGGGCCCCGGAACGACGATGCGCGCCCTTGGGGGGGCGCGCATCGCGGATCGGGTGATCTGTTCGCTCAGAAGAAGCGGCGGGCGGCGTCGCGATCCTCGGCGAGGGGCGCGGGCTCGCGCGAGAGGCGGGCGGCCTCCTCGCGGCGCACATATTCGGAGAACGGGTCGAGGGCGGCTTCCACCGCTTCCTCGGCCTGGGCCGAGACCACTTCGAGCGGCTGCGGCTGGGCCTGCACCGGGGCCGGGCGGGCGACGGGCGCGACGGGAGCCGCCTCCACCGGAACGGCGCGGTCGGAATCGGTGGTGCGGCTGGCCTTGGCATCGAGCCACGGCAGCGGATAGGGCGAGGCGATGAAGGCCACGCCGTCTTCCTGCTCCCAGGCGATCATGTAGACGGCCTCTTCGGCCGGCATGCCGGGCAGGGAGAACATCTGCGGGATGTCCCGCGCGGTGCCGGTCCAGCCGATGGTGTGGGCCAGCTGGAAGGCTTCGTCGAGGAAGGCGGTCACCGCCGCGAGGCGGTCGGCGCGGAGCGACTGGGTGAAGTCCACATCCAGAAGACGGCGCAGATACGCCTCCACGCTGTCGCCGGCCGCCCACTGGGAGCCGGAGGCGAACTGGTAAACATAGACGCGCGGATTAGCCATCACGCAGCTCCGAATAACCACTACTGGGCGCTCCTCATATCAAAGGAGTCCCGGAAACACAAAAGTGCGTCCAAAGAGCATGCGCCGTGCCGGTTGCATGGCAACTAAGCCGGCGCCTTGTTCTCCTTGCGGGAGGGAGGTACGCACTGGCGGTGGGGTTCCATTCAATCTGAGGGAGCCCTCAACCATCCTGAGGCCGGGATGGTTAATTCTTCGTTGCAGGTCTGCGGACGCAAGGTCATGCCCGCGGCCGGGCGATATTGTAGAAAGAGGCCATGCAGATGCCTCCCGCCCCCGGCACCGATCCGAAAAGCCACGGCCTGTGGGCGATGACCGCCCCGCCGCCCCCCGAAACCGCGCCGCTCGCGGGCGCCCCGCGTGCCGACGTGGCGGTGGTGGGCGCCGGCTATACCGGCCTTGCCGCCGCGCTCCGTCTGGCCGAGGCGGGCGCGCGGGTGACGGTGCTGGAGGCCGCCGGCATCGGCTCGGGCGGGGCAGGGCGCAATGTGGGCCTCGTCAATGCCGGGCTCTGGGTGATGCCCGACGACATCGTCGCTACCCTCGGCGCCGAACGCGGCGAGGGGCTGCTTTCGCTCCTCGGCGGGGCGCCGGCGGAGGTGTTCGCCCTCGTCGCCCGCCATGCCATCGCCTGCGAGGCGACGCCCAACGGGACACTGCATTGCGCCGTGGGCCGCGCGGGGCGCGCCGAGATCGAGGCCCGCGCCGCCCAGTGGCAGGCGCGCGGCGCGCCGGTGCATCTGCTCGATGCGGAGAAGGCCCGCACGATGATCGGTGGCGGCAGCTATCGCGGCGCGCTCAAGGACGACCGGGCCGGCACCATCCAGCCCCTCGCTTATGCCCGCGGCCTCGCCCGCGCGGCGATGGGCGCCGGGGCGGTGATCCATACGGGAAGTCCGGTGCGGGCGGCGGAGGCGGGGGCCGGCGGCTGGGTGCTGCGCACCGATGGGGGCCGGCTTGCGGCGGACTGGATCATCGTCGCGGGCGATGCCTACAGCTTCGGGCCGTGGGAGCGGTTGGCGCGCGAGCAGGTGCCGCTGCCCTATTTCAACTTCGCCACCCCGCCGGTGCCCGAGGCCCTGCGCGGGCGCATCCTGCCCGGCCGGCAGGGCATCTGGGACACGCAGCAGGTGCTCACCTCCCTGCGCTATGACGCGGCCGGGCGGCTGGTGTTCGGCAGCATCGGCGCGCTCGCGGGGGTCGAGGCCGGGGTGCATGCCGCCTATGCCCGGCGGGCGTTGGCGCGGCTGTTCCCGGAGCTGCCGCCGGCGCCGTTCGAGGCCGGCTGGTTCGGCACCATCGGCATGACGGACGACGCCCTGCCGCGCTTCCGGCGCCTTGCACGGAATGTCGTCTCCATCAGCGGCTATAACGGCCGGGGCATCGGGCCGGGCACGGTGTTCGGCCGGCTGCTGGCCGATCTGGTGCTGGCGCGCATCCGGGCTGAAGAGGTGCCGCTGCCGGAGCGCGACGTGACGATCCCGCCCTGGCGGGCGGCGAAGGCGGCCTTCTATGCGGCCGGCTCCGCCGCCGCCCATCTGGTGGGGGAGCGGCGGCCGGCCTGACCTTTCTGGCCTGCCGCGCCGGAGGCGGCTATTCCTCCGTTACGCTTTCCCATGTGGCGTGGCGGGTATGGGGCCGCTTCGCGAGGCGGTCGGTGATGGCGTCGAGCTCGGCGGGGACCACCGAGGTGGTGACGAGCTTCGCCACCAGCACTACGGCGCCATCGGTGCCGAGCTCCTCGTCCACGTCGCGCACGAGATATTTCTCAGCTTCCAGCGTGTCGATGAGCACGTCGCGCAGATCGGCGGCGGCGGCGGAATCCACCGTGAGGCGTACCTCGTAGCTGACTTCCGAGCGGCGGGCGTCGAGGGGCGCGCGGTCGATGGCGCGGGCGACCGGGCGCAGCACCGTGTTGCCGGCGATGATGATGAAGGTGATGAGCCCCGCCTCGGCGATGCGGTCGGTACCGGCGCAGGCGCCCACGGCGGCCGAGCACCAGAGCGTCGCCGCGGTGTTGAGGCCGCGCACGTTCATGCCTTCCTTCATGATGACGCCGGCGCCGAGGAAGCCGACGCCCGTCACCACGTTGGCGGCGACGCGCATGGCGTCGGTGGGTCCGCCGAGGCTGGAGGCGAGATCGACGAAGGCGGCGGAGCCGACGGCCACGAGCACGTTGGTGCGCAGCCCGGCGGTGCGCTGGCGATACTGCCGCTCGGCCCCGATCAGGGTGCCGAACAGGAAAGCGGCGGCGAGGCTGACCACGGTATCGAGGAACTGTGCCCCGTGGAAATTGGAGACGAACTGCACCCGAAACTCCTTACCTGCGGCGGGCCTCCCGGCCGGCCGTGCACCGCTGCGCGCCGGAGACGGCCTTGCCCAATATGATGGCGAAGCCATGGTCGCCCGGCACCAAAAACCTCGTCCCGGGCCATCACTTCACATCCCTGCGCGCCGGATTGTCGCGCCAGCGTGGAACTGCTAAAAACCCGCCCCATGCGACGCACGTGTGACCATCGCTTCAGCCTCGACCGGGCCGCCCATTGCGGCGCCGGGCCGTTCGCGCGCACGACGATGGAGTTCGCGGCGGTGCCCGACCATGTGCGCCTGCCGGGCCGCTTCTTCGGCCGCTTCACAACAGCGGCCTCCTCGGTGCTTTGACGCCCGCATGGTGACGCGCCCATAAGCGGCGCCACGGATACCGCCCCCCATCGTTACCGGCCCGGCCGCACCGACGCGCGCCGGCCTTTCCTCAGGACACGACGCGATGAACGCCCCGGTCAACGGCCCCAAGACGCTCTACGACAAGATCTTCGACGACCACGTCGTCTCCCGGCAGGATGACGGCACCTGCCTGCTCTATATCGACCGCCACCTGGTGCACGAAGTGACCAGCCCCCAGGCGTTCGAGGGCCTGCGCATGACCGGCCGCAAGGTGCGCGCGCCGCAGAAGACCCTCGCCGTTGTGGACCACAACGTCCCCACCACCGACCGCACTTTGCCGAACCCGGACCCGGAGAGCGTCGCGCAGATCGCCGCGCTCGCCGAGAACACCAAGGAATTCGGCGTCGAATATTATGACGGCTTCGACAAGCGTCAGGGCGTGGTGCACGTGGTCGGCCCCGAGCAGGGCTTCACCTTGCCCGGCACCACCATCGTTTGCGGCGACAGCCACACGTCGACCCACGGCGCGTTCGGCGCCCTCGCCCACGGCATCGGCACGTCCGAGGTGGAGCATGTGCTCGCCACCCAGACGCTGATCCAGAAGAAGGCGAAGAACATGCGCGTCACCGTCTCCGGGCCCCTGCCCGAAGGCGTCGGCGCGAAGGACGTGGTGCTCGCCATCATCGGCACCATCGGCACGGCGGGCGGCACCGGCTACGTCATCGAATATGCCGGCGAAGGCATCACCTCCCTCTCCATGGAAGGGCGGATGACCGTCTGCAACATGTCCATCGAGGGCGGCGCCCGCGCGGGCATGGTGGCCCCCGACGAGAAGGCGTTCGAGTATCTCAAGGGCCGGCCGAAGTCCCCCAAGGGCGCCGACTGGGATGCCGCGCTGCGCTTCTGGCAGACCCTGCGCTCGGACGAGGGCGCGCATTTCGACGCCGAGATCCATCTCGACGGCGCCAACCTGCCGCCCATCGTCTCCTGGGGCACCAGCCCCGAGGACGTGGTCTCGGTGGAAGGCTTCGTGCCGGATCCGGCGCTCATCGAGGACGAGGGCAAGCGCGCCGCCAAGATCCGGGCGCTGGGCTATATGGGCCTCTCGGCCGGCACCAAGATCACCGACATCACCATCGACCGCGCCTTCATCGGCTCCTGCACCAACGGGCGCATCGAAGACCTGCGGCAGGCGGCGGCCATCGCCCGCGGGCACAAGGTGAACCCGAACGTGTCCGCCATGGTTGTGCCGGGCTCCGGCCTCGTGAAGGAGCAGGCCGAGGCCGAGGGTCTGGACAAGATCTTCATCGAGGCGGGCTTCGAGTGGCGCGAGCCGGGCTGCTCCATGTGCCTCGCCATGAATGCGGACCGCCTCGCCCCCGAGGAGCGCTGCGCCTCCACCTCGAACCGCAATTTCGAGGGCCGTCAGGGCTTCAAGGGCCGCACCCACCTCGTCTCCCCCGCCATGGCGGCGGCGGCGGCCATCGCCGGCCACTTCGTGGACGTGCGGAACTGGCCGAAAGCGTGAGCGCTTTCCCTTACTGAGTATGGACGGCCGGGCCTCATCGCCCGGCCGTTTTCGTATCCGGGGCTCACTCCGCCAATTGGTAGGTGAGGGGGAGCCAGCGATAGGCTGTGCCCGCCCGCTCCACATAGCCCACAGACGGGAAGGACGTGTGATAGCCCACCACCGGGATGCGGTCGGTGGCGGCCATGTCGTAGATGCGCTTGCGGGTGGTGGCGCCCTGCGTCTTGTCCATGTCGAACAGGGCATGCCACTCGGGATGCGCCAGCGACGCCACTTCGTGGTGGGCGCAGTCGCCCCAGACCAGCAGCCGCTTGCCCGCGCTCTCCAGATGGAACGCCAGATGCCCGGGCGTGTGCCCGAAGGCTTCCACCGCATGGATGCCGGGGACGATCTCGGCGCCCGACCGCACCCGGGTGACGCGATCGGCGAAGGGGGCGAGGTTGCGGGCGAACACCTGCGCGGTTGCGTGTTCGAGGCTGTCGGGGGCCGCCGCGCCCCGTTCGGGCGCGGCCCAGAAGGAATATTCCGCCTCGCCGATGACATAGCGGGCCTTGGGAAACACCTCCTTGCCCGCCTCCACCAGCCCGCCGATATGGTCCACATGGGCGTGGGAAAGCACCACCACGTCCACCTGCTCGGGCGCATAGCCGGCGGCGGCGATCTGCTGGGTGAGCCATCCCCCGTTCGGCCTCGGGATGAAGCCGTTCGCGCCGTTGCCGGCATCGAACAGCACGAGCTGCGCGCCGGTATTCACCAGCGTGGGGGTGAAGCCGGGCCGGAAGCGCTTTTCCGGCAGCAGGCTGGCCTGCATCAGCGCCGCCACCTCTCCGGCCGGCCGGTCCTCGCCGACGATGGGCCACGGGCCGTCGATCATGGCGGCGGCGTCGAGCACGGTCGTCACCTCGAACGCGCCCAGACGGAAGCGGAAGGGTGTGACGGGGAGGGCGCCGCGCTCGGGCGCCGTTGCGCTGGCGCGGCCCGTGCGCAGGAGGGCCGGCGCGGCGATGGCGGCGGCAAGGAGGGCGCGGCGGCTGGGCGCGCCGGGCCGGATTGGCGTAGCCGGATCTGTCTGCATGGCGGTCCCCCTGCGGGCCGCTTTGTGCAGCCCGTGGCGATGTGATGAAGTGCCGGCGGGAGGAGCCTAGGCATGGGCACGCGGGCCCGCTTGTACGAACGTGCTGCGACGGGGCAGGGCCTCGGGCCGCTCTGGTTCCTGGATGCGGGCCGGACCTTCTTCGCCGGGCCGCTCATCTACAATGCCCCGCACCAGCACGGCGCCCCGGTGTTCCTGGCCGGGCTCTACGGGCCGTTCGGGCTCAGGGTCCAGGGCGGCAGCTGGCAGGCGAGCCGCACGGCGCTCGTGCCGGCCGGGGTGCTGCATGAGCTGGACGTGGGCGGCGAGCCCATCGCCGTCTTCTATCTGGAGCCGAGCATCGACGGCGCCCATGCGCTGGCGCCACTGGTGGCCCATGCGCGCGAAGAACAGGGCGTCCTCTTCGGCGGCGGGGGCGGGCTGCCGCTGCTGCGCGAATTATGGGAGGCGCCGGACGCGGCCGGCTGGGCCGGCGAGGCCCTGGCCGACATGGTGGATGTCTCCCGCCGGCGCGCCCGCGCCGCGCTCGATCCCCGCATCCAGCGGGTGGCGGCGGCGATGACCGATGCGGAGCGCGTGCCGGAGCTTGCCGCCCTCGCCCGTAAGGTGGGCCTCTCTGCCTCGCGGCTTCAGCACCTGTTCACCGCCGAGATGGGCGTACCGTTCCGCCGCTACCGCGCCTGGGGCCGGATGCGGCGGGCCATCGCCGAGATCGCCGACGGCAGCAGCTTCACCGCCGCCGCCCATGCGGCCGGCTTTGCCGACCAGGCGCATTTCACCCACGACTTCCGCCGCACCTTCGGCGCGGCACCCTCCCAGAGCCTGCGCGGCGTGCGCCTGTGATCCGGCGTCAGCCCACCCAGTCGAGGCCGATGTCGAGGATGGGGGCGCTGTGGGTCAGCCAGCCCACGGAGATGAGGTCCACGCCCGATGCCGCGATGGCCGGGGCCGTCTCGCGGTTCACCCGGCCCGAGGCCTCGGTGAGCATCCGCCCGCCGACCATGCGCACGGCCTCGGCGAGGGTGGCGGGGGTCATGTTGTCGAGCAGCACCGCGTCGGCGCCGAGCGTCAGCAACTCCTCGAGCTGGGCGAGGGTGTCCACTTCCACCTCCACCTTCACCATGTGACCGGCGCGGGCGCGCACGCGCCTAACCGCCTCGGCCACCGAGCCGGCGATGGCGACATGGTTGTCCTTCACCAGCACCGCATCATCGAGGCCGAAGCGGTGGTTGGCGCCGCCGCCGGCGCGCACGGCGTATTTCTCCAGCGCGCGCAGGCCGGGCGTGGTCTTGCGGGTGCAGACGATCTGCGCCTTGTGGCCCGCCACGGCATCCGCCAGCGAGGCGGTGGCCGTGGCGATGCCGGAGAGGCGGCAGGCGAGGTTGAGGCCGGTGCGCTCGCCGGTGAGGAGCGCACGCGACGGTCCCTCCACCTCGGCCAGCACGGTGCCGGGGGCGACGCGCGCGCCGTCCGCCACCACGGGCGTGAAGCGCACGTCCGGGTTCAGCAGGCGGAAGGCGAGGCGGGCGCAGTCGAGGCCGGCCACCACGCCGTCCTGGCGGGCGGCGAGCACGAGGCGGCTGACGTGTCCGGCCGGCACCACCGCATCGGTGGTGATGTCCCCGGCGCGGCCGAGATCTTCCAGCAGCGCGGCGCGGACGATGGGCTCCACCATCAGTTCGGGGAGCGGGTCGAGGGCGGCCATGGCGGCTCCGTTCGATGGGATCATTTCCCCGTTTCGCGGAACGGGGAAATGATCCACGTTATTGAGTTGACGCATTTTCTTCACGCGAACCGGTACACACTTCGCTCGAAAATGCTTTAGGCAAAAGCGAGGTCCGGCACGCGCACGCGCCGGGCGGCGGCGAACGCCGCGGCGAGTGTGATGCGCGAGCGCCGGGCGACCGACGCGGTGTCGGGAAAGTCGGTGCGCGCATGGGCGCCGCGGCTCTCAGTGCGGGCGAGGGCCGAGGCCGCCATCATCAGGCCGACGCGGGCGGGGGCGGCGGCCGGGGTGGCGCCTTCGGCCAGCGGCAGCAGGCGCTGGAGCGCCGCCGTCAGCCCCTCCGCGTCGCGGGTGACGCCAACCAGTCGCGAGACGATGGCGCGGGCCGGAGCCGCATCCGCCGCCGGGGGCAAAGCGGACGGGGCGGGAAGGATGGCGCGGCCCGCCGCCTGCCCGGCAATGCTCTGGGCCACCTCCCGCCCGCACACCACCGCTTCCAGCAGCGAGTTGGAGGCCAGGCGATTGGCGCCGTGCAGGCCGGTGGCGGCGCATTCGCCCGCCGCCCAGAGGCCGGGGACGGTGCTGCGGCCTGCCGCGTCCACCGCGATGCCGCCCATGTGGTAGTGCGCGGCGGGGCGGATGGGGACGAGATCGGTGGCCGGATCGATGCCGGCGGCGCGGCAGCCCGCCGCCACCTGCGGGAACCGGGTGGCGAAGCGCGCGCCGAGGCTGGCGCGGGCGTCGAGGAAGACTTCGCGTCCGGCCATAAGCTCGCGCCAGACGGCGCGGGCGACCACGTCGCGCGGCGCCAGTTCCTGGCCCGGCACATGTTCGAGAATGCGCCGGCCGCTGCCGTCCACGATGAGCGCGCCTTCGCCGCGCACCGCCTCGCTGATGAGCGGGAGCGGGCGTGCGGGCGTGGCCAATGCGGTGGGGTGGAACTGCACGAATTCGAGGTCCGCCAGCTCCGCCCCGGCCTCGGCGGCGAGCGCGATCCCCACGCCCCAGGAGGCGACGGGATTGGTGGTGTGTTCGTAGAGCGCGCCGACGCCGCCCGTCGCCAGGACGAGGCGGCGTGTGGCCAGCACCCGTGCGCCTTCGGCCGTGACCACAAGCAGGCCGCAGACTTCGCCCTCGCGCATCAGGATGCGCCGCGCCTCGCCTTCGACAAGCGTGATGGACGGGCAGGCGCGGGCGGCTTCCGACAAAGCGCGCACCAGTTCCCGCCCGGTGCCGTCGCCATCCGCATGGACGATGCGGCGCCGGCTGTGGGCGGCTTCGAGGCCGAGCAGCAGGCCGCCGGCCGCGTCGCGATCGAAGCGCACGCCAAGGCGTTCAAGCGCCGCGATGGCCTCCGGTCCGGCGGAGAGGATGCGGCGGGCGGCCTCGGCATCGCAGAGACCGTCGCCGGCTGCCAGCGTGTCCGCGAGGTGGAGGGCGTCATCGTCGTCCAGCCCGACGCTGGCGGCGATGCCGCCCTGCGCCAGCGGGCTGGAACCGTCCGCGCCCAACGGCGCGCGGGTCACGAGCACCACTGGCTCGGGGGCGAGGAAGAGGGCGGCCGCCAGCCCGGCGATGCCGGCGCCGACGATGACGGGCCGGACCTCGAGAGAGTCCCGGGTCACAGCGCCAGCATCCGCTCGACCGAGCCCCGGGCGCGGGCGGCGATCTCGGGGTCGATGGTGACTTCGTGGAGGTTGTTCTCCAGCGCCGCGCGGATGTTGCGGAGCGTGATCTTCTTCATGTGCGGGCAGAGATTGCAGGGGCGCACGAAGTCGATGTCGGGATAGTGGACCGCCACATTGTCGGCCATGGAGCATTCGGTGAGCAGCACCACGCGGGGCGGGCGCTTCTCGCTCACATAGTCGCTCATGGCGGCGGTGGAGCCGGCGAAATCGGCTTCCGCCACCACCTCCGGCGGGCATTCGGGGTGGACCAGCACGGTGACGCCGGGATTGGCGGCGCGCAGCTCGCGCACGTCGGCGGCGGTGAACAGCTCGTGCACCTCGCACTGGCCGGCCCAGGAGATGATGTCGATGCCGGTCTCGGCGGCGACATTCTTCGCCAGATACTGGTCCGGCAGCATGATCACCTTCGGCACGCCGAAGGACTTCACCACCCGCGCCGCATTGCCCGAGGTGCAGCACACGTCCACCTCGGCCTTCACGGCGGCGGAGGTGTTCACATAGGCGATTACCGGCACGCCGGGATGGGCGGCCCGCATGAGGCGCACGTCGGCGGCGGTGATGGAATCGGCCAGCGAGCAGCCGGCGTCCTGATCCGGGATGAGCACGGTCTTGCCCGGGTTCAGCAGCTTGGCCGTCTCGGCCATGAAGTAGACGCCGGCGAGCACGATCACGTCCGCATCCACCCGCATGGCCTCGCGGGCCAGCGCCAGGCTGTCGCCCACGATGTCGGCGACGCAGTGGAAGATTTCCGGCGTCTGGTAATTGTGCGCGAGGATGACGGCGTTGCGCTCGCGCTTCAGCCGGAGGATGGCCTCCGCGTCCTCGGCCAGGAAGGCCCAGTCGGCGGGCGGCACCACCCGTCGGATCTTCTCATAGAGGGGCGCGGTGCGGGCGAAAGCCTCGGCCAGCGCCTCGGGCGTGGCTTGAGGCGCGGGGCGCGCGGCGGGGACGGCAGAGAGGGCGGATACGACCATCGTCTATACTCAGTTTGAGCATATGGTGGGCATATGCTTATCCTGAGCATAAGTCTTGTCAAGAGCGTGCGAGGGGCAATTTGGTCCCAGCGAAGGCCCGTTCCTCCACCACCGCATGGCGGAAGCGGAAGAGTTTTGCAGGCCGGCCAAGGGTTTCGGTGGTGGCGCCGCCGGCTTCCTCCACCAGTTCCTGCTGCTCCATCAGCCGGCGAAAATTCTGCTTGTGCAGCGTCCGCCCGGCGATCGCCTCCACGCAGCGCTGCAGCTGGAGCAAGGTGAAGGTGGGCGGCATCAGCTCGAACACCACCGGGCGGTATTTGATCTTGGCCCTGAGGCGCGCGATGGCGGTGGCGAGGATGCGCCGGTGATCGGCGATCATCGCCCGGCCGGCGCCCGCGGCCTCCTCCCGCCCCTCGCGGCGCAGGCGCTCGGCGACGATGCCGGCCTCGTAGAGCAGTTCGTAGCGCTGGAGGGTCAGCTCCTCGTTCCAGGTCGCGCCGTCGAGCCCGAAGCTGATGGCGGCGCGCTGGCGGCGGTGGCTGCGCTCCGCCGCCGAGGGGGCAGATTCGGCCCAGGCGGCGAGGGCCGGCGCCAGCGTTCCGGCGATGACGGGGGGCGGGCCGTCGCGGTGGTCTTCCCACGGGAAGTATTCATACCAGCCGTGCCACTCGGCGGCGCCGGCCGCGGCCGCCTGCTCGCGGGCGAGGCCGAGATAGGAGATGGAGATGGTGCGCGCCGCGCTCTCCGCCCCCGCGCGGTCCTTGTCGGCGAAGGTGTAGAGCTGCTCGAGATAGCCGAGCGGATGGTGGGTGCGCTGCTCCACCCAGTCGCGCAGGCCATGCTGGAGCGAGCGGTGGGCCAGCTCGAACGGGCCGGACGGCAAGGCGGACCCGTGCTCCACCGTCATCACCCGCGGCTCGCCGCCCGTCACGGCCGCGAGCACGGCGATGAGGTCGACGACGACGGATCGGCTGGCGGACCTCGGCATGAAGCTCCCGAAGGCGGTAGGCGGGCGATGGGCGGGACATCCGCCCGCGTCCTCGGGATATCATGGCCGCGCCGGGCTGCGAAGGCGCGCCGTTAGCGCCTTCAGGGGCAGCGCCTCAGGCGGACTGCACCGCCGGCCGGGCGGTGGCGAGGCGCACGCCGTCCTTGCCCTGCTGCTTCACCTCGTACATGGCCGTGTCGGCGAGGCGGATCAGTTCGTTCTCGTCCGTGGAATGGCGCGGATAGAGCGCGATGCCGATGCTGGCGCCGACGCTGACCGTATAGGCCTGGTCGTTGTAGGAGACGATATAGGGCTCGCGCAGCATCTCGCACAGGCGCTGGCCCTGGGCGTGGGCGGCATCGCCGTCGGTGAGGTCCACCATGATGACGGCGAATTCGTCGCCCGACAGGCGGACGGCGAAATCCTCCTGCCTGAGGTTGCCGCGCAGCCGGTTGGCGATGGCGCAGAGCAGCTTGTCCCCGACCCCGTGGCCGTGCCGGTCGTTGACCTGCTTGAAGCCGTCGATGTCGATATAGAGCAGGGCGAATTCCCGCCCGTGGCGCTGCGCCTGGGCGCGGGCGCGGGTGAGGTGCTCCACGAACAGGATGCGGTTGCCGAGGCCGGTCAAGGCGTCGTGGGTCGCCATGTGGCGGATCTGCTTCTCGACCCGGCGGCGCTCCTCGATCTCGATCTCCAGCTGCCGGTTGCGCTTCTCCAGCTCCTCCAGCGCGCCCTTCAGGCGCAGCTTGGAGATGTGCAGGTCGAGAAAGACCGTGACCTTGGAGAGGAGCACGGCGTCGTTGATGGGCTTGGCGATGTAGTCCACCGCGCCGAAGGTGTAGCCCTTCAGCCGGTTGATGTCGTCGTGATAGGCGGCGGTCACGAACACGATGGGGATGTCGCAGGTGTCTGGGTCGTTGTTGAGGAGGGAGGCCACCTCGAACCCGTCCATGTCCGGCATCTGCACATCGAGCAGGATGAGCGCGAAGCGGTGGTCGAGGCAGAGCGCCAGCGCCTCGTTGCCGGAATGGGCCTCGTAGATCTCGGCCTTCACCGGCGCGAGCAGGCGGCGCATGCCGACGAGGTTCGCGCGCACGTCGTCGACGACGAGGATCTTGGGCAGGTCGGCCGTGCTCATTCGGCCATCCTCGGTCGCAGGTATCCGCTCAAGTCGGCGCGCGGGTTGCGGCCGAACGTGGTGAGCGCCGCGGCGAGCACGGCCAGCGGGGCGCAGAGGTCCGCGCCGGCGCACTGAAGTGCGGCCAGCGGCATGGTATCGACCTCGGCTTCTGACGGCTCCTGCACGAGGGCACGGCCTCCTAGTTCCCGAATGCGCTTCAGCCCCTCGGCTCCGTCGCTGCTGGCGCCGGTGAGGACGACGCCAGCCAGAGCGTCACCGTAGGCCTCGGCGGCGCTGGCGAACAGAACGTCGATTGCGGGACGCGAATAACATACCCGTGGGTCAACCGAGAGTGAAAAACGTCGGTCGCGCCCCACCTCTAAGTGGTACCCGCTGGGTGCGACATGAACAAGGCCGCCGGAAAGCGGGCATCGCTCCTGCGCCAGAACGACGGTCCGGCCGGAGAGGCGGCCGAGGATGGTGTGGAGCATGTCCGGCCCGTCCGCGCCCACATGATTGACCACGGCGATGCCGACATCGGGCCCCGCATCGAGCGCGGCCAGCAGGCGTCCGAGGGCCGGAGGCCCGCCGGCGGACGCGCCGATCACGATGGCGCGCGGTGCGGGCTCCGCCCCCGCGCACGGGGGGGAACGGACCGGGGATGGTTCCATCGCCCGCCCGTCCTCCTGTCAGCGCCGCGGCCGGCTCACGGCGTCACAGCCAGGGCTGCTCGGCGCCCTTGGCGGCTTCGTACTGGTCGATGGCCGGCGCCTTCTGAAGGGTGAGGCCGATATCGTCCAGCCCCTCGACCAGGCAGCGCTTCCGGAAGGGGTCGATCTCGAACTTGACCACGCCACCGTCCGGGCCGCGGATTTCCTGGGCCGGCAGGTCGATGGTGAGGGTGGCGTTGGCGCCGCGCTCGGCGTCGTCGAACAGCTTGTCCAGGTCGTCCTTGGAGACGACGATGGGCAGAATGCCGTTCTTGAAGCAGTTGTTGTAGAAGATGTCCGCGAACGACGTGGAGATCACGCAGCGGATGCCGAAGTCGAGCAGCGCCCACGGCGCGTGCTCACGCGAGGAGCCGCAGCCGAAATTGTCGCCGGCGACGAGGATCTTGGAGGAGCGGTAGGCGGGCTGGTTCAGCACGAAGCCGGGGTTCTCGGCGCCGTCGTCGAGATAGCGCATCTCGGAGAACAGCCCCTTGCCGAGGCCGGTGCGCTGGATCGTCTTCAGATACTGCTTGGGGATGATCATGTCGGTGTCGACATTGACCAGCTTCATCGGCGCCGCGACGCCCTCCAGGACCGTGAACTTCTCCATGGGACCTTCTGCCTTGTCTCGTCTGTCGGGTCTCGTCAGCCGGGCTTCGGTGGCCGAAAGCCCGGCGGCGCAGCCCGTGTAATACGGAGCGCCGGACGCGCCCCGCGGGGCGCACCCTCAAAGACCATCCATAACAGGCACGCTTGGCCTTGCACAGCGCCTTGGCCGGGCGGGCCTGCGCGTCCCCGTTCAGGGGGCGAGACGCTCCGGCAGCATGCGCTTCAGTACATCGTCCTTGAGCACGACGTGGTGGAGCACGGCGGCGGCCGCGTGCAGCACGGCGAGGATGATGACGGCATTGGCCATCAGCTCGTGGATCTCCTGCACCTGCTTGCCCAGATCGCGGTTCACCGCGATGGGCGAGGGGATGGTGAAGAGCGAGAAGAAGGACACGGCGTTGCCGCGCAGGAAGGCGAGATAGACGCCGAGCGCGAGCGTGGCGATGAGCGCGAGGTAGAGCAGCCCGTGCACGATGTGCGAGGCGATGGCCACCGGCCGGCTGATCTGCGTCGAGGCCGGCGGGTTGCGGCCGAAGATGCGCACGGGGATGCGCACCGCCAGGAGGGCGATGAGCAGCAGGCCGACCGAGATGTGGACCCACCACACCATGCCCCGCGCCGGGGTGCCCCGCGCGAAGAAGGCTTCCAGATAGGTGACGCCGAACGCCGTGAACACGGCGATGGCGGTAAGCCAGTGCAGGGCGCGCAGAGCGGGCCCATAGCGGGTCAGGCTGGTATCGACGGGCATGGAGGCCTCCTTCTTTGGAGTCATTCTAGAAAGCTGGAGGCCGGGGTCCAGTGCCAAGGTAGTGTTTTGCCTGCGGTCAATTGGCCCGGTCCTCGATGGCCTCCATGTCGTCGTCGCTGAGGCCGAAATGATGGCCGATCTCGTGCACCAGCACGTGGGTGACCACATCGCCGAAGGTTTCCTCGTTCTCCGCCCAGTAATCGAGGATCGGGCGGCGATAGAGGAACACCATGTTGGGCATCTGCCCGGTCTGGGCCACCGCCCCGCCCTGCGCGCGGCCGATGCCGTGGAACAGGCCGAGCAGGTCGAACGGGGTTTCTGCACCGAGTTCGTCCAGCACCTCGTCGGTGGGAAAGTCCTCCACCTTGATGACCAGGCCCTGGCAGAGGGCGCGGAACGAGTCCGGCAGGCCGGCGAAGGCCTCTTCCGCCAGCTGCTCCAGTTCTTCCAGCGACGGGGCCTCCACATCGCGCCATCGGCTCTTCGGCGGTACACCGGTCAACGACATGCTTCCCCTCCTGCCGGTTACATCCGCGTTACTTCATATTGCGCCGCAACATCACGCGCCGCTGAAGTCGTCGCCGGGGTGGCCCCTTTGGGGACTGTTGCACGCCCGGCGTCACGGACCCGTGACTTTCCTGAACACTTCGTTAACGCAAGCATCAAACAGGGTTCAGGGTGACTTGGTTAAGGAACTCTTAATCCACCTGCGTCGTTGTCGGTGCAGAACGGGATCTTACGGGATCTGGGAGTAAAGCCATGCTGCGCAAGATTGCTGTCACCGGTGCTCTGGTGTCCATCCTTGGTATCGCTGCGTTTTTCGCCCCGCACGAGGCGAGCGCGGCGTCTGTCGCGACGGTCGTGGGCTCGGTCTTCTGAGTCAGCGGAAGATTGTGCGGGCCTTTTGTGCCCCGGTCGATCACGCGATTGTGATGCCATTGGAGCCGGTTCAAAGTTGCTCGTCTCTTGGATGCAACAGCTCCGATTTGTCTTCGCAGGTGCGAAATGCGCCGCGGGGACGGGACGTGGCGAGCCGCAAAGGCTTGCCGCGCGGGAATTCCATGTGCTTGAGCGCCGCGGGCCCGACGCCCGCAGGCGGGGCTGGGTGATTCGCGCAAGGCGGACCTGACGGTCCCGGCGGGGCTGACCCTCATTCGGTCGCCGCCCGCACCAGTTCCTCTTCGGCTTCCGCGAGCAGCGCCTCGTTGGCGTCGCCGCCCACGCTTTCCCGCCCGATTTCCAGCAGCACCGGCACGGCCAGTGGCGACACGCGCGGCAGCGGCTGGTGCACCACATGCCCGCGGATGCGGGCCAGCATCTCCCCGAGACGCTTCACGTCCAGCAGCCCCGTCGCCGCGTCCGCCCGCGCGGCGCGCAGCAGCAGATGGTCCGGCTCGTGCCGGCGCAGCACGTCATAGATCAGGTCGGTGGAGACGGTGACTTGCCGGGAGGTTTTCTCCTTACCCGGAAACCGCCGCTCGATGAGGCCGGCGATGACCGCGCAATAGCGGAAGGTCCGCTTCATCAGCGCGCTTTCGGCAAGCCACGCCTCCAGGTCGTCACCCAGCATGTCCTGATCGAACAAATCGTCCAGAGAGAGCCGCCGGTCGCTGATGGCCGCCCCCATGTCGCCGGCCGCATAGACGGCGAGGGCGTAGTCATTGGCGACGAAGCCCAGCGGCTTCAGCCGCGCGCGCTCCAGCCGGCGGGTCAAAAGCATGCCCAGCGTCTGGTGGGCGAGCCGGCCTTCAAAGGGGTAGGTGACGAGGTAATAGCGCCCCGACCGCTCGAAGGTCTCCACCAGAAGATCGTCCCGGCCCGGCAGGCGGGACTTGGCCTTCTGCAGTTCCAGCCAGTCGCGCACCTGGGGCGGCAGCGCGGCCCAGCGCTCCGGCGCGGAGAGCAGCGCGCGCACGCCGGCGGCGAGGAAGGTGGACAAGGGGAACTTGCCGCCCGCATAGGCCGGCACCTTCGGCTCGGTGGCGGTGGTGCGGGAGACATAGACCTCGTCCTCCACCAGCACCTCGTAGCGCAGGATCTCCCCGGCGAAGACGAAGGTGTCGCCGGGCACCAGAGTTTCGACGAAATATTCCTCCACCTCGCCCAGCAGCCGTCCGCCGAAGCGCACCCGGCCCGCCACCCCGGTCTTCGCCGCCCCGCGCGCCGAGACGAGGCGAACCTTGAGCATGGAGGCTTCCACGATGGTGCCCACATTCAGCCGGTAGGCCTGCGCAATCATGGGATTGGCGACGCGCCACAGCCCGTCCTTGGTGCGGCGGATCTTGGCGTAGCGCTCATAGGCGCGCAGCGCATAGCCGCCGGTGGCGACGAAATCGAGCGCCGCATCGAAATCCGTGCGCGAGAGGGCACGGTAGGGCGCGGCCGAGCGCACCTCGCCATAAAGCGCGTCGGCGGAGAAGGGTGCGGCGCAGGCCATGCCGAGGATGTGCTGGGCCAGCACGTCGAAGGCGCCCTGCCGCTCGGGCGGAGTGTCCTGCGCGCCCGCCTTCACCGCCTCCAGCGCCGCCCGGCATTCCAGCACCTCGAAGCGGTTGGCCGGGATCAGCACGGCGCGGGAGGGCTCGTCCAGCCGGTGATTGGCGCGGCCGATGCGCTGCATGAGGCGGGAGGCGCCCTTGGGCGCGCCCACATTGATGACGAGATCCACATCGCCCCAGTCGATGCCGAGGTCGAGGGACGAGGTGGCCACCACCGCCTTCAGCTTTCCGGCCGCCATGGCCGCCTCCACCCGCCGCCGCTGCTCCACGGCGAGGGAGCCGTGATGGAGCGCGATGGGATAATTGAGGTCGTTGATGCGCCAGAGCTCCTGAAACAGGAATTCGGCCTGCCAGCGTGTGTTCACGAAGACGAGGGACAGCTTGTTGGCGCCGATCAGCTCGTAGATCTCGGCGAAGGCGTGCTGGGCCGTGTGGCTCGCCCACGGCATGCGCGCCCGGCTCTCCAGCATGGAGATGTCCGGTGCCGCCCCGCCCGCGGCGATCACGAGATCGGCCAAAGCGGGCTCGGCCGCGTCCTCATCCTGCGGCACCAGATAGCGCCTGAGGTCGTCGGGCTCCGCCACGGTGGCGGAGAGGCCGACGCATTGCAGGCCGGGGGCGATGGCGCGCAGCCGCGCGAGGGCGAGGGACAGCAGGTCGCCGCGCTTGGAGGTGACGAGGGCGTGGAGTTCGTCCAGCACCACGCGCTTCAGGCCGGAGAAGAGATGCTCGGCATCCTTCGAGGCGAGCAGCAGGGAGATCTGCTCCGGCGTGGTGAGGAGGATGTGCGGCGGGTCGCGCCGCTGCCGCTGGCGGCGGGAGGCGGGCGTGTCGCCGGTGCGGGTCTCGACGCGGATGGGCAGCCCCATCTCCTCCACCGGGACTTCCAGATTGCGGGCGATGTCCACCGCCAGCGCCTTCAGCGGCGAGATATAGAGCGTGTGCAGGGGCGAGGCCGGCCGCTCCGCCTGCCAGCGGGCGAAGGGCACGGCCGCCTCGCCGGTGGCGGCTTCGCCGGCCTCGGCCACCGGGGGCGCGGCGGGCTTGCGGACCTTCTTCTGCGGGCGGCTCAGTTCGATCAGGGTCGGGAGGAAGCCGGCCAGCGTCTTGCCGGCGCCGGTGGGAGCGATGAGCAGCACCGAGTGGCCGCTCTCGGCGGCGGAGATGAGGTCGAGCTGGTGCGCCCGCGGCGCCCAGCCCCGCGCGCGGAACCAGCCGGCGAACGGCTCGGGAAGGGCGGATGCCGCCTTGGGCATGGTCCCGCCTGTCTTGGGTGCTTGGGTCTTGGTCGCTCTGGCCACGAGGCAAAGATAGGGCGCCGGACACCATTTCGCGATGCCCCGGTCCCGGCAACCATCCTTAATCGGCCGTCAACCAACGCGGGGGCATGGTGCGGGAAATGTCCCGTCCCGGAGTATGCGTCCCATGATGTCGCGCGCCGACCGCACCGTCTTGAGCGAATGGTGGTGGACGGTGGACCGTGCCCTGCTGGCAAGCCTGGTCGGGCTGATGGTGATCGGCATCATCCTGTGCCTCGCCGCGAGCCCGGCGGTGGCCGCCCGCCTCAACATCGCCGACCCGTTCCACTTCGTGAACCGGCAGGTGCTGTTCCTCATCCCCGCCGCGGTGGTGATGGTCGCCACCTCGTTCATGTCGCCCCGCACCATCCGGCGCACCTGCGTGGTGGTGTTCGGCGTGTTCTTCGTGCTGCTGCTGGCGACGCTGGTGTTCGGGCCGGAAGTGAAGGGCGCCCGGCGCTGGCTCACCATCGCCGGCATCACCGTGCAGCCGTCGGAATTCATCAAGCCGGCCTTCGTCATCCTCGCCGCCTGGCTGTTCGCCGAAAGCACCAAGCGGCCGGAGATGCCGGCGACTTTGTTCGCCTTCCTCCTGCTCGGCAGCGTGCTCGGCCCGCTGGTGAAGCAGCCGGACTTCGGCCAGAGCCTGCTGATCTGCCTTGTCTGGTCGTCCCTGTTCTTCCTCGCCGGCCTGCGCTGGATCTGGATGGTGGGGCTCGTCGGCGTCGGCGCGGGCGGCGGTTTCATCGCCTACATGACCGTGTCCCACGTGCAGAAGCGCATCAATCGCTTCCTCAACCCGGATTCCGGCGACACCTACCAGATCGACGCGGCGCTGAACTCGTTCCGCAGCGGCGGCTGGTTCGGCACCGGGCCGGGCGAGGGCACCATGAAGCGGATGCTCCCGGACGGCCACACCGACTTCGTATTCGCGGTGGCGGGCGAGGAGTTCGGCATCATCCTGTGCCTCATCATCCTCGCTCTTTTCGCCTTCATCCTGCTGCGCTCGCTCTCGCGCGCCTCGAAGGAGAGCGATCCCTTCACCCGCTTCGCCATCACCGGCCTCGCGCTGCTGTTCAGCCTGCAGGCCTCCATCAACATGGCGGTGAACGTCCATATCGCGCCGGCCAAGGGCATGACGCTGCCCTTCATCTCCTATGGCGGCTCCTCGCTCATCTCCATCGCCTTCGGCATGGGAATGCTGCTGGCCCTCTCGCGCAAGCGGCCCGGCGCCGCGGCGCTGGCGCGGCTCAGCGAGGGGCACGGCGATGCGCGCCGGGGTGAGAGCCTCGCCCGTCCGGTGTCGCCGCCGCCCGCAGCGCTGGCGGACCCGGCCTGATCGCGGCGCGCGGACGCGGAACCGCCGCATTGCCGGGGCACTGCGGCGCGTGCGCCAGATGCTCCGGCCGCGCCGCTGCCCGGCAGCCCGAGGGGGTAATGTGACCGATCTCGTCCTTCTCGCCGCCGGAGGCACCGGCGGCCACCTGTTTCCCGCCGAGGCGCTGGCCGCCGTGCTGACCCGGCAGGGCTTCACGGTGGATCTCGCCACCGACGCCCGCGCCGCCCGCTATGCCGGGCACTTCCCGGCGCGGGAGCTGCACGTGCTGCCGGCCGACACGGTGCGCGGGCGCTCCCCCATCTCGCTTGCCCGCACCGGGCTCGCGCTCGCCTCGGGCTTCGTCTCCAGCCTCGCCTTGCTGCGCCGGGTGAAGCCGGTGGCCGTGGTCGGCTTCGGCGGCTATCCCACCGTGCCGCCGCTGCTGGCGGCGAGCTTTTCCGGCGTGCCGAGCATCGTGCACGAGGCGAACGGCGTGATGGGCCGGGCCAACCGGCTGCTGGCGCGCCGCGTCACCGCCATCGCCACCGGCTTTCCCGGCGTGGTGGATGCTGATCCCGCGCTGAAGGCCAAGGCGGTATGGACGGGCAATCCCCTGCGCCCCGCAGCCATCGCCGCCGCGGCCGCGCCCTACGATCCGCCGGTCCCCGGTGGCGACTTCCACGTGCTGGTCTTCGGCGGCAGCCAGGGCGCGCGCGTGATGTCCGATGTGGTGCCCGAGGCCGTCGCGCGGCTCGGCGCCGATCTCAGGGCCCGCCTCGTCCTCGTCCAGCAGGCGCGGGAAGAGGATCTGGACCGGGTGCGGGATACCTATGCCCGGCTCGGCGTGCGGGCCGAGGTGCAGACCTTCTTCGACGATTTGCCGGCGCGCATGGCGGGCGCCCATCTCGTCATCTCCCGCTCCGGCGCCGGCACGGTCGCGGAGCTGGCCGCTTTGGGCCGGCCCTCCATCCTCGTGCCGCTGCCCCATGCGCTGGACCAGGACCAGGCCGCCAACGCCCGCACCCTCGCCGAGGTGGGCGCGGCGCTGGTGCTGCGGCAGGTGGAATTCGAGCCGGACCGGCTGGCGCTGGAACTCAATACCTTCGCCGCCGAACCCGCATCATTGACGCGCATGGCCGAACGGGCCAGAAGCCAGAGCGTGCTTGACGCCGCCGAGCGGCTGGGCGGTCTCGTCCGGCATCTGGCGGGCGGCGGCGCGGTCGCAACCTTCAGGGGAAACAGCGCATGAAGCTGCCGTCCGGCCTCGGCTCCATCCACTTCGTCGGCATCGGCGGCATCGGCATGAGCGGCATCGCCGAGGTGCTGCACAATCTCGGCTACGAGGTGCAGGGCTCGGACGTGGCCGACAGCGCCAACGTGAAGCGCCTGCGCGAGCGCGGCATCAAGGTGATGATCGGCCATGCCGCCGCCAACGTGGACGACGCGGACGTGGTGGTCGTCTCCTCCGCCATCAAACGCGACAATCCCGAGCTGATGGCCGCCCGCGCCAAGCGCCTGCCCGTGGTCCGCCGGGCCGAGATGCTGGCCGAGCTGATGCGGCTGAAGAGCTGCGTCTCCATCGCCGGCACCCATGGCAAGACCACCACCACCTCGCTGGTGGCGACCCTGCTCGATGCCGGCAATTTCGACCCCACCGTCATCAACGGCGGCATCATCAACGCCTATGGCACCAACGCCCGCCTCGGCGACGGCAACTGGATGGTGGTGGAGGCGGACGAGAGCGACGGCACCTTCCTGAAGCTGCCCACGGAAGTCGCCATCGTCACCAATGTGGACCCCGAGCACCTCGACCACTTCAAGACCTTCGACAAGGTGCAGGAGGCGTTCAAGGCGTTCGTGGAGAACGTGCCCTTCTACGGCTTCGCGGTGATGTGCATCGACCATCCGGTGGTGCAGGCGCTGGTGGGGCGCATCGAGGACCGGCGCGTCATCACCTATGGCGAGAACCCGCAGGCCGACGTGCGCCTCGTGGACGTGGACCTGAAGGGCGGCGTCACCAAATTCGGCGTGGTGTTCCGCAACCGTGCCGGCGAGACCGTGCACGAAATCCGCGGGCTGCGCCTGCCCATGCCCGGCAAGCACAATGCGCTGAACGCGACCGCCGCCATCGCCGTCGCGCACGAACTGAAGGTGCCGGACGAGAAGATCATCGAGGCGCTCTCCGCGTTCGGCGGCGTGAAGCGGCGCTTCACCCGCACCGGCGAGTGGAACGGCGTGACGGTGTTCGACGATTACGGCCACCACCCGGTGGAAATCGCCGCCGTGCTCAAGGCGGCCCGCGCGGCGAGCGAGGGGCAGGTGATCGCCGTGGTGCAGCCGCACCGCTACAGCCGCCTCGCGTCCCTGTTCGACGAATTCTGCACCTGCTTCAACGATGCCGATCATGTGGTGGTGGCGCCGGTCTACACCGCCGGCGAGGCGCCCATTCCCGGCGTCGACCGGGACCATCTGGTGCAGGGCCTCATCGCCCACGGCCACCGCTCGGTGACGGCGCTGGAAGGGCCGGAGCAGCTGGCCGGCATCGTCGCGGGCCTCGCCAAGCCCGGCGACTACGTGATCTGCCTCGGCGCCGGCTCCATCTCCGGCTGGGCCTATGCCCTGCCGTCCGAGCTGCAGGCGCTGAAGCCAGCGGCCTGAACTCTCCCTGTTGACACAGCGCGTGCGGCGTTTCCGGACACCGGGCGCTCCGCGTCGGGCTGACCCTGACGGTCAGCATTGGCGGCGCCGATGCGCAGGCGGGGGAGACGCCCCCGCAGCGGGCACGTTATTCACGTGAAGGGCCCCATCGCGGGGCATGGCCAGCCCCCGGGGATGCCGGGGGCTGGAGCTTCACTTCTTCGGCAGGGCCTCCAGCACGTCGTCGAACGTGCGCAGGCCGGTGCGGGGGGAGTTCACCAGCACCGCCATGTTGCCGGGGGCGTGCTGGTTCTTCCACATCTTGGTGTGCGCCTCGGGGATGCGGTCCCACGGGAACACTTCCGACATGCAGGGGTCCACGCGCCGGTCGATGATGAACTGGTTGGCGGCGGAAGCCTGCTTGAGGTGGGCGAAGTGCGAGCCCTGGATACGCTTCTGGCGCATCCACACATAGCGGGCGTCGAAGGTGATGTTGAAGCCGGTGGTGCCGGCGCAGAACACGATCATGCCACCGCGCTTACCCACCAGCGTGGACACCGGGAAGGTGCTCTCGCCGGGGTGCTCGAACACGATGTCCACGTCACGCTTGCCGGTGATGTCCCAGATCGCCTTGCCGAATTTGCGGGCTTCCTTGAGCCACTCCGCATATTCCGGCGAGTTCACCTTGGGCAGCTGGCCCCAGCACTTGAAGTCCTTGCGGTTGATGACGCCCTTGGCGCCGAGGCCGAGCACGTAATCGCGCTTGGTCTCATCCGAGATGACGCCGATCACGTGCGCGCCGGAGGCGGCGGCGAGCTGCACGCCGAACACGCCGAGGCCGCCCGAGGCACCCCACACCAGCACATAGTCGCCGGGCTTCACATCATGGGGCGGGTGGCCGAACAGCATACGGTAGGCGGTGGCCATGGTGAGGGTGTAGCAGGCGCTCTCCTCCCAGGTGAGGTGCTTGGGGCGCGGCATCAGCTGGCGCGCCTGCACCCGGCAGAACTGGGCGAAGGAGCCGTCCGGCGTCTCATAGCCCCAGATGCGCTGGGAGGGGGAGAACATCGGGTCGCCGCCGTTGCACTCCTCGTCGTCTCCGTCGTCCTGATTGCAGTGGACGACCACCTCGTCGCCGACCTTCCAGCGCTTCACCTTGGAGCCCACCGCCCAGACGATGCCCGAGGCATCGGAGCCGGCGATGTGATAGGGCACCTTGTGCACGTCGAACACGGAGATCGGCTCGCCGAGGCCTGCCCAGATACCGTTGTAGTTCACGCCTGCTGCCATCACGAGCACCAGCACGTCCTGCTCGCCCAGCTCCCAGGTGGGCACCACCTCCAGCTGGAAGGACTGCTCCGGCGGCCCGTGGCGGTCGCGGCGGATGGCCCAGGCATACATGTTGGCGGGCACATGGCCGAGCGGCGGAATCTCGCCGAGCTCATAAAGGTCCTTCACCGGTCCCTCGTTCGTATTGGCGGCTGCCGTCTGGGCCATGGCTGTCGTCCTCTCCTCAAGTGGACCGTTCGGTCGCGTCGTTAAGTCCCTATCTCGCAATGCAGCGTAGCAGAGAAAAAATCCAAGGCGATAGTCATTCTCAACCCCGACATTCGGCCATGTGGCGCTGCGGCAGGGGAGAATGAAGGGCCATGGCCGCGCTGGCGTTTCCGGCGGCGGCGCGCCCCGCTAGAGTGGCGCTGTTCCGCGCCGGACGGCCGGCGCCGACACAAGGGGATGGGAGACGTTCATGGGCATCATCTGGATGATCATCGTCGGGGCGGTCGCCGGCTTCCTGGCGGGCCAGCTCTTCCAGGGCTACGGCTTCGGCCTCCTGGGCAACATCGCCGTGGGCATCGTCGGCGCCATCATCGGCGGGTTCCTGTTCGGCGGCGTCTTCGTGGTGGGCGGCGTGATCGGCCAGATCATCTCGGCGACGCTGGGCGCGGTGATCCTCCTGTTCGTGATCTCGCTGGTGAAGCGCTAGCGCGCAGGCCCGCCGCCGGCCCCGTGCTGCGCTATCGTTCGACGGGTGGAGCACGGGGCCGGGCCGGCACTTTCGGTAGCACCGCGTGTGAAAGGAAGAGCGGGTCAGGACGCCTTCTGGACATCCTCGCGCTGGAAGGCGATGCCGCATTTCTTCTGGATGGACACCTGCTCGATGGCGTCCATCTCGCCCTTGAGCCGCGCCAGTTCCGCGGTTTGCGCATCGTCGCCGCCCACGAGAAAGGCGGCGGGCCAGAAGATGACCACGGCCACGGTGGTCGCCACCGCGTCGCTCGTGGCGCGGTTGTTCTGGGCCCCGGTGAGGGCGATAGCGCGGGCCGATATGCGCTCGGCTTCCTGCGCGAGCTGCTGGCAGCTGTAGCTCTGGAACTGCATCGGCGAGACATAGGCTGCCGAGACCTTATCGGCCGATTTCGCGCATGCAGCGGACGCGAGCGCCGCCATGAGAACCACCACGTGCCGCACGCTTGTCCCCCCGGATCCGAAGCGGGTGGAAGGCTAGCATCAACACAATTAAAAAGAGAAATTAATTAACTTCACAACTAAAAATGCAGGTGCGCGGGTGCCGAATCGAGCGGCTAACGGCGCCCCGTCGTGGCGCCCTGCACGGGCCAGCCGCCGTCCGGTATTGGAAAAATTTCCCATCGACGGCGCGCGCATTGCGACGCACAATCGCGGCAAATATCCAAAAGCGATGGATGGGGATTAGGAAATGGTGGTCCGCGACAAACCCTGGCTCTTCCGCACCTATGCGGGGCATTCCACCGCCGCGGAATCCAACAAGCTCTACCGCTCCAACCTCTCCAAGGGCCAGACCGGCCTGTCCGTCGCCTTCGACCTGCCGACCCAGACCGGCTACGACAGCGACCATCCCCTCGCCCGCGGCGAAGTGGGCAAGGTCGGCGTTCCCATTTCCCACCTCGGCGACATGCGCACCCTGTTCCAGGGCATCCCGCTCGCCGAGATGAACACCTCCATGACCATCAACGCCTGCGCGGCGTGGCTGCTCTCGCTCTACATCGCCACGGCCGACGAGCAGGGGGCGGACCGCTCCAAGCTGCAGGGCACGACGCAGAACGACATCATCAAGGAATACCTCTCGCGCGGCACCTATGTGTTCCCGCCCGCGCCCTCCATGCGGCTCACCAAGGACACCATCATCTTCACCACCGAGCATCTGCCCCGGTGGAACCCGATGAACGTGTGCTCCTACCATCTGCAGGAAGCCGGGGCGACGCCGGTGCAGGAGCTGGCCTTCGCGCTGGCCAACGCCATCGCCATCCTCGACACGGTGAAGAAGTCCGGCGAGGCGGAAGGCGCCGTGTTCGGCGAGGTAGTGGGGCGCATCTCCTTCTTCGTGAATGCGGGCATGCGGTTCATCACCGAGATGTGCAAGATGCGCGCGTTCGTGGACCTCTGGGACGAGATCTGCGTCAACCGCTACGGCATCACCGACGCCAAGCAGAAGCTGTTCCGCTACGGCGTGCAGGTGAACTCCCTCGGCCTCACCGAGCAGCAGCCCGAGAACAACGTCTACCGCATCCTCTTGGAGATGCTGGCCGTCACCCTCTCCAAGAAGGCCCGCGCCCGCGCCGTGCAGCTGCCGGCCTGGAACGAGGCGCTCGGCCTGCCGCGCTCCTTCGACCAGCAATGGTCGCTGCGCATGCAGCAGGTGGTGGCCTATGAGACCGACCTGCTCGAATACGGCGACATCTTCGACGGCTCCACCGAGATCGCCAAGAAGGTGGAGGAGCTGAAGGCCGAGGCGCGCGAGGAGCTGGCCCGCATCGAGGGCATGGGCGGCGCCGTCGCGGCCATCGAGAATTCCTACATGAAGCAGCAGCTGGTGGAGTCCAACACCCGCCGGCTGGAGGCCATCGAGCGCGGCGACCAGGTGGTGGTGGGCGTCAACCGCTGGACCGAGAGCGAGCCCTCGCCGCTGACCACCGGCGAAGGCGCCATCCTCACCGTGCCGGAGGGCGTCGAGGCCGAGCAGATCGAGCGCCTGAAGGCGTGGCGCGAGGCGCGCGACGCCAAGGCCGTGGACGCGGCGCTGGCGGCGCTGAAGAGCGCGGCGCAGGAAGGCCGCAACATCATGGAGCCCTCCATCGTCTGCGCCAAGGCGGGCGTGACCACGGGCGAATGGGGCACCTGCCTGCGCGAGGTGTTCGGCGAGTACCGCGCCCCTACCGGCGTTGGCCGCGCCGCGCGCGTGGACACGCAGGGCCTCGAGGAGGTGCGGAAGAATGTGGATGCGGTCTCCGAGAAGCTCGGCCGCCGCATCAAGTTCCTGGTGGGCAAGCCCGGCCTCGACGGCCACTCCAACGGCGCTGAGCAGATCGCCGTCCGCGCCCGCGACTGCGGCATGGAAGTGGTCTACGAGGGCATCCGCCTGACCCCGGCCGAGATCGTCAACGCCGCGCTGGAAGAGGGCGTCCACGTGGTGGGCCTCTCCATCCTCTCCGGCTCCCACGTGCCGCTGGTGCGCGACGTGATGGAGCGGATGCGGGCGGAAGGCCTCTCCGACGTCCCGGTGGTGGTGGGCGGCATCATCCCGCCGGAGGACGAAGCCCAGCTCAAGGGCTTCGGCGTCGCCGCCGTCTACACGCCGAAGAATTTCGAGCTGAACCGGATCATGGCGGACATCGTGACCATCGTGGACCGGGAGGCCCAGAAGGCGGCCTGACCAAGGAGTGGCGCGCCCTGCGCGGCCGGTTCAATCCGGCGACGCACGGCTCTATCATGTCCCGCGTCCGGGCTGCGTGATCCGGCGCGGGGGGCGCATGAGGACGGCTTTCGTCGGGTTGTTTTGCGTCGCCATCGCGGTGGGCGCTTCCGGCATCGCACGGGCGGCCGAGGCGCCTGCTTCACCCTCCGCCGCACCACCTGTCGCCGTACCTGCCGCGCCGCCGCCCACGGTCCCTCCCGCTGAGGCTGCCACGCCCCTGGCCACGGCTCCGGCCGCCAATCCCTATGCCGGCCTGCCGAAGGTGGTGGCCAAGGCGGTGAAGGAGCTGGAGGCGGCCTGCCGGGCGGAGGGGGGAACGCCCAGCTGGAACCCGAAGACCGTCTTTGACGTGGTGAACGTCTCGCCGGATGGCCGGCCGGACTATCTCATCGACACCCACGCCATGGAGTGCGAGGGCGGCATCACGCCGTGGATCGGCTCCGATGGCTTCCGCCACATCCTCTTCATCTCCACCGGCCCCGGCCGCTGGACCCGCGCCTTCGACCGGGGCGCGCGCGGCTTCGACATCATTGCGCCGAAGGGCGGCGGGCGGCCGCAGGTCATCGTCTTCTCCCACTCCGCCTATTGCACGCGGCCGAACCCGGGGCGCTTCATGCGCTGCACCCAAATCTACGAATGGCGCCGCGGCAAGCTGCGCAAGGTCTCCGAAGAGTGGTTCGAGGGCTGAGGCGCCAGCCTTTCCTTGCATCGGCGCAATGGCACCTTGCGCCGGGCGCGTCCATATTTGGGACAACGCCCAGCCGGGCAGGGCAGAGACCCCGCCCGGCGCCAAGGAGCCTCATCATGACCACCGCCGCCCCCGCCGGCTCGACCGGCCCCCATTCCATCCCCACCACCGACCTGTCTGCCGGGATCGCGCCGCATGACCTCGTGCTCGGCGAAGTCAGCCTCGCCAGCCCGGACCCGCGCCGTCTCGTCGCCTTCTACCGCGACCTCCTCGGCCTCGATGTGCTGGCCGAGGGCGAGGCGACCGTGCTCGGCGCGGGCGGCAAGCCGCTGGTGGAAATCCTGTCCCGTCCCTCGGCCCCGCCGGCGCCGCGCCGCGCACCCGGGCTGTTCCACATGGCCATCCGCGTGCCGGACCGCGCCAGCCTCGCCGCGCGCCTCCTCGCACTGCACGGGGCGGGCCTGCGCCTCGGCGCCTCCGACCATCTGGTGAGCGAGGCGCTGTATGTGGACGACCCGGACGGCAACGGCGTCGAGATCTATCGCGACCTGCCGCGCGCGGAATGGCCGGTCCAGCCCGACGGCTCCATCGCCATGCAGACCCTGCCGCTCGATCTCCAGGCCCTCGCCCGCGAGGCGAAGGCGGCGGGCGGACCGGCCCCGGCCGCGACCGACATGGGCCATGTCCACCTCAAGGTGAGCGACCTCGACGCGGCGAAGCGCTTCTGGGTGGATACGGTGGGGCTCACCATCATGGCCCGCTATCCCGGCGCGCTGTTCGTGAGCGCCGACGGCTATCACCACCATGTGGGGCTGAACGTCTGGCAGTCGGGCGGCGCCCCGATCCCGGTGGCGGGAACCGCGGGGCTGGACCATTTCGCCGTGACGCTGGCCGCCGATGCCTTCGCCGCCCTCGCCGCCCGTCTCGCCGCGGCCGGCGTGGAAACGCAGCCGTCGAATGACGGTGCGCTGCGGGTGACAGACCCCTCGGGCAACGGGGTGGAGTTCCGCGCCGCAGCGTGACGCTGGGCCAGGGCTCGGCTACCCTCGACGGGCACCGAATCGCACATCCGCGCCGGTGCGGGCCGGGGGGCCTAAGCCATGATGTCGCTGCCGTTCTTCGGCGTGTTCCTCGCCCTCGCGGCGACGCTCATGGGCCAGCGCATGGCCGCGCTCGCGCTCTGGGTGCTCTCGGTGGCGACGATGCTGGTGCTGTTCCGCCTGCACGTCACCGATCCGCTCAACATCGCGCTGTGAGGCAGGCCATGGACACCGGCCTCACCCTCGCAGACCGCTTCCGGGTGCTCAACGCGCTCGGCCTCCTCGCCGTGTCGGCGGTGCTCATCGCCGCCTTCTTCGACCAGCTCGTGTTCAATGATCTGCCGTGCCCGCTCTGCCTGCTGCAGCGCGCCGGCTTCGTCTGCGTGGCCGCCGGGCTCGCGCTGAACGTGAAGTTCGGCCCACGGCCCTCGCACTACGCCATCATGATCCTGTCGTCGCTGGCGGGTGGGGCGGTCTCCACCCGGCAGACGCTGCTGCACATCATCCCCGGCGAGGGCGCCTATGGCGACGCCTTCTTCGGCCTGCACTTCTATGCCTGGGCACTGGTGCTGTTCGCCGTGTGCGTGCTCGGCTCGGCCGTGCTGCTGCTGTTCGACGGCCAGTTCGAGCGGCAGTCGGCCGACGCGCCGCTTCATCGCCCGCTGCTCGGCACGGCGGCCATCGTGCTGGTGCTGCTGCTGGCCCTGGCGAACGGCGTTTCCACCGTGCTGGAATGCGGCTCGGGCCTGTGCGCCGACAATCCGACCAGCTACCAGCTGATCCAGGACGGCACCCTCAACCGCCTGATCGGGCGCTGAGGCCCAAAGGCCGAAACTTCGGCCGCGGCCGAAGCATCTCACGGTGCCGCTTGGGTCATCACGGATTGTGATGATTTGCGCTGTGAAATTCGATTTCCCTCGCCCCTCACCTCGGGTTAGAGGAGGGGGCCCGCAGGCCGTCGCAATAAAAGGGGACGGACGGCACTCCCGGCCAACAGGTCATCGCATGGCGCATCGTACAGGTGCGCCTCGGGAGAAGACATGTCCGCCACTCCGGTCCGCCCCAGCCGTTTCGCCCTCTATGATGCCCCCTATGTGCTGCTGACCCTGGTGGCCCTGCTGTGGGCCATCAACCTCGTGGTGGGGCGCTACATCGCCGGGCACATCCCGCCCATCACCCTCGCCATGGTGCGCTGGATCGGGGCGACGCTCATCCTCCTGCCGTTCGCCTGGAAGCAGATCGTCCGCGACGTACCCATCATCCGGCGCAACCTGCCGCTCCTGGTGCTGCTCTCGGCCACCGGCATCGCCTCCTACAACGCGATGAGCTATTACGGCCTGCAATACACGCAGGCGGTGAACGGCCTGCTGGTGCAGTCCACGGCCCCGCTTCTGGTGGCGGTGTGGACCTTCGTGCTGTTCCGGGAAAAGCTCAGCCTCGGCCAGGCGGCAGGGGTCATCACCTCCCTCGTGGGCGTGATGGTCATCATCAGCCACGGCGATCTCGACACCTTCCTGCATCTGAAGCCCAATATCGGCGACGTGGTCATCATCGTGGCGCTGGTGATCTACGCTTTGTACGCCGCGATCCTGCGCAAGCGCCCGCCGCTTGGCCCGCTCTCCTTCCTCGCCACCATCATGGCGCTGGGCTCGGTGCTGCTCTCGCCTTTCGCGCTCTGGGAATATCTCAACGGCAAGGTGCTGCCGCTGGACCACGTGACCTTCTTCACCCTCGCCTACGTGATGACCGGCCCGTCGCTGGTCGCCTACCTGTTCTTCAATCGGGGTGTGGAACTGGTGGGGGCGAACGCGGCCGCGCCGTTCCTGCATCTGCTGCCGGTATTCGGCACCGCGCTCGCCATCGTCTTCCTCGGCGAAACCATGGCCTGGTATCACCTTGCGGGCTATGCGCTGGTCATCTCCGGCATCGCGCTGGCGACGCTCTCGGCCCGCCGGCGCATGGCCCCACACTGAGGCGTATGCACAGATAGGGGGCGAATTTCCTCTTCAATCCTTCTTCACCCCCGCCTATGCATTCTGCGGCTGGGTCGGAAGGGGTTGAGGATGCTGGAGAAGCTCACCGAGCGGTCGTGGTTCGCCGATCTGAAGATGCAGACCAAGGCGGGGCTGATCGTCGCGCTCCTCATCGCTATGTTCATGCTGCTGTTCGGGGCCAACTGGGTCACCGGCCGCATGGCGCAGCAGCAGGAGCGCCGGGTCGAGACGATCCGCCAGGTCAGCGTGCTGACGGCCGACGCCATGCGCGCCTTCAATCGCCGCCAGCTCGAGCTGCTGCGCAGCGCGCTCGCCGACCCCCGCAATCTCAAGGCCCGCCTCGCCGCCTCGACCGCGCTCACCAATGAGAAGCTCGCGGCGTTGCGGGCGGCGGTGGTGGCGCAGCCCATGCTCCTGCCCTTCGCCGAGCGCGCGGGCCGGATCGCCGGCCGCTGGGTCGATGCGGTGGCGGCACCCGTGCTGGCCGCCTCCGAGAGCGGCGACCCTGCCGCCATGGATGCGGCGCTTCGCGTCTTCCTCGCGGCCGAATCGAGCGAGGAGGGCTATCGCGGCATCATCGGCGCCCTCGACGAGCTGAGCGCCGCCGCATCCGCCGAGATCGTCAGCGCCCAGGCGGATCTCGACCGGGCCGATGCCATCGTCGGTACCATCGACATTATCGCGCTGGTGGCGACCCTCTGCGTCGCCATTGCCGGCGTGTTCCTCGGCGCGATGTTCATGGCGCGGCCGCTGCGCCGCCTCGCGGAACAGATGACCCGCCTCGCGGAGAATGACCGCACCATCGAGGTGTCCTATGCGGAGCGCAAGGACGAGGTGGGCACGCTCGCCCGCGCGCTCAAGGTGTTCAAGGCGACCTCCATCGCGGCGCACGACACCGACTGGGTGAAGAGCGGGCTCAACAACATCGCCGCACGCCTCCAGGTGCAGGAGGATCCGCGCGACTTCGCCGATGCGCTGCTGACGGAGCTCGCGCCGCTGCTGGGCGCGGGGGTCGGGGTGTTCTACGCCCATGACGAGGCCGCCGGGCCGGAGGGATCGGCGCTGGAGCTGGTCGGCAGCTATGCCTTTTCGGAGCGGCGGCATCTGTCCACCCGCGTGCGCATCGGCGAAGGGCTTGTCGGCCAGTGCGCGCTGGAGAGGAAGACCATCGTCCTCTCTCCCGCGCCGGCCGACCATCTGCGCATCCGCACCGGCACCGGGGAGGCGTCGGCGCACTCCATCGTCGCCGTGCCGCTGGTGCTCAAGAAGCGCCTGCTCGGCGTCATCGAGCTGGCGCTGCTGGCGCCGCTGGAGGAGCGCGCCCGCCGGCTGCTCAACGAGGTCGCGCCGCTGGTCGCCCTGTCCCTCGACAATCTCGTCCGCGCCGCCCGCACCCGCGAGCTGCTGGAGCAGAGCCAGAAGCAGGCGCAGGAGCTGCGCGTCGCCGAGGAGGAACTGCGCACCCAGCAGGAGGAGCTGCGCGCCACCAACGAGCAGCTGCACGAGCGGTCCCAGCGCCTCGCCGCCTCCGAGGAGGAGCTGAGGGTTCAGGCGGACGAACTGCAGGCCTCCAACGACGTGCTGCGGCGCTCCTCTCAGGAAATGACCGCGCAGAAGGAGCTGCTGGAGGCGCTGAACCAGCAGATGGAGGCGCGGGCCGGGGAATTGCTGCGGGCCAACGAATACAAGTCCCAGTTCCTCGCCAACATGTCCCACGAGCTGCGCACGCCGCTCAACAGCCTGCTCATCCTGTCCCAGGACCTCGCCGAGAACCGCACCGGCAACCTCGATGCCGACCAGGTGGAGGCGGCGAGCATCATCCACTCCTCCGGTTCCAACCTCCTGCGCCTCATCAACGACATCCTCGACCTCTCCAAGGTCGAAGCAGGCAAGATGGAGGTGGTGCACGAGCCGGTGAAGGTTGCGAGCGTGGCGCAGCGGCTGGAGCGCAACTTCCGGCGCCTCGCGCAGGAGCGCAAGCTGCGCCTTGCGGTCTCCGTCACCGATGCGCCCGACCTCGTCTTCACCGATCCCGGCAAGCTGGACCAGATCCTCACCAACCTCGTCGGCAATGCCCTGAAGTTCACCATGCAGGGCCGGGTCTCCGTCACCTTCTCGAAGGACGAGGCGGGCAAGACCCTGAAGGTGGCGGTGGCCGACAGCGGCATCGGCATTCCCGAGGACAAGCTCGGTGCCATCTTCGAGGCGTTCGAGCAGGTGGACGCCTCCACCCGCCGCCAGTTCGGCGGCACCGGCCTCGGCCTCGCCATCACCCAGCGCCTCGCCCGCCTGCTTGGCGGCAGCGTGACCGTGGAAAGCGCGCTCGGCCAGGGCTCCACCTTCACCTTGGAGATTCCGGTCGGCGAGCCGTTGCCGGAAGAGGACGGGGAGGCGGCGCCCGCGCCCGCACCGCAGCCGGCGATGGATGCCCGGCAGGTGGCCTTTGACACGAGCCGGCAGGAGCGCGAGGCCGCCGGCCTCTCCGGCCTGCCGCCGGTTCCCGCCGTGAGCGTGGAGGACGATCGCGATCGCCTCACCCCCGGCGCCACCGTGATCCTCGTGGTGGAGGACGACCCGGTGTTCGCCCGCACGCTGGTGGGGCTTGTGCGGCGCAAGGGGTATCTCGCTCTCGCCGCCGGCGACGGCGAGAGCGGCCTCGCCCTCGCCCGCACCTACAAGCCCACCGGCATCCTGCTCGACGTGATGTTGCCGGGCCTCGACGGCTGGACGGTGATCGAGCGGCTGAAGGCGGATGCCGCCACCCGGCACATCCCGGTGCACTTCGTCTCGGCGCTGGACGAGAGCCGGCGTGGCCGCGACCTCGGCGCCGTGGGCTTCCTCACCAAGCCGGTGAGCGCGGACCAGCTGTCCGAGGCGCTCGGCCTCCTCACCCATTATTCGGCCGATCGTCCCCGCCGCGTGCTGGTGGTGGACGACGACGCCGCCGCCCGCCACGCCGTGCGCACCCTGCTCGCCCGCGAGAAGGCGCAGATCGTCGAGGCAGACAGCGCCGAGGCCGCCCTTGAGGTGGTAGCGAAGGGCGATCTCGACTGCATCGTGCTCGATCTCGGCCTGCCCGGCATGTCCGGCTTCGAGCTGATCGAGCGCCTCGCCGGGGGCGGCAAGCACGTGCCGGTGGTGGTCTATTCGGGCCGCGACCTCACCACCGAGGAGCGGATGAAGCTGCGCGCCTTCACTGACGCCATCGTGGTGAAGGGCGCCCTCTCGCCCGAGCGCCTGTTGGACGAGGTGTCGCTGTTCCTCCACTCCGTGCAGCGCGAGCCGGAACAGCTCGCGGCCAATCCGGACGGCGATCTCGAAGGCCGCAAGCTGCTGCTGGTCGACGACGACATGCGCAACATCTACGCTCTCGCCAAGGTGCTGCGCGCGCGGGGCGTCAACGTGGTGCTGGCGCAGGACGGCGCCAAGGCGCTGGCGCAGCTCGACGAGCAGCCGGATATCGAGATCGTGCTGATGGACGTGATGATGCCGGTGATGGACGGCTACGAGGCGATGACGCAGATCCGCGCGCAGCCTCGGTTCGCCAAGCTGCCGGTCATCGCCCTCACCGCCAAGGCCATGAAGGACGACCGGGAGAAGTGCCTCGCCGCCGGTGCCAGCGACTATCTGGCAAAGCCCGTGGACGTGCCGAAGCTCCTGTCCATGATCCGCACCTGGCTCGCCGCGCGATGACCGGGCCTGTTGATACCGACGACCAGGACGATCCGCCGCCCCCGGCGGCGACGGCCGGCGCGCGGGATGCGCTGGCGCTGGAAACCATCGAGGTGGACCTGTTCGTGGAGGCGCTGTTCCGCCGCTACGGCTACGACTTCCGCGACTATGGCAAGGCCTCGCTGACGCGGCGCGTGCGCAACCTCGCCACCGGCTTCGGCGCGGCGACCATCTCGGAACTCACGGCGCGGATGCTGCACGCGCCCGAGCGGCTGCCGGACATCATCTCCGGCCTCTCCGTGCCGGTGTCGGAATTCTTCCGCGATCCGCACGTCTTCCTGGCGCTGAAGGAGCGGGTGTTCCCGCTGCTCGCCTCCTATCCGGAGATCAATATCTGGCAGGCCGGCTGCGCCCATGGGGAGGAGATCTATTCCCTCGCCATCCTGCTCACCGAGGCGGGGCTTTACGAGCGCACGCGCATCTTCGCCACCGACATCTCGAAGGCGGCCCTCAACCGCGCGGCGGAGGGTATCTATCCCCTTCAGGAGGCGCGCGAGGCCGGCCGGCGCTATCGCGCGGCGGGCGGTTCGGCGAGCTTCTCGGACTACTTCCACGCGCGCTACGAGCTGATGAAGCTCGACCAGCGCCTCGCCGCCAACGTCACCTTCGCCGAGCACAACCTCGTCACCGACGGGGTGTTCTGCGAGGCGCACCTCGTGCTGTGCCGGAACGTGCTGATCTATTTCACCACGCCGTTGCAGGACAAGGTGCTGCAACGCTTCGCCCAGAGCCTGGTGCGCGGCGGCTTCCTGTGCATCGGCACCCGCGAGAATCTCGAATTCTCGCAGGCGCGCAATCGCTTCCAGCTGATCGACGGCGCCGCCCAGCTCTACCGGCTGCTGCCGGGGGCGGGGGGCGCTTAAGGGACTCAGCCCTTCACATAGACCCGGGTGCCGAGCGGGACGCGCTCGTACAGGTCGATGATGTCCTGGTTGAGCAGGCGGATGCAGCCCGAGGACACCTGCTGGCCGATGCTCCACGGCTCGATGGTGCCGTGGATGCGGAACATGGTGTCGCGATCGCCGTCATAGAGATAGAGCGCGCGCGGGCCGAGCGGGTTGGTCTCGCCGCCCGGCAGGCCGTTCTGGTAGGGCCCATAGCGCGCGGGCTGGAGGCGCACCATGTTGGCGGTGGGCGTCCAGTGGGGCCACTTCTCCTTGCGCTTGATGGTGGCCCAGCCGCGGAACGAATAGCCCTGCTTGCCGACGCCCACGCCGTAGCGGATCGCCGTGCCGTTGCGGCCGATGAGGTAGAGAAAGCGCTCGTTGATATCGACCACGATGGTGCCGGGCGCGTAGCCGGCCGGGGCCTGAACCTCCTGCCGCAGCCACTTGGGGTCCACCTCGGAGAGGTCCACCGCATCCACCGGGAACGGCTCGCCGTCCACCGGGCCGTACATCATGTTCGCGCGGCTCAGCGGCGCCGGCGGCGGGTTGGTGACGCACGCGGCCAGCGCCAGCGGCGCGCCCATGACGAACAGGCGGCGTCCCATCACGGGCACGTCGGCACTCTTCACCATTTCGGCCGTAGCTCGGGAAGCCTTGACCAGAACCTTCGGGAACAACCGGGGCAGGAACCGAGGCATGCTTTGACCACTCAGACGATGCGAGACCCTACGACGCACACAACGCACGACGCCGCGCTTCAGTTTCCTGTCTGCGCTCCGTTGCATTGAAGCCGGATAAGGTGGCGTTAAGGTTAACGCCCGGAAGTTGGAGTCCAACCTTGGGCGGGGCTGCCCAGCCATATCCCTGATCTAGCATCTTCCCGCCGATACGGGGTGGCGCATGGGCCACACCCGGTCCGCCATGTGCATCGCACAAACGTGAAAGTCCTGTTGGCGAGGCTGCGTCATTCGGCTCGCCCCAGCTTCGGGCAAGCCTCGCGGCCTAGCCCTTTGCTGGCATCGCGCGCTGCACAGGGCGGCGCTGAAGCGGCGCGGCATCGCCGCCCAGGACAGGACGAACAGCATGACGGCAAGCGCGCTGCGGGCCAGGCCCGAACCCGTGCATTCCGGGCGAGACACGGCAGCCAGGGAATTCGGCACGGTGGCCACCGGCATGGCGGCGCAACTGATGGCGGCTCTGCCGTGGGGTGTGCTGCTGTGCGAGGGCCGCAACCTCGCCGTGGTTCAGGCCAATGCAGCCGCCGCCGAGCTTCTGAACACCGTCGCCTCCGGCCTCGTCACCTCCCCGGCGGCGCTGCCGGGGCTGCCCCTCGCCCAGCTTCACCCCGCGCTGGCCGATCTCGGCCGCCACATCGCCGAGCCCGGTTTCCTGCCGCATGAAATGACCCTCGCGGTGGCCGGCGAGACGCTGGCGGTGACCCTCTCCGCCCTGCGCGACCGACACGGTGTCGTCGCTTATGTGATGGTCACGCTGCGCGCCGACACCGCCCGCGCGGCGCTGGAGGCGCGGGCCCAGCGGCTCCAGCAGATGATGGAGAACATGCCGGTGAACATCATGACCTGCGATCGCGAGACGCTGGTCATCGACTATGTGAACCGCACCAGCATCGAGACCCTGCGACGCATCGAATCCCACCTGCGGGTGAAGGCGGACCAGATGCTCGGCACGTCCATCGACGTGTTCCACAAGCATCCCGAGCGCCAGCGCGGCCTGCTCGCCGATCCGGCGAACCTGCCGCACAACGCCCGCATCCGGGTGGGGCCGGAGACGCTCGACCTGCGCGTTTCCGCCATCTTCAGGGCCGACGGCAGCTATGACGGCCCCATGCTTACCTGGGACGTGGTGACCGCCGCCGTCGCCACTGCCGAGGGCGTGACCGAGGTCGGGGAGGACATGTCCCGGACCTCCGAGGCCAGCCAGTCGGCCTCCGCCGAACTGCTCCAGCTCACCGAGCGCACCGAGCAGATGGCCACCACCGTGTCGTCCGCCGCGCAGGAGATGTCCGCCTCGTTCAGCGGCATCTCGCACCAGATCGAGCGCGCCAGCACCATGTCGCAGGAGGCGACGCAGCGCGCCGCCCGCACCAACGAACTGGTGGAGAGCCTCGCCACCAGCGTCGGCCGCATCGGCAACGTGACGACCCTCATCGAGAAGATCGCCGCCCAGACCAACCTGCTCGCGCTCAACGCCACCATCGAGGCGGCGCGCGTGGGCGAAGCCGGCAAGGGCTTCGCGGTGGTCGCGCAGGAGGTGAAGGCCTTGGCGCTCCAGACCGCCAAGGCGACGCAGGACATCCGCCATCAGGTGGAGCAGGTGCAGCAGGATGGTGGCGTCGCGGCCGAGGCGGTGTCCGACATCACCCAGAGCATCTCCAATCTGGGCGGCCTGTTCGTGGAGCTGTCGGCCGCCATGGCGCAGCAATCGTCCACCTCGCGCTCGGTCTCCGACAGCATCGACGGCGTCTCCCATGCCGCCTCCGACATCCGCCGCGCGGCCGTGGGCGTGCGCGCCATCGCCGATCAGGTGGCGGGTTATGCCGATCGCCTGCGGCGCGAGGTTTCGGCCCTGCTGCGCCGCTGATCCCGCACGGTTTCACGCAAACGGATGCACGGCCCTTCGCCAGACCGTGCGCCGCCTCGCCCCGCCCGGGCGAGGGGTGACGGCCCGCCCGCTTCCCCCGGGCGGGCCGCACGCCGTTCGATGGTCCGCGTGTGTCAGCCCGGCTCGAGGCCAAGCTCCCGGCAGGTGCCCTCGCTCTCGCGGGCCAGCTGGTCGAAATGGGCGGCGCGGTTGTTGCCCGCGCGCCAGAAGAAGCCCATGTCCCGCGTCGCCGGCCAGCCTTCCACCGTGAGCAGGGCAATGTGGTCCTGCACGCGGAATTCCGAGCGGGCGTAAAGCTCCGGGAACAGGGACAGGCCCATGCCCATGATGACCATCTGGCGCAGGGCATCGAGGCTCGTGCCCTCGTAATCCTCCCGCACCTGGGCACCGGAGGCCGCGGCGAGCGCCCGCGCGCTCTCGAACAGCTGGTGCCCGCGCCCGAGCGTGAGCAGCCGCTCGCCCTTGAGCTGGCCGATCTCCACGCTGCCGCCGTCCGCCAGACGGTGGTCCTTGCCGACGCCGAGATAGATGGCTTCCCGGCAGAGGCGGCGGAAGGTGAGCACCGAGGCGGACAAAGGTTGCGGGCCGAGGCCGCAATCGAGGTTGCCGGCGGTGACTTCCCGCTCGATCACCGAGGGGCGCTCCTCGCGGATATAGATCTGCAGCCCCGGATAGCGCCGGTGGAGCACCGGCAGCAAATGGGGCAGGAAGTACGGCCCGAAGGTCGGCGCGACGCCCAGCCGGATAAGCCCGCCGAGATTGTCAGCCCCGGTGGCGGCGGTGGCGACGATATCGTCCAGCGCCTGGAGGATGGAGCGGGCCGAGGCGATGACCCGCTCGCCGATGGCGGTGGGGATGACCCGGCCGCGCGTGCGGTCGAACAGCGGCGTGCCAAGCTGCTCCTCCAGCAGCGCCACCTGCACGGAGAGGGTCGGCTGCGAGACATGGCAGCGCTTGGCGGCCGCGCCGAAATGCCCGGTCTCGGCGAGGGCCACGACATATTCGAGCTGACGATGGCGCGGCCGGAAGGGCATGGGTTCATAGTCCAGAGCTATTGCCAATATAGCGACTATGGATTGGAGCTATCAAGCGTCCGGCCCCATCCTCTCCCTATCGAAAGGAGGTTGTCGTGGACCAGTTCATGAAATCGCTGACGACGCGCCACAGCCTGATCGAGGAGGAGATCTCCTCCGAGCAGACGCGGCCCGAGCCCGACCGCACCCGGGTGCTCGCGCTGAAGAAGATGAAGCTCCGCCTGCGCGACCAGATCGAATATCTGCGCCGGGAGGGGGCCGATATGGCCCGCGTCGTGGTGGTCCGCCGCAAGAGGTGGGCCGAAATGCCTCTCAAGCCGGCGCGATAGGCGCCATCCGTCCCGCGCGCCCCGAGCGCCCGGACCCTTTCCCTCAACAAACGAGGTCCGGGCCCCTCTGACGGGCGCGGATGCGGCCCGGCCTGCCCCCATCTGCCCCGGGGCAGGTCGGGTCCGTGCCCGCCCGCCATGTCGGTCCTCCTATCCGGTTTCCTGCCCGGCGCCCCGACCCTCGCGGGCGGCCGCCGCAGGCCACTGACAGGACCGTGCCATGGACCAGCTGATCGCTCTTTTCTTCCTTGATGTCGCCGGCAAGCCGCTGTGGCTCTGGCTCGGCTTCCTCGCCATCGTCTTTGCCCTGCTCGCCTTCGACCTCGGCGTGCTCCACCGCAACTCGCGGGAGATCGGCATCGCCGAAAGCCTCAGGCTCTCCGTCTTCTACATCGCCGTGGCGGCCGTGTTCGGTGGCTGGATCTGGGCCTCCATGGGGCCGCAGGCCGGCATGCAATACTTTACCGGCTATGCCATCGAGAAGGCGCTCTCCATCGACAACGTCTTCGTCATCTCGCTGATCTTCAGTTATTTCGCCATTCCCCGCGCCTATCAATACCGGGCGCTGGTGTGGGGCATCATCGCCGTGCTGGTGCTGCGCGGGCTGATGATCGGCGTGGGCGCGGCGCTGGTGCAGTCTTATGACTGGGTGCTGCTGCTGTTCGGCGCCTTCCTGGTGGTCACCGGCATCAAGATGCTGTTCGCCAGCGAGGGCGAGACGGATATCTCGCAGAATGCCGCGCTGCGCTTCCTCACCAAACGGATGCGGGTGACGCAGGAGCTGCATGGCGAACGCTTCTTCGTGCGCCAGCCCCACCCCGTCACCGGCAAGGCCGTGCTGTGGGCGACGCCGCTGTTCCTCGCCCTCGTGGTGATCAATATCGCGGACTTCGTGTTCGCGGTGGATTCGGTGCCGGCCATCTTCGCCATCACCACCGACACCTACATCGTGTTCACCGCCAACATCATGGCCATCCTCGGCCTGCGCGCCCTCTACTTCGCGCTGGCTGCCATGGTGCATCGCTTCTCGCACCTGAAGTACGCACTGGCCGGCGTGCTTGTGTTCATCGGCGGCAAGATCTTCTGGAGCCACTTCTTCGGCAAGGTGGACCCGGCCATCTCGCTGGGCGTGACGGTGGCCATGATCGCCGCCGGCATCCTCTTCTCGCTCCGGCGCACCGGCGGCGGGACGGATGTGAAGCACGCGGCGTGATCGGCCGCCTGAAACGAAAGAAGCCCCGTCCGGCCGGACGGGGCTTCTGTTTTTTAGGTGGGCGTCAGCCTCAGAAGGCGAGGGCTTTCGCCGCCTTCACCTGCGGCAGGGCCTGCACCTTGGCGAGCAGCTCGGCCGGCACCGCGCCATCCACCGCCACAAGGGCGATGGCATCGCCGCCCGCATGGTCACGGCCGAGGGCGAAGGTGGCGATGTTGATGCCGGCATCGCCGAGCAGGCCGGCGAAGCGGCCGATGAAGCCGGGCTTGTCCTCGTTGGTCACGTAGACCATGGCGGGGGCGAACTCGGCATCCACCTTGATGCCCTTGATGTTGACGATACGGGGATGCCCGTCCGCGAACACCGTGCCGGAGACGGAGCGCTCGAACTTCTCCGTCACCACCGTCACCGTGATGAGGCTTTCATAGTCGCCGGTGGCGGCGCGGGTGGTCTCCTCGATCACCACGCCGCGCTCCTTGGCGACGGAGGGCGCCGAGACCACGTTGATGTCGGCGAGCGCCGGGCGCAGCAGGCCCGCCACCGCCGCCGAGGTCAGCGCCTTCACCTTGAGGTCCGCCACCGCGCCCTCATAGATGATGCGCACGGTCTTGATGTCGGTGTCGGTGAGCTGGCCGGCGAAGGAGCCGAGCTTTTCCGCAAGCTCGATGAAGGGCTTGAGCTTCGGCGCCTCTTCCGCGGTGATGGAGGGGAAGTTCACCGCGTTGGAGATGGCGCCGGTGAGCAGATAGTCGCTCATCTGCTCGGCCACCTGCAGCGCGACATTCTCCTGCGCCTCGGTGGTGGCGGCGCCGAGGTGCGGCGTGCAGACCACGTTGGGATGGCCGAACAGCGGGTTGGTCTCGGCCGGCTCGATGGTGAACACGTCGAAGGCGGCGCCGGCCACATGCTTGCTGTCGAGCGCGGCGCGCAGTGCCTCCTCGTCCACCAGACCGCCGCGGGCGCAGTTGATGATGCGCACGCCCTTCTTGGTCTTGGCGAGGTTCTCGGCCGAGAGGATGTTCTTGGTCTTCTCGGTGAGGGGCGTGTGCAGGGTGATGAAGTCGGCGCGGGCGAGGAGGTCTTCCAGCTCCACCTTCTCCACGCCGAGGTCGAGGGCGCGCTCGGGCGAGAGGAAGGGGTCGAAGGCGATGACCTTCATCTTCAGCCCCACGCCGCGCTCGGCGACGATGGAGCCGATGTTGCCGCAGCCGATGATGCCGAGGGTCTTGCCCGTCACCTCGACGCCCATGAAGCGGTTCTTCTCCCACTTGCCGGCCTGGGTGGAGGCATCCGCCGCCGGAATCTCGCGGGCGAGGGCGAACATCATCGCGATCGCGTGCTCGGCGGTGGTGATGGAATTGCCGAACGGCGTGTTCATCACGATCACGCCCTTGGCGGTCGCGGCCGGGAGGTCCACGTTGTCGACGCCGATGCCGGCGCGGCCGATGACCTTGAGGCGGTTGGCCTTCTCCAGGATCTTCGGCGTCACCTTGGTGGCCGAGCGGATGGCAAGGCCGTCATAATTGCCGATGATCTCGGCCAGCTTGTCCTTGTCCTTGCCGAGGTCGGGCTGAAAATCCACCTCGACGCCACGGTCCTTGAAGATCTGGATGGCGGCCGGGGAAAGCTTGTCGGAGATGAGAACGCGGGGTGCCATGGGATGGGCTCCGTTTCGCGAATGGGATGGGCCGGGCATGCGCGGTCGTTCGCGCGTCTCCGGCGTGGACCTCGCCCGCTTGCGGGGGAGGAGAAATGGGGTGGTGGGCCACCTGGGGCTCTCCCCTCTCCCCTCGAACTCGGCTTTTGCCGAGTTCGACCTTCACGAACCGAACTCGGCAACAGCCGAGTTCGGACGGGAGAGGGGCCGGGGGTGAGGGGGCCCGCGGCGTGAGGAGCAGTGCTTTCGGCGAGGGCTTTACCCCTCACCCTAACCCTTTCCCGCAAGGGGAGAGGGGACTGGCTGCTCCCGGTCGGACCGCCAAATCTTAACCCGCCGAAATCACGCCGCCTTGGGCAGCGCGGACTTCGCCTCGGTGAAGGCCCAGTCGAGCCAGTGGGTCAGGGCTTCCACGTCGGCGCGCTCCACGGTCGCGCCGCACCAGATGCGCAGGCCGGGAGGGGCATCGCGATAGGCGCCGATGTCGTAGGCGATGCCGCCCTTCTCAAGGCCGGAGGCGATGGCCTTGGCGAAGGCGGCCTGCGCGTCGGCGGGGAGCGCGGTCACGTCCGCATCCACCACCTTCAGGCAGACCGAGGTGTTGGAGCGCGTCACCGGATCGGTGGCGAGGAAGTCCACCCACGGGGTGCGGTGCACCCACTGGGCGATGGCCTCGAAATTGCGGTTGGACCGCTCCTGGAGGGCGGACAGGCCGCCGATGTTCTTCGACCACTTGAGCGCATCGAGATAGTCCTCGACGCACAGCATGGACGGGGTGTTGATGGTCTCGCCCTCGAAGATGCCCTCGATGAGCTTGCCGCCCTTGGTCATGCGGAAGATCTTCGGCAGGGGCCAGGCCGGCTTGTAGCTCTCGAGCCGCTCCACCGCGCGGGGGGAGAGGATGAGCATGCCGTGGGCCGCCTCGCCGCCCAGCACCTTCTGCCAGGAGAAGGTGACCACATCGAGCTTGGCGAAATCGAGCTTCTGCGCGAACGCCGCCGAGGTGGCGTCGCAGATGGTCAGGCCCTCGCGGTCGGCCGGAATCCAGTCCGCGTCCGGCACCATGACGCCGGAGGTGGTGCCGTTCCAGGTGAAGACCACGTCGTGGGTGAAATCGACGCTCTTGAGGTCGGGCAGCTCGCCATAGGGGGCGGTCAGCGCGCGGGCGTCGGTGAGCTTGAGCTGTTTGACGACATCCGTCACCCAGCCCTCGCCGAAGCTTTCCCAGGCCAGCATGTCCACCGGGCGCGCGCCGAGCACGGACCACAGCACCATTTCCACGGCGCCGGTATCGGAAGCAGGGACGATGCCGATGCGGTAGTCGGCCGGGACTTCCAGCACCTCACGGGTGAGGTCGATGGCTTCCTTCAGCTTCACCTTGCCGACCTTGGCGCGATGCGAGCGGCCGAGGGGTGCGTCGGAAAGCCCTTCCAGCGTCCAGCCGGGACGCTTGGCGCAGGGGCCGGAGGAAAAATTGGGGTTTTCCGGACGGGTGGCCGGAGCAGGATTCGTCGTCATGTGGTCCATCCTTACAGATGGGCGCCTCCCGTTGGGGGGAGGTGTCCCACGGATGGGGTTACGCCTGAGGGCAGGGGGCGTCAAGGGTGATGAGGGTGTCCGTACTAGGATGTTCCCTTAAGCGACATCGCGGGAGGACACCCGGGGATGGGCCGTATGATCGATTCAATGAGTCGCTCTTGAGGTGCGATTCCAAAGTTCTTTTTGACAAATTTCAAATGAGAATCGTCGACCGCATATGAGAAACGAACGGCGGAACGGACAATATGTTGATTAACTTCTTTAGCGATTTGTCTCAGTGGGGCATGATTTAGATATTCAATCATTTTATCATCAGACGTCGCGACAAATAGTCGGGTCGGATCGATCGGAATTGCTAAATGGCCGTTGGGTTTTATGAGTCCATTCGTTCTGATGATCGGCCTGTCTGATGTCATTAATGGGACGCACTCCTTTGAAAGTTGGACGATTTTCCAATGCATATTATTTATCGTTTGTCCAACTCTGGCGTTATCGATAAGTTTAATTAATGTATTATATCCGTGTATTTCGACTTCGTGAATAGGCCGACTCATTAGGTATTCAGAAAATGTTTCAGGATCGCTTGCAGAGCGTCTGCTTTGATACTCCATTTCTTCAGTCTCATCTGTCCGTATAAATTCGATTTTCCACCAATTTTTTAGAATATCGATATCTTCGGGGCAGCGTAGTAAGAGAGATAATAGGAAGCGTGTCCATGCGCTTCTCAGTCGTGCATTTAATGTTACGTTTCCTTGATTCAACTGCCTTAATGCATCAGCAGCTAAAGAATCGACCGGGCGAAAAAATTTGCATTCGATCTGCTGCTTGAGATGGGGAGGAAATCCTTCTAGCTGATAGAGTCCGTCTACAAAGCCCGTTGCCTTAGGGCTCCTCCTGAGTGGCTTAACGGCACCACCATTCCTACTGTACTGACAAAGGCGGCCATCTGGGCTAACCCATCCCTTCAAGTAAAACTCTGGAATATAGTGGTGTCGTTGGGGTAAATCGGATGCCATAGGGGTCACGGCCTCTGATCAGCTAGCTCCACCCGCCGCGCCTTCACCCGCACGCCCACGAACGCCGCGATGAACACGCCCGTCATCAGCAGCACGATGGTCGGGGCGGGCGCCGAGTCCAGGAAGAAGGAGAGATAGACGCCGGCCAGCGAGCAGGAGACCGCCACCAGAACCGACACGGTGAGCATCCAGCCGAAGCGCTTCGTCACGAGAAACGCGATGGCCCCCGGCGCGATGAGCAGGGCCACGGCGAGGATGATGCCCACGGCTTTGAGCGCCGCGACGATGGTCAGCGAGAGCATCACCAGCAGGCCGTAATGCAAAAGGCCGGTGTGGAGGCCCACCGCCTTCGCCTGGGCGGGATCGAAGGCGTTCAGCAGCAGGTCACGCCATTTGGCCAGCAGCACCAAAGTCACGAGGCCGGCGATGATGGCGCTCTCGGCGATGTCGCCCCAGCTCACGCCCAGCATGTCGCCGAAGAGGATGTGGTCGAGGTGCACGTCGGTCTGGATCTTAGTGTAGAGCACCAGCCCCAGCCCGAACATGCCGGAGAAGACCACGCCCATCACGGTGTCTTCCTTCACCCGGCTATTGGCCTTGAGATAGCCGGTGCCAAGCGCGCAGACCATGCCGGCCACGAAGGCGCCGAAGGCGAGCGGCAGCCCGGCCATATAGGCCAGCACCACGCCCGGCAGCACCGCGTGGGAGACGGCATCCCCCATCAGCGACCAACCCTTCAGCACCAGGAAGCAGGACAGCAGCGCCATGGGCACCGCCACCAAGGCGGCGATGACGAGGGCGGTCTGCATGAAATCGAACTGGAAGGGGGCGAAAAGGCTCATGCCGCGCCCTCCTTCAGCGCCTCGGCCGCCTGCCGCCGCGCCGCCAGCACGCCGTGCTTGGGGGCGAAGACGAAGGCCAGGAGGAAGATCAGCGTCTGCAGCACCACGATGATGCCGCCCGTCGCCCCGTCGAGGAAATAGGAGGCGTAGGCGCCGACGAAGCAGGTGGTGGCGCCGATGGCGACCGACAGGGCGATCAGCCGGGGGAAGCGGTCGGTGAGGAGATAGGCGGTGGCGCCGGGCGTCACCACCATGGCGATGACGAGGAAGGCGCCCACCGTCTGCAATGCTGCCACCGTGGAGGCAGCGAGCAAAGTGAAGAACATCACCTTGAGCGCCGTGGGCTTGAGGCCGATGGAGCGGGCGTGGCTCTCGTCGAAGAAGGTCACCATCAGGTCCTTCCAGAACACGAGCAGCAAGGCCAGCGAGACGAAGCCGATGATGGCGAGTTGCAGCGTGTCGGCGGGCGAGATGGCGAGGATGTTGCCGAGCACGATGGTCTGCACGTTCACCGAGGTCGGCGACAGGGAGACCATGAACAGGCCGAGCCCGAAGAAGGAGGTGAAGATGAGGCCGATGACGGCATCCTCCTTCAGCTTGGTCCGCTCCTGCAAAAACAGCATTGCCCCCGCCGCCAGCGCCCCGGCGAAGAAGGCGCCCACCGAGAAGGGCAGCCCCAGCATGTAGGCCCCGGCCACGCCCGGCACGATGGAATGGGAGAGGGCATCGCCGATCAGCGACCAGCCCTTGAGCATGAGGAAGGCGGAGAGGAAGGCGCACACGGCGCCCACCAGCGCCGACACCCACATGGCGTTGACCATGTAGGAATAGGAGAAGGGTTCGAGGAGGAGCGTCATGGCGTGCCCCCTTGGCGCCGGCCAGCATCCCGGCCGACCGCAGCGGAGCGTGAGCGCAGCGAAGGGAGAGCCGGGATCCAGCGCAAGGACGTGACGAAGGCGCCTTGCCGCGGAGGTCGCCGGACTGGGCCTGCTGCGCAGGAGTCTTGCGCTGGGCCCCGGCTCAGCGCTCCCGCTGCGCTGTCGCTTGGCCGGGGCGCGAGGGCGGCGTGATCTGCGCCCATCACCCGATCCCCTCGCTCGAGCCCGCCGTGCCGCTCTGGGCGGGGCGGTCCTTGTAGAGGACGAGGGGGCGCTCGTCGTCGGTGAGCACCCCCAGCGTGCCGGGCGTGGCGGCGTGGCTCTCGTCCAGCACGAAATGGCGCAGCACGCCGCCGAAGGCCTTTTCGAGGTTCGCTTGCGTGAACACCTCGGAGGTGAGGCCGTAGGCGAGCACGGTGCCCTTCACCAGCACCGTGCGGTCGCAGAATTCGGGCACCGAGCCGAGATTGTGGGTGGAGACCAGCATCACCCGCCCCTCGTCCCGCAAGGCGCGCAGCAAAGCGATGATGGCGTCCTCGGTCTTCACGTCCACGCCGGTGAAGGGCTCGTCCAGCAGGATCACGCGGGCGTCCTGCGCCAGTGCGCGGGCGAGGAATACGCGCTTCCTCTGCCCGCCGGAGAGCTCGCCGATCTGCCGTTTGCGGAAGTCCAGCATGTTGACGCGGGAGAGCGCCGCCTCCACCGCCGCGCGGTCGGCGGCGCCGGGAATGCGCAAGAGGTTCATGTGGCCGTAGCGGCCCATCATCACCACGTCCTCGACGAGGACGGGGAAGGTCCAGTCCACCTCCTCGGCCTGCGGCACATAGGCGACCACGTTGCGCTTCAGCGCCTCCGGCACGCTCAGCCCCAAGATGCGCACCTCGCCCCGCGCCGCCTTGAGGAAGCCCATGATGGTCTTGAACAAGGTGGACTTGCCGGAGCCGTTCACCCCCACCAGCGCGGTGATGGTGCCGATGGGAATGGCGAAGCTCGCATCGCGCAAAGCGGTGTGGCCGTTGCGATAGGTGACGGTGACGTGCTCGACCAGAATGCCGGCGCCGGCCTCGGCGAGAGCCTGCCGGGTGAGGGGGGCGTTCATGGCGCCACCTTGCCGGTGAGGCCGGCGGCGATGGTGCCGCTCGTCACCTTCAGGAGGTCGAGATAGGTGGGCACCGGGCCGGAAGGGTCGGAGAGGGAATCCACATAGAGCACGCCCCCGTAGCGGGCCCCCGTCTCCCGCGCCACCTGCTTGGCCGGCTCGGCCGAGATGGTGCTTTCCGAGAAGATGACCGGGATGTGGTCCTTCCTGATCACGTCCACCACGCGGCGCACCTGCTGGGGGGTGCCCTGCTGGTCGGCGTTGATGGGCCAGAGATAGAGCGCCTTCAGCCCGAAATCGCGGGCGAGGTAGGAGAAGGCCCCCTCGCTGGTGACGAGCCAGCGCTGCTCGGCCGGCACCTTCTCCAGCTCGGCGCGGATCGGGTCGATGGCGGCGGTGATCTTCGCCTTGTAGGCGGCGGCGTTGGCGGTGTAGGTCGCGGCGTTGGCCGGATCGTACTTCGCCAGCGCGTCGCGGATGTTGTCCACGTAGATCAGTGCGGCGGACGGCGACATCCACGCATGGGGATTGGGCTTGCCGCTATAGGGGCCGTCCGTGATGCCCATGGGCTCCACGCCCTTCGAGACCACCACGCTCGGCACGTTCTTGAGGCGGGAGAAAAATTTCTCGAACCACAGTTCGAGGTTCAGCCCGTTCCACAGGATCAGGTTCGCCCCCTGCGCCTTGATGAGGTCGCCGGGCGTGGGCTGGTAATTGTGGATCTCGGCGCCGGGCTTGGTGATGCTCTCCACCTGCGCGGCGTCGCCCGCCACGTTCTTCGCCATGTCGGCGATGACGGTGAAGGTGGTCACCACCTTGAACGGCGCCGCCGCACGGGCCGGCGCGGCGAAGGCCACCGCCGCGGCGGCGAGGAGAAGCGCCGGAAAATGCCGGCGGGACAGGACAAAGGCGTCGGGCACGGGAATGCTCCGGTCCGGCGGTCGTGACGGGCGCGGCCGCCTTAGTTGCGATCAATTCGCAAAAACTACCGCACCCTTCCTGCAATTGCAAATTATTCGCAATAAAGGTCGAGCTACAGCGTCTCTTTCTGCGCCGCAGCAGCGGGCTCCGCAAGGCCCGGCGCCGCCTCGACCGAAGGCCCGGAGGGGAACGGAACCGAAGGGTCGGCCCGGTTTCCGCCCTCCACCGCCTGCTCGGCCGCAGCCGCGGCGGCGATATCGTTCTGCGAGGTCTCCAGCACGTGCGCCAGCATGCCGCGCGCCACCTCCCGCTCGCCCATGATGATGAAGTTGGCCCCGCTCTGGCGCAGGTGCTCCACCTCCGCATCCGAATGGGCGCGGGCGACGATCTCGATGCCGGGATTGAGCTGGCGCGCCTTCTTCAGCACGTTGCTGGCCTCGAACCCGTCGGGGATGGCGAGGATGATGCGGCGCGCCCCCGCGACATTCGCCGCGGTGATGGCGGGGGCCGAGGCGGCGTTGGCGTTCACTGCCTCAAGACCCAGACGCTTCAGCTCTTCCAGCCGGTCACCCTGGTCCTCGATGACGAGGAACGGCGTGCCCGCCGCCTTCAGCCCGTCGGCGACAAGGCGGCCCACCCGGCCGTAGCCGACCAGCACGGTATGGTTGGTGAGCGCCGTCTCCGGCAGCGCCGGCACGGGCTTGGGGGCCGGGGCGGGCGCGGCGGCAGCGGGCTTTTCGGGCCGCAACGGCGCCTGGCGTGCGCGGTAGCGGTCCAGCACCAGGAAGAAGAAGGGATTGGCGAGGATGGAGATGATCGCCGCCGCGAGGATCAGGTCGCGTCCTTCGGCCGGCAGCAATTGCAGGTCCACCCCCAGCGCCACGAGGATGAAGGAGAACTCGCCGATCTGCGCCAGCGAGGCGGAGATGGTGAAGGCGGTGGAGTTGCCGTAGCCGAACGCCCGCACGATGAGGAAGGCGGCGATCGACTTGCCGAACAGCACGATCAGCACCGTCACCAGCAGCGGAATCGGGCTCTTCAGCACGATGGAGGGGTCCACCAGCATGCCGACCGAGACGAAGAACAGCACGGCGAAGGCGTCGCGCAGGGGCAGCGTCTCCTCTGCGGCGCGATGGGAGAGGGGGCTCTCGCTCAGCACCATGCCGGCGAAGAAGGCGCCGAGCGCGAACGACACGCCGAACAGCTTGGCCGAGCCGAAGGCGACGCCCAGCGCGATGGCCAGCACCGCCAGGCGGAACAGCTCGCGCGAGCCGATATGCGCCACCCAGTGCATGATCCAGGGAATGACGCGGCGGCCCACCACCAGCATCAGCACCACGAAGCCGGCGACCTTCACCAGCGTGACGGCGAGCGTGGTCCAGACATCGCCGCCGAGGCCCAGCCAGTCGATGGTGCCGGTGGTGACGGTCCGTCCGCCCAGCGCGCCGGACAGCGCCGGCAGCAGCACGAGGGCGAGGACCATGGCGAGGTCCTCGACGATGAGCCAGCCCACCGCAATGCGCCCCTGTTCGCTCTCCACCATGCGCCGCTCCTGCAGCGCGCGCAGCAGCACGACGGTTGAGGCGACCGACAGGGCGATGCCGAAGACGATGCCGGCCCCGAGGTTCCAGCCCATGGCCCAGGTGAGGCCCATGCCCATGAGGGTCGCCACGCCGATCTGCACGACGGCGCCGGGTATGGCGATGGCTTTCACCGACAGGAGGTCGGAGAGGGAGAAATGCAGGCCGACGCCGAACATCAGGAGGATGACGCCGATCTCCGCCAGCTCCAGCGCCAGATGCTCATCGGCGACGAAGCCCGGCGTGAACGGGCCCACGAGGACGCCGGCGAGGAGATAGCCGACCAGCGGCGACAGCTTGAGGCGCTGCGCGACGGCACCGAGCACGAAGGCGAGCACGAAGGCCCCGACGAGGGTCGCAATGAGCGGCGTGTCGTGGGGCAAGCGTGTCCTCCATGCGGCAATGGGCGCCACTCAGCGCCCCCGGGGCGCAGCATGACGGCAGGGTCTGGGATGAGGGTCAAGCGGCGGATGCCGTTACCCGTTTGCCATCATGCGCGCGGAAGACGGCACTGTCATGGCATGGGTGCCGGAACGGAAACTTTCTTGCGTCCCGCGCGGGTCGGTTCGCCGGCCGCGACCTTGCCGTGGCCCGCCCCGTCCTCTAAGACGCCCCGACCCCTGCATTTACCGAGCGGGACACGGGTCCCGAAGCATCATGGCCAAAGAATTCAAGCCGAAGGCGCGGCTCCCGCGCGGCCTTGTCGACCGCACCGGCGCGGAGCTGTCTGCCACCCGCGCCATGCTGGAGAAGATCCGCGCCGTCTATGCGCTTTACGGCTTCGAGGCGCTGGAGACCCCGGCCATCGAATACACCGATGCGCTCGGCAAGTTCCTGCCGGACCTCGACCGGCCCAATGAGGGCGTCTTCTCCTTCCAGGACGATGACGAGCAGTGGCTGTCGCTGCGCTACGACCTCACCGCTCCGCTGGCGCGCTACGTGGCCGAGCATTTCGAGCAATTGCCCAAGCCCTATCGCTCCTACCGGGCGGGCTACGTCTTCCGCAACGAGAAGCCCGGCCCCGGCCGCTTCCGCCAGTTCATGCAGTTCGATGCCGATACGGTGGGCGCCCCCTCGGTCGCGGCCGATGCGGAGATCTGCATGATGGCTGCCGACACGCTGGAGGCGGTGGGCATTCCGCGCGGCGCCTATGTGGTGAAGGTGAACAACCGCAAGGTGCTCGACGGCGTGATGGAGGCCATCGGCCTCGGCGGCGACGAGAATGCCGGCCGCCGCCTCACCGTGCTCAGGGCCATCGACAAGTTCGACAAGTTCGGCGCCGAGGGCGTCGCGCTCCTGCTCGGTCCCGGCCGCAAGGACGAGAGCGGCGACTTCACCAAGGGCGCCGGTCTCGATGACCGGCAGGCCGCCGTGGTGCTCGCCATGCTCACGGGCAAGGGCGTGCGTGCTACCGACGTGGGCGTCGAGGTGGAGCTGGACGACGTCCAGCTCGCCGCAGCGCTCGCCGGCAACGCCGCCTTCCAGGAAGGCATGGCCGAGCTGAACGACATCCGCACCCTGCTCGCTGCCGGCGGCTATCAGGACCGGGTGAAGATCGACCCCAGCGTGGTGCGCGGCCTCGAATATTACACCGGCCCCGTCTACGAGGCCGAGCTGACCTTCGAGATCACCGACGAGACCGGCCGCCCCGTGCGCTTCGGCTCGGTGGCCGGCGGGGGGCGCTATGACGGCCTCGTCGCCCGCTTCCGCGGCGAGAAGGTGCCGGCCACCGGCTTCTCCATCGGCGTCTCCCGCTTGCTCGCGGCCCTCGCCTTTCTCGGCAAGATGGATGCGGACGCCGAGGTCGGCCCCGTCGTGGTGCTGGCCATGGACAAGGAGCCGGCCCGCATCGCCGATTATATGAAGATGGTGTCCGAGCTGCGCGCGAGCGGCATCCGCGCCGAGATGTATCTCGGCGGCGCCGGCATGAAGGCGCAGATGAAGTATGCCGACCGCCGCGGCGCCCCGGCCGTCATCATCCAGGGGTCAAACGAGAAGGATGCGGGCGAGGTCCAGATCAAGGATCTGGTTGAAGGCGCCCGCATAGCTGCCGGCATCGCCGACAATGCGGAGTATCGCGCCGCCCGCCCGGCCCAGTTCGCGGTCAAGGAGAGCGAGATGATCGCCGCCATCCGCGACGTGCTGGAGCGCCGCGCCGCCCCCTCGCTGGGATTGGACGACTGAGCCTGCCCGCCGTCCCCTGAACGAAAAAGGGCCCGCCTCCGGCCGGAGGCGGGCCCTTTTCTGTCTGGCTCCCCGCCTCAGAGATAGGCGAGGCGGCGGTCTCGGCGGCGGTCCTGCACCGGCTGGTAGGCGATGCGGGCGTGGGTCTGGCAATAGGGCATGCCCGGATTGGCCTTGCCGCCGCAGAAGTGGAAGCTCTCGGTGCCGGGCTCGCCCAGCGGCCAGCGGCAGGTGCTCTCGGTGAGCTGCATGATGGTGCAGCCCTGGGTCATGGGCACCACGTTGTCGCTCATCACGGGGGCGGGCGCCGGTGCCTCTTCCGGTGCCTCGTCCAGATCGGCCGCGAGGGCGGTGTTGCCGATGGTGGTCGGCCGCTGCGGCCGTGCCTGATTGTCGGGGCGCCCGGCGGGTGCGCCCATCGGTCCACCCATGGGACCGGTCTTGGCCGGCGCCGTTCCGCTGGCGCGGGGACGCGCCGGGGCAGGAGCGGCCTTCGCCCGGCCGGACAGGCCGAGGCGGTGCACCTTGCCGATGACGGCATTGCGCGTCACCTCGCCGAGCTCCGTGGCGATCTGGCTCGCGGAGAGGCCTTCGCTCCAGAGCTTTTTCAAGAGTTCGACGCGCTCGTCATTCCAGCTCATCGCTCTTCTCCATTTGCCGCATCTACTTGCCGCATTTCAACCGGCAGCATCTCAAGAACGCCGCGGGCGCCGGAAACGCTCGGCGCCGCTTCAGCCATGGGCGGGAACGCCGGTTGGGGCGCGTCCCGGATCGTGATTTCCGCAGGGCGGACTCCCTCCCCGTTCCCGTGCGCGGCAAAGCGCTCGGATGGACCCGGATCGCGGTTCCTGGAAGAGGGTTCCTGATGCCCCTGCGCACGACATCTCGTGGCTGACCTTCAAGAACCTACAATATGGCCGGTCCTCGCAACAGAGTCGGCAAGGGGTCGCGGAGCGTTTTCCCCAGCTCCTTAAGGCTTCGTTTACCCTTGCGCGGCGGGAGGTCGCGGTTGCGATTCGCATCTTGGCGGGCGATCGGTTGACCTCCCGCGCGTGTTCATTAGAATCGGGAGGTCGGGCCGCCCCCGCTTGGGCGGCCTTTTTTAGTTTGTGCGCGCGGCATGGCCACAGCCCTGCTGTCGCACAGTGTTCGTCAACCCGTGCAACCTCGAGGCCAGGAAGCCTGCATCGAAGTCCCCTAGGAGGATAGTGTGATCACCCCCGTTCTGCCGACCTACGCACGCATCGACCTCCAATTCGAGAGGGGAGAGGGCTGCTGGCTCGTCACGACGGACGGGCGACGTTTCCTCGACTTCACTGCCGGCATCGCCGTGAACGTGCTGGGCCACGCCAACCCCTATCTCGCCGCCGCGCTCTCCGAGCAGGCGACGAAGCTGTGGCACGTGTCCAACCTGTTCCGCATCCCGGGCGCCGAGAAGCTGGCCGCGCGAATGACGGCAGCGACCTTCGCGGACACCATGTTCTTCACCAATTCCGGTGCGGAAGCGCTGGAGTGCGCCATCAAGATGGCGCGCCGCTATCAGTATGTGAGCGGCCATCCGGAGAAGAACCGGATCATCACCTTCGAGGGCGCCTTCCACGGCCGCACGCTGGCGACCATCGCCGCCGGCGGCAACCCGAAATATCTCGAAGGCTTCGGCCCGGACCTTCCGGGCTTCGACCAGGTGCCGTTCGGCGATCTCGACGCCGCCCGCGCCGCCGTGACCTCCGAGACCGCCGCCATTCTGGTAGAACCGGTGCAGGGCGAGGGCGGCGTGCGCGTGCCGCCGGCCGGCTTCCTCGCCGGCCTGCGCCAGCTGTGCGACGAGAACGGCCTGCTGCTGGTGCTCGACGAAGTGCAGAGCGGTGTCGGCCGCACCGGGCGCCTGTTCGCCCATGAGTGGACCGGCATCACCCCGGACATCATGTCGGTGGCCAAGGGCATCGGCGGCGGCTTCCCTATGGGTGCTTGCCTTGCCACCGAAGAGGCCGCCAAGGGCATGACGGTGGGCACCCACGGCTCCACCTATGGCGGCAACCCGCTGGCCATGGCGGTGGGCAATGCGGTGCTGGACGTGGTGCTGGAGGATGGCTTCCTCGATCGCGTGAACCGCGTCGCCGGCCGCTTCCAGCAGCGCCTCGCCGAGCTGCGCGACAGCCATCCGGCCGTCATCGCCGAGCTGCGCGGGCAGGGCCTGCTGCTCGGCATCAAGGCCGCCGTGCCGGCGCCCGATCTGATCGCGGCGCTGCGCGAGGAGGGCATGCTGGTGCCCGGCGCCGCCGAGAACGTCATCCGCCTCCTGCCGCCGCTCACCGTGAGCGAGGAGGAGGTCGCCATCGCAGCCGACAAGATCGAAGCCGCCTGCCGGCGCATCGAGGCGCGCCTCGCCGCCGATCCGGTGAAGGGGGCGGCCGAATGAGGGGGAATGGGGTGCGTCATTTTCTCGACCTGTCCGAGATCCCGGCCGAGGAGCTGCGCCGGGTTCTGGACTTCTCCAAGGACCTGAAGGCCCGCCGCAAGGCGGGCGAGCCGGTGGAAAAGCCGCTCGCCGGCAAGTCGCTGGCCATGGTGTTCGACAAGCCGTCCACCCGCACGCGCGTGTCGTTCGACCTCGCCATGCGCCAGCTGGGCGGCGAGACCATCATGCTCACCGGCCAGGAGATGCAGCTCGGCCGCGGCGAGACCATCGCCGACACGGCCCGCGTGCTGTCGCGCTTCGTCGACGCCATCATGATCCGGATCCTGGACCATGACGACCTGACCGAGCTCGCCAAATACGCCACGGTGCCGGTCATCAACGGCCTCACCCGCATCAGCCATCCCTGTCAGGTGATGGCGGACGTGATGACCTTCGAGGAGCATCGCGGCCCCATCACCGGCCGCTCGGTGGCCTGGACCGGCGACGCCAACAACGTGCTGGCCTCGTGGGTGCATGCCGCCGACCGCTTCGACTTCACCCTGAAGGTGGCGACGCCCAAGGAATTGTCGCCGCGCCAGGCGCTGAAGGATTTCGTGAAGCGCACCAAGGCCAAGGTGAAGTTCATGCGCGACCCGGAAGAGGCGGTGGAGGGCGTCGATTGCGTCATCACCGACACCTGGGTCTCCATGGGCGACAAGGAGGCCGAGCGCCGCCACAACATCCTCAAGCCCTATCAGGTCAATTCGGCCCTGATGGCGCGGGCGGACAAGGACGCCATCTTCATGCACTGCCTGCCCGCCCATCGCGGGGAGGAGGTGACGGACGTGGTGATGGACGGTCCCCAGTCCGTGGTGTTCGACGAGGCGGAGAACCGCCTGCATGCCCAGAAGGGCGTGCTCGCCTGGTGCTTCGACGCGGTGGGCGGCTGAGCCTTCCGCTGCGGGGACATTGCGAGCCGGGTTGAAACGGCCCGGCTCGTGAATATGTGTGGGGCCAGACACTTGAAACCATGCAACCCCCTGGACCCATGACCGTGCGCTGAGCGCTGGCACGCGGGTCCGGCACGTCCGGAGACCTTTCATGAAGGGCGAGCGCACCCGCACCGCCACCCGCGCTGCTTCCGAGGCGACGCAGGACGATATCGTTACCGCCTTCCAGGTGGACGCCCTCGACATTCGCGGCCGCACGGTCCGCCTCGGCCCCACGCTCGATGCGCTGCTCGCCCGTCACGCCTATCCGCCCGCGGTGAAGCGCGTGGTGGGAGAGGCGGTCACGCTCGCCGTGCTGCTTGGCTCCTCGCTGAAGTTCGAGGGCCGCTTCATCCTCCAGACCCAGACCGACGGGCCGGTGGATATGGTGGTGGCCGACTTCGTCAGCCCGGACAAGATCCGCGCCTATGCCCGCTACGATGCCGATGCGCTCGCTGAGGCCGAGCGCCGCAACGAGACCTCGCCGGCGGCGCTGCTGGGCCGCGGCCATCTCGCCATGACCATCGACCAGGGCATCAGCACCAACCGCTATCAGGGCGTGGTCGCCCTCGACGGCTCGGGGCTGGAGGCGGCGGCGCACGAATATTTCCACCAGTCCGAGCAGATCCCCACCCGCGTGCGCCTCGCCGTGGGCGAGGAGATGAAGCCGGGCGGCGCGGAGTCCAGCTGGCGCGCCGGCGGCCTGCTCGCCCAGTTCCTGCCGCAGGACGCCTCCCGCGCCCGCATGGCCGACCTCTCCCCGGGCGACGCGCCCGAGGGCGTGGAAGAGCACAAGGTGGACGAGGACGACGCCTGGGTGGAGGCCCGCTCCCTCGTCGGCACGCTGGAGGACGTGGAGCTGATCGACCGCGACCTCTCCTCCGAGCGGCTGCTCTACCGCCTGTTCCACGAGCGGGGGGTGCGGGTGTTCGATCCGCTGCCCATCGCCGCGCGCTGCTCCTGCTCGCGGGAGAAGGTCTCCGGCGTCCTCGCCTCCTTCGGCCCGGAGGAGCGGCGGGAGATGATCCAGGACGACGGCAAGGTGACGGTGACCTGCGAATTCTGCGGCCGCACCTACAAGTTCACCGCCGAGGAGGTTCTCGGCCGGGCGGACGGGTGACACTTTAGGTGTGCCGTCGTGCTCCGGTTCGGTGGGCAGGGGTAAGAGGCGGCGCCCGCGCCGCAAGAGCCGTCATCCCCCGGTTCATCCGGGGGATCCACCCCTCCGCCTGTCGGCGCCCAGCCATTAAGGCTTAGCGTCAGACCATCCGTGGATCGCCCGGACAAGCCGGGCGATGACGGTTGAGCGGTGGAGACTCACGGATGATGACAGCGGAAGGGGGAGTCCCTCACATCTCCTCCGCCGTCTTCAGCAGGAACGCATAGAGCGCTTCCGCCGCGAGGCCGATGTCGGCGGGGGCGGCGTATTCGCGGGGGTTGTGGCTGCCGTTCTCCGAGCGCACGAACAGCATGGCCATGGGCATCACGCCGCGAAACACCATGGCATCGTGCCCGGCGCCCGAGGGTAGCCGCACCACGGGAAGCTGAAGGCCCTCCACCACCTTGGCCATGCGCTCCTTGAGCGGGCCATGACACGGCGCGGCGGGCACTTCGTGGCCGATGTCCACGCTCGCTTTCACCCCGCGCCGCTCCGCGATATCGGCCACGGCGGCGCGGATGTCGGCGACGGCGCGGATGCGCAATTCGTCGGAGAGGGCGCGCACGTCGAGGGAGAATTGCACCTCGCCGGGCACCACGTTCACTGCGCTGCCGGCGATGAGGAGCGTGCCCACGGTGGCCACGAGCTCCTTGCCGTCGGCGTGGCCGCGCGCTTCCACGGCGAGGATCATCTCGGCGGCGGCGGTGAGGGCGTCATGGCGCATGGCCATGGGCAACGTGCCGGAATGGCCGGCCTCGCCCCGGATGCGCACATGCCCGCGCGAGGCGCCGGCGATGCCGGTGACGATGCCGAGCGGCGCGCCCGCCGCCTCCAGCACCGGCCCCTGCTCGATATGCACTTCCACATAGCCCAGCGTCTCGGCCGGATCGCGCCGGCAGTCGGCGACGCGATCCACCGGCGCGCCGAAGGAACGCAGCGCCTCCATGCGGGAGATGCCGTGGGCGTCCACGTCCTCCAGGCTCTTCGGATCGAAGATGCCGGCCATGGCCTTGGAGGAGGTGAGGGTGGAGAGGAAGCGCACGCCCTCCTCGTCGGCGAAGGCCGTGACCTCGATGGCGAAGGGCAGGCGGATGCCCTGCTGCTTCAGCGCCTCCACGGCGGCGATGGCGGTAAGCACGCCGAGATTGCCGTCATAGATGCCGGCGTTGCGCACGGTGTCGATGTGCGAGCCGAGGACGAGGGTCTTGGCATTGGCCCGGTCGGCGGCATAGCGGCCGACGATGGAGCCGGTGGCGTCCATATGGACCTGCGCCAGCCCCGCCTCCCGCATCCAGAACGACACCTGCGCCGCCGCCCTTTTGTGGGCGGGGGTGAGCGTCAGGCGGGTCATCTCGCCGGGCACGTCGGTGCAGGCGGCAAGCTCCTTCAGACGGGAGACGATGACCTCGCCGTCGAGGGGAGAGGGGAGCGGGGCGGAGCCGGGGGCAGATCGGGACACGGAGAAAACCTTGTTCAGGACGCGGCCGGCAACATCTGGGACAGGCGCAGCAAGGCGATGCGCTCGATCTGCGCCAGCGCCTCGGCCACTTCGGTCTCGCGGTCGTGGGCGAGACGGCGCTCGAAGGCGGCGAGGATGTCGGCCTTGCTGCGCCCGCGGATGGCCATGATGAAGACGAAGCCGAACTTCGCCTTGTAGGCGTCGTTCAGCGCGGTGAAGCGCGCCTTTTCCTCCGCCGTGAGCTGGTCGAGGCCGGCGGAGGCCTGCTCGGCGGCGGAATCGGCGGTGAGGAGCTTTGCCTCGGCGAGCTTGCCGGCAAGGTCGGGATGGGCGTGGATGACCCCCATCTGCTTCTCGGCCGGTGCCGCGCGCAGCACGGCCGCCAGCGCTTCGTTGAGGCCCTCGGCGGTATCGGCGCGCGCGGTGAGGCCGCGGTTGTAGGCGCCTTCCGCGATCCATGGCGAATGCTCGTAGACGCCGCCGAACCGCTCCACGAACAGGCCGCGCGGCATGTAGGTGGGCCGGTAGCCCCCCGCCGGCGGGTGATGGGCGATCCAGTGGCGGGCGATGTCGAGGCGGCGCGCCACCCACACCTTCTCGTGCCCGGCGATGTAGTCGAGGAAGCGGGCCAGCGCCTGCGCCCGGCCTGGCCGCCCCGCAAGACGCGGATGAAGGCCGATGGACATCATCCGCGGGGCGGTGGCCCCCTCGGCATAGAGCAGGTCGAAGCTGTCCTTCAGATAGTCGAAGAATTCGGTGCCGTTGGAGAAGCCCGCCGCCACCGAGAAGCGCATGTCGTTCGCATCGAGCGTGTAGGGCACCACGAGCTGCGGGCCGCGCGGCCCATAGATCCAATAGGGCAGCTCGTCCGCATAGCTGTCGGCCACATAGAGGAAGCCGCCTTCCTCCATCAGCAGCGGCACGGTGTGCTCGGCCGAGCGGCCCTGGTAGAAGCCGAGCGGGCGTTCGCCCGTCACCTGCGTGTGCAGGCGGACGGCCTCCTCGATGTGCTCGCGCTCGGCGTCACGGGTGAAATCCTTGTATTCGATCCACTTGTAGCCGTGGCTCGCCAGCTCCCAGCCGGCCTGCTGCATGGCCGCGACGGCATCGGGATTGCGGGCGAGAGCGGTGGCGACGCCATAGACCGTCGCCGGCATGTTGCGCTCGCCAAACAGGCGCAGCAGCCGCCAGATGCCGACGCGGGCGCCGAACTCGTAGACGGACTCCATGTTCATGTGCCGCTGGCGGGGCCAGGGCACGGCGCCGATGATCTCGGACAGGAAGGCTTCCGAGGCATTATCGCCATGGAGGACCGAATTCTCGCCGCCCTCCTCGTAATTCACCACGAACTGCACGGCGATGCGCGCATCCCCCGGCCAGCGGGGATGGGGGGGATTGCGGCCGTAGCCCACCAGATCGCGCGGATAAGGCTTGCCGGTGACGGGATCGGTGGGGATGCCGGAATTGTCGCGGCCGGTGAAGGGGGCGGGCATGGGCTCAGGACCCCCGGTAGGTGGAATAGCTCCACGGGGAGCACAGGAGCGGCACGTGATAGTGCCCTTCGATGAGGGTCACGCGCAGGGGCACCACGTCGAGGAAGGGCGGGTCGGCCACCGGCGCGCCGGTGGCGCGGAAATGGGCGCCGATATGGAAGACCAGCTCATAGGTGCCGGGGATGAAGTCGTCTCCCGCCAGCAGGGGGGCATCGGTGCGGCCGTCCGCATTGGTGCGGCGGGTGGTGACGAGGGTGCGCCCGCCATCGGCCGTCAGCCGGTAAAGCTCCACCGCCACATCGGCGGCCGGGCCACCGGATACCGTATCGAGCACATGAGTGGACAGCCGCCCCATCGCTTCCTCGTCTCCTGATCCGAGCGCTCATGTCCCGGCCGAAGCCTTGCGGATGCAGGGCAGGCGGCCGGGCGAACGCTCCGCTGCGCGGCAGCATAACCCGCGCTTGGCCGATCCATTTTCCAAAAAAATCGGAAGATATTCCGATTACCAAACGTATTTCCCCCGCGCAGGATTTGATCTCCAATGAGGCATGCCGATGAGTTGGGCAATGCCCGTTCGGAACCGCGCCGGAGCGTTGCCGTCGCCAATAATTTTGAAGAACGCCCTTCCCGCATCGACGGCCCATTCCATTGGGGGACCCTCATGTCACAAACCGTTCATCCCGTTGACGAAGTCTTGCCCGCACCGAAGCTGGCGGTGCTCGGCCTCCAGCATGTGCTGGTGATGTATGCCGGCGCCGTCGCGGTGCCGCTCATCATCGGCCGCGCGCTCAAGCTGCCGCCGGAGCAGGTGGCGTTCCTGATCTCGGCCGACCTGTTCGCCTGCGGCCTCGCGACTCTCGCGCAGTGCCTCGGCTTCCTCGGCGTCGGCATCCGCCTGCCGGTGATGATGGGCGTCACCTTCGCCTCGGTCGGCCCGATGCTGTCGATGGCGAACGATCCGTCCATCGGCATTCTCGGCATCTACGGCTCGGTGATTGCCGCCGGCATCTTCGGCATCATCGTCGCGCCCTTCATCTCGCGCCTGCTGCCTTTGTTCCCGCCGGTGGTGACGGGCACCATCATCATGGTGATCGGCATCTCGCTCATGCGGGTGGGCATCAACTGGGCCGGCGGCGGCATTCCCTTCCTCACCCAGACCATCGACGGCAAGGTGGTGCAGGTGGCGAACCCGAACTACGGGCAGCTCCAGGGCCTGGGCATCGCCCTCTTCGTGCTGCTGGTCATCCTCGCGCTCATCCGCTTCGGCAAGGGCTTCGTCGCCAATGTGGCGGTGCTGCTGGGCATCGTCGCCGGCGCCGTTTTGTCCACCGCCCTCGGCATCATGCATTTCGAGAAGGTGGGCGCGGCGGCCTGGTTCGACGTCATCCTGCCGTTCCACTTCGGCATGCCCACGTTCCACCTCGTGCCCATCATCACCATGTGCATCGTGATGATCGTGGTGATGATCGAGTCGCTGGGCATGTTCCTCGCCCTCTCCGACATGACCGGCAAGCCGGTGGACGAGAAGGCCCTGGCCCGTGGCCTACGCGCCGATGGCGTCGGCACGCTGCTCGGCGGCATCTTCAACACCTTCCCCTACACCTCCTTCTCGCAGAACGTGGGTCTCGTCGGCGTCACCGGCGTGCGCTCGCGCTGGGTGACGGTGACGGGCGGCATCATCATGCTCGGCCTCGGCCTGCTGCCGAAGATGGCTGCTTTGGTGGAGGCGGTGCCCCAGGTGGTGCTGGGCGGCGCGGGTCTCGTGATGTTCGGCATGGTGGCGGCCACCGGCGCGCGCATCCTCACGGGCGTCGATTTCAAGACCAACCGCAACAACCTCTTCATCGTCGCCATCTCGGTGGGCTTCGGCATGATCCCGCTGGTGTCGCCCAACTTCTTCAAGGCGCTGCCGCATGAGCTGCACCCGCTGCTGGAGAGCGGCATCCTGCTCTGCGCCATCGTCGCCGTGGTGCTCAACGTCTTCTTCAACGGCGTCAAGAAGAGCTCCACCGAGGAGATCGTCGCCGCCGCCAAGCAGGCCGAGGCGCACTGAGGTCCGGTCAGGGGCAAGCCGGGGGGGCGGATGCATGTCGGTGTCGAAAGGCTCAGGCCGGCAGCCGCTCCCCGATCTTGGCCAGCTCACGGGCGATGTAGCGCCGCCCCTCCTCCACCAGCATATCGGCGAAGGCCTTCACCTTCAGCGGCACCAGCTGGCGGGCGGGGTAGAGCACCGCCAGCGTCGCCGGCTGGGGCGGGTTCTTCTCCAAGAGCGGCACAAGGCGGCCGTCCGCGAGGGCGTCCGCCACCTCGAACCGCGGCTTCACCACGATGCCGCGGCCCTCGACGGCCCACACCGTCAGCACGTCGCCGTCGTCGGCCTCCAGATGGCCGGTGACGGGAACGGCGAGGTCCCGGCCCTCGTCGGTGAGCATCCAGCGCAATTCCCGAAGGCTCGCGAACCGCAGGAGGAGGCATTGATGCGTGAGCAGATCCTGCGGCCGCTGCGGCACGCCGGCCCGCTCCAGATAGCTGGGTGCAGCGCACACAATGCGCTCGACCTGCGCCACCTTGCGCATGATCATGCTGGAATCCTCGAAGGTGGCGAGGCGCAGCGCCACGTCGATGGATTCGGCGATGAGGTCGAGGGTATGTTCCGACAGGCGAAGGCGCACGTCGATCTCGGGATGGATTTCCTGGTAGCGCGCGGCCACCTGCGCCACCAGCCGTCGGCCGAGATGGAGCGGCGCCGTCACCCTGAGCGCGCCGCGGGGCAGGGCGCCCAGTTCCGAGACATTGCTTTCCGCGGCCTCGATGAGGCGCAGCGCCTCGGTGATCGCCTCGTAATAGACGCGACCCTGCTCGGTCAGGCTCATGCGGCGGGTGGTGCGGTTGAACAGCCGGCAGCCGAGGTGCTTTTCCAGCATCTGGATGCGGTGGCTCACCACATTGGCGGAGAGATGCAGGCGACGGCCGGCCTCCGAGAAGCTCTCGCTCTCCACCGAGGCGACGAAGGCCTTCATGTTCTCCAGCACGCTTCGTCACCCCTCACCCGACGCCACAAGAACGATACCCACGCCGCGGGCCGGGGCCAATGGTCCCCGCCGGCGGGCGTGACAGGGGCCGATGCGCCCTCCTCTTCCAGCCACGGGATCTGAAACGGCAATGGAACCCATCCTCCACGAGTATGGCAGCCTGCTGCTGCGCTGGACGCACATCATCGCCGGCATGGCGTGGATCGGCTCGTCCTTCTACTTCATGCACCTCGATGCCAGCCTGAAGGCCTGTGCCGACATCCCGCCCGGCAAGGGCGGCGAGGCGTGGGAGGTGCATGGCGGCGGCTTCTATCAGGTGAAGAAGTATCTGGTAGCGCCCGATTTTCTTCCCGAAGAGCTGGGCTGGCACAAGTGGCAGTCCTACGCCACCTGGATCACCGGCTTCTTCCTGCTCATCTGGGTCTATTACTACCAGTCATCGATCTTTCTGATCGATCCGGCGGTGATGAACCTGAAGCCAATCACCGCCCTCGTCATCGGCCTCGGCGGGCTCGCGGCGGGGTGGATCGCCTATGACCAGCTCTGCCGCTCGAAGCTCGGCGACAAGCCGCTGGTGGTGGGCATCATCGTGTTCGCCGGCGTGGTGCTCGCGGCGTTCCTGTACCAGCAGGTGTTCTCGCCCCGCGCCGCCTTCATCCATACCGGCGCGCTGATGGCGACCATCATGAGCGGCAACGTCTTCTTCGTCATCATCCCCAACCAGCACAAGGTGGTGGCGGCGCTGAAGGCGGGCGAGGTGCCGAACCCCTATTACGGCAAGACGGCCAAGCTCCGGTCCGGGCACAACAACTACTTCACCCTGCCCGTCGTCTTCCTGATGATCTCCAACCATTATCCGCTGACCTATTCCACGCCCTACGCCTTCGTCATCGTGGCGCTGGCGCTCGTGGCGGGAACGGTGATCCGCTATTTCTACAACGAGCGGCACGCCGGGCGCGGCGACAAGGCGTGGTGCTGGCTGGTGGCGGCCGTGTGCCTGATCCTCGCGATATTCATCTCGGCGACCACCACGCCCGCCGGCCGCATGGCGCTGGGCCTGCCGCCGCTGGTCTCCCCGGCCTTCGCCAAGAGCGGGCCGGCGGTGGACGTGCCAGTGGACATCCAGAACGTCGTCATGGGCCGCTGCGCCATGTGCCACGCCGCCGAGCCGGTGTATGAGGGCTTCGCGGTGCCCCCGCGCGGCATCCTCCTCGACACGCCGGAGGCCATCGCGAAGAACCGCAAGCTCATCCTTGTCCAGGCCGGCCTCACCCACGCCATGCCGCCCAACAACATCACCGAACTGTCCGACGAGGACCGGGCCATGCTGAAGGAATGGGCCTCCGGCAAATAGACCGCATCCCCCTCGCCCCCTGAAGCAATTCCCGCAAAAGTGCATCGCGGTTTTGCGAAAGGAATTGCGTAGAGTCCGAGAGAACCGGCGGGTCGTGGCCCGCCCCAAGAACAAGGAAGACGTCATGTCCACCGCCGACGCCGACACCCTCCGCAGCCTGATCGCCGAGCGCACCGAAGCGCAGCGCCAGTTCCTGGCGGAGCTGGTGAAGGTGCCTTCCGACAATCCCCCCGGCGATTGCGCCCCCCATGCGGCGCGCGCCGCCGAGCTGCTGGAAGCCCTCGGCTACACCGTGGAGCGCCATGCCGTGCCGGCCGACCGGGTGAAGGCGGCGGGCATGGTCACGGCCACCAACCTCATCATCCGCCACCGCTTCGGTGCAGGGGGAAGCGCGGGCCCCGTGGTGGCGCTGAACGCCCATGGCGACGTGGTGCCCCCCGGCGAGGGTTGGACCAAGGACCCCTACGGCGCCGAGGTGGTGGACGGGCGCATGTATGGCCGCGGCGTCGCCGTCTCCAAGTCCGACTTCGCCACCTATGCCTTCGCCCTCGACGCCCTGAAGCGCTCCGGCCTGCCGCTCAAGGGCACGGTGGAACTGCACTTCACCTATGACGAGGAGATCGGCGGCGAGGTGGGGCCGGGTTGGATCCTCGAAACCGGCCTCACCAAGCCGGACTATGCCGTCTCGGCCGGCTTCTCCTATGGCGTCGTGGTGGCGCACAATGGCTGCCTGCACCTGGAGGTGGAGGTGATCGGCAAGTCGGCCCACGCCGCGCTGCCCTTCACCGGCATCGACGCGCTGGAGGCGGCCACCAAGATCCTCACCGCGCTCTATGCCTATCGCGACACGCTGCAGGGGAAGGTCTCGGACGTGCCGGGCATCGGCTCGCCGCAGCTCACGGTGGGGCTCATCTCAGGCGGCATCAACACCAATGTGGTGCCGGACCGCGTCACCTTCCGCCTCGACCGCCGCATCGTGCCCGGCGAGAACCCGGAAGCGGTGGAGGCCGAGGTGCGCGGCGTCATCGCCACGGCGCTGGAAGGCTCGAAGGCGAAAGCGGAGGTGCGGCGCATCCTCATCGCCCGCCCACTGGTGCCGGACGATAAGGCCATGCACCTCGCCGGCGTCATCTGCCGCAATGCTTCCGCCGTCACCGGCGAGGAGGTGAAGACCACCGGCGTGCCGCTCTATACGGACGCGCGCCTCTATGCCGAAGCCGGCGTGCCCGTGGTGCTCTACGGCGCCGGCCCGCACACCATCGAGGAGGCCAACGGCCACCGGGCGGACGAGAACCTGCTCCTGTCCGACCTCGACAAGGCGACGCTGGTGATCGCGCTCACGGTCGCCGACCTGCTGGGCTGATCCCATCGGCCTCGGTTTCAGGCCGAGGCCGCGCCCGCGCGTCGCGCGCTTTGGCCGCCCTCCGGTCCGCCGGCGGGCGCCGGGCGTCAGCCCTGCTCGGCGAGAAGTTGCGCTACCGCCGCGCGCAGCTCGGGAAAGCCCTGGCCGGTATTGCTGGAGGTGGGGAAGATCTTGGGATAGGCCGCCGGCCGCCGGCGGATCTTCTCCTCCACCCCGGCGATCACCGAGGGAAGGGCGCTCGGCTTCACCTGATCCACCTTGGTGAGGATGATGGCGTAGGAGACGGCCGCCTTGTCGAGAAGATCGAGGATCTCCTCGTCCACCGGCTTGATGCCGTGGCGGGAATCGATGAGCACGAAGACGCGGGCAAGGTTCACCCGGCCGCGCAGATAGTCCTTGATGGTGCGTGTCCAGGCATCCACCTTCTCCTTCGGCGCCTTGGCGAAGCCGTAGCCCGGCATGTCCACCAGGCACAGCTCCGGCCCTACCCGGAAGAAGATCAGCTCCTGCGTCCGCCCCGGCGTCACCGAGGTGCGCGCCAGCGCCTTGCGGCCGGTCAGCGCGTTGACGAGGGACGACTTGCCCACGTTGGAGCGGCCGGCCAGCGCGATCTCCATGCCCTGCATGGGCGGCAGCACATCGACGGTGGGCGCCGCGGAGATGAACTGCCAGTCTCCAGCGAACAGGAGGCGGCCGGGCTCCAGATAGGGATCGGCTTCGGCGGCGGGGGAAGGGGTGTCGGTCATGACGCCTTATCCTAGAGCAGGGCGGCGGGCGCAAGGCGAGAGCGCTCGTGGCGCGGCGCGCGCCTCCGATTACCGCCGGCCCTGGCCCAGGAAGGTTTCCGCGAACCAGCGGTCCAGCGTCATGGGCGGCTCCTGCTGGGGCGGGGGCGGCGGCATCTGGCCGACCACGGCCGGCGGACGGTCGTCCGGCAAATCGGCGGGCGGCAGGTAGGTCGCGCCCGGCTGGCCATAGCCGTTGCCGCCGAAGCCGTAGGACCTCAGGCCGCCCGGAAGCTCCGCCACCGGCACGCCCTGATGCGCCGCCTTCATCACGCGGCTCCAGATCTCCACCGGCAGGTTGGCACCGGAGGCCTTCTTGGTGGGTGAGGAATCGTCATTGCCGAGCCAGACCGCCGCCACGTATTTCGCCGTGTAGCCGACGAACCAGGCGTCGCGGTAATCCTGTGAGGTGCCGGTCTTGCCGGCCGCTTCCCAGCCCGGGAGGTCGGCGCGGCGCGCGGTGCCGGCGGCCAGCGTCTGGGTCATCATGTGGTTCATCATCGCCACATATTCGGAGGCGACCACGCGGCCCATGCCGGTGACGTTGCGCTCATAGAGCGGCTTGCCGTCCGGCCCGATCACGCTGTCGATGACGTGGGGCATGACGCCAAGGCCGCCATTGGCGAAGGGCGTATAGGCGCCCGCCAGCTCCAGCACCGACACTTCCGAGGTGCCGAGCGCGATGGAGGGGTTGGGGTCGAGGTTCGAAGAGATGCCCATGCGGTGGGCGGTCTGCACCACCGCCTTGGGGCCGAACTCCAGCACGAGGCGCACCGACACCGTGTTCAGGGAGAGCGCGAGCGCGGTGGTGAGCGTCACCGGGCCGCGATAGTCGCGGGTCGAGTTCTCCGGCCGCCAGCCCTTGAGCTGGATGGGCGCGTCCTCGCGCACGCTCTCCGGCGTCAGGCCGTGCTCGACGGCGGTGAGATAGATGAAGGGCTTGAAGGCCGAGCCCGGCTGCCGCCGGGCGGTGACGGCGCGGTTATACTGGCTGTCCGCATAGGAGCGGCCGCCGATCAGCGCCTTCACCCCCCCATCGGGATCGAGCACCACGATGGCGCCCTGGCCGACGCCGTATTTGGTGCCGGATTTCGCCAGCGTGTCCTCCAGCGCCGCCTCGCCCGCCTTCTGCAGGGCGGGATCGATGGTGGTGCGCACCACCACGTCGCCCGGCAGTTCGCCGTCGCCGAGCACGGAATCGAGCTGGTCCATGACCCAGTCGGCCACATAGCCGGAGGAATCGGGCATGCCGCTGCGGGCGAGCTGTGCCGGGCGACCCTGGGCGGTGCTCGCCATGTCGGCGGTGATCATCTTCTGGTCGCGCATGGCGGCCAGCACCAGATTGGCGCGGGCCTGGGCGCCCTTGAGATTGCGCGTCGGGGCGAGGCGCGAGGGCGAGTTGACCAGCCCGGCCAGCATGGCGGCCTCGGCCAGCGTCACCTGCCGCGCGGACTTGCCGAAATAGCGCTGGGCCGCCGCCTCCACACCATAGGCGCCGGCGCCGAAATAGACGCGATTGAGATAGAGGTCGAGCAGCTGGTCCTTGGTGAACTTGTGCTCCAGCCACAGGGCCAGCACCAGCTCCTGCATCTTGCGCGAGGCGGTGCGCTCTTGGGTCAGGAACAGGTTCTTGGCGAGCTGCTGGGTCAGCGTCGAGCCGCCCTGCCGCAGGCGCCTTGAGGTGAGGTTGGTGACGAGGGCGCGCGCGAGGCCTTCGGGATCGAGGCCGAAATGGCTGTAGAAGCGCTGGTCCTCGATGGCGACGAAGGCCTTGGGCAGATAGGGCGGCAACTCGCCGATGGGCACGGCGACGCCCCCCATGTCGCCGCGCGTGGCGATGGTCTTGCCGTCCGCCCCCTGCACGGTGACGGTGGGCGGACGCTTGGGGATCATCAGCGTCTGCATGGACGGCAGCTTCGACGCCTCGTAGGCGATCACGCCGGCGAGGGCGAGCAGCGCCCACACGCCCAGGATGAAGCCCCATTTCACCAGCCGGAACACGAGACGCCCCCCTCCGCCACGGCGGGGCCGGCGGGGCGGTGGCTCGGAGCGGCCGCGGCGCGGGGCGGGATCGGGACGCATGTCGGGCTCGGCCTTGGCCTTGGGCCGCGCGGCCGCCTTGCGGGCAGGGCGGGGCGGTTCCGGGGGCGGTGCGGCGGAGCGGTCGCGCGGGTCGAGGCGGATGTCGAACAGGGATTCGGGCCGCTCCATGAGCGGCTCGCGCCTCATGCCGTCCCCCCGTCCCTGTGCGGTCATTCCAATTCCCGTCGCATAGCCGGCCTGCCTTCGGGCCGCGCGGCTCCTTCCACCACCAAAATGGGGCGAAGATCAGCCGCTGGGGCAGATGGTGCCCGCCTCACCTCAAGGAAGCGTTACGCGGCAAGCGTTTTCGCGGGGGGTCATCAGACGAATGCCCTAGGGACACTTGCTCCAGTAGCCCACCGTCTTCGCCGGCGTGGTGTAGAACCAGCAGGTATTCGGCGCCGGGGCCGGGCCCACGAGCGGCGTGGCGAGGCCGCCCGGCAGCACGCCCAGCGGCGCGCCTGAGCCGGGCTGGCCGCCGACGGGCGTGTTGGTGCGGAACGGCGCGGGCTTGATGATGGGATCGGTGGGCACCACTGGCTTCGGTGCCGGCAGCTTCGGTCTGGGCGTGACAACGGTCGGCGCGCGCGGGACGGTCGGGGCTGGCCGCACCACGGGACGTGGCGCCGGCCGCTGGATCGGGGGAATGTTCGCCGCTCCGCCCACGATGGGCGTGCCCACACCCGTCGCGGCCAGGGCGCCGACTGGCGTCAGCGTCATCGCGAGCGCCACCGCGCCATACATGACCTTGCGGTATGTCTGGGCGGTCCCGGCGCGAAGCTGTCCGTACGGCATGTGTTCCATCACAGAAATATAGGTTCCGCTGCGGCCGATTCGAGAGCGACCAATGAACGCCGCTCGCGGCCGGGCGCTGATTGCGGTACAGATGAAGGCTCCTGTCCTTCGTGCCTCCAGATCGCCGAGCAATGCCCACCGTCCGTTCCTCCAAGGTCAACCGCGTCATCGGCGAACCCTTCGAAGGCCAGGCCCTCAAGGCCGAGATCCGGGAAATCGCTTCCGCCCACAAGGGCCGCGACCTCGATTTGCGCAACGCCGTCGTCGCACGCCTCAAGAAGGGCATGCAGGAAGGCCGCGCCGCCGCCGAGCGTCTGCTGCTGGAAGATGGCTGCGGCCGCTGCTGCGCCATGCGCCTCTCAGCGCTGCAGGATGCGGTCATCACCAGCGCCTATGAGGTGGCTACCACCTTCCTCTATCCGGTGGACAACCCCTCCCGCTCCGAGCGCATGGCGGTGGTGGCGGTGGGCGGATACGGCCGCGGCATGATGGCGCCGGGCTCCGACACCGACATCCTGTTCGTGCTGCCCTACAAGCAGACGGCCTGGGGCGAGAGCGTCGCCGAGGCCATGCTCTACATCCTCTGGGACCTCGGGCTGAAGGTGGGTCACGCCACCCGCTCGGTCGATGAATGCCTGCGGCAGGCCCGGGCCGACTTCACCATCCGCACCTCCATTCTCGAAGCCCGCTTCCTCGTCGGCGACAAGGCGCTGTTCGAGGATCTGGAGAAGCGCTTCGACAAGGAAGTGGTGGAGGGCACCGGCGCCGAGTTCGTCGCCGCCAAGATGGCCGAGCGCGAGGATCGCCTGCGCCGCTCCGGCCAGTCGCGCTACCTCGTCGAGCCCAACGTCAAGGAGAGCAAGGGCGGCCTTAGGGACCTGCACACCCTCTTCTGGATCTCCAAATACGTCTACCGGGTGCAGACCGCGAGCCAGCTCGTCGCCAAGGGCGTGTTCACCCGCGAGGAGGCGAACCTCTTCAAGAAGTGCGAGGACTTCCTGTGGTCGGTGCGCTGCCACCTGCACTTCCTTACCGGCCGCGCCGAGGACCGCCTCTCCTTCGACCTGCAGCGGGAGATGGCGCTGCGCCTCGGCTATACGGAGCATCCCGGCCAGAAGGACGTGGAACGCTTCATGAAGCACTATTTCCTCGTGGCGAAGGATGTGGGCGATCTCACCGCCATCCTCTCCGCCGCGCTGGAGGAGCGCCACGAAAAGCCGGTGCCGGGGCTCAAGGGCATGGTGGAGCGCTTCCGCGCCGGCTCCCGCCGCATCACGCTGAAGGACACGACGGACTTCATCCTCGACCATGACCGCCTGAACGTGGCGGACCCGGAGGCGTTCAACCGCGACCCGGTGAACCTCATCCGCATCTTCCACGTGGCCGACAAGCGCAATCTCGCGCTGCATCCCGACGCCAGCCAGCTCGCCGCCCGCTCCCTCGGCCTCATCGATGCGAGCGTGCGCGAGAATCCGGAGGCGAACCGCCTGTTCCTGGAGATCGTCACCTCCAAGGACGCGCCCGAGACGGTGCTCAGGCGGATGAACGAGGTGGGCGTGCTGGGGCGGTTCCTGCCGGAGTTCGGCAAGATCGTCGCGATGATGCAGTTCAACATGTACCACCACTACACGGTGGACGAGCACCTGCTGCGCTGCATCGGCATTCTCTCGGAGATCGAGCGCAAGGTGAACCCGGAGAACGGGCTCGCCAACGAGCTGATGGGCACGGTGAAGAACCGCAACCTGCTCTATGTCGCCCTCCTGCTGCACGACATCGCCAAGGGCCGCCCGGAGGATCACTCGGTGGCCGGCGCCCGCATCGCTCGCAAGCTCTGCCCGCGCTTCGGCCTCTCGCCGGTTGAGACCGAGACGGTGGCCTGGCTGGTGGAGCAGCACCTGGTCATGTCCACGGTCGCCCAGTCCCGCGACCTCTCGGACCGCAAGACCATCGAGAATTTCGCCTCCGTGGTGCAGAACCTGGAGCGCATGAAGCTGCTCACCATCCTCACCACGGCCGACATCAAGGCGGTGGGGCCGGGCACCTGGAACGGCTGGAAGGCGCAGCTCCTGCGCACCCTCTATTACGAGACCGAGCCGGTGCTCACCGGCGGCTTCTCGGAAGTGGACCGGGGCAAGCGCGTCACCGCCGCCCAGTCGCAGTTCCGCTCGGCCCTCTCCGACTGGGACGACGAGAAGGTGGCGGCCTATGTGGCGCGCCATTATCCGCCCTACTGGCTGCGCGTGGACCTCGAGACCAAGCTGCGCCATGCCCGCTTCGTGGACGAGGCGGAGACGGCGGGCCGCTCCATCGCCACCCATGCGTCGCTGGAGCCGGGCCGCGGCATCACCACGCTCACCGTGCTGGCGCCGGACCATCCCAAGCTCCTATCCATCATCGCCGGGGCCTGCGCCGCGGCGGGCGCCAACATCGTGGATGCGCAGATCTCCACCACCACGGACGGGCTGGCGCTGGACACCATCGCCATTCGCCGCGCCTTCGACCATGACGAGGACGAGCTGCGCCGCGCCAACCGCATCCGGGAAGCGGTGGAGCAGGCGCTCACCGGCGAGGTGCGCCTGCCGGAGGTGATGGCCAAGAAGCTGCCCAAGGGCCGCCGCACGTTCACGGTGGAGCCCGAGGTGACGGTGAACAATTCCTGGTCGAACCGCCACACGGTGGTGGAGGTCTCCGGCCTCGACCGGCCGGGCCTGCTGTTCGCCCTCACCAACACTTTGTCGCGGCTCAACCTCAACATCGCCTCGGCCCATGTCGCCACCTTCGGCGAGCGGGCGGTGGACGTGTTCTACGTCACCGACCTGATGGGCGCGAAGATCACCGGCGCCGCCCGCCAGTCCACCATCCGCCGTGCCCTCGTCTCGGTGTTCGAGGGGCCGGTGGAGGACGAGGAGCCGGCCCGCCGGGTGGCGCGGGGGTGACGGACCGCCGCGGCGCGGACGGGAAGGCCGTTTTTTCGCCGCGCTCGCATGGCTCAGATGCCAATCGTTTGCACCTTGTTTGCACTTGGCGACGGTGCGGCATACGTTCTGCCGCGCCTCCTTCCGACCCCACGGCCGAAAGCCGACGACCGAGATGACCGACGACCTCCTCCTCGATGCCTCCGACGCCGCCCGTGCCGAACGCGCGGCGACGCGCGTCGTGGTGGCCATGTCGGGCGGGGTGGATTCGTCCGTAGTGGCCGCCCTGCTGGCCCGCGCCGGCTATGACGTTGTGGGCGTCACCCTCCAGCTCTACGACCACGGCGAGGCGGCGCACCGGGCCGGCTCGTGCTGCGCGGGGCAGGACATCTATGACGCGAGCGAAGTGGCGCGCACGCTGGGCATTCCGCACTACGTGCTCGATTATGAAAGCCGCTTCCGCGAGGAGGTGATCGACCGCTTCGCCGCGAGCTATGCGGCCGGCGTCACCCCCATCCCCTGCGTGGACTGCAACCGCACCGTCAAGTTCCGCGACCTGCTCGCCACCGCCGAGGAACTGGGCGCGCGTTTTCTCGCCACCGGCCATTACGTGGCGAGCCGCGCGCTGCCCGGCGGCGGGCGCGGCCTGTTCCGCGCGGCGGAAGAGGCGCGGGACCAGTCCTATTTCCTCTATGCCACCACGGCTGCCCAGCTCGACAAGCTGCGCTTCCCCCTCGGCGAGATGCAGAAGGCGGACGTGCGGGCGCTCGCGGCCGAATTCGGCCTGCCGGTGGCGGAGAAGCCGGACAGCCAGGACATCTGCTTCGTGCCCGGCGGCGATTATGCCGAGGTGGTGCAGCGCCTGCGGCCCGAGGCCGGCGAGGCGGGCGACATCGTGCATCTGGATGGCCGGGTGCTGGGCCGCCACAAGGGCGTGCTCCATTACACCATCGGCCAGCGCAAGGGCCTCGGCATCGCCACGCCCGAGCCGCTCTACGTGATCTCCATCGATGCCTCCCGGCGCGAGGTGCGGGTCGGCCCGCGCGAGGCGCTGGCGGTGCGCGCCATTTCCATGGCCGACGTGAACTGGCTGGGCGACATCCCCTTCGCTGCGGCTCTGGATGCCGAGGCCGAGGTGTATGTGAAAGTGCGGTCCACCCGTCCCCCGGTACCGGCGCGCCTCGGCCGCACGGCGGATGGCACCCCGGCCGTGCATCTCGCGCTGGGCGAGGAAGGCGTTGCGCCGGGGCAGGCCTGCGTGCTCTACGATGCCCCCGGCGCCGGTGCCCGCCTTCTGGGCGGCGGCACCATCGTGAAGGCGGAGCGGGTGGCGAAGGCGGTCGCGGAGGTCGCCTGAGGACGCGGGGCGGGAGAGACGGCAATGGCGGTTCAGTACGATCTCGAAGGCCAGAAGAAGGCCTATGCCAAGTGGGCGCCCATCTATGACAAGGTCTATGTGAAGCTGCTGGCGGACGCCCAGCGCAAGACCTCCGCCGCCGCTGCCGCCTGCGGTCCCGATATTCTGGAAGTGGGCGTCGGCACCGGGCTGGTGCTGCCCTATTACCCCGCCGGTTGCCGCGTCACCGGCATCGATTTGTCCTTCCACATGCTGCAGAAGGCGGTAGAGAAGAAGGTGGAGCGCGGCCTGAAGCAGGTGGGCCTGCTCTGCGCCATGGATGCCTGCAAGCTCGGCTTCGCCGACCACAGCTTCGACGCCGTCACCGTGCCCTTCGTCATCACGCTGGTGCCCGACCCCGAGGGCGCGCTGGACGAGATGTACCGCGTGCTGCGGCCGGGCGGCGAGATCGTCATCGCCTCCAAGCTCGGGGCGGACGAAGGCGCGACCATGCACATCGAGGCGGCGCTGGCGCCACTGGTCAAGAAGGTCGGCTGGAGCATCGCCTTCAAGGCCAGCCGGCTGCGCAACTGGGCGGCCAAATACCCCGACATGGAAGTGGTGAGCATCGCTCCCGTCTTCCCGGTGGGCTTCTTCAAGATGGTGCGCATCAAGAAGAAGGCGGCCTGAGCCTTTCGGCCGCAAGCCTTCTGTTCACAGGGCGCGCGGGGATTCTTGACACCCGCGTGGCCCCGCCTCTATATGCGCGTCTCCTGACGCAACTTGCGTCGGATGTGTGTTGTGGCAGCGTAGCTCAGTCGGTGAGAGCGCCGGATTCATAACCCGGAGGTCGGTGGTTCAAATCCACCCGCTGCTACCATTCATTCCCTGCCTCCAAATTCTCGTCACGGCGCGACTTCATCGAGAAATGCGCGCACGGCCGCGCGCGTCTGCGCCGCCCGCCCCACCAGCAGGTGGCCGCCGGTGTTGTAGGCGATGAGCCGGGCGCCGGGGATGCGCGCCGCCGCCACCTCCGCCGCCGGCAACGTGTTGAAGAGATCGTCCCGCGCCGAGACGATGAGGGTCGGTGCCGTGATGCGCTCCAGCGGCAGCACGGGGTGCGGGCAGGCGCTGTCGAGCCTGATGCCGGCCGCGCGCTCGGACACCGGCGCGATAGCGGCGGCGATCTTCAGCACGCGGGCGCGTTCCTTCTCGCCCGCCTGAGCCAGAAGTGCCGGCCGCACGCCCACGAAGCGGATCACCATCGAGGGGCCGAGGGCGCCGATCAGCCACCAGAAGAAATCGCCCCCGGCCTTCACGATGGCGAAGGCGAGCCGGCTGCCTCCGGTGGGATCGGTGGCCACCGGGCTGTGCGGCGCGTCGAGGGCCGGCACCAGCAGCACCAGCGCCCGCACCTTGTCCGGATGGCGAACGGCCAGCGCCGCCGCCGACCGCGCGCCCGCCGACAGGCCCATCACGATCACCTTGTCGAGGCCGAGATGGTCGAGCAGCGCGGCATGGGCATCGGCCTGCGCGGCGATGCCGCCGTCCGGCGCATCCACTCCTGCGGCGGGCGTACCGGTGCGCAGATAGCCGAAGCGCGAGGGCGAGATGAGGCGGAAGCCGCCGCCCATCAATTCGTCCGCGAAGAACAGGCCATGGTCGAACCCGCCGCCCGCGCCATGGATGGAGAGCAGCACCGGGCCCGTGCCGCGGTCGGCATATTCCACCGCGCCATCAGGCAGCGCGGCCATCTCGCTGCCGGAGGCGACGCTTGCGAGCGCCTGCCTGTGAAACGCTCTGAACCTGCGGGCGACCCCTACGGCCAGCGCCAGCCCGGCCGCGCCGGCGAGAAGCGGAAAGATCAGTTCCATGAAGTCCCCCGCCGCTCCGGCCCGGCGACCGCCGGCCCGGTTGGCCGCGCGCGGACGCTTCCGCTATAGGTAGCCCGGCGCAGCCGCAGGGTCACGGTGCGCGAGGAGGGGCCATGACATTCATCGAAGCCGTTCGCAGCTGCCTCAGCCAATATGCCGGCTTCCAGGGACGGGCGCCCCGCAGCGAGTTCTGGTGGTTCTCCCTGTTCACGCTGCTGGTGGATCTGGCCATCATGCTCGTCGGCGGAATGCTGATAAGCGGGACGATCATGAACATTCAGGCGAACGGCGAGAGCGTCGCCAGCTGGTACGCCATGACCGCGCCGAACTGGATGATGAGCCTCGCCCACCTCGCATTGTTCCTGCCCACCCTCGCCGTGACGGTCCGGCGCCTGCATGATGTGGGACGGAGCGGCTGGTGGATCTTCATCATGCTGGTTCCGCTCTTCGGCCTGCTGCTGCTGCTGTTCTGGTGGGTGCAGCCCTCGCAGCCCCAAACGAATGCCTACGGCCCCTCGCCGCTGCCGGCGCCGTGGCCGGCGCGGTGAACTGCGCTCCATAGCAAAAGGCCCGCGAGCTTCCGCCGCGGGCCTTTTTGTTGGCTGAGTGAAGGGCGAACTGGCGCCCCTCAGGTCTCGTCGGCGCGCGTGCGGATCCACTCGATGATGCCGGAGAAGTCCTTGCCCTCGTTCCCTTCGGCCGCGAAGGCGGTGTAGAGGGCGGTCGCCGCGGCGCCCAGCGCGGTGGCGGCGCCGGCCGTCTCCGCCGCTTCCTGCGAGAGCTTCAGGTCCTTCAGCATGAGGGCCGCCGCAAAGCCCGGCACATAGTTGCGGTTGGCGGGGCTGGTGGGCACCGGGCCGGGCACCGGGCAATAGGTGTTGATCGACCAGCACTGGCCCGAGGAGGTGGAGGCGACGTCGAACAGAGCCTGATGGGAGAGGCCCAGCTTCTCGGCCAGCACGAAGGCTTCCGAGGCCGCGATCATCGAGATGCCGAGGATCATGTTGTTGCAGATCTTCGCCGCCTGGCCCGCGCCGGCGCCGCCGCAATGGACGATCTTCTTGCCCATCAGCTCCAGGATGGGCTTTGCCGCCGCGAACGCCTCGTCCGTGCCGCCCACCATGAAGGTGAGCGTGCCTGCCTCCGCCCCGCCGACACCGCCGGAGACGGGGGCATCCACGCTCGCGTGACCTGCCGCCTTGGCCGCCTCGTGGAAGGCGCGGGCGGAGGCGACGTCGATGGTGGAGCTGTCGATGAAGAGCGTGCCGGGCTTTGCCGCCGCGAACAGGCCGTCCGCGCCGGTGGTGGCGCCCACCACATGCTTGCCGGAGGGCAGCATGGTGACGACCGCATCGGCGGACGCCACGGCCGACTTGGCGCTGTCGGCGATGGCGACGCCCTTGGCCTTCGCCGCCTCCAGCGCGGCGGGCACGAGGTCGAAGCCGGTGACGGCGTGGCCGGCCTTCACGAGGTTGGCGGCCATGGGCCCGCCCATATTGCCGAGGCCGATGAATGCGATGGTGGCCATGATGGTTTCCTCCCAAATTGGGTGCCGCCGGTGCAGCTATCTATGGTTTTCGCCGCCGTCGTGGCCGGGCTTGTCCCGGGCATCCACGTCGTTCCGCCTGCACGGACCGCAGACAGGGTGCCCGGCCTGTTCACGTGGATGCCCGGGACAAGCCCGGGCATGACGCCGCGCGTGGGACGCCGCGCGTGAGACGCGCCCCTCAGTTCCCCTGCGCGATCAGCGCGCGGGCAACGATGAGGCGCATGATCTCGTTGGTGCCCTCGAGGATCTGGTGGACCCTGAGGTCGCGCACGATCTTCTCGATGCCGTAGTCGGCGAGGTAGCCGTAGCCGCCGTGCATCTGCAGGGCGTCGTTGGCCACCTCGAAGCCGCGATCGGTGGCGATGCGCTTGGCCATGGCGCAGAGCTGCGTCGCGTCCGGCGCCTTGGCGTCGAGCGCGGAGGCGGCGCGCCACAGGAAGGTGCGGGCGCATTCCAGCTCGGTCGCCATGTCGGCGAGGCGGAATTGCAGCGCCTGGAATTCGTCGAGGCGCTTTCCGAAAGCCTTGCGTTCACGCATGTAGGAGAGCGCCTTCTCCAGCGCCGCCTGCGCCCCGCCCAGCGAGCAGGCACCGATGTTCAGCCGGCCGCCGTCGAGCCCGGCCATGGCGATCCTGAAGCCCTCGCCCTCTTCGCCCAGCCGGTTCTCCACCGGCACCTTGACGCCCTCGAAGGTGACGGTGCGGGTGGGCTGCACGTTCCAGCCCATCTTGCGCTCGTTGGCGCCGAAGGAGAGGCCCGGCGCGCCCGCCTCGATGACGAGGGTGGAGATGCCCTTCGGCCCGTCGCCGCCGGTGCGCACCATCACCACATAAATGTCTGAGGAGCCGGCGCCGGAGATGAACTGCTTCTGGCCGTCGACGATGTAATGGTCGCCGTTCCGCACCGCCTTGGTCTTCAGCGCCGCCGCGTCCGATCCCGCGCCGGGCTCGGTGAGGCAGTAGGAGGCGAAGTGCTCCATGCTGGCGAGGCGCGGCACCCACTTCCTGCGCTGGGCGTCGTCGCCGAAGCGGTCGATCATCCAAGTCGACATGTTGTGGATGGAGAGATAGGCGGACGTGCCGGGGCAGCCGGTGGCGAGCTGCTCGAAGATGAGCGCCGCATCAAGGCGGGTGAGGCCGGAGCCGCCCACATCCTCTTTCACATAGATGCCGCCCATGCCGAGCGCGGCGGCGGCGCGCAACTGCTCGACGGGGAAATGCTTCTTCTCGTCCCATTCCACGGCATAGGGCGCGATCTGCTCATTGGCGAAATCGCGCGCCATGTCCCGGATGGCGATCTGGTCCTCGGAGAGGGTGAACATGTTGGGGGCGCCTTCGTGCGAGCCATCCAATGCCCGCCGAGATATGCACCCGACGGACCCGCCGATGCCAGAGCCGCCCCGTCCTGTGGACGGAGCGGCTGATCCGGCGTGTCAGCCCATGGTGGGGATCACGAAGTCCGCGCCATCCTTGATGCCCGAGGGCCAGCGGGAGGTGACGGTCTTGGTCTTGGTGTAGAAGCGCACGCCGTCCGGGCCGTGCTGGTTCAGGTCGCCGAAGCCGGAGCGCTTCCAGCCGCCGAAGGTGTGGTAGGCGAGCGGCACCGGGATCGGCACGTTGATGCCCACCATGCCCACATTCACCTTGGAGGCGAAGTCGCGGGCGGCATCGCCGTCGCGGGTGAAGATGGCGACGCCGTTGCCGTATTCGTGCTCGGTGGGAAGGCGCAGGGCCTCCTTGTAGTCCGGCGCGCGCACCACGGAGAGGACTGGGCCGAAGATCTCTTCCTTGTAGATGCGCATGTCGGCGGTCACATGGTCGAACAGGCAGCCGCCCATGTAGAAGCCGTTCTCATAGCCCTGCATCTTGAAGCCGCGGCCGTCCACCAGCAGCTGCGCGCCTTCCTGTACGCCGAGGTCCACATAGCCGCGCACGCGCTCCAGCGCCTCGCGGGTGACGAGGGGACCGAAGTCGGCGGAGCCGTCGGTGGACGGGCCGATCTTCAGGTTCTCGACACGGGGAACGAGCTTTTCCAGCAGCTTGTCGGCCGCCTCGGGGCCCACCGGCACCGCCACGGAGATCGCCATGCAGCGCTCGCCGGCGGAGCCGTAGCCGGCGCCGATGAGGGCGTCCACGGCCTGGTCCATGTCCGCGTCGGGCATGATGATCATGTGGTTCTTGGCGCCGCCGAAGCCCTGGATGCGCTTCCCGTTGGCCGCGCCGCGGGCATAGATGTACTGGGCGATGGCCGAGGAGCCGACGAAGCCGATGGCGTGGACGTCGGGATGGTCGAGCAGGCCGTCCACGGCTTCCTTGTCGCCGTTCACCACATTGAGGATGCCGGGGGGAAGGCCGGCTTCCAGCATCAGCTCGGCGAGGTGCATGGGCACGCCGGGATCACGCTCGGACGGCTTCAGGATGAAGGCGTTGCCGCAGGCGATGGCCGGGCCGAACTTCCACATGGGGATCATGGCCGGGAAGTTGAACGGGGTGATGCCGGCCACCACGCCCAGCGCCTGGCGCATGGAATAGATGTCGATGCCCGGGCCGGCGCTGTCGGAGAAGTCGCCCTTCATGAGGTGCGGGATGCCGATGGCGAACTCGATCACCTCGAGGCCGCGCTGGATGTCGCCGCGGGCGTCGGGCACGGTCTTGCCGTGCTCGCGAGCGAGCAGGTCCGCCAGCATGTCGTAGTCGCGGTGCACCAGCTCCAGGAACTTCATCAGCACGCGGGCGCGGCGCTGCGGATTGGTGGCGGCCCAGGCGGGCTGCGCGGCCTTGGCGTTGGCGACGGCGGCGGCGAGCTCGTCCTTGGAGGCGAGGGCCACGTGGCCGACCACGTCGCCCGTCATGGGCTGGTAGACGTCGGCGAAACGACCGGACGTGCCGGGCACATGCTTGCCGCCGATGAAATGGCCGATCTCACGCATGATGCGGGTGCCTCCTTGGGCATCTTCTGGGGAATGCGTTTCCAATGCGGCGCCACCGCTTCCCGGCAGCGTTCGTTGGCCGGCACACTGCCCTATCTTTTTGTGCACAGCTACGGCAATCTCCGCACCATTGATGTGCACCCTTTCACAGTCCCGAGAGCCATGCCCGGCGGCGATTTCGAGTGGTCCGACCTCACCTTCTTCCTCGCGGTGGCGCGGGCCGGACGGCTCACGGTGGCGGCGGCGCGGCTGAAGGTGGAGCACTCCACCGTGAGCCGTCGCATCGCCGCGCTGGAGGCGGCGCTGGGGGCGAAGCTGTTCGACCGGCGCCCCCACGGCTATGCGCTGACCGCCGCCGGGGATCGCCTGCTCGCCGCAGCCGAGGGCATGGAGACGCTGGCGCTCTCGGCACAGGGCGAGATCGCCGGATCGGACCTCGGCGTTTCCGGCACGGTGCGAATCGGTGCACCGGACGGCTTCGGCACGTTCTTCCTCGCCCCGCGCATCGGTGCGCTCTCGGATCTGCACCCGGAGCTGGACATCCAGCTCCTCGCCATGCCGCGGCTTTTCTCCTTGTCGAAGCGCGAGGCGGACATCGCCATCTCGCTCTCGCGGCCGAAGGAGGGGCGGCTCCACGCGCGCAAGCTCACGGACTACCGGCTCGGCCTCTATGCCGCCCGCGCCTATCTGGAGAAGCATGGGGCCATCGAGAGCCGCGCGGCGCTCCAGCGTCACCGCTTCATCGGCTATGTGGACGACCTGATCTACGCGCCCGAGCTGGATTACGTGCCTCTGGTGGCCAAGGACCTCAGGGTGCGCCTGAAAAGCTCCAGCCTCGTCGCCCAGATGACGGCGACCCGCGCGGGGGCCGGCGTGTGCGTGCTCCCTCGCTTCATGGCTGATCTGTTCGCCGGCGAGGGGCCGGAGGGGCTGGTGCCGATCCTGCCCACGGAGGTGGGGCTGACGCGCACCTTCTGGCTTCTCACCCACACCGACACCCGCGACCTCGCCCGCATCCGCGTCGCCGCCGATTTCATCGCGGAGGCGGCGCAGAAGGGCAGGGGGGTGCTGATGCCGGGGTGAGGCGGCGGCGCTCTACTTCAGGCGCCAGTATTGGTCGGACGGCCCGCCAGCCACCTCGCATGTGGCGAGCTGCAGGCGCGTGCCGTTGGCGGTGGCGGGGGCGCCGCGCACATCGAGACACAGGCCGGACAGGCGATGGCGGATCAGCCCCTCCTTGGTGAACTGCCACTGCTGGTCGGTGGTCGAGCCATTGGGGTTCCGCCCGGAAAGCTCGCAATCATAAAGGATCAGGGCGGTCCCTGCCTTGATGCCGGGAGCGCCGGGCACGTCGATGCACTTGCCGGAAAGGGCGTTGCGGATGAAGCCTTGCGGCAGGACTTCCCACATCTGGTCGGTAGGCGTCCCGTTGGGGTTCAGCCCGGAGAACTCGCAGGTATAAAGGATCAGCGGCGCGCCATTCTTGGTGCCGGGGGCGCCGGACACGTCGATGCACTTGCCCGAGAGCTGGTTGACGATGAACTTGCCCTGCGCGCTCGCCTCGCCCGCGCAGAAGATCCCCGCCGTCGACAGCGCGGCGGCGAAAAGCCAGTTTCCGATGTTCATGAAATCCCCCATCCCGGCCATCAGGCTCGACCCTTGTTCCCCGTCAAGCCTGGCCGTAACGTCATTCTCATAGCAAGGTCCGGGCGGAGGCAATATGCTCCGCACCTTGACTGGCTCCCCCTCTCCCCCTATAGGAGCCGCTTCCCGATAGAGCGGGTGAGTGCACGCGGGTCTTCTGGCCCCGACGCGTTCCCCGCGCCATACGAAGAAAAAAGGACTTTCGCCATGTCCCGGCGGTGTGACCTGACCGGCAAGGGGGTTCAGAGCGGCAACCTCGTGAGCCACTCGAACCGCAAGACCAAGCGCCGGTTCCTGCCGAACCTGTGCAACGTGACGCTGGAGAGCGAGACGCTGAAGCGTTCCGTGCGCCTGCGCATCAGCGCCAACGCGCTGAAGAGCGTGGACCACCGCGGTGGCCTCGACGCTTTCCTCGCCAAGGCCCGCGACGAGGAGCTGTCTCCCGTTGCCCTCGACCTCAAGCGCCAGATCGCCAAGGCCGCCGCTGCCGCTGCCGCGGCCTGAGCCTTCGGGTTTCCCGAGACGTTTTGAACCGCGGACGGCAACGTCCGCGGTTTTTCGTCGTGGGTGCGCTTCTCAGCGACGGGGTGTGCCGCCGCCCGCGCTGCGCCCGGCCACGGCCCAGTAGGCAAGGCCTCCGCCGGCACCGGCGATGAGAAGGTCGATCGTCACCCGCGCCAGCAGCGGGTCGCCGAGAGAATCGGTGACGAGGGAGAAGCCCAGCCAGCCCGCCGCGGCCCAGATCGCGCCGGCCGCCACATGGGAGAGCGGATGGCGCAGGCTTTTCCGTTCCGAGACGGCGATCCACACCAGTGCCGGCACAAGTCCGCATACGGCAGCGAGCAGATAGGCGAAGCCAGCGGACGCGATCGCCACGCCATAATACAGCGCCAGCCCCTCGGACGCGCCGGGAGCGGGCGCTATCCGGTCCATGGCGGCGCCGACAAGCGGCAGCAGGCTTACGGTGACGAGGACGGACGCGAGATAGGCCAACGCCAGACGACCCGTGCGCCGGGCCGCACCGGGACCGTCGGCGCCGGGACTCATCTGGGGGGCGACTCAGGCGAGGGCGGCGACAGGTCCGGCCGGCGGGGTGGCGGGGGCAGGGCGCCGGCCCGCTCGGCGGGCGAGCGCAGGATGGGCTTGAAGAAGCCGGCCGTGGAGCCTGCCACCAGCCAATAGGCAAGGCCGCCGGCAAGGCCCGCCGCCACCACATAGAAGGGATCGCCTGCCACCGCCGTCGCGCCATCGGTGGGCGCGAAGAGCTGGGCGCCGATCCAGGCCGAGACAACGCCATTGGCCACGTGGAACATCCACGAGCGGATGGCGAAGGCCTCCGAAAACAGGATGCCCACCGCCGCCACCAGCCACATGAGCATCAGCAACATGAACAGCACCACCACGGTGGTGGCGATGGCGACGATGAAGCCCAGCGCCCGGTCGCCGGGATCGGCGGCGGTGAACAGCGAGCCGATGCGCCACTCCCCGATGAGGATCACGCACGCTCCCGCGATCACCGACGCGAAATAGCCGAGCGGCACCAGAACGAAGCGCAGCAGCAGGCGGACGAGGTTGTCCATGGGCTCAGGCGGTCTCGGGCAGGTGGCAGACGGCTTCCACGTTGAGGCCATCGGGATCGAACACGAAGGCCCCGTAATAATTGGGGTGGTAATGCGGGCGCAGGCCCGGCGCGCCATTGTCCCGCGCACCGGCGGCGATGGCGGCGGCGTAGAAGGCATCCACCGCCGCGCGGTCCGTCGCGGCGAAGGCGAGATGCAGGTGCCCGGTGGCGACCGGCGCATCGCCGATCCAGAAGTCCGGCTTGCCGGAGCCGATCACGCCGAAACCGATATAATGATGCCCGCCCGGGGGGCTCGCCTCCATGAGGATGCCGTAGCCGAGGGGGGCGAGCGCCGCGAGGTAGAAGGCGCGGGAGCGCGCCACGTCGTGAACCGAAATCCCCACATGGTCGAGCATGGCACGCGTCTCCGGAAAGGGGCGGGCGCTATTCCGCCTGGGCCATCATGGCGCGGTAGGCGAGGCGCTCGCGGGCGGTGAGCTTCTCGCTCTCGCTCTTGAGCTGGCCGCAGGCGGCGAGGATGTCGCGCCCGCGCGGCGTGCGCACCGGGCTCGCATAGCCGGCGCGGAACACGATGTCCGAGAAGCGCTCGATGGTCTCCCAGTCCGAGCACTCATATTGCGTGCCCGGCCAGGGGTTGAAGGGGATGAGGTTGATCTTGGCCGGCACGCCTTCCAGCAGCTTCACCAGCGCGCGGGCATCGGCGGGCGAGTCGTTCACGCCCTTCAGCATCACGTATTCGAAGGTGATGCGCTTGGCGTTGGAAGCGGCCGGATAGGTCCGGCAGGCCTCCATCAGCTCCTTGATGGGGTATTTCTTGTTGATGGGCACCAGCACGTCGCGCAGATCGTCGCGCACCGCGTGCAGCGAGATGGCCAGCATGGGGCCGACTTCCGAGCCCAGCCGCTCGATCTCCGGCACCACGCCGGAGGTGGAGACGGTGATGCGCCTTCTGCCGAGGCCGAGGCCGTCGCCGTCCGAGAGGGTCTCGATGGCTTCCTTCACGCTGTCATAGGCATAGAGCGGCTCGCCCATGCCCATGAAGACGATGTTGGTGACGAGCCGGTCGCCCTCGGTGGGCAGGCCGGGGCCGACGGCGCGCTCGCGGCCGGGATAGTCGCCCAGCCGGTCACGGGCCACCATCACCTGCGCCACGATCTCGGCGGCGGTGAGGTTGCGCACCAGGCGCTGGGTGCCGGTGTGGCAGAAGGAGCAGTTCAGCGTGCAGCCCACCTGCGAGGAGACGCACAGCGTGCCGCGGTCGCTCTCGGGGATGTAGACCGTCTCGATGTCGTGCGGCCGCTCGCCCGGGTGGTCCGCCGGGAAGCGGAGCAGCCACTTGCGGGTACCATCCTGCGACACCTGCTCTGCCACGATCTCGGGGCGGGCGAGGGTGTAGGCCTCTTCCAGCCGGGCGCGCAGGTGCTTGGAGACGTTGGTCATCTCCGAAAAGTCGAGGGCGCCGCGCAGGTAGATCCAGTGCCAGAGCTGGTTGACGCGCATGCGCCGCTCGGAGCCCTTCACGCCGATGGCGTCGAGCGCATCGCCCAGCTTGTCCCGGTCGAGGCCGACGAGGGACGCGCGCGCAGGCGCAACCTCGGGAGCCATGGGGGGCACGGCGGTTTCAGGCGTGAGCGTGGGGTCGGGCATGGCTTCGGGCGTGGACATCATCCGCCACACATAATCCCTCGCGGCCCACCTTTCCACGGGAAGAATGCGGGAGCCGCCCCGCGTCCGCCTCAGGGCTTGTTCGTGCCGGCCCCGTCGCCCTCGGCGAGCAGCGCCTTCAGCCGGGCCTCCTCGGCCGCCGAAAGGCGGGGCGCCGGGGGCGCGGCGCTGCGGCGGCGCAAAGCGAGGATGGCGCCGAGGCCGCCCAGCAGCAGCACGAGGATGGGCGCCCCCCACAAAAGAGCGTTGCGCCAGGACATGCGCGGGCGGAGCAGCACGAATTCGCCGTAGCGGGCCACCATGAAGTCCAGCACCTGGCTGTCGCTGTCGCCCGCCTTCAGCCGCTCGCGCACGATGATGCGCAGGTCCTTCGCCAGCGGCGCGTCAGAATCGTCGATGGACTGGTTCTGGCAGACCATGCAGCGCAGTTCCGCCGAGATGGTGCGGGCGCGGCTTTCCATCACCGGATCGCCCAGCACCTCGTCCGGCTGCACGGCGAAGGCCGGGCTGCCGAGGGCGAGGAGGAGCAGGAGCGCGGCGAGAAGGGGGCGCGGGTTCGGTGCCATGGCGTTCACTCCGCCGGCGCCACGGCCTGGCGCTGCTTCTTCGCCGCCGGACGTGGTGCGCCCACCCTCAGGCGCCGGTCGGCGAGGGAGAGCACGCCGCCCAGCGCCATCACCACCGCGCCGAGCCAGATCAGCGTCACGAACGGCTTGAAGGTGGCGCGGACGGAGACATGGCCGTCGGCGGCTTCCTCGGCCATGCTTACATAGAGCTGGCTGAAGCCGAACGTGCGCAGCCCCGCCTCGGTGGTGGCCATCTGCCGCGCGGCGAAGGTGCGGCGAGAGGCCTCGATGGTGCCGTCCGGGACGCCGCCGTCGCGGATGGAGAAGACGGCGGTGCGGGCGCGGAAGTTCGGCCCGGTGCGGTTTTCCAGCCGGTCGAGAGTGAGGGTGCGCGAGCCGATGGTGATGGTGTCGCCGAGCTTCACCGCGGCGATCTTCTCAAGGCTCCACGAGGTCTCGCAGACGATGCCGAGCAGGCACACGCCCACGCCGAAATGGGCGATGGCCGTGCCATAAGCCGAGCGCGGCACGCCGGCGAGCCGGGCGAGCGCCACCTTCGCCCCCACGCGGCCGAGGCCGGCGCGTTCGGCGAGGTCGGTCAGGGCGCCGAGCATGATGAAGGCGGCAAGGCCCACCGCCAGCGGCGCCAGCACCGGACCGCCGGTGGTCGCTGCCGCCGTCACCACCGCCGCGACGATGGCGAGCCCTGCGGCGAGCATCAGCCGCTGCGCCGCGCCGAGGATGTCGCCGCGCTTCCAGGCGAGCAGCGGGCCGAACGGCATGGCGAAGACGAGGGGCAGCATCAGCCCGCCGAACACGAGATTGAAATAGGGCGGGCCCACCGTAATCTTGGCGCCGGTGAAGGCTTCGAGCGCCAGCGGATAGAGCGTGCCCACCAGCACCGCGGCGGTGGCGGCGGTGAGGAACAGGTTGTTGAACACCAGCGCCCCCTCCCGCGAGATCGGCGCGAAGAGGCCGCCCTGCTTCAGCTCGGAGGCGCGGAAGGCGAACAGCGCGAGTCCGCCGGCGATGAAGAAGGTGAGGATGCCAAGTATGAACACGCCCCGCGCCGGATCGGTGGCGAACGCATGCACCGAGGTCAGCACCCCCGAACGCACCAGGAAGGTGCCCACCAGCGAGAGCGAGAAGGCGAGGATGGCGAGGAGGATGGTCCACACCTTCAGCGCGTCGCGCTTCTCCATCACCACGGCGGAATGCAGCAGCGCGGTGGCGGCGAGCCACGGCATCAGGGATGCGTTCTCCACCGGGTCCCAGAACCACCAGCCGCCCCAGCCCAGCTCGTAATAGGCCCAGTAGGAGCCCACCGCGATGCCGAGGGTGAGGAACACCCAGGCCGCCAGCGTCCAGGGCCGCACCCAGCGCGCCCAGGCGGCGTCGATCCGCCCCTCGATCAGCGCCGCGATGGCGAAGGAGAAGGAGATGGAGAGCCCCACATAGCCGAGATAGAGCAGCGGCGGATGGATGGCGAGGCCGGGGTCCTGGAGGATGGGATTGAGGCTGCGTCCCTCGGCCGGCGGGGGCACGATCCGCGCGAACGGGTTTGAGGTGAACAGGATGAAGGAGAGGAAGGCCGCCGCCACCGCGCCCTGCACCGACAGCACCAGCGCCTTGAGCCGGTCCGGCAGGTTGGCGCCGAACACCACCACCAGCGCGCCGAAGATGGCGAGCACGAACACCCACAGCAGCATGGAGCCTTCGTGGTTCCCCCATGTGGAGGTCACGCGGTAGACCAGCGGCATCTGGGAGTGGGAGTTCTCCACCACGTTCACCACCGTGAAGTCGGAGGTGACGTAGAGCTGCACCAGCGCGCCGAAGGCGAAGGCGACGAAGCCGAACAGAGCGAGGGCGATCGGCCCCGCGGAGCCCATCAGCACGGCGTCGCCCCGCCCCGCGCCCCAGGCGGGCAGGATCACCTGCGCGAGGGCCAGCGCGAAGGCGAGGGCGAGGGCGTATTGCCCGATCTCGGCGATCATGCCTCAGCTCCCGGGCTGGCGGGTGGAGGGGGAAGCGGCACCGGGCGCGGGCGCCCCGTCCTTCCAGAGACCCTGCTGCTTCAGCGCGTCGGCGACTTCGCGGGGCATGTATTTCTCGTCATGCTTGGCAAGCACGCTGTCGGCCTTGAACTGGCCGTCCGGCTGGAGCGCGCCTTCGGCCACCACGCCCTGACCCTCGCGGAACAGGTCGGGGAGGATGCCCTGATAGGCCACCTTCACCGTGGCGTTGCCGTCGGTGATGGAGAAGGTGGTGAGCGTGCCGGCCTTGGTGACGCTCCCGGTCTCCACCAGCCCGCCGAGCCTGAGGCGCGCACCGGGCGTCACCTGCTTCTGCGCCACCTCGGTGGGGGTGCGGAAGAAGACGATTGTGTCATTGAGCGCCGAGAGGATGAGGCCGGCGGCAAGCGCGAGCACGCCGAGCCCGGCGCCGATGAGGATCAGCCTGCGCTGCTTGCGCGTCATCCTTTTCCTCCTGTCGGCAGGGCCTTCTCCGCCGCGTCGAGACGGGCGAGGGCCGCCGGATCGTCTTTGAAGGCAGCGCGCGCCGTCTTGAGCGCGGCGTCTGCCTTGTCCTTGTCGCCGAGCACGCCGTAGGCGCGGATCAGCCGCTCCCAGCCGTCAATGTCGTTCGGCTCCTTGTCGAGCCGGGCGGCGAGACGCTCCACCATGCCACGTATCATGGCGTTCCGGTCCTGCGGCGACATTTGGGCGGCCGCATTGACATCGGCGGCACCGGGACCCGGTGTCGCAGGGGAAGATGCTGCGGGCGGGACCGTACCGCCGACGCGGGCCAGCGCCTCCGCCACCACGGGCCGGTAGGGGGCCGAAGCCGGCGTGCGGGCGAGCAGGTCGCCCCAGATGCGCGCCGCATCCTGCGTGCGCCCGTCCTGCTCCGCGGCGAGGCCGAGGAAATAGGCGGCGCGCGGCTCGGCCGGGTTCAGCGCGAGCGCGGCGGCGAAGGCCTTGGCGGCGTCCGCGGTGACGAGGCCGTCCGCCGCCACGACCAGCGCGTCGCCGCGTGCCGACAGGCGCTCGGCGGTGGGGCCGAGAATGCGGATGGCTTCGCCGTAGGCGCGGGCGGAATCCTCGGGACGGCCGAGGCGCAGATAGATGGGGGCGAGGATTTCATAGCCCTGCCCGTCATTGGGGTTCTTCTGGAGGTGCTCCTCCACGCGGCGCACCAGGATCGCGACGTCGCTGCGATCCGGCGTCGCCGACAGGCGCTCGGCGAGGGGCGCGCCGGGAATGCCGGGCGAGCCCATCACCGCATAGAGCGCGGCGGCGCAGACCGGGACGAAGACGAGCGCCACGATGGCGGCCGCGCGCCGGCGCCGGCCGGCGATGGCCGGGTCGGCGGAGGCGGCATCGGCCGCTGCGTCGGCGGCCAGCATTCGCCGGGCGACCTCGATGCGCGCGGCCTCCGCCTCGGCGGCGGGCAGGCGGCCGGACTTGGCGTCGCGGGCGAGCTCGGCGAGCTGGTCGCGATAGACGGCGAGGTCCGCCTCCCGCGTCGCCTTCATGGTGCGGGCGCGCGACAGCGGCCACAGCACGGCGAGGGCCGCGACGGCGGTCATGAGGGCGAGGGCCGTGAACAGAGGGAGTGAAATCATCACCTGCGAGCCGTTAGCGGCTGACGATCGTCGTGCATAGGTCACACGCCGTCCCAGCGGCGCGGAGCCGCAGGCGATCAGGCGTTCGTGACCGATCCGCGCCAGATCGACACCGTCCGGGCGATCCGGTACACCAACGCACGGCGCGCCGCATCGTGCAGCGCAACAGCGCGGAGGAGACGCGGATGGGCCTGTTCGACCAGATGATGGGCGGCATGCTGTCCAACATGCTTGGCCGTGCCGGGCCCGAGGGCGCCGGCGCCCTCATCGACACGCTCCTGAGCGGCCCCATGGCCACGGCACTGCCCGGCATTCTCGACGGGGCGCTGGCGAAGACGCCGTATGGCAGCATCGAGGGCGTGCTGGCGCAATTGCACGAGGCGGGGCTGGCGCACGAGGTGGAGAGCTGGCTTTCCACCGGCCCCAACGTGCCGGTGAGCGCGGACGAGATCGTCAATGCGCTGGGCGCCGAACCCCTCAACGCCATTGCGAACGGCCTCGGCCTCCAGCCGGAGATGCTGCCGGAACTCCTGGCCAAGCACCTGCCGGCCATCATCGACCGCTTCAGCCCCAACGGCGTGCTGGATCTTCCTGGCCGGTGATTGCCCGGCCGGTGATTTCCGGGACGGTGAGTGTCGGGACGGAGATTTCCGGGACGGGCTTAGCCCGTCCCTTACGCATCATCTGAACGCGCTTAGCGGCATCCGCTCAGCCGCATCCCTCACTTGCACTCCTGCGCCACCCGATCGATCGCCTGGCCGAGGCCGACCAGCGAATATTTGTCGGTGGTCACGTTGCCGCGCAGGGAGGTGGAGGCGACCGTGAGGTCCTTGCCGCGCTTCATGGCTTCCACGAGCTTGGATTCGTCCGCCACGTTGCGCACCCATGCGCCCTGATCCTTGGTGTAGAGCTGGAGCGTCGCGTTGCCGACCGTGAGGGTGGCGTCGGAGCCCTCCTTCAGGGGGAAGCCCATGGTGACGGTCACTTCGTTCTTCACGTTCTCACCGGGACGGGTAGAGATGAAGAAATAGGCCGGATCGCGCTTCAGCCCTTCGGGCGCGCGGGTTTTCGGCTGGGAGATGGCGTAGCAGACCTTCGGACTGGAGGTGGAGACGTAGACGCTCCAGTCGCCGAACTGAGCCACCGCCTTCGACTGAGGCTGACCCTGCGCTGCGGCCGGGGCGGCTGCGGCACAGGCGAGGAACATGCCCAGGAGAGCAGGATGGACACGAGGAAGCGTCATGGCTTCTCCTAAATCGCTGGGGCCCTTTAAGGCAAACTGACTTCGGGCTGGCCGCCGGCTGTCGGGTAGCTGCGCAGGCGGTCAAAAAAATGGCGGGGTAGTCTTGCGTTTTCCTAACCCAAAGGCTCGGCTCCGCTCAATGCGCCGGACGTGCGAATTCGCCCGATTCGTTGCGCCATGGGACTTTGCGAGACTGTCCGGCCGCTCGGTGAAGCGCAAGGCGCAGGGTTCGTAAGGGGCCGGTGCCGTCGCGGAAGGGCGTATTTACCCCGTGCTTCCACCCAGTTGGGTTAATTTTTGGTAATCCGGTCCCGTTCATGCGGGAGAGAAGGAGCGTTCATGAAAGCGGTGGTGTGCGCGCGCCATGGTGCCCCCGAAACCCTCGAGATTCGCGACTTGCCGCAGCCGGTGCCCGGTCCCGGTGAGGTGCTGGTGAAGGTCGCGGCCATCGGCCTTAATTTCTTCGACACGCTCATCATCCGCGATCTCTACCAGGTGAAGCCCGAGCTGCCCTTCTCCCCCGGCGCGGAATATGCCGGCCATGTGGCGGCGCTGGGCGAGGGCGTGACCGGCTTTGCCGTGGGCGACCGGGTGTGCGGCTATCAGACCTACGGGGCGGCGCGCGCGTATGTCGCGGCACCCGCCCAGTTCCTGGCCAAGGTGCCGGATGACCTCGACCTCGTGAAGGCGGCCGGCCTCATCGTCACCTATGGCACGGCGCTCTACGCCCTCAGGGACCGCGGCGAACTGAAGGCGGGCGAGCGGCTCGCCGTGCTCGGCGCCTCGGGCGGCGTGGGCCTCGCGGCGGTGGAACTCGGCCGGGTGCTCGGCGCCCGCATCATCGCCTGCGCCTCCTCGCCGGATAAGGTGCGCTTCGCCCTGGAGCACGGCGCGGACGAAGGCTTCGACTATGCCTCCGGCGACCTCAAGGCCGCGCTCAAGGCCTTCGGCGGCGAGAAGGGGCTGGACCTGGTCTACGACCCCGTGGGAGGCGACATGGCCGAGCAGGCCCTGCGGGCGCTGGGCTCGCTCGGCCGCTTCCTGGTGGTGGGCTTCGCCGCCGGCGAGATCCCCAAGATCCCGCTCAACCTGCTGCTGGTGAAGAATTGCGACGCGCGCGGCGTCGCCTTCGGCACCCATGCCCGGGCCAATCCCGGCTGGCTGCGCGACGCGGTGGCGGAACTGATGGGCTATGCGCGGGACGGGCGCATCTCCGCGCACGTGGACAAGACCTTCCCGCTGGAACACTGCGCCGAGGCCCTTGGCGAGATTTCCGGGCGCAGGGTGAAGGGCAAGGTCGTGCTCACCATCGCGGACTGAAGCTCAGGCCGGTCGGTCGTCCTCTGTGGTCGGCCGGCCGTCGGGATCGAGGGCGGATCGCGCCGCCTCGTAATGCTCCGGCTTCACATGGCCCGAGAGCAGCTTGAGCGCGCCCATCAGCACCGCCGCGTCGTCGCCGAAGCCGATCAGGGGCAGGAGATCCGGCGTCAGGTCGAACGGCAGAATGAAATAGGCGAGTGCGCCGAACAGGGTCGCCCGCACACGCAGCGGCGTCTGGCGGTCGAGGGCGGCGTAATAGCTCGCCACCGCGTCTTCGGCGAAGGGAACGTGCCGGGCCGCGCCGCGCATCTTCTTCCAGAAGCCCTTGCGGACGCTGGCTTCGTCTTCGGCCACCTTGTCGCGCTCGGCGCCGGAGAGCCGGTCGAAATCATCGGGGTTCAGCGTGTGCGTGGTCATGCACAGTGAAATGGGGACCGCCCGGCCGGCCGCAAGGGCCGGGGGCTAGAGGAGCGGGTAGGCCGCTTCCACCAGATAGGGGCCGCCGCCGACCGAGTCCCGCGAGGAGAACAGCACGAAGCGCGGCACGCGGAACGGCGGGGTGCGGAAGGAGCCGCGCGCGGCGAGGTAATCTGCCACCTGCCGAGAGGAGGCGTCGCGCAGCCGGGCGAGGGTGACGTGGGGCTTGTAGTTGCGTTCCGCGCCAAGACCGAGGCGCTGCATGATGCGCTCCTGCTCGGCCTGCAGCTCCATCAGCGCCGCATTGGCCTTCACCGCCGCGAACACCGCGCGCGGTTTGTGGCCGCCGAACTGGTCCAGCCCGTCCAGCGCGATGTCGAAGGCGGGGCGGCGCACCTGGCCCAGCATCAGCATGATGTCGCGGCCGGTGGCGTCGTCCACGTCGCCGATGAAGCGCAGGGTGACGTGGTAGTTGTCCTGGTCGATCCAGCGCGCGCCGGACAGCCCGCCCCGCAGCATGGAGAGGCCGAGCCCCACCTCTGGGGGAATCTCGATGGCGGTGAACAGTCGCGGCATTGAACCCTCCGCGAAGGCCGGCGGAACGGTGCCGGTCTCACGAGCGACCGCGGCGCAACCGCGGGCCCAACGCTTGCAGTGAAGGAGATTCGCGCGCCGAAGGAAAGGGCTCTGCCACGCCTTCGGCGACGCTGAAACAAACCGCCCGGCCGGAGCCGGGCGAAATGTCGGGGGCTCAGCGCTGGCCGGGCCGCGGGCGGTTCTGCGGCGCCGCCCTCTGCTGCGGCATGGCCCGCGGCTGCGGACGCATCTGCTGGGGCCTCATCTGCTGCGGCCGTTGCTGGGGCCGCATCTGCTGGGGCCGCTGTTGCGGACGCATCTGCTGCGGCCTTTGCTGGGGTCGCATCTGCTGGGGCCGCTGTTGCGGACGCATCTGCTGCGGCCGGTTCTGCGGCCGCACGTTGGCTGGCCGGTTCGGCTGTGCCGACGGTCGGTTGGGCCGGTTGGGGCCCGCGTTCGGATAACCGGGCCGGTTCGGTCCGGCACCGGGATAGCCGGGCCGGTTCGGTCCAGCGCCCGGGACACCGGGCTGGCCGGGACGGCCCGGACGACCGGGGCCGACGCCGGGTGTGCCGGGATAGCCAGGACGGCCGGGACCCGCGCCGGGCTGGCCGGGGATGTTGCCGGGCATGCCGGGACGGCCGGGGCGACCGGGTCCGACGCCGGGTGTGCCGGGATAGCCAGGACGGCCGGGACCCGCGCCGGGCTGGCCGGGGATGTTGCCGGGCATGCCGGGGCGGGCGGGACGACCGGGTCCGACGCCGGGCGTGCCGGGATAGCCGGGGCGACCCGGTCCCATGCCCGGGCCGCCCGGATATCCGGGACGGCCGGGGGCACCGGGAACGACAGGCATTCCAGGACGGCCGGGGCCGACGCCGGGTCCACCGGGATAGCCGGGCGTGCCGGGACGGCCCGGACCACCGGGATAGCCCGGACGGCCGGGGGCACCGGGAACGAGAGGCATTCCGGGACGGCCTGGACCGACGCCCGGTCCACCCGGATATCCGGGCATTCCGGGACGGCCGGGTCCACCGGGACCACCCGGTGCTCCGGGTCCACCGGGCCAGCCGGGACGGCCGGGGCCTCCAGGACCACCGGGCCCACCAGGACCACCAGGCCAGCCGGGACGTCCCGGACCGCCGGGGCCTCCCGGACCACCCGGCCAGCCGGGGCCACCCGGACCGCCGGGCCAGCCCGGACGACCGGGACCGCCAGGGCCACCCGGCCAGCCGGGACGGACCGGCGGCGGCACGCCGGGACGGCCGGGACGCCACGGTCCGGGTCCCCAGACCGGGGGCCTGCCGCCACCCCAGCCCGGACCCCAATAGGGCGGACGCACCCAGCGCGGCGGCACGACCCACACCGAGTTCCACGGCCGGTTGTTCCAGCCCCAATTGTTGTTCCAGTAGGAGCCGACCAGCACGCCGGCGCCGAACGCCAGGGCGCCGGTGGCGAAGGTGGTGAACACCTCCGAGCTGTCATAGGCCGGCACGTAGATCCGCTCGGGATCGGCCGGCTGGATGTAGATGGTGCGCGCGGGGCCGCTGCCGCCGCTGCTCGTGGGAACCTCCTGCGTCGTCACCACCTGCTGCGGCGTCGTCTGCAGATTGCCGACCGCCTGCGCCTTGGCGCGCAGCATCTGGATGGTGTTGGAGACGTCCTGCGGCTGTGTCGAGAAGGCGAGGCCGAGGGATTCCGCCCATTCCATATGCTCGTGGAACAGGATGATGACGTCGGGAAAACGCACCAGCGCCTTCACCGAGGAGTCCCAGTTGAAGGCATCCACGGCGGTGAAGTTGCGTTCCTGGACGGGGCCGGGATTGGCGATGATCCAGTTGTAGGCTTCCACCAGCTGTTCCGGGAACAGGGTTGCCGGGAACAGGATGGCGAGCAGCGGGTCCGGATAGAGCGCCACCGGGCCAAGCAGATATTCAAGCTCGCTGAGCGAATAGGCCGGCTGCACCTGATCGCCCGCCTGAGGCGGCGGCAGCGGCTGGCCCTGCGGCGCCGGCGGGACGGTGCCGGGCTGGACAGCCGGAGGCCCTCCCTGCGGATAGCCCTGGGCGCCCTGCGGCCCGGGGGGCGGTGTCTGGGCGAGGGCCGGGTAGATGGTGGACCAGCCGAACACCGCCGCGACGGCGATGCGCGAAAGGTTTCCCGTCCGCCCCTTGACGCAGTTTCTTACGGATATGCCACCCATGCGGCCCTCCTTGTGGCGGCGTTTTGACCGAAGGTTAGACCTGTCGGCGCCACCGTGTCCTTGATGTTGCTCTATTTCTTGCTGGGCCTGCTCAGGGCAGGGGCACGAGGATTTCGATCTCCAGCGCCTCGGGGGAGGCGGTCAGGAGGTCGGTGCGGTAGCGCTCGATATAGAGGTCGTTCTGCTCGATGTTCTTTTCGTCGAGATAGTTGGCGATCTGCTCGTAGGTGTTGTCCATGTCGCCGAACGAGCCGGTATGGACGAACCGCAACACCTTGCCCGCGAAGGAGCCGCCGAGCTTCATGGGCTCCGCCGGCTTCTGCGTGGTGGTGCCCGAGAACGGCACCTGCACCTCATAGTCGAACCCGCGATCGTCGCTGGTGTTGTACATGACGAACACTTGGCCGGCCTGCGTCAGGCCCAGCCGCTTCAGCTCGGTGTCGGCCTTGCGGACGGCCTCCACCAGCTTGTCATAGGCGTCTTCCCACGAGGAAGAGCCCGAGATCGTCAGCACCGGTACCGGCGACAGGGTCAGTTCGTCCGGCGCAAAGGTCGACGCGGCGGGCGCGCCGGGCGTGACGGGGGTCGTCTCCACCTTCTTCGGGTCCACCACCGGCGGCGGGGTCAAAGCGTCCGGCCCCTTCTGCGGGGCCTGCGCCGCCGCGGGAGCCACCAGCGCCATCATCAGCCCGAAAACAACCGCCGCCCGTCCGAGCCTCGTCCCCCAAACGCCCGTCATCGTCCATCCTCCCGCGGGCCGAAGGGCCGCGACGCACTCTGTCTAGCATGTTCTCATGCCGCAGTTCGGCGCCATTGCGGCGGGTTGCAGGCGGCGCGGGGGTGGTGTGATGGACGGAACGGCGCCATATAGGGCAAAGACCTATCAGGACAGCCCCGGACGCCCGTGAACCCGCTCAGCCACCGCCCCTTCGTGAAGATGAATGGTCTCGGCAATGAGATCCTCGTCCTCGACCTGCGCGCCGATCCGGTGGAGGTGCCGCCCGCCGCCGCGCGGGCGCTGGCGCGCCCTTCCGTGCTGCCGTTCGACCAGGCCATGGTGCTCTATCCGCCGCGCCGGGCGGACACCGCTGCCTTCGTGCGCATCCTCAACAATGACGGCTCGCTTTCCGCCGCCTGCGGCAACGGCACACGCTGCATCGCGGCGCTGGAGGCCGAGCGCACGGGCGCGCCCCACGTCTTGTTCGAGAGCGAGGCGGGGTTGCTCGATTGCACCCTGCGCCCGGACGGGCAGGTGAAGGTGGACATGGGCGCCCCCCGCCTCGGCTGGCGCGACATTCCGCTGGCCCATGATGTGGGCGACACCGCCTCCGTCCTGGTGCCCGGCTTCGAGAATCTCGGGCCGGCGGTGATGGTGAGCATGGGCAATCCCCACGCCATCTTCTTCGTCCCCGATGCCGACGCCATGGATGTCGAGGGCCTCGGCGCCGCGCTGGAGCATCATCCGCTCTTCCCCGAGCGCGCCAACATCTCGTTCGCCAGCCTCACCGCGCCGGACCGCATCCTGCTTCATGTGTGGGAGCGCGGCGCCGGCCGGACCCGGGCCTGCGGCACCGCCGCCTGCGCCACCGGGGTCGCCGCCGTTCGCACCGGCCGCACCGGCCGGGCCGTCACAGTGACGCTGCCCGGCGGGCCGCTGGAGATCGAATGGCGTGAGAGCGACGGCCACGTGCTGATGACCGGGCCGGTGGAGCATGAGTTCGCCGGTACCCTCACCCCCGCCATGCTGGGGGAGGCCGCCTGATGGCGGAGGGGCCGGGCGAGCAAAGAGGCGTCGATGTGGTCAATTTCGGCTGTCGCCTGAACGCGCTGGAAGGCGATGGCATCGCCCGTGCCGCCACGGCCGCAGGGCTGGAGCGCGCCTTGGTGGTGAATACCTGCGCCGTGACGGCCGAAGCCGTGCGGCAGGCGCGCCAGGCCATCCGCCGCGCTCGCCGACGTGATCCCGCGCTCAAGGTCATCGTCACCGGCTGCGCCGCGCAGACCGAGCCCGCCACCTTCGCCGCCATGGACGAGGTGGACCTCGTGCTTGGCAATGCCGCCAAGACGACAGTGGAGACTTGGGCGGCCGCCCGCACCTCCCTGGATTTCGGCGTCTCGGCCGAGCAGAAGGTGCAGGTCCAGGACATTTCCGCGGTGCGCGAGGCGACGCCCCATCTCGCCGACCGGTTCGAGGGGCATACCCGCGCCTTCGTTGAGGTGCAGAACGGTTGTGACCACCGCTGCACCTTCTGCATCATCCCGTTCGGCCGCGGCCCCTCGCGCAGCGTGCCCATGGGCGCGGTGGTGGCGCAGGTGGCGCGGCTCGTCGCAAGCGGGCATGGCGAGGTCGTGCTGACCGGCGTCGATCTCACCGCCTATGGCGGCGACCTTCCGGGCGCGCCGACCCTCGGGCGGCTGGTGCGGGCGGTGCTCGCCGGCGTGCCCGAGCTGAAGCGGCTGCGCCTCTCCTCCATCGACGCGGTGGAGGCGGATGCCGAGCTGATGCGGGCGCTGGCCGAGGAGGAGCGGCTGATGCCGCATCTGCACCTCTCGCTCCAGTCCGGCGACGACCTCATCCTGAAGCGCATGAAGCGCCGCCATAGCCGGGCCGAGGCGCTCGCCTTCATCGCCGCGCTCCGGCAGGCGCGGCCGGACGTGGTGCTGGGTGCCGACATCATCGCCGGCTTTCCCACCGAGACCGAGGCGCAGGCCCGCGCCACGCGCGACTTCGCGGAGGAGGCAGGCCTCGCCTTTCTCCACGCCTTCCCCTATTCCGCCCGGCCGGGCACGGCAGCGGCCCGCATGCCGCAGCTTGCCCCGGCGCTGGTTGCCGAGCGCGCGGCGCGGCTGCGTGAGACCGGGGCAGGGCTGCTGCGCCGGCACCTGTCGGCCGAAGTCGGCCGGCGCCGCACGGTGCTGGTGGAAGCGGGCGGGCGCGGACATACCGAACATTTCACCCCGGTGCGCCTCTCCGGCGCGGCCGTGCGCGGCAGCCTCGCCGATCTGAGGATCGCCGGGCATGACGGCGCTCGGCTCATCGCGGCGTGACGCATTTCATGGGATTTCGGGCATGAGCCAGCAGGACGGCGGAAACGACAAGAAGAAGCGCGGCTTCTGGGGCTGGCTGAAGGGCGAGCCGGCGGCCGAAACGCCTGTTGCGCCGGAGCCCGCTCCCATCGAGCCGGAGCCTGCTCCATCGGACGTCGCACCGGAAGCGCCCGCACCGGCACCGGTCGAAAGCGTTGCCGCCGAAGCTGCGGAGGCCCCTGCGCCCGAGCCCGTCGCGCCCGAGCCGGTTGCCGCGATCGAGGAGCAGCCGGTCGCCGAGGCGGAGCCCGAGCCCGTCGCCGAGGTCACGCCCGAGCCGGTCGAAGTCCCCCAACCTGTTGAAGCCCCCGCGCCTGAGCCGACCCCGGCCCTCGCCGCCGAAGCTCCCCCGCCCGACCTCCCTCCGCCGGCGGAGGAACCCGTGGCCACGGCCCCGGCCCCGGAGCCGCGCAAGGGCTTCTGGAGCCGCCTCGCCTCGGGTCTCGCCCGCACAGCTTCCAGCCTCGGGCAGGGCATCACCGACCTCGTTTCCAAGCGCAAGCTCGATGCGGCGACGCTGGAGGAGCTGGAGGAGGTGCTGATCCGCGCTGATCTCGGCGTCGAGACCTCCATGCGCATCGTCGAGGACGTGGGGCGCGGTCGGCACGACAAGATGATCTCGGCCGAGGAGGTCAAGAGCCTCATTGCCGCCGAGGTGGAGCGCATCCTCGCTCCGGTGGCCACGCCGCTGGTGGTGGACACCGCACACAAGCCGTTCATCCTGCTGATGGTGGGCGTCAACGGATCGGGCAAGACCACCACCATCGGCAAGCTCGCCTCCCAGTGGCGCGTCGAGGGCCGCAAGGTGGTGCTGGCCGCCGGCGACACCTTCCGTGCCGCTGCCATCGAGCAGCTGAAGGTGTGGGGCCAGCGCACCGGCGCCACCGTCATCGCCCGCGAGCAGGGGGCCGATGCGGCGGGCGTCGCCCATGACGCCATTACCGAGGCGCGCGCCCAGAACGCGGACATCCTGATGATCGACACCGCCGGCCGGCTGCAGAACCGCACCGAGCTGATGGCCGAGCTGGAAAAGGTCGTCCGGGTCATCAAGAAGCAGGAGCCCACCGCGCCCCATGCGGTGCTTCTCGTGCTCGACGCCACCGTGGGCCAGAACGCGCTTTCGCAGGTGGAGGCCTTCGCACGCATCGCGGGCGTCACCGGCCTCGTCATGACCAAGCTCGACGGCACGGCGCGCGGCGGCATCCTTGTGGCCATCGCGGCGAAGCACAAGCTGCCCATCCATCTCATCGGCGTGGGCGAGGGGCAGGACGATCTCCAGCCGTTCGCGGCGCGGGATTTCGCACGGGCCATCGCCGGGCTGGAATGAGGTCTTTCGCGGCTGTGCGGTAGCACTCTGCCGCCCTGCTGCCGTTTCGGCACGCGGCGGTTGCGAATCCGCCGTTCCTCGGGAAATGTCGGCCTTGAGCGCCGCCGTGCGCCATCCCGAGGATCGCCGCAATGACCCGTCCCACCCGCCGCCTGTTCTCCCTGTCGCTGGTCGCCGGCAGCCTTCTGGTCCTCGCCGGAGCGGCCTCGGGCGCGGAGACGACGCCGCTGTTCAAAATCGTCACGGTGAAGGACGAGATCGTCGTCGGCCTCGCGCCGCAGGACGTGACAGCGCTCGGCGGCAGCGACGTGACGGCCATCGGCCGTGCGCTGAAGGCGAAGGGCGAGGTGACGCTCTGGCGTTATGCGGTGCGCAAGGGGGCGGATGGGGCACTGGAGCAGGCGCCGGTGGCGCGCGTCAGCATCCTCGGTAATGACAGCCTGCGGGTCGAGCCCTACACCACCCCTTTGAAGATCATCGCGCCCCAATGAGGCGCCTTTTCCTCCTCGCGCTCGCGGCGCCGGTGCTGGTCGGCGAGGCACGAGCGGAAGACCCGACGTGGGTCGCCGCCGCCACGGCGCACCTGCCGAAGACGCTGGTCGCAGGCCGCGTGTTGCGCGCGGGCGAACTGGGCCAGACGGCGCTGATCGCCGTCTTTCCCGCCGGCACGGATGATCCCGGGACGCCGGGCAGCGCCTTCGCGCCCGGGCAGGTGCTGGAGGTGACGCTGGCGCCGGAGGGCGATGCCCGGAAGGTTGTCTCGGCCACCGTGCGCCCGCGCACCCCGCAGGACCCGGCCGGCGACGATCCCTTCGCGGAGGATCAGGGCGAAATCCTCGCCGGTCTCGCGAAGCAGAAGGCGGAGGCGGGGGTCGAGCCCTGCCATATCCGGGCATGGTCCATCGACAAGAGCCGCAAGGGCCTTGCCGTGCGGGCGGCTCCCTCCGCCACGGCGAAGGTGGTCGGCACCCTCGCCCCGCCGCGCCACACGCCCGAGTCCGGACAGGGCGAGGACGACAGCTGGCACGTGGAGTTCGAGATCACCGGCTACAAGGACGGCTGGTTCCGCATCCGCAACGCCACCCCGCCCGGCGCGCCCTATGACGATCCGCCGCCCCGCTCCTATCCGAAGACCTATAAGGGCGCCGGCTGGATCCCGGCGGACAAGGCCGGCGGCGCCTATGCCAACACGCAGATGCCGGTGATGCGCCTGCACCAGGCCCCCAACGTCGATGCGAAGGACATCCCGCCCGGCGATGACGCGGCCGACCCCTCCGGCAACCTGCCCATCGACGGCACGCTGGAGCGCCTCTACGCCTGCTCGGCCAACTGGGCGCTGACGAAGAGCCGGGATGGCAAGCGCGGCTGGTGGCGCGGCATCTGCTCCAATCAGGTCACGAACTGCAGCTGACTGTCAGCCCCGCGGCATCGCCAGCAGGTCCACATGGCCGATGACGCAGCCCTGCGCCATCGCCCGCGCCTGATGCCAGTCCGCGGCGACCGCGGCCGGCACGCGACCGCTCTCCACCGCCGCCTGCGCGGTGCCTTTCGCCAGCTCGGCGATCAGCTGCCGGTCGCCGGCGTCGAGCCGCCACGGGCTATTTGCGGTCTCGATGGCGTAGCCCGCAGCTTCAAGGGCCTCGCCGAGGATGGTGGCCGCGTCCGCGCCTGTGGCGGGGCCGAAGCCCTTGTCGGTGCCCTGATGGGCGCGGAAGGCGTCCGCGATTTCCGCATCCGCCGGATGAGGAGGCGACCAGGCATCCCGGCCGTCGCAGGTCAGCGCCGCATGGAGAACCACGCCGCTGCCGGCGAACGCTGCCGCGAAGCGTCGGCACCAGTCCGCCGACACGAGATCGTAGAAGGCCGAAGCGGTGACGAGATGGGGCCGGAACGCCAGCGGCGCGGCGGGATCGGCGGCGATGTCGCGCAAAGCAAATTCCACCGTCACCTCCTTGCCCGCGAGATCGAGCACCAAGGTCCCGCCATCCTCCCGCCAGCCGTCCGCGAAGGCGCGAAAGGCGGTCCGGGCGGCCTCGGCGAGGGTGTCGTCGTGGTCCACCAATATCCAGTGCTGGCGCGGTCCGAGCTTCGGCGCGAGGGCCCGGAGATTGGAGCCGGAGCCAGCGCCGAGATCGACGATGCGCTGCTCGGCGAGGGGGGACAGTCGGGCGGCGAGTTCCGCCTCGAGCGCCGCCGCGCGGGCGCGATGGTCGGCGACTTCCCGCAAAGCGAGCCACCCGGCGGAGAAGGTCGCGGCAGGCGCGGGGGTCAATTCGCTCATCGGTCGGCGACCTCCATCACGACCCGGCCGATCACGGCGACGGTGTCGGACCAGTCGGGCAGGGCCGTGCCGGCGGCGAAGGCGGCATCGGCCATCGCCCGCCGGCGCGCGGGATCGACGAGCAGCGCGCGCAGCGCCGCCGCAAGGGCTTTCACATCGCCGGGAGCGACCTTGAGGCCCGCCCCGTCGGGAACGGTCTCTCCCGCCGCGCCGCCGGTGGTGCAGATGACGGGCAGGCCGCGCCGCAGCGCCTCGGCCAGCACCATGCCATAGCCCTCATAGAAGGAGGGATGGACGAAGATGTCGGCGGCCGCATAGGCCTCGTCCAGCGCCGCCACATGGAGCGCGCCGGCGAGGCGGATGCGGGGGCCAAATCCGGCCGCGCGGGCGGCGATCTCCCGCGCCGTCCCGGGCTCGAAATCCGGGCTGCCGACGATGGTCAGCGTCCAGTCGAGATCCGTGAGGCCGTCGAGAGCGTCGAGCAGCACGCCATAGCCCTTGCGGGGCGTCAGCGACCCCACTGCGATGAGCCGGGGCGGCTGGCCGTCCGCCAGCACGCGGGCCGCGGGGGCGGTACCGGGCAAGGCGAGGGTGATCTTCTCCGGCGGCACGCCATAGCGCTCCACCAGCATCCGCCGCGTCTCCGGGCTGACGGCGATGACGGCGGCGGCAGCGGCCAGCGCCCCGGCCTCGCTCTCCAGCAGGCGGGCCGCGATCTCCTCAGAGAGGCCAGTCTCCAGCGCAAGGGGATGATGCACCAGCGCCACCACAGGCCGTTCGAGCCGCCGCAGGGCCTCGCCCGGCAGGGCGCCGAGGGCGAGGCCATCCGCCAGCAGCACGGTGCCGGAAGGTGTCGCGGCAAGAGCGGCGAGGGCCGGCCCGATCTCGTCCGTCGTGGGAAAGGGGAAGCCGCCCTGGAGCGAGAGCGGCACCGCATCGAAACCCTGCGCCTTGAGGCCGGCGAGGATGCGCCGGTCATAGGCATAGCCGCCGCTGGGAGTGTCGATGGCGCCGGGATGGACCAGTGCCACCGCCGGCCGCGCGGGAGCGCTCACGCGGCAGGGCCGATGTCGGCCTCGTACCAGGCGCGGGCGACGTGGGATTCGTGCAGCGACACCCGGATGCGCACGATGCCGTCGCCCCCGGTGCCGAGATCGCCGGAGCGGGCGGCGGCGGCCATGTGGTCGAACACGTGGCGGGCCAGCACCTCGGTGGTGGTATTGCGGCCGGCGAAGGCGGGCACCTCGTCGAGATTCTTGTAGTTGAGCGGGCCGAGCACGCCCTTCAGCGCCTCATGGGCGCGGGCGATGTCCACCACGACGCCTTCTTCGGTCAGGTCCTCGCGATAGAAGGCCACATCCACCACGAAGGTCGCCCCGTGCAGCGCCTGCGCCGGGCCGAACAGGTCGCCCCGGAATGAATGGGCGATCATGATGTGGTCCCGCACCTCTACCGCGTACATTGAATGTCCTTTCTGTCCGGTGGTCCGGCCTCAGCCATACCTGACGACGGTGGCGATCCCTTCCGCTCCGGCTGCGAGGATACGCGGCAGCCGGGCCGGCAGATCATTGAAGGCGACCTCCTCGGTGATGAGCGCATCGAGCCGGTCGTCGGCGAGGAGGTCCAAGGCCTTGAGCAGGCGTCGGCGGCGGCTCCAGCGCGGACGGCGGGCCGGGCTCACGGCGCCCACCTGCGAGGAGACGATGGCGAGGCGCTTGTGGTGGAATCCGCCACCCAGCGCCACATCCACCGGCCGGTCGCCGTACCAGCTCATCTCGATCACGCGGCCCTCGTCGCCGCAGCAGGCGAGGCAGATGTTGAGGCCGGCCGAGGAGCCCGAGGTGTGGAAGACGAGATCGGCGTCGAGATCGGCCGGGCCGGGCGCGGCGGGCAGGAACCGCGCGCCGAACGTGGCAGCCACCGCGGCACGGGCGGGGTCGGTATCCACCACCGTCACCTCCGCGCCGGGCAAGCCGCAGCACAGATAGGCGACCAGCAGGCCGACGAGCCCCGCGCCCACCACGACGATGCGGTCTCCGGGGCCGGCGCCGCCGTCCCATACCGCGTTGAGGGCGGTTTCCATGTTGGCGGCGAGGGTGGCGCGCCGCGCCGGCACGGCGTCGGGCACCGGGGCCAGCATCTCGCGCAGCGCGACGAAGCGCTCCTGATGGGGCGCGAGGGAGAAGACGCGGCGGCCGAGCAGCTCGGGCGGCCCCATTTCCACCTCGCCGACGGCGCAATAGCCGTACTTCACGGGAAACGGGAACTCGCCTTCCTGCAACGGTGCGCGCATGCGGGTGCGGTGAACGGGATCGGTAAGGCCCGCCGAAACCAGCCGCTCGGTGCCGCGGCTGACGGCGCTATAGAGGGTGCGAACCTGCGCTGTCGCCTCGTCCACGGCCGGCAGCACGCCGGGTCTCAACTCGCTCACGCCGGGCGCGATGTACCAGAGCGCGCGGGCGAAAACCGAAGCGTGGCAAGTTGACGCAGGATGAACGGCCATGCTTTGGCTCTCGTATACGCTTGGGGTTTCGTCGCCGCGGGCCGCCGGCACCCAGGGAGCTATGCATGTCTTCAAGGTCCGGTCCACTGTCCACGCTTCCCGAGAAACCCGCACCTGCGTCGGCGACGCTGACGCCGGCCTTGATCCAGCCGCTCTCAACGCTCCGGCGGCGCCGTCTGTTCATGCTCGTCGCAAATGTCGCGACGGTCGCCCTCGTTCTCGTCGGCATGGTGGCGCTGGGCGCCCATGACGGCTTCTCGGTGGTGGATGGGCTGCTGCTGGTCTGCGCGCTGGCCATCACGCCCTGGAATGCCATCGGCTTCTGGAATGCGGCGGTGGGTCTTTACCTGCTGCACGGGCGGCGCCGGGGCGTCGAGGCCGCGGCGCCCTTCCTCGCCCCGCCTCTGCCCGAAGGGCCGATCACCGCGCGCACCGCCATCCTCCTCACCGTGCGCAATGAGGACCCCTCGCGGGCGCTGGCACGGCTGAAGGCGGTGAAGGCGGATCTCGACCTGTCCGGTCACGGCGGCGCCTTCGATTTCCATGTGCTCAGCGACACCTCGCGGCCGGAGATCGCCGCCGCCGAGGAGGCGCTGGTGGCGGCGTGGCGCGCGCAGGAGGGGCCTTCCCGCATCTTCTACCGCCGCCGGGCCGACAATGCCGGCTTCAAGGCGGGCAATATCCGCGCCTTCTGCACGGATGCGGGCGAGCGCTACGATTTCATGCTGCCGCTCGATGCCGACAGCCTGATGGGGGCGGACACCATCCTCTCCATGGTGCGCCTGATGGCGGCCTATCCGCGCCTCGGCATCCTCCAGAGCCTCGTGGTGGGCCTGCCCTCGCCGAGCGCGTTCGGGCGCATCTTCCAGTTCGGCATGCGCCACGGCATGCGCAGCTACACCCTCGGCGCGAGCTGGTGGGCGGGGGATTGCGGGCCGTTCTGGGGGCACAATGCGGTGATCCGCGTCGCCCCCTTCCGCGACGCCTGCCACCTGCCCGAGCTTCCCGGCGGCCCGCCGTTCGGTGGACCCGTGCTCTCCCACGATCAGGTGGAAGCGGTGCTCATGCGCCGCGCCGGCTACGAGGTGCGCGTGCTGCCGGTGGAGAGCGAGAGCTATGAGGAGAACCCGCCGGCCGCCACCGATTTCGTCGGCCGCGACCTGCGCTGGTGTCTCGGCAATCTCCAGTATCTGCGCCTGCTGACCGTGCCGGGCCTCGCGGCGAGCCTCCAGCCCATGAGCCGGTTCCAGCTGGTCTGGGCCATCCTGATGTTCGTGACGGTGCCGGCGCATCCGACGCTGCTGGCGCTGCTGCCGCTGGCGGCGGCGGAGGCCGGGCCGGCCTATCCCACCGGCCTCGCCCTCGCGCTCTACGGGGGCATGATGGCCATGGCGCTCCTGCCCAAGCTCGCCGGTGTCGCGGACGTTCTGCTGACCGCGGGGGGCGTCGCCCGCTATGGCGGCGCGCTGCGCTTTGCCGGTTCGGTGGCGGTGGAGCTGGTCTTCTCCTTCCTGCTCAGTGCCATCACCGCCATGGCGGTGACTCTGGAGATGGTTCGCCTACTGCTGGGCCGGGTGCGCGCATCCTGGCGGGCGCAGGCGCGCGATGGCCATGGGGTGGACTTCGCCCATGCGGCACGGGCGTTCTGGCCGCAGACGGTGTTCGGCCTTGCGGTGCTCGTCGCGCTGCTGGCGGTGCAGCCGGTGCTGGCGCTGTGGGCGGCGCCGGTTCTGGCGGGCTATGTCCTCGCCATTCCCTTCACCATGGCCACCGCCGATCCGCGCCTCGGCCGGCTCTGCGTGCGCCTTGGCCTGTGCGCTGTGCCGGAGGAGTTCCGCCCCAGCCGGGTGCAGCGCCTGCTCGCGGGCGAAAGCTTCGAGACCCGCCGGGCGGCCTGATCCGAGACGGCGCAGAAACGAAAAGGCCGGGCGTGAGCTCGGCCTTTCCTGTTCTGTGCGAGGGGGGGGCGGATCAGCGCCGACCGAAGCCGCCGCCGAACCCCCCGCCGAAGCCACGACCTCCACCGAAGCCGCCGCCACCAAAACGGTCTCCGCCGCCCCAGCTGCTGCCGCCGCCGAAGCGATCGCCGCCGCCGAAGCCGCCGAAGTCGCGGTCGAAGCCGCCGGAGCCGAAGCTGTCGCCACGGCCATAGGCGTCGCCGCCGAAGCCGTCGCCACCATAGCTCGACACCCGCTGGTTGCCCCAGGAGCGCGCCTGTTCCTCGCGGTCCAGGCTGGAAGTGTCGCGGGTGGTGTTCTGCCAGCCCGAGGTGGTGTGCTGGCTCCAGCTGCCATTGTCGTTGTGCTGGTAGACGTTGCCGTCATGGTCCACCGCCACGTGTCCGTTGTCCCAGGCCACCGCGTTGCCGGTCTTGGCATTGCCGGCGACACCGCGGCTGTTGACGTTCACGTTGCCGTTCTTGTCGGTCACGCCGGTCTGGGAGGCGTGATAGGTGCCGGTGGTGGGGTTGGCGCCGGCGGATTCACGGCCGGCGACGGCATTGCCCGTATAGGCATTGCCTTCCACCCCGGCGCGGCTTTCGCCACGGGCCCCGGTGGTGGGATTGTAGCGGGCGTTCTCCCGGCCTGCGGCATAATTGCCGGAATAGGGATTGAACGCGGCGCCCGAGCGGCCGGCGAAGTTGGTGCCGTTGGCCGTGGTGCCGTGCCAGTCGCGGCCCGACCAGTCGGTGCCGTTCCAGGTGGTGCCCCAGGCGTGGTTGACCGTCGCGGCGCCGCCCCAGCGGCCGTAGAGGTTGGTCTGGTTCAGGTTGGTGTAGCCCCAGTGGCCGCCCCACGGGCCGTAGGGTCCATAAGGTCCATAGGGGCCATAGGGATGCCAGTAGGGGCCCCAATAGGGATAGACCGCCGCGCCCCAGCCCCAGCCGGCGGCGAAGCCGAAGGCGAAGCCGGTGTCGAGGCCCAGCGCGAAGCCGGCGCCGACGCCGTAGGTAACGGGGCAGGAATACCAGTCGGCAAAGCCGGCATAGCCGACGCAATTGTAGCCGGTGCCATAGACCACCGTGCCGCCGGGCGCCACGACGACGCCCATATAGCCGGGGGTGTAGCCCACCACCACCGCATCCGGCGTTGAGCCATAGATGCGGACGTAGGTGACGTAGTGCATCGGCGAGGACACCGGGATCGTGTAGATCACGTCCGGCACCACATCGGCGACCCGCCAGGGGCCGGCCGGATCGACCGCCACGAACCAGGCGCCGTTGTTGACCGCATAAAAGCGGTCGGGCGCGAGGCGGATCACCGGGGTCGCGGTGTTCACCGCATAGGCCAGCGCGGTGCCGCTAATGGGCTCGAACTTCGGCGCGCCCTCAAAGGCGACCTTCAGCTCCACGCTCCGCTTCACCGTGGCCGTCTGCGGGATGGTGGCGGCGATGGCCGCTTCCTTCGCCTGCGGCGTGCCGGCGACCGAGACCAGCACGTTGGCCTTCGGATCGTTCGGTGAGATCTTCGAGAAGTCCTTGGGCAGCGCGTTGCTGGCGACGAAGGCCCACGGCCCCTTGAGGTCGGGCGCCTTGAACCAGCGGCCCGAAATCAGGACGTAATAGGAATTGGACGTGGTCTCCATGAACACCGCGTGATCGGCATTGTTCATTGTGAGCAGGTTGGTGCCCGCCACGGGAAGCATCTGCGGCTGGCCGTCGGTCTGGATCAGCTCGGTCGGCTTGGTGACCGCGAAGATGGCCGGGGCCGGGTTGATCGGCTTCTTCTCGTTGTTGAGCAGCGGATCGGCCGGGGTCTCGGCGATGGCGGCCTTGCCGGCGGAGGCGAGGGCATCGGAGACCTGGGGCGTGACGATCCAGGTGCCGGTAAGGCTGGGCGTCTCGTACCAGTGGCCGGCGGCTTCCAGATGATAGGTGCCGGCATCGTCCTTCAGCAGCAGCGGGCGGGTGTTGATGACCCGCTGGAAGCCGCTGACGCCCTTGATCGGCCGCAGCACCGGCTCTCCGGAGATGGGGATGAGGACGGTGGTGGTGGTGGCGAACAGGATCTGCGGCGGGGTGTTGTCCACCGGCTGGGTCTGGACCTTGGCCAGTTCCTGGTTGACCGCATAGCTCGCCTGGAGCTGGTCCAGCGGCATGGTCATGCCGTCCGGGGGCAGGCGGGTCTGGAGGGCCGAGCGGATCTCGCTGGCCTTGCCCGGCTCGGTGGGCACCTGCACGCCTTCGATGGTGAAGGTGGCGAAATGGACGAGGCCCGCCGGCTTGTCGATGGCGACGCGGGTGGAGAACTTCACCATGCCGTAGGTGGGCGCGCCGGTCTTGGCGCCGATGGCCACCGCGGCGCGGCCGGACATGGTGTCGCCGGTCCAGGCATCGATCTGCGGCTGGTAGAGCTGAAGCACCTGGTTGTCGGGCAGGTCATAGACGCGCGGCCATGTCGGCGGCGCGGAGGGCGCGGCCGCGGGCTGGGCCTGCGCCTGAGGTGTCGACTGGGGTTGCTGGGCGTCGGCCGTCGCGGTCCACAGCGTCGCAGCTGCAACCAGCGCTGCGGCTGAGGCGCCGGTCCAAAGTCGCTTCATGAACTCCCTCCCTCCCCGAACGCCGGGGCGGGGCACACCTACCATGTTCGCGGGCGAACGTCAGCGTGGCGGGAGGCTCCCGGCGGTTGCACCGCCCGATCGTGGCGCGCGAGGGGTGAAGCTCAGCCAGGCCGGGCGCAGCTGCGCTGCCAGGACAGGCGCGGGCCCTCCCAAGAGAGGCTGATGCTCTTGCGCGCCGGGCAGGCCCGCGTCGCAGCATCCGCCCCGCCGCGATCCCAATAGTCGCGCCACTGATAGGCGACGTTGCGCGCCGCGGGCTGATCCGCCTTCGCCATGGCGGGAGCGGCATCGCCGGGGAAGGCGCGCACGAGGTCGCCGCCACCCCAGGCGGCGATGGCGATGAAGGTGGTGGCGGCAGCCGCAATCAGGGAGGAGGTCTTCATGGCAGGGTCCGGGGCAGCTCTTTGTTCGACGTCGCGTGGCCGGCTTAGAACGCCGGACCGGGGCAGGTCGTCCCCTCAATGGAGGATGTTTTCACCCTGCTTGTACGACGCCGGGGCTGAACCCGTGCCGACACGGGCCTTTACCTTCCGTTCATCTTTTCGCGAGCGCGGTACGCGATGCTGCGCTGCCGCACGTCAAAAAGGTGCGCGCGAGCCACCCCGATTTGAAGTTGCAGTCTTGATCTCTGCCTTTGGGCGGAGTTGGCTTGAGCTGCGGCGTGTCCTCAGGGGGCGCCTGATTGGAGGCGAGTCCGCCCGGTTTCGTTCGGTCCGGGCGGCGAATTCGGCTCCTGAACTGTGACGGATGCGCGCTCAGTGCCCGGTCCTCGCCGGGAGACAGCGCGCAGGGGAGACTGGGCAATGAATAAATACGTCGCCGAGTTCATCGGAACAGCGGTTCTCGTTCTTTTCGGCTGCGGCTCCGCGGTGCTCACCGGCTATGGCTCGGCACCCATTGGGATGCTCGCCATCGCCTTTGCCTTCGGCCTTGCCGTGACGTCCATGGCCTATGGCATCGGCCATGTGTCGGGCTGCCACATCAATCCCGCCGTCACCATCGGCGTCTGGGCCGCCGGCCGCATCCCCACCTCCGAAGTGCCGAAATACTGGATCGCCCAGATCCTGGGCGGCATCGCCGGCGCCGCCATCCTGTTCATGATCGCCTCCGGCAAGCTCGCGGGCTTCGATGTGAAGACCGCCGGTCTCGGCCAGAACGGCTGGGGCGAGGGCTATATCGGCGGCTACGGCCTCGGCGCCGCGATCCTCGCCGAGCTGGTGGGCACCTTCGTGTTCCTGGTGGTGATCCTCGGCTCCACCTCCAAGGCGGGCATCACCCAGGCGGCGGGCCTCGCCATCGGCCTGTCGCTGGTGATGATCCACATCGTCTTCATTCCCGTCACCGGCGTGTCGGTGAACCCGGCCCGCTCCATCGGCCCGGCCTTGTTCGCGGGCGGCAAGGCCATCTCGCAGCTCTGGCTGTTCATCGTGGTGCCGCTGGTGGGCGCCTATCTCGCCGGCCTCCTGTTCAAGCTGAAGGTGCTTGAGGACTGAGATCTTCAGCTGAAATAAAAAGGGGGCGCGCCGGCGAGGCGCGCCCCCTTTCCGTTTGCCGGGTCGGGGCTCCCGGCAAACCCCCGCTCCGGGATCACGTCACTCGGCGGCGACAGGGCCCGCCGGGTTCTTCTGCTGCTGGGCCGTCTCCGCCGCCTTGGCGCGGGTCTCGTGCTCCAGCGCCGCCTTCACGCCCGCCCCGTATTCCGGGTGGACCTTGGTGAAGAGGGCGATCTGCCGGTCGGCGATTTCCTGCGGAATGCCGTACATGGCCGCCGCGAGGTTGCTGAAGAGCCGCTGGCGCTGGCCGGCGTCGAACAGCTCGAACAGGGCGCGCGGCTGGGAGAAGTCGTCATTGCCGATGCGGTGGCTGTAGCGCTCGGCATCGCCCGAGATCTGCAGCGGCGGCTCGGCATATTTGGCGTCCTCGGCGGCGCCGTTGAACGAGTTCGGCTCGTAATAGGCGTCGGTATTCCCGGTCACCTGCGGGAAGAACCGCATGGCGCCGTCCTTGTGGTAGTGATGCACCGGGCACTTGGGGGCATTCACCGGCAGGTGCTCGTAATGGGTGCCGATGCGATAACGATGGGCGTCGGCGTAGGAGAAGATGCGGGCCTGCAGCATCTTGTCCGGCGAGAAGGAGATGCCGGGCACGATGTTGGACGGCGAGAAAGCCGCCTGCTCGATATCGGCGAAATAGTTCTCCGGATTGCGGTTCAGCTCCATGACGCCGATGTCGATGGGCGGATACTCGCCGTGCGGCCACACCTTGGTGAGGTCGAAGGGATTGTAGGAGGTCTTCTCCGCATCCAGCTCCGGCATCACCTGCACCTGCACCTTCCACTTGGGGAATTCGCCGCGCTCGATGGCGGTGAACAGATCCTCCTGCGTGGATTCACGGGTGCGGCCGACCACCTCGGTGGCCTCGCCATTGGTCCAGTGCTTGTGGCCCTGAAGGGTCTTGAAGTGGAACTTCACCCAGAAGCGCTCACCCGCCTCGTTGATGAAGGAATAGGTGTGCGAGCCGTAGCCGTTCATGTTCCGGACTCCCACGGGCAGGCCGCGGTCGGAGAACAGGATCGTCACCTGGTGCAGGCTCTCCGGCGAGAGCGACCAGAAGTCCCACATGGCGGTGGGGGAGCGCAGGTTGGTCTTGGGGTGGCGCTTCTGGGTGTGGATGAAGTCCGGGAACTTGTAGGGGTCGCGGACGAAGAAGACCGGGGTGTTGTTGCCCACGAGGTCCCAGTTGCCCTCGGGCGTATAGAACTTGAGCGCGAAGCCGCGCACGTCGCGCTCGGCATCCGCCGCGCCGAGTTCGCCGGCCACCGTGGAGAAGCGGGCCAGCATGGGCGTCTGCGCGCCGGGCTGGAGCGCCTTGGCCTTGGTGTATTTCGAGATATCGCCGGTGATGGTGAGGGTGCCGAAGGCGCCCCAGCCCTTGGCGTGCACCACGCGCTCGGGAATGCGCTCGCGGTTCTGGTGGGCGAGCTTCTCGAGGAGCTGATAGTCCTGCATCAGCACCGGACCGCGCGGACCGGCGGTCAGCGAGTTCTGGTTGTCGGCGATGGGATTGCCGGCGGTGGTGGTGAGGGTGGGTCGCGTCATGAAGGGCTCCCTGCTTGGACTCGCGCCGTGACGGCGGCGGATCAACCGGAGCGCAGCATGGCTGTGAGTTGGAATAAGGACAAATCAGATTGCATTGAGTTTTCGATAAGGTAATCTTATCGAGTGCTCTCCACCCGTCAGCTTCGCTACTTCGACGCCCTCGCCCGCCACCGTCATTTCGGCCGCGCGGCGGAGGAATGCGCCGTCACCCAGCCGGCCCTTTCCATGCAGATTCGCGAGATGGAGGAGGCGCTGGGCGTGCGCCTGGTCGAGCGGGGGCGGAGCGGTGTGCGCCTGACGCCGGTGGGGGAGGAGGCGGCATCGCGCGCCCGTGGCGTGCTCGCCGCCCTCGCCGACATGGAGCGCACCATCCGCGACCGGGGGCGGCTGCTGGAAGGGCGGATGCGGCTCGGCGTCATCCCCTCCATCGCGCCCTATCTCCTGCCGCGCCTGCTGCCGGAGATGGCGGGCCGCTGGCCGGGCGTGGAGATCGCGCTGCGGGAGAGCCAGACCGAGCAGCTGGTGAACGACCTCGCCCATGGCGACCTCGACCTCGTCATCCTCAGCCTGCCGGTAGAACATCCGGCGCTGGAGACCATGGCGCTGTTCGAGGACCCGTTCCTGCTCGCCGTTCCCGAAAGCTCGGCGGACTTTGCGGGCGAGACCGCCGCCGCCGAGGACATCCTCGCCGCCGACCTCCTGCTGCTGGAGGACGGCCACTGCTTCCGGGACCAGGCGCTCAACGTCTGCCGCAAGGTGGACGCTCGCCAGCTGCGGCGCTTCGGCGCCTCCAGCCTGTCGACGCTGGCCCAGCTGGTCGCCAACGGGCAGGGCGTGACGCTGCTGCCGCAGATGTTCGTCGCCTCCGAGGGCGGGCGCATCCCGCGCGTGCGGCTGCTGCGCTTTCCCGATCCCGCGCCGTCGCGCACCATCGGTCTCGTCTGGCGGCGCACTCTGCCGTTCCGGGACGACGTGGAGCAGGTCGCCGCCATGGTCCGGGCCTGCCGCCCGGCTGTGCAAGACGGCGAAGACCGGCGCTCTGCCTTGCTTTGACCCGCGTTCGCGGCTAAGCCCCGCGCAAAGACGGGGATCCTATGGCTCAGGACGGACTTTCCTACCGCGACGCGGGCGTGGACATCGATGCGGGCAACCGCCTGGTCGATCTCATCAAGCCGCTGGTCAAGGCGACGGCCCGGCCGGGCGCCGACGCGGACATCGGCGGCTTCGGCGGCGTGTTCGACCTGAAGGCGGCGGGATTTGCCGATCCCCTCCTTATCGCCACCACCGACGGCGTGGGCACCAAGCTCAAGATCGCCATCGATACCGGCGTTCACGACACCATCGGCATCGACCTCGTGGCCATGTGCGTCAACGACCTCGTGGTCCAGGGCGCCGAGCCGCTGCTGTTCCTCGATTATTTCGCCACCGGCCGCCTCGCGCCGGATGTGGGCGCCCATATCGTCGCGGGCATCGCGCGGGCCTGCAAGGCAGCCGGCTGCGCCCTCATCGGCGGCGAGACGGCCGAGATGCCGGGCATGTACCGCGACGGCGACTATGACCTCGCCGGCTTCTCCCTCGGTGCCGTCGAGCGCACCGAGCTGCTGCCGCGCAAGGATGTGGGGCCGGGCGACGTGATCCTCGGCCTCGCCTCGGACGGCGTGCATTCCAACGGCTATTCACTGGTGCGCCGCATCGTCGAGCGGTCCGGCCTTGCCTGGACCGACGAGGCCCCCTTCCACAAGGGCCAGAACCTCGGCACCGCGCTCCTCACCCCCACTCGCCTCTATGTGAAGAGCGTCTTGTCCGTCATCCGCGCGACCGGCGCGGTGAAGGCGCTCGCCCATGTCACCGGCGGCGGCATCACAGAGAACCTGCCGCGCGTGCTGCCGGCCGGGACCATCGCCCGCATCGACCTGTCCAACCTCATCGTCCCTCCGGTCTTCCGCTGGCTGGCCAGCGTTGGCGCGGTGGCGCCGGAAGAGATGCTGCGCGCCTTCAACTGCGGCGTCGGCATGGCCGTCGTGGTGCCGGTGGAGCGGGAGGAGGAGGTGGCCGACGCCTTCGCCGCCGCGGGCGAGACGGTGATCCGCCTTGGCGTCATCGAGCCCGGCACCGGCGCGGCCCATGTGGTCTATGACGGGGCCGCCGACTTCGGGTTCGCGTCATGAGCGAGGCGGCGCCGAAACGCACCGCGATTCTCATCTCCGGCCGCGGCTCCAACATGGCGGCGCTGGTGAAGGCCGCCGAGGCGCCGGACTTCCCGGCCGAGATCGCGCTGGTCCTCTCCAACCGGGAGGACGCCGCCGGCCTGGACTTCGCCAAGGAGCACGGCGTGCCGACCCTCGTGCTGTCGCACAAGGGCTATAGCGACCGCCTCGCCTTCGACGCGGCGCTCGACGCCTATCTGAAGGCCGAGGGCATCGAGATCGTCTGCCTCGCTGGCTTCATGCGCCTGCTCACGCCCTGGCTGGTGGAACGCTGGCGCAACCGCATGATCAACGTCCACCCCTCGCTCCTGCCGAGCTTCAAAGGCCTGCACACCCACGAGCGGGCGCTGGAGGCGGGGGTGCGCTTCCACGGCTGCACCGTCCATTTCGTGCGCGCCGAGATGGACGAGGGGCCGATCATCCTCCAGGCGGCCGTGCCGGTGGAAGCCGACGACACGCCGGACGTCCTCGCCGCCCGCGTCCTGGCGCAGGAGCACGTGATCTATCCCAAGGGGCTGGAGCTTCTGGCCGCCGGCCGCCTCAAGGTCGCCGACGAGCGCGTGGAGATCCGCGGCGCCAAAGGCGGGCTGCCGGCGCTGGTTTCGCCGGGGGTTTAATTCCCGGGCGGGTGCCCGCTGTCCCCAGTGCTGGCGCTCCTGAGATAGGCCGAGGCGTGAGAGCCTCACGCCTCGATCTTTACCACCCGCACCTTGTTGTCATGAAACGCAGCGCCGCCCACCGGCGCCACCGGGTCGGCGCCGGTCAAAGTGTTGATGCCGCGCCCGCCGCGATGGGCGCCGGACGGCTGGATCTGCTCGGAGACGACGACGCCGCGCCGCAGCCCGTCGAACAGCCGGACGCGCAGCTCCACCCGCCCGCGCGGGTTCTCTACCGCCACGAGATCGTCCTCCGCGACGCCAAGCGCCGCCGCGTCCTCAGGATGGACCAGCAAAGAGGGCGCGCCCTCCCGCTCCTGCGAGGTGGGCGTCTCGGTGAAGGAGGAGTTGAGGAAGTTGCGGGCTGGCGCGGTGACGAGCCGGAAGGGATGCTCCGCATCCGCCTCCTCGATCACCGCCCAATGGTCGGGCAGGGCCGGCATGTCGGCCACCGGGCCGAACTTGCCGGGCGCGGGGAAGGAGAGGTTCGCCCAGTCCACCGCGAAGTGGAAGCGCTTGTCGCGATGGCCGAAGCCGTCGAGGAAATGGGCGGCGCGGAAGTCTTGGCCCACGTCCATGAAGCGGGCCTCCTCCAGCGCTTCCACCGGGCCCCGTCCGCTCTCGCGCAGGGTCCAGTCGATCAATTCGCGGGCGGTCATGGCGAAGCCGGGGTGTTCGGCGCCAAGGCGTGACGCCAGGGCGCAGATCACGTCGTGATTGGTGCGGCACTCGCCCGGGGGCTCCACCAGCTTGGTGCCGATCTGGATGTGGGGATGTCCGCCGGCGCCATAGATGTCGTCATGCTCGGTGAACATGGTGGCGGGCAGCACGATGTCGGCCATCCGGGCCGTATCGGTCATGAACTGCTCGTGGACCGCCACGAACAGGTCTTCCCGCGCGAAGCCGCGCTTCACCTTCTCCTGCTCGGGCGCGACGGCGACCGGATTGGTGTTCTGGATGAAGAGCGCCGCCACCTTGCCGCCGCCCGCCAGCGCATCCTCTTCGCCCACCAGGATGGGGCCGATGCGGGACTGGTCGAGGGCGCGCACGGTGGGATCGAGCCGGTCGAGCCCCTCGATCATCTTCTTGCGCCAGCCATAGGTGCCGGACATGGAGTGGAGCGCGCCGCCGCCGAGATGCTGCCAGCTTCCGGCCACCACGGGGATGGACGCCACCGAGTGCATGTTCACCGCGCCGTTGCGGCTGCGGGAGAAGCCGTAGCCGATGCGGAAATAGGAGGCCGGCGTCGTGCCCACGAGCCGCGCATAGGCCTCGATCTCGGCCACCGGCAGGCCGCAGAGGGCGGAAGCCCATTCGGGCGTCCGCGTCGCCACATGCGCCTCCAGCGCGGCGGCGTCGCGGGCGTACTGATCCATGTAGGCGCGGTCGGCGAAACCGTCGCGGAAGAGCACATGCATTACGGCGCAGGCCAGCGCCCCGTCCGTGCCGGGGCGGATGAGGAGGGGGATGTCCGCCTGCTCCATGGTGGGCGTGCGATAGACATCCACCACCGCGATCTTCGCGCCGTGGCGCTTCCGCGCATGGATGGCGTGGGTCATCACATTGACCTGGGTGGACACCGCATTGGTGCCCCAGAGCGTGATGAGGCCGGAGGCCGCCATTTCCCGGGGGTCCACGCCGGCGATGCGGCCGGCACCGGCCATGTAGCCGCTCCAGGCGGGATTGACGCAGATGGAGGAGAAGAAGCGCGAATAGCGCTTCACATGGGTCAGCCGGTTGATGCCGTCGCGCATCACGAGGCCCATGGTCCCGGCGTAATAATAGGGCCAGACGGACTCCGCCCCGTGCTCCCGCTCGGCCTTGAGGAGGCCTTCGGCCACCCGGTCCAGCGCCTCGTCCCAGGAAATGCGGGTGAACTGGCCGGAGCCCTTGGGGCCGGTGCGCAGCAACGGATGGGCCAGGCGGTCCGGGTGGTTCGCCCGCTCGGCATAGCGGGCAACCTTCGCGCAGATGACGCCAGCGGTATAGGGCTGGTCCTTGGAGCCATGCACCCGGCCGATGCGGCCATCGGCCATCACGTCCACCTTCAGGGCGCAGACGGACGGGCAGTCATGGGGACAGACGGACGGGTGGGTCGCAACCGGGCTGTGGGCGGTGTGCGAAACGGTCGGGGCATGGACGTTCATGGCCTTGAGACAATAAAGGGGGCGACGCGTGCCGTCGCCCCCTTTTCACATCTCTTGCGGGGAGGCTCAGGCGCCGTGCCCGGCCTCGGCGGCGCGGTCGCGCCCGCGGTTGCGCAGGACGTAGCCGAGCCCCAGGACGAAGAGGGCGCCGATGGTGCTGGCCACATAATGGGGCAAAGCGGCCGGGTGCAGCCCGTCCTCGGCCACCTTCACCAGTGCGGGGTTCAGCTGCTGCATGTAGCTGAGCGCCATCACGTCGCCCACCAGCATCTCGCCGGCGATCCAGCCGAGCAGCGCAGCGCCGGCCCAGATGAGGATGGGGAAGCGGGTGAGCAGCGAGAGCAGCAATTGCGAGCCGAAGATGATGAGCGGGATGGTGAGCAGCAGCCCGAACACGAACAATTCCCAGTGCCCGCGCGCGGCGGCGGCGATGGCCACCACATTGTCCAGGCTCATGACCGCATCGGCGATGGCGATGGTGCGCACCGCCTTCCACAGGCTGTCCGAAGCCGCGACCTCGTGGGAATCGCCGCCATTGTCGGTGACGAGCTTGATGGCGATCCAGAACAGCAGCAGGCCGCCCACCACCTTCAGGAACGGCACGCCGAGGAGGTAGGACACCGCCAGCGCGAACAGGATGCGAAGGCCCACCGCCGCGCCGGCGCCGAGCAGGATGCCCCATTTGCGCTGTTTCGCCGGCAGCGAGCGGCACGCAAGGGCGATCACCACCGCATTGTCGCCGGACAGCAGCAGGTCGATCCAGATGATCTGCAGAAGGGCGACCCAGAAGGTCGGGGCGGTGAAATCCATCGTCCACTCCATGTGGTGAAGGCTGGTGATGCGGGCGAGGCCGGACTGGGGCTCGGCGCGCCGCAGTTATTCTTACGTTGCGTCATGTTGATGACGCGACAAAACTTCCGTTACGTCAATTAAGAGGCAGAAAAAAGGGGCCGGATGCGGCCCCTTTCATGTCGATCGTCTCAGGCTGCGATGTCGTCGTGGGCGTGCGCGCGCCGACCCTTGTACCAGCGCAGGGCCAGCGCGAGGCCGACCACGAGGGCAGCGCCGGCGGCGGAGACGATGCGGTGGAGGTGATGGGTGGTCTCTTCGCCCAGGCGCTCGATGATGGCCACATCCCCGAGCAGCATGTCGCCAGCGACCCAGCCGAGCAGCGCCGCGCCGGCCCAGACCAGCAGCGGGAAGCGGTTGATGAGCGACATCACCAGCGACGAGCCGGCAATGATGAGCGGAATGGAGATGGCGAGGCCGAAGATGAGCAGGAACCAGTTGCCATCCGCGATGGCGGCTACGGCCACCACGTTGTCGAGGCTCATGACGATGTCCGCCACCGCCACCGTGCCCACGGCTTTCCAGAGGTTGTCGCTGGATTGAATGGCCTCTTCGCCGCCCTCGTCAGGGCTGGCGAGGTCCACCGCGATCCACATGAGGGCGAGGGAGCCCACGAGCTTCAGCCACGGCAGGGCCAGAAGTGTCGCGACGATGCCGGTGAAAATGATGCGCAGGCCGACGGCCACGCCGGCACCGAGGATGATGCCCGTTCGGCGCACCTTCTCCGGCAATGAGCGGCAGGCGAGGGCGATCACCACCGCGTTGTCGCCGGACAACAAAACGTTGATCCAAATGATCTGCAGCAGCGCCAGCCAGAGCACTGGTGAATCGAGCGACATGATCCCTACCCCGGGCCATTTGAGCGTCGGCGTCACTGCGCAATTGTATTCTGCGTCTGGTGCGCCGTATTTTGGATTTTGACGCTACGTTAATCTGCCCGAGAGGAACCCTCAAGAAAAACCGGACGCCGCGGCGCACAAATTCGATCGCGCGCCGCGGAATCCTAATCGAATACCAGTTCAGCCGACGATTTCATTGCCGGAGAAGAACTGGGCGATCTCCACCTTCGCATTGTCGGTGCTGTCGGAGCCGTGGGCGGAATTCGCCTCGATGGACTCGGCGAACAGCTTGCGGATGGTGCCCTCGGCGGCGTTCGCCGGGTTGGTGGCGCCCATCACTTCGCGGTACTTGGCGACGGCGTTCTCGCCTTCGAGCACCTGCACCACCACCGGGCCGGAGGTCATGAAGGCCACGAGGTCACCGAAGAAGGGGCGCTCCTTGTGGACCGCGTAGAAGGTCTCGGCCTCCTCGCGCGTCATGCGGATGCGCTTCTGGGCCACGATCTTGAGGCCTGCATTCTCGATGACGGCATTGATGGCGCCGGTGAGGTTCCGACGCGTGGCGTCGGGCTTGATGATCGAGAAAGTGCGCTCGATCGCCATGGGGGACCGTCCTGTCTGTTCTTGGAAGAGGAATGCCGCGAGCATCCCGCGGATGGCGCGGCTCTTAGCAGGGGGGCGCCGAAGGGGCAAGGGAAGGGGTAATTGAAGGGGCGAGGGGACGCCCTCTCAGCGGTCCTTCAGTACTCCGTCGATGGCCCGCTCCACGGCGGCGGTGACGTCGAACGCCACCGGCACGCCGAGCACCCGCGGCCAGAACAGCGGTTCCTTGATGGCCCCGAGGAATTGTGCCGCCGCGAGCTGCGGATCGCTGGTGGCGAGGCGGCCTTCGGCGGCGAGGGTGGCAAAATAGGCGCCGAGGCCTTTCAGTGCCGGCTCCTTGCCCACGGCGAAATAGGCCTGGGACAGCTCGGGAAAGCGCGGCGCCTCGGCGATCACAAGCCGGAGCAGCGGCACCACGTCCGGCCGTTCCCAGTGCTCGGTGAGGCGTCCCACATAGGCGCGCAGCACCGCGCGCGGGTCGCCGGCCGTGTCTCCGGGCAGGATCGGCGCGCGGGTGAAGTGGGACCATGCGTCGTCGATGACCGCGGCGAACAGCTCGGCCTTCCCGGGAAAGTGCTGGTAGAGCGTGCGCTTGGAAACGGGAGCGGCCGCCGCGACGGCATCCATGGAGGTGCCCTCATAGCCGCGCTCCAGAAACAGCCGGCGCGCGGCGGCGCGGATGCGCGGCACAGTGGTGCGGCGGTCGCGCCCCGGCCGGGCGTCAGCCGGTGCCAAATCTATCGCGGCGCCCGGCACGGGCGGCGGGGAGGGAATGTCGCTTGACATAAGTACACTATACGGTGTAGTTTACATTCATGGCCAGCGCGGGTCCGCCTGGCTGTGCTTCCCTTCTTTCCCCTTCATATGAGGTCCCCCATGGACCATCGCTCCCTCGGTCGCTCGGGCCTGTCCGCGTCCGCCATCGGTCTCGGCTGCATGGGCATGTCTGAATTCTATGGGCCAAGCGACGACGAACAGTCGCTCGCGACCCTAGCAGCCGCTCTCGACCTCGGCATAAATTTCTTCGACACGGCCGACATGTACGGCGTCGGCCATAACGAGCGCCTGCTCGGCCGCTTCCTGAAGGGGCGGCGCGACAGGATCATCCTCGCCACCAAGTTCGGCAATGTGCGCGGCCCCAATGGCGAGCGCCTCGGCGTCTCCGGCACGCCGGATTATGTGCGCTCCGCCTGCGATGCCAGCCTCGAACGGCTCGGCATCGATACCATCGACCTCTATTACCAGCACCGCGTGGACCCCAAGACGCCCATTGAGGCGACGGTCGGCGCCATGAAGGGGCTGGTGGAGGCGGGCAAGGTGCGCTTCCTCGGTCTGTCCGAATGCTCGATGGCGACGCTGCGCAAGGCGCATGCGGTGCATCCCATCACCGCGGTGCAGATCGAATATTCCCTGTGGAGCCGTGATCCCGAAGAGGAAATGCTGGCGGCGTGCCGCGAGCTCGGCGTCGCCTTCGTCGCCTATTCCCCGCTCGGCCGTTCCTTCCTGACCGGCGCGGTGACGAGCCCCGACACGCTCGCCGCCGACGATTTCCGCCGCGCCAATCCCCGCTTCAGCGGCGATGCGCTCAAGGCCAACCTCACGCTTGTGGAGGCGCTGAAGGACTTCGCCGCGGCGAAGGGCGCTACCAGCGCGCAGATTGCCTTGGCCTGGATCCTCAACAAGCAGGACAACGTGATCCCGATCCCCGGGACGCGGCGGCAGAAGTATCTGGAGGAGAACGTGGCTGCGACCCGCATCCGCCTCTCGCCGGAGGAGGTCTCCACCCTCGACGCCTTCTTCGCACCCGAGGCCGTGGCCGGCACCCGCTATCCCGAGGCCGCCATGGCCATGCTGAATCTCTGACGCCGGACGTCTGATCCGCCCGCAATTCTTGAAGGCCCGCGACCTGTTCGCGGGCCTTTCCTATTCCCATGGGGAAAGTTTCTGGGAGTCCCGCGCACCGGGACGTTCACAGTCCGGATTTCACATGCTAGACACGGTGCATGTGAATATAACATTTCATCAATTGTGAAATGTGAAATCGGGAGCACGTTCCATGATCACCCGCCGCGCCCTCCTCGCCACCGCGCTCGCCGGCGCGGCCGCGGCCCCGTTCGGCGCCGGGCCGTCGCTGGCCCAGCAGGGGCCCAACACGTTGCTGAACGTCTCCTACGACATCTCCCGGGAGTTGTTCACGGCCGTCAATGCCGAGTTCATCCCGTTCTGGAAGTCGAAGACCGGCCAGGAGCTGACGGTGAACCAGAGCCACGCCGGCTCTTCCCGACAGGCCCGCGCGGTCATCGAGGGGCTGGAGGCGGATGTGGTCACCTTCAACCAGGTGATCGACGTGGATACCCTCGCCAAGGCCGGCTATGTGGCGAAGGACTGGCCGAAGAAGTTCCCCAACTCCGCCTCGCCCTATTATTCCTTCCCGGCCTTCCTCGTGCGTGCGGGCAACCCGAAGAACATCAAGGACTGGTCCGATCTCGTCCGCGACGACGTGAAGGTCATCTTCCCGAACCCCAAGACCTCGGGCAACGCGCGCTACACCTATCTTGCTGCCTATGCCTATGCGCTGGAGCAGAACAAGGGTGACGCCGCCAAGGCGGATGCCTTCGTGAAGAAGCTGCTCGCCAACGTGCCGGTGTTCGACACCGGCGGCCGCGCCGCCACCACCACCTTCGTGGAGCGCGACACGGGCGACGTGCTGGTGACCTTCGAGGCGGAGACCCGCACCATCGAGGGGCTCTATCCCGACAAGAAGCTCCTCACCGTCGTGCCGTCCGTGAGCCTGCTCGCCGAGTTCCCGGTGGCGGTGGTGGACAAGGTGGTGGACAAGCGCGGCTCTCGCGCTTCCGCCACGGCCTATCTCGAGTTCCTCTATTCCCCCGCCGGCCAGACGGTGGCGGCCAAGGCCTTCCACCGCGTGGTGGACCCTAAGGTGGCGGAACAGTTCAAGGACCAGTTCCCGCCCATCCGCCTCGTGAAGGTGGAGGACGTGTTCGGCGGCTGGGAGAAGGTGCAGGCCACCCACTTCGCCTCCGGCGGCAAGCTCGACAGCCTGTTCGTGGGCAAATGACCTTCTGACGCGGCGGGCGCCGCGCCGTGTCGCATTCCCGCCAATGTCGCGACCCGCGCCGGCGTCCCCTCGGGGCGCCGGCGTTTCCATTGGCCTATGGCTCTGGTCTGCAACGGCTTTCTGGCGAAAGCCGCGCGGCGGCATGCAATTTGAATGGCTCCAGGAAACCCACCGAGCCGCGAGCCGTCATGTCCGAAGCCGCCGAAGCCGAAGTCCTCGACATTCCGCAGGTCTACACCCACCACGTCTTCTGCTGCTTCACCCAGCGGCCGCCCATGCATCCGCGCGGCTCCTGCGGCGCCAATGGCGCGCAGCCTTTGTGGGAACGCCTGGGGAAGAAGCTGGAGGCCTCCGGCCGCCGCGACATCGCCATGACCTCCTCCGGCTGCCTGAGCTTCTGCCAGGCGGGGCCCATCATGGTCGTCTATCCGCAGGGCATCTGGTACACGCCGAAGACCCCCGAGGACATAGACGAGATCGTCACCTCGCACCTGCTCGGCGGCAAGCCGGTGGAACGGCTCATCATCGTCCCCCGCATCTGACCAAGTCCTTGCGGCGGGAAGCCCTCACGCCTTGCCGCGATCGGCGAGGCGGAAGGTGAGGCGCACGCAGGTGCCGCGCTCCCGCGGGTCGAATGTCGGCTCGCAGCCGAGCTTCATGGACATGGCCTTGACGATGCGGTTGCCGAGGCCCGTGGATGTCGCCGGCTTTTCCGGCGATATGCCGGCGCCATCGTCTTCCACGGTGAAGTCGAGCCGGTCGCCCATGCGCTTCAGCTTCACCCGCACCGGCCCCTCGCCGTCGGGATAGGCGTATTTCATGGCGTTGATGACGAGCTCGGTGGCGATGATGCCCAGCGCCACGCCACGATCCGGGTCGATGTGGATGGGGTCCGCATCATAGGTGAGGGTGATGCCGCCATGCTCGCGGTGTGCCGACACCTGAAGGTCGTCCAGCAGCGAGCCGATATACTGGTCGAGGGCGACGGTCGCGATCTGGTCGGACGTGTAGAGGCGCCGATGCACCTGGGCCACGGCGGAAACGCGGTTGCGGGCGGAGTTCAGCGCTTCCTTCACCCGCGGATCTTCGGTGGCACCGGCCTGCACGTTGAGCAGCGACACGATGATTTGCAGCGAGTTTCCGACGCGGTGGTTCATCTCGCGTAGGAGCAGCGCCCGTTCGGCGGCCAGCGCCTCGAACCGGTCGCGGGCGGCGCGGATTTCGGCCTCCGCCGCCTCGTGGGCGCGGCGCATGCGCACCTGCTCCACCGCCAGCACGAAGGCGGCGCGCAGCAGTTCGATGAAATCGGCCTGGACCTCCTTCACCACATAGTCTGCCGCACCCGCCTTGAGGGCGGCGACCGCGAGGCGCCCGTCCTGCGCGCCGGTGACATAGACCACCGGCGGGGCGTTTTCGAGGGCGCGGATGGCGCGCAGGGTAGCCATGCCGTCCTGGCCCGGCATGTAGTGGTCGAGGGCGACCACGTCGAAGCGCTCGGTGCCGAGCCGTGCCAGCCCGTCCTCACCGGAGAAGGCCGGAACCACCTCGAACCCGAGGCGCCCGAGCTGGCGCTGCACCAGCCGCCCGAGGGCGGGGTCGTCGTCCACATAGAGCACGCGCAGCGGCGGCGGCGGGGCGGATGCCGCGTCCGGTTGAACTGCCAGAGGGTCGGACACGGCGCATTCCATCAGTCGGTCTCCGGCACCTGGATGACGGAAAAGAAGAGGCCAAGCTGCCGGATCGCATTGGCGAAATTCTCGTAATTGACCGGCTTCGTCACATAGACATTGGCGCCGAGGTCATAGCAGCGCTGGATTTCCACCTTGTCGTCGGTGGTGGTGAGCACCACCACGGGCGAGCGCTTGAGATGCTCGTTTTGCTTGATGCGGCCGAGGATCTCGACGCCGGTCATGTCGGGCAGATTGAGGTCCAGCAGCACGAGGAGCGCACGGCCACTGCTCTCGCGCCCGCTGCCATCGGCGCCGAACAGGAAGTTGACGGCGCTGGTGCCGTCCCTGAAGGCGACGATCTCGTTGTTCACGCCGGCGCGCCGGATGTTCTTCTCGATGAGGCGCGCATGGCCCTCATCGTCCTCGATCATGATGATGGTGACGTGCTCAACCATGGTCCTTCTTTCCGGTCTCCGTGGGCAGGCGGCGCGGCACCGTCACCTTGAAGGTGGAGCCTTCGCCCAGCTTGGAATCGAGTGAGATGAGGCCACCCATACGTCGCACCAGCGCGCGGACATGGGCAAGGCCGATGCCTTCGCCGGGGCGGTCCTGCCGGCCCGAGCGGCGGAACAGTTCGAACACCCGGCCGCGATCCTTGGGATCGATGCCGCGGCCATTATCCTGAATGACGAAGGTGACGAAGCCGGGCGTGTCCACCGCGCTCACCTCCACGCGGAGCGGCACGTCGTCCCGCCGATACTTGAAGGCGTTGTCGAGGAGGTTGGTGAAGATCTGCTCCAGCGCCAGCCGGTCGGACTGGATCACCGGCAGGCGCTTGATGGCGATCTCGCCGCCGGCCTCGTGCAACTGGTGGGTCATGCTGTCCCGCAGGTTGGCGAACAGCTGGCCCATGTCCACGTCCACCGGCACGAATTCCTTCCGGCCTTCCCGCGACAAGGCGAGGATGGCGTGTATGAGCCGGTCCATCCGGGTGATGGACGTCTTGATGAAGCCGAGCGCCTCCTCGAAATCGGCGGCGAGCTCAGCATCGGCCTCCGGCGCGTCGCCCGCCTGCGCCCGCAGCTGGGCGAGGCGCTCGAACAGGTCGCCGCGCATGGCCTCGATCTCGCTGGTGAAGCCCATGATGTTGACCAGGGGCGAGCGCAGGTCATGGCTGACGATGTAAGCGAAGCTCTGGATCTCGTCGTTGGCTTCCTTGAGGTCGGCGGTACGCTCGGCGACGCGCTTCTCCAGTCCCTGGTTGGCGGCCTCCAGCTCGCGCTGCGCCGCCTTCAAGGCGTCGATCTGGCGACGATTGAGGGTGAGGGCGAGAGCGCCGAGGGCGAGCACCACGGCGAGGCCGGCGAGGCTGACCACGGTCAGCCAGACCGTGCTGTCGTGGGAGGCGTCAGTGCGCTCGTCGAGCAGCTCGGTCTCCGCGGCCTTCATCTCCACCAGCAGCGTGCCGAGGCGCGTCATGGCGCCCTCGGTGCGATCGGCCCGCAGGTCGGCGACGGCTCCCTCCAGATCGCCCGCGGTCCGCAGCGCCATGGATTGCTCATAGGACGCCAGACGTTCGGCGATCAGGGTGCGGGCCTCGGCCAAGCGCTGCTGCTGCTCGGGATTATCGGTGATGAGGGTGGCGATCTGTTCGAGGGTGGGCCCTGTCTGGGCCTTCGACTGCTCGTAGAAGCGGGCAAAGCCCTCGCGGCCGGTGATCAGGTAGCCGCGTTCGGCGCTTTCCGTGCGGCGGATGAGGACCTGCAGCTGCGAAACGGCGTTCATCACCCGAAGGGTATGGGCGACGCTCTCCGCATCCGACCGGGCGCGGTGGATGAGGGTGATGGAGGACGCGCTGATGGCGACGAGGATGGCGAAGCCGAGCAGCAGGAGCAGCGTCGGTCCCGGGGTCGCGAGACGGTGTGCCCACGGGCGGGGGGCGGTTTGGGTGAGGGTGGCCGTCATGAGAGGGACAGCCCTTTCGTGATCAAACGGCGCGCGCGCCTGCGCTCCCGCCCGCCAGAGGTGGCCGAGCGGGCCTGGCCCGAGCCGCTCGCGGAAGCCGCCTCACAGAGGGGGCGAACCGCCTGATGTCCCATTTCGTCCCGCCTCTCCGGCTGAGCGGTAAAAGGAAACCTCTCCGGGGTCAAATCGCGCCCGTTCAAGGTGTGATAAGTGCGGACGCGCTTGAAGGTTCCCCACGTTAGCGCTTGGATGCGGCTTGAACGTCGCTTTTGTGAAGACGGAGTATCATGCCGGTCACACTCCCCGGCCGCCGACCCGACGAGGCCTCTGCCGCCGCAGAGCCTGCCGACGAGGTTGCGGCCTATCTTTCCACCTACGGCGAGCCGGAGGTGGTGGAAGTTCTTCTGCCCGACACGTCCGCGGTGCTGCGCGGCAAATGGATCCCCGGACGGTCCATCACCAAGATTTGGAAGGATGGGGTGGCCATCCCCCTCTCCATCTTCGGCCTCGATATCTGGGGCTGCGAGGTGGAGGCCACCGAGATCCACCTCGAGACCGGCGACAAGGACGGTCTGTGCTGGCCGGTAGCGGGCACGCTGAAACCGGTGCCCTGGGCGCCCCGGCCCACCGCGCAGGTGCTCATCACCATGCACGAGCCGGACGGCTCGGCCAAAGGCGCGCCGTGGAAGCTCGATCCGCGCCAGCAGCTCGCCGGCATCGTGGATCGCTTTACCGCGCGGGGCCTTGCCCCCTGCGTCGCCTTCGAGCTGGAATTCTATCTGCTGAAGCCGTCCGACGTGCCGGGCGCGCCGCCGGAGCCGGTGTTTCCGGCCACCGGGCAGGCGCGCCAGAACATGTATTCCATGTCCGACCTCGATGCCTTCGCGCCGGTGCTGCACGACATGCGCGCCGCCTGCGAGCAGCAGGGCCTGCCGGCGGACACGGTGATTTCCGAGGCAGCCCCCGGGCAGTTCGAGGTCAATCTCTACCATCGGGTGGACGCGCTGGCGGCAGCGGACGACGCCATATTGCTGCGCCGGCTCATCGACGGCGTGGCCCGCCGCCACGGCCTGCGCGCGAGTTTCATGGCCAAGCCCCTGGTGGATTTCGCGGGCAACGGCATGCATGTCCATGTGAGCCTGATGGAGACGGCCGGCGGCAATCTCTTCGCCAAGCCGGACGGGGTGGGCGACCGCGCGCTGCGCCATGCCGCCGGGGGGCTGCTCGCCACCATGGCGGAGTCCACGCTGCTGTTCGTGCCGAGCTACAACGGCTACCGGCGCCTCGTGCCCGGCTCCTATGCGCCTGTTTCCATCAGCTGGGGCTATGACAACCGCTCGGTGGCGGTGCGCGTGCCCAACGGGCCGCCCGCCGCGCGCCGGCTGGAGCACCGCATCGCGGGGGCGGAAGCCCATCCCCATCTCGTGCTCGCCGGCATCCTCGCCGGCATGCTGGAGGGGCTGGAGCGGGAGATCGAGCCCCCCGCGCCGCTTTCCGGCAATGCCTATGAGCATGAGGCAGAGCGTCTTTCGCCTTCCATGGAGGAGGCTGTGCGGCGGTTCTTCGCCTCCGATTTCATCGCCCGCGCCTTCGGCGAAGATTACCGCCGCATCTATGGCGTGATGAAGCGGGAGGAGCTTGCCGCCTTCACTCGCCAGATTCTGCCCTTGGAGTACGACACGTACCTGTGAGCACTGCGGCGCCCCCGTTTCCTGTTGAGCGGTGTGCCGCAACGCAATAGCCTTCCACCACCGGGACGGCAGAAAAAGCCCGCCCCGCGCAAGAGGAGAACGGCGGATGCTTCGCCAAACGCTAGCTGCAGTCGTCGTGGTCACGCTGGGTCTTACCGGCGTGGCGACGGCCCAGGACAAGGTCGTCAACGTCTTCAACTGGTCGGACTATATCGATCCGACCGTTCTGGAAGACTTCACCAAGGAAACCGGCATCAAGGTCCGCTACGACGTCTTCGACAGCAACGAGGTGCTGGAGACGAAGCTGCTCGCAGGCAAGACCGGCTACGACGTGGTGGTGCCGTCGGGCTCCTTCCTGCAGCGGCAGATCAAGGCGGGCGTGTTCATCCCCCTCGACAAGTCCAAGCTTCCGAACCTGCAATATGCCTGGCCCGAGGTGACGCAGCGTCTCGCCGTCTATGATCCCGGCAACGCCCACGCCGTCAACTACATGTGGGGCACCACCGGCATCGGCTACAACGTGGACAAGGTGAAGGAGCGCCTTGGCGACATCCCGCTCAACACCTGGGACATCATCTTCAAGCCGGAAATCCTCTCCAAGCTGAAGGATTGCGGCGTCTACGTGCTCGACGGTCCGGAAGAGGTGATCCCGACCGCCATGAAGTATCTGGGGCTGGATCCCAACTCTAAGAATCCTGAGGACATCGCCAAGGCCGGCGAGCTGCTGATGACCATCCGGCCCTTCATCAAGAAGTTCGATTCCTCGGGCTACATCAACGCGCTGGCCCGCGGCGACATCTGCATCGCCCTCGGCTGGTCGGGTGACGTCTACCAGGCCAAGACCCGTGCCCAGGAAGCCGCCAAGAAGACCAAGAAGAAGCCGGTGAACGTGGACTACGTGCTGCCCAAGGAAGGCGCGCTCATGTGGTTCGACAATTTCGCCATCCCGAAGGATGCGAAGAACATCGACAATGCCCTCGCCTTCATCAACTACATGATGAAGCCCGAAGTGGCGGCCAAGAACTCGAACTTCATCTCCTACGCGAACGGCAACCTCGCGTCGCAGAAGTTCATCGACAAGGAGATCATGGACAATCCGTCCATCTATCCGACGAAGGAGGTCTTCGACCGCCTCTTCATCGTCACCACCAACGAACCGCCGGTGCAGCGGGTCATCACCAAGACCTGGAACACCTTCAAGCGCGGGAAGTGAGGCGCGGCCGGTTCATGCCGGTCTGAAACGGAAAGGGCCGCGGGAGATATCTCCCGCGGCCCTTTTTATTGGTCCGTCCTGTGTTTTCAGGCGGCCAGTGCCCGCTTCACCGCGTCGACGATGCGGTCCTGCGTCGCCTCGTCCAGATAGGCGTGCATGGGCAGCGAGATAACCTCCTCCGCCAGCGCCTCGCACACCGGCAGGATGGCGCCGGCGGAGGGGTAGTGGCGATAGGCCGGCTGCAGGTGCATGGGCAGGCGGTAGTAGACGGCGGTGGGCACGCCCTCGGCCTTCAGCTTCTCGGCGAGGCCGTCGCGCACGCCGGGGGAGAGCTTGATGGTGTATTGCGCCCACACCGACGTCGCCCGCGGATCGACCACCGGCACGCCGGCCACGTCCTTGAGCAGTTCATTGTAGCGCCGGGCCACCTTCTCCCGCGCCGCGATCTCGTCCTCGAAGATGGCGAGCTTTTCGAGCAGAACCGCCGCCTGGATGGTGTCGAGGCGCGCCGTCATGCCGATGCGCACGTTCTGGTATTTGTCCACGCCCTGGCCGTGCTCGCGCAGGCTCTTGAGGATGGTCACCAGTTCCTCGTTGTCGGTGAGGATGGCGCCGCCGTCGCCATAGGCGCCCAGCGGCTTGGCGGGGAAGAAGGAGGTGGCGGTGGCATCGCCGATGGAGCCGGTGCGCCGGTTGTTCCAGGTGCCGCCGAAGCCCTGCGCCGTGTCGCACAGCACCTTGAGGCCGTACTTCTCGGCGATCGGCAGGATGGCGTCATAGTCCGCCGGCTGGCCGAACAGATCCACCGGAATCACCACCCGCGGGTCGAGGCCCTGCTCGATGGCCACCTGGATCGCCTGCTCCAGGCTCTCCGGGTCCATGTTGAAGGTGTCTTCCTTCACGTCCACGAATACCGGGGTGGCGCCCACCCACGGCACCACCTCGGCGGTGGCGCAGAAGGTGAAGGCCGGGCAGAACACGGCGTCGCCCGCCTTCACACCCCAGGCCATCAGCAGCAAAGCCAGCGCATCCGTGCCGCTGGAGCAGGAGACGGCATATTTCGCGCCGGCGAACGCGGCGAGCTTCTGCTCGAACTCGGTCACTTCCGGGCCGTTGATGAAGCGGCAGGAGGCGAGCACCGCCTGCACCGCATCATCCACACGGCGGCCGATGCGGGCGCGCTGGGCGGCAAGGTCGATGAAGGCGATGGGGGCGCTGGCGCCCGACGCGGGAGAGGTCATCTCAGGTCCGTTCAGAAGGCCCGGAAGCCCGGGCGTTTCGCAGGCGCGCACCGGCCCGCCGGCGAAACGCCGGCGCGGCACGCGTTCAGCGGCAGGCTCAGCCCACCGCGCGGCGCTTGGTGGAGGAGGCGCGCGCCGAGGCGGCGGCGCCGGGCAGGCAGGCCATGGCGATCTCCAGGCTCGCCACACCCTCTTCGCCGGTCACTTCCGGCGGACGGCCGGTGCGCACGGAGGAGAGGAAATTCTCCAGTTCCGCGCGCAGCGGCTCGGCATAGGCCACCGGCAGATGCCGGGTGGAATAGGAGCCGTCGGGGCGATAGTCGAAATGCTCGGTCACCTGACGGGTGAGCAGATCGCCGATCACGTATTTCTTGGAGGTGGCGACGTGGACCGTGCGCGCCTTGAAGGGCGTCAGCCAGTTGGTGTTGATGTGCGCCAGCGCCCCGGTGGCGGTGCGGAACTGCAGCAGGGCGATGTCCTCGCGCTCGGCGATGGCGGCGCGGGTCTGCGGCTGCACTTCCAGGATGTCCGAGCCGGTGAACCAGCGGATCAGGTCGATGTCGTGCACCGCGAGGTCGATCACCACGCCCACATTCGACATGCGCGGCGGGAAGGGGCCGACGCGAGTGATGGCGATGGACAGCAGGTTCTCGTCGCGGATGGCGTCCTTGATGGCGCGCACCGCCGGGTTGAACCGTTCCACATGGCCGATCATGAGGGTGACGCCCTTCTCGCGGGCGGCGGCCACGATCTCGCGGCCTTCCTCGGTGGTGGAGGCGACGGGCTTTTCCACCAGCACCGAGCAGCCGGCGGCGATCACGTCGAGGGCGATGGGGTGGTGTAGATGGGTGGGCGCTGCCACCACCACGGCGTCAAGGCCGAGGGCGAGGAGCTCGCGGTGGTCGCCCACCGCCTTGCAGCCGAGAAAATTGGCGACCCGCTGGGCCTGCGCCTGATCGGGATCCGCAACCGCAACCAGTTCCGCGCCTGGGAGCTCAGCCAGCACGCGGGCGTGATTCGATCCCATGATGCCGATGCCCGTGACGCCGATGCGTACCGGACGGTTCGAGGCGCGCTCCTGATCGGGCGCTGCCGGATGAGCCATTTCAGCCCTCTTCTGCCGTTCAACGATTGCGCGCTCTAGCACGATCATAGTTAAGAAGGCGAGGCAGTGGGTCAAATCCGGCCCCTGGCCCCGTTCAAGAATTGCATCCCCGTGTTACCGCGCGCTCGGGTGCGGGGGATGGCCGCATCCTATTTCCTCCGGCGATGGGCCGGCCTATCACCCGCCGGGACCAGACTGAGGGAGGAGGGGACAGGGGCATGCGCAAGATCGTCGCCGGCAAGCTGCACGGACTGACCGTGACCGGGGCCGACCTCAATTATCACGGCTCCATCACGCTCGATCCCGAGCATTGCGAAGAGGCCGGCATCCTGCCGCTGGAGTTCGTGGAGATCTGGAACCGCAATTCCGGCGCCCGCATCTCCACCTACGTCATCCTGGGTGAGCGCGGTTCGCGCTGCTGTGTCCTCAATGGCGCGGCGGCACGCACCTGCCAGCCGGGCGACGAGGTCATCATCTGCAATTCGGTCTATGTGCCGGAAGGGGAGATCGTGGCGCTGCGGCCGAAGGTGCTGACCTTCGACAAGGAGAACCGCATCACCGGCCGGCTCACCTACGAGGTCTCCCGCGACAGCGCGGGCGCCTACCGATTCGCGGTGCGCGACGAAAGCGGCTCGGAGAAGAAGGTGCCGCTGCGGACGGATGTCTGAATGGACCGCCCAAAGCAAAAGGCCCCCGGCGATGCCGGGGGCCCAATGCAAGGGGGTGCTTCGGATCAGAACTTGTAGTTCACGCCGAGACGGGCGGTCTGGATGTTGCTGCCGACGGACAGCTGATCGCCGTTGATGTAGTTGGTCTTGCTGTTGTCGAAGCCGAGATAGAGATACTCGGCCTTGATCGTCCAGTTGTTGGTGAGGGCGTACTCGACACCGGCGCCGGCGGTCCAGCCCCACTTCAGGTTGCTGTCCGAGAGGCCGTAGGGGTCGGTGTACTTGGTGTTGGCATAGGCCACGCCGCCGGTGATGTACGGCAGGAAGCGGTCCATGGCATAGCCGAGGCGGGCGCGGATGGTGCCGAAGTAGTCGACCTTCTGGTCGATCACGCCGCCGCCGAGCGGGCCGCCGAGCAGAACGCCGCTGGTGTTGATGTCGGCCCAGTTGAAGTCCGTCTCAACGCCGAGCACGACGTTGTTGGCGAACTGGTAATTGTAGCCCATCTGCAGACCGCCGGTGAAGCCGTTGGACGTGCCGGGGCTGTAGCTATAGGTGGGCGAAGCGAAGGGGGTGTAGTCGTAGGTGTTGTCAGCCCAGCCCCAGCCCACGTTGCCGCCGATGTAGAAGCCGGTCCAGGAGAAGACCTGCACGGGGATCGGGGCGGCCTTCACCGGATAGCGGGTGGCCAGGTCGGCCGCGGAGGCGGTGCCGGCGAGGAGAACCAGGGCGGTGGCGCCCAGAAGTGCACGCTTCAACATGAGTATCTACCTTTGTGGTTTCGCCGGCCCCTCCCGGAGGAGGTCGCCGTCGGGTGGTTCTTTCTTACAGCTCCTGCCCGGTGCCGTCTGTAGCGATCCGGCCACACCCGAAAAATCAAACCGGGCAGAGATGTGGCCTTTTCCTAACTTTTCTTAATTCCCGTGACACAATGGCGCGTAAACGCGGCATATTTGGGATTGTTCCCATGTTTAGCCGCATTTCTTTTCCTTGCGTTACGTCCCCCGCTAGAATCGATAATTCACGCCCGCGCGAAGAATATTGGCATCCAAGCCAGTATTTACCGGACCAACCGCAGTTGCGAACGTGGCGCTACCCAAGTCTACATAAAGATATTCCAGCTTCGCAGACCAGTTTCGGTCAAATCCTACCTCCGCGCCGAGGCCCAAAGTCCATCCGGTCTGGGTGGAGGAGGAGGTGAGGCTGAAGAAGTTCGCGCTGCCCTGACCATAGGCGAAGCCGCCAGTGCCGTAGACCAGCACGCGGTCGAACGAATAGCCGAGGCGGGCGCGGACGGTGCCGAGATTGTTGAGGCTGTAGGCTCCGGCCGACATGCCGGAGAAGGCGAAATCGGTCTCGACGCCGAGCACGAACGGGCTGCCGAATTGAAAATTGTAGCCGGCCTGGAAGCCGCCGAGGAAACCTCCCGGGCTGCTGAAGGACGAGGAGCCCCAGCCATAGCCGGCATTGGCGCCCAGATAGAAGCCCGTCCATGTGAAGGCTGCCACCGGCTGCACGTAGGGCGCCGGATAGCCGAGGTCGGCCGCTCCGGCCGGCGTGGCGAGAGCAAAGCCCGCCAGTGCAGCGGCGGATGCAAGCAGACGGATACGCATGGATCATCCTCCGAGAGGGGCCGGCCGGTTGGCATCCGGCCTTCCGCGCACCCTCGCAGGTGAAACTTGCCTAATTCTCTGCGGTTGCTGTCGATCGCGCTCATGGTTGATGACGTAGTAACTATCTATGACTTTGCGCTGAATGTGGATTTTTGGCCTTGTGCGGGGCTGGCGCGCGGACCGGCCAAAGAATCGAATGCCGCTATGGTTGACGCCCGGTGAAAGCAGGCGGCCGGCTCCGCCGTTCCCTCCGGGCACCGGGCGCATTACATACGCATCCATGACCCGCCGCCGCCCCGCCGCCCCACCCGAGATTGCCCTTGCCCGCGCCGATGGTGGCGCGCCGAGCGAAGCCTTGCCGCCGGGAGCGGGTGAGGGAACGGCGGAAGAGACGGAAGAGGCCGTCCTTCTCGAGCTCGAGCCCGCGGACGAGACGCTGCCGGGAGAGGAAAGCCTCGCCACGGGCCGCGCCGCCATCATCCGCGCGGTGAAGCACGCGCCCAACGGGCCGGGCGTCTACCGCATGATCGCGGCGGACGGCACCGTGCTCTACGTTGGCAAGGCCAAGAGCATCAAGAAGCGCGTGCTCAGCTACACGCGCCCCGTCGGCCACACCAACCGCATCGCCCGCATGATCGCCGGGACGGCGCAGATGGAGTTCGTCTCCACCCGCACCGAGCCCGAAGCGCTGCTGCTGGAAGCCAACCTCATCAAGCAGCTGAAGCCGCGCTTCAACGTGCTGCTGAGGGACGACAAGTCCTTCCCCTACATCCTCATCACCGCCGATCACGTCTCGCCGCAGATCGCCAAGCACCGCGGCGCGCGCAACCGTCCGGGGGATTATTACGGCCCGTTCGCCAGCGTTTGGGCGGTGGACCGTACAATCAACGCCCTGGAGCGCGCCTTCCTGCTGCGCTCCTGCTCCGACAGCTATTACGAGAATCGCACGCGCCCGTGCCTTCTCTTCCAGATCAAGCGCTGCGCCGGCCCCTGCACGGGCGAGGTGAGCCATCAGGACTATGCCGAGCTGGTGCGCGAGGCCCGCGCCTTCCTCTCCGGCCGCTCCCGCGCCATCAAGGAGGAACTGGCCAAGGAGATGGAGCAGGCGGCCGAGGAACTGGAGTTCGAGCGCGCCGCGCGCCTGCGGGATCGCCTTGCCGCGCTCTCCGCGGTGCAGGGGTCGCAGGGGATCAATCCGCGCGGGGTGGAGGAGGCGGACGTGTTCGCCTGCCACCAGCAGGGCGGGGCCACCTGCGTGGAGGTGTTCTTCTTCCGCACCGGTCAGAACTGGGGCAACCGCGCCTATTATCCCCGCGCCGACCGCTCGCTGACCGAAGCCGAGGTGCTCGGCGCCTTCCTCGCCCAGTTCTACGAGGATAAGCCCTGTCCGCGCCTTCTCCTGCTGTCCCACAAGGTGGAGGAGCAGGAGCTTCTGGCCGAGGCCTTGTCCGAGAAGGCCGGCTATCGGGTCGAGATCGCCGTGCCCCAGCGCGGTGAGAAGCGCGACCTCGTCGACCACGCCTTGCAGAACGCGCGCGAGGCGCTGGCGCGCACGCTCGCCGAAAGCGCGACGCAGGCGAAGCTGCTGGAGGGCGTCGCCGCCACCTTCGGCCTCAAGGCACCGCCCCAGCGCATCGAGGTCTACGACAACTCCCACATCATGGGCACCAACGCGGTGGGCGGCATGATCGTCGCGGGGCCGGAGGGGTTCCGGAAGTCGCAATACCGCAAGTTCAACATCAAGTCGGCCGATCTCGTGCCGGGCGACGACTTCGGCATGATGCGCGAGGTGCTGACGCGCCGTTTCGCGCGGCTGCTGAAGGAGGCGCCGCGGGAGAATGCTCCGAGTGCTTCCGAGGCCGTGCCCCCATCACCCCCGCCCTCTCCCGGAAGGGAAGAGGGAGCACCGGCTGTGCTGGGCGGGGACACCGAAGACCATCGGGCACCGATCGAGGCCGCCGCAGGGACCGAAGCGTCGCCGGAGCCTCCGCTCGCCTTGGGGGGTGAGGTGAGAGGTGACGACCCCTCCACCGCACCACCGGCCGAGCCCGAGACGGAAGACGAGCCCGATGTACTGCCCGATGCCACCGGCGCCTCGCCATGGCCCGATCTCGTGCTGATCGACGGCGGCCTCGGCCAGCTCAATGCCGCGCGGAAGGTTCTGGAGGAGCTTGGCATCACCGACGTGCCGCTGGTGGGCATCGCCAAGGGGCTCGACCGCGAGGCGGGGCGCGAGCAGTTCTTCCTGCCCGGCCGCACGCCGTTCCGCATGGAGCCGCGCGATCCGGTGCTCTATTATATCCAGCGGCTGCGCGACGAGGCGCACCGCTTTGCCATCGGCTCGCACCGGGCGCGGCGCAAGAAGGACATCACGGAAGCCGGGCTTCAGGCCATTCCGGGGGTGGGGCCGACCCGCAAGCGCGCCTTGCTGCGCCACTTCGGCACGCTCAAGGCCATCGAGCGCGCGTCACTCGCCGATCTGGAGCAGGTGGCGGGCATCAATGCTGGTACGGCCAAGGCGGTGTATGATTATTTCCACGAGCGGCCTTCATCATGAGGAGCCTTCAAGGCTTTCGCCGGCCGCCCGCCCGGCCTAAATAGGAACGATGACCTGCGCGATGCGTCCCATCGCGGCCGTGCTTTATCAAGTGGTGCTCATGTCCGACGCAGCGACACGATCCGATGCCCCGCCCGCGACCGAGCGGCCTTCCCGCGGGCATGCCCTGTCGCTGCCGAACATCCTTACCTATTCGCGCTGCGTGGCGGTGCCGCTGGTGGCCGCGAGCCTGTTCTGGTCGGACATCCTCGCCGGCGGGGTGTGGCTGCGCTGGGTGGCTCTGTTCATCTATGTGGCGGCGGCGATCACCGACTTCTTCGACGGCTACCTTGCCCGCGCCTGGTCCCAGCAATCGGCCATCGGGCGGATGCTCGATCCCATCGCCGACAAGCTGCTCGTCTCCACCTGCCTGCTGATGCTCGCCTCCGATGGCACCATCCGCGGCTGGTCGCTCTGGGCGGCCATCGTCATCCTGTGTCGGGAAATCCTCGTTTCCGGCCTGCGCGAGTTCCTGGCCGAACTTCGGGTGTCCGTCCCGGTCTCCCGCCTCGCCAAGTGGAAGACGACGCTGCAACTCGTCGCCGTGGGCGTGCTCATCACCGGCACGGCGGGCGAGGCGGTGCTGCCGGGGGTGAACCTCGTCGGCCTGACCCTGCTGTGGATCTCGGCCGTGCTCACGCTCTACACCGGCTATGACTATTTCCGCGCCGGCGCCCGCCATCTGGTGGAGGACGAGCGGTGAAGGTGCTCTATTTCGCGTGGCTGCGCGAGCGTGTGGGGCTCGCCGAGGAGGAGGTTACGCCTCCCGCCGAGGTCGTAACCGTCGCCGACCTCGCCCGCTGGCTGGCCGCGCAGGACGAGGCCCATGCCTACGCCTTCGACAATCCCGCCGTGGTGCGCGCCGCCATCGACCGCCGCCACGTGAAGCCGGATTCCGCCATCGCCGGCGCACGGGAAGTGGCCTTCTTTCCGCCCATGACGGGGGGCTGACGCCCATGTTCGCCGTCCGCATCCAGCGTGAGCCGTTCGATGCCGTGGCGGAAAGCGCCGCGCTCGCCGCCGGGCGCACGGATGTGGGCGCCATCGTGACCTTCACCGGCCTCTGCCGCGCCGATGCCGGCCCGGACGGCGCGGGTCTCGCCGCGCTGACGCTGGAGCATTATCCCGGCATGGCGGAAGAGGAGATCGAGCGCCACGTCGAGGAAGCCCGCCGCCGCTGGCCGCTCACCGGCGCCATCGTGGTGCACCGGCACGGGCGGCTGGAGCCGGGCGATCCCATCGTCTTCGTCGCCACCGCCTCGTACCACCGTGCCGCCGCCTTCGCCGCCGCCGAATTCCTGATGGACTGGCTGAAGACCAGCGCCCCCTTCTGGAAGAAGGAAGAGCCGCTCGATGTCGCCCGCTCCGGGGGCTGGGTCGAGGCCAAGGCCAGCGACGACGCGGCCGCGGACCGCTGGCGGGAATAGGCCCCGCCGCCGCTCCCGTGCCCCATCTGCACTGCGACACTTGCGCCGCAGCATGGGCCGCGGCTATGAAAAACGGACGCTCGCTTTTCAAGAACCGGCAAACGGTCCCAGGGCAGGTGAGAGAAACGCTACCGGGAAGAATTTCATGGATTTCCGTGTCTCGCTGGACGGGCGCTCCGCGTTGGTGACGGGGGCGTCCGGGGGTCTTGGTGCGTATTTCGCGGGCCGGCTGGCGGCCTCGGGTGCCAAGGTCGCGCTTGCGGCGCGCCGGGCCGAGGCCTGCGCCGTCCTCGCCGACGAGATCAACGCCTCCGGCGGCACCGCCATTGCCGTCGCCCTCGACGTGACCGATCCGGCATCCGCCGCCGCGGCGGTTGCCGCGACCGTCGAGGCTTTCGGCGGGCTCGACATCCTCGTGAACAATGCCGGCGTCACCGGCACCACGCCGCTGATGGACGAGACGGCCGAGGATTTCGGCCGCATCATCGACACCAATTTGAAGGGCTCCTTCCTTGTCGCCCAGGCCGCGGCGCGGGCCATGGCCGAGGCCAAAAAGGGCGGCTCCATCATCAATGTCGCCTCCATCCTCGGGCTGCGGGTCGCCGGGCAGGTGGCCGCCTATGCCGCATCCAAGGCGGCGCTGGTGCAGCTGACGAAGTCCATGGCGCTGGAATGGGCGCGGCACTCCATCCGCGCCAACGCCCTGTGTCCGGGCTATGTGGAGACCGATCTCAACCGCGACTTCTTCGCCACGGAAGCGGGGCAGGCGCTGGTGCGGCGCATTCCCACCCGGCGGCTCGGCGCCCTTGCCGATCTGGAGGGGCCGCTCCTGTTCCTGAGTTCCGATGCGTCCGCCTATGTGACAGGCACGACGCTGGCGGTGGACGGCGGTCACCTCGTATCGTCGCTTTGAGCCAATCCCATGGAGGCGATTGCGCGGCGGACCCGCTTTCGCTTCGCCCCATGTCCCAATAAGTTCATCTCGGTGCCAGCGCCCCAGGGAGCGCCCAGGAGGAAGTGATGCGACACAAGGTGTATCCGGACGCGAAGAGTGCCCTGGAGGGCATCGTTTCGGACGGCATGACGATCATGGCGGGCGGCTTCGGCCTGTGCGGCATCGCCGAGAACCTGATCGCGGCGATCCGCGATCTCGGCCCGAAGCACCTCACCGTGGTGTCCAACAATTGCGGCGTGGACGATTTCGGCCTCGGCATCCTGCTCGCCAACGGCCAGATCAAAAAGATGATCTCGTCCTACGTGGGTGAGAACAAGCTGTTCGAGCAGCTCTACCTCGCCGGCGACCTCGAGCTGGAATTCAACCCGCAGGGCACGCTGGCCGAGCGCATCCGCGCCGGCGGCGCCGGCATCGCCGGCTTCTACACCAAGACCGGCTACGGCACGATCATCGCCGAGGGCAAGCCGACCCGCGAGTTCAACGGCCAGCATTACGTGCTGGAGACCGGCCTCGTCGCCGACCTCTCCATCATCAAGGCGTGGAAGGCCGACAAGGAAGGCAACCTCGTCTACCGGAAGACCGCGCGGAACTTCAATCCGATGATGGCCACCGCCGGCAAGATCACGGTGGTCGAGGTGGAGGAGCTGGTGGAGGTCGGCGAGCTCGATCCCGAGAACATCCACACCCCCGGCATCTATGTGGACCGCATCGTGGTCGAGGTCGGCGCCGAGAAGCGCATCGAGAAGGTGACCACCCGCAAGCGTGAAGAGGTGAAGTGATGGCCTGGACCCGTGAGCAGATGGCGGCCCGCGCCGCCCAGCAGATCCGCGACGGCTTCTACGTGAACCTCGGCATCGGCATCCCCACCCTCGTCGCCAACGCCCTGCCGCCCGGCATGACCGTGAGCTTCCAGAGCGAGAACGGCATGCTCGGCATCGGCCCCTTCCCCTATGAGGGCGAGGAGGATCCCGACCTCATCAACGCCGGCAAGCAGACCGTGACCGAGGTGCCCGACACCTCCTATTTCTCCAGCGCCGATTCGTTCGCCATGATCCGCGGCGGGCACATGGACCTGTCCATCCTCGGCTCCATGCAGGTGTCCGAGGAAGGCGACATCGCCAACTGGATGGTCCCCGGCAAAATGGTGAAGGGCATGGGCGGCGCCATGGACCTCGTGGCCGGCGCCAAGGAAGTCATCGTGCTCATGGAGCATGTGGAGAAGTCCGGCGCGCCCAAGCTGGTCACGCGCTGCACGCTGCCCCTCACCGGCACGCACGTGACCGACTTCGTGATCACCGACCTCGCCGTGTTCGAGTTCACCAAGCGCGGCGGCACGCTGGTGCTGAAGGAACTCGCGCCGGGCGTGACCCTCGACGAGATCAAGGCCAAGACCGAGGCGAAGTTCGAGGTCGGGCTCGCCTGATCGCGCTTCGCAAGGACGGTTCGGAAAGGCGCCCTTCACGGGCGCCTTTTTCGTTCAGGGTGTCTCGTTTTTCGCGTTTCCTTCACGCGAACCGGTACCCACTTGGCTCGGAAACGCTTCAGGCGGCGGCCTTCGTCCGGCGAAGGTCCGGCAACGCGAGGCTGACACCGGCGGCGTCGAGGATGTCGCGCCATTGCGACCCGCGCAGCACGCCGTATTCCACCTCCCGCTGATGGGTGAGGGGATCGCGGGCGACGAGCGGGTCATCCACCCGGCCGGGATGCACCATCACCAGCCCGCCATCCGGCACGCCGGCGAGGAAATGGCCAAGCAGCGTCGCAAAATCATGGTCGCCGGAGAAATCGTAGGCGCCGCCGAAGCCGCGGTTGGTCACAAGCCCCGCGCGCGCCGCATCGCGGGCGAAGCCGGTGGAGAAGGCGCCGATCAGGCGGCCCTTGATGTCGAGGCCGTTGAGCGCTCCGCGCGCCGGGGTCACATCCCGCAGAAACGCACGGGGGGCGTGGCGTGCCGTGGCGGCGATGACCGCCGTGCGGACCACCGGCAGCACATGCACGTGCTGGTGCCCGTCCACATGGTCGGGCGGCCGGCCGAAGGCGTCCTGGAAGGCGGCGAACTGCGCCTCCACCTCCGCCTCCACCGCCTTGGCATCGAGCCGGCGCGCGAGGGCCGAGAGCAGAAGCCGGGGCAAGGCGGGGAGGGCGCCTGACGGTTCGGCCATGCCCGCCGTCAGTGGCGCGAAGGCACCGGTGAGGGTGACATGCAGGCCGATGCTGGCGCCGGTGTCGGCCGCGGCATCGTCCAGAGCCCGCGCGGCGGGGCCAAGACCGTCGAACACGGTCATCACCGAGGTGGCATTGATGCGCCGGTCGGCGATCAGCGCCGCGATGGCCTCGGATACGCCGGGGGAAATGGCGTAGTCGTCGGCGCAGAGGATGACGCGCTTCACTGGTCGCCCCGCGAGGCGAGAACCGCCGGATGGGAGATCACCTGCGCCTGTCCGTGCGCCGGCACGTCCAGCTCCGCCTGGGGCGCGCGGTTGAAGACGTGGTCGGCCACGTAATAGACAGGCCGCGCCTTGATCTCGGACAGGATGCGCGCGATGTACTCGCCCATCAGCCCCATCACCAGCAATTGCGTGCCGCCGATCACCATCAGGCCCACGACGATGGACGGATAGCCGGGCAGGGGGATGCCCCACACGAGGCGTTCCACGACGATCCAGCTGCCATAGAACAAGGCGAGGCCCGCGAGCGCCGCGCCGAACAGGGCGGCAAGCCGCAGCGGGGCCGGCGAGAAGGAGGTGAGCGCCTCCATGGACAGGCCGAGCAGCCGCAGGAAGTTGAACGACGTGGAGCCATGGGCCCGGGGCGCCGGGCGATAGGGCACGGCCACCTGCCGGAAGCCGATCCAGCTCGTCAGGCCCTTGAAGAAGCGGTTGCGCTCCGGCATCCGCCGCAGGGCCGCCGCAGCGCGCGGGGAGAGGATGCGGAAATCGGCGGCATCCTCGGGAATACGGGCCGTGGCCCCGAAATTCAGCAGCTTGTAGAAGGTGTGCACGAAGATGCGCCGGCTCGTCGCCTCGTCGGAGCGATCGGCCTTCACCGCATAGGCGACGTCCCAGCCCTCGTCCTTCCACAGGCCGATGAAGATCGGGATCATCTCGGGCGGGTGCTGGCCGTCGCCGTCCATGAACATCACCGCATCGCCGCGGGCATGGTCGTGGCCGGCCATGAGGGCGGCCTCCTTGCCGTAGTTCCGGCTGAGAGCCACCACCTGCACGTCCGCCCGATCCGCCGGGAGGGAGGCCGCGACCGCCGCCGAGCCGTCGCGGCTGCCGTCGTCCACATAGACGATCTCCACCCGCATCCCGCGCCGCTCCGCCTCGGCCGAGGCGATGGCCGTGACGCGGTCGTGGAAGCCGGGAAGGCCGGCGGCTTCGTTGTACAGCGGTATGACGATGCTTAAGTCAGGTGTCATGATACTACCGTCGATCCCGCGCCGGGGATGGAGACCGCATCTAGCCGGGGCTGCGGACAATTGCGCAAAATTTTTTCGATCCACGTGGAACCCGGCGGCGGAACCGGCGTTCTCAGGTCAGCGCGATCATCCCCCCCAAGTGATCGTGCCATTGGCGCGGCCGCCTTCCCCCAGGGCGGCCGCGTCGTCATTTCCAGGGGATGTTTGGCTGATCCGGTCATTTCCCGCCGCATGCGTGCGACCCCGAAGACCGGAGCCGATTGCTCCACATCAAGACCCGAGACTTTGGGCGAGTTTAGGGTAAGGTCGCGTCGTTCAAACGGCCGAACGGGGGCCTTCCCACATGATTCGCGACATTCTGGTCAATCTCGCCCAAGGGGTCGAGACGGACGTCGCCTGCGACTACGCGGCGAGCCTTGCCGCCAGCTTCGGTGCCCATCTCACGGGGCTGTCGGTGGCGTATGAGATCGACGTTCCGCCCTTCTACATGGGCGCCCTGCCGACCGACTTCATCGATGCCCAGGTGCTGGAGAACCAGGCCGCCGCCGAAAAGGCGGCCGCGCGCTTCTCCGCCGCTGCCGCGGCGGCGGGCCTGTCGCACGAGGTGCGCAGCCTCTCCGCCTCGCTCGGCGTCGCGGCCAACAGCTTCGCCGAACTGGCGCGGCTCTATGATCTCACGGTCGTCGCCCAGCCGGATCCCGACAAGCCCGGTCCGGAAGAGGTGATCTCCGAGACGGTGCTGATGGAGTCCGGCCGCGCCGTCCTCATCGTGCCTTACGTCCAGACCAAGCCCTTCACCGCCGAGCGCGTCGTGGTGGCCTGGGACGGCAGCCGTCCGGCCGCGCGTGCGCTGGCCGAGGCGCTGCCTCTGCTGCACCGGACCAAGGTGGTGGAGATCTTCCGGGTCGTCACCCATGCCGATGATGAAGATACGGCCGGGACCGAAGTGGCGCGCCATCTCTCGCGCCACGGCCTGTCCGCCACTGTGCGCAAGCTGCCGGTCGCCTCGGGCGAGTCGGTGGCCTCGGCCATCCTCAACGAGGTTTCGGACCAGGGTGCCGACCTCGTGGTGATGGGCGGCTACAACCATTCGCGCCTCCGCGAGATGATCGTCGGCGGCGTGACGCGGGAAATCCTCAACACCATGACCGTGCCGGTGCTGATGGCCCACTGAGGGCGCTCCAGTTTGGACGGTCCCGAAACAAAAATGCCCCGGCCGAAGCCGGGGCATTTTCGTTTCCAATGGTGCAGAGGAGGCGAGGCTTCAGTCCTCGTCGTCCTCGGCCTCGTTCTTCTTCGAACCGCCGAGCTTGGCGAACACGGTCTCGAGATCGAGGCTCTCGCGGCCCTTCGGCGCTTCGTCCTCGTGTTCGTCGTGACCGGTGGTGACATCCGCCGGCAGCAGGGTGGCGCCGCGGTCTTCCTGGCCGACGACGGCCGGACGGTCCTTGGCGGCGCGCTGGACTTCCAAATCGAGGTCGATCTGGCTGCACAGGCCGAGCGTCACCGGGTCCATGGGCGAGAGCTGGGGCGAGTTCCAGTGGGACCGGTCACGGATGGACTGGATCGTCGCCTTGGTGGTGCCGACCAGGCGGATGATCTGCGCGTCCTTCAGCTCCGCATGGTTGCGCAGCAGCCAGAGGATGGCGTTGGGTCGGTCATGGCGGCGCGACACCGGGGTGTAGCGCGGGCCGCGGCGCTTCTTCTGCTCGGGCAGGCGCACCTTGGGGTCGAGCAGGCGCAGCCGGCGGTTGTGGTCCTTCTCCGCGAGGGTGATTTCGTCGCGGGACAGCTGGCCGGTCGAGATGGGGTCGAGCCCCTTGATCCCCTGCGCCACCTCGCCGTCGGCGATGCCCTTCACCTCAAGCGGGTGCAGCTTGCAGAAGTCGCCGATCTGCTCGAAGGAGAGCGCCGTATTGTCCACGAGCCAGACGGCGGTGGCCTTGGGCATCAAAGGTACGTTCGACATGACGGCCTCTTGGGCTTGTTGGTCTATCGGGCCCGTCGGGGTGGGACGTGCCGGTCATGAAAGAATGCGTCGGGCATATGCGTCTTCGCCTGGCCACCCCACCTTTCGGGGCGGACCGCGGAATGCATCGCATGTGTCCGGGATGGCGCCAACATAAGCGGGCCGGTCACAAGTTGCAATTCCCGCAATGCTGTCGGCTCGGAAATCGCCGCCGAAGCTTGACACCGGCCCAAGGAGGTCGCCAATTCGCGCCATGTCCGACACCCCGATCGTGCCCGACCGTGCCGCGCCCGCCGAAAAGCCCGCGCTGAAAGTCCTGCTCGCGGCGCCGCGCGGCTTCTGCGCCGGCGTCGTGCGCGCCATCGATGCCGTGGAGCAGGCGCTCAAGCTCTACGGTGCGCCGGTCTATGTGCGGCACGAGATCGTGCACAACAAATATGTCGTGGAAGACCTGAAGCGGAAGGGCGCCATCTTCGTCGAGGAGCTGGACGAGGTGCCGGATACCACCGCACCGGTCATCTTCTCCGCCCATGGCGTGCCGAAGTCGGTGCCGGAGGCGGCCGCCGGCCGCAACCTCTTCGCCATCGACGCCACCTGCCCGTTGGTCACCAAGGTGCACCGCGAGGCGCAGGTGCACTTCAAGCGCGGCCGCCACATCCTCCTCATCGGCCACAAGGGCCATCCCGAGGTTGTGGGCACCATCGGCCAGCTGCCGGATGGCGCCTTCACCCTGATCGAGACGGCCGATGAGGCCGAGCGGGTGACGCCGCCGGACGCTGAAAACCTCGCCTATGTGACGCAGACCACCCTGTCGCTGGACGACACGGCGGAGTTGGTGGCCATCCTGCGCCGGCGCTTCCCCAAGCTCGCCGAGCCGCACAAGGAAGACATCTGCTACGCCACCACCAACCGGCAGGAGGCCGTAAAGGTCATCGCGCCGAAGGTGGACGCGCTGATCGTGGTGGGTGCGCCCAATTCCTCCAATTCCCAGCGCCTGCGCGAGGCGGCAGAACGGGCGGGCTGCCCCCGTGCCGCCTTGGTTCAGCGGGCGGCGGACATTGACTGGTCGGTGTTCTCGGGCCTGTCCAGCCTCGGCGTCACCGCCGGCGCCTCGGCCCCGGAAGTGCTGGTGGAGGAGATCATCGACGCCTTCGCCGCGCGCTACGACGTGCGCGTGGAGACCGTGACCTCCACGGAGGAAGACGTCTTTTTCCCCTTGCCGCGCGTGCTGCGGCCGGATGCGGCGGCGGAGTAGAGCGTGGCGGTCTATACGGATGTGGCGCCGGTTGAGCTGGAGGCTTTCCTCTCGGGCTACGACATCGGCTCCCTCACTTCCTTCCACGGCATCGCCGAGGGCGTGGAGAATTCCAACTTCCTGGTCCAGACCACGACGGGAAGCTACATCCTCACGCTCTACGAGAAGCGGGTGCGGCGCGAGGACCTGCCGTTCTTCGTCGGCCTCATGCAGCACCTCGCCGCGCGCGGCCTGTCCTGCCCCGAGCCGGTGGCGGCGCGGTCCGGCGCGATCCTCGCGGAAGTTGCGGGGCGGCCGGCGGCGATGGTCACGTTCCTGCCGGGCGTCTCGGTGCGCCGGCCAACGGCCCACCATTGCGCGGAGCTTGGGCGGGGCCTTGCCCAGTTGCATCTCGCCGGAGCGGATTTTCCGCTGAAGCGGGCCAATGCGCTCTCCGTCGCCGGCTGGCGGCCGCTGTTCGAGGCGGCCGGCGCCGCGGCGGACACGGTGGCTCCGGGCCTCTCCGGAGCGGTCGCGGCCGAGCTAGCCGTGCTGGAGGCGAACTGGCCGCAGGACCTACCCTCGGGCGTGATCCATGCCGATCTCTTCCCGGACAACGCCTTCTTCCTCGACGACCAGCTCTCGGGGATCATCGACTTCTATTTCGCCTGCACCGACTTCCTCGCCTACGACGTGGCCATCTGCCTGAACGCCTGGTGCTTCGAGGCGGATGGCGCCTACAACGTCACCAAGGGAAGGGCGCTGCTCGCCGGCTATGAGGCCGTGCGGCCCCTGTCGGAGGATGAGAAGGCGGCCCTGCCGCGCCTCGCCCGCGGTGCGGCGCTACGCTTCCTGCTGACTCGCCTCGTGGACTGGCTGAACGTGCCGGAGGGGGCGCTGGTGCGGCCCAAGGACCCGCTGGAATATCTCAAAAAGCTGCGCTTCCACCAGGCGGTGGAGCGGGCGCAGGATTACGGTCTCGCTGCATGAAGTCCGTGGAGATTTTCACCGACGGGGCCTGCTCCGGCAATCCCGGCCCCGGCGGTTGGGGCGCGCTGCTGCGCTTCGGCGCCCACGAGAAGCCGCTCTGCGGCGGCGAGGTGCTGACCACCAACAACCGCATGGAGCTGATGGGCGCCATTTCGGCCCTTGAGGCCCTCAAGGAGCCGTGCGCGGTCGATCTGCACACGGACAGCGAATATCTGAAGAACGGCGTCACCAAGTGGATGCACGGCTGGAAGCGCAACGGCTGGCGCACCGCCGACAAGAAGCCGGTGAAGAACCAGGACCTGTGGGAGCGCCTCGACGAGGCGCTCAAGCGCCACGAGATTCGCTGGCACTGGGTGAAGGGCCACGCCGGCCACGCCGAAAACGAGCGCGCCGACGAACTCGCCCGCGAAGGCATGGCCCCGTTTAAGCTGAAGGCCCGCCTCGGCGGGTGAGGCTTTCCTTGCCGCGCGCGGGCCATTAGGGTCCGGCCACCCTTTCGCCAGACCGCCGGCCGCCCGCACCCCATGTTCCGAAATATCCTTTCCGTCGGCGGCCTGACGCTGCTCTCCCGTCTCGCCGGCTTCATCCGCGACGTGGTGATGGCGGCCGTGCTTGGTGCCGGCCCGGTGGCTGACGCCTTCCTCATCGCTTTCCGGCTGCCGAACCATTTCCGCGCCATCTTCGCCGAGGGTGCGTTCAACGCCGCCTTCGTGCCCACCTATGCCCGGCTCAGGGAGCAGGACGGCGTGCCCGTGGCGCGCGGGTTCGCCGACGAAATCCTCACCGCCATGACGCTGGTGCATGCCGTGCTGCTGGCGCTAGCGCTGGGCTTCACGCCGCAATTCGTCTCGCTGCTGGCCCCGGGCCTCGCGGAGGATGGCGCGCGCTTCAACCTCGCGGTGACGCTCACCCGCATCACCTTCCCCTATCTGGCGCTCATCTCCATCGCGACGCTGGTGACGGGCGCGCTCAATGCCTCCGACCGCTTCGCCGTGGCCGCCGCCGCCCCCATCCTGCTCAATGTTTGCATGGTCAGCACCCTGCTCTGCGCCGCTTTGTTCCCGACGGCCGGCCATGCGGCGGCCTGGGGCGTGCTGATTTCGGGCGTGGCGCAGTTGTTCGTCGTGGGCGTGGATGCGGAGCGGCACGGCCTCGGGCTGCGCTTCGCCCGGCCGAAGCTTGATCCGGGCACGCGGCAGTTCCTCAAGGCGCTGGGGCCGGCCATCATCGGTTCGGCCGGGGTGCAGATCGCCCTCTTCGCCGACACCATCATCGCCACCTTCCTGCCGGTGGGCGCGCTCTCCGCGCTCTATTATGCGGACCGGATCAACCAGCTGCCCATCGGCGTGGTCGGCATCGCGGTCGGCACCGTGCTGCTGCCGGAAATGTCGCGGCGCCTCGCGGCGAAGGACGATGCCGGGGCGGCCCACGCCCAGGCGCGCTCCATCGAGCTGGCGGCGCTTCTCGCCATTCCGTTCGTCGCCGCCGCGCTTCTCGTGCCGGACCTGACCATGCGGGCGCTGTTCGCCCGCGGCGCCTTCACGGCGGCAGATGCGGCGGATGCGGCGGCAACCCTGCGCGCCTACGGCGTCGGCCTTCTCGCCTTCGTGGTGGTGCGCGCCTTCATCGCCCCGTTCAACGCCCGCGGCGACACCAAGACGCCGATGATCGCCTCCTTGTCCGCGGTCACGCTCAACGTGGCGCTCAAGTTCGCGCTCATGGGCAGCTTCGCCCAGGTGGGCCTCGCCTTCGCCACGGCGGTGGGCGGCTGGATCAATGTGGGTCTGCTCGTGCTGTTCGCCGTACGCCGGGGCTATCCGGTGGGCGATGCGGCCCTCGGCGGGCATCTGGTACGGCTCGTGGGGCTGCTGGTGGTGGTGGGCGCCGCGCTCGTCGGGGCGCAGGCCGCGGCATCGGCGATCCTGCCCGGGGGGATGGGCGCGCGCGACGAGCTGATGCTGGCGCTGGTGGTGCTGGGGGGAGGCGCCGCCTATCTCGCCGGACTATGGCTGCTGCTTGGCCGGGGCTTTATCGCCGGTGTGATCGGACGGCGGGCGCCTCCGCCGCTACCGCCCGCGGCCTGAGGCCTCGGAAGCCTTCCAAATTTGACATTCCGCAAATCTGCTATTTTGCATCGCACCCGCGCTGTGCTATCGATCCGCCGATTTTCCGGTCTCGGCTCATCGGTTGCGGGAGGTGCCGAACCTTCTCCGAAAAAGATCATGCGCGGACACCCGTCCGTCGAGGAGCCGGATGCCCATGTCGCCTGCCCCGCGTCTTTCCGTTGCCAGCCATTTCGCTTCCGCCGCTGCGGCCGTTCCGGTGCTCGCACTCGCGCTGGCGCTTGCCGGCTGCGGCCAGCCCACTGCGCAGCAGCAGGGTGCCCCCCCGCCGCCCCAGGTGACGGTGGCGACCCCGACCTCCGCGAACGTCACCGACACCGACGAATATGTCGGCCGCTTCGTCGCCATCGACGAAGTGAACGTGCGTGCCCGCGTCTCCGGCTATCTGGACAAGATCGATTTCGTCGACGGCCAGTTGGTGAAGGAGGGCGACGTGCTCTTCACCATCGACCAGCGCCCGTTCAAGATCGCGGTGGATCAGGCCCAGGCCAATCTCGCCCAGGCCAAAGCCAATCTCGACTTCACCAAGGCGGACCTTGAGCGCGCCCGTACGCTGCTGGAGGACAAGACCTCCAACGCCATCTCCAAGCAGGCCTTCGATCAGCGCACCCAGGCCGAGCGCACCGCCGCCGCCATCGTGCAGTCGCAAGAAGCGCAGGTCCGCTCCGCCCAGCTCGACCTCGGCTTCACCGAGGTGAAGGCGCCGGTGTCCGGGCAGATCGGCGACCGTCGGGTGTCGGTCGGCAACTACGTCACCGGCGGCACGGGCGGCACGCCCACGCTTCTGGCCGTGATCGTCTCCACCGACCCGATCCGCTTCGAATTCACCATCGACGAGGCCTCGCTGCTGCGCCTCACCCGCCGCAAGGGCGGCACCGACTTCAAGGGTGACCCGGTCGCGCTGAAGCTCATCGATGACAAGGACTTCGTCCACAAGGGCAAGCTCGACTTCCTCAACAACGTGGTCGACCGGGAGACCGGCACCATCCGCGGGCGTGCCATCTTCGACAACAAGACCGGCCTGTTCCGCCCGGGCATGTTCGCCCGCATCCGGCTCCAGTCCTCCGACCCCTATCAGGCGCTGGTGGTGCCGGATGTGGCCATCGGCACCGAGCAGGTGAAGAAGTTCGTCTACGTGGTCGGCCCCGACAACAAGGTCAGCCAGAAGTTCGTGACCCTCGGCCCGCTGCAGGGTGACATGCGGGTGATCCGTGAGGGCCTTGGCCCCGACGACAAGGTGGTGGTGAACGGCCTGATGCGCGTGCGGCCCGGCGTGACCGTGACGCCGCAGGTCGCCGGCGCCGCGCCGGCCGCGGGGGCGCCGGGCGCGCCTGCCGGTTCCTCCTCCGCCGCCTCCAAGTGAGGAGGCGGCATCATGCGCTTCTCCCACTTCTTCATTGACCGTCCCATCTTCGCCTCGGTGGTGTCGGTGGTGGTCATCATCCTCGGCGCGGTCTCCTATCTGCGCCTGCCGGTGGCCCAGTATCCGGACATCGCCCCGCCCGTCATCACGGTGACCGGCCAGTATCCCGGCGCCTCGGCCGAGATCGTCGCCGAGACGGTGGTCGCGCCCATCGAGCAGCAGATCAACGGCGTCGAGAAGATGATCTACCTGTCGTCGAACTCGACGGCGGACGGTCGCTTCTCCATCTCCGTCACCTTCGACATCGGCACCAATCTCGACATCGCCCAGGTGCAGGTGCAGAACCGCGTCGCCATCGCCGCCCCGCGCCTGCCGGCCGAGGTGCAGCAGGTGGGCGTGGTGACGGCAAAGGCCTCGCCCGACCTCCTCCTGGTGGTCAGCCTCTATTCGCCGGACGGTTCGCGCGATCCGCTGTTCATCTCGAACTTCGCCAATATCGAGGTGAAGGACGTGCTGTCGCGCATCGACGGCGTCGGCTCCATCACGGTGTTCGGCTCGCGCGAATATGCGATGCAGGTCTGGCTCGATCCGGACCGGCTCTCCGCGCTGAACCTCACCACCACCGACGTGGTGCAGGCGCTGAAGGCGCAGAACGTGCAGGTGGCCTCGGGCATCCTGAACCAGCCGCCGGTGCCCAACCAGCGGGCGTTCCAGATCGCCGTGCGCACCCTCGGCCGGCTCTCCGACCCCCAGGCGTTCGCCGACATCGTCATCAAGCAGACCGATCAGGCGCTGGTGCGGCTCAAAGATGTGGGCCGGGTCGAGATCGCGGCGCAGGACTATGCGTCCACGTCGTTCCTCGACAAGGACATCTCCATCAATCTCGGCATCTTCCAGCGGCCGGGCTCGAACGCGCTCGCCACCGGCAATGCCGTGGTGGCGGAGATGGCCCGCATCGGCAAGGGTTTCCCGGCCGGCCTGAAGTACGCGATCTATTACAACCCGACCGAGTTCATCCAGCAGTCGGTCGACGCCGTGGTGCACACCATCGGCGAGGCCATCGTGCTGGTGGTGCTGGTGGTGATCCTGTTCCTGCAGACATGGCGGGCGGCGATCATCCCCATCCTCGCCATCCCGATCTCGCTCATCGGCACCTTCTTCGTCATGGCGCTGTTCGGCTTCTCGCTGAACAACCTGTCGCTGTTCGGCCTGGTGCTGGCCATCGGCATCGTGGTGGACGACGCCATCGTCGTGGTCGAGAACGTGGAGCGCAACATCGAGGCGGGGCTCTCCCCGCGCGATGCCGCCTACAAGACCATGGACGAGGTGGGCGGGGCGCTGGTCGCCATCTCGCTCGTGCTGTCGTCGGTGTTCGTGCCCACCGCCTTCATTACCGGCATCTCCGGCGAGTTCTATCGGCAGTTCGCTCTGACCATCGCCGGCTCGACGCTGATCTCGCTCCTCGTGTCGCTGACCCTCTCGCCGGCCATGTGCGCGCTGCTCTTGAAGCCGCACCGGTCGAAGCACGAGAAGCCGGCGTGGTACGCCCGGCCCATCGTCGGCTTCTTCGGCCTGTTCAACCGGGGCTTCGAGAAGGTCGGCAACGGCTATGCCTGGATGTCGGCCCGCCTCGTGCGGTTCGTCGCCCTCGTGCTCATCGTCTACGCCGGCATCGTCGGCTTCGGCGGCTGGCTGTTCGCCACAACGCCGCAGGGCTTCATCCCGCAGCAGGATCGCGGCTACCTCATCGTCGTCGCGCAGTTGCCGCCGGGCGCCTCCATGCAGCGCACGGAAGACGTGATGAAGCGCGCCGGCAACCTCGTGCTGGGCACGCCCGGCGTCGGCCACATCGTCAACATCGCCGGCTTCTCGGGCGCCACCTTCACCAATGCCCCGAACGCCGGCGCCATGTTCGTGATCCTTGATCCGTTCACCTCGCGCGCGGGGCATCCCGACCAGACGGCGGCCGCCATCCAGAAGGTGCTGTTCGGCAAGGTGGCGTCCATCCAGGAAGCGCAGATGATCGTGGTTCAGCCGCCGCCCGTGCAGGGCATCGGCAATGCCGGCGGCTTCCGCATGATGCTGGAGGACCGCTCCGGCGCGGGCCTCCTCGCTCTGCGCAACGCCACCTACGCCATGATGGGCGCGGCGGCGCAGACGCCGGGGCTGATGCAGGTCTACTCCTTGTTCGAGACCTCGACGCCCCAGCTCTTCCTCGACATCGACCGGCAGAAGGCGCAGCTGCTCCAGGTCAACGTCGCCGACGTGTTCTCGGCGTTGCAGACCTATATCGGCTCGTCCTACGTCAACGATTTCAACCTGTTCGGCCGCACCTTCCGGGTGCAGGCGCAGGCCGACGCGCCGTTCCGCCTCGACCCCAAGGACGTGCTCTCGATCCGGGTGCGCTCGGCCAACGGGCAGACCGTGCCGCTCGGCTCCTTCACCACCGTGCGCGACATTTCCGGTCCCTACCGGGTGCCGCGCTACAACCTCTATCCCACCGCCGAGCTCGACGGCTCCCCGGCCCCCGGCTACTCGCAGGGCCAGGCCATCCAGATCATGCAGGAGCTGGCGGCCAAGGTGCTGCCGCAGGGTTTCTCCTATGAATGGACGGCGCTCGCCTACCAGCAGCAGCGCGCGGGCAACACGGCCATCTTCGCCTTCGCGCTGGGCGTGGTGTTCGTCTTCCTGGTGCTGGCGGCGCAGTATGAGAGCCTGACACTGCCGTTGGCGGTCATCCTCATCGTGCCCATGTGCCTCGTCGCGGCGCTGATCGGCGTGATCCTGAGGGGGCAGGACAACAACATCCTGACCCAGGTGGGATTCATCGTGCTCATCGGCCTTGCGGCGAAGAACGCGATCCTCATCGTGGAATTCGCCAAGCAATTGCAGGATCAGGGGCACGGCCGGCGCGAGGCCGCGGTGGAGGCGGCGCGGCTGCGTCTGCGCCCGATCATCATGACCTCGCTCGCCTTCATCCTCGGCGTTGTGCCGCTGGTGTGGGCCACCGGCGCGGGCGCGGAGCTGCGGCAGGCGCTGGGCACGGCGGTGTTCTCGGGCATGATCGGCGTGACGTTGTTCGGCCTCGTGTTCACCCCGGTGTTCTACGTCTTTGCCCAGTGGATCGGGTCCATCGGCCGCCGCAAGGAGGCGGCCGTGCCGCCTCCGTCCCACCCCGCTCCGGCGGAGTGAGGACAACAGGCCTCAAACGCGAACGGGCGGCCCTGGGCCGCCCGTTTTCGTTTCAGCGCCGTGGCTGGATGGATCACCGCCCCTTGTCGCGCCGCGACTTCAGCCACTTGATGCGGTTGACGATCTGCTGGGGCTGGTAGGGCTTGTCGACCCCCGGTCCGTCTTCGCACAGATTGGTGGCGTGGGCGGCCGCCATGGCGGTGGAGCCGGCGAGGATCACGTCGATCTTCGGGTGCGCCTCCCGCAGCCACTGGGACAGGGCGAAGCCCTCGCGGTCGCCGGTGGCGGATGCATCGGCCAGCACCACCTCGACCCGCTCGGCTTCCACCTCAAGGATGATCTCGGCCTCGGCGCCCGTCGCCGCTTCCAGCACCTCGTAGCCGCAGGTGCGCAGATATTCCGCGATCACGTGGCGCACGAGAATGTCGGACTCGACCACGAGCACGACGGGCGGGAGTTCGCTGGGACGGTTGTCGTTCATCAGTCGCCTTTCCTCGATCAGCGATTAGGAACCGGCTCTCCCCTGAAGCTGGGCCTGGATGATCTGCAGCACGCTCTCCACCCGGTAGGGCTTGGCGAGGAACGGCGCGACCACGGCCGCAACCGAACGGTCGAACTGGCCCGAGGTGAGGATCACCGGCAGATGCGGTCGCTCGGCCTTGAGCAGCAGGGCGAACTGGTAGCCGTCCAGCGCGCCCTCGGTGTGCACGTCGGAGAACACCACATCCACATGCAGGCCGGCGATGATGGCCTCATGCGCCTCCTCGGCCGACACGGCCTCGATCACCAGCAGTCCGGCGGAACGCAACTCCGAGGCCGTCACCATGCGCACGAGCGCGTCGTCCTCGACCAGCAGCACGGTGAGAGATACCGGCTCCGCCATCGGCTGGGCTTCCCCAAGTGTCATTTTTGTTGCCCACTCCAAGGTGCAGCTTGAAAACGCGGCGGCCGCGCTTCGGTTCCCCAATACGGTCGATCAAAAAAGCCGATCCGGCTCATTTCATCTTCCGATTGGCAGGATGCCCCTTCCGGCGCGACGTTTGCGGCCTCCTCTCGCAGCAGGACGACCCCCTTGGCCCTGACGATCTTCTTTCTCAACGGACCCAACGCCAACCTCTACGGCCTCGATCCCTCCGGCACGTACGGGCGCGAGAGCTTCCCGGCCATCCGCGAGCGCTGTCTCGCTTATGCGGCCGGGCTCGGCGTGTCGCTGGACTTCCGCCAGTCCAACCACGAGGGCGAGATCGTGGACTGGATCCAGGAGGCGCGGCTGAAGGCGGATGCCATCGTCATCAACGCCGCCGGCCTCACCTATACGTCCATCGCCATTCTCGATGCCCTGCTCGCCTTCGACGGGCCGATCATCGAGACCCACATGAGCAACATCTGGAAGCGCGAACCCTTCCGGCACCATTCCTTCGTGTCGAAGGCCGCCACCGGCGTGGTGGCAGGGCTCGGCGCGCTGGGCTACGAGCTTGCTATCGGCGCCGCGGCGAAGCTCGCCGGCGAGCGCAGGGCGGAGGGTGGCAAGTGACGGGACGGGATTCGCGCGGGGCGTTGGTGTTCTACAGCGCCTTCGACGACGCCGTGGAGTGGAAGGCCGCGCTTCAGGCGGCGATGCCCGGCCTCGATGTGCGGATCGCCGACGTCGCGACCGGTGCCGTGGACGGCGATCCCGCGGATGTGCGCTATGCTCTCGTCTGGAAGCCGCCGCAGGGGTTCTTCGCGCGCTTTCCCAATCTCGGGCTGGTCATCAATCTCGGCGCCGGCGTCGATGCGCTGGTGGCCCGGGATGACCTTCCCGACGTGCCCATCACCCGCCTCTCCGATCCGAACATGTCGCAGATGATGGCGTCCTTCGTCCTGTTCTGCGTGCTGCGCCATGCCCGCGAAATTCCGACCTTCGAGCGGGCGCAGCGGGAGGGGCGCTGGCACTATGTGCATCCGCGCACGGCGGGGGAGATCCGCGTCGGCGTGCTCGGGCTGGGAGAACTCGGCTCTACGGCCGCTTTGGAGCTGGTACGCCATGGGTTCGACGTGCGCGGCTGGTCCCGCTCGCCGAAGCAGCTTGAAGGCGTGAAGACCTTTAACGGTTCCGGCACGCTGCCGGGCTTTCTCGCCGAGGCGGACATCCTCGTGGTCATGCTTCCGCTCACCGGCGAGACGCGCCATCTCCTCGACGCCGGGCGCCTCGCTTTGCTGCCGAAGGGGGCGAAGTTCATCAACGTCGCCCGCGGGCCGGTGGTGGACGAGGCAGCGCTGATCGCGGCGCTGCGCTCCGGCGCCATTTCCGAGGCGACCCTCGACGTGTTCGAGGTGGAGCCGTTGCCCCCTGAGAGCCCGCTCTGGGGCATGGAGAACGTGCTGGTGACGCCGCACCTCGCCTCCATCGCCATCCCCGCCAGCGCCTCCGCCCAGATCGCGGAGAACATCCGCAGGGTGGAGGAGGGCGAAGAGGTACAGAACCGGGTGGACCCGGCGCGGGGCTACTGAGCCCCGTCGCGTCCCGCGAGAATCTCCCGCGCCCGTTCGTGCGGCGCCAGCGATTGCTCGGTGGCGGCATCGCCGAAATCCTCCATCTCGTAGAGGGGGCGGAGCTCGATCTCGCTCGGGCCGGGCATGGGGTTGGGGCAGCGCTTCACCCAGGCGACCGCCTCCTCCATGTCCTTCACCTCCCAGAGCCAGTAGCCGGCGATCAGCTCCTTGGTCTCGGCGAAGGGCCCGTCCATGACCATGCGGGAGGCCCCGTCGAAGCCGATGCGCTTGCCCAGCTTGGAGGGCTTGAGCCCGGCGCCGTCACGCATGATGCCGGCCTTGGCCAACTCCTCGTTGAACCGGCCCATGGCTTCCAGCCGTTCGGGGGAGGGCATCAGCCCGGCTTCACTGTCCGCGGTCGCCTTCACGATCACCATCACGCGCATGTCGCTCTCCCTCTGAGGCGGATCGGCTCGATGCTATAAGGACGGTGGACGAACGCCGCCCCCGACACGATGCGGGCAAATTTAGCGGGTGAATTGCACAGGGTCTGGCTGCGGCCGGACTCCGGCGTGCCGGTTGGGCGTGGCGGGCAGATGCAGGGGAATGACATGCGTTTCTGGGGAATCGCGATCGTGGCGGCGGCGGTCATGGCCGCGGGGGCAGCCGAGGCGGGCAAGCAGACCAATACCCAGTTCCGCGCGTTCGGCCAGTGGAAGGTCGAGACCGTGCTGGACGACGGCAAGTTCTTCCTGTGCCGGGGCGTCACCAAGACGTCCGGCGGCATTGTCGGCCTGCTCTATTATCCGAACGGCAAGTGGGCCATCGCCTTCCCGGACCTCAGCCTCAAGCCGGGCAGCAAGGTCTCCGGATCGCTGGAGATCGGCAAGGCGTCGCAGCCGGTGGAGCTGGTCGCCAGCCAGCCCGGCGTGCGCGAGCGCGTGTTCATCACGGATGACGTGCTCAATGCCCTGCGTCAGGGCGGCCGCGTCTCGCTCAAGATCGCCGGCAAGTCCTTCGACTGGGACATGACCGATGCCGGCCAGGCCATCGGCGCGGTGCAGGATTGCTGGACCGCCGGCAAGAAGATCGGCGGCTGAGGCGGCCTAGTCCATATCTGGCGCGATCGAGCCCGGCGCGAACATGCCGCCGGGCGAGAAGGCGTCGGCGAGGAAGCGGGCGAACACCTCCACCGCCGGCCGCATGGGCTGCCGGCGCAGCGACAGGCGCATGACGCGCACCGGCGCCAGCTGCTCCTTCAGCGGCCGCACGGCCACCCGGCTGCCGTCATAGGCCATGGTGGTGCGCGGCGAGGCATTGTGCAGCGTGTAGCCGCGCTTCTGGCCGACGAGGCCGCGGATCAGCTCGTAGGAGCGTGAGCGATACGCGATGCGCGGGGTGATTCCGCAGGACTCGAACAGCGAGAAGAAATAGTCGCGCGTGTGGGGCAGATCGTAGAGCAGGAAGGGCTCGTCGGCCACGTCCCGCAGCGAGACCACGGGCTTGCGCGCCAAGGGATGATCGGCGGCGAGCACGAGGAGCGGCGGCAGGTCGATGAGGAGTTCGCCGGAGAAATCCTCCGGCACCGCATAGCCATAGGACACAGCGATCTCCAACCGGCCGGAGAGGATGCCGTCGAAGATCTCCTTCTGGTCGCCTTCCTCCAGCTTCACCGTGATGCCGGGCTGCACCTCCGCGAAACGCGCCAGCAAAGCGGGCATGAAGCGCGGCGCGATGGTGAGGAAGCAGCCGAGCGAAATCTCGCCCCTCAGCGTGTCGCCCAGCGCCTGTGCGCTCTGGGCGAAATCGCGCGCGTGGGCGAGGAGATGCCGGGCCTCGTTCACATAACGCTGGCCGGCGGGCGTCAGCGAAATGCCGCGCGCATGATGGCGGATGAACAGCGGGATGCGCAGCTCCGCCTCGGTCTGGGCGATGGCGGCGGAAATCGATGGCTGGGAGACGTTGAGCTGGCGCGCGGCTTCCGTGACGTTGCCGAGGTCCGCGGCCGCCACGACATATTTGAGCGCCCTGAGCGACACGTTCATGTCGCCCGTCCCCTGCAGGCGGGGGCGTAGCAAAGGCGCGGGCGCGGGGGATCGCCGGGAGGGTTCGGCTTGGTCACAGGCGGGGCTCCGGTGAGCCGCCAGTGTCGCGCATTGATCTGGATCAGAAAAGCCAATCTTTTCGCCAAAGATAAAATATTTTATCGATCCCGCGGCCTCGCCCACTCTTGCTCCAATCGTGGGCATGACCAATTCGGGAGCAGGCGTGATGATCAGGACCGGTGCCGCGTACAAGGAAGGCCTGCGCGACGGCCGCGAGATCTGGATCGACGGCGAGCGCGTGGCTGACGTCACCACCCATCCCGCCTTCAAGCCCATCGTCGACATCAAGGCCCGCATGTACGACCTCCACCACGAGGAGGCGACCGCTCCGGCGCTGACCTATGTGGAGGAGAATGCGGTGCATTCCGTCTTCCACCAGCCGCCCACCGAGACCGCGCACTGGGACGCCAAGCGCAAGGGCGTCGATATCCTGCTGAAGGACGTGGGCGGCGTCGTCACCCGCGTCGGCGACGAGACCATCGGCGAGATGTGGTCGCTGCAGGACGGCCGCGACATGCTGGCGGCGATCGATCCACGCTTCGCCGCCAACATCGACAACCACATCCGCCGCGTGGTGGAGGAAGACCCCTTCCACGTCTCTGCCAACACCGATCCCAAGGGCGACCGCTCCCGCCACATCTCCGAGCGCGACCCGGACATGATGGTGCATGTCACCAAGGAGACGGACGCCGGCATCATCATCCGCGGCGCCAAGTACGAGACCGCCGCTGCCTATGCCGACCAGGCCTATCTGAAGCCCACCGTGGGCGCCTGGACGGACGAGAAGGAAAGCGACTACGCGCTGGGCTGCATCGTGAAGATGGGGGCGCCGGGCGTGAAGCACATCTGCCGCTCCTCCTTCGCCGGCCGCAGCAACCCGAAAGACTATCCCCTCGCCAACCGCTATGACGAGGTGGATACGCTGGTGGTGTTCGACGACGTGCTGATCCCCTGGGAAGACGTCTTCTTCTATCGCTACACCAAGGCGGCCCAGTTCGTGCGCGGCACGCTGCACCGCTACTCGGCCTATCCTTACGTGCTGCGCCTCCTCTATGTCGCCGACATGATGATCGGCGCGGCGCTTTGGAACGCCAAGCAGACCGGCCTCGACAAGCTGCAGTCGGTGCAGGAGAAGCTGGCGGATCTCGCTGTGTACCGGGAGGGCATCAACGCCCACCTCACCGCCTCCATCGCGCTGGCGGAGAAGAGCCCGGCGGGCCTGCTGATGCCCAACCAGTCCATCCTCTATGCCGGCCGCGTGCTCGCCTGCTCGCAGCTGCCGACCATGATGCATGCCACCCGCGAGCTGATCGGCGGGCAGATCTGCGTGACGCCCAACGTCGCCGCCTTCGAGGCCGAGGGCACGGCCGAGTGGCTGAAGAAGTTCTACACGCTCAACGACAATTGGGAGTCCGAGGACCGGCGCAAGCTGCTCGCCTTCGCCCGTGATCTTGTATCCTCCGACTATGCCGGCCACCGCCTCGCCTTCGTGCAGTTCGCGCAGGCCCCGCACTTCAACCACCTCGCGGCGGTCTACAAGAGCTTCGATTTCTCCGGCCCCCTCGACTTCGTGCGCAAGACCGCGGGTCTTTCGGACAATGTCATGGGATCGCTGAAATGAGCGCGGCTGCCGAAATCTCGCCGGTGGATGCGGGCCTGTTCCGCGAAGCCATGCGCCGCATGGCGTCGGGTGTAGCGGTGATTGCCACCGACGGCCCTGCGGGGCGGGCGGGGCTCACGGTCTCCTCGCTGGCGTCGCTGTGCATGGAGCCGCCTTCGGTCATCCTCTGCATCCACGAGCAGAGCAATGCGCTGAAGGTGATCGAGGCCAACGGCGTGTTCGTCGCCAATGTGCTGGCGCACCACCAGTCGCACGTCTCCGACACCTTCGCCGGGCAGGTGCCGCAGTTTCGCGATGACAAGTTCGCCTGCGCAGACTGGCGGGCCGCGCAGAGCGGCGCGCCGGTGCTCGACGGCGCGCTCATGAGCTTCGACTGCCGCCTCGCCACCCATCACGCCTACGGCACCCACCGCATCGTCGTTGGTGCCGTGACCGCCGTCCACGGCCTCGAGGATGAGGCCGAGCCGCTGCTCTATGCCAACCGCGCCTACCGGCGCCTGACCGCTGCATGAGGCCCAGAACCGTGCCGACCCATACCCGCATCCGCCCCTTCAACACGAAGGACGCCTATCCAGAGCAGAAGCTCGACAATGACGTGTGCATGGCGGTGCGCGCCGGCAACACCGTCTATCTGCGTGGCCAGACGGCCATGGACCTCGACGGCAACATCGTCGGTGTCGGCGACGCCGCGGCGCAGACCGAGAACGCCATGGCCTGCGCCAAGGTGCTGCTGGAAGAAGCCGGCGCGAAGCTTGAGGACATCGTCAAGATCGTCATCTACATCACCGATCGGGCCTATCGCGAACCGGTCTATCGCGTGGTGGGCCAGTGGCTGAAGGGCGTCTTCCCGGTCTCCACCGGCATCATCGTGCAGGGCCTCGCAAAGCCCGAATATCTGATGGAAATCGACATCATCGCCGAGATCCCGACCGAGCGCGCCTGAGGCGCCGCTACGCGTTGCGACGCCGCCGCGTTCCATTTTCCTTGCGCCACAACTGGCGCGGGGAATATTTGCGTTGCCCCGACAAAATATTGATTTTCAAAATAAAAATCGGCTTGTGGAGGCATTTTTTGCTTCCATCGTCATCCGAATTACGTAGATTTACGTATCGGCGACCTTCGCGGTCACACGAAAATAAACCGCCAGAAGGCGGATCCAGAGGAGAGACGGATGAACGGCAAGATCGTTGCCCTCGGGCTCGCGCTGGCCGCCTTCGTGGCGGGCCCGGCGAGCGCGGCGGAAAAACTGGTGGTGAGCACGTGGGGCGGCAGCTTCCGCGACCTCATCGCGGAGGCCATCGCCTCGAAGTTCACCAAGGATACCGGCGTCGAGGTGGAATACATCACCGGCGGCACCATTGATCGGCTGAACAAGGCGAAGCTCGCCAAGGGTTCGCCGGAGAGCGACATCACCTTCACCACCGCCCATGTGGGCTGGCTCTACGCCAATGACGACCTGTTCGAGACCCTCGACCTCTCGAAGATGCCGAATGCGTCGAAGCTGGTGCCGCAGGCCAAGGTGAGCCCCTATCACATCGGTGCCTGGGCCTATGTCTACACCATCGGCTACCGGCCGGACCTGACGCCCAAGAACATCAATTTCTCCTCCTGGGCAGACCTGTGGAATCCCGAGCTGAAGGGGATGCTGGCGGCGCCTGATTTCGACCCCAGCCACATCATCGCGGTCTCGGCCCTGCTGGCGGGCGGCTCGCCGGCGGACTGGCAGAAGGGCGAGCAGAAGCTCCTGGCGCTGAAGCCCAATTTCAAGGCCTTCTACACCAACGACGCGAACTCGCAGCAGCTCATCGCCACCGGCGAGACGCCGGTGCAGATCATGCTGTCCATGAATGCCTACTACATGATCGCGCAGGGCGTCCCGATCAAGCTCGTCATCCCGAAGGAAGGCGGCGTGCTGGGCATCGACACCATGGCCATCATGAAGGGTTCCAAGAACCGCGAGCTGGCGGAGAAGTTCATCAACACCGCGCTCGATCCCGAGGTGCAGGGCAAGATCGCTGAGCTGAAGAAGGGCTCGCCCACCGTGCTCGGCGCCAAGGTGAGCCCGGAAACCGCGAAGCTTCCCGGCGTCTTCACCACTGCCGAGCAGTGGGACAAGGAGACCATCATCATCGACCACAAGCTCCGCGCGGAGAAGACCGCCGAGTGGCGCAAGTGGTTCTCGGAAAACATGATCGCCAAGTGAGTGATCGGCGAGTGATCGATGGGTGAGGCGGATAACCGCTTCCGTTAGACTGCCCTGACCCGGAAGCGGCTCCGTAGCGCGGCGGGCAGGGAAGATGGGTCCCCTGTCATCTTCCCTGCCTCCGCCGGCGCCTAGCCTCCCGTTTCGACCGGTCTCGATCCGGACCGCAAACCAAGAGCGAGAGCTGTGAACAAGCGCCCCTTCCTCGCCCTGTTCGTCGCCCCCGCGACGCTGGCAGCCATCGCCTCCGCGGCGGCGCTCGCGGCGATCCTGCAATATGCCTTCCGCGCCTACGTGCCGGGCTCGCTCAATCCCGGCGGGCTGACGCTGGACAATTTCTTCGCGCTGCTGCGCCCGCTCTATGCACAGGTGTTCATCCAGACCGTGTGGATCTGCCTGCTCACCGCGCTCATCACTTTGGTGGTGGCCTATCCGCTCGCCTACGCGCTGGTGCGGACGCGGAACGTGACGCTGAAATCCTTCCTGCTGATTACCGCCGTCACGCCCCTCTTCCTCGGCGAGGTGGTGCGCACCTATTCCTGGATCATCGTGCTGGGCAATACCGGCTTCATCAATTCGGTGCTGAAGGGCCTGGGGCTCATCGACCGGCCGATACAGATGATGTTCACGACCTTCGGCGTGGTCACCGCCCTCGTCCATGTGACGCTGCCGGTGATGGTCATCATGCTCTCGGCCGCGCTCTCGCACATCGATCGCGACTACGAGAAGGCGGCGACCTCCCTCGGCGCAGGGCCGGTGAAGGCCTTTCTCACGGTGACTCTGCCGCTCTCCATGCCCGGCGTGGTGGCGGGCGTCTCCACCGCCTTCGCCTGGACGTTTTCCGCCTTCGCCACGCCGCAGATGATCGGCGGCGGCAAGGTGAGCATGATCTCGACGCTGGTCTACCAGCTCGGCTTCGCGTCCTTCAATTTCCCCTTCGCGGCGGCCCTCTCCGTCACCGGCCTCGCGCTCACCTTCGCGGTGCTCGCCATGGCGAAACAGGCCATCAAGCCGCTGGAAAAGATCGGAGCCCACTGATGTCCGCTCCGCGCAAGCGTCTCATCTCCGCCAAAGCCGGTGAGCGGATTCTCGCCATCGCCGGCTGGAGCGCGGTGTGGCTGGTGGTGGCCTTCATCATCCTGCCGGCGGTGGTGGTGGGAATCTCCGCCTTCAACGACCGCGCCATCCTCTCCTTCCCCCCGCAGGCCTGGTCCACGCGCTGGTTCGCGCGGGCCTTCTCCTACCGGGACTTCTCCGAGGGCTTTCGCAACGGCCTCATCATCACCGCCTTCGCCTCGTCCATCGCGCTGGTGGTGGGGGCTGGCTTCGCCTTCGCCCTCGACCGCTACAGCTTCCGGGGCAAGATGGCGCTTGAGGCGGTGCTGACGTCGCCGCTGGTGATCCCACATTTCACCATCGGTCTCGGCTTCCTCATCCTCGCGGCGCAGATCCACGCGACGCGCACCTTCGCCCTCGTCATCGTCTGCCACGTGGTGCTGGTGCTGCCCTTCGTGATGCGCTCGGTCTATGTGTCGCTGCGCAATCTCGACAGCCGGCTGGAGCTCGCCGCCGCAAGCCTCGGGGCCCGGCCCGGACGGGCGCTGTTCACCGTGACGCTGCCTTTGCTGATCCCCGGCCTGTTCTCGGGCTGGCTGTTCGCGGCCATCCTGTCCTTCAACGAGTTCACCGCCTCGCTCTTCGTCACCGCCCAGGCGACGCAGACGCTGCCGGTGGCCATGTACAATTACGTCCGCGAATATGCCGATCCGACGCTCGCGGCGCTGTCCGTCATCTACATCGTGGTCACGGCGCTGGTTCTCACCATCGCCAACGCCTTCCTTGGCCTCGGAAAGGTTCTGAACGTTGAGCATGTCCGCTGAACGCATCGATCCCCGGGAGCCCGTCTCCCCCGCCGTCTCCGCGCCCGCCGCGGACGCTGCCGCGCGCGTTGCCGGCGTCCAGATCGACGGCGTCACCAAGCGCTTCGGCGATGCCACTGCCTTGCATGAGGCATGGCTGAAGATCGCCGATGGCGAGTTCATGACGCTGCTCGGACCCTCCGGCTGCGGCAAGACCACGCTGCTCAACCTCATCGCCGGGTTTCTCGAGGCGGATGGCGGCGAGATCTTCGTCGGCGGACGGCTGATGACCGAGACCGCGCCCTATGATCGCGAGATCGGCGTCGTCTTCCAGAACTACGCCCTGTTCCCGCACATGAACGTGGCGAAGAACGTGGGCTATGGCCTCAGGATGCGCGGCGTGGGGAAGCGCGAGATCGACACGCGCGTCGCCGAGGCGCTGGCGCTGGTGAAACTCGACGGATTCGGCGAGCGCAAGCCGCGCCAGCTTTCCGGCGGCCAGCAGCAGCGCGTGGCGCTGGCCCGTGCGCTGGTGATCCGGCCCAAGGTGCTGCTGCTGGACGAGCCGTTCTCCGCCCTCGACAAGAATTTGCGCGGCGCCATGCAGGTGGAGCTGAAGGAAATCCAGCGCCGGCTCGGTGTCACCACCATCTTCGTCACCCACGACCAGAGCGAGGCGCTGTCCATGTCGGACCGCATCGCCGTCATGTCGCAGGGCCGCATCCGCCAGGTGGGCACGCCGGACGAGATCTATCGCCGGCCGCTCGACCCGTTCGTCGCGTCCTTCGTCGGCGATGTGAACGTGCTGCCCGGGCGGCTGGAGCGGCGCATCGGCGAGACCGCGACCGTGCTGATCGCCGAAGGGCGGCTCAGCGTCAGCGCGGATACGCTGGAGGGGATTGCCCCCGGCGCCGCCGTGGACCTGTTCGTTCGGCCCGATGCGGTGCGCATCGCGGAAGGGGAGGGGCTGGTCTCCGGCACGGTGGCGACCCACGTCTATCAGGGCTCGCACGTGGACGTTCTGGTGGATGTCGCTGCCGCGCGCGGTGGCCGAGTCACTGTGCGCGTGCCGGGGCATGGTGCCTCCACGCGCTGGCCCGTGGGCACCCGAGTCTCGCTCGATTTCTCGCCTGCCGATGCGGTGGCGTTCGCTTCCGATGTTTCCTGACGCAGCGGCGCGCCGGTTCTCGTCCGGCGCGCCGGGTTCGCCGTCAGAAGGCCGGGGCGGAGGAGGGGTTGCGCGCGCGGCTTTCGAAGGCCGGCTGCTCCAGGGCATAGCGATCCCACAGGCTGCGCAGCGCGCCGATGGGGGCCTCGTGCCAGTCGACGCGCAGGTCCACCACTGGCCAATCATAGGTGCGGGCCACATGGAGGCCCGCCGCGTGCTCGTCCCCGGTCTCGCCGCCGGCGGCCAATCCGGCCTCCAGCCCGCGCATGAGGCGCTCGGCCAGGGGCAGGCCCTCGCCGGCGAGGAAGGCATCGCGCATGGCCTTGGGGACGCCGTCGTTCACCAGCAGGTTTCCAAGCGCGATGCAGCCGGGCCCTTCGGCCGCGGCCGCGATGGGCAGGGCCTCGGCCCCCGAATGCCACGCCACCTGCCCGTAGCGGTCGATGACGCTTGCCTGCCGGAAGGCGGGCTCCGGCGTGCCGGCGAGCAGCGTGGACAGTACGCCTCCGGCGCCGAGCCCCTGCCGCAGCAGAACAAGGCCGGCCGGGCCGAGGGCCGGGTCGGTGACGTTCTGCGTCGTCACGAGGCCGAGCGGGCTTACCCACGCGCAGCGGCTGGCGACGCAGATGCTGGACGAGGTGATAGCGATGCCGAAGGCGCCCGTATCGGGGCATCGGGCGGCGATGGAATAGGTCATTCCCGTCTCCTTTTCGGTGATTTTCTAGATATGACGGCCTGAAGATGCAAGTATCGACGGAAGAAATACTTGAAAAAATCACTTCCGTTCCTTCGGTGACGGATACGGAGAATGGCGAGATCGTCGCGCGCATCGCCGAGATCGCCGCGCCGTTCGCCCGCGTGCGCCATCTGCCCAATGCGGCCAGGGACCGCACCGCTCTGCTCCTCTCCATCGGCCCCGAAGAGCGGCCGGGCGTCGTGCTCTCCGCCCATACGGACGTGGTGGCCGTGGAGGGCCAGCCCTGGACCAGCGATCCCTTCGCGCTGACCGCGCGGGGAGATCGCCTCTACGGGCGCGGCACCTCCGACATGAAGGGCTTCGTGGCTTGCGTGCTCGCTGCGCTGCCCGCCTTCGCCGCCGCTGCGCTGGAGACGCCGGTGCATGTGGCGCTGTCCTATGACGAGGAGATCGGCTGCAAGGGCGTGGGCGATCTCGTGGCGCTGCTGGCCGCCCTTCCGGCGCCGCCGCTCCTGTGCATCGTCGGCGAGCCCACGGGCATGAAGGTGAAGCGCGCCCACAAGGGCAAGACCGGCTGGCGTGTCACTGCCACCGGCCGCACGGGCCATTCCGCCCTGCCGCACCGCGCGGCCAATGCGGTGACCGCACTCGCGCGTCTCGCCGCCCGCCTCGCCGACCTTGCCGACGACTTGCGCCACGGCGCGTGGGACCAGGCCTTTGATCCACCCTATGCGACGCTGCATATCGGCTCGCTGCATGGCGGCGGGGCGCTGAACGTGGTGCCGGACAAAGCGGTGATGGAATTCGAGTTGCGCAGCATCCCGGGCGCCGACACCCCCACAATCCTGCGCCGTATCGAGGCGCTGGTGGCGGAGGCGCGCGCCGCCCTCAAGGCCGAGGCGGAGGAGGCGGATCTGGTGGTGGAGGAGCTCTCCTCCTATCCTGCCCTCGCCACGGCGGCCGGCAGCGCCGAGGCCGCCGCGGTCGCGCGCCTGTGCGGGGACAATGGTCCGCCCGGCACCATCGCCTTCGGCACCGAGGCGGGGCTTTATTCCGAAGCCGGTATTCCCACTCTGGTGTGCGGTCCCGGCGACATCGCCCGCGCCCACAAGGCTGACGAATGGGTGGGGCGGGATGAGCTGGCCCAATGCGACGCCATGCTGGCCCGCCTCGCCGAACTGCTGCGCCGTCCCGCCGCCGACTGGATCACCCCCTGAAAGGAGCCATGATGACCGAGCAGAAGCCGCTGACCCGTCCCGCCGCGAAGCTCACCCATGCCGGCGCTTTGGTCGCGCTCGCCGCCGCCGTGGCGCGGGCGGAGGAGATGGGCGTGCCCCAGAATATCTCCATCGTGGATGACGGGGGCAACCTCCTCGCCTTCGTGCGCATGGACGGGGCGAAGCTGCTGTCGCGGGAGACCTCCCTCTCCAAGGCCATCAGCGCCGCCTCCCACCGCCAGCCCACGAGCCGGCTCGATCCGGCGCTGGAGCTGAAGTTGGCCATCGCCGCGGGTGGCCGGCTCACCAATCTGGAAGGCGGCTTCCCCATCATCATCGATGGCGTGTGCGTGGGCGGCATCGGTGTGGGGTCCGGCAAGGGAAGCGAGGACGTGGACGTGGCCAAGGCGGCGCTTGCGGCCCTCGGCGCGCAGATCTGAGGCGGCGAAGGGCTCGGCCGGTGCCGGCTTCTTTGCCGGCACCGCTGCGGATGCGGTCGCCAGCGCCCTTGCCTATCGGCTGAAGCTGCGGCACAGGTTGCGCGCCATCAACGGGGACTGCCCATGTCGACCACCGTGTCTCCCCTCGCGCCGAAGTCCGTGCCCGAGCTCAAGCCTGTGCCGGGCGTCACCTTCACCACGGTGGCTGCGGGCATCCGATACAAGGGCCGCACCGACGTTCTGGCCATGGCGTTCGAGCCGGGCACGACGGTGGCGGGCGTCACCACCCGCTCCCTTTGCCCTTCCGCTCCGGTGGAATGGTGCCGCGAGCTGCTGAAGAAGGGCAAGGCGCGGGCGCTGGTGGTGAATTCCGGCAATGCCAACGCTTTCACCGGCATGAAGGGCCGCGAGGCGACCAGCCTGACCGCCGACCTCGCCGCCCAGGCATTCGGCTGCAAGCCTACGGAAGTGTTCCTCGCCTCCACCGGCGTCATCGGCGAGCCGCTGGACGCCAACAAATTCGAGGCGGCGCTGACGGAGGCCGCGGGTCAATTGGTCGATTGGCCGTGGCTCGATGCCGCGCGCGCCATCATGACCACCGACACCTTCCCCAAGCTCGCCACCGCCACGGTGCTGCTGGGCGACGTGCCGGTGACCATCAACGGCATCGCCAAGGGCGCGGGCATGATCGCCCCCGACATGGCGACCATGCTCTCCTTCGTCTTCACCGACGCGCCGATTGCCGCCGACGTGCTGCAGAAGCTGCTCTCCAAGGGCGTGAAGACCACCTTCAACGCCGTCACCATCGACGGCGACACCTCCACCTCCGACACGCTCCTCCTGTTCGCCACCGGCACCGCCAAGGAGCGTGGCGCCAAGACGGTGAAGAACATCGACGATCCCGCGCTGAAGGCCTTCAAGCGCGCGCTCACCGAGCTGCTCGCCGACCTCGCCGAGCAGGTGGCCCGCGACGGTGAGGGCGCTCGCAAGCTGGTGCGCATCACCGTGACGGGGGCAGTCTCCAACAAGTCGGCACGGCGCATCGCCATGTCCATCGCCAACTCGCCGCTGGTGAAGACGGCCGTGGCCGGCGAGGACGCCAACTGGGGCCGCGTGGTGATGGCGGTGGGCAAGGCCGGCGAACCCGCCGACCGCGACCTGCTTACCATCTCCTTCGGCGACATCCGCGTCGCCCATGAGGGCGCCCGCGACCCCGACTATGACGAGGCCGCCGTCTCCGACTACATGAAGAACGACGTGATCGACCTCACCGTCGACCTCGGCCTGGGGCGCGGCACCGACCGGGTGCTTACCTGCGACCTCACCAAGGAATACGTGGCGATCAACGGGGATTATCGCTCGTGAAGATCACCCTTGTCGCCGCTTGCGCCCTCATTGACGGCGACGGCCGCGTGCTGGTGGCGCAGCGGCCGGAGGGCAAGGCGCTGGCGGGCCTCTGGGAGTTTCCCGGCGGCAAGGTCGAGCCCGGCGAGCGGCCGGAGGAGACGCTGATCCGCGAATTGCAGGAAGAGCTGGGGATCACGGTGAAGGAGGCGTGCCTCGCGCCCCTCACCTTCGCCAGCTATCCCTACGAGACCTTCCATCTCCTGATGCCGCTCTGGATCTGCCGCCGCTGGGAGGGCGTGATCCAGAAGAAGGAGCATCAGGCCCTGCAATGGCTGCGGCCCGGGCGCCTGCGCGACATTCCCATGCCGCCCGCCGACGAACCGCTGGTTCCCGCGCTGATCGACCTCCTCGGCCCCTGACTGCCCCATGTCTTCCGGCATGTCTTCCGTAACGGCGACCCGCATCGGCTTCCTCGCCATCCTGCTGTGGGCGACGCTCGCCTTCTTCACGGCTGCGACGGGAAAGGTGCCGCCCTTCCTCCTCACGGCGCTCACCTTCGGCATCGGCGGGGCGGTGGGGCTGGGCGCGGCGCTGGCCGGGCCGGGGCTCGGCGTGCTCAGGCAGCGGCCGCTGGCCTATCTCCACGGCGTTGGCGGGTTGTTCGGCTACCACTTCCTCTATTTCACCGCCCTGAAGCTGGCGCCGGCGGCCGAGGCGGGGCTCATCGCCTATCTCTGGCCGCTGCTGATCGTGCTGCTCTCCGCCTTCCTGCCCGGTGGCGGGCTGCGGCGGGTGCATGTGATCGGCGCGTTTATGGGCTTTGCCGGCACCGTGGTGCTGCTCGCGGGCAAAGGCGGCTTCTCCGGCATCGAGATGCGCTTCCTGCCCGGCTATCTCGCGGCTTTCGCCTGCGCCTTCATCTGGTCGTCCTATTCGGTCGCCTCGCGCCATTTCGCTGATGTGCCGACGCAGGCGGTGGCCGGCTTCTGCCTCGCTACGGCGGTGCTGGCTGCCCTCTGCCACATCGCGTGGGAGGACACGGTGTGGCCCGCCTCGGCGGGGGAGTGGACGGCGGTGGCGCTGCTCGGCATCGGCCCGGTGGGGCTCGCCTTCTACACCTGGGACATTGGCATGAAGCGCGGCGACGTGCGCCTTCTGGGCGTCGCCTCCTATGCGGCGCCGGTGCTCTCCACGCTGCTGCTGGTTGCGACCGGATTCTCAGCGCCGTCCCTCTCTCTGGCGGTGGCCTGCGCGCTCATCGTCGGCGGAGCTTTCGTCGCCACCCGGCGTTGAACGCGCGAACCTGAACGGAGCCCCGCCATGACCCATCCCGCGCTGTCCTCCGGCGCTGTCGCCGTCATCACCGGCGGCGCGTCCGGCATCGGCCTTGCCGCGGCGGAAAAGCTCGCCGCCCGCGGGCTGAAGGTGGTCATCGCCGACCTGCCGGGCGAAAAGCTCGATGCCGCCGCCATGCAGGTGGCGGCCGTGGCGCAGGGCGGGGCCGGCGACGTTCTCGCCGTCGCTACGGATGTGAGCAGGCCCGAGGATCTGGAGCGGCTGGAGGAGATGGTCGCCGGGCGCTTCGGCGGCACCGACCTCCTCATGAACAATGCCGGCGTGCAGCCGGGCAGCGCCATCTTCGGCCCCTTCGCCAATTGGGAAAAGGTGCTGGGCGTGAACCTCATGGGCATCATCCACGGCTGCCGGGCATTCGGGCCGAAGATGATCGCGCGGGGCCGGCCGGGCCTTATCGTCAACACCGGCTCGAAGCAGGGCATCACCACCCCGCCGGGCGATCCGGCCTACAACGTGTCCAAGGCCGGGGTGAAGGCGTTTACCGAGGCGCTGGAACACGAATTGCGCAACACGCCGGACTGCCGGGTCTCGGCGCGGCTGTTCATTCCCGGCTTCGTCTTCACCCCGCTGGCGGCAGGAGGGCGGACCGAGAAGCCGGCGGGGGCCTGGACCGCTGCGCAGACCGTGGACTTCCTGCTGGAGAAGCTGGAGGCCGGTGATTTCTACATCCTCTGCCCGGACAATGACGTGCCCCGCGCGCTGGACGAGAAGCGCATCGCCTGGGCGGCCGGCGACATCATCGAGAACCGCCCGCCGTTGTCGCGCTGGCACAAGGACTATGCGGAGGCCTTCGCGGCCTTCGTGAAAGGGGCCTGACTACCGCGGGCAGGCGTGTTCCTCCTTGCCATCGGCCCGGCGAGGCCCTAGCACTCCGCGCCGAGCCGCCGCCCTCAGGGCGGCCTGAAAAACGGCGCGATGCCGCAGCGTAAATCAAGACCCGAGGAACCGACCCATGGCCACCCACAAGCTCCTCCTTCTCGCCGGCGACGGCATCGGCCCAGAAGTCATGGCCGAGGTGAAACGGGTGGCTCAGTGGCTGGAGCAGGCGGGCCTCGCCTCCTTCGCCATCGAGGAAGATCTGGTCGGCGGCTGCGCCTACGATGCCCATGGCGTGGCCATCTCCGAGGCGGCCATGGTGCGCGCCAAGGGCGCCGACGCCATCCTGCTCGGCGCGGTCGGCGGCCCCAAGTGGGCCGACGTGCCCTATGAGGCGCGCCCCGAGGCAGGCCTGCTGCGTCTGCGCAAGGATCTCCAGCTGTTCGCCAATCTGCGCCCCGCCATCTGCTACCCGGCGCTGGCGGATGCCTCTTCGCTCAAGCGCGAGGTGGTCGAGGGGCTCGACCTCCTCATCGTGCGCGAGCTGACCGGCGGCGTCTATTTCGGCGAGCCCAAGACCATCACCGATCTCGGCAACGGCCAGAAGCGCGCCATCGACACGCAGGTCTATGACACCTACGAGATCGAGCGCATCGCCGCCGTGGCCTTCGAGCTGGCCCGCACCCGCCGCAACAAGGTGACCTCCGCCGAGAAGCACAACGTGATGCGCTCCGGCGTGCTCTGGAAGCAGGTGGTGACCGACCTCCACGCCCGCGCCTACAAGGACGTCGAGCTGGAGCATGCGCTGGCGGATTCGCTGGCCATGCAGCTGGTGCGCTGGCCCAAGCAGTATGACGTGATCGTCACCGACAACCTGTTCGGCGACATCCTCTCCGATCTCGCGGCCATGGCCACCGGCTCGCTCGGCATGCTGCCCTCCGCCTCGCTCGGCGCTGTGGATGCGGCGACCGGCAAGCGCGCGGCGCTCTACGAGCCGGTGCACGGCTCCGCGCCCGACATCGCCGGCAAGGGCATCGCCAATCCCATCGCCATGATCGGCTCGCTGGCCATGGCGCTGCGCTATTCGTTCAACGAGGGCGCGGTGGCGGATCGCATCGAGCAGGCCATTGCGGGCGTGCTCGCCTCCGGCAAGCGGACCGGCGACATCGCCGCGCCGGGCATGGAGACCATCGGCACCGAGGCGATGGGCAAGGCCATCATCGCTGAACTCGACGCCGCGACCGCCTGAGCGGCCGCGCTGCCATTCTGACCATTGACCCCTCCGGCGAGACCGGAGGGGGATCGGCGAGAACGGGCGCCATGCGCCACGCCGAAAGAATGGTGCCCCGGTCTGGCCGGAGCACCCCCACTAGGACGCTTGCGCCTCAGCCGCGCTCGACGTCGAAGCCGGCCTCGCGCCAGCCGATGATGCCGCCCTTCATGTGCTCCTCATAGGCCAGGCCCGCCTTCTGCGCCGCCGCGGCCGCCTGCTGCGAGCGCTGGCCCGAACGGCAGGAGAAGACGAGGCGCTTGCCGGCCGGATCCGGCAGGGCGGCGGGATTCCATGTGCTCAGCGGGAAATTGACCGCGCCGGGAATGCGCTCGGCCTGAATCTCGTTCGGCTCCCGCACGTCCACGAGAAGGATGCTGCCATCGGCGAGTCCCTGACGGACCTCCGACGGGGAGAGGTGGCTGATGGTCCCGCCGAAGGGGTTGCGTTCACTCATTGACCTGTCCTGAACACGAAGCTGTGAGCCGGTTTGTCCCGGGGGCGCGAGCCTGCACCGGAGCGCCTTGCTGATGCAAGAGGTGTTCCTTGTCGGCGCAGGGACCCGCAACGGAAGTGGGTCTTTACGGCGCAGCTTGCCCGGTTCAGAACCATGGACGAAGCTGCACGATGCCCGAACAGCCCGCTCATCTGGCGTTCATGTGGCCTTTGCTAGATCAGGTGCCATCGCAGCACGCCGCGGGTTGACGCCCGGCGGATGCGGAAAGGATCAAGATGTCGACCCGTAATGCCGCCATCGGCGCTTTCACCGCCTTCACCCTTGCCGCCGCCGTCCTCGCCGGCTCGGCCGTCACTGCCAGCGCCCAGAACAACACGGTGGGCGGGGCCCTCATCGGCGGCACGGCCGGCGCGCTGATCGGCGGCGCGGTGACGGGCAATGCGGGCGGCGTCGCGGCCGGCGCCATCATCGGCGGCACCACCGGCGCCATCATCGGCAACCAGCAGGATCAGCGCCGCGCCTATTACTTCTGGGGCAATAACGGCCGCTGCTACCTGCGCCAGACCAACGGCAACGTGGTCAAGGTGTCGCGCGGCTACTGCGGCTGACCCTCGATTTTCAGGACTGTTGATCGGTTCCGTTCCCCCGCACGGATCCGATCAGTGGGAGAGGCGCCGGCTTTTGCCGGCGCCTTTTTCCGTTCGCGCGCAAACGCGGTGAGTTGCCTCCCGCACTGCGGCAGCTAGATTGGCCCAATGCCGCCCGAGCCCGAGCCCGCTTCCGCAGACGCCCCAGACCGCCCGCGCACCTCTCCTGTGCCCGATCTCGCCACCCTGGCCGCCGGCGGCAAACGCGCTGTTGCGCGCGCGCTGGCGCTGGTGGAGACCGCCCGCGGGCAGCCTGACCTCGTGGCGCTGCTCGATGCCGCGGCCCGCGCCGGCAAGGCCGAGGTGCTGGGCCTCACCGGCCCGCCCGGGGTGGGCAAATCGACCCTGACCAACGCATTGGTCCGCCGCGCCCGCGCGGCCGGGCGCACCGTGGCCGTGCTGGCGGTGGACCCGTCGTCGCGTCGCACCGGCGGCGCGCTGCTCGGCGACCGGGCACGCATGAAGACCGATCCCGACGACCGCGGCGTGTTCGTGCGCTCCATGGCGGCTCGCGACCGGCTCGGCGGGCTTTCGGATGATTCGGTCGCCGCCGTGGTGCTGCTGCGCGCGGTTTATGATCTGGTGATCGTCGAGACCGTGGGCGTCGGCCAGTCGGAGGCCGATATCTCCCTCGTCGCCGACACGGTGGTGCTGTGCATCCAGCCGGCCTCGGGGGACAGCCTTCAGTTCATGAAGGCGGGCGTGATGGAACTGCCCGACATCATCGTCGTCACCAAGGCGGATATGGCCGAAGTCGCCCGACGCGCCGCCTCCGAGGTGGCCGGGGCCTTGTCGCTTGCCGGTTCCGCCTCGGTCGGGTGGACCGTGCCGGTCATCCGCCTGTCGGCGGCGACCGGGGAGGGGCTCGACGCCTTCGAGGCGGCGGTCGCGGCTCATGGCGCCTTTCTCGACACGGAAAACCAGCGCGCGACGCAGCGTTCTGCGCAGGAGGACAAGTGGGTGGAGGAGGCGGTGCGCGTCCGCTTCGGCACCCATGGCCTTGCGCGGGCACGCAAATTCCACCTGCGGGGGCAGGGGCCGTTTGCCCGCGAAGCGGAGCTGGCGCTGAAATTAACCTCCAGGCAAGACTGATCGGACAATGCTCTTGCGTGTCGCCGACCGGCAACGGTCCGGCGCCCTATTGGGGACATGAAGTCTCGGCAAGGGCTGGCGTATGGGAATTTGTCGGGATCGATGGCCGAGGGCCGGTCGGGCTTTGTCGCCGCTTCTCGTCGCCACCGCCTTCATCGTCGCAACGCCTTGCGGGGCGGGGGCTGACGACGTATCGGGCCGGGCGCCGAAAGGCCTGACGGCCGGTTCAGGGCTCGGCCTCTGGCCGGGCTCCGCGCGGGCGCTGAAGCTCGCCACGCTCGATCTGCCGCAGCCGGTCGGTACCGGCCTGCCGGAGGTTCCGAAGGAGGCGATGGCCGAGGCTGCGAAGCCGGCGCGCCGTGTTGTCGCACCCGGCACCATCGTCACCGCCTCCCTCGCGCCTGTCTCCGAAGAGGGCACCCCGGCCGCGGCTGCCGCCGCCGTGGCCGGCCAGCCGGTGCTGGATGTGGCGCGCGCGGAGATCGGTATCGGACCCGTGCCGTCGGACCTCGTGGCCCCCGCGCTTGAGTCGTCCGCGACGCAGTCGTCTGATGCGAGCGCTGCCAGCACGGCCGATGACGACGCCTTTGCCTTCCCGCCCCCGCTCGTGCTCTCGGAGCATGAGCAGGTCGAGCCGCCGGCCCACCGGGACATGTCCGGTGCCTATGTGGAGCTGGCGCTCGATATCCTTCTGGAGCTGCCCCTCATCCAGGACGCTGCGCGGGTTGCCGCTGCAGAGGACGTTCCTGCGGAAGTGGAGCTGGCGCGTCGGGCCGCCGAAACGCTGGCGCGGGACGCGCAGCCTGACGAATCCCTGAGCGAATTCGGCGGCAGAACCGCGCTTGTTCGCCCGGTGCCGCATCAGGACCCGGTGGCGGTGTTCAGCCGCGACCCCGTGCTGTTTCCGGCCCTCGCCTTCCAGTATGCCGCCTTGGCCGAGCACGGCTATGTGCCGCATCCTGCCCCGCACGCTGAGGGCGAAGCCAATCTCGTGTCACTGGACAGCACGGTGGAGCTGGAGACGCCGCCCAGCGACGGCATCTGGCCCTCGCCCGCCCAGCGTCTGGAGCTCGGCGGCGAGAAGCTGGCGCGGGCCCAGAAGTGCCTGGCGGAAGCCATCTATTTCGAGAGCCGCGGCGAGCCCAAGCGCGGCCAGATTGCGGTGGCGCAGGTCATCGTGAACCGGGTGTTCTCCGGCTATTACCCTAACGACGTGTGCGGAGCGGTCTACCAGAACGCCCACAGGCACCTCGCCTGCCAGTTCACCTTTGCCTGCGACGACGTGAAGGACGTGGTGCGCGAGCCGGACATGTGGGTGCAGGCCAAGGAAATCGCCGCCGATATGCTGGACGGCAAGCTATGGCTCGCCTCCATCGGCCGGGCCACGCACTACCACGCCTATTGGGTGCATCCGAGCTGGGTGCGGGAAATGCGCAAGCTGGACAAGATCGGCGTGCACACCTTCTACCGCCCGCGCCGCTGGGGCGACAGCTACTGAGCGGACGCCCCGCGCGCTTCAGCCCGCGCGGCGCCTGAGCGGAGCAACGTCCCAACCCCGCGCGGCGCCTGAGCGGAGCAACGTCCCAACCCCCCACGCGGCGCCTGAGCGGAGCAACGCTCAGGCGTGCCCGGCGTCGCTGGAGAGCATGCCTGGGACGATGCCGAGCTTGCGCAGGGCGCTGTCGTATTTCGTCTCCACCCCGGCGCCGAAGATCAGGTCCGGGTCGGCCGGGCAGTTCAGCCAACCGTTGGCCTGGATCTCTGTCTCGAGCTGGCCCGGCGCCCAGCCGGCATAGCCCAGCGCCAGCACCGCGCTGCGCGGTCCGCGCCCTCCGGCGATGGCTTTGAGGATGTCCAGCGTCGCGGTGAGGCAGATGCCGTCGTCGATGGTCAGCGTGGAGTTCTCGACGAAATAATCCGCCGAGTGCAGCACGAAGCCACGTCCCGTTTCCACCGGCCCGCCGCGGAGCACTTTCACGGTGCCCGCGCTCTTCGGCAGCAGGATGCGTTCGGAGGCGGGAACCACGTCCAGCTGGACGAGGAGGTCGGTGAAGTCGATGTGGCTTGCCGGCTGGTTCACCACGATGCCCATGGCTCCTTCCGGAGAGTGGGCGCACATGTAGACGAGGGTGCGGGCGAACTGCTCGTCGCGCATGGTCGGCATGGCGATGAGCATCTGCCCATCGAGGAAACCCGATCCCCCGCCTTCGATCGTTTGGTTCTGGCTCGCAGTCATGGAGAAAGGGTACCGCCGTTCGGCCGTCTTGGAAATGCGGATTGCGTTGCAGGTAGCGCCGAGGCCCTGCCGAAAGGCCGCGAGTCCCGCGGCGGGTCACACGCTTGTGCACGCGATTGGTGAGGCAAAGGGCTTTGCGCCGAAGCCGCGAGCGGGTACCCGCTAGGCCCATGACATCGACCCCTCAGCGCGCCCTCGGCGCTCGGCCGGCGGTCCGGCCCGCCTTCGTAGTGTCGTCCCGTGGCGTGTTGGCCCGTGCACTCCTCGCCGGCGCCATGCTTGCCGCTTTCTCGCCGGCCTCATGGGCTGCGAGCGCACCTCCGGTGAAGGTGCCGGGCGCGGATGTGATCCTGATGGCGGGCGCGGTCTCCGGCACGACGGCGGATGCGGGCATCGAGCTGAAGCTCGCCCCCGGCTGGAAGACCTACTGGCGCTATCCCGGCGACAGCGGCGTGCCGCCGACGCTGGACTGGAGCGGTTCGGAGAACGTCGCCCGGGTAGAGATGGAATGGCCGGCGCCCAAGCGCTTCGCCGACGGAGGCGGGGGCTTTTCCATCGGCTACAAGGGCGCGGTCCTGTTCCCCCTGAAGGTGGAGCTGAAGGACAAGGACAAGCCGGCCAAGCTTTCTCTCGCATTCGATTTCGCCGTGTGCGAGGCCCTCTGCATGCCCGCCCGCGCCGACCTCTCCATCGCGCTTGGCGGCGACGCCGGCGCCGAGGCGTCCCGCATTTCGGCCGCCCGTGCGGCCCTGCCGGTGGAGCGCCCGCTGGGGGTTGCCGAGCCGACCTCGGTGCAGAAGGTCGAACTGGACGCCAGCGCCACGCCGCCGCGTCTCGTCATCGAGGTGAAGGCACAAAATCCCAAGGCCGATCTGTTCGCCGAGGGGCCGGATCGCTGGGCCTTGCCGCTGCCGCAGAAGACCATGCTGCCGGACGGCGCCGCCCGGTTCGAGCTGCCCCTCGACGGCATTCCCGCCGGCACCGATCCCTCCGGGACGCCGCTCACGCTGACCCTCGTGGACGGCCCGAAGGCGATCGTGACAACGGTGCCTGTTCCGAAGCTGCCGCCACGCTGAGCTGGGCCGTTCCGGCCCGCAGCCAGCGCTTTTCTCCCGGTCAAAAGCCCGTATTGTCGGCGCGGGCGCGAACGCCCAAGACTGTGGAGAAGACGATGCCCATTTCGGTCGGCGACAAACTGCCCAACGCCACCTTCCGTGTTCCCACCGAGGACGGCCCCGTGCCGAAGACCACCGACGAGATCTTCAAGGGCAAGAAGGTGGTGCTGTTCGCCGTGCCGGGTGCCTTCACCCCCACCTGCCACAAGAACCACCTGCCGGGCTATGTGCACGAGGCCGACGCCATCAAGGCGAAGGGCGTGGACGCCATCGCCGTGGTGTCGGTGAACGACCCCTTCGTCATGGGCGCCTGGGAAAAGGCCTCCGGCTCCGACGGCAAGATCGTGTTCCTGGCGGACCCCGACGCGTCCTTCGCGGCCGCGCTCGACCTCACCTTCGACGGCTCGGCCGCCGGCCTCGGCGTGCGCTCCAAGCGCTATTCGATGGTGGTCGAGGATGGTGTGGTGAAGACGCTCAACGTGGAGGACGTGCCCTCCAAGGCCGACACCTCCGGCGCCACCGCGCTGCTCGCCCAGCTCTGATCCTTCGTTCCGACTGACGGATGCCGGGCACGCCCGGCCTCCGCGCCTTGGCCCCCTCCTCAGGAGGGCCGGCCTCGCGCCCGCCCCACGCTCAGGCGATGATGTCGGGGAACAGTTCGTCCTCGATCTGGCCGATGCGGTCCTTCAGCTGCAGCTTGCGCTTCTTGAGCCGCTGGATCTGCAGGATGTCCGCTCCCGACACGCTGGTCAGCGCCTCGATCGCCGCATCGAGATCCCGATGCTCCTGCTTCAGGCGTTCCAGGTGGACCTTGAGATCCCGTTCCTCGTCGCTCGTCATGCCCGGTCCTGTCACCGGCGCGCAGGTCCGCCGCCCGCTCGCCCCCAGTTGGAATGACTATGGCACGGGTATGCCGCGCCGCAAGATGGGAGGTCGACGGAGGTGGCGGAAAGGCGGTCGACTCTTCGTCGGCTCCGTGACAGACTGATGTCGTGTTGCAGACAGGGAGTGGCTAAGAATGTCCATCCAGTCGCACCTTCAGGAACTGAAGCGGCGTCACGCGGCCATCGAGCAGGAGCTCAACCGCGAAATGAACAGCCCCGCCTCGGATCCTCTTCGTGTCGCAGAGCTGAAGCGCAAGAAGCTGGTTCTCAAGGACCAGATGTCGAAGCTGAATCCGACTTCCACCGTACATTGATGGCCTGAGAGATGTGCTCGCCGCCTGCGTGATGCAGGGCGACACGCACCTCTTTGCGTCCCGGGAGACGAGCGGCGCAAAGTGTCGTTCCGCGCGAACGGCCTTTGCGTTCCGGACCGGAGGGCTTTAATCCGGCCCCATGGCTCCTCCGCTCGTTCTCCTCCAGGACATCCATCTGCGCTTCGGCGCCACCCCTCTGCTCGACGGCGCGGAGCTTTCCGTGTCGGCGGGCGAGCGGGTGTGCCTCGTCGGTCGCAACGGCTCGGGCAAGTCCACGCTGCTGAAGGTGGCGGCTGGGCTGGTCGAGCCGGACTCCGGCACGCGTTTCTTCCAGCCGGGCACCACGGTGCGCTATCTCCAGCAGGAGCCGGACTTTTCCGGCTATGCGACGACGTTGGCCTATGTGGAAGCCGGGCTTGGACCGGGCGACGATGCCTATCGCGCCCAATATCTCCTCACCGAGCTGGGCCTCACCGGACAGGAAGACCCCGCTCACCTGTCCGGCGGCGAGGCCCGCCGGGCCGCTCTGGCGCGCGTCATCGCGCCGGAGCCGGACGTGCTTCTGCTGGACGAGCCGACCAACCATCTCGATCTGCCGGCCATCGAATGGCTGGAAAGCGAGCTGAAGGGGCTGAAGTCCGCCATGGTGCTCATCAGCCATGACCGGCGCTTCCTCGAAACCCTCTCGCGCGCCACCGTCTGGCTTGATCGCGGCCAGACCCGGCGGCTGGAGCAGGGCTTCGGCGCGTTCGAGGCGTGGCGCGACGAGGTGCTGGAGCAGGAAGAGACGGAGCGCCACAAGCTCGACCGCAAGATCGTCGCGGAGCTGGACTGGCTGCGCTATGGCGTCACCGCCCGCCGCAAGCGCAATGTGCGCCGGCTGGGCCTGCTGCATTCCATGCGCAAGGACCGCCGCGACGAGCGCCGCGCGGTGGGCAACGTCAAGCTGGCGGTAAGCGAGGCGGAGGCCTCCGGCAAGCTCGTCATCGAGGCGAAGCACATCGCCAAGGCCTTCGGCGAGCGGGAGGTGGTGAAGGACTTCTCCACCCGCATCCTGCGCGGCGACCGCATCGGCATCATCGGCCCCAACGGCGCCGGCAAGACCACCCTCATCAAGCTGCTCACCGGCGAGCTTGCCCCCGATTCGGGCACGGTGAAGCTCGGCACCAATCTCGAAGTCGCCAGCCTCGACCAGAAGCGCGCCGCGCTCGACCCCGGCACCACCCTGCGCGATGCGCTGACCGGCGGCGGCTCGGACCAGGTGCAGGTGGGCGGCGCGCCCAAGCATGTGATGGGCTATCTGAAGGACTTCCTTTTCACCCCCGAGCAGGCCAACGCCCCGCTCTCGGTGCTCTCCGGCGGCGAGCGCGGCCGGCTGATGCTGGCGCGGGCGCTGGCCTTGCCCTCCAATGTGCTGGTGCTGGACGAGCCGACCAACGACCTCGACCTGGAAACCCTCGACCTGCTGCAGGAGATGGTGGCGGACTATCCCGGCACCGTCATCCTCGTCAGCCACGATCGTGACTTCCTCGATCGCACCGTCTCCAGCGTCATCATGGCGGAGGCGGATGGCGTGTTCCGCGAATATGCGGGCGGCTATTCGGACATGCTGTCCCAGCGCGGCCGCGGCGTGGAGGCGCGGGACAAGAGCGCCCCCGCCGCGAAGGCGAAGGGTGGCGAGCAGAAGCCGGAAGCCGGCAAGGGGGCGGGCGGCGCCGCAGCCGGGGGGAAGCGCCGGCTCTCCTTCCATGAGCAGCACGCGCTGAAGACGCTGCCCAAGACCATGGATGACCTGCGTGCCAAGCTGGAGAAGCTGGCCGCCGAGATTGCCGATCCCGCCCTCTATGCCCGCGACCCGGCGCGCTTCGACAAGGCCTCGGCGGCGCTTGCCGAGACGCAGGCGGCCCTCGACGCCGCGGAAGAGGAGTGGCTGCGCCTCGAAATCCTGAAAGAGGAACTCGAGGGCTAGGCCCGCTCAGGGGCGGCGGCGCATCAGCACGGTGCTCTCGAAGTCGATGACGAGATCCCCGTGCTGGTTGGTCCCTGAATTGTAGGTGCGCAGGAAGCCCCATTGGGGCCGGGACTTGATGGTGATCTTGTCCCGCACCTCGGTGGCGAACGAGATGGTGTCGCCGGCATAGACCGGCTTCAGCCAGCGCAGCTTGGTGAAGCCCGAGGCCGGGCCGAAGGAGCCTCCGCCCGGCACGCCTTCTTCGCCGGGTTTGGAGGCCTCCTTGGGCAGCGCCATGTTGGAGGCGACGAAGCACTTCATCCACATGGCGGCCGTGTGCCAGCCGGAAGCCACCAGCGCGCCGAACGGGCTGCGCCGCGCGGCCTCCGGATCCACATGGAACGGCTGGGGATCGTAGAGGCGGGCGAAAGCCAGCATCTCCGCCTCGGTGAAGGTGTGGTTGCCCAGCGCGGCGGTGGCGCCCGCCTCGACTTCCTCGAAATACATCATGCGAGGCGCGCTCCCGGATTGCGACGGCCGACCATGACCACGCAGGTCTGGTCGAGTGCGGCGCTCTTGTCGGCTTTCAGAAGCTCGAAGCGGAATGTCACGAGGCCCATGTCCGGGTTGCTCTTGGAGGTGCGGCTCTCCAGCACCGTGCGGCGGAGCGTGAGCACATCGTCGGGGAAGACCGGGGCGAGCCACTTGTTCTCGGTGACGCCGGGCGAGCCCATGCCGGCGGTGCGCAGCAGGAAGCCGTCGCAGACGAGCCGCATCATGATGGCGCAGGAATGCCAGCCGCTGGCGGCGAGCCCGCCAAGCAGGGACGCCTTGCCCGCCGCCGCATCGAGATGCATGGGCTGGGGATCGAACTCGCGGGCGAAGGCGAGGATCTCCTCCTCCGTCACCTTGTGCGAGCCGAACGTCTTCACCTCACCGATGATGAAATCTTCGAAGAAGATGTCGGGCAAGGCGGCCTCCCTGTCGTTGGAGGCCGATGGAAGGCGAGGATGACGCAAACGTCAAGCTGGGCGTGGGGATGACCGGGGCGTCCGGCTCAAAAGAGCTCCTTGTCGCGCCCCACCAGAAGGTCGCGGAGGTTCTGAGTGACAGGAAATCCGTAGCCGCCTTCGCGACCGGGCGCGTAGAGCACGCCATCGTCGTGATACTCGGACACGTAGAGGTGCACGCCGACGCACATCATGGAAAGAATGAGCGCCTGCAGGGCATCCACCCCGTGGATGACCATGCTCTTGGTCTCATCCGGCCAATCGATCTCGAAGCGGCAGCCCCAGGACTCTCCAATGTCCTCCACGAGGTGTTCGGGCTGGTAAAGGCGAATCTCCACCGGCGTGTCGCCGGACTCGCCCCTGATGAAAAGGGTGTGCGTGAGGGTCACCATGGCGGGGCTCCGCGGAGGGCTGAAATCAGAAGCTCATCTTGTCGACGCCGATGAGTAGGTCACGCAGATTGCTTGGGACGGGCCGTCCTCGCGGTGCCCTCTTCGGGATTGGCGGAGCGCGGCGCGGCTTCCGTCTGACAGGAAAGGAATAGATTTCCGACCCGATCATCGGCGTCGCTATGAGCTGGTATGCTAAAATGACATTTTATCGATGCCGACAAGAAGATCGCGAATATTGTTTGGGACCGGAAATCCATAGCCCTCCTCGGTCTCGAAGGCGCGCAGCGATCCTTCCCGATGATAGGCGCTTGTATAGATGTCAGCTCCGATCATTTTGAGCGCTAACGAGAGAGCTTGGAGAGCGTCCATGCCATTGGGCATCATGACCTGTGTTCCCTCCGGCCAGTCGATTTCATAACGGCATCCCCATGCCGGCCCCAGAAATTCAGGTTTGAATACCCTGATTTCTATTTTTCGATCCTCATTCTTTTTGTGCAGGTAGAGATTGTGCGTAAGTATCAACATAAGTTGGAATTCCTAGAAAGGGAGTGGCGGAATCGGGTGGCCCTGCAGGCGAGCGGCGTATCGGAACGATGCTTGCTCGTGGCAGGGCCGTGACTTCAGCATGTTGCAATAGAGCGTGTTTTGTTTGAGTCGAAAATTGCATTCTGCCTCCAAGGCTGGAGAAATTCGGCGCATAGCGACTGAAATATTTTGTCCTACTGGTTTTGTCCGTATGGTTCCTGGCGCAGCGCCTCCGACCCATTGCCCGCCGCCCGGCTCGCCGCGCGGAATGCGCGGCTGGCTGGGATCATAGCTGCCCTTCAATGCGAGCTTGAGTCGCCATGTTGCGACGTCGAGGTTCAGCCGCCGCGTGAGGCGGCGCATTCGGTCGAGGGAATCCAATTCTGCATCTGTCTGCGACACAGCCGCTCTCCTCCGTCAATCCGAAGGAGATGATATAGGATTATATTCCTTGATGAAACTGGGGCGTGCTAAGGGCTGCGCGGTTCTCGCGCGTCCGGCGCCAGATGCTTCAGCTCGAAGCGCATCACCTCGGTCCCATCTTCCCGCCGGGCGCTGCCGGTGCGGTGATAGATGGTCCAGCCGGGGCGGCTGCCGCTGGGGCGGGCGTCGAGGATTTCGGTGAAGAAGGTGATGGTGTCGCCGGCGCGCACCGGGGCGAGCCATTTCAGGTCGGTCATGCCGAAGCCGACACCCGCCGGCGCGATCACCGCCGCATGGTCCTCAGCCTCCGCGCCGTGGGCGCGCACGAACAGGCCCATCCACATGGAGGCCGTATGCCAGCCGGAGGCGATGAGGCCGCCGAAGGGCGAGGATGCGGCGGCCTCCGCATCCACATGGAAAGGCTGGGGATCGTAGGCGCGGGCGAAGCGCACGATCTCTTCGGCCGTGAAGGTGAAGCGGCCGAGTAACTGCGGCCCGGCCCCGACCATCGCGGAGCCTCAGTTGGCGAAGCGGAAGTGCAGCACGTCGCCGTCGGCGACCACATAGTCCTTGCCTTCCAGGCGGAAGCGGCCGCCCTCGCGGGCCCCGGCCTCGCCCTTGAACTTCACGTAATCGTCGAAGGCGATGGTCTCGGCGCGGATGAAGCCCTTCTCGAAGTCCGTATGGATCACGCCCGCCGCCGCCGGGGCCTTGGTGCCCTTGGTGATGGTCCAGGCGCGGGCTTCCTTGGGTCCAACGGTGAAGTAGGTGACGAGATGCAGCAGGTCGTAGCCGGCGCGGATCACCCGGTTGAGGCCCGGCTCCTCCAGGTCGATGGCCTCCAGATACTCCTTCTGCTCCTCGGGAGGGAGAACCGCGATCTCGCTCTCGATCTTGGCCGAGACCACCACCGCCATGGCGCCTTCCAGTTTCGCCCGCTCGAACACCTGGGCGGAGAGGGAATTTCCCGCCTTGGCGGAGGTCTCCTCCACATTGCACACATAGAGCACGGGCTTTGCGGTCATCAGTCCCAGCTGGGAGAACATCCTCTCCTCTTCCGGCTTCACCTCGGCGAAGCGGGCGGGCTTGCCCTCGCGCAGCAGCACCAGGGCGCGGGTCATGAGGTCGAGGGTGTCCTTGCCCTCCTTGTCCAGGGTCCTGGCCTTCTTCTCCAGCGCCGCGGCGCGCTTCTCAAGGCTTTCGAGGTCGGCCAGCATCAGCTCGGTCTCGATGGTCTCGATGTCGTCCACGGGGGCGATCTTGCCTTCCACATGGGTCACGTCGCCATCCTCGAAGCAGCGCACCACATGGGCGATGGCGTCGCACTCGCGGATGTTGGCGAGGAACTGGTTGCCGAGGCCCTCGCCCTTGGAGGCACCGCGCACCAGGCCAGCAATGTCCACGAAGGTGAGGCGGGTGGGGATGATGGCGCCCGAGCCGGCGATCTCCGCCAGCGTGTCGAGGCGCGGATCGGGCACCGCTACGTCACCCACGTTCGGCTCGATGGTGCAGAACGGATAGTTCGCCGCCTGCGCCGCCGCCGTCTGGGTGAGCGCGTTGAAGAGGGTGGACTTGCCCACGTTGGGAAGCCCGACGATGCCGCATTTGAAGCCCATGGAACGCTCAGGAGTTGCACCCGCCCGCCGGTGCGGCTGCAGGATGGAGATAAGGATCAAGCCGCGCTGCGACCGTTGGGGATCGCATAGCCCCTCGGGCCTTAGGTGCGCAACCCGCCCGGCCAGGGGCGTATGGGCCAAGGTCCGGCCTCAGCCCTTCTCGCCGACCCTTTTCTGCTCGCCGAAGCCCTGGGCTTCGAGGAAAAGGTGGGTGCGGTTCTGGAATTCGTCCGTTCGCTGCTTCACGAGCAGCTCGGCGAAATCGGCGCAGGCGTCGCTCACGGCATCCACCCAGCCCTTCTCGGACTTGGCGAAGTCGTTGAGCACGTAGGCATGCACCAGCGCCTTGTCGCCGGGATGGCCGATGCCGAGGCGGATGCGCCAGTAATCGTTGCCGCACTGGGCGGTGATCGACCTCAGCCCGTTATGGCCGGCATTGCCGCCGCCCTTCTTGATCCGCACCTTGGCGGGGGGCAGGTCCAGTTCGTCGTGGAAGACGAAGATGTGGTCGAGGGGGATCTTGTAGAAGCGCTGGGCCTCGGCGACGGCCCGGCCGCTTTCGTTCATGAAGGTCTCGGGGAATAGCGCGATGACCTTCTCGCCGGCGATCTCGCCTTCGGCGGCCGCGGACTGGAAGCGGCGGCGCAGCGGGCCGAGGCGATGGCGGCGGCAGATGGCGTCGAGCGCCATGAAGCCGACATTGTGCCGGTTGCCGGCATATTTCGGGCCGGGATTGCCGAGCCCTGCGAACAGGAACATGAGGCGGATCTCCGGCCCGGAAAACGGGGCGCCGCGGCTTCTAGACCAGCGCGGCGCCCGGGATCGTCAGCGATCCGCTCAGGCCTTGGGCTCTTCCGCCGCCGGCTCCTCCTCGGCGCCCACGGGGGCGACGATGGTGGCGAGGGTGTCGTCGCCCTGACCGGCCCAGGTCACGCCCGCGGGCAGCTTCTGGGAGGACAGGTGGAACGCGTCACCATAGGCGGCGCCGGTGAGGTCGACCTCGATAGCTTCCGGGATGGACTCGGCCGGGCATTCCAGCTCGACGGTGTGGGCGACCACGTTCAGGGTGCCGCCGGCCTTGAGCGCCGGGGAGGCTTCCTGCTTTACGAAGTGCACCGGCACGTCCACGGTCACGGTCGTGCCCTTGGAGACGCGGAGGAAGTCCACGTGAACGGGGAAGTCCTTCACCACGTCCAGCTGGTAGTCGCGCGGGATGACGCGGTGCTTGGTGCCGTCCACGTCCACCTCGAACAGGGTGGTGAGGAAGTGGCCGGCATAGATGATCTTGTTGATCTCGATGAAGTCGAGCGAGATCGTGATGGGGTCCTGCTTCTCGCCGTAGATCACGGCGGGCACGCGCCCGGCGCGGCGCTCGGCACGGGCGGCCCCCTTGCCGGCCCGCGGGCGCGCCACAGCCTTCAGTTCCTTGATGGCAGTCATGGCACTTGTCCTAACTTTAATATGTGTCCGATATGGCGCGCGGTCCGCAGCGGACACGCGCCTTCGACCGTCGGCACGCCTCCAGGGGGGCGCATGCCGCGGACGAAGGCGCGCTTATAACGGTGCGGCGGCGCCAAAGCAACAATCGCGGGCGTTTGCGCCCGGCAGGGGGATGCCATGGGGGCTTGGGTCAGCTTCGCGACGGGATGGGTTGTGCGGGCCGGCGCCATGGCGGCGCTGGTGCTTGCCGCGGGGGCGGCGCTCGCCCAGCCGGCAACGGTCCCGCCCGGCGAGGCGGCTAACGCCGCTGCCCCCAACGCCCGCATCGCCGTGTGGGACATCCCCGATGTGGACCTCCTGCCCGATGACGCCTATGGGCAGCTGGTGCGCTACGGTCGTTCCGTGCTGGAGGCGACGGCGCGCCATATCGGCCCCGATGCGGCGGACCCGGCCATGCGCTTCGCCGGCAACAATCTCGCCTGCGTGAACTGCCACCTCAACGCCGGGCGCAAGAAATTCGGCCTGCCGCTGGTGTCGGCTTCAGCGGACTATCCCGCCTATTCCACGCGCACGGGCAAGGTGGCGACACTCGAGGACCGCCTCGACAATTGCATGATGCGTTCCATGAATGGACGGCCCATGCCGCGGGATGCCCTGCCCATGCAGGCGCTGGTCGCCTATCTGCGCGTGCTCTCCTCCGCCCTGCCAAAGGACGCGCGCATCGAGGGCGCTGGGGCGGGCGCCGTCCCCGAACTCGACCGCCCCGCCGATCCGCAGCGCGGCGCGCGGGTCTACGCGCAGAATTGCCAGTTCTGCCATCGCTCGGGCGGGGAGGGGCTGCGGCGCAATCCGGTGGATGCGAACTTCGGCTATGGGGTGCCGCCCCTGTGGGGGCCCGACAGCTTCAATGACGGCGCCGGCATGAACCGTCTCATCACCATCGCCAATTTCGTGCACGACAACATGCCCAACGGCACCGACTGGCTGATGCCGGTGTTGTCCGCGGAAGAGGCGTGGGATGTGGCCGCCTATGTGGTGAGCCAGCCCCGCCCGTCCCGTCCCGCCTTCGCGGCCGACTTCCCGGACCTGCTCGCGAAGCCGGTGGACACGCCCTATGGGCCCTATGCGGACGGCTTTCCGCCGAGCCAGCACAAATATGGCCCGTTCGCCCCCATCCGTGCCGAGATCGCTCGGCTGAAGGCGACGCTGGGGAATGTGCCCAATCCAGAGGCGCGGTAGGGGTTATCTGGGCGTTGAGGACTGGCAGGCGCCCGGCTTGCCCACCGGCGTGCCCTGGCCGAACCAGTTGCCGCACTTGTCGCAGCCGGAAACGGCGATGGCCAGCGCGGCGACGGCGGCGAGACGGATGGCGACGCGCATGGCTTCTCCTTGAAACGCGAGCGGCAGATTAGGCGATCCACCGCGGAAGGGAAGGGGCCGCGCCGCCGCGGCCCCTCGCTCCTCAATAGACGATGACGTGCCGCACCACCTCGCCGCGGTCGAGGCGGTCGAAATTCTCGTTGATGGTGTCGAGCGGCCCGGTGGAGGAGAGCAGGCGGTTCACCGGCAGCTTGCCGCGCTTGTAGAGCGCCATGAAGCGCGGGATATCGCGCGGCGGCACGCAGCTGCCCATGTAGCTGCCCTTGATGGTGCGCTCCTCGGCGACGAGATGCACCGGCGGCAGGGAAATGCGGGCGTTGGGATTGGCGAGGCCGCCCGTGGTGGTGGTTCCGCCGCGGCGGGTGATCTTGTAGGCGAGCTCGAAGGCGGGGGCGGAGCCTGCCATCTCGATGGCGTGGTCCACGCCGCCGCGGGTCGCCTCCTTCACCGCCTCCACGATGTCCGGATCGCTGGCGAGGAAGGTATCGGTCGCACCGATCTGGCGGGCGAGGTCGAGCTTCTGGGGCGACAGGTCGAGGGCGACGATCTGGTCGGCGCCCGCCGCCACCGCGCCCATCACCGCCGAAAGGCCGACGCCGCCGAGGCCGACCACAGCGACACTCTGGCCCGGCCGCACGCCGGCCGTGTTCACCACCGTGCCGACGCCGGTCATCACCGCGCAGCCGAACAAGGCGGCGTCGATGAGCGACATCTCCTTGTCGATCTTGATGATGGAGCGGCGCGAGACCACCGCATACTCGCCGTAACCGGCGATGCCGCACAGGTGGTAGATGTCGGTGCCGTCATCGCACTTCAGGCGACGTCCGCCGCCGAGCAGGGTGCCGGCGCCGTTGGAGGCCTGTCCCGGTCCGCACAGTTGCGCCCGGCCTTCCATGCAGGAGGGGCAGGTGCCGCAGGTCGGCACGAAGCTCATCACCACATGGTCGCCGGCGCTGAGATCGTCGACGCCTGGGCCGGTCTCCACCACCACGCCCGCGGCCTCGTGACCGAGCACCATGGGGAGCTGTCGCGGACGGTCGCCGTTGATGACGGACAGATCGGAATGGCACAGGCCCGCCGCCGCCACCTTGATGAGCACCTCGCCGGCCTGGGGCGGCGCGAGCTGAACCGTTTCAATCGAGAGCGGACGCGTGTCCGCATAAGGCTTGTTGACCGGAGACGTGCGCAGGACGGCGGCGCGGATCTGCATCTTTTCCTCCCGATGCTGTTACCGCGTTTTCGGACGCCGCAGGGCGGAGCGTCAAGCGCGGGAGACTGCGCATTTCGCAGGGGGCGTGGGCCGTCTCCCGCTCCGGACGCATGGAGCGTGGGCGGGAGCGGGCGGGAAGGCGGAGATGGGTCCGTCAGGCCGCTTCGGCCGTCATGCCGGACAGCAGGAGGTCGGCGGTCTGCCCGGCGAGCAGGGCGACGTTGGCGTCCTTGGTGATCATGGCGGCGACGATGGCGCCGTCGATCAGCACACCCAATTGGTGGGCGGCACCGTTGGGGTCGCGCGCGCCGGCCTCTGCGGCGAGGCGGGTGATGGTTTCCAGCACCACCTTCTTATGGGCGAGGGCGATCTGGCGCATGCGGTCGTCGGCCTTGTCGTGCTCCGCCACCGCATTGATGAAGGGGCAGCCGAAGAAGCGGGCGTCGCCGAACCATTCGCGCAGCACAGGGAAGATGCGGCGCAGGCGCATCTGGGCGGTTGCCTCGCCTTTCAGCAGTTCGCCGAGAAACCAGTCGCGCCAGGTCGCGCCCTCGCGCTCCAGCACCGCTTCCACCAGCCGTTCCTTGGAGCCGAACGATTTGTAGAGGGTCGCCTTGGCCGTCGCCGCCTCGGCAACCACGGCGTCCACGCCCACCGCATTGATGCCGTGCTGGCAGAACAGCCGCGTCGCGGCCTGAAGGATGCGCTCGCGCGCCTTCGGCTCGGCCTCGCCGGCGTCCGGCGCGGCGTGGGGATTTGCCTTGGGGCGGCTTGCCTTCGTTTGCTGCATCGCTTCTCACCAATGTGCCACTTTCGCGTGCACTCAGACAGACCTGTCTGTTTTCTACAGGCACGAAACGTGCCGGACAAGCGCCGCCGACTTTTCCCGCAGTTCCTTATTTCTCATGAGGAAACGCAGTTCTCCTTCAGTCCGTCGCGGCCCTCGGCGGATCTGGCACAGCGCGTGCATAAGACAGACCGGTCTGTCTACACGACCCAAGGAGATCCTGATGACTGCGCCCCAGACCGCACTGACCGGCTGCCTCGCGCCAGAAGCGACCACGGGCTGCCTTGCGCCCATCGACAAGGAAGGCCTCGCCAAGCTCATCGCGGCCGGCAAGGCGGACCCCAAGGTCATCAAGACCCTGAAGTGCAAGACCGTCGCCGAAGGCCGCTTCCGCCACGCCAATTACATCCGCAATCTCGAGCCCTACATCGTTGATGAGCCCCCGGGCCTGCTCGGTGACGACACAGCCCCCAACCCCTCCGAGGCTTCTCTGGCCGCGCTCGGCTCCTGCCTCGCCGTGGGCCTCCACGCCAATGCGGTGCATCGCGGCTGGACCGTTCGCAAGCTGGAGCTGCAGCTCGAGGGCGACCTCAACATCACCGCCGTGTGGGGCACGGGCGACGTGAGCGAGAAGCCGGTCGGCTTCACCGACGTGCGCGTGAAGGTCGACATGGAGTGCGACGGGGTGCCGAAGGAGGAGATCGACGCGCTCATCTCCCACGTCACCAAGTGGTCGCCCGTCGCCAACACCTTCGTGCGTCCGGTGAACCTGGAGGTGGCGCTGGGCTGACCCCGACGCCGAACGCCCCGGCCGTCTTCGGCCGCATCCTGCCCGGCGCTGTCCGGGCAGGCTCCCGCCCTACCCCTCGTCGAGGATCACCATGTCGCTGCCTGTGCCGCACGCCGCCGTCACCGCCTTGTCGCCGCATGATCCCGCTGCGGCCGATCTCGATGCCGGCATCGCGCTGGCCGAGATCGGCAAGATCGCGCGGACCGACCTTTCCGCCTGGGCGCGGGCCATCGACGAGGGCACCTATCCCGCAACGCTCCTGCATCGCTTCGCCGACGCCGGAGCCTTCCGCCTGCATCTGTCGCAGGGCCACCGGCTGGGCAATGCCATCGAGGGCATGTCCCGCGTGTCCGAGGTCTGCGCCGCCACCGGCTTCATGGCGTGGTGCCAGAACACTTTGGTCTGGTACCTCATCAATTCCGAGAACGAGGCGCCGCGCGCCAAATATCTCGCCGCCGTCGCTACAGGCCACGTGCTCGGCGGCACCGCTTTGTCCAACCCCATGAAGTCCTTCTTCGGCATCGAGACGCTGAAGTTGAAGGGCACGCGGGTGGAGGGCGGCTACAAGGTGAAGGGCATCCTGCCCTGGGTCTCGAACCTCGGCCCCGACCATTTCTTCGGCTGCATCTTCGCCGTGGACGGCGCCGCGCCGGTGATGGCCATCATCGATTGCGCCGAGCCGGCCGTGACGCTGAAGCCCTGCGAGCCGTTCCTCGGCATGGACGGCACCGGCACCTACGGCGTGCAGGTGCGCGACCTGTTCATTCCCGACGACATGGTGCTGGCGCACGACGCCATGTCGTTCGTGAAGAAGATGCGGGCCGGGTTCATCCTGCTCCAGGCCGGCATGGCCATCGGCCTCATCCGCGATTGCATCGCCATGATGCGCGAGGTCGAGGAGCCGCTCGGCCACGTGAACCGCTATCTCGACGTCCAGCCCGACCAGCTCTGCGAGACGCTGGCGGCCATGGAAACGGAAGTGAACACCCTCGCCGAGACGCCGTTCGATACGAGCCCGGACTATTGGCGCCGTGTCGTTTCCGCCCGCCTGCTGGCCGGCGAGAAGAGCGTCGAGGCCGCCCATAATGCCATGCTCCACTGCGGTGCCCGCGGCTATGTGCGCGCCTCCCGCTGCCAGCGGCGCCTGCGCGAGGCCTATTTCGTCGCCATCGTCACGCCGGCCACCAAGCAGCTGAAGCTGATGCTGGACCAGATGCCGGCCTGAGGCCGGCCGCCCGTTTCAAAACATGAGGGGCAAAAGCCCCCGGAGCCTTCCGAAAGAGTGTCCTCCTGACCCGCAAGAGGGGATCACCATGAGCGCAATCCTGATTTCGCCGCCCGATCTGTCGACCCTCATCCTGTCCGAGCCCACCGTCGTCATCGATACCCGCGACCCTGCGAGCTACGCCGCCGGGCACATCCCCGGCGCGGTGAACCTGCACGAGATCTTCACCTTCCTCGCCACCTCGACCCCCGAGGGCTATGCCGAGCTGACGGAAAAATTCGCCGACGCCTTCGGCAAGGCCGGCCTCTCCGGCAAGGAGACGGCGGTGATCTACGAGCAGTCGATGAATTCCGGCTTCGGCCAGTCCTGCCGCGGCTATTTCCTGCTGACCTTCCTCGGCTATCCGAAGGTGAAGGTGCTGCATGGCGGGTTCGCCGCCTGGACGGCCGCGGGCCTTCCCGTCTCCACCGACGTGCCCGAGCCCAAGGCCGCCACCTTCCCGGTGGACCAGGCCGCTGGCGAGGTCATCATCGATGCCAGCGCCATGCTGAAGGCGGTGGAAGACCCGGCCGTCGCCAAGCTCGACGTGCGCGATGTGGACGAGTGGATCGGCGAAAGCTCGTCGCCCTATGGCAAGGATTTCTGCCCCCGCAAGGGCCGCATACCCGGTGCCAAGTGGATCGAGTGGTACCGCATGATGAAGCCGACCGCCGAAGGGCCGCGCTTCAAGTCCTCCGCCGAGATCCTCGCCGAGTGCGCCACCGTGGGCATTTCGCCCGAGACCCCCGTCTATCTCTACTGCTTCAAAGGGGCGCGGGCCTCCAACACTTTCCTCGCGCTGAAAGAGGCGGGGGTGAAGGACGTGAAGATGTATTTTGGCTCCTGGAACGAGTGGTCGCGCGATCCGTCCCTGCCCATCGAGGAGGGGCACCCGGCCGCGGCCCTCGGCTGAACCGAGCCAAAGGAGCCCCGCCGTGCCCGAGATCATCTGCTATTTCAGCCCCCAGTCCGGTTATGCCTATCTGGGGCACGGCCGCCTGCGCGAGATCGCGCGCGCGGCGGGCGCCGACATCCTGTGGCGTCCCGTCGACATCCTGAAGGTCTTCGCCGAGGGCGGCTCCACCGCCCCGGCGAAGCAGTCGCCCCAGCGCAACGCCTATCGCAAGCAGGACATCGTGCGCTGGGCCAAGGTGCGTGGCATCTCCATCAACACCGAGCCGAAGTTCTGGCCCACGGATACGCTTCCCGCCTGCCGGCTCATCGCGGCGGCGCAGCTCGAGGGCATCGACCCCGCCGACCTCATCGGCGCCTGCCTCTCCGCCGTCTGGGCGCGGGACATCCAGATTTCCGAGCGGGACAACCTCGTTCGCCTCGCCAATGAGGTGGGCCTGGATGGCGAGAAGCTCGCCACCCTTTCCGACAGCGTGGAGGCGGCCGACAAGATCGCCCGCAACACCGCCGCTGCCATCGAGGCCGGCGTGTTCGGCTCGCCCACCTATGTCGTGAACGGCGAGATGTATTTCGGCCAGGACCGGCTGTTGTTCGTCGCTGCGGCGCTGGGTGTGGCGCAGGAGCCGGTGGCACAGGAGCATCTGTCGTGAGCGCGCCGCTCGTCATCATCGGCGCAGGGCAGGCGGCGGCGCAGGCCGTCACCTCCCTTAAGGCGGAGGGCTATGGGAAGCCCATCATCGTCATCGGCGACGAGCCCTATCTGCCCTACCAGCGCCCGCCGCTCTCCAAGGCCTATCTCGGCGGCGAGATGACCGAAGACCGGCTGGAGCTGAAGGCGCCCGCCTTCTATGCCGAGGCCGGCGCCGAGATGCGCCTCTCCACCCGCGTCGCCCGCATCTTTCCCGTGGGCAAGGAGGTGGAGCTTTCCGATGGCGCCCGTCTCACCTACGGCGCACTGCTGATCGCTACCGGCACCCGCGCCCGCGCGCTGCCTGTGCCGGGGGCGGAGCTGCCCGGCGTTTTCTCCATCCGCAGCATCGACGATGTGAAGCACTTCCGTGCGGCGGCGCAGCCGGGCGCGCGGCTGGTCATCATCGGGGGCGGCTATATCGGGCTGGAGACCGCCGCCAAGGCGAAGACGCTCGGGCTCGACGTGACCGTGGTGGAAGGCGCGCCGCGGCTTCTCGCTCGCGTCGCCTGCACCACCATCTCGGATTTCGCCCGCCTGCTGCACGAGGGGCACGGCGTCGCCGTCCTCACCGGCACCGGCGTCGCCCGTATTCTGGGCACGGACGGCGTGACGGGTGTGGAGCTCGCCGACGGGCGGGTGCTCCCGGCCGATCTCGTGCTCTCCGCCGTGGGCGCGGTGCCCAATGGCGAAATCGCCGCCGATGCCGGCCTCGTCATGGAAAACGGCATCCGGGTGGATGAGACGACCCGCACCAGCGTGCCCGACATCTATGCTGCCGGAGACGTGGCCAACTTCCCGAGCAAGCTCTACGGCCGGCGGGTTCGCCTTGAATCCGTGCAGAATGCGATCGATCAGGCCAAGGCTGCCGCAAAAGCAATCAGCGGTGGAGCGGTTGCATACGATCCGGTGCCCTGGTTCTGGTCCGATCAGTATGATGTGAAGCTGCAGATCGCCGGCCTTCTCGACGGGCACGACCGCACCGAATGCGAGGGCGACGTCGCCGCGGGACGCTTCTGCGTCAGGTACTTCGCGGGGGATCGCCTCGTCGCGGTCGCCTCCGTCAACGATCCCAAAAGCCACATGCTGGCGCGCAAGGCGCTCGCCACCCCGCAGCCCGTCCCCGTTCCCGGGTGAGCGTGGCACGGGCATTGCCCTATCCCAGCGTCACATTCGTCTGGTCCATCGCAAGCCCTCACGGAGAGCCCTGATGTCGATGTTTTCCAACCCGTTCTCGCTGAAGTCCACGCTGCGCCGCTGCCTGTGCGGGCGGCATGCGAGCGCGGAGGAGCATGCGGCGGCGGAGCGGGCTGCGACGCTCTCCGATGAGGCGCGCTACAAGGAGGTGGTCGCCTCCGGCCTCATGCGGGCGCTGTTTCCCAACGACCTGAAGCGCCGTGCCTTCCTCAAGGCCGTCGGCACCTCCACCGCGGCGGCGGCCCTCGCCACCTTCTTCCCGCTCGACGCCGCCACCGAGGCCTTCGCCCAGACCGGCAAGCCGGAGAAGACCGACCTGAAGGTCGGCTTCATCCCCATCACCTGCGCCACGCCGATCATCATGGCCCATCCGATGGGCTTCTATACCAAGCACGGCCTGAACGTGGAGGTGGTGAAGACGGCCGGTTGGGCGGTGGTGCGCGACAAGACCATCAACAAGGAATACGACGCCGCGCACATGCTGGCGCCCATGCCGCTCGCCATCTCGCAGGGGCTGGGCTCGAACCCGATCCCGTTCGTCGCGGCGGCCATCGAGAACATCAACGGCCAGTCCTTCACGCTCGGCATCAAGCACAAGGACAAGATGGACGTGAAGTCGTGGAAGGGGCTGAAGTTCGCCATCCCCTACGACTTCTCCATGCACAACTACCTGCTGCGCTATCTCCTCGCCGAGAATGGCCTCGACCCGGACACCGACGTGCAGCTGCGCGTGGTGCCGCCGCCGGAGATGGTGGCGAACCTGCGGGCCGAGAACATCGACGGCTTCCTCGCCCCGGACAACGTGGCCCAGCGCGCCGTGTTCGACGGCGTGGGCTTCATCCATTCCTTGTCCAAGACCATGTGGGACGGACACCCCTGCTGTTCCTTCGCGGCCAGCCGCGAATTCATCTCGACCATGCCGAATACTTACGCGGCCCTGCTGCGCGCCATCGTGGATGCCACCGGCTATGCCTCGAAGGCCGAGAACCGCAAGGCCATCGCCGAGGCCATCGCGCCGGCGGCCTATCTCAATGCTCCGCCCATCGTTCTGGAACAGGTGCTGGTGGGCAAGTATGCGGACGGGCTCGGCAACATCAAGGACGACCCCAAGCGCGTCGATTTCGATCCCTTCCCGTGGGACAGCTTCGCCGTATGGATGCTGACCCAGATGAAGCGCTGGGGTCAGATCAAGGGGGAGGTGGACTACACCAAGGTCGCCAACGAGGTCTTCCTCGCCACCGATGCCGCCAAGGTGATGAAGGAGATGGGGCTGACCCCGCCCGCCACCACCATGAAGTCCTTCTCGGTGATGGGGAAGGTGTTCGACCCGGCAAAGCCCGCCGAATATGTCAGCTCCTTCGCGATCAAGCGGAGCTGAGCGGATGAAGAGCCTCGGCGTGCGCGCCGGCCTCCTCTCGGTGCTGCTGTTCGTCGCCTTCTGTGCGTTGTGGCAGGTCGCCGTTACCCCGAGCGCGAGCTCGGGGCCGGCGCTCGATCCCGAATATGCCAAGCTCATGGGCATCGCGACCCAGGGCGCCAAGTCCGCCATGCCGGGGCCGCTCGATGTGGCGGGTAAGCTCTGGGACAACCTCAAGCGGCCGTTCTACGACAACGGCCCCAATGACAAGGGCCTCGGCCTCCAGCTGCTCTATTCCATCGGCCGGGTGTTCATCGGCTACGGGCTGGCGGTGCTGGTGGCGGTGCCCATCGGCTTTCTCATCGGCATGTCGCCGCTGGCCTACCGGGCGCTCGATCCCTTCATCCAGGTGCTCAAGCCCATCTCGCCCTTGGCCTGGATGCCGCTCGCCCTCTACACCATCAAGGATTCCTCCCTCTCGGCCATCTTCGTCATCTTCATCTGCTCCGTCTGGCCCATGCTCATCAACACCGCCTTCGGGGTTGGGGCGGTGCGCAAGGAGTGGCTGAACGTGGCGCGCACACTGGAGGTGGGGCCGTGGCGGCGCGCCTTCACCGTGATCCTGCCGGCTGCGGCGCCCACCATCCTCACCGGCATGCGCATCTCCATCGGCATCGCCTGGCTGGTTATCGTGGCGGCGGAGATGCTCGTGGGCGGCACGGGCATCGGCTACTTCGTTTGGAACGAGTGGAACAACCTCTCCATCGCCAATGTGATCGTCGGAATCCTGCTCATCGGCGTCGTCGGCATGGCCCTCGACCTCATTCTCGCGCGCTTGCAGAAGCGCGTGACGTTTCCGGAGTGAGGGCCATGGAGAACGCCAAGACCGAGAGCGATCCCAAATTCATCTCCATCGAGGGCATCGCCCGGCGCTATCCGGCGCCGGGGGGCGGCTCCACCACCATCTTCGAGGATCTGTGGCTGCCGGTGCAGAGGGGTGAGTTCGTCTGCATCATCGGCCATTCCGGCTGCGGCAAGACTTCGGTGCTGAACATCCTCGCCGGGCTCGAAGAGCCTTCGGACGGCGTGGTGGTGGTGGACGGGCAGGCCATTTCCGGCCCGAGCCTCGATCGCGCGGTGATCTTCCAGGGCCATGCGCTGCTGCCGTGGAAGAGCGTCATCGGCAATGTGGGCTATGCGGTTTCCTCCCGCTGGCGGAAGGCGGGGCGCGCCGAGGTGGAGGAGCGCGCGCGCCGCTTCATCGATCTCGTCGGCCTCAAGGGCAACGAGCTGAAGCGGCCGGCGGAACTCTCCGGCGGCATGCGCCAGCGCGTGGGCATCGCCCGTGCGCTCTCCATCGAGCCGAAGATCCTGCTGATGGACGAGCCCTTCTCCGCCCTCGATGCGCTCACCCGCGGCACGTTGCAGGACGAGGTGCGGCGCATCTGCAAGTCCACCGGCCAGACGGTCGTTATGATCACCCACGACGTGGACGAGGCCATCTACCTCGCCGACAAGATCGTGCTGATGACCAACGGGCCGGAGGCGATGATCGCCGAGGTGGTGGAAAATCCGCTGCCCATGGAGCGGGCCCGCGACAGCATCCACCGGGAAGAGAACTACTACGCGGTGCGTAACCACCTCGTGGACTTCCTCGTCTCCCGCAGCCGCACGTTCAAGGCGGAGATGCCGGCAGGCTACGACCGCCGCCACCCGCCCGTGGTGCGTCTCGGCTGCCCGCCGGAGGCCGCGCCCGCGCCAGCCAACACCATTCCCTTCCCCGCCATCGCCAGCGCGCGCGACTGACGGGCTTACCTCTTCGACCGAACCCAAGCGGAGACCATAAGAAAATGAAGCGCGAGCAACTGACCGAGAAGCTCCTCGACATCAAGCGCGAGAAGGGCTGGACCTGGAAATACATCTGCGACGAGATAGGCGGCATGTCGCCGGTGCTGGTCGTCGGCGCGCTGCTGGGCCAGATGAAGCTGGTGAAGCCGCTGGCGAAGAAGGCCGCCGAGCTGTTCGGCCTCTCCGAAGTGGAAGAGCGGATGCTCAACGAGGTGCCCATGCGCGGCGCCGGCACGCCTATGCCGCCCACCGACCCCCTGATCTACCGTTTCTACGAGCTGGTGATGGTCAACGGTCCGGCCTGGAAGGCGCTCATCGAGGAGGAGTTCGGCGACGGCATCATGTCGGCCATCGACTTCAACATGGAGATGGTGCGCGAGCCGAACCCCAAGGGCGATCGGGTGCAGATCACCATGTCGGGCAAGTTCCTGCCCTACAAATATTACGGTAACGAGCAGGGCATCCCCGACTACGGGTTCAAGGAAAGCTGAGCCGGCCCTTCGCCGCGCGGCCAAAGAAAAACCCCGCCGGGTGACCGGCGGGGTTTTTGTTTCGGACGAAAGGCCCAGACCTATTCGTTGAACAGCACCGGCTGCTCGGGCGCCGGCGCCTCGGCGGCGGCCTCGGTGCCTTCGCCGGCACGGGTGCGGAAGCGGCGGCGACGCGGACGCGGGGCATCGGCCTCGGCGGCCTCCGCCCCCTCCTCGCGGGGCGTCTCGGCTGCGGCCTTGGGTTCCGCCTTGGCCTCGACCTTCGGTTCGGCCTTCGGCTCCGCCTTGGGCTCGCGGGGCTCAGCCTTCGGCTCGCTCTTCACTTCGGCCTTGGGCTCCGGGCGCTCCTTGGGAACGGCAGGCGCGCCGGTGATGAAGGACGGCAGGCCGAGATCTTGCTCCTCGACGCGCGGGGCGCGGGGCGGACGGGGCTGCTCGGCCTCCTCGCTGCGCGGGGCGCGAGGCGGGCGCGGCTGCTGGTCGCCATCGTCGCTGCGGGGCGCGCGCGCCGCACGGGGCACGAAGCCCTCGCCGTTCTCGTCGCGGTTGCGACGGCGGAACTCGCGCGGCTCGCGCTGTTCCCTCGGCTCGCGCTGCTCGCGGGGTTCACGCTGCTCGCGCGGTTCCCGGTTCTCGCGGGGTTCCCGATTCTCGCGGAACTCGCGGTTATCGCGGGCCTCGCGCGGCTGGTACCCCTCGTCGTCATCCCGGTTGCGGCGGAAGTTGCCCTGCCGGTTGTCGCGCTGGCCGCGATCATCCCGCTGGCCACGGTCATCCCGCTGCCCACGGTCATCGCGTGGGCCCCGGTCATCCCTCTGACCACGATCGTCGCGCTGGCCCCGATCATCGCGCTGCCCCCGATCATCCCGATTGTCGCGGGACTGGTAGGGCTGCTCGCTGCGGCCATAGGGCTGGTCGTTGCGACCATAAGGCTGGGGCGCGTCGAGGGAGGACACGTCGTCCCCGTCCTCGTCGTCGCCGTCCTCGTCGCGGCCGAAGCCGTTCACCGGGGCGAACTGACCCTGCAGCGAGGCGATGAGGCGCAGGTAATGTTCCGCATGCTGGAAATAGTTCTCAGCAGCGACGTGGTCGCCGGAGGCCTGAGCGTCGCGGGCGAGCTGCTGGTACTTCTCCGCAATGTGGTGGGCCGTCCCACGCACCTTCACATCCGGGCCGTTCGACTCATACACCCGCGTCAAAGGGTTTGAGCTGCGCCGGTTGTTGTTGCGGCCGCGCATGCGCTTCTGCTGACCATTTCTCATATGGATCGATCTCTACTCGCCCGGCGTTCACGCCGCCGTCTGCGCCCGGCCGCATCGCGCCGGTACAATCCGCATATCCCGCCGGGCTTCCCGCTCCGGCGGTGCGCGTCTCATGAAACGAACCCTCGGAATTCCACCCCATCGGAATGGGCCCGTGGCACGCTGCTCTGTCCGCAGGACAAGACCGTCAGATCCGCGGAAGCCGCCTGCGCCGGCGTCCGCGCTGGACCAAAGCGAAAGTCGTCAAGAAATCAGGATCAGTCCGATCATCGAGCCCCGTTCCGTGCCCCCAGCACGGGCGCCGTTACACGAGAGGTGGCAACCCGAGACGACATCGCCCAAGACGCCACCGACATTCCGTGAGTCGCGCGTATCCAGCACCGTGAAACGATCCAACCGCAGGATGCTTGCATGAGCTGCGCCATCGCGCGCTCCACGCTCTCGCATCCTCAGCGACCGAAACATCCGTTTGAGATTTCGGAAGCCCGCATCAGCCCTCTGGACCGATGCCCCGGTTCGATTCCTGCGACTGACACTAGCCATTTCCCTCAAAGGTTCCAAGCCTTTTTTCGTCAGCCGTCTCGTTTGCGGCCCCGTGCCACCGGGCGCAAAGGGCGCGCGGGATGCCACCGAGGTCGGCGCGCGCCGGGCCGAGAACCCTCAGCCCTGCGCATTGAACGAGGGCGGCGACGGCCGGTTCCTGTCCCGCGCCAAGTTCGAGAACAGCCACGCCGTCGGGCTTCAGCAGGCGCGGCAGGTCGGCGGCGATGGTGCGGTAGGCGCCGAGGCCGTCAGCGCCGGCCACGAGAGCCAAATGGGGATCGTGGAGGCGCACATCTATGGCAAGCCCAGCCATTTCGTCCTCCGCGATGTAGGGCGGGTTGGAAACCACGAGGTCAAAGCCACCGACGAGTGCGCTGCCCCAGTCGCCGACGACAACAGACGCGCGGTCCGCAAGGCCGTTCGCCTCGAGGTTGGCCAGCGCCGTCCGGGCCGCGTTCTCCGAGCGGTCGACGGCGATGCCTGTTGCTGTCGGCCGCTCCGCAAGCAGGGCGGCGAGGATGGCGCCCGTGCCCGTGCCGAGGTCGAGGATGCGCAGCGGCGCGGCGCGGTCTGGAAAGAGGGACAAAGCCGCCTCCACCACCGTCTCCGTGTCCGGCCGCGGCACCAGCGTGTCCGGGGACAGGCAGAAGGTGAGGCTCCAGAACTCCTTGTGTCCGAAGATGCGGGCCACCGGCTCCCCCGCGAGCCGCCGGGCGAGGAGCGCCTGGGCAGCGGCAGACATCTCGGGCGTCGCGGAAGTGGTGCCGCGCTCTAGAAGCTCGCCTGGCGCGCATCCGAGGGCATGGGCCAGCAGCAGCCGTGCATCCAGTTCCGGCGTCTCCACGCCCGCGGCGGCGAGGCGCGCGGTCATTTGCCGGCGCAACTGGGCGATGGTCAGGTCGGCCGCGGGTGTGTCGCCGGGGCCGGGCACGGCTCAGGCCTCCTCGGCGGCTGCGAGCAGGGCGGCCTGATGCTCGGTCAGCAGCGGTTCGATGATGTCGTCGAGCGCGGTGCCGGCGATCACCTCCTCCAGCTTGTAGAGGGTGAGGTTGATGCGATGGTCGGTCACGCGCCCCTGCGGGAAATTGTAGGTGCGGATGCGCTCGGAGCGGTCGCCGGACCCGACCTGCCCCTTGCGGTCGGCGGCGCGGCCGGCCTCCTTGCGCTGGCGCTCTTCGTCCAGAAGGCGGGACCGCAGCAGTGCCATGGCGCGGGCCTTGTTGCGATGCTGGGAGCGCTCATCCTGCACCGCCACCACCGTGTTGGTGGGGATGTGGGTGATGCGCACCGCCGATTCCGTCTTGTTCACATGCTGGCCGCCGGCCCCTTGGGCGCGGTACACGTCGATGCGCAGGTCGGCCTCGTTGATGTCCACGTCCACATCCTCCGCCTCCGGCAGCACGGCCACGGTGGCGGCGGAGGTATGGATGCGTCCGCCCGCCTCAGTGGCCGGCACTCGCTGGACCCGGTGGACGCCGCTCTCGAACTTCAGCCGGGCATAGGCGCCCTTGCCGTGGACGGCGGCGACGATTTCCTTGTAGCCGCCCATGGTGCCCTCGCTCTCGGACAGCACCTCCACGCTCCAGCCCTTGTCGGCGGCGTAGCGCGTATACATGCGGTAGAGGTCGCCCGCGAACAGCGCCGCCTCGTCGCCGCCGGTGCCGGCGCGCACCTCCAGAATGACGCCGCGCTCGTCCATTGCGTCCTTGGGCAGAAGCGCGAGGCGCACGGCGGTCGTCAGTTCGGCGATCCGCGCATCCAGCCGCTCCACCTCGGCCTCGGCCAGGGTGCGCATCTCCGGGTCGCCGGCCGAATCGGCGAGCAGCTCCCGGGCGCCCTCCAGGTCGCGTTCCGCGTCGCGCAGGGCCCGCACCTGCTCCACCACGGGGGAGAGATCCGAGAACTCACGCCCGAGGCGGACGAACTCCTCCCCCTCGGCCCCGTGGGACAGGGCGGCCTCGATCTCGGCATGCCGGGCGACCAGCTGGTCGAGTTTGGCGAGGGGCAGGGTGTTCATAAGGGGCTGACGGATCCGGACGGTTTGGGGGAAAGGCAAGAAAAGGGGCAAGACAAGAGCAGAGGCGCGCGAGGGCGCCCGCTAGAGCGGCAGGCCGCAGTCCCGCGCGAACTTGGTCAGCACGGCGCGCGGATCGGCCGCGCCGGTCCGGTCCTCGAGCAAGGGCAGCAGCACCTTGCGGGCGGCCGAGACATCGGTCTCGAGCAGCATCGCCTTGACCGGCCCCATGGCCGCCGGGGAGACCGACAGGGAGCGGTAGCCCAAGGCGGCAAGGGCGACCGCCTCCAGGGGACGGGAGGCCAGTTCGCCGCACAACGTCACAGGCTTGCCATGGCGGATGCCCGCCTCCGCCACCAGCCGGAAGGCCCGCAGGGCCGGGGGCGAGAGCGGATCGAATCGGTCGGCAACCCGCACGTTGGCGCGGTCGGCCGCATAGAGGAACTGCACGAGATCGTTGGAGCCCACCGACAGGAAGTCGGCCCGGGACAGAATCTCGTCCAGCTGGAAGAGGAGGGACGGCACCTCCACCATGGCGCCCACATAGACCCGGTCCGGCAGGCCGTGGCCGTGCCGGCGCAGGTGCGTCAGCTCCCGTTCCACGAGGGCCCGGGCGCGATCGAACTCCTCCACCGCAGCGACCATGGGGAACATCACGCGCAGTTCCCGTCCGGCGCCGGCGCGCAGCAAAGCGCGCATCTGGCTGCGCAACAGGCCCGGCCGGTCGAGTCCAAGGCGGATGGCGCGCCAGCCGAGGGCCGGGTTCTCCTCTTCCACCGTCCGCATGTAGGGCAGCACCTTGTCGCCGCCGATATCGAGGGTGCGGAAGGTCACAGGGCGGTCGCCCGCGGCGTCCAGCACCGCGCGGTAGAGCTTCAGCTGTTCGGAGATGCGCGGGAAGGCCGACGCGATCATGAACTGAAGCTCGGTGCGGAACAGGCCGATGCCCGCAGCGCCGGTCTCGGCGATGTGCGGCAGGTCCACCAGCAGGCCCGCGTTCAAGTTAAGGTCCACATGCACCCCGTCCTTGGTGACGGAGGGGCGGGTGCGCAGCGCGGCATACTGGGCCTGCCGGCGGGCGCGGAAGCGCACCTTCTCGGCATAGGCCTCCTCGACGTCCCCCGGCGGGCGCAGATGCACCTCGCCGGCCTGGCCGTCGACGATCACGGGGTCGCCCTGATCGGCGAGGCCGGCGGCATTCTCCACCTGGCCCACGGCGGCAATGCCCAGCGCGCGGGCGACGATGGTCACATGGCTGGTGGTGCCGCCTTCCTCCAGAACGAGGCCGCGAATGCGGGTGCGGTCATAATCCAGCAGGGCCGCCGGGCTCATGTTGCGGGCGACGAGGATGGCGTTTTCGGGCAGCGCCTCGCGTTCCGAACTGCGGGACCGGCCGGTCAGTTCGCGCAGGAGCCGGTTGGCGAGGTCGTCGAGGTCGTGCAGGCGCTCGCGCAGATAGGGGTCGGAGGCGCGCATCATGCGGGCGCGGGTATCCGACTGCACCCGCTCCACCGCGCCCTCGGCGGTGAGGCCGGAGAGCACGGCCTCGCGCATTTTGTGCATCCACCCCCGGTCGTGGGCGAACATGCGGTAGGCTTCGAGGATGTCGCGATGCTCGCCGGCCTTGGAGAGGCCGTCGTCCTCCAGCATCAGGTCGATGGAATGTCTGAGTTTGCCGATGGCGGCGTCGAGCCGGGCGGTTTCCTTCACCACGTCGTCGGCGATGACGTTGGTCACCCGGATGCGCGGCTCGTGCAGCACCACATGGCCAAGGCCAAGCCCGTCGGCGAGGGCGACGCCCTTGAGGTGGAGCGGCCGGCGCACGGCGGGTTCGGCACCGGGCTTGGCCAACGCCGTCAGTTCGCCCGAGGCGATCATCTCCGCCAGCACCATGGCGGTGGTCTGGAGGGCCTCGATCTCCTCTTCCGTATAGGTGCGGCGGGCGCGGTTCTGCACCACCAGCACGCCCAGCGTGTTGCCGCCGCGCAGGATCGGCACGCCGAGGAAGGAGTTGTAGACCTCTTCGCCCGTCTCCGGACGGTAGGAAAATTCGGGGTGGGACTGGGCGTCCAGCAAGGCGAGCGATTCGGCCTCGCGGGCAACATGGCCGACGAGGCCCTCATTCACGCTCATGACGGTCAAGTGAACCGCGTCCCGGTTCAGACCTTCTGTGGCGTACAGCTCAAGGGTCTGATCGACGCGCAGCACGTAGACCGAGCAGACTTCCGCCACCATGTTGGCGGCGATCAGCACAACGATCTTGTCGAGGCGGTCCTGCGCGCTGACCGGCTCCGCCATCACCTCGCGGAGACGCCGGAGCAGCACGCGCGGACCGCCGAGCGCGCCACGCATCGGCCGCATCCTTAAAAATGAGCGGGTTCAGTATCCCCGCGAGGCTATCCAACGGATGGCGCGCCCCCGCAGGGCTACCGTCAACGGTTCCGCCCTCAGCTGTCCAGCCCGTATAGCGAATGGAGAGTCCGGACCGCAAGTTCGGTATAGGCCGCATCTATCAGGAAGGAGATCTTGATCTCCGACGTGGTGATGGCGCGGATGTTGATACCACGGCCCGCGAGCGCCTCGAACGCCTTGGCGGCGACGCCGGCGTGGGAGCGCATGCCGATGCCGATGACCGACACCTTGGTGACGTCCCCGGCGCCTTCGATCGCCTGGAAGGCGATGGAGTCGCGGGCCCGCTCGATCACCGCCTTGGCGCGCTCGAAATCGGCCGTGGGGACGGTGAAGGTGATGTCGGTATAGCCATCCGCCGACACGTTCTGGACGATCATGTCCACATTGATGTGCGCGTCCGCCAGCGGGCCGAACACGGCGGCGGCGATGCCGGGCTTGTCGGCGACGCGGCGAATGGAGACCTGGGCTTCGTCCTTGGAGAAGGCGATGCCCGTGACCACCTGCGATTCCATCTGGCTTGCCACGATTTCCTCCTCGTCGCAGATGAGCGTTCCCGCCTTCTCGACCTCGCGCATCTCCGGCGCGTCGGGGTCCACAAGGCTCGAGCGCACGAAGGTGCGCACATTATGCACCATGGCGAGCTCCACCGAGCGCACCTGCAGCACCTTGGCGCCGAGCGAGGCCATTTCCAGCATCTCCTCGAAGGCGATGCGGTCGAGGCGGCGGGCCTTGGGCACCACGCGCGGGTCGGTCGTGTAGACGCCGTCCACGTCGGTATAGATGTCGCACCGCTCGGCCTTCAGCGCCGCGGCCACCGCCACCGCCGAGGTGTCCGAGCCGCCACGGCCGAGCGTCGTGATCCGCCCCGTGGGCAGGTGCATGCCCTGGAAGCCGGCGATCACCGCCACCTCGCCGCCCTCGATGGAGGTGGCCAGACGGTCGGCGTCGATGTCCATGATGCGGGCGGAGCCGTGGGCATCGTCGGTGGAGATGGGGATCTGCCACCCCTGCCAGGACCGGGCGGAAATGCCCATTTCCTGCAGGGTGATGGCCAGCAGGCCGCTGGTCACCTGCTCGCCGGAGGCGACCACCGCGTCATATTCACGCGCGTCGTAGAGCGAGGAGGCATCCTTGCACCAGGCGACCAGTTCGTTGGTCTTGCCGGACATGGCGGAGACCACGACGGCCACCTTGTAGCCGGCCTCCACCTCGCGCTTGACGTGGCGCGCCACGTTGCGGATGCGCTCGATATTGGCGACCGATGTGCCGCCGAACTTCATGACAAGCCGAGCCATCGCTCGTGCCTTTCCTGAGCTTTTGAAGCTTGGGGGACATGCACAATCCGGCACCGCCCGCGGCGGACCGGGTCAGCCGGCATCATTTTCGCCCGCGCGCCTCGGCGAAGCGAGTGCCGGCGGTCATGATTAGGCAAATGGAAGTGGCCGAGCCGAACATTCCTGAACGTCCTTGCCGCACACGTCATATTTTGGCCGTGCGGTGCATGTGGCGCCTCCATAACCGCAAGACGGAGCCGGGGCAACTGCCTCGGCTTGTCCGATGGTTCATAGTGCGGCACTTAATTACCCTTTGGGGAGCTGTTCATGACCACGAGCCACGCCGCCTTCCACCTCGACCCACGCTTGGAGGCGGACGGTCCCGCGATCGGCGAACTCCCTCTGTGTCATCTGCGCCTAGTGGACGATGCACGCTTCTTCTGGGTGGTTCTCGTGCCCCGGCGCACTCGCATGGTGGAGCTCATCGACCTCGCCTTCACTGACCGTCACCTGCTGATGGAAGAGATCGCGGTGGTCTCGTCTGTGGTGCGCACCGTCTCCGACTGTGCCAAGCTCAACGTGGCGCTGCTTGGAAACGTGGTGCCCCAGCTCCACGTGCATGTGGTCGGACGCGACCCCGGCGATGCGGCTTGGCCTGGGCCGGTGTTCGGCGCGGGAGAACGGGTACCGCTTGCCGAAACAGAACGCGACCGCCGCATCGCGGCCCTCGCCACCGCCCTCGCCATCACCTAACAGGTCTGGCGACCTTGCTTCCGGGGCGCCTGCGTGCCACCGTCTGTCCGCGCCGCCGACGCGGCGCTCGCGCCGGAATCGCTGTCTCCCCATGTCCTTCATTTCCCGTCCCGATCTCGGCGCCTGGCCGACCCTCGGTTATGTGGACAGCCCGCTTGACCGCGCCTGCCACCTGCGTGCCGGCGCCGCCGATCTGCTCGATCATCCTTCAGCCCGCTTCTACCTGCTCGGGGGAGAACTGGTCGCGCTGAAGGGCGCCGGCCCGGTGTTCGATCCCCTCTTCGACCGGGCGGAAGCTGAGGCTCGCGGGCGCGGAGAGGCGCTGTTCCTCGGCATCGAGGGTGACGGCGCGCCGCGCTTCGCCATGGGGTTCGATCCCGGCCTGCGGGAGACGCTGGAGGGCGAGGGGCTCACGGTCACGGACCTGCGCACCATTGCCGTCAGCGGCCTGATCGCGCCGCAACACCTCGGGCCTGTGGCCTGCGGCAAGGCACTGTGCGCCTGGCATACGCGGCACGGCTTCTGCGCCAATTGCGGTGCTGCCTCTCGCATCGTGGACGCCGGCTGGCGGCGGGATTGCCCCTCCTGCGGGGCCCAGCACTTTCCGCGCACCGATCCTGTCGTCATCATGCTCACCGCCCGCGGCGACCGCTGCCTGCTCGGCCGCCAGCCGCATTTCGCGCCGGGCATGTGGTCGACGCTCGCCGGCTTCGTGGAGCCGGGCGAGACCATCGAGGACGCGGTGCGCCGCGAAACGCTGGAAGAAGCCGGGGTCCGGACCGGCAAGGTGCGCTATCTGGCGAGCCAGCCGTGGCCCTTCCCCATGTCGCTGATGATCGGCTGCATCGCTGAGGCGACGAGCGAGGAACTGGTCATCGATCGCAATGAACTGGAGGATGCCCGCTGGTTCGGCCGGGACGAGGTGACGCTGATGCTCACCCGCACCCATCCCGACGGGCTGTTCGTGCCGCCGCCCATCGCCGTCGCGCACCACCTGATCCGCAATTTCATCGAGGGCGGGCATGCTTGAACCGGCGGCGCCCGAAGGTGCTCCACGCCCGGCGCGCCTTGCCCGTCTGACGCATCTGCTCGACCGCTTTTTCCCTGATTCCCGCCGTGGCACGCGGACCGGTCGCCGACCGCCCTCCCTCGTCTACGGCCTCGACGATAAGGTGCCGCCCGCGGCGCTGATCCCGCTCGCCGCCCAGCACGCCATGCTGGCCGTGACCTTCCTGATCTACCCGGTGCTCGCCGCCACCGAGGCGAAGCTGCCCGCGGACCAGATCTCCGCGATGGTTTCGGCCTGCGCCATGAGCATCGGGGTCGCGACCATCATCCAGTGCATGCGCACCCGCTTCGGCTCCGGCTATCTCGCCGTGCACATCCCCGCGCCCGGAGCGATCCCGCTGGCGGTGCAGGCGCTGGCGCTGGGCGGGCTGGGGCTGATGGCGACGACGACGCTCCTCGTCGGCATCGCGCAACTGTTCATCGCCCGACTGGTGCGGCCCCTCCGCGTGCTGCTGCCGCCGGAAGTGTGCGGCGTCGCGGTGAGCATGCTCGGCGTCTCGCTCGCGAGCCCGGCGCTCAGGCGGGCGCTCGGGCTCGACCATGGCCCCATGGTTGAGGAGAATGCCGTTCTCTCCAGTCTGGCGACCGTAGGCATCATCGTCGCCATCACCGTATTCGCGCCGCGGCGACTGAAGCTGTTTGCGGTGTTCGCGGGGGCGAGCATCGGCTGGATCGTGGCGCTCTCGCTTGGGGCCGGACGTCCCGAAGCGCCGGACGCCATCGCCGCGGCGCCGCTCCTCGCCTTGCCGACCCTGACCCTGCCGTCCTTCCAGTTCGCCCCAGCGCTGTTCCCGCTGATGGCGCTGCTGGTGGTGATGAACCTCGTGGACGTGCTCTCCGTCACCGTGTCGCTGGAAAAGATGAACGATGCCGACTGGCGCCGCGCCCACATGCCGGCGGCGCAACGGGCGGTGACGGCCTGCGGCATCGGCAACATCTTGAACGGGCTCACCTCCGGCTTCCAGTCGGGGCTCTCGTCCTCCTCCGTGGGCCTCGCCTTCGCCACCCAATCCACGGCGCGCGTCATCGGCTTCACCGCCGGCATCATGATCTTCGCCATCGCCTTCGTGCCCAAGGCGATCGTGGCGCTTACCCTCATCCCCTCGCCGGTGATCGGCGGAATTCTGCTCTACACCTCCGCCTATCTGGTGGTGGCGGGCATGGACCTCGTGACCTCCCGACGCCTCAGCGAGCGGCGGGTGTTCGTGGTCGGGCTCTCGGTGCTGGCGGGCCTCTCCGTGGCGCTTCTGCCCATCACCCGCCAATTGCCGCTGATGCTGCAGCCCTTGTTTTCGACGCCGCTGACGGTGGGGGCGCTGAGCGCGATCATGCTCAACCTCCTGTTCCGCATCGGCATCGCGCAGGAGGCCGTGGAGGAGGTGCCGGAGGGGGCGCACGCTTTCCCCTTCGTGCGGGATTTCCTTGAAAATCAGGGCGATAACTGGGGCGCCCGGCGCGACGTGATCGCCGCGGCCATCCCAACGGTCGCCCAGGCGCTGGAGCTGGTGGCTGACAGCGGCATCGCAGAAGGCCCCATCGAGCTGCGTGCGCGGTTCGACGAGAGCCACCTCGATGTCTCGGTCGTCTATGACGGCATCGTCATGGAGGCGCCGAAGGAGCGGCCCTCACCGGAGGCGCTTTTGGGCGACGCCCAGGAGCAGGCCTCCTTCGCCGCCTATATGCTCACCCATCTGTCCGACCACGTGAGCTTCGGCCGCACGGGCGGCCGCGCCCGCATCATGGTGCGGTTCGATCACTGAACGCCAGCGGACTGCTCAGATCGACGGATCTGAGTCCCCGAACCGCGCCCGGTAGGGATGCGCGGGATAGACGCCGAGGATGCGCATCTCCCTGGAGAAGAAGGCCAATTCCTCCAGCGCCAGCTTCACGGAGCGGTCGTCCGGATGGCCTTCCACGTCGGCATAGAACTGGGTGGCGGTGAACTGGCCGTCGAGCTGGTAGGACTCCAGCTTGGTCATGTTCACGCCATTGGTGGCGAAGCCCCCCATGGCCTTGTAGAGCGCCGCCGGAACGTTGCGGACGCGGAAGACGAAGGTGGTGATGACCGGCCCGCGTCCTGCCGGAGCCCAGTCGGCGCCGCGGGTGAGGATGATGAAGCGGGTGGTGTTGTGGGCTTCGTCCTCGATGTTCTCGGCGAGGATCTCGAGGCCGTAGATGTCCGCCGCCAGACGGGAGGCGATGGCGGCGCGGGTCACGTCGTTCGCCTCGGCGATCTCGCGGGCGGAACCTGCTGTATCTGCACCGATAATCGGCGTCAGCGACAAAGTGCGGATGGCCTTGCGGCACTGGCCCAGCGCCATCACGTGGCTCTGCACGGTCTTGAGGGTGGAGAGGCTCGCGCCCTTCACCGCCATGAGCTGGTGGGAGAGCGGCAGGAAGTACTCGCCGACGATGGAAAGGCTCGACTGCGGCATCAGATGATGGATGTCCGCGACCCGTCCCGCCACCGAATTCTCTATGGGAATCATGGCGTAAGCCGCTGCCCCGTTCTCCACGGCGGCGAACGCGTCCTCGAATGTGGGGCAGGGGACGGCTTCGAAGTCAGGGAAGACCTCGCGGCAGGCGATGTGGGAATTGGCGCCGGGCTCGCCCTGGAAGGTGATGCGTCGAGTCATCGGCATGCTCATTTTTCCTGCGCGAGAAGGGCCCGTGCCCTTTCCAGATGGGACGGGGTATCGACCCCCAGCGGCACCGCGTCAACCACCGCCACGTCGATCCGCATGCCGGCCTCAAGTGCCCGCAGCTGCTCAAGTTTCTCCCGCTTCTCCAGGGGCGACGGAGGCAGGGAGACGAAGCGTTCCAGAGCCGCCCGGCGATAGGCGTAGAGGCCGATGTGGTGGTATAATGGCCCCTCGCCGAAGGGGGCGGTGGCGCGGGTGAAATAGAGCGCGCGCAGCAGCCCCGGCGCCAGCGGCGAGCCCACCACCTTGACCACGTTGGGGTCGGTGCGCTCCTCGGCCAGGGTGATTTCGGCGGCCAATGTTGCGATGTCAGCCGAGGTTTCCAGTAGGGGAATCAGTGCCGTTCGGATGGTGTTCGGTAGAATCGTCGGCAGATCACCCTGCACATTGACCACGATCTCCACCTCGCCCGCCGGGTCGAGGGCGGTGAGCGCCTCGAAAATGCGATCCGAGCCGGACGGGTGGTCGGCCCGCGTCATCACCGCCTCGAGGCCGGCGGCGGTGACCGCGGCGGCGATCTCGGGGGCGTCGGTGGCGACCGCGACCCGGCCGATGCCGGCTGCGACCGCGCGCCGCGCCACCTCGACGATCATGGGGCGGCCGCCCACGTCGGCAAGCGGCTTGCCCGGCAGGCGCGTCGCCGCCATGCGGGCGGGGATGAGCACGAGCACGCGCCCGGCCTGATGCCCTGCGGGGGCTGGGGCGGGGGAAGGGGTGTCGGCCGGCATGGGGCGGGGTCCGGAAGGCCGCGCCGGGACAGACGCGGGGAGTGGCATTGGGGCGCGCCTTATACGGGTTGCTTCGACCGGTTCAAAGTGCTTAGTGTCGCCGACGGTTCGTGGGGCTCCCCCGCGCGCCATTCATCGACATGCTTGGGGCCGGGCAGCGCGCCGTTTCGGTGCAGCGCCCGGTGGGACACAGGACCTCCGAGGGGCGTAGCGCCGATGGACAGTTTTGAATTGAACAAGATCGCGGGTGCTGTTCTGGGCACGCTCACGCTGACCCTCGGCCTCGGGATCGTGTCCGAAATCCTGTTCACCCCCGAGGCGCCGGCCAAGCCCGGCTTCGAGATTGCCGTGCAGGAAGGCGCAGCCGCTGCCGGCGCGCCCAAGGCGGCGGCCGAGGTGCCGATCGAGCAGCTGTTCGCCACCGCCTCCATCGAGAAGGGCCAGGCCGCTGCCAAGAAGTGCGCCGCCTGCCACAACTTCCAGGAAGGCGCCGGCGCCAAGGTCGGCCCCGACCTCTACGGCATCGTGGGCCGTCCGGTGGCTTCCGCCGCCGGCTTCGCCTATTCCGCGGCCATGAAGGCCAAGGGCGGCGACTGGACCGCGCTGGCGCTCAACACCTTCCTCACCAATCCCAAGGCCGCCGTGCCCGGCACCGCCATGGCCTTCGCTGGCATCGGCAAGGAAGCCGAGCGCGCGGACCTGATCGCCTATCTCAACTCGCTCTCGCACGATCCCAAGCCCCTGCCGACCGCCGCCGCCGCTCCGGCTGCTGCGCCGGCCGCCGCCCCCGCCGGGCACAAGTGATCTGATCGCGAGGGCTCCGCGCCGGGGATAGCCTCTGGCCTGAACCGCTCTGGACGATTGAAAGCCCTCTCCCGCTGGGCGGGGGAGGGCTTTTTCTTTTGGGGCGGCAAGCCGCCGAAAGACGCGCCGCGTTCGGCGGCTCGGCGCTGTTGCCTCCTGTCGTCATCGTCCGACCTCCCCTCTCCCCTTGCGGAAGAGGGCGTCCGGACGGTCAAGAGAAGGCGATGCGCGCGCCTCGCCGCAGGTTGTCCGCTCCAGATTATCCATCTGTCATCGCCCGGCTCGTCCGGGCGATTTACCGTGCCATTTGTGCGATGATCGAGGGCGCGACCCGGCCCTGCCGTGGATCGCCCGGACGAGCCGGGCGATGACGGCGGTGAATGGGGAAGCCACCAGCCCACGCCGCCCCCCAGTGCCGTTTCACGCCATTGTCATCCCGCTCGCGCCGGCAGCCTTCCGCGCCGCGGCTCTCACCCGGCCCGCCGATCCTGTCGCATCAAGGCTTCCGTTGCGTCGCGGCCCGCGCCACGCCGCCCCCGCGCCTGCCTCTCCCGCCCGTCGCTGCCATGTTTCTGCCGTCGCGGCGGGTGCCATAATCGGCTATTCCCGGATCGAAGCGCGATCCAACCGGAGTTGCCGATGCTTGCGTCCCTCGCCCGCCGCCTTGCCCTCGCCGCCGCGCTGAGCCTCGCCTTCGCGGCGCCCGGCCGCAGCGCGGAGGAGGCGAAACCGGCGCCGGACCCGGCCGCTCCCGCCTCCACCCCCGCCGCGCCCGTGTTCAAGCACGGCTTGTCGCTCATGGGCGAGCCGGCCTATCCGGCCGGCTTTCCCCATTTCAAGTATGTGAATCCCAATGCCCCCAAGGGCGGGCTGCTGCGCCTCGCCGAGGATGGCACGTTCGACACCTTCAACTTCGTGGTGCCGCGCGGCACGCCCGCGGCCGGCATCAATTTGATCTACGACACGCTCATGGTTCCCGCATCCGACGAGGTGGCGAGCGAGTACGGGCTGATCGCCGAGGGGGTGAGCTACCCGGCGGACTTTTCCTCCGTCACATATCGCATCCGGGCGGATGCGCGCTGGCATGACGGCAAGCCGATCACGCCCGAGGACGTGGTGTTCTCCTTCGAGGCGCTGACCAAGAACAACCCCAACCAGCGCTTCTATTACAGCCACGTCACCAAGGCCGAGAAGACCGGCGACCGGGACGTGACCTTCACCTTCGACCAGGCCGGAAACCGTGAGCTGCCGCAGATCGTCGGCCAGCTCACCATCCTGCCCAAGCACTGGTGGACCGGCACGGACGCCAACGGCAAGCCGCGCGACATCGCGCAGGGCTCGCTGGAAGTGCCGCTGGGCTCGGGCGCCTATCGCATCAAGAGCTTCATCGCCGGCCGCTCGATCACCTATGAGCGGGTGAAGGACTATTGGGCGAAGGACCTCAACGTGAACGTCGGAAAGGATAATTTCGACGAGATGCGCTACGAGTATTTCCGCGACGATACGGTGATGCTCGAAGCCTTCAAGGCCGACCAGTATGATTTCCGCGTGGAATCCTCGGCCAAGAACTGGGCGACAGCCTATGACTTTCCGGCCCGCGCCGATGGCCGCGTGGTGCTGGAGATGTTCGAGAACCGCTCATCCGGCGTGATGCAGGCCTTCATTCCCAACCTGCGCCGCGACAAGTTCAAGGATCCGCGCGTGCGCCGCGCGCTGAATTACGCGCTCGATTTCGAGGGCATGAACCACACCTTGTTCTTCGGCCAGTACAAGCGCACCAATTCCTTCTTCTCCGGCACCGAGCTTGCCTCCTCCGGCCTGCCGCAGGGCCGCGAGCTGGAGATCCTCAACAGCGTGAAGGACAAGGTGCCGCCGCAGGTGTTCACCACCGCCTACACCAATCCCGAGAGCGGATCGGAAGAGGCGCGGCGGGCGAACCTGCGCGAGGCGGCGCGTCTGTTCAAGGAGGCCGGCTACGAGGTGAAGAACCGCAAGCTGGTGAACGCCAAGGGCGAGCCCTTCACCATCGAGTTCCTGCTCTCCAGCCCCGCCATGGAGCGCGTGGCGGTGTTCTATCGCCCGGCGCTGGAACGCCTCGGCATCGAGGTGAGCATCCGCATGGTGGACACCTCGCAATACATCAACCGCGTGCGCTCGCGCGATTACGACATCATCGTCTCCGGCTGGGGCCAGTCGCTGTCGCCGGGCAACGAGCAGCGCGAATTCTGGGGCTCGGAGGCCGCCGACCGGGACGGCTCGCGCAACCTCGCGGGCATCAAGGACCCGGCTGTGGACGCGCTGATCGAGAAGGTGATCTACGCCTCCGATCGCGCCGACCTCGTCGCCGCCACCCATGCGCTCGACCGCGTGCTGCTGTGGAACGAATACGTCATCCCCGCCTGGGGGCTGAACTATACCCGCACGGCGCGGTGGGACCGCTTCGCCCATCCGGCGCAGCTGCCCACCTATTCCTTCGCCTTCCCCGACATCTGGTGGTTCGATCCGGCCAAGGCGTCGAAGACCGGCGCGGGAGCGGGCAAATGAGCCTTACGCGCCGCACGCTGCTGGCGTCCTCCTGTGCGCTCCTCGTGCCCGCTCTGGCCCGGGCGCAAGGCGCGCCCGCGGCCCCGCCCTCGGCGGCGGAGTCCGCGGCAGGGGAGGGGGGCACGTCCGCCGCCGCGGTGGAGCGGCACGGCATCTCCTTCTTCGGCGACCTGAGATATCCGGCAAATTTCACCCACTTCGACTATGTGAACCCGGAGGCGCCCAAGGGCGGGCCCTTCTCCCAGCTCGGCCGGGCTACCTACTACAACCAGTCGCTCACCACCTTCGACACGCTGAACCCCTACAACCAGCGGGGCAATGGCGCGCAGGGCATCGAGCTGATCTACGATACCCTGATGACCGCCGCCGGCGACGAGAAGAGCGCCATGTACGGCCGGCTCGCCTCCTCCGTGGTCATCGCGGACGAGGGGCTCACCTACCGGTTCAAGCTCAGGCGCGAGGCGCGCTTCCATGACGGCACGCCGCTGACGTCGGCGGACGTGGTGGCGACCTTCGAGGCGTTCAAGGCGGAGGGTTACGAGACCATCCGCATGGCGCTGCGCGACGTCACCTCATTCGAGGCGGACGGGCCGAACGAGGTGGTGTTCCGCTTCAAGCCGGGTCGCGCGCGGGACGTGCCGCTGACGGTGGCGGGGCTGCCCATCTTCTCCAAGGCGTTCCTGGCCAAGCACCCTTTCGGCCAGTCCTCGCTGGAGGTGCCCATGGGCTCGGGGCCGTACCGCATCGGCCGCTTCGAGCAGGGGCGCTATATCGAGTACAACCGCGTGCCCACCTATTGGGGCCGCGATTTGCCGGTGATGAAGGGCCGCTTCAACTTCGATCAGGTGCGCTACGAATATTTCCGCGACCGGGTGGCCGGCCTCGAGGGCTTCAAGGCGAAGGCCTATCTCTTCCGCGAGGAGTTCACCGCGCGCGAATGGGCCACCGGTTATGATTTCCCCGCCGTGCGCGAGGGCCGGGTGAAGGTGGAGACGCTGCCGGACGAAAGCTTCTCCGGCGTGCAGGGCTGGTTCTTCAACACCCGCCGTCCGAAATTCTTCGACCGCCGCGTGCGCGAGGCGCTCGGGCTCCTGTTCGATTTCGACTGGACCCGCAAGAACCTGATGTATGACAGCTACACCCGCACCGTCTCCTTCTTCCAGAATTCGGAGATGATGGCGCAGGGCCTGCCCTCGCCGGCGGAGCTGAAGCTGCTCGATCCCTTCCGCGACCGCCTGCCCGAGGAAGTCTTCGGCGAGCCCTACGTGCCGCCCCAGTCCGATGGCTCCGGAGAGGACCGCAATTTGCGCCGGCTGGCCCTCAACCTCCTGAAGGAGGCGGGCTACACCGTGCAGCAGGGCCGCCTCGTGGACGCCAAGGGCGAGGCCTTCACCATGGAGTTCCTCGACAGCGACGGCAGCATGGAGCGCCACACCGCGCGCTTCATCGGCCATCTGAAGAAGGTGGGCATCGAGGCCTCCTTCCGCATCGTGGACCCGGCCCAGTTCCAGCAGCGGCTGCAGAATTTCGACTTTGACCTCGTGGTGCGCCGCTACAGCTTCGCGCCCTATCCGGGGGACGAATTGCGCGCCTATTTCTCCACCGAGGCGGCGCGCACCCGCGGCTCCTACAATGTGGCGGGTATCGCCGACCCGGCGGTGGACGGCCTCATCAACGACGCGCTGGCCGCCGCCGATGCGGCCGCCCTCGTCACCGCCTGCCGCGCGCTGGACCGGGTGCTCAGGGCCGGGCGCTACTGGATTCCCCAGTGGTATTCGGGCCAGAACCGCATCGCCTACTGGAACCAGTTCGCCCACCCGGCCACCAAGCCGCGCTACGAGCTGGGCGTGCTCGACACCTGGTGGAGCACCGGAACCGAGCCCGCCCGTGGCGGCTGAGGGGTCGCGCCGGATGGATTATTCTTCATGTGAAGCGGCAACCTTTTCCCGCCAGAATGGTCTAGCCTCACCAGACGTGCCGCAACGGGAAACCTGATGCTCGCCTATATCGTCCGCCGCATCGCCCTCATGGTGCCGACCATTCTCGGCATCATGCTGGTGTCGTTCGTGGTCATCCAGTTCGCCCCCGGCGGACCGGTGGAGCGCGTGATCGCGCAGCTGACCGGCGAGGACGTCTCCGCCACCTCCCGCGTCTCCGGCGGCGGCAGCGATTTCAGCGGGGCGGGCGCGGCGGCACAGGCGGGGGCGGCGGCGGAGATGTCGTCCAAGTATCGCGGCGCCCAGGGCCTCGACCCAGCCTTCATCAAGGAGCTGGAGAAGCAGTTCGGCTTCGACAAGCCGCCCCACGAGCGCTTCCTGAAGATGATCACGGACTATGCCACCTTCAACTTCGGCAAGTCCTATTTCCGCGACATCTCGGTGCTGGAGCTGATCGGCGAGAAGATGCCCGTCTCCATCTCCCTCGGCCTGTGGATGACGCTCATCACCTATCTCATCTCCATCCCGCTCGGCATCGGCAAGGCCATGCGCGACGGCTCGCGCTTCGACGTATGGACCTCGGCGGTCATCATCGTCGGCTATGCCATCCCGTCCTTCCTGTTCGCCATCCTGCTCATCATCCTGTTCGCCGGCGGCTCCTTCCTCGACCTGTTCCCGCTGCGCGGCCTCACCTCCGAGAATTTCTGGCAGATGAGCTGGCCCGAGCGCATCGCCGACTATGCCTGGCACCTAGTGCTGCCACTCACCTCCATGGTGCTCGGCGCCTTCGCCACCATGACGCTGCTGACCAAGAACTCGTTCCTGGAAGAAATCCGCAAGCAATACGTGACCACCGCGCGCATGAAGGGCCTGTCCGAGAGCCGGGTGCTCTACGGCCATGTGTTCAGGAATGCCATGCTCATCGTTATCGCCGGCTTCCCCAGCGCTTTCATCGCCGCTTTCTTCTCCGGCTCGCTGCTCATCGAGACCATCTTCTCGCTGGACGGCCTCGGCCTGCTCGGCTTCGAGAGCGTGCTCAACCGCGATTATCCCGTCGTGTTCGCCACCCTCTACATCTTCTCGCTGGCGGGGCTCATCGTCGGCCTCATCTCGGACCTCACCTACATGCTGGTCGATCCCCGGATCGACTTCGAGACGCGGGAGGTCTGAGCCATGGATGCCGTCCCCGTGCTCCAGCCCGGCGCGCCCACCGATGTGCCCGCCGCCCGCGACACCGCCCATGGCCCGCTGCCGCCTCCGGGCGAGAGCAAGCCGAAGAGCCGCTTCGCCCTCTCGCCGCTCAACCGGCGGCGGCTGGCGAACTTCCGCGGCAACGGGCGCGGCTACTGGTCGTTCGTGGTGTTCATGGTGCTGTTCGTGCTCAGCCTCGGCGCCGAGTTCATCGCCAACGACAAGCCCATTCTCGTCTCCTACGACGGCGGCTATTACTTCCCCGTCTTCCGCGCCTATCCGGAGACCGCGTTCGGCGGCGACTTCGAGACGGACGCGGACTACCGCGACCCCTTTCTCCAGAAGCTGATCGCGGAGAAGGGCGGCTGGATGGTGTGGCCGTTCATCCGCTTCTCCTATTCCACCCACAATCTGGACCTGCCCACCCCCGCGCCCTCCCCACCCACCTGGATGCTCACCGAGGCCCAGTGCAAGGCGGCGGCGGAGAAGAAGGGCGTCGCCGGCTGCGCCGGCCTTGAGATGAACTGGCTCGGCACGGACGACCAGGGCCGCGACGTGGTGGCCCGCCTCATCTACGGCTTCCGCATCTCCGTGCTGTTCGGCCTTGCGCTCACCATCGTCTCGTCCGTGGTGGGCGTGGGAGCGGGCGCGGTGCAGGGCTATTTCGGCGGCTGGGTGGACCTGCTGTTCCAGCGCTTCATCGAGATCTGGACGGCCATCCCCTCGCTCTATCTCCTGCTCATCATCTCCTCGGTGCTGGTGCCCGGCTTCTGGGTGCTGCTCGGCATCCTGCTTTTGTTCTCCTGGGTGTCGCTGGTGGGGCTGGTGCGCGCCGAATTCCTGCGCGCGCGCAATTTCGAATATGTGCAGGCGGCGCGGGCGCTCGGGGTCGGCAACCTCACCATCATGACGCGGCACATGCTGCCCAACGCCATGGTGGCGACGCTGACCATGCTGCCCTTCATCCTGTCATCCTCGGTGATGACGCTGACGGCGCTGGACTTCCTCGGCTTCGGCCTGCCCCCCGGCTCGCCCTCGCTGGGCGAGCTGCTCTCCCAGGGCAAAAACAACATCCAGGCGCCATGGCTCGGCCTCACCGGCTTCTTCACCGTGGCGGTGATGCTGAGCCTGCTCATCTTCGTCGGCGAGGCGGTGCGCGACGCCTTCGATCCGCGCAAGACGTTCGGGTGAGGGGCGGGTGTGGTAGGATGAATGCGCGAGGTTGACTGAGATGAACAGGATCGTGCGCCAGAACTACCCGGTGGAAAAGCTGCCCGAGGATTTGCGGGACGGGATCACGCATGCGTCGGTCACGGTGTCTCTGGAAGAGGATGTGCCTGATATCTCTCCCGCCGCAGGTCATTTCACACGGTGGAAGCATTTGCGCCGGACGGAGTTCCTGACGACCGATGAGATCGTCGTTCATGTCCGGGCGCTGCGGGACGAATGGGATCGTCGATGACGGCGCCTCGCGTGTATCTCGACACGAATGTCTTCATCACCGCCATGGAGCAGACGGGCGCACGGTCCGATCATGCCTGGTGGGTCTTGTCCTCCCTTGAGGCGGGGGAGTTCGCGGGGGTGACCAGCGAACGGACCTTGTCCGAGGTGCTGGTGAAACCCTTGGAGCGTGGAGCCGACGCGGTGGTCGAAGCCTATCAGGGCATGATCGCGCCCTCCGTCGGCTTCGATGTGTTTCCGGTGGACCGGGCCGTTCTGGTCGCCGCCGCGCGACTTCGGGCCGGCCGCGCCTCCCTGAAGCTGCCGGACGCGATCCATGTCGCGACGGCGCAATTGGGGGGCTGCGGGTTCTTTGTTTCTGCTGACGAGCGGATCGCCGTGCCGACTGGCATGGCGCGACTGCCTCTTTCTCCCTTCACCGTGGACGACATCGTCAATCCCAAATGACCGCTGAACCCCTCCTCTCCGTCCGCGACCTCTCCGTCGCCTTCCGCCGTGGCGATGGCGCGCCGCCGGCGCTGGCGGTGAAGACCGTGTCGTTCGAGCTCGCCAAGGGCGAGACCTTGGCCCTCGTGGGTGAATCCGGCTCCGGCAAGTCCGTCACGGCGCTGTCGGTGCTGAAGCTCCTGCCCTATCCCTCGGCGAGCCACCCGTCGGGCGAGATCCTGTTCAAGGGGCGCGACCTCCTCACCGTCTCCGAGCGGGAATTGCGCGGCATTCGCGGCAACAACATCACCATGGTGTTCCAGGAGCCCATGAGCTCGCTGAACCCGCTCCACACCATCGAGCGGCAGGTGGGGGAGATGCTGATCCTCCATCGCGGCATGTCCGCCCATGCCGCCCGCGCCCGCACGCTGGAACTGCTCGCCGAGGTGGGCATCCCCCAGCCGGAGGAGCGGCTTTCCGCCTATCCGCACCAATTGTCCGGCGGCCAGCGCCAGCGCGTGATGATCGCCATGGCGCTGGCCAACGAGCCGGACCTGCTCATCGCGGACGAGCCCACCACGGCGCTGGACGTGACCGTGCAGGCGCAGATCCTGAAGCTGCTCAAGGAGCTTCAGGCGAGGCTCGGCATGGCCATGCTGTTCATCACCCATGACCTCGGCATCGTCCGCAAGATCGCCGACCGGGTGTGCGTGATGCAGAAGGGCGAGATCGTGGAACAGGGCGGGGCGGAGGAGACCTTCCAGCATCCGCGCCACCCCTACACGCAGGCGCTGCTCAAGGCCGAGCCGAAGCCCGACCCGGCCCCCATCGCGCCCGACGCCCCCCTCGTGATGGAGGCGAACGACCTCAAGGTCTATTTCCCCATCAAGCGCGGCATCCTGCGCAAGACGGTGGGCCATGTGAAGGCGGTGGACGGGGTGTCCATCGCCATCCGCCGGGGCGAGACGCTGGGCGTGGTGGGCGAATCGGGCTCGGGCAAGACCACGCTCGGCCTCGCGCTGCTGCGGCTCATCTCCAGCGCCGGGCCCATCGCCTTCCTCGGCAAGCCCATCGATGCCCTGAGCTTCAAGGCCATGCGGCCGCTGCGCTCGGACCTGCAGATCGTGTTCCAGGACCCCTTCGGCGCGCTCTCGCCGCGCATGTCGGTGGCGGAGATCGTGGGGGAGGGGCTGCTGGTCCACCAGCGCCAGCTCTCCGCGGACGAGCGGGACGCGCGGGTGGTGGCGGCGCTCGCCGACGTGGGGCTCGATCCCGAGACGCGCCACCGCTATCCGCACGAATTCTCCGGCGGCCAGCGCCAGCGCATCTCCATCGCCCGCGCCATGGCGCTGGAGCCCTCCTTCGTGGTGCTGGACGAGCCCACCAGCGCCCTCGACATGATCGTGCAGGCGCAGATCGTCGACCTGCTGCGCGCGCTCCAGAAGAAGCGCGACCTCACCTTCATGTTCATCTCCCACGATCTGCGCGTGGTCTCGGCGCTGGCGAGCCGCATCCTCGTCATGCGCAACGGCAAGATGGTGGAGGAGGGGCCGGCGCACGACGTGTTCGAGCATCCGAAGGAGGACTACACCCGCGCCTTGTTCGCGGCCGCCTTCAATCTCGACGCCACCGGCCACGGCGTGGTGCGTCAGTGACGGTGATGGAAGATCGCCCCGCGCGCGTGGACGTGGAAGGCCCGGAACTTTTGGCCAAGGGCTTCCGCCCCTATGAGCGCTACCGCCTAGTGCTGCACCATACCGACGGCACCAGCGACCATCAGGTGCGCGACATCGTGCGCGGTGGGAAGGTGATTGCCGTGCTGGGTTACGATCCCGAGCGCGACCTGGTGGTGTTGATCCGCCAGTTCCGCCTGTCCGCGCACCTTTCCAGCAACCGGGGTGATCTGGTGGAGATCGTCGCCGGCATGGTGGAGCCGGGCGAGGCGCTGGAGGACGCGGCCCGGCGCGAATGCGTGGAGGAGGCGGGCGTCGCGCCCCGCGCGCTGCTCCCCATCCTGACCTTCACGCCCAGCCCCGGCATCACGGACGAGCTGGCCTCCATCTTTCTCGGCGTCCTCGATGCCTCCCGCCTGCCGGAGCGGGCGGGGTCGCGGGAGGAGACGGAGATGACGCAGCCCTTCGCGCTGCCAGTGGACGAGGCCCTAGCCGCGATCGCCGAGGGGCGCTGCCTCAACGGCGTGCTGATCCTCGCCTTGCAGTGGCTGGCACTGAACCGCGCGCGGCTGCCGGAGCTGATCGCGGCGGCGGAGCGGGGGTAGGGGCGCTGGCCGCATTCGGCATTGGCGCCAGCCCCTCGAGGCTGTCATCGCCCGGCTCGTCCGGGCGATCCACGGTCCCGCCTGAACCACGCCCGAGACATCGATCCAGCCGAGCCTTGGATCCCCCGGACGAGCCGGGGGATGACGTCGGGACCAAGGCCATCAGGCTCGAGGAATGGCGGGCGCCCCCACCCTCACGCATGCGGCTCCAGCCGCGCCAGATCGAACGCCGCCACGTCCTTCAGCAGCTCCACGAAGGCGCGGGAGCCGTATTCGAAGGCGGCCTCGCCCTTCAGCGCGGTGGCGTGGGTGGCGTCACCCATGGCACCGTCGGGGCTGAGATCCTCCGCCAGCCAGCCGAAGCCGACGGGGTGGTTGGCGCGCAGGCGCTGGAACTCGCTCTTCATGGCGATGGAATAGGGTGGGAACGGCCCGGCATGGCTCATGTCCACCAGCTCGGGGCGGAAGGCGAGCATCAAGGAGGTCTCGATCTCCCCGCCATGGATGCCGTGCGCCCGCTCGTGGTCGGAGAACAGGCCCACGGGGTAGCCGAAGCGGTGCATGGAGCAGGTGACGGCCAGCATCTTGTGGTCCACCCGCAGCGTGCGCGCCACGAGGTCGATCACCGGCACATTGCCGCCATGGGTGTTCATGAGCACGAGGCGGCGCACGCCGGCGCGGGCGAGGCTGCGGCCCAGATCCACCCAGGCGGCGATGGCGGTGGCGGGCGAGAGCGTGAGCGTGCCGGCGAACGAGATGTGCTCGTCGGACTTGCCCACCGCCTGGACCGGCAGGAACACCGCATCCACCTCGCGCGGCACCATGAAGGCGATGCGCTCCACATAGGCCTCGGCGATGAACAGGTCGGTGCCCAGCGGCAGATGGGGGCCATGCTGCTCCACGGCGGCGACGGGCAGGACGGCGACCATGCGGGTCTTGTCGAGCGCTGCGAGTGCCGGTGAGGAAAGTTCAGCCCATTTCAGAAACACCGTTCGCCTCCACGCCCCCCGGCGCGTGCTGCCGCGCCGCCCTACCTCCATGGGAAGGAAAAGCCGCATGATGTCAAGGGTCTGGGAGGTGGCGCTGGCGGCGCAGGCGCCCCGCCGCGGAACGGCCCGTGAACCGCGGCCGGGACGTGATTCGGTCTCGCCCCGTTCGCCGATTGTCCGCCGGCCCCCTTTCGTCATGGCCCTCCCGTCCCGATATGATACAGGACACCCCTCCTGACAGTGGATTGCGCCTGAGCCGATGGACGACGTCACCCGATGGGCCGTGCTGCCGCGCAATCTGAGGGCGCGGGGGGTGAGCGCGGTTCTTGGCCCGACCAATACGGGCAAGACCCACCTCGCCATCGAGCGGATGCTCGGCCATGAGAGCGGCATCATCGGCCTGCCGCTGCGCCTGCTCGCGCGCGAGGTCTACCAGCGCATCGTCGACCGTGTGGGCTCGGAGAACGTCGCCCTCATCACCGGCGAGGAGAAGATCAAGCCCAAAGGGCGCCACGGGGCGGGCCCGCGCTACTGGGTCTCCACCGTGGAGGCCATGCCGCGCGATCTCGACGTGGCCTTCGTCGCCATCGACGAGATCCAGCTCGCCACCGACCTCGACCGCGGCCACGTCTTCACCGACCGCATCCTGAACCGGCGCGGCCGGCACGAGACGCTGCTGCTCGGCTCGGCCACCATGCGCCCGCTGGTGGAAAAGCTCATTCCCGGCGTGAACGTGGTGGTGCGCCCGCGCCTCTCCACCCTCACCTTCGCCGGCGAGCGCAAGATTTCCCGCCTGCCGCGGCGCTCGGCCATCGTCGCCTTCTCGGCGGACGAGGTCTATTCCATCGCCGAGTTCATCCGCCGCCAGCGGGGCGGGGCGGCGGTGGTGATGGGCGCGCTCTCGCCGCGCACCCGCAATGCCCAGGTGGAGCTCTACCAGTCCGGCGACGTGGACTATCTGGTGGCCACCGACGCCATCGGCATGGGCCTCAACCTCGACGTGGACCATGTGGCCTTTGCCTCGGACCGGAAGTTCGACGGCTGGCAGTATCGCAAGCTCAATCCCTCCGAGATGGCGCAGATCGCGGGGCGCGCCGGCCGCGCGACGCGGGACGGCACGTTCGGCACGACGGGGCGTTGTCCACCGTTCGAGGAGGAACTGGTCTCGCGGCTGGAGGAACATGTGTTCGACACTGCGAAGGTGTTGCAATGGCGCAACGCCGTCGCGGATTTCCAGTCTCCCACCGCGCTCCTCGCCTCCCTTTCGCGCCTGCCGAAGGAGGAGGGCCTGACCCGCGCGCCCACCGCCGATGACGTTGCGGTGCTTGAAATCATGAGCCGGGACATGGAGGTGACGGGTCGTCTCGACGGCGCCGCCGACGTGGAACGGCTGTGGGATGCCTGCCAGGTCCCGGACTATCGCAAGGTCTCCCCGGGCGCCCATGCGGAGCTGGTGGGAACCCTTTTCGGGCACATAAAAGGGGGTGGCCGCATCCCCGATGACTGGTTCGCGCGTCAAATCGCCTTGACCGATCGCGCAGAAGGCGACATCGACACGTTGTCGAACCGGATTGCGCAGGTGAGGACCCTCACCTTCGTTGCGAACCGGCCCGACTGGCTCAGGGATCCGGAGCACTGGCAAGGCGTCACGAGAGGGGTCGAGGACAAGCTGTCGGATGCGTTGCACGAAAGGCTAGCCCAGCGTTTCGTGGATCGGCGGACCAGCGTGCTCATGCGGCGCCTGCGAGAGAACACGATGCTCGAAACTGAAATCAGCAAGACCGGTGACGTTACCGTCGAAGGCCACGTCATCGGCCACCTCCACGGCTTCCAGTTCGCACCCGACCCCGCAGCCGCGGCCGGGGGCGAGGAGGCCAAGGCATTGCGCGCCGCCGCCCAGCAGGCACTGGCCGGCGAGATCGAGCAGCGCGCCCAGCGCCTGTCGCAGGCGGTGGACGAGGCCTTCGTCCTCACCTTCGACGGCACCATCCGCTGGACGGGCGAGGCGGTGGCCAAGCTCATCCCCGGCGACGAGGTGCTGAAGCCGCGCTTCAAGATCATCGCCGACGAGCATCTCACCGGCCCGGCCCGCGACCAGGTGGAGGCGCGCCTTACTTTGTGGGTGGCCGCCCATATCGAGAAGCTGCTCGGCCCGCTGATGAAGCTCGGCACCGCCGAGGACATCACCGGCATCGCCCGCGGCATCGCCTTCCAGATCGTCGAGAGCCTCGGCGTGCTGGAGCGCGCCCGCGTCGCCGACGAGGTGAAGGGGCTGGACCAGGCCGCCCGCGCCACCCTGCGTGGGCACGGCGTGCGCTTCGGTGCCCATCACATCTACCTGCCGGCGCTGCTCAAGCCCGCCCCGCGCGCGCTGGCGGCGGAGCTTTATGCGCTGAAGCACGGCGGCCTCGCCCAGAAGGGCCTCGACGAGCTGCCCCACCTTGCCGCCTCCGGCCGCACCTCCATTCCGGTGGACCACGAGGTGCAGAAGGGGCTTTACCGTGCCGTCGGCTTCCGCGTGTGCGGCGAGCGCGCGGTGCGCGTGGACATTCTGGAGCGCCTCGCGGACCTGATCCGTCCCGCGCTGGCGTGGCGGCCCAACTCCCCCGGCCCCAAGCCGGCCGGAGCGGTGGACGGGCGCGGCTTCACCGTGACCGTCGGCATGACCTCGCTGGCCGGCTGCTCGGGGGAGGATTTCGCCTCCATCCTGAAGTCGCTGGGCTATCGCATGGAGCGCCGCCCTCCGCCGCCGCCGGAGGCCGAGGCCCCCGCCGCCGCGCCGGAAGCGGCTCCCGTGGAGCTGGCCCCGCTGCCGGAAGGCGCCATCGAGGCGGATCTCCTGTTCGACGCCCCGGCGGAAGCGCCGGCCGAATCGGTGGACGAGGCTCCCGCTGACGAGGCGCTGGTTGAGGCGCCCGCAGAGGACGTTCCCGTTGAGGAATCGCCCGCTGACGTGGTGCTCGCCGATGCGGCCGAGGCTGAGGCTGCGGCCGAGGCGGTCGAGGTGTCGGGCGATCCCACCACTGCCGAAGTCGCGGCCGAGGTGGAGGCGCCTGCTGCCCCCGGCGGCCCCGAGGCGGTTGAAGGTGTCGTCGAGGTCGTTGCCGAGGTTCCCGCCGCCGACGCCGCTCCCGCCGAGCCCGAGCTGATCGAAGTGTGGCGCCCCGGCCGTCCGCCGGGCGCGCCGCGTCGCGAGCGTCCGGCCGGCGAAGGCCGCCGCTTCGGCGATCGTCCGGGTGGCGAGCGCGGCGAGCGCGGTGGCGAGAAGGGTGGCGGTCGCGGCGAGCGTCGCGATGGCCGTCCGCCCCACCGCCGTCCCGAGCATGCCCCCGCCGAGGCCGGTGCCCCTGAGGGCGAGCGTGCGCCGCGTCCGCCGCGCGGCGACCGCCCGTTCCGCGGCCCGCGCGAGAACGAGGGCAACCGCGAGCATCGCGGCCCGCGTCCCGAGCAGCGGACGGACAACCGTCCCGCCCATCAGGAGCGTCGCCGCGAGAAGCCGGCGGACCCGGATAGCCCGTTTGCCGCCCTCGCCGCGCTCAAGGCACGGCTGGAGGCGGAGAAGAAGGGCGGCTGACCCGTGACGGATCCGGCGGAGCGGCAGAGGCTCGACCGCTGGATCTGGCACGCCCGCGTGGTGCGCGCCCGCGAGGACGCCGCCGATCTCGTCCGTTCGGGCCATGTGCGGCTCGACGGGGCGCGGGTCACCAGCCCCGGCCACATGGTGCGGGCGGGGCAGGTGCTCACCATCGCCCTCGACCGGCAGGTGCGGGTGCTGCGGGTGATCGCCTTTGCGGAGCGGCGGGGAGATGCTACATCCGCCCTCGCGCTTTTCGAGGAAATAACAGAAGCGTAGCGGTGTTTAGGGGCCTGCGGCTTGCAGCCGCTTGCGTGGCGCGTGCGCCTGCGCTACCCGGACCCCTCGAAAGGGATTGCCCATGACCTACGTCGTCACCGAGAACTGCATCCGCTGCAAATACATGGATTGCGTGTCCGTGTGCCCGGTGGACTGTTTCTACGAGGGCGAGAACATGCTCGTCATCCACCCCGACGAGTGCATCGACTGCGGCGTCTGCGAGCCGGAATGCCCGGCCGAGGCGATCAAGCCGGATGCCGAGCCGGGGCTGGAGAAGTGGCTCGCGCTCAACGCCGAATACGCCAAGACCTGGCCCAACATCACCCTGAAGCGCGACGCCCCGCCCGACGCCAAGGAGTGGGACGGCAAGCCCGGCAAGGAAGAGCTGTTCTCCCCGGAGCCCGGTCAGGGCGACTGAGCGGGGCGCGTCATGGCCAGGACAAGCCCGGTCATGACGGTCTGCTCCGATGGCTGACGCCCCTCAGGGCAGCGCCTCCAGCTGGAAATATTGCGACAGCACCAGCTTGCCGTCAGCGTCGAGATAGGCGCGGCCGAATTTGGCGGCCTGCAGCTTGTCGGTTTCCTGATAGATGGTGCCGCCCAGCGGGGGCAGGGCGTTGGGGCGGGCACAAGGCACGTCGAGCGTCACCTTCTGATCGACTGCGTAGGCCGTGCCGCGCTCCACCACCTTCACCGTTCCCGTCACCGCGCAGGTGCCGAACGCGCGCGGGGTGATTACCACCCCCTCCACCGCCAGAACGATCACGCTCTTCGCGCCGTCTCGGGCCGTGGCGTAGACCTGCGGCGACATCAGCGCCAGCGCCGGCGCGGCGCCGCAGAGCAGCAGCAGCGTGGCGCCAGCGGCATTGCGAAGGGTGCGGCGGAGCGCTCGCGGCGCGAACCCCGCGACGCGTCCGTGGCCCGTCCTGTGATCCATTCGATCCTCCCGCACGATTATCGCTCGCCGCCATCATCCGATGCGGCACCCTGCTTTTCTTGCGGTCAGTTCTGGAGCGATTTCCGCCTTTTGCAAAGGCGCCTTTCGCAGGGGAGGGCGACCCGTGTCCGGCGGTCAGCCCGGCGATGCGGCGGCGTTCACCGCCGCCTGATGCTCGGCGGCGACCCGTGCATCCAGCTCCGCCACCTTCAGCGCCGCCGGCCGGCCGGTGATGCGCCGGATGTAATCGGCGATCACCGGCGTTTCCGGCACCAGCTTGAACATCACACCCCAGTGGAAGGCGTTGCCCCAGAGGATGTCGGCCGCCGTGCAGCGGTCGCCGAGCAGATAGGGCTTCCCCGCCAGTTCCCGCGTCACCGTGTCGAGCATGGTGTCGAAATCGCCATAGGGGCACATGGAGGCCGGCCCGGCCTCGCGCTCCAGGGCCCGGTCCATGAGGGCGGGTTCGTAGCAGGCCGCGTAAAAGACGAGCCAGCGCAGATAGGCCCCCCGCCCCGGCGCGCCGATGGCAGGCGCGAGGCCGGCCTCAGGGAAGGCGTCGGCGAGATAGATGAAGATCGCCACCTGCTCGGTGACGAGCTCGCCCCGGTGCAGGATGGCCGGCACCTTCCCCATGGGATTGACTGCGAGATAGGCCGGCTGGCGCTGCTCGCCGGCCTTCATGTTGAGCACATGGAGGCGGTAGGGCGCGCCCAGCTCTTCCAGCAGGGTGAGCGCGCAGGAGGCGCGTGTGTTAGGCGAGAAGAACAGGGTCACGGTGTCGTCGGCGGTCATGAGAACTCCTGTGGCGCGAGGCGAGACCCATCCTCTAACCGGCCAAGGCTGACACCTTCTGTCAGGTTTGCTAGCTCTATCCACATGCGTGCCAGCCGCCTCCTCTCCATCCTCATGGTGCTCCAGGCCCGCGGCGCGGTCACCGCCCAGGCCCTCGCGGAGGAGTGCGAGGTCTCGCTGCGCACCATCTATCGCGATATCGACGCCCTGAGCGCGGCAGGCGTGCCCGTCTATGCCGAGCGGGGCGCGGGCGGCGGCTACCGGCTGCTGGAGGGCTATCGCACGCGACTGAACGGCCTCTCCGCGCAGGAGGCCCAGGCGCTGTTCCTTTCCGGCCTCGGCGACGCGGCCACCGCCCTCGGGCTTGGCGCGGTACTGGCCGCGGCGCAGACCAAGGTCACTGCCGGCCTGCCCGCCAACCTGCGCAGCGCCGCCGCCCGGATGCGGGCGCGCTTCCACCTCGATGCGCCCGGCTGGTTCTATGAGGCGGAGGAGCCGCCCTTCCTCCAGGCCGTCGCGGCGGCGGCGTGGGAGCAGCACCTCATCGAGATCCGCTACCAGTCCTGGCGGGCGGAGAAGCGCCGGCGCGTCGCGCCGCTCGGCCTCGTGCTGAAAAGCGGCGCCTGGTACCTGGTCGGCTCCGTCGAGGGCAGCGTGCGGACCTATCGCATCGGCCGCATCCGGGAGCTGGAGCCCCTTGCCGAGCGGTTCGAGCCGCCTGTCGGCTTCGACCTCGCCGCCTGGTGGGGCGAGAGCACAAGGCGGCTGGAGGCGGAGATGTACCCGAACCGGGCGACGGTGCGCCTCTCGCCCCTCGGCCTGCGCATGCTGGAGCACGTCACCCCCAGCTTCTCGCGGGCGGGCATGGTGGTGGGGGAGCCGGACGCCGAGGGCTGGCGGGTCGTCACGCTACGGGTCGGCTCGCTCTGGGAGGCCTCGAGCGAGCTGATGCGCTTCGGCGCGGAGGCCGAGGTGCTGGAACCGCCGGAATTGCGGGCGCGCGTGACGCAGACGCTGGAGCAGATGCGGCAGCGCTACACGCCCTGAGCGAGGCGGCGCGATGGCTGCGATTCAGGCGTGTCCGGCCGGTCGCCGCCACCCGCCCCGGCGACGCTGGGGTGTGTCGGGCCGGCATCACATCGCCAAAATTGAACAAGCGGCAGCTTGGCCTGGTGGAAACACGACCTTGGCCGTGGTCCTCTGCGGCGGGATCGGGCGGTATCCTCTCACAGTCTGGCGGGGACCATCGCCCTTCCAAGGGGGCTGCCTTGGGGGGACACAGCATGATTTCACGTTCGTCGATTGCCCTTGCCGCGTTGCTTTCAACCGTCTCGTTCGGCGCGCTGGAGACCGCCCAGGCGCACGAATTCTCCAGTTTCTACGTGTTCGGCGACAGCCTGAGCGACGCGGGAACCTATTATGTGGTGATCGACGGCCAGCTCCAGTCGGTGCGGTTCACGGTGAACCCCGGCCAGGTGTGGGACATGCGGGTGGGCGAGCATTACGGCTTCGACGTCTCGCCCTATCTCGCCATCGACACGGTGAACGGCACCAGCACGGTGGTGGGCGGCAACAATTACGCCCAGGGCGGCGCCTGCGTGGATTCGGGCTATGCCATCCCCAAGTGCCTGGCCTACAAGTATAATACCCTCGGCGAGACGCAGCAGCTCGAGGCCTATCTCGATTCCACCGGCGGCGTGGCCCGGCCGAACGCCCTTTATTCCATGTGGGCGGGCGCCAACGACATCTTCACCCAGGCCATCCTGCTCGACCTCGGCGTCATCAGCGAGGAGAAGGCCATCGAGCATGTGGTGGCGGCCGCCAACCAGCACGTGGAAAACATCCACACGCTCTCGAAGGCCGGCGCGCGCTACATCATCGTGCCGAACCTGCCGGACATCTCCAAGGCGCCCGTCACCGGCGTGCTGCCCGAGGGGCCGTTCTTCAGCGCCGCCGTCACCGCCTACAACGCGACCCTCTACAAGGACCTGCGCCACCTTGGCGGCTCGAACATCATCTTCGTGGACGACTATGCGCTGGTGAACGAGGTGATCGCCAACCCGCACATGTACGGCTTCACCAACGTGACCGACCGGGCCTGCCAGCAGGAATTCTCCATCACCTGCACCACGAACACCCTCGTGGCCCCGAACGCGCAGAACGACTACCTCTTCGCCGACGTCGTGCATCCGACCCCCGCCGGCCATGCGCTGCTGGCTGAGTACATCGAGTCCATCATCGATGCGCCCGGCCTCATCGGCATGCTGGCGGAAAGCCCGATCTATGTGGGCCGCGGCATCTACCGCACCCTCGACACCCGCATCGGCACGGGCACGCCCAAGGGCTTCCAGCTCTATACCAACATCGATTACAGCACCTACAGCCTCGACCCGACCCGCGACCATTCCGGCTCGGACGGCAGCGCCACGGCCGGCTATGTGGGCCTGGAATACGGCTTCGGCAACGGCATCAGCGTCGGCGCCCTGCTGAGCTATGCCAGCGGCAGCTACAATTTCAGCGCGCTGAGCGGCGGCTACGACGCCGACATGTTCAACGGCACGATCTACGCCAATGCCCGCTTCGGCGGCGCCTTCGCCCAGCTCTCCGGCACCATCGGCTCCATCGACTACAATTCGATCCAGCGCCAGTTCGCGCTGGGCGCGTCCCTGCGCACCGACATGGGCAATACCAGCGGCGTCTATTACGGCGCCCGCCTCGCCACCGGCTACGACTTCACCTTCGGCCAGGCGACGCTCACGCCGCTGGCGCAGCTCACCTACCAGCAGGCGACGGTGGACGGCTATGCGGAGACCGCCGGCAATTCCAGCGCCATGTCGTTCGGCAACCAGCTGCGCGAGCTGTTCTATGTGACCCTCGGCGGGCAGGCGAGCTATGCCTTCGTGGTGTCCGGCGTCACCATCCGTCCCAATGTGCAGGCGAGCTGGAACTACGACTTCCTGAACCAGGACCGCTCCGTCACCGCCGGCCTGCTCACCGCCCCCGTCACCTTCGCCATGCCGGTCTACCAGCCGGGCCGCTCGTGGACCAACCTCGCGGCGGGTCTCACGGTGGAGGCGGCCAACGGCCTGTCGTGCAACTTCACCGTGGGTGAGCAGCTCGGCCAGGACCAGGTGTCCAGTGCCTACGTGAACGGCGGCATCGTCTACAAGTTCTGAGGCTCAGGCCCCGCCGGGGGCCATTCTCGCAGGATCGGGGTGCGGTGCGCGGCGCCGTGCCCCGATGCCGTTTCAACACGGCATTTCATGGCGCGCGATTTGCCCTTATAAGGCGCCCATGCTCGACCAGACGCCCAACGCCGCCCTCGCGGACCTGCCCGATTTTGCCCGCCGGCGGACCTTCGCCATCATCTCCCATCCGGACGCCGGCAAGACCACGCTGACGGAAAAGCTTCTGCTTGCCTCCGGCGCCATCCGCATGGCCGGCCACGTGAAGGCGCGCGGCGAGCGCCGCCGCACGCGCTCGGACTGGATGGAGATCGAGCAGCAGCGCGGCATTTCCGTCACCTCCTCGGTGATGACGTTCGAGCGTGACGGCATCGTCTTCAACCTGCTCGACACGCCCGGCCACTCGGACTTCTCGGAAGACACCTACCGCACCCTCTCGGCCGTGGACGCGGCGGTGATGGTGATCGACGCGGCCAAGGGCATCGAGAGCCAGACCCGCAAGCTGTTCGAAGTCTGCCGCCTGCGCGACATCCCCATCTTCACCTTTGTCAACAAGGTGGACCGGGAAAGCCTCGACCCCATCGCGCTGATGGACGAGGTGTCCTCCACCCTGGCGCTGGACCTCACCCCGCTGACCTGGCCCATCGGCATGGGCGTGGATTTCCGCGGCCTCATCGACATCGCCAACAAGCGCGCGCTGCTCGCCACCGAGCGCGGCGGCCCGCTGGTGCGCGAGGTGCCGTTCGAGACGCCGGAGGACCTGATCGGTCTCGACGGGGTGGAGGAGCGCATCCTCAACGAGGCGGTGGAGAGCCTGACGCTGGCGCTGGGCGTGCTGCCGCCGTTCGATCTCGCGGCGTTCCGCGAGGGCCATCTCTCGCCGGTCTATTTCGGCTCGGCGCTGAAGGAGGCGGGGGTGGCCGAACTGCTGTTCGGCCTGGGCTCCGTCGGCCCCAGCCCCCTGCCGCGGTCCGCCGCCGGCGACCGCACCGTGGAGCCGGCCGAGGATCTCGTCTCCGGCTTCGTCTTCAAGGTGCAGGCCAACATGGACCCGAACCACCGGGACCGCGTGGCCTTCGTGCGCCTGTGCTCCGGCCGCTTCAAGCGCGGCATGAAGCTGTTCAACCCGCGCGAGAAGCGCAACATGGCCATCGCCAACCCCATCTTCTTCTTCGCCCAGGAGCGCGAGACGGTGGACGAGGCGGTGGCCGGCGACATCATCGGCATTCCCAACCACGGCATGCTGCGCGTGGGTGACACCCTCTCCGAAGGCGAGAGCATCAAGTTCGAGGGCCTGCCGGACTTCGCCCCGGAAATCCTGCGCCGCGTGCTGCTTTCCGACCCCATGAAGGCCAAGCAGCTGCAGAAGGCGCTGCAGGACATGGCGGAAGAGGGCGTCGTGCAGGTGCTCAAACCCGTCAGCGATCCCGCGCCCATCGTCGGCGTGGTCGGCACCCTCCAGCTCGACGTGCTCGCCGCGCGGCTGGAGAAGGAATACGGCGTGCCGATCCGCTACGAGACCACCTCCTTCGTCACCGCCCGCTGGATCGTCGGCGAGCGGACCGAGGTGGAGCGTTTCCTGGAACTCAACCGCTCCTCCACCGCGCGCGACCGCGACGAGGCGCCGGTCTATCTCGCCCGCAGCCAGTGGGTGCTGGACCGCGCCATCGAGGAGTGGCCCAAGCTGAAGTTCGTGGCCGTCAAGGAACGCGCCTGATCCCTTTCCCGCACTGATATCCGGGCGCGCGCCGACGCTGCCCCACCGGAGGATGACATGACCGACGCCGCCCGCCTTTCCGCAATCATCGACGACGCCTTCGAGAAGCGCGCCGAGATCGGCTTTGCCACCACCGGCACCGTGCGCGACGCGGTGAACGAGGCCCTCACCCTCCTCGACAGCGGCGCCGCCCGCGTCGCCGAGCAGGGTGCCAACGGCGCCTGGGCGGTGAACCAGTGGCTCAAGAAGGCCGTTCTGCTCTCCTTCCGCCTGAACGACATGGAAGCCATTCCCGGCGGCCCCGGCGGCGCCCATTGGTGGGACAAGGTGCCCTCCAAGTTCGCCAACTGGGGTGAGACCGAGTTCCGCGCCGCCGGCTTCCGCGCCGTGCCCGGCGCCGTGGTGCGCCGCTCCGCCTTCATCGCCCCCAACGTGGTGCTGATGCCCTCCTTCGTGAATCTCGGCGCCCATGTGGGCGAGGGCACCATGGTGGACACCTGGGCCACCGTCGGCTCCTGCGCGCAGATCGGCAAGAACGTGCATCTCTCCGGCGGCGTCGGCATCGGCGGCGTGCTGGAGCCGCTTCAGGCCGGCCCGGTGATCATCGAGGACGACTGCTTCATCGGCGCTCGCTCCGAAGTGGTGGAGGGCGTGGTGGTGCGCCGCGGCTCCGTGCTCTCCATGGGCGTGTTCATCTCCGCCTCCACCAAGATCATCGACCGGCAGACCGGCGAAGTGTTCATCGGCGAGGTGCCGGCCTATTCCGTGGTGGTGCCCGGCGCGCTCCCCGGCAAGCCGCTGCCCGACGGCACGCCCGGCCCCTCGCTCTATTGCGCGGTGATCGTGAAGCGGGTGGACGAGCAGACCCGTTCCAAGACCTCCATCAACGACCTTCTGCGCGACTGAGATCGCGCCGGCCGGGGAGGGGCCACGGCGGTATTTGCCGCCGCCCTGCCGGGGCTGTGGCGCGGCGGATGCGACCTGTTGGCAAGGCGGAGATTCCGGCTTGCCAACCAAGGCCGAGCCGCTATATTCCGCCGCCTCGCCTGGATGCGCCGCCCTCGCGGCACGCTCCCTTCCCCGAGCCTTCTTGGAGACGACCGGCGAGACCCGGCCCCGCCCCTGCGGCGATGGCTGGAAACAGGGGCGACGGGATTGCGGGCCTTCAACCAGCCCGCCTCAAGATCGTAACCCCGATATTCCGCGTGTGCCTTGGCGCATGCGGCTGAAGGGATGGCAGAGTGTTTGAAGGCGCACAGATCGCCTTCGGCGGCCATCTCCGAGTAAAGTTCTGCTTGCGCTTGGCGCATGCGGCTGGAGAGGTGGCCGAGTGGTTGAAGGCGCACGCCTGGAACGCGTGTATACGGGAAACCGTATCGAGGGTTCGAATCCCTCTCTCTCCGCCAGTTTCCCCTAACGCATTGAAATCCCTGTTTGATACGCAAGATCAAGAGCTTACGAAGTCGCTTGCTACACACGCCTGCTACACAAGGCGGCGAGAACCGCGAGAAGGTGTCGGCGACGGTCAGCACGCCGATCTTGCGGCCGGTGGCGAGCTGGTCGTGGACGAAGTCCATCGCCCAGACATCGTTCGGCCGCGCCGCCGGAGTTCGGTCTTCTCTCAGCTTCGCCTTTACCCGGCGTTTCGGCGTCTTGTTGCGCAACTGGAGGCCCAACTCATTGTAGGTCCGGCGGGTTCGCTTCTGATTGACATGTCATTCCTCCCGTCTGAGCAGGACCTGGACCCGTCGATAGCCGTAGCGCACGGCGGGTCTCGCAGATCGCCTTGATCCGTGCTGCGAGGCCGGCCTGGTCGGGTCGATGAGGCTTGTAGTGATAGGTCGAGGTGTCCACCTCAAGGATCGCGTAGGCCCGCCGGATCGACACCTGCCACTCGCTGCGCACCGCATCGACGAGCTCGCGCTTGCGACCAGGCCTTACATTTTTCGGCGGATGACGTCCTGCAGCATCTCCCGGTCGAGGGACAGATCCGCCACCAGCTTCCGCAGCTTGGCGTTCTCGTCCTCAAGCTGCTTCAGCCGCCGCATCTCCAGCGGCGCCATCCCCTCGTACTTCTTCTTCCAGTTGAAATAGGTCGCCTGGCTGATGCCCGCCCGGCGGCAGATGTCCGCCACCGGCATCCCATCGGCGCCCTGCTTGAGAATGAACGCCTTCTGGGCCTCCGAAAACTTCGATGCCTTCGTCGTCTTCCGCTCCTCCCGGCCAAGGGATGACAGTGCGGAAAACTCAACTCCGAACGATCCAGTGTTCGGGGATCAGATCAAGCATGGCCGATCTCCATGTCACCGAACGCGAACTGCTCACCGACTATCCGGACGCCGAGATGGGCCAGCTGCCGATGCACCATGTGGTGCCGCGGCTCGACCAGACGCCCGGTTCCATCAGGCTGGCGGCTCCCCGGCTGGGACAGCACAATCGCGAATTGCTTGATGAGATCGGGATGTCCCCCGGAGAGTATCAGGACCTGAAAAAAGCGGGTGTCATATGCGGCGGGGAGGCGTGACCGCTGTCGCTTGATATTGCCGGGGTTTCTGCCTCTGCACGCACCTTTCCGACAGCGTCGAGGCTGTCTGGACCGCCCTCGCCGGCGGCGGCTGTGGGCACCGGCGCGACACGCGGACGGAGGGGCTGGCCTCTGCGTGCGCGAACCTCTAGCCTTGGAGGCAATAACAAGGTGAAAACGCGTTGGAAACGCCCGAACTGCCCGCTCTGCGGTCGTATCATTCCTGGATCGCCAACGAGACGCTGGAGGACTATTCGCTGCGCTACACGGCGCGGTCCTTCCGTCGCTGGTCGCCCTTCGTCATCGCCAACACCGCGCTTGGCGGCATCTCCTTTCTGGCGCTGGAGACCATCGGCGGCTCGATCACGCTGAACTACGGCTTCACGAACGCGAGCCTCGCCATCCTCGTGGTGTCGGTGTTCATCTTCGTCACCAGCCTGCCCATCGCCTATTACTCCAGCAAATACGGCATCGACCTCGATCTGCTCACCCGCGGGGCGGGGTTCGGCTATATCGGCTCGACCATCACCTCGCTGATCTATGCGAGCTTCACCTTCATCTTCTTCGCCCTGGAAGGCGCCATCATGGCGCAGGCGCTGAAGCTCTATTTCGATCTGCCGCTCGTGCTCGGCTACATCATGTCGTCTCTCGTCATCATCCCCGTCACGCTCATGGGCATCACCATGATCTCGCGGCTGCAGATGGCGACGCAGCCGCTCTGGCTGGCGATGATGGTGCTGCCCTTCGTGATGATCTGGCTGAAGGCGCCGGACGAGGTCGCGGCGTGGACCCGCTTCGTCGGCCGCGACACCGGATCGTCCGGGTTCGATGCGCTGGCCTTCGGCGCGGCGGTGAGCGTCATGTGCTCGCTGGTGGTGCAGATCGGCGAGCAGGCGGACTATCTGCGCTTCCTGCCCGAGAAGAAGGCCTCGAACCGGCTCGCCTGGTGGGGCGCGGTGGTGATGGCGGGGCCGGGCTGGATCGTCATCGGCGGGCTGAAGATCCTCGCCGGCGGTCTGCTCGCGGTGCTCGTCCTCGGCGCCGGCCTGCCGCACCAGACGGCGCTTGAGCCCATCTACATGTACCTCGTGGCCTACCAGCACGTCTTCGACAATCCGGCGCTGGCCCTGTTCTGCGCCACTTTGTTCGTGCTGGTGTCGCAGGTGAAGATCAACGTGACCAACGCCTATGCCGGCTCGCTGGCGTGGTCGAACTTCTTTTCCCGCGTGACCCACTACCATCCCGGGCGGGTGGTGTGGCTGGTGTTCAACATCCTCATCTCGCTCTTGCTGATGCTGCTCGGCATCTTCGAGACGCTGGATGTGGTACTGGCGGTATATTCCAACATCGCCATGGCGTGGGTGGGCGCCATCATCGCGGATCTCCTGGTGCTGAAGCCGCTCAAGGTCAGCCCCGGCTTCATCGAGTTCAAACGCGCCCACCTGCACGATTTCAACCCGGTGGGCTGCGGCGGCATGGCGGCGGGCTCGCTGATCTCCCTCCTCGCCTTCACCGGGGTCTTCGGTCCGGCCGTCGAGGCCTATGCGGCGCCGCTCTCCTTCCTCATCGCCTTCCTAACCGCCATCGCGATCGGCTTCGCCACGCGCGGGCGCTATTATCTCGCCCGCCCGCCCGTCGATGCCTCGCTGGCGCAGGGCACCGGGCCCGTCCTGCGCTGCGAGATTTGCGATCACGGCTACGAGCGGGACGACATGGCCTATTGCAGCTTCTACGAGCGTCCCATCTGCTCGCTCTGCTGCAGCCTCGACGCGCATTGCCACGACGCCTGCAAGAAGTCGCATCAGGACCTCGAAAGCTCCCGTTCGCGCTATTTCGGCGAGGGGTTCCGACGGCGCATCGCGCCGCACATGCCCCAGCGCCTCCTCAAGGTCGGTGGCGTCCTCGTCGCCCTCACGGTGGTCACCGCGGCGCTGTTCCTGCTCACCTACCGGCTGATCGACCCGGGAGCGGAGACACCGCATCTGGACAATGGCGGGCTGCTGCTGCGCGTGTTCCTCGCCATGCTCCCGCTGCTCGCCATCAGCGCGTGGTGGATCGTGCTGTCCAACGAGAGCCGGGAACTCGCCGAGCGCAACCTCGTCGGCTCGCTGGAGAAGCTGAACGAGACGCGGGAGGAACTGACGCGCAGCGAGCGCCTTGCCGCCATCGGCCAGTTGACGGCGACGGTGAGCCACGAACTGCGCAACCCGCTGGGAACGCTCGCCACCTCCGTTGCGGTGCTGCAGCGGACCAGTACCCTGTCCGGCGATCGCGAGCGGGGCGAGCTGGACCGCATCCAGCGCAACGTGCGGCGCTGCGTGCGCATCATCGAGGACCTGCTGGAATTCTCCCGCCGGCCCGATGTCAGCATGGTTCCGCTGGCGCTCGATGCCTGGATCGCCGAGCAGGCGTCGGACCTGCGCGCTTTGTCCGGCGTCGAGCTGGCGCTGGACCTCGACTGCGACCGCATCATCGAGGCGGACGGCGAGCGGCTCCGGCAGGTGCTCGTCAATCTGGTGCAGAACGCCATGCAGGCCGTGCTGGAACGTCCCGCCGGGGCACCACCGGGACGCGTCGCCATCGCCACCGCGGCGGAGGGCGAGCGGGTGCGCATCACCGTCACCGACAATGGCGTGGGCATGGATGACGAGGTGCGCCGGCGCCTGTTCGAGCCGCTGTTCAGCACCAAGCCGTTCGGTCTTGGTCTCGGGCTGGCGCTGGTCAAGCGCATCACCGAGCGCCACGGCGGCAGCGTCTCCATCAGCTCCGAGCCGGGCAGGGGCACGCGCGTCGACATCACGCTGCCGGCTGCCGGGGAGCATGCCGATGCCGCGTAGGGAGGAACGACGCGTCCTGATCGTGGACGACGACCAGGACTTCGCCGGCAGCCTCGCCGCCCTGCTGGAGATGGAAGGCTATGTCATCGCCGTCGCCCATGACGGCGCGGGCGCGAAGGCGCTGGTGGAAGCCATGGCGGCGGAGGCGCCGGGCGTCGCGCTGGTGGATATCCGCCTCGGGCGGGAGGACGGGGTCGCCCTCGCCACGGAACTCGGCCGCATCCGGCCGGACCTGCTGGTGGTGATGGTGACGGCCTATGCCTCGGTGCCCACCGCGATCCGGGCATTGCAGGCCGGCGCCTATGACTATGTCTGCAAGCCGTTCGATCCCGACGACCTTCTCGCCACCCTCGGCCGCTGCTTCGATCGCCACGCGCTGGCCCACGAGCGGGCGCAGGCGGAGGAGCTGCTGCGCCGCAGCCGGCGGCTGGAGGCCATCGGGCGGCTCTCGGCGGGCATCGCCCACGACTTCAACAACCTCCTCGCCGTGGTCGGCGGCAATCTCAAGTTGCTTCAGGAGGAGGTGCTGCGTGATCCGTCGGGTGATCGCGGGGTGATGCGCGAGCTGGTGGCGGATGCGCTCGGCGCTGTCGAGGAAGGCATCGCCGCCAGCCGCCAGTTGCTCGCCGTCGGCCGGGCGCAGCCGCTGCTGCCGCGCCTCGTGGATCTCGACCATGTGCTCGACCAGGTGATCCACCAGGCGAACGCCGCGCTGGGCGCCGGCATCGCGCTGGATCGGCAGGTCGCGCGTGAGCCGTGCCACGCCATCGTCGACGCGCGCCAGCTGGAAGCGAGCCTGCTCAATCTCATGCTCAACGCCCGCGATGCGCTCGACGGGCAGGGCGCCATCCGCCTCGGCGCCGAGCCGCGCGAACTCGCTCCCGGCGCACCTGTGCTTCTGGATGACATGCTGCCCGGCGCCTATGTGGCGCTGGTGGTGGAGGACGCCGGATGCGGCATGGCGCCGGACGTGGTGGAGCGGGCGTTCCATCCCTTCTTCTCCACCAAGCCGGCGGAGAGCGGCAGTGGCCTGGGCCTTGCGACGGTCTACGGCTTCGCGCGGCAGTCGGGCGGCAACCTCGTCATCGAGAGCGAGCCGGGCGCAGGCACCCGCGTCACGCTGCTGCTGCCGGCGGCCACGCGCGGCGCTTGAGAAGCGTCAGTGGGGCGCCGGCGGGGTGAAGACATAGCCTTCGCCACGCACGGTCTTGATGATCTCCCCGCCGCCGCCATCCTCCAGCTTGCGGCGGAGCTTGCCGACCAGCACGTCGATGCTGCGGTCGAACGGCGCCCATTGCCGGTTCGCCACGAGGTCCAGCATCTGGTCGCGGGTGAGCACGCGGCCGGGCCGCTCGGCGAGGGCGGCAAGCAGGCGGAATTCGTGGCTGGTCAGCGCCACGCGGGCGCCGTCCTGCCGGGTCAGCTCGCGGCGGTCGAGGTCCAGCCGGAAGACGCCGAACATCAGGTGATGGCCGGCCGGCGGCGCGGCAGGGGCAGGGGAGGGGGCCGGGGCGCGGATGGCGCCGTTGGCGCGCCGCAGCAGCGCCCGCACCCGCGCGAGCAGCTCGCGCGGCTCGAACGGCTTGGTCACGTAATCGTCCGCCCCGAGTTCCAGGCAGACGATCTTGTCTACCGTCTCGCACTTGGCCGAGAGCACGAGCAGCGGCATGTCCCAGCCGGCGCGCACCGCACGGGCGAGGGAGAGCCCATCTTCCCCGCGCGGGAAGGTGAGGTCGAGGATGATGAGGTCGAAGCGCGTCGCCGCCAGCGCATCGCGCATGGCGCTGCCGTCCAGCGCGAAATCCGCGCAGAAGCCTTCCCGCGCCAGGAATTTGGTGACGAAGCCGCACATCCGGCGGTCGTCGTCCACCATCAGGATTCTCGGACTGCGCGCAGCCTCGTTCATCATCCCGCCGTGCACCCTCGCGCTGAGCCTCCGCTTCGCCCCCGGATAATAGCGCGCCCGGCGCGCGGTGGGCGGGCAAGCCGCCGCCGCTTACAAAAATTTACATGGGGCGCTGGGCAAATGCCGAAGGCCGATTACATGGGCTTCCTAGCTTCCGGGCAGGGTGCGGGCGTGGCGGCTTCAAGGCTGCCCGCAGAGCGGCGCGAAGGCCGCGGCACCCTCCAAGGAGGAAGTCCATGGCAAAGACCGTCTTCAAGATCGACCTCAACAAGGCGCCCGAGCAGCAGACCATCAAGACCCACAATCGCTGGCATCCGGACCTGCCCATGGTCGAGATGTTCAAGCCGGGCGACGAGTTCCGGGTCGAGTGCTACGACTGGACCGGCGGGCAGATCGGCAACAATGACAGCGCCAACGACGTGCGCGACGTTGACCTCACCAAGGTGCACTATCTGAGCGGTCCGTTCGGCGTGGAAGGCGCCGAGCCGGGCGACCTGATGGTGGTGGATATTCTCGACATCGGCCCCATCGAAGGTTCCGAATGGGGCTTCAACGGCCTCTTCGACAAGAAGAACGGCGGCGGCTTCCTCACCGAGCATTATCCCGAGGCGGTGAAGTCCTGCTGGGACTTCCACGGCATCTATACCACCTCCCGCCACGTGCCGCGGGTGCGCTATCCCGGCCTCATCCACCCCGGCCTGATCGGCTGCCTGCCCGACCACAAGCTGATGGCCGAGGCGAACCGCCGCGAGGCCGCCCTCGTCGCCACCGATCCGCAGCGCGTGCCGCCGCTTGCGGCGCTGCCCTATGCGGACACTGCCCTGATGGGACAGATGACCGGCGCGCTGCGCGACAAGGCGGCGGCGGAAGGCTGGCGCACCGTGCCGCCCCGCGAGCACGGCGGGAATTGCGACATCAAGAACCTGTCGCGCGGCTCGCGCTGCTACTTCCCGGTCTATGTGAAGGGCGGCGGCCTCTCCATGGGCGACATTCACTTCTCGCAGGGCGACGGCGAGATCACCTTCTGCGGCGCCATCGAGATGGCCGGATGGATCGACATCGGTGTCGGCCTCATCAAGGGCGGCATGGCGAAATACGGGGTCATCAACCCCATCTTCAAGCCGAGCCCCATCGATCCGCACTTCGACGACTACCTCATCTTCGAGGGCATCTCGGTGGATGAGCACACCGGCGAGCAATACTATCTCGACGCCCACGTCGCCTATCGGCGGGCCTGCCTCAATGCCATCGAATACCTGAAGAAGTTCGGTTATTCGGGCGAGCAGGCCTATACCATCCTCGGCACTGCTCCGGTGGAGGGCCGCATCGCCGGCATCGTGGACATCCCGAACGTGTGCGCGACGGTGGCCATCCCCACGAAGATCTTCGAATTCGACATCAACCCGAACTCCACCGGTCCCACCCGGCAGGTCTCGGGCGTCGACGTCGCCCGCGCGAGCTGAAGTCCAGGCACTTTCGGAGCAACCCCTGGCGCCCCGGCCGCGCGACCGGCCGGGGCTGAGGAGATCCATCATGCTGCTTGGACTTGGCCTGCTCTATGTGGGCGCGGTTCTGGTGCTCAACGGCCTCTGGCTGCTGGGCAAGATCGAGGACCGCGAGATCATCGTCGTGAACGTGGTGTCGGGCTTCGTCACGCTCGCCATCTCCGCGTACTGGGCCTTCAACCCGGCGGCGGATGCGGCCTCCATCAAGGGGGCGGCGCTGACGCTGCTGTTCACCGCCACCTATTTCTGGGTGGCCTACAACCGCGTGACCAAGGTGGACGGACGCGGGCTCGGCTGGTTCAGCCTGTTCGTGGCCATCACCGTGGCACCGGTGGCGATCCAGTCGCTGCGGGGGGCGGATACGTCCATCGGGCTCTGGATGGGGTGGAACTGGGTGGGCTGGGGCCTGCTCTGGTTCTGCTACTTCCTGCTGCTGACGATGAAGCAGCCGATCCTGAAGTTCACCGGCGCCTTCACCGTGCTCATCGGCATTCTCACCGGCTGGGTGCCCGGCCTCTCGCTGCTGCAGGGCTGGCTCAACCCCTGACGTTCCATCCGGGCGGCCCGTGGGCCGCCCGTTTCCCCCGGGAGACAGATGATGCCCCTCTACACCTATTCCTGCGAGGCCTGCGGGCCCTTCGACGACTGGGGCTCCATGAGCGCGGCCGAACAGCCCGCCTGCTGCCCCAATTGCAGCGGCGAGGCGCCGCGCGAGATGGCGATGCCTCGCCTCGGCACCATGGACGGCAAGCTGCGCCGGGCCATCGACCGCTCGGAGAAGACCTCCGCCGAGCCCAAGGTGGTCAAGCGCGAGCACCTCGCCGGCTGCGGCTGCTCCTTGTGCGCCACCCGCAAGAAGCAGCCCACCCCCATCGAGCGGCGCTGGTCGCTCGGCCACTGAGACGCCATGCCCCGTCGGCTCGGTCGGCGGGGCATTTCGCCCGCCTTGCAAAGACGCCCGTGCCTGGAGGATGGTGGACAAGGGAGATCTGGCGGGGGGCTCCGGCGGGATGGCGCGGGTGACATTGGCGGATGTGGCGCGGGCGGCCGGCGTCGATATGTCGACGGCCTCGCGCGTGCTCAGGGGCGAGGCCAGCCAGCGGGTGCGCGAGGAGACGCGCGTCCGCATCCTGAAGATCGCCGAGGATATGCAATACCTCGCCAATCCGCTGGCGCGCGGGCTTCGGACCCAGCGCACGGACACGCTCGGCATCGTGGTGCCCCAGCTCGACAACCCGGTCTTCGCCTCGGCCATCCGCGGGGCGGAGCTGGAGGCGGCCGAGCGCGGCTATTCGCTGCTCATCTCCCATCGCGAGCCGGGGGAGACGGCCACCACCATCGCCAAGATTTCCCGCACCAACCGGGTGGACGGCCTGCTCGTCGCGAGCCTCGACGACGACGAGGTCCTGCGTACGGACCTCGCCGCCGCGCGGGTGCCCTTCGTGCTCATGAACCGCATCCTGCCCGGCGCGCCCCTCTCGGTGGTGCTGGACAGCCGCGCCGCCGCGCGCAAGGGCGTGGAACACCTCACCGCCCTCGGCCATCGGCGCATCGCCCATCTCGCCGGCCGCGAGGGCGGCTTCAATGCCCGCGAGCGCCTGCAGGGCTATCGCGACGGGCTGGAGGCGGCCGGCATCGCCTTCGATGAAGCGCTCGTGGGCGTGGCGGGCTACACTGCCGAAGGCGGCACACAGGCCATGCGGGCGCTGCTGCCGCAACATCCCACCGCGGTGCTGGCCGCCACCCTCGTCTCGGCTGCCGGTGCTATGGCGACGTTGCACGAGGCGGGCCTGCGCATTCCCGAGGACATCTCGGTCATCGGCCTGCACGACGCGCCGGTCGCGGGCATGCTCTATCCTGCCCTCACCAGCGTCGCCATGCCCACCGAGGAGATGGGCCGCGTCGCCGCCGGCCTCCTCATCCGCGCCCTCGGCGGGGAAGACCCGGCCCCGGTGGCGCCGCTGCCGCCCGGCGCCCTCGTGGTGCGCGGGTCCACCGGCCCCGCACCCCTCTGAACATCCCCGCTTGACGCCTCCGGCTTTCTCTGACAGCTTTGAACAAACGATTGTTCAAGATCGAAACGACGCCGGGAGGACGCCAGCATGGGAGCCCGCAAGGGATCGCATCGCCGTGCCTCTCGCCCAAAGAGGTGCCTATGACCGGTCCAGCTGCCGTCCAAACCAACATCGCCGAAGCTGAAGGTTCCCACGCGCCGGGCGCCGATGCGGGGCTGGTGGAGGCCCTTGCCGCGCTGGTCGGTCGCGACAACGTGCTCACCGGCGACGAAGACCGGCGCGCCTATGCCCATGACCGCCTGCCCTTCGCCAATTTCCGCGCCCGCTCCGGCCGGCTCGCCGGCGTCATGCCGCGCCTCGCGGTGCGTCCCGGCTCGACGGACGAGGTGGCCGCCATCGTGCGCCATGCCCGGCAGCACGCCATCCAGCTCATCCCGTTCGGCAACGGCTCCGGCGTTCTGGGCGGGGCCATCCCGCTCGCCCATGAGGTGATGGTGGACCTGCGCCGGCTGGACAAGATCGTCTCGGTCGATCCGCAGAACGCCATGGTCACCGTCGAGGCCGGCATGAACGGCGCCGAGTTCGAGGCGGCGCTGAATGCCGAGGGCTTCACCTGCGGCCACCTTCCGCAATCCATCGAGATTTCCACGGTGGGCGGCTGGGTCGCCTGCCGGGGCGGCGGACAGGCCTCCAGCCGCTATGGCAAGATCGAGGACATCGTGCTCGGCCTCAAGGCGGTGCTGCCGGACGGCCGCCTGCTGGAGGTGCGCCCGCTCGCCCGCCGCTCGGTGGGCCCCTCCATCCGCGACCTGATGGTGGGCGGCGAGGGCGCGTTCGGCATCATCACCGAGGTCACGCTGCGCATCTGGAAGAAGCCCGAGGTGGAGCGCGGCGTGGTGCTGGCCTTCCCCTCGCTGGAAGCGGCGTGGGAGACTGCCCGCCTCATCATGCAGGCGGAGCTGCGCCCGACCATCGCCCGTCTCTACGACGCGGCGGAAAGCGCGGAGCGCACGCAGGGGCTGGAGGCATTCGCCACGCGCCCCATCCTGGGCGTGTTCGCCTTTTCCGGCACCGAGCCCATGGTGAGCGCGGAACAGGAGATGAGCCTCGCCATCGCCAAGTCGCAGGGCGCGGTGGTCGCGCCGGACGGGCCGTACCATCACTGGAAGGAAAACCGCTACGTCGCCTATTCGCAGAAGTGGCAGGCGGCGGGCTATTACAACGACACCATCGAGGTGACCGGCAACTGGTCGGCCATTCCCGGTATGTATGCCGCCATGGAAGCGGCGGTGCGGGCCATCTATCCGAACATCCATTTCGGCGCGCACTGGTCGCACATCTATCCCGAGGGCGCCTGCCAATACATGACCATCCGCCTGCCGCCCATGCCGGAAGCCGAGGCGCTGCCGCTCCATGCGCGGCTGTGGGAGGCCATCCAGTCGCTGACGCTGGACCACGGCGGCTCCATCGCCCACCATCATGGCGTCGGCGTGTTCCGCAACCCGTGGCTGGCACGGGAGCTGGGCGTCGGCCTCGACGTCCTGCAGGCCATCAAGGACACGCTGGATCCGGGCAACCTCATGAATCCCGGCAAGCTGGGCCTGCGCCCGGCTGCCGGAGCGGTGGACGTGCGCCGTGGCGGCTGATCTCCTCATCGGTATCGATCTCGGCGCGGGGGCGCTGAAGACCAGCGTGATCCGCATCGACGGCACGCTGGCGGGCGAGGCGTCCGCGCCCATCGCCACCTCCGCGCCCTATCCCGGCTGGAGCGAGCAGGACCCGCATGACTGGTGGCGCGCGGTGTGCGAGACCGTGCCCCGCGCCCTCGCGGCAGCCGGTGCGCGGCCCCAGGATGTGCTCGGCATCTCCTTCTCCGCCGGCGCCCATACCCAGGTGCTGGAGGATGCGGACGGCGTGGTGATCCGCCCTGCCATCCTGTGGAACGACCAGCGCTCCGGCCCCGAGACGGCAGACCTGCGCCGGCAATGGGATGCACGCATCCTGGAGATCGGCGCCAACCGCGCCAATCCCACCTGGACCCTGCCGCAGATGCTGTGGCTGCGCCGGCACGAGCCGCAAGCCTTCGCCCGCGTGCGCCGCCTCTACGTCGCCAAGGACTGGCTGCGCTCCCGCCTCACCGGCACCTGGGAGACGGACACCATCGATGCGGTCGGCACCCTGATGGCCGATGCCTCCACCGGAGGCTGGTCTCCCGAACTGTGCGCGATGATCGGCTGGCCGCTGGAGACGTTGCCGCCCATCGTGGCGCCGAAGACGGTGGTGGGGCAGGTGACGGCGGAAGCCGCGCGGCAGACCGGCCTCGCCGAGGGCACGCCCGTGGTGTGCGGCACGTCCGACACGGCGGCTGAAACCTATGGCGCGGGCATGACCGGCGAGGGCCTCGGCGTGGTGAAGCTCGCCACTGCCGCGACGGTGAGCGTGCTCTCCCGCCATCCCCGGCCGGATTTCACGGTCATCAACTATCCCCACATCATGCCGGACCACTGGTATGTGATCGCGGCCACCAATTCCTGCGCCTCGGCCCACAAATGGCTGCGCGACACCTTCTTCAAGCGCGCGGGCGAGGACGGCGGCGAGGTTTTTAGCGAGATGGACCGCTTGGCCGCCGCCGTGCGGCCGGGGGCAGAGGGGCTGTTCTTCCATCCCTATCTCAACGGCGAGCGCAGTCCGCACTGGGACCCGCTGCTGCGCGCGGACTTCGTCGGCATCGGCTTCAACCACGGGCCGGGACATTTCGCGCGGGCGCTCTATGAGGGCATCGCCTATTCGCTGAAGGACTGCCTCATGGCGCTACGCGCCAAGGGGCTCGATTTCTCCACCGCCCGCCTCACCGGCGGCGGGGCGAAGAGCGCCCTGTGGCGGCAGATCGTGGCCGACGTGCTGGATGTGAAGGTGGAGCTGCCGGCGGTGGCGGAAGCTTCCTTCGGCGCGGCCTTGCTGGCCGGTGTCGGCGTCGGCGCCTATCGCGACGAGGCGGATGCGGCGCGCCGCGTCGCCATCGTCTCCACCGCCACGCCCGATCCCGAGCGCGCGGCGCTCTATGCACGTGGCCACGGGCTCTATTGCGACATCCAGGCGGCACTCGCCCCGATCAACCATCGCATCCACGCCTTCGTACAGGACGAGCGCGCCCTCGCTGCCGCGCACCGGGAGCAGGTCACCCATGGCTGAAGTCAGGCTCAACAAGGTCCGCAAGGCCTACGGCGCGCAGGTGGCCGTGCATGGCGTGGACCTGCACATCCGCGACGGCGAGTTCGTGGTGTTCCTCGGTCCGTCCGGCTGCGGCAAGTCCACCACGCTGCGGATGATCGCCGGGCTGGAGGAGATCACCACCGGCACCATCGAGATCGGCGGGCGCGACGTGACCCGCCTCGAGCCCAAGGACCGGAACATCGCCATGGTGTTCCAGAACTATGCGCTCTACCCGCACAAGACCATCTACGAGAACCTCGCCTTCGGCCTGAGGATGCGCCGGATGGACAAAGCGGAGATCGACCGCCGGGTGAAGTCCGCCTCCGCCATGCTGGGGCTCGATCCCTATCTGGAGCGCAAGCCCAAGCAGCTTTCCGGCGGGCAGATGCAGCGCGTGGCGCTGGGCCGCGCGCTGGTCCGCGACCCCGACGTATTCCTGCTCGACGAGCCGCTCTCAAACCTCGACGCCAAGCTGCGGGTGCGCATGCGCGAGGAGATCGCCCGGCTGCATCAGGAGGTGGGGACCTCCATGGTCTACGTCACCCACGACCAGGTGGAGGCGATGACGCTCGCCAACCGCATCCTCATCATGCGCGACGGGCATGTGCAGCAGGTGGGCGCGCCGCTGGAGGTGTATGACCGGCCGGCCAATTTGTTCGTGGCCGGCTTCATCGGCTCGCCCGAGATGAACCTGATCGAGGGGCATCTGGAGCGCGGCGCGCTCAAGGCCGGCGGCCTCTCCATCGAGCTGCCGCCGGGCATCGCCGCTGCGGAGGGGACGCCGCTGGTTCTCGGCGTCCGCCCTGAACACATCGGCGTCGGCGAGGCGCCGGGCGCGCACGCTTTCCATGTGGCGGTGATCGAGCAGCTCGGCGCGCAGACGCTGTGCATCGGCGAGGTCGCGGGCGTCCGCCTGCGCGTGCTCATGGACCGCACCGACGCGGTACGCAACGGCACGACCCTTCCCATCCAGTTCCGGCCCGGCCGGCTGCATGTCTTCTCCAAGGAAACCGGAGCGCGGATCAACCGCGCCGACGCGGACGTGGGGCGGCGGCCCGCCGCCTGAATTTGCCGAGTGAAAACAAGAACGCAGAACAAGACGATCGGGAGAACGCCATGGACGAGATCAAGAAGGACGGGCTATCACGCCGGACCCTTTTGAAGGGCGCAGGAGCCTTGAGTGCCGGCATCGCCGCGGGTGGGCTCGCGGCCCCCGCCGTGGTGCGCGCGCAGGGCACCAAGACCATCCGCTTCCTCAATGCCGAGACCTCCATCGACAGCATCCGCGCGCTGAAGGTGGCGGCAGCCGAATACGAGAAGCAGTTCGGCACCAAGGTGGTGGTGGATTCCGTTCCGCTGGACGGCATCTTCACCAAGGTGACGACCTCGCTGCGCGGCGGCACGCCCTACGACATCGCCACCTTCGCCTTCGTCGGCCATGTGCTGATCCTCGCCGCCGAGGGGCAGCTGATGCCGCTCAACGAGCTGACGGACAAGTACAAGTGGGGTCCGAACATCCTGTTCCCGGTGGACGGCAAGGTCTATTGGTATCCTTACGACTACAACCTCGCCTGGATCTATTATCGCAAGGATCTCTACGAGAAGAACAAGCTGGAGGTTCCGAAGACCTGGGATGGCTTCCTGAAGAACAGCCAGGCGCTGAACGGCGACGGCACAGCCGGCTCCCTGTTCCCCATCGGCTCGAACGGCGCCACCAACTGGCTCTCCCCCGGCTTCATGTGGGCCGAGGGCGTGCAGCTGTTCGACGACAAGTGGAACATCATCTTCGACAATGCGGACATGGCGCCGCGCGCGAGCCGCTATCTCGACTTCTTCGGCGATCTCTACAAGACCATGCCGTCCGGCACGAGCCAGGCGAGCTTCGGCGAGGTGCTGTCGAACTTCACCTCGGGCAAGGTGGCGCACACGGCCTATGCGGGCCGGATCATCGAGACCATCGAGCGCAACAACCCGGCGCTGGCCGACAAGTACGGCATCATGCCCTACATGGATTCCGCCGGTAAGCATCAGGCGGTGAACCACGGTTATGACGGCTGGGTGGTGCTGAAGACGCCCCAGTCCGACGAGGCCATGAAGTTCATGAAGTGGTTCACGGAGAACCAGTACATCAACTTCCTGCACACCGCCCCGCTGCACTTCCAGCCGCCGCGCCTCGATGTCTATGACGATGCGCGCTGGCGGGCCCATCCGCTCATCGAGAAGCACAATGCGGCGGTGGAGATGATGAAGTCGTTCCTCACCGACAAGAACATGATCCTCACCTCCATCGACACGCAGGGCCCCTCGCCGAGCCTGAAGCCGGGCAAGATCTTCGAGGCCTTCGTGTTCCCGGAGATGCTTCAGAACAAGGTGCTGAAGGGCATGTCCTCCGCCGAGTGCGTGAAGGCCGCCGCCGACCGCATGCGGCAGGTCATCGCCTCTTGATTGCGTCCTGAGGGCTTCCCCGAAGACGCAAGGCCGGCAGGCTTTGCCCTGATCGTGGCCTGCCGGCCATTCCTTTCACACAGCTCCGGTCCCGGGCCGGGCGTTCCCGTGTTGACCCCTTAGGGTCACAAGCCGCTCCAGCGAGGCGCCGCAGGTGAGCTCCAAAGCGACGATCTATTCTTTCCTCTTCCTGGGCCTCGCCGTGACCGCACTGCTCATCGTGGCGCCGGTGGTCTATGCGGTGTCGCTGAGCTTCTACCAGATGGATTCCTTCGTCGGCGCGCCCAAATGGGCGGGGCTCGACAATTACACGCGCATGCTTTCGCAGTGGGTGTTCTGGCGCGCGCTCATCAACGGGTTCATCTATTCGTTCGGCACCATCATCTTCCAAGTGGTGCTGGGCATCGGCTTCGCTCTGGTGCTCAACCAGGTCTTCCCCGGCCGCAACATCGTGCGCGGCCTCTCCATCCTGCCCTATCTGCTGCCGACTGTGGTGGTGGTGCTGACCTTCAAGTGGATGGTGGACGGCTCCATCGGCGTGCTCACCACCATGATGTCCGCGCTCGGCCTGCCCCAGGTGCAATGGTTCGAGAGCCCGGGCGCCGCCATGGCCTCGGTGATCCTGGTGAGCGTGTGGATGTGGACGCCCTTCGTCACCACCACCTTCCTCGCCGCGCTGCAGACGGTGCCGTCCTCCCTCTACGAGGCGGCGAAGGTGGACGGCACGAACGCCGTGCAGCGCTTCTTCCACATCACGCTGCCCATGCTGAAGCCGATCCTCACGGTGATCGTGCTGCTGCGCGCGGTGTGGATGTTCAACAAGTTCGACGTCATCTGGCTGCTCACCCAGGGCGGCCCGGTGGGCGCCACGGAACATCTCGCCATCCTGTCCTACAAGCAGGCCTTCGGTCAGTTCGACATCGGCGGCGGCGCGGCGGTGGCGACCATCTCCTTCGCCATCCTGTCGCTGGTGGTGTTCATCTATTTCCGCTTGTTCCCGCTTGACACGGAGTGATGCCGGAATGACTCGCTCCTCCCCCCGCTCGCTCGCCGGACGAGTGGCGCTCTATGCCGCCGCCGCCCTCATCGCTGTTTATTCGGCCTTCCCCATCTACTGGATGGTGGTGTCCTCCACCCGCGCACCACAGGCGCTCATCAATTCCACGTCTCTGCTGCCGGGTCCGTTCACCTGGGAATACTATACCAACCTTCTGGAACTGACGGATTATCCCTCCCAGTTCCTGAACTCGCTCATCGTCGCGGCCGTGACGGTGGTGGTGACCATGGTGTTCTCGATCATGATCGCCTATGCGGTCACGCGCCACCGCATCCGGGGCAAGGGGATCATCGTGGGGGCGATGCTCTACGCCTACATGTTCCCGCCGCTGCTCATCGCCATCCCCATGTTCTCCATCTTCGCCAAGCTCGGGCTCGGCGACACGCTCACCAGCGTCATCGTCTCCCACCTCACCCTCACGTTGCCGCTCGGCGTGTGGTTCCTGTGGGGCTTCTTCAAGAGCATGCCGTTCGAGCTGGAGGAGGCGGCCATGGTGGATGGCTGCACGCGGCTCGGCGCCTTCCTGCGGGTCGTGCTGCCGCTGTCGCTGCCGGGGCTGATTACGGTGGCCATCTTCTCCTTCCTCCTGTCTTGGACGGACTACACCTACGCCCTCATCATGATCGGCTCCGACGCCAACAAGACCGTGCCGGTGGGGCTCGCCTCCATGGTCGGCTCGTTCGATCTGCGCTGGGGCGAGATCATGGCCGGCTCCACCCTCATCGCCTTGCCGCTGTTCGGCGCCTTCGCACTCTTGAGCCAGTATTTCATCCAGGGGCTCGGGGCGGGTGCGGTGAAGGGCTGAGCGACAATCGGAGACCGACATGGATCTGGGACTTCAGGGCAAGGTCGCCCTTGTCACCGGCGCGGCGCGCGGCATCGGCCGGGCGGAGGCGCTTGGGCTCGCCGCCGAGGGTGCGCGCATCGTGATCAACGACATCGATGCGGACGCCGCCGCCCGCTGCGCCGAGGAACTGCGGCAGGCCGGGCACGAGGCGGCGGCAGCGCCGGGCGATGTGGCCGACGAGGCGGGTGCGGCCGGCGTGGTGGCAGCGGCGGCGGTCGCCTTCGGGCGGCTCGACATTCTCGTGAACAATGCCGGAGCCGGCGGGCGCCATCTCGGGCGGCGTGTGGTGGAGATGGAGATCGACGATTTCGACATCATCGTCTCCACCCACCTGCGCAGCACCTTCCTGTGCAGCAAGCACGCCATTCCGCTGATGCGCGCGAACGGTTTCGGCCGTATCGTCAACACCTCGTCCATGAATGTCACCGGCGGCGGGCGGCCGGGCGTCGCCAACTATTCGGCGGCCAAGGCCGGCGTGCTCGGCTTCACCCGCACGGTGGCGAAGGAAGTGGGTGCGGATGGCATCACGGTGAACGCCATCGCGCCCGGCTATGTGGCCACCGATTTCATCGCCACCTTCTCGCCGGAGAAGCGGGCGGTGATCACCGGACAGAATCCCGTCGGCCGCTTCTGCCAGCCGGAGGAGGTGGGCGCGCTCGTCGCCTTCCTGTGCTCCACGCAGGCGGCCTTCATCAACGGCGCCTTGATCTGCATGGATGGCGGCAAGCGCGATTTCCACTGGGGTGACGCATGAGCGTGCGCGCGTTCGGGTCTCCGGCCCGCTACATCCAGGGCCCGGATGCCCTGAGCGAACTGGGCGCGCTGGCGCGCCTGCACGGCCGGCGGCCCTTCGTGGTAGCCGATGCCATCGTCATGGATCTGCTCGGCGCGCGCCTGAAGGCCGAGCTGGCGGAGGCCGAGACGGTAACCTTCGCCACCTTCGGCGGGGAATGCACGGCAGCGGAGATCGACAAACTCGCCGCGGCGGCGCGGACGGCGGGCGCGGATGTGGTGATCGGCGTCGGCGGCGGCAAGGCTATCGACACCGCCAAGGGCGTTCGGATCGCACTGCGCACGCCTCTCGTCATCGTGCCCACCATCGCGTCCAACGACAGCCCGACCTCGCGCCTCGTGGTGGTCTACACCGCCCAGCACGTACTGAGCGAAGTGCGGCTGATGGATGCCAATCCCGATGCGGTGCTGGTGGATACGTCCGTCATCGTCCAGGCGCCGGCGCGCTTCTTCGTGGCGGGCATCGGCGATGCGCTGTCCAAGAAGTTCGAGGTGGAGCAGTGCGCTGGCGCCGGGGGGCTGAATTTCTTCAAGGGCCGCCCCACCAGCCTCGCCGTCACCATCGCCGATGCCTGCTACCGTGCCATCCGCGCGGACGGCGAGGCGGCGGTGGCTGCCGTCGCCCGCAAGGCGGCTGATGATGCGGTGGAGCGTGTGGTGGAGGCGACCATCCTCCTCTCCGGTCTCGCCTTCGAAAGCGGTGGCCTGTCCATCGCCCATTCGCTGACCCGTGGCTTCTCCACGGTGCCGGAGGTGGCGCGGGCGCTGCATGGCGAGCAGGTGGCCCTCGGGCTTCTGGTGCAACTGCTGGCGGAAGGCCGGGACACTGATTTCATGGCCGACATGCTGGCCTTCTACGCCCTCCTCAACCTGCCGCGCGCGCTGGAGGATTTCGGCGTCGAGACCGAGGCGGTGGTGGACGGCATCGTCTCCGTGTCCTGGGACACCGCGCCCTATATTCGCAACTTCGTGCAGCCGCTTTCCAAGGAGCGGCTGGCGGATGCGTTCCGCACGCTCGCGGGCTTGAGGCGCGCGGAATGAACTGATGGGATAGCATCGCCGTTAGGGTGGGGGCAGCACCACCGACGGAGGCATGATGAGCGACGCCAGCCACGAGGTTCAGCGCGAGGACGGCCCGAACGGGGGCCGCTATGTCATCCGCCTCGGCGGCGGCGCGGAAGCGGAACTGAGCTACCAGCGCCGCGGCGATGGCCCGCTCATCGTCACCCATACAGGCGTTCCGCCGGCCTTCGAGGGGCAGGGCATCGCCGCGCGTCTCGTGGACGCGCTCATCGCCGACGCGCGCGCTCAAGGGTTCAAGATCACCCCGCTCTGCTCCTACGTGGCCGCGCAGTTCCGTCGCCATCCCGAGTGGCGGGATTTGCTGGCGTAGGCGGCTCGGCCGGAGGCTGCCGGCGATCGTGTGATCGCCGGAGCCTTTGCCAGACGGGCGTGACTCAGGCCGCGCCGAGGAGCGTCTTGTCGACGGAGGCGCCGAGCGTGTACTTCGGGTCTACCATGTTGCCGACGCGCAGATGCCCGGCCTGCGTCAGCAGCATGTAGGCCTCCAGCTCGTCATAGCCGTAATCGGCGGCCATCCAGCGCACCAGCTCGCGATAGGCGATGCGGGCCGCGTCCTCCATGGGGCGGCCTGAGCCGATGGTCATGATGCGGTCGTGGGTCTCCAGTCGCGGCCAGCGGAAGTTCCACCCCTTGATGAGGTCGATCTGCACCGTGGTCACGGTGGGGTGTTCGATGGCGAAGCCGCACAGCTCCCCGTCGCCCTGCGTCGCGTGGCAGTCGCCGAGATAGAGCAGGGCGCCGGGCGCATGCACCGGCAGGTAGATGACGGCGCCAGGAGCCACGTCTGGCAGGTCCATGTTGCCGCCGTAATAGTCCGGGACGAGGGAGGAGATGGCCTCGATCTCCGGCGCGGTGCCGATGGTGCCGATGAAGGGCTGGTAGGGCAGGCTGATTCGCTCGTTCCAGCGCACGCCGGTCGCGGGATCCACGTGCAGCTTCTTCACGATCTCCGGCAGAGGCGCGTTGAGGACCGCGGTGTCGCCCGTGCCGACGAGGCCGCCGAACTCCGGCATGATGCAGGTGGTGCCGATAGGCTGCGGCCCGCGCGGCACGATGTCGTGGATGTAGACGGCGAGGCAGTCGCCCTTCTCCGCCCCGTTGACGAAGATCGGCCCGTTCTGCGGGTTGAGGAAGGGAAAGTTGAGGATTTCCGAGGGCTTGTCGCTCTCGTTTTTGATCTGCCCTTCCATAGCGTCGTGGGTCTCGGCGCTCACCACCGCGCCCGGATCCACGCGCAGCACGGGCGTGGCATAGGGGCCGTAGACGTAGTGATACTTGCCCTGGCTCGCCTCGGTGATCTCGTGGCGTTCGCCGGCGCGCCCTTTGGCTTCGCCGCGGGCGGCCATGATGGAGCCTTCGAGCCAGGCCGGATCGGGAGGGGAATAGGGGGGCGGCGTCAGAGGCCGTGATGCGTGCTGCCGGGACATGGGCCTTCTCCTTGCGGGCGGGCTGGCGTCGCTGGCAGCTGCCACGTGCGCGGAGCCGGGCGGCTCCGTCGTGATGTGGGTCGGTAAGGTCAGCGCCGGGCCGCGGTGCGCGGCTCGGCTTCAGGCGAGGACGCGGTCAGCTTCGACCGGCCGGAGATGTAGTCCTCGCAATAATCCTCGAGGCTCTGGCGCCGACGCATGCTGTCGCGGCGGAGCATGACATAGGCCTCGTCGTCATCGACGTGATGCTCTTCCATCAGCAGCAGGATGGTCTTGATGACCGCCTTGCGGCGGCGGCGGCGATCCTGCTGGGCGTTGAGCTCGCTCGCCATCTCCTTGCGCAGGAGATACTGGTTCACGCCGAGGAACAGCGTGGTGTAGACGGCGCCGGCATAGACCGGCTTTCGCAGGAAGGCCGTGGCCCCCTGGTTCATCAGTGCCTTCAGCCGGCCCGGCGCCTCGATGCCGACCAGCCCGATGACCGGGACCGGCGGCGTGCGTGCCGCGCCGAGGTCGCAGGGCAGCACGCTGTCGAGGTCGCCGTCGATGAAGAGCAGGTCCGCGCGCTCCTCCACCAATGCGAGATCGAGATGGCGCCCAGCCTCCGGGACGTCCGCGCGGGCCACCACGAGTCCGAGCTTTCCGAGCACGCTCTCCAGCGTATCGATGCCGCCCTCGCCGGAGGCGACGATGAGCGCGCGGGCGCCGCGGAAGTTCTGGAGCAGGTTGCGCGACATGGCTGGCCCGGCCCCCTTCACTTGGCGACCCGCAGCCGCGGCGCGGATGCGAACCAGCTGTCGGTGGGCGCGGAGCGCACCAGATAGGGATCGGGCCGGATGGGCACCGGCTCCTCGCGGATGATGTCGAATTCCGTCCCGCGCGAGCGGCCGATGCGCGGCGTGAGATGGAGATGCATGGTCTCCGCATCCACCCACACATCGCCCTGGGGCGCGGCGAGACGCTGGCGCGCCACCGCGGCCTTCACCGCGAGGATTTCATCGGTGCCGGCCTCGGCCAGCGCGCCGGCCAGCAGCTTCACCGCGATGTAGGAGGCTTCCGCATCCGCCGAGGTCAGCGGTGCGGAGGGGTAGGCAGCGGCATGGCGGGAGACGAAGGCGTCGTTCACCGGATTGCGCAGGGCCGAGAAATAGACGCTGGAGGAGATGTGGCCGTCGCGGGCCTCCGGCTCCAGCTCGTCCAGATCGGGCTCGGACAGGTTGCAGCTCGCCACCGGCATGGTGCCTGGCTGGTCGATGCCACGTGCGAGGCAGGCGTGGCGCAGCGCGCTGAGGAAGGCGAGGCCGCTGACACCGATGAGCGACGAAAAGACGAAGCTGGGCCGCGCCTCGATCACCGCATCCACGAGCTTGCGCAGGTCCGTCTCGCCCACGGGGAGATAGCGCTCCGCCACCACCGTGCCGCCGCGCGCCGTCACGGTCTCGCGAAGGATGCGGCTGTTCTCCCACGCCCAGATGTAGTTCGAGCCGACGCAGAAGGCGCGGTCGCCGAAGGTGGACATGAGGTAGTCGATGAGCGGCAGGATATGCTGGTTCGGCGCCGCGCCGGTATAGACCACATTGTCGGCGCTCTCGAAGCCCTCGTAGTGGGATGGGTACCAGAGTATCCCGTCATGCTTTTCGAAGCAGGGGATGACTTCCTTGCGGCTCGACGAGGTGTAGCAGCCCACCACATGGCGCACCCCTTCGGCGAGAAGCTGGCCGCTCAGAGCCGTGTAGCGTGAGAGGTCGCCGCCCGGATCGACGACCACGGGTACCAGCTCGACCGGCCCTGCCTCGCCAATCTCCGACACGGCGAGCAGCGCGCCGTTGAGCATGGCGCCGGCAACCGTGCTGTAGGGCCCCGTGGTGGAGAACATCAGGCCGATCCGATAGCTGGGTCTCGCCATTTCCCTCACCGCAGGTGTCCGTTCCCGGTTGCCCCGGCCGATGCCCGCCCGCCGCAAGTAGCCTTGTTCGAACTGGCCTTGCCGCAAACAAAAACGCCCTCGGGCCATTCGGCCTGAGGGCTGCATCGCCACGGGGTCTGTCCCGAATGTCTGTTCGCAAATGGCGACTTAATAGGCATCCTTGCCTATCGCCTACGAATTAGCCTGACTGTGCGCCGGCGCTGTGTCAAGCGCAAATGCGACTGTCCCGCATTCAAGCGGGGAATAAATGGCGGAAGCCGCGGGGCACGGCGCGGCTGTGGCTGTATCCCCGGCTGAAATCGTGGCTTCCGCGCTAAAGCCGGCACCTGAAAATTCGCGCTTGACAGTTCTTTTGCTGCGTCGCACTGTTTTCACGGTCGTCGAGCAAGGACGCTCATCAAGACGCCGCCAGCATGATTTATGGATCAGTGGCAAAGCCGCCCGCAGCGAGGTGCTGACGGGCTTTTTTGCGTTGGCGATCATCTTCGTCGGCCTTGAAAGCCTGGCTCCTCGTGTTCCGCCGCTCCGCGGGCCGCCCGTCGCGGCGGCAGGGGCGGATCAACCGAGGCCCGCGATCCGCCTGGGATCGCAGGCATGGCAGAGAGAGGCGTCGGCATGAAAGTTCAGCATTTCCTCGGGGGCATCGAGAATCTCGGCCCCGTGGCCGTCGAGAAGCGCGTGTTCGTGGAGCCGTGGGAGGCCCAGCTCTTCGCGGTCCACACCACCATGATGGGCACCGGCATCTGGGCCTGGCCGGATCTTCGGGTGCTCGCCGAAGGCATGAGCCCGCTCGATTACTTCAAGTATCGCTACTACATCAAATGGCTCGGCGGCATGTGCCATTTCCTCGTGGCGAAAAACTATATTTCGGAAAAAGAGCTTGAGGAACGCACCAAGCACTTCCTGGAACACCCCGACGCGCCGCTCCCCAATTCCGGGGACAACGCCGTCACCGAGCGGGTGATCGAGTATTTCTACACCGGCGCCAACCCCTATCGGGACGTGGCGGTGGACCCCCTGTTCAAGGTCGGCGACAAGGTGCGTGTGAAGGACATGCCGCCCGCCGTCCACACCCGGCTGCCCGGCTATCTGCGCAACAAGGTCGGCGTGATCGATACCGTCTACAAGGGCGCCTATCTCTACGCCGACAACGTGCCCACCGACGGCATCTCCACCACCCAGCCGGTCTATCTCGTCAAGTTCAAGACGCGGGACCTGTGGTCCGACATCCCGGACAAGGGCGACGTTCTCTATAACGACTGCTTCGAAGTCTATCTCGAAGCCGCCTGATCTCATTCCTCATCACAACAACCGGCCTCGCGCCCAATAGCCAGAGCGGAAAATCATGAGCGACGATCACGATCACGACCACGAACATCATCACCATCTGCGGGAGAGCGAGAGCTATTACGCCGCCCGCACCAAGGCCCTCGAATCCCTGTTCCGCGAGAAGGGCATGATCGGCGTCGACACGGTCGATCGCGTCATCCGCTTCTTCGAGCACGAGATGGGGCCGTTCAACGGCGCCAAGGTGGTGGCCAAGGCCTGGACCGATCCGGCCTTCAAGGCGCGCCTGCTCGCGGATGCCAACAAGGCCATCGCCGAACTGGGCCTCAAGGACGGCATCGAGGGCGAGAACCTGCGCGTGGTGGAGAACACCACGGCCGCGCACAACGTGGTCTGCTGCACCCTGTGCTCCTGCTGGCCCTGGCCGCTGCTCGGCCTGCCGCCCTACTGGTTCAAGGATCCCGTCTTCCGCGCCCGCATCGTGCGCGAGCCGCGCGGCGTGCTCGCCGATTTCGGCGTGAGCCTGCCCGAGGACAAAAGGATCGACATCTGGGATTCGAGCGCGCAGGTGCGCTACTTCGTGATCCCCGAGCGGCCCGCCGGCACCGAGGGCTGGCCCGAGGAGAAACTCGCCGCCCTCGTCTCCACCGAGGCCATGCAGGGTCTCGGCCTCGTCTCCGCCTGAAGGGATCGCCGCCATGGACATCTATGTGGAATCGCTCGACGGGCGTGGCGCCATCCCGCGCAATTGCGAGAGCCTCCAGTTCGAGGAGCCCTGGCAGGGCCGCGCCTTCGGCATGGCTCTCGCCCTCGCCGAGGCCAAGGCCTACCAGTGGGAGGACTTCCGCCAGAGCCTGATCGGCACCATCGGCACCTGGGACAAGTCCCACGCGCCCGATGACGAGACGTGGAACTACTACCAGCAGTGGCTGGCGGCGTTCGAGAAGCTCGCTCTGGAGCGCGGCCTCGTCAGCGCCGAGGAGCTGGATCGCAGGACGGAGGAATTCCTCCACCGGACCCGCGAAGAGGTGATCTGAGACGGGCGGCGGGCCGCATCGGGTCCGCCGCCACGCCAGCCATAAATCGCCGTCAACCTACCGCCGTCTCTTGCCCCCGGCGCGCCACCCGTGCGCCGGAACGGGAGAGGCTTGTCTCACCGCCTCAGCGGAGGCTTCGACATGATCATTTCCCTGGCCCTGAGCGTCGGCGTGCTGGGAGGCCTGTGCACCTGGCTGTTCCTGTCCACGCAGGCGTTCCTCATCTGGGCGGCGTTCATCGCCTGGGCGTGCTTCTTCCACTCCGGCGGCGACGCCGCGGCGTTCCGGACCACCATCGTCTCGAACGTGTTCGGCATCGCGGTGGCATGGGCGACGGGGCTCGTCCTCGCCACTCTCGCGCCTGGGCCGACGGTGGGCGCCGTCATCGTCGGGCTGTCCATCGCCCTCTACATCCTCGCCGCCTACATCCCGGCGTTCTCTTCCATCCCGGCCGTGACCTACGGCTATGCCGCCACCTTCGCGTTCCTCACTCAGAACGCGGACGCCTTCACCCCGGCCGCGATGCTGTCCCTCACGGGCCGCAACGCGCTTCTGCTGGTGCCCTTCTCCATGATCCTCGGCGCCTGCTTCGCCTACGCCTCCGCCTTGTGCGCGGCGCGCATCCGGCAGGCGCTGCTCCAGCCGGAGCGCAGCCCCGTCTGAGACCCGTCCCCCTCGTTTCCAACCATCCAGAGCAAGGAAGAACATCATGTCCCGTCTCGTCAGCAGGATCGCGCTCCTGTCCCTCGTTCCCCTCTTCGCCGCCACCTCCGCCGAGGCGCACCACGCCATGGGCGGGCGGCTGCCCGCGACCTTCGGCGAAGGCTTCATCTCCGGCCTCGCCCATCCGGTGATCGGTCTCGACCATCTCGGCTTCATCGTCGCCGCCGGCCTCATCGCCGGGGTGATGGGGCTCGGCGCCTTCGTGCCGGTGGCCTTCGTGGTGGCCTCCATCGCCGGCGTCATGCTGCATGTGCAGCTCGTGAACCTGCCGTTCGCCGAGACGGTGATCGCGCTGAGCGTGGTGGCCATCGGCGGCCTGCTCGCCGCCGGCCGGGAAAAGCCTGCGCGCGGGGTGTGGATCGGCCTGTTCGCCATCGCCGGCCTGTTCCACGGCTACGCTTATGGCGAGTCCATCGTGGGCGCCGAACCGACCCAGCTCGTCGCCTATCTCGCCGGCCTCGCGGTGGTGCAGTCGGTAATCGGCGCGGGTGTCGCCCTCGTCGCGTCGGGCCGCGCCTGGACCCCCACGTCTCTGGCCCCGCGCCTCGCCGGCGCCGCCGCCTTCGGCATCGGCCTGTCGGCGGTGGTCACCCAGCTGATCCCGGCCTGAACGATCGGGAGCCGGCGCCCACCCACGGGCGCCGGCTTTAAACCTTTGTCTACAGCTTAGGTCAGCGCCGCTTCATTTTACCCGTCCCGCTTCTGGTGTAGGTTCGCGCACCAGCAAGCCAGCCCCGAGGCTTCAGATGGCCCGACTCGACACGGCGGCACCCGGTGGAATCACCCGGCGCGACAGCCTCGGCTGTTCCGTCGCGGCGCTCGAAGACCAGAGGGAACTGGTCGGCACCGGCTTCGTCGTCTACCGCAAGCAGCACGAGGGCTCGGCCACGAGCCGGGTCGAGACCCCGCCGAGCGGCCGGGGCCTTCTGATGGGCGTGGCACTCTCTGGCGGGCACCGCCGGCGCATCTTCGGCGATGGCGTGGCGACCGCCTATGATTTCGCGCCGGACAGCTGCTATGTCCGCTCCTTCTCCGACACCTATCGCGCCGACATCGAGACGGGATTCGACTTCTTCCTGCTGGAGGTGTCGCACGGGGCGCTGCACCAGACCTTCACCGAGATGGGCCTGCCGCTGGCGGAGTGCGTTTCCTGCACCCCCGGCACGCAAGACCCTGTGCTGGCGCACCTTTCGCGGGCGCTTCTGCCCATGCTCGATGCGCCGGAGCGGCAGGTGCCCCTGTTCCTGGATCAGGTGGTCTCGGCCATCCAGACCCATCTTGCCACGCGCTATCACGGCGCTGCGGTGCGCATTCCCGGCGGCCTCTCGCCGCGCCAGTTCGCCATCGCCAAGGAACGGCTCGCCGCGGGGCTCGACGGGAACGTGCTGATCTCCGACATCGCGGCCGCCTGCGGCGTCTCGCGCGGCCATTTCATCAAGTGCTTCAGGGATGAAACGGGGCTCACGCCCTACCAGTGGATGCTTCACCTGCGGGTGGAGCGCGCGCGGAATCTCATCGTCGGCTCCCGCCTGCCGCTGGCGGACATCGCCATCACCTGCGGATTTTCCGACCAGAGTCACATGACACGGACCTTCACGCGCCTCACCGGATCGGCGCCGGGGCTGTGGCGGCGCGGCCATTGAGCGAGCGGGGGCGTCTTCGGGAAATCCCATCGTTCAAGGATGCGGGCTTTTCGGCAAGACGGGCTCCAGCTGCAACGCCATAGTCCGCCCCGTCAGCCCCGCTTCGGGCCTTCCGGCAAGGGATCGAACCGATGAGCACTGCCCCGCTCAAGTTCTCCACATGCTGCGGTCCACCGCCAGAGGTGGGCGCCGTCAGCGCCCGCTAGCCAGTGCGCCGGCCGTGCCTTCGAGGTACAGGGCCGTTTCCGCCTGCGACAGAAGGAGGTCGATGGCGCGACCCGAGTCCGTCAGCCTGTATTCCACCTGACGGACCCGCCCCTCGATCTCCCGCCGCGTCACATATCCCCCGGCCTCAAGCGCCTTGAGCCGGGCAGAGAGGACGCGTGCCGAAATCGGCCCCGGCAAGCTTCGCCGGAGCTGTCCGAACCGCAGTGTGCCGTGGCGCGACAGTGCCGCGACCACATGTGCCATCCACTCCTGAGCGAAGAACTTCAGGAGGGGTTCGGCCATGCACGCCTTGTCTGCCTGCGGCTCGATTTTGTCTTGGGAATTCATGGATGTGCCCGGTATCCCGCCAGTAACTAATGGTCTCAGCACAAGTCGGGCGCTAGCTTCGCGCCCGCTCTCACACAGGAGATGAACCGTGCCCAACGCAGTCGCCGCCCCCGGCGGTATGCTCCTTTCCCCGAAGGACCATACGCTGATCATGATCGACTTCCAGTCGCAAATGTCGTTCGCGACCAAGTCCATCGACGCCGTGAACCTGCGCAACAATGCGGCTCTGGTCGCCCGCGCCGCCGCTGGCTTCGGGGTGTCCACCATCCTCACCACGGTGGCCGAGAAGAGCTTCTCCGGCCCCATGTTCTCCGAGATCACCGATGCGTTCCCGGGCGAGAAGCTGCTCGACCGCACCTCCATGAACACCTGGGAGGATGAAGCCGTCATCGCCCGGGTCAACGAGATCGGCAAGGGCCGCATCGTGCTCTCCGGCCTATGGACCGGCGTGTGCATCGTCGGCCCGGCCTTGTCGGCCATCGAGCAGGGCTTCGAGGTCTACGTGATCGCCGATGCCTGCGGCGATGTCTCCGACGAGGCGCACGAGCGCGCCATGCAGCGGATGATCCAGGCTGGCGCCCGGCCCATGACCTCGCTGCAGTATCTGCTGGAGCTCCAGCGCGACTGGGCCCGCACCGCGACCTACGACATGACCACGGGAATAGCCAAGACCTATGGCGGCGCCTACGGCCTCGGCATCATCTACGCCAAGACCATGTTCGGCGCCTCCGAAGGCCACTGAGGTTCGAGACCATGACCGGAAGTGATGCACCGGGCGGCGCGCGCCTCCCGGAACAGTTCCCCCTTGTCTCGCGCCGGACCGTGCTCGGTGGCGGCGCCACCGCGGCGCTCGCCGCCGCCCTCGGCCTCGACTTTCCCGCCGCGGCCTTCGCAGCCTCCAACCCCTCAGTCTCTACCCCCCAAGGAGTTCAACCCATGCCCAGCGTGACCACCAAGGACGGCGTCGAGATCTTCTACAAGGACTGGGGTCCGAAGACCGCCCAGCCCATCGTCTTCCACCATGGCTGGCCCCTGTCCTCGGACGACTGGGACGCGCAGCTCCTGTTCTTCGTGAACAACGGCTACCGCGTGGTCGCCCACGACCGCCGCGGCCATGGCCGCTCCACCCAGGTCAGCGACGGCCACGACATGGACCACTACGCCGCCGACGCCGCGGCCGTGATGGACCATCTCGACCTCAAGAATGCCGTTCACATCGGCCATTCCACCGGCGGCGGCGAGGCGCTGCACTACACCGTGAAGCACGGCAAGGCGCGCGTCGCGAAGCTGGTGCTGATCGGCGCCGTGCCGCCCATCATGCTGAAGACCGAATCCAACCCCGGCGGCCTGCCCATGGAGGTCTTCGACGGCTTCCGCAAGGCGCTCGCCGCCAACCGCGCCCAGTTCTTCCTCGACGTCCCGACCGGCCCGTTCTACGGCTTCAACCGTCCGGGCGCGCAGGTCTCCCAGGGCGCCATCTGGAACTGGTGGCGTCAGGGCATGACCGGCGGCGCCAAGGCCCATTACGACGGCATCAAGGCCTTCTCCGAGACGGACTTCACCGCGGATCTGAAGGCGTGCGAGGTGCCCACCCTCGTGATGCACGGCGATGACGACCAGATCGTCCCCATCGCCGACAGCGCGCTGCTCTCCGCCAAGCTGCTGAAGCATGGCACGCTGAAGGTCTATCCCGGCTATCCGCACGGCATGTGCACCACCCATGCGGACGTGATCAACGCCGACCTTCTCGCCTTCATCAAGGCGTGACCTCCTTCCGGCGCCGGCCTCCCCCCGGCCGGCGCCGGATGTTCGAACCCCCGGAGGGCCCATGAAGCTCTATCTCGCCTCGCTGGGCGCCGGCCTGCTGGTCGGTATCGTCTACAGCCTCATCAACGTGCGCTCCCCGGCCCCGCCGGTGGTGGCGCTGCTGGGGCTGCTCGGCATTCTCGTCGGCGAGCAGATCCTGCCGGTGGCGCGTCATCTGATGAACGGCGACGGCCTCGCCCGTGCCGTGGGCCTCGCCGACTGCAAGGACCACGTGCTGGGCCAGCTTCCGGGCCGGCGCGATGCGGCCGATGCGCCCGCCTCGGGCGACACGCCCCCTCCCAAATCCTGAGCTTTCATTCTCGTCGCCCACTGCAGAAGGCGCGCACCATGAGCGAGATCGCCGACCTCATCCTGTTCAACGGCAAGATGACCACCCTCGACCGCACCAATCCCACGGCGGAGGCGGTGGCGGTGCGCGACGGCGTGATCGTGTTCGCCGGCACGACCGCCGACACGATGCGGCTTGCCGGAACGACCACACGGATCATCGACGTAGGCGGCCGGCGGGTGATCCCGGGCCTCATCGACAGCCACATGCATATCATCCGCGGCGGCCTGAACTACAACATGGAGCTGCGCTGGGATGGCGTGCGCTCGCTCGCCGACGCCATGGACATGCTGAAGCGTCAGGTGGCCGTCACGCCGGCCCCCCAATGGGTGCGCGTGGTGGGCGGCTTCACCGAGCACCAGTTCGCCGAGAAGCGCCTGCCGACGCTGGAGGAGATCAACGCCGTCTCCCCGGACACGCCGGTCTTCATCCTGCATCTCTACGACCGCGCCTTGCTCAACGCCGCCGCCCTGCGCGTGGTGGGCTACACCAAGGACACGCCCGATCCGCCCGCCGGCGAGATCATTCGCGATGCCAACGGCAATCCCACCGGCCTGCTGGTGGCCAAGCCCAACGCCACCATCCTCTACGCGACGCTGGCCAAGGGGCCGAAGCTGCCGCCCGAATACCAGAAGAACTCCACCCGCCACTTCATGCGCGAGGTGAACCGCCTGGGCGTCACCTCGGTGATCGATGCGGGCGGCGGCTTCCAGAACTATCCGGAAGACTATTCGGTCATTGAGGATCTGCACCGGGAGGGAATCCTCACCGTGCGCATCGCCTACAACCTCTTCACCCAGAAGCCGAAGGCGGAGCTGGCGGATTTTGCCGGCTGGTCGAAGACCGTCACGCCGGGGCAGGGGGACGACCTCTATCGCCACAACGGCGCCGGCGAGATGCTGGTCTATTCCGCTGCCGACTTCGAGGACTTCCAGGTGGCACGGCCGGACCTGCCCGGCGCCATGGAGGGCGATCTCGAGCCGGTGGTGCGCCTGCTCGCCGAGAACCGCTGGCCGTTCCGCCTTCACGCCACCTATGACGAGACCATCTCGCGCGCCCTCGACGTGTTCGAGAAGGTCGATTCCGACGTGCCGCTCAAGGGCCTCAACTGGTTCTTCGACCATGCGGAGACCATCACCGACCGCAACATCGACCGCATCGCGGCGCTGGGCGGCGGCATCGCCGTGCAGCATCGCATGGCCTATCAGGGCGAATATTTCGTCGATCGCTACGGCGCCAAGGCGGCCGAGCGCACCCCGCCGATCCGCCGCATGCTGGACGCCGGCATCCCGGTGGGGGCGGGGACGGATGCGACCCGCGTCGCCTCCTACAATCCCTGGGTCTCGCTCTCGTGGCTGGTGACGGGCCGCACGCTCGGCGGGCTCTCCCTCTATCCGCCAGCGAACCGGCTGGACCGGGAAGACGCGCTCAGGCTCTGGACCGAGGCCAACACCTGGTTCTCCAGCGAGCCGGACAAGAAGGGGCAGATCAAGGACGGCCAGCTCGCCGACCTCGTCGTGCTCTCGGACGATTACTTCTCCGTGTCCGAGGACCGCATTCAGGACATCACCTCGGTCCTGACCCTGCTCGGCGGCGTGCCGGTGCATGGGGATGGCGCCTTCCGCGACCTCGCGCCGCCGCTGCCGCCGGCCATGCCGGACTGGTCGCCGGTGCGCACCTTCGGCGGCTACCAGCCGCGCAAGGAGGACAGCGCGCAGAAATACGCCTTCGCCGCCGCCTGCGGCTGCGCCAAGGCCTGCGGCGTCCACGGCCACGCCCATGCGGGGGCATGGGGCGCAAGCGTGCCGGTGGGCGATCCGCAGAGCTTCTTCGGCGCGCTGGGCTGCGCCTGCTGGGCGTTCTGAGCGATGGGCGTTTCCGACCGCCTCGCACAGGCCGCCCGGCCGCTTCTGTCGCCGCGGCCGGTGCGGGCGTTCGCGCTGCTCGCGCTGACCTCGGCCTATCTGCAGGGCGGCCTCACCAAGGCGCTGGATTTCCCCGGCGCCATCGCTGAAATGACCCATTTCGGCCTTGCCCCGGCGGCCCCGCTCGCCGCCGGGGTGATCGCGCTGGAGATCATCGCGCCGATCATGATCCTCTCCGGCCTCATGCGCTGGGCCGGCGCGCTGGCGCTCGCCGCATTCACCGTCGCGGCGACCCTGCTCGCCAACCGATTCTGGGGCATGGCGGGGGCCGAGCGTTTCGCCGCCGCCAACGCCTTCTTCGAGCATCTCGGCCTCGCCGGCGCGTTGGTGCTGGTGGCGTGGTACGATCTGGCGGGCAAAGCGGAGGGACAGCGAGCATGAGCGAAAATCCCCCATCCCCGCCGTCCGCGCCCGCGCCCGGTGCCTTCGCCCCGTTGAAGCGGCCGGTCTTCGCCGTGCTGTGGGTGGCGACCGTGCTGGGCAATACCGGCAGCTTCATGCGCGACGTGGCGAGCGCGTGGATCGTCACCGATCTTTCCGCCTCGCCCGCGGCGGTGGCGACCATCCAGGCGGCGGCTATGCTGCCGGTGTTCCTGCTCGCCATGCCGGCCGGGGTGCTCTCCGACATCCTCGACCGGCGGCGCTTTCTCATCGCCATCCAGATCGGGCTGGCATGCGTCAGCGGCGTCCTGATGCTGCTGTCGCTGACCGGGCTGATGACGGTCTCCTCGCTGATCGCGCTCACCTTTCTCGGCGGCATCGGCGCGGCGCTGATGGCGCCCACCTGGCAGTCCATCGTGCCGGAGCTGGTGCCGCGGTCGGACCTGAAGAGCGCGGTGGCGCTCAACTCGCTCGGCATCAACATTTCCCGCTCCATCGGCCCGGCGCTGGGCGGCGTGCTGCTCGCCGCCTTCGGCGCGGCGGTGACCTATGGGGCGGACGTGGCGAGCTACGTCTTCGTCATCGCCGCCCTCGTGTGGTGGCGTCGGCCCGCCACCCCGCAGGATGAACTGGGCGAGCGCTTCCCCGGCGCCTTCCGGGCCGGGCTGCGCTATGCGCGGTCCAGCAAGGAGATGCATGTCGTCCTGTTGCGTTCGGCCTTCTTCTTCGCCTTCGCCAGCGCGGTCTGGGCGCTGTTGCCGCTGGTCGCGCGCGGGCTGCTCAAGGGGGATGCGGCCTATTACGGCCTGCTGCTCGGTTCGGTGGGTGTGGGCGCCATCGGCGGGGCGCTGCTGATGCCACGGCTGCGCGGCCGACTTTCGGCGGATGGGCTCATCCTCGCCGCTTCGCTCGTCACCGCCGTCGCGACGGTCGCCCTTGCGCTGGCTCCGCCGCGCTGGCTGGCGGTGCCCATCCTGCTCGCCATGGGCGCGGCGTGGATCACCGCGCTGACGACGCTGAACGCAACCGCCCAGTCCATCCTGCCCAATTGGGTGCGGGGGCGGGCGCTCGCCGTCTATCTCACGGTCTTCAACGGTGCGATGGCGGGCGGCAGCATCGCCTGGGGCCTCGTGGCGCAGGCGGTGGGGCTGCAGGCGGCTCTGGTGATCGCGGCCGGCGGCCTCGCGGTGGTGGGCCTCATCATGCACCGCATGCCGCTGCCCGCGGGCGAGGCCGATCTGACGCCCTCCATGCACTGGCCCGAGCCGGCCATGGCCGAGCCCATCCCCAACGACCGGGGGCCGGTGCTGATCCTGATCGAGTATCGGGTGGCGCGGGCGGACCGGGAAGCCTTCCTGAAGGCGCTGGAGCGCCTTTCTGCCGCCCGGCGCCGGGACGGGGCCTATGCCTGGGGCATCAGCGAGGATTCCGCCAATCCGGAGGAGATGCTGGAGTGGTTCATGGTGGAATCCTGGGCCGAGCATCGGCGCCAGCACCGCCGGGTCTCCCATGCCGATGCCGACGTGCAGGCGGAGGTGCTCTCGTTCCACCAGGGCGACGCGCCGCCGGTGGTGCGCCACTGGATCGGTGTCGATCCGCCGCGATAGGCGGCCGATCAGGACGCGCCCGTCAGGAGGCCTTGGCCTCCGTGGGGCGGCTGCCCCCGGTGCTCTCGCGCAGCATGATCCGGTAGCCCATCTCGCAGGTGCCGCCCTGCGCGGCGGTGCCGGCGATGCGGCCGAGCAGCATCTCGGCGGCCTTCTGGCCCATCTCGTAGCGCGGGATGTCCACGGTGGAGAGCGACGGGTTGAGGTGGCTCGAAAAATCGAGCCCGCCGAAGCCGGCGACCGCGATATCCGCGGGCACGGCGATGCCCATGCGCTGGAACGCCAGCAGCGCGCCGGCCGCGAGCACGTCGTTGAGGCACAGCACCGCGTCCGGACGGGGCCGCAGCGCCGCGATGCGCTCGGCGACGATGCGGCCGGATTCCATGCTGGTGAGATCGCCCGCATTGAGGATGAGCGGTGCGCCGAGTCCGGCTTCGGCGATGCCGGCCTCATAGCCCTTGGCGCGCATCTGGGCGCGGCGGTCGGGGGTCGCGGTGCCGACGAAGACGATGCGGCGGAAGCCCTGCGCCACCAGCGCCTCGGTCATGGCCTTCATGGCATCGAAGTTGGAGAGGCCCACGAGGCTGTCGATGGGCGTCGGCGTGCTGTCCCAGGTCTCCACCACGGGCACGCCGGATTTCTCCAGCAGGGCCCGCGTGGCGCGGGTGTGGGAAACGCCGACGATGACGAAGCCGTCCGGCCGGCGCCGCAGCAGCGCCTCGATGACCTTTTCCTCCTCGGCCGGGGAATAGTTGGTCTCCGCCATGATCATCTGCACCGCATGGGTGCGGGCAACGTCGGAGACCCCTTTCACGCTGTCGGTGAAGATGGATGACGCCACCGTCGGCAGGATCAGCGCGATGATGCCGCTGCGCTGGGAGGCGAGGGAGGAGGCGACGAGATTGTAGATGTAGCCTGTCTCGCGGATCGCCGCTTCCACCCGGGCCTTGAGGTCGGCGTTCACGAGGGTCGGCTGGCGCAGCACGCGCGAGACCGTCATGGCGGAGACGCCCGCCACGCGGGCCACGTCCTCCATGGTGACGCCCGCCGCCCGTCCCCCCCTTTTCTGCCGCATCGCCGATTCCGTCACCACTGACCCCGGCTCACCATATGGCCTGCCGCCTGCTTGACAATAGCAGCACGTTAGCGCTAACAAATGATAGCGCTAACAATTAAAAACAGGATGGGTGGAAATGCCCGACGTAAGGGCCGCGGAGGTTCTGGAAACAGACGTGCTGGTGGTCGGCGGCGGCGCGGCGGGCCTAGCCTGCGCGGTTGCGGCAGCCCGGCAGGGGCGGCGCGTCATCCTGCTGGAGCGCTACGGCTTCAGCGGCGGCGCGGCGGTGGCGGGCCTCTCCGGCACCATCTGCGGCCTCTATGCGGCGTCCGACCGCCGCAACGCAGAGCCGGAGCAGGTGGTCCACGGCTTCGTGGACGAGTTCATCGCGGGGATGGAAGCGCGCGGCGGGCTCACCGGCCCGGTGCAATACGGCAAGACCTATGTGCGGGTGCACGATCCGCTGGTCTGGCGCGAGGCGAGCGACGCGCTGCTCGGCGCCGAGGGCAACATCCGCGTGCTCTACCACGTGACCGTCACTGGCGTCCTCGCCGAGGGCGACCATGTGAGGGGTGTCACCGCCTTCACCAAGCAGGGGCCGCTGGAGGTCCGCGCCAGAATCACCGTGGACGCCTCCGGCGATGCGGACGTGGCGGCCATGGCGGGGCGAGCGCTCACCAAAGGCCGCGACGGCGCCATCCAGAACCCAACCATGATCTTCCGGATCCTGGGCGTGGACATGGCGCGCTTCCTCGCTGCGCATGGGCCGGATTCCATCCTCGACGAACGGGTGATGAAGCTCATCCAGGAGCTGAACGCCTCCGGCGCCTACCGCCTGCCGCGCGCCAAGATCTTCCTCTTCCCCACGCCCCGCCCCGGCGAGCTGATCTGCAACGCCACGCGTATCGTCGGCGCGGACGGGCGCGAGCTGGACGCCACCCGCATTGCCGACCTCAGCGAGGCGGAGATCGAGGGGCGCAAGCAGGTGCGCGAATATGCGCGTTTCATCCGCGACCACATCGCCGGCTGCGAGGCCTCCTTCGTCAACGACACCGGCGTGCAGGTGGGCATTCGCCAGACCTGGCAGATCGTCGGCCGCGACCTCCTGAAGAACGAGGATGTGACCTCCGCCCGCAAGCGCGCGGACGGCATCTGCCGCTCGCCATGGCCCATCGAGCTGCATTCCGGCGAGAAGCCGAAGCTGCACTGGATCCTCGATGATTATTACGAGATCCCCCTCGGTTGCTTCCTGCCCGCCACCGGAACGGGGCTCGTGATGGCGGGGCGCTGCCTTTCGGCCGAGCACGAGGCCATGGCCTCGGCCCGCGTCACCGCCCAGTGCTTCGGCTACGGGCAGGCCATGGGCCTCGTCGCCGACCAGCTCTGCGACAATCCGGCGGCGCAGCCCTCCGGCTCCGACATCCGCGCCGCGCTCAACGCGCTCGGGGCTCAGCTCAACTGACGAGACAGGGACGTTTCATGTCCGACGCCGAACAGCCCAAGTCCGCGTTGCAGCCGACGCTGCGCAGCAATTTCGAGCCGGGCACCACCCGCTGGGCGGTGCGCCGTGCCCAGTGGCTCGCCATGGGCTACAGCGAGGAAGACCTGCTGAAGCCGAAGATCGCCATCGTCAACAGTTCCAGCAAGCTGTCGGTCTGCTACGCGCATCTCGACGATGTGTGCCGCGTGGTGGAGCAGGCGATCCGCGATGCCGGCGGCCTGCCCTTCGAGATCCGCACCGTGGCCCCGTCCGATTTCGTCACCAGCGCGGGCCGGCAGGCGCGCTATTTGATGCCGAGCCGCGATCTTCTGGTGAACGACATCGAGGTGCAGGTGGAAGGCGCGGAGCTGGACGGCATGGTGCTGCTCGCCTCCTGCGACAAGACCACCCCCGGCCAGCTGATGGCCGCCGCGCGGCTGAACGTGCCGTCCGTGGTGCTGCCCTGTGGCTACCAGCTCGGCGGGCTCTGCGCAGGCAAGGAAGTGGACATCGAGGAGGTCTACAAGAGCGTCGGCTCGCTGAAGGCAGGGTCCATCTCGCTGGCGGACCTCAAGGCGATGACCTGCAGTGCCATCACCGGGCCGGGCGTGTGCGCCGGCCTTGCCACCGCCAACACCATGCATGTGCTCTCCGAAGCGCTCGGTATGGCCCATCCGCGCAGCGCGCCCATCCGCGCCGGCTCGCAGGCGCTGATGGAGAATGCCGCCCGCGCGGGTGCCGCCATCGTCGACCTCATCCTCAAGGACATCCGGCCGCGGCAGATCCTCACCCCCGCCGCGTTCCGCAATGCGCTGCGCGTGGCGGTGGCGACGGGATGCTCGGTGAACTGCGTGCGCCATCTCGCGGCCACTGCCTCCGAAGCCGAGATGGACATCGACATCGTGGCCGAGCTGGAGGCGCTGAATGACACGCCCCAGATCACCACCGTGCGGCCCAACGGGCCCCACCGCATCGAGGATCTCGACCGGGCCGGCGGCTGCCGGGGCGTGATGCGCGAGCTCAGCGACGTGCTCGATCTGTCGGTGATGACCGTCACCGGCAAGACGCTAGGCGAGAACCTCGCCGACGTCCCGGAGCCCGACCGCGTCTTCATCCGCCCGCTAGCCGATCCCTTCCGCCACGAGCCGGGCCTCACCATCCTGCGTGGCACCCTCGCGCCGGATGGTGCGGTGGTGAAGGTCTCCGCCGTGCCGGCGGAAGTGCGCACCTTCTCCGGCAAGGCGCGGGTGTTCGAGGATGAGGCCGTCGCCATCAAGGCGCTGGAAACCCACTCCATCAAGCCCGGCGACGTGGTGGTGCTGCGCGGCCTCGGGCCGAAGGGCGGACCGGGCACGGTGTTCGCGGCGAGCTTCATGGCGGCCCTGATCGGTGCGGGTCTCGGCGCCGGTGTCGCGGTGGTGACCGATGGCGAACTCTCCGGCCTCAACAGCGGCATCACCATCGGCCAGGTGATGCCCGAGGCGGCGGAAGGCGGGCCGCTGGGCCTCGTCGCCGAGGGCGATGTCATCTCCATCGACATTGGCGCCCGCCGTGTCGATCTCGAAGTCTCCGAGAGCGAGCTGGCCGCCCGCCGCGCGGTGTGGCGTGCGCCGGACCACAGCCAGATCCGCGGCTGGCTCGGCCAGTATGCGGCCATGGTGCAGCCGCTCTCCAAGGGCGCCGTGCTGAAGCCCATGCGGCCCTGAGGGCCGACGACAAACAAGGCGGCCCTGAACGCCTTCGACAAACAAGAACGAACAGACAGGATCGGGAGGTTTGAAATGCCCAGGAAGACTGCAAGGTCCGGGACACTGAGGTCCGCTTTGGCCTCGACCGCGCTGGCCGCCCTCGTCTGCGCGGCCTTCCCCGGCGGCGCGAGCGCCGAGAGCGTTAAGGTGGGCGTGCTCAACGACCAGGCCGGCGTGCAGGCGGACTTCGCCGGTGCCGGATCGGTGGTGGCGGCGAAGATGGCCATCGCCGATTTCGGCGGCAAGGTCGCCGGCATGCCCATCGAGCTGGTCGCCGCCGACCACCAGAACAAGGCTGACATCGGCGTGAACGTCACCCGCCAGTGGTTCGACACGGACGGCGTGGACGCGGTGCTGGACGTGCCGAATTCCGCGGTGGCGCTGGGTGTCAGCGGCATCGCCAGGCAGAAGAACAAGGTGGCGATCATCTCCGGCGGTGGCACCTCCGACCTCACCGGCAAGGATTGCTCGCCCAACACCGTCCACTGGACCTACGACACCTGGGCCCAGGCCAACACGGTCGGCACCGCCGTGACCAAGGCGGGTGGCAACACCTGGTACTTCATCTCGGTGGACTATGCCTTCGGTCATGCGCTGGAGCGCGACGCGGGCGAGGCCATCAAGGCGGCCGGCGGCAAGATCCTCGGCACCGTCAGGCACCCGCTCGGCACCTCCGACCTGTCTTCCTTCCTGCTCCAGGGCCAGGCGTCGGGCGCCAAGGTGATCGGCCTCGGCAGCGCCGGGGCGGATACCATCAACGCGGTGAAGCAGGCGTCCGAGTTCGGCATCGTCAAGGCCGGGCAGAAGCTCGTCGCCATGCTCATGGTGCTCAACGACATCAGCGCGCTGGGGCTGGAGACGGCGCAGGGCCTGTTCCTGTCGGAGGCCTTCTACTGGGACCTGAACGACCAGACCCGCTCCTTCGCCAAGCGTTTCGCCGAGGCCAATGGCGGGCGTTATCCCAACATGGTCCATGCCGGCGTCTATGCCGGGCTGCTGCACTATCTGAAGGCGGTGGAGAAGGTGGGTAGCGCCAAGGACGGCGCCAAGGTGGTGGAGGCCATGAAGGCCATTCCCACCGACGATCCGCTGTTCGGCAAGGGGGCGGTGCGCCCGGACGGCCGCGCCATCCACGACATGCACCTGTTCGAGGTGAAGAGCCCGGCGGAATCCAAGGGGCCGTACGACTTCTACAAGCTCATCGCCACCGTTCCCGCCGACAAGGCCTTCCGCCCCCTCGCGGCCGGCAACTGCCCGCTGGTGAAGTAACGGCTCAGTGCTCCTCCTCCTGCTCCGGCAGGAGGAGGATGATGAGCACGGCGGAGATCCAGCCGATGAAGGCGAAGGCCGTGGATTGACCGTTCCAGGTCTTCGACTGCCACATGGCGAACCATTCGCCGCCGATGACGACGAACCCGCCCCCATAGAGCAGGATGCCGAGGGAGAGCCCGAGCACGGCCGTCGCGCGGGCGCGGCGGAAGCCCGGTGTGCGGATCGCGGCCAACATCCGCACGACGCCAGCCCACAGCACGAGGGCGATGGCCCCCTCCGTGGCGATGATCGCGACATAGGCTGCGGTCTGGAGCCGCTCGTCGGTAATCGCCCGCCATCGCAGCGTGGAGTCCGGGAAGATGGTATCCATGGCCAGCACGTGCTGGACGAAGGCCCAGTTCGTCCCGTAGTCCGTGATGTTGCCGAAGGCGACCAGCGTGAAGAAGACGGCGATCGTCGCCACGAGGGCGATCTTGCACAGCCGGATCAGAACCATCGTTCCTGCCCCCGCCTCGCCGCCTTGATGCGGCTCCCGCGGCGATTCTAGAAGCGGCAGCCCGGGAGGCAAGGCGGTGCGCGCAGGAGGGCAACGCCGGGTTTTGACGGACTTTCCGGGCCGTCCCTGCCTGTGGCATGGTCCCGCCAGCCCGGCGGCGTTCATGCCGGCGGACGGAGATTGACCGGTGGCAGCGGACAGCGCGTCCTCTCAAGAAGCCCCACGGACGCTGCTGGCGAGCTTCGCCGGATATCGGCCAGGCTGGATCAAGACGGATGTCGCCGCGGGGCTCGCCATTGCCGCGGTGGGCTTGCCGAGCGCCATCGCCTATCCCGCCATCGCCGGCCTGCCGCCGCAGACGGGGCTTTACGCCTCCATCGCGCCGCTCATTGCCTATGCGGTGTTCGGCCCGTCACGCCAGCTGGTGGTGGGGCCGGATGCGGCGACCATCACCGTGCTCGCGGCCGTGCTCGCCGGAATGCCGGACCTCGCGGCCATCGACAAGCCGGGGGTCGCCGCCCTCATCGCCCTCGTGGTCGGCGGCTATTATTTCGCCGCGCGGCTGGTGGGGCTGGGGGTGCTTTCCACCTTCCTGTCACGGCCGATCCTGGTGGGCTTCTTCGCCGGTATCTCGCTGTCCATCCTCGTCGGGCAGCTGAAGCGCGTCACCGGCATTCCCATCATCGGGGACGGGCTCGTCGCACCGGTCATCGAGCTGGTGCGCAAGGCGCATGAGGTGCACTGGCCCTCGCTGCTTCTGGCGCTCGGCATGTTCGCCGTGCTCCATCTCGTGCGCCGCACGCGCCTGCCGGTGCCGGGGCAGGTGGTGGTCGTGGTGCTCTCGGTGGTGCTCTCCGCGCTGTTCGATTTCGAGGGGCGCGGTATCGCCGTGGTGGGGTCGATCCCCTCCAGCCTGCCTGCGCTGGCGCTGCCGGCCGGGGGCGGCGCGGCGATCGACCAATTGCTCATCGGCGCGGCGGCGATCTTCCTCGTCAGCTTCGCGGCCGGCATCGTCACGGCGCGCAGCTTCGGCGAGCGCGGCGGCTATCCGGTGGATGCCAACCGCGAGATGGTGGGTTTCGGAGCCGCCAACGTCGCGGCCGGCCTGTTCGCCGCCTTCCCCATCACCGCCTCGGATTCCCGTACGGCGGTGAATGCCAGCGTGGGTGGACGCTCGCAGCTGGCCAGCGTGGTGGCGGCGCTGGCGCTGCTCGCCATCGTGCTTTTTCTCCAGCCGGCGCTCGCCATCCTGCCCATTCCGGCGCTGGGGGCGATCCTGATCTCGGCCGCTTTGAGCCTCGTGGACCTGCCGGCCCTGCGCCAGCTATGGCGCATCAGCCGCATGGAGTTCGCCTTCGCCATGATCGCGCTGTTCGCGCCCATCAGCCTGGGTGTGCTGAACGGCGTGCTGATCGCCATCGGCGCGACCTTCGCCTACCTGCTGCACAAGATGATGTATCCGCGCGACGCGCTGCTCGGGCGGGTGCCGGGCCACGAGGGCTTCTACAAGCTGCACCGGCGGGCCGACGCGCGGCAGGTGCCGGGGCTCGCCATCGTGCTCATCCAGGGCGATCTTCTGTTCTTCAATGCCGACCGCATGCAGGGCCGCATCGACGCCATCGCCGACACTCTGGTCGGCGGCACACGCTGGCTGGTGCTGGACGCCAGTGCCATCACGCAGGTGGATTCCACCGCCGCCGCGGCGCTGGAGGAGGTGCGTGCGGAACTGGAGCGCCGCGGCCTCAAGTTCGGCATCGCCGAGATGCACGACGAGGTCCGCACCCTGCTCGACCGCGCGGGGCTGCTCGATGCCATCGGCCCGGACATGATCTTCGATGATCTCGACGACGCCTATCGCGCCTTCGAGGCGAGCGGCGAGGCTCTCAGCCCGCGCGGCGCATGAGCGAGGGCAACTAGGAAAGCCCGCGCGGCGCCTGAGCGGAAGCGGTACTCAGGCTGAAGCCGTCTCCGCCGCCCGCATGCCGAGATAGGCGGCGATGACGCGCGGGTCGCGGGCCAGCGCCTCGGCGGTGTCGGCGAACAGGATGCGTCCGTGCTCCATCACATAGCCGTAGCTGGCGACGGAAAGTGCCTTGCGGGCGTTCTGCTCCACCAGCAGCACGGTCGTGCCCTTGGCGTTGATGTCGGCGATGGTGGCGAAGATGTCGTTCACCACATGGGGGGCAAGGCCCATGGATGGCTCGTCCAGCAGCAGCAGCTTGGGCCGCGCCATCAGCGCCCGGCCCATGGCCAGCATCTGCTGCTCGCCGCCGGAGAGGGAGCCGGCATATTGGAAGCGGCGCTCCTTGAGGCGGGGAAAGCGGGTGTAGATCAGCTCCATGTCGTCGGCGATGGCCGGATCGCCGCCGCGCACATAGGCGCCGACCTTCAGATTGTCCTCCACCGACATGGAGGCCACCACCCGCCGTCCCTCGGGCACCAGCGACACGCCGGCGCGGACGATCCTGTCTGCGGGGCGGGCGGTCATGTCCCGCCCCTCGATGCGCACGGTGCCGGAGAAGGCGCGCACGAGGCCGCAGATGGTGAGCAGCGTCGTCGTCTTGCCCGCACCATTGGCGCCGATGAGGCAGACGCAGGCGCCGGCGGGAACGGTGATGTCGATGTCCTCGACGGCCGCGACGGACCCGTAGCCGGAGGTGACCTTGACGAGCTCAAGCATCCTCGGTCCCCAGATAGGCCTCGATCACGCTCGGCATGCGGCGCACCTCCTCCGGTGTGCCGGCGGCGATCTCGCGGCCGAAATTGAGCACCACGATATGGTCGCTCACCCGGGCCACGAACTCGATGTCGTGCTCGATGAGGAGCACGGTGATCCCCATGTCGCGGATGGCGAGCACGAGGTCGGCCAGCGCGCGCTTCTCGGCGAAGTTCATGCCCGCCGCCGGCTCGTCCAGCAGCAGCAGGCGCGGCTGGGTGGCGAGGGCGCGGGCGATCTCCACCCGGCGCCGGTCGCCGTAGGAGAGGCCACCCACGGCCACGTCGCGCAGAGCGGCGATGCCCACGAGATCGAGCAGCGCCTCGCAGCGCGCCTTCTCCCGCGTCTCGCTGCGCTTCACCGCCGGCAGGCCGAGCAGCACGTCGAGCAGGCTGGCGGACTGGTGTCGGTGGGCGCCGAGGAGCACGTTGTCAAGCGTCGTCTCGCTCGCCAGCAGGCGGATGTTCTGGAAGGTGCGGGCAACGCCCAGCGCCGCCACCTTGTGCGGGGCGAGGCGGGCGATGTCCACGCCATCGAGGCGGATGTGGCCGGCGTCGGTGGGATAGAGGCCGGTGATCATGTTCATGGTGGTGGTCTTGCCGGAGCCGTTCGGGCCGATGAGGGCCGTCACCTTTCCGGCGGCGGCGGTCAGCGACACGCTGTCCACCGCCACCACGCCTTGGAAGCGCTTGGCCACTTGCCAGAGTTCGAGTTCCGCCGCCGCCATCATTCGGCTCCCTGGGTGGAGGGCCGGCGGGCCGCCGCCTTGCGCGGCCGCCAGCGCAGGAGCGACATCGCCCCGCCGGGCAGGAACAGCACCACCGCGAGGATGAGGAGGCCCATCAGGATCTCCCGCCACTGGCTGGAGAAGCGCAGCAGCTCCGGCAGCAGGGTGGTGAAGATGGCGCCCACCATCGGCCCCAAGAGCGCGTTCACGCCGCCGAGGATGGGGTAGGCGAGGGCATCCACGCTGCGCAGCAGGCCGAAGTCCGAGGGGCCGACGAAGAAGTTGAGATGCGCCGCAAGGCCCCCCACGCCGCCGCTGACGAAGCCGGAGGCGACGAACAGCGACAGGCGCTGGCCGAACACGTTGACGCCCATGGCCTCGCTCATCACGTCGTCCTGCCGGATGGCCGCGATGGACCGGCCGAAATAGGAGCGCCGCAGGGCGAAGACGAAATAGAGCGCGATGAGAACCAGCAGCACCAGCTGCCATGTCTCGGTGTAGCGCGGGATGCCGTAGATGCCGATGGCGCCGCCGGTGACGGCGTCCCAGTTGAGCGCGATCACGCGCACCACCTCGGTGAAGGCGAAGGTGGCGAGCATGAAGTAATCGCCCCTCAGCCGCAGCACCGGCGCGCCGATGACGAGCGCGACCGCCGCCGCCAGCAGCCCGCCCGCCACCACCGCCACGGCGAAGGGCGCGCCGAGCTGCATGGTGAAATAGACGCTGCAATAGGCGCCCACCGCCATGAAGCCGCCGGTGCCCAGCGTGAACATGTTGGCCGCCAGCGCCAGCCACACGCCGTAGGCGAGCAGGGTGTTCAGCAGGCACAAGTTCACGAGGTTGCCGTAGCTGGCGAGAAATCCGTCGAGGGCGGCCATCATGCGCGCCGCTCCTCGAAGCCGGAGAAGAGGCCCGTGGGCTTCACCAGCAGGATCAGGAAGATGAGCCCGAAGCCGATGGCATCCCGGAAGGCCGACGAGACATAGGCGACGGAGAACACCTCCACGAGACCCAGCAGGAAGCCGCCGGCCACCGCGCCGGGGATGTTGCCGAGGCCGCCGAGGATCATCACGGTGAGGCCCTTCACCAGCATGTGCTCGCCCATGAAGGGAGAGACCACGTTGAAGAGGAGGCCCAGCAGCACGCCGGCCGCCCCCGCCAGCGCGCCGGCGATGAAGAAGGTGATGAGGATGGTGCGCCCCACCTCCACGCCGACGATGCGGGCCACGTCCTCCGAGAAGGCGACCGTGCGGATGGCGCGGCCCACCGAGGTCTTCTGCAGGGTGAAGCCGAGGATGCCCATGAGGATCACCGCGGTGATCACCACGATGACCTGCAGCAGCTGCACGCGCACGCCGCCGATCTCCCACACGATGGCGGTGAAGGGGTTGGGCGGATAGCCGTGGACGGCGGTGCCGAACACCTCCTGCGCGACGCCCACCAGCAGGCGGGCGAGGGCGAGGCTGGCGACCAGGCCCATCCATTTGTGCCCGCCGCGCAGCCGGAGCACGCGGAAGACGAGAAGCTCGGACGCCATGCCAAGCACGCCGCCGCCCACCAGCGCCACGAGGAGCGCCAGAGGCAGCGGCAGGCCGAGGAGGGCGATCTCGAGCCCCAGATAGGCGCCCACCATGAAGAAGGCACCCTGCGCCAGGTTCACGATGTTCAGCACGCCGAAGATCAGCGTGCAGCCGATGGCGAAGACGGCATAGATCGAGCCGAGCGAAAGCCCGTTCACGACCTGCTGCAGGAAGGTGGTCATGCGCTGATCCCCCGGACGGGCCGGTGGATCACTGGGCGAGCTGGAACTTGCCGTCCTTCAGCTCCAGCACCTTGGCGACCAGCACCGGCTCGCGGTCCTTGTCGAAGGAGAAGGGGCCGAGCACGGTCTGGAGGTCCTTGGTGTCGGCGATGGCGGCGCGCAGCTTCGCCGGATCGGAGACGCCACCCGCGCGCTTCACCGCATCGGCGAAGATGGTCACGGCGGCGTGGGCCTGGGCGGCGAAGGTGTCCGGGGCGTTGCCGTACTTGGCCTTGTAGGCCTCCACGAACGCCTTGTTGGCGGGCGTGTCGAAGTCGATGAACCAGCCCGAGCCCACGAGGAAGCCCTGCGCGGCGGGACCGGCGAGGTCGTTGAGCTTGGTGGAGATGGCGGCGTTGGCGCCGAGGAAGACGGTGGACTGCGGAATGCCGAGCTGGCGGGCCTGCCGCACGATGTTGGCAGTCTCTTCCGCGAGGCCGCCGACGACGATGATGTCGGGGTTGGCTGCCTTGATCTTGGTGAGCTGGGCGGAATAGTCCACGTCGCCCTTCTGGAAGGTCTCGGTGGCCACCACCTTGATGCCGGCCTTGTCGAGGGCGGCCTTGTGCACGCCGTAGGCGGCCTTCATCAGCACGTCGTCGATGCCGTAGATCTGCGCCGCGGTCTTCGGCTGGTAGCGCTTCACCGCATAGGCGAGCACGCCGGGGAACACCGCCGCCTCGGGCGCGCTGGTGCGGAAGATGTATTCGCCGATGGCCGGCACGCCGGGGGCGGTGTTGGACGAGGCGATCACCGGCACCTTGGCGGCGTTGGCGATGGGGTCCGCGGCGAAGGCCGAGGTGGTCAGCGTCGGCCCGAAGATGACCGTCACCTTGTCCTGGTTGATGAGCCGCTGGAAGATGTTGACGGTCTGGCCGCGATCGCCGGCATCGTCCTGGTGGACGGGCACCAGCTTGAGGTCGCCGAGCTTGCCGGAGGCGTTGATCTCGGCGGCAGCCAGCTCCGCGCCGTTCTTCTGCATGGTGCCGTAGAGGGCGGCCGAGCCGCCCGAGGTGGACTGCACGATGCCGAGCTTCACGTCGGCCGCGAAGGCGGGCGCGGCGGCGAGCGAGACGGCAGTGGCGGCGATGAGTAGGCGCGTGAGACGGGCGTGCATCATCATGGCTCCTGAGGAAGGTCGGTCGTTGATGAGCCCTTATTTTGCGGGCCCTTATGAAGGCTTTGTGCGGCCTTTGGCGTCGGTATCGGGGGCGTGCGCGGCTCGATCTGGGCGAGCACGGGCGCTAGCGCGAGGGAATGGAAATGGACGTGCGCGGCGTCCGGCGTCTCGGGAAGGCCGTGATCGCCGATCAGCACCGTCTGCATGCCCAGCGCGTGGGGCACGGCGAGGTTCACTGCGCGGTCGTCAAACATGATGGCGCGGTCCGGCGCGACGCCGTGCCGGCCGACGAGCGTGTCGTAGGCGGCGCGCTCGGGCTTGCCGATATAGTCGCAGGCGGCGATGTCGCACACGCCCTCGAACAGGTCGGATATGCCGAGGCGCTCCAGCACCCGCTCGGCATGGGCGCGCGAGCCGTTGGTGAAGACGAGGCGCCGGCCGGGCAGGGCTTCCAGCGCGAGGCGCAGCTCCGCGTTTTCGGCGAGAACGGAGAGGTCGATCTCGTGGACGAAGGCGAGGAAATCCTGCGGCTTCACCGCGTGGTGGCGCTGGAGCCCGACGAGGGAGGTGCCGTAGGTCTCGTAATAGTGCGCGTGCAGCGCCGCCGCCTCTTCCGGCGTGCAGCCGGTCAATTCCTGGATGAACAGCCAGACGCGGGCGAGCATCTGGCCGTGCAGGCCGGCGGAGCGCGGGTACAAGGTATCGTCGAGGTCGAAGACGAAGGTCTCCGTTCCCGGCCTCAGACGAAAGGGCATGTCCCCGCGCATGGCCCGCCTGTGTTCAGTTCGAGAGCTGCTTGAGGCGGTCGATGGTCCGCTGAGCGCTCGGCTTGATGTCCCGCACATCGAGGCTGATGTCGAGGGCCTTCACCGTGTGGGTGAGGTCGCCGATGGAGATCACGTCCACACCAAGCTCCGCGATGGGTACGATGGTGGTCTCGTTGATGCCGCCGGACGCCTCGGTCATGGCGCGGCCCTTGGTCAGCTTCAGGCCCTCGCGCATTTCGTCGAGGTCCATGTTGTCGAACATGATGATCTCGACGCCGGCATCCAGCGCCTCCTGAACCATCTCCAGGCTCTCGCACTCCACCTCGAACTTGAAGGTGTGCTGCGCGCTCGCCCGCAGGATCTTCACCGCCTCGGTGATGGAGCCGGCGATCTTGATGTGGTTGTCCTTCACCAGCACGCAATTGGCGAGGTTGAAGATGTGGTTGTGGGCGCCGCCCACACGCACGGCATATTTCTGCACCATGCGCAGGCCCGGCCAGCCCTTGCGGGTGTCGGTGATGCGTACGCCGGTGTGCTTCACCAGCTCGGCATAGCGGCGCGTCTTGGTGGCGATGCCGCTCATCTGCTGCAGCCAGTCGAGGGCCGAGCGCTCGATGACGAAGAAGGTGGAGGCGCGCGCCTGCACCCGCATCAGCACGGTGCCGGGCTCCACCGTGGCGCCGTCCTCCACCAGCCATTCGATGCGCGCATCGGGCTCGATGGAACGGATGGTCTCGTCGGCGAACAGCATGCCGCAGACGATCCCGTTCGCCTTGGCGTAGATATTGGCCGTCTGAACCGGATCGTCGCCGACGAGAAAGCCTCCGGTTGTATCGCCGGAGCTTAACTCCTCGCGAAGGCCCAGCTCGACGAGAGGCCGGATCATAAAGCGGTTCAACTTCATTAAACGGCTCCTGGGGCGCTCCCGGCCCGGCTCTGTGATGCTGCCTAGCAGTTGTTTTCTACTATATCAATTGACAAAATCATTTTATCGACAGCGCTCAGCCGTCGAGCCGGTTCGTGAAGGCCTTTCCGCCCTTCATCACCAGATGCAGGCGGTCGCGCTGCTCCAGGATGCGGATGTCGGCGAGCGGATCGCCGTCCAGCACCAGCACGTCGGCCATGCAGCCCGCCTTCAGCGCGCCGAGGTTCGGCTGCTCGATGCATTCCGCCGCCTTGGTGGTGGAGGCGACGATCACCTCCATGGGCGACATGCCGAGCCAGTCCACCATGAAGGCGAGTTCGGCCATGTTCTCGCCCACCAGCAGGCGGTGCGACTGGTCGGTGCCCATGGCCACCTTCACGCCGCGCTTCACCGCCTCCTTCCAGAGGGGGATCTGCGTCTGCATCAGCGAATAGATCTGCGCGTCCTTCACGTCCTCCTGGCCCAATTGGTGACTGGCCCAAGCGGTGTTTTTGCGGCGATGTTCGATGGAGAGCGGCACCAGGGCCAGCGTCGGCACCCACCAGATGCCGCCCGCGATCATGCGGTCCACGCTCTCCTCGTCCATGAACCAGCCGTGCTCCAGCGAGTGGATGCCGGCATTCACCGCATTCTTGATGCCGGCGAGGCCCTCGGCATGTACGGCCACGCGCTTGCCCTTGGCGGCGGCCTCGGAGACGGCGGTGGAAATCTCCTCAATGGTGAATTGCGGCTCGTCCCAGCTGTCGGTCACCGAGGTGATGCCGCCGGTGGCGCAGATCTTGATGAAGTCGGCGCCGCGCATGAGAAGCTCGCGCACCAGGCGGCGGATCTCTTCCACCCCGTCCGCCACCGTGTGGGGGAGCCAGGCGCGCTTCTGGATGCGCATGCCGGCGGGGAGCCAGTAGTCGCCATGGCCGCCGGTCTGCGAGACCATGCCCAGCGAGATGAACAGGCGCGGCCCGTCGATGATGCCTTCCTCGATGGCCTGCCGGAAGCCGGCATCGGCACCGCCCATGTCGCGCGCGGTGGTGATGCCGCAGGCGATGGTCTCGCGGAACACCTCGATGGATTTCAGCACGTTGTAGGTGGGCGTGTTCAAGAGGTGCTGGCGCATGTCGCGGGCGCGGTAGGTGCCGTGGACATGGGTGTCGATGAAGCCGGGCAGCACGGTGCGCCCCGCCGCGTCGAGTTTCTGGGCGCCCGCTGGCACGCTCACCCGGCTCTCGGGGCCGGCGGCGACGATGCGCCCTTCCTCGATCACCACGACCGCATTCGGCACCGGGTCCGCCCCCGTGCCGTCGATCATGGTTCCGCCGACGATTGCGATGGCCATACGCGCCTTGCCTTTCGCTCTGTTCAAAAAGTTAGCAACGCCATTTGCCGGGCATTGAGAGCCAGCCGCCGACGCAACGATGGGTCCAGCCCGCCGACGGTGGCTCCTTTTGTCTTCCGCTAGGTGAGGTCCACCACCACGTTCTTGATCTCGCAGTAGAAATCCAGCGCCTGTAGGCCAAGCTCACGGCCGATGCCGGAGCGCTTGTAGCCGCCGAAAGGCGCGAACACGCTGGTCTTCGAGGCGCTCGGCAGGCCGTTCACCGCCACCATGCCGGTGCGCATGGCCCGCGCCACCCGGAGCGCCCGGCCGATGTCGCGGCACCAGACGGAGCCATTGAGACCATAGTCGCTGTCATTGGCCAGCGCGATGGCCTCGGCCTCGCTGTCGAACGGCGTGAGCGAGCAGACCGGGCCAAAGATCTCCCGGCTGAAGGCGGGATTGTCCGGCCCCACGCCCGAGAGGATGGTGGGCGGGTAGAAGAACCCGTCGCCCTCGGGCATCACCCCGCCGCTCACGAGGTCCGCGCCGGCTTCCCGCGCCAGCGCCACGGTACGGTCCACGGCATCGCGGTGAGAGGCGGAGATGAGCGGGCCGAGATTGGTCGCGGGGTCCAGCGCCTTGCCGGTTTTCAGCTTGGCGGCCGCAGCGGTGAAGGCACGGGCGAAGGGCTCCAGCGCGCCGCGCTCCACCAGAAGGCGCGAGCGGGCGGAGCAGGACTGGCCGGCATTGCCGAATCCCGAGGCCACCGCGCTCGCTGCTGCCTTCTCCATGTCGGCATCGGCGAAGACCAAAGCGGCGTTCTTGCCGCCGAGTTCCAGCGCCACGCGCTTGATGGAAGCGGAGGCCAGCCGCATCACTTCCGACCCCACGGCGGTGGAGCCGGTGAACGAAATGCCGTCGATGCGCGGGTCCTCCGCCAACCGCCGCCCCACGTCCGCGCCGCCGGGCAGCATGGAGAGGAAGCCGTCGGGCACGCCCGCCTCGCGGCACACTTCGGCAAGGAGCAGGGCGGTGAGCGGCGTCAGAGGCGCGGGCTTCAGGATGGCGGCGCAGCCGGCGGCAAGCGCGGGCGCGAGCTTCCAAGAGGCGCCGAGCAGCGGGAAGTTCCACGGCACGATCTGCGCCACCACGCCCAGGGGCTCGCGCAGGGTGAAATCCAGAAGATCCTTGCCGAGGGGGATGGTGTCGCCGAACACCTTGTCCATGGCCCCGGCATAATAAGTGAAGACGCGGATCGCCCCTTCCACCTCGCGCAGGGCGCCGGAGATGGGCTTGCCGGCGTTCACCGCCTCGATCTGCGCAAACTTGTCCTGCCGTGCCGTGATCCCGGCCGCGATGCGGTGGAGCACCGCGCCGCGGTCCACGGGCGGAAGATGGGGCCAGTCGCCGGCATCGAAGGCATGGCGCGCCATGCGGATCGCCGCCTCCACCTCCACCGGACCCGCCAGCGCGACCTCGGCGAGGGGCGTGCCCGTCCAGGGATCGACCAGCGCCTCGACGCCGCCGCCCATGGCGGGCACGAAGCGTCCGCCCACGAAGGGCTCGCGGTGGAGGGACGGCAGCACGGCGTTCATGGCGCCGTTGCCTCCAGCGCCTGCATCTTCTCATAGAGCGCGGTGGCGGCGGCGGCCGGGTCCTTCGCCTCGGTGATGAGGCGGCCGACGATGGCGAAGCGGCGCGGGCAGGCTTCGGCGGCGGCGAACGCCCCCTCGATGGTGCCGCCCAGCGAGCCGAAGCCGGTGAGGAATACCAGCGGGTTCTTCACGTTCGCCGCGATCCAGCGCGACCAGCGCGTGACCTTCGCGGCATCGTGCGCGGGCAGGACGAAATGATCGGCGCCGCCCTGGACCGAGCGCTCCAGGATGAGGTCCAGCGCATTGTCGAGGAGGTAGCCGCCGCCGGAGACGCCATAGTCGGCGACCGGGATCTCGCCGCCCACCACCGGCGCGATGCCGGCCTTCAGCGCCTCGCCGACGAAGCCGTCCACCGCAGTGGGGCCGGCAACGGGGAAAAGGATGAGCCCGTCCACCTCGGCCTCGGCGCAGAGGGCGGTGAACTTCTTCGCCATGTCCGGCATGTCCGGGCCGGCCTTCTGGTGGTCGTAGAGGATGGGCAGGTCGGTGAGGTCGCGCACCCGCCGCATGGACTCTTTCAGGCCATGGCGCAGCACGCTGGTGAGGCCGAGCTTGTAGCCGGCGACGCCGGGCACGCCGCTCGTCGCCTTCACCACCGCATCGAACTTCTCCTGCGTCTCGATGTCGAGGGCGGGGACGATGCCCACGGTGCCGGAAAAGGTCTTCGCCGAAAAAGTGCTGGCCATTGCGGTCTCGCTCGTTTCCATCCTGTCCACGAACGCTAGGGGCGGGGAGGGACACGCGGTAGCGCCGGCTTGTTACAGGCTTATGGAGCCAGTCCGGCCCATGGGGCCAGTTGCGGGCGGGGCGAGGGTGCGCGGGCGGCTTTTCGCGCAATTCGGCCACGCTTCGTTCAACTTGCATTCAGCCGGCGTTTCATAAACATGGCCCTGCTGGAGCTTGACCATGGTTCGGGCTCGGCAAGATCCAGTGCCATCAGGCCGTCCCGCCACCTTTCACCTTATGAAGGCCGCACATGAAGACGGGTATTCTCGCCGCGCTCGCCGTCGCCGCCACGCTCGCCACCAGCTCGGGGGCGCAGGCTCAGGTCAAGCCCTATGGAGCGGGCTTCGATGGCTGGACCTTCACCGCCACCACGGAGAAATCCGGCATCATCAATTGCCGCGCCACGCGCAAGGTCGGCAACCGTGACGACATCATTGCCCGGCGCACCGATGGCCACGTCTACATGAGCGTCAAGGCCGAGGGCCGCAAGGGCGACTTCAAGGGCACCATCGTCAACGTCCCCGGCAAGCCGCGCGGCATGCTGGAATGGACGGTGCCGGGCGGTGCAGATGGCACGCGCATGTGGTTCACCATGCCATTCGTGGCCATCGACCATATCGTGGCCGCCGGCGCCTACCAGTTCTCGCTGCCGGATTCCGAGGATGTGGGGACGGTCAATCTCGGCAAGCGCGCCAAGGAAGCGTGGGCCCGCGTCAACCAGTGCGTCCAGGCCAACGGCGGGTAATTGGTGCCACCGGCCTCGGTCTTCGATCGAGGGCCGAGCGGGCCAGTCCCGGGTGCCTAGGGTCTCACTCGGGGCGCGCCATTCCGGCGAGCAGGGTCAGCGCGTCGGCGAGGTCCTGCTCCTCGATGCCGCGGGCGATGAGCACCATGCGGTTCTCGTCCCCCGCCGCGTTGGCGAGGAGGCCGGGGGAATAGACCAGCCCCTGCACCCCGTGCAGCACCACCGGCTGCGGCACCTCTTCCAGATGCAGGATGCCCTTGAGGCGCAGCAAGGCGGCGCCGAACAGGTCACTCACCCGGTCGAGCCAGGCGTCCACCTGGTCCTGGGTGAGGCGGCCGGGGAAGGCGAGGGAGGCGGTGGTCACCGCATGGCCGACGCCGGTGGCCGAGAAGCGTCGGCTGAGCGGGCGCGGCGTCTCGCGCGGGTCGATCCACAGCAGCGTGCCGTCGCGCGCCGACGCCGGCAGCACATGGCATTCCGCCAGCGGATTGAGCATCGCCACCTCGCGCTCGGCGGCGGCGAGCTGGTCGGCGGTGGCGAGGTCCGCCTTGCTGATGAGGATGCGGTCGGCGAGGGCCACCTGCGTCATCCCCTCGGGATGATGGGCGAGGGTTGAGGCGAAGTTTGCGGCATCCACCACCGTGGTCACGCCGGCGATGGAGAAATGCCGGTTGAACAGCGGATCGGCGATCAGCGCATGGAGCACCGGCGCGGGATCGGCGAGGCCGCTCGTTTCCACCACCACCCGGCGGAAGGCGAAGTCGTCCATGGCGCGGCGGCGCAACAGGCCGTTGAGCGTGGCGTTGAGCGAGCCCTTCATGCGGCAGCAGATGCAGCCGCCCTCGAGCAGCATCACCTCGTCGCTGCCGGTCTCGATGAGCGCATGGTCGATGCCGGCGTCGCCCGCCTCGTTGATGATGACGGCGGTGTCGCGGAAGGCCGGGCGCTTCAGGAGATCGTTGAGCAGGGTCGTCTTGCCGGCACCGAGGAAGCCGGTGACGAGGACGACCGGAATGTCGCTCATGCGCGGCGCGTCAGGCGAGCTGGGACTTGAGCAGAGCGAGGGCCGCCTGCACGGCGCAGAGGCGCACATTGTCCCGGCTGCCGGGGAAGACGTGGCGTTCTTCCGCGAGCCCGCCGTCCCGGGTGGCCACCGCGATGAAGATGGTGCCCACGGGATTGACCGCATTGCCGCCGCCGGGCCCGGCATAGCCGGTGATGGCGACGGTGGCGCCCGCCTCGGAATGGCCGAGCAGGCCCTGGGCGAGGCCGCGCGTGACCTCCGCGCTCACCGCGCCATGGGCGGCGGAGACGGCGGCCGGCACATCGAGGCCGGTGGCCTTGGCGGAGGAATGGTAGAGCACATAGCCCCGCTCGAAGATCTCCGAGGCGCCGGACACCGAGGTGAGGCAGGCGGCGACAAGGCCGGAGGTCACCGTCTCGGCGGCGGCAAGCCGGATGTTCCGCGCCCGCGCGGCCGCCAGCACATCTGCGGCAAGTGTGAGGAGGGGCGCGGGAAACAGGGTTTCGTCCGCCTGGAGCAAAGCGGTGTCGGGCATAAGTGTCGCCTCAGATGCGGGCGCGGCCGCCAATTCAGCAAAGCACGCGCGTCGACGGTGAAAATGGTTGTCCCCCACCGGTCAAGTCAAGCAAGCGGCAGGGGTGGCCCCAAAACGCCGTCAGCGACTGGCCCTCTCGCAACTGGCCCCAATAGGTGCCAACATGCGGTGTTGCCCGGACCAAAGAGATGCGACCCCGTGCTGATCTCCCTCGACCGCGCCTCCACTCTGAGCCTTCAGGAACAGCTCTTCGAGCAGATCCGCCAGCAGATCCTGGATGGGCGGCTGAAGGCCGAGGCGGCGGTGCCGTCCTCCCGCCATCTCGCCCAGCAGCTCGGCGTCTCCCGCAATTCGGTGACGTTCGCCTATGAGCGGCTGATCAACGAGGGCTATCTCGTCACCCGCCCCATGGTCGGGACCTATGTGGCGGCGGTGGTTCCCGAAACAGCCATGAGCGCGTCGGTGAGCGCGTCCGCCTCGGCTGTGTCGGTGCGCGCGGAGGCGCCGGCTCCGGCGGAGCGGCGCTCGCCCGAGAAGCTGGCGCCCGCCGCCTTCACCGGCCGGCCCCATTCCATCCTCAACACCAGCCGCATCCCCATCGATTTCTGGCCCCAGCGCACCGATCCGCGCGCCTTCCCGCTGAAGACGTGGCGGCGCCTCGTGCTGCATGCCCTCGCCGTGGCCGGGCACAACCTGACCGAATATGGCGATCCCTGCGGCCTCATGGCCCTGCGCACCGCCATCGCCGACCATGTGGCGGTGATGCGCGACATCCATGTGCGTCCCGAACAGGTGGTGATCGTCGCCGGCGCCCAGCTCGCCCTCAACCTCGCGCTGCGGGTGCTGGCGCGGGAGGGCGACGCGGTGGTGGTGGAGAATCCCTGCAGCCAGGGCGCCGCCTATCTGTTCGAGAGCGTCAACATGCACCTCCACCCGCTGCCGGTGGATGAGCACGGCATCGACACGTCGCGCCTCGCCGGCGTGGCAGCGCAGCTCGCTTATGTGATGCCCTCCCACCAATACCCCATGGGGGGCGTGCTCTCGCTGGAGCGGCGCCAGCAATTGCTCGCCTGGGCCGACCGGACCGGCGCCTATCTGATCGAGGACGATTACGACAGCGAGTTCCACTATGGCGGCATGCTGCTGCCGGCGCTCAAGGCCATGAGCCCGGAGAACGTGATCTATCTCGGCACCTTCTCCAAATCACTGGGCGCGGGGCTGCGCACGGGCTTCGCCATCTTCCCCGATCACCTCGCCCCGGCGGCGGGGGCGGCGAAGGCGCTGCTCGACAACGGGCATGTGTGGCTGGAACAGGCGGCGCTGGCCGAATTCCTCCACACCGGCGGCTTCGTACGCCACCTGCGGCGGGTGCGGCTGCGCTACCAGCAGCGGCGCAACGTGCTGGTCTCCGCCCTGCGCGATGCGTTCGGGCGGGTGGAACTGCGCGGCACGGAGGCGGGCACCCACCTCGCCTGGAAGCTGCCGCCGGGCATGCCGCGCGCCCACCAGATGGCGGCGCTGGCCAAGAGCCGCAATGTCGGCCTCTACACCATCCAGAACGGCGGCGGGCATGAATACGGCACCGCCGACGTGAGCAACGACTGGCTGCTGCTCGGCTACGCCTCCCTGGCCGAGGAGCAGATCGAGGCTGGCATCCACCGCCTGCGCGGCGCGCTGTAGATGCGCCTGCGGGCGGCACCTCAACGGCCTGATCCCAATGGGATTTTTGCGTCAGTGAGGGTGTCGTGCGGCAGGCGTCCTCGGCGCTGTTCCGGCATGGTGGTGATACCAACGTGAAGCTTTGCAATCGCGCTGGCGTGGGTGGGGCGCGCCAGCCATGATCGCACCATGACCGACACCGTGAATCAGGCTGCCCCGCATCCCTTCAACCTCGCCCGCTTCTGCCTCACCGGGGCGGGCGCGGCGGCAGACAAGCCGGCCTTGCTGGTGGCCGAGGGGCCGAAGGGCCGCATCATCGAGCGGTGGAGCTACGGTGAATTGCGGGAGGCCGTGCTGCGCGTGGCCGGCGGCTTTGCCGGATACGGCCTGCCGCGCGGCTCGCGGGTACTGCTTCGGGTGGGCAACACCTCGCAATTCCCGCTGATGTTCTTCGGCGCCATCGCCGCCGGGCTCGCGCCCATTCCCACCTCGACCATGCTCACGGCGCACGAGGTGGAGATGATCCTCGATGATTCCGGCGCGGCCCTGGTGGTGGGCGACAGTTCGGGCGTGATGCCGGCGCCGCGCGCGGGCGTTGGCGTCATCGATGCCGCCGGCATGGATCGGCTGGGCGCGGCATCGGCCATGAATTTCGCCGACACGGGGGCGGACGACCTCGCCTTCCTGGTCTTCACCTCCGGCACCAGCGGGCGCCCCAAGGGCGTCGCCCATGCCCAGCGGGTGGGGCTCGGGCGCATTCCCATGCGCGCCGGCTGGCATGACCTGAAGGGCGACGACCTGCTCTTCCACGCCGGTGCGTTCAACTGGACCTATACGCTGGGCGTCGGCCTCATGGACCCGTGGGCGGTGGGGGCGACCAGCATCGTCCATCTCGGCGATCGCCCGCCGGGTGCGTGGCTCGATCTGTTGGAGGAGACCGGCGCGACCCAGTTTGCCGCCGTGCCCGGCCTCTACCGGCGCATCCTGAAATATGCCGACATCACGCCCGACCGCTTCCCCGCTTTGCGCCATGGCCTCACCGCCGGGGAGGCGCTGAAGGCGGCGCTGCACACAGAGTGGGTGGCGGCGACGGGGCGCCCGCTCTACGAGGCGCTGGGGATGAGCGAGATTTCCACCTACGTCTCCTCCGGCCCCGCGGTGCCCACCCGGCCGGGCAGTCCCGGCAAGCCGCAGGCTGGGCGGCGGGTCGTCGTGCTGCCGCCCGAGGGCGAGGCCCCGGACGCCCTCCACCCGCTTCCGGCGGGCGACACCGGCGTTCTCGCGGTGCATCGCTCCGATCCCGGCCTGATGCTCGGCTATTGGGGACTGCCGGACGAGACGGCGGCGGCGATGCGCGGCGAGTGGTTCCTCACCGGCGATCTCGCCCGCTTCGATGCGGACGGCTACCTCTGGTACGAGGGCCGCGCCGACGACCAGATGAACGCCTTTGGCTATCGCGTGGCGCCGGAAGAGGTGGAGCGCGCGCTTGCCGCCCATCCGGACGTGGCCGAGGTGGCGGTGGCGGAGGTGCAATCGGGAGACGTCTCCCTCGTCACCGCCTTCGTCGTGCTGCAGGCGGGAGCCGAGGCCGATGCGGCGGCGCTCGAAGCCTATGCCGCAGAGCACCTCGCCGAGTACAAGCGCCCCCGCTCTTATGTCTTCATCGAGGAACTGCCCCGCACCGGCTCCGGCAAGGTGATGCGCCGCGCGCTCAGGGGGTAGGGAAGGGGGAGCTTGGGCGGCGGGTTAAGACCGGGAGCGGCCCTTTCCCGCCATCACCGTCATCCCCGGCTTGTCCGGGGGATCCACCCCTTTCGCGTGTCCGCTCGATGTGATCCGGGCACCCCACCAGACCATCCGTGGATCGCCCGCACGAGGCGGGCGATGACAGCTGTTCAGGGGGAAGGGACGGACGGGCGATCACAACGGCGCGGTCGCTCTCACGCCGCCGCCGAACTGGCTCCGGCCCGCGCATCCTCAAGAGCCAGCCGCGCGCCCTTCTCCGCGATCATCGCGGTGGGGGTGTTGGTGTTGCCGGATGTGATGGTGGGCATGATGGAGGCGTCGATCACGCGCAGGCCTCCGAGGCCGATGAAGCGCAGGCGCTCGTCCACCACCGCCATGGGGTCGTCCACGCGCCCCATCTTCGCCGTGCCCACGGGATGGAAGATGGTGGTGCCGATATCGCCCGCCGCCTTGGCGAGCGAGGCATCGTCGTCGCCCACGGACGGACCGGGCAGATATTCCTCCGGCCGGTAGGGGGCCAGCGCCTGCTGGCGCATGAGGCGGCGGGTGACGCGGATGGCGTCCGCCGCCACCTGCCGGTCTTCCTCGGTGGTGAGGTAATGCGGCGCGATTTGCGGCTTTGCCTCGGGATCGGCATTGGCGATGCGCACGACGCCGCGCGAGGTGGGGCGCAGGTTGCACGCCGCCACGGTGATGGCCGGGAAACGGTGTAGCGGCTCGCCGAACTTGTCGAGCGAGAGCGGCTGCACGTGGAACTGGATGTTCGCCCGCTCCTGATGCGGATCGGACCTGGTGAAGATGCCGAGCTGGGAGGGCGCCATGGTGAGCGGCCCGCGCCGGCGCAGGGCGTAGTCCACGCCCATCAGGGCGCGGCGGGGCAGGGAATAATAGGTCTCGTTCAGGGTGCGGATGCCGGAGACTTTGTAGATGGCCCGCTGCTGGAGATGATCCTGCAGATTGCGCCCCACCCCCTGCCGGTCCAGCACCGTTTCGACGCCACGCTCGGCGAGCCACTCGCCCGGCCCGACGCCCGAGCGCTGGAGGATCTGCACCGAACCGATGGATCCGGCGGTGAGGATGACCTCGCCGCGGGAGCGCGCCTCGATCCAGCGCCCGTTCTGGCGATAGCGCACGCCCACGGCGCGGCCGTTCTCGATGATGAGGCGGTCGGCCAGCACGTCCGTCTCCAGCCGGAGATTGGGGCGGCCGAGGGCAGGCTTCAGGAAGCCGCGCGCGGAGGACCAGCGGCGGCCGAACTTCTGGTTCACATGGAAGTATCCGACGCCCTCGTTGTCGCCGGTGTTGAAGTCCGGCACCTTGCGGATGCCGAGTTCGGTGGCGGCGTTGGCCACCGCGTTCAGCACGTCCCATTCGATGCGCGGCGGCTCGATGCGCCAGCCGCCGCCCGAGCCGTGAATGTCGCTGGCGCCGAGGAAATGGTCCTCCAGCGACTTGAAGGCCGGCAGCACGTCCTCCCAGCCCCAGCCGGAAAGGCCAAGCTGGCGCCAGTGGTCATAGTCCGCCGACTGGCCGCGCATGGAGATCATGGCATTGATGGCCGAGCAGCCGCCGATGACCTTGCCGCGGGGATAATTGAGGGACCGGCCGTTCAGCCCGGGCTCGGCATCGGTCTTGAACATCCAGTCGGCGCGCGGATTGCCGATGGCGAAGAGATAGCCGACGGGAATGTGGAACCAGATCCAGTTGTCCCGCCCGCCGGCTTCCAGCAGCAGCACGCGAGTGCGCGGATCGGCCGAGAGGCGGTTGGCAACGATGCAGCCGGCCGTGCCGGCGCCGACGACGATATAGTCGTAATCCCCTTCGAGCCGTTCCACCGGCGCCTCCCGCTTGTTTCTCTCCGCTGGTGATCCCAGCTTGGATTTCTGCACGCAAGGACGATAGTTTCCGATCCATCCTGCATTTTTGCAGGATGGCCTCAATACCCGCAGGGACTTCACCGCATCATGGATTGGGACGACCTGCGCATCTTCCTCCAGCTTGTCCGCACCGGGCGCATGGCCGGCGCCGGGCGGGCGCTGGGGCTGGACGATACCACGGTGGGCCGGCGGGTCGCGCGGCTGGAGGCGGCGGTGGGCGCCCCCCTCGTCACCCGCGCCGGGCGGCGGACCCTCATCACCGAGGAGGGGCAGAAGCTGGCGCAGGCGGCGGAGGAGATGGAATCCCTCGTGCTGCGCAAGATCACCGGCCTCGGCGAGGGCGAGCGCCAGCCCACGGGGCGGGTGCGCGTGGGCGCGCCGGAGGGGCTGGGGGTGGGCTATCTCGCGGCGCGGCTCGCCGCGCTCTCGGCCGACAATCCGAAGCTGGAGACGGAGCTGGTCGCCCTGCCGCGGTCCTATTCGCTGGCGAGCCGGGAGGTGGACATCGCCATCACGCTGGACCGCCCCATCGCCGGGCAGGTCAGGGTGCGCAAGCTCACCGACTACACGCTGCAGCTCTACGGCACGCAGGCCTATCTCGACCGGCGCGGGCGGCCGGCAACGGTGGATAACCTGAAGGACCACGTGCTCGCCGGCTACATCCCGGAACTGCTCTTCACCCGCGCCCTCGACTTCTCGCAATTGGGGCCGGGGGTGGAGCTGAAGCCGGTCATCCGCTCCACCAGCGTCATCGCGCAGGTGAATGCGGTGCTCTCCGGCGCCGCCATCGGCGTGCTGCCGGCCTTCCTCGCGGCGCCCCATAAGAACCTTCTGCCGCTGCTGGACGAGCAGGTGCGCCTCACCCGCAGCTACTGGCTCTCCGTGCATGACGATCTCGCCCACCTCGCCCGGGTGCGGGCGGTGCTCGATGCCATCACCGCCGCCGTTCGGGCGGACCGCGCGCAGTTCATTCGGCGATGAAGCGGGCGCGTTCCTCGCGGAAGCGGCGGGCGAGGAAGGCGCGCACGGTGGCGATGCGGCGCACCTCCACCGTGTCGGGATGGGCGAGCAGGAAATAGCTGCGGCGGAAGGCGATGCGCGGCAGGATGCGCACCAGCGCGTCGCCATAATAGGCGGCGGCAAAATCGTGCAGCACGCCGATGCCGGCGCCGGAGCGCACCGCCTCCATCTGGCCGGTGACGCTGGCGCAGCGGAAGGGCTGGCCGCCGTGCTTCTCCAGCACGCCGGAATAATCCAGCGCCGAGGCATAGGCGAGGTCTTCCACCCCAGTTACCACCCGCCGGCCGGCAAGGTCCGCCTCGCTCTCCGGCGCGCCAAAAGCGGCGATGTAGCTGGCGGCGGCATAGGCGCCCAGCGTGTAGTCGGTGAGGCGCGAGACGGTGAGGCGGCCCTCGGTGGGCCGGTCGAGCACGATGGCGAGGTCCGCCTCGCGCCGGGAGAGGGAGAAGGTGCGCGGCAGCGGCACCAGCTCCACCACCAGATGGGGATGGAGCAGCGCGAGCCGCCCCAGCTCGGCGGCGAGGAAATAATTGCCGAGCCCGTCCGGCGCGCCGATGCGCACGGTGCCGGAGACCTCGGCCTCCTCCTTGCGGAAGCGCTCGGCGATGCCCAGCATCTCCGCCTCCACCCGTTCCGCCGCCGGCATCAGCCGCTCGCCCGCCTGGGTGAGGACGCAGCCGGTGGGGCGGCGGTCGAACAGCGGGCTGCCCAGCGCCGCCTCCAGCGCATCGAGCCGGCGGGCGATGGTGGCGTGGTTCAGCGCCAGCTGCCGTGCGGCGGCCAGCAATTGCCCGCGCCGGGCGACAGCGAGGAAGACGCGCAGGTGGTCCCAGTCGAGGGGGAGATTCATGGGCTACAATTTTCGCACAACAGCTGCTCGGACTATAGCATTGCTGCGCGTCGTTTGAAGCGCCATCACGGAGGCAATTCAAACGGGAGGCGCATCATGCCCACGCAGATTTCCCACTTCATCGGCGGCAAGCTCGTCGCCGGCACCAGCGGCCGTACGGCGCCGGTCTATAACCCCGCCACTGGCGCGCAGACCCGCGAAGTGCCGCTCGCGTCCGCCGCCGAAGTGCGCGCGGCGGTGGAGATCGCCAACAAGGCCGCCCCCGGCTGGGCCGCCACCACGCCGCTGCGCCGCGCGCGCATCCTCAACGCCTTCCTGCGCATCCTGGAAGAGCGTGTGGACCAGATCGCCGAGGTGGTGAGCGCCGAGCACGGCAAGGTGTTCTCCGACGCCAAGGGCGAAGTGCAGCGCGGCATGGAGGTGGTGGAGTTCGCCACTGCTGCTCCGCAGCTCCTGAAGGGCGAGATTACCGAGGACGTGGGCACCCGCATCGACAGCCACGCGGTGCGCCAGCCCCTCGGCGTGGTCGCCGGCATCACGCCGTTCAACTTCCCGGCCATGGTGCCCATGTGGATGTTCCCGGTGGCGCTGGCCTGCGGCAACTGCTTCGTCCTGAAGCCCTCCGAGCGCGACCCCTCCGCCTCCCTGCTGCTCGCCCAGTGGCTGAAGGAAGCCGGCCTGCCGGACGGCGTGTTCACCGTCATCCACGGCGACAAGACCGCCGTTGACGCGCTGCTCGACGATCCGGACATCCAGGCTGTGAGCTTCGTGGGCTCCACCCCCATCGCCCGCTACATCTACGAGACCGCCGCGCGCACCGGAAAGCGCTGCCAGGCGCTCGGCGGCGCCAAGAACCACATGATCGTCATGCCCGATGCGGACATGGACCAGGCCGTGGACGCCCTGATGGGCGCCGCCTACGGCTCGGCCGGCGAGCGCTGCATGGCCATCTCGGTGGCCGTCCCGGTGGGCGAGGCCACCGCCGAGGCGCTGATGGCCAAGCTGGAGCCGCGGGTGCGCGCGCTCAAGGTCGGCCCCGGCACGGACCCCGAGTCCGAGATGGGTCCGCTCGTCACCAAGCAGCACCTCGAGAAGGTGTCGGGCTATGTGGACCAGGGCGTCGCGGAAGGCGCCAAGCTGGTGGTGGACGGCCGCGGCCTCAAGCTTCAGGGCTATGAGGACGGCTACTATATCGGCGGCACCCTGTTCGACCACGTGACGCCGGACATGCGCATCTACAAGGAGGAGATCTTCGGACCCGTCCTCTCCGTGGTGCGCGCCGACAGCTACGACACCGCCGCCGACCTCATCAACAAGCACGAGTTCGGCAACGGCACGGCGATCTTCACCCGCGACGGCGATGCCGCTCGCGAGTTCGCGCACCGCATCAAGGTGGGCATGATCGGCATCAACGTGCCGATCCCGGTGCCCATGGCGTTCCACTCCTTCGGCGGCTGGAAGGCCTCGCTGTTCGGCGACCACCACATGCACGGGCCGGAGGGCGTGCGCTTCTACACGCGCCTCAAGACCATCACCACCCGTTGGCCCACCGGCATCCGCGCCGGCGCCGAGTTCGTGATGCCCACCATGAAGTGAGCGAAAGGGGAGGGGCCTCAGGTCCCTCCCTGTTTCGTTGGGCTCAGGCCGGCACCGCTTCCCAGTTGGGGAAGGGGTCCGGCAGGTTCTTGAAGGCGCTGGCGTCGAACCTCTTGGGGTCCGCCGGGCCCACGAGGCAGGCGTCGAGGGCCGCGCGCATGGCGCCCTCGTCCAGCCCCATGCCGATGAACACCAGTTCCTGCCGTCGGTCGCCATAGCCCGGCACCCAGTGGGACCGCAGCCAGGAGCGCCAGTCCGGCTGGGTCGGCCAGTGCTCCTTCGGCACGCTCGCCCACCAGCGCCCGGCGGTGCCGGTCTGGCAGATGCTGCCGGCCAGGCTCATCTCGCCCACGCGCTTCGGCCGCGTCGCCAGCCAGAACAGCCCCTTGGCCCGCACCAGCCCCGGCCAGGTCTGCGCCAGGAAGGCCTGGAAGCGCTCGGGATGGAACGGGCGGCGGGCGCGATAGACGAAGCTCGACACGCCGTATTCCTGCGTCTCCGGCACATGGTCCTTGAAGCCGTTCAGCTCCTTGAACCAGACGGGATGCGTGCTCGCCTTCTCGAAATCGAAGCGCCCGGTCCCCAGCACTTCGGAGAGCGGCACGCGGGACTGGTCCGTTTCGATCAGCCGCGCATCGGGATTGAGCGACTTCACCACCCCGCGCACGATCTTCAGCCGCTCTTCGTCGATGCTCGACACCTTGTTGAGGATGATGACATCGGCGAACTCGATCTGGTCGGTCAGGAGGTCCACCAGCGTGCGCCCGTCCTCGTCGCCCGCCACCTCGCCGCGGTCGCGCAGGAAGTCGCGGGAGCCGAAATCCTTGAGCAGGTTCGCCGCGTCCACCACCGTCACCATGGTGTCGAGCCGCGCCACGTCGGAGAGCGACTGGCCGTCCTCGTCGCGGAAGTCGAAGGTGGCGGCCACCGGCAGGGGCTCGGCGATGCCGGTGGATTCGATGAGCAGGTAGTCGAAGCGCCCGTCCTGCGCGAGACGCCGCACCTCGGTGAGGAGGTCGTCGCGGAGCGTGCAGCAGATGCAGCCGTTGGTCATCTCCACCAGCTTCTCCTCGGTGTGGGAGAGGTTGGCGCCGCCGGAGCGTACCAGCTCGGCGTCGATGTTCACCTCGCTCATGTCGTTGACGATGACGGCAACGCGCAGCCCCTCGCGGTTGGCGAGGATGTGATTGAGGAGGGTCGTCTTGCCCGCGCCGAGGAAGCCGGAGAGCACGGTGGTGGGCAGGCGGGCGTCCGTACTGACGTCGCGGCGGATTTGGGTCATGGGCAGGCTCCGGACACAGGCGCACACATGATGCGCGCAAGAATTGATATAATGTATCAATAAAGCGATCCGGGCGTGCGTCAAGGCGCGCAGCAAGGTGCCGTAACGACGGTGCTTTTCGTCTGTTGAAGACGATGGCAAGCTCGATTCGTGCGCGATTTGCGCCGCCTGAGGCCTCCAACATGGCAGCCCCGCGTCCCGCCTCGCGCGTGACGATTGCGATCCTGAGCGCCTATGTGCTGGTCCTTCAGCTGCTACTGGCGGGGCTGGCGGGTGGGGCCGTTGCCGGCACGGGCGAGGGCACGCTCTGCGCGGTCTCGGCGGCGCATGTGGACAGTGGCGGGGTGTCCGGCCACGCGATCTCCGCCGACGATTGCTGCATCGGCGCCTGCCTTATCCTTGACGCGCTGGAAGGCCCGCCGCCGCCAGCGCCGCACCTGCCTGAAGGTCACGCTGCGCCGGTCCGTGGGAGCGGCGATGGCGTCGCCGTCCGACTGGCACCGGCGCGACCGCTCCCTCCGGCTCGCGCGCCCCCGGCCTGATGCGACCTGCGCTCGAGGCTTCCTGGGCCTGAGGCGTTCACCGCCTCGGCCGCCGACCAGACGCACACGTCCGCCAAGGCGGATCGCATTTCCGGAGGAAACATGACCCAACGTCCGCACCCGCGGCGCAGCCGCTTGGCTGGCCGCTTCTATGGCGAGGAAATCCTTGCCGCGACGCTCTTCGCGCTCTGCCTGCTGCTCGTCTCGGCGCAGCAGCTTCTGGCCCATGAATACAAGGTCGGCGACCTGCTCATCGACCACCCCTGGGCGCGGGCGACCCCGCTCGGCTCGGACATGGGGGCCGGCTATGTCGCCATCCACAATTCCGGCACGACGCCCGACCGCCTGGTCTCCGCCTTCGCGCCCTTCACCCGGCGCGTGGAACTGCAGGAGATGACCATGAAGGATGGCCTGATGCGCATGATGCCCATCAAGGGCGGGCTGGAGATTCCGGCCGGCGGCACCCTCGTGCTCGAGCCAAGCAGCCATCACCTCGTCTTCATCGACCTGAAGGAGCAGCTCAAGGAGGGTGAGATGATGGACGCCACGCTGACTTTCGAGAAGGCCGGCAAGGTCAAGATCCAGTACAAGATCGAAGGCCATCGGCGCGACCGCCATCGACAAGATGCACCACCCGCTGGGGCAGTGAGCGGCGTGCCCGCTCTTAGCGGCGGGCGAGCCACGCCTGCATCAGAGGCAGCACGATAAAGCGCGCGGCGACGGCGCCGACGAACGCGCCGAGCGTGCTGGCGACCCAGTTTTCCACCAATGATGTCCGGCCGGGAATCCAGATCTGGCAGATCTCGAAGAAGGCGGACGCCGCCGAGAAGGCGAAGACGATCGTCGCTACGCGCCATCGTAGCAGCGCCAGCGCGACGAAGCCGGCGGTGCCGATATAGGCGGCGACGTGCTCCATGTTGCCGGAATAGCCGGTGTGCGGACGCTCGTTCCCCGGCAGCAGCGACAGCACGGTGATGACGAGGCAGCAGGTGGCGGCGAGCACCTTCAGCACCGGCCCTCCCGGCCGGAGCCAAGAGAGCAGCATGGGGGGAGGAACGGAGGACATGGGCGATCCCTGGGGCGCGGTGACGGACTTGTTTGGCCCATCACCGCGGCGAAGGAAAGGCCAGCCCCGGCTCAGAAATTGGGATTGGCCGGCCGCTCCAGTCCCAGCAGGTGGCGCAGGGTCGGTCCCTCATAGGCGGTGCGGAACAGGCCGCGCTCCTGCAGGATCGGGATGACCAGATCGACGAAATCGTCGAACGCGTCGGGGAAATAGGGCGGCATCACGTTGAATCCATCCGCAGCCCCGCTCTCGAACCAGAGCTGGAGCGTGTCGGCCACCTCCTCCGCCGAGCCCACCAGCACCCAGTGGCCGCGGGCGGCGGCGACCATGTTGTAGACGTCGCGCAGGGTGCCGCCCTCGCGCTTGGCCTTGGCCAGCATGACGCCGGTGAACGACTTGTAGGTGTCGGCCTCGGGCAGGTCCGGGATGGGGCCGTCGAGGTCGTAGGCGCTCATGTCCGTGCCGAAGCGCTCGGAGAGCATGCCCAGAGCGTTCTTCGCGTCCACGAAGCGCATCAGCTCGGCGAGCTTCTCGCGCGCCTCCTGTGCCGTGCGGCCCACCACCGGCATCACGCCCGGCAGCACGCAGACATCCTCGGGCTTGCGGCCGAGGGCGGGCAGGCGATCCTTCAGCGACTTGTAGCCGGCCTGCGCCTCCGCCATGTCCTGCACCACGGCGAACACGATGTCCGCCGTTCGCGCTGCGAGCTGCTGGCCGGGCTCCGAGCCGCCGGCCTGCGAGATGATGGGGTGCCCCTGCGGCGCGCGGGAGATGTTGAGCGGCCCCTTCACCTTGAAGAACTCGCCCTCATGGTCGAGCGCCTTCACCTTGGCGGGGTCGATATAGAGGCCCGTCTCCCGGTTGGCGACGATGGCGTCGTCCGCCCAGCAGTCCCACAGGCCCTTCACCACGTCGAGGAATTCGCCGGCGATCTCGTAGCGCTTGGAATGGTCCGGATGCTGGGTGCCGAAATTCGCGGCGGCGGCCGGGGCGGCGGTGGTGACGGCGTTCCACACCGCGCGGCCACCGGAAATGTGGTCCAGCGAGGCGAAGGCGCGGGCGACCGTATAGGGGTCGGAATAGGTGGTGGAGACCGTGCCGCCGAGGCCGATGTGCTTCGTCGCGCCGGCGACGGCGGAGAGCAGCGTCAGCGGTTCGAGGCGGGCGGTGTAGGAGGGGTGCGCGGACGGATCGGCGTTGAGGTTGTCGCCCATGAAGATGAGGTCGAACAGCCCGCGCTCGGCGGTGGCCGCGATGCGGCGCACCGCCTCGATGTCCTCGAACGTGTCGACGGCGCCCGGCACGCGCCATCCGGCGATGTGGCTCCCCGTTCCCAGCAGGAACAGGCCGAAATGCATCTTGCGGGTCATGATCTCTACTTCCAGAACACCAGCCGCCGTTCGGCGAGGCCGACGAGGCCGAAGAAGGCGAGGCTTGCGGCCGAGGCGATGAAGATGGCCGACCACACCTTCACGAAATCCACCTGCAGCACCGCCTGGTAGATCACCCAGCCGAGGCCGTCATAGGCGCCCAGCATCTCGGTGACGATGGCGACGATGACCGCGCGCACGGTGGAGACGCGCAGGCCCGCCGCGATCAGCGGCAGCGCGGTGGGAAGGCGCAGGCGGAACAGGATGGCGAGCCGCCCCGCCCCGAACGAGCGCATCAGGTCCACGGAGCGGCGGTCCACCCGGTCGAGGCCGGCGAGGGCCGAGAGGAAGACGGTGAAGGAGACGGCGAGCGCCACCATCACCACCTTCGACGGCATGCCGATGCCGAACCACAGAAGGATGAGCGGCGACCACGCCACCACCGGCACCGAATTGATGGAGGTGGCCACCGGCACGATGGCGTTGCGCGTCATCGGGATGAGGGTGATGACCACCGCCAGCCCGATGCCGATGAGCGCGCCGATGACGTAGCCCGAGAGCGCCTCGGCGAAGGTGTAGGCCCCAGCGAGGAACAGGGTCGAGCGGTGGTCGAAGATGCTGCCGAGGATGGCGCTAACCGAGGGCAGCGTATAGGCCGGCAGATTGAAGCCACGGGCGACGCCTTCCCAGGCGACGACCAGCAGGACCATGCCGAGGGCGCCGCGCTGGAGCGCGCGGGAGGATTTGGGCGCGCTCATTGTTCGGCCCCCCAGAAGACGAGGGCGCGCTCGGCCGCCGCAACCACGGCATAGAAGCCGGTGCCCAAGAGCGCGCACATGGCGATGGCGGCCCAGATGGCGACGACGTTCTCGTTGTACATGCCCTGAAGCAGCAGCACGCCGAGGCCCACCGTGTCGCCGAACCACTCGCCGACGATGGCGCCCACCAGCGACAGCGCCGAGGCGAGGCGCAGCGCCACGAAAATCTGCGGCAGCGCCGCTGGCAGTTGCAGCCGGGTGAGGAGTTGGAAGCGGCTGGCGCCGAAGGAGCGCATCAGCGCCTCCTGGCGCGGGTCCACGCTCTCAAGGCCGAGCAGCGCGTTCACCGTCACCGGAAAGAAGGTGAGGTAGAAGGAGATTGCGGCCTTGGCGATGAGCGTGTTGCCGAACCACAGCACCACCAGCGCGCCGAAGGCGATGACCGGGATGGTCTGCGAGACCACGAACACCGGGAAGATGAGTTCGCGCAGCACCCGCGCGCGGAAGAAGACGATGGCGATGCCCACGCCGAAGATCGCCCCCGAGGTGAAGCCCATCAGCGTCTCGGTGAGGGTGCGCAGGAAGCCCTGCACATAGGGCTCGGGCGTCGCGAGGATGGCGTTCAGCACCAAGGTCGGCCGCGGCACGTACCAGGGCTTCACGTTGAGGACGACGACGAGCCCCTCCACCGCCGCCAGCACGGCGAGGAGGGTGGCGAGCCCGCGCACGGCGCGGAAGAGCGCCGTGACGAGCGGGGAGGTCCCCGGCCGTGCGGCCGGGGACTGGAGGGTTGCCGCGCTCACGGACGGCGGTCCGCCACCGGGATGGCTTCGAGGAAGGAGCGGTTGAAGGTGGCGTCGAGGTCGACGGGCTTGGAGATGACCTTGGCGTCGAGGAAGAGCTGCTGGGTGATCTTCACCGCGTCCATGTCGATCCAGAACAGGCCGTTCTGCTTTACCGTGCCGGCCGTCATCAGCTTGGCGGCCTCGGCGAGCTGGAACTCCTGGTGGGCGCGGTCCAGCGTGGGGGCGGCCTTCATGATGGTGTCCACCGCGCCCTTGGGATCGGAGAAGGCATCCTTCCAGCCCTTGATGGAGGCGCGCAGGAAGGCCTTCACCAGCTCCGGCTTCTCCTTGGCGGTGGTCTCCGAGACGATCAGCGTGTCACGCGGGAAGGTGATGCCGGAATCCTCCGCCACGAAGGTGCGGAGCTTCTCTTCGCCCATGCGGGTCTTGATCGTGTAGTACTCGTTGTAGCGCGTGGCGGTGATGACATCGACCTGCCCGTCCACGAACGGCGTCACGCTCACCTGCTGGGGCTGGATATCCACCAGCGCGGGATCGATGCCGTTCTTGGTCAGCATCGCCTTGAGCACGTGGTTCGCGCCGGTGAACCAGGTGGTGACCTTCTTGCCCTTGAAGTCCTGGAGGGTCTTGATGGGGCCGTCGGCGCGCGCCACGAAGACGAAGGGCGTCATCTGGTGGGAGATGCCGACGCACACCACCGGCAGGCCCTTGTCGCGGGCGGCGAACACGCTGTCGAGGCCGCCCGAGAGGCCGAACGTGTCGGCGCCGGTGGCGACGAGGTTTTCCGCGAGGATGTTGGGGCCGCCCGGATTGATGGTGAGGTCGATGCCCTCGGCCTTGTAGTAGCCCTTGGCCACGGCGACGTAGAAGCCGGCGAACTGGGCCTGCGGCAGCCACTTGAGGCGCAGCGTGGCGGGCACCGGATCAGCCGCGAGCGCCGGCAGCGCGCCGACGGCGGTGGACAGCAGCGCGGCGCCGGCCGCGAGGGTGGAAAGGAACGTACGGCGAGGGATCATGTCTTGTGTCTCCGCTGGAAGGTCGGGGGCGTTCTTGGTGTTTTTGTCTGTGAAAAGGACGTCATGCTCTTTGGCTTGGTCATCCTCCGCCTTGTGCGGGGGATCCACGGTGCGGCCGGGCTGGCATCAGGGCTTCCAGCGTCGGATACGCAACGAGGTGGATCCCCCGCACGAGGCGGGGGATGGCGCAGCAAGGGGGAAAGAGCCGCGCCATGCCGCTCAGCTCCGGTAGCTCGGGTCGGCGCGGTCGAGCTGGCGCATCAAAGCGGGCCATTCGCGCTCGCCGGGAACAAGGATGTCGCCCTGCATCTCCCAGAACTGGCGCGCGGCCTTCTCGCAAACCTCGTGCGGCGGCATCACCAGCTTCACGCCGGAAGCGCAGGCCGCCTGCATGGCGAGCTGGATGCGCGCCGCGCGCTCGAAATAATAAAGCAACATGAAGGCTTCGCCGGGCGTGCGGCCCACGGTGAGGATGCCGTGGTTGCGCATCAGCATCACCTTGTGCGCGCCGAGGTCCGCGACGAGGCGGTCCTGCTCGTCCATGTCGATGGCGACGCCCTCGTAATCGTGGAACGCCTGCCGGTTGTAGAAGCGCATGGCGAACTGGGAGAGCGGCAGCAGCCCCTCTTCCTGCCCGGAGACGGCGACGCTCGCATCCGAATGGGTGTGCAGCACGCAGGCGGCGTCCGAGCCGGTCTTGTGAATCGCCGCGTGGATGACGAAGGCTGCGAGATTGATCTCGTAGGGCGTGTTGTCGATCTTGCGCCCCTCGATGTCGATCTTCACCAGGCTCGATGCGGTGATCTCGTCGAAGAGGAGGCCATAGGGGTTGAGCAGGAACTGCTCCTCATGCCCCGGCACCCGCATGGAGATGTGGTTGTAGATGAGGTCGTCCATGCCGAGCTTCGCGACCATGCGGTAGCAGGCGGCGAGCGCGACGCGCGCCTCCCATTCGGCGGCGTCCATGGCGGCGGGCTTTTCGGCATGCGTGTTCTGGAGCGCGGCCATCACTTGCCCTCCGCGGTGAAGGACTTCATGGCTTCCTCCTCGATCGCCTCCAGCAGCGTGCGCTTGAGGCGAATGAATTCGGGGGAGATGACGATCTCGGCCGGGCGGGGGCGGGGCAGGTCCACCTTCTGCGTCAGCTTCACCTTGCCGGGGCGGGCGCTCATCACCAGCACGCGGTCGCCGAGGAAGAGGGCCTCGTCCACGTCGTGGGTGATGAACAGGATGGTGCGCTGGTGCTTCTGCCACACGTCCAGCAGCCAGCGCTGCATCATGGTGCGGGTGAGGGCGTCCAGCGCGCCGAACGGCTCGTCCAGCAGCATCAAATCGCGCTTGAACAGGAAGGTGCGCATCAGCGCCACGCGCTGGCGCATGCCGCCGGAGAGCTGGTGCGGATACTGCTGGCCGAAGCCGGCGAGGCCGAACTCGGGCAGCATCTTCTCGGCGAGGGCGCGGGCCTGCTTGCGGGGCGTGCCCTCCACCTCCAGCGCCAGAATGGCGTTGTCGATGACCGTGCGCCACGGCAGCAGCAGGTCGCGTTGGGGCATGAAGGAGACGCGGCCGAGCAGGTCGGCAGCGATCACGCTCTTGCCCTCGAAGCGCATGGCGCAGCCGGGGTCCGGCTCCTCGAGGCCGGCGACGATGTTGAAGAGCGTGCTCTTCCCGCAGCCGGAGGGGCCGACCACGGTGACGAACTCGCCTTTCTCGATGGTCGCCGTGAATCCGTCGAGGGCGCGGGTGGCCCCGAACGTCTTGGTGATCCCGGAGAGGGAGAGGATCTGCGCGGCGTCGGAGGCGCCCGCCGCGTCGGCGGCGAGGACAGCCTCGCCGGGCCTGTGTGTGGAAGCCGGCAAACCTGCCTCTTTCTTCTTTGTATAATGAGCGCCCATCGGCGCATGCGAAAGGACGGTGGTCATGCCTTCCCTGCTAGCAATCGACATGCCACACTTCTTGCAAGGACACTCTATGGACGGCGCGGCGGGCGTCAACCAGTGAAGGTAACGGAACGTCGCGCCTTCCGGAGCCCTCAGAATGGATGCCGCGGTCGCGTTGATGTATACTGAACTGCAATTTCGAGAATGCAAATGGCTATCATGAGTGCACAAGAAGGCAGCACCTGCCTGCCCCTTGACCAGAATGGCCGCTCCGGCGCGCCGGGCGAGACCTTGGCCGATCGCATCCGCCGGGCGCTGGAAGCCGATATTTCCTCCGGCCGTCTGGAGCCGGGTTCGAAGCTGGACGAGCAGGAGCTGGCCGAGCAATTCGGCGTTTCCCGCACGCCGGTGCGCGAGGCGTTCCGGCTGTTGGCCGCAAGCCATTTGGTGGAATTGCGCGGCCGGCAGGGGGCCGTGGTGCGCACCATTTCCGCGCAAAGCCTCATCGAGATGTTTCAGGTGATGGCGGAGCTGGAAGGCCTGTGCGCGCGCCTCGCCGCCCGCCGTGCAAACCCCGCGCAGCTCGGCCGAATCGAGGCGATTCACAAGCGGCTGGAGGACGTTAGCGCCTCAGGCGATGTCGACCTCTTCTATGATGTGAACCAGGAGTTCCACGAAGCCGTTTACGAGGCCTCCTGCAACGGCTTCCTCGCCGACCAGACCCGCCGGCTGCGCAACCAGGTGGCCGCCTATCGCCGCCGCGTGACCCATCGCCCGAGCCGGATTCCCAAGACATTGAAAGAACATGGCGAGGTCATCGCCGCCATCCGCGCTCATGATGACGAGGCGGCCCAGCGCGCCATGCGCGACCATGTGAACCTGCTCGGCGACGATCTGCTGGACTTTCTTGCCGCCTACGGGTGATGCCGTGCGTGTTTTTCGAATTTCTTGGTATGCATATTGCTAGAGTTTGTATATCCAATTTGGCGACCTCATCGGCGCCATCTGCCCAGCGGAGATGCAAACTTGAAGCTCGACCTCACCGAAAAGACCGCCCTCATCACCGGCGCCTCCAAGGGCATCGGCCTTGCGACGGCCCGCGTGTTCGCGCAGGAGGGTTGCCATCTCCATCTCGCCGCCCGCAATGGTGAGGCACTCGCCGAGGCCAAGGCCGAGATCGAGGCCGCCCACGGCGTGAAGGTGTCGATTTATGCGGTGGACCTCGGCTCCACGCAGGCCATGGAGAAGCTGGCGGCCGACGTGGGCGACGTGGACATCCTCGTCAACAATGCCGGCGACATCCCCGCCGGCTCGCTGGACGTGGTGGACGACGCCGCCTGGCGCCGCGGCTTCGACCTCAAGGTCTTCGGCTACATCACGCTCTCGCGCGCCTATTATTCCCGCATGCGCGGCAAGGACGGCGTGATCGTCAACGTCATCGGCAATTCCGGCGAGAACTGGGATGCGAGCTACATCGCCGGCTCCACCGGCAATGCCGCGCTCATGAGCTTCACCAAGGCGCTCGGCGGCGCGAGCCTGAATGACGGCGTGCGCGTGGTGGGCGTGAATCCCGGCCCCGTCGCCACCGACCGCATGCTCAAGATCATGAAGCGCAAGGCCATCGACATGCTCGGCGCCGAGGAGCGCTGGGAGGAGCTGTTCGACAAGTATCCCGGCAAGCGCCCCGCCACCGCCGAGGAAGTGGCCGATCTCGTCGCCTTCCTCGCCTCGCCGCGCGCCGGCTATATCACCGGCACCAACGTGACCATCGACGGCGGCATCTCCGCCCGCGGCTCGGTCATCTGACGCACCCGTTTGCCGGCGCCGCCGCGACGGCGGGCGCCGGCCTCCCTTTCGAGGAAACTGCCTTCATGTCCTCCGCCCGGCTGCGCAACCGCTATTTCGACACTCTGTTCTCCACCCCCGGCCTGATGTGGATGGGCCAGAACACCAACCACATCGCCGCCCATCCCGCCGTGGAAGAGGCCATGATCGCCTCCATCCGCGCGCAGGAATACAATGCCTATGCGCCCCCGCTGGGCTTCGAGGCGCTGCGCGCCGCCATCGTGGACGACCTCGGCACGCCGGGCGCGGAAGCGCTCATCACCGAAGGCGGGGTGAATGCGCTGGCCCTGGTGTGCCGCGCCCACTGCCGGCCGGGCACCACCTTCGTCACCACCGATCCCACCTGGAAGTGGCCGTGCCTGTTCGCCAGCCAGATGGGCGCCGAGGTGATCGAGATCCCGATCTACGATCCCGCCGTGAACTACAAGCTCACCCCCGAGGCGCTGAAGGCCAACGTGGATGAGCGCACCGCCATCATCTATCTCGTGGATCCCAACAATCCCCTCGGTATCCGCTACACCCGCGAGGAGATCGAGGCGTTCTGCGAGATCGCCAAGGATTGCGGCGCGCTGCTGGTGCACGACTGCACCTATCGCGACTTCGCCGACGGCCATTATCCCGCGCTGCTCGCGGCGCCGGACCGCGCGCTGGTGTCGCTCTCCTTCTCCAAGTGGCTGGGGCTGGCCGGCATGCGCATCGGCGCGCTGGTGGGCGCGCCCGAACTGCTCGACGCCTGCTCGGCCCGCACCACCTCGGTGCTCGGCGCAAGCGTCCTCGCCCAGCGCGCGGCGGAGGCGGGGCTGAAGGTGAAGCCGGAATGGATGCAGACGGTGCGCCGCATCGATCGCGCCAACAAGGCGAAGATCCACGATGCCGCCCTCGCCATCGAGGGCCTGAGCGTGCCGGTCTATCCCTCCCACGGCAACTTCCTCGTCATCGAGACGCAGGCTGCCGGCATCCGTCCCGAGGCGCTGGTGGAGGCGGCCCGCCGCAAGGATCTCATGATCCGCCAGGGCACCTATCACACCGCCCGCTTCGGCGACCGCTTCATCAAGGTGTCGACCTCCGTTCCGGAAGAGTGGGCCGACCGCTTCGTGGAGCTGCTGCCATCGCTGGTGGCCGAGGCCCGCACGCTGAACGACGTGCCGGCGCAGTTCTGAGGGTTTGTTGTCGTCATGGCCGGGCCCGTCCCGGCCATCCACGTCGCGGGGCCTGGAATGACTGCCAGACGCGTTTCCCACCGGCCCGACGTGGATGCCCAACACAAGGCCGGGCATGACGGTTCAGAAAGTTCGACGATTTCCCCCAAAGGGACCATTGCCATGACTTACGCAGACCTCACCGCCACCCATAAGGTCACCGCCAAGGACGGCGTGAAGCTCCATGTGGAGGAGGCGGGGCAGGGCACGCCCATCCTCTTCATCCACGAATTCGGCGGCAATCACATGAGCTGGGAGCCGCAGATGCGGTTCTTCGCCCGCCGCCACCGCTGCATCACCTACGCCGCACGCGGCTATGCGCCCTCCGATATCCCCACCGATGTGGAGGCCTATTCGCAGGCTATCGCGGCGGATGATGCGGTGGCGGTGCTGGACGGCCTCGGCATCGAGAAGGCGCACATCGTCGGCCTCTCCATGGGCGGCTTCTGCACGGTGCATTTCGGCCTGCGCACGCCCGAGCGCGCGCTCTCCCTCACCGTCGCCGGCGCGGGCTATGGCTGCGAGAAGGAGCACGAGGAATATTTCCGCGGCGTGTCGCTGGCCGTGGCCGAGAATTTCGAGAAGCTGGGCGCGAAGGAATTCTCCAAGATCTACGCGCTGGGCGCGAGCCGCGTGCAGTTCGAGGTGAAGGACCCCCGCGGCTGGCGCGAGTTCGCCGACCGCCTCGCCACCCATTCGGATATCGGCGCGGCCATGACCATGCGCGGCGTGCAGGCGCGCCGGCCTTCCTTCTGGGATCTGGAAGAGGGCCTGAAGAAGATGATGGTGCCCACCCTCGTCATGGTGGGCGACGAGGACGACCACTGCCTCCAGCCGGGCATCTACCTGAAGAAGGTGATCCCCGCCTGCGGCCTCAGCGTCTTCCCCAAGGCCGGGCACACGCTGAACCTGGAGGAGCCGGCGCTGTTCAACGCCCAGCTCGCCGAATTCATCGCGCAGGTAGAGGCCGGCAAGTGGATGCCGCGCGATCCGCGAGCCATCCCCGGCCAGATCATGCGCACTGCGTGAGGCGATGATGAGCGCCGCGCGCACGCGTGTCCCGGACCAACGACGGCAGAGCCGGAGCGCCGAGCCGGGACCCAGGAGAAACGTCCGCGCAGCGGTCAAGACCCCTGCGGCGGCAGGGGTGTTGCGCCTTCGGCAGGTCCTTGCGCTGGGTCCCGGCTCTCCTTGCGCTGCGCTCCAGTCGGCCGGGACACGAGGCATGGCATGACGACAACACCGCCCATCTCTCCCGAACGCCTCATGGCCCGCCTCATGCGGCTCGCCGAGATCGGTGCGCTGCCCAAGGGCGGAGTGGATCGGCAGGCGCTCACCGATGGCGAGATCGAAGCGTGGCGGCTCATCCTCGCATGGGCCGAGGAGGAGGGGCTGGAGGCGGCGTGTGACGCTGCCGGCAGCCTCTTCCTCACGCTGCCCGGCGCCGACCGTGCCCTGCCGCCGGTGCTCGCCGGCAGCCACATCGATACCCAGCCCACCGGCGGCAAATATGATGGCGCGGCCGGGGTGATGGCGGCGCTGGAAGCGGTCGTGACGCTGAAGCGCGCGGGCGTGACCCCGCGTCGTGACCTCACAATCGTCGCCTGGATGAATGAGGAGGGCTCCCGCTTCGCCCCCGGCATGATGGGCTCGGAAGCCTTCGCCGGCGTGCGTTCCCTCGCCGAGATCCGCGCCGTCACCGATGCGGAGGGCGTCAGCGTCGCCACGGCGCTGGATGCGCTCCACGCCGCCTTCCCCGATCTGCCGCGCCTGCCGCTCGGCTTTCCCGTCGCCGCCTATCTGGAACTGCACATCGAGCAGGGGCCAGTGCTGGAGGCTGAGGGCAAGGTGGTGGGCGTCGTCACCGGCATCCAGGGCAAGAAGACGTGGGAAGGGGTCATCGAAGGCAGTCCCGGCCATGCCGGCACGCTGGCCATGGCCGAGCGGCGCGATGCCCTTGCTGCCTTCGCCCGCATGGCCCACCGGCTCTATCCCGAGGTCGGCGGCCATGACGACCAGGTGATGTTCACCATCGGTCGTCTCGTGATGGAGCCCAACGCCCCCTCCGTCGTGCCGGCCCGCGTCACCTTCCGGGTCGACTTGCGCCATCCCGACGGCGCGGCGCTGGATCTGCTCGGCGCGCGCTTCGAGGCCATCTGCGCGGAGGAGACGGCGCCCTGCGGCCTCGCCCTCACCCGCCTCGTGGATGCGCCGCCCAACGGCTTCGATGCCGGCCTGATGACGAAGATCACGGCGGCGGCCGTGCGCCACGCCATTCCCGCCATGCCGATCCTCTCCGCTGCGGGACACGATGCGCGGCACCTCGCCAAGGTGTGCCCCAGCGCCATGATCTTCATTCCCTGCCGCGACGGCGTCTCCCACGCCGAGCACGAATTCGCCGAGCCCGCCCACCTCGCCGCCGGCACGCAGGTGCTGGCCGACGTGCTGGGGGAACTGGTTGCCGAGGAGACCGCATCATGAGCCAGCCCGCCGCCCTCAGCCAAAAGCCCGATATGGCCGACCTGCCGGCCCAGCATCCGGCCGCGCCCCACAGCCCGGCCGAGGCGCGGGCGCGCTATTTCAACTCGGGCAACGCCTTCAACATCAAGCTGCCGCCGGTGCCCAGCCGCCTGTTCACGGACGAGCCCGCGCGGGCGCTGGCGGAAGGTGCGACCACTGGCTTCATCCCCTGCGACCAGTCGGACGCCATGGCCTGCGCCTTCCCCGCTACCACGCCGCTGATGCTGGCGCGCTATGCGGTGGTGGCGGCGGGCGCGCGCTTCACCGTGGACCTGCGGGCCACCGGCTCCATCTGGTACGTGATCGCGGGGCGGGGGCAGGTGGACTGCCTCGGCGAGAGCCTCTCCGTTGCGCCGGGCGACGTGTTCCTGCTGCCGGGCTCGCCCGCGCGGATCACCGCCGGTGCGGAACAGCTCGTGATGTGGGTGGTATCGAACGAGCCGCAGCTCGCCCTCAACGGCGACCTGCCGCCGGACGAGGCGCGCCGGCCGGTGGCGGTGGTGCACTATCCGGCCGCCGAGATCGCCCGGCAGGTCGACATCATCTACGACCACGCCCAGAACGCCCAGACCTCGGGCATCGCCCTCATCTTCTCGTCCGAGCCGCAGGCGGCGGCGCGCAACATCCTGCCGAGCCTGACCCTCTCGCTGAACACGCTGCCGCCCGGCGAACACCAGCGGGCGCACCGGCACAATTCAGCGGCCATCACCCTCGTGCTGCAGGGCGAGAACTGCCATTCCATGGTGGATGGTGTCCGCTGCCCGTGGAGCCAGTGGGCGACGCTGGTGACGCCCCCCGGCGCCCCGCACTCCCACTACAATGCGGGTAGCGAACGCGCGCTGTTCCTCATCGTGCAGGATGGCGGGCTGCACTATCACGCCCGCACCATGGGCTTCAGTTTTCTGGAATAAGCGCGGGCGCCTTGCCCGTCTCGGGCAGCAGAACGTGCGGGCGCAGCACATGGATGTGGCGGCGGCCGATGCGGGCGACGAGGCGGCGCTCGGCCTTGGAGCCCTGGGGATGGCCGCCGAGCCTGTCATAGTAGCGGCGGGAGATCAGCAGCCCCTGTCCCGGCACCGGTAGGCCGATGACGGCCAGGCGCGCGGCGGCCATGGCCTCGCCGAGGCGGGGGCGCAGGCCGTAGCCATCCACGGCGAGGCGGAAGGTGGCGGCGAGCCGGTCGGCCTGTCCGCGCCGCTGGGCGGTCTCGATGAAGGCCAGCACCTCGCGCGGCCAGCCTTCCTCCAGCATCGAGCCATCGGTGAGGAAGAGAAGCCAGGAGCCCCGGCCCTGCGCCGTGCCCTGCTTCAGCCGGAGGCCGAGATCCTGCGCGCCCTTGAAGAAGTTGCAGCCGGCCGCATCGGCGATGGTGGCGGTGCCGTCGGTGGAGCCGGAATCCGCCAGCGTCACGTCGCTCAGCACGCCGGCCGTCACGCCCTGGACGAGCGCAGACAGCACCGGTACGAGCCGGCGCTCGGAATTGTGCGTTGCGATGACGGCGGACAGCACGGGAAACGTTCTCACGGGGGCGTTTCCCAGCTATACCTGCACGGGCGCGCGACGTCGATGCGGCACCGCAACATTCCTGTCTCGCGGGGACCCCGCCTGATCGGGCGGGAGGGTTGCCGCTATTTGGGGCAGGGCACTTCCTTGTAGACGGCATCGGCGAACTGCTTCACGCCCACATTGATCCGCAGGGGTGAGGTCCAGGTGACGTAGGTGACGATGCCGCGGGTCATGGAGATGACCTTGTAATTGTCGAGGCCCTTCGTCTTGTAGCACTTGCCGGGCTGAATATCCTCTTCCTTCAAGGGCATGGCAAAAATCCACTGGCTATAGCAATGCCGCCAGTATGGGTTCGCCCGCCCGCCGAATCAAGAATGACCCCGCTCGAGATGGCGGTTCGCCGGCGCGTGCCCGTTTGCCTCGGCGCCCTGAATCTGCTCTTGGGGGCCGTTGCCTCTGAGACGACCGGAGAGACGGACCCCATGCCGCGCATAGAGATCGATCTTCCGCTCTCCCTCAAGACCGCGCTGGAACAGGAGGCGGCCCGCTCGGGCAAGGACCTCGGCGCGCACATCCGCGCCATCCTCGCCGATCGCCTGAAGGCCGAGGTGCACACGGTGTTCCAGATCTCCACCTCCGGCGCGCTGGTGGCGGGGGTCTATGACCGGGAGGTCAGTGTCGGCGCGCTGCTGGAGCACGGCGATTTCGGCCTCGGCACCTTCGCCGGGCTCGACGGCGAGATGGTGGTGCTGGATGGCAAGGCCTTCCAGGCGCGGGCCGGCGGCGAGGTGCATGAGGCGCCGGCCGATGCCGGCTCGCCCTTCGCCGTGGTGACTCGCTTTTCCGCCGATCAGGTGGGGGAGACCGAGGGCGTCTCCAGCTTCGACGGCCTCGGCGCCGCCTGCGACTGCTTCCGCTCCTCCAACAACATCTTCCACGCCGTGCGGCTCGACGGGCGCTTCAAGCGCGTGAAGGCCCGCGCCGTGTGCCCGCCCAAGCCCGGCACCTTGCTGGCCGATGCGGCGAAGACCCAGAGCGAATTCACCTTCGAGGATGTGGACGGCACGCTGGTGGGCATCTGGTCGCCCGCTTATTCCGCCGAATTCAGCGTGGAGGGCTATCACTTCCACTTCCTCTCGGACGATCGCAGCCAGGGCGGGCACGTGCTGGAGGTGGAGGCGGGGCCGCTGAAGATCGCGGTGGAGAACCTCACCGACTTCCACCTCATCCTGCCCGAGACCGAGCACTTCCTGAAGGCGAACCTCGATCAGGACGTGGCGGCCACCCTCAGCAGCGTGGAGCGCTCGCACAGCTAGGCGGCGCCCGCCGCCTCAGTCGGTGGCGGCGTGGCGGCTGAACAGGATCTGCCGCATCCGCTCCGCGCCGATGGCGCGCGTGACATTCTTGAAGGCGAAGAACGGCAGCAGGGACACGAACAGGATGATCGAGACGATCAGCGCCCCCACCAGCCCGCCGCCGCCGACTTCGATGTCGTGGGCGGTGATGGCATGGCCGCTGAACTTGGCGATCACCGACCGCTCGATGACGTGGAAGACGAGGAAGAACAGGGTGCAGATCGCCGCCTCGTAGAAGATGACCAGGATGAGCGGCCGGCCCCTGAGCCAGCGGGCGACCTCCAGTTCCTCGATCACCAGCATCACCTTGGCGAGCACCAGCGCGTTGAGGAAGGCGAAGCCCTGGAAGGTGACCGTGTCGCCGTGCGCGCGCTCCACCAGCGCCTGATTGAGCACGAACAGGCCGAGCAGCACCCACAGATACAGGAACAGCACGACGAAGCTGCGCGCCTGCCGGATGGCCATCCCCTTCAGGGCGGCTGCCCGGCTGGCGGTCCCCTCGGCCTTCGGATTCCGCTCGCTCATGCCCGCTGTCCCCTCTCGACGTTCTCGCCGGGGATCGGCATGGCGAGGTGGAAGGCCGCGCCCCCATGCGCGCCGTGCACCTTCAACACATCCAACACATCCATGATTTCCGCGATCCCGGCCCGCCGCTGGGCGGGGGCGTAGATGTGCGGGAAGGCAGCGTCGAAGGCAATATGGAGAAGCCCAAGCTCAATTCCGTCGTGGCGCGGCCGCTGGTGCCGCTGTGGACAGGCTGCACCTGTTCGATCCGGGGTCCGGCAGGCGCATCGGGCCGGCCGGATCGGCGGCCCGATGATCCCTGGTGCCGGCCGGCTCAGCCGGCCTGCGCGCCATCCCCTGCCTTCGGCGCGGGAATCCGGAACCAGGCGACATAGAGCGCCGGCAGGAACAGCAGCGTCAGCACCGTTCCCACGATGATCCCGCCCATCATGGCGTAGGCCATCGGCCCCCAGAACACCTCGCGGGCGATGGGGATGAGGCCGAGGCTCGCCGCCGCCGCCGTGAGCATGATGGGCCGCATGCGGTGCTCGGTCGCCTCCCGCACCGCGTCCCAGGGCGGTCGGCCCTCGGCGCGCAGCTGCTCGATCTGCACGATCAGGATCACCGAGTTGCGGATGAGGATGCCGATGAGCGCCAGCACACCCAGGATGGCGACGAAGCCCAGCGGCGCGCCGCTCGGTACCAGCGCGGCGACCACCCCGATCAGCGCCAGCGGTGCGACGGCGAACACCAGCACCAGCCGCTGGAAGCTCTGCAGCTGGATCATCAGGATGGTGGCCATGATGAACAGCATCAGCGGCATCACCGCGAGGATGGGGGCCTGGCTCTTCTGGCTCTCCTCCACCGCGCCGCCGATGACGACGCGATAGCCGGGCGGCAGCTTCGCGTTGAAGGCCGCGACCGCGGGCGTCAGCTGCTCCACCACCGTGTTCGGCTGGGCCGTATCGATGATGCCGGCCTTGGCCGTGATGGTCGGCAGCCGCGAGCGCCGCCAGATGGTGGGCTGCTCGATCTCGTAGCGCAGGGTCGCGACCGCCGCGAGCGGCACGGAGCGTCCGCCCGAGCCGGGCAGCTGCAGGTCGCGCAGGGTTTCGATGGACTGGCGCTCCTGCGCATTGGCGCGGCCGAGCACGGTCACGAGATAGATGTCGTCCCGCACCTGGGTGATGGCGGTGCCGTCCAGCACGCCGTTGAGCGCGCCGGCAATGTCCTCCGAGGTCACGCCCAGCTGACGCGCCTTGTCCTGGAGCACGTCCACCTTGATGACGCGGGCGGGCTCCATCCAGTCGAACACCACGTTGCCGAGGTGCGGGTTGCCGCGCATGACGCTGGCGAAGTCGAGGGCGTAGCTGCGCACCTGCTGGATGTCCGGCCCGCTCACCCTGTACTGCACCGGACGGCCGACGGGCGGGCCGATGTCGAGGAAGTGGACGAAGGCGTCGGTGCCCGGCATGGCCTTGTCGAGATAGGCCTGGAACTGCCCCTTCAGGCGGTTGCGCTCCTCCAGGCCCTTGGTGACGATGATCGTCTGGCCGAACGCCACATCCGCCGGCTGCACGTCCACCGGCAGCACGAAGCGGGGGGCGCCCGTGCCCACATAGGTGGACCAGTGGTCGATGTCGGGATTGCCCTTCAGCACCTCCTGCTCGAAACGCGCCATCTGGGCGTTGGTCTCGGCGATGGAGGCGTTCTGCGGCAGGTTCCAGTCGACGATCAGCTCCCTGCGGTCGGAGGACGGGAAGAACTGCTGCTGCACCAGGCCCATGCCGGCGAGGGAGAGGATGAAGACCAGCACCGTCACGCCGATGGTGGTCCAGCGCCACAGCATGGCGCGCTTCAGGACCCACGCGAACGCGCGGGCGAAGCGGCCGCCGCCTTCCTTGTGATGCGGCAGGCTCTTCGGCAGGATCGCGACGCCGAGGAGCGGGGTGAACAGCACCGCCACCAGCCACGACACCAGCAGCGACACCGCGATGACGACGAACAGGGTGAAGGTGAATTCGCCGGCGTTGGAATTGTTGAGGCCGATGGGAATGAAGCCGGCCACCGTCACCAGCGTGCCCGAGAGCATGGGAAACGCCGTCGAGGTGTAGACGTAGGTGGCGGCCTTTCGCAGCGTGTCGCCGGCCTCCAGCCGCGCCACCATCATCTCCACCGCGATCATGGCGTCGTCCACCAGCAGGCCGAGGGCGATGATGAGCGCGCCCAGCGAGATGCGCTGGAGCGAGATGCCGGTATAGGCCATCACCATGAAGGTGATGGCGAGCACCAGCGGGATCGAGATCGCCACCACCAGGCCCGCCCGCAGCCCGAGGCTGACGAAGCTGATGGCGAGCACGATGATGACCGCCTCCATCAGCGCGCGGGTGAAGCCGCCCACGGCCTCTTCCACGATCTGCGGCTGATCGGAGACGAGATGCACGCCGACCCCCACCGGCAGGTCGGCCTCGATGCGCGTCATCTCCGCCTTCAGCGCCTCGCCGAACTGCAGAAGGTTGGCGCCGGCCTTCATGCCGATGGCGAGGCCGATGGCGGGCTCGCCGTTGAAGCGGAACAGCGACTGCGGCGGGTCCACATAGCCGCGCCGGATGGTGGCGATGTCGGTGAGGGGGAAGAAGCGGCCGTTGATCCGCAGATTGATCGCCTTGAGGCTCTCCTCGGAGGAGAAGCGGCCGTTGACGCGCACGGCGATGCGCTCCGGCCCGGCCTGCAGCACGCCCGAGGGCACCAGCGCGTTCTGCGCCTGGAGCGAGGTGAGGACCGCGCGCTGGTCGATGTCGAGGGCGGCCATCTTGCGGGTGGAGAATTCGAGGAAGATCACCTCGTCTTGCGCGCCGATGATGTCCACGCGGCCGACATTGGGCACGGTGAGCACCTGCGCGCGCACCTCCTCCACCCGGTCGCGCAGCTGGCGCTGGGTGAGCCCGTCGCTGGTGAAGGCGTAGATGTTGCCGTAGACGTCACCGAACCGGTCGTTGAATTGCGGTCCCGTCACCCCCTGCGGGAAGGTGCCGCGGATGTCGTTGACCATGTTGCGCACCTGCAGCCAGGTGGGCACCACATCGCGCGCCTTGGTTGTGTCGCGCAGGTTGACGAAGATCGTCGTCTGGCCCGGCACGGTGAGGCTGCGGGTGTAGTCCAGCGCCTCAAGCTCCTCGAGCTTCTTCTCGATGCGGTCGGTGACCTGCCGCGTCATCTCCTGCGCCGATGCGCCGGGCCATTGCGCCTGGATCACCATGGTCTTGATGGTGAAGGCGGGGTCCTCCTCGCGGCCGAGCTGCAAATAGGACATGAAGCCCGCGAGGACGAAGGCGAGCATGAAGTACCAGACGAGCGAGCGGTGCTCGAGCGCCCAGTCGGACAGGTTGAACGACTTCACGGCTGGGCATCCTGCGCTAGACGGACTTTCTGACCCTCGGACAGGCTGTGCACGCCGGCCGTCACGAGGCGGGTTCCCGCTTCCAGTCCCGCGGTCACCCGCGCCTTGTCGCCGGAAGCGGCGGACGCGGTGATCTCCTGGGCGTGGACCGTCCGGTCCTCCGCCGTGACGCGCCAGACGAAGGACTTGCCGTCGCGGGTGAACACGGCAGATCCGGGAATGAACAGATCCGACGCGAGGCTGCCGGCGGGGCGGGCCGCGACGGTCGCGCCGAGCCGGAACGCCTCGGGCGGGTTGTCGAGGGTGATGCGCACGCGGCGGGTGCGGGTCACGCTGTCGGCCTGGGGCGCGATCTCGCGCACCCGACCGGTGGCGACGGGCGCCCCATCGAGCTGGAGGCTGAGCTGGAACGGCGATCCGATGCTGATATCGCCGATGAAGTCCTCGCCGATATCCACCACCGCCTCGCGCACATCAGGCCGCGCGATGGTGACGACGCTGCGCCCGGGGGAAACCACCTGTCCCAACTCCGCGCCGACCGCCGTAACGACCCCGGCGAATTCGGCCTTGAGCTGCGCGTAGCCCAACTGCTCGCGCGCCTTGACGAGGTTCGCCTGGGCGCGGGCCAGCGATGCCTCGGCGGCGGCGCGGCCCTGCTCGGCGGTCTCGAACGTCGCCCGGCTGGTGGCGGCGGTCTCCAGCAGGGTCCGCTGGCGGTCCTCCGTGCCGGATGCGTTGGTGAGCTGCGCCTGGGCGTTGGCGACCTCCGCGAGGGCGGAGCGCACCGCGAGCTTCAAAGCCGTGTCGTCGATGGCCGCGACGACCTGGTCCTTCGTGACCACGTCGCCCACGTTCACCGACCGCGCGAGCAGCCGGCCGAGCACGCGGAAGCTGAGGTCCGTCTGGACCTGCGGCTCGATGGTGCCGGCCACTTCGAGCACGTCGCGGGACATGGGCTGCACCACCGCCGTGAGCACCGGGCGGGGCGGAACGGCGGGGGCAGCGGCCTGCTCGCTGCAGCCGGCGAGGGCGGCCGCGGAAGCAAGCACCAGCATCAGGCGGGCGTGTCTCACGAGCCGCTCTCCAGTGTGTAGTCGACGGTCTGGCCGGTGCTAAGGCGCTTGGCGCCGTCCACCACCACGAGGTCTCCCGGCGCGAGCCCGGAGGAAATGACGATGGAGCCGGTCTCGAAGGCCTCCACGGCGACCTTGGCGAGGGAGACCGCGCGGGTCTTTGGATCGATCCGCCAGACGGCGGGGGCCCCGCCGTCGGAGGCCAGCGCGCTCCAGGGCAGGACGATCCGGGGCGTCGCCTTCCATGTCACCGTTCCGGTCACCGGGCTGCCGAGGGCCATCACGTCCGCCGGCGCGTCGATGGCCACCTTCACCCGCACGGTGCCGTTGCTGGCATCGATGACCGGCGAGACCTCCCGCACGCGCCCGTCCGCTGCGACCTTGGGATCGGAGACCAGCGAGATCCTGATGCGGTCGGTCTCGCTGTTGCGGAAGAAGGTCTCATAGACGTCGAACACCGCATCGCGCGTGCCGTCCTCGGCCAGCGTGAACACCGACTGGGCGGGCTGCACCACCTGTCCCACCTCAAACGTGCGGGCGGTGATGATGCCGGCCGCGCGGGCGCGCAACTCGGCATAGCCCAGCGCATCCCGCGCCGTTCCGAGCTGGGCGCGCGCGGTCTCCAGCGCGCTTTCCGCCGCGCCCGCCGTCTCCGTCGCCTGATCATAGGCGGCGCGGGTGGTGTAGCCCTTGGCGAGCAGCGTCGACTGCCGATCGAGATTGGACGTGGCGACGCGCAGCCGGGATTCCGCGGCCGAGACGGCGGCCGTCGCAGCGTCGAGGTCGGCCTGCTGCTCGGTGGGATCGACCCGCGCGAGAAGGTCGCCGGCGGCGACGTGGGCGCCCACGTCCACCAGCCGCTCCGAGACCCGCCCGCCGACCCGGAAGGAAAGCTGGGTGAGGACCTTGGCCTCGACGTCCCCCGTCAGCGAGACGGAGGTGGCGCGATCGGCAACCGTGACGGCCATGGCCCGGACGACGAGGGCGGGCCGCGTCGACATGGCTGTCGTGTGGGATGCCTCCTTCGGCGCACCCTTCGCCGTTCCCTGCCCGTCGCAAGCGGCGAGCAGGCCCGCGAGGGCGAGGATGCAGATCAGCGCGGCCGTCGGCCGTCGCACAGGCGAACGGTCGCCCGCTCCGGCGTTCGCTGCCGGCGCGCGATACAGGGATTGCATGGGGGATCAGGCCGTTCTGTTCATGACCCGGCGCGCCGCGCCGCAGCCGCGCCCTGCGGCGCGGTCGGGGGGCACATGTCCAGGAGATGCATCTTCAGGGGGCGCGCGCCGGTGCACAGACATGGAAAACTCCGCTGCGGAACCTCGCGCCCCTCGGTTCTGCTATCCCTGTAGCGCGAGCCGCAGGCCGAAGTCAACAGGTGTTGACCTCTCGCCCGCAGCCTCCTACGCCTTGAGGCCGGACGAGGACGGATGTGATGACCAAGACCCGTGACAGCTCGGCTCCCGCTTCAGGGCGGGAGCGCATTCTGGAGGCGGCCGTCGGGCGGTTCTCGCGGCAGTCCTATGACCAGACCGGGCTGCGCGAGATCGCCGCCGACGCCGGCGTGGACGTTGCCTATGTGCATCGCGCCTTCGGTTCCAAGGAGCAGCTGTTCCATGCGGCGGTGAAGCGGGTAATGCAGACCGAGAAGTTCCTCGATGATCTCGGCACTGATCCGGCCCGGATGCTGGCGGCCCATGTGGTGTCGAAATCCAAGGCGGACGCAGGCTGCGAGGCCGGGCCGATGGGCATCCTGATCCACTCCCTCACCAGCCCGAAGGCGGCGGCGGTGCTGCGCGCGGTGGTGATCGAGGACTTCGTGGCGCCCCTGGGCACGCAGCTTGACGCCAACGCCACGCAGCGCGCGGCGCTGGCGGCGGCGCTGCTGATGGGATTCAGCATCCTGCGCGACGTGCTGGAACTTCCCGTCCTGACGGAGGGACCGGGCGGCTCGCTGGAGCGCGGTCTCGCCGATGCGCTGGCGGTGGTTCTGGGGCAGACCAAACCGGAAATTTAATCCGGATAATATTGACTATGATTTCGTCCGGGTATTAATGGCGGACCCTCTCTTCCGGACGTCGCCATGCCCCGCGTGAAAGCCAACGGTCTCGACATCGCCTTCGACAGCTTCGGCCCGCTGGACGGCGAGGCAATCCTGTTGATCGCCGGCCTCGGCGTTCAGATGATCCGTTGGCCGGATGCGTTCTGCGCGGCCCTCGCGGGGTACGGCTTTCGCGTGATCCGCTTCGACAATCGCGATGCTGGCGGCTCGACCCATCTCGACCAGCACGCGCCGCCGGACCTCGGCGCGCTTGTTGCCGGGCTGATGGCGGGGCGGCGGCCGGAGGTTCCCTACACCCTTCACGACATGGCGGCCGACGCGGTGGGCCTGCTCGATGCCCTCGCCATCCCCCGGGCGCATGTGGTTGGCCTCTCCATGGGCGGCATGATCGCGCAGATCATGTCGAGCGAGCATCCCGGCCGGGTGCTCTCCCTCACCTCGATCATGTCAGGCACTGGCAATCCGGCGCTGCCCCAGGCCGAGCCGGACGTTCTTGCCATGATGATGCGCCCCGCGCCCGATCCGGTGATGGACGAAGCGGGCTTCGTGGCCCACAGCCTCGCCTTCGCCCACCGCATCGCCGGCCCGGCGCATCCGGTGGATGACGGCGCACACCGCTCCCTCGTGCTGGAGGAGGCGCGACGCGCCCATGATCCCCGGGGAGTGGGCCGGCAGCTCGCCGCCATGGTCGTGGCGGGGGACCGCCGCGCCCGGCTCGCGACCATCGCCGTGCCCGCGCTCGTCATCCACGGCGCGTGCGATCCGCTGATCCCGCCGGCCTGCGGCGCGGACACCGCGGCTTCGATCCCCGGCGCCGAATTCCTGCTGATCGAGGGCATGGGCCACCATCTGCCGGCGAGCCTCCACCGGAGGGTGGCGGATGCCATCGTCCGTCTGGCGAGGTCGGCCGGGGGCGATCAGGCCGGAACCGGCCACTGAGCACGGTTCAGACCGCGCACGGGCGCCGCCATGGCTCAGCGCGTCGCGCCGGCGGCGACGTGCTGGTCCACGAAGGCGCGGATCTGCCCGCCGGAGAGGGCGCCGCTCTGGCGGGCAATTTCCCGGCCGCCACGGAACAGGATCAGCGTCGGGATCGAGCGGATCTGGAAGCGGGCGGCGAGCTGCGGTTCGGCTTCCGTATCCACCTTGGCCAGCCGCACGCGCGGCTCCAGCGCGGCAGCGGCGGCCTCGAATGCCGGCGCCATGGCGCGGCAGGGGCCACACCAGCCGGCCCAGAAGTCCACCAGCACGGGCAGGTCTTCCGAGCCGATCTGCCGGTCGAACGCGGCCGTCGTGAGCGCCACGGGATGCCCCGTGAACAGGGCCTGCCCGCAGGAACCGCAACGCCCGCCGCCGCGCCGTTCGGCGGGCAGGCGGTTGAGCTGCCCGCAATGGGGGCAGGGGATGATGATCTTGTCGGACATGATGTCGATGACGACCGCCGGGCGCCGAAACCGGTTCGCACGCGGCCGTTCCTTTCTCCTGTCCAGATAGGTCGTCGGGCCTGCGCTGCAAGGCGCGCGGGAAATTTCACAGTTGCGGTGCGTCAATGCCCTGCTGCGGTGCGGGCGTAGTGTCGCCGCGCGGGACTTGGACGGCGGCGCGACAGCAGCCGCGAATCGCCGGAGGGACGGGAAGCCGTTTCTCCGGGAGGGTTCGTGCGTGCTTTCGAGGCGCCGGCCATGACAGGAGGTCGTTCCATGAACGACGAAGGTACAATCCGGCGCAGGCCGCGATTGAAGACGCTCGCGGCGGCCGCAGCCGGCGTCGCGGTGGTTGGCGCGGCGGTTTTCGGGTGGATCGTCACCCCGCCGCGCATCGATGATGGCGGTCGCACGCTGCCGCAGGCGGCAGCCCCGGAGCTGGTGGCCCGCGGCAAGTACATCGCGGAGCTGGGTGACTGCGTCGCCTGCCACACCACGGCGGACGGGAAGCCCATGGCCGGCGGGCGTGGGCTGGAGACGCCGTTCGGCATGCTCTACTCCACCAACATCACCCCCGATCCGAAGACCGGCATCGGCCGCTACAGCTTCGGCGCCTTCGACCGCGCCATGCGCAAGGGCGTGACCGCCGACGGCACCCACATGTACCCGGCCATGCCGTACCCGTCCTACGCGAAGATGTCGCCGGACGACATGTACGCGCTCTACGTCTACCTCATGAAGGGCGTGGCGCCGGTGGACAGCCCCAACCGGCCGTCCGGCATCGGCTTCCCCTTCAACCAACGCTGGACGCTCGCCTTCTGGAACGAGATGTTCCTCGACAGCCATCCCTTCGTCGCCGATGCCGGCAAAAGCGAGGTGTGGAATCGCGGCGCCTATCTGGTGCAGGGGCTCGGCCATTGCGGCGCCTGCCACACGCCGCGGGGCATCGGCTTCCAGGAACGCGCTATGTCCGACACGGACGGCAGCGGCGAAACGTTCCTCGCGGGCTCAAAGGTCGAGGAATGGAACGCGGTCAACCTGCGCGGCCTCGGCGACGTGGATGACACGGTGGAGCTGCTGAAGACCGGCCAGAACCGCTTCGGCACCGTCTCCGGCTCCATGACCGAGGTGATCCACAACTCCACCCAGAACTTCACCGACGCCGATCTCGTGGCCATCGCCACCTATCTCGGCGGCCTGCCCACCGACCAGCCGCGCGCGCAGCGCCCGGCGACGCCGGACACCGGCATTCCCGCGGCCATGTTCACCACCCGGGGCGGGCTCGCTTACGCCCAGTTCTGCGCCGACTGCCATCGTCTGAACGGGGCCGGCGTCGCCAAGGTGTTCCCGCCGCTCGGCGGCAATCCGACGGTCGCGGCCAAGGACCCCTCGACGCTCGTCCACATCACCCTGACCGGCTGGGCGACGGCGCAGACGCAGGCGCATGCCCGCGTCTTCACCATGCCCGGCTTCGCCCGGCTGGGGGACGACGAGATCGCTGACATCCTCTCCTTTGTCCGCGCCAGCTGGGGCGGCGGTGCGGCGCCGGTCACGACCGCGCATGTGAAGGTCGCGCGCGCGACGCTCGACCCGAAGGTGGATACCCGGCCCTTCGACACGCCGCGCATCGCGGATGTGCTGAAGGAGCCCAATGCGGCCCAATTGGTGCGCGGCATGCGCCTCAACACCGAGACGCACACTCTGCTGCCGAAGAATGTCGGCAACGTGCTGAACTGCTCCAGCTGCCACCTCAATGCCGGCACGGTGGCCGATGGCTCGCCCTATGTGGGCGTCTCCGCCTTCTTCCCGAGCTACGCGCCGCGGGCCGGGCGGGAGATCACGCTGGAAGACCGCATCAACGGCTGCTTCCTGCGCTCCATGAACGGCAAGCCGCTGGCGAAGGACGGCGACGACATGAAGGCCATGGTGGCCTATTTCGACTGGATGAAGCGGGAGACGAAGCCCGAGGACAAGGTGGAGGGCCGCGGCGTCGGCAAGATCAGCCAGGCGATCAAGCCGGACACGGAGAACGGCGGCAGGGTCTACGCCGCCCAGTGCGCCGTCTGCCACGGCTCGAACGGAGAGGGCATAAAGGACGCCGCCGGCGCCTTCGTCTATCCCCCGCTCTGGGGCGACCAGTCCTTCAACATCGGCGCGGGCATGGCGCGCACCTACACGGCCGCGGCCTTCGTGAAGCGCAACATGCCCATCGGCTTCCACGGCGGCTTCCCGCTGGGCCAGGGCGGCCTCACCGACCAGGAGGCGGTGGATGTGGCCGAATATTTCAGCCACATGCCGCGGCCGGACTTCGCCCCCAAGGTGAACGACTGGCCGAAGGACAAGAAGCCGGCGGACGCCCGCTACTGATTGAACAGGCAACGAGCGCCCGGGCCGTGCAGGGTCCGGGCGCTCGCGCATCCCCCCGTCGCGGGACAATGGACGGGTGGAAAGGGTGAAAGTGTTGCGTTGCCTCGCTCAGGCGCCGCGCAGGCTTGGAGAACTCAGACGGGAAGCACCACCACCTTGGTGCCGTTCGGCACGCGGCGGTACAGGTCGATCACGTCCTGGTTCATCATGCGGATGCAGCCGGAGGAGACCGCCTCGCCGATGGTCCACGGCTCGTTGGTGCCGTGGATGCGGTAGAGCGTGTCCTTGCCGTCCTTGAACAGATAGAGCGCGCGGGCACCCAGGGGATTGGTCTCGCCCCCCGCCATGCCACCGGCCCAGGGGCGATACTTGGCGGGCTCGCGCGCGATCATGGCGTCGGTGGGCCGCCAGCTCGGCCATTCGCGCTTGTTGCCCACATTCGCGGTGCCGGAGAATTCGAGCCCTTCGCGGCCGACACCCACGCCATAGCGCAGCGCCTTGCCGTTCTCCTGCACGAGATAGAGGAAGCGGTTCCGGGGATCGACCACCAGCGTGCCCGGCTCCTGTCCGGTGGGGTTGCTCACCAGCTGGCGGACGTTGCGCGGCTTGATGTCGTCGGGATCAGCGGCGGGAATGCGGAAGCCATTGTCCTCCAGCGCGCCATAGCGCGCGGCATCGGTCGGCGCGATGCGCGGCGCCTTTACTGGCATCTCCTCCTGCGTGGTCACGCAGGCCCCGAGGGCCAGCGGCAGCAGGAGGGTGGTGAACAGGCTGCGACGAGAGAGCATGTTGGCGGCGGAGAGAGGATCCACGTGCGGCATCATTCCCCCGCGGTCTGGCGGCGGCGGGCTTCGGCCACGGCGCGCTTGAAGTTGGAATAGTCGAGGGTGGAGGCGAGCAGCGGGCCGACCAGATAGGTGGGCGTGCCGCTGAGGCCGAGGGACTCCGCCTGCGCGGCGTTGCGCTTCAGGAGCGCGCCGATGTCCGCGATATGGGCTTTGAGATCCGCCATCAGCCGGTCGAGGTCGACGCCCGAGCCGGCCACGGCCTTCAGCATGGTCGGCTCGTCGATGCGGCGGCCGGGGATGGCCATCAGCGCGTCGTGCACCGTCTCGTAGCGCCCCTGATAGGTCGCCGCGAGCGCCAGCTGCGCGCCGTAGACCGAAGCCTCGGTCAGCACCGGCCAGTCCTTGTAGACGAGCCGGATGTGCCCGTCCTCCTTCACCACGCGGGCGAGGTCCGGCGCCGATTTCTTGCAGAAGGGGCAGTTGTAATCGAGGAAGGCGACGATGGTGACGTCGCCGTCCGCATTGCCGAAGGTCGGCGCGGCCGGGTCGCGGAGGATGGCGTTGACGTCGACGCCTTCCGCCCGTGCCCCGCGCGTGCCCGCCAGCGCGGCTGGCACGAGCGCTGTGAGCGCGGCGATGCGGATGAATTCCCTGCGGCGCATGGGTCGTCCTTCGGTCATGGGGTCAGAGGCCCGCTTGAATGGCGAGGTGGTCGATGTCGGCGAGGGTCAGCGCGCCCACGCGGCGCGATCCCGGCACCTCGCGCCCGGTGGGATCGAGGAGGAACAAGGTCGGCGGGCCGATGACCGCGTAGCGGCCCATGAGGGCCTGCGCGCCATCGCCATACCGGGTCACGTCCACGGCGATCCGATCCAGCCCGGACAGGCGCGCGGCTGCGGCCGGCGCAGCCATCGTCGTTTCGTTGGACTTGCAGACCGTGCACCAGTCGGCGGTGAAGGAGACGAGGGTGGGGCGGCCGTCCTGACGGGCGGCGAGTGCCTGCGTCAGCGCGGCGGGGGACGACACCCGCACCTCCCGCGCTTCCGCGATGACCGGGCGGGCCGGCGCGGCGAGGAAGCCAAGGGGGCGCAGTGGATCGCTCGCGCCGCCGGCCGCGCCCACCAGCAGCAGGAGCCCGCACGCCACGGCGGCGATGCCTGCCGTCTTGCCCAAGGTTTTGCCTATCGGGCGGCCGGCATCGGCGTCGGAGGTCAGCGCATCGAAGCCGCCTGCGAACACGCCGAGGCCGATGGCGAGAAGGCCGTAGAGGGCAAGGCCGGCGGCGTCGGGCAGCACGCGCGCCGCGAGCCATGCGGCGATGGCGAGGAAGAGCACGCCGCAGCCCTGCTTGATGGCGAGAAGCCAGCGCCCCGAGCGGGGCAGGATCTGCGCGCCGAACGCCCCCACCGCCACCAGCGGTGCCGCCATGCCGAGGCCCAGCATGAACAGGGCGGAGGCGCCGCGCGCGGCATCGCCCGTCTGCGCCGCATAGAGCATGGCGGCGGCGAGCGGCGGCGTCACGCACGGCCCCACCACCAGCGCCGAGGCGAAGCCGAGCCCCGCCGCCCCCGCGATGGAACCGCGCACGCCCGACGGCAGCCGCGCCGCGAGTGCGGACGGGACGGCGAGATCGATGAGACCGAACATGGCGCCAGCCAGCACGACGAACACGGCGGCCATCAAGCCGATGGCCCATGGCGTCTGCAGAGCCGCCTGAAGATTCGCGCCGGTCCAGGCGACGGTCATGCCGAGCACGCCATAGGCCGCAGCCATGGCAAGGCCATAGGCGCCGGACAAGGCGAGGCCGCGGGCCGGTGTCGGCTTCGCTCCGCCGCCGGCGAGGATGCCCGAGAGGATCGGCAGCATGGGGAAGACGCAGGGCGTGAAGGCGAGCAGCAGGCCGAGGCCGAAGAAGGCCCCCAGCAGGGGCAGCAGGCCAGTTTGGAACAGCCCATCCATGGCGGCCGGTTGCGCTGCGGGCGCGGGCGCTGCGGCAGGTTCGCGGGGCGACGCGCTGCTCCCTTGGTCCTGCGTGGGCGAGGCTTCGGCGGGCGGACGGGCGGGGGTGATGGCGAGCGTCGCGAGATCCACCTGCCGCGTCACGACTGGGTAGCAGACCCCCTGCTCGGCGCAGCCCTGGAAGGAGATGTCCATTGTCCCCGTCGCCGGGAGGCCGGTGGTCTGCGCCGCGACGGACCGGTGATAGATGTCCACCGGCCCGAAATTCGGATCGTCCTTCTGCTCGCCCGGCGGCAAGGCGAGGGGGACGGAGGCGCCCTCCATCCCGGCCTTCAGGCTCTCGCGATAGAGATAGGTGCCCGGCGCGATGCGCCAGCTCAGGGCGAGGCCGCCGTCCGTCGCCCGTGTCGCCGAGACGGTGAAGGCCTCGTCCGCCTTCAGGATGCGGCTCTGGGCCAGCGCGGAGCCGGCGCCGATGGCCGACAGCACGGCCAGCGCCAGGACGGCGCACGTGCGGCGGAGGTACGACAGGGGAGAGCGGGGCGTGTTCGCGACCATGAACGCTCCCTCGGACGCCCACCTTAAGCGGGCCTTAAGGTCGGGGTAGAAGGGAAGGGGCAAGGGGAGTGGTGTGATGCGCATATTGGTCGTCGAGGACGATCCGGTCCTGATGGACGGCCTCAAGGTGGGGCTCGGCCTCGCCGGGGCGACGGTGGACGATGCGACGACCTGCGCCGATGCGCGGGCGGCGCTCGCGGCCGCGCGCTTCGATGCGGTGGTGCTCGACGTGATGCTCCCGGACGGCTCCGGCCTGGACGTGCTCGCCGGCCTGCGCGCACGAGGGGACACGACGCCCGTCCTCCTGCTCACCGCCCTCGACGAGGCGCCGGACCGGGTGCGCGGCCTCGACGGCGGCGCCGACGATTATCTCGGCAAGCCCTTCGACCTCGACGAACTGAACGCCCGCGTGCGCGCCATCGCCCGCCGTGGCCACGGCCGGGCCGGCCCGCTGCTCAAGGTGGGCGCGCTGGTGCTCGACCCCGCCACCCTCGCGGCGACGCTGGACGGGCAGTCCATCGCCCTGTCGCGGCGCGAGTTCGCGGTGCTCTCCACGCTCATGGAGCGGCCCGGCGTGATCCGCTCCCGCATGGAGATCGAGGAGCGGCTCTATGGCTGGCAGGGGGAGGTGGAGAGCAACGCCGTGGAGGTGCACATCCACAACCTTCGGGCCAAGGTCGGCCGCGAGACCATCGAGACCGTGCGCGGCCTCGGCTATCGCGTCAGGGGGGCGGCATGACCTCGCTCAAGCGCAGGCTGGTGCTGATCCTGCTGGCGGCGACGGGCGTCATCTGGCTGTGCGCGACCGGCTGGATCTACGCCTCCAGCCGCAGTGAGCTGGAGCATGTGCTGGATACCCGCCTGCAGGAGGCGGCGCGCATGGTCCATTCGCTGGTGGCCGGCGGCAACATCGCGGCCGCCGAGGCCGTGGCGCAGGCGACGGCCCCGCCGGAGGCCGGCTACGAGCGCCAGCTCTCGTGCCAGATCTGGTCGCTGGACGGGCGCCTCGTCGCGAAATCCGGCGGCGCGCCGGAGGAGGCGCTGGCGGGGCCCGCGGAAGGCTTCTCCGAGCGCACGGTGAACGGCGAGCCGTGGCGGGTCTATACCATCCTCGATCCGGACAAGGGCGTGCGGGTGATGGTGGGCGACCGCATCGGCCTGCGCGACCGGCTGGTGCGCGATCTGGTGGCGGGGCTGCTGGCGCCGGTGATCCTCGTCGTACCCCTGCTGGGCCTGCTCATCTGGATCAGCGTCGGCCGCGGGCTGGCGCCGCTCCATGCGGTGGCCGGCGACATCGCCGCCCGTGACGGCGAGGACATGCGGCCCGTGGCGCCCGCCGCGGCTCCGGCCGAGATCCGCCCGCTGCTGGAGGCCATCAACGGCCTGTTCGCCAAGGTGGAGGCCGCGCGGCGGCAGGAGCGCGACGTGACCGCCTTCGCCGCGCACGAATTGCGCACGCCCCTCGCCGGCCTGAAGACGCAGGCCCAGATCGCGCTGGCGGCGCATGATGCGCCGACGCGCGAGGGCGCGCTGCGGCAGATCCTCGTCTCCGTGGACCGCACCACCCGTCTCGTGCGGCAGCTGCTGGCGCTCGCCAAGCTCGAAGGCACGCCGTCCCCGCCGCTCGAAGCCTTCGGCGAGACGGAGGCCGGGGCGCTGCTGCGCGACATCGTGCGCCAGACGTCGAAGCCCGCGACGGCCCATGTGGTGGTGGACGACGCCCTCGACGCGGTGAAGCTGAAGGGCGACCACGAGGCGCTGCACCTGATGCTGCGGAACCTGCACGAGAACGCCGTCGAGCATACCGTCGAGCACATGGTCGGCGGCGGCACCATCGCCTGGCGTCCCTGCGCCGGCGGGCTGTGCGTGGAGGACGAGGGGCCGGGCATTCCCGAGGATGAGCTGCCGCTGGTGACGCGCCGCTTCTACCGGGGGCGCAGCCGGAGCGGGGCGGGAAGCGGCCTCGGGCTCACCATCGCCACCATGGCTGCCGCCCGCGCCGGTGCCCGGCTCACGCTGGAGAACCGCCGCGATGGCGCGGGCCTGAGGGCGACCATCGTGTGGCCGCGCGGCGCCGCCTGAGGCTCCCCGTCAGGGCTTGTTGTGGAAGCCGAAGCGGCCGGCCACGCTCTGGCGCACGAAGCCGGTCAGCGAACCTTCCATCAGCAGCGCGATGCCCAGCCGCGCGCCGACCGCCATCCCCGCCACCGCGAGCGGCCAGGACAAGGCGAAGAGGGAACCGGCCGTCAGGCCCTGCCCGATGGTGCAGCCGCCGCAGAGGATGCCGCCCGCGCCCATGAGCACCGCGCCGAGCAGATGGCGCTTCATCTCGCGCGGGTCGTCGAACGCCTCCCAGCGGAATTCGTCCGCGAGGCGGGCGGCGGCGAAGGCGCCGAGGGCGACACCGAAGACGCTGCCGGCGCCGAACTCGGCGAGGCTCGTGGGCTCGAACAGCACGCCGAACAGAGCGCGCGCCACCGGCGAGACGAAGGTGAGGCTCTGCGGGGGTGTGGGGTGGGCGAACTCGTCCACCAGCCAGGTGGTGGCGAGCCAGCCGGCGACCACGCCAAGCCCCAGCATCACCCCGGCCGTCATCAGCCGTCCGGCGCGGCGCAGCCTGCGGTCGGCGAAGGCCGGCGCCACCAGCGCGACGCCGGCGACGGCGGTGAGGATGCCCCTGAAATCGTGCCCGGTGAGGCGCCCCATGATGGAGGGCAGGTCGCTCGCGGTGCCGGTCGGCAGCAGCAGGGCGATGCGCTCCAGCCCGTCCACCCGGATGCCGGCGAAGATGCCGCGCAAGGTGGCGTAGGCGACCGCCCCGAACACCAGCAGCACGACGAGGCTGCGCAGGTCGCCCGATCCCAGGCGCACCAGCGAGCCGAAGGCGCACGTGCCCACCAGCGCCATGCCGAGGCCGAACAGCACACCCCCGGTGAGGATGCCGAGCCACGGCAGCGCGGTGGTGACGTAATTGGTGCGGTCCGGGGCAAGGATGCCGGCCATGGCGAGGGCCTGCGTGCCGAGCACGGCGAGGCCTAGGGCGAGGGCGAACACCTTCATGCGGCGCCAGTCGTGGCCCACCATGGCGTCTTCCAGCGCACCGAAGGTGCACAGGCGGGCGCGGAACACGGCGAAGCCGACCACCCCGCCCACGGCGAGACCGGCGAGCGCGGTCCACCAGGGGCTTGAAACATCCATTGCGCGCCCTCCTCCCTGAGACGGCCGGAGCGGGACTTGTGAAGCGTCCCGTCGCCGGCCCGGCGCATTTTTTCTAAAGCTTACTTTGCGTCCGATGCTGAGGTGCCGCAATACATGTCGTAGATCACCGAGATCACCCGGCGCACATCATCGTTGGCGAGGCTGTAATAGATGGTCTTGCCGTCGCGCCGCGTGGTGACGAGATCGTCGAGGCGCAGGCGCGCCAGCTGCTGCGAGACGGTGGGCTGGCGCAGGGAGAGGATGTTTTCCAGCTCCGTCACCGAGCGCTCGCCCTCAGCCAGCAGGCACAGAAGCAGCAGGCGGTTCTCGTGGGAGAGGGCTTTCAGGAAGTCGCTCGCCTTGCGGGCGTTGCGCATGAGGCGGTCAAGCTCGGGCGAGATCTCCGGGCCTTCCCGCAGTTCGTCCTCAAGTCGCCTGGAAACGATCGACATGTGCCTGCCTTCTCAATCCCGGCGGGGCGACCTCACGGCCGCGCGCCTGCCATCCTGTCCGTCATGGTGTCCTGCATCGAGCCGAGCAGGCCCCAGAACGCTTCATCCGAAGCATAGCCAATAATGCGCCCGACTTCGCGCCCCTCGTCCACCAGCACGAAGGTGGGCGTGAAGCGGACCGGCGCCGCCAGCACCACGTCGCCGGGCGTGCCGTCGGACAGGTCCACACGCCGGAGCGGCGCGCGCTGCCCCTCGTCGGTCTTTTCGTAGATGGGTGCCACGTCGTGGTCGAACTTCAGGCAATAGGCGCAGCCCTTGCGCTCGAACATCAGCAGCTCGCGCGCCGAGGCGGCCGGCGCGAGGGCCACCGAAAGACCCCCGGCGAGGAGGCCGGCCGCGAGCATCAGGCACGCTGAAGGGCGCATGAATTCACAATCCCGACGTGGATTTCACGAGACATATTATCGCATTCGCATATATCTTGAGCAAGGACCAATCCGCGCACCCTGGAAGACGCGGTTTCCAACGATCGGGGAGGAGCATGTCTCTCGATGTCAGCCTCGCAGGAGCTTTCCTTGCCGGCCTGCTCTCGTTCGCCTCGCCCTGCGTGCTGCCGCTGGTGCCGGCCTATCTCGGCTTCCTCGCGGGTGCCGCGACGGAGGGCGCGGAGTCTGGGCCCGCGCGCCGCGGCGTGCTCGGGGCAGCGCTTTTGTTCGTGCTCGGCTTCGCCTCCGTCTTCGTGCTGCTGGGGGCCACGGCCTCCTCCCTCGGGCGGGTGCTGATGGAGCACATCGAGACCCTCACGCTGTTCTCCGGCGCGCTGCTGGTGCTGTTCGGGCTGCACATGACGGGGCTGGTGCGCATCCCGCTGCTCTACCGGCAGGCGCGGCTGGAGCCCATGGCGCGGCCGGCGGGGCTCATCGGGCCCTATGTGGTGGGCCTCGCCTTCGGCTTCGGCTGGTCGCCCTGCGTGGGGCCGGTGCTGGCGGCGATCCTGCTCGTCGCCGGGGCCGAGGCGTCGGTGGGGCGGGGGATGCTGCTGCTCGCCATCTATGCTGCCGGAATCGGCATTCCCTTCCTCATCGCCGCCGCTTTCACCGAGCGGTTCCTCGCCTGGTCACGGGCGGCGCGCAGCCGGCTCGGGCTGGTCGAGAAGATCGCCGGCGGGCTGCTCATCCTCACCGGCATCGCCTTCATGACCGGCTTCATGCCCCAGATCGCCCAATGGCTGCTCGACGCCGCGCCTGGCCTCGGCCGCATCGGATAGGGAGGACCACCCATGGCAGACCCCACGCTCAGCCGCCGGCACCTCTTTCAGGCCTCCGCCGGGCTCGCGGCGGCGCTCCTTCCCGCCGGTGCGCAGGCCAAGGCGCGGCTCGGCGATGACGGGCTCTATACTGAAGATTGGTATGTGGACAGCTTCCTCGACCTGTCCGAGGATTTCGCCGCCGCGCGCGGGAAGGGGCGGGGATTCGCGCTCCAGTGGAGCCAGCGCGGCTGCATCTATTGCAAGGAGCTGCACACCGCCTATTTCGCCGATCCGGCCATCGAGACGCCCATCCGGGAGGCGTTCGATATCGTGCATCTGGACCTGTTCGGCGCGCGGGAGGTGACCTTCCTCGACGGCGCGCGGCTCACCGAGAAGGCGCTGGGCCAGCGCGAGCGCATCCGCGCCACGCCCACCTTCCAGTTCTTCGCCGAGGTGGATGGAAAGCCCAAGGAGGTGGCGCGCATGCCGGGACTGCTGCCCCGGCCGGAATTCTCCGCTTTGTTCCGCTATGTGGCCGAAGGCGCCTATGCCCGCGAGCCTTTCGATGCGTGGCTCGGCAAGCAGGGCAAGGGCTGAATGCAAAAGGGCGGGGACGCCGGAGCGCCCCCGCCGATCGTCTCATTTCGCCGGCTTGTTCACCGGAGAGTTGGGATCGAACAGATAGGCCACCACGTCCTTCATCTGCTCTTCGCTGAGCACACCGTTGTGCCCGAAGCGCGGCATGGGCGAGCAGGCGAACACTGCCTGCGCGTTGTAGACCTTGGCGTAGGCGGCTTTCGCATCCTCGGCGGAGAATTTGCGGTCCGCGCCGTAGTTGACGAGGCTGGGGCCGAGGGTGCCGTAGCTGACTTCCTTCGGGTCCATCTGGTGGCAGGCATAGCAATTGCCGCCGCTCACCGTGCCGGGCGGATCGGAGAACTGGCCGCCCCGCCCGTTCTGCGCCACCTCGGCGCCCTTCTTCCAGTCGCCGAGCAGGCTGCCCTGCGGATATTTCACCGTCTTGGCCTCGCGGGCCATGATGGCTTCCGCCTGCTTGGCGGAGGGCTGGTTGCGCGTGACCGAGCAGATTTCCATGGTCTCGTCTGGCACGAGCCGCGCGGCCCAGCCGTCCGGGAGCTTGGTGAAGCTCTCCTTCACCACCCTGTCCACCACGGCGGGCGGGGCAGGGGGGATCTGCTGCGCGAAGGCCACGCCAGAGGCGATCTGCGGAAGAAGAAGCGCCGCGGCGATGATGATTGTCTTCATGGCTCTTCCTCCCCTCAGCGCTTGATGGACGGCACGTTCAGCTCGCCCCCGGCCGCCTGCGCCTGCAGGAAGACGGTGAGCGCCGTGACGGCTTCGGAGGCGTAATCGGGCGGGGGCATCCGCATCTGGCGATAGCAGTCCCACAGCCGGTGCTGCATGGTTCGCAGCGAACTCTGGGAGACGCGGTAGGTGGGCCAGGAGCCCATGGTGAGCTGGGCGTCCTTGCCCGGCTTGTCGAGCTGCGGCAGGCCCTGGAGCCGGATGCGCTTGCCGGGATCGCCGTGGCAGGTGGAGCAGGAAAAGTCGTTGATGGACGAGCGCCGATAGAACAGCGCCTCGCCGATGGCATAGGCCTCCTTCTCCTTGGCATGGGCAAGCGGGATGTCGATCTTCATGCCGTTGGACTTGTTGGCGATGAAGGCGACGAGATCCTCCATGTCCGAGCCCCGGCCGGGGCCGGAGAAGGGCTTGGCCATGATGGGCTTGATGTCCACGCCCTGGATCTTGTCCATGCACCACAGCAGGCGCTGCTCCAGATCCATGACCTTGCCGGCATCCGCGAAATAGCGCGGCAAAGCGGCATAGGCGCCTTCCAGCTTGCCCGGCCCCTGGCCGAGGTCGCAGGCCTCCAGCGAGACGTTCTTGGTGCCGCGCGGATCGGCCCAGATGGCCTCGCCCCGGTCCACGGCGAGATAGCCGGGATTGGCCATGGGGTCGTTGATCATGGCGCGGTAGCGCTCGATCTCCTTCTCGCTCGCATCGTCCTGCGCGCGGGCCGTGACAAGGGGTGAGAGCGCCAAGGCGAGGGCGCACAGGCATGTGAGAAACGTGGCTTTGGGTCGCATGTATCCTCCCCAGCGAGACGTCCGGGGCCTGGGGCCTTCTGCGTGAAGCCCTTGAGCCGCGGCGATCCACCTGCGACGCTCCATCCCTCATAGATGGATGCGATCAGCGGATAGGAGCTACTTTACATTCAAAAAATTCGATATCACAATATGTGAAATTGATCCGCCGCGACCACCGCCGTCACGGGGACGAGATTCAACAAGAACAACGCCAAAAGCCGGCCCTCAAGTGCCGGTCGTGCCAGGAGGAAAACGCATGCCGCCCCGTCTCGACGCCACCCTTGTCCCTACGCGCGGCCTCCCTACGCGCGGCTTGTCTGCGCACGGCCTCCCGACACGCCGTGGCGCGCTGAAGCTCGCGGGCCTTGCCGCCTTCGCCGCCGTGCTGGCGCCGCGCATGGCGCTCGCCACCGAGGCGCAGGTGGCGGACGAAATGAAGAAGCTGTTCGCCGGCAAGACCATGGGCGCGGGCAAGATCAAGCTCGACATGCCCGAGATCGCCGAGAACGGCCTCGTCGTGCCCATCAACATCGATGTGGACAGCCCGATGACCGAGGCGGACTTCGTGAAGTCCGTCCACGTCTTCGCCGACGGCAATCCGCTGCCGCAGGTGGTGACCTATCACTTCACGCCCGAGAGCGGGAAAGCCTCCGCCTCCACCCGCATGCGCCTCGCGCAGACGCAGAACGTCATCGCCGTGGCGGAGATGTCCAGCGGACAGCTTTATTCGGCCAAGGTGCAGGTGAAGGTCACCATCGGCGGCTGCGGCGGCTGATTCGACAGACGAATCGCTGCCCCAAGACACAAAAGAACAGAACAGGCGCGCGCCAGAGCGCCGCCGAACAGAAACCGGAGGAAACCCATGGCCCTCAAGTCCCAGCCGCGCGTGCGCGTGCCTGCCCAGGCCAAGGCGGGCGAGATCATCGAGATCAAGACCCTGATTTCGCACGAGATGGAAAGCGGCCAGCGCAAGGACGCCGCCGGCAAGACCGTGCCGCGCGACATCATCAACAACTTCCAGGCCGCCTTCAACGGCAAGCCCTTCTTCACCGCGGAGTGGTTCACCTCCATTTCGGCGAACCCCTACCAGTCCTTCTTCTTCAAGGCGAAGGAGAGCGGCGAGTTCACCTTCACCTGGAAGGATGACGGCGGCGCCGAGCAGAAGGCCACCGCGAAGCTCACCGTCGCCTGAGGCGGCGCCCCTCGCATTGTTCCGTTGTCGGTGGAGGTGCCATCGGATCGGCTGATCCGGTGGGCGCTCCCGCCATGACCTGAGAAAGCGTGGTCCTTATGATCTCAAGGCGCGATTTTCTGTCCGCCGGAACGGCCCTCGCCGGCCTGCTCGCCGCCTCCGGCACGGGGCTGGCGCAGGCGGTCGGCGCGCAGGCGCTGAGCCAGGCGGACCTCCTGAAGTTCGGCAATGCCGGCACCTTCACCATCCTGCACATCACCGACATCCACGCCCAGCTCGTGCCGCTCTATTTCCGCGAGCCCTCCACCAATCTCGGCGTGGGCGATGCGCGGGGTGTGCCCCCGCACCTCACCGATGCAGCTTTCCTCAAGTATTTCGGCCTCAAGGCCGGCACGCGCGACGCCTATTCCCTCACCTCGGAAGACTTTACCCAGCTCGCCCGCACCTATGGGCGCATGGGCGGGGTGGACCGCATCGCCACTCTGGTGAAGGCCATCCGGGCCGAGCGCGGCGCGGACAAGGTGCTGCTGCTTGACGGCGGCGACGGTCTCCAGGGCTCCTGGTCCTCGCTGAAGACGCAGGGCGAGGACATGGTGAAGGTGTTCTCCGCCCTCGGCACGGACGCCATGGTCGGCCACTGGGAATTCACCTACGGCGCCGACCGCGTCACCGAGATCAAGGAGAAGGCGCCCTTCGCCTTCCTCGCCCAGAACGTGCGCTCCGCCGAATGGCAGGAGCCGGTGTTCGAGGCCGCGAAGACCTTCGAGAAGGGCGGCGCCAAGGTGGCGGTGATCGGTCAGGCCTTCCCTCGCACGCCCATCTCCAACCCGCGCTGGATGATCCCGGACTGGGAGTTCGGCATCCGCGAGGAGGACATGCAGAAGCAGGTGGACGCCGCCCGCGCGGGCGGCGCCGATGCGGTGGTGGTGCTCTCCCACAACGGCTTCGACGTGGACCGCAAGATGGCGTCCCGCGTCAACGGCATCGACGTGATCCTCACCGCCCATACCCACGATGCCATGCCGCGCGTGGTGGAGGTGGGCAAGACGCTGCTGGTGGCCACCGGCTCCCACGGCAAGTTCGTGTCCCGCCTCGATCTCGACGTGAAGGACAGGAAGGTCACCGGCTATCGCTTCCAGCTCATCCCGGTGTTCTCGGACGTCATCGCGCCGGACCCGGAGATGACGAAGCTCGTGACGGACATCCGCGCGCCCTACGCCAAGGATCTCTCCCGCGAACTCGGCCGCGCCGACAGCCTTCTCTACCGCCGCGGCAATTTCAACGGCACGTTCGACGACATGATCTGCGACGCGATCATGAAGGAGCGCGACGCGGAGATCGCCCTCTCCCCCGGCTTCCGCTGGGGCGGCACGCTCTTGCCGGGTGATCCCATCACCTTCGATGCCGTCGCCAATGCCACCGCCATCACCTATCCGGCCTGCTACCGCAACACCATGACCGGCCGGCAGCTGAAGGAGGTGCTGGAGGACGTGGCCGACAACATCTTCAATCCCGATCCTTACTTTCAGGGCGGCGGCGACATGGTGCGCGTCGGCGGGGTGGGCTACGCCATTGACGTGTCGAAGGGCCCCGGCCAGCGCATCTCCGATCTCACCTTCCTCAAGACGGGCAAGCCGCTGGAGGCCGACAAGGCCTATACGGTCGCCGGCTGGGCCTCCGTTGCCCAGAATGTGGAAGGCCCGCCGGTGTGGGAACTGGTGGAGCGCTACGTGACCGACACCAAGTCCGTGAAGATCGCCCCCAATGCCTCCGTGAAGGTGACCGGCGCATGAGGCGCGCGGCCATCCCGGCACCGCATTCCGATCAAAATATTCAAAACTACGAATAAGAGAATATCAGGGAGGACGCCATGTCCGACACCAGTCTGCCCCCGACGGAGCGCGCGAGCGGCGCGAAGCCGTCGCTGTCGAAGTCGTCGCTTTCCCGGAGGCGCTTCCTCAACCTTGCGGGCATCGGGGCGGGCGCCGCCGTCGCCGGAGGCGGGGCGGCCCTTGCCGCTCCGGCCGCCGGCACGCCCGATCCCAACATCGTGCCGGTGCCCGACTGGACCAAGACCCTCGGCGCGCCGGTCAACGAGAACCCCTATGGCAAGCCCTCCGTTTTCGAGAAGGACGTGGTGCGCCGGGAGGTGACGTGGCTCACCGCCAGCTCGCAAAGCTCGGTCAGCTTCACCCCGCTCTATGCTCTCGACAGCGTCATCACGCCCAATGGCCTGTGCTTCGTGCGGCACCATGGCGGACAGGCGGAGATCGAGCCGGACAAGTACCGGCTGATGATCCACGGCCTGGTGGACAAGCCCCTCGTCTTCACGCTGGAAGACCTCAAGCGCATGCCCGGCCGGGTGAACCGCGCTTACTTCCTCGAATGCGCGGCCAATTCCGGCATGGAGTGGCGCGGCGCGCAGCTCAACGGCTGCCAGTTCACCCACGGCATGATCCACAATCTCTTCTACACCGGCGTGCCGCTGAAGACGCTGCTGGACATGGCCGGCGTCAATCCCAAGGGCAAATGGGTGCTCGCCGAGGGCGCCGACGCGGCGGTGATGACCCGCTCCATCCCGCTCGAAAAGGCCATGAACGACTGCCTCGTCGCGTTCGGGATGAATGGCGAGGCGCTGCGGCCCGAGCAGGGCTATCCGGTGCGGCTCGTGGTGCCGGGCTGGGAAGGCAATATGTGGGTCAAGTGGCTGCGCCGCCTCAAGGTGGGCGACCAGCCGTGGCAGCAGCGCGAGGAGACGTCGAAATACACCGACCTCCTCGCCGACGGCCGCTCGCGCCGCTTCACCTTCGTGATGGATGCGAAATCCGTGGTGACGAGCCCGAGCCCGCAGGCGCCCTTGAAGCATAAGGGCCCGAACGTGCTCTCCGGCATCGCCTGGTCGGGGCGCGGCACCATCTCGCGGGTGGACGTGTCGCTGGACGGTGGCCGCAACTGGACAACCGCGCGCATCGACGGGCCGGCGCTGCCCATGTCCATGACGCGCTTCTATCTCGATTTCGACTGGGCCGGGCAGGAGCTGATGGTGCAGTCCCGCGCCATGGACGACACGGGCTATGTGCAGCCCACCAAGCAGGAGCTGCGGGCCATCCGTGGCACCAATTCCATCTACCACAACAACGGCATCCAGACGTGGCTGGTGCGCTCCAACGGGGAGACGGAAAATGTGGAAGTCGGCTGAGACGCTTCTCGCTTCCGCCTTGCTCGCCGGCGCCCTGGCCGTCTCCGGCATGGCCGTGGCCGATCCCCAGCCCGGAAAACCCGCGGCGAAGGCGGAGAAGGACAAGACCGACAAGGCCCGGCAGGCGGTGAACGTGGCGGCGCCCGCCGCGACGGCGCCGGCCGCGGCCAAGGCCATCGCTCTCGGCCGCCCTGCGCTGCAGGAGGAGATCGCCGCCTGGAACATCGACGTGCGCGCCGATGGCGAGGGCCTGCCGCCGGGCAAGGGCTCGGTGAAGGAGGGCGAGGAGCTGTTCCTGCAGAACTGCGCCCAGTGCCATGGTGAGTTCGGCGAGGGCGCGGGCCGCTGGCCGGTGCTGGCCGGCGGACGCGGCACCCTGAAATCCGAGCGGCCGGAAAAGACCATCGGCTCCTTCTGGCCCTATGCCTCCACGGTCTATGACTACGTGCACCGGGCCATGCCCTTCGGCAGCAACCTGTCGCTCACGCCGGACCAGACCTACGCCATCGTCGCGTATCTGTTGAACCTCAACGATCTCGTTGCCGAGGACTTCGTGCTCTCGAAGGACAACTTCCCCAAGGTGGACCTGCCCAACGAGGCCAATTTCTACGACGACGACCGGGAGACCTCGGAAAAGGCCTTCTGGAAGAAGAACCCCTGCATGAAGGACTGCAGCGGCGAGGTCCATGTCACCGCCCGCGCCCAGATCCTCAACGTGACGCCGGACGGCGATCCGCCGAAGGGCAATCTGGAGTGAGCCGTCCGTCGTAACGCCAAGGACGGGTCCCGGCCGCCTCGTCCGGGACACCACACAGCCCCTCCAACGGAAAGGACGAGGATCGTGCGCATCCCCGTGATGATCGCCCTCCTGCTCGGCGTCGCCGCTGCCCCGGCGCACGCGGACCCGGACATCGCCAAGGGCGAGACGGTGTTCAAGAAATGCATGGCCTGCCATGCGGTCGGCCCCGACGCCAAGGTGAAGGTCGGCCCGCCGCTCAATGGCATCGTCGGCGCCAAGTGGGCCCACTTCGAGGGCTATTCCTATTCGCAGGACATCAAGGACGGCGCCGCCGCCGGCAAGGTGTGGGACGAGGCCAACCTCAACGATTATCTCGAGAATCCCAAGCACCTCGCCCCCAAGGGCAAGATGGCCTTCGCCGGCGTCAAGAACGAGCAGGAGCGCGCCGATCTCATCGCCTTCCTCGCCCAGTTCAAGCCGGATGGCTCGAAGAAGTAGTTCGCGCGCCGCCCGCCGCACCGTTGCGGAGCGGGGCCGGCGGGTGGCACAGTTGAAGGCACACGGCGCGCCAGACGCCGATGACGGGAGGAAACCATGCCCCAGTTCGACCGCCGGGCCTTCCTCGGCACCATGGCGCTTGCGGGCGCCGCGCCGATCGCGGCCACGAGCGCCCATGCTGCCGTGCAGTCGCTCCAGCTCGCCGACATCAAGAAGGAAGCGGACACGGCCTGCGTCTACCACGTGGACTATGGCGACCATGCCCGCTTCGCCCAGACGCTGAACAACATCAACAACCACTACGCCTCCTACGGCGCGGACCCCTTCGCGCTGCAGATCGTGATGGTGGCCCATGCGGGCGGCATCAAATTCTTCCTCGACAATCTCAACGGCACCATGTGGGAGAAGGAAACCCTCGACCCCACGCTCAATGAGAAGATCGCCGCCCTCGCCAAGAACGGGCTGAAGGTCTACCTGTGCGCCTACACCTTCGAGCGCAACCATGTGCCCAAGGAGAAGGCGCGCGATGAGGCCTTCATCGCCTTCGTGCCCTCCGGCATCGCCACCGCCGGCGCATTGCAGGGCAAGGGGTTCGGCTACCTCAAGGTCGGCTGAAGACATGGCGCGCGCGGGCGTCTCGCGGCGGGCGCTGCTGGGCGGTTCGGCGCTGGCGGCGGCGCTGCTCTGCGCGCCGCACGTCGCGGCGCAGGCAAGGCCGCGCGTGGTGATTGTGGGCGGCGGCGCCGGCGGGGCGAATGCCGCCCGCGCCCTTCTGCGCGATGGCCGGGTGGAGGTCACGCTGGTGGAGCCGGAGCCGCTTTATGTGGCGGTGTTCCACTCCAATCTCTGGCTCGGCGGCTTCATCGATTTCGCCGCGCTGGAATTCGGCTATCAGGGCCTCGCGCGGGCCGGCGTGCGCCTCGTGCCGCAAAGGGCCGACGCCATCGACCGGGAACGGCGGGAGGTGCGCCTCGCCGGTGGCGGTCGCCTTCCCTATGACCGCCTCATCCTCTCCCCCGGCATCGATCTCGATTATGACAGCGTGCCCGGGTGGAGCCGTGCGGACGAGACGGCGATGCCCCATGCCTGGAAGGGCGGCGCCCAGCTGCGCCTCCTCAAGGAGCGGCTGGATAGCGTGCCGGACGGCGGCCTCATCGTCATCATCGCCCCGCCCAACCCCTTCCGCTGCCCTCCGGCGCCCTATGAGCGCGCCTCCATGATGGCCCATCGCCTGAAGACCACCGGGCGTGGCGGGGCGCGCATCATCATCGTGGACCCGAAGCCGAAATTCTCCATGCAGGGCCTCTTTCAGGAGGGCTGGGAGGGCCATTATCCTGGCATGGTGGAATGGATGGCGCCGGACATTTCCGACGGCCTCGTCTCGGTGGACCCGGCCACCGGCACGGTCGTCACCGGCTTCGAGACCTATCGCGAGGCGGCGCTGGTGAACGTGATCCCGGCGCAGAAGGCGGGCGCCATCGCCCGCGGCGCGGGGCTGGCCGATGCCTCGGGCTGGTGCCCGGTGGATGCCGCCTCCATGGCCTCGGCGCTGGACCCCGCCGTGTTCGTCATCGGCGATGCCGCCATCGGCGGCGAGATCCCGAAATCCGCCTTCGCCGCGGGGAGCCAGGCTGATGTGGCGGCGCGGGCGCTGCTCGCCGGGCTGTTCGGAGATGCTGTCCGGCCGGCCAGCTATGCCAGCACCTGCTGGAGCCTCATCGCGGCCGACGATGCCGTGAAGGTGAGCGGGCTCTACCGCCCGGTGGATGGCCGCATCCGCGAGGTGGAGGGCTCCGTCTCCGGAGCCGGCGAGCCGCCCGCCCTGCGCCGCCGCCAGCAGGAGGAGAATGCGGACTGGTACCGCGCCACGGTCGCCGGCATGTTCGGCTGAGCGGCGCTCCGGGGCGGTGCGCTATTCGTAGAGATAGCCGACCGGGCTGCCGGCGAGGCGATCGCTGCGCAGATCCGCGCGGGTGATGATCTGGCCCGCGAGGGCGTCGATCTCGTCCCGCTGGCCGGGCGTCCACATCCTCAGGGCATCGAAGCCGTTGAGGAGGCCGAGCCGCAGGATCTGCGTGTCCTCGCCGATCTCCGCGAGCCGGATGGCGCCCGCGCCGGCGGTCACCGTATCGCCCGTGGCCAGCTCGATGATCTTGCCCGCGCGATCCGCGAAACCGGCGGTGCCGCGGATGATGCGGTAGACGACGACCTCGCCCTTCGCCAGCCCCTCCGCATCGGCCGCCGCCGCCGACTTGGGCAGCGCAGCGCCGCCGCGCGGATCGGTGGCGATGATGTGGCCGGTGACGAGATGGCCGCTCGGCGCCTCGATGCCGAGGTCACGCACATGCACCGGCATGGGGGAAGCCACCGGCCCCAGCGCATCGGCCGGATAGGGGCGGAACAGGGCGTCGAGGGCGAGGGGGTCCTGAACCCAGAAGCCCGCGCCCACCGGCCGGTTGTGCAGTGGATGCTTCCAGGCGGTGCGGGGCGTCTCGTCCTCGCGGATCTCCTGCGGGCCGACCACGGTGGGGTTCGGGAAGGTGGAGGGATCGGTGATGAAGGCTTCCAGGAACTTGCCGGAATAGCCCATGCACAACGGGTCCGGCACCACGGTCTGCGGCGTCTTCAAATTCTCTTCGGTCGAGAGACCCGACCATGTGTAGAAGAGCTGGCGGTGGACGATGGCGCTCTGGAGCATCACCGCGCCGGGCCCCACATAGTGGACCTTGCCGTCATAGTCGAAGGTGAACATGCCGGAGGTGACGAGTACCAGCTGGAAGCCGCCGGGCGGCAGGTGCAGGTGGAAGTCGGTCGGCCCCGTGTCGTCCCGGTAGATGGGCAGGTTGGTGGCCACCTCCTGCAGCAGGAAGGCGCCGTTATTGGCATGGAGGCCTTCCAGCGCGCGGTGATAGAGCGCCTGCGGCCGGTACACCGGATCGTAGCTGATGTCCTTGTAGCGATCGATGGCGATGAAGGCGTCGCGATTGAGCGCGATGCGCGCGCCGTCCGGTCGCATGAGGCCAGGCCACTTGAAATCGACCATGGACTGCAGACCCATAGCAATCTCCCGGTTGGGAAGCGGGTGCGGGACGGTGATGTCACGGACTATAGTCTGTCGCTGGTGCGCGGCGTCAATCGAATAGTTCGAGAGAGGCCGATGCGGAGAGAAATGGGCCAAAAAATCTCGTGACCATGCGCAAGATTTGCACTTCTGCTTATGATTTGACTTTTTGCTGCTCAAGCCGGGTGCAGGCGCGCCGGCCCGTCGCCGCACCGTCGCGTCGCCGATGGATGCTGTGAGCCGCGCCGGACGCTGCTATGAGAGCGGCGGAGCCAGCCCAGGCGAGGAGCATCCGTGACCGACGACACTTTGCCCAACGTAACCGAGGCCCTGTTTCACGTCCCGAGCCTCGACCGGCTGCTCCCGGCCGCGCCCTCGCGCCATCCGCCGCGCATCCTGCTGCTCTACGGCTCGCTGCGCGAGCGCTCCTATTCCCGCCTGCTGACGCTGGAGGCGGAGCGGCTGCTCAATCGGCTCGGCGCGGAAACGCGGGTCTATCACGCCGATGGCCTGCCTTTGCCCGATGGCGCCCCGGTGGAGCATCCAAAGGTGGCGGAGCTGCGCGAGCTCACCTTGTGGTCCGAGGGGCAGGTCTGGTGCAGCCCGGAGCGGCACGGCGCCATGAGCGCGGTGATGAAGGCGCAGATCGACTGGATCCCCCTCGCGCTGGGCGCCATCCGCCCCACGCAGGGCCGCACGCTGGCGGTGATGCAGGTGTGCGGTGGCTCGCAATCCTTCAACGCGGTGAACCAGATGCGCATCCTCGGCCGCTGGATGCGCATGCTCACCATTCCCAACCAGTCGTCCGTCGCCAAGGCCTATCAGGAGTTCGACGAGGCGGGCCGGATGAAGCCTTCCGCCTATTACGACCGGGTGGTGGACGTGATGGAAGAGCTGGTGAAGTTCACGCTGCTGACGCGCGACATCTCCCCCTATCTCACCGACCGCTACAGCGAGCGCAAGGAAGCGGCCGAGGCGCTGGAGGCGCGGCTCGCCCTCGGCGCGGCCGTGCGGTGAGCGCCGCCGCATCGCCGGCCGGGACAGGCGGCGCCGGCCGTTCGGTCATCGCCGCGCTGGGCGTGGTGCAGATCCTCACCTGGGGCTCGTCCTTCTATCTGCTCACGGTGCTGGCTGGGCCGATCTCTGGGGATACGGGCTGGCCGCTGCAATGGATCGTCGGCAGCCTCTCCGTGGGGCTTCTGGTGGCGGGGCTGGTCTCGCCGAAGGTCGGCGCGCTGATCGATGCCCGCGGCGGGCGGCCGGTGCTGGCGGGCGGGTGCGCGCTGCTGGCCTGCGGCCTCGCCTTGCTGGCGCTGGCGCAGGGGCCGGCAATGTTCATGCTGGGCTGGTGCATTGCCGGCGCAGGCATGGCGGCGAGCCTCTATGACGCGGCCTTCGCCGCCCTTGGCCGGCTCTACGGGGCGGGCGCGCGGCGGGCGATCACCATGCTCACTTTGTGGGGCGGCTTCGCCAGCACGGTGTGCTGGCCCATCACCGCCTTCCTCGATGCGCATCTGGGCTGGCGGGCGACCTGCCTCGTCTATGCGGGCCTGCATCTCTTCGTGTCGATCCCGCTGGTGCTGGCCTTCATGCCGGCGATCGCATCTCGGGCGGAGACCGGCCGGCCGGCGCGGGGCGGGCCGGTGGTGCTTGGCGGGCCCGAGCGCATCTCCTTCCTGCTCATGGCCGGCATCGTCACCCTCATCGGCACCATCGCCTCCGCCATGTCGGTGCAGGTGCTGGCGCTGCTCCAGTCGCGCGGCCTGAGCCTCGCCGAGGCGGTGGCCGCCGGGGCGTTCATCGGCCCGTCGCAGGTGTTCGCGCGGATCATCGAGCAGGCATCCGGCGGGCGGCATCATCCGTTGTGGACGATGATCTGGGCGGTGGCGCTGATGGGGCTGGGGCTGGTGATGCTGGCGGCAGGCTTTCCCATCGTCGCCGTGGCGCTGGTCGCCTATGGCGCCGGCAACGGCATCTTCTCCATCGCCAAGGGCACGGTGCCGCTGGCCGTGCTGGGGGCGGAGCGCTACCCCGTCCTCGCCGGGCGCCTCGCCCGTCCGGCTTTGCTGGCCCAGGCGCTGGCCCCGCTGGGCGCGGCGCAGCTGCTCGCGGCCTGGGGGGCGGGCGCGGCATTCTCGGCGCTGATCGGCCTGTGGCTCGCGGCGGCGGTGCTGCTCGCGCTGCTCTGGCGGCGGGTGTAGCCCTTAGCCTCTCTCGCCCAGGAGAAGGGCGAAGGGCCAGTCCATGTTGGCGGCGAGATCGGCCGTGGACAGGACAGGGGCGAACAGGCCGGGCACGGCGAAGCGCCAGCGGAACCCGTCCGGCAGCTTTATCCCCTGCCACGCGGCCGGTTGAAGGCCGCCGGCCGGCGTCACCTGCTCGAAGGTCCTTACCGGGCAGGCGACCAGCAGCGCCCTGCCGCCGCCCGTGCGCAGGAAACCGACCATGGGCACGGCGCCGCCCGCGTCCAGCGGCACATACTCCCCGCGAAACAGCTCCGACTCGTCCGCGCGCAGCCGGAGCAGCGTGTGGATGAGGTGCTGCTTGCGGGCGTCGGCATCCTCGGGCGGGGCGTCGAGGCCGGCGCGGCGACGGGCGAAATCCACCGGGCGGCGGTTGTCCGGGTCCACCAGCGAGAGGTCGAGAAATTCCGTGCCCTGATAGAAATCGGGAATGCCGGGGGCGGTGAGCTTGAGCACGCTGGCCACCAGCCCTTTCGCCTCCGCCGCCGGGCGGATGAGATCGACGAAGCGGGAGATTTCCCGCCGCATGTCCGCCCCCTCCGGCGCGGTGAGGATGAAGCGGGCAAGGCCCTGCGCCTCGGCCTCGAAAGCCTCGTCCGGCCGGTCCCACGAGGTCGCGCGCTTGGCTTCGCGCAGCGCCTTCATCTGCCAGCTCTCGACGCGGGCGAGGAAGCCTTCCATGCCGGAAGCATCGTCCGGCCACGCGCCCACCAGCGTCTCCAGAAGCATGATGCGGTCGGCGGCATCCACGGTCGGCGCCTGTCCCTTCAGTGCCGCCAGCCAGCGGTCGAGGAGGGCGATCCACAAGTCGGCGCATTCGCTGAGGATGGAGAGGCGCGCCCGCACGTCCTCGCCGCGCTTGTGGTCGTGGGTGGCGCTCGCCAGCATGGCGGCGGGCCAGTGCGCCGCCCGCGCGGCGGCGGTCCGGTGCCAGTCGGCGACGCTGCCGCCGCCCGTGGCGGGGTTGGAGCCCACCTCGTTGCGCGAGAGCAGCGGGCCGTAGCGGTAGAAGGCCGTATCCTCCACCGACTTGGCCGCGACGGGGGAAGACAGCTGCTCGAAGCGGGTGATGGCCGCGCGCCGCAGGTCCTGATGGGGTGCGTCCGCCGCGAGGGGGCCGAGCCATGCGCCGATCCGGTCGAGGTGCCATGCATCGCCGGGGAAGACGCTGTCGTGTGCTGCCGCGATGGCCTCATGCAACGCATCCGCTCCCGTTTCGCCCGTGCCTGCCGCGTAGGTGCGATAGCGGGGGAAGTGGACGAGGATTTCGATGAGGCAGCGCCGGAGCGCCGGTCGCGGCCGGTCCCGGTCGGCGAGATCGGCGGCGGCGAGCGCGGCGAGGGCATCCACCGCGCTTTCCAGCGGCGCGGTAAAGGACCGGGCGATGATCTCCCGCCGCGCCGGCTCTTCCTCGGCGGAGAAGGCGGCGGGACGTCCGGTGCGGGCGGCCCAGTGGGCCGTGAGGCGCTCGAAGCCGGCCGCGTCGTGGAGCAGGCGGCTCACCTCCTCCATGAAGTCGTAGCCGGTAGTGCCGTCCACCTCCCAGCCGGGATCGAGGCTCTCGCCCGCCGCGAGGATCTTCTCCACCACCAGCCAGGCGCGCCCGCGCAGCGGCGCCGTCCGCAACGCCTCTCGCGCCGAAAGCTCCGCCCGCAGCCGCCGGCAATAGGCGCCGGGGTCGGCGAGGCCGTCCACATGGTCCACGCGCAGGCCGTCGATGAGGCCTTCCGCGTAGAGGTCCAGCACCGTGGCGTGGGTGCGCTCGAACACGCCGGGGGCGTCGGCGCGCAGCGCCGCCAGTTCCGTCACGTCGAAGAAGCGCCGCCAGTTGATGGCGTCCGGGGCGGTCCGCCAATAAGCGAGGCGATAGTGCTGGCGCTCCAGAAGCGCGTGGAGATGCCGGGCGGCCTCCTCCCCGGCCAGACTGCCGGCGGCGGCGGGATCGGCCTCCAGCGCCTCGGCATCCTCCGGCCGCAGCGGGAAGAGGTGGTGGAAGTAGCGCACCGCCCAGCCGGCCTCGGAATCGCGCACCAGCTTGAGGTCGCCGGCGGCCAGCACCTCGTGATAGGGCGCGCCGAGGAAGGGGGCGAGCAGCCGCCCGCCGCCGGCCTTAAAGTCGATGTCGAACAGGGGCGCGAAGGGACTGTCGGGGCCGCGCCGCAGCACGTCGAGCCAATAGGGGTTCTCGTCGCCCCCGACGCCCATGTGGTTGGGCACGATGTCCACCACCAGCCCCATGCCGTGGCCGCGCAGTGCCGCCACCAGACGGCGCAGGCCCGCTTCGCCGCCGAGTTCGGGATTGACGTGGGCGGGGTCCACCACATCGTAGCAGTGGGTGGAGCCCGCCCGCGCCTTCAGGATGGGCGAGGCATAGAGGTGGCTGATGCCGAGATCCGCGAGATAGGGCACCACCGCCGCGCCGTCGTCGAAGGTGAAGCCCTTGTGGAACTGCAGGCGATAGGTGGCGCGGGGGAGGTCAGAGGTCATCGCTGGTCGGCCCCTTCGCCGCGGGTCCGCTGGAGGAGGGAGAGCCGGGCCCTGACCCGGGGCGCGGCGAGGAGGTCTTCGGCCGGCGCGGACAGGCGGCGGCGCCAGTTGGGGTGCTCGTCGACGGTGCCGGGCAGGTTGGGGCTCTCGTCGAGGCCGAGCAGGTCTTCCAGCGGGATGATCGCGAGGTCGCACGCGCTTTGCGCCACATAGGCGACGGCGGCGTCCACCGCGCCGTCCGCATCGTCGAGCGAGGCGGCGATGCCCGCCGCGGCCGCCGCCGTGGCGAAGGCCGTGCGCTCGCCCGCGCGGGCGGTGAGGGCTTCGGCTGCCACGTCCGACGCGGTGATGCGGGCGCGCCAGTGGAGGTCGCGGCCGTGCCACCAGCCGGCGATGGTGGGCAGGTCATGGGTGGAGGTCATCCCCACCGCCTCCGCCTGCCAGTCCTGCGGCGGCCGGAAGCCACCGTCCTCGTCGCGCTCGAACGGCAGCACGCGCATGCCGAGGATGCCGCGCGCCGACATCTCCTCGCGCAGACCTTCCGGCACCGTACCGAGGTCCTCGCCGATGGCGATGGCGCCATGCGCATGGGCCTCGATGGCCACGAGCCGCAGGAGGTCCTGAAGCGGATAGCTGAGATAGGCGCCCTCTCCGGCGCCGGCGCCGTCCGGCACGAGCCACAGGCGGCGCAGGCCGAGGATGTGGTCGATGCGCACCCCGCGGGCATGGCGGAGCGCCGCGCGGATGGCCGCGAGGAACGGCTCGAAATTCTGCGCCGCCAGCGCCGTGGGCGAGATGGCGGTGAGGCCCCAGTTCTGCCCGGCCACATTGATGAGGTCCGGCGGCGCGCCGATGGCGAGGCCGGCGAGGAGATCACCCGGCCGGCTCCACGCCTGACTGCCGGCGGGATCGAGCCCCACCGCGAGATCGGCGATGAGGCCGATGCCCATGCCGGAAGCCCGTGCGTGGGCCTGCGCGGCGGCGAGGCTGCGGGCGGCGAGCCATTGCAGGAAAAGGTGAAAGCGCACCTCGTTCGCCTGCGCGGATGCGAAATCGGCGACTTCAGGGCTTTCGGGATCGCGCAGCGGCGCGGGCCATTTCCGCCAGTCGGGGCCGTGGCCCTCGGCGATCATGGTGGCGTGCAGCGCCTCGAACAGAGCGTGGCGGGCGAGGTCGTCGCCGGGCAGCGCGGCAAAGGCCCTGAAATCGCCAGCGGCCTCGGGGTAGGCGTCCAGCGTGTCGAACAGCCGGCGCAGGTAAGCGAGCTTGCGGCGCGCCGCGCGGGGCCAGTCGATGAAGGCGTCCGGACCCTCGTCCTCGCCATCGATCACCCCCGGCGGGAAGAAGGCGGCGATGTCGGCGAGGAGGGGATTGAGCGCCAGCCGGCTGGAGGGCGAATAGGGGCTGAAGCGCTCGGGCGCGGCGGAGAACAGCGCATGCAGTGGGCTCAGCGCCACGGCATGGGCGCCGAAGCCCGCCAGCCGTTCGGCCAGCGCCGCGACGGCGCCGAGATGGCCGATGCCGCCATCCCCCGCCTGGCGCAGCCCATAGACCTGCGCCGCCACACCGAAGGCCCGCGCGCGGCCGGTCCTCTCGGCCACCGAGGGTGCGCGGCGCGGGGCCACCGCGAGGCGCAGGCTCTGCGCGCCGATGCTGAGCACGTGATAGCCGGGCGTCTCCGGCGCGGTGAAGACCGAGCCCTCCCGATGCGGCCGCAGCATCACGCGGCGGGGCGTCTCGCCCTCCAGCTCGGCCGGGACGGAAGGAACGATGCCCGGCAGCACCACCTCCCGGCCGGCATCGGCGGTCATCAGCCCCGGCAGCCCCTGCGGCGCTTGAAGGGCGGCGAGGGAGCGGCGGATATCAGCCGGCGTGCCGCAGGGATGGCCGAGGGCGCAGAGCACGCGCTCCAGCGTATCCGCGGGTACGCGGTGGGGACGCGCGAAGGCATCGGCCCATTCGATGGAAACACCGGCCGCGCGGGCCAGCGCCTCGATGGGCAGGGGATCGGGCCTGCGGCGCGCCGTCATGCCGGTGCGCCTTCGAGAAAGGCGAGGGTGGCGCGTGGGGGAATGGCGAAATCCTCCACCGCGCCGCTGGACACGATGAGGTGCAGCGCCGCCGGCAAATCGGCAGGGCAGGGCTCCCCGCCGAAGTTGGCGGCGAGGGTGAGCACCGCGCCGTCGCCCATGCGCCAGCGCGCGACCACCGCGTGGTCGGACACCGCCTGCGCGCCGAGGCTCGCGGCACCCTCAAGGCGCGGCACCACATGGGTGTGGCGGGCGGCGATCATGTCTTCCACGAAGTCCTGCCACTCCTCCGCGTCGGGTGGCGGCACGGGGATGGAGGCGGCGAAGGTCGCCTGCGCATTGGGGTCGGGAATGGTGGCGCGCCGCGCGGGATCGGCGAAGGCGGAGAAGCGGGCGAACTCCGCCCGCCGGCCCTCGCGCACCAGGTCGGCCAGCCCTTCCGCGTGGTCGGTGAAGAACAGGAAGGGCGTGCGCGCGCCCATCTCCTCGCCCATGAACAGCATGGGGATCTGGGGGCTGAGCAGCACCAGCGCCAGCGCCGCACGCACGCCGTCGGCATCGGCCAAGGCGAGAAGGCGCTCGCCGAAGGCGCGGTTGCCGATCTGATCGTGGTTCTGGGCGAAGGCGACGAAGGCGGTGGGGGGAAGGTGTGCGCTCGGCGTGCCGCGCGGCCGGCCGAGGTTCGGCGCCGCCTCGCCCTGATAGGCGAAGCCCTCGGAAAGGCAACGGGCGAGGCGATGGGCGGGCGCGTCGGCGAAGTCGCCATAATAGGCATCGCCCTCGCCGGTCAGTAGTACGTGGAGGCAATGGTGGATGTCGTCGTTCCACTGGGCATCGAACGGGCGCGGCAGCAGAGCGGCGTCGTTGTGCTCGTTTTCCAGCACCAGATGCACGGGACGATCCGCCGGGATGCGGGCGCGAATATCGCGGCCGAGGGCAGCGAGCGCTTGTGGTGGCAGGATGGCGTGGACGGCATCGAGCCGCAGCCCGTCGAAGCGGAACTCCTCGATCCACATGAGCGCGTTTTCGAGGAAGAAGCGGCTCACCTCCGGCCGGTCGAAGGCCACCGCCGGTCCCCATGGGGTCGCCTGCTCCGGGTGGAAGAAGTCCGGCGCGTAGAGGGCGAGATAATTCCCGTCCGGCCCGAAGTGGTTGTAGACCACGTCCAGAAGCATCATCACGCCATGGGCGTGGGCGGTGTCGATGAGGGCCTTCAGCTCCTCCGGCGTGCCGTAGATGGCGGCGGGGGCGAAGGGCAGCACGCCGTCATAGCCCCAGTTGCGCGTGCCGGGAAACGCTGCGATGGGCATCAGCTCCACCGCCGTGATGCCGAGGGCCGCCCATGCGGGGATTTTCTCCGCCACCCCCGCGAAGCCGCCGCACAGGCCGGCATGGACTTCGAGGATCACCGCCTCATGCCACGGCCGCCCGGCCCAATCCGTGCACCAGCGATACGCGCCGGGATCGGTGACGATGCTGAAGCCGTGGACATCCCCCGCCTGCGCCCGCGACGCGGGATCGGGAACGGCAGTGCCGTCCTTCAGGCGGAAGCGGTAGAGCGTGCCCGGCCCCACCGGCGCCTCCGCCTCGAACCATCCGCCCGCGCGCGGCGCCATGGCAAGGCGCACGCCGGTGACCAGCTCCAGTTCGATGGCCTCGGCTCCCGGCGCCCAGAGGCGGAACAGGGTTCCGTTGGCGGTGAGGATGGGGCCGAAGGCGGTCGTGGTGTCGTACCCCCTCCCGCTCATGCATTGCCCCCGGCGATGCGCCCGCGCAGCAGCACGAGGGACTGGGGCGCCACCTCCACCTCCTCGCCTTCCACCAGCATCTCCGGCGCGCCGGGATTGGCGCTGTCGATCATCAGGATGACCGGGCTGGGCGGGGGAATGCGGAAGGCGCGCGGCTCCTGGGTGGCGTTCAGCATCAGCGTCATCACGCAGATGGTGCCGTCGTCGCCATGCGCGGCCCGGCGCAGGGTGAGCAGGCGCGCCTCCGCCGCGTTCCAGTCGTCCGGGGAGGGCGTGCCGGCCTTCTCGTCGAACCATGCAATGTCGGTGATGCCGGGCGCCAGCTCCCGGTCGCCATAGAGGAAGGAGCGGCAGCGCAGGAGCGGAAAATCGTGGCGTGCCTTGGCGAGCACCGCGACGAAATCGGCGAGGATCTGCCCGTCTGCGCCTTCCAGCAGCGACCAGTCGATCCACGACGTCTCGTTGTCCTGGCAATAGGCGTTGTTGTTGCCGTTCTGCGTGCGGCCGAACTCGTCGCCGGCGAGCAGCATGGGTGTGCCCAGTGCGAGGAAGACGGTGGCGAGCATGGCCCGCTCCAGCCGGGCGCGGCGCTCGCGGATTTCGGGATCGTCGGTGGGTCCCTCGGCGCCCCAGTTGGCGGAATAATTCTCCGAATGGCCGTCGCGATTGTCCTCGCCATTGGCCGCGTTATGGCGCTCCGCGTAGGAGACGATGTCCCTCAGGGTGAAGCCGTCGTGGGAGGCGATGTAGTTCACCGAGGCCCACGGCCGCCGCGCGCGGCGGTCGAAGATGTCGCCGGAGCCGGAGAGGCGGGCGGCCAGCTCGCCGCGCTGGCCCGCATCGCCGCGCCAGAAGCGGCGGACCGTGTCGCGGAAGCGGTCGTTCCACTCGGCGAAGCCCGGGGGATGATGGCCGAGCTGGTAGCCGCCGGGGCCGATGTCCCACGGCTCGGAGATGAGCTTCACGCGCGAAAGCACAGGGTCCTGCCGGAGCACATCGAAGAAGCCGGAGCCGGGATCGAAGCCATGCTCCTCGCGCCCCAGCGTGACGCCGAGATCGAAGCGGAAGCCGTCGATGTGATAGTGCGTCACCCAGTAGCGCAGGGAATCCACCACCATCTGCAGCACGCGCGAATGGGAGAGGTTCAGCGTGTTGCCGGTGCCGGTGTCGTTGATGCAGTAGCGCGGCTCGTCCTTCACCAGCCGGTAGTAGGAGCGGTTGTCGAGACCGCGGAAGCTCAGCGTCGGGCCGAGCTCGCTGCCCTCGGCGGTGTGGTTGTAGACCACGTCCAGGATCACCTCGAGCCCGGCCGCATGGAGGCGGCGCACCGCCACCTTGAACTCGTTGCGGTCGCCGGCGGAGAGATAGCGCGGCTCGGGGGCGAAGAAGGAGAGGGTGTTGTAGCCCCAGTAGTTCCTGAGCCCCTGCGAGACCAGATAGCGGTCCTGCACGAAACCATGGACGGGCAGCAGCTCCACCGCCGTCACGCCCATGCGCTTGACGTGCTCGATGAACGCGGGATGGGCGAGGGCGGCAAACGTGCCGCGCTGGTGCGGCAGCACGTCGTCGCGCAGCATGGAGAGGCCGCGCACATGGGCCTCGTAGATCACCGTGTCCGACCACGGGGTCTGGAGCGGCCGGTCGTCGCCCCAGGAAAAGCTGTCGTCCACCAGCACGGCCTTGGGCATGGCCACCGCGCTGTCGCGCCGGTCATAGGAGAGATCGCCCCGGCCGGAGGCGACGCGATAGCCGAACAGCGCGTCCGACCACTGCACCTGCCCGGCGATCTGGCGGGCATAGGGGTCGAGCAGCAATTTGTGCGGGTTGAAGCGGTGGCCCTCCTCCGGCTCGTAGCGGCCATGGGCGCGGAAGCCGTAGAGCAGGCCCAGATGGGCGTTGGGCAGGTAGCCGTGCCATACCTCGTCGGTGCATTCCGGCAGCGGCATCCGGGCGATCTCCCGCCGGCCGGAGGGATCGAACAGGCACAGGTCGATGCCGTCCGCATTGGCGGAGAAGACGGCGAAGTTGGCGCCCAGCCCGTCCCATGTCGCGCCCAGCGGATAGGGCTGTCCGCTTTCAAGCCGCTCCGGCCGCGCCATCAGTTTTCTCCTGTGTGGACAAAGAGGAGTGTGGACAGGGGAGGCAGCGTGAGGTCGAGGCTCTGGCCTTCGCCGTGGGCCGGCTCCTCCCGCGTTTCGACGCCGCCGTAATTGCCCATGCCGGAGCCGCCATAGAGCGGCGCGTCGGAGTTCAGCACCTCGCGCCAGCGCCCGGCCGCGGGCACGCCGATGCGATAGCCCTGCCGGGGCACCGGCGTGAGGTTGATGACCGCCAGCACCGGCGCCGCAGCGGGCGCGAGGCGCAGGAAGGCGAGGACGCTGTTCTCCCGGTCGTCGCCGACGATCCAGCGGAAGCCCTCGGGCCGGTCGTCCAGCGCGTGCAGCGCCGGCAGTTCGCGATAGAGGCGGTTGAGGTCGCGCACGAAGCTCTGGATGCCACGATGGGCGGGATCGTCCAGCAGGAACCAGTCGATCTCCCGGTCGTGGCTCCACTCGCGCTCCTGCCCGATCTCCCCGCCCATGAACAGCAGCTTCTTGCCGGGATGGGTCCACATGAGGCCGAGCAGCGCCCGCAGGTTCGCCCGCTTCTGCCAGGTGTCGCCCGGCATCTTGCCGATGAGCGAGCCCTTTCCGTGCACCACCTCGTCATGGGAGAGGGGCAGCACGAAGCGCTCGGAGAAGGCATAGACGAGGGAGAAGGTGAGTTCGTCGTGGTGGTGCCGGCGATAGACGGGCTCGCGCGCCATGTAGTGGAGCGTGTCGTGCATCCAGCCCATGTTCCATTTGTAGGAAAAGCCGAGCCCGCCGTCCGCGCTGGGACTGCTCACGCCCGGCCATGCGGTGGATTCCTCGGCCAGCGTGATGGCGCCTGGGCAGCGCTCGGCCACCACCGCGTTGAGGTGGCGCAGGAAGTCCACGGATTCCAGATTCTCCCGCCCGCCGAAGCGGTTGGGGATCCATTCGCCGGGCTTGCGGCTGTAGTCGCGGTAGAGCATGGAGGCCACCGCATCCACGCGCAGCCCGTCCACGTGGAAATGCTCCAGCCAGTGGAGCGCCGAGGCGATGAGGAAGCCCGCCACCTCGCGCCGGCCGAGATTGTAGATCAGCGTGTTCCAGTCCTGGTGGAAGCCCTCGCGCGGGTCGGCATGCTCGTAGAGCGCGGTGCCGTCGAAGCGGGCGAGGCCGTGGGCGTCGGACGGGAAATGCGCCGGCACGAAATCGACGATGACGCCGATATCCGCGCGGTGGCAGGCATCCACGAAGGCGGCGAAATCCTCCGGCTCGCCGAAGCGGCGGGAGGGGGCGAACAGGCCGAGGGGCTGATAGCCCCACGAGCCGGTGAAGGGATGCTCCGTCACCGGCAGCAGCTCCACATGGGTGAAGCCGAGATCCTTCACATAAGGCACCAGCCGTTCGGCGAGCCCCAGCCACGACAGCGGCGCGCCGGTGGCGGGATCGCGCCGCCAGGAGCCGGCATGCACCTCATAAATGCTGATGGGCGCGGAGGGCGCATTGCGCGCGGCGCGGGACGCCATGAAAGCCTCGTCCCGCCAGCGGTGGGTGCGGGGGGAGGGGACGACGGAGGCCGTTTCCGGCGGCAATTGCGTCGCCCGCGCCACTGGGTCCGCCTTCAGCGGCAGCAGCGCGCCGTCCGGTCCGACGATCTCGTATTTGTAGAACGCACCCGGGCCGACGCGGGGAATGAAGATCTCGAACACCCCGCTGGCGCCGCGCCGGCGCATGGCATGGCGGCGGCCGTCCCATCCGTTGAAGTCGCCGACGACGCTCACCCGCCGCGCATTGGGCGCCCATACCGCGAAGCGCGTGCCGGCAACATCCTCCACCCTCACCGGCGCGGCGCCGAGCGCATCGGTGAGACGGAAGTGGCGGCCCTCGGAGAAGAGATGCAGATCAAGGTCGCCCAGCAGCGGGCCGAAGGCGTAAGGGTCCTCGGTCTCCTCCGTGCGTTTCGGCCAGCGGATGGAGAGGCCATAGGCGCCTTCGGGGAGAGGCCCGCAGAACAGGCCATCAATGGGCCCCGGCTCCAGAAACAGCGCCTGCGGCCCGGCCTTCGGCAGCACCGCTACCGCTTCCGCGCCCGGCACGAACACGCGCACATAGCGGCCGTGCGGCCCCTCATGCGGGCCGAGCACGGCGAAGGGGTCGTCCAGCCGTCCGCTGGCGAGCTGATCGAGCACGGCGGGATCGAGCGGCGGCACGCGGCTCATCTCCATGCGGTTCATCTGCACGCTGTTCATGCGCCGGCATCCGGCGGCAGGTCCGCGACGAGGCGGGCGAGGCTGCCGAGGGCGATGGGGAGCCAGTCCGGCCGATTGTCCATTTCGTAGGTCACCTCGTAGGCCGCCTTTTCGAGGAGGAACAGGCGGAGCAGAGCGTCGTCGCGCTCCGCCTCCGCGCCGCGCGTGTCGAGGCCGGCGCCCTTGCGATAGGCGTCGAGCAGGGTCTGCGGCACGCGCGCCTGGAAGAGATCGGCGAGGCGGCCGAAATTGGCGTCGCCCGCGGCCTGCGAGGGGCGGCGTCGGGCGCGCACGGCATAATCCAGCGAGCGCAGGATGCCGGCCACGTCCCGCCAGCCGCTGTCCTTGGCGCGGCGGGCCTCCACCGGCAAAGCGGGCTCGCCCTCGAAATCGATGATGACGGCATCGCCCTGCGCCACCAGTACCTGGCCCAGATGGAAATCGCCGTGGATGCGGTGGAGCCGGGCGCTTTCGCTGGCGGCGATAAGCCGTTCGATCTCGGCGCCAATCGCCGCGCGGCGATCAAGGATGCAGGATGCCTTCTCCCGGTCGCGTTCGGCGAGCGTGTCGAGGCGGGCGGCGAGGCCCTTCAGCGCGGCGTCCATGCGGCCGCCGATGCGGCTGCGCCATGCCTCCAGCGCTGTGCCGCCGGCGGGCTCCGGCGCGAAGGCGGGATCGTCCGTTTCCGCCGCGAGCAGCCGGTGCATCTCGCCGAGGCGCAGGCCGAGATGCTCGGCGAAGCGCAGATAGGGGGCGATGAGGTCGTCCTGCTGGATGTCCTCGTGCCCCACCTCGTCGGCGGCGCGCTGGAGGAAGGAGAGGGTGAAGGTCCAGGCGTCGCCCTCGCCGGCCACATAGGCCTGCAGCACCGCGAGCACCTGTGGCGCGCCGCTATCCGGCTCGTGGACGATCTCGCCCAGCAGCGTCGCGGTGTTGGCGAAGCCGCGCTCGGTGAGCGCCCGGCTCATCTCCGCCTCGGGGTGGATGCCCGGCGTGATGCGGCGGAACAACTTGAGAATGGCCTTGTCGCCATAGATGAGCGACGAGTTCGACTGCTCCGCCGAAAGAAACCGCACCGGCGCGCCCTCGGTGAGCGGGACGCTCTCGAAGGCCGGCGTCCTGCGGAAGATGATGCGGCCCTGCGAGCTCGCCACCTCGCCGTCGCGGGCGATGAGGTCCATCACGTCGGCGGCGAATTCCGGCAGCGCGAAAGCATCGGTGAGATAGCCGGTGCGCCGCCCGCGCCGCACGCGGGAGAGCGCCAGCTGCTGGGGCAGGGACTGGCCCGCCTCATCGTCCCACGAAATGCCGACGGGGAGCTGGTAGAGGTCCGTGCCGCTCGCCCGTTTCGTCTCCACCATCACGAAGGCGCGCTCGCGCTTCTTGCCGAGCCGCGCGGTCATGGCGACGCGGGCGGACTGGAGAGCATCGCCCTTGCCCGCGAACCAGCGCCGTTTGGGCAGGTAGGCCGGCAGCACATCGGCCTCGAAGCTCTTGCGGTGGGCGGCGGTGATCATCTCTTCCGGCGCGCCCTTGAGCACGAAGGTGAGATATTCCGGCATGGCCTCGGGGGCCGGGGTGTGCCAGTCCGGGGATTGCGCGTCGGTGGCGAGGAGGAACCAGTAGAAGCCATAGGGCGGCAAAGTGAGCAGATAGGTGAGCTGGCCGATGGGCGGGAAGGGCGAGGAGCCCAGCAGTTCCAGCGGGATGCGCCCGGAAAACTCCGAGAGGTCCAGCTCCACCGCCTGCGGCGAACGGGAGAGATTGGCGACGCACAGCAGCGTCTCGCCCTGGTGCTCGCGCAGATAGGCGAAGACTTTCCGGTTCTTCGGATAGAGAAAGCGCAGCGTGCCGCGCCCGAACGCCGGGTGGGCGCGGCGCACGGAGAGGAGCTTGCGCGTCCAGTTGAGCAGCGAATGGGTGTCGCGGCTCTGCGCCTCCACATTGATGGCCTGGAAGCCGTAGAGCGGGTCCTGAATGGGCGGCAGGACGAGGCTCGCGGGATCGGCCTTGGAGAACCCGCCGTTCCGGTCGGGAGACCATTGCATGGGCGTGCGCACGCCGTCGCGATCGCCGAGGAAGATGTTGTCGCCCATGCCGATCTCGTCGCCGTAATACATGACGGGCGTGCCGGGCATGGAGAGGAGCAGCGACTTCATCAGCTCCACCCGCCGGCGGTCGCGCTGAAGCAGGGGCGCGAGGCGGCGGCGGATGCCGAGATTGATGCGGGCGCGCCGGTCGGCGGCATAGAAGTTCCAGAGATAATCGCGCTCGCTGTCGGTGACCATCTCCAGCGTCAGCTCGTCATGATTGCGCAGGAAGATGGCCCACTGGCAGTTTTCCGGAATATCCGGCGTCTGGCGCATGATGTCGGTGATGGGGAAGCGGTCTTCCTGCGCGATGGCCATGTACATGCGCGGCATGAGCGGGAAGTGGAACGCCATGTGGCATTCATCGCCGTCGCCGAAATACTGCTGGGTGTCCTCGGGCCACATATTGGCCTCGGCCAGCAGCAGTCGGTCGGGATAGGCGGCGTCCAGCTCCGCGCGGATGGCTTTGAGGATGGCGTGGGTCTCGGGCAGATTCTCGTTTGAGGTGCCCTCGCGCTCCACCAGATAGGGCACGGCATCGAGCCGCAGGCCGTCCACGCCGAGATCGAGCCAGAAGCGCATCACGCCCAGAACCGCCTTCAGCACGGCGGGATTGTCGAAGTTCAGATCGGGCTGGTGGGAATAGAAACGGTGCCAGAAATAGGCGCCGGCCACCGGATCCCACGTCCAGTTCGACTTCTCGGTGTCGAGGAAGATGATGCGCGTGCCGGCATAGGCCTGGTCATTGTCCGACCAGACATAGAAATTGCGATGCGCCGAGCCGGGCTTGGCGCGCCGGGCGCGCTGGAACCAGGGGTGCTGGTCGCTGGTGTGGTTGATGACCAGCTCGGTGATCACCCGCATGCCGCGCGCATGGGCCTCGCGGATGAAGCGGCGCGCGTCGGCCATGGTGCCGTAATCGGGGTGAACGTTCTTGTATTCGGAGATGTCGTAGCCGTCATCCCGTCGCGGCGAGGGATAGAAGGGCAGCAGCCAGATGCAGGTGACGCCGAGGCTCGCGATGTAATCGAGCTTGGAGATCAGGCCCGCGAAGTCGCCGATGCCGTCGTCATTGGCATCGAAGAAGGACTTCACGTGCAATTGGTAGATCACCGCGTCCTTGTACCAGAGGGCGTCATCGCCGGTGGTGGAGGTGGCGGTGGAGGCGGGGGCGGAATGAACGTTCATGCGACGCCTCCCACGGGGCGGATGCGCCAGATGGCGTAGGGCAGGTCGGCCGGATCGAGGTGGATGGTCTGCATCTTTCCGGTCCATGTGAAACGGGTGTCGCGCAACAAATCCTCGACCTCCACGGATGCGTGGTCGGGTAGGCCGAATTCCCACAGGGGGACTTCGAAGGCGGCGCTGCGCGGTGCGTGGGGATCAAGGCTCACCGCCACGAGCACCATCTCGTCCTCGCCGGGCAGGCGTTTGCCAAAGTAGAGAATCTGGTCGTCGAAAGCGTTGTAGAAGGTGACGTTGAGATGGCCCTGCAGCGCCGGATAAGCGCGACGGATGGCATTGAGGCGGGTGATCTCGGCGACGATATTGCCAGGCGCCGAGTAATCGCGCGGGCGGATCTCGTATTTCTCGCTGTCGAGATATTCTTCCTTGCCCGGCACCGGCGCCGCCTCGCACAGCTCGAAGCCGGAATAGAGGCCCCACAGGCCCGACAGCATGGACGCCAGCGCGGCGCGGATGAGGAAGCCGGGGCGGCCGGAGCGCTGGAGGAAATAGGGGTTGATGTCCGGCGTGTTGACGAAGAAGTGCGGGCGGTAGACGTCCCGCGCCGGCGCCCGGTTCAGCTCTTCCAGATAGTCGCGCAGCTCGGCTTTCGTGTTGCGCCAGGTGAAATAGGTATAGGATTGCGAAAAGCCGATCTTGCCGAGGCGATACATCAGCTTCGGCCGGGTGAAGGCTTCGGCGAGGAAGATCACGCCAGGGTCGCGGCTGCGGATGTCGGCGATCAGCCACTCCCAGAAGGGGAAGGGCTTGGTGTGGGGATTGTCCACCCGGAAGATGCGCACGCCGAGGCGCACCCAGCCTTCCACCACGTCGCGCAAGGCGAGCCAGAGGTCCGGCACCGCGCCCTTGGCGTAGAAATCGACGTTGACGATGTCCTCGTACTTCTTCGGCGGGTTCTCGGCGTAGCGGATGGTGCCGTCCGGCCGCCACTGGAACCAGTCGGGATGCGCCTTCAGCCAGGGATGATCCGGCGAGCACTGGACGGCGAAATCGAGCGCGATCTCCAGCCCCTCCGCGCGTGCCGCCGCCACCAGCGCGCGGAAGTCCTCGAACGTGCCGAGCTCGGGGTGGATCGCCTCGTGCCCGCCCGCCTCGGCACCGATGGCATAGGGGCTGCCGGGATCATCCGGCCCCGCCTGAAGCGCATTGTTGCGGCCCTTGCGATGGCTGCGGCCGATGGGATGGATGGGCGGGAAATAGAGCACGTCGAAGCCCATGTCCCGGATCGCCGGCAACCGGCCGACCACGTCGCGCAGGGTGCCGTGGCGGGCGGCATCGTCGGTGACGGAGCGGGGGAACAGCTCGTACCAACTGGCGAACTGCGCGGCCTCGCGGTCGCATTCGATGGGGTAGAGCTGCGCCGCGCCGGTGGCGAAGGCGCGGGGATTGGACTCGGCCATGGCGGCCGCGAGGGCGGGGGAGAGCAGCGCCTCCACGGCGGCGGCCTCGCCGTCCTTCAGCCGCCTCAGATGGTCGCGGATGACGCCGCGGGGGCCCTTCGGTGCGCGCTCCAACGCCTCTTCAAGCAAAGCGCGCCCCTCGCTCACCTCCACGGCGAGCTTTTGGCCCGCCGCGCGCTTCTTGCCGAGGTCGCGGCGGAAGGTGCCGAAATGGTCCCACCAGGCCTCGATGAGGAAGTCGTGGCGACCCACGCGTAGCAGGGGAAAGTGCGCCTGCCAGCGGTCGTTCACGGTGGGCACCAAAGGTGCGCGATGCCATGTCTTCTCGTCCGCGGCGCGCCAGCGCAGCTCGGCGGCGAGCAATTCGTGGCCGTCGGCGAAAATGTCCGCCTCCACCGTCACCACGTCGCCCACGCAGCGCTTCACCGCGAAGCGGCCGCCGTCCACGCTCGGCGTCACCCGCTCGATGGCGATGCGCGGTGCGGATGTGAAGGGCGCCACGGCCGGGCGTGGCGCGAGGATGGGCGGCGTCGCGGCGAGATCGATGGCGGCGGTGCCGCCGGGGGGCAGTTGGTCCGGCACGGTGCCGGCCAAAGCGAGGCCGAGCCGCGCGGCGGCGTCCCGCACGCTCAAGGGCGCGGAATGGTCGAGAGCGGCGTTGAAGGCGAGGAGCCGCGCGCTGTCCGGGCCATCGGCCTTCACCAGCGTCGTCTCCGCGCCGGGCGAGGTGAGCTGGCGCAGGCGGCGGACCGCCACGGGCGCGGCATTGAGGGCGGCGATCTGCGCGGAGAGGTCGAAGCCCGCGGCATCGTCCAGTCCGGCGTCTGCCTCCATGAAAGGGGTGCGCGCGCCGTGCTCGAACCCCATGGGCATCAGCCAGCCGTCGGCGAGTTGCGCAGCGGCAGCGAGCGCGAGGCGATGGCGGGCCTCGGCGGTGGCGTCCGGTCCGCGCGCGGCGAGGCGCGGGCCGAACGGATCATCGCAGAAGCCGATGAGGCGGGCGTGGGGGCGCAGGGCGTTGAACTCCTCCACCAGCCAAGGCGCGCGGCCATCCCACCACGCGCTGGAGGTGGTGACGAAATCAAAGGCGTCCGCAAGGTCGCGGACCCGTTCGCGCGGCAGGCCCGGCGTCCAGCCCAAGGCGATGAGACCCGCGCTGCGGGCGGGGCCAAGCAGGCGGTGCCAGACTTCGGCCGGCAGCGCCCCCGCCGCGTGGCAGCGCACGCCGCTGATGCCGGCGCGGCGCCAGCGGTCGAGATGCCCGGCCCAGAAATTCGTGAAGCGGGCGGCGGCCGCCTCGTCCGCCAGCGTGACGCCATGGCCGGCGCTCGCGGGCGAGACGCGCGGATCTCCTGCCGTCCCCGCGCCGCTCCAGCAGTCCGGCAGCGCCGCGAGAAGGTCGCCATTGCCGGCCTGCGTGCAGGCGAAATCCATGAACACGGCGAGGCCGTGGGCTGCCGCCGCATCCGCAAGGCTTCGAAAGGCGTCTTCGGGCCGCTCCCCGTCAAGCGGCGGGGCGAGCGTGTCAAGGGTGCGGGTGGCGAACCAGCTGTGCGGCTCCACCGGGAACGGCCAGCCGAGGAGCAGCGTGTCGAAGCCGAGCGCGGCGATCCGCGCAAGGAAGGCATCGCGCGCAGCGCCCCTAGGCATCGCGCGCGGGGGCACATGATAGAGCCGGGGACGCGTCATGCCCGACACCGGCAGAATCCGTCCGTATTCGCCCTCCATCGTCTGATGGTGCACGTCTTGCCCTCGCCGATACCGTTGCCTGTGGTGAGACAATGTCTTGGGCGGCGGGGTGTTCCGCACTGCGCAAATTATGCTGCGCAGGCGTTGGCGAGACCTTGGGAGGATTTGTTGCGCTACGTAACTCAAGGTTAACCATGATGGGAAATTCTGGGACCACCCGAAACGGCTGCTTCGCTGTCGCCGACCGGCGCCCCTCAAGGGGCCGGCCGCGTGCGCGGACGTGCGCCGAATTCCCGGTGCTGCGCCAAAGGGGGCGCGTGCGGGATCGGGAGGGAGACACGCGCATGTTTGGCGCCACGCACGGGTCCAAGCCCGACCGGGTCGTCACCGGGACCCATCGGCGCGCGCGCCACATGCGGGTGCTTCTTTCTGGATCGGCGCTTGCCACTGTCCTCGCGGGGCTGATGCCGGCGACGGTCGCCTACGGCGCCTGCGTCACCTCCGGTCCGGTGGGCAACCCCACGGCGCTGGATTGCGCGGGCGCGAGCTCGGCCGCGGCGGTGGTCACCGGGAACACCATCACCGTCACCACGGCGGACGACACCAGCATCACGGCGGCTGCGCCCATCTCGGTGGTCGTCGGCTCCGGCCTCGGCGGCGGCGACATCGTGCTCAACAACATCGGCGGCAGCTTCACGGCCACCACCGACGGCATCGTGCTGATTTCGAGCGGCGCCATTTCGCAGGCGTCCGGCACCGGCATCGGTGCCACTGTGAAGGCGGACGGCTACGCGCTCACGCTCCTCCCCGCCACCAATGCCAGCGTCCGCGTGCTGGCCGGCGCGAGCCTCAGCGGCGGGTCGAGCGGCGTGCTCGCCTCCACCTCCGGCAATATCGACATCGCCGCCGAGGGCGGCACCTTCAAAGGCACGAGCGCGGACGGCCTCACCCTCATCGCCGGCGGCAACATCACGGTGAACGATTTCGCCGGCAGCGCCACGGGCGGCCAGAACGGGCTGTTTGCCCAGGCCGCGACCGGCACCATCACCATCGACCGCTTCACCGGCACGGCCGAAGGCGCGGGAGCCAGCGGCGTGTTCGCGCAGGTGACCGGGGCGGGCGACGTCAATATCCGCGACTTCAGCGGCGGCGCCACCGCTGGCCAGAACGCCATCTTCGCCCAGAGCAATGCCGGCAAGGTGGATCTCTCCGGCTTCAGCGGCACCGCGGAAAGCACGGGCGCCAACGGCATCTTCACCCAGGTGGTCACCACCGGCGACATCTCGCTGAAAAGCTTCAGCGGCAGCGCCACGGGCAGCCAGAACGGCATCCTCGCCTTCGCCACCTCCGGCACCATCGATGCCTCGGGCTTCAGCGGCACGGCGAAGGGCACGGGCGGCAGCGGCCTCCTGCTCTCCACCACCACCGGCGCCATCACCGCCGACAATTTCACCGTCGGCACGGGCAGCGGACCGTTCCTCACCGGCGCCGCCGCCGGCATTCAGGCGCTGTCCACGTCGGGCGCCATCAGCATCCAGAATTTCGGCTCCAGCGCCCAGGGCGGGCAATACGGCATCTTCGCCCAGACCGGGGCGGGCAGCGTCAATGTCTCCGGCTTCTCCGGCTCGGCCACGGGCACCAGCGATTACGGCGTCTATGGCCGCACCACCAGCGGGGCCATCACCGCCGACACTTTCACCGGCGGCTCCGCCGGCTCGCCCAACATCGTCGGCGGCGCCAACGGCGTGATGCTGCTCACAGACACCGGCGGCATCAGCGTGAAGAACTTCGCCGCCAGTGCCTCGGGCGGGCAGTACGGCATCTTCGCGCAGGCGGGCACCAGCGGGGACATCACCGTCTCCGGCTTCTCCGGCACGGCGACGGGCGGCACCGGCGCGGGCGTGTTCGTGCGCACGCTGGGCGGCAGCGTGACGGCGGACGCTTTCAGCGGCACCGCCTCGGGCGGGCAATATGGCGCCTTCTTCAACGCCACGGGCGGCGATCTCTCCATCCAGAACTTCTCCGGCACCGCGAAGTCCACCGCGGCGGGCGGGTTCGGCCTCTATGGTGAGGCCACCGGCACCATCACGCTCACCACCACCGGCAGCGCGTCCATCGAAGGCACGGCGGACGGCGTGTTCCTGAAGCAGATGGGCGGCAAGGTCGCCGTGAAGCTCGGCGACACCACCCAAGTGAAGGGCTCCAGCGTCGGCCTGCGCGTGTCGTCGGATGCGAGCAGCACCGGCGACATCGTGGTCGAGACGACGTCCGGCACCTCCGTGTCCGGCGCGGTGGGCGGGATCCGCATCGACAAGACCGGCACCTCCGGCAATGTGGACGTGACGACCGCCGGCGCCGTCAGCAGCAGCGGCGGCGCGGCCATCGCGGCCGTCTCCTCGGTCGAGGGGACGACGCAGACCAGGATCGGCGTCTCGGGCGCCGTGACGGGCGCTGTCGGCGGCATCGTCGCCGACGCCACCAGCACCAAGGGCAATGCCACCACGCTCATCACCACCGACGCCACCGTGAAGGGCGGCACCGGCACGGCGGTGAAGGGGCTCGCCACCTCGACGACGGGCGACGCCCTGAGCAGCTTCACCCTGCGCGGCGCCATCACCGACAGCGCCAGCGGCGCCGACGCCTCAGCCACGGCGGCGGGCACGGCGACCACCTCGGTGAAGGTGGAGAATGCCATCACCGTCTCCGGCTTCGGCGTGCGCGCCGTCTCCATGGGCGCCGGCGGCTCCGCCACGGTGACGACGACGGCGAACGGCGCCATCACCTCCGGCGCGCAGGGCATTGACGCCAGCGCCACCGGCACTGGCATGAGCGTCACCGTCACCACGGACGGCATCGTGAAGGCGGGCGGCGCCGGCATCCTCGCCGCGCTCACCGGCGACAGCGGCACGGTCAACGTCACCACAAACGCCAAGGTCACGGCGGGCGGCACCGGCATCGATGCCGGCCTCTCCGGCGCCGGGGGCACGGTGACGGTCAAGAACACGGCAGAGATCGACGCCCAGGGCTCCGGCATCATCGCCCTCAACACCGGCGGCGCCGCCACGGTCACGGTCGCCGGCAAGATCATTGCGGGCGGCAGCTTCGGCGTGGGCGCGACCTCGGGCGGCGCGGGCGCGGCCCGGGTCGATGTAGGCGCGGACATCACCAGCGCCGGCATCGGCGTCGCGGCGCAGACGGGCGGCACCGGCGACGTGACGGTCGCACTCGCGGACGGCACCCGCATCCTCGCCGGGGGCACCGGCATCCGCACGCTGGCGAGCGGCGGCGGCGCCACCGTCGTCACCCTCGGCACCGGCGCGCGCGTCTATGGGGATACGGGGCAGGGCGGCACCGGCAATGGCATCCGAGCCGACGGGACAGGCTCCGTCGCGGTGGGCATCGGCGCGTTCAGCGTGGTGTCCGGCTCGGGCGCCTCCGAGGACGAGGCGGTGATCCGCGTGTCGAGCGGCACCGGCACCACCATCGATATCGGCAAGAGCGCGCTGGTCAGCTCATGGACCTATGCGGCCAATGGCGACCTCGCCAGCGCCGCCGGCCGCGTGGCGATCCGGGCCGATGCGGGCTCCACCACCGTCACCAACAACGGCACCGTGGTGGGCCGGGTGAGCTTCTCGGACGGCAACGACACCTTCAACAATCTCAGCTCCAACACCTGGGTCACGGTGGGCGCCAACAGCTTTGGCGGCGGCGCCGACCAGGTGAACAATTCCGGCCTCACCGTCACCGCGCTCAACGGCGCGCAGGGGGAGACCACCACATTCACGGGCCTCGAAACCTTCGTCAACGGCAGCCTCGTCTCGACCGACGCCGGGCTGCTGACCATGATCGACGAGACGCCCGGCCAGACGGCCTATAACGGCGCCCGCGACGTGACCTATGTGAGCGGCGTGTTCGTGGGGCAGGGCAACAGCCGCCTCGGCATCGACGCCTGGCTCGGCGGCCCCGGCTCCACCGCCGACAAGCTGGTGGTCGGCGGCCTCGATGCCAACGGCAACCTGCTGCCCGCCGGCACGGTGGCGACGCAGGGGCAGACCGCCATCGTCATCAACGACGTGAGCACCAGCGCGGGGGGCTACAACCCCAAGGGCATGATGGTGGTGGAGGTGGTGAACCCCGATGCCGTCTCCTACGGCAAGTACGGCACCCAGGAGGCGAGCTTCGTCATCTCCTCCCAGTCGGCCGGCTACGATCCGCGCTTCGGCGGCGTCATCGACAAGGGCGTGTTCTTTTATGACCTCGTGACGCGCGGCAACGACACCTACCTCGTCGGCGTGCCGGACCGGGAGGCCTATGAGCTGCCGCGCCTCGTCACCGGCGCGCAGAGCATCTGGTACGAGACCAGCGGCGGCTGGCTGGACCGGCAGGCGGACCTGCGCACCTATCTCAACGGCGGCAACGGCGCCGTCGTCGGCAAGGCTCCCAGCGCCGGATCGCAGAGCGTGACGCCGGGCGTGTGGGCCAAGGCGGTGGGCAGCTGGGGCCTGCGCGACTCGTCCACCACCGCCACGGTGCCGGGCGGGGCCTACACCTACGACATGGGCTATTCGCAAGACACCTACGGCTTCATCGCCGGCGCCGATTTCGGCAAGACCAATGTCTCGGCGTCCGGCAAGGACGCGGTGATGTTCGGCGTGATGGGCGGCTACGTCACCTCCCAGCTCGGCTTCGATGCCTCGCCGACCTCCGCCAATTATTCCGGCGGCACGGTGGGCGCCTATGCCACCTACCTCAACCGCAACTGGTTCGTGGACGCCCTGTTCAAGGCCGACATCCTCTCCATGGACTACACCGCGCCGACGCTCGGCGGCCCGGCGGCCTACGGGCAGAGCGCGCGGGCGACCAGCCTCGGCTTCACCCTCGACACCGGATATCGGGCGAAGCTCGGCGCCACCGGCTTCTTCGAGCCCATCGCCACGCTCAGCTATGTCTCCACCCGCATCAACAACCTGCCGCTTCTGGCCGGCACGGCGGCGGACTTCGGCAGCAATGACAGCCTGAGGGTCGGCCTCGGCGCCCGCGTGGGCGGGCCGGTCTATGACAATGCGTCGCTGCGCATCGAGGCCAACCTGAATGCGCGGCTCTGGTACGAATTCCTCGGCGACAACACGGTGACCATCTACAATCCCGGCCTGCCGCTCACCGTCGCCGACGACTTCAACGGCGCCTTCGGCGAGATTGGCGGCGGCTTCAACGTGTTCGCCAAGAGCAATGGCTGGAACGGCTTCACCACCGCCAGCCTCAAGTTTGGCGAAGGCTACGCGGCGGCGAACGCGCGAGGCGGCGTGCGCTACCAGTGGTAGGGACACCGCAGGTGTGTGCCACGTCCTGACGGTTGATTGTGCAGTTGCATTGCGACGCCTAAGCTACGCGCCTGATCTGAAAGGAAACGTCATGCGCGCCGCCACAGCGGTCCTGATGCTGGGTTGTCTGCTTGTGCCGCTTTCGCCGGCGCTGGCGGACGACTGCCAAAGCGTGGCGGACGCCTATGACCGCCTCAGCAAGGTTCCGGCCTACCGGCAGGTGGCCGCGTTGGGCGGCGCGCCCTTGATGGAAGCCGTGATCGTCGGCGACGTCATGTATGTCAAGCATGGGGCCAAGTGGACCAAGATGCCGCTGGGACCGGGCGGGCGTGTGGAGATGCAGAAGCAGGTCATTCCCAGCGCCGCCAGCCTCAAGGACTGCCGGCGCGTCGGTCCGGAGACGGTGCAGGGCAAGAATGCGGTGGCCTACGACTATACGCCGCCGCCCATGCCAGGCGCCGTCGAGTTCGATCCCCAGCGGGTGTGGATCGCGGTGGACAGCGGCCTGCCGATCCGGATGACGTCCAAGCAGCAGAAAACCGAAGTCGTCATCAGCTTCGACAACGTCGTCGCGCCGATCCCCTGAGCCCGCCGGCCCGGCTGCGCCGTGGGCGCGAGCGGGCGGATGGTGTAGCGTACCCCTTTGAGGGCGCGTATTTTTTCGCAGGGCTGACACGCAAAGCCTGAGCTTGGCCGCACCTTCAGCCCCGGATATGTGCTATGAACGGATGCAGGCTTCGGAAAGAAGCGCGCCGATGAAACGCCGCTCGTACATCGCGTCCGTGACGATCGCCTACGCGGTCGGCGCGTTGCTGTGGATCTACCTGTCCGACCGCTTCATCGAGAGCGTCGGGGGCTCCATCGGCTTCGGTGTCTTCTCTACCCTCAAGGGCTTCGTGTTCGTCGCTGTGACGACCGCCCTTCTCTATTTCGCGCTGCATACCGCCGCCCAGGGCAAGGACGCGGCCCGGCCCATCCTCATGTTCCGGGGCTGGGTGCTGTTCGCGGTCCTCGCGCTCCTCACCCTGCCCGCCGGGCTCATCAGCTATTCGGTCTTCCGGTCCGCCTCCGACACGCTCCTCGGCGAGCGCCGGGGCCAGCTCGAATTCATGACCGAGGCCGTGGCGCGGTCCATTGATGCGGAAGTGGCGCGGCGGATGCTGGAGGCGACGCCGCACGTGGCGCAAGCGCCGCAGGCGACCCTGCTCGCCATCGTCACCAACGGCAGCGCCGGCTTCAGCCGGCTGCAGGACTTCGCCGGCCTGATGGGCGACAGCGCCCGGGTGCTCATCGCCAGCAAGACCGGCAGCGACGGGCGATGGATGATCGCCGGGGCGCAGCAGGCGCTGCCCGAAGCCCTGGTGCCCCTCGCCGCCGACGGGGCCGACGGCCTCGCCGCCGATATCGTCAGCCCTCCCGGCGGCGAACCGCTGCTGGCGGCGGCGGCGATGATCCCCGCGGCCAATGCGGTGCTCGTCGCGACCGTCGCCACGGCCGACGTGGTGGACGATGTCCGGGGCGTCGCCTTCCTCTCCGCCATGACGGCCGCCGCCTGCCTGCTGGTGGCGGGCGTGCTCACGCTGCTCTTCATCCAGCGCCAGAGGCTGCGCGTCGCGCTGGCGGAAGCCGACCAGAAGGCCGCGCTCCATGCGGCGGAGGAGCGCTTCCGGGCGACCTTCGAACAGGCGGCCGAAGGCATCGCCCATCTCGACCTCGACGGGCGCTTCCTGCGGGTCAACGAAACCCTCTGCGCCCTCCTGGGCTATGGCCGGGCAGAGCTGCTCGGGCGCAGCTATGCCGACGTGCGGCCGAACATCCGGGCCGGGGCGGGCGGGACCAGCCGCGAGGCCGTCGCGTCGCTGCCCTCGGGGACGGTGGTGGAGGCGCGCGGCGACCAGCCCCACCTCACCCGTGCCGGCGAGGAGATCTGGCTCTCCTGCGTCCAGTCCATCGCCCGCGACACCCCGGAGGACGCCGGCTACATCATTCTCATGGTCTCCGACGCCACGGCCCGCCGCACCGCCGAGCATCACCTGACGCTGGCGCAGGCGGTCTTCACCAACACCCAGGAGGGGCTGGTGGTGACGGACCTCGCGGGGCGGATCACCGCGGTCAATCCGGCCTTCGTCGCCATCACCGGCCACCAGGAGGCCGAGATTCTCGGCCAGAACATGCGGTTCCTCAGCTCCGGACGGCACGACCGGCTGTTCTACCAGCTGCTGTGGACCGCCCTGAAGGACACCGGCGTCTGGCGCGGCGAGATCTGGAACCGCCGCAAGGACGGCACGCTCTACCTGCAGCAGACGGTCATCAGCACGGTCTATGGCCGCACCGGCGCGGCCGAAAGCTATGTGGGTGCCTTCAACGACATCACCCAGGCGCGCAAGTCCGAGATCGAGGTGGACCGCCTGACGCGCTACGATCCGCTCACCGGCCTGCCCAACCGCACCCTGACCTATTCCCTCATCGAGCACGAGCTGACCCGCGAGGGCACGCGGTGCGCGGTGCTCTACATCGACATCGATCACCTGAAGACCATCAATGACAGCCTCGGCTTCGCCGCCGGCGACACGGTGCTGCGCGCCGCCGCCCAGCGCATCCGCAGGACGGCGCCGGAGGATGCCACCATCGGCCGCTACGGCGCCGACGAGTTCGTGGTCGTGATCGACGCCGGCGAGGGCCCGCAGGCGGTGGTGAGCCTCGCCGTCCGCCTCATCGAGGCGCTGGGCGAGCCGTTCGCGGCGGAGGGCGTCAGCGACCTGTTCGTCAATGCCAGCATCGGCATCAGCCTCTTCCCCGAGGACGCCAGCGATGCCGACACCCTGCTCCAGCATGCCCATTCCGCCCTGTTCGAGGCCAAGAGCCGGGACGGGCGGACCTACGCCTTCTACACCGACGCCCTGACCCGCGATGCGCGGGCGCGCATCCAGCTGGTGGCGAACCTCCGGCGGGCGCTGACGGAGCACGAATTCACCGTCCACTACCAGCCCATCGTCCGGCTCGAGGACCAGACCATCGTCGGCGCCGAGGCGCTGGTGCGGTGGATCACCCCCGAGGGCGAGATGATCGGCCCCGACCGCTTCATCCCCGTCGCCGAGGAGACCGGCCTCATCGTCCCCCTGGGCGACTTCGTGCTGGCCGCTGCCTGCACCCAGATGGCGCGGTGGCGGAAGGCCGGCCTGCCGTGCGCCTTCGTCGCGGTGAACATCTCCGCCGGGCAGCTCAGCGCCACCGACATCTGCGCGAAGACCGAGGCGGCGCTCGCCGCCTCCGGGGTGCCGGCTGACAGCATCGAATTCGAAATCACCGAAAGCATGCTTTTCGGTGCCGATTCCGGTGCTGAATCGAAGCTGAAACGCATCACGGAACTGGGTGTCAGGATCGCCATCGACGATTTCGGCACCGGCTATTCCTCCCTCGCCTACCTCAAGCGCTTCCCCATCTCCCGGCTGAAGATCGACAAGAGTTTCGTGGATGACCTGCCCCTGTCCGTGGTGGACGGCGAGCTGGTGCGCGCCATGATCGAGATGGGCCGGGCGCTTCATATCGAAGTGCTCGCGGAGGGGGTGGAGGACGCCGGCCAGATGGCCTTCCTCGCAGCCAATGGCTGCACCTACGGGCAGGGCTTTTTCTGGAGCCGCCCGCTGCCCCCCGAGCGCTTCGAAGCCTTGTTTTCCAACGCCTCCCAGATCCCCGGGGCGCGGGCCGGCACGGCCTGAGCAGGGGGCATTCGCGGGGTCCGGCCGGCGCTCTGGGGCTGCGTCTCGTCGCGCATTATTGTCGTACAATCAGTTTACATTCCCCGGCCGTGGTGCCACACTCCCTCCCGATCAGAAAAACAAGGTGGCCCGCCAGAGGGCCGCGCAGGGAGCCCTGGGAATGGCCGTTCGCGTCGAGGAAAAAGGCAATGGCGTCATCGTCCTGACGCTGGTGGGACAAGGCGAGCCGAACCATCTGGACACCGAGGCCCTTCTGGACCTCGCCGAGACCGCCAAAGCCCTTGCGAATCAATCGGGTATGCGGGCCCTGGTGGTCACCGGCCAGGGCGCCAATTTCTGCGGCGGCCGTGTCGGCAAGAAGGGCCTGACCCGGGCCTCCGACGTCGCGGAAGACCTCAACGCCATCCTCAAGGTGAATGCCGCCTTCGCCGCCCTGCCGGTGCCGACAATCCTTGCGGTGGAAGGCCTTGCGCTCGGCTGGGGCTTCGGCATGTCGGCCCAGGCGGACTATGTGGTCGCGGCCGAGAATGCCCGCTTCGCCTTGCCGGAAATGTCCCACGGCATGCCGCCGCTGATCGTGCTCTCCTACCTGTTCCGCTTCGTCTCCTACAAGAGGGGTTTCGAGCTGTCCCTCTCCAGTCGGGAAATTTCCGCCGCGGACGCCGAGGGTTATGGCATCGTCACATCCGTTGTCCCACCCGGCGCCGCGCTCGCCGAAGCGCTCCGGGTCGCCGATTTCGTCGCCGCCCAGGACCCCATGTCCATCACCCTGCTGCGCAAGTTCGGCCGCGAGGCCGCAGGGCTCTCCGATCCGCAGCGCAGCGAATACGCGGTCTCGCTCATGAGCGTCCTGCTCGCCGAGCGGGCGCAGAAGGCCCATGGCTGAAGCCGGATCGGGAGGCTGCCCATGCGCGTTCTGGTGACGGGAGGGTCCGGCTTTCTCGGGAGCCATGTGACGGCGGCGCTGGCCCAGGCCGGGCATAACGTGGTGAGCTACGACATGGCTGCGCCGGGGCCGGAAGCCCTCGCCACGCTCGCCGCCGCGGGAGTGGAGGGCGTCCTCCATGCTCCGGGGCAGACCACCGACCTTGCGCGTCTCATGGACGTGTGCCGGACCGAGCGGATCGAGGCCGTCGTCCATAGCGCCGGCATCGTGGGGCTGGAGACCTCCCTCGCCCAGCCGGCGGCGACCTACTACACCAACATCACCGGCATGGTGAATGTGTGCGAGGCGGCCCGGCAACTCGGCATGGCGCGGCTCATCTACCTGTCCAGCAATGCCGCATACCATGGCGGGGACGGCTCGCCGCTGAAGGAGACGGACCCGGTTTTCTCGGTGGTTCAGGGCAACCCCGCTGGTCACTACGGCACCACCAAGATGGCCTGCGAGGCCATTGGCCTCGCCTATTCCTCCTTCCACGGGGTCGACGTGCTGGCGCTGCGCGTGACCGCCATTTACGGCCTCGGCATGCGGACGCCGATGTTCATCAAGCCCATGGTGGAGGGTGCGGTGCTGGGCCGTCCCGTACGGTTCGTGACCGGCGGGCCGATGAAGCGCGACTACACCTACGTGCCGGACTGTGCCAGGGCGGTCGTGCGCGCCCTCGCCGTGCCGGCCCCGGCCGAAGGGGCGCAGCGCGTCTTCAACGTGGCGGCGGGACAGGCGACGGCGGCAGCAGAGGTGGCGCGGATCGTCCGGCAGGTCGTGCCGGGCGCCGATATCGAGATCGGTGACGCGCTGTCGCCACTGGAGGAGGTGAATGCGCGCATGCGCGCCTCCCTCGACATTTCCGCAGCCCGCGCGGTGCTGGGCTGGGCGCCGGAATTCACGCTGGAACAGGGCATCGGCGACTATGTGGAGCGCTACCGCGCCTTTGCCGGCGCTACCGGGGCTTACTCGAAGGGGCAGGCGGCATGAGCGAGCTGGCGATCCCCACCTATGACGTCTTCGCCATCCGCTACGCCACGCGAGATGCGAAGCGGGCAGACAATTTCATCGGCGGCGATCCCCATGACGCGCCGATGCCGCTCGACTATTACGTCTGGGCCATCGTCGGCGAAACGCGCAGCTTCGTGGTGGATACGGGCTTCAATGCCGAAGTCGCAGCCCGCCGCAAGCGCGATTTCCTGCGTTGCCCGGCAGAGGCGCTGAAGCTGGTGGGGCTTGATCCGGCGACCGTGCAGGACGTGATCCTCACCCACCTGCACTACGACCATGTGGGCAATTTCGACCTCTTCCCGGCCGCGACCTTCCACCTGCAGGAGGCGGAGATGCACTATGCGGTGGGACGCTACATGCGCTACCGCCGTCTGCGCCATTCCTTCGAGGTGGAGGATGTGGTGGGCATGGTCCGCGCCAACTACGCCGGTCGCGTCAGCTTCTATGACGGCGGTGCGGAACTCGCGCCGGGCGTGACGCTGCATCCCGCGCCCGGGCATTCCGCCGGGCTCCAGTTCGTGCGCGTCAATACCCGCCGCGGACCGGTGGTGCTGGCATCGGACGTGACGCATTTCTACGAGAACGTGGACACGGAGCGCCCGTTCGTCACCGCCTTTCACGTGGGATGCATGCTGGAGGGTTTCGACCGGCTGAAGGCCGCCGCCCCTTCGCCGGACCATATCGTTCCAGGTCACGATCCGCTGGTGATGCGCCGTTACCGGCCGCCAAGGCCGGAACTGGAAGGCATCGTCGTGCGGCTCGACGAGCCGCCCATCATCTGATTTCGTCAGTGGACACAGCGCATCGAATCCATCGGACCGCCAGCCAAGGAAGCCAGCTATGACCACGCCAGCCAGCCTTGCGGCCATGCATCAGGCGGCATCGCTCAAGAAGCAGGTGATCGAGGCCCTGCGAACCGCCATTCTCGAGGGGCGCTTCCAGCCGGGCGACCGATTGGTGGAGCGTGAGATCTGCGAGATGTTCCAGGTGAGCCGAACCCTGCTGCGGGAGGCCTTGAGCCAGCTCGCGGCGGAGGGGATCCTGCAGATCATCCCCCATCGCGGCCCCATCGTCGCCATCTATACCGCCGAGGACGCGCGCTCGATCTATGAGCTGCGCGCGACGCTGGAGGAGATGGCGGGCCGCTGTTTCGCGGAGCGGGCCACGGAGGCCGAGCACAAGGCGCTGGAGAGTGCCTTCGCCGCCTTCAGGAAAGCCAGCCGCGGCAAGCCGGGCAGTGATCTCCTGCTGGTGAAGACGGCCTTCTATGCGGCGCTCACGGCCGGCGCGCACAATCCGATGCTGGAGGACATGCTGCGCATGATCCACTGGCGGGTCACCATGCTGCGCGCCCACACACTCTCGCAGCCGGGCCGACTGGCGAAGAGCCTCGGTGAAATCGGCGACATCATGGAGGCCATCGCCCGGCGCGATCCAGAGGCGGCCGGGCAGGCCTGCCGCCGCCATGTGATGAACGCCGCCGCCATCGCGGATGCGGTGCTCACCGCCAAGGAGGCCGAGCGCGATCGCCCGGTCCGCAAGCGGGGCACGAAGGAAACGTCCGCCAGGGACAAGGTGGCCGCCGCTCCGCCTGCCGGCGAGCCGCGCCTCGCCCGCATGTAGTTCCGCCTTCAGGCGCGGTGGCCGCGCCTGTTCCGTCGCGAACACCCCTGCAGCCGCCTCGAGCGCGCAATTGATGGCGCACGCCCAGCGTGGACCGCCGAAGGAGCTTGCGTGATGCCCCATGCCGACCCGTCCAGTTCGACGCTTCCGAGGACCGCCCCGACGCTGCATCAGGTGCGCGCCGGTCGCCGCGGGGCTCCACTATTGGTGCTCATCCATGCCGTCGCGCTCGACCTGACCTATTGGGACCGGCAGTTCGGCGCGCTCGCTGAAAGCTTCGACGTGATCGCCTACGACCTCGCCGGTCACGGCGCCTCGCCAGCGCCCGGCCTGCCCTTCGGGTTCGACGATGCGGCCGAGGATCTCGCCCGGGTCATCGAAACGGCAGGAGCGGGGCCGGCCTGCGTGGTGGGGCTGTCCGTGGGTGGCATGATCGCCCAGACGCTGGCGCTCGCGCGCCCCGATCTCGTCCGCGCGCTGTGCCTCATGGATACGGTCAGCACCTTTGCCGAGGCGGGACGGGAGGCCGTGCGCGGGCGTGCCGCGCAGGTGCGGGCCGGCGGCATGGAGGCGATCGTCGCGCCGACATTGGAGCGCTGGTTCACTCCCAGCTTCGCCGCGCGGCGGCCCGATGTGCTCGACCGGGTGGCGAAGACCTTGCGCGCGGCCGATCCCGATGTTCATGCCGCCATGTGGGACATGATCTCGACCCTCGACGTCGCCCCGCGCCTCACTGAGATCGATAGGCCGACGCTGGTGATGGTGGGCGAAAAGGACCTGACCACGCCCGTCGCGGCATCCGAGGTCATCGCGCGCGGCATCCCCGGCGCGCGGCTGGAGATCATCCCCGACGCCTCGCACATGGCGCCGCTGGAAGCCCCGGAGGAGGTGAACCGGCACCTTCTCGGCTTCCTCAACGGTCTCTGACACCGCGCAGCAGCAGGAGGCACCCGTGCCCATCGGTTTCATCGGCCTCGGCGCCATGGGCGCCCCGCTGGCGACGCGGCTCCTCGAAGCTGGCCAGGAACTCGTCATCCATACGCGCCGGCACGAGGCCGCGGCACCCTTCGAGGCGCTAGGTGCTCTGTGGGTGCCGTCGCCGCGCGATGTCGCGGCAAAGGCGAGCGAGATCTTCACCATGCTGCCCGGCCCGGCCGAGGTCGAGGCGGTGGTGTTCGGCGCCGACGGCCTCGCTGAGGGGCTTTCGGCCGGCACGACGCTCATCGACATGACCACCAGCGCGCCGGCTGCGGTGCGTGCGCTGGGGGAGCGCCTCGCGGCCCGTGACGTCGCCCTGCTGGACGCTCCGGTGAGCGGCGGGCCCAAGGGCGCGCGCACGGGCCGGCTGGCCATCTGGGTGAGCGGCAGTGAGGCCGCATTCGAGACCTGCCGGCCGCTTCTCGACCTGCTCGGCGACCGGGTGATGTTCCTCGGTGCGCTCGGCGCGGCGACCACGGCGAAGCTGGTTCACAACAGCGCGAACTACGGCATCCAGATGGTTCTGGCGGAGGTCATCACCATTGGCGTCAAGGCAGGCGTGGACCCCGCTGTCCTGTTCGCCGCGATCCGGGAGGGATCGCTCGGGCGCCAGAATGTCGTGGACCGCCTCGCCGACCAGTTTCTGCCGGCGGCCTTCGACGAGGTGTCGTTCGCGCTTGATCTCGCGTTCAAGGACGTGGCGCTGGCCGTAGCCCTCGCGCAGGAGGCCGGTGTTCCGGCCCGGTTCACTGCGATGACGCTTGCCGACATGACGGAGGCGCGCAACCGGGGCTGGGGGAAAAGGGATTCCCGCGTCGCCATGCTGGTGCAGGAAGAGCGCGCCGGCGTCGCGATCAAGGTCGATCGCGAGACGCTGGACGGGATTCTGAACAGGGGAAAATAGAGGCGACTTACTGCTGGAAGGCTGGGCGACGGAAACTCAGTCGGAGGTGGTTGACATCCATCCCATTGGCCATATTGTCATACAATAAGTCACAAAATGAAGAGGGCGCCAAGCGCCCCTCAAGCGACGCCGCCAAGCACATGTCGCATCCCGTGGAGGAAACAATGTCCATCGTCAGAAGCATCATCGCGGCCGGGTGGATGGGCCTTGCCCTCCTGCCGGGAACGGCCGGGGCCGCCGGCCTGGAGAAGCCGAAGATCTCGATCGCGGTCGGCGGCTCCATCAGCCAGATGAACAAGATCGCGTATTTCATCGCGCTGAATAAGAAATACTTCGAGGACGAAGGCCTTAACGTAGATTCTACGGCCTTCAGCTCGGGCACCGCAGCCCTCCAAGCCGTGGTTGCGGGCGGCGCCGACATCGGCGAAGGGGCCTACGAACACATGCTGCGCCTGCAGTCCAAGGGGCAGGACCTCACCTGCATCACCGTCTTCGGTCGCTTTCCCGGCAATGTGCTCGCCGTGCGCGCGGCGAAGGCGGACAGCATCAAGGGCGTCAAGGATCTCAAGGGCAAGAAGATCGGCATCTCGGCGCCGGGCGCGTCCACGCAGAATTTCGTCGCCCAGCTGCTGGAGCGGGCCGGCGTGAACTGGAAGGATGCGAGCTTCATTTCCATCGGCACCGGCCCGAGCGCGGTCGCCGCCATTCGCACCGGCACCGAGCTTGACGCCATCGTCAATCTGGATCCTGCCATCACCTCGCTCACCGACGCGAAGGAAGTGGTGGTGCTGGTGGATAGCCGGAACGCGGAAGGCTCGCAGATCGCCTTCGGCGGCCCCTATCTCGCTGATTGCCTCTACGCGCGCACCGATTTCATCAAGGCCAATCCGAACACGTCGCAGGCCGTGTCCAACGCCTTGGTGCGGGCCATGCAGTGGCTGAAGACCGCAAGCATCGACGATATCATCGCTTCGGTCCCGGCCGAGTATTACAAGGCCGACGAGGCGCTCTACCGCAAATCGCTGCAGCAGAACCTTTCCGCCTTCCAGTGGGATGGCATCGTGACGCCGGAGGCGGCGAAGAACGTGCTCGCCACCATCTCGGTGATGGAGCCGGCGCTGAAATCGGCCAGCCTCGACATCCCGCGCACCTATGACAACAGCCTCGTGGAACGAGCGCTGAAGAAATACGGCCCGGCCGCGAAGCACTGATGTGTCGCCGAGGGGCCGGTACCGGCCCCTCGTTCCCGCGCCCCCCAGTTCCCGCGCCCTCAGGGAGACGTTCCATGACCTTCGGCCTTCAACCGGAAGCCGGCGCCGTCCGCATGCCCGCGCCCGTCGGCGACCTCTCTGCCCCTGCCGGCCCTCCGCCGGCCCTGCTGTTCGATCACGTCTCGGTCCGCTTCGGTGCCTATACGGCGGTGAACGACGCCAGCCTCCACGTGGGGGACGGCGAGTTCGTTTCCATCGTCGGTCCCACCGGCTGCGGCAAGTCCACCCTGCTGAATGTTGCCGCGGGCCTGCTCGAGCCCTCGGAGGGCGACATCTGCGTCTATGGCCGGTCGCTGGAGGGCATCAATGCGGATGCCGGCTATCTCTTCCAGGCGGACGCGCTGATGCCCTGGCGCACCGCCCTGTCCAACGTCATCACCGGCCTCGAGTATGCGGGGACGGAGCGCAAGGCGGCCGAGCGGCTGGGGAATGAATGGCTCGCCCGCGTCGGGCTTTCCGGACATGGCGAGCGCTTCCCGCACGAAATGTCCGGCGGAATGCGCAAGCGCGTCGCGCTGGCGCAGACGCTCATTCGCGATCCCAAGATCGTGCTCATGGACGAGCCGTTCAGCGCACTGGACGTGCAGACGCGCGTGCTGATGGAAAATGAGCTGCTCCAGCTCTGGACCACCTATCGCAAGTCGGTGCTGTTCATCACCCATGACCTGGAGGAGGCGATCTCACTGTCGGACCGGGTCATCATCCTCTCGGCCGGCCCCTCCACGCACCCCATCGCCGAGTTCCGCATCGACCTGCCGCGGCCACGCGACGTCGCCGAGATCCGCATGACGCCGCGCTTCGTCGAACTCTACCACCAGATCTGGGACGCCATGAAGGAAGAGGTCCTGAAAGCCTATGAGCGAAATCAGCGCAAACTTGCGGACTGACGCCGTGATCGCCGATCCCAGCGCCTCCGGCCGCACTGCCCCCGGCCGCCCCGCCGCCCGCCCGCAGCGGCGCCCGCGCCGTCGCGCGATGCCGGGCCCCATCGTCCTCACGGCGCTCCAGGCGGCGATGTTCGCCGCCCTCATCATCGCCTGGTATGTGCTGGTGCGGGCCAAGGCCCTGCCGGTCTTCTTCTTTGGCGATCCGGTGCTGGTGTTCCAGCAGATCGTCAGCTGGTTCGTGACGGGCGAGATCTTCGTCCACCTCGCGACGACACTGATCGAGACGCTGCTCGCCTTCCTGCTCGGCGTGGCGTCGGGCATCGGCATCGGCCTGTGGCTCGGCCTCTCGCCGCTTACGGCAGCCTTGTTCGATCCCTACATCAAGGCCCTGAACGCCATGCCGCGGGTCATCCTCGGCCCCATCTTCATCGTCTGGTTCGGCCTCGGCATCGGCTCCAAGGTGGCGCTGGGCGTGACGCTGGTGTTCTTCGTGGTCTTCTTCAACGTCTTCCAGGGCGTGCGGGAGGTGAACCCGGTCATCCTCGCCAATTCGCGGATGCTGGGGGCGAACCGGCGCCAGCTCCTCACCACGGTCTATATTCCTTCGGCGTTGAGCTGGGTGTTCTCCAGCCTGCACATGTCGGTGGGCATGGCCTTCGTCGGCGCGGTGGTGGGCGAATATCTCGGCTCGGCCCGGGGTGTCGGCTACCTGATCCTCCAGGCGGAGGCGACATTCGACGTGAATGCCGTGTTTGCCGGCATCATCGTGCTCACCGTGTTCGCGCTGGTGCTCGACCTTGCGGTGACCCTCGTCGAGAAGCGCCTCATCGTCGGCAAGCCGAAATCCTGACCCGCTCCCACCCCTTAACGCCACGCCTATACATCCAGGAACAGTCAGATGACCGAAACGACCGAAGCCGCCAGCCTGCTGCACAAGGGCATGGAGATCCGCAAGGCAGTGCTGGGCGCCGCCCACGTGGAGCGCTCCATGGCCAATGTGGACGAGTTCGCCCGCCCCCTGCAGGAATTGGTCACCGAATATTGCTGGGGCGCGATCTGGGGCCGACCGGGGCTGGAGCGCAGGACGCGCAGCATGCTCAACATCGTCATGCTGTCGGCGCTGAACCGTCCACATGAACTCAAGCTCCACGTCCGGGGCGCGCTGACCAATGGCGTCACTCGCGACGAGATCCGCGAGGTGGTGCTGCAGATCGCGATCTATTGCGGTGTTCCGGTGGCGCTGGAGACCTCGCGCATCGCGCAGGAGGTGTTCCGCGAGGTCGATGCCGCCGCGGCCGGCTGAGGATCGTCGCCGCCATCGCTAGTCCGGCGGGGAGGAGCCCACAGGCGCCACCTTCCCGCCGGGGCGGTGCAGCAGGGTCAGCGACAGGAAGGCACCGACCCACGAGCCCGCTGCCGCGAAGACCACATAGACCCAGTTCTCCGTGTAGCTGATGACGGCGAACGAGGAGAGCATGTACCAGACACTCGACCAGTTGGCCGCCGAGAGGCGTCGTCTCGCCACCACGGCCGAGGTGAAGGCCACATAGCAGGCGTCAGTGGCGGCCGTGGCGATGAAGACCCCGAGCGCGATGAGCGGGTCGAGGGCTGAAAAGGCACCGAGGATGTGCTGCATGGGCCGCCCGGAAGGCAAGGGGTGTCGGATCACCCCATCATGGCGAAACCCCACGCCCCGGCAACACGCGCCGGATCATGCCGACCAGATGCCGCTGCTCGAGACCTGCCGCACATAATTGACGAGAAAGTCGGTGAACACGCGGATCTTCGCGGGCAGGCGCTCGCGGTTCTGATAGGCGATGTTCATGGTCAGCATGGGCAATTGCCAGTCCTGCATCACCGCCACCAGCCGGCCGGAGGCGAGGTCGTCCTGCACGATGTAGAGCGGCTGGATGAGGATGCCGAGGCCTGAAAGGGCCGCCTGGCGGATCACCTGCCCGTCATTGCAGTCCAGCGCGCCGGTGATGCGCACGGTGCGTTCCACGTCACCCTTGGTGAGGCGCAGCGAGAACGGGTCCTGCGCGAGGTTGTAGACCAGCATGTCGTGTCGGGTGAGGTCGGCCGGCTCGCGCGGGCGGCCGTGCTCCTCCAGATAGGTCGGCGAGGCGGCCAGCACGCGTCGCATCCGGCCCAGGCGGCGCACGATGATGTTGGTGTCCGGCTCGTGCAGGCGGGTGCGGATGGCGACGTCGATGCCGGCCTCGATGAAGTCGAGGTATCGGTTCGCCACGGCGATATGCACGTTGAGCTTGGGATAGAGCTTGCGGAACTCAGGCAGCATGGGCGCGAGATAGATGGTGGCGAAGGAGAGCGAGCTCGTCACCCGCAGCAGGCCCTGCGGGGCGAGGGTGTGCTCGTTCACCGCCTCCTCGGCCTCCGCCAGCTCGGTCAGCAGGGTGCCGCTGCGCTGGTAGAATTCCTGCCCCGCCTCGGTCAGCCAGAGGCGTCGGGTGTTGCGCTCCACCAGGCGCGCGGCAAGCCGCTCCTCCAGCGCCGCGAGATGCCGGCTCGCCGCCGCATTGGACATGCCCAGCGCCTCCGCCGCGCGCGAGAGGCTGCGCAACTCGGCCGTCTTCACGAACACCTCGAGCTGGGTGAAGCGATCCATATTTCCACTTCGCGCAAAAGACAGTTCCGGAAAATCCCGTTTATTTCCGCTGCGCGCAAGTCAAAACTCACATCCAACGAAAGACCAATAGGTCGAGGAAACGCCAATGATGGGACCCATTCGCCACATCGTGATGTGGCGCGTGAGCGGAGAGACGCGCGAGGAGCGCGCCGCCGCCCGCCAGAAGGTCAAGGCTGCATTCGAAGGCCTGCGCGGCCGCGTCGCCGGCATGACCCGCGTCGAGATCGGCCTCGACATTTCCGATGTCGATTATGCTTGCGACGTGGTGCTGGTGTCTGAATTCGCCACCGCCGCCGATCTAGCGGCCTATGCCTCCCATCCCGAGCATCTGCGCGTGCGCCAGGAACTGGCGGACCTGCGCATCGCGCGCTTCCAGGTGGACTATGTGGCCGAGGACGCCGCCTTCGGCGCCATCGAGACCCGCCATCCCACGGCTGCCCCGGTCCCGCATCCCCGCGGCGCCCTCCTCGCCGGCGAGTGACCCTAAGGCTCGCCTCCGTGTGCGCCGCGAACGGATCTGAACCATGATCGAGACCTTCACCTACGAGGCCCTGCCCATCCGCGTCCGCTTCGGTCGCGGCACCGTCGCCGAGGTCGGCGCCGAGGTGGCGCGGCTCGGCGCGCGGCGGGCGCTGGTGTTGACCACGCCGCAGCAGGCGGGCGAGGGCGAGCGCATTGGCGGGCTCATCGGCGAAGCGTGCGCGGGCGTCTTTCCCGGCGCCACCATGCATACGCCGGTGGAGGTGACGGAGCAGGCGCTCAATGCGCTGAAGGCCGCCGATGCCGACTGCGTCGTGGCGCTGGGCGGCGGCTCCACCACGGGCCTTGGCAAGGCGATTGCTCTGCGCACCGGCGTGCCTCAGCTGGTCATCCCCACCACCTATGCCGGTTCGGAGATGACGCCCATCCTCGGCGAGACGCAGGAGGGGCGCAAGACCACCATCCGCTCCCTCGATGTGCTGCCCGAGGCGGTCATCTACGACGTGGACCTCACACTCACTTTGCCGGCCGGCCTCTCCGCCACCTCCGGCGTCAACGCCATCGCCCATGCGGTGGAGGCGCTCTACGCCCGCGACCGCAATCCAGTGATCTCGCTGATGGCGGAGGACGGCATCCGCACCCTCTCCTCGGCCCTGCCCATCCTCATCCACGAGCCGGCAAACATCGAGGCGCGCACCATGGCGCTCTATGGTGCCTGGCTGTGCGGCTGCTGCCTCGGCGCGGTGGGCATGGCGCTGCACCACAAGCTCTGCCACACGCTCGGCGGCACCTTCAACCTGCCCCACGCGGAAACGCATACCATCGTGCTGCCCCACGCGGTGGCCTACAACGCCCCCGCCGCGCCGGAGGCCATGGCCGCCATCACCCGCGCGCTCGGCGCGCCGGATGCGGCGCAGGGGCTGTTTGATCTGGTGCGGGCGCTGGGCGTGCCGCGCGCGCTGTCGGAAATCGGCATGCCGGCTGATGGCATCGATACCGCCGCCGACATCGCCGTGGAGAACCCCTACTGGAACCCGCGCCCCGTCACGCGCGACGGCATCCGCGCCCTCATCGCTCGCGCTTATGCCGGCGAGCGGCCCGTGGCGGCCGAGCGGGCGGAGGAGGCGGCCTGATGGGCACCCGCACCCTCATCTCCGGCGCCACCATTCTGTCGATGGACCCGTCGGTCGGCGACCTGCCGAAGGGCGACATCCTCATCGAGGATTGCCGCATCGCCGCCATTGGTGCGGAGATTGCGGCCGGGGATGCGGAGCGGGTCGATGGGGCAGGGCGCATCTGCGTGCCCGGCTTCGTCAACGCCCACATGCACACCTGGCAGACCGGCCTCAGGAGCCTTGCCGCCGACTGGACGCTGCTGGAATATTTCCGCTGGGTGCATGCGGGCCTCGCCACCCGATTCCGGCCGGAGGACATCGGCATCGCGACGCTGGTGGGCGCGCTCGGGCAGATCGATGCCGGCACCACCACGCTGGTGGACTGGTGCCACAACAACCCCACGCCGGACCACACCGACGCCGCCGTCGCCGCGCTCGCCGAGAGCGGCATCCGCGCGGCCTTCTTCCACGGCTCCCCCAAGCCCGATCCCAAGCCCGGCGAGCCGCATTTCTCCGAAGTGCCGCACCCGCGCGCCGAGATCGAGCGCCTGCGGCGGGGGCCGTTCGCCAGCGACGAGGGTCTGCTGACGCTGGGCCTCGCCATCCTCGGCCCCCATTATTCCACCATGGAGGTCGCCCGCGCCGACTTCCGGCTCGCCCGCGAGTTCGGCCTCGTCGCCTCCATGCATCAGGGCGGCGGCGCGGCGAAGACGCCGGGCGGCTGGGAGACGCTGATCGCCGAGGGGCTGGTCGGCCCCGGCGTCAATGTCGTGCACGGTAACGACCTCTCCGACGAACTGTTCTCCCGCCTCGTCGACCTCGGCGCCTCCTTCTCGGTGACGCCGGAAAACGAGATGACTCAGGGCCACGGCTTCCCCGTCACCGGCCGCCTGCTGAAGCTCGGCGCGGCGCCGTCCCTCGGGGTGGATCTGGAAAGCGTGCTGGCCGGCGACATGATGGGCGTCGCGCGCATCGCCCTCGGCATGCAGCGGGTGCTGGACAATACGGACAGCCGCCGCGAGATCGGGGCCATTCCGCCCACCTCCACGGTGCGGGTGCGGCAGGCGCTGGAATGGATCACCATCGAGGGCGCGCGGATGCTCGGGCTCGACCATCGCATCGGCTCCCTCGCCCCCGGCAAGCAGGCGGATCTCGTGCTCATCGACGCCCGCGCGCTGCACCTCCAGCCGGTCCATGATCCCGTCGCCACGGTGGTGATGCAGGCGGGGCGGGGCGACGTGGAAGCGGTGATGATCGCCGGTCGTTTCGTCAAGAAGAACAGGACGCTCGCCGCGAGCGGCATCGAGGAGAAGCTCGCCCGGCTCAAAGCCTCGGGCGCGCGCATCGTCGATGAGCTCGGCCTCGGCAAGAAGGCGGCATGAAAGGCGGCGTGAGGAGAGGATGATGGCTGATACTTTGACACTCGGCTGGATCGGGCTCGGCAAGATGGGCCTGCCTATCTCCACCCGCCTCGCCGGCACCGGCCGCGACATCGCCGGCTTCGACCGCGATCAGGAGCGCATCGCCGAGGCCGCCGCCGGCGGCGTCACGCCCGCCGCGACGCTGGAGGATGCGGCCGGCCGGGACATCGTTTTCACCTCGCTCCCCGACGACAGGGCGCTCCGCGCCGTAGCGCTGGACGGGCCGCTGCTCTCCGCCATGCGCAAGGGCGCGATTCTGGTGGAGACCTCCACCGTGAGCCCCACCATTTCGGCCGAGCTGGGCGCTGCGGCGGAACGCGCCGGCATCCTCTATCTGCGCGCACCGGTTTCCGGCAACGCGGCCATCGCCCACACCGGCAATCTCACCTGCTTCGTCTCCGGCCCGCGCGCCGCGTTCGACACCTTCCTGCCGGTGGCGCAGGACTTCACCCGCGCCCAGAAGTATCTCGGGACGCAGGAGGAGGCGCGCTACGCCAAGCTCTCAGTGAACCTGATGATCGCCGTCTCCGCCGCCATGATGGGCGAGAGCATCGTGCTCGCGCGCAAGGGCAACCTCGCCTGGCAGGACATCCTCGACGTGCTCACCAACAGCGCGGTGGGCTCGCCCATGGTCCATTACAAGGCCAAGAGCCTGGAAACGCGCGACTTCAATTCCACTTTCTCCTGCCGGCAGATGGCCAAGGACCTCGACCTTATCGTCGGGGCCGGCCACGCCGCCGAGATGGCCATGCCCCTCGCCACGCTCACGCGGGAGATCTACGGCGCGCTCATCGGGCGCGGCGACGGGGAGGCGGACTTCATTGCACCGGTCCGCCTCGCCGAATGGCTTGCCGGACTGGGCGAGCCGGATCTCGACAAGAATGACGGGAGGCTCGCATGAGGAATTTCGACCAGTTTTCCATCACCGAGGCGGTGCTGGAGCGCGTCGCCAACGCGCCTGATGCCCGCATCCGCGAGATCAGCGAGGCGCTGGTCCGCCACCTGCACAATTTCATCCGCGAGGTGCGCCCCACCCAGGCGGAATGGGAAAAGGGCATCGCCTTCCTCACCGACACCGGCCACATGTGCACCGGCACGCGGCAGGAATTCATCCTGCTGTCGGACACGCTCGGCGTCTCCATGCTGGTGGACGCCATCAATCACGACCACCAGACGGCGGTCACCGAGAGCACCGTCCTCGGCCCCTTCTATGTGGAAGGCCCGCCGGAAGTGGCCTGCGGCACCGACATTTCCGGGCATCTCGAAGGCGAGCCCATGTTCGTCTCCGGCTCGGTCGCGACGCTCGACGGCACGCCGCTGGTGAATGCCATCGTCGATGTCTGGCACTCGGACGTGGACGGCTATTACGACGTGCAGCACGAGGAGAACGGGCTTGTGGCCCGCGCGCGCCTGCGGACGGACGATCAGGGCCGCTTCTCCTTCTGGTCCATCAAGCCCGCCGCCTATCCCATCCCGCACGATGGCCCGGTGGGCAAGATGCTGGAGGCGCAGGGGCGCCATCCGTGGCGGCCAGCCCATGTGCATTTCATGATCGAGGCGCCCGGCCACGAGAAGCTCGTGACCCATGTGTTCGTCGACGGCGACGCCTATCTCGACAGCGACTCGGTGTTCGGCGTGAAGGACTCGCTCATCCGCGATTTCACCGCCCACGCGCAGGGCGCCGCACCGGACGGGCGGGTGATGGACCAGCCCTGGTGCCAGCTGACCTACGATTTCAAGCTCAACCCCGTCTCCGCCGCGACTTCGCAGGCGGCGTAACGGGACGGACAGACGCGCAGCAAGCCCGGACAACGGGACGCGCGGAGGGAGGAAAGCATGTCTGCCCATATGCCCATCGCAGCGCATCCCATGGATGGCGCCCTGGCGCGGCTCGCCGAGATCGTCGGGGAACGGGCCACCCGCGCCCCCGGCGTGCTCGCCGACCACGGCCGCAGCGAGGCCTACCACCCGGCCACTCCGCCGGACGTGGTGGTGTATCCGGAGACGACGGCCGAGGTGCAGGCCATCGTGCGCCTGTGCCGCGAGATGAAGCTGCCGGTCGTCGCCTTCGGTGCCGGCACCTCGCTGGAGGGCAATGCGGCGGCGCTCCACGGTGGCGTCTGCCTCGACATGGGGCGGATGAATGCGGTGCTGAAGGTGAACGCCGAGGACATGGACGTCACCGTCCAGCCCGGCATCACCCGCAAGCAGCTCAACGCCCAGCTGCGGGACACCGGCCTGTTCTTCCCCATCGATCCCGGCGCCGACGCCTCCATCGGCGGCATGACCTCCACGCGCGCCTCGGGCACCATGGCGGTGCGCTACGGCACCATGAAGGACAATGTGCTGGCGCTGGAAGTGGTGCTGGCCGACGGCCGCGTCATCCGCACCGCCCAGCGGGCGCGCAAGTCCGCCGCTGGCTACGACCTCACCCGCCTGTTCGTAGGGGCCGAGGGCACGCTCGGCGTCATCACGCAGGTGACGCTGAAGCTGCACCCGCAGCCGGAGGCCATCTCCTCCGCCGTCTGCGCCTTCCCCGACCTCAAGGCCGCCGTGGACACGGCCATCGCCGTCATCCAGTCCGGCGTGCCGGTGGCGCGGGTGGAATTGCTCGACGCGGTGATGATGCGCGGCATGAACCTCCACGCCAAGCTCGGCCTGCCCGAGGTGCCGCACCTCTTCTTCGAGTTCCACGGCTCCAAGGCGTATGTGGCCGAGCAGGCCGAGACCACCGAGGCGCTGGCGACCGAGTTCGGCGGCGAGGGCTTCCAGTGGGCGACGACCCCGGAGGAGCGCAGCCGCCTCTGGCATGCCCGCGACAACACGCTCTATGCCGGCCTCGCCCTGCGCCCCGGCGCGAAGGCGATGATCACCGACGTGTGCGTGCCCATCTCGCGCCTCGCCGAATGCCTGGTGGAGACAGCGGCCGACATCGCGCACACCGGTCTCGTGGCGCCCGTGGTCGGCCATGTGGGCGACGGCAATTTCCACTTGCTGGTACTGATCGATCCCGCCAGCGCCGAGGAGCTGGCCCGCGCCAAGGCCTTCTGCGACCGCCTCGCCCGCCGCGCCATCGCGCTGGAGGGCACCTGCACCGGCGAGCACGGCATCGGCTTCGGCAAGATGGACTTCCTGCCGCTCGAGCTGGGCGATGCCGTGGATGTCATGCGCCTCGTGAAGGGCGCGCTCGACCCCGACGGCATCCTCAATCCGGGCAAGATCTTCCGGCCTCGCGACAGACAGCAAGGAGACGCACCATGAGGGCGGTCATGGCAACGACGCCTCGCCTCGAGCTGGCCGCGCCCCCGGCCGTGCCCGGCACCCCCATTCTGGAGCTGAAGGGCATCTCCAAGACCTTTCCGGGCGTGAAGGCGCTGGACGATGTGTCCTTCGCCGTGTGGCCGGGCGAGGTGCACATGCTCCTCGGCGAGAACGGCGCCGGCAAGTCCTCGCTCATGAAGGTGCTTTGCGGCGCCTATCAGGCGGATGCCGGCGAATACTTCCACAATGGCGAGAAGGTGGAGATCCGCTCCCCCGCCGATGCGCGGCGCTTCGGCATCGCGGTCATCTTCCAGGAATTCTCCCTCGTCCCCTATCTGGACGTGGCGCAGAACATCTTCCTCGGCCGCGAGTTCCCCTCGCGCATTCCGGGCCTGCTCGACCGCCGCCGCCTCTATCGCGAGGCGCAGAAGGTGCTGGACCTCATCGGCCTCGAGGTGGATCCGCGCACCAAGGTCCACCAGCTCGGCGTTGCCCAGCAGCAGATGGTGGAGATCGGCAAGGCGCTGTCGCAGGATGCGCGCATCCTCGTCATGGACGAGCCCACCGCGGCGCTGTCCGACCGCGAGACCGAGCGGCTGTTCGAGGTGATGCGCCAGTTGCAGGCGAAGGGCGTCGCCCTCGTCTACATCTCGCACCGCATGGCCGAGGTGTTCGCCCTCGGCGACCGGATCACCGTGCTGCGCGACGGCAAGCTGGTGGGTCGCGCGCTTCCCGGCGAGACCTCGCCGGACGAGCTGGTGCGGATGATGGTCGGCCGCAACGTGGACATGTCCTATCCCCGCCGCTTCGCCACCGAACCGGGCGAGGTGGTGCTGGAGACCAAGGGCCTCTCGTCCAGCAACGGCATCCGCGACATCGACCTGAAGGTGCGGGCGGGCGAGATCGTCGGCCTGTGCGGCCTCGTCGGCTCCGGCCGCACGGAGGTGGCGCGCGCCATCTTCGGGGCGGACGCGGTGACGGCGGGAGAGGTGCGCATCTTCGGCAAGCAGCGGACCGGCGGGCCGGATGCCGCAGCCTTTGCGGGCGTCGGCCTCATCCCGGAGAGCCGGAAGGCGGAAGGCCTCGCACTCATCCGCACGGTCAGCGACAACCTTGCCGTGGCCGGCCTCCCGAAGCTCTTCCCCAACATGATGTTCTCGCCCGGCAAGGCCCGGCGCTCGGCGCAGGAGCTGATCCAGCGCCTGCGCATCGCCACGCCCTCGCCGAACCAGAGCGTCGCCGTCCTGTCGGGCGGCAACCAGCAGAAGGTGGTGATCGGCAAGTGGCTCGCCGCCGGCACGCGCCTGTTCATCTTCGACGAGCCCACCCGTGGCATCGACGTGGGCGCCAAGTCCGAGATCTTCGCCCTCATCGACCAGTTGGTGGCCGAAGGGGCGGCGGTGCTCATGATCTCTTCCGAGCAGGCGGAGATCGTCCATGTCTGCGACCGCGCCTACGTCATGCGGGGCAAGCGCATCGTCGGCGAACTCGGCCGCGCCGACCTCTCCGAAGAGAACATCGTCCGAATGGGGATGCACGATGAGTGACCACGCCCTTTCCTCCGCTCCCGGCTCCGCGCGGGCGCGCATCCCGTCCGTGCCCGGCGTTGCCGTTGCGCTGGTCGGCCTCAGCGTGCTGTTCGCGGTGGCGAGCCCCGGCTTCCTCACCGCCGGCAACCTCTCCAACATCCTGGTGCAGTCGGTGATCCTGCTGCTCCTCGCTTTGCCCATGACGCTCATCATCATGACGGAGGGGCTCGACCTCTCCATGGGCGCGGTGCTCACCCTTGCCTCGCTGGTGCTGGCGCTGATCGTGGTGGCCACCCAGTCGCTGATGCTAGGGCTCGCCGGCGCGCTGTGCGTGGGCCTCGCCTTCGGCCTCACCAACGGCTGGCTGGTGGCGTCGCTGGGCATCCCGCCCTTCGTCGCCACCCTCGGCACGCTGGGGGCGGCGCAGGGGCTCGCGCTCATCGTCTCGGACGGGCAGAGCGTGGTGGGCATCCCGCGCTTCGTGCGGCTGGTCTATTCCGGCGAGGTGGCGGGCATCCCGAACCCCATCCTCATCGGAGCGGGCTTCTACGCCCTGTTCCACGTGCTGCTCTACCACACCCGCTTCGGCACCTACATCTGCGCGCTGGGCGGCAACCGCGAGGCGCTGACGCTGGCCGGCGTCAAGTGGAAGCGGCTGCTCATCTCCGTCTACATGCTGGGCGGAGCCATGGCCGGCGTCGCGGCCCTGCTGATGACGGCGCGCATGAATGCCGGCCACCCCACCGCCGCCATCGGCATGGAGTTCGACGCCATCGCCGCCGTGGCGCTGGGCGGGACTTCCTTCGAGAAGGGGAACGGCTGGATCTTCGGCACCCTCATGGGCGTGCTCACCGTGGGCGTGCTGCGCAACGGGCTGAACCTCATGGCCGTGCCCTCCTCGGTGCAGGTGGCCTGCATCGGCGTCCTCGTCATCTTCGCCCTCTTCCTCGACGGCATGCGGAGCAAGAAGTCATGAGCCTCGCCGGCGACATCTCCGCGGGCACGCCCCGCATCCACCTGTCCAAGGACATGCAGCAGCTCATCTACCGGCTGCTGGCGGCGGGCCTCCTGTGCGTGGCGCTGAGCGTCGCGACGGACGCCTTCTTCACCACCAACAACATCCTCAACGTGCTCCGGCAGGCGAGCCTGCTGTTCTTCCTCGCCTCGGGGCTGACGCTGGTGATCCTCACCGGAGGGCTCGACCTCTCGGTGGGCGCCAATATCGGGCTTTCCGCCTGCCTCGCGGCGACCGTTATCAAGGCCACCGGCTCGCCGGCACTCGGCACGCTCACCGGGCTCGCCACGGGCTGCGCCATCGGCGTCTGTAACGGGCTGATGGTGGCGAAGCTGCGCATTCCCTCCTTCATCGCCACCTATGGCATGCTCTGGGTGCTGCACGGCCTGACCTATTACTACATGGCCGGCGAGACCATCCACGGCTTCCCGCCTGGTTTCCGGCAGATCGGCTCGGGCTATTTCCTCGGCATCCCGATCCCGGTCTATCTGATGATCGGCTTCCTCATTGCCGGCACCGTCTTCGCCCAGCGCACGGTGTGGGGGCAGCAGATCTATGCCATCGGCGCCAATCCTGTGGCGGCGCGGCTCACCGGCATTCCCGTCGATCGCCGCCTCATCCTCGTCTACGCCTTCTCGGGCGCCATGGCGGGCGTCGCCTCCATCGTCTTCCTCGCCCGGCTGAACTCGGCCGAGGGCGACATCGGCGAGGCGATGACGCTGCCGGCCATCGCGGCGGTGCTCATCGGCGGTGCCTCGCTGTTCGGCGGTGTGGGCAGCGTCTTCGGCACCTTCGTCGGCGCCCTCATTCTCACGCTGGTGCTGAACGGCATGAACCTGCTGGCGGTCAATTCCAGCTGGCAGCCTTTGGTGACGGGCGTGATCGTCATCTTCGCCGTGTGGCTCGACATGATCGGCCGCAAGCGCTCGTAGGGCGTATTTCAAGTCAAAAGCCAAATATCAAGAATCGGAGGAAGACCCCATGAAGACGTTGAAGTCCAACCTCAAGCTCATCGCCGCGGCGCTGCCCGTGGCGCTCCTGTCCACCGGCGCGCTGGCCGCGGACGAGACCATCGCCGTCTTCACCAAGAACCAGACCAACCCCTATTTCCAGACCGTGCGCGTGGGCGCCGAGGCTGCGGCCAAGTCCATGGGCGCCAAGGTGGTGCACTACATTCCCACCAAGCCGGACTCGATCCCCGAGCAGCTCAGCCAGATCGAGGACGTGATCGTGAAGAAGCCGAGCGCGATTGTCTTCGTGCCGGTGGACTACAAGGCCATGGTGCCGGGCGTGGAGCAGATCAACGACGCCAAGATCCCCGTGGTGAACGTCACCGACCGCTCGGCGGGCGGCAAGTTCCTCGCCTTCGTCGGCGCCGACGACTACAGCCTCGGCCTCGAGACCGGCCGCTACCTGCTCAAGGAAATGGGCGGCAAGGGCAATGTGGTGATCCTGGAGGGTGTGAAGGGCTCGCTCACCAATATCGACCGGGTGCGCGGCTTCACGGACGCCATCAAGGAAAACAAGGACGTGAAGCTGCTCGCCAGCCAGCCCGCCAACTACCAGCGCCTGCAGGGCCTGCAGGTGATGGAAAACCTGATGCAGTCCCATACGCAGATCGACGGCGTGCTCGCCGCCAACGATGCCATGGCCATCGGCGCCATCGAGGCGCTGGACGGCGCCAACCGCAAGGCCAAGGTCATCGGCATCAACGGCACGAAGGAGGCTGTGGACGCCATCAAGGCCGGCAAGCTGCTCGCCTCGGGCGACTATAACGGCTTCGTGCAGGGCTGCATCGGCACCATGGTGGCCATCCGCGCGCTGCGCAACGAGGCCATCGTGACCGAGGTGGTGCTGAAGCCCACCGTGGTCAACGCCTCCAACTACCAGCCCTACGACGTGCCGCTGGACGCCCGCGCCTGCCCGAGCTGGGCGGACGCCGCCGCCATGGCCACCAAGACCCCGACCAAGACGAACTGAAGACGTTTCGCAAAATCGGCCCATGACAACCAGGCGGGGCGACACCGGCACAGGCCGCGTGCCGCCCCGATCGCGAAGGAGCCCATCCCATGCTGTTCGTCATCCACGGCGTTGATCGCCAAGGCGCGCTCGACACCCGCCTCGCCCACTATGAGGCGCACAAGGCCTTTCTGTCCGACACCTCCGCATTCGGGGTGGAGATCGTCATGTCCGGCCCGCTGGTGGCTGATGATGGAACCACAATGATCGGCAGTCTCTTTCTCATTGAGGCGCCGGACCGCGGGGCGGTCGAGGCCTTCAACGCGGCCGATCCCTTCAAGAAGGCGGACATCTGGGAGCGGGTGACGATCACCGGCTTCCTGCGGCGCCAGGGCTGACGTCCACAGGGGTGAATGCCCAAGCATTTCAAGGAGACGACTTATGGCAAGCGATGCCCGCCCGATCCGGGTGGTGGGAATTTCCGGCAGCCTGCGCAAGGGCTCCTACAACACGATGGCCCTCAAGGCGGCTATGGACCTCGCGCCCGAAGGCATGACCATCGAGGCGGCCGAGATCGGCGATCTGCCGCACTACAATGACGACGTACGCCTCGCCGGCTATCCCGCTGAGGTGGAGCGCTTTCGCGCCCAGCTTGCGGCGGCGGACGCCATCCTGTTCGTGACGCCGGAGTACAATTACTCCATCCCCGGCGTGCTGAAGAACGCCATCGACTGGGCCTCCCGCCCGCCGAGCCAGCCGTTCGACAACAAGCCGGTGGCCATCATGGGCGCCAGCATGGGCGTGCTGGGCACCGCGCGGGCGCAGTATCAGCTGCGGCAGATGCTGGTGTTCCTCAACGCCTTCCCGCTGAACAAGCCGGAGGTGATGATCGGCGCCGCCCAGACCAAGTTCGACGCCTCAGGCTCTCTGACGGACGAGGCGACGGCGGACTTCATCCGCCAGCTGTTCACCGCGCTTGCCGCCTGGACCGAGCGCCTGCGCTGACCTGAAGCTGGCATGCCCCTGAAACGGCAGCGGCGAAAGGCTTGGCCCCTCGCCGCTGCTTTTCTATTACCTGCCGGAAGGGCCGATCACACCCGCTCCAGCGCCACCGCGATGCCCTGGCCGACGCCGATGCACATGGTGCTGAGCGAGCGCTTGCCGCCGGTCAGGGAGAGTTCCAGCGCCGCCGTGCCGGTGATGCGCGCGCCGGACATGCCGAGGGGATGGCCGAGCGCGATGGCGCCGCCATTGGGGTTCACCCGGGCATCGTCATCGGCGATGCCGAGGTCGCGCAGGGTGGCGAGGCCCTGGGAGGCGAAGGCCTCGTTCAGCTCGATCACGTCGAAATCGGCCGGGGTGAGGCCGAGGCGCGCCATCAGCTTCTTGGAGGCCGGCGCAGGGCCGATGCCCATGATGCGCGGCGGCACGCCGGCCGCCACCCCGCCCAGCACGCGGGCAATGGGGGTGAGGCCGTATTTCGCCGCCGTCTCCGCGTCCGCGAGGATCAGCGCAGCGGCACCGTCATTGACGCCCGAGGCGTTGCCCGCCGTCACCGTGCCGCCCTTGCGGAACGGCGTCGGCAGCTTGGCCAGCGCCTCGATGGTGGTGGCGCGCGGATGCTCGTCCCGCTCCACGAGAAGGGGCTCGCCCTTGCGCTGGGGGATGGCCACGGAAACGATCTCCCGCGCCAGCCGCCCGTTCGCCTGCGCGGCGGCGGCCTTGGCCTGCGAGCGCAGGGCGAAGGCGTCCTGGTCGGCGCGGTTGATGGCGAAGTCCTCGGCGACGTTCTCGCCCGTCTCCGGCATGGAATCCACGCCGTACTGAGCCTTCATCAGCGGGTTCACAAAGCGCCAGCCGATGGTGGTGTCGTGGATCTCGGCATGGCGGGAGAAGGCGGTGTCCGCCTTGGGCATGACGAACGGGGCGCGGGACATGGATTCCACGCCGCCGGCGATCATCAGGGACGCCTCGCCCGCCTTGATGGCGCGGGCGGCGGCGATGATCGCATCCATGCCCGAGCCGCACAGGCGGTTGATGGTGGTGCCGGGCACGCCGACCGGCAGGCCGGCGAGCAGCAGCGACATGCGCGCGACGTTGCGATTGTCCTCGCCCGCCTGGTTGGCGCAGCCGAAGATCACATCGTCCACGGCGCCGAAATCCACGCCGGGATTGCGCGCCATGAGCGCCTTCAGGGGCACGGCACCGAGATCGTCCGCCCGCACCGAGGCGAGCGCGCCGCCGAAGCGACCGATGGGCGTGCGGACATAGTCGCAGATGAAGACGTCCTTCATTGCGGGCTCCTACAGCTGGGGAACGATGAGGTCGGCCACGGGGCCGGCGATGACCAGCTCGGCCCCGGTGAGGGACTGGAGCTTTTCGAGCGTGATGGTGGGCAGCTTCTCGCGCAGCACGAAGCGGCCGCCCTCGATGTCCACCACGGCGAGGCTGGTATAGACCCGCGTGACGCAGCCGACGCCGGTGAGGGGCAGGGTGCAGCGGTCCAGTAGCTTCGGCTCGCCGGCCTTGGTGACGTGCTCGGTGATGACCGCGACGCGCTTGGCGCCATGCACGAGGTCCATGGCCCCGCCCACCGCCGGAACGCCCTTGGCGCCGACGCTCCAGTTGGCGAGGTCGCCATTCTGCGCCACCTGGTAGGCGCCGAGGATGGCGACGTCGAGATGCCCGCCGCGCACCATGGCGAAGCTGTCCGCATGGTGGAAGAAGGCCGAGCCGGGCTTCAGCGTCACCGCCTTCTTGCCGGCATTGATGAGGTCCCAGTCCTCCTCGCCGGCCGGGGGTTCCTGGCCGAAATCGAGGATGCCGTTCTCGGTGTGGTAGATCACCTCCCGGCCGGCCGGCTGATAGCGCGCGACCATCTCGGGGAAGCCGATGCCGAGATTGACATAGGCGCCGTCGGCGATGTCCTGCGCCGCGCGCCAGGCGATCTGGGCGTTGGAGAGCTTGGTATCGTCGCTGGCGGTCATGGATAGGTTGCTCCGGCGCGGTTCAGCAGCTCTTCCTGGGCGGGGTTGGGCACTTCCACCACGCGCGAGACGAAGATGCCGGGGGTGACGACATGCTCGGGATCGATGGTGCCGGGCGGCACCACCTTCGACACCTGCACGATGGCGTGCCGGGCCGCCGTGCACATCAGCGGGCCGAAGTTGCGGGCCGCCTTGTTGTAGGTGAGGTTGCCGAGGCGGTCGCCGAGATGCGCCTTCACCAGCGCGAAATCGGCCTTCAGCCAGCGCTCCTGCACATAGGGCCGACCGTCGAACTCGGCGGTGGGCTTTCCGTTGGCGAGCTCGGTGCCGTAGGAGGTGGGCGTGTAGAAGGCCGGGATGCCGGCGCCGCCCGCGCGGATGCGCTCGGCCAGTGTGCCCTGCGGCACCAGCTCCAGCGCGATCTCCCCGGCGAGATACTTCTGCGTGAACACACGCGGATCTGCCGAGCGGGGGAAGGAGCAGATGAGCTTGCCCACCATCCCCACCTCGATCATGGCGGCGAGGCCGACATGGCCGTTGCCGGCATTGTTGTTGACCACCGTGATGTTGCGCGGCGAACCGGTCTTCACGAAGCGGTCGATGAGGGCGTGGATCAGCTCGATGGGCGCGCCGGAGCCGCCGAAGCCTCCGATCATCACCGTGGCGTTGTCGCCGATGTCGGCCACCGCCTCCGCGGGTGTGGCGATCGTCTTGTCCATTCTGGTCCCTGTTGCGCCTGGGGCGGCGCCCCTTTCCATATCCGACGAATAAAAAACGCCCCTCTCGACTTCAATCCAATTTGTGCGATATAGGATATTTGTTGACATATCGCACAAATCGAAGGGCGGTTCGTGACCGGCATATCCCAGCGCGACACCATGGGCGGGCTCGCCAAGGGGCTCTCGGTGATCGAGACCTTCACCGCCGAGCGGCCACGCCAGTCCATCGCCGAGGTCTCCGTCGCAAGCGGGCTCGACCGGGCGACCGCCCGGCGCTGCCTGCTCACGCTCGCCCATCTCGGCTATGCGGACTATGACGGGAAGTTCTTCACCCTCACGCCCCGCGTGCTCAGGCTCGGCACGGCCTGCCTCGCGGCCATGCCGCTGCCGCAGATGGTGCAGCCCTGGCTCGACCGGCTGTCGGAGGAGCTGGGGGAAAGCTCCTCCGTCTCCATCCTCGATGTGGACGAGATCGTCTATGTGGCGCGCGCGGCGCAGCGCAAGCTGATGTCCATCGCTCTCATGCCCGGCTCGCGGCTGCCGGCCTATTGCACGTCCATGGGCCGCGTGCTGCTCGCCGCCTTGCCGGAAGCGGAAGCCATGCGTCTCCTGCGCCTGCGTCCGCTCGCGGCCCGCACGCCGCTGACGCTGACCGATCCCGAGGCGGTGATGGTGCAAGTGAAGGGCGCGCGGGAGCGGGGATATGCGGTGATCGACCAGGAGGTGGAACTCGGCCTCTGCTCCATCGCGGTGCCCCTTCTCAATGCGCGAGGCGTCGCAGTGGCGGCGCTCAACCTCGGCCTGCCCGCCCTCGCCGGAGATGCCGAAACCCTGGCGGCGCGCTATCTTCCCGCGCTCGTGCGGGTGCAGGGGGAAATCCGCAAGATCCTGAGATAGAAGCGGGCACCCCGCGATGGATCAAGGTGGACCGCAGCCGCCCGCACGATGCTAGAATGGTGCGATCACGCGGGATGCCATGAAAAGAGATACCTTTCACGCGCAGGACGGCGCGAGCCTCGCCTTTTCCGACGTCGGCACCGGGCGGCCGCTGCTGGCGCTGGCCGGCTTCACCCGCAACGGGCGCGATTTCGACTATCTCGGCCGGCATCTCCATGACGTGCGGCTGATCCGGCTCGACAGCCGGGGGCGCGGCGAATCCCAGTGGACCGGGGCCGATACCTACACTGCGCTCCAGGAAAGCGACGACGCGCTCGCTTTGCTGGACCATCTCGGGATCTCGCGCGTTGCCATCATCGGCTCGTCGCGGGGCGGGATCCTCGCCATGCTGATGGCCATGAAGGCGCCGGCGCGCGTCGCCGGGGTGTGCCTCAACGATGTCGGGCCGGTGATGGAGCGCGCGGGCCTCGAGCGCATCGGCGCCTATATCGGCGTCGAGCCCGCCGTGACCACGCTGGAGGAGATCGCCGACCGCATGCCGCAGGCCAATCCCGGCTTCCACCATGTGCCGGAACTGCGGTGGGAGGAGGAGGCGATCCGCCGCTTTGTGCAAACGCCGAACGGGGTGGGCCTGCCCTATGACCCCGATCTGCGCCTGTCGTTCCAGAAGGCCCTGGCGGCACCGGCGACGGACGCCTGGCCCCTGTTCGACGCTTGCGCCGGCGGGCCGCTGGCCCTGATCCGCGGCGCCAATTCCGACGTGCTGAGTGCCGGCGCCGCGGCGGCGATGGCGGCCCGGCGCCCGGACATGATCTATGCGGACGTACCCGATCGAGGCCACACGCCCTTCCTCGACGAGCCGGAGGCACTGGCGGCGATCCACCAATGGATCGACCGCTGTTCCTTTGCCGAAGAAGAGACGCCATCGCGGGATGCGGTGGGCGACGCTGCACAGCAGCAACGCACCGGCTGAAGCGGACCGGCGCAGCCCCCGCGAGATTCGCGATGCAAGGGCGTATCCTGAAAGATTTTCTGTCTACGCGGACTACCCCCACCCGATAAGAATGGAATCATCTTTAATCGGAGGTTCCGTTCTCCAGCTAAGCCGGCTCAACTGATTTGATCCACAGCAGACACCTTATTGCAGCATTGTTCCGCTAAGGAGATGGTTGCAGTCTTTATTTCTCCGTGCGCGCGACGCGACCGGCATAGACTGCCGAGTCACGGGAGAGTGCGGTGAATACTGCGGACAGCAAGACGGGCGATCGCAATCCGTTCTTCGCGGCTGTAACCGACGGCAACGCATGGACGGCCCGCCAGCGGGACCTTGCTCTTACCGCCCAGCTCTCTGAATGGTCGACGGTGGGTGAGCTGACGTCGAAGGCGGCCGGACGGCATTTCAACAACATCTCGGCCACCCATGGCGACCGCCTGCGCGCCACATTCAATGCCTTGACCGGCCTCGTGGCCGAGGTGACCAAGCCGCGCGCCTCGCCCCTGTCCCTGCTCGGCGAATTCCGGGAATACGCCACCGACCGCACCCAGCGCGCCATCCTGATGGCGGATTGCCTGCGCGAGCGCGGCGACACCTTCTTCGCCCACGAGGCCGCCGGCTGCCCGCCGGTGCTGATCTACGACTATGAGATTGCCGTGGACGGGCGTCAGCTGCCGCGCCCTTGCAACTACATGCTGCTGAAGATCACTCCGCCCGAGGACATCGAGGTGCTCGACTGGAAGCGGCCCTACGTCATCATCGACCCGCGTGCCGGCCACGGCGCCGGGATTGGCGGATTCAAGGCTGACAGCCAGGTGGGCGTGGCGCTGAAGGCGGGGCATCCCGTCTACTTCACCGCATTCTGGCGCAATCCCGAGCCGCGACAGACGCTCGCCGATGTCGCCCGCGCGGAGGCCTCGTTCGTCCGCTATGTGCAGGAACAGCACCCGGAAGCGCCCAAGCCGGTGGTCATCGGCAATTGCCAGGGCGGCTGGGCCACGCTGGTGCTCGGCGCCTCCAATCCCGACCTCACCGGACCGCTGGTGCTCAACGGCGCGCCGGTGGAGACCTGGTCCGGCGATGTGGGCTCCAATCCCATGCGCTACAATGCCGGCCTCCTTGGCGGGCAGGTCCAGCCCATGTTCTGGTCCGACTATGGCGACGGCGTCTTCGACGGCGCCTGGCTGGTGCTGAACTTCGAAATGCTGAATCCGGGGCGCACGTGGTTCCGCAAATATTACGACGTGTTCGAGAAGGTGGACACCGAGCGCGGCCGGTTCCTGGAGTTCGAGAAGTGGTGGAGTGGCTTCTTCCTGCTCAATGAGCCGGAGATCGTCTGGATCGTGCGCGAGCTGTTCGTCGGCAACAAGCTTGCGCGCAACGAGGCCCGCCTTGAGCACGGTCGCGTTCTGGACGTCAAGCAAATCCGCTCGCCCATCATCGTGTTCGCCAGCCACGGCGACAACATCACGCCGGTCAAGCAGGCCGTGAACTGGATCATGGACGCCTACGCCGACGAGACCGAGATCAAGATCCGCGGCCAGCGCATCGTCTACATGGTCCACGATTCCATCGGCCATCTCGGCATCTTCGTGTCCTCCTCCATCGCCCGGCGCGAGCACCAGGAGGTGGCATCGACCCTGAAGACCATCGAGGCTCTGGCGCCCGGCCTCTATGAGATGATCATCGAGGACGAGATCCAGGAGGGCGCCGACAAGCACTTCACCGTCTCCTTCTCGGAGCGCCGCCTTTCCGACCTGCCCGGCTACGGCGACGGCCGGCAGGACGAGGTGCCCTTCGGCGCGGTGGAGCGCGTGTCCGAACTGCAGGGCGAGCTCTACGACATCTGCGTGCGGCCGTGGGTGCAGGCCTGCGTGACCAAGGCGAGCGCGGAACTGGGGCGGCAGCTTCATCCGCTCCGGCTGCAGCGGGGGCTCATGTCCTCGCGCAACCCCTTCCTCGCCGCGCTGCCGGGCGCGGCCCAGACGACCGCGCAGAGCCGCCAGCCGGTCGCTGAGGACAATCCGTTCGTTCTGGCCGAGAGGCTCGTCGCCGATGCCATCGAGCAGAGCTTCGACATCATCCGCGACGTGCGCGACGCCTGGTACGAGACGCTGTTCTTCAGCATCTACGCCACGCCACAGATGCGCTGGTTCGGCCGCAACTTCAATTTCGAGCGGACGCACAAGTCCAGGGAAGAGCTGATCGGCCTTCCGGAAGTGCGGTCGGCGCTGCTGCACCTCTCGTCGGGTGGGTTCGTGGAGGCGGTGATCCGCATGCTGATCCTCCTGGCAGACGCGCGTGGCACGGTGCGGCGCGACCGGCTGGAGCGGTCCGCCCGGGTGCTCACCAAGGACGAGCCCTTCCGCTCGCTGAAGACGGACCAGCGCGCCCAGATCATCCATGAGCAGAGCCTGATCGTGGAATATGCCGGTCCCGCGGCCATCGAGACCCTGCCGCTTCTCCTGCGCACGCCGGAGGAGCGGCGCCGGGCGGCCGAGGTGGTGCAGTTCGTCCCCGGCGCGCTGTCCGACATGGAGCCGCGCACCCTCGCCATGCTCCAGCGCTTCCACGACGTGCTTGGCCTGCCCCCGGCGACCATGGATGTGCTCACCGATCCGCTCGGCACCCTGACGGAAGCGGCGCAATAGCGCCGCCCCCACGCAAGGGTAATCAGCCGATCCGCATCTCGGGCACCTCATCCTCGATGATGAGGCGCGACGACGTCTGGGCGAGGATGTCCTCGACGCGGACATCGGGGCCGCGCTCGCGCAGCAACAGGCCCTCGCGCGTCGGCTCGATCACCGCGAGTTCGGTGACGATGAGGCTGACGCGGCGCATGGCGGTGAGGGGCAGGGTGCATCCGGGCACGATCTTGGCCTCGCCCTTGGCGGAATGGACCATGGCCACAACGACGCGCTTGGCGCCCGCGACGAGGTCCATGGCGCCGCCCATGCCGGGAACCATCTTGCCCGGCACCATCCAGTTGGCGAGATAGCCCCGCTCGTCCACCTGCAGGCCGCCGAGTACGGTCATGTCGAGATGGCCGCCGCGGATGATGCCGAAGCTCATGGCGCTGTCGATGGAGGCCGCGCCCGGCACCGCGGTGACGAAGCCGCCGCCGGCGTCCGTGAGGTGCGGGTCCTCCATGCCTTCCGGCGGGCGGGCGCCGAGGCCGATCACCCCATTCTCCGCCTGGAAGTAGACGCCGTAATCATGGGGAATGTAGTTGGCCACCATGCTGGGCAGGCCGATGCCGAGATTGACCAGCATGCCGGGCTTGATCTCCTGCGCCACCCGGCGGGCGATCACTTCCTTGGCGCTCATGCCAGCGCGGGGGCGGTCCATCACCTTGGCATCCATCACGCTGCCCTCGCGAGCATGTGGTCGACGAGCACACCCGGCGTCTTCACCGCATCGGGCGGGATCACGCCGATCGGAACGATCATCTCCGGCTCCACGATGACGGTGCGGCCGGCCAGCGCCATGATCGGGTTGAAGTTGTGGGCGGTCAGCGAATAGAGCAGGTTGCCGGCATAGTCCGCCTGTTGCGCGGCGATCAGCGCGTAGTCGCCATGGATGGGCTTTTCCACCAGATAGCGCTTGCCGTCGATTTCGAGCACCTGCTTGCCCTCTTCCACTGGCGTGCCGATGCCGGTGGCGGTGACGACGGCGCCGAGCCCCACGCCGGCGGCGCGGATGCGCTCCACCAGCGTGCCCTGCGGCACCAGCTCGACCTCGATCTCGCCCGCGATCATCTTCTGCTGGATCTCCGGGTTGAGGCCGATGTGCGACATGATCGCCCGGGAAACGGCGCCGGCGCTCACCAGCTTGCCGATCCCCTTGCCCGGCATGGCGGCATCGTTCGCCACCACGGTGAGGTTCTTCACCCCGCGCGCCACCAGCGCGTCGATCATGCGCTCGGGCGTCCCCACGCCCATGAAGCCTCCGATGAGCACAACGGCACCGTCCGGCACGATGTCCGCCGCTTCCTCCGGTCTGATCGCCTTCCTCATGTGCCCCCTCCCTCGCTCCGCCGCCGCTTCGGGGTAGCCGACCCTCGTCTGGCGGCCCGTGCGACGACGATTTCCTCGTTGGTCGGAACCACCATGATGTGCGCTCGGCTGAAGTCGGTTGAGATCACCCGCGTGGTGCGGTCGATGTCTCACCTCCGAAGCTTTGGCGCGGGGGAGGTCGCGCCCAGCAAGGCGAGCGCGGGTGTGAGAGCCGCCGAATGGTTGGCGGTTTCCGCAGGCTTCGGTTCAGAGCTTCAGTTGGCGGAGCGGCCTGGTCGGCGGGGAAATGAAACTCTTCCGCTTGCCGGCCGCGTTGATCAACGAGGGTGGGACGACCCTCCGATACCGGAAAGCGCCGTGGCGAGTGGGCTGCAATCAGGCAAGCCGCTGGATCTTCCCATAAACGTACCCTCGAGTGTGTATCACCGTGGGTAAGTCATTGAAATATGGGAAAAATGGCGCTCCCAAGGGGACTCGACCCCCTGTTTTCGCCGTGAGAGGGAGAATGCATGAGCATTAGCGGACTAAAGTGGATCACGCTAGATCGTTGAATCACAATATGTTAAGCCGTGCCCGTTCGCGGGGATCTGCTGGCGTTCGTCTCCACTTACTCCCCAGAATCTTCCCATTCTTCCCATGGCCCGCACCGTCCGAGATACAGCCCTCGAAACTCGCACCGCCCGAGCACGACTTGCCGTGCGGGGCGAGCCCTATTGGAAGCAGCTTGATGGCGGGCTCGCTCTCGGCTACCGGCGAAAGAAAAGCGGCGGCAGCTGGCTTGCCCGGCGATGGGATGGCGAGCGCAAGCGCTACACCGAACATGCGCTCGGCTCGACGGACGACGTGCAGGATGCGGATGGCGCGGCGCACCTGTCCTTCAGCCAGGCCCAGGCAGTGGCCCGTAATTGGTACCAGGAAGAGGAGCGCCGTGCGCTGGGGCTCTCTGCCAGCACCGGCCCCTATACGGTGGCGGATGCCTGCGATGACTACATGGCACATTATGTGGGGAAAGGCGGCCGCTCGGAATATGCCACCCGCCGGGTCATCGAGATCCACATCCGTCCATCGCTCGGCGGTGTGGAACTGGCGAAGCTGACCACGCGCCGCATCCGAGATTGGCATCGGGGCATCGCCACCGCCCCCAGGATGGTCCGCACCAAGAGCACCGCCAAGGAACGAGCCACACGAGCGGTGGATCATGACGACACGGATGCGGTGCGTTCGCGACGCGCCACCGCCAATCGCATCCTCACGGTGTTGAAGGCGGCCCTGAACCACGCCTGGCACGAACGGCACATCAGCAGTGACGAAGCGTGGCGCGCAGTGAAGCCCTTCGCTGCGGTGGATGCGCCGGTGATCCGCTATCTGAAGCCCGCCGAATGCACGCGGCTGGTGAACGCTTGCGCGGAGCCACTTCGTGCGCTGGTGCGCGGCGCACTGCTGACCGGTGCGCGGTACAGCGAACTGGCCCGCCTGAAGGTGGTGGACATCGATCTCGATGCTCGCACGGTCGCAGTGCGGGAGGCGAAAGGGGGCAAGCCCCGTCACATCGTCCTGACCGACGAAGCCACGGCGCTGTTCCGCAGCCTGATCCATGGCAAGGACGGGAGTGCGCTGGTTTTCGCGCGCGACGACGGTGGGCCTTGGAAGCCGGCGCAGCAGACACGGCCGCTGGCCGAGGCCTGCGCTGTGGCGACGATCGTGCCGGCCATCGGCTTTCATGTGCTCCGCCACACCCATGCCAGCACTTTGGCCATGGCCGGGGTGCCCATGGGCGTGATCGCGGCACAACTCGGGCATGCGGACACGCGCATCACTGAGAAGCACTACGCCCACCTCGCTCCGTCCTACGTGGCCGACACTATCCGCGCGGCCTTCCCGAAGCTGGGCATTGTGCCGGAGAGTAATGTGAAGGAGTTGGCACCTAAGAAGGGGTGACGCTTGGGGGGCAGAACCAGCGACTGCCGCTCTTGGTCACTCTCCCGGTGCTGCGCGAACTTGCTCCAGAATGCCGATTGCGTCGAACCCAATGGCCTCGGAGAGCGCCAGATACTCGATGACGTCGATGCGCCGTTCGTTGCGTTCGATGTCTGCGATGTACGACTGCGGCCGCCCGAGCTTTGCCGCGACCGCCGCCTGTGACAGCCCAGCCGCCTTGCGCGCCTCGATCATGAGTTCGCGCAGTCTGGCGTAACGGGGCTGACGAAGGTCGCGCGGCAATTCCGGCATCCGCATGGGGGAGCGGACGCCGGAATAATCGGCTTTTCAGATAATCGAGATTTCAGATAGAATCTCGCATTGCCGGGCTCATGCTTCGCCAATAGGTTGCATCATTGGGTGGTGCCCTGCTCCTGTGGCGGTCACCGGATAATTGCGGGCTTACGTCATGCGTTTCGACAAGGTGCGGGCGTCGCTTGAACTCGCATTGGATCTGGCCGCTTCATCCACCGGCCTCAGTCTGGAAGAGATCAGCGCTCGGCACGGCGTATCCCGAAGCACGGCGGAGCGCATGCGCAACCTCGTCGCCGACATGTTCGGGCCGCTGGAGCGCGTCCACGACGGCAAGATCGTCCGCTTCCGGCTTCCAAATCTGCCCAAGGGGGTTCGGTTCATCGCCACGCCCACGGCCGAGGAACTGGCGGAGTTGAGGAACCTCGCACAGGCCATGCAGGCGCGGGATCCGGCGCGGGCGAGCCTCCTGGACAGCCTGTCCAGGAAGATCAGCGCCGGCCTGCGCGCGGCGGACCGCCGTCGCCTTGAGCCGGACGTCGAACTGCATCTGGAAACCGAGGTCTGGGCTCATACACCGGGGCCGGCACAGCTCTGCAAGCCCGAGGTCCTGAAGGCCATCCGGCATGCCATCCTGGCCGCCGGGTTGCTCGAAATCCGGTATCGGAGGGTCGGGGACGAAACATCGCGGAGCTATCGGGCTGTCCCCTATGGGCTGATCTTCGGGCGGTCCCACTATCTGGTGGTGGGCTTTCCCGATAACGACCAGCCCCACCAGCTCCGGCTGGACCGCATCGACGCCGTTGCTGAACTGGAGGAGCGGGCGAGCCGCCCCGAGGGCTTCAGCCTGCGCGCCTATGCGGAACGCTCATTCGGGTTCTTTCAGGAAGAGCCGGAGCCCATCGAACTGGTGTTTGACCCGTCGATTGCACCGGAGTTCAGGGACCAGTCCCTGCATCCCGATCAGCAGATGGAAACGCTGGCGGATGGCAGCCTGCGCGTCACCTTCGAGGCGGGAGGTTTCTCCGAGCTCGCACAATTCCTGACCCCTTACGTGAATATGGTGAAGGTGATGAAGCCGGAGCGGCTGAGGGGGCTGATGGGCGCGGCGCCAATGGAGCCGGGCCAACCCTGATCGGCTCTGGTCCGGTCTCCGATCCAGCTGAGTTCACGATCAAAGGGAGCGCGTCATGCGCCGTATGGTCTTTCTGATGGGGCTTCTGGCCTCGATATTGCTCACGAACGCGGCCTTCTTTTTGTGGCCGAGCCCGGGCTACGCCCTGAACCGACAGCTGGAGCCGATCCAGCCGGGGCTCTATTCATCGGGGCAGGACGGTGGCTGCGATGACCCGGACAGCAAGGACCGTATGCTCATCTCCAAGTCCGAGATTCATCTCTACGAGACCCACTGCCGCATCCGCCGCATCTCCGCGCAGGGCTATTTCTACGAGATCGACACCGATTGCGAAGCCGAGGGAGAGCGGGGAAGCATCAAGTTCGAGATTGCCCCGCTTTATCTCGGCACCCTCGCTGTCCAGCTGAGAAAGGGCGGCCTGCTGTCGGGGACCGGCGACCCCATCCTCTACCGCCTGTGCGCCGTGCCGCAGCACAGCCCGAAGGCCGACAACTACCGCTGAAGCAAGGAGGCCAGACCATGACGGCACATGTGACCGAGCCCGCCCAAGCCCCGGAGGAGGTGCGGGAGAACGGGGCTGAGCCTTCAGCGGCGTGCGTGGGCATCTTCTGGTTCGTCATGCGTGGCGGCCGGCCTGAGCTCGCCTCCTGCAAGACGCCGTGGCAGGAGGCGGAAGACTACGGAGACTTCAAGACCGAGCCCACGGCCCACTATGAGTTCTGGCCGACCCTGCAACGCCGACTCAAGGTTATCGGAGAATACGAGGATTGGCCGCGTGGTCGCGTGGTCTACAACGTGCGGGACGGCCGCTTCACGGTCTATATCGACCGGCAGCTTGCCGGCGCCCCCTTCAAGACCTATCTGCTGGCCCACTTCGCCCTGCCGGCGGACAAGACCACGTTCGCCTTCGACGCCCATTACAGCGGAGCAAAGTTCAAGGTGAAGGGGCAACCCTGAAGCCCGCCCGCACCGGCACATCTCACAGTTCCGGCCGGTTGAGCGCTCTCCATCACTTTGGAAAGAGAGCGCTTTCACCGGCCGGTTCTGTCAATAGACGGCCTCGCGTGAGTACAATGGGGTATAGCTCGGGGCGCCGAGAGCTTGTTCGATGCCGCAGGCACCAGGCACAGTTTCAGCCTCGGCAATTGGGCTGGCTTGCTGCGCACCCTGCCGGACGAGTGCCGCGAACTTGTTCTGGCGGCCATCGAGGAAGCTTCCGTCCCGGCACCGGGCCGGAGCGGATGCGGAACAACTCTTGCAGACGCTGGCGGCGGGGACACGGAACGGGGACTGAGGTCGCCGGCTCACAGTTTCAGGCGCATGCCCGAGGACTTACCCCGGGCCAAGAAGCGCCCTGATCCAAGGTGCTTCTCGAGCCGAGTAAACAGAGGCATTAGGATTCCGTCGCGCTGTTGTTCTGTGAACCCAAATACCACGAGGCGTACATCATCAGGCTTTGTGAGATGCAGCGTTTCACCATCCGCGATGCGACGGATGGCAGGCGACAAAGAACGTGCACGGTCGCTCATTTCTACGATACGTGAAATATCTTTCGCGATTATCTGATAATTTGTTGTAATTTCATCGCGATTTTGAATCAGAAAACGGTCGTAACCTTTGATTTGTGCGATAACCCCCTTGTCTTCGTTATCTGACAACTCCGCATTTCCGAATAGCTTTGCCTCCCAGAAAACCAACTCAATTCTGGATGCGCGCTCCTCGAAAGTAGCAAAATCAATACGTGGGACGCGGCGGCCCTCGGCATCTTCTCGAAACGCGATCTCGACATCGACGAGGTTCGTGTTGGCTTCGGCGATCTCCTGCACACCACGCTTTTCTTTGCCCGCGTAGCGCTGGGCCGCCTTCTTGAGCTTCTCCAGCGTCTCACCCGGGACGTAACGGTGCGTGAGGAGGAGAGTTGGATCGAAGCGGAACTCGCTTGTGGACGGGTCGAGAGCAATCTGACGCTTGAGATCTGGATTTAGGAGATATTTGGGGTGCGTTGTGGCGACAATCCCCCTCTCTTTCTTCATCTCTACCTTGAAGATGGACTGGCCGTGCCAATAGACATTAAGGTAGTTGTCGCGCACGCCGATGATGAGTCTCTCGTCCTGAAGCACGTCGCGCCACCAGCTTGGCCGTGCCGCCAACTCCGCAAGGGCATCCATCATGCCCGGCTTGCGGATGCCACGCTTGAACCCAGCCATTCAGACCTCCCACCATTCACCGTCGTGTCGCACGACGACGTTCTCGAACAAGGATGGAAACCGGTCCGCCTCGAAGGTGTGGATCGGCACGAGGGCGCGCGGCGAGATGGCCGCGGCGAGCCGCTTCAGATCGGGGATGGAGGCATGGCCCGACGTATGGACGACCTCGAAGCCGACGCCGTGCGCCTTCAGCATCGCGAGAAGCGCGGCGGTCTTCTCATCCTTCAGATAGCCGGCCCATTGCGACCAGATGGCATGGGCACCCGAGAGGCATCCGGCTTTCACCAGATCGTCGAGCAGGCTTGCCCGGAACAGCAGCACGTATCGCTCAGGATGCGCCGCGAGGTCTTCAGGATAAAGGCGACCGCTCTTGTGCCGTTCGATCAGGTCGAACCGCCCGGCCTTCTTCACCTTGACCCGCTGGTGCCACGGGGTGAACAAGGCCACCTCCGGCCAGGACGTCTGGGGAATGCTGTCCCTGCCCGTCGCGTGCAGCATCTCGGCGGCATAGAGATCGACCACCAGCTTGCGCCCGCAGCGTTTCGCCGCGCGGAAGATGGAGACCACCCGGTCGATGTTCTGGGCCGATGCGGCCACCAACGCCATGCCGGGCGTGCGACGGATGACGTCCGTCAGCGCGGCCTCGATCTCGGTCTCGGTGGGAAAGCGCGCATCTTCATCCAGCCGTCCGAGGCTCGATCCCTCCATCAGCATCACGTCGATGCCCTGGGGCGGCCGGCTCACCAGCCGCTCGAACAGGGCGCCTTTGCGGCCGTGGCTGCGGATGTCGCCTGAATAGAAGAGGCGCCGCCCGCCAGCTTTCACGGTCAGCGCATAGGCGTCGAACGCCGAATGGTCGACCAGATGCGGCGTGACTTCGAATGGGCCGATGCGCCGCGGCTGGCCATCCGCGAGGTGTCCGGCCGCCGAGATGGCCGGCAGGTCGCGAATGAAGAAGGCGGAGGCGTTCAGAATACGTTCGGTGGCCGAGCCCACGAAGATAGGCAACCCTGCATGAGCCCGCCCGAGCAATCCCCAATGGTCGCGATGGCCGTGGGAGATCACGACGCCGAGCAGCGACGGGTCCGGCTCCGAGAAGCCGGGTACAAGCGGAAGCATGATGTCATCGTTGGCATCGCCATCCAGAGGCAGGCCGCAGTCGAGCAGCAGGCGTTGCCCCTGGGCTTCCAGCTCGATCACGGAGCCGCCGATCTGCTTCGTCCCGCGATGGATACGCGCCCGCATGCTTCCCCCCATGCACCGGACACGAACCTCGGCAAATCGCCGCCGTCCGCTCCAGGCAGATCGCGGTCGAGCGCTACCACGCCGCTACGTCAAATCCGGATGCAGGAGGCGACGGGCGCCAAACGGAGCCGTCGACAGCGATCTTGTCGATGTTCGTCCGGCCCTTGCCGAGCGGGCGTGGGATGGCAAATGCGAGCACCCGCACTCAGCCTTGGCGGACGCGCTGTGTTCGCAGCGCCTATCCAGGACCCTACGAGATGATTGTCTGGATGCCGTTATCGGGTGACGGCCAATGCTGCCGCAGCTCCAGCCCGCCCCCGACGGCCTGCTTTAGCCCGAAGGTGAAGCCTCCGCGTAGAGGTCCCTCCCAATTGCTTCGAAGCCCAGCAAAAAAATCGCGACGGCGATGAGTCATCCGCGAAGCCGCCTCTATATCGTCGGAGCCAACATCAAATGGAGGCTGAATATGGCAGAAGAAAATGGGCATGGTGCCTTCTCAATTCTGCAGTTTTGTAAGTGGGCCGGGATCGGCCGGTCACTCGCCTACAAGGAAATCGAATCCGGACAGCTGAAGATCAAGAAGGTCGGCCGCCGCACTCTGGTCACCATGGATGCAGCTCGGGACTGGCTTAGTGGGCTGTCGGATGGGGCGGGCTGATGGAGCGGCGATCGAATATTGGACGCAGTTCAAGAGCGGAGATGGATAAATAATGACCAAACCACCAAAAGAATACTATGAGTATGTCTGCTCTCCAACGGACCATCTGACAGAGCCCGGATACGAATTTGATCAATACATGAGGGGTTTAAAAATTGAATACACTTTCGTCAATCTCGAATGGGCCAAGATCGGTAACATAACCTATTATTTTCGCCCCGGATTGATTGTGGTCGGTGATGGCGAGCCTGAACCCGAGAGGGGACTCGACGCCTTGCTTGCGCTGCTGGGGCGCAGTCGGTCTGAGGTCAAGTTCCCACTCAATCTTTATATACCGCCGGCGCTCGCGGGCGTTATCAAACCCTGAACGGAAAACGCGAGGGTCCGCTTGATAGAGCCGCTGCCGACTACGTTCGGTAGCGGCTCTTTTCGTTCGCGCTCGACGAATGGGTCCGGAAAATCAAACGCGACGCAGGTCATTGGTGTTCAGGCTGCACCTCGCGCACAATATCGCGATACCCCCCTTCGATCACCGATCGATCCACCCACCATCCACCCACCAACATCTGCATGACCACCAGCACTCCCTCTAGCCCCCAGCACCAATGCCCCCCTAGGCCCAATGCTGAGCAGGAGCGGGCTAAAGGAGAAAACCATGCCTAAGACCACCATCCAAACTGATGCCCCACTCCCCGATGACCCGCCCAAAATGGTGCAGGCCATCGATCGCCTCAACAGCCTCGGGATCATGTTCGAGCGCAAGACCCTGTACCAGCTCAAGATTGACCAGTGGAATTTCTACCCCGGCCGGGGGACCATCGTTCGTGATGGCGGCTTACCCGAGCAGGACAGGGGCCTGGAGGCATTGCTTGCGCGGTTGGCGCCAAAAACGCCCCTCTTAATCCATTGATTTATCGATTGCTTCGCCGGGCTCCGGGCGGAAGATGGGATACGGAGGCTCCGCTTATTGAGTATCTTCATAAGCGGAGCCTCCGTAAACAGCCTAATCAAGTCGGTTCTAACGTGGGGTACTTTGTCGCCATGCGCTCCGACTGGCCGCGTTTATACTCCGCATCCGTATAGCGCTCTTCAAAGGGCGCACGGTTGAAGGAGAGGGGCGGCTGGTAGCTCGCCTTGCTTCGGGCATCCGGGCCGAGTGACCGTGATGTCAACACCCTCCGCATTTCGACCCGCCCGGTCTCTCTGCGCCAAACGCCAGCCAATGTATTTAGATCAGTATTTTTTCGCCCGCTAATCGTTTTTTCCTTGGGCATTAGCCTGGGGTCTAGGCCCTTCATGCAGTACTGGAACCAGCGCCACTGGCTATGCACCGAATCGTCGCGATGAAAACGCGCGTTCATGAAACTCTCTGTGCCATCGGAGCCGTCTGATGCATTGTCAATATTATGCCACCATCGGTGAAATTCCTTTCGATACCGATCCGGAACATGTAGTGCTAAATGCGTGTGGTACCCAAGCGTCTTCCCGTTTTCATGCACTGCGTAATAGAATGCAGAAAGTTTTCGGTGTGCCATAAACTTGCGGAATCGATCGAGGAACTTTTCCAAATTTTGGGTAACAGCCTTGGCGCTGACGATATTTGCCACCTTCCACGCTATTGTCAGTTCTACGTTTAGAACGACGCCCTGATAGTTTGCAAAAAGTATAGAACTGTAAAGTTTGATGGCCTGATTGCGGCTAATATACTTGGTTGTCGCTGGGGGTGCCTTCCGCCAAGTGAATTCGGCTGAACGAGCGCCAACGGGAAAGGCCGGCGCAAAATGAGCGCCAAAGCGCGCCGTGACCTGCGGCTGAGTTGCAGAAGGGGGGAGGGGCTGAGAAGTCGGAAGGGACACCGAGGTTGACTCCAGGCAATTTATCCAAACGCCTGGGGGATGCCCAAGCTTTAGATATATAGTGTTTTGCTGAAATTTCAAGTTGGCGCAGGTCTGCGTTATATTGTCGCTGATGCGCGGGAAGCTTCGTCACCAATAAGCGTTTTGGTGACGAAATGACTGAAAATAAAGACACTTACGGCAATGTACGTCTCCCCCTTGTCCCACGGGATATTCTCCAGGAACATCACGTGTTTGAGGTGGGGGATACTCGATTTGCGAGCTGTGCGCGACTTTTGCAATCTTTGTGGCGTGCAGGGCGTGGACTTGCCGCCGGCCGGCATCGAGGGCGGGATGGGCGCCTCCGCGTCCTGGGCAGTCGCCTGGATCCTGCCGATGCGCGTCGTGGTCGTAATTTCCTTACCCCGGACATAGCTCGGCTGGCGCGCCGTGCCGTAGCCTATCGAGAATACGGCGCCCTCATCGATGAGCAGCGCCTGTGGGAGAATCTCCTGTCGAGCCAGCCGCTCACCTTCAACCTGTTCGCACTGTGCCAGGTGGATGAGGAACGCCGCCATCGCCTCTTCGAGCGCCTCTTCCCCGGCTTCTTCGGGAAGGTGGAGAAGCTGGCCTTCGAGCACTCGCCGGGGCGTGGTGACCCGCGCTATCTCGGTGACTACACCGCCTTCGACCTCTTCGTGAGCGGTACCTGCCCGGACGGTCGGCCCGCCTTCATCGCCATCGAGGTCAAGTATTCCGAGGATATGCGACAGCCGGGACGGAGCGGGTCTGCCCGGTATCGGGAACTCACCCGTGCCTGCGCCCTTCATCTCGATCCTGAGGCGCCGAGCCTTTTGACCGGTCACCTCGCCCAGCTCACCGCCGAGCATCTTCTGGCCGCTCTGATCCGGGAGCAGTGGGGGCAGGGTGCCCATGGCCTGTTCGTCACGATCGCACCTGCCGCCAACCGGGAAGCTTGGTATGCCGTGGAACTTTACCGCTCCATGCTCGACCGTCGGCCTGACGGGGTATCCTTCATGGCGATTGCCCTGGAGGATGTGATCGCGGCCGTTAGCGAAGCGGGTGACCCCGACCTCTCCGCGCGCCTGCATGCGCGGTACACGGACTTCTCGCCGGTTCATCGTCTCATCGACGACTGGCAGCCTTTCACCGAGGACTAATTTGGGCTGACGCAGGTCCGCTCTGTTGGGTGCGGAAGCGGACATGCCTTGACGACCCACGTTCGTTCATACATCTGTACATACGAAAGGAGCTATCGCCATGGTCGCACTCAAGCTTGGAAGGATCGGCAATTCGGTCGGCGCCGTGCTGCCCAAGGAGGTGTTGGCCCGCCTCAAGGTGGAGCAGGGCGATACGCTCTATCTGACCGAGACGCCGGACGGCTACCACCTCACGCCCTACGAACCGGAGTTCGAGGCGCAGATGGAGGAAGCCCGCAAGATCATGAAGAAGCGGCGTAACGCGCTGCGTGAGCTGGCAAAGTGAGCGAGCCCGACGGCCGACAGGAACCGCGCTGGGTGACAAAGGCCGTGGTGCTCGCCGTTCATGACGCCCAGCTCGCGGAGCATGGCGGTGGCAGAGGCGTGCGCGACGAGGGGTTGTTGGAAACGGCACTCGATCGTCCGAAGAACCGCTACCACTACATGCAGCAGGACGAAGGCGGCCAAGAGCAGATGTCCGCCTCTGACGTGGCGGCCCTGGCAGCTGCCTACGCCTACGGCATCGCCAAGAACCATCCCTTCGTGGACGGCAACAAGCGGACCTCCTTCGTGGTGTGCGAGTTGTTCCTCGCCCTCAACGGGTACGATCTGACTATGGACGATGCCGCAGCGGTGACGACATGGTTGGCGCTGGCGGCGAGTGAGTTGACCGAAGACGAACTCGCAAGAAGAATAGAGGCGGCGCTGAACATAGCGTGACATCCTGTTCAGATAACGCGGCGGTTACCCTGAACAGGTGTCCAGTGTTTTGACGCAGACGATATTTCTATATGAGTTGAGCCGACGCGCTTCTGCCCGGCAGTGTCTCATGCCTGGCCTGGGTCGCTCCGTCTCAAGACCAACAACAGTCCTCTCTCTTCCCTTCTATCTTCGTCGTAACCGTCGTGATCAGGCCACGTTGCTGAGGGCGGGCTGTGCTGGGTAGGCCCATGGCATGAGGTCGTCGATGCGGCTGTTGGGATGGCCGTTGACGATGCGGGTGATGACGTCCGCGAGATAGGCCTGGGGGTCGATGCCGTTGAGCTTGCAGGTCTCGACCTGCGAAGCGATGACGGCCCAGTGCTCGGCACCCCCGTCGGAGCCGGCGAAGAGCGCATTCTTCCGGGTGAGGGCCAAGGGTCGGATGGAGCGCTCCACGATGTTGTTGTCCAGCTCGACGCGGCCGTCGTCGAGGAACAGGGTGAGGCCCTCCCAGCGCGAGAGCGCATAGCGGATCGCCTCGGCGAGCTTGGTCTTCTGGCTGATCAGCGCCAGCTTCGCCCGCAGCCACGGCTCGAGGGCCTCGATGGTCGGTCTGCTTTTCTCCCGGCGCGTGGCCTGGCGCTCATCCGGGGGCCGGCCCCGGATCGCAGCCTCGACGTGGTAGAGTTCGGCGATGCGCTGCAGGGCTTCACTGGCGATCGGCGCCGGGCCTGCCTGGGCGAGCTCGTAGAAGCGGCGGCGCACATGCGCCCAGCAGAACGCCAGCTTCACCGTGTTGCGTCCGGCCAGCGCTTTGTAGCCGCCATAGCCGTCGACCTGCAGGATGCCGGTGAAGCCGTCGAGATGGGCGATGGGCCGCTCACCCTTGCGATCCGGCGCATAGACATAAGCGACGGCAGGCGGACCCGCGCCGCCCCATGGACGGTCATCACGGGCATAGACGAAGAGCTGCCCGGTCTTGGTCCGGCCTCGCCCGGGATCGAGCACCGGCGCCGTGGTCTCGTCGGCGAACAGCTTGGGCGAGGCCCTCAGCACCGCCAGCAGCCGCTCATGGACAGGCCGCAGCAGGAAGGCCGCGCGCCCGACCCAGTCCGCCAGCGTCGAACGGTCGAGCGCGATGCCCTGGCGCCCGTAGATCTGGGCCTGGCGATACAGGGGCAGATGGTCGGCATATTTGGAGACGAGCACATGAGCGACGGTCGCTTCGGTCGGCAGTCCGCCCTCGATCAGCCGTGCCGGCGCCGGAGCCTGCACCACCACGTCGGCGCAGGAACGGCAGGCATATTTCGGCCGGCGCACCACCAGGACGCGGAACTGGGCGGGTACCATGTCGAGCCGCTCGGCCACGTCCTCGCCGATGCGGTGCAGCTTGCCGGAACAGCACGGGCAGATGTCGCTCTCGATATCGACCACGGTCTCGATCCGCGGCAGATGGGCGGGCAGCGCCCCGGTTCGTACGGCGTTTGGCGACCCGTTCGGCCTTCTCGGCCGGCGCCTCATCCTCGGATGCGGCGAAGCCAGAGGCCTCGACCTGCTCGGCCTCTTCCAGGGCCAGCAGCAGCTGGTCCTCGGGGAGGCTCTCCGCCCGGCGCCCGAAGCGGTGACGCTGCAGCTCCTTGATGATCTGGCTCAGGCGCTCGATCTCCGCATCCCGCGCGACCAGCATCGCCTGGAGCGTCTCGGGATCGTGGGGGAGCTCGGTGGAGAGCGAAGCCATGGCAAAGATAGAATCATATTCGCCGGGCCCCTGCGAGCCTCTTCAGCTGGCGGCGACCGGTGTCGTCGTGCGTTGCACCTCGTGGACCCGTCGCCAGTCGAGGCCCTCAAGCAGGGCCTGGAGCTGGGCCGCCGTCAGCTGCAGGGTGCCGTCCTCGATCTTCGGCCAGCGGAACTCCCCATCCTCCAGCCTCTTCGCCACCAGCACGACGCCGGTCCCGTCCCAGAACACCAGCTTCACCCGGTCCGCGCGCTTGGCCCGGAACACGTACACCGTGCCGGAGAACGGATCGGCGCCCATGGTCTCGCGCACCAAGGCGGCGAGCCCCTCCGCCCCTTTGCGGAAGTCCACCGGCCGCGTCGCCACCATGACGCGGACTGCGCCGCTCGGGCCGATCACGACCCGGCCTTCAGCACGCCGATCACCGCTGCGATGGTGGCCGGCGAGGCCCCGTTCTCGATTGTCACCCTGACCCCGCCGACATCGACCTCGATGGCTGCCGCGCGACGTCGCCGGCCACGCCGCTTCGGCCGTGACGGTGGGACGGACGCAGATGCCGGAGCCGCTTCCGGCGCGACCACGGCCGGCACGAACGCCGGCATCATCTCGCTTGCCTTGCGTGCCGCACGGCGCCAGGTGAACAGTTGCTGCGGTGTCAGGCCGTGGCGACGGGCAACCGCCGAGACCACGGCACCGGGAACGAGCGTTTCTTCCAGGATCCGCGCCCGGTCGTCCGCCGTCCAGCGTCGGCGCCCCATCGCGCCGGTGATCACTTCGAAGCGCCGGACCTCAACCTCCGGCTCAAGTCTATGGTCAAGCCCAGACACAAAACGATCCTCCATGCAGGATCGTCAAACTGCGCTCTCGCGCCCTGCCGATGAAGGTGCGCTCGGGACGACGCTTACGCTTCGTCCAGCGAATATCATCGTTGGGTCTTCTCTCGACCTTCTGCATAAAGCCACCCAGGCCGGGGTGAGGCGCTCTTCTCATGCGAGAGGTCGCCTCATGTTCCCGCACGTTTCCTCAGCCCACCCGCGTCCGCTGTTTGCCCGGCACCGCCGTCTTATCCATGCCCCGTCCGAAGCAATCATCGGAGCGTGGTGCGATCCGGCTCTCTTTACCTCGCTCGACACGGCCGCGCCTCACATGGGCCTCAAGTTCAGCATCGATCCCGCGGCCACGCACCTCGCCAGCATCACGCTCGGCACCCCCCATGGTGACATCCAGGAGCGCCTGCCCCTCTGCATCAGCTATCAACGTGCAGGATCGGGCCGCGAACAATATGTCGCCGGTCCTATCGACGACTCGTATGCGATGCGTCTCTGTCTGACGCTGTCACCGACCCTTCATCTCGTCGCGAGTGCCGATAATGGGCTGAGCACTTCGAGGACCTACTGCAGCCTATCATTCGGCGCTAGGAGGGCTGTTGTCTATCCGCAATGGGCGATGCAGTTGCTGGCGAACGCGCTATGGCTGCTGGCCGAAGAGCTGGCATGCCGAAGTCCCGTCGGGTGAGCTGAGATCGCAGGACGGGTTAAGGTCACCTCTGCGCCAGGTGGAGAAGTCCGCAGCGGTTATCACAAATGGCTTGTATGGGGCCGGTTGCGGACTGGCAGCTAATGTCGGGCCATAGCGAAAAGCAGATTCGGCCAATGTCGGGTGCCCAAAAGCCGACCGCGCCTGCTCGGCGGCATCGCGTTCGTCTTCGATCGGTGGAGAGGGGCGGCGCAGCAGCCTCGCGCCTGAGCGACAGCGCCAATAGGCTTGCGTCCCGACGCTGCATCACAGGCGCCATCCGAATGACGCCCAGGCAATGACGCTGTGATCGGCGCGTCCGGACCCAGCGCATCTTTATTGTGCATATTCGACGAAGGCCCAAAGCCAGTGTCGGACGTCATCCCCGATCCCCGGGTCCTGACAGGCGTGATTGAGGAGCCTGAACGCTTCGGCCTTGAGGAAGGCGCGATCTGCATAGCCATCCTGGATCACATTGTTGATATAGCGGGGTAGTTCGGCCGCTACTCCGTTGGCGTCACGGCCGCGCCCCAGTTCGGCCAAAAACCAGCCACTGTAATGCTTGATCCAGCTGAGGAAGTCGGCATCGAGGATGTCGCGCGCGTAGCGCAGCTTAATCTGATACACGGCGTTCCATGTCTCAGCCCGGTCTAGCTCGTCGCCGACCATCGAGATGTTCCACCGCGGTAGGACATACCCGCCGACCGTGTTGCCCTTGAAAAACTCACTGCCTTCCAGGCTGATCCGATAGGTCGGTCCAGAATAAGGATCTGAGCAGCGGCGGCGCAGTCCGCCCAGGCCGATCAAGATATCGATGCCGCGTTTGTAGGTTGAATTGCACTCGTCACAGGCTGGCGGGAGATTGCGTAGGTCGGCGGCAGCAAACGCGTAGATCGAGATCGGCAACAGATGGTCGAGCGCGTGCCGCGGTGCGCCAGGCGCGCGAAAATAATTGAGACCACAGAACGGACAATGCCTAATCTCGCTTGCGTAGATAATCTTATATTGATTGTCGCGTAGGAAGCCGTCGCCCTCTTTAAGGCTCGACAGCTGGTCGAAGAGATAGTCCGCGAGCGCACTCGCCGGTGCGCGGATCGACGCCGGCAGCGAAGCGAGCGTCGGGCACGGGGCGGCATCGCTGAAGACATTGGGCAATTCGGTCTGTCTGAGAATGGCCGCTCGCACGTCCGGCCGCTCAGCCGCGGGGAGTCTGCGATACTCGCGCAGCAGAGCGGTGAGTTTCGATTTCAGACCGGTGCGCTGCTCGAGAAGTGCACGCCGAGCCTGCGGCAGGCACGCGGGCCAAGCCGCGGGTCGGCGCCCCGCGTCGATCGCGTCCATGCCAGCGAGCATCAGATCGACGGCAACCGCGTTCAGCCAGTTCTGGCCGATGGCTTCTATCGGATACGAGAAAAGCATTCCTAGTCCCGATTTTTCAGCTTTCGCAGATGATCGGCCAGAAGCGCTTTCCCGATCGACGGGCCGAGCTCCCTGAACCCCTCCTCAACCTTCGCTAGATCGTCCGACTTGAGGAGCTTTGCGATTTCTTTTTCGGCGATGTGCGAGTTGGGCGGGCGAATGCCGAAGCAGCTTTCGAGAATGCGGTCGAACGTGGTGCCGAAAGTTTCGATTTTGGGCGCCTCGACGATGAACTTGCCTGTACTCGCGTCCCTCGAGAAGATCATCACCTGATCTCTCGGCATATCCGACGGCACGAATGGCGCATGCGTCGTTAGCAGAAATTCTTGATTGCCGCGGTCGCCCACCATCTTCATTAGTTGTTGGACGAATTCGACGCGCCACTTCGGGTTGAAATGCGACTCTGGCTCATCGAGCAGAAAAATCGCGTTGGCATCGGCGATCATCGCATAAATGCCGAGGATCAGCGCTTGCTGATGCTCGCCATCGGACAACGATACATAGTCAACCGGATCCGATGCCTTGTCCTTCGGCCAGAAGCGGACTTCCTCGAAGCTGAAGACCATGTCCTCCTGCTGCGGCTCGGGCAACCTCGAGGCGAAGCGCCGCTCCTTAACCGCTTTGTCGAATCGCTTGCGCGCAGGACGCGGAATGGCGAGGTCGTTGAGCAGTGCTAGCTTGTGCAAAGACCGGTAGAGCGAAAAGGCGTCGGACCAGAAATGCCGGAATGCTTCACGTGTCGCCTCAGTGATCAGGAAATCGAAGGTGTATGTCTCGGTCTTCTCGTCGAAATGCCAGCAGGTTGCGGTGCGCTGGAGATTGTCGATGACCGTCTCGAGTTCATCGGTGAGCTGGACGCCCTTGCGCGAAGAAATGCGCTTCTTCTTCGGGATTTTAGGTACGGCTGAGTGCGCAAGCCGCACTATGCAGCGGCAGGACGCAAGGTCGCCCAGGCTGGCATGTCGCAGCAGTTCTGACTTAACGAACTCGGAGCCGAGCATGAGATTGGAAAACAGCACCTCCAGATTGGTGCCATAATCGATCAGCATCAGCCGGTTATCCGGCACCTTCCTGGCTTCTACCATGCGCGCCGCTTTGGCGACATCTCTTGCGTAACCGCTTCGGCTGGCAAGAAACGGCAGGCTCAGCGTCTCATTATCGCCCGAGGTGTAGCCGATGATCAAAGTCGGCAGAAACTGTCCGAAGTCCGGGTCTCCCGGCTTGATGCTTTGACCATTAGTGCGGATAAGTGCGATTGGTCCGGGCTTTTTGCCCTTAGCCTCGCGGATGAGACGCACAGTCTCATAGCTATCCGCGCCTTTAGGCTGCACCATGTATTCTAGGTCGAACAGTACAGCGTCGTTAGCACTACGCCGCTCCTCATCGGGCGCATGCGCATGCCACGCCGCTTGGAAAATCTCGGCAACCAATTGGAGGAACTGCGACTTACCCGAACCATTGGGGCCGATCATGCACAGAGGTGCGAGGGCCTCGCCCGCCTTGCCGTCGGCATCGCGGCCGAACCAGATCTGAGTGCCGTCGTAAAGGCCGCCACCGGTGCCCGATCGCTCGACCTTGAGTAGCCGTAGCCTCATGGAGCGGCCCTCCTCAGCAGCATGCGGCCTTCCTCTTCGTCGAATACCTGAACCAGACTGGGAGAGGCACTGCCGAGCAGCTCGAAGAGCGCATCGCGCACGGCGTCGTAAGGCAGAACGACCCGTTTAGCTATCGCCTCGAACGTCAAGCCTTTGTCGGGCCAGTCGGCGCTGTCGGCTAACAAGGCCTGCGTTGGGTCTGTTTTCACTGTCTTCGCTTTCGGAAGCTTGGGCGCCGTGACGAGGGGAGCGGTAGGCATTTTCTGTATGCGGTCAAGCAACTGCTGGGCGGATTCCTCAGCGGGATTTTGTTCGACCAGTTGTCCCGAAAACGCCCTTGTCAAAATGCGCTGCTCCGCTCGATCGATCAATCGCAACGACAGCTCCACATCAGCGATAACTCGATCGATTCTAGCAAGCGCCTCCTCTATCCGCCGGACGATCTCCCGCTGCTCCTCGATCGGTGCGAGCTTGATGGTGAACGCCCTGATCTCGGGAAAATAGATCGTCGTGTGGGTCGTGCCGCGCCCGAACTCTCGGATGTCGTCACCTTCCGACAGCAGGGCATACATGAGGTATCGCGGATCGAGCGCCTCGGTGCACGACCAGGTAGCGAAATCCTGGCTGGTCGCCATCTCTCGGCCCATGATCGCGACGTAGCCAACCGACGCCGTACGCGATAGCACGACCGTTCCCGCTGGAAGCAGCCGCGCTGCGGAATTGGCGAGGCCTGCCGCGTTGATGGTTTGCAGAGTGTCATTGATCACTCCGCCGTGGTGCCGGTTGGCGTCGGGAATCCCGACCCAAGGCACATCGCCGTTCCACCATTCCGGATGAGACCGGCTCGGTGTGTGCCCGGTTTCCTGACGTGCCACCCGCATGAGCGGTACCCACGCCCAGCCGTCGGCGAGTGCAGTGCCGGGACTGTTGACCGAGATTCCGCCTCTCCCGGCAATGATCTCGTTCGTCGGCGCCCGCCCGCCACGGGTCTGTTCAGGCGCCTCGATACGCGCCAACAGGTCCGCGATTGGCTCAAGCGTGTGCTCCGCGCGAAAATCGACAGTGAGTTCCCCGCGGAAGGCGGAGCGCAAAAGGGCAAGTCTATATTGACCGACCAGTGGCACGACTTTGTGCAACTCGCTGCGCGAGACGTCGATTAGCGGGCTCAGGTCCTCAAGGCGGGCGACGATCCTGCGCTGCTCGGCGACAGGCGGGATCGCCGCCGCATAATCTTCAATATGGCGTTTCGAAAGCCCTGGAATATCACCGCGGGCGTGTTCGATGATCTCGCTTGCGCGATAGGCAATAGTGCGAAGCATGAACTGGAAATCCAGTTCGGTGCTGGGCTGATAAGCTTGGATATCCCGCCCGATCGCCGCGGTGATGCCAGGGAAGGTCTTGCCGACTCCCCCGCCCTTAACGGTGATAAAGATGCACCCCTCGGGCACGATCCTGCGCGGATCGGTCGTCCACTTCGGCTTGTGGAATGCCCGGCCATCCCACTGCTCGGGTCCAGTGACATAGGGCGTGCCGCGCCCCTCCTCGTTGACCATGTGCGCGCTCGGAGACTGGCCGGCATAGAGAATGCCGATATCTCCGAGCTTCGCGCGCGCCCAGCCGGGCGGAAGCCTGCTTACCATCGTGACGCCGCACCGCATAGGCAGGGCAGGGCGGTTCGCGCCCGGCCCTCATGGCCGAGGCGGCACCGCGCTGGAATCTGGTGCCTTCGAAGATAGCCCGTGCTCATTGGGTCAGTTTCAGCTGAAAGTCGTCGCCCTCGATCTCATTATTGAGCGCATTCAGTTCGCCAAGGGCCCCGCGGAGATGGCCGATGATCGCGACGAGAATCTCGGCCGGATCCTGCATGGTATCGTCCGGATCGCCGCTCTCGTCACGCAGCCACAACCAGTTCAAGTTGTCGGTGCGTTCGGCGATCTGCGCGCGCGTCAGCTTGCGCCAACGGCTGTCTTCGCCCTCGTCCTTGCGGGACGACATCCCCGCGGGATCGGCGCCGTAAACGCGCTCAAAATCTTTGAAATGCGCATCGAGCAGCGCATTGCTCTTGCCGAACGCGGGCATATTGCTGCGCAGATCGTAGAACCAGACATCGTCCGTAGCGTGCCCCGCTCGCTTGGCGAAGAAGAGCACATTTGTCTTCACCCCCGCGCCGGGGAAGATGCCTTTCGGAAGGCGCAGGATCGTGTGCAGGCGGCAGGTCGCCATCAGTTCCTGCCGCACGGCACGGCCGACACCATCCTCGAACAGGACATTGTCGGGGAGCACGACCGCGGCGCGCCCGCTCTCGCTCAGCGTTAGGTAGATATGCTGTAGAAACGCTAACTGCTTGTTGGTGTTACGATATGAGATGTCCGCGCGGAGTGCCCGACGACTGCCCGCCTTGCTGCCGAAGGGCGGGTTCGCCAGCACGAGGCTCGCTTTCCCGAGTTGACGGCCATGTCGGTCAGCGCGTCGCCGTGGATGATATCGGCATCGAGCCTATTCAAGAACGTATTCATCAGGCAGATTCTGCGGGTGTTCTTCTCGATTTCAACACCCTGATATTTTGGCGGAGTGTCGCGGTACGCCGCATCTGAATGGCGGGAGCGGATATATCGGTCGGCCGTGATCAGGAAGCCGCCGCTGCCGACCGCCGGATCTTGGATCAATTCGCCAAGAGCCGGCCGGGAGACGCGAACCATTGAATTCACCAAGGCGCGCGGCGTAAAATATTGTCCCGCTCCCGATCGTACATCCTGCGAGCTCTTTTCAATAAGCCCCTCATAGATTTCGCCGAACCGGTCGCCGCTGACATCGTGCCAGTCGATCTTCGCGATCCCGTCGATAACGGCGTGGAGGTTCTCAGAATGCGAGAAGACGGTCGTCGGAAAAGCGTAGATCGCTCGGATGACCTCGCTTTCGGCGGTGGTGCCGAGATGGGTCAGCATCTCCTGATAGAAGCCGAGCAATCCTTCCTTCGGATGGCGGGCGAGATCCGCCCAGCGATAGTTTGGCGGGAGCAGCCGCTCGACGCCATTTTCCTCTGCCATTTTGAGGAATAAAAGATAGGTCAGTTCGGATACATATTGGTGATAGCTGATCCCGTCCCCGCGAAGAATATGGCATAAAGCCCAGATTTTTTGGACAACGCTATCGTTTCTCATTTTAATTCAATCGCTTAGGTCCGTAAATGGCGTACGGTTCACCGTTGCTGCCTAGCCCCAACACGATCCTATCGAGATTGGATAAAAGAGGAAACGGCAGATTGTGCGGGACAGGATCAGCACGAAAGCCATATCCGAAGCTGGGGACGGAGCAACTTGCTAGGTTCCTCCCGGTGACCATTGAGCGGCTGCTCCCGGGTCAGCGAAGCCAACGCCAGCTTGCGGGATTATCGATGACCGACCCGAACGGCAGCTATGCGCAAAGCGGACGCCGCTGAAAGATTGTCGAGGGTCAGTTGGGGAGCAACCCCAGCCAGAAGGAAGCGCTAAGCACCGCTCAGTCTCCTGCTCGCTGATCGGGTGCCAAGCCGGCTACTGTCGGATCACTTGTACGCGGACCCATAGCATCGCTGAAAAGATGGCGCTCGCGCAGAGAAGCCAAAGGACCGCGGCCTTCGTCTGGCCCCGCCCCAATTCGCCAAATCCCGCCGAATCCGCCCGCGTCCGCCGACGCATACTCCCCAAATTCTTCCCAGAAACGAAAAAGCCCCGCGATGGGCGGGGCTAAGCCATTGAAAAGATTGGCGCTCCCAAGGGGACTCGCATAATCGAGCAAAATCAGATGGTTAAGAATAGGATGGCTAACCTATTTTCACGATCCGTTCCGCCGCCCCATGGCGAACCTTGTTCCTTATTCGTTCTAGACTATCCTAGGCCCCATGCTCGCTATGGACGCCACTCCGGCCGATGCCGCCCGATACGAATATGAGGCCGTCTCGGTCTACCACTGTCAGCTGATCGTGCATGTGCCGCTGCGGCAGCTACCGGCGCGGCCGCTGCGCGAAATGCGGTTCCGATGCGAGCGCTGCGGGGCAAGTCTCAGCGCTGAGGAGGCAGAGGCGAAATGGACCCGGCACGCGGACGCGCCGGGCGTGCCAAGAATGGGGCGGGTCCTGCCGAGATTTGAAGGGTAGATCACTCCCCGAATCGGCCGATGTGCGATTCGGGCGGCTCCTCACTTCTTTGCATTTCACGCAAAGAAGTCGGCCAGCGCGCCGGCCTCACCACCATTCGCCCGCGCATCGCCAGCGCCGCCGTCATGGCCTCTGTCGCTATCCGATCATGGTCGGGCAGGCGAATCACCTCGGCCGGCCGGTCGGCCCGGGTGATGACCAGGAACACGCCATCACAATCCCAGTCGATCGAGACGCTACCCTCAGGGCTGCTTGAGGACATGCGTCTTGATCCCCAGCCAGAACACAGCAAGCGCGCCACCCGCCACCACTGTGAGGACGGCGGTGCCGACGACCAGCGCCGCGCGGTTCCACATCCGGCGGAAGCGGCGCAAATGCTCGATATCGGCGCGCGCCTCCTCGATCCGGGCTTCGTCTGAGGTGGAAAGGCCGATTTCCTTCAGCACCTTGCGGACCGCCTTTTCGGCCGCATCCTCGGCCACCTCAATCACCATCAGCTCCAGTGCCCGTTCGGAAATGATGATGGCCCCCTCCGAACCGCGGGCCGCCGCCGAGATCTCTCCTGTCATTTCAGCGCCTCCCGCACCATCTCGGCCTGCGATTCATAGAGGGCGATGAGCCGGGCGAGACAGCCGCTCTTGGCTTCCTCGCTGGCCTTGAGGCGGCCGATCAGGGCGACCACCTCGCGCTGTGTCAGGGGCTTGTCGCCGGCCGGGGGGGGCACATAGCGCCGGGCACATGCGCGCAGATCCTCCGGGATGGGGGCGAGATCGAGCCTCACCCGACCCGTCGTGTTGCTGCAGCCGGCAAGGGCGAGGGCCTGCATGATGATGCAGGCGGCGGCGATCAGGATGCGCGTCGGTGTCATGGTCACCTCCACAGGCTGCGCACGCGGGCGCTGGTGTCGGCATCGAGGGCGGGGGTGTCGGGCGTCTGCGCGATGATCTCTTCCAGCGCGCGGGCCTTCGCCTCCGCTGCGGCGGCATGGGCGGAGGCCGTCTGTGCGTCGCGCGCCAGCGCCGCCACCTTGCCCCGCTCGGCCGTCACCTCCTTCACACGGGCGCGGTTGGCCTCGATCAGCGCCTGCCGCTCCATCCTTCCCCTCTGGTCGGAGGCGTGCCCCACCCAGCCTGCGACGAATAGCAAGAGCCCGGCGAGCCCGGCGGCGAGATGGCGATAGGGCAGGGACGGGATACGCGACCAGACAAGGGCCGCGATGCCCACCAGCAGTGCGGCGCCGGTCACCAGCGCCAGCAGCCAGGAGATGGCGCCGGACGCGAACATGGCAAGGATGCTCATTGGCCGTAGTCCTTCGGAGGTTGGGGCGCGTCGATGCCATCGAAAGAGGGGCGCGGGCGACGAGAGGACGGGCGGCCGAGGGCGGTGTAAGCGCCGCGGTCCTCCCACGCTGCCCCGAAAATGAACGACCCGATGGTCGTGCCGGCGAGCGCCAGCAGGCCGGTCGCGATCGTCTCGTGGAGGCGCGTGTCTTGGCCAAACAGAATGAGGTAGCCGATGCCGACGGCGCAGTAGATTTCGATGCCCGCGACCCAGAAGCGCCGCGAGCGCCAGGAGGGCCGCGGATAGCCCTCTTCCTCATACGTCGCCGCCTCGGGCTCGCCTCTCACAGCCGCGCCGCCTGCACGTGCATCCAGTCGTAGTTCCGGGCGCGGCCGAGGGAGAGCCAACCTTCCTCTTCCCACAGCTGCCAGAACACCTCGGCATCCGGCTGGGCAAGGCGCGCGCGGTCGCGACCCCATTTCAGCTGATTGCGATCGGGGTCGAAGTCAATGGCGATGCCCCACGAGTGCATGGACCAAGCGGAGCCGCCACGCATCCGCCGGACGTTCAGCGAGCCGCCGAAGAGATCCACGCCGAGCTTCTGGATACCCTCGATGCCATAGTGGTCGAGCACCCGGTCAAAGACGCGGGCCGCACTGTCATGCACCTTCTCATGCACCGAGATGCGCTTGACGATGGTGTCCGTCTCCCATGCGAGCCGCATGGGGAAGGGCAGCACCAGCATCGTCTGGTGCTCGCCCGGCGCGCCGTAGAAGCGCTGCACGTCCACCTGCTTGGGCCACACCATCGGCTGCACCGCCGGCGGGTCGCGCCAGGTCTCCGCCGAGGTGTCGCCCCGCTGGCGGGCATCCCATACATCCAGCGCGTGGCGCGTCTGCGGCCCCCCGCGCCCGTCGATCGCCCCGGCGTCAATACCCGCCAGCTTGCAGAGCGCCTGCATGGCGGCCACCTCCCGGCGGGCGGCGGGCCAATCATCGGCCGCAACGCCGGCCTCTGCGAGGAGGGCAGAGACGGCCTTGTCGGTCGCCGGCCCCCATTCGCCATCAAGAGCAAGTGGGGGCGTCCAGCCGCGCGCATTGAGCGCCGACTGCAGGTCGCGCAGATCCATGGATCACCTGTCGATGTGGTTTGGGCACAAAAAAGCCGCCCGGAGGCGGCGCGGAGGCGGGGATGTGGAAGGGCTCAGGCCAGCGTGTAGCCGAGCGCCGCAAGCGCCGTACCGGCCTCTATCAGGCCATCCAGGCGGCGAAAGGGAACCGGGTGAATCTCCCTCACGTCGCCGAGGGGATAGACGCCATAGATGCGGGTCTCCCCACCCTCCTGCGCGACATAGACACAATCGAACAGGGCGGTGCCGTCGAAGGCAGAGATGGGCTCGGACAAGGTGATGTACCCGTCACCAAGGGCTGAAGCTGTCTGCATGGTGATGCCTCACTGGATGCCGGGATACACGGTGTTGATGATGTAGGCGGAGATCCGCTCCGCCAGATTGTCGTGGGAGGCTGCGAACGCGTGAACCGCGTCGCCCGCAACCTGAAGGCTGAGGTTATTGGCGTCCCACACCAGATCGTCATACATGCTGTAGTACCAGACGTTCGCGGTGCCGCCGGCCGCCATCTCGGCCACGCCGTCCGAGATGGCATCATCGATCGTCGCTATGTTGGCGACCGACGCGAGGTAGACCGGCCCGACCCACACGATGGGGGCGCTGCTGACCGCCCGGATGGCCGCTATAAGCGCCTTGGCCGCTGCCTTGATCTGGGCGGCAGAATAGCCGGAGTCATTGGTGCTCCCCTGGATAATCCAGAGGTGCGGGCTGCGCGCAGCAATCTCCGGGATGCGCTGGATGTAGGTATAGAACGCCGATCCGACGCCCTGATTGATGAGCCCGGTGCCGCCTTTTGACCAGCTCCACACATCGTAGATGCCGAGGCGGCGACCGACGAGCTGGCACAGGCGGCGCCCCGGCACCATGGGGCCGTAGCCGGAGCCTTCGTCGTAACTGTCACCAATCCAGCCCATGCGAAGATTTATAGGGGGCGGTGCCGGCCAGATGCGATCTGCCGCCGTGAGGCCCAGCAGTCCTATGTTGCCCGCGCCGCGATGGGCGAAGATTTCGTAGAGACGCGGACGGCGGGAGCCCCATGTGATCTTGGTGAAGTCATTCGTCGCTGGCAGCGGCGACAGGGTTCCGGGGATGAGGGGCCGGCTATTGACGTTAATCGCCATGCCGCTTGTGCCAGATGTCACCTCGGCGGCGATGATCGGGGCATCACAGAAGAAGCGTGACGAGCCGTGAGCCATTGGGCTGGAGGCATTGGAGCTGAACGAATAGAGGCGCAGGCGTCCCGAGCCGGCATATTCGGTCGGGTAGCACCCCATGAGGGCCAGCCTTGCCCGGTTGTTGTACGTGGGCCACGCGGTGAGGCCCGAGGGAACCGTTGACCCCTGTGCAAGATCAACGGTGGGGGTCTCCTCCTGATCGGCCGGGGGGCTCAGAGCGATGCCGGCGTAGGCCCAATTGAGTGTCCCGCCAGACTCGACGGCCGTGACGAGCGTGGTGGGGGCCGTGATGCAGGTGCCGCTGTTCAGGGCTTCATACAGTTTCCCGCTGCTGTTCCGCACCATGCCCTGCTTGATGGCCTCGCCCACGGTGTAATCCAGTGCGGCCTTCCACGGGCGGGCTTGCAGGGGCTGCGCCTGCGCCAGCGCGCGCTCAAACTGGTTCTTGAGAGCGGAGGTGCTCTGGTTCCAGTTGCCGCCGATATTGCCGGGGTCCGTCGCCATCCCCAACGCAAGAATATCCAGCGCGCTCATGCCGAGATCCTCACGTTCGCGGTGCCCGAGAAAGTGTCACCGGCCTTGAACCGCACGCGCACGCCGGCCTCGTATTCCTCCACCGGCATCTTGCCGGGCTGGGTGAAGCTGTAGAGCCGCGTGGAGCCGACGACGATCGGCACGCCCGTCGTGGCGCCGGCAGGCGCGAACTCAAGGTAGAGCGCGCCGGTCCAGGAGCCCGAGAGCACCCATGCATTGAAGGGCGCCCCCTGCGAGGTCGGGAACCAGCCGGAAGCGTCGCCCGCCGTTGCGAGCGTTGCCACCACTGGCGTGGCATTGATCGATACCATTTCCGAGGCTCCTCATTCTGAATGGGACTTGCGGGGCTTGGCGCCGGCCGCCACTGGCGCGCCAGATGGCAGGCCAAGCCGGCGGGACGTCAGGCGTCGTTGAAGAGGTTGATGGTCACGTTGATGTAGGCGGCACCACCGGGGCTCCGAAGGGGTAGGCCGAGCCCGCGAACACAGGCTCCAAGCGGAGCGTGGCGAGGTCTTCGGCAGTCGTGATGGTGTGGAGGATGGTGCCCGCGTCGCGGTCGGCGATGAGCACGCAGGCCGCCGTTTCCAGAGCGGCGTCACGGGTCGGCAGCGCCACCACCAGAAACCAGCCAGCGAGGGGGTCGCGGATCTCGCGCGGCCAATCCCCCTCCGGGTCGGTAACAATCTCGGTGCCAAGGTGACGATAGACGCTTACGCCCGCGATCACCCGGCTGGTGTCCCACGCCTCGCCGTCGCGATAGGCGGCAAGCTCCGGCGCCGCCGCGGCCGTGGCCTCGTCGGCATAGGTCATCAGATGGTCAATCATGCGGTGAGGGCCTGTAGCTCGGTGTTGGAAAGGCGGCGCGGCCAATAGGCGACGCGGCGGACATATCCATTCATGCCGCCGGCCGGCAGCCGCAGCAGCGTAAGGCCGGCATTGGCCGTATAAGTCGAGGAGCTGCCGGCAAGTGCTCCCATCCACGCCCAAGCCGCATCGTTGGCCGCCCAGGCAATGGCCAGCCGGGCCACACCGCCGCTCGGCCACGCCATGCCGGCGGTGGTGGCCATCTGGCTGATGGTCGCGGTAACCGCCAGCACGGCGCCGTTGCCGCCCGTGTTGCGACATAGCTGGATATTATCGACACCGGAGCCCGCCAGCTCTACGGCTACAGCGTTGCCCGTGGCGGGCGCTTGCGCCGAAAACTCAGCCAGCAGCGTTCCGTACTGGGACGCGCCGAATGGTGCTGTGTTGACCGTGAGGCTGTCCGCCGCGCGCGCCGCCGCCGCACTGGTGGTCGGGATGTAGGAGTTGACAAAGCTGCCCGCCGTCAGCTGCGCGCCCCACAAATAGAACGTGCCTGTTGGCGACCCGCTGTTGCGGAACGGATAGACGCGCAGCGCCGTGCAGCCCACCGGCGTCGTCAGGGTGTAGGCGATGCGGGTCCAGCCGGAAGCTGTCGGCACTGCCGATGGCACCAGGTCGGTCGCGATGAAAACGCCGGCGGTGTCGTCTCGGAACGCGATCTTGAAGTCGGAGGCCGACAGGGTGCCCAGCCGCACCCAGGCGCTGAAGGTGTAGACCGTCGAGGCCGTGACGGTGACGGCCTGGTAGTAGTTGGGCGTGGCCGCCCCGGTCGCCGTCAGCATGTCGGCCGTCACCGTCCCATCCGGCGCGGCGATCTGGTCGGCGGTGACGGTCAACGAGGACACCCATGGCGATGAGCCCATCTCCTGCGACCGTAGGAGTAGGTTAGTCCCCGACAACTCCATAAGAATGCCGGTCCTCTCCCGCGTCACCGGGTCATAGTCGATGCGCGGAACGCCGCTCGCCGCCGACTTAAGGAGCCCGTCGAAGCCGGTATAGAATGCCGTGCTCGCCCGGCTGAAGCTGCCGGAAAGCAGCGTAGCGAACGCCGCCGCGTTGCCGGAGACCGAGCCGCCCGCCGCCCCGTCCACCCACAGGGCCTCGCGAGTGAAGTCCATGATGAGGGTCGGCGGCTTGGCCACCAGCGCCCGTAGCCGCGCCAGCTCGGCGCCGGCGCCCGCCACCGCGCCGGCCGGCCCAAGATCTCCGGAGCGCGCGAAGGAGACTGCCACCACCTCGCCGTTGGTGAAGCCGCCCGGCCCGGCCACATAGCCAACGGCTATCTTGCGATAGCCGGACGCATCCACATTCGCGCCGGTGATCGCGAACTCCACCCATTTGGTCTGCGTCGCCACGCTGGTGAAGCGCAGATAGCCGCGGGCGTTGAGGTTGGTGCTGTCGTCGAGGGCCGCGAGCCAGGCGGTCACGTCCGCGCCGCCGGTCTCCAGCAGGTCTATGAAGAGCAAAGTGACGGCGGACAGGGTGGCGCTGTTGAAGCGCACCGTGCCGGCGCCGGGGTCGGCGTCCGTGGTGGTAGTGGAGAAGGCGAAGCGCATGGCCGGCGTCGCCCCCGCAGCGCCCGCCACCCCGGCCACGAAGGTGTCCCAATTGGCGGAGGGAGGCGCAGAGTTGGTGTTGCTCGCCTTGGCCACGTAGGCCGTGCCGGCCAGAGACACCGCGTCCCCAGCCACATAGGCGGCGGCACTCGACCATGCGCCGCGCCAGATGACGCCGGAGGAGAGCCCGTTGTACAGGGTCCAGGCCGAAACCCCGCGCGCCCAGATCTTGCCGAGGCTCTTATCGTAGGCGTGCATGCCCTCTTCCGGAGCGGTCATCAGCCACGCAGTCCCGCTCCAGATGGCGAGATGGCCAGCATAGCCGGACCATGCGCCTGTGGGCGCGGTGCCGACCACGTAGAGGTCATCCGTCACCGGCGCGGCCGGCGGCGTGTTCAGCCCCACCGTCAGCGCCGAATAGATCGCGACACCCGCATCCAGCACCCGCTGGCGCTCGATCAGCTCGCGGGCGCGCTCGGCCAGCCAGGTCGAGGAGAGCCGCGTGGGCGAGGTATAGGCGATGATGTAGGCGGCGCCGGCGAGCGGCCCGCCCGGCCAGGGATAGGCCAGCGTCAGCGTGCCGTCGCCCGGCACATCCTTGATGCGCACCGAGAGGCCGCCGACCTCCAGCGTGTCGCCGGGCACCACGGGAGTGGCCCACAGGGTGCCCGCGCCGGTCACGATGGTACTGCCGGGAGCGACCGAGATCGAACCCGCAGAATAGTAGGCGATGAAAGCCATGAGATATCCTCAGGTCAGCGGCCCCCAGGCGGGCCGCCCCGTGGTGCAGACGCTGAAAAAGTCGAGATAGGCGTAGGGCGTGGACGTGGAGCCCCATTGCGTGAGGCCCACGTAGCCGGAGGCGGAGCCTGGCCCGACGAAGGCGAGGCCCCAGAATGACGGTTCGGCGCTGCCGCGGGGCCAGATCTTCAGCCGGCGTGCGCCGCCCTTCACGTTCAGCCGGAGCCAGTACCAGGTGTCATAGGCCCACGCGAAATCGGTGGCGCCGGAGGCGGCGTCATAGGCGGGGCCGAACCACATGCGCTGTCCGGAGGCGACGCCACCCGACACGTCGCAGACGATGCCCGCCGCCTGATGCGTCGCCGAGGCCGAGCGGCGAAACATGATCTCCATGGGGAAGACGATCGGCCCGTTGACCATCCGTACCCCGGCGAGGATATCGCAGTCCGTCACCGCGCTGCCCGGCGCGTCGAAGGTGATTTCCGCATAGGTGGACGCCGCCGGCGTGCCGAAGCCGCCGGTGACGCGGATGGCCTTGCCGGCGAGCGCCGAGGCGACGGCATTGGTGACCACCGCCATGCCGCTCGCCGCCTGAAACCGACGCGTCCAGCCCGGCGGCGCAGATCCGTCCGTCGCGCCGGAGAAGTCGTCGTAGACGCTCTCGGCCTCCAGGGCCGGGCCGCTATAGAGGTCGCTGTCGTCCAGCAGGGTCGCGGAATGATCGACCACGGCGACCCGCAGGTTCGGCGTCGAATTGCCCGCTACCCACGCCGCCCGGAGCTTCTTCTCCTGGTTGATGGTCGCAAACATCTCGTAGTTGATGGCGCCCGGCGATGGCAGGCTGGAGGGCGCGCCCAGCGCGGCATTCTGCATGTCGATGCCGCCGGCGGCACTCCACCAGCGACCAAGGCGGTAGGCCCCGAAGAAGGCGATGGGGGGCCCGACGGGGTTAGTGGTGAGCGCCGTCTTGCTGATGGCGGCGACGCCGGCGTTGTTGACCGCCTTGCGCTCGGCCACGTTGAGCATGGGCCGCGTGGCGCGAAACAGCAGCTGGCTCTCGCTCGCGAACCGCACATCCACGTTGCGCTGGCTGATCGCGAGGCCCACCGCCTGGTCCATCAGCACGCGCGGCGTCGATACCGCATCCGGCCCATGCACGTAGGTCGGGTCATAGGCCGGAATGATGTACTGGATGGCTTGCGCGTTTGAGCTTGTGATTTCGATCTGGATCGTGCTCGCGTTGACCCACCTGACGGTCGGCCCAGCCGCGACGGAGGGCGCGGAGCCACGGTCCTCACTCGCCATGATGATGACAGGCGGAAAGTCCGGATAGCTGCCGGTGAGGTTGACCGTCACGGCGCCGGACGCCCGCCACACCGCGCCCGCCTCGGCGATCTGGAAGGGCGGGCGCTCGATGGTGAGGCGCAAGTCGCGATCAGGGCAGGTCAGCACGTCTGCACCGCGGCGGGGCACGAACAGGCCCGGCCCGCGCGTCGGGTGGACGCCGGCGAGCAGGTTGTAGCTGCCGCCGTTGTCCGCCTCGCGGCTGTCCGCCTGTGTCAACGGATTGGCGAAGATGATGTAGGCGCTATCGACCGAAGCGGAACCGACCGTGAATGTGCAATGGTCGGTGTAGGAGCAACTCGGCGTTTGCGTGTAGGCCACATAGCCTGAGGTATCGACGCCGCGCGCCCAGCCGATGCAGATCGGCTCCCACGGCAGGGTGGCAAACGTCACGGTGCGGCAGCGCCGCGTGTACGTTACCCCGCCGTCCGCCACCCATGTTTCCACCGATGGCGTCCCCGTGAGCTGCCAATCGGCATCGAGCACCGAGAGAATTTCCGGCCACGCCGAATCGAACACGATCTGCTCGTTACCGAGGCTCATGTCCTCCGCGTCGAAGCCAGGGCGCGAGGCCCGGATGCGCATCACGCCCTCATAGACGCCGGCGGCAAACCGCTTCATGAGCTGATGACGATCCGTGCGTTGTCGAAGTCGATCCGCAGGCGGTTGTCCGCCGAGCGCGCGATGCCGGCGGTGATCTCGCCGAGGTTGGCCACGATGGCCGACAGCTCCGCAACGTCGAGCTTTGCAGCCGTGATCGAGCCGGATGCGATCAGATCGCCATTGAGGTAAAGCACCGGCTCTGGCCCCGTATTATCCACCAGGAAGACCGCCGTGCCCGGCAGGTCCGGCGCGGTAATGAAGAACCGGTCGGCATTGATATGCACCTCGCCGATGGCGCCGCCGGCCCCATCGCTTTTGGCGACCACAGTAAAGCCGGCCTTCGCCGTTTCCGCCGTCGCCTCCAACTCATAGGCTGCGATGGCACCCGATGGTGTCACAGCCACCACGAAGCGCGCCGCAAGGCTCGCGCCCACATCGCCGAGCGCCGCCTCCAGCGTTTCGATCTGCGTTGCCAGCGCGCTATCGGCGCTGGCCCGCGTCCCGGCCTCCGACGTGATGGAGGCCGAAAGCGCCGCGTCCGCCGTTTCCATGCTGGACTGGAGCGTGGTGATCTGGCTGCTGAGAGCACTGTCGGCGCTGGCGCGGGTGCCCGCCTCTGAGGTGATCGATGCCGACAGGCTGGCGTCGGCGGTCTCCAGCGTCGATTGCAGAGTGCTGATCTGCACCGCCAAGGCATCGTCAGCCGTCGCCCGCGTGGTGCTCTCCGTGGTGATGAGCGCGGACAAGGACGTGTCCGCAGCCTCCAGCGAGGCTTGCAGATCCGTGATCTGCTGCACGAGCGCGCTCTCCGGCCCGGTCGCGGCAGTGATCTCCTCGGAAAAGCGCGCCGTCGCCGCGCCGAGCTGCTGCACCAGCGTGCGGGTCAGCTTCAGCCGATTGAGGTCGCCCGCCGCGTCAACATCGGCCAGCAGCAGGGACAGCCGCTCGACCGAATATTGCAGGGAGACGATATCGACAGCTGTCTTTGCCACCACCATATCGCGCGTCGCCGCCGTGAACTGCTCGGGCGTGATGGAATCGTTCACCACCCCGCCGGCCAGCTGCTGCCCGGTGATGATGCTCGCCCATGCCGTCCATTCGGTGTCGCGGGGCGGCGCCGTCTCGATGGTCGCCTGAAACTCGTAGGCGGTGTTCGCCACCAGCCCGGCCGATACCAGCAGCTCGCCGGCGCCCACCGCCTCGGCCCGCGCCGTGAGCACGTCCGTGGTGCCGACGATACGATACTGGATCAGCACCGCCGTGACGGTCGGGTCGCTGATGGGCGACCAGAACACCCGCACGGCGGGCGTGAGCGCCCCGCCGTCCCCGCTGAGGGTGAGGGCGGAGAGCGAGAACCCCGTCACGCCATCCGCCAGCCCGCCCCCCTCGCTCGGCCCGCCCGAGGCCGGCGCCGGCAGTTCGTCGCCAGAGTCCCAGCCGAACGCCGCCGCCGAGATCTCGCGCAGGTTCAGCGTCACCGTCTCATCGGTGTTCTCCACCAGCGAGAGGATGATGAAGGTGCGGTCGCCCCGCCGCGCCGAATTCCAGCGCACCCAGTCGCCCGGCTCCAGCACGATGGCGGAGAGACCGAGGGTGAGCGTCGCGGTCGCCTGCAGACGGGCGAGGTTGAGCTGGATCTGCGCCAGCCGCTGCGCCTGCGAGTCCACCGTCACCTGCGGGAAGTCCACCTGAATGGGGCGCTTCTCGGTGTCGGCCGCCACCGCCGCCGCATCGGTGCGGGTGGCATAGGAGACCATGCCGAACTGGTCGGCCGGCGACACCCTCTGTCCGTGGATCTCGTTGACCAGGTCCGCACGCCCGAGCTTCGCGGCGAAGCTCACCGGATAATCGGTGATCAGGTCGGTATCGGTGAAGGTGTAGAGCGCGCTCTGCGCCACGCCGACGATGGGAGCATAGGCGCCGACGCGCTCGTAGAGCGAGCCGATGCAGCTGTCGAGCAGCCGCTCCATCACGGTGCCGTGCTCCTCGTCGGCGGAAACATAGGTGCTGCAGCGATAGCGGTTGGCGTCGCTCCCCTCGGCCGTGGAGACCGGCTCGTCGCAGGCATTGGCGGCGGCGGTGTAGCGGTCGAGCACGAGATCGATCGGCGGAACGCCCATGCCCACCACCAGCTCGCCCCCGAGATGGATGCCGCGCTGGTAATTGTAGAGCTGCACGATGGGGTTCTCGCTGTATTCCCATGTGGTGGCGTCGCCCCAGCGATGCGCGCCGGAGCCGCCGTTGGTGGAGTCCTTCCGCCAGTCGTAGAGCCGGCGGCCCTTTATGCCGAAGCGGAAGCGGGGAATGCCGCTGTCGAAGGCCTGCTCCCCGTAGAAGGCGGACACCACCACATAGGAGATGCCGGCCAGCCGATCGTTGGAGGTCCAGCGATCGGCGGGCTTGGCCCACTCCACCAGCTCGGGACAGGCCGGCTGGTTTTCGAAGCCGAAGTAGAAATAGACGTAGAGCAGGGGCGTGCCGTTCTTCGCCACGAAGCCACCCACCCGGAATTTCTTGTACCAGGTGGTCTGCTCCACCAGCGTCAGGGTGCGGGCCTTGCCGTTGACCCAGATGCGGGTCAGGTCGTCATGCACGCCCTCGCCGATGGCGAAGACGAATTGCAACAGGTTGTTGTTCTCGTTGGCGGTGTTGCCATAGACGAAATGGCCTTCCGTCCCGCACTCCCCGAAGACACAGCCGCGCGGCTGGTCGCCGCCAAGCTGGATGCTCGTCTTGATGCCGGTCTCGACCTTGGTCGCAGGCTGCAGCGCCTTGGCGACGTAGGAGAGGCCGACGACGATGCCGGCGTTGATTAGGCCCGCGCCGATCTGCGCAAGCACACCCGTGAGGCCAACAACCGTGAGCAGGGCGGGGGTCACGAACGGCATGTCAGGCGATCCTGAAGGCGCGCGCCAGCCGGGCGCGAGGGAGAATGGTCAGGCCGGTGTCGGGGGCCATGCCGGCGAGATCGGCGCCAAGCACCACCACGCCCGCCTCCGCCCCGTCCTCGATCACCACGCCCACGTCGCCGCGCAGCGCGAAGGCGGGCGGGATCTCTTCGAGCACATCGGCGAAGGCGTCGCCCACGCCGCGAAAGCCGTGGCGGCTGAGGCGCAGCACGGCGCCGCGCGCGCTGTGATAGGGCCGCACCTCGGGCCAGATGGCCCGGCCGGTGACGGCCCGCGCCACGTCCTGCGGCAGGCGGAAACAGTCGCGCACGCCCCAGGCGAAGCCCGCCGCCTGATAGGCGGCGAGCACGGCGGCGAGGCGCGCCTCCCAATCGCAAAATCTCATGACGACCGTCTCATTTCTTCACCTGTCCGGGCAGGCGGCCCCAATAGAAATCGTCGTTCGGCGCCGTGGCCGCGTGGCGCAGGCTCCCGTCCGCCGCCGCAAGCTGTTTCTGGTCGGCGTCGGAGCGCACCCGGTAGCCGCGCCGCGTCACGTCACGCGCCCGCGTCTCGATGAGGCAGCTCAGGGTCGCCTCGCCGCCGGGCTTCTCGGCGTGGCGCATCTGGTCCACATAGCCGCGCAGCACCCGCTCCACCGAGAGCAGCGCCCGCGTGGCCGGATTGAAATAGGCCCGGCTCAGGGTGACGGGCCTCTGGTGGTATTGCTCGCTCTCGATGGTCGCCAGCACGCCGGGGGACAGCACCGTGTCGGGCATGGAGGACAGCGTCAGGGTCATGGTGGCGCTGGCGAGCGAACCGGCAAGGCTGAGGGAATCGGCCCGGATGAGGCCGCCCGAGCCCGCATAGGTCACGCCCGACACCGTGAGGCTGCCGATGCCATCCCAGAAGCCGTAAAGCCCGCTCGGAAAGTCGAACAGCACGAGGCCACGCGACGCCGCCCGGCCGGAGGCGAGCAGCGCGAGGGTGCTGGCATTGAACGCCCTCACGAAAGAGCCCTCTTCATGGAACCTGCACCCCCTCGAAGGAGACCGAGCGCCGCGCGCGGGACGTGGGGGCGGAGAAGCTGCCGGGCCTCAGGCGCATGATGCAGCTGGGCTTCACCAGGGCGACCGCCGCGCCGCCGGACGGGGCGGGCGAGGTCCGCACCGGCGGCACCACGGTCACATCCAGCACGCCGCCGGCGGAGGCCGCCGTGTCGCCCACGATCATGTGGAGCGCCTTCCCGCCGTTCCACGGAAAGGACACCATGTCCCCGTCCGCAGCCTGGTAGCTCGCGGGCAGGCCGGTGATCTGCAGGGTGGTTGCGGTCCAGGCGGCGAGCGTCGCATTGCCGTCGAAGGCCCCGCCGCCGAAGCGGGTCAGGGCCAGCACGCCCGCCCCGTAGGCGAGCGGGTACTGCTTGTCCGGGTCGTAGGCGAGGAAGGTGCCGATGCTGCCGTTGAGCGCCCCTTTCCACGCCTGCCAGCGGCCCCGCTGGCGGGCATCGCACAGGCTGGTGACGAAGCGGCCGGACCAAAGCGAATCTCCCAGCTCCATGGCCTGCACGGCGCCGGAGCGCAAGGTGTTCACCGCCTGCACCTCGCCGAGGGAGAATTCCCCCTCGAGGAAGCCGGCGCCGGACGGGAAGGGGAGGGGATAGGTGATCGCCATCGCAGCCCCCTCAGCGCAGCCGGCCGATGGGCGTGCGGCTGCGATGGGCGTTCACCGCCTCCACGGCCGTCTCCCGCGCGCGGGTGCGGTCGTACTTCTCCAGCGCCTGCGAAATGCCCTGCTCCACCAGAGCCACCACCTCGCCGTTGCCGGCCGCGCCGTTCACGTTCACCACCATGGACAGCCGCTCGGACAGCTTTTCGGCACGCGACGCGATCAGCCCCATGCGGCCGGCCTCGTAATCCTGCGTCTCCTGCCGATTCAACACCCGTTCGCCCAGCTGGGCGATGATGGGCACCTCGCCCGGCGCCAGCAGTCGGGCGCCGGCGTGGGCGCGGGGGGCCGTACTCCACAACGCGGCAGGCAGGTCGCGGCTGGTAGAGCGCGATTCACCCACCCGGCCACCCGAGTGATAGATGCCCACGCTGCTGCCGCCGAACAGGGTGCCCAGCGCGCTCGACAGAGGCCCGGTGATGCCCTGCCGGATGGCGAGGCGGGCAAGGTCGGCGATGATGGAATTGACCAGATCGGAGACGTTGAGCTTGCCGGTGGTGACGAACTCCACCAGCGCGTCCTCGGCCGATTTGAAGGCGCCGGTGATCGCCTCATCGATCTGCTTGGCGGAATCGTTCGCCTCCTCGGCATATTTGCGCAGGGCGCGGCGGATGCCGGAAATGCCATCCTTGGCGTGATCCTCCATCTCGCGGCGGGCTTTCTCCACCGCCTTGGCATAGGTCTCCTGCGAAATCGCGCCGGCCTTGAGCAGGCCATCCAGCTCGGCAAGCCGCGCGGCATACTTCTCGGCCGCGCCGCGCACCTCCTCCAGCACGCGCTTGCCGTCCTCCATGACCTGGTCATGGTCCTGCGCCGCCTCCTTCGCCGCCTTCTCGGCCGCCTGCTTGTCGTAGAGGGCGCCCGCAAGATCCTTGATGCGCTTGATCTCGGCGTCCGACGCCCCGTCTCCGACCCGCTCCACATATTTGCGGATGAACTCCTCGCGCCCCTGACCGAACAGGTTGAGCGACGTGGTGAGGTCGGCGATCAGGTCGCGCGTCTGTTCGGAGGCCTTGTTCGCGGCATCGAGGCCCGGCTTCTCGATCTCCGCCACGGCGCGGCGCGTGTACTCCGTCGCCGCCTCGATCGTCTTGTCGATGGCCGCCGGGTCACCCCCCTGATCCTTGAGGGCGTTCATGCGCTTGACGATCTCGCCGAGATTGTCGCGCAGCTCGCGGATCTTCTCCTCGGGCGTCGCCAGCTTGGCGATTTCCTTGTTCAGCTCGGCAAGCTGGGCGAGGGCCGTCTCGGTCGCCTGATCGGACTGCGCCTTGGCGCGGCCGGCGGCAGCGGCATCCACCTTGTCGTCGGCCTGCTTGGCGGCGGCGGCGATGGCCTCCACCTTCGCCTTCAGATCCGCGACGCGCTTTTCCCACGCGGCGACGGCGTCGAAGTCCTCCTTCAGTCCGGTCGCGTTCGCCAGTTCCTGCGCCTGCGCCAGCTCCTTCTGCGCGGAGGCCAGCTCCTTCGCGGCGACGGCGGCCTGAATGCCGGCGCTGCCGGCGCCAAGGGCATTCACGGTCACCTTGTTGATGCCTTCGGCAATGCCGTCGAGGGCCGCGCGTGCGCCCGGCGCCGCCCCGGTCAGGGACGCCAGTTCCTCGAGAAAATTGCCCAGGGCATCGGAGGCGCTCTTGAACGCGCCCGACAGGCTCTTGGCCTCGCCCGTGCCCGCGCCGCCCACCTGCTGCGCCAGCACGTCGAGGATCAGCTTCTGCGCCTCGGCTTTCTGCCCGGTCTCCACCAGCCCCTTGATCACGTCCTTCTGCGAGGCCGAGAAGGTGACGCCAACGCGGGCGAGGGCCGAAATGCCGTTGATGGGATCTTCGAGGGCCTTGCCCAGCTGCACCGCCGAGGCGGACAGGTCGCTGCCGAAGGTGGCCGCGAGGTCCTGCGCCAGCGAGAGCGTGCGGGTGAAGGTGTCGCCGGAGATGGACTTGAAGGTGGCGAGCACCGCCGCCGCCGTCTTGACCTGCTCGGCGGTCGCCATGGTGGCGGCTTCCATGCCGTCCGCGAACTGGTCGAGCTGGTCGCCGGTCAGGCCCGCCGCGTAGCCCGTCGCCTCCAGCACCGCATTGAGGCGCAACGTGATCTTTTCTGCCTCGGCATAGTCGGCAAGCCCCTTGCTGAGACCTGCGGCCAGTACCGCCACACCCGCTGCCGCCACGGTGCCCGCCGGGCCGAGGGTGGACAGCACCCGCCCAAGCACGCCAGCCTGGTCGGCGAACCCGCCGACCTGCTCGCCAATCCCCTGCGCCGCCGTGTTCAGCGCCACCAGCCCCGTCGAGGCCGGCCCGGTCGCCGCCCGGATCTTCTCCATGGCGGCGGCGCCCTCCTGCCCCACCGAACGCAGCTCCGCCTTCACCTTGCCGCCATCGATGACGGCGAGGCGCACGCCCACCTGCTTTTCAGCCATGCTCGATGCCTCTCAGGCGCTCGTTGATCTGGGCGACGATGGTGCCCTCGGCTTCCGCCAGCACGGCGGCGAGGGTGGTAGGGCAGGCGCCAAGGCCCGCGCCAAGGGCAAGCACGGCCCCGAAGTCGAGGCCGATCACCACGGGGCCGATGGTGCGCAGCTGCCCGCCGGCGGCGCGCAGCACCTGCCATGCCTGCCACCCCTCAAGGGTGGCGGGCCGGTTCACTGAATACGGGCACTCTTGGCACGGCTCCGGGCAGGCGCCGCAATAGTCTTCGCCCCCGCCGAAGTGCCATTCAGCGAGAGCGCGGATGCGTTTTTTTCCGCGTCCAGCGTCAGAGCAGGGCCGACGAACAGGTCATTGAAGGCGGTGAAGATCGGGTAGAGGTCGAGCAGGGCCGAGACGGACACCTCCGTCACGGGGGCGGGTTCGCCGTCATCGCCTGCAACGCCCTCCCAGCCGACGATGGCGAGGAGCCCCAGCTCCTTCACCAGGTCGGCGGGGCGGATCTCCTCGCCGTCCGCCCGCCTGCGCGCGGCAAGCCGGTCCTTCGCCATCATCATCATGGCGGAGGTGAGGGGCAGGACGGTCACGGTGACACCGTGGCCGAGGTCGATATCGCGCTTCCCGCGCGCAAGGTCGAGCCGGATCATGCGTAGCTCGCCACATCGTTGGAGAGCACGGCGGTGAGCATGCGCGAGGCGCCCTTGGCGGCCTGCCAGGCGAACGACGCCTGAATGCCGCCCGGCCCGGAGATGGAGCGCCGGGGCTTGGGCAGGAACACCTTGTGGGCGGTCAGCACCAGCTTCTTGGTGGCGGAGATGGTGTAGGAGAATTCCAGCTCCATCGCGGTGCCGGCAATGGCTGCGTCCAGCAGCGTGGTGTCGGCGAAGCGCACGTCGAGGCTTCCCGTCAGGGTCGCCATGCCGGGGTCCGCGCCATCGATCTTGCCGTCGTTGCGGATGGTCTCCACCCGGTCGAGATTGTTGGAATAGGTCAGGCTGGCGCCGGTCACATTGCCCAGCGCCACGCCGTCCTTCTTGATGGCCGCCTGAAACTGGTTGAAGCGGTCGAGCACCGCCTCGGTCGGCGTGCCGGCGGCGGTGCTGGTGGCCGAGGTCTCGCCCTGCGCGATGCAGCCGATGGTGGCGCTCGCCGCCCCCGACCGCTGCATCTGGATCGCCAGCGTGTTGGCCTTGACGCCCGACACCATGGGGAAGCTCGGCACCTCCGGCGTGCCGATCTCGGCCGAGAGGCTCGGCAGGGTCCACCCGCCCGAAGCGAAGGTGTGGGTATAGGCGCCGGCCGAACCGGTGCTGGTGGGCGTGCCGAGCAGCAGCTTGAGCCAGTGCCCGAAATTGCGCAGGTCCACCGGCACCACCACGTCGCCGTCCGCATTGATCACGTCGCGGATAGGGTCGGTCGGGTCGCGGCCCAGGCCGAGCAGGTCGCTCTCGATCAGCCCCTGCTCGGAGGAGAGCCTGGTGGAGACGAACGGCAGCTTGAGATAGCCACTGACCGGGGCGGTGCCGTAGGTCGTTTCAAAGGCCGCGGCGAACTGCGACCGCGCGCCGACTGCGCGTGCCATGGGATAACCTCTCTTCTGTCAGGCCAGCGGATCGGCGCTCACATAAGTGAGCACCACGGAAAGGGTGGCGCCCCCCAGCGGGGGGGCATTCTCGACGGGGATATCGACCACATCGGGGGCCGTGCCCTGCGCATAGTCGCAGGCTCCGCCCAGCGTGCGGTCGGCGGCGAGAATCGCGCCGATGGCGGCGGCGATGGCATCGAGGGCGGTCGCGCGGGCGGCGGCATCGGCCGCGTCCACGAGAAGCTCGATCTCGGCGCGATGCTCGAAATACCAGGACGGCGGCGAGAGAAGGGGTTCGCCCTCGCCGGGGTCGCCATCGCGCAGGATGACAAGGCCGCCCGGCGGGACGCGGGCAGGCACGACCGCATTGCGCCGCACCTCGCAGGCCGGCAGGCCGGCGGCCAGCGCGGCGAGCAGCGCCGACAGGACCTCTTCGCGCTTGGTCATTGCCAGTTCCTGAAGATGAGCTCCGGCACCCGCTCGATCCACGCATCGGCCGCGCGTTTCACATTGAGACGCGGGCGCAGCCGGGCCTGCGGCAGCAGAATGAAGATGACCGTGGTGGTGCGTCCGGCGAGCCGGGTGAAGCTCAACCCGCCGCGAGAGCCGGTGTTCGCCCGCGCCCGGCCCTTCTTGTCGATGCGGGCATTGTCCGCCACCAGCAAAGAGGGCGCGCCCTTGCGGTAGACGAAGCGCAGGCGCATGCCCGTGCGCCGCTCCCAGGCGCCGGGCGTAAGGCGCTTGGTGAAGCCGGAGCCGCGCACCGGCCCAGCCGCAGGCGTCGGGATCGCGAGAAAGAAGCCGTCGCGGGACCGGATCAAGGCGCCCTTGTCGAACACGTCCACCAGCTTCGGCGCCTTTGTCCACACCAGCGCCGCGGCGGAAATGCTGGCCTGCCCGCGCGGGTAGACCTGCCCCCGCCACGTCTTGGCGAGACGCTCGCCGAGGCCCGCGCTCGTGACCTGCCCCCGCAGCTCCCCCTTTAGCCCGTCCGATCCCTGCTGCATGGCCGTGGTGACAGCCTTCGCCGCGGCGGCGGCTTCCTCGGCCATGTATTGCTCGAGGTTGCCCACCAGGGCGGCGGTGAGCCTCATGACGGCCGCGTCACCAGCGTCCAGACAAGGCGCTCGGCATCGGCCACGGGCGCCTCGCTCACCACATAGGTGCGCCCGCCGAGCGTAAGCGTGTCGCCCTCGGCGGGGTTCGGCACCTCGGCCGCGCGCACGTCGAAGATGCCGGTTTCCACCACGGCCCGCGCCTGCCCATAGTTGGCCTGCGCATCGCCGCGCGTCTCCACCACGGTGACGGTGAGGCCCGCGCCCGCCCCGCCCGCGCGGTAGACGGCAGTCCGGCCGAGGTGGGGGTCAGCGAAATACAGGTCCACCCCAACCGAATAGGCGTCCATCTCAGGCGACGCCGTTGAGGCGGGCGACGCCCGTGGTGTCGCCGGAGGCCGCCGCGCTCGCCGCCGTGCCGACCTTGGTATTGCCGGACGAGGTGGTGGTGAGCTTCTTGTTGGTGTTGTCCCAATAGACGATGGCGCCCTCGGTCCAGGCTTCGCCGGTCGCCTTGGGCAGGGTGTAGACGCCGACGATGCGGAAGGCGAACTTCTCGCCGGCGGCGGCGGACACGATGGCCACACCAAACAGCGCGCCAATGAGATAGCCGGTGCCGCTGATGACGCCGCCGGAAGGGGCGGTCATGTCCAGCGTGTCGCCGTGCTGCACGAAATTCTTCATGGGGATGCTCCCTCAAGCTGGAAAAGAAAAGGGCCGCCCGAAGGCGGCCCCAGGGGGGAGGAAGGGGAGGGCCGCCTAACAGGCGGCACGGGGAAGGAAAGGGGAGGGGTTAAGTGAACCCGCCCGATCAGTTACCGGGGTTGCGGTAGCCGAAGCGGAAGTCGATGGCGCCGCAGCCGAAGTCGTGCTCCAGGCTCACCGCGACGCCGGAGACGCCGAACGGCTCCTCGATGCGCAGGCGCGGCGCGGTGTAGCCATCGAGCAGGCCCCACTGCCAGTTCGCGCCGAAGGTGAGATCGGAGTAAAGCTCCCACGCATTGCCGGTGATCATCGAGGACACCACGGTCTCCAGCGTGCCGGAGAAGGGGTTGACGTTGCTCGCCTGCGTGGGCGTCACCTGCGCGGTGATGAGCTGCGCCTCGGTCTCCTTGTCCGGCCCCACCAGCAGGATGCGCGGGGCGAGGTTCATCGGATTCTTGTCGAGGCGCTTCATCTTGCGCAGGGCGGCGCGGCCAGCGGAAAGCGCGGCCACGTCGATGGCGGTGCCGCTGCCGGCAAGGTTGCCATGGTTGGCGTGGTAGACCGCAGTGCTGTCCTCGTTGAGCGTCGGGCCGGTGGTCCCCTTCATGGCGAAGAAGGTGATCTCCTCGAACAGCGCCACGGTGGTGCCCTGTCCGGCGAGGATCTGATCGATGGCGCCCAGATTGTCGTTCACCAGCATCTGCCGCGTGAGCGCGAACTGGATGCCGTAGGGGGCGACCATCACGGTTTCCTTCTTCTCCCCGAAGGTCCCGAACTTGATCTCGCCCGCCTGCGTCACCTTCTGCAGCATGGGGAAGTCGCCGACGCGCAGAACGTCATGCGCGCGGAAGTCCATGAAGTTCTGCTGCCGGGCGATCTGCCGATAGATCGGCTGCGCCGCCTGGTAGGCCGCCTCCAGCCGCGAGTTGATGGCGCCGGAGAAGATGACGGGGAAGTCGCTGGTGGAGTGGAACGCACGCTCCAGCACCTCCAGCCGCTCGCGGGCGGTGCGGGGCATGGTGCGCCGGCCGATGGAGACCGCTGCCATCTCCACGAGGGAGTGGCCCATGTAGCTGCGCGCCTGCTCGGAGGGCTGCACGCGAGCGCCGCCCGATTCCGCCATGCGCGCCACCAGCGCCTCGCCGAGCACGGCACGGACGCGCTCCGGGTCGTCGGCCGAGGCGCCCACGGACGCATTGGAGATCCGCGTCTGCTCGGCGCGGCTGGCGAGGGTGTCGAGCACGGAACGGCGGAAGGCTTCCAGATCGGTGCCGTTGGTGATGGCCGCGTTGACCGCCGTGTCATCGATGCCGTGCTGGCGGCCGATGGTCATGATCTCGGCGGCGCGGGCGCGCTCGGCCCGGATGCCGGCATCGGCATCCGGCGAGGGAGCCGCAGGGGCGGGGGCCGGAACCGCGCGGGTCTCGGGGGCCGGCGCCGGCGGAGTGCCGGCGGCGGGGGCAGCGGGGGCCACCGGGGCGCTGCCCGGCGCGGAAGGCACGTTACGACGCATGTCGTCGATCTCCTGTTGTGAAAGCGCGGACCCGGAACGCACCATCGCGGCCGGGTCCGCCGGTACCGCGACGAGAGAGACTTCGAGCAGTTCCCACCGCTCGGCACGCCACACCTCGACCCCCTCTTCCACGGCGATCAGCGCCCACGCGGTGACGCGGTAGCCGACGCTGATGCCGGTGAGGTCGCCGCCCCGGACCATGGCTTCGGCCGTGCGGGCGCGCTCGGTGTCGGCGAAGCGGAAGGTGCCGACCAGCTGGCCGTTCTCGATCCGTGCATCGGTGACGACGCCGAGGATGTTCTCGATGGAATACTGGTCGTGGGTGTCGAGAACGCGCACCGCGCCCTGTGCCACCCGGGAGAGGTCGATGGCCTCGGGCGAGACGGCGAGCGTCTCGATGATGCCCCAGCGCCGCACCCGGGCGCCGGTGGAGAAGATGGCCTCGACCGTGCGGGCCTCGGCGTCGTAGCTCGCCGGGGCAAGGCGGGCCACCATGTCGTCCGCCGCGCGGCGGGAGACGAGGGCGCCCGGCTCGAAGCCGTCCGGCGTCGTCCGCGGCTGCGCAGCGGATCGCGTCATGGCAGTGCTCCTGTGGGTAAAGAGGGCGGAGGCGCGGGCTGAGCCCCTACACGGCAGCGTGCTGCCGGTTCCCAATGGGTGCTGGGGGCCTCGCGAGCCGTACCAGACGCCTCCTCTGGGTATTCAAATCAGGCGGCAGGGTCGCCGCTCACGTCCGTGCTCGGCAGCACGGTGCCCTCCGGCCGGGCCTGCGTGAGGCCGGCGCGGCTGGTCTTGCGCGGGTCGGTGTCGAGCACCAGGCCGAGACCATCGATCAGTCCGTTGACGCGGGCGATCTCGGCGAGCTGCGTCTCGGGATCATTGCCCCACCCGGCGATGAACTGCGGCACCGTCATGCGGCCAGAGCGCACGGCGAGGATGTCCGCAGTCAGATCCTTGAGCGGGTCGATGGGCTCATTCGCCGGCGGTATCCATTCGCAGGGGTAGCCCTGCGCCCGGCGCGGCAGCTTGCCGGCGAGGATCGCCGCATCAATGAAGCGCCGCCGCGCGGGCGCGCAGTGCATAGGGATGACCGTCTGGTACTGGATCTGCTCCACCAGCCGCCGAAACTCGATCTTGCCGGCCCGGAGGCTCGAATAGTTGGCCTGCCGCAGGTCGCCGGTCACCTGGTCGTAGGTGACGCCGACACCAGCCGCCATCGCCTGCAGCGAATGCACCATGAACGGGTCGAAGGAGGAAGAGGCCGTGGGGGTCGCGAAGGTCACGTCCTCGCCCGGCCGGAGTTCCATGATCGCGCCGGGCTCCAGCGACTGGAGCCGCTCGCCCTTGGCTCCCTTGGTCTCCGGCCCCACCGGCACGCCGCCGTTGCCGTTGTCTTCCGATTTGATGAAGGCGGCAAAGCAGGCCTCGATGCGCGCCTTCACCAGAGCTGCCTCGTGATAGTCGGCGATGTCCCGCGCCATGGTCACCACAGGCGCGAAGGCGGTGACGCCGCGCACCTGCCCGGGCCGTAGCTTGCGGTACATATGCAGCACCTCGGCCGCAGGCACCGGCACGCTCTCATAGACCGTCGCCACGCTGTCGCCGGGATGGTCGCGGAACAGCCAGTAGTTCTGGCGCTTCCCCAGCGCATCGAAGCGGATGCCCAGCACATCGCGCCCGGCGCTCAGGAGCCCGTGCTTGGTGCCATCGATATGGTCCGGCTCCAGCTGCTGCAGCTGCAGGGGTACTGGCAGATTGTCGTCGAGCCGGCGCGGACGGAAACGGCAGAGCGATTCCCCCGCCTCCACCATGCTGCGAACCGCCAGCGTCTGGAGCCCGTAGAAGTCCAACTGTTCGTCAGCGTCGCACTGGTCGGACCATGCCGCCCACAGCTCGTTGACGCGCTTGTCGAGCGCGGCGTCTCCGGTGCGCGAGACGGGCACGATGCCCGTTCCCACCACATGGGCGGCGAGCACGTCCACGATGCGCGCGGCATGGGCATTGTTGCGCACCAGGTCGCGCACCCGGTTGCGCAGCCGCACCTGCGCCGGCCCGATCTCGGCATTGGCCGAGGTGGACGGCGAACGGCCGTTGCCGCGCCGGCCGATGCGGGCGCCGTCATAGCCGCGCACCCCTTCCACGAGGGAGAGCGCGGCACGGGCGCGGGCGCGGTCCAGCGCCGTGCGGGGGGCGAAGAAGCCGATGACGCGATCGAGCGGGTTCATCGGCTCACCAGTCCCGGCCGTTCGTGACGGTGACCACGCGCGAGGTTTGCGCACCGGCCGGGTTCACCTCGGCCTGCATGTCCCGCAGACGCTCTTTCATGGCCGAGAGCGAATCGTATTCATGCTCGCGGCCATCCGCATACTTCACCCGGCGCACGCCGAGCGCGATGGCCCGCTTCAGCCGGTCGATATCGTCCTGCGTGTAGGCCATCGGTCAGTCCCGATTGAACCACCCGCCGCTTTCGCGGGGGCGGAAGAAGGAGGTCGGCGGCGCCGGCTCCGGGTCGGGCGCGGGTGCCGCGGGGTGCGCGGGGATGGCGCCGGCCAGTGGTGCCGCCGGGTCGAAGAGATCGGGCTGCGGCTGGTCTTCCAGCCGCTCCAGTTCCAGCCGCAGGCGCTCCCATTCCTCCGGGAGCCGCGTGTACCAGCCGCAGCGGATGGCTGCGGCCTCGGCATAGTTCTCGGTGTCGAGCACCTCGTTGCGGTCGTGATCCACCCGCCAGAACGCCTGCGGCACGCCCCAGCGGTCTTTCTTGATCACCCGCACCTCGGCGGTGAGCTGGCGGAAGAACTCGTCTCCGAGCCCCTTGGGATAGCCGCAGTAGCCCCGCGCCAGCGGGTCGGGCTTCTTCAGGTGCTCGTAGAGCCCGCTCTTGAGGCCCGAAACGCCCACGTTGAAGAAGCGCTTCTGCGTCTTCTGGACGGCGCCGTCCGCCTTGCGTTCGTTCTTCACCAGCGCCAGCGGCGGAGCGAGATCGCTCTTGGCGCCGCGCACCACGATCACCTTCGTCCATGGGTGCTTCTTCGCCCACATGAACACGTCGCGGGTGTAGGCGTTGCCGTCGATGGCCAGCATGTCGAGCGCGCGGCGGCGCCCGAAGCGGTCCGGCCACGTCTGCACCAGCACCTTGTCGAGCTCGACCTGCGCCTCCACCGTGGCGATGTGGTGGGGGATCACCAGGTAGTCCACCGTCCACCGCCGCAGGCCCTCGCCCATGGCCTTCACGTGGACTTCCACGCGGTCCCCTTGGCAGTCCACGCCGGCCACCATGAGCAGCCCGCCCACCGGCACCCGCCCGCGTTCCAGATCACCAGCGTTCGCCCGGTCGCGGATCTCTTCCCACGGCGGCGCCTCGGCGGCGCGGTCATAGGGCAGGCCGAGCACATCGTTGAAGAACGTCTGTTCGGCGTGCGGGTCGCCATGGGCGCGCAGCCAGTCCTCGGCGATGGAGGCCCAATCGCGTGCCGGGGAATAGGCCCGCCACACATGGAACGACGGCTGGCGGGCCGAGGGGTTGTCCGCCACCCACCGGCCCCGCGCCACGATCTCGCTTTTGTGCCGGTGCTCGATGGCGCACGCGCATGCGACGCAGGTGAAGTGCGCCGCCTCCGGCCGCTCCGCCTCGATAGAGGGAAGGAAGTTCTCCCACACCAGCGGCTGCTCGTGCCCGCAGTGCGGGCAGGGTACGTGCCAGCGCTCCTGTGTCCCGGCGCGATAGGCCCGCGTGATGCGGCACGTCTTGGCGAACAGCGGCGTCGAAAGCTTCAGGATCTTCGCCTGATCGAAGCTCGCCGAGCGCGAATCGGCCTGCCACTCCGGATCGCCGCCGGCGTTCGGCTCCCACTTCGCCAGATCGTCCTGCACCTGCCGCGATACGGTGATCATCGACAGCGAGGCGGGGCTGTTGGCGCCGGTGATGAGCAGGGAGCCCCGCCCGTCGCGGCGCTCCTGGTAGAGCATGTTGTCCGTGCCGTCGCGGGACTTCTCACTCCCGAACACGCGCTTGAGCGCGTCCGACTGCTGGCGCATCTGGCGCCATTTGCCGCGCGCCCATCGCAGCGCATTGTCGTGCGAGGGGTGGACATACAGCATGTCGCACGGATCGAGATCCATGCAGCCAGCAACGAAGATCTGGCCGATGGTCGTCTTCACCACCTGCGCCGAGCCCATCAGCGTCACCACGCGGGCGGGATGGTCCGGCCCGAGCACTTCGAGGATGCGCTGCGCCAGCGGCAGCGTCTTGCGGCTGTAGCGGCCGGGGAAGGGGCTCTCCCTGCCGAAGGCGATGTTCTCTTCCGCCCAGGCATTGAGGTCCGGCGCCGGCGGTGGGTGCAGAACCGTGGCGAACACCGAAGCGACAAGGTCGTCGGGGTCCACCAGAAACGACATGACCAACCCTCACAAGAGCGCGGCCGGCGCTCCGTCTCCGTCGTCGTCGCCGCGCCCGTCGCGGCTCCCGCGCGCCGCCCCGGCCGCGTCCGCCTTCTCCCCCCGGAACTCCCGCCACGATGCCCGGACGTCCGCCGACATGGTGCGCCAGTCGAGCCCGTGCTTTTCGGCAAGCGCGCGGGCCAGCTTCTGCGCCGCCCACGTCTCCACCTCGGTCACGAACTTGACCAGCTCGGCGCTGAAGCGCTTCTGCGCCTCCGCCGCCTCGACCCAGCGCCCAGCCTCCCGCTCGCGCTTCATGCGCAGCAGCTCGGCCTGGTGCTCGGCGCTTTCAGCATCCGCCCGCCGGCGCCGACGCAGGTCCTCGTCTTCGGCCGGGGCGGGGAGCGGCGCCGCGGGGGCTTCCGGCGCCGCTCCGCCCGCTGGCGCCGTCATCGACACCGGCCGGTCCTGAGCAATCTGTTGCGACGGGTCGAGGTTGCGCGCGAGATCGCGCTCCGCCTGCTCGACCCAGATCCGAGCCCGCACGCCCGAGCCCACCAGCGCCGCCGGTGTGATCCGCCCGTCCGCGATCCAGTTGGAGATGGCCGAGGGCGCCCGCCCTTTCAGCTTCGCAAATTCACCCTTGGTGATGATCGTTTTCACGAAACTTCACCCTCCGGCGTGAACTTCAGCCTTCCCAAAACACCGCCCCGCTGGCCACCCCGCGCGCCCTGTCCGCCCGTATACGTTTGGGCGGGGGAAGGACCCAAAAAGGGGGGCGGGAAGGCCGGTCGGGACAGGGTTTCGGGCTTACAACACAACAGTAAGCGCCAAGCAAAAGCCCCGCGCGGCGGGTGCCGGCGGGGCTCTAGAGCTGTTTATGTGTGGTTGAAGGTAGTCAAATTTTCATCGCAGTGTCAAGCGGCATTCCGAACCGCTCCTCGACATAGACGAGCGGGGGCAGAAGCCAGGGCTCACGGGCCGCGGCCGGAGGCAGGGGGTCACTGTCCACCAACTGCCCCCGAAGCTCTTCGGCGAGAGCGGATAGAGCCTCCCACCACACGACGTACTGCGCCCGGCTGAACTCCACCAAGGCGGGGTCAACCCTGTGGCGCAGGCAGCAGGCGACGGGCCGACGATCGGTGCCAAGCATCACGCGCACTCGCCCGCGCTTGTCCGTGTCCGCCACCAGCGCCTCCGCGTCCAGCCCGTGCCACGGTGGCCGACTGCCCCCCTTGGCGTGGGCGACGACAAGGCCGAACGCCTCGGACGGCAGGCGCATGACGGCATCGTGGATCACAAACGCATCGTCCTGCGCTGTGGCCCCCATGTCGGCGAGGAAGGCGGGGGACCGGTCGATCTTCGTGCCCAGCACGGCGACGGTCACCATCACATTGGTCCCCGAACGCATCCCGGACGGGCCGCGCCGGTTCACCGCCCCCACCACCCGATCCACGCACTGCACCCGATAGGCCCAGTCCACCAGGGCCTCGATGTCCACACGATCCATCTTGCGCTCCGATTGAGGGTTAGGAGGGTTTGAGGAGGGTCTTTCATCAACCCTCCACACCACAATCGCCAATCAAATCAATAATATACTCCCTCCTGCGGAGGGTTAGGAGGGTTTTTCATGACATATACATGAGAATTATCGCGGCGACTTCGCGCCGCCCCTTAACCCCTTATGCATTGCATAGACGCGGGAAAACCCTCCTAACCCTCCGCATGCGCCGCCAACCCATTGGCGTGCAATGAAATTCAGCGTTGAGGGTTTGAGAAAAACCTTCCGCACAACTCTCCGCAACCCTCCGCAGGCGGAGGGTCTAGAGCCGGCCGTCAGGCCTCATCATCGGGGCTGCGGGGCGCGTCAGGGCGCGCGGGCACGTTCTCAAGGCGGCAGTCCTGATAGACGTGGATGCCGCGTGGCCCCGTTCCATGGGCCACCTTCCGCTTCATGTCGCGGCCGAAGCGGGTCTCTGTGACGGGCTTCTTCCCGTTCGCGTCGGCCCATGAGACATAGGCCTGATACATGGTGCGGGCGGTCACATGCTCGCCCTCCGCCGCCACCACGCATGCGGTGACGAACGACCCCACCACGTCCATCTCGTCGCGATATTCCTGCGTCGCCGCGCGAACGGATGCCGGGATCACCAACCCCTCGCGCAGGTAGGTCAGGGCGCCAGCGATGAGCCAGTTGAGGATGCCGGGGCCTTCCGCCACCAACTCCCCCACCACCTCCTCGAAGTCCCGCTGCTCTTCCTCAGTCAGGGTCACCGGCCAGTGGATCACGGCGATGCGGCGCCAGATGCCGTTATCGGTCCCATCGATCCGCGGATAGCCGTTGCCCGACATGTGGGCGATGAACACCGGCTGGAACTCGAAAAAGCCCTTGAACAGGTTGCGCACGGGGATGGCCTCGCCGCCCGTGAGCTTCTTGATGATCTCCTCCTTCAAGGGCGCGTTGGCGGGCAGCTCCAGGATGCGCACGAAGCGCACGCCATAGAGCCGCGCCAGCTCCGGCGATGCCGCGCCGCCCTGCTTGTCGTTGGTGCCCACGATGGCCTCGGTCGGCAAAGAGGAGGCGAGCGCGCCGAACACGCGCACCAGCGTCTCCAGGAACACGCTCTTGCCGTTGGCGCCATTGCCGTAGTGGAAGAACACCTTCTGCACCGGCAATCCGAGTAACCCGAGCCCGGCGCCCACCTGCACGCATTTGCGCGTCGCCTCATCCGGCTGGAAGCGCGTCATGAACGCCTCGAAGCGCGGCGCCTTGGCATCCTTGTCATAGGCGACAGGCAGCACCTTGGTGATGAAGTCTTCCCGCCTGTGCCCCTTCACTGCCTTGGCGACGGGCACGAGGCGCACCACCTCCGGGTCCGGGCATTCCAGGTCGGGCCGGCGGATGAACTGGAGAGTGTGGGTCAGGCAGGCGAAGGCGCGGGGGTCCGCGTTGAAGCCCTCGGGCTTGCGCGTCAGGTCACACGCCGCCAAGTCCTTCAGCGCGACGATGCGGGCCTTGTTCTTCGAGGAGACGCCGAACTTGCGCCGCGCGACCTTGCGCTTGTCCAATGCCGCCCGTGCCTCGGCGCTGGCGTCGATCACGCGCTGCAGGCGCTTCACCTGCGCTTTGTCCGCGTCGGTCCAGCTGTCGGAGGATTTTTCCAGCCGCGCGAGGTCCTCCTCCGCCTGGTCGCCATCTTCCATGGCCCGCAGCTCGAACGGGGTGGCGGCGAGGAGATCCGCCTCCAGGCCGATCAGCCCGCCCACCTGCTTGGCGAGGCGCACGGCGGCGTCATTGCCGCCCGCCATGTCCCAATGGGTGCCCGCCCAGGTGAAATAGTCGGTGTTGATGATGCCCTCGGTCTCCAGCACCGTCAGGTCGCGGCCGAAGTGCGCCACGAAGCGCTTGGCATTGTCCGTGTCGGAATGGTCGAGGCGGGCGCAGGCGGCCACCACGTCCATGTCCGTGCCCGGCGCGGCACCGTCCGAAGGGCCGTCATCACCCCCCTCGGCATCATCAACCGGCTCGCTCGAATCGGGCTCGCTCCCGTCCGGGCCCACCTCATCACCACCAGCAGGGGAGGGCGTCGGCCCCACTGTCCCCCGCCGGGAGGGTTCCGGGATCGCGCCATCGGGCAAGGGCGCCTCGGGCGGGTAGACCCCGCCGCCAGAGGGCCGCCGCCGGCTTTCCGCTTCGCGGGCGATATCGTCCAGGCGGGCGATCACGTCCGCTGCATCGGCGCGGCCGACACCGAGCCCGCGCTGGATCTCGCGCAGCACGCGGGGGCGCCCGTCCGCCTGCACCAGCCCACATGCCTCGGCCCCATCCTCCAAAGCGGCCCTCGCCTCGCGCTCGGAAATGGCGCCGGCGGCGATGAAGCGGCCGAGCGCGCAGGCCGCCGCATAAAGCTCGGTGCCGCGCGTGCCTTCCGCCGCCCGCGCCAGATCGGCCGCGATGCGGTCGAGCGCCTTGCGGGCATAGTTGCGCTTCGCCACCTCGCCGGGCCGGTCGGAGGACAGCGCCCGCGCCGGGCCGCTCTCCTGCGGCTCCGGCATGTCGGCTGGCCCTGTCTCGCGCTTGCCGCTCTTCCGGTTGGCGATCAGCGCTAGCAGGGCGGGGGGCACCTCCGGCGCCGTCGCGGGGTCGAAGGGCTCGCCCTCCCAGCTGTAGGCATTGCCGTTGCGCAGCATGCTCGGCGGCAGGATGACGTAGCCGGCATCACAGCGGATATCGATGTTCTTCAACCCCGGCGGGTCATTGGGCCAGTGCGCGCCCTCCGGCCGGCGGAACCACACATGCCGCCCGCCCGATTGCGTGATGGTGCGCGGCCCGGCCGGCAACGGCCTGCCGATGGCTTCCGCAAGGCGCGCTTCCACGGCTTCCACCGGCTCGCCCTTCGGGTCGAGGTCCACCACATAGCCGCCCGCCCAGCCCGGCGCCATGCCGATCAGCGCGTCGGGCCAGCGCTTCCACCAGGCGCGGATCTGCGCCTCATTGCAGGAGGCCTTCAGCGGCCAGCCGGTGCCCTCGATAGGCTTTCCGTCCGCATCCTTGTCCGCCACCACGAGAGGGCGCTTGGAGCGGGGCTTTTCCGGGTGCGGGTCGCAGGGAAAGATGCGCAGGCCACGGCGCCCATAGGCTAGGGCGGCTTCAAGGATGGTCATGCGAGATGCCGCCAAGAGCAGATGGGTGTATTTATGTTTTGGGGGGCGATGTGTGCTGGTCTTGAATATTTACAACGCGCCCCCAATCTATCGCCGATAGATACAGGAGTGTTTACATGAGCGATGATGAGAAGAAGCTGCGGGAAGCTCAGGCGGAAGTTGCCAAATGCGAGCTTCTCAAAGCCGTCCAAGAGATGCCGACCGACGCAGCGGGCAATACGCTCGTGTATGGCGGAGCTAAAGAGCTTTATTACCCTGAAAACGTGTCTTTCGAAATAGTTCAGCTCTTTAAGGAAAAAATTCCGACTAGCCCGCTCCGATTCGCGATCATCCAAGTGCACACCGATGCTGTACCCTTCAATTGGGACGTGAGCATCATGCCAGAAGCAGCGGGAAGCCCAAATGGCGCGTACGCTATTCATTCCGACTGGCTCATTGAGTGTGTCGAGAAAGTTCGTAAGCTCATCCCGCGAGTTGAATTTGTTCATTGAGCGTCGGATCATGGCTTAGAGGCTACGTTGAACTTTTTCATCTCGTCGCCGAACCCTTCCCAGCCCGGCCGCCCCTGACGCGCGAACAGGTCGGCGCGGCGGGTGTCGGGGCAGCAGGCATCGACGGCTGCGTAGAACTCTTCGGGTTTGCGCGAGTGCTCGCGCGCCACGCCGTCGATAACCGAGGGGAACGGCCGGTGCCGCGGGTTGCCCATGGTGGCGAGCAGGATGGGCTCGTGCATGGTGCGCGCCCGGTAGCCCGGCCCCATGCGCACCTTCCCGCTGGCGGTCGTCTTCCGCCACATGAGGCTCGTCTTGTAGGTGAAGCCCCAGGCGTCGAGTACAGCCTGCCGCCCGGCCGGCGGCACCCATTCGCAGCACCACAGCAGCAGCAGGCAATCGCCCCGCGCCAGATCGCCCACGCGCAACGCGGCGATGGCATCGAGCGGCATGGTGGCATAGTGCGCCTTGGCGGACTTCGCCTCCCCCGCCTCGGAATAGAGCGCGAAGTCCCACGGCGGATCGGCCACGATCACGTCATAGCCGAACATGGCGAGGGCACCGAAGGGCCATCCAGCGTCGCTCACGCCGCCACCCGCTCAAGAAAGCGCACGCGCGCCAGCGTCACGTCTTCCACGCGGTCCAGCGTCAGCGGCGGACGCTGGCCGTCCACCAGCACCAGGGGGCGGAAAGGATGCAGGGTGCGGATGCGCCAGACGACGCGCTCAATGGGCGCCACCTCGCGCCGGGCATAGCAGGGCTCACGCCGCATCGCCGTCCCCTTTCTCCAGCCGTTCGAGGGCAAGGTCCAGCGCCGCCAGTTCCTTGATGGCGTGGCGCACATGCTCGCGCAGGGCCAGTGCCCGCGCTTCGGCGCGCGAAACCTCCCCGTCATCGGCCAGCGCCGCGCCGAGCCGCGCCACCACGGCGCCGGCGTCCTGCGCCACTTCGGAGATGTGACGATACCAGCGCCCCGTGCCCGTCTCGGGCCGAGGCAGGGGCACCAGCACATGGCCGCAGAGCGCGGCGAGCGCGCGCGTCACCAGAGGCACGCCGGCGTCAGCCTCAAGGTCCGCCACCACGTCGATGGGGGCGAAGAAGGGCTCCTGCGGGCGGCCATACTTCGAGAGCGCCTGAAAGCCGGTGCGGGTCGCCGCGGCCGCGCTCTCGACGCCACCACAGGCCTCGACAAGGCGCCGCGTGGCGCCCTTAAGCGCGAGATAGTCGGCTTCCCGGTGAGGACGGGCGAGCTTGTCGCTCATGCGAAACCTCCCGCATCATTCGCGGTGACGGTGGCGGTACCAGCCGCCACCTTGGCCTCATGGCCAGACGCACCCTCACCACTCCGGCCCTCGCTGCCGCCCTCGCCGATCTCCGGCGCGCTCGCGCGCGGTTGCGGGCGGCGCACCTCATGCGGCCAAGGCGTGTCGTCGGGCCAGTTGTCGGAGAGCCAGGCCAGAGCACGCTCGTAGGAGCCGGTCACGAGATCGCCGCCGGCCCGCAGGAGGGCGAGCTTCTTTCCGTCGTTGAACAGCAGGGTGGCCACGCGGGACTGGGACAGTCCGCGCGCCCGGCTGTAGGCATCGGTGACGATGAGGAGCTGTGAAACGAGCGTCATGGGGCGGCAGGATTGCGGGTATTTAACCGCACTGTCAAGCGCCATGTGCGGGGATTTACCCTTTAGGCCCCCGCACAACGCGCGGGTATTCTCCCGCGTTATGAGCACTGGCGAGGAAATTCTGGGCCGCATCATGCGCCGCATCGCCGCCCTCGGCCTGAGCGAGAGCAGCGTTGGCGTGCAGGCGGGCCTTTCGCGCGACGTGATCCGCTCCATCCGGCGCGGCATCGAGTCGGGCCGCCAGCGCGGCGTTTCCACGGATACGATCCAGCGCATCGCCCCCGTGCTCGGCACCTCGGCCGAATGGCTCGTCTCTGGCACCGGCCCGGAGGAGGCTGAGCCGGATCAGCCGGAGGTTCCGACCATCCCTCTCCCGCAGGGGTCCGAGATCGTACCCGCGCCCGTCGATTTACCTTCGCGCAATGGGTATCGGACAGATTTGCCGGTGATGGGCACTGCCGCAGGGTCCGTCATCCGCCAGGTGGATGGGTTTCGGCTGGAACACGAAGTGATTGATTTGGTGCGCCGGCCGCCGGCACTTGTGAGCAACGACAAGGCCTATGCGATCTTCGTCGTGGGCGATTCCATGGCGCCGAAGCACCTCCCCGGCGACCTGTGCTTCGTGAACCCGCTGGAGCGTCCGCAGATCGACGACAGCGTCATCGTCCAGACGCGCAATCACGACGACGATCCGGGGCAGGCCTACATCAAGGTGCTTCGCAAGCGCACTGCCTCGCACCTTGTGCTGCAACAGTACAACCCCCTTGCGACCATCGAAATCCCGCTGCAGTTCGTCACTGCCATCCACCGGGTGATGACGGTGAAGGATCTGTTCGGCGTCTAGGCGCGGCCCGCCGGCGCGAACTCGTGGCCGCAGAACCGGCAGACGAGGGCCGCCTTCTTCACCGTCTCGGCGCAGCGCGGGCACGTCTTTTCCGACTGCTGAAGCTCCACAGCCGCGCGGTGCTCCTCCACCCGGCGCATATAATCGGCGTTTGCAGCAGCCACCGCAGCGGCCTTCTCCGCCTCAGCCTTGGGGTTTTTCAGCAGCACCAGGATGAGCAGGCTGATGAGGGGAAAGAAGGCGCCGAAAAGCGCCCACCCAGCTACGCTGCGGCCTCGCGCCGACGCGAGCAAGCCGTTGAGGATGGCCCCGACCATCATGATCGCGATAAATTCCATCGTGGCGAAACCCCTCAGCCGCACTTGATCTTGATGGCATAGGTTTTCGCTGCGCGGCCGCCCATGTAATGGCCCGTCGAGATCGGCGTTTCGCCCACGATGGTGGCGCGGGGGCACTGCGCCTGCATGAACTGAAGCGCCGTCCGGTCGCGCGTCGCCTTGTCGTCGGGGTCGTAGCCAACATCGACCAGGTTGCGGATGCTGACGACAAAATCATGGTCCGGCGCGGATGCCGGCATGACCGAAATGGCATGGTCCGCTTCAAGCATGCGCAGGTGCTCCTGCGACCCCGCGCACCCGCCCAGCGCCAACGCGCCGAGAACCGCAAGCCTCAACCTCAAAGCCGCCCCCTTCAATCGCCGGCTGCAATTATGGCCGCCCCTCGCCTGCGGGTGTGAGCGGTTAAATAACCGCATGCCTCTTGACGCGGGGATTTAACCGCATTTAGGCTGCGCTCCGTTTCCCGCTTTGGAGCGCACCCATGCCCACCCCCCGACCGACCCTTCCGCACAGCGCGACGCGCCCACCCCGCACCGCGTGCGATCTCGTCGCCGCCCTCGCCGAGGACATGCGCGAGCTGGCGGCCTTCACCGGCTCCGCCACCGAAGACGAGCTGACGCGCATCGGCTGGACCCCCGACCAGCTCCGCGATCTCGGCCCCGCCGCCCGCAAGCGCCTCGGCCCGCTCGGCGAGGTGGGCCATGGCTGAGCGCATCAAAGACCCACATGCCGATGAGAGCCTGCGCGACCGTTACGCCGGGCAGGCTCTCGTTGGGCTCATGTCCAATCGCGCGGTTCTCGATAGGGCTGAGGCGGCGGCGCTGAAGAAGGGCGTGCCGACCGGCGCGATCATCGCTGAAATCGCCTTCTCCGTCGCGATCGAGATGGTCAAACGGGCCAGAGCCCTGCCCATTGATGACGCTCTCGCCCAGGTCAGCGAGGCGAGCCATGGCTGAAGCCCTCACCTCCAAACAGCAGACGGCCGGCATCCGCGAAAGCATGGGCGAGCAGATCACCGTGCCCACGGTGTGTACCGTCGCTGCGGGGAGCAGACCCGGCCTCGATGCCGCCCAGGCCTATCTCAGCGGCGGCGGCCTTCATGAGGTCACCACCCTGACGCTCGCCGCCGACCGGCGCGGGTCCAGGCAGGTGACCTGCGACACCGATGTGATGCTCCTGCTGTGCCTTCTCGCCGCGGAAGCCATCGACGCGCGGGCGCCGAACGGGGAGGGGGCTGCTCATGGCTGAGATCTTCTCCGCCGGCTTCTTCCTCGGCTTGCTTTTCGGCATCGTCGCCGGCCTCGCCTTGTTCCGCGTGATCGACGCGCTGCAGGCCCACAAGACCGGGGGGCTCTGACATGCCTCCCGGCCATCCCATGCAAGGCGAACTGCGCCGCCCGCCGCCGGCCAGCGCGCTTACGCCTCTGGCCTACACGCGCCTCTCCTATCGGGGCGCGGTGCGATCCGAGGCCGAGGCTTGCGCCGTCGCCCGCCGTCTGGAGAAGGCCGGCGCCCGCCGCCTCCCCATCGGCTTCGGCGATCCGCCCCGCGCCGAGGTGCGCCTCGCGCCCGTCTTCCTCGCCGGCGGGGTTCTCGCCGCGCTCTTCATCTTCCTCCTGCGGAGCCTCTGACCCATGGCCCAACGCGCGCCCGCGGCGCCCACCCGCGACATCTTCGTGACTACCGCGTCCGGCCGCAGCTGGCGCCTGCTGGACCCGAGCCCCGCGGACGTGGACTTCCGCGACATCGCGGCCCACCTCGCCCGGCTGTGCCGCTTCGTCGGTGCCGGGCACACCTTCTATTCGGTCGCCCAGCATTCGGTGCTGGTTGCGTCGCAGTTGCCCCCGAACATGCGGCTCTACGGCCTGCTGCACGACGCGCACGAGGCCTATCTCGGCGACATCTCCTCGCCCCTCAAGGAAGCGCTCGCCGTGTTGAACGGGCGCGAGGTGCTCGCCAGCATTGTCGAGATGCACGACGCGGCCATCCATGCCGCCGCCGGCCTGCCGTGGCCGCCGCCCCGCGAGGTGGCCGAGGCCCTGCGCGCGGCCGACTTCCGCGCCTTCATCACCGAGTGGCGGGATCTGATGCCGCGCGATGTGTTCACCCCGCCGCGGGGGCGCAACCTGCCCATGGGCACCCGCATTCGCGCGCTGCCGTGGCCGAAGGCCGAGGAGGCCTTCGTCTCCGAGCTGCGCCTCCACCTTCCCGCCAGCCTCAGGAGCGTCGCATGAGCGTCGTGAACAAGGCGCGCCTCCTCTCCTACATCGAGCGCGTTGAGCGCTTGGAGGAAGAGAAGAAGGCCATCGCCGACGACATCAAGGATGTGAAGGCGGAGGCGAAATCCGCCGGCTTCGACGTGAAGATGATCACGAAGATGATCGCCTTGCGTCGACTCACTCCCGCCGAGCGCAGGCTGGAGAAGGAACTCACCGAGATCTATGAGGCCGCGTGCGGCCTCCTCGATGGCACACCGCTGGGCGACGCCGCCCGCGAGCGCCTCATGAAGGAGGAGCCCAACGCCGAGCCGGCGCCCGAACCTCCGGCCCACGCCGAGGAGGTCATGCGCACCGTCGAAGAAGCCCGCGAAGAGGGCGGCGAAGCGTTCCGCGCCGGCGTGCGCATCATCGACAACCCCTATACGGCCGGCGATCCCCGCCGCGCCGCGTGGGACGAAGGCTTCTGCGCGGCCTCCGGCTCGGACGGCATGGACATTCCCGCAGCATGGCGCCGCAAGGCGAAGAAGCCCGCCAAGGGCGACAGGCGGGACGATGACGGCGGCGTGTCGGCCGAAGCGCCCGCATCCGCGAGCGACGTGGACCCCGACCAGGAGGGCCTGCCCTTCGACGATCCGCAAGAGCGGGGCGCAGAAGACAAGAGCGACGAGGGCGGGGACGACTGGCCGCTTCCGCCGCCCGGCGAGCCTGCGTCCGATGCCCCGTGGAAGGACCCCTATGCGCCGTCCGCCGCGCAGCCGGAAGGGGACGCCGCCGAACGGCTGGACGATCTGGTGAAGCGCACCAGGCGCAAGCAGGCGGAGACGGCCGCGACCAAGGAAGCCGCAAAGCGCGGGCCGAAGAGCGCGACCAAGCGAGGCGCCAAGGCACCCGCTAAGCCCCGCAAGAGCAACGCGGAGGGTCAGCCGTGAGCGAGCCCGCCCGCACCCGCAAGCCGGATATTTCCGCCGGCCTCGATCAGGTGGAAAAGTTCGCCACCATCCTGCTGCCTCGCGATGCCGAGGAGCCGATCCTCGCGCCCGGCCCGCGCTACGCCATTTATGAATGGCTCACCGAGATCCGGGCACGCCCGGATCTGGAAAGCGTCGGCCTCAAGCCGCGCTCCACAGCGCTCCTTTATGGCCCGCCGGGCACCGGCAAGACGACGCTCGCGCATCATCTCGCTGCACGGCTCGGTCTACCTCTGGTCACGGTCCAGGCTGACCGCATGACATCCAAGTACATGAATGAAAGCGCGAACAACATCGGCCAGTTGTTCGACGCAATCGACAAGATCAAGAATGGGTGCGTGCTCTTCCTTGACGAGTTCGATTCGCTCGGCAGCAAGAGGTCTAGTAGCGAGCATGGGACCGATAAGGATCGGAACCTGACGCTCACCACCCTCCTGACGCGGGTGGAGGGCTTCGAGGGAATTCTGCTCGCGGCGACCAACCGCAAAGAAGATCTCGACACGGCTATGTGGCGCCGCTTCGGGATGCAGATCTCGGTCGATCTGCCGGGCAGCGAGGAGCGTTATGCCATCCTGAAGCGCTATTCGCTGCCGTTCGAGTTCCCGGACGACGCACTGGATACGCTTGCCGACCTGACCGCTGGCGCCTCTCCGGCTCTCCTGCGGCAGATGATGGAAGGCCTGAAGCGCTCGATCGTGCTCGCGCCCCGCCTCAAGAAGCCGATTGACGATGTGGTCGAGGTTTTCCGGGGCCTCGTGGCTACCACGGTTCCCCACCCCGATGTTCCGCAGCCGCACCTCTGGAAGAAGTTCGATGCATGCGCGGCTGATCTGCGGACGATTCCGTGGCCGCCCGAGCGCGCTCCCGCTGAGAAGAAGGGAGGCGCGAAATGACGCCGCGCGTCCTCGCTTCCGGCAAGCTCAAGGCCACCATCCCGGCCAAAGCCCTCGCCGCCGCGCTGCAGAGCGCCGCCGCCATCGTGCCCGCCCGCAACACCATCCCCATCCTCTCCAACATGCTGGTGGAGACGCGCAAGGCGCCGGGCGGGGAAGGGCATCTGGTGGTCACCTCCACGGATCTGGACCTGTCCGTCACCCTCACCGTGCCGGCCGAGGTGGAAGAGGATGCCGCCATCACGGCGCCGGCGCAGATCCTCTCCGACGCGCTGAAGAAAGCGCCGAAGGATGCCACGGCCACCCTCGCCGAGAAGGGCACGGACCTGGTGGTGAAATACGGCCGCGCCCGCTTCAAGCTGCAGACGCTGCCGGCGTCGGACTTCCCCACCCTCGGCACGCCGCTGGCGCCCATCCCCCAGGTCGAGAGCGGCAAGACGAGCTTCGCCCTCGCCGCCGACGCCTTCATCGGCCTGCTGGATGCCGTCGAGATGGCGATCTCCAGCGAGGAGACCCGCTATTACCTCTGCGGCGTCTACCTGCACCGCAAGGGCGACAAGCTTCGCGCCGTGGCCACCAACGGCCACGTCCTGTCGCTGCGCGACGTGGACGCGCCTGATGGCACCGAGGGCATGCTCGGCGTCATCCTGCCGCGCACGCTGGTGAAGACGGCGCGCAGCCTGTGGGGCCAGTCCAAGGAAGAGCTGGCGATCAGCGTGGACAAGTCCCGCATCTCCATCGCCGGCGGCGGCATCGCCCTGACCAGCAAGCTCATCGACGGCACCTTCCCGGACTATCTGCGGGTCGTGCCCGGGGAGGGCGCCTCGGGCTTCAAGGTGCCGCCGTCCGCGTTCGCCGATGCCATCGAGCGGGTGATGATCATGGCGGACGGCAAGGCCCGATCCGTCAAGCTCGCCATGGAAGGCGGCGCCCTGTCCCTCTCCGCGCGCGGCGAAGGCGCCAACGCCGCCGCCGAGGCCCTCGATGGCGCCGAGGCCGATGCCATCGCTGACGGCTACGCCATCGGCTTCAACGCCCGCTACGCCCTCGATGCCCTGCGCTCGCTCCCCGGCGACGCTGTCGAGGTGCGCATGTCCTCCCCCGGCGATCCCATGCTGTGGCGCAACCCGGCCGAGGCCGGCGCCCTGTGGGTCGTCATGCCTCTGAGGGTTTGAACGATGGAGTACATCAGCGCCGGCGCCGAAGTCTCCCCTTGTGGAACCTATCGCTATCGCTTGTGGCGCGAGTGGCGGAACCACCCTGCGCCAGCGCAGTGGGATATGTGGACCAACGACGACGGGACACCAGTCGTTGACGGCGCGGGCCACCAGCTGGGCGAGCCGAAGTGTTGTGTGTTCATCATGCTTAACCCCTCTACAGCGGATGGCGAGCAGGATGATCCGACGATCCGCCGCTGTGTCGGGTTTGCGAGGGCGTGGGGGTTTGACCGGCTGGAGGTGCTCAACCTCTTTGCTTATCGGGCAACGGAGCCCAGGCAATTGCTGGCGCTCACCCACGATCAAGATCCTGTCGGCGAGCACAACAGCCGCGCATTCCAGAGCGTGCTGTCCCCAAGCCGGACCCTCGGGACAATCGTCTGCGCTTGGGGCGCCCACGGTGCCCACCTCGGCCAGGACGAGACGGCGCTCGGCTGGCTTGGAAGCCGCTTGCGCTTTGCCCTCGGCCTGACAAAGGCCGGCCACCCGAAACATCCGCTGTACGTCAAAGGCGATGCCGCCCTTGTGGAGTTTCGCCCTGCCGGTCGCAGCCGCCACCAACCCTATCTTCAGGAGGCCTGACCCATGGCCGGCGTCAACAAAGTGATCCTCGTGGGCCACCTCGGCAAAGACCCGAGGATAGCCCGCACCCAGGCCGGCGGTCGCATCGCCAGCTTCTCTGTCGCCACCTCCGAGAGCTGGCGCGACAAGGCCACCGGCGAGCGCCGGGAGGAAACCGAGTGGCACCAGGTGGTCGTCTACAACGATCGCCTGGTGGAGGTGGTCGAGAAGTTCCTCAAGAAGGGCTCGAAGGTCTACGTCGAGGGCAAGAACGCCACCCGCAAGTGGACCGACAAAGCGGGCATAGACCGCTATGTCACCGAGGTGGTCCTCAAGCCCTTCCGTGGCGAGCTGACCCTCCTCGATTCCACCGAGCGCGCGCCCGCTCCCGACGAAGGCAGCTACGGGGCCGCTCCGGCCGGCCCCGACGATGAAATCCCGTTCGGGTGAGGCGCGCCATGGGCGACTTAGACATCATCATCACCGGGCTGTGGAAGCTCTGCGCCATCGCCCTCCTGACCAGCGCGGCGGGCGTCTTCATCGTGGCCGCCCTCGGCATCTGGACCGCCGTCGCCGAGATCGCCGGCGCCATGGTGCTGCCATGACAGACCCCGTCACCATCGGCTTGATGGTCCTCTCCTTCCTTGTCGGCTACGCGGTCGGCCGCATCGAGGCCGTGGGCGATCTGGAGAAGCAATTCCAGGCCGGCTTCCTCGCCGGCGAGCGCGCCACGCGTGCCGAGATCATCCGCGCCGCCCGACCCGAGGGAGGCGCCCATGGGTGATCTTATGACCAGATCCGAGATGGAAGCCGGGCTCGCGGCGGGGCGGCGGCTCATTCAGGAAGAATGGGCGGACCCGCAGGAGATCGCCGACGTGGACGCCCTCGTCGCTGAAGGCAAGGCCGCCGCCACCCCATGGGAATGGCGCGACGGCTTCCAGTGCCAGCGCCGCATTGTCACCTGCGCTGCCCGGCCCGAGGGAAGCACCCATGGCTGACAAATCCGCCATCGAGTGGACCGACGCCACGTGGAATCCCATCGTCGGCTGCTCGCTCGTCTCGCCCGGCTGCACGAATTGCTATGCCATGCGCATGGCGGCGCGCCTCGAGGCCATGGGGCAGGCCGCCTATGCAGGCACCACCAAGCCCAGCGCCGCCGGGCCCGTATGGACGGGCAAGGTCTCCCTGCACCGCCCGGCGCTGTTCAAGCCGCTGGACTGGAAGAAGCCGCGCTCCATCTTCGTGAATTCCATGTCGGACCTGTTCCACCCGGCGGTGCGGGTTGAAGACATCCTCCACGTGTTCACGGTGATGGCCATCGCGCACCAGCACGACTTCCAGATCCTCACCAAGCGCAACGACCGCATGCGCAGATTTATTCGGCAGCCGGACTTGCTCGCGCAAATCTATGCCAATTGGTACAGTTTCAGCGGTGGCGCGCGCGAAGTCCATGGGTGGCCCTTACCCAACGTGCTGATTGGTGTTTCGGTGGAGGACCAGCGTCGGGCCGATGAGCGCCGGCGCGACCTGCGCAGCCTCGCCGAGCTCGGCTGGCGCACCTTCGTCAGCTATGAGCCCGCCCTCGGCCCGGTGGACTGGACCGGCTGGGAGTTCCTCTCCGGCCTCATCTCCGGCGGCGAGAGCGGCCCGAGAGCGCGGCCGACGCACCCCGATTGGCATCGCGCCGCCCGCGACTTCTGCGCCGCGCACGGCATCCCCTACTTCTTCAAGCAGTGGGGCGCGTGGGAAGTCGCCGTCGACCGGGACAATGAAGATCCGGACTGGCGGGCCGGCTACGCCCGCAAGTTCGATGACAGCAAGCCCGACATCGCCTGGCTGAACCTCGCCGGCGGACGGGGCTTCCACGGCGAGCGCTTCCACGTGATGCGACGCGTCGGCAAGGCCCGCGCCGGCCGCCTCCTCGATGGCCGCGAGCACAACGATCTCCCCCGGAGGGCCCCATGACCCCCTTCGATCGCGCCTTTTCCATCGTCACCGAATACGAGGCCGCCGGCGAGACCAGCGCCGCGCGCATGCTCCTGCTCACACGCATCGAGGATATCGCCGCAGCCGCGTGGCGCGCCCGTCAAGCGGCCGAGGCCGAACGGCTCCGACTGCTGCAGGACTTCTGCGTCACCGACTTGGACGGGCATCTAGATCCCCACACCATGGAGGAAGACGAGGCCGCTATCGTCGATGAGTGGGCGCAGGTGGTGGCCGCGCTGGACGCGGTGCTCGTGGGAGACAACGATGCCCCGGCATGAAGCGATCCCATGGACGCCGCGCGGCCTCAACCGCGAGGAGGCGGCCTATTACATCGGCGTCGGCACCACCAAATTCGACGAGATGGTGCGCGACGGCCGCATGCCACGCGGCAAGCGCGTGGACGGCCGCGTCATATGGGACCGGGTGCAGCTCGACATGCACTTCTCCGAGCTGGACAACCACCGACCCAACGCCATCGACGAAGCCTTGCAGGGCCGTCGCGCTGCGCGGTAGCGTTGCGGCATGAGCGAGCGCCACCCAAACGCCGGCCCGTACAAGGATCGCCACGGCCGCACCCGCTGGCGCTTCCGCCGCGGCGGCAAGACGATCCAGTTGCCCGGCGAGCCCGGGGATGCTGCGTTCGAGGCCGCTTATCTCGCTGCCGTCGAAGGGCGCCCGGCGCCGGCCAAGCCGAAGGGGGCCGTCACCCGACTGCCTTCTGCCGCCATTCCCCGCTCGCTGCGGGCGGCTTGGAAAATGGTGCCGAAGAGCCTCCCGGAGTGGTCCCGGCTTGAGACGGAGACGAAGGAGCGGCAATCCCGCATCGCCGAACTCTTCCTAGCCAGCAAGGTTTCGAAAGAGGCCGATCTGCTGTGGGGCGACGTGCTGGTGTCCGATCTTCGTCGGCGCCACCTGAAAGGCATCATCGCCGAAATGGCCGACCGCCCCCACGCGGCGCGTCACCTGCTGGTGGTGATCCGCCGCATGATCCTCGTGGCGCTTGATGAAGAGTGGATCGACACCGATCCGTCCTACAAGCTCAAGCATAGGCCGGACTATGTGGGCTGGAAGGCGTGGCCCGATGCCGCCCGCCAGCAGTTCGAGACGCGCTGGCCCATCGGTACCACGCCCCGCCTCGCCTATGCGCTGGCCCTCTGGCTGGGCAACCGGCGGGGAGACGTCGTGTCGCTCACGCCGGGCGCCATCGAGGGCGACAGCATCCGCCTGGTGCAGGGCAAGACGGGGCGCCCTCTGGTGCTCGACATCACGCCCATGCTGCGCGAGGTGCTGGATGCCACGGACCTGTCCGGCCCGACCATCCTCAAGACAGCTTTCGGCGAGCCCTTTTCGGCCAAGTCGCTCACCGGCCGCATGGCCGACTGGGCCAAGTCCGCCGGCCTGCCGCCGGGCTACACGCTGCACGGCCTGCGCAAGACGCTCGGCAAGATGCTGGCGGAAGGCGGCGCTACCACGCGCCAGATCATGGACACCCTCGGCCATACGGACATTCAACACGCCGAACTCTACTCGCGCGAGGCCGAGCAGGAGCACCTCGCGCGCGACGGCATGCGCGCCGTGGTCAAGCTGGTGTCGGGGGGCAAGAAACGGGGTGGCTAACCCACTGGCTAACCGAGTTGGCTAACCCGGTCATAAGCTATTGATTTTATTGCGCTTTGGCGCTCCCAAGGGGACTCGAACCCCTGTTTTCGCCGTGAGAGGGCGACGTCCTAGACCGCTAGACGATGGGAGCATCTCGCGAGGAGGAGGGCTCTATAGCGGCGAATGCGGGGGACTTCAAGCCTCCTTCGGGCTCGGGCGGTGGCCGAAGATGGCGCTGCCGATGCGCACGTGTGTGGCGCCCTGGCGGATGGCGGCGGAAAAGTCGGCGCTCATGCCCATGGAAAGGCCTGAAAGGCCATTGCGGGCGGCGATTTCAGCGAGCAAGGCGAAGTGCGGATCCGGCACGTCCTCGGCCGGTGGAATGCACATGAGGCCGGCGATCTCCAGCCTGTGGATATCCCGGCACTGGGCGATGAAGGCGTCGGCCTCCTCGGGCAGCACGCCCGCCTTCTGCGGTTCGGCACCGGTGTTGATCTGCACGAAGAGCCGCGGCCGGCGCTCCTGCCGGGCCATCTCCTCGGCCAAGGCGGCGGCGATCTTCGGCCGGTCGACCGTGTGGACTACGTCGAACAGGGCCACCGCCTCCCGCGCTTTGTTGGACTGGAGCGGGCCGATCAGGTGAAGCTCCACATCAGGGTAGCGCTGCCTGAGGCCGGGCCATTTGTCGCGTGCCTCCTGCACCCGGTTCTCGCCGAACACCCTCTGGCCGGCCTGGAGCACGGGAAGGATGTCCTCGGCCGGGAAAGTCTTGGAGACGGCGACCAGCGTCACCTCATCGGTCGAACGGCCGGATTCCGCGCAGCTTTCGGCAATGTCGCGCCGCACAGCCGCCAGCTGTGCCGCACTTCCGGGCGCCATTCCGCCGTCGTTCATGCTGCTGCTCCCGCCTTTGCCCGGGCTCTGCGCCCGCCGACGAGGACATGAACCGATCTCCCTTTCCAATCAAGAAGCAGGTAGAAGGAGGATGCGGCTCGGCTGAAGCTCACGAGCGGCAGGGGGGCTGGCCGGGATGGTCGAGCGTAACGGGGGAGACGGCGCGGCCGCGCGCGGGCGGCGTTCGAGCCTGCGCCTGCGCGTCCTGTTCCTGGTCTGCCTCGTGGCCGTGCCCCTGTCGGTGGAACGGATGCTTGCACTCGTGGCCGAGCGGCAGGAGCAGGTCTCCGCCCTCGAGGAGGATGTGCGCAACTTCGCCCGCAGCGCCAAGCTCGCCCAGATGGAAGGCATCTCGCGGTCATTGACCGCGCTCGACGTGCTCTCCCGCATGGCGGACCGCCTGCTGGAGGATCCCGCCGCCTGCAATCGTCAGCTGTCCCGGCTCGCCGATGAGGTGGCCGGCATCCAGGGCGCCTTCATTGCGGATGCGGCCGGACTGGTGCGCTGTGCCCACGCGCCCCTCGCGCTCGGCGTGAACATTTCCGAGCGGGATTATTTCCGCGATGCTGTCGCGACCGACGGTATGGTGATGACCGAGATGTTCGTCTCGCGGGTCAGCGGGCGCAACTCGGTGTTCCTGCTGCGGGCCGAACACGGTCCCCGCGGTGCGCTGCGCGCCGTGGTCGGCGTGGTGATGGATCTGCAATGGCTGTCTCGCACCGCGGCAGGCACCGCCGTGGAACTCGGTGTGGTGGTGGATCTCATCGGCGAGAACGGCACGGTGCTCGTGCGCTATCCCACGATGCCGGACATCGTGGAGCACAGCTTTCCCGATCATCCGCTCACACGCGCGGTGGCGGCGGAGGAGTCCGGCATCGTCCGGGTGCCGGACTATGACGGGAAGGAGCGCATCTTCGCCTTCGAGGGCTTCGGCCACCTGCCCATCAGTATCGCCGTGGGCATCGAGACCGCCAAGGCGGTCGGCCCCATCGACAGCAAGGTGCGCTCGACGGCGCTGGCCTATTTCATCGCGCTGGCCTGCTTCCTGCTGCTCGCCTGGGTTGCCGAGGAGCGGATCGTGATCGCGCCCATCGCCCGCCTCACGCGGGCCGTCGCGGCGGTGGGGCGCGGCGAGGCCGACCATGTGAACGACATGGGCGTCGCGGAATTCTCGCCTCTGGTCAACGCCTTCAACGAGATGGCGCGGCGCCTCTCCCAGCGCAACAACGAGCTGCGGACCATGAACGGGCGCCTCGCCTCGCTGGCGCGGACCGATGGGCTCACCGGCCTCGCCAACCGCCGAACCTTCGACGTGCAGTTCTCGCAGGACTGGGTGCGGGCGCGTGGCGAGGGTGTGCCGCTCACGCTGGTGATGCTGGACGTCGACCACTTCAAGGCCTTCAACGACACACGCGGCCACCTCCAGGGAGACGAGGCGCTGAGGGCGGTCGCGCGGATGCTGGCGGCGGCGGCGGCCGGCACCTCCAATCTTGTGGCGCGCTATGGCGGCGAGGAATTCGTGGTGCTCATGTCGGGCGCCGACGTTGGCGCCGGCGTCGCCTTCGCGGAGGACGTGCGGCGCCTCCTCGCCGAAATCGCCCTCGAGCATCCCGCCGCGCCGCGCCGTCGGGTGACGGCGAGCTTCGGTGTCGCCTCGGTGGTGCCGACGGCGGAGGGCAGCCCGGACGCCCTCATCGCCGCGGCTGATGCCGCGCTCTATGAGGCGAAGCGCGCCGGCCGCGACCGGGTGATCGCCCACAGCTGACGCGCGGATGGCGGACGTGGGAGCCCTTTAGCCCGGCCGGCGGATGGTCCTGAGGTTGAGCCCCGCGGCCTTGATGCGCTCCAGCGCACCGGCGAGCGGCTCGCGCGCCACCGCCATGTGGAAGGCGTTCGCATGGAGCAGCGTCTCGCCATCCTCGGCGATGCCCACGTGTCCCGGCCAGAACAGGAGGTCGCCGCGCTTGACGGGCGCATTGAGCGGGATCGCCGTGCCGATGGCCTTTTCCTGCATGTCGCTGTCGCGCGGCGCGCGGACGCCGGTGGCGGCGAGAGCGGTCTGCACCAGTCCCGAGCAGTCGATGCCGAGGCTGGAGCGCCCGCCCCACAGGTAGGGCACGCCGAGGAAGCGGGCGGCGACGGCGACGAAATCGCCCTCGCGCTCGTCCGCGGGCACCACATGGACGGCCGGCAGGCAGCCGTCCGTCGTCAGGGCGAAGCCACCCGAGATGGAGCGCACCACCACGCGGCTGCCGAACACCAGCGCGTCGCGGGGCGGCAGCTTGATATCCGGCCCCGGAAACCGGAAGGTCCGCAGCGCGGACACCTTGTGGGCGGGCGCGGAACCCTCCGGGGCAAGGGCTTCGGCGGGCATGTAGCCCACGTAATTGTCCGCCTCCAGCTGCACCCAGGCCCAGCCTTCCGCATCTTCCTCGAACAGGCGCACCCGCTCGCCGAACAGTGCCTCGGTTTCAAGCGGGGCGTCGCTGGAAGGGCGGCGGCGCAGGGGCGCGACGGGCACGGCCACGCGCCGCATCTCGCCGTCCACGAAGCGGGGCACGTCCACCAGCCCCTTGAGGCTCGTGGCGGCGAGGTCGGCGCGGGCCGGGGTCAGCCGGGCATCGAGGCCCGGGGGCAAAGAGAAGGCCATGTCTCAGCCCCTCTCCTCAGCCGAACCGCTCGGCGATGAGCGCGTCCAGCGCCCGGATGGTCTGCGCCTCGCCGCCCTCGGGCCGGCCCGGCCGGCTGCTGGGGTTCCAGGCGAACAGGTCGAGGTGGAGATGGGAGCGGGCCTGCTCGACGAACTTGGCGAGGAACAAAGCTGCGGTGATGGCGCCGGCAAAGCCGCCGGAGGAGACATTGTTGATGTCGGCCACCTTCGAATCGAGCATGCCCGCATAGGGCGCCCACAGGGGCAGGCGCCACAGCGGGTCGGCCTCCACCATGGCGTGGCGGGAGAGGTCGGCGGCGAAATCCTCGTCGTCGGTGAAGGCGGCCGGCAGCTGCGGGCCGAGGGCGACGCGGGCGGCGCCGGTGAGGGTGGCGAAATCGACCACGATGTCCGGCGCCTCCTCATCCGCGAGGGCGAGGGCATCGGCCAGCACCAGCCGCCCCTCGGCGTCGGTATTGCCGATCTCCACCGAAATGCCCTTGCGGCTGCGCAGCACGTCGCCGGGGCGGAAGGCGGCGCCGGAGACGGAATTCTCCACCGCTGGGATCAGCACGCGCAGGTTCACCTTCGCGCCGCGCGACAACAGCATGTGGGCGAGGCCCAGGGCATTGGCGGCGCCGCCCATGTCCTTCTTCATCAGCAGCATGGCCGAGGAGGGCTTCAGATCGAGGCCGCCGGTGTCGAAGCACACGCCCTTGCCCACCAGCGTCACCTTCGGGTGGCCGGGATCGCCGGCGCGGATCTCGATGAGGCGCGGGGCGCGGGCGGCGGCTAGGCCCACCACATGGATCAATGGGAAGTTCTGCGTCAGCAGCGCATCGCCGACGATGGAGCGGAAGCGCGCGCCATGGCGGGCAGCAAGGCTGCGGGCCGCATCCTCCAGCTCCGCCGGGCCGAGATCGTTGGCCGGGGTGTTGACGAGATCGCGGGTGAGCGACACCGCCTCCACCGTTCGGCGGAGCTGGGCGGCGTCTACCCCTTCCGGCACGACGAGCTGCACCTTGGGGGTCTTGGCGCTGCGGTAGGCCGAGAAGCGGTAGGTGCCCAGCGCGAAGGCAAGGGCGGCGAGGCGGGGGCTCGGCACCTCGCCCTCCAGCCGCCAGATGCCCTCGGGGAGCAGGCCGGGCAGGGCGCCTGTGGCGAAGGCATCCGCCTTGGGCGCGGGGGCGATGCCGAACAGGGCGCCGGCCAGCCCGCCATCGGCGTTCGGGAGCAGCAGCAGCTTGCCGGCGGCGCCGGAGAAGCCTGCCGCCTCGGCGAAGCGGCGCGCGGCCTCGGGAATGGGCGCGGCGGCGAACGTGTCCTTGGTGACGCACCAGACGGGCAGGCTGACGGCGGACGACGGGGCAAAGCAATCGATCATCAACGGAACTCCTCGCGCCGCGCCGGGGGGACAGACAATGGTTCCGCCATCCGGCGCCGCGCAGACGGCGCATGGTGGTCCGCGCCGCGATCGCCCGCAAGATACCCCGCCGCGCCGCCGCCCAAGGCGGAGCCGGTCAGGGATGCAGCAGGCTGGACAGGGGATGGATGAGGAGGCCGGCGCCCGCCAGCGCCACGCCATAGGGCAGGCTGGTGCGGTGCCGGTCGGGCAGTTCTGCGCCGGCCGGGCCCGCGAGGCGATGGCGCGCGGCGGCGGCGATGCCGAGCAGGGCGCCGATGGTTCCGGTGGCGAGCACGAACAGGGGCAGGTGCAGCGGGTCCACCCACAGCACGATGGCGCCGGCCAGCTTGGCGTCGCCCGCGCCGATGATGTCCTCCGCGAACAGGGAGAAGCCGAGCGCCGTGACGGCGCCGGCGGCGGCGAGACGGAAGGGCAGATCGGGGACCGGCATGAGTTGGGTGACCGCCGCGAAGGCGACGATCAGGCAGACGACCACGACATTGGGGATGATCCGACGGGCGAGGTCCGCGCCGATCGACGCGCACAGCAGTGCCGGATAGAGGCCGAGCAGCAGAAGCTCGGCGATCCTGATGTGGCCCATCCCCATCGCGCGGTCAGTTCCCGGCGGCGGCCGAGGAGGCCTGAAGCCGGGCGAAGGTGGAGGCGATCTGCACCAGCACCGTGACGATGGCGATGGAGAGGCCGGCGGCGATGAGGCCGTATTCGAGGGCGGTGGAGCCGTCCTCTTCCTTGATGAAGCGCGAGAACAGAAGCTTCATGGCTCAGATCCGGTCAAAGGCGGCGAGAGACCGCCGCAACGGCGGGCCGCAACTTGGATGCCGCGGCGGGGATGCCGTGGCAGAGCCGACGCTAGGGCGGGCCCCTTGCGGGGAAGTAAAAAACGGCGGCCGGGGACGTCCGCGGCGGGTGCTGGCTGCTTGAAAGGTTAACGGTTCCGCTCGCGCGCCTTTGACGCGGGGGTGCCGGATCGCCCTTTGACGGCGGCGCCGGAGGCCGGCAAGCTCCCGCGATGAGCTTCTCCCCGACCCCCGATCCCGTCCCCGGCGATGCCGCGAGTTGCGCAGCCGTCGAGACCGTCATCGTCCCCCGCGCCCACGACATCGGCGGCATGGAGGTGGCCCGCGTGCTGCCGTCCGTCCAGGGCCAGATGATCGGCCCCTTCATCTTCTTTGACCGGATGGGGCCGGTGCGATTCACGGCAGCGCAGGCGCAGGACGTTCGCCCGCACCCGCACATCGGCCTCGCCACCGTGACCTATCTGTTCGAAGGTAGCATGATCCACCGCGACAGCCTCGGCTCCGAGCGGGTGATCGAGCCGGGCGCGGTGAATTTGATGACCGCCGGGCGCGGTATCGTCCATTCCGAGCGGCACGACGCCTCCGTGAAGGCGCGCGGTGGGCCGCTGTTCGGCATCCAGAGCTGGATCGCGCTACCGAAGGCGCTGGAGGAGAGCAGCCCGGACTTCCTCCATGCGGACAGCGAGGCGCTGCCGGTGGTGGCGGATGGCGGGGTGCGGGCGCGGGTGATTCTGGGCAGCGCCTTCGGGGCGACGTCGCCCGTCGCGCTCGCCTCGCCGGCGACCTATGTGGAAATCCAGCTGGCTGCGGGCGCGCATGTGCCAGTTGATCCCACCCACGAGGACCGTGCGCTGTTCACGCTGGAGGGCGAGGTGGAGGTGGACGGCACCGCCTTTCCACCCGGCCAGATGCTGGTGATCCGGCGCGGCGTCGCCACCTCCGTCCGGGCGCGGACCCCGGCGCGGCTGATGCTGGTGGGTGGCGAGCCGCTGGAGGGGCCGCGCTACATCTGGTGGAATTTCGTGTCGTCGAGCCTTGATCGGCTCGAGGCCGCCAAGGCGGCATGGCGGGAGGGGCGGTTCGACCTGATCCCCATGGACCACGACGAATTCATTCCCGCCCCCGAGGACGGGGCCGGCCGCCCCCGTCCCCAGAGCCCCCGGGGCTGACCGGCCGGGCTACACGCCTACTTCTTGCCCGGTTGCAAAAGAGTCGGCGTGTCGCTGGCAGGGAAGGTCTCCTCCAGCGCCGCGTCGAGCCGCTCGGAGATGTGGCTCTTTTGCCGCGCGCTCTCGTCCGGGGCGTCCGCCACCGCCGCCGGATCGCTCTCGGGCTTGGACGCGCGGGTCAGGGAGGGCGGGTCGCTGGCAGGAAAGGAATCCTCCAGTGCCTCGTCCAGCTCGTCGGAGACGCGCTCCTTTTCGCGCGCGGCCGCATCCCGCGGCTCGCCGTCCGCCTTCGGGGCTCGGGTGACGGACGGGGGATCGCTGGCGGGGAAGGACTCCTCCAGCGCCTCGTCCAGGCGCTGGTCGAGCGTGGCGGTGCGGGGGGCTGCGGTGGAGTCAGTGGGGTTCATGGCATGGATCTCCTCTGCACCATCAACGAACGGCAGAGCCGCCCGTTCCCCATCGGCATCTGCTCACGCATCAAGCGGCGCCTCCTGCCGCGCGAGCCGCGCGGCGACGCGCTCAAGGCCGGCAGCGATTTCCCGGCGCTCGCCTGGGCGCAGGTCCGTTCCCCTCTGCAGACGGCGCGCGAGGGCTCCCATGAGGAAAAGATCGAGCAACGGCCGGCCTCGGCCGCCGTCCGGCGCCCCCTCCGCATAGGCGGCGAGCACCGCGCGCTCGGCGCGGGAGCGGAAGGCGGAGAGCAGTTCCGCCCGCAGTTCAGACGCGTCGCGGGCGACGCCAGCCTCGCCGGCTGTGATGCGCGCCAGGGTGTGCTCCAAGGAGGCGAGCAACTCGGCGACATCGCGCCAGCCGTTCGCCCGCTCGCCCTGAGCGCCGGTGATGACCGCATCGCTGCCGGACACCAGCAGATGGTCGAGGTCGAAACGGCCGTGGGTGCGGATCACCGGCACGTCCGTGCCGGCGAGCAGGCCGGCGATGCGCTCCCGCATTTGTGCCCCGAGCCAATCCCCATCGACGCCGACAAGCGCATCCGGCGCCGCCCGCACGGCGTCCATAGCCTCGCGAAGCCAGCCGTCGATCTCCTCGGCGGTGGCAACGCCCGGCGCGAAGGCCGGATCGGGGGAGGGGGCCGACAGCACGGAATGGAATTCCGCAAGACGCCGGGCGCTGCCCCGGAGCAGCCGGAGCACGCCGGCCACCTCTTCCTCGAAATGCCGGTGGCCGTCTTCCGGCACGGCTGCGGCATCCAGCGCACGCTGCACCTGCGCCATGGTCCAGCCGGCGGCATTGCCCTGGTTGCGCACGAAGCCATAGGCGAGCGCCACCTGAGCCGATCCGCCTTCCGGCCGGGTGCGGGTGATGGCGCCGATCAGCGGCGGTGTGTGGGGGAAGTCGAGGGCGGTGAGGTGGCGCGCCATCTCCATCTCGCCGGTGCGGCCGAATTCCATATGCCGGAACAGCTTCACCGCCACCTTGTCGGTGACGACGAGGCTCGCCGCCGGCTCGTCCGCGTCGGCGAGTTCGCACAGCGCGCCGCGCTCCACGTCCATCCCGGCGAGCCGGTCGGTGGGCGAGAACACCAGCGCGCCGCCATTCGGCAGGGGCACGGGCTCGGCTTGCCGCAGCGCGCGCAGCACGCCGGCCGGAAGCCCGTCCAGCACCATGGCATCGGTGAGGAAGCCGACGCGCCGGCCCTGCCGCACGCGGGTGAGGGCCAGTTGCTCTGCGATGGCGGGCGGATGCTGGTCCTCCCACGCCACGCAGAAGGACATGAGGAAGCGCTCGGTGCGCCCGGCGAGATCGGCCTCGATCTCCGCCATGGCCACCTCCCGCTCGGTGCCGGGCAGGCGCATGACCCAGCCGATGCGCACTGCGCCGATATCCTTGGCCGTGCCGGGAAACCAGCGCCGCCGCGCCAGATATTGCGGCAGCGCCTCGGTCTCGATCACCGTGCGGTGGGCGTCGGAGAGGGCGCCCATCAGCCCGTCGCGGACCACGAGGGTGGCGAATTCCGGCAGCATCTCCGGCGCCGGATCGCGCCAGGCGGGCTCGGCCGCCGTGGTGGAGAGGCGGAAGGCATAGAAGCCGTAGGGCGGCAGGGTGAGCACGAGGGGGGCGCGGTCCAGCGCCGGCAGACTGGTGCCGCTCACCAAGTCCACCGGCACCCGCCGCTCGAACTCGGCAAGGTCCAGCTCCACCCCCTGCAGGGTGTGGGCGAGGTTGGCGACGCACAGCACCGCCTCGCCTTCAAATTCGCGCAGATAGGCGAGGATGCGCCGGTTGCGCGGGAAGACCAGGCGGAATGTGCCGCGCCCGAATGCCGGCTGCTCCTTGCGCACGGCGAGGAAGCGGCGCGTCCAGTTCAGCATGGAATGGGCGTCGCGCATCTGCGCTTCCACATTCACCGCCGGGAAACCGTAGAGCGGATCCTGGATCACCGGCAGCACCAGCTTTTCCGGGTCAGCCTTGGAGAAGCCGCCGTTGCGGTCGGGCGACCACTGCATGGGCGTACGCACGCCGTCGCGGTCGCCGAGATGGATGTTGTCACCCATGCCGATCTCGTCGCCGTAATAGATCACCGGCGTTCCGGGCAAGGTGAGCAGCAATGAGTTCATCAGCTCGATGCGTCGCCGGTCCCGCTCCAGCAAAGGCGCGAGGCGGCGGCGGATGCCGAGATTGATGCGGGCGCGCCGGTCGGAAGCGTAGATGCTCCACAGATAGTCCCGCTCGGAGTCGGTGACGGTCTCCAGCGTCAGCTCGTCGTGGTTGCGCAGGAAGATGGCCCACTGGCAGGTCGGCGGAATTTCCGGCGTCTGGCGCAGGATGTCGGTGACCGGGAAGCGGTCCTCCTTGGCGATGGCCATGTACATGCGCGGCATCAGCGGGAAGTGGAACGCCATGTGGCATTCATCGGCGTTTGGGCCGAAATATTGCTGGGTGTCCTCCGGCCAGAGATTGGCCTCGGCGAGCAGCATCCGGCCCTTGTAGTGCGCGTCGAGGTGGGCGCGGATCTTCTTCAGGATGGCGTGGGTCTCGGGCAGGTTGGCGCAGTCGGTGCCCTCGCGCTCCACGAGATAGGGCACGGCGTCGAGCCGCAGGCCGTCCACGCCCATGTCCAGCCAGAAGCGCATGACGGAAAGGACGCGCTCCAGCACCTCCGGATTGTCGAAGTTGAGGTCCGGCTGGTGGGCGTAGAAGCGGTGCCAGTAGAACTGGCCGGCCACCTCATCCCAGCTCCAGTTGGATTTCTCCACGTCGCAGAAGACGATGGGCACGCCCGGATAGCCCTTGTCGTCGTCGGCCCAGACATAGAGGTTGCGCTCGGGGCTGCCCCTCGGGGCGTGCCGCGCCGCCTGGAACCAGGGGTGCTGGTCGGACGTGTGGTTGATCACCAGCTCGGTGATGACGCGCAGCCCGCGCGCGTGGGCCTCGGCGATGAAGCGCCGCGCCTCGTCCATGGTGCCGTAATCCGGCGACACGCCCTCATAGAGCGCAATGTCATAGCCGTCGTCGCGCCGCGGCGAGGGATAGAAGGGCAGGAGCCACACGGCCGTAGCGCCGAGGTCGGCGATATAGTCGAGCTTGGAGATCAGACCGCGGAAGTCGCCGATGCCGTCGTCATTGGCGTCGAAGAACGACTTCACATGCAGCTGGTAGACGATGGCGTCCTTGTACCACAGGGGGTTGTCGCCAGCGGTGACGGGCTCAGGCATGGCCGAGGCTCCCGGTTCCGGAGGACTTTGGGCCGCGCAGGGCGGCCGGGGCGGACGAGGTCGGGGCGGGGCAGAAAGGCACGGTGCTCCCTTGAACCGTCGTGGAGGGACAGTCGGCGCGACCCGGCCGGCGCATCGCATCTGCGGCGGAAGCACCGGGCGAGTGGCCACGCTTGCCTAACGCGGCTGGAGCGTGGCGGTTCCGGTCTGTCAGGGAGAGTTCAGGGGAGAATTGGGGCAGCCGGACGGCATGCGGGGGAATGCCGTCCGGCTGGCGCGTCAGTTTGCCGTGGCAATATCGGCGCCCGTCCTGTTTCGCGCGGATGGGCGGCACCGGCATCCCGAAAATGAAGGATGGCGGGCGAGAATTTTTTTAAAAGAAGATGGAACTTTCGTCCCCCAACCGCGTTTCGACGGTCGTGTGGGCTCAGAAGAGCCTGCCCCCGCTCCGGTCATGCGTCGCGCGTTTTCCGCTCTCCCCAATATGCGGGAGGCGCGAAACGCCGTTGGCCGGCAGAACCTGACGCGAAGCCCCTGAAGCCCCACAGCCGACACGGAGGACCGCCCATGTTCGATGCCGCCCGCCACCCGCTCAAAATCTGCATCGATGGCTCTTGCATCGTTCTGCGTTCGCTGGACGACGCCATCGGTTTCGTGCGCTCCCATCCCGTGGGAGAGCATGCCGAGATGCTGGTGGACCAGATGGAGGCCGCCCGCCTGCCCGAGCTTCAGCGCCGGGCCTGGGTGGCGTTCGAGACCTTCGCCGACGCCATGCGCCTGTCTCCAGACGCGCAGCGCCGGATGATGTGATCGGATGGTGCGCGGCCGCACGCCCCTGCGGCCGCGGCTTTCGCCGCTGCTGGCGGCTCAGAACCGCTCCGGCACGCGGTGGCGGGCATAGTCCGCCTCCACGTAGGTCGGGTCCTTCTGGCGCTTGGGCAGCTTGACCTTCTCCCGCGGCACGTCCTCGTAGGGAATGCGGGAGAGGAGGTGGGAGATGATGTTGAGTCGCGCCCGCTTCTTGTCGTCGGAGAAGGCCACGAACCACGGCGCCCACATGGTGTCGGAGGCCTCGAACATGGCGTCCCGGGCGCGGGAGTAGTCGTACCAGCGCGCGTAGGATTCCAGGTCCATCGGCGAGAGCTTCCAGATCTTGCGCGGATCGTCGATGCGGCTCTCCATCCGCCGGGTCTGTTCCTCCTCGGATACCTCAAGCCAGTATTTCAGGAGCAGCACGCCTGATTCGACGATGGATTGCTCCACGTAGGGCACGCTTTCCAGAAACTTCTTGGACTGGTCCTCGGTGCAGAAGCCCATCACCCGGTCGACGCCCGCCCGGTTGTACCAGGAGCGGTCGAAGATGGTGATCTCGCCGCCCGCCGGCAGGTGCGGCACGTAGCGCTGGATGAACATCTGCGATTTCTCGCGGTCCGTGGGCGGCGGCAGGGCTACCACGCGGAAGATGCGCGGGCTCACCCGCTCCAGGATGGCCTTGATGACGCCGCCCTTGCCGGCGCCGTCGCGGCCCTCGAAGACGATGCAGATCTTCGCGCCCGTGTGCTTCACCCAGAGCTGGAGCTTCACCAGCTCGGCATGCAGGTGCTTCAGCTCCGCCTCATATTCCTTGCGGGAGAGCGGGGCGGCGGGGCTGGCGGCCTCATGGCCGAAGGCGACCGCGGCGATCGCCCTCTTTTGATCGTTCTTCTTGTGCTTTTTCTTCTGCTTGTGCGCCATTGCGGCGTCCTCCCTTGAAACCGCGCCGATAGGACGGCGGGTCAGGCCCAGCTCAGGAAGAAGCCCACGTCGCCGGGCATCCCGTTCGGCCAGTCGACGATCATGGCCTTGAGCTTGTAGTGGCCCTGCCGGAGGTAGTCCCGCCACAGTTCGTAGGCCTGGCGCGGGCGGCCGGTAAGCGTATCGGGCCAGCCTTCCTCCGCATTGTTGATGGCGCGGCCCTTGTCGGTGCACAGCACGTTGGGGAAGCGCATGACCATGATCTCCGTCTCGCCGCGCTGGGCGGCAAGGCGCATCTTGGTCAGGAGGCTCTGCGAGATCTCGTGCAGCGTATCGGGCGTGAGGTCCAGGGGCTGAGAGAGCGTCTTGATCAGCTCCTCGCGGGCCCTGTCGGCCACGTCCATGGCCGAGATTTCCTTGGACAGCTTGGCCTTCTCGATCTCCATCATGTACGAGCGCAGGTCATCCGCGCTCATGAAGCTCTCGTCGCCCAGCGTCGTATTCTGCTGTGCTGCCTGGGACATGGGTCGCCTCCGTTGGGAACTGCCGTCTTCGCGCAGTTTCTCCACGAGCCAAGCGGCGTCGTTGTCCGATATCAACTCTTTCCGGCTGAGCTTGCGTTCACAGCTTGCGGAGCGCGGGCGGTGGCGCGCCCGGCAAACAAAAAGGCCGGCGCCGGAGAGCTGGCGCCGGCCTCTCGTTTCGACCCGGAGGTCGAACCTGGAGGATGCAGTGTTTGAAAGGGCGCGCTCAGAGCGTCGCGAAGACGGAAGCCGGGATGCGGAAGAAGCCGCGGCCGTTGGCGAAGGTCCGGTAATAGGACGAGGCGTTGGCATAGAGATGCTCGAACCAAGCCTTGCCGCTCTGGCCTTCGGGCAGACGGTCGATGGTGAAGATGTCGGCATTAGGCGCGAAACGGACGTGGATCAGCACGTCGTCGGTGGCGGACACTTCGGCGGCGGGGACGATGGGCTGGGCAAGGGCGTTCATCACATGGTCTCCTCTGGAAGGGATCAAGAAAATCGCTGCAGGCACCTTCCCGAAGGCCTGCCCTGAAACGCCGGACATGCCCCGATGCCGCTGCCGGAGGAACCGCCGGGCTGCGTCCCGCAACCCGGCCGGCCCCGGAAAGCCCCCGCAATCCCGAAACGCTAAGCGGGCCCCGACGCTCATTCCTTGATCGCGATCAAATTATGTGCGCCGGTACCGAAAGACCGGTTGTCGCAGCCTGTTCAGGCGGTCGTGCGGCGGCTGACGACGGTGCGGATGGCAAACGAGGACTGGATGCGCGCCACTCCCGGCAGGCGCGACAGCACCTCCTTGTGCAGGCGCTCGTAATCGCCCGCATTCTTCACCTCGATCTTGAGCAGATAGTCGGCGAGCCCGGTCATCAGGTGGCAGTCGGTGATCTCCGGGCAGCGACAGACAGCGGCCTCGAAGCGATTGAGGAATTCCTCGGTCTGGCGGTCGAGGGTGATCTGGGTGAACACCACCAGCCGGTCCTCCGGCGCCCCTTCGTGGATGATGGCCACATAGCCGCGGATGACGCCGCTGCGCTCCAGCAGCCGCACGCGACGCAGGCACGCGGAGGGCGAGAGGCCGACCTGCGCGGCGAGATCGGCATTGGAGATGCGGCCGTCGCTCCTGAGGATGCGGACGATATGGGTGTCGAACTCGTCCAGTGCAGCCATTGGCAGATCCTGCGGACATTTCGCAGAAGCTATCAATTTTCCCGCTGTCGCGGGCACGAAATTTGCTCCTTCGGCGGCAAATGCGCCGTCATCCGGCGTAGAATTGTCGTCAACCAACCGGCCGGGCCAGTGAGGCCTTCGGCCGGCGGCGTGGGGTGCAGGCCATGCGCATTCTGATTCTCGGCAGCGGCGTCGTCGGCACGACGGCCGCCTATTATCTCTCCAAGGCCGGACACGAGGTGACCGTGCTCGACCGCCAGCCGGCGGCCGGCATGGAGACCTCCTTCGCCAATGCGGGGCAGGTCTCGCCGGGCTATTCCTCGCCCTGGGCGGGGCCGGGCATTCCGGTGAAGGCCGTCAAGTGGCTGCTCATGCACCATCGCCCGCTGGTGGTGTGGCCGAGCCTTGATCCCAAGCTCTATTTCTGGCTCGCGCGGATGCTCGCCAACTGCACCGAGGCCGCCTATCGCCGCAACAAGGCGCGCATGGTGCGCCTCGCCGAATTCAGCCGGGATGCGCTGGACGAGCTGCGCAAGGAAACCGGCATCACCTATGACGAGCGGGCCCTCGGGACGCTCCAGCTGTTCCGCACCCAGAAGCAGCTCGATCATGTGCACACCGACACCGACGTGCTGGATGTCCACGGCGTCCCCTACGATTTGCTCGATCCCGCAGGCTGCATCCGCGCCGAGCCGGCGCTGGCGCGCGTCCGCGGCAAGTTCGTGGGCGGCCTGAGGCTGCCGGGGGACGAGACGGGCGACGCCCACATCTTCACCCAGCGCCTCGCCGAGATCTGCGCGCGCCAGGGCGTCACCTTCCGCTATGGCGTCACCGTCGATGCGCTGCGGCAGGACGGCGGGCGCATCACCGGCGTCGCCCTCTCCGGCGGCGAGGTGCTGACCGCAGATGCCTATGTGGCGGCCATGGGCAGCTACACGCCGGCCTTGCTTGCGCCGCTTGGCATCCGCCTGCCGGTCTATCCGGTGAAGGGCTATTCCATTACCCTGCCCATCGTGGACCCGGACGCGGCGCCGCGCTCGACCGTGATGGACGAGACCTACAAGGTGGCCATCACCCGCCTCGGCGATCGCATCCGCGTGGGTGGCACGGCCGAACTCGCCGGCTTCGACCTCACATTGCGCGAGCCGCGCCGGGCGACTTTGGCTTATTCGGTGGGGGATCTGTTCCCGGCCGGCGGCGATATCGAGAAGGCGAGCTTCTGGACGGGCCTGCGTCCCATGACGCCGGACGGCACGCCCATCGTGGGCGCCACGCGCTTTTCCAATCTCTACACCAACACCGGCCATGGCACCCTGGGCTGGACCATGGCCTGCGGCTCGGGCCGGGTGCTCGCCGACATCATCGGCGGCCGTAGCCCCGAGATCGACACGTCCGACCTCTCGGTCGCCCGCTACGCCGAGGCCGCCTGACGCGGACGCGCCAGGAAGGCACCTTGCGCCGCCGCCGCGCCTGCGCCAAACCAGCGCGCGGAGGCGGGCATGCGTTTCATTCACACGTCTGACTGGCAGTTGGGCAAGCCGTTCGGCCGCGTGCCCGAAGAGGCGCGCACCGTTCTGAGGGAGGCGCGGCTCGACGCCATCGATCGCCTCGCCGCCGCCGCCCGTGCGAACGGGGCGCCGCTGGTGCTGGTGGCCGGCGACGTATTCGACAGCCCGGAGCCGGGGGATCGGGTCTACCGGCAGGCGCTCAACCGCATGAAGGCGCAGGCCGATGTGCGCTTCCTGCTGCTGCCGGGCAACCATGATCCCCTGCGTGCGGACGGCCTATGGAGCCGGCTTGCCGCCGACACGCCCGCCAATGTCTCTGCCCTCGTCGAGGCGCAGCCCCTGGACCTCGGCACCGGATCGGACGAGGCGGCCGTGCTGCTGCCGGCCCCGCTCTCCCACAAGCGCAGCGTCGCTGATCCCACCCAATGGTTCGACGCCGCGGAGACGCCGTCGGGCGCGCTGCGCATCGGCCTCGCCCACGGCTCGGTTCAGACTTTCGGCGGTGACGCCGACCCCAACCTCGTCGCTGTCGACCGCGCCCGCCGCGCCGGCCTTGCCTATCTGGCGCTGGGCGACTGGCACGGCCGCATCAAAATCGACGAGCGCACCTATTACAGCGGCACGCCCGAGCCCGACGATTTCGGCCGCGAGGTCACGGGCGTCGCGCTGCTGGTGGACGTGTCCGGCAGCGCCCCGCCGCAGGTGACGGAGCTGCCCATCGGCCGCCACCACTGGCTGGAGGAGGGCTGGACCCTCTCCGGTGCGGACGATATCGAGGCGCGCATCTCCGGCCTCGCACCGGGCGCGGCGCGGCAGGATCTCGTCTGCCGGCTCCGGCTCTCCGGCCTCGTCACGCTGGCCGAGCGGGTGGCGGTGCGCCGCCGGCTGGAGGACGAACTGGCCCATGAGGTGCGCTGGCTGGACCTCATCGCCGATGATCTCGTGACCCGGCCCACCGACACCGACCTTTCCGAGATCGACGCCCAGGGCGAGCTGCATGCCGCCGCCATGCGCCTGCGGGCGATGATGGGCGAGGGCGGGGCCGAGGGGCGGCTCGCCGCTCAGGCGCTGGAGCGCCTCTATGTGGAGCAGATGCGCGCCCAAAGGGCGGGGGAAGCGTGATGCGGGTTCGTCGCCTCAGGATCGAGAATTTCCGCAAGTTCCGCGCCCCCGTGGTAGTGGACGGCTTCACCGACGGGCTGAACCTCGTCTGCGAGCCCAACGAGACCGGCAAGTCCACGGTGCTCGACGCCCTGCGCGCGGCATTGTTCGAGCGGCATAGCGCCAAGAGCGACCGCATCCGTTCCTTCCGTCCGCAGGGCGACGAGGTGGCGCCGAGCGTGGAACTCGCCTTCGACGTGAACGGCGAGGAATGGCGCCTCACCAAGCGCTTCCTGCTCTCGCCCTCCGTGACGTTGGAGGGGCCGGAGGGGCGGTTCGCCTCCGATGCGGCCGAGGAAAAGCTGCAGGGCCTGCTCGGCTTCGCCCGCGCCGGAAACCGTGGCGCCGACGACGACAGCCGCGGCGCGCTTGGCCTGCTCTGGGTGGAGCAGGGCCAATCCTTCCTCCTCGGCAGTCCCGGCGAGACCGCCCGCCGCACGCTGGAGGAGGCTCTGGCCGGGGAGATCGGAGCGGTCACCGGCGGTCGCCGGGCCAAGGCCGTGGTGGCGCAGGTGGAGAAGGCGCTGGCCGATTTCTACACCACCACCGGCCGCACGACCGGCCGGCTCAAGCAGGCCGAGGCCGCCGAGGCCGCCGCCCGCGCCGCCGCCACCGAGCGGGCGCGGGAGCTGGAGCAGTTCGAGGGCGTGCTGGAGCAGCTGGAATACAAGCGCAACGAGCGCCGCCGCCTCGTGCGCGACATCGAGGACCCGCAGACCGACGCCGATTTGAAGAAGCTGGACGAGGACATCGCCCGCGCCCGCGCCGCTGGGCAGGCGCTGGAGATCGCCACCCTCGCCGTGCGCGAGCAGTCCGCCCGCCGCAGCACGCTGGAGGAGCGCCGGGCCGGGCGCGACAAGCTCGCGGTCCAGCTTCAGGCCGCCGAGACGAAGGTGACCGGCGCCGCGGAGGCCGTGAGCACCCATGCCGAGGTGATCGGCCGCGTCCGCTCCAGCGAAAGGACGGCGGCCCTGGCGCTGGAAACGGCCCGCTCAGCCCTGCGCGAGGCCGAGACAAAGCGCGACCAGTCCGTCGCCGAACGCGCCGCCGCCGAGCGCCGCCTGGCCCTCGCCTCCGCTTTCGCACGCCTTGACCGCGCCGAGGCCCATGCCGCGCATATCCGCGAGCGTGAGGCGCGCATCGCTGCCTCGCGCATGGATGCCGCCGCCATGGACCGGCTGCGCCAGCTGGAGGACGCCGAGAGCGCCGCGCGGGCGCAGGCGGAAGCCGGTGCCGCCACCTTGACCGTGACTCTGGAGCCGGGCGCGCCGCAGATCTTCCTCGACGGTACGCCGCTGACCGAGGGCGCCATCCGCCTGAGCCGGCCGCGCAGCCTCTCCATTCCCGGCGTCGGCACCATCGCCTTCGCCCCGCCGCCCTCGGGCGAGCCGGCGCTGGCGCGGCTGCGGGCGGCGCGGCGCGATCTCACCGATTTCCTGGCAGGCGTGGGCCATGAAACCCCGCAGGCCGCTCGCAGCGCGGGCCGGGCGCGGGCCATCGACGAGGCCGAGCTTCTGGGCCTTCGGACCCGGCTCAAGGCCGAATGCCCCGCCGATGCCGCCCTCGGCATCCCCGCCGGGCTCGATCCCCTGCGCGGCGCGCTCGCCGGCGTGGAGCGGCCGGCGCCGGAAACCAAGGATGCCGCATTCCCCGCCGCCGACGTGGAGACACCCTATCGCGCCGCCCGCGCCGCCGAGACGGAGGCCGCCGCGCGCCGCGAGGCGGCGCTGGAAAGTCTGAAGGCGGGCGAACTTAAGGAGGTCGCCCTCGCCGCCGCGCTGGAGCGGGCGGAGGCGGAGCGAGCCCGGCTCGCCGCCGACCTTGCGGCCGACCGCGCAGCGCTCTCCGACGCCGATCTCGCTGCCGCCCTCGAAGACGCACGTGCCGCCGAGGCCCGCGCGCTGGTGGATTGCGACACCGCCCGCCGCGCCGCCGAGGGGCTGGATGCGGACGGCTTCATCCGCCGCCGCGACGCCCTGCGCAAGAAGCGCGACACGCTGCAATCCCAGCTGCCGGAGCTGGCCGGTGCGGTGGCGCGGCTGGAGGAGCAGGCGCGCACGCTGGGCGGGGAAGGCCCGGCAAGTCGCAAGGCCGCCGCCGACGAAGAGGCTGAGGCTGCCGCCGCTGCACTCGCCCGGCTCAGGAGCGAGGCGGATACGCTGGCGCTGCTTCTCAAGGTGCTGAAGGAGGCGCAGCAGGACGCGGCGCGGCGCTATCTCGCCCCCGTCACCCGGCGTATCGAGCCCTATGTGCGGCGCCTGCTGCCCTCGGCCAGCCTGTCCTTCGGCGAGGATCTCAAGCCCCAGCTCCTCACCCGCGCCGGCCGCGAGGAGGCGGCGGAGATGCTGAGCAAGGGCACGCAGGAGCAGATCGCCATCCTCACCCGCCTCGCCTTCGCCGACCTCCTCATCGACAAGGGCCAGCCCGCCTCGCTGGTGCTGGACGACGCCCTCGTCTTCGCCGACGACGACCGTTTCGACACCATGATGGAAATCCTCGCCGAGGCCTCCGGCCGGATGCAGGTGCTGGTGCTGAGCTGCCGGGCCTCGGCCTACCGGGCCCTGTCGGCGACGCGGCTCTCCATCCGTCCTGCGTGATGCTCCCGCACCTCTCGCGACCGTTGTAGGATGGGGGCGGGAAGGGCGCAGGGATGGGCGGGATCGTCACAGCGTACGCGGACGTCGGCTATCCGCAGGGGCCGCGCGGCGACACATGGGGGCGCCCATGAGCGGCCCCGGCGAGAGACTTCGCCTGTGGCTGGCGCAGGAGCTTCATCTCGGCGCCATCGCCCGGGCACTGGCGGTGATCGGGCCGTTGGTGATCGCCTATCTCCTCTCCGGCGAACCCGCGCTGGTCAATCTCTGCCTGCTCACCGTCTCGCTGCTGATCCCGGCGCTGAAGCTGCGCCTGAGCCCGGCGGCGGTGATCGTGCAGTATCTCGTCATCGTCGCCACCTTCGCATTGCTGTTCCTGGCGGCGCCGATCCCGCCGCTGTTCGTGATTCTGGCCGCGCTCACCGGCTTCATGGCTGCTGCGGTGACGCGCTTCGGCACGCTGATGCGGACGCTGGGCAACTGGGTGTTCATTCCCGCGGTCTACCTGGCGCTGGACATCCGCGAGGGCGCGCTGGGTGAGGCGGCGCTGTGGCAGGCGGGCGTGCTGCTCGGGCTCTCCCCGGTGGGGCTCGCCCTCGTCTGCGCCGTGCAGGCGCTGGACGGCCGGCGGCGGACACTCGACCGCTCTGAGATCTTTGGGCCGCCTTCCGGCGACTGGCTGGTGCCGGCGGTGGCGACGGCGGCCGCCGTGTTCGCGGCAGCGGTGCTGGTGGAGATATTCGACATCCGCGAGGGCCAGTGGCTGATCTGGTCGGCGGCGAGCGTGGTGGTGGGCGATCTTTCCGCCTCTACCGGCAAGCTGAAATTGCGGGCTTTGGGCGCACTGGTCGGTGCGCCGCTCGGGCTGCTGATCGGGCTGGCGCTGCCGGTGAGCGAGGCGGGCTATTCCTTCTGCGTGCTCGGAGCCATGCTCACGCTGATCGCCTTCTCGCGCTACGTGGTCGGCTTCGGCGCGCGCTGCTTCTTCATCGCGCTCGCCGCCGCGTTTGCAGGGACGGGCAGCGGCATCGCCGCCGAGCGGGTGGAGAATGTGCTCATCGGCGGCGCCTTCGGCCTCGTCGCCGTGGCCCTCGCCGAAATCGCGCGGCCGCCGCGCCGGACACGTCCGGAGCGGCCGGCCTCGCCCTGAGGCCTTCGGTCAAGTACGCAGGGCGCCTGAGCGTGACCTATGCCGTCAGCCGGCCACGTCGACCGGATCGAGCACGAAGGGGGTGCGCTCGGCGAGGTCGTTGATATGCGCGAAGTAGTTCTCGAAGTGCGGCGTCTCGCGGTGGGCGGTGACGGCCGCAGCATCCACATAAAGCTCGTCGATGACGAACCGCGTGGGCTCGGCCTGGTCGCGCCAGAAATCCCAGCGCAGGTTGCCCGGCTCGGCGCGGGTGGCGCGCGCCATGCCCGTGAGCAGTTCCTGCAGCGCCTCGGCCTTGCCCGGGCGGGCGGAGAGGAGGACCACGATCTTCACCGGCGCGCTCATCTGGAACTCCTTCAGGGGACGACGGCAGGACATGGGCCTCCTTCCACCTGAAGGTCAAGGGGCGGGGCTGTCCTACTCCGCCGCCTCGTCGAGGTGCGGCACGGGGGCGAGGCGCACCGGGGCGGCGGGCTTTTCGTGCTTGCGGGTGAGCCAGCGCTGGAGCCGGACCATGTAGAGATAGACCACCGGCGTCGTATAGAGCGTGAGCACCTGGCTCACCATGAGGCCGCCCACGATGGCGAAGCCAAGCGGACGGCGCAGCTCCGAACCGGTGCCCGACCCGAGCATCAGCGGCAAAGCGCCGAGCAGCGCCGCCATGGTGGTCATCATAATCGGCCTGAAGCGGATGAGGCACGCTTCATAGATGGAGTCTTTCGGCGACTTGCCCTCGCGCTCCCGCACCAGGGCGAAGTCGATCATCATGATCGCGTTCTTCTTCACGATGCCGATGAGCAGGAGGATGCCGATGAGGGCGATGACCGAGAGGTCATAGCCCGCCACATAGAGCACCAGCAGCGCCCCCACGCCCGCCGATGGCAGGCTGGAGAGGATGGTGAGGGGGTGGATGAAGCTCTCATAGAGCACGCCGAGGATGATGTAGACGGCAACGATGGCGGCGAGGATCAGGTAGGGTTGGGTGCGGAGCGAGTTCTGGAACGCCTGCGCCGTGCCCTGGAAGGTGCCGATCAGCGTCTGCGGCATGCCCGCTTCCTGCTCCGCCTGCTTGATGGCGTCCACCGCCTGTCCAAGAGCCACGCCCGGCGCGAGGTTGAAGGAGAGCGTCACCGCCGGGAACTGGCCCTGGTGGGAGATGGAGAGATAGGCGGTCTTGGAATTGTCCACCTTCACGAAGGCGGACAGCGGGATCTCCTCGCCGGTGCGCGGCGAGCGCACATAGACCTTGTCCAGCGCGCCGGGGTCGGTCTGGAGCTTGGGATCGACCTCCAGGATGACGTGGTATTGCGAGAGCTGGGTGAAGTATTGCGCCACCTGGCGCTGGCCGAAGGCATCGTAGAGGGTGTCGTCGATCACCTGCGGCAGGATGCCGAAGCGGGCGGCGGTGTCGCGGTCGATGGTGAGGGAAACGGTGGGCGCGTTGGTCTGCTGGTCGGTGGCGACGTCGGTCAGCTCAGGCAGGGATTTCAGCTTGGCCAGCATGCGCGGGCCCCAGGCGTTCAGCTCGTCGAGATTGGCGTCCTGCAGGGTGTATTGATACTGCGTGCGAGAGGCGCGCCCGCCCACGTTGATGTCCTGCGAGGCTTGCAGGAACAAAGCGATGCCCTCCACCTTGGCGAGCTGTGGCCGCAGGCGGTGGATCACCTCGTCGGCGGTCACGTCGCGCTCGCTCCGCGGCTTCAGGGTGATCCAGACGCGGCCGGTATTGATGGTCTGCGAGCCGCCGGTGGCGCCCACAGATCCGGACACGTGCTCGATGGCCGGATCGCGCGCCACGATGTCGAGAAGTGCCATTTGCTTGCTTGTCATGGCTGAGAAGGAGATGTCCTGCGCCGCCTCGGAGAAGCCCTGGATGAAGCCGGTGTCCTGCTGCGGGAAGAAGCCCTTGGGGATGGCGACATAGAGCCAGCCCGTGGCGGCGACCGTGGCGAGGAGGCTCATGAGGGTGAGAAACTGGTGGCTGAGCACCCATTTGAGGCCGGTGTCGTAGACCTTCAGCATCCCGTCGAAGAAGGCTTCCGCCGCCATGTAGGCGCGCCCGTGCTTCACGTTGTGTTCGTTCTTGAGGAACAGGGAGCACATCATGGGCGTCAGCGTCAGCGACACCACCACCGAGACCAGGATGGTGATGGTGACGGTGACGGCGAACTCGCGCAAAAGGCGACCGACGATGCCGCCCATGAGCAAAACGGGGATGAACACCGCTACCAGCGACAGGCTGATGGAGATGATGGTGAAGCCGATCTCGCCCGCTCCCTTCAGCGCCGCCTCGAACGGGGGCATGCCCTCCTCGATGTAGCGATAGATGTTCTCCAGCATCACGATGGCGTCGTCCACGACGAAGCCCACCGCGATGGTGAGGGCCATGAGGGAGAGGTTGTCGAGGCTGTAGCCCACCACATACATCACCGCGAAGGTGCCGATGAGGGCCATGGGCACGGTGACGCTGGGGATGATGGTGGCCCACAGGCTGCGCAGGAAGGCGAAGATCACCGCCACCACCAGCGCGATGGTGATGAGCATGGTGAGTTGCACGTCATCCACCGAGGCGCGGATGGTCTCGGTGCGGTCGCCGATGATCTTCACCATGATGCCGGGAGGAAGGGAGGCCTCCAGCCGCGGGATGGCCGCCTTCACCCGGTCCACCGCATCGATGACGTTGGCGCCGGGCTGCTTGAAGACGATGAGCTGGATGCCGCGCTTGCCATCCTGCCAGGAGGCGAGGCGCGCATTCTCCGGCCCGTCCACGGCACGGCCGATGTCGCGGATGCGCACCGGCGCGCCGTTCTTGTAGGCCACCACCACCTCGTTCCAGGGCAGGGCGGTGAGCAACTGGTCGTCGGCATAGATGGTGAAGCCCTGCGCCGGCCCGTCGAAGCTGCCCTTGGGCTGGTCCACGGTCGCGGCCGCGAGCACCGCGCGCACGTCTTCCAGACTCATGCCCAGCGCCGCGATCTTGGCGGGGTCCACCTGCACCCGAACCGCCGGCTTCTGCTCGCCGGTGATGGCCACCTGCGCGATGCCGGGAATCTGGCTCATCTGCTGGGCGAGGATGGTGTCGGCGGCGTCGTCGAGCTTGGTGAGGGGATAGAGGTCCGACTGCACGGACAGGATGAGGATGGGTGCATCCGCCGGGTTGATCTTGCGGAAGGTGGGCGGGCTCGGCAGGTTCTTGGGCAACTGGCCGGACGCCGCATTGATGGCGGATTGCACGTCCTGCGCGGCGGCATCGATGCTGCGGCCGAGATCGAACTGGATGGCGATGGAGGCGACGCCCAGCGCGCTGTTCGAAGTCATTTGCGCCACGCCGGCGATCTGGCTGAACTGCCGTTCCAGCGGTGTCGCGACGGAGGAGGCCATGGTCTCGGGGCTCGCCCCCGGCAGGCTGGCGGAGACCTGGATGGTCGGGAAGTCCACCTGCGGCAGCGGTGCCACCGGAAGCAGCGGATAGGCGACGAGGCCGACCAGCAGCAGGGCCACCATCAGCAGCGTGGTGGCGATGGGCTGCCGGATGAAGGGCGCCGAGACGTTCATGCCGGCGCTCCCACCATCACGCTCCTGGCAGGCGGGCTCGCCGGCGGCGGCCGCACGGTGACGCGGGCGCCGGGGATGAGCTTGTACTGGCCGTCGATCACCACCTGATCGCCGGCCACGAGGCCGCTGGCGATGGAGGCGATGCCGGCGCTGATCCCGCTGGTGGTGACGGCGCGCTTCTCCACCGTCGCATCCGGCTTCACCACATAGACATAGAAGCCGTCCGGCCCGCGCTGGATGGCCTGCGCGGGGATGGTGACGACGTCGTGGTGGGTGTCGAGCAGCACCTTCACGTTCACGAAGGCGCCGGGCCAGAGCTTGAGGTCGTCGTTCGGGAACACCGCCTTGATGCGCAGGGTGCCGGTGTCGGAGCTGATCTGGTTGTCGATCAGCGCCACCATGCCTTCGCCCACCTTGGTCACGCCGTCGCGACGGAAGGCGAGGGCCGAAACCGGGCCGCGCGCCAGCGCCGCCTGCATGTCGTCCAGCCGGTCCTGCGGCAGGGTGAACACCACGGCGACGGGCTTCAGCTGGGTGATCACCACCAGCCCGCCCTCGTCATTGGCGTGGACGATGTTGCCCTCGTCCACCAGCCGCACGCCGGTGCGGCCGGAGATGGGCGCGCGGATGGTGGTGTAGTCGAGCTGGATCTGGGCGGTCTCGATGGCGGCCTCGTCGCCCGCGATCTGCGCCTGATACTGGGCGACCAGCGCGCTCTGGGTATCGAGCTGCTGCTGGGATGCTGCCTGCTTGGGCACCAGCACCTTGTAGCGGTCGTAGTCCGCCTTGGCGTTGGCGAGGAGGGCCTCGTCCTTGGCCCGTGCCGCCTTGGCCTGGGCGAGGGCGGCGGCGAAGGGGCGCTGGTCGATCTGGGCGAGGACGTCGCCCGCCTTGACCTCCTGCCCTTCCTTGAACACGACCTTGGTCAGCTCGCCGTCGACGCGCACCTTCACGGTGATGGTATTGGAGGCCTGCACCGTGCCGATGCCCTCGCCGTAGACCGGCACGTCCTCCGTCTTCACCGCCGTCGCGATCACCGGGATTGGTGGGGGCGGCGCCTTCGGCTTGGGGGCCTGTGCGGCGGCTCCGATCAGTCCCTGCTGCCAGGCGAGGGCGCCGGCGACGACAACGATCGATGAAATGACGAAGGGGAAGACACGCATCAGGCCGTCCTGCGGCAATAGTCGATGCCCCCTTGAACACCCGCGCCGCCGGAACCCTGCGCGCACTGCAGCAAAGCTCACGTCTCTGTGATGAGCGCGGCGGAGCGCAGGGTTTCGCGCGCCCGGGTGTTCAATTGCCAACGTCCGGCGACCAGCGGACCGGCCAACGTGGCCGCCCCTGCGAACAATCCGGCGGCGTTGGACTTGAAGGGAGTTCGCATCATGGTGCCATGTTGCGGGCGGAACGGGCCGGGACACAGGCGGGCAGTTGGACGCGCATGCGCGAGCCGAGCGACGAGGATCTCATGTCGGCCATCGCCGCCGGCGATGAAGCCGCGTTCCGCGTGCTCTGCCAGCGCTATGCGGTGCGGGCCGTCGCCTTCGCCCGGCGCTTCGTGGGCAGCGGCACCGATGCGGAGGATATCGCCCAGGAGGCCCTGCTGCGGGTCTGGCGGGCGGCGCCCCGCTGGCGGCCGGATGCGGCGTTCGGCACATGGTTCTACCGCATCGTCATCAACCTGTGCCTCAATGCCCGCCGCCGCCTGCCGTTCCTCGGCCTCGACGCGGCGGGCGAGCGGGCCGATCCGGCGCCGGATGCGCTCGCCGGGCTGGAGCGGCAGGAGGAGGACCGGGCTTTGCTTGATGCGGTGGCCGCATTGCCCGAACGTCAGCGGGTGGCCATCCTGCTCACCTATTGGGAGGGGTTCTCCAATGCGCACGCGGCGGAGATTCTCGGCACCTCGGTTTCCGGCGTGGAGACTTTGCTCGTCCGCGCCCGGCGCAGCCTGCGCCTGAGCCTTGGCGCCGCACGAAAAGAAGGACAGGGCGATGACGCGTGAGGATTTCGAGCATTTCCTGATCCGCTTCGGCACGGATGTCTCCTTGTGGCCGCATGACACGCGGGCGGCGGCCGAGGCATTGCTTGCGGCCGACCCGGCTGCCCGTGCGCTCCTCGCCGAGGAGACCGCGCTGGAGCGCCGTCTCTGGGATGCCGCCCGCCTGACCACGGCCGCCGACACCCGCCCCGCGCAGCGTGTGGCGCGCGCGCTCGCCAATGCGCCGCTGCCGCGCCAGTCGCGCCGCCACCCGGTGCTGTGGCTGCCGGACTGGCTCATCGCGCTCGATCTGAGGCCGGCATGGCCGAGCATCGCCGCGCTCGCCGGCATGGCCCTGCTGGGTTTCATGGTGGGATCGAGCGACACGCTGGTCGGCATCGGCGCCGGAGCGCGGGCTGGTTCGGCCACCGATGTCAGCGCGGTGGTGTTCGAGCCGGGACCGATCGGCGAGGGCGTGCTGTGAGCACCGGATTGGGCCCCATGTCCGGCTTTTCGGGCCTCGCCTCCGCGCCGCGGCGTCTGCTCGTCGCCTCCCTTGCCCTCAACCTGTTCTTCGCCGGGCTGGCGCTGGCTGTGGTGATGCGTGCGCCGCACAAGCCCGTCTCCTTCCCGTCGCCCAATGTGGAGGACCGCAGCCCGCGCGTGCGCATCGACCGCCTCGCGGCAACCCTCCCCATGACCGACGCCCGCCTGCTGCTGACCCGCTTCGGCGCCGCCAACGGAAAGCTGGTGGAGGCCGAGGCGGCCTCGCGCGCCGCGCAGGACCGCGCCCGCGAGGCCTTCCTCGCCATGCCCTTCGATCCAGCGGCGGCGCGGGCCGCGCTCTCCGGCCTGCGCGACGCCCGCCGGGACGTGTGGTCCATCGTCCACGACGTCATCATCGACGCAGCCGGGCAGATGTCGCCCGACGGCCGCGCCCGCATCGCCGCTTGGGTACCGCCCGTGCAACCGGACGAGCCTGTCCGATAGCGCGGGTGCGCGCGGCGGCCGGCCCCGGAAGCGCGTGAGACGTTGAGCCGACTACGTTTCCCGTTATTCTCGTCGCCCGGGAGCGACGCGACCACGCGCCTCATGGCGCCCCGGCATCAAAAGATTAGACCACTTCTAAGCTGGAGCACCTTCTCTCCGCCGCAGCCTGTCGCGCGTCGATCCGTTCCTCCCAGCAGGTATCGCCATGAAGCCTCTGCACCGCGAAAACCACCTGATCGAACGCATCGGCTGGCTGCGCGCCGCCGTCCTTGGCGCCAACGATGGCATCATCTCCACCGCGAGTCTCATGGTGGGCGTCGCTGCGGCCTCGACCAATTCGTCGGAAATCCTGGTGGCGGGTACCGCCAGCCTGGTTGCCGGTGCCATGTCCATGGCGGCGGGCGAATATGTCTCGGTGAGCTCGCAGTCCGACACCGAGAATGCCGATCTGCAGAAGGAACGGCGCGAGCTCGCCGAAGATCCCGAGAGCGAGCTGAACGAGCTGACGCAGATCTATGTGCGGCGTGGCGTCGAGCCGGCGCTGGCGCGGCAGGTGGCTGAGCAGATGACCGCGAAGGACGCCTTCACAGCCCATGCCCGCGACGAGCTGGGGCTGGCCGAGCATGTGGTCGCCCGCCCCATCCAGGCGGCGCTCACGTCGGCGGTGACCTTCGCGCTCGGCGCAGCGATCCCGCTCATCATCTCACTCGTGGCGCCCACCGCCCTGATCGCGCCGCTCGTCTCGGGCGGGTCGCTGGTCTGCCTCGCTGTTCTTGGCGCTCTGGGTGCACGGACGGGCGGCGCCGATATCTTGAAGCCGACCATCCGCGTCACCTTCTGGGGCGCCATCGCCATGGCCGCGACGGCGGCCATCGGCACCCTGGTCGGCCACGCGGTCTGACCTGACCGAACCGCGTATGTGCCGCTGAAGGGATGTTGCGCCCGTCAGCGGCCCGTTTCCGGCGTTGCCATGGGGCGGCGCCGGTTACTGGGCGAGTTCCGCCAAGGAACCGCGCGGACCGGGGCTCCGCGCCAACCCATCCTGCCGCAGCGGCATGTATCGCCGTTGCCGTTTCCCCGGCATCATCGGGGTATGGTCGAATCCCCTGTCCCGCCCCGTCCGTCCCGCCGTCGCAATCCGCTGGTCGCCGTTCTGCGCCTCGCGTTCCGGCTGGTGGTGGGCATCGTCATCCTGCTCGATGAGCTGGTCCGTCCGCTCTACCGCCCGCTGCTCGATTGGCTCTCCGCGCTGAAGCTGGTGCAGAAGTTCGAGCACTGGGTCGCCAGCCTGCCGGCTTATGCGGTGCTGGTGCTCATCGCCGTCCCGTATGGCGTGGTGGAGCCGGTGAAGTTCCTCGCGCTGCTCCACATCGCCAATGGCCATGTGCGCACCGGAACGTTCCTGTTCCTGCTGGCCCATCTGGTGAGTTTCGTCCTCATCGAGCGCATCTTCACCGCCGGCAAATCTCAGCTGATGACGGTCCGGTGGATGGCCTATGTCATCGAGACGGCGGCCTCGGTGCATCGCACGGTGTCGGAATGGTTGCGGCTCGCCGAGCTGAAGCGCCGCGCGCGGGCGCTGTGGCGCTGGGCTCGGCTGCGCCTGCGCTAGACAGGCGCGCATCCGCGCCCATGATGGCCGCCAGATCCAGTCCGCCGATTGTTTTCACAGGAGCCCCGATGACGAGCGACGCGATTCCCGCCGCCCTGCTGGAGAAGGCCTACGCCGCCATCGACGCGGCCAATGGCGCCGATCCCGCCCGCGTGGAGGTGGACGGCCGGAGCGTGCCGGCTGCGGTGCTTTACGGGCAGCGCATGACGCAGGTGCTCGCCCGCTTCAGGCCCGATGCCTCCGATGCCCTGAAGATCGCCGCGCGTGGCCAGCACATCGAGCGCTTCACCATCCCGCGCGAGACCTATCCGGCGGGCAAGGCCGGCTATTTCCGCTGGCGCACGGAGCTGAAGAACGTCCACGAGCGGCGCGTCACCGAGATCCTCCTCGGCCTCGGCCTGGAAGCGGCTTTCGCGGAACGCGTCGGCAAGATCGTCCGCAAGGACCGGCTGAAGCAGGATGCCGATATGCAGGTGCTGGAGGACGTGGCCGTGCTGGTCTTCCTCACCTACGAACTCGATGCCTTTCTCCTGAAGCATCGGCCCGAGCCGGAGAAAGTGGCGGGCATCCTCGCCAAGACATGGGGCAAGATGTCCGAGGAGGGCCGCGCCGCCGCCCTCGCCCTGGACCTGCCGCAGGAGGTGGTGGACCTGCTGCATCAAGGCCTCGCCGCGCGGGCGAACGCGGAAGACTGAGCGTCGGCGCCCGCGTATTGCTTGCCCCATGGCTGCCGGCTAACCGGCTGGGCGCCTTCATCGCAGTGTGGGCGCCTGGCGCGTGTGGTATCTCCCTCTGCCTCCAGGCGGGGCCTGCAGCCTGCCGCGCAAACGAGGGGAGGGACGCATCGCAACCGATCGCAAGCGCCTCTCCGCCTTCCTGTCGGGCTTTCGCGGCACGGCGCGGGCGGACCTCGGCCGATCCCTTGCGGCATCGGCGGCGACTGGCCTCCTCGTCATCGCGCAGGCCTTTCTCGTCGCCCGCATCATCGATGCCGTGCTGTTCCGCCACGAGGCGCTCTCTTCCCATGGGCTTGAACTCGCCGCCCTCGTGGGCGCCATCCTGCTGCGCTTCGGCGCGGTGTGGGCGAGCGAGCATTTCGGCTTTGCCGCCGCCGCCAAGGTGATGCGCGCCTTGCGCAGCCGGCTCCTCGACCGGGTGGAGGCCATCGGCCCCGTGGGCCTTGCCGAGGCCCGCACGGGCGAGCTGGTGGCGGCGCTGGCGGAGGGCGTGCGGGCCGTCGAGCCCTATTATTCCCGCTACATTCCCGCGTCCGTGCTGGCGGTGATGCTGCCTGTCGCGGTGCTGGTGGCGGTGTTCCCGTTCGATTGGGTGTCCGGTCTCATCCTGCTCGCGACCGCGCCGTTCATCCCCGTCTTCATGATCCTCATCGGCAGGGGCACGGAGGCGCTGAACCAGAAGCAGTGGCGCCGGCTCGCCCGCATGTCCGGGCATCTGCTCGATGCGGTGCAGGGCCTCGCGACGCTCAAGGCCTTCAACGCCGCAGGCCGCATGGTGACGGAGGTGGCCACTGTCGCCGACGATTACCGGCGGGACACCATGGCGGTGCTGCGCGTCGCCTTCCTCTCTTCGGCGGTGCTGGAATTCTTCGCCACCGTGTCCATCGCCCTCATCGCCATCTTCATCGGCTTCCGGCTGCTGTGGGGCGAGATGGCGTTTTTCCCGGGTCTGTTCGTTCTGCTGCTGGCGCCGGAATTCTATGCGCCGCTGCGGGCCATGGGCACGGCCTACCATGCCCGCATGGAGGCCATCGGTGCCGCCGAGCGCCTCGTGGCGCTGGAGGAGATGCCAGCCCTCGCCGAGAGCGGCGGCGCGACGCCGCTGCCCGGCCCCGAGGCCATCTCCATCCGCTTCGAGGACGTGCGCCTCGCCTTCCCGGACGGGCGCGTCGCCCTGGATGGCGTGAGCTTCACCATTGGTGCCGGCGAGACGGTGGCGCTGGTCGGGCCTTCCGGGGCCGGCAAGTCCTCCATCCTCAGCCTCGCGCTCGGCTTCGTGCGCCCGACTTCCGGCCGGGTGCTGGTGAATGGGGTGCCGCTGGCGGAGCTGGATCTTGCCGACGTGCGGCGCCGCATCGCCTACGTGCCCCAGCGTCCCCGCCTGTTCGCCGGCACCCTCGCCGCCAATATCGCCCCCGGCGAAGCGGCGCCGGATCCGGCCCGGCTGGTCCGCGCGGTGGCCGATGCCGGCCTCGCCGATGTGGTGGCGGCCTTGCCCGGCGGCCTTGCGTCGGACGTGGGCGAAGGCGGCGCCGGACTCTCCGGCGGTCAGGCCCACCGCCTTGCGGTTGCCCGCGCCTTCTACCGCGCCGCCCCGCTCGTGGTGCTCGACGAGCCCACCGCCCATCTCGACCGGGAGAGCGAGGCCGACGTGCAGACCGCCCTCTCCCGCCTTCTCGCCGGTCGCACCGGCCTCGTGGCTGCCCATCGCCTGGCGAGCGTCGCCGGTGCCGACCGCATCCTCGTGCTTGCGGCCGGGCGGATCGTCACGGAGGGGACCCCCGCACACCTGCTGCGGCATGGTGTGCTCGATGGCGATCTCGTGCCGGATCTCGCCCCCACCATCGGCGAAGCGGAGGCGGCGGGATGAAGGACGCGCTCCGCCTCCTGCGCCTGATGGCCCCCCATGCCGGTTGGATGGGGCTGGCCGTGCTGGTCTCGGCGCTGGCGACTCTCGCCCATATCGCCCTGATGGCCACCTCCGGCTGGTTCATCGCGGCCATGGCGCTGGCCGGCGCGGCCGGGGCGAGCGTGAACTATTTCACGCCCTCGGCAGCGATCCGCGCCTATGCCGTCGTCCGCACAGTCGGGCGCTACGGCGAGCGGATCGTCGGGCATGAAGCGACGCTGAAATTCGTGGCGGCGCTGCGCCCGTGGTTCTTCGCCCGGCTCATCCCGCTCGCCCCGGCGGCGCTGGAGGACCAGCGCTCCGGCGATCTCCTCGCCCGGCTCAAGGGCGACATCGACCGGCTGGAATTCGCCTTCCTGCGCATCCTCTCGCCCGGCCTCGCCGCGGTGCTGGTGCTGGCGGCTGGCCTCACCGTCCTCGCGCTCCATGATGGCGGGATGGCTGTAGGCATCGGCCTTGCCGCGCTCCTCGCCGGCCTCGGCCTGCCGCTTCTCGTCCATCGCCTCGGGGCACGGGCATCGCGGGAGGTGACGGCCGGTACGGCGCAGCTCAACGCGCTGCTGGTGGACCATCTGGAAGGGCGGGCGGAACTCGACATCTACGATCCCGACCGCCGCCACCGTGCCGCACTGGATGAGACGAGCGACACCCTCATCGCCCGCGAGCACCGGCTCGCCGGCATTCTCGGCTTTGCCGGCGCAGGCGTCGGGCTGTTCGCGCAATCCTCCCTCGTGCTGGTGCTGCTCATCGGCGCGCCGCGGGTGCTGGCGGGCACGCTGCCCGGTGCCGATCTGCCCATGCTGGCGCTGCTCGCGCTCTCCTTGTTCGAGGCGGTGGCGCCGCTGCCGCTCGCCTTCCAGACCCTGCCGGCGACGCTCGCCTCGGCCCGCCGCATCTTCGACCTCATCGACCGTCCGCCGCCGGTGAAGGAGCCCGCCGCGCCGAAGCCGGTGCCGGAGGCCGGCACGCTGGCGTTCGCCCATGCGGGGCTGACCTATCCGGGCGCGTCCGGTCCGGCCCTCACCGACATCGATCTCGCGCTCGCGCCCGGACGGCGCATCGGTGTCGTAGGGTCGAGCGGCTCGGGTAAGTCGAGCCTCGTCGCGCTGGCGCTCCGGTTCCGCGCCCCTGCGCCGGGGGAAGTGACGTTCGCCGGTTCGAGCATCGCTGACTTCAACTCAGATGACCTGCGGCGGCGCATGGCGGTGCTGGCGCAGCACGATCACCTCTTCGCCGCCACCATTCGCGAAAATCTGCTCGTCGCCGATCCCGATGCGTCGCCGGAGAAGCTGGAAGCGGCGCTGGAGTGCGCCGGCGTCCTCACCTTCGTGGCTGCCCAGCCGGAGGGGCTAGATACCTTCCTCGGCGCCAATGGGGCGAAGGTATCGGGCGGGCAGGCCCGGCGGCTCGGGCTGGCCCGGGCGCTGCTGAAGGAGGCGCCGCTCCTCATCCTCGATGAGCCCACCGAAGGGCTCGACGGCGAAACCGAGCGCGATGTGCTTGAGGGCGTTCTGGGCGCCGCCCGTGATCAGGCCCTGCTGTTCATCACGCACCGACGCGCGGGTCTCGAGGCGATGGACGAGATCATCGTGATGGATGGCGGCCGGATCGTCGCGCGCGGTGCGCCGGGCGACATGCTGGCGATCGTCGGGCCAGGAACGATGGGGCCAGGAACGATCGGTTCAGAAACGATTTCGGGCGGCATCCCGGAGGACACCGCCCGATCAGCCGGCTCCGGTCAGGGCTTGGAGCAAGCGCCACCATGATTATCTGGAGTTGCACAACCGCCTAGAGCCAGTTCGTGTCGGCTCTCTCGATCCAGCTTCGTTACGGAAGTACCCCTACAGGCCGAGATAGGCCGCGCGCACCTTCGGATCGTCCAGCAACGCCGCGCCGGTGCCTTCCATGGTGATGTGGCCGGTCTCCAGAACATAGCCGCGGTCGGCGATGGCCAAAGCCGCGGAGGCGTTCTGCTCTACCAGCAGGGTGGTGATGCCTTCCGTGCGCAGGGAGGTCACGGCCGCGAGAATCTGGTCCACCAGCAGCGGCGCGAGGCCGAGGGAGGGTTCGTCCAGCAGCAGCAGCTTCGGCCCCGCCATCAGCGCGCGGCCGATGGCGAGCATCTGCTGCTGGCCCCCGGACAGGCTCATGGCCGGCGTCCTGCGTCGCTCGGCGAGCACGGGGAACAGGCCGTAGACATGATCAAGCCGCGCCTGCCGGCGCGCGTCCTGCCGCCGGTAGGCGCCAAGCTTCAGATTGTCCTCGATGCTCAGCGGGCCGAACACCTGCCGGCCCTCGGGCGATTGCGAGATGCCGCGCACCACCCGCAGGTGCGGCTCCATCTTTTCGATGGCCTCACCCTCGAACAGGATGCGCCCGCCGCGCACCGGCTGCACGCCGGAGATGGCGCGCAGGAGCGTGGTCTTGCCGGCGCCGTTGGAGCCGACGAGGGCGACGATCTCGCCGGCCTTCACCTCCAGCGATACCTCGCGTAGGGCCATGATGCGGCCGTAGGAGGAGGAGAGAGCCTCAACCGTGAGCACGATCCGCCTCCCGCGATCCGATGTCCCCGAGATAGGCGGCGATGACCTCCGGATTTTCGCGCACGGCGCGCGGCGGCCCCTCCGCCAGCGGGCGGCCCTGGGCCAGCACCAGCACGCGGTCGGAAATCTTCATCACCAGCTTCATGTCGTGCTCGATCAGCACCACCGCGATGCCGCCCTTGGCGATCTCGGCGATGAGGTGGTCGATGGCCTCGGTCTCCACCGCGTTGCAGCCGGCGGCCGGCTCGTCCAGCAGCAGGATCTTCGGGTCGGCGGCAAGCGCCCGGGCGATTTCGAGGCGTTTCAGCGCGCCGTAGGGCAGGGCGCCGGCGGGCGCGTCAGCCAGCGCGGCGAGGCCCACCCGGTCGAGCAGCGCCAGTGCCTTTTCGCGCGTGACGCGGTTCTGCCGGAAGACAGAGGGCAGGCCGAGCATGTCGGCGAGGAAGGATGTGCGCTCGGAAAGGGCACACCCCACCATCACATTCTCCACCGCGGTCATGCGGAAGAAGATCTGCAGGTTCTGGAAGGTTCGCGCCATGCCGCGGCTGACGCGCCGGTGGGGCGGGACGGCGGTGATGTCCGCGCCGTCGAGCCGCACGCTGCCGCGCGAGGGCCGGTAGATGCCGGTGACGAGGTTGAACAGGGTGGTCTTGCCCGCCCCGTTCGGCCCGATGATGGAGAAGACCTCGCCGGCGCCGACCTTGAAGCTCACCGCATCAACGGCCTTGAGACCGCCGAAGGAGATGCCGATGCCGCTCACGTCGAGAAGGGGGGTCTGAGGGGTCACGGCAGGCGCTCCTCGATCATCGCGCGCAGCGAAGGCACGATGCCCTGGGGCAGGAAGATCATGAACACCATGATGAGGAGGCCCAGCACCGCCTGCTCGTATTCCTGGAAGGCGGTGAGCGTCTGCGGCAGCACCACCAGGAAGGCGGCGCCGAGCACGGTGCCGAATACCGAGCCGAGCCCGCCGATGATGACCATGGCGACCAGCTCCACCGAGTGGGAGAAGCTTGCCGCCTCCGGCGTGATGAGGCCGTTCATGGCCGCCAGCAGACCGCCCGCCACCGCCGCATAGACCGCCGCGACCACGAAGGCGGCGAGCTTCTTGGCGCTGACGTCGATGCCCGCGCCGGCCGCCGCCACCTCGCTGTCGTGCAGCGCGCGCAGCGCCCGCCCCGTGGGGCTCGCCGCGATGTTGAGGGCGATGAGCGCGCCGATGAGCAGCGCCCCGGCCGAGACCCAGTACCAGTTCAGAGCCCCCGTCACCCGCCAGCCGAACAGGGTGATGCGCGACACGGACATGCCGTCCGGCCCGCCGGTCAGCTCGGTCTCGCTGTGGAGGATCAGGGCGACGATGACGCCGAAGCCCAGCGTCGCGATGGCGAGGTAATAGCCCTTCAGCTTCAGGATCGGCCGGCCCACCAGCCAGGCGATGAGGCCGGAGAGCACGGCCCCGAGCAGCAGGCAGAGAAGCGGATCGAGCCCGAGCCGCGCCGGGCCAATCGCCACCGCATAGGCGCCGATGCCCAGGAAGCCGGCATGGCCGAGGCTCACCTGTCCCGCATAGCCCATGAGGATGGTGAGGCCGAGGGCGGCGAGGGAGAAGATCCACACCAGCGCCGCCACCCGCAGGTGGAAGGAGGTGGGGGCGATCATCGGCACCAGCGCCATGATGAGCGCGAGGGCGACGAGCGGGGTGAGGCGCGAGCGCAGGATGGCCTTCATCACACGCGCTCCACGGTGCGGCTGCCGAACAGGCCGCGCGGCATGAACAGCAGGACCACGAGGATCATCAGGAACGCCACCGCGTCCTTGTAGGTGGAGGAGAGGTAGCCGGCCGTAAAGGTCTCGATGAGGCCGATGAGGAGGCCCCCCACCACTGCGCCCACCGGATTGCCCATGCCGCCCAGCATTGCCGCGGCGAAGCCCTTCAGGGTGAAGAGGGTGCCGATGTCGTAGCGGGTCAGCGTGATGGGCGTCGCCACCACGCCGGCGAGCGCGCCCATGGCCGCCGAGAGGCCGAAGGCGAGGGCGAGCACGAGGGCGACATTGATACCCACGAGCTTCGCCGCCAGCCGGTTGGCGGCTGTGGCCAGCACCGCCTTGCCCACCAGTGTGTGCTCCAGGAACAGATAGAGCGCCACCACGAGGGCGAGCGCGGTGCCCATCACCCACAGGCTCTGGGGCAGGATGGTGGCGCCGCCGACCGGGATGGGGGTGTCGCCCGAGAAGGCGGGCAGGGAATGGAACTGCTTGTCGAAGATGATCTGCGACACGCCCTTGATGAAGATGGACGCACCGATGGTGATCATGATGAGCGTCACCGGCGAGGCGCCGCGGGCGGGCTCGATGGCGAGGCGGTGCAGCAGCAGGCCGACCAGCACGGCGGCGACCACCGCGATCAGCGCCGCAACGGGGAGTGCGAGGCCCGCCGCCATGAGAAAGACGGTGCCCATGCCGCCGATCATGACGAAATCGCCCTGGGCGAAATTGATCACGTCGGAGGCGTTGTAGATCAGCGTGAAGCCGAGGGCGATGAGCGCGTAGATGGCGCCCACCGTCAGCCCCGAAAAGGCGAGCTGGAGAAATTCGGACATGTCCTCACGCCGTCTGTGTGGCGGCGCCGTGGTGGCGCCGCCGCGGTGGGGATCGGGTGTGCGAAACGATCAGCGGGCGGGTGCTTCGATCGCCCAGTCGCCGTTGCGGATCACCAGCATGCGGAACGAATCCGTGCCGAGGCCGAGATGGTCGGCGGGGGCGAAGGTGTAGATGCCGGTCACGCCCACATAGCCCTTGGTGGCCTCCAGCGCGTCGCGGATCTTCTTCGGGTCCGCGGACTTGGCGCTCTCGATGGCGCGGGCGACGAGCTGGATGCCGTCATAGCCGTAGCCGCCGAAGGTGGAGACCGGCTGGCCGGTGGCCTTCTCGTAGGAGGTTTTGTACTCCGCCACCACCGGCTTCTGCGGATCGTTGGCCGCCAGCTTGTCGCCGATGAGGATGGCCGGGGCGGGCAGGCGCACGCCCTCGGCGGCGGGGCCGGCGAGCTCGATGAAGCTCTTCGAGGCGACGCCGTGGCTCTGATAGAGCGGCAGCTTGATGCCGAGCTGCGCATAGTTGCGCGTCACGATGGCCGGTCCCTGGCCGAAGCCGGGATTCAGCACCGCCTCGACGCCCGCGGTGTTCTTGATCTTGTTGAGCTGGGGCGTCATGTCAGAATCGGTGGCGCCATAGTTCTCGTCGGCGACGACGGTGATGCCGTACTGGCCGATCACCTTCAGGCACTGGTTGCGCATGGACTTGCCGAAGCCATCCGTGCCCGAGATCATTCCGATCTTCGTGATGCCCCGCGCCTTCATGTCCTCGAAGATCTTCTGGCAGGCGGTCTTGTCGGTGTGCGGCGTCTTGAAGACAAAGGCGCGCACCGGCTCGATGATCTCGATGCCGCCGGCGAGCGAGACGAAGGGAATGCCGGCTTCCTCGAACACCGGGATCATCGCCATGGTGGCGCCGGTGGAGGTGCCGCCGACCATGGCGACCACCTTGTCGTCCTCGACGAGGCGGGTGGCGAAGGTGCGCGCCTTGTTGGCGTCGCCGCCATCGTCATACAGCACCAGCTCGACGGGCCGGCCGAGGAGGCCGCCCTTCTTGTTCAGCTCATCCACATAGAGCTTGAGCGTCTTGGCTTCCGGATCGCCGAGGAAGGCGGAGGGTCCCGTGGCGGAAACCACGGAGCCGATCTTGATGGGATCGGCGGCAAAAGCGGGGCTGGTGAGCGCCGGGCCGGCGACCGCGGTCGCGAGCATGATGGCGGCCGCGCGCAGCATCGGCCGCAGGCGTGCGGGCGTATCCATGAAGCGTTCCTCCTAAAGGTCCATTTCGGGCCGAGGAGCGGGTTGTCCCGCCTCCGTCCGCTGGCCATTCGACCGGCGGGACCTGAACCATATAATTAACCGGCCGGATGGTCAATTGATTGCGTGTGGCTTCCGCGGGGCCTTGCAGTTAGGGCTCTTGCGCTGGATCATTGATCGACCGGGCGGACAATATTTGATATCTGAACCCCTTTCCCAGTCATGGCGGACGATCGCAGCCGGCTCTTGCGGCGGTGATCGAGATGGACAGGCAAGATGGCTCGCACGCGTGCACAGGATTACGAGGCCAAACGGGAGGCCATCCTCCACAAATCGGCGGAGCTGTTTGCGCAATACGGCTATTCCGGTACGTCAATCACCATGATCGCGGATGCCTGCGGAGCATCCAAGGCTTTGCTCTACCATTACTATCCGGACAAGGAGGCGGTGCTCTTCGACATCCTGTCCTCGCATCTGGAGCAGTTGATCGCCGACGCGGAGAAGGCGATCGCCGACGCCCCGGTGGGCGGCCGGATCTACGCGATGTCGGCCTCGCTGCTCGATGCCTACAAGGATGCCGACGCCGAGCATCAGGTGCAGATCGCCAACCTCAAGCTGCTGAACAGTGACCGGCAGGAGGCCCTGCGCGCGCTGGAGCGAAAGCTCGTGACGCTGCTCGCCGATGCCATTGCCGAGGAGGTGCCGTCCGTCGGGCGCGGGCCCATGCTGAAGCCCATCACCATGTCGGCCTTCGGCATGCTCAACTGGCAGTATCTCTGGTTTCGCGACGGCAAGGGCCTGACCCGCGCCGACTATGCCCGCCTCGTCACCGGCCTCATCAAGGCAGGGGCGGAGGAAGCGCTGCGCAGCATGTCCGCGCCGGAGGCCAAGGCCGCCGATGCCCGGCCGCCGGAGGGCAAGCCCGCGCAGCCCCGTTCCGCCCCGCGCCGCCGCACGGCGCCTGCTGCTGCCGAGGCGCCCCGCGCGACGAAGGCGCGGCGACCGGCGGAATAGGATCGCGCCCGAAAACGCAATAAGGAACGGCCATGTCGCGCCGCGCCCTCGACCTCATCCTTGACCATGTCCGCGCCGAGCCTTCGCGCACCTGGTCCATCATTGTCACCATCTATGGCGATGCCATCGTGCCGCGCGGCGGCTCGGTGTGGCTCGGCACGCTGCTCGCCTTCTTCCGCGGGCTGGACGTGGCGGATGGGGTGGTGCGGACGGCCATGTCGCGCCTGGCCGCCGATGGCTGGCTGATGCGCACGCGGGTGGGCCGCAACAGCTTCTATCGCCTGGCGGAAAAGGGCCGCGAGACCTTCGCCCGCGCCACCGAGCACATCTACCGCCACCGCCCGCCCGAGTGGCACGGGCACTTCGACATGCTGCTCATCGAGACCGGCGCCCGCGAAGGGGCGCGGTCGGCGCTGGAGGCGGACGGTTTCGGCATGCCGCTGCCCGGTGTCTTCGTGGCCCCCGCCGGAACCGGCGTGCCCGAGGAGGCCGCCTCCGCGCTCCGGCTCGATGTCTCCGGCAGCGCGGAGGAGCAGAGGGCGCTCGCCGCCCGCGCCTGGCCGCTGGAGCAGACGGCGGAGGCCTATCGGCGCTTCATCGACACCTTCGAGCCGCTGGCGGCGGAGCTGCAGGCCGGCGCCGCCTTGACCGACCTCGAGGCGATGGTCGCCCGCGTGCTGCTCATCCATGACTACCGGCGGATCGTGCTGCGCGATCCCATCCTGCCTTCCGCCATCCTGCCGGAGGACTGGCCGGGCCTCGCCGCCCGGGCGGTGTGCGCCGACATCTATGGCCGTCTGGTGGAGGCCTCGGAGCGCTGGCTGGACGAAAATGCCGTGGGCGAGGACGGCGCGCCGCTGCCGGGCCACCCGAAAATCACGAGTAGATTCAAGGCTTAGAGGGGTATGCGATGGTCAGGCCGCAGCCTCTGGCTTTTAAATGTTACGAAAATAACTTGAAATACGATTTTCTGTAATATATAAACGTTCGCAAGGTGCCGGACAGTGGGCAGCATGCTGCCTGCCAGGACCGGCGGCAGCGGCCGGAGCGCCTACTTCACCCGCCGCCAGAAGCCGCGCATGAGACGGCCGATCCAACAGGTCTTACGGGGAGGACACAGCATGTACGCACAGCTCGTGAAGTCCGAGGGCATGAAGTCCGCCGCCGAGCTTTCGCCGGAGGAGCGCGCCTTCCAGGAGCGCATCGACCGCGGCGAGAAGATCGAGCCGAAGGAGTGGATGCCGGAGGGCTACCGCAAGACTCTGATCCGCCAGGTCGGCCAGCACGCCCACTCCGAGATCGTCGGCCAGCTGCCCGAAGGCAACTGGATCACCCGCGCGCCCACGCTGGAGCGCAAGGCGATCCTGCTCGCCAAGGTGCAGGACGAGGCCGGCCACGGCCTCTACCTCTATTGCGCCGCCGAGACGCTCGGCGTCAGTCGTGATCAGCTGCTCGCCAAGCTGCACGACGGCAGCATGAAGTATTCGTCCATCTTCAACTATCCCACCCTCAACTGGGCCGATATCGGCGCGGTGGGCTGGCTGGTGGATGGCGCCGCCATCATGAACCAGGTTCAGCTGCAGAAGACCTCCTACGGCCCGTACAGCCGCGCGATGATCCGCATTTGCAAGGAGGAGAGCTTCCACCAGCGCCAAGGCTACGACATCATGATGAAGATGGCGCAGGGCACGGCCGAGCAGAAGGCCATGGCGCAGGATGCCCTCGACCGCTTCTGGTATCCCGCCCTCATGATGTTCGGTCCCTCCGACAAGGATTCGGTGCATTCCGCCCAGTCCATGGCGTGGAAGATCAAGATCAACACCAATGACGAGCTGCGCCAGAAGTTCGTCGACCAGACGGTGCCGCAGGCAGAATATCTCGGCCTCAAGATCCCCGACCCGAACCTGAAGTGGAACGAGGAGAAGAAGGGCTACGACTTCTCCGAGCCGGATTGGTCCGAATTCTTTGAGGTCATCGCCGGCAACGGCCCCTGCAACAAGGAGCGCCTCGGCGCCCGCGTGAAGGCTTGGGAAGACGGAGCCTGGTTCCGCGACGGCCTGCTCGCCCATGCCGAAAAGGCCGAGGCGCGCCGCGCCGCCGCCCGCGTCGCCGCGGAATAGCCGCGCCCAAGTCATCGCCGGTCAGGGCGTACCATAACAACAGCACATCTTCCGGACGGCCTCGCCGTCCGGCCCGGAACGGGAGGAACAACCATGTCCAGCGAATGGCCCTTGTGGGAAGTCTTCATCCGCGGCCAGCACGGCCTCAACCACCGCCATGTGGGCAGCCTGCACGCGCCCGACGCGGAGCTCGCCATCAAGAATGCGCGGGACGTCTATACCCGCCGCAATGAGGGCGTTTCCATCTGGGTGGTGAAGTCGGTGGACATTACCGCCTCCAGCCCCTCGGACAAAGGGCCGCTGTTCGAGCCGTCCAATTCCAAGGTCTACCGCCACCCGACCTTCTTCCAGATTCCCGAAGAAGTGGGGCATATGTGATGGCCAGCGCCGAGATCGCGGTCGATCGCGCCGCTCTGTTCGAATTCCTGACCCGGATGGGGGACAACACCCTCATCCTCGGCCATCGCGTGTCCGAGTGGTGCGGCCACGCCCCCGTGCTGGAAGAGGACATCGCCCTCGCCAACACGGCGCTGGACCTCATCGGCCAGACCCAGCTCTGGCTCGGCCTCGCCGGCGAGGTGGAAGGCAAGGGCCGCAATGCAGATGCGCTCGCCTTCCTGCGGGATGCCGCCGCCTTCCGCAATTGCCTGCTGGTGGAGCGCCCCAATGGCGACTTCGGTCAGACGCTGATGCGGCAGTTCCTGTTCGATGCCTGGCACCACGTGATGCTGACGGCGCTGACCAAATCCGCCGATCCGCGCGTCGCCGAGATCGCCGCCAAGGCGGTCAAGGAGGCGGCCTATCACCTGGAGCGCTCCAGCGACCTCGTGATCCGCCTCGGCGACGGCACGGATGAGAGCCACGCGCGCATGCAGCGCGCGCTCGACGACATGTGGTCCTATGTGGGCGAACTCTTCATCTCCGATGATGCCGACCGCGCCGTGGCCGCCGCCGGCATTGCGCCCGATCCGGCGAGCCTCAAGCCGGAATGGGAGGCCATCGTCTCCGAGGTGCTGCGCGAGGCGACGCTGAAGGCGCCGACGTCGGCTTACGTCCACAAGGGTGGCCGGCGCGGCGTCCACACCGAGCATCTCGGCTACATCCTCGCCGACATGCAGTTCCTGCAGCGCGCCTATCCCGGCGCGACCTGGTAGGGGGCGAGAATGGCGACCGCCACCCTGCCATCCCTTGACGAGGTCTGGCACTGGCTGTCGCAGGTGCCGGATCCGGAAATCCCGGTGCTTTCGCTGGTCGATCTCGGCATCGTCCGCGAGGTGAAATGGGACGACGACACCCTCGTCGTCACCGTCACGCCCACCTATTCCGGCTGCCCGGCAACGGGCGTCATCAATCTCGATATCGAGCGGGCGCTGAACGCGCACGGCGTCGCCCGCGTGCGGCTTGAGCGCCAGCTCTCGCCCCCCTGGACCACCGACTGGATGAGCGCCGAGGGCCGCGAGAAGCTGCGCGCCTACGGCATCGCCCCGCCAGTGGACGACACCGCCGCCGATGGCCGCTCGCTGGCGCTCGCACGCCGGCTCGCCTCCGGCTCCAATCTCACGGTGGCCTGCCCGCGCTGCGGCTCGGCGCAGACGCAGAAGGTGAGCCAGTTCGGCTCCACCGCCTGCAAGGCCAGCTATCGCTGCCTCTCGTGCCTGGAGCCGTTCGACTACTTCAAGTGCATCTGAATATTAAAAAATCCCGAGGAGCGCCGCATGGCACGGTTTCATTCCCTGGAGGTGGTCGACGTGCGGCGCGAGACGCGTGATGCCGTCGTCGTCACCCTCAAGCCCCGCCCTGAGGACGCCGCGGCGTTCGACTTCACGCAGGGCCAATACCTCACCTTTCGCCGCGACTTCGATGGCGAGGAGCTGCGCCGCAGCTATTCCATCTGCGCCGGCAAGGATGAGGGCTGCCTCAAGGTGGGCATCAAGAAGGTGGAGGGCGGCGCCTTCTCCACTTGGGCCAATGAAAACCTTTCCCCCGGCGACACGCTCGAAGCCATGCCGCCCATGGGCAAGTTCTTCGTGCCGCTCGCTCCGGAGCTGGATCGCCACTATCTCGGCTTTGCCGGCGGCTCCGGCATCACGCCGCTCCTGTCCATCATCAAGACGGTGCTGGCGCGCGAACCCAGGTCCCGTTTCACCCTCGTCTATGCCAACCGGCAGATCAGCTCCATCATGTTCCGTGAGGAGCTGGAAGATCTGAAGAACATCTATCTCGGCCGCCTCTCGGTGCTGCATGTGCTGGAGAGCGAGGCGCAGGAGATCGACCTGTTCACCGGCCGCGTCGATGCGGAGAAGATGGAAGGTCTCTTTAAGCACTGGATCGACGCGAAGTCGGTGGACACCGCCTTCATCTGCGGTCCCGAGCCCATGATGCTGGCCATTGCCGCCGCTCTGCGCGAGCACGGTCTCAGCGACGCGCAGATCAAGTTTGAGTTGTTCGCCTCCGGCCAGCCCGGCCGGGCGAAGGCCAAGGCGGTGTCGGCGAACGTCACCGCCAACGGCGCGGGCACCACCGCGACCGTGACTTTGGATGGCGCCACCCGCACCTTCCACATGCCGCGCGAGGGCCAGAGCCTGCTCGACGCCGCGCTCGCCGCCAATCTGGATGCGCCCTACGCCTGCAAGGCGGGCGTGTGCTCCACCTGCCGCGCCAAGGTGGTGGAGGGCGAGGTGGAAATGGCCGTCAACCATGCGCTGGAGGATTACGAGGTGCGCGCCGGCTACGTGCTCACCTGCCAGTGCTTCCCGCTCACCGAAAAACTCGTCGTCACCTACGACGAGTGAGGGGGAAACCATGTCCGACGTGATCGCCATCGACGACTATCTCGCCCAGGGCGGCGTGCTCTCCTCGCCCGACAACGTGCCGCCGCGCTATCGCGGCGAGCTGTTGCGGCTCATGTCCTCGTTCGTGGACAGCCAGCTTGCGGGCTCGGCCGGCTTTGCCGCCTCCATCAATTTCGCGCCCGGCATCAAAGCGCGGATCGCGGCGAGCCGCATCACGCTGGAGAAGGCGGACCACGCCGAGCGCGTGCTCGACCTGATGGGCGCCTTCGGCACCGATACCGGCCGCTATGAGGCGCAGCACGACTGGGCGGCGCGGGTCGCCCGCGATGCCGATCTTGGCACTGTGCGGCACGGCAACGACATGCGGCTCTCGGTCTTCCACTATCCCATCACGGGATGGACTGACGCGGTGGCGATGAACGTGCTCATGGGCCTCGCCACCGGCGTGCAGCTCGCCGAGCTGTCGCGGGTGTCCTATGCGCCGCTGGCCGAGGTGTTCCGCGAGATCGCGCCGCGCGAGGCGCGCCATGCGGAGCTGGGACTCGAAGGGCTGGAGCGCATCACCGCCACCGAAGTCGGGCGGGTCGGCGCGCGGGCGAGCCTTGCCTATTGGCGGCCCCGGGTCGCCGCCACGTTCGGCGTGGCCGGCTCCGCCCGCTACGACACGCTCCGCCGTCTCGGCCTGCGCCACACGCCCAACGAGGTGCTGCTGGCGGAGTGGGAGCGTATCGTCTCGGACCGCCTCGCGCCGCTCGGCCTCGACTGAGATCGGCAGCAGACAAGAAAAAGGCCCGGCATCGCGCCGGGCCTTTTTTGTTGGGGCAAAGGAGGGCGATGGGCCCTCCGCTCACTCCTTGGGACGGCGGTCCAGGATGCGCTTGGCCTTGCCGGTGGCCGTGCGCTCGATGCCGCCCGGCTCGTGCAGGGTGATGCGCGTGGTGATGCCGATGGTGTCCTTGATGCGCTTGAGGATGCGCTTCCCGGTGGCGTCCACGTCCACCTCGCCATAGACCTCCTCGCGGATCTCGGCGTGCACGGTCATCTCGTCCATGCGCCCATCGCGGGTCAGCTCGATCTGGTAGTGGCCGGAGCAGGCCTCCACTGCCAGCAGGATTTCCTCGATCTGGGTCGGGAAGACGTTGACGCCGCGCAGGATGATCATGTCGTCCGAACGGCCCGTCACCTTCTCCATGCGCCGCATGCCCGGCCGCGCCGTGCCCGGAAGCAGGCGGGTGAGGTCGCGGGTACGGTAGCGGATGATGGGGAAGGCTTCCTTGGTCAGCGAGGTGAACACCAGCTCGCCCTTCGAACCATCGGGCAGCACCTCGCCGGTGAGCGGGTCGATCACCTCCGGGTAGAAATGATCCTCCCAGATGTGCAGGCCGTCCTTGGTCTCCACGCATTCCTGCGCGACGCCGGGACCGATGACCTCGGAGAGGCCGTAGATGTCGGTGGCATCAAGCGCGAAGTCGCGCTCGATCTCCTGACGCATGGCATTGGTCCACGGCTCGGCGCCGAAGATGCCGTATTTGAGCGAGGTCTCGCGCGGGTCGAGCCCGGCCTTGGCGAAGCCGTCCATGAGGGCGAGCATGTAGCTCGGCGTCACCATGATGGCGTCGGGCTTGAAATCGTGGATGAGCTGGACCTGGCGCTCGGTCATGCCGCCGGACATGGGCACCACGGTGCAGCCCAGACGCTCGACGCCGTAATGGGCGCCGAGGCCGCCGGTGAAAAGGCCGTAGCCATAGGCCACATGCACCATCATGCCCGGACGCACGCCCGCGGCGCGGATGGAGCGGGCCATCACGTCGGCCCACATGTCGATGTCGGCCTTGGTGTAGCCCACCACGATGGGCTTGCCGGTGGTGCCGGAGGAGCCGTGCACGCGGATCAGCTTTTCCTTCGGCACCGCGAACAGGCCGAAGGGGTAGTTGTCGCGCAGGTCCGTCTTCACCGTGAAGGGGAACTTGGCGAGGTCCGAGAGGTCGCGCAGGTCGGAGGGGTGAACGCCGGCCTTGTCGAACGCCTGGCGGTAGAAGGGCACGTTCTCGTAGGCGTGGCGCAGCGACCAGGCGAGGCGCTCGCGCTGCAGGGACATGATCTCGTCGCGCGAGGCGCGCTCGGCGGGATCGAGGCCACCCTCGAAGGAACGGCCCGGGGACAGTGCCGGCAGAGCCATGTTCATCGTCTCCTCCAGATGGATCTTCTGCTAGATCAGGATTTCTTGCTGGCAGGGGCGTCCGCGCCCCCGGCGTCTGTCTGCGTGATGCGCCCGCCGATGGTGCGGGAATGGCCGCGGAACTGGGCGATCACCACATCGTCCTGCGAAACCTCGACGTCGTAAATGCCGGAGCGCCCACTGCGGCTCACCTCGCGCGCCCGCGCCACGAGGCGCTTGCCGCCGGTGCCGGGGCGCAGATAGCTCACCGAGCAGTGCTGGGCGACGGTGCGCTCGTCATAGGTGTTGCAGGCGAAAGCAAAGGCGCTGTCGGCCAAGGCGAAGATGAAGCCGCCATGGCCCATGCCGAAGCCGTTGCACATGCGCTCGGTGAGCGTCATGGCGAGGGTCGCGGTGCCCGGGCCGATGCTGACGATCTCCATGCCGAGCCCCTGGCTCGCATGGTCGGTCGCCCACATGGCGTCGGCGGAACGGCGGGCGATCTCCTCCGGGGAGAGCGGCGCCACGGTTTCGGCGGCGGCGGTCACGAGCGGCGTCCCGTGAAGTTCGGGGCGCGCTTCTCCATGAAGGCCTTCACGCCCTCGCGATAGTCCGGCGTGCGGCCGGCCTCGCGCTGCAGGTCGCGCTCAAGATCGAGCTGGTCATTGAGGCTGTTGCCGCCGGAGGCGTTGAGCGCCGCCTTGGTGAGGGCGAGGCCCTGCGTCGGCTGGGTGGCGAGGCGGGCGGTGAGCGCGCGCGCCTCGTCCATGAGCGCGGCGTCGTCGATGACCTTCCAGATGAGGCCCCATTCGGCCGCGGTCTCGGCCGTAAGAGGCTCGGCCAGCAGCATCAGCGCCCGCGCCCGCGCATCGCCGATGAGGCGCGGCAGGAAATAGGTGCCGCCCGAATCGGGCACGAGGCCGATCTTCGAGAACGCCTGGATGAACTTGGCGGAACGCGCCGCCAGAACGATGTCGCAGGCCAAAGCGATGTTGGCACCGGCCCCGGCGGCCACGCCATTCACCGCGCAAACAACGGGCTTGTGGAGGCCTCGGATGCGGCGGATGAGCGGATTGTAGAAGGCTTCGATGGTGGCGCCGAGGTCGAGCGGGCCTTCGGCATTGGCGCGCGCGGACAGATCCTGCCCGGCGCAGAAGCCCCGGCCGGCGCCCGTGAGCAGCACGGCGCGGCAGCTCTCATCGGCGGCGTCGTCCAGTGCCCCCGCAAGCGCGCCGTGCATCTCCTCGTTGAAGGAATTGAGGCGGTCGGGACGATTGAGCGTCAGCTCCGTCCAGCCGCCATGGTCCGTGACGGTCAGCACGGCTTCGTTCAGATGCGCCTCCACTTGGTCCTCCCACTTGTGGGCTCTTTCGGAGCCTCTTGAATTAACCGGACGATCGGTTAATCATTAGCGCAAGGGATGGGCTTGTCAACATCATCGCACAGCGTCCCGGCACAGGGAGAGGACCATGGCTGACCTGTTCGCGGCCCACGCCGCGCTGCTCGAATCCGCCGTTGCCGCAGCGCGCGGACGGGGCTTCTGGGCGGCCTTCCCGGAAAATCCCAAGGCCTATCCCGAAGGCGGCGCGGCCGAGGCCAAGGCGGCCTTTGCGGCCCTGAAGGACCAGCCGTTCGAGCTCGCTGCGGGCGAAGACGCGCCCCTGATCGGCGCCGAGGTCTCTCCCTTCGGTCCCGCCCTCGGCATCACCTATCGCGCCCGCGCCGTGGACGACCTGATCACCCGCGCGGAGAAGGCCGGCGCCGCATGGGCGGCCGCCTCCATCGCCCAGCGCACGGGCATCGCGCTGGAAATCCTCGTGCGCCTCAACACGGCGAGCTTCCTCATCGCGGAAGCGGTGGAGCACACCACCGGGCAGGCCGGGCCCATGGCGTTCCAGGCCGGCGGCCCGCACGCGCAGGATCGCGGGCTGGAGGCCGTCGCCTACGCCTATGAGGAGATGTCCCGCGTGCCCGGCGCGGTGGTGTGGGAGAAGCCCATGGGCCGCTCCGCCATCCGTCTCGACAAGGATTTCCACGTGGTGCCGCGCGGCATCGGCCTCGTCATCGGCTGCGCCACCTTCCCCACCTGGAACAGCTATCCCGCGCTGTTCGCCGATCTCGTCACCGGCAATGCGGTGATCGTGAAGCCCCACCCCGCCGCTATCCTGCCGCTGGCGCTCACCGTCCGCATCGCCCGCGAGGTGCTGGCGGAGGAGGGCTTCGATCCGGACGTGATCCAGCTCGCCCCCGACACCGCCGAGGCGCCCATCGCGAAGGAACTGGCGACCAACCCGGCCGTCGGCATCGTCGACTTCACCGGCTCTTCCCAGTTCGGCGGCTGGCTGCGGGAGAACGTGAAGGACAAGCTGGTGTTCACGGAAGAGGCGGGTGTCAACACCATCGTCGTCTCCTCCACCGGCGCTTTCGGGCCGATGTGCCAGAACATCGCCTTCTCGCTCTCGCTCTATAGCGGCCAGATGTGCACGGCGCCGCAGGTCATCTTCGTGCCGGCGGGGGGCATCGAGACCGAGGCGGGGCACAAGAGCTTCGACGAGGTGGCCGGCGGCATCGCCTCGGCCATCGACGCGCTCCTCTCCGAGCCCGCCCGCGCCGCGGCAGTGCTGGGCGCCATCCAGAATCCGGCGACCCTCGCCCGCATCGAGGAAGCCCGCAGCCTCGGCCGCATCGTGCGCGACAGCGCGGCCCTGCAAGTGGAGGGCGCGCGGACGGCGACGCCGCTTCTGCTGGCGGTGGATGCTGCCGACGAGGCGGCCTATCTCGAAGAGCGGTTCGGCCCCATCGCCTTTGTCGTCGCGGTGGCCGATACGGCGGATGGGGTGGCCCGCGCCGCCCGCGCCGCGCGCGAAAAGGGCGCCATCACCGCAGCCCTCTATTCCACCGACGAGGCCGAGATCGCCCGCGCCGTGCCGGCCTATGCCCGCGCCGGCGTGCCGCTCTCCGTGAACCTCACGGGCGGCATCTATGTGAACCAGAGCGCGGCCTTCAGCGACTACCACGTCTCCGGCGCCAATCCCGCCGGCAATGCCTGCCTCACCGATGCGGCCTTCGTGGCGGGCCGCTTCCGCGTCGTGTGCGTGCGCCGTCCGGCCGCCGCCTGAGCCCCTTTTCTTCGGAGATCATCATGGCTGACGCCTTCATCTGCGACTTCGCGCGCACCCCCATCGGCCGCTATGCCGGCGCTCTCAAGGACGTGCGGGCGGACGACCTCGCCGCCCATCCCATCCGCGTGCTCAAGGACCGCAATCCCGGCGTGGACTGGGAGGCGGTGGACGACGTGATCCTCGGCTGCGCCAATCAGGCGGGCGAGGACAATCGCGACGTCGCCCGCATGGCGGCCCTCCTCGCCGGCCTGCCGGTGAGCGCTCCGGGCACCACTGTGAACCGGCTGTGCGGGTCCGGCCTTGATGCGGTCGGCATCGGCGCCCGTGCCATCATGACCGGCGATGCCGACCTCATCATTGCCGGCGGCGTGGAGAGCATGACCCGCGCGCCCTTCGTGCAGGGCAAGGCCACGGAGGCCTTCTCGCGGCAGGCGGAGATTTACGACACCACGATCGGCTGGCGCTTCATCAACCCGCTGATGAAGGCGCAGTACGGCGTCGATTCCATGCCGGAGACCGGCGAGAACGTCGCCGCCGACTTCGCTATTTCCCGCGCCGATCAGGATCTGTTCGCCTGGCGTTCCCAGCAGCGGGCAAAGGCAGCGCAGGAGGCGGGTTTCTTCGCTCGCGAGATCGCGCCCATCGAGGTGAAGGGCAGGAAGTCCTCGGTGTTGGTGGAGCGCGACGAGCACCCGCGCGGCGATACGACCTTGGAGCAACTGGCCGCGCTGAAGACTCCCTTCCGCAAGGAGGGCGGCTCGGTGACGGCGGGCAATGCCTCCGGCGTCAACGATGGCGCCGGCGCGCTCATCCTCGCCTCGGAAGCGGCGGCGAAAAAGTACGGCCTCACGCCGCGCGCCCGCGTCATTTCCGTGGTGCAGGCCGGCGTGCCGCCGCGGATCATGGGCATCGGCCCGGCGCCGGCCACGCGCAAGCTTCTGGAGAAGAACGGCCTGTCCCTCTCCGATATCGACCTCATCGAACTCAATGAAGCTTTCGCCTCGCAGGCGCTGGCGGTACTGCGCCAGCTCGGCCTGCCGGATGATGCGGAGCGCGTGAACCCGCATGGCGGGGCCATCGCGCTTGGCCATCCCCTCGGCATGTCCGGCGCGCGCCTCGCCATGACGGCGGTCAGCGCGCTGGAAGTCCGTGGCGGCAAGCGGGCGGTCGCCACCATGTGCATCGGTGTGGGCCAGGGCATCGCCGCCCTCATCGAGCGGGTCTGAGCGGTGGACGCGCAGGTTTCCCCCCTCACGATCACCCGCCACGGCGCTGTCGCGGTGGTTCACATCGACCATGCGCCGGTGAACGCGCTGTCGCGTGGCGTGCGGCAGGGGCTGTTGGATGCGGTGCGGGGGCTGGAGGCGGATGCGTCGGTGTCGGCGCTCGTGCTGAGCGGCGGGCCGGGGCGGTTCATCGCGGGGGCGGACCTCAAGGAGATGGCGCTGCCGCCCGATGAGCCGTTTTTGCCGGAGGTGGTGGGCGCGATCGATGCCTGCACCAAGCCGGTGGTCGCGGCGCTGGACGGCGCGGCTTTGGGCGGTGGCTGCGAGATCGCGCTGGCCTGCGATCTGCGGATTGGGTCGGCCAAGGCGCTGGTGGGGCTCACCGAGACCCGGCTCGGCATCATCCCCGGCGCGGGGGGAACCCAGCGGCTGGTGCGGCTGGTCGGGGTGGCGCAGGCCATCGCTCTGGTGTGCGAGGGCCGGGTGCTGAAGGCCGGCGAGGCGCTGGCCCTGGGCCTTGTCGATGCGGTGGTGGAGGGCGATCTCCTCGCCGAAGCCATCGCCCGTGCGCCGTCGGTTTCAAAGCGCCGGCTCTCGGCCCTGCCGGTCCCCGCCGGCGATCCGGTCGGGGAGGACGCGGCAGCGGCCAAGGCGCTGAAGGGGGCGAAGGGCGTGCCGGCCATCGCCGAGGCCATCCGCGTCATCACCGCGTCGAAGGATGGCGACTTCGCCTCCGGCCTCGCCACCGAGCGCGCCGCCTTCCTTAGCTTGCGCGAGAGCCCGGAAGCCAAGGCCCTGCGCCACCTCTTCCTTGCCGAGCGCGAGGCGGTGAAGGTGCCGGGGCTGGAAGGCGCCAAGGCGCGGTCCGTGTCATCCACTGCCGTCATCGGCGCCGGCACCATGGGCGCGGGCATTGCCGTGGCGCTGCTGGACGCCGGATATCCCGTGACTCTGGTGGAGCGCGATGCGGAGGCCGCTGCGGCCGGCGTCGCGCGCATTGATGCCCTCTATGCCCGGCAGGTGAAGAGCGGCCGTATCGACGAGGCCCGGAAGGCTGAGCGCCTCGCCCGCCTCACCCCGGCCTGCGACTATGCGGCCCTGGCCGATGTCGACCTCATCGTCGAAGCCGCCTTCGAGGACATGGCGGTGAAGACCGACATCTTCGGCCGCCTCGACCGGATTGCGAAGCCGGGTGCGGTGCTCGCCACCAACACCTCCTATCTCGACCTCGACGCCATCGCCGCCGCCACCTCCCGGCCTGAGGACGTGGTGGGCCTGCACTTCTTCGCCCCCGCCAACATCATGAAGCTGCTGGAGGTGGTGAAGGCGACCCATACCGCGCCGGACGTTCTGGCGACCGCCCTCGCGCTGGCGAAGAAGATGGGCAAGCAGCCGGTGGTTGCGGGCAATTGCGACGGTTTCATCGGCAACCGCATCTATGCGGTGTACCGCCGCCACGCGGAATATCTGGTGGAGGACGGGGCCAGCCCCGAACAGGTGGATGCGGCGCTGGAGGCCTTCGGCTTCGCCATGGGCATCTTCGCGGTGTCGGACATGTCCGGCCTCGACATCGCCTATGCCATGAGGAAGCGCCGGGCGGCGACGCGCGACCCGAACGAGCGCTACGTCGCCATCGCCGATGCTCTGGTCGAGGCGGGTCGGCTGGGGCGCAAGACCAATGGCGGCTGGTACGCCTATGATGCAAACGGCAACCGTGCTCCAGACCCTGCCGTCACGCAGATCATCGCGCAGGCCCGCGCCGCCAAGGGGATCCAGCCGCGATCCTTCACGCCGGAGGAGATCCAGCTTCGGCTTCTGGCCGTGACGGCCAATGAGGGCGCGAAGGAACTGGCCGAGGGCATCGCGCTGCGGCCCTCCGACATCGACCTCGCCTTCGTCAACGGCTACGGCTTTCCGCGCCTCAAGGGCGGCCCCATGCACGCCGCCGACGCCCTCGGCCTCGCCACCATCCTCACCGAAATCGAAGCCGCCCACGCCACCGGCGGCGCCGGCTCCGACCCCGCACCGCTCCTCGTCCAGCTCGTGCGCGAGGGCAAGACATTTACAGACTGGCACAAGGCCGGCGCTCCCAAGGGAGGGAATAAGTGACCAAGATCCTCGACAGCTACGCCCTCGACCGCTGGTTCACCCCCGAGGCCGGGCTGGTGGACATTCCGAGCGCCATCGACGGGCGCGTGGTGGCGCGTGCCTCCACCCGTGGGCTCGATTTCGCTGCCATGGTGCGCCATGCCCGCGACGTGGGCGGGCCGGCGCTGCGGCGTCTCACTTTCCATCAGCGCGCCGACATGCTCAAAGCCCTCGGTGCCCATCTCACCGCCCACAAGGATGCGCTCTACGCGCTCGCCGCCGACACCGGCGCAACCAAGCGGGATAATTTCTTCGATATCGACGGCGGCATCGGCACGCTCTACGCCTACGCCTCCCGCGGGCGGCGCGAACTGCCGGGCGAGCGCTTCGTGGTGGAAGGCGCGCCGGAGGCCCTGTCGAAGAACGGCACCTTCATCGGTCTCCATGTGCTCACCCCGCTCCACGGCGTCGCGGTGCACGTGAACGCCTTCAACTTCCCCTGCTGGGGCATGCTGGAGAAGCTGGCCCCGGCCATCCTCGCGGGCATGCCCGTCATCACCAAGCCGGCCACCGCCACCGCCTATGTGGCCGAGGCCGTGGTGAAGCTCATCATCGAGGCGAACATCCTGCCGGCGGGCGCGCTGCAGTTCGTCGCGGGATCGGCGGGTGACCTGCTCGATCATCTCACCGGGCAGGACGTGCTCTCCTTCACCGGCTCTGCCGCGACTTCGCAGGCGCTGCGCGACCATCCGGCGGTCTCGCGCAACGCGGTGCGTTTCATCGCCGAGCGGGACTCGCTCAATGCCGCCGTGCTCGGCCCGGATGCCGTGGAGGGCACGCCGGAGTTCGACCTCTTCATCGCCGAGGTGGTGCGCGAGATGACGGTGAAGGCGGGCCAGAAGTGCACCGCCATCCGCCGCATCATCGTACCGAAAGCGCAGGAGAACGCTGTGATCGCGGCTCTCTCCACGCGCCTCGCGGCCATCGCCGTGGGCGACCCGCGCCGCGAGGACGTGCGCATGGGCCCGCTCGCCAGCCGCGCCCAGCGCACCGCCACGCAGGAGGCGGTGCGGGAGATCGCGGCCGAGGCGGAGATCGTGTTCGGCGATCCTGAAAAGGTCGAGCCCGTGGGCGCGGATGCCGCCACCGGCGCCTTCATGGCACCGGTGCTGCTGCGCTGCGCCGAACCCCTCAAGGCCAAGGCGCCGCACGAGGTGGAAGCGTTCGGGCCGGTGGCGACGGTGATGGGCTACGAGGCCATCGCCGATGCACTGGCGCTGGTGGCCAAGGGCGAGGGCAGCCTCGTCGCCTCGGTCTACACCTATGATCCTGCGGTGGCGGAGGAGCTGGTGTTCGGCATCGCCGCCCATCATGGCCGCCTCGTGCTGATTGACCGCGACTGCGCCAAGGAATCCACCGGCCACGGCTCGCCGCTCCCCGGCCTCGTCCATGGCGGCCCCGGCCGTGCCGGTGGCGGCGAGGAGATGGGTGGCCTGCGCGGCGTGTTCCACTACATGCAGCGCACCGCCATCGAGGGCTCGCCCGCCCGCCTGTCGGCCCTGACGCGCACCTGGCTCTCGGGCGCCCCCGCGCCGGTGACGCCGGAGCATCCCTTCAAGCGCAAGTTCGATGCCCTCAGCGTGGGCGACACGGTGGAGACGGCGTCGCGCACCATCACGCTGGACGACATCGAGCATTTCGCCCATTTCACCGGCGACACCTTCTATGCCCACATGGACGAGGAAGCGGCGAAGGCGAACCCCTTCTTCCCCGGCCGCGTCGCGCACGGCTACCTCATCCTGTCGTTCGCGGCGGGCCTGTTCGTCGATCCGGCGCCGGGGCCGCTGCTCGCCAATTACGGGCTCGACTCGCTGCGCTTCCTGAAGCCAGTCTCGCCGGGGGATGCCATCCGCGTGCGGCTAACGGTCAAGAACAAGCAGCCCGCCCGCAAGCCGGAATACGGCGAGGTGCGCTGGGATGCGGAGGTGTTCAACCAGGATGGCGACACCGTGGCCCGCTACGAGCTGCTGACCATGAGCAGCCGCGTCTGAGCAGGGGAAACCTCGACGGGGACGCCGTGGCGCCCCCGACAGGCCGAAATCTGCGGCAAGTTTGCAACAGTGTTAACGGACCGTGCGTCAGGGCGCCCTTCCGCAGGGGCGGCAGCCCATTTCCGCCGTTACACGTTCCCGTGAGGAATGGTACTCCTGTGGCGGGAGCGGCACATGGCTGGACGCAGGGGCATTAACGCATTCGCGCGACGCGCGGCCGAAAGGGCCGCGGGTCGGGTTGCGGCGCGTGTTGCCGGCTGGGCTGTCGCCTATGTCCTCCTTCTCCAGGTCGTCCTTTCGGGCTTCGCGCTCGGATCCGTTCCCATCGGGATGGATCCGGACCTGTGCCTGAGTGCGGTCTCCGCCGGCACGACAGGCTCGGATGGCGGGCATGACGGCGCCCCGGCGCAGCATCGCCAGTGCCAGGCCTGTCTCGCGCGGGCCGACCTGCCCGCTCTGCCGCCACCGCCGCCTGTGCCGGACGTCGCGCCGCTCACCGGCGCGCTCCGGCTCGATTTCGGCGCGCCCTCCGCACCGCTTCGCACCCATGTCCTGAGCGCCTTCCGGGCGCGTGCACCTCCCGCGGCGGCCTGAAGTCGTCCGGTCTCGCCGCTGACGCGGTGCGGGGCCGGGCGCGCTGTCCCACGGCCCGTGCGTTCTCCCGTTTCAACACAGGGAATGCTTCGACCGGTCAGCTTGCAAGGCAAGCGGACAGGTCCGCGTCGGCGCGGCCAAGGTCTACCCTACCCAAAAACAATTCCGCTCTGCCGCGCCTCTTGCCGCCGGCCTTCGAGCGCGAGGACACGCAAATGCCATCCCCCGTTCTCCCCGCCGGGACCCTGTCCCGGCTGCGCGGCAGCTTCGCGCGCAGCACCGCTCTGTTTGCGCCGTCCGCGCTCGCGCTTGTCCTGGTGCCGGCATTCGTCGCGCCTGCTATGGCGCAGACCAGCCCGCAGCCGGCCACCGAGCTGCCGCCCGTGACCGTGCGGGCCACCACGCCGGCGGCGACGGCATCCGGCGCACCGGGGTCGGATTCGGGCAATTTCTCCCCGGCGGACATCGCGCTCATCTCCGGCAGCGAGGCGCAGGCGGCGACGCTGTGGACCAGCGATTCGGGCTCGCTCCTCAACCGCATTCCCGGCGGCGCGTCCTGGGGCGCGGGCGGTGTCTCCAGCCTGCCGGCGGTGAACGGCATGGGGGCGGACCGGGTCCAGGTCGCGGTCAACGGGATGCTGTTCGGCATCGCCTGCCCGAACCAGATGAATCCGCCCTTCTCTTTCGTCAATCCGGCGATGATCGCCAACGTGAAGGTCTATACGGCCACTGCGCCGGTGAGCGTCGGCGGCGACTATACGGGCGCGCGGGTGAACGTGACGGTGGCGCCCCCGAAGTTCACCGAGGGCGAGCAGCTCACCGTCTCGGGCAGCATCTCCGGCTATTATCGGAGCAACAACAACAGCTACGGCGTGGACGCCACGGCCACCGTCTCCAATGCCGACACCAGCGTGACCTATACCGGCGGCTGGGCCAAGGCGAGCGACTATGTGGCGGGCGACGGCACCACCATCAAGTCCACCTTGTACGAGACCCAGAACCACGCGCTGACCATCTCGAAGAAGATCGCCGACCAGCTCTTCACGGTGGGAATCGGCGGCCAGTTCATCCCCTACGAGGGCTACCCCAACCAGTATATGGACCTCGTGGAGAACAAGAGCATCAACGCCTTCGGCCGCTATCTCGGCGAGTTCGACTGGGGCCAGCTGGAAGGCAATGTCTTCGCCAACCAGATCCGCCACACCATGGGCTTCATCGCGCCGGACAAGACCGGCGACATGCCCATGGACACGAAGGCGACCGACATCGGCTACTCGCTGAAGGGCACGATGGCACTCTCTGCCCGCGATACGCTGCGGATCGGCAATGAACTCTACTACAACACCCTCGATGATTGGTGGCCGCCCGTCGCCGGCTCCATGATGATGGGACCGGATACCTTCCAGAGCATCAACAACGGCCAGAAGCTGCGCGCCGGCATCTATGGCGAGTGGGAGCGGCGAATCGACGACCGCTGGACCGCAGTGCTGGGCGTGCGCAACGACGTGGTCTGGATGAACACCGGCGACGTGGAGGGCTACAACCAGATGATGTACGGCGCCGACGCTGCGCTGTTCAACGCCCAGAGCCACGCCCGCACCGACTTCAACGTCGATGCCTCGGCCATCCTGCGTTACGACGCCAACGCCGCCAGCACCTACGAATTCGGCCTCGCCAGAAAGACCCGCTCGCCGAATTTCTACGAGCGCTATGCCTGGTCCACCAACCCCATGGCCATGGACATGATCGGCTGGTTCGGCGACGGCAACGGCTATGTGGGCAATCTCAATCTGGAGCCGGAGGCGGCCCACACGGCGAGCTTCACCGCCACCTGGCACGACCCGGTGCGCAACGCCTGGGAACTGCGCGTCTCGCCCTATTACAGCTATGTGGTGAACTATATCGACGCGGACCGTTGCCTGCTGGCGGGCTGCCTCGCGTCGAAGCCCAACAATCCCTACGTCACCAACGACTTCGTCTTCCTGCAGTTCGCCAACCACGATGCGTGGCTCTATGGCGTGAACATCGATGGCAAGATGGAGTTGTGGAACGACCTCACGTGGGGGCAGGGCGTGTTCCGCGGCAACCTCAACTTCGTGCAGGGCCAGCGCACCGACGGCGTGAACCTCTACCACATGATGCCGCTCAACGGCGTCATCGCGGTCGACCACAAGCTCGGCAACTGGACCAACAGCCTCGAACTGCAGATGGTCGCGGCCAAGGTGCTCGTGAGCCAGGTGCGCAACGAACTTGAGACCTCGGCCTACGCGCTGCTCAACTACCGCACCAGCTACCAGTGGCAGCAGTTCCGCTTCGACTTTGGTGTCGAGAACATTCTGGACACCAACTACAACCTGCCCCTCGGCGGCGCGAACCTGGTGAACTACCAGGTGTCGTCGATGATGGGCACGTCGGCGGCGTGGGGCTTCCCGGTGGCCGGCATGGGCCGCTCGTTCAACACGCGGGTGACGTACCAGTTCTGAGGGGGCACCCTTCCAGCCGCGGCCGGTTTCTGGCCGCGGCCCGTGTTCCGCCCCGACGTCGTGCGCCGGGGCGGTGGGAGCCATTCTCTGGCCTTACCGGCCCCGCGCCAGCCGGGCTGCCTTGCGCTTGGCCATGGTGGCGAGGAGATCGGACGCGGTGAGAATGATGAGCGCGGTCAGGGCGAGCGCCGTGGCCGTCAGCGCGTAGATGATGATGAAGGCATAGCCGAAGAAATAGGTGAGATAACCAAAGGCGAAAATCAGGTTCGCGATGAAGAAGTACTTCGCGTCGGGCAGGCCGTAGATGGCATCGCGGAGAAGCCAGCCGAAGAGGGGGACGTGAAGCACGGCGCGCGCGGCGGTTCGCATGGGGCAGGGTCCGGTGAAATGTACCGAGGTTCATCCCGCGCTGCGGGAGGAGCCCGGACCTTCACCGGACATTTGATCTGGATCAATAATCCCATTCGCCGCAGGCGGGCCATTCCGGTGCGGCCTCGCGCCGCGCCGGCGGACGGTCAACGTCCACCGGCGTCCGGCGCCGAAGCGCCTCTCAGGCCGCTGCGGAGCGGGAGGCGGGGGCGGCGAACTGGCGCTCCATCTCCCGGCGCAGGCGCACGGTATCGTTGTCGCCGATCTCCACATCCGCCCAGCCGACCACCTCGCCGCGGGCGATGGGGCGGGTGAGGCGCACCTTGTGGGCGAGGCCGATGGGCAGGGCGCCGCGAGCCAGGGAATCCTCCGCCCGCATGATGCGGCCCCACACAGTGTAGCCGCCCTCGCCATCCAGCATCTCGCCGGGGGAAAGGTCCTTCTTCGCCACCGCCACGGCGTCGGAGAAGAAGCCGATGGGCGTGCCGGTCGCCTCGTTGCGCAGGGCCGCGGCGGCGACGCTGATGCCGAGTTCCAGCCCGATCATGTGGTAGGGCCGGTAAAGCGCCGTGTAGCGGCCGCTCGGGTCGGTGGCCATGCCGTATTCGCGGAAGCAGCGGCGGGCATAGTCGCCACGCGCCGAGGGATCGGCCTGGATCACCACATAGACGCCCCAGCGCAGGTCGCGGAACACCGGGCGGCCGTCCCGCTCCAGGCTGGAGACCACTTCCACCTGCCCGGCCTCCTCCAGCAGCCCGCCGGCGTCGCGGGGGCGCAGGATGGTCGGCAGGTCGTCCACGCCGCAGGGCGGGAAGAGAAGCCCGTCGCGTGGCGCCTTGAGGCCGGTGGCGTTGGAGATGGCGGCCATCTCGATGGAGGATTTCGTGCCGTCCACGAACGAGTTGAACATCTGCGGGTTCATTCCGCCGATGGCCGCCTGCTCGGGGGTGAGGCCGATATTGCGCCACACGTCGTCGGGCGTGGAGGCGTGGTAGGCGGGCAGATACTTCGTGCCCTTGCCGGCGGCCACCACCTGGAAACCGCAGGTCTGCGCCCAATCCACCATCTCGCACACCAGCGCCGGCTGGTCGCCATAGGCGGCGGCATAGACGACGCCGGCCTCGGCCGCCTTGCGGGCGACGAGGGGGCCGGCCAGCACGTCCGCCTCCACCGTCACCATCACGATGTGGCGGCGCTCGGCGATGGCGAGGAGCGCGTGCCTGAGCCCCGCTGCCGGGCTGCCGGTGGCGTCCACGATCACCTCGATGCCGTCCGCCTTGATGAGCGCCTCGGCATCCTCGGTGATGACGGTGCGGCCGGTGCGGCGCGCGTCGTCGAAATCGGTCGCGAGGGCGTCGTCCACCGGCCAACCGGTGTTGGCGAGGGCATCCTTCGCCCGGGCGGCGGAGAGATCGGCGATGCCCATGAGGTGCATGCCCACGGTGGTGCGCACCTGCGACAGGAACATGGAGCCGAACTTGCCGGCACCGATGAGGCCGACGCGCACCGGGCGCCCCTCGGCCGCGCGGGCCCGGAGCTTGGCTGCGAGATTCATGGGGTCGCTCTCCTTCCTTGCGGAAGCCGGGCGAAGATGTGCGCACGCGCGTGCCCGTCAAGCAGGCCGATGCGCAGGAGCGTTCCTCCGTCCGGCCATCGCCGGTTGTCTCCGGCCGGATCGTTGATGTCCGGCCGTGGCGGGTGGGGCCCGCGAGGGGAACGGTAGTGCGCTCTTCCGCCGGAGGGAAGCGCTCCCCAACGTCATGGCGGGCGTCTTTCAGCCGATGATGCTGTAGCCGCCGTCGATCTGGTGGACGCCGCCGGTGACATTGGCGGCCTCGCGGCTCGCGAGGAAGGCGGCGAAGGCGCCCACATCCTCGATGGACGCGAGGAGATGAGTCGGTGCGCGCTCGGCGGCCTCGTTCAGCAGTTCGTCGAAATCGGCGATGCCGGAGGCGGCGCGGGTCTTCAGCGGGCCGGGCGAAAGGGCGTGGACGGAGATGCGCTTCTCGCCGAGTTCCGCAGCGGCATAGCGCACCACCGATTCGAGCGCCGATTTCACCGGCCCCATGATGTTGTAGTGCTCGACGACCTTCTCGGCGCCGTAGAAGGACACGGTCATGCAGGTGCCGCCGGCGCCCATGAGCGGCTCGGCAAGGTGGATCATGCGTAGGAAGGAATGGACCGAGACGTCCATGGCCTTGGCAAAGCCTTCAGCCGAACAGTCGACCACGCGGCCGTGCAGATCCTCCTTCGGGCAGAAGGCGATGGAGTGCAGCAGGGTATCCAGCCGGCCCCAGCGCGCCGTGATCTCGTCGAACACCGCTTCGAGCTGGCCGGGGATGCTCACGTCGAGCGGCAGGATGATCTCGGAGCCGATGGATTCGGCGAGCGGCCGCACATGCGCCTCGGCCCGCGCGTTGAGATAGGTCACGGCAACGTCGGCACCCTGCTCGCGAAATGCCTTCGCGCAGCCCCAGGCGATGGACTGGTCGTTCGCCACCCCCACCACCAGCGCCTTCTGGCCCTTCAGCGAAAACATGCGCGCGCCCTCATGCGTTGCGACCTTTGATCCACATTGCACCCGGAGGCCGACGTCAACATGACGAAAGTCAAACGGGCGCAAGGGGCCGCCCGGCCTGCGGGCGGTTGACGCCCGTCCCGCCCGCCGCCACAAACCGCGCAACGACGGGGGAGGGGTGCGTGGTGGCGGAGAGGCAGACGGTGGAGGCGCGCGCCTTCGCCAAGGCGGTCCGGCGGCTGATCCCGCTGATGATGGTGCTCTATGTGGTCAGCTTCCTCGACCGCGTGAATGTCGGGTTCGCGGCGCTGACCATGAATGCCGACCTCGGCTTCTCGCCGGAGGTCTATGGCTGGGGCGCCGGCATCTTCTTCCTCGGCTATTTCCTGTTCGAGGTGCCGAGCAACCTGGTGATGCAGAAGGTCGGCGCGCGGCTGTGGATCTGCCGCATCATGGTCACCTGGGGCCTGATCTCGGCGGCGACCGCCTTCGTGACGGGCGCGACCGGCTTCTTCATCGCCCGCTTCCTGCTCGGCGCCGCCGAGGCCGGCTTCCTGCCGGGCATGATCCTCTATCTCGGCTACTGGTTCCCGCTTTCGGTGCGGGCGCGCTACGTGGCGCTGTTCATGGCGGCGGTGCCGATCTCCAGCGCGCTCGGGGCGCCCTTGTCGGCCTGGATTCTCGACACGCACGGCCTGCTCGGCCTCGCCGGCTGGCAGTGGCTGTTCATCATCGAGGGCCTGCCGGCGGTGGCGCTCGGCCTCGTGGTGCTCGCCATGCTGCCCGATGGCCCCGAGAAGGCCCGCTGGCTGACGGCCGAGGAGAAGGCGGCCATCGCCGCGCGGCTCGAGGCCGACCATCTCTCCCATGATGCGGCGCACCAGGCCGCCCATCCCGCCGGCACGCACGAGTCCTGGCTGCCGGCCTTGAAGGACACGCGGGTCGTCGTGCTCTGCCTCGTCTATCTCGGCCTCGTGGTGGGGCTCTACGGCATCGGCCTGTGGCTGCCGCAGATCGTGCGCGCCATGGGCTATTCCACCCACGAGGTGGGGCTGATCCTCATCATCCCCTATGCGCTGAGCGCCCTCGCCATGCTCGCCGTGGGCCAGCACAGCGACCGGCGCGGCGAACGGGTGCTGCATGTGGCGGTCCCGGCCATCGCGGCAGCGGCGGGGCTCGCCGCCAGCGTGGTCGCGCCCACGCACATGGCGGCCATCGCCGCCATCTCGCTTGCTTCCATGGGCATCTATGCGGCGCTCGGGCCGTTCTGGTCGGTGCCGCCGCAATTCCTGCGCGGCACGGCGGCGGCGGCCGGCATCGCACTCATCAACTCGGTGGGCAATCTCGGCGGCTTCGCCGGTCCCTATCTCGTTGGTTTCGTGCGGGAGGCGACCGGCCGCTTCGACGTCGGCTTCATGGCGCTGGCGGCCATCGTGCTGGCCGCGGGGGGGCTGGTGCTCGTTTTTCGGGCACAGCTTGGCCCTTCGCTGCAGTGCAATGAGGCTGAGGCAAGAAAAATTTAGCCAGCATCGTCTCCGCCTGATGAAGAGGTGAAGCTTTTCTGCTTTACTCTCAGTCCAAATGACCGCCGGACAGTCGGCGGCGCGGGAGGAACATCGTGGCATTTCAAGCGAAGGGTCGGTCGCGCCCGCCCTCTGCGGGCCCTGCGGGGGGCCCTCTGGGGCAGTTGACAGCACACAGCCAGCTGGCCGCGCAAAGCATGGCGGCTCGGGACGCAGGTGCGCGGGAGCGTGCCTCGGTCATGATCGTGGCCATGGCCTGCTCGTTCTCGGGCCTGCTGGTGGGGCTCTGCCTCGCCGCAGCGCACTGGCCCGGTCTGGCCTTCATGGCCGGCGCCGCGATCGCCGGCACCGGCGCTTGGTTTGCGCGTGGCCTCTCCCTCGATCTGTCGAATGAGAGCGGGGACGGCGCGCAATAGCGCGTCCCGCGGTCAGTCTACTGCCAGGGGATGACGCGCCGTTTCGCGGCGCGGTTAATCTACGGCCAAGGGATGACGCGCCGTTTCACGGCGCGTCATGGCCTCCACCGGGCTCGGCGTTCCGCTGATCGCCCGCGAGATGGCGAGGCGAGTGGCCTCGTGGTTGAAGGCCTGGATGCGCGCATCGTCGCTGGCATCCCAGTGGATGAACACCCCCACGCAGATGAAGATGTCGTCGGCCTCCTCCACGGGAATGGTGCCGTCCGCCACGCAATCCGCCACCGCTTTGGCGACGGCATATTGCGCCGGCCCGAACATCTGCACCGCCTGCCGGGCATCCTTGATGGTCACCTTGTTGAAGAGGACGGTGGCGGGCTTCACCATCAGGTTGGGTTCGACCACGGCGAGTAAGCCGGTGAAGCCGTCCTTGTTGTTGGTGAGGGCGTTGACGAAGGCGATCTCGGCGGAAGAGCCGCGCGGCCCCATGATGAGGTCGATGTGCGCCACCTCGTTGCCGTCGCCCACCAGGGCCTCTCCCACCAGAAGACGGTCGATCCTGGGCATGAAATCCTCCGGAAAATGCTGTGCTGAAAAGGCGTGATGAAAAACGCTACTGAATCTCGAAAGGGATGTTGCCGGTGGCCGCCGCGCCGCGCCCGTCGCGCAGGGTGACGAACACGCGGTAGCGCCCGGGCGGCAGGCCGAAGATGCGCACGCCGGTGGGGGCGGGATCGTGCAGGCCCTCGGGAAAGCTCGGCGGCACCGGCTCGGGATCGCCGCCGACGCTGCGGGCAGTGGTCTCCGTCATGATCTGCCATTCGGCCTTCAGCGGGTCGCCATCGGGATCGGTGGCGGAGAGGCGCACCAGGGTCTGTCCGTCGGTGGAGAATCGGGAGGGTCCGACGAGGGAGAGGGCGAGGATGCGCGGCGCCCGGTTGGGGCCGCCGGGCACCTTCCCGCCCCACAAATCGGCCATCACCTCCACCGTTTCGGTCCATTCGCCGGTGGGCAGCAGCAGCGAATACCAGGAGGGCGTGACCTCCTGCTTCTGCCCCCACAAAAAGGGCATGGCGCCGACGCCCGCCTGCTTCGCCCCCATCAGATAGCGCCGCACGCGGGTCGCCTTCTCCGAGGAGGTCGGCTCCATGGGCGCGCCCCACGCCGCCTTCGGGGCGTCCCAATGGCCCTGCGCGCCGAGCTCGGTGAGGATGATGGGGCCGGTCCAGCCCTGCGCCCGCGCCCGGCCGGCGGTGGTGAGCAGGCCGTCGCCATAGCCGTTGATGCCGAGCACGTCGATGTCCGGCGCGTTGCGCTTCAGGATGGCGGCCTTGTCCTGTCCCACTTCGGCGAGCACCGCCATGGTCGGGTGCTGGCTGTCCAGCGTCTTCACCAGCCGCGCGGCCTCCTGGATGGCCGGCCACACGGCTTGCGCCTCCTCCGGCGACAGCTCGACCTCCACCTCGTTGCCGATGCCCCACATGAGCAGTGCCGGATGGGTGCGATAGCGCTCCACCATGTGGCGCAGGGCCTCCAGCTGCGCCGTCACCGCCCCCCGGTCGGCGTAGTTGAAGCCGAGGCGGGGATGGGCGAGCCAGAAGCCGACGATCACCTTGAGCCCCGCCCGCTGCGCCGCGTCCAGTATCTCGCCCGGCTCCTGCCCGTAGGTGCGGATGGTGTTGGCGCCCAGCGCCTTCAGATCGGGAAAGCGCGTCTCGCCGCTGGCGCCGAGGGGGATGAAGGGCTTGCCGTCCACCAGGATCTCGGTTCCGCGCACCGCCACCTGGGAGGCATGAGCCTGCCGCAGGAGGGCAGGGGAAAGCGCGAGCGCAAGCAGAAGGAGGACGAAAACGTGACGCACGGACTTCACTCGCGATTGGCCTGAGGACATCGATGCATTGCAGCATGCAGCGTGCGGGATGGCTTCGGCAACATCAACCCGGCGCAGCCGGTGCGCCTTGCCGCATCGCAAACAGGGAACCGCGGCGGGTGCGGCGCGATCTGCTATAAGCGCCGCGTTCCCGCCGCACGTCTCGCCGCACCAAGGTCCCGCCCATGCCCGTGATCGCCCACCTTTCCGACCCGCATCTCGGCCCCATCCCGGAGGCGCGCATCTCCGAGCTTCTGGGCAAGCGCTTCTTCGGGATGATGAACTGGATCGGCGCGCGGCGGCGCAATTTCGGCGCATCCACGCTGGCGCCGCTCACGGAAGACCTCCTCGCCCAGCAGCCGGACCACATCTGCGTCACCGGCGACCTCGTGAATGTGAGCCTGCCGGCCGAGTTCGACACCGGCGCCACCTTCCTTGCCTCCCTCGGGGAGCCCGACAAGGTGAGCGTCGTGCCGGGCAACCATGACGCCTATGTGCGCTCGGCCATGCACTATCATCTGGAGCATTGGGCGCCCTTCCTCGCCGGAGACGACAGCCATCCTCACACGCCGGTGGACGTGGATTCCTTCCCCTACGTCCGGCGGCGGGGCGAGGTGGCGATCGTGGGCGTCTCGACCGCGATCCCCACGGCCGTGTTCCTCGCCAGCGGCAAGGCGGGGCGGGCGCAGCTCGGCCGGCTGTCCGCGCTGCTGGAGCGGCTGAAGGCGGAGGGGCTGTTCCGGGTGGTGATGATCCATCATCCGCCCGTCGGCGAGCGCCCCTTCCACCGCGACCTGCGCGATGCGGAGGAGGTGAGGGCGGTTCTCGCACAGGCAGGGGCCGAGCTGGTGCTGCATGGGCACGACCATCGCGCTTCCCTGGGTTACATCCCGTCAGCGGCCGGCCGCATCCCCGTGGTGGGCGTGCCCTCCGCCTCGGCCGGGCCGCAGGATGAGCGCGGTGCCGGCGGCTATTGTCTCTACCGGATCTCCGGCGGACCCGGCGCATGGCGCTGCGAAATGGAACGGCGCGGATATTCCCGGACTACGGAAGGAGTTTCGAGCCTGGAAACCAAAGTACTTGCCGAACAGGACGGAGTTGCCTGAAAGTCGTGGCGAAATTCGGGTATTGTTGGGGGTGGGGTCACACGAAAAATCTATTTGCAACAAGTTGTATCAAGATGTCTATTACCGAAGTTTAAGTTGCCGGACGTGGGTTTGGGGACGATGCTTCCTTCGTCCCTGAAGGAGGGCCCACGAAATGAAACGCGCTCTTTTCGCCGCAACCGCCGCTGCGCTGATCGCCGGTTCCGCGGCCACCTATGCCGCGAACACCCCTGCCGCGGGGGATGCGCCGCACCGCTGGCAGCCGACCGCCGAGGATCGCGCCATCCTCACCGACGCCCGCATCGTCGCCCTCAAGACCGCGCTGAAGCTCACGCCTGACCAGGAGAAGCTGTGGCCGGGCGTGGAGCAGACGCTGAAGTCCGTGGCGAAGGAGGCGGCCCAGCGCCGCGAGCAGATGGCCGCTGACCGCAAGGCCGCCCGCGAGGCGCGCCAGGCCGGCACGCCCGTCGATCCCATCGCCCGGATGCGCTCCGCCGCCGACCGCATGGACGCCCGCGCCGCCGACCTGCGCAAGATCGCCGATGCGGCTGACCCGCTCTACAAGACCCTCGACACGGCGCAGAAGCAGCGCCTGAACATGGTGCTGCACCAGCAGTTCCGCGGCATGGGGGGCGGCTGGCATAATGGCCCGCACGGCGGCCCCAATGCGGATGGCCCGCGTCGCGGCTGACCTGAGGGGCTTCAGCAGACAAAGCGGGGCGGCTGCGGCTGCCCCGCTTTTGCGTTTGTCTCGGAGGTAGCCTGCGGCCGATCCATGAGAGTGGCTCATGGACCCGTTGACGATTATTGATTTTCCAAAGGACGAGGCCTGCTCGTAGAATGGGGCCAACATGCACCGCCTGGGTGCATCCCCCAACGCGAGACGACCCCCATGTCCGCCCCGTCCTCCCCGCCTGCGGCTTCCGGCCGGAGCGGCGCCGCCGTTCCTGCCATCCTCATCCTCATCGCCGGCTCGGCGGTGGCGCTGCTGACCTTCGGGCCGCGCTCCGTCTTCGGGCTGTTCCTGCTGCCCATGTCGCAGGAGTTCGGCTGGGGCCGCGACGTGTTCGGCTTCGCCGTCGCCATCCAGAACCTTCTATGGGGCGTGGGCTCGCCCTTTGCGGGCGCGCTGGCTGATCGCTTCGGCACGGTACGGGTGCTGTGCTGCGGCGCGCTGATCTATGCCGCCGGCCTCGCGCTGATGGCCTATGCGACGACGCCCGGCCTGCTGCACCTGTCCGCTGGCGTTCTCATCGGCTTCGGCCTCTCCGCCGCCTCGTTCAACCTCGTGCTCGCGGCCTTCGGCAAGCTCCTGCCGAACGAGTGGAAGTCCATCGGCTTCGGCCTCGCCACCGCGGCCGGATCGTTCGGCCAGTTCCTGTTCCCGCCGCTGACACGCGGGCTGATGGACACCATCGGCTGGCATGAGACCCTGCTCGTGTTCGGCGCCTCGCTGCTCATCGTGCTGCCCTTCTCGCTGGCGCTGTCCACCCGCGCGGCGGCACCGTCCGCGGCCAGCGTCGCGCAGGCGCCGCAGCAGACCATCGGCGCGGCGCTGAGCGAGGCGCTGAGGCATCCGAGCTACGTGCTGCTGGTGCTCGGTTTCTTCACCTGCGGCTTCCAGCTCGCCTTCGTCACCGTGCACATGCCGGCCTTCCTGGTGGACAAGGGCATGAGCCTGTCGGTGGGCGCCTACACGCTGGCGCTGATCGGACTATTCAACATCCTCGGCTCGCTGACTGCCGGCTACCTGTCCAACCGCATGTCGCGCAAGGTGCTGCTGTCGGTCATCTATGCCGGGCGGGGCATCGCCATCGCGGTGTTCGTGATGTCGCCGATCACGGCCACGAGCTGCTACGTGTTCGGCGCCGCCATGGGCTTCCTGTGGCTCTCCACCGTGCCGCCGACCTCGGGCCTCGTGATGCTCATGTTCGGCACGCGCTACATGGCCATGCTCTATGGCTTCGCCTTCTTCTCCCATCAGGTGGGCGGCTTCCTCGGCGTCTATCTCGGCGGCGAGATCTACGAGGCGACCAAGAGCTACGATTGGCTGTGGTGGCTCTCCGTCGCGCTGTCCTTTGCCTCCGCGGCCATCAATCTGCCCATAAGGGAACGTCCTGTTCATCGGCCGGTAACCGTATGAGCGCGACTCTCAGAGCACGGTGCCGGAAGATTCGGCATCGTGCGCACGGCACCGGTGTTCGCTAGCTGTTCCTGCTCTTGACAATAACCGGTGGTGTCTGCGCAACGTGAACAAAGATCAAACGGATAATCGCGAACAAGCCATGCGCAGCATTGTCGTCGCGGCCTTGGGCTTTGCCGCACTCCTTCCGGCCGCCTTGGCGTCGGCGCCCGCCGCCGCCCAGCAGCTCTCCGCCGATCAGGCCCGCGAGTTCGTGGTCGGCCGCACCTTCTCGTTCACGTGCTTCGAGGGTTCCAAGGGCGCCGGGCGCGTCTATGCCGACGGCTCCGTCGCCGGCATGATCACCCTGCGCGACGCGCCGCCGCGCTTTGTGCGTCTGCCGCCCAACACGCTGCGCGTGCGCGGCGAGAATGTCTGCGGCTTCGTGAAGGGCATGACCTTCGAGCCCTGCTTCGATCTGGTGAAGACCGGGCAGAACTCCTTCCGGGGCTCGCTCTCAGGCATCCAGACCATGTGGTGCGAATTCGTCGGCACCAGCGGCGACGGCCAGCAGGTGGCCTCGCGCCGCTCCAAGTCCAAGCGCACCACGGAAGCTTCCGCGGACTGAGCGTTGCCCGTCAGCCCGCGGCCGCCGCGGGCTGGTCCTCGATGCCTTCGATCCGCCCCCTGAGCTTGCCGATCTCCCGGCCCGCATGCTCCATGAAGGTCCGCACGCGCGCGGTGGCCTTGATGTCGGGATGGGTGAGCAGCCACAGCCCTGATTCCAGCTCGCTCTGCCGTCCCATCAGCTGGACGAGGCCGGGCGTGACCGCGGCGATGAAGCAGGGCAGCAGCGCCAGTCCGATGCCCGCTGCCGCCGCCTCTGCAAGGCCGAGCACGGTATTCACCCGATAGATGATCTTCTCCTCGCCCACCCGCTCGCGCAGCCATTTGGCGGGCTTGATGGCGCCGAGATTGTCGGAGAAGCCGATCCAGTCGTGACGCCGCAGGTCCGCCGGGTCGAGCGGGCCGGATATGTCCTGCGTGGCGCTGCCATAGATGCCCCAGGCGATGGAAGCCATGCGCCGCCCCACCAGCGTGTCGCCCGGCCGGTCGCTGGCGCGGATGGCGACGTCGGCGTCGCGCTTCGACAGGCTGAGCGACTGGTTGGAGATCACCACGTCGAGGCGAATCTCCGGATAGGCCGCGCGGAACGAGGCGAAGATGGGCGTGAGCATGTGCACCAACAGCGTATCGTTGGTGGTCACGCGCAGTTCGCCGGAGGGGCGCAGGTCCTGTCCCGTGATGCGGCGCTCCACCGCCAGCACCTCGTCCGCCATGTGCTCGGCGAGGCGCACCATCTCCTCGCCCATGGGGGTCGGCACATAGCCCGCCCGCGCCCGCTCGAACAGCCGGGCGCCCAATTGCTGCTCGAGCGTGCCGAGCCGGCGGAAGACGGTGGAGTGGTTGACCGCCAGCTGTTCGGCGGCGCCGGCCAGGGAGCCGGTCTCGGCAATGGCCCGGACCAGGCGGAAATCGTCCCACGGGATCATGGAGCGGCGACCCTCAGAAAAGTGCTTTGCGTGAATGCAAACGTGATCTGGTTTTGGTGAGTATGGCCGTGCGCCGAAGCGAAAGCTAGATGTGGTGCCACCTCAAACCGGAGTTCACTCCCATGGTTGACACCCGCACCGCCCCCTACGGCCTCTTCATCCTGCGCCTCGCGCTCGGCATCATGTGGCTCTCGCACGGCCTGATGAAGATCTTCGTCTTCACCGTCCCCGGCTTTGCCGGCTTCCTGTCCAGCAAGATGGGCGTGCCCGGCGCCCTCGCCATCCCCTTCATCGCCGTGGAAATCGTCGGCGGCCTGCTGCTTATCGGCGGCGTCTATGCCCGGCAGGTGGCCATCCTGCTGATCCCGATGATGCTCGGCGCGCTCAGCTATCACCTGCCCAACGGCTGGGTCTTCTCCGCGCCCGGCGGCGGCTGGGAATATCCCGCCTTCCTCGTTGTGGGCCAGATCGTGCTGGCGCTGGCCGGCGAAGGCGCCTTCGCGGTGAAGCCCGCCGCGCTCATCCCGGGCCGTCGCACCGCCATCGCCTGATCTTAAGGCCCCAACAAAAAGGCCGGCTCCGCCAGGAGCCGGCCTTTTCGCGTCTATGGTCCGTGCCTCAGTGGGCGCGCGAAAGGCAGAAGTCCACGGCCTCCATCAGCGCCGCCTTGGCGGGGCCGGCGGGAAAGAGCGCGAGGGCGTCCTTGGCGATGGCGCCGTAATGGCGGGCGCGCTCCACCGTGTCGGCGATGGCGCGATGCTTGGTCATCAGGCCGATGGCCTGATCGAGGTCCGCGTGGCTCGCCTCGCTGTTTTCCAGGCACCTCTGCCAGAAGGCCCGTTCCTTCTCGTCGCCGCGACGGAAGGCGAGCAGTACCGGCAGGGTGATCTTCCCCTCCCGAAAATCGTCGCCCACATTCTTGCCGAGCTTGGCCTGGGAGCCACCATAGTCGAGCGCATCGTCCACCAGCTGGAAGGCGATGCCGAGATTCATGCCGTAGGAGCGGCAAGCGGCCTGCTCGGCCTTCGGCCGCTGGGCAAGAACGGCCCCCACCTCGCAGGCGGCGGCGAACAGCTCGGCGGTCTTGCCACGGATGACGGCGAGATAGTCGTCCTCGGACGTGGCGGTGTTCTTGGCGGCGGCGAGCTGCATCACCTCGCCCTCGGCGATGACGCAGGCGGCGGTGGAGAGGATGTCGAGGCAGGTCATGGAGCCCACCTCCACCATCATCTTGAACGCCTGGCCGAGCAGGAAGTCGCCCACCAGCACGCTCGCCTCGTTGCCCCATAGCTTGCGGGCGGCGAGCTTGCCGCGGCGCATGTCGCTCTCGTCCACCACGTCGTCGTGGAGGAGGGTGGCGGTGTGCATGAACTCCACGGAGGCGGCGAGCTTCACATGGCCTTCGCCCCGATAGCCGGCCAGCGCGGCGCAGGCCAGCGTCAGCATGGGCCGCAGACGCTTGCCGCCGGAGGAGATGAGGTGGTTCGCCACCTCGGGAATCATGGCCACGTCGGAGCCGGTCCGCGCCAGGATGACGGTGTTGACGCGCTCCATGTCCGCCTTCACCAAGGCGACCAGCGCCTCGAGCGACGGCTCGTTGGGCTCGAACGGAAGGACGACGGCCAAGAAACGCTCCCGCTTGTCAATCTTTGGGGCGCACCATAGGGATGCGGACGGGTTCCGTGCAAGCTTTGGCAGATCGCCTTTGGTTGCACCGGGTGCGCCGGTCGCCGCAATCGGAGGTCTGTACGATGCAGGAGATGGTGCGGACCAACGATCTTGTGCTGCTCGGCGCCATCGAGGCGCTGCTGACATCGGCCGATATTGGTCACATGGTCGCGGATGCCCATATGAGCGTTCTGGAAGGCTCCATCGGGGTTTTTCCGCGCCGCCTGCTGGTTGTGGACGAGGATGTGTCGCGCGCCCGCCGCCTGCTGACGGAGGCGGGATTCGGTGCGGCCCTGCGCGATGCCGACTGAGGTCACCGCCATTTCCACCGACAGCGTGCTCGGCGGGAAGTTGACGCTGCGGCAGATGATGTCCGGCCACCGTGTGGGTCACGATGCCCTGCTGCTCGCCGCCTTCGCGCCGGCGGATCGGCGCGCGGCGGTGGATCTCGGGGCGGGGGTGGGCAGCGCCGGCCTCGCCTTCCTCGCCCGCGTCCCGGACGCGCGCGCCACGCTGGTGGAGATTGATCCCACCCTCGCCGCGCTGGCGGCCAGCAATGTCGCACTCAACGGTTTCGAGACGCGGGCGCAGGTGGTGAAGGCGGACGTGGCCACCCTCGGGCGGCCTGCGGGGCCGGATGTGCCCGGGAAGGGCGCCGCCGACCTGGTGCTCTCCAATCCGCCATTCAACGCCGACGCCCGCCACCGCATATCTCCCGATGAGGCCCGCGCCCGCGCGCACATGGCGGATGCCGACCTCCTCGCCCAATGGGTGCGCGCAGCCGACCGCTGCCTCGGCGCGAAGGGCGTGCTCTGCCTCATCCACCGGCCGGAGGCACTGGCCGACATTCTCGCCGCGCTGGCGAAGGGGTTCGGCGCCGTCGAGATCCTTCCCGTCCATCCGCGCCCGGATAGGCCGGCGGTGCGGCTGCTGGTGCGGGCGGTGAAGGGGCGGCGCACGCCGCCCGTCCTCCTGCCCGGCCTTGTGCTCGCAGGCGCGGACGGCGCACCGACGCCCGAGGCCGAGGCGGTCCTGCGCCACGCCGGCGCTTTGCGCTGACGCGTCGGGGCGCGGTCGTTGCGGAGAAAGGCGCCTTGAGGGCGCGGCCTTTGCGTGGAAAGGCGCCTTGAGGGCGCCATGGGGACGCCCTACATCTTGGGCATGGTCGAATTTCTTTCCTCCCTGTCGCGCCGCGCTCGCGGTCTCCTTCCCAGAAAATGGCGCTCGGATGCGCCCGTGGTGCCGGTGGTGCGGCTTTCCGGCCCCATCGGCATGACCTCGCCCTTCTCGCGCAGCATGTCGCTCGCCAGCACGGCGCAGGCGCTGGAGAAGGCCTTCGGCATGAAGGACGCGCCCGCCGTGGCGCTGCTCATCAATTCGCCGGGCGGGTCGCCGGTGCAGTCCCATCTCATCTTCCGGCGCATCCGCGCGCTGGCGGAGGAGAAGGAGAAGCATGTCTTCGCCTTTGTGGAGGATGCGGCGGCGTCCGGCGGCTACATGATCGCCTGCGCGGCGGACGAGATATTCGCCGATCCCTGCTCCATCGTCGGCTCCATCGGCGTGGTCACGGCGGGCTTCGGCTTCGACCGGGCCATCGAGAAGCTGGGCATCGAGCGGCGCGTCTATACGGCCGGCGAGCGCAAGGTGACGCTGGACCCCTTCCGCCCCACCCAGCCCGAGGACGTGGAGCGGCTCGACCAGCTGCTGAAGGAACTGCACACGGTGTTCGCCGACCTCGTGAAGTCGCGCCGCGGCGATGCGCTGGTGGGGGATGACGAGGCGCTGTTCTCCGGCGAGTTCTGGCTGGGCACGCAGGCCGTGGGCCTAGGCCTCGTGGATGGCCTCGGCGACGTGCGCGGCATTCTGAAGGCCCGCTACGGGACCGACGTGACGCTGAAGCTGGTGCAGGGATCCACGGGCTTCCTGCCGAGGCGTCCCACGGGCTTTGCCGGCGGGCTCGCCCGCGAAGCCGCGCTGGGCGCGGCTGCAGCGGTTGAGGAACGCGCCATGTGGAGCCGCCTGGGGCTGTAGCCGTCGTCTGAGCGAGAGGCTGGTTGCCGATTGATCAGGCAGAACGGGCGCATGCCCGTTTCTTGCCCTTTCGCCTTGTGCGGGGCGGGGTTACATCCGAGGAATGACCGAGCCCGCCGACACCCTTCTCATCGCCATCGCCCAGCTCAACCCCACGGTCGGCGATGTTTTCGGCAATCTCGCCATCGCCCGACGCACCCGGCAGACCGCCGGTGAGGCGGGTGCGGACCTCGTGGTCTTTCCCGAGCTCTTCATCGCCGGTTATCCGGCCGAGGATCTGGTGCTGAAGCCGGCCTTCCTCGCGGCCTGCCAGGAGGCAGTGGAGGCGCTGGCGGCGGAGACCGCCACCGGCCCGGCGGTGCTCATCGGCGCCCCGTGGGTGGAGGAGGGGCGGCTCTTCAACTCCGTGCTGCTGCTGGAGGAGGGGAAGATCTCCGCCGTGCGGCACAAGGTGGACCTGCCCAATTACGGCGTGTTCGACGAGAAGCGCGTGTTCGCCGCCGGTCCGCTGCCGGGGCCGATCCCGTTCAAGGGCGTGCGGCTCGGCGTGCCCATCTGCGAGGACATCTGGGGGCCGGACGTGGTGGAATGCCTCGCCGAGACGGGCGCGGAAATCCTCATCGTTCCCAACGGCTCGCCCTATCGCCGCTCGGTCCATGCGGAGCGCGAGAACATCGCTGTCGCCCGCGTGGTGGAGAGCCACCTGCCGCTGCTCTATGTGAACCAGGTGGGCGGGCAGGACGAACTGGTGTTCGACGGCGCCTCCTTCGTCCTCAACGCCGACCGCTTCCCCGCCTTGCAGTTCCCCGGCTTCGTCGAGCGCGTGCGCCTCTCGCGCTGGCAGCGCTTCGAGGACACCTGGCGCTGCCTCGGCGGCAATCTCGTGGAGGCCATGGAGGGTGACGAGGCCGACTATGCCGCCTGCGTCGTCGGCCTCAGGGACTATGTGAACAAGAATGGCTTCCCCGGCGTGGTGCTGGGCCTCTCCGGCGGCATCGATTCCGCTCTGTGCGCGGCCATGGCGGTGGATGCGCTGGGGCGGGAGCGGGTGCGCTGCCTGATGCTGCCCTATCGCTTCACGTCGGAAGACAGCCTCAAGGATGCCGACGCCGTGGCCGGGGCGCTGGGCGTCAGCTACGAGGTCGTGCCCATCGCCCCCGCCGTGGAGGGGCTGGAAGCAGTGCTGGCGCCGCTGTTCGCGGGCACCGAGCGCGACGTGACGGAGGAGAACCTGCAGGCGCGCGTGCGCGGCACGTTGCTCATGTCCGTCTCCAACAAGTTCGGCGCCATGGTGGTGACCACCGGCAACAAGTCCGAGATGTCCACCGGCTATGCCACGCTCTATGGCGACATGAACGGCGGCTTCAACCCCATCAAGGATCTGTACAAGACCGAGGTGCTGCGCCTCGCCCGCCTGCGCAACCGCTGGAAGCCGGCGGAGGCGCTGGGGCCGGACGGCATCGTCATTCCCGAGGCCCTCATCGCCAAGCCACCGAGCGCGGAACTGCGCGCCGACCAGAAGGACGAGGACGCGCTGCCGCCCTATCCGCTGCTCGACACCATTCTCGCCCGGCTGGTGGAGGGGGAAAGCGCGCTGGACGAGATCATCGCCGAAGGCTTCGACGCCGCAACGGTCGCCCGGGTGGCGCGGCTGCTGGCCGGCGCCGAATACAAGCGCCGGCAGGCCGCGCCCGGGGTCAAGGTGACGGGCCGCAGCTTCGGCCGCGACCGCCGCTATCCCATCACCAACCGCTTCCGCGAGGCATAGGACGGCGCCCTTGACGCGCCTAGGTCAATCGTCCTAAATCTTGGATTAGGACACTTGACCTAGGCGATCTTCCATGCCTGCGAGCGACACGCGCGCCGCCATCGTCGAGGCGGCGGACCGGCTGTTCTATGAGAACGGCTTCGCCTCCACCTCCTTCGCCGACATTGCCGCGGCGGTGAAGCTGTCGCGGGGCAATTTCTATTATCATTTCAAGAGCAAGGACGAGATCCTCGCGGCCGTGATCGCGCTGCGGCTGGAGCGCACCCGGCAGATGCTGGAGCGATGGGAGGCGGAGGGCGCGGATTCCGAAGGGCGCATCCTGAGCTTCATCGACATCCTCATAGCCAATCGCGCCAAGATCATGCGCTTCGGCTGTCCGGTGGGCACGCTCTGCAACGAACTGGCGAAGCTCGACCATGCCGCGGGCGCCGACGCCGCCCGGCTCTTCACCCTGTTCCGCGACTGGCTCGCCCGCCAGTTCCGTGCCCTCGGGCACAGCGAGGACGAGGCCGCCCGCCTCGCCATGCACCTCCTCGCCCGCAGCCAGGGTGTGGCGACCCTCGCCAGTTCCATCGGCGACGAGGCCTTCATCGACGCCGAGGTTACTGAGATGCGCGGCTTCGTCGCCGCCCATCGCCGTCCCGCCGCCCACGCCTGAACAGACAAGGGGAAACCATGTTCGTCGTCCTGCTACGCTTCGCCGCCAACCGTGCCGCCGCCCCGCGCCTGATGGACGGGCACAATGCCTGGCTCCGGAAGGGTTTTGACGAGGGAAGCTTCCTGCTCGCCGGCGGCATCGAGCCCAAGGCCGGCGGCGCCATCCTCGCCACCGCCGCCTCCCGGGCCGAGGTGGAGGCGCGGGTCGCGGAAGATCCGTTCGTTGCCGAGGGCGTGGTGGCGGCGGAGATCATCGAGATCGCGCCGGGCCGCACGGACCCGCGGCTTTCCTTCCTCGCCGCGTGAGGGATGGAGGCGCCATCCTACCGCCGCCGTTTCGGCTGCAATTTTTCTTTTCCTTGTGAGCACTTAGCCGGAGGTGTCTAGCCACGCGGCGGCGCTGACGTTACGGTTGCGCGGGGCACAACCGGGCTGGTCGCGATGGATGAGTGGGCGCTTCTTGTTCTGGTGGTCCTCGCCTTTCCGGTGATGGCCCTCGTGGGCTTCATCATGGCGCTGCGCAGCCGGGGGCGCATCCGCCTGCTGGAGGCGCGGGTCGCGGCACTCGAGGCCCATGCGGGGCTTGCGCCGGCCGCCGCCTCGCCGGCATGGACCCCCCTGCCGCCGGCCGAGATGCCGCAGCCGAAGGAAAGCCCGCTGGCGCGGCTCGCCCGGCCGCCCGAGCCTCCGGCGCCAGTTGCTCCCGCCGACGAGGGTGGCGCATCGCCCGCTGTCCCGCATGCGCGCCTGCAACCAGAATCGACGCAGAAGGTCGTTCCGCCTCCCCCTGCCATTGATGCTGCCAAGCTCAAGGAGCGGCTGGCCGGCTTCGAGGAAAAGGTCGGCGCGCGCTGGGCGGTGTGGGTCGGCGGCCTCGCTTTGGCGCTGGGTGGCGTGTTCCTGGTGCGTTTCGCGGTGGAGCAGGATCTGATCGGGCCGGGCTTGCGGGTCAGCCTCGGCCTGCTGCTGGCGCTGGTGCTGCTCGGTGCGGGCGAATGGCTGCGCCGTCGTGAGGGCAAGGACCCCGCCGCGCCCATCACCAACCTGCGCGGGCTGGTGCCGGACGTGCCGAGCATCCTCACCGCCGCCGGCACCATGACCGCCTTCGGCAGCATCTTCGCGGCCTATGAGCTCTACCACCTCATTCCGCCGCAGGCCGCCTTCCTGCTGCTCGCCGCCACCGGTGTCGCCACCCTGCTGGCGGCCCTGCTGCACGGGCCGGCGCTGGGCGCGCTCGGTTTCGTCGGTGCGGCACTGACGCCCTTCCTCGTCACCACCAGTTCGCCCAACGCCTGGGGCGTGGCGCTGCTCATTGCCGTGGTCGGGGCGAGCGCGCTGGGCGTGGCACGCATCCGGCGCTGGAGGGGGCTCGCGCTCCTCGCCATTGCCGGCATGGTGGCCTGGGGCCTCACCCTCATCGCCTTCGAGGTGCCGCAGGCGGTGACCGCCTCCGGCGCACTCGGTCTCGTGCTGCTGGCACTCACCGCTGCGCTTCTGGCGCCGGGCTTCCTGTGGGGGCCGGAGGCGGGCGAGCGGCCGGAGCCGGTCTCCATCCTCGGTGCCGTTGGCGCGCTTGCCGTCACCGCCGCCGCAGCGGTGGACGGGAATGTCGCCGCCGGGCCGCTGGCGGTGTTCGTCGTCGGTGCGGTCGGCGTGCTCGCGCTGGCGTGGCGGGTGCGGCCGATGACCTTCGCGACCTTCGCGGTGGCGCTGTTGGCCCCGGCCATCCTCACCCAATGGGTGTTCCCGCCCGATGCCGGCTCCACCCTTGCGCCCGCCGGCCCCATGGCCGGTGCGGTGGCCGAGCCGGAGCGTCTCTCCATCGGCCATTTCATGGTATTCGCCTTCGCCATGGGTGCGCTGATGCTGTCCGCCGGGGCGCTGGGGGCCGGACGGGGGGGACGCAGCCGCACGGTGCTCGGCTGGGCGGTGACGGGTACGGTCGGCCCGGTGCTGATGCTGATCGCCGCCTATGCGCGGCTCACGGAGCTGGAGCGCAGCCTGCCCTTTGCGGCGCTGGCGCTGGCGCTCGCCTTCCTCTTCACCCTCGGCGCCGAACGGCTTCTGAAGGGCGCGCGCACCCATGCGGCCACCGTGTTCGCCGCCGCGGGCGTGGTGAGCCTGTCGCTGGCGCTTACCTTCGCGCTGGAGAAGGGCTGGCTCACGGTGAGCCTCGCGCTCGCCGCCTGCGGCGTCGCCTGGGTCTCCACCGTCCGCCCGCTGCCGGGGCTGCGGCAGTTTTCGGCGGCCCTCGGCGTCGTCGTGCTCTCGCGCATCATCTGGCTGCCCACCATCGCCACCGATCCGGGCGCGACGCCCATCTTCAACTGGCTGCTGTGGGGCTATGGCGTGCCGGCGCTCGCCTTTGCCGGTGCGGCCTACTTCCTCGCCAAGAGCAAAGACGACTGGGCGCGGCGGGTGCATGAGTGCCTCGCCCTCATCTTCGCCATGCTGCTGGCGGCGACCGAAGTGCGCCACCTCGCCCATGGCGGTGACATCTATGCGGTCGGCACCCGGCTGTTCGAAACCGGCCTGCTGGCGGTGGTCTATGGCGCCTATGCGGTGGGCCTCTCGCGCCTCGCCAACGTCACCGGACGCGGCTTCTACCGGCTGTTCTCGGACATCGTGGCGGCAGCGGCGACCGTCTGCGCCCTCAACGGCCTCATCGAGACCAATCCGTTCGCGACGGGCGAGGCGGTCGGCGGGCCGATCTTCAACGATCTCCTCATCGCCTATGCCCTGCCCGCCGGCCTCGCCGTGGCCTTCGCGGCCGGCCAGCCTGAGACCCGCCCCAAGGTGCGGACGGCGGCGCGGGCGATCGCCGGGGTGCTGGCCCTCGCTTATGTCACGCTGGAGGTGAGCCGCCTGTTCCAGGGGCCGGTGCTCTCGGGCGAGGCCATCTCCTCCGCCGAATGGTATGCGTGGTCGGCGGCGTGGCTGGTGTTCGGCATGGTGCTGCTGGCCCTCGGCCTGTGGCGCGGCTCGCGCAGCCTGCGCCTCGCCTCGGCGGCGGTGATGGTGGCCACCGTGCTGAAGGTTTTCCTCTCCGACATGGCGGATTTGGAAGGTGTGCTGCGCGCCGTGTCCTTCATCGGCCTCGGGCTGGTGCTGGTGGCCATGGGCTGGGTCTATCAGCGCCTGCTGGCGCGGGAGAAGAGCCGGCCGGCAGCGCCGGAGGCGCCGCCTCCGGCGTGATGCGTTGCCTGGCTCAAGCGCCGCGCGGGCTTTGACCCGCGCCCGTATCGCGCCCCTTCACCCGCGCGGGCCGAGCACGATCACCGCCGCTCCGGCGAGGCAGAGCAGCGCGCCGGCCGCGTCCCAGCGGTCCGGCCGCACGCCCTCGACGCTCCACAGCCACGCCAGCGAGGCGATGATGTAGATGCCGCCATAAGCGGCGAACGCCCGCCCCGCAGCCTCCGAGTCCACAAAGGTCAGGGCCCAGGCAAAGGCTGCGAGGCTCAAGAGCCCCGCCAGCAGCCACAGCGGCGTCACCCCGTGGCGCACCACCTGCCAGAAGGCGAAGCACCCGGCGATCTCGCAGAAGGCGGCGACCCCGAAGGCGATGAGCGTCGACAACGGCAGCGCCATGGTTTTCACCCTCTCCGAACGGTCACCGCAGAATGGTGGGCTTCACCCACCAGTCCGGCTCCGCGGCAAGCACCCGCCGTGCCAGCGCCGCGGCGGCCCGGCAATCGTCCGTCAAGGCAAACACCGTGGCGCCCGAGCCGGACATGCGCACCAGCCGCGCCTCCGGCTGGGCCGCAAGGCGGTCGATGACCTCGGCGATCTTCGGCGCCACGGCCACGGCCGGCGGCTCCAGATCGTTGGGCACGGCGGCGATGGCGGCCACCAGCTCCGCACGGCCAGCGGGCAGGACGGCGGGAAGGGACGGCCCGTTGAACGCCGCGCCTGGCAAAAGGCCAAGCTGGCGGAACACGGCGGCGGTCGGCACCGCCACCCCGCAATTCACCAGCACCCCGGCGAGCGGCGGCAAAGCAAGCGGCGGGGAGAGCATGTCGCCGACCCCTTCCATCAACCGCGCGCGCGGATCGAGGCACACCGGCACGTCGGACCCCGTGGCGCGAGCTGCGGCGAACAGGCGCGGGTCATCGGGGGCAAGGCCGTTGAGGCGGCCCAGCAGGCGCAGTGCCGCTGCGGCATCGGACGAGCCGCCGCCGAGCCCCGCCGCCACCGGCAACCGCTTCTCCAGAAGGAACGCGCCGAGCTGCGCCCCCGGCACTTCGGCGGAAAAGGCGCGCGCGGCACGCAGCACCAGATTGTCCGCATCCGGCCCTGCTGCCGCCGCGGTACGCCCTTTCACGGTCAGCGAGAGCGCGGCATCGGGCGTGAGCGAGAGGAGATCCGCAGCGCCGGAAAAGACCACGAGACTCGCGAGATCGTGAAACCCATCCGTGCGCCGTCCGATGATGCGCAAGGTCAGGTTGATCTTCGCCGGAGCGCGCGTCCGCAAGGTTTCCATGGGGCGGCTTATGCCGCGCCGCACACGCCGCCGCAACCGGCCCTTGGGAACACCGGTGATTCATGACTCCCACGTAACTTGCGGTGCCACAGGAAAGCCGCCATCCTCACGCCATCTCGCCCCGCTTGGATTTCGCGCGACAACGCCCGCAGGGCCCGGCTTTCAGGACAGATCATCGGTGACGACACGACGCTCCACCTTCTCCGCGGCCCTGGCGGCCGGCCTTGCTGCGGTGCTCACTCTGTCGCCGGGTCTCGCCCGGGCCGAGGCTGTGCCTGATTTCGATACCTCGCTCGCGGGCAACTACCTCGCCGCCCGGCTGGCCAGCACCGAGCGCGACCAGGACGCCGCCGTCGTCTATCTGCGCAACCTGATGAAGCTCGATGCGCGCAACGAGGAGATCCTGGAGCGGACCTTCTTCGCGATGCTCATGGACGGCCAGATCGACGACGCGATGAAGCTCGCCGACCGTCTGGTGAAGATCGACCGCACCCATCGCGTCGCCCGTCTCGCGCTCGCCGTGCGCTCCATCAAGAAGGGCCACTACCAGACCGCCCGCACCAACCTCGCGCTTTCGGTGCGCGGTCCCATCGGCGATCTCACCGCCACTTTGCTCGCTGCCTGGACCTTCTTCGGCTCCGGGAACACCAAGGGCGCGGTGGAGCTGATCGACCGCTTGGACGGGCCCGACTGGTACGCGCCCATGAAGGAGCTGCACGCCGGCCTCATCCTCGACGCGGCCGGGCAGAAGAAGGAGGCCGGGCGCCGGCTGGAGGCGGCCATGAAGGCCGATCCCGGCTCCCTGCGCGCCATCGATGCCTATGCCCGCTGGGCCTCGCGCAACGACAATACCGAGGCGGCGCTCGCCGCCTATGCCGCGTTCGACAAGCAACTGCCGAACCACCCCATCGTGCTCGCGGCCATCAAGGAACTGAAGGCCGGAAAGCAGCTGCCGCCACTGGTGAAGACCGCGCAGGAGGGCTCCTCCGAGGTGCTCTATGGCCTGGGCGCGACGCTCGGGCGGCAGGGGGGCGAGGATCTCGCCCTCGTCTATCTCCAGCTCGCCATCTGGCTCTATCCCGAGCACCCCTTCGCCAGCCTGACGCTGGCCGACCTCTACGAGCAGCTGAAGCAGCCGGCGAAGGCCATCGAGGTCTACGAGACCGTGCCCGATTCCTCGCCCCTGAAGCGCAACGCCCAGGTGCAGCTGGCGGTCAACCTGGACGCGACGGACCACTACAAGGAAGCCCGCGCCCAGCTGGAGAAGATGATCGCGGCCGACCCCAAGGACATCGAGGCCATCATCGCGCTCGGCAAGATCCAGCAGACGCGCAAGATGTTCTCCGAGTGCGCGGGCACCTATTCCAAGGCCATCGCCCTCATTCCCCAGCCCGCGCGCGGCAACTGGGCCCTGTTCTACTTCCGCGGCGTGTGCAACGAGCGCTCGAAGAACTGGCCGGCCGCCGAGGCCGACCTGAAGAAGGCGCTGGAGCTCAATCCGGACCAGCCCCACGTGCTGAACTATCTCGGCTATTCGTGGGTGGACCAGGGCACCAACCTGGATCAGGGCCTCGACATGATCCGCAAGGCGGCCAAGCTGCGGCCTGATGACGGTCCCATCGTCGACAGCCTCGGCTGGGCCTATTACCGCCTCGGCCGCTATGACGACGCCGTGGTGCAGCTGGAGCGCGCCATCGAGCTTATGCCGCAGGACCCGGTCATCAACGACCACCTGGGCGACGCCTACTGGAAGGTGGGGCGCAAGCTTGAGGCGGGCTTCCAGTGGAACCACGCCCGCGACCTGAAGCCCGAGCCGGATGATCTCGCCAAGATTGTGCAGAAGATCAACAAGGGGCTCGATTCGGTCGACCAGCCGGCTCCGGTCCGCAAGGCCGAGGAGCAGCAGAAAGGCGGCTGAGGCCGCCTGAAGCTCCCCAAAATGGCGCTGCGTGGCCTCCCGGAGCGCAAAAGCAAGGCAATTTTGCCTCGGCCCGCGCTTTTCAGCCGCGGGCCGAGCCGCTAGGGTCGGCGCCCGTTCGGGAACCAATCCATGCATGACAGAAGCGCTCGACCGCTCGATCCCACATCCGATGCGGCCATCGCCGCGAGCGTTAGGCCGCGCCCCATAGAGGACGTGGCGGCGGACCTCGGCATTCCGGCGGACGCGCTCTATCGCTACGGCCCCCACAAGGGGAAGATCAGCCTCGATTTCGTGGCCGAGGCCGAATCGCGGCCGCGCGGCCAGCTGGTCCTCGTCACGGCCATCAATCCCACCCCGGCGGGGGAGGGGAAGACCACCACCACGATCGGTCTCGGTGACGCGCTCTCGCAGCTCGGCACCTCGACGGCCGTGTGCCTGCGTGAGCCCTCCCTCGGCCCGGTGTTCGGCGCCAAGGGCGGCGCCACCGGCGGCGGGCGGGCGCAGATCATCCCCATGCAGGACATCAACCTGCATTTCACCGGCGATCTGCACGCCATCACCGCCGCGCACAATTTGCTTTCGGCGCTGATCGACAACCACATCCATTGGGGCAATGCCCTCGATCTCGACGCCCGGCGCATCAGCTGGCGGCGGGTGATGGACCTTAACGACCGGGCGATGCGCCAGATCACGGTCGGTCTCGGCGGCCCCGCCAACGGCTATCCGCGCGAGGACGGCTTCGACATCACCGTGGCGAGCGAGGTGATGGCCATCCTGTGCCTCGCCGACAGCCTCTCCGATCTCGAGGCGCGCCTGTCGCGCATGGTGATCGGCCAGACCCGCGGCCGCCGCATGGTGCGCGCCGAGGAACTGGGCGGCGTCGGCGCCATGGTGGCGCTGCTCAAGGATGCGTTCCAGCCGAACCTGGTGCAGACGCTGGAGGGCACCCCGGCCCTCGTCCATGGCGGCCCGTTCGCCAACATCGCCCACGGCTGCAATTCGGTGATGGCGACGCGCACCGCCCTCGGCCTCGCCGATGTGGTGGTGACGGAAGCCGGCTTCGGCGCCGATCTCGGCGCGGAGAAGTTCCTCGACATCAAGTGCCGGCAGGCCGGGCTCGTGCCCTCGGCGGCGGTGGTGGTGGCGACGGTGCGCGCGCTGAAGATGCATGGCGGCGTCCCGCTCAAGGAACTCGGCACGCCGGATGCGGCGGCGGTGACGCTCGGCTGCGGCAACCTCAAGCGGCACGTGGAGAACCTGAAGAAGTTCGGCCTGCCGGTCGTGGTGGCGCTGAACCATTTCACCGGCGATACGCCGGAGGAACTGGAAGCTGTGCACGCGGCGCTGGCGGCCGAGGGCGTCGATGTCTTCCCGTGCGGGCACTGGGCCCGGGGCGGGGAGGGGGCGCTGGACCTCGCCCACGCCGTCCTCGACCTGCTCGCCCGCCGGCCGAAGTTCGAATATCTCTATCCCTCAGAACTGCCGCTCCGGGAGAAGATCGAGACCATCGCCCGCGAGATCTACCGGGCGGAGCGGGTCGATTTTTCCTCCGCCGCGACAGCGAAGCTCAAGGAATACGAGCTGGCGGGTTTCGGCGACCTGCCGGTGTGCATGGCGAAGACGCAGTATTCCTTCTCCGCCGATCCCACCGCGCGCAACGCGCCCACCGGCCACACGCTGCCCATTCGCGAGGTGCGCCTTTCCGCCGGTGCCGGCTTCGTGGTGGCGCTCGCCGGCGACATCATGACCATGCCGGGCCTGCCCTCCGCGCCGGCCGCCCAGGACATCTTCGTCATGCCGGACGGCTTTATCGCCGGCCTGTCGTGAACCCAGCGCGGCGGTGGCATAAGGCGCCGCGCATCCCTATCTGAACGCCATCAAAACCAAAGCGGTGTCACGCCGCGGGAGACGAACATGGACAGCAAGGCCGCCATCGTAGGCTGGGCGCACTCGCCCTTCGGCAAGCTCGAGGACGCGGACACCGAGGCCCTGATGGGCCGGGTGGCCGGCGCCGCCATCGAGCATGCGGGCCTTTCCCCGCAGGACGTGGATTCGATCCATGTGGGCGTGTTCAACGCCGGCTTCCAGAAGCAGGATTTCCAGGGCGCCATGCCGGCCCTCTCCGTGCCGGAGCTGGCCCATGTGCCGGCCGTGCGCCTGGAGAACGCCTGCGCTACCGGCTCGGCCGCCATCCATTCCGCGCTTAATTATATCGAGAGCGGGCAGGGCCGCATTGCCCTCGTGATCGGCGCCGAGAAGATGACGGCGAAGCCCACCGCCGAGGTCGGCGACATCCTGCTCAATGCCTCCTATCGCAAGGAAGAGGCGGACATCGAGGGCGGCTTTGCCGGCGTGTTCGGCCGCATCGCGCAGACCTATTTCCAGCGCTACGGCGACCGCTCGGAAGAGCTCGCCCGCATCGCCGCCAAGAACCACAAGAACGGCGTTTCCAATCCCTATGCGCAGATGCGCAAGGATTTCGGCTTCGAGTTCTGCAACACCATCTCGGAGAAGAACCCCTACGTCGCCGGCCCCCTGCGCCGCACCGACTGCTCGCTGGTGTCCGACGGCGCCGCGGCGCTGGTAATCGCCTCTGCCGACGTGGCGGAGACGCTCGGCCGCGCCGTCGCCTTCCGCGCCCGCGCCCATGTGAACGACATCCTGCCCCTGTCGCGCCGCGATCCCATCGCCTTCGAGGGCGCCCGCCGCGCCTGGGTCAAGGCGCTGGAGAAGGCCGGCCTCACGCTGGACGATCTCAGCCTGGTCGAGACCCACGACTGCTTCACCGTGGCCGAGCTGATCGAGTATGAGGCTATGGGCCTCGCCAAGCCCGGCGAAGGCTACAAGGTGGTGCGCGAGGGCATCACCGAGAAGACCGGCAAGCTGCCGGTGAACGCCTCGGGCGGCCTGAAGTCCAAGGGCCACCCCATCGGCGCTACCGGCGTCTCCATGCACGTCCTCTCCGCCATGCAGCTCATGGGCGAGGCCGGCGACATGCAGATCGACGGCGCCAAGGTGGCCGGCGTCTTCAACATGGGCGGCGCGGCCGTGGCGAACTACGTCTCCATCCTCGAACGGGTGAAGTGAGACGCAGCTTTTAGGTCTGACGAATGCGACGGGCGGCCTTGAGCCGCCCGTTTTCATTCGGTGGCGGCTGCGAGGATGGGGCCGCCGGAAGGCGCCTGCACCAGGATGGCGGTGCGCAAGCCCGGCGCCGCATCCGGCCTGAGGTAACGGGCGCGCGTGCCGGTCCAGGCGCCGAGCCGCTCCAGACGTCGCACCACGCGGGCATGGGGCAGGGTGCGGCCGGCATTCTCGCCGCGTCGGACGGGTACCTCAATGACGCCGGGTTCGTATTCCGCGAGCCAGACGTCCGCGGCCGCGGCGGGGGCGGTCCCGGGCCCCACCGCCACGTCATGCGCGCCGATGGTGACCTCGGGACCGACGACGGGACCCGCGGAGGAGATCGCCCGCTCGATGTCCGGCAGGCTGTAGCCGACGCGGCTGAGGCGGCCATTCACCACCATCTGCGGCGTGAACGGCCCGCGCTCGCCGAGCATGGGTTCATAGGTGTACTGGCGGGCGGTGAATTCCGGCTTGCCGAAGGTATCGCGCCAGCCGAGCCGGTCCCAGTAGGTCACGCTGAAGCTCAGCGCCAGCACGTCCGGCCGGTGGGTGAGGGCGATGAGATTTGCATCCGCTGGCGGGCAGGAGGAGCAGCCTTGGCTGGTGAACAGCTCCACCACCGTGAGCTTCTGGCGCGGCTCGGCGGCGCCGGGGCCGCCCGGGAGGGCCACCAGAATGGCCGCGCCTGTGGCGAAGGCAGCCCATTTCGCGCGAGGCGTTCGGCGCGGTTCGTGCGGGGGTGGCGAGGAGGTGGACGGGGTTTCTGCCATGGCGCGGGGCTCCTGCGGGATGCCGCCCGCATGAGGCTTCCACCGGGCGCTCCCGGTCCTCCTTCGTCCTGAGGCGCTCGCGGGTTACGCGCTCACGCCATCGTGCAGGCGGCTTTCACCCGCGCGCGAGCCCCTGCGCCTCCAGCGCCTTGAGATAGGCGCCGAACTTCTCCTCCTGGTTCACGCCGTAGCTGTAGAGCAGGTCCCAGGTGTAGAGGCCGGTGCCGTGGCCGTCGTCGAAGATGAGGCGGACGGCGTAGTTGCCCACCGGCTCCACCTGCGCGATGCGCACCTGCCGCTTGCCGGGCACCGTGATCTTCTCTTCCGGCTGGTGGCCCTGGACCTCGGCGGAGGGGCTTTCCACCCTCAGATACTCGGCGGGCAGGGTGAATTTCGCCCCGTCCTCGAAGGTGACGGAGAGCGTGTGGCGGTCGTCGACGACGCGCAGCTCGGTGGGCCAGGGGGCGGCGGCGGGGGCAGACGCGGGAGCCATTTCGTGATGTCCTTTTTCGATCGGGCGAAAGGCCGAGCCTTTTGATTTCACACGGCATCGTGTTCGGGCGGCGACCCTATCCATCTCGCTCTTGCATACGATATATAGGGCGAGCGTCGAAGCCCGCCGTCTGCCGCATCCGGGGCGCTGGGCTGCATCAAGACCGGCACAAGTCGGCGGACGGGGAAGGCGCGGGAGACGCAAGGCTGGTTCGGGAGTGGCGTGGTGAGTGATCTTCTCAGGGATCTGATCGACCGTCCGGGTGTCGCCGCCGCGCAGCAGGCCGGACCCCTCGTGGACACGTTCGGCCGCGCCGTCACCTATCTGCGCGTCTCCGTCACCGATCGCTGCGACTTCCGCTGCGTCTATTGCATGTCCGAGCACATGACTTTCCTGCCCAAGCAGGATCTCCTGTCGCTCGAGGAGCTGGACCGTCTGTGCAGCGCCTTCGTGCTGCGCGGCGTGCGCAAGCTGCGCCTCACCGGCGGCGAGCCTTTGGTGCGGCGGGACGTGATGACCCTGTTCCGCAGCCTTTCCCGCCACATTGAAAGCGGCCGGCTGGACGAACTGACCGTCACCACCAACGGCTCGCAGCTCGCCCGCCACGCGGCCGACCTCGCTGCCTGCGGGGTGAAGCGCATCAACGTCTCCATCGACACGCTGGACCCGGCCAAGTTCCGCGCCATCACCCGCTGGGGCGATCTCGCCCGCGTGCTGGAAGGCGTGAAGGCGGCACAGGCAGCCGGCATCCGGGTCAAGATCAACGCCGTCGCGCTCAAGGACGTGAACGAGCACGAGATCGCCTCCATGATGGAGTGGGCTCATGGCGAAGGCCACGACCTCTCCTTGATCGAGGTGATGCCCCTCGGCGAGGTGGGCGAGGAGCGGGTGGACCAGTATCTGCCGCTTTCCACCGTGCGCGAGCAGCTGGCCGAGCGCTTCACCCTCACCGACATCGCCTACCGCACCGGCGGCCCTGCCCGCTATGTGGAGGTGAAGGAGACCGGCGGGCGGCTCGGCTTCATCACGCCGCTGACGCACAATTTCTGCGAGGGCTGCAACCGGGTGCGCGTCACCTGCACCGGCACACTTTACATGTGCCTCGGCCAGGAGGACGCCGCCGACCTGCGCGCGCCGCTGCGTGCCTCTGCCGATGATGCCCTGCTGCACCGGGCCATCGACGACGCCATCTTCCGCAAGCCCAAGGGCCATGACTTCGTGATCGACCGCAAGACCCGCCAGCCGGCGGTCGGGCGGCACATGAGCACCACCGGCGGCTGAAGCGGGGCGGCTGGGGCTGCCGAGAATGAGGCGAAGACGTGGCCGGGCCATGCCGCAGGCGAGGGGCTTACGCGCGAGAGCCGGCGCAAAGCGCAGGGCGTCTTTACCCGAAATCAGCTACATCTGGTCGAGAAGATAAATCAACGGCCTGAAGCCGGTTTTGGGGCGCGCCCCGCCGCCCGCCATCTACGAGGTTTGACGTGAGACTGCACCGGGATTGCGCCGGCGCCATCGTTCGTTCCCTTCGCCTGTCTGGCGCGGGAGCGAGGGCATGAGCATCCAGGCCGCCGCGCAGCGCCCTGCCGCCCACCTGCCGGTCTCGGCGGTTAAGGGCCTCATCGCCATGGTCTGCTCCATGGCCCTGTTCATCACCAACGACACCTTCATGAAGCTGGCGCTGCGCGAGGTGCCCCTCAGCGAGGGCCTCGGCCTGCGCACCGCGATGGTGAGCTTCCTATTCCTCGGGCTGATCGTGGCCTCGGGTGATCTCCTCGCGCTGCGCTACATGTTCCGGCGCAGCGTGATCGTGCGCTCGTCGCTCGATACCTTCACCACCTTCCTCTATATCGCCGCGCTGGCGGTGATGCCCATCGCCTCCACCACCACCATCTACATGGCGACGCCGCTCATCACGACGGCCCTCGCCGTGCCCCTGCTGGGCGAGAAGGTGGGCTGGCGCAGCTGGTCGGCCATCATCGTCGGCTTCTGCGGGGCGGTGATCGTAACGCGGCCGGATCCCGCCACCTTCAGCCTCATCGCCCTGCTGCCGCTCATCGCTGCCTTCACTGGCGCGGCGCGCGACATCTCCACCCGCAGCATCGGGCCGGAGATTCCCGGGTCGGTGGTGGGCCTCACGGGAACGCTGGCCTTCTGCCTCGCCGCCGCGCTGCTTGCGCCGTTCGAGAGCTGGCAGGTGCCGTCCACGACGGTGCTGGCCTATCTGGTGGCGTCGGCGGTGTCGTTCGGCGGTGGCACGCTGCTGCTGGTCTTCGCCTTCCGCAACGCGCCCATCTCGTCCCTCTCGCCGATGCGCTACCTCCTCGTGTTCGGGGCGCTCATCTCCGGCTATCTCGTGTTCGGCGATCTGCCGGATGCCTGGACCAGCATCGGCATGCTGCTGGTGGTGGGGGCTGGCCTCTACGCCATCCAGCGCGAGCACGCGAAGAGCCGTGCCGCGCGGCGGGCAGCGCGCGACAACCGGAACACCGGCGCCGTCGGCCTGGCCACGGGCACATGCCCGCCGGCCGCGGCCTGCGCGCCCTCCCGGGACTGAGATCAGATCAGGATGGGATGATGGCGGGGTGCGTCAGCCGCGCGGGCGATATTCGCCGGTGGCGGGATCGCGCTCCAGCCGCACCGTCTTCAGGTCGCCGGCCTCCGCCTTTCGGCGGCGGTCCAGGGCCTCGTTGACCCGGCGCGTCTCGGACGAGATCAGCTTGGCGAGCGCCACGGCGCCCATGGCACCCAGGGCAACGACAACGAACGGCGGCACGGCGGCAAACTCCGGTCAGCGAGGCGCGATGGCGCGCCCCATGCACGGTAGGTCAGCACGCCCTGATGGCGAAAACGTGCCATTGCCGCCTCCTCAGGCGGCGAACACCTTGTAGCGGCGCGGCTTGAGGCCGACTTGGGTGCCCGGGGCGAGATCCTGGCCGTGGGGCACGGCGGCTTCCACCACCACCGGGCCGGAACTTCCGGCCAGTTCAACGTCGGCACGCCGCGTCGGGCCGAAGGTGCGCACGGAGAGCACCTTGCCGGAGATGGCGGTCGACGAGGGATCGGCGAGGTCCACGTCATGCGGCCGCGCCAGGATGCGGGCGGGCCCGTCGGCGACGCCCTGCGGATCGAGCCCCAGCGGCCGGCCGCCGAGATAGAGCGCGCCGCCCTTCACCTCGCCGGGGAGCGCAATGGTCTCGCCGATGAAATCATGGACGAAGGCGGTGGCGGGATTGTCATAGACCTCGCCGGGGGAGCCCACCTGCTCGATCTTGCCGTGGCCCATCACCACCACGCGGTCAGCCAGCTCCAGCGCCTCTTCCTGATCGTGGGTGACGAGCACGGAGGTGACGGGCAGTTCCTCGTGCAGGTGGCGGAGCCAGCGGCGCAGCTCCTTGCGCACCTTGGCGTCGAGCGCGCCAAAGGGCTCGTCCAGCAGCAGCACCTTGGGGGAGATGGCGAGCGCGCGGGCGAGCGCCACGCGCTGGCGCTGGCCGCCGGAAAGCTGGGCGGGATAGCGCTCGGCCAGCCAGTCGATCTGCACGAGGTGCAGCAGCTCGTTGACCTTTGCGCGGATGGCGGCCTCGGGCAGCTTGTCCGCGCCCCGGCGCACGCGCAGGCCGAAGGCCACGTTCTCGAACACGTTCATGTGCCGGAACAAAGCGTAGTGCTGGAACACGAAGCCCACGTTGCGCTCGCGCACGGAGCGGGAGAGCGCATCCTCCCCATCGAACCGGACTTCGCCAGAATCGGGCCATTCGAGGCCGGCGATGATGCGCAGGAGCGTGGTTTTGCCCGAGCCCGAGGGGCCGAGCAGGGCAACCAGCTCGCCGGTGCGGATGGTGAGGCTCACATTGTCGAGCGCGGCGAAGGTCTTGAAGCGCTTGGTGACGCCGACGACGTCGATGGTCATCTGTCTTCCTCGGCGAGGCGGTGTTCGAGAATGGTCTTGGCGATCAGCGTGACGAGCGCCAGCAGCGCCAGCAGGGACGCCACCGCGAAGGAGGCGACGAACTGGTATTCGTTATAGAGGATCTCGATGTGCAGCGGCATGGTGTTGGTGAGGCCGCGCACATGGCCGGACACCACCGAGACCGCGCCGAACTCGCCCATGGCGCGCGCGTTGCAGAGCAGCACGCCGTAGAGCAGCGCCCATTTCACGTTGGGCAGCGTCACCCGAAAGAAGGTGGAGAGGCCGGAGGCGCCGAGCGAGATGGCTGCCTCTTCCTCCGCCGTGCCCTGCTCCTGCATCAGCGGGATCAATTCGCGCGCAACGAACGGGAAGGTGACGAAGATGGTGGCGAGCACGATGCCCGGCAGTGCGAAGATGATCTTGATGTCCCACGCCTGCAGGTAGGCGGCGAACAGGCCCTGCGAGCCGAACAGGAGCACGTAGATGAGGCCCGCCACCACCGGCGAGACCGAGAAGGGCAGGTCGATGAGGGTGATGAGGAGGCTTTTGCCGGGAAACTCGAACTTGGCGATGGACCACGCCGCCACCAGCCCGAACAGCAGGTTCGCCACCACTGAGATGACCGCGACGATGAGGGTGAGCTGGATTGCGGCCAGTGCATCCGGCGAGACGAGCGCCGCCACATAGGCCTGCCAGCCGCGCTTGAAGGCTTCGTAGAACACCGTCACCAGCGGCAGGCCGATGAACAGGCCGACGAAGGCGAGGGCGATCACTGTCAGGATGATGCGCACACCCCGCGGCTCCGTGCGCACCGGGCGGCCGCGATGCGCCGCATGGGTGTGCGACTGCTCCAGCGCCGAGGGCAGGCCCTCGCTGGCGCCGTGGGCAACGGGATGACCGGGCGTCTGGTCGAGGGCGTTCATCCGTGCTTGCTCCCGCGCAGCTCCGCCCAGCGCTGGAGGCGGTTGATGATGAGCAGCAGGACGAAGGAGGCCACCAGCATCACCGTCGCGATGGCGGTGGCGTCCGCATAGCGGAACTCCTCCAGCCGGATGACGATGAGCAGCGGGGCGATCTCGGACACGCCGGGCAGGTTGCCGGCGATGAAGATGACGGAGCCGTATTCACCCACCGCCCGCGCGAAGGCGAGGGCGAAGCCGGTGAGCAGCGCCGGCCACACCGAGGGCAGCACGACGCGCACAAGGGCCTGCGTGCGCGTGGCGCCGAGGCTGGCGGCGGCGTCTTCCAGCTCCTGATCGAGGTCTGCCAGCACCGGCTGCACGGTCCGCACCACGAAGGGCAGGCCGATGAAGAGGAGGGCGACGAGGATGCCGAGAGGCGTGAACGACACCTGGATGCCCAGCGGCGCGAGCAGCGAGCCGACCCAGCCGTTCTCGGCATAGAGCGAGGTCAGCGCGATGCCGGCCACCGCCGTGGGCAGCGCGAAGGGGATGTCGATGAGCGCATCGACGATCTTCTTGCCGGGGAAGTCGTAGCGCACCAGCACCCACACCACGATGGCGCCGAACACCATGTTGATGAGCGCGGCGCCGAAGGCGAGGCCGAACGACACCTGCAGCGCATGGAGCGTGCGCGTCGCCGTGACGATGGCGATGAAGCGCTCCAGCGACAGTTCGCTCGTCTTGATGAACAGCGCCGACAGCGGCAGCAGGACGATGAGCCCCAGCCACGTCAAGGTGAGGCCCAGCGTGAGGCCAAAGCCGGGGATCACGCTCGGCTGCCGGAATGTGAGGCGGGACGATGAGGCGCTCATGGAAGGTTTATAGTCCGGCGACGCTTCTGCGTCGCTCGCTCTAAAGGCCGCGGCCACCGCCATCAGGAAGGCTCCCGAGGGCGGCGGCCGCAGGATGGATGGACGGCAGGATCAGTTGCCGGTGATCTGGTCGAACACGCCGCCGTCGGCGAAGTGGGTCTTCTGCGCCTTCTGCCAGCCGCCGAAGACCTGATCGATGGTGAAGAGGTCGACCTTGGCGAACTTGTCCTTGTACTTGGCCGCCACCTGCTCGTCGCGCGGACGGTAATAGTTCTTCGCCGCGATCTCCTGGCCGACCGGGGTGTAGAGGAATTTCAGATAGGCTTCCGAGATGGCGCGCGTGCCCTTCTTGTCCACCACCTTGTCCACCACGGCCACCGGCGGCTCGGCGAGGATGGAGACGGAGGGGGTCACGATGTCGAACTTGTCGGGGCCGAGCTCGTTCACCGAGAGATAGGCCTCGTTCTCCCAGGCGATGAGCACGTCGCCGATGTTGCGCTCGACGAAGGTGACGGTGGCGCCGCGGGCGCCGGTATCGAGCACGGGGGCGTTCTTGTAGAGCGCCTTCACGAAATCCTTGGCCTTGGCCTCGTCGCCGCCATTCTTCTTCAGCGCGTAGCCCCAGGCGCCGAGATAGTTCCAGCGGGCGCCGCCGGAGGTCTTCGGATTGGGGGTGACCACCTTGATGCCAGGCTTCACCAGATCGTCCCAATCCTTGATGCCCTTGGGATTCCCCTTGCGGACCAGGAAGACGATGGTGGAGGTGTAGGGCGAAGCATTGTCGGGCAGGCGCTTCTGCCAGTCCTTGGCGAGGTAGCCCTTCTCGGCGATGGCATCGATGTCATAGGCGAGGGCGAGCGTCACCACGTCGGCCTCGAGGCCGTCGATGACGGAACGCGCCTGCTTGCCCGAGCCGCCATGGGACTGGTTGATCTTCACCGTGTCGCCGGGGTGCGCCTTCGCCCACTCGGCCGCGAACGCCTTGTTGACGTCCACATAAAGCTCGCGGGTCGGGTCGTAGGAGACGTTCAGCAGCGTGATGTCGGCGGCGGCGACAGCGCCGGCCGAAAGCGCGAGCGCCGTGGCGGCGGCAATGCCCGTGCGCAGGAACGTGCGGCGAGACGACATGGGAAGACCTCCGGCGAATTCGTTCGTCATTCAGAATAGTCGTTCGATGAAACGAACGATTGCATCAGCACGACGCGCGGTCAACCCATATATCATAAATTCGATGGAATTAAATCTAAATCCCGTCTCCGAAATGGATACCGCATTCGGTCTTGGCCTTGCCGCGCCAGCGGCCGGCGCGCGGGTCCTCGCCGGGCTGGACGCGGGAGGTGCAGGGCATGCAGCCGATGGAGGCGAAGCCGTGCTTTTCCAACGGGTGCCGAGGCAGACCGTGGGCGTCCATGTAGCCGACGAGTTCGTCCCGGCCCATGGCGGCGAGGGGATTGAACTTCACCCGCTCCCCGTCCTGCTCCACCAGCGCGATGGCGGTGCGGGTGGAGGCCTGGTAGCGCTTGCGGCCGTTGAACCACGCGCCATAGGGCGCGAGCGCGCGGGCCAGCGGCTCCACCTTGCGCAGGGCGCAGCAGGCGTCCGCATTGTCGGACCACAGGCCCCGCTCCGGATCGCGCGCGGCCAAAGCTGCAGGATCGGGCGAGAAGGTCTGCACGTTGGTGAGGCCGAGATGGCCGGCGAGCGTGTCGCGATAGGCCAGCGTCTCCTCGAACAGGTGGCCGGTATCGAGGAAGAGGATCGGCGTCGCCGGATCCACCTGCGCGATCATGTGCAGCAGCACGGCCGATTCGGTACCGAAGGAGGACACGGCGGCAATGCGGCCCGGAAAGGCAGCGAGGCCGGCGGCGATCACGTCCAGCGGCGAGGCGTTTTCCAGCCGCGCGTTCAGTGCGTCGAGATCGAGGCGGGGAGCGGCCCGCTCAAGAGCGTTCATCTCAGGTCATCCCTCCACGGGCGCGGGGCCCGCATGCGCGACCCGCACGTCGCGGGCCGTGGCCCGCCCATCGCCGGTCGGCTGGTAGAAGTGGGAATAGGTGGCGAGGGCCTTGTTGAAGGCCTCGGCATCCGCCGCCTTCTCGAAGGCGAAGGCATCAAAGCCGGCGCGCGCCATCATCAGCGCCTGGTCGCGCAGCACGTTGCCCACCGCCCGCAGCTCGCCCTTGAAGCCGTAGCGCTCGCGCAGCAGGCGCGCCTGGCTGTAGGCGCGGCCGTCGCGGAACTTGGGGAAGGTCAGCGCCACCACGGAGAGGCGGGAGAGGTAGGGCTTCAGCTCCGCCACGTCCCGGGCGTTGGGCCAGAGGACGCCGATCTCGTCGTTGCGCGCGACGAGGGTGTCGGCCTCCTTCAGGAAGCGCTCGGCGGAGACCAGCACCGGCCCGTCGGGCAGGGCCGCGTCGTCGGCGACGGCGGTGAAGATGTCCTCGGCGGGCGCGCCGTTCTTAACGAGGGGCATAGGCGCGCTCCTTGAAGGGGTCGGTGCCGAGCCGCTGAACCGCGGCGATGAAGGTTTCGGCAGGCGAGGTGCGCAGGTCGAGATAGGTCTCTACCAGCCGCTCCACCACGTCCACCACCTCGCCCTCGGACACGGCCGGGCCGATCAGCTCGCCGATGCGGGCCTTGGAATTGCCCTTGCCGCCGAGGGTGATCTGGAAGAATTCCTCGTCCTTCTTCTCCACCCCGAGGATGCCGATGTGGCCCACATGGTGGTGGCCGCAGGCATTGATGCAGCCGGAAATGTTGAGGTGCAGCCGGCCGATGTCGGCGATGCGGGCATCGTCCGCAAACCGCTCGGTGAGTTTCTGCGCGACGGGAATGGAGCGCGCATTGGCCAGCGAGCAATAATCGAGGCCGGGGCAGGCGATGATGTCGGAGATGAGCCCGACATTGGGGGTGGCGACGCCGATGGCCTTCAGCTTCGCCCACAGGGCCGGAAGATCCTTCTGGCGCACATAGGGCAGGGTGAGGTTCTGCTCGTGGGCAACGCGGATCTCGCCATAGGCATATGCGTCGGCGAGGTCGGCGATGGCGTCCATCTGGTCCGCCGTCGCGTCGCCGGGCGGGGCGCCCACGGGCTTCAGCGACAGGGTGACGATGGCATGGCCCTTCGCCTTGTGCGGGGCGACGGAATTGGCGTGCCAACGGGCAAAGTCGGGATCGGCCAGCGCCGTGGCGAGCGAGGCCGGGGCGTCTTCCAGATCTTCCAGCGCGGGATTGAGGAAGCGGTCGCGGATGGCGTCGAGCGCCGCCTTGTCCAGCTTCAGCGCGCCGTCGCGGATCTCGGCCCATTCGGCTTCGACCTTCTGCGCGAAGGCCTCGGCGCCCATCTCGTGCACCTGGATCTTGATGCGCGCCTTGTAGATGTTGTCGCGCCGGCCGCCGAGATTGTAGGTGCGCAGGATCGCTTCCAGATAGGAGAGCAGGTCCTCCTCCGGCAGGAAGTCGCGGATGGTCTTGCCGATATAGGGCGAGCGGCCGAGCCCGCCGCCCACCATCACCTCGAAGCCGGTCTTGCCGTCGCGCTTGTGCAGGCGCAGGCCCACGTCATGCACGCGGATCGCGGCGCGGTCGTGCTTGGCGGCGGTGATGGCGATCTTGAACTTGCGCGGCAGGTAGGTGAATTCCGGGTGCAGCGTCGACCACTGGCGAATTACCTCGGCATAGAGGCGCGGGTCCTCCACCTCGTCGGCGGCGGCGCCGGCCCAGGGGTCCGTGGTGGTGTTGCGGATGCAGTTGCCAGAGGTCTGGATGCCGTGGATGACCACCTCGGCGAGATCCGCCATGGCGTCCGGCAGCTCGGCGAGCTTGATCCAGTTGAACTGGATGTTCTGCCGGGTGGTGAAATGGCCGTAGCCCCGGTCATACTTGCGGGCCACCGCCGCCAGTGCGCGCAGCTGGCGCGCGGAGAGGGTGCCGTAGGGGATGCACACCCTGAGCATGTAGGCATGGAGCTGCAGATAGACGCCGTTCATGAGACGGAGCGGCTTGAACTCCTCCTCGTTCAGCTCGCCCGCGAGGCGGCGTTCCACCTGATCGCGGAACTCAACGACGCGCTCCTGAAGAAAGGCGCGATCGAACTCGTCATAAACATACATGATGGGGCTCGGGGCTCGATATCGGCAGATGCGGGCGGCAGGCGCGACGGGACGCCGGCCTCAGGCGGCCGCGGAGGCGCCGGCCGGCAGCGCGACAGTGGGGCCGCTCACACGGATGCGCTCACGCAGGTTCGCGGGCTCCGGCGTGCCGTCCGCACCGATGCGGACCGGGGCCGGATAGGCGCCGACGGCGGTGTTCTCGTCGCCATGGGCGATGTCGAGCAGTCGCAGCACGTCCTCGCTGGTGGAGCCCACGGCCGCAGCGCCGATGCTGTCGGTCCAGCCGCCGGCGGGGCTCAGCCACACCACCGCGCCATCGGCGAGCCGGTTGGCGGTGACGACGGTGGGGCCGGCGATCTTCAGCTTGCGCTGCAAAGGCGAGGTCATGGCGTGCTCCGTGCGCCCATATTCCCAACTCACAGCGGGAGAGCGCTAATTATCCAGAAAACTTATGTCTTAATCTAAATTACCGCGTTTTGACGCGCAATAGGGAAATAACCCACACACGACATTGTAAAATCGACTGAATTAGTAGACTTAAAAGGTGGCGGGGTCCGCGCTTCCGGGGCCGCTTGCTGCGCGCGGTTACCTTTGGCAGCTTGGCGCGCCGGCCCGCGTCCCTCGCGGCCTGACCACAGAAGCACCCGAGGAACGCCCATGACCCCCGAGAACAGCCCTGTCCGCCTCGACATCGCGGACGGGATCGCCCGCATCCGGTTCAACCGTCCGCACGTGTTGAATGCGCTGGACGAGGCCTCGGTGCTGGCCCTCGCGGCCGCCGTGGACAAGGTGAGCCGGGACGAGACCGTGCGCGCCGTGGTGCTTTCGGGCGAGGGGCGGGCGTTCCTCGCCGGCGGCGACGTTGCCCGATTCCATGCTGCGGGGCCGGATGCGCCCAAGGTGGTGAGCGCCATCATTGATCCATTCCACCACGCCATTCTGGCTTTGGCCGCCATGCCGGCACCGGTGATCGCCAGCCTGCACGGCGCGGTGGCCGGGGCAGGCGTCTCGGTGGCGCTGGCTGCCGACCTTGCCATCGCCGCCGATGACATGAAGATGACCCTCGCCTACACCCGCATCGGCACCTCGCCGGACGGCTCCTCCACCTTCTCGCTGCCGCGCGTGGTGGGGCTGCGCAAGGCCATGGAGATCGCGCTTCTCTCCGATACCGTGGAAGCGGACGAGGCGCTGCGGCTGGGGCTCGTGAACAAGGTGGTGCCTGCTGCCGAGCTCGCAGCCGAGACGGACAAGCTGGCGAAGCGCCTCGCCGAGGGGCCGACGCTGGCCTATGGCCGCATCAAGCACCTTCTGCGGTCTTCCTTCGGCCACAGCCTGTCCGAACAGCTCAATGCCGAGCGCGATGCCTTCATCGCCAGCGCCCGCACCGAGGATTTCGCCGCCGGCGCGAAGGCCTTCGTGCAGAAGACGCCGCCCCGCTTCGAGGGAAAGTGAGGCCACGGGGGCCCTCCCGGCGCCGGCTTTTGCCCGCGCCGGCTTTGTGGGCTAGATAGAGGCGGATAGCTTCGGACCTCCCGTGCGCCTACTGCCGCTCGCCTTCACGCTTCTCATCGCCACCATCCTCGGGCTGGGCGTCACATGGTTTTCCGTGACCCACTCGCGGGGGCTGGACAACGTGCGCGTGGGCTCCTGGGAAGGCTGGCCGCGGTCCGGCACCTCCAAGGCCGACCCCTATGCCCGCGCCTTTGTCGCTCGCTCGGGGGAATTGCCGCTGGAGCTGGCCGACGGCCTGCTCTTCCTCGCCACGACGGATGATGCCGGCAACCCGCTGGACGGGCGCTGCGAGACGCGCATCGTCGGCGTGCTGCCGCAGGCGCGGCTGTGGACGCTGACCGTCACCGACCAGGACGGCAATCTCATCCCCAACGATGCCGGGCGCTTCGGCTTCACCAGCGCCGAGGTGGTCTATCGCGACAACGGCGCCATCGACGTGCGCCTCTCGCCCCGCGCGCGCACCGGCAACTGGCTACCCACCGGCGCCCGGCCCCGGCTGAAGGTGGCACTCCGGCTTTATGACGCGCCCTTCTCCTTCACCTCGGGCGCGGATGCCGCTGTGCTGCCCCGCATCACGCGGGAGGCCTGCCTGTGACCACCCTCGACGATCTGCGCGGGGAAGCGTCCGAGGTCGCGGCACGCGGCGGGCGGCTTGCGGGACGGCTCTGGAGCCGATTCTTCGCGCGGCTGCCGCGTCCGCACGTGGCGCGGCCCCGCTTCGTGCGCCCGCGCCTGGGCACGCCGGGGCAGTTGCTGCTGTTCATCGCCTTTTCGGTGGTGCTGGGGGCCATCGCCCACATCGTATCCATCCTGGCCATGCCAGCGCTGGCTGAGCGCAACGCCTATGCGCGGCTCTCCGAACTGATGGATTCCAATGTGCTGACCCTGCTGCCGGACCCGACGCCGCTGGAGCAGACGCTGCCCATGACGGACCCGGCCTTCATCTCGGCCATCTGCCTCTATGATCTGTCGGGGGCGCCGCTGAAGGTGCGTGTGCCGGCCACGGCCGACTACACCTCCGTCTCCTTCTACACCTCGGAAGCGCTCGCCTTCTACGCGCTGAGCGACCAGGCGGCCGGCAGGGTGATCGAGCTGGATCTGATGACCAGCAAGCAGAAGGCGGCTTTGCCGGAAGACGAGGAAATCACCGCCGCCGACCGGCTGGTGATCGAATCCCCCTCGCGGGAGGGCATCGTGGCGGTGCGCGCCTTCGTGCGCGAGCGCGGGATGCGGGAACTCGTGCGCCGGCAACTCGAGGCGGCGACCTGCACGCCGTCGAACTGAACGCGCTTTCTCCGTAAGTCAGTGGCTGCGGCGCGGCCGCAAGAGGGGTTCTGCCTCCGGTGTCGGGCCCGGCAAGGCCGAAACGTGCCGCTCGATGCGCACCACCGGCAGGATGACGATCTCCGCCCCCTCCGGCCGGCTTCCGCCGCGATCCGCACGGGACGATCCGCGCCGCGCCGGCTGGCGGGCCGTATCGGGAAACGCAATGACCGTGTTCATGCCCCTGATCCTCCGTCGAGAGCCGTGATCACAACGTCACTGTGGTCCTTATGGTTTCGTGAAGCTTAACGTTTGGTGAACCGGACGTTAATGGCGCGGGCAGGCGAAGCTCCCGCCGGAACGTCGCGCTGCCGCATCCCTGTGCTGCCTCGGCGCTCAGTTCCCCGCCCAGCGCCAGCGCATGTAGTCCACCGCGAAGGGGGCCATGGCGGGGGTGAGGTCGGCTTCGCTCTTCACCACCGCCACATCAGCGAGTTCCGGGTGGGTTTCCGCCGCGAGGAAGGTGCGGATGCGGGCGGCGAGGTCTTCGGCCGGGGCGTCGAACACGAGGCGGCCCATCAGGGCCACGCGCGGCCCGTCGAACAGGCCGGTGAAGCCGTCGTCGCGCAGGATGTCGGCGGGCAGGAGCCCGGTCTCCTCGGTCAGTTCGCGCAGCATGGAGGCGTGGAGGTCCACGCGTTTGTCGGACGTGATGTCGGAGGGGTCGGGCGTGCCGCCGGGAAAGTAGATGCGGCCGGCCGAGGCCGTGTGCTGCCCCATGACACCCAGCACAAAGCCGCCATCGGAGCCTTCGATGGCGGCGAGGGCGAAGGCGTTGACCATGCCCTCGTCCTTCCAGCCTTCGTCGCGCCAGAAGGTGAAGGCCGCGAAATCGGTCTGGCGGAAGGCGCCGGAGAGCACGCCGTCTGTGAAGCCATGGCGGGCGAGGAGCAGGATCGGCCCGTTCCACAGATGCGGATTATCGGCGGCCCGGCGGGCAAAATGCGTCTCGATCTCGCCCCGGCGCGGCGCCATCTCGCTCCAGCCGCCGGGCTCGAAGGCAAGGTCGAGCCGATGGACCGGCGCGATGCGCCGGCCCACGGTCCAGTCCTGGCCCCAGCCGCCGCTCACGCGGCGACGTCCTTCAGGGTCGGGTAGTCGATATAGCCCTTGGCGCCGCCGCCATAGAGCGTGTCACGGTCCAGTTCGTTGAGCGGCGCGTTGCGCTGCAGGCGTTCCACGAGATCGGGATTGGCGATGAACGGCTTGCCGAAGGCCACGAGGTCCGCCTTGCCTTCCGCCAGCACGGCATTGGCGAGGGCGAGGTCGTAGCCGTTGTTCACCATCCAGGCGCCGCTGTAGCGCTTGCGCAGTTCCTCGAAGGAGAAGTCCGGCGCCACTTCGCGCGGGCCACCCGTCGCGCCCTCGACCACATGGATATAGACGGGGTGGCGCTTTTCCAGCTCTTCGATCACGTGGTTGAAGAGTGCCTGCGGATTGCTCTCGGTGATGCCGTTGGCCGGCGAGACCGGCGAGAGGCGCAGGCCGGTGCGGGCGGCGCCGATCTCGGCGATCACCGCGTCCATCACCTCCAGCAGGAAGCGGCTGCGGTTCTCGATGGAGCCGCCATAGGCGTCCGTGCGCAGGTTCGACCCGTCCTTCAGGAACTGGTCGATGAGGTAGCCGTTGGCGCCGTGCACCTCGACGCCGTCAAAGCCGGCCTTGATGGCGTTGGCGGCGGCGCGGCGATAATCCTCGATGATGCCGGGGATCTCGGACAGCTCCAGCGCGCGCGGCGCGGAGGTCTCGGCGAAGCCGTTGTTCACGAAGGTCTTGGTGGCGGCGGTGAGCGCGGAAGGGGCCACCGGCGCGCCGCCGTTCGGCTGCAGCGAGGTGTGGGAGACGCGGCCCACGTGCCAGAGCTGGATGAAGATGCGCCCGCCCTTGGCGTGCACCGCGTCCGTTACCTTCTTCCATCCTTCGACCTGGGCGTCGGAATAGATGCCGGGCGTGTCCTGATAGCCCTGGCCCTGCTGGGAAATCTGCGAGGCCTCGGTGATGAGCAGGCCGGCATCGGCGCGCAGGGCGTAATATTGCGGCGCGAGGTCGCTCGGCACGAAACCGGCGGCGGCGCGGTTGCGCGTGAGGGGCGCCATGACGATGCGGTTCGGCAGCGTCAGCTCGCCGAGGCGGAAGGGTTCGAACAGGGACGTCGCGCTCATGAAAGGAATCCTCTGGCGTGGGGCCGGGAGTGCTGCGATGCGGCAGACATAGGCGTGATCACGCCACTGCCAAGCCCGGCCGCACGCGAAAGCAGGCTGGAATCCGGCTCACGAGCGTGAGTTGTTTCAATGCCACCTATTGGCTACGCTCAAGTGTGGCGCCTTACCCATTGGCATCTTTCAAATATGCAGCACGCCCTCGGCGATCACCACCGCTCCGCCGCCGATGGTGGCGCCGGTAACCTGCCCGCCCTTCACGGTGAAGCCGAGATCGACCCGGCTCGGCCGGCCCATCTCGAAGCCCTGGTCGATGCGCACCTTGTGGTGGCCGTCCACCCGGTTCTCGGCGTCGAGCAGCACCCAGGGGAAGGCGGCGGCGGCGGAGCCGGTGGCCGGGTCTTCCTCCGTGCCGAGGCCGGGGGAGAACATGCGGGCGCGGAAGTCCGCGTCGCCTTCCTCGTCCAGCGTGTAGAGGTAAAGCGCCTCGCCGAAGCCGCCGAGGGAGGCGATGAAGGCCGCCTCGTCCGGCCGCGCGCGGGCGAGCGCCGTCAGGTCGGCCAGCGGCACGAACAGGAAGGGCACGCCGGCATTGGCGACGATGGGCCGATGGGCGTCGAAGCCGATGTCGCCCTCGTCCAGGTTCAGCGCCTCGGCGCAGGCGGCGCGGGAGATGTTCACCTCCTCGATCTCGCCCTTGCGCGGCGCGGTGAACACGGCCGATCCCTTGCGCGCGCCAGCCGGCGTGACGCCGTGCGTCGTCACCTCGCAGGTGATGGTGCCGATGGTCTCCTCGATGCGCAGGGTGCCCGTCGTGAGCTTGTCCTCCAGCGCAAGGAGCACGGCGGCGCCGACGGTGGGATGGCCGGCGAACGGCATTTCGTGGGCGACGGTGAAGATGCGGATGCGGGCGCGGTTCGCCTTGTTCTTCGGTGGCAGCACGAACACCGTCTCTGAGACGTTGAACTCCCGCGCGATCTGCTGCATGGCCGCGTCGTCGAGCCCCTGGGCGTCGAGCACCACGGCGAGCGGATTTCCGCCGAACGGGCGGGTGGTGAACACGTCCAGGGTCACGTACCGGCGCGGCATCTCAGCTCTCGAACGCTACAAGAGCACCCGCGCCCCCACGCCGGCCTCTTTACTTGCTTGCCACAATTTAGCCTCAGATCGAGGAGGCCGGGAAGAGCCGGGAGGGGGTAACGAACTCCTCCTGCGCTTCCACCAGCAGCAATTCCCGAGACTGTGCTTTTTCGGTCCGCGACAGCACCCCGTAAATGGAGGATGCGGCAAGGGAAACCGCCTGCGCGGTGGAGCCCGTGCGCAGCACGTGGAAGAAGAACAAAGCGGCGATGGCGTCGCCCGCGCCGTTGAGGGACACGGCGAGGCGCGGCGTGCGCACCAGGAACCGGCCATCGGGACCGGAGGCGAGAAGGTCGATCGAATCGGGCGGCGTTTCGCCGACATGCAGGCTGGTGACAAGGATCACCTTCGGCCCCAGCGCGTGCAACGCGTCGCAGGCGGCGATGGCCTCCGGGAGCGTCGTGCAGGTGCGGCCGGTGAGCAGCTCCAGCTCGAACTGGTTGGGGGTGATGACATCGGCGGCGGGCACCGCCTTCTCGCGCATGAATTCCGGGATGCCCGGACGCACGAAGATGCCGCGGCCCACGTCGCCGATCACCGGGTCGCAGCAATAGGCGGCGTTGCGGTTCGCCGCCCGCACCCGCTCGACCGCATCGAGGATGGCGGCGCCGATGTCGGCCGAGCCCATATAGCCGGAGAGCACGCCGTCGCAGCGCGACAGCACCCCGCGCTCGGCGATGCCCTCCACCAGATCGCCGATCACCGACGCCTCGAACACCTGTCCCCGCCACGCGCCATAGCCGGTATGGTTGGAGAACTGCACGGTGTTGATGGGCCACACCTCCACACCCAGCCGCTGCAGCGGGAACACGGCGGAAGCGTTGCCCACATGGCCGTAGGCGACGTGCGACTGGATGGAGAGGATGTTCATGGGACGTCCCGGATCAGGGGGCCATCGGCCCGCCCTCGCCGCGTACTCCGTCAGGCCGCCTGCATTCAAATGGATTCTGTTGATCGGCCGTCACGCGATGCTGATGGGAGCCGCAGGGCCGCCATTCGTTCGACGCCCATGTTTCCCCGCGCAACAGCAAGTGACCGCAACCGAGCCGTGCGGCTACTGGAAATGCGCCGCGCGCAGGGCTAAGCCGGTGCGCCGCCGCCCGATGGCGACGCTTTGTGCCGGTGACGCCTTGCCCTCGATCCGACTGCCGTTCCGTCCGCTTTTTGCCGCGCTCCTGCTCGCCGGCCTCTGCGCGCCTGCGCTCGCCGCCGGCCCGGCCTGCTATCCGCCCCAGGCGCTGGCGGCGAAGCAGGGCGAGGAGATCGTGCGGCCGCACACGGGCGGGCCGGGCCAACTGCCGGATATCTCGGTGCCCGCCTCGGCGCCGGTGCCGGCGGCGCTGCGCGGCTCCATCCGCCGAGTGGACCTGCCGCCGGGGGTGAAGATGGTGGCACTCACCTTCGACCTCTGCGAGGCCTCCAGCGAGACATCGGGCTATGACGGCGCGCTCGTCGATTATCTGAGGTCCGAGGGCGTTGCCGCCACCTTCTTCGCCGGCGGCAAGTGGATGGTGAGCCATCCCGAGCGCGGCGGGCAGCTCACCGCCGATCCCGGCTTCGAGATGGGTAACCATACCTGGTCCCATGCCAATCTCACCGTGAAGACGGGGGAAGCCATGCGCCGGCAGGTGGACGATGCCGACATCGGCCTCGCCCTCGGCCGCAAGCAGGCAGAGGCGAAGGGCTGCATGCTGCCCAAGCCGCAGGCCATCAGCCTGTTCCGCTTTCCCTATGGCTCGTGCAGCGCCGAATCCCTGAACTATGTGAACGACACCGGCCACCTCGCCATCCAGTGGGACGTGGATTCCGGCGATCCCGCCTTCATCGGCGCCAAGGGCATGGCAGACGACATGCTCCGCGGCATCAAGCCCGGCTCCATCGTGCTCATGCACGCCAACGGCCGCGGCAAGCACACGGCCGAGGCGCTGAAGATCCTCATCCCAGCACTGCGCGCCAAGGGCTACCGCTTCGCCACCGTGGGCCAGTTGCTCGCCGCCGGAACGCCGGTGATCGCCCAGACCTGCTATTCCCTGAAGCCCGGTGACACCCGCATCTATGACGAGGCGGCCCGCACCGGAAAGCGCATCCTGCCGGTGCAGTAGGGGAGGGGATGCCGGCGGAAGGCATCCCACCTCACGCCGCGCCCCCTTGCTTCAGCCGTACCATTCGGCTATGAGCACCTTCCCGTACTCGTGAGCGAAGAGCAGAGCGCCCCGTGTCGTCCCGCACGACCAAGACCGCCGCCTCTCAGCCCCGGACCATCAAGGTTCCGGGCAACGCTCTTATTCTGCGCGCGCTTCTTCTCCTTAGCCGCCCCTGAGGGCCGGCCGGGCTTGCGCCTGGGCACTCAGGGGAAACGCCGCCGCCGGGCCTGAAGACCCGGCGCCTGTTTTCGGCTTATGATCCGGACAACATGCCCCCAGACGGGCCGCGCCGGATGCGAGAAGGACCGCTCCCATGACTGCCAGCAACACCGTCGGCGCCAACGACCGCGTCATCATCTTCGACACCACCCTGCGCGACGGCGAACAGTGCCCCGGCGCCTCCATGACCTTCGAGGAGAAGCTCGAAGTGGCCGAGGTGCTGGACGAGATGGGCGTGGACGTGATCGAGGCCGGCTTCCCGATCGCCTCCATCGGTGATTTCGAGAGCGTGGCGGAGATCGCGCGCCGCACCAAGAACGCCACCATCGCCGGCCTCTCCCGCGCGGCCCTGAACGACATCGACCGCTGCGCCGAAGCGGTGAAGCACGCCCGCCGCGGGCGCATCCACACCTTCCTGTCCACCTCGCCGGTGCACATGAAGTACAAGCTCCAGAAGGAGCCGCACGAGGTGCTGGAGATGGTGGTGGCCTCGGTCACCCGCGCCCGCAACCACGTGGAGGATGTGGAGTGGTCGTCCGAGGACGGCACCCGCACCGAGATCGACTTCCTGTGCCGGTGCGTGGAGGCCGCGATCAAGGCCGGCGCCACCACCATCAACATTCCCGACACGGTCGGCTACACCACCCCCGGCGAATATGAGGCGCTCTTCCGCACCGTACGCGAGCGCGTGCCCAATTCGGACAAGGCCATCTTCTCCGTCCATTGCCATAACGACCTCGGCATGGCGGTGGCCAATTCGCTGGCCGGCCTCGCCGGTGGCGCGCGGCAGATCGAATGCACGATCAACGGCATCGGCGAGCGGGCTGGCAATGCCGCGCTCGAAGAGATCGTGATGGCCATCGACACCCGCTCGGACGTATTGCCCTATCGCACTGGCATCAACTCGAAGATGCTCACCCGCGTGTCCAAGCTGGTCTCGGCGGTGACGTCCTTCCCGGTGCAGTACAACAAGGCCATCGTCGGCCGGAACGCCTTCGCCCATGAGAGCGGCATCCATCAGGATGGAATGCTGAAGCATACCCAGACCTACGAGATCATGACGCCCGAGAGCGTCGGCGTCTCCAAGACCTCGCTGGTCATGGGCAAGCATTCCGGCCGTGCCGCCTTCCGCGACAAGCTCAAGGCCATGGGCTACGAACTGGGCGAGAACGCGCTCAACGATGCGTTCACCCGGTTCAAGGACCTCGCCGACCGCAAGAAGGTGGTCTACGACGAGGACATCGAGGCGCTGGTGGATCAGGAGATCGCGGTCTCCCACGATCGCATCAAGCTCCTGTCCCTGTCGGTCATCGCCGGCACCCACGGCCCGCAGCGCGCCACCATGCGCGTCGAGGTGGACGGCCGCGTCATCACCGAGGAGGCCGAGGGCAACGGCCCGGTGGATGCCACCTTCAACGCCATCAAGGCTTTGGTGCCGCACCAGGCGAAGCTCGACCTCTATCAGGTCCACGCCGTCACCGAGGGCACCGATGCGCAGGCCGAGGTTTCCGTGCGGCTCGAGGAGAACGGCAAGGTGGTGACCGCCCGCGCCGCCAATCCCGACACGCTGGTCGCCTCCGCGCAGGCCTACATCACGGCCCTGAACAAGCTGCAGATGAAGCGTCAGAGCATGAACGCCCAAAGCGCCGCCGGCTGAGCGCGGTGGGCTGAGGCCTCCCGCTTGTCACGAAGAAAGAAGGCCGCCCCATGGGGCGGCCTTTTTCGTTGCGGGATCAGTTGCGGCCCGGTCCGTCGCCGGGAGTCCCCGCGGCACCGCCGGGGGCTGCTGCGCCGCCCGGCCGGGCGGCCGGGGTCGCGGGACCGGGGCGCGCGGCACCGGCGGCGGCTCCGCCCGGCGTCGGGCCCGGCTGGGCACGCTCGCGGGCCGCAGGGGCGGCGGGCTCGCGCGCCGGGGCATCGCCCTGCGCCCGGTTGGCCGGCGCCGCGCGCTGGGGCGCGGGACGCTCGGGGACAGCGCGGTCGGGCGTGGCCGCCCGATCCACGGGGCGGGGCTGATCGCGGCTGGGGCGCTCCGGCCGCTCCCGGTCGGCGCGCGGGGAGGGGGCGTTCTTCGGCTGGTCCATCTGGCCGGGAGACGGGCGATCCTCGCGGCCCCGATCCGGGTTGGTCGGCACGGCAGGGCGGTTCGGCGCACCGCTCTGCTCCGGACGCGCATTGCCATCAGGCCTCGGCTGCGCGGGGGTGGCCGGCCGGTTGGGCGGCGTCTCCGGCTGACGGCCCTGATCGGGCTGGGCCTGCCTGTCCTGACGCTCGGCAGGGCTCGCCGGCGACGCCGCATCCGGCTGACGGGCGCGGTCCGGCTCGGCCTGACGCTCGCTGCGCTCCGGCTGGCCGCTGCGCGGCGTGTCGGGACGCGCCGCATTGGGCGGCGTGCGGTCCGGCGGCGTGGTTGGCGCATCGGGATTGCGCTGCGGGGTGCCCGGCGGGGTACCGGCTGCACCGGGACGGGCGGCATCGCCGGTGCCGGGCGGCGGCACGTTCGGCGTGCCGGGGCGAGCGCCGGGGGCGCCAGGGGCGCCGGTTCGGTTGTCGTCGGTGGCGCGGGCGGGGAGGGTGTTGGGCCGCTCCTGCCGGATCTTGTCGATCACCTGCTGAGCCCGCTCCTGGCGCTGCTCCACACGCTGCTGCAGCTTCTCGTTGCGCGCCTTGATGGCTTCGAGGCGCTTCTCCTGCATCTCGCCCGCGTTGCGGTTCGCCTCCTCCACAGTCTTCTGGATGCGATCGCGCTGGCGCTCGCGCAACTGGTCGATCTCCCGCTCATAGGCGCGGTTGTTGCCCGACCAGCGATGCTCGCGCAGCTGGCGCCGCTGGCTGTCGTCGATGACCGAGAGCAAAGCGGCGGACGGCGCGGCCAGCCCCGGCACCCGTTCGCCCACATAGTTGCGCACCAGGATTCGTCGGTCCTGCGGCAGCTCGCGCTCGAAGCGCGGCGGCGGGGGAACGCGGTTCGCGCGGGCAACGCGCGGGCCGTAAATGCCCACATAGCCGCCGCGATCGACGAACTCGTCCCGGTAATTGTCCACGAAGACCACCCGGCGGGAGGGGATGCCGCCTTCGATCACGCTCGCATAGTCGTTACGGTCGACGAAGCGGGTCGTCACCACCCCGTCGCGATAGAGCGGCTGGTAGACGCGCGGATTGTCCCGCGACAGCCACACGGCGATCTGCGCGATGGGCGCCACATGCAGCGCCAGCTCCGGCGCGGCGAGGTAGCGGTTTTCGACGAAAACCCAGCTTTCCGCCACCGGCGGGTCCATCACCCGGGGCGCGCCATAGGCATAGCCTCGGGAATCGGGTGCGATGGGCGCCCAGCCGGTCTTGCCGCCGCCGCTGCGCCACGTCACCCAGGCAGGCGCCCAGGTGTCGCCGGGCACCCAGAACCAGCCATAAGCCTGCTCGTAGCCCCAGCGACCATAATGGTAGGTCGCCCAGGCGAACGGCTCGGCCGAATCCCAGTACCAGCCGTAATCGTCGGTCCACAGCCAGCGGCCCTCCTGATAGGGCCGCCACGAGGCGTCGAGGCCGGCGGGCACGAAGACGTAGTCGTAGTCGGGATGGCGCACCCAGCTGCCGTGCTCCGCCAGCGGCGCGTAGAAGACGTTGACGTCCACCCGCTCGCGGCCGGTCTGCTGCGGCTGGCCCTGGGTCCGTTTCTGCGCCTGCTGCGCGGTTGCCGGCGTCGCAACGGCGAGCGAAGCGACGGCGGGAACCGCGAGCGCGAGCGCCGCGCTGGAGAGCAAAGCCCGACTGAGGGGCAGGGGCGAGATTCTCATAACATCTCCTTTTGGGGTCGTGTCATGAGAACCGGCTAGGCCTCCGCTGGTTCCGTGCGGAAAGCAGCGGGAAAAACCACGCTTTGCCAAAAGCTTGCGCGGTCCGGCGTAGCTGTGGTGCGGCCGGAAGGTGGCAGCTTGGGCATGCGTGTGGTGCCAGGCTGCCGGCGACGCTGCGGCACTTCGGGCTTGACGTAACGGTCGTCGCGACTTTCAAAAGGATTCAGAAGGGGTCGCTGAAGGACCCCCAGAGGAGGACAATGCCCATGCGAATGATCTCGGCCGCCCTCGCGCTTGCCGCGGCGATTGGTTTTTCGGCGGCAGCGACGGCGCAGGACTACCCCACGCGGCCGATCACCATGGTGGTTCCGTTCGCGGCCGGCGGCCCGACCGACACGGTGGCGCGCCTCGTCGCCGAATCCATGTCGAAGACGCTGGGCCAGCAGGTCATCGTGGAGAATGTCGGCGGCGCCGGCGGCACCCGCGGCGCGGGCCAGGTGGCGAAGGCCGCGCCCGACGGCTACACCATCCTGCTCCACCATATCGGCCAGGCCACCGCGGCGACGCTCTACCGCAAGCTGCCCTACAATCCCGCGACCGACTTCGAGGCCGTAGGCCTCGTCACCGCCGTGCCCATGACCATGATCGGCAAGCCCGGCTTCGCCCCCAAGACCATGGCCGAGGCCGTGGACTTCGTGAAGGCGAACAAGGACAAGGTCACCTACGGCAATGCCGGCGTCGGCTCCGCCTCGCATCTGTGCGGCATGCTGTTCATGTCCTCCATCGGCACGCAGATGACCACCGTTCCCTATCAGGGCACGGGTCCGGCCATGAACGACCTGGTCGGCGGCCAGATCGACCTCATGTGCGACCAGACCACCAACACCACCGGCCAGATCAAGGGCGGCAAGGTGAAGGCCTATGCGGTCACCACCAAGGACCATGTGAAGTCGCTGCCCGACCTGCCGACCATGCAGGAAAGCGGCCTCAAGGACTTCGAGGTGGCGGTGTGGCACGGCATCTATGCCCCCAAGGGCACGCCCAAGGCCATCGTCGACAAGCTGAATGCCGCCCTCGACGTCGCCCTGAACGACCCCAAGGTCGTCGCCCGCTTCGCCGACCTCGGCACCGAGCCGGAGCCCAAGGATCGCCGCAGCCCGGCCTTCCACAAGGATTTTGTCATCGCCGAGATCGCCAAGTGGAAGCCGGTGATCCAGAGCGCCGGCGTCTACGCCGACTGATCTCCGCTCCCGGTGAGATCGCGCGTCGTGGCCGGACCTCCGGCCCGACGCCCCAGCTGATATCGGTTGGGGTCGCGCCCGCGTCTGCGCGCCCCTGAGACTGCGCGCCCTTACGAAAACACCCGCGTGGCCGGAGCCAGCCGCGCGGGCAGTCACACAGCAGGCCATCTGTCAGAGCGCAACCAATACGCGCCGGCACCGAGGGGGGACATGAACATCATCCGCAATCCGAAGGACGTCCTCTCGGGGCTCCTTTTCATCGCCCTCGGGCTCCTGTTCGGCTGGCAGACGCAGGAACTGCCGATGGGCACGGCGGTGCGCATGGGGCCGGGCTATTTCCCGCTCCTGCTCTCGGCCCTCCTCGGCCTGCTCGGGCTCATCATCCTCATCAACGGACTGCGCTTTCCCGGCGAGATGCCGAGCGGCATCGCCTGGCGGGCCCTGCTCATCATCACCGGTGCGTTGGTGTTCTTCGGCTTCGGTGTACGGCCCCTCGGCTTCCTCCCCGCCCTCGGCGTCTCCGTGTTCGTCTCGGCGCTGGCCTCGCGCCTGTTCACCTTCAGGACGGCGCTGCTGAACACCGCCGTGATGGTGGTGTTCGCCTGGGCCGTCTTCATCAAGGGCCTCGGCCTGCCGCTGCCGCTGCTCGGCCCGTGGCTCGGCGGATACTGAGGAGGGCGGGATGGAACTGTTTGACAACCTCGCCCTCGGCTTCTCCGTCGCGCTGTCGCTGCAGAATATCTTCTACTGCTTCGTCGGCGCGCTGCTCGGCACGCTGATCGGCGTTCTGCCCGGCCTCGGCCCGGTGGCGACCATCGCCATGCTGCTGCCGCTCACCTTCGGCCTGCCGCCGGTCTCCGCTCTCATCATGCTCGCCGGCATCTATTACGGCGCGCAATATGGCGGCTCCACCACCGCCATTCTCATCAACCTGCCGGGCGAATCCTCATCGGTGGTCACCGCCATCGACGGCCATCAGATGGCCCGCAAGGGCCGGGCGGGCGCGGCGCTCGCCACGGCGGCGCTGGGCTCCTTCTTCGCCGGCTCGGTGGCCACCCTGCTGCTGGCCCTGTTCGCGCCGCCGCTCGCCAACCTCGCGCTGCAGTTCGGGCCACCGGAATATTTCTCGCTGATGGTGCTCGGCCTCATCGCCTCGGTGACGCTGGCCTCGGGCTCGGTGGTCAAGGCCATCGCCATGATCGTGCTCGGGCTGATCCTCGGCCTCTCCGGCCAGGACATCTACACCGGCACGCCGCGCTTCACCTTCGATCTGCCCGAGCTCTCCGACGGGTTCGATTTCGTGGCACTGGCCATGGGCATGTTCGGCATCAGCGAGATCATCCGCAACCTCGAGGACGAGCACCAGCGCTCGCTCGTCGCGGCCAAGGTGAAGAGCCTGATGCTCACCAAGGAGGAGTTCAAGCGCATCATCGCCCCGGTGCTGCGCGGCACCGCGCTCGGCTCCTTCCTCGGCATCCTGCCGGGCGGCGGCGCCATGCTCTCCTCCTTCGCCTCCTATTCCATCGAGAAGAAGCTTTCGCGCCATCCGCAGGAGTTCGGGCGCGGCGCCATCGAGGGCGTGGCGGGGCCGGAGAGCGCCAACAATGCCGGCGCGCAGACCTCGTTCATCCCCATGCTGACGCTGGGCATCCCCTCCAACCCGGTGATGGCGCTGATGATCGGCGCGCTGATCATCCAGGGCATCACGCCCGGCCCCAACGTGGTGACGGAAAAGCCCGACCTGTTCTGGGGCGTCATCGCCTCCATGTGGGTGGGCAACTTCATGCTGGTGCTGCTCAACCTGCCGCTCATCGGCATGTGGGTGAAGCTGCTCACCGTGCCCTACCACGTGATGTTCCCGGCCATCATCGCCTTCTGCTGCATCGGCGTGTACAGCGTGAACAACAACGTGTTCGACGTGTACACCATGGCCCTGTTCGGCCTGCTCGGCTACGCGCTGGTGAAGCTCGATTGCGAGCCCGCGCCGCTGCTGCTGGGCTTCGTCATCGGCCCCATGCTGGAAGAGTATCTGCGCCGGGCCATGCTGATCTCGCGCGGCGATCCCACCGTGTTCGTCACCCGCCCCATCTCGGCCGTGCTGCTGCTGCTCGCATTGGCCGCTCTGGTGGTGGTGCTGCTGCCCTCCGTGCAGAGGGGCCGCGAGGAAGCCTTCAAGGAGTAAATCCCCAAGCGACGACGCGGCGGCGGGAAGACCTGTGGAAATCTTCGCCGCCGCGCCGCCCCAGCCCCTTGCCAGCCCGAAACTCATTTGCTACACGAACGCCTCCTTCGGGGGCCACCCCGGACGGGCGCATAGCTCAGTTGGTAGAGCAGCTGACTCTTAATCAGCGGGTCCTAGGTTCGAGCCCTAGTGCGCCCACCAAATACCTTGAAGATCAATGACTTAGCGGCCTGCCTCTTGGGGCGGGTTCAGCTTCGTCGTCTAGGGTACATGGGGGTAACGAAAGGCGCTTGCTAGGGCTGGGTTGCCTTCTTCGCAATGGACCTCAGCGAACCGCCCGACGACTCGCTTTAGCGGATATCCGCAGCCTCGCCTTTCGCCGTCACTCTCGCAGCTTCGCCCTGACGACCGTTACCCGAGGCTTGTTACCCTGAAGCAGCCTTAGCGGGGCAGTTCCAAGACATATCGCTTCAGAGGCCCGCCGAAGCCCATCCACAGCCGGACGCGGAACCAAGAGAGGTCGTGGCCACTGCCAGCCGCCCTCGACCTTCCACTTAGGAAAAATGGGTCCCTCCAGACACTCCCCTCCAAGAAACCAAGGAAGCAGGAGGTGGAGCCTCGTCGGGAGCCTCATTTGGCCTCTCTGTTGGACAATGGGTGACGGGCGCCTATAGTAGCAAGAGGTATTACCTATTCGCTATGGAGCCCACGCATGGCATCGGCAACATCCATCAAACTCGACGATGAGTTGAAAGGGCGCATCCAGCGTCTCGCGGAAGTTCGCCGTCGCTCCTCCCATTGGATCATGCGGGAGGCGATCGCGCAGTACGTGGAGCGCGAGGAAAAGCGCGAGGCGCTGCGACAGGACTCCCTCAAGGCATGGGACGAGTTTCAGGCAACGGGCGTGCATGCCACAGCCGAGGATGTCGAGAAGTGGTTGTCGAGTTGGGGAACTGAAAGCGAGCTGCCGGCACCTCAATGCCGCAAGTGAGATTTTCGCCAGCTGCGATCCGTGACCTTGAGCGGCTACGGGCGTTTCTAAGCCCCAAGAATCCTGCCGCTGCGAAAAGAGCCGGCGAGGCCATCATAGACGGCGTTCGTGCACTCGGCACACATCCTCACATGGGGCCGGACGATCGACGGTCTTCCCGAGCAGTTTCGGGACTGGCTCATCCCGTTTGGGGATAGTGGTTATGTCGCTCGCTACCACTTTGGCGACGATGGAGTGACCATCCTTCTCTTGAGGCACCAGAAAGAGATGGACTGGAGTGACAAAGGGGCGGTGTGAGGTTCGGCCGTTGCCCTCGTAAGTCCCATCCAGATTTGAAATATCTTACCATTAATCAAAGGGCTCCGATAACCGCGGAGGCCCTCATGAATGGTTGGCACTTTCCATCCAAGCGACCCATGAATGCCCGCCACTAATGCTCCCATTATGGGCAGATTGGAGCGTTCGCAGCGATTTTCCGCTTGCAATCTCAAAAACATAGGGATTCGGCGCGGGTTGACGTAGAAATTCGACCGAATTCTACACCTAATTACCATTTCACGGGTGCAAGATAACGGATATTGGCCAAGTTCCTGGGGATGATCGAGTTGAGCGCGGCCGGCAAATCATACGTTCAAGGACAGGGCGCCCGCACCTTAATCCCGACGCCATGAGCCACATCGCGCGCCTACCAAGAAGCCGACGAAACGTGTGGAAACCCCTCTGTACATGAAGGAGCGGATAGAAATTCCTTCGTTTCGGTTCACCTAAGCGAGCGCCGGGCGCAAACCCAGCCGAAAGACCGAAGGGAATTTGCACGCTGAGGCAGGTTGGGCGTTTCTCACAACGAGTTCAGGAGCGGTATCGGGCATGCCGAGTTGTTATGGAAAATATAATAAAATAGAACGCACACCATAATAGCCGAAATGAGAGCCTGAAGGATGCATGCATCTGATGCTAATCTATTGGAATCCATTTTTCGAATTTAATCTCGATCTATGAACGACAAATATCTCCTTACAAACGCCGGCTCCTCCCATTCATCCTCAATGCCGAATCGAACATATGTTCGATAATAATGGTATGATAAAAGTGAAAGCGCGAAAATACAGAATAATATGAATCCCGGCCTATCGAAGTCCAAGCCAATGCATGCGCCTACAAACGACAGCAGCAGAACGGAAACGCAAAGAACTAGCAAACAAAATATGAATATACTGCAAAATAGCAAAGTCCTCTTTGCGGAATCGTCCGACTGCATTCCAGGCATCGCCACGCTCGCTCTTGATTGGAACCGCTCTTCCCTTGCGATACGGTGCCTTCGCTTCCCTTCCATGAGCCTCATTTGAGCACTCTCCGCTCAAGAAACCAAGGAAGCGGGTGGTAAGCGCTCGCGTGGGCCTTCACCTTTATCGTGCTCTGGCTCCCGACTTCGACGATCGCGGGGAGACGGACGAAGGCAGATCCTTTGCAGTCGGTCGCGCTATATACGTAATTTTATTGTGAAATCAATGTGCTATCTGAATGATGTTTACATTCACGCCACAACTCAGACGAGAAATAATTTAAATGATCAAAAATTATAATGTAATTTCAGATAGTTAGATGGGTTGTCGCTTGACTCTCGGTGCCAGATAGGCTATAAAGGCCGTGTTCTCGCGAGGAATTTTGACACAAGCGGCCGCGCCCTTTTGGGGTGTGTTCGAACGCATATTTACATCCGTAATTTGGAGATCTTGAATGAAGATAAAGTACATTGATGCGCCCGCAGGTTCGGGCAAAACGAGGTTCCTGATATCCGAGATCGGGGAAATGGTTCAATGGGATCGTAATATCCTTCTCTGCCAACCCTCGAAGGCTCTGGTCGATCAGACCTATGGCGACATGATCGAGAGGTGTGGCGCCGATTTCCCGGTCACGAAAATCCATGAGGACACTCTGAGCGGCCAAAACGTCGCCTCGGCGATCGTTGGCCATTTCAAGAATGCCGGACAGGGAGGGCAGGTTGTCATCATCACGCATTCGGCGTTCGATCTGGTGCCCCACTTCCACAAGGCGAGATTCTGGGACTTGTTCTTCGATGAGTGCCCGAAGGTCGAACAGGGCTTCCAGATCGACGTCCCGCAGAACCATGCCTATCTGACCGAACATATCATTCCATCAGGGGATGGCTTCTACGTGCCGGTTCGCGCCAAGAGCGTGTCCAGGCTTAAGGCCATCGTTGGGAGCAAGGATGCAGTAGACGGCGTGTTTCGCGATGCTACAAAAATGATGCTGACGAAGGGTTGGAAGCCGCTCGTTCAATCTGAAAAGTACCGCGGGCTCCTCGATGGCGACAGCGAAGCGACAAAGTTGTCGATCTGCGCAGTCCGAACCAAGAGCGTCATTTCGCAGTTCAAGAGCTGCACGATCGCCTCCGCCATGTTTCGCGAAACCTTCTTTTACAAAATATTCTCGCGCATTGGGGTCGAGTTTATCGCTTACGACGAGCCGCAGTACCCTCCATTGAATGGCGACGAACCGGCGGAACTCGCTTACATGGATCACCCAAATGGGCATCTGATCGAGATACATTACCTCGATCTACCGAGGTGGTCTAAGGGTATCATGATGCATTATTCGGAGATCGTTTCCCGGCCTCATTGACTATGCGTTATCGGTCTTCGACGGCAATGCGTTTATCTTTCAATCCAACAATTCGCTTGATGGAAAGGCGATCGATAACGCGGCGTTGGTTGCAGCAGGCGGTCATCAAATCAAAGGGACCGTCCACGGCCTTAACGGCTACAGGCACATCGACAACGTTCTGATCTACACAGCTCGTAATCCAAACGATTATTATAAAACATTCCTGAAGTGGCTCGGCTTCAACGACGATGACATCGTCATGGGAATGCATTGCCTGGAAATCTATCAGGCCGTTATGCGATGCTCGATTCGAGATATCAATTCCACTACTCGAAAGATCGTCATTGTTCCGGATCGTAGAGTAGCGGAATTTCTTGAGGGCGTCTTCAAGGGCTCAACGCTCATCAAGATACCAATCGAGATACCAGCGAAGGTCGGGCGTGTTGGTAGACCACGAGTCCACAGCAACGCGACTGCCAGAAAGAGGGCACAACGCGCAAGAGACAAAGCGAAAGCCCTTGAACTGCCACCAGACGCCAATAACGTATCCAAAGAGATATGTCACGAAACCCCTATAAGAATGGATATCGTGACACGATGTTTCGAGACCGCTGAGACGACATGGACCATGAATCGATATGATACGTCACATATCACAGGTGGCAAAAGCTACACACCAGCCGCTACGGACGTGATTGAACTCGAAACCATCGACGACATGGTGGAGCTGTTCTCGACGGCACATGAGATAAAGTACGAAAAGAAGACAGATACTCCTTGTTTCAATTTTACCAGCTTCATCGATCCGAAGGTGGATGCGAGGAGCGCCGTCAATGCTCAAGGGACATCCGTGCTCATTCTCGACAACGACGGTGGTGGGATGTCTCGTGCCGAGTTCATTGGAATTTTAAATCAGGAAAAAATGATTGTTTCCAATAGCTTCAGCTCGATATCTGAACGCGAAAAATGGCGCGTCTGCATCCCTCTTTCAAGGCCGGTGACCAAGGAGGAGTCTGGTCGCCTCTTCGCTGCGATCATGATGGAGCTGGAGGACAATGGCTTCGTCGATCACGGGTTCGATCCCTCGAAGAAATCAATAGCGAGCATCTACCACCTCCCTTGCCAAGCCGACAAAGGGGACTCCTTCTTCGAAGCATTGGTGGGAGACGATCGCCAGTTCATGAATCCGGACTATTGGCTTCAAATGGTGCCCGCGCTTTTGCCTTCACCTCCGCTCGCTCCCTTGCTCACTGAGGGAGTGGATTGGCCTCCTGATGTTGCTGAAGCCGTAAAGGACGCGGTGGCGACATTCGATGAGACTGGCACTCGTGCAGGCCAAGGCGACGCGGCAATTTGGGACCTCGCAATTGACCTACGCAATCTCGGTCTGCTTGCGGAGGCCGCGAAGCCGATCTTGGATGACGCCGCTCGCCGAACCACGTCACCGAAGGATCGCCTCAAGCAGGTCGAGCGCATCATCAGGGGATGGGCTTGAGAATGCCGATAGGGCTCCGCTATCGTCATGCTGGGCCCTCATTCGGGGCCACGCTTTTTGATAAGCGCCGGTGACGGTTTCATTCCCCTCGAACGAGGATTGGGCTGCGAATAATGAGTCACTCCGAACGCTGGTACAGCCGACTGCCGCCGAAGAGCATTGCTCAGCTGCGGCTGTTCACCCTGATACTTTCTTTTGTTCTACTGTCCCCGGTAATTAGTTTTGCACTTTCTTCGAGCATGACATAAGAGCTATTAGTTGGCTCCATAATGTCAATCGCATTTGGAATAGCGTTCCTGGCATACTGGAAGTTTGGTCAGTATGGTGGTGATCTATATATATTGTTACGGATCGTTAAGTGTCTATTTGTAGCAAGTGTCGTATTCGCGATATACGCATCGACCGTTTAATATGTATATGACTCGAGTCCTGATTTTTTAATTTGCACACTAAACATATTTACTTGGGTGATCATATATGCTTACGCGAGGCTTTCTATAAAAAAGTTCGAGTAGGAACGTTTTTTGTGCGATGACACATTGGTCTTCTGGCAAGTCTAAGGGTCTCGGGTGCCTGCGTACTTGAGGTTCGATGTTCTGACATAGGCCAAAAAAGCGCGACAAATTTCCCCTACCGGAGTAGATATGTAGGCGGAGCGTTACGCGACGTTCTGGGGCGTGGAAACCCCAACGAATCGGTCTGTGTGCCAACCGGAATGGCACCCACTCCTTGACCCTGAGGTCGGGGAGCCTGTGGCGTATGCAACAGGTTCTCGGACTAAAGGCCACAGGGACCGTATTCGTTCGGTTTTCCAACTCCCCGATCACCAAGGCTGACGTTGCCCCCAACTTCTATCCAGCTTTGAGTTCGTTCTGGCCCAATGAGAGGACCAGAACATGAGGCGCAGCCGGTTCACCGAGGAGCAGATCATCGGGATCCTGAAGGAGCACGAGGCCGGGGTGCCGGTCTCGGACCTGTGTCGGAAGCACGGGGTCAGCGACGCCAGCATCTACAAGTGGAAGGCCCGTTTCGGCGGGATGGACATATCAGAGGCCAAGCGGCTGCGGGCGCTGGAGGACGAGAACGCCAAGCTGAAGCGAATGCTCGCCGACGCCATGCTGGACAACGTCGCGCTGAAGGATCTCCTGGGAAAGAAGTGGTGACGCCCGCTGCCGAGCGCAAAGCTGTCGCCCATCTCGTGGAGCATCACGGGATGAGCGAACGGCGGGCGTGTAAAGCCACCGGCTTCTGCCGCATGACCATGAGATACAGAGCCAAGCGCGGGAATGACGCTTTGCTGCGTGAGCGGATGAAGGCCATCGCCCAGGAACGGCGGCGGTTCGGGTATCGCCGTCTCCACGTCCTGCTCAGGCGGGAGGGTTTCACGGTCAACCACAAGCGGCTGTTCCGGCTCTATCGTGAGGAACGGCTGATGGTGCGCCAGCGCGGTGGTCGCAAGCGGGCCATCGGAACGCGGGCGCCGATGATGATCCCGCTGCGACCGAACGAGCGCTGGTCGCTCGACTTCGTCGCCGACCAGATGACCGATGGCCGGCGCTTCCGGATGCTGGCCATCGTGGACGACTGCACTCGCGAGTGCCTGGCGCTGGTGGCGGACACGTCGCTGTCCGGGGTCAGGGTCGCTCGCGAACTCGACAGGCTTCTAGCAGAGCGCGGCCGGCCCAAGATGATCGTCAGCGACAATGGCAGCGAGTTCACCTCCAATGCCATTCTGGCCTGGACCGACGCGGCCCGGGTCGAGTGGCACTACATCGCGCCCGGCAAACCGATGCAGAATGGCTTCATCGAGAGCTTCAACGGCCGCCTGCGGGACGAGCTGTTGAACGAGACGCTGTTCTCCAGCCTGTCCCAAGCCAGGGCCGCCCTCGCCCGATGGCAGGTCGATTACAACACCGACCGCCCGCACTCGAAGCTCGGATGGCAGACGCCAAGCGCCTTCGCCTCAACGTTCCACCCGCGGCGGGATCAGACGCTCCGCAACATGAGTGGTTCCGCGTCTGCCCCCGCCGCCCAGCACGCCCGAAAGGGCAAATCCAACCGCCAGAACGAACTCAAAGCTGGATAGAAGTTGGGGGCAACGTCAGCGCTATCAGACGGACGAGTCCAGCCCATACCGGCAGGTGCGCGAGAACACGCGGCGCACCTACGATCAGGTGCTGCGTGTGATCGAGAAGGCATTCGGGCAACGGTCCCTCGCCGCGCTCGGCATCGCGGATTTCTACCGCTGGTACGAAGAGGCGAAGAAGCCGAAAGCCACCGGCGGGCGGGAGCGTGTCCGGAAGGCTCACGGCATCATCGCCATGCTGCGCCGTGTCCTGGCCTATGGCGTCACGGCCGAGCTGCCTGAATGCGTGCGCCTCGTGACCATCCTTTCAAAGGCTCGCTTCCAGCAACCAGCCCGCCGCCGCGAGAAACTGGAACTGCACCATGTGCAGGCCTTCATCGCCAAAGCGCTGGACTGCGATCGGCTGTCTCTCGCCCTGGGCACGGCGTTTCAGTTTGAGACCACGATGCGGCAGCGGGACGTGATCGGCCGGTGGGACACCTTGCCCGCTGCGGCCGAGGGCGGCGGCATCGTCCTGCGCGGGCGGAGGTGGTCGCGGGGGCTTACGTGGGCCGACATCGGCGCTGACCTCGTGGTGAGGAAGGTCACCACCAAGACCGGCGCAGAGGTGGCCCATGACCTGACCTTGTGCCCGCTGGTCATGGATCTGATTTCCCGCATCCCTTCCGAAAGGCGCGTTGGTCCGCTGATCGTGGATGAGCTCGCCGGCCGGCCATTCGCCGAGCACGCCTATGCGCGCGAGTGGCGCAAGGTCGCGCGGGTGGCCGGCATCCCCGATGCGCTGTGGAACATGGATGCGCGGGCGGGCGGCATATCCGAGGCGGATGACGCGGGGGCCGACCTCGACTCCATCCGCTCCGCCGCCGGCCACTCACAGGCTTCCACGACGATCCGCTATGTGCGGGGCACGATCGGGAAGAGTCGCAAGGTTGCCGCGCTCCGTCAGCAGCACCGGAACAAGTCGTAAACAAAACGGAGGAACGCGGCGAGGAACGCGGGGAACGCCTAGTTCAACGGTAGGCCGACAAGCTCTTGTCATAGCTCGCGAAACTGGAGCGGGCGATGGGAATCGAACCCACGACATACAGCTTGGGAAGCTGTCGTTCTACCACTGAACTACGCCCGCGCAGGCGCCGACCATAATCGGATGCGGGGTTGCCCATCAAGGGCGTTTCGCGAAATACCCACTGCGTTGCCGTGGTGCGGCGGGGCTCCTATGGTCGGCGGGATTTCAACGATTGCCCGGCGCACCGCCCATGACGTCCCCGTCTTCTGCCCATTCCCCTGTTCATCCCGCATCCCACGGCCATCCCCCGTTCAAGGCGCACTTCCAGACCTTCGACGATCTTGCCGATGGCGCCGAGGGGCGGGCGCGGTTGGTGGCGCTGCGGGCGGAGCTCGCGCGCCTCGGCTTCGACGGTTATGTGATCCCGCGCGCGGACGCCCATCAGAACGAATATGTGCCGGCCTGCGAGGAGCGGCTTGCCTACCTCACCGGCTTCACCGGCTCCGCCGGCACCTGCGTGGTGCTGCCGACGGAGGCCGCATTGTTCGTGGATGGGCGCTACACCCTCCAGGCCCCCGCGCAGGTGGACGAGACGGCCTTCACCGTGGTGCCGCTGTCGCAGACACGGCCGGACAAGTGGATCGAAGACCATCTGCCCCGTGGTGCCCGGCTCGGATTCGATCCGTGGCGCACCACCATCGACGGCCGCGAGCGGCTGGTGAAGGCGGTGGCGGCGGCGGGTGGCATCCTCGCGCCGCTGGAGGCCGATCCCTTCGATCCCATCTGGCCCGACCGACCGGCGCCGCCCCGCGAGCCGGTGCGCCTGCTCGATCTTTCCGTCGCCGGTGAGGACACCGCCACCAAGCTCCGGCGGGTGCAGGAGAAGCTCGCCGAGGAGAAGCTCGACGGCGTGCTCGTCTCCGATCCGCACGGGGCGGCCTGGCTGTTCAACATGCGCGGCGGGGATGTGGCGCACACGCCGCTGCCGCTCGCCTGGTGCATCGTGCCGCGCGAGGGGCTGCCCGATCTTTTCCTCGAGGCACTGAAGCTCTCCCATGAGGTGCGCGCGGCCCTCGCCGGCCACGCCCGCCTGCACGGCGTGGGCGACCTCGACCGCGTGCTCGCCGCTTTCGCCAAGGGGGAGAATGGCAACGGCAAGGGCCGGCGCATCCGCGTCGATCAGGCCACCGCGCCCGTTCGCCTCGCCACGCTCATCGAGACGTCAGGCGGCATCGCCGACAAGGGCGCCGACCCCATCTCCCTCATCAAGGCCTCGAAGAACCCGGCCGAGATCGCGGGAATGCGCGCGGCCCATGTGCGCGATGGCGCGGCGCTGGTGCGCTTCCTCGCCTGGTTCGACCGGGAAGCGCCCACCGGCAAATTGACCGAGATCGACGCGGTGGAGGCGCTGGAGACGTTCCGCCGCGCCACCGGCTGTCTCACCGACATCTCCTTCCCGACCATTGCCGGCGCGGGGGAGAACGGCGCCATCGTGCACTATCGGGTCACCCGCAAGACCAACCGGGCGATCCATCCGGGCGAGCTGTTCCTGCTCGATTCCGGCGCGCAATATCCGGATGGCACCACGGACATCACCCGCACCCTCGCCGTCGGCACGCCGACGCAGGACATGCGCCGCCACTACACGCTGGTGCTGAAGGGCCATCTGGCCCTCACCCGCGCGGTGTTTCCCAAGGGGATCACGGGGGCCCAGCTCGATCCGCTGGCGCGGCAGTTCCTGTGGGAGAACGGGCTGGATTTCGATCACGGCACCGGCCATGGCGTCGGCGCCGGGCTCTCCGTGCATGAGGGGCCGGCGCGCATCTCGCAGCTCGGCCATCTGGCGCTGGCCGCGGGGATGATCCTCTCCAATGAACCGGGCTTCTATCGCACCGGCGCCTATGGCATCCGCATCGAGAACCTGATCCTCGTGGAGGACCGCCCGGTGGAGGCGGGCGAGCGGCCGTGCTTCGGCTTCTCGACCCTTACGCTGGTGCCCTACGATCGGCGGCTGATCGATCTGCGTCTCCTCACCGGCACCGAGCGGGCGCAGGTGGATGCCTATCACGCCGAAGTCCGCGCGACCCTCGTGCCGCTGGTGGACGAAGGCAGCGTCGAGTGGCTCGCCGGAGCCACGGCGCCGCTCTAGGCGTCGGCCGGGTCATCCGCAGAGCGTCGGGCGGTCCGCCACAAGACAAGGAACTGCAAGGCCTCGTGCGCGTTACCAGATGCGCGAGGTGGAGCGTGGCTCCACCCGACAGAATGGGAGGCCGCCGATGTCCACGATCCTCATCATCATTCTCGTGCTGCTGCTCGTCGGCGCGCTGCCGACATGGGGCTACAGCTCCGGGTGGGGGTATGGACCCGGCGGTATCGTGGGTGTGCTTCTGATCATCGTGATCGTGCTGGCACTCACAGGGCGGCTCTAGTCCGGCGGCCGGCTCTAGCTTCGGCCTGAGCCGGCCATGCCTGCGGCGCGACGCGCCCTAAACCTCAATCCACACTGTCTCCGACCCCGAGACCGCGAATGTGCGGCTCGCGAGCTTGACGCCCCTGCTTCGCGGCCGTGCGCACCTGGCCGTCGGCCGCACTCACATGCGGACCGGCGGCCAGGTTGTGTCCGGAGGCGTCCGGCGTCAGGCGGTCTTTTCGATCACCCGTCCGAGCTTCTCGACGAGTTCGCCCACCTGATCCTTCGAGATGATGAGGGGCGGGGTGATGACGAGCGTGTCGCCGGCGATGCGCATCATGAAGCCTTCTTCGTGGAAGGCCTTTTCCAGCGCCTCGTAGCCGCGCAGTCCGGGCGAGCCGGCGCGCGGGGCCAAGTCCACCGCGCCGGTGATGCCCACGGTGCGGATGTCGAGCACGCCTGGCTTGTCCTTCAGCGACATCACCGCATCGGCGAAGAAGGGCTCCAGCGCCAACGCGTGGGTGAAGGTGTTTTCCTTCGCGTAGAGGTCGAGCGTTGCGAGGCCGGCGGCGCAGGCGAGCGGATGCGCCGAGTAGGTGTAGCCGTGGAACAGCTCCACCATGTGCTCCGGCCCCTTCATGAATGCGTCGTGGATGGGCTTGCGGGCGATCACGCCGCCCATGGGCACGGCGCCGGCCGTGATGCCCTTGGCGAAGCAGATCATGTCCGGGATCACGCCGTAGCGCTCGGCGGCGAAGGCGTAGCCGAGGCGTCCGTAGCCGGTGATGACCTCATCGAAGATCAGCAGGATGCCATACTTGTCGCAGATCTCGCGCAGGCGCTTGAGGTAGCCCTTGGGCGCCGGCAGCACGCCGGTGGAGCCGCCCATGGGCTCGACGATGACGGCCGCGATGGTGGAGGCGTCATGAAGGCCGACGATGCGCTCCAGCTCGTCGGCGAAATGCGCGCCATATTCCGGCTCGCCCTTGGAGAAGGCCTGATTCTCCCGGTCGTAGGTGGTGCGCAGGTGATCGACGCCGGCCAGCATGGTGCCGAAGGTGCGGCGGTTCGCCACCATGCCGCCCACCGAGATGCCGCCGAAGCCGACGCCGTGATAGCCACGCTCGCGGCCGATGAGGCGAGTACGGGTGCCCTGGCCGATGGTCTGCTGGTAGGCGAGGGCGATCTTCAGCGCTGTGTCCACCGCCTCGGAGCCCGAGTTGCAGAAGAACACATGGTCGAGGTCGCCGGGCGCGAGGTCGGCGATCTTGGTGGCGAGGCGGAACGCGCTCAGGTGGCCATATTGGAAGGTCGGGCCGAAATCCATCTCGGCGGCACCGGCGCGGATGGCCTCGACGATGGGCTCGCGATTGTGGCCGGGATTGACGCACCACAGGCCGGCGCAGCCGTCGAGGATCGGGCGGCCTTCAGGCGTGTAATAGTGCATGTCCTTGGCGCGGGACACGAGCCGCGGCCGCTTTTTGAATGACCGGTTGGAGGTAAACGGCATCCAGAAGGCTTCGAGGTCGTTCGGAACGCTGTCCGCGCGCACGCCGTCCGTCACCAGATCGTCCAGAGCCATGATGGTCCTCTCTCGCGCCGACTTCAGGGCGCAATTTGCAACGCGGCAGCGCGCACAATGGGGGTCGCGCGCCTCCGGCACCTGCCGGCCGGCGGCCTCGGGGTGCGGTCGCGTCGCGGCAAGGCTAGCAGTCCGCACCGCTGGTGGGAACCGGCTGGTGGAAGCTTGCCGCAGGGAGCGGGCCGACCATGATCCCGCCCTCTTGCTTGTGCATGGGTTCTGATCGACAAAGATCATGACCGTAGGTTAGGACGGTATCGTGGTGAGCAGCGCTGCAGACGCAGGCGAAGAGAGCGCGGTGGAAGCCGGCGTGGAAGGCGTGGCCAATACGGCCGATGCCTCTGCCGGCGTGCGCGCCGCCCTCGACCGCGTGCTGGCCTCGGCCGATTTCGCCTCCTCGCCCCGCCTCGCCGCCTTTCTGCGGTTCGTAGTCGAATCGACGCTGGACGGTCGCGCCGACGCGCTGAAGGGCTACACCATCGCGGTCGAGGCCCTGGGCCGTCCGCCATCCTTCGATCCCCAGTCCGATCCTATCGTCCGGGTGGAGGCCACCCGGCTTCGACGCGCGCTGGAACGGTATTACGCGACCGTTGGCGCCGACGATCCCGTTGTCATCGACGTCCCCAAAGGCGGCTATGTGCCTCAGTTCCGCGTCCGCGGGCCGGATGATGCGGCGCTGGCCGACCCCGATGCATCCGCCGTGCTGCCGGGATCGACCGAGGTCCCCGCCGAGATCGTCCGCCCCCGCCGGCTGCTGCCGGCCCTGGCGGCGGGGCTCGCGGTGGTGGTGACGGCGGGCGTGGGCCTCGCTCTGTGGGGCACGGAAATCAAGGCGCCGCGGGATGCGGCGTCCGCCGCCGCGACGGCGGACCGCATCCGGCTTCCGCTGGTCGAGGTCCGCACCTTCGAGGCGTCCGGCGACGGGGCGCCGTCCATCACCGAGCTGCGCGCCATCGAGGAGCGGATGCGCGACGCCTTCGCCCGCTTCGATTTCACCCAGGTGCGCGCCGCTGGCGCCGACATCCATGAGGGCGCGGTCGCCGAAGCCTGTGCGGCCAAGGTGCCACGCTCGGTCTTCTCTCTCGCCGGCCTCGCCGAAGGCCGGCCGGACGGCACCTTCTCCCTCGCCGTGCGCCTCACCGACCGCTGCGACGGCTCCATCGTCTGGTCGACCATGCTGGACGGCCTGTCCGGCGCCGGAAAGCTCGCGGAGAGCGAGCAGCGCGTGATCCATGACGTCGCCGTCGCGGTGATGGAAGGCTATGGCGTGGTGCAGGTCCGCGCGCGGGCGCAGGCGCTCGCCCGGGCTCCCGCCTCGGGCTATGGCTGCGTGGCCGCCGCCGCCGCCCAGAGGCGCAGCGACAGCCAGGAGACGCGGCCGGAAATGAAGGCCGAGACCCGGCAGGAGACGCGCGGCATCAATGTGGACGAGTGCCTCGCCGAGCTCACCCGTCGCGACCCCGCCTTCGCTTTGGGCCACGCGGTGCGCGCCGAGACCCAGCTCCAGCGTACTTTGCATGACGACACGCCAGCCCCCTCGGAGGCCGAGCTTGAGGTGATGCTGGACGAGGCCGAGCGCGCCGTGGAACTCGCCCCCGCCAGCGCCTATGCCGCCCGCGCGCTCGCTTTGGTGCAGCTTTTCGCCGGCGAGCCGGACGAGGCGGTAACCACGGCCGAGCGCGCGCTGCGCCTCAATCCGCTCGATTTCGACGTGGCGGCGACGGTGGGCGTGGTGTTCATCGGCGCCGGGCGGATCGCGGAGGGCGAGGCCCTGCTCGCCAACGCCCGCCGCGAGGGCGCCGTGGCGACCCCGTTCCGTGATTCCTATCTGGCGCTCGCCGCCTTCCTGCGGGGCGACCTGATCGCGGCGCAGGCGATGCTGCCTCAGCTGACGCTGCATCCGACGGTGGAAAACCGCATCGCGCTCGCCCTCAGCCTTCACGCCCTCGGGCGCCACAGCGAGGAGCGGGACGTGGTCAACCTGATGGTGCATCAGGCGTCCGATGGCGCCGATGGCGTACGCCGGCTGGTGACGCGTCTGTTGCCGTCCAAGGATCACGCCTCGCGTGCGCTCGCCGCGCTGGAGAGCGCGGGCCTCTCCGCCGAGGCGGGCGTGGGCAAGCCGCCGCGGGGTTGAACGGCGCGCCGGCTTGATCGGGCGGGCGTAAGCCTCACATAGAGAATGGGTTGTGCGGGCGGCAAGGCTTCCTTTACGCTGTCCGGCGTCTACTTCCAGGGATGTTCTTTGCCCGCGATTCACATTCCATGTCCCAATTTTCCATCGCCCGACGCACCGGCGGGCCCACCCGCCTGCTGATCTGCGATCCCGATCCCGCCGTGCGCGTCACGGTTCGGGCGGCGCTGGCGCGTCGAGATTCCCTCGACATGATTGAGGCGGCCGACGTCGCCGGCGCGCTGGCGCTGCTCCCTCGCTGCACCTCCGCCCTCGTCGGCACGGTTGATCCGGAAGATGCCGTGCGCCGGATCCGCGCCAGCGGATTTGTCGGCACGCTCGTCGTGGCGCTGAGCGAAAGCTCGGTGACGGATGCCGTCGCCGCCATGCGGGCCGGGGCCGACGACGTGGTCCAGAAGCCGCTCGTGGTCGAGGAGGTGATGGATCGCCTGCTGGCCGCGACCCCGGCGCGCCGCCCCGAGCGCCGCCGCCGGGCGGCCCGTCCCCTGCCGCGCGGGGGTGATTTCTGCGGTCTCTACGGGCGTTCGACGGCCATGCAGGCGGTCTACGCCCAGATCGAGCGCCTCGCCGCCTCGCGCGCGGCGGTATTCGTGACCGGCGAGAGCGGCACCGGCAAGGATCTGGTAGCTGCGGCGGTCCATGCCGCCTCGTCGCGGCGCGATGCGCCGTTCGTCGCGCTCAACTGCGCCGTCATCCCCGCCGAGCTGATGGAAGTCGCCCTGTTCGGCCGCGAGGACGCCGGTGCCATGGACCGCGCCCAGAGCGGCACGCTCCACCTGGACGAGATCACGCAGATGGAACCGGCCTGCCAGGCCCGGCTGATGCACTTCGTCGAGACGGGGCGGTTCAGTCCCGTGGGCGAGGTGGCGGAGCGTGAGGCGGACGTGCGCCTCGTCTGCGCCACCAGCCGAGACCCGCTGGAGGAGGTGCGCGCCGGCCGGCTGCGGGAAGATCTCTATTACCGGCTGGCGGTGCTGCCGCTGGCGCTGCCGCCGCTGCGGGCACGCGGCGACGACGTGCTGCTTCTGGCTGAGACGTTCCTTGCCCGCTTCGCGGGAGAAGAGGGCCGGCCCATGCCGCGCTTCACGCCCGAGGTGGTGGAGGCGCTGCGCGCCCGGCGCTTCCCCGGCAATGTGCGCGAATTGCAGAACCTGATGCGGCAGGTGGTGATCCTGAGCGAAGGCGGCACCATTCCACCCGGTCTTTTGGCCGAGCCAGCCGCGCCCGAGGCCGACGCCCCCGGCCGCAGCCCCGAGGTGTTCATCCAGGGCTGGTCCGAGGGCCATGCGTGGCACGGCCGGGTCGAGCCGCTGGCGGTGATCGAACGGCGCGCCATCGAGGCCGCCATCGCCGCCTTCGACGGCAACATCTCGCTCGCCGCCGCCGCCCTCGATCTCAGCCCCTCGACCCTCTACCGCAAGAAACTGGCCTGGGGCGAGCGCACGCGGCTGTCTTGAGCCGCCTCAGAGGATGAAGCGGCTGAGATCGGCGTTCTTCGCGAGGTCCGCAACGCGCGAGCGCACATACTCCGCATCCACCACCACCGTCTCGCCGGAACGGTCGGGCGCGGAGAAGGAGAGGTCGTCGAGCACGCGCTCGATCACCGTCTGCAGGCGACGGGCGCCGATATTCTCCACATTGGAGTTCACCTCCACCGCCGCATCGGCGATGGCCTCCACCGCGTCCGCCGTGACGTCCAGCGTCACGCCTTCCGTCCCCATGAGCGCCACCGACTGCTTGACGAGGCTCGCCTCGGTCTCGGTGAGGATGCGCACGAAGTCGGCACGGGTCAGCGCCTCGAGCTCCACGCGGATGGGCAGGCGGCCCTGAAGCTCCGGCAGCAGGTCGGACGGCTTGGAGACGTGGAACGCGCCGGAGGCAATGAACAGGATGTGGTCGGTCTTCACCGACCCGTGCTTGGTGGAGACGGTGGTGCCCTCGATCAGCGGCAGCAGGTCACGCTGCACGCCCTCGCGGGAGACGTCCGCACCCGAGCGGCCCTCGCGCCCGGCGATCTTGTCGATCTCGTCGAGAAAGACGATGCCGTTGTTCTCGACGGCGTGGATCGCCTCCTGGGTGATGGCCTCCTGATCGATCAGCTTGTCCGCCTCTTCGGTGAGAAGAAGGGGATGGGCCTCCTTCACCGTGACGCGGCGCGGCTTGGAGCGGCCGCCGAAGGCCTTGCCCAGCATGTCGCCCAGCGAGATGGCGCCCATCTGCGCGCCCGGCATGCCGGGAATCTCGAACATGGGCATGCCCTGCTGGCCCTGCGCCACCTCGATCTCGACTTCCTTGTCGTCCAGCTCGCCGGCGCGCAGGCGCTTGCGGAAGGCGTCGCGGGTGGCCTGCGAGGCGGTGGCGCCGACGAGGGCGTCGAGCACGCGGTTTTCCGCGGCAAGGTGGGCTTTCGCCTGCACGTCCTTGCGCTTGGCATCGCGGGTCAGGCCGATGCCGACCTCCACGAGATCGCGCACGATCTGCTCCACGTCGCGGCCCACATAGCCGACCTCGGTGAACTTGGTGGCCTCGACCTTCAGGAAGGGCGCGCCGGCGAGCCGGGCGAGGCGGCGGGAAATCTCGGTCTTGCCGACGCCGGTGGGGCCGATCATCAGGATGTTCTTGGGCAGAACCTCCTCGCGCAGCTTCTCGTCCAGCTGCTGTCGGCGCCAGCGGTTGCGCAGGGCGATGGCCACCGCGCGCTTGGCCTTGCCCTGGCCGACAATATGGCGGTCAAGCTCGGAGACGATCTCACGGGGGGAAAAGTCGCTCATGGAATCAGCTGTCCTTATCGCGGGGGGGCGGGGCTGCTCAGGACCCGATGGTTTCCACGACGATGTTCCGGTTGGTGTAGACGCAGATGTCGGCCGCGATCTCCAGCGAGCGGCGCACGATCGCCTCGGGATCCTCCTCGCGATCAAGGAGCGCGCGCGCGGCCGCGAGGGCATACATGCCGCCCGAGCCGATGCCCGCCACGCCCGCATCCGGCTCCAGCACGTCGCCGGTGCCGGTGAGGACGAGGGAGACCGAGGCGTCGGCCACGATCATCATGGCCTCCAGCCGGCGCAGATAGCGGTCGGTCCGCCAGTCCTTGGCGAGTTCCACGGCGGCGCGCTGCAGCTGGCCGGGATACTGCTCCAGCTTCGCTTCCAGCCGCTCGAACAGGGTGAAGGCGTCGGCCGTGGCGCCGGCAAATCCGCCGATCACGTCGCCCCGGCCCAGCCGGCGCACCTTGCGCGCATTGGCCTTGAGCACGGTTTGGCCGAGCGTGACCTGCCCGTCGCCGGCGATGGCGACGCGGTTGCCCTTGCGGACGGTGACGATGGTGGTGCCGTAAATGGTATCAGGGGAATGCATGCAGTGCTCCGCTTGGAGCTTACTTATGCGCTTCCGCGGCTGACGCAACTCGCCTCCCGTTCAGCTTCCGTTGAGGAAGGCGCGCACGGTGGTGCAGAAGTTCTCCGGCGCCTCCACCATGGGGCAGTGGCCGCTGTCGATGATCTCGTCGAGCTTCGCGCCGGGAATGCCGTTCGCCACCTCGCGCACCATGGCCGGGGAGAACACGCGGTCGTCGTCGCAATAGATGGCGAGGGTGGGCGCGGTGATCGTGCCGATGCGGGCGAGGCTGTCGAAGCCGACGCAGACCCCCACCTGGCGGATGAAGGCGTCCTTCTCCTGGTAGAGGCCCGCGTCCAGCGACTGCTGGACCGCCGCAAACAGCGGGATCTTGTTCAGGGTGCGCATGCCGAGCACGAAGGTCGTGAGCGCGGCGCCGAACGTCAGTTCGTTGTCGAGCTGGAGCCGCAGCTCCTTGAACAGCCGCATGATTTCGGTGGTGTAGAGATCATTGCGGGCGATGGTGTTGGACAGCACCAGCCGGTTCACCCGCTTCGGCGCGGCGATGGCCAGCTCCTGCGCGATCATGCCGCCCATGGAATGGCCGATGACGTGGGCCTTCTCGAAGCCCGCCGCATCAAGCACGGCGAGGGCGTCGCGGGCCATGTCGGCGGCGGTGTAGGCGGCCTTGGCCCGCTCGCTCTTGCCGATGTCCCGGTTGTCGAACTCGATGAGGGTGAAGCCCGTCAGCAGCGGGCGCGACAGGGCCCAGAAGGAGCGCTCGGCCGAAAGGCCGGAGATGATGAGCAGGGGCGGGCCTTCGCCGCTGACCTGATACGCAAGCTCCAGCCCGTCATTGTGCGTCGTCGGCATCGGCGATCCCCGTCGGGTTGACGGGTGCGCTATGCCATAGATGGCGCGTCGGCGCGAGGCGGGTGACGCAGGGAAAGGCCGAGCATTCCGTCGCGCGCGCTGTCATTTCATCGCCATATGGCGTTGCAGCGAGGTTGCTGATAGAAGCCGCAGCCTTGGAGGAGTTCCATGCGCAAGGCCGAAATCGTCCGCGAGACCAAGGAGACCCGCGTCACGCTCGCCGTCGACCTCGACGGGATGGGGCGGACCAGCGTGTCCACCGGTGTCGGCTTCCTTGACCACATGCTGGACCTGCTCGGCCGTCACGCTCGTTTTGATCTGGATATCAAGGCGGTGGGCGACCTCCACATCGATTTCCACCACACCACCGAGGATGTGGGCATCGTCCTCGGCCAGGCGGTGAGGAAGGCGCTCGGCGACATGCGCGGCATCACGCGCTATGCCGATGTGCTCCTGCCCATGGACGAGACGCTCACCCGCGTCGCCATCGACATTTCCGGCCGTCCGTTCCTGGTCTTCCGCACCGAGTTCGCGGCGCAGAAGATCGGCGAGTTCGACACCGAGCTGGTGCGGGAATTCTTCCAGGCCTTCGCCTCCAATGCCGGCGTCACCCTGCATGTGGAGACGTTGTACGGGGTGAATGCCCACCACATCGCGGAAAGCTGCTTCAAGGGCCTCGCCCGGGTGCTGCGCGCTGCGGTGGCGGTGGACCCGGCGGCGGCGGGGGAGATTCCCTCCACCAAGGGCGCCCTGGGCACCTGAGGCGGGCAGAGACGAGGCAGGAGACGAGGCAGCCATGGCCAGCTGGACCGTTCTGACCCGCAGCGTCCCCGGCGACACCGCCGAGCAGGCGGCGGGGCGCACCGTGTTCGTGCGCGAGAAATTCTCCTGGGTGACGCTGTTCTTCGCCCCCATCGTGCTGCTGCGCTTCCGCCTGTGGCTGGTGTTTGCCGCCTATGTGGCGGTGATGGTCGTCATGGGCCTCGCGGAAGTGTGGGCCGGCATCGCCGATGGGGTCGGCAACGCGGTGATGATCGGCTTCCACGTCCTCCTCGCTTTGGAACTGCCGCGCCTTCGGCAGCGCAAGCTGGAACGCCTCGGCTATGAGGAGGCCGCCGTGGTGGTCGCCGCCGACCGGGACGAGGCGGAACACCGCTTTTTCGCGGAATGGGACGGACTGTTCCCGGCGCCGCGCGCCGCCTCCGCCCTTCCCGCCATCCGCCCGTCCTTCCCGGTTCCGGGCGGCACACCCGGCGTCATCGGCGCCTTTCCGGGAGCCTGAGGCGTGACCGTCGCCATCATCGACTATAATTCCGGCAACCTGCATTCCGCCGCCAAGGCCATGGAGCGCGCGGCGCAGAGCCTCGCCCATGATGCCGGCCAGACCGTTATCGTCACCAGCGACCCGGAGGTGGTGCGCACCGCTGATCGCGTCGTGCTGCCGGGCGTCGGTGCCTTCGCCGACTGCCGCGCCGGGCTCGATGCCGTGCCGGGCATGGTGGAGGCCATGACCGAGGCGGTGAAGGGCAGGGGGCGCCCCTTCCTCGGCATTTGCGTCGGCCTCCAGCTTCTCGCCGAGCGCGGGCTGGAGCACGGCGTCACCGAGGGCCTCGGCTGGATCCGCGGCGAGGTGGACCGCATCACCCCCAACGATCCCACCCTCAAGATCCCTCACATGGGCTGGAACACGCTGGAAATCGCGCGCGAGCACCCGCTGCTCGCCGGCATTCCCACCGGCGCGTCCGGGCTCCATGCCTATTTCGTCCACTCCTACCACCTCAAGCCGGCGGATGGCATCGACCTCCTCGCCACCACCGACTATGGCGGCACCATCACCGCCGCGGTGGCGCGGGAAAATGTCGCCGGCACCCAGTTCCATCCCGAGAAGAGCCAGACCCTCGGCCTCGCGCTCCTCGCCAATTTCCTGAAGTGGCATCCGTGATCCTCTTTCCGGCCATCGACCTCAAGGACGGCCTCGCCGTGCGCCTCGAACAGGGCGACATGGCGCGGGCCACCGTGTTCAATCGCGACCCTGCCGCCCAGGCGGAGGAGTTCGAGAACCTCGGCTTCCGCTACCTGCATCTCGTCGACCTTGACGGCGCCTTCGCCGGCAAGCCGGTGAACGCGGCGGCGGTGGACCGCATCCTGGAGACGGTCTCCATCCCCGTGCAGCTCGGCGGCGGCATCCGCGACATGCGCACGGTGGAAGGCTGGCTGGAGAAGGGCGTCACCCGCGTGATCCTCGGCACCGCCGCGGTGCGCGATCCGGACTTCGTGAAGGCGGCGGCAAAGGCCCATCCTGGCCGCATCGTGGTGGGCCTCGATGCCCGCGACGGGCGGGTCGCCGTGGAAGGCTGGGCGGAGACATCCGACCTTGCCGCCGTGGACATCGCCCGCCGCTTCGAGGATGCCGGCGTCGCCGCCATCATCTACACCGACATCGCTCGCGACGGCCTGCTGAAGGGCCTGAACCTCGAGGCCACCATCGCGCTGGCCGAGGCCATCTCGCTGCCGGTGATCGCCTCCGGCGGGCTCGCCTCCCTCGCCGACATCGAGGGATTGCTCGCGCCCGGCGCGAAGAAGCTCGAAGGCGCCATCACCGGCCGGGCGCTCTATGATGGGCGGCTCGACCCGCGCGAGGCCCTCGCGCTGGTGGCGGGACGATAGGTGCGCCATGCTGAAGGTCCGCGTCATCCCCTGTCTCGACGTGAAGGACGGCCGCGTGGTGAAGGGCGTCCAGTTCGTGGACCTGCGCGACGCCGGTGATCCGGTGGAGGCCGCGCGCGCCTATGACGCCGCCGGGGCCGACGAGCTCACCTTCCTCGACATCACCGCCAGCCACGAGAACCGCGGCACCATCCTCGATGTGGTGCGCCGCACCGCCGAGCAGTGCTTCATGCCCCTCACCGTGGGCGGCGGCGTGCGCACGGTGGACGATGTGCGCACCCTGCTGCACGCGGGGGCCGACAAGGTCTCCATCAACACCGCCGCCGTGAACCGCCGCGCCTTCGTGGGCGAGGCGGCGGAGAAGTTCGGCGAGCAGTGCATTGTGGTGGCCATCGACGCCAAGAAGGTGTCGCAGCCGGGCGAGGAGAACCGCTGGGAGATATTCACCCATGGCGGCCGCAACCCCACCGGCATCGACGCCATCCAGTATGCCCGCGAGGTGGTGGATCTCGGCGCCGGCGAAATCCTGCTCACCTCCATGGATCGCGACGGCACCGGACAGGGCTTCGACTGCGCGCTGACCCGGGCGGTGGCGGATGCGGTGCATGTGCCGGTCATCGCTTCCGGCGGCGTCGGCATCCTCGACCATCTGGTGGAGGGCATCCGGGACGGGGGCGCCTCGGCGGTGCTCGCCGCCTCCATCTTCCACTTCGGCACCTTCACGGTGCGCGAGGCCAAGGACCGGCTGGCCGAGGCTGGTCTTCCGGTACGGCTCGACTGAGCCGCGCCGGGGGTGGCGATACCGCAGCGCTCCCGGTTAACCCGTTTTTCGCATTTTGTTGATGCGAACCGCTCCCCAAGTCGCTGAAAATGCTTCAGTGCCTTCGTTCCTGACCCTTCTTGTGGGGCCGACCCGATGAGCGACAGCTTCTCCCTCGCCGATCTCGAAGCCATCGTCGCGGCGCGGGCCTCGGCGGACGCCGGCGCATCCTACACTCGTTCCCTGCTGGACAAGGGCGTCGCCAAATGCGCCCAGAAGCTGGGCGAGGAGGCGGTGGAGACGGTGATCGCCGCCGTCTCCGGCAGCGAGAAGGACCTCGTGGGTGAGGCGAGCGACCTCCTCTACCACCTGATGGTGGTGCTCAAGGCCCGTGGCGTGAGCCTCGCCGACATCCATGCCGAGCTTGCGCGGAGGACCGCCCAGTCCGGTCTCGCCGAAAAAGCCGCCCGTCCCACCGCCTGACAGAGACATCGCGATCATGGACCGGCCCATCGACCCCGGCCTCTCCCCGTATCGCTCCTTCTCCCGCGAGGAGTGGGCGAAGCTGCGCCGCGACACGCCCATGACGTTGCGGCCGGACGAGATCGCGCGGCTGGAAGGCCTCGGCGTCCGCCTCTCCATGAAGGAGGTGGAGGAGATCTACCTCCCGCTGTCGCGCCTGCTCTCGCTCTATGTGGCGGCGACGCAGAAGCTCTACCGCGCCATGAGCCATTTCCTCGACCATCGGGAGGGGGAGGCCGCGGGCGAACAGAAGATGCCTTACATTATCGGCGTCGCCGGCTCGGTGGCGGTGGGCAAGTCCACCACCGCGCGCGTGCTGCAGGCGCTGCTCGCCCGCTGGCCCAACACGCCCAAGGTGGACCTCGTCACCACCGACGGCTTCCTCCTGCCCAATGCCATCCTCGAGCGCGAGGGGCTGATGGAGAAGAAGGGCTTCCCCGAGAGCTACGACGTCGCCCTGCTGCTGCGCTTCCTCACTGACATCAAGGCCGGCCGCCGGCCGGTGCGCGCGCCGCTCTACTCGCATTTCTTCTACGACGTGATGCCGGACCAGTATGTGGAGATCGACCGGCCGGACATCCTCATCGTGGAGGGGCTGAATGTGCTCCAGACCACGCGCCCGCCCAAGGACGGCAAGGCGATTCCCTTCGTCTCCGACTTCTTCGACTTCTCGGTCTATATCGACGGCGACGAGGACGTGATCGAGCGCTGGTACGTGGAGCGCTTCATGCGCCTGCGCGAGACCGCCTTCACCGACCCGCTCTCCTACTTCCACCGCTACTCGCAGCTCTCCGACGACGAGGCGCAGGCGACCGCACTGTCCATCTGGCGGCGGATCAACCTCGTCAATCTGCAGGATAACATCCTGCCCACCCGACAGCGCGCCGACCTCATCCTGCGCAAAGCCGGCCGCCACGAAATAGCCGAGGTCAGTCTCAGGCGGCTGTGAAACGGTGCGCCCGGACGGACGCGTGACGGACCGTTCGCCGTGATTCTGTCGGCATGAACCCGCGGTCCAGTGTCGAAGCTTGGCCGGAGTGGTAACGGAGCGGCGACTTCGTTGGTATTTAGCTCTTCTTTTTGTTCGGACAGGTCCGACAGGCGCGAAAACGTGCATTCTACGCAGGCGATTCTGCGTTTTCTGTAGGCTCTCTGGATGGGAAAAGAGCGGATGAGGCGGCCGGAGCGATCTGAGGATCGACGTCGCCGGGCCTGCGGCCGGATGGTGCAGGCGCGGCTCGCTCTCATTCCAGCGCTTTTGATATCCGCCGCAGCTCCGGGGCTCGCGGGCGATCTCGCGGCGGGCGGCACCGCGGCGTCCACCGTCGCACAGGACGATTTCCAGACCCGACCCTATTTCTTCGGGGATCTGGGACGGAGCCGGCTGAAGGAGCTGGGGATCGACATCTCCGGCGGGCTGGTCAACGAGACGGTCGGGAATCTTTCGGGCGGCACGCAACAGACGGGCGCCAATGCCGGCCAAGCCTCCATCCAGGCCCTCTTCGACATGGAGAAGCTGGCCAACATCACCGGCGGCACGTTCGGCATCACACTCGTGGGCCGTTGGGGCGACAACCTCGCGGAAGTCGCCAACATTCCGGCGCTGATGCTGATGAACGAAGTCTATGGCCGCGGCAATATCGTCCGCCTCGTGGACTTCCACTACAATCAGGCCTTGTTCGATGGTGCCGTAGACATCAAGGTCGGCCGCCTCGCCGTCGGCGCCGATTTCGGCTTCGAGCGCTGCGACTTCATCAATCTGACCTTCTGCGGGTCGGTTCCGGGAAATATCGTCGGAAACTATATTTTCAACTGGCCGGTCAGCCAGTGGGGTGGCGTCCTGAAGGTCCATCTCACCGATGACCTGACCTTTTCGGCCGCCGTCTACGACGAAAATCAGACCTACCTGTCCGTTCAGGCGAAATGGGCGCTGCTGCCCAGCTGGCCGTCCGGTTCCGAGGGGGCGCTGGTGCCCCTGGAGCTGAAATGGACTCCGACGCTCTGGAATCTGTCGGGCACCTACAAGATCGGCGGATGGTTCGATACCGCGACCGTGGATAACGCCGTCACGAGCATCAACGGGCAGCCCCAGCTCGTCTCGGGGCTGCCCTATGCGCAGGACTATGGGCGCTACGGCTTCTATGTTTCCTTCATCCAGCAGCTGACCGGGAATGCCCAGGGGCCGAACCCGAAGCAGGGATTGTGGAGCTTCTTCAACTTCACCTATGCCGACCCGCGGACCTCCACCACGCTCTATCAGGTGGCATGGGGGCTTCAGCAGCACGGCACGTTCGCAGGCCGGCCCGATGATGAGATCGGCTTCGCCATCGGAACGACCGGCATCAATCCACGGCTCGCGACGGCGCAGACCGAGGCCAACTGGCTGGGTCTCGGCCCTGGCTACGTGCAGCACAACGAATATGTGCTGGAAGCCTATTACGGCTTCCAGGCAACGGGCTGGCTGAACCTGAAGGCCTCGCTGCAATACGTCATCGATCCCGGCGGCTACTCCTCGCCGGTCAACGAAAACGCCTGGGTGGTGGGCCTTCGTACGACGGTGGCCTTCTGAGGGGCCGCCCGAACGTCATCAGTTCATGGCTGGGGGAACGGCCCCGACGGGCGGTCATGCGGGGTCACGATCATTCTCGGGTTCGAGAGCTGGCACCCGCCGACAGCCGCCAGCACTACGGCCATGATCACCACGCGCCCGATCCTGCCCATTCTCGCCCCCAACCTTGCTTCTGCAACCATAGCGTTATGACCGTCGCGGAACATGCGACCAAGTAGCATGACGCAATGGCGCAGATCGTCAGCCGGGTACGGCGCGGGAGGATGGGCATCCCGCGCACGACCCAGCTAGAAGCGCCATGCCAGGTTGGCCTGGACGGCATTGACCGTCACGCTGTCCGCGAACTGGCCGACATAGGCCATGCCGAGGCGGACCTGTTCGCCGATGCGCAGGTCGGCGCCCACCTTCACCAACGCGGTGTTCTGCGCCAGCGGCACGCCGGCGACGGTGAAGTTCGGGACGCAACGTCTCATAGGTCGTCGACGAAGACGGCAGGGGTTCGGCGAGCGCGTTCCGCGCAAGGCTTCCGGCGCCCAGGCCCATGGCGACGAGCCCGAGCGCGCGAAGGTTATGTGGTTAAGTCATTGAAAAATATGGTGTCCCGGAAGGGATTCGAACCCCTGACCTGCGGTTTAGGAAACCGCTGCTCTATCCTGCTGAGCTACCGGGACACGCCCTCCTTCTAAATCGCGGCACGCCGGGAGGGAAGGGGCCGGATGGCGGCTTCCCCGTCCGAGTCTGGAGGCGGAGGCGGGCGTAAGGCGGCGTAAGGACAGTTGATCGGGCCGGGCTTCAATCCGGAGGGTGGTTGCCGCTATCGTCCTTGCATGACGCAGGGCCAATTATCAGCGCGCGCAGGGAGGCTGCACCACCCGCATTCATTGCGGACGATGGCGCATCTTCTGGCGGTGGGCGGTCTCGCCCTTGCCGGTGGGCTGGGCCTCGAAACCGTCTCCCCTGCCGCCGCCCGGCCCGCCCAAAGGGCTGCCGTCCCGGCGCCGGTGGATTGCGCAGGCGGCGGGACGGAGGCGGCTGGGAGCGCCGCGCGCTGGAGCGATGCGGGGGCGCTGGCTCTCGCCGACGGCCGGAGACTCGCCCCGGAAGGCATCGCCTTGCCGACCCGCCTCTCGCCCGATCCGCAGGTGCTCACGGTCGCGGCGGATGCGGCGGCTTCGGTGCTCGAGGGCTGCGCGGTCGCGCCCGTTTCTGCCGCGCTCGATCGTCACGGCCGGCTTGGCGGGACGGCGCGGCTCGTCTGCCCGGCAGCGGGAGAGGCCCGGGGGGAGGATCTTGCCACGGCGCTGGTTCGGGCTGGGGCAGGCTACGCCACGGCGGAAGGTGATACCGCGTGTGCCACCCAGCGCCTTTCGGCCGAAGCGGAGGCGCGCAGCGCCCGCCGGGGCATCTGGAGCTTGGCCACGGCGGTCGCCCCGGCCGGGGACGAGAAGGTCATGGCGGAACGGCGTGGCCTTTATTCCGTTACTGAAGGGCGGGTGCTGGCCGCCGGCGGACGTGACCGGATTTTTCTCAATTTCGGGGCAAGCTGGAAGCAAGATTTCACTGTCATGCTGAAGAGGGAGGATTTCGCCACAATCTTGGGCGATAGGCTCGATCCTGCCATCTTGCGCGGAGCCCTTATCCAGGTAAGGGGCGTCGTCCGTGAGGAAGGTGGACCGGCCATGGCGCCGCGGCGGCAGGGCGAGGTGCTGCGCATCGAGGGCAAGGTCGAATCCCTGCCCGATGCCCAGGCGCTGCCGTCGAGGCGCCGGGAGCGGTGAACGGATGCATGAGGTGCTGGGTGCGTGAGGCGCTGAGAGGGCAGGGTGCGGCGAGGCGGGTTCGGGCGGAAGCGCCTGCGCGCGCGCTTGCCCGGCGCTCCGGCCTACGCGCGCTGCTCGCCTGTGCGGCCGTCGCCTTCCCCTTGTGGCTCACCGGATGCGCCGGCATCGACCTTGATCAGGTGAGCGTGCCGCTCGCCTCCACCAGCCCGGCGTCCGAATTCGCCGACATGTCGCCCAGCCAGCGGCGCGAGCATGAAAAGCTCGTGGCGAGCTATGGCGGCGCCTATGACGATCCCGAGCTGAAGGCACTGATCCAGAAGGTGGTCGAGCGCCTCGTCGCGGCCTCCGAGCGCCCGGACCTGAAATATCGCGTCACCGTGCTTAACTCGCCGGCCATCAACGCCTTCGCGTTGCCGGACGGTTCGCTCTACGTGACCCGCGGCCTGCTGGCTCTGGCCAACGATACGTCCGAGCTGTCCTCCGTGCTCGCCCACGAGATGGCCCACGTCATCGCCCGCCACGCCACCATCCGCGAGGACCAGGTGAAGCAGGCGGTGCTGGTGAGCCGCGTCATCTCGGACGTGGTGAACGACCCCGATCTCGGCGCGCTCGCCATGCAGAAGAGCCGGCGCACGCTGGCCTCGTTCAATCGCGGGCAGGAGCTGGAGGCGGATGCCATCGGGGTCGGCATCGCCGCGCGCGCCGGCTTCGATCCCTATGGCGCCTCGCGCTTCCTGACAGACATGGGCCGTTTCTCGGAGATCAAGAGCACGGCCTTCTCGGGCTCGTCCTCGACCACGCCGGACATGGACTTCCTGTCGTCCCATCCGGCGACGCCCGAGCGCATTTCCATCGCCATCGCCAATGCCCGCCAATATGCCCCGGCGGCGGGGCCGTCGGATGGTGAGCGGGACCGCAGCGCCTATTTCAATGTCATCAACGGTATGGTCTTTGGCGACGATCCCAAGGAAGGCTTCGTCCGCGGCCGCAAGTTCCTGCATCCCAAGCTCGGCTTCACCTTCACCGCGCCGGAGGGCTTCTCGCTGGAGAACACCTCCCAGGCGGTGCTCGGCGCCACCCAGACCGGCCGCGAGGCGCTGAGGCTCGATGCCGTGCGCATCCCGGCCGATCAGTCCCTGGCGCAATATCTCTCCTCGGGCTGGATCGACGGGGTGGAGATCAACACGGTCGAATCGCTCACCGTGAACGGCTTCAGTGCGGCGACGGCGGTGGCGCGCGGCGACCAGTGGTCGTTCCGCATGTTCGCCATCCGCTTCGGCTCCGACGTCTACCGCCTGATCTTCGCTGCCCGCGAGCTGACGCCGGATCTGGACAAGCAGTTCCGCGCCGCCGCCGACACCTTCCGCCGCGTCTCCTCCGGCGAGGCGGACACGGTGAAGCCGCTGCGCGTGCGCATCGTCCAGGTGGGGCTCGGCGACAATGTGGAGAAGATCGCCGGCAAGATGCAGGTGCCCGACCGCCCGGTGGAGCGCTTCCTCATCCTCAACGGACTCGATGCCAATGCCCGGCTGAAATATGGCGAGAAGGTCAAGATCATCGCCGACTGAGCGGCGGGTGCCCCGCTTGCCGCTCCCGGCGATTTGATGGCGCGCAAGCCGCTTCGCCGCCCGCCGCTGCTATGATCGCGGCTCTCGTTGCGGGAGGGAGCCATGTACAAGAAGATTCTCGTCGCCACCGATGGCTCCGCGTTGTCGGACCTTGCGGTCTCCCACGCGGTCGCGCTCGCCGCGGCGCTCCACGCGGCGCTTGTGATCGTCACGGCCAGCGAGCGCTTCCATCTCTTCAGCACCGAGGCCGACCAGATCGCCGACACGGAAGCCGAGTACCGGCGCCAGACCGGGCGAAAGGCCGAGGCCGTGCTCGCCCGCGCCGCCGATACCGCCGCCGCGGCCGGCGTCGAGGCGAAGCGGGTGCATGTGGAGGACGACCAGCCCTTCCACGGCATCATCTCCACCGCCGAAGCCGAGGGCTGTGACCTGATCGTGATGGCCTCCCACGGCCGCCGGGGCCTGTCCGCCGTGGTGCTGGGCAGCGAGACCACCAAGGTACTCACCCACTCCGGCATTCCCGTGCTGGTGGTGCGGGAGGAGGTGGCGCCCGCCATCCAGGCCAGCCCCACCGGCGGCGTGGAATGGCCCGAGCCCAGCCCGGCCTTCTTCGCCCCCGGCCGCTGAACGCGCCTTCCCGACGGCCGGCCTTGCGCGAGCCCTTGCGCCAGCGGGGTTTTTGCCCTATGTGAGCCCGGTCCGTGGCCGCGCTCCCTCAAGCGGGGAGCCGCCCGGGTGGGCAGGGACCGGCGGTATACGCGGTCCTGATCGTCGGAGGCAGCCCGCCCTGGCTTTCTGTGAGCGCGCATCGACACTCAATTCATCGTCCGTGCCGCCCGGCCTTCGCGCCGGCCCGCCGCTTTTGCGGCGGCCGTTCGTCATTTCTTGAATGGCGGACATCCGAGCGGTTCGGGCCTCGCAACACGAGATGCCGGCGCAGCAAGTCTGGAGCGTGAATGTCCGCCGTAGAAACCACCCGTGAGGATTTTGCCGCCCTGCTCGACGAGAGCTTCGGCCGTGCCGATACCAATGAAGGTTCGGTGGTCAAGGGCATCGTGGTCGCCATCGAGAAGGATCTGGCGATCATCGATATCGGCCTGAAGACGGAAGGGCGCGTGGCCCTGCGCGAGTTCGCCGGCCCCGGCCGCGAGAACGCCATCAAGGTGGGTGACGAGGTCGAGGTCTATCTCGAGCGCGTCGAGAACGCCATGGGCGAAGCCGTCCTCTCGCGCGACAAGGCGCGCCGCGAGGAGAGCTGGGTCAAGCTCGAGAAGGCCTTCACGGCCAACGAGAAGGTCTTCGGCGTGATCTTCAACCAGGTGAAGGGCGGCTTCACCGTCGATCTCGACGGCGCCGTGGCCTTCCTGCCGCGCTCCCAGGTGGACATCCGCCCGATCCGCGACGTCGGCCCGCTGATGCACAACCAGCAGCCCTTCCAGATCCTCAAGATGGATCGTCGCCGCGGCAACATCGTCGTGTCCCGCCGCACCGTGCTGGAAGAGACCCGCGCCGAGCAGCGCCACGAGCTGGTGCAGAACCTCGAAGAGGGTCAGGCCATCGACGGCGTGGTCAAGAACATCACCGATTACGGTGCGTTCGTTGACCTCGGCGGCATCGACGGCCTGCTGCACGTCACCGACATCGCCTGGCGCCGCGTGAACCACCCGACCGAGGTGCTCAACATCGGCCAGACGGTGAAGGTCAAGATCATCAAGATCAACCACGAGACCCACCGCATCTCGCTCGGCATGAAGCAGCTTCTGGGCGATCCCTGGGAGGGCATCGAGGCCAAGTATCCGGTGGAGGCCCGCTTCAAGGGTCGCGTCACCAACATCACCGACTACGGCGCGTTCGTGGAGCTGGAGCCCGGCATCGAGGGCCTCATCCACGTCTCCGAGATGAGCTGGACCAAGAAGAACGTCCACCCCGGCAAGATCGTCTCCACCTCCCAGGAGGTTGAGGTTCAGGTGCTGGAAGTGGATTCGGCCAAGCGCCGCATCTCCCTCGGCCTCAAGCAGACCCTCCAGAACCCCTGGGAGGCCTTCGCCGAGAAGTATGCGCCCGGCGCCGTGGTGGAAGGCGAGGTCAAGAACAAGACCGAGTTCGGCCTGTTCCTCGGCCTCGACGGCGATGTGGACGGCATGGTCCATCTCTCCGACCTCGACTGGAACCGTCCGGGCGAGCAGGTGATCGACGAATACCGCAAGGGCGACATGGTGAAGGCCGTGGTGCTCGACGTGGACGTCGAGAAGGAGCGCATCTCCCTCGGCATCAAGCAGCTGGCCGGCGATCCCTTCGCCGACGCAGGCGAGGTGAAGAAGGGCGCTGTCGTGACCTGCGAAGTCACCGACGTGAAGGACGGCGGCATCGAGGTGAAGCTCACCGGCACCGACCTCTCCGCCTTCATCAAGCGCTCCGAGCTCGCTCGCGACCGCAACGACCAGCGCCCCGAGCGCTTCTCGGTCGGCGACAAGCTCGACGCCCGCGTCACCCTGTTCGACCGCAAGGCGCGCAAGGTGCAGGTCTCCATCAAGGCGATGGAGATCGCGGAAGAGCGTGAGGCCGTGGCCCAGTTCGGCTCGCAGGATTCGGGCGCTTCGCTCGGCGACATCCTGGGTGCCGCGCTGAAGCAGCGCGCCGCCGACACCGCCGACGAGGCCGACAAGGAGGACTGATCGCCTCTCGCGATCGGACCATCCGCAAGAATGAAGGGCCGGTGCGTTGCACCGGCCCTTTTTTTCAACCCATGCGCCATTCAGACGCCGCCGGGCGTTCTTGTGTCGGGATCAGCGCGGAAGTATCCAAGTCTGGTTTGTCAATGGGAGGTTTGCCATGAAGCGCAGGATGATTTCCCTCGGCGTCGTCGCCGCGGTCTCGCTCGCCGCCACGGGTTCGGCCTTCGCCCTCACCGGCAAGGAATTCCTGTCCAAGTACAACAAGGACAAGGACAACACCGTCGAGATCGTCGAGGCCATCGACCTCGGCACCAAGGTGTTCAAGGCCATTAATCCCGACAAGGACAAGACCCTCGAGGCCGCCGAGACCAAGGGCCGGCTGACCGACGAGGACTGGGCCGCCGTGAACAAGGACGGCGACAAGACGCTGGAGCTGGACGAGTGGCTCATCATCGTGCGCAAGCGCTTCAATGACGCCGACGCCAACAAGGACGGCAAGCTGACCGAGGCGGAGCTCGATGCTCCCGCCGGCCAGCAACTGCTTCTGCTCATCGCCAAGTGACGTAAGCTTGACGTAAGCTTGACGTAAGCTTGACGTGAGCTTGACGCGAGCTTGACTCGCGCCTGATGCGGTCGGGGAGGGCGTGGCGTCCTCCCCCCGATGGAAAGTACCTGGGCGCGCCGCCATGGCGGCGCCTCCCGCCCCTCGCTTCGTCTCAGTTGAGGCGCAGCAGGAAGCGCCGGTTCACCGCCTGCAGCGGGCGGGCGTTCATGGGGAAGATGGCGCGGAAGGCGTCGATGTCCGCCTGCGCCACTTCGATTGGCGCCCCGAACACGTTCCAGTCCACGATTTCCGAGCAGGGCGGGGTGGTCAGAGACCCCTCGTAGCGATAGGTGCCGCGGGCCGACGGCAGGAAGCCGGCCGGATCGAGCGGGGCGGCCAGCGTCTTGTCCCCGGCGTTGCGCGGCGCGGCGGCCATGAGCGAGGAAAAGGCGGCATTGGCCGCGCCGGGCACCATGAAGACGCCGGCCACCAGAAGCCCGCCCTCAGGCGCCGCATGAACGAAATGCGCTTCCATGGCGGTGCGCTTGCCGTCGATCGCGTGCTCGCTCGGGGCGTGGAAGTGGAACTGCTTGAGGGCGTAGGTCTTGCCGCCCATGGTGGCGGTGCCGCCGTCGCCGGTCACGTCCGCCTGGATCGTGTGGCCGTTGTTCACGACCTTGTAGGCGAACGGCTTCCACGCGAGTACGGGGCCGGCGCTCTCTGCCTTGACCGCGCCTTCGAGATTGATGGGCGACTGCTGGGTGCCCACCGAGCAGGCCGAGAAGCCCTTCTCCAGCGAGCCCCATTCCTGCGGGCCGCCGTGGCCCTCATAGGTCCAGTGCGCCCCCTCGGACGCCCGGGCCGCGCTTGCGCAGACCGGGCAGGCGACAAGGCCCGCAAGCAGCGTGCGGCGGTTCATGGTCATTGGATTGCCCCTTCTTTGGCGGTTTCCCCCACTGTGGCCAAGCTTAACAGCGCCGGGGATGCACGCAAAAGCCGAGACTGTTCCGCGATGGATCAGATTGCCGATGGCGCGCGCGCGGCGAGAGCGGCGAAGGCGGCTCGTGGATCGTCCGCGCGCATGATTCCGCCCATGATCGCGACACCTTTGGCTCCGGCGGCAAGGCAGGTCGGTGCCGCTTCTGCGTCGATGCCGGCGAGGGCGACCACCGGCACGGCGCTCGTGCGGGCGAAGGCGGACAGCCCTTCAAGCCCCAGCGCCGGCCCGTGTCCCGGCTTGGACCGGGTGAGGAAAACGGGACTCGCCGTGATGTAGTCCAGCGCGGTTGGATCCGCTGCGGCTGCTTCCACAAGGGTGTGAGTGGACAAGCCGATCAATGCCCCCGGCCCAAGAAGTGCCCGCGCCGCCTTCGCGTCCCCGCCGCCGGAGAGGTGCACGCCGTCCGCGCCAGCGGCCAGCGCCAGCTCGGGGAAGCCATGCAGCGTCAGGCGGGCGCCGAAGGGCAAGGTTGCGGCGCGCAGGCGGGCGAAGAGGGCGATCTGCTCGGCGGCCGGCAGATCCTTCTCCCGCAGGCTCACCCATCTGCACCCGCCGGCACAGGCCGAGGCCACCACGTCCGCCAGATCACCCCGCGCCAATGTGCGGTCGGTGATGAGGAGCAGAGGCGGCGTCGGCAGAGAAGGCAGGGTCAGCTCCCGACGAGGCCGAACTCGGGGCTGGAGGCTTCCGCGTGCAGCTTGCGCGGGATGCGGCCGGCGAGGCGCGCAAGGCGGCCGGCCTCCACCGCGTGGCGGAAGGCGGTGGCCATGCGCACCGGATCGAGCGCCTTGGAGACGGCGGTGTTGAGCAGCACCGCCGAGCAGCCCAGCTCCATGGCGAGCGCTGCGTCGGACGCCGTGCCGATGCCGGCGTCGAGCACGACCGGGACAGGCGAGCGGGAGCAGATCAGCTCGATCATGTGCGGGTTGGCGATGCCGAGCCCGGTGCCGATCATGGAGCCCAGCGGCATCACCGTCGCCGCGCCGAGATCGGCGAGCTTCTGGCAGGTGACGGGATCGTCGTTGCAATAGGGCAGCACGACGAAGCCGCGGGAGACCAGCTCCTCGGTGGCCTTCAGCAGCTCCTCCACATTGGGATAGAGCAGCTCGCGGTCGCCGATGACCTCCAGCTTCACCCAGTCCGTCTCCAGCGCCTCGCGCGCGAGCTCCGCGGTGAGCACGGCATCCTTGGCGGTCTGGCAGCCGGCGGTGTTGGGCAGGATGTGGACGCGGCCGGTGAGGAGGTCGGTCAGGCTTTCCTCGTATCCGGCGAGGCTGATGCGGCGGATGGAGGCCGTCGCCATCTCGCTGCCCGAGGCGGCGAGGGCATCGAGGAACACCTTCTGGTTGGGATAGCCCGCCGTGCCGAGGAACAGCCGCGAGGAGAAGGTGCGGCCGGCAATGACGAGGGGGTCGGCGTTGGGGTTCTGGAACGCGCTCATGGTGTTTCTTCCCGGCGCCCGCCGAGGGGCACCTTGTTCTGTTCGGCCCGGGGCTCAGCCGCCCTGCTTGGCCTCGATGATTTCCACGGCGTCGCCTGCGGAAAGGCGTGCCTCGGTCCAGGTGCGGCGGGGCACCACGGTGCCGTTCACCGCCACGGCGATGCCCTTGCGCTCCGGCTCAAGCCCTTTGGCGACGAGCAGATCGGCGACGGTGGCCACGGGATGCGCCTCCTCGGCGCCGTTCACCTTCAGGGCGAGCACGGCGTTCACTCCGCCGCCGCGCGCGGCGGGCCGAAGCGCTCCGCGCCGAAGGGCAGGGCTACGTCCGCGATCTTGCCGCCCAGGATGTGGTCGGCGATCATCTGCGTGGTCACCGGCAGCAGGAGGATGCCGTTGCGGTGATGGCCGGTGGCGTAGACGAGGCCGTCCACCTCCGGGCTCGGGCCGAGGATGGGGGCGTCGTCCCGGCTGCCGGGGCGGAAGCCGACCCATTGCTCAACGATGCTCAGCTCCTCCAGCGTCGGCAGTGCCCGCCACGCATTGGTGAGCAAAGCGAGCTGGCCGCCGGCTGTGAGGTCGGTGTCGAACCCCTTCTCCTCGGTGGTGGCGCCGATGATGAGCCGGCCGTCGCGCCGCGGCACGAGGTAGGAGCCAGGCGCCCACAGGACGTGGGAAAGGATCGGCGCGGCCGGGTCCATGCGCAGGGACAGCATCTGCCCCTTGATGGGGCGCACCGGCAGCGGCGTCGCCGGGGTGATGTCCACGCCCCGGCTCCACGCCCCGGCCGCGAGCACCACCACGTCGGCGGCATGGTGCGTCTCGCCGGTGACGATGCCGGTGGCGCGGCCGCCGGTCGTCTCCACGCGGCTGACGGGCGTGTTCTGGTGGATCGTCGCGCCGGCCTTGAGCGCGGCGATCTTCAGCGCGGCGGCAACCTTGCGGTTGTCCACCTGATGATCCTCGGGGCTCAGCACGCCGCCGGCGAGGCGGGGCGCGAGATAGGGCTCGCGCCGGCGCACCTCGGCGGCGGTGAGCCACTGCACGGGCAGGCCCAGCCCCTGCTGGAAGGCGTAAAGGTGGCGCAGCTTCGCGAGGTCGTCCGCCGTGAGGGCGATGGTGATGGTGCCCTCGGTGCGCAGGTCCACCGCCTCACCGGAGGCGCGCTCCAGCTCCGCCGCGAAGGCGGGCCAGAGGGTCTGGCTGGCGCGATTGAGGGCGAGCAGGCCCTCCTCGCCGGGCTCGGCCTCGGCGCAGGCGGCGAGCATGCCGGCGGCGGCGCGGCTCGCGCCTTCTCCGGTCTCGCCGGCCTCGAACAAATCCACCGGACAGCCGGCGTCGGCGAGGCGCCAGGCGAGGGCGAGGCCGATGACGCCGCCGCCGACGATGGCAACACGTGGTTTGGCCTTGCCCGCCGGTGCAGAGCCGGCTTGCGATGAAGGTGCGGATGTAAACTGCGACAAGCTCTCGCTCATCGGCATCTCCCTACGCTGGCATGATCCAGACAGGTTCGATGGGTGTGATCTCAGCCGCGCATGATGCGCGGCACCCCAGGCCGTGTCTGTTATTTACTCATGCCGGCCGCAGAACTGCAAGAGGCGGGGCGCCCGGGACGAGGCCGAGCTCAGCGGTTGAGTTCGCTTTCGTCCAGCTGGCGCGCCTCGTCGGCGAGCATGATCGGGATGCCGTCGCGGATGGGATAGGCGAGGCGGGCGGCGCGGGAGATCAGCTCCTGGCGCTCGCGATCATATTCCAGCGGCCCCTTGGTGAGGGGGCAGACCAGGATTTCGAGCAGCTTGGGGTCGACGTCGTGGCCGGGACGCTGGGACTGGATCATGTTCTCGCTCTTTGGTGCCGCGCGTTTCGAGGGCAAAGGTTCCGCGGCGCGCCACCATAGCGGCGGCGGGGTGGCCTTTCATCAGCGATTTTCGCGACATCACGGTCGCTGATGGGCATATCACGCGGTTTCGCTGTCTTTTCGACCGCACAGACCCTAATAAGCGCCCTTGGAACCGCGCCTCCCGGGAGCCCAATGGATCGACGCTTGGCCCTCGGGCTTCTTCTCGGTTTCGTCGCGGTCGTGATGTTCGGTGCGACCCTGCCGCTCACCCGCTTCGCGCTGCACGATTTCAGCCCCTGGTTCATCAGCTTCGGCCGCGCCGCCTTGGCCGGCTTCGCGGCGCTCGGGCTGGTGCTGGTGATGCGTCGGCCGTGGCCGTTCGGCCAGCGGGCCGTGCTGTGGCGCCTCGCCGTTTCCTCGGGCTGCCTGATCTTCGTGTTCCCGCTGGCCATCGGCGTTGCCACCCAGACGGTGCCGGCGGCCCATGGCGGCATCGTGCTCGGCCTTCTGCCCCTGTGCACGGCCATCGCCGCCATGCTGCTGGCCGGGGAACGGCCGGGCCTCGGCCTGTTCGCCGCGAGCGCTGTGGGGGCCGGGCTGGTGGTCGCCTTCGCCTTGCGCAACGGCGCGGGCGGCGCGCTGGGGATGGGCGATAGCCTTCTGTTCCTCGGCGTCATCGCCTGCGCCATCGGCTATGCCGTCTCGGGGGGCCTGGCGCGCACCATGTCGGGGTGGGAGGTGATCGCGTTCATGCTGATCCTCTGCCTGCCAGTGACGCTCCCGCTCGCGCTCCTCACCTTTCCATGGGGTGGCGCGGGCAGTGTGTCAGGCGCCTCCTGGGCGGCGCTGCTCTATCTCGGCCTCTTCAGCCAGCTCATCGGCTTCTTCTTCTGGAATGCCGGGCTCGCCATGGGCGGCATCGCCCGCGTCGGGCAGATGCAGCTCCTGCAGACCTTCGTGACGGTGGGGCTCGCCTGGCCCATCAATGGCGAGGTGCCGGACGCGGAGACCGTGGCCTTCGCCGCGGGCGTGGCGCTGGTGGTCGCGGTGGCGCAGCGCACCCGCTCGCGGCCGCGCTGATCCCGCAAAAGCAAACGGCCCGCCGAAGCGGGCCGTTCGTCATTTTCCAGAATGCCGGAAGGCTCAGGCCGCCTTGGAACGGGCGGTGATGAGCTTGCGGTTCACCAGCACCTCGGCGATCTGCACCGCATTCAGCGCGGCGCCCTTGCGCAGGTTGTCCGACACGCACCAGAAGGCGATGCCGTTGTCCACGGTCGGGTCGTCGCGCAGGCGCGAGATGTAGGTCGCGTCCTCGCCGGCCGCCTCGTGGGGGGTGGCGTAGCCGCCCGGCTCACGGGTGTCGATGACGAGGATGCCGGGCGCCTCGCGCAGGATCTTGCGCGCGTCGTCGGCGGAGAGCTCCTTCTCGAACTCCACGTTCACCGCCTCGGAGTGGGAGATGAAGACCGGCACGCGGACGCAGGTGGCCGTGAGCTTGATCTTTGGGTCGAGAATCTTCTTGGTCTCGGCCACCATCTTCCACTCTTCCTTGGTGAAACCGTCGTCCATGAAGACGTCGATCTGCGGGATGAGGTTGAAGGCGATGCGCTTGGGGAACTTCTTCGGCTCCACCGGATCGGAGACGAAGACGGCCCGCGTCTGGGTGAACAGCTCGTCCATGGCGTCCTTGCCGGCACCGGAGACGGACTGGTAGGTGGAGACCACCACGCGCTTGATGGTCGCGGCGTCATGCAGCGGCTTCAGCGCGACGACGAGCTGCGCCGTGGAGCAGTTGGGATTGGCGATGATGTTCTTCTTGGAGAAGCCGACGATGGCGTCCGCGTTCACCTCGGGAACGATCAGGGGCACGTCCGGGTCCATGCGCCATTGGGAGGAATTGTCGATGACGACGCAGCCCTGCGCTCCGATCTTCGGCGACCACTCCTTGGACACGGCTCCACCGGCCGACATCAGGCAGATGTCGGTGTCGGAGAAGTCGTAGGTCTCAAGCGCCTTCACCTTGAGGGTTTTATCGCCGTAGGAGACTTCCACGCCCTGCGACTTTCGCGAGGCGAGCGCGACGACCTCGTCCGCGGGGAAGCCCCGCTCGTCGAGGATCGAGAGAATCTCCCGGCCCACGTTGCCCGTGGCGCCGACGACGGCGACCTTGTAACCCATGATGTTCCTCGGATGTATCGGCCCATGCGGCCGAAGACCGTGCTTTTAGGCCGAACCCCTTGGCCTTGCAAATCGAAGATTCGCGATCAGGCACGGCACCGGCGCATTCAACTGTTGCGTCAACGCAACGCGCCGGCGTCGAGAAGGCGGGAACATGGCACCAAGCCGGCGGGTTTCCTTGCGCAGGGGACAAACGTCTATTAATCCAGTCAAGGTCGGCCCAGCGCCGATCTGGGAGGATGCCATGGGTTTCGCGTCGTTCACCACCTTCGCTGCTTTCGCCCGTTCGGGCCTGAAGACGGCGCTCTCGGTGTCGCTGGCGGCGGCAGCCATTGCGGCGACCACCGGTGCTTTCTCCATCGCTTCCGCCGACAGCGCCGAGGCGCAGACGGTCAAGAAGCGCAACCGTATCGTGGTGGAGCGCCGCTCCTATCTCGATGCCGGCACGGTGGTGAAGCCCGGCTCCAAGTCGTATCTCGATTACGCGCTGCCGCCCGGCTACTTCTACCCGACCTATGGACCCACGGCCGCCGGTCCCGGCCCCATCACCGGCCTGCGCTGGCCGCTGCCGGGCGCCTTCGACCTGCCGGGCTTCTGAGCCAAGGCTGCCGAAGAAGACGGAAGGGGCCGCCTCGCGGCCCTTTTTTGTGGGGTGAAATCACAGCGTTTTCGCGGTATTTAATTTTTATCCCGGCCAAGCATGACATTTTCGCTTGTGCGCGCCATAACGGCCGTATGCCGCGACGTCGGCCCGACCTTCCAGCGCAAGATGCCCCTTAAGAGCCCATGCCCCGCCCCCGCTTCGCGCTGCCGATGCTGAGCCGCCAGCCCCGCCGCAGCGTCATTCCGGGCTTTCGGCTCTCGCTCGGCCTGGCACTTCTCTATCTCGGCCTCATCGTGCTCCTGCCCATCGGCGCGCTGCTGCTGAAGGCGGCGGACGTGGGCTTCGATCGCTACATCGCCATCATCACCTCGCCGCGCACGCTCGCCTCCTTCCAGGTGACGCTGACCACGGCGGCTCTGGCGGCGCTGTTCAACGCCATCTATGGCCTCGCCCTCGCCTGGGTGCTGGTGCGCTACGAGTTTCCCGGCAAGCGCCTGCTGGATGCCATGGTGGATGTGCCCTTCGCCTTGCCCACGGCGGTGGCGGGCCTCGCATTGACGGCGCTGTTCGCCAAGAACGGGTGGTTCGGCGCGCCGCTGGCGCAGTGGGGGATACAGGTGGCCTACGCCCCGGCCGGCATCGTCTGCGCCATGGCCTTCACCTCCATCCCCTTCGTGGTGCGCACCGTGCAGCCGGTGCTGGAGGACATGGAGCCAGAGCTGGAGGAGGCGGGCGCGACGCTGGGCGCGAGCGACCTCACCATCTTCCGCCGCATCATCTTCCCCACCATCTTCCCGGCCTTCCTCGCCGGCACGTCGCTGGCCTTCGCCCGTTCGCTCGGGGAATTCGGCGCGGTGGTGTTCATCGCCGGCAACCAGCCGTTCCGCACCGAGATCGTGGCGCTGCTCACCTTCATCCGGCTGGAGGAATATGACTACGCCGCCGCCGCCGCCATCGCCGTCACCATGCTTGGCCTCGCCTTCGTCATGCTGCTGATCGTGAACGCCGTGCAGGCGTGGCACCAGAAGTTCGCCATGGGGGATGCCTGATGGCGCATCCCGTGAACCGCCACCGCCTGCGCGTCGGCGACGGCGCGGTGACCCGCTCGGTGATTCTCACCCTGGTGCTGGCGACCACCGCTCTGGCGCTCATCGCGCCGCTGGCCGTCATCTTCGCCGAGGCGTTCGCGCGCGGCCTGCCCACCTATCTCGAAGCGCTCGCCCGGCCGGATACGCTGCACGCGGTGGGGCTGACGCTGCTCACCGCCCTCGTCTGCGTGCCGCTCAATACCGCCTTCGGCATCGCCGCCGCTTGGGCGGTGACGAAATTCTCCTTCCGCGGGCGCAACCTGCTGCTGGCGGTGGCGGAGCTGCCCTTCTCCATCTCGCCCATCGTGGCGGGCGTCGCCTATCTCTTCGTCTATGGGGCGCAGGGGCTGTTCGGGCCGTTTCTGCAGGCACACGACATCAAGATCATGTTCGCCGTGCCGGCCATCATCCTCGCCAGCCTGTTCGTGACCGCGCCGTTCGTGCTGCGCGAGCTGGTGCCGCTGATGATGGCGCAGGGGCGGGACGAGGAGGAGGCGGCGGTGAGCCTGGGCGCCTCGGGCTTCGACGTGCTGCGGCTCGTCACCCTGCCCAATGTGAAGTTCGCGCTACTCTATGGGGCGGCCCTGTGTAATGCGCGGGTGATGGGCGAGTTCGGCGCCGTCTCCATCGTCTCCGGCAACATCCGCGGCCAGACCTCGACCCTGCCGTTGCAGATCGAGCTGCTCTACCAGGACAGCCACGCCGTCGCCGCCTTCGCCGCCGCGACGGTCCTGGTAGGCGTCGCTTTGTTCACGCTGGTGGCGAAATATCTGATCGAGCGGGCGGAGCGGGCGCGGGGCGAGATCGTCGCGCCGCGCCGGCCGGGACACTGAGGCCGACGGCACCGGTCTTCGACCGCCGCCGGATGGGGTCTCTCAGGTGCCGCGCGGGCTTGCGCCCACGTCAGGCCGCAGCGGCTGTGCCGGTGGCGGCGGCGATCTCGCGCTTCATGGCGGCGATGGTCGCGGCATAGTCCTTGGCGCCGTAGATGGCGCTGCCGGCGACGAAGGTGTCCGCCCCCGCGGCGGCGATGGCGCCGATATTGTCCACCTTCACCCCGCCGTCGATCTCAAGACGGATGTCGCGGCCCGAGGCGTCGATGCGCTCGCGAATGGCCTTCAGCTTGTCGAGCGCCGAGGGAATGAAGGCCTGCCCGCCGAAGCCGGGGTTCACCGACATGACCAGCACGAGGTCGAGGGCGTCCAGCGTGTAGTCCAGCACCGAGAGGGGGGTGGCCGGGTTCAGCACCAGGCCGGCCTTCACGCCCTTGGAGCGGATGAGCTGGAGCGAGCGGTCCACATGCTCGGAGGCTTCCGGGTGGAAGGAGATGAGGTCGGCGCCGGCCGCGGCAAAGGCCTCGATCATCCCGTCTACCGGCTTCACCATCAGGTGCACGTCCACGAACGCCTTGGTCGCCTTGCGCAGCGACTGGAGGATCAGCGGGCCGATGGTGAGGTTGGGGACATAATGGTTGTCCATCACGTCGAAATGGATCCACTCGGCGCCGCCCTCGAGCACCGCATCCACCTCGGCGCCGAGGCGGGTGAAGTCCGCCGAGAGGATGGAGGGGGCGATGATCGGATAGGCGCGGGCCATGGGGATCTCTCCTTGACGACTGGATAGGGCGGGGCGCGTTCTCGTGCCCCGGCCGACTGGAGTGCCAGTGGAAGGAGAGCCGGGGCCCAGCGCAATAGTGCGCCGAAGGCGGCTCCCTTCATGACCCTCGCAGACATGAGCCTGCTGCGCAGGACCCTTCCCTGGACCCCGGATCAGCGCTCCAGCTGCGCTGTCGCTTGTCCGGGGAACGAGGCAGCCGTGGCTGCCTCAGGCACTCCTATAGGCACGGCGCCCGGTGGGCGCCAGCCGTCGCCTCAATGCACAACCTGCGCGAGCTCGCCGGATGCATAGCGCTTGGCCATCTCGTCCAGCTCGATGGCCCGGATCTTTTCGGCCTTGCCGGCGGAGCCGAAGGCCTCGAAGCGGGCGATGCAGACCTTCTTCGCCTCTTCCATGGCGGCGGCCATGAACTTGCGCGGGTCGAACTCGGACTTGTTCTTGGCTCCGACGCGGCGGATGGCGGCGGTCATGGCGAGGCGGATGTCGGTGTCGATGTTCACCTTGCGCACGCCGTAGCGGATACCTTCCTGGATCTCCTCCACCGGTACGCCGTAGGTCTCCTTGATGTCGCCGCCATAGGTGCGGATTTCCTCAAGCAGTTCCTGCGGCACCGAGGACGAGCCGTGCATCACCAGATGGGTGGTGGGGATGCGCTGGTGGATCGCCTTGATGCGGTCGATGGCGAGGATGTCGCCGGTGGGCTTGCGCGTGAACTTGTAGGCGCCGTGGGAGGTGCCGATGGCGATGGCCAGCGCATCGCACTGGGTGGCCTTCACGAACTGGGCCGCCTCGTCCGGATCGGTGAGCAGCTTGGAATGGTCGAGGGCCTCCTCGGCGCCGTGGCCGTCCTCGGCCTCGCCCTTGCCGGTCTCCAGCGAGCCGAGGCAGCCGAGTTCGCCCTCCACCGACACGCCCACCGCATGGGCCAGCTCCACCACCTTGGCGGTGACGGAGACGTTGTAGTCGTAGTCGGCGGGGGTCTTGCCGTCTTCCTTCAGGGAGCCGTCCATCATCACCGAGGAGAAGCCGGACTTGATGGCACCCATGCACACGGCGGGAGAGGCGCCATGGTCCTGGTGCATCACCACCGGGATTTCGGGATAGGCCTCCACGGCGGCGGCGATGAGATGGCGCAGGAAGGGCTCGCCGGCATATTTGCGCGCGCCGGCCGAGCCCTGGAGGATGACGGGCGACGAGGTGGCGCGGGCGGCGTCCATGATCGCCTTCACCTGCTCCATGTTGTTCACGTTGAAGGCCGGCAGTCCGTAGGAATGCTCCGCCGCATGGTCGAGCAGCTGGCGCATGGAAACGAGGGCCATAGTCCTCTCCTCTTCAAAGTTCAGGTCGGCGCCGCGATGCGCGCGCCATGGTTCCGTTCGCTCCGTCAGCCCCAGCTTATGCGGGGGTCACGGTGTCGCTTGGCTGCTGTCCATCGCCCTCACCGGTCCGGCGGACCCGGCGCGGGCCGGGTCGATCGCGTCGTACGGTGGCGCCCCCGCCCAGCCCTCCGCCTCGGGCGGGGGAGGGCTTTGATTTGGGCTCATCCTACCGCGCGGCGCACGGCGTCGGCCACAGCTTCCGGTGTAAAGCCGAACAGCGGCCACAGGTCCTTTTCCGGCGCCGATTCGCCGAAGCGGTCGATGCCGATGGCGATGATGCCGTCGGCGCGGGTGCCGGAGAGGCCGCGCCAGCCGCGGGTGACGCCCGCCTCCACCGCCACCACCGGCACGCCCTTCGGGAAGAGCGCGGCACGCTCGGTCTCGGTCAGCGCCTCGAAACGCTCGCGACAGGGCATGGAGACGATGCGGGTGGGAATGCCCGCGGTGTCGAGCAGGTCCGCCGCTGCAACCGCCAGCTTCACTTCCGAGCCGGTGGCGACGAGCACGGCGCGGGCGAGGCCCTCGCTCTCGCGCAGCACGTAGGCGCCGGCCTCAATGGCTTCGAGCTGGGCCGTGTCCCGCGGCCAGCACGGTAGGTTCTGCCGCGACAGGATGAAGGCGCTTGGCCCGTCCGTGCGCGTCAAGGCGGCATGCCAGGCGGCCAGCGTTTCCACGGTGTCGGCGGGGCGCCAGACATCGAGGTTGGGGATGAGGCGCAGGCTCTCCACATGCTCCACCGGCTGGTGTGTGGGGCCGTCCTCGCCAAGGCCGATGGAATCGTGGGTAAGGATGTAGATGACCCGCTGACCCATCAGCGCGCTCATGCGCATGGCGTTGCGGGCATAGTCCGAGAACACCAGGAAGGTGGCGACGAAGGGGATGAACCCGCCGTGCAGCGCGATGCCGTTGGCGATGGCCGACATGCCGAACTCGCGCACGCCGTAGAAGATCTGGTTGCCGGCCGGATCGCGGGTGATCGGCACGGCACCGGGGAAGGTGGTGAGGTTGGAATGGGCGAGGTCCGCCGAGCCGCCGAGGAATTCCGGCACCGCCGGGGCGAGGGCGGCAAGGGCGAGCTGGCTCGCCTTGCGGGTGGCCACCGTCTCGGCCTTCTCCACGGTGGCCTTCAGGGCCGCCTCGTAGGTCGCGGCGAAGGCGGGGGAGAGGTCGCCTTTGAGCCGGCGGCGGAATTCGGCGGCCTCGGCAGGATAGGCGCGCTCATAGGCTTCCATGCGCGCATCCCATGCCGACTGCCGGGCGGCACCGGAGCGGCGGGCATCCCACAAGGCGTAGATGTCCTCCGGCACCTCGAAGGGCGCATGGTCCCAGCCCATGGCGGCGCGGGTGCGGGCGATCTCCTCGGCGCCGAGCGGGGCGCCGTGGGTGTCCTGGTGGCCTTCCTTGGTGGGCGCGCCGCGGCCGATGGTGGTCTTGCAGCAGATCAGCGTCGGCTTGCCGGTCTCGGACAGCGCCGCCTCCACCGCATCGCGCAGCATGGCGGGGTCGTGACCGTCCACGTTGCGGATCACCTGCCAGCCATAGGCGGCGAAGCGGGCCGGCGTGTCGTCCGGGAACCACTCTTCCACCTTGCCGTCGATGGAGATGCCGTTGTCGTCATAGAAGGCGACGAGCTTGCCGAGGCCGAGGCGTCCGGCCAGCGAGCAGGCCTCGTGGCTCACGCCTTCCATCAGGCAACCGTCGCCGAGGAAGACGAAGGTGCGGTGATCGACGATGGAAAGCCCCGGCCGGTTGAACTGGGCAGCCAGCGTCTTCTCCGCGATGGCCATGCCCACCGCATTGGCGAGGCCCTGGCCGAGCGGGCCGGTGGTGGTCTCCACGCCCGGCGTCATGCCGAGTTCGGGGTGGCCGGGGGTGCGCGAATGCAATTGGCGGAAGCGCTTCAGCTCGGCGATGGGCAGATCGTAGCCGGTGAGGTGAAGCAGCGCGTAGATCAACATGGAGCCGTGCCCGTTGGAGAGCACGAAGCGATCGCGGTCGGGCCAGGAGGGATCTGCCGGATTGTGCCGCAGATGCTCCCGCCAGAGCACGGCGGCGATCTCCGCCATGCCCATGGGGGCACCGGGATGGCCCGACTTCGCCTGCTCCACGCCGTCCATGGCGAGCGCACGCAGGGCCGCCGTCACCGGCCAGCCGAGCGCACCGGGAGAACGGTCGACGGGCGCCGGGGCTTCGGCAGCGGCAACAGCAGCAGCGTGGGCGGTCATGGTCTTCTCCCTTGGGCTCGGGACCCCGCACACCATCTCCCGGCGCCGCCGGGTGGGAGGGAAGGGGCTGCCAGTTGTCGTTTACGCAAAACGCGCGCCATCACGTGCCGGAAGAAGCGCTCGGCTTCGATCCGGAAAGGGTGGGGGGAGGGCAGCAGCCACGCGTCCAAGGTCGCCCGGGCTTCGGGGCTCAAGAACGTGCCACCCTCCCCCCTCGCCCTCCCCCCGGCGCGGGGGAGGGGAGTTACGCACCCGCCTCAGCCGGCGCGGCGCTTCCTGTCCATCAACTTCATGATGAGCGGGGTCAGCAGGAGCTGCATGGCGAGATCCTGCTTGTTGCCGGGGATGACGATGGAGTTCGCCCGCGACATGAAGCTGTTGTGGATCATCGACAGCAGATAGGGGAAATCGATGCCGTGCGGGTCGCGGAAGCGGATCACGACCATCGACTCGTCCGGTGTCGGGATCCAGCGGGCGACGAACGGGTTGGAGGTGTCCACCGTCGGCACGCGCTGGAAGTTGATGTCGGTCTCGGTGAATTGCGGGCAGATGTAGCGCACGTAATCGGGCATGCGCCGCATGATGGTGTCGGTCACGTCCTCGGTGGAATAGCCGCGGGTGGCCTTGTCGCGGTGGATCTTCTGGATCCACTCCAGGTTGATCACCGGCACCACGCCGATCTTCAGGTCGGCATGCTGGGCGAGGTTCAGTTCGTCGGTGACGACGGCCCCGTGCAGACCCTCGTAGAACAGGATGTCGGTGCCCTGCTCCAGATCTTCCCAGTCAGTGAAACGGCCGGGTTCGGTGTTGTACAGCTTGGCCTCGCCGGCATCGTGGACATAGTGGCGGAAGCGGCCGGAGCCGGTCGCCCCATAGTCCTTGAACAGCTGGGCCAGATCGTCGAGCCGGTTGGTCTCGGGCGAGAAGTGGCTGAAATGCTTGTTGCCCTTGGCCGCCTCGGCGGCCATCAGCTCGCGCATCTCATAGCGGTCGTAGCGGTGGAAGCTGTCGCCTTCCACGAAGGCCGCCTTGACCTTCTCGCGATAGAAGATCTGCTCGAAGGTCCGCTTCACGGAGGTCGTTCCGGCGCCCGACGATCCGGTGACGACGATGATGGGGTGCTTGATGGACATGGGATGCTCGAATTCCGAAGGTCAGGGGGCGCGGGTCAGATGAACAGTCCGCGCCGGGCGAACAGCGGCGAGCGCTCGCCGTGGCCGTTCGGCTCGAGGTGATAGCGGCTGACGCGGGCCACCTCGTCGCGCGAGCCGAAGATGAACGGCACGCGCTGGTGCAGGGCGTCGGCGGTCAGATCGAGGATCGCACCCCGGCCGTCGGTGGCCGAACCGCTCGCCTGTTCCATCAGGAAGGCGACGGGGAAGGCCTCGTAGAGCAGGCGAAGGCGGCCGTGGGTGTAGCCCTTCCGGCCATCGCCCGGATAGAGATAGATGCCGCCACGCTGGAAGATGCGATGCGCGTCCGCCACCATGGAGGCCACCCAGCGCATGTTGAAGTCGCGCTCCCGCGGGCCCTTCTTGCCGGCGAGGCAGTCGTCCACATAGTCGCGCACCGGCACGTCCCAGTGGTGGTAGTTGGACATGTTGATGGCGAATTCGGCCGCGCCCTCCTTCACCTTCACCTCGGCATCGACCAGACGGAAGAGACCGGCGCGGTCGAGGGCGAAGTGCCAGGTGCCGGCGCCGAGCGTCAGCATCATCGCGGTGTGGGGGCCGTAGACCACATAGCCGGCGGCCAGCATGTCCCGCCCGTTCTGCAGGAAGGCAGAAGGTTCGGACGCATCGGCGCCTTCGGGGCGCGGGAAGACGGCGAAGATGGTGCCGACCGAGATGTCGGTGTCGATGTTGGACGAGCCGTCCAGCGGGTCGATGGCGACGAGCAGCGGCGCGGTGGGGTCGAGCAGAACCGGGGCGTCGTTCTCCTCGGACGCCACCCCCGCGACCGGCGCCGCCCTCAGCGCGCCGATGACAATGTCGTTGGAGATGACGTCGAGCGCCTTCTGGCCTTCGCCGGCCTCGCCGGAGGAGAGGGTGCGGGCGAGATCGCCGGCGAGCGGCCCCTCGGCGATGGCGGCGGCCAGCGACGCGCAGCCGGTGGCGAGGGCGCAGACGGTATCCGCGACGGCGCGGCGGCGGGCATCGGCACCTGCCCACTCGTCGAGCATGACGGTGAGGGTGATACGCGAGGCTGCGACACCTGCAGCCTGGGCAACTGCGGCCCGATGGTCTGCGTTCGGCTCCAACATGGCAGGTCTCCCTGAGGGCTCCTCCGCGCGGCCCGTTCAGCGGGCCGTCACAGGTTTTATTCTTGGGTCGTCTTCGGTCCCGCGGCGGATTATTCCGTCTGGGGCTTGTAGTTCGGGGCGTCGATGCCGCCGGCAAACACCCGGCTGGCGCGGACATCCCCCTCGGAAATGGTCGACAGCGCAGCGCGGTCGGCAAACCCGCCGTCCTCGAACAGGCGCAGCGACTGGCGCAGCCGCATGCGGTCGAGGGCGTTGCGGATCGAGCGCGCATTGGCGAAGTTCGGCTGCAGCCGGCGCTTGGCCACATATTCCTCGATCGCGACCTCGGCCTCGGGGCTGAAGGCATAGTCGGCATCGGCCGCCATGGTCTTGGCGATCTCCACCAGCTCGGCGTCCTCATAGTCCGGGAAGTCGATGTGGTGGGCGATGCGGGAGCGGAAGCCGGGATTGCTCTCGAAGAAGCGGTCCATGCGGTCCTTGTAGCCCGCGAGGATCACCACGAGATCGTCCCGCTGGTTTTCCATCACCTGCAGCAGAATCTCGATGGCTTCCTGACCGTAATCCCGCTCGTTCTCGGGCCGGTACAGATAATAAGCCTCGTCTATGAACAGGACCCCGCCCATGGCCTTCTTAAGAATCTCTTTGGTCTTCGGTGCCGTGTGGCCGATATATTGACCCACGAGATCGTCTCGCGTCACCGAGACAAGATGACCCCGCCGCACATATCCAAGGCGGTGGAGGATCTGCGCCATCTTGAGGGCGACGGTGGTCTTGCCGGTGCCGGGATTGCCGGTGAACGCCATGTGCAGCGTCGGCGCGCCGGAGGTGAGGCCCAGCTTTTCGCGGGCCCGGCCGATGACGAGGTGGGCGGCGATCTCGCGGATGCGCCGCTTGACGGGCTTGAGCCCGATCAGGCCCTCGTCCAGTTCGGCGAGAAATTCGGGGACTTCGCTCTCGGTGAAGAGAGCGCCGAGGTCGAGCCTGCCCTCGGCAGCCTCAGCCGGCAACGCGGCGGACGGTGCGGATGTGGCAACATCGAGCATGACTCGAACCTCGGCGTTAAGTGGCGCGGTGGGAACGGCCGCGCTGGTGAAGCTCGAAAAGTGGATCGTGAAGATCAGCCGGCCGCGTAGGCCCGGTTCTGCAGCGCATAACGCTGGGTGCGGCCGGGGCCCTCGGTGCGGTCGAGGCGGAAGCCGTCTTCTTTCGCCGGGCGCTGCACGATGAAGGACAGGCGGATCGTCTCCCACCCGCGGGTGGAGTCGAAGGCGTTCACCCGGACATAGAGACCGGGATGGGCGGCACGGCAGGCCTCGACCTCGCCGTAGACGCCGGCGGCATCGCGCAGGTCGAACATGGGCAGGCCCCACATCTCCCAATAGGTGTTCCGGGGATGCGGATCGTCCGTGTACTCGACCGAAACCGCCCAGTTCTGGTCCAGCGCATACTGGATCTGGGCCTTGACCTGGGCCGCCGTGAGGTCGGGCAGGAAGGAGAAGGTGCCTTGGGTGATGCGCATGTCTCTTCTCCTCAGGCGACGGACGCGGTGGGCACGAAGTCGGACGTGTCGGTGGAGGCGTAGTTGAAGGTCACCTCGCCCCAGGTATCGAGCGCGGCGCGCAGCGGCTGGCACCACTTGGCGGCCTCGATCAGGATTTCCGGACCTTCGTTCTTGATGTCCCGGCCCTCGTTGCGGGCGAGGATCATGGTCTCCAGCGCGACGCGGTTGGCGATGGCGCCGGCCTGGATGCCATCGGGATGGCCGATGGTGCCGCCACCGAACTGAAGCACCACATCCTCGCCGAACAGGTCGATGAGCTGGTGCATCTGGCCGGCGTGGATGCCGCCCGAAGCCACCGGCATGACCTTGCGCAGGCCCGCCCAATCCTGGTCGAAGAAGATGCCGCGGGTGTAGTCGGTCTTGGTCACGGTCTCGCGGCAGACGTTGTAGTAGCCCTGCACGGTCATGGGGTCGCCTTCCAGCTTGCCCACGGCGGTGCCGGTGTGCAGATGGTCGACGCCGGCGAGGCGCAGCCACTTGGCGATGACGCGGAACGAGATGCCGTGGCCCTTCTGGCGCGTGTAGGTGCCATGGCCTGCGCGGTGCATGTGCAGCAGCACGTCGTTCTCGCGGCACCAGTTGGAGATGGACTGGATCGCGGTCCAGCCCACGATGAGGTCCACCATCACCACCACGGAGCCCAGCTCCTTGGCGAACTCGGCGCGGCGGTACATCTCTTCCATGGTGCCGGCGGTGATGTTGAGGTAGTGCCCCTTCACCTCGCCGGTCTCGGCCTGCGCCTTGTTGACGGCTTCCATGCAGTAGAGGAAGCGGTCGCGCCAGTGCATGAAGGGCTGCGAGTTGATGTTCTCGTCATCCTTCACGAAGTCGAGCCCGCCCTTGAGGCCCTCGTAAACCACGCGGCCGTAATTCTTGCCGGAAAGACCCAGCTTCGGCTTGGTGGTGGCGCCGAGCAGCGGGCGGCCGAACTTGTCGAGGCGCTCGCGCTCCACCACGATGCCGGTGGGCGGGCCACGGAAGGTCTTCACATAGGCGACGGGGAGGCGCATGTCCTCCAGGCGGCAGGCCTTCAGCGGCTTGAACGAGAAGACGTTGCCGATGATCGAGGCGGTGAGGTTGGCGATAGAGCCTTCCTCGAACAGGTCGAGCTCATAGGCCACCCAGCAGAAATACTGCCCCGGCTGGCCCGGCACCGGCTCCACCTTGTAGGCCTTGGCGCGGTACATGTCGGCGGCGGTGAGGCGGTCGGTCCACACCACGGTCCAGGTCGCGGTGGAGCTTTCGCCGGCAACGGCCGCTGCGGCCTCGATGGGGTCCACGCCGTCCTGGGGGGTGACGCGGAACAGGGCCAGGATGTCGGTGTCCTTGGGCTGGTAGTCGCCATCCCAGTAGCCCATCTGCGCGTACTTCAGCACGCCTGCGGCGTACCTCTTCTTGGCGTCCTTGATCTGCCCGATGGCGGCGTCGGCACCCATGATGGCGGCCCTCCTGTTTGTTGAGGTGACCTTGCCCCAGCGCCGATTTCAGGTAAATTTAAATGACATGAAGTAGGCATTCAGGAAATCTGAAGTGGCACCCCACTGGACGCTCCGCCAGCTCCGCCTCGTGGCTCTCGCCGCGGCCTCCGGCTCCTATGCCAAAGCCGCGCAGGACATGGGTTTGAGCCCGCCTGCGGTCACCGCGCAGATGAAGGTGCTGGAGGAGGACATCGGCGTCCCGGTGTTCGAGCGGGTGGATGGCCGTCTGCGACCGACCGCCGCTGGACAGGAGCTTCTTTCCGCTCAGGAGCGGATCGCGCGGGCCCTGTCGGAGGCGGAGCGGGCGATCGCGGCGTTGAAGAGCCCCGAGCGCGGATCGGTGGTGGTGGGGGTGGTGTCCACCGCCAAATATTTCGCCCCCATGGCGCTCGCCGCCTTTCGCCGCCGCCGGCCGGAAATCGAGCTCCGGCTTATCATCGGCAACCGCGAGGACATCATCCGGGGCATTGTCAGCCTTGATTTCGACGTGGCCATCATGGGCCGTCCGCCGCCGGCGCTGGAGGCGGAAACGCGGCTGATCGGCGACCATCCGCACATCATCGTCGCGCCCGTGGACCATCCCCTGTTCAAGCGGCGCAAGCGAATCACCCCGGCCGATCTCACCCGCGAATCGCTGCTGGTGCGCGAGCCCGGTTCCGGCACGCGGATGCTGATGGAGCGGGTGTTCGAGGAGGCGGGGGCGCCCAATCCCCCCATCGCCATGGAGATCGGCTCCAACGAGACCATCAAGCAGTCGGTGATGGCCGGCCTCGGCCTCGCATTCATCTCCGCCCACACGGTGGCGGCGGAGGTGGCGGACGGCCGGCTGCGTGTGCTGGAGGTGGAGGGGCTGCCGGTGGTGCGCCAGTGGCTGGCGGTGCGCGCGCGCGACAAGCGCCTGCTGCCGGCCGGACAGGCGCTGATGGATTTCCTCGAGCGCGAAGGAGCAAGCTTCCTGCCGCAAATGCCGGGCGGGGAGGGCGGGCGCTGCTATCTTCCGGAGGCTCGCGTCTAGAGCGTCTCCCAGTCTCATGGAATCGGGGAGACGCTCCAGATCCTTGGTTTGCTGCGCTTGCGGGCCGTCAGGCAGCCGGCGCGGCCATCTGGAAGGGCACACCTGTCTCGACGAGGGTCTTGAGCCGGGACAATCCCTCCGGCCAGCCATGCACCACGGCCTTGGAGGTTGCGGTCTCTCCGTCGAAATCGTCGTGAATGAGCGTCAGCTTGCAGGCATCCGCGCCGATCGGCGCGATCTCCCATGTGACCCGCGAAGGCCGATCCGCCGCTACGTCCGGCGCCCACTGGGCGTGGAAGGACAGGACAAGCCGATGCGGCGGCTCCATTTCCAGGATGGTGCAGGCGATGACCTGCCGATCGCCCATGTAATAGCTCCGCGCGCCGCCGGTCCGCCATTCGGTCCGGCTGGTCATGTTGAAGTGCTCATAGAGCGGTGTTTTCGCATCGTCCGTCAGCACGTCCCAAAGGGCTTGAGGCGTCGCCTTGATGAACAGCTCGTAGATGTGCTTCGGCGCGGTGGAACTCATCGGATTGTTCTCCAGAAGAAGCTTCAGGCCGGTCATCGCCGCCACATGCGGCGCGGCATAACGGGAAATCCAGCGGTCGGCGACGAGCTGGATGGGAGCCGGGTTGAGATAGTGGTGCTTCTCGCGGCCCACTTTCCGGGTGAGGAGGAGGTGCGCTTCCTCCAGCACCTTGAGGTGTTTCATCACGCCGAAGCGGGTGAGGGTGGTGTGTGGCTTCAGCGCCTGCTCCAGCTCGCCAAGCGTCCGCCCATCGTGCTCCCGTAGCAGATCGAGCACCGTTCGCCGGACGGGGTTGGACAGGGCGGCGAAGATGTCATCCATGGGCGCATTATGTTCCAATATAGTCACGTGTCAATAGAGTCACATATCACGTCAAAACAGAAACGCCGCGCTCGGAGGAGCGCGGCGTTTCGATCCCGTTCGAAACAGCAGTGCGTCTATCCCTTCGCCGCCTGTTTCTTGCCGAGGCCGAGGGCCCCCTTGATGTTGTCCCACAGCTCGATCTTCACCCCGTTGCGCCGCATGATGACGGCCTGCTGGGTGACGGAGAGCGTGTTGTTCCAGGCCCAGTAGATCACCAGGCCGGCGGCGAAGTGCGCCAGCATGAAGGTGAAGATGATGGGCATCCAGTTGAAGATCATCTGCTGGGTCGGGTCCGGCGGGGCCGGGTTCAGCTTCATCTGCACCCACATGGTCACGCCCATGATGAGCGGCCAAGCGCCGAGCAGGAGATAGCTGCCGATGACCGGCACGGAGCCCGGATCCCAGGGGATCAGCCCGAACAGGTTGAACACGGTGGTCGGGTCGGGCGCCGAGAGGTCGCGGATCCAGCCGAAGAACGGCGCATGCCGCATCTCGATGGTGACGAACAGCACCTTGTAGAGGGCGAAGAACACCGGGATCTGGATCAGGATGGGCAGGCACCCCGCCACCGGATTGATCTTCTCCTTCTTGTACAGCTCCATCATCGCCTGTTGCTGCTTCACCTTGTCGTCGGCGTAGCGCTCGCGGATGGAGGTGAGTTCCGGCTGCACCGCCTTCATCTTCGCCATGGAGGCGTAGGACTTGTTGGCCAGCGGGAAGAAGATGCCCTTCAGCAGCACCGTCACCACCAGGATGGCGACGCCGAAATTGCCGACGACGCGATAGATCCAGTCGATGACGAGGAACAGCGGCTTGGTGATGAAATAGAACCAGCCCCAGTCGATCAGCCGGTCGAAGCGGTCGATCTTGTAGGTCTCGGCATAGCCGTCCACCACCTGCACCACCTTGGCGCCGGCGAAGAGCTGGCCGGAGGAGGTGATCTTGCTGCCCGGCTCCACCGTGAGCGGCTGGGCGAGATAGTCGGTCTGGAAGGTCTGCTGGCCGTTGATCATGGCCGAGGAGAACTTGGCGTCCACCTTCACGCTCTGATCGGGAATGACGGTCGCCGCCCAGTACTTGTCGGTGATGCCGAGCCAGCCGCCGGTGGCGGAGAAGGCGAGGGGCTTCTCCTTGTCCATCTTGGCGTAGGTGACTTCCTGCAGGCCGTTGTCGCCGAGGACGCCGATCAGGCCCTCATGCAGGATGTAGAAGCCGGCCACGTGCGGCACGCCGTGCCGCGAGACGAGGGCGTAGGGATAGAGGGTGGCGGCGGCGGCGCCCTTGTTCTCCACCTCGTCCTTCACCGCGAACATGTAATGGTCGTCGATGGTGAAGGTGCGGCGGAAGGTCAGGCCCTGCCCGTTGTCCCAGGTAAGGACGAGGGGGGTCTTCTCGGTCAGGGTCGCGCCGGGCTGCACGGTCCAGAGCGTGTCAGGGCCGGGAACGGCGACGCCGGCACCGGCGGCCGAGGTCCAGCCGAATTCCGCATAGAAGGGGTTGGGACCGCCCGACGGCGACAGGAGCACGATGTTCGGGCTCTTGGGGTCCACCGTCTCGTGGTACTCGGTCAGCAGCAGGTCGTCCGCGCGGGCGCCGCGCAGCGAGATCGAGCCGCTGAGGCGCTGGGTGGCGATGGGCGCGCGGGGGGAGGCGGCGATCGCCTCGGCGCGGGTCAGGGCCCGGCCGCCGGGCGCACCGGCCTGGGGCAGGCCCGCGGGGGTCGTTCCCGGAGCGGCGCCCGGCGTCGGCGTGGCGCCGGACTGCGCCTGCTGCTGGGCTGTCTGCTCGATGCGCTGCTGCTCGGCGGCCTGCCGCTGCTTTTCTGCCTGCGGAATGCCGAAGAAGAATTGCCAGCCGATGAGGATCACCATCGACAGGCCGATGGCGATGAACATGTTGCGGTTTTCACTCATGCCGGAGGGTCTCCGTCGGCGGCATCGTCAAGTCGGGATTGTTCGGGCCGGCAGTGCCGGCGGAGCGTGCGGTGTCCTTAGACGCCGGCAGCGACTCTTTTAAGACCCGCGTTTCGCCCGGTCGGGCACGGGACTTGTTCTTCGGGGCATGATCCCGGGGCGCCTTGTCCTTGGGAGCCTTGGGCGCGTGCAGCTTGCGCACGGCGCGTTCCATCTCGGACACGAGGCTGTCGAAGGGGGTGCGCAACGCGGCCTCGCGGGCCACCAGCACATAATCGAAGCCGGGGCGCCCGGCCTCCGGCAACACCCGCTGCACCGCCTCGCGGAGGCGGCGACGGATGCGGTTCCGCACGACGGAATTGCCGGTCTTCTTGGTCACGGTGAAGCCGATACGCACATCTTCCCCATCACCGCGATCGCGGCCTTGCATGAGGAAGGAGGCGACGCCGGCTCGCTCGGCCTTGGCCGCAGCGAGGAAATCACGGCGTTTCTTGAGGCGGTCCAGCCGGCGGAGACGATCCGGATTGAGATCCGAGGGGCGTTCCACGTTGGACGGCTCCCGAAGTCGGGCAGCTCCGCGAGGGTCCACCCTCAGGCGGACAGGCGCTTGCGGCCGTGGGCGCGGCGGGCGGCAATGATCTTGCGGCCGTTGCGGGTCTCCATGCGCGCACGGAAGCCGTGGCGGCGCTTGCGCACGAGCTTGCTGGGTTGGTAGGTGCGCTTCACGGTCAAATCTCCAGATGTCTTGAGGCCGCCTTACGGATCGGACCCCAGCAGCGGCGCTGCGACGGCGATGGTTCGCTGCTGCCCGGCTCGCGGCCCGATCCAGCAGGATCAAGCGGGAATGAGGGCTGGGCTCCGGCCGCCGCAGCCGCCTGAGTTCGGGCTCGGCTTATAGGGGCAGCGGCGGCGCGCGTCAATCCAGAGCATGGGGACAACACGCGCCGCCGGCGCTTCTTATCAGGCGCGAAGCGTTGCGCCCGTCTTCTTCGCCACTTCCGCGACGATGCGGCCGGCGACCTCTTCGATCTCCTTGTCGGTGAGCGTGCGCTCGCGCGGCTGGAGCGTGACCTCCACCGCCACCGACTTCTTGTCGGGATCGATTCCCTTGCCCTCGTAGAGGTCGAACACGCCGACGCCGGTGACGAGCTTCTTGTCCGCGCCCTGCGCGGCCTTGAGGATGTCAGCGGCGGCAACGTCGCGGCCCACGAGGAAGGCGAAGTCGCGCTTCACCGCCTGGAAGGGCGAGAGATCGAGATTCGGCTTGACCCGCGTCGCCTTGGCCTTGGGCTCGGGGATCTTGTCGAGCACGATCTCGAAGGCGACCAGCGGGCCCGTCACGTCCAGGGCCTCCAGCACGGCGGGATGGATCTCGCCGAAATGGGCCACGGCGTTGGAGCCGAGGCGCAGCGTGCCGGAGCGGCCGGGGTGGTACCAGCCGGGGGCATCGGTGGTCACCTGCAGATTCGCCACCGGCGCCCCGCAGGCGGCAAGCGCGGCGAGGGCGTCCGCCTTGGCGTCGAAGGCATCCACAGCCGCCGCATTGCCCGCCCAGTGGCGTCCGCCGCCCGAGGGCTTGGCCGTGCCACGGCGGATGCCGGAGGCGGCCTGGCGCTGGTCGCCGGGGCCGTCGCCGAGGAAGACCTGTCCCACCTCGAACAGGGCTACGTCGCCCGCCCCACGCGCCGCATTGGCGCCTGCCGCCTTGATGAGGCCGGGCAGGAGGCTCGGGCGCATGTCCGACAGGTCGGAGGCGATGGGATTCGACAAAGCGAGGGCGTCGGCGCCGCCGCCGAACAGCCTGGCGGCTTCCTTGGACACGAAGGACCAGGTGACCGCTTCTACCATGCCGCGCGCCGCCAGCGAGCGGCGGGCCTTGCGGCTCCGCAGCTGGAGCGTGGTCAGCACCGCCTTGCGGGCATCCGCCCCGCGCGGCAGCTCGGTGGAGGGCACGCGCTCGAGGCCGAGGATGCGCACCACCTCTTCCACGAGGTCCGCCTTGCCCTCGATGTCGCCACGCCAGGAGGGGGGCACCACCTCAAGCACCGGGGCCGCGCCGGAGACGGCGAAGCCGAGCCTGTCCAGCACGCCGCGAATCTCGTCCTCGGAGGCTTCCAGCCCGGTCAGCCGCTTCACCTCGGTGAGCGGGAAGGCGATGGTGCGGGCCGTGTCGGGCACCGTGCCCGCCAGCACCATCTCGGACGGCTCGCCGCCGCACAGCTCAAGGACGAGGTGGGTGGCGAGGTCGAGGCCCGGCACGGTGAAGGCCGGGTCCACGCCACGCTCGAAGCGGAAGCGGGCATCGGAATTGATGCCGAGCTTGCGGCCGGTCTGGGCGATGTTGATGGCGTCCCAGAGCGCCGATTCGACCACCACGTCGGTGGTGCTCTCATCGCAGCCCGAGTCCTCGCCGCCCATGATGCCGGCAAGGCTCTCTACGCCCTTGTCGTCGGCGATGACGCACATGCTCTCGTCGAGCGTGTAGGTCTTGCCGTCGAGCGCCAGCAGCGTCTCTCCGCCCTTGGCCCGGCGCACCACGAGGTTGCCGGTCACCTTCTTCAGGTCAAAGACGTGGAGCGGGCGGTTGCGGTCGAACGTCATGAAATTGGTGACGTCCACCAGCGCGTTGATGGGGCGCAGGCCGATGGCGCGCAGGCGGTCCTGCAGCCACTGGGGGGAGGGGCCGTTCTTCACGCCCTTCACCACCCGAAGGGCAAAGGCCGGGCAGAGCGGCGAGGTCTCGCCGAACTCCAGCGTCACCTTGAGCGGGGCGGGGAAAGTGCCCTCGACCGGCTTTACCCGCGGCGCCATCAGCTCGCCGAGGCCGGCGGCGGCGAGGTCGCGGGCGACGCCGGAGACGCCGAGGCAGTCGGCGCGGTTGGGCGTCACCGCGATCTCGATCACCGGATCATCGAGCCCGATCACCTGCGCGAACGGCGCGCCCACGGGTGCGTCTTCCGGCAGCTCCAGGATGCCGTCATGCTCCTCGGAAAGGCCCATCTCGCGGGCGGAGCAGAGCATGCCGCGACTTTCCACGTCGCGGATCTTGCCGATCTTCAGTTCCGTGCCGGTGGCGGGGATGACCGTGCCCGGCGCGGCGAAGACGGTCTTGAGGCCCGCCCGCGCGTTCGGCGCACCGCAGACCACCTGGATGGGGTCACCCTTGCCGATGGAAACGGTGCAGACGCGCAGCTTGTCCGCGTTCGGATGCTTCTCGGCGGTCAGCACCTCGCCCACCACGAAGGGCGCGAGCTGCTTCGCCTTGTCCTCCACGCCCTCGACCTCGAGGCCGATGAGGGAAAGGCGCTCCACGATCTGGTCGAATGAGGCGGTGGGCTCGAGGTGATCCTTGAGCCAGGAGTAGGTGAATTTCATGGGTCCTGCTCCTTACGCGCTCAGCCCGCCGGCGAGCGTGGGGAAATCCAGCGGGCGGAAGCCGTAGTGGGAGAGCCAGCGCACGTCGGCTTCGAAGAAGGCGCGAAGGTCGCTCATGCCGTATTTGAGCATGGCGATGCGATCGATGCCCATGCCCCAGGCGAAGCCCTGATACTCGTCCGGGTCGATGCCGCAATTCCTCAGCACGTTGGGATGCACCATCCCGCAGCCGAGGATTTCCAGCCAGTCCGAGCCCTCGCCGAAGCGGATCTCGCCGGGGCGGGAGCGGTCGCACTGGATGTCCACTTCCATGCTGGGCTCGGTGAACGGGAAGAAGGAGGGGCGGAAGCGCATCTTCACGCCCTCCACCTCGAAGAACGACTTGCAGAACTCCTCCAGCACCCACTTGAGGTGGCCAAGGTGCGCGCCCTTGTCGATCACCAGCCCCTCCACCTGATGGAACATGGGCGTGTGGGTCTGGTCCGAATCGCAGCGATAGGTGCGGCCGGGGCAGATGACGCGGATGGGCGGCTTCTTCGCCTGCATGGTGCGCACCTGCACCGGCGAGGTGTGGGTGCGCAGCACCTTGCGCTCGCCGTCCGCGCCGGGCGGCAGGAAGAAGGTGTCGTGCATCTCGCGGGCCGGGTGGCCGGCCGGGAAGTTCAGCGCGGTGAAGTTGTGGAAGTCGTCCTCGATGTCCGGCCCTTCGGCCACCGAGAAGCCCATGTCGGCGAAGATGGCGACCAGCTCTTCCGTCACCTGCGCGATGGGGTGGACGCGGCCGGTCTCGGCGGCGGCGTCGCGCACGGGAAGGGTCACGTCCACCCGCTCGGTGGCGAGGCGCGCCTCCAGAGCGGCGCTCTTCAGGGCGGCGCGGCGGTGGGAGAGGAGGCCCTGCACGGCGTCGCGCAGGCCGTTGATGGCGGGGCCCATCACCTTGCGCTCGTCCGGGCTCATGCCGCCGAGCGACTTCAGGAGTTCCGACACCGAGCCCTTCTTGCCGAGGGCCGCGATGCGCACCTCTTCAAGGCCGGCTTCGTCCTGCGCGCGCAGGATGGCAGAGGAGAGGCTCTCCTGAAGATCTTCGAGGGCGCTCGGATCGGTGGCGGATGGTGTCGCGGACATGGAGCCTATCCCGGAAAGCGGAAGGCCGGCGGGTTGGCCGGCGTCGGGTCGCGCCGCTTATAGACGGGCCGCGCCCAATGGCAAAAGCCCCGGACGGACGATCCGCACGGGGCTCTTGAAGGTCTCGGAAAAGACGGGAGGAGAAAGCTACGCCCTGGCATGGAGCCTTGGGCGCGGCAATCAGGCCAGGGCGGCCTTGGCCTTCTCCACCAGGGCCTTGAACGCGTCGGGCTCGTGGATGGCGATATCCGAGAGCACCTTGCGATCGACCTCGATCCCGGCCTTGCCGAGACCATCGATAAATCGCGAATAGGTCAGGTCCAGATCAAGCGCGCGCACACCGGCGTTGATGCGCTGGATCCAGAGCGCGCGGAAGTTGCGCTTCTTCACCTTGCGATCGCGGTAGGCATACTGCATCGACCGTTCGACGGCCGACTTCGCAGCGCGGATGGTATTCTTGCGACGGCCGTAAAAGCCCTTTGCGGCTTTGTAGACCTTCTTGTGCTTGGCGTGTGAGGTAACGCCACGTTTCACGCGGGCCATGGAAAAGCTCCTTCAGATCGCAGTGGCGTCAGCCGTTCGGCAGGAACGACTTGCGGATGATCCGTCCGTCGCACTCGGCGAGGATGGTCGTGCCGCGCTGGTTGCGGATCTGGTTGTTGGTCCGCTTGATCATGCCATGGCGCTTGCCGGCCTGACCCGCGATCACTTTTCCCGTACCCGTCAGACGGAAGCGTTTCTTCGCTCCCGACTTGGTCTTCATCTTGGGCATTTGGCTCTCCGTGGCATGGGTCCTCGCCCGCGAGGGCGGTGGACGCTCAGCCTCTTGTTGCTGTTGAGCGGTATGAGCCAGCGCGGCAGCCCTTAATCGCCGGCCGGCTCGAAGGCGGCAGTCGTTACAGGAGCGTGAGCATAAAGGCAAGGGCCGGGCGGCCAACCGGGCCGGGAGAGGCGGCGGGAAGGGGAACGCGGCGAGGCATGGGCACACGAAAAAGGCCGCCGCGCAAGGCGGCGACCTTTCGTTGAGCTTCAACACGCCTCAGGGGCAGGGGTGCTGAAGCCCGTCATAGCCGGTGTAGGTGCCGGTGGCGGGGTTGTAGGAGCGGAATCGCTGGGCGCAGTAGGCCACCCCGTCGCCGCCGCCGCCCGAATTGGCCGCCGCCGCACCCGCCGCCGCGCCGATGGCGAGACCGGCGATGCCCGCCGCAATCCACGCGCCATTGTTGTTGCGGTAGTACCAGCCGCCATTGCGCCAGTAAGGACGCCCCCAGCGGGCGTGATAGCCGGGCCGCGGGCCGTGCCACCCGGGGCGAGCGTAGCCGGGACGGTTATAGCCGGGACGGCCATAGCCCGGACGTCCGTATCCCGGGCCCCGAGCCGGCCCACGGACCGCCTGGCCCGGGCCGCGTCCTGGCCCGCGTACCGCCGGGCCCGGCCCACGCCCGGGTCCGCGAACGCCCGGCGCCCGGTTGGGGCCGCCCCGGCGGTCCTGCACCGCCTCGGGCGCAGCGGCCTGGACGTTCATGGATGAGGCACCGGCCCTCAGCGCCTGAGCCGAGGCGGCCGGAGCCGTCGCCACGGCGGCCATACCGACGCTGGAGGCGACGAGGGCAGCAGAGGTGAGGCCGACGGTGATCCGCCGGAAGGTCTTGCGCAACAGATTGGGCATGCCGAACTCCTTATGATGCCACGTCAACGCTCCGGGTGACGCAAGGATGCCCCCTCTCACGCATGCGTGATCGTGGGCGGCAGGTAATCGCGGAAAAGCACCAGTTCGCCGCTTTCCAGCCGCAAGTTCCGCAACGTCCGCGAAACATTCGACACAAAGGACGCTGAAGATAGAAAGTGTTGAGGGAGTGAAGATCATGTTCGGCACAAGAAGGGTGGCATTGTTTGCCGCGGCGGCGGTCGCAGGCGGCATGCTTTCGCTTTCGGTTCCCGTCGCGAATGCACAAGCGCTGCGCCTTGGCCTTGCCAATCCCGCGATGGCCAATGTGGGCACCGTGGATCAGGTGGCTTGGCGCGGCGGCGGTGGCCCGCGCGTGGGGGGCGTGCGCATGGGCGGGCCCCGCGTCGGCTATGGTGGCCGTCCGGGTTATGTCGGCCGCCCCGGCTTCGTCGGTCGTCCCGGCTTCGTGGGTCGTCCCGGCTACGTGGGGCGCCCTGGCTATGTGGGCCGTCCCGGTTTCGTCGGCCGTCCCGGCTATGTACGTCCCGCTTATGCGGGCGGTTGGGGACCGGGCCGTCCCGGCTGGGGTCCCGGCCGTCCGGGATGGGGACCCGGTGGTCCCGGTTGGGGTCATCCGGGTTGGCGCCCGCCGCCGGGCGCGTGGGGTCCGGGGCCGTGGCGTCCGGGTTGGGGCTGGTATCGTCCCGGCTGGGGCTGGGGCTACTACAACAATACCGGCGCCTGGATCGCGCTCGGCGTCGCCAGCGGCCTGGCCCTGGGCGCCGTGGCGGCGGCCAATGCGGAGCCGGTCTACACCAACGACGCGGTGGCGTACTGCATGTCGCGGTTCCGCTCGTATAACCCGAACACCGGCACCTACACCGGCTATGACGGGTTCCAGCACCCCTGCCCGTGAGGGAAGCGCGGCCGCACTGTCGGCCGCGATCCTCGATCAGGCGAGTGAAACGAGAAAAGCCCGGCGCGCTGCGCCGGGCTTTTTCTTTACCGCCCCCGATCCCGCATCAGCGCGGGGCGAGGATCATGATCATCTGCCGGCCTTCGAGCATGGGCTCGGCCTCGACCTTGGCGATGGTGGAAACGTCTTCCTTGAGCTTCTGCAGCAGCTTGTAGCCGATGTCCTGATGCGCCATCTCGCGACCACGGAAGCGCAGGGTTACCTTCACCTTGTCGCCTTCCTCGAAGAAGCGCTGCATCGCCCGCATCTTCACGTCGTAGTCATGGTCGTCGATGCCGGGGCGGAGCTTGATCTCCTTGACCTCGACCACCTTCTGCTTCTTGCGCGCCTCGCTGGCCTTCTTCTGGTTCTGGTACTTGAAGCGGCCGTAATCGAGAATCTTGCAGACGGGGGGCGCGGAATTGGGGGAGATCTCGACGAGATCGAGCCCGGCTTCCTGCGCCAAGGTGAGCGCATCGCGGATTGCTACCACGCCGCGGTTCTGACCGTCCTGGTCGATCAGCTGGACTTCGCGGATGCGGATTTCCTCATTGACGCGCGGTCCATCCTTCTCCGGCGCGACGGGTCTCATAGGGCGGCGAATGGCTTCAGCTCCTTGGCAATCAACACGATCCCCCGAGGTAAACGGGCCGCGGCGCCGGTCCTTGCCGTCGTCTGCGCAACCCGCCTCTCAGGGTAGGCTGGAAAGATCGTGACAAACCGCCGTAAAGTCAATGACCCATGCGGATTCGCGCGGCATTCCCGGGTCTGCTGCCGGCCGGCTCCTCCGGCGGGCGGTGCGGCGGGGGCGGCTGCGGCTCCGCCGGTGGGCCACAGTTCAGCCGCCTTCCCTGTGCATGCCTCTGGGACACGGGTCCGCCGGCCCCCCGGACATCTCCATCCGGATTCTGCAATGACGACGACCCCGATGACCGCTCCTTTGCCCCGTTTCCGGCACCGCGCCGGTGCCGCCATGGTCGGCCTCCTGATGGCTTCCGGCCTCGCCGGGCCCGCCTGGGCAGACGGGCAGTTCAACGCCAAATATGTGCTCAGCATCGGTGGGGTCGAACTCGGCCGCGGGTCCATCAAGGTGGAGGCCGGCGACCAGGCCTATGAGATTTCCGGCTCCGCCCGCGTCACCGGCGTGCTGCGCGCCGTGTCGTCAGGCAAGGGCGTCGCTGCCTCGCGCGGGGCCATCTCTGGCGGCAAGCTGGTGCCGAAGGTCTACGCGCTCAATGCCGAGGCCGACGGCAAGGCCGAGACCGCGCGCCTTGCGATGGCCTCCGGCGCGCTGAAGGAAATGCAAGTGGAGCCGCCGCTCAAGCCGGCGGCTGATCGCGTCCCCATCGAGCAGGCGGTGCTGCAGAACATTCTCGACCCCATGAGCGGGGCCTTCGTCTATGTGCCGGGCACTGGCGACATGCTGTCCGCGGCTGCCTGCTCCCGGTCGATCCCCGTGTTCGACGGACGTCAGCGCTACGATCTCGTCCTGACCTATCAGCGCACCGAGACGGTGAAGGTGGACGGCTATGCCGGCTCGGCCGTGGTGTGCTCCGTGCGCTACCAGCCTGTCGCCGGGCACCGGCCCACCCGCTACACGGTCAAGTACATGGTCGACAACAAGGACATCTATGTGTGGCTGGTGCCCATCGCTGGCACGCGCCTGATGGCGCCGTTCCGTGTGTCGGTCGCCACCATGATCGGCACCGCCCTGCTGGAGGCGACCTCCCTCGAGACCGAGGCGAAGGCCGGCACGGTACCGGTGAACGCGCCGCGCTGAGCGGTCCGCCTGAATCCGCTACCGTTGAGGCCGAGGCCCAACATCTCGTAGGGGGAGAAGCGGGAACGCGGCCGGCACTGCGATTCGATCGTGATTCGTTCGATGGCTGTTCCCGGGCCGTCGAGGCGCCTGTCCCGGACCGGGACATGGCCGTCGCCCCTGCATCTTTCCCAAACGTGAGCGTTGCCGTCTTAGGGTCGCGTTGACACTGATGGTGGCGCAGGTGTTCCCTGCTCGGGCGTGAGCGGTTCACGCCCGAGGACATCATGGCGAAACGCAGCAAGGGTGCGCAGAAGACTCAGGCAACGGCCCCGCGGGGTGTGACATCGCTGACGGAAGCCAAGGCCTGGATGGCCAGCCGGGGCATCACCGAGATCGAATGCACCGTTCCCGATCTCGCCGGCGTCGCCCGCGGCAAGATCATGCCGGCCTCCAAGTTCTTTTCCTCGCCCGTGATGAACCTGCCGCTGTCGGTCTTCTTCCAGACCATCTCCGGCGAGTATCCCGACTATGAAGGGCTGGTCGATTCGGTGATCGCCGACAGCGACCTCGTGCTGGAGCCCGACCTTGCCACCCTCTGCTCGGTGCCGTGGGCGCAGGACCCCACCGCCCAGGTGATCCACGACGCCTACCACCGCGATGGACGTCCGGTGGAGCTGGCGCCCCGGCAGGTGCTGCGGCACGTCATTTCGCTCTACGAGAAGAAGGGCTGGAAGCCGGTGGTGGCGCCGGAGATCGAGTTCTACCTCGTCGAGCCCAACACCGATCCCGACTATCCCCTGAAGCCGCCCGTGGGCCGCTCCGGCCGGCCGGAGATCGGCCGCCAGTCCTATTCGATCCAGGCGGTGAACGAGTTCGATGCCCTGTTCGAGGACATCTATGATTATTCCGAGGCCCAGGGGCTGGAGATCGACACGCTGATCCATGAGGACGGCGCGGCGCAGATGGAGATCAACCTCCGCCACGGCGATCCGCTGGTGCTGGCGGACCAAGTCTTCCTGTTCAAGCGCACGATCCGCGAGGCGGCGCTCGCCCACAAGATCTATGCGACCTTCATGGCCAAGCCCATCGCCAACGAGCCGGGCAGCGCCATGCATATCCACCAGTCGGTCATCAACACCGCCACCGGGCGCAACCTGTTCTCCGACGAGGATGGCGACCCGACGCCGGAATTCTTCTCCTTCATCGCCGGCCACCAGAAATACCTGCCGTCGGTCATGTGCATCATGGCGCCCTATGTGAACTCGTATCGCCGGCTGACGCGCGACTCCATGGCGCCCATCAACCTGCAATGGGGCTATGACAACCGCACCGCCGGCCTGCGCGTGCCGCCTTCCACCCCGGAAGCGCGGCGGCTGGAGAACCGGGTGCCGTCCTCGGACGCCAATCCCTACCTCGCCATCGCTGCGTCCCTCGCCTGCGGCTATCTCGGCCTGACCGAAAATCTGCGTGCGACCGATCCGATCGACGGCGACGCGAAGAATCTCGATTTCGACCTGCCGCGCGGGCTGCTTGAGGCGGTTGCGGCGTTTCAGGACAGCGAGCCGCTTGCCGAGGTCCTGGGCGAGCGGTTCGTCTCCGCTTACGCCGCGGTGAAGCAGGCCGAGTTCGAAACCTTCATGAGGGTGATCTCGCCCTGGGAGCGGGAGTACCTTCTGCTCAACGTGTGAGGCGGCCGGTGCCCAACGAGAAGAAGAAAGAAAATGCCATGCACCGGGTCGCCGCGCCGCTCAATCCGGCCGGCCACGCCCGCTCCTGGTACACGGCCACGGCAACCGCATTCCCCGCCTTTTCGCCGCTGAAGGGCGCGGTGCGGGCTGACGTGTGCGTCATCGGGGCCGGCTATACGGGCCTGTCCGCCGCGCTGCATCTCGCCGAGGCGGGGTTCAAGGTGGTGGTGCTGGAGGCCGCGCGGGTGGGCTCGGGCGCCTCGGGGCGCAACGGCGGCCAGCTTCACAGCGGCCAGCGCCGCGGCCAGGATTTCCTGGAAAAGGCGGTGGGGCGCGACGACGCCCACAAGCTCTGGAACCTCGCGGAGGAGGGCAAGGCGCTCGTACGCAGCCTCATCGCCCGCCACGACATTCCGTGCGACCTGCGCGAGGGTCTCATCCTCGCGGATCACAAGGCGCGGTACGTCCCGGACAGCTACGATTACGCCCGCACGCTCGCGGTGGACTACGGCTACGATGCCCTCCAGCCGCTCACCCGCGACGAGATCCGGGCGCTGGTCGGCACCTCCGCCTATTATGGCGGCCTTCTCGACAAGGGCGCGGGCCACCTGCACCCGCTCAACTTCGCCCTCGGCCTCGGCTCCGCAGCCGTCGCGGCGGGGGTCGAGATCCACGAGGGGACGCGTGCGGTCAAGGTCACGGACGAGGCCGGCGTGACCGTCACCACCGACGGCGGCGGCAGCGTGGTCGCCGACTTCCTGCTCGAATGTGGCAACGGACTGATGGACGGGCTCGACCGGCGGGTCGACGCCCATGTCATGCCCATCTGCAACTACATCGCCGCCACGGAGCCCCTGGGTGATCAGGCGCAGGAGATCATCGCCAACGGCGCGGCGGTGGCGGACAGCCGGTTCGTCATCAACTATTTCCGCCTCTCCGCCGATGGCCGGCTGTTGTTCGGCGGTGGCGAGAGCTATCGCCGTGGGCTGAGGCCGGACGTGGCGGATTTCGTCCGGCCGTTCATGCTGCGCATCTTTCCGCAGCTCGGCGAAGCCCGCATCGACTACGCCTGGGGCGGTGTGCTGGCCATCACCATGACGCGCATGCCCTTCGTGCGCCGTCTGTCGCCGCACGTCCTCGTCTCGGCCGGCTACAGCGGGCAGGGGGTGGCGTTGGCGCCGCTGTTCGGCAAGATCCTCGCCGAGGCGGTGCAGGGCCAGCTCTCGCGCTTCGACCTGCTCGGCCGTCTGCCGGTGCCGCCTTTCCCCGGCGGCACCCTGCTGCGCACCCCGCTGATGATGGCGGGCCTCAGCTATTACGCCCTGCGCGACCGGCTCTGAGCCGGCCCGGCCTCAGTTCAGGCCGCCAAGGCGCTTGGCTTCGGCGAGAGCCTTGAGGCAGCCGGCCTCGTCGCCCGCCGCCTGCAGGTTGATGGCCTGATTGAGCGCGCCGAGGGCGCCGGAGTCCGGCTGGGTCAGGCCCGCCGCGGCGAGGGAGCCCGGCGTGGCCTGCCGGTCGGTCTGCGCCGCGACGGACTGGTCCTGCTCCGGCGGCTTCTTGGGATGCGGCAGGCGCTCCTTGAGCGCCGCCTGAACCGGAACGATCTGCTCCAGGCAGGCCTGCGCGCGCGCCGGGGCGGCGAACGCCATCAGCACCAGCGCCGGCACCAGCGCGACGGCGAAACGGGACGCGGAAAAATGAGCCATTCTCGACCTCGGCCACAGGCTGCGGGGCGGCGGACTGCCGGCGATGCCCCTTTGAGTCGCGGGCCGATCCGCCCGCGCCACGAGCATAGCGATGCCCGCGGCGCGTTGGAATGCGGCGGCGCGACCGCCCGTCAGCTCAATGCCCCGCGCCGGCCGCACGGCGGCGGCGGACCATCATGTTGAGGCCCTCAATGGCCGTGGAGAAGCCCATGGCGGCGTAGACGTAGCCCTTGGGTACGTGGGCGCCGAAGCCTTCCGCGATCAGCGTCATGCCGATCATGATGAGGAAGCCCAGCGCCAGCAGCACCACGGTGGGGTTTGCCTCGATGAAGCGGGCCAGCGGGTCCGCGGCGAGTAGCATGCAGGTCACGGCGGCGATCACGGCGATCACCATGATCGGGATGTGCTCGGTCATGCCCACGGCGGTGATGATGCTGTCGATGGAGAACACGATGTCGAGCAGCAGGATCTGCACGATGGCGGCGGTGAAGCCGATGGTGACCTTGCTCTCCTTCACGTCCTCCGCATGGGTGCGTGGGTCCACGGTGTGATGGATCTCGGTGGTCGCCTTCCACACCAGGAACAGGCCGCCGGCGATGAGGATTAGGTCGCGCCAGGAGAAGGCGTGGCCGAACACCTCGAAGATGGGCGCCGTCAGCCGCACGATGATGGCGATGGTGCCGAGCAAAGCGAGGCGCATGATGAGCGCGAGGCTGATGCCGATGCGCCGCGCCTTGCTGCGATACTGCTCCGGCAGCTTGTTGGTGAGGATGGAGATGAAGATCAGGTTGTCGATGCCGAGCACGACTTCCATGGCCACCAGCGTCACCAGGGCGACCCACGCGGCGGGATCGGCTGCGAGTTGGAGGAGGTAGTCCATCTAGGGGGTGCCTTCAGCGAGGGGGTGCAAGGAATTCTGCTCACCGCTGCCGGATCGGGTCACGGTCTGCGGCGGCGCATGGACACGGATGGCGGCGGGCCGAATGCTGAAATGCGCCGGGGTGTAGGTGACGAGCTCGCCGTCCGTATTGACCGGGCGCGGGCGGCTGGTGCGCACAACGACCTTCTTCGTCCGGAAGGCGCGCACGTCATCCCACTGGCCCTGCGTGCCGGCGCGGAGAGAGGGCAGGAGGGCCAGAAGGCGCCACCAGTGGTCCACCTCCAGACTGTAGAAATCGAGCTGGCCGTCATCGGCCGTGGCGCTCGCCTCCACCGTCATGCCGCCGCCATAGTGGCGCCCGTTGCCCACCGAGACCTGCAGGGTCCGGACCGCCTCGGCCGTGCCGTCATGCTCGATATAGGCCGTGAACAGCCGTGACTGGATCAGCAGGCGCGCGGCGACGATGCCATAGCCGACAACGCCGAAATAGCGCTTGGCTTCGCGTGTGAGCGCGCGGGCAAGATCGGCGGAAAAGCCGATGCTGGCGACATTGAGGAAGGGATGGCCGTTCACATCCCCAAGGTCGATGAAGCGGGGCGGGTGGGCGAGGATGACCCGCGCTGCCGCCAAAGGATCGGTGGGAATGGCAAGGGTGCGGGCGAAATCGTTGGCCGTGCCGAGCGGCAGGACGCCGAGGGGAAGCTGCGTGTCGTAGAGGCCGGAGGCCGCCGCATTCAGCGTGCCGTCGCCGCCGCCGAGGATGACGAGATCCACCTCATCCGCGCGGGCGCGCAGCAGGTCCGACAGTTCGCCGGGCGGCGGCAGCGGTGTTTCGAGGAGGTCGAATTCCGTCTCGAGCACGGCGCGCACCGCTTCGAGCGGCAGCGAGCCGCCGCGGGCGCGCGGATTGACCATGAACAGCGCACGCCGCCGGCTCTGGGGGCCTTGTGCGGTCATGCTGAAACAGGTCTCGGCGAAACGGGGGGAACCATGGGGCCTCTGGACGGAGCGCGGATATCACGCCTGATCCGACATCACGCAGGAGACCTGCGCCAGAGGGGCCCGGACCGGTGAGCGAGGAAATAGGGGCTTTAGCCCGTTCACCAAAGGGGATGTGGCGGAATGTCGCGGTGTGGCCACTTCGGCTCGGGCGGAAGGGCAGACCTGCGGGACATTCGGAGGGAGGGGGCCGATGGAAACAGAGGGAGGAGAGCGGGGGCGTTGCTCTCCTCCCTCTTGCATCAGTCAGGACCAGGGTTGCGGCACCGGGTCATGACCGAACCGATCGGCGGGATAGGAAGGGAGGAGAGCGGGGGCGTTGCTCTCCTCCCTCGGTTCGTTCAGCGCGCGGGTTGCGGTTCCGAGCGCTGACCGAACGGTTTGGTTCGATGAATATTGACATAGCGCACCGCTTTCGGTCATGCAAGAACGAACTGAACGGTTCGGTCAGAAAATTGTGTGCGGCTCTCCCCAAGGGAAGGTCGCCATCGCGGTGGGCGGCGTGTGTCATCGTTGCCATGGCCGCGGCTGAAGGCGCCGGGAAGACGTTAACGTGCTTGCGCAGAGCCGGCGCGATCGCAGAGAACGAGGACAAGAGGAAGAGACCCGCAGGATGACGGACAGGGAAGGCGAGATCGCACTCAAGCCGCGGCACGCGGCGGGCCGCGAGGATTGTGGCCTCGGCGATGCGCACGAAGCCGGTTCAGGCGCAGGCCAGGACCCGGAGAAGCGCAGCCAGATTCTCGCCGGCGCGCGTCAGGTCTTCTTCGACCGTGGCTTCGACGCCGCCAGCATGGGCGACATCGCCCGCGCGGCAGGAGTCTCCAAGGGCACGCTCTACGTCTATTTCGAGAACAAGGAAGACCTGTTCGCGGAACTCGTCTCCAGCGAGTGCGGCGAGACCGCCGAGCGCATGTTCGTGGTGGACCCGGACGAAGCCGATCTCGAGGCCGCGCTCACCAAGATCGGGCGGTCCTTCATCACCGCCATCCTGCGGCCGAGCAGCATTGCCTTGCTCAGAACCGTCATCTCCATTTCCGGCAAGTTCCCGGAGGTGGGCCGCCGCTTCTTCGAGGCGGGCCCGTGCGAAGGCATTTCCCGCCTGTCGGTGTTTCTGAAGGCCAAGGTGGCGCAGGGGCTGCTCGACATCGAGGATGTGGACCAGGCGGCCAGCCAGTTTCTCACCCTCTGCAAGGATGGCGTGACCATTCCGGTGCTCGTCGGCGCGCCGGATGCGCCGGACCCGGCGGTGGTGGAGAAATCGGTGCGCGGCGCCGTCCGGGTTTTCCTGCGCGCCTACGGCAGCGACCGCCGCACCGCGCCCTGATCTCACGCGCCCGGCAGCACCAGCCGGCCCTCTGCATCGAACGGGAAGAAGGGATTGTGGGCGACCTCCCACAGATGCCCGTCGGGGTCGGCGAAATAGCCGCTCGTTCCGCCCCAGAACGCCTTCTGCGCCGGCTTCACCACGCGCCCGCCCGCCGCTTCCGCCCGCGCGATCAGGGCTGCGGTCTCTTCCGGCGATCCCACATTGCAGGCGAGCGTGATGCCGGCGAAGGGCTGCGGCGGGGTATCGGCCAGCGTCGCATCCTCGGCGAGGCGCGCCCGCGGAAAAAGGCTCACCACCACATTGCCCGCATGGAAGAAGGCGACGTTGCCGGCTTCGCCTTCTCCGGGCTTGTTCTCGACGAGACCCAGCGCCCGGTAGAAGGCGGCCGCGCCCGACAGGTCGGACACGCCGAGCGTGACGAGGTGGAGCCTGAGGTCGGGTGCGGTCATGTGGGGTTCCTCAAGCGAACAGGTCGAGCTGCTCGCCCGCCTGCTTGGGGTGACGGAAATGCTCGGTGGTCAGCTTCAGCCCGCGGCCGGCGAGGCCGAGGCGCCGGGCGGCGATCTCGAACCTGCGGCCCACCGTCCAGGCATAGGGCCCCTCCCCACGCCCCCTGCGGCCGAAGGTGGAGTCGTAATCCTTGCCCCCGTGCATCTGGCGGATGAGGTTGAGGACATGGCGGGCCTTGTCCGGGAAATTGGCCACGAGCCATTCGCGGAACAGGTCGGCGATCTCCAGCGGCAGGCGCAGCATCACATAGCCTGCCTCGGATGCCCCGGCGGCCTTGGCAGCATCGAGGATGCGCTCGATCTCCATGTCGTTCAGTGCCGGGATCAGCGGCGCGGTGAGGACCGCAGTGGGAATGCCGGCGTCGGCGAGGCGGCGGATGGTGCCGAGGCGCACATGCGGGCTGGCGGCGCGCGGCTCCATGGTGCGGGACAGGTGCGGGTCCAGCGTGGTCATTGAGATGGCGACCTTGGCGAGGCCCTTTTCCGCCATCGGCCCGAGGATGTCGATGTCCCGCACCACCAAAGCCGACTTGGTGACGATGCCCACCGGGTGGCCGAAGTCCGCCAGCACCTCGAGGATGCGCCGGGTCAGCTCGTAGCGCCGCTCGATGGGCTGGTAGGGATCGGTATTGGTCCCCATGGCGATGACGCGCGGCTTGTAGGAGGGGTGCGACAGCTCACGCGCCAGCAACTCCGGCGCGTCCGGCTTCACGAACAGCTTGGTCTCGAAGTCGAGTCCGGCGGAGAGCCCCTGATAGGCGTGGGTGGGCCGGGCAAAGCAATAGATGCAGCCGTGCTCGCAGCCCCGATAGGCGTTGATGGAGCGGTCGAAGGCGATGTCGGGTGACTGGTTGCGGGTGATGATCGTGCGCGCCCGCTCCTCCGTCACCTCGGTGCGGAAGGGCGGCAGGTCTTCCAGCGTCTGCCAGCCGTCGTCGAACAGCACGCGGGCGGCAGGCTCGAAGCGCCCGGCGGCGTTGGAGACCGCGCCACGGCCGCGCCGGCGCTCCGCCTCGACGCCGGTCCCGGCCTCGCCGTCCAGCGCCGGCGGAAGGGCAGGGGGCGGCGCCCGGCGCTCCTCGGCGAGCCGGCCCATGATCCGCTCGCTCCGCGTCTTCACGGGCGGCGAGGCGATGCGGGCGTCGCCGGAAGCAGCCTTGGGGGCCGCCTTTGGCTGTACTGCCTTGGGCTGTGCCGCCTTGGCGGGAGCAGCCTTGGCGGGCGCGGATCTGGGCGATACCGTCCTGGAGCTGGCCTTCAGGGCGGGAGCGATCGGCGCGGCAATTGGTCCCCCCGGAACGGGCGGGGCGGCTGCGCGCGGGCCGTGGGAATCGGATGCGGGGCTCATGCTCAAAAAGCTAGCACCGAAGACGGAACATAACAAGAACATCCGGGGCGCCGCGGATAGTCGGCGGCTCACGCCGTTCAATCTGGCATACTGTACACCAGAAGGCAGTTGCCAGACATTCCCATCTCCGGTAAAGGCCTCAGAAGACGCTTAGGAGCAGGGGGATAAGATGGCTGAACACGCCACGATCGAATACGCCACGGCAGACGGAAACGATTATCCCGAGCACGAGCGCACCTACGCCATGTTCACTGCCCTCGCCAAGTGGGGCACCATCGGCGTTGCTGCCATCCTCGTCCTGATGTGGATTTTCCTCCTCTGAACGGCTGAGCGGCCGGAGCACCGGAGACTTCAAGAAATGAAAATCGCTGTTCCCGCCGAGATCGATCTCGGCGAGCCGAGGGTTGGCGCGACCCCGGATACGGTGAAGCGTCTGGTCGCACTTGGCGCATCCGTGGCCGTGGAGAGCGGCGCGGGCGTGAAGTCCGGCATTCTCGATTCAGACTTCGTGGCGGCTGGCGCCACCATCGCCCCGTCGGCGTGGGATGCGCTGAACGGCGCCGAAGTCGTACTGAAGGTTCGCCGGCCGACGGAAGCCGAACTTTCGTCGTACAAGCCCGGCGCGCTCGTCCTCGCCATCATGGATCCCTACGGCAGTGACGCGGCGCTCGCCGCCATGGCCAATGCCGGGATCTCCTCCTTCGCCATGGAGCTGATGCCCCGCATCACCCGTGCGCAGGTGATGGACGTGCTCTCCTCGCAGGCGAACCTCGCCGGCTATCGCGCGGTGATCGACGCGGCCGCCGAGTTCAACCGCGCCCTGCCGCAGATGATGACCGCCGCTGGCACCGTTCCCGCCGCGCGCGTCTTCGTCATGGGCGCCGGCGTCGCGGGCCTGCAGGCCATCGCGACCGCCCGCCGCCTCGGCGCCATCGTGACCGCCACCGACGTCCGTCCCGCCGCCAAGGAACAGGTCGCCTCGCTGGGCGCCAAGTTCGTCGCGGTGGAGGACGAGGAGTTCAAGCAGGCCGAGACCGCGGCCGGCTACGCCAAGCCCATGTCGGCGGAGTACCAGGCCAAGCAGGCCGCGCTCGTCGCCGAGCACATCAAGAAGCAGGACATCGTCATCACCACCGCTCTCATCCCGGGCCGGCCCGCGCCGCGCCTCGTGACGGCGGAGATGGTGGCCTCCATGAAGCCGGGCTCCGTGCTGATCGACCTCGCGGTCGAGCGCGGCGGCAACGTCGCCGGTGCGGTGGCGGGGCAGGTGGTCGAGGTGAATGGCGTGAAGATCGTCGGCCACCTCAACGTGCCGGGCCGCATCGCCGCCTCGGCCTCGCCGCTCTACGCCAAGAACCTGTTCAACTTCTTCGAGACGATGGTGGACAAGGCGTCGAAGGCGCTGGCCGTCAAGTGGGACGACGAACTGGTGAAAGCCACGCTCCTCACCCGTGACGGTGCCGTCGTGCATCCGAACTTCGCACCCAAGAATCCCGCAGCGACCAGCGAGGGAGCGGCCTGATGAATCCCGCCACAGCCCAGTCCGCGGCGGACGCCGCAGTTCAAGCCCGCACCGCCGCCGAGATCGCGCGGCAGGCCGCGGAAGCCGCCCAGCTCTATGCCGACCAGGCGGCCTCCGCCCTCGGCGCGGCCGCCCACGCGGCGACCGGCGGGGCGATCGACCCCTTCGTGTTCCGCCTCTCTATCTTCGTGCTCGCGGTGTTCGTGGGCTACTACGTGGTGTGGTCGGTGACCCCGGCGCTGCACACCCCGCTGATGAGCGTCACCAACGCCATCTCGTCGGTGATCGTGGTGGGCGCGCTGCTCGCCGTCGGCGTGACCACGGTGGGCGATTCCAGCCACGCCTGGGGCGCGCGCATCTTCGGTTTCGTCGCGCTCATCTTCGCCTCGGTGAACATCTTCGGCGGGTTCATGGTGACCAGCCGAATGCTCGCCATGTACTCCAAGAAGAAGTGAGGCGAGGCACATGACCGCGAACCTCGCCGCCCTGCTCTACCTCGTCGCAGGCATCCTCTTCGTGCTGGCCCTCCGGGGCCTCTCCCATCCAACCACCTCGCGGCAGGGCAACCTGTTCGGCATGGTGGGCATGGGCATCGCCATCCTCACCACGCTCGCGCTCTCCCCGCCGTCCGACGGGATCGGCTGGGTGCTGGTGCTCGCCGGCATCGGCATCGGCGGTGGCGTCGGTGCGGTGGTGGCCAAGCGCATCGCCATGACGGCAATGCCGCAGCTGGTCGCCGCCTTCCACTCGCTCGTCGGCCTCGCCGCCGTGCTGGTGGCCGCGGCCGCGCTCTATGCGCCGCGCGCCTTCGGCATCGGCGATCCCGGCCACCTGCACGGGGCGAGCCTCGTGGAGATGTCGCTAGGCGTTGCTATCGGTGCGATCACCTTCACCGGCTCGATCATCGCCTTCGCCAAGCTCAACGGCAACATGAGCGGCAAGCCGATCATGCTGCCGGCGCGCCATCTCATCAATGGCGGCCTGGCCCTGCTGCTGCTGATCCTAATCGTCGCGTTCGTGCTCACCGGCTCGATCACGCTGTTCTGGATCATCACGCTGCTGTCGCTGATCCTCGGCGGCCTGCTCATCATCCCCATCGGCGGCGCGGACATGCCCGTCGTGGTGTCGATGCTGAACTCCTACTCGGGCTGGGCGGCGGCCGGCATCGGCTTCACCCTGGGCAACACCGCGCTCATCATCACGGGTGCGCTGGTGGGCTCCTCGGGCGCCATCCTGTCCTACATCATGTGCAAGGGCATGAACCGGTCCTTCATCTCGGTCATCCTCGGCGGCTTCGGCGGTGACGCCGCGGCGGCCGGTGCTGCCGGCCATGCGGAAGCCCGCCCGGTGAAGCAGGGTTCGGCCGACGACGCGGCCTACATCATGAAGAACGCCGAGAAGGTCATCATCGTGCCCGGCTACGGCATGGCGGTGGCCCAGGCCCAGCACGCGCTCCGCGAGATGGCGGATCTGCTCAAGGAGGAGGGCGTCGAGGTCAAGTACGCCATCCACCCGGTGGCGGGCCGCATGCCGGGCCACATGAACGTGCTGCTCGCCGAGGCCCAGGTGCCCTACGACGAGGTGTTCGAGCTGGAGGACATCAACTCTGAGTTCGCCCAGGCGGACGTGGCCTTCGTGATCGGCGCCAACGACGTGACGAACCCGGCGGCCAAGACCGACCCGCAGTCGCCCATCTACGGCATGCCCATCCTCGACGTGGAGAAGGCCAAGACCGTTCTCTTCATCAAGCGCGGCATGTCGGCAGGCTATGCCGGCGTCGAGAACGAGTTGTTCTTCAAGGACAACACCATGATGCTCTTCGGCGACGCCAAGAAGGTCACCGAGGACGTGGTGAAGGCCTTCGGCCACTGAAGACACCTTCATTCTGAACGAGATCGAAGCCGCCGGATCGCAGGGTCCGGCGGCTTTCTCTTTTTGGGGCGTTTCGGACGGCGACGTGATCGCGAGGTGCTCGATCGCTCCATGCCGCCACAATTTGCTCCATATCCTTGACTGCCCACCACTTCTTAACCAGAAGCACATACCGTGGAACTTGGGATTCGACGGCTGCTGCGGGGATCGGGGGACGATGACACGGTGGACCCATGGACTGGTCAATCGGCTCGTCCTGTCGTGCGACGTCGTCATGGCGGCGCTCGGGGCGATCATTGCGCATCTGCGCTGGGATTTCCTGTCCTGGAGCCAGCTCGCCATCCTCTGGGCGTTCGGCATCTTCACCTATGTTCAGGTGCTGCAAATCGGCCGCGGCTACCGGGTCGAGCACTATGTGCGCCCGCTGCGGCAGATCGGCCATATCGGCGTCGGCGTGGTGCCCGCGGGCGCGGTGATCGCGATCTGCTATTACGCCCTGATCCCCATCGGCCAGACCAACCTCTGGGCGCTCCTCGGCTGGGGTGTCGTCACCACCCTCATGCTCATCTTCGGCCGCCTCGTGATTGTGCGCATCGGCATGTCGCTGGTGCAGACCCACGAGGTTTTGCGCCGCAATGTGGTGGCCATCGGCGATCTCGGTCGCGCCCGTGACCTCGTGCGGCGCTACAAGGAAGAGGAGGGCGATACCGGCCTCCTGAGCTTCGTCGCTCTGTTCGACGACAGCCATGTGGAGGGTGCGCACCTTCCGCCGCCCGGTCCCGACGGACTGCCAGTGCTCGGCGGAATGAAGGACCTTCTGGAATATGTAAAGCACAACCCCGTGGACATCGTGGTTGTCGCCAAGAGCTGGAACGACCCGGCCGCCATCAGCGCTATCGCCAACCAGATGTACCAGATCGCCGCCGACGTCATCGTCGAGCTGGATCCGGACCGCTTCACGCTCAACTACGCCAACCTCACCCGCATCGCCGGCGAGCCGGCCCTTCAGGTGCAGCAGCAGCCGCTGAAGGGCTCGCTCGGTCTCCTAAAGGGGGTGGAGGATTATGTGGTGGCCACCATCGGCCTCCTGCTCACGGCGCCGATCCTCATTGGCGCGGCCATCGCCATCAAGCTGGATTCCCCGGGGCCAATCCTGTTCCGCCAGCCCCGCGTCGGCCTGAACAACCGCGTGTTCCAGTGCTACAAGCTGCGCACCATGCGGGTCGATCCCACCGACGACGGCTCCAAGGGCACCAGCAAGAACGACCCGCGCATCACCAAGGTCGGCAACTTCCTGCGCTCCACCTCCATCGACGAACTGCCGCAGCTCATCAACGTGCTGCGCGGCGAGATGAGCGTCGTCGGCCCCCGCCCCCATGTGCCGAACATGAAGGTGGCGACCAACGTCCGTTACGAGGCCATCAGCCAGTATGTGGCGCGCTACCGCATGAAGCCGGGCATCACCGGCTGGGCGCAGATCAACGGCATGCGCGGGGGCATCAACACCCTGGAGAAGGCCGAGCGCGGCGTCGAGCTCGACCTCTTCTACATCGAGCACTGGTCCATATGGTTCGACATCAGAATCATGCTGCTCACCGTCACCAAGGGCATGGCCGGTCCGTCGGTGTTCTGAGGGCGGCGCTCGGAGCGCTCCTCGTCCTCGTCCTCGTCCTCGCCCTGCCGTCGCCGTCGGCGGCACAGTCGGCAAGGGGAGCGCCCCGCGAGGGGCCGTTCCTCGCCTATCTCACGTCCTGGACCGAGGTTGCGACCACGGTGCCGGCGCAGACCCGCTTGGCCCGCCTGCCTGGCTACATCACCCACGTGGCCCTTGGCTTCGCGAAACCCGATCTTGTCTATAAGGGCGATCTCGACCTGTCCGGTACGGGACTTCTCTTTCCTTTCTCGGGCGCGGTGCTGAAGCAGGCGATCGTGCTGCTGCGCCAACGCAACCCGGCGACCAAGGTGCTCGTCTCGGTCGGCGGCTGGAACCATTTCGGCTGGGACAATCGCAACATGGCCGCCCTCGCGCTGCTGGTGAAGGACATCGGCGCGGACGGGGTGGATCTCGACTATGAGACCCCCGACGCCGGCTGCATCCACACCCCCCGGGGCACCGTCGCCTGCGCCGATGATGCGCGGTCCATCGCGGTGCTGAGGGATCTCCGCAGCGTGTTGCCGCGGCCTTACGCGGTGACGGTCGCCGGCTGGAGCGTCGGCGCCTATGGCGATGGACCTTACTTCGCGGCTGAACCGCGCAATGGTCCCTTTGTGGGCATGATGCTGGCGCTGTTGCGATCGCCCGAGGCGGCGGGCATCGATCTCGTTTCTGTGATGGCCTATGACGCCGGCCCGACCTTCCGGCCCGACCAGGCCTTCCGGGCCTATCGTGCCCTCTGGAAGGGGCCTCTGGCGCTGGGTTTCCAGGTGCTGCCGCCGGAGAATGGCGGGCCGCGCACCTCCTTGGAGGGCATCGCGCGGCTGCTGGCGGGCTTGGGCGATGACCCGAAGGCGGGCGCCATGCTCTATGCGATCGGCCTGACGCCGCCCGGCCCGCCGGGGCCGGACAATCCGGGCTATGCGAGCTTCGCCCTCGCCATCTGCGCCTCGCTGAACCTTGCCGATTGCGCGGCGCCGATGCCGTGACGCCTCAGCGCCGCCCCTCCACCGTGTCGACCAGCTCCGCCATGGCGCAGGTGATGTGGTAGAGCGAGGAGCCGGGCGCCGGCATGGGCACGAAGCTGCCATCCGGATTCAGCACGTCCTGCCAGGTGCCGGGCACCGGCATGTCGAGATAGAGCTTGAGACCGCGATAGGCGTTGCGCGCCTCCTCGGCCTCCTCTGAGCTGCCGGTGCGGCGCAGGCGGGCGAGGGCGATCTTCAGCCGCTCGGTCTGCGGCCAGAGGCGCGCGGTCGGCTTGTGGATGGTGCCGTTGGTCAGCACCTCATTGATGGCGACGCCGTTCACCGCATCGATGCCGGTCCGCCGGCCGAAGGCGGTGAGGCGGTCGGACACGGCGGCGCCCGGCCAGCCCCAGGCGGACAAGCCCTCGAACAGCCATGCCCATTCGAAGCAATGGCCGGGCTCCACGATGGTGCCGTCCACGCCGGGCGCGGGCTTCAGGTCGTCGGTGAAGTATTCGAGCAGCGCGCCCGTGGCCGGATCGATGAAGCGGTCGCGGCAGAGCGTCGCCATCTCTTCCGCCAGCGCCTTCCAGCGCGGCGCGCCGGTCACGGCATAGAGCGCAGAGAAGGCCTCGAAGAAATGCATGTGGGGGTTCTGGTGGCGGTGCGGACGTGGAATGTCATGCTCGACGAAGCCGCCGGCCGGATGCCGCCAACCCGCCTCCAGCGCATCGGCGAGGCTGTCGGCGACGCCATAGAGGTCGGTCCGCCCCAGCGCCTTGCCCGCATGGCCGAGGCAGAACAGCATGAAGGCCTGGTCGTAGAGATCGGCGCGGGCATCCAGAACCTCGCCGTCGGTCGTGAAGCGATGGATGAAGAGACCGTCCGGCCGCCGGCCGTGGGCGAGGAGATAATCCACCGTCTCGCCCGCGAGCCTCTGCCACGGGCCGTCCCAGCCGAGACGGCCGAACTCGCAGAACGAATAGGTATGGCGCGCCTGCACGAACAGGCGGCGCGGCGCGTCGTCGGGCTGGCCCGCCACATCGAGCCGCTCGGCAAACAGGCCCCTGGGATCGCGTCCGACGCGAGACCACAGGGGCGCCGCGGCGCCGAACATCCAGGCGCGGGCGTCGGCCGCAAGGTCGGCGAGAGGGTGGGACGAGGCACCAGTAGTCTGGCCGGTCATGACTGCGACTCCGCGGCGGAGTTGGCGAGGATGGCGCGGGAAAAAGCGAGAAGGTCGCCGCCCGGGAACAGATGACCGGCAATGCCGGCGGCCTTCGCGGCGGCGATGTCGGTGGGGTTGTCGCCGATGAGGAAGCTGTGCGCCGTGTTCACCGGCCAGTTCGCCATCAGGTCCAGGATCATGCCGGGCTCAGGCTTGCGCCAGGCGTGGGAGCCCCGGTAGCGCTCGACCGTGCCTTCGGGATGGAACGGGCAATAGCGCCAGTCGTCCAGCTCCGCACCGATCTCGCGCAGCTCCGCCTGCACGAAGGCATGCAGGACGTGGATCGCCTCTTCCTCGTAATAGCCGCGGGCGACGCCAGCCTGATTGGTGACGAGGAAGACGTAATAGCCGAGGTCGTTGAACAGCTTGATCGCTTCCCTCGCGCCCTCGATCCAGGTGAAGTCCTCGGCGGCGTGGACATAGCCAGTGTCCACGTTGAGCACGCCGTCGCGATCGAGGAACACCGCCGGGCGGCGGCGGCGCGCGGGCACGCTGGTCTGGGCCGCCGTGAAGGTCTCGGGGATGCCGATGTCGATGAAGAAGCCGTCATAGGCGACACCGGTGACGCGGCCTTCCGCTACGAGGCGCGGCAGAAGATCCCCCTCCAGCGAGGAGGGCATGCCGAGCCCCTCGATCACGTCACGGCGCACATAATAGACGCCGCCATTGATGAGCGCTTCCGTAAGCCCCGCCCCGCGCGGGCGGACGGCGGCGACGCGGGTGCCGTCGAGCGCGATGGTTTCGTAGCGGTCCGGGCTATGCACGAGACGCAGGCCCATGCCGAAGGCTGCGCCGTTCTTGCGCGACGTGGCGACGAGATCCAGCCAGTTGAAGTCGAACCAGGTATCGCCGTTGACGAGCAGAAAACTCTCGTCGAGCAGTGGCAAGGCGTTGACCAGCGCGCCTCCGGTGCCGAGGGGAGTCTCCTCCAGCGAGATGTCCACCGTGCAGTCGAAGCGGCCGGGCACGTCCGTGCCGGTGATGTAGTTTTCCACCACCTCGGCCCGGTAGCCGGCGAGCAGCAGGAACTTGCGGAAGCCGCGGCGCCGCGCCTCCGCGATCAGCACTTCTACGAAGGGGACGTCGCCGACCTTCAGCAGCGGCTTCGGCGTGTCCTTGGTGAGCGCGCCGAGGCGGGTGCCGAGCCCGCCCAGCAGGATGACGCATTGCTCGGTCACGCCGGCTCCTCTCGCAGTAATTCCGTTGGGGGCTCATAGCACGGCGAAGGCCACCGCGGGTGTCGCCGCGGTGGTGAAGGGCGCCGATGCGCGCGCTTGGGGATGTGCGGGATCAGATCCCGATGGGCCAGCCCTCGGCGCCATCCATGGAGAACTTCACCGCGCTGGCGAGCCCGCCGGCCTCGTTCAGGGCGCCGATGAGCTGGTAGCGGTTTTCCGGGTCGGTGAGGAACATCAGGAAGCCGCCGCCGCCCGCGCCGGACACCTTGCCGGCCCACGCCCCCGATGCAATGGCGATGTCGTAGAGCTTGTCCACCTGCTCGGTGGCGATGCCGGCGGCGGTGGCCTTCTTCGAGGTCCAGGAGCGGCCGAGGATGTCGGCCGTGGCGCGGATGTCGCCGCGCAGCAGGGCCAGCTTCATGTCGATGGCGTCCTGCTTCAGCTTGTGCATGTTCTCGATGGTCTTGGCGTCCATCTGCTTCAGCCCCGCCACCTGCTCCTTGATGATGGTGTCGGAGCGGCGCGACTGGCCGGAGAAGCAGATGACCAGCGACGCCTCGAACTCGTTGAGATGCTCGCGGCGGATGCGCAGCGGGTTCACGATTACCCGGTCGGAGGGCAGGAACTCGATGAAGTTGAGCCCGCCGAAGGCCGCCGAATACTGGTCCTGCCGGCCGCCGGCGAGGCCGAGCTGCTTGCGCTCGATGTCGAAGGCGAGCTTCGCCACGTCATAGGGGCCGAGCGGCAGGCCGAGGGCATAGGTGAAGGCCTCGATCAGCGCCACCACGAGGGCCGAGGATGCGCCGAGGCCAGAGCCCGCAGGCACGTCGATCGTCGTGGACATGGTGAGCGGCAGCGCCACGCCGTCGCAATAGGTCTTCATCATGTGGGTGTAGACGGCCCGATGCAGCATCAGTCCTTCGGTGATCGGATGGTCGAGGCTCGGCTCGAGCACCTCCTCCGTCCCGACATCGCGGGCGCGCAGCACCAAGGCGCCGATGCGGTTCACCCGGATATGGGCGTAGGCGAAGCGGTCAATGGTGGCATTGAGCACGTTGCCGCCGTGCTCGTCACAATAGGGGGAGAGGTCGGTGCCGCCCCCGGCGAGACCCAGACGCAACGGTGCGCGCGCACGCACGTTCAATGCATCGCCTATGGCCATGTATGCGACCCCCCTCGCGGCTCGGCATGACGAACCCGCTCATCTAGATGGGCTCTTCTTACCATTCCATGACTGCAGCCTTGATCCCGCGCAAGGCCCCTGAAATGGTGCCTCCGGCGCGATCCCACCGGCGTTAACCACGCCCGCCGAAGTGTGATCCCGGCGACCGCCTGCCTGCCGATGAGGCGTGGCGCCGCCTTGTGCTCGGATGTCCGTCTGGTATGTCTGGCGCGGTTTGGGGTCACGGGTGCGCGCAGCTTCGGCGCAGCCGTGCGCAGCGCAGGAGACGAGCGTGTTCGAGACTCTGAAGATGGTCGGCGAATCGCAGCTTCCCCGCGCGTTCGCGGCGCTGTGTCCGGTGTTCGACCGGCTGGCGGCACGCTCGCCCTATTCGGAAGTCAATTTCATCCCGCTGCTGGTGAAGAGCGGCGACAAGGTCTGCGACATCGGTGCCAATCGCGGCCTCTTTATCTACTGGCTACTGGCGCGCGGGGCGAAGGTGACTGCTTTCGAGCCCAACCCGCATATGGTGCGCATCCTGCGCCTGCGCTTTCCCGAGGCGCTGAAGTCCGGGGCGCTGCGCCTGTCGGATGCCGCCCTCAGCGACGGGCCGGGCGAGGCCACGTTGCATATCCCTAAGGGTTTCTCGCCGTTGGCCACCATCGACGGCCGTCTCGCCGCAGAGGCGGGCAAGCCCATGGAGGAGGTGCGCGTGTCGCTGGCGCGGCTCGATGACGTGGTGGCCGGTGACATCTCCTTCATCAAGCTGGACGTGGAGGGACACGAGCTGAAGGTGCTGGAAGGCGCTACCGGCGTGTTGGCGGGATCGAAGCCCTCCATCCTGGTGGAGGCGGAGGAGCGCCATCGCCCCGGCGCCATCGCCTCGCTTCGGGCGCTGCTGGAGCCTCTTGGCTACGAAGGCTTCTTCCGCGACGGTGGTCGCATGGCGCCCATTTCCAGCTTCGACCCAGCCGTCCACCAGTCGGTGTCGGCGCTCAAGGCCGACGGCTCGCACGTGGCCAAGGGCAAAATCTACATCAATAATTTCTTCTTCGCCGCGCGCCCGGAGGCGATCGCCGCCCTCAAGGCGTGGCGCGGCTGAAGTTCAGCGAACGGGCGCGTTTCGGGCCGGGCCGCCGCTGACGGCGCCGCGGCTCACGACAGGATGGGCACGCCCGACCCGCGGCGAGGTCCGGACGCCCGGTCGCGCCATCGCTTCAGTCCGCTCATGGGCCCGCTGCAGATAGACCGCAACCGCCAGGACGACGCCAAGCTCGCCCGGCACGAAGATCAGCGGGTACACCGCCGAGGTGATGAGCAGGTAGAGCACGTAGTCGGAAAGCGCCATAACCAGCGGATCGCCGGTGACGCGCGCGGCCTTGAGCGCGATGATGAAGCCCCACACGTGAATCGCCGCGAGAAGGATCGCGCCGGCGATCCCGTATTCGAACACGACGCCCGGCCAACCCAGATCCGCGATGAAGAAGTTGTTGTCGCCGATGATGTCGCGCATGGAGACGGTGCCGAAGCGCGTCGCCGCGCCGACGCCGAAGCTCCAGCGCAGGGCGCTGTCGCCGAGGAAGCCTGCGGCCAGGGACAGGGAATTCTGGCGCACGGTGAGCGAGCCGCCCAGGCTCTCTTGCACCTGGTCCGCCGCCCCGCCCGAGAACAGGCCGAACTTGTAGGCCCCCGCCGCGAGTCCCGCACAGGCGGCGATCAACGCCGCGCCGATGGCGATGCGGCGCAATTGCGCGGGAAGGCTCACCAGCATGGCATAGGCTGTCACCAGCACCGCGCCACCGATGGCCATCCTCTGCTTGTAGATGACCAGCATGATGACGAACGCCGTCGGGACCGCGATGAGCCGCAACAGGTTCGGCTTCATCACCGCGCATCGGGCGAGGTAGAAGACGAGGATCATGCCGAAGAACATGGGCATGTAGACACGATAGCCGCGCTCGATCTCATAAATCAGCAGCTTCCCGTCCTCGGGCTTGGTGCCGTACCAGGAGGTCGGCACCACCAGGAACAGGAGGATCATCAGCGCGAAGGTCGCCCAGCCGTAGCCGATCATCACCGCGCGCACCGCCTTCGGCGCCGGAGCCAGCATGGCGAGCAAGGCGGAGAGCGCGAAATAATAGCTCACCGGCCACGCCTTCACCGTGGTGGTCATGGCGTCGAAGAAATCATTGCCGAGCTGGATCACCGAGATCATCGGCGTGAAACCCAGCGCATAGGCGAGGAAGATGAGAAAGATGTTGCGGCCCGGCAGGTCGAGCCGGGCAATGCCGTAGATGCTGAGGGGCAGGGTGATGAACGGCCACGCCTTCGACATGTAATAGGTCGGCGGCAGCTCGTTCATATAGTGGAAGACCTGCGCAAACATGGGCAGCGTGGCGGCAAGCACCAGCACGACCCCCATCTGCACCTGTTCGCTTTGATACGCGCCCGCAGGGTCGCCCACGCTTCGACGCAGCGGCATGTCGATGCGCGGGGGAGACGGGCGGGCCATCGCTCTACCGGCGCGCGGAAGGCGGTCCGGACATGCCGTAGGCCGCCGGATTGAGGCGCGCCTTCGCAGCCGTCAGAAAGATGGGCATGGAATCCACAAACACGCGGCTCGCATGGCTGCGGGGGTTCTCCAGCAGCCGGTGCAGCCATTCGAGGCCGAAGCGGCGATAGGTCTCGCTCGCCCGCTTGGTGAGGCCGGTGAGGAAATGGAGGGAGGAGCCGACGCACAGACCGGTCCCGACGCCTCGGCCGGACCTGTAGACGAGCCGCGTGACATATTCCGAGCGCGGCGAGCCGACGATGAAGAAGACGTAGCGGGCCGGATGGGCCAGTACGAAATCCACGCAAGCCTGAACCTCCGTGGGATTGTCGATGAAGCCCATGGGCGGCACATGCATGTTGACCTGCTTCAGGCCGTACTTCTCCACGAGGCGCCGCTTCAGCTCGTCCGAGCCGCCGATCAGCGTGATGGCATCATCCGGCGTAATGAAGTGCTCGAACAATTCGCTCGTGATGTCGCTGCCCGGCGCCAGCGGGATATCAAGGCCGAACAGCGCCCGCGCCAGCACCTTCGGCACGCTGCCGTCGAGGGTGTGCAGCCAAGCGTTGCGGTAGATCTCGATGAAGAGAGGGTCCTTCAGCTCATTGAGGCGCGTGAGGTTGGACGCGTTGGGCGTCACCACATACTCGAATGGCGCGCCGGGCGGGCGCGCAGCGATGTGTGCGGCGGAGCCGTGCGCGTCGAGGCAGGCGAAGGGCACGTTGAGGAACTGGACGTACTTCACATCGCCGGGGGAGTTCACGATTGGCATGGAGTAGTCCGTCTTCGCGTGAACGGTCATGAGGCGCTCCGCGCCGTGGTGGCAGGCCCGGCGCACTGCGCAGGGCGGTGCCGTATGGCCCTACCCGTCATTGGATCAGGGTAGAGCCGGTGTTGGTGGTGTAGCTGCCCAGCGTATAGCTGAACTGGCGCTGGAACGGCACCACCTTGGTGATGAATTGATCGATCCAGAGGTTGACCTCGGCGATCGAGCTGCGCGGCACGTAGATGATGTCGCCGGTGACCAGCGGTACGTCGTTGGCGTCGAAACCGGTCTGGATCACGTCGCGCACGTTGATGATGCGCAGCATGGGCTCGTTGTTGGGCCCGCGGCGGATGAGCGCCACCTGGCCGGTGCGCGCTTCCTCGGTGAAGCCGCCGGCGAGGAGGATGCCCTGCAAGGCGCTGGTGCCCATGTCGGCGAGCTTGTAGGCGCCCGGGCGGGGCACCATGCCGCCCACATAGACCTTGGCCGAAATGGCTTCCTCCAGCGAGACGACGACCTTTTGGTCCACCAGTTCCTTGCGGGACTCGCGGCGGATGTAGTCCTGGACCGAGGAGAGCGTGGAGCCTTCCACTCGGATTTGGCCGATCGCCCGCGGCGCAATCGAGCCGTCCGGGCTGACCACGAGGTCCTCGTCCATCTCGCGGGTGATGAAATACTTGACCTTCAGCTTGTCGCCGGGGCCGAGCCGATAGCTCGGGACCACGTCGCTCCACGGCTTAAAGCGGTCGGCATTCACCTCTGTGAAGCGCAGTTCATGGCCGGTGGTGAAGGGCTCGGTCCCGGTCTGCTGGGACGTGGCGATGGCAGCGCAGCCGTTGAGCAGCAGCGCGATGACGCAGAGAGATACGCCGGCCCTGATCGCGCCGACTCGGCGCCGGCCGACACGAGGCCCGCGCAGGGCAGGGGCCGATCCCGGTGCCGGTGCGCCAGCGGTATCCGCGCTGCACTCTGGCAAGACCATCAACGCACCCCCACAGCGAATCACTGCAACATGATTAACGCTTCGGTGTCCCTGTCTCGCCTCTCCAAGTGCGGGGCGTCAACAGAAGATCCCGTCGCGAAAACCGTCGAACGTGGTAAAGCGACCTTAAAGGCCCATAGTTAACGTTCGATTATCCGCGGTGTTGGGGTGTGTGCCGCTGCGACCTACACCTTGAACGCGAAAGGGGCGCTTGCGCGCCCCCTGGGTTGATCTGCGGAAATTCTGTGTGCCGGGGTTTTTTCAGGCGCGGCGGTACAGCCAGTGAGGCAGGTAATAGCGGCGGCCGAGGAAGACGAGCCCGAGCAGCACGCCGCCGCTCTCCACCACGGAATCGCGCAGGTGCAGCGCCGCCGGCTGGCGCGTCGCTTCCGCCTGAACGGCGAGGATGTTGCCGTCGACCAGCTGGCAGAACCGCTGGGTGACGAGCGAGGCCCCCTTGAGGTTGGAGCAGACGATCACGAAGTCGAAGGCGGTCTTGAGGTCCGCCATCATCATCTCGCTTTCGGCAATGGGCTGGCGGATGTCCAGCAGGGGCGACGCCTCCAGGTCCGCCGCGGCCCACAGATTGGGTACCGGAGTGCCGGTGACGGAAATGCCCCCGCGGGTTTCGGTGAAGCCGGCCGCCAGCGGGTAGGGCGTCGGATTGGCGAGGTCGATCAGCAGCGTGCGCCTCTGCCGCTGGCGGGCCAGTTCTTCGGCCAGCATGCGGGTGAAGGTGGTCAGGCTGTCGTCGGTATCGGGCGAGAGGAAGTGGATGGCCCGCAGCGGCTCGTCGTCGATGCGGGTGTCCAGAAGCAGCGTTGCGCAGGAACTGATGGCCGTCTCGGTACCGAAGCCGTCGGATTCCTCGGTCTCGGCATCAACAGTGGCGATCGCCTGCAGGCCGAGGCCGCGCTCGGCCTCGCCGGGGGTGATGAACGAGGTTCGCAGTGCCGAGGCCATGGCGCCCGCCGCCCCGCCGAACAGGAGGCCGGCAAAGATGCCGGCGGCGAGCAGCGGCAGCACCAGCGACCGCTTGACGACTGCGGCCCCCGCCTCCTGCACCACGCGTACGGCGGACTGGCGCGATAGAGCAGCGGTTTCCTCGATGTTGGCAGCGACCGCGCGGCGCTGATACTCCCGGAAGCCCTCGCTCAGGGCGTCGCGGCGCCGGTTCAGCTCGATCAGCGGCGTCTCGGCATTGCGCAGCACGGTCAGGCGTTCTTCGGCCATGCGCTGCTGGTCCACCAGTTCGCCCTTCTGGCGGGCGAGCGAATCCTGCTCCACCCGGAGCGACAGGATCATGTTCTGGATGTAGTTGACCTGCGGGTTGCGCACCGCGCGATCGGTGGAATAGCGCCTGTCCTGCCGCGCATTGATGCGCTGGCGCACGGTGGCGATCTGCTTGTCGATCTCCCGCAGAAGCTGGCTGCCCGGGGCATATTGCGCGGCGAGGCGGTCGCGCGAGAGCAGGAGCTTGGTGAGGGTGTTGGCGTCCTCGTCGCCGGGCAACGCATTGGTGGTCTCGGCAAAGTCGAACACCGAGTCGGGCAGCGCCTTGAGCTGGCGGTCCGCCTCGTCGATCTGCGCCGTCACCGCCACCTCGCGCTCCGATACCTGCCGGCGCCGCTGCAGGATGGAATCCACCTGGTTGGCGGCGAGAACCGCGTCCTGGCTGAAGTCGATGATGCCGGCCTTCGCCTTGAGGTCCTCGATGTCCTTGTCCACCGTCGCGAGGTCGCGCCGGAACCGCTCCACCTCCAGCTGGAGAATCTTGGCGGTGGGATTCTCCAGCACCTTGCGGCGATAGGCGAGATAGTTGCGCACCAGCGCGTCGGTGGTCTCCACCGCGATGGTCCGGTCGGGATTGGTGAAGCTGACCTGGATGACGTTGGACCCTGACAGCACGCTCGCCCGGAGGCTGCCCTGGAACCGAGTCACCGCCTTGTCCATGCGGTCCTCGCCGAAGCCGAGGAGATCGGTGATCGCGGACAGCCGCCCCGGCGGGTAGAGGCGGTCGATGCCGATCTGCTCGATGGTCGCGCGGGCAACGTCTGCGCTCTCGAGGATCTGCACCTCCGATTCCACCTGCTTCAGGCCCTCGATGGTCATCACGGGCGGGCCGGAATTGGTCACGTTCTGCGCGTTGGAGACCTCGCGCGTGACGATGACCAGCAAGAGGCTGTTTGCGGTGTATTCGGTGCGGCTGGTGAAGGCGGCGCCGATGGCGATGACGAGCGGCAGGATCGCCGCAATGGACACGATGCGGATGTGGAAGAAGGCGGCGATCAGGAAGTCGCGCAGGGTGAAGCTCGACACCTTGCCCGTCTCGGGCGGTGCCGGCGTGTCGCTTCCCTCTGCCATGACGGCCTGCGGCATCAACATTCAGTCCCCCGTGCGCCCAGCGCCACGTGCTGTCGCCCCCACAGCATCAGGCGGGCATGTCCAGCGTGCAACCCGCGTCGAAGATCAGGGATTTACCTTAATTCGCCGTTAGCCGTTCCGCATTCCGGCAGCACCTCAGAACGCACGAGGGAGGTAGCGCCGGACGGCCAGCGTGGTCCCGATCGCCCCTTGGGCGGCAAACACGGCGGTGGCCACCGCCGCCCCCATCATGCCGAAGGGCGGGATCAGCGCTGCGCACAGGGTGCAGCAGACCACCAGCTGGGCCGTGTTGAGCCAGCGCAGCACGCTGCCGAAGCCGGTCATGGAGAGCATGATGTCCTGGCAGGAAAGCAGGCAATTGATGAGCTGCCCGACGCCCATCACCATCAGTGCCGGAGCGGCGATCTCGAAGCCGGGGCCGATGAGATGCAGGATCGGAGTGGGGAAGAAGATCATCGCCGCGACGATGGGCGAGCCGAAGACGGCGACGGCAAGCCGCACCTTGCGATTGAGCGCCTTCAGCCCGTCCCAGTCGTCCTGGCGATGGCGCGCGGCAAAGGAGGGGGCCGCCACCACGCCGATGGAGGTGGATACCACCCAGATCAGCATGGAGATGCGATTGGCAACGGAGAAGGCCCCCACGGCGGAGGGCAGGCCAAACGCAGCCAACAACAGGACAGGCAGGGAGGCGAGGAACATCTGCACCATTTCCACCACGCCCAGCGGCATGGCGGTGCGCCACAGCGCCGGCATGGCTTCGGACACGGTGCCCGACGGCGGTGTCACGTGGAACCGGTGCCGCTCCCGCACAACCAGCACCACGCCGAGAACCGCGGCAGCAAGGTTTGCAGCGGCGAGCGCATAGAGCACGCCCTCCAGCGAATGGACGCCGACAGCGACGGCGGCGAGCATCAGCATGGGCCACAGGCCGCTCTGCACCAGCTGGCCGGCCGCGCCGCGATGGAAGCCGACCAGCGCGTGCCCCATGAAGGTGCACAGCACCTGCGGCAGGATCGCCAGAGAAGAGATGATGAGCGCCGGCGCCACCATGGGGTCGCGGAACACATATTCGGCGAGCGGGCCGGCGAGCGCGACGGTGCCGAGGGTCGCAAGCGATCCTCCCAGCGTCACGAGGCCTGTGCCATGCAGAAAGGCCTGGCGGGCTTCACGTCCGCGATTCACGGCGAGTTCGGCCGCCATATGCCGGATGACCGCCTTTTCGAAGCCGGCGCGGGCGACCGTGGCGATGAGCCCGACCCAGGTCAGGCAGAGGAAGAAATAGCCGGAGTCGTGCACGCCGAGCACGCGGGCACCCAGCATGTAGAGGCCGAGCTTGCCCACCAGCTCAAGCCCGCGCGCCATCAATGCGCCGGCATAGGCACCGTAGGTGGTGACGAGGGCGACGAGGGAGCGCCGTGAGGCGAGGCTCATGCCGCAGACTCCCCAGACCGGGACGGCAGCAGGCGCCACCGCTTTCTCCGCTTCTCCCGCACCGCCGCCCCCCTTGAGCGCGCAGCCGCTCCATTTGGCCGGCGCTCGCCTTCTCTCAACTGATCCGCGCGCGTGGTGCAAGGCAAATCGGCGCAAGAGCGTTCGTCGGGGCTGCGCTGTGGCGATCGTGCCGGATCGGTTGAGCCGGGTCCCCGGCTCTCGGCCCCTGGTACCGCAGCGCGTTGCCGGATCCGCAGGCACATGCCACAAGGGGCGAGGCCCGCCAAAGGTTTATGGTCGGGCAAGCGGGAAGGGGCTCCATGACCGATCCGGCCGCGCCTCCCTCCGGGTGGTTCTCATTGCACCGCATGAGTCCGTGCGGGGCTGGCGCTGTCCTGCTTCTCTGCCTTGGTGCAGTAGCGTCCGGGCCGGCCTTCGCGCAGTCGCCAAGCCAGAGCCTTGGGGATCTGCCGGCGCTGGAGCGCACCGATCCCAATGTGGATCCCTATCCGTTCGATGCCTACGTTGCCTTGCGCAATTACTTTCGCCAAGCGCTGCCGGGCGGCTGGAGGGCGGCCGAGCCGGAGTTCAACGGCGGCGGCTTCTCTGTGCTGGTTTTCGTGCCGGATTCGTGGCGGGGAAATCCCTCGTCCGCCCTGCAGCGCTACTGCCCCCAGCCCTACAGCAATCTGTGGCGGGGTGGCATTCGCTGGATCGAGCTGAAGCCCTTCTACCAACACGCCTACTGGGCCGGAGCCATGTGCCGGCCACCGGGCGGATGAGGCGCCAGCGCGAACCGGCGGCGTCGTAGAGGGACGGGCGGCCGGTTCGTCCCGGAAGGGCTGGGAAACCTCAGAGAGCGACTTCGTCGCGCAGCGAGCGGTGCACGTGAACCGCGGCGGCGGGGGCCATGTGACGGCCGGAGGTGCGCTCGAAGCCGAAGATCGCGGCCATGAGCACGAAGCCGAAAAAGATGATGCTGCTGGCTGTGCTCAGCGTGAGCACGATGCTGCCGAGCGCGACGAACATCTCGGACGGATGCGTCACGACCCCGAACAGCAGGGCGAAGGCGATAAACGCGGGAAAGACGGCGCGAACGATCGACATGGCTGCTTCTCCGACTGAATCTGTCCAAGGACTTTTCGTCACAGGTAAAATTAACGCTAACACATGTTTTACCATTTTGCGAAGCGCACGGCCCTGCCGTCCCACGCCTTGAAGGGCGGGAGATGCGCGAGCGTAATTCTTGAGGGCAGTGGGCTCGGAACGCGCGAAGGCAACGCCGGACGGCGGCGCTCCGGTTCAGCCCGAGATGCGGGTAGGACCGTCCCGTCAGACGGACGGGCAGCGAGGCCTCAGACGGCTCCGAGGGCCACAGGCGGTCGCGACACGTCAGAAACAAAAAGGACCGCCGCGCCAGTCAGGCGGGCGGTCCCGGTAGCAGCCGGAGATGCGGTGAGCGTCAGATCTGGCGCTCGACCATCATCTTCTTGATTTCGGCGATGGCCTTGGCCGGGTTGAGGCTCTTCGGGCACGCCTGGGCGCAGTTCATGATGGTGTGGCAGCGATAGAGCCGGAAGGGGTCTTCCAGATAGTCGAGGCGTTCGCCGGTGCGCTCGTCGCGGCTGTCCTTCAGCCAGCGGGTGGCCTGCAGGAGCGCGGCGGGGCCTAGATAGCGGTCGCCGTTCCACCAGTAGCTCGGGCAGGAGGTGGAGCAGCAGGCGCACAGGATGCACTCGTAGAGGCCATCCAGCTTCTCGCGGTCGTCCTTGGACTGGCGCCACTCCTTCTCGGGGGCGGCGGTGTCCGTCTGGAGCCAGGGCTCGATGGAGGCGTGCTGCGCGTAGAAGTTGGTGAGGTCGGGCACCAGATCCTTCACCACCGGCATGTGCGGCAGGGGATAGATGTTGACCACTCCCTTCACCAGCACCTCGTCCATGCCCTTGGTGCAGGCGAGGGTGTTGGTGCCGCCGATGTTCATGGCGCACGAGCCGCACACGCCTTCGCGGCAGGAGCGGCGGAAGGTGAGGGTCGGGTCGATCTTGTTCTTGATGTAGATCAGGCCGTCCAGCACCATCGGGCCGCAATCCTCGCGATCGACATAATAGGTGTCGATGCGCGGGTTCTTCCCGTCGTCCGGATTCCAGCGGTAGATGCGGAACTCGGTCAGCTTCTTGGCGCCGGCGGGCTTCGGCCAGGTCTTGCCGGTCGTGACCTGCGAGTTCTTCGGAAGAGTGAGCTCAACCATGGGACGTCCTGAAGCGCTGGAGCGGTGACCGCCCGCAGGAATTCTTGCCATGGCCGCGCGCGGCGGGCGTTCCCCCCGGCGCGCGCGGTCGAGTGGGGCGTCAGTACACGCGCTTCTTCGGCTCGATGTACTGGATGTCGTTGGACAGGGTGTAGGTGTGCACGGGCCGGTCGTCGAGCCGGACAGCACCGGAGGCCGGGTCGAAATAGGCCAGCGTGTGCTTCATCCAGTTCACGTCGTCGCGGTCCGGGAAGTCCTCGCGCGCATGGGCGCCACGGCTTTCCTGTCGGTTTGCCGCGCTCTCCATGGTGACGATGGCCTGCGAGATGAGGTTCTCGTATTCCAGCGTCTCGATGAGGTCCGAGTTCCACACCAGCGAGCGATCGGTGACACCGATGTCGCTCGAGGCGTTGAACACGTCGTGGATGAGCTTCTTGCCTTCCTCGAGCACCTCGCCGGTGCGGAAGACGGCGCAGTTGTTCTGCATCACCTTCTGCATGGAGAGGCGCAGCTCGGCGGTGGGGGTGCCACCGGAGGCGTAGCGGTACTTGTCGAGGCGGGAGAGCGACAGCTCGGCGCTGTTCTCCGGCAGGGGCCGGTGCTTCTCGCCGGGCTTCACCAGCTCCGCCGCGCGCAGGCCGGCGGCGCGGCCGAACACCACGAGGTCGATGAGCGAGTTGGAGCCGAGGCGGTTGGCGCCGTGCACCGAGACGCAGGCGGCCTCGCCGATGGCCATCAGGCCGGGCACCACCTTGTCCGGGTCGCCCTGGCGCTTGTCCAGAACTTCGCCGTAATAGTTCGTGGGGATGCCGCCCATGTTGTAGTGCACGGTGGGCAGGATCGGGATCGGCTCGCGCGTCACGTCCACGCCGGCGAAGATCTTCGCGCTCTCCGAGATGCCGGGGAGGCGCTCGTGGAGGACGGCGGGATCGAGATGGTCGAGGTGGAGGAAGGCGTGGTCCTTGGCCTTGCCGACGCCACGACCCTCGCGGATCTCCATGGTGATGGCGCGCGAGACGACGTCACGCGAGGCGAGATCCTTGGCCGAGGGGGCATAGCGCTCCATGAAGCGCTCGCCCTCGGAATTGGTCAGGTAGCCGCCTTCGCCGCGGGCGCCCTCGGTGATGAGGCAGCCCGAGCCGTAGATGCCGGTGGGGTGGAACTGCACGAATTCCATGTCCTGCAGGGGCAGGCCGGCGCGCAGCACCATGCCGCCGCCGTCGCCGGTGCAGGTATGGGCCGAGGTGGCGGAGAAGTAGGCGCGGCCATAACCGCCGGTGGCGAGCACGGTGAGGTGCGCGCGGAACCGGTGGATGGTGCCGTCGTCGAGCTTGATGGCCACCACGCCGCGGCAGCGGCCTTCCTCATCCATGATGAGGTCGATGGCGAAATATTCGACGAAGAACTCGGCCTGGTGCTTCAGCGCCGCGCCGTAGAGCGTGTGTAGCATGGCATGGCCGGTGCGGTCCGCCGCGGCGCAGGTGCGCTGGGCGGTGCCCTTGCCGAAATGCGTGGTCATGCCGCCGAAGGGGCGCTGGTAGATCTTGCCATCCTCGGTGCGGGAGAAGGGAACGCCCCAGTGCTCCAGCTCGTAGACGGCGGCCGGCGCATTGCGCACGAGGTATTCGATGGCGTCCTGATCGCCCAGCCAGTCCGACCCCTTGACGGTGTCGTACATGTGCCATTCCCACTTGTCGTCGCCCATGTTGCCGAGCGAGGCGGCGACGCCGCCCTGGGCAGCGACGGTGTGGGAGCGGGTGGGGAACACCTTGGTGATGCAGGCGGTGCGCAGGCCCGCCTCGGAGCAGCCCACCACGGCGCGAAGGCCCGCGCCACCGGCGCCGACCACGAGCACGTCGTAGGTGTGATCCTCGATGGGGTAGGCGGCGCCGTTGATGCCGGGCGCGGCAGCCCCGTTCGTTGCGGTATCGGCCATGTGTCAGCCTCCCAGGCTGATCTTGAGCACGGCGAAGGCGCCGGCGAGGGCAACGGCAATGCTGAAGAAGGTGTTGGCCACGATGAGCAGCACCTTGAGGCCTTCCGTGTGCACGTAGTCCTCGATGACCACCTGCATGCCGATGCGCATGTGCGTGGTAACGGAAAGCAGCGTCAGAAGAATGATCACCGCCACCAGCGGATGACCGAGCGTCGCGCGGGCCGCGGCGTAGCTCTGGCCGGCCACCGAGATCACGATGATGATGAAGGCGATGGACAGCAGGAGGTTCGCGGCGCCGGTGAGGCGCTGCGTGAAGAAGTGCTCGGTGCCGGACTTGGCGGCGCCGAGGCCGCGGACGCGGCCGAGGGGCGTGCGCATGGTGGCACGTGCGGGCGCGGGGCCGGAGTGGGGGGTGCTCATGGCGTTCTCCTCAGCCCTTCAGCGCGAGGCCGATGATCCAGACGACCACGGTGAGCACCACCGAGCCGGCCAGGGTGGCCTTGGCGAGCAGGACGCGCTCCGGACCGAAGCCGTGGATGAAGTCCCAGATAAAGTGGCGCACGCCGCCGAGGGCGTGGTGCAGCAGGGCCCAGGTGAAGCCGAACAGCACGAGCAGGCCGATGGGCGAACCCGCCACCGCGCTGAAGGTGGCGTAGGCCGAGGGCGAGGTTGCGGCCGCGAGCAGCCACCAGACCAGGATCGCCATGCCGAAATACAGCCCGACGCCCGTGATGCGATGCACAATGGACATCATCATCGTGAACAGAGGACGGTAAATCTGTAGGTGTGGCGATAGGGGGCGATCAATGCGCTGAGGGCTGTCGGCCATGGGGCCTCCTCCTGAAAAATCGATCGATCAGGTATCTCAATCGTCGTCTCTTCGCAACGATTCCAAAGCACCTTGGGCGGCTTTAAAGACCGATACGCAGTGGCCGGCAATTGGATGATCGTCCTATGCCCGCGCTTGTAGCGACCGTTTGCTGCGGTGCCAACGCCCCGCCGGGGGGCGGAGCGTCAGGCGCACGAACGAATATGCCGCCTTCGCGGCTCGGCGCGGCGCAGAAATATCCGGGGCGTACCGGCGGGCGGGCGAAAAAAAACGCCGGGCGAGCCCGGCGTTTTCTAGAATAGCGACTGGATCGGTCGATCAGAAGCGGTAGGTCACGCCCGTACCGAAGATCCAGGGGTTGAGGTCCGCGCCGCCCTGGAGGTAGGTGCCGCCCACGGTCTGCAGCATGAAGTCGGGCTGCAGGAAGATCTTCTTCACGTCGACGTTGATGCCCCAGTGGCGGTCGATCATCCAGTCGAAGCCGGCCTGCAGGGCGACGCCCCACGAGTCGTTGACCTTGAGCGAGGAGAAGGCCGGGTTGGTGGCTTCCTGGCTAAAGAAGGCGGTGTAGTTCACGCCGGCGCCGATATAGGGCTTGAACGGGCCGAAGTCGGTGAAGTGGTACTGCAGGGTGAGGGTGGGGGGCAGCAGCCACACCTTGCCGACCTGACCGAGACCGGTGAGGGTGCCGGCACCGTAGATGTTGTGGGGCGTCACGCCGAGGATGAGTTCGGCGGCGATGTTCTTGGTGAAGTAGTAGGTGATGTCGAGCTCCGGAACAACGGCGCTCGAATAGGTGAGGTTGGAGAACGGGACGCCGGTCACCGAGCCGCCGTTCTCAGGCAGCACATAGAGGGCGCGCACGCGGATCTGCCACGGGCTCAGCGGCTCTTCGACCGCCGGGGCCTTGTAGACCGGGGTGGAAAGATCGGCGGCCGTCGCGCTGCCGGCAACGAGGGCGCTGAGCCCCGCCGCGAAAATGATACCAAGTCCGAGCTTCGACATGCCCCGCTCCCACAAGCCCTTTGAGATAACTGATGGGAAACACTTCCTCCTGAGAGGCGCTGTTCAGTTTGATCTAGATCAAATTGGCAGCGGTGCCGCCGCGTGTGTGGCCGGGATGACACACCTCCGCCCCGCCGCCGCCGTATTCGCAGGGCAAGCCTGTTCCCGCTGGCAGGGGCGGCGGCCGCGATAAAATCTATTTGTTTCAAGAGGCTTATTGCGCTCATGACGGTCCTTGCCGCCCTTGTTCGCCGCCGACTGGCCCCCGATGCTTCGACTTTAGACGTGTGGCAATCGTGGCTGCGGCGGGGCGCCGCTGGCAGCTGGATGTTCCGTGCGAGTCTCTTTTTGTTCCTGCTTTGGTCGGGATCTGCTCCGCTCCATGCGGAATCGGTCAAGGACCTCAGGCTTTCGGTGAACGGAGAGACGCGCCGTTATGTGGTGGTGACACCCGATGGCGTCACCACGCCTGCCCCCACGGTGATCGCGCTGCATGGCGCGGCGCAGACGCCGGAAAGCTTCCGTGCCTATTTCGGGCTCGATGCCGCGGCGGCTAAGCACGGCTTCGTTGCCGTCTATCCGGAAGGCGAGGGGCGGACGTGGAATGATGGCCGCCCGGCGGCCATGCGACTCAAGATGATGCTGCGGCCGGGCGACGACGTGGCGTTCCTGGTGGCGCTGGCGCGGCGGCTGGCGGCCGACGGGATCTCCGATCCGAACCGCATCTACCTCACCGGCATCTCCAACGGCGGCTTCATGGTGCAGCGGATGGCCTGCGAATATGCCGAGCTGTTCGCCGCCTATTCGGCGATCATGTCCACCGCGCCGGCCAACTATAAGGAAGAGTGCCAGCCGTCGAAGCCGGTCTCCATCCAGTTCATTCACGGCACGGCGGATTCGGTGATCGGCTATGCCGGTTTCTGGACGCCGCTGGGCTCGACCCTTTCCGCGCCCGACAGCGCCCGTCTCTATGCCGCATTGGACGGATGCGGGCCGGCCACGAGCACCAAGCTGCCCGACCTTGCCCCGGATGACGGCACCACCGCCGAGCTGCGCCGCTGGGAAGGCTGCCGGGATGGCAGTGCCGTGGAGCTCATGACCATCGAGCGCGGCGGCCACCAGTCGCCGGCCATGGTGGAGACGAAGCCCGACCTCGCCACGCCATTTCTCGGCCTGCGCAGCCACGACATCGATGCCGGCGAGGAGATTTGGCGCTTCATGTCGGTCTATGGCGGTGTGCCGGCCGCCGTGGTTCCCGCCACTCCGCCGCGCAAGCCGAAGCCCAAGCCGGCCGGATCCGGGGCCGCGGCGAAGCCGCCGGCGACGACCTCGGCGCCCGCCGACGGGAGCAAGCCGGCGGAAGCGAAGCCGCCGGCTGCCAAGCCCCAGGGGGCGAGCGCCGCACCGCCCACGGCTTCGGCCGGGGCGGCGTCCGGCGCGGCCGGTCAGCGCGGGATCAGCGCCCAGTAGTCGAGATCGAGGATGACGCTCGGGTCGTAATCGCCGTTCTCCGCCTTGAAGGGGAAATCGGCGGTCGGCCGGTCCTTGGTGGCGACGGTGCGCAGGCGCAGCGCGCCCACGTCGTCACGGCCCGGCAGTTCCTGCGCGTCCAGCACCTCGCTCCAGGCATGGACGGTGAGGCCCGCGAACAGCGGCGCCACATGGCGTCCGCCATTGATGGCGGCGATGTGGAAGGCGTTGGCGAGGCCATTGAAGGAGAGCGCGCGGGCGATGGAGATCACGTGCCCGCCATAGATGAGCCGACGGCCGAAGCGGCCCTGGCCCTCAGTGAACTGGTTGAAGTGCACCTTGGCCGTGTTCTGGTAGAGGCGGGTGGCGATCATGTGCTCCGCCTCCTCCACCGTCATGCCGTCCACATGGTCGATGCGCTCGCCGACCGCATAGTCGCTGAAGCGGGCGGTCGAGCCGGAGAGGTCGTCACGCCAGCCGCCGAGGTCGAGCACGGGCACGGCACCGCCGAGGGCGTCGGGGGCCAGAGCTGCCGGAAGGGTGGGGACCACTGGCTCGGGCGCGGGGAGGGAGGGGTCCGCCTTGCGCACCATCACCCAGCGCACATAGTCCAGCACCTCGGTGCCGTCCTGGTTGAAGCCCAGGGAGCGGACGTAGACGACGCCGCTCTGGCCGTTGGAATTCTCCCGGAGGCCGATGACCTCGGACACGGCGGTCAGGGTATCACCGGGATAGACCGGGGCGAGGAAGCGCCCGCCGGCATAGCCGAGATTGGCCACGGCATTGAGCGAGATGTCCGGCACCGTCTTGCCGAACACCGTGTGGAACACGAGCAGGTCGTCCACCGGGGCGGCCGGATAGCCGATGTCCTGGGCGAAGGTATCGGCGGACTGGACCGCGAAGCGGGTGCCGTACAGGGCGCTGTAGAGGCTCACGTCGCCCACCGTCACGGTGCGCGGCGTCGCGTGGCGGATCACCTGCCCGACGCTGAAATCCTCGAAGAAATTGCCCCGGTTGGTCTTGCTCATCTAGGGTCCCCCAATTCGTCGGCGCATGTTGCAGAGCCCGTGGGTGCGACGCAACAGGCCGAAGGGAGAACGTGTCGAATCTCGGCCGCGATGCCGGATCGGCTTGACGCGTGCCCCCCTCATGGTCCTCATGGGGCGTTCCGGAGGGGTGCTGGGCCACTCCGGAAGGCGCAGCGGGCAAGAGGGGGCGTTCGTGTCGGGTTCGGCGAGCCAGAATCTGTCGTTTCAGGCCATGATTTTCACGGCCTGCCTGTTTCCCTTCTACATTCTCGCTGCAACGCTCACCAATTCGGCGGCGATCCTCACGGACCTGCTCGCCACCTCGTTCGACCTGACGGCGCTCACCGCCTGCTGGCTGGTGCTGAAGCTCGCCCACAAGGCCCATGCGGGCAAATATGCCTACGGCCTCGGCAAGCTGGAAAACCTCGCCGAGCTGATGATCGCGCTGCTGCAGACGATCCTGGTGGTTATCGCCGGCACCCGCGCCATCATCCGCGTGATGCACCCGGAGGGCGTGGACGGCGCCGAGCTCGGGCTCTTCGTGGCGGCCCTGGCGGTGGTCGGCAACGTAATCCTGAACCGCAAGGCCACGCGCCTCGCCCACGAGACCCATTCGCCGGTGCTGGCCGCCCAGGCCCGCGTTCACCTCGTCTCGGCTATCGCCTCGGGCTCGGTGTTCACGGTCACGGTGATCCTGTCGATCTTCAACAACATCCCGATCCTGTACTACCTCGATCCCATGGGCTCGTTCGTGGTCATCGGGTTCATGATCTACAACATCTACGCCATGCTCTCGAACTCGGTGGCCTCCCTGCTGGACCAGGCCATCGACGAGGCGGGGCAGCTGCGCATCCTCAAGGTGCTCACCACCCATTTCGACGACTTCGACGAGTTGGGCGATATCCGCACCCGCCAGTTCGGCGGCAAGATGTTCGTGGAGCTGCATCTCGGCTTCGAGAGCGACTGGACCGTCGCCCGTGCCCGCGCCGTGGTGGCCAAGCTCACCGAGTCGGTGAAGCGGGAGTTCCGCGAGGCCGGCGACGAGGTGGATGTGTCCATCGTCCTCATGCCCGGCCACGCCGCTTCTGCCGAGGCGAAGGCGGTCTGATCCGCCGCTCCGCGCGTCCCGATCGGCGATGCCCGATCGGCGCCCCCTTTGCGCAGGCTCAGTGCTCGGAGAGCACCACCTCGTCCGACCACTCGCCTTCCACTTCCTTGACGATGGCCTGGCCGCAGATGACGCGGCCCTGAACGCTGTCGAAGGTGAGGGTCGGCGCACCGTGGAGCTGCCAGCCCCGGTTGAGGGCGGCGGACACGCGCTTGCAGAAGGCGGCGTCGTCGGGGCCGGTGAGATAGCGATAGAGCTTCATGGTTCAGTCCCCCCGGGGTGTCAGAGCCGCGCGCCGATGCGACGGGCGACGGCGTCGCGCTTGTCCTGAAACCCCTGCGTCCGGCCACGGACCTCCTCGACGAGGCGGGGATCCTCCTTGTCGCGGGGCGGGAAGGGCGGTTCGGGCTGGTATTCGATGGCGAGGGTGATGCGCCGTGCCTCGTCCTCGCCGGCGATCTCGCTCGCCAGCGCCAGCGCTAGGTCGATCCCGGAGGAGACGCCGGCGCCGGTGAGGCGATTGCGGTCGATCACCACCCGCTCCTCCACCGGGATGGCACCGAGGTGGGCCAACTGCGGCAAAGACAGCCAGTGGCAGGTGGCGCGGTAGCCCTTGAGCAGCCCCGCGGCACCAAGGATCAGCGAGCCGGTGCAGACGGAGGTCACATAGCGCGCGCCGTCCGCCATCTCCTGCAGGAAGCCGAGGGTTTCCCGGTCCTCCATCAACTCGAGCTGGCCCGGCCCACCGGGCACGAACAGCACGTCGCAGTCGTGGATTTCCTTGAACGCGGCGGTGGGCATGATGGAGAGGCCCGCCACGTCCTTCACCGGTCTGGTGCTGGTCTTCCAGACGATGTCGATCTTCGCGCCCGGCAGCCGTGCGAACACCTCGAACGGGCCGGTGAGGTCGAGCTGCGTCATGTCCGGATAAGCGACCATGACGATGTGCAGGGGCGCGGGAGCGGTCAGGGCGGCGGGTGTGGTCATGGTGCGGTCAGCTGCGGGCGGCGATGGCATCGGCCAGCGCGACGGTGCGCTTCGCCATCTCGGCGTGGAGCAGCTCCACCATGCGGCCGTCCAGCGTGATGACGCCCTTGCCCGCATTCTCCGGCAAGGCGAAGGCGGCGATGATCGCCCGCGCCCGCGCCACCTCGGCCTCCGGGGGGCTGAAGGCGATGTTGCAGGGCTCGATCTGGCTCGGGTGGATCAGCGTCTTGCCATCCATGCCGAACTCCACGCCCTGGGCGCATTCGGCCTTGAAGCCGTCGAGGTCCTGGAACTGGTTCCACACGCCGTCGAGCACGTCCACGCCATAGACGCGCGCGGCGGCGACGACGAGGCTCAGCCAGCCGACCATGGGCGCGCGGCCCGGCACCAGAGCGGCGCGGGTTTCCTTGGCAAGGTCGTTGGTGCCGAGGACGAACACCGAGAGACGGGTCAGCGGGTCCTGCGCGGCGGCGGCGATGGCCTTGATGTCGAGGATCGCCAGCGGCGTCTCGATCATCGCCCAGACCCGCGTGGTGGCGGGCACGTCGAGCGCCTTGAGGCGGCGGCCCACCGTGACGAGCTGCTCCACCGACTGCACCTTGGGCAGCAGGATCGCGTCGGGCGTGGCGGATGCGGCGGCTTCCAGATCATCCGGTCCCCACGGCGTGTCGAGGCCGTTGATGCGGATGACCACCTCGCGCGGCCCGAAGCCGCCGGCCTTCACCGTCTCGACGATGCGGCCGCGGGCTTCCACCTTGGCGTCGGGCGCAACCGCGTCCTCAAGATCCAGGATCACCGCATCGGCCGGAAGGGTGCGCGCCTTCTCCAGCGCACGGGCGTTGGAGCCGGGCATGTAGAGGACGCTGCGGCGCGGACGGATGGACGCGGCGGAATTTCCCTCGGACATGACGGCTCCTCGACCCATGCAGCGGGCGGCGCCCGCACTTCTTCCCTGAAATCGGTAAAGCGCCGCTCCGGCTTTGCAAAGCGGATTTTGCCGCGCTGCGGCAGAGGTGGTCAGGCCGCCGGAAAGACGGGAACCTTCAGCGCGCCGACGGAGCGGCGGCGGGCTCGGCGCCGGAGGGCGGCCAGGTGAAATCGTCGGCCCGCCCACGGACGGGCGGCGGCGCGACGCCATCCTTCAGAACCTTCGCCGCTGAGGCGGCGCTGGTGGAAACCTGCACCGCATCGGGGCGCGCGTCGCGGCCCGTCGCCGGGGCTCCGGCGAGGGCGGAGGGCCGCTCCGGTCCGCTGGTGGCGTCCGGCGTCGGCGAGGCCTTGGCGCCGCCGCTCTCCTCCAGCATGCGGTTGATGTCCTTCTGAACGAAGAAGGCCAGCTTTCGCCCGCCGGCGCGGGTAAAGCGCACGCCATCGTTGAATCTCAGGCGCCTGCGCTGGCCGTCCACCGCCGGGCCGTTCGCCATGTACTTCCCGTCCTCGTCGACGAAGCCGTCCCAGACATTGGCGAAGGTGAGCCCCGCGCGGGCGACGCGGGCGCGCAGGATCTCGTTCAGCTTGGCGTAGTCATCGGACAACTGGCCGTTGGCGACGGGGGCAAGGCCGACCACGATGATGCGTCCGGCCTTTTCGCGCAGCGCGGCGAGTACCTCGTCCACGCGCTTGCCATAGAGCTCGTTCCACCGCTCGGTCAGCGGCTGGGCCTGGGTATCGCCATCCTTGATTGGCTGCAGGTCGTCCGAGCCGAGCGCAACGACGGTGACGGATGGCCGCGCGGCTGCAATCGCATCGGGCAGGCGGGCGAGCCAGTCCACCGGTGTCGGCAGGAAGCCGCTTTCGTCGACCGTGTTGTCGACGATCGCGATGCGCTGTCGCTCCGGCACGTAGGAATCGGCGAGGCCCTGCGCCAATTGCCCTGCCATGCGGTCGCCGAGCACCAGCACGAACTGGCTGGGCGGGACCCGCTTGCCCTGGCTCGCGGCATCGGCGGAGCCATAGACGACGCCCGTGGGCTCGGCCGGCGCCTGGGGCTTGGCCTGCTGCTGGGGCGGAGGCAGGAGGTCGGGCTGGGGCTGGAACGGCCACCAGCCGGAATTCTGCGGGGGACGTTGCTGCTGTTGTTGCTGCTGCTGCCGCTGTTGGGGCTGGGGATTGCCGCGCGGCACGTTGGCCGGGGGACGCAGGAAGAAGAAGAAGTCGTTCTGCGCAAAAGCGGGGCGCGCCGCATCCGCACCCAGCAGCACGCCGGTGAGAAGGGCGAGCAGAAGCAGGGCCAGCGGGTTGGGCCGCACAGGCAAACCGCCTCGCCTCCGGCTTGGTCCGGTCTGGGAAGAATGGGGTTCCGCTGCGCGCCACATATCCTAGCAATGGACCAGCGCGGCGGCTCAATCAAGGCATCCGCCGAGCGGCCGAGCGGCCGAGCGGCGGGGCGATGGGGGCAGGCGGGCCGGCCGGAGCCGCGGGCCAGCCTCCGGCTGGGCGTTGACACGGCGTCCAGATCGGTCGCGCCGCGCTGCAGAGGCTTCCCAAAACGAAAAAGGCCGCCAGTGGCGGCCTTCTGGAAGAATGGAGCGGCTTGGGCTCAGTTCAGCTTCGTCTTGACCTCGCCGATGGCGTGGGAAATCAGCCGGTCGGAGACGTCGCCGGTGGCTGCACGACCCAGAATAACCTCGGCGGCCTTGGCGGCAGCTTCGGCGGCGATGGCCTTCACGTCGGCCACAGCCTGGTGCTCGGCCTGGGCGATCTTGTCCTCGGCCATCTTGGTGCGGCGGGACACGAAGTCCTCGATCTTGGCCTTGGCCTCGGCCGCGAGGCGTTCGGCTTCCGCCTTGGCGGCGGTGACGATGGATTCGGCCTCGGCCTCGGCCTCACGCTGCTTGCGCTTGAACTCGGCGACGAGCTTCTGCGCCTCTTCCTTCAGCCGGCGGGCTTCTTCAAGCTCGGCGGAGATGCGCTGACCGCGGCTGTCGAGCGCGGAAGCGATGGCGCGGTGGGCGCCGGCATAGATGAGGATGCCGACGAAGACCACGAAGGCGATGGCGACCCAAAGTTCAGCCAGTGACATCTCGTTCATAACGTGGTCCTCGGGTCCGTCTGCGTCCGCCCGGTCCGGGCCTGAGCGACGTTGAAACGTCAGGGTCTCGTCGAGAACGCGAACCGGTCAGGCGCGTTCAAAATTGCAGAACCCGGCTGCCTTGAAGGCGCGCGGGCGTCGCGGCCCTCAGGCCGCGTCCTTCTTGGCGAGGGCGCTGTCGACGGCCTGTTCCACCTCATGCTGAGCGGGGCTCGTGCCGATGAGGGTGGAGACGATGGCGCCGGTGGCGTCCACGGCGATGCCCTTCACATGGGTGAGGGCCTCGGTCTTGGTGGAGGCGATGCGCTCCTCGGCGGCGGCGAGCTTGGTGGCGAGCTCCGCCTCGAGCGACTTGCGGTTGGCGTCCTGCTCGGCATTGAGACGGTTGCGCGTCTCGCCGGCGATGGAGTTGGCCTTGGCGCGAGCCTCGGCGAGGGCCTTCTCGTAGGCCGCCTGGGCGGCCTCGCTGTCAGCCTTGTGCTTCGCCGCCTCCTCGAGGTCGTCGGCGATGCGGTCGTGGCGCTCTTCCAGGATGCGGCCGATGCGCGGGAGGGCGATGCGGCTCATCAGGAAGTAGAGCAGGCCGAAGCTCAGGACGAGCCACAGCAGCTGCGAGGCGAAGGTGGTGCCGTCGAAGGGCGGGAAGTGGCTCTTCTTGCCATGATCTCCGGCCGCATCCGCATGTCCCGTGCCGGGAGCTGCGGCGGCAGGCTCGTGGGTCCCATGCCCGGCGGCGCCGGTGGGCGGAGCCGCCTGTGCGACCGTGGCCGGCTTGCCGGCAGGATCGCTCGCCGCCGAGACGGGAGCGCCCATCAGGACCGCACCCGCAAACGCCAGCGCGACAGTCACTTTCCACGACTTCATCATGGCTTGCCCGCCTTCGCACCTGTCGAGGCAAGGGTGCCTCGTCACAGGGTGTCAATCACTGCGCCCGGGCGCTGGGCGCCCGGGAGACCTCTTCCGCCGCGAACCTGAGATCAGGCCACGAACAGCAGGACGAGGGCGACGACGAGCGAGAAGATGCCGAGACCTTCCGCGAGCGCCGCGCCGATGAACGCGCGGGCGAACTGGCCGTCGGCAGCCGACGGGTTGCGCAGGGCGCCGGAGAGGAAGTTGCCGAAGATGTTACCGACGCCGACGCCGGCGAGACCCATGCCGAGGCAGGCGAGACCGGCACCAATGAACTTACCAGCTGCGGGATCCATGGACTGCTCCTTCAAAAACTCGAGTGTTGGGGTAATCGGTGGAACGGCGAGGCGACGTCCGGGTCAGTGACCCGGGTGGATCGCGTCGTTGAGGTAGATCGAGGTGAGCACCGCGAACACGTAGGCCTGCAGCACCGCCACCAGAAGCTCCAGCGCGGTGAGCGCCACGATCATCAGGAAGGGCAGCGTCGCGCCGAACCAGCCGGCGATGCCGGCCGAGGCGAGGCCCACCACGAAGAAGGCGAACACCTTCAGCGCGATATGACCGGCCAGCATGTTGGCGAACAGACGCAGCGACAGGCTGATGGGGCGGGAGAGGAACGAGACGACCTCGATCACCACCAGGAAGGGAAGCAGGAAGCCCGGGACGCCCGACGGCACGAACAGGTGCAGGAAGTGGGTGCCGTGCTTGACGAAGCCGTAGATGATGACGGTGCCGATCACCAGCAGCGCCAAAGCGGCGGTGACGATGAGGTGCGCCGTGACGGTGAAGGTGTAGGGGATGAGGCCCACCACGTTCGCCACCAGCACGAACATGAACAGCGAGAAGACCAGGGGGAAGAACACCATGCCCTGGTTGCCGGCGCTGTCACGCACCATCTTGGCGATGAATTCGTAGCTCATCTCCGCCGCCGACTGGGCGCGGCCCGGCACCAGGGTGCGGCCGCGGGTGGCGTAGGTGAGGAAGAAGAAGATAATCGCCACGATGCCGAACATGAACACGGCGGCGTTCGTGAACGAGAATTGCACGCTGCTGAGGTTCAGCAGGTCCACGTAGCGCTTGATCTCGAACTGGTGGATCGGATCGACGGTCATCCGAACGCGCCCCCTGCCATCGCGGCCTCGGCCGCTGAACCCAAGATCACGGCCGAAGCCGCCAAATGTATCAACAGGCCGAAATCCGCTGCCGGACCCCGCCCCAATGACCCGGACGGCTCGCGCCGCCCCGAAAACCCAGTCCCGCCGCGCCGTCCCCGTTTTTGAGGTGGCGCTCGTCAGGACGTGCCGGGGCCCTTTTTCCGGCCTTCGCCGGACGCCCTCAGCATGTTCGTCACGCCCGCGGCGAAGCCGACCAGCGTGAATACGATCAGCCCCCAGGGCGTGATCGAGAAGAAGCGGTCGATGCCGTAGCCGATGAGAGACCCCACCAGAACGCCCGACACGAATTCGGCACCCAGCCGGAAGGCAAGAGCGACGCCCGACTTGGACGAGGTATCCTGCTCTTTCGGAGCCGGCACCTCGGCTTTGGCGCGGACGTGGCCCAACGAGGTGTTGAGCTGCTCAAGCCTTGCGGAGAGCTCGGTATCGCTGGGCCGGGAGCCTCCCGCCCCGTCCGGTCCGCTTTTGCCTCCTGCGGAGGTATTGTCAGGTCCGGACATTGCGCGAGTTCCTGGCTCCGGTGGAGGACAGCAGCCCTCCCCCTCGAACCGCGGCGCACCATAGTTGCGTCAAAATTGAGTGTCAAGGCAGCCGTAGGGGGTATCAAGTTTCTGAAAATAAAGAAGAAAAATGTGGCTGCGACATCGTGCTTCGCCGTCTCGGCGCTGCCGCAGTGGAAAGCGTGCACCCGCCTCCTTCCGCACGGGCGCTTCGGCGCCCTGAGAAAGGCCAAGCTCCAGCAAGTCTTGGAAGGCTAGACGGCCTCGCGCAGCCGCTCGGCGCTCTGCAAATCCACCGAGACCAGACGGGATACGCCGCGCTCGGCCATGGTCACGCCGAACAGGCGATTCTGGTGGGCCATGGTGATGGGATTGTGGGTGATGGTGAGGAAGCGCGTGTCGGTGAGGCGCGTCATCTCCTCAAGCAGGGTACAGAATCGCTCCACGTTGGCGTCGTCGAGCGGCGCGTCCACCTCGTCCAGCACGCAGATGGGCGCGGGATTGGTGAGGAAGACGGCGAAGATGAGCGCCATGGCGGTCAGAGCCTGCTCGCCGCCGGACAGCAGCATCAGCGTCTGCGGCTTCTTGCCCGGGGGCTTGGCGATGATGTCGAGGCCCGCCTCCAGCGGATCGTCCGCATCGGTGAGCACCAGTTGCGCCTCGCCACCGCCGAACAGCGTGTCGAACAGCTTGCGGAAATGCCCGTCCACCACCGCGAAGGAAGCCTGAAGCCGTTCGCGCGCCTCGCGATTCAGGCTCTGGATGGCCGCACGCAGGCGGCGGATGGCCTCGTTCAGGTCGTCGCGTTCGGTTGTGAGCCGGGTGTGCTGGGCCTCCGCTTCCTCCAGCTCCACATCGGCGCGCAGGTTCACGGCGCCGAGTCGCTCCCGGTCGCGCTTCGCCCGCTCCAGCGTCGCCTCAATGGCGGCGACATTGGGGGGAGGGGATGAGTCGGTGAGGCCGGCCTGTTCGCGGGCGAGGTCCGGCGGGCCGTCGAGAATGTCGGCGATCTCGCGCTGGAGATCGTCGCGGCGCTGGCGGGCGCCTTCCAGCCGGGCGTCGGCGCGGGCGGCCTCGGCGCGGGCGCCGGACATGGCTTCCAGCGCGTCTCGGGCGGCCCGGTCGGCGGCGGCAAGCGCCTCCTCGCCCTCGGCGAGCCGGTCGGCGGCCTCGCGGCGGGCCGCCTCCGCCTCTTCCAGCGCATTCATGAGCGCGCGGCGACGGCGGATGAATTCGGAGGGCGCTTCCTCGATCTCGGCGAGCTCGGCTTTCGCCTCGGCCTCGCGGGCGGCGACGGCGGCAAGCCGTTCCCCGGCACCTCCGGCGCGCTGGCGCCAGGAGCGTTCTTCCGCCGCGATGGCTTCCAGCCGGCGCATGCGCTGGGTGGCATCGCGCCTCAGCGCATCGAGCCGGGCGCGGGCCTCGGCTACGGCGGCGCGGCGTTCGGCGGTGTCGGCCCGGGCGCGGGCCAGCTCCGATTCGAGCACCTGCGGCGTGTCGAGGGCGGCGAGCTGGCGCTCGGCATCGGCCAGCGACGCCTCCGATTCGGCGCGCACGGCGGCGAGGCGGTTGCGCGCCTCGGCCAGAGCCGAAAGGCGCGCGAGATGCTGGGCGGCGCGGCGCTCGGCCGCTTCCAAAGTGGCGCGGCTCGCCTCGGCGGACCTTTGCGCGGCGCGGCGGGCTTCGCGGGCGAGATTTTCTCCCTCGGCGGCCTGACGCAAGACACCTTCGCGATCGGCGAGGGTGGCGCGCACCTCATCGAGATGTGCTTCCGCCAGAGCCGCCTCGGCTTCGATGTCGGCGAGGCGGTTGCGCTCGGCGAGGCGGCGGGCGGCGGCTGTGGGGGCATCGGCGGCGGCGACCACGCCGTCCCAGCGCCACAGGTCCCCCTCCATGGAGACGAGGCGCTGGCCCGCCTTCAGCCGGCTTGCCAGAGCGGGGCCATCGGCGCGGGCCACGATGCCCACCTGCACCAGCCGTCGCGCCAGCGCCGGGGCGCCGGAGACGAAGCGGGAGAGGGGCAGGGCGCCTTGCGGCAATGGGGGGTCGGACGGGTCCAATGCCGCGCCGGCCCAGCGGGCGGGGGCGGCGCCGTCCACCGGCAAATCGAGATCGTCACCCAGGGCGGCGCCCAGCGCCGTCTCATAGCCCTTGGCGACGGTGACGAGATCGGCCACGGGCGGGAAGCGCGCATCGCTGGACTGGAGCACCTTCGCCAGCGTTCGCGCTTCGGTCTCCAGACGGCCGAAGCGGGCCTGCGCCTCGGCGAGGGTCGGGCGCAGTTCCTCGATCGCCCGGCGGGCGACGGTATGGGCCACCTCGGCGTCGATGCTCGCTTCCTCGGCCTCGGCCAAAGCGTCGCGGGCGGCCTCGGCCTCCATGCGCAGGCCTTCGAGCGCGTCGGTGCCGGCCTGCTGCTTGAGGCGGCTTTCCTCCGCCTCCACCGAGGCGCGCTCGGCAGCGTTGCGCACCAGTCGGTCGCGCGTCTCGCGCAGAAGCTGCTCCAGAGAGGCGCGCCGGGCACCGAGATCGGCAAAGTGCGCGGTCTTTTCCTCAAGAGCGCGCTCGGCCTCCTCCAGAAAGGCGGCGGCCTCTTCCTGCATGTCGGCGGCGATGGCCTCGCGCTCGGCCGCTTCCTCCTGCTCGAAGCGCAGGTTCTCGGCCTCGGAGGCGAGACGCTCCAGCACGCTCTCGGCGTCGTGGGAGAGGGCCTCTTCGCGGGCGGTATCCTGGGCCAGCTGGACGAGACGACGTTCCAGCTCTTCCTTGCGGGCGGCGAGGCGGGCCTCCTCGGCATCCAGCTCCTGCCGGGCATGGGTGAGGCGCTGCAGCGCTGCAGCGGCTTCCGCCTCCTTCTGGCGGAGCGACGGGAGGGCGTGGGCGGCGAGGGCCTGAAGGCGCGCGGCCTCGGCCTGAAGGCGCGTGTGCTCGGCGCCGTCGCGCTTGGCGGCTTCCACGGCCTGCTCGGCATCGGCCAGCGCTTTCGTGACGTCCTGCCAGCGCAGCCAGAGCAGGGTCGCCTCGCACTGGCGGATTTCGGCGGCCAGCGATTTGTAGCGCACGGTCTGGCGGGACTGGCGGCGCAGGCTGTCCACCTGCGTGCCCAACTGGGTGATGACGTCTTCCAGCCGCAGCAGATTCTGCTCGGCGGCCTTCAGCCGGGTTTCGGCCTCGTGGCGGCGGGCGTGGAGGCCAGCGACGCCGGCAGCCTCTTCCAAGATGCGGCGGCGGGCATTGGGCTTGGCACCGACGATCTCGCCGATCTGCCCCTGCCGCACGAGGGCGGGGGAGCGGGCGCCGGTGGAGGCATCGGCGAAGATGAGCTGGACGTCGCGGGCGCGCACGTCCTTGCCATTGATGCGGTAGCTCGATCCGGCGCCGCGCTCGATGCGGCGGACGATCTCCAGCTGGTCCCACTCATTGAAGGCGGCAGGGGCGGTGCGGTCGGAATTGTCGAGGTGCAGCACCACTTCGGCCGAATTGCGCGACGGCCGGCCCGTGGTGCCGGAGAAGATCACGTCCTCCATGTCGTTGGCGCGCATGGCCTTGTAGGAGCTTTCGCCCATCACCCAGCGCAACGCCTCGACAAGATTGGACTTGCCGCACCCGTTCGGCCCCACCACGCCGGTAAGGCCGGGCTCGATCAGAAGATCGGTGGGCTCGACGAAGGTCTTGAAGCCCACGAGCCGCAGGCGGTCGAACTTCATGCCGCGATCTTGGCTGTGGGAACGGGAAACAGGGTCATCGCCTCGGGGTGTGCCAGCCTTTCCGGTGGAGGTCAAACCAGCGTGCATGCCCCGCCGCCCCTGTGCAAGCCTTGGCCTGCCAACGATCCACAGGGGGTGCCCGGTGCGCCGGCGGGAGATGCGCGTCGGTGCGTCCTGGGGTTGTGTCGGCGCCTCCCGCCTTACCTTCCGCCCCTGAAAGGGGTACAAGGCGGCAAGCGCCGCATTGCGTCGGTGTGACGGCGCCCCATCTAAGGGGGGCTTGTCCCGGCGATGCCGCCTTCGGGCGCCGCGGGGCTGGATTTTCGGGGATTGCGACACATGCTGCTCAATCAGGCAGGCGCCACGGGTGCCAAACCGGCTGCGGCTTCCGACAGCGCCGGCGGGGACATCATCGACACCACCACCCAGACCTTCATGGCCGAGGTGATGGAGGAATCGAAGCGCCGCCCGGTCCTCGTGGATTTCTGGGCGCCCTGGTGCGGCCCGTGCAAGACGCTGACGCCGGTGATCGAGAAGGTGGTCAAGGCCGCCAAGGGCAAGGTGCGCCTCGCCAAGCTCAACATCGACGACCATCCGGTCATCCCCGGCAAGCTCGGCATCCAGTCGGTGCCCACGGTATATGCCTTCGTGAACGGCCAGCCGGTGGACGGCTTCATGGGGGCCCTGCCTGAAGGACAGGTGAAGGCTTTCATCGATCGCCTCCTAGGTCCCGGAACGGACGGGCTGGAAGAAGCCCTCGCGGCGGCCGAAGGCGCGTTGGCGGATGGCGATTTGACCGCGGCGGCGGAGATCTTTGCCGGCGTGCTCGGTGAGGAACCGGACAATCTGAAGGCGCTCGCCGGCCTCGTGCGCACCCAGGTCGCGGCCGGCGCGCTGGAGCAGGCCAAGGCGACGCTGGCGCTGGCACCCGCCGACAAGGCCAACGACCCGTCGATCGTCGCCGCGCGCGCCGCCCTCGATGTGGCCGAGCAGGCCGCCTCGCTGGGCGATCTCGCGACGCTGCAGGCCAAGCTCGACCTCGACCCGGCCGACCATCAGGCCCGTTTCGACCTCGCGATCGGGCTGAATGCCAAGGGCCGGCGCGAGGATGCGCTGATCCACCTGCTCGACATCGTGAAGCGTGACCGCTCCTGGAACGAGGATGCCGCGCGCAAGCAGCTGGTCCAGCTGTTCGAGGCCTGGGGGCCGACCGATCCGCTCACCCTTTCCGGACGTAAGAAGTTGTCAGCGATCATGTTCGCCTGAGAGCGCGTCCTTCCAAACGCGGGTGCGGGACGCTGCCTTCGATCGTTCGGGTCGATGCGCTTTCCCGATGCGGACGGAGTTTCGCGCGACGGCGCTCGAAAAGGATTTTTTCGTGGCTACCAACCGCAATTACCTGTCGCCGGCGGACATTCCGCCGGTGATCCCTGTCTTTCCGCTCACCGGCGCGCTTCTGCTGCCGCGGGCGGAACTGCCGCTCAACATCTTCGAGCCGCGCTATCTGGCCATGGTGGACGATGCGCTGTCCGGCGCGCGGCTCATCGGCATGATCCAGCCGGACGAGGCCGCGCCCGCGGGCGCGAGCGGGCCGGCGGTGCACAAGGTGGGCTGCGTGGGGCGTCTCACCCAGTTCGGCGAGACCGGGGACGGGCGCTATCTCATCACCCTGAGCGGCATCTGCCGCTTCCGCGTGGTGGAAGAGATGCCGGTGACCACCCCCTACCGCCAGTTCCGTATCGATACGGCGCCCTTCGCCGAGGATTTCGATGTTTCGGCGGGTGAGGCGGAGGTGGACCGGGAGGCGGTTCTCGCAGCGCTCGCGGCCTTTCTCGATGCCAACAAGCTGGAAGCCGACTGGGATGGCATCCGCCAGGCCGGCACCGAGACGCTGGTCAACGCGCTCTCGGTGATGTCGCCTTACGGCGCACTGGAGAAGCAGGCGCTGCTGGAGGCGGAGGACCTCAAGGCCCGCGCGGACATGCTGGTGGCCATCACCCAGATGATGCTGGCCCGCATGCCGGGCGACGGCGAGGGCTCGCTTCAGTAGCTCAGGGCTCGACCGCGAAGCGCAGCCGGCCCGCAGGGGCGAGGGTGCGGGCGTCGAAGGTGCGGATTTCGGTTGCGCCGTTGACCTCGATGGCTACCACCACCACGTCGCCGGAGACGGCAGTGGAGACGATCCGGGCGCCCTTGGGCAGAAGCGCCGTCATTTCGCCGGTGGCGAGCGGTTTTGCCCGGATCATGCGATAACCGATCACGCCGAACACGGCCGCCACTCCCAGCACCATGACCAGCATGGAGATGCTGGAGAAGCGGCGGAACTTGCGGATCACGCGCTCCTGCTCCGGCGTCAGCGCCTCTTCGGGGGTGTCGATCTGGGGCGGGCGGTGGAACATGAGGGGCCGGGGCTCCTGACGGGACAAGAATGAACGCGAAGACGACCGAAGCTGCCCTTGCCGACGGCTTCGACGACCTCACCGATGAGATCGGGCCGGACGAAGCCGGTCAGGACGCTGGCGCGAGCCTCACCCTCGCCGTCGCCCCCGAGGATGCGGGGCAGCGGCTGGACCGCGTCCTGGCGCGCCTTGCGCCCGAACTCAGCCGCACCCGCATCCAGCGTCTCGTAGCGGAAGGGCAGGTGTCCATCGGCGGGGGAGTGGTAGGGGACGCGGCCGCGAGGGTCAATGCCGGCGAGGTCTACACCCTGACCCTGCCGCCTCCCGAGCCGGCCGAGCCGGTGGCGGAAGACCTCCCGCTCACCATCGCCTTCGAGGACGATCACCTCATTGTCATCGACAAGCCGGCCGGACTGGTCGTGCATCCCGCACCGGGCCATGCCTCCGGCACGCTGGTGAACGCGCTTCTGCATCATTGTGGCGACAGCCTCTCCGGCATCGGCGGGGTGCGCCGCCCGGGCATCGTCCATCGCATCGACAAGGATACGTCGGGCCTGCTGGTGGTGGCCAAGTCCGATGCCGCCCACAAGGGCCTCGCCGCCCAGTTCGCCGACCACGGCCGTACCGGGCCGCTGGAGCGCGCCTATCTCGCCTTCGTCTGGGGCGTGCCCGAGCCGAAGGGCAGGGTGGATGCGCCCATCGATCGGCATCCGACCCATCGCCAGAAGATGGCGGTGCGGGGTTCCGGCCGTCACGCGGTGACCCATTGGGAGGTGCTGGAGACCTTCGTCGGCAAGACCGGGGCGGAGGTGGCGAGCCTCATCGAATGCCGGCTGGAGACCGGACGGACCCACCAGATCCGCGTCCACATGGCCCATGCCGGCCACCCGCTCCTCGGCGATGAGGTCTACGGCCAGGGCTTCCGGACCAAGGTCTCCCTGCTGCCGGACGAGGCCCGGGCCTGCCTCGCCGCACTGGGCCGGCAGGCGCTTCATGCCGCGCGGCTCGGTTTCGCGCACCCGGTGACGGGCGCGGAATTGTCGTTCGAAAGTGAGTTGCCGCAGGACCTTGCGGCTCTGGAGGCGGCGCTGCGCGACTAGTCCGTGAGCGTGCAGAAACGCAATTCGCTCTCGCAGCGACGTGAGAGGATGAAACCTATCCGCGCCCCATTCGTATCTATATCATCGTGCGTCGCGGTCGGCGTCATGCGGCCGCACGAGCGGCTGCCCGGATGGGGGCCTCGGGAGAAGGAGGCCTCGTGATGGCCCAGCATAAGTCCATGCCCATTCCCTCCGCAGAGGGCGGGCTTTCGCGGTACCTGGAGGAAATCCGGCGGTTCCCCATGCTGGAGCCGCAGGAGGAATATATGCTCGCCAAAAGCTGGCGCGAGCACGGGGACCGCGACGCCGCTCACAAGCTGGTGACGAGCCATCTGCGCCTCGTGGCCAAGATCGCAATGGGCTACCGCGGCTATGGCCTGCCCATCTCCGAGGTGATCTCCGAGGGCAATGTGGGCCTCATGCAGGCGGTGAAGCGGTTCGAGCCCGAGAAGGGCTTCCGCCTCGCCACCTATGCCATGTGGTGGATCCGCGCCTCCATCCAGGAATACATCCTGCGCTCGTGGAGCCTCGTGAAGATGGGCACCACGGCGGCGCAGAAGAAGCTGTTCTTTAACCTGCGCAAGGCCAAGAGCCAGATTTCCGCGCTGGAGGAGGGCGACCTGCGCCCCGATCAGGTGCAGCAGATCGCCACCAAGCTCGGCGTAACCGAGCAGGACGTGGTGGACATGAACCGCCGCCTGTCCGGCGACGCCTCCCTCAACGCGCCGATCCGCGAGGACTCGGAGGGCGGGGAGTGGCAGGACTGGCTGGTGGACGAGCGCCTCGACCAGGAGGAGCAGCTCGCCGAGAGCGAGGAGTTGGCCAACCGCCGCTCGGCCCTGTCCGGCGCGCTGTCCGTGCTCAATGATCGTGAGCGTCGCATCTTCGAGGCGCGCCGGCTCTCCGACGACCCGATGACGCTGGAAGACCTCGCCGCCGAGTTCGGCGTGTCGCGCGAGCGCGTGCGCCAGATCGAGGTGCGGGCGTTCGAGAAGGTGCAGAAGGCGGTGATGGACCGCGTTCGGCAGATCGAGGCTCCGGAGGCGGTCTCGGCCTGAGCCGGGACCGCGCGACTTCCCGCATCCCTTCCTGAGGTGCCGTTAGGTGATCGGCGTGAGAGTCTCACTTGCCGCTTACGGCCGGAGAGCACGCCTATAATACCTCCGAAGGCTTTCCCGTGGTGTGGGGGGCTACACCTGGGTTGACCTATACGGCACTCAATCAACTCTAAATATCTGCTCCTTTGCGAAAATTGATCCAAATGGGGATGGATTGGATCGATCTGAACTGGATTGCGCCGACCTAGCATGATACCCACCTAGCTTGACCTTTGGAGTGGTGGTGACAGGAACTCCCGTGCCGAAGGCTGTTCCTGCCGGGGGGCAGCCATGGCGCGCGTGATGGCAGTTGGGCAATGCGGGATGTCGCTGTTATTGTCGTCGATGACGACAAAGAGTTCCTTCTTGAGGTGCGAGAGGGCCTCGCGCTCGAGAATCTGCCAGTCGTCTGCGCGTCATCGCCTTTGAGCGCTCTCGATGTCGTCGAGCAGAACTTCGCCATACGCGTGCTGGTCACTGACCTTGCCATGCCGGATCTCGACGGTCTGGAGCTGATCCGTCGCGTGGGTGAGCTTCGCCAAGGTCCGCAGATTCTTCCCATTATCCTCACGGGAAATGCATCGATGGAGAATGCCATTGCCGCCTTGCGTATGGGCGCGGTGGATTTTCTCCAGAAGCCGGTCGAAATCGCCGAACTCGTGGCCGCCATTCGCCGTGCGCTCGATCTTTCCGTTCAAAAGCGCCGGGCGGCGACCTTGCTCGACGATCCTCTGGCTCTCCTGCGCCTGCTCGACGGCCTGCGCATGGACCGCAAGCGGGTACTTCCGAGGGTTGCCGGCGGAGATGCCGCCTGGGAAATGCTGCTCGATCTCGCCATGGCGCAGGCCGCTGGCCGGCAGGTTTCGGTCTCGGCTTTGTGCGCGGGGGCCGGAACCTCAACCACCACGGCCTTGCGTCGCCTCGAAGCGCTTGAGCAGGAAGGGCTCGTCGAGCGGCATCCCGACCCCGAGGATCGCCGAAGGGTATGGCTCCAGCTCACCCACAAGGGTGGGGCATCCGTTCGCCAGGCCGGCAGACGCTTTGCCGAAACCCTCCGTGCGCTCATTTAGTAGTTTGTCTGAATGTGACTGGTATTTTCTGAGAATTAAAATCTGCAATGAACTATTTTTGGCCTCATATTCGAGATTAAATAGGTTCATTCTGAATGTTATGGCTAGAATTTGAACTCGATTAGCATTGTGAAAATTTTGGTATCCGGGCACTTTCCTCGCAGTTAAGCGGGTGGAGTGCCATGGGTGCAGCTATTTTTGCTGATGACGGTGGTCGCGTCATCAATCCCTCTTACCATGAGAGAGGTCTTGTGGCGGCTTGGCTCGGAAATGCCGTCGGCACGTTCGTCGATGTCGGTGCGGGTGATCCCATCCGCGGCAACCAGACCTATCATCTGGAGTTGAACGGCTGGAAAGGGCTGCTCATCGAGCCGTCCGTCGAGCTGGCCAAGGCGTTGGAGACGACGCGAAAGTCCCCGGTCGTCCCGGTCGCCTGTGCGGGGCCTGGAGCACCAGACACACTTCAGCTCTGGCTTCTCGGATGGGAGGCGCGGTCGCACCTGTTCCCCGGCGACCAGCCGAACGGCATGATCAAGGTTGCGGCCAGAACGCTCGATGACATTCTGGCGGAAGCGGGCGTCACCAGCTTCGACTTCCTCTCCGTCGACGTGGGCGGCACGGAGGCGGACGTGCTATCCGGCTTCACTGCGTCCCGTTTCAAGCCGCGTCTCATCCTGATCGACGACCGGGTGAATTTCGGCCGCAGCCGCCGCCTGCTGCAGGCGCATGGTTACGTGCCGGTCCGTCGCACCGGGCACAATGCCTGGTTCGTGCCGCGCAGGCTTGCCCGCATTGCGTTCGCGGACAGGATGACGCTCGCGTGGCACTATGGGCCGGCCCGCCTCACACGGCGGCTCCTGCGTCGCGTCATGGTTTGATCGCGGCGCCGGCCGCCCCTAACCGGACGGGTCGGCCGCCTCCACGGACGCGCGTCGCCTGTGCTGGAGCGCGGACAGGACGAACGATGCGATGAGCATCAGGGCGACCCCGATGAAGATGCCGGCGAGGCGTTCCACCACCGGCATCAGCTCGGCGGGTGGCCCGCCGTCGGTGACGAGCGCGGTGATGAAGGCGACGCCGCCCTGCGTCCCGATATAGCTCTGCGGCCCGCCGCCGGTGTGCAGGCGAGAGAAATAGAAGATCCCGCCCGCGAGCACGGTCAGATAGACGAGAAGAGTGTCGAGCTGGAGCAGCAGCGCGGCCAGTCCCGCGAGCGCGCCCAGGACGCAGCCGAGCATGCGCTGGCGCCCCCGCACGCGCATGGTGCCGAAATCCCGGTCCAGCACCGCAAGGGACGAGCCGATGGCCTGCGGCAGCGACGGCAGGTCGAACCACGACCACAATGTCACCATGGCAACCGCCGAGATGCCGGCGACGAGGCCGATATGCATGAGATCAAGGTCCGCCGGATGCGCCGGTACGGGCGCCGCTGCCGGCGCCGCCCGATCGCTGCGCGGGCGCCCAACGGCATGCACGACCGCGCTCGCCACCACGCCGCAGGCGATTTCCAGGAAACGGTTCTCGGCGAAGGAGAAGAGCGCTTCGGTCTCGAGGATGCTCACCGCCAGCATCAGCATCAGCGTGATGGTGCCGTAGAACCAGGCATAGCCGTAGCGGCTGGAGAAGCGCAGGTAGGAGCCGACCCCGCAGATGATGAAAAGGGCGAGGGCCTGGAAGAGGGGAATCCCCTCCAGCGCCAGCGCCAGCAGGTAGCCGGCCGAAAGGCCCACTGCGGTGCCGGCGAGGCGCATGCCCGCCTTGCGCCACAAGGCGGAGAAGTCGGGATTGGAGACGATCCAGGCGGAGATCGCCGCCCACCACAGGCCCTCAAGCCCGAGCGCCGCCGCCATCAGCAGCGCGAGCACCACGCTCGCGGCGGTGATGAGCCCCTGCCGCGCGCTCCAGCCCGCTGCGGCCATCGCCTCAAAACCAGATCAGTACGCGGGCATCGGCCCCGCGATAGAGCCGTTCGCGCGCCGGCAGGTCGCCCATGTCGATGAGCACTGGGAAGCGGCGGGGCAGGCGGATCCAGTCGGTGCTCAGCGGCACGTAGGGCAGGGCGCCATCCTCGCCGGCGCTGCGCGCGATGCCGGGAGATATGGAGCGCACCGTGCCCCAGTGCGGCCGCCACGGGTCGGAGCCGATGGTGAAGAGCACGCTCTGGCCCGGCTTCAGCCGCGCCAGGTGCCGCTCGTCCACCGCTGCCACGATGTGCCAGTCGAGGTCCGAGACCACCGCCGCGAGCGGCTTGCCCGCCGTGGCATAGTCGCCGGTGCGCACGGTGAGCGGCGCGACGCGCCCCTTCGCCGGGCTCATGATGCGGGTGCGGGAGAGTTCGTAACTGGCCTTTGCGAGGGCCTGGGCGGCGGTCGCCTGCTCGGCGCGGCGCACGGTGACGAGGGTCTGCGCCACCGCCGCAAGGCTCTCCGCCTTCTGCAGGTCGGCGGCGGCGACCACCGCATCGCGCCTGACCATATCCAGCGCCTCGGCGGAGATGTCGCCGGTCTGGGAAAGGGATTCCGAGCGCGTCTGCTGTCGCCGGGCATTGTCGAGGGAGGCGCGGGCGGCGGAGACCATGGCCGTGCTCTCGTCAATCGCCGCTTCGGCGAGGCGGATGCGCTCGGCGGCCAATGTCACCTGCGCCTCGGCGGCCGCCACGGCCAGCGCGAAGGGCTGGCGCTCGATCTCGGCGAGAACGGCCCCGGCGGCGACCGGCGCATCGTCGCCCACGACCACCTTGGCGAGCGGGCCGGACACTTCCGGGGCGATGAAGATGACATCCGTCGCCACATAGGCATCGCCGGAATAGGCGAAGAAGCGCACCGAGGTCTCGTAAACGAGGAACGCCAGCACCACGGCGCCGAGGATCGAGGCGACCACATGGCGTTCGACGAAGGACAGCAACGGCGCCTCCCCACAGAACCGCTCCGCGGATGCGGAGGTCAACCGCCCGCCGCGCCGGGGCGTACCCCCGCTTGATACCCTTTGGGAACCCCTCGGCGCCAGAGCCGGATTTGAGAAGCTCCGGCGCCCTACGCCGGCTCAGCCGTGCCTGTCCTTGTTCTCGCCGATGGACGTGGCGATGTCGGTGAAGGTCGGGGCCGTGCCTTCCTGGCGATTGGTGGCCGCGCGCAGGAAGCGGATGGGAAACAGCACCCCTTCGGCCTGCCCCGGGCTGATGGTGCGGCAGGCGGCATCGCGGCGGCAGGCGTCCTCCGCCTCGGCGAGTGCCGTCTCGATCTCTCCGGATGTGAGGAGGCCCTTATGCCGCATGGTCTCAAGCAGGCGTGACAAGGCGAGAAGCACGCCTTCCAATTGCAGGTTCGCGGTGTTCATGGGGTCCTCCGGACTGGCCCGGCGTTTCGCCGTCCAGCCATGCCAACGCTGCGGACCTCCCCCCGGTTTCCCCGCGCGCACCGCAGGTTCTCAATTGCACCTTTGCCGCATAGGATGACCGCCCGCCCCGGCGCCTGCCCGCCATTCCACATCCGGTCTCGTCTCCCGTCACGCTTCGCCAGATGGTCGAAGAACGGCGGCCCACGGCGCACCGGGGCGCAAGGCCCGATTCGAACGCCCGATTCGACCGGCGCCCGCGCGGTCCACGGTGCGGCGCCCCTAGGAGGAAGCCAAATGTCCGACGCCTATCCCAACGTCCAGCTCCACATCGACGGTGTCTGGCGCGATGCCGAGGGGGGCCGCCGCATCCCGGTCATCAATCCTGCCACGGAGGAGGAGATCGGCTCGGTCGCCCACTGCTCGCGCGCCGACCTCGACGCGGCGCTGGAGGCCACCCAGCGCGGCTTCGCGACCTGGAGCAAGGTGTCGGCTTTTGAGCGGTCCAAGCTCATGCGCAAGGCCGCCGACCTGCTGCGCGAGCGCGCCGACGGCATCGCTCGGCTGATGACGCTGGAGCAGGGCAAGCCGCTGGTCGAGGCGCGGATGGAGACGCTGGCGGCCGCCGACATCATCGACTGGTTCGCCGAGGAAGCCCGCCGCGCCTATGGCCGCGTCATTCCCGCCCGCGCGCCCGGCGTCTATCAGCTCGTCATCAAGGAGCCGGTGGGGCCGGTGGCGGCCTTCACGCCGTGGAACTTCCCCATCAACCAGGTGGTGCGCAAGCTGTGCGGCGCGCTGGCGGCGGGCTGCTCCATCATCGTTAAGGCGCCCGAGGAGACGCCCGCCTCGCCCGCCGAGCTGATCCGCGCCTTCGTGGACGTGGGCATTCCGGCCGGCGTCATCGGCCTCGTCTATGGCGTGCCGGCGGAAGTGAGCGAATATCTCATTCCGCACCCGACCATCCGCAAGATCACCTTCACCGGCTCCACGCCCGTGGGCAAGCGGCTGGCGGCGCTGGCGGGCGAGCACATGAAGCGCGCCACCATGGAGCTGGGGGGCCATTCGCCGGTCATTGTCTTTGACGATGCGGACGTGACCGCCGCGGCCAAGCAGATCGCCACCGCCAAGTTCCGCAATGCCGGGCAGGTGTGCGTTTCGCCGACCCGCTACCTCATTCAGGAGAACGTCTACGAGGAGTTTGTGGATGCCTTCGTCACGGTCGCTAAGGCGGTGAAGGTGGGCAATGGCTTGGACGCCGGCACCACCATGGGCCCGCTTGCCAACGAGCGCCGCATCCCGGCCATGGAAGCCCTGATCGCCGATGCCCGCCAGAAGGGGGCCGAGGTGGCGACCGGTGGCGCACGCATTGGAAACAAAGGCTATTTCTTCGAGCCCACGGTGGTCACGGGCGTCACCCGCGAGATGCGGATGATGAACGAGGAGCCGTTCGGTCCGCTGGCCATGATGCTGCCCTTCTCGGATTTCGAGGAGGCCGTCACCGAGGCCAACCGGCTGCCCTATGGCCTTGCCTCCTATGCCTATACCCGCTCGGCCAAGACCGCCCAGCAGGTGGCGCACCGGGTGCAGGCGGGCATGATGACCATCAACCATCTGGGCCTTGCGCTGCCTGAGGTTCCCTTCGGCGGCATCAAGGATTCCGGCTATGGCTCTGAGGGCGGCTCGGAGGCCATCGAGGCCTATCTGAACCCCAAGTTCGTGTCGCAGGCCGGGATCTAACCCTCAGGTAAGAAAGAACTTTCGCCGCCCTCCGGCTGGGCTGGAGGGCGGCGGCGGTTCAGGCGCCTACACCAGCATCTGCATGTCGCCGTCCACCGCGATGGCCTGGCCGGAGATGGTGGAGCCCATCGGAGATGACAGGAAAACCGCAACATTGGCAAGGTGTTGCGGCGGGATGAGGCGCTTCAGAGAAGTGGCGGAGAGGGCCATCGCCTGCACCTCCTCCATGGACATGTTGCGCTCGCGCGCCTTGTTCTCGAACACCGAGCGGATGCGCGGACCGTCTACCGATCCGGGCAGTATGGCATTGGCGCGTATACCGAATTCGCCCAGCTCCATGGCCAGGGACTTGATGAAGCCCACCACCCCCCATTTCGCCGCCGCATAAGGCGAGCGCAGGGGAAAGCCAAAGCGGCCGGCGGCCGAGGACAGGCCGATGATGGAGGCGTTTTCGCTCTCCTTCAGGGCCGGCACGGCGAGGCGGGTGACGTTGAAGTGGCCGGTGATGTCCACCGCCAGAGTGCGGTCCCAGTCCTCCGGAGAAATCTGGTCCACGCGGCCGGTGGGGCCAGCGATTCCCGCATTGTTTACAAGCACATCGAGGCCGCCGAGACGCCCCAGCGCGCCCTCCATGAAGGCGGCGACGGAGGCGCGGTCGGACACGTCGCACCAGGTTCCGGTGGCCCCCGGGGCGGTGTCGCCGAGGGCTTCCAGGGCGGCATCGTCCACATCGCAGACTTCGACCTTCGCGCCCTCTTTCAGGAAGGCGCGGGCGATCTCCAGGCCGATGCCGCCGGCGCCGGCGGTGACGATGACTCGGATGCCGGCAATGCCGAGGTCCATGGCGTTCTCCCGAGGTTTTCTTGTGGGGTATCGGTGGTGTCAGGTGCCGTTCGGCGCGTGTTCGGAATCGAGTCAGTCCGGAAGCACGTCGCGCGAGAGGATGAAGTCGCCCGCACTCCAGATATCGGCGACCAAGGCGTCCCGTGCCGCGTCCGAATCGCGGGCCTTGAGGGCGGCGACGAGCTGAGCGTGGTGGAGGTGGGCCTCCCCCTGCCGCACCCGCTCCGGACCGGCGCGGAAGTCGAGGTTGAGCACGGGGCCGATCTGCAGCCAGAGACCCTCTATCATGCCCATGAGGGTGGGCAGGTGGGCGGCGCGGTAGAGGGCGAAGTGCAGGTCCTTGTTGTGGCGCATGGCGGCGGCGCCGTCCGGCTTCTTCTTGTCGCGCTCGGCGGCGAAGGCGCGCTCGCAGCGGATCACCTCGGCGATCTCATCATCCGTCGCCTCGCGGGCGGCGGTGGCGGCGGCGAGGCCTTCAAGGCTCGTGCGGATGAGCCGCAGTTCGGCGAAGCGGGCGCGGGACATGAGGGGCACGCGCACGGCGCGGTTGGGCAGCACTTCCAGCGCATTCTCGGCGACCAGCCGTGACACCGCCTCGCGCACCGGCATGGCGCTGGTGCCGATGGCGGCGGCGAGCCCGCGCAGGGTGAAGCGCTCGCCCGGCGCGGCGCGGCCGGAGAGCAGCAGCTCCTTCAGATCGCCATAGACCTGATCGGCCAATGTCTGGCGGACGATGCGGCCGACGCGGGCATCGAGCGTGACCGCCGGCTCTTCGCCGCGGACCTCTCCGGCATCGCCGTCTCCGGTGGAAGGTGTCTTGTGTTCCATGATCCGCGTCTGCTATGTGTGATCACAGATAACAGATAGCCGAGCCAGTCGGCAATCATTCCGGTGCGGTCCGAACGGGAAAAATCCTGCCGCCGCAACGTCCAGCCGGATCCATGGGAGGAGACGACGCCGTGAACGACATTCCCCATCACGCCCGCATTGCGTCCGCATCCGTCGGTCGTCGCACGCTCCTGAAGGGCGTCGGCGCGGCCGCGCTTCTCGGCGGCGTCGGCATGCCGGCCATCGTGAAGGCGCAGGCCGACACCGTGACCTTCGGCCACCTCACCCCGCTCACCGGCTTCCTCGGCCCGCTCGGCGCCTACGGCCAGATGGGCGTGCAGCTCGCGGTGGAGGAGCTGAACGCGGCCGGCGGCATCAATGGCCGCAAGATCAACCTGGTGATGGAAGACAGCGTGAACCCCGCCACCGCCTCCTCCAAGGCGGAGCGCTACATCGAGCGCGACAAGGCGGCGGTGATCGTGGGCGAGATTTCCTCCGCCTCGGCGCTGGCCATCGCGCAGGTCGCGGCGCGCAACAAGACCGTATTCGTCAATACCGGCGGCAATTCCGATGCCCTGCGCGGCAAGGATTGCAACCGCTACATGTTCCATGTGGAAGGCGCCAATACCCAATATGTGAAGGCGGTGGGCGCGGCGATGCTGCGCGACGGCCTCATCAAGGGCAAGAAGCTCTTCTTCCTCACCGCCGATTACGCCTTCGGCCACGATCTCTCCCGCGTCGCCAAGCGCTACATCGCCCAGAATGGTGGCGAGGTGGTTGCGGATGAGCTGGTGCCCACGGACGCGACGGACTTCTCGCCCTATCTGCTCAAGGTGCGTCAGGCGCGCCCCGACGTGGTGATCTCCAACCTCGCCGGCAACCAGATCACCAACTTCATCAAGCAGTATTCGGAATTCGGCCTCAAGTATCCGTTCGGCGGCTTCGGCTTCGATACGGCGGTGGCCTGGGGCGCGGGCAAGGGCACCTTCGGCGGCATCTGGCCCATGATCTGGCACCATGATGTGCCGACCCCCGGCTCGAAGGCCTTCGTCGCGGCCTTCGTGAAGAAGTTCGGCAAGCCGCCGGAGAACCAAGCCTGGGGCGATTATGTCGCCACCAAGTGCGTGGCCCGCGCTATGATCGAGACCAAGAGCACGACCGCGGCCGACCTCATCGCCTTCTTCGAGAAGGAACCGGAGCTGGATATCCTCAAGGCGCGCAAGGGTTATTTCCGCTCCTGGGACCACCAGCTCATCCAGGAGATGTACACCGTCACCGCCCGGCCGGTGGCGGAGGTCAAGGACCAGTGGGACCTCATGATCCTCGGCCCTGCGGTGCCGGGCGCCGAGACCGCCCTTTCCGCCATCGCCCCCACCCCGGAAGAGAACGCCTGCACCTTCCCTGCGGGGTGAGGATTCCTCCCCTCTCCCCTTGCGGGAGAGGGCGTTCGGCCCGCTCCTGCACCGCCCTCGCGCCCCGGACGCATGCAGCGTGAGCGGAATGCGAGCCGGGGCCCAGCGCAAGGGTTCGCCGAAGGCGGCTCAAGCGGGGAGGGTGGCGGGGCTTTGCCGGCTTCGCCGAACTTTCCGCTAGACCCCGGCTCGGCGCTCCGGCTCCGCCATCGCTGGTCCGGGGCGCAAACGCCTCCCCTCTCCCGCAAGGGAGAGGGCTTTTGATCGGTATTCAGGCCGGAGAAGACTTCATGCCCATGGAACTCGTCTTCCTCATCGAGCAATTGCTCAACGGGCTTCTGGTGGGTGTCGCCTATCTGCTGATCGCCCTCGGCCTCTCGCTCATCTTCTCCCTCGGCGGCATCGTGAACCTCGCCCATGGCGGCTTCTATGCCATCGGCGCCTATATCGGCGTCGAGGTCGGCAACCGCTTCGGCTTTCCCGCCGCCTTCGTCGCCGCGCCTCTCTCCGTGGCGCTCATCGGCATGGTCATCGAGCGCACCTTGTTCTCGCGCTTCTACCGGGCCGATCCCATCCTCTCCTTGCTGCTCACCTTCGGCCTCGCCATGGTGATCGAGCAGGCGCTGCGCATGGCCTTCGGCGCCACGCCCATTCCCTTCTCCATCCCTGCCTTCCTGAAGGGCCAGGTGTTCCTCGGCGACTTCATCTATTCGCGCTATCGCCTCGCCATTCTGGTGGTGGCGGCGGCGGCGGTGCTCGGCCTGTGGCTGCTGCTCCAGCGCACCGCCTTCGGCCGCGTGGTGCGGGCCGGGGTGCAGAACCCGGACATGGTGGGCGCGCTGGGCATCTCGCTCACCCCCTATCTGACGGCAGTGGCGGCCATCGGCATCGGCCTTGCGGGCCTCGCCGGCATCATGCTCGCGCCCATTTCCGGCGTGCATCCGGCCATGGGCTCGGAAATCCTCACCGCCGCCTTCGTGGTGGTGGTCATCGGCGGCCTCGGCTCCTTCTGGGGCGTGGTGGCGGCGGGGCTGCTGGTGGGCCTTGTGCGCGGCCTCACCGTCTATTTCATCCCGCCCGCGGCCGAGGCGTCCATGTACGTCCTGATGCTTGCGGTGCTGCTCACCCGTCCGCGCGGCCTGTTCGGCGAGCGCATCCTGCGCTTCGAGTGACCGACATGCCCAAGGCCTCTCCCGCGCCCGCCGCCTCCGCCGCCCCTTTCGTGACTGCGACCCCTCCCGCCTCAGGAGCCGCGATGCTCGCCCGCAATGCCAACCTCATCGTCGCCGCCGCGGCGCTCGCCGTGCTGCCGGCGCTGCTCTCCGCCCTCGGACTGACGGTGACGTCCGCGACCGACGTGGTGATCCTCGCCCTCGCCTGCATGGCGCTGAACCTGCTCGTCGGCTACACCGGCCTCGTCTCTTTCGGCCATGGCGCCTGGTTCGGCCTCGGCGCGTATGCGGCGGCGCTCCTCCAGCAGCGGCTGTTTCCGGACTGGGGCCTCGTGCTCGCCATCCCGGCGGCGGTGCTGGTGACGCTGGCGGCCATCCCGGTGGGCTATGTGGTGCTGCGCCGGCGCGGCGTCTATTTCTCCCTGCTGACGCTGGCGCTGACGGCGCTCGCTTATACCGTCGCCTTCCGCTGGACCGCCGTGACCGGCGGCGAGAACGGCCTCGGCGGCGTCAATCGCGGCCCCTTCCTCGGCCTCGATGTGGATCGCAACGCCACCTTCTACTGGGTGGTGGCGGTGGCGGCCTTCCTCATCATCCTCACCCTCCAGCGCTTCGTGCGCTCGCCGGTGGGCACGGTGCTGGTCGCCATCCGCGAGAACGAGCAGCGGGCGCGCTTCATCGGCTACGATACGCGGGCCTACAAGATCGCCTGCTTCACCCTCTCGGCCGGCCTCACGGCGTTCGCCGGGGCGCTGCTCGCCTTCAACCACCGCTTCGCCTCGGCCGATCCCATCGCCATCGCCTTCTCCGGCGAGCTTCTGGCCATGGTGGTCATCGGCGGCATGCGCTCCTTCCTCGGGCCGGCCCTGGGCGCGCTGTTCTTCGTGCTGTTCCGCGAGTTCCTGTCCATGTGGACGGCGAACTGGCTGTTCTGGTTCGGCCTGCTGTTCATGGCCTTCATCGTCTTCTCGCCCACCGGGCTCGTCGGCGTCGCCGGCCGGCTGCTGGCGCCGCTCCGCAAGAAGACCGTCGAGGCCGCCGCCATGGGCCGGCGCACCTCGGCGGAGCGGCGGCCCCTGCCGTCGTCCCTCACCGCCCGGGCGCGGTGGGAGAGCCCCGCGCCGCTCCTGGAGGCGAAGAACCTCGCCCTGGGCTTCGGCGCCATCAAGGCCGTGCGGTCGGGCGCGGTGGCGGTGAAGGACCGGACGCTCCACGCCCTCATCGGCCCCAACGGCGCGGGCAAGACCTCCACCTTCAACATGATCTCCGGCATGTTCCCGCCCAATTCCGGCGAGATCCGCCTCGCCGGAGAGCGCATCGACGGGCTCTCGCCCAACGCCGTGTGCATGAAGGGCCTCGCGCGCTCCTTCCAGATCACCAACCTGTTCCCGACCCTCTCGGTGGAGGAAAACCTGCGCCTCGGCGTGCAGGCCACCCACAAGAGCCGTCTCAACCCGTGGCGCGATGCCGCCGCCATCCCTGAGATCAACGCCGAGACGGCGGAGATGGTGGCCTTCCTCGGGGTCGCCGGCATGGAACGGGCGGAGGCGGGTGCGCTCTCCTATGGCGGGCAGCGCCTGCTGGACATGGGCCTCGCGCTCACTTCCCGCCCGCGCGTGCTGCTGCTGGACGAGCCTTTGGCGGGCCTTGCGGCGGCGGAGCGCAACCGCGTCTCCAACCTCATCAAGGACATTTCCGCCGAGGTGCCGGTGCTGCTCGTGGAGCACGACATCGACCGGGTGTTCGAGCTGGCAGACGCGGTGACCGTGATGGCCGATGGCGCGGTGCTGGTGGACGGCACGGTGGAGGATGCGCGCTCCGACAAGCGCGTGCAGGAGGTCTATATCGGCTCCGGCGCCGCCGCCCTTGCCGCCCGCGACCTCGAATCCGCCGCCACCGACACCGTTATGCTGAGGCTCCACGGCATCGACGCCTTCTACGGCAAGAGCCGCATCCTCGCCGGCGTCTCGCTGGAGGCGAAGGAGGGCGAGATCCTCGCGCTGCTCGGCCGCAACGGGGCGGGCAAGTCTACCCTGCTCAAGGCCATCACCGGCATCGTCAAGCCCATGAACGGGTCTCTGACCTTGGCGGGTGAGGAACTCATGGGCCTCTCCTCCGCCGCCATCGCCCGGCGCGGCGTCGGCTATGTGCCGCAGGGGCGGGCGTTGTTCCACGGCATGAGCGTGCGCCACAATCTCGAACTCGGGCGTCTGAAGCGCATCACCGGGGCCGGCAAGCATTTCAGCGAGGAGGAGGTGCTGGACCTCTTCCCCCGCCTCAAGGTGCGCATGGACACGCCGGCCGACCTCCTCTCCGGCGGCGAGCAGCAGATGGTGGCGGTGGCCCGCGCGCTCATGGGCGACACCCGCGTGCTGCTGCTGGACGAGCCCTTCGAGGGCCTGTCCCCGGCGGTGACGGAAGAATTGTTCGACGCCTTCGACCGGCTGCGCCGCTCGCTCACCCTCGTCATCGTCGATCACCATCTCGACGTGGTGCTGAACCTCGCCGACCGCGCGGTGGTGCTGGAGCGCGGCGAGGTGGTCCACGAAGGCCCCGCCCGGCCGCTGGCGCGCGACCTCGACCTTCGGAGGCAGGTGCTGTGGCTGTGAGGGGCGGGGGTGTGATCTCCAAAAGCCACCCCTCTCCCCTTGCGGGAGAGGGGCCGGGGGTGAGGGGGAGGAGCCTCTCCACCATCTCACTCATCGGTCAAACGACACCACCCCCTCATCCGGATCGCGGCTGTGCCGCGATCCACCTTCTCCCACGAGGGGAGAAGGGATTTTCTTCCGCAATGAGGCAGTCATGACCAAGATCGCCATCATCGGCTCCGGCTTCATCGGCCGCGCCTGGGCCATCACGTTCGCCCGCGCCGGCTTCGACGTGGCGCTCGCCGACAAGGCGTCGGGCGCGCCGGAGGCGGCGCTGGCTTACATCGAGGGCGTGCTGCCCGACCTCGCGGACAACGACCTCCTCAACGGCGCGAGCCCCGAGGCCGTCCGCGCGCGCCTTTCCGCCGCCGCCTCCTATGCCGAGGCGCTGGAGGGCGCCGTCCACGCGCAGGAGAATGCGCCTGAGGATCTCGCCCTCAAGCAGGCGCTCTATGCGGAGCTGGACGCGCTCGCCGCGCCCGAGACGGTGCTTGCCTCCTCCACCTCGGCGATCCTGCCCTCGCGCTTTACCGAGACCCTGACGCATCGCGAGCGGGTGTGCGTGTGCCACCCCATCAACCCGCCCTATCTGATCCCGGCCGTGGAGGTGGTGCCCGCGCCCTGGACCTCCGCGGACACCATGACCCGCGCCGCCGACCTCATGCGCGCCGCCGGCCAGTCGCCCATCGTGATGAAGCGCGAGCTGGACGGCTTCGTGATGAACCGCATGCAGGGCGCGCTGCTGGAAGAGGCGTTCCGCCTCGTGGCGGACGGCTATGCCAGCGTCGAGGACGTGGACATCGGCATCCGCGAGGGGCTCGCCTTGCGCTGGTCCTTCATGGGGCCGTTCGAGACCATCGACCTCAACGCGCCCGGCGGCGTCGCGGACTATGTGGCGCGCTACCAGCAGATCTATGAGCGTATCTCGCCCGACCAGTGGCGCCGCGTGGACTGGGCCGGCCCGGTGCTGGAGACCGTGCTGGCCGAGCGCCGCGCGCGCCTCGCCCACGATGCCCTTCAGGAGCGGCAGGTGTGGCGCGACCGCCGGCTGATGGCGCTGGCCGCCCACAAGCGCAAGGCCGACAAGGACATCGGCGCCTGAAGCTTTCGCCTTTCCGACATTCCCGACCATAGAGGCAAGACCGTCATGACCGAGGCCGCCCCCAAGAAATCCAACCGCAAGGTCATCATCACCTGCGCCATCACGGGGGCGATCCACACCCCCACCATGTCGCCCTATCTGCCGATCACGCCGGACGAGATCGTCGCCGACGCGCTGAAGGCAGCCGAGGCCGGCGCGGCCATCCTGCATCTGCATGCGCGCAACCCGGAGACCGGCCAGCCGGACCAGACGCCGGAGGCCTTCGCGCCCTTCCTGCCGCGCATCAAGCAGGCGACCAGCGCGGTCATCAACATCACCTCCGGCGGCAGCCCCTACATGAAGGTGGAGGAGCGCGTGCTGCCCGCCGCCACCTTCAAGCCGGAGGTCGCCTCCCTCAACATGGGCTCCATGAATTTCGGGCTGTTCCACCTGCTCGACAAGTACAAGGAGTTCAAGCATCCGTGGGAGAAGACGCATCTCGAGAACACGCGCGATCTCGTCTTCCGCAACACCTTCAAGGATATCGAATATATCCTGACCACCTGCTACGATAACGGCACGCGCTTCGAGTTCGAGTGCTACGACATCGGCCATCTCTACAATCTCGCGCACTTCCTGGAGCGCGGGCTGGTGAAGCCGCCGCTGTTCGTGCAATCCGTGTTCGGGCTGCTCGGCGGCATCGGTCCCCACCCCGAGGACGTGATGCACATGAAGCGCACCTGCGACCGGCTGTTCGGCGACCAGTATCGCTGGTCCGTGCTCGGCGCCGGCCGCAACCAGCTGCCGATTGCCGCCATGGCCGCCTCGATGGGTGGCAACATCCGGGTGGGGCTGGAGGATTCGCTCTGGGCCGGCCGTGGCAAGCTCGCCACCTCCAACGCCGATCAGGTGAAGCTCGCCGCCAAGATCATCGAGGGTCTGGGACTGGAAGTGGCCAGCCCCGACGAGGCGCGCGAGATCCTGGAGCTGAAGGGCGCCGACAAGACGAACATCTGAGGGCGCGAAGGGGAAGCGGCTCGCTCTGCGAGCCGCCGCGCAATGCGGGCCGCGCCAACGACGCACAAAAAAGCCCCCGGCCGATGGCCGGGGGCTTTTGCTTTCAGGATCAAGCGATCTCGATCTGCGGCTCAGGCCGTGGGCCTCAGCGGGGCAGGGTGGTGGCGCCCATCAGGTCCTTGTCGATGGCGTGGGCGGCCTGACGGCCTTCGCGGATGGCCCAGACCACCAGCGACTGGCCGCGGCGCATGTCGCCGGCGGCGTAGAGCTTCGGCACGGAGGTGGCATAGGCCTCCTCGTCCGCCTTCACGTTGCCGCGCTTGTCCAGCGCCGCGCCGGACTGCTCGATGAGCCCGGAGAACAGCGGGTGGGCGAAGCCGATGGCGAGGAAGACGAGATCGGCGCGCAGCACGAACTCGGTGCCGGGAATGGGCTGGCGCTTGGCATCCACGCGGGCGCACTTCACGCCGGTGACGCGGCCGTTGCGGCCCTCGATGCCGAGCGTCGCGCAGGCGAACTCGCGCTCGGCGCCTTCGGCCTGGGAGGAGGAGGTGCGGAACTTGGTGGGCCAGAAGGGCCACACCGCCAGCTTGTCCTCCTTCATGGGCGGCACCGCGCGGATGTCGAGCTGGGTGACCGAGAGCGCGCCCTGGCGGAAGGCCGTGCCCACGCAGTCGGAGGCGGTGTCGCCGCCGCCCACCACCACCACATGCTTGCCGCCGGCGAGGATCGGAATCTCGTTCACCGGCTCGTCGCCCTCGCGGCGGTTGGACTGCACGAGATAGGGCATGGCGAAGTGCACGCCTTCCATCTCCTGCCCGGGCAGGCCGGGATCGCGCGGGGCCTCGGAGCCGCCGGCGAGCAGCACCGCATCATGGCCGTCGAGCAGCTCCTGCAGGGGGCGCACCACACCGATATTCTCGTTGTAGTGGAAGGTCACGCCTTCCGCCTCCATCTGCTTCACTCGGCGGTCGATGTGGTGCTTCTCCATCTTGAAGTCGGGGATGCCGTAGCGCAGCAGGCCGCCGGCCTTGGGCTCGCGCTCATAGACATGCACGTCGTGGCCGGCGCGGGCGAGCTGCTGGGCGGCGGCGAGGCCCGCCGGGCCGGAGCCGATGATGGCCACCTTCTTGCCGGTCTTTACGGCGGCGGGCTCGGGCTTGATCCAGCCCTTCTTCCACGCCTTGTCGGCGATGGCTTGCTCCACCGTCTTGATGGTGACGGGCACGTCCTCGAGGTTCAGCGTGCAGGCTTCCTCGCACGGGGCGGGGCAGATGCGGCCGGTGAACTCGGGGAAATTGTTGGTGGAGTGGAGATTGCGCGAGGCCTCTTCCCACTCGTTGCGATAGACGAGGTCGTTCCAGTCCGGGATCTGGTTGTTGACCGGGCAGCCGGTGGAGCCGTGGCAGAAGGGGATGCCGCAATCCATGCAGCGCGACGCCTGGTTCTCCACCTCGGCGTCGGGCAGCGGCAGCGTGAACTCGCGGAAATGGCGGATGCGGTCGGATGCGGGCTGATACTTCTGCTCGCGCCGATCAATCTCCAGGAACCCCGTGACCTTGCCCATAAAAACCTCGTTGGCGAACCTTGAGGGAACCGCCGCGCGCGCCGGATGTCTCCGCGTGCCGCACCACCAGTTCCATTACAAGAATTGTTCCAGCTTGAGGACTCGGTTTTCGCGCGCGTTCCCGCACGGGCTACCGGCCCGCTCGCCGGCCGTTCGGGGCCGGCCGGCGTCCCCTCCGAAGAGGGGACGCTCCTGCCTCATTCGGCCGCCGCGAGGCCGCGGCGCTTCTCCATCTCGCGCAGGGCACGGCGGTATTCCACCGGCATCACCTTGACGAACTTGGAGCGGTAGTCCGCCCAGTTGTCGAGGATCATCTGCGCCCGCGCCGAGCCCGTGTGGTGCAGGTGCTTGGCGATGAGCTGGTGCAGGCGCTCCTCGTCGTGGCGGGACATGTCGCCCTGCACGTCGATGCGGCCCTTGAACTCCAGGTCGCCGCCGTGGTGGTGGAGGCGCTCCAGGAGATCCTCCTCCTCCTCGACCGGCTCCAGGTCCACCATGGAGAGGTTGCAGCGCTTGGCGAAGCTCTTGTCCTCGTCGAGCACGTAGGCGACGCCACCGGACATGCCGGCCGCGAAGTTGCGTCCCGTGGGGCCGATGACCACCACGATGCCGCCGGTCATGTACTCGCAGCCATGGTCGCCGGTGCCTTCGACGACGGCGATTGCCCCCGAATTGCGCACCGCGAAGCGTTCGCCGGCGATGCCGTGGAAGTAGCACTCGCCCTCGGTTGCGCCATACATCACGGTGTTGCCGACGATGATGGAGTTTTCAGGCACGATGGCCGAATGGGCCGGCGGCCGCACGATGATGCGCCCGCCCGACAGGCCCTTGCCCACATAGTCGTTGGCCTCGCCGATGAGGTCGAAGGTGACGCCCGCCGCGAGGAAGGCGCCGAAGGCCTGGCCCGCGGTGCCCGACAGGGTGACGTGGATGGTGTCGTCGGGCAGGCCGGCGCCGCCATAGGCCTTCGCCACCGCGCCCGAGAGCATGGCGCCGGCGGAGCGGTCCACCGAGCGGATCGGCGTCTCGATCTCCACGCGCTCGCCGCGCTCCAGCGCCGGGGCCGCCTTCGCGATGAGGGTGCGGTCGAGCACCTTCTCGATGGGGTGGTGCTGACGCTCGGTGTGGCGGATGCCCACGTCGGCCGGCATCTGCGGCACCGCGAAGATGCGCGAGAAGTCGAGGCCCTTGGCCTTCCAGTGGTCGATGGCGGCCTTCTGGTCCAGCACGTCGGCGCGGCCCACCATCTCCTCCACCTTGCGGAAGCCGAGGGAGGCCATGAGCTCGCGCACCTCTTCCGCGATGAAGAAGAAGTAGTTGATGACGTGCTCGGGCGTGCCCTTGAAGCGCTTGCGCAGAACCGGGTCCTGCGTGGCCACGCCCACCGGGCAGGTGTTCAGGTGGCACTTGCGCATCATGATGCAGCCCGCCGCGATGAGCGGGGCGGTGGAGAAGGCAAACTCGTCGGCACCGAGCAGGGCGCCGATCACCACGTCCCGGCCGGTGCGCAGGCCGCCATCCACCTGCAGCGCGACGCGCGAGCGCAGGCGGTTGGCCACCAGCGTCTGTTGGGTCTCGGCGAGGCCCATCTCCCAAGGCGAGCCGGCGTGCTTGATGGAGGTGAGCGGGCTCGCGCCCGTGCCGCCCTCGAAGCCGGAGATGGTGATGTGGTCGGCGCGCGCCTTGGCGACGCCGGCCGCCACCGTGCCCACGCCGACCTCGGAGACGAGCTTCACCGACACGTCCGCGTCGGGGTTCACGTTCTTCAGGTCGTAGATGAGCTGGGCGAGGTCCTCGATGGAATAGATGTCATGGTGCGGGGGCGGGGAGATGAGACCCACGCCCGGGGTGGAGTGGCGCACCTTGGCGATCACCGCGTCCACCTTGTGGCCGGGCAATTGTCCGCCCTCGCCGGGCTTGGCGCCCTGCGCGACCTTGATCTGCATCACGTCGGAATTGACGAGATATTCCGCCGTCACGCCGAAGCGGCCGGAGGCCACCTGCTTGATGGCGGAGCGCATGCTGTCGCCATTGGGCAGGGGCTTGAAGCGCTCGGGCTCCTCGCCGCCCTCGCCGGTGTTCGACTTGCCGCCGATCCGGTTCATGGCGATGGCGAGGGTGGTGTGCGCCTCGCGCGAGATGGAGCCGAACGACATGGCGCCGGTGACGAAGCGCTTCACGATCTCGGAGGCGGGCTCCACCTCGGAGATGTCCACGCTCGCCTGCCCGATCTCTTCAGCGCCCTTGATGCGGAACAGCGAGCGCACGGTGAGGAGGCGCTTGTCCTCCTCGTTGATCATGGCGGCGAACGCCTTGTACTTGTCCTGCGCATTGCCGCGCACGGCGTGCTGCAGGGTGGCGACCGAGTCCGGCGACCAGGCATGGTCCTCGCCGCGGATGCGGTAGGCGTATTCGCCGCCCACATCGAGCGCCATGCGGAAGATGGGCGCATCGGAGAAGGCGAGGGTGTGCCGCCGCACGGTCTCCTCGGCGATCTCCGGCAGGCCCACGCCCTCGATGGTGGTGGCGGTGCCGAAGAAATACTTGCTCACCACGTCGGAGGAGAGGCCCACCGCGTCGAAGATCTGCGCGCCGCAATAGGACTGATAGGTGGAGATGCCCATCTTGGACATCACCTTCAGCAGCCCCTTGTCGATGGACTTGATGAAGCGCTTCACGATCTCCTTGTCGTCCACCTCCTCCGGAATCTCGTCCTTCATGGAGAGCAGGGTCTCGAAGGCGAGATAGGGGTTGATGGCCTCGGCGCCGTAGCCGGCGAGACAGGCGAAGTGATGCACTTCCCGCGCCTCGCCGGTCTCGATCACGAGACCGACCGAGGTGCGCAGGCCCTTGCGGATGAGGTGGTGGTGCACCGCCGCCGTGGCGAGCAGCGCCGGGATCGGGATGCGGTCCGGTCCGATCATGCGGTCGGACAGGATGATGATGTTGTAGCCGCCATGGACGGCCGCCTCGGCGCGCTCGCAGAGGCGCTCGACGGCATCCTCCATGCCCGCCGCGCCCTTGTCGGACGGGTAGGTGATGTCCAGCGTGCGGGTGTCGAACCGCTCCTCCATGAAGCCGATGGAGCGGATCTTCTCCAGGTCCTCGTTGGTGAGGATGGGCTGGCGCACCTCAAGGCGCTTGCGGCGGGCGTTGCCCTCCAGGTCGAAGATGTTCGGCCGCGGCCCTATGAAGGAGACGAGGCTCATCACCAGCTCCTCGCGGATCGGGTCGATGGGCGGGTTCGTCACCTGCGCGAAGTTCTGCTGGAAGTAGCTGAACAGCGACTTCGACTTGTTGGACAGCACGCTGATGGGCGTGTCGGTGCCCATGGAGCCGACCGCTTCCTGGCCGGTGATGGCCATGGGCGCCATGAGCAGCTTGAGGTCTTCCTGCGTGTAGCCGAACGCCTGCTGGCGATCGAGCAGCGAGACGTCGGTGCGCACCTCGCGCGCCTCCACGGGGCGCAGGTCTTCCAGCACCAGCTGGGTGTGCTTCAACCACTCCTTGTAGGGGTTGGCGCGGGCCAGCTCGGTCTTGATCTCCTCGTCGGGGACGAGGCGGCCTTCCTCGAGGTCCACCAGCAGCATCTTGCCGGGCTGGAGGCGCCACTTGGTGACGATCTTCTCCTCGGGCAGCGTGAGCACGCCCATTTCCGAGGCGAGGACGATGGTGTCGTCGCTCGTCACCATGTAGCGGGCGGGGCGCAGGCCATTGCGGTCCAGCGTCGCGACGATCTGGCGGCCGTCGGTGGCGACGATGGCGGCGGGGCCGTCCCACGGCTCCATGAGGGAGGCGTGATACTCGTAGAAGGCGCGCCGCTCCTCGTCCATGAGCGGGTTGCCGGCCCAGGCCTCGGGCACCAGCATCATGGCCGCGTGGGGCAGCGAGTAGCCGCCCTGCACCAGGAATTCCAGCGCGTTGTCGAAGCAGGCAGTGTCGGACTGGCCCTCGTAGCTGATGGGCCAGAGCTTGGAGATGTCGGCGCCGAACAGCTCCGAATCCACGCTCGCCTGCCGCGCCGCCATCCAGTTGACGTTGCCGCGCAGGGTGTTGATCTCGCCGTTGTGCGCCACCATGCGATAGGGGTGGGCCAGCGGCCAGGCCGGGAAGGTGTTGGTGGAGAAGCGCTGGTGCACCAGGGCGAGCGCGCTCTCGAAGTCCGGGTCGTGCAGGTCCGGATAATAGGCGCCGAGCTGGTCGGCCAGGAACATGCCCTTGTAGACCAGCGTGCGGCAGGACAGCGACACCGGGTAATAGCCGGCGGTGCGCGGGTCCTTGGCGCCGTAGACGGTGTTGGAAATCACCTTGCGCAGCACGAACAGGCGGCGCTCGAAGCCGTCCTCGTCGCCCGCGAACTCGCCGCGGCCGATGAAGATCTGCACATGCTTGGGCTCGGTCGGCAGCACGCTGACGCCGAGGGAGGAATTGTCGGTGGGCACGTCGCGCCAGCCGATGAGCACGAAGCCCTCTTCCGCCACCACCCGCTCATAGGCGGCGCGCACGATAGCCTCGCCCTCGGGATCGCGCGGCATGAAGATGTGGCCGACGGCATATTCGCCGGGCTCGGGCAGGGTGATGCCGAGGCGGGCCGCCTCCTTGGCGAAGAACTTGTGCGGGATCTGCACCAGCATGCCCGCGCCGTCGCCGGCGCGCGGATCGGCGCCCACCGCGCCGCGGTGCTCCAGATTGAGCAGGATGTTGATGCCGTCCTGCACGATGCGGTGGCTCTTGCGGCCCTTGATGTCGGCGATGAAGCCGACGCCGCAGGCGTCACGCTCGTGCGCCGGGTCGAACAGGCCGAAAGCGTCCGGACGGCCGACGATCGCCGGGTCTTTCACGGCGGCGGCAGTGTGAGCCACGCTTCCGATCAAGCCATCCTTGCGATCCATCGGTGCCATCTGACCATTCCTTTTCCATAGGGCAGCACGCTGCCCGCCATTGCCGGCTGTGCCGCCGGCTTCCCCAGACTGTCGGGCCCGTGCGCATCGCGCCGGGCGCCGGACCCCCTTCGCCCGGACGGGACGTCCCGGCGATATCCGATACCTGCTTTGCAACTTTTGCACCACAGCCGCGCCGCGCGGAACTGCGCCTCCGTCCGACTTCGGCCAGCGGCGGGCCAGCCCTGTGGAACGTGAGCTCGGCAATTCAGCGCGCACGGGAGATAGGGAAGTACGACTGCCCTATCTCGGCGAAGATGACAGAAAAGCAGCAGCCTCACAAGCGCCACGATGGCGCAGAAGCGGTCAAATTGGCGAAAAATTGCGCGACCGGCGGTTCTGGCGCAAGAACGGTACGGGGCGGTTGTCCCTCGCGCAACGGGATTTCGGCGCCTCCCGAGGGCACCCGCGCCCGATGCCGCCCGCCCGACCCCGTCCGGTCCCACGGCTGCCGCATTGGAAGGCTTATGTGACCGGGAATCGGGCGCTTCGCCAGATGCTGCTTAAGCCTGCGTGCCCGCGCGAGACCGGATACACAGGCGCCGGCCGATCGATGCGAAGCGTCCAACGCCACTTCTATCGATCCGGAGCAGCGCCGTGCCCCACACCGTCCCTCTTCCCGTCGGCTCCCGGCCGGTGCTGCGCGCGGCGGCCGTCTCTGCCCTTCTCCTCGGCAGCGCGCTGCCGGCTGCGGCGCAGGTGCTGATCTATGAGGGGCAGCCGGGCCTTGCGCCGCGCGGCTATCCGGTGCCGCCCGGCGCCTATCCCCCCGGCACCTATCCCAGCGGGGCGTATGGCGTGCCGCAGGCGCGCTATCCCGTGCTGCCGCCGGAGGAGATCCGCGGCATCGTCCAGAGCCTGGGCTACTGGAATATCGGCGCGCCCAAGCTCTCTGGCCGCTTCTATCTCATCGCCGCATCCGATCAGGAGGGGCGGGCGCTGCTGCGGGTGAATGCCTTTACCGGCCGCGTGGTCAGCGCGCGCACCATTCCCGGCGGACCCGCCGTGGCGGCGCCGGCTCCCGCGCCCCAGCGCCAGGCGCCGCCCGCGACGGCGCGTGCCGTTCCGCCGGCCCCGGCACCGTCCTATTCCGCCGCCCCGTCGCCTTCGATGGCCGGAACCCCGGCGCCGCTGCCGCCCCAGCGCCCGCCGGAGGCGACCCTGGCCGCCGTCACGCCCGCGCCTGCGGCCGTGGCCCCTGCCGCACCGGTCGTCCCCACGCCTGCGCCTGCTGCCGCACCGGCTCCCGCTGCTGCGACGCCTCCGGCCCAGCCGGCGCCCGGCGCCAGTGCGAATGCGCCGGCCGGGCAGACCGCCGCCCAGCAATCGGCCAATGCCGCGCCCTCCGCGACCCCGGCGAGCCCCGCCCAGCCGCAGAAGCGCAAGGCGGGCGCCGGCACGGCGACCACCGACAGCGCGTCGGCGGGCACCGCCTCGGTCCTGTCGCGTCCGAAAGGTCAGTAAGGAAGGCCGGCGGCCTCAGATGAAGTAGGCCGCCGCCACCAGTCCCAGCACCACCACCGCCAGCAGACCCAGCGTGACGAGGCCGAGCCGCTTCTCGATGAACTCGCGCGCCGACGGGCCGAAATAGTGCAGCAGCGCCGCCAGCAGGAAGAAGCGGGCGCCGCGGGTGATGACCGACAGCACGATGAACCAGAACAGGCTGTAGTTCGCAAAGCCCGAGGTGATGGTCACCAGCTTGAACGGGATCGGCGTGAGCCCCTTTAAGAGGATCACCCAGTGCCCGTAATGGGCATAGGCTGCGCGGAACTGGTCGACCTTCTGGCCGTAGCCGTAGAGGTCGATGAGGAACTTGCCCACGCTGTCATAGAGCAGCGCGCCGATGGCGTAGCCGACGAGGCCGCCCAGCACCGAGGCGATGGTGGCGATGAGGGCGTAGCGCCAGGCCTTGTCCGGCCGCGCCAGCGTCATGGGCACCTGGAGCACGTCCGGCGGGACCGGAAACACCGAGCTTTCCGCAAAGGCGACGAGGGCGAGGGCCCAGGGCGCCGACGGCTTCGACGAATACGCGATGATCCAGTCGTAGAGCTTGCGGAGCATGGGCGCCTTGCTGCGTCGCGAAAGGGTGCCCTCGCTTAGAGCCTCGAACGATCCGAGTAAAGCGCCGCGCGGACCTGCCGGCGCGGCCTTTCGCCAGCCCGCGGCGCGGCCTCCCGCCGGCCGGCGGGGCAGGGGCCTTACCCGGCTGCTCACGGCCCCGCTCACCTGCGTAAACCGCTGCTTTACCACCCCGGTTCACGCAGGGGCGCTGTGACTCGCAGGACACAGACACGTGACGCGGCGCGGTGTAAACCCGGTTTCGCTGCGGTCGAGTCGCGGGGGCGATACCCCGGTCGCAGTGCCGGCGGGGCAGGCCACGCCCCGGACGATTTCCGGGGAACACCCCGGTGCCGTTCAGTCTTTATGAACCGGTGCTGACACACTCATTCAGCTCCGGTGCCGCACGGGAAGCGTATTCGTGCTGCACCGCCGCAAGGGTGTCGTCGGCAACGGAAGCCGCGACGCAAGTTCCGAGGATCGAGGATGACCAAGCGAATCGCCGTGTTTGCCGCTCTCGTGCTGGGCTATGTGCTGACAGGCATGGCGCTGAACGCCAGCCAGCCGGCCGACGCCGCTTCCCCCGTCTCTCCTGCCGCCGCGCAGACCGAGAGCAACTGAACGCATCCCGATCAAGGCGCCCATCGGGGGCGCCTCCCGTCCGATGGGCGGGTGCAAGGTCGATGGCAGCGCGGTTTTCCTGAAGCGACACAGACATGAAAAAGGCCGGGCAAGCGCCCGGCCTTTTCATTTTCCATCACCCTGGTGCCGCATGCGATGACCGGGCGGGCCCGGCCATCGGGGGAGGGGGCTCAGTGCACGGCGGCCTTCTTCTGCGGCTCGAGATCGGCGGCGGTCAGCGGCGGGTTGGCGAGAATGCCGCCGAGGCCGGCCATGGCGGCGCGCTGGCGCACCAGAGCGAGCACCACGTCGAGGGTGGGGGTGGGCATGTCCAGCATCTGGCCCATTTCCTGGACGACGCTGACCAAAGGATCGATCTCCATGGGGCGGTCACGCTCCAGATCCTGCAGCATGGAGGTCTTGTGCGCGCCCACGGCGCCGGCGCCGTTGATGCGGCGTTCCACGTCCACGCGGAAGTTCACGCCGATACGCTCGGCGATGGCCTTCGCCTCCAGCATCATGGCCTTGGCCACGGCGCGGGTGCCGGGATCGGCGGCGATGAGGTCGAGGGTGGCGTGGGTGAGGGCGCTGATGGGGTTGAAGCAGAGGTTGCCCCACAGCTTCAGCCACAGCTCGTCGCGGATGTTGGTCATCACCGGCGCGCGCAGGCCGCCCTTCTCCATCATCTGGCTGAGGGCGGTGACGCGGGGCGTGATCTCGCCCGACGGCTCGCCGAGGGGGAACTTGTCGCCATAGATGTGCTGGATGACGCCCGGCGCCACCACCTCGGTCGCGGGATAGACGATGCAGCCGATGGCGCGCTCGGGGCGCAGCACTTCCCACTGCTTCGCGCCGGGATCGATGGTGGCGAGGGTCCGGTTCTCCAGCTGGCCGCCATTCTTGTAGAAATACCAGTAGGGCACGCCGTTCACGGCGGTGACGACGGAGGTGTCGTTGCCGAGGAGGGGGCGCATCTGCTCCACCACGCCGGGCACCGAATGTCCCTTGAGGGCGATGATGACGTAATCCTGCGGGCCGAGCTCGCGCGGGTCGTCGGTGGCGCGCACCTTGGCGACGCGCTCCTCGCCGTTGATCAGCAGCTTCACGCCATTGGTCTGCATGGCCTCCAGGTGGCCACCGCGGGCCACAAGGCTGACCTCGGCGCCGGCCTGGGCGAGCTGGACGCCCAGATAGCCGCCGATGGCTCCGGCACCGTAAATGCATACCTTCATGGCTGATCCTCCCTGCAGTGCGCGATCTATGTCGTATTATGTATACCAGATTAGCGGGCAGCCCCGCCGTTCGGCAAGTGACCGACACCATACTTATGGAAATTAATTCCGCAACGTGGAAAATTTGACGCAGGGGCAGCGCGCGGGGTGGACGGGGGCGAGGGGAACGATAGTTTGGTGGGCAACGAAGTGGGAGGAGAAAGCGGCATGCCGGACACCGAGGTTGCACCGCGGCGCAGGGGACGGCCGGCCTCCGGCACGTCGTCGGAGGGCGGGGCCGAGGTCCAGTCGCTGGACCGCGCCATCGCCCTGCTGCGCGTGGTCGCCGACCAGGACGGCATGGCGCTGGCCGAAATCGCCCGGCGCGCCGAGCTGCCCGTCTCCACGGTGCACCGCCTGCTGACGACGCTGGAGAAGCGCCAGCTGGTCAATCACGACCTCTCCACCGGCCTATGGACGGTGGGCCTCGGCCTGTTCCGCATCGGCTCGGCCTATCTGCGCATCCGCAAGCTGCCCGATATCGGCCGCCCGGTGATTCGCCGTCTCCTCCACGAGACAGACGAGACCGTGAACCTCGCCATGTTCGATGCCATGGAGCTGGTGGTGGTGGCGCAGGCGGAGGCCCATGCCCCCGTGCGCGCCTTCTTCCGCCTGGGCGCGCGGCTGCCGCTGCATGCCACCGCCGCCGGCAAGGCGGTGCTCGCCGCCGCGAGCCCCTCCTTCCGCGGCGCCTGTCTCGCCCAGATCCGCTACGAGCCCTTCACCACCGCCACCCGCCGCGAGGAGCGGGCGTTGATGGACGACGTGGCCGAAATCCTGGAGCGCGGCTTCGCCGTGGACCGGGAGGAGCACGCCCCCGGCATGCGCGCGGTCGCGGCCGCCATCCTCAACGAATGGCGCGATCCCATCGGTGCGGTTTCGGTGTCCGGGCCGGCGGTGCGCATGAGCGAGGATCGCATCCAGCGCCTCGGCCGGCGCGTGGTGGCGGCGGCGGAGCAGATGACGCGCCTGTATTCAGGTGCCGATGAAAACCTGCCGCAGGACTACGCCGCCTTCCGTTGAGGCGGCCCTCCGTAGCTGGAATACAGTATTCCAAAGTTGTGGCATACAACGTACCTAATTCCGAATTGAAAATTCCAATTGACACCCCTCCCTTGGTCTATACTCTTGCCAAGCCGCCGTAACGGCAACGGTGGGAACGCCAACTCAATTGCCGGCATAAATCGCGTATTGGTGAAAATGCGCGATGTCAAAACAGGCTGAAGTCCCGTTTTCGTCTGCTCCATAGAGGCTAAGCCCAGGGGTTCGACGAACATTGATGTTATCGGGAACTTGCCCGGCGCAGCAGGCGCCGGTTGAAACAAGCTCTGGAATTGCGATCCGCACCAAAAAGAACGCGGACGTGGGGAGGAAAATCAGATGCATTCGGCAATCGCCAAGATCGTCAGGAGAGGTGTGGCTGCAATCGCGGTCACGGCGGCTCTCGCGCCGGCCATGGCCCATGCGGCCTGGGAGCCGACGAAGACCGTGGAGTTCATCGTCCCCGCCGGCACCGGCGGCGGCGCCGACCAGATGGCGCGGATGATCCAGGGTATCGTCCAGAAGAACAGCCTGATGAGCCAGCCGCTGGTGGTCATCAACAAGTCGGGTGGCGCCGGCGCCGAGGGCTTCCTCGACGTGAAGGGCTCCAACCGGAACCCCCACAAGATCATCATCTCGCTCTCGAATCTCTTTACCACTCCGCTCGCCACCGGCGTGCCCTTCTCCTGGAAGGACATGACCCCGGTTTCCATGCTGGCGCTCGACGAATTCGTCCTGTGGGTGAACGCCAAGGCCCCCTACAATGATGTGAAGGGCTTCCTGGACGCGCTCAAGGCGGCCTCCGGCGACCAGATTTTCAAGATGGGCGGCACCGGCTCCAAGCAGGAAGACCAGATCATCACTGCCGCGATCGAGCAGAAGACCGGCGCCAAGTTCATCTACGTGCCGTACAAGGGCGGCGGCGATGTCGCGGCCCAGCTGGTGGGCGGTCATGTGACCGCCTCGGTCAACAACCCCATCGAGGCGGTGTCCCAGTGGCGCGCGGGCGAGCTGAAGCCGCTCTGCGTGTTCGACTACCAGCGGCTGCCCTACAAGGAGCCCATCGCAAACGGCAAGTCCTGGGCCGACATCCCGACCTGCAAGGAATCCGGCCTCGACATCGAATATCTGATGTTGCGTGGCATCCTCATGCCGCCGAATGCCACCAAGGATCAGGTCGATTACTTCGTCGAGCTGTTCAAGAAGGTCCGCGCCACGCCCGAGTGGCAGGAATTCATGCAGAAGGGTGCCTTCAACACGACGGCCCTGAGCGGTCCGGAATACGCGGCCTGGCTCACCAAGGCCGAGGCCACGCACAAGGACCTCATGGAGAAGGCGGGCTTCGTCGCCAAGTAACTTGGCGAAGTAGGCGACGAGGTTCGCGGCGCCCGTGCCGCGGCGGCCGCTAGGCCGCCGACATGGAAAGGGCAGGGGACGGCAGAGGCTTCGCCGCGCGACGGCGGGGCCGAGCCGGCCGCCGACCCCGTGCGCCGATCTGGGAAGCCCAACCGGGACGCCGCGCGGAACATGACCGCCGTGTGCCCCGGCCGTGACCGGCCCCGTATTGAAGCCCCGCAGGATGCCTGAGAAGGATGCCTGACCGGCGGGGCGCTTCAAGGATCTGATCCCATGAGCACCGAAAGCGGGCATTCCGCCCCCACCGCGCACAATGAGAAGACCGTCACCAACCGCACCATGGACGCGGCGGTGGCGGTGCTGTTCATGGCCCTCGCGGCCGTCGTCATGTCCGACAGCTGGCGCGTTGGCGCGAGCTGGGCGTCGGACGGCCCGCAGGCCGGCTACTTCCCCTTCTATGTCGGCCTCATCATGTTCATCGCCTCCACCGTCACCCTGGTGACGGCGCTGGTGAGCCGCCATCCCGACCTTGGAAACTTCGTCGATCGCTCGCAGCTCGTCTCGGTGATGCAGGTGTTGATCCCGACGACAGTCTATGTGGGCCTGATCTTCCTCGTCGGAATCTATCTCGCTTCGGCGGTGTTCATCGCCTTCTTCATGTGGTGGCTCGGCAAATACCCGGTGGCGAAGATCATCCCCGTCGCCGTGGGCGTGCCGCTCGCCCTCTTCGTCATGTTCGAGATCTGGTTCCTCGTGCCGCTGCCCAAGGGCCCGCTCGAGACCGCGCTCGGCTACTGACCGCCGGCGCCCTGCGCCGCGGTCCCGCCCGCGCGCCCCGCCACCGGGGCCGCGGGAGGCGAAAGACGATCTCCGCCCGGCTCGACCCGGCGGACCAGGGGCGATGCGACGCCCATCCATCGATTCGAGACCATCGACGCACAACAGGCAACGCGCCCGACCCCGCGCGAGCCGCCACAGAAGCGGCCGGGGGGCGCAACGGAGGACCCCGTGGAAGCGCTCACGTCACTCATCGGAGGGTTCGGTGTCCTCGCCGACCCCATGAACATCATCTACATGTTCGTCGGCATCGCGCTCGGCGTCCTCATCGGCGTGCTGCCGGGGCTGGGCGGGGCCAACGGCGTCGCCATCCTCCTGCCGCTCACCTTCTCCATGACGCCGGTGTCGGCGATCATCATGCTCTCCTCCATCTATTGGGGAGCCCTGTTCGGCGGCGCCATCACCTCCATCCTGTTCAACATTCCCGGCGAGCCCTGGAGCGTGGCCACAACCTTCGACGGGCACCCCATGGCCCAGAAGGGGAAAGCCGGCGAGGCGCTGACGGGGGCCTTCACCGGCTCCTTCATCGGTGCCTTCTTCGCCGTGCTGCTCATCACCTTCCTCGCCCCGGTCATCGCCAAGTTCGCGCTGCAGTTCGGGCCGGCGGAGTTCTTCGCGGTCTACCTCCTCACCTTCTGCGCCTTCGTCGGCATGGGACGCGAGCCGGCGGCCAAGGTGATCTCGGCCATGATGCTCGGCTTCGCCCTCGCGGCGGTGGGCATCGACACGGTGACGGGCCAGCTGCGCATGACCTTCGGCTCGGTGGAGCTGCTGCGCGGCTTCGACTTCCTTGTGGCGGTCATCGGCCTGTTCGGCGTCGGCGAAATCCTGCTGACCATGGAGGAAGGCCTCGCCTTCAAGGGCAAGAGCGCCGCCATCAACGCCAAGGTGGTGTGGGAGACCTGGAAGAAGCTGCCGAAATACTGGGTCGGCTGCCTGCGCTCGGCCATCGTCGGCTGCTGGATGGGCGTGACCCCCGGCGGCGCCACGCCCGCCTCCTTCATGAGCTACGGCCTCGCCAAGAAGTTCTCCAAGAATGGAAACAACTTCGGCAAGGGCGAGCTGGAGGGCGTGGTGATGCCGGAAGTGGCGGCCCACGCGGCCGGCACCTCGGCGCTCCTGCCCATGCTCACCCTCGGCATCCCCGGCTCGCCCACGGCGGCGGTGCTGCTCGGCGGCCTCCTCATCTGGGGTCTCCAGCCCGGCCCGCTGCTGTTCGTGGAGCAGAAGGACTTCGTGTGGGGCCTCATCGCCTCGATCTATCTCGGCAACATCGCCGGCCTGATCGTGGTGCTGACCACCGTTCCGATCTTCGCGGCCATCCTGCGCATCCCGTTCAGCGTGATCGCGCCGGTCATCCTCGTGATCTGCGCGGTGGGCGCCTACACGGTGCACAATGCCGGGCTCGACATCGCGGTCATGCTGGTCTTCGGCGTCATCGGCTACCTGTTCAAGAAGCTCCAGTATCCGCTGGCGCCGCTGGTGCTGGCCCTGGTGCTCGGCGACATGGCCGAATCGTCCTTCCGGCAGGCCATGCTGGTCTCGCAGGGCCACCTCTCCATCTTCTGGTCCAACCCGCTGGTGGGCTCCATCGTCACCCTGGCGCTGGTGATGCTGGTGTGGCCGCTGGTGTCGAAGGTGATGGCCCGGCTGAACGGGCACAAGGAGCCGGCGGCAGCCGAGTAAGGCTCAAGGCGACGGGCGGGAGCACATGCTTCCGCCCGTACCGTTTCACCCGTCCTGACCTTGGGTCGTGCTGCAGCGCGCAACCGATTTCCGGCAAGATGGGATTGATACGGAGTTCTGAACACCGTATACAGTATTTCACGGATGAGGAACGCCTCGACAGAAGGCGGCCGCTTCCAGGGAGAGGAAGTCCAGGTCGTGCAGACGCCCGTGCATCAGACGCCCGCGCTTGAGGTCGTTGATCCTCCGAAGCTCAAGGTAGAGCCTCTGGAGGCCGCGTCCAGCCTGCGCATGCTGGCCTACGAGGCCCTGAAGCGCGCCATCACGCAGATGGATATCTACGGCTCGACCACCGAATTCCGTCTCGACGAGCGCCAGCTCTCCGAGACGCTGGGTGTCTCGCGGACCCCGATCCGCGAGGCCATGACCGTTCTGGAACAGGAGGGCTTCGTGCGCTCCGTTCCGCGCCGCGGCATCTTCGTGGTGCGCAAGACCAAGCGCGAGATCCTCGACCTCATCGTGGTCTGGGCGGCGCTAGAGGCGATGGCGGCGCGCCTGGCCGCGACCCACGCCTCCGACAGCGAGATTGCGGGCCTGCGCCGGCTGTTCCACGAGTTCGAGGCGCAGCCCCTCGCCAGCCACATGAACGAGTATTCGGAGGCGAACATCGCCTTCCATCAGGCGGTGATCCGCATGGGCGGGTGCCGGCTGATCGTGGACATGACGGAGAACCTGTTCCTGCACATGCGCGCCATCCGCGCAGTCTCGGTGCGGCAGGAGAACCGGCACGAAATCTCCATGCGGGAACACATGGCGATCATCGATGCGCTCGAGACCCGAGACCCAGATCTCGCCGAGCGCCTGGTGCGGGAACACACCATGGGCCTTGCGGCTCATGTGGAACGGCACGGCGTCTTCCCCGAATAGGCCGGTCACAGGCCACGGAACGACGCCCTAGGAGATCCTCATGGCTACGGCGGAAAAGTCCAAGATCGAAGACAACGTGGTGCACATCGACCCGGCCGCCGAGGCCGAGCGTGAGCTCACCGACGGCTTCCACCTCGTCATCGATGCCCTGAAGCTGAACGGCATCGAGACGATCTACGGCGTGCCCGGCATCCCGATCACCGATCTCGGCCGCATGTGCCAGGCCGAGGGCATCCGTGTCATTTCCTTCCGTCACGAGCAGAATGCCGGCAACGCGGCGGCGATTGCGGGCTTCCTCACCAAGAAGCCCGGCATCTGCCTCACCGTGTCGGCCCCCGGCTTCCTCAACGGCCTGACGGCGCTGGCGAACGCCACCACCAACTGCTTCCCGATGATCCTCATCTCGGGCTCCTCCGAGCGGGAGATCGTCGACCTGCAGCAGGGCGACTATGAGGAGATGGATCAGCTGGCCATCGCCAAGCCCCTCTGCAAGGCGGCCTTCCGCGTGCTGCACGCCGCCGACATCGGCATCGGCGTCGCCCGCGCCATCCGCGCGGCGGTGTCGGGCCGTCCTGGCGGCGTCTATCTCGACCTGCCGGCGAAGCTGTTCGGCCAGGTGATGGATGCCGAGGCGGGCGCCAAGTCCCTCGTCAAGGTGATCGATCCCGCCCCGGCGCAGATCCCGGCCCCGGCCGCGGTGGACCGCGCCATCGAGCTGCTTAAGGGCGCCGAGCGTCCCCTCGTCATCCTCGGCAAGGGCGCGGCCTACGCGCAGGCCGACGACGAGATCCGCGCCTTCATCGAGAAGAGCGGCATCCCCTTCCTGCCCATGTCCATGGCCAAGGGCCTGCTGCCGGACACCCATCCCCAGTCGGCGGGCGCCGCGCGCTCCACCGCGCTCAAGGATGCCGACGTGGTGCTGCTGGTGGGCGCCCGCCTCAACTGGCTGCTCTCCCATGGCAAGGGCAAGACCTGGGGCGATGCCCCGAAGAAGTTCATCCAGGTGGACATCGAGCCCAAGGAGATGGACTCCAACGTCGAGATCGCGGCCCCGCTCGTCGGCGACATCGGCTCGGTGATCGCGGCGCTCAACGCCCGCCTCGACGGCTCCTGGAAGACCCCCCCGGCCCAGTGGACCGAGTCCATCCGCACCAAGAAGGAAGCCAACATCGCCAAGATGGCGCCGAAGCTTCTGAAGAACTCGGTGCCCATGGACTTCCACTCGGCCCTCGGCGCGCTGAAGAACGTCATCAAGGAGCGTCCCGACGCGCTGCTGGTGAACGAGGGCGCCAACACCCTCGACCTCGCCCGCGGCATCATCGACATGTACGAGCCGCGCAAGCGCCTCGACGTGGGCACCTGGGGCGTGATGGGCATCGGCATGGGCTTCGCCATCGCGGCGGCGGTGGAGACCGGCAAGAAGGTTCTCGCGGTGGAAGGCGACAGCGCCTTCGGCTTCTCCGGCATGGAGGTGGAGACCATCTGCCGCTACAACCTGCCGGTCACCATCGTGATCTTCAACAACAACGGCATCTATCGCGGCACCGACACCGATCCCACCGGGCGTGATCCCGGCACCACGGTGTTCGTCCCCGGCTCGCGCTACGACAAGATGATGGAAGCCTTCGGCGGCGTGGGCGTGAACGTCACGTCCCCCGACGAGCTCTATCGCGCGGTCAGCGCCGCCATGGATAGCGGCAAGCCCACCCTCATCAACGCGGAAATCGACCCGGCCGCCGGCTCCGAGAGCGGCAACATCGGCTCGCTGAACCCGCAGAGCGTGGTCAAGAAAAAGAAGTGAGCGGCGCCCCGGAGCAAGTCATCCGGCGCCACTCATGATGCAAGGCTGGTAGGCGGGGCCTCAGGTCCCGCCACCCAACCCGACGATACCAAAACAATAAAAGTAAAACCGGGAACGAAAACAGAGCGGAATTGTGAGGATACGATGGGCAAGGCACTAGAGGGGGTCCGCATCCTGGACTTCACCCACGTTCAGTCCGGACCGAGCTGCACCCAGCTGCTCGCCTGGTTCGGCGCGGACGTCATAAAGGTGGAGCGTCCCGGCGAGGGCGACGTGACGCGCGGCCAGCTCCGCGACGTGGACGGCGCCGACAGCCTCTATTTCACCATGCTCAACTCGAACAAGAGGTCGATCACCCTCGACACCAAGAATCCCGAGGGCAAGGCCATCCTCGAGCAGCTGGTGCGCCAGTGCGACGTGCTGGTCGAGAATTTCGCCCCCGGCGCGCTCGACCGCATGGGCCTCACCTGGGAGCGCCTCTCCACCATCAATCCGCGCCTCATCCTCGCCTCCGTGAAGGGCTTCGGCCCCGGCCCGTTCGAGGATTGCAAGGTGTATGAGAACGTCGCCCAGTGCGCGGGCGGCGCCGCCTCCACCACCGGCTTCCGCGACAGCCTGCCCATGGTCAGCGCCGCGCAGATCGGCGACTCGGGCACCGGCCTCCATCTCGCCCTCGGCATCGTCACCGCGCTGTTCCAGCGCGAGCACACAGGCCGCGGCCAGCGCGTGATGTGCGCCATGCAGGACGCGGTGCTGAACCTCTGCCGCGTGAAGCTGCGCGACCAGCAGCGCCTCGCCAACGGCCCGCTCAAGGAATACAGCCAGTTCGGGGAGGGCGTGCCCTTCGGCGAAACCGTGCCCCGCGCCGGCAACGATTCCGGCGGCGGCCAGCCCGGGCGCATCCTGCGCTGCAAGGGCTGGGAGCACGATCCCAACGCCTACATCTACTTCATCACTCAGGCTCCGGTCTGGGAGAAGATCTGCGACGTCATCCACGAGCCCGAGTGGAAGACCGACCCGAATTACGCGACGCCGGCCGCGCGCCTGCCGCACCTCAACGAGATCTTCACGCGCATCGAAGCGTGGACCATGGCCCACACCAAGTTCGAGGCCATGGAGATCCTCAACAAGTACGACATCCCCTGCGGTCCCATCCTCTCCATGAAGGAGATCGCCGAGGACCAGTCGCTCTATGCCACCGGCACGCTGGTGGAGGTGGAGCACCCGATGCGCGGCACGTACCTGACCGTCGGCAACCCCATCAAGCTCTCGGACAACCAGGTCGAGGTGGAGCGCTCGCCGCTGCTCGGGGAGCACACCGAAGAGGTGCTCGCCGGCGTGCTCGGCCTCGCCCCCGACCGCATCGACGCTTTGCGCGCCTCCGGCGCCATCGGCACCCCCCGCCGCATGGCGGCGGAATAGGACACGCCTCGGGGCGGCGGTCCTTCAAGGGGCCGCCCCATCGCCGGCGACGGCGGGAGGTGAAAGGTTCGAAAGGAAGACGTGATGAGTACGGCCCTCGATCTTGCTCAGCTGATGGATGCCGTGGCGGACGCCATCGTGGTCTGCGACAAGGCCGGTGACATCGCGCTCTGGAATCCGGCCGCCGAACGCATGTTCGGCTTCACGCCCGACGAAGCCATGGGGCAGTCGCTCGACATCATCATCCCGGAGCGCCAGCGCCAGCGGCACTGGGACGGCTACAACGAAACCATGCGCACCGGCGTCACCCGCTACGGGACGACGCTGCTGCGCGTGCCGGCCATCCACAAGGACGGCCATGCCTTGTCCATCGCCTTCACCGTCGCCCTCCTCACCTCCCCGGCGGGCGAGCCGACGCACATCGTCTCGGTCATCCGGGACGAGACGGCGCGATGGAAGGAGGAGCGCGACCTTCGCAAGCGCCTCGCGGACGCCGAGACGCAGATGAAGGCGGCATCCCAAGCATAACAGACCGGGCAAACCGGCGGGTGAAGCCGGCGGCGGCCCCGTGCCGTGACGCCGGAAGGTTTCGGGACTGCGGATGCCTCGCGTGACGCCGTCCCGCTGTCGAAGACCAGTTTTTGAAAAGGGAACGCAAATGACCAGCAAGCCGTTGGAAGGCATCAAGATCATCGACTTCACGCACGTTCAGGCCGGCCCCGCCTGCACGCAGCTCCTCGCCTGGTTCGGCGCGGACGTCATCAAGGTGGAGCGTCCCGGCTCGGGCGACGTGACCCGCAACCAGCTGCGCGACATCTCCAATGCCGACGCGCTGTACTTCACCATGCTGAACTCCAACAAGCGCTCCCTGACCCTGGACACCAAGACCCAGGAAGGCAAGGAAGTGCTGACGAAGCTCATCAAGGAGAGCGACGTCCTCGTGGAGAACTTCGCTCCCGGCGCGCTCGACCGCATGGGCTTCACCTGGGAGCACATCAACGAGCTCAACCCGGGCATGATCGTCGCCTCAGTGAAGGGCTTCTCCGACGGCCACCACTACGAAGACCTGAAGGTCTACGAGAACGTGGCGCAGTGCGCCGGCGGCGCGGCCTCCACCACCGGCTTCTGGGACGGTCCCCCCACCGTCTCCGCCGCCGCGCTCGGTGATAGCAACACCGGCATGCACCTCGCCATTGGCATCCTCACCGCGCTGCACGCCCGCAACAAGACCGGCAAGGGCCAGAAGGTCGCCGTGTCCATGCAGGATGCGGTCATCAACCTCTGCCGCGTGAAGCTGCGCGACCAGCAGCGTCTCGACCGCGTGGGCTACCTCGAGGAATACCCGCAGTACCCGCACGGCACGTTCTCGGACGTGGTTCCGCGCGGCGGCAATGCGGGCGGCGGCGGCCAGCCCGGCTGGGTGCTGAAGTGCAAGGGCTGGGAGACCGATCCCAACGCCTACATCTACTTCACCGTGCAGGAGCAGGCCTGGGGCAAGGTGGCGGAAGCCATCGGCAAGCCCGAGTGGATCAACGATCCGGCCTACAACACCGCCCGCGCCCGCCAGGACAAGATCTTCGACATCTTCGCGGTGATCGAGGCGTGGCTCGCCGACAAGACCAAGTTCGAGGCGGTCGACATCCTGCGCAAGTTCGACATCCCCTGCGCCCCGGTGCTCACCATGAAGGAGATCGCCGAGGACAAGTCCCTGCGCGAGAGCGGCACCATCGTGGAAGTCGATCACAAGCAGCGCGGCAAGTATCTGACCGTGGGCAGCCCGATCAAGTTCTCGGACATGTCCGTCGAGGTCACCGGCTCCCCGCTGCTCGGCGAGCACACCGACGAGGTGCTGGCGGAGCTCGGCTATTCGCCGGAGCAGATCAAGTCCATGCACGAAGGTCGCGTGGTCTGATTTGAGCCTTGCGGCGGGGCGATGCGTCCCGCCGCTTTCTCTTGCGTCATCGCCCGGCTTGTCCGGGCGATCCACCGTCCCGCTCATCGGGTGCCCGGTCTTGAAGCACCGGGATGCGGATAAGTGGATGCCCCGGACGAGCCGGGGCATGACGATCCGCCCGACACCGTGTACTCCTTCCGGCCTTGCCCGATGCGCTGAGCGCTCCGGCCGCCGGCTCCACGCCGCCCCTGAGGGGAGAGGCGATGTTTCGTCCGCAAGGGCGGTCCGCAAAATTCACCTCGCCGAGCGCGTCACGCCTCGTGCTTCCACTGGCGCCCCACTGGCGTCGTGTCGCACTGGAGCGTGCGCGCGATTGGGTGCAGACTGCGACTTTCGTCGCAATGTGCAGCCAAAGCGCACCTTGAGCCGCGGCAAACGCGGCCCTCGACGAGGGAGGAAACCCCGATGAACATTCACGAATACCAGGCCAAGGCCATCCTCCGCGATTTCGGCGTGCCGGTCTCCCGCGGCTTTCCCGCCTTCACCCCCGAAGAGGCCGAGGCCGCGGCCGGCAAGCTCGGCGGCATCGCCTTCGTGGTGAAGGCGCAGATTCACGCCGGCGGACGCGGCAAGGGCAAGTTCAAGGAGCTGCAAGAGGGCGCCAAGGGTGGCGTCCGCGTGGTGAAGACCGCCGCCGACGTGAAGGCCAATGCTGCCGAAATGCTCGGCAATACGCTCGTGACGCTGCAGACCGGCGCGGACGGCAAGCAGGTGAACCGCCTTTACATCGAGGAAGGCGCGCTCATCGACAAGGAATTCTATCTCTCCATGCTGGTGGACCGCGCGACCTCGCGCGTCGCCTTCGTGGTCTCCACCGAAGGCGGCATGGACATCGAGGAGGTGGCGCATGCCACGCCTGAGAAGATCCACACCTTCTCCGTGGACCCGGCCACCGGCGTGCAGCCCCTGCACGGCCGCAAGGTGGCGCAGGCGCTCGGTCTCACCGGCGATCTCGCCAAGCAGGCCGGCGCGCTCACCACCAACCTCTACAAGGCCTTCACCGAGAAGGACATGAGCCTTCTGGAGATCAACCCGCTGGTGGTGACGAAGGACTCCCGCCTCGTCTGCCTCGACGCCAAGGTGGGCTTTGATTCCAACGCCATCTTCCGCCACTCGGACGTGGCCCAGCTGCGCGACGAGAGCGAAGAGGACTTCAAGGAGATCGAGGCCTCGCGCTACGACCTCTCCTATATCGCGCTCGATGGCACCATCGGCTGCATGGTCAATGGCGCGGGCCTTGCCATGGCGACCATGGACATCATCAAGCTCTACGGCATGGAGCCGGCCAACTTCCTCGACGTGGGCGGTGGCGCCACCAAGGAGAAGGTGACGGCGGCCTTCAAGATCATCACCGCCGATTCGAATGTCGAGGGCATCCTCGTGAACATCTTCGGTGGCATCATGCGCTGCGACGTGATCGCCGAGGGCGTCATCGCCGCCGTGCGGCAGGTCGGCCTGAAGGTGCCGCTGGTGGTGCGCCTCGCCGGCACGAATGTGGACGAGGGCAAGAAGATCATCCGGGAATCGGGGCTCAACGTGATCCCCGCCGATGATCTCGACGATGCGGCGCAGAAGATCGTCGCGGCCGTGAAGAAGGAAGCTGCGTGATGTCCGTGCTGATCGACGCCAACACCCGGGTCATCACCCAGGGCTTCACCGGAAAGAACGGCACGTTCCACGCCGAGCAGGCGATCATGTACGGAACGAAGATGGTGGGCGGCACCTCCCCCGGAAAGGGCGGCTCGGTGCATCTCGGCCTGCCGGTGTTTGACACCGTGCTGGAAGCCAAGGAAGCCACCGGCGCCGACGCCTCGGTGATCTACGTGCCGCCGGCCGGCGCGGCCGACGCCATCCTGGAAGCCATCGACGCGGAAATCCCGCTCATCGTCTGCATCACCGAGGGCATTCCCGTGCTCGACATGGTGAAGGTGAAGCGCGCCCTCTCGGGCTCGAAGAGCCGCCTGGTGGGGCCGAACTGCCCGGGCATCGTGACGGCGGGGCAGGCCAAGATCGGCATCATGCCCGCCAACATCTTCAAGACCGGCTCGGTGGGCGTGGTCTCGCGCTCCGGCACGCTGACCTATGAGGCGGTGTTCCAGACCTCGCAGGAAGGCCTCGGCCAGACCTCGGCGGTGGGCATCGGCGGCGATCCGGTGAAGGGCACGGAGTTCATCGACGTCCTTGAGATGTTCCTGGCCGATCCCAAGACCCAGTCCATCATCATGATCGGCGAGATCGGCGGCTCGGCCGAGGAGGATGCGGCGCAGTTCATCGCCGACGAGGCGAAGAAGGGCCGCAAGAAGCCGATGGTGGGCTTCATCGCCGGCCGCACGGCCCCTCCCGGCCGTCGCATGGGCCATGCCGGCGCCATCATCTCCGGCGGCAAGGGCGGCGCCGAGGACAAGATCGCGGCCATGGAGGCGGCGGGCATCCGCGTATCGCCCTCGCCGGCCCGCCTCGGCAAGACCCTCGTCGAGGTCCTGAAGGGCTGAGGACAGGAGCGTTTCCGCGCCTGACCTCGCGAAATGACGCCGTCATCCCCCGGCTTGTCCGGGGGATCCACCCTGCCGCGCGCAGGGTGCCGGATTGCCCGCACCGCTTTCGCGGCGCCGTGTCATGCCCCGGACAAGCCGGGGCATGACACGGAGAGGAGGCAAAGGGCGGTTCCCAAAACAATCACCAGAGGAAACACCCATGACCACCTGGCTGCGCTTCGCCGCCGACGGAAAGATCGGCTTCGGCACGCTTGAGGGCGACACCATCGCCGTGCACGAGGGCTGCATGTTCGCGGGCGCGACCGCGACTGGCGCGACGCTGAAGCTCGCCGACGTGGCGCTGGAGGCGCCCTGCGCCCCCTCCAAGATCGTCGCCTTGTGGAACAACTTCCATGAGCTGGCGGCCAAGCTGAAGGTCGCAGAGCCCGCCGAGCCGCTCTACCTGCTGAAGGCCACCACCTCCGTCTCCGCGCCCGGCTCGGTCGTGCGCCGGCCGGCTTCCTATGAGGGCAAGACGGTCTATGAGGGCGAGCTGGGCATCGTCATCGGCAAGACGCTGACCAACGTTTCCGAGGCGGAAGCCGCCGCCGGCATCTTCGGCTACACGGTGGTCAACGACATCACCGCCGCCGACATCCTCAACCGCGACCCGACCTTCCCCCAGTGGGCGCGGGCCAAGGGCATCGACGGCTACGGCCCGTTCGGCCCGTGGATCGTGACGGATTTCGACCCCGCCGCGGCGCGCGTGCGCACCATCCTCAACGGGCAGGAGCGGCAGAACTATCCGCTCGCCGACATGATCTTCCCGCCGGCGCAACTCGTCTCGCTGCTGTCGAAGGACATGACGCTGAACCCCGGCGACCTCATCGCCTGCGGCACCTCGGTGGGGGTCGGCACCATGAAGGAGCCGACCAACGCCATCGAGATCGAGATCGCCGGCATCGGCACGCTGGTGAATACGTTCGTTCAGTGAACGAAGGTCAGGGCCGGGCGGTCAGCCTCTGACTGCCCGTGCCCCGGCAATGAGGATGCAGGCACCCACGAAGCCGGCGACGAGATAGCCGAGCCAGCCTGCAAAGCCCACGCCCAGCAGCCCGAACAGGAAGCTGGCGATGGCGGCGCCGATGATGCCGAGAATGATGTTGGTGAAGAGGCCTGTGTCGCTCTTCATAAACATGGAGGCGAACCACCCGGCAAAGCCGCCGATGATGATGGCGGCGATCCAGCCCACTTGCGCCTCTTGCATGGTGTCCCTCCGATGTACCGCCCCGCTCGCGTGGGGGCGCGGAGGAAACGGTACAGCAGCCCAACGGTTCCGGCCACGCTCGCGAATGGACAGCAAAAAGGCCGCCCGGAGGCGGCCTTTTCAGAATCAGGCTCTGTGCCGCGCGGTCTGTTCGCGCGGCGACAGGCGGCTCACTTCTTCAGCGCCGCCTGCGCCGCCGCGAGGCGGGCGATCGGCACGCGGAAGGGCGAGCAGGACACGTAGTTGAGCCCCACCTCGTGGCAGAAGGCCACCGAGGCCGGATCACCGCCATGCTCGCCGCAGATGCCGAGCTTGATGTCGGGACGCGACTTGCGGCCACGCTCCACGCCGATCTTCACCAGCTCGCCCACGCCGTCCACGTCGATGGAGACGAAGGGGTCCACCTCCAGGATGCCCTTCTGGACATAGGGGCCGAGGAAGGTGCCGGCGTCGTCGCGGGACACGCCGAAGCAGGTCTGGGTGAGGTCGTTGGTGCCGAAGGAGAAGAATTCGGCGCCCTTGGCGATCTCCTCCGCCCGCAGGGCGGCGCGGGGCAGCTCGATCATGGTGCCCACCTGGAAGGTGAGGGTGGCGCCGGTCTCCTGCTCCACCGCCTTGGCGGTGTCGCGGATCACCTTGTCAACGATGTCGAACTCGGCCTTGGTGGCGATGAGCGGCACCATCACCTCGGGGACCACCGCCTCGCCGGTCGACTTGGCGGCGATCACCGCCGCCTCGAAGATGGCGCGGGCCTGCATCTCGGCGATCTCGGGGAAGGCGATGGCGATGCGGCAGCCGCGGAACCCGAGCATCGGGTTCACTTCGTGCAGCTCCTTGTAGCGCCGCTCCACCCGCTCGATGTCCACGCCGAGGCTTTTCGCCACCTCAGCCGTCTCCTCCGCCGTGTGGGGGAGGAACTCGTGCAGCGGCGGGTCGAGCAGGCGGATGGTGACCGGCAGGCCCTTCATGATCTCGAACAGCTCGACGAAATCGTCGCGCTGCATGGGCAGCAGCTTGGCCAGCGCCGAGCGGCGGCCGGCCTCGTCGTCGGCGAGAATCATCTCGCGCACGGCGAGGATGCGGCCGGCGTCGAAGAACATGTGCTCGGTGCGCGACAGGCCGATGCCCTCGGCGCCGAACGAGCGAGCCATGCGGGCGTCCGCCGGGGTCTCGGCATTGGCGCGGACCTTGAGCTTGCGCACCTTGTCGGCCCAGCCCATCAGGGTCGCGAACTCGCCGGAGAGTTCCGGCTGGAGCATCGCCACCTCGCCCGCCAGCACCTGGCCGGTGCCGCCGTCGATGGTGATGAGGTCGCCCTTCTTGAAGGTCTGGCCGTTCACGGTCAGCGTCTGGGCCGCATTGTCGATGCGCAGCGCACCGGCGCCGGAGACGCAGGGCTTGCCCATGCCGCGCGCGACCACGGCCGCGTGGGAGGTCATGCCGCCGCGCGCCGTGAGGATGCCCTGGGCGGCATGCATGCCGTGGATGTCCTCAGGGCTCGTCTCGACGCGGACGAGGATGACCTTGCGGCCCTGCTCCTTCCACGCCTCGGCCTCATCCGCCGAGAACACGATGGCGCCGGCCGCCGCGCCCGGGGAGGCGGGCAGACCCGTGGCGATCACCTTGCGCTCGGCCTTGGGATCGATGGCGGGGTGGAGAAGCTGGTCCAGCGCCGCGGGATCGACCCGGCCGACGGCCTCCTGCTCGGTGATGAGCCCTTCCGCGGCCAGCTCCACGGCGATGCGCAGGGCCGCCTTGGCGGTGCGCTTGCCGGAGCGGGTCTGGAGCATCCACAGCTTGCCCTTCTCCACCGTGAACTCGAGGTCCTGCATGTCACGGTAGTGGTTCTCGAGCACATGCGAGATGCGCTCGAACTCCTTGAAGGCGTCGGGGAGGGCGACTTCCATGGAGGGCTTGTCGGAGCCGGCGGCCTTGCGGGCCTTCTCGGTGAGGTCCTGCGGGGTGCGGATGCCCGCCACCACGTCCTCGCCTTGAGCGTTCACCAGGAACTCGCCATAGAGCGCGTTCTCGCCGGTGGAGGGATTGCGGGTGAAGGCGACGCCGGTGGCCGACGTCTCGCCCATGTTGCCGAACACCATGGACTGCACGTTCACCGCCGTGCCCCAGCTCTCGGGAATCGAGTGCAGGCGACGGTAGGTGATGGCGCGGGCGTTCATCCAGGACGAGAAGACGGCGCCGATGGCGCCCCAGAGCTGCTCGTGCGGGTCCTGCGGGAAGGGCTTGCCGAGCTGCGACTCGACCTTCGCCTTGTACTTCACCACCAGGGCCGCCCAGTCGTCGGCCGAGAGGTCGGTGTCGAGGGTGTGGCCATGCTGGAGCTTGTAGTGCTCCAGGATCTCCTCGAAGTGGTGATGGTCCACGCCGAGCACCACGTCGGAATACATGGTGATGAAGCGGCGGTAGCTGTCATAGGCGAAGCGCCGGTCGGCGAGACGGGCCACCGCGTCCACGGTGGCGTCGTTGAGGCCGAGGTTCAGCACCGTGTCCATCATGCCGGGCATGGAGGCGCGGGCGCCCGAGCGCACCGAGACGAGCAGCGGGTTCGCCGCATCGCCGAACGCCTTGCCGGTGAGCTGGCCCACCTGGGCGAGCGCGGCTTCCACCTCGCCCTTCAGCTCGGCCGGATAGGTCTGGCCGTGGGCGTAATAATAGGTGCACACCTCGGTGGTGATGGTGAAGCCGGGAGGAACGGGCAGGCCGAGGTTGGACATCTCGGCGAGGTTCGCGCCCTTGCCGCCGAGAAGATTCTTCATGTCGGCTTTGCCCTCGGCCTTGCCGTCGCCGAAGGTGTAGACCCATTTCGTCATGTGGGTGGCCCTGTGGGTGGAATGTGCAGAGTGGCGGGATGCTTTAACGTGCAGCGCACAAAGCATCAACTGGGCAATCGGACGGCCGTTCCCGCGCCGCCCTGCTGAAGCCGCGGGCGATCAGTGCCCCATGAGGCCCGTGACGCCCACGATGATGAGGTAAATGGCGACAAGCACGTTCAGAAGTCGCGGGAAGGCGAGGATCAGCACGCCTGCAATCAGCGCGACCGCCGGCTGAACGATGACCATGTTGAAAGACATTGTGAAGCCTCCCCTTTCGTCCGGGCGGCCCGAACTGCCTCCGTCGCCGCCGCGGCGCACGATTGCCGATCCGGGGCGCAAGGTCCATGGGGTCATGGGGGCCGTGGCGCGGGGACCGGGCGCGAGGTTGTACCCGGCGCGGGATGCGCCTCACGGTGCCGTTACGTGCGACGACATTGCGCGGGCGGTGCAACACGGCACAATCCCTTCATCCGCATTTCGCCGGACCATCCGCGCGCACGCCTGCCACCGCCGGTGCCCGGCAGGCCGGGGAGGGCGCGACCGCTGGGAGCCGCCATGCCCGCCCCGTCCTCTGGCCCATCCTCTGCCGCGTCTTCCCCTCATGCCGTTGCGGCCCCGCCGCGATCACGTCCGCGTCGCGGTGGGGGACGAGCGCGTGCGCTCCTCGCCGCGACCGCTTTCGGGCTGATGGCGCTGTCGGCAGGGACCGCGCTGGCGCAGCCGGAAAAATGCCCGCGCATGGTGGCCGAGCGGCCCAAGGTGCGGCTTGCGGCACTGGACGCGGCCACGCTGCGGCTCGCCGAGGCGGCGGGGCCGGTGCACCTGACTTTCATCGGCCATGCGAGCTTCCTCATCGAAAGCCCGGCCGGGGTCAGCATCGTCACGGACTACAACGATTATGTGCGGGCGAATCTGGTGCCGCGCATCGTCACTATGAACCACGCCCACGACACCCATTACACGGACGCACCCGACCCCGGCATCGAATATGTTCTGAGGGGCTGGGGGCGGGACGGGGCGCCGGCGCACCATGAGGTGACGGTGGAGGACGTGTGGATCCGCAACGTCCCCACCAACGTCCGCCGCGGGGCGGGCACGGAATATGACGGCAATTCCATGTTCGTGTTCGAGGTGGCGGGCGTGTGCATCGCCCATCTCGGCCACCTGCACCACCTTCTGACCAAGGACCACCTGGAGGCGCTGGGCCGGATCGACGTGGTGCTGGCGCCGGTGGACGGCTCCTACACGCTCGATCTCGAAGGCATGGTGGAGGTGCTGAAATCCATCAACGCGCCGCTGGTCATCCCCATGCACTATTTCAGCCAGTACGGGCTGGAGCGCTTCCTCGCCCGGCTGGGGCAGGAATGGACGGTCCAGCGCGCCACCGAGCCGTTCGTGCTGCTCAGCCGGGAGACCCTGCCCAAGACCCGCACGGTGCTGGTGCTGCCGGGGCGGTAAAGCGGGGAAGGCAGGCGAGCGTCCGAAGGATATGCGTGACCGTCATCGCCCGCCTTGTGCGGGCGATCCACGGCTCGGCCGGGCTGTCATGTCGAGACCCGGCACCGCACTTGCGGACCGGTGGATGCCCCGGACGCGCCGGGGCATGACAGCTCGGAGCAGTCGGGACACCCGCCCGGAGCCCTTTCCCCAAAAGAAAAAGGCGCCGCGCAGAGCGCGACGCCTTTGTTCAGTCTCGACCCGGGTCAGGCGACCCGGCCGACCTCACTTGAGAGCGAGGAAGGTGGTGTCGAAGGAGAGGCTGGCCACGTAGCGGTCGCCGCAGACGTTCTGCAGGCCCGAGATCACGCCGCAGGTGCCGAGGGGGGCGAAGCCGACGCCGGACACGTAGGACGGGCTCGAGGTGAGGGTGCTGCCGTAGTAGCGCAGATCGAGGGTGGCAGCCTTGTAGGTGAAGGCGACGCCCACGTTCCAGGTGGTGTAGGAGGGCAGCTCGTAGTTGGCGACGAAGATGTTGCCGAGGTCGGTCTGGCCGAGCCACTGATAGCCGAGCTCACCCGACACGTAGAAGCCGACGTCCTTGACCGGGCTCCACTTGGTGAAGTCGATCTTGGCAGTGCCCGAAAGGTAGGTGCCGGTGGAGCCGGAGCCTGCATAGCTGTTGGTGTAGTAGAGGTTGCCGCCGACGGTGAACACGTCGTTGATGACGTAGGTCGGCTTGAAGTAGATTTCCCAGTAGTCGATGTTCACCGACGGGACGCCAGCGCCCAGCGTGTTCACGCCGATCTCGCCGGGATAGTAGTAGTAGACGAAGCCGACGTCGGCGGTGAAGGCGCCCCAGGTGTGGCGCAGGCCGCCGTACAGGTCGATCTCAGCCGAGGCGTCGGTCAGGCCGGTGAAGCCGCCGAACTGGTTGAGCGGGGGGAAGTCGACGTTCGAGGCGAAGATGCCGGCGTAGATCCAGTCGAAGAGGCGCAGCTCGGCATAACCCTGGACGGTGGGGTTGCCGTCGGTCTGCGAGATGCCGCGGAACACGTAGTCGGTGCCGAGCTTCACGCCGAAGGCGACGTCCCACAGGGGGGTCGGATCGGGCGCCGGAGCGGCCTTCACGGGCATGGGCGAGCTCAGGTCCGCGGCGCCAGCGGCACCCACGGAAGCGGCTCCGGCCAAGAGCATGGAAGCGGCAACGACTGCAATCTTGTTCATAACGGTTTTCCCCGCAGCGATCTGGAATGATAAAAATCAGGTCGCGGCTTCAAGTCCAATGCGAAATTTGAGGCAGCGAATGCATTCGCTTTAGGCAAAGTGTTGGAATTGCTGGATTCTGCTGTTGCATCGTTGCAACGCACTGTCCCGAAACGGTACGGCGGCCCGTTCCTGCCAGGAAAATGATGTGCCGTGAAAGGGATCGGGCGCCTCAAAAAGGCCATGCTGCGGGTACCCTGATCCGGTCGGGTGACGCTTTCCGATCACACGGTTTGTCACACAGGGGACTCACGGGTGTGACTCGCGGGAGTGACCAACGGGCAGGTCATGCCGGCTGGCGGGAACTGCCGGCAAACGTTTCCCCCCGCTGGCGGGGCCGGATGAATGTCAGGGCCGCGTCATCAGCAGCGGACGCCCGCGTTCCGGCGTGCGGGCCCAGCCGCCGTCCTCCTGCCGGGCGAAGCGGATGACCGAGGCGCCACCCTCGCCACGGACGATGATGTTGCCGCCCTCGATGTCCCAGGCGGTGGGACCGAAGCGCAGCAAGGCCGCGTCGCAGCCGGTGGCAATGTTCAGGCGGAACCCGCCGCCCTTGGCCGGCGAATCAAGGAAGGTCACCCGGCACACGGGCGCCCCGGCCTGTCGGGCGAGATCCCAGTCGCCCACCACCTCCTCCGGCCGCAGCTCGGTGGCGTCGGCCGTGGCGGGGTTGGCGAGGAAATACACGCCATCGCCTTCGCGCAGCGCCTCGTAGCTGCCGCCTGCACCCTCGGTGAATTCGGCCACGGTGCGGCCCTGCGCATTGAGCAGGCGGATCGAGCCGGAGGGATCGGGCAGCCAGGCGATGACCTGGGCGGAGAAGCCGATGTCGGCGCAGGCGGGCCGGTCGAACTCCACCGCGAGGCCGGGGCCGGAGGCATCGGGCTTCAGCGCGAAGGCGCAGCTGCGAGAACCGTCGGCGCTGGACAGGCGCAGCGGCGCCGCGATGCGGGCCGCCGCCTCACGCACAGTGGCATCGAGCTTCGGTGCCGCGGCGGGCGCCGGCGCCGGCTTGGCCGCCGGATCGGCCTTCTGCGCGAAAGCGGGCGTGATGGCGAACAGGCCGGCGAGCACGGGCGCGGCCAGCATCCGGCACAAGGGCACGCGGAGCATCCGGTCCATCGGAACGTCGTTCAGATCCGCCATGCTGCCCTCCACCACGACCGATGCCTCGACCGCCCCCTCCACGTTGCGCTGCGAGTCTAGCACCGCGCGGGCGGGGGATCATCAGGCACGCGCGCCGGCGCGATGGCCGGCGTGTCGCAGCCGAAGGGCGGCGCGGGTCAGCCGCGCGGCCAGGGCGTCTCGGCGACGGGGGTCAGCGGTCCCTTGCCGTCGAAGAAGGCGAGGATGTTGTCCACCACCAACTGGCCCATGGCCGTGCGGGTGTGGTGGGTGGAGGAGCCCACATGCGGCAGCAGCACCGTGTTTTCGAGGGCGAAGAACGCCTCGGGCACGTTGGGTTCGTCCTCGAACACGTCGAGGCCGGCGGCGAGGATGGTGCGCGACTGCAGCGCCGCGAGCAGCGCCGCCTCGTCCACCACGGTGCCGCGCGCCACGTTGATGAAGATGCCGTTGGCGCCCAGCGCCTCCAACACGTCCTTGTTGACGATGTGCTTGGTCGCCGGTCCGCCGGGGATGATGGCGACAAGGATGTCCACCGCCCGCGCCATCTCCACGAGGTCAGGATAATGGCGATAGGCCACGTCAGCCTGCGGACGCCGGCTGTGATAGACGACGGGCACGGCGAAGGCCTCCAGCCGCCTGGCGATGGCCTTGCCGATGCGGCCCATGCCGAGGATGCCGACGGTGCGGTCGCGCAGGGTGGGGCCGAGGGGATAGGCGCCCTTGGTCCATTGTCCCGAGCGCACGAAGCGGTCGCCTTGGGGGAGCTGCCGGACGGTGGCGAGCAGCAGGCCGAGGGTGAGGTCGGCGACTTCCTCGTTCAGCACGTCCGGCGTGTTGGTGACGATGACGCCGCGCTTTGCCGCCGCTGCCGCGTCCACCGTGTCGTAGCCGACGCCGAAATTGCTGACGATCTTGAGATTCGGCAGGCGCGCCATGAGGGCGTCGTCCACCTTCGTCTTGCCGCGGGTGGCGATGGCCTCGACCGCGCCGGCATTGCTCTCGTCGAGGGCGTCCAGGGGCACGAGGGTGAAGCGGCCGGAAAGCTGGCGCTCGACGACCTCCTCCATCACGGGGCCGGTTAGGAGCAGGGCCGGGCGGGCGGCATCGGTCATGGCAGGTCTCCGCTAGGGCGGCTGGGCAGGGGAAGAAACGGATGGGTCACCGGCGGGCAGGCGGGAGCGGTGCCCCGCGAACCCCGCGCCGATGCCCGCGGAGCGCGACCGGAAACGGCTGCCTCATCCGCGGGAGGGGTATGTCTAGACCGATCTCAGACCTTCGTCCAATGGAGCTTCAATCGTTTTAAATTTCCACTTGATCCCGTTCTCGCCTCGCACCATGATCGCGCCGCGTTCCGGAAGGGATGCCCGGCCGGAGGTCTGTTCCGGCCCAAGAATCGAAACGGCTGCATCGGGCAAGGTCCTCAAGGGCCCCCGCGCGGTACGAGGAAACGGCGAGGGGAGAGGACGCTGCATGGCGACCGTGGACATTCGCGGTGTGAAGAAGGCCTATGGATCGACGCAGGTCATCCATGGCGTGGACGTGGACATCCGCGACGGTGAGTTCGTGGTCCTGGTCGGCCCCTCGGGCTGCGGAAAGTCCACGCTGCTGCGCATGATCGCCGGCCTGGAAAACATCTCCGGCGGCGAGATCCTCATCGGCAATCGCGTCATCAACGAGATGCCGCCGAAGGAACGGGACATCGCCATGGTGTTCCAGAACTACGCGCTCTATCCGCACATGACGGTCGCGGACAATATGGGCTTCTCGCTGAAGCTGCGCAAAGCCCCGAAGTCCGAGATCGAGAGCCGGGTCCAGCGCGCGGCGGAGATCCTCAACCTCACCAAGCTGCTCGACCGCTACCCGCGCCAGCTCTCCGGCGGCCAGCGCCAGCGCGTGGCCATGGGCCGCGCCATCGTGCGCGATCCGCAGGTGTTCCTGTTCGACGAGCCGCTCTCCAATCTCGACGCCCAGCTGCGCGTGCAGATGCGCACCGAGATCAAAGAGCTGCACCAGCGGCTGAAGACCACCACCGTGTACGTCACCCACGACCAGATCGAGGCCATGACCATGGCCGACAAGATCGTGGTGATGCACGACGGCATCGTGGAGCAGATCGGCGCCCCGCTCGATCTCTACGACCGGCCGGCCAACCAGTTCGTCGCCGGCTTCATCGGCTCGCCCTCCATGAACTTCGTCAGGGGCAAGGTGCGGCTCGGCGCCAATCCCATGCTGGTGACGGACAGCGGCGTCGAGGTGCCCCTGCCGGACGCGCAGGGCCTCTCCGACGGGCAGAAGGTGGTCTACGGCCTGCGTCCCGAGCACATCCGTCTCGATCCCGCGGGCGTGCCGGCGCAGGTTGTCGTCACCGAGCCCACCGGCTCGGAGATCCTCGTCGTCGCCCGTCTCGGCGAGGGCGGCGATGCGCAGGAGATCACCTGCCTGTTCCGCGAGCGGCTGAGCTTCAGCCCCGGCGAGGTCATCCGCATCGCGCCGCAGCCGGGCCTCACACATCTTTTTGACGAGGCGACCGGAAGTCGGCTCTGACAAGGTCCGTTACCGTGCCGGGGCCCCCGGCACGATCAGGGGGAAAGAAGACCGTTCGAGACTGTCGTCCGAAACGGCCCGTCCTCGAGGAAACGCTTCACGGGAGGAAGACCAATGACCATTTCCAGACGTGACCTTCTCATGGGCGGCGCGGGCCTTGCGGCCGGCGCCATGGCCCTGCCCATGCTCTCCACCAAGGAGGCCATCGCCCAGGCCGTCGCCAAGTTCCAGCCGGAGGCCGGCGCCTCCCTGCGCCTGCTGCGCTGGTCGCCGTTCGTGAAGGGCGAGGAAGACGCCTGGATCGCCAACACCAAGAAGTTCACCGAAGCTACCGGCATCGATGTGCGCATCGACAAGGAGAGCTGGGAGGACATCCGTCCCAAGGCCGCCGTCGCCGCCAATGTGGGCTCGGGCCCGGACATCGTGTGGGTGTGGTTCGACGACGCCCAGCAGTATCCCGACAAGCTGCTCGACGTGACCGAGCTCGCCACCAGCCTCGCCGGCCAGTATGGCGGCTATTACCCGGCCTCCCAGGCCTATGCGACGGTCAACGGCCGCTTCGTCGGCCTGCCGCTCGCCACCATCGGCAATGCGGTGGTCTATCGCGACAGCTGGGTGAAGCAGGCCGGCTTCTCCGAATTCCCGAAGGATACCAAGGGCCTTCTCGAACTCGGCAAGGCGCTCAAGGCCAACAACCACCCGATGGGCTTTACCCTCGGCCACGGCGTGGGCGACGGCAACAATTTCTGCCACTGGGTGCTGTGGAGCCACGGCGGCAAGATGGTGGACGAGGGCGGCAAGGTCGTCATCAACTCGCCGGAGACCGTCGCCGGCCTGAAATATGTGGCCGAGCTCTACAAGACCTTCATTCCGGGCACCGAGAGCTGGCTCGACGTCAACAACAACCGCGCCTTCATCGCCGGTGACCTGTCGGTGACGGCGAACGGCGTGTCGGTCTATTACGCGGCGGCCAACGACCCCAAGCTCGCCGAGATGGCGGCGGACATGAAGTCCACCAACTTCCCTGTCGGCCCGATCGGCAAGAAGGTGGAGCTGCACCAGACCACCACCGCCTGTATCTTCAAGTATTCGAAGTTCCCCAAGGCGGCGCAGGCCTATCTGGCCTTCATGTTCCAGGCCGACCAGTACAATGCCTGGCTCACCGGCGCGAGCGCCTATTGCTGCCAGACGCTGAAGAGCTTCGCCAACAACCCGGTGTGGACCTCCAAGCCCATCCACGCCGCTTACGCGCTCGCCTCCGAGACGCTGCAGCCGAACGGCTATGCCGGTCCGCTCGGGCCGAAGTCGGCCGCGGCCATGGCCGACTGGATCGTGGTGGACATGGTGGCGGAAGCCGCCACCGGCCAGCGCACGCCGGAAGAAGCCGCCAAGCGCGCCCAGCAGCGCGCCGAGCGCATCTACCGCTGAGGCGGGACTGATGCCTTCATCCTCCTCCCCTCTACCCTCGCGGGAGAGGGGCTGGGGGTGAGGGGGCCGGTGCGGGTGGGGGCGCAACCCCTCACCCGTCTCGCGGCGGCGCCGCGATCCACCCTCTCCCGCAAGGGGAGAGGGGCTTCGAGTCAGAAAGAAAAGCTTCCGGAGACCCATCCATGGCTAACGTCGCAGCGGCTGAGCCGACCCACAAGCGGTCCTTCTGGGCCGGCATCGGGCAGGGCCGGCATGTGCTCGGCATCGCCTTCATGGTGCCGGCAGCCGTCTTCCTGCTGTTCTTCCTCACCTATCCCCTCGGCCTCGGCGTCTGGCTCGGCTTCACCGACACCCGCATCGGCCGCGAGGGCGTGTTCATCGGCCTTGAGAACTACCAGTCGCTCTGGGGGGACAGCCTGTTCTGGCTGGTGGTGTTCAACACGCTCCTCTACACCATCGCCGCTTCGATCCTGAAGTTCGGCCTCGGCCTGTGGCTGGCGCTGCTGCTCAACGAGAACCTGCCGTTCAAGGCCTTTTTCCGCGCCGTGGTGCTGCTGCCGTGGGTGGTGCCCACCGTGCTCTCGGCCATCGCCTTCTGGTGGATCTTCGACAGCCAGTATTCGATCATCTCCTGGGCGCTGATCAAGATGGGGCTCATCTCCGCGCCCATCAACTTCCTCGGCGACGTCACCAATGCCCGCGCCTCGGTCATCGCGGCCAATGTCTGGCGCGGCATTCCCTTCGTCGCCATCTCGCTGCTGGCGGGCCTGCAGACCATCTCGCCCTCCCTGCACGAGGCGGCGACGCTGGACGGCGCCACCAACTGGCAGCGCTTCCGCTACATCACGCTGCCCATGCTCTCGCCGATCATCGCGGTGGTGATGACCTTCTCGGTGCTGTTCACCTTCACCGACTTCCAGCTGATCTACGTGCTGACCCGCGGCGGCCCGCTGAACTCCACTCATCTCATGGCGACGCTCTCCTTCCAGCGCGCCATTCCCGGCGGCTCGCTGGGCGAGGGCGCGGCCATCGCGGTGGCCATGATCCCCTTCCTGCTGGCGGCGATCCTGTTCAGCTATTTCGGCCTGCAGCGCCGCAAGTGGCAGCAGGGCGGGGCCGACTGAGCCCGCCCTTCAAGCCCGCGCGCCGCCCCCCAATTCTGCGAGGACCACCATGGCCCAGCCCCAACCCACACCGATGACCGACAATTCCACGGGCATGAGCTATCTCGACAGCCTGCCCCGGCGTGTCGTCACCGTCTTCCTGCCGCTCCTCGTCTTCGTCTTCGTGCTGCTGTTCCCGTTCTACTGGATGGCGATCACCGCCGTTAAGCCGAACTTTCAGCTCACGGACTACAACAACTACTCGCCGCTCTGGGTGGTGCAGCCGACGCTGGACCACATCAAGTACCTGCTGTTCGAGACCTCCTATCCGCACTGGCTGTGGAACACGGTCTACATCTCGGTGGCGGCCACCGTCATCTCGCTGGTGACCAGCGTGTTCGCGGCCTACGCCATCGAGCGCCTGCGCTTCAATGGCTCGCGCTGGGTCGGCCTCGGCATTTTCCTCGCTTATCTGGTGCCGCCGTCGATCCTGTTCATCCCGCTCGCCATCATGGTGTTCGGCCTCGGCATCTACGACACCAAGCTGGCGCTGATCCTCACCTATCCCACCTTCCTCGTGCCCTTCTCCACCTGGCTGCTGATGGGCTATTTCCGCTCCATCCCCTTCGAGCTGGAGGAATGCGCGCTGGTGGACGGCGCCTCGCGCTGGCAGATCCTCATCAAGGTGCTGCTGCCGCTCTCGGTGCCGGGGCTGATCTCGGCCGGCATCTTCTCCTTCACCCTGTCGTGGAACGAGTTCATCTACGCCCTCACCTTCATCCAGTCGTCGGAGAACAAGACCGTGCCGGTGGGCGTGCTCACCGAGCTGGTGCGCTCGGACGTGTATGAATGGGGATCGCTGATGGCCGGCGCCCTCATCGGCTCGCTGCCGGTGGTGATCCTCTATTCCTTCTTCGTGGACTACTACGTGTCGTCCATGACCGGAGCGGTGAAGGAGTAGGGCACGCCCCTCGGGCGCGGGGGACGCCGCGCCCAAACGCCAATATGTCCGCTTGCCCTCGTGCGCGAGCCGTGGCAACCCTTGCCGCGGCTCGTTGCGGTGCATCATGCGCCGGAGGAAGCGGGGAGAAGGGGATGATCGAGCGGGTGATCGAAGGGATTTTGTTCCGCAGCCGCTGGATTCTCGCGCCCTTCTATGTCGGCCTCGTCGTGGGCATGCTGGTGCTGCTGTTCAAGTTCGGCCACGAGCTGCTGCACTTCGTGCTGCACGCGGTCGCGGCCACCGAGAGCGACATCATCCTCGGCATCCTGGCCCTCGTGGACCTGACGCTCACCTGCAACCTCGTGGTGATCGTCATCTTCTCCGGCTACGAGAACTTCGTCTCCAAGATCGATCCGAACGGCCATCCCGACTGGCCGGACTGGATGACGCGGGTGGACTTCACCGGCCTCAAGCAGAAGCTGCTGGCCTCCATCGTCGCCATCTCGGCCATCCAGCTGCTCAAGGCGTTCATGAACCTCGACAAGGGGACCATGAGCGAGAACACGCTCATGTGGCTGGTCATCATCCACGTGGTGTTCGTGGGCTCGAGCCTCGTGCTGGCCTGGTCGGACAGTCTCTCCAACAACAAGCACTGAGCGGCGCGGGCGGCCTGTATGCCATCGGCCCCGGTCTCTGACTGGCGCCGAGAGGGCTCGCTCAGGTGCCGCGCGGACTTGGACTCACCCGCCCGCCATCTCCTCCACCGTCGCCGCAGCCCCGCGCGCCATGAGGCGGGCGAGGGCGTCGCGCACCGGGCCGGCGAAGCGCGGGTCGGCGCCGAGGTCGGCGAACACCTCCCGCACGGAGAGAAGCGCCGGGGCGAGGCGGGTGGCATCGGGGCCGGCCTCGTCTGCCAGCGCCTTCAGGCGGGCGGCGAGGGGATCGCGCACGTCGATGGCATTGCCCTGCTCATCCCGCCCGGTCACGTAGCGCATCCATCCGGCGACGCCGAGGGCGAGGAGCGGAATGGGCGCCCCGGCGGCCAGCCGGTCGCGGGCGGTGGCGACGAGGCGCTGGGGCAGCTTCTGCGAGCCATCCATGGCGATCTGCCATGTGCGATGCCTGAGCGCCGGATTGGCGAATCGCTCGCGCAGCGCCCGTTTGTAGGCGGCAACATCCACGCCCGCGGGCAGATGCAGGGTCGGCGTCACCTCTTCGTCCTGGAGACGCGCGACGAGCCGTGCGAAAGCCGGCACCGCCATGGTGTCGGCGATGGTGGCATGGCCCGCGAGATAGCCGAGATAGGCGAGGGTGGAGTGCGCGCCGTTGAGCAGGCGCAGCTTCATGTGCTCGAACGGCTCCACGTCCGACACCAGCTCCACGCCCACCTCCTCCAGCGGCGGCCGGCCGAGGGGGAAAAGGTCTTCCACCACCCATTGGGTGAACGGCTCGGCCATCACCGGCCATGAGTCCTGAACCCCGAGCCCGGCGGCGACGAGCGCGCGGTCGTCGTCGGTTGTGGCGGGCACGATGCGGTCCACCATGGTGGAGGGAAAGGCGACCTCGCCGGCAACGAAGCGGCCGAGATCATCATCGCGCAGGGCCGCGAGGCGGGCGGTCACCCGCGCCACGGTCTTCCCGTTGGCCGGGAGATTGTCGCAGGTGAGCACGGTGAAGGGGGCGATGCCGGTGGCGCGGCGGCGGGCGAGCGCCTCCACCAAATAGCCGGGCGCGCTCACCGGGCGCTGCGGGCTGGCGAGATCGGCGCGGATGTCCGGGTGCGCCTCATCGAGCGAGCCCGAGGCGGGATCGTGACAATAGCCCTTCTCGGTGACGGTGAGGGTGACGATGCGCACGCGCGGATCGCACATGGCCGCCAACAGTGCCTCAGGATCGCGCGGCGCCACCAGCAACCGACGCAGGGATCCGATGACGCGCAGAGCGTCCCCCGCGCCGGAGCGTTCGGCGAGGGTGTAGAGCCCATCCTGCGGATCGAGCGCGTCGGAGGTGTCGGGCGAGCGCAGGCTGGCGCCGCAGATCGCCCAGCCCGTGTGCCCGCGCCCGAGGATGGCATCGAGATAGGCCGCCTGATGGGCGCGGTGGAAGGCGCCGACGCCCAGGTGCACCACCCCCACCTCGGCCGCCGCGATGTCATAGGCCGGGCGGGCGACGGCGGCGGGCAGGTCGGCGAGGGTCGAAAGCGAGAGCCGCGGGCTCAAAGCTTGTAGGCCTTCTTGGCGAGGCCGTAGGCGAGATCGCGCGCCACCTCCACCGCCTCGTCCTCGTCCAGCCGATGCTCGCACACGAGTTCGGCGAGGAAGCCGCAATCGATGCGCCGGGCCACGTCGTGGCGGGCGGGGATGGAGGGGAAGGCGCGGGTGTCGTCGTTGAAGCCCACGGTGTTGTAGAAGCCTGCGGTCTCCGTGGTCATGGCGCGGAAGCGCTTCATGCCCTCCGGGCTGTCGTGGAACCACCAGGCCGGGCCGAGCCGCAGCGCCGGATAGTGGCCGGCCAGCGGCGCCAGCTCGCGGGCATAGCTCGTCTCATCCAGCGTGAAGAGGATGAGCGTGAGGCCGGCTTCGTTGCCGAAGCGGTCCAGCAGCGGCTTCAGCGCACGCACATATTCGGTGGGGGAGGGGATGTCGGCCCCCTTGTCCCGGCCGAAGCGGGCGAAGATCTGGCCGTTATGGTTGCGCACCGCGCCGGGATGGATCTGCATCACGAGTCCGTCCTCTAGGCTCATGCCCGCCATCTCCGTGAGCATCTGGCCCCGGAACAGCTCGGCGTCCTGCGCGCTCACGGGGGCATTGCCGGTGACACGGCGGAACAGCGCCTCGGCCTCGTGCGGGGGAAGGTCGAATGTCGCGGCGGTGGGGTGGCCGTGGTCGGTGGAGGTGGCGCCGAAGGTCTTGAAGAAGGCGCGCCGCTTGCGGTGGGCGGCGAGATAGCCGGACCAGGAGAAAGTGTCCTCGCCGGTGATCTCACCGAAGCGTGCGAGATTGGCGGTGAAGCCCTCGAACTCCGGGTCCACCACCGGGTCCGGCCGATAGGCCGTCACCACGCGCCCGCCCCAGCCGCTGGCGCGGATTTCCGCATGGGCGGCAAGGTCGTCCAGCGGGCTCTCGGTGGTGGCGATCACCTCGATGTTGAAGCGCTCGAACAAAGCGCGGGGCCTGAACGCCTCCTGCTGCAGCTTCTCGGCGATGAGATCATAGGCGGCATCCGCGGTCCTCTCGCTGAGCCGCTCCTCGAGCCCGAAGAGGGTGGCGAAGGCATGGTCCAGCCATGCCCGCGTGGGGGTGCCGCGAAACAGGTGATAGTTGGCGGCGAACAGCCGCCAGATGGCCCGCCCATCCTGCTCCGTGGCGCCGCCATCCGCGCGGGGAACGCCGAGCTTTTCCAGCGGGATGCCCTGGCTGTAGAGCATGCGGAACACATAATGGTCCGGCACCACGAAAAGCCGCGCGGGATCGGGGAAGTTCTCGTTGAAGGCGTACCAGCGCGGGTCGGTGTGGCCGTGGGGCGAGACAATGGGCAGCGCCTCCACCTCCGCATAAAGCCGGCGCGCCACCGCGCGCACGGACGGATCGGCGGGCAGGAGGCGATCGGGATGGATGAGGCTGGACACGGAACTCACCTCGCGTTCACGGCATCGGCGGGCACGCCTTCCGCCTCGAAATAATCGGGATGGGCGGCGCCCAGATCCTCGACGCTGGGGATGACCCGGCCGAGATGGGCCGCCATGGCCTTCTCCGCCCCGTCCGCATCGCCCTCGCCGATGGCGTCGGCCACGGTCTGGTGCTCGGCGATGACGCTGGCGCGGCGCTGGGGGGAGGGAAGGGTGAGCAGGCGGCAGCGGTCCACATGCGCCTTTTCCTGCCGGATGACCCGCCAGATGTTGGGATGTCCGGCGAGTTCCGCGATGATCTGGTGGAAGGCCTCGTCGGCGGCGTGAAACTCCGCCAGCGCCCCGGCCCGGTGGGCGGCGCGCTGCTGGCGCAGGGTGGCGACGAGCGGCGCCATCACCTGTCGCCGCGCCTTCTCCGGCAGCGACGCTACATGGGCGGCCGCTTCGCGCACGCTGGTGCGCTCCAGCGCGTTGCGGATGATCATGGCGTCGCGCACCTCCGGCACGGAGATGCGCGAGACGAAGGTGCCGTACTGGGGAAAGATGTCCACCAGCCGCTCGTCGGCGAGCTTCAGGATGGCCTCGCGCACCGGCGTGCGGCTGACGCCGTAGGCAAGCGCGATCTGCTTTTCCTGGAGCGGCGCGCCGGGCGGAAGGGTCATGGCCACGATGTCGTCGCGCAGGGCGGCGTGGATGCGCGATGAGGCCGGCACCGCACGGACATTCTCGCTGCGAAGCGCCGGCCTGCGCCTGAGATCCGCCCCCGTCACCACCACCGTTCCAGCCTCCCCCGGCAGCCTGCCCGCTCTTGCGGCGTCTTCCGTACTAATATATTAGCATATCAAGAGCGTCAACGAAGGCGCGGGCCCGGAGGGGCCGAGGCTAAGGGTCGGGGAGACGTGCTCATGGGGATGGAGGCGGGCATCGCGCCGCGCACCCTTCGGCTTTCTACGAAGGACAATCTGGCGGTGGCGCTGGACGAGGTCGCGTCCGGCGCGTCGGTCGCGGGCGTCGTTGCCATCCAGCGCATTCCGCGCGGCCACAAGGTGGCCATCGAGCCCATTCCCGCCGGCGCACCCGTGGTGAAGTTCGGCCAGATCATCGGCTTCGCCAGCGAAGACATCGCCCCCGGCGCCCACATCCACACCCACAATGTGGTGCTGCACGATTTCGCCCGCGACTACGCCTTCGCCGCCGATGCCCGCGACGACGCGCTGCTGCCGGAGGCGGAGCGCACGCACTTCATGGGCTTCCGCCGGTCCAACGGGCGCACCGGCACGCGCAACTATCTCGGCATCCTCACCAGCGTGAACTGCTCGGCCTCGGTGGCCCGCTTCGCGGCGCAGGCGGCCGAGCGCTCCGGCATTCTCAGCGAGTTTCCGGGCATCGACGGCATCGTGCCCATCATCCACGGCACCGGCTGCGGCATGGCCTCAAAGGGCGAGGGCTATGACGTGCTCTCGCGCACACTGTGGGGCTATGCCACCCACCCCAACTTCGCCGCGGTGGTGATGGTGGGGCTCGGTTGCGAGATGTTCCAGATCGCCCGCTTCAAGCAGGAATACGGGGTGGAGGAGGCGGACGGATTCCGCACCCTCACCATTCAGGACGAGGGCGGCACGCGCCGCACGGTGGAGCACATCCTAGGTACGCTGAAGGAGATGGCGCCCCGCGCCGCCGCCGCACGGCGGCAGGCGCGGCCGGCGTCGGAGATCGTGCTGGCCCTGCAATGCGGCGGCTCTGACGGCTATTCGGCCCTCACGGCGAACCCCGCGCTTGGCGTCGCTTCCGACCTGCTGGTGGCGCAGGGCGGCACGTCCATCCTTTCCGAGACACCGGAAATCTACGGCGCCGAGCACCTCCTCACCCGCCGGGCCGCGACCCGCGAGGTGGGCGAGAAGCTGGTTGCCCGCATCAAGTGGTGGGAAGACTACACCGCCCGCAATGCGGGGGAGATGAACAACAATCCCTCGCCGGGCAACAAGGCCGGCGGGCTCACCACCATCCTGGAAAAGTCGCTGGGCGCCGCCGCCAAGGGCGGCTCCTCGACCCTGCGCGCGGTCTATGAATATGCCGAGCCGGTGACGGATGCCGGCTTCGTCTTCATGGATACCCCCGGCTACGATCCAGTGGCCGCCACCGGGCAGGTGGCGGGCGGGGCGAACGTCATCTGCTTCACCACCGGCCGCGGTTCCGCCTTCGGTGCCAAGCCCACACCGTCCATCAAGCTCGCCACCAATTCCGACATCTATCGCCGGATGGAAGGGGACATGGACATCAATTGCGGCGACGTGCTCGACGGCGTGTCGCTGGAAGAAAAGGGCCGCGAGATCTTCGACAAGGTGCTGGCCGTCGCCTCGGGCGCCCACACCAAGTCCGAGGAGCTTGGCTATGGCGATGCCGAGTTCGTGCCCTGGCAGATCGGCGCGGTGATGTGATCGCCGCGCGCGTTGGAAGTGAACGGCCGCAAAGGCCGCAATAAGCGGAAAAATCCGCTGGACACACAGGGAGAACGCCCATGCTGACACGACGCCGACTGACCTCCCGCGCCGTTGCCCTTACGCTATCGGGGCTGGCGCTCTCCGGCCTTGCGCTCTCGGCGCTGCCGGCGATGGCCCAGACTACGCTGCGGTCCGCCGACATCCACCCGGATGGCTACCCCACCGTCGACTCCGTCAAGTATTTCGGCGAGATCATCGAGAAGAAGTCGAACGGCAAGTACAAGGTGCAGGTCTTCTCCTCCGGCCAGCTCGGCGGCGAGAAGGACACCATCGAGCAGACCCGCTTCGGCGTCATCGATCTCAACCGCGTCAACACCGCGCCGTTCAACAATTTGATCCCCGAGACGGCGGTGCTTGGCATGCCGTTCCTCTTCCGCTCCACCGACCACATGTACAAGGTGGTGGACGGGCCGATCGGCGCGGAGATCGCCAAGGCCTTCGAGCCCCACGGCCTCGTGGTGCTGGGCTTCTTCGATTCCGGCGCCCGCTCCATGTACAATTCCAAGAAGCCCATCAAGACGCTCGACGACATGAAGGGCATGAAGATCCGCGTGCAGCAGTCGGACCTCTTCATCGGCATGATCAACGCGCTCGGCGCCAATGCGACGCCCATGCCCTTCGGCGAACTCTACTCCGCACTGCAGACCGGCCTCGTGGACGGTGCCGAGAACAACTATCCCTCCTACGATTCCGTGAAGCACTACGAGGTGGCGAAGTATTATTCGCTCACCGAGCATTCGCTGGCGCCGGAGGTGTTCGTGATGTCGAAGCGCGCCTTCGACAAATTGAGCCCCGACGACCAGAAGATGTTCAAGGAGGCCGGGCTTGAGGCCACCAAGAAGATGCGCGAGCTGTGGGCCAAGCGCGATGCGGAGGCCAAGGATCGCGTGGTCAAGGGCGGCGCCCTCATCAACGAGGTGGACAAGAAGCCCTTCATCGATGCGATGAAGCCGGTCTACGACAAGTTTGTCACCACCGACAAGATGAAGGACCTCGTCGCCCGCATCCGGGCGGTGAACTGAAGGCGCGGCACCGGCCGGGCCTTCAGCGGCCCGGTCGTTGTCCGGGGAGGCGCAGCGGCATGAGCAGTCAGTCCAGCCATCGTTCCAGCCGGGCCGGAAAGGCCGAGGGGCCGTTGCCGCTGCTCGCCTTGAGGCGGGTGGTCCGCCTGCTCTCGGGAACGGCGCTGTGGATCTCCGGGGCAGGCCTCGTCGCCATGACGGCGGCGGTGTTCTGGCAGGTGATCGGCCGCTACGTGCTGAATGCCTCGCCGAGCTGGACCGAGCCGCTGTCGCTGCTGCTCATGAGCTGGTTCATCCTGCTGGGCGCGGCGGTGGGCGTGCGCGAGAACATGCATCTCGGCTTCGAGATCGGCCTGCATTTCGCCGCGCCGCCGGTGCGCCGCGCCATGGAGATCGCAACCCATGTGCTGGTGATGGGCTTCGGCGGCGCCATGGCCTGGTATGGGTGGGACCTCGCCATGGGCACCTGGAGCGCCAAGATGGCGGGCGTGGACCTGCCCCAAGGCGTCGACTACCTGCCGCTGGTCGGCGGCGGCGCGCTCATCTGCCTGTTTTCGTTCGAGCGGCTCCTCACCGACCTCACCGAGGGGCGAGTACCCGAGGTGCCGCTCGCCCATGTCCACACCGTGGAATGACGCCGGAACAGACCCATGGCCATCACCATCCTCTTCGGCGTCTTTTCGCTGCTCCTGCTCGTCGGCACGCCGGTGGCCTTCTGCCTCGGCCTCGCCTCGCTCGCGACCGTGCTCTATCTCGATCTGCCGCCGGTGGTGGTGTTCCAGCAGCTGAATTCCGGCATGAACGCCTTTTCCATGCTGGCCATCCCCTTCTTCATCTTCGCCGGTGACCTGATGATGCGCGGCGGCATCGCCGACCGGCTCATCGGCATGGCGGCCAGCCTCGTCGGGCATCTGCGCGGCGGCTTGGGCCAAGTGAATGTGGTGGCCTCCACCCTGTTCGGCGGCATATCCGGCTCGGCGGTGGCGGATGCCTCGGCCATCGGCGGCATCATGATCCCCCAGATGGCCCGCCACGGCTACGCCAAGGACTATGCGGTCAACGTGACGGTGAACTCGGCCATCATCGCGCTGATGATCCCGCCGTCGCACAACATGATCATCTATTCCCTGTCGGCGGGGGGCACGATCTCCATCGCCGACCTGTTCACCGCCGGCATCATGCCCGGCCTGCTGCTCGCCGCGGCGATGATGATCACGGCCTATGTGGTGGCGCGCAATCGCGGCTATCCCGCCGGCACCTTCCCAGGCTGGCATGCGGTGCTGCGCTCGGTGGTGGCGGCCATCCCCGGCATCATGCTCATCGGCATCATCTTCGGCGGCGTGCGCTCGGGCATCTTCACCGCGACGGAAAGCTCGTGCATCGCCGTCATCTATGCGCTGCTGGTGACGACCCTCGTCTATCGCGAGATGCACTGGGCCGGCTTCGTGGAGGCGACGCTGGGCGCGGTGCGCACCACGGCCATGGTGCTGCTCGTCATCGGCACGGCGGCGTCCTTCGGCTGGCTCATGGCCTTCCTGCAGGTGCCCAAGGCCACCATCGAGATGATGCAGGCCATCTCCTCGAACCCCTACGTCATCCTGCTGCTCATCAACATCATCCTGCTGATCCTCGGCACCTTCATGGACATGGCGCCGATGATCATCATCTGCACCCCCATCTTCCTGCCGCTGGTGAAGGCCTTCGGCATCGATCCCGTGCATTTCGGGGTGATCCTGATCCTCAACGCCGGCATCGGGCTGAACACGCCGCCCGTGGGCTCGGTGCTGTTCGTGGGCTGCGCCGTGGGCAAGATCACCATCGGCGAGGCCATGAAGACCATCTGGCCCTTCTTCGGCGCCTCCATCGCGGTGCTGATGATCGTCACCTATGTGCCGGCGGTGTCGCTCTGGCTGCCGGCCGCGTTCCGCTAGTCCCCGTTCTGCTCGTCCCTGTTCTCCTGCCCCGAGACTGCCCCATGATGATCGACGTGCGCCACGTGCACCACCAGGAGGCCGCGCGCGGCTTCGACACCGAGGCGCTCCGGCGCAACTATCTGGTGGAACGCCTGTTCGAGCCGGGCATGGTGCTGCTCACCTACAGCCATGTGGAGCGCTTCGTCATCGGCGGGGCCACGCCCGTCACGGTGCCGCTGGCGCTGGAGAGCGACAAGGCGACCATCGGCTCGCCGAACTTCCTCGACCGGCGGGAACTGGGCGTCTTCAACATCGGCGGCGCCGGCAAGGTGAGCGTGGACGGCGTTGTCCATGCGCTGGGGCACCGGGACGCGATCTATGTGCCCATGGGCACGAAGGAAGTTCTGTTCATCTCGGACAGCGCCGATGTGCCGGCCCGCTTCTATCTGCTCTCCACCCCGGCCCACGCGCGCCACGAGACCAAGGTGGTGCGGATCGCGCAAGCCAAGAAGATGCTGCTGGGCGAGGCCGCCACTGCCAACCGGCGCACCATCTACCAGATGATCCACCCGGACGTGGTGACCTCCTGCCAGCTGGTGATGGGCATGACCCAGCTGGACGAGGGGAACGTCTGGAACACCATGCCCTGCCACGTCCATGACCGGCGCTCGGAGGTCTATCTCTATTTCGACCTCATGGCGGACGCCCGCGTCATCCACCTGATGGGCCAGCCGACCGAGACGCGCCATATCGTGGTGGCGGACGGGCAGGCGGTGATCTCGCCGCCCTGGTCCATCCATTCCGGCTGCGGCACGCGCGCCTACACCTTCATCTGGGGCATGGGCGGCGACAATATCGACTATACGGACATGGACATGGTTGCCATGGACCAACTGAAGTGAGTGTCGTGACTCCGTTTGATCTGTCCGGCCGCAGGGCCGTCGTCACCGGCGCCAATACCGGCCTCGGCCAGGCCATCTGCGTCGCGCTCGCCGCCGCCGGCGCGGGCGTCGTGGGGGTCGGCCGCTCCGCGATGGACGAGACGGCCGCATTGGTGACGGCTACCGGCGGCAGCTTCACCGCCGTCGCCGCCGACCTCGGCACGCTCCAGCCCATCGACCGCATCGTCTCCGAGGCGGAGATCGGCGGGCGGATCGATATCCTCGTCAACAATGCCGGCATCATCCGCCGCGCCGACGCCCTCGACTTCACCGAGACCGACTGGGACGAGGTGATGGACGTGAACCTCAAGTCCACCTTCTTCCTCACCCAGGCCTTCGCGCGGCGCATGCTGGCGGACGGGAAGGGCGGCAAGGTCGTCAACATCGCTTCGCTGCTCTCCTTCCAGGGCGGCATCCGCATTCCCTCATACACGGCCAGCAAGAGCGGGCTGGCCGGCCTCACCCGGCTGCTCGCCTGCGAATGGGCGGCGAAGGGCATCAACGTGAACGCCATCGCCCCCGGCTATTTCGTCACCAACAACACCGAGGCGCTGCGCGCGGATGCGGACCGCAACGCCGCCATCCTCGGCCGCATCCCGGCCGGCCGCTGGGGCGACCCGACCGACATTGGCGGCGCGGCGGTGTTCCTGTCGTCTCGCGCGGCGGATTATGTGCATGGCATCGTGCTGCCGGTGGACGGCGGCTGGCTGGCGCGCTGAAAGGACCCAAGACATGAGTGAAAAAGGCAGCGTCTTCGCCTTCGCCGAGACCACACCGGTGGAGGTGCTGGACGAGGTGGTGAGCCGGCAGATCCTCACCTTTAACGACGAGATCATGCTGGTCCGCGTCATCGCCCGCGCGCCAGGGCAGATGGGCGTGCCGCACAGCCATCCCCACACGCAGATCACCAGCGTGGAGAGCGGCGTGTTCGAGCTGACCATCGGCGGGCGCACCGAGCGGCTGAAGGCGGGGGACAGCTTCTATGTGCCCTCCGGCGTGCACCACGGAGCGGTGTGCATCGAGCCCGGCGTGCTGGTGGACGTGTTCACGCCCATGCGCGAGGATTTCGTGAAGCCCGCCTGAGGCTCATTTCCCCGCGGCGGCGGCGAGCTTCGCCGCGAGGTCCGGGCCATCGCCGGCAATGCGGAAGGTTTTCACCCGTGCCGTCGCGCCCGAGGTGAGCCGGACCTGAGAGGCGGCGACGCCCGCCGCGCCGGCCACCACCTTGGCCACGGCGGCGGTGGCGGCGCCATCCTCCGGCGCCACCCGCACGCGCACCTTCAGCACCTCCCGCCCGTCCGACAGGGCCGCGACACCGTCCACGGCATCGCGGCCGCCGCGCGGCGTCGCACGCACCGTCACCTCAACGCCGTCCGGCAGGACGCGCACGAAGGATGCGTCGGCCGCCACGGCGCCCGGCTCAGAACACGTAGGGGTAGATGTAGTAGGCGATGACTTGCTGCAGGAAGAAAATGAGGAGGATCAGCACCATCGGCGACAGGTCGATGCCGCCCAGATTGGGCAGCAGGTTGCGGATGGGCGCCAGCAGCGGCTCCGTCACCCGGAACAGGAACTCGCCCACGTTCCGCACGAACGAGTTGTACGGATTGACGACGTTGAATGCGACCAGCCAGGACAGCACGGCCGCGGCAATGAGGATCCAGACATAGAGCTGGAGAACGACAAGGATAACGTCGAGCAGCGCGCGCATCGTCGGAAGGGTCCCCGGGAAGTGGCGTGCCAGCAATAGCCCCAGCAGCCCCTCCGGAACAAGGCCGGCCGCCGGCCCCCGTCGCCGGCCGGCTGCGTCAGCCGGTCGCGTCCGGGTCCTGCGGCTTGTCGGGATCGGGCAGGGCGCCGGCCCCCGGCGTCTTCTCGGGATCGGTCAATTGCGGCTTGGCATGCGGGCCGGCGGCCGGCTTCTGGCGCTGCGCCTCCACCCGGCGCTCCTCGGCCGTATCGGCGGGCGGGGGGCCCTCCTTGGCCTTCTGCGGCGTCGCGTCTTGCGGTTTCATGACAGCCTCCATGATGTCACCATGATTTGGGGACAACGCTTCTCGCTTCGGTTCCGTTGCAGCGTCGCCTTGCCTTTACGGCAGGGCCGCGCGACGGGCCTTTTGTTCGCGCCGCGCGCCGACTTGATCTGGCGACCTTGACTTGCCCGCGCGGCAAAGGCAGCTTCCCGCCGCTTTAGGGGGCGCCGACCTCCTCAAACCTCACGGACCCTCATGCGCAGCTATCTGGACTTCGAGAAGCCGGTTGCCGAACTCGAGGCCAAGGTGGAAGAGCTGCGTGCGCTCTCCTCTTCCGGCGACGGCGTGGCCATCACCGACGAGGTGGTGAAGCTCGAAGGCAAGGCACGCGACGCCCTTGTCGCGCTCTATGCGAATCTGACGCCCTGGCAGAAGACGCTGGTGGCCCGCCATCCGCAGCGGCCGCATTTCGCCGACTTCGCCCGCGGCCTGTTCGAGGACTTCACCCCGCTCGCCGGCGACCGCAAGTTCGGCGAGGACGAGGCCATCATCGGCGGCTTCGCCCGCTTCCGTGGCGAGGCGGTGTGCGTGCTCGGCCACGAGAAGGGCTCTTCCACCGAGACCCGCATCCGGCACAATTTCGGCATGGCCCGCCCCGAGGGGTATCGCAAGGCCGCCCGCATCATGGAGCTGGCCGACCGCTTCGGCGTGCCCATGATCTCGCTGGTGGATACCGCCGGCGCCTATCCCGGCATCGGCGCCGAGGAGCGCGGACAGGCCGAGGCCATCGCCCGCTCCACCGACGCCTGCCTCGCGCTCTCCGCGCCCAACGTGGCCCTCATCATCGGCGAGGGCGGCTCCGGCGGTGCCATTGCCATCGCCACCGCCAACAAGGTGCTGATGATGGAGCACGCCATCTACAGCGTGATCTCGCCGGAAGGCGCGGCCTCCATCCTGTGGCGCGACACCGCCAAGGCGCAGGACGCGGCCACCAACATGAAGATCACCGCGCAGGACCTGCTGAGGTTCGGCGTCATCGACGGCATCGTGAAGGAGCCCGCCGGTGGCGCCCACCGCGACCCGGATGCGGCCATCGCGGCGGCGGGCGACGCCATCGCCGATGCGCTGTCCTCCCTCGCCGGGCTCGACGGCCCCCAGGTCCGCAAGGCCCGCCGCGACAAGTTTCTCGCCATCGGCCGCTCCCTGTGAGGGGCGCGGTTTCGCGGCCACAGCGGTAAGGAATCCTTAACCATGGCGCTGCGGCATGGGGGATCGGCGCCGGTGCCTCCCCATCTTGGCCGCATTTGCCTTATTTTCTCCATCGAGCCGGGGCGACGTTCGTAACGTCGCGTCAAGGGGGACCGGTTAGCCTTCTCGGCCTGATTGGCCGGTCCGGACCCGGGAGTTTCGCGTTGAGCCGCTTAGCCACGAGCCGTCCGATGACGACCCTCTCCTCGCGCTTGCGCATGGCCGGCCTCGCCGCCTGCGCGGCCCTCGCCCTCGCGGGCTGCAACGCCACCGATTCCGAGGTCGCGCGCAAGGCCAACAAGCCGCTGACGCCGGAGATGGTGTCGCTGCTGGCCAAGAAGGACATGGCGCCTTCGACCCCCATCCTGGTGCGCATCTACAAGCAGGAATCGGAGCTGGAGGTCTGGAAGGTCACGTCGGAAGGCCGGTACGCGCTTCTGAAGACCTATCCCATCTGCCGCTGGTCCGGCGAGCTGGGCCCGAAGGTGGGCACCGGCGACCGGCAGGCGCCGGAGGGCTTCTACACCATCACGCCCGGCCAGATGAACCCGAACTCCAGCTACTATCTGGCGTTCAACCTCGGCTTCCCCAACGCCTATGACAAGGCCTATGGCCGCACCGGCGACTTCCTGATGGTGCACGGCGACTGCTCGTCCTCGGGCTGCTACGCCATGACCGACGACCAGATTTCGGAGATCTTCTCCCTCGCCCGCGAGAGCTTCGCCGGTGGCCAGCGCGCCTTCCAGGTGCAGGCCTATCCCTTCCGGATGACGGCGAAGAACCTCGCCCGCTACCGCAACAACCCCAACATGGCGTTCTGGCGGAACCTGAAGCAGGGCTCCGACCACTTCGAGGTGACGAGGCAGGAGCCGAAGGTGTCGGTCTGCAACCGCACCTACGTGTTCGATGCCACGCCGGCGCCGGGTCGCTCCTTCGAGGCCAGCCAGGCCTGCCCACCCTATCAGGTGCCGGAGCAGATCGCCTCGGCGGTGTCCGCCAAGCAGCGTTCCGACGACGCGCAGATGGCGGCGCTCGCCACCACCTCTCCCGTGGCCCCGGTGAAGACCGGCGCCGACGGCGGCATGCATCCCGTGTTCCTCGCCAAGCTCAAGGAGCGCGAGACCGGCCAGCTCTCCTACACCGAGGCCCCCGGCCGCCTGCCTGAATATGTGAACCCGCCGAAGGAGACGCCGGCCAAGCTCCAGGCGGATGCCCTGATGCGCGCCGACGACGGCGACGGCGCCCCGGCCACCACCGGCAGCACCGGCGCAGTGGCGGCACCTGCCGCGACGGCCCCCGGCGCCCCGGCCAAGCCCCAGCCCGTTGTCACTGCTGCGGCAAAGCCCGCCGCGGCCAGCGCCACCGGCACGCTCAACGGATCGTCACCGGCCGTGAATACCACTACTTTCTCGCGGTGACATTGGAGTGAGCCGAGTGTCAGACGTCGCGCCGTCCCCACTCGCGCTCCTGCTCCGCACGGATCACCTCACCCGGGTGGTCGATATCGGCGCCAACCCCATCGACGGGGATCCGCCTTACAAGCCGCTCCTCGCCCGGCGCCTGTGCCGGGTCGTCGGCTTCGAGGCCCAGCCGGAGGCGCTGGCCCGGTTGGGCGCGGCAAAGAGCGATCTCGAGACCTATCTGCCCCACGCGATCGCTGACGGACAGCGCCGGACGCTCCACGTCTGCTCGGCTTCCGGAATGACGAGCCTGCTGGAGCCCGATCCGCACGTCCTCTCCCATTTCCCCGGCCTCGCCGAGTGGGGGCGGGTGCTGGAGCGTCGGCAGATCGACACGGTGGCCCTCTCGGCCGTGCCGGAGATCGACGGCATCGAGATGCTGAAGATGGACCTCCAGGGCGGCGAGCGCGCAGTGCTGGACGGCGCCGGAGACACCCTGTCCGAGGCGGTGTGCATTCAGCTCGAAGTCTCGTTCGTGCCGCTCTACAAGGGGCAGGCGACCTATGGGGAGATGGACCTTGCGCTGCGGGCGCGGGGCTTCATTCCGCACATGATGGCGTCCACCAGCCGTCGAATGATCCTGCCCATGCGCGGGCCCGACGTCTACGCCACCCTGAACCAGCTGGTGGAGGGCGATGCGGTCTACGTGCGCAACTTCCTCCAGCCCGAAGCCATGACCACCGAACAGCTGAAGCACCTCGTGCTGATCGCGCATTATTGCTACCGCTCGTTCGATCTCGCCCTGAACGGCCTGCACCATCTCGCCCAGCGCGGCGCCGTGCCGGCCGATGCCGCCGGGCAATATCTGCGGATCGTCCAGACCGGCGGCTGATCTCCGCGGACGCGTGACTCATCCCGAAGCGGCCTTGCCGAGCGTGGAGCGTTCAGCCTACGCTTTTCGCGCGCCCCTGGGGGAGCGGCTGGGGAGGCGGGGAATGGGGCATGGTGTCTGGTGCCGGCGGATGGCCGCCCTCACCGCTGTCGTCGGCTGGGCGGCGCTGATCCTCCAGCTGGTCATCGTGGTCCAGAAGATGGCGGCCGTCGGCCAGGGCTTCGGCCCGGCGCTGTGGCGCTTCCTCGGCTTCTTCACCGTTCTCACCAATCTGGGCGTCGCCATCGTCGCCACCGAGATCGCGCTGGGCGGGCTGCACGCTCTCACCGGAGCGCGGGCGCGGCTGACGGCGGTGGTCTCCATCGTGCTGGTGGGCGTCATCTATGCCCTGCTGCTGCGCAACGTGTGGAGCCCGCAAGGCGCGCAACTGGTCGCCGACCGCCTGCTGCATCAGGCGGTGCCGGTGCTGTTCCTCATCGTCTGGCTGGTGGGGCCGCATGGGCGGCTGCGGCTGGCCGATACCGTGTGGGCCATGGCGCCGCCGCTGGCCTATCTCGTCTATGCGCTGGCGCGGGGCGAGGCGGACGGCTGGTACGCCTACTGGTTCCTCGATCCGGCCAAGCTCGGCGCGGAGAAGATGGCCCAGAATGCCGTGGTGCTGGCGGTCGTGTTCTTCACCACCGCGCTGATCTTCGTCGGTGTCGACCGGGCGATCGGCCACCGGCGCGGTTGATCCCGAAGACCCACGGCCCGGCGCGGGATGACCGCGCCGGGAAGCGCCGCCTCAGGCGAAGCGGCCGTGGCAGTGCTTGTACTTCTTGCCCGAACCGCACGGGCAGGCCTCGTTGCGGCCCACCTTGCCCCACGTGGAGGGGTCGTTCGGGTTGCGCTCGATCACCGCCACGTCGCCCGACAGCAGCGGCTCCGGACGGGAGCCGAGGGCCGCGCCCGCGAACGACATCTCGTCCTCGCCGGTGAAGGGATCGGCGTGGTGCGCTTCCATGGGGGGCAGTTCCTCCTCCATGGGCGGCTGGGCGACGATCTCCACCCGCATCAGCTGGGCGGTGACGACCTCGCGCAGGCGGTTCAGCAGCGCGGAGAAGAGGTTGAACGCCTCGGACTTGTACTCGTTCAGGGGATCGCGCTGGGCATAGCCGCGCAGGCCCACCACCTGGCGCAGGTGGTCGAGCATGGCGATGTGCTCGCGCCAGAGGTGATCCAGCGTCTGGAGAAGGATGGACTTCTCCACATAGCGCATGATGTCCGGCCCATACTGGGCGGTCTTGGCGGCCATCCACTCGTCGGCGCGGCGGATGACGCGCTCGGTGACCTCGGGGCCGGCAATGCCTTCTTCCTTGGCCCAGTCCTTCACCGGCAGCTCGATGCCGAGCACTTCCTTGATGGCGGTGTCGAGGCCGTCCACGTCCCACTGCTCGGGATAGGCGTTCTCGGGGATGAACTTGGCGACGGTCTCGGTGATGAGGGCGTGGCGCATGTCCTCCACGGTCTCGGCCACGTCGTCGTCGTTCATCAGTTCGAGGCGCTGCTCGAACACCACCTTGCGCTGGTCGTTGAGCACGTCGTCATACTTGAGGACGTTCTTGCGCATGTCGTAGTTGCGCGCTTCGACCTTCTGCTGCGCCTTCTCCAGGGCCTTGTTGATCCAGGGATGGATGATGGCCTCGCCTTCCTTGAGGCCGAGGCGCTGCAGCATGCCGTCGAGCCGGTCCGACCCGAAGATGCGCATCAGGTCGTCGTCCAGCGACAGGAAGAACTTGGAATGGCCGGGGTCGCCCTGGCGACCGGAGCGGCCGCGCAGCTGGTTGTCGATGCGCCGGCTCTCGTGGCGCTCGGTGCCGAGCACGAAGAGGCCGCCGGCGGCGAGCGCCTTCTGCTTCAGCTCCTCCACCTCGGCGCGGATGCGCGTCTCGGCGGCAGTGCGCTGCTCGCCCTCGGGCATGTCCTTCAGTTCGGCAGCGATGCGCATGTCGGCGGCGCCGCCCAGCTTGATGTCGGTGCCTCGGCCGGCCATGTTCGTGGCGATGGTGATCGCGCCCGGCACGCCGGCCTGGGAGACGATGTACGCCTCCTGCTCGTGATAGCGAGCGTTGAGCACCGCGAAGGCCTTGCCCGAGCGGTCATGGGCGAAGGCGGCGGGATCGGAGAAGTCGATCTGGTGGAAGCCGCCCTGCTTCAGCAACTCGGCCAGCAGCTCGGATTTCTCGATGGAGGTGGTGCCCACGAGCACGGGCTGGCCGCGCGCGCTGCATTCCTTGATGAGCTCGATGATGGCCGCATACTTCTCGCCGGCCGACCGGTACACCTCGTCATCGTCGTCGATGCGCGAGACCGGTACGTTGGTGGGCACTTCCACCACTTCGAGCTTGTAGATGTCCTGGAACTCGGCCGCCTCGGTGGCCGCGGTGCCGGTCATGCCGGCGAGCTTCTCGTAGAGGCGGAAATAGTTCTGGAAGGTGATGGAGGCGAGCGTCTGGTTCTCCGGCTGGACCTGGACGCGCTCCTTGGCCTCGAGCGCCTGGTGCAGGCCTTCCGAATAGCGCCGGCCCGGCATCATGCGGCCGGTGAACTCGTCGATGATGACGACCTCGTCGTTGCGCACGATGTAGTCCTTGTCCCGCTGGAACAGGGAGTGCGCGCGCAGCGCCTGGTTCACGTGGTGGACCACCGAGACGTTCTCGATGTCGTAGAGGCTCTCGGACTTCAGCAGCCCGGCCTCGGTGAGCATCTGCTCCATCTTCTCCATGCCCGCTTCCGTCATGCTGACGGTGCGCTGCTTCTCATCCACCTCGTAATCCTCCTTGGAGAGGCGGGGGATGTACTGGTCGATGGTGTTGTAGAAGTCCGAGCGGTCGTCGAGCGGGCCGGAGATGATGAGCGGCGTGCGCGCCTCGTCGATGAGGATGGAGTCCACCTCGTCGACGATGGCGTAGAAGTGCGGACGCTGCACCATGTGGGCGCGCTCGTACTTCATGTTGTCGCGCAGATAGTCGAACCCGAGCTCGTTGTTGGTGGCGTAGGTGACGTCGCTGGCATAGGCGGCGCGGCGCTCGTCGTCGTCGAGGCCGTGCACGATGATGCCGGTGGACAGGCCGAGGAAGCGATAGAGCTTGCCCATCCACTCGGCGTCGCGCTTGGCGAGATAGTCGTTCACCGTCACCACGTGCACGCCCTTGCCGGCCAGCGCATTGAGGTAGACGGGGAGGGTAGCCACCAGCGTCTTGCCTTCGCCGGTCTTCATCTCGGCGATGGAGCTTTCGTGCAGCACCATGCCGCCGATCAGCTGCACGTCGAAGTGGCGCATGCCGAGCGCGCGCTTGGCGCCCTCGCGCACGGTGGCGAAGGCGGGGACGAGCAGGTCGTCCAGGGTCACCTTGCCCTCGGCGAGCTGGCGTCGGAAATCCTCGGTGCGGGCGCGCAGCTGGTCGTCGGAGAGGGCTTCCAGCTCCTTCTCCAGCGCATTGATGGCCTGTACGCGGGGACGATAACCCTTCACCCGGCGATCGTTCGCGGAGCCGAAGAGCTTGCGGGCAAGTCCACCAAACATGGGTTTCTCTATTCCGTTCCGTCAGGTCTGAAGGAGGGCGGAGACGGACCGCCGGACCTCCGGGCAACGATGCGCGCCGTTGGACACCCGCAATGGGGCGTCAGCAAGTCCGAAGGCGGGGCAGGCGGGCGCAGCGAACGAACGCGCAGCCGCAACCGCCCCGCTTCCGCGGGCAGCGCACCATGCGGACACTTATGAACGGGTCGGTGCAATGTCAATGCGAGGGGCGTGCGGCGCCGTGCGCGGCGGTGGTTTCCCCAAGCGTTGCCGCGCTGCACAGGTGCGGCATCAATCTGCATGGAAAGCCCGCGCGGCCAATTCCTTTCATGGACACGCAATAACCCGCTGCTTAGTATCCGCCGCGTCTGATAGTGGGGGTGTTGGTATGGTGGGGGGTATCCGGGTATCGGGTCGGCTGGGCTGCGCGAGCGTGGCTCTCGGAGCTGCCTTCCTCCTGTCCGCGTGCGAGGAAAAGAACACCTACGTACCCCCGCCGCCGCCCAAGGTGACGGTTGCGACCGTGCTGGAACAGCCGATCACGCGGTTCCTTGAGCTGACCGGCAACACCGCCGCCATCAATTCGGTGGACCTGAACGCCCGCGTGCAGGGCTTCCTCACCAACATCAATTACAAGGACGGCGCCTTCGCCAAGAAGGGCACCACCCTGTTCGTCATCGAGCAGGACACCTACATCGCGCAGGTCGACCAGGCGAAGGCCACGCTCGCCGCCAACCAGGCGTCGCAGGTGCAGGCCGAGGCCGAGTTCAACCGCCAGAACCAGCTCGCCAAGCAGGACTTCGCCTCGCAGGCCGCCCTCGACCAGGCGCGCGCCAAGCGCGATTCCGCCGTCGCCCAGGTGGCCAATGCCGAGGCCTCGCTGCAGCTCGCCCAGATCAATCTCGGCTATACCCAGGTCAACGCGCCTTTCGACGGCGCGGTGACGGCCCACCTCCAGGACGTCGGCGCCCTCGTCGGCTATAGCGGCCCCACCAAGCTCGCCACCATCGTCCAGCTCAACCCCATCTGGGTGTGGTTCACGCTCAGCGAGCAGGAAGTGCTGCGAATCAAGGATCAACTGGCCAAGCGGGGGCGCTCCCTGACCAGCCTGACCCGTGACCTGCCGGATATTCCCATCGAGATCGGCCTGCAGACCGAGACCGGCTATCCCCACGTCGGCCGCATCGACTACATCGCGCCGCAGGTGGACCCCAACCTCGGCACGCTCACCGTCCGCGGCATCTTCCAGAATGACGACTTCGTGCTGCTGCCCGGCCTGTTCGCCCGCGTGCGCGTGCCGCTGGGTCAGCCGGCGCCGACCATCCTCGTTCCGGATTCCGCCGTCAGCTACAACCAGCTCGGCCCCTACGTGCTGACCGTCAGCTCCGACAATGTGGTCGGCCAGACGCAGATCACCCTCGGCCAGCTCCAGGCGGATGGCCTGCGCGCCGTGCTCAGCGGTCTGAAGACGACGGATCGCGTCATCATCAACGGCATGCAGCGCGCGGTGCCCGGCTCCAAGATCGACGTGGAGGTGGGCAAGATCGTCGCCATCGCCCCGCCGGTGGACGACGGGACCAAGCCTCTGCCGAAGCCGGCGGGTGTCGCACCGGCGGATGCGCCGGCCCGCGCGATCCCCTCGGTGCCGCCGGCTCCCTCTGCTCCGGCGACGCCGGGTGCGACCCCTGCGACGCCGAAGAACTGACCCGCCCTCGAACATGAGGCAGCGCCCATGATTTCGCGCTTTTTCATCGAGCGGCCGGTCCTCTCGAACGTTCTCGCCATGGTCTTCGTGCTGATCGGCCTCGTCTCGCTGATCCGCCTGCCGGTGTCGCAGTATCCAAACATCGTGCCGCCCACGGTGACGGTCTCGACCTCCTACCCGGGCGCCTCCGCCAAGACGATGATCGACACCGTGGCCCTGCCAATCGAGCAGCAGGTCAACGGCGTCGAGGGCATGATCTACATGCAGTCCTGGTCCGCGTCGGACGGCACCTACACGCTGGTCGTGTCGTTCGCGATCGGCACCGATCCCAACATGGCGCAGGTGCTGGTGCAGAACCGCGTCAACATCGCCCTCGCCTCCTTGCCGAATGCGGTACAGGCGCAGGGCGTGACCATCCTGCAGAAGGGCACCTCGATCCTCGAGTTCGTGACCCTGGTGTCGCCGGACGGCAAGTATGACGGCTTGTTCCTGAACAACTACGCCATCATCAACATCCAGAACGAGCTGGAGCGGGTTGACGGCGTCGCCAATGTCGCGGTGTTTGGCGCTGGCACCTACGCCCTGCGTGTGTGGATGGATCCCGACCGCATGCAGGCGTTCGGCCTGACCCCCACCGATGTGTCGAACGCCATCCAGAAGCAGAGCCAGATCGTCACGCCCGGCCAGCTCGGCATTCCTCCGGCACCGTCCAACGCGTCGTTCCAGTACACGGTGAACGTCTCCGGCCGCCTCGATGACGTGAAGGATTACGAGAACATCATCGTCAAGGTGGACAATTCCGATGGCGGCCGGATCGTGCGAATCCGCGACATCGGCCGCGTGGAGCTGGGGGCGCAGAGCTATTCCAAGGACTTCATGCAGGACAACAAACCTGCGGCCGGCATCGGCATTTTCCAGCTCCCCGCCGCCAACGCGCTCGACGTGGCCAAGCGCGTGGCCGCGAAGATGGAAGACCTGAAGAAGAGCTTTCCCGAAGGTCTCGACTACGCCATTCCCTTCGACACCACCCTGTTCGTGACCGCTTCCATTGACGAGGTGTGGAAGACCCTGTTCGAGGCGGCCATCCTCGTGCTCGTCGTCATCCTGCTATTCCTGCAGGATTGGCGCGCGACACTGGTGCCTGCCACGACCGTTCCGGTGACCATCATCGGTGCCTTCGCCGCCATGGACGCCATGGGTTTCACCATCAACCTCTCGACCCTGTTCGCGATCATCCTCGCCATCGGAATCGTGGTGGACGATGCCATCGTCATCGTGGAAGGCGTGGCGCGGCACATCGAAGAGGGCATGGCGGGACAGCCCGCGGCCGAGAAGGCCATGGACGAACTGTTCGGCCCGGTGGTGGGCATCACCCTCGTGCTGATGTCCGTCTTCCTGCCGGCCTCGTTCATTCCCGGCCTGTCAGGGCAGATGTTCAAGCAGTTCGCCCTTGTCATCGCGGCGACCGCCTTCATCTCGGCCATCAACGCGGCGACCCTTAAGCCGACGCAGTGCGCGCTCTGGTTGCGTCAGCCGGTGCCGCCGGAAAAGCGCAACTTCATCTACCGCGGCTTCAACGCCATCTATGGCAAAGCTGAGCATTGGTATGCCGGCCTTATCAGCCGTATGGTGCACCATTCCAAGCTGATGGTGCTCATCGCCGTCGCGCTCATGAGTCTCGCCGGCTATGGGCTCACCCGCATTCCCACGGCCTTCCTGCCCATCGAGGACCAGGGCTACTTCCTTGCCCACGTTCAGCTGCCGGACGCCTCGAACCTCAACCGCACCAAGAAGGTGATGGCGGATGTCTCCGAACGCATCCGCAAAGTGCCGGGCGTCCAGACCGTGCTGGCGATCTCCGGCATCTCGGTGCTCGACAACTCCTCCACCCTCGCCAATGCGGGTGTCACCTACATCACCCTGACCCCCTGGGATGTGCGCTACGCTACCAAGGGGCAGGATCTGCTCTCGATGTATGAAAACCTGAACAAGGCGGTGGCTGGCGTTGATGAGGCAGAGGTAGTCATCCTCGTGCCGCCGGCCATCCAGGGCATCGGCAACGCGGCCGGCTTCACCATGCAGCCGCAGATCCGCAACGGCAATTTCGACTACCAGCTGCTGGAGCAGATCACCTCGTCCATGGTGGACAAGGCGCGGGCGCAGTCGGCCCTCAGCCACGTCTCCTCGTCCTTCCGCGCCGGCGCGCCGCAGGTTCAGGTGGAGGTCAACCGGATCAAGGCGGAGACGCTGGGAATCACGGTCGGCCAGGTGTTCGACACCATCTCGGCCTATCTGGGCTCGACCTATGTCAACCAGATCAACAAGTTCGGCAACGTCTTCCAGGTCTATATCCAGGCCGATGCGGGCTTCCGCGTGACGCCGGCCGACCTGATGCAGCTGAAGGTGCGCTCGCCCACCCAGAACGCCATGATCCCCCTCGGGACCGTGGTGGACGTCAAGATGGTGCTGGGTCCGCCGCTGATCTCGCTCTACAATCTGTATCCTTCGTCCACCATCGTCGGCACCAACGCCGCGGGCTTCTCGTCCGGACAGGCGCTGTCGTTGATGGAGCAGATCGCCGCCTCCACCCTGCCGCCGGGCACGGGCTTCGAGTGGACCGCCATGTCCTATCAGGAGAAGGCGGTCGGCAATCAGATCTACTATGTGTTCGGGCTCGCCATTCTGCTGGTCTACTTCGTGCTGGCCGGCCAGTATGAAAGCTGGATCCAACCCCTGTCGGTGATCCTCGCGGTGCCGCTGGCGCTGCTGGGCACCGTCAGCGCGCTGCTCGGGCTCGGGGTTCCCAACAACCTCTACACCCAGATCGGCCTCGTGCTGCTGATCGCGCTCGCCTCCAAGAACGCGATCCTCATCGTCGAGTATGCCCGCGAGAAACGGGCGGAGGGCATGGAGATCATGGATGCGGCGGTGGAGGCCTCGCGCCTCCGGTTCCGCCCCATCCTCATGACCTCGTTCGCCTTCATCCTCGGCGTGCTGCCGCTGGTGTTCGCCACGGGTGCCGGCGCCAACTCGCGCAAGTCCATCGGCATCGCGGTGGTGTCGGGCATGCTCGCCTCCACCTGCCTTGCCGTGCTGTTCGTGCCGTCCTTCTACACGGTGCTCCAGCGCTTCGAGGAAGGCCGCAAGGGCAAGAAGAAGTCCAGCGCTGGCCATGCGCCGCCCGAGCCGCCTCCGGCTCCGGACGCGGGAGTGCCCCCGGCACCCGCATCTGCCTGATCCGGGCGCGTGCGCATTGCCTCTTCCTTCGGCAACTGCCCTCGATCGGGGCGGTTGCCGCCGCAAAGTCGCGCTTCCGCCCCTTGTCCGGCTTGTCTAACCTTGACCGGAAACAGGAGCCGTTCCCCGACCGTCTCTCGGACCCGCTGCCGATCCCACCGCTGAACCCACAGTCGATCCTATCCCTGGGCTGTCGCCCGCAGGACCTGGTGCCCTAAATGTCGATCCTCGCGAGCCTGCATCACGTCACGAGCTACACCTACGACCACCCGGTCTCCATGGGGCCGCAGGTCATCCGGCTGCGGCCGGCGCCGCACAGCCGCACCGACATCCCCGCCTATTCGCTGAAGATCTCGCCGGCTGACCACTTCATCAACTGGCAGCAGGATCCGTTCGGCAACTGGCTGGCCCGCATCGTGTTTCCCGAGCGGGTCACGGAGTTCAAGGTCGAGGTGGACCTCCTCGCCAAGCTCGACGTCATCAACCCGTTCGACTTCTTCGTCGAGGAATATGCGGAGAGCTTCCCGTTCGAGTATGCGCCGGCGCTGAAGGCCGAGCTCGCGCCCTATCTCGAGCTGGAGGATGAAGGCACCCTGTTCGCCGACTATCTCGCCTCCGTCCCGCGCGAGAAGACCCGCATCGTCGACTTCCTGGTCTATCTCAACCAGCGCCTGCAGAGCGAAGTCGGCTATGTGATCCGCATGGAGCCGGGCGTGCAGACGCCTGACGAGACCCTGACGCGCAAGCTCGGCTCGTGCCGTGACACCGGCTGGCTGCTGGTGCAGCTGCTGCGCCATCTCGGCCTCGCCGCCCGCTTCGTCTCCGGCTACCTCATCCAGCTCAAGCCGGACGTGGCGGCCCTCGATGGTCCCTCCGGCACCGACGTGGACTTCACCGACCTGCACGCCTGGTGCGAGGTGTTCGTGCCCGGCGCCGGCTGGATCGGCCTCGACCCCACCTCGGGCCTGCTGTGCGGCGAAGGCCACATCCCGCTCGCCGCCACGCCGCACTACAGCTCCGCCGCGCCCATCAGCGGTTATGTGAACGAGAAAGCCGAGGTCGAATTCGGCTTCGACATGCAGGTGGTCCGCGTCGCCGAGGCGCCGCGCGTCACGCTGCCCTTCTCGGATGAGACCTGGGCGGCCCTCGACCAGCTCGGCCACAAGGTGGACGAGGATCTCAAGGCTGGCGACGTGCGCCTCACCATGGGTGGCGAGCCGACTTTCGTGTCCATCGACGACTACCAGTCGCCCGAGTGGAACACCGAGGCGCTCGGCCCACACAAGCGCGAGCGCGCGGACGAGCTCATCCGCCGCCTGCGCCGCCGCTTCGAGACCGAGGGCGTGCTGCATTACGGCCAGGGCAAGTGGTATCCCGGCGAGACGCTGCCGCGGTGGTCCTTCGACCTGTTCTGGCGCAAGGACGGCCAGCCCATCTGGCAGCGCGAGGACCTGATCGCCGACGAGAAGGTCAATTACGGCGTCACGCCGGCCGACGCCGAGCGCTTCTGCAAGGCGGTGGCCGAGAAGCTCGCCGTGGGCAGCGAGTTCGTCCAGCAGGCGTTCGAGGACAACATCTATTACATGTGGAAGGAGCAGAACCTTCCCGAGAACATCGCCCCCGGCGATCCGCGCATGGCGGACGAGGTGCAGCGGCGCATGCTCGCGCGCACCTTCAATCAGGGCCTCGGCACCGCCACCGGCTCGGTGCTGCCGCTGCGCCGCGTCTGGACGCCGGCCGGCCCGGCGTGGCGTTCGGAGGAATGGACCTACCGTCGCCAGTTCTTGTTCCTGATCCCCGGCGAGAGCCCCATGGGCTACCGCCTGCCGCTGGAATCGCTGCATTATCTGGCGCCCACGCGCTATCCCTACATCGTCGAGGCCGATCCCTTCGAGCCGCGTGCGCCGCTGCCGGATGCCGCCGACTTCTCCGCCCGCTACAGCGCGGGGCAGGGCGGTGTCGGCGCGGGCACTGATGGCACGGACGCCGGCACGCCCGGCGGCCCGGGTAGCATGCCGCGCCATTCCATCGCCCCGCGCACCGAGGCCTACGGCGTCGGCGAGCGGGCGCAGGAGCTGGCGCGCGAATATCTCGCCAAGTACGACACTCAGATCTTCACCGCCGACACCCGCACCGCGCTCTGCGTCGAGCCGCGCAACGGCCGCCTGTGCGTGTTCCTGCCGCCGGTGGAGATCCTGGAGGACTATCTCGACCTCGTCGCCGCCCTCGAGCAGGTGGCCATCGAGCTCAACACGCCCATCCACATGGAGGGCTATCCGCCGCCCTTCGACTACCGCCTCAACCTCATCCGCATCGCGCCCGATCCGGGCGTGCTGGAGGTGAATGTCCATCCGTCCGCCAGCTGGGCCGGTTGCGTGGAGATCACCCGCATCCTCTATGAGGAGGCGCGGCTCGCCCGCCTCGGCACCGAGAAGTTCATGGTGGACGGGCGCCACACCGGCACCGGCGGCGGCAACCACGTGGTGGTGGGCGGCTCCACCCCCGCCGACAGCCCCTTCCTGCGTCGGCCGGACGTGCTGAAGAGCTTGCTGCTCTACTGGCAGCGGCATCCCTGCCTGTCCTATTTCTTCTCCGGCCTGTTCATCGGCCCCACCTCCCAGCATCCGCGGGTGGACGAGGCGCGGCACGACAGCCTGTATGAGTTGGAGATCGCCTTCTCCAAGTTCCCGGCACCCGGGCAGGGCGAGCCCCCGGCCCCGTGGCTGGTGGACCGGCTGCTGCGCAACCTGCTGGTGGACGTCACCGGCAACACCCACCGCACCGAAATCTCCATCGACAAGCTCTATTCGCCGGATGGCCCCACCGGCCGGCTGGGCCTCGTGGAGTTCCGCTGCTTCGAGATGCCGCCGGACTGGCGCATGAGCCTTGCCCAGCAGCTGCTGCTGCGGGCCCTCATCGCGCGGCTGTGGAACAAGCCGGTGCACGGCCACTGCACCCGCTGGGGCACCATCCTCAACGATCGCTTCATGCTGCCGCATTATGTCTGGCAGGACTTCCTCGACGTGGTGGAAGACCTCTCCGACGCCGGCTACCAGATCGATCCCGAGTGGTTCCGCGCCCAGTTCGAGTTCCGCTTCCCCGCTTTCGGCAAGGTGCAGCAGGCGGGCGTGGACATCGAGGTGCGGCAGGCGCTGGAATGCTGGCACGTGCTCGGCGAGGAAGGCGTGGTGGGCGGCACCGCCCGTTACGTGGACTCCTCCGTGGAGCGCCTGCAGGTGAAGGTGGAGGGCTTCAACCCCTCGCGCCACATCCTCACCTGCAACGGCCGCAAGGTGCCGCTGGCCCCCACCGGCCGCAACGGCACCTATGTGGCGGGCGTGCGCTACAAGGCGTGGCAGCCTTGGTCGGGCCTGCATCCCACCATCCCGGTGCACTCGCCGCTCACCTTCGACCTCGTGGACACCTGGAGCGAGCGCTCCCGCGGCGGCTGCATGTATTACGTCTCCCATCCGGGCGGGCGGAACTACGACACCTTCCCGGTGAACTCCTACGAGGCCGAGGCCCGTCGCCTCGCCCGCTTCCAGACCTTCGGCCACACCCCCGGCACCCTCGACGTGGTGCTGGAGACGGCGCCGGACGAGTTCCCGACCACCCTCGATCTGCGGCGCCCTGCCAGCGCCTGATCGCGCGACCGTGCCGAAGGTCCGCCGCAGGCGCGCCCTGCGGCGGGCGCAGGCTGGAAGCGCTCCGAAGAGGGGTGCATCTGGCGCCAGCACGGTCATAATGGAGAACCCGGACCCACCGGGCACAGGAAGATGATGCGCGGGCAGGGGTGCCCGCGGAAGGGGTGATCGTGTCGGGTGCGGAGCAGCGGAGCGAGGTATTCGAACGGGCCGCAGCCGAAAGTCTGATCGGCGGCTACCGCACACTGCCGGCCACCCGCGACGAGATGATGGATGCGGACGGCCAGCCGCGCCGTCACTGGCAGCCCTTCCTCGCCGCACTGGCAGAGCTTGGCCCCGAGGAGTTGCGCCGGCGCTTCTCCGCCGCGGACCGCTATCTCCGGGATAGCGGCGTCTTCTATCGTGTCTATGACGATGCGGGTGGAGGCGAGCGGCCGTGGTCGCTCAGCCACATGCCGCTCATCATCGGCAATTCGGACTGGGAGGCCCTCTCTGCCGGCCTCATCGAGCGCGCCGAGCTGCTGGAAGAGGTGCTTCAGGATCTCTATGGCGACGCCCATCTGGTCGCCGATGGCGATCTGCCAGCGGCGGCTGTGGCCGGCAGCCCGGAATTCCTGCGGCCGCTGGTGGGCGTGCGCCCCGAGGGTGGGCGCTTCCTGCGCGTCTACGCCGCCGACGTGGGGCGTGGCCCGGACGGGCGCTGGTGGGTGCTCGCCGACCGCACCCAGGCGCCATCCGGCGCCGGCTACGCGCTGGAGAACCGCCTCGCCTCGACGCGCGCGCTGCCGGATGTCTCGCGCAACCTGAACATGAAGCGCGTCGCCGCCTTCTTCCAGGCGCTGCGCACCTCGCTGATGAAGCTCGACCGGACGGGGGAGGGCCGCATCGGCCTCCTCACCCCCGGGCCGCTGAACGAGACCTATTTCGAGCACGCGCTGCTCGCCCGCTATCTCGGCTTCCTGCTGGTGGAAGGCGAGGACCTCACCGTGCGGGGCGATACCCTGCATGTGCGCACGGTGGCGGGCCTTAGGCGCATCGACGTGCTGCTGCGCCGCCTCGACTCCGATTTCGCCGACCCGCTGGAGCTGAACGCCCGTTCGCGCCTCGGCGTGCCCGGGCTTGTCCAGTCGGTGCGCATGGGGGGCGTGGCGCTCGCCAATGCGCTCGGCTCCGGCATCGTGGAGGCGCCGGCGCTGCTCGCCTTCCTTCCGCGCATCGCCACCCGGCTCACCGGGCGGCCGCTCAGCCTGCCCCACGTCGCCACCTGGTGGTGCGGCCAGCCGGCCGAGCGGGCGCAGGTGATGGAGCATCTGGACGAGCTCGTCATCTCCTCTGCCTTCGGCCGGGCGCTGCCGGGACTGCCGGATGGCGGCTCGGTGCTGGGCGCCGACCTCACCCAGGCCGACCGGCGGCGCCTTTCCACCCTGCTCGCCCGCCGCGGGGCGGACGTGGTGGGCCAGGACATCGCCCGCCTCTCCACCACGCCGGTATGGACCGGCGAGAAGCTCACGCCCCGCCCGTTCATGCTGCGGGTGTTCCTCACCGCCACCGAAAAGGGCTGGTCGGTGATGCCGGGCGGCTTCTGCCGCATCTCTTCCGCCGCTGACGCCCGCGCCGTCTCCATGCAGAAGGGCGACCGCTCGGCGGACGTGTGGGTGCTGGCGGACGGCGAGGTGGCCGACACCACGCTGCTGCCGAGCCCGGACAATGTGAAGGTCCGCCGCTCCTCCGGCACCCTGCCGAGCCGTGCCGCCGACAACCTCTTCTGGCTCGGCCGCTATGTGGAGCGGGCCGAGGCGACGCTGCGCCTCTCCCGCGTGCTGGTGGGCCGCCTCGCCGAGAGCGGCGACACCGGCACCAGCCCGCTCGTGTCGCGCCTGCTGGGCCTGCTCGGAGCGTGGGGCGCCATGCCGCGCGATCTCGCCCGCGCCACGCCCACCCGCTATGCCGTGGCCGTGCTCACCCGCCGCGACGTGCCCGGCGCCCTGCCGCAGCTGGTGCAGGCGGCGCGTTCGGCGGCTTCCGTCATCCGCGACCGCTTCTCGCCGGATGCGTGGCGCGCGCTGGTGGATCTCGAGACCTGCGTCTCCCAGCCGGTCCCCGCCGCCCCCTCCGAAGCCGATGTGGCGGAGCGGGCCGACGCGGCATTGCGCATTATCGCCGCCTTCTCGGGCCTCGCCTCGGAGAACATGAACCGGCTCACCGGCTGGCGCTTCCTGGAGATCGGCCGGCGCACGGAGCGCGCCATCGGTACCCTGCGCTTTGCCCGCACCTTCGGCGAGATCGGCGCCCCGCAGGGGTCGCTCGATGCGCTGCTGCAGGTGGCGGACAGCCTCATCACCTACCGCACGCGCTATGTGATGATGGAAGCCCGCGGCCCGGTGCTGGACCTCGTGCTGCTGGACCCGGACAATCCGCGCTCGGTGGCCTTCCAGGTGCATCGCATGGCGAACCACCTCAAGGTGCTGCCCGGTCGCGACCAGGATGCGCCGCCGCCCTTGTGGGAGCGCATCGTCGCCCGCATGCAGGCCGAGCTTGCCGCGAGCACGGCCGAGAGCTTCGAGCCGCAATGGTTCGACGCCATGGAGAAGATGCTGATGCAGCTCTCCGACGAAGTGTCGTCGCACTATTTCCTCCAGGGACATTCCCCGGAGATGACGCTCACCTTCGGCATGTGATGCGAGCCCCGCGAGCCCCAAGCCCGCGCGGCGCCTGAGCGAAAGCAACGAGACAGCCCGCGCGGCGCCTGAGCGAAAGCAACGAGACAGCCCGCGCGGCGCCTGAGCGAAAGCAACGAGACAGCCCGCGCGGCGCCTGAGCGAAAGCAACGTCAAATGCTCTACGATATTCGCCAGACCACGACCTACAGCTATCAGGTGCCGGTGCGCGTGGTGCGGCAGGTGCTGCGCATGACGCCGGTGGACCGCTTCGGCCATCAGCACGTCATCGCCCACATCCTCGATGTGGACCCTGAGCCGGCGGAGCTGGAGCAGGGCACCGACTTCTTCGGCAACGGCCTGACCTGGCTCACCATCGACCAGCCCCACGGCCATCTCTCCATCACCACCCGCAGCCGGGTGGACGTGACCGCGACGCCCCTGCCGGACCCGGCGACCACCCCGCTGGTGGACGAGGTACGCGCCGCCGCGCTGGAGGAGACGGACCTGGGGCCGGACGCGGCCGCCCACGGTCTGTTCCCGAGCCGGGCGGTGCCCATCGACAACGAGATCACCGATTGGACGGCGACCAGCTTCCGCGGCGACCGCCCCGTGCTGGAGGCCGCGCTGGAGCTGATGCACCGGGTGCATGACGAGTTCACCTACGAGCCCGGCGCCACCATCGTCACCACTTCGCCCCACGAGGCGTTCGCGGCGAAGGCGGGCGTGTGCCAGGACTTCGCCCAGGTGATGATCGCCGGCCTGCGCGGGCTCGGCCTGCCGGCGCGCTACGTCTCCGGCTATCTGCGCACCATCCCGCCCGAGGGTCAGCCGCGGCTGGAGGGGGCGGATGCCACCCATGCCTGGGCCGAGGTGTGGTGCGGGCCGGCCTTCGGCTGGATCGGGCTCGACCCTACCAACGCCATCCCCGCCGGGGACGACCACATCATCCTCGCCGTCGGCCGCGATTATGCGGATGTCTCGCCGGTAGACGGGGTGATCGTCTCGTCCGGCGACCACATCCTCGCCGTGGGCGTGGACGTGGTGCCGGTGGTGCGCTGAGGCTTCACTTCACGGGGCCCATCACCGTGTCCGGCAGCCAGGTGACGATGCCGGGAAATATGCTGAGCACGACAATGCCGCCGATCATCAGCAGCACGTAGGGCAGGGCGCCCTTCAGCACCTGGGCTGTCGGCACCTGCGGGGCGATGGCGTTCACTACGAACAGGTTCAGCCCCACCGGCGGGGTGATGAGCCCGATCTCCATGTTGATGGTCAGGATCACGGCGAACCAGTAGGGGTCGAATCCTGACGACACGATGATGGGGTAGAGCAGCGGTGCCGACATCACGATGATCGCCACCGGCGGCAGGAACATGCCGGCCACCAGCAGGAACAGGTTGATGATCGCCATCAGCACCCAGCGGTTCACGTCCAGGCCCGCGATCGAGGCCGCCACGGTCTGGGTGATGAAGAGCGAGGACAGGGCGAAGGCGAACAATTCCGCCGAGGCCATGATCATCATGATCATGACACTCTCCCTGAGGGTGGACGAGAAGATCTCGAACACCGGCTTCGGCCGGAACAGCCGGTACATGACGATGACGACGCCGAGCGTCAGGAAGGCGCCCGCGCCCGCCGCCTCCGAAGGCGTGGCGACGCCGCCGTACAGCACATAGAGCGTTCCGAGGATGATGATGAGGAAGGGCAGGACCTTCGGCAGCGCTTCCAGTTTCTGGCTGAAGGAGAAGCGGGTTCCGCGATCGTCGAAGCGGAATCCCTTGCGGCTGCAATCGTAGAGCGACCACGCCATAAACATGGCGGTGAGCATCAGGCCCGGCATCACGCCCGCCAGGAACAGCCGGCCGATGGAGGTCTCGGTGGCGATGCCGTAGACGATCATCGTCACCGAGGGCGGGATGAGGATGCCGAGGGTGCCGCCCGCGCAGATGGATCCGGTGGCGACCGACGCGGGATAGCCGCGCTTCAGCATCTCCGGAATGCCCATCTTGCCGATGGCGGCGCAGGTGGCGGGGCTCGATCCCGTCATGCCGGCGAAGATCGCGCAGGCGCCGATGTTGGAAAGCACCAGCCCGCCCGGCACCCGGTTCAGCCAGCGGTCCAGCGCCTCGTAGAGATCGCGGCCCGCGGGGGTAGCGGCGACCGCTGCGCCCATCAGCACGAACATGGGAATGGAGACATAGGCGAGGTTGGCGATGCCGGCGAACATGGTCTCGGCCAGCACCTCGAACACGCCCCATCCGCTGGCCATCAGCAGGCCGAAAATAGCGGTGAGCCCGAGGGCGAAGGCGATGGGCATACCCGTGGCGAGAAGCGCGAACAGGATGCCGATGACGACGAGGCCCGACGTGGTGGGGGAGAGGGTCATCACGGGTGCGCTCCGAAGCCGTCCGTGCCGGAGATGCGGCGCACCAGTTCGGCCACGTACTGGAGGGTGAGGAGGGCGAAGCTAACGGGCAGCGGTAGAAGAGGAATCCACAATGTGATGGCGGCGACCGTGGAGGTGCGCCACTCATTCACATAGGCCTCGTGAAAGAAGATGCTGCTCGCCACCGTCATAGCGATGGCGAACAGGAGGCCGAGCACCGCCCCGATGATGCCCAGCACCCGCTGCACGGGCTTTGCCGCCATGATCTCTATGACATCCACCCCCACATGGCCGCGCGTCAGCAGCACATAGGGTGCGCCGAGGAAGACCGCGGCCGTCGCGGTGAACACCACGAAATCGGTCTGCCAGATGGTGGGCGCGCGGAACACGTAGCGCATGAAGATCATCTGGCAGATGACCACCATGGAGGCGACGAGCAGGAGCCCGGCGAGGATCGCGACGGCGCGCGACAGGAAATCCACGGCGTGGAGGAATGAGCGGGTCATGGAAGCCTCGGCGGCAAAGCGTGGGCGCGTGTGGAGCGCCACCCGCCGTCAGTGCGGCGGGCGGCGAAGGCCATCAGGGCGCGGCAGGCGCCCGCCCGGTCACTGGACGGCGAGGGCCTTCTTGATCAACTCGTCGCCACCCTTCACCTTTTCCGAGAAGTTCTTGTAGGCGCTGGCCTGCGCCACCTTGAGCCAGGCGTCATAGTCGGACGCCGACATCTCGATCACCTCGACGCCGGCTTTCTTGAAGGTGTCGACGAGCTTCTGGTCGCCCTTGCGCACCTCCTGCGCGAACCAGTCCTGCGCCTTCTTTCCGGCCGCAAGGATGGCCTTCTGCTGGTCGGGCTTAAGCCGGTCGAACACCTGCTTGGACATGAGCACCGGCTCGTACATGAACCACAGTGCATTGGCGCCCGGCGCGGTGAGGCACTTCACTTGCTCGAACAGGCGGTAGGAGACGAAGCTCTCAGAGGAGGTGTTGGTGGCATCCAGCACGCCCGTCTGCATGCCCGAATAGATTTCGGAGGACGGCATCGAGGCGATGGAGGCACCGGCGGCCGCCAACATCTGCTCGAAGGCAGGACCGGCGGCGCGCGTCACCTGCCCCTTGATGCTGTCGGGCCCGGTGATGCAGCCCTTCTTGGAGGCGAAGGCGCCGGAAAGCCAGGCGTCGGCGATCACGATGGCGCCCTGCGCCTCGACGATCTTCTTGATGTCCTGCATGAAGGGTGAGCTGTTGAGCCGATCAGCCCGGTCGAAGTTGCGCACCAGGCCTGGCATCAGCGTCACCGAGAACTGGGGCACGCGGCCGGAGGCGTAGTCGAGCGGGAAGGACGAAATGTCGAGCTGGCCCTTCGTCAGCGCGCCCCATTGCTCGTTCGCCTTGTACAGCGAAGCGCCGGGGAAGACCTGGATCTTGATGCCGACATTGGCCGCCGCGACGTCGCGGGCGATCATCTGCACCATCTCGTCGCGCGGGTCTCCCTTGCCGCCCGGAAACTGGTGCGAGGCGCGCAGGGTGATGTCCTGGGCCAAGGCCGGCGCCGAAAACGCGATGGCGCAGGCGAGCGCGCAAGCGCGCGCAATGGTCCGTGATCCGATCATGGTGTTGTCCTCCCGTGCGTCCGCCTTGGATGCGGCCTGTGGCGTTTCCCATTTCATTTTTTTGGTCGTTCGGGGTGTCCTGAGGTTTCCCGCCTCCGGCTCCCCGTCCTGTCGGCCGCGGCGGTTGCTCCGCCGTCGGCCCTGTGTCCCGCCTATGTGGCGGGTGTCTTACGCAACGTTACGATAAATGTCCTTGTAGGTATCCCGAAGGATATTCTTCTGCACCTTGCCCATGGTGTTGCGCGGCAGTTCGGAGACGAAGAATACGCGCTTGGGCTGCTTGAACTTCGCAAGACGATTTTCGAGGGCGCGGTGGACGGCCTCTTCCGTCAGCGTCGCCTCCTTCTGGGCGACGATGACGGCTGTGACGCCCTCGCCGAAATCCGGGTGGGGCACGCCGATGACCGCGCTTTCCACGACGCCCGGGATGGCGTCGATCTCGCCTTCCACTTCCTTGGGATAGACGTTGAAGCCGCCGGTGATGACCAGATCCTTGCCGCGGCCGACGATGTGCACGTAGCCCTTCTCGTCGATCTTGCCGAGGTCGCCGGTGATGAAGAAGCCGTCGCGGAACTCGGAGGCGGTCTTTTCCGGCATTCGCCAGTAGCCCTTGAACACGTTCGGCCCCTCAACCTCGATCATGCCGATCTCGCCGGTGGGAAGCACCGCGCCGGTCTCCGGATCGGTGACGCGCGCGCTGATGCCGGGGAGGGGATAGCCCACCGTGCCGGCGATGCGCGCGCCGTCATAGGGGTTGGATGTGTTCATGCCCGTCTCGGTCATGCCGTAGCGCTCGAGGATGGCGTGGCCGGTCCGCTCCTCGAAGGCGCGATGGGTCTCGGCGAGCAGCGGCGCGGAGCCGGAGATGAACAGCCGCATGCCCTTCGTCGCCTCGCGGGTGAGGCCGGGCTGGTCGAGCAGGCGCGTGTAGAAGGTGGGCACGCCCATGAGCGTCGTCACCTTGCCCGCCGACATGAGGGCAATGGCCTCCTTCGGATCGAACTTGGAGCGGAACTCCATGCTCGCGCCGGCCAGCAGGATGATGTTGGAAGCCACGAACAGGCCGTGGGTGTGGAAAATGGGCAGCGCGTGCAGCAGCACGTCGTCCGCGGTGAAACGCCAGTAGTCCTTCAGCGTCTGCGCATTGGAGAGCAGGTTGGCGTGCGTGAGCATGGCGCCCTTGGCGCGGCCCGTGGTGCCCGAGGTGTAGAGAATGCCCCCGAGATCCTCCGGGCCGCGCGCCGCGTCCTCGAACGTATCGGGGAAGGCGGCGGCGGCATCGGTGAGGGAGCCCTTCCCGTCGGTGCCGAGGGTCTCCACCGCGCCGACGCCGAGCCGGGTGGCCAGCGCCCGCGCGTCCTGCTCGATCTCCGGCCGGCACACGAACACGGCGGGCTCGGCGTCGGAAAGGAAATACTCGACCTCGTTCAGCGTATAGGCCGTGTTGAGCGGCAGATAGACCGCGCCCGCGCGGATCGTCGCCAGATAAAGCGCGAGGGCGGGCCAGGATTTCTCCACCTGCACCGCCACCCGGTCGCCGGGCTTCACGCCGCGCGCGACGAGGAGGTTGGCGAGGCGGGCGGACAGGGCGAGCGCGTCGCCATAGGTCTCCACCGTCCCGTCCATGAGGCGGGCGAGGGGCTTGTCCATCGCCGGGATGGCGGCGCGGATGGCGCTGAAAAGGTGGTTCTCGGTCATATCTTCGTCTCGTTGGCGGCTGTGCCGGTGGCGCGGCGGTCAGCTCAGGACACGGGCAAGTTCAGGAAGCCGGAACGAGGGCGCGGGCGCCCGCATCCGCCCGCAGCAGCTTCTTCACCGCCGCGCTCGCGACAACCTCGCCCTTGCCGGCGAAGGCCTCGTGGTTCTTCTCGATGTCGTTGAGGACATAGCGGTAATTCACCATGAGCCCCGCCGCCTGGGCGATGCCCTTGGGCGAGAGGTCGCCCATGGGATTGATCTTCTCCAGCCGCGCGCCGTTGCCGAGGTGGAAGCGGGCCACCGGGTCCACCGGCTTGCCCTTGGAAGTGCGGGCGACGAGGAAATAATAGGCCGCGGCGGCGTTCAGCACCGGCGTCAGCGCCTCGCGCACTTCCGCCTTTTCGGCCCAGTCCGGCGTATCCAGCGCCTTGAGCGTCTCCTTGTCGGCGGCGGTGAGGGCGGCCGGCGTCTCGGCCTTGCGCTCGCCGTCGAGCCAGGCGCGGAAGCCGGGGACGGGGGAGAGGGTAACGAAGGTGGTGAGCGAGGGGATCTCGCGGGAAATCTCCTCCACCACCTGCTTGATGAGGAAATTGCCGAAGGAGACGCCGCCAAGCCCGCGCTGGCAGTTGGAGATGGAATAGAAGACGGCCGTGGTGGCCTTCTCCGGCTCCAGCAACTCGCGCGACTGGTCCAGCACCGGGGCGATGGCGCCGGGAATGTCCTTGGTGAGCGCGACCTCCACGAAGATCAGCGGCTCGTCCACCAGCGCCGGATGGAAGAAGGCGTAGCAACGCCGGTCCGGGCTGTCGACGCGGGCGCGCAGGTCGTTCCAGTCGCGGATGGCATGCACCGCCTCATAGCGGATGATCTTCTCCAGCACATTGGCGGGCGTCGACCAGTCGATGCGTCGCAGCACGAGGAACCCCCGGTTGAACCAGGACGAGAACAGGTGGCCGAAATCGCGATCCACGGCGGCAAGGTCGCGCCGGTGGACCATGGCGTCCATCAGGTGCTCGCGCATCCGGACCAGGGAGAGGGTGGCGCCTGCGGCCATGTTGAAGCGGCGGAACAGCTCCTGCCGGCGCGGCTCGCTGGCAAGGTGCAGTTCGGCCGTCGCCGCATCCGATCCGGTGCGGCCATAGCTGGCGATCGCCGCATCGAGACGGGCGCGGTCCGGCCCGAAGGTCTCGGCCAGCGCCTCGAAGAAGGCGATGCGCTCGCCGGTCTTCATGCGGGCGTAGCGGTCGAGGATGTCGGTGGCGAGGGCCACGCCCGAGGCTTCGCCGCGACCGGAGAGAAGCTGTTCGCAGCGTTCCACCAGCGTCGCCGCCTTGGTGGCGCCGGACGTGCGGGTGTTGCGGTCGAGCAGGGCGCGGCCGCGATCCGCGATGGTGGTGAGAAGATCGCCGAAGAAGGACGCGTTCGAATTCATCGCCGCACTCCACCAGCCCCGCTACCGGACATCCCCACCGTCATGGGACGGCGCTCGGTCCGCGAAGGCAAGCCCAAGGCCGCCCGCCGGAGCGTTCTCTTTCGGGTGATCCCGCTTTGGGTCTGGGGCAAAAGTGGCGCTCCGGTATCAAGATGTGGCATCTTCCAGGATCCCCGCGGCGTCTGTCGGCAATAGAAATCCAACTGCATTTTTTGTCAATATTCATGTATGCAAGATTTTCTCTCTTGCATTGAATGGCCGGACTCGGCTTTCTGATGACGGGGAGTTCGCAAGGAGCGCCGTCGTGCGGGGAGAGCAGACGCCGAGGCTCAGGGAGGCGCTGGAGGACGACATCGTCGCCGGCCGGCTGAAGCCCGGGCAGCGGCTCGACGAGGTGGGCCTCGCCGAGCGGTTCGGCGTTTCACGCACGCCCATCCGCGAGGCGCTGATCCAGCTCTCGTCGTCCGGTCTGGTGGAAATCCGCCCCCGCCGCGGCGCCTTCGTGGTGCTGCTCGGCCCGCGCGAACTCATCGAATCCTTCGAGCTGATGGCCGAGATCGAGGCCTCCTGCGGCCGGCTTGCCGTGCAGCGCATGGGCCCCTCCGACCGCGAGGCGATCTCGGACGCGCACGAGACCTGCCGCATCGCCGCCGCCGCGGGCGACGAGGAGGCCTATTATCCCGCCAATGCCCGTTTCCACGCCGCCATCTATGCCGCCACCGGCAACCGGGTTCTGGCAGGGGAAGCACTGAGATTGCAGCGGGGGCTCCAGCCCTATCGCCGCCTGCAGCTGAAAGTGCCGCGCCGCGTGGAGGCGTCCTTCGCCGAGCACCAGGGCATCGTCGACGCCCTGTTCGCTGGCGACGGCCCGCTCGCCGCCGAGCGCCTGCGGGCCCACGTGCTGGTGCAGGGCGAGCGCTTCATGACGCTGCTTGCAGCACTCCATGCCGAATCGGAGGCGCTGGAGGACGCCGGCTGATGGCTCTGGGGATGTCCTCTGTCCGGCGTGAGGCGCTCCTGCCCCCGCCTCACTCCGGCGCCGCAACAGGGCCAATCGCGCTCCGGCAAGGCTCCGCTGGTCATCCGCACTGCGCCGTGGACACCGCCCCATCCCCTGTTGCCGCGCCGCAAGCCTTCCGATAAAAGAAACCCGCTCCTGCGCCACGCACCCGTAGCTCAGCTGGATAGAGCGTTGCCCTCCGAAGGCACGTGTCAAGCCGGCCGATGCGAAAAGTGCGAGGAAAAGAGTTTTTGAATTCAATGGCTTGTGAGGGTTGGCTCGTGGAGCTTAACTTTCGCAGGAAATCCGAGTAAGCACTGCGTAAGCAGCAGGCACCCGTAGCTCAGCTGGATAGAGCGCCGCCCTCCGAAGGCGGAGGCCACACGTTCGAATCGTGTCGGGTGCGCCATTGCAATCAGAAGTTGCTTTGGTATTTGCGCGGAAGTCGCGTTTTTCCATCCTGTCGCTGGACGCTCATTGACCGCCTTGGCAAGATCGGGGCGCGGCTCCCGCCTGGATCTGAATCTCGTTTTCTCCAAAATTCGACGGTCTATGAGACGCTCGGCTCGCCGAGCCTGCTTCCACGGCGGCCCCTGAAGAGCACGGAAGTCGGCAGACGCCCGATGCCTCCCCGCCGCTCACAGATCGTCAATCTCAAGCACCTGGTCCGCTCCCGCCTCCCGTCACATCGAGCTTCTGTCCCTTCAACTCGCGACCACCTCTCCCTCCTTGTGGGAAGCAGGCGCTATATGACTGTCCTGAAGACGGGAGCACCAAGAACTGGGGGCCCCTACCACGCTTCCGTCGGGAACTGTGTTTCCGGATTTGCTAAGCCCCGAATGAACGGGAAGCCCGGGGCTGACCTCACTGCAGAGGCAAAAGATGACCCATAGCGGCACCTCAGTGAGGCGGTGGCGAACGTCCGCTGTGCGCCCCATCTCGGTCATTCATCTGGAAACGGCCGCGGCCCAAAAGCGGACATTAGTGAAATGCGGCGCGTAGGCACCCTTGCGCCAATAGCTGAAATTGGTGGAACGCCTGAAAACGGACGAAGGCGGAGGGCCTTGAACCTTCGACCTTGTGTTTAGTGAGCGCGATAGGGCTTCAGCTGAACCCACACCTTGTTGCAGAGGTCACCCTAGCGCCAAGCCCGAGCGTCATGCCAAACTTATGCGCTAAGACCATGGGGCAATCGTATGACGGTTCTGCAGCTAAAGGCACAGCAAGACGCTCTTCAAAAGGCTGCAACGACCCGAGACCCAATTAAGGCATTGGCCGAGTTCGTCTGGAACGCCCTTGATGCGGACGCAACCGAGATAGCCGTGGAGCTTGACCGCAACGCTCTTGATGGCCTCGACGGCATCGCAGTGCGAGACAACGGTAAGGGTATCACTGGCGAACGCGCCAATACCGATTTCGAGAACTGGGGCGCATCCTGGAAACGCAGCCGATCTCGAACGGACCTCAACAGGGCGATCCACGGCAAGGAAGGCCAGGGTCGCTTGAGATTCTATTCGCTCGCCGACAAAGCGCGATGGGCAAGTATTTATGAGGCCGACGGCGAGCTTCGAAAGCTCACAATCGACATCTCCGCGAACGCCCTGGGTAAGGCCGACGTGCAAGAGGCTGAGTTGGGTGAGCACGATAGGAACACGGGAACCGTGGTCGTCCTTCGGCCCCTAAAGGAGAAATACGACTGGTTGAGTACGGATGAGGCGCGGCTCGAGTTCACCGCGATTTTTGCGCCCTATGTATTGCAATATCCCGACGTCGCGATCATTTTCGACGGACGAAGGATCGAACCTGCGTCGTCTATTGTGAACGCGCGCGAACTCCCCGCGCATTCCGTGATCTGTCCGACACGAATAGTCAAAGATCTCACGATCAAAATTATCGAATGGAAGCAAAGCACTGGAGGGCGCAAAATCCACTTCGGGGGAGAAAGCGGCGTTGTCCTAGGATCGTTGCCGGCCAATGTGACAGCACCTGGGTTCGAGTTTTCTGCTTACGCTTACACCCCGTTCTTCCAAGAAATTGCGGACGCCAACCTCCTGGAGATAGATGGCCTGAGCGATCCCGATTTCGCTGCCGTCGTCGAGCACATTCGCACCGAACTTACGGACCACTTCAGAGCCCGGCTGGCCGAGAAATCTGGGGAACTTATCCAGCAACTGAAGGATGATGGCGTTTACCCATACGAGGGAGATCCGAAGGATGAGGTCGAAAAGCGAGAGCGACAAGTTCTAGATATCGCGATTCATGCTGTGGCGTCGTATTCCCGCGATTTCAAAAAAGCTGAAAATCCACTGAAGAAGATGACATTGGGGTTGCTGCGAGAAGCCTTGCGACATAATCCCGAAGCCATCCATATCATCCTACACCATGTATTCAATCTACCACGCAGCCGGCAAGATGAGTTTTCGAGCCTTCTTCAAAAGACAAACCTCGGCAATATAATCTCTGCATCGACACTCATCGCCGATCGGATCGTCGCGCTTGAGGTTCTAAAGGGCGTCGTTTTCAATCCTATCCATCGTCGGACGGTCAAGGAACGGGGTGAGTTGGACGTTCTGATCCAGGCAAATACCTGGATTTTCGGTGAAAATTTCCACATCACCCTCGCCGAAGCCGGACTTACCCGCGTCATGGATCGCGTCTCCGAGGAGCTCGGCGCGAAGCGACGGAAAGGGCGGGTTTCAAAATTGGACGGCTCGACGGGACGTGTAGATTCATTTCTCGGCCGTATCGTTCCACATCCCCACGCTCTGCATCGCGAGTTTCTATTAATAGAACTCAAGCGCCCATCCTTAACGATTACACGAAAAGAGCTGGATCAACTTGAGGATTATGTCAATGCTATCCAGGAATTACCGGAATATAAAGATACTTCAAATATGTGGCATTTCTATCTAATCACTGGAGATTACGACGAAACCGTCAAAAGCCGCGTGACGCAGAAGGATCGGCCCGTTGGCTTACTAATGGAGCACCCGTCGCATATGGTTTGGGTGAAAACCTGGGGACAGATCGTCCGTGAATGCGAGGCTCGGCTTCACTTCATCGCTGAAAAGCTCCAGGTCGAAGTCACGACGGACGAAATCGAAGCTCGAATAGCGCAACTAAAGGCATCGATTTTGAAGATCGACCCAAGGAGTCCGCCCCCGGCCGACGTGGATGCGCAGGCGGATGCTGAGGATATGAACGCACCAGCTTAACCATGATTTCAACAAATGCTCAGGTCTCAGGACGCTTACGAGCCGATCAAATACTCGCTATTAAGGATATTTCTGTTCACACATGGTCACTGCATCGGATATGCAACACATACGTCTAAAAGTAGAAAGGTCGTTTCAGGAATTTTGCCTCAAGCTTGTACGCCGCTATTGGAATGATAACTATGCAGAATACACGGTCGTCGAGGGCAAGCACAAAGGGGCGCCGATATAACGGGCTCTGACCGCAGACGACCTGCGGAGCCTTGCCGACGTCGTATATGCGCCGGGTGACATCGGCGCGCCGATCTCCAGTGGCTCCTTCAGAACCATGGGCATGATCGTCGCGCCCTGCTCGATTCGGAGCATGAGCGAAATCGCCCATGGCGTAACCGCGGGACTTATCAGCCGAGCGGCGGACGTCTGCTTGAAGGAGCGCCGCCGGCTTGTGCTGATGGTCAGGGAAACACCGCTTCACGCGGGACATCTGAGGAGCATGTTAACGATCACGGAGATGGGCGGCATCATCGCGCCGCCCGTCCCCGCGTTCTATTCTCGGCCTCAATCCCTCGACGACATGGTCACTCATACGATTGGCCGTGTGCTTGACCTCTTCGACCTGGACCTCACCTCCTTTCCCCGCTGGGGGGAGGAGGGCGGAACGGCGATCTCGGACAAGGTCTCGGTTGGCGAATGAAGAGGCGCTCAGGGCCCCGATGAGCAAAACGTCGCTTACCGTTCGCTCGCGGGGGGGAACGCCCATTTGCCGTCCTTAAACGGCAGGAAGCTGCCATCGTCCACGCCGACCTCGGCGGCGATGAGACCGTTCAGCTTGGCATTCAGCTCCATGATGAGGTCGCTCGATGCCCGCCCCTTCATGGCGAGGTTGTTCACCTCGTCGGGATCGCTCTGCAGGTCGTAGACTTCCAGATCGTTCTTCCCTGTCAGTTCCTCCCAGGTCGTGGGCGTGTTGAAGCCCTGCGGGGAGAAGTAGCGGGAGAAGCGGTAGCGGCCATCGAACACGCTGCGAATGGAGCAGCGCAGCTGGAAGTCCGGTGGTTGCTTTTCCATCGCGGCGATGCGTTGGGCGAGCGGGACCGACGTGTCCGATTTCACGTCGAAATGGGCCGCCCAGCGAGCGTCCTGATAGCTCAACATGTTGTAGCAGAACAGCGATCCCGGCCGCAGCGTATCCGGCTTGGCGGCGCCCGACGTGGTGAGCAGGGACGAGAAATCATGGCCCGGCAATCCTTCGCCCGCTTGCTTTAGCTTGTCGGGCGCCGCGCCGGTGAGCGCGAGGATGGTGGGGGCGAGGTCGATCTGCGAGGTCACCGCATTGCAGGTGAGCCCGCCGGGATAGGCGGGGTGAACGATCATCAGGGGCAGGTGATTTTGCTGGCGGTAGGTGCAATTGCCCTTGCCGCGCATCTGATGATGGCCGCCCAGCTCGCCGTGATCGGCGGTGAAGACGATGATGGTGTCATCCGACATGCCGTTGGCCTTGATCGCCTCCAGCATGCGGAAGACCTGTAGGTCACAGTCGCGAATACAGTTGAAATAGTAGTTCTGCAGCACCCGCCAGCGGCGGTCCTCGTCTGGCCACTGGCCGACCAGGAAATCGATGACCTCCTGATAGATCTGCTGCGCCTTGGGGCGGCCGGGAGCGTCGAAGGCCTGGGTGCGCGTGGACGGCAAGGGCACGTCCCATGTGGCCTTGTAAAGGTCGTTTTCCGGCGCGCGAGCGATAGGCATGGAAGTCTGCTTGCCTTGGACCGTCTGGCCCGGCAGGTCGGAATTGATGAACATCACGTCATGGGGATTGACGAAGTTCACCGCCAGATACCAGGGCTTCCCTGCCGCCTTCAGCTCCTGGCCGCGGGTGCGCAGCCAGCGGGTGGCGAAGGCCGTGGTGGTGTCGTCGTAATTATAGCCGCCCAGCGTGCGGTCGTTGATGTCGCCGACGCCGAAGAAGTCGTCGAAGCCGTAGCTTTCGATGATCTCGCGATATTTCGCGAACGGTGCGTCGATGGCCTCGTTCACCTGGTCGAGATTGATCGAAAGGTGCCACTTGCCCTGATAGGCGGCGTGATAGCCGAGCTGGGCGAGGCGGTGGCCCACCGTCTTCACATCCGTCGACATGTCCGGCTGCCACAGGGCATTGGCGTTGTCGAAGACGCCGGTATGGGGAATGTGGAGCCCGGTATAGAGCGTCGAGCGCGCCGGCGAACACACGCAGGACGCAGCCTGGTGGTTGGTGAAGGTGATGCCGTTGGCCTTGATCCATTCGCGGCCCGGCACCGGAAACGGCCATGCGTCGAAGAAGTGCTCCTGGTCCACCAGGATGAACAGGATGTTGTAGCCGCCGGGCGGTGCATCGGGCGCCTTGATCGGAGACGGCGCCCGGGACGGCAGGCCCCCGGCCTGTGTCTCCTTCGGCAGAAGGCTGGCAGCCACCAAGGCGGCGCCGGAGGTGAAAATCTCTCTTCGGGATGGCACAATGGTCCCTTCAGGCTTCTTCTCGCCCATTTTCCGGTCCTCCCACCATGCGTCGAGGAATGATCAGGCCTCAATATATCGTTCCATGGGAGAAACGATTGTGTGAACGTCGTCAGCTCGAGCGAAATTTTTGTGGGAAATTGAAGGGCGCGGGCATTCACCCGCTGTCCGCAAGTAAAGGAAAAGCTTAAGCTCGGCGGAATCGTTGCGGGCTTTTCTGCACGGGACGCTCCCTTCTCATCCAGAGTTCGCCGCTGTAGATTGCGGCGTTCTCGCTTGCGCCCGCAGCCGCCAGCCCCGGAGCCCCCGTGAAAAAGATCGCCCTTGAGGAGCACTTCATCACGCCCGGGTTGGAGCCGCACATGCGGGCTGCGATGCCGCGCGTATCGGCGGAAGGCGCGGAGCACCTGACCCAGCTCATGCTCGATTTCGGCGAACGCCGGCTTGCCGCCATGGATGAGGCCGGCGTGGATATCGCCGTGTTGTCCATATCCGGGCCGGGCGTGCAGGCCGAGCCCGACCCCGCCGTGGCCGTGAAGCTCGCCCGCGACGCCAATGACCGGCTGGCGGCCGAGGTCGTCAAGCAGCCGGCCCGGTATCGGGGCTTTGCCCATTTGCCCATGCAGGATGTGCCGGCGGCAACCGCCGAGCTGGAGCGCTGTGTGCGCGATCTCGGCTTTGTCGGCTCAATGGTCAACGGCCACACGAACGGCGTCTATCTCGACGATCCCAAATACGATCCGTTCTGGGAGCGCATGCAGGCTCTCGACACGCCGCTCTATCTGCACCCGACGGATTCCTTCGTGCTGCCCTACGTGCTCGAAGGCGCCCCGGAGCTCGTGAAGCCGACCTGGGAGTGGAACTTCGAGACCTCCTCGCATTTCCTGCGCCTGCTCTTCTCCGGCGTGTTCGACCGTTTTCCCGGGCTGAAGATCATCATCGGCCACATGGGCGAGACCTTGCCCTACCATCTGTGGCGCTTTGACAGCCGCGCCGCACTCATCGTCGGCAAGCGCCCCCTCAAGGAGGTGCCGTCGTTCTATCTGAAGCGGAACATGTTCGTGACCACGTCCGGCCAGTTCGACGACGTCCCGCTGGTCGCGGCGCTCTCCGCGCTCGGGGCCGACAAGGTGCTGTTCTCCATCGACTATCCGTACGAGAATTCCGCGACGGCGGGCCGCTTCCTCGATGCCGCGCCGCTTGACGAGACGACCCGCGCGAAGGTCGCTCGCGGCAATGCGATCGACATCATGCGCATCAAGGCATGAGGAGCGCTTCAAACCAGGTACCGGGGCATGCTCGAACGAAACGTCCAAGACATATCCGATCCGCGTTTTGAAACGGACTTGGTGGTCGTTCAGCCGCCGCAGATCGGCAGCCATTTGAAGTTTGACTGCAGGCCGACGAGGCCGTTCTTGGACCTTCCGATCAACGGTCGCCGCGTAATCTTTTCCGAGAATGTCTTCTATCGTTTCGATCGGAGCCGCATCGTCCAAGTGTGGTCGGTCGTGGACAAAGCAGCGATTGAAGCTCAGCTTGGGGCCTGAAAGCGGCTGAGTGAGTTTCTCTGCGGCATTGGGCCCCTCGCGACACATCATGCCACGCCAAGCCATCCCGAGCTAAGTCGACCGGCTGCTCAGGACGAGAAGCTGCCATGACCCTGGTGGGGCGTGAGCGGCCGCGATGGGTGGTAAGCCGCAGTCGAGATCAGCCCATTTTCGCCGGAAGCTGTTCGATCTTCGGCGCCAAAGAGCTGACCGTCTGGATACGGCCCCGGAGCGGCCTGTTAGCAAAGTCCCCATTGTGGACATTGAGCTGGGAACGGTCGCAGTCCAAAGGCGGACATCCGCGAGAAATGGTTCGCAGCCACCCTTTCGCCAGAAGCTAAAGTCGGCGGGTCGTCCACAAACGGACAGTGGGCCAAATAACAGAGCCCCCTGCCAAGATGGAACGTCACAGCCGTTTCAGCCGGCCTTGCCACATACGCCCGTGCATTCTGACTTCGCGCCCGGTCTTGGTCGTCCGCAGTATGATCAGCACGAAGCAAGAGCGAGGCTGCAGCGTCCTCAACTTGGCAGGCCGAATTGCTGGCGCAGCGCCTTGTCGAACAGCCGCGCGGGCATGAGGCGACGCAGCAGGCTGACCTGCTTCGCGACCTTGCCGACCGGGTAACGCAGGCTGTGGCGCGAAGCCGTGGCCGCCCGACGCACCGCCTCTGCCACTTCTTCGGGCGTGACCGCCTTCGGCAACGACTTCCTGAGGAAGTCATGCACCCAGGCGCGGCCGCCATCATACTCCGCCTTCTTGGCGTCGGGCTCCAGCGCGCTCTGGTCGAAATTGCCGGTCACCGTTCCGGGCTCGATCAGGGAGACGCGGACATTGAAGGCGCGGACCTCGTGATCGAGCGACTCGGAATAGCCCTCAACAGCGAACTTGCTTCCGGCATAATGGGCCGAATACGGCGCGGGGATAAACCCGAGTGCGCTGCTGAGATTGATGATGCGGCCCTGCCCGCGCGCCCGCATTGACGGCAGCACCGCGTTGATGACCCGGACAACGCCGAACAGATTGACGTCGTAAAGGCGCTGAACCTGCGCGGCCGAGGATTCCTCGGCGCCTCCGAACATTCCGACGCCGGCATTATTGACGAGAACATCAATGCGCCCGGTGCGCGCAAGCACCTCCGACACCAGGGCGGCCACGGATTCGTCATCCGTCACATCGCAGGCCAGCATCGTGACCTCGCTCGGGGCGGTTCCGCCCGGTTTGCGGCTGGTGCCGAAGACGGTGAAGCCGGCCCGCGCCAGGGCTTCGGCGCTCGCCCGGCCGATGCCGGACGACGCCCCCGTCACAAGAGCGGTTTTCGGAGAGAGTGAGGACATAGCTGCTGATCCGGTTTGCGGACGAGGGAACGGGTCCGCCATCGCGGCCCAACTAGTCGCCGCCGGCCGGCGTCGTAGGGCCGGCCATGCGTCAGGGTGAGGCGATGCCGCCGTCACTTCAGCCTAAGGACAACCTTGCCTTTGGACCGTCCGGTGTCGAGATAGGCCAAGGCTTCGTTGGTCGCTTCGAACGGGAAGATCCGGTCCATGATCGGGCGGATGATCCCGGCCTCGATCAGCGCCGTGATCTGGCCCAGTTGCCCGCCATCCGCCCGCATGAACAGGAAGGAGTAGCGGACACCACGGGCTTTGGCCCTGCTGCGGATGCCGAAGCTCAGAAGGCGCATGAACTGACTCAGCATCCAGTTCAGCCCCTGCTGCCGCGCGAAATCGGCGTCCGGTGGGCCGGAGATCGAAATCAGCTTCCCGCCGGGCTTCAGCACGCTCAGGGACTTCATGAGCGTGTCGCCGTCCAGGCTGTTCAGGACGACATCGTAGCCCGTCAGGACTTTCTCGAAGTTTTGCGTCTTGTAGTCGATCACGACATCGGCGCCGAGGCTTCGGACCAGATCGACATTTGCGGTGCTGGTTGTCGTCGCGACCGTCGCGCCGAGATGCTTGGCCAGTTGAATGGCGAATGTCCCAACGCCGCCCGAGCCCGCGTGGATGAGGATCTTCTGTCCCTTGCGCAAATCGGCGCGGTCGACCAGGGCCTGCCAGGCCGTCAGCCCGACCAGGGGGATGGACGCCGCCTCCTCCATGGTCAGGTTCTTCGGCTTCAGCGCGAGATCATCCTCATGGATGGAAATCCGCTCCGCGAAGGTTCCGACCCGGCCATCGCGCGGACGGGCATAGACCTCGTCCCCCGCCTTGAAGCGGCGGACCTCCGCGCCAACCCGCGCGACCCGTCCCGCCATGTCGTGTCCCAGCACGAAAGGCGGGCGATACGGAAGAAGGGGCTTGAAGGCGCCATCCCGGATCTTGGAATCCAGAGGGTTGAGCCCGGCGGCGTGGATCTCGACCAGGACATCCTCATCACCCAATGAGGGCTCCGGCCTTTCGCCAAAGCGCAGGATGCCGCTCTTCTTGTACTTGTCGAGGATGAAGGCCTTCATGATGGTGTGCTCTCTGGTTTCCTGCGGATTGCCCGCCGCCGGTCGGAAGGACGGGACTGGTGCCGGCGCGCCCGACCGTGGCGGGCAAAGGCTCAGTCGGCCGTCCGGTAGCGCGCGGCGGCGTGTTCCTGGCGGGTGTTCGGCAGCATGGCCTGACGCGCGACCTGGAAGGCGTTCCACTGCTCCACATCGGGCAGCGGCGGGATCGTGACGGCCTCGCGGCGGTCGAACCCGATCATGGCCGCGTCGACCAGCTCATTGACGTCCATCACCCCGGCCATGGCGTCGACGTCCGCGCCGACGTGACCCCAGATCTCGGTACGCGTGGCGGCGGGGAGCACGGCCTGAACATAGACGCCCTTCGGGCCGAGCTCGAGGCTGAGCCCCTGCGACAGGAACAGCACGAAGGCCTTCGTCGCCCCATAGACGGTCATGCCGAATTCCGGCGCGATCCCGACCACCGAGCCGATATTGACGATCGCACCCTCGCCGGCCTGTGCCAGACGCGGCGCGATGGCACTGGCCAGCCGCAGGACGGCGGTGGTGTTGAGGGCGAGCAGACGCGCGACGTCCTCGGTGCCCTGCTCGATGAAGCTGCCGCCAATGGCCGTTCCGGCATTGTTGATGAGGATGCCGATACGCACGTCTTCGCGCAGGCGGGCTTCGACGGCCGCGAGGTCGGCGGGCTGGGTCAGATCGGCCGTGACGATCTCGATCGCCACGCCGGTCGCTTCACGCAGGCGAGCCGCCAGCGCCTTCATGCGCGCCGTGTTGCGGGCAACCAGCACCAGATCATGCCCACGGCGGGCGAACCGCGCGGCATAAGCCGCGCCGATGCCGGTCGAGGCGCCGGTGACGAGAACGGAGGGGTGCGCCGCCATGGGTTGCTCTCTCTTCAATTCGTAGTCATATACATGATGGTCATCATGTTTGATCATAAATATGATGACCATCATGTAACTGTCAATGACGGGGGCGGAGGAATCTGAAATGAAGGTCAGCCGCGAGCAGATGGCGGAGAACCGCCGCCGCATCCTCGAAGCCGCCAGCTCGCTGTTTCGCGACCGGGGGTTCGACGCGGTCAGCGTGGCCGAGGTGATGAAGGCCGCCGGGCTCACCCATGGCGGCTTTTATGGGCATTTCAGTTCAAAGGATGATCTGGTCGCGCAGACATTGGCCCATGCCCTCGCGGCGGACTCTGGCGGAAATGGCGATTTCAGCCATTATCTGAGCACCTATCTGTCGCCACGCCATCGTGACAATCCGGCCGCGGGTTGCCCCACGGCGGGCCTTGCCGCCGCCATACGCCACCAGACCCCAGCGGCACGCGCGGCGATGACGGAAGGGCTTCGCTCGCAGATCGCCCGTATCGAGACAGCGCTCCCGCAGGCGCATCCGGCAGACCGGCGCCGCACCGCGATTGGAAGCTGGGCGGCTATGGTGGGCGCCGTCATCCTCGCCCGCGCCATTGATGACCCCGCTCTTTCGGACGAGATCCTGGAGCAGACGCGCGCCTGGATCGAAGCGGGGATCACGGACGGGTCAGTCTTGTAATTCCGAGGCTTGCGAACGGTGTTGGATCGCATCCTCGGCTAGCAGTAGACCACCCAACAATTTGACATGGACTTCGAAGCGGAGGTTTCGAAGGTACCTTTTGGTCAGCTCCACCCTTTGGCAATTCATCGGGGCGATATGTCCGCTGCTCGTTTGAAGTCCCCAATAGCGGCCAGTCTGCCACCGGCCCCGAACCGGCCGTCCGTTGCAGCCGCAGCGAACTTCAGCCTATGGCGCACTCCAGAGGGAATGGCGGCGTGACCGTCACTCGCGTCAATGCAACCAAATTTCATCCATCCGCGTGAACCGCTCTTGTAGATTCGGTCGGCGCTCCACCTGGACCGCCGAGAGTGAGAGGTTGGTCCGGATTTCCGTGACGGGTTGAGGATCGGGAGAGAGGCTCCCGGCACCCGTCGTGGAGTTTGGTCCCATGATCGAGGTTCAGGTTCTCGAAGGACACCGCGATGCGGCGCGCGGTTACAAGGTGGATGCGAGCCGCGGCGAGCGGATCGGCCGTGTGTCCTCCGAGTGGTTCTCCCGGCCGGCGGACGAGCGCTATTTGTCGCTGTCGGAGCTCTACGGTGCGGTGCGCGGGCGGTCCGACCGGAGCCGGACGCGCACCGTGGAGAGCGCCGCCATCCGCGTCGACGCCAGCCGCGAGGCGCCGGACCGGCTGACGCTCGCGTTCCCCGGGGCAGATGCTCCAGTTGTCCCGACCCATTGGAGCTTCGGCCAGCTTGCGAGCCTCATCGGCGCGCCTGCCGCCTATCTGCGCCAGCTCCCGGCACCATTGGCCGGCATCAATCTGCAATACGGACTCACATCCCATCGTGCCGAGCAGGTCAAGACGCTCGAGATCGAAGACGGACGCGTCGAGCTCCGGGCCGTCACCGGCCCCGACTACGGCCGCATCTATGACCATGAGCTGGTGGACGCCGTGCGCCGCATTGCCGGCAACGGCACGGGCGATACCCGCTGGAAGGTGCCCGGCGTGCTCGATTGGTCGACCGGCATCTACAATCCCCGCATCGACATCACCAAGGACACCACCACGCTCTATGCCTCGGACCGGGACGTCTTCCTGTTCCTGGTGGACGACCTCAACCCCATCGAGGCCGGCCGGCTGCCGGATGGCTCGCCCGACTTGTTCTTCCGGGGCTTCTATTGCTGGAACTCGGAGGTGGGGGCGAAGACGCTGGGCATCGCCAGCTTCTATCTGCGGGCGGTCTGCCAGAACCGCAACCTATGGGGCGTGGAGGATTTTGAGGAGATCACCATCCGCCACTCCAAGTATGCCGCCTCCCGTTTTGCCCATCAGGCCGCGCCGGCCCTGGAGCGGTTCGCCAATTCCTCCCCCATGCCCTTCGTCAACGGAATCAGGGCGGCCCGCGAGCGCATCGTGGCGCGCACCGACGAAGACCGCACCGAGTTTTTGCGCCGCAAGGGCTTCTCCAAGGCCGAGACGCAGAAGGTGATCGACACCGTGCTCGCCGAGGAAGGCCGCAAGCCCGAGAGCATCTTCGACTTCGTGCAGGGCATCACAGCGGTGGCGCGGGACAAGCCGCACCAGGATGCGCGCCTCGATCTGGAGGCCCGGGCAAAGAAGCTCCTTGATCGCGCTGCCTGAGATCCGCAAAGCCGGAGATGCGGATTGCCGTGTCTCCGGCTTCATGTGGTGCCGGCTTTCCGGATCGTCGGTTCTGCGGCGCCGTCCTCAGAGGAAGAGGACGGCGCCGTGCTTCGTGACGGGTTGGAGGTTGAGAGAGAGGTTCTCCGGCCGCCCGTCGCGGAGAAGCATCCCATGGCCACGGCCGTTCAGAAGATCACCCTTTCGTCGTCCCGCGACATTCCCTTCAACAAGCTGGTGCTCAGCCAGTCCAACGTCCGCCGGGTGAAGGCGGGCGTGTCCATCGAGGAACTCGCCGAGGATATCGCCCGGCGGGGCCTGCTCCAGGGCCTCAATGTCCGAGCCGTGATCGATGCGGATGGCGTCGAGACCGGCATGTACGAGATCCCGGCCGGCGGACGGCGCTACCGGGCGCTGGAACTTCTGGTGAAGCGCAAGCGCCTCGCCAGGACCGCGCCGGTGCCCTGCATCGTGCGCGAGGGCGGCATCGCCGAGGAGGATTCGCTTGCCGAGAATGTCCAGCGCGCACCGCTGCACCCGCTCGACCAGTTCAGGGCGTTCCTGGCCTTGCGGGAGAAGGGCCAGTCCGAGGAGGAGATCGCGGCTGCCTTCTTCGTCTCGGTGATGGTGGTGAAGCAGCGGCTGAAGCTCGCATCGCTCTCTGCGAAGCTCCTCGACGTCTATGCCGAGGATGGCCTCACCCTTGACCAGCTCATGGCCTTCACCGTCTCCGGCGACCATGAGCGGCAGGAGCAGGTGCTGGAGCGTCTCGCCCAGGCTTACGACAAGCAGCCCTATGTCATCCGGCGCATGCTGACCGAGGGGGCGGTGCGGGCATCCGACAAGCGGGCCCGGTTCATCGGCATCGAGGCCTATGAGACGGCTGGCGGCACGGTGCTGCGCGACCTGTTCCAGGGGGACGACGGCGGCTGGCTGCAGGATGTCACCCTCGTCGATCGCATGGTGGCGGAGAAGCTCGCCGCCGAGGCCAACGGGATTCGGAGCGAAGGCTGGAAGTGGATCGAAGTGGCGCCGGACTTCGCCTATGGCCACACCTACGGCCTGCGCCAGCTGCGGGGTGAGCCGACGCCCCTGACCGAGGAAGAGGAGGCAGCTCGGGCGACGGCCCAGGCCGCATATGATCGCCTCTCCGAAGAACATGCCGATGCCGACGAGCTTCCCGAGGAGGTCGATGCGCGGCTCGGTGAGCTCGAGGCGGTGCTGGAAGCCTTTGATACGCGTCCTCTCGCGTTCGATCCGGCGGAGGTCGGCCGCGCCGGCGCCTTCGTCAGCATCGCGCAGGACGGCAAGCTCCGGGTGGAGCGGGGCTATGTCCGCCCGGAGGACGAGGTGCCGGTCGAAGAGGAGCATGCCACTTCCACCGAGACCGATGATGCAAACCATGTGGCATCGACTTCTCTCCAGGAGGCGGCCACACCCGATGCCCCTGCTGAGCCCGAGGAGGAAGGCGACCTCGCCCCGATCTCCGACCGGCTGCTCACGGAGCTGACCACCCATCGCACCCTCGGCCTGCGCCATGCGCTGGGCGAACAGCCCGATGTGGCCTTCCTCGCGGCGGTCCACGCCCTCACGCTGAAGGCCTTCTACGCCTATGGCTCGGATAGCTGCCTCGAGCTCGATCTCAAGAGCGTGTCCTTCAACGCCCAGGCGCCGGGCCTCAACGACAGCGTTTCGGCCGAGGCGATCCGTGTCCGGCACGAAAGCTGGGCTAAGGGGCTGCCCAAGGAGCCGGTTGCGCTCTGGGACACCCTGAGTGGATGGGACCGCGACAGCCAGGCCGCCCTGTTCGCCCATGTGGTGAGCCTCTCGGTCAATGCTGTGCATGAGGCTTGGAACCGCCGTCCACGCGCCTTCGCCCATGCCGATAGGCTGGCGCAGGCGGTGTCACTCGACATGGCGGCGGCCGGGTGGAAGCCCACCGTCGACACCTTCCTCGGCCGGGTGACCAAGGCCCGCATTCTGCAGGCGGTGACCGAGGCGAAGGGGGAACGTGCGGCGGAGCGGATCGCCCACCTCAAGAAGGGCGACATGGCGCGGGAGGCTGAGACCCTCCTTGCCGAAGGCGGGTGGCTCCCGGAGCCGCTGCGGACCCAGCCGTCCGACACCACCGGCGAGAAGACGGCGGAGAAGGACGGCGCAACGGCCATGGGCGAAGAGGACGAGCTCGCCGAGACTGAGGAGCCCGAGGCGGCCTGTCCCCCGATCGCCGCCGAATAGTCCTCCTGGGCAACCTGGCCCGTCGCCCGAGGCTCCGCGATCTCCCTGTCGCGAGGTCCGGTCGGCGGGCCTTTTTCTTGGAGCGTCCTCATGGCGGATGCTGCGCATGACCTCGCCCGGCGGCTGGGGCGGCAGGCAGAGGCGGTCTGCCGCCATTATCTCTCCGCAGGCCGGCGGCAGGGGCACTATTGGCAGGTGGGCGATGTTCGCAACACGCCCGGCCGCTCCATGTTCGTGCGGCTGTCGGATAGCGCGCATGGCCTGGCCGGAAAATGGACCGATGCGGCCACGGGAGAGCACGGCGACCTTCTCGACGTGATCCGCGAGAGCCGGGGCTTGTCCATCTTCGCCGATGTCGTCGCCGAAGCTGAGACCTTCCTCCGTCTGCCGCAATCGCGGCGAGAGCCAGAAGGGGTGGACCGGAGAGCAGCGCCCACGTCCGCCAATCCGGTCATCTCGGCACAACGGCTCTTTGCAGCCGCCAAGCCGATTCCGGGCACAATCGTGGAGACGTATCTGCGGAACCGCGGCATCACGGCTTTGCACGAAACCGGAAGCCTGCGCTTTCACCCGCGCTGCTTCTATCGCCCGGATGCGCACGGTCCCATCCAGCCGTTGCCGGCCATGGTCGCTGCCGTCACGGATTTCCGCGGTCGCATCACGGGCGTGCATCGCACCTGGCTCACCCCGGACGGCGCCGACAAGGCAGCCATCGCCACGCCCCGGCGTGCCATGGGACACTTGCTCGGCCATGCTGTCCGCTTCGGCACCCCAAGCGAGGCCATGGCCGCCGGCGAGGGCATCGAGACGATCCTCTCCCTGCGCTGCGTAGTTCCGAACATCCCGATGGCGGCCGCGCTCTCGGCAGCACACCTCGCCGCCATCGCATTTCCACCAGGGCTGCGACGGCTCTACATCGTCCGCGACAATGATCCGGCCGGAGATCGAGCACGGGACAGTCTCGTTTCGCGGGCGGCATCCGCCGGGATCGAGGTCATCGTCCTCTCCCCAACTCTCGGAGACTTCAACGAGGATATGCGCGCCTTTGGTTTCGATGCGTTGCGGGCCGAACTGCGATGCCAGCTTGTCCCCGAGGATGTCAGCCGCTTCATGATGCTGAGCCCGTGACTTGAAGGAGCAGGGAGCGGGGATGCGCTAACGGCATGCTCTGAGGCTCACCGTCGACAGAGGACCCGCAGCCAGGCCTTCCAGAGGGCGATCGGCCAGCAAACGTGCCGACCCAACAATGGCTGCGGCCAACGATTTTCCGGCGCCGCTGCGCGCCGTTCCATCGCGAAGCAAAATCGTCGGCCTCCGCCATCCTCCGCTCACGCTCCGGCCCCGCGCTTCCCGCGGGGTGCAGGTCCGACCCGCCCGCCGGCTTCGTCGCCATGAAGGCCGCAGGGCTGCGGTCCAACCGACGGAGCATCCCATGGGCGCCGAGCACGACGAACCCCGGCACACCTCTTCTCCCACCGATCACCTGCTGCAGGAGCTTCAGCTCTACGGCTACCGCCCGCTCAACGACGAGTCCGATCCCCGGCCCCTTCCCGAGGCCAACCACATCACCGGCGCCATCGCCGACATATTCGATGCTCTCATCGCGACCCTGCAGGACACCCGCCTGGAGCCCGACCTTCCCGACCTCCTGTGGTCCACCGTCCATCTCTTCCACCGTGCCGCCGGCCGCATCTCGGGCACCCTTGACGATAACGAGCAGGGCCAACGCCGCAGCCAGCAGGAGCAGGATGGCAGCGAGGTGCGCTCGGTGGAACTAGAACGCCTCATCGCCGAGGGGCAGAGTCTCATCGAGCGCCGCGATGCCTTCGAGCTGATGCGCGACGAAGCCGCCGACGCCTTCGAGCGCCACACCGGCTCAGCCTGGCGCCCCCGCACCGGATCCATGGTGAACCATCGGCACCTCACCGCCGCCCTCATCGACAGCCGCGACTTCCTCGCCGCCCGCAGGCGCTCGAAGACCGAGGTGCTGATGCCCTCAGGACCCAAGATCGCCTTCTCCGGTGGTGACACGGCCGATCACAAGCTCATCTGGGCGAAGCTCGACCAGGTGCACGCCAAGCACCCCGACATGGTGCTGCTGCACGGCGGTTCGCCCAAGGGCGCCGAGCGGATCGCCGCCTGCTGGGCCGATGCGCGCAAGGTGCCCCAGGTCGCGTTCAAGCCGGACTGGACGAAGCACGCCAAGGCCGCGCCCTTCAAGCGCAACGACCAGATGCTCGCGGTCATGCCCATCGGGGTCATCGTCTTCCCCGGCACCGGCATCCAGGACAATCTCGCCGACAAGGCTCGCAAGCTCGGCATCCCGGTCTATCGGTTCGGGTCGGGCGGCGCGTAAGCGCTGCCCCTTCCTCGACCATCGGAATCGAATTTCACGAGCCCTGAACGTTTCTCATGAAAGTGCTGGCTCCGTTATTGATTTTCACCGGACTGACGAGCAGGACCTGTACTCATCAGACGTGGACCTGAACAAAGCCTCCAGAGCCTGCTTATGCAGGGAGACGGCCGCACCTGCCGATCTACGAGCGACGATCCACCCCCGCTTTTTTGCGCTGATCCTTAGGTACCGGCCGAGGGCCTGACGCCATCAACCCACAAGGGGTCGGCTACGCATAGCGTGCCGCCGCTCCGCTTCGCCTGCGCGGTGATTGCGGCCCTCGGCCGGACCCGTCGGGCGCCGGTCAGCGGGGGATGGTCCTCCGCTTCGAGCAGGAGCCGGCCCCCATGTCCTCCACCGATGCACAGGCCTTCGCCCTCAGCCTCGCCAAGACCCTGATGGTCGTCATCGTGATCTTCCGCGCCGGTGACGGCAGCCTGTCGGTGGTGCCAGCCGACGAGTTCGACGGTGACGCGTCGCAGATCGTCCGTGAAATCGATCCCTTCGCCAGATAGCGGAGGTGTGCGCATGACGTGCCGGGTGTCCCCCTTACTGGGATTCCTGCACGCATCTTCTCTTGCTATGCTGGTGATCGCGCCGTGGTGGTGGTGGAAGGCGCGACCGTCAGAGCTTTCCTCACGGAGACACCACCATGATTTTTCTCGGCATCCTGCTTGTTCTCGCCGCCATCGCGTTATTGTGCTGGCTGCTGTTTACGCTCGCCGTCTTCGCGCTGCCATTCTTCGCCGCCGTCAGCACCGGCACTTGGGCATACCATACCGGCGGGGGCTGGCTTGGTGCGATCATCGTTGGCCTGATCACCGGCGGGATCATGCTCGGCATCGGCCAGGTTCTCCTCGTGATCGTGCGTCCGATGTGGGTGCGCCTCCCCATTGCGCTCGCCTTCGTCGCCCCGGCCGCCTTCGTCGGCTATCACGCCACGTATGGTATCGCGAAGCTCGCCATGCCGTCCGAGACGTGGCAGATCGTTTTCTCGATCATCGGTGCTCTTGCCATCGGCATCACGACGCTGTCGCGGGTCGCGGGCATGGCGGCCGCCGGCCCGTCCAGCCGGGACCTTGCGCAGGTCTGAGCACGCTCCATGTCATTCGGCAGGGCCGGAGCCGAAAGAGCTTTTCCGCTCGCGCTGTCCGAGGATGGAGATCGGTGGCGCCGGCCCGCTTGCGGCAAAGGCCCAAGCGGCGGTCGATCGCGATTTCTTGAGACGAGACGACGCCTCGCGGTCAGTTGCGGACCAGCGCATGGTGGGAGCGATCTTGGCCGGTTGGACCCGGCGCGGCGGAAGCACACGGAGCCGGCCCGGAACGGGAGACGTAAAGCCGAAGAGGATCGGGCCGGTCTTCTACGAGGTTGCGGCGGGTCGCCATCATCCCCGTCCGGTATCCGTCGGTCGACCGCTCCAAACGGCCTCTCCAATGGGCGGATCTGGCCGAAGGGCGGCTGCGCCTCGACCGCCTGAACCGCAACGGCGCATCATGACTTTCTTCCCCTGCCGGACCCCACCCCACGCGACAGGTCGCGTGGGGACCCCGAGGCGCCGTCATTCCTCGCGAGTCAAGAAAGTCCCTCTCGCGCCGTCCTCCGCTGCGCTGCGGTCGCAATCCTCACCCCGGAGGGGGACCCCGAGGCGATGCGGCGTCGGTCGCCTCCGGCCTTCCGATCGCCATCGAGGCCGCGTGGTGCGGGCTCGGAAACGGAAGACGGAGACTTACAATGGCCACCATCGGCACCTTCAAGAAGACCGGCGCGAACGAGTTCACCGGCGAGATCGTCACCCTCAGCGTCCAGGCCAAGGGCGTGCGCATCGTCCCCGATCTGCGCGCCAACGGCGAGAACGCCCCCAGCCACCGGGTCCTGGTGGGCCGGATCGAGATCGGCGCCGCTTGGTCCAAGCGCTCCAGCGAAGGCCGCGACTATCTGGGCCTCAAGCTCGACGACCCGAGCTTTAACGCCCCCATCTATGCCAACCTCTTCGACGACGAGGACGCCGACACCTTCTCGCTGATCTGGTCCCGCCCCAGCGGGCGACGCGGCGAGTGAGCCGCCCAAGGCCCCGGCCGGCTCCGGCCGGGGCTTTCCCACCCCAGGCTCTCCGGTCAGTCGTTGCCGTCGGGCTGCACCAGCTCGACGTGGCTGACCCCCAGCGCCTGAGCCAGCTCGTAGAGGGTGATGACAGTGGGGTTGCGCCGGCCACGCTCGAGGCCGCTGATGTACTGCTGGCTGAAACCGGAGCGCGCCTCGACATCCTCCTGCGTCAGGCCTTTCTCCTGACGCAGGCGCGCGAAGTTCCGACCGACCAGCTTACGCATGTCCATGCGCAGACGGATCGCAATTTACACACTTGGAGATTATCAACTATAATATGTAATCAAGCGGCCTTAGCGGGTTAGACGGCGGCACTCCCGATGCCAATCGATCATCGAGCGGTCCCGGGAATGCCCCAGCTCACGGGCTCGCTTCACCATCCGCCGTCGTCTAGAAGAGACGAAGGTTGCGCCAGGCATGGAAACGTGGGGTGACATGACCGACGCGTTTGCAGACACCGTCCCAATCGCTCCCGATCTCACCGACTACGACCGGGCGCACATCAAGCTTTATGCGCGCCTTTTGGACGCCACGGCGGATGGCGCCGGCTGGGAGGAGATCGTCTCGGTGCTGTTCGGCATCGACGCGGCCCGGGAGCCCGAACGCGCCCGTCATGTCCATGACAGCCATCTGGCCCGGGCCAGATGGGTGGCTTCCAGCGGCTACAAGGACCTCCTCAGCCGCACTGTCTGACGTTGCGGCCTGTTTGCAGGGGTGATGCCGCAGCCGCATCACGCGATGCTCCCCGGCAGACTTCCCCCAGTATTCTCAATCCCAGATTGTCCTCGCTCGACACGCACCCTTGATGCGGAGGCGAGTGATGAAGCCCGATACATCGCGCTGGCGAGAGGATGCCAGCTACGATTATTTCGATGACCTCTCCGTCGAAGGCCTCGCCTGGGAGTGCCTGCGCCGGGACGAGACCTACCAGGACCACTACCTGGCCCTCGTGACGGCCGGCTCGGACGCCGACCCGCTCCCCCGGGAGGTGGAGCAACGCTGGGGGCTGCGATTTCGCCGCGCGGCCATCTCTCTCCGCCGTGGAACAGAACGTCCCGTGGTCGCCGGTTGTCGATCCGGCCATCGTGCTTCTCGCCCAACAGCCCGCGTTTCTTCCGGGCGCGCCCAGCGTGTCGTTCGGCGGCATGGTTGCGCCGCGCGATAGCACCGAGGGCCGATACTGGGTCCATGGTCCGGCACCTCATGCCGCGCAGGTGCTGCTGCTGACCGGCACACGCTCCGAGGCGCCGCTGGCGGCATTGATCCCGCTGGACGTGGACACCATTGGGCGGCTGGAGGCCTTGACCCGCTTCTGGCGCGCCGTCGAGGGTCGGCCGGTGATCCCCGACACCCGCATCACCGCGCAGCAGCGTGGCCGGCTGCGCACCATGATGCTGGCGGCCGATGGTCGGGCGAACGGCGCCAGCTACCGCGACATCGCCATGGTCCTTTACGGCCACAAGCGCGTCGCGTCCGAGCCCTGGAAAACCTCGGCGCTGCGCGACCAGGTCATCGGCCTCGTCAAAGGCGGCCTCGCCATGATCGGCGGCGGATATCTCAAGCTCCTGCGTCATCGCAGAAGACCATAGCTGCATCGCCGGCATCCTGAGGGTGGGGATTTTCGCCCCCCTCAACTTCCCCATCCCCCTCGACGGCTGCCCTTCGCCACCGTGATCGCCATCCGCCGCTGATGACCAGCGGCCCGAGATCGCCCACGGAGGCCCGATCCATGCGACCCGACGCTGTCCCGCTGCCGCCACGCTACTTGCGCACCAAGGAAGCCGCCGTCTTCCTCAGCCTCTCGCCCCGGACGCTAGAGAAGCACCGCACCTACGGAACCGGTCCCGCCTATCGCAAGCTCGGCGGACGCGTCGTCTATGCCATCGAGGACCTGCAGGCCTGGGTCGCCCGTGGCGCCGTCACCTCCACCTCCGATCCGCGCGGCTGCGTCCTGCCGGCCAAGCGACAGGGCCTGCCCGGCGTTGTCGAGCCCCGTCGCTTCGCACGCTGATCGGAACCCTTCTCCAATGGCGGCGCGGCATCACTCCCAGCCGGAGCGCGGACAGCTCGATCTGTTCCGCGCGCTTCCCGGTGCGTTCGCGCCACGAGATGCGCAGGATCTCATGGCCTATCCCTTCTTCTCCCTCTCCAAGACCCATCGCATCACCCCAATCGATTTTGCGGCGGGCGATGTCTCCATCCGGGTCGAGGCCGTGCCTGACCATGGCATGGCGACCATCTGGGATGCGGACATCCTGATTTGGGCGGCGAGCCAGATCGTGGAGGCCCGCGATGCCGGGCTGCGCACCTCGCGGTTCATGGCCGCGACCCCCTATGAGATCCTCAGGTTCGTGGGCCGCGGCACCTCGCTCCGGGACTACCAGCGCCTGAAGGCGGCGCTCGACCGGCTGCAGTCCACCACCGTGTCCACCTCGATCCGCCAACCGGCCGAGGGACGGCGCCATCGCTTCTCCTGGATCAACGAATGGAAGGAGCGCACCGACCGGGACGGACGGCCCGCGGGAATCGAGCTTATCGTCCCCGACTGGTTCTATTGCGCCATCGTGGAGGACGCCCTCGTCCTCACCATCGACCGGGCTTATTTCGAGCTGACGGGCGGGCTCGACCGCTGGCTCTATCGGCTTGTGCGCAAGCATGGCGGTCACCAGCCCGACGGCTGGCGCTTCGACTTCCGCCACCTGCACCTGAAATCGGGCAGCCTCTCGCCCTTCAAGCGCTTCGCCTTCGAGCTGCGGGACATCATCCGCCGCCAGCCGCTGCCCGGCTACACCCTCTTCCTGGAGTGTGACGCGGGTGCGCGCGCGCTGCTCGCCTTCGAGCCGGCCTGTGGACAACCTGTGAATCCCTTCGTGCCATCGGGAACCCGGTGCCACGTGCCATCGGGAACTGGCCCCTCGTGCTTTCGGGAACTCAAACAGAGGTTAACCCCAAGCCCGAAAACGCAAAATCGCGCCCCTAACTTAGAGTCTAACATAGACTCTAACTTTAAAAGGCGCGCGGCCAATGTGGATAACTGCGCTCAGCCGGCCCAAAAGCCTGCCCATCTGCTCACCTCTAAGGATGAAGCCCTTCCGTCTTTCCGTAAAGACGGATTTCAGGCGCCAGAAGCTCTTCCCGCAGCCGATTTGCCTCCCGCGAGCCCGTCGGGAGGCCGGCGATGATCGTGGCGCTGCTGAACCAAAAGGGCGGAGTCGGCAAGACGACGCTTGCCCTGCACCTTGCCGGCGCGTGGGCGAGCCGCGGCGAGCGCGTCACCCTGATCGATGCGGACCCCCAGGCCTCCGCCCTCGACTGGTCACAGCAACGCAGCCGCGAGGGCCTGCCGCGTCTCTTCGGCGTCGTGGGACTTGCCCGCGACACGCTGCATCGCGAAGCCCCCGAACTGGCGCGGGATGCCGATATAATCGTCATCGACGGGCCGCCCCGTGTCGCCGGCTTGATGCGCTCCGTGCTCCTCGCCGCCGACCTCGTGCTGATCCCGGTGCAGCCCTCGCCCCTCGATGGTTGGGCCTCCGCGGAGATGCTCGCGCTCCTGAATGAGGCGCGCATCTACCGGCCGGAACTGGCCGCCCGCTTCGTGCTGAACCGCTGCGGCACTCGTACCGTGCTCGCCCGTGAGACCGCGGAGACGCTGGCGGATCACGATCCGCCCGTGCTCGCGACCACCATTGGCCAGCGCGTCGCCTTCGCCATGTCGGCACAGTCCGGCCGCCTCGTCAGCGAGCTCGATGCGGAGGGGCCGGCGGCGCGGGAGATTGCTGCCCTGGCTGCTGAGATCGTCGGTCTCGGTGTTCCGGAAACCGCCCTATGAGCGCGCCGCCGACCCGCAAGGGCTTCGCCGCGCGGCCCGCCAATCCTGAGCAGTGGATCAAGGCTGCGGAGGCCAAGCCGGCAGGTGATGCCCCATCCGAGGCCTTCACCGCGCGGCTCACCATCGACGTCACGCCCGACCTGCGCGGGCGCATCAAGATCGCCGCCTTCAGTCGCGGCCAGACCGTCGCGGACATGCTCCGCGATCTCCTCGCCCGAGAATTTCCACCGACATCAGGAGACGCCTCATGATGAGCCCGCCGGTGCCGTCCTCCGTTCCCAAACCCATCGCCGCATCACCCGCCACACCGACCGCCGACCAGCTGACCCATGTGGAACTGACCTGGATCGAGAAGCGGATCGAGAACTGGATCCGCTTCGGCCGGCCGGTCCATGCGCAAACCCTCGACCGCAGCCGCCGTATCGTCTCGTTTGCACCAGACAGCATCTTCGCCTTCGTTCGATGGGCGGCGAACGACTTCGGCACCGTGGTGTCGCGCCTCGACGTCGTGCGCGCCGTCGCACCGGGCGAGTCCTACCAGACGCTGCCTTTCGTGCGACCGGGTGGCGAGATCCTGCTGCGCGTCGATGGCTGGCCGAAGGTGGAGAAAGTGCTCCAGCACGTGGATGCCGTCGATGCCCTCGGCATCCACGGCGCGGATGTGGCGCCGGACCATTGGCGTCATGTCCACCACCGTCTGGCAGCCAGTCACGCACCGCGCCCTTACACGCTGGATCGCCATCAAGGGTGGCTCAAGCGGAGGGAGTGCGAGGCATGACCCGCTTCGGCACCGTGATGGTCACGTACTTCTCGGTGATGGGGGTGGCGGCCGCGTCGTTCGTTCCGACGCCGCTCAAGCTGGTGTGGAACGTTTCCGCCAGCGCGCCCATCGGGCTCTATGCCATCGAGTCGGCGCGCCGGCTGGAGGTCACCGACCTCCTCGCCATCAAGCCGCCGGCAGCGCTCGCCCGCTTCCTGGTGGAGCGCGGCTATGTGGGCGCCGGCGTGCCGCTGATGAAACGGGTGGCAGCGCTTCCCGGACAGGAGGTCTGCCGAATGGACCGCATCATCACCGTCGATGGCGTGGCCTACGGCGAAGCGCTGGAGCGCGACCGCATGGGGCGACCGCTGCCGGTCTGGCGTGGGTGTCGCCGCATCGCCCAAGGCGAGCTCTTCCTCATGAACTTCGATGTGCCGGACAGCCTCGACGGACGGTACTTCGGGCCGCTGCCGGCAAGCACCGTGATCGGCCGCGCCATGCCGATCTTCACCGATGAGGCCGGCGACAGCCACTTCGTCTGGCGCGCGCCGACGCGCTGAGCGTCACCACCATCCCAACCATCATCAGCTTCGCGAGGCCGCCATGCCGCGGACCAGACTGATTTCGCCTGTCGCCTGCCGGTTTCTCAAGTTGCGCGGAAGCCGCCGTGTCGCCGTCATCCTTCTCCTTTCCGGGATGCCCTTGAGCTCGCCGATGGCTGCACTCGCAACGGACGCACCGTCAACACAGAAATCCTCGTCTCCCATCGATCGCTACGCCGATCTCATCGCGGAGGCTGCTGAGCGCTTCGACATACCCGCCCCCTGGATCCGCTCTGTACTGCGAGCGGAGAGCGGCGGGGACGCGCGCTCGACCTCGCCCAAAGGCGCCATGGGGCTGATGCAGATCATGCCGCAGACCTGGGCCGAGCTGCGCGTCCACTATGGCCTCGGCGACGATCCCTACGATCCCCATGACAACATCATGGCCGGGGCCGCCTATCTGCGAGAGCTGTTCGATCGCTACGGTAATCCCGGCTTCCTCGCCGCCTACAACGCGGGGCCAAGCCGCTACGAAGCGTCCCGGAAGGGACGGCCCCTGCCTCAGGAAACGCGCACCTATGTCGAAGCGCTCGCGCACGTCGTCGCGCGCGACGACACCGGTGCGGATGCATCCGGAGTGTCCGCCGCGCCGCAGCCGGGGCAGCCACCGTGGGCTCGCGCTCCGATCTTCATTCTGCCACCAGCCCGCACGCTGGCGACGGATCGACCGCAGACGGACAGCGTGCCGCCCGCACTAGGTGTGAGCGATGTCTCAGCCATCGTCCCGCCATCGGCCGGCTTGTTCGTCGCCCGACCGGGTAGGGGAGGTGCGCCATGATCGCCTCAGCCTCCATTCGTGCGTTCTCGGGCTGCGTCGCGTCAGGGCGAAGGCAGGGCGGGAAGACGGGCACCCCAACCGTTCGATGGCGAGATAAAAGGGCGCAGGGTGCGCTTCGGTCGGGCGGTTGTTTTTGCTTGGTAATTTTGAGCCGAACGCACATTGCACCGCTGATCGGAAATGTGCATCGAGCGCTCAAGTCTCTGGTCTCGTTGACTTTCTCCCACATTGCGGGCGCGCGTCATGGCCGATGAGCGTGACTTCCGCGTCCGACCGGGCCGCATCCGCTTCACCCGCGCGCAGCGGGTCCGCCCCTTCATCGCCCAGGCCCTCGCGGCGGCCCAGAAGGCCGGCGGGCACGTCTCCCGATCCGGCCGCATCTCGTCCAGCACGCGCTCGCACTTCGGCCGCGGCCGGACGGCGAGCATCGCGGCCAATCGGTTCCTCACCAGGCGCTCGCGTGTCGTCGTGATCAAGACCCGTGTGGTCCGGCACACGGCACGTGCTGCACCGCTGTCCGTGCACCTCAGCTATCTTCGGCGAGAGGGTGTAACCCGGGACGGAGAGAAGGCTCGCCTGTTCGGGCCGGGCGCTGAGGAGGGGGACGGCCGCGCCTTCGCGGAGCGCTGCGCCGACGACCGGCACCATTTCCGCTTCATCGTGTCGCCCGAGGACGCGGCGGACATGGCCGACCTCAGGTCCTTCGCTCGCGACCTCACGAGCCAGATGGAGAAGGACCTCGGCACGAGGCTGGATTGGGTCGGCGTCGACCATTGGAATACTGACAATCCGCACCTCCATATCCTGGTGCGGGGCCGGACCGACGATGGCGAGGACCTCGTCATCTCTCGCGACTACATCAAGGAGGGTATGCGCGCTCGCGCGCAGGATCTGGTGACCCAGGAGCTAGGCCCGCGCGCCGACCTCGACATCCGCCATGCCGTCGAGCGGCAGGTGGAGGCGGAGGGCTGGACCCAGCTCGATCGCCAGTTGGTTCGCGATCAGCGCGAGGCCGGTGTCATTGACGTGGCGCATAACGCCGATGGCGGGCCGGATGCCTTCCTTCCGTTGAAGGTGGGCCGGCTGCGCAAGCTCGAGACCCTCGGCCTCGCGGACGAGATCGGCCCCGGCCAGTGGGTCATCGACGAGAAGGCTGAGGCGACCCTGCGGGTCCTCGGCGACCGCGGCGACATCATCAAGCGGATGCACCGGGCCCTCACGGCACAGGGTATTGAGCGCGGCACGGCGAGCTACGTGCTCGCGGGAGAGAGCCTGGCCGCGCCCATCATCGGCCGCCTCATTGACCGCGGTCTCGATGACGAACTGAAGGGCACGGCCTATGCCGTGGTGGACGGCGTCGACGGCCGCACCCATCACATCCGGCTGCCCGACCTCGATGCGGCCAGTGACGGCGCGTCCGGCGCCATCGTGGAGCTCCGGCGGTTCGAGGACGGGCGCGGCCAGCAGCGGGTCGCCCTGGCCGTCCGCTCCGATCTCGCCATCGAACAACAGGTCACAGCTTCGGGCGCCACCTGGCTCGACCGGCAGGCGCTCAGCCGCGCGCCGACATCGCTCTCCGAAGGCGGCTTCGGCGCCGAGGTGCGTGAGGCTATGGATCGCCGGGCCGACCATCTGGTCCGGGAGGGGCTGGCTGAGCGGCAGGGCCAGCGCGTCACCTTCGCCCGTGACCTGATCGAGACATTGCGCCGGCGAGAGGTGGAGGCATTGGGCGAGAAGCTCGCCGCCGAGACTGGGCAGCCGTTCAATCGGTCAGGAACGGGAGACTATGTCTCCGGCACCTACCGCCAGCGCTTCGCGCTCGCCTCTGGCCGCTTTGCCATGATCGACGATGGATTGGGCTTCCAGCTCGTGCCTTGGTCACCGTCCCTGGAGAAGCAACTCGGCCGGCACCTCTCGGGTGTCGCCCGCGCCGATGGCGGCATCGACTGGTCCTTTGGCCGCAAGCGCGACCTCGGTCTCTGACCTCACACATCAATGGAGCGCCGCATGTCCGCGACCAAGATTCTCTGGGGCCAGATCCTCCTCGTCCTCGCCATCGTGCTCGCCACCAGCTGGGGCGCCACGCAGTTCATGGCGTGGCGGCTTGGTTTCCAGGACCAGCTCGGCCCGCCCTGGTTCCTGCTGGGGCGCTGGCCCGTCTATCCCCCGCCGGCCTTCTTCTGGTGGTGGTATTTCTACGACGCCTATGCGCCGGCCATCTTCACCGAGGGGGCGATCATCGCCGCCTCGGGCGGGTTCCTATCCATCGCCGCCGCCATCGGGCTCTCGGTCTGGCGGGCGCGGGAAGCAAGGCGCGTCGAGACCTATGGCTCCGCCCGCTGGGCCGAGCCCGAGGAGATCCGCGCGGCTGGGCTGCTCGGTCCCGACGGCGTGGTGCTGGGGCGCCACGGAGGGGACTATCTGCGCCATGATGGACCCGAGCACGTCCTGTGCTTCGCGCCCACCCGCTCCGGTAAAGGCGTCGGCCTCGTCGTGCCCTCGCTGCTCACCTGGCCTGGCTCGGCCATCGTCCATGACATCAAGGGCGAGAACTGGCAGCTCACTGCCGGCTTCCGGGCCCGGCACGGGCGCGTGCTGCTGTTCGACCCCACCAATGTGCGCTCCGCCGCCTACAATCCCCTGCTGGAGGTCCGACGCGGGGAGTGGGAGGTGCGCGACGTCCAGAACATTGCCGACATCCTGGTGGACCCCGAGGGCTCGCTGGAAAAGCGCAACCACTGGGAGAAGACCAGCCACGCCCTCCTCGTGGGCGCCATCCTCCATGTGCTCTATGCCGAGAAGGACAAGACGCTCGCCGGTGTCGCCGCCTTCCTCTCCGATCCGAAGCGGCCGATCGAGACCACGCTCGACGCGATGATGAAGATCGCTCATCTGGGCGAGGCTGGCCCGCATCCCGTCATCGCCAGTGCCGCCCGCGAGCTGCTGAACAAATCCGACAATGAACGCTCCGGCGTGCTCTCCACCGCCATGTCATTCCTTGGCCTGTACCGTGATCCGGTGATCGCCGAGGTCACGCGGCGCTGCGACTGGCGCATCGCCGATATCGTCGGCGGCAAGGCCCCCTCGACGCTCTACCTCGTGGTGCCGCCCTCCGACATCAACCGCACCAAGCCGCTGATCCGCCTCCTCCTCAACCAGATCGGCCGGCGCCTGACCGAGGACCTGAAGGCGAAGGTCGGGCGCCATCGTCTGCTGCTCATGCTCGACGAATTCCCGGCGCTCGGCCGTCTAGACTTCTTTGAGTCTGCGCTCGCCTTCATGGCTGGCTATGGCCTCAAAGCCTTCCTCATCGCCCAGTCTCTGAACCAGATCGAGAAGGCCTATGGCCCGAACAACTCCATCCTCGACAACTGCCATGTGCGGGTGAGCTTCGCCACCAATGACGAGCGCACCGCCAAGCGCGTCTCGGATGCGCTCGGCACCGCCACCGAGATGAAGGCGATGAAGAACTATGCCGGGCACCGGCTATCGCCCTGGCTCGGCCACCTCATGGTCTCTCGGTCGGAGACGGCACGCCCGCTCCTCACGCCGGGCGAGGTGATGCAGCTTCCACCTGCCGACGAGATCGTCATGGTCGCCGGGACTCCGCCGATCCGGGCGAAGAAGGCCCGATATTACGAGGATGAGCGGTTCAGGGAACGGGTGCTGCACCCCCCGGAGCTCTTGGCCCCTCGCGATCGCCAGCCCGACGACTGGACCGTGCTCCCACTGCCGACACCGTCGCAGCTGAGCCTGATGGTCGAGGAGACCGATGATGAGGACACCACGGGAACGGAGCAGCGGCGCCAACCGGAGCTGGCGCGGGTGGAGACCCTGGAGGCGCCTGCGCAACCCCGCAACGAGTTCGAGATCGATCCGGTCGATGAGACGGACGACGACGTGGCCCGGACCAGTCGCATGACCCGTCTCATGCAGGGCGTCGCGCGTCAGGTCTCGCTCGATCCCAACGACGGCTTGGAGTTATGACAGCGATGGTCCCACGTAAGAAGAAGGCGCAGATCTCGGTCTATCTCGATCCGGACACCATGGCGTTGCTCGCAGATTATGCCGCGCGCCGGGACCAGCCCCAGTCGCTGATCGCGGAAGCTGCCATCGCATCGTTCCTGTCTCCCGACGCAGCCGAGCGGCGCGAGGCCGCGATCGCCAAGCGCCTGGATCAGCTGGACAGACGGATGACGCGGATGGAGCGCGACGTCGGCATCTCGGTCGAGACGCTGGCCGTGTTCGTGCGGTTCTGGCTCGTGACCACGCCGCCCTTGCCGGAGCCGGCCGGGCAGGCGGCGCGAGCCAAGGCTGGTGAGCGGTATGAGGCGTTCGTCGCGGCGCTGGGGCGGCGGCTCGCGAAGGGGCCGAGGCTGGCGCAGGAGATCGCCGAGGACGGCGGTGCTGCCAAAGCCTGAGAAAGGGGCTCTCGCGCCATGAGCGGACGTTCGGTGCGGGCCGAAAAGCAGACGTTCGTACGTTTCCATGCGGAAACAATAGTGATTTATGAATTTATGTCAGCTTATTTTGTATTTGATCCAAAATATTATTGTATATAGTAGAAGTTAATTCTGATGGTTTATGAGAAATTTAGTATTTTCAGATCCGGTGGCGCTTCTGCAGCCGAGCCGCCACTGAAGTGTCGCGTGTTTGCTGCGGAGGTTTTTCTTCTGTGGGATAGGCGCGCGTTATGGCCAGCCTGTCAGGTTCCGGATAGCCACCGCCGCGCTGCCGGTCTGCGGCGGCATACAGCGTCTCGAAAACCCCTCGCCATGCCGGCTGGTACAGCACCGGCGAGAAGCAGCGCATGATCGCGCTGATGCTCCAGCGAGCCGCATTGTTCGCAATGAGATCGGTGCGAGTCATGCCGGGATGACAGCCAGACGGCTGATCCCCCATCCTTTCAGCCCACTTTCTGCGGGGGAGGCCACGCGCAGCAGTCCCCATGAGCGGCGGCGAGCAGGGATTGCGCATATACTCCCATCAGTATAATTCCGTGACTCGTGGAGCCTCCAGTTCGCACGCATCGGTGCCTCTATGCCGCATTCGCCGGATGACAAGAAGCGCGCCCTGACGCGCCTGCGCCGCATCAAGGGCCAGGCCGAGGCGCTGGAACGCGCGATCGAGGCGGGGGTGGAATGCCGCCTGCTGCTCCAGCAGATCGCCGCGCTTCGCGGAGCGGCGGGTGGGCTGATGGCCGAAGTGCTCGACAGTCATCTGCGCGACACTATCGGTCCCTTAGCCGCAAAGACAGGGGTTGCCCCGATGCCGGATGACCTCAACGACATCATGCAGATCCTGCGCACCTATCTGAAATAGCCGTACACCGATCCAGACAAAGGGAAAAACTCATGAAATCGCGCGCCGCCGTCGCCTGGGAGGCCAAGAAACCGCTGACCATCGAGACCATCGAGATCGGCGGGCCGAAGCCCGGCGAGGTGCTGGTCGAGATCATGGCGACCGGCGTGTGCCACACCGACGCCTACACGCTTGATGGCCTCGACAGCGAGGGAAAGTTCCCCGCCATTCTCGGTCATGAGGGCGCGGGCATCGTGCGCGAGGTCGGCGCCGGCGTGACCTCGCTCAAGGTCGGGGATCACGTCATCCCGCTCTATACGCCGGAATGCCGGAGCTGCAAAACCTGCCTGTCGCAGCGCTCGAACCTCTGCACCTCGATCCGCGCCACGCAAGGCCAGGGCCTGATGCCGGACCGGACCTCGCGCTTCTCCTGTGATGCAATTCGTGGAAAAAGCTCGGAAATCTTCCACTATATGGGCTGCTCGACCTTCTCGAACTTCACCGTGCTGCCGGAGATCGCACTGGCCAAGGTGCGCGAGGACGCCCCCTTCGACAAGATCTGCTACATCGGCTGCGGCGTCACCACCGGCATCGGCGCGGTGGTCTACACCGCCAAGGTGTGGCCCGGCGCGAACATCGTGGTGTTCGGCCTCGGCGGCATCGGGCTCAACGTGATCCAGGGCGCCCGCATGGTCGGCGCCGACAAGATTATCGGCGTCGACATCAACCCGGCGAAGGTCGAGATGGCGAAGAAGTTCGGCATGACCGACTTTATCAACCCGCTGGAGATCGGTTCGGATAAGGTGGTCTCCGCCATTCAGGACCTGACGGATGGCGGCGCGGACTTCACCTTTGACTGCACCGGCAATGTGAATGTCATGCGTCAGGCTCTGGAAGCCTGCCATCGCGGCTGGGGAACCTCGATCGTCATCGGTGTGGCGCCGGCGGGTGCGGAGATCTCCACCCGCCCATTCCAGCTCGTCACCGGCCGCAACTGGCGCGGCTCGGCCTTTGGCGGCGCGCGTGGGCGCACCGACGTGCCGAAGATCGTCGACTGGTACATGGAGGGCAAGATCAACATCGACGACCTGATCACCCACACCATGCCGCTCGACGAGATCAATACCGCCTTCGACCTGATGCATGAAGGCAAGTCGATCCGCTCGGTCGTGATCTACTGATGGAGAAGATGGCGATGGAAACAGTCTCGACGGCGAAGTCCCATGGCGGTGTGCAGGGCGTCTATCGGCACTCTTCGAAGGTGACCGGCTCGACCATGACCTTCGCCGTCTTCGTGCCTCCTCGGGCCGCAAGTGAGCCGGTGCCGGTGCTTTGGTATCTGTCGGGGCTCACCTGCACCCATGCCAATGTCATGGAGAAGGGCGAGTATCGCGCGGCGGCGGCCGAGCGCGGCGTCATCATCGTGGCGCCCGACACCAGCCCGCGCGGCGCCCATGTCGCGGACGAGCCGGATAATTGGCAGTTCGGCTCCGGTGCCGGCTTCTATCTGGACGCGACGCAGGAACCCTACGCGCCGCACTACCGGATGTATTCCTACATCGTCGAGGAACTCACCGCGCTCATCGCCGCCGAGTTTCCTGCGGATATGAGCCGGCAGGGCATTTTCGGCCACTCGATGGGTGGGCATGGCGCGCTTACCTTCGCGCTGAAGCATCCCGACCGCTTCAGGAGCTGTTCCGCCTTCGCTCCGATCGTCCAGCCATCGACCGCGGACTGGTCACGGCCGGCGTTGGAGAAATATCTCGGCAATGACAAGTTGGCGTGGCGCTCCTACGACGCCGTGGCGCTGATCGAGGACGGCAAGCACTTTCCGGAGTTCCTTGTCGATCAGGGCTCGGCGGATCCGTTCCTGAAGACGGGCCTTCGGCCGGAGCTGCTGGTCGATGCCTGCCAGACTGCGGGCATCCCCGTCACGCTCAATATGCGCGAGGGCTACGACCATTCCTATTTCTTCATCTCGACCTTCATGGCCAGCCACATCGATTGGCACGCGGCGCGGCTGGAAGAGGCGTGACGGTGAAGACGCGCGCCAGAAGCGGTCATTGGCTTCAGCGCAGGGAGCGGACATCCGCGCCGTTAAGTTCGCGAGTTGTCAGAGTTCGGAAATGACCGGCTTTTTGTTCGGTCACTGCGCAGGCGGTCCTGGCTCAGTCGGCCAGGGGAGGGTCTTCCCCTATGCATTGGCGCTACCCACACAGTGCGGACATGTCGGATTGGCGGTTCGTTCCGTGCGGTACTGCATGAAGGGGTTCTTCAGCATCCTGGGATGCGAGTGTCCGACCACCATCTCGGCAGGAATGTCCCGTAGCAGGGTCACCGAGAAATCGAGGGCCGGCGAGAATGTCTCCCCCGTCACGAAAACCCGGGTCCACTCCTGCAGCAGATGCCGAGCGAATTCTCGACGCGTCTCCTCCGATGCCCAGTCAAAGGGTAGGTCGACTTCCACTACGGTCGGCGTCCCATACCGCTTCAACGCGCGACGAGCGCCCGGGCCGAGCAGGCACTGAAGCCACTCGCTACCAAAGAGGAGATAGTGGCCGCTGTGGTCGAGCTGCGGCCGCTCATCGGCGGAGACATAGAGCCGTCCGGTGTCGCGCTCCCGGTCGTCGAAGCCGGCGATTATCGCCTCGATATTCTGGCGCATCCATGCCAGGTCGTCATGCTCTGCCACCAACCGGCGCGCCAGCGCTTCGAGCTCCGCCGGGTCGTTGCGCCGCAATCCCTCTCGATGGAAGACGCCAGCATCCGGCACGCGGCAGCCATAGAAGGTCCGTAGCTTCGCTTTCGCCAATTCATCCGCCAACCCCTCGATCAAAGTCTCCACACTCGGCTGCACATGGCACTCGAGAGCGTCAAGCCATTCGCTGTCGTCCCAGCAGAGATCGAGCTTTCGCTTCTGGAGACGGGCCTTGCCACCCGGCCGCCACTCTCTCTCGAGCCACGTTTCCAACGCGCCGAACCAGGTGCTGCGGTCCTGCCAATGGACCCGGCGGCCCCGCCAGACTTCGGCAAAAGAAGGCGTCGGCGCCTCGACGTCGGAAAGATCTGATTCGCTATCCATGACTCATGGTATCGCAGACGCGATGCGCGTCACGACAGGCCCGAAAAAACGAACATGGCGGACTTCGAGAACAGCCCCGATCTCACCAGGCTAATGACCATCGACCCGACGGGCCTGTCCGACAACGATGCGATGACCTTGGCCGCCCTGTTGGTGGACCTCAGTGCCGAAGCCGCGAGCGCCGTAGGCTTGGACCGAGCGGAGGCCGTGCTAACGAGTTTAGAGGTGCGTGACCTCGACCCGACCCATCGTGCACGCTGGCACTATTTCACCGCCAACCTCTGGAGCATTCGACGGCATCAGTCGCTGACCCACCAGACTTGGACCTGGCACTCGAACGAGATCGACCAGGAGCTGCTGGCGCTCCGGCGCGCGGTGGCGAGCGAGGGCTTCGAAGGTCTCGGTTTGATCCAGCGCGCCCAGGCGCTTATCAATCTGGGCAACATCCTCAACCACATCGGCCGGTTCGTCGAAGCCATCGAGGTCTGGGACCGAGCGCTCGCCCTGGTCCCGAACATGGCCATGGCCAACGGCAATCGCGGCATCGGCCTTTCCCACTATGCCGCCGGCCTGCATGACCCCGGCCACAACTATGTCCTTGCTGCCGCCGCGCACCAGGCTTTCCGCCGTGCGATCGACCCCAATGCCATCATCGAGAGCTATGGGCTCGAACCCGCCCTGGACTACTTCGCGAAACACGCCCAGGCACTCGACGCGTACCTGACCGCCAACCCCGTCGAAGTGGACCTTCACGGCCATTCCCTAGGCCGAGGACGCCGCGAACGCGAATATCGCCGCTGGTGTCTCGCCCGCCGGCTCTTCATCAACCCGCTGAATGACGCCGGCACATTCGAGATCGCGGCGCGCGACGTGATGATGCTGCCTTCCATCACGGTCGTCGGCTTGGACGGCGGCCCCGGTCCGCCGCCGGTCATTGCCTACTTCAACCTGATCAAGCAGGAGTACGCGGCTGCCCGTTTTGCTTGCTGGGAAGGTCTAACCGCCAGCGGCGTCCACTTCGCCGACCGTGGCGTGCAGGTCTACGACACCCTAGACTATCCGGCCGTCGGCTTCGCGGTCGAGCGTCTGAAGATGGCGTTCCGCGGCGCATATTCGATCTTCGACAAGGTTGCCTTCTGCCTCAACACCTACCTGGGTCTCGGCCATCCGGAGCGGCAGGTCAGCTTCCGGAACCTCTGGTTTGTGAAGGGTAGGGGCAAGGCCCTCCACCCCAACCTCGACGGGCTCGCCAACTGGCCGCTCCGCGGGCTCTTCTGGCTGTCGAAAGACGTGTTCGAGAACGACTTCAAGGACGTCACCGAGCCCGACGCCCAAGCGATCTACGAGCTACGCAACCACCTGGAGCACAAATTCGTCAGCGTCCACGATATGTTTCTACGAGCTGTCTCGATCGCACCGTCCCCCGAGACAGCGCCCGGCATCTTCGACCTCTCCTTCGAAGACCTCGCCGCCCGCACCGGCCGCCAACTCAAGCTCGCTCGGGCCGCGATCATCTACCTCACGCTAGCGATCCATGCTGAGGAGCGACGGCGGGAAGCCGAGCGGCCGCCAGGGGCGAGCTTCCCCATGTCGCTCGACACCTGGGACGACGCCTGGAAGCGGCGAGACTGAGCCTATAGCCAAACCACTCGTCGATTCCGCCGCGATCCGCTCCTTCTTCGCCTGGAGTGACCGCCTGGACTACGACATCCTGCGGCCCCTCAGCCACGTCCGCGCCAACTGGGAGCTCTGGTGGGACGCTACGAGCCAGTGCTACGAGACGGAAGACGACAGCTACGCTGCCGACCTCAACGATCTGATCGATGAGCTCGCACAGACGCTGCCGCCACCGGCCGTATCCACGCGGCGATCCGCTTCGGCCAGCATCATTTCGACGACATGGAACACTCCCACCGACACATGCTGGCGGCTGTGCTGACGATTATCTTCTATCACCGCACAAAGTAAATGCGATCCGCTCGGTCTGGGTGACTGTGCCCGACCACAGGGTCACCACGCCACTATCACGACTTCGCCTCCAACCTGGCCGCCGCCCGCTGCCCTTTGGCCCGAAAGGACCACAGCCATAATCTCGCCGACCATGACGGTGTCTATGTACCATTTGACGAGACGCTCACCAAGCTGTTTGGCCGCCACGCTAAGCGCTACCGTTTCGGCTGAGCGCCGATTCCGTTGAAAAAGTCGGCGTTGCTGCGGGGGGGGGGGGCCTGATTCAGTTATTCTCGTTGAGGGAGGACAGCCGATGATGGCGAGCGGACAGGGGCGCAGGAGGCACTGTTCTGCGAGTTCAGCCTGGAGCGTCATGTCCCTGCCGGCCACCTCGTGCAGGCCATCGACAGGTTCGTCGACCTTTCCAGCATCCGTCTACGCCTCAAGCCTTTCTACAGCGAGATCGGGCGCCCCTCGATCGACCCGGAGCTGATGATCCGGATGCTGCTCATCGGCTATTGCTTCGGCATCCGCTCGGAGCGGCGGCTGTCGTTCCCCCTACGACTATCGCGATGCGCTGACAGGATCGGTCAAATTAGGCTATGAGCGCTTGATGAGCGATCATGATGTACCTCCCATCGACCTGATAGTCGCGCCGATCTGGCCGCAGTGGCAGCGGCTGAGCCGCCTGCTCTTCAGCGGTCAGACCGCCTTTAATAGCGAGCTAGCGCGCTGGGAGGCGACCGAGCTCGACGCCGAGCATGGCGTCCGATTGCGCGATCGTACTATGCAGTCCAAGTATCGGGTCACGCTCGACGAACATCTTGCGACGCTTCGCGATCGCAGCCAGTTTTTCGAAATTATCTTGATCAAGGCCTATTCCTTGATGGACGCCCACGGCCGGTACGTCCGATACATCCTCGACAGCAAGGACTTTGCACTGTTGTACCGAGCCCCGACCGACGGCGAGGTTCAGATCATCTTTGATATCCATCTGACCGGCGGCGTCGAGGCTTGGGGCGGCAAGTTGTTGGCGGAGCTTGGGCGGGACTGGCGGATCATCGACGGCAAGGCCGGGCTGATTCAGACATCGATTCTGCGCAACGCTTTCGCGCATGGCTATGTCAGAGCGACACAAGGCATGCTTGACACCGCCGTAGAACGCGGCGCGAGCCTGCCGTTCACAGCCGGCGACCCGATTGCGCTGACGTTCGAGCAATGCAGGCTTCACCTCTCGCGTATCAAGTCGTTCTGCCGGCGACTGGACGGCGGGCTGGTCAATCTCGCCAAGGCGAATTCCCGAGGCCAATGATGCAGCTCAGATCCACTCAATTGCTGCGCTTATCAATATGCTGAACAAATGGCAGGATTCGGGATCGCCAGTCCACTGCCAAAATGACTACTATGGGGCGCGAAGTCGAACGTCAGCTATCCGATGACGGTCCAATTTCTGCTCTTGGCGGGTTCTGTTGAAAAAGTCGGCGTTGCCGCGGGGGTGAAGTCCTGGGGAATGGCTGAGGTTGGTTTCGAGCCGCTGAGTACGCTCGAGATCGCCACCCACGCCGGCCGTTAGGCATGATGGAGCCGAAATTCGCAGCCCGTACCGAATCGGTTCATGGCTCATTCCAGCGCCTTGTCGCGAGCGAATGGTGGACGCATGGCACGCATACGGCTTGGTCAGCTCTTCGATTGTACGGAGCAAGGCGGTGTTCTTGTTGCGGAAGCCGCTGACGGTTCACTTCGACATATCGACGAAGTGCCGTCGGGACTCGCCTGCCAATGCCGATGCCCCGGCTGCGACCGGCGAATGGTTGCAAAGCAGGGGGATCTGCAAGCACACCACTTCGCGCATCACTTTGATCGCTACGGCGCTTCATGTACGTCCGCGGGCGAAACAGCCCTCCACAAGTTCGCGAAGCAGGTCCTCGACGAGCGACTGGAGATTGCGCTTCCCGAGCTACTCATTGCGCATCAAGACGATACCGAAGTTGTGGTGCGGGCAACGAGACTCGCATTTGACGAGGCCATTCTTGAAACCAAGGATGGATCGATTGTGCCGGACGTCGTTCTGGTGCTGCGGGATCGGCGTCTCATCGTTGAATTCAAAGTCACCCACCCCTGCGATGACGTGAAAATCGCGCGAATCCGGACCATGAATGTCGGGGCGATCGAGATCGACCTGTCCGCCTACCGGGATCGAGCATTGGATGAGCTAGCCGACGACATCCTCTACAACGCTCCCAGGATCTGGCTTCACAATCCGCACGAGCCCGCTGCCCGGGACCGCTTGTCGGAGAGGGCGCGCCAACGTGCCGAAGATCGGCAAAAGTCCATCGACGAGCACCGTCGAAATTATCGGCACCGCCTTCCGGCTCGCGAAGGGGGTAGTGGGGAATGCGAGGCTATCCTGCGACAGGACGGCTTGGATGCTCTGATCAACCTCCCCGTCGACGGAAGCGGATGTTTCACGGTCCCGCTCGCCGAGTGGCAAGGTGCAATTGTCCTCGACTTGCTGCAATCGAAATCCCAACCCTTCAGAACGCGAACGGCCGTCGCCGCCCTGGTCAGGCGGAGCTGGATCGACCCGCGCTTCCGCTCGGTCTCCGAGGACATTGCCAAAGCCCTAAAGGATGCGGGCTTGCCATTCGCCTCTCCCGCAAAATCCGTTGAGAGCTATCTTCGCCGACTGGAGAGGCTCGGGTTTGTCCACTCCGCGCCCTCAGAGATTTGGCAGGCGTCCAGTCTGTTGCGGCAGAGGATTCACGAGGCGGAGGCGTTGCGGGCGCGCCCTGGGAAACGCCTGGCCGAAATTCGGGGCATCGTGTCAGAGCAGCTTCTTGGCCTGCCTGACAAGGAAACGCGCGAATTTTCGTTCGAGGCATGGATCCTGGCCGAACTATCGGGCCGTGGACAGTCCGTCGTTGACGCAATCCACGGCAGCGATCCTGAATGGACGGCGCTTTGCCATCAACTGTCCAACATCCGCACCCGGATCCGCTTTTCGCCTCGTGCCGACTTGGAGCTTCTTGGCCTCCCATGTGAGGGGGAGCTTGCGCGCGCGCTGCAGAGGAAGCGCCTTGAGGCCGAAGACAGAGAACGGGAGAAACGGGAGAAGGAGAAAGCCGATACCGAAGCACGGGTGGTCCGGCTCAGGACGCTCGCGGCGGCGGACCTAGGTGAAGGTCATGAAATCTGGCTGAGCACCGGCGATGCCGCTCTGAACGGCCAGTCTCCCCTGGAGTCCGCGCGGAGCGAAACTGGGCTTCGCGACGTAATCCATGCTCTCGGACGAAAAGCGGACCAGCTCAGGATCGAAGAGCAAGCCCGCGAGCGCAAGCAAAAAGCCGTCCGAGAGCTTGAGGCCCTCGCTCGCAACCGCTACATCGACCCTGCGTGTGCTGACCTATGGATGCGGTGTTCACGCCCAGAGCTCGGCGGGCGGTCGCCCGCCGATTTCACCATCGACGATGCCACTCGCGACAAGTGCGCCGGCTATCTTCCTGCGAAAAAATCCCGCCGCTGAAATGCACACCCGATTGCGGGGAACAGGATGTTTCCCCGTCTCAAACTTCAACAGCGATTTCGGGTTCGACCGAAGTCGTGATAGATGTGTATAACTCCGCTTTCATTTTCAGAGGATTGACGCCATGGGCGGCTCTCGGGCTTTATCGGAGAGGGCGCACGCATTATATGGGCCGCCGCCGGCACCTTTAGGTCAAAGCTCAACGGCTGTCGAAATCGTTATATGGCGTGGTGCGAACCAGGAATCGGCGGATCGGGGAGAAGAAAGTGGCACGAACCATCTCTTCAACAAGTATCATCCAAATCGGAAACGTCGTGTCGACTACGCCGGTTTCATCGATCCCTATTGCGCAGGTTGTGGATAAGATAGAAACGCTGAACACACAGCTCGCCGCTTTCTGGTCGAAAAGCGACGGCTGGGCTCCAACGGACGCGGCCGGACTTCTCGGGAAGTCCCGTCTGGATTGGCAAGTATCTCTGTCCTCAACTCTGCGGATCTGGGTGAAGAGCTCCACGCTCACTCCCGCGGAGCTGATCCTCGCATGGGCGAACTTGGGGAGTCTGCTTGAGGGTTCAGTGAAATTGCTGCTTTCAGTCTACTACGAGAACTACAAAATTGACATTAACAATCTAAAATCAGCGAATGCATACGACCATAAAAAGGGGGTGGCGCATAGTCCAGATGGCCTGACGCTCGAGCCATTACGCAAGTACTGTGCGGCTAGACAGATTTTGGAGACCGACCACCTCACCCTTATGGAACTGGTCCAGCAGCGGCGGAACGCCATCCATGCGTTCAAGGACCGGCCGATAGGGGACGCGGCCGAGTTCAAGAACTCGGTCCGAAGATATCTCGCTCTGCTAAGGGAAATCGTCCGCCGTCTCCCCTATCCGGACGGCGATTATGTGCCTCGAGAATGAAGCCGATACATTCACGGTCCAAAGGGCTTCAAGAACGATGGGCATTTACCCCTTTGCGTCCCCACACGCTGTTCAACCCGGCGCGGGACCGGCGGCAGCTCATATGGCCCCACGCAGAAATCAACGCGAATGTGGTCGATACAGAGATTTGGGCTCCAATCGAGGCCAGCCAACCCCGCACTTAGCTTGGAGCACCTCACCTCGTTAGCCACACAATACCGTCGGCGCAACAGGTCTGTGTTATGAGATTGCGGTCGATGTTCTAGCCAGAGAGAGGTGCTCGTCCATCGAGATGATGCGGAGCCTCATTGTCGCTCTTGTGAGCGCAACGTACCAGTCTTTGCCGGTCATGGTGTTGGTCGCCACAACAATCGCGCGATCGAACTCCAGGCCTTTGACGAGAAGCGTGCTGCCGATGCTCCGCTCGCCCAGGTGTCGGCCGGAGTGACGGATCCGATTCTGGACCTCCCAGATAGACGTGCTGAGAGTGGGAAGCCCGTTGACCGCCTTGATCTGTAACGCCGATCTCATGGCGAAAAACATTTCACGCCGATAGAGGTAGACGCCGGGCCGGTCGCGCATGGCCTGGAGAAGTGCAAGCATCGCTAGGTCGCCGCCATCTTCGATAACTGCATCCGCCAGGGGGAGAAGGTTGCCGAATTTGGCTTGACCCAAGCGGCGGCCTTGTTGCCGCGCATCGATCGCCTTCTCGAGTGCGGCCTTGTCGGCGCCCGTCATACACTTCGACGCGAAATCCAACAGCGCCTTGAGACGGCCCAAACCCTTCGCCTTGTCGATTGCCCTCGCTGCGGAATGCAGGGTCTTACAGCCGATAGCCTCGATATTTGCGAAGCCTTGCTTGGCAAGTTTCTGTGCCAAGGCCGATCGTCGATTCTCGCTGGTGCTGTCGCCGATGACGACCAGATTGCCCAGGTCGTTTTCGCTCATGGCCTCGAGACATTGACCGACGATAGTGGCCTGGTGGCGGGAAGCATCGACTGGAAGCTCAGTCCATGCGACGCATCGGGGTCGGGACGTCAGGTCGATCGGCTTGTTTTGCTCAAGGGCGACGCGAACATCGCCGAGCCAGTCCGCCAATTCCCCGTTTCTAGCATTCTTCCAACGCCACGGCGTTGAGAGCTCGGCCGACCGGACGAACGTCGGGAAGACGTCGCTGTCCCAGTCGACGGGGTGCTGGTCTCTGAAATCGAATATCGCCTGTAGCGGATCGCCGAAGACGCAGGTGGGAAGGAGATTGGCGAGGCGGCTGATCACCTGGTGCTGTTGGAGGGTGCAATCCTGGTACTCGTCGACAAAGCATCCGCCATAGGAGACGAGCAGCACGCCGTCGACAGCACCGCTGTCGAGGAGCCTTGCGCCGGCGAGATAGATGGCGTCCCAGTCGGCTGGCGTAGTCGGAACGGTCGCGACGATGCCGGAGCGCCGCGGAAAAGCCGCTGCGAACCGCAGGCACCACCCTGCGATCGTGTCGATACGGTACTTGTCGGCAGAAATGCGGAGCTTCTTCAGACGGCGGGTCAGCGCATCGACACCCGCATGTGTATGGGTCAGGATCAGCCGTCTTTGCGTCGAGATGCCAACGGCGCGTGCGATCTGCTCTGTCTTGCCGCAGCCCGCAGCAGCCACGATACTGCCCCGACGAACGGACGCGGCAAGTCGTGCGATTTTCTCGTCATTGGCCATCGACCCATCTCCGCATGGCGTCGAAACCGGTTGCAGTAGCCTTCTCTGAGATGGTGTGGAGACAAGGGCCGATGATCTCGGCCAGCCGTTCGCCGCGCGTGATGTCCTTGAACCAGCTTTTGTCCTTCGCGACCTTACCAAGCACGCGCCGGACACCTTCCGTGTCCCGATCCTCACCTAATTTCGCAGCAGTGGCCGTGGGGAGGCTGGCCTTGGCAAGGGCATTATCCATTACGGCCATGACGCTATCTTGGCCGAGAAACTCGACGGCGAGCATGATCATGGATCGAACCGCGGACCACGGGAGATCGAGAAACAGCCGCTCCTCAGTGGAGTAACCGCCTGGCCATTGATGGACGACCGCGCCTTTCGCGGTCGCCCGTTTCAGGGCTACCTCGTTCGGAGGCTCGTCGGAATCGAGGAGCAGCCAGACCTCATATCCGAGATCGCGAAGATGCTCGGCGATCAGCGGCGCCTTGTCCTTACCGCCGCCATCGATGGCGACGACGCCTTGAAGCGCGAAGGAATCCCTTCCCGACGCCTGCCACCAGTCATCGAGGCCTCGCGCCAACCCTTGCTCGGTTCTGCCTTCGCCGACAATCACCTTGCGGGACAGAAATGCCTCCGGCGTTCCGCGCAAATGACGCTGGGCGGTCTCGGGATCCTTCGCAGTTGCCGAGACGGATGCGACGGTCGTGATGCCGGCCTTGGAGCGGACGGCGAAGATATCCGCGGCCATCAGCTCCCGGACCACAACCGGTGAGTGGGTGGTAGCAAAAATCTGTGGCAGGGCAGCGCCTGCGCCAGCCTTTGGAACCTTCAGATATTTGATGAGGCGAGCGATACGATGCGGCTCCAGGCCGTGCTCAATCTCATCGATGATGGCGACGTGTGGCGGTCCGGCGTCATGCTGGAGTGCTGAGACAAGAAGGCGGGCAGAGCCTGTTCCAAGTCTGCGCAGCGGGAGGTCGCCGCCGTGAAGGGAGATGCCGCCTGAGGTGATGCTGACGCCTTGGACGTCGAGTTCAGCCGTAAACTTGCCGCGGATGGGTACGGCTAAGATTTTGCTCAGCTCTTCGGCCCGGTCGACGGCCTTCTTGAATACGCCTTGGTCGCCAGCTTTAAATGCGCTGCGGGCGGCGCGGCCGGCCTCCGCGAGTTGAAGGCTGTAACCTTCGCCGGCTTCTCCAATCCGCGTGAGCACCGAGGCTCGGCCCCAGCCGAGATGTCGTTCGGCAAACGGCCCAAGGCGATTAGTAGCCATCTGCTTGGCGTCCTTGAACCGAACAGTCGGCGGATCAGCTTCCGAGGCCTCGATGCGATTATTGTGGATGGACCATCGCGCCTCGAGCGACCGATCGATAACGACTGAGATAGACAAAGCCTCTTCCAGCCCTGCTCCCGGCTCGTCTACGACCTTGCCCTCCGACTGGTTCCAGCCGCGAAGATGCAGGCCGTATCGGTCCTCGGCCTTAAAGTGGGATGGAAGACCCGCCAGCGTGACAGTGATCCGGATTGGCTCCTCGACCTTGAGATCAAAGAAATCACAATCGTCTGCGAGAATGTAGGAACGCGGGTTGAGGCAAAGCTCAATCGCATCGAGGATCGTCGTTTTAGTGGAATCTCCAGGGCCGATTAGGCAATTCATGCCTGGCGATGGGGACCAAATGAGGCATTTAATGCCACGGAAATTCTTTATCTCTAGAAGGACGATGCGCATGGAACAGCCCCAAAGCCCGTGTCCAGGGTGTCACTATTAGATCCGATTTAGATGCTTGGCTGCGGTAAGCCGCCTCGATGGCGGCTTACCGAGATAGGGGTACCGGCGACGGTGAATCCACTATCGGCGCGCTCCGGCTTTGCCGGGTGGGCGGGCAAAGGACACATGCTGAATGGCACTGATGGAGCTGTCCGGAAACATCTCGGCATAAAGTCGGGCTCCCACCTCAAGATCATTATCAAACCAGAGACAGATGGTATTTTTGGCGGTGGCCATTGGCTGCTTCCGTTTCAGACCTCATTCGTTTCAGCCGGATCATCGGCGAAGTCAAACGTAGCGTCACCCGCCTCCGCTTCGATCGCAAGCTCGAAGGACAAGACGCCCCCGCCAGCAGCCCCACTTCCTCCAACGCCATCATGTCCGGCAGGTCGCGGAGGGTGTCAAAGCCGAAATGGGCGAGGAACGCCCTCGTCGTGACATAGGAATAGGATGCGGCTGGCTGCGGGCTGCAGGTCCCGGCGGCGATGAAGTCCCGCGCCCGCAACTCGGCGATAATGTCGCGGCGACCAGCCATACGAGCATCTCGCCAGCTTGGTCCTCGCCGGAGGCTTACGTCAGGACGGACTTGAGTTCTTTTCTAGAGGAATTTCAGAGGGGCACATCAATCAGGTCGTCACTCGGTGCGGCCACAAGCTCCTTAGCGGCCAAGCGAAGCCAAGACGTCCGCGAGAATTTCGCGCTCGAACGGATGGAGATTCTTAGCCTGCAGGTCCACTTTCGCGACCAACCCAAGCCCTGCGTTGAGCGTGCGAATCTCGCCAGCGCCCTTGCCTAACCGACGAGCCAGTTCCGGTGGCACGCCGTACTCGTCCAAGGCAAAGAGCCCGGACTCCATGAATAGGCTCTCCGCACTTGTGGCGAAGAAGCTATAGTCGCCAACCTTAGCGACCCCTTCACGATCATAGATTTCGGCTTGGATGTGACTGACGGCCATCAGCTGACGGGGAAACGTAAAACTCACGTATCGCCGCATGAAGCGTAGACCGCGCTCGACTGCGTCGCTAATAGACTCCTCGAAGCGCTTCCGGACAACCCAGTGATCTAGCACCTCCCGAAACGACTTCGCCATCCGAAGCCGATCAAGTTCTGCCTTCAAGCCCACGCCGCTCATGACCCCGTATCCCCCCAACGAGCGGCCACGGTCAATCTGATCGTAGATGATGTTACAGACGGCCAAGAGCTGATGCGGCTCCGGAGAACCTTTCCAGGCGAGCGAATCTTGTAGCAATACTAGGTCTCGCGAAATGACCCGGTGGACGGCGTATTGGTCTTCGACCGGGATGTGGCGGTTGAGCCGTATTGTCGCCAGAGAGATAGGGCTTTCGAAGCGGACGTCTTCGATGCGCTGTTTCGAGACGATCATTAGATCTTCCTCTGGCAGGTCCAAAATCAACGGGAACGGGGTCTTCTCGTCCTGATGCTGTATCCCAACTTCGACACTGTAGGATGGGTCGTCCGCCGGCGGCGCTTCTAGCACGAAGACCTTTCCGATGAAGTATTTGGTCATTCGCCCGGCACGGCCCGCGATATTCTTGAACGTGAAGCTATCTAGGTTGGGCCCGCCGATGCGCTTGTCGTAGACGATGACGTTCTCGGCGACGGTATTTACACCCTCGATAATCGTCGAGGTGCAAACAATTGTCTTGATGTGCCCCTGCTCGAAAGCGCGCACCACATATTGCTGCAAGGCCCTCGGGATGTTGCCGTGATGGACGCCGATGCCGCAGCGAAGAGCCCGGATGAAAATCCATTGCTCCGGATATTCGCGCACTAACCAGTCGACGACGTCCGCGGTGGCGAAGTTTTCGGGAAACAGCTTGCTGTCGATGAGGGCCTCGGCGACGAGCGCGGCTTTCGCAGGTGATTGGCAATAGACAAGCGTTGGCGTCTCGAGTCGCGGAAGGATCTCAATGAGTTTCTCGCATCGCACTTCGTCATCGCGCGGGAGGCCGTAAACGACGATATCCAAGGCCACGGTCGAGAAACGCGATGGAATGAACGTGTACTCGTATGACTCGCCTAGTCCCGTAACGGCATCGATGTTTGGGCCAATGAGATAGAACTGTGCTCCGGACCTTGCGAGCTTGTTGAAACAAAGGTTCAGGTCGATCGTCCGATCCGTACTGTCGCGTCGAAGGTCGAGCTTGTAGAACTCATCGATAACGAAGAACGTTACCTCGCCCAAATCCTGACGCGCCAACGCACGTTCCTGGGTAAGGACGAAGATCGTCGGACGCGTTACGTCCGATGCCTGGGTTGGGTGGGTAACAACATCGTAGGTCGCGCCGAAACGCTTGGACAAGCGACGTCGCGTCTCGTCGATCAGGGCGATCGTCGGGACGACGATTACCATGTGGTGGTGCTTGCCAGAGGCAATCACCGCGTCGACGACCAAGCTCTTGCCGACGCTTGTCGACGCGCTCAGGACGACGTTACGTCCAGCCAACAGGTCGCGATATATCTGGAGTTGCAGAGTGTGAAAGAGCAGGCCAGGCTCGTCGATGGGTGGGCGGTGCGCCTCGATAAGCATGCGATCTTGTAGGTCGAAGCCGCGAAGTTCCCGGTCAAGGTAAGGAATGAGGCCTACCGACTTGACCATCGACTGGAGGATGATCTTGTGGTCCTCTGGAAACAGGTCCTGGACCGACAGGGCCCGAATGACCATCTCGCGCCCAATGCTATGGCTTGGATGATTATTCACAAGGGTCGAAATCGCCTGAAGCAGGCCGAACGGATCCGACGCGACCGCTTCCGGGGCCGCGAGTGCGGCGCGGAGCGCTTGTATGGATTGGCTATTTTCCATTGAGGTGGCTTTCGAAGCTGTTCGCCAGCGAGACCGCACATTCCACTGGGACGAGGAATACATGGACCTGGACGTCGCGCAGCTTGTTGGGCAGTTGCCGTTTGATCCGCTCGTAGGAGACGGTAACTTCAGCGATGAGCTCGGTCACGTAACCCGGCTGCCCGCCAGCGCTGATCACCCCGCTGTCGTAGGCGATCAGTATTGGTACTCGAAGTACCCGCAAAAAATCGTCGAGCTTGGCGTTTTTGGAGAACGAACGCTCAATGTTTGTCGCCTTAAGGTGGTTTGGGTCTCTGAGCTGGACGATGACTTCTCGCTCGCGCTTCAGGACATCGCGCTCGAACGTCTCCTCGATCTGGCTGATGACTTCCGACACGATGCCTTCGTGGCTCGTCGTGGCGGCGAGGCGGGCTTGACCGAGCCAAATCTCGTCAGTATCGGCTGCGTGCACGATATGCGCGCTGTTGGAGTGCACGACGCCGGCGCTCTTGGTGAATAGCTTACATGAAATCGGCTCGCTCCTGCGGTAGTGCCGAAGGATGGCATTTAGCATTAGCTCAGCAAGGAGCCGGCCAATGGCAAAGCTTCCGCTCGCCTTGAAAGCATCGAGAGCGCGCTTTGTAAGGGCGCGCGCTTCGTTATGACTGAAGGATGCCAGTACCTTCGGCGGCAAGGTAATGTCTGGAAGCCAGTCCACAAGGTAGGCGGCGAGCTCGTCCCGGCGCCAAGCCCCTCCATCGAACTCCGCGTCGAACGCCTGGCACGAGCGTTTGAGGTGGGCCTCATCGACATCGACGATCTTGACGAAGAACTCGTCAGGCGTGGCGTTGTAGACCTTTAGCGAGCGCTGACCCGCGGTGCCCATCTTCGAAAGCCACGACCTCCACCACGTCCAGGCATCGCGGCGCGGAATTGACTTGGCCTGAGGCTCGGTCACGCGGGATGCTTTGCTTGCGGCGGTGACGCGCTTGAGAAGATCATCGTAGGCTTCCTCGGCAAGCTGCGACGATGGCCGTTCGCCAGAGTCCTCGGCGAGCCTGAGCAGCTTAAGGACGTTCTTTGCCTCGAGCGCCTTCTCATTTCCTTCGACGTCCCAGAGCATGCTTGCCGCCCAGTCGGCAGTCGTTCGTCCCTGGGGCGATTTGTAGGTCTTATGCTTGGCCCCGAAGCTCCCGACGAGCTTGGCGAAGCGGGGATCAGGGTTGGGGCGACTTGGCCGGCGGGCCTTGAAGAGCACAAGCTCGCCGCGAACGTCGCGAGTGCTAACAAAACGAAACAAGGGATTGCCGGGAAAGGCGTCGCAAGCCAAGGACTTCTCCATGAGGGAACTCCCGAACTTCGATTTGTCGCGCGCCGTCAGTTCCTGGATGCCCCACTTCGAATTGCCATCCGTTGTCTTGACCTGGACGTATTCGATCTCCTGCCGACCGCCCCGTTCCCAGCGCAGGGTAACGTCGTCGGCTGTTTCGCACTCGACCTGCAAAAGCTCTGGATCGGCAATCATGTCCAAGACGAAGCCAGCGGCCACATGAGCCTGGAAGTCGTAGCCAATTCGCCCCGCGACGCCGCCGGCGTCGTTGGCGAGGGCAGGATCGACTAGGCTCGAGAGAGTCGTCATACCCGCGAGCCTTTACTGGATGAGGTCGCCGCTGCGCGGCCCGTGTCGAGCGAATATCTTTGCATGATGACAATGTTCAAGATAGCATTGCAATCATCTTACTAAGCATCGTTCCAAGGCACGGTTCTGCTGCCTGACCCAAGCTAGAAACGATTCCCGACAACGCTCCAAGCGCACGGTCCTTCGACGTTCGCACTGCTGTCCCGATGGCGGAAAAGCATTGAAGCGCTACCATAGATAGGCATACGGGGGGGGCAGCTTCTCAAAGAACCACAGTCGGCCCCTCTTAATCCCGAGAAGTCGTTCGACGGCCTCGCGGTAGAGGTCAGCAGGATCAACGCCATTCCAGAACCATGGCTGAGCAGTTAACGATAGCCAGTAATCCGAGCGGCGAATACTGTAATCCTCGGTTTGGCGGCCATTCTCTTTGCACCAAGCCCATCGCGCGATGCTCTCGGCAGTCTTTGCCGCTCCAGGAGTGCCTGACTTGATGGAAGCCCCGCCGCCGAGCAGCAAGATCGGCTCCTTGCTCTCCATGAGGAACGAACGCAGTCGACCGGTCGTTGCCGCGCGAACAACGAGCTGACCAGTTTGAGCCTTGAGATTGTCCTGTGCCTGCCCCGCCACCGAGATCTCGACCGATGTATCTTAAGAGTCGCCCTCAGTCTAGCAGACTCGACCAGAACATAATAGGAAACCAATCGTAAGGGTTGCGGACGATCTCGGCATCGCGTTGGTGGCAGGTACGATCCGGCGCGTTCGCCTCAGTTAGCCGTAAGGCGGCTCGAGTAAAGCGTTCGGCATCTTGTCCGCCCGCCCCCAAAACCGAGCGCAGGCGCCGGCGTAACGCGTGACGTCGTCCGGTTGGACCAGGAGCCGCTCGCTCTGCTCTTCATTCGACGGCAGGATATCGACGTAGCGGGAAGTCTCGTAGGTCCAACGTTCCGGTGCGTGCTGAACCAAATCGCGCACGGAGGGACCGTCACCGTGCCGGTAAACATTGGCCACCAGAAACATCTCGATCAAGTTCCGACCGAGCCCGCCGGCCTCCAGCTCGACGCCGCCCGCCTCAGCGCAAAGAGGAAGGTATTCGCGAAATTGTTCAAACCCGGGCCTTTTGCCATCCATCGCTACACCGAGCCCGCGGCCCCAGATTCGCAAATGCCGTTCGAAGAGGCTGGCCAAGATGAGGGTAAAGGCCTTCGCTGCTTCATTGGCCGTGTGATTGTCGACCTGGGCGGCGCACCGGTCGAGGAACACATCCAAATCATCGATCACGCCCGATTGAAGTTCAGCGTGGATCGGCATGGCCGTTAGCATCGGCCGGATCACCCGTTCGAATAGGCGGTCGATGTTTGCCTGGAAGCTCCTAGGAAGACAGTTTGGCAATTCCATACCCTGCTCTTACACGCCTTATCTACCGAATAATGGACTTACCAACCGTAGCAGAAAATCGTTGTGAGATGGCCAGAAAGCGAACCGACTGAGATTTCGCTAAAAGGATGTTTTGACCCATTCGGCGGTGACGCTCGGTAGTGTGCTCACAAGCAGACATTTCAAGAGTCTGCTTAGGGTCAACTCCGGTAGCAGCCGGCAAGTGCGGAGGAGGAGCGCCACGCCGATTTCAGGCGATCGCGCGCCACGCTGCGATGCCCGCGTTCTCTTGTTGAATCTCCCCCAATTCCCCCTTCTTTAATCATCCCCGTCCGGGAAGCCCCTGCGTCGCTCCCGGCCAGGGCGGGGATGATATGGCGGGTTCAGATCACAGTTTAGAAGGCCTGATGCGCGGCGTGCGCATGCTGCGTACTGCGCTCGGCCCGGTGATCTCCCGCCTTCTCGATGACCCAGCCGTCGTCGAGGTCATGCTCAACCCGGACGGATGCCTCTGGGTCGACCGCCTGTCCAACGGGCTCGGCGCCACCGGTGAGCGACTGGCCCCCGGTGACGGCGAGCGCATCATCCGCCTCGTCGCGCACCATATCGGCGCCGAGGTCCATGCCGGTGCCCCGCGGCTCTCCGCCGAGCTTCCTGGGACCGGTGAGCGCTTCGAAGGCCTGCTCCCGCCTGTCGTCGCAGCTCCGGCCTTCGCCATCCGCAAGCCCGCCGTTGCGGTCTTCACGCTCGACGATTATGTGGCCGCCGGCATCATGTCTGCGCCGCAGGCAGAGGCTCTCCGTCACGGTGTTGTCTCCCGTGCTAACATCCTTGTGGCCGGCGGCACCTCCACCGGCAAGACCACCCTCACCAATGCCCTCCTCGCCGAGGTGGCCAGGACCTCCGAGCGGGTCATCCTGATCGAGGACACGCGCGAGCTCCAGTGCGCCGCGGCCAATCTGGTGGCCATGCGCACCAAGGACGGCGTCGCTTCGCTCTCCGACCTCGTGCGCTCGTCGCTCCGTCTGAGACCCGACCGCATCCCCATCGGCGAGGTGCGCGGCGCGGAGGCCCTGGACCTCCTGAAGGCGTGGGGGACGGGTCACCCCGGCGGCATCGGCACCATCCACGCCGGTAGTGCCATAGGCACCCTGCGACGGCTGGAGCAGCTCATCCAGGAAGCCGTGGTCACCGTGCCGCGCGCTTTGATCGCCGAGACCATCGACCTCATCGCCGTGCTGTCCGGCCGAGGCGCGGCGCGCCGGCTCACGGAGCTCGCCCGCGTCGAAGGGCTCGGCCCCGACGGCGACTACCGGGTCTCTCCCGCTATCCCTCCTGCAGAAGAAGGAGCCTCCCCGTGACCTCGATGCTCGTTGTCCGCCATCGCCGCTTGCTGCGAACCGCCGCTGCAGCTCTCGCCTTCGCCTGCGCGGTGTCGGCTGCCCACGCCTCCGGCTCTTCCATGCCCTGGGAGACGCCCTTGCAGTCGATCCTGGACTCCATCCAGGGGCCGGTCGCCAAGATCATCGCGGTGATCATCATCATCTCGACCGGCCTCGCGCTGGCTTTCGGCGACACCTCGGGCGGGTTCCGGCGGCTGATCCAGATCGTGTTCGGCCTCTCCATCGCCTTCGCCGCTTCCAGCTTCTTCCTGTCCTTCTTCTCCTTCAGCGGCGGAGCGCTCGTCTGATGGCGGGCGATGTCGGCGAGGTGCCGGGCTTCTCCGTCCCGGTCCATCGGGCGCTCAGCGAGCCGATCCTGCTCGGCGGCGCGCCGCGGGCGATCGCGATCTTCAACGGCACCCTCGCCGGCGCCATCGGGCTGGGGCTGAGGCTCTGGCTCGTCGGCCTCGCCCTTTGGGCCGTCGGCCATCTCGCCGCCGTCTGGGCCGCCAAGCGCGATCCGCTCTTCGTCGACGTGGTGCGCCGGCATCTGCGCATCCCCTCCCATCTGTCGGTCTGAGTGGGGCGCACCATGATGAACCTCGCCGAGTATCGTCGACACGGGAGCCGGCTCGCGGACTATTTGCCGTGGGCGGCCCTCGTTGGCCCGGGCATCGTCATCAACAAGGACGGCAGCTTCCAGCGCACGGCGCGCTTCCGCGGGCCGGACCTCGATTCCGCGGTGCCTGCTGAGCTGGGGGCGGTGGCAGGTCGCCTCAACAGTGCCTTCCGTCGTCTCGGCTCCGGCTGGGCACTGTTCGTGGAAGCCCAGCGGCACGAGGCGGGCGCCTATCCCGAGAGCCTCTTCCCCGATCCCGCCTCCGCGCTGGTGGAGGCCGAGCGCAAGGCGGGCTTCGCCGAGGCCGGCAGCCATTTCGAATCCAGCTATTTCCTCACCTTCTGTTGGCTGCCCCCGGCGGAGGATGCCGCACGGGCGGAGAGCTGGCTCTATGAGGGGCGTGGGCGCGAGAGTGTCGATCCACGCGAAGCGCTGAGTGCCTTCGTGGATCGGACAGACCGGGTGCTCCGGCTGGTCGAAGCCTTCATGCCGGAGTGCCGTTGGCTCGATGACGCCGAGACCCTGACCTATCTGCACGGCTGTGTCTCGACACGGCGCCAGCGGGTCCGTATCCCCGAGACGCCTATGTATGTCGACGCGCTCCTCGCCGACCAGCCGCTCACCGGCGGGCTGGAGCCTATGTTGGGCGCGGAGCACTTGCGTGTCCTCACCATCGTCGGCTTCCCGACGGCGACGACACCTGGGATCCTCGACGACCTCAACCGGCTCGCCTTCCCCTATCGCTGGTCGACCCGGGCCATCCTCCTCGACAAGACCGACGCCACCCGGCTGCTCACGAAAATCCGCCGCCAGTGGTTCGCCAAGCGCAAGTCCATCGCCGCCATCCTGAAGGAGGTGATGACCAACGAAGCTTCGGTGCTGGTGGATTCCGATGCCGCCAACAAGGCGGAGGACGCCGATCTCGCCCTCCAGGAGCTCGGCGCCGACCATGCCGGCATCGCATATGTCACCGCCACGGTAACCGTCTGGGATGGTGATCCCCGTATCGCCGACGAGAAGCTCCGGCTGGTGGAGAAGGTGATCCAGGGCCGGGACTTCACGGCCATGGTCGAGACCATCAACGCCGTGGACGCCTGGCTCGGCGGCCTGCCGGGGCATGTCTATGCCAATGTCCGCCAGCCGCCCGTCTCCACCCTCAACCTCGCGCACATGATCCCCCTGTCGGCGGTGTGGGCCGGCGACGAGCAGGACGCGCATTTTGCGGCGCCGCCTTTGTTCTACGGCAAGACCGAAGGCTCCACCCCGTTCCGCTTCTCGCTCCATGTGGGGGATGTGGGCCACACCCTGGTGGTGGGGCCGACCGGCGCCGGCAAGTCGGTCCTGCTGGCGCTCATGGCCCTGCAGTTCCGGCGCTATGCCGGCTCGCAGGTCTTCGCCTTCGATTTTGGCGGCAGCATCCGAGCGGCGGCCCTCGCCATGGGTGGCGACTGGCACGATCTGGGCGGAAGTCTCGCTGAGGAGAGCATCGCGCTCCAGCCGCTGGCCCGCGTCGATGAGCTTTCCGAGCGCACGTGGGCGGCCGACTGGATCGTGTCGATCCTCGCCCGCGAAGGCGCCTCCATCACCCCGGAGGTGAAGGAGCATATCTGGTCGGCGCTTTCGTCGCTCGCTTCAGCGCCCGTTGAAGAGCGCACACTGACCGGCCTTGCCGTGCTGCTCCAGTCCAATGCGCTGAAGCAGGCGCTGCGGCCCTATTGCATCGGCGGCGCCCATGGCCGCCTGCTCGATGCCGAGGCGGAGCATCTGGGGCAGGCGTCCGTCCAGGCCTTCGAGACCGAGGGGCTGATCGGCACCAGCGCCGCGCCGGCTGTCCTCTCCTATCTCTTCCACCGCATTGAGGACCGCCTCGACGGGTCTCCCACCCTCCTCATCATCGACGAGGGCTGGCTGGCGCTCGATGATCCGGGCTTCGCCGGCCAGCTCAGGGAATGGCTGAAGACCCTGCGCAAGAAGAACGCCAGCGTGGTGTTCGCCACCCAGTCTCTGTCCGACATCGATGGCTCGGCCATTGCCCCCGCCATCATCGAGAGCTGCCAGACGCGGCTACTGCTCCCGAACGAGCGGGCTGTCGAGCCCCAGATCACGGCCATCTACCGACGCTTCGGCCTCAACGACCGGCAGATTGAAATCCTCGCTCGGGCGACGCCGAAGCGGGACTATTACTGCCAGTCCCGGCGCGGCAACCGCCTGTTCGAGCTCGGGCTCTCGCAGGTGGCGCTCGCTTTGTGCGCCGCCGCGTCCAAGACCGACCAGGCCGCGCTCTCGCAGATCCTCGCCGAGCACGGGCGCGACGGCTTCCTCGCCGCCTGGCTACGCCATCGCGGCCTCGGCTGGGCCGCCGACCTCATCCCTAAACTCGACAATCTGGAGACACGCTCATGATCCGCCGCTCTTTGCGTGTGGCGCTCCTCGCCGCGCCGTTCCTCGTCTGTCCGCTGGCGCCTGCCGCCGCGCAGTACGTGGTCTACGACCCCTCGAACTATGCGCAGAACCTCCTTCAGGCAGCACGCGCCCTGCAGCAGGTCACCAACCAGATCACCTCGCTGCAGAACGAAGCGCAGATGCTGATCAACCAGGCCCGCAATCTCGCGAGCCTGCCATATTCCTCTCTCAGCGCGCTCCAGCAGTCGACCCAGCGGACCCAGCAACTGCTCGGGCAGGCCCAGAAGATCGCCTATGACGTCACCGCCATCGATCGGGCGTTCCAAGGCCAGTACGGCTCGGTCTCGCTGAGCAGTTCGGATGCCGCCCTGGTCGCCCAGGCCAGGAGCCGCTGGGAGACCACAGTCGCCGGCCTCCAGGATGCGCTGCGGGTGCAGGCGGGCGTCGTCGGCAATCTCGACACCGGCCGCTCGCAGGCCTCGACGCTCGTCGGGCAGAGCCAGGCGGCGACCGGTGCGCTCCAGGCCATGCAGGCGGGCAACCAGCTCCAGGCGCTCCAGGCGCAGCAGCTCTCCGACCTCACCGCGGTGGTGGCCGCCAATGGCCGGGCGCAGGCGCTGTCCGAAGCCGAGCGGGCGACCGCAGTGTCGGAGGGGCAGGAGCGCTACCGGCGCTTCTCCACCCCGTCGAGCTACCAGCCCTCCGCCGTCACCATGTTCCGCGGGAACTGAGGGGCTGCCATGGATCAGGGCACCGTACTCAGAACCCTTGTTGTCGCCGGCCTGGTCGGCGCGGTGATCGCCGCGCTGGCGATGGCCTCCGGCCAGCAGGTGAAACTGGTCATCTCACCAAGCGCGCCGGCAGGAAGCGTCTCCTCGGCCGATCTCAAGAGCTGCGCTGGACTGGAGTCCGCCGATCCCGTCGATCCGCGCTGCGCCGCCCTCTGGGAAGCGAACCGTCGCCGCTTCTTCGGCAAGCCCGTGGACGGAGCGACGCCATGAACGACGTGGGCGTCATCGACACCTTCCTCAACACCTTCACCAGCTACATCGATTCCGGCTTCGGCCTGATCAAGGGCGAGGTGACGGGCCTCTCCTCCATCCTGATCGCACTCGACATCACCCTTGCCGGCCTGTTCTGGGCCTGGGGCGCGGACGAGGACGTGATGCGCCGGCTGGTGAGGAAGACCCTCGCCATCGGCTTCTTCGCCTGGATCATCGGCAACTTCAACGCGCTTGCGAAGATCGTGTTCGAGAGCTTCGCCGGGCTCGGCCTCAAGGCCGGCGGGTCAACCATCAGCACGGCGGAGTTCCTCCGTCCCGGGCGCCTCGCGGAAGTGGGGCTCACCGCGGGCCAGCCGCTGCTCGATGCGGCGAGCCAGCTCACTGGACCCGTGGCGCTCTTCGTCAATGCCGTGCAGATCGCCGTGCTGTTGATCTCCTGGCTCCTGATCCTGATCGCCTTCTTCATCCTGGCGGTGCAGCTCTTCGTCTCCCTCATAGAGTTCAAGCTGACGACGCTCGCCGGCTTCGTCCTTATCCCCTTCGCCTTCTTCGGCAAGACCGCCTTCCTCGCCGAGAAGGTGCTCGGTAACATCGTCGCCTCCGGTGTGAAGGTGATGGTCCTCGCCGTCATCGTCGGGATTGGCTCCGGGCTGTTCTCTGAGTTCACCACCTCCTATGGCGATGCCCAGCCGACCATCAGCCAGGCCCTGTCCGCCGTGCTGGCGGCTCTGGCGCTGCTTGGTCTCAGCATCTTCGGACCGGGGATCGCCACCGGCCTGATCACCGGTGCGCCACAACTGGGCGCGGGTGCTGCCGTGGGTACCGGCCTCGCCGCAGGAGGCGTAGCGTTCGCGGGAGCGGGTGCTGCTGGCCTCGCGGTGCGGGGGGCCGGTGCTGCGCTCTCTGGAACGGCAGCGGCCGCACGAGCTGGCGCGAGCCTCGCCGGAGGCGCTGCATCCGCCTACAGCGCGGGAGCCGCCGGCCAATCCGGGCTGTCCGGCGTCGCGGGTGGGCTTGGTGGTGTCGCGCGCGCCGGAGCCACTGCCGCAGCGTCTCCATTGCGCGGTTCAGCCGCCGCGCCGCCGGTCTCCGGAGCCGCAGCCACCTTATCAAGCACGCCGGCTTCTTCCGGTGATGTTCCCGAGTGGGCCCAGCGCATGCGGCGCTCCCAGCAGATGGCCCACGGCATCCAGACCGCCACACACGAGGTGCGGTCCGGCGACAGCCATGGCGGCGGCTCCACCATCTCCCTCTCCGAAAGCGATCGCCCATGACGCCCTTCAAGCGACCCTCGGTCCATTACGGCCGATCTCCCGAACCCGAGACGCCGTATCAGCGCGCGGCCCAGGTCTGGGACGATCGCATGGGCTCAGCCCGCGTCCAGGCGAAGAACTGGCGTCTTATGGCCTTTGGCTGCCTGGCGCTTGCGGCCGGCCTCTCCGGGGCTCTGGCGTGGCAGGCGCTGAGCGGCTCGGTGGTCCCATGGGTCGTCCAGGTGGACAAGCTGGGGCAGGCGCAGGCGGTGGCGCCCGCCACCTCGGACTATCTCCCCTCCGATCCCCAGATCGCCTTCCACCTCGCCCGCTTCATCGAGGAGGTGCGCAGCATCTCCGCCGATCCCGTCATCGTGCGTCAGAACTGGCTTAGGGCCTATGCCTATACGACGCAGGCCGGCGCCATCGCGCTCAATGACTATGCCCGAGCCAATGATCCCTTCGCTCGGGTCGGCAAGCAACAGGTGGCGGTGGAGGTCTCCAGCGTCATCCGCGCCTCGCCGGACTCCTTCCGCATCGCCTGGACCGAGCGCCGCTACCAGGACGGCAGTCTCGCCGACACCGCCCGCTGGAGCGCCATCCTCACCGTCGTGGTGCAGGCGCCGCGGGACGCCGAGCGCCTCCGGGCCAATCCCCTCGGGATCTACGTCAACGCCATCAACTGGTCGAAGGAGCTCGCACAATGACGACGGCCATCCGCACATCCGGGAGGCCGGCGCGCCGTGTCCTCTCCTTTCCGGCTTTCCGTAAGTCCGGCTTGCCGCTTCTCCTCATTTGCACTTCCGCGCTCGCTGGCTGCGCCACCTTCGAGAAGCCGCCCGAGATCGAGTATGACGATGCCCCGCCCGCCGTCTTCAAGGCGGAGCCGCCGGGACCGGTGCGCATCGTCGAGCTGCCGAAGCCTCTGCCTTTGCCCGGCCAGCTGAAGCCGGTGGGCAGGGAGGGCAAGGTGGAGCCCGAAGCGACTGACCCTGCTGCTCGGGTCAACCAGGCCAATGCCGCAGCCCGGGTCCAGCCCGTCCGCAACGGCTTCATCAACTCCATGCAGGTCTATCCCTTCGTGGAAGGTGCGCTCTATCAGGTCTATGCCGCGCCGGGGCAGGTCACCGACATTGCCCTGCAGCCCGGCGAGCAACTGGTGGGCACGGGGCCGGTTGCCGCCGGCGACACGGTGCGCTGGATCATCGGTGATACCGAGAGTGGGGTGGGCGGAGCGAAGCAGGTCCACATCCTGGTGAAGCCCACGCGACCGGACCTCGCCACCAATCTCGTCATCAACACCAATCTGCGCACCTATCACATGGAGCTGCGGTCCACCGAGAAGACCTACATGGCCTCGGTCTCCTGGCAGTATCCGCATGACCAGCTGATCGCCCTCCGACGCCAGAACGCCGAGGCGCTGGCGGTGCAGCCCGTCGCCACCGGCATCGACCTCGCCCGCGTGAACTTCCGCTACGAGGTGACCGGTGACCGGGCACCCTGGCGACCCCTGCGGGCCTTCGATGACGGTCAGCAGGTATTCATCGAGTTTCCCCGCGGCATCGCCCAGGGTGAGATGCCGCCGCTGTTCGTCGTCGGCCCCCAGGGCGACACCTCCGAGCTCGTGAACTATCGCGTGCGCGGCACCTACATGATCGTGGACAGGCTGTTTGCCGCGGCTGAGTTGCGCTTCGGCGCCGACAAGGACCAGAAGCGCGTCCGCATCTCCCGTACCGATGGGAGGCCGGTTCTATGAGCGGCAATGAATCCGAGAAGGAGAAAGGGCTGGGATCAGCTGGCGATGACGGCGCCCGGCCGCTGACGGGGGAGGCTGTGGCGGTTATGCGGCTGCGGCCGGAGCCGCCCCGGGTGACCCGCCTGTCCCGCAAGGTGCTGGCCGGGCTGGGGCTGGTCGCGGGCCTTGGGATCGGCGGAGCGCTGATCTACGCTCTTCAGGCGCGCAAGGACCGTGGGCCGGGACAGGAACTCTACGCGACCGACGTCAAGTCGACGCCGGACGGGCTCGCCAGTCTGCCGAAGGATTACACCGGCATCCCCAAGCTGGGGCCGCCTCTGCCCGGCGACCTCGGTCGGCCGATCCTCAATGCCCAGACGGCGGCCCAGCCGCCGATCCCAACGATGGGAGGCATGCCCAATCCTGCCCTCAGCCCCGAGGAGCAGCGCCAGCAGCAGGAGAACGAGGCGGCACGGACCGGACGGCTGTTCGCCCAGACCAACATGCGGCCGGCGAGCCCTGTCATGGCGCAACCGGCAAGCGCAGCGTCGGTTACAACGGCGGCACCTCTCCCGGATCTGACTTCCATTGGTCTTGCGCCGCACGCGGTCACACCAACCGCCCAGGAGCGGCAGACGGCGTTCCTCAACCAGGCAATCGACCGGCGCACCGTGTCCCCCGACCGCGTGGTAGCTCCGGCCTCGGTTAACATCCTGCAGGCGGGGGCCGTGATCCCAGCGGCGCTGATCACAGGCATCCGATCCGACCTGCCGGGTCAGGTCACCGCCCAGGTGACCGAGAATGTCCATGACAGCCCGACCGGCCGGATCCTCCTGATCCCCCAGGGCACCCGCATCATCGGCCAGTACGACAACGGCGTCGGCTTCGGGCAGCGCCGGGTGCTCCTGGTCTGGAACAGGCTGATCTTCCCCGATGGCCGCTCCATCGTACTGGAGCGCCAGCCTGGAGCCGATGCGGAAGGCTACGCCGGGCTGGAGGATGGCGTCGACTATCACTGGGGCGAGCTGTTCAAGGCCGCCGTGCTCTCCACCATCCTGAGCGTCGGGGCGAGCGCAGGCACGTCCGGCAGTGACAGTGACCTCGCCAGCGCCTTGCGCGAGGGCGCCTCCGACAGCATCAGCCAGACGGGCCGCCAGATCGTCCAGCGCCAGCTCAACATCGCGCCGACGCTCACCATCCGGCCGGGATACCCGGTGCGGGTCATCGTCACGCGCGATCTCGTTCTCGAACCCTAGAGGCTGATATGCCAAAGCTGAAGCTCAGCGAGTTCCTCGACGACAAGCCGGTGAAGGTGACCGTGGAGCTGCCGGCAAAGCTTCATCGGGATCTCGTTGCCTATGCGGGGGTGCTGGGCGAGGAAAAGGGAAACCCGATCACCGATCCGGTCCGGCTCATCGTGCCGATGCTTGAGCGATTCATCGCGACGGATCGGGCCTTCGCGAGAGCGCGGCGCTTGGCTTCAGGTTGAGAGGCGTTGAAGGGGCGGCCATCCGGTCCCGAGCCATCGTTCGCGCAAGGCTAAGCAGTGTCTGGAGTGCAGGATTGTCGTTCTTCGGTGCCCATGCCGCGTGGAAAGAGACAGCCTCGCCATTCAGCGGCCGGTAGATGACCCCAGGAATCTTCACGAGGCTTTCGGACTCGATGATCAGGGTCAATCCTCTGCCGGCTGAGACAAGGTTGAGAAGCTTGTAGCGTCCGACGCGCTGGGCTTCGATTAGTGGTGCCCCACCGGCTTCCCGCATTCTGTGCACGACATAATCCTCGATGCGACCTGCGGCAGGGGTATCCCGCAGAAGGATTTTTTCAGCGTCGAGTTCCTTCCAAGTCAGCGCTTCTGAATAGGCGAGTCGGTGGCTCTGGGGGAGGGCCACGAAAACCGGCTCCGACCAGAGATGGCTCGCGTAACAGTCGGCGAAATCAGCCATTTCGATGACAAAAGCAATATCCATGCGAAATTGACGTAGCGAATTGATGTGTTCATGAGCCTCGCCTTCGACAAAATCAATGTGAACTGACTGATGCCGCAAATCATACTGGTTAAATAGCGCGGACAGGAAGCCGGACGACAGGGATGAAAACAGCCCGACCCGGAGATATCCGCCCTCGGCTCTTCCAATGGCCGCAACCTCCGCAGCGCCCTCCCGAATGTGCTCCAACGCGTGACGCGCCCGATGAAGGAAGCGCTGGCCAGCCATGGTGAGGTTGATTCCGCCGTGGTGTCGCACGAAGAGGGAAGCGCCAGTTTGATCCTCGATGTCTCGGATCCGGCGGCTAACAGACGATTCTTGAACACCAAGCGCGGCTGCCGCCCTGCGAAAGCTTCCGGTCTCCGCCGCAACGATGAAATATCGGAGATGGCGAAAATCAATCTCGAGTGCTAACGACCTCACGGTATCCCTCAAATTGAGTAAGCTGATATCGATTGTTATCGTATTCGAGATGTGGTGTACAATTTTAGGTATTGAGGCGCGCTGATATAATATGTAAAATCAACTTAGTTTTGCTATGATTGCGCTCCAGCGGCGGCGATCAACGTCGATAATGCGTCATTGTTGCTTGGCTATTTCTATAAAATCATTTACCAGCGCAGTCGAGAACGCCGCATCATTGATGTTGTAAGGAAGCCGGCTAATCCGGCGATCTTTCGTTGTCATTGTATCGCGCTCAAGTGTATCAAATAATGCGGCATTAGCTTCCGGATAGTGGAAAGATTTGCCGGGCATGTCGAGCGAGGACATCCCCCCTTCCGGGATTAAGACGCGCACGGGGCCTTCGCAACGATTAAGCTTGGCGGCGATCCATTCGCCAATACGTCTGCATTCGTCGACCGATGTCCGCATCAGCGTCACTTCGGGATTGTGCATATGGAAGGTCCGGTCCTGAAATTCCTTGGGTACCGAGCCGCGAGACCAGAAATTAACCATGTCCAGGGCCCCGAGTGACATCACATAGGGAATCTTGGTGCGGATAATGGAGCCGAAGCGGTCTTCAGTGCAGGGCAGAACTCCCCCAACGAGAAAATCCGCCACTTCGGTCGTGGTTATGTCGATCACGCCCGCGAGGAAACCAGAATCGACCAGCTTTTCCATGGTCTGACCGCCGATCCCTGTGGCATGGAAAGACATGCAGTCGAATTCGTCCTGCAGTTCGCTCCGCACTTGATCGACGCACGGGGTCGTGACGCCGAACTGGGTCATGCCGATCTGCGGGTGAAGGCCATCGGCCGTTGGAAGATGCCATTTCGCCATGCCGGCTATGGCATGAGCCGCATTGCCGAGCACTGTCCGGTTGATCTGGTTCAGCCCGGCAATGTCGGTGATCGAGTACATCATGGTGATGTCGGTGCTGCCGACATAGGGAGCGACATTGCCCGACGCTATGGTCGACACCATGATCTTGGGCACGCCCACGGGCAGCGCCCGCATCGCCCGGGTGACGATGCCGGTATTGCCGGAGCCGCCCAGCCCGATGACGCCGTCGACATCGCCTTGGGCTGCGAGAAAAGCACTCAGCGCCAGACCCATGCCCTCGACGGCGGTCGCCCGATCATCGAAGCCGAGAACGGCATTTTTACCCGATGGATGATGCGCCGCCACATCCTCAGCGGCGATATCGGCATGGCCGCCGCCGCGCGTCCCGACGTCGACGAGGACCGCTTCCACCCCCGCCTCGACGATGACGGACTTCACGAAAGCCAGTTCATTCTGCTTGGTGTCGCAAGTGCCAACCACGTAGACCACGCCCATGATCTCCTCCCTCGAGACGCTGGAGCGTTCGTGTCGCGCTCCGTGAACGTTCACGATTAAAGGTCATAAAAGGTGAAATGCCGTCCTGTAAAGCCTATTATCGCGCCGACGCAGCGCATGGACTTCCGATGCAGAAATCTCTCCGACGCCCGGTCACGCTCAAAGATGTCGCGGCCGCGGCCGGCGTTTCCTACCAGACCGTCTCGCGCGCCATTAACGGATTTGGGGAGATCAACGCCGAAACGTCGCAGCGCGTGCTGAAGATCGCCGCCGAGCTGGGCTACCGTCCGAACCGCCTCGCCAACAGCCTGCGGAGCGCGCAGTCCAAGGCGCTGGGGCTGGTGGTTTCCGATATCGAGAACCTGTTCTTCGCCGAGGTGGCGGCCGGCGTCGAGGCTGAGGCCACCGAGCGCGGCTATTCCGTGCTGCTCGCCAACACCAGCGAAGACATTCATCGCGAGCGGACGGCAATCCTCAATCTGTTCGAAAGCCGCGTCGACGGGCTGATCGTCGCCCCGGCAGAGGGCGACCACGATTTTCTTAAGACCGATCTGCCGGAAACGTTTCCGGTCGTCGCGATCAATCGCAGCCTGTCGTCGCCGCTCTACGGCGCGGTGCTGAGCGAGAATCGGAAAGGCGCCGGCGCGGCGGTCGAGTATCTCGTCGCGCGAGGCCACACCAAGATCGGCGCCGTCGTCGGCAGCCCCAATCTGATGACGTCGCAGGAGCGTCTTGAAGGTTTTCGAAGCGCCATGGAGCGGCTTGGCCTTCCGATCCAGCGTCATTGGACCGCAGCGGGTACAATTTACCCGAAGGGTGCATGCGAGGCGGCCATCGAGATTCTGCAGCGTTCCGATCGGCCGACCGCCATTATCACCTCAAGTCAGCGCATCACGCAGGGCGTGTTGATGGCGCTGCGGCATCTGGGGCTGAGACATGGTGTCGACGTGGAACTGGTGGGTTTCGACGATTTTCCCTGGGCGGCGCTGCTCGATCCGCCCGTCGCGGTGATCGCGCAGGATACCCACAATATCGGGCGAAAGGCTGTCGCCATGCTGCTCGGCATGATCAACGGTACCGGTGAAGCTGAGATGATCCGATTGCCTACGCGTCTGGTTGTTCCCTCGTAACCTTACGGCTGCCGCAGCATCGTGCTTGACAGGCCTGACATTCGGTGACATTTCTCCGTGAACGTTCACGGAAATGATCGATCGATCGCTACCAGTGAATCGTGAACGTTCACGGAAAGTGAACGCTATAAAATAGACCTGGGAGGATACGATGCGTCGCGAGACATTCTCGCGCCGTTGGCTGCTGAAGGCAGCTGCGGCGACGGTGCCTCTTTCAGCGGTCGGCCTGGCCCCGTCCGTGTCGACTGCGCAGACCCCGATCAAGCTGCGCCTGTCGCACGACGAGCCGGCGACGATGATCACCCACGGCGTGCTGTCTGAAATGGCGGCAGCCGTCGAGAAACAGACCAACGGCGAAGTCACCATCGCCATTTTTCCCGGCGCGCAGCTCGCCGGCGGCAATCTCAAGACGCAATTTCAGCAGAACCAGGCCGGCGCCATCGACATCGCCATCACGGCGACCGGCATTCTCAACAACTGGACGCCGCGCGCCGACATCATCTCGCTGCCGTTCCTGCTGTCCGGCGTCGAGGACATGAAGAAGCTAGTGTCGAGCAGTGTCGGCGATGACGTCAAAAAGGTCGTCGAACCGCTTGGCCTTTACGCCGTCGATATTTGGGCGCGCGACCTGCGGCACTGGGTCAATGTCAAACGGCCCATTGTAACTCCCGAAGACATCAAGGGTCTTCGCTTCCGGGTGCCGGAGACCTCGTTGTGGGTCGCGGCCTTCCGGGCATTGGGTGCGACGCCGACGCCGATGTCGTTCGGTGAAGTGTTCACCGCCATTCAACTCGGGACGCTCGATGGCGCCGAGCGGCCGACGGAATTCATCGTGGGCGAGAAGTGGCAAAGCATCGCCGAATACCTCACCATCTCCGCCTATACCGGCGATGCGTTGATGCCGACCTTCAACAAGGCGCGGTGGAACAGCCTGCCGCCTGACGTTCGGCGCATTCTGACCGATGCCTTCCGCACGGCGGGTGAAGCGAAGTTCGAGCGGGAGAAGTCGATGCGCGCTTACGTCATCGACACGATGCGCAAGGCGGGGATGGAGGTGAACGTTCTCACCAGCGAGAACCGTGAGGCTTTCAAGCGCGCGGTCGCGCCGGTGTGGGAGCAGTGGAGCGCGAAGCTGCCGGTAGGCATGATCGAGCGCGCCCAGTTGGCGGTAGGTAGTTAAGGCGATGCGCGGAACGTGGCGAGCGATCGACCGAGGGCTCGATCAGCTCGAAAGCGCGATCCTGATCATTATTATGATCGCGCTGTTTAGCCTCGTGGTGCTGCAGATCGGCTCGCGCTTCATGGGCGATCCGCTGCCCTGGACCGAGGAAATCAGCCGCTATCTCATGGTCTGGCTGATGTTCTTTGGCGCGGCGGTCTGCGTCAGGCACAATGAGCACATCGGCTTCGTGCTGCTGGCCGAATCCACGCCCGCTCCGGTCAGAACCCTGCTTCGGCTGGTGGCCCGCGTCGGCACATTGGTGTTCATGCTGGTCATTTTCTGGCTGAGCGCGGAGTGGGTCGCCGGCCTAGTCGCGTCGGAGCAGACGGCCATCACCTTCCCCATGTCGATCTATTGGGTCGGCCTCGCGCTGCCTGTGGCGAGCGCGCTGGGCGCGCTCTACGCAGCTGGAAACGTAGTGGATCGGTCGAACGAGGCATCACAACTGCCGCCGGCCGCCGAGTAGTCCAACGAAAATCCGGAACTATCATTATGAGCATGGCACTCATTTGGGTGATCGGCTTTGTCGCCCTGGCCTGTCTGGGGACGCCTATCGCGGTGAGCATGGGTCTTGCGGCGGTACTGGCGATCGGGATCTCGGGGGCCGTCCCCTTCGGCATCATTCCCATCATGATGTACAATTCGATGGATTCCTTCCTGCTTCTCGCAGTGCCGTTCTTCGCGCTGACGGGATTCCTGATGGACTCCGGCGGCATTGCGCGGCGCATCTTCAGCTTCTCGCAGGCATTGGTCGGTGGGTTTCGCGGCGGCCTCGGCAATGTCGTCATCAATGCCGCGATGATCTTCGGCGGCATATCTGGCTCGTCGGTTGCCGACGCGGCGGCGCTTGCCCCGATATCGGTCAACTCACTGGAAAAGCATGGCTATCCGCGCTCCTACGCCGCCGGTCTGATTGCCGCCGCCGCTTCTCTCGATGTCTTGATCCCGCCGAGCATCATCGCGGTGGTCTATGCCGTGACCGCCAACGTACCGGTATCGGCGGCGCTGGTCGCCGGCGCCGTCCCTGGCATTCTCGGCGGAATCTTCCTGATGACGACTAATTATCTGATCGTCAGGCGCGCCGGCTGGGGCGATCGCCAGCCCTTCGAGTTCCGCAAACTGGTTCATGAGGGCAAGACCAGCTTCTTCGCGGTCTTTGCCCCGGCCTTCATCATTGGCGGATTTGCTCTGGGTTACTTCACGCCCACCGAAGCCTCCGTGATCGCGGTGATCTATTCCGCCGTCGTCGCCATCATTATCTATGGCGATACCAAGGTCTCGGTATTGCCGGCGCTGCTGCTGAAGTCGGCGCGTATCTCGGCCTCGACCCTGTTCCTCATCGCCTGCGCGTCGCTGAGTTCATACATCCTCACGGTCGAGCAGGTGCCGGCGATGATCGCCGAGTTCCTCGTCGACGTGTCGGGCGGCAACAAATATCTGCTGCTTTTTCTGGTGAACATCCTTCTGCTGATCGTCGGCATCTTCATGGAGGGGCTGGCGGCGGTCCTGATCCTCACGCCGATCCTTCTACCGGCGATCAAGAGCGTGGGCGTCGATCCCATCCATTTCGGCGTCATCATGATCGCCAATCTCGCCGTGGCCTTCATCCACCCGCCCGTCGGCGTCGTGCTCTACGTGGTCTCCAGCGTCACAAAAGTCCCGCTGTGGGACGTCGCGATGGCGTGCCTGCCGTTCCTGGCCGCCCTGATCTTCAATCTCCTGCTCATCACTTATGTGCCCTGGCTGTCGCTTGGGCTGGTCCATGCGCTCGGCCTGTAAGCGCCCGCACATTTCCTGAAAGGACGTCTCATGAACCGTAAGCAAGCACTCGAAAAACTGGCGGCGACGGTCGCATCAGGCGCGGCAATTGTCGGAGCGGGCGCGGGCACCGGGCTGTCGGCTAAATGCGCGGAAGCGGGCGGCGTCGATCTCATTATCATCTACAATTCCGGCCGCTACCGCATGGCGGGCCGGGGCTCCATGGCCGGCCTGATGCCCTATGGCGACGCTAACGCCATCGTCGTCGAGATGGCCGGCGAGGTCCTGCCCGTGGTCCGGCACACGCCCGTGCTCGCCGGCGTCTGCGGAACCGACCCATTTCGCCTCATGCCGCAATTCCTTCGCCAGCTTAAGGAAATGGGTTTCACCGGCGTTCAGAACTTCCCGACAGTGGGTCTCTTCGACGGCATCATCCGCGCGAATTTCGAAGAGACTGGTATGGGCTATGGGCTCGAGGTCGACATGATCCGCCACGCCCATGAGCTCGATCTGCTCACCAGCCCCTACGTGTTCAATGAGGACGAAGCGGTGGCGATGACGAAGGCCGGCGCCGACATCATCGTTCCGCATATGGGGCTGACCACCAAGGGCGCGATCGGCGCGCAGACAGCCATGTCGCTGGAGGAAGCCGCACGGCGCGTCCAGTCCATGCACGACGCGGCCAGGAAAGTCCGTTCCGACGTTCTTGTACTCTGTCACGGCGGCCCCATCGCCGAGCCGGAAGACGTGGATTTCATCCTCAACAACACTAGCGGCATCGCCGGATTCTTCGGGGCCTCCAGTATGGAGCGCCTGCCGACCGAGATCGCCATCACCGATCAGGCGCGCCGGTTCAAGCGTCTGCAACAGTCAGTCTGAAAGAGAGCGACCATGCGTTTCGAGAACAAGACCGTCATCGTTACCGGAGCCGCCCGTGGGCTCGCGGCCGCAGCCTCAAGGATGCTGGCGCAGGAAGGCGCTTCGCTGGTGCTCGCGGATCTAGACATCGACCGGCTGAAGAAAGTCGCCGCGGACATCAATGCCTCCTTGCCGGAGGATCAGCAGTCCGTCGCGGTCAAGGTCGACGTCACATCGCCTCTGATGATCGATGCCTTGGTCAAGAGGGCTTTGGACAGGAACGGGCGTATCGACGCCATCGTAAACTGCGCCGGCGGGTATCACCACTATAACGGGCTGATCGGCACCTCCGAGCAGGAGTGGAACAGCATCGTCGATACCAACCTGAAGAGCATTTTCCTGTGCTGTCAGGCGGTTTTGCCGACCATGGTCAAGCAGAACTATGGCCGCATCGTCAATGTGTCGTCGCTGGCGGCGCGCACCTACAGCTATTTCCTCGGCTCTCATTATTCGGCAGCCAAGGCCGGCACGCTCGGCCTCACGCGGCACATCGCCCATGAGTATGGCCCCAAAGGCGTCACCGCAAACGCCATCGCGCCGACCGCCTTCCGCGGCGAACGTCTCTCCGAGATCATGTCGCCCGAGCAGGAACGCGACCTGATCAGCAAGACGCCGCTTCGGCGCATCCCTGACGCGGAGGATATTGCCCCCGCTATCGTGTTTCTCGCATCTGACGAGGCCCGCTTCATCACCGGCGTAACGCTCGATGTGAATGGCGGCCTCGTGACCCACTAGCCGGGATCGACATCATGACGAAACTTCGTACCGCACTGGTCGGTCCGGGCCGGATCGCTGTGGCGCATCTCACGGCAATCCAGAACAACCCCGACCTCGCCGAACTTGTCGCCATCGTCGGCCTGCCACATGAGGCGGAGAAGACGCGCGAATTGGCGACGCGCTTTCGCGCCCAGCGCGTCTCTCACGATCTCGACGAGATCCTCAGCGATGCATCGATCGATGCCATCGTCCTGACGGTCCCCAACCACCTACATTGCTCGGTCAGCATCAAGGCGCTCGAAGCTGGTAAGCACGTGCTGGTCGAGAAGCCACTGTCGAACACGGTTGACGAAGCCGACCGTATGATCGCCGCTGCCGACGCAACTGGTCGCGTTCTGATGGTCGCGCAGTGTCGCCGCTTTTTTCCTGGTGCTCAGGAGGCCAAGAAGCGCGTCGCGGAACTCGGCCGGCCGCTCGACATCATTCATGTCCTTGGTGTCGATGTGCCTCAGGCGCAAGCCGATTGGTGGAAGTCGGCCGATGCCACAGGCGGGCTGGCGCTCGGTCTCAACGGACCGCACGTCATTGATACAATATTGTGGCTGCTGGGGGAGAAGCCGATCACAGTTTACGCACGGACCGGGCAGCTCAAGCCGCAGAACTGGCAGGGTGAGGATCAGGCGACCGTGGTTCTCGGTTTCGCCGACGGCAGTACGGCGACAGGTCACCTGTCCTTCAACATGCGTCCTCACACCAATGAACGCTGGATTATCGGACCGAATGGCAGTATGCAGCTGACCCACGACCGCATTCTGAAACTGGATGGACAGGAAGTCATCGACAGTACGTTGACCCCCTACATTGAAGGCGATGAAGCCTTTGACAACCAGTTCCGGGAATTCGCGTTGGCAATCAGGGAGGGCAGGGTGCCTCAAGCCTCAGCCGTCGAGATCCGACCGGTGGTCGAGATCATCAGCGCAGCGCTTGCCTCGGCGAGACAGAACGCACCAGTCGATCTCGTTTGAGAAGGTCCTCTCTTTGCGAGTTCTGAGGGATTGAGCGATGACGTCGCTTAGCGTCTGCCCATCGGCGAGCTTGGGCTAACGCCGATGGGCAGACGCGGCACAAGTGGAATGGCATTAAATCGCGCCGGGCAAGCCCCTGCAGAACGCGCCTTCGAGAGTTTCAACGACCGGGTGCGCGACGAGCTGCTCAACGAGACGCTGTTCTCGGCGCTGAGCCAGGCCAGAAAGGCCCAGGGCAGGGGGCGATCCGACTATACTGAGTCCCGGCCGCACTCCGCCCTCGGCTGGCAGCCCCCTCCGCATTCGCCGCCACTTCCATCCGCGATGGGATCTGCCGCTGCGCCAAGTCAAAAAACCCGCGCCAGATCGCCCCGTTCACCCGACCGACAAGGTCAAATCCAACCGCCAGGAAGAACTCACCGCTGGATAAAACTTGGGGCAACGGCGGCTCCTTTCCACACTTCCGATGCCACCGCATTTTCGCTTATTCCGACCGTCAGCGTGACCCGATCTTTGTCAACTCCACGGACATGCTCCACGTTCGCTCGGCCTCGGTCGCATCGGTCGCATAGGCTTTGACACCGACGAAAGGTTCGCCAGCGGCTTCGGCCCGGACGGCAATGTCACAATCCTCACAATAGAGGCCGCCAAGGCTGTCTAGTTGAGGTGATGTCGCGGCCCACAGCTGTGTTGCCGCGCCTTGTGCCGGAGTCTTGAAAGTTAGATCGGCGGGATTGCCATTTTCGTCCAGCCAACCTTCGGCGGTCATCTCGGCCTGCGTCAGGTGGCGTTGGAGCGGCGTGAATATTTTGCCGGGGTGGAGCGAGAAAGCGCGGATGCCATGCTTCCGCCCTACTCGGTCGAGGTGGACCGCGAACAGAGCGTTCGCCGTCTTCGACTGACCATAGGCGAGCCATTTATTGTAGCCGTCCGCAAACTGTACATCGTCCCAGCGGATCGGCGAATTGTGATGGCCGGCAGAGGAGACGGAAACCACGCGCGCGCCACCTTCTAGCAATGGCCAGATCAGGTTCGTCAGCGCGAAATGGCCGAGATGGTTGGTGGCAAACTGCGCTTCCCATCCCGGGCCCACACGTGTTTCCGGGCAGGCCATAATGCCGGCATTGTTGATTAGCATGTCGATGTGATGGCCGGACGCTAGAACCTGCTTCGCAAACAAATCGACGCTAGCGAGGTCTCCAAGATCGAGAGCGTCCACTGTCACATTGGGAAGGTCGCGCGTCGCCGACCTCGCTGCTTTGGGATCGCGTACGCCGATGATCACTTCCGCGCCGGCCTCCGCCAGCGCTCTGGTAGTTTCTAGGCCAAGACCCGAATGGCCGCCAGTGACGATCGCGCGCTTGCCGGTCAAGTCGATGCCAGACAGCACATCCGACGCGGTCGTGTGCGCTCCGAACCCTGACCCCAACGGTTTCTGATGATCTGCCATGATGCTTCTCCGCAGTTCGGGACAGTGCCGTTTAAGGGCGGGCCAGCTGAATTCACTAAGGCGAAGATGAGCAATAGCAGTCGAACGATCCACGCTATAGGATCCGACTTTCTTTTGCGATGATACGGATTTGCCGCTTTGGATCCCTTGTCCGACGTTCTTTCCCTGTTGAGACCCAAAACCGCGATCAGTGCGGGTCTCGATGCCGGCGGCGAATGGGGAATCCAATTCTCCGCCCATCAGGGGATCAAGTTCAACACCGTGGTCCAGGGAACCTGCTGGGTGTCTGTAGAAGGTGAAGTCGACGCACCGCTACGGATCGAGGCCGGAGACTGCTTCCTGCTGACCCGCGGCCGGCCGTTCGTGTTCGCTTCTGATGGAGCAGCGGCAACCATCGACTCCGCAACGATCTACGACAAGGCAGCGGATGGGATCGCAACCTGCAACGGTGGTGGTGATTTCTTTCTGATCGGCGGACGCTTCTCGTTCGAGGGAGATCATGCAGGGCTGCTGTTCAATGCGCTGCCCCCCATCGTCCATGTGCGTGATGCCTCCAACCAGGCAGCGGTGCTTCGCTGGTCGCTTGAGCAATTGGCGATGGAGCTTAAACAGGGATCACCAGGCGGCGCACTCATGGCCGACTATCTTGCGCAGATCATGCTGCTTCAGGTGCTGCGGCTCTGGCTCGCTTCCGGCAATCATTCCGGTTGGCTAGGCGCGCTGGCTGATCACAGGCTTTCCCGCGCATTGAGTGCTTTGCATGCCGAACCGGAACGCCGCTGGACGCTTGCCGATCTCGCCGGCGTTGCCGGCATGTCGCGGACGACCTTTGCCGAGCGTTTCCGTAATGTCGTCGGACAGACGCCACTCGACTACTTGGCTGTTTGGCGGATGAGGCTGGCGGCCGATCGTCTTCAGCGCAGCTGTGAAAGCGTTGCGACCATCGGCTTTTCCGTTGGCTATGAATCTGAAGCTGCCTTCAGCACGGCATTTCGCCGTGTGATGGGGCGCACGCCGACGCAATATCGACGTGCGGGGTTTTCGTAGATCTCACGGTCTCAATCCCCGCTGCCGTCCCAACTAACACACTGATTCATCCTACACGATGCTGGACACCTCACGGACAAGCTGGCGGTCGGTGAGCGGCCTCCACGGGGAGTTTGGTCTGATGGAGCTGACATGCTTCCCTCTTTGGGGCCGGACCTACACGAGGTGATTTCCGTGGCAGACCGTCTCACCCCCGCCGAGCGACGGCTCATCCGCAAGCGGGACACAAGTCCCGAGCTGGTGGTTCGCCGCATGGTCCATGCTCTCGGCTTCAGGTTTCGGCTGCATCGGCGGAACCTGCCGGGCACGCCGGACATCATCCTGCCCCGCCATCGGAAGGCGATCCTTGTCCACGGCGGCTTCTGGCACCAGCACGAAGGCTGCAAGCTGGCCCGACAGCCGAAAAGCCGCTTGGACTATTGGCTCCCTAAGCTCGCTCGCAACGTGGCGCGGGATCGAGAGGCGCGCGCAGCGCTCGAGCGAGCCGGCTGGAGCTGCCTTGTGGTCTGGGAATGCGAGACGAAGGACCCTGAGAAGCTGCGGTTGATCCTGCGCGGCTTCCTATTCGGCAGCGAGCCGGGATGACGCCGGGCGCCCGGACGCTCGATATCCCTTGCCGGTGCCTGGGTGAGCGTCGTGCTCGCCGCGCAAGCCGAGGTAGGCGGAAGGCACCTTGGCCACCCGCTCCGGCGGAGGCGCGGGCGGGGCGGCACGAAGAGCCAGCGCGAGCCGGTCCGGATCAACCCGCACGCCAAGCAGCTGGGATGCGATGGCGCGCGCGAGAACCTCCCCCAGGAGCGAGGGCACGGCGTTGCCAAGCTGCCGCTGCGCGTCGGCCACCGTTCCAGTCACAACGAAATCGTCGGGGAGGGTCTGAAGCCGCGCCATCTCGCGCATGCTCAGCCGCCGGCTGCTCCAATGGAATGGGCCGGTTGCAGGCCCTGGCTGCGCCTGGAGGGTCCAGGCGGGCTGCGCCTTGGCGAGCTTCAGCAGGAATGACCAGTAGCGGCGGCGCCAGCCGAAGAGCGGCAAGCCGCCTCCCCGATCTGTGTGCCACAGATAATTCTGGCCCTCGGGGATGGAGGGCAGCAAGCGCGCCCATTTGCCTGTCAGTGCTAAGGATGGCTCATCGACGACAACATCGTGCAACGCGTCCCAGGCGGTCCGATAGGGTGGACGGTTGTCCACCGGATCGCCGAGATTTGGATCGACGTGGCTAGCAGCCGGAAATTCAAAGGGCCTTCCGTCCCGCGCGCCAATCACGAACAGTCGGCGGCGCAGCTGCGGCACGCCATAATCCGCCGCGTTCAGCACTGCGATGGAGGCTGAATAGCGGGTGCCATGCGCCGCATTTATCCGCGCCAGCTCAGACGTGATGAGCCTCAGCCCCTCATCCTTGCCGCGGAAGCCGAGCCCCTCGACATTCTCGATCAGGAAGGCGCGCGGCCTCGCCTCCTCGAGCACGCGCATGTAGGCGCCAAGGGTGCCGGCACGCGGATCGTCCAGGCGCTTCGCCTCGCCGCTCGCCCAGAAGCCCGACTTGGAGAATGGTTGGCAGGGGGGGCCGCCGATCAGAACATCGGCAGCTCCGGCGCGAAGGCCGCCGACAGAAAGCAGATCCGCCGTCGCCACGCCAAGGATGTCGCGGTCGATCACGGGCCAAGGGCGGTTCGCGCGCAGCGTGGTCACGCAGCGCGCATCAAGCTCCAGCGCGACAGCGGTCTCGAACCCCGCGGCCTCAAAGCCGAGGTCGAGGCCGCCCGCTCCTGTGAAAAGGCTGATCGCGCGAAGCTTGCTCATGCGCGCGATTCTACCTGAGCCGCAGCGGCCTCGAAAGCGAGCGCGGGCTCGCTCACCCATCTTTTGTCGACCAGCACATTGCTCGCAAGCTTGCCCGGGCATTTCTGATGCGGGTCAAGGCTCGCCGGGATGGCATAGCGAAACTCCCACCGCTCGGTCACCGCATGCAGGCAGCCTGCGACGACATCGAAGTCGCTTGGGGCATAGTAGCGCGAGCAGGGGTCGCCCTTGGCCGCGCGCGTCCGCTGGAAGTCGATGCGCGGCAGGCTGAACGTCTTGTTGAGCACGCGGAGCACGTTCTTGCATTCCACCGTCAGCTGGGGGCCGTCCTTGTAGCGAATGAGGAGGTCGGGCGCACCTTCGACGTCAAGGCGCTCGCAATGGGTGATCCCGTCAAGCTTGGCAAGCGTCGCCCGCAGATGCTCCTCGGCCACCCAGCCCCGCACCGCCATCTTCAGCCGACGGGCGCCGGCGATCAGCTCGAGCACATCCTCGGCTCCGAGGCTGAGCTCGCGCAGAAGCGGGTGGACCACCTCAACCCCTGTCGCCTCAGCTGGGACATCCTCGATGGGACGCGCGCCGCGGATCAGCTCGCGCTTGTCGGCGAGCAGCTGGCGATCGCCGGGCGCCAGCCCATACGCGGCCCGCTCGAACCGCACGAGGTCAAGGAAGGCGTCCCGGGTGCCCCCGACGAGCACCTCCACCGGCTCCGCCATCGGACCAGCCCGCCGTGTCCGCTCCCAGGCATGCCATCCCTGTCGCAGAACCTCCTCCGCATGCTCATCCTTGAACTCAACGCGGATGAAGAACTTGGTGGGATTGTGCGCCTCAGGGTCGGCGGCGACGAAGAAGCCTTCCTTTGGGTCGATGCCGATCAGCAGCGTCGTGAACAAGCCAAGCGGATCCTGCCACAGGACATGCGCGTTGTCGTCGGCGTAGTCCTCCTTGCTACCGTACTTGATCTGAAAGGAGCGCTCGTCAGCCGGCCTGTTTCGCGTGGGCGTCCGGGTCGCGAGGAACGCGTATGCGACAATGCCCATCCGCTCGCCGTCGCGAGTCTCGAAGGTGATCACGAAGGGCGCGCGATCCGGGGGCGATGCGAAGAGCACCCGGCAGCCGGCCGCTCGAAGGCCGTCCACCATGAAGCGCAGCAGCGGCTCTCGCGCGGAAGCCTTGGTGGCGTAGTGCCGTAGCCCTAGAATCATTGTTCCCTCTTCGTCTCAAGGGTGGATTCCGCTGGAGAGGATGGCAAGGTTCGAGGCACGGCGCGCCGACCGTCCCAGCAAAAACCCATGCATCGAACGGCCATCGAGCCTGCAACAAGTGACGCGCGCCGCTTTCCGCCTCCAGGAGCCCCCGCCGATCTCGACGAGGAACGGGCGGGGCGCTTCAGCCTTCTTCGGGGACAGGCGATTGTGATGCCGAGAGAAGGCGGGTACGACAGCCGCTGCCGGGCGGGCGTCCAGGTCCGCCATCGCGGCGGAGAAGTTGCGGCGCGGGAAACCCGCGGGAGATGCGATCCAATCGCGCGCGGCAGCGGAAATCCGCAAAAATCGATCAAGTGTTTGATTTTGAATTCGTATTCTTCAAAATTCGATCGACCGCCTCCAAAATCGTAAGTGGTGGGCTTCTCGCGCACGAGCCGTGTTGCAAGATGGGCAGCCAGAGCCTCGCGAACCGGAATTGAGCATCGATCACGCAGCGTGCGATCCGGCACGTGAGCTTCCTGTCGCCTTTGCGTTCAACCAAGTGTGAAGCGGGATGGATATGGCGGATATACCGGTACACAAAGAGCCGCGGCATGTGAGCCGCGAGGAACTCTTCGCGCTGGTCTGGCAAAAGCCGATGAGCCGTTTAGCGGAGGAGTTCGGGATCAGCGGAAATGGGCTTGCCAAGATCTGCGACAGAATGGACGTGCCTTATCCACCGCGCGGCTATTGGGCCAAAAGGGAGGCAGGCAAGCCGGTGGTTGCATTCAAGCTGCCGCCACGCAGGGACGGAATTCCGCAGATGACGGATATCTACCCCACGCCCGCCAAGCCAGCGCCGTTACAGGAAGCTGAGAGGTCGGCGACGGCTGCCGCTGCGAAGGTAGAAGCCATTGGAGTGCCGGATGGCCTGGATGACCTTCATCCACGCGTGAAGGCGTGGCTTGCGGAGCACAAGAAGCAGCAGAAGGAACGCGAGCAAGAGAGCAGACGGCGAAGGCACGAAAGTTGGTGGACACCTCGATTGCTTCCCGACCTAACCATACGTGACTTATACCGTTTCCGGGTCACGAGCGCGATTTTCACGGGCGTCGAGAAAGCCGGAGGCAGGATTGAGCAGTCCCCGATGACAGGAAAGGTGACCTTCAAAATTGCGAGCCACCTCGTTGAATGCTCGATCGTGGAGAAGCTGGTGAAGTCGCTTAAGCCGCGCGATGAGACGCGGACGTGGACAGCCTATCCCGACCACCATCAATCGGGCCTCGGCTCGTCAGGCTTCCTGCGCGTGTCGATCACCACCTACCTGGATGGCCGGCAGCCTCAATGGATCGAAAGCCAGAAGACAAAGATTGGCGACCTGCTGCCGGAGATCGTCGGTACCATCATGGCTGCGGGACCGATCCTAGATCAGCAGAAGCGCGAGCGCGAGGAGCGTGAGAAGCGGCATCGGGAAGAAGAGGCCCGGCGCTACGAGGCCAGGCGTCTCAGGGAAATCGATGACAAGCGCTGGAACAAGCTCGGCGAGCTTGCAGCGGATTTGGAGCAGCGCGATAGGTTGCTTGTGTTTCTGGCTGAAGTGGAGAAGCGCGCCTTCGATGAAGGCGACGTCAGCGTCGGGGATCGCAATTTGAGCGATTGGATCGCCTGGGCGAAAGAACGGGCCGAGGCGCTGGATCCGCTCCGCCTGGGCGCGGCGGGGATGTTCAATGAGATTGCAAGAGTTTCGCAATGGTCGTGAGGAGGCTCGCCGCTAGGCAGCCGATCTCGCGGAACTGATCTCTCGCCTCTCCGTCGCGGATTTCTGAAGGACACGGTCGGTGAGCGGCTCGGGTGGAAGCCGACCTGTCCCATTCCGTCCGCCATGTTCGAGCGTCGGGGGACGATGCCATCCCGGGTGCAGAAGCTTTCCTGCGAAAAAAGAGGCAGCCCGTCGGCATAATTGGAGATGGCCACCAGGGCGAGGAGCCCCATGGTAGGAGGGGCCCTCACCGGCAGGGGGCGCAGGATGCTCTGGGGAAGAGGACCGACTCATGCGGCGAGATGCTCGCTTTGGTCCGGTTCCGGATCCTCATCGCCGGCGACCCTTCGGAGAAACCGGGTCAATGCCGCCCTTCGGGAGCCGCGATCGAGTGCATAGGCAGTCTGCTTGAACTCAACTCCGTCGAGCAGCCCCTGAATGTAGCCTGAGATCGTATCGGCTGCCATGATCAGGGCGGTGTCGAGCGTGTGGATGTAGTTGCTCGTGACCGATCCCTTCGCATGGCCGACGAGGGCGGCGATGGTGACCTCCGTGAAGCCGAGATCGTTCGCGATGCTGGCGAAGCTATGGCGCAGGATGTGAGGCGTGACATCGGCCAGGGGCGAGTCCGCGAAGATCTTCCTCCAGTGATTGGGGAAGCTGCCGAATGCGTTCTGGCCGTCCCGGCCGGGGAAGACGTAATCGCCGACCGCCTCTTTCCGGCGCCTCTCCAGATATTCCACCACGGGCAGCCCGATGGGCCGGATGGAGCTTCCCTCCTTGCTGTCGATCAGGCGAAGACAGCTCGAATCCGTATCAGCTTCTGTCCATCGTAGCGTGACCATCTCCATGCGGCGGCATCCGGTGAGCGCGATTTGGCGGATGATCTCGACCGACATCCGGTAGCTCTCGTTGCCGGCCGCCGCCTTGAGCAGGTCGCCAAGAACGCGATATTCGGCTTCGCTCAGCCGCCGGGCGCGTACGTTGTCCTTCGGCCGCCGCACACCACGTGCGGGGTTCGTTTCGATGATCCCGGCTTCGACCGCATAGGTGAGGATGCCGCCCAGCAGGCCGATTGTCCGCGTGGCTGTGCCGGCGCCGCCTCTCACGATGGACTTGCCGCGCAGGTTCTTCGTCATGACGGTGACACGCGTCTTCCCTGCCATGATGTCCTTCATGGCCTTCGTGATGTCGGCTTTCGTCAGGTCCCTGACGCGACGTGAGCCGAGGAGGGGAACGATATGACGGTGGATGCGGCCAAGATCGGAGACGATCGTGCCGTGTTTCTTGGGGCGCCCGCCCTTTCCGAGGATGAGACCCGTTTGCAGGTCGGCAAGGTAGAGGTTGCAGAGCTCCTTGACCGTGAGCGCCTTGCGATCGAGCAGCCGCTCTTCGGCCGGGTCATCGCCTTGCGCGATCCGTCCCAACTGAGCCTTGGCTTCCTGGCGCGCGCGTTCAGGTGTCCAGACTCCGTGCAGTCCGATCGTGAACCGACGCGATCGGCCCGCCGACCGATACTGAAGGACGTAGCTTCGCTTGCCGGACGTGAAAACCCGCAGGCCAAAGCCAGGGAGCTCGTCGTCCCAGATCACGTAATCCTTGGCGCCGGCTTCCGCGGCATCGACGGCCCTTTTGGTGAGCTTAGACATGGGGTTTCTCCGCCCAGATCGCTTCGTCTCGCGTAAGCGCCACGTAAGCAGCAGGAAGAAAGTGGTGGCGGAGAGAAGGATAGTCTCGGGTAGAGCGCGTTACAAATTCTTTTTCAATAACAGTATGATGTCGCATTTCTTCGCGCTCCATCGTAAATTCGACGGAACTACCAGTACTCCCTCCGAAGGCGGAGGCCACACGTTCGAATCGTGTCGGGTGCGCCACTACAACCAGAAATTGCTTTGGTATTTGCGCGGAAGTCGCGTTTTTCCATCGTAATGCTGGACGCTCATTGACCGCCTTGGCAAGACCGGGGCGCGGCTCCCGCCTGGATCTGAATCTCGCCTTCTCCAAAATTCGACGGTCTATGAGACGCTCGGCTCGCCGAGCCTGCTTCCACGGCGGTCTCTGAAGAGCGCGGAAGTCGGCAGACGCCCGATGCCTCCCCGCCGCTCACGGATCGTCAATCTCAAGCACCTGGTCCGCTTCCGCCTCCCGTCACATCGAGCTCCTGTCCCTTCAACTCGCGACCACCTCTCTCTCCTTGTGGGAAGCAGGCGCAATATCACTGTCCTGAAGACGGGAGCACCAAGAACTGGGGGCCCCTACCACGCTTCCGTCGGGAACTGTGTTTCCGGATTTGCCAAGCCCCGAATGAACGGGAAGCCCGGGGCTGTCCTCACCGCAGAGGCAAAAGATGACCCAGGGCGGACATCAGGAACGTCCGGTTGTCGGCGGCTCGGCTGTTCGATCGAAGAAAGACCGTCGTAGCTAATCAGCTCGAAACTGTTGGCCGCCTCTGAGGCGGGATGGGAAAAGCACACGCCTGAGTTTAGGGTGTCTCTTGCTTCGGTAGCCTCGTTCGTTGAGCGTGCGACGTTCGGCCTGGGCGGAAGGGGACAAGATGACGACGGACTTCGATGCTGCGGTCGAGGATGTAACTGCGCACCTTACCTCGGAGCGTCAGGCTTGGCTCTTCGGCGCTGGCATCAGCTGTCGCTCGGGGCTACCGCTAATGTATCCGCTCACCGAACTTGTGGCGGCGAACTACGCGGATACATCGGCCGCTCATCACGCGCTTTTCGCGTCGCTGCGGTCCGGCCTGCCTGACACAGCCCATATCGAACACGTACTCAGCCAGCTCGGCGACTTCGTCGCGCTGGCCGAAAGGTCGAAAGACCAGAAAATCGCCATTGGTGAAGCGGACTATGCGGTGGAAACACTGCGCGCGCTGCACGGCGGAATTCGTGACGCGATCCGCGACGTGATCCGGCGTGGCTATCTGCCCGGAGAGAATGGCGGCGCCCCGAAGGTCGCCGAAGAGGGCAAGCATGTCGTGAAGGTCGATCACCATCGCGACTTTCTGCGGACCCTTTTCGCGGCTCGTGACAAAGTGGGCCGGCCCCTGCGCCCTGTGTATTTCTTCACCCTGAATGACGTTGCCCCCAACTTCTATCCAGCTTTGAGTTCGTTCTGGCGGTTGGATTTGCCCTTTCGGGCGTGCTGGGCGGCGGGGGCAGACGCGGAACCACTCATGTTGCGGAGCGTCTGATCCCGCCGCGGGTGGAACGTTGAGGCGAAAGCGCTTGGCGTCTGCCATCCGAGCTTCGAGTGCGGCCGGTCGGTGTTGTAATCGACCTGCCATCGGGCGAGGGCGGCCCTGGCCTGGGACAGGCTGGAGAACAGCGTCTCGTTCAACAGCTCGTCCCGCAGGCGGCCGTTGAAGCTCTCGATGAAGCCATTCTGCATCGGTTTGCCGGGCGCGATGTAGTGCCACTCGACCCGGGCCGCGTCGGTCCAGGCCAGAATGGCATTGGAGGTGAACTCGCTGCCATTGTCGCTGACGATCATCTTCGGCCGGCCGCGCTCTGCCAGCAGCCGATCGAGTTCGCGAGCGACCCTCCTGCCGGACAGCGACGTGTCCGCTACCAGCGCCAGGCACTCGCGAGTGCAATCGTCCACGATGGCCAGCATCCGGAAGCGCCGGCCATCGGTCATCTGGTCGGCAACGAAGTCGAGCGACCCACGCTCGTTCGGCCGCATCGGGATCATCATCGGCGCCCGCGTTCCGATGGCCCGCTTGCGACCACCGCGCTGGCGCACCATCAGCCGTTCCTCACGATAGAGCCGGAACAGCCGCTTGTGGTTGACCGTGAAACCCTCCCGCCTGAGCAGGACGTGGAGACGGCGATACCCGAACCGCCGCCGTTCCTGGGCGATGGCCTTCATCCGCTCACGCAGCAAAGCGTCATTCCCGCGCTTGGCTCTGTATCTCATGGTCATGCGGCAGAAGCCGGTGGCTTTACACGCCCGCCGTTCGCTCATCCCGTGATGCTCCACGAGATGGGCGACAGCTTTGCGCTCGGCAGCGGGCGTCACCACTTCTTTCCCAGGAGATCCTTCAGCGCGACGTTGTCCAGCATGGCGTCGGCGAGCATTCGCTTCAGCTTGGCGTTCTCGTCCTCCAGCGCCCGCAGCCGCTTGGCCTCTGATATGTCCATCCCGCCGAAACGGGCCTTCCACTTGTAGATGCTGGCGTCGCTGACCCCGTGCTTCCGACACAGGTCCGAGACCGGCACCCCGGCCTCGTGCTCCTTCAGGATCCCGATGATCTGCTCCTCGGTGAACCGGCTGCGCCTCATGTTCTGGTCCTCTCATTGGGCCAGAACGAACTCAAAGCTGGATTAGCCAGGAGGGGCAACGTCAGCTGGCATGCCGCGCTGTTTCCCACCGGTCGCAGCGGCACGGCCAAGATCATCGTGGGCGCGTGGCGCACCGGGGAGGCCGGTCCCATGCAGGTCGTGTCCGGGCCGATCGGGCGCGAGCATGTCCATTTTGAAGCGCCGAGGGCGGAACGCCTTCCGGCCGAGATGCAGGCCTTCCTCGCGTGGTTCAACGCACCCTGCAGCATCGATCCCGTCCTGTTCGCGGCCGTGGCCCATCTGTGGTTCGTCACCATCCATCCGTTCGAGGACGGCAACGGGCGCATCGCCCGTGCCATCGCCGACATGGCGCTGGCACGCTCGGAGGGTTCGCCGCAGCGGTTCTACAGCATGTCCGCGCAGATCCGGATCGAGCGGAAGACCTATTACGAGACGTTGGAGCGAACTCAGAAGGGCGCCCTCGACATCACGGCGTGGCTGTCCTGGTTCCTGGAATGCCTCGACCGCGCCTTCCATGGGGCAGGGGCGGCCCTGGCCACGGTTCTGCGCAAGGCGCGGTTCTGGGAGGCTCATGCCAGGAGCGCCCTCAGCCCGAGGCAGCACCTCGTGGTCAACCGCCTGCTTGACGGCTTCGAAGGCAAGCTGACCTCGTCCAAATACGCCACCCTCGCCAAGTGCTCGCAGGACACCGCCGCCCGCGACATCGAAGACCTGTGCGGCAAGGGTATTCTGGCCCGGGATCCGGCCGGCGGGCGGAGCACCAGCTACAGCCTCATCGCCAGCGCCGCCGATGCTCTAGAGGCGGTGGCACGCTGGGTCCTGGCACGCGCCGACAAGGCGACGCGGGATGGGCCGGGATCGCCCAGTCCGGAGGAGGACCGGACTCGGATGGAGCGCATTCAGGCGATCGGTGGTGAGCTTCAGACGCTCGCTCGCGAGTTCGAAGCGACGCCAAGCAATGCCGACTTTGAAACAAGGCTGCGCGCGCTGCACGATCTGGGGGTTTTCCCGGACGAGCGCTTGGTTGGCGCGGTCGCGCAGGCCATCCAGCGCGGCATTTAGCTGAAATGAAAGTCCAGCAACGGTGATAATATTGCAGGCTGCGGCGCTCTCGCGCCAGCACTTGCGGGGCAGGTCGGGCGTGACGTCGATGGTGAGCCGCGCGGTAAAGGCGCCGGCGACGTCATTCGACGTCTTTGCTTCCGCTGCCTTGATCCACTGCTCAGGATTGGCAGGCCGTGCGGCGAAGTCCTTGCGGGTCGGCGGTGTGCTCATCGAGCGGTTCCCGGAACACCGAGACCAACGATCTCCGCAGCCAGGGCCGCGATCTCACGCGCCGCCCGACCACCTTCATCGAGTTCACCGACCAGCCGCCCGGACTGGGCGGACGTGGCGAAGGACACGCGCTGACCGATGGTGCTCACGATCACTGGCGGGTCATGATCCGCCAGCATCTCAGCTGTCTCGCGAGCGAGCACTGTGCGGGCGCCGCAGCGGTTCAGCACGAAGCGCGCTGCAAGCTCCGGCCGGTAGATGCGCGCCTCATTCAGGAGCGCGAGCATCTCGGCGGAGGCCCAACCATCGAGCGGCGATGGCTGCACCGGGAGCAGCACGAGGTCAGCGGCGAGGAGCGCCGAGCGCATCAAGCCGGCGACGCGCGGCGGTCCGTCGATGAGGATCATGTCGGTATCGCGCGCCAGTTCGGGGGCTTCGCGGTGCGACGTGTCTCGTGCCAGCGCCTCCACTTCGCGCAGGAGCTGGTCGATGGCCTTGTGGCCGTTAGAGGCTACAGCGACACGCTTGCCCTCGGCGAGCAGGGCGACGATGGCCTGGGATGAGGTGTAGGTCTTGCCGGCGCCGGGAGGGCCCTGGATGAAGGAGGTGGCTGCCGTTGAGAGCGAGCAGCGTACCGATGGTCGCGGGGAGGGGCTCCGCACCGTCCGGCATCACCGGAGCACCGGGCTCGTGGCCTGCGATGTCGGGAAGGTCGCGACGCAGGATCGATACGATCGCCGAGCAGCGCGCCGCGTCGCCGCCCCTGACCGCCTCGGCGAAGCGGTAGACCGCAGCTCGCAGCTCCTTGTCGCCTACCGGACCCGAGGGGATGAGGCAGGTTCCGTCCTCGATACGGCTGCGGGTGGACCCGAGCTTGAGTTCGATAGTGAGGGCGTCCTCGTCGATGGCGACGACCTCTCCGGCCGGCTCGCGCGTTCCCGCGCGCTTCGGCGTGTCCCCGACCTTGAGCTTGAAGTCCTGCGCGGGGAACCGGAAGGCGTGGATGGTGGATCGCTTGTCCGCTCGGGGCGGGATGTCCGGGTGCGCCTTGAGGAATCATTTCCTGCAGGGCTTGCATCAGATCGGCCCCGCCGGACGCGCCCCGGAACCCGGCAAGGCAAAGCCTTCGGCCTGGAAAGGGCGCCCTGCCGTGTGAATGTCCCGAAGCTGAGGCTCGGAAATGCTGAGTAGGGCCGCCCAACCGGCCGGTGCAGCCGCTGGTTTCCCTTGACATGGTCATTTGTGATCATTGAATGTGATCAAGTTTGAGGTGGGGCTCAGGTGCCGCTGTCCGCGTGGGCGGTCCCGCAGTCGCGGGGCGGGGCACGGAGGCTTAGGGAGCAGGGCATGGACGTGACTGTGGTGGGCTGCGGGGCCGGAGCATGCGCGGCGGCGGTCGAGTTGCTCGCGGCCGGGCACCGGGTGCGCGTTTGGTCCCGCTCGCGGGCGACCATCGCGCCCCATCTGGAGCGCGGCGGAATTGTCTATGACGGCGTTCTCGGCGAAGGGCTCGCCGTGCCGCAGCGCATGACCACGGACCTGGCGGAGGCGCTCGCGGGGGCGGACGCGGCGGTTGTGGTGCTCCCCACCTTCCTGCATGCGGGTGTCGCCCGCGCCATGATCGATGCGGACATGCGCGTGGACATGCCGGTTATCCTCAATCCCGGCCATACGGGCGGCGCGCTGGAATTCGCGCAGGTGTTCGTTCAGGCGGGCCGCCGGCCGCCGCCGCTGGTCGAGTTCTCCACGCTGACCTACGTGGCGCGCAAATACGGCCCGGATTCGGTCACGGTCAGCGGGCGCGCGGGCGCGGTGCGCGCGGCGCCGCTCGGGGGCTCCCGGGAGGTGCTGAATCTGGCCATCGGGCTGTTTCCCGGCGCGACGCCGGTTCGCGATGTCCTCGCCTCTGGGCTCTGCAACGTCAACATGGTGCTGCACGCCCCCGGTGCCGTGCTGGCCGCCGCCTGGGTTGAGGCGACCGGTGGCAACTTCACCTTCTATGTGGAGGGCATGACGGAGGGGGTGGCCCGCGTCGTCCGCGCGCTCGACGGTGAACGCCTCGCGGTTGCCCGTGCCTTCGGTCACGACCTGCCCAACCTCATGGGTGAGATGCAGAAGATCGGCACGATTGATGCGCTGGACGATCCCGACGACTATCGCGGTGCCATCTCCGCCGGCTCGGCGAACCAGCGCATCCGTGCGCCGGGCTCGTTCGACCATCGCTACTACAAGGAGGACTTCGGTCACGGCCTGCTGCCCTTCCTCGAATTGGCGCGGATCGCCGGTGTGGAGGTGCCGGTGGCGGTCGCGCTGATGCGCCTCGCCGAGACCGCGGTGGACGTGGACTATCGCGCGGGCGGACGCACGGCGCAGGCCATGGGCATCGCCGGCCTCTCCTTTGCTGGGCTGCTGGAGAAGGTGAGGGCGGCATGAGCTGGCAGGGCGAAGCAGGAGATTGCGCGCTGCGCCGCAGGGGCGGGGGCAGAAGTGCACGCCTTCGGCATTCTCTGGCCCGAGGGCGGCATCGAGGGTGTGCGGCTGGCGCAGGATGCGGTGGACGCGCTCGGAGGCGCTGACATCGCCCTTTTCCCCATTCCCGGCATATCGACCACATCGCCTTCGCGGTGGATGACGTGCGCGCCATGCGCGACCGCCTGAAGTCGGCCGAGGTGCCCTTCTCAATAGACCTGCACGACGGACCCTGCGGCCTCGCCATCTGCGTGGGGGACCCGGACGGGACCAAGGTATAACTCTACCAGGTGGCGCGACGGCCGAGGGGGGAGGGCAGCGCCGTCAGGTGTCGAAAAGCAGCTCCAGCCCGCGGGTAAAGGGCAGCTCGATGCTCTGTCCGCCACCCACGTTGAGCAGCGCCTGGCCCGTGCGCCGGATGTCGTGCAGCATAGCGCGCTTGGCCGCGCCGGGATTTTCCGCCTTGAGCGCCTCGATGATCTTGACGTGGCTCGATGCGTCCCACGGCATCGAAGGCACGAGGAATGACATGTACATGGTCGGGCCGAACTGCAGCCACAGGGATTCGATCAGCGGCATCAGAACGTCCGAGCCGGACGCCTCATACAGGGTGAAGTGGAACTTCTGGTTCTGCGACAGGCAGTTCATGATGTCGCGCTTCTCGATGGCCTGGAGCAGGCTCTTGTTGATTGCCGTCAGCTCCGTGATCAAGTCCTTCGTGCACGACTTGGCTGCGCGTTCAGTAGCATTGCCCTCCAGCTGCTCGCGCACATCGAACAGGTCGGCAATCTTTTCCGGCGTCAGCCGGGGCACCCGAACCGAGCCGCCCTTGGTCTCCTCCAGCGCATTGGCGGCGACCAGCCGGCTCAGCACCTCGCGAACCGGCATGGGACTGGTGCCGAGGGCGGCGGCAAGCTTTCTGAGGCTCATGACCTGCCCCGGCAAGAAGGCGCCGACCATGAGGCCGCGATACATGTATCTGGCGACGAGATTGTAGACATGGGCGCGCCCGCGCGTGGCCTTCTCCTCCGGCGCGGGGGGCGTCTTGTTGGTCTTCGCGTTGGCCATCGGGTCCTCGCCACCGCCGGCCGCGGGACGCCTGTCGGAAGCGGCCGGAGCGGAAGGCGGTTGATCGGTCTGTGATCTCAATATGTGATCAATAATTTAGTCGTCCAGGATCGGCAACCCGAGAATGAACGAGCTAGACACTACACCAAGCCACGCGCACCGGAAACGCTTCGATCGGGCGCTCGGCGCCGCCGCTCCGATATCGTGGATCGTACCTGCTGGGAGGCGAGGGCCCTCGCGTAGACAAGGCTTTTCGGGCCACGTCACCGTTGAAAGCCGTGCCGGAAATTACGGCGCGCGCCCAACGAATGGGCACTAAAAAAACTGCACTGATCTTCATCCGGGATCGTTGACAGCTTCAAAATGTGATCACACTATGTGCTCACATTGGAGCCAAGACGTGCCGAAAATCGCCAGCATCGAGACCCTTGTCGTACAGCTCCCCACCCGCCGGAAGCATCAATGGACCGGGCTGACGGAGCCCATCGGCCGCTACCTGCTCGTGAAGATGACCGACGACGACGGCCGGACCGGCTGGGGCGAGGCGCCGGCGCTCAAGGATTGGGGCGGCGAGTTCGGCCGCTATTTCGGCGAGAGCGTCGCCATCGCCGACCTGCTGATCCGGCGCTATCTCGCGCCCGCCATCATCGGCGCCGAGCTTGCCAATCCGGCCGAGCTGCATGCCCGCATGGACGCCGTGCTGAAAGGCTATCCCTACGCCAAGGCGGCGGTGGAGTTCGCCTATTACGACGTGAGCGGCCGCTGGCTGGGGGTTCCGGTCCACACCCTGCTGGGCGGCAAGTCGCGGTCGCGCGTGCCGGTCACCCATTCCATCGGTCTCATCTCGCTGGAGGAGGCCGCAGCCGAGGCGGAGAAGGTCGCCGCCGAGGGAATACGCACCATCAAGGTGAAGATCGGCGTGGACCCGGACCGCGACGTCGCGGTGGTGGGCGCGGTGCGGGCCGCGGCGGGCGACAAGGTGGACATCTGCGTGGACGCCAACGAAGGATATCGCACGCCGGGCGATGCCATCCGCACCATCCGCAAGATGGAAAAATACGAGCTGAAGTACGTCGAGCAGCCGGTGATGGGCATCGAGCGGATCGCCGAGGTCGCGCGGGCCATCGACGCGCCGGTGATGGCGGACGAATCCGCCTGGAACGCCCACGACGCCATCCAGATCATCGAACGCCGGGCCGCCCAGATCGTCTCGATCTACACCACCAAGCCCGGTGGCCTCTACAAGGCGATGGAGGTGGCCGCGGTGTGCCGGGCCGCTGGCATCGTCTGCAACGTGAACGGTTCGGTGGAAACGGGCGTGGGCAACCTCGCCAACATCCACCTCGCCGCGTCCGCGCCGGCCGTCACCCTCTCGAATGTCGTGCCGGTCTCCACCCCCGCGGCGTTCCAGCGGGGCCAGATCGGCGGCATCTACTACACGGACGACCTGATCTGCCAGCCGCTCACCCTCGTGGACGGCGCCATCGAGGTGCCCACCGGTCCCGGCATGGGCATCGACATCGATGCCGAGAAGATCGCCCGCTACACCGTTCCGGCCTGAGCCGAAGCATCCAGGGATAAGAACACATGCGTGAGGAAATCCTCAGCCGGCAGGCCGCCGCCATGCACGAACAGGGCATCGACGCGATCGTCTCCTGCTCGCCGGAGAACTTCGCCTATGCGGCCGGCTTCGTCGTCCCCTCCCAGCCGCTGCTGCGCCATCGCCACGCCATGGCGGTGGTGAGCGCGGATGCGGCGCTCAATCTGTTCGTCGTGGACATGGAGGAGAGCACGGTGGTGCGCGAGGCGCCCGGCGTGCCGCTCACCATCTGGAAGGAGTTCTCCGACGACGCCATGAGCGAGCTCGCCACGATGCTCAGAGGCCTCGGCCTCTCAGGTGGGCGCATCGGCATCGAGATGGATTACCTGCCAGCGGGAGACTTCGCCCGCCTCTCGGCAGCCCTGCCGGGTGTTACCTTCGTGCCCGCCGAGCATCTCCTCTCGCGCCTCCGGCAGATCAAGACGCCCGGCGAAGTAGCGCTGCTGCGCCGGCTCGCGCGCATCGCGGACCAGGCCATCGGAGACACGCTCTCGGCGCTCAAGCCCGGCGATACCGAGCTCGACATCGCCGCTTATCTCACACGCAACATCTACGAACTGGGTGCCGAGCACTTCAAGCTGCTCATCACCGCCACCGGCGAGCGCAGCCAGTTGCCGAACGTCGGCCCCACCGACCGCAAGCTGGTGCGCGGCGACGTCTGCCGCGTGGAGATCTTCTCCGTCATCGGCGGCTATCAGGCGGGCGTCTGCCGTACCGCTTATGTTGAAGAGCCGCCGCCCATGGCCGAAGAGGTCTGGCAGGTGATGGTGGATTGCAAGTATCGGCTGCTCGATCTTGCCAAGCCGGGGGCCGACTGCCTCGAGATCTACAACGATTTCGTGGGGCGGCTGAAAGCGCATAATTTGCCGCCGATCTCCTTCGTCGGTCACGGCATCGGCCTCCACCTTCACGAAGACCCCTATCTCGGGGCAACGCCTCTCCTTGGCCAGCCCGGGAAGTCGGCGGCTCTCGAGGAGAACATGGTGCTGGGCTTCGAGCCCCTTTGCTACCGCACGGGCTACGGCTTCGGGGTCCAGAACAAGGACCTGATGCTGATCACCGCCACCGGTTCGGAGCTGTTGTCGGACTACACCGACACCGACCGGCTGATCAGGATCGGTTGAGCCATGGCCAAAGCCCCCGGAATATCGATCGAGGACCTGTCCGTCGTTTTCAAGACCAAGACGGGCGTCACCACGGCGCTCGACAAGGTTTCATTCGATATCGCACCCGGCTCGTTCCTCAGCGTGGTGGGACCCTCCGGCTGCGGCAAGACCACCTTGCTCAAGATCCTCTCCGGCGTGCTCCAGCCCTCGGGTGTCCGCGTGCTGTTCGACGGGGAGCCGCTGGCGCGAACCAAGGTACAAGGGCAGGTGGGCTACGTGTTTCAGCGGGCGCTGCTCCTGCCGTGGCGGAGTGCGCTCGACAACGTGATGCTGACCCTGGAAGTCGCCCGCCGCGGCATGAGCCGGAGCGAGCGCGAGGCAGAGGCCCGGCACTGGCTCCAGGTTGCCGGCCTTGCCGGCTTCGAGCATCGCTTCCCGCACGAGCTGTCCGGCGGCATGCAGCAGCGGGTCTCCATCTGCCGCGCGCTCGCCTTCCGCCCGAGAATTCTCCTGATGGACGAGCCTTTCGCCGCCCTCGACGAGATCACGCGGGAGACCCTTCAGGAAGAACTGCTGCGCATCTGGGCCCAGACGGAGACGACGGTCGTCTTCATCACCCACTCGATCCCCGAGGCGGTGCTCTTGTCCGAACAGATCGTCGTCATGTCCGCGCGCCCCGGCCGCGTGCTGGAGCGCATCAACGTGCCCTTTGCCCGCCCCCGCACCGAGAAGATCCGGGAGATGCCGGACTTCGCCGCGCTCGCCTCCCGCATCCGCGGCCTGCTGCGCCCCCGGGATCCGGCATCGGCGCCAGTGCCTGCCATGGCGGAGGTGTGAACCATGTCCGGCGCCTCGCTCTATCGCGTCTCGGTCACCTTCGGCCAGGTGCTCGTCTTCGTCGCCTTCTTCGGCCTGTGGGAAGTGCTGGTGGACTTCCTTGGCATCAAGCCGGTGATCCTGCCCCCGCCCTCCCGCATCGCCGAGGTGGCGTGGGAGAGCCGGGCCATCCTCATCAAGAACACCTGGCCCACCTTTGTCGCCATCTCCCTCGGCTTCCTGGCGGCGGTGGCCAGCGGCTTCGTCATCGCGGTGGGCATCGCCTATTCGCGGGTGATCCGTGACCTGACCTATCCGTTTCTCGTGGCGGCGCAGATCCTGCCCAAGATCGCCTTCGCGCCGCTCTTCCTCATCTGGTTCGGCTTCGGCCTCACCCCCAAGGTGGTGATCGCGGCGCTGATCGCCTTCTTCCCGGTGGTGATCAACACGTCCAAGGGGCTCACCTCGGTCGATTCCGAGCTGCTGCAATACATGGACTCCCTGGGCGCCAGCACCTGGGAGAAATTCACCAAGATCAGCCTGCCCTGGGCCATGCCCTATTTCTTCGCAGCGCTGAAGATCTCCATCACCCTCGCCATCGTCGGTGCCGTGGTGGGCGAGTTCGTCGCTGCCGGCGAGGGGCTCGGATACGTCATCAACGCCTCCAACATCACGCTCGATACCGAGCTGATGTTCGCCGCCATCATCTGCCTCAGCGTCCTCGGCATCCTCATGTTCCTCGCCGTGGTGCTGGCCGAGCGCCTGCTCATTCCGTCCGCCCCGGAAGGCGGCGGGGTGCAGGCCACCATGTGAGCGGCAGGGCCGCAGACCTCGTGTTGAAACAGAACCTTCCAGCAACAAAGGGGAACGGACATGTGGACGGAACGCAGGTCTCTTCTGAAACTCACGGCCGCCGCCGGCATCGCACTGTCGGGGCTTCTGGCGCCCGTGGTGGCGCAGGCGGCCGACAAGGTGAAGCTGCGGCTCGATTGGGTTTTCGGTTCCGAGCACGCGCCGATCTTCCTCGCCCTGGAGCGTGGCTACTTCCGCGATGAAGGCATTGATGTCGATCTCCTGCCTGGTGAGGGCTCGTCCGTCACGGTGAAGCTGGTGGGCAACCGGGACGCAGAATTCGGCTATGCCACCGCCGACCAGATCCTGATCGGCGCCCAGCGCGGGCTGGATCTGGTCGCGACTGCGGTGGTGCTCCAGCAGAACCCCACGGCCTTCATCTTCAAGACGTCCCAGAACATCAAGGACGTGAAGACCGACCTCTACGGCAAGACCATCGGCGTCCAGCTCAAGAGCAACACCGGGCGCCAGTGGGAGGCGATGAAGAAGGACCTCAAGCTCGATCCTGCCAAGCTGCGCGAGGTGCCGGCCGACGGCGCGCTCGTCGCCATGATCGCCTCGAACCGCATCGATGTGGGCGTCGGCTTCTATTTCAACGACGCGCTGAAGCTGAGGGCGACGGGCGAGGATGTGAGCTGGATCCTCTTCGAGGACCTCGGCATGAAGATGTACTCCACCTCCCTGCTCACCAACCCGGCCCTGGTGAAGGAGAAGCCGGACCTCGTGAAGCGCTTCACCCGGGCCTTCCTGAAGGGCTGGCAGGCCGCCATCGACGATCCCAAGGCGGCCTACGAGGCCTTCATCAAGGCCAATCCCAGCACCGACAAGGTGTATGCGGAGCTGAAGCTGCCCGAGGTTCTCAAACTCACCCAGTCGCCAGACGTGAAACAGAACGGTCTCGGCCACTCGACCACAGCGGCCTGGGAGAGCCTTCAGGCGCAGCTGATCGCCATGGAAATGATGAAGGACAAGACCGACATCTCCAAGGTGTTCACCAACGACTTCCTGAAGTGATCCCCGAGCAAAAAGGGCGGACCGTGGCCAACAGCGACATTCTCATCATCGGAACCGGCTATTTCGCCGAGATCATGATCAGTGACCTGGCGGCCACGGCGCGCGCGCCCGTCAGGGTCACCATCGGCGGGCGCAATCGCGAGCGCATGACGTGGCTCGCGCAGGCGGGCAACGCCCGCGCCGCCATTTTCGGCACGCCGGCCACCTTCGATACCCTCGCGGTCGACCAGTCTTCGGCGGAGACGGTGGGCGAAGCCATCGCCGCCTCCGAGCCCGGCGTGGTGGTCCAGTCCGCCTCGCTCCAGTCCCCCTGGAAGGTGGACCGGATGGACAGCGCGTGGTCGAAGCTGGTGGCGGAGGCCGGCTTCGGCATGACCATCGCGTTCCACGCTTTGCTGCCGTCCCGCTCGTCGCGCGCGGTGAAGGCCGGCGGCGCCGACATCGCTTTCGTCAACACCTGCTATCCGGATGGGGTGAACCAGGTGCTGGCGGCGTCCGGCCTGCCCATCACCTGCGGCGTGGGCAATATTGGCATCTTCTCGTCCATCATCGAGGCGCTCGTCCCTCCGGAGCAACGTGCCAGCGTGCGCGTGCTCGGCCACCACCAGCATCTCGTTCAGTGGCGAAAGCCCGGCACCGAGCGCACCGGCGCCCCCGTGCGCGCCTGGATCGGCGGCGAGGAGGTCGAGGACGTGGACGGCTGGACCCGCCACGTGCAGCTCCCTTACCGCGATCTCAATGCGATCTCCGGCGCTGCCGCCGTTCCCGTGTTGCTGGCGCTTGCCGGCCACGGCGAAATCCGCGCCCACGTGCCCGGGCCTGCGGGCCTGCCGGGCGGATATCCGGTCAGGGTCGATCGCGGCCGGGTGACGCTCGATTTGCCGGACGGCATGGCCGAGGAGGAGGCCGTGGCCTGGAACCGGAGCTTCGAGGCGGCGGACGGCGTCAGCGTGACCGCGGACGGACGGGTGGTCTATTCCGAGGCTGCCCGACGTGCGCTTTCGGCCTACAGCCCGGACCTCGCGGCCGGTTTCCAGGTGAGCGAAGTGGAAGCGGCGGCCACGGCGCTAGGCGAGCTGCGCGCCCGGCTTGGCGGTTGAGGCATGGCCCTGCCTCCGCTGCCGGAAACGCCGTCCTTCCGCCTGGAAGGGCGCCGCGCCCTCGTCACCGGTGCCGGTCGCGGCATCGGGCTCGGGGCCGCCGCGGCCCTCGCGCATGCGGGCGTCCATGTGACCCTGTGCGCACGCACGGCAGCCGAAGTGGAGGCCGGGGCCGAAGCCATCCGGGCGGCCGGCGGCGCCGCCTCCGCTCTGCCCCTCGACATCACCGACCTGCCGGCGATGCAGGACGCGCTGGAGCGGATCGAGCCATTCGACATTCTGGTGAGCAATGCCGGCACCAATCGTCCGCGCCCGCTGATCGAGACGACGCCCGAGGATTTCGACGCGGTCTTCGATCTCAACGTGAAGGCCGCCTATTTCCTCGCCCGGAGCGTCGCGAGCACCCTCATTGCCGCCGGACGACCGGGATCAATCATCCACATCTCGTCGCAGCTCGGGCATGTGGGCGCGGCCAACCGGTCGCTCTATGTCGCCTCGAAATTCGCGATCGAGGGCCTCACCAAGGCGCTCGCGGTGGAGCTTGGGCCGCACGACATCCGCGTCAACGCCATCGCGCCCACCTTCATCGACACGCCCCTGACCCGCTCCTACGGACTGGACGACGACGCGCTGGCCGCGGTCCGTGCGCGCATCAAGCTCGGCCGCATCGGCCGGGTCGAGGATGTGATGGGCGCCGTCCTGTTCCTCGCCGGCGATGCCGCCGCGCTCGTGACCGGGGCATCCCTCCTCGTCGATGGCGGGTGGACCGCCGATTGATCCTCACCGAGCGCGAGTTGCCCTGATGGTCCCGACCGGACGCAGACACCTGTCCTCCCTCCTCACCATCGACGACATGCGCGAGGCCGCACGTCGAACGCTGCCGCGCATGCTGTTCGATTTCGTCGACGGTGGATCCGGGGACGAGTCGACGCTCAGGCGGAACACAGACTGCTTTGCCCACTACGCGCTCATGGCGCAGGCGCTCACCGGCGGCGAAACCGGGGACCAGGGCCGCACGCTGTTCGGCCGACGCATTTCGACACCTGTCCTGGTCGCGCCGACGGGCTCTTCGGGCCTCCTCTGGCCACGGGGGGAGGCGGAAGTCGCCCGCGCCGCCGCGGCCGAAGGCACCATCATGGAAGTGAGCGCCGGTGCGACGCTCGCCATTGAGGAGGTCGCCGCAGCGGCGGAGGGCGCCCGCTGGCTCCAGCTCTTCATCTATCGCGACCGCGGCATCACGCGGGACTTCGCGGCGCGTGCCAAGGCCGCAGGCTACGAGGCGCTCGTCCTGACCGTGGACTGCCCCGTACTCGGCAGGCGCGAGCGCGATATCCGCAACGGCTTCACCATCGATCCGCGCCTGTCGCTCGGCACACTCGCCGATGCGGCCCTTCACGCGGGGTGGTGGATGCGTATGGCGCGCACGCCGCGCGTCACCTTCCGCAATTTCGAGCCCTATGGCGGCGGCGGGGTGGTCGACATGGCGCGCTACATCTCGACGCTGATCGACCCCGCCGTGTCCTGGAAGGACGTGGAATGGCTGCGCGGCATCTGGGACGGCCCGCTGATCATCAAGGGCATCCTGCGGGCCGAGGATGCGCGCCATGCCGTGTCTCTCGGCTGCGACGGGGTGCAGGTCTCCAACCATGGCGGCCGCCAGTTCGATGGGACCCTGGGTGCAATCGAGGCCCTCGCAGAGGTCGTCGATGCGGTTGCGGGCGAAGTCCCCGTGCTTCTCGACGGCGGGGTGCGCCGCGGCTCGGACGTCCTGAAGGCCATCGCACTCGGCGCTTGTGCGGTGCTCATCGGCCGGAGCCACCTGTGGGGCCTCGCCATCGCGGGAGAAGCCGGCGTCCGGCACGCCCTCGCTTTGCTGAAGGCGGAGATCGACCTCGCCATGGCCATCGGCGGCTGGAAATCCCTCGACGAAATCAACCGCGACAGCATCCGCCGGGTGGTGCCGTTGCCGGACGCACTTTGACGACAGGAGGTCCGAAACCCATGGGCAAGATCGCAGAGCGCCTCGCGCAACTCGGCATCGTGCTTCCCGATCCTGCCATCCCCTCGGCCAATTACGTGCCGACCCGGCGCGTCGGAACGTGCCTTTACGTGGCCGGTCAGGTGCCAACCCGCGACGGACAGGACCAGTTCACCGGCAAGCTCGGTGACACCGTGTCCCTCGCCGAGGGTCAGGCCGCCGCGCGGTTGTGCGCCATCAACCTTCTCGCGCAGCTGTCGAAGGCGCTGGGTGGCGATCTCGACCGGGTGGCCGGCGTCGTGCGCCTTGGCGGCTTCGTGAACGCCGTACCGGAGTTCGGCGATCACCCCAAGGTCATCAACGGCGCCTCGGACCTCATGGTCGAGGTGTTCGGCGATGCCGGGCGGCATGTCCGCATCGCGGTCGGCAGTTCCTCCTTGCCGCGCAACGTGCCCGTCGAGGTGGAAGGGCTGTTCGAGATCCACACCATGTAGGCGCGCGCCAGCAGCCTTCGCAAAGACGCGCGCCGAAGCCGCATTCCCGTTGAGGAAACGCCTTGCCGTCAGAACGTGACGGCGAAGCGCACGCTGGCCTCCTGGGCAAGGTAATTGTTGCCGAAGTCGGCTTTGTATTCTGTGCGCAGCTCGTATCCCGTGGTGGAGAAGAGTTGCAGCCCGGCCGTGACGTTGCCCAGCACCGAAGGGAGCGGACGTAAAAGTTGCCGTTCCCGCCTTTGCCGCCCTTCAAGTAGATGGAGACCAGGGCCGTGGGCTTGGCCTTGTCCCCCTGCTGGGTGGACCGACTGATCTGGGCGTTGTTCTCGACGGTGACGTTGCCGCCCGCGCCGCCGCCGAACGCCTGGTAGCCGCGCTTGAGCCCGGCGCCGCCGTGGCCGCCTTCCGAGCCCACGACGAGGGCTGGCGCGATGGATTGCTTCCAGATGATCTGGGTGGGATCGATGGCTTTGATGGTGCCATAGGTGGTGACGTTCAGGGTCGGGCCGTCGCCGCCCTGCGTCGCCTGATAGTAGTCTTTGAAGAGCCACCAGCCGGTGCTGTAGGCATCCTGCCCGTGGATTGGAGACGGGTTCACGAAGAGGCTGTTGCGCGTGCCGCCGTAGGTCTAGGCGAGAGCTGGGCTGGTGGCTATAGAAAATGCCAGCACGCTCGCGCTCGCACAAAGCTCCAGCCGCCGCTCCGCAAGACCACGCGCCCCCGCCTGGCGCCCCATCCCCTTCGCCATCAGTCCCCCCGATTTTAATGGATCTGCTTAATTCGGCTGAAAGCTTACCCTCGGGAATGAGTGGTATCATGACCCGGCAGTCGGGGGGCGGACTTGTATCGGTGGTGGAATTTTTTGACGGTCAGCGGTCGACCGGCGATCGTCGGAGCAGAATGAGTCGATAAATAAATGGGTTGCGCGGGTTCTGAAGTCGCTTCGTAGAGCAAGAGCTCTCGCCAGAGGTCGCAGAAGACACTTCGAGCGCCTCACCTCGGGCCGCGAATGTCCGCTCTGTGTTGACCGGATTCCAGCTCTTTCCTCAGTTGCTGCAGCACACGGGACGCGGCGACCGTCAGCAAGCTGTTCGCACGGCAATAGATCGAGAAGCTGCGGCTCGATTGCACCTGCGCCCGCCTCACGTCCAGCGCGATGATCGGCGCGGCATCGCCTTCGAACAGCATCGGCGGAAGCCAGGTCAGGAATCCGGCCCGCTCCACCAGGGCCTTCATGGCCAGCAAGGACTGCGTCTCGACGCGAACGACAGGTTCCGGCGAGCCATTTCTGGCGAATACTTCGGTCACCTGCGCGCGCACCGAGGTGCCTACGGGCGGGAGGACCCAGTTTTCCGCGCGGATGTCTTCAAGGGAGAGGTCCGCCCGCGCCGCCAGCACGTGCGTCCTGCTGGAGACGAAGCAGCAGCCATCGTGGGGCGGACCGCTGACGAGGCATTGAATGTCCTGTCCCTCCGGCAGGTGAAAGGCAACCGCCAGATCGAGTTCGCCGTGGACGAGGCGCACGGCCAACTCATCCTCCAGCCCGACCGCGACGGAAAATACCGTCTCTGGAAATGTCTCCGCCATCCGGGCGATCACCGGAGGAAGAAGAACCTCGGCCGCGCTGGACACGATGCCGAGCCGGACGCTGCCCTGGCCGATTCCGCGCAGCGCCCGGATTTCCGAGATCGTGGTCTGTGTCTCGCTCTCGAGAATCCGCGCCCGCCTCAGAAGCACCTCGCCATACGCGGTCAGCGTCATCCCAGCGGGATGGCGCTCGAAGAGCGGCGCGCCCACCTGGGCCTCCAGGCGCTTGATCGTCCGGGTCAACGCCGGCTGGGTGAGGTTGAGCGCCTGCGCGGCCCGGCTGAGAGAGCCTTGCTCGGCCACCGCGAGAAACGCCGTCACCAGTCTGGAATCGAGGGGCATGATTTCTGGTTATATCTCCGGCTCACACGGCATTGGATTTTGCGGGATGCGTGCTGCAGCTTCACCCGGCCTCAACACGGCCGGACGAGATGATAGGGAGCATCCTGCGTCATGAACAACGATAAAATGCAGCAGTCTCTGCAGCGTCGCACCACATTGCGTAATCGGGTCAGCGACGTGGAGTGGGCGGCGCGCGTGGAGTTGGCCGCGTGCTACCATCTGTGCGCCCACTACGGGATGACGGATATGATCTACAATCATATCTCCTTGCGCATCCCCGGCAAGAGCGAGCATTTCCTCATCAATGCCTTCGGGCTGCTTTATGAGGAGGTGAACGCCTCCAACCTCGTGAAGGTGGATATCGAGGGCAACCAACTCGACGACGACCCGCTTGACGTCAGCCCCGCCGGCTTCGTCATTCATTCGGCGATCCACCGTGCACGGCCGGATGCGCGATGCATCTTTCACACCCACACGGCCGCCGGCGTCGCCGTGTCTGCGCAGAAGGAGGGGCTCCTGCCCATCTCCCAGCACGCTTTGCGCTTCTTCGAGCGGGTAGGCTACCATCCCTTCGAGGGCATCGCCCTCGATCTCGAAGAGCAGACGCGCCTTGTGCTGGATATCGGCGCGCACAATGCCCTCATTCTCGAAAATCATGGGCTCCTGACGTGCGGGAAGACTGTCCGCGATGCCTTCGAGCTCATGTATTATCTGGAGACGGCCTGCAAGATCCAGGTCGCAGCGCAGTCTGCCGGAGCATCGCTCATCTTCCCGTCCGAGGCGGTGGCCCGCCGGACGGCAAAGCAATTCGAGGATATCGACCCCTTCATCGACGAGCGTGACTGGAAGGCGCTCCTCCGCCTGCTGGAGCGCCGGCAGTCCAAATACGCGGCGTGAAGGTTAAGAACGACAAGACAGGATTGGGGGAAACACCATGAGCTCCGAGACCGCCGCCACATTCAGCAGGGACCTGAGTGACGACGATAGCCGCCTGTTTGCCAGAATAAGCTGGAAGTTCATTCCATTCATAATGCTCTGCTACCTCTTCGCCTACATTGACCGGGTGAATGTGTCGTTCGCCAAAATGTCGATGGCGAAAGATCTTCAGTTCAGCGATTCAGTGTATGGGTTTGGGGCAAGCATCTTCTTCATCGGATACTTTTTTCTCGAAGTGCCGAGCAATCTCATTCTCGATCGCGTCGGCGCCCGGCTCTGGCTGTCCCGCATCATGATCAGCTGGGGGGCCATCAGCTGCGCGACCTTGTTCGTGCAGGGCGAGACCTCGTTCTACATCCTGAGATTTCTGCTCGGGGTGGCGGAAGCCGGCTTCTTCCCCGGCATCATCTACTTTCTGACCATCTGGTATCCGAGCAAGCTTCGCGGGCGTATCATGGCGGCCCTGATCTGCGCCATTCCCATCTCCGGACTGATCGGCGGCCCCGTCTCCGGGTGGCTTCTCGACGCGCTCCACCAGGTGGGGGGACTGACCGGATGGCAGTGGCTTTTCCTCGTCGAAGGCTTTCCGTCCATTCTCCTGGGGATTGCCTGCCTCTTCGTCCTGCGCGACACGCCTGAGCAAGCCGAGTGGCTGTCGCCGGCCGATCGCATGCGGCTGCGGCAAATCAAGGCGGAAGAGTTCCCGGAGGTGCCCGGACATTCCTTTCGCCACGCGCTGACATCCCCCTCCCTCTGGAAACTGACCTTCGTATATTTCTCGCTGGGAGCCGGCTTTCTTGGAATTGCGTTCTGGATGCCGACCTTGCTGAAGGAGGCCGGCGCGGGGTCGAATACGTCCATCGGTCTCCTCTCCGCTATCCCCCACCTGTTCTCCATCGTCGTCATCATGGCTGCGGGCTGGTCGTCGGATCGCTTCCGGGAGCGACGTCTTCATCTCGTCGTGCCGATCCTGATGGGAGCCCTCGGGATCGTCCTGGCGGTCAAGTCCGGAGGCGATCTTCACAGGGTGCTGGTCGGACTGACCTTGGGCGTGGCCGGAATCAGCACGGCGGTCGCGACGTTCTGGACGCTGCCAGGCCTCGTTCTCGGCCCTCAGGCCCTGGCGGGCGGGCTCGCCCTCATCAATTCCGCTCTCGCCCTGGGCGGGTTCGCGGCGCCGTTCGCGATCGGGTGGCTGCGCGATCATGTCGTGGATGGCGGCAGTGTCGCCCTCTACAGCCTTGCGGGCATCCTCGTGCTCGGAGCTGCGATGGTGTTGACGTTCCGCGGCGGCGTGGTGAACCGGTAGTCCGGCAAGGGCGGCTCGGGCTCCACGCGGCGGTTTCGAGCTAGCGCGAGCCCGAAGCCGCCGCGCCGCGGAAGCAGTATCAAGACGTTGGAGACTGCGGAGACAGGAGGTCCATCTCGGTGCCGAAGTGGCGTAGATGGTCCGCAGCACGGTCTTTTCAGGCCGGCTCGGCTGCGCTTCGTTCTTTGGTGCTCATGTGGGGCTAGAGCGAACGTCACACTGGATCAAGGACGACTTCGGCAATTATCGAATTAGTCGGCGGGACGGATTTTCCCGGCCTCGGCTGTTCGCTCGTACCAGCCCTTGGAGCGGTTCACGATCCAGACCACCGAGAGCATCACGGGCACCTCGATCAGCACGCCCACCACCGTGGCGAGCGCCGCACCGGAGGTGAAGCCGAACAGCGAGATGGCCGCGGCCACGGCCAGCTCGAAGAAGTTCGACGCGCCGATCAGCGCCGAGGGCCCGGCAACGCAGTGCGCCTCGCCTGTTGCGCGGTTCAGCAGGTAGGCGAGGCCGGCGTTGAAATAGACCTGGATCAGGATCGGCACCGCCAGCAGCGCGATGACGAGCGGCTGGGCGATGATCGCCTCGCCCTGGAAGCCGAAGAGCAGCACCAGCGTCGCTAGCAGCGCCACGAGGGAGAGTGGTCCGAGACGGGCCAGCAGGCCGTCCAGCGCCGCCTGTCCGCCGTGCGTCAGTAGCCGACGGCGCAGCAGTTGCGCGACGATGACCGGAATGACGATGTAGAGCACCACGGACAGCACCAGCGTGCCCCAGGGCACCGTGATGGCGGAGAGGCCCAGCAGCAGGGCGACGATCGGCGCGAAGGCGACCACCATGATGGCGTCGTTCAGCGCCACCTGCGACAGCGTGAAATGAGGCTCCCCCTTGGTGAGGTTCGACCACACGAAAACCATGGCGGTGCAGGGCGCCGCGGCGAGGATGATCAGGCCGGCGATGTAGCTGTCGATCTGGTCTGCCGGCAGCAGGGGCCGGAACAGCCAGCCGATGAACAGCCAGCCGAGCAGGGCCATGGAGAAGGGCTTCACCGCCCAGTTGACGAACAGCGTCACCCCGATGCCGCGCCAGTGCCGGCCGACCTCGCCGAGGGCGGCGAAATCGATCTTCAGCAGCATGGGCACGATCATCAGCCAGATCAGCACGGCCACCGGCAGGTTCACCTGCGCGATCTCCACGGCCCCGATGGCGTGGAAGACCGACGGTGCCAGGTGGCCGAGCAGCACGCCCGCGACGATGCACAAACCGACCCACACGGTGAGATACCGCTCAAAAAGGGACATTGCTGATCTCCATACTCAGCCGGCGATGCGCCGGCCGGCCTCGTCCACCACGCGCTCGCCATCCTCCTTGGTGAAGGCGCCCTGCTGCTGGGGCAGCAGATCGAGCACCCGTTCGGACGGACGGCATAGCCGCACCCCCAAAGGCGAGACCACGAAAGGACGGTTGATGAGGATGGGATGGGCCATCATGGCGTCGAGCAGGGCGTCGTCGGAAAGGGCGGGATCGCCCAGTCCGAGTTCCGCATACGGCGTGCCCTTCTCGCGCAGGGCCTCGCGAACGGAAAGACCGGCGCGACTGATGAGATCCTCGAGCCGCGCGCGGTTTGGCGGCGTCTTCAGGTACTCAATCACATGCGGTTCGATCCCGGCATTCCGGATCATCGCCAGCGTGTTGCGCGAGGTGCCGCAGTCCGGGTTGTGATAGATGATGACGTCCATCGCCACACCTCAGGCCACGTCGGAGCGCGGATCGGTGCCACCTTCGAGGCGGCCGATCTCGCGCAGCCTGGTGCCGAGGGCGAGGCGGTCGAGCTTGGTGATCGGCAACGCCGTGAACACCGAGATGCGGTTCTTGAGATAGCGGAAGGCGGCGTTGAAGGCCGCTTCCCGGACGATGTCGCTGCCCTCCACCGCGGCGGGGTCCTCGATGCCCCAGTGTGCCGTCATGGGTTGCCCCGGCCAGATGGGGCAGGCTTCGCCGGCCGCATTGTCACAGACGGTGAAGACGAAATCCATCACCGGCGCGTTCGGCTCGGCGAATTCGAGCCAGCTCTTGGAGCGAAAGCCATAGGTCGGGTAGCCGAAGGCATTCAGCGTCCGTATGGCGAGCGGGTTCACCTCGCCCTTGGGGGCGCTCCCGGCCGAGAAGGCGCGGAACCGGCCGGCCCCGTCCTTCGACAGGATGCTTTCCGCGAGGATCGAGCGGGCGGAATTGCCGGTGCACAGGAACAGCACGTTGAACACGTGATCGGAGCTCGTGTCAGGCATGGGTGTCCTCAGTCTTGGGTTCGCAGGCGCAGGACAAGGCGGCAACGGCGGGGGCGCAGACCTCGGGATGCCCGTTGCAGCAATCGCGCATCAGGAAGGCCACGAGGTCGGAGAGGGCCGGGTAGACGGCGCTGTAGATGATGGATCGCCCGTCCCGCCGCGAGCGCACCAGCCCGGCCTGCTCCAGATGGTTCAGGTGGAAGGACATGCGGGAGGAGGAAGCACCATCCATGGCCTCGCCGATGGCGCCCGCAGGCAGCCCCTCCGGACCGGCCTGCACCAGAAGGCGCACCACGCGGAGACGGGTTACCTGAGAAAGCGCAGCGAAGGAGGTGAGGGCCTTCGATTCATCCATGAGTCAACATCTCAAGATTTATTGAGATGTCGAGTACGCCATTCCGCGGAAAACGACAAGCCCTGGCGGGCACCGAAAAGGAGCACCCGACGCTCGCCTACCGGCTGAAGAAGCACAACATCATCTGATGTCCCCGGACCAGGCTGCCGATTGCCTCATTGAATATGGGTGACGTGCGCCGGGGCGCTGCGAGATTTTGCTGGCCGCGATCGGAGGGCGCCGGCGAGGGGCGCACGCGCCCGCGCCCCGGCTCGTCCATCATGGCGCCGTCCACGGCGGTGGCTCTTGCCCGCCGAGGACCCTCAAGGTCTGCAGTCAGCAATTAATTGCTTCTAAAGCGGGGCCGGGACGCGCTCGATGGCTGCATCCTCAGACTGCAGAAGAGAGACCGGGCCATGCAGCATTTCAAGCTCTGCAGCGTTATTGCCGCCGCGATATTCCTGGCGCCCGTCTCCAGCCTCGGAGCGGCAGAACTTCTGAAAGCCCGCCTCGCGCAGAATCTGGCGCCCATCTCGGCCCTCACCATCGTCGCCAAGGCGCAGGGGCTGTTCGAGAAGGAAGGCCTCGACATCTCGGTGAGCAACTTCACCAGTGGCAAGCAGGCGCTCGACACGGTGATCGGCGGCGGCGCCGATATCGCCACCACGGCAGAAGCGCCGGTCACGGCGGCCGCCATGGCCGGCCAGCCCATCGCCTTCGTGGCGGGCATGGAATATTCGGACATCAAGACGCTGACGGCGAAGAAGGCGGCCATCAAGTCGTTCGCGGATCTCAAGGGCAAGAAGATCGCCTACACCGCCGGGACTGGCAGCGAGGTCTACACAACCGAGCTGCTGAAGAAGGCGGGCCTTACCAGCAAGGATGTCACGCTGGTCAATCTGAAGCCCCAGGAGATGCTGCCCGCGCTGGCGGCCGGGAGCATCGATGCCTACGACACCTGGGAGCCGCACATCGCCAACGGCCGGAAGGCGCTCGGTGACGATGTCGCGCTGCTCGATACCAAAGGCGTCTATTCCGAGACCTTCAACATCGTGGTGATGCAGGATTACCTGAAGGCCAATCCGCAGATCGTTTCCAAATTCCTCGCCGCGCTCATTGCCGCCGAAGCCTGGGTGAAGGCGCATCCCGAAGAGGCGATCGAGGTCGTCTCCAAGGCCGTGGGCATGAAGCCGGAGGATCTGAAGCCGATCTGGAGCGACTATGTCTATCAGGTCGGCATCGGGGCGAAGCAGATCGATGCCCTCAAGGCCCATGCCCAGTGGCGTCTCGATACAAAGAACCATCCGCCCGGCGTGACCGGCGTGCCGGACTTCGCCGTGGTTCTCTTTCCCGAACCCCTGCGTGCGCTGGATGCCGCCCGCATCACCTACAAGCTCAACTGAAGCGTCGGCATCATGGCTGACATCTCCACCCCGGCGGCGCTCTCCCCACGCGGGGCAGGCGCGCTCCCCGCCGTGGGGGCGAAGCGGCGGCGCAGTGCCCGGCTGAGCCAGCGGATCAACATGGCGGTGGGGCTCGTCTCCATCCCGCTTTTCCTGATGGTCTGGCAACTGATCGCTCAGGCGAGGATCGTCAATCCCATCCTCTTTCCCGCGCCCACCGAAGTTGCGCGCGCGGCGATGGAATGGGTCACGAGCGGCCTGTTCGTCGAGGACGCGGTGGCGAGCCTGAAGCGCGTGGCGACTGGCTATTTCGTCGGGTCCGTCGTCGGCGTGGGATGCGGCCTGCTCACGGGGCGCTCCGCCTTCTTCTCCGGGCTGCTCGGTCCGCTGTTTCAGGTGCTGCGGCCCATCCCGCCCATCGCCTTCGTCTCCATCGTCATCCTGTGGTTCGGGCTGTCGGAGGGCGGGAAGGTCTTCCTGATCGTCTGGGGTGTGTTCTTCACCGTCTGGCTGTCCACCCATCTCGGCGTCCAGAAGGTGGATCAGGGACTGGTGCGCGCCGCCCAGATGCTGGGCACGCCACGCCGCCGGCTCGTGGGCGAGGTGGTGCTGCTGAGCGCGCTGCCCTTCATCGTCGTGGGCCTGCGCACGGCGGTGGGCATTTCGTTCTACACGCTGGTCGCGGCGGAATTGGCGGGCGCGTTCGCCGGCATCTTCTATCGCATCCAGCTGGCCCAGCAGAACATGCAGACCGGCCTCGTCTTCGCCGGCCTCGCGGCGCTGGGCCTGATCTCCTTCATCGCCGATCGCTGCTTCGCGATGATGGCGCAGCGCCTGGTATGGTGGCGATGAGCATCATTTCCATGATCCGCAAGCCCGTGCCTGTCCCGTTGAGGGAGGGCGGCGAAGTCGAGATCGACGTGCGCGATGTCACCATCGCGTTCGAGCGGGATGGCGGCGAACTCGTTCCCGCCGTGGACCGGGTGTCCTTCCAGGTGCGCCGCGGCGAGTTCATCTGCCTGCTGGGGCCGTCCGGCTGCGGAAAGTCCACCCTCCTCAATGCCGTTGCCGGCTTCGAGACGCCCTATGAGGGCGAGGTGGTGGTGGGCACGAAGGTCGTCACGGGGCCGGGGCCGGATCGCGGCGTCGTGTTCCAGCAGCCCCGGCTGTTCCCCTGGAAGTCGGTGCGGGCGAACGTGGCGCATGGCCCGCGCATGGCCGGAAAATCGCGCGCCGATGCCGGGGCCATTGCCGACGAGTTGATCGAGATGGTCGGCCTTTCGCGCTCCGCCAAGGCTCTTCCGCACACGCTCTCCGGCGGCATGCAGCAGCGCGTCGCCATTGCCCGCGCGCTCGCCAACCGGCCGAACATCCTGTTGATGGATGAGCCGTTCGGCGCGCTGGATGCCCAGACCCGCACCGTGATGCAGGAGGGCCTGCTGCGGCTGTGGGCGCAACTGGACACCACGATCCTCTTCGTCACGCACGATATCGACGAGGCCGTGCTGCTGGCGGACCGGGTGCTCGTCATGTCGGCGGGGCCGGGGCGTATCGTCCGCGACCTTGCCGTGGACCTTCCGCGTCCGCGCACCATTGAAACAACACTGGGTGCCCGCTTCCAGGCGCTTCGCCGGGAGTGTCTCGACCTCATCCGACAGCAGAGCCAGAAGGCCTTCGAAGGGACCCACGATGCTTGACAAGGTTGCCCCCACCGTCCGCCCTCCGCGAAGCGGCTTCGCGACCGCCCGTGCGGCTCTCGCCGACGGCGCGGATCCGGTGGCGCTGGTGCTTGATGCGGCGGATCGCGCCCAGGCGGCCGCTGGGGATGGCATCTTCACAGCTTTGGTGCCCCGGGAGGAGGTGGAGAGGAAGGCCGCTGCCGCCGCTGCCCGCGCGAGGGCCGGCGAGGCGCTCCCGCTGCTCGGCCTCACCTTCTCGGTGAAGGACAATCTGCACGTGGCGGGGATGGCGACGACGCTCAACTGCCCCGTGGTCGCCATGGCGCCGGAGGAGAGCGCGCTGGCCATCAGCCGCCTGGAGGCGGCCGGGGCGGTGCTCATCGGCAAGAACACCATGGACCAGTTCGCGACGGGCCTGAACGGCACGCGCAGCCCCGATCCCCTGTGCCGCAATGCGCTCGACCCCGATTTCATCCCCGGCGGGTCCAGCTCCGGCTCCGGCGTCGCCGTGGCGGCCGGCATCGTCTCCTTCTCGCTGGGCAGCGACACGGGTGGCTCGGGACGCGTTCCCGCGGCCTGCAACGGCATCGTTGGACTGAAACCCACGCTCGGGCTCGTGAGCACGCGCGGCGCCGTCTACAACAGCCGCCTGCTGGACTGCATCCCCATCTTCGCGGCCAATGTGGACGACGCGAGCGAAGTCCTCGGCCTGATCGCCGGCTATGACCCGCTCGATCCCTGGAGCCGCCGCGATGCGGACACCATCGGGACCGCGCCCGTGCAGGCACCGTCCACACGCCTTGCCATTCCGCGCCGGGACCAGATGCGCTTCTTCGGCGACGCTGTCGCCGAGGCCGCGTTCGACACCAATCTCGATCGTCTGCGCGGGCTCGGCTACACGCTGGAGGAGATCGATTATTCCCCCTTCGAGGAGGCCGGGCGGCTGGTGTTCCAGTCGGCGCTCGTGGCCGAACGGCTCGTCGAATATGACGAGGTCATCACGGCCCATCGCGACGCCATCCACCCCGCGGCGCTCGCCGCCATCGAGCCGGGGCGGGGTTATTCCGCCAAGCAGGCCTTCGAGACGATCTACCGGATGCGGGAGCTGAAGCGCGCCGCGGAAATCGCGCTCGCCGACTATGCCGCGTTCGTGGTGCCGACAGTGCCGACCATCTACACCATCGACGAGATGCTGGCGGACCCCATGGTGCGCAACGCAACGATGGGCACCTACACCTATTTCGTGAATCCCATGGACCTGTGCGCCGTCGCGGCGCCCGGCGCCCCGGCCCGGGCGGGGCTGCCCTCTTCGCTCAGCTTCATCTCTCTCGCGGGGCGCGATGGTGTGGTGGCGGGCCTTGCCCGGCAGTTTCAGCAGGCGGACTGAGAGGGGTGAGGCTCGCAGACACCGTAGCCCTCCGCCGAAGCCAGTAGGCGAAGGCGGGGGGCTACGAGCGAGCGTGCGACGGGGCCGGGGCAATCGCATCCCGTCCCCTCAGGCGATCACGACAGCGCCGTGGCGTTCTGCTGGTGGGCGAACGCCTTCAGCGTCTCCGACCGGATATGCGCGAAACATTCCCGCTTGATGGCGAGGAACGTCTCCGAGAACTGCACCTCCGGCGTGCGAGGGCGCGGGATGTCCACGCGGATGTCGGCGACGATGCGACCGGGATTGGCGCTCATGACCACCACGCGGTCACCGAGGAAGATGGCCTCCTCGATGTCGTGGGTGATGAACAGCACGGTGGTGCGGAACTCCGCCCAGATGTTCAGGAGCGCTTCCTGCATCATCGCCCGCGTCTGGGCATCCAGCGCGCCGAACGGCTCGTCCATGAGCAGCACGCGAGGATAGTTGGCGAGCGCCCGCGCGATGCCGACCCGCTGCTGCATGCCGCCGGACAGCTCGGACGGATAGTGCTTCTCGAACGCAGCCAGACCCACGAGGGACAGGAAGGTCCGAGCCCTCTGCTCGGCCGTCGAGGTGCTTCCGGTGGACATGAGGGGGCCGAAGGCGACGTTCTCCAGCACGCTTTTCCAGGGGAAGAGCGTCGCCTGCTGGAACACCATGCCCCGGTCTGCGCCGGGGCCTTGGATGGTCTCGCCATCGACCTCCAGAAGCCCGCGCGCGGCGGGCACGAAGCCCGCCACCGCATTGAGCACCGTGGACTTGCCGCAGCCCGACGGGCCGAGCACGCAGACGAATTCGCCCGGCTCCACGTCTAGGTCGAAGCGCTCCACCACCGTGCGCCGCGCCGCGCCCTCGCCATAGGCGATGGAAATGTCCTTCAGTTGCAGCCGCCCGCGCCCCGGCGTCGGGGCGAGGTGCGTGGGCACGGGAAGGGGCGGGGGCATCGACATCGCATCCCGGCCGGCGCTCATTTGCCGAGCGCCTTCGCGAGGTAGGACGGATCGATGAAGGCCGCGTATCCCGCCCGGTCCATCACCGTGGGGAGCCGCCCCTGGTCCTTCAGGAAGGTCGCGGTGGCGAGCACCGTGTCGGCGAACTGGCCGATCTGGCCGGGCGTGCCGAGATAGTCCTTCGTGATCTGTTCGGGGCAGGGCACCATGGTGGTACCCTTCATCATGCGCTCGGCGTCCTCGGGCGGCAGGGACAATTCCTTGGCGATGATGTCCACCGTCTCCTTCGGGTGCTTCAGCCAGTAGTCGATGCCTTCGCATTCCGCCTTCACGTAGGCGACCACCTGATCGGGATACTTGGCGGCGAAGTCGTTCATCACCACGCCCACGTCCCATGTGGGATAGCCGCGCTTCGCCATCTCCCCGCTGGTGAGGAAGATCTCGCCGCCATTCTTCACGATCTTGTCGAGGTTGGGCTCCCAGATCCAGGCCGCGTCGATGTCCTTGCGCAGCCAGGCGGCGACGGCATCGGAGGGCGAAAGGTCGATGAGCTTGACGTCGGTGGGGTTCACCCCCGCCTCCTTCAGCGCCGCGATGAACAGATAGTGGGTGGTGGAGCCGAAGGGGGCGGCCGCCGTCTTGCCGGCGAGGTCCTTCAGGGACTTGATGTTCTTGTCGGAGCGCACGGCGAGGGATTCCACCGGGCCGAGCATGTTCAGCACGAAGATGCCCTTGTAGGGCAAGGCGCGGGTGGCGCCGATGGTGAAGGGCGGATTGCCGACGCCGCCGAAATCCACCTGGTTCGCGGCCACGGCGCGATTCATGTCGCCGCCCGAGCCGAACTTGACCCACTTGATGGGCACGCCGGATTTCTCGTGCAGGCCCAGTGCCTTGGTGACGAGCTGGGCATTGACGAGGTTGAGATAGCCGATGGTGATCCCCTCCGGCTTCTGCTGCGCCTGCGCGCCCGCCGAAAGGCCACACGCGAAGGCAGCGGCGAGCAGAAGAGAGGCCGTGCGTCGAAGCGATTTCATCTCAGTCTCCAGTCGGCGGGATAAGGATCAGCGGAAGCGCCAGGGCGTGAGGGCCCGTTCGGCGAGGCGGATGAGGAAGTCGAGCGCCATGCCGGTGAAGGCGAGGACGAACAGGCCCATGATGACGATGTCGCCGAGCAGGAACTTGCTGGCGTCCCAGATCATCCAGCCGAGGCCGGCGGTGGCGGCGACGATCTCGGCGGCCACCAGGACCGTGTAGGTGAAGCCGAGCGAGATGCGCATGCCGGTGCAGATGCCCGGCATGCAGGCGGGCAGGAAGACGTGTCGGAACAGCTGGCGCGAGTTGGCGCCGAGGCTCTTGGCCGCCTTCACATAGCGCGGATCGACGCTGGCCGCCGCGTGCATGGAGCTGATGGTCAACGGGGGCAGGGCGGCCAGGAACAGGATGGCGACCTTGGAGGCATCGCCGATGCCGAGCCACATGACGATCAGGGTGTAGAGCGCCAGCGGCGGAAGGGGCCGGTAGAATTCGATCACGGGATCGAACACCGCCTTCACGTCCCGGCTGAGCCCCATGACGATGCCCAGCGGAATGCCCACGAGGCAGGCGAGCGCATAGCCCGCCAGCACGCGGTAGAGGCTGGCGATGAGATGCTCGTGCAGCAGGCTGCCCTGGTAGCCCACGGTGGCGGTGCGAACGAAGGCGTCCCAAACCGCCTTCGGCGAGGGCAGGAACAGGGGATTCACCCACGCATAGTGGGCCGCGAGCCACCAGAGGGCGAAGAGCGAGGCCGCGGTGAGGGTGGTGAGGAGCCGTGTGCGGGGCAGGGCGGCCCGCAGCCGAGCCGGCAGCAGCTTCGGCCGTGCCGCCCTCTGCGCGCGCTCGGAAGCGGTCTCCACGGCGGTCATTCCTCGACTCCCAGAAGGTCCATGACGGTGAGCGCGAGGATGCGGGTTGCCGCGACCGCCTTGCCGATGTGGATGCTCTCGTTCACCGGCGCCCAGCCGTCTTCGCCGGGGCCGAAGGTGACCGCCTTGAAGCCGCGCTCGGAGAAGCGGATCGTGTCGTTGAAGGCGTTCTTGCGGTAGAGCTTCGGCTCGCCGGAGAGCACCTCGCCATAGGCCTTGCGCAGGGAGCGGACGGGCTCGGCATCCGCCTCCTGTTCGCCGGTGCCGTCCACGAACAGCGCGCCGGGGAAAGGCCGGGCCTCGGCCTTCAAGGTCGGGTCGGCGGCAAGCGCACCGGCGATCACGCGGTTGATGTCCGCCATCACGCTGTCCCGCGTCATGCCCGGCAGGATGCCCACCACGCCGAGCACCGCCTTGCAGCTGTCCGGCGTGAACTGCATCTCACGCGGCACGCCCCCGGCGATGCGCAGCACCGTGACCATGGGCGGCGTGCCGCCCGCGTGCGGGGCGGGGGTGTGGGCGAAGCTCATCTTTTCGAGCTGCGGCAGCAGCTCCATCATCTTGGTGATGGCGTTGATGCCGGTATCGGGCCGCCACAGATGGGTCTTGATGCCGGAGGTCTCCACCTCCACGAGGAAGTTGCCGCAATTGGCGATCGCGATGCCCATGCCCCAGCCGCCATCGGGCGCGGTCCAGGCCGTGGGCTCGCAGACGATGGTGTAGTCGGCGGCAAGTCCGCATTCGTCGAGCAGGAAGATGGAGCCGTCCGGCCCGTTCTTCTCCTCGTCCGCCGTGTAGACGCATTTCAGCGTGCCCTTGAGGCGCACGCCGGCGGCCCTGATGGCTTCCACCGCCAGCAGCGTGCAGGCGAGGTTGCCACGGGTGTCGGAGGTGCCGCGGGCATAGAGCAGGTCGCCGTGGCGCGTCGGCCGGAACGGATGGCCGCCGGTCATGGTCCAGGCCGCCCAGTCGCCGGCGGGATAGGTGTCGAGGTGATCGTTGAGGATGAGGGATGGCCCCTCAGTCTCGCCGGGAAGGTCGGCGGTGACGTTGAGCCGGTGGGGCGTGCGAGCCTTCAGGTCCACGGTGAAGCCGAGGGCCGTGAGCTTGTCGGCGAGGAGCAGGGCGATGCCCTCTTCCTTCCCGCCCGGCAGGTCCGGGTCGAGCGGATTTTCCGCCTCGGGCTGGCCGGCCGGGATCAGCTCGCAGGCGAGAGCGAGCCAGGCCCTTTCGGTGATGAAGGACAAAACCGCGTCGCGCAGGGGCAATGCGGCGGGCTGGGAAGACAGTGCGACGGTCATGGCATCCTCGAAAGCGCAACAGTGCTGAGCAAGCGGGATGCCAATTGCCGGGATGAACGTTATCGCATTGAAAGGACTGGCGGTTTCGTAATTGCAAAGGAATTGCCTTTGAGCGGCACCCGCTCATTTTCGCGCCCGGATTCAGGGGCGCGCTTAATCAAGCGGCCATTAATTTATCAAATCGACATTCTTTATTTAACGGCAATTTGTTGCTTGTGTTTCCGTGGGCTCCAGACGCCATCCTCCTGAAACAGGCGGTCAGCGCTCGCCGGCATGTTCCAGCTGCGCGGGGCGAGCGCTTCGGGCTTCAGGATGACCATCAGGCCGCGGCGGTTGGTGAGGATGCCCTCTTGCTGCATCCGGCCGAGCTGCACCGTCACCCATTGCCGGGTTGCCCCGATGAGCGCTGCCAGATCGGCATGGGTGAAGGCGGCGGCGATCAGAATGCCGCGCTCGTCCTTCACGCCATAGGTCTGGGCGAGGTGCTGGAGCAGTTGCACGAGCCGCTGCGCGACGGATCGCGTGCCCAGCATCTGTGCGAAGGCAGAGTAGCAGCGGGCCTTGAAGACGAGGGCGTCGATGATCCCGATGGCGAGGTCCGGCACCTGTCGCGCCAGCTGCCGCAGGCCTGCGCCGGGCAGGAACATCAGCCGGCTCGGCCGCATGGCGGTCGCGGCCCACATGTGCGTGCCGCCGCCGAAGACATCCGGCCCGCCGACGAAGTGGCCCTTGGACCAATAGGCCAGCGTGATCTCGCGTCCCGAGGGCGCCACATAGAAGCTGCGGATCTGCCCGTCCTCGATCACCACGATGCCGTCGTGGCGCTCTCCCTGGCGAAACAGGGGCTCGCCGGTTGCAAGGCGCATCTCGTGCCCATGCTGCCGGACGATGGCTTGATCGACCTCCGAGAGCCGTTCGATCAGGCTGGCCTCGCGGCGCAGAGGCATCTCCCATTCCGCCAGCAGAATAGGGGCGTCGAGACCCTCTCCCTCGACGTCATCTTTCGCCATTGGCCCTCGTCTGATGCTCTTTGCGCGCGTCCAGGTGCGCGAAGGTAGCGTGAAGGGCGGGGGATGACAGCCGCGTCATCCCGAAAAAGTTCGGCATCCCATGGTGGATCGACGCTGGGCATTCCGTTTCGCCGGCGGGCGGGATATGAGCGGTCCCAACCTCACTCCACCGCGAAGCGCTCATGTCCGATATGTCCACCTCCTTGGAACCCCGGGTTGCTCTTGTCACGGGCGCTGCGCGCGGCATTGGCCTTGCCGTGGCGCGCAAGTTCCTCGCCGACGGCTGGCGGGTGGCGCTGCTCGATATCGAGGCCCAGCTTCTGCAGGATGCGGTCGCCGCCCTTGAGGAGCCGGAGCGGACGCTTGCTTTGGTCTGCGACGTGGCGGATGCAGCGGCGGTGACGGAATCGGTGCAGGCGATCGAGGCCCGGTTCGGCCGGCTCGACGCGCTGGTCAACAATGCCGGCATTGCCGTGTTCAAACCGATTCTCGAGACCACGGACGAGGAGTGGAGCCGCGTGCTCGACGTCAATTTGTCCGGCCCGTTCCACTGCACCAAGACCGCCGCGCCGCTGATCGCGCGGCAGGGCGGCGGGGCCGTCGTCAACATCACCTCCATCTCCGGGTTGCGCGCCTCGACCCTGCGGGCCGCCTACGGCACCAGCAAGGCTGCGCTTGCCCACCTCACCAAGCAGCTCGCGGTGGAGCTCGCGGGCATCGGCATCCGCGTCAACGCCGTGGCGCCGGGGCCGGTGGACACCGCCATGGCGAAACAGGTGCATTCGCCCGTGATCCGCGCCGACTATCACGACGCCATCCCGCTCGCCCGCTACGGCCTGGAAGAAGAGCTTGCCGAGGCGGTGCTCTTTCTGTGCGGCGACAAGGCGAGCTACATCACCGGGCAGGAACTCGCCGTGGACGGCGGCTTCGACGCTGCGGGCATCGGACTGCCGACCCTGCGCGGTACCGCCCGCCGGGGGTGACCTTTCGATCTCGACGGACCGCCGGCGCCGGTATCCGGTGAAAGGGCGAGGGCCTCTGGCGAGGAACCTCACCCCCATTCAGCCGTAGGGACGCCGCCTGTCTGGTCTTCAGCCGTCGCCGCGTGATTGCAGGCTGAACGACGGCACCCGGTCCAGATAGAGCTGAATACCGGGCGCCGCGCAGTGCGTCAGGAGCCGACTAACGTCGTCAGGTGCGTCGGGTCGGCTTGCCTTTCGGCTTTCCTTTGGGCCTTCCCTCGAACGTGGTCGGACGCGGGCCTTTCGGCGGGCGTTCGCCTTTGCCTTGACCCGCCGGCCTTGCCTCGCGTGGCTTCTCGTACGCGGTCTTGCCGCGCTCCGCTCTGCCATCGGCAGATTTGCCCGGCGCGGGTCCGTTGCGAAAATTCCGGCCGCGTGCGGGCTTTTCGGATGGTGGCAGGCCGCCCTGCGGCCTCCCGCGGCCGGGACGCTTCGGTTGCTCCGCGGGCTGGCCGGGCATCGGCTCGATGACGACGTCGTCGCCGTCCGCCTTGCGGGCCCCCTTGATGAAGCGGTCGGCGGCGGCGAGGCTCACCTCGAAGGCGGTCTCCTCGTCGAAGATGCGGATGACGCCGATCTCCTTGCGCGTCACGTTCCCGCGCCGGCAGATCAGCGGCAGCAGCCATTTGGGATCGGCATTGTTGCGGCGCCCGACATTCAGGCGGAACCAGACACTGCCGGCGCCCGATCCGCCGTCGAAATCCCGGCCGGCCGCCCGGTCGCGCGCGGCACGGGGCTCGCCCGGGTCGGCGACCTCCTCCGGGGCCGGCAGGCCAGCCCGGTAAAGGCGCGCCAGCGCGGCGGCCAGATGCTCGGGCGAATGGGCGGCGAGCAGCGCAAGGCCGGCGCTCGTATCCTCTTCGCTCGGCTCGTCGGTGATGAGGGCGTCGCGCAGCATCCGCTCGTGGTCGAGCTTGCGGATGTCCTCGGAGGTGGGCGGGCCGGACCATGAGGGCCGGATGCCGATCGCCCGCATGAGATCCTCGGCCCGGCGCCGGCGAAACGGCGGCACCAGAAGCACGCTCACGCCCTTGCGCCCCGCCCGTCCGGTGCGGCCGCTGCGGTGCTGCAGGCTTTCGCCATCGTTCGGCAGGTCGGCATGGATGACGAGGCCGAGGTTCGGCAGGTCGATCCCGCGCGCGGCAACGTCGGTCGCGACACAGACCCGCGCCCGCCCGTCCCGCAGCGCCTGCAAGGCGTGGTTGCGCTCGTTCTGGCTCAGTTCGCCGGACAGCGCGACGGCCGAGAACTGCCGCTCCTGAAGCATGGCGTGCAGCCGTCGCACGGTCTCGCGCGTGTTACAGAACACGATGGCGCTGGGGGTATCATAATAGCGCAGTACGTTGACGACCGCGTGCTCGACCTCGGTCGGCGCGACGCGCATGGTGCGGTACTCGATGTCCGCGTGTCCGCCTTCGGCCCCCGCCACCTCGATGCGCAAGGCGTCGCGCTGGTAGCGCTTGGCGAGCGCGATGATCCCGCGCGGCATTGTCGCGGAGAACAAGAGGCTGCGCCGCTCCGGTGGGGTGGCGTCGAGAATGAATTCGAGATCCTCGCGAAAGCCGAGATCGAGCATCTCGTCGGCCTCGTCGAGCACGGCCACGCGCAGCGCCGAGAGATCAAGGCGCCCGCGTTCCAGATGATCGCGCAGGCGGCCGGGCGTGCCGACGACGATGTGGGCCCCCCGCGCCAGCAGGCGCTGCTCCTGCCGCGGGTCCATGCCGCCGACGCAGGAGACGATGCGGGCGCCGGTCGCCGCATAGAGCCATGCGAACTCGCGCTGCACCTGCAGCGCCAGTTCCCGCGTGGGCGCCACCACCAGCGCCTGCGGCACGCTCGCGAACTCGAAACGCTCGGCTGTGCCCAGCAGTGTCTCGGCCATCGCCAAGCCATAGGCGACGGTCTTGCCGGACCCCGTCTGGGCCGACACCAGAAGGTCGCGACCCGACGCCTCGGGCGCCAGCACGGCGAGCTGCACCGGCGTTGGGTTGTCGTAGTCCCGTTCGGCCAAAGCGTGCGCGAGCGCTGGATTCGTCGTCAGGAAGGGCACGGCTGGTTCCGCCTATCTCGCAATATCGTCAGGCGTCGAAGGGGAGCCGTCGGAAAGCATCTGGAACGCCTTCCTAATAGGCCGGGAGTTCATATGCCACCGCCGCCAGGGTGCGCTTATAAGGCGCATGGCGGCATTCTCATAAAGCTGCCGCCAAAGATCGCCGACGGCAAGAGCCGGTCGCGGGCCTCATTCCGGACGCGCCGGCGGTAGTCGGTAGGGCTATTCGGCGGCACCCGCTTGCAGTTGCGCAGATACCTCGCGCGCAATGGCGGCAGCCGTGCCCTGCAACGCCTCTGAATGTGCCGAAAGGGCATCGTCCAGGGAAAGCGCCGATCGGATCCAGATCATCGATACAACCGCCTCCACGCGGTCGCCGATCATGACAGGGGCCGCAATGCTGGAGGTCTTCGGCCGGAACTCGCCGCCATCGCGCACGGCGACGGCGCGCCGTCGCGTATCCTCGACCATGCGTTTCAGCCAGGTCTCATCGAGGAAAGGGCGGTCCTCGGGATCGTCGATGCGGCGCAGGTGATCGAGGATCATCACCCGCTCCTCCGGCCTGCAGAAGGCGAGATAGGCCCGGCCCGCCGAGGTGCGCAGCATGGGCAGGCGATAGCCGATCATGCCCCGGTCGATGGAGAGGGGGCTGCGCGTGTGGGTGGTCTCGTGGATCACCATGGCGGCGTTCTCGTAGACCGTCAGGTCGAGCGGCCAGACGAGACGCGGTCCGTGCTCGCCGAACACCGGCCCCGCCGCCTGGCACACGCGGGAATGCGCGGCATAGCCGTCGCCGAGGCTGGCGGAGAGGCGCGTGACCCGCACCTGCGACGAGGAGGCGGAGAAGGCCACATAGCCCTCTTCCTCCAGCGTCTGCAGCAGGCGGTAGACGGTGGGGCGGGGGATGTCGAGGGCGCGGGCGATGGCGGCGGCACTGGTGCTGCCCACCGCATTGATGTGGCGGAGCACGGCGAGGCCGCGGCGCAGTGCGCGCACGCTGTCGGTGCGGTCCTGCGCCCCCGCGCCGTCGTCAGCCGGTCGCTGTCCCATGGTCCGGCCCCATCCTCGGCGCTCCCCCTCGGCCGGACGAGCCGGTCGTCCCGCCATGCTACACGCGATGGGCGGGCGCTGCCCAGCCTGCGCCGGCCCGGGTGGTACCGGGCCGGCCGGGTCCGGCCTCAGGCCTTCTCAGCCACGACGGGGTTGCGCAGCACGCCGATGCCGCTGACTTCCACCTCCACCACGTCGCCGTCCTTCATGAAGAGTTTGGGCGTGCGCCGCGCGCCGACCCCGCCGGGCGTGCCGGAGACGATCACGTCGCCGGGCAGCAAAGGCAGGATGGTGGAGGTGTAGGCGATCAGCGTGGGGATGGGCGTGATCATCAGGTCCACGGTGGTGCGCTGCACCTCGGCGCCGTTGAGGCGGGTGGCGAGGGTGAGGCGGGTGGGATCGCCGATCTCGTCGGCGCTCACCATCCACGGGCCGAAGCCGCCGGTGGCGGCAAAGGTCTTGCCGGGCATGAACTGCGAGGTGTGGCGCTGCCAGTCGCGCACGCTGGCGTCGTTGTAGCAGGCATAGCCCGCCACATGGGACAGCGCATCGGCCTCCGAGATGCGCCGGCCGCCCTTGCCGATGATGACGGCAAGCTCGCCCTCATAGTCGAACTCGTCGGATTCCAGCGGCTTCACCAGCGCTTCGCCGTCGCCCACCTGGCTGCCCGCATAGCGCGCGAAGAGCATGGGATTGGGGGTGACCGTGCGGCCCGTCTCCACCACGTGGTCGTGATAATTGAGGCCGACGCACACGATCTTGTCCGGGTCGGGAATGACCGGCGCCAGCGTCACGTCGGCGAGGGCGAAGTCCGCCGGCGCGCCGACCAGAGCGGCGGCGCGGTCGAGACCGCCGGCGATGAAGGTGCGCAGCGTCGGCGCCTCGGGGAAGCGGCGGGCGAGATCGACGATCCCGCCCTCGGTCACGAGGCCGTATCCGGCCTTGCCGGCATGGGTGAAGGACGCGAACTTCATGGGGGCAAACCTTTTCCTGGAACGTTTCGGGATGTGAGAGAGATCAGGCGGCGGAGGCCTGTGCGGGGTCGGCGGGTGCCAGCGCATCGGCCATGGCAGCCAAGTCCGCCTCGTCGGCCGCGCTTCCGGCCACGTAGCGGTCGGGGCGGACGAGCACCGCCGCCGCGCTGGCTACATCCAGCAGCGGGCCGAGGTCGGGACAGTCGGCCACGGTGACGACGGCGATGCCGGACGCCTCGAAGCGCTGGCGCACCCGCTCGGCGGCAGCGCGCCAGAGCTGGTCTCGGCACAGCAAGGCGAAGCCGAAGCCCACGGCGTCGTCCAGCCGGCGCCCGTCGGCGAGGCGGGGCTGGGCGAAGCGGCTGCCGGCGATGTCCACGCGGCCGATGGCGAGGCCCGGTCCCAGCTGGGGCACCCGGCTGCGCAGGCGCACCACGCCGTCCGCATCGCGGAAGGCGGCGTTGAGGGCCGCCTCGGTGCCGCAGGTGTTGATGAGGCCGCCGAGCCGCACCGCGGTCTCGATATAGGCATGGGCGTCCGGCGCCCGCTCGCTCTGGTAGGTGTCGAGCAGGCAGTCCTGCGCCCGTCCCTTCACCACCGCCTCGAGCTTCCAGGCGAGGTTCGCCACGTCGCGGACGCCGGAGCACATGCCCTGGCCCATGAAGGGCGGGGTCTGGTGGGCGGCGTCGCCCGCCAGTAGCAGACGGCCAGCGCGCCAGCGCTGCGCCACCGCCGAATGGAAGGTATAGACCGCCGCCCGCTCCAGCTCCGCCTCATCGGGCCTGAGCCACGGCGCCAGCAGCGACCAGACCTTCTCGGGATGCACCATGACGCGGCCGTCCTCCTCGGGCAGGACGGTGATCTCCCAGCGGCGGCGGTCGCCGGGGCCGCGCACATAGGTGGCGGGGCGTGCGGGGTCGCAATACTGGATGGTGTGATCGCCCAGCTCGGGCTTCGGCCGCCGGAGCACCGCGTCCACCACCAGCCAGCGCTCGTGGAAGCCCAGGTCGTCCATGGACGAGCCGATGAAGCGGCGGACCAGCGAGCGGGCGCCGTCGCAGCCCACCACATAGCGGGCGCGGGCCTGCTGGAGGCGGCCGGTGGCGAGGTCCTCGTAGCGGACCGTTACCCCTTCAGCGTCCTGCTCGAAGGCGAAGGCGTCGCAGCGCGTGCGCACCCGCACGCTGGGGAAGCGCTTGAGGCCGTCGCGCAGGGTCCGCTCCAGGTCCGGCTGGTGGAAGCGGTAGCTGGCGTGCCAGCCGAATTCGCTCACCTCCTGCGGGCGCGGCCAGTCCATCAGCAGCGCGCCGGTCGCGTCGACGAAGCGCATGCCGGGATTGACCCGCAAAGACGGGATGATCTCGTCCGCAAGGCCGATGGTCTGGAACACGCGCATCACCTCGTCGTCGAAGTGCACGGCGCGTGGCAGGTGATAGGCCTCGGTCTCACGTTCGAGCACGAGGGTGGAGACGCCCTGAAGGCCGAGCAGGTTGGCGAGGGTCGCGCCAACGGGCCCGAGGCCGATGATGACGACGTCGAAACGATCCGGCGTGCTGCCGTTTGCCTCGGGCATGGTTTTCCCCGTGTTTGGGCCGGACTGATCCCAGAGCGGGTCTCAGCCGGCAATGAAGCCGGCCCTGGCGTCCGCCTGGCGGACATCGGTGCGGTAATGAGGGCCTGCGGGAGGCCGGAAGCGGAGTCCCGCAGGGGCTTGGATGGGAAGGGCGGCGGTCAGCCCGCCAGCCGGCTGTAGAGCCAGGGGCAGTCCACCACGTCCGGCGACCTGAGGCCGTTCGCGGCCGCCGTGAGGCGCATGTTGCGCAGGCGGGCGCGCGGCTCCTCGGGCAGGTAGAGGCGCTCGTGCCCCCAGAAGCTCGGGCCGGCGAAGGTCTCGTGCGGCTCCCAGGTGGCCGGATCGATCACCCGCCCGCCCCAGCCGTTCTCCACGAAGAAGCCGGAGGGCGAGTTGGCGTAGAAGGAGGTCATGAAATCGTTGGTGTGGCGCCCCAGCGTGTAGGCGAGGCGCCCCTCCTGCAGCTCGGCAAGGTCGTAGCCCTGGCCCACGTCGTCGAGATTGTTGAACTCGATCATGAAGTGGTGAAAGCCGGTCTGTCCCGAGCCCACCATGGCGAGGCTGTGGTGACGCCCGTTCACGTGGAAGAAATAGAGCGGATAGGGGGTGAGCCCGTAGTCGCTGATGTGGAAGTCCAGCAGGTCGCGATAGAAGGGCAGGAGCGCGTCGATCCGCACCGCGTGGAGCACGGCGTGCCCCATGCCGAAGGGGCCGGTGCGAAAGCCCGAGATGGGGCGGCCGGGCACGAAGGGATCGCTCGCCCGCATGGGGTTGAAGAACAGCTCGACACTGTTGCCGTCGGGATCGGCGAAGGTGATGAGATCCTCGACGAAGCGCCGGTCCGCCAGCGACCGCGCGCCCCGCGTCACCGCGACGCCGGCGGCCTCGAGACGCGCGGCGAAGCGGTCGAGATCCGCCTTCTCCTCCACCTCCCAGCCGATGGCGGCGATCACCGCGCCCGGCTCGTTCACCACGAACAGCCGCTGGCGCTGGTCGTCCATGCGGAAGGTCGTCTGGGCGCGCGTCGAGTCCACCGCCTGCATGGCGAGGAGGCCCGAGGCGAAGGCGTTCCAGTCGTCCATCCTGTCCGAGCGGATGCCGAGATAACCGAGCGCGATGACGCCCATGACGGTGGTCCTCCGGGTGGGGGTGGGTCTTGGCGGCGGGGCGCGGCCTCAGGCCGGCGGCAGCGCCGAGGCCGAACGGGCGGGGATGAGGAAGCTGCACCAGAAGGTCAGCGCCGCCGACGCCGCGATGTAGAGCGCGGGGGCCGAATTCATCCCGGTCTGGGCGATGAGCGCGGTGGCGGCCAGAGGCGCGAAGCCGGAGAGCAGCGTGACGCTCACATTGTAGGACAGAGCGATGCCGGTGAAGCGCACCTGCGTCGGGAAGAGCCCGGCGAGGATGCTCGGCCAGATGCCGCTCGCCAACGAGAACACCAGCGACAGCAGGCTCAGCACCAGGACGATGCTGGCGCCGTGGTTCGCCATCAGCGCGAACAGGGGAACCACCACGACCACCATGCCCAGCGATCCGGCCCGCAGGATGAGGCGTCCGGGCACGAAGTCTCCGGCCCAGCCGGCGAGGATGAGGCCCACGGAGCTGACCACCAGCGCCACCGTCATGGCCAGCGCCACGTCGGGGGCGGGATAATGCAGTGTCTTCACCAGGAAGGCGGGCACGAAGCCGTAGAGCATGCCGTTGAAGCCGGCGATGATGGCGGCGACGCCGGCCGCCACCAGAACCGAGCGACCGTGATGGCGCATCAGCTCCCGCAGGGGATGCCGTGTCGCCTTGCCGTGGAGGTTCACGAATTCCGGCGATTCCTCCAGCTTGCGGCGCAGCGCGAAGCTCACGAGGCCGATGACGCCGCCGAGTAGGAAGGCGATGCGCCAGCCATAGTCCGCCACATCCTGCGGCGGCAGGGCGTACTGGATGCCGAGATTGACCAGCGTTGCGATGAGCACGCCCACATTGACGCAGAAGATGATGAAGCCGCAGGCCAGGCCCGCGCGGGCGGGCGCCGCCTCCACCGCATAGGTCACCGCGCCCGGCAGCTCGCCGCCGAGGCAGATGCCTTGCACCAGGCGGAAGGCCACCAGCAGCAGCGGTGCCGCGATGCCCCAGGACTGGTAGTTCGGCAAAAGGCCGATGGCGATGGTGGCAAGCGTAGTGAGGCCCAGCGAGCCGATGAAGACCGGCCGGCGGCCATAGCGGTCGCCCAGAATGCCCAGCACCGCTCCGCCGAATGGCCGGGCGAGAAAGCCGAGGGCCAGCACCGAGAAGGAGAGGATCAGCGAGACATAGGGATCATTCGCCGGGAAGAATTGTGCGGAGATATACTGAACGAAGATGCCATAGATGATAAAATCATAGAATTCGAGCGAGCCGCCGAGGCTCGCGAGGAAGATGATGCGCCACTGCGCCTTGTTGAGGCTGGGCGTGGCTTGCCCGGAAAGGGGATAGGTGGCGTGCGTCATGGATCCTCGGGGCCTCCATATTATCTATGGGCTGTGTTTGTGCTACGAGACATGCGCGGCGCCGTTGGCCCTCGCTGCTTCTGCGCAGGCGACAGCCGACGCCGCCTGGCCGGGGCCAGGGTGCGATCTTCGGGAAGTCTCGATAGAGGGCGCGTGCGCCCGTGGCGTCCTTAGGTTCCGAACCTGCGCTGCATTTCGGAACATGGCAGCTTGGCGTGGCCACCAGTCATGTCGTCCTCCCCGTGTTCTTTTTCTTGTCTTGGGTTAGGACGCCGGGCGATCTGGCAACAGCGTATTATCTCGAGTGTCCGCGTGGCGGACACGCCGCGTCGCGGCGACGGTGTGCGCTGCGCCCCTGACGCTACCTGAGGTGTTGCCGGTGCAATCCCGGCTTCCAGACCCAACGGGACAGGCGGCGCGAAGGCCGGCCTATCGCAGCGCGCGCATGGCGCGGACGATCCAGTCGATCTGCGGCGCGTAGTGCGAGCGCACATCCTGGCTGCGGCAGGCGAGGTGGTAGGAGAAGATGCCGGGCACCGAGAGGTCGAACAGACGGACCAGTTCGCCCGTCCGCAGATAGTCCCGCACCACGAGGGAGCGCGCCATGGCGATGCCCTGGCCGGCGAGCGCACCGCGGATGGTGAGGGCGATGTCGTCCAGCAGCGTCGACTGGGTGGGGTAGACGATGGGCAGGTTGGCCTTTTCCAGCCACAGGTTCCATGTCACCTGCGAATGCAGCAGCAGCGGCACCTCGGGCATGCACTCCAGCGACAGGTCCGGGTAGCGCGCGAGAAAGGCGGGGCTGCAGACCGGAAACACCTCCTCGTCCGCGATCTTCTCCACGATCATGCCGGGCACGTCGCCGGTGCCGTAGACCAGCGCGATGTCGGTGTCATCCGGGCATTTCTCGTCGAGGTCCGCGAGGCTCGTCATGCGCAGCACGACGGGGCCCAGCACCTGCTTGAACTCATTGAGGCGCGGCAGCAGGAAATGCTCCGCCAGCGCCACCTGGAGCGACAGGTTCAGCATCTGCGGCCGCGGCACCGCCTGGGCATGGGCCACCGCATAGGCCTGGCTGAGATAGTCGAGCGCGCGCCGGGTCTCGGCCGCGAGCGTCCGCCCGGCGACCGTCAGCGCCATGCGGTTGCCCTGCCGCGTGAACAGCGGCTGGCCGACGGCCTCCTCCATGGCGCGGATCTGGTGGCTCACGGCGCTGTGGGTGATGCACATCTCCTCGGCCGCCGACGTGAAGCTGCCGAGGCGCGCCGCCGCCTCGAAGCAGCGCAGCGTCTGGAGCGAGGGCAGGGAGCGATAGAGTTGAGACATTCCAGTTTCACACGCGGCCACGGACAAATGCCCTTGAGGCATGGGGCCCCGCCGCGCGCATGTCAATTCCGCTCACATCCCGCTTGAAAATTCACCAATTGCGGCCCGCACCCGCCATTCCTATCAAGGTCCAAAGCCCTGTCCGCCAAGGCATTTCGTGGCCGAGGCGGAAAGGCCCGCGCAAAAGGCGCGGCAAGCAATAATCGTGGAGGAATACCGATGAGCCTCGATGTCTCCGGCAGCCGCCCCGCGGCCGCCGGCACACGCTGGTATGTGGGCGCCACCAAGGCCCAATGGCAGTCGTTCTGGTCCGCCTATCTCGGCTGGGCCCTCGACATCATGGACCTGCTGCTGTTCGCGATGCTGATCAGCCACATCAGCGCGGACCTCGGCATGGAGCGCTCCACGGCCGGCATGATCGCCTCGGCGAGCCTCGTGGCCACCGCCTTCGGCGGCCTCGTCTTCGGCTTCCTCGCCGACCGCATCGGCCGCACCCGGTCCATGGTGCTCTCCATCCTCTGCTATTCGGTGGGCACCCTGCTGTGCGGCTTCTCGCAGAGCATCGCGCAGCTGTTGCTGTTCCGCATGGTGGTCGGCCTCGGCGTCGGCGGCGAATGGTCGGCGGGTGCCGCGCTCATCACCGAGACCTGGCCCGCCCAGCATCGCGGCAAGGTGATGGCGTGGGTGCAGAGCGCGTTCGCCTCGGGCTATGCGCTGGCGGCCATCGTCGCGGCGGTGCTGCTGCCGACGATCGGCTGGCGCGGCGTGTTCTTCTTCGGCATCGCACCGGCGCTGCTCGCCTTCTGGATCCGCCGCCACACGCCGGAGCCGGAGATCTGGAAGCAGCAGACCCGCCGCTTGACCTTCGTGGAGACGGTCAAGATGCTGAGCGGCGAGCATGGACGCAGCACGCTGGTGTGCTTCGCGTTCACGGCGGCGGCCATGTGCGGCTACTGGGGCCTGTTCACTTGGATTCCCACCTGGCTCGCGACCCCCGTGGCCAATGGCGGCCCCGGCCTCGACCTCGTGAAGTCCACCACCTGGATCGTGGTGATGCAGGTGGGCGCGGCGCTCGGCTTCATCTCCTTCGGCTATGTGGCGGATTCGCTGGGCCGCAAGGTGGCCTTCATCGTCTACTTCGTGCTGTCGGCCATCGCGGTGCCGGCCTACACGATGATTTCGAGCCCCACGGTGCTGCTGGCCTTCGGCCCGGTGGTCGCCTTCTTCGGCACCGGCTTCTATTCCGGCTTCGCCCCCACCTTCGCCGAGCTCTTCCCCACCAACGTGCGGGCCACGGCGCAGGGCTTCATCTACAACGCGGGACGCGCGGTGAGCGCCCTCGCCCCCATGATGGTGGGCTTCCTCTCGGCGGGCTACGGCCTCTCCGGTGCGCTCGCCTTCACCGCCGGCTTCTTCCTGCTCGCCGGCCTCATCGTCCTCATCTTCCTGCCCGAGACGAAGGGAGCCAAGCTCCAATGAATGCCGTTACTCCCGCGCCGTCCCGCAGCTTCGATTTCGAGGACTGGCTCAAGGCCGCGCAGGCTGCCCGCCGGATCGACCTCAGCCACCCGATGCAGAAAGGCATGCCCATTCATCCGGCGCATCCGCCCTTCCACATCACCCTCAACAACCGGCACGGCGACGTGCTGCGCTCCTGCGGCCATTCCTCGTCCAACGAGCTGATGGTGACGAGTACCCACTCGTCCACCCACATCGATGCCCTGTGCCACGTCTCCGAGCATGGCGCGCTCTACGGCAAGTATGATGCGGGCCGCGAGCAGCAGGGCACCGGCCTGTTCAAGGTGCACGGGGCGGAGACCATCGCCCCCATCTTCCGTCGCGGCGTGCTGCTCGATGTGGCGCGCGCGCTGGGCGTGGATGCGCTCGATCCCGCCCATGAAATCACCGTCGCGGAACTGGAGGCGGCCGAGGCCGCGTCCGGCACGCGGGTCGGGGAGGGCGATGTGGTGCTGGTGCGCACCGGCTGGGCCGCCTACTGGCAGGATTCGCCCAAATATCTCGGCCTCGATTCCGCCGGCGCCCCCGGCCCGGGCGTCGAGGGCGGGCGCTGGCTGGCGGCGCGCAAGCCGTTCTCCGTGGGCTCCGATACGTCGGCGTTCGAGGTGATGAACCACCACAACATCACGTTGGAGGTGCACATGATCCTCATCGCCCAGAACGGCATCCACATCATCGAGAATCTCACGCTCGACGAGCTGGGCGCGGCGGGGCAGGGCTCCTTCGCCTTCGTCGCCCAGCCGCTGCGGATCACCGGCGCCACGGGCTCGCCGGTCCGTCCCCTCGCCCTTCTGTGACCACGAGCCGGAACACGCATCCATGATGACCGAAGAGGAGCGCCGCCTCGGCGCTGAATCGATTCTCAAGGCCGAGCGCGAGGGCAAGCCCGTCGTCCAGCTCAGCCGCACCTTCCCGCACATGGAGATCGAGGACGCTTATCGCGTGCAGGATCTGTGGGCGCAGGCGCGCATCGCCAACGGCGCCCGCGTGGCCGGGCACAAGATCGGCCTCACCTCCCGCGCCATGCAGATGGCCTCGAAGATGACCGAGCCGGACTATGGCCGCATCCTCGATGACGCGCTGTTCAATGACGGCGCCCAGATCCCCGCCGCGCGCTTCATCAAGCCGCGTCTCGAGGTGGAACTGGCCTTCGTGATGGGCGAGGACCTCGAAGGGCCGGGCGTGCGCATCTATGACGTGATGCGCGCCACCGAGTTCGTCGTGCCGGCGCTGGAGATCATCGACTATCGCACCGAGGTGCCGCGCGCCATCGTGGACACCATCGCCGACAACGCCGCCTTCGCCGCCATCGTGGTGGGTGGCCGCATCATCCGCCCCATGGACATCGACATCCGCTGGGTGGGGGCGACGCTGAGCAAGAACGGCATCATCGAGGAGAGCGGCGTCTCGGCCGCCATCATGGGCCATCCGGCCGCCGGCATCGCCTGGCTGGTGAACAAGCTCTCCGCCGTGGGCGCGAAGCTCCAGAAGGGGCAGATCGTGCTGGCGGGGTCCTTCACCCGGCCCGTGGACATCGCCGCCGGCGACGTGATAACCGCCGATTATGGACCGGTGGGCGCCATCAGCGTCTCCTTCACCTGAGGCTTTCACCCGAGGCTTTCCATGGACCTCCCCCGCAATGCCTTCAAGGCGGCCCTGATCGAGGGCCGCCAGCAGCTCGGCCTCTGGTGCACCCTCTCCAGCGCCTATGCCACCGAAGTGGTGGCCGGCGCCGGCTATGACTGGCTGCTGCTCGACACGGAACATTCCCCGGCCGAGCTGACGACGGTCCTCGCCCAGTTGCAGGCCGTCTCGGCCTATCCGGTGTCCCCGGTGGTGCGGCCGGCGGCCAATGACACCGTGCTCATCAAGCGCCTGCTCGACATCGGCGCGCAGAGCCTGCTGATCCCCTACGTGCAGAATGCCGAGGAGGCCCGCGCGGCCGTGGCTGCCACGCGCTATCCGCCCGATGGCATAAGGGGCGTGTCCGCGCTGACCCGCGCCACTCGCTTCGGCCGCGTGAAGAACTATGCCCGCGAGGCCGCGCGGGAACTGTGCCTGCTGGTGCAGGTGGAGACGCAGGAAGCGCTGGACCAGATCGACGCCATCGCCGCCGTCGAGGGTGTCGATGGCATCTTCATCGGCCCCGGCGATCTCGCCGCGAGCCTCGGGCATGTGGGCGACCTGAAGCATGCCCGTGTGGTGGACGCCGTGGAAAATGCCGTCACCCGCATTCGCGCCGCCGGCAAGCCCGCGGGCATCCTCACGGGCGATGCCGCCTTCGCGAAGCGCTGCATCGATCTCGGCACGACGTTCACCGCCATCGGCGTCGATGCCGGCATCCTCGCGCGCCAGTCGGAACAGGCGCTCGCGGCCTTCCGCTAGACGGGGCCGAAGCCCGGCGTGGCAAGCCGCGTTGGGCTTCGGGCACGGGCGCGATCAGTAGAAGCGGGGAATGGGCCCGACCTGCGGGGTCTGGTCGGGCAGGTCCACCTCGACCTCGTCGATGTAGCACCAGCCCCAGCCCTCCGGCGGATCATAGCCCTCGATGATGGGGTGCCCGGTGGCCCTGAAATGCGCCCGGGCGTGACGATGGGGAGAATCGTCGCAGCAGCCCACATGGCCGCAGGTCCGGCACAGCCGCAGGTGGACCCAAGCGCTGCCGATCTTCAGGCATTCCTCGCACCCTTTGGCGCTGGGCGTGACCTCGTGAATGGCTTTTGCGTGCGTGCACGACATCAGGCCGTCTCCCTGCTGGCTTCCTCGGCGAACATGGCATGGATCTGGGCGACCACCGCGGCGCCCTCGCCCACGGCTGCGGCCACGCGCTTGGTGGAGCCGGCGCGCACATCGCCGATGGCGAACACGCCGGGCGTGCTCGTTTCCAGCGCGCGGGCACCCGCCCCGGTGATGATGAAGCCCTTGCCGTCGGTCTTCACGCAGGACGCCGCCCATGCGGCGTTCGGGTCCGCGCCGATGAACAGGAACATGTGCCGAAGCTCGCGCCGGTGCAGCGTGCCGTCGCGCCGGTCGCGGAAGGTTGCGGCGGTGAGGCCCGTGGTCCGGTTCCCCTCCAGGCTCGCGACTTCGCTCCCCACGTGCAGTTCCACATTGGGCAGTGCATCGATGCGGTCGATCAGGTAGCGCGACATGGTGTCGGCGAGCGGACGGCGCACCACCACGTGCAGCTTCTTCACCTGAGGGGCGAGGTACACGATGGCCTGCCCAGCGGAATTGCCGCCGCCGACGAGGGCCACCTCTTCCCCCGCACACAGGCGCGCCTCCACCGCCGAGACCCAGTAGGAAATGCCGGAGCGCTCGAACTTGGCGAGGTCGGGAACGTCCGGGCGGCGATAGCGGGCGCCGGAGGCGATCACCACCGCGCGCGCCCGGATATGACGGTCCCCCGCGCAGGCGAGTTTCAGCTCGCCGCCCGCGCAGTCCAGCCGCTCCACCGCCACCGGAATGGCGATCTCGGCGCCGAATTTCAGGGCCTGGTTGAAGGCCCGCCCGGCCAGAGCCTGGCCGGAAATGCCGGTCGGAAAGCCGAGATAGTTCTCGATCCGCGCCGAGGCGCCCGCCTGACCGCCCGAGGCGCGGGCATCGAGCACGATGACGGACAGGCCTTCCGACGCCCCGTAGACGGCTGCCGCGAGGCCCGCCGGGCCGGCGCCGACGATGGCGACATCGTAGAGCTTTGCGGGATCCAGCGCGGGAACGAGACCGAGGCAGCCGGCCATCTCCTCGACGGTGGGGCGCCGCAGGATCGGTCCGGTGGGGCAGACGATCAGCGGCAGGTCCTCGGGCGGAACGCCCATTCGAGCGACCAGAGCGCGCCCCTCCTCGTCGCTGCGCACATCGAGGACGAGGTTCGGCAGACCCGCGCGGTTCAGGAACACCTGCAGGTCGAGGATTTCCGGGCTGTCCGGCACGCCGATGAGGATCGTCCCGGACCCGCCCTCGGCGATCAGGTTCACGCGGCGCAGGATCAAAGCGCGCATGATGGTCTCGCCGATTTCGGCCGAGCCGATGACGAGCGCGCGCAGGTGGGTCGCGTCGAAGGGCAGGGCGGTGCAGCCGTCGGGTCCCGCCCTGCCGGCGGCGATGGCGGGGCGGCCATCCAGCTGGTTGACCTCGCCCGAGAACTGCCCCGCATGATGGACCGTGACGGGCGCCTCCCCGGACAGTCCATCGCGCCGGACCACCTCGATGGTGCCCTCGATCACCAGCCAGGTCGGCGCGCCCACGGCGCCGATGTCATAGAGGGTCTCGCCCGGCTCGAAGCGCTGCTCGGGCCCGTCCGCAAAGCGCCGCGCGGTGGCGATCTGCTCTGCGGTGAAGGTGGGATACATCTGGTGTTCGCGCGAGTTCGACGGCGTCACGGCATCCTCCAGTCGATCGCGCAGGCACACGACAGCCTGCGGGGGTCCAATGCTTGAGGACTTATCGCCGGCCCTATCGTTGGCGTCATCTATACGCAGGTGTGTATGGTGTTCCGATCGGCTGCGCCCGTACCTTTGGCATCGAGCCGCGCAGGGTATCGCGGTTACGGGCCGGGCGCGAAAAGCCAATGCTGGCGCCAATATCCAAGCCCGCCACCGCATCCCGCAGGCAATCTCATTCAAGGGTCACACGGAGGCTTTGCCAATGGCACGGAAGGTAGCGGATCTTGTGGTCGACGTGCTGGCCGAGGCCGGGGTCGAGCGCATTTATGGCGTGGTCGGCGACAGCCTGAACGGCATCACCGATTCCCTCCGGCGTCATGGCGGCATCGAGCCGTTCCACGTCCGACACGAGGAGGCGGCGGCCTTCGCGGCGGCGGGCGAAGCGCAGATCACCGGCAAGCTCGCCGTCTGCGCCGGCTCGTGCGGGCCGGGAAACCTCCACCTTATCAACGGCCTGTTCGATGCCAACCGGAGCCGGACGCCGGTGCTGGCCATCGCCGCGCAGATCCCCTCGGCAGAGATCGGCGGCGGCTATTTCCAGGAGACGCATCCGCAGTCGTTGTTCGCGGAATGCAGCGTCTATTGCGAGCTCGTCTCTGATCCCCGCCAGATGCCCTATGTGCTGGAGAATGCCATCCGCGCGGCGGTGGGCAAGCGTGGCGTTGCGGTGGTGGTGATCCCCGGCGACGTGGCGCTGCGCCCGGCGCCCGAGCGCGGCCCCTCAACGGCCGCCGGCCTTCTGCCCCCGGCGCCTATCGTTACCCCCGCCGCGGCGGAACTCGATGCGCTGGCAGACCTTTTGAACGGGGCGGAGCGCGTCACGCTGTTCTGCGGCCGGGGCTGTGCCGGCGCGCATGCCGAGCTGATGGCCTTCGCCGAGGCCCTGAAGAGCCCCATCGTCCACGCCCTCGGCGGCAAGGAATGGGTCGAGTACGATAACCCCTATGATGTCGGCATGACCGGCTTCATCGGCTTCAGGTCCGGCTACGATGCCATGCATTCCTGCGATCTGCTGGTGATGCTCGGCACGGATTTTCCCTACAAGCAGTTCCTGCCCAGCGACACGCGGATCGCCCAGATCGACATTCGCCCCGAACAGCTCGGCCGGCGCTGCAAGCTCGACCTCGGCGTGGTGGGCGACGTCGGAGCGACGCTCAAGGCCCTGCTGCCGCGCCTGACGGTCAAGGACGACCGCAGCCACCTCGACGAGGCGCTCGCCACCTACAAGACCTCCCGCGAGGGCCTCGACAGCCTGGCCACCGGCACGCCCGGCAAGAAGCCGATCCATCCGCAGTATCTGGCCAAGCTCCTGAGCGACAAGGCGGACGAGGATGCGGTGTTCACCTTCGACGTGGGCACGCCGACCATCTGGGCCGCGCGCTACCTCAGGATGAACGGCCTGCGGCGGCTGGTCGGCTCTCTCGTCCACGGATCCATGGCCAATGCCTTGCCGCAGGCCATGGGTATCCAGGCGTCCCAGCCGGGACGGCAGGTGATCTCCTTCTCCGGCGACGGCGGCCTGACCATGCTGATGGGCGAGCTGGTCACGCTCGTGCAGACGAAAACCCCCGTGAAGGTGGTGGTGGTCAATAACGGCGTGCTCGGCTTCGTGGCGCTGGAGATGAAGGTCGGCGGCTATCTGGAGGCAGGCGTCGATCTGGAAAATCCCGACTTCGCGGCCACTGCCCGTGCCATGGGCATCCACGCCATCCGCGTCGAGGACCCGGGTGACCTGCCGGGCGCGCTGGACGACATCCTCTCCCATGACGGGCCGGCCTTGCTCGACGTGGTGACCGCGCGGCAGGAACTCTCCATGCCACCCACCATCGAGGCCGAGGAGGTGAAGGGCTTCAGCCTCTGGCTGATCCGCGCGGTGATGAGCGGGCGCGGCGACGAGGTGATCGACCTCGCCAAGACCAACCTGCTGCCCCGCTGAGTTCCGCCCCCGCCCGGTTCGGCCGGGCTTCAACTGGCGGGCGGTGCGCCGCCCGCTCGCCGGCGTCCCCTTCCGGGGCGCCGGCGCGTTCATTTCGACGAAAAACTTGCCCCCTCGTCTCGCTCGTCCGGCGCGGAAGACGCCCGATGCGCGCTACGATCAGAAATCCTTGGAGACCGCCCATGCCAACCTTGTTCGATCCCATCCAGCTGGGCGCCATCGCGGCGCCGAACCGCATGTTCATGGCGCCCCTGACCCGTGGCCGCGGCACGCGCGAGCATGTGCCCACTGCGCTCATGGCGGAATATTACGCCCAGCGCGCCAGCGCCGGGCTCATCATCTCCGAGGCCACCGGCATCAGCCGTCAGGGCCTCGGCTGGCCCTTCGCGCCGGGCATCTGGAGCGAGGAGCAGGTCGCCGCCTGGCGGCCAGTCACCGATGCGGTGAAGCGCGCGGGCGGGCGCATCGTCTGCCAGCTCTGGCACATGGGGCGCATCGTGCATCCGAGCTTCCTTGATGGCGCGAAGGCGGTGTCCGCCTCGGCCACCACGGCGCCGGCCTATGCACACACCTATGACGGCAAGCAGCCCCACGCCGAGGCCCGCGCCCTGGACGCCGACGAGATTCCCGGCCTGCTGCTCGACTATCGCCGGGCGGCCCGCAACGCCCTTCTCGCCGGCTTTGATGGCGTGGAGATCCACGCCGCGAACGGCTATCTCATCGACCAGTTCCTGCGGGCCTCGGCCAATCACCGCACGGACGCCTATGGCGGCTCCATCGAGAACCGCGCCCGGCTGCTGCGCGAGGTGACGGAAGCGGTGGCCGGCGAGATCGGCGCCGACCGGACCGGCGTGCGCCTGTCGCCCAACGGGGAGAGCCAGGGCGTCAACGATCCCGATCCGGTGCCCCTGTTCCGGTATGCCGCCAAGCTCCTGTCGGACATCGGCATCGCCTTCCTCGAGCTGCGCGAGCCGCCGCCCGAGGGTACCCGCGGCAAGCCCGACCACCCGGCTGTTCATCCCGAGATCCGGGCCGTGTTCGACGGGCCGCTGGTGCTGAACTCGGATTTCGACGGCGCCCGCGCCATGGCCACGCTGGAGAAGGGCGAGGCGGACGCCATCGCCTTCGGTCGCGGCTTCCTCGCCAATCCCGATCTGCCCTCCCGCATCCAGCACGCGATCCCGCTCGCGCCGGACCACATGGAGACCTGGTACACGCAGGGACCGGAGGGCTACACCGACTATCCCACCGCAGACGTCGCGCTGCTCGACGAGGCGCTGGAGGAGACCTTCCCGGCCTCCGACCCCATCGCCACCGGCGATTTCCGATAGCTCTGGAGCGTCGCGGGCGGCGGGCGGCATGGTGATGTGCCCCGCCGCCCGCCGGGTTCCGCCGTGCCGGACCACTGGTGAGCCCAGGCGGGCGAGGGGGCGCGCTCACTTCACCAGCGGGCAGCCGCCTTCATTGAGCGGGCGGAACGCCTGCGCTGCCGGGATGGTGGCAAGGGTCTCGTAGACGTCCCATTCCCCCTTCGACTGGGCGGGGGTCTTCACCCGGAACAGGAACATGTCGTGCACGGCGCGGCCGTCGATGCGCACCTCGCCCTTGCCGAACAGGGGATCATCGATGGGCATCGCGCGCATCTTGGCGAGCACGGTGTTGGTGTCCTTGGTGCCGGCGGCCTCCACGGCCTTCAGATAGTGCATGATGGAGGAATAGACGCCGGCATGGACCTGCGTCGGCATCTTGCCCTTGTGGAGGGCGGCGAAGCGCTTGGCGAAGGCGCGGCTCGCGTCGTCGCGATCCCAGTAGAACGCTTCCGTCAGCACAAGCCCCTGCGCCAGCTTCAGGCCGAGCGCGTGGATGTCGGTGATGAAGGTGAACAGGCCGGCGATGGATTGCCCGCCCTGCACGATGCCGAATTCGGACGCCTGCTTGATGGCGTTGATCATGTCTTCGCCGCCGCTGGCGAGGCCCACCACTTTCGCGCCGGAGGATTGCGCCCGGACGAGGTAGGAGGAGAAATCGCTTGTTCCCAGCGGATGCTTGACCGAGCCCAGTACCTGCCCGCCGGCGGCCTTCACCACCGCCACCGTATCGCGTTCCATGGCGTGGCCGGAGGCCTGGTCCACGGCGATGAAGAACCAGCTGTTGCCGCCCTGGCGCACCATGGCGCTGCCGGTGCCGTTGGCATTGGCCCAGGTGTCGTAGGTCCAGTGAATGGTGTTGGGCGTGCACTTGGAGCCGGTGAGGTCGGCCGTCGCCGCGCCGGCATTGAGCTGGATCTTGTCCTTGTCCTTGACGATCTGGCTGACCGCCAGCGCGACCGGCGAGCCGGTGACGTCGCCGATGACGTCCACGCTTTCCTGATCGATCCATGAGCGGGCGATGACGGAGCCGATGTCCGCTTTGTTCTGGTGGTTGCCCGAGACGATCTCCACCTCGATGCCCTTGTCCTTCCCCTTGAAGTCCTCCACCGCGAGGCGGGCGGCGGCAACAGAGCCCGGACCTGCAAGATCCGAGTATGGTCCGCTCATGTCGCTCAGAATTCCGATCTTGATCCGGGTATCGGCCATCACCGGCCCCAGGCCCAGCGCGATCCCGGACAAAAGCGCGCATATGCTGATATAATGACGCATGGCGTATCCTCCCTGGCGCTTTATCGATCTGTCTTGTTTGGCGCCTATTTATGTCAATCACATTCCATATATTGTGTAAATATATTTGCCAATTTACGCGCCCGCGCTAGGGTGCTCTCCCGCGCCTGTCGCGGGATGTTCCGAGCGGAAAGGGCAGGGGGATGCAGGACTTCCATGTGAAGCCGGGAGACACGGCGGTCTTCACGAAGACGGTGGGCGAGAGCGACGTGTACCTGTTTGCCGGCATCACCGGCGACTTCGCCCCGAACCACGTCAACCTGGCCTACATGCAGCGCTCGCGCTTCGGCCGGTTGCAGGCCCATGGTGCGCTGCTGGTGGGCTTCATGTCTACGGTCGCCGGACTGATCGCGGCCCGAACGCCACCCGAGGCGAACGAGATCGCCGTCGCGCTCGGCTATGACCGCATCCGCTTCATCAAGCCGGTCTTCCTCGGCGATACGGTGACGACCCTCTATCGCGTCGCGACGGTGGATGCGGCGCGCCGGCGCGCCGGCGCCGACATCGAGGTCACGAACCAGGACGGCACGCTGGTTGCGGTCGCCTCCCACACGCTCGCCTGGCTGGCGAACCCGCCGGCTGCCGGATAGTGGCCCTCACGCCTCGCGCAGGTGCGCGAAGCGCCCCAGCAGCGCGGCGCGGATGTGCTCGGGGACGGGGATTTTCTGTAGCTCGCCCTCCCGCACGAACACCGCCACGAAGCCGGCGACGAAGCAGGTCCGCTCCTCCTGCACGCCCGTCACGCGAAACGTGATGGAGGTCGTGCCAAGCCGCGCCGGCTCCACATGACAGAACAGCGGGGCGCGCGGCGTGATGGGGGCCTTGAAGTCCATCTCCATGTGGACGAAGGGGCATCCGATGCCCAGGTCCACATTCATCCGGAACCAGTTGGTGCCATCCAGCAGGTCCTCCCAGAAGGCGTCGATGGCCTCGAGGGCGAAGTCGGGAATCTTGCCGGTATAGGCGATGCGCGCGGGGTCGCAGTCGCCGAAGCCGACCCGCCGCCGCCAGATGAATGCGTCCTCGCCCATGGGCCCTCGTCACATGTTGGGATAGTTCGGCCCGTCGCCGCCCTGCGGCGTCGTCCAGGTGATGTTCTGCAGGGGATCCTTGATATCGCACGTCTTGCAGTGGACGCAGTTCTGGAAGTTGACCACGAAGCGCGGGCCGCTGCCGACTTCCTCCACCACCTCGTAGACCCCGGCAGGGCAATAACGCTGGGCGGGCTCGGCGAACCTCGGCAGATTGACCGCCACGGGCAAAGCGGGATCGGCGAGCTTCAGGTGGGGCGGCTGGCTTTCCTCGTGGTTGGTGAAGCTGAACGCGACGTTGGTCAGCCGGTCGAAGGAGAGAATGCCATCCGGTTTGGGATAGGCGATGGGCGCGAAATCCCTGGCCTCTCCGGTTGATGCGGCATCGCTCTTGCCGTGCTTCAGGGTGCCCAGCAGGCTTGCTCCGAAAAGATCGTTGGTCCACATGTCGAGGCCCCCGAGCATCAGGGATGCGGTGAGGCCGTATCGCGACCAAAGCGGCTTCACGTTGCGCACCTTCTTCAGGTCCTTGCCGATGGCGCCGGTGCGGACCTCCGCCTCATAGGCGGTGAGCGTATCGCCGGCGCGACCGTCAGAGATGGCGGCGTGGGCCGCCTCGGCCGCCGCCTTGCCCGAGAGCATGGCATTGTGATTGCCCTTGATGCGCGGCACGTTCACGAGGCCGGCCGCGCAGCCAAGCAGCGCAACGCCGGGCGCCACCAGCGTGGGGATGGATTGCCACCCGCCTTCCGAGATTGCCCGGGCGCCGTAGGCCACACGCTTTCCTCCCGTCAGCAGCTCCGCGACCATCGGATGATGCTTGAAGCGCTGGAACTCCATGTAGGGCGAAAGATACGGATTGGCATAGTTCAGGTGGACGACGAAGCCGACATAGACCTGATTGTTGTCAATGTGATAGATAAATGACCCGCCGCCCGCGCTGGAGCCCAGTGGCCAGCCCATGGTGTGGGTGACCGTGCCTTCGCGGTGCTTGGCGGGGTCGATCTCCCAGATCTCCTTCATGCCGATGCCGAACTTCTGCGGGCAGTGCCCCCGGCCGAGGTCGAACCGGGAGATGACCTCCTTCGTCAGCGATCCGCGCACGCCCTCGCCAAGCAGGACATACTTGCCGTGGAGTTCCATGCCCGGTTCGTAGGCCGGGCCGGGCGTACCGTCGGCGAGGCGGCCGAACTCGCCCGCCACCACGCCCTTCACCTCGCCTTGATCGCCATAGACGAGCGACGAGCAGGCCATGCCGGGGAAGATTTCGACGCCCAGCTCCTCGGCCTGCCCGGCCATCCACCGGCACACATTGCCCATGGAGACGATGTAGGCACCATGGTTCGACATGAGCCGCGGCATGGGCCAATTTGGGATGCGGACGCCGCTGGTCTCGGTGAGGAAGTGGAAGTTGTCCTCGCGCACCGGCACGGTGATGGGTACGCCGCGCTCCCGCCAGTCGGGGATGAGCGCATCGAGGCCGGAGGGGTCGAGCACGGCGCCGGAAAGAATGTGCGCGCCCACCTCGGAGCCCTTCTCCAGCACCACGACGGACAGGTCGGGATCGAGCTGCTTCAGCCGGATCGCGGCGGAAAGTCCGGCGGGGCCTGCGCCGACGATGACCACGTCATAGGCCATGGCCTCCCTTTGAATGTCGGTCATGTCGTCCTCTCAGGCAGATCGTTCCGCCGGCGGCGGGTCCAGTCTTCGGCTGGCGGGTGATGCGTTCGATCGCGACGGGGCGCTATGCCTGCGTCACGCGCGCTTCAGATCGTCCGGGCCGAGCCCGTCACGCACCGCGCGGCGCAGGAGGTCGGGGACGCTCCAGGATAGCTTGTCCTGCGCTTCGAATGACTCGATCCGGCGCAGGATCTCGTGGAAGCCGAGATGGCCGGCATAGTGCATGGGGCCGCCGCGCCAGCGCGGGAATGCGTAGCCATGGATCATCACGAGGTCGATGTCGGCCGGGTGTGCCGCGATGCCTTCCTCGAGAATGCGGAAGCCTTCCTCGACCATGGCGGTCACGGCACGGGCGACAATCTCCTCATCCGGGAAGCTCCTGCGGGTGATGCCGGCACGCCTGGATTCCTCCACGACGATGGTGTCGATCTGCGCGGAGGGAGACGCGTTGCCGCCTTCATAGTCGTACCAGCCCGCCGACGTCTTGCGGCCGAGCCGGCCGGTCTCCTCGACGATCCGGTCGGCGATGGGGATGTAGCGGAAGCCCTGCTTCGTGCGCCAGCCGAGCCTTTTGCGGTTGGCATAGGCGATGTCGAGGCCCGAGAGGTCCTGCACCTCGTAGGGCCCCATGGCCATGCCGAAACCGCGCAGCGCCTGGTCCACCTGGGCCGGCAACGCGCCTTCCAACAGCATGATGTCACAGGTCTGGCGATAGCGGGTCAGGATGCGGTTGCCGATGAAGCCGTCGCACACGCTGGCCAGCACCGGGATCTTCTTCAGCCGCGCGGCGAGGCGCAGGGCCGTCGCCAGCGTCTCGGCGGAGGTGGTCCGCGCCCGGATGACCTCCACGAGCTTCATCACATGGGCCGGGCTGAAGAAGTGGAGGCCGAGGAAGCGCTCCGGATGGCGCAGGCCCTCCGCGATCCGGTTCACATCGAGATAGGAGGTGTTGGTGGCGAGGATGGTGCTCTGCGGTAGCGCCTGATCGAGCGCGGAGAAGACCTGCCGCTTCGCCTCCATGTCCTCGAACACCGCCTCAATGGCGAAGTCCGCCGGTGGCAGCGCGCCATAGCCATCATGGATCGAGAGGCGGGTCACCTGCTCGGCGGCGGCCGCCTCGGCCGTGGTCTTGCCCCGCTTGACCGCATCCGCATAGAGCCGCGCCACATTGGCCCGCGCCCGCTCGACGCCGGCCGCATCGTTTTCCACCAGTGCCACGGAAATGCCGAGCCCGACCAGCGCATAGGCGATGCCCGCACCCATATTGCCGCCACCCACGACGACGGCAGAGGCGATGTCCCGACCGCCCGCTTTGCCCTGTGCCATGGCGGTCCGCTCGGCGAAGAAAACATGGCGCAGGGCCGCCGCCTGATCGGAGGTCTTCAGGCCGAGAAAGGTCTCGCGCTCCAGCGCCAGCCCTTCGTCGAGGGGCAGGCGGGCGGCGGCCTCGATGAGATCGATGGCCTTCAGCGGCGCGATCTGGCCGGGGCTGCGCTTGGTCGCCTGCTGCCGCGCCGCTTTGATCGCATCCGCATCGGGCTGGGGCGCGGGGGGCACGCCGGTCGCCGGCCGCGCCGGGATCGGGAGGGTGGACGCCATCGCCACTGGATCGGTGGCGATGGCGTCCACCAGTCCCATCGTCTCCGCTTCCTGCGCCTGGATGATCCGGCCCTCGCTGATCAACGAAAGCGCAGGCCCGAGGCCCACGAGCCGTGGCAGACGCTGCGTGCCGCCAGCGCCGGGGACGATGCCGAGCGTCACCTCCGGCAGGCCAAGCGTCGCGCCCGGCGCAGCGATGCGCGCCCGGCAGGCGAGCGCGATCTCCAGCCCCCCGCCGAGGGCAGCGCCATTGATGGCCGCGATCACCGGAACCGGGAAGGTCTCGATGCGGCGGATAATATCCGGCAAATGCGGTTCGACGGGTGCGGCGGCGAATTCCCTGGCGTCGGCACCGGCGATGAAGGTCTTGCCGGCACCTGTCAGCACCACCCGGCTCACCCCCGTGGCCTCGGCAGCATCGAGCGCGGCGGCAAGCCCCTGCCGCACCGCATGGGACGTCACATTCACCGGCGGATTGTCGATGGTGACGCGCGCAATGCCGTCGGCGACGGCGAAATGAACAGGTCCGCTCATGTCGGTCTCACCTGACGCCAGACGGCGATGACGAGCAGTCACGGCCGTGACTGCTCGTATTCCTCGCGCAGCAGGGTGCGCAGGGCGAATTTCTGGATCTTGCCGGAGGCGGTGGAGGGCAGTTGTTCGCGCACTTCCATCCGCTCGGGAAAGTATTGCTTGGCGAGGTGCTGGCTTTCGAGGAAGGCGATCATCTCCTCGAAGCTGAAGGTCTTGCCCGCCTTCGGCACGACGAAGGCGCAGGCCCGCTCGCCCAGGCGCTCGTCGGGATAGGCGACGATGGCCACCTGCTGGATGCTCGGATGCTTGTAGAGCACGGACTCGATCTCGACCACGGGCAGGTTCTCGGCGCCGCGGATGATGACGTCCTTGGTGCGCCCGCAGATGCGGATGTAGCCCTTCTGGTCAATGCGGGCGATGTCGCCGGTGTCGAACCAGCCCTCGGCATCGGTAGCGTTCCACTGCGGCCGCTTGAGGTAGCCGCCGAAATTGGAGCAGCCCCGCACGAACAGCGCGCCGTCCTGACCGACCGGGAGCGCCGCGCCATCGGCGCCCCGGATCTGCAATTCCATGCCCGGCAGCACGAAGCCATCGGTGTTGATGGAGCGCTCGTCGGGGTCGGAGGGGGAGACGACCGTCACCGCGCCGTTTTCCGTCATGCCCCAGGCGGAGATGATCTTGGTGCCCAGAACCTTCCGCGCCCGCTCCACCAGCACGCCGGGAATGGCGGTGCCGGCGCACAGGAAGATGCGGAGGGAGGAGGAATCGGTGCCCAGTTCCTCGACCGTGTTGGTGATGTCCATGAGGAAGGGCGTCGAGGCCATGGTGAAGGTGGCGCCCTCCTGCGCGATGAGCCGCGCCGCCAGCGCCTTGTCCCAGCTGTCCATCAGCACCATGCGGGCCTTGAGCATGAACGGCATCAGGAGGCCGTACATGAAGCCGGTCTGGTGGGCCATGGGAGACGCCATCAGCACCACGTCCGCATCGCCCAGCCCGAGCCGTCCCGCATAGGCGATCAGGTTGGAATACATGGTGTTGGCGGTGTGCATCACCCCCTTGGGCTCGCCGGTGGTGCCGGAGGTGTAGATGAGCTGGCACACCGCATTGGCGTCGCTGCGGTCCCGGGCGCTGATCTCCTGGATGGCGGGCACCTCCGCGTCCAACGCGGGGTCGAGGAGGGAGGCTTCGAATGCGTCCGGTCCCGCGCCGCCCGCCACGACGAGGTGGCGCAGCTCGGGCAGGTCCGCCTGCAGCCGGTGCGCCATCGCCTCATGGTCAAAGCCGCGGAAGGCGCGGGGAACGGCGAACACCTTGGTCTCGCCGTGGCGGAGCATGAAGGAGAGCTCATGCTCGCGGAAGATGGGCATCACCGGGTTGAAGACGATGCCCAGCCGGAGGCAGGCGATGTAGAGCACCACGAATTCCCAGCCGTTCGGCAGCTGGCACGACAGCACATCGTCCTTGCCGAGGCCGAGGCGGCGCAGTCCTGCGGCGGCGCGCCAGGCGAGGCGGTCGAGCTCGGCATAGGTCAGCTCGCGCCGCGCGCCCGTGCCGGTCAGCACGGTGAGCACGGCCACGGCGTCCGGCTTCTCGGCGAGGCAGATCTCGAAATAGTCGAGCAGGGTCTTGCCCTGCCAGAAGCCTTCGGCCTCCATCCGGGCGCGGCGGGGCGCGATGAGCACGGCGTCGAATTGCATGGTTTCCTCCCCTGTCTCCGGATCAGCCGTTGACCGCGACCCGACCCGCCCGTTCGCGGGCGATGATGTTCTTCATGATGTGCGCGGTGCCGTCGCCGATCTGGAGGCCCAGCACGTCGCGCAGCCGCTGCTCGAACGGCAGCTCGGTGGAATAGGCGGCGTGGCCGTGGATCAGCAGGCAGGCATGGATCGCCTCATAGGCGAGGAGCGGCGGCCACCACTTGGCCATCGCCGCCTCCGCCACGTGCGGCAGGCCGTTGTCCTTCAGCCACAGCGCGTTGTAGCTCAGCAGCCGGGCGCCCTCGACGCGGGTGTCGAAATCGGCGAGCTGGTGGGTGATGCCCTGAAAGGAAGCCAGCGGCTTGCCGAAGGCGCGACGCTCGCCGATATAGGCCCACGCCTCGGCAAGGGACTGGCGGGCCGTTCCAAGGCATTGCAGGCCGATAAGCGAGCGGGAGAAGTCGAAGCCCTGCATCACCTGCACGAAGCCCTTGTTCTCCGCCCCGAGCAGGTGATCGGCAGGCACCCGCACATTGTCGAAGAAGATCGAGCCGCGGCCGATGGCGTGCTGGCCGAGGTCGGTGAAGCGGGTCGTCGAGATGCCGGGAGTGTCCATGGGCACGAAGATGGCGGACACGCCGTGCGCCTTGTCCTCGGGCCGTCCGGTGCGGGCGAAGACGACGGCGGCGGCGGCCTGGTCGGCGGCCGATATGGAGGTCTTCTCGCCGTTGATGACGTAATGGTCGCCGTCGCGCTCCATCCGCAGGCCGAGATTGGCCGCGTCGGAGCCGCCGCGCGGCTCGGTCAGGGCGATGGCCAGCAGGATCTCGCCGGCGGTCAGCTTCGGCAGCCAGTGGCGCTTGATCTCCGGATTGGCGAAGTTCGCGAGGATCTGGCCGTTGAGCGATGCGAGGACGTTCACATAGCCGAAGTTGAAGTCGCCCCGCGCGATCTCCTCGATGATGACGCCGGAATAGATGGAGCCGGCGCCGCTGCCGCCGAATTCCTCGGGCAGCTCGGGTGCGATCAGGCCGAGGCTGCCCATCTCGCGCACCAGATCCTTGCCGAACGTGCCGGTGTGCTCGCGCGCCTTGTAGCCGGGCGCGAGCTTGTCGACGGCGAATTTTGCGGCGAGATCGCGCAGGGCGACGAGGTCTTCGGTGTCGAAAACCGTTGGATAGGCCGTGGGAGTCATGGCTTGCCTGCCTTGGTTTCCTGGGTGCTTTTTCTTGCTGCCTGAGGGCTTCCCCGCCGTGCGCGGCGCGGTGTGCCGTGCGTCCGCCATGCCGCCGCCCTGACGGACGACATGGCGGCGCCGTCCTGTCCCTTGCGCCCCGTTGGCGGGACAGGACCGGACGACGGAGACGGCGCCCTACTTGCCGAACTTGCGGAAGTCGGGCTTGCGCTTCTCACGGAAGGCGACGCCGCCTTCCTTGCTTTCGTCGGTGTCGTAATAGAGGCTCAGCGCCCGCATCCCGAGGGCGGAGATGCCGCGGATGCTCTCGCTGTCGGCATTGAAGGACACCTTGGCGAGGGCGAGCGCCGTGGGCGAGCGCTCCATCAGCTCGGCCACCCAGCGGTCCACCTCAGCGTCGAGCTCCTCGTGCGGCACGACCGTATTGACGAGGCCCATGGCCAGCGCCTCGGCGGCGCTGTAGCGCTTGTTGAGGTACCAGATCTCCCGCGCCTTCTTCTCTCCCACCACGCGGGCGAGATAGGCGGTGCCGAAGCCCGGATCCACCGAGCCCACCTTGGGGCCGACCTGCCCGAACTGGGCCTTGTCGGACGCAATGGTAAGGTCGCAGATGGTGGCGAGCACGTTGCCGCCGCCGATGGCGAAGCCGTTCACGCGGGCGATGACCGGCTTCGGCACGTCGCGGATGAGGCTCTGCAGTTCGTCGATGGGCAGGCCGATGACGCCGCGCCCGTCATACTGCCCGTCATGGGCCGACTGGTCGCCGCCGGTGCAGAAGGCCTTGTCGCCGGCTCCGGTGAGCACGATCACGCCCACCTTGCGATCCCAGCCGGCGGTCTGGAAGGCGTGGATCAGCTCGTCCACGGTGTGGCCGCGGAAGGCGTTGTACTTGTCCGGCCGGTTGATGGTGATCCAGGCGGCGCCGCCGCGGATTTCGTAGAGGATATCCGTATAGCTCATGATTGATCCTCAGCCGTGCATGGTCAGGCCGCCGGAGACCGAAATCACCTGGCCGGTGATGAAGGCGGCGTCGTCGCTGGACAGGAACAGGATGGCGCCGGGCAGGTCCTCGGGCTTGCCGAGGCGGCCGAGCGGGACGGCGCGGGTGAAGGCGGTGCGCAGCTTTTCCTTGTCGCCGGCCGCTTCCATGAAGCTTTCCAGCATCGCCGTCTCGGTCACCCCGGGGCAGACGGTGTTGAAGGTGATGCCGTGGCGGGCGTTTTCCCGCGCCAGCGTCTTCATGAAGGCGATCACGCCGGCCTTGCAGGCGGCATAGACCGCCTCGCCGGACGAACCGACCCGCCCGGCGTCCGAGCCGATGGACACGATGCGCCCGCCCTGTCCGCGTGCGACCATGGAGGCCAGTACCGGCTTGGTGATGTTCAGCACGGCGCGCAGGTTGATATCGATGATCTTCGACCAGAAGTCGGGTTCCGACTTCAGGAAGGGGACGAACAGGTCCCAGCCCGCATTGTTGACCAGGACGTCGATGGGGCCGAAGTCGGCCTCCACCGTGGCGATCGCCTTGGCCACGGCGGCGTAGTCCGTGAGATCGACCACCAGGGCGATGGCCTCGCCCCCGCCGGCCTTGATCTCCTCCACCACCGTCTCGGCCGCGGCGGCGCTGATATCCGCCACGATGACGCGCGCGCCATCCTCGGCAAAGCGCCGGCAGGTCGCCGACCCGATGCCGCCGCCACCGCCAGTTACAACAACGACTTTCCCTTTCAAACCCCGCACGATGGCATTCCTTCCCAAATCGCGATCCGGAGATGAAGCGTTCATAACCGCCACATTGCGTCATATCGTGGGATTAAGGCGTCCCGGAACAGCAACCAACTCCGTGCGATGAAACTACGGCCATCGCGGATTTTATGTCAATATATTTCCATTACTGCACCGCACGCGCGTCCCTTGACCGCGCGGTGCGGCGCGGTCAGAGTGCAGGAATGACGAAGGATGGCGGCGGTTCGCGGGGCATTTCGCCGGGCTTGAGCAACAGGCTCTTCTTCCGGCTCTATCAATGCGCCAACATGTTGCACAAAACAGGGACCCGGGCCCTGGATGACTACGAGATCACCACCCAGCAATGGGCGGTGCTCGGCGCGCTGACCCGCCCGGCCTTCGCGGAGGGCGTGGCCGTGGGCGATCTCGCCGCCTTCCTGCTGGTCACGCGGCAGAATCTGGCCGGCGTGCTGCAGCGGCTCGAGGCCATGGACTATGTGGAGCGCACGGTCGACGCCAACGACAACCGCTCGCGACTCATTCGCCTGACGCCCAAGGGGCGGAGCCTGTGGGACGCCAACATGCGTCCCGTAATCGCGGACTATTACGACGCGGCGCTCGCCGGCTTCTCCACCGAGGACCGGATCCACATGATCCACTACCTCGACAAGATGCTGACCAACTTCAAGGCCCTCGATCCGGAAGCCTCCGCCCGCCACGAGGAGGAGGTGCGGGCAGCCGCGCCCGCACCGACGCCTAGAGTCCGGCGCGTGCCCTCGCCTCGGCGGTGAGGGCCTTGGCGATGATGATCTGCTGGATCTGGGTCGTGCCCTCGTAGATCCGGAACAGGCGCGCGTCCCGATAGAGCTGCTCGGCCCGGTACTCGCGGATATAGCCGTTGCCGCCATGGACCTGCACGTTGCGGTCGGCGATGCGGCCCACCGCCTCGGAGGCGAACATCTTGGCGCAGGAGGCTTCCACGCTTACATCCTCGCCCGCATCCCGCTTCCGGGCCGCATCCAGCACCATGCAGCGGGCCGCGTAGGCGTCGGCCTTCGAATCGGCGAACATGGCCTGAAGCAGTTGGAAGTCCGCCAGCGGCCGGCCGAACTGCCGGCGCCCGACCGCATAGGCGAGCATGTCGTCGAGGATGCGCTCGGACAGGCCGACGCAGGCGGCCGCGATATGCAGGCGGCCCTTGTCGAGCACCTTCATGGCGGTCTTGAAGCCCTGCCCCTCGACCCCGCCGATCAGCGCGGAGGCCGGCACCCGGCAATCCTCGAAGATCACGTCGCACACATGGGCGCCCTGCTGGCCCATCTTCTTCTCCACCTTGCCGGTGGAAAGCCCCGGCGTGCCGCGCTCCACGGCGAAGGCCGATACGCCGGCCGCGCCCTTCTGGGATGGGTCGGTGCGGGCCATGACGGTGAACAGGCTGGCGTGCGGGGCGTTGGTGATGAAGCGCTTGGTGCCGTTGAGCACATAGGCGTCGCCCTCGCGCCGCGCCGTGGTCCTCACCGATCCCGCATCTGACCCTACCTCCGGCTCGGTGAGGGCGAATGAGCCGATGATGTCGCCGGAGGCGAGGCCGGGCAGATATTTTGCTTTCTGCTCGGGCGTGCCGTCGATGGCGATGCCCTGCATGCCGATGCCGACATTGGTGGCGAACATGGAGCGGAAGGCGGGGGCGGCGCGGCCCAGCTCGAACACCGCGAGCACCTCCTCCTCCATGGTGAGGCCGAGGCCGCCATAGTCCTCGGGCGCGGTGAGGCCGAACAGGCCGAGGTCGCGCATCCCCGCAACGATCTCGTCCGGAATGGCGTCGCTCTCGGCCACCTCTGTCTCGGCGGGGATCAGCCGCTCATCGACGAAGCGGCGGATCGTGCCGATGAGCTGGGACAGGGTCCCGGGATCCAGAGCCATGACATCCTCCCCATTATATGGAAATATATTTGCATATATAATCGACAGCGGGGACCGTGCAAGCGTGGAGTTTGATGCCGATTTGAGGCCTCGTAGCTGGCCTCGCGGCGTCTTGCCTGATGCGCAGGTATGACAATATATTTTCCGAAATTCGGGAGGAAAAGCCGTGAAGGCCATTGTTCTGACGAAACGCGGCGTCGATGGCGTCGTGCTGCAAGACATGCCCGAGCCTGCCGTGCCGAGCGGATGGGCGAAGGTGCGCATGCGTGCGGCCTCCATCAATCGCGTGGATCTCTACATGCGCGACTCCGGCGCGGGCATCACCCATGAGCTGCCGCTCATCATGGGGGTGGATGGCGCCGGCGAGGTGGTGGAAGTCCCGGACGGGTCTGGCTTCTCGCCGGGCGACAAGGTGGTTCTCTACCCCTATGAGTTTTGCGGCACCTGTCGGTCCTGCCTCGCGGGCGACCAGCCGCTCTGCCATTCCGCCCGCATCCTCGGTGAGCATCGTCACGGCACCTTCGCGGAGTATGTCGCGCTGCCGGCGCGTGCCCTGGTCAAGCTTCCTGATGACGTGGACATGGACCAGGCGGCGGTGCTGGGCGTCGCCTATCTCACGGCGTGGCGCATGGTGTTCGGCAAGGCGCCCGCGGGCCCCGGCAGCGTCGTGCTGATCCAGGGCGCCGGCGGCGGCGTCTCCTATGCCGCCATGCAGCTGGCGCGCATGGCCGGGGCGCGCGTCATCGTCACCACCACGGGCGAAGACAAGATCGCCCATTTCCGCGATCTCGGCATCGCCACCATCGACTATCGCACCGAGGACGTGCCCAAGGCGGTGCAGGCTCTCACGCGGGGCGAGGGGGCGGACCTCGTCATCGACAATGTGGGTGAGCGCACCTGGAGCAGTTCGCTCAAGTCTCTCGCCCGGGGCGGTCATCTCGTCACCTGCGGCGCGACCACCGGGGGCCATCCCTCGGCCGACATCCAGCGCCTGTTCGTGCGGCAGCTGTCCGTGCACGGCTCCACCATGGGCTCCATGGAGGAGTTCCGGCGGCTCATGCTCGCCTTTGCCGGCGGCGGACTCGCGCCGCCCATCGACAGCGTGTTCCCGCTGGCCGAGGTACCCGCGGCCTTTGCACGGCTCGAGGAGCCGGCGCGGCTCGGCAAGATCCTGATCCATATTTCGTGAGCGACTTATGACCTACGAGAGCATCCTCACTGCCACGGATGGTGCCGTTGGCATCATCACCCTCAACCGCCCGGAGGCGCTGAATGCGCTGAACAGCCGGATCACCGCCGAGCTTTCGCAGGCTGCAGCCGCCTTCGATGCCGACCCCGCCATCGGCGCGATCGTCGTCACCGGCTCGGAGCGGGCGTTCGCGGCCGGCGCCGACATCAAGGAAATCAAGGACAAGACCTTTGCCGAGGTCTACGAGGAGCAGCTCATCACCGCCACCTGGGAAGGGCTCTCGCGGGTTCGCAAGCCCACCATCGCGGCGGTCTCGGGCCATGCCATCGGCGGCGGCTGCGAGGTCGCCCTGATGTGCGACATCATCATCGCATCGGAGACGGCGCGGTTCGCTCTGCCGGAAACCACCATCGGCATCATCCCCGGCGCCGGCGGCACCCAGCGGCTCACCCGCATCGTAGGCAAGGCCGTGGCGATGGACATGATCCTCACCGGTCGGGCACTTTCCGCCCAGGAGGCGCTTGCCATGGGCCTCGTCAGCCGCGTCGTGCCCGCGGGCACCCACGTCGCCGAGGCCGTCGCGATCGCGGCCCGGATTTCCGCCTCGTCCGGTCCGGTGGTGCGCCTCGCCAAGGAGGCCGTGAACCAGGCCTACGAGACGCATCTTCAGGAGGGGCTCTATGTGGAGCGCCGGCTCCTCTACGCCACCTTCGCCCTGGAGGACCGGCGCGAGGGCATGAATGCCTTCGCGGAGAAGCGCAAGCCGATCTTCCGCGGCCTCTAGCGGGCCCGGCCCCATCGGGTTGCGCCGCGCAATATCCCTGCATCGAAAGCGGCCCTGCGTCGTTCATACTCCGTGCTTCGAGGAGACGGCAGATGGACAGGCGAAGGCTATTCGAGGTCAGCAGCGGTGCGCGCCGTTCCGCCGACGCAACGCTGGGAACGCGCGCGGACATGACGCCCGCTCGTGCCCGGCCGTGAAGATCGCGACCTTCAACGTCAACGGCGTGAACGGCCGGCTGCCGGTTCTCCTGCGCTGGCTCGCCGAGGCCGCGCCGGATGTGGTCTGCCTTCAGGAGCTCAAGGCACCCGACGAACGGTTTCCCATCGGGGCCATCGAGAAGGCCGGATATGGCGCCATCTGGCACGGCCAGAAGAGCTGGAACGGCGTCGCGATCCTCTGCCGTGGGGCGGACCCCATCGAGACCCGCCGAGGCCTGCCGGGCGACCCGGACGATGCCCAGAGCCGCTACATCGAGGCGGCGGTGAACGGCATCCTCGTCGGCTGTCTCTACCTGCCCAACGGCAATCCGGCGCCGGGCCCGAAATTCGATTACAAGCTCGCGTGGTTCCGGCGCCTGACCGCCTACGCTGCGGGGCTCCTCGACCTCAAGGTGCCCGTGCTCCTCGCCGGCGATTTCAACGTCATGCCGACCGACCTCGACGTCTACAATCCCGCGCGGTGGCAGGAGGATGCGCTGTTTCGGCCGGAGGTGCGGAGCGCGTTCCACGCGCTCGTCGGCCAGGGCTGGACGGATGCGCTGCGGGCGCTGCATCCGGACGAGCGCATCTACACCTTCTGGGACTATTTCCGGAATGCCTGGGGGCGCGACGCCGGGCTGCGGATCGACCACTTCCTTTTGAGCCCGGAACTCGCGCCGCGGCTCGCCGCAGCGGACGTGGACCGGGCGGTCCGTGGGTGGGAGAAAGCGAGCGACCATGCGCCGGAGTGGATCGAGCTTGCCGAGCCGGGGCCCAAGGCCGGCAGGCGATAGGGGCGGGGGCTGCCTTCCCCCTCAGCCCATCCCGTATTGCCTGATCTTGGCGTAGAGGCTGCTGCGCGACAGGCCGAGGCGCGCGGCCGCCTCGCGCTTGTTGCCGCCCGCCTGCGCCAGCGCATCGGCCATCATGGTGCGCTCCATCCGGGCTACGGCGGACGCGAGGTCGAGGTTCGGTGCGGTTTCCGTCGCGGCCTCGGGCGGGGCGGGGAGGACGTCCGCGACGTGGCTCGCCTCGATTCGCGCGCCGTCGCTGCGCACATAGATTTGCTCGATGACGTTGGCGAGCTCGCGCACATTGCCCGGCCAGTCATGGCGCTCCAGCCGCGCCACGGCGGCCGCCGTCAGCGGACGCACGGCGACGCCGAAGGCGGCGGCGGTCTGCTCGCTGAAGCGGGTGGCGAGCAGTTCCACGTCTCCCGCCCGCTCGCGCAAGGGCGGCAGGTGGATGGGCAGCACGTTGAGCCGGTAATAGAGATCCTGCCGGAACGTCCCCGCGCGCACCATATCGGCGAGGGGGCGGCTGGTGGCGGCGATGATCCGCACGTCCACCCGCGAGGGCTGGTTGGAGCCCACGGGCTCCACCTCCCCATCCTGCAGGGTGCGCAGCAGCTTCGCCTGTAGCGCCAGCGGCATGTCGCCGATCTCATCGAGGAACAGCGTGCCCTCGTGGGCGATCTGGAACTTGCCGGGGCGCGGCTGGCGGGCCGCGCCGGTGAAGGCGCCCGGCGCCACGCCGAAGAACTCCGCCTCCAGCAGGTTTTCCGGCACCGCCGCGACGTTGATGGCCACGAACGGCCGGCTCATGCGCTTTGAGGCGGCATGGATGGCATGCGCCGCCATTTCCTTGCCCGTGCCGGTCTCGCCGAGAAGCAGCACGGCAGACCCGACCTCGCCGGCCCGGCGCAGCAGGCGCGCCAGCTGCCGCATGGCGGGGCTCGCGCCGAGGATATGCTCGGCGGTGAAGCGCACGGCCCGCTTGGCGGAGAAGGCCTGCTCCATCCGGCTGAGGCGCGACTGCATCTGGTGTAGCCGCTCGGCGATGGGCCGCAGATAGGGAATGCTGTCCTTGAGGGCGAAGGCGATGGCGCCGATGATCGCGCCGGTCTCGTCCCGCAGCGGAAGCCGCGTCACCAGCAGCCAGCGGTCGCCATACTGGATGATGTCGAGGGGATGAGGATGGCCGGTCTCCACCACCTCGCGCATCCGGCTATGGGGGATGACGCGCTCGATTTCCTGCCCCACGAGCTCGGCAAGGTCCGTCTTGCCCAGCAGCGCCAGCTGGCCCTCGCTGAACCAGACGACGCGGGACTCCCGATCGACCAGGGTCGCCCCGTCGATCATGCCCTCCACCATGCCCAGAAGCGCCCTGGCGGCGGCGAAGCGTTCGTCGGCGATGGTGGTCATGGGCCAATCCGGATGGATGGGTGTCCAAATTCTAGACAAGTGTGTCGGTGATCTGGACAGCAGGCGCGCCGGCCGTTGTCAATGCACAAATCGAGCCCTTCGCGGACGGGTCTCGGTAAGGTCGAGGCGCCTCAGTCCGGAATGCTGGACACATCCGGCACCGAGCTTGGCCGGACCTTCCGCGCAATCCCTTGATTCTGCTGGTTCGGCACGGCGCCTCCGCCGCTGGCACGCGCCTTGCGCAGGGAAAAGGCAAAACAGGTCGCCCCTGACGGCGGGCACGCAAGACATCGGGACGAAATGCAGCCGAAGAGGATCGCCGTCATTGGCGCCGGCCTGATGGGCCATGGCATCGCGCAGGCCTTTGCCGGCACCGGACTTGCTGTTTCCATTCACGACGCGGATCCGGCGAGACGCGCCGGCGTTCCCGGCCGCATCCGCGAGAGCCTTAAGCAGCTGGGTGGCGATCCGGCCGCCGCCGACCGGGTGACGCCCGTCGACACGCTCGCCGCAGCGGTTGCCGGCGCCGACGTGGTGATCGAGGCGGTGCCGGAAGATCTTGAGCTGAAGAAGAGGGTGTTCGCCGAGATCGAGGCCGCCGCCCCACCGTCCGCGCTGCTGGCCAGCAACACCTCGGTCATTCCCATCACGCAGATCATGGCCGGCCTTGCCCACCGGCGGCGGGCCATGGGCACGCACTGGTGGAACCCGCCGCACCAGATCCCCCTCGTGGAGGTGGTGCAGGCCGAGGGCACCGGCGACGCCGAGATCGAGGCCATGATGGCGCTTCTCGCAGGCATCGGAAAGAAACCGGTGCATTTGCGCCGGGACGTGCCGGGCTTCATCGGCAACCGGCTGCAGCATGCCATGTGGCGCGAGGCCATCGCGCTGGTTCAGGCCGGCGTCTGCGATGCCGCGACCGTGGATGAGGTGGTGAAGGAGAGCTTCGGCCGACGCCTTTCGGTGCTGGGGCCGCTGGAGAATGCCGACCTTGTCGGCACGGACCTGACGCTGATGGTCCACCGCTATGTCCTGCACGACCTCGACCGCACGCCCGGCCCCCTGCCGCTGCTGGAAGAGCTGGTCGCCGCCGGCCGCCTCGGCATGAAGACCGGCGGGGGCTTCCGGGACTGGACCGAGGCGGAGGCGCAGGCGGTGCGCGCGCGCCTCGCGGACCATCTGTGCCGGTTCGACGTTCACGACACATGAGAGAGACCAAGACATGAAAGGCCGCAACGCCATCGTCACCGGCTCCACCTCCGGCATCGGCCTCGCCATCGCGCGGGCGCTGGCGGGGGAGGGCTGCAACGTGATGCTCAACGGTCTCGGCGACGCGGGCGAGATCGAGGCTGTCCGCGCCGATCTCGCCGCGGCCGCCGGTACGAATATCGCCTATAACGGCGCCGACGTGAGCCGCCCGGCCGAGGTCCGCGCGCTGGTCGCGGCGGCGCGCGCGGAACTGGGGCCGGTGGACATCCTCGTGAACAATGCCGGTATCCAGCATGTCTCGGCGTTGGCGGATTTTCCGGACGAGCAGTGGGACCGCCTCGTCGCGGTGAACCTCTCCGCCGCCTTCCACGCCAGCAAGGCGGTCATCGCTTCCATGACGGAGCGGCGCTTCGGCCGCATCGTCAACATCGCCTCCGTGCTCGGGCTCGTCGGAGCGCCGCACAAGGCCGCCTACGTGGCCACCAAGCACGGCCTCGTGGGGCTCACCAAATCCATCGCCATCGAGGTGGCGGAGACCGGCGTCACCTGCAATGCCGTCTGCCCGGGCATGGTGATGACGCCCATCATCGAGATGCAGGTGGCCGACCAGGCGAAGGTCACGGGCCTGTCGCCCGAGGACGTGGTGAAGGAGGTGTTCCTCCAGAACCAGCCCATCCGCCGCCCGGTGACTGCGGAGGAGATCGCCGGGGCCGTCGTGTTCCTGTGCTCGCCGGCCGGCTCCGGCGTCACCGGCACGACGCTGGCGGTGGATGGCGGCTACGTCGCCCGCTGAGGGCGTGCAAGGCGCGTGACGCGTGCAGGTGCGGATCAGACAAGCAAAAGATCAGGCAAACATAAAGCAGGGAGGATACGCATGAAGGGTATCATGGTTGCCGCGGCGCTCGGCACGGCTGTCGCCGGGCTCGCAGGACCGGCCTTCGCCCAGATGTCGGACGGCAAGATCAAGATCGGGCTCCTGTCCGATCTCGCCGGCGTCTATTCCGACATCAACGGCGAGGGCTCGGCCCAGGCGGCGCGGCTCGCGGCGGAAGAGTTCGGCAATGCCATCAACGGCGTGCCGGTGGAGATCATCGTCGGCGATCACCAGAACAAGGCGGACGTGGCGGCGAGCCTCGCCCGCAAGTGGATCGACACCGAGCAGGTGGACGTGATCGCGGACGTGCCCAATTCCGCCGCCGCGCTCGCCGTGCAGGCCATCACCAAGGAGCGCAAGCGCATCTTCCTCATGTCCGGCCCCGGCTCGGTGGACCTCACCGGCAAGGCGTGCAGCCCGTATGGCTTCATGTGGACGTGGGACACCCACTCGGTCTCCTCGGCGACCGCCCGCGCGCTGGTGAACAAGGGCGACAAGAGCTGGTTCTTCATCACCGCCGACTACGCCTTCGGCCATTCGCTGGAGGAGGAGGCGTCCAAGACGGTGAAGGCCATGGGCGGCACCGTGAAGGGCGGCGTGCGCGTGCCCCTCGCGACCTCCGATTTCTCTTCCTTCCTGCTGCAGGCGCAGGCCTCCGGCGCGAAGGTGGTGGCCCTCGCCAATGCCGGCGGCGACACCATCAATTCGGTGAAGCAGGCGACCGAGTTCGGCCTGCCGCAGGGCGGCCAGACGCTCGCCGGCCTGCTGCTCAACATCAACGACATCCACGCGCTGACCCTGCCGGTGGCGAAGGGCCTGATCCTGTCCAACTCGTTCTACTGGGACATGAACGACGAGACCCGCGCGTGGTCGAAAAAGTTCGAGGAGAAGACCGGCCGCAAGCCCTCCATGAACCAGGCGGGCGTCTATTCCGCCGTCCGGCACTATCTCCAGGCGGTGAAGGACCTCGGCACGGATGACGCCGACAAGGTGGCCGCCAAGATGCGCGCCACGCCCGTAACCGACATGATGATGAAGGATGCGAAGATCGGCGAGAACGGGCGCGTGTTCAACAACATGTACCTGTTCGAGGTGAAGAAGCCGGCCGAGTCCAAGGGCCCGTGGGACTACCTGACCCTGCTCCAGACCGTGCCCGGCGCCGAGGCCTATATCCCGGTCAAGGACAGCGGCTGCCCGCTGGTGAAGTAGCAGGCGGCGCGCCGCCGCAGGAAAAGGGCCGCGCCATGCTGGCGCGGCCCTTCGCTCAGTTCGCCTTCTTCTCGCCGCGCGCGGCGATGATGGCCGGGCAGGCGCTTTCGGAGAGCGGGCGGAAGGCCTCGTCGCCGGGGAGCGTGGCGACCAGCTTGTAGAGGTCCCACTCGCCCTTGGAGGCTTCGGGGGACTTGACCTCGAAGACGTAGAAATCGTGGACCATGCGTCCGTCGGGCCTCAGCTTGGCGTTGCGCACGACATCGTCCTTGATGGGCAGCTCGCCCATCTTCTTCACCACGGTCTCCGCGTCATCGCTCTTCGTCGCCGCCACCGACTTCAGATAATGCAGGACGGAGGAATAGACGCCGGCATGGATGGCGGATGGGATCTTGCCGTTCTGCGCCTTGAACCGCTCGGAGAAGGCGCGGGTGCCGTCGTCGAGATCCCAGTAGAAGCCTTCGGAGAGGAGCGTGCCCTGCGCCACCGGCAGGCCCACGCTCTTCACGTCCAGCGCGGTGAGGAAGAAGGCCACGAGCTTCTGCTTCGAGGTGGTGATGCCGAATTCGCGTGCGGTCTTGATTCCCGTCACCGTGTCGTTGCCGGCATTGGCGAGGGCGATGATGTCGGCCCCCGAGCCTTGCGCGGTCAGCAGGGGCGAGGAGAGGTCCACCGCCGGGAAGGGATGGCGCACGGAGCCGAGCACCTTGCCGCCCTTCTTGCCCACCACAGTTTTGGCGTCCGCCTCCAGCTGCTGGCCGAGGGCGTAATCCGCCGTCACGAGATACCAGGACGTCCCGGGCTGGGTGAGGCGGTTGGCGATGCCGGCCACCTGCACGTAGGTGTCCCACATCCACTGCACCACGTGGCCGGGCTGGCACGCATCGCCGGTGAGGCGCGCGGTGCCGCCGGGGAAGAGCGCGACGCGGTTCTTCTCCTTCACCAGCGGCGCGATGGCGAGCTGGATGGAAGCGTTGGACATGTCGGCGAGCACGTCCACGCCGTCCTGATCGATCCACTTGCGGGCGGTGGCTGAGGCGATGTCCGCCTTGTTCTGGTGGTCGGCGGAGATCATCTCGATCTTCATGCCGGCGCATTCCGCCTTCAGGCAGTCGTCGATGGCCATCTGGGCGGCGATCACCGAGCCCTTGCCGGTGATGTCGGAGTAGACGCCGGACATGTCGGTGAGCACGCCCACCTTCACCGTGCCGCCGGAGATTTCCGCCGCCGCCGGAGCCGCGGCAAGTCCCGCCGCCAGGGCCAGGGCGAGGGGGCCGAATTTCGCTGTCATGGATGTCCTCCCGTTCGTGCTTTTTATTGGTCGGCCGTCACCAGTGGACCATGGGCAGGCCCGCCACCGGTGAACGGAAGAAGGGAATGCGGGTGCCGCGCAGGCTGCCCACATAGACGGTCCTGAGGTCCGGCCCGCCGAAGGTGACGCTGGCGAACCAGGGGGCGATGGCGCCGCCGCAGGAGAGCATCAGCTCCGGCGTCACGGCATCTTTCTCCAGCGCCGCCATCAGCGCCTTGCCGGCGGCGCTGCCGCGGTCGTCGTCGAGGATGATGCGCAGGTCGCCGTCCGGGGTGATGGCGAAGATGCGGTCCGTCATCACATGGGTGCCCCAGAGGTTGCCATGGGCGTCGAAGGCGATGCCATCAATGAAGGCGCCGTGGTCCGAAGGGCCGAACGTCTCGCGGTCGGTGAGGTCGCCATTGGGCAGGACCCGAAGGCGCGTCACGCGCTTGCCGCCGGTCTCCACCACGTAGAGCCATTCCTCGTTGGCGTCGAAGCGGATCTCGTTGGTGAAGCAGAAGCCGTCCGCGACGATGCGCAGATGGCCGTTCTCATAGAGCGCCACATAGCCGTCCCGTACGCTCGGGCTCATGGCCTGCATCCAGTTCTTGATGCGGGTGGAGATGGTGAGCCAGATGCGGTCGCGGCTGTCGCGTAGCACGAAATTGACCTTGCCGATGGGCGTGCCGTCGATGGTGTCGGCGAGCACGCGGGAGCGGCCGTCGCGGGTCATCACTTCCAGCCGGTCGGTGCCGAAATTCGAGATGAGAATGTCGCCGTTTCGGGCGAAGGCGAGGCCGTTGGGCAATGTGCCGGAGACGAAGCGCGTCTCCTCGTCGGTGGCGGAGGCGAAATGCGTCGCCTCGCTCTGGGCGATCAGAGTCTGCGAGCCGTCCGGGCGGATGTGGACGACACCGCCGCGCGCGTCCGCGCTCCACAGGGAGCCGTCGCGCTCGGCGAGGATGCATTCGGGACGCTGCAGGCCCTCGCCCACATAGGCGATGGCGGCGGGGTCGACCTCGAAGCCGTCGATGGGGTTGGGCGTTGCCATGGCGTTCCTCAGGTTTTCAGAAGCTCACCTTGTCGGCGCCCTTGAGGCCGAGGGTGGCGCGGGCCTCGTCCGGGGTGGCGATCTCGTGGCCGAGTTCTTCCAGGATGCGGCGGATCTTCGCCACCTGCTCGGCATTCGAGGTCGCGAGCTTGCCCCGGCCGATGAACAGGCTGTCCTCCAGCCCCACCCGCACATTGCCGCCCATCATGGCCGCCTGCGTCGCGAATGGCATCTGGTGGCGGCCGGCGGCGAGCACGGACCAGTGATAGTCCTTGCCGAACAGCTTGTCCGCCGTGCGCTTCATGAACATCAGATTGTCCATGTCCGGCCCGATGCCGCCGAGAATGCCGAAGATCAGCTGCAGGAACACCGGCGGACGGAACCAGCCCTGGTCGAGGCAATGGGCGAGATTGTAGAGGTGGCCCACGTCGTAGCATTCATGCTCGAACTTGGTGCCGTGCTCCTCGCCCAGCATCTTGTAGATGCGCTCGATGTCGCCGAACGTGTTGCGGAAGATGAAGTCCTTCGTACCGGTGAGGTAGGGCTCCTCCCACTCGTATTTCCAGTTGGAATAGCGCTTCGCGAGGGGATGCAGCGCGAAGTTCATGGAGCCCATGTTCAGCGAGCACATTTCCGGCACAGCCTTCAGCGGCGCGGCGAGGCGATCCTCCACCGTCATGTTCAGGCCGCCGCCGGTGGTGATGTTGATCACCGCATCGGTCGCCTGCTTGATGCGTGGCAGGAATTCCATGAACACGGCGGGATCGGGCGTGGGCCGCCCGTCCTTGGGATCGCGGGCGTGCAGGTGCAGGATGGCGGCGCCGGCCTCCGCCGCGGCGATGGCCTGCTCGGCGATCTCGTTGGGCGTGATGGGCAGTGCATCGGACATTGTGGGCGTGTGAATGCCGCCCGTCACCGCGCAGGTGATGATGACCTTGCTCAAGACATGTCTCCGCGAAAATGCGTTCAATCGGGAAGGATGGCGACGGCCCGCGTCCAGCCGGCGGAGGCGGCGCGCACCTTCACCGGGAAACAGCTGATGGTGAAGCCGGTGGCGGGCAGCGCCTCGAGATTGTGGAGCTTCTCGATCTGGCAATAGCCCTTCTCGCGCCCGGCCTTGTGGCCTTCCCAGATGAGAGAGGCATCGCCCGTCTCGGCGAAGCGGCGGGCGGTGAAGGAGAAGGGCGCATCCCAGCTCCAGCCGTCCGTTCCCACCACGCGCACGCCCTGGTTCACGAGGTGGAGCGTGGCGTCGCGGCCGAAGCCGCAGCCTTTGTCGATATAGTCTGCCCGGCCATAGGCGGTGCCGGCGGCGGTGTTGGCCACCACGATGTCGAGGGGGCTCAGCGTGTGGCCGATGCGGGCGAGTTCCGCGTCGATCTCGGCGGGCGTCACCACATGGCCGTCGGGCAGGTGGCGGAAGTCCAGCTTCACGCCGGGGCGGAAGCACCAGTCGAGCGGGATTTCGTCGATGGTGATCGCGCGGGCACCGCCATCCATGGTGGGGTGATAGTGCCAGGGGGCGTCCACATGGGTGCCGTTGTGGGTGGAGATATGGGCTGTCTCAACCGCCCAGCCCATGCCGTCCGGGAGCTGCTCGGGCTTCAATCCGGGGAAGGCGGCGCAGAGAGTGGCCGCGGTTTCCGTGTGGACGGAATAGTCGATGCGGACCCGCTGGAAGGGCGGGTCGGCGGGCACGTCGTTTTCCAGCGGAATGGAGATGTCAACGAATCTTGGCACGGCGTCTCGTCCTCCCGGCCCCGAGCGTGAGCATCGCTCTTGCAGGCTTCGTTTTGCACAGTCGTACAGGTTATTGTACGGTTGTACAAGATAGGGCGAGCGGTGGCCGCGCCTGCCGCCTCGCGCGTGACACCGCGGCTGGTGCGGATGCAGCGGCAACGCTAGAAAAGGCCCATGGAGACGACGAAGAAGACATCTGCCGCCAGGCGCTCCGCCTCGCCGTCCGGGCGCGGGAAAGGTGCGCGCCGCTCGGCGGTCGCGCCCGGCGACCCGCAGCGGCCCGATCGCCGGCAGGACATTCTCGCCAGCGCGGAATTTCTCTTTGCCGAACGGGGCTATGCCGCGGTCTCGGTGCGCGACATCGCCGCCCGTGCCGGCGTGCCGGTGGCGCTGGTGGGCTATTATTTCGGTCGCAAGCCGGAATTGCTCGCCACCGTCTTCGCCCACCGCCAGGCCAATCTGGACGAGCGCATTTCCCGCATCCGCGAGATCGGGGCGCGCGGCCCCGGGGAGGGGCGGGTCGCCGAGATCGTCACCGCGTGGGCGGAGCCGGTGGTGCGGCTGCACGGCTCGGCGAGCGGCGACAGCTTCTCCCTGCTGGTCGCCCGCACCGCGTGGGATCCCGGCCCGGAAGCCACCGAGACCATTGAGCGCTTCTATGATCCGCTCGTCCGCGCCTTCCTGGAGGCCATGGCCGTCGCGCTTCCCGGTTGCCCGGACGACCGGCTGCTCTGGGCCTATGAATATGCCGTCGGCGCTCTGCTGATGTACGTCGCCGACAAGCGCATCGAACGCCTGTCCGGCGGCCGGGCGACGGCGGGCGATCCGGCGCTGTTCGAGGATTTCGTGCGGTTCGTCACGGCCGGCCTCAATGCCATGTGCGGCTGCCCGCCACCGCGATAGAGGGGCGGCCGGGTGGCTGGAGCGGCTGCCAGAGGCCTGCCCCTTCGCGCTTCTCCGGACGCTTCGACGTCACCGCGCCTGCATCCTCAGCCCGGCGTCGAGCCGGAGCACGGAGCCGTTGATCATGGGGTTGGCGACGATGCTGAGGACCATGCGGGCGAATTCGTCCGGCCGGCCGGGACGCTTGGGGAACGGGATCACCTCGAAGACGCGGTCCTGCACTTCCTGCGTCATCGCCTCCACCATGGGGGTGCCGAACAGGCCGGGCGCGATGGCGGCGACGCGGATGCCGTGGCGCGCCAGCTCGCGGGCAGCCGGCAGGGTCAGGGACGCCACGCCGCCCTTCGCCGCCGCATAGGCCGTCTGGCCGATTTGGCCCTCATAGGCGGCGACGGATGCCGTGTTGATGATGACGCCGCGCTGGCCCTCGTCATCCGGCGCATTCTCCACCATGGCGGCGGCGGCGAGACGGAGCCAGTTGTAGGTGCCCGTGAGATTGACGCGGACGATGCGCTCGAACTCGCTGAGGGAGCCCGGCCCCCCCTTCTCCACGATCCGGGCCCCGGGGGCGATGCCGGCACAGTTCACCAGCAGGTGGGGACAGCCGCGTTCCGACAGGATCCGGGCGAAGGCGGCCTCGGACGCCGCGCCGTCGGCGACATCGCAGGCGAGGGCGAGCGCCCCGGTTTCTTGCGCGAGGGCCGACATGCCCGCCTCCTGCAAGTCCACCAAGGCGAGGCGGGCGCCGAGGCCGGAGAGGCGGCGCGCGGTGGCATTGCCGAGGCCGGAGGCGGCGCCGGTGACGATGGCAACCTTGTCCTTCAGATCCACGATGACCCCATTCATGTGACAGGCGCAGGTGACATGCGCAGGCGATCGCCCTGCGGCAGCGGGACGGGCGAAACGATCGGGGATGAAATTGAGCGTGTGGCTCAGGCGATGGCGTCGACGAAACGCGCGAAGCGCTCCAGGGGCTCACGCACCGTGGTGAAGGTGTTCTCCGGGGCCTCGGGATCGGCGAAGCCGAGCGCCATGCTGCAGACGATCATCTGCGTGTCGGGAATGGCGAGGCGACGCGCGATGACCGCGCCATAGGCGTTGAAGGCCGCCTGCGGGCAGGTGTGGAGGCCGAACGCCCGCGCGGCGATCATGATGTTCTGAAGGAACATGCCGTAGTCGAGCCAGGAGCCCCGCTCCATGTCCCGGTCCATGGTGAAGATCAGGCCCACCGGAGCGTCGAAGAACAGGAAGTTGCGGGCGAGCTGGTGGCGCATCCGCTCGGTGTCACCCTTGGCGATGCCGAGCGTGCCATAGAGATCCCACCCCACCTTGCGGCGGCGGGAGAGATAGGGCTCGCGCCATTGCCGCGGGTAATAGGCAAATTCCTCCGTGCCGGGATCGCCGGCGAGGGAGAGGGCGTGGAGTTCACGCGTCAGAGCCGCGAGCGGTTCACCCCGCAGCACCAGCACCTGCCACGGTTGGATGTTGGTGCCGGAGGGCGCGCGGGCCGCAAGCTCCAGTATGGCCGCGACGGTCTCGTCGCCGACCGGCTTCGGCAGGAAGGCGCGGATGGAGCGGCGCGAGCGGATGGCCTCCTCGGCGGAGATGACGCCGGAGGTGACAGAAGCGGGGGAGGGGGCGGGCGCACTCATTTTTCGGGCATATCCACGGGCGTGGCCATGTCGAGATTGGCGAGCTCGTAGCCGCGCTTGAAGTCCAGGATGTGCTTCTCCATCCAGTCCCGCGCGCGCTTCTCGTCGTGATCGCGGACCGCCGCGAAGATCGCCTCATGGGCCACCAGCAGGCGCTCGCCGGCATTGAGGCGCGACATCACCTTCAGGAAGGGCGGATAGAACAGCTCGGAGATCGGCAGCCTTGCCATCTGGATGGCCCGGTTGCGGGTGGCGCGGGCGACCAAATCGTGGAACTCGATGTCGAGGGCGGTGAGGCTGGTGGAATCCTTCAGCGCCTTGCGCGTCTCCTCGAGATTGCGCTCCAGGTCTTCAAGGTCGGCCGCATCGCTGCGCTGGGCGGCGGAGGCGGCCGCGGCGGGCTCGATGGCGTACATCGCCTCCCACAATTCCTCGAACGTCACCTGATGCAGCACCATCGCCGCCGTGAGCCGACGGGAAATGTCGCCGGACTGGGGGATGGAGGCATAGAGCTTCTTCCGCCCCGCCTCGCGCCTGACGAAGCCGTTCTGCTCCAGCACGCGGATGGCTTCGCGGATGGTGGAGCGGTTCACGCCCAGCTTCTCGGCCAGCCCCGCCTCTGAGGGCAGCAGATCCCCCGGCGCGATTTCGCCGGCCAGGATCTTGTCCTCGATGGTGCGGGCGACGAGACGGAAGGCAGGCTCCACCTGCACCGGATCAAGCGCGAGCGACATCAGGAACCATCCTCTCGGCGGCGCGGGCCTTCTCCAGGTCGCGCAGCACCTTGCGTTGCACTTTCCCGGTCATGGTCTTCGGCAGCTCGCCGAGAAACTCGATGGCGCGGGGATATTTATAGGGAGCGGTGACACGCTTCACGTGATCCTGCAAGGCGCTGGCGAGGGCGTTGTCGCCGGTGAGCCCCGCGCGCAGCACCACGAAGGCCTTCACGATCTCGCCGCGCTCCGGGTGGGGCGCCGCCACTGCCGCGCATTCCTGCACCGCCGGATGGTCGAGCAGGGCGTTCTCCACCTCGGAGGGGCCGATGCGGTAGCCGGCAGAATTGATGACGTCGTCATTGCGGCCACGATGGTAGAAATAGCCGTCCGCATCCACCATTCCGAGGTCGCCGGTGACGAACCACCGCCCCTCCGGCCCGTCCACATGGGCGCTGGCGGTGCGCTCGGGCTCGTCGAGATAACCGAGCATCATCTGCGGGTTGGGGGTGAGCAGGGCGATATCGCCCTCAACGCCGGGCGGCAGGCGGTTGCCCGCGCCGTCGATAACGGCGAGATCGAGGCCCGGCAGGGGCTTGCCCATGGAGCCCTCGCGCGGGGCGACGCAGGGATAATTGAGCAGCGTCATCAGCGTCTCGGTCTGGCCGTAGGCTTCGAGGATGGGGATGCCTGTCGCCGTCTGCCAGCGCGCCGCGACCGCGGGGTTGAGCGTCTCGCCGGAGGAGACGGTGTGGCGCAGGCGCGAGAGGTCGTGCTCGGCGACGCCGGCATCCACCACCCGGAAAAGCTCGGTGCCCGGCGCGCAATAGACGGTGATGCCGTAGCGCTCCAGCAGCCGCAGGCGCTCCTTGGGGTCGAACGGGCCGTCGTAGAAGAAGCTGGCCGTCCCGCAGCTCCACGGGCCGAACAGGATGGAGGTGCCGGCCTTGCTCCAGCCGGTGTCGGCCGTGCACCAGATGGTGTCGCCGGGACGAAGATCCAGCCAGCAGACGGCCGAACCACGCCACGCATAGAGCCCGCGGGAGGCGTGGAGCACCCCCTTCGGCTGGCCGGTGGAGCCGGAGGTGTAATAGAGGACGGCCGGGTCGTCGGCCCTGACGGTCACCGGCGCGAAAGCCTCGTCGCCGGAGGCCAGCGCCTCTTCCAGCGGCTCGAACCCGGGCGCGCCTCCAAGGGGGCCTGTCAGCGCGAGGCGCACCGGGACCTCTCCCATCACGTTGGCGAACTTCGGTGCGTGCTCGGCCCGCGCCACCACGGCCCGCACGCCGGCATGGCGCACACGATATTCGATGTCCTTGGGGGTGAGCATCTCGATGGACGGGATGGGCACCGCCCCGAGCTTGAGGCAGCCCACCATGGCCACCTGCCATTCCGGAATACGCGGCAGCATGACCAGCACCCGGTCCCCCTTCCGGATGCCGCGCGCTGCCAGCGCCGAGGCGAAGCGGCTGGTCAGTCGTGCCATGTCCGAGAAGGAGAAGCGCCGTTCCTCGCCCGCCGCATTGGCCCAGATGAGGGCGGGCCCGTCCGCGGTGCGGGCGAAATGATCCACCACGTCGGCGCCGAAATTGAACGTCTCCGGCACCTGCCATCGGAAGGTGCGGACGGTTTCGGCATAGTCGGTCATGTTGGGCGCCATTTTGGTCGGCGCCATCTGGCTGAGGGCCATGGTTTCCTCCCGGAGCATTGTGCTCTCTTGGTGCTCTCTTGCGCGTAGTGCCTCAGATGGCCCGGCTGGCCTTGAGCGCGGCGATCTCCTCGGGCGCATAGCCGAGGCCCGCCAGCACCTCGCCATTGTGCTCGCCGAGCAGGGGCGGCGGCGAACGCAGCGTGCAGGGCGTCCCGGAATATTTCACCGGAAAGCCGAGCTGGGGAATGGTGCCCTCCACCGGATGCTCCATGGACATCAGCATCTGCCGGTGGCGGGCATGGGGATCGGCGAACGCCTCCTCCATGGAAAAGACCGGGCCGAAGGGAATGTCGGCGGCTTCAAGCTCTGTTACCCATTCGTCGCGCGTCTTGCGGGCGAACAGCTCGGCGAGGGTGGCCTTCTGCGCCACTTCCCGCTCGCCCTCCGGCCACTGCTCGTCCTTCAGCGCGGGCAGGCCCACGGCGTCGCAGAAGCGGTGCCAGAAATGCGTCTCGATAAGGCCCAGCGCGACGTGCTTCCCGTCGGCGCAGGCATAGACGTTGTAGCAGGGCGCCTGCCCGATGAAGGGCCGCTCGCCGCCCTTCGGCTCGATGCCGGCGAAGAGATGATCGGCGCCGTGCAGGGACAGCCAGGACATGGCGCCGTCATGCATGGACACGTCCACGAACTGCCCGCGCCCGGTGGTCGCCCGCGCCAGCAGTGCGGCGAGGATTCCCGTGGAGGCCATGAGCGAGCCGCCGCCCACATCGGCGATGGAGAGCCCCGGCACGATGGGGCCTTCGCCCGCCTTGCCGAACAGTTGCAACGCGCCGGCTTCGGCGAGGTAATTGAGGTCGTGCCCCGGCTTGAGCCGGCTCGGCCCGTCCTGCCCATAACCGGAGATGGCGCAATAGACGAGGCGCGGATTGATCTCGGCCAGCGTGTCATAGCCGAGGCCGAGGCGGTCCATGACGCCGGGGCGGAAGCCCTCCAGCAGCACGTCCGCATCCTTCACCAGCTTGAGGAGGATGGCACGGCCCTCTTCCGACTTGAGGTTCAGCGTCAGGCTCTTCTTGTTGCGGTTGAGCAGCAGGAAGGAGCCGGATTCCGCCCGGTTCAGCGGCGGGAAGGTGCGGTTGTAGTCGCCGCCCTCCGGCTGCTCGATCTTGAGCACGTCGGCCCCGAGGTCGGCCAGCATCAGCGAGCAGAAGGCGCCCGGCAGCAGGCGGGTGAGGTCCAGCACCTTGAGGCCGGCGAGGGCCAAGGGGGTGGAGCTCGGTGTGGATGTGGGCGTCAGGGCGTTCATCTCTGGTCTTTCGGATCAGGCGGCGGTCCAGCCGCCGTCCACCGCCAGCGAGGCGCCGGTGATGTAGGAGGCCGCGGGCGAGGCGAGGAACAGGCAGGCGCCGACCAGCTCCTGCGGATGGCCGAAGCGGCCCATGGGCGTGCGGCCGGTGACGCGCTCGGCGAGCTTGGGGTTCTGGCGCATGCCTTCGGTCAGCTCGGTTTCAAAATAGCCGGGGCCGACGGCATTCACCCGCACGCCCTTCTTCGCCCATTCGAGCGCGAGCTGGCGGGTCATCAGCTCCACCCCGCCCTTGGCGGCGCAATAGGCGGTGGTGCGCGCCAGTCCCACCCGGCCGGCGACCGAGGTGATGTTGACGATGGCGCCTTCGCCCTGGGCCAGCATTACCCGGCCTGCCGCGCGGGCGGCGAGGAACACGCCGGTGAGGTTGGTGTCCACCACCTGCCGCCACTCGTCGAGGCTCGTGTCCTCGGCGGTCTTGTACCAGGGGTTGATGCCGGCATTGTTGACGAGCACGTCGATGCGGCCGTGGCGCTCCACCACGGAGCGGGCCAGCGCCTCGACGTCCGTTTCGCTGGCCACATCGGCAGCGATGCCTTCGGCCGATCCGCCCTGCGTGGCGATCGCGGCGGCGGCCTCGGCCAGCGTCTCGGCGCTGCGGCCGGTGAGCACCACATGGGCGTCGGCGGCGGCAAAGCCCTCCGCTACGGCGCGGCCGAGGCCCCGCCCGCCGCCGGTGACGATGACGATCTTGCCGGCAAGGCCGGGCATGGGCGCGGGATGGGGCAGGGGAAGGGCGAGGCCCATCACGCGGCCCTCCCTTCCGGCAGGGCCTTCACGGCCGCGCCACGGGCGAGCCGGCGCGCGATGTTCCAGCGGTGGACCTCGGAGGGGCCGTCATAGATGCGGAACCCGCGCACGTCGCGGAAGATGCGCTCCACCTCCGTGTCGCGCGTCATGCCGAGGCCGCCTAGCACCTGAAGCGACCGGTCCACGATGCGGAAGATGGCTTCGGAGGCGAACACCTTCACCATGGAGCTTTCCACGTTCGCCTTTTCGCCTTTGTCCAGCAGCCATGCGGCGTGGCGGATGGCGAGGCGGGTGGTGTGGAGATCGATCTCGTTGTCGGCCAGCATGAAGCCGACGCCCTCATGGGACAGGAGCGTGCCGCCGAACGCCTCGCGCCGGCCCGCATATTCGGTGGCGATGTCGTGGGCGCGGCGCGCGGCGCCGAGCCAGCGCATGCAGTGGGTGAGCCGCGCCGGCACGAGCCGCGCCTGCGCATGGCGGAAGCCCTCGCCCACGGCACCGAGCACGTCGGACGCGGGAACGCGCAGATTTTCCAGCGCCACTTCCGCATGGCCCCCGGTGAAGGAGCTGTCCAGCGTGTCGAGCGCCCGCACGATGCGCACGCCCTCGGCCGGCAGGTCGGCGAGGAACATGGTGGCGCCCACGTCCCGCCCGTCCACGAGGGTCCGTGCCATGATGATGGCGAAGGCCGCGCCCTCGGCCCCGGTGATGAGCCATTTGAGGCCGTTGATGACGAAGTGGTCGCCGTCCTTCACCGCGGTTGTCTTGAGCAAGGACGGGTCCGCTCCGGCGCCGGGATGCGGCTCGGTCATGAGGAAGCAGGAGCGCGTCTCGCCAGCCGCCATGGGGGCGAGGTAGCGGGCTTTCTGCGCTTCGCTCGCCACTTCGGCGAGAAGGTGCATGTTGCCCTCGTCCGGCGCGGCGATGGCGAGCGCGATGGGGCCGAGCATGGAATAGCCCGCCGCCTCGAACACCACGGCCTTGCCGAGGTGGGAGAGGCCGAGCCCGCCCCACGCCTTCGGCACGTGCGGGCTCAGCAGTCCGACCGTGCGCGCCTTCGCCACCAGATCACGGCGCAAATCGTCGGTGGGGCCGTGGGCGGTGCGGCGCGGGTCGGCCTCGAAGGGCAGAACCTCGTCGCGCACGAAGGCCGCCGTGCGGGCCTCCAGCGCGGCGAGATCGGGGGGGAGCGCGAAATCCATGGGCCTCGCCTTCAGAAGGTCTTGTCGTTGATGATGTCGAGGGTGAAATCGAACAGCGCTTCGGCGAGCGTGCCGAAGCCGGCATAGCGCGGGTCCGCCGTCTCGCCGGCGAGGTGCCGCGCGTGGAGCTGGTGGAACACCACGCCGAGCTTCAGCATGGTGAGCACGCGGTAGACCTTCAGCTGGGACAGGTCCCGGCCGGTGGCGCGGGCATAGGCATCCGCCGCTTCGGCCCGCGTCAGGAAGCCGGGGCGGGCCGTGGGCATCTGCGCCAGCTCGTGCATGCACGGCGGGTCGCCGGCCTCGGTCCAGTAGCTGAGCAGCGTCGCGAGGTCGAACAGTGGGTCGCCACGGGTGCCCATGTCCCAGTCCACCACGGCGACGGGGGCGCGGGTGGCGGGATCCAGCAGCACGTTGTCGAGCTTGAAATCGTTATGGAGAAGGGTCGGCGCCGTCGCGTCCCGCACCTCTGCTGCGGCGAGCCAGCCGGCGACGGCGCGGGCGGCCGGGGAGAGCGCGCCCTGCGCCACCCGCTCGGCGCGGCCGATCCAGCCTGCGGCTGTGCGGGCGAAGAAGCCAGCGGGGCGGCCGAGATCGGACAGGTCGATCCGCGCCGGGTCCACCGCGTGGATGGCAGCCAATGTCTCGACCAGCTTGTGCGAGAGGTCCGCGCCGGTGGCGGCGGTTGCCGGGAAGGGCGCCAGGCTGTCGCCGCGCAGGGCGATGCCGGGGCGAAACTCCATCACCTGGAACGGCGCGCCGGCGACGCTGGCGTCGGCGCACAGGTGCAGGCTGCGCGGGGCGAGGGGCAGCTCCCGCCAGAGATTCGAAAGGATGCGGTGCTCGCGCGCCATGTCGTGCGCGCCCGGGGGCAGGGGGCCGTCGGGCGGCCGCCGCAGCACCGCCCAGCCGTCCGACACGCGCACGAGAAAGTTCAGGTTGGCGAGGCCGCCCGTGAATTGACGGGGCACGAAGGCGGGATCGAAGCCGATGCCGTGGGCAGCCAGATGACGACCGATCGCCGGCCAATCGAGCGCCCGGCTCTCGGCCACGCTGCGCAGGGCGACACCGGCCGGCGGCGCCGGGTCCAGCATGGACGCGCCGACTTGCCCCTTTGCGGTGCCCTCGCCTTCCAGCACGTGAACAGCCTCGACCATGGACGCGTCGCCTCGTTTTTGTCGGACTAAATTGTCCGACTGAAATCATGGGGTCAAGCGGAAATTTTCCGTCAGGCACCCATTGTGAGCGGCGGATGTGGCGGAATTTTGTATGATAATCAATGAATTGACTGGAAAATTCGCCGCCTCCATCCGGAGATTGACGGCGCGGCGATTTTGGATTTATGGTCCGATCATCAGATAAAGATGCCGGACCAGAATTCCGGCCTGGAGGATGACGCCATGCCTCAATGCTTCAGCTCGCGGCGCCGGAAATCCGTCGCGCCGGCCTGTCTCCTTGCCTTCGTCGCGACGCTCGGTTTCGCCGTGCCGGCCGCCGCCCAGACGGCGGCACCCGCCGCTACGGGCGGTGCCGCGATGGAGCAGTTCGTGCCCATCGCCATCTACCGCACCGGTCCCTACGCGCCGGGCGGCTCGGGCATCTACGGTGCCTATGCGGACTATCTCGCGCTGGTGAACGCCCGCGATGGTGGCGTGAACGGCGTGAAGCTCGTCTATGAGGAGTGCGAGACCGGCTACCAGCCCGACCGCATGATCGAATGCTACGAGCGCCAGAAGGCGAAGGGGCCGACCGGCGCCGCGGCCTTCACGCCCTCCGGCACGGGCGGCGTCTATGCCCTCATCGACCGCATGACGGCGGACAAGATCCCCTCCGTCACCATCGGCTACGGGCGGACCGATTCCTCCGATGGCCGGGTCTTCCCCTATTTCTTCCCGCTCATCTCCAATTACTGGAGCGAGAACACCGCAACCATCCGCTACATCGCCGAGCGCGAAGGCGGGTTGGAGAAGCTGAAGGGCAAGAAGATCGCCAATGTGGTAATGGACTTCGCCGCCGGCCGCGAGACCCAGGCCATTCTCGACGCCCAGGCCAAGCGCTATGGCTTCGAGGTGACGACCTTCCCCATCACGCCGCCCGGCCTCGACCAGCGCGCCGTGTGGCTTCAGGTGCGCCAGTATCGGCCGGACTGGGTGCTGTTCCGCGGCTGGGGCGCCGCCACCCCCACCGGCATCAAGGAAGCCGCCCGCGCCGGCATCGCCCGCGACCGCATCATCGGCTGGTGGTGGTCTGGCTCGGAAGAGGACGTAACGCCGGCGGGCGATGCGGCCAAGGGCTTCATCACCGCTCAGTTCCACGCCACCGGGCCGAACTATCCGGTGTTCGAGGACATCAAGAAGTACGTCTACGCCAAGGGGCAGGGCAATGTGGAGGAGAACCGCATCGGCTCCGTCTATTATGTCCGTGGCGTGCTCCACGGCGTGGCGGTGACGGAAGCCATGCGCACCGCCATGAAGAAGTTCGGCAATCGTCCCCTCACCGGTGACGAGGTGCGCTGGGGGCTCGAGCATCTGGTGATGACCAGCGAGCGCATCAAGCAGCTCGGCCTCGAGGGCCTGATGCCGGAGATCAAGGTCACCTGCGCCGACCACGAGGGCGATGGTGCCATCCGCTTCCAGCAATGGGACGGCGCCAAGTGGGTGATGATCTCCGACTGGATCAAGTCCGACCAGTCCATGGTCCGGCCGCTCATCGAGGCGTCCGCCGCCCAGTTCGCCAAGGAAAAGGGCATCACGCCCCGCGACTGCGCCGGCGAGACGAACTGACCTCGCAGGCCCCGTTCTGCCCTGATCCGTGACCTGCCGCGCGCCGGGGCGTTCTGCCCCCGGCGCCGGAGCCACCCCTTGGGAGAGGCACGCCATGAGCGCGCAAGGCCCCTTGCTGTCCGTCGCCGGCATCGAGGTGATGTATTCCCGTCTGGCCCTCGTGCTGCGCGGGCTCACGCTCAGCGTTCCCCGGGGCGGCATCGTCGCCCTGCTGGGCGCCAACGGGGCGGGCAAGACCACCACCATGAAGGCCATCGCCAACCTGCTGCGATCCGAGCGCGGCGAGGTGACGAAGGGCGCCATCCACTATGACGGCGCGCGCATCGACGGGCTCGACCCGTCCGACCTCGCCCGCCGTGGCCTCTCTCTGGTGATGGAGGGCCGCCATGCCTTCCCCACCCTGTCGGTCGAGGACAATCTGAAGGTCGGCGCCTATTCCCGCCGCGACGGCGCGGTCGCCGAGAGTCTCGAACGCGTCTACAGCACCTTTCCCCGCCTGAAGGAGCGGCGGCATCAGCCGGCCGGCCTCCTCTCCGGCGGCGAGCAGCAGATGTGCGTCATCGGCCGCGCCCTCATGGCCCGGCCGCACATGATCCTGCTCGACGAGCCCTCCATGGGCCTCGCACCGCTTCTGGTGGAGGAGATCTTCTCCATCATGCAGCAGCTGAATGCCGAAGCCGGGGTGACCTTCCTCCTCGCGGAGCAGAACGCCGCCGTAGCGCTGCGCTACGCCACCTACGGCTATCTCGTGGAGGGCGGAAGAGTGGTGCGCGAGGGGCCGGCGCGCGCGCTCGCTGCCGATCCCGAGATCCGCGCCTCCTATCTCGGGCTCGATGCCTCCGCCGAAGCGGACGGGGCGAGCCTCGCCGCCCGCCGTCGCCCGCGCTGGCTCTCCTGATCCTCCATGGACGAAGGGATTCCTCCTGCCATGAACCGCGCCTTCGACCATGCCTCCGGCGCCGCGGAACGGGCCGATCCTTGCCCCGCAAACACGCTGCCCGGTGCCCTGATCGCCGCCGCCCGGCGCCATGCCGCGCACCCGGCCCTGCGCCACAAGGTGGGCGGCATCTGGCGCACCTGGACGTTCGCCGAGTATCTCGCCCGTACCGCCGCCATGGCCCGGCTTCTCGATGGTGCAGGCTTCACCGGCGAAGGCCTGCTCATGACTGTCGGCGAGAACCGGCCGGAGCTCTACGCCGCAGCCCTTGCCGCGCAGGGCCTCGGCGCCGCGGTGATGCCGGTGGGCCCGGAATTCCTGCGCCGCTTCGGTTCGCCTGCGGCCGATCCCGCCCTCGTCCTCTGCGAGAATGAGGAGGCCGCCCGCGCGTGGCGCACTGCCAGCCGCTCGCCCGCCATCGCGCTGCGTCTCGACGAATGTGCGCCATCGCCGGAGGCCGCCCAGGACGAGGCCGTGGCCTGGTACGCCTGGCGGACCGCCACGGTTGAGGGAAGCCGAACCGCCCTCATTCTCCACACTGCCGGCGTGGACGGGCCGCCCCGCCCGCTGGCGCTTACCCACCGGCGTCTCCTCGACGCCGGCGCGGCGGCCATGTCCCGCCTGCAGCTTTCTCCCTCCGACCGGCTCATGGCGTTTCTGCCCGCCTCGGGCATAGCCGACGCCGCCGGCAGCCTGGTGCAACCGCTTCTCTCGGGCTGCTCCCTCCATTGCGTGGAGGGGCCGGCGAGTTTCCCCAACGATCTGAAGGAGGTGGCGCCCACCGTGCTGGCCGCGCCGGCGCGCGTGTTCGAGCTTCTGGTGAGGGACGCTGGCGTTCGCCTGTCCGCGGGCGGGCCGCTGGTGCGCGCCCTCGCGCGGGCGAATGAGAAGAGGCTGCCGGGCACGGGTCTCGCCTTCGGGGCGCCGCTGCGCAACACCCTTGGCCTCGGCGCCTGCCGCCTGGCCTTTGTCACCTCCGGCATTCTGGACCCCACAACCGTCGGCCGCCTCGCGTCCTACGGGGTGCCGCTCGACGCGGATCTTGCCCTCGCCGATGACGGCAGCCTCCGTTCCCACGCCGTCGCCGCGGCCGACGACCCCCATCTGCTCCGGTCCGTCGAAGCCGCGCTCCGGAGCGAGGCCGTCATTGATCGCGCCCGCGTCACGCGCGTCCCCGGCGGCCTCAGTGCCCGGATCGCGCTCGCGCCGTCCGCCGCGGACGCGGAGGACACCGCGACGGCCCAGAGCCATGCATCGGCGGCGGTGGAGCGGGTGAATGCACGGCTGGCCGGGGAATTCCCCGGAACGTCTCTAGCCATTCGGACCTTCGACCTCGCCGCCGACGGCTTCGGTCCGCAGGAGCTGACGCTGGAGGGCGAGGTGCGTGACGCTCCGTTCGCCCCGGCCGGCCGCGAGACGCAGGCACGGCCGACCGAGCGCTCAGCCCGCTCGCGCGGATCCGTGCTCATGCAGGTCAGCGGCGTCGCCGTCGCCTTCGGCGGGGTGAAGGCGCTCACCGACGTGTCCCTCGCCATCCATGAAGGGGAGATCCTCTCCATCATCGGGCCGAACGGGGCGGGGAAGACCTCGCTGCTGAACGTCATCAACGGCGTCTACCACCCGCGCTCGGGAACCATCACCTTCGCCGGCAAGGAACGCGCCCGCATGCGCCCGGCCTTTGCCGCACGCTCGGGCATCGGCCGCACGTTCCAGCACGTCTCCCTGTTCAAGGGCATGAACGTGATCGACAACGTTCTGGTGGGCCGCGCCGCGCGCTTCGAGGGCTCGCTGCTTGGCAAGCTGCTGCGCCTGCCTTCCACGTCTGCGGAAGAGCGGCGCGAGCGGGAGGCTGCGGAGCGCATCCTCGCCTTCCTGGAGCTGGAGCATCTGCGCCAGGCGCCGGTCGCCAGCCTGCCCTACGGCATCCAGAAGCGGGTGGAGCTGGCCCGCGCGCTCGCCACCGAGCCGCGCCTGCTGCTGCTCGACGAGCCCATGGCCGGCATGACCCACGAGGAGAAGCGCGACATGTGCGGCTTCATCCGCCGGGTCAATGAGAGCTTCGGCACCACCATCCTCATCATCGAGCATGACATCGGCGTGGTGATGGGCCTCTCCGATCGCGTCGCGGTCCTCAATTACGGCCGCAAGATCGCCGATGGCACGCCCGATGTGGTTCGTGCCGATCCCCAAGTCATCGCCGCCTATCTCGGCTCCGCCGCCCTCGGCGAAGCCGCCTGAGGGAGAATACCATGGGCGACTTTTCCTTCTTTATCGAAGTGGTGGTGGGCGGCCTCCTGTCCGGCGTGATGTACACGCTGGTGGCCTTGGGCTTCGTGCTCATCTTCAAGGCCTCGGGCGTGTTCAACTTCGCTCAGGGCGCCATGGTGCTGTTCGCCGCGCTCACCTTCGTCGGCTTCCTGGAATTCGGCCTGCCCATGTGGGCCGCCTTCCTGCTCGCGCTCGCCGCCATGCTGGCGCTGGCGGTGGCCATCGAGCGCACGGTGCTGCGCCCCCTCGTCGGGCAGGACCACATGATCCTGTTCATGGCCACCATTGGCCTCTCCATCTTCCTGGAGGGCTTCGCCCAATTGATCTGGGGCACCAAGGTGCGCGGGCTCGACCTCGGCATCTCCGACGAGCCGATCGAGATCGGCGGCATCCTCATCTCGCAGTTCGACCTCTCCGCTGCGGCCATGGCCGCGGTGCTGGTGGCGGTGCTGTCAGCCTTCTTCTCCTACACCAAGGTCGGGCGCGCGCTGCGGGCGGTGGCCGACGACACCCAGGCGGCGCAGGTGGCGGGCGTGCCGCTCGGCTTCATCTGGGCCGTGGTGTGGGGCGCCGCGGGCTTCATTGCGCTTGTCGCGGGTCTGGTCTGGGGCGCGCGGCTCGGCGTGCAGTTCGCGCTGACGCTGGTGGCGCTCAAGGCGCTGCCGGTGATGATCCTCGGTGGGTTCAACTCCATCGCTGGCGCCATCGTGGCGGGGCTGGTGATCGGGGTCAGCGAGAAGCTCGCCGAGATCTATCTCGGGCCCTTCGTCGGCGGCGGCATCGAGAACTGGTTCCCGTACGCACTCGCCATCGCCGTCCTGCTCATCCGCCCCGCCGGCCTGTTCGGCGCGGCGCGCATCGCGAGGGTCTGACCCATGTTCCACCGTGACGCCGGCGCGCTGAAGACGTCCTATGGCGAGGAGCAGGCCATCTTCCCCGTGGCCCTCGACCGCTGGGCGGTGGTGGCCCTCATGGCCGTGGGCGCGCTCGTGGTGCCGTTCGTGGCCGGGCCCTACTGGCTCGGCTCCATCCTCCTGCCATGCCTCATCCTGTCGCTCGCGGCGATCGGGCTCAACATCCTCACCGGCTATGCCGGCCAGCTCTCGCTGGGCTCGGGCGCCTTCATGGCGGTGGGGGCCTATGCGGCGGTGAACCTCGTCATCCGCTTGCCGTGGCTGCCGTTCCCGGTCTCCTTCGTGCTGGCGGGGATGGTGGCGGGCGCCGTGGGGCTCGCCTTCGGCCTCCTGAGCCTGCGCATCCGCGGCTTCTACGTGGCGGTGGCGACGCTCGCCGCCCAGTTCTTCATCGAATGGATCTGCACCCACATTCCGTGGCTGGTGCTGAACACCCCCTCCGGCGTCGTCTCCACCCCGACGCTCTTTTTATTCGGCTTCGGCTTCTCGTCCGTGCCGTCCCGCTACCTCGTCGCCTTTGTGACGGTCGTCGCCCTGGCTTTCGTGGCGAAGAACCTCATCCGCTCCTCCGCCGGCCGCGCCCTGATGGCGGTGCGCGACCACGAGACGGCTGCGGAACTGACCGGGGTCGACACCACCCGCGCCAAGCTCACCGCCTTCGCAGTCTCCGGCTTCTATTGCGGGGTGGCCGGCGCGCTCTGGGCGTTCCTCTATCTCGGCAATGTGGAGATCGAGGCCTTCTCGCTGCATCGCTCGTTCCAGATCCTGTTCATGGTCATCATCGGCGGCCTCGGCTCCATCCTCGGCTCCTTCCTCGGGGCGGCCTTCATCGTGCTCCTGCCGGTGGCCATCGCCAACGCCGCGACCCTGTTCGGCGAGGCCCTGAAGCCCGACGTCCTGGCCAATCTGGAGCTGATGATCTTCGGCGCGCTCATCGTCGCCTTCCTCATCATCGAGCCGAGCGGCCTCGCCCGTCTCGCCGTGAAGGCGAAGGATCGCCTGCGCCGCTGGCCGCTGCCCTATTGAAATCCGCCCAGCGGATGAACGACGCGCCCCAACGCGCGCAACACCGGAGGAACACGCCCATGACCAAGACTGTCGGCCGCCTTCTCGGGGCGGCGATGATGACGCTCGCCCCCCTCGCCGCGCTTCCGTCCGTCGCCACGGCGGACGAGCTGAGGCTCGTGTTCGACATCCCGGCCAATCATCCGCGCGTGCCCTACTTCACGGCCATGGCGGAGGATGTGGCCAAGACAACCTCGGGCCGGCTGACGATCGCCGCCAATCCGGGCGGCACCATCTACCCAGGGTTCGCCTCCATCGAGGCGTTGAAGGCCGGGAAGGCGGAACTCACCTTCGTCAATGCGGCCAATCTGGAGCGCCTCGATCCGCGCTTCGGCTTCATCAATCTGCCCTTCGCGCTCGACGACACCGCCATGGCCCAGCCAGCCGCGCGCCGTGGCGTGGTGGACCTCCTCGACACGCTCGCCCAGAAGCAGGACCTGCGGGTGATCGGCCTGATGCGGGGCGCGGACCAGCTCTTCGTCTTCCGCGACAAGCGCGTCGCGACCCCGGCGGACCTCAAGGGGCTGAAGATCCGCGTGGCCGGGTCCGGCACCTACGAGGACATCATGCGCCGCCTCTCGGCGGACCCGGTGGTGCTGCCCATTCCCGAGATGAAGCCCGCCTTCGAGCGCGGCGCCCTCGACGGGGTCTTCACCTCTCCCGGCGCCTGGACCTCTCAGCTCGGCATGGCCGCCCCCAAGGCCACCCACGCGCCGGGGCTGATGATGATCACCTACGTGCTGGTGGCGCGGAAGGACGCGATCGATCGCCTCTCCACCGCCGATCGCGATGCGCTGCTCGCGGCCGCCCGCACCAACATCACCGAAGGCTGGGGGCGCATGGAGGCGGACGACGCGGCGATCCTCAAGGACATGGCCGCCAAAGGCGCGGCCATCGTCACCGTGACCGATCTCAAGCCCTGGCGCGAGGCCGTCTCGCCGGTGGCCGCCAGCTTCTCCGAGCGCTTCCCCGACACCTGGCGGGACTTCCGCGCGCAGATCGGGGCGGACCGCAAGTGATGGGAAAGCCGATGGCATACGACTTCATTCAGACCCGCGTCGCCGGCCGGGTGGGCTGGATCACGCTGGATCGGCCGGAGGCGCTCAATGCCCTGAACGCGGCGATGGTGGGCGAAATTGTGCGCGCCCTCGCCGGGTTCGGCGCCGATCCCGACATCGGCTGCGTGGTTCTCACCGGCTCGGAACGCGCCTTCGCCGCCGGAGCGGATATCAAGGAGGCGGCGGGCCGCAGCTATCCTGAGACGTTCCTTGAGGACTTCCTCGCCTCCTGGGATGCCATCGCGCACCTGCGCAAGCCTCTCGTCGCCGCGGTGGCGGGCTATGCCCTCGGCGGTGGCTGCGAGATCATGATGATGTGCGATGTCATCATCGCGGCCGAAACGGCGCGGTTCGCCCTGCCGGAGGTGAAGATCGGCGTGATGCCCGGCGCGGGCGGCACACAGCGCCTCGCGCGCGCCATCGGCAAGGCCAAGACCATGGATCTCTGCCTGACCGGCCGGATGATGGATGCCGCGGAGGCGGAACGTCTGGGCCTTGTTTCACGGGTCGTCCCGGCATCGGAACTGCTCGCCGAAGCACAGGCCGTGGCGGAGGGGATCGCCACTAAGTCCCGCATCAGCACGATGGCGATCAAGGAGGCCGTCAACCGTGCCTTCGAGACCTCGCTGTCCGAGGGGCTCCTGTTCGAGCGTCGGACCTTCCACGCCCTGTTCGCGACACAGGACCAGAAGGAGGGCATGGCCGCCTTCGTGGAGAAGCGCGCGCCGCAGTTTCGCGACATGTGACCCGGCGGGACCGGCTTGAGAATGGACGTCGGGTGATGATCCTCCCGCCCCGATCCTGCGGGGCGGGAGGAGATGATGGTGCCCCGCCCCGACCCCGCGTCTCCCTCACATGCGAGGCGTGGGTAAATCGAGTTCCTGCGTGATCCAGGTGGCGAACATGCGCACCGCCCGCCGCGCCTTTGCAGCACGGGGGAAGACGAGGTAGTGCCCTACATAGGTCACGTCGTTGGCCTTGTCGGCCAGCGGCGCCACCAATTGGCCGCGGGCGATCTCGCGTTCGGCGAGGCGGGTGGATTCCAGCGCGATCCCGAGCCCGTCCACCGCCGCGGCGATGGCCATGAAGGAGCGGTCGAAGCGCGAGCCGCGCGGGCCGGGCGGGGCGACGCCGTTGGATTCGAACCAGTGGTTCCAGCGCACGCGTTTGTTGTCGCTCTCGATCAGATCGTGGTCCAGCAGGTCGAGGGGGCCTGAGATACGCGCGGCCATCTCCGGCGCGCACAGGGGCGTCACCGTCTCCTCGCCGAGGGGCACGACGATCAGCCCCTCCTGCCGCGGCGGGCCGTAGCAGATGTCGGCGTCGAACTCGTCATGCTCGAAGCGCGGGTAGTCGACGCCGGCCGCGAGCCGCACCTCCAGCCCCGGCTGCTTGGCGAGCAGCGTGCGCAGCCGCGGCAGCAGCCATTGGGCGGCCAGTGACGGCGCGCAGTGGAGCCGCAGCAGGTTCACCGAGCGGGCGCCGACCATCTCGATGCCCTGCCGCATCTCGTCGAACCCCGCCGCCACATGGCGCATCAGCGCCTCGCCCGCCGGGTTGAGCCGCACCGCGCGGCCCTCCCGCTCGAACAGCGCCGCGCCCATCAGGTCCTCCAGCTTGCGCACGGCGTGGCTGATGGCGCTCGGCGAGATGCCCAGCTCCTCGCCGGCGACGCGGAAGGAGCCACGGCGCGCGGCGGACTCGAAAGCCTGGAGGGCGGAGAGGGGAAGGCGCTTCATGTGAGCTCTCATGAAGGGGGCCGTAAGGGAACGGCGGGCAATCCAGGGCTTTAGATGAACATGATTCATCCATTGGCGCAATTTTTGCGTTTTTCAGCCGGGAAAAGGGGAGCCAGTATCACCCTTACAAAAAGAGGCCCCTCGTGGAGGAAACCATGTTGCTTCAGAACAAGACCGCCGCCATCTCGGGGGCGGCCAGCGCCCGCGGCATTGGTCTTGCCACGGCGAAGCTGTTCGCCGCCCATGGCGCGCGCATCGCCATTCTCGACATTGACGAGGCCGCCGCCAAGGCCGCTGCCGCCGAGCTCGGCCCGGAGCACATCGGCGTCGGCTGCGACGTCGCCAACAAGGCCTCGTGCCAGGCTGCCGCGGATGAAGTGATCAAGGCGTTCGGACACGTCGACATCCTCGTCAACAATGCCGGCGTGACCCAGCCGGTGAAGACCCTCGACATCGACGAGGCGAGCTGGGACCGCATCCAGGACATCAACTGCAAGGGCGTCCTGTTCCTCAGCCAAGTGTTCATCCCGCACATGCGCGAGCGCAAGTCCGGTTCCATCGCCTGCATGTCGTCGGTGTCCGCGCAGCGCGGCGGCGGCATCTTCGGCGGCCCGCACTATTCCTCCGCGAAGGCGGGCGTGCTCGGCCTCGCCAAGGCGATGGCCCGCGAGTTCGGCGTGGACGGCATCCGCGTGAACTGCGTCACCCCCGGCCTGATCCAGACCGACATCACCGGCGGCAAGCTGACGGACGAGATGCGCAAGGACATCCTGAAGGGCATCCCGCTCAACCGCCTCGGCGATGCGAGCGACGTGGCCGGAATCTATCTGTTCCTCGCCAGCGACCTGTCTGCCTACGTCACCGGCGCCGTCATCGACGTCAATGGCGGCATGCTGATCCACTAATCCCGGTCCGCCACGGCGCGCGCGGGATGGCTGGTCGCATGGCGGCCGGACCCGTCCCGGCGCGGGCGCTCCTCGACAGGAACAGGGACATGACCATTTCACCTTCCAACGTCTCGCTGGAGCGGCGCGCCTGGAACATTCGTCGGCATGCGATCCGCATGGGCGAGGTTCAGGGGCAGGGGTACATCGCCCAGGCGCTCGACATCGCCGATGTGCTGGCCACCGCCTATTTCCATGCCATGCGCTACGAGCCCCAGAACCCCGAATGGGAGGGGCGCGACCGCTTCCTGCTTTCCAACGGCCATTATGCGATCGCGCTCTATGCGGCGCTGATCGAGGCCGGCATCGTCCCCGAGGACGAGCTGGAGACCTACGGGTTCGACGACAGCCGCCTGCCCATGTCGGGCATGGCGAGCTACACCCCGGGCATGGAGATGTCCGGCGGCTCGCTCGGCCTCGGCCTGTCCATCGCGGTGGGCAAGTGCCTCGGCCTCAAGCGCAAGGGCTCTGACAGCCGCGTCTACACCCTGTTCTCCGACGGCGAGCTGGACGAGGGCTCGGTGTGGGAGGCCATCATGTCGGCCGCCCATTACAAGCTCGACAACCTCATCGCCATCGTCGACGTGAACAACCAGCAGGCGGACGGCCCCTCCACCTCCATGCTCGGCTTCGAGCCGCTGGCGGAGAAGCTCGCGGCGTTCAACTGGTTCGTGCAGCGGGTGGACGGCAACGACCTCGGCGCCGTGCGCGCCGCCTTCGATGCGGCCAAGGACGCCAATGGCGGCCGGCCCAGCATGATCATCGCCGACACGCTCATGGGCAAGGGCATCCCCTTCCTCGAGGCGCGCGACAAGAACCATTTCATCCGTGTGGATGCCCATGAGTGGCAGCTGGCCCTGGCCGCCCTCGACGAGAGGAAGCCCGCATGAAACCCGCCACGGCTCATCCCGCTCCCGCCGCCAAGGGCGCCGACGCCCCCGCCAAACCGCGCCTGACCACCTCCGCCATGATCGCGTCCATCGCGGGCGAGGGGCAGCGCACCAAGCCAGCCCCCTTCGGCCACGCGCTGGTGGAATGCGCGAAGACCGATCCCTCCATCGTCGGCATGACGGCGGACCTCGGCAAGTACACCGACCTGCACATCTTCCAGCAGGCGTTCCCGGATCGCTACTACCAGATGGGCATGGCCGAGCAGCTGCTGTTCGGCGCGGCCTCGGGCCTCGCGGCCGAGGGCTTCACGCCCTTCGCCACCACCTATGCGGTGTTCGCCTCGCGCCGGGCCTATGACTTCATCCACCAGACGATCGCGGAAGAAGACCGCAACGTGAAGATCGTCTGCGCGCTGCCGGGCCTCACCTCCGGCTACGGCCCCTCGCACCAGGCGGCCGAGGATTTGGCGCTCATGCGCGCCATCCCGAACATGACGGTGATCGACCCGTGCGACGCGCACGAGATCGAGCAGGCGGTGCCGGCCATCGTCGCCCACAAGGGCCCGGTCTATATGCGCCTGCTGCGCGGCCAGGTGCCGCTCGTGCTCGACGAGTACGGCTACACCTTCGAGCTGGGCAAGGCGAAGATGCTGCGCGACGGCTACGAGGTGCTGCTCATCTCGTCCGGCATCATGACCATGCGCGCGCTGGAGGCCGCCAAGGCCCTCGAGGCGGACCGCGTGGACGTGGGCGTGCTGCATGTGCCCACCATCAAGCCGCTCGACACCGCGACCCTTCTGGAGGCCTGCGCCAAGCCCGGCCGCCTTGTGGTGGTGGTGGAGAATCACACCGTCATCGGCGGCCTCGGCGAGGCGGTGGCGGGGCTGCTGATGCGCGAGGGCGTCCACCCCGCCTTCCGCATGATCGGCCTGCCCGACGAATTCCTTGCGGCCGGCGCGCTGCCGACCTTGCACGATCGCTACGGCATCTCCACCGACGCGCTCTGCGCGCAGGTGAAGGGCTGGCTGAAATAGATCCATACGGCCCCAGCCTCCGGCAAGAGAGGCGGGCCGAGCGGGAGGACAAGATGAAGAAGATCGGCTTTGTGGGGCTCGGCTCCATGGGCCTGCCCATGGCCGGCAATCTCGCCCGCGCGGGGTTCGCCGTGACCGGCTTCGACCTTCGCCCCGAGGCCGGGGCGAAGGTCGCCGCCGCCGGGGGCGTGGCCGCAACCAGCCTTACCGACGCCTTCGCCGGCCAGGATGCCGCGGTGCTGATGGTGGTGAACGCCACCCAGGCCGAGGACATCCTGTTCGGCGCGGGCGCGTTGGCGCATCTGCCTGAAGGCGGCACGGTGATCCTGATGGCCACCTGCCCGCCGGCCGCCGTCGCAGCCCTTGCCAGACGTGTGGAGGCCGAAGGCCGCCGCCTCGTGGACGCCCCGGTCTCCGGCGGTGTGGTGGGGGCCGAGGCGGGCAGCCTCACCATCATGGTGGCGGCACCGTCCGACCTGTTCGCGCAGGTGAAACCGGTGCTGGACGCCATGGGCTCCAAGGTGGTGCTGCTGGGCGAGAAGGCCGGGCAGGGCGCCACTGCCAAGGCGGTGAACCAGCTTCTGTGCGGCGTCCATCTGGCGGTCGCCGGCGAGGCGCTGTCGCTGGCCGAGACGCTCGGCCTCGACATGAACGCCATGCTCGACATCGTCTCCGGCTCGGCGGCCTCCAGCTGGATGCTGAGGGACCGCGGACCGCGCATGCTGGAGAGCGAGCCGCGCGTGACCAGCGCGGTGGACATCTTCGTGAAGGACCTCGGCATCGTGCTGGAAGCCGGTGCCGGCGCGAAGACCGCGCTGCCCCTCGCCGCAACCGCCCACCAGATGTTCCTCGCCGTCTCCGGACAGGGCAAGGGCGCAAAGGACGACAGCAAGGTCATCGACGCATACCGAGCCCTACAGGGCCGGGCCTAGTCCCCTCTTTCCAAACGACCAAGCCGCCGAAAGCGGCACACTAGGGAGAAGACACCATGAAACCGACCAAGACCGGCCTGACCCGCCGTCATGTGCTGGCCGCCGGCGCCGCGCTGCCCCTGTTCAGCATCCTCACCCGCCGGGGTGAGGCCGCCGAGTTCACCTACAAGTACGCCACCGGGCAGGATCCCACCCACCCGGTCAACAAGCGCGCCCAGGAAGCTCTCGACCGCATCCGCGAGGCCACCTCCGGCCGCGTCGAGATCAAGCTGTTCCCGGCCAACCAGCTCGGCTCGGACACCGATCTCCTCGCCCAGGTGCGCTCGGGCGGCGTCGAGTTCTTCAACCTCTCCACCTCGATCCTCGCGACGCTGGTTCCGGTCTCCGGCATCGTCAACACCGGCTTCGCCTTCCCCGACTATGCGACGGTGTGGAAGGCGGTCGACGGCGACCTCGGCAAGTACATCCGCACGCAGATCGAGAAGACCGGCCTCGTCGCCCCCGCCAAGTTCTGGGACAACGGCTTCCGCCAGATCACCTCGTCCACCCGCGAGATCCGCACGCCGCAGGACCTGAACGGCTTCAAGATCCGTGTCCCGCCCGCTCCCATGCTGACCTCGGTGTTCAAGTCGCTGAACGCCGGCGCCACGCCCATCAACTTCAATGAGCTCTACTCCGCGCTCCAGACCAAGGTGGTGGAGGGCCAGGAAAACCCGCTCGCCATCATCGCTTCCACCCGCCTCTACGAGGTGCAGAAGTCCTGCTCCATGACCGGCCATGTGTGGGATGGCTACGTCATCCTCGGCAACCGCCGCGCTTGGGGCACGCTGCCGGAGGACGTCCGCGCCGTCGTCACCCGCGAGCTGGACAAGTCGGCCGTGGACCAGCGCGCCGACATCGCCTCGCTCAACCAGAGCCTGCGCGCGGACCTCACCGCCAAGGGCATCACCTTCATCGACGTGGACCGCGAGCTGTTCCGCAAGGCGCTGGCCTCCACCCCCTTCTACGGCGAGTGGAAGGCGAAGTATGGCGATGAGGCGTGGGGCCTGCTCGAAGCCGCCGTCGGCAAGCTGGGGGGGTGAGCATGTCGCAGCACGTATCGCATTCCATGCCGCCGCCCGGGCACGCGCTGGATGAAACCCACGCGCTGCACGAAGCCTACGCCACCGAGGAGGCGCCGACCCAGGCGCTTCCCACCGGCTGGCGCCGCGCCGTCTTCGGTGTGGAGACGGCCCTCTGCCGGGTGGTGGAATATCTCGCCGCCGCCCTCGTGCTGGCCGAGATCACCGTGCTCTTCGTCGGCGTGGTGAAGCGCTATGCGCTGCACAGCCCCATCGTGTGGTCGGACGAACTCGCCTCGGTCCTGTTCATCTGGCTCGCCATGTTCGGCGCGGTGCTGGCCCTCCAGCGCGACAGCCACATGCGCATGACCGCCCTCGTCAGCATGGCCTCGCCGCGCGTGAGGTCGGTGCTGGAGACGCTGGCCCTCGCCGCGCCCCTCGTCTTCCTCATGGCGGTGCTGCATCCCGCCATCGAGTATGCCGAGGACGAAATGTTCGTCACGCTGCCGGCCCTCGACGTGCCCAACACGTGGAAGGCGGCCGCGCTGCCCATCGGCATCGGCCTCATGGCGCTCGTCAGCTTCCTGAAGCTGCTGCGCGCGGCCAATCCGAAACAGGTGGCGGTGGTGTGCGTCTGCCTCGTCCTGGCGGTCGCCCTCGGCCATGTGGCCTCGCCCTGGCTGAAGACGCTGGGCAACTACAACCTGCTCATCTTCCTTGTCGGCCTCGTGGCGGCGTCGGTGTTCGCCGGGGTGCCCATCGCCTTCTCCTTCGGCCTCGCGACGGTGGGCTATCTCACCTTCACGACCACGACCCCGCTCGCGGTGGTGGTGGGGCGCATGGATGAGGGCATGAGCCACCTCATCCTTCTGTCGGTGCCGCTGTTCGTATTCCTCGGCCTTCTCATCGAGATGACCGGCATGGCCCGCGCGCTGGTGGGCTTCCTCGCCAGCCTTCTCGGCCATGTGCGCGGCGGCCTCTCGTACGTGCTGATCGGCGCCATGTATCTCGTCTCGGGCATCTCCGGCTCGAAGGCGGCGGACATGGCGGCGGTGACGCCGGTGCTGTTCCCGGAAATGGTGAAGCGCGGCGCCAAGAAGGGTGATCTCGTGGCCCTGCTCGCCGCCACCGGCGCGCAGACGGAGACGATCCCGCCCTCCCTCGTGCTGCTCACCATCGGCTCGGTCACGGGCGTGTCCATCGCGGCGCTGTTCACCGGCGGACTTCTGCCCGCTCTGGTGCTCGGCCTCGCCCTGTGCCTCCTCGTGCGCTACCGCTACCGCAACGACGACCTTTCCAACGTCAAGCGCGTCTCCGCGCGGGACATCCTGTGGTCGGCGGGCATCGCGCTTCCGGCCATCGCCCTGCCGTTCGTCATCCGCGGCGCGGTGATGGAGGGCATCGCCACGGCGACAGAAGTCTCCACCATCGGCATCATCTATTCGGTGGTGGTAGGCCTGCTCGTCTACCGGCAGTTCGAGTGGAGCCGGGTGGTGCCGATGATGATCAGCACGGCCGCGCTCTCCGGCGCGATCCTGCTCATCATCGGCGCGGCGACGGGCATGGCCTGGGCGCTCACCCAGTCCGGCTTCTCGCAGAACCTCGCCAAGGTGATGTCCGGCCTGCCGGGCGGCGCGGCGACGTTCATGGTGGTCTCCATCCTCGCCTTCATCATCCTTGGCTCGGTGCTGGAGGGCATCCCGTCCATCGTGCTGTTCGGGCCACTCCTGTTCCCGATCGCGCGGCAGATGGGCATCCACGAGGTCCACTATGCGATGGTGGTCATCCTCGCCATGGGCATCGGCCTCTTCGCCCCGCCCTTCGGCGTCGGCTATTACTGCGCCACGGCTATCGGCGACGTGAACCCGGACGAGGGCATGAAACCCATCGTCGGCTACATGCTGGTGCTGCTGATCGCGCTGGCGGTGGTGGCCGCGGTGCCGTGGATCTCCATCGGCTTCCTGCCCTGAGGAGGGCGCCCGGCGCAGACCGGGCCCCGCTTCCCGTCTTGCAAGCTCCCTAGCCTGAAGGCCCGCCGGTTCGCCGGTGGGCCTTTTTTTGTGCCGAGGATCGCCAGGAGCAAACGAAAGCGCCGGCCGGAAGAGTTCCGGCCGGCGTTCTGCCAACACTGAAATGGTGCGAGACGCCTCAGTCGGGCGAGACCACGTTCGTGGGGCTACCGGCGACGAAGTTCTCGACGTTGTCGATGAGCTGGTCGGCCAGCGCCTGCTGGGCCTCCAGCGAGGCCCAGGCGATGTGCGGCGTGCAGATGACGTTGCGCCGCCGTGCGAGCCGCATGAAGGCGCTGTCGGGAGCGGGCGGCTCCGGCAGGGTCACGTCGAGGCCGGCGGCGCTCACCAGCCCTTCGTCGAGGGCGACCTCCAGGTCTTCCTCCACGATCAGCCCGCCGCGGGCGGTGTTGATGAGGATCGGCTGGTTCTTCATGCGCCGGAAGGCGGCCATGTCGAACATGCCGCGCGTCTCGTCGGTCAGCGGGCAGTGCAGGGTGATGGCGTGGGAGGTCTCGATCAGCTCGTCGAGGCTGACGACGCCCGCAGTGCCCGGCTTCGCCATGGGATCGTAGAACACCACGTCCATGCCGAAGGCCCGCGCGATGCCCGCCACCTGCGAGCCCAGCACGCCAGCGCCGACGATGCCGAGCCTGCGGCCGGCGAGGTCCACGATGGGGTTGGTGAAGAAGCAGAACTGCTGCGCCGCCTGCCACGCGCCCTCCAGCACCTCCTGTCGGTAGGGTACGATGGAGCGGGCGAGGGAGAGGAGCAGTGCGAAGGTGTGCTCCGGCACGGTGGCCTTGGCATAGCCGCGGATGTTCACCGTCGGCACGCCCTGCGCGGCCGCCGCCGTCTTGTCCACGCAATCGGTGCCGGTGGCGGCGATGGCGATGAGCTTGAGCTGCGGCAGCTGGGCCAGCGTGTCGGCGCGCAGGTCCACCTTGTTGTTGATGATGATGGTGGCGTCCTTGGCCCGGGCGATGACCTCGCTCGGGCTGGTGCGCGCATATTCCACCCATTCATGGGCAAAGGAGGGGCGGCGGACCTGGACCTCGGGCGCGATGGTGTCGCGGTCGAGAACGACGATCTTGTGCATGGTCTTGCTCTTTCCGATTGTCGCGACAGGCTCAGAGCCGCACGCGCGCGGCCTCGGCCACGGCCTCGGCGGTGATGCCGAAGTGCCGGTACAACGCATCGGCCGGGCCGGAGGCTCCAAAGCCCGTCATGCCGACGAAGCCGCCATCCTCGCCGATCCAGCGCTCCCAGCCGAACTTCACCGCCGCTTCCACCGCGACGCGCACGGTGCCCGTGCCCAGCACCGCCTTGCGATAGGCGGCATCCTGCGCCTCGAACAGGCTCCAGCAGGGCATGGAGACGACGGCGGTGGGAATGCCGGCCGCCTGAAGCTGCGCGCGGGCCTCCACGGCGATCTGCACTTCCGAGCCGGTGGAAATGAGGGTGACGCGGCGCGGGCCGCCCTCGGCCTCCTGAAGCACGTAGGCGCCTCGCGCCGAACGGTTCTCCGCGCCGCCGTCGCGCCGCAAAGCCGGCAGGGACTGGCGCGCGAACACCATCGCCACCGGGCCGGTGCGATGCTCCAGCGCGATCTCCCAGGCCTCCGCCGCTTCGATGGCATCGCACGGGCGCAGCACCATCATGTTCGGCATGGCGCGCAGCGAGGCGATGATCTCCACCGGCTGGTGGGTGGGGCCGTTCTTGCCGATGCCGATGGAATCGTGACTGAACACGAACTTCACCGGCAGCCCCATGAGCGCCGCCATGCGCAGGGCAGGGCGCTCGTAATCCGAGAAGGGCAGGTAAGTGACGGCGAGCGGGATGACGCCGCCATGGGCGGCCATACCGTTGGCCAGCGAGCCCATGGCATGCTCGCGCACGCCGCAATGGATGTAGCGGCCGGCCCGGTCCTTCGCGGTGAAGGCGGAGAGCTGGCGCTTGTGGTTGGTGGGCGCCTCAAGGTCCGCGCAGGCGGTCATGATCTCGGGCAGCACCTCATAGAGCGCCGCCGCGATGTCGCCGGAGGTGGCGATGGAGAAGTCCGCCTTCTCCTCGGCCGCCATCTTCGCCTTGTAGGCGTGGATGGCCTCGCGCCAGCGGGCGGCAAGCGTGCCGGAGACGGTGCGGTGAAATTCGTCCTGCACCGCATTGCCGGTGTCCGCCAGCCGCTTGCGCCAGGCCGCCCGGGTTTCCGCACCCGCCGAGCCGGTGGCGCGCCAGGCGGCGCCGATGTCGGCGGGGATGTCGAAGCTGCCGGCCGACCAGCCGAAGCGCGCGGCCATCTGGCTGCGATCCTCGGGGAACAGCTTGCCGGAATGGCCGCCGCGCTGGCCTTCGAGGCGGGGGATGCCGCGGGCGATGGTCGTCTTGCAGGCGATCATGGAGGGGCGGGGATCCGCCTTGGCGGCGGTGATGGCCGCGTCCACGGCTTCGATGTCGTGGCCGTCGATCTCCACCACGTGCCAGCCGGCCACGCGGAAGCGTTCGGCCACGTTCTCGGAGATGGACAGCTCGGTGGAGCCATCGTCGGTGATGGCGTTGTCGTCCCAGAAGAAGGTGAGCTTGCCGAGCCTGAGGTGGCCGGCGAGTTGGATCACCTCCTGCCCCACGCCTTCCTGCAGGCAGCCGTCGCCGACGAAGGCCCAGGTGCGGTGATCGATGAGGTCGTCGCCGAAGCGCGCGTTGAGATGGGCTTCGGCGATGGCCATGCCCAGCGCATTGGCGATGCCCTGCCCGAGCGGGCCGGTGGTGGTCTCGATGCCGGCGGCGGGCTCGTATTCCGGATGGCCGGCGCAGGGTGAGCCGAGTTCACGGAAGCTCTTCACCGCGTCGAGCGAGATGTGGTGATAGCCGGTGAGGTGCAGCAACGAATAGAGCAGGGTGGAGCCGTGCCCGTTGGAGAGCACCACCCGGTCGCGGTCCGGCCAGGTCGGGTCGGCGGGATCGAACTTCAGGTGACGGCTGTAGAGCACCGTCGCGATCTCGGCCATGCCGAGGGGAACGCCCTGATGGCCTTCGCCGGCGGCGAGAATGGCGTCCACCGCCAGGAAGCGGATGGCGTGCGCCAGAGGCTGGAGCGCCTCGGCTAGGGGGGCGCCCGGGTCGGCGGAAATGGCGATATCGCCCGTCGTGGCGGGGGCTTGACCGGTCAAGGGTCGTCTCCTCATCGTGCCTTGGTCTTTTAGGGGCGCGATGATGCCGAAAGCCGCCGAAGGTCGGTAACGCGAAAAACACACCGATTGGTGAATCTAGTTCATGGATGCGCCCGGCCCGCCGCGGATTTTCCGAGCCTTGCGTTCATCGCGGATGAATCAAGGCGCGTTCAGGCGGGTGCGCGAAGGTCGCTCCTGATCTCGCGGAGGCTCGCCTCGTGGGCGCGAAGGACGGCATCGAGGCGCGCGGCGCCCGCCATCACCTCGCGAAGGCTCTCGGCACATTCCTCCCGCGCGTGGTCGGCCGCAACGGCCGCCCAATCCCGGATCTCCCGCTCCAAAGCGGCGTGCAGGCGCGTGGCGTCGACCCCAGCAGACTGGAGGCTATCGTCCACCTCGATCATGATCTCCTCGAAGCCGATGTCCGTGGCGGGCTCGAACGGGGCAGGTTGCGCATCGCAGCCGAGCCGATAATCGCGGAAGTGGGCGTCCCGTGCCTCGCCCCATGCCGATTGCAGGGCGCGCGATACGTTGCGGCGGACGCCATCTGCATCCCGCTCACGGGCTTGGGCATCGAGCAGGTCCGGCAGAAGGGGGACGACGGCGCGCCACACATCCTCCTGGACCTGCGCGCCCCGGAGGGCGAGCTGGCCCGTCGCGTCGTCCAGCGCGGCATTCAGCTGCTCCAGCGCGGGCCGCAGCAGAGCTTGCAGGCCGCCGAGGACGGTTTCGTCCAGATGGCGCAGCCGCACCTCGGCCGGCTTGCGGCGCCGATAAGCCAGTGCCGGCGAAACGAGGGACCGCAGGGCAGAATAGAGACGATCCATGCCCGCCGCCGCCATGGCGGCTGGGCTCGCTCCCTCCACCCGCGCCATATGGACGGAGACCGATACGGGCAGCCGCAACTGCGTCACGTCCAGCCCCAGCGCAGCGAGCTTGTCGCGCGCACGCTCGGCCACATCAGCCTCCTGCCCGCAGCGGTCGGCCGTGGGCTTGTTGCGCATGAGCTTCACCAGTGCGCCGTCGATCTCGTCTTCTTCATAGCGGTCGCTGCGGGTGATGACCGGCAGCAGGGGCTTGCCGCGGCGCAATTCGCCGGCAAGCTCGTCCAGTTCCTGCACCTGCCCCGGCGTGGAGGAACTGGTGAGCCAAAGCACCGCATCGGCGCAGTCGGCGAAGCGGCGGGTGAGCGCCGCGTGCTCGCCGGTGGCGGAATGGAGGCCGGGCGTGTCGAGCAGCACCAGCCGTTGGCCCAGCCGGATGCCCTGAATGCGCGATGTGGTCTCCGTCGCACCTTCCGTGAAGCGGGCGCATGGCTCCAGGCGCCCGTCGGCGTCGAGCTGAAAAAACGCGACTTCCGCGCCATGTGCCGCGAAGCGGTCGGCCATGAGATTGCAGAGCGAACTCTTGCCCGCATTGAACTTGCCGAACACCAGCAGGACAACGGCCTGGTCCAGGCTCCGCGCCAGCGCCTCGGCGGGCCGCAGCGCGTCGCGTTGCCGGGGCCAGTCCGAGACGCAAGCATCAACAGCGGCATTCGTCGCCGCGACGCGGCGGGCGATCTCGCTGTCCTCCCGCAATGCTGCGGCGTCGATGCGGGCGCTGGCAAGGCCCGTGCCCAGACCTGAAAGCCACCCGTCCAGACGGGCGAGCGCGGGGCTAAGGTCATCCGAGGCGAGCGCGGCCGCCTCGGCCTCGGCCATGAAAAGCTGTTCCTCGGACAGAGCCGCGCGTGTTGACGGCTCATTGAGTGCCGGCGAGGGGCCACCGCGGTCCATCGTCTCCGCCCTCATGGCGCGGCGTCCGGCGGCAGGGCGGCAAGGGCGCGGTCGGTCGCATCCAGCACGGCGGCGGCCTCGGTGATCCTGTCCCGCAGCGCAGCTTGCGACCGCGACAGCTCGAAATAGTGCGCGAAGGCCGCCTGCAGCCGCGCCCGCCCCGGCGCCTCGCAGAACATGCGGCGCAGGTCCGCCCGGAATTTTACCGAGACGCCCATGACCGCCACCATGACCGTGTTGAGGCTCCCCGCAGCGGTCTGCTGCTCCTGCGGCAAGCTGGAGACACCGTGACCTGCGAGGAACCCGTCGAGGCGGATGCACGCCCTCGAATAGGCCACCTGGATGCGCGCGCGCTCCAGCTTCGCGGCGGTCGTGGCATAGCGCTCGCGGCCGGTGTCCGCCACCAGCGCGAGGTCGGGGCCGGGGAGTGCCACGACCTCCTCCATGTCCTGGCCGATTGCCGCAAGCAGGGTCTCAAGTCCGTCGTCGAAGGCGCGCCGCTGGGCTTCCTGCTGCTGCCGAAGTGACGCGAGCGTCTCAGCCTCGGCACGCCGAACACTTCCAAGTTCCGCGCGCATCTCGCCCCGCAACAGGCTGGTCTCATGGGCCCGCGCGGCCGGCACCCGCGCGAGCGCGTCCGCTAGAGCGCGCTCCAGCTCGGGAATGCCGCTGCGCTGGACCAGCAGGGTTTTGCCGTCCTCCAGTCCCCGGCGATGGCGGGTGGAGGAGACGACATGAAGGCCTGCGCCCGGCACTTGATCCGCGATGGCCGACACCACGCGGCCGAGCGCGTCGTCGTCTTCCATCTGGTCGGCTTGCGTCACCACGATCAGCGTCTCGCGACCGGTGCGCTGGCTGTCAGCGTGCAGCGTCTCGATAAGCGCCCGTTCCGCGGCGTCGAGCTCGCCTTCGCGCGCGGCATGGACGAACAGGCGAATGTCGGACGACAGCCAGACGGCCCGCAGCGCATGCCGGTCGTCTTCTCCGGCCACGTCCGCATCCAGCCCGGGCGCATCGAGCCAGCGCACGCCCCCGTGCCGGCACTCGGCCAGCTGAATGGTCTGGCGCCGGTCGGCCACGGCGAAGGCATCCCGGCGCATCAGCTCGTTGAGCAGACGGCTCTTGCCGTGATTGTACTTGCCGATGACGGTGACGACGGGGGCATCTGCCGCCGCCAGTTCATCGAGGCGCGCGAGGTCGCCGTCCCGATGCGGCAGGACGCAGAGCACGTCGCGCCACCGCGCAGGGAGGGCGGGCGTTGCCGGCTGGCGAAGAGAGGCGTCGGGCATCTTGGCTTCCCGTGCGTGTCCGGCGGCAGCATTCGCGCTGCCGCCGGTTTTCGCTCAGGCCGCGGCGCGGGCGCGCTCGACGATCTGGTTGTCCTTGCCGGCGACCTTCGGGGTCAGTTCGATGTTGAACTCGATATCCCGATAGCCGTCCTCCTCGAAGCCGACCGCCTGGCCGCCTGTGCGCTCCACCACGTGGGGGATGAGACCCTCGCGGGTGGCGAAGGCGAAGTCGTCCCAGATCAGCGGGTCGCCCTCGATGTTGAACTGCGTCGTCAGCTTGCGGAAGCTGTCCGTGGTGACGAAGAAGTGCACGTGGGCCGGGCGGTTGCCGTGGCGGTTGAGCTGGTTCAGCAGGGTCTGCGTCGCGCCGGAGGGCGGGCAGCCATAGGAGGCCGGCATCCGGGTGAGCACCTCATAGCGCCCGTCGGCGCCGGTGCGGATCGCGCCGCGCAGGTTGAACTCGCTCTGCCGGCCGGTGGGGTCGAAATGCGAGTAGAAGCCCTTGGAATCCGAATGCCAGACTTCCACCAGGGCATCCGCCACCGGAGCGCCGTCCGGACCGGTGACGCGGCCGTGGATGCGTAGGGGGCCGGCGTCGGGATCGGGATTCTTGTCGAGGCGCGCCTTGCTCTTCTGCTCGGGGGCGCCGGCCACGTAGAGCGGTCCCTCGATGGTGCGCGGCGTGCCGCCGGTGATGCCGAGCTCGGCATCCTCGGCATCGAGGCGCATGTCGATGTAGTGTTCAAGGCCGATACCGGCCGCCAGCAGCGCCGCCTCGCCCTCCGAGCCGAGCTTGTTGAGATAGTTGATGCCGAGCCAGACCTCATCCGGGGTCAGGTCGAAATCCTCGATGGTCTTGAACAGATCGGAGACGATGCGGTGCACCACCTGCTTCGCCCGCTCGTTGCCGCCGGCGCCATCCAGATTGGCGATGATCCGCAGGAAGTCCTGCACGTCCTTGCCGTTGAAAATCTTCACGCCCATCCTCGTGTCCTCCATTTCGCTTTCTGGTGGCGCGGGCTTCAATTCGCCCATTGCGCCGGTGATCTTGTTCAGGTGTCCTCGTGCCCGATCGAGGCGGGGCCACTCCCTAGGCCGTCGCGACCGCCGTGACCGTCGCGGTGCGGCGCGCGGCGTTCACCGCGAACACCAGCATGGCGAGGGCCGAGAGCGCCGCGGGCACCGCGAAGATCAGGAAGTTCTGCTGCAGCGGCAGCTCCTGCGCCAGCAGCACGCCCCCCAGCGTCGGCCCGACGATGGCGCCGATGCGGCCCACGCCCGAGGCCCAGCCGAGGCCGGTGGACCGGATCGACAGGTTGTAGAGCTGCGCCACGCTGGCATAGAGCAGGATCTGCGTGCCGATGGTGGTGGCTCCGGCGATGAAGACCATCACGAACAGCAGGGGCGCCGGAAGGCCGAAGCCGATGAGCGCGATGGACACGGCGGCGGCGGTGAAGAAGCCGACCACCACCCGCGGCAGGCCGAAGCGATCGCCGAGCCGTCCGCCGAGGATGGCCCCCAGCATGCCGCCGAAATTGAGCGAGAAGAGGCTCAGGAGACTGGCGGTCTCGGCATAGCCGACTTCCTGCAGGACCTTGGGCAGCCAGGACGACAGCAGGTAAACCAGCAGCAAGCAGCAAAAGAAGGCGGCCCAAAGCATCACGGTGCTCACCGCCCGCTGGTCGCGGAAGAGCTCGACGACCGAGGCGGACGCGCTCTTGCTCTCGGTGAACACCAGCCTGTCGCCGGCCTCGAGCCGGGCGGAGGGGGCGACCTTCGCCCAGATCGTGCGGGCCTCCGCCTCCTTGCCCTGGCGGAGGAGGAAGCCGAGGGATTCCGGCAGCTTCCACAGCACCAGCGGCAGCAGGAGCAGGGGCACGGCGGCGATGAAGAACATGGGCTTCCAGCCGAATTGCGGGATGAGCCCGATGCCGAAGCCGGCCGCCACCATGCCGCCCACCGAATAGCCGGAGAACATGACGGCCACCATGGTGCTGCGCAGGCGCTTCGGCGCATATTCGTTCATCAGCGCGACCGCGTTCGGCATCAGGCCGCCGCAGCCGAGACCGGCGATGAACCGGAAGATGCCGAACTGGGTCGGCGAATTGGCAAAGCCGGCAAGCAGGGTGGATGTGGTGAACAGGAGGAAGCAGACGGCGATGCCCTTCTTGCGGCCGATCCTGTCCGCGAGGGGACCGAAGACGAGGGCGCCGAACATCATGCCGAACAGGGCCCAGGCCTGAAGGGTGCCGGCCTGCGGCTTGCTGAGGCCCCACTCCTTCATCAGCGCGGGCAGCACCGTGCCGGCCACGAAGACGTCATAGCCATCCACCACGAGCAGCAGCCCGCAGAGCGCGGCCACCATCCATTGGAAGCGCCCGAACGGCGCCTTGTCGATGGCATCCGTGATATCGATGTTTCGCATGTGGGTTTCCTCCCCGGAGTGCTTTTGCACGTTGATCTTGTTCGCTGGCGCGAGCCCTAGGCGCTCTCCTTCAGCGGCGCGTTGGGCGTGAATTTCTCGTAGTGGAAGCAGTTGGGCGTCACGCCCGTCGCCTCGAAATGACGGCGCACGGCATCGACCATGGGCGGGGGGCCGCACAGATAGACGTCCGGCGCCGCGCGGAGCATGTCGTCGGGCATGTGCTGGGTGACCCATCCCTTGCGCGGATGGGCCGAAGCCTCGTCGGCCACCACGGTGGTGAAGCTAAAGCCCGGCAGGCGCGGTGTGTAGGCTTCGAGCGCGTCCACCAGCACGAGATCGAGGTCGCGGGTCACGCCGTAGACGAGATGGATCTGCTGCTGCGAACCTGCGCGGGCGAGCACTTCCAGCATGGAGAGGAAGGGCGCGAGGCCCGTGCCGCCGGCGAGGAAGAGCAACGGCGCACTTGTGTCGCGCAGATAGAAGCTGCCCAGCGGACCGCTGAGAGTGAGCCTCTCGCCCGGCTTCGCCCGCGCCAGCCAGGAGCTCATGAGCCCGCCGGGAATCCGCTTGATGAGGAAGGAGATGCGCGTCTCGCCCGGCGCCGAGGAGAAGGAATAGGCGCGGGTGAGCCCCGTGCCTGGAACGTCGATGTTGACGTACTGACCTGGCAGGAAGGCGGGCGCCGGGCCGTCCACGTCCAGTTCCAGGACGACCGCGGCGTCGTTGTGGAGGCTCACCTGCGCGACCGTCGCGCTGAATTTCTGCAGCCCCGTCTTGCAGGAGAGCGAGGTGACCGGCACGGCGATGATGCAGTCGCTCGACGGCACCATCTGGCAGGTCAGCACCAGCCCCTGCGCCGCCTCGTCGGCGGTCAGCGCGTCCTCGATATAGTCTTCGCCCAGATCATACGCGCCGCTTTCGGCGCGGCACTTGCAGGTTCCGCAGACCCCGTCGGAGCAGTCCATGGGCAGATTGATCTTGTTGCGGAACGCCGCGTCGAGCACCTTTTCGCCGGCCTTGCAATCGATGATGCGCGTGACGCCATCCTCGAAATTGAGCGCGATGGTATGGCTGGACATGGAACCCTCCCTGGGCCGGATATCGATGCCTGTCAGACGTGATAGACGTCGATGACCTGGCGGATGTAGTCGTTCTTCAGAACGATCTTCTTGGCCGAGATTGTGATCTGACCCTGATCCTCGCGAAGGGTGACGAGCATCGTTCCGAAGAACTGGTCCGTGACCTTGTAGCGGTGGCTGAGGGTGTGGAAGTTGTACCTGAGGTCGACCTCGCCCGGCCGCGTGGCAACGAGTTCCACGTTGGTCACGTTGTGGCTCGTGCGCGGCTCCGGCGTGGAGGCGCCGGAGCGTTCGGTCTTGATGCGGAAGACGCGGTCTTCCAGCCCGTCGCGATCGGCATAGTAGATCAGCGAGATCTGCGACTGCGGATCCTCGGTGAGCCGGTCATCGTCATCCCAGGCAGGCATCCAGTAGGTGACATCGGGCGCATAGCAGGTGAGCCATTCGTCCCAGGCACGGTCGTCCAAAAGGCGCGCCTCGCGATAGAGGAAGGCGCGGGCGGCTTCGAGGGAGATGCTCATGCCGCAACTCCCGTCTCGCGGAGCGGCACGGCCTCACGCATCACCTTCGCCCAGTATTCGTGCTGGCGCACGAACAGCCCTTCGTCCTCGCTGCGCTCGCCGGACAGGAGCGGGCGAATGCCCAGGCGCCTGGCATTTTCGTCCGGGCCTTCGATCCACAGGGGCGCGCCGCGGGACAGGTCGTTCCACAGGGCGGAGATGCCGGCATAGCCCACCTGACAGGCGCGGAACTCCTCCAGGTCGTCCGACGTGCCCATGCCGGAGACGTTGAAGAAGTCCTCATACTGGCGGATGCGCAGCGCCCGGTCCTCCGCGCTTTCACCCTTGGGGGCGAAGCAGAAGATGCTGATCTCCGTCTTGTCCACGCTGATGGGCCGCGCAACGCGGATCTGCGTGCTGAACTGGTCCATCAGGAACACGTTGGGATAGAGGCACAGGTTGCGGGTCTGGTTGACGATGAGGTCCGCCCGCTCCTGGCCGACACGGGAGGCGATCTCCTCGCGGTGGCCGTAGACCGGGCGCACCTCGGGGTTCATCGTGTTGGTCCACAGGAGGATGTGGCCGTTGTCGAAGCCGTAGACGCCCGCGACGGAACGGCTCCAGCCGTTGGCGTCGACCGCCTTGGTGCCTTCCACCTTGCGGCGGCCCATGGTCGCCGCATAGTTCCAGTGAACGGAGCTGACGTGATAGCCGTCGCAGCCGTTCTCCATCTGCAGCTTCCAGTTCCCGTCATAGATGTAGGACGAGTTCCCCCGCAGCACTTCGAGGCCGTTCGGCGCCTGGTCCACGATCAGGTCGATGATGGCCCTGGTCTCACCGAGATAGTCGGCGAGTGGCGCCACGTCCTCGTTCAGGCTGCCGAACAGGAAGCCGCGATAGCTCTCGAAGCGCGGCACGCGCTTCAGATCGTGGGAGCCGTTCTTGGCGAACTGGGGCGGGTACTGGGTGGTCTTCTCGTCCTTCACCTTGAGCAGCTTGCCGGTGTTGGAGAAGGTCCAGCCGTGGAAGGGGCAGGTGAAGCTGCCCTTGTTGCCGTGCTTGCGCCGGCACAGGAGCGCACCGCGATGGGCGCAGGCATTGATGACGGCGTGGAGTTCGCCCGCCTTGTCCCGCGTCACCACAACGGGCTGGCGGCCGATGGAGGTGGTGTAATAGTCGTTGTTCTCCGGGATCTGGCTCTCATGGGCCAGATACACCCAGTTGCTCTCGAAGATATGCTTCATCTCCAGCTCGAAGAGATCTTCGTTGGTGAAGATGTCGCGGCGGCAGCGGAAGACGCCGGCCTCCTTGTCGTCCACCACGGCAGTGGCGAGCAGGCGGTCGAGATCGCGGGTCCTTTCGGCGGTCGCTGACATGGCTATCCTCCCTCGAGATGCTGCGCTTCGTCGGCGTGAGGGCGGAGATCGCCCGGGGCCGGCTGCGCGTTCGTGCAAATTGTTGAACCGGGTGCGGCGCGCCCTATATGGCGACGCTCGTTGTCTTGCGGGGCCGGCCCCGGGTGAAGAAGTCCACGCGATCCTCGTCGAGCGCGATGCCGAGGCCCGGCCCGGCAGGCACGGTCAGCTCGAAGTCCGCGTAGGTGAGGGGCGTGGCGAGAATTTCCTCGGTCAGCAGCAGGGGGCCGAACAGCTCGGTGCCCCACTGGAGGTTGACGAACGTGGAGAACAGCTGGGCCGAGGCAATGGTGCCCACCGCGCCTTCCAGCATGGTGCCGCCGTAGAGGCCGATGCCGGCCGCATCGGCGATGGCGGCGACACGCTGGGCCTGGAACAGGCCGCCGCTCTGCTCGATCTTGATGGCGAACACGTCGGCGCCGGCATGTCTCGCGATCTCGAAGGCGCTCTCCGGCCCCTGCAGCGACTCGTCCGCCATAAGCGCCACCGGGAAGCGGCGCACCAGCCGCGCCAGTCCGGCGGCGGTGGCGACGGGCTGCTCGACCAGTTCGCAGCCGGCATCGGCGAGGGCGGCCATGCCGTAGGCCGCTTCGGTCTCGCTCCAGGCCATGTTGACGTCCACCCGCACCGCGCCGCGGTCTCCGAGCGCGCGCTTGATGGTCGCGACATGGGCGACGTCGGCGGCCGGTGTCCGCGCGCCGATCTTCAGCTTGAAGATGCGGTGGCGCCGCAGCTCCAGCATCTTCTCCGCCTCGGCGATGTCCTTGGCGGTGTCGCCCGATGCGAGGGTCCACGCGACCGGCAGGCGGGAGCGCAGGCGGCCGCCCAGGAGTTCGCTCACCGGCTGTCCCAGTCGTTTGCCCTGCGCGTCGAGAAGGGCGGTTTCCACGGCGCTCTTCGCGAAGCGGTTGTCCTTCACCATCTTGCCGATGCGCAGCATCAGCGCGCGCACGGCGGTGGCGTCCTGGCCCACCATCAGGGGCGCGAAATAGGTATCGACCGCGAGCTTCATGCTCTCCGGGCTCTCGCCGCCATAGGCGAGGCCGCCGATGGTGGTTCCCTCGCCGATGCCCACCACTCCGTCGCTGCACAGAACGCGCACCAGCATCAGCGTCTGGCCGTTCATGGTCGCGACCGAAAGCTTGTGCGGCCGGATGGTCGGAAGGTCGATCAGCGCCGTCTCCACCCGCTCGATGACGGCGCGGGCAGGAGCTGAGGTCGGGACGGGATGTGCAAAGGTCGCGTTCATGGCGACACCTTGCGGATGACGGGCCCCGCCGTCCAAAACCTTTTGTGTTTACAATTATACTCAGTGGGTATTATGTCGGAAAAAATATAATGGAACGGCAGCTTGCCGCACCGCAGCATACCGTAAACGACCATAAAAATTGTGCCCGCGGAGGGGCGTGGGATGGATCTTCGCCAGCTTCGGTATTTCGTTGGGGTTGCGCGGGAGCGCAATTTCACCCGTGCCGCCCAGCAGCTCAACATCGCCCAGCCGCCTCTGAGTCGCCAAATCCAGGCGCTGGAGGACGAACTGGGAGTTGCCCTCCTGATCCGCAACAGCCGTCCCGTGCGGCTGACGGAGGCGGGCCGGCTGTTCTACGAGCAGGCGTTGCAGGTGCTGGGACGGGTCGATCAGATGCGCGCGGCGACGCGGCGCGTGGGCCTGAACCAGAACAGCGTGCTGTCCATCGGCTTCGTGGCGTCTACCCTCTATGGCGGGCTGCCCTCGCTGGTGCGCAAGCTGCGCCACCGGGCGCCGGATATCGAGATCCAGGTGCTGGAGATGATGTCCATTCAGCAGATTCCGGCGCTGAAGGAAGGGCGCATCGACATCGGCTTCGGGCGCCTGCACCACAGCGATTCCGGCGTGGTGGAAATCGTGCTGCGCGAGGAGCGCCTGACCGTCGCCATTCCCCGGGACACGCCGTTGGCGCAGGACAGCGCGCCCCTGCCCATCGGCGCGCTGACCGGCCAGAAGCTCATCGTCTATCCCAAGGAGCCGCGCCCCGGCTATGCGGACCAGGTGCTGAATCTGCTGCACGGGCATGATGTCCGGCCGGCGGAGGTGCATGAGGTGCGCGAAATCCAGACCGCGCTCGGCCTCGTCGCCGCCGAAACCGGTCTGTGCGTCATTCCCTCATCGGCGCGGCAGATGCGCAGCGATGTGCATTACCGGCTGCTTGAGGGGGAACGCGCCACCTCTCCCGTCATCCTCTATCACCGGGTGGGCGATACCTCGCCCTACATCGATCTGGTGAAGGAGGTCATCAAGGAGATGTATGCGGAGAACCCCTCCTGGCTCAGCGCCGAGCACAATCTGCCGACGCGGCCGTCCTTCGCCGAATAGGCCCGGCTCTTCCGCCTGTCAGCCCTGGTCGCCGCCGCCCGCGGGCAGCACGGTTCCCGTGATGTAGGACGCTTCGTCGGAGGCGAGGAAGAGGATCGCGGCGGCGATCTCCTGAAGCTCGCCATAGCGGTCGAGATGGGTTGCGCGCAGGGTCTGGTCGACCACCTCCTGCATCCACGCCTTGTCCTGCTCGGAGATGGGATCCGTGCCGCGCGGCACGCGGCGGGGAGGTGCCGAAACCCCGCCCGGCGCGACCGCGTTCACCCGGATGCCCGTGCCGGCGAGCTCAAAGGAGAGGGAGGCGGTGAGGGCGTTCACACCGCCTTTCGCAGCCGAATAGGGGATGCGGTTGATGCCCTTGGTGGCGATGGACGACACGTTCACGATGGCCCCGCGCCCCTCGCGCAGCATGTAGGGCAAAGCGGTGCGGCAGCCCCACAGGGTGGGAAACAGGGAGCGGCTGATCTCCGCCGTGATCTGGCGTTCGTCGAACTCCTGGAAGGGCCGCATCCAGATGGCGCCGCCCACATTGGTCACCAGCACGTCGATCTTGCCGAACGCGGCATCGGCCTGCGCCATCACCCGGTCGTTGCCGGCATAGGTCTCGAGATCCTCCACCATCGCCAAGGCGCGGCCCGCGCCATGGGCCGCCTCGATCTCGGCGGCGACCTCGGCGACGATGGGCGAGCGGTCCACCACCAGCACGCAGCCTCCCTCGGCGGCGGCGTCCAGCGCGACCTGCTTGCCGACGCCCTGGGCTGCGCCGGTGACGACAAGGCTCTTGCCTGCGAAGCGTTGAGGGCGAGCGGTCTGGTCCGACACGGGTTTTCCCCTTGTTGTGCGGCTGGATCTAAGACGGACTTTAGCCTGCGGGGCCGCTGGAGGCCCCGCAGGCGCGCACTCAGTGTGAGGCGACCGGCACGGCGGCGCCCTCGCTGGACGTCCGGCGCACCGTGAGGGTGGCGAACGCGGCCAGCGCGAGGGGGATCGCCAGCGCCATGAAATACCCGGAAGGACCGGCGCCGGACAGGAGCTGGCCGCCGACCGCCGAGCCGACGATGGCGCCCGAACGGCCGATGCCGATGCCCCAGCCGGTCGCCGTGGCCCTAAGCTGCGTGGGATAGGCGTTGGCGATCAGGTAGTTCAGCACGAGCTGCTGGCCGCCGATGCCGAAGCCGGCAAGAGCGATCAGCGTGAAGACCACCGGCCACCGGTCGCCCGCAAGGCCGAGGCCGATCGCCACGGCGATGCCGACCATGAACATCAGCGTCAGGAGCTTGCGCGGATCAACCTTGGGCAGGAGCGCCGACAGCGGCAGGGCCATGGCGATGAACGCGGCATTGACCGTGACCGTGCCATACGCCGCCTGCGCCTTCTCAAGACCCAGCGTGGTCAGTGCGGTGGGCAGCCACTGCAGCAGCAGGAACCAGGCGATCCAGTTGAACAGGTAGATCGCGGAAATCGCCAGCGTGACACCGCGATAGCGCGCCTCGAACAGTCCGGCAATGGACGCCCCCTTCTCCACCTGGACGGGGCTGATGATCTGTACATCCGCGGGCACGATCTGGCCGGTCATGCGCCCGAGGAGGCGCCGCGCCAGGTCCTGGTCTCCGGCCTTGTTGCGGGACACGAGAAAGGCGGGGGATTCCGGCAGGAGGGCGTAGATGACGACCAGCAAGGCCAGCGGAAGTGCGCCGCCGAGCAGGAAAATGCCGCGCCAGCCAAGCACCGGCAGCCAGCTCGCCGCGATGAGGCCGCCCAGCATCGCGCCGGCGGGCAGGCCGAGCAGCACGGCGGTAATCATCAGGCCGCGCTTGGGCGCGGTGCTGTACTCGCCGGTCAGCGCGAGCACGGAGGGCGTCGCCCCGCCCATGCCGAGGCCGATCAGGAAGCGCAGCACGATGATCTGCGTGGGCGAGGTCGCGTAGGCGCCCGCCAGCGAGAAGGCGCCGAACAAAGCGATCGCGATCATGATGGCCTTGCGGCGCCCGAAGCGGTCGCCGAAGCTGCCGAGCCCGATGGCGCCGATCGCCATGCCGATGATGCTCGCGGTGATGACCCAGGTCATGTCGGCAGGATTCATCTTGAAGTCCTGCGCGATGGCCGGCCCGATGAAGGCAATCGACTGGGTGTCGAATCCGTCGAGCAGGGCGATGACGAAACACAGTCCGACCACGGCCCACCGGCCAGCGGTCATCGATCCGGCGTCGATGATCTCCTTGACATCCCGCGTGAGCGGAAGGCGGTTTGGCATCGGGCTTTCCTCAATGGTTTTGCTTGTTGCTGATCGCTGCGACATCGTCCGAGGAGACGCGGTCAGCGACAGGTTGACCCCCGATGCCCACCTGTCGGTTGCCTGCCGAGGCGGGAACAGACATGCGGGCCGGGTTCAGGCGAGGCGCCGCCATGGTGTTCCGGTTTGGAGAGGAGCGCTTCCAGTCCGGGTATGGCCGCAGCGTGAAGCTATACGCGCCGGCGCGCATTCTCTAAGATCAACTGGGTATTTTTCAATACTTATTGAGTATACTGCGGGCGCAGCACCACATGGTTGTCTTGCTGGTAGCGCTCAATATTGCGTCGCAATATTCTGGCGTGGTCGCCGGTTGTTCGACGCTTCCCGTTGAAGCAATCCCGCGCGATTTGTGCCGCGGCATCGGTCGCCCCGCAGCCGGCTCGGCCTGGCGCACGAAAAGGCATGGCGCCGACCTGCGCAGGGGTGAAGGTGGGGCCGGCTGAATCGGATTGCGGCGCGCGGGAAGAGCTTCGTCCGGGCGCACGCACTTGACCAATCCCCCGCCCCATACGGGCGGGGGCACCATTCTCACCTCGGAGGGGGGCGCGACCTAGTTGGTCTCGGCGATATCGTCGAGCGCGCTCCATTGGGGCACGTCGCCGAAGCCCGTGGGGATGCGCAGGGCCTTCACATAGGTGAATTCGTTCAGCGTCATCGCTGCCCGTTCGCGCCCGTAGCCGCTCGACTTGGTGCCGCCGAAGGGGGTGCCGTTGCCGCCGCGGTTGTAATTGTTGATGAATACGATCCCCGCCTCCACCCCCCGGGCCACCCGGTTCGCCCGGGCCTGATCGCGTGAATAGATGCCGGCCACCAGCGCGAAGTCGGTGGAATTGGCGATGGCGATGGCCTCCTCCTCGGTGCGGAAGGTCATCAGCGCGGTGACGGGGCCGAAGATCTCCTCCTGCGCGATCCGCATGTGGGGCGTGACGCCGATGAAGACGGTGGGCTGGACGAAATAGCCGTTCCGCAGCCGCTCCTCCTGCGGCAGCGGGGCCTGCGCGAGGATGGTGGCGCCTTCCTCCAGGCCGATGCGGATATAGTCCAGGACCTTCTGCTGCTGGGGCTTCGAGATCAGCGGGCCGACATGGACCTTCGGGTCCGTTCCCTCGCCCAGCCGCAGCCGGCGGACGAAGGCGGCGAAGCGCTCGGCGAAGGCGTCGTGGATGTCGGCGTGGACGAGGATGCGCGAGCCGGCGGTGCAGGCCTCGCCCTTGTTGAAGAAGGCCGCATCGACCGCATCGCGCACGGCGCGATCGAGATCCGCATCCTCGAACACGATGAAGGGGTTCTTGCCCCCGAGTTCCAGCAGCACCGGAACGTGCCGCTCCGCCGCCGCCTTGAGCACGGCCGTACCGGTGGACGGGGCCCCGGTGAAGGAGATCTTGCGGATCAGCGGATGCGCGGTGAGTGCCCGGCCGGTGGCGCCGGGGCCGGGCACCACATGGACGAGATCGGGCGGCAGCACCTCGTTGATGATCTCGACGATGCGCATGATGGTCAGCGGCGCCTGCTCGCCCGGCTTCAGGACGATGGTGTTCCCGGCGGCGAGCGCCGGCGCGATTTTCGCGCCGGTATGGATGGGCGGCCAGTTGAAGGGGATGATGCCGGCCACGACGCCATAGGGCTCGCGCACCGTGACCGAATAGACGTTGCCCATGTCCAGCGTCTCGCCGCTCATCTTGTCGGCGAGGCTGCCGAAATAGGCGAAGGCGTGGATCAGGGCGGCGACGTCGAAGGCCTTGGCGTCACGGACCGGCTTGCCGTTCTCGCGGCAGAGCAGCTCGGAAAGTTCGTCGGCGTGTTCGGCGAGCTTGCGGCTGGCCTGGAGAAGGGCAAGCCCGCGCTCGCGCGCAGGCACCCGCCGCCAGCCGAGGAAGGCCGCGTGGGCCGACCGCACCGCCGCGTCCACTTCCGCCGCGCCCCCGCCCTGCACCATGGCGAAGACGTCGCCGGTGGCCGGATTGTCGACGGGAAAGCGGTCCTCGGCATTCGTCGAGGACCAGCGGGTGGTGACGAGATCGAGCGATGCTCTTCCCATGGCGGGCCTTCCTCATCGGTGGTCATGCCCGAACAAAGCCGGACACGGCAGTGCACCGGCCAGCCCCATCACGGGTTGGCCGGCGCCGGTTTCAGCGGGAGATGTCTTCGAGCGACCGGTTGGTGGTCTCGATGGCCAGCGCCGAGACCACGATGCCTGCGACAATCGCGGCCGCCGCGAAGACGAGGAACACCATGCCGATGCCATCGGCCACGAAGAAGCCCACGATCAGCGGGCCAACCATGGAGGCCAGCCGCAGCCAGGCCGTGCCGAGGGCGGTGCCGATGGCCCGGGCGCGGGTGGGGTAGATCTCCGGCGTGTAGAGATAGATGCCGAGAACCGACAGGCCCGCGAAGTAATAGGCGATGCCGCTGAGCACCACGAACTGGGGCACCGACGTGAGGCCGACGAACCAGATGGAGAGGAGCGCCGCCGCGGCCCCGAAGAGGGCGACCATGAACAGCCTGCGCCGGCCGATCCGGTCGATGACGAAGCCCGCCGTCAGTCCGCCGGCCAGCTGCATCAGGCTGCCGATGGTGCCGAACCGCAGCGCGGTGTCGAGCGGCAGGTTGAACACGCTCCGGTAGAGGGTGGGCAGCCAGGTGCCGAGGCCGTAGGTGATGAGGAAGGTGGAGAACCAGATCACCCACACGACCACGGTGCGCCTGATGTAGTCAGGACCGACCAGGTCACGCCAGGACGACCGGCGCGGGTCCGCGGGCACCCATTCGGTGGGCGGCGCGAGCTTCTGGCCGGTGGAGGCCTCGATCTCGCTCTCGATGCGCGCCATGGCGGCCTGTGCATCTGCCACACGGTTGCGGCTCGCGAGCCAGCGGGGCGATTCAGGCAGCAGGAAGCCGAGGCTCACGCCGATGATGATCGGCAGGACACCGATAAAGAACATGGCCTGCCAGCCGAGGTGCGGCACCACGAAGGAGCCGATCAGGCCGGAGGCGAACAGCCCGAAGGTGAAGACGCATTCGTAGAGGATGAAGAAGCGTCCGCGCTTGTGCGCCTTGGCGATCTCGCTGATGTACACCGCCGCGATCGGCACCTGCGCGCCAAGGCCCAGGCCCTGGATGGTGCGGAAGACGAGCAGCGTCTCGTAGTCCGACGCAAACGCGCAGGCGAGGCTCATCACCGACATGATGCAGATGGCGCCGATCATGGTCGGCAGGCGGCCGAAGCGCTCGGCGCACATGCCGGCCACGAGCGCGCCGACAAGCTGGCCGAGATAGCCGGTCGAGATGAGGAAGCCGACCTGCGGCCCGCTGAGCTTCCAGAGCGGCCGCAGCACCGGCAGCACCTGGGCGATGGTGAGCGCGTCAAACGCGTCAAAGAAGGTGGCCGTGCCGATCAGGATGCGGGCCTTCAGGTGCCAGCGCGAGAACGGCAGGCGCTCGATGCGCGCGGCGACGTCGCGGATCACCTCCGCATGCGCGCTGTCGGCCTTGCCCATACTGATGTTCTTCATCCAATCACCTCCCCGGCATTGCTTTGATCTGTGTTCTTGATGAGGGAGCGCGCCGATCGCCGGCACGCATCCTCGCTGCGGCCGGTCTTCACGCCAGCTTCAGCAGCCTCTTGGCGTTGCCGCCGAAAATCTTCGCCTTGTCGGCGTCGCCCAGCTCGAACTTCCGCAACCAGTCCACGCCCGGCGCGTTCTCCACGAAGGGCCAGTCGATGGAGAACAGGATGCGGTCCACGCCCATCTCCGCGATGCAGCAGGCAAGCGCGGGGTCGGAGAAGAAGCCGCTCGTGGTCACGTGGAAATGGTCGGTGAACAGCTTGCGGAAGGCCTTCGTCGGCGTGTCGCGGCTCAGGGCCTCGTCGATGCGGGCCATGAGGAACGGGATCCCCTCGCCGAGGTGCCCGAGAATGAGCTGGAGACGGGGAAACGCCTCCAGCGCGCCCGACAGGACGAGGCGCATGGCATGGGTGCCGGTCTCGATGGTGAAGCCCCACGCGGCCGTGGCGAAGGTCGGGTGGGTCTCGGCATATTTCCCCATGTAGGCCTGCCGCACCGCAGCCATCGGCAGGGCCGGATGGATGTAGAGCGGCACATCCAGCGCCTCGGCCCGCTCGAGGATGGGCCAGAAGCGGGCGTCGTCCAGAAACCGCCCGTCCGTGGTCCCGTGGATCATGGCGCCCTTGAAGCCCAGCTCCCGCACCGTGCGTTCCAGTTCCTCCGCCGCATAATCGGGCGCGGACGTGGGCAGTGAGGCGAAGGCCGCGAAGCGGGTGGGGTGCGCCCCCACCACCTCGGCGAGCCGGTCGTTGGCGCGCCGGGCTACGTCCGCAGCCGAGGCCGCCGCAACCCGTTGAAGCCCGGGCGGCGCATGGGAGAGCACCTGGATGTCGACGCCCGCTTCGTCCATCTCACGCAGGCGCTGGGCGCCGAGATCGCGCATGCGGGTGGCGAGGCTGCCGCCGGCGCCGCCGGCGATGGCATACACCTCTGCATCGAGATAATGCTCCTCGATGGCAACGACCGGCCCTGGCGCAGCCATGGCGCGCCTCCTGCTGCTCGGATGCGTGGCGAAAGCTCTGGCCCGCCATCCCCCGCGCCGGCCGTGCCGGCGCAGGGGCGTGACTCAGGCACACAAAGCGGCGAGTTCGGCGTGGGTGGTCAGACGCGCCAGCGCCTCGTAGCGGCGGGCCAGGCGCAGCGACTCGATCAGCTCGATGATCCCGTAGGGGCGGCCGAACACGTGCGCGTGCACGGTGATGTCCAGGCAGCAGGGGCGCTTGGGGGCGTCCGGCCACTGCGAGAGCAGGCGCCCCAGGATCTGGGTGAAGGCCCGCGGCTCGTTGCCGTAGCGGATGTAGAGCGGCATGTCGTTCACTTCCATGGTGAACGGGACGCCGACGACGCTGCCGCGCGGGGTTTCCAGCTTGTAGGGCACGTCCGTGTCGAAGATGTCGGAATGCCAGGCGAAACCCTGCTCCGCCAGCAAAGCGGAGGTGACGGCGCTGGGGGTGCAGCGCGGGCTGATCCAGCCCGCCGGGCGGCGGCCCGAGGTCGCCTCGATGGTGGAGATGCAGCGCAGGAGGTCGGCGCGCTCCTCGGCCTCGGTCTGGTAGGCCGGCACGATGTTCTGCGCCCAGGCATGGGCGGCGATGTCGTGCCCGGCCGCGACGATGGCCTTCATCAGGTCAGGATATCGCTCGGCGAGGATGCCGCTGACGTAGAACACCGCCTTCACGTCGGCAGCGGCGAGTGCGTCGAGGATGCGCCAGGTGCCGACCTTGGGGCCATAGTCCGCCCAGGAGCGGCCCTGCAGGTCGAGCACGCCGGCCTTGAGCGGGTTGCCCATGGGGCCGATGCCCGGCGCGGAATCGTCGCTCCAGGCTTCGAGCATCACGCTGACCGAAAGGGCGAGCGGACGGTCCAGGGGCCAGGCGACGGGGGTGGAGGTTGCTGCGGTCATGCGGCGGGCCCTTTCAAATGTCGCGGTTCGTTCAGCCGATACGATTCTGGAGCGTGCCGATGCCCTCGATATGGCAGGTCACGAGGTCACCCCGCTGAAGCGGGTGGGGCGGCGTCATGGCATAGCCGACGCCGGAGGGCGTGCCGGTGGCGATGATGTCGCCGGCTTCCAGCGTCATCCCGCGCGAGAGATCCTCGACGATGCGCGGCAGGTTGAAGATCATCTGCGAGGTGTTGGCGGACTGGCGGCGCTCGCCGTTCACCTCCAGCCACAGGTCGAGCTTCTGCGGATCGGCGATGGCGTCGTCGGTGACGATGCAGGGGCCGATGGGGCAGCTGCCGTCGAGGCCCTTACCCTTGAACCACTGGTCATGGCGCCGCTGCAGGTCGCGGCCGGTGATGTCGTTGAGCACCGTGTAGCCGAACACGTATTTGCGCCAGTCCGCAGCCGGAATATCGCGGCCGTCGCGACCGATCACGATGGCGAGCTCGATCTCGTAGTCGAGCAGGTTGGTGATGCCCTCGTGCAGCGGGATGGTGTCGCCGGTGGCGATGACGGTGGTCGGCGGCTTGGAGAAGAACTGGGGAAACTCAGGCAGCTTCAGGTCCAGCCCGCGCGCCTTGTAGCCCTCGGTGACGTGATCGATGTAGTTGCGGCCCACGCAGAAGATGTTCTTGGCCGGGCGCGGGATCGGCGCCAGCAGCGTGACGTCTTCCAGCGGCACGAGGCCCGGCGCCCCGCGGGCCGCCTCAGCCAGAGCCTTCGCGGCATCGATGGCGCCGGCACGGATCAGCGAGAGCATGCTCTCAAATTCAGGCTTGCCGGTCGCCGTGAGGTCGAACACGGCGTCATCGAGCACCACACCCAGGTGCGGATCGGCGGACGGCTTGCGAACAAAGGTGACCAGTTTCATCGGCAGTTCTCCTGGCCGCCAAAAAATATCGATTTTCTGAGTCCGTCAATAAAAATATCGATTTTTTAATTGTGCAACGCAATATTATCGATCATTCAGGCTTTACGAAGCGGCTGTGATCATCCAAGCTTCACGGGCGAAGAACGGAGCGCGGCACTGTTGATGACGAAGAGCGCAACCCTGGCCAGCGAGGCCTATGGACGGCTGCGGAGCGATATCATCAACGGGGCGATCAAGCCGGGCGCCAAGCTCAAGATCCGCACCATCTGCGATCAATATGGCATCGGCGCCAGCCCGGTCCGCGAGGCACTCAACCGGCTCGCCAGCGAGGGGCTGCTGGATCACCGCGACCAGCGCGGGTTCCGGGTCCACTCGGTCACCCTGCAGGACCTCGACGAGCTGATCCTGGCGCGGTGCTGGGCCAACGAGGTCGGGCTGCGCAATTCGATCCGCAGCGGGGGCCTCGCCTGGGAGGAGGGGGTGACCGCGGCGCTCCAGCGGCTGGAAGCCATTCCGCGCTATCTCTCCGACGACACGACCGAGCGCAATCCCGCATGGGAGCAGGCCCACGGCGCCTTCCATGCGGCCCTGGTGGCGGCGTCGGGATCGTCCTGGATCAATGATTTCTGCACGCAGCTGTATGTCGCGGCGGAACGCTACCGCCATGCGGCGCGGACCGTCCCGCGCGCCGGCCGCAACGAGCAGGACGAGCACCGGGCCATCGCGCAGGCCGCCATCGCCCGGCGCGAGAACGAGGCCGTCGAACTGCTCATGGAGCATTTCCGGCTGACCGCGCGGCTGGTCCGCGCGGCCCTGCGCCAGGACGGCATGTGACGTGTGAAGTCGGGCCCTAGCGGGCGGGCCCGGTCCACACCGTCTTGGTGTTGGTGAACTCGCGGATGCCGTAGGACCCGAGTTCCCGGCCGTATCCCGAGCGCTTGATGCCGCCGAACGGCAGGCGCGGGTCCGAGGCGACCATGCCGTTGATGAAGACCGCGCCGGCATCGAGCTGGCGGGCATAGATGGCGGCCTTCGCCACATCCCGCGTCCAGATCGCCGCGCCGAGGCCGAACTCGGTGTCGTTGGCGTGGGCGATCGCATCCTCGGCGGACTTCACGCGGATGATCGCCGCCACGGGGCCGAACGTTTCCTCGTTGAAGGCCGGCATCTCGGGCGTGACGTGGTCGAGGATGGTCGGCTCATAGGTGAAGCCGGGACCTTCCACCGCCTTGCCCCCCGCGCGCAGCACGGCACCGGCAGCAACCGAACGCTCGACCTGATCGTGCAGCGTCGCGCGAAGGTCGGCGCGGGCCATGGGGCCGATGTTGGTGTCGGCGGCCATGGGATCGCCGATCTTCAGCCGGGCGACGGCGGCGCAGAACGCCTCGACGAAGGCGTCGGCGATGCTCTCCTCGACGATGAAGCGCTTTGCGTTCACACAGCTTTGGCCGACATTGATGAAGCGCGCCTTCACTGCGACTTCGGCGGCGGCTGACACATCGGCGTCGGCGAGGACGATGAAGGGATCGGACCCTCCGAGTTCGAGTACCTGCTTCTTCAGCGCCTTGCCGGCCTGCGCCGCGACGATGGCACCGACGCCGGTGGAGCCGGTGAGCGTGACCGCCGCGATGCGATCATCCGCGATCAGGCGTTCGACCTTGGACGGGGGAATGAGCAGGGTCTGGTGCAATCCGGCGGGGGCGCCGGCTTCCGCGACGATTTCGGCGATGGCCTTGGCGCACTGGGGCACATTGTTCGCGTGCTTCAGGACCGCGCCGTTGCCGGCCATGAAGGCGGGCGCCGCAAAGCGGAAATACTGCCAGAAGGGATAGTTCCACGGCATGATGGCGAGCACCACGCCGAGCGGATCGAACACGACGCGGCTGTCTGAGGCATTGGTCGCGATGACCTCGTCTTCCAGGAACCGGGGGGCATTCTCCGCGTAGAAATCGCAGTTCAGCGCGCACTTCTCCACTTCCGCCACGGCCTCGGCGATGGGCTTGCCCATCTCCAGCGATATCATCTTTCCGTACTCGGACTTGTTCGCCCGCAGCACTTTCGCCATCGACACCAGCAGCCTGGAGCGCTCGGCGAACGACGTCTTGCGCCAGGCGCGCTGGGCCGCCACCGCCTCGGCGAGCGCCTGCTCGATCTGCGCATCCGAGTGCTCCTCGAAACGGGCGATTTCCTGGGCGGTATAGGGATTGACGGAAACGATCATGGTTATGGCTTCATCGCAGGAGAAGGACGAGGTGGCGGGGTTGCCCCGCCACCTGTAGAGGCGTGGTCTCGCTCAGGTGTGCGAGTACATCTTCTTGCCCGCGACCGGCATTTCGACCTTGAGGATCGTGCCGGTATCGGCCTCGGTGATGAACAGCGTCTTGTTGTCCTTGCCGCCATAGGCGACGTTGGTCAGATGATGTCCCACGCGGCCGGTGATGAGGTGCGTCGGCATGCCATCGGAATCGAAGCGCCACACGCCGACACCGAGCTGGCACACGATCAGCGCGTCTTCCTCGTCCAGCGCCATGCCGTCCGGGCCGCCGTGGCCGCCGGAAAGCTGGATGTAGGTGCCGACCTTGGACATGGTGCCGTCCGTCATGATGGGGCAACGCCACACGGCGTTCTGACGGGTGACGGCGAGGTAGAGGCGGTTTTCCTTCATGTTGAGCACGAGGCCGTTGGGGCTCGGCACGTTGCCCAGCAGCATGTCGAGCTTGCCGTTGGGATCGAGCCGGTAGACGCGCCCGGTCGGGTCGTGCATGCCGGTCTGGCCCTGGTCGGTGAAGTAGAGCGTGCCGTCGGCGGCGAACACCAGATCGTTCAGGCCCTTCCAGGCCTCGCTGTTGCGCGATGCCAGGAACGGCTCGATGACGCCCGTCTTGGGATCGAGGAGCAGCAGGCCCGCCTTGTAGTCGCAGATGAAGATACGTCCGTCCTTGTGGATCTTCAGGCCGTTCGGCCAGCCGTCATACTGGCAGACCAGATCGCAGTCGCCGCCGGGCGTCAGCCGGAACACGCGGCCATAGGGGATGTCCACGAAGAAGAGGTTTCCGTCGCGATCGAACGAAGGGCCTTCGAGGAAGCTGTCCACTTCGGCATTGGCCCGGTTCGGATCAGACCAGGCAGTGCGGCTCTTCTTCCGCCACTTCTCGGGAAGCTGGTAGTGAACTTCGGCGACAAGACGCTCAACTGGATTGGGGAACAGCATCGAAAGACTCCATTCGAAAGACCGTCGGTGGACGGGCCTCGAAGAAAGACCTATTCCTGATGGAGGCGCGCTGTTAAATACAATTTCGGCATGGCTCGCCATACCGCTCCAGGAGGGGACCGCCTTGGACTTCAGGGCCTTGAACTATTTCGCGAAAATCGCCGAGTTCGGGAGCATTACGCGGGCCGCACAGCATCTCAACGTGGCGCAGCCGGCGCTCAGCCGTCAGGTGCGGCAGCTCGAAGATGAACTCGGCGCACAGCTTCTGATCCGGGAAAGCCGCGGTATTCACCTTACGGATCAGGGGCGCGAACTGTTCGAGCACGCCAAGACGATTCTGCGGGAGGTTCAGCGGGCGAAGGACGAGGTGCGCGGCTCTGCCGGAAGCCCCGGCGGCACCTGCGCGCTCGGGCTCGTGCCGACCATCTGTCCGCGTGTGGCGCCGGACCTCGTGTCGATCATCCGGTCGGACTATCCGCGCATCGACCTCACCATCAGCGAGGCCTACAGCCAGCCTTTGATGGACTGGCTGGACGAGGGGCGTCTCGATCTGGCCGTGCTCACCGAACCCGCGCCCACGCGGCGGATGATCATCGAGCATCTGGTCTCGGAGGAGATGATGTTCGTCGCCGTGCGCGGATCGCGGAAGGCGGGGCCGATCTCGCTCGACGAGCTGGCGACCACGCCGCTGGTCATGTCCCAGGGCATCCGGACCATCATCGACAATTTGCTCGGCCACAAGGGGCCGCTGGTGACAGTGATGCTCGAACTCAATTCCATCGAGACGATCCGCCTGATGGTGCGCCAGGGAATCGCGACGACGATCCTGCCGCGCTCGATCCTCTACGAGGAAGCCCGGAGCGGGGAAGTCACGCTCCATTCCATTGGTCCGAAAGGGATATTTCGCCGCCTCGCGCTGGGCTATTCGCGCACGCGACGGCTGTCGCGCTCCTCGCAGATCATCAAGGATGCGGTGATGAAGATCGTCGCCGACCTCGATGCGAAGCACACGTTCCGCAGCGAGGCCGACGTCTAAGGCTGGCGGGACGCCCGGTCAGGTGCCCCCTATCGCGGGACAGGCACCTGATAGGTGCGCAGCGCGTCCTCGTCGACGGTCACGCCCAGGCCCGGCCCTTGCGGCACGGCGACGGTGCCATCCGCCAGACGCAGGGGATCCAGCACCGGGTCGTGCTCCAGATACACGTGCGTGAGGCTCAATCCCCATCCGAAATCCCTGATCCCGGCGGCCACATGCGACGCCGCTGCGGAGGCAAGGCTCGATTCCGCTACCTTAGCGGCGACGTTGATGGAGAGGTTGAGGTCGGTTGCCCGCGCTGCGCAGTCGAGCGTGGCGATCATGCCCCCGAGCTTGATCAGTTTCAGCGAGATGCCGGCTGCGGCGCCCCGCTGGGCGTGGGTTTCGATATCCGCTCGCGAATGGACGCCCTCGTCGATGCCGATGGGCACCGTGCCGAGGCGATTGAGCTCTGCCAGCTCGTCGATGCTTTCGGCAGGCAGCGGCTGTTCGAGGTAGAGCAGCCGGGCGGGCCCGGCTTCCGCGATCAGGCGGCGTGCGGCGTCGAGCGAAAGGCCGCCATTGGCGTCCGCACACAGCTTCGCATCGGGGCCGATGGCCTCGCGGACGCGGACCGCCGAGATGATGTCGTTCTCGATGGTCTTTGTGCCGACCTTCAGCTTGAAGAAGCGGTAGCCCATCTCGGACTTGGCGCGCGCCTCGTCCACGTCCTCCTTCGGCGTCGCGTTGCCCAGCATCCACATGGGCTCGAGCCGGTCGCGGAAGCGGCTGCCGAGAATGTCGCCGGCGCCGATGCCGAGCTTGCGGCCGAGAAGGTCCAGCAGCGCCATCTCGATCGCGGATTTCACGCTGGTATTGCCGTAGACAGCGCTCTGGATGCGGCGCGCGATTTCCATGTGCGGACGCGCATCCCGGCCCTTGAGGGCATCCCATACGAGGCGCGCCGCGGCCGTCATGCCCCAAAGGGTCTCGCCGGTCATGGTTGGCGCGGAGGCCGCCTCGCCCCAGCCGACGCTTCCATCCACGGCTTCGAGGCGAACGAACAGGTTCTCGGCATGGCGGATGGTCACGCCCGACATCTTCATCGGCCGCGTCAGCGGGATGGCGACGGGAAACAGATCCATCCGCACCAGGCGAATGGTGCCGTCCGCCTCTGCGATGGGCGACCGTGACGAAAGGTGAGGGTCATAGTTCACGGGCGGAATCCTCGGTTGTCGTCTCCTCCTAATCCGTTTCCGCGAGTGCCTGAAATATCGATCCTTTATGGCGTCGCAGACAGAAACGGCATGGCCGGGCAACGCCAGCGCGCTCATGCCGGAGCGGTATGATGACGAATCGTAATTTGATATTGGCGGTATCGATGGCCGAGTGATGGATTGGGCAGCGAGCCGCCGGGCAGACGGCGGATTCGCCATTCCAAATCAGGGACCCTTCCCATGACCGCCGTCAACGCGATCCCAGACCTCAAGCCCGCGCTCATGCGCCCGGACCAGATGCCCAGCGTCGATCGGGGCGGCGGCAACCGGACCATTCCGCTAGTCGGGCGCGGGACGGGGTCGCAGCAGATGCTCACCGGCATGACGATCATCGGCCCCGGCTCCGCCATTCCGTGGCACTTCCACAATTGCGAGGAAACAGTGCTCGTCCTCGAAGGCGAGGGTTTCGCCGAGGTCGGCGATGAGGTGCATCCGGTGAAGCCGATGGATGCGACGTGGATTCCCTGCAACCTGCCCCACCGCTTCCGCAATGGGTCCAGTGAGAAGCCGCTGAAGATCTTCTGGGTCTATGCGTCGATCGATGCAACGCGGACGATGCTCGAAACGGGTGAGACCCGGCCGGTGTCGGCGGAGCATGCGAAGAAGAGTTCGTGAGCCAATACATCAAGAACAAGAAGAACAGCACAGGACAATCTGGGGAGATTTAGATGGCCGCTGTCATTAACGCCGTCGAGGACGATACCCTCGATCAGGGAGGCGTAACCTATCCGCTGGCGACCAGGCGATATCGCTGGTTCCAGCTCATCGTGGGAATCGCGGCCATCACGATGGTCGCCAATCTGCAGTATGGCTGGACGCTCTTCGTCCTGCCCATGGATCAGAAGTATCACTGGGGGCGTCCGGCCATCCAGCTTGCGTTCACGATCTTCATCCTCGCGGAATCCTGGCTTCTTCCGGTCTGCGGCTGGCTCGTGGACCGCAGGGGACCTGCGCAGCTCACCTTCGTGGCGGGCCTGATGACCGGCGGATCGTGGGTGCTGAACTCGATCGCGTCCGAGCTATGGATCCTCTACGTCTCGTCCGCCATAGGCGGCCTGGGGGTCGGTATCGTCGTGGCGGCCGCCATCGGCAATGCGCTGAAATGGTTTCCGAACAATCGCGGGCTCGCGGCAGGCCTGACCTCCGGCGCCTTCGGCGTGGCGTCCGCGCTCACCATCATTCCGTTGCAGACGATGATCGGCAACTCGGGATACCAGAACACGTTCCTGTGGTTCGGCCTGGCGCAGGGCACTGGCCTGCTGGTGCTGTCGCTGGTGTTCCGCGCGCCGCAGCGGGGTCAGGTCGAAAAGGCCACCAATACGGTGGTCAGCCACGCCAAGGTCGAGCGTGCGCCGCAGGAAGTCGTCCGCACCGGAATGTTCTGGGTGATGTACGCGGTGTTCGTGCTGGTCTGCACCGGCGGCCTCATGGCAACGGCGCAGCTCGCCCCCATCGCCCATGACCTCGGCCTTGAAAAGTCGCCGGTCACGCTGCTTTGGGTGACGCTGCCTGCGCTCACGTTCGCCCTGTCTCTCGACCGGATGCTGAACGGCGTGACGCGTCCGTTCTTCGGCTGGGTGTCCGACAAGTTCGGCCGTGAGAACACCATGTTCTTCGCCTTCCTTCTGGAAGGGGTGGGCATCTTCGCCCTCAGCCACTTCGGCACCAACCCTGTCGCGTTCGTGCTGTTGACCGGGCTGGTCTTCTTCGCCTGGGGCGAGATCTTCAGCCTGTTCCCCGCACTGACCACCGACGTCTTCGGTGCGAAGAATGCCGCAGGCAACTACGGCCTGATCTTCACGGCGAAGGGTGTCGCCTCGCTCCTGGTGCCGCTTGGCAACGTGGTCGCGGAATATTCGGGCGGCTGGCACACGGTGTTCTGGCTCTCCTGCGCCATGGATGTCGCCGCCGCCTTCATCATTCTGTTCGTGATGAAGCCCATGCGGATCCGGGCGACGTCGGGAGCCTGATCCCGGAAGCGATGCAACCTGAGACCATCCGGCGGCGGCAAGGCCCTACCGGATGGTCCATTTTGAAGCCCCACGGCGTCCTCCCGTTGACGTTTTCACTGTCGCTCCCGCCCGCATCGCGCGGGCTTCAGTCCAGCCGCAGATAGCCGTAGACGGCGCGCTGGACGCGCGCTCAAGTGAGGCGATCTCGGTTTCCCCGAACATTCCGGCGGCATCGATCATCCCGCGGGTGAGTGCGGTGAGGTCGCGGGCCGCCGTCTCGGGTTCGGGGATGTCGTGGGCGCGCAGCACGTCGGCGACCGTGGCCACGATTTCGCGCTTCAGCGCCTCGGTTTGGATCGAGGACGGGTTCCGCAGTTTCGAACTGGTCGCGTGAGGGGGCGCGCCCGTCGCGGCGTCGCGCCCGGATCGGCTCGGCGCCGGAACGTCTGGCCCCGCCGGAGACTTCCTTCGGATAACCGACGAACCGGAGGAGCTAGCCATGGCCGAAGACGGATCCGACGCCGAGAGGACCCGCCACGCAACCGACACCGGCCAGAACCGCGACAAGGTGCGCGGGCCGGACTTTGCCGCCGCGCCATTGGGGACGGATGACGAGGCGAATGGCCACACCCCGCAGCAGGATTGGCGACCGCCGCAGCAGGGCGACCGCATCGCCGATGGCGATCCCAGTATCGGAGCACTCTATGAGCCCCAGAGCGAGGAGGATAATCGCGCCCACGCCAACGCGCCGCCGAACTGGGGCACCTGGGCGCTGGTGGCGGCGGGCCTTCTGGTGCTGGGGCTGGCGGCCGCAAGCCTCGCGAGCTGAACCACGAAGGACAGGGCGGCACCCCCGACGGCGGCCTCCGCCGGCGCAGCGCCGATCAGGGGCTGAGGCTGGATCTTTGAGTTTGCCCCCGCGTCAGGCAGGCAGCACCACAACCTTGGTCTTGACCGGGGTCTTCTCGTAGAGGTCGATCATGTCCTGACTGAGCAGGCCGACGCAGCCGCTGGTGACGCCGGTGCCGATCGACTCGGGGTCGCTGCTCGCATAGATTGTGTACAGCGTGTACTGGCCGTTCTGGTAGAGATAGAGCGTGCGCGCGCCGAGGGGGTTTTCCAGGCCGCCGGGCATGCCGTTGGCCCATTTGGCGGCCTCGGGCTGGCGCTTGATCATCTCCTTGGGCGGGGTCCAGGTCGCCCACTCGCCCTTGCGTCCCACATAGGCGTCGCCGCTCCACAGGAAGCCGGAGCGGCCGACATTGGCGCCGTAGCGGGTCGCCTTGCCCTCGCCCTCGATGCGATAGACGTAATAATTGCTGGGATCGACGATGATCGTGCCCGGCCCCTCATTGCTCTCGTAGGCGACGGTCCGGCGGTAATATTTGGGGTTGACCTTGCTGATGTCCGGCGCCGGGATCGGGAATTTCTCGTTGGGCAGCGGCCCGTAGAGCTTCTGCGCCTCGGCGAGGCTCATGACATCGGACGAGCAGCCGGCCAGCCCGAGGGCACCAAGTCCGAGGGCGGAGCCGAACAGGAAAGAGCGGCGGCTGAGAGCGCCGGACCCGAGCCCGGACATGGCGACGTCGTCCGTCATGGTGATCTCGCAGTTTCCCTTTTGTCCCGTCGCCCGGCAGCGTGGCCGCCCAGCGAAGCTGAAACACAATTTTCGGCGCGGACTTTGCCGCCAAGCGGAGCGGCTGGCAAGCGCCGGCCTCAACCGCGCAGGGCAGCCATGCGCCCGATGCGCCAGCAACGGCGCCGTTTTGCACGGTTGCCGCAGTGTCCAGCAGGGATATTTCTGAGGGGGATGTGGCAATTCTGCCCGTCGCCACGCGGCTCCGTCATGCGGAGTCCCGGCATGCAACGCAGGCATTTGGGCTTCAGGCCTTGCGGCGGGCCTTGGGGCGCGGCGCGGGGACGGCTTCGCTTTCGGTCGCCTCGCGCAGGGCCCGTAGACGCGCGCTCTTCTGGCGAACCGCTTCGAGCTCGCCCCTGTTGCGCTCCATGGCCCGCTCAATGGATTCATCCAATTGGCGGCGGCTCTCGGCGCTGGAGAGCGAGTTCTGATGTGTCGTTATTGGGGTCATTTCGAACGATAACACGACCCGGGGAGAAGCCCGAGAACTAAGATTCGAAACGGGAATAATAAAAAAGAAAAAGGCCCCGCCCGGGTGGGCAGAGCCTTTCGAAATGCATTGTGCATCAGTCAGCGGCCAGTACATCCGTGGTCCGCTGGCGCGATGTCACGCCGCCTGGAGATTTCCAGCCGAATTCTTGCCGGACTTGTTGTCACGGACGATGTCGAACTGGAGCTTCTGACCTTCGGCCAGGCCCTGCATTCCGGCGCGCTCGACGGCCGAGATATGCACGAACACATCCGCGCCGCCGTTGTCGGGCTGGATGAAGCCGAAGCCCTTGGTGGCGTTGAACCACTTCACAGTACCGATATTCATGACGATTTCCTTTCAATCGCGCGTGGGTGCTCAGCCCGAGAAGATCGAGCTGCGCAAGAGTTAGAAATTGAAGGGAGGTATCGTCAGGCGCGGGCTATGGCGCCAGAAAATCAGCCGTCAAATTCAGACCAAATGAACATAAGAGGCTATTGTGGTGATAGCAAGGCCTGGATTTTTTATATCCCGCCTAAACTATTCGCCGCCTATATTTCGCCGGGCCGCCGCAGTTCGGATTCCCGCGCGATGCGCTCGAATGCCTCGTGCTCGCCTTTTACGCGATAGCTCGGCTCGCCCTTGTCCTCAGGCATGATGCGGACGATCCGGAAGCGCCCTTGAGGCGATCGGAATCCTGCGACGAACTCGACCAGGCCATTGGCGTCAAATTTCGTATTCATTCGGTCCCTGTATCACGATTTTCGCGCGAGCGGGATCAATTCTCGTCGAGACGAGCGAATTTCTCCGGCAGTTTTCGGGCCGGGATGGTGCCGACTTATGCTAGGATCATCGCAGCTTCGATGCGGAAGCTGAAGGAGCTGACATGAAAAAAGCGTTCGTCCTGGCCTGCCTTATTTCGGCAAGCGTGCCGTCTGCCTGGGCAAGCGCCGCCGACATGACGCTCGATTTCACGTGGCTCGGAACCACCCTGTGCGCGCCGCGGCCGAGCAGCCCGGAATTCCAGGTGGATAATGTGCCGGCGGGCACCACCAAATTGCGGTTTGCGCTGATGGGCCCCACAGGGCGCGAGCTCGGCGGTGCCGATGTCCAGCTTCCGGCGCGCGGAGCCATTCCGAAAGGCGCGGTTACCTACAGGTCGCCCTGCGTCGGCGGCATCTACACATGGACGGTTGAAGCCATCGATGCGGATGGAAAGCGCCTCGGCTCTGCCAGCCTCGCACGTCCGTTCTACTGACGGCGGGTGAGGGCCGGGGCGGGAAGCCCCAAACCCTCTCTTGGCCGCAGGTTCAGCGGGAGAATCAGCGGGTCGTGAAAGACGGCGCGGAGCCGGCGGCCGGGCCGCGGGCGTTGGTGGGCTTCACGCGGCGCTTGGGGGCGGCGATCAGGCCTTCCCACTGAGCCTTCTTACGCGCAGCCTTGCGATGCCGGCGGATGGCCTCGTCATGCTCGCGGGCCTTGCGCTCGGAAGGCTTCTCATAGGCCCGGCGCTGCTTCATCTCGCGGAAAACGCCCTCGCGCTGCATGCGCTTCTTGAGAACCTTGAGGGCCTGCTCAACATTGTTGTCTCTGACGAGAACCTGCAAAAGATATCCAATCTGAAGGTCGTCCCGGTTCCCCGGCCAGAAGTCTGGCCGCTCGCCCGGATGCCGGCCGAGGCCGGAATGGGGTTAGTGTAGAGGGGACGGGCCGCCAAAGCGATGGGGCAGCGTCCCCGATCATTTTACGTGGCTGCGGGAGCCTCGTCCGTAATCACCTTGAACGAGGTGAGCGTCGACGGACCGAAGGATGTCACGAGCGCCACGTCCGTCGCATCCCGTCCCCGTGCCATAAGAATGCGGCCGATGCGCGGCTTGTTGTGGCGCGCGTCAAATGTGTACCACCGCCCGCCCAGATAGACCTCGAACCAGGCGCTGAAGTCCATGGGGGCCGGATCGGCGGGAACGCCGAAGTCACCGAGATAGCCGGTGCAATAGCGGGCCGGGATGTTCATGCACCGGCACAAAGTGACGGCGAGATGGGCGAAGTCGCGGCACACGCCCTGCCGGCTGGTGTAGGCGTCGAAGGCGGTCTTCAGCGGGCTGGCGTGGGCATAGTTGAAGACGATGTGACCATGGACGAAATCGCAGATCGCCTGCACCAGCGGCCAGCCCTTGGGCAGATGGCCGAACTGCGACCAGGCGAACGCGCTCAGGCGATCGGTCTCGCAGTAGCGGCTGCCCAAAAGGAAGAGGAGCACGTCCACCGGCAGGTCGCCGAGGGCATGCTGGGGCGCGTCGGGCGCTACGGCGTCGGGAAGGCCGCTGTCGCGGATCACGAATTCCGTGCGCATGGTGAGCCCGCCGGCGGGCGCGGAGATGACGTGGCAGAAATTGCCGAAGCTGTCGTGATAGGTGTTGGCGGGAATCGGCGGATCGAACATCACCCGGTCCGGATTCACGAGATCGTTGATCCGCGAGGGATGGACGCTCAGGGTCAGAATCATGGGTGTCGGCTGCGGGCAGCCATAGGAAATCTCGTAGCCGGCGTGAATTAGCATCTGGGCCTCAGCTCTGTGCGGACATGGCCCGCAGATCGGTTATGGTGCGCGCAGCTTCGGGGCTGTCGCGTCAGGTGCGTGGCCCGAGCCGGAAAGGTCCTGACGTGAGCGCGCCTGTTTCACTGTTGACGGCGGACGACATCCCGCCCGTCACTGTACTAAATCCCGAAGGGCGTTCCGCGTTCCTCATCGTCGCGGATCACGCGGGAAACAGGCTTCCCCGGTCAGTGGGAACGCTTGGCCTGGGGGCTGTGGATCGCGAGCGCCACATCGCGTGGGACATCGGCATCGCTGGCGTCTGCCGCGCACTTTCCGATTTACTCGATGCCACGCTCATTCAACAGAACTATTCTCGCCTGCTGATCGACTGCAACCGGCCGCTTGGCGCCGCGCAGTCCATCCCGGCGGAGAGCGATGCGACGCCCGTTCCCGGCAATCAGGGGATCGGTGCGGAAGATCGCCGGGCGCGCGAGACGGAAATTTTCCTGCCCTATCATACCCGCATCGCAACCGAGCTCGCTCGGCGGCAGGCGGAGGGCGCGCCGGCCATACTCCTCGCCATGCACAGTTTCACGCCAGTCTTCGCCGGCTTCGTGCGGCCGTGGCACGCCGGCCTGCTCTATCATCGCGACGCCCGGTTCGCGCAGGCGCTGATGCCCCTGTTGCGCGCCGATGCCGCGCTGAATGTGGGCGACAACGAGCCCTATGCCGTCAGCGAGGAGACGGACTGGACCATTCCGGAGCATGGGGAGGGGCGCGGCATTCCCCATGTCGGCATCGAGATCCGGCAGGATCTCGTCGGCCGGCCGGACGGCCAGCAGCAATGGGCCGAGCGGCTCGCGCCGCTGTTTGCCGCCGCCGCCGCGCGGCTCGAGGAGGCGGGCGCGTTGGGCGCGCACCGCACGGCGCTGCTTCAGGATTAGCCTTCACGGCCCCGCCGCGGCGCAATCCTTGCTTGCCAAGGGAGTCTGACTTTCGAGATCGAGGCTGATTTCCTCCGCTCGGCACTTCAGATGGCCGTCGCTCTCCTGCGCAGGCCATAGGCGCGAACGGGAAGTGTGAGCATGGCCACCTCGGTGCGGCAGCGCAGCGTCTGCGAATGGGACGATCTCGCGCCCGAAGATATCGCCATCGGCGCAATCCTCGCAGGCGAGGACGATCATCTGCTGCCGCCCTTCCATCTCTTGTCGACGCCCGGCGTGAGCGCGAAGCAGCAGCGGGCGTGCTCGGAATTGTGGACCCGCGCGCGCCGGACCGCGGCCGGGGCGTCGGACCCAGGCCTGCGCTATGCCTTCGATGACGGGCGCGGCCGCAAGATGCGCCTCGGCTATCTCTCAAACGATTTCCAGGAGCACGCCACCGCCCACCTGCTGATCGAGGTGCTGGAGGCCCATGCCGGCGCGGATTTCGAGGTGCTTGCCTATTCCTTCGGCGCGGACGACGGCCAATCCATGCGCCGCCGGACCATGGCGGCCTGCGACCACTTCATCGACATCTCGGACATGGACGACCAGGCTGCGGCCGCGCGCATCCATGCCGACGGAGTAGATATTCTCATTGATCTGAAGGGGTTCACCTCCGGGGCGCGGAGCGGCATCGTTCTTCTGCGGCCGGCGCCGATCATCGTGAACTATCTCGGCTATCCCGGCACCATGGGCGCGGGGATGTGCGACTACCTCATCACCGACCGTTTTCTCACGCCCGCCACGAGCGCTCCGGACTATGCCGAGGCCCTGGCCTACATGCCGCACACCTATCACCCCCACGGCCGGCGGACGCCGCCCGGCACCCGGCCGGGGCGGCGGGAGGTCGGGTTGCCGGAGGAGGGCTTCGTCTTCTGCTGCTTCAACCAGCCCTACAAGATCTCCCCGGACATCTTCGCCATCTGGTGCCGGCTGCTGGCGCTGGTGCCCGACAGCGTGCTGTGGCTGCTCGACCATCCGCATGCCGCCGTCAACCTCCGTTCGGAGGCAATCCGCCATGGTGTCGATGCGCGGCGGCTGGTTTTTGGCGCAAACCTGCCACAGGCGGCGCATCTCGCCCGGCTCCAGCTCGCGGATCTGATGCTCGATACCGCCCCGTTCAACGCGCACACCACGGCGAGCGACGCGCTCTGGGCCGGCGTGCCGATCGTGACCTGTCCGGGGGAAACCTTTCCGTCGCGGGTGGCGGGCTCTATCCTGCACGCGGTCGGCCTCGGCGAGCTGGTCGCCGAGGACCACGCAAGCTATTTCGAGCTGGCGTACGACATCGCCACGGATCCCGACCGCCTCGCGGCGCTCAAGACACGGCTTGACGCCAACCGGCTTGAGACGCCGCTGTTCGACGTGTCGGCCTACACCCTTGCCCTCGAAGGCCTCTACCGGGCGATGATCGTCCGCCATCGCGACCGACTGCAACCCGCCACCATCGGCGCGCCCGCGCCTTGAGCGCGGCAACCTCCATGCGCTTGCCGCGTTCGGACGCGCCCGGCGGGGCGGGAGTCCGGCGTCAGCTTCCCAGATACGCCGCCCGCACGTGGGGATCGTCGATGAGGTCCGCACCCTTGCCGGACATGACGATGCGCCCGGCCTCCAGCAGATAGGCGTAGTCGCACAGTTCCAGCGCGGCGAAGGCGTTCTGCTCCACCAGGAGCACGGTGGTGCCGGCGTCGCGGATGGAGCCGATGATGGCGAACATCTGCTCCACGATATTGGGCGCGAGCCCGAGGGAGGGCTCGTCGAACAGCACGAGGCGGGGCCTCGACATCAGTGCGCGGCCGATGGCCAGCATCTGCTGCTCGCCGCCGGAAAGCGTGCCGGCCATCTGATGGCGGCGCTCGGCGAGGCGGGGAAAGCTCGTATAGATGCGCTCGTAGTCCGCCTTCAGCCCGGCATCGCTGGCGCGCAGATAGGCGCCCATGGCGAGGTTTTCCGAGACGCTCATGTGCGGGAACACCCGCCGGCCTTCCGGGCAGTGGGCGACGCCGAGCTTCAGCATCTTCTGCGGCCCGGCGCGGGTCACGTCGTCGCCCTGAAGGCGGATGGAGCCGGCACGCGCCGGCACGAGGCCGGAGATGGTGCGCAGCGTCGTGGACTTGCCCGCGCCGTTGGCGCCCACCAGCGCCACCAGCTGCCCCTCCCCGACGGTCAGCGAGATGCCCCGGAGTGCGGCCACCTGTCCATAGCCGCAGACGAGATCGGAAATCTCAAGCATGGGCCACCTCCCGCTGCTCCAGCTTCGCGGCGCTCTTGCCGAGATAGGCCTCGATGACCTTGGGATCGGTGCGGATGGCCTCGGGTGGGCCCTCCGCGATCAGGCGGCCATAGTTGAGGCAGACGATGCGGTCGGAGACCTCCATCACCATGGGCATGTCGTGCTCCACGAGGAGGATGGTGACGCCCTCGTCCCGCACCTTTCGGATGAGGCGCACGAAGCCCTGTGTCTCCGAGGCGTTCATGCCGGAGACCGGCTCGTCCAGCAGCAGCATCTTGGGTTCCACCGCCAGCGCCAGCGCGAAGCCCACGAGGCGCTGCTCGCCATAGGAGAGGGAGCCGGCCTTGTCGCCGGCGCGGGCGGAAAGGCCCACCATGTCGATGATGGCCTCGGCCCGCTCGCGCACCGCATTCTCGGCCCGCCGTGCGGCGGGGGTGGGGAAGAGGCGGTCGAGGAGGGCCGTCGCGCGCGTGTCGTCGCCGAAGCGGTGGAGGCCGATGAGCACGTTGTCCCGCACGCTGTCGTCGGCGAACACGCTGGTGCGCTGGAAGGTGCGGGCAAGACCCAGGCGGGCGATCTCGTTCGGCCGGGTCTGCGAGAGGTCGCGGCCACGGAACAGCACCCGGCCCTGCGTGGGCTTGAGGAAGCCGGTCATGATGTTGAAGGCGGTGGTCTTGCCGGCACCGTTGGGGCCGATGAGGCTCAGGATTTCGCCCTCATGCACGTCGAAATGCAGGTCGGCGATGGCCGTGAGGCCGCCGAACTTCATGCCCACGTGCTCCACGTTCAGGATGGCGCTGCTGCTCGTCGTGCTCATGGGTTCGCTCCCATCTTGGCAGGCATCGCGTCCGTCGGCTTGTCGCCGGCCTTGCGGCGTGCGGCGATGCGTTCGCCGAGGCCTTCCAGTGCCGGCACGATGCCGCGTGGCATCAGGAACAGGATGGCGATGAGGATGGCGCCGTAGACGATCCACTGCGCTTCCGGCGCCATCACCGGGCGCAGCGCCACCGGCAGCAGGCCGAAGATGATGCCGCCCACCAGCGGCCCCGCCAAGGTGCCCTTACCGCCGGAGACCACCATGATGACCATGGTGACGGTGTAGGAGAACAGGAACACGTCGGGATCGATGATGCGGATGTAGTGGGCATAAAGGCTGCCCGCTGCCCCCGCCATCGCGGCCGAGACGGTGGCGGCGACGGTGAGCGTGCGGGTGGCGTTGATGCCGAGAGAGAGGGCGAGGGATTCGTTCTCCTTCAGCCCCCGCATGGCCCGTCCGAAGCGCGAGGCGACGAGGCGCGCGATGAGGAGATAGCTCGCCACCCCAACCGCCAACACCAGATAATAGTTCTGCATCTTGGAGCGCAGCGCCACGTCGCCGATGCTCGGCACCGGCAGCACCATGTTGGGAATGGCGGTGAGGGCGAGGGGGCCCTGTGTCAGCTCCACCCAGTTCAGCGCCACGAGCCGCACCACCTCGGCGAACGAGATGGTGACGATGACGAAGTAGGCGCCGCGCACCCGGAACGACAGCCGCCCGATGAGATAGCCGCAGAGCCCGGTGAGCACGATGGCGAGCACGAAGCCGAGGAGCGGCGAGCCGCCCTCGTGGGTCACGCGCAGGCCGAACGGCAGGCTCACGTCGAAACCCAGCGCGGTGAGCGCGCTCACATAGGCGCCGATGCCGAAGAAGGCCACATGCCCGAGGCTGAGCTGCCCGGTGAAGCCGAGCAGCAGGTTGAGGCTCATGGCGCAGATGGTGAGGATGCCCGTGATGATGAGGGCATTCAGCAGATAGGGGTCGGTCAGGCCCAGCGGCAGCAGGGCGAAGACGACGAGGAAGAGGGGGGCGATGAAGCGCGTCATCCGATCCGCTCCGCACGCGCGAACAGGCCGGTGGGCTTCACCAGCAGAACCGCGATAATGATGAGGAAGCCCATGGCGTCGCGATATCCCGAGGAGATGTAGCCGGCGCCCAGCTCTTCGGCGAAGGCGAGGATGAAGCCGCCGATGGTGGCACCCGAGATGGAGCCGAGGCCGCCGAGAATGACGATGGCGAAGGCCTTCACCGCGGCGAGGTCGCCCATCTGCGGCGTCACCACATAGACCGGCCCGAGCAGCGCGCCCGCCGCCGATGCCAGCGCCGAGCCGATGGCGAAGGTGGCGGTGTAGATGAGGGAGACGTTGACTCCCATCAAAGCGGCCGTGTCGTGGTCCTGGAAGGTGGCGCGCATGGCGCGGCCGAGCTTGGTGCCGTTGATGGTGAAGTAGGTGATGGCGATGAGCGCCACCGCCGCGCACAGCACGAACAGGTTCACATAGGAGAGCGACACCGGCCCGAAGGTGAGCGGCTGCGCCGGGAAGGGCGTGGGCACCGCCTTGGCGACGCCGCCGAAGATCCAGAGCGTGCCGGACTGCATGATGATGCCGGCGCCGATCATCACCAGCATGGTGGTGTCGATGTCAGAGCGCCGCAGCGGCCGCAGCAGGGTGAATTCGATGATCGCGCCGAGCACGAGGCCGGCCACGAGGGCCACCGGCAGCGCGACGAAGAAGTTCAGCCCCAGCGCCACCGCCGCCAGATACATGGCGTAGCCGCCGAAGGTGTAGAGGGCACCATGGGTGAAGTTCACCACGTTCATGATGCCGAAGATCAAGGTGAGGCCGATGCCCAGGAGCGCATAGGTGCCGCCGAGCACCAGCGCGTTGAAGATGTGTTGCAGCAATTGGTCCATCTGGCCTGTCCGGTCTGGCGTTCGGGGCAGGGTGAGGGGCGACCTTCGCCGTCCCTCACCTGAAGCGCCGCCCGAGGGCGGGGATTTGAGAAGTGCCGGCTCAGCCGCCGAGCTGAACCTGGTTCACCTTCCCGCCGGAGATTTCGATGATGTAGACGTTGGGCTTGGACTGGCCGCTCTCCTTGCCCGCCGGGCCGCTCTTGTTGAACTTGATGGGACCGTTGAGGCCCATGAAGTCCACCTTCCAGAAGCCCTTCTGGATGGAGGCCGGGTCGGTGCCGCCGCCCGCCGCGATGGCGGCCGCGACGGTGCGGATGCCGTCATAGCCACGGAAGCTCTCGGTGGCGCCGGCGAAGTCGAAGCCGCGCTTCTTCCACTCGCCGAGGAAGTAGGCGGTGGCTTCGGGGTTCGGGGTCTTCTCCGGCCACCAGGGCAGGAAGGTGGTGAGGTGCATGGTGCCGTCCGCCGCAGCGCCGGCCTGGGCGATGATCTGGTCCGGGTTCTGCGAGCCGCCGGTGGTGATGATGCGCTTCTTCAGGCCGAGGGCCGCCATCTGCTTGAACAGCAGGGTCAGCTGGTCGACGGCGCTGGTCACCATGATGGTGTCGGCGTCGGAGGCCTTCAGCTTGGCGAGCTGGGCGCTCATGTCCTGGGCCGACTGGTCCATGGTCTCCACGAGGCCGACCTCGACGCCGTTGGCCTTCAGCATCTTGGAGAAGTCGGCGGCGGCGCCGCGGCCCCAGTCGTTGTTGATGACAAGGAAGTCCACCTTCTTCAGGCCGAGCTTCTTGACGCTGGGCTCGAACGCCTCGGCCTCGACGGAGGAGGGCGGCGAGATGCGGAAGATGAAGGGGTTGCCGGAGGTGGTGATCTTGCCGGAGGAGGAGGTCTCCACCAGCATCGGCACGGAATATTCCTCCAGCTTCGGCATGGTGGCCAGCGTCAGCGAGGAGCCCCACGCGCCCATCAGCACCGGCACCTTGTCGGAGGTGATGAGCTTCTCGGCCACCGAGGCGGCCTCGGTCGGGTTGCTCTTGTTGTCCTCGATGACCAGCTCGACCTTCTTGCCGAGAATGCCGCCCTTGGCGTTGATCTCGTCGGCGGCGATCTTGGCGCCGTTCACCACATAGGTGCCGGACGCCGCGAAGGCGCCGGTGAGGGGCTCGTTGACGCCGATCTTGATGGTGTCGGCGGCGAAGGCCGTGCCGGCGAGAAGGCTGAAGGCGAGAGCGGCGAGTGTCGTCCGGCGTGACATCAACATGGTTGGTCTCCAGTCTCGAAAGGGGCAGTCAGGGTCAAGAAGTGGGGCCGCCGCGGCGCCACAGGCGGCCAAGGCAGTCGGAAACGAGCGAGATGAGAAGCTTGAGCGGATCGAGGCCGCGCGCCTCGGCGGGCGGGGCCTCGCTCCCGGAAAGGCGGGCCTCGAGGTTCGCGGCGAACTCGGCGATGAGACGTCCCGCCACCTCGCGCACGAGGCCGGGGCGGCCGAATTGGGCGAGCGGCCCTTTCAGCGTGTAGCCCACGTCGAGCACCACGCGGGCGGTGCCGGGCGCAGCGCCGTCCGTGACGCGATAGCGGATGAGGCCTTCCGTGCGCGAGCGCCCGTCCGCCCCCGCGCCATGGATGGTGCCGCTCGTAGTCGCGTCATCGCGGCCGATGCGGGCGCTGCCGCGGAAGGTGGTGGCGATGGGGCCGAGCTTCACCCGCATCCCGCCCTGCACGTTTTCCGGCGAGGGCATGGCATCAATGACCGCGCCCGGCAGGCAGGCGGCGACCTCCTCGATGCGGCCGAAGAAGGCGAATACCTCGGCCGGCGGGAAGGGCACCTCGAAGCTCTGTTCGAAGCTGTGGGCAGGTGTGAAATCCTCGGCGAGGGAGGTGGTGACGGAGGACGGCAGCGCCGTGATGGCAACGCTCGCCGGCTGGGCCGCGGAAACCGCTCCCCCCGCCCGCGCGCCCACCGGGCCAAGAGGCCGGTCGGCGGTCATGGGGCCGATGCCCTGTGCCCGCCGTGCGGCGATGACGGAGGCCACGGCCTTCACGATGCCCGCATAGCCGGTGCAGCGGCAGAGATTGCCGGCGAGGCCGAGGCGGATGCGGGTCTCGTCCGCCTCGGGCAGGCGCAGCACGAGGTCGCGGGCGGAGACCAGCATGCCCGGCGTGCAGAAGCCGCACTGGAGCGCGTGCTCGCGATTGAAGGCGGCGCGCAATTCGGTGGTGACGGGATCGTCGTCCAGCCCCTCGATGGTGACGACATCGGCCCCCTGGCAGGCGCCGGCGAAGGAGAGGCAGGCGCGCGCCGGCTCACCGTCCACGAGGATGGTGCAGGCGCCGCACACACCGTGCTCGCAGCCGAGATGGGTGCCGGTGAAATTCAGCGTGTCACGCACGAAATCGGCGAGGTTGGTGCGCCCCTCCGCCTCGGCCGTCACGGGACGGCCGTTGAGGGTCAGCGAAATCATGCGGGACGCGCCCATGGCGATGGTCTCGGGCCTTGGCGAAGCGGTCATGCCGCGCTCCGCGTGTCGGTGAAGAGGCTGGCGGCCTGCGTGGCGGCGCGGCGCAGCACCTCCACATGCACATGGCGGTCCACCGCGTCCGCCATGCCGGCGGCGGCGAGCGCAGCATCGGCGGCGGATGCGTCGAAGCGCGTGGCGAAGCCGGCATCGATCTGGCCGCCGAAGAGCGTCGCGGCGTCGGCGAAGACGAGGGGTGGCGCGTCGATGGCGCCCATCAGCGCGCGGCCGGTGCCGGTGGTGGGATCGATCAGCACGGCGCCGATGGCGTGGGCGAACTCGCCCACCTTGCGGCAGTGCTTCACATAGCCGAAGCGCGCGGTGGCGGGCACCTTGGGCACTCGCACGGAAACAAGGATCTCGCCCGGCTCCAGCGCCGTGGCGAGCGCTCCGGCGAGGAAGGCGCCCATGGCGAGGCGGCGCGTGCCCGCCGGTCCGGCGATCTCCACCTCCGCACCGAGCACGGACAAAGCGTTCACCCAGTCGGCGGCGGGATCGGCGTGGGAGAGGCTGCCGCCCATGGTGCCGCGGTTGCGCACGGCGCGATAGGCGATGCCGCCGGCCACCCGCCGGAGAATGTTCGCGCCCACGTCCGGCGCGCGGCCGTCCTCCACATCGGCGTGGGTGACGAGGGCGCCATAGACCATGTGCCCGGCCTCTTCGCGCATGGAGCGGAGCGCGTCGATGCCGGAGAGATCGACGATCAGGTCGGGTGTCGCGAGGCGCAGATTGAGCATGGGGCCGAGGGACTGGCCCCCGGCCATCACCTTGGCGCCGTCTCCGCCCGAGGCGAGGAGCGCGACAGCGTCGGCGATGGTGCGCGGGCGCTCGATGCGGAAGGGTGCGGGCTTCATGCCGCGCTCCTTTCGCCGGCGCGCACCGCCAGCACCTGCTCCACGATGCGCCGGGGCGTCACGGGGGAGCGCAGCATCTCCGCGCCCAGCGGGCGCAGTGCGTCGTTGATGGCGTTGGCTATGGCGGCGGGCGGCGCGATGGCCCCGCCCTCGCCGATGCCCTTCACGCCGAACTTGGTATAGGGCGAGGGCGTTTCCATGTGGCCGATGAAGGGCATGGGCACTTCCGGCGCGCCGGGCAGCAGATAGTCCGCCAGCGTCGAGGCGAGCGGCTGGCCGGAGGCGTCGAACGCCATCTCTTCGTAGAGTGCAGTGCCGATGCCCTGGGCGAGGCCGCCGATGATCTGGCCGTCCACCACCATGGGGTTCACCAGCGTGCCGCCGTCTTCCACGATGGCGTAATCGAGGATCTCCACCTCGCCGAGGTCGGGGTCCACCGCAACGACCACCGCGTGGGCGGCGTAGCTGAACGTGCCGCTGTCGCGCACCGGCTTGTAGCCGGCGGTGACTTCGAGGCCGTGGGGGTCCACGTCCGCCGGCAGGTCCTGCGGGCGGCGATACCAGGTGTGGGCCACCTGCTGGATGGTCACGTCGCCGGACGGGCCGATGACGCGCCCGGCTTCCAGCCGCACATCCTCCGGCCGCGCCTGGAGCATGTGCGCGCCGATGCGGCGGATGCGCTCGGACAGCTCGGTGCAGGCGGTGGCCACGGCGCCGCCGGCCATCACCATCACCCGAGAGCCCCAGCTGCCGGTGGAATAGGGCGTCATGGCCGTGTCGCCATGAACGAGGCGGGTGCGGGCGACCGGCATGCCGAGGATTTCGTGGGCCACCTGCGCCAGCGTCGTCTCCAGCCCCTGGCCGTGGGAATGGGCGCCGATGCGCAGTTCCAGCCCGCCGTCCGGGGTGAGGCGCGCGCCGGCCTGCTCGTGGCCGGGCACCATGGGAATGCCCCAGCCGGAATAGACCGAGGTGCCGTGGGCGGCCTGCTCGCAATAGATGGAGAGGCCAAGGCCGATGCGGCGGCCGTCCGGCTCCCCCGCGAGCTGGCGCGTGCGCACCGCATCGGCCTTGATGGCGTCCAGCGCCTGCCGGAGAGCTTCCGGATAGTTGCCGCTGTCGAAATGCTTGTTGGTGATGTTGTCGAACGGCATCTGCTCGGGCCGCACGAGGTTCTTCAGGCGCACCACTTCCGGGGCGAGGCCGAGTTCGGCCGCCAGCGCATCCAGCGCCACTTCCAGCGCGAAGCACACGCCGGTGCGCGCCACGCCGCGATAGGGCAGGATCGGGCACTTGTTGGTGGCCACCGACCAGGTGCGGCAGCGATAGGCCGGGAAGTCGTAGGGGCCGGGCAGGATGCTCGCCACCTGCGCGGCTTCAAGGCACGCGGAGAAGGGATAGGCGGAATAGGCGCCGCTATCCACGCTCGCCTCGCAATCGATGCCGCGCAGCGTGCCGTCGCGCTCGGCATAGAGCGTGATTTCGTAATGGTGCTCGCGGCAATTGGCGCTGGCGGTCAGGTGCTCGCGGCGATCCTCCAGCCAGCGCACCGGCCGGCCGATCTTCCGCGTGAGCCAGCCCAGGCAGACGTCCTCGCTGAGCAGGATGGCCTTGTAGCCGAAGCCGCCGCCCACGTCCGGGGAGATGATGCGGATCTGTCCTTCTTCCAGCCCCAGGCATTCGGAGAGGCCCGAGCGGACGATGTGCGGCATCTGGCTGGCGGTGTGCACCACCAGCTGGTCGGAGCGGTGATCGAAATGCACCACCGTGCCGCGCCCCTCGATGGGCGCCATGCACTGGCGGGCGGTGGAGATGGTGCGCGAAATCTTCACCGGCGCGTCGAAGGCGGCCTCGATGTTGATGTTCACGAGGCTTTCGAGAAAGACATTGTCGCCCCAGTGCTCGTGCACCAGCGCCGCGCCGGGCTTGCGGGCGTCCAGCATGTCGTGGAGGGCGGGCAGCTCCTCGAGGTCGAGTTCCACGCGGGCGGCCATGTCCTCGGCCTCGGCGCGGGTGTCGGCGACGCACATGGCGATCAGCTCTCCCACCTGCCGCACCTTGCCGGTGGCGAGCACCGGCTGCTCCGACACCTTGAAGCCGGGCAGGCCGGAGACGGCGCGGATGGGCTTCACCCCGTCGAGGTCGGCGGCGGTGAAGACGCGGCCCTTCAGATCGTCAGGCACATGGATGGCGCGGATGCGCGCATGCGCCAGCGGGCTGCGGACGAAGGCCACGTCCTGCATCCCCGCCATGCGGATGTCGGCGATGAACTGGCCGCGCCCGCGCATCAGCCGGTCGTCTTCTTTCCGGGGAAGGCGGGCGCCGACGCCCTCGTGGGACCGGGGTTCGCTCATGCGTGGGCTCCCGGCATCAGGTCGAGCGCCGCGCGCACCAGAAGACCGTCGTGCCGGCGCAACTCGTCGAGGATGGAGAAGTGGTTGGCGCCGAGGATGGGCAACAGCGCCCCCGGCGCATGGGCGGCCACGCGCTTTGCCGCCAGCGCGCGGGAATCGTGCACCAGCGCCGGCACTTCGGCCGTGCCGTAGGCGATGGCCAGCGGCTTCGGCGACGGGTCGTGACGGAGCGGCGAGCAGGCGGCGATCTCCGCGTCCGAGAGATCGAGCGCGGCGTTCAGGAAGGTGTCGCGCAGCGGCGCCAATTCATAGACGCCGGAGATGGCGAGGCCGGCGGCAACAATGGGATGGTCCAGCTGCATCACCGCCAGCTGTGCGCCCGCCGACCAGCCGGAGATCACCACCGGACCGGTGAGGCCATATTGCGCGCCATCCCTGCCGATGAGATCGAGCGCCGCGCCGATCTCATCGACGATCGCGCCGAGGCGTGCCTGCGGCGCCAGCGTGTAGCTGGGCATGGCCACCGACCAGCCCTGGGCGAGGAGGCCTTCCGCATAATGGGCGAAGACCTCGCGGGTGTTGCGCTGCCAGTAGCCGCCATGGATGAAGAAAAGGCAGGGCGCCCCCGGCTTGCCGGGATAGATGTCCAGCTTCTGCCGGGCGCCAGAGCCATAGGGAATGTCCAGATGGGCAGGCGTGGCGGCGCGGAAAAGCGGGGCCGCCTTGTCGCGCGCCTCGACCCATGCCGCGCTGTCCTTCACCGCGGCATTGTTGTTGTAAGCCGCATCCCGCTCGGCCTGGGACAGGGTGTCCCAGACCTCCTGCGGGGCCGGCCGAACGGCTGCGGATGCCGGGCTCACGCCGCCACCGCCTGGGGCAGGATGACGGCGTCGGCGTCGAACTTCTTGCCGGCGCGCAGGCAGAAAGCGGGGGTGAGCAGGCGCTCGGCCACCACTTTCGTGTCCTCGTTGTCGCGCAGCAGGAAGCGGCCGCGATTGTCGTCCAGCACTGAGATGTCGGCCGCATAGCCCACGGTGAGCGAGCCGACGCGGTCGGTGAGGCCGATCATCTTCGCGGGATTGATGGTGACCATGGGCACCACCTGTTCCAGCGAGAGGCCGAGCGCCATCATGGAGCTCATCGCCTGCGTGAGGCTGAAGCGCGCCTGGCCCTTGAAGGGGTGGTTCTCGTCGTCATAGTGCTCCTCCGGCGTGCCGGCGGGGGCGGGGACGTGCGTATTGTAGCCGTGCATGTCGGCTCCCAGCGTATGGGGCACGACGCCGGCGGCGATGGCCTTCTTCGCGAGGCGGTAGGAGAAGTGGCTGCCGTGACCCACATCCACCTTCAGCCCGCGGTCGAGGGCCGCCTGGATGACGTGGTGGACCTCGCCCTTCTGGTTCACGAAGCCGCCGGGATGGCGGGTGAAGGGATGGGCGAGCACGTCGCCTTCCTTCAGCAGCGGGATGACGCGCTCGAGGATGGTGTCGGCGTCCTCGCCGTTGGCGCCGCTCTCCGGCAGGCCCCAGAGGGTGCCGAAATGCACGTAGAGCGGGATTTCCGCGCGGCGGGCGATCTCCGCCGCCATCTCCATCACCCGGATGCCCCAGCGGGCGAAGCCACCGATCTCCGCATGGCCCTTGATGCCGCGCACGAGATCCCGGTTGGCGATGGCGGAGCGCACGGTGGCGTCGATGTCCACGCAGTCCGGGCTGTAGAGGTTGGGGTAGTAATGGCCTTCGAGGCCGCCCACGAGATAGGCGGAGAGGAAGGCATAGATGCGGGTGTCGGACGGCTCGGCGATGAACTTGCGGAATCCCGGCAAAGTCATGCAGGAGGGGCCGCCCTGGTCGATCACGGTGGTGACGCCGGAATGCACGCCCACCATATCCGGGTTGAGGCCGAAGCGGCCGGTCACGTACTGGTAGATATGGCCATGGGTGTCGATCATGCCGGGCAGCACCAGCTTGCCGGAGACGTCGATGGTCTCCGTGGCGCTGGAGGGGAGGATCGTCTCCTCCACCGCAGCGATGCGGCCATCGCGGACGGCGACGTCGCGTATGCCGTTGATGCCGGTGGCGGGGCAGATGACATGTCCGCCCTTGAGGAGGATATCGTAGCCGGCGGGTTCAGCCATCATGGGTCTCCGTCCATGCATGTGCGGTCTCGGGACCGCCTTGGAAAAGCGAAGCATACGTCGCATTTTCCAAATGCAGGGCGCGTGCCAGTTTTGATTTAGATCAATTTTCCGAGAGCGGCGCCACGCGCCGGAGGGGATGGACGTGACGAAAACGCGTAAAAATTCAAAGGCCTCCAAGGAGGAGCCCGAGGCCGTGATCCATGAGGATTGGCCGCTCGCGGACCGACCGGGCTTCCTCGCACGGCGGGTGCACCAGATCCATGTCAGCCTGTTTTCTGAGCTGTGTGCCCCGTTCGGGGTTACGCCGGTGCAATACAGCCTGCTGTCCGCGCTCGCGGACCACGCCGAGGCGGACCAGACCACCCTGTCGCGCATTGTCGCGCTGGATCGCACCACCACCACCGGGGCCTTGAAACGCCTTGAGGCGCGGGGCCTCGTGCGGCGCGGCACGTCGGCCACCGACCGTCGCTCTCAAAGCTGCTCGCTCACCGAGGAGGGGCGCCGCCTGCTGGAGGAGATGGAGGCTGCCGCCCGCCGCGCCCATGCGGTGACGGTGGAGATGCTGACGCCCGAGGAGCGGCAGCAATTCATTGAAGCCATGAAGAAAATCGTCGCGGCCCATGGCGGACGGCAGGCCTCGTCCGATCTGCTCTGATTTCGGCAGCAGGCGCCTAAAAAATAGGCGCCTGAGAAAACAGCAGCGCTACAGCACCGGGCCGAGCATGGCGATGGTGTTGTTCCACAGGCGGCGGGGCGCGCTGTAGGCGTCCGCATCGTCCTGCGTCACCGGCGTCGCGGCATTGAGGAACACCTGCTGGCGTTCCCGCAGCGTGCGGGTGAAGGCGGGGTCGTAGAGGAGGATGTTGTTCTCCGCATTCAGCTCGAAGCTGCGGCGGTCGATGTTGGCGGAGCCTATGAGGGTCATTTCGCCGTCGAGGGTCAGCGTCTTGGCGTGGAGCAGGCCGCCGACATATTCCCGGATCTCGACGCCCGCCTCCAAGAGCTCGTGGTAATAGCTGCGGCTGGCGGCGGCGACGATCCAGCTGTCATTGCGCCTGGGGAACACGATGGTGGTCGCCACACCGCGCCGGGCGGCGGAGCAGAGGGCCGCCTGCAGGGGCTCATCCGGCACGTAATAGGGCGTCGTGATGACCAGCTCGCGCCGGGCCGCATTCATCAGCGCGACGAACATCTCCGGCATGGCCGAGTAGCGCACGCCCGCCCCCGAGCCGATCACCTGCGCCACGAAGCCCGGCTGCTGCGGCGGCAGGGGCTCGGCGAAGAGGGGCGCGAGGTCTTCCTCCACCTGCGCCATCCAGTTGCTGGCGAACAGATGCTGGTTCTGGCGCACCACCGGCCCCTCGAACCGCGCCATCACGTCGACCCAGGGGGCGAACTTCGCCTTCACCGCGAAGGCGGCGTCGGCGCAGTTCTGGCTGCCGCAATAGGTGATGGCATTGTCGATCACCACGATCTTGCGGTGGTTGCGCATGTCGATGCGCCCCTTGAACGGACGCAGCAGCGGGTTGCCGATGGGCAGGGCCGTGGCGAGCCGCACCCCCGCCGCCGCCATGTCGCGCCACAAGGGGGAGCGGATGAGGGCGCGGGAGCCGAGATCATCCGCCATGGCCCGGCAGACAACGCCCCGCGCCGCCGCGCGCTTCAGCGCCTCCATCACCGATCGTCCGCTCGCATCATCGAGCCAGATGTAGAACAGCACATGCACGCTCTGCCGCGCGCCATCGATGTCCCGCACCATGGCGGCGATGGCGGAGGCGGAATCCGGGAGCAGTTCCGCGCGGTTGCCCGCCACCGGCAGGAAATGGTTCACCGACTGGCCGACCCGAAACAGCGGCACATGGCGCTCGGGAATGTCCGCCTCCGCCGAAGGTCCGGCGACACCGTCCGCCGGCGGCAGGGCGCGCACGGCCGCGCGCAGGCTCTCCACGGCCTTGCGCCCCAGATTGACCTCGCCGAACAGGACGTAGGCGAGCATGCCCACCACGGGCGCCAGCAGGATCACCAGCACCCAGGCCATGCGCGAGGCGGGCTCGCGATGGGGGCGCAGCAGGGCGCGGACGACGAAGATGATCTGCAGGCTGAGGTGGGCGGCGTAAAACACCCAGGCGATGACGGCGGAGTCTTGCATGTCGGCGGCACGCCCGGTGAGAGGAGCGCTGCCGTTCTAGATCATCTTCGCCGCTGGCGCGAACGCCGTCAGGCGGCGTAGAGTCCCCGCACCCCATCGGCCGTGGCGAGCGGCCGGTTCAGCAGCCGCGCCCCCTCCGCTGCGCGCCGCACCTGCGCGGCATTATTGTCCGCCAGGGTGCCGTCGGGCGCGAACAGGTTGTTCTCGAACCCGACCCGCACATGACCGCCGAGGCCGGCGGCCGTGAGAGCGCAGGCATTCTCCTTCGGCCCGAAGGCGCACATGGCCCAAAGCCGCGGCGGCGTGCCGGCGGCGGCGAGGAAGGGCACGAGGTCGGCGGGCGTGGAGACCTGTCCGCTGGTGTAGCGGCCGAGAACGAAGAGCGGGAAATCCTCGCCGTCTCCCAGCACGCCGCGCCCCTTCAGCGCGGAATAGCGATGCACCTCCTCCGGCGAATAGAGGATGATCTGCACCATGATGCGCTCGCGCCGCAGCCAGGCGAAGAAGTCGACGGCGGCAGCCTCGTGCGCCTCGTCCGGGATGATCTCGCGCAAGGCGAGGGAGACCGCCTCCGGCCGCAGGGCGCGCACCACGGCGATCTGCTCCGGCGCCTTGTAGCGGCCCGCCGCCTCGGACGTCGCCTGTACCACCAGCCTGTCCCCCACCTCCCGGCGGATGGCGGCGGTGGCCTCGCGATAGGCCTCCGCATCGAGAAGGTGCCGGCCCTCGCCGTCGCGCACATGGATGTGGATGAGCGCGGCGCCCGCCTCGACGATCTCGGCCGCGTTGCGCGCCAGCTCCGCCGCGGTCATGGGCAAGGCCGGGTGGTCCGCCTTGGTGCGGGTGGCGCCGTTGGGCGCGTTGGCGATGACGAGGGGCGGCCAGAGGAGGGCCTCGGCGGGGGCGGTAGCAGTCATGAACGGTCCGGATGTGTCAGTCGGTGGTGGTGAGGCCCAGCCGCTTCATGCGGTCGTGCAGGGTCTTGCGGGGAATGTTGAGGGCGAGGGCGGCGGCGGAGACGCGGTTGCCGGAGGCTTTCAGCGCATCCTCGATGACGAGGCGCTCCACCCGGTCCAGCAATTCGTTGAGGCTCGGCGCGGCAGCGGCGCCGCCGGTGAAATCGGGCGCGAGGAAGCCGAGCATGTGGCGCTCGGCAGCATTTTTCAGCTCGCGCACATTGCCCGGCCAGTCGGCCAGCATCAGCGCGCGGCGCAGCGAGGGCGGAACCTCCACCACCGGCCGCTGATACTTCACCGCCGCCTGCACCAGGAACAGCTCGAACAGGAGCGGGATATCCTCGCGCCGTTCGCGCAGCGGGGGCAAGGCGAGCTTCACCACGTCGAGACGGAAGAACAGGTCTTTCCGGAAGCGTCCGGCATCGGCTTCCGCGCCGAGGTCTTCCTTGGTGGCGGCGATGACGCGCAGGTCCACCGGCACCGGCGTGTTGGAGCCCAAGCGCTCGATGCGCCGGTCCTGCAGCACGCGCAGCAGCTTCACCTGCATGGCGAGGGGCATGCTCTCCACCTCGTCGAGGAAGAGGGTGCCGCCGGAAGCGTGTTCGATCTTGCCGATGCGCCGCTTGCCGGCGCCGGTGAAGGCGCCGGCCTCGTGGCCGAACATCTCGCTCTCGAACATGCTTTCGGGGATGGCGCCGCAATTGACCGCGACGAACGGCTTGTCGCGCCGGACGCCGCCCTCGTGCAGGGCGCGGGCGACCTGCTCCTTGCCGGCGCCGGTCTCGCCCAGCACCAGCACGTCGGCGCTGGTGGAGGCGAGCTGGGCGATGTCGTCGCGCAGGCGCCGCATGGCCGCCGACTGGCCGACGAGATGCCGCTCGATGGCATCGCCCCGGTCGAGGGCGGTGCGCAGGCGGCGGTTTTCCAGCACGAGGGCGCGCTTCTCCAGCGCGCGCTTCACCACCTCCACGAAGGCGTCGCTCACGAACGGCTTCTCGATGAAGTCGTAGGCGCCCTCGCGCATGGCGCTGACCGCCATGGCCACGTCGCCATGGCCGGTGATGAGCACTACCGGCAGCTCCGGATCGCGCCGGCGGATATCCGCCAGAAGCTCCAGCCCGTCGCGTGCGGGCAGGCGCACGTCGGTGACGACGATGCCGGGATAGTCCCGGCCGATGGCGGGCAAGGCGGCCTCGGCGCTGGCGAACGAGGCCACGTCGATGCCGGCGAGGTCCAGCGTCTGCTCGATGGAGACGCGGATCATCTCCTCGTCGTCCACCAGCAGCACCCGGGGGCGGCTGGCGTGGCGTGGGGCTTCGGTCTCGGCGGAGAAGGCGCGTTCAGGAAACATGGCGCAGCGGCTCCGCGGGAAGGGTCAGATGTGCTTCAGCCTCGGCCGCGTCCATTGCCAGATCGAAGGCGGTGCCACCTTCCGCTCGGGTGCGGGCGGTGAGGGTGGCGCCGAAGTCGCGGGCGATGGCGAGGGAGATCGGCAGGCCCAGCCCCAGCCCCTCGCCGGCCGGCTTGGTGGTGAAGAAGGGATCGAAGATGCGCTCGGCCGCGCCATCCGAAAGTCCCGGCCCATTGTCCTCCACCGTGAGAACGATGCGGCTACCATCGCGATGGGAGACAATGCGGACCGCCGCGTCCGGCCGCCCCTTCACCGCGTCGAGGGCATTGCCCACGAGGTTCACCAGCACCTGGCTGAGGCGGATGGGCTCGAACATCACCTGCACGGCGTCGGGGTCCAGTGCGCTGACGACGCGTGCGCCGGATGCGCGCAAGCGCGGGGCGAGGATGGCGAGGCTTTCCGCCAGCACCGCCGCGGCATCCACCGGCCCCTTCTCGCTGGAGGTGCGGCGGGCGAAGGCGCGCAACTGGCCGGTGATCTTGCCGAGGCGGTCCACCAGCGTGGCAATGCGGGCAAGGTTCGCCTCCGCATCCTCCTCGCGGCCGTGCTGGAGCAGCTTGGCGGTGTTGTCGGCCAGTGCGCGGAGTGCGGTCAGCGGCTGGTTCAGCTCGTGGGTCACGCCCGCCGCCATCTGGCCGAGGGTCGCCATCTTGGCGGCCTGCACCAGCTCGTCCTGCGCGGCGCGCAGCTCGCTTTCGGCGCGGCGCCGCTCCTCGATCTCGGCGGCGAGGCGGGTGTTGGCGGCGGAGAGGTCGGCGGTGCGCTCCACCACCTTGCCCTCCAGCTCGCGATGGGCGGCGGCGAGGGCCGCCTGCGCGGCAAGGGTTTCGCGGGCGCGCCGCAGATGTTGGCGCCAATAGAGGCCGACGAGGCCGAGGATGACCAGCGCCAGCGTCATGCCGATGCGGGCGGACCGCCCCGCCAGCACCACCGGCGCGGCATCGGTGAAGAGCTGCAGCTGCCAGTCGTAGGTGGGCAAATCCTTCTCGTCGCGCAGCACGAGGCCGGCGGGGCTGATGTCCGAGCCCGACAGCACCTTCAGGCCGCCCTCATCCTCGCCCCGCCCCATGCGCAGCAGGGGATAGGACTTGTGGCCATACTGGCGGGTGCGGGCCATCTCGGCGGCGGCGGTGGCGTCGACGGGCCGAAGCGCGCGGAACTTGAACTTCGGGTCCGAGGCAAGGAAGACGATGCCGTGCTCGTCCGCCACCAGCACGGTATCGGCGGCCTCATGCCAGACCGCTTCCAGCGGGTCGAGATTGACCTTGGTCGCCACCACGCCGGCCACCTTGCCATCCACCATCACCGGCGCGCTGATGAAATAGCCCGGCACGCCGGTGAGGGTGCCCACCGCATAGAAACGGCCGGTGCCGCCGGCCATGGCCTCGGTGTAATAGGGGCGATAGCTGAAATCCGTGCCCACGTAGGTTTCCGGCGTGTTCCAGTTGGAGGCGGCAATGGTCATGCCGCCGGGCGCCAGCAGATAGAGCACGGTGCCGCCGGCGGCGCGGTTCAGCGTCTCGAGATACGCATTCACCCGGGCCACCTGTTCGCCATCCGAGGGGGTGGCAAGCAGGCGCTTCACGTTTTCATCGAGGGCGGCGGCGGCGGGCAGATAGCCGAACCGCTCGATGGCGCCTTCGAGGCTCTGGGCATAGATTTCCGCCCGGTGGCGCGCATCCGAGGCGAGGCGCTCGCCCACCCGGGCCTCGGCCATCTCTCCGGCTTCCAGAACGGCGAAAACCGCAGCCGCCGCCAGCAGGGCGGACAGCACGGCGCCGAGGGCCGTGATGCGGTTCGGTCGCATGGAAATCGCACGTCCTCAAGGCGGTGAGGCCGGGCCTTGCGTGGCCCGGCCATGTCGCGGGGGATGCTGGTCCGCCCTCAGTCGGTGGTCAAGCCTTTGACCTCGACCTCCTCGAAGCGGTGCTGCTCGGCGGTGACGAGGGCGGACAATTCCCGCTTCAGCTCGTTGAAGGCGGTGGAGGCGGAATCCCGCGGGCGCGGCAGCTCCACCTTGATATCCCGCTTGATGGTGCCCGGCCGGTAGGTGAGCACGACGATGCGGTCCGCCAGATAGATGGACTCCTCGATGGAGTGAGTGACGAACACGATGGTCTTGCCCGTCGCCGACCAGATGCGGATCAGCTCGTCCTGAAGCGAACGGCGGGTGAGGGCGTCGAGCGCGCCGAACGGCTCGTCCATCAGCATCACCGGGCTGTCGAGTGCCAGCACGCGGGCGATGGCCACGCGCTGGCGCATGCCGCCGGACAGGTCCTTGGGGAAGCGGTCGCGGAATTCCGCGAGCTTCAGCATGGCGAGCAGCTCGTTCACCTTCGGCTCGATCTCGGCGCGGCTCATGCCCTTGATCTCAAGGCCGAAGGCGATGTTCTGCGCCACCGTCATCCACGGGAACAGGGCATATTCCTGAAACACCATGCCCCGGTCTGGGCCCGGATCTTTCACCGCGCGGCCGTCCACCGTGATGGTGCCGGTCGTGGGTGCCGAAAAGCCGGCGATGGCGTTCAGCAGGGTGGACTTGCCGCAGCCCGAGGGGCCGAGCAGGCACACGAACTCGCCCTCGTTGATGGTGAGGTCGATGTCCTTCAGGGCGACGATCTCGCCGCCGGGGATGACGAAGCGCTTGTCGACGTCCGACACCACGATGTGCGGCCGGGCGGCGTTCGCCATCACGGCGGGGGAGGGGGCGGGCATGGTTGCGAGGGGCGTTGCGGTGGGCATGGCGTTCCCTACGATTCCAGGCCGCGATGCCAGCGCAGCAGATGATTGTTCAGGCGGCTGACGGCGAGATCGATGGCAAGGCCGATCAGGCCGATGGTCAGCATTCCCGCGATGATCTTGTCCGACCAGAAGTATTCCCGCGCCTCCAGGATGCGGAAACCGAGGCCGTTATTGACCGCGATCATCTCGGCCACGATCACCACGATGAAGGCGGTGCCGATGCCGATGCGCGCGCCCGACAGGATGTAGGGCGTCGCCGCCGGCAGGATCACCCGCCGAAAGATGGTGAGGCGGCTCGCCCCGAGGCTGCGGGCGGCGCGGATATAGATGCTGTCCACGTGCCGCACGCCGGCGATGGTGTTCATCAGCACCGGGAAGAAGGCGCCGATGGCGATGAGGAACACTGCCGGCGCATTGCCGAGGCCGAACCACAGGATGGAGAGCGGGATATAGGCGATGGGCGGGATGGGCCGCAGCACCTGCATCAGCGGATTGACATAGCGATAGATGGAATCGCTCGTGCCCATGAACAGGCCGAGCGGCAGCGCGAGGCCCGCGCCGACGACGAAGCCCATCACCACCCGAGACAGGCTGGCGAGGGAATCGTGGATCAACTCTCCGGAGAAGATCCACGCGATCTTCGATTCCGTTGCCGGGTCAAAGGGTTCGAGCGGGGCGAGGTAGCTCCACCAGCGCGCCGCGACGGCGGCGGGGGAGGGGAGCACCATGGGGTTCACCCAGCCGGCCGAGCACGCAATCTGCCAGAGCAGCACCACGGCGACGGGCACGAGCAGCCCCTCGCCGAGCGCCTTGAAGCGCGAAATGTTCATGGGGCCGCCCTCACTTCACGCCGTTGGCGGACTTGGCGGCGTTGAGCAGATCGAGCTTCACCCAGTCCTCGGCCTTGGCAGGGGCGGACATCTTGCCGACGCCGTACTTGGCCATCACGTCCGTGGTCTTCTGGATGTGGTCCGCGCTCATGTCGAGGGAGTAGGGCGAGTTGGCGAGAGCTTCCTGGAATTCCTCGCCGGTGAGCTGGCCCTTGAACACGTCCTGCGTCACGAACTTCTCGGCGGCCTTGGGGTCGTTCATGAAGGTCTTCTGCGCCTTCACGAAGCAATCCATCAGCTTCTTGGCCGTCTCGGGGTGTTCCTTGTAGAACTTCTCGCTCATCACCAGCGTGCGGATGGGCGAGCCGATGGGCGTGTCGTAGGGCTTCAGCACTTCCACGCCGAAGCCGCGGGCGATGGCCTGCGCGGACTGCGGCTCGGTCTGCATGATGGCGTCCACCTGCTTCTGCAGCAGCGCCTGGTTGAGGTCGGGATAGCCGAGATAGACGATGGTGATGTCCTTGGCGGACATGCCGTTCTTGCCGAGCTCGGCGGCCAGCAGGACTTCCTGGATGGAGCCGCGGGTGACGCCCACGCGCTTGCCCTTCATGTCGGGCACCGACTTGATGCCGCTGTCGGGGGTCGCCAGAAGGCGCGCGCCGCCGCTGGCGAAGCCGCCGACGATATAGATGGGCGCGCCATTGCCACGGCCGGAGATCGCCGCCTCGGATGCTGTGGCGCCCACGTCCAGCTCCCCGGCGAGGATCGCCTGCATCACGTCCGGCCCCTTGGGAAAGAGCTTGAGATCGATGGTGATGCCGCAGCTCGGCGCGATCTCCTTCATGTAGGAGACGCCGGCGAAATGGGCGAGCTTGAGGTTGCCCACCCGCACGGTTTCCTGCGCCGTGGCCGCGCCCGCCGCAACGGCGGACATCAGAACGGCGGACACAAGGGTGGCGGTGATGCGAAGTCGTTTAAGCATGGCGCTTCTCCCAGGAGCCCGGCATTGGTGCCGGTTCGAATGCGCCATCCATTGCACCGCGCATGCCAGCCATGCGGCCTGCGCCGGACTCAATTAATGCGTTGTGATGATGTTGGTTTTTTGCGGAGCCGAGAAAATCGCCGGGCGAAAATCCGCCGATGCAAAGAAAAGGGGTGGCGGAATTCCGCCACCCCTTCGGACGCTGTCACCGCCGGATCGCGGGCCGTCAGCCGCAGGCTGTCGCGGCCTTCAGGCGCTGGCGGCTGCGCCGCAGGAGGAGCGTGAAGGCGAGGCCCGCGAGGGCCGTGCCCGCGCCCGCGAGGGAGACGGCGGGATAGCCGAGGCCGGCATCGATCACCGCGCCGCCCAGCGCCGCGCCCAGCGCATTGCCGAGGTTGAAGGCGCCGATATTCATGGCCGAGGCGAGGTGCGGCGCCTCGGACGCCTCGTGCACCACCCGCATCTGCAGCGGCGGCACGAGGGCGAAGCTGGCGATGCCCCAGAGGAAGACCAGCGGCACCGTGGCGAGGTGCGAGCGCATGCCCGGCACGAACAGCACCAGCAGCACCGCCACCGCCGTCAGCGAGCCGATGAGCGTGCCGTCCAGCGAGCGATCGGCGAAGCGCCCGCCCAGCCAGTTGCCCAGCGCGAGACCCAGCCCGTAGACCACCAGCATGGCGGTGACGAAGCCGGAGGCGGCGCCGGTCTCCACCTGCAGGATCGGCGCGATATAGGTGAAGACGGTGAACATGGCGCTGGAGCTGACCACGGTCAGCAGCAATGCGGCGAGCACCGGGCCGCGCATGAGCACCTTCAGTTCCGCGCGCATGTCGCTCTCGCCCTGAACCTCCAGCGGCGGAAGGGAGAGGCGCACCGCCACCATGGCGATGGCACCGATGACGGCGATGCCGAAGAAGGCCACGCGCCAGCCGACCGCCTCGCCCACCCATGCCGCAAGCGGTACGCCGCCGATGGTGGCGATGGTGAGGCCCGAGAACATGGCGGCGACCGCCCCGGCGCGCTTGTCCGCCGGCACAACGCTCGCCGCAACCACCGCGCCCACGCCGAAGAAGGCGCCGTGGTTGAAGGAGGTGACGATGCGGCCGGCGAGCAGCATCCAGTAGCCGTCGGCGAAGGCGGAGATGAGGTTGCCCACGGTGAAGATGCCCATGGACAGCACCAGCAGCCGGCGCCGGGGCATGCTGGCGAAGGCGAGTGTCATGATGGGTGCGGTCACCAGCACGCCGAAGGCATAGGCGCTCACCAGCAGGCCGGCGGCGGGAATGGAGACGCCGAGGTCCGAGGCGATGATCGGCAGCATCCCCATGGGCGAGAATTCGGTGACGCCGATGCCGAAGGCGCCGATGGCGAGCGCCACCAGCGGCAGGTTGATCTTCATGGGAGGGAACTCCGGGGCAAATCGTGTTGCCACGGAATATGGTTGACATTGCAGTGCAGCAATAGAGACGATCCGGGTCCAGCATCTGTGCGCCGGAGTCACGAATGGACCGCCCCGACCGGACCGGAGAGATGGCCGCCTTCCTCAAGGTCGCGTGTGCCGGCAGCCTCTCAGGGGCGGCCCGCGAGCTGGGTCTCACCCCCTCGGCGGTGAGCCGCATCCTGGCCCGCATCGAGGCGCGGCTCGGCGTGCGCCTGATGGTGCGGACCACCCGCCAGTTGCGCCTCACGGAAGAAGGCGAGGCCTATGCCCGCGCCGCCCGGCGCATCCTCGCCGACATCGACGAGACGGAAGCGGCGCTGGCCGACCGCGCCAATCCGCGCGGGCGCATCCGCGTCAGCGCCTCCATGGCCCATGGCCGCCTCGTCATCGTGCCGCTGCTCGGCGAATTCGTGGCGCGCTATCCGGACATCGAGGTGGAGATGGAGCTGAGCGACGAGATCGCCGACGTGCTCGGCGGGCGGGTGGACGTGGCCATCCGCTTCGGCCCCCTCGCCGACAGCCCGCTGACCGCCCGCCGCCTCGGCGAGACCGGGCGCACCGTCATCGCCGCGCCCTCCTATCTCGCCCGCCACGGCACGCCCCGGGTGCCGGCGGACCTTGCCCGGCACAATTGCCTCGATTTCAGCTTCCGCCGCATCGAGCCCGGCTGGCCGTTCCGCGAGGACGGGCGCGATTACATGCTGGAGGTGAAGGGCAACATCACCGCCAACAATGGCGAGACGCTGGTGCAGCTCGCCGCGCAGGGCGTTGGCATCACCCGCGTCGGCAACTTCCACATCGATGAGGCCAATGCGCGCGGCGGATTTTCCAGTGGCGCGCTGGTGCCGCTGCTCGAAGCGTTCAACCCGCAGGATCGGGAAAGCATCCACGCGGTGTTCGTGGGTGGGGCCAACACGCCGGCCCGGGTGCGCGTCTTCGTGGATTTCCTCGCCGAGAAGCTCCGCCGCGCGCCGCCGGCCTGAGTGTGGCAATAGGGCGGGGCGGATCAGCCGTCCGCCAGTTGCACGCGGTTGCGGCCTTCGGCCTTGGCCCGGTAGAGCGCCATGTCGGCGCGGCGCAGCGCTGTCGCCAGCGGCTCGCCCTGCGCGGCCAGGGCGGCGCCGAGGCTTGTGGTGACGCGATGCCCGGGGGGCAGGCCGGGCCAGCTCAAGTGCTCCGTCGCTTCCCTCAGCCGCTGGGCGACGCGCAGCAGGCTTACCGCGTCGGCAGCGGGCATCAGCAGGCAGAATTCCTCGCCGCCGATCCGCCCGCACAGATCCGCGGGACCGGCGCACGAGGCGAGCACCGCGCCGAATCGCCGGATCACCTCGTCGCCGGCCGAATGACCGAACCGGTCGTTGATCGCCTTGAAATGATCGAGGTCGCAGATGAGCAGGCCGATGCCGGAGCCCGGCGGCGCGGTGTCCGCGAGGCGCTCCGCGCGTTCGAGGAAGGCGGTGCGGGTGAGGACGCCGGAGAGGCCGTCCCGCTCCAGCCGGCCGGTGGCTTCGGCAATCACCTCCGTCACGACGAGCGCGAGCAGCGCCACGCCGAGCATGAGCGACAGGATGCTGCCGGCCGTCTGCGAATAACGGGCATAGGCGCTCGTCAGATAATCGCGGACGCCGTTGTCCGCCCCGTCGAGCGGAATGAGAACCGCCTTCGCCGCGAACTGCAGCGCGCAGAGCCCCAGCACGCCGGCAAGCACAAGGTCCACCGCGCGCCCGGGCGAATGCCGCAGCACCGTGCCGGCGGCGAACGCGAGCATGGCCGCGAAGGGCAGTTGATAGGTCAGCGCCTGCGCCCATCCTCCGCGCGGGAGATCGACGCCGGCGAGCCCCGTGAAGGCCACCGCGAGGAGCGCCGCCGCGCCGGGCCAGCCGAGGCGCGAATCGGGCCGGTAGTGGCGCAGCATTCCGGCCGCGATGAAGAAGACCGCCGCCATGAGCGATCCGAACGAGAGTGTGGACGCGAGCCGGACGGAGGGGATGTCCGGCGCCAGCGCCTCGATGAGGACGGTGGCGGCGGCGCAGGCGAAGGCGGCGGCGCACCATCGCCCCAGCCGGACCGAGGAGCGCCAGGAGACGGCAAGAAACGCCGCAGCGAAGGTCAGGCCGATCGCGCAATTGATGAGCAGCAGAAATGTGGCGTCGGTCATGGGGAGTCGGTCATGGGGCGTCGGTCATGGCACGCCCGGGTGCCGTTCTTGGCTTCCTGTCGCCGGCGAGGCACGTTGCATAGTTACCACAATCCCGGACGATCGATCATGCCCCTCGGTGACGCGGCGGGTATGAGCGGGGTTGGTGGTAACAGGTTGATGTCGGGCAAGCCCAAAGAATTTCTAGGTTTTTCTGGCGAGGGCCGAAATCGCGCCCGCATTTCGATACCGCCAGTTTAGAGATATTCTATATCAATAAGGGAGCTCCTCCGATTGACAAAGCGGGGCCGCTCACCCCCAATCCGGGCTCACTAGCGGCGATTTGCGGGCCCTTCGTGGGCCGGGCGGGTGCCGTTCAGGCTTTCGGCAGTCGCGCGACCCTGATCGGGGCTTCGCCGCTGGCTGTGATCTGGGGGATTTAGAGATGCTGGATACCGTGTTTCGGACCGCCGCCCGCGGCAGAAGCGGGGACCTTCCGGGCACGCGGACCCTTCTCGGCCGCTATCTTCTTGCCGGCGTCGCCGCCGGTGCGCTGCTCGGCACCCCCATGCTCGGCACCGCGCATGCGGCCGACATGGCCACCAAGGCGCCGGCCGCCGCCCCGGCGGAAGAGGAGGCGGAGCCCTCCATCGCCCCGCAGCTCGGCTGGCTCGGCGACTGGGGCGGCTACCGTCCCAAGCTGGCGGAAGCCGGCATCAAGATCGGCGTGAACTATATCGGCGAACTCTGGCGCAACACCGAGGGCGGCCTCGGCACCGGCACCGCTTATAACGGCCGCTTCCAGTTCTCGCTCGATGCCGATCTGGACAAGCTGTTCAACTGGAAGGGCGCGACCTTCCACGCCAGCGTGCTGCAGATTCAGGGCTCGGGCTTCTCCGGCCAGTATCTCGGCAACATCATGGGCGTCAGCAATGTGGACGCCCTCTCCACCACCCGCCTGTTCGAGCTCTACATCGAGCAGGCGTTCGGTGATGGCAAGTCGAGCATCCGCTTCGGCCAGCTCTCCGCCGATTCGGAATTCGCCATCTCGGACAACGGTTCGCTGTTCCTGAACTCCACCTTCGGCTGGCCGGCTCTGTTCGCCGCCGACCTGCCGAGCGGCGGTCCCGCCTATCCCCTCGCCACCCCCGGCGTGCGCGTGAAGTGGGTGCCGAACGACGAGTGGACCGTGCTCGTCGGCCTGTTCAACGGCAATCCCGCGCCTTGCTGCGGCGATCCCCAGGAAGAGAACAAGTATGGCCTGAACTTCATCGTCGATCAGGGCGTGTTCGTGATCGGCGAAGTGGCCTACAGCTACAACAAGGCCGAGAACGCCGCCTGGCTGCCCGGCACCGTCAAGGTCGGTGGCTGGTACAATTCCAATTCGTTCAACAGCCAAGTCTACGACATCTTCGGCGTGCCGCTGGCGAGCCCCGCTTCCATTGGTCTCGCCAAGCAGATCCAGGGTGACTACGCCTTCTACGCCATCATCGACCAGATGATCTGGCGCAAGCCCGGCACCAAGGACAAGGGCATCAGCGTCTTCGGGCGTGTTACGGCGGCGCCCAGCGAGCAGAACCAGCTCGGCTTCTATTGGGATGGCGGCATCACCTTCAAGGGCCTCGTTCCGGGCCGCGAGGACGATGCGTTCGGCGTCGCCTTCGGCAATGCGCGGGTGACGAACGCGGCCCAGCAGGCCGACCTCTACACCGCGCTCTACAACGGGTCCTATTATCCCATCCGCAGCAGCGAGACGGTGCTGGAAGTGACCTATTCGGCGCAGGTGATGCCGGGTTGGACCATCCAGCCCGACTTCCAGTACATCTGGAATCCCGGCGGCGGCGTGCTCAACCCGAACGATCCCCTCGGCATCTCGCTGGTGAAGAATGCCGCCGTGTTCGGCGTGCGCACCACCATCAACTACTGAGCATTCCAAGAAAAAGCCGGGCGGCCGCGAGGTCGCCCGGCTTTTTTGCGTCTGGCGTAATGGCTTGCGCTCAGCCCGCGGTGGGAGCCACCTCGAACAGGCAGTGGTCGAAGCCCTCAGCGGCGCATTGCACCTCGCGGGCCTGAAGCCGGCGCGGCGCGCCCGCCTGCTCGCACACGAATTCCAGCGCCCCGGCAAGCCACGGCGCGAACATGTAGCAGAGCTTGCGGTCCGCCCCCTTCGTCGCGTCCGTGACGAAGGAGGAGTGATCGAGCCGGATCGTCGCCGTCCCCGCCGCCGGGTCGAGCGCGAGGATGGAAAACCGCCCCCAGCCGCGCTGCGACAGCCGTTTCATGTAGTGCGCGAACACGTCGGCGCCGGTCAGGCCATAGATTTCCGCCTGCCGCTCGCACCACACGAAGGCCGAGAGCCGGCCAGCCGGCGCCAGCGCCGCGTCAAACGCCTCCGCCCCCAGTGCCGCCTCGATGGCGAGGTGATTGTTGTTGTAGAAGTGCTGCGGCACCAGGATCATGGGCATCTTGTCCACGAACCAGCGGCCGGTCTCTGGGTCCACGTCGATCTCGACTTCGGGCTTCGCCATGGGTACCTCGCTCCGGCTTCATGCACTGTCATCCCCCGGCTTGTCCGGGGGATCCCCTGTTCCGCTCGCCCGGTTCACGAATGGATGCGCCGTTTTGTCGGCCCGGTGGATCCCCCGGACAAGCCGGGGGATGACGACCGTTCAAAGCACCACAGCGGGCAACCTCAAAGAGTCTTCCTCACTTCCCCCACACATCCTTGAGCAGTTGCAGCCAGTTGCCACCCATCACCTTCTCGATGCGCCCGGTGGACCAGCCGCGCTCTTCCATCGCCGCAGTGAGGTTGGGGAAGTCGCCGATCACGCGGAAGCCCTCGGGATTGATGACCTCGCCGAAGTCGGTGAGCTTGCGGCCGGTGCCCTTGTCGTGGGTGATCCAGTCGAAGAAGGGCTTGCCATAGCCCTGGGTGAAGTCGGTGCCGACGCCCACCATGTCCTCGCCGGCAATGTCGATCACATATTCCATCGCCTCCACATAGTCCGCGACGGTGGAGGCCGGCCCCTTCTTCAGGAAGGGCGGGAACATGGTGACGCCGATGAAGCCGCCCTTGTCGGCGATGAAGCGCAGCTGCTCGTCGGTCTTGTTGCGCGGGTGCGCCTTGAGGCCGGCCGGCAGGCAGTGGGAATAGGCGACGCGCTGCTTCGAGGCGAGGATGGTGTCTTCCGAGGTCTTCGGCCCCACGTGCGAGAGATCGCAGAGGATGCCGAGGCGGTTCATCTCCGCCACCACGTCGCGGCCGAAGTCGGAGAGGCCGCTGTCGCGGCTCTCGTAGCAGCCGGAACCCACCCAGTTCTGCGTGTTGTAGGTCATCTGGATGATGCGCACGCCGAGCTCGTGGAACAGCTCGAGATATTCGAGGTGATCCTCGATGGCGGTGGTGTTCTGCCAGCCGAGGATGATGCCGGTCTTGCCGTCCTGCTTCGCCTTGAGGATGTCGGCGGTGGAGTAGACCTGCGAGATGAGGTCCGCGTTGGCGGTGAAATCCTTCTTCCACCGGGCGATGTTGCGCATCGTCTCGGTGAAGTTGTCCCAGATGGAGCAGGTGCAGTTGGCGGCGGTGAGGCCGCCCTTGCGCATGTCCTCGAACACCGGGCGGGAGAAGTCGGAGATGATGAGCCCGTCGATGACGATAAGCTTGTCGTGGAGGTCGGACACCGGGTTTCCCCCTTATAGGACGCGAGAATGCAGGAAAGGCTCAGGCCGGCACCAGCGTGCCGGCATCGGGATGCCAGGAGACGCGCACCGGCTGGCCGGGCTTGAGCGGCGCGGGGCCGCCCACCGCGGGCGAGGGGCGGCGGGCGATGAGGACGAGGCCGGAGGCCGTCGCCACGCGATAGTCGATGACGAGGCCGCGATAGGTGGCGAGGTCCACCACCGCCGGAAGGGCGTTGTGGTCGGGCTCATCTGCGTCGAGCGCCAGCCGCTCCGGCCGCAGCGCGAGGGAGAGATCGCCGCCGACACCCACCGGATGCACGCGCACCTCCTCGCCGCTGGCGAGGCGGAAGCGACCGACGCCGGCCAGCTCGCCGGGCAGCAGGTTCGTCACGCCCATGAACTCGGCGGCGAAGCGCGAGGCGGGGCGGCCGAAGAGGTCGTCCGGCGAGCCCTGCTGCTCGATCTTGCCGGCGCGCATGAGCACCACGCGGTCGGCCACCGATAGCGCTTCGTCCTGGTCGTGGGTGACGAAGATGGTGGTGATGCCGAGCTGCTGCTGCAGGGTACGGATCTCGGTCTTCATCTCGTGGCGCAATTGCGCGTCGAGGTTGGAGAGCGGCTCGTCCAGCAGCAGCACGTCCGGCTCGATGACGAGGGCGCGGGCCAGCGCCACCCGCTGCTGCTGGCCGCCGGAGAGCTGCTTGGGCAGGCGCTCGGCGAGGTGGGAGAGCTTCACCCGGTCCAGCGCTGTTTTCACCTTGGCGCCGATCTCCGCCTTTGGGAGCTTGCGCATCTCCAGCCCGAACGCGACGTTCTCGGCGACGCTCATGTGCGGGAACAGCGCATAGTTCTGGAAGCCGAAGCCCATGTTGCGCTTGTTCGGCGGCAGGTGGGTGAGGTCGCGCCCGCCGACGAGGATGCGCCCTTCGGTGACGGGGATGAAGCCGCCCACCATGCGCAGCGTCGTGGTCTTGCCGCAGCCCGAGGGGCCGAGCAGCGCCACCAGTTCCCCCTCGCCGATGGTGAGGGAGACGTGGTCCACGGCGGTCATAGCGTCGTAGCGCTTGACGATGGATTGCAGCACGACATCGGACATGTGGCTCGCTCCTCAGAAGGCGCGGGAGAGGCGGGCGTAGCGGTCCGAGACGAGGAGCAGCACGCCGATGATGAGGATCTGCACGGTGGCCACCGCCGCCACCGTCGAATCCAGATTCCATTCGAGATAGGAGACGAGCGCGATCTGCAGCGTGGTGCGCCCCGGCCCCACGAGGAAGATCGACTTCTCCAGATCGATGAAAGAGATGACGAAGGAGAAGAGTGCCGCCGCCACGATGCCCGGCTTGATGATGGGCAGCGTCACCCGGAAGAAGGTGGTGAGCCGGCCCGCCCCCAGCGATTGCGCCGCTTCCTCGTAGGACGGGCTCATGCCCACCAGCGAGGCGGTGACGAGGCGCACGGTCCACGGCAAAGCGATGAGGCCGTGGGCCACGAACAGGCCCGGCAGGGTGCCGGAGATGTCCACGTCCAGCAGGATCTCCAGCTCGATGAAGGCCATGAACAGCGCGGCGCCGCCGACGATGCCCGGCACCACCATGGGCGAGAGCAGCAGGGTCTGGATGGCGTCGCGCCCGGGGAAGCGATAGCGCACCAGCGCGAGGCTGGCCGGCACGCCCAGCGCCAGCGAGAGGGCCACCGCCACCAGCGCCGTCTCGACGCTGGTGATGAAGCCGTTGCGGAAGGAATCGAGCTGCCAGGCGCGCACGTACCAGTCCAGCGTGTAGCCGGTGGCCGGGAAGGAGAGGATGCGGTTGGCGAAGAAGCTGACCCAGATCACCGCGCCCAGCGGCAGCACCACGAAGGCGAGCACCAGGGCGGTGATGGCGGCATAGATGCGGTTGACGGCGAGAAGTCCCATTTGCCCCTCACTCGCTCCAGCGCCGGTAGCGGCGCTGCACCAGAACGTTGGCGGTGGTGGTGAGCACCAGGGTCACCGCCATCAGCACGAAGGCGAGCGCCGCGCCGAAGGGCCAGTTCATGGCCTTGGCCACCTGCTGGTAGACGGTGGGCGCCATCATGTGGAAGCTCGGTCCGCCAATGAGCACCGGCGTCGCATAGGCGTTCATGGAGAGGATGAAGCAGAGCATCGTCCCCGCGAGGATGCCGGGCAGCGCCAAGGGCAGCACCACGCGACGGAGCACCGTGAGGTGGGAGGCGCCGAGCGACTGGGCGGCGGACTCAAGGTTCGCGTCGATGCCCTCGATGACGCTTTGCAGCGTCACGATCATGAAGGGCAGCAGCACCGAGACGAGGCCGATGACCACGGCGGTGGGCGTGTACATCAGCTTCACCGGCGAGATGCCGATGGCGCCGATGACGGCGTTGAACAGGCCCTTGTCGCCGAGGATGACCATCCACGCGGCCGTCCGCACCGCATTGCCCATGAGCAGAGGCAGCACGATGAGCAGGAGCAGCCGGCCCTTCCACTTGTCGCTTGCCTGCCGCACCAGAAAATAGGCGACCGGAAAGCCCGCCACGAGGCAGAGGAGGGTGGAGAGGGCGGAGATCCACAGCGTGGTGCCCAGCACCTCCTGATAGAAGCTGTCGGCGAAGAAGCGCGCGTAATTGTCGAGCGTCAGCGCCTCCACCATCATCTGCCCCGGCACGAACCGGTTCAGCGAATAGCGGAACATGAGCGCGAGCGGCCCAATCAGTGCCAGTAGCACGAAGATCGTGGCCGGCGCCGTGAGGCCGTAGGCGGGGGCGAGCCGCCGCCCCTCCCGCCCGCGCGGTGCAGGCGGGGAAGCTGTCGCCACCGGCGCGGTGGCGCCGGAGGTTGCCGGGCCCGAACTTGCCGAGGAGGTCATGTCGGCCTCGCTCAGCGGGCGATGTTCTTGTTCCACCACTCCAGCCATTCCGCCGTATTCTTGGCCACGTGCGCGTAATCGGGAAACTTCAGCGCGGCGGCTTCGGCGGCGGTGAAGTCCACCTTCGCCTTGAGTTCGGGCGAAAGCTCCGCCTTGCTGTTGGCCGGGGCGTAGAAGCTGGCGCCGGCAAGGCCGGCCATGGCCTTGGGGTCCAGCATGGCGTTGAAATAGATCAGGGACAAATCCGGGCTCGGCGCCTTCTTCGGCAAAGCCGCGCCGAACATCACCGCGATGGCGCCTTCGGACGGGTAGCCGATGGCGAGGGGGGCGCCGTCATTGGCCCATTGCAGGCCGCGCGCCTTGTAGTTCACCGCGATGTCCACCTCCCCATTGACGAGGCCGGCGCCGAGCTGCTGGTGCGCGGCGTAGATGCGCGGCTGGGTGAGTTCCTTCAGCTCGACGAGGCGGGCCTTGCCTTCTTCGGTATTGGTGACGTTGCCGCCTTTGATGAGGCCGGCCATCATGATGTAGTTGAAATAGAGCTGGTTGGTGAGGCCGATCTTGCCGGCCCATTTCTTGTCCCATAGCTCGGCATAGGACTTGGGCGGGTTCGGCACCTTGTCCTTGTTGTAGATGATGGTCACGCCGCTATAGAGCCACGGAACGAAGAAGGGCTTGGACTTCAGCGCGGGGACGACGCTCGCATAGTTAGGCACCTTGGAGAAATCGATGTTCTCGATCACCTCCTGGCCGTAGAGCTCGACGCTGTCGCCCTCGTTGATGTGGATGACGTCGATGGTGCCGCGCCGCAGCCGCTTCTCGGCGATCAGCTTCGCCTTGCGCTCAGGCTCCATGCCGAGGTCGCGGACGATCTTGATGCCCTGGCTCTCCACGAGCGGGGCTTCCACGAACTTGATGGTGCGTTCATTCCAGTCGCCGCCCCAGTTGGAGACGACGAGGGTCTTGTCCTGCGCGCGCGCAAGGCCGGGCAGTGAGATGGCGGCTGCGCCTGCGCCGAGGCCGGCGAGGACGGCGCGGCGGGAGGGGGCGCCGGTGAGCTGGTCGATGAGCTTGGTCATGTTCGCCTCTGGATTATGATTTGAAGTCGAACGCAGAAGCCGGCGGCGCGGGAAGCGCCACCGGGAAGTCACTCGTGTGCGAACGCCCTTTCCGCACTTAGACCGACCGTCATCCCCCGGCTTGTCCGGGGGATCCACGGGTGGGCCGGGGCGGCTCCCGTCCTGCTGTGGCGGCTCGGGCGGCCGGGTGGATGCCCCGGACAAGCCGGGGCATGACGGCGGTTGGAGAGGGTCACGCGGCCGCCTTGGACTTGCCGCCCACCTCGTCGAGATAGGCGATGCAGCGCTCCAGGGGTTCCACGTCGGCGAACTTGGCGTCGATGTCGAACAGGTTCCACGCCACCGCGCCGGGCACCCGGTCACCGATGCATTCCTTCACCGCGATGGTGCGGAAGCCTTCGGCGAGGCCGTCGCACAGGGTGGTGCGCACGCAGGCCGAGGCGGTGACGCCGGTGACGAGGATAGTGTCCACGTTGTTGGCGCGCAGGAAGCCGGCGAGATAGGTGCCGTGGAAGGCCGAGGCCCGCTTCTTGATGAGCACCTGCTCGCCCGCCACGGGCTCGATGCGGCTGTCGATGGCCCACAGCTCGGGCTTGGCCTGGTCCACCACCTCGATCGGGATCTTGTGGTGCCACAGGCCCATGTCGGTGGCGGCCTTGGTCTCGTCCGTCACCTGGTAGCAGGTGGTGACGTGGACCACCGGATGGCCGTTGCGCCGGCAGGCGGCGAGCAGAGCCTGCACGCCGGGGATGATCTCGTCGTCGATCTTCTCGCAGGTGAACGGGTTGCCCGGCCGGGTCCACGCATTGGCAAGGTCCACATTGATGAGCGCCGGCCGCCGGCCGAAGCCGACCCGCCGCTGGAAGCCGTTGCGCTGATAGAGCTGGGTTGCCTGCTCGAAGGCGCGCGTCAGCGCTGCGTCGAGGTCTTCCTCGAAGGCCATATCCTTGATCCCTGATGATTTTCCGCCCGTTGCCACCGGGCTCGCAGGGAGAAGATTGGGCGAGGTCGGCCGGCTTGGGAAATTCTAATTTCAGCCTTATTGATGATTTTTCTGGTATGAATATCGATGCGCTTTGATCTTCGCCATGTCCGCTGTTTCGTGCTCCTCGCCGAGGAGCTGCATTTTGGCCGTGCCGCCCAGCGGGCCCACATGACCCAGCCGGGCATGAGCCGCCTCATCCGCGATCTGGAGCAGGATGTGGGCGTGCCCCTGTTCGCCCGTACCACCCGCACCGTGGTGCTCACCGAGGCCGGGAAGGCCTTCCTTGCGGAAAGCCGGGAGGCGCTGGCGCGGCTGGAGCGGGCCGTGACCCGCGCGCGGCGTACGGCAGGCGGCGAGGTGGGTGTGCTGCGCATCGGCTACATGGACTTCGCCATCAACGGCCGGCTGCCGGAGTTCCTCAACAGCTTCAGCCGCTATCGTCCGGAAATCCGGCTCGAACTGTCCTTCACCCCGACCCTGCAGCAGCAGGAGGCGCTGCTCGCAGACCGCATCGACATCGGCTTCATGATCGGCCCATTCGAGGAAGCGGGCATGGCGAGCTATGCCTTCGACGACAACCGCTATGTGGCGCTGCTGCCCATCACCCATCCCCTCTCCAACGTGCGGGTGCTGCGCCTCGCCGATCTCGCCGACCAGCCGTTCGTGCTGGGCTCGGGGCAGAATTGGGGGGCCTTCCGCACCGCTTTCTTCGCCGTCTGCCACCGCGCCGGCTTCACCCCGCGCATTGTGCAGGAGGCGTCATCCTCCGAAGGCATTTTCGGCCTGGTGGCGGCGGGGGCGGGGGTCTCGGTCTATGCGAGCTGTGTGCGCAACCTGCAGCGGCGCGGCATCGTCATCCGCGACCTCGACGACGTGGCCGACAAGCTCATCACCTGCGCCGCCTGGGCGACTCCGGTCCACGCGCCGGCGGTGACGGTCTTCACCGATTACATGCGGCGGGTGTGGGGCGGGACGTAGGGCGGGAACGCGCTCCGCCGTACGCTCAGGCGACGTGGGTGTGCGTCGTTGCTTCCGCTCAATCGCCGCGCGGGCTTTTTGGGGCGGCGCAGCCCCCTCAGCGCGCCTTGGGATAGAGCGGGGCGAGACCCCGGGCGGTGCGCGCCTTGGCAGGCTTCAGGGCGGCCTTGCGCTCGGCGGCAAACGCGGAGCGGAAGCCGTGGCCGTCCCAGGTGTCCCCATCCCCCGCGTAAAGATGGCGGCTGATCTCGTGCAGCGCGGCCGCCATGGCCGGCGTGCGGGCCGAAGCGGTGCCCGCATGGCCCGGCCCTGAGGCGCGGTTCCAGTCGAGGTAAGCGCGATAGGCGGCCGTGGCGTGGCCGGCCTTGCAGGCGGCCTCCACCGCGCCGGCGGCGGTCTTCTCGTCGGGCACGGCGAGCCTCGGCCGGCGCACGGCGGGGCGCGTCGGGGTCGGGCGGCCGGGGCGCGCGGGTCGGGCGGCAACGGGCCCTGCGGTCGGCTCCGCAATGGCGCGGGCATTGCGCCCGGCGCGCCGGCCGGAGAACAGCAGGAATCCGCCGATCATCACCACCACCAGCGCGATGGCGGCGATATCGCGCAGCGGCAGGGGGCTGGCGTCGTCGGCCGGCGCCGCCTGCGGCTTGGGGGCGTCTTTCGCGGGTGCGGGGGGCGGGGCGATGCCGGCGGGATCGGCCGCTCCCGCCACCTGCAGCGTCACCGGCGGCAGCTGGGCCGTCTCGGCGCGGTTGGTGGTGATGTTCCACCAGGGCACGGTGATGGCGGGCAGCGTGATCGACCCGGCACGGGTGGGCACGACGCTGATGTGGACTTCCGCGATGGCACCGGGCGCGCCGCCCACCTGTGCCGCCTCGGGATGCTCCTCGTCGGCATACTGGCGCACGCCGTCCGTCTCCGCCGGCTTCAGCGGCGGCAATTGGGCGGGGCTGGCGCCCTGCACCTCCAGCCGCAGCGTGCGGGTGAGGGCGACACCCACCTTCGCCTTGGCCGGCGGGCTGCTCCAGGTCTCCTTGAGGCGCACCGCGCGTGCCGGGAGGAACCAGCCGGTGACGCCGGCCGGGCGGGGCAGGATCGTCACCTCCACCGGATTGGCGAACACCGTGACCTTGCGGCCCGCATCGAAGCCGCCGCCGAGCCACGGCATGGCGGGGCGTCCCATAGCGCGCGCCTGCTCCTGCGCGCCGGGCGGGGACACGGGGATGGAGGCGCGCAGGGCCACCGAGGATATCTGGATGGTGCCGGTGCGCTGCGGCCGCATGATGTAGCGCAGCTCCACCACACGGTAGCGCTGGCGGCCATAGATGCGGGAAAAGCGCTTCAGCGTCCCGTCGGGGGTGAAGGTGGCGCCCTCCGCCGCCGGCTGGTCGGCCGAGGCCTCCAGGGCGCCCACGCGGTCATACATGCGCACGACCACGGGAATCTCGCTCTGGAGGTAGAAGGGCGGCGTGCCCAGCACATCCACGGAGAGGGCGATGGGGCCGTCGTCAGGCGGCTCGGCGGTGGAGCCGGGCGCCACGTCCATCTCAATGGGTGCGCTCGTCTCGCTGCCGAGGGTGAGGGCCGGGATGACGAGATGGCCGGCCCGCTTGGGCGCCAGCGTCAGCACCCATTCGTTCACCTCCACCATGCGGCCGTTGACGCTCTCCATGCGGCTGCGCTTGCCGCGGTCGAGAATCTCGAAATCCCTGTTGAGGGGGCTGATGTTGGGCGGCTCCAGGCTGTCCCGCCCAATCACGCTGAGCACCAGCTCGAAAGTGTCGCCCTGGTCCGTCGGCGGCTTTTCCACCGTGGCCTTGAACGATGCGGCGGGGGCGGCCGTCGCCCACAGCGCGAGGGCGAGCGCGAAAAGGCAGGTGCGGAGCGCCGCGCGGATCATTGCGCATCCCCCTCGGAGAGGAATACGGGCCCGCCGGTATACTGGGACCGGATACGCGCGCGCAGCAGTCCGCCGGGATCGTCCGGCACCTGCCGCAGCGCCTGCTCGCGGCTCTGGTCGTCGTCGCTGAAGGCCACGGCCGGCGGCGCCTGCGGCGTGGGCTGGGGCGGCTTCGGCTGCGCGACCTGGGAGGGCGCGGTCGGGGGCGCCGAGAAGGCGGAGTTGGGATCCTGCTTCGCCGCGTCCTGCCCATTGTCCTTGTCGTCCGGCATGGGCGGGGGCGGGGCCTTGGGCGTCACCGGCGCGGCGGGCACGTCGCCGGCCATCACCTCCGGCTCCTGCGGCGGCTGCGACGGGTCCTGCGGCGCCAGCGGGGGCGGAGGGGAATCGGGCGGCGGCGCCTGCCTGGCCTGCTCCTGGGGCGGCGGAGACTGCGGCTGGGTCGGCTGTTGCTGGGGCTGCTGCTGCGCCAGCTCGGACGGGCGGCGCGGCGGCAGCGGTGCAGGCGGGGGGAGCGGACCCGGCTGCGGGCTGTTCTGCGCGTCCTGCGGCTTGTCCCCCCCGGGCTTCTGGTCCTGCTTCTGCTTTTGGTCGGATTTGGGGTCGGGCTTCTGGTCCTTGTTCTGGTCCTGCCCACCGCCGCCAGCCTGGTTCTGCTTCTGGTCCTGCTTCTGCTTGTCTTCCTCTTGCTTCTTCTTCGCGTCGATCAGTTTCTGCACCAGATCGCGGTTGAACTTGGCGTCGGCATTGTCAGGGTTGGCGGCCAGCGCCTTGTCGTAGGCGGCCACCGCCTGCTCCAGCTGCCCAGCGCGCGCCAAAGCGTTGCCGCGGTTGTAGTCGCCGCCCGGCAGGCGGGAGAGCGCGGCGGCGGCGCCGGAATAGTCGCCGGCCTTGTAGAGCGCATTGGCCTTCCAGGTGGGGTCTTCGAACTTCTGCGCAGCGGCGGCGTAGTCGCCCCTCGCGTAGTCCGCCGCGCCCTGCTGGTCGGGGCGCCACCACATATCGGCCCAGCTCTGCGGCAGGGATTGCGTCAAGCCCTGGGGCAGGGGCTGCGCCTGCGCCCGCTGCGGCGCCGCGAAGCCGCCGAGTGCGGCAAGCGCGAGGACGGCGATCCAGCCGCGACGGAAGGCGAGGGGGGCGAGCAGCACCGCCAGGAGCAGCACGTAGGGCCCCATGTCCGCCCACACGTCGGCGGTGAAGCCCTCGCTATCGGTGACGGCGCCGTTCGAGCTGGCTGCGGGGGGCAGGGCATAGGCGATGTCGCGGTCGTCGGCAGTGAGGGGCGTGTAGGCACCCTGTCCGGCCGTGGCGATGGCCGTCAGCGCCGCCGTGTCCAAAGCCGGCGCGCCATTGGCGCCCTCCGCGCCGACGCCGATCACGTTCACTTTGTAGCCTTCAGCCGCGGCCGCCTTCGCTGCCGCCTGCGTCTTGGCCGGTTCGTCGCCCGGCCCGTCGGTGACGAGGAGGATGCGGCCGCTCATGGCACCGGCGCCCTTGAGCAGGTCCACGGCCATGGCGATGGCGGCCTGCGGGCGATTGGCATTGCCGCGCATGAGGCTGGTGGAAAGGTCCGGCAGCATCTGCGCCACCACGTGCGCGTCCTCGGTCAGCGGCGCGGCGGCGAACGGGATGTCGGAATAGAGCACCAGCGCCACCTCGCTGCCGCGCATGCGCTGCAGCACGTCGGCGATCTTGTAGCGGGCGGCGACGAGGCGCGAGGGGCTGGCGTCGGGGGCGTTCATGGTCGGCGACAGATTGACCGCGATCACCAGCGGATCGAGCCGGCCCGTCACCGGCTGGGGCAGCTTCTGCCAGGTGGGGCCGGCCATGGCGAAGACGGCGGCGACCCAGCCAGCGAACAGCAGCACGGCCGGCCATTGGCCCGAGGCGCGCCGCCCCGGCAGAGCGAGGTGGGCGAGGAGGTGCGGGTCCACCTCGCGCGCCCAGTCATTGCTGCCCTCGCGCAGCCGGCGATGGAGCAGGGCGGCGAGGATCGCCGCCGGCAGCAACGCCAGGAGCCATTCCGGTCGCAGGAAGTGGAAGCTCGCCATCAGCGCGCCTCCGCAACCGGCACGGCCGGGGCATCGGCAGCCGGCGCATCCCGCGGCGCGGGCGCCTCGGCCACGCGGCGGGCCGGCATCCGCAGCAGCAAGGCGGCGGCGAACAGGAAGCTCGCGACCAGCGCGGCGCCGAGCGGCCAGAAGAACAGGGTGAGGGCCGGCCGCACATATTGCGGATCGCCGGCCACCGGCTCCAGCTTGTCGATCTCGGCATAGATGCCGGCGAGGCCCTGCTGGTCGCGGGCGCGGAAATACTTGCCGCCGGTGAGGCCGGAAATGGCCTTGAGCGCGCCCTCGTCGAGGTCCGAGGAGGGGTTCATGGGCGCGCCGGGGACGAACTCCCCGGCATCGGAGCCGACGCCGATGGTGTGGATGCGCAGATGCTCCTTGGCGGCGATGGCCGCGGCCTGGAGCGGGTCGAGCACGCCGGAGGTGTTGGCGCCGTCGGTGAGCAGCACCACCACCCGCTCTTTGGCCGGGCCGTCGCGCAGGGTCTTCACCGCGAGGCCGATGGCGTCGCCGATGGAGGTGTTGCGCCCGGTCATGCCGATGGTGGCTTGGGCGAGCAGATCGCGCACCACCCGGCGGTCGAGGGTGAGGGGCGCCTGCACATAGGCGCGGGTGCTGAACAGGATGAGGCCCACCCGGTCGCCGGCGCGGCGGGCGATGAAGTCGTCCGCCACCTGCTTCACCACCTGCAGGCGGTCCATGGGCTTGGTGAGGGCGAGGTCGCGCTGCGCCATGGAGGCGGAGAGGTCGATGACCAGCATGATCTCGCGCCCCTCCACCGGAACCTCCACCGGCCGACCCACATAGATGGGCTGGGCGGCGGCGACCACGAGCAGCGTCCAGATGAAGGCGAGCGCGGCGAGGCGCGTCTTGCTCCAGGCCGGCCGGCCGGGCGTCACCAGCCCGGCCCGGGCGAGCGCGGCGAAGAAGGGCAGGCGCAGCGCGCCGGCCTTCTGCTCGCGGGCGCGGGGCACCACGAAACGGGCGAGGAGGGGGGCCGGCAGCAGCGCCAGCATCCAGGGCCAGGCGAGCGTAATCATCGGCGCGCCCGGATGTGGCGCCGCACCGCGTCGGCGAGGGCGGCGGGGGTGATGCTGCCGGCGGCCACCTGCTCCGCCGTCTGCGGGGGCATGTAGGGCGCCCGCGCGAGGAAGGCGGCCTCTCGCGGGGCGAAGGGCGCGCGGCCGGTGACAAGCAGGCGGGCCCAGGCCTCGCCGGTGAGCGTCGCCTTCGCCTCGCCGGACTCGGCGCGCACCAGACGGCGCAACACGTCCGAGGCGGCGACCGCGACGGCGTGGGTGTCGTCCGGTTCGGCGCGGCCGACCTCGGCGTCGAACATCTTCAGGGCCTTGTAGGCGAGCGTCTGCCGCCAGCGCCATTCGCGCACGGCGAGGATGATGAGCACCAGCACCGCCAGTCCGGCCAGCACGTACCAGCCCGGCGCCAGCGGAAAGAGCGGCACGTCGGGCGGCAGATGGATGTCGCGCAGCGCCGCCAGCGGGTCCTCGGCCGAGCCCGGCACCGGCGGGGTGGGCGGCGCTCCGTTGAGGAAATTCGGCGTCTGGAAATTGGGCGGAGTCGCCGGGGCGCCCCCGGGCGCGATGAGCGGGGTGGGGCCGGCGGCGGCCCCCGGCGCGGTGGGTGCGGGCGGGATGGCGGGCGTGGTCATCGCGCCACCGTCCGTCCTGTGCCGGGCGCGATGGCCCCGGCTGCGCCGGCACGGGCCGACGCCGCCGCCTGCCGCATCCGCTCGGGATTGAGAACTTCCGCCGGGTCGCAGCCCGTCTCGAGGTCCATCAGGGTGAGGCCGCGCTCGCGGCAGAGCCGCTCCAGCGCGCCGCGGCGTTCGGCAAAGCGGCGGGCATAGCCCTCCCGCTGCGCCGCGCGGCTGTCGTCGAGCCGGGCGACCGATATCCCGTCGGTGACGGGGAAGACGCCGCCGGAGGGCATCTGCGTCTCCAGCCGGTCATAGACGAACAGGCAGGTGACGTGGCCGTCCAGCGCGATGCGGCCGAGTTCGCGGGCGGCGTGCTCATCGAGATCGGCGAAATCGGAGACGAGGAAGATGAGCGTGCCGGGCTTCACCAGTGGCCGCAGCCGCGCCAGCGCCTCCGCCAAAGTGGGTTCGGAGCCGGGCGGGCCGAGGCGCTCGGCGGTGGCGTCGGCGATGGAGCGCACGAAGGCGAGGATGCGCCGGCGGGTGCGCTCGGCGCGCAGCGCGATGATGCCGGAGGGGGAGAGGACCAGCCCGCCCACCCGGTCGCCGCCGCCGATGCCGATCCATGCCAGCACGGCGGCCGCCTTGGCCGCCAGCACCGACTTGAAGCAATCGCGGATGCCGAAGCGCATGGAGGCGCGGGCGTCCACCAGCACCAGCACCGGGCGCTCGCGCTCTTCCTGGAACAGCTTGGTGTGCGTCGTGCCGGTGCGGGCGGTGACCCGCCAGTCGATGGTGCGCACATCGTCGCCGGGATGGTAGACGCGCACCTCGTCGAACTCCATGCCGCGACCGCGGAAGGAGGAGCTGTGGCCCCCGTAGAGCTGGCTGCTGACGCGCTTGCCGCCCGAGAAGCCGCCCTGGACGCGCGGACGCGCCGCCACCAGGTCGGCGAGGCGGGCAACGACGCCCCGGAGCGGATCGCGCTCGGCCATGGAGTGTGTCGCCTCAGCCCACCGGCACGCGGGCGAGCAGCAGGTCGATGAAGTCGTCGCTGGTCACGCCGTCGGCCTCGGCCTCGAAGGTCATCAGCACGCGATGGCGCAGCACGGGCTTGGCGATGGCCTGCACGTCCTCGGGGATCACATAGTCGCGCTTGCGCCGCCAGGCGTGGGCGCGGGCGCAGCGGTCGAGGGCGATGGTGCCGCGCGGGCTGGCGCCGAAGCCGACGAGACCCTGGAGATCCGCGCCGTAAAGCTCGGGACGGCGCGTCGCCTGCACCAGCTGGAGCAGATATTCCTCCACCTGCTCCGCCATGTGGACGGCCAGCACCTCGCGCCGGGCGGCGAACACCACCTCCTGCGGCAAAGGCGCGCCGAAATCCGGCGACTCGCCCCTTGCCTCGCCGCGCACGAGGCGCAGGATCTGGCGCTCGGCGTCCAGATCCGGGAAGTCGATGCGCACATGCAGGAGGAAGCGATCGAGCTGCGCCTCGGGCAGGGGATAGGTGCCTTCCTGCTCGATGGGGTTCTGGGTCGCCATCACCATGAAGAGCGGCGGCAGGCGGCGGGTGGTGCGCCCCACCGTCACCTGACGCTCCGCCATGGCTTCCAAGAGCGCCGACTGCACCTTGGCGGGCGCGCGGTTGATCTCGTCCGCCAGGATGAAATTGTGGAACACCGGCCCTTCCTGGAACTGGAAGCTGCCGTCCTCGGGCCGGTAGATGTCGGTGCCGGTGAGGTCGGAGGGCAGAAGGTCCGGCGTGAACTGGATTCGCTGGTCGGTGAGGTCGATGGCGTGGGCCAGCGCCTTGATGGCCTTGGTCTTGGCAAGGCCCGGCGCGCCTTCCACCAGAAGGTGGCCGTCGGCGAGCACGGCGATCAGCAGCAGCTCCACGAAGGCCGGCTGGCCGAGGATGCAGGCATTCATATAGACCGAGAGGTCGTCGAAGGCGCGGGCGAGGCTGGTGCGGTCGATGACCGGCGGGCGCGGACGGGCAGACGAGGCGGCCGGCGGCTCCCGGCGTGCGGCATCGAGGAAGGACGCGTCTCGGCTCGTGCTCATCTCTTGCTCGCGCTCGACTCTCGGGTTCGGCCACGGGGCCCGTCGGCGCCATGGCGGGGCGGCTGCTCCCCCTGGACCACCGCCGGGAGAGCGCCTCATCGGCTCCTTATAGCGTCGCGGCTTCCGCGTCACACCTTATCTTGCGTTCATTTTTGAGGGATGGCGCCATTTTCTGCCGGGCCGCGCCGGTGCCGGAGCGGCAGACGGCGCAGCGGTAGACGAAAGGGGAGACGGGCGTCTGTGTCGCCTCCATTCCAGTTTGCCGTCGCATTTCCACGAGAGCGGGGCAGCGGGCAGGCGCATTGTCACGGTCGAACAGGGGACACCCCCGGTTTCTCCATTCAGAGACCCAAATGCGCCGCTTCTCCCTTCCCACCCTCCTTTCCGAGGCGCTGAACGCCCATCAGGGCTGGAGCCGCCAGTGGCGCAACCCGACGCCCAAGCCGGCCTACGATGTGCTCATCATCGGCGGCGGCAGCCACGGGCTCGGCGCGGCCTACTACCTCGCGAAGGAGCATGGCCTCCGCAACATCGCGGTGCTGGAGAAGGGCTGGATCGGCGGCGGCAATTCCGGCCGCAACACCACCATCATCCGCTCCAACTACCTCTATGACGAAAGCGCCGCCCTCTACGAGCACGCGGTGAAGCTGTGGGAAGGGCTCTCGCAGGAGCTGAACTACAACGTCATGTTCTCCCAGCGCGGCGTGCTGATGCTGGCCCACAACCAGCACGACGTGCAGAGCTTCAAGCGCCACGTCTATTCCAACCGCCTCAACGGCATCGACAATGAGTGGCTGACGCGGGAACAGACGAAGGAGTTCTGCCCGCAGCTGAACATCTCGCCGGACATCCGCTATCCCGTGCTCGGCGGCGCCCTCCAGCGGCGGGGCGGTACGGCGCGGCACGACGCGGTGGTGTGGGGCTATGCCCGCGGCGCCGACGCGCTCGGTGTCGACATCATCCAGAATTGCGAGGTCACCGCCATCCATCGCGGGCCGGACGGTGCCGTGACCGGGGTGGAGACCACGCGCGGGCCGATCGGCGCGAAGAAGATCGGCGTCTCGGCGGCGGGGCACACCTCCATGGTCATGGCCATGGCCGGAGTGCGGATGCCGCTGGAGAGCTTCCCGCTGCAGGCGCTGGTCTCCGAGCCGGTGAAGCCGTGCTTCCCCTGCGTGCTCATGTCCAACGCGGTGCACGCTTACATCTCCCAGTCCGACAAGGGCGAGCTGGTGATCGGCGCCGGCACGGACCAGTACGTCTCCTACAGCCAGCAGGGCGGCCTCCACATCACCACCCACACGCTGGACGCCATCTGCGAGCTGTTCCCCCAGTTCACGCGCATGAAGATGCTCCGCAACTGGGGCGGCATCGTCGACGTGACGCCGGACCGCTCGCCCATCATCGGCAAGACGCCGGTGAAGGGCCTCTATGTGAATTGCGGCTGGGGCACGGGCGGCTTCAAGGCGACGCCGGGCTCGGCCCATGTGTTCGCCCACACCATCGCCCGCGACGAGCCCCACCCCGTCAACGCCCCCTTCACCCTCGACCGCTTCCGCACCGGCCGCCTCATCGACGAGGCGGCGGCGGCGGCGGTGGCGCATTGAGGCCCAAGATGCTGCTCGTTCCCTGTCCCTATTGCGGGCCGCGCCCCGAGGTGGAATTCCGCTGCGGCGGCGAGGCGCACATCGCCCGCCCGGCCGATCCCGACGCCCTCGATGACGCCGCCTGGGCCGAATATCTCTTCGCCCGCACCAGCCCGAAGGGCGTCCATGCCGAGCGCTGGCTGCACGCCCACGGCTGCGGCCGCTGGTTCAACGCGCTGCGCAACACGGTGAGCGACGCCTTCATCACCACCTACGAGATGGGCGAGCCCCGCCCCGACATCACGGGAGGCCGCTGATGGCGCAGGATTTCCGCATTCCCGGCCGCGGCCGCGTCGACCGGACGAAGCCCATCGCCTTCACCTTCAACGGCCGCACCGTCGAGGGCTATGAAGGCGACACGCTCGCTTCGGCGCTGCTCGCCAGCGGCATCAGGCTGATGGGCCGCTCCTTCAAGTATCACCGCCCGCGCGGCGTGCTGACCCATGGCGCCGACGAGCCCAATGCGCTGTTCCAGGTGGATCGCGGCCCCGGCCGGGCCGATCCCAACAACCGCGCCACGGTGGTGGAGGCGGTGGCCGGCCTGAAGGTCTCCTCGCAGAACCACTGGCCGTCGCTGGAGCACGACATCGGGCAGGTGAACGACCTCGTCGCCCCCGTGCTGACGGCGGGCTTCTACTACAAGACCTTCATGTGGCCGCGGTCCTTCTGGGACAAGCTCTACGAGCCGGCCATCCGTGCCGCCGCCGGCTTGGGCGTCGCGCCGGACGCGCCGGATGCGGACCGCTACGTCCATCGCAACACCCATTGCGACGTGCTGGTGGTGGGCGCGGGCCCGGCCGGCCTCGCGGCGGCACTGGCGGCGTCGGAGGCGGGCAAGCGCGTGATCCTCGCCGACGAGCAGGCGGAGATGGGCGGCAGCCTCCTCGCCGATCTCACTGCCACCATCGATGGCAAGACCGCCTCGGCCTTCGTGGCGTATGCGCTGAAGACACTGGCCGGCCGGGCGAACGCGACGCTGCTCAACCGCACCACGGCGTTCGGCTATTACAACCACAACCACGTGGTCCTCACCGAGCGTGTCACCGACCACCTCGCCGCGCCGGACGCCAAGCTGCCGCGCGAGCGGCTGTGGCAGGTGCGGGCGAAGGAGGTGGTGCTGGCGACCGGCGCCCATGAGCGTCCGCTCGGCTTCGCCGACAACGACCGGCCGGGCATCATGCTGGCCGAGAGCGTGCGCACCTATGTGAACCGCTACGGCGTCGCGCCGGGCCGTCGCATCGTCTTCGCCACCAACGGCGCTTCCGCCTATCGCGCGGCGGCGGATGCCAAGGCGGCGGGGCTGGACGTGACCCTCGTGGACCTGCGCCCCGAGGCGGAGATCGGCCCCGAGCGGGCCCTCCTCTCCGGCAACGAGCTTCTTGCCGGCCATACGGTGGTCGGCTCCACCGGCGGCAAGGCGGTGACCGGGCTGATCGTGGCGCCGCTTTCGGCCGGGCGCGTCGGCGCGCGGCGGACGCTGGCCTGCGATTGCGTCGGCATGTCCGGCGGCTGGACGCCGGCCGTGCATCTCTTCTCCCAGTCGCGCGGCAAGCTCACCTTCCGCACCGAGATCGACGCCTTCGTGCCGGGCTCGTCCGTGCAGGCGGAGCGCTCGGCCGGCGCGTGCAAGGGCACCTATGACCTCGCCGGCATCCTCGCCGAGGGCTGGACGGCCGGCGCGGAAGCGGCCGGGGTTCCGTCAACCCGCGCCTTCGCGGCGGCGCCCGCCACGCCCACCGGCTTCAGGGCGGCGCGGGTGCTGCCCACCGATGCAGACCCGAAGAAGGTGCGCGCCTTCCTCGACTTCCAGAACGACGTGACCGCCAAGGACATCGGCCTTGCGGTGCGCGAGGGGTTCGAGAGCGTCGAGCATGTGAAGCGCTACACCACCAACGGCATGGCCACCGACCAGGGCAAGACCTCCAACATGGCCGCCCTCGGCCTCGTCTCGGAGATCCTGGCCAAGGACATCCCGCAGGTGGGCACCACCACCTTCCGCCCGCCTTATACGCCCGTCACCTTCGGCGCCATCGTCGGCACGGCGCGGGGCGAGACCTTCGACCCCATCCGCACCGCGCCGGTGCATGAGTGGGCGGCGAAGCAGGGCGCCAAGTTCGAGAACGTCGCCCTGTGGCGCCGCGCCTGGTACTTCCCCAAGCCGGGCGAGGACATGCACGCGGCGGTGGCCCGCGAATGCCGGGCGGTGCGCGAAAGCGTCGGCCTGCTCGATGCCTCCACCCTCGGCAAGATCGAGGTGATGGGGCCGGATGCGGCCGAGTTCATGAACCGCATGTATCCCAACGGCTGGACCAAGCTCGAGCCGGGCAAGTGCCGCTACGGCCTGATGCTGAAGGAAGACGGCTTCATCCTCGACGACGGCATCGTCGCCCGCATGGCGCCCGACCGCTTCCACGTCACCACCTCCACCAGCGGCGCGCCGCGTGTGATGGCGCACATGGAGGACTATCTCCAGACGGAGTGGCCGGACCTCGACGTCTTCCTCACCTCCATCACCGAGCAATGGGGCGTCATCGCCGTGCAGGGGCCGCGGGCGCGCGAAGTCATCGCCCCCTTCGTCTCCGGCATCGACCTCTCGCCGGAGGCTTTCCCCCAGATGGCGGTGCGCGAGGGGGAGATTCTCGGCGTGCCGACGCGGCTCATGCGCGTGTCCTTCACCGGCGAGCTGGGCTTCGAGATCAACGTGCCGGCGGATTTCACTCAAGCCGTGTGGGAGGCGCTGTTCGCCTACGGCCAGCGCTTCGGCATCACGCCCTACGGCACCGAGGCCATGCATGTGCTGCGCGCGGAACGCGGCTTCATCATCGTCGGGCAGGAGACGGACGGCACGGTGACGCCGGATGATGTCGGCCTCTCCGGCATGATCTCCAAGGCGAAGAAGGATTTCGTCGGCAAGCGCTCGCTCGCCAGGCCGGACATGGCGCGGGCGGATCGCAAGCAACTGGTGGGCCTGCTCTCGGCGGATGGGCGGACGGTGCTGGAGGAGGGGGCGCAGATCGTCGCCGACACCCAGCAGGCGCTGCCCATGAAGATGCTGGGGCATGTCACCTCCTCCTATCTCAGCCCCACCCTCAACCATCCCATCGCGCTGGCGGTGATCTCCGGCGGGCGGGCGCGGATGGGCGAGACGCTCTTTGTGACGACGCCGGCCGGGTTCACGGCGGTGAAGGTGGTGGCCCCGGTGTTCCTCGATCCCGAGGGCAAAAGGGTGGAAGGTCTTGTGGAAGGAGGCGTTCATGCCTGAGCCGGTTGCCATCCACGCGCGGCGCGCGCCCATCCTCGCCCCCTCGGCATCCAGTGCCGTGCGGGTGCTGCCGGCCGCCGACCGCTTCGTGCTGCAGATGAAGGCGCCGCGCGGCGCCGTGCTGCCGTCAGCGGCCGGGGGCTTCGATCTCTCCGGCCCGCTCAACAGCGTGCGCGGCAGGCCGGAGCGCTTCGCCGCCCGCCTCGGGCCGGGGGAGTGGCTGCTTGTCTGTCCCGAGGGGGAGGGGACGGCCACCGAGCCGGCGATCGCCAGCGATCTCGCCGGCCGCTTCTTTTCGCTGGTGGCGGTGGGCCACCGCAATGCGGCGTTCCTCTTGAGCGGTCCGCACGCGGCGGACATCCTCAATGCCGGGATCGCCCTCGACCTGTCCGACACTGCCTTCCCGCCCGGCTCGGCCACGCGCACGCTGCTGGGCAAGACGGAGGTGGTGCTGGTGCGGGTGGGGGAGGCCTTCCGGCTGGAGTGCTGGCGCTCCTTCGCGCCCTATGTCCACGCCTTCCTTCAGGATGCGGCGCGGGAATTCGCCTGAGGCCTCACTTCTTCAGCTGCCGCACCTCGGCGGGGCGCTGGTTGATGGTGGTGCCGGTGGCGTCGGGGATGAATTCCATGGGCACCGCGAGCATCTTGCCGCAGGCGGCGACCGTCCATGTCTCGCGCCATGGGCCGGTCTCCGGCGCCGACTTGTCGCCGGCGGAAAGGCCGAAGCCGTCGAAGGCGGTGTCCGCCACCTCCATGTCCTTGCAGTCGGCCACCTTGGTGCCGGCGCCGATGAAGGCATAGGTGAGCGCATCGCGCTGGAGCACGATGTTGGCGCGTGTGCGGCCCGGCAGTGTCACCAGGAAGCGCACGCCCGAGGGCTCGGCCCGGAACAGAATGTTGATGATGCGCTCCGTGCCGCAGCCCTTGATGGGATAATGCCCCCACCACGCGCCGGACCTGGGCAGGCCCTTGGCATCGAAGGACACCTCCTGCTGCAGCGTCACCGAGACATCGCCATCGGTGAGGTTGGCGCAGGCGGGCAGGGAGGCCGGCGGCACCTTCTTCCACGCTTGCGCCAGCGCGACCCTGTAGGCATCCGAATAAAGATAGCTCTGGAATTTCTGCGAATCGGTCGTCCCGGACGCCGGTGCCGCCAGGGTGGCGCTCGCCGGGACGAGGAGCCCCAAGGCAAGGGTGAGGCAGGCCCCGACAGTACGCATGCCCGCCATCGTCGTGCCCCCAAACATCCTGCGACCAACCGCACTACGCATACCACCGGCAGTTGAGGCCGGCCATCGGCGTCCGCCTACTGGTCCACCTCGCAGCGCAGTTCGTGCCGCCCATCCGGCAGCGTGCGGCGGTGGGTGCGGTCGGCGAGCCGCTGGATGAGGTGGAAGGTGATGCCGTTGAGCATGGCGTCCTCGTCCACACCAGTATCGAAGCTCGGCGCCGGCCCCGGCTGGAGCGCGCCGCCGGCCCAGGCGAAGGACACATCCAGCACGAATTCATCGAACCGCGTCGTCACCTCCACCGGCCCCTCGGCGAGAGAGGGGGCAGCGGTGGCGAATTCTTCGGCGATCTGGGCGATGCGCCCCACCTCCTCGGTGCGGGCGCCATCGGCGGCGGCGGCGTCCATGAGGAACTGGTGCAGCGCCGCATGGCCCTCGCCCGGCGACCAGACCAGCCGATGGCTCTTCACCGCGCCGATGCGGAACAAAGCGTTGATCGCAAGCGCCGTGAACAGGCCGAGCACCAGCGAGGACGTGACCAGCTCCCGCGCCGATTCGGAGAGCACACGGGCGTAGAAATCCGGGATCTCGTCGAAGGAGATGCCGACGAGGAAGCCGAGGCCCACCACGATGGTGCGCCGCGCATCCAGCATCCGTTGGCCCAGGATGGAAATGCCGGACAGCACGATGAAGGCGGAGGCGAACAGTAGCGCCGCGCCGAGCACCGGCCGGGGAATGGCCATCACTGCCACCGACGAGCCGGGAATGAAGGCGAGCGCGATCCAGCCGATGCCGACGCCCAGCCCCACCCGCCGGGCCTTGACCTCGGTGGCGACGGAGAGGCCGACGCTGGCGGAATAGGTGTTGAGGCCCATGGTGCCGATGAGGCCGGCGAACAGGGTGCCGAGGCCATCCGCCAGCACGCCGGCCTCGATATTGGCATAGTCCGGCCGGCGCCACTGCGGATCGTTGGCGCGCTGGCTCGCCACCATGTCACCGAAGCTGCGCAGGATGCAGGCGAGCGCCCCGGCGAGGAAGCCGGGCAGCAGCCCGACGCTGAAGCTCGGCACCACCAGCGGCCAGCGGATCAGCTCCAGCAGGGGTTTCACCGACACCTCTGGCCGCGGCGCGCCGAAGCCGAGGGCGAGGTGCACCGCCGAGCCGGCGGCCAGCCCCGCCAGCACCGCCATGGCGCGCAGCGGCGGGCTGCCCCAGGCAGCGAGTGCGATCATGACCGCGAGGCCGACCACCGCGCCGCCGGTGCCGGTGAGGGTCACCTGCGCCATGGACTGGCTGTAGCCCACCATCAGCTTGATGGCGACGACGCCAAGGATGATGCCGATGAGCATCACCACCAGCCCGACGATCTCGATGGGCAGGAAGGGGCGTACGCGATGCATGACGCGGCTGAACAGCACCTCGGCGAGGCCGGCCGCGATGGTCATGCCTGCCACCGCCTCCAGCCCGCCGGCGCGGGCGGCATATAGGGCGGCGGGCAGATAGGCGGCGGTGAACACGGCGGGCAGGAGATAGCCGCAGCCGGTGCGCGGCAGGAACAGGATGGGCCGGCCCCAGCACTGGAAGAGGGTCGCCACCCCCATGGCCAGCATGGCGAGATCGAGATAGCGCCGCTGCATCTCGGCATCGACGCCGGCCGCCTGCGCCACCAGCAGCGGGAACACCAGCGTCACCGCCATCAGGCCCATATGCTGGGCCACCGAGCCGATGAGCACCGGGAGCGGCGGATGAGACTCAAGATCGTACCGCAGCCTGCCGCTTCCCACGCCACTCTCCCCAACCCGGCCGCTTGGCGGCTCTTTGTCTGCCCTGCCAAGACCCCGCTCAGGGCGGCTCGCGCCACTCATCTCGAATGGCGCGTGACCGCATGAGGCGATCCGGCGGAAACCGGCCGGGCCAGCCTAAAGGGTTTGGGAAAAAGGGGAAAGCGCTCTGGAGGCCGGTCCCGCGCGCCGTGCGCGGGACCCTTGCCACCAGGGCAGGCCGCGCGGCTACAGCGCCACGTAGATGAACTTGTCGGCCTTGAGGGTGGGATAGTTGGCGCGCAGAGCGGTGGCGATCTTGCCGATCAGGTCCTTGTCGCCGGCGGCCGAGGGGCCGACGAAATCGGTCCCGGCCATCCAGGTCTCGAAGAAGCCGTGCAGGCCCTCGTCATAATCCGCGCCGGTGGGATTGGCGGATTTGTCGGCGAGGGAGGCGATGCCGTCCTTGCTCACTTCCAGACGCCAGTCGCGGTCGTCCACCACGGAGCCGATGAGGGCCGAAAGCTCCGCGTTCGTCCAGTCTGTGTTGAGGTCGAGGGCCATTGTCGCAAGTCCTACCCGAAGAGGTCTCGGGGAGGAGGTCACGCAAGAAGCGGTCCATCGCGGAGGCGGGTTGGCCGGCGCGCAAGGCGCCGGACCTGAACCCGACCGTTCAGCGGCGGTTGGGGAGATCGGCGGCCTTTACCGCTTCTTCGTGATACCAGCTGCTTCCGATCACGGCCTGCGCGGCTCCCACGGCGGCGATCTCGGCAGCCCATTTCGCCTCTTTGGCGAGCATGCCGTTCTTCGCGCCATTCTTCACTGGGAAGACATAGATTTTCGCCGTCTCGCGCTCGTGGTTCGCAGTCATCACTCCGGTCTCCTGTCCGATGAGCCTCCTGGGCGCCATCACTTGCAGACTTCATAACATGATTTGCACCCTACATATACATCAATGCGGGCATATTTTAGTTTAGTGCCTAAATTTTAGGCAAATATAAATTGGCGTCACTTGGCTCTTTTATTTCCGCGTTTGCTGCATGGCCCACGCGCGTCTTTCGCAGTGCAGCGGCGTGCTCACATCCAAGCGTGGCTGCCGCCCTTTTGTTCCCTCGCGGGGGCGGATTTCGCTCGCGACCGGGCGCGTACCGAGCGGCTGCACACGCGGTGTGCGCTCCGCCCAAGAGAGTGGCCGATTCCTGATGCAGCAATGGGCAGCTGACGCTGCGGCCGGGCGGGAAAAGCCCTTGTCCGGCTATGGGCCCGCGGCTGGCACGCGGATTGCTAGATATGTCCCGGCCCCCGCGGCCAGTGGATCCTTCACGGCCGGACGCTTCCTGAATCAAGAGTTCGAGAAACAAGGTCCCGAATTTCACGTCATCGGCTCAGAGAGACTGCAATGCCAAAGTTTAAGCTCGAGTATATCTGGCTCGACGGCTACACCCCGGTTCCCAATCTCCGGGGCAAGACCCAGATCAAGGAATATGACGTGTTCCCGAGCCTCGAGGAGCTGCCGCTGTGGGGCTTCGACGGTTCGTCGACCCAGCAGGCCGAAGGCCGCAGCTCGGATTGCGTGCTGAAGCCGGTCGCTGTCTATCCCGACCCGGCCCGCACCAACGGCGCCCTGGTGATGTGCGAAGTGATGATGCCCGACGGCGTCACCCCGCACCCGTCCAACAAGCGTGCCACCATCCTCGATGATGCCGGCGCCTGGTTCGGCTTCGAGCAGGAATACTTCTTCTACAAGAACGGCCGCCCGCTCGGCTTCCCCGAGGCCGGCTATCCCGCGCCGCAGGGCCCCTACTATACGGGCGTCGGCTTCAAGAATGTGGGCGACGTCGCCCGCCAGATCGTCGAGGAGCACCTCGACCTCTGCCTCGCCGCCGGCATCAACCACGAGGGCATCAACGCGGAAGTCGCGAAGGGCCAGTGGGAATTCCAGGTGTTCGGCAAGGGCTCCAAGAAGGCCGCTGACGAAGTGTGGATGGCCCGCTACCTGCTCCTGCGTCTCACCGAGAAGTATGGCGTGGACATCGAGTTCCACTGCAAGCCGCTCGGCGACACCGACTGGAACGGCTCGGGCATGCACGCCAACTTCTCCACCTCCTACATGCGTGAAGTGGGTGGCAAGGAGTATTTCGAGAAGCTGATGGCGGCTTTCGAGGCCAACCTCGATGACCACATCGCCGTCTATGGCCCGGACAACCACATGCGCCTCACCGGCAAGCATGAGACCGCGCCGTGGAACAAGTTCTCCTACGGCGTTGCGGACCGTGGCGCGTCCATCCGCGTCCCGCACTCCTTCATCCGCAACGATTACAAGGGCTATCTCGAGGATCGCCGCCCGAACTCCATGGGCGACCCCTACCAGATCGCCTCCCAGATCCTGAAGACCATTTCGTCGGTCTCCACCGACGTCTCGGCTGCGGCCTGACCCCTTCGCCACGGCGTGCCTCCGCGCGCGCCGTGGCGTTTTTTTGTGGCCGTGACGGGCTGTTCTTCCTGCCGACCGCCTCGCGCGGTTTCTCCGGCGCCTCCCTCCGGCCTTCGCCGTCGAGCCCCGCGCATTTCGCGCCCCATCTTCCTTCCGATCTCCGGCAAGCCCATCCCCTGGGGATGAGAACCTGCGCCTTGCCGGTCGCCTCTGCGGTCAAGCTGGTATAAGCAGGGAACTCTCTTGCGGCGCCGCGCCGTGGCGCTGCCTGGTCCCTCGCGCCCGGAGCCGCCGATGCCCGCCGACTGGAACGCCAGCCAATATCTGAAGTTCGAAGACCAGCGCACCCGCCCGGCGCGCGATCTTCTCGCGGCGGTGCCGCTTCAGAGCGCGGCGTTCGTGGTGGATCTCGGCTGCGGCCCCGGCAATTCCACCGACATCCTGGCGCAGCGCTTCCCCGGCGCCGAACTGCTCGGCCTCGACACCTCGCCGGCCATGCTGGAGGCGGCCCGCGCCCGCCTGCCCGGCGTCACCTTCGCGCTCGGCGACGCTTCCACCTTCACCTTGCCGAAGCCGGCGGACCTCATCTACGCCAACGCCGTGCTGCAATGGGTGCCGGATCACGCCACCCTGCTGCCGCGCCTCATGTCGCTGCTGGCGCCCGGCGGGGTGCTGGCGGTGCAGATGCCGGACAATCTGGAAGAGCCGTCCCATGTCGCCATGCGCGAGACCGCCATGGCCGGCCCTTGGGCGGACACGCTCCACACCGCCACCCGCGCCCGCACCGTGCTGCCGGAGCCCGGTGCCTATTACGACATGCTGAAGCCCCACGCGGGGGCGGTGGACGTGTGGCACACCATCTACAACCACCCGCTCGATGGCATCCCGGCCATCGTGGAGTGGGTGAAGGGCACCGGCCTGCGCCCCTTCATCGACCCGCTGGAGGGAGACGAGCGCACGCAATTCCTGGAGGAATACGCCGCCCGCCTCTCGGATTCCTATCTGCCGCGGGTGGATGGCAAGGTGCTCCTCGCCTTCCCCCGCTTCTTCATCGTTGCGGTGAAGTAAAGCTCGCGCTCACCAGCTCGGCAGAACCGCGCCCTTGAAGGTCTCGAGGATGAATGTGCGCGTCTCCGGCGAGTGGTAGGTCTCGACGAAGGTCTTCACCCACGGCTTGTCCTTGTCCTGCGCGCGCACGGCGATGACGTTCACGTAGGGGCCCTTGGGGTCCTCGCGCAGGATGGGATCCTTCACCGGGTCGAGGCCGGCCTCCTTGGCGTAATTGGTGTTGATGCCCGCCGCCGCGAGGTCGGGGAGGGAGCGCGGCAGCTGCGCCGCGTCGATCTCCACGAACTTCAGCTTCTTCGGGTTCTCCACCACGTCCACCACGGAGGCCTTCACGCCCACGCCGTCCTTGAGCTTGATGATGCCCTTGTCGGCGAGCAGCAGCAGCACGCGGCCGCCATTGGTGGGATCGTTGGGAATGCCGATGGAGGAGCCCGCCGGGATGTCCTCGAATTTCTTGTACTTGGTGGAATAGACGCCGATGGGGAAGTTCACCGTGGTGCCCACGGGGACGATCTTGTAGCCGCGATCGGCGATCTGGTTGTCGAGATAGGGCTGGTGCTGGAAGGAATTGGCCTCGATGTCGCCGGACGACAAAGCGGCATTGGGCACCACATAGTCGGAGAACTCGATCACCTTGATGTCGAGCCCCTTCTTGGCCGCCTCTTCCTTCACCTTCTCCAGGATCTGGGCGTGCGGACCGGGAGTGACGCCGACCTTGATGGTCTCGGCGGCGGCGGAAAACGCGACGAGGGAAATGCCGGCGGCAAGCGCCAGCGCCAGGGCCTTCATGGAAACCTCCATCTGAATTGGAAAGGGACTGTGCGCGCCGGGGCTCAGCCGCGGCTGCGCTTGTCGAGGCGGCGGGCGAGGAGATCGCCGAGCGTCTGCACCGCCTGCACGAGGAGAATGAGCACGATCACCACCGCCGCCATCACTTCGGGCATGAAGCGCTGGTAGCCGAAGCGGATTCCGAGGTCGCCGAGGCCGCCGCCGCCCACCGCGCCCACCATGGCCGAGTAGCCGAGCAGCGACACCGCCGCGAGGGTGAGGGCCAGCGTGATGGCGGGCAGCGCCTCCGGCAGCAGCACCTTGGCAACGATCTGGATGGGGCTAGCCCCCATGGCCCGCGCGGCCTCCACCAGCCCCTGGTCCACCTCGCGGATGGCGGCCTCGATGAGCCGGGCGATGAAGGGCGCCGCCGCCACCGTCAGCGGCACGATGGCCGCGCTGGTGCCGATGGAGGTGCCCGCCACGAGGCGGGTGAAGGGGATGATGGCGACCACGAGGATGATGAAGGGCGTCGAGCGCGCCGCATTCACCACGAGGCCGAGGGTCTGGTTGAGCCACGGCGCGGCGAACAGCTCGCCCGCCCGGCTGGTGGCGAGGAACACGCCCAGCGGCAGGCCGATGAGGGTGCCGAGCGCGCCGGAGACGGCCACCATGTAGAGCGTCTGCTGGGTGGCGTCGATGATGAGGTCGACAATGGTGGGCGGCAGCAGGCCGAAGGTGATGTCAAACATAGCCGAGGACCTCCGCCGTCAGGTTGAGCCGTTCCACGGCATTGATGACGGCGCTCACGGTGGGGGCGTCGCCGGGCACCGAGACCACGATGACGCCGAAGGGCGTGCCGGCGATCTCGTCCACCTGGGCCTGGATGATGTTCACGTCCACCGAGAGCAGGCGCGACACCCGCGACAGCACCGGGTCCTGCGCGTGCTCGCCGGTGAAGACGATGCGCAGCACCGCCTGGTCGCGGCCGTCGCGCGGTTCGGCGGACAGGCGCTCTGCGACGCGGCGGGGCAGGCTTTTCGCGGTCAGCGCGGCGAGGAAAGAGCGGGTGGTGGGATGGCGCGGACGTGCGAACACCTCATAGGTGGCGCCGTCCTCCACGATGCGACCGCCGTCGATCACCGCCACCTTGTCGGCCACCGCCTTGATGACCGCCATCTCGTGGGTGATGAGCAGCACCGTGAGGTTCAGTTCCGCATTCACCCGGCGCAGCAAAGCGAGGATCTGTTCGGTGGTCTCGGGGTCGAGGGCCGAGGTCGCTTCATCCGAGAGCAGCACGCGGGGCTTGGTGGCGAGGGCACGGGCGATGCCGACGCGCTGCTTCTGGCCGCCGGAGAGTTCGGCGGGGTAGCGGTCGCGCTTGTCGGACAGGCCGACGAGATCCAGCAGCGGCTCCACCCGCGCCTTGATTTCAGCGCGCGGCACGCCGGCAATCTCCAGCGGCAGGGCCACATTGTCGAAGGCGGTGCGGCGCGCCAGCAGATTGAAGTGCTGGAAGATCATGCCGATGGAGCGGCGCTCCTTGCGCAGCGCGGCCTCATCGAGGGCGCCGATATCCACGTCGTCCACCAGCACGCGCCCGCCGGTGGGCTTTTCCAGCCCGTTGACGAGGCGGATGAGGGTGGACTTGCCCGCCCCCGACCGGCCGATGACGCCGAGGATCGCGCCCTCCGGCACGTCCAGCGTGATGTCGGAGAGGGCATGCACGGCCGCATGGCCGCGGCGCGCTGGAAAGGTCTTCGCCACCCGCTCGAAGCGGATGATCGAGCGCGCGGGCACCGGGAGGGCGGCGGCGGAAACGGACGGTTCGGGGAGGGTAGGCACGGCGGCCGCCAAAGTCAGGGGGGCGTTCATGAAAGGCTCCGGCATCACCGGCTGTTCGTCAATCCGGTCCTGCGCCCGGCGCGTTCAAGCGGCGGTAGGGGCGGAGGCGGGAACAGGCGGCTTGGGAAGGGATGGGTGTCGGCGCAACCGGGACTGGGCCACGCTTGGCGCGGCATTCGGCGGTTTCACGCCGCTCCAGCGGCTGTCAGCGACACATCATCATGGCAGGGCCCATCCGTTCCGGGGCGAACATGGCGGCAATATCGTTCGGTTTATCGAACGCGTCAAGTCTGAATTAAGTTGATTATATTAGTAGCACTATAACCCGTCCAGCAGCCGCCGGCCCAGCCGCGCCAGCGCCCGGCCGAACACGGCGGGATCGTTCAGCGCTCGGGCCAGCACCAGCGCGCCCTGGATGGCGAGCACCGCTTCCTCTGCCCGGTCGTCCGCTTCGGCGGAAGGCAGGCCCGCGCGGGCGAGGGCGGCGGCGAGCGCCTCGCGCCAGCGGGCGAAGTAGGAGGCGACCTGTTCGCCGAACCGGTCGCGCACCTCGCCGAGGGCGAACACGCCCACGAGGCACACCCGCCGGCCGGAGCGGAAATAGGCATCGGTGCGGGCCAGCATGTCCCGCACGGCGGCAGCCGGGTCTTCGTCCGCGCGCAGAGGGGCGTAGACATTGGCCTCGAACCAGCCGTCGATCTCCTTGAGCACGGCGGCCGCCATCTCCTCCTTCCCGCCGGGGAAGAAGTGATAGAGGCTGCCCTTGCCGAGCCCGGTGCGGGCGGTGATGTGGGCGAGGCTCGCCCCCTCATATCCGTGCTCGCGGAACACCTCGCCCAGGAGGGGCAGGATGTCCGCGCGCTCGGCCACCGTTCGTGCCATCACATCCCCAGTTCGGTGAGGCCCGGATGGCCCGCCGGACGCGGGCCGAGGGGCCACAGGAAGCGGCGGTCGCTTTCGGCGATCGCCACGTCGTTGATGGAGGCTTCGCGCCGGCGCATCAGGCCCTCGGCGTCGAACTCCCACTGCTCGTTGCCATAGGAGCGGTACCACGCGCCATCGGCATCGTGCCACTCATACTGGAAGCGCACCGCGATGCGGTTGTCGTTCAGCCCCCACAGCTCCTTGATGAGGCGATAATCCAGCTCCCGCCGCCACTTGGCGGTGAGGAAGGTGACGATCTCGGCGCGGCCGGTGAGGAAGTCGGAGCGATTCCGCCAGCGGCTGTCCGGCGTGTAGGCGAGGGAGACGCGCTCCGGGTCGCGAGTGTTCCAGGCATCCTCCGCCATGCGCACCTTCTGCGCGGCGGTCTCGATGGTGAAGGGCGGCAGCGGCGGGCGGGCCATGGGTCTCTCCTGTACCGATCAGTCAATAATGTACTGAATGGTACAGATGGCGGCACAAGTCAAGCGGCCCTCCCGTCCGGATGGAGGGGAGGGCCGCTGGATGGGCGGATGAAAGGCGGGCTACTCGCCGGCCGGATGGTGCAGGGCCGGAGGCAGGTCGTGGCCGTCCGGCTCGTCCTTGCCGCCGATGAAGCGGCCGAAGATGCGGCCGAGGAAGTGGCTCAGATCGTCCATCACCGTGAACACCGCCGGCACGAACACCAGCGACAGCACGGTGGAGGTGATGAGGCCGCCGATGACCGCGATGGCCATGGGCGCGCGGAAGGAGCCGCCTTCGCCCAGCGCCATGGCCGAGGGCACCATGCCCGCCACCATGGCGATGGTGGTCATGACGATGGGCTGCGCCCGCTTGCGGCCGGCCTCGATGAGGGCGGTGAAGCGGTCGGCGCCCTGGTGCATGGACTCGATGGCGAAATCCACCAGCAGGATGGCGTTCTTCGTCACGATGCCCATCAGCATCAGGAAGCCGATGACCACCGGCATGGACACCGAATTGCCGGTGATGAGCAGCGCGATGAAGGCGCCACCCACGCTCAGCGGCAGCGAGACGAGGATGGTGATGGGCTGCAGGATGTCGTGGAACAGCAGCACCAGCACCGCCAGCACCAGCATCAGGCCCGCCGCCATCGCCATGGCGAAGCCGGAGAACACCTCGGCCATGATCTCCGCGTCGCCGGCCTCCTTGAGGGTCACGCCGGCCGGCAGGTTCTGCGCCGCGGGCAGGGCCTTCACCTTGGCGAGGGCGTCGCCCAAAGGCGTGTCGCCCACGAGGTCCGCCTCCACCGCCACGCGGCGGGCGCGGTCGTAGCGGTCGAGCGCCGTCGGGCCCTTGCCGAACTGGACGTCCGCCACGGCGGAGAGCGGCACCGCGCCGCCGGAGGCGGTGGGCACCTTCAGCGCATCGAAGGTGGACAGCCGGGTCCGCGCGTTCTCGGCGAGCTGCACGCGGATGTCGATCTGCCGGTCCTTGGCGGAGAACTTGGCGAGGTTGGCGGAGATGTCGCCGATGGTGGCGATGCGTACCGTCTCGGCGATGGTGTCCACCGAGACGCCCAGCTCCGCCGCCTCGTCCAGCTTGGGCACGATGCGGATTTCCGGCCTGTCGAGGGCGGCGGAGGAGACCACGTTGGCGAGTTCCGGCACGTCGGCGCGCACCGCCTTCTCCACCGCCACCGCCGCCTCGGCCACCGCCGCGCCGTCGCTGCCGGAGAGGATGACCTGGAAGCCGCGCTGGGTGTTCTGCCCGTTCTGGCTCCAGGAAACGCGCAGGTCCGGCATGGCCGCCAGCGTCTTCGAGAACTGGGTCTCGAAGGTCTTCTGGTCGATGGTGCGCTGGCTGCGCGGCTTCAGGTTGATGACCACCTGCGCCTTGCGCACCTCGCCGGAGGAAAGCGCGAGGCCACCAGCGCCGCCGGTGCCGGCGGTGGCATAGACGCTCTTTACCTCGGGCAGGCTCAGGGCCGCGCGGGCGATGTCATCCGCCACCTTCTGCGTCTCGGCGATGGTGCTGCCGGGCGGCAGTTCCACCGAGAGGAGGGCGCGGGAGATGTCGTTGGTGGGCAGGAAGCCGGACGGCAGCAGGGTGGACAGCCAGATGGAGCCGGCGAAGATGGCGATGCCCATGCCGATGGTGGCGAAGCGGTGCCGCACCGACCACGCCAGCAGGCGCACATAGCCGCGCATGACCAGGCTGTCCCGGCCCTCGCGGTGGCCGGTGTCCTTCATGAAATAGGCTGCCACCAAGGGCGTGATGAGCCGCGCCACGGCCAGCGAGAACAGCACGGCGATGGCGACCGTGAGGCCGAACTGCTTGAAATACTGGCCCGCAATGCCGCCCATGAACGACACGGGCGCGAACACCGCGGCGATGGTGAGGGTGGTCGCCACCACCGCGAGGCCGATCTCGTCCGCCGCCTCGATGGCCGCGCGATAGGGGGATTTCCCCATGCGCATGTGGCGGACGATGTTCTCGATCTCCACGATGGCGTCGTCCACCAGGATGCCGGTGACGAGCGTGATGGCGAGCAGGCTCACCGCGTTCAGCGAGAAGCCCAGCATGTCCATGACCCAGAAGGTGGGCAGGATGGACAGGGGGATGGCGAGGGCGGTGATGAGCGTCGCGCGGATGTCGCGCAGGAACAGGAACACCACGATGACCGCGAGGATGGCGCCCTCGATCAGCGTGTGCATGGCGCTTTCATAGTCCGACTTGGTGAAGCGGACCGTGGTGTCGATCTCGGTGATGGTGACGTCGGGATGCGCCGCGCGCAGCTTGGCGAGTTCCTCGGTCACGCGGTCATAGACCGTCACGTCCGAGAAGCCCTTGGCGCGGTAGACGCCGAAAGCCACCACGCTCTTGCCGTCGAGCCGCGCGAACACGCGCTGCTCCGCCGCGCCGTCCACCACGCTGCCCAGTTCGCCGAGGCGCACCGAGCGGCCGTTGGAGAGCACGATGCGGGTGTCCGCCAGCGCCTCCACCGAGGAGGCGCCGGCGAGCGTGCGGATGGGCTGCTCCTGCGTGCCCACCTCGCCGCGACCGCCGGAGACGTCGAGATTGGTGGCGCGCAGCTGCCGGCTGACCTCGGCGGCGGTGATGCCGAGCGACATCAGCCGGTCGGGATTGAGGGAGATGCGGATCTCTCGGTCCACGCCGCCCTGCCGCTTCACCTGCGCCACGCCGCGCACGCCCTGCAGGGCGCGGGCGAGGGTGTCGTCGATGAACCAGCTCACCTGCTCCGTCGTCATGTTCGGCGCGGAGACCGCGTAGGTGACGATGGGCAGGCCTTCGATGTCGATGCGCTGGATCTGCGGCTCGTCGATGGAGCGGGGCAGGTCCATGCGGATCTTGGTGATGGCGTCGCGCGTGTCGTTCACGGCGCGGTCCACCAGCGTCTCCAGGTGGAATTCCACCAGCGTGACGCTCGCCCCCTCGCTGATGGAGGAGGTGATGTGCTTGACGCCGGAGATGCCGGCGATGGCGTTCTCCACCTTCTTGGTCACCTGCGTCTCCAGCTCGCTCGGCGCGGCGCCGGACTGGGTGACGGTGACCATGACGATGGGCAGGTCGATGTTCGGCATCTGCGTCACCGGGAGTTCCCGGAAATGCACGATGCCGAGCGCCGTGAGGATGAAGAAGAAGACGAGCGCGGGGACAGGCTTGCGGATCGCCCAGGCGGAGACGTTGAGGGCCATCAGCGCGCCTCGCCCACGGAGAGCGGCGTGCGCACCGGCGTCACCCGGTCGCCGTCGCGCAGGAAGCTGCCGGCCCGCGCCACCACGTCCGCGTCGGCGGAGAGCCCCTCGGTGACGAGGATGCGGCCGTCCTTCTTCAGGCCGGGCGTGATGCGCTGGATGCCGACGATGCCGTCGGTGACGGTGAGCACATAGGCCCCCTCCGCGTCGAACATCACGGCGGACTGGGGCAGGCTGAGGCCCTTCACCTCGCCGAGCGCGATCACCGCGCGGCCATAGGCGCCGGACTTCAAACGCGGGTCATCGGGCAAAGCGATCTTCACCTTGCCGAGGCGCGAGGCGCGGTCCACCTCGGCGGAGACGAGGCGCACCTTGCCGCCGATGGGCTCGTCGAAGCCGGCCGGCACCACCTGGACGGCCAGACCGTCCTTCATGCGCGGCATGGCGCCTTCCGGCACGTCGGCGTCGAGGTCCATGGCGCCGTCCTCGGCGATGCGGAACAGGGGCGCGGCGCGGGTGGAAAGCGCGATGGCACCCAGCTTCGCCTCACGCGAGAGCACGAGGCCGGAGGCGGGGGCGCGCACGTCGGTGCGCTTCAGCTTCACCTCGATCTCGTCGCGCTGCGCCTTCACGAACACCGCTTCCGCCTGGGCGGCGATCAGCGTCTCGCGGGCGGCGGCGACCTGGGCGGTGGCGACCTTGGCCGCGCGCTCGCGCTGCTCCAGCTGCTCCTGGGAGGAGGTGCCGGTCTTGCTGAGCTGGCGGGTGCGCTCCACCGCGGCGGTGGCCTCGGTTTCCTGCGCGATGGCCTGGTCGAGGGCCGCCTGCTGCTGGGCGATGGCAGCGCGGGCCTTGGCGGCAGAGGCGGTGTTCTGGGCGAGCTGGGTCTCCAGCACGTCGCGCGAGAGGCGGGCCAGCACCTGGCCCTTCTGGACCCGGTCGCCGGCCTCCACCAGAATCTCCATGAGGCGATAGCCCTCGATCTCCGGCCCCACCTCGATCTCCTCGCGCGGCTTGATGGAGCCGGTGACGAGGAGCGTGTCGGTCAGGGTGTCGGGCCGGGGCTTCACCACCGTCACCGAGAGCGCGGCCGCGCGGGCCGTCTCGGCCGCCTTCGCAGGCTCGGCCGCAGCCGCAGGGGGCGCGGCAAGGGCGCCGGCGGCGAGGACGGCGAAGGCCGAGACGGCAAGGCGGGACGCCGCAAAGCGGGCGGGACGGAGCGCCGGACGGACGGACGCGGACATGGTGGACAAAACCTCGTTCCGGATGGGCGCGGGAAAGTGCGGTTGAACCGCGGCATTCCCGTGACGCAAGGCAAGGGCGATGCAGTTCTTGATTGTGCGTGTCATTCCGGCACCGCTTTCGGTTGGGCCGGGGCCAGCATCCGGCGCACCATCGCCTCGATGGCCGGCATCCGCGCGTCCAGCTTCCATTCGGGATGGAGCTGATGATGCAGCAGTACGCCGTCGCCGATGAGCTGGATCAGGATGCAGACGGTGTCGAGGTCGAGGGCGGGGTCGATCTCGCCCTGCTTCACCGCGGTGGCGAGGGCCTGGGCGAGGAGGGTGCTGGTCTCCGCCTCGCAGGGCTCGACCGCCTCGCGCAGGTCGGCATTGCGGATCGCCTCGGCCATGATCTCCGGCCCCAGCCGCGCCGAGGCGATATTGTCCTCGGTCAGGAGGGCGCCGAGGCAGGAGGCCAGCGCGCCGAGCACGGACGGCGCCTTGGTGATCATGTCGAACATGCCGAGCCGTTCGGCCCGCTCGCCCTCGACGATGGCGGCAATGAGCGATTCCTTGGAGGGGAAATAGCGGTAGAGAGCACCCGGGCTCATGCCCGCCTCGGCGCAGATCTTCTGCATGGACGCGCCATGGAAGCCGTCGCGGCCGAAGCAGACCATGGCGGCATCAAGGATGCGCTTGCGCTGCTCCTGCTTGTGGTCGGGGCGCGGGGCGGCGGTTTCGCGCAGCGCGGTCTCTGGCATGGGGCGTGACATCTGCGCGGTCGGCACCTTGGGACAGAAATGAGAGCGAATGTTCGTTCGCATACTGCCGGCACGATTGCGGCGCAAGAGTGAACGTTCGTTCGCGGCTTGGGGCGGCGGTCGGCCCCGTGCTCCCGGCGGCGGGTGCTTGCGGCCGGGCGAAGGGGCGCCAATGCTCAGGCTTCCTTAGCGGAGCCCTGATTCCCGATGCCGCTTCTGATGCCCTTTTCCGCCCGGAGACGCCAAGCGTGGCGATGCGCCGCGCTTCTGCTTGCCTGCCTGCTCCTGCCCACCGGCGCCCGCGCGGAGGAGGCCGCGCCCGCGACGCTCAAGCCGGGCATCAGCGTGGTGATGATCGAGACCAAGCTGCTCTTCGGCCTCGCCAGCGCCGACGGCAGCGGGGTGAGCGAGCAGGAATGGGAGAGCTTCCTCGCCACCGAGGTGACGCCCCGCTTTCCCGACGGCCTCACCGTGGTCGCCGCCTACGGGCAGGTGAAGGGCGAGGCCCACGGCACGGCACAGGTGGTGCGCGAGGGCATGCGCCTCGTGCTCCTCTATCACCCGGACACGCCGGAGGCGGCGGCCAAGCTCGCCGAAATCCGCAAGGTCTATTCCGAACGCTTCCACCAGTGGGGCGTTCTGCAGGTGACCAACGCGGTGCGCGTCACGCTGTGACCACTTGAGGGGGAGGGCCGCACACCCTACCTCTCACCCGCGCCCCATCAGGAATGACCATGCTCGCCGCCGCCATTCTCGCCTTGCGCCAGACCTTCTCGCCGCTGCTGCGCGGCGTGCTGCTGAAATCCATGGGGCTGGCGCTGGCGCTGCTCATCGCCCTCGCCGTGGGGCTGGAGGCGGCGCTGACCCACTTCGTCGAGATCTCGTCCTATCCGTGGATCGAGACCACGCTGGCCGTGATCGCGGGGCTGGGGCTGGTGTTCGGCATCGTCTACCTGATGCCGGCGGTGTCCTCGCTGGTGGCGGGCCTCTTTCTCGACGAGGTGGCCGAGCGGGTGGAGACCACGACCTATCCCAACGATCCGCCCGGCCAGCCGCAGCCTTTCCTGCGCGCGCTGTTCTATTCCGTGCGCTTCTTCGGGCTGGTGCTGCTGGTGAACCTCGCGGCGCTGCTTCTGCTGCTGGTGCCGGGGGTGAATGTCATCATCTTCTACGTGGCCAACGCCTATCTCATCAGCCGGGAATATTTCGAGCTGGCCGCCATGCGCTATCGCACGCCCGAGGAGGCGCGGGCGCTGCGGCGGGCGAACGGGGTGACGGTGTTCGTCGCCGGCCTGCTCATCGCGCCGATCCTGTTCGTGCCGATCCTCAACCTGATCCTGCCGGTGTTCGGCACCGCCTTCATGGTGCACCTCCACCGCCGCCTCGCCCCGCTGCCGGCCGCGCGCGGTGCCGACGGGGCGCTGGTGATCGAGGGGCGGGCGGTTTAGCGGTTCGTTTCCCGTCCGACCGGAGCGTGAGCGGAGGGAGAGCCGGGGTCCAGCGCAAGAGTTCGCCGAAGGCGGCCCGGCCGGGCATTGCGACGGGCATTGCCGGCTTCGCCGCCTTCTCCCCTGGGTCCCGGATCGGCGCTCCACCTCCGGGGTCGCTGGTCCGGGACGCGACAGGCCTAGAGCCCCGCCACCTTCATCGCCTCCGCCTGCCGCGCGGCGACGCCCTCGGCGGAGAAGTCGGCGATGGCATCCTCGAACAGGCGGTGGAAGTTCAGCTCCGCCTTGAGGTGCAGGAAGACGCCGCCGAGGCCGATGGCGGCGCGGTCCATGAACACGAATTCGCGCGGCACCGTCACCGGCCCGAGCTGCTTCAGCGCCGTGTGGACGGTGAAGGCCTCCTTGCGGCCATAGGCTGAGGGAGACACCCCGTCGGCGATGGTGCGCACCCGGTCGTCCATGAGCGGGCCGTAGATGAAGCGCGCCCAGATGTTCAGGACATCGATCAGTTCGCGCTTCAGGCCTTTGAAGCCCCACGTCTCATAGGCATGGACGACGCGCGCATCGTCGCCGGCCATCAGCCCGCGATAGAGGTCCACCACGCCCGTCACGAAGGCCGGCGGGAAGATGCGGATGCAGCCATAGTCGAGCAGGTTGATGCCCGCCGGCCGCCCCTGCACCGAGAAGACCGTGTAGTTGCCGAGGTGGGGATCGCCATGGATCACGCCGAAGCGCGAGAAGGGCTGCCACCAGGCGGCGAACATGGCTTCGGCCAGCGCGTTGCGCTCGGCCAAGGGATGGTCGGTGAAGCCGAGGATCTTCTCGCCGTCCAGCCAGTCCATGGTGAGGAGCCGGCCGGTGGAGAGATCGGCATGGGTGCCGGGCACGCGGACCTTGGGCTCGTCCTTCAGGATGTGGGCATAGAGCGCCGCGTGCTTGGCCTCGCGGCGATAGTCCAGCTCCTCGCGCACCCGCTCGCCAATCTCGCGGGCGATCTCGCGGGTGTCGATGGCGCCATCCATGCGGCGGTGGATGGAGAAGAGCACGTCGAGCTGGGAGAGGTCCGCCTCCACCGCCGCCTGCATGTCCGGATACTGGAGCTTGCAGGCAACACGCGCGCCTTCCAGCGTCACCGCCTTGTGCACCTGCCCGAGGGAGGCGGCGGCGGAGGGGGCGTGCTCGAAGCTGGCGAACTTCTGCTCCCAGTCGCGGCCCAGCTCCGCCATCATGCGCCGGCGCACGAAGGCCCAGCCCATGGGCGGGGCGTCGCTCTGCAGCTTCTGCAGCTCGGCGGCATATTCGGGGGGCAGCACGTCGGGAATGGTGGCCATGAGCTGGGCCACCTTCATCAGCGGCCCCTTCAGGCCGCCAAGAGCGGAGGCGAGGGCGGCTGCATTGTTGCCGTCGCGGTCGAGCCCCATGAGGCGGGCGCCGGCGATGCGCGCGGCGACCCCGCCCACATTGGCGCCCACCCGGGCATAGCGCGCGGCCCGCGCGGAGAAGCGGTTGCGTTCCTCGTCCACCATGCCCGTCCAGGCGCTCCAGCTACATTCCATCCTACGGGCGCGCGGCCCGGTCGGATCGGTAGGTCAGGGCGAGGAGGATGACGAGCAAAAGCGGCGTGAGCAGGTCCGTATAGAGAATGGGGCCGGCATTGCCTGCGGCCAAATTGCCGGTCTTGGCGATCTCGACCATGTGGTTGATGCCCGCCCCGCCGAGGAAGCCGGCCGTCATCACCGCCACGGCGGCGCGGAAGCCCCAGTCGCGCCAGAAGGCGGCGATGACGCCGGCGAGCCCCATGCCGAGATTGGCGAGGCCCACCTCGGTCTGGAACGGGCTGGTCGCCCAGCCGATGGCGGCGGCGGCCTGGGCCGGGAAAACGATATGCCCCAGCGCGCCCCACAGCCCCATGAGGCCCACGGGGAAGAGATTGATGTAGCGCAGCAGCGCCCGCGCGAGATCGATCAGCCGGCGCGGTGCCGGCTGGCGGGCGAAGGAGAGCGCCGTCAGCAGGATGACCGCCGCATAGGCGATGAGCGGAACCCAGAAGACCATGGCGCTCTCCCTGTCAGCCCGTCACTTGTGGGCGCACTCATTTGCGGGCAAAGGTGCCGAGCCCGTTGTCGTTGAAGATCTCCACCGTCATCCGACCGTCGGCGAACTTCACCTGCGAGACCGTGCCCGGCGGGAACGTCTCCTCGCCCTCGGGGCGGAAGGTGAAGCTGTCGCCGCTCCAGTGGGCGAGGGTGTAGCGGCGGGGCAGGGGGCCGATGATGAGCACGAGGCCGCCGGCCTCCTCCGCCACCGTGGCATCGCCGAAATAGGCGTTGGCATAGGTGCCGGTATAATTCGCCAGCGGCTTGGCCGGCTCCGGCTTCTGCGGCGGGGCCTTGCCCACCAGCGCGCCGGTCGGCTTGTACATGGGCATGATGAGCGGCTGATAGGCCGCGTACCAGTCGCGCGTCAGCCCGCCGAACTGCACGATGTCCATGAAGCTCATGGCCAGCGCCTCGGGGGCGCCGGTGGGCTGGGCATTGGTGAGGACAACGATGCCGAGCTTCTCCGAGGGCAGCAGCACGAAATTCGTCGCCGCGCCGAGGATGAAGGCGCCGGAATGGTCCAGCGTCACCCGCCCGGCCGGCGAGACGCCGACGCTGAAGCCGAAGCCATAGGTGCCAGCGCGGGCATCCACCGCATAAGCAGGGGAGGAGATGGTCTCGCCCCGCATGGCTGGCAGCAGCGCGGCGGCGGGCACGATCTCGTTGCCCTCGAAGGTGCCGTTGCCGAGCACGAAGGCGAGCCACTTCCCCATGTCCCGCGCGGAGGAGGACACCCCGCCCGCCGGCGCCTGGGCATCCGGGTCGCGCTGGAACTTGGAGACGAAGCCGCCATCGGTCTTCACATGGGGAAAGGCGCGGTTGGGCCGGGCCATGAAATCGGCGAAGCGGGAGGAGGTGGCCGCCATGCCGAGCGGCTTGTAGAGCACCTCCTGCGAGAGGTCCGCCCACTCCTTGCCAGCGGCGGTGGCGACGGCCTCGGCGGCGGCGGTGAGGCCGAAATTGGTATAGGCATAGCTGGCGCGGAAGGGGGCGAGCGGCAACAGCCGCAAGCGCTCCAGCACCTGCCGGCGGTCGAAGCCGATGCTCTCCAGCTCGTCGCCCGCATGGTCCGGCAGGCCGGAGCGGTGGCTGTAGAGATCGGCGAGGGTGACGTGATCGCTGACCCAGGGGTCGCTGAGGGCAAACCAGGGCAGCAGGGTGCGCACCGGCGTGTCCCACTTCACCTTGCCACTGCCCGCTTGGCCCGTCCCCTTTAGGCCCTTGCCAACCTCATGCGCCACAACGCCCGCGCCCACCGCCTTGGAGAGGGAGGCGAGCTGGAACACGGTGTCGGCATCCACGGTCGCGAGCTCGCCCGCCTTGCGCACGCCGTAGCCCTTGAGCGCGAGCACCTTGCCGTCCTGCACCACCACCACGGCGAGGCCGGGCACGCCGGAGCGCTCCATCATCTCCTTCGCCAGAGAGTCGATCTCCTTCACCGCCCGCGCGATCTGGCCGGGCGGGATGGACACGCCCGATGTCTGCGGCGGCGGCCGGGAGCCGTCGATGGGGTCGTGGGCGAGGGCGGGGGAGAGCGGCGCCGTGGCGAGGAGGGCGGCGAGGGCGAGGAGGGGGCGGGTGTGGAGGGGGCGTCGCTGGGTCGTCATGGGGGCGGCCTCCGGTGGCGGGCATCGTGCCGTGCACCCGCAGCCGACAGGCTTAACGGCTCGGCGCGGTCGCGTGCAAGGGCCGGTGCCGTTGTGGCGCTACGGGACGGGGGCTAGCCACAAATCCGCGTACCCCTCTGGCCCCGAAGTGGATCGCCCGCACGAGGCGGGCGATGACGGCTGAGGGGGCGGATGCAACGGTGTCGGGCGGGGAGGGACGGCGTCAGGCGGAGGCGCCCGCCCCCCTCACATCACCGCGGCCAGCCTCGGCGTCTCATTGGAGTTCGCCGCCCGTCCATCCACCGGAAGGCGGACGAAGACGGTGGTGCCGGAGCCTTCGATGGAGCGGATGCGCATGGCGCCGCCGTGCAGTTCCACCAGCGACTTGGCGATGGCGAGGCCGAGGCCGGAGCCCTTGTGGGTCTTGGTGAACTGGCTCTCCACCTGCTCGAACGGCCGGCCGATGCGGGCGAGCGCGCCCTTGGCGATGCCGATGCCGGTGTCCTCGATGGCGATCACCGCCGCCGCGCCGTTGACCCGCGCCTTCACCGCGATGCGGCCGCCCTCGGGGGTGAACTTCACGGCGTTGGAGAGCAGGTTGAGCAGGATCTGCTTCAGCGCGCGGCGGTCGCCCTTGATGACGAGGTTGTCGGCGGCCTCCATGGTCATGGCCACGCCCTTCTCGTCGCCGTTCACCGCCGTGACGCGCATGGCATCCGCGATGATCTCGCCGAGGGCCACGTCCTCCACTTCGAGCTGCATGCGGCCCGCCTCGATCTTCGACATGTCGAGGATGTCGTTGATGACGTCGAGGAGGTAGGTGCCCGAGCCCTTGATGTCGGAGCAGTATTCCGCGTACTTCGCCGAGCCGAGCGGGCCGAACATGCCGCTCTCCATGATCTCCGAGAAGCCGATGATGGCGTTGAGCGGCGTGCGCAGCTCGTGGGACATGTTGGCGAGGAATTCGCTCTTGGCGCGGTTGGCGTCCTCGGCCTTGTTCCGCTCTTCCGAATACTTCTCGGCGAGTTCCGCGAGCTGCTGGGCCTGATGCTCCAGCGTCTGCTGGGATTTCCTGAGGTCGGCGACCAGCGCCATCAGGCGCTTCTCATTGTCCATGAGGCGCTCTTCGTGGCGCTTCATGGTGGTGATGTCGGTCCCCACCGAGACGTAGCCGCCATCCTTGGTGCGGCGCTCGGCGATCTTGAGCCAGCGGCCGTTGGAGAGCTGCGCCTCGAACGCGCGGGAGCCTTCCTCCGGCTTGTCTTCCGGCTTCAGCGGCGTGCGCGTCACCGGGTGGCGGCCGACCGAGGCGATGGTGTCGAAGGGCGTGCCGGCGACGATGGTCTCGTCCGGCAGCTCGTGCAGCGACTGGAACTTGGAATTGCACAGCACGAGGCGGTTCTGGCTGTCCCACAGCACGAACGCCTCGGAAATGCTCTCGATGGCGTCGCGCAGGCGCATGTCGGCGGTGACGGTGCGTTCCGCCATGCGCTGCGCCTCGGTGACATCCATGGCGATGCCGATGAGGTGAGGACCGTCCTCGCCCGCCTGCTGCACCACTTCGGCGCGCATGCGCAGCCACACGAAGTCGCCTTTGGCGGTGCGCATGCGGAACACCCGGTCCACCGGCGTGCCGGGCCGCTCGGCGAGTTCCTGCGCCAGCTCGTAGAGGTCGCCGTCGTCGGGATGGACGAGGCGGGAGATCTCGCCGAAGGAGACCAGCTCGTCCCGGTGCTCCAGCCCGAGGATCTCGAACATGGTGTCGGACCAGTACATGCGCCCGCGGGCCATGTCCCAGTCCCACATGCCGCAGCGGCCGCGGTTGAGGGCGGTGTCGATGCGGCGGCGCACCGTCTCGTAGATCACGTCCGCCTCACGCGCCCGGCTTGCCTGCCAGTGGAAGGAGAAGCCGAGGATGAGCAGCACCGCGCCGGTGGTGGTGAACAGCGTCACCGTGAGCGTGGTGGTGTCCGACCACGCGGCCAGCGCCTTCTCGGTGGGCTGGAGATAGACGATCTGGCTCAGCGGCGCCTGGAGGTTGCGCACGGTGGCGAGCGCCGTGCCGGTGCCGTAGGGCACTTCGAGCACGCCCGCCCGCTCGGCGAAGATGACGAGGGGCTGGGAGGGATCGAGGATGTCGGACAGATTGGCCGGCGCCTCCCCCGGAGGCGCGGCGGCGACGACGTGGCCCTGCCCGTCGGTGACGAACACGCGCCGTCCGCCCTCGGTGGCGCGGGGCGGCAGGCTCTCGGCGAGGGCGCCGGGCACCTTGGCGAGCGAATTGCCCGCTCGCAGCGTCAGCGCATCGGCGGTGGCGAGGGCAAGAAGGGCGATGTCGTCCTTGGCGTTGTTCAGCTCGGCCACGCGGTGGGCGTGCACTTGCACGACCGCGCCGACGCCGATGACGCCGAGGAAGGTCACGATGAGGGCCGGGACGATCCGGCGCAGGACCGGCTCCGCATCCAGCAGTCGCTGGTAGGCAGGGCGCGCGATCGACCTTGCCAGGCCCCGCATGGCTTGGTCGCGCGCGCCTACGCTCGCAGCGTTGGCGCGTGCCATCGCCGGTCTCCTCCGGGTCTCCGGGGGCACCGGACGGCCTAAGTCCCACGCCCCCACGTCCTCGATCTGGAGGGACGTGCCGCATCTCTCCGAATCAAGGCCATTGGAATCGAATCGGAGGGCTGTTGTCTAGAGTCCGCGTGAGTCAAGAGGCATAAAACTGCGGCCACGCCTTGGTTTGTGACCGGCGCAAAGCCTTGCGGCGGTAGGCCGGGAGGGCGATTCGGGCGCTGCCCCTCGCGCGCCCGTCGGCTGGGGACGGAGGGGGCCTCCGGGCGCCGGGGCTGGGGACAGCCCTGATTGCCCGCTCGCGCGGCGGATGCTAGAGCCGCAGGCTCGGCAAGGGTGGAATTCCCTGAGGTCCGATCCCCCATCCGCCCAGAGAGCGCGCCTGAACGAGGACCCCCCGGTGCACACGCAGAAGTTTCCCGAGCCCCGCACCGGCGAGACCGAGACGGCGGGGTCCATCTCCTCCCCCGAGCTTCTGCGGCGCCTCGGGCGGCGTTCCATCGTTCTGGTGGGGATGCCGGGCGCCGGCAAGTCCTCCGTGGGGCGGCGCCTCGCCAAGCGGCTGGGGCTCACCTTCGTCGATGCCGACGAGGAGATCGAGCGCGCCGCCTGCATGAGCATTCCGGAAATCTTCGCCCGCCACGGCGAGGCCGAGTTCCGCGAGGGCGAGAAGCGCGTGGTCGCGCGCCTGCTGCAATCCGGCCCCTGCGTGCTCGCCACCGGCGGCGGCGCCTTCATGAATGCGGACACCCGCGCGGCGGTGGGTCGCCACGGCGTCTCCGTCTGGCTGCGCGCGGATCTCAACACCCTGCTGCGGCGTGTGAAGAAGCGCACCGACCGCCCCCTTCTCGCCCAGGGCGACCCGGCGCAGAAGCTCGCCGCGCTGCACGCCCAGCGGGCCGACACCTACGCCCTCGCCGATGTGACCGTGGACAGCCGCGACGTTGTCCACGAACTGGTGGTGGAAGAGGTGATCGGCGCCGTCCACGCCCATCTCCTCGCTTTTCCCGAAGGCAGCACCATGGCGCCCCTCTCCTCCGCCACCGCCATCTCCGCCGAGGCCGAGGGCCTCCCCATGGGGGAGATCACCCGCAGCACCGTGCGCGTGGACGTGGCCGGCAAGCCCTATGACATCTATATCGGCCCCGGCTTGCTGGCCGAGGCCGGCACCCATGTGACGGCCCTGCGCAAGGGCGCGCGCGTCGCCATCGTCACCGACGAGAACGTGGTGGCCGCCGGACATCTCGCCACCGTCGCCGCCTCGCTGGATGCGGCGGGCATCCCCCACACCGCCATCGTCGTGCCGCCCGGCGAGAAGACCAAGGGATGGCCGGGGCTGGAGCAGGTGGTGGAGGGGCTGATCGCCGCCCGCATCGAGCGCCGCGACCTCGTGCTCGCGCTGGGTGGCGGCGTGGTGGGCGACCTCGCGGGCTTTGCCGCCGCCGTGCTGCGCCGGGGCGTGGACGTGGTGCAGGCGCCGACGACGCTGCTTTCCCAGGTCGATTCCTCTGTGGGCGGCAAGACCGGCATCAACTCGCCCCAGGGCAAGAACCTCATCGGCGCCTTCCACCAGCCGGTTCTGGTGCTGGCCGACACCGCGGCGCTGAACACCTTGCCCGTGCGCGAGGTGAAGGCCGGCTATGCCGAGGTGGTGAAATACGGCCTGCTCGGCGACTACGCGCTGTTCGAGACCCTGGAGCGGGACTGGCCGGGCGTGATCGGCGGCGGGCAGGAGCGCATCACCGCCGTGGCCGCGAGCTGCATGGCCAAGGCCGCCATCGTCGCCCGCGACGAGAAGGAGACCGGCGACCGGGCGCTCTTGAACCTCGGCCACACCTTCGGCCACGCGCTGGAGGCCGGCGCCGGCTATTCCCAGCGCCTGCTCCATGGCGAGGGCGTCGCCATCGGCATGGCGCTGGCGTTCGCCTTCTCCGCGAAGCTCGGCCTGTGCTCGGGTCAGGACGTGACGCGGGTGATGCGGCATCTGGAGGCCGTGGGCCTGCCGACCAAGATCTCTGACGTACCCGGCGAGCTGCCCGACACGGACGGGCTGATGACCCTCATCGCCCAAGACAAGAAGGTGAGCCGCGGCGCGCTGACCTTCATCCTCGTGCGCGGCATCGGCGAAGCCTTCATCGCCAAGGACGTGAACCCCGAAGAGGTCCGCGCCTTCCTCGCCGAGATGCGGTGAGGCCGCTCCCCGGACAAGCGACGGCGACCGCCGGAGCGCTGATCCGGGGTCCAGCGCAGGGGTTCCGCGCAGCGGGGCAATGCCTGAGAGTGCTGAGGTTCGGAAGCGCCTTTGGCGGTCCCTTGCGCTGGGCCCCGGCTCGCATTCCGCTGCGCTGCATGCGTCCGGGGCGCGAGATGGCTCATCGCCGCTGGTGGCGCTTGGAGCGCGAGGGCGTCTCGCTCTCACTGCCATCCCCCTCGCTCAGAGCCGTCATGCCCGGGCTTGTCCCGGGCATCCATGTCGGGCCGAAGGCACGATGCTTGAAGAGATGTCCCCCGGCCCACCCACGTGGATGGCCGGGACAAGCCCGGCCATGACGGTGGTGCGGGCCCGAACACCCGACCGGCCTTGCCGTATCGCCAGCGCCTCGTTCCCCGGACAAGCGACGGCGACCGCCGGAGCGCTGATCCGGGGTCCAGCGCAGGGGGGCCGCGCAGCGGGCAATGCTCGTCACTGCCGGCATCAGGAAGCGCCTTTGGCGGTCCCTTGCGCTGGGCCCCGGCTCGCATTCCGCTGTCGCTGCATGCGTCCGGGGCGCGAGATCCCTCACCTCGTCGCGGGCGGCGCCTGCAGCACCGGCGCGGCAGCGGCGAACAGGGCGTCCTTCGTGGGCGGCACGGGCGGGTAGATGCGGCTGCAATTGATGGTCTGCTTCACGGTCTTGGCGGCGGGGCCGGCGGCGACCAGCGTGCCGCGATCCCAGCCGGAGGTGTAGACCGCGCCTTCCGGCCCGAGGTCCATCACTGTCACATAATCCGGCGCGGAGAAGGCGACGCGGTCCTCCGGCCGGCCGGCGAGGTCGCACACCGCATTGTGGCCGGCGAGGCGGCCCATGGGGCGGGCGTGCTGGCACGACATGACGCTGACGTGGCCGAGATTATCCGCCGCCGCCACCGCGCAATCGCCGGCGGCGTAGATATCCGCGACGCCTTCCACTTTCAAAAAGGCGTCCACGGCCACCCGCCCCAGCCGGTCGAGCGGCACGCCCAACTGGGCGGTGAGGGGGCTCGCATGGGCTCCGGTGGTGAAGACGACCGTGCGGGCGGGGATCGTCGTGCCGTCGGAGAGGGTCACTCCATCCGCCTCGACAGAGGCGACGCCGGAATGGTCGCGGGCCTCCACTCCCGCCGCCGCGAGGGCGCTGCGGACGGTGGCGGCGCCGGCGCCCATGGCGGCACCGATCTCGCCATGATCCACCAGAACGACGCGCACCGGGGCGCCGACGCCCAGCAAGGTGCGCAGCCGGCGCGGCAGTTCGCAGGCGATCTCCACCCCCGCCAGTCCCCCGCCGATGACCACGGCGGCGTGGGCCGCCGCATCGCGCGGGCCCGAGGCCAGCGCAGCAAGGTGCGCGGCGAGGCGCTCGGCGCCGGCATAGCTGTCCACGTCGAAGGTCGGCTGGGCGCGGGGAATGTCCGGCATCCTCAGCGCGCTGCCGGCGGCGAGGATCAGCCGGCCATAGGCCAGCGGCCCGGCCCCGGTGGCGAGGCTGCGCGCGGCGGGATCGATGGCGGCCACGGCCGTCTCGATGCGCGTCACGCCCATGGGGGCGAGCAGGTCGTCCAGCGGCAGCCGGATGGCGGCGAGGTCGTCCTCGTAGCAGCGCACGCGGATGGTGTGGAACGGGTCCTGCGCCACGAGGGCGATGTCCAGCGCGCCGGCATCGAGGCCGAACAGCTCCCGCGCCCGCGCCGCCGCGGCGGCGGCCCACAGGCCGGCGAAGCCGCCTCCGATCACGACGATGCGCTGTGTCCCCGCGTCTTGTGTCATTGCCGGAGCCTCCCGGCCCCAGCATAGGGCAGGCGCGAAGAGCCGGCGACGGGGATCAGGCGGGCGCGCGGGCGGGTTTCACCGGCCCGACATCCACCTGGATCTCGTCGCCCTCCACCTTCACCTCATAGGGGTGCAGCGCATTGCGCACGAGGTGGGTGGAGCATTTACCGGTGGCGCAGTCGAAGCCCCACATATGGTGCGTGCACATGAGGGTCTTGCCGTCGAAGGTGGCTTCCGTCAGCGGCATGTCGGCATGGGGGCAGCGGCCGCGATAGGCCTTGATCTCCCCGCCCGCCGGCCACACCAGCAGCACGCTCTTCTTGCCGACCTGGAAAAGGCCCATCGCGCCCTCGGCGAGGGCATCCTTGTTGCAGATGACAGTGAAGGCCATGGCGCTCGGGTCCTGTCCTTTGAAGCTTCGGCAGGGCGCATCGCAAGATCAGGGCCAGCCCGGAATCCTTCCAATTGTCGGAAATCCGACGCTCCTATTTCGCCTCGTCGGCGCGGGAGAGGGCATCATAGAGCCAGCGCCTGAGGTCGCCCGCGAACATGGCGCCGGCCACCCGCGCCACCTCGTTGCGGTTGGCGATGAAGCTCAGGGTGGGGATGGAGCTGATGCGGAAATAGTCGGCCAGCTCGCGCTCCTTGTCCGTGTCCACCTTGGCGAAGCGCACATGGGGCTCGAACTCCGCCGCCAGCGCCTCGAACACCGGCGCCATGGTCTTGCAGGGGCCGCACCAGTCCGCCCAGAAGTCGATGACGAGGGGCAGGTCGCTTTGCGAGGTGTGGGCGGTGAAGCTCTCGGCGGTGAGCGTCATGGGCTTGCCGGTGAAGAGCGGCCCGCCGCAGGCCGGGCAGGAGAGCGCGCGGGCATCCGCGCCGGCCGGCACGGGCGTCACCGTGTGACAGGCGGGGCAGGCGATGGTGCGGGCGACGGCGGCGGTGTGGGCTGCGGCGGTGTCGGCTTCGGTCATCACGGCTCCTCGGGGCGCGGGCGTGTGGGACTGGCCGAGCAAGAACGGGGCCGCCGAAAGGGATGCGTCCTGCCACCCTTGCGCTATGGTGGCGCCGGCCGCGCCGGGCGGCCGGGATCGAGACCGCGTTTCCTGTCCGCGAACCGGTAGCCACTTCGCGGGGAAACGCTTTAGGGATTTCAGACATGAGCGCAGCGCCCCTCACCGTCATCGCCATCATCACCGCGCAGGAGGGGCAGGAGAGCGCCCTGCGCGCGCTTCAGGAAAAGCTGGTGGCGGAGACGCGCACGGAAGACGGCTGTCTGCGCTACGAGCTGAACCAGTCGCTGGACGACGGGCGCATCCTGATCTTCGTCGAGACCTGGGAGACGGAGGCCAAGTGGCGCGCCCATATCGATGGTGCCGCGCTGGCCAATTTCGCCGCGGCGGGCGGCGGCGCGCTGATCGCCGACAAGGTGATCCACCGCATGGCCCAAGTCGCCTGACGAGAGAGGCGCGTAACAAAAAGCGCCCGCCGTGTGGGGCGGGCGCCGTTTCTCTCCGGGCGACGATTAGTGGTCGAGATCGCCCTGGGCGAAGAAGTGCTTGCGGATCTCCTGCGTGTAGCGGACGAACCGGGGCTCGCCCATCACGGTGAGGTCGCGCGGGCGGGGCAAATCGATGTCGTAGACCGCCTCGATGCTGCCCGGCCGGCTGGACATGACCACCACCCGGTCGGCCAGGAACACCGCCTCCGGAATGGAGTGGGTGATGAGCAGCACGGTCTTGCGCGTCTCGTACCAGATGCGCTGCAACTCGGCGTTCATCTTCTCCCGCGTCATGGCGTCGAGCGCGCCGAAGGGCTCATCCATGAGCAGCACTTCGGGATCGTGCACCAGCGCCCGGCAGATGGCGGCGCGCTGCTGCATGCCGCCGGAGAGCTCCCACGGAAAGCGCTCCTCGAAGCCGTCGAGGCCGGCGGTGTGGAGGAGGCGCGCGGCCGCCTCGCGATAGGCGGCGACCGGCCGCCCGCGCATTTCCACCTGCAACAGCACGTTGTCGCGCACCGTGCGCCAGGGCAGCAGCACCGGGCTCTGGAACACCATGCCCACCCCGTCCGGCGGCTGCGTCACCTTCACGCCGCCGATGGTGATGGTGCCGCTGGTGGCCGGCAAAAGGCCGGCGACCAGCTTGAGCAGGGTGCTCTTGCCGCAGCCCGAGGGGCCGACGATGGCCACGAACTCGCCCTTCGAGATGTTGAGATCGATGGGCTTGAGGGAAGGCACCGAGCCGCCGCGCGTCTTGTACGTCTTGGTGAGGCCGGCGATGGCGATATGGGTGCCGGAGGCCTCGGCGCGCGGGGCGGGGGTGCGGGTGTCGATCCTGTGCAAGGCAGCGCTCACGGAAGGAACTCCAGCGTGAAGTAATCCTGCGCCTTGCTGCGCGCGGAGGGGTCGAGGCCGCCATACTGGGTGAGGATCTCGAGGCTCTCGTCCATCAGCGCCGGGTTCATGCGGAAGGGGCGGGTGCTCTTGTCGTCGGAGGCGCGGTAGAGTGCCTGCGAATATTGCAGGCTGCGCAGCTGCGCGTCCGGCAGGCCGATCTTGGGATAGGCCTCCATGAGGATGTCGATGGCGGCCTTGGGGTTCTTCTCCGCCTCTTCCACCGCGCGGGTGGTGGCGCGCATGAAGCGCTTCACCATGTCGGCGCGCTTGGTGAGCGTGTCGGTATTGGCGACGATGCCGAGCGAGACGAGGTTCACCCCCGCATCGGTGTAGCGCAGCATGGTCACCGGCTTGTTCATGATATCCGGCAGGCGCGCGCCCTGCTCGGTGGTGAAGCCGATGAGGCCGTCGGCCTGGTTGTTCACGACGGCGTTCAGTTTGGCCTGCGCGTCCGCCGCCACCATCTTCACCGCGCCCTCGGGGATGCCGAGCTTCTTCAGGTACAGCGGCCAGATGGGCGTCACGGCGTCGCCCGGCGTGAACATGATGGTCTTGCCGGGCAGGTCCTTCGGGCCGTTGATCTTGCCCTCGGGGGCGACCACCGCGCCGGGGGTGCGCTGGAGCAGCACGCCGATGGTCTTCACCGGCGCGCCCTTGGCCACCGCCTTGATCATCACGCCGATGTCCGCGAGGCCGAAGGTCGCCGTGCCGGCGCCCACCGCCTGGATGGTCACCGCCGAGCCGCGGCCCTCCTGGATGTCGAGGTCGATGCCCTCTTCCGCGTAATAGCCCTTCTTGAGGCCGAGGATGAAGGGCGCGTGCTCGCCATAGACGTACCAGTTGAGCATCAGCACCGCCTTGTCGGGCGTCTTGCCGGCCTGCGCGGCAGCGGGCAGCGTCGATGCCGTGGCAAGGCCGAGGGCGAACGCGCCGGATAACAGGTGCGTGGCGAGTGTCCTTCGAGAGATCTTGCGCGAGATCATGGTTTCCTCCACCGGTTTTTCTGGTTTTGCTTGGGTCGTCGTGTTGCGTCTTTGCTTGGGGCGTCTCTCGCTTTCGTCATGCCCGGGCTTGTCCCGGGCATCCACGTCGGGCCGATGGGACCGAAGCCGGGCGGGTGCTCCCGGCCTCGCCACGTGGATGGCCGGGACAAGCCCGGCCATGACGGCCGCCTATTTCCCGACCAACGGCGGGAGGGGGCGCTCCTTACGCCCCGCCGTTGATGTCCGGCCGGCGCGAGGCGTGCCAGGGGATGAGGAAGTGCTCGATGGCATCGAGCGCCATGAAGAGGATCACCCCCATCATGGAGAGCACGAACAGAGCGGCGAACATGAGCGGCAGGTCGAAATTGCCGTTCGCCACCTGCAGCACGTAGCCGATGCCCGAGTTGGAGCCGACGAACTCGCCCACCACCGCGCCCACCACTGCAAGCGTGATGGCCACCTTCAGCCCGGAGAAGATGCCGGGCAAGGCATGGGGCAGGCGGATGCGGATGAAGGTGCGCAGGCCCCCGGCGCGCATGGAGCGGGCGAGGTCGATCATCTCCTTGTCCACGCTCTTGAACGCGAGCACGGTGGAGACCACCACCGGGAACACCCCGAGCAGGAAGGCGGAGATGATCTTCGGCAGCACGCCGAAGCCGAACCACACCACGAACAGCGGCGCCACCGCGATCTTCGGCACCGACTGGGAGAAGACGAGGAGGGGATAGAGATAGCTCTCCACCGTCTTCGAGGAGGCAATGAGCATGGCCAGCGGAATGCCCACCAGCGCACTCAGGGCGAAGCCGCCCAGCGTGGCATAGAGGGTGGGCATCGTTTCGCGCAGCAGCATGGGCCACTGGGCGATGACCTGCTCGATCACCAGGGTCGGCGCGGGGATGAGATAGGGCGGGATGCGCAGCAGGCGCACTGCCAGATCCCACCCCACCAGGATCACCGCAACCAGGATGAGCGGGCGGATGGCATCCATGCTCATGAGCTTGGAGAGCACGTTGGCGCGCGTGGACTGGACGAGAAGGGTGTCGGTCATGGCTTGCCTCCTCAGACCACGGATTGGCGCTGCTCGCCGAGGCGGGCGATGCCGAGGCGCACCTCCTGCCCGCGGGCGAGATAGACCTGCGGCTTCAGCCCCAGCCCCACCCCCGCTGGCGTGCCGGTGATGATGAGGTCGCCGGGCTCCAGCGTCATGAAGCGGCTGACATAGGAGACGATCTCCGCCACCTTGAAGATCATGTCGCCGGTGGAGCTGTTCTGGCGCATCTCGCCATCCACCGAGCACCACAGATCGAGGGACTGCGGGTCGCCCACCTCGTCCGCCGTCACCAGCCAGGGGCCGATGGGGCAGAAGGTGTCGTGGCTCTTGCCCTTGGTCCACTGGCCGCCATGCTCCAACTGGTGGGCGCGCTCGGACACGTCATGGGCGATGCAATAGCCGAACACGTGGCCGAGCGCGTCCGCCTCGGGGACCTTGCGCGCGGTGGTGCCGATGACGACGCCCAGTTCCACCTCCCAATCGGTCTTTTCCGAGCCTTCCGGCAGGCGGATGGCATCAAAGGGGCCGCAGAGCGAGGTGGTGGCCTTCATGAAGAGGATGGGCTCTTCGGGAATGGGCAGGCCGCATTCGCGGGCGTGGTCGTGATAGTTGAGGCCCACCCCCACAATCTTGCCGATGCCGGTGAAGGGCGGCGCGAGGCGCACCTCCCCCTGCACCACGGGCAAGGAAAGCGGGTCCACCGCCTTCAGCGCAGCAAGCCGAGCGGGATCGGCGATGAAGGCGGCGTCGATGTCAGCAACGACACCGGAGAGGTCGCGGACCGTGCCGTCGGCGGCGAGGAGGCCGGGCCGCTCGGCGCCGGCCGCGCCATGGCGCAGGAGCTTCATGGGGTGAGCCTTTCGGGAATGCGGGTGTCCGCAACTGCCGCCACTGGCGCGGCGACGGGCCGGCGCAGTTCGGCGGACTGGATGCGGTTCTCCAGCCAGTAGAGGCCGGGATTGATCTCGCTGGCGCCTTCGGCCATCAGGGCGTCGAGCCGGCGCCCGGCCGCCTCCGCCTGGTCGCGGTCGAGGGCTTCGATGGTGAAGAGATATTGCTGGCGCCCGGGCCCGCCGGAATAGATGCGGCGCTCGGCCGTCATGATGCCGGAAATGGCCTCGTCCACCTCGTAGAGCCCGCCGGACAGCGTGCCGGAGATGTCCTCCCCCACCACCGCGCGAACCATCCCGGCCAGCGTCGCGGCATCGGCCTTATGGTCGAACCGGCGCTGGAGGATGTAGGGGGCATAGCCCCCCGCGCGGCCCACCCGGCAATGGTTGCGGTACAGCGAGCGCACCGGATTGCGAAAGTGGGTGAGGGACTCGCTGGTCCAGGGGGTGGGGCGGTTCAGCGCGGCGAGATAGGCCGGGCTGCCCAGCACCTCGGGACCATCTGTGACATAGCACATGAAGAAGCGCGGGCTGCCGAGGAGGGCGCGATAGCGCCGCCCCTCGATGAAGCCGGGAATCCCCACCCGCTCCGGCATGTGCTCGCAATTGTGCCATTCCTGATAACGGAGCTCGTAGTCCGCATCGATGTCGGCCCAGAAGCCCATAAAACCAAGGGCTTCGGCTGGCGCTTGGCCAGTGGCCGGGGCGGGGTGGGGATCTTCGCTTGTCATGGCGCCGGCCCCTCAGAAGAGGCCGTCGCGGACTTCGTATCGCGTGGGCTTGCCATAGATGGCGCCGCCCTTCTCCACCCAGTGGGCCACCCAGTCGATCATCCGGGCCAGCGGCACGTTGGGATAGCCGAACAGGCGCTGGGCCTGGTAGGTGCTGTTAGCCCAGCCGGTGGCCTCCTCCTCGCCCTCGAAGATGGGCGCCTTGCCGAACTTTTCGCCGAAGGCGTGGGCGATGGCCCGCACGCTCGCCTGCTCCGGCCCGCCGATATTGATGGGGGAGGTCGGCACCGTGCAGTGCTTCAGGCAGCGCAGGATCTGCGCGTTGGAATCCCCCTGCCAGATCACGCTCGCATGGCCGGTGCGGATGGGGATCGGCTCGCCGCGATGGACCCAGCTGGCGATGTCGTGCAGCACGCCGTAGCGCAGGTCGATGGCATAGTTCAGCCGGGCGAGGCGGCCGGGCGTGCCATGCACGTGGGAGCCATACTCGAACGCCCGCTCGCGACCGACGCAGGAGTTGGCATAGTCGCCAACCGGGCGCGGCTGCACCCGCTCGTCCCAGCCATTGTGGGCGACGACGCCGAACGGATAGACGCACAGGGTGGAGAAGGCGACGATCCGGCTGTCGCGGAAGTGGGAGGCGACGGTCGCGGGCACCATGGTGTTCATGGCCCAGGCGAAGGAGGGATCGTCATTGGTGCCGAACTTCTTGCCGGCCATGTAGACGACGTTCTTCACCTTGGGCAGCTGCGCCACCGCCTCCGCGTCCAGCAGGTCGCAGCGGATGGTCTCGATGCCGAAGCCCTCCAGCTCCTCCTTGGACCCCGCCTCCGAGAAGCGCGCCACCCCGATCACCCGCTTGTCCGGCGCGGCGCGCTTGGCCATGCGGGCGAGGGAGGGGCCGACCTTGCCGGCGACACCCAGAACGATGATGTCCCCGTCCAGGGTGGCGAAGTCGTCCACCAGCCCCTGGGTGGGACGGGAGACCAGCTCCTCGAGCTGCTCCTCGGTCTCGATCAGGTCCGGCACGGTGTCGAAGGTCAGGCGTTCACTCACGAATCCGCTCCCATTTTTGCTGACAGGCCTCGAATGGCACCTGAACGGTGGGGTGAACCGCACCGAACCGGGGCCTGAACCGCCCCGAACATGGAGGGGTTCGGGTGCCGGCCTGCTCATTTATTGGGTAACGCCGTTACCCATATCTATAGGGCTAGATTCGTCCAAAGTCGGAGTCAAGCGGGTATTTTCAGAGTAGGGCCGCTGTTTCGGGGCCGATCTGGCCTTGCCACGCTCGAAATCATGGATAACATCGTTATCAGTGAAAGCGTGGCGCGTCGAAGGGTTGATGAGATGGCGAAAGTTGCGGCCGGGGCCCGTCCCGAAAAGATCGACGAGACCATCGTCTCCGTGGAGCGCGCCTTCGACATCATCGGGATGCTGGCCGATTCCGTGGACGGCTTCCCCCTGGCGGAGATCGCGCGGCGCCTGGACCTCAACAAGGCCATCGTCTCCAAGCTCTTGAATACGCTGGAGTCGCAGATGCTGGTGTGGCGCGACGAACGGGCTCAGCGCTATTACCTCACCTACCGCATCAGCAATTTGGGCCTGCGCCACCTGCAGACCAGCCGGCTGCTGGACCAGTGCTCCGCCGCGCTCCGCCAGCTGGCGGAGGAGACCGGCGAGCTGGTGCGCCTCGCCATCGTCGAGCCGGGCGGGCAGAGAATCGTGTGGGTGCAATCCTTTGCGGGTAGCAAGAGGTCGCTGCGCATCGATCCCAACTATACGCTGGAGATCGGCCTCCACACCCACGCCACCGGCAAGGCCTGGCTCTCGACACTGCCCTTTGCCGATGCGCTCAAGCTGTTGATGCATCAGGGAATCGAGGCGTCCACCGCCTATTCCAAGACCTCCATTTCCGACATAAGGGCGGAGCTGGAGGAGGTGGCGCGGCGCGGCTTCGCGCTGAGCTATGAGGAGAACGAGCTGGGCGTGGGCGCCGTGGCGGCCCCCATCCTCGCCTCGACCCTGGGCGGCGCGCCGGAATGCGTGGGCGTGGTGAGCCTTGCCGCCCCCACCAACCGCATGAGCCGGGCGGACCTCGAAAGCTGCGGTTCCTTCGTGATGGCGACCACACGGCGCCTGGGCGAGACCTGGCCGCTGGAGGCCCGCGCCCGCAGCGGCGCCTTCCCGCGCATGGTGGAATAACCACCGAAAGCTAAAGGATAAAATCATGGGAGCGAACGCGGCGCCGCGTGTGCGGCTGGCCGAGGCGAACCTGCGCGAGCGCGCGGCGAAGCTGCGGATGCCGTTCCGCTTCGGCGTCGCCACGCTGCGCGAGGTCCGGCAGGCCGAACTCACCGTCCGGATCGAGGCGGCGGACGGGCGCGGCGCGGTGGGCATCGCCGCCGAATGTCTTCTGCCCAAATGGTTCGACAAGAATCCCGCGCTCTCCGACGACGACAATGTGGAGCAGCTGCGCACGGCGCTGAACGTGGCGCTGGAGCTTTATGCCGGCCTGCCCGCCGACACCCCGTTCGGCCTTTCCGCGGCGGTCTATCGTGAGCAGCAGGCGCGCTGCGCCGCGCTGGGCCTCAATCCGCTGGTCGCCTCCTACGGTCCCGCTTTGGTGGACCGGGCCATCCTCGACGCCACCGGGCGGATGCTGGGGATGTCCTTTTCGCAGATGATCCGTGGCAATGTGGCAGGTATCACCGTTAGCTCCGGCCTGACGGAAGACCTCCAAGGCTTCGACATCGCCCAATTTCTGGGCAATTTGAGGCCGCAGGATACCATCGGCGTGCGCCACACGGTGGGCATGGTGGACGCCCTCACGTCTTCCGATCCACTCGAAGGTCCGGCCGATGGCCTGCCGCAAACCCTTGAGGATGTTGTCAAAACCTACGGCTGCCGCTTCTACAAGCTGAAGGCGGGCGGCGACATCGCCGCCGATCTCGACCGCCTCACCCGTATCGCAGCGGTGCTGGATGCCGGCCCCGCCGATTATCGCGCCACCTTGGACGGCAACGAGCAGTATTCGGATGTGGAGGGCATCGTCGAACTGTGGCGGCGCATGTCGGAAACATCAGCGCTTTCAAGGCTTTGCGCCTCCACTCTCTATATCGAGCAACCCATCCGCCGCGCCGTCGCGCTGGAGCGGGAGGTGGGGGCTTTGGCCGTCCTCAAGCCCGTGATGATCGACGAATCGGACGCCACCCTGGATGCCTTTCCCAAGGCTATCTCATTGGGATATCGCGGGGTTTCCAGCAAGACCTGCAAGGGCTTCTACAAATCCATCCTCAACGCCGCCCGCATCGCCAAGCGCAACGCGGCGTTGGGCGAGAGCCGATTTTTCCTTTCCGCAGAAGACCTTTGCACCTGGGCGGGCATCAGCACCCAACAGGACCTCGCCCTCGTCTCCCTGCTGGGCCTGACCCATGTGGAGCGCAACGGCCACCATTATCTGGACGGCATGTCCTTCGCCCCGGAGGACGAGCAGAGCGCCTTCCTCGCCGCCCATGGTGACCTCTATCACCAGCCCCCTGGCGGCCCGGTGCGCCTCGCCGTCACCGACGGGAGCGTGCAGCTGAAATCTCTGGATTGCCAAGGCTTTGCGGTGGGCGTTCCGCCCGTCATGGGTGGATGATCAGCCCCCACCACATCCATGCCGTGAGCATGGAGAGGGGCACCCCGATGCCGATGACGAGCGCCACGAGGTCCGGCTCCAGATCGTGATCCAGCGCGATGATGCTGGCCCCCAGCATCGGCGGCATGGCCATCTCCAGCATCGCCACTTGCGCCACCGGATCGCCGCTCCGTCCGAGCGCCGCATACATCAGGAAGATGGCCAGCGGCGCCAGCAGCAGCCGATAGCCGAGCCCCACCGCCAGCGCCCCCACCCGGCCGGAAAAGCGATCAAGTCGAAGGGCATAGCCCACGGCCGCAAGGGCGATGGGGGTGAGCGTCCGGGCCAGCGCCTCGACCAGCTGGTCGAGCCATTCCGGGCGCGGCACATCGTTCGTGGAAAAGGCGATCAGGATGGCCCAGAACGGAGGGAAGGTGGCGATCCGCTTCGCCACCGCCCGCCCGTCGAAATGCCCCGCGCTCGCCACGGCGGCAATGGCGAGGCCCAGCGTTGACAGAGCGAGGTAGGAGCCGAAGAGGTCGATGACGATGCCCAGCCCCAGCCATTGGCTCCCGGCGAACGCCGCGATCATGGGCAGGCCGACGAAGGAAGTGTTGCCCCAGCCGCCCACCAGCAGCAGTGCGCCGGCCCGCCGGTGCGACCAGCCGAAGGCGCGGCAGAGCGGCACGATGACGAGGATGGCGAGGATCGCGCCGATCCAGGGCGTGGCCGCAGCCAACCACCAGCCATCGTCCATCTTCAGCTGATGGACGCTGCGCAGCGCGGTCGCCGGCAAAGCGACGTTGATGACCCAGCCGCCGAAGGCCTTCGTGGCGGTGTCGGGCAGTCTCCCAGACCAGCGCAGCAGGACGCCGATCACGAGGCAGGTGACGATCAGAGAAATCTCGTGCATCCCGATGCCCATCCGGACCGCGCCGCCGATCCCGCGGACAATGGCTTGGGCCTCGCCGCAAGGGAATAGGTTGGGCGCAGTGTCATCCGCCGAGGAAGGCGCCGCTCGAACCGATCATCGAGGATGGGCGACGGCGGTGGCCAGGGCGAGCAGCATCTCGTCCTTGCCGCGCGGCGCCATGGCCGAGAGCCCGAGCGGGCAGCCCTCCAGCGTCGCCAGCGGCGACGAGATCTGCGGCGTCCCGGCATGGCCGGAGAGGCACAGAAGCTCGATGGCACGGGCGCGGAAGGCTTCAAGATCGGCCAAAGGCGTGCCGCGCCGGGGCGCGATGCCGGGGGCGGTGGGCAAGAGGAGAATGCCGTCGTCGCCCAGCAGGGCATCGATCCGCGCCCGCACCTGCGCCCGCAAGGCCCGCGCCTCGGCCACCTCGGCCGGGTCGAGCGTGGCGGCAGCGGCAAAGCGCTCTTTCACCCCGGGGCCGAATTCTGGCTGCGCGCCGCGCACCCAGTCGGCGTGCTCTGCCCAGGCATCGGCCGACTGGAGAATGCGGAAGGCGTTGCGCCAATGGGGCAGGGCACCATGGGCCACGTCCACTTCTTCCGCCGCGCCATACAGCGCCGTGATCCGCGCCAGGGCCGGCGCCAGCGCGGCCGTCACCTTTGGCCCGGCGGCCTCGAACAGATCGCGCGCTAGCAGCAGCCGCGGCGCGGGCATCGCCGCAAGGCCCCCCAGAAGCACCGCGCCGACCTTCTCGAAGGTCTGCGCATCGCGCGCGAACCAGCCCACAGTGTCGTAGGACGGCGCCAGCGGGACAGCACCCGCGATGGAGATGCGCCCATGCGTCGGCCGCAGCCCGAACAGGCCGCAATAGCTGGCGGGAAGCCGCACCGAGCCGCCGGTGTCGGAGCCGATGGCAAAATCCACCAGCCCGCCCGCCGTCGCCGCGGCGGAGCCGGAGGAGGAGCCGCCGGGAATGCGCCCCGGCGCAGCGGGGTTGATGGGCGTGCCGTAATGGTGGTTCTCGCCGTTGAGGCTCCAGGCCATCTCATCCGTGTGCGTCTTGCCCACGAGGCGCGCGCCGGCGCCGAGCAGCAGGTCCACCACCGGAGCGTTCGCGTCCGGCACCCCATGGCTCGCCAGCCAAGCCGGGCTCCCGGCCGCGGTGGGCACGCCAGCCACGTGGAAGAGGTCCTTCAGCGCGAAGGTGAGGCCGTCGAGCGGCCCCACGCCCGTGGGGGCAAGCTCGAAGTGGCCATGGGAGACGAAGGCGTCGAGCGTGTCATTCACCGGCATGAGCGATCCGTGGGCGGCGGGTGGCGAGAGGGCAGGGTGAGGCGACAAGGATTATCCGATCCGCGCGCCCGTGTCTTCGCATGCCGACACCTGCAACCGGGGCGGGGTTGGGCGGGGCGCCCGCTACTGCTATCACCGGGCGGGCGCTCGAGGATCTTCAGCCATGTTCAACTGGAACGACCTGATCTTCTTCCTCGAACTGGCGCGGCAGGGCCGGCTGATGCCCGCCGCGCGGCGGCTGAAGGTGGACCACACGACGGTCTCCCGCCGCATCAGCGAGCTGGAGAAGGATCTGTCCCTCAAGCTGTTCGACCGCAAGCCCGACGGCTTCGTGCTGACCGAGCCGGGCCATCGCCTGTTTGCCGTGGCCGAGCGCATCGAGCAAGAGGCGGTGGGCGTCGAGGAAACGCTGCAGGCGGCCCCCAGCGCGCCGCGCGGGCATGTGCGCGTCGCCTCCATGGAGGGCATCGGCGCCTTCTATCTCGCCGAACGGTTCGCCGAGCTGGCGGAGAAGGAGCCGGGGCTGGTGGTGGAGCTGGTCACCGAACGCCATCTCATCAATCTCACGAAGCGCGAGGCGGACATTTCCATCTCCTTCGTGCCGCCACAGGGCCAGCGCCTCGCCGTGCGCCGCCTCGGGGCCTTCCGCCTCGCGCTCTATGCGGCGCCGGACTATGTGCGGCGCTTCGGCATGCCGAGGACGCGGGCGGAACTGCCCTCTCACACCTTCGTGGATTATGTGGAGGATCTCGTCGCCATCCAGCCGGTGCACTGGCTGCTGGATGTGCTGGAGCCGCTGAAGGTATCGTTCCGCTCCACCTCCATGCACGCCCAGCAGAATGCGGTGGCGCGCGGCGCCGGCATCGGCCTCCTGCCGCTGTTTTCGGCCAAGAGCAATCCGCGCCTCATTCCCATCCTCACCGACGAGGTGGTGGTGATGCGGGACATCTATGTGAGCGTCCACGAGGATCTGGAATTCATGGGCCGCTTCCGCGCCGTGCTCCAGCACCTCGCCGAGGTGGTGCAGCGGGACGCGGCCTATCTGACGGAGTTCTGAGGGGAGGGCGCGTGAGCGCCCCTACACCCGCTCCCCCGGCAGGAAGCCCAGCAGGCCCGTTCCGGGTGCGCAGTTCACATATTCGAACTGGTGCTTGTCGCCCTCGGGCAGCACGAACACCTCGTGCCAGGTGCGCAGCTGGTTGGCCTTGCCGTATTTGCGATAGCGGGCGATGGCGGCGGAGAAGATGGCCTCGTGGGTGGGGTGGTGCTCCGCCCAGTTCTCCAGATGGCCAAGGGAGAGGAAATAGCCCAGCGCGTGGGTTTCCAGCACCGGCGTGCCGGCCGCGTCGCAGGTCTGCTGGAAGCGCAGGGAGGCGCAGCCGGAGGCTTCGCCATTCTCTTTGAGGAAGTCCATGCCCGTCATCAGCGGCGTGCGCAGCTCGCGCATGTAGTTCTCCGCCTGCTCGGGGTCGCACCGGCCCCAGAAGGCGGCGGAGCGGATGACCGCGAAATTGTGCGGAATGGCCAATCGCCAGCGCGCCCCCTTCGTCTCCCGCTCCACCGGCACGAGCGCGGCGACGGGGCTTTCCAGCGTGTCGGCGGCGGCGAGCGGGATGCGGTCGCGCATGGCGCCGTAATAGCCGCACCACGGGGTGGGATAGAGCGCGACATCCGGCGCGGCGGAAAGGCCGCCGGCATAGTCCTGCCAGTAGATGCTCTCCTGCCGCTCCACCGGCACGGTCATGCTCTCGCGGAAATAGCCGGTGGGCTCGGTGAGGCGGGCGGCGTCCTCCCACCAGCCGGCGACGACCGGATCGGCGAGGAAGCGGTCGCGCTTGGCCTCATCCAGCCAGTAGGCGGCAAGGATGTGGGTATAGAGCCCGTTCTGGTCCACGAAGGCGGCATGGTCGCTGACGGTCGGGCCATCCGGCAGGGCCAGCGCCGCCTCGATCCAGCCGAAGAAGGGCGAGGCGTGGACCTCCTCCGCGCTCTTACCCTGCACGCCGTGGAAGGCGACGCAGAGCGCGCGGCAGTTGTTGGCGAAGGCGGTGGACCAGCGCTGCACCACCGGCTCGAAGCCCTTCGGCTTGCGCAGGGGATGGACGCGGTCATAGACGGGCATGGCCATGGGTGTCGTTTTCCTCTTTTGCCATCGGCCTCGGTCTTCGACCGATGCCAAGTGGGCCCGCTCATGCGCCGCGCGGGCTGTTCGTGATCTTGGTCAGTGAACGCCGAAATAGGCCTTGTGCAGCTCGCCATCGGCGGCGAGGGCGGCGCTGGTGCCGGAGGCGACGACGCGGCCCTGGGCCAGCACGTAGCCATCATCCGCCACATCCAGCGTCTGCCGCACGTTCTGCTCCACGAGGAGGATGGTGTAGCCCTCCTCCTTCAGCTGCCGCACGATGCGGAACACCTCCGAAACGAACAAGGGCGACAGGCCGAGGGACGGCTCGTCGAACACGATCAGCTCCGGGTCGGTCATCAGCCCGCGGGCGATGGAGAGCATGGAGCGCTCGCCGCCGGAGAGTGTGCCGGCGAGCTGGTTGCGCCGTTCCTTCAGCCGCGGGAAGGTCTCGAACATGCGCTCCATGCGCTCGGCGAGACGGTGGCGGTCCTTCTCCAGAAGGCCGCCGACCTTGAGGTTTTCCAGCACGCTCATGCGCGGCAGCACCCGGTTGCCCTCCGGCACGGTAGCGATGCCCAGAGCGGCGATGCGGTGGGTGGCGAGATTCGTGATGGTGTCGCCCCCGAACGCCACCGATCCGCGCCGCACCGGCGTCAGCCCCAGGATGGAGCGGATGAGGGTGGACTTGCCCGCCCCATTGGCGCCGAGGATGCAGGTGATGCGGCCGGGCTTCGCCTCGATGGAGACGTCGTGCAGCACGTCCGCCCGGTCATAGCCGGTGGTGACGCCGGAGACGGAGAGCCGGCGGGCGGCTTCGGGACGGGGCGCATCTGGGTGCGAGAGTTGGGGCCGGCTCATTGCGCGCCTCCGAGATAGGCGGTCTGCACTTCGCGATCGGCGATGAGGGCGTCGAACGGTCCCTCGAAGATCTTCTTGCCGAAGTTCAGCACGATGCAGCGGTCCGAGATGCGGCGGATGACGTCCATCTCATGCTCCACGAGGACGATGGCGAGGTCCGGCATCTCCTCCCGGAAGGCGAGCAGGTCGTCCATCAGCGCCCGCGTCTCCTCATGGGTCATGCCGGCGGATGGCTCGTCCAGCAGGAGCAGGCGCGGGGCGCCGACGAGCGCGCGGCAGATCTCGATGCGCCGCCGGTCGATCATGGTGAAGCTGCCGGCCGGCTTGAACAGGTTCGCGGCGATCTGCGGATTGAAGCGGCGCGTGAGGGCCGTCGCCCGTTCCACCAGCTCGGAAAGCTGGCGACGGAAGCGGCCGCGCAGCACGAGGGCGGAGAGGAGGCTGAGGTCGAGCCGACCGAGCGCCCCCAGCGCGATGTTGTCGAACACCGTCTGGTCCAGCATCAGGCGCGAGCGCTGGAAGGTGCGGGCGACACCGGCCCGTCCGATCTCCTGCGCCGAGCGGGCGAACAGGTCCTGCGCCTCCAGCTGCACGGCGCCGGCCGAGGGCTTGTAGAGGCCGGTGAGCACGTTGAAGAAGGTGGTCTTGCCCGAGCCGTTCGGCCCGACAAGGCCGATGGTCTCGCCCTTGCCGACGCTGATGTCGAGGGCGTCGAGCGCCGTCAGGCCGCCGAAGCGCATGGTGAGGCCGGAGCAGGCGAGCAGCGGGCTCATCGGGAGCCTCCCTTCACGAGCGCGGAGAAGTCGCGCACTGCGCGCGGCATGAGGCCGGACGGGCGGAAGCGCAGGATGGCGATGACCAGCAGGGCGAAGATGATGAGGCGGAATTCCTGGATCGCCTGCAGTTTCTCGGGGATGACGAGGATGACCACCGCCGCCACCACCGCCCCCCACAGATTGCCGAGCCCGCCCAGCACGAGGATGGACAGCATGATGAGGCTGTCGCCGAAATTGGCGCTGTTGGGGTTCACGAAGCCGTTCATCATGCCGTAGAGCGCACCGGCGACCCCGATCATGGCATTGCCGAGCAGGAAGGCGGTGGCCTTCCAGCGGGCGATGGAGAGGCCGAAGACGCTGGCCGCCACCTCGTCCGAGCGCACCGCATCGAGCGCCACGCCGACGAACGAGGTCTCCAGCCGCCGTACCAGGAAGAAGGCGAGGGCGAACAGGGCGCAGGAGGCGAGCGCGTAGGGCAGATAGAAGGAGACGTCGTAGGGCCCGATCTCGGTCACCCGGCTGAAGTCGAGGCCGAACAAAGAGAAGGATTTCACCTTCATGCCCTGGGGGCCGCCGAGCACGTCATTCACCTCCAGGAAGGCGCGCAGCAACAGGCCGAAGGCGATGGTGACGAGCGCGGCATAGTGGCCGCGCGTGCGCAGCACCGGCAGCAGCAGGACGAGCCCCAGCACCGCCGCCGCGAGGCCGGCGATGAGCAGCACAAGGAGGTGCGGGATGCCCGTATGCCCCAGCAGCGCCGCCACATAGGCGCCCACCGCGAAGAAGGCGGCGCCGGCGAAGTTGGGCACGCCGGCAAACGCCATCTGCAATGTGAGACCCGCGGCGGCGGTGGCAAAGAGGGCGACGGTGGCCATCATCAGCAGCGTGTAGTGCTCTTCGCGCAGCGCGGCGGCGATGGCGAGGATGCTGAGGGCGGCGGTGAGGTTCACCGTGCCGGGATGGGCGCGGCAGAGGCCGACGATACGTCGGCCCACGGGCACCTTCTCCGCCAGCGCGAACACCGCGACGAAGGCGGCGAGCAGCGCGATCACCTGGCCCTGCTGTTCGGCATGGAGCAGGAAGCCGCCGCCAGCGAACAGCAGGGCCACGGTGGCGGCCACGGCGAGGCGCGCGAGACCGCCGGTGCGGGCCGTATCAGCGGGAAGGGAGGGGGCAAGGTCCGCCATGCTCATCTCACACCCGCTCGCTGGATTTCTCGGCGATGAGGCCGGTGGGGAAGAGGCCGATGAGGGCGATGATGACGGCGAAGGCCACCACGTCCTTGTAGGCGCTGGTGAAGGGCAGGACGACGGTGACGAGGGTCTGCACCCCCGCGAAGAGGAAGCCGCCGATGATGGGCCCGATGAGGCTTCCGAGGCCGCCCACCACCGCGCAGGCAAAGCCGATGATGCCGAGCATGACACCCATGTTGAAGTTGATCTCCCGGTAGTAGAGCCCGAGCATCAGCCCCGCGAGGCCGGCGAGCATCGATCCCAGCGCGAAGGTGCCGAGCACGGTGCGGTTGAAGCTGACGCCCGCGAGCTGCGCCACCTCCTCGTCCTGCGCCACCGCGCGGATGGAGAGGCCGAGGCGGGTGCGGGTGATGACGAGATGGGTCGCCAGCACCACCGCGAGGCCGGCAAGGAGGATGATGACGCTGTCGATCCCTACGCTGAACGATCCCGCTTTCAGCACGCCGTCCGGCAGCAGGGCCGGGAAGGGCTTGGGATTGCCGCCATTGGGCACGCCGAGGCGGATGGCCTCGCGCAGCACGGTGCCGGCCATGAGGGTTGCGAGCAGCACGTTGACGCCCGGCGCGTTCTTCAGGGGCAGCACCAGCAGCCGGCCGATGATGACGCCGGAGAGCGCGCCCGCGCCCAGCGCCGCGATGAGCCCCACCGCCAGCGCCAAGGGGCCGGAGAGGGTGACGAGCGCCGCCATGAGCCCCGCCGCCCCGAAGGCGGAGAAGGCGCCCACCGTCACCACGTCGCCGTGGGAGAACTTGATCACGTCCAGCACGCCGAAGAACAGCGAGAAGCCGACCGCGACGATGGCGTAGATGGTGCCGAGCATCAGCCCGTTGAACAGGTACTGGGCGAGAAGTCCGGGGTCCATGGCGGGTCTCTCAAGGGGAAGCGGGAACCGGCGCGCTGCAAGAAGGGCGCCGGGGGAGGGGAGTGTCTGCCATCGGCGCCACCCTTGCGCCCCCGGCGGACTGAAACGGAGCGAGAGCAGGGGAAGGAGTGCCGTGGCCCAGTGCAACCGTTCGCCGAAGGCGGCTCCATTCCCCGGCCGTGCGAAGCGGTTGCCGGCTTCGCCGACCTTTCCCCTGGGCCCCGGATCAGCGCTCCACCTGCGGTGTCGACGGTCCGGGGAACAGGGAGGGCGTCAGTTGCTCGCTGCCTTGCCCGGCAGCTTCTTGGTGCCCGTCGCATAGGCACTGTCCGGCCAGTAGACCCACTTGCCGTCCTGCGAGACATAGACGTTGGCGGAGACGATGTTCTGCCGGTGGTCGTCGAAGTTGATCTCGCCCACCAGCGCCTTATACCCCTTGGTGGTATTGAGCACGTCGCGCACCTTCTTGCGGTCCGGGCCGACCTTCTCGATGGCGTCCATGATGAGGTTGGCGGCGGAGAAGGCGAACGGGCCATAGGCGTCCGGGTCCTCGCGGTAGCCGGCCTTGGCGTAGGCGTCCATGAAGGCCTTGCCGTCGGCATACTTGGTCAGCGGCGCGCCGTTGTGGAAGGAAACCGTGCCTTCCGCGGCAGGGCCGGCGCCTTCGATGAAGCCGGCGCTCATGATGCCGGAGACGCCGGCGAGCTGGGCGGGGATGCCGAGCCGGTCCATCTGCGAGCGCACGCGCACGCCGAGGGGCGTGAGGCCGCCGATGAACACCACGTCCGGCTTCAGCTCCTTCACCTTGGTCAGTTCGGCGGTGAAGTCCTGCTGGTCCGGCGGCACCGGGAAGGTGGCGAGGATCTCGCCGCCCTGGGGCTTCAAATTCTCGGCGAAATACTTGTTCTGGCCCTTGCCGTAGTCGGTGGTGTCGTGGATGACGACGAAAGTCTTGAAGCCCTGCTTGGTGAGGAACTCCGCGGCCATCTTGCCTTCATTGATCATCGTGCCGTTGACGCGGTGGATTTCCTTGTAGTCGTTGCCATAGGTGATTTCCGGCAGCACCGCGCCCCACACCACCACCGGCAGGCCGAAGCGGTTGTAGGTGTCCACCGTGGCGATGGCGACCGCAGAGCAGTAATGCGTGATGCCGGCGATGATGGACTTGTCGGAGGCCGCCTTGGTAGCCACCTGCACGCCCACGTTCGGCTTGCACTCGTCGTCGAAGGGTACCAGCTCGTAGGTGTATTTGGCGTCCGGCTTGGCATTGTGCAGGTCCACGGCCAGCGCCGCGGAATTGCGGCCGCCGAGGCCGGTGGCGGAATTGCCGCCGGTGAGCGGGCCGATGAAGGCGATCTTCACCGTGTCGCGCGCCAGCGCCGGAGATGCGGCGAGCGACACCGCGGCGAGGGCCGCGCCGGCGAGGTTGAACAGTTTTCGGCGGGCAGGCTTTCGATCCGTTGCCATCTGATGATCCTCTGGAAGGGTTTGTTTGTTCAGGCCGTGCGGCGCCGGTCGTTGCCGGCCCCGGTGGAGGGGATGGGAAACTCAGGCCGCCCCGTCGGCGAAGAGCACGTCCGCCGCGGGGTCGAGCGCCCCATCCTCGGCGGCGCGGGCGATGGCGGCGCCCTCGGAGAAATAGGCCGGCTCGCGGGCGGAGCGGTCCACCTCCAGGTGGAACACGTCGAAGCGGTTGTAATAGCCCACCACGTCGTGGAACTGCTTGGGCTCCACGCAGCGGGCGGTGTCGATATCGGCGTAGAGGATGCCCTCGTGCTCGCCCAGCACCTCGCCCAGCACCTGCGAGGTGGGATCGAGCACCATGGAAATGCCGCGCGGGGAATTGTCCATCACCTCGAGGCTGGCCTTGCCCAGGCTCGCGTGGCCCATGGAGCCCATGGCTTCCCGCATGGCGGCATCGACGAAGCCGGAGGCGACGATGTTGAACACCTTCGCCTCGAAGGCATGAGCACCGGCGCGGATCTCGATGGCGCGCTTCAGGTCGTAGGCGCCTTCTTCCTCGGGCGGACGGGTCGGCCAGATCGGCGGATAGGAGGAGATATGCACCTGCTCCCCCTGCGCCATCAGGGCATAGCGCGCGAGGGGATTGGTGTTCTCTCCGCAGATCAGCATGCCGACCCGGCCGATCTCGGTGGCGGTGACGCGCAGGCCGCGCGCGTCGCCATTCGCCCACACCAGCTTCTCGTAGAAGGTGGGGACGAGCTTCCTGTGGTGGTTGAGGATCGCGCCGTCCGGCCCGATCAGAACGTTGGAATTCCAGATGCAGCCGACGCTCGCATCGGTGCCCTCGGTGAAGCCGAGGGAGACGTGGACGCCGTGCCGGCGCGCCGCCATGCGGATGGTGCGGATGGCGCCGTCCGAGAGCTTCTGCGCCTCAGCAACCAGCGCGCGGAAGAAGCCGTGATTGTAGATGGGCGCCTGCAGCGCCGCCCACACCGGGAAGCCGGGCAGGAAGGATTCCGGGAACACCACCAGCGCGGCGCCGTTGGCGGCGGCCTCGGCGATGAGGTCGCAGGCCTTCTCGGCGGTCTTGTCCGCATCGAGGAACACGGACGAGGCGTGGCAGGCGGCGGCCTTGAAGCGGGGATATTGGACGGTCATCGGGCTCTTCTGCCAGTGGGGCGGCGGTGATTACGCCGGCTCATGATGGCGTGGCGTCCCGTGCGCGGAAGGGCGCAAATGTGCAGGGGCACTTGCGCATATTCTCATGCGGCAGGTGTAAGAGGGGCGCCCGGGCCGGTGATGGAGCCGCTCTGCCTCGAGAGGGCGCAATTGCCCGGCTTCGCGCCGCCTCTCGATGAGGCGCGGTGCGCAAAGGGTGGCCTTCGAGCCGACCGCCGCCCGCTTTGCGCACCGCGCCTTGCACGATTTCCGATGGCGCGGCGACGTTCGGGAGCGGCCAATGTCTCCATGGCGCGGCCAAGCGCCCCGCCTTCGCCCATTGCCTTGCGGGAAGCCGCGAAGAATGATCCTTGCGAAAAGTGCGTGCGTCGCCCGTCCGGGGTGTAACGTTCGGGTGGGCGCCTGCGAACTGACCTTCGGGAACGTATAGATGGACGACCGCGAACTGCGGTGGGCGCAATTGATGCGGAGCGCGCTTGCCGGCGACGGCGCGGCCTATGAGCAATTGCTGCGGGAGCTCGCGCCCGCGCTGCGCACTGTGGTCCAGCGCCGCCTTGTCCGCCTTGGCGCGCCCACGGCGGAGACGGAGGATGTGGTGCAGGAGACACTGCTGGCGGTGCATTTGAAGCGGCACACCTGGCGCACCGAGGACCCCCTCGGGCCCTGGCTGTGGACCATCGCCCGCAACAAGATGGTGGACCATCTGCGCCGGCGCGGGCGGCGGGTGGAGGTGCCGGTGGAAGATTTCGCCGAATTTCTCCCGGCGCCGGAGGAGCGGCCCGACACCGGGGCCATGGAGGTGGAGCAGCACCTTGCCCTGCTACCGCAGAAGCAGCAGGCGGTGCTGCGCTCGGTGGCGGTGGAGGGCGCCTCCGTCGCCGAGACGGCGGAGCGGATGCGCATGACGCCCGGCGCGGTGCGCGTGGCGCTGCATCGCGCCTTTGCGAGCCTTTCGGCCCGCCTGAGGGAGGAGTGAAGGAACGACGTGAAGACGGATGACCTCATACGCGCCCTCGCCGCCGATGCACGGCCGGTGCGCAGCTTCAGGAGCACGCTCGCGCTCGCGCTCGTCGTTGGCGTCGTGGCGGCCGCGTGCGTGTTCGCCCTGCGTCTTTCGCCGCGGCCCCACCTTCTCGCTCTGCTGGTGGAATGGCGCCTCGCCTTCAAGTTCGCGGTGACGCTCTCGCTCGCCGCAGTCGCTTTGGTGTTGGCGCTGCGCCTGTCGCAGCCCGGCGCGCGGGTGGGACGTGCGGCGCGGGCCCTGCTTGTGCCGGCCATGCTGCTTGCAGCGGGTGTTGCGGCCGAGCTGGTGACGACGCCCGCAAGCCAGTGGCGGCACGAACTCGTGGGCCGCTACGCCATCTATTGCACGACGCTCATTCCCATGATCGCCGCTCCGGCCCTGGGCGCGCTCCTTCTCGCCCTGCGGCGGGGTGCCCCGACCCACCCGACACTGGCCGGCGCCGCCGCGGGCCTCGCGGCGGGCGGCATCGCCGCCGCCCTCTACGCCCTCCATTGCGTGGACGATTCCCCGCTGTTCTTCCTCACCTGGTACAGCATCGCGGTGGCGGCGGTGACGGCGGTGGGCGCGCTCGTGGGTAGCCGATTGCTGCGCTGGTAGGGCCGGAGCTTGGGTTCCCGCGCAGCAATTGCAGCGGGTTGCGAGCGGGCGGCCCCTGGGCGGCCGGGGCGGCCGGGGCGGCCGCTCCGTACTGTTGCCCTTTGGTCGCTTGCCGGCTCTGTCTTCCGCCTGCCGTTCCGTCACCGCCTAGACCGCGCCACGACGCTTCGCTACCCCTAATTGCAACTCTGGTCAGGGAGAGTTGCGATCATGGCGGCGAAGGCGAAAACCGGCTTCAGCGGGCTCGATAAGAGCAAGACGCTGGCGGAGAATACGGTGAATGCGGGTCCGGTGGTGCTGGATTCGAATGTGACGGTTGCGGGGGCGCCGACTGCCTATTTTATGGATGCTTCATTTACGGTGAGTATGGCCAACTCTACTGCCCTCGATCATTTCAGTATATCACAGATCGGAGGCATTGCCGTCCAAGAAAATCCTGATAAGACATCTTATATATACTATAATGGAGATTATATCGGCTGGGAGACGACGGTCGGAACTGATCAGTACATGAATGTAACTCTCGCGCCCGGTGTGATGGCTGAGGAAATCACAGCGTTGGCGCGTGCCGTTTCATACTCATATTCGGGTGATACGCCATCGGCTGTCGCGCGCGCCGTAACATTTGCGTTTGCTTCCTCCAACGCGCCAGCCTTCTCCGCCAGCATGCAGCTCAAGCTCAAGCCGGAGGGGGATGCGCCGAAATTCTCCGATCTCGGTCCGACGCACGCATTCCGCCCTTCGGCCGCGATGGACGGCGTCGTCATCGACTCGGACGCCCATGTGACCAATCCCGACGGCACCGGCTTCAAGAATGGCAAGCTCAGTGTGCATCTCACGGGCGGAACATCCACCGATCAGTTTTATCTCTCGGCCGGTGCGTTCAGCATCATCGGCACAAAGCTGTATCTCGACGGCAAGCAGGTTGGCACCGTTTCCGCCAATGGGCTGTCCGGCCACGACTTGGCTTTCACTTTGAAGTCGGCCATTTCCGATGCCCAGATGAGCGAGCTTCTGGACCAGGTGTCCTATCGTTCGACATCTCCGACGGCACCGACGAGCGCGCGCGATGTGACATTCACCGTCACCGATGCTGACAAGGGCGTGGCGAGCGCGCATGTCTTGCTGTCGTTCGAGAACCATGCGCCTACGATCGGGGCGACCAGTTGGGCAGGCGATACGGCGCTGCTTTCGGCGACGGCGACGGGGCAACACGGAAACGGAGAGAGCTGGTTGCCGACCATTTCGCCGGATGGCACCAAGGTGGCCTTTCTATCCGGCGCTGCGAATCTCGTGGCGGTGCCAGCTGGTGGAGCTGTTCCTTCTGTCTTTAATCAGCAGGTCATGATCAAGGATCGCGTAACGGGCGACGTTGTTGTCGTTTCGTCCGATTCCCAAGGGCGGATCAGTAACGAGAGCAGCACCGGCGATATCGTGTTTTCGCCGGATGGCCACAAGGTTGCGTTTGTGTCGCTTGCATCCAATCTGGTTCAAGGGGATACAAACGGAGTTGCTGATCTCTTTATCAAGGATCTAGATACTGGTGCAATCACCCGCGTCTCCACCGACGCAAATGGCGGGCAAGGAGTTTCTTCAAGCGAGCGTCCGACTTTTTCTCCAGACGGAACCAAGATCGCCTTTCAGTCCTACTCGCCCTTCGTCTCCGGAGATACTGGGCGCAATGATATCTTCGTCAAGGACTTGTCGACGGGAGCTGTCACCCGGATCTCGACCTATGCTGACGGCAAGGAATTCGGAACCAACAGCGACGATCCCGTCTTTTCTCCCGATGGGACCAAGATCGCCTTTGTTGCTATAGGTTCTGAGGCGGGGCCGAGAGCGGTCGGAGATTCAGCTTATTACATTAAAGATCTTGTGACCGGCGAAATTAAATTCATTTCATACGCTGGCGGCTCCACGCCGATAGCTCCGGTCTTTTCCCCGGACGGCACCAAGTTGGCATTCCTTTCCTACATGTTGGATCCCAATTCCGGATCATCGCACGGTTCGGTGCAGGTGCTGGTCAAAAATATAATCACAGATGAAGTGACCGTGGCCAGTTCCAGCTCGCAAGATTTCGTTGCAAATGATTCGAGTTACGGATTAATCGCATTTTCTCCGGATGGCACGAAGGTGGCCTTCGCTTCTGCCGCGAACAATCTGGTGCCAGGTGATGCCAATGGTTTCACTGATATTTTCGTAAAGGACATCACGACAGGCGAAATCACGAGTTTTTCAGGTGATGGTGCTAGCTTCGATCCAGTATTTACGCCCGATAGCCTGCAGGTGGTGTTTGAGTCAGCGGCATCCAACTTGGTCGCCGGCGACAAGAGCTACGGCAATAACATCTTCATCGCCTCGATCGGCGCGCCCAATGTCCATGGGCCAGCTGTCATCGACCAGAGCGGTCTGAAGAGCCTTTCGACATGGGGTACCATCCAGTTCGCCGATGCGGACACCTCCGACACCCACACCGCCAGTGTCACCGGCCCCACAGACGCGCTGGGCGCGCTTACGGCCAAGATCGTCAGCGATGCGAACGGTGCCGGCGTCATCCAGTGGTCCTATTCGGTGGATGAGGCCAAGGTGGCGCCGCTGGCCGAGGGCGAGACGCGGGCGGAGACGTTTGTGGTCAAGCTGACGGATGCATCCGGTGCGGCGGTGACACAGGATGTCACGATCACGCTGGTTGGTACCGGCGGCGGAGCGGGCCCGCAGGTTTCGGCCCTTTCCTTCTCCGCGCAGCCATCGGTGGGCACGGAGGGCAACGTTTCCGACCCCTTCGCGACCCTGAAGGCGGCCGTCTCCGGCGCGCCGGACGATCTTTCCGCCGTGTTCGCCACGCTGGAAGCACGGGCGGCGGGGTTGCTGGAGGCGGCGTCGCACGCCCATGGGGCGCTGGGCACGGATCACCTGCCGGACCTCCATCTCCCGACGGCAGTCGTCGACTATCTCGATGCCATCGGTTCCTCCCTCCTCGACCATGCCCAGTCGGCGCACCCCGCGCTGGTGCACGAGCTGTCCGACCGGGCGCAGGCCCTGGCGGCGCATGTGCATGAGGTGCTTCATCCCGTGCACGGGAGCGCGGATGCGCTGATCTGATCTGCGTCCGTCATCGGTCGGCGCCCTTGCCAGAACGGCGCGCGCCGTGCCCATCTAGGGCGCGGCTGTTCCGGGCGGGAGGCAGGCGATGACGCAAGGCGAGGGCCGGGGCGAGGCGCGTGACAGAGGCGGCCTTGATCGCCGCAGCCTGCTGAAGGGCGCGGCGGCGCTGGCGGTTGCCGGCGGCATCGGTTCGGGCGCACGGGCTGCGCCCGGCGGGCTCATCGATGCCCACAGCCACAGCTGGGGCGGCGACCTCGCCCGCTATCCCATGGTCAACGGCCAGACCGCGCGCGACCGCGATCCGCCGGACTACGATATCGACACCGTGCTGGCGCGGGAGGCGGCCGTCGGCGTCGCGCGGGTCGTGCTGGTGCAGCACATCGGCTATTTCGGCTTCGACAGCTCCTATCTGACGGATGCCGCGCGGGCGCACCCCGGCACCTTCGCCGTGGTCGGTGCGGTGGACGACCTGCGCGCCGACGCGGCCGAGACCATGCGGGCGGCGAAAGCGACCGGGGTGAAGGGCTTTCGCCTGAGGGGCGTCGATACCCGATCCTGGCTCGCCTCTCCGGTGATGGCGACCATCTGGGCGACGGCAGCGGAGGAAGACCTCGTTTTGTGCCCGCTCCTGCGCGACAGCCCGGACATGAGCGACGACGCGCTCCTCCACATGGCCGAGCTGTGCCGGCGCTATCCGGCGACGAGCGTCTGCCTCGATCACATGGCCCATGTGATGCCGGGCGACACGCGCCAGCTGGACCGGCTTCTGGCGCTTTCCGCCTTCCCGGGCGTGACGGTGAAGGTGTCCGGCCTCAACAAGTTCGACACGCCCCCTTACGACCGGGTGATCCCGCAACTCGTCGCCCTCGTCGCCGCCTTCGGCGCGGGCCGGCTGATGTGGGGCAGCGACATGCCGGTGCTGGAGCGCGAGCCCCCCAACACCCTTCAGGCCGCCTTCGATTTCATCGCCCGCCGGGCGCCCCTCGACGACGGGCAGCGGGACTTTCTGCTGCGGGGAACGGCTGAGCGCGTGTTCTTCGGCGGATAGCCTTTGCGCGCGCTCAGGTTGTGTGGGGAGGAATGACGTAGTTTTACCCAGCGTCATTTCCTGTTTTTCTCTGTAATTCGACGAATGCCGCAAGACGAACCGGGCCGTTGGTTGCGTCATCCTCATCTTGGCTGGTATTCTCGCGGCCTTCGGGACACGAACACACGCAGGGTGGGATGGGAGGCGGGGCAGGCAGTGAGGCGCGACACCGCGCGGCCGGATGGGCCGGACGCGTGCACGCGGCGTTGCGCCTTCCGGTCATCCTGCGCCTGCTTTTCGTCGTCCTGCTCCTCGCCAACGGCGTCGCGGCCTTCGTTCAGGCGGGCAATGCCGCGGGCCTCAGATGGAATGCGGTCCAGGTCGAAGGGCTCGTCGCCGCCGGCCTCCTGTGCGAGCACGAGAGCGGGCAGTCCGGCCCCTCCGCGCCCGATCAATCCCCGACCCATCCCTGCTGCGCGGATTGCATCGCCTGTCCTTGCGCCGACGGGATGCTGGCGCCGCCGCCTGCCCCCGTCGCGCTCGACGCCGTGGCCGGATTCCTCATGGTGCGCGCCGATCTTCCGGCCGCCCAGCTCACCACGCAGCTTCCCTTCAAGCGCGGCCCGCCGCCGCGCGCACCTCCCCACCTCGTGACCGCCATCAAGGCCGCCTGAACCGGCGCGCTCGCCCGCGCCTTGGGTTTCTCACGAGGATTTTTTCATGACCAGGCTTCCCGGGGCCGTCAGCCTTTGCGCGCTGACAGGCCTTCTTCTCGCTGCGCATCCCCCCTCCGCGCACGCCCATGGAATCGCGGGCGACCGCGTGTTCCCGGCGACCCTCACCTTCGACGATCCGGCCGTGGCCGACGAGCTCGCCTTGCCCACCGTGCAATATCTGAAGGACGGCGACGGGGTCGGCGGCACCTCCTATTCGTTCGAATATGCCAAGACCATCACCCCGTGGCTCGGCATCTCCGTCGAGAGCGGCTGGCTGCAGAATACCCCCGGCCATTCGGGCTTCGACAATATCGAGACGACGCTCAAGTGGATGCTCCTCAACAATGCGGAGCACGAATTCATCTTCTCGGTGGGCCTCAGCATCGAATGGGGCGGCACCGGCAATTCCAAGGTGGTGGACAGCTACACCACGGTGTCGCCCAACCTCTATTTCGGCAAGGGCTTCGGTGACCTGCCGGACAGCCTCGCCCTGCTGCGGCCCTTCGCCATCACCGGCCAACTGGGCTACGGCCTCCCCACCCAGCTCACCGATCCGCTGACCTTCGAATCCAACCCGCGCGTGCTCACCTGGGGCCTGTCGCTGCAATACAGCCTGCCCTACCTCAATCAGAACGTGCGCGAGATGACCGGGCAGCCGGACTTCATCAAGCAGCTCACGCCCATCGTGGAAGCGAGCTTCCAGTCCCCGGTTTCCAACATCGGCGACGGCGCGCGCATCACCACGGGCACCATCAATCCCGGCGTCATCTGGTCCAACGGCGCGGTGCAGGTGGGCCTTGAGGCCCTCATCCCCATCAATGCCCAGAGCGGCAGCCATGTGGGCGTGATCGGCCAGCTGCATTTCTTCCTGGACGACATCTTCCCTAACGGCATCGGAAGGCCTCTCTTTCCCTGAGGCGCCGTTCCCTTCCCCGTCCCCTTTCGCGAGATCCATCATGAAGCGCATCGCAACCCTCGTCGCCGCGGCCGCCCTCGGCCTCCTGTCCGCCACCGCGGCCTTCGCTCATGCCCATCTGGAAAAGGCGGTGCCGGGCGTCGGCACCACCGTTTCGGCCGGTCCCAGCGAAATCCGCCTCGTCTTCAGCGAGGCGGTGGAGCCCCGTTTTTCCTCCATCGTCGTCACCCGCGCGGACGGTTCCGCCGTGGCCTCGGGCGCGGCGGCCGATGGCGCCGATCCCAAGGCGCTGGTGCTGAAGCTGGGGGCCGCGCTGCCGGCCGGTGCCTACAAGGTGCAGTGGAAGATCGTCTCCGTGGACACCCACAAGACCGAGGGCAGCTTCGGCTTCCAGGTCGGCAAATAGGGTGGACGTGTTTCCCCTCATCCTCGCCGCGCGGTGTACGCATTTCGCGGCGGGGCTGGTGCTGCTCGGTGCATCGTTGTTCGTGTTCACCGCCGTGCCGGCGTGGGCCGGGGCAGCGGGCGCCTCGGCCGTGCGGGCGGCGGAGCGGATGGTTTTCCTCGCGCTGCCGGTCGCGCTCGTCTCGGCTCTCGTGTGGGCGGGGGCGGCGCTGGTGGACATTGCAGGCACGCCGGCAAGCCTGGCCGACCCGAGCCTCGTCTCCGGCTTCCTGCTGGAAACCGGGTTCGGAAAGGCCATGGCGTTCCGGCTGGCCGTGCTCGTCGTGGCCGCGTTCGCCGCTCTTGCCCTGCGCGGACGGCGGAGGCTGGCGGCGATCACGGCGGCGGGGGCCGTTCTGATGGCGAGCGAAAGCCTGCTCGGCCATCCCGGCGCCGCCGAGGGGGCGCGGGCGGTGATGCTGGTGGCCGTCCATGCCGTCCACGGGCTAGGCGCGGCGGTGTGGATCGGCGGGTTGCTGCCGCTCATCGTGCTGCTGGACGGGTGGGCGAAAGCGCCGGAGGAAGCCGGAAAAGCGCCGGGCGCCGTGCTGCGGCGCTTTTCCCGCATCGGCATCGGGGCGGTGCTGATGGTGGGCGTCGGCGGCGGGCTTGCCGCGATCCTGCATATCGAGACGCCGGCCGCGCTGCCGGGGACGATCTATGGCCGCATCGTCATCCTGAAGGCCTCGGTCTTCGCCGGCCTTGTCTGCCTCGCCCTGCGCAACCGCCACATCGCTTTGCGCCTCGCCCGCTCGCCCACGCGGGGGGCGGACCTCGCGCGCATCGCGGTGAACAGCAGGATGGAGGTGGCGCTGGCCCTTGTCGCCGTCTTCCTCGCGGCGCTGCTGGGCATGAGCGATCCGCAGCTCTAGCCGACGGCGCTCACTCCGGCTCCGCGAGGCGATAGCCGACGCCGGTCTCGGTGCGGATGTAGCGGGGCTTTTCGGGATTGTCCTCCAGCTTCTGCCGGAGCTGGCGGACATAGACGCGCAGATATTGCAGATCGTGCATCTCGCCCCACACCTGCGAGAGCAAATAATGATGGGTCAGCACCTTGCCCGCATGCTGCACCAGCACCCGCAGGATGGCGTATTCCTTGGGCGAGAGCTTCACCTCCCTGTCCTTCACCTTCACGATCCGCCGCACCAGATCCACCGAGAGATCGCCCACCACGAACAGCGGCTTCTCGCCCTGCTGCTGGAGGCGGTGGCGCAGGGCGACGCGGATGCGGGCGACCAGCTCGTTCATGCCGAACGGCTTGGTGACGTAGTCGTCCGCCCCCGCCTCGAGCGCCTCCACGATGCCCGGCTCGTCGGTGCGGCTGGAGAGGATGATGATGGGGCAGGTCCGCCCCTCCTCGCGCCAGCGGCGCAGCAGGTCGCGGCCGGGAATGTCGGGCAGGCCGAGGTCGAGGATGACGAGATCCGGCGCGCCGGCGGCCATGAGCGCCAGTGCCTCGGCACCGGTGGCGGCGCTCTCCACCCCGTAGCCCTGCGTGGGCAGGCCGGTGGCGAGCAGGCGGCGGATGGCGGGTTCGTCGTCCACCACGAGGAGCTTCACTGCCGCGCTCACGGGGTGGTCTCCAGCATGGGGGCGAGCGCCCGCGCGGGCAGGTCGATGGTGAAGACGGCGCCGGAACGGTCGGCCCGGTTGGCCACGGAGATGGTGCCGCCCAGGGCCTCGATGAAGCCGCGGCAGATGGCGAGGCCGAGCCCGGTGCCGGCGCGCACCTGATCCTGCTTGCGGGCGCGGAAGAACTTGTCGAACACCTGGTCCACATCCTCCGCCGGAATGCCCGGCCCCTCGTCCAGCACCTGCAGCGTCACATGTCCGCCCTCCTGCCCGTTCTCGGCCCAGCCGTGAAGCGAGACGAGGGAGCCGGCGGGCGCATATTTGGCGGCATTGTCGAGGAGGTTGAACAGCGCCTGCTCGAACAGCACGGGATCGACGTTCAGCATGGGCAGGTCCGGCGCAAGGTCGATCTCCACCCGGTGGTCCTTGAGGATGGCGGCCGCCCGCCGCATGGCGCTGCCGACAATCTCGGCGAGGTCGTTGGGCGAGGTGTTGGGCACGATGGCCCCGGATTCCAGCCGCGTCATGTCCAGCAGGTTGGCGATGAAGCGGTTCAGCCGCTGGGCCTCCTCCTCGATGGTCGCCAGCATCTCGCCGCGCTGGTCCTCGGTGAGCGAGGCGGCGAAGCTCCTGAGTGTGCCCGCCGCGCCGAGGATGGAAGCGAGCGGGGTCTTCAGGTCGTGGGAGATGGAGGTGAGAAGGGCCGAGCGCAGCCGGTCGGTCTCGGCGTCGAGCCGCGCCTTCTCCACGTCGGAGACGAGGTTCGCCCGTTCCACGGCGAGGGCCGCCTGGTCGGCGAGGGCGTCGAGCAGCCGGCGTTCCTCGGGCGAGAGGGGCGGGCCCTCCTTGTCCTTGTCGATGCCCACCACGCCCACCGCCCCGCGCCCGGTATGCATGGGCAGGAACAGGCGGCGCGCGCCGGGCAGCGTGTCGGCGCCGCGGCCGGCTGGTCGGTTGTTCTCATAGGTCCAGTTGGCGGCGGCAAGATCCGCCGCGTCGATGGCATCTTCCGGCGGGTAGCCGGCCTTCACGGTGAGCGCGCCATCCTCCGGCAGCAGCATCACCACGCGCACCTTCAGCATGGAGGCGATCTGGAAGGCGGTGGCCCAGAGCAGATCGTCCAGGCTCACCGCGCTCGCGAGCTTCTTGGAGAAGAGATAGAGGTCTTCCGTCGTCTTCGCCCGCGCCCGCGCGGCCAGCGCCTGCCCGCGCACCCGCGCCGTGAGATTGCTGGCGATGGCCGCCACCACCAGGAAGAAGAACAGCGCGATCACGTTTTCCGGATCGGCGATGGTGAAGGTGTAGAGCGGCGGGATGAAAAAGAAATTGAACGCCAGCATGGCGGCGACCGAGGTCGCCAGCGCCGGCCACAGGCCGGAACGCACTGCGCTTACCAGCACGGCGGTGAGGAAGACGAGGGCGACGTTCTGCAGCCCCAGCAGCCGTTGCAGGGCGACGCCGACGAGGGTCGCGGCGGTGACGAGGAACGCGCCCTCCGCATAGGCCCGCACCTCCCGTCGCACCGGCAGCGGGGCGGCCGCGCGCGTCTCCTCGGAGGCCGGCTGTCCGGCATCGCCGGCGATCACATGCACGGAGATGTTGCCGGAGCGCCGCACGAGGTCGTGCACCACCGAGCCGTGCAGGATCTCGAACCAGCGCGAGCGGTCGGACTTGCCGATGACGATCTGGGTGACGTTGGCGGCGCGGGCGTAGGAAAGCACGTCGTCGGCAATGTGCGCGCCGCCGGGCACGGTGACGGCTTCCGCCCCCAGCCGCTCGGCGAGGCGCAGCACCTCGGCGATGCGGTCGCGGTCGGCGTCGCCCAGCTGGAAGCTGCGCTGCGTCTCCACATAGAGCGCCACCCATGGCGCCCGCAGCCGGTCGGCGAGGCGCTTGGCATAGCGCACCAGTGCCGCGCAGCGCTTGTCCTCGCTGATGCAGACCAGCACCCGCTCGCCTGCCGCCCACGGGCCGGAGATGGCATGGGCGCGCATGTGGCTCCGCAACTGCTCGTCCACCCGCTGGGCGGTGCGGCGCAGGGCCAGCTCGCGCAGGGCCGTGAGGTTGCCGGGGGAGAAGTAGTTGTCCACCGCGCGCCGGGCGGTGTCGGGCACGTAGACCTTGCCGTCGTGCAGCCGCTGGATGAGATCGGAGGGGGTGATGTCGATCACCTCGATCTCGTCGGCGCGGTCGATGATGGCGTCGGGCACCGTCTCGCGCACGCGGATGCGGGTGATCTGCGCCACCACGTCGTTCAGGCTCTCCACATGCTGGATGTTCAGCGTGGAATAGACGTCGATGCCGGCGGCGAGCAACTCCTCCACGTCCATGTAGCGCTTGGCGTGGCGGCTGTCGGGGGCGTTGGTGTGGGCTAACTCGTCCACCAGCACGAGGTCGGGCTTGCGGGCGAGGATGGCGTCGAGGTCCATCTCCTGCAACTGCCGGCCCTTGTAGGCGACGGTGCGGCGGGGGACGATCTCGAAGCCCTCCACCAGCGCCTGAGTCTCGCGGCGGCCGTGGGTCTCCACCACGCCGATCACCACGTCGGCGCCTTCCTTCAGGCGGGTGCGGCCGGAGGCAAGCATCTCGTAGGTCTTCCCGACGCCGGGGGCGGCGCCGAGGAAGATCTTCAACTGGCCACGGCTCTCCCGCTGCGCCTCCTTCAGGAGGGCGTCCGGCGAGGGGCGGTGGTCGCTCTCGCGCTCTTCGGGCATTGCCGTCTCCCGGCCGGGCCGCTGCGGTCCCGCCTGTTCTATTTGGCGCCGGCGAAGCGGTCCAGCGCGAGATTGATGGCGACCACGTTCACCCGGGGCTCGCCGAGGAGGCCGAAGGTGCGCTCGCTCGTCTCGTGCGCAACCAGCCGGCGCAGCACGTCCTCATCAAGGCCGCGCGCCTTGGCGATGCGCGGCACCTGGAACAAGGCGGCCTCCGGCGAGATGTCCGGGTCGAGCCCCGAGGCGGAGGTGGTGACGAGATCGGTCGGCACCGCCGCGCCGGGGTTCTCGGCCTTCAGGGCCGCCATGTCGGCCTTCACCCGATCCATGAGGGCGGGGTTGGTGGGGCCGAGGTTCGAGCCCATGGAATTGGCGGCGTTGTAGGGCTGCGGCACCGTCTTCGAGGCATCCGCCGGATCGGCGCCGGTGGTGGCGGAGGGGCGGCCGTGGAAGTAGCGGTCGGAGGTGAAGGCCTGCCCGATGAGGGCGGAGCCGACCACGGTGCCGTTCTTCTCGATGAGGCTGCCATTGGCCTGCGCCGGGAACAGCACCTGCGCGGCGCCGGTCATGGCGAGGGGGTAGGCGAAGCCCGTCAGCGCCGTCAGGAGGACGACGATGACGAAGGCGGGACGGAGGCTGTTGAGCATGATGGGCTCTCCTCAGACGAGGTGAAGGGCGGTCACGGCGACGTCGATCAGCTTGATGCCGGCGAACGGCACCACGATCCCGCCGAGGCCATAGATGAGCAGGTTCCGCTGGAGCAGCGCCGCCGCCCCGATGGGCCGGAACTTGACGCCCTTCAGCGCCAGCGGAATGAGGGCGATGATGATGAGGGCGTTGAAGATGATGGCCGAGAGGATGGCGCTCTGCGGCGAGGCGAGGCCCATCACGTTCAGCGCGCCAAGCTGCGGGTAGAAGGCCACGAACATGGCCGGGATGATGGCGAAATACTTCGCCACGTCGTTGGCGATGGAGAAGGTGGTGAGCGAGCCGCGCGTCATGAGCAGCGCCTTGCCGATCTCCACGATCTCGATGAGCTTGGTCGGGTCGCTGTCGAGGTCCACCATGTTGCCGGCCTCGCGGGCGGCCACCGTGCCGGTGTTCATGGCGACGCCGACATCCGCCTGGGCCAGCGCCGGGGCGTCGTTGGTGCCGTCGCCGCACATGGCGACGAGCTTGCCCTTGGCCTGCTCGTCGCGGATGAGCTTCAGCTTCGCCTCGGGGGTGGCCTCGGCGAGGAAGTCGTCCACGCCCGCCTCGGCGGCGATGGCGGCGGCGGTCAGCGGGTTGTCGCCGGTGATCATCACCGTGCGGATGCCCATGCGGCGCAGCTCGGCGAAGCGCTCGCGGATGCCGCCCTTCACGATGTCCTTCAGGTAGATGACGCCCAGCACCTTGCCGTCGCGGGCGACGGCGAGCGGGGTGCCGCCGGCCTTGCCGATCTCCTCGGCGATGGCCTGCACCTCGCGCAGCGTCTCCGGCGAAACCGGACGCACGGCCGAACCGGGGGACTGGAGATCCCTGAGGATGGCATCCACCGCGCCCTTGCGGATCACGGCGCCGTCCACGTCCACGCCGCTCATGCGGGTCTGGGCGGTGAAGGGCACGAAATGGGCGTTGAGGGTCGCCATGTCGCGGCCGCGGATGGAATATTTCTCCTTCGCCAGCACCACGATGGAGCGGCCCTCCGGCGTCTCGTCGGCGAGCGAGGCGAGCTGCGCCGCGTCCGCCAGCTCCTGCGGGCTCACGCCGCGCACCGGGCGGAACTCGGCCGCCTGCCGGTTGCCCAGCGTGATGGTGCCGGTCTTGTCGAGGAGCAGGGTGTCCACGTCGCCCGCCGCCTCCACCGCGCGGCCGGACATGGCGAGCACGTTGAAGCGCACGAGGCGGTCCATGCCGGCGATGCCGATGGCCGAGAGCAGGGCACCGATGGTGGTGGGGATCAGCGTCACGAACAGCGCCACCAGCACGACCACGGAGATGGTGCCCCCCGCATAGGCGGCGAAGCTCGGGATGGAGGCGGTGGCGAAGACGAAGATCAGCGTCATGCCCGCGAGCAGGATGTTGAGGGCGATCTCGTTCGGCGTCTTCTGCCGCTCGGCGCCCTCCACCAGGTGGATCATGCGGTCGAGGAAGGTGGAGCCCGCCGCCGCCGTGATGCGCACCTTGATGTGGTCGGAGATAACCGTGGTGCCGCCGGTGACGGCCGAGCGGTCGCCGCCGCTCTCGCGGATCACCGGAGCGCTCTCGCCGGTGATGGCGGCCTCGTTGACCGAGGCGACGCCCTGCACCACCTCGCCGTCGGAGGGGATCACGTCGCCCGCCTCCACCAGCACCACGTCGCCGACCTTCAGCGAGGTGCCGGGCACCTCCCGCCAGTCATCGCCGGTGCCGGTGAGGAGCTTCGCCTGCGTCTCCGTGCGGGTGCGGCGGAGCGAATCCGCCTGCGCCTTGCCGCGCCCTTCCGCCACCGCCTCGGCGAAATTGGCGAACAGCACGGTGAACCACAGCCACAGGATGATCTGGAAGGAGAAGCCGAGGCCGCTCCCACCGGTGGCGAGGTCGCGGATGAACAGGACGGTGGTGAGGAGGGCGACCACCTCCACCACGAACATCACGGGGTTGTTCACCATCGCGCGCGGATCGAGCTTCTTGAACGACGCGCCGATGGCCGGCACCAGGATGGCCGGGTCGAGAATGCTGCTGGAACGGGGCTTGGCCATGGATGGCTCCCGGAAAGGATCAGGGTTTCGCGACATCGCCGGCCACGAGCACCACCATCTGGATGGCAGCGACGAGGACGAAGGCGGCGAGGGTCGCGAGGAGGATGAGTTCGGAGGTGCGCAGGGCCTGCGCCCGCGCGGAGAGGAAGCGGCGTGCCATCTCAGCCCCCGAAGGTCTGGCCGGCCACGGCCGCGAGGTGCTCCACGATCGGCCCGAGCGCGAGCGCCGGGAAGAAGGTGAGGCCGCCGACGATGAGGATGACGCCCACCAGCAGGCCGACGAACAGTCCGCCATGGGTGGGGAAGGTGCCCGCCGAGGCCGGCACGGTCTTCTTCGCCGCGAGCGACCCCGCCAGGGCCATGGCCGGCACGATCATCATGAAGCGGCCGATGAACATGGAGACGGCGAGCGTCACGTTGTAGAAGGGCGTGTTGCCGGAGAGGCCTGCGAAGGCCGAGCCGTTGTTCGCCGTCGCCGAGGTGAAGGCGTAGAGGATCTCGGAGAAGCCGTGCGGGCCGGGATTGCTGATGGCCGCCACCGTTCCCGGCAGCACCGTCGCGACCGCAGTCCAGCCGAGCATCATCAGGGGCAGGACGAGGATGGCGAGCATGGCCATCTTCACTTCCTTGGCCTCGATCTTCTTGCCGGCATATTCGGGCGTGCGGCCCACCATGAGGCCGGCCACGAACATGGCGACAACCACGAACAGCAGCATGCCGTACATGCCCGCGCCCACGCCGCCGACGATGATCTCGCCCAGCTCCATGTTGATGAGCGGGATCATGCCGCCCAGCGCCGTGAAGCTGTCATGCATCGCGTTCACCGCGCCGCAGGAGGCGGCGGTGGTGATGACGGCGAACAGGGCGGAGGCGACGATGCCGAAGCGCAGCTCCTTGCCTTCCATGTTGCCGCCGGTGAGGCCCAGCGCATTCAGCCCCGGCGTGCCGGCGGCTTCCGCCCAGTAGGTGACGGCGACGCCCGCGACGAAGATGACGCCCATGGCGGCGAGGATCGCCCAGCCCTTGCGCTCGTCGCCCACCATGCGGCCGAACACGTTGGTGAGGCCGGCGCCCAGCGCGAAGATGGAGTTCATCTGCACGAAGTTGGAGAGCGCGGTGGGGTTCTCGAACGGGTGGGCGGCATTGGCGTTGAAGAAACCGCCGCCATTGGTGCCGAGCATCTTGATGGCCACCTGCGAGGCCACGGGGCCGACCGCGATGGTCTGCTTCGCGCCTTCCAGCGTGGTCGCATCCACATAGGGGCCGAGCGTCTGCGGAATGCCCTGCCACACCAGGAACAGGGTGTAGGGAATGCACAGCGGCAGCAGCACGTAGAGGGTGCAGCGGGTGACATCCACCCAGAAATTGCCCACCGTCTGCGCCGAGGCGCGGGAGAAGCCGCGGATAAGCGCCAGCGCCAGCGCGATGCCGGTGGCGGCGGAGAGGAAGTTCTGGTGGGTCAGCCCCAGCATCTGCGCAAGATAGCTGAGCGTGCTCTCGCCGCCGTAGTTCTGCCAGTTGGTGTTGGTGATGAAGCTGATGGCCGTGTTCAGCGACAGGTCCGGCGGCACCGCCGCCATCTCCTGCGGGTTCAGCGGCAGCAGGTCCTGCAGGCGCAGCACGGCGTAGAGGATGAGGAAGCCGGCCACGTGGAACAGCAGCATGGCGAGGGTATAGCCGAGCCAGGTCTGCTCGCGCTTCGGGTCCACGCCGCCGAGGGCGAAGATGGCGCCCTCGATGGGCCTGAGGACGGGCGAGAGGAAGGTGCGCTCGCCGGCGAACACGCGGGTCATGTAGCCGCCGAGGAGCGGCGTCAGCGCAAGGATGATCGCGCAGAAGAGGGCGATCTGGATCCAGCCGTTGGGGGTCATCGGGGCCTCCTCAGAACCGCTCGGGCTTCAGCAGCGCGAGGGTGAGGTAGAAGAGGAGGCCCACGGTGATGAGGCCTCCCAGTGCGAAATCGAGGGTCATGGAGTTTTCCTTCGATACGGCCGCGCTCGCGGCCTGTATTCGGATCGCGCTCTAGAGCCGTTCGCAGGCGTAGCCGTAGCCGATGGCCAGGGCGAAAAGCCCTGCCGCCAAAGCGAGCATCAGAATGTCGAGCATGGGACGTCAGTCTCCAGAGCGCGCGCCGATCGGATTGCATCGCAATCAGATCGGATCACGCGTTCTCTTTCTTCGAGTCAGAGGGCGATTCACCGATCAAGTTGATTCAACTTGATCGGATCGCGCTCTGAGGGTTTCGGGCCGCGAATACGCGGGAAGACCTGCGTCGCGGTCGGCCGCAGCGCCGGGGACCTTTCTCCCGGCCGCTGGTCAGCGATGGAAAGGTGTCACCTTGCGCATAAAGATTCGAGACGGGCCGCGATGGGCCGAAATAAAAATCCCATAAAGAAAAACGCGTCGGCGAGGCACCGCAAATGCAAAAAGGGCGCCCGTGGGGGCGCCCTTCGCATGGGTTCAGGAGGCTGCCCTCAGTGGGCGTGGCCGAGATAGGCGGCGCGCACGGCGGCGTCGTTGCGCAACGCCTCGGCCGGGCCCTTGGCGGCAACGCGGCCATTTTCCAGCACATAGCCGAAGTCCGCCACCTCCAGCGCGGCCGCGGCGAACTGCTCCACCAGCAGCATGGTGATCTTCTGCTCCTTGAGCCGGGCGATGGTGGCGAACACCTCCGCCACGAGGCGCGGGGCAAGGCCCATGGAGGGCTCATCCAGCAGCAGCACGCGTGGGTTCAGCATCAGCGCGCGGGCCATGGCGAGCATCTGCTGCTCGCCGCCGGAGAGGGTGCCGGCCAGCTGCGCGCGGCGCTCGGCGAGGCGCGGGAACAGCGTGAACATGCGGTCGAGGTCGCCGTCCACGTCGCCGCGCTCCCGCGCCCCGGTGAGGCGGGGGAAGGCGCCGAGCAGCAGGTTGTCCTTCACGCTCTGGGTGGGGAACACGCGCCGGCCCTCGGGCGAGTGGGCGAGGCCCTTCTTGGTGATCTTGAAGGAGGGCAGGCCGGTCAGGTCCTCCCCGCCGAGGTGCACGCTGCCGCTCTCCGGCGGGATCATGCCGGAGATGGCGCGCAGCGTGGTGGTCTTGCCGGCGCCGTTGGAGCCGATGAGGGTGACGAGCTGGCCCTCCTCCACCTTGAGCGAGAGGCCGTGCAGAACCTTCACCTTGCCGTAGCCGGCGACGAGATCGTTCACTTCGAGCATGGCGATCTCCTCATTCCGCCGCAGCGGCGGCGCCGCCGAGATAGGCCTCGATGACACGCTCGTTGGCCTGCACCTCTGCCGGCTTGCCCTCGGCGATCTTCTGGCCGAAATCCAGCACCGTCACCGTGTCGCACAGGCCCATGACCACATCCATGTGGTGCTCGATGAGCACGATGGTGAGCCCCGCGTGGCGCACCTTCCGGATGATCTCCACGAGATGCTTGATGTCCGGCGCGGTGAGGCCGGCGGCGGGCTCGTCGAGCAGCAGCAGGGCGGGGTCGAGCGCCAGGGCGCGGGCGATCTCAAGGAGGCGCTGCTTGCCGTAGGGCAGGTTGCGCGCCTCCTCGTTGGCGAGGTCGGCGAGGCCCACGAAGTGGAGCAGGCTCATGGCCCGCTCGCGCGCCGCCTTCTCCTCCCGCCTTATGCGCGGCAGGCCCAGCGCCACCTCGGCGAAGGTCGCCTGATAGGTGTGGTGGAGGCCCACCAGCACGTTCTCGATGAGCGTCAGCTCGGCGAAGAGCTGCACGTTCTGGAAGGTGCGGGCGATGCCGTCTCCGGCGATGTCGGAGGAGGTCTTGCCCGCCATCTCCTGCCCCTTGAACCGGACGGCGCCGGCCGTGGGCACATAGATGCCGGTGAGCACGTTCATCATGGTGCTCTTGCCGGAGCCGTTCGGCCCGATGAGGCCGTGGATGGTGCCGGGCTTCACCTCGATGGACACCTGATCCAGCGCCCGGAGGCCGCCGAACTGCATCACCACATTGTCCACGTGGAGCAGCACGCCCGAATGGCCTTCGTGGGAGGCGGTGACCGCCTTGCCGTGGGTGTCGGCATGGATGACGGCATGGGTCTGCACGAGGCTCGGCCAGAGCTGGGCGACGGCGCGCTTCAGGAAGCCGACGATGCCGTCCGGCAGGTAGTAGACCACGAACAGGATCATCACGCCGAAGACGGCGAGCTTGTAGTCCGTGATCTTCTGCAGCAGCAGCGAGAAGACGAAGAAGGCGAGGCACAGCACCACGGGAATGGCGTTGCGCACCCGGTTCTCCGGGTCCTTCACGAAGGCCCGCGCGCCGGCGATGACGGCGACGAGCGCGATGCCGCCGGCGATGTAGCGGAACAATTCGATGTCGGAGAGCAGGTTCGGCAGGAACACGATGATGACCGCGCCGAGGATGGGCCCCAGCCGCGATTTGCGCCCGCCCACCGTGACCGCCAGCAGGAACTGCACCGAAAGCTCGAAGCCGAAATTGTTCGGCGCGATATATTGCTCGGAATAGGCGAACAGCGCCCCCGCGAGGCCCGCGAGGCCGGCGGAGACCACGAAGGCGAGCACCTTGTGCTTGTAGACCGACACGCCCATGCAGTCGGAGGCGATGGGGCTGTCGCGCAGCGCCTCGAACGCCCGGCCGAGATGGGAGGCGAGGATACGGTTGATGATGATCAGCGTCAGCACCAGCGCGATGGCGGCGATATAGTAATATTCCACTTCCTTCATGCGCTTGAGCGACATGTCGAACAGCGGGATGGTGTCGCCGAGCCACCTGAGGTCGATGAAGAGGGGCGTGGTCAGCTTGATGCCGAGGGGACCGTTGGTGAGATCCGTCATCTCGTTGATGAGGATCTGCACGATGGTGCCGAAGGCCAGCGTCACCATGGCGAGATACGGGCCGGTGACGCGCAGCGCCGGCAGCGCCAGCACCACGCCGAACACCGACGCGACGATGATCGCCAGCGGCAGCGCCGGCCAGAAGCCGATGCCGAAATGCATGGCGAGGCATCCGGCCGTATAGGCGCCGATGCCGAACAGGGCGGCATGGCCGATGGACACCTCGCCCGTATAGCCGAACACCACATCGAGCCCGAGCAGCAGGATCGAGAAGATGGCGATGGTCACCAGCAGGTGGAGATAATAGGGGCTCGTCACCACGAACGGCAGAACGACGAGCACCGCGAGGCCGATGAGCGACCCCGTGGAGGAGAGGAGGCGGCGCGCGAGCATGGGGCTCAGACCTTCTTGATGGTGGCGCGGCCGAACAGGCCCGAGGGCTTGAGGGACAGGACCAGCAGCAGGAGGACGAGCCCGGGCACGTCCTTGTAGCCGGTGGAGATGTAGTAGCCGGTGAGCGTCTCGGTGATGCCGAGGATGAGGCCGCCGACAATGACGCCCATGCCGCTCGACAGGCCGCCGATGATGGCCACCGCGAAGGCCTTCAGCCCCAGCACCGCGCCCATGGTGGCGCCGGTGAGGGTGACGGGGGCGATGAGCACGCCGGCGAAGGCGGCGGTCATGGAGGAGAGGGCATAGGAGAAGGTGATGACGCGCCGCGTGTCGATGCCCATCAGGCCCGCCGCGTCGCGGTCGTTGGCGGTGGCCACCACGGCCTTGCCGAAGATGGACCGCCGGTTGAAGATTTCCACCGCCAGCATGATGGCGAGCGCGCCGAGGACGATGGCGATCTCCATGGGCTGGATGCGCACCGGCCCGATGGTGAGCGCCGCCTCGGGCAGCGGGGAGGGGAAGCGCAGGGCGTCGCGGCCCCAGATGTTCTCGGCGAGATTGCGGAAGATGATGCCGAGGGCGATGGTCGCCATGATCCAGCCGGCTTCCGACTTCGCCTTCACCGCCTGCCGCACGCCGAGCCATTCCACCACCGCGCCCTGCGCGAGGCCGAAGGCGAAGACGATGGGCAGCATGAGCAGATAGGCCCACAGCGTGCCGATGGCCTGGCCGATGAGGAAATTGATTGTGGTGAGGCCCACCAGAGCCCCCAGCATCAGGGCCTCGCCCTGGCCGAAATTCAGGGTTTTCGAGGTGGCGAAGGTGAGCTGGTAGCTGAAGGCGATAACGCCGTAGATCATGCCCACGGCGATGCCGCTCACGATGAGCTGCGACAGGACGTTCATGACGGTCTCCGGAAGGGGGCGCGGCCCCCGCGTCGGGGCAGGGTTCCGGGCGAACCGGCCGCCGCGCTCGATGGCGCGGCGGTCCGAATGGTGTGGGGCGGGGAGGTGGATGGATGCTCAAACGGGGCCGGGAGCCGCGCCTCAATCATCCGTCATGCCCCGGCTTGTCCGGGGCATCCACTTCGCCGCCGGACCGGCTCCATCCGGTCAAGCAGAGCGCCCGGCCGGCCCGTGGATCCCCCGGACGAGCCGGGGGATGACGGTGGCCGCGTGTCGGGGCGGTTGCCTCGGACGCGGCCCGGTCAGCCTCAGTTCTTGGGCTTCACGCGCACCGCCTTGTCGCCGGCGATGTCTTCCGGATGGGCGGCCACGACGCGGCCGTCCTTGACGAGACCGAACACCGGGATGTTGGCGGTGATGGCTTCGTGGTCGGTGGCGGAGAAGGGCTTGTCGTAGACAGTGACGACGCCCTCGACCTTGGTGTTGAGGTTTTCCAGCGCGTCGCGGACCTTGCGGCCGTCGGTGGAGCCCGCCTGCTTGATGGCGGCGGCGAGCAGCAGCACCGAATCATAGCCCTGCGCGGCCGAGACCGGCGAGGGCATGCGGTCGATCTTGTACGCGGCCTGATAGGCCTCGATGAACGCCTTGCGCTTGGGGGTGTCGGGCAGCTGGATGAAGGTCTGCGGCATCATCGCGCCGTTGCCGTTGGCACCGGCGGTGTCGATGAAGTTGGCCATGGAGAGCGTCCACGAGCCGATCATGGGCACCTTCCAGCCGAGCTTGGCCATGCCGTTGGCGATCTGCGCCAGCTCGGGGCCGATGGCGTAGGTGAGGATCACGTCGGCGCCGGCTTCCTTGGCGCGCAGCAGCTGCGCGGTCATGTCGGTGTCGCCGATGTTGAACTTCTCTTCGGCGACCGGCTTCACGCCCATGGTGGCGAGGGCCTTCACCAGATCGGCGCGGCCAAGCTGGCCGTAATTGGTGGAGTCGGCGAGGATGGCCGGCTTCTTGAAGCCCTGCCGCTTCACCGCTTCATCGGCGATCATGGCGCTCTGGATGGCGTCATTGGCCGAGGTGCGGAAGATGTAGTTGTTCTTGTTGTCCGGCGGCACGAACTGCTTGGAGATCAGGGTGCCGGTGGCCACGTTGTTGATCACCGGGATCTCGGCTTCCTGGTAGAAGCGCTGGGAGGCGAGGGCGACGCCCGTGTTGATGTAGCCGAGGGTGGCGACGACGCCTTCCTTGTTGATGAGCTCCTGGGCGATCTGCACGCCCACCTCGTTCTTCGCCTCGTCATCGCGCTCGATGAGCTGCAGCGGACGGCCCAGCACGCCGCCGGCCTTGTTGACCTCGTCCACGGCGAGCTTCACGCCGTCGCGCATGCTGACGCCCATGGAGGACGAGCCGCCGGTGAAGGGGCCAGTCAGGCCGATTTTGATGGGGTCGGCGGCGTAAGCTGCGCCGGAAAAGGCAAGCCCGAAAACGGCAACGCCTGCGGCCAAAGCCGCAACCATGCTCCTCAGTCGCATCTTCTACTCCCTGTGTTCCCGATTATTCGGTTATTATACTTTTGTAGTACCCGCTCTCCCGCAGGGCGGGGCGGCTCTCAATCGTTTAAGCGAATTGAGACGGGTGCGCCACCATAACCTAGCGGAATGTCGGGTGCGGCCTTTGCTGCTGCCGTTTTTGCAGGCAGTCGCACGCCTCAAGTACGCGCGCACGGCGATTCCGGACCACGCACTTTTGAAGCAATGAGCAAGATGTGATCGGTCGATCCCGCACCGCGGGCGGTCATTCCGCAGTTGCGCGCAGTCTTTCGCATTTGCGAACGTGCCGTTGACGCAGGGGGCGGGCGCCGCCTATGGTCTGCGGGACGGTTCCCGAAAGGGATCAAAAGGGAACGCGGTGCTCCGGCCTGGCCGGAAATGCCGTGGCTGCCCCCGCAACTGTAAGCGGCGAGTCCTCTGCCATCAGCCACTGGGTCGCAAGGCCTGGGAAGGCGGCAGACGGGCGGTGACCCGCGAGCCAGGAGACCTGCCGTCAGCCGTGGTCACGCGCGAACACGTCGGGCGGGGTTCTCCCGATGCTGGTTTTGACTTCGGCCGCTCGCGGCCGGGCAAGCCTCGTTTGCGGTGACGGACCACCCGTGCCGTCGAGTTTCTCCATGCCGTCCCTTGCCCCGTCCCGATCCCGCCGCGCGCTGCCGGCCGCGGCTTTGCTCGCCTTCGCCTGTGTGCCGCCCGCGCTCGCCCAGACCGCAGACGATCAGAATGCCGGCGACCTTCCCACCATCGTCGTCAGCGCCACCGGCATTCCCACGCCCGAGGACGAGGTGGCGAGCTCCGTCAGCATCGTCACGGAGCAGGACATCGCCCGCAACCAGCAGCGCACCCTGCCGGACGTGCTGCAATCGCTGCCCGGCCTCAACGTGGTGCAGACCGGCGGACCGGGCGGGACGACTTCGGTGTTCATCCGCGGCACCAATTCCAATCATGTGAAGGTGCTGATCGACGGCATCGATGCCGGCAATCCGGCCGCCACCAACGGCGCCTTCGACTTCGGCAAGCTGCTGGCCTCGGACCTGGAGCGGGTGGAGGTGCTGCGCGGCCCGCAGTCCGGCCTCTACGGCTCGGACGCCATCGGCGGCGTCATCTCCGTCACCACCAAGAAGGGCGAGGGGCCGCCCAAGGTCACCGCCTATGCGGAGGGCGGCGCGCTCGGCACCTTCAACCAGTATGCGAGCCTGACCGGCGCCACCGAGAAGCTGGCCTATTCGTTCAACGTCACCCACTTCTCGTCCACCGATACGCCGGTGACACCGCAGAACATCGTGCCGCCCGGCTGGCCCACCAATCCCAACGCCTACGACAACTGGACCTACTCCACCCGGCTCGACTGGCAGGCCACCGAGACCTTCGCGGTGAATTTCGTCGCGCGTTACATCGACACCAGCCTCGCCTTCACGCCGGACACCTATCCCCCGCCCACCTATACCGGCATCCCGGCGGCGCTGCGCTCCACCGCCTATGCCAGCATGTTCTTCACCAAGGGGGAGGGCGTGTGGACGGCGCTGGACGGAAGCCTCGTCACCACCTTCGGGGTGAGCGATATGTCCAGCTCCAACCCGACGGTGGGGCCGAACCCGGATGTGAACGGCACCTATGACGGCGACCGGCAGGTCTATTATGTGCGCTCCAACTATCTGGTGGCGCCGGGCCAGAACCTGCTGGTGGGCGCCGAGCGGCGGAACGAGTCCATGACCTCCTCCACCGCCTATGCCAGCGTGGACGCCTCCACCGGCGACACGGGCGTCTATGCCGAGTACCAGGGCAACCTCTGGAACCGCCTCTTCTTCGCCGCCAATGTGCGCTACGACGCCGACGACAGCTTCGGCGACCACACCACGTTCCGCCTCGCCCCGGCGCTGCTCTTCGACGAGACGGGCACCAAGCTGAAGGCGAGCTACGGCACCGGCTTCAAGGCGCCCACCCTCTACCAGCTCTACGCACCCTATTACGGCAATTTGAGCCTTCAGCCGGAGGAGAGCGAAGGTTGGGATGCCGGCTTCGAGCAGAAGGCGTTCGGCGAGCGGGTGCTGTTCGGGGTGACGTATTTCCACAACAACATCACCAACCTCATCAGCTACGATCCGGCGACGTACCAGAACGTCAACATCCCCAGCGCCGTGTCGCAGGGCGTGGAGGCGTTCGTGGCGGTGAAGGTGACGGACCGTATCGATGCGCGGGTGGACTACACCTACACCGACGTGGTGGGCTACGTGCCGCCCGGCCAGCCCTTCGGCGCCGCCTGCGCGCCCATCAACGCCACCTCCTGCTATCCCCTGCGGCGGCCCAACAACAAGGTGAGCCTGACGCTCGGCTGGCGGCCCACCGACGAACTCGATCTGTCGGCGAGCCTCGTCTATGCGTCGTCGTGGTGGGACATCGTGCGTCTCACATCGAATTACATCGACCAGCCCGGCTATACCGTGGTCAATCTGGCCGCGAACTACCGGCTGAATGCCGTCACCACCGTGTTCGGGCGCATCGACAATCTGTTCAACCAGACCTACGAGAATCCCAACGGCTTCCTCGCCCCCGGCTTCGGTGCCTATGGCGGGGTGAAGCTCGCATGGTGAGGCCCGAGCGGTGAAGCGCCCATGGTGAGGCAGTGAGGGGCAAGGCGGCCGGGCTGATGCTCGCGGCCCTTCTCGCCTGCGCTTCGGCGGGGGCGCAGGAGCCGCGTGTTCCGCTGCACGCCCGGCCTCGCGTCGTCTCCCTCAATCTGTGCACGGACGAGCTGGCCCTGCGGCTCGCCGATCCGGGGCAGGTGCTCTCCGTCACCCATCTCGCGCGCGACCCGCTCGCCTCCAACGTGGCGGACCGCGCGCGCGAGGTGCCGGTCAATCGCGGGCTGGCGGAGGAGGTGGTGCCGCTGAAGCCGGACCTCGTGCTCGTCGGCGCCTACACCACCCGTACCGCCACCGCCGTGCTGCGCCGCCTCGGCTTCGAGGTGCTGGAACTCGGCGATCCGCAGACGCTGGAAGAGGCCTATGCCCAGATCCGCATGGTGGCGGAGCGGCTCGGCGTGCCGGAGCGGGGCGCGGCCATGGTGCGGCAGATGGAGGAGGCCTTCGCCCGACTGCCGCCGGTTGCGGGTCCACGCCCCACCGCCGTCGTGCTGCGCCCCAACGGCTTCACCACCGGCCGCGGCTCGCTGGCCGACGAGCTGATGGAGAAGGCCGGTCTTTCCAACCTCGCGGCGCGCCTGCCGACGGACAAGATGGGCCAGCTCGCGCTGGAGGAGATCGTGCGCGCCGCGCCCGACCTCGTGGTGGTGAATGCCGAGGAGACGGCGCCGCCCTCCCTCGCCGACGCCTTGCTGCATCACCCGGCGCTCGCCCCCTTCAAGGACCGCACGCTGGCCCTGCCGCTCCGGCTGTGGACCTGCGCCGGGCCGGACCTCGCCGAGGCGGCGGTGCTGCTGGCGGCGGCCCGCGCCCGTTTGTCCGGCCCGGAATCCCGGCGGCTTGCGGCGGGGAGCGCCCATCACGCTGCCGCCGAGGGGGCGCGCTGATGCCGTCGCGCGTCGTCCTCGGTCTCGGTCTTGTGGTGCTGGTGCTGTTCTGCGCCTCGGTGGCGGTGGGCTATGCGCCGCTCGATCTTGGCGCCGCCTTCGGCGATCTTCTCGCCGGCCGGCAGAGCCTCTCGGCGCTGGTGCTGTCCGAGCTGCGCCTGCCGCGCGCCATCCTCGGCGGGGCGGTGGGCTTCAGCCTCGGCATCACCGGAGCGGCCTTGCAGGGGCTGATGCGCAATCCTCTCGCCGATCCCGGCGTGGTCGGCGTCTCCGGCGCGGCGGCGCTGGGGGCGGTCATCGCCTTCTATTTCGGCTTCTCCGCCTCCTTCGCGCTGGCGCTGCCCCTGGGCGGTCTGATGGGAGCGGCGGCGGCGACCGCCGTGCTGCTCGCGCTCGCGGCGCGCGGGGCGGGGACGGTGATGCTGATCCTCGCCGGCGTCGCCCTCTCCAGCCTCGCCGGCGCGCTCACGGCGCTGGCGCTGAATCTGGCGCCCAGCCCCTATGCGGCGCTGGAGCTGGTGTTCTGGCTCATGGGCTCGCTGGCTGACCGCAGCCTCGTGCATGTGGCGCTGGCGCTGCCTTTCATGGCGGTGGGCTGGGTCTTGGTGCTCGCCACCGGCCCGGCGCTCGATGCGCTCACCTTGGGCGAGGATGCCGCCGAAAGCCTCGGCTTCCCGCTCCGCCGGGTGCGTCTGCTGGTCATCGGCGGCACGGCGGCGGCGGTGGGGGCGAGCGTGGCGGTGGCGGGGGCCATCGGCTTCGTGGGGCTCGTGGTGCCCCATCTGGTGCGCCCGCTGGTGGGCCACCGGCCGGGCCGGCTTCTGGCGGCGAGCGGGCTGGCCGGCGCGGCGCTCACCCTCGGGGCGGATATCGTGGTGCGGCTCGTGCCCACCCGGCCGGAGCTTCAGCTCGGCGTGGTGACGGCGCTCATCGGCGCGCCCTTCTTCCTGTTCCTCCTCGCCCGGCTGCGGGGGGTGGAGTCATGAATCTTGCCGCCCGTTCCGTCACCGTGACCCGGGGCACCGCGACCCTGGTGCGCGACCTCAGCCTCGCGCTCGAAGGCGGCACCTTTCTCGGCCTGCTCGGCCCCAACGGCGCCGGCAAGACCAGCCTGATGCGCGTGCTGGCCGGCCTTGAGGCGCCCGCTTCCGGCCATGTGTTCTATGACGGCCGCGCCGCCGCCGAGATCGGCCGGCGTGGGCTTGGGCGGACCATCGCCTATCTGCCGCAGGACGGCCGCATCCACTGGCCGCTGCCGGTCGAGGAAGTGGTGGCGCTGGGGCGCCTGCCTCACGGCTCGGCGGCGGTGGATGAGGCCGCGCGGCGAGCCATGGCGGCGGCCGGGGTGGAGGCGCTGGCCCGGCGCTCGGCGGATACCCTCTCCGGCGGCGAGCGGGCGCGGGTGCTGCTCGCCCGCGCGCTGGCGGTCGAGGCCCCCATCCTCCTCGCCGACGAGCCCTCCGCCGCGCTCGATCCGCTGCACCAGCTGGAGGTGATGGCCCTGCTGCGCGACACCGCCCGGCGCGGCGCCGTGGTGGTCGCGGTGCTGCACGACCTCACTCTTGCCGGCCGCTTCTGCGATCGCCTCGCTCTGATGAAGGACGGCCGGCTCCTCGCCGAAGGGACAGCGGCGCAGGTGCTGGACGATGCCCATCTGGCGGAGGCCTTCGGCGTGGATGCCGTGCGGCTGACCCATGTCGGCGAGATGGTGGTGCTGCCCTGGTCCCGGCGGGGATAACGCGGCGGGACGAGGGCCGGATCAGCCGACCCCGTGGGCCATGATGAGCACGCTGATCATCACCACGGCGATGAGGCAGAAGAGCCCGATCAGCCCGTAGATCATCACCTTGTCCGAATAATCGGGCGCGGGCGGCAGGTTCTGGGTGGGCCGCCGCACCGGGGCGGCGGGAAGGGGGCGGGGGGCGTCCACCGGAATTTCCGCGCGGGCGGCGATGGGCGCGGCCGGGATGGCAGCTTCCGCCGGGCGTACGGGTTCGGGCACGGGGACCGGAACGGCCACGGCCATCGCCACGGTGGCGGGCATCGGCCGCGCTGGCAGGAGGCGCGCGCGCTTCGGCGGCGGCTCCCGCTTCCCGTCGCCGGACATGCGCTCATCCGCCGTGAAGCGCGCATTGGCGAGCACGAAGATGGCGGCGGCCGGCGGCACCAGCACGAACAGCGCTTCCGCATTTGCCGCCACCCAGCCGGACCACAGCGGATCGGTGACGATGAGGCTGCCGGCGATCCAGCTGAGGAAGGCCGTGCCGATGAAGGTGAGGGCGGGAATGTGCTTCATCGCCTCGGCCATCACGAAGCTGCCGAAGAAGATGAGCGGCACCGACAGGAGCACGCCGCCCACCAGAAGGCTCAGATGGCCTTCCGACACGGCGGCGAGGGCCACCACATTGTCAAGGCTCATGATGGCGTCGGCGATGAGGATCACCAGCGCCGCTCCGAGCAGCCCGCCCCCCTGGCCGAGGGAGGGGTCGAGCTCGACCGGCCGGTCGCCTTCCCGCCGCCGCCGATATTCGCCGGCCAAGAGGTTGATGGAGATGACGGCCAAAAGCAGCCCGCCGCCGATCTTCAGCAGCGGGATCGCCATCAGCGTGCCGGCGAGCGCCGCGATGACAAGCCGGAAGAAGACCGCTCCCGCCGCCCCGAGCACCACCGCCTTGCGCACCTGCTCCGCCGGCAGGCTGCGGCAGGCCAGTGCGATGAGCAGGGCGTTGTCGCCGCTCAGCAGGATGTCGATCAGGAAGATCTTCAGGCTCGTGCCGAACCAGGAGAGGTCAGCGCCGAGATCCATCGCCGGGTGTCCTTCTCAAATGCGTCGGGGTGCGGCCGGTCAGGGCTTAGCCGGGTTCTTCGCGGGCTGGCCGGTGGCGGACGCAGTGGCGGCGCCCGCGCTGTCGGCGAGGGTCGGCCCGCGCGTCAGGGCGCCGAGGAAGTCGGCGTCGGGCGACAGCAGCAGCATGGGCGAGGCGCCCGCCAGCGTCTGCCGGTAGGTCTGCTGGGTGCGCAGGAAGGTGTAGAAAGCGGGGCTGTGATCGTAGGCCTCGCCGAGGATCTGGGAGGCCTTGGCATCGGCCTCGCCGCGGGTGATCTTGGACTTCTGCTGAGCCTCCGCGAGGATGACGGTGCGCTGGCGGTCGGCGCGGGCCTGGATTTCCTGCGCCCATTCGAAGCCCTGGGCGCGCAGCTCCTTGGCCTCGCGCTGGCGCTCGGACTTCATGCGGTCGTAGATGGCTTGGCTGGTCTCGGCCGGCAGGTCGGCGCGCAGCAGGCGCACGTCCACCACGTCCACGCCGAGGGACCGGCTGCGCTCGATGACCTCGTTGCGGATCTTGTCGATGATGCGGTCGCGCTCGGTGGAGAGGAGATCCACCAGCTTCGCCTGTCCAAGCTCGCGCCGCACCGCCGAATTGACGATCTGCGCGATCCGCGACTGGCCCTGCTCGATGCCGCCCACCGCCTGGTAGAAGGCGAGCGGGTCGTTGATGCGGAAGCGCGTGTAGGTGCTCGCCTCGATGCGCTTCTGGTCGCCGAGGATGATCTGCTCGGCGGGGGGCTCCAGCGAGATCAGGCGGCGCTCGAAATAGATCACCGTGTCGATGAGCGGCGCCTTGAAATACAGCCCCGGCTGGTCATGCACCGCGATGGGCATGCCGAGCCGCACCACCAGCGCGCGCTGGGTCTGCTGCACGGTGAAGGCGAAGGAGGAGGCGAAGGCGACGAGGAGGATGCCCGCCGCGAGGGCGATGAAACCGGCGCGCTTCACTTGGCGACTCCCGTGCTGGCCTGATCCGCGACGGGAGGGGAGGGGAGGGCGGCGGCGCGCTTCTCCGCCTCGGTGAGCGGCAGATAGGGCACGATGCTGCTGCCATGGGCGGACAGGTCCACGATGACCCGCCCGGAATGCTTCAGCACCTCGTCCACCCCTTCCAGATAGAGGCGGCGCAGGGTCACATCCTTGTGCCGCTCATAGGCGGCTTCGACGGCGAGGAAGCTCTGCGCCTCGCCCTTGGCGAGGTCCACCGCCTGCTCGCCATAGGCCTGCGCCTCCTGCACGATGCGCTCGGCCTCGCCGCGGGCGCGGGGCAGGATGTCGTTGCGGTAGGCTTCCGCCTCGTTGCGCGCCCGCTCCTGATCGGCCCGCGCGCGCTGCACGTCGTTGAAGGCGTCGATGACGGCCGCGGGCGGATCGATGCGCAGCAACTGCACCTGGGTGATGACGATACCGGCCTGATACTTGTCCAGCAGGCGCTGGAGCACGACTTCCGTCTGCTGGGCGATCTGCTGGCGCTTGTCGGAGAGCGCCGCCTGGATGGGGTTCTGGCCGATGACCTCGCGCAGGGCGCTCTCGGCGGTGACGCGCAGGGTGCCTTCCGCGTCGGCGACATTGAACAGGAACTGGCCGGCATCGCGGATGCGCCAGAACACCACGCAGTCCACCTCGACGATGTTCTCGTCGCCGGTCAGCATCTGGCTGCGCTCGCGCCGTCCGTCGCGGGAGCCGAGGACCATCTGGTTGATCTGCGTGGTCTTGGGCAGGAGGATGGTTTCGACGGGATAGGGCCAGTGGTAGTGCACGCCCGAGGGCTCCGTCGCCACCCACCTGCCGAAGCGCAGCACGATGCCCTGCTCGTCCGGCTGCACCCGGTAGAAGCCGCTCGCCGCCCACAGCACCGCGACCAGCCCCACCGCCACCAGCGCCCCGCGCCGCCCGAAATGGGGCAGGCGCAGCATCTCCGACACCTGCTCCCGCGCCAGCCCCTCGAACGGCTGCTGCTGAACCGGTTCCGGAGCGCGCGCAGGCGGCGGGGGCGTGTCCTCGGCGGGCGTCTCTTGGGTGGGGGTCTCTTGGGTGGGCGGCGCGGCTTCAATATTCGCCATTCAGGCTGACCTCAGGTCAGGTAATTTTTGATATTACCTAAAGTAATGGGCGGTGCAGGCCCAATGGATGGCGACGGACCATAGAAGATTTCAATCTGCATTCGCAATTGCTTCCGTCTCGCGCAGGTGCGGCATCTCGCGGCTGCCGGAATGGGCTTGAGCGGGCATGTATTTTCTTTCCCTTACAATGGCTTGTCTCAGGCAGCCCCGGGGTCGCGGGCGGCGGGGCGCACGGCTTCCGTTCCGCGAGGTGGCGGGGCGAGAGCAGCCGGCAACCGCCGGTGCGCAAGTCTTCCGCTGCGGCACTGCGGTGACAACGCGCACCTCGCCCGGTTTCGTCGCGCGGGCGAAGCAGATAGCAAGGGGCGCCTGTCGTCGCGCGCGCCCGCGTGCATCGTTCCGCAGGCGTCACGCCGTCCTCACAGCAAGCGGAATTCGACACCATGGCCAGCGTCTGCACCAGCGGGGTGGACACCGGGTTCGTTGCCCTCGGCACCACCAAGGTGGCCGTCCTCGGCGTCGTCCAGGGCATCACCGAGCTTCTGCCCATCTCCTCCACGGCGCACATGCGTCTCGTGCCGGCGCTGCTCGGCTGGCCCGATCCCGGCTCCGCCTTCTCAGCGGCCATGCAGCTCGCCGCTCTGTTCGCGGTGGTCACCTATTTCTGGAGCGACCTGCGCGCGCTCGCCTGCGGCTCCATCTCGGCGGTGCGCGCCGGCGATTTCAGCGCCCACGCGCCGAAGACCGTGCTGGGCATCATCCTCGGCACCATCCCCATCGTCATTGCCGGCGTGCTCTTGAAGAGCAAGCTGAACGCCTGCGGATCGTCCTTCCGCGACTTGTGGGTCATCGGCGCGGCGAGCCTCGTCATGGGCCTGCTGCTGGGCATCGCGGAAATGACCAGCCGCCACACCCGCACCTTCGCGCAGATCAAGCTGCCCGACGCTCTGGTGGTGGGCCTCGCCCAGGTCGGCGCGCTGATCCCCGGCGTGTCGCGCTCGGGCTCGACGCTGACGGCGGCCATGTTCCTCGGCCTGCGCCGCGAGGATGCCGCCCGCTTCTCCTTCCTGCTCGGCCTGCCGGCCATCTTCGCGGCGGGCGTGAAGGAACTCTTGGAGCTGCACCATGCCGGCCTCGACATGCAGGGCTGGGAAGTGCTCGGCGTCGGCCTCGTCACCGCCTCGCTCTCCGCCTTCGTCGCCATCTGGACGCTGATGCGGGTGATGGAGCGCCTCTCCTCCTGGCCCTTCGTGTTCTACCGCATCGGCATGGGCGTGTTCCTGCTGGTGGCGGTGTGGCGGGGCGTGCTCTCCTGAGCCTCGCCCGCCGCCGGACGCTCGACAGGGCGTGCGCCTCGCGTCACCTTGCGGTCCGAACCGGGCTCGGGATCAGGCGGTGGCGATGACGGAGGCGGAGGGTGCGGCCCATGCCGGGCTGCGCAGGACCGTGCTGGTGGTGGCGCTGGCGAACCTCGCTTATTTCGGCGTGGAGTTCGCGGTGGCGCTGGCCATCGGCTCCGTCTCGCTGTTCGCGGACAGCGTGGACTTCCTGGAAGACGCCAGCGTCAACATGCTGATCTTCGTCGCGCTCGCCTGGTCGGCGCGGGCGCGGGCGAAGGTGGGCATGGCGCTGGCGCTCATCCTGCTCATCCCCGGCCTCGCCACGCTCTGGACCGCCTGGGACAAATTCCTTGATCCCGTGGCGCCGCAGCCCCTCGCATTGTCGCTCACCGGCCTCGGCGCGCTGGTGGTGAACCTTTCCTGCGCCTTCCTCCTCGCCCGCTACCGGGACCATCGCGGCAGCCTGACGAAGGCCGCCTTCCTCTCCGCCCGCAACGACGCCTTCGCCAACGTGGCGATCATCGCGGCGGGCGCCGTCACCGCCTTTCTGTGGCGCTCGGCCTGGCCCGACCTGATCGTCGGCCTCGCCATCGCCGCCCTGAACCTCGATGCCGCCCGGGAAGTGTGGGAAGCCGCCCGCGAGGAGCACCGCGCGCAGCCGTGAGCGGCGCTCAGCCGACGATGATGTGCGGCACGAAGCGGGAGAGGTTGGCCGTGATGGGGGAGGCGTCCTCCCGGATGCCCATGCCGCAGGCGATGTCGCCGACGATCCAGCTGCCGATCACCGCGTTGCCGTACGCGGAGGCGAAGAGGGGGACGGCTTGCTGCACCACATAGCCTTCCTGACCGTAACGCCCGGGCGTCGTCGCGACGCGGCCGCCGCGCACTAGCGTCACGTTCTCGCCTTCGCGGGAGAACAGCGGCTTCACCACGTGATCGCCAAGAGCGGCGGCGCGGGGGTCGCCGGCGAAGAATGCGGGGAGCAGGTTGGGGTGGCCGGGAAACATCTCCCACAGCAAAGGCAGGATGGCCTTGGTGGAGAGCATCGCCTTCCACGGCGGCTCGATGAAGGTGCAACGGGCGCTGGCGAGGTGGACGGCGAAGGCCTCGTCGAACATCCATTCCCACGGATAGAGCTTGAACATCCGTGAGATGACGAGATTGTCGAGATCGATGAAGCGCCCACGGACATCGACGCCGATGTCGGCCATGGCGATGAGCTGGACCCTGTGCCCCGCCTGCTGCGCGCAATCGGCGAGATAGGTCAGCGTGCCGCTATCCTCCACGTCATCCAGGATGCCCGCGAGATGGAGGCGCGGACCGATGCCGATGGCGGCAAATTGCGCCACGAGGCGCTCATGCACCGAATTGAACTGGTCGGCGCCGTTCGGAACGATGCCGAGGCTGCGGGCTTGCTCCAGCCAGATCCACTGGAAGACGGCCGCTTCATAAAGGCCGGTGGGCGTGTCGGCGTTGTACTCCAGCAGCTTGGCTGGCCCCGTGCCGTCATAGGCGAGGTCGAAACGGCCGTAGAGCGTGGGTTCGCCGGCCCGCCACGAGGCGGCCACCAGATCGCGATGGGCCGCGGGCACGCCGAGGCGCGCCATGATGCGCTCGTCCGCCACCGCCCGGTCGGCCAGCGCAAGGCACATCTGGTGGAGGTCGCGGCTCGGATCCTCGATGGCGCCCTCGATTTCCGCGAGCGTGAACGAGAACATGGCGCTCTCGTCCCAATAGGGCGCGCCGTACATGTCGGCGAAGTGGAAGCCGAGCCGCTGGGCCGTCGCGCGCCAGTCAGGGCGCGGGGAGATGGAATGGCGTCGCATCAGGAGCCGCCGCCCTTCCCTCCACCACCCTTGCCTCCGCTGCCATGGGCGCCGAACCCGCCCCGGCCACCCGCGCCGATGCTCTTGCCGCCGCCCACAGACGTCGGGCCGAGGAACGTGCCCCCGCCGCCCCCGGCGCCCACGCCGACGAAGGCGGAGAGCTGCCGGTAGGAGGTCGGATCCTGCAGGGAGCGATAGAGCGCTGTGCCCACATTCGCCTCGCGGCCGGGCAGCGCCTGGCTGAGGAGAAAGCCGGTCATCACCGGCACCACCACGTCCGCGAGCGTGCCGTCGAACCGCTTCACCACGGTGAAATCGCAGGCGCTGTCGGTCGCGCGCTCGCATTCGGCCCGCGAGGTGAAGCGCGGCGCGCTCTGGGTGTGGGCGCGCTGCGCCTCGGCATAGGCGGTTGCGCAGGTCTGCGCCGGGAAATCGTCGGCGAGGCACTGGCGGATCGCGTCCGCGCGATTGCCCTCATAGATGAGTTCGGCGGGCTCGTCGGGGCCGCTGCAGGCGTAGAAGGTCAGCACCGTCCCGCCGAGAAGCAGGCCAAGGCTGATCTGAGTAGACCGCTTCATCGCGCTGCGTCCCTCCCAGGTCCCCCTGCACGCAGGCCCCCGCAGGCAGAGTGCCCCCCGCGCAAGTTCCCCCGGACGGCGGAGGGGGAACCTAAGGTTGTCTCCTCCCAAGGTAAAGGGGGCGGGTGACGCAGCGTCCACCGCACCGGCGAAATCGGCTGTGCGGCGAGCGGGATCTGGACAGTGGCCCGCGGCGTTGTCACGCTGCCGCTGCTTCCCGCCGTGATGGCGGGTTGCTTCGGCCGCTTTTTCCGCGTTGGGGAACGACGAATTCGGGGGGCTGCCGATGGTCGCGGGTGAGGTTCAGGGGGTGGGGCAGGGCGGCGTTGCGGCGGATGTGCCGGCACAGGGGCCGTCGCGCCGCGCGATGCTGGGGCTGGATGCGCTCAATTTCTTCCTGGCGGATGTGCGAGACGGGCTCGGGCCCTATCTCGCCATCTATCTGCTCGCCGTGCGCGGGCCGGAACAGGGCTGGACGGAAGCCACCGTCGGCTTCGTGATGACCATTGCCGGCCTCACCGGCCTCCTCGCCCAGACCCCGGCCGGCGCGCTCATCGACAGCAGCCGCAACAAGCCCGCCATCGTGATTGCCGGCGCGCTGGCCGTGACGGTCGCCTGCCTCTCGCTGCCTTTCCTCTCCAATTTCTATCTGGTGGCGGGCAGCCAGTCACTGGCGGCGATGGCGGGAGCGATCTTCCCGCCGGCGCTCTCCGGCATCACCCTGGGGCTCGTGGGGCCGAAGGCATTCGCGCGGCGCATCGGGCGCAACGAGGCGTTCAACCATCTCGGCAATGCGGTCTCCGCCGCCATCGCCGCCGGCACGGCGGTGCTGTTCGGGCCCATCGTGGTGTTCTGGCTCATGGCGGTGCTGGCCGCGCTCAGCATCGGCGCCATGCTGGTGGTGCCGCGCCGCGAGATCGACGACACGCTAGCCCGCGGCCTCGCCCATGATGCCGCCCACCACGAGCATCCCTCCGGCCTGAAGACGCTCCTGTCGAGCCGGCCGCTGCTGATCTTCGCGCTCACCTGCTTCCTCTTCCACCTCTCCAACGCGGCCATGCTGCCCACCACCGGGCAGTTGCTGACCTATGTGGTGGGCAAGGAGCAGGCGACCTCGCTGATCGCCTTGTGCATCGTGGCGGCGCAATGCGTGATGGTGCCCATGGCCATCATGGTCGGCGCGAAGGCGGATGCGTGGGGACGCAAGCCCATCTTCCTCGTCGCCTTCGCGGTGCTGGCGCTGCGTGGCGCGCTCTACACCCTCTCCAACGATCCGTTCTGGCTGTTCGCCGTTCAGTGCCTCGACGGCGTGGGCGCCGGCATCTTCGGCGCGCTCTTCCCGGTGGTGGTGGCCGATCTCACGCGCGGCACCGGGCGGTTCAATGTCAGCCAGGGCGCGGTGGCGACGGCGCAGGGGCTGGGGGCGGCCTTCTCGGCGTCCATCGCAGGCGTGACCATCGTGGCCGCGGGATACAGCGCCGCCTTCCTTACCCTCTCCGCCATCGCGGCGGCGGGCTTCCTGCTCTATCTCTTCGCCATGCCGGAGACCGGCGCGGCGGCCACCGAGGCGCCCGCTCAGCCGCACGCCGGCAGCGCGGCCGTGTCGCCATAGAGCGCTTCGGCTTCGATCTTCAGCCCGCCGCGAAAGACGAAGATCTCACACGCGCGGCGGGTGGTGTCGCCCAGCGTCGCCTCGTAATGCACCACCATGCGCTGGCCCGGCTCGTCGCAGATGGCGGCGAGGAGGCGGAACTCCAGCCGCTCGATCCGCCCCAGCGCCTGCCGCCAATAGGCCTCGATGGCCGGGCGGCCCTCCAGCGCGGCGTGTCCCGTCACCTGCAGGGCGAAGGGGCTGCGGAACCGCGCATTGTCGGCGAAGGCGGATAGGACCGCCTCCACATCGCGCCGGTTCCAGGCGGCGATCCAGGCTTCGGCGTGGTGGAGCATCTGCTCGCGCGTGAGCGTCACGTCTGTGCCCTCGGCATGGGTCATGGCGCCGCCGTCTCTTCCGGCTCGTGGCAGCAGACGCAGATCTTGTTGCGGTCCAGATCGCGGAAATAGGCGCCGTAATAGTTGGGGTGATAGTGGGGCCTCAGGCCCGGGCCGCCTTCATCCGTTCCGCCGGCGGCCAGCGCCATGCGGTGGATGTCGTCCACGCTCGCCCGGTCAGGCGCGAGCAGGGCGACCATGGCGCCGTTGCCGGGAACCGCCGGGCGGCCGTCAAAGGGAAGGCACAGCAGGAACAGGGGAAACCTGCCCGTCGCCGGCTGCCATCCCGCCTGCCCGGCGGGCGCATCGAAGAAGCGCAGGCGCCAGCCGAGGCGCCCCATCAGCGGATCGTAGAAGGCCTGCGCGGCAACGATGTCGTTGGTGCCGACATTCACGTGGGAAATCATGCGGGCCTCACCATGGGGTTCCGTCCTTGCGGGTGAAGAACCAGCCGGTGGCGGAGAAATGCGCCACGAGATCGTCCTCGGGATATTCGCCCGCATCCTGAGGGTCGCGGTCGCCGATTTCCAGATAGCGGACCTCCCCCTCGCTGCGGTTGACGAGATGATGGGCGAGGCCTTCAGCCGGAAAGCCGATGAACATGCCGGGGGCGAGCAGGAACTCGCCCTCGTCCGTGCGCAATGTGGGCGTGCCGGCGAGGATATAGACGAACTCCTCCTGCCGGCTGTGCCGGTGCAGCAGCGCGGACTGGGCGCCGGGCGCCAGCGTCGTGAGGTTCACGCCGAAGCGGGAGAGGCCGAACGCGTCGCCGAGCTGCCGCTTCTCCCGGCCCGCCATGCGCGCGGCGAACGGGGCGGGATAGTTGGACGGCTTGCGCCGGGGCGGCACGTCCTCGGCGGCAAGCGGCGTGCGGGCGGGGCCGGTCATGGCACACTCTTCATGGAGACGTCCTCAATCAAGATCCTGCTGGAAGCTAGCGGATGTTTGGTCTCAAATGGGTGAGAAATTCTCACCTGTCCGGTTCGTGCGGGGAAGCGTCCATGTCGTCCAACCTGCCGTCCCTGCGGGGCCTCGCGGCGCTCGATGCGCTGGCACGGCACAAAAGGCAGGGGGCGGCCGCCGAGGCGCTGGGGATATCGCGCTCCGCTCTGTCCCACCGCATCGCGGATCTGGAGGCGGAGCTGGGCGCGCGGCTCGTCACCCGTTCCGGCCGCGTCTCCATGCTGACCGATGAGGGCACCGCGCTGCTCGCCGCCATGGGCGATGCCATCGGCAGGATCGAGGCGGCGGTGGCGCCGTTGCAGCGGCGGCTGCGGCAGATCCGGCTCTCCACCGTGAACACGCTGGCCGCCAACTGGCTGCTGCCCCGCCTGCCGCGCTTCCAGCGCGCCCATCCGGACATGGAGATCGCGGTGCTGACCACGCAGCGCGTGGCGGACCTCGACGGCGAGGATGTGGACTGCGCCATCCGCAACGGCATGGGCGACTGGCCCGGCATGGCGGCGCGGCTTCTCTTCCGCGAGACGCTGGTGCCCGCCGCCGCGCCGGGTCTGGCGCTGGGCCGGCCCTCCGGCTGGCCAGTGATCCGCGCCCGTGCCCGCTTCCGCGACTGGCCGCTTTGGTGGCAGCAGGCGGGCCAGAAGCGCGAAGCGCCTTCCGGCGGCATGGTGGTGGAGAACCGGGCGCAGGCGCTGGAGGCGGCGCTGGCCGGGGCCGGCGTCGTGCTCACCGACGCGCGTTATCTGGACACGCATCTCGCCGCCGGCCGCCTGCGGGTGCTGGGGCCGGTGATCGAGCTGGACACCGGCTTCCACTTCGTCCGCAGCCGGGCGCCGCGCAATCCGCGCAATGTGGAGGCCCTCGCGCGCTGGCTGGAAGAGGAGGGCCGGTCGGCGCCACAGGCCGGGTGGCCGCCGGGCGCTTCGGACTGAGGGAGCGGCGCGGCACCGGGCGATGCCGCGCCGCCCATCACCCGGCAAAGCCGGTGCCGGCGAGCAGGGGATCGAAGCGCACGAGCCGGCTGTCGGCGACGCCCGCCTGCCGATGCGCCATGGCCTCGCGATAGCGCGGATCGCGCAGCATCTGCACGAACGCGCCGGGGCTGGGATATTCGGCGATGAAGGCGATGTCCCAACGGGTCTCCGGCGGCCCGACGAGGGACAATTCGAACGCCCCGCGCCACACGATGCGCCCGCCGATCTCCGCCAGCACCGGCGCGCTGAGGCGGCTGTAGGCCTCATAGGCCTCCGCGCCGGTGGTCACGCGCCCGTCCGCATAGGCCACTTCATGACGCAGGCGGATGAGGTTCAGCAGGTGCACCGGGCCGGGGCGGTCGTTGGCGGCGAAGGCGGCGAACGTCTCGCGGGTGAAGCTGGTGTGTCCCTCCATGGCTCAGCCCTCTGCCACCGCCGTCCACAGGCCCGGATAGGCCGGCGCGCGGCGGGCGATCCAGGCGTCGAGCCCCTCGCGCAGATCGGCGGTGGGGGCCATGCGGGCGAACTGCTCGGCCTCCACCAGCAGGCCCTCGGCGATGGGCAGATTGATGCCGCGCGTCACCGCCGTGAGGATGGTCGAGACGGCGAGCGGGGAGTGGACGAGGATGCGTTCCAAGAGGTCCCGGGCGCGGGGCAGCAGTTCGTCGTGGGGCACCACGGCATTCACCAGCCCCAGCTCCAGCGCGCGCTGCGGGGTGAAGGTCTCGCCGGTGAGCAGCAGCTCCATCGCCCGCTTGCGGCCGGCGAGGCGCGGCAGGCGCTGGGTGCCGCCGAAGGTGGGCGGCATGCCGAGCAAGATCTCGGGCTTGGCGAACACCGCGCGGTCGCTGGCGATGGCGAGCGGCGCCGCCTCCGTCACCTCGCATCCGCCGCCATAGGCAAGGCCGTTGACCGCGACCACAAGCGGCTTGCGGAACGCCTCCACCCGCGCCGTCAGCCTTTGGCCGCGCGCCACGAAATCCCGCAGCGCCGCCTCGGGGCTCTCAGCCACCGAGCGGGAGAATTCGGGAATGTCGCCGCCCGCCGAGAAGGCGCGTCCGGTGCCGGTAAGGATGACGCCGCGGACGCCGTCGTCGCCCTCGATGGCGTCGAGGTGGCGCAGCAGCGTCTCGATGGTCTCGTAGCTCAGGGCGTTGAGCTTTTCCGGGCGGTTGAGGGTGAGGGTGGCGATGGCGCCGTCGACCGTCTTCAGCACAAGCGCCGTCTCGTTCGCGTTCATGGATGGCTCCTCGTTCAGCGAGGCGCCGACCATGCGCGCGGCGGCCGGTTGAGTATACTCACTGTACGGTATACCTTGCGGCCATGCAGAAGCCCCCGAATGCCCGCGTCCAAGACAAGCGCGCCCAGGAAAAGCGCGCCCACGATGCCCGCGGCCAAGACAGGCGCGCCCAGGACGGACGCGCCCAGGACATCCGCGCCAAGGACACGCGGGCGAACATCGTCCAGGCCGCCTCCAAGCTGTTCTACGGGGAGGGGATCGGCCGCGTCAGCATGGATGCGGTGGCGGAGAAAGCGGGCGTTACCAAGCGCACGCTCTATTATCATTTCGACAGCAAGGACGACCTCGTCGCCGCCTATCTCGATGCCCGCGACCAGCCCAACCTGACGCAGATGGCAGGGTGGTTCGCCGCCGCCGAGGGTGGGGTGGACGAGAAGGTCGCGGCCATCTTCACGGCCCTCGCCAAGAGCGCGCGGCATCCCAAATGGAAGGGCTGCGGCTTCCTGCGCACCACGGCCGAACTTGCAGCGCTCCCGGGACATCCGGCGGTGAAGATCGGCGCGCGCCACAAGGCGGCGTTCGCCACGTGGCTGGCGGGCGAACTCGACGGCGCGGGCTTCGCGACCCCCACCGCTCTGGCGCGGCAGATCCTGCTGCTGCTCGACGGCGCCTTCTCCGCCTCGCTGGTGCATCGGGATGCGAGCTGGTTCGAGGAGGCGGGCGCCGCCGCGCGCGCGCTGGTGCGCGCCCATCCCCGGCAGGAGCGGGCGAGCGCGGTATCGTGATGCATTGAGTGCTTGCAAGTCCGCGCCCGGCGGCCATGGTGGGCGCCTCTATCGCGGGAGACAGGCAGTGGACTACGTGAAATTCGGCGCGACGGGCCTCGAAGTCTCGAAGCTGTGCCTAGGATGCATGACGTTCGGCGAGCCGAACCGCGGCTCCCACGCCTGGACCCTCAAGGAGGAGGAGAGCCGCCCGCTCATCCGCCAGGCGCTCGACCTCGGCATCAATTTCCTCGACACCGCCAACGTCTATTCCGACGGCACCTCCGAGGAGATCGTCGGCCGCGCGCTGAAGGATTTCGTGCGGCGCGAGGAGGTGGTGCTGGCCACCAAGGTGTTCAACCGCATGCGCCCCGGCCCCAATGGCGCCGGCCTCTCGCGCAAGGCGATCATGGCCGAGATCGACGCCAGCCTGCGGCGGCTCGGCACGGACTATGTGGACCTCTACCAGATCCACCGCTTCGACCACGCGACCCCCATCGAGGAGACGCTGGAAGCGCTTCACGACGTGGTGAAGGCGGGCAAGGCGCGCTACATCGGCGCCTCCTCCATGCCGGCATGGCGCTTCGCCAAGGCGATCTACATTTCCCGCCTCAACGGCTGGACCCGCTTCGTGAGCATGCAGAATCACCTCAACCTCCTCTATCGCGAGGAGGAGCGCGAGATGCTGCCCCTGTGCATCGAGGAAGGTGTGGCGGTGATCCCGTGGAGCCCGCTGGCGCGCGGCCGGCTGGCGCGGGCGTGGGACGAGGCGACCTATCGGTTGGAGAGCGACGAATTCGGCAAGACGCTCTATGTGGCGGGTGACCGCGAGGTGGTGGACGCGGTGGGTGCCATCGCCGCGACGAGGGGCGTGCCGCGCGCGCAGGTGGCCCTCGCCTGGCTGCTGCAGAAGAAGGGCGTCACCGCCCCCATCATCGGCGCATCCAAGCCCGGCCATCTCACGGATGCCGTGGCCGCCCTCTCGCTGACCCTGACGGCGGAGGAGATCGCCGCGCTGGAGGCGCCTTACGTGCCCCACGCCGTCGCCGGCTTCACGGACTGAGCCCCCGCGTCCGCCGTGGCGAAAAGATCACGTTTCGTCGATCTGTGGGCGCCCGCTCCGCCCGCAGCAAAGTCGCCGCTTTGCCGTCGAAATTCCGCCCGCCGTCCGGAGCATCAGACGAGAGCGGGCAGGTTGGCCCGATCGTGTTTCTGGACAAGACCCATGAAGGGCATCGCTTTCGGAATTCTCCTCACCGTCGTCGCCGGTCTGCTGAGCGTCGGCGTCACCTTTGTGTTCGGCGGCAGCGGCGGCCTTAACTTCCTGCTCGCGCTCGGCGCCACGCTGGTGGCTCTCGCCATGGACGTGCCGACCGTCGCCTGACGCGCGCGCTCAGCCCGCCTGGGAGGCAGCGACCGGCTCCGGCGGCGCCTCCACGGTGCGGGCGAACCCGGTGAGCAGCACCGCCACCTCGGCCGGCGCCTGAAGGGTCGGCACGTGCGCGCAATCGGGGATTTCGTGGAAGGTGCCGTTGGGCACGAGATCGGCGAGCTCTTGCGCCATCACCGGCGGCGTCGCCGCATCCAGAGCTCCGGCGCAGGCGAACACCGGCACGGCGAGCCGCCGGGCGGCCTCCTTCAGATCGAGCGTCGCGAGAATCCCGCAGGCTTCGCGGAAGACATCCGGATCGGTGGCGACAAAGGCGGCGCGCCGCTCCGCCAGCGTCTGCGGCACCCGCGCCGCCATGGCGGCCGGAAACAGGCGCAGCATGGCGGTCTGGGCGATGGATTCCAGCCCCTCTTCGCCCGCCTTCGCGGCCATGAAGCGGAAGGCGCCGCGCCCCTCCTCGGTGAAGCCGGCGCCGCAGCCGGCCAGGAACAGGCCGCTCGACAGCTGCGGATGGCGCAGGGCCGTGGCGAGAGCGAGGAACGAGCCGTAGCCGTTGCCGAACAGGATCGGCGTCTCGCCGGGGCAGGCCTCCGCCACCGCTGCCGCCACCGCATCCGCCTGACCGTCCAGTCCCCCCTCGACGCGCGGCGAACCGCCGAAGCCCGGCAGATCGAGCAGCACCAGCCGGAAGCTGTCGGACAGCAGCGGCACCATGGGCTCGAGGCTGCCGCGATCGGACAGCAGGGAATGCAGGAACACGATGCTGGGACCGGTGCCGGTGATGTGCGCGGAGAGGCCGGCGGCGCGGGTGTTGGCGGTGAGCATCAGTGCACTCCCAGATGTTGGGCCATGAGGGCGGGATCGTCGGCGAGGACCTGAGGCGGTCCGCGCCAGACCACCTCCCCCGAGGACAGGACGACACAGGTGTCGGCGAGCCGCAGCGCCAGCGGCAGATTGTGTTCCACGAGGAGGATGGAGAGCCCGGCCGCCTTCAGCGCGGCGATGGATTCCGCCACCTCGGCGACGATCTGCGGCGCGAGCCCTTCCGCCGGCTCGTCCAGCAGCAGCACGCGCGGATTGGTGACCAGCGCGCGGGCGATGGCCAGCATCTGCTGCTCGCCGCCGGACATGGAGCCGGCGAGCTGCCGTCGCCGTTCCTTCAGGCGGGGAAACAGCGTCTCCACCGAGGCGATGTCGAACACCCGCTCCGCCTTGTGGCGCGGCGGCCGGTAGGCGATGGCGAGATGTTCCTGCACGGTAAGGGAGGGGAAGATGCGCCGCCCCTGCGGCACCAGCCCCACGCCGAGCCGGCAGATGGCCTCGGGCTTGCGGCCCTCCAGCGCGGTGCCGAACAAATCGATGCGCCCCTGCCGGGCGTCGTTGAGGCCGGCGATGGCGGAGAGGGTCGTGGACTTGCCCGCGCCGTTGCGGCCGAGCAGGGCAGTCACCGCGCCCTCGGCGCAGGTGATGTCCAGCCCGCGCACGGCGCAGATCTCGCCGTGATAGACGTGGAGATTGGACAGGGTCAGGGCTTCAGGCACCGAGATACACCTCCCGTGTGCGGGGATCTGCGGCGATGTCGGCGCGCGATCCGGTGGTCACCACCCGGCCGTGGTGGAGCAAAGTGATGCGCTCGGCGAAGGCGAGGGCGACATCCATGTCGTGCTCGATGAGCACCACCGTCATCTCCTCGGGCAGATTGGCGAGCAGCTCCTGCACCATCACCCGCTCATCGCGGGAGAGGCCGGCCAAAGGCTCGTCCAGCAGCAGCACGCGCGGGTCGAGGGCCAGCGCCATGGCGATCTCAAGACGACGGCGATCGCCATAGGCGGTCTGGGACACCGGCCGGTCCGCGAGGTCGGCGAGCTTCACCCGGTCGAGGATGGCCAGCGCCTCGGATCTGAGCGCCGCATCCGCGCCGAACGGGGCCCATGCGCGCCACTTGTCGCGGCGCAGGCCGTTCAGGGCCAGCATCACGTTCCGGCAAAGGGTCTCGTGTGGGAAGAGCGTGAGGATCTGATAGGTGCGCGCGAGGCCATGGCCGGTGCGCTTGCGCGGCGGCAGGCCCACGAGTTCCGATCCGAACAGCCGGATGGAGCCGCCGGTGGGCGTGAGGTCGCCGCAGATCAGGTTGAACAGCGTGGTCTTGCCCGCGCCGTTGGGGCCGAGCAGCAGATGCCGCTCGCCGGGCATGATGTCGAGGCTGACGTCCGCGACGGCCGGCAGGCCGCCGAACTGCTTGGTCAGGCCGTCGATGCGCAAGGCGGGCTCAGCCATCGGCGCGCTCCCGGGGCACGAGTTTGGGGGCAGGCGTCGGGCGCAGCCGCTTCAGCCACGCGGTGAGGCGGGAGAAGCCGGGCACGATGCCGTCGGGCATCAGCAGGACGATGACGACGAAGGTGAAGCCGAGCAGCATCACCCAGCGGTCGATCCAGATGGAGGCGAGGTTCTTGAGCAGCACCACCAGCGCCGCCCCGATGAGCGGACCGGCGAGCGTGCCGGCGCCGCCCGCCACCACCATCAGCAGCACCTCGGCGGAGGCGGTCACCGCCATCATGTGCGGGCTGACGAACTGGTGATACCAGGCATAGAGCAGACCGGCGGCCGCGCCCCAGGCGGCGGCCAGCATCCAGGCCACGAAGCGGATGCGCCACACGTCATAGCCCACCGCGCCCATGCGGCGCGGCTGGTCCCGCGTGCCCCGCAGCGCGACGCCGAGCGGGCTGTCGAAGAAGCGGCCGAGCTGGATGAGCGCCAGTGCCAGCACAATGAGGCACAGCCACAGGAAATATTCCGGCTTTTCCAGCGGCAGCCAAGCGCCGCCGGGGCGGGGCACGCCGGACAGGCCGTTGTCGCCGCCGGTCACCGAGGTCCAGCGATAGGCCGCACCCCAGACGATCTGGCAGAGGGCCATGGTGATCATCACGAAGCCGAGGCCGGTGGTGCGCAGGGCGACGAGGGCGAACAGCGCGGACACCATCATCGTCCCGCCGAGGGCGAAGAGGGCGGCCGCCACCGGGTCGATCCCGCCCACGGTGGAGAGCCACGCCACGAGATAGGCGGTGAGGCCGGGAAACACCGCGAAGCCGAGCGAGTTCAGCCCCGCATGGCCCACCAGCACGTTCAGCCCCAGCGCGCCGATGGCGGCGATGGCCACCTGGCTGGTCAGGTTCACGTAGAAGGGCGAGGTGGAGAACAGGGGCACCATGGCCATGGCGGCCAGCGCCACCGCGAAGGGGAGGACGCGCGCGCTCATCCGAGCCTCCGGCCGAACAGGCCCTGCGGCGCTACGGAGAGCACCGCGATCATGGGCAGGAACAGGATCACATAGGCAAGGTCGGGCACGAGCACCTGTCCGAACGTGTAGATGAAGCCGATGGCGTAGGCGCCGACGAACGCCCCGACGAGGCTCCCGGCGCCGCCGAGGATGACGACCAGCAAGGCCAGCGGCAGCATGTCCTGGTCGAGGCTGGGATAGACCGAGAGGATGGGGCCGCCGATGACCCCGCCGAGGCCGGCGAGCGCCGTGCCGAGGCAGAAGACGGCGGTGAAGAGGGTAGAAGCCGAGACACCGATGGCGCGGGCCATGCCCACGTCGTCCACCGCCGCGCGGATCATGGCGCCGGCGCGGGTGCGCTCCACCAGCAGCCAGAGCCCCAGCGCCACCGCCGCCGAGGCGCCGATGACGAACAGCCGGTAGCGCGGGAACACCGCATCGCCGATGCGCACGGCACCGGAGAGTTCCGGCGGCGGCGGCAGGCGCATGGGATCACCACCCCACGTCATCAGGCAGGCGTCGGCGATGATGAAAGCGAGGCCCAGCGTCAGCAGAACCTGCGGCAGGGTGCGGCCGGCGAGGCGGCGCAGCAGGGTGCGCTCGATGATGCCGCCGAGCAGCCCCACGGCCACCGCCGCCGTTGCCGCCGCCGCCCAGAAGCCGAACCCGGCCTTCACCGCGGCAAGGCCGAGATAGGCGCCCAGCATGAACAGCGCGCCATGGGCAAGGTTCGCCACCCGCATCAGCCCGAAGATCAGGCTGAAGCCCGACGCCAGCATGAACAACAGTCCGCCGAGCGCGAGGGCGTTGAGGCTTTGGCTGACCCAGAAGGTCATGATCGGTCCTCGGAAAAGAAGGAGGGGCCAGGCGAATGGCTAATGGGTCGTCATCCCCCGGCGTGTCCGGGGGATCCACACAGTGTGGCGGGGCGGGCTACAGCAACTCATGCACCCCGCGTGCGGCGGAGTGGATGCCCCGGAACTCGGCTGTTGCCGAGTTCCCACTTCACGAACGGAAGTCGGCAACAGCCGACTTCCGGACAAGCCGGGGCATGACGGCCCTTTGCTGGGATAAGTCCCGGAATCAAATCCCGGTTCACTGCCCCAGATTCTTCGCCGGCGGGTAGTCGCGGCTGTAGACCGGATCGGCGAGGAAGGCCTTGGGATCGTAGATCCAGAACTGCGTCACCTTCGGATAGGTCTTGATGACGACGTTCTGCAGCCGTCCGTCCTTCTCCTCGGTCTTGCGGATGGTGACGTTCATGATGGGGTTGCCGTATTCGTCGAGGGTGACCTCGCCATACGGTCCCTTCTCCAGCTTCACCGAGCGCAGCGCCTTCATCAGCGCCTGCTTGTCCTCCACCTTGCCGTCGACGGCCTTCACGGCCGCATCGAGGAAGGCGCAGGCCGCATAGGCGCCGGCGGTGTAGTAGCCGGGATCGGCGCCGTACTTGGCGCGGATGCCGGCGGCGAATTCCTTGTTGCCGGGCACGTCCTGGGTTGCCGTGTACCAGCCGGAGGAGATGACCCCGACGGCTTCCTTGCCCATGGACTTGAGGATGCCCTCGTCCACGGTGGTCATCTGCGCGATCACCTTCACCGGCGCGCCATATTCGGCATATTGCTGGAGGAAGCGCAGGCCGTTGCCGCCGGCGAAGGCGGCGTAGACCGCATCCACGTCGGTGCGGATCTGGCTGATGTAGCTGCCGTAGTCGGCGACGTTGAGCGGCGGCCAGAGCTTCTGCACCACCTTGCCGCCATTGTCCTCGAAGGCGCGCTGGAAGCCGGCGGTGGCCTCATGGCCGAAGGCGAAGTCGTCGCCGATGGTGACGACGCGCTTCAGCTTGAGATCCTTGGCGGCATATTCGCCGAGCGCGTGGTTGGCCTGGGCCGAGGTGCCCACGGCGCGCACGAACCACGGATTCTGCTTGCGCTGGGTGAGGTCCTCAGCCGCCGCCGAGGGCGAGATCACCGGCACGCCCACCTGGCGGATGTAGTCGTCGATGGCCAGCGCCTCGAAGGCGGCCAGCGGACCGATGATGGCGTTGACGCGCTCGCGCTCCACCAGCTCCTGGGCGCGGGTCTTGGTGGTGGCGGGCTGGCCGGCGGTGTCCACCGTGATGAGCTCGACCTTGCGGCCGCCCATCATGCCGTTCCGCTCGGCAAGGCAATATTCCATGCCCTGCTCCATCTGCTTGCCGCCAGCGGCCAGCGCGCCGGAGCGCACGGTCATGAAGCCGACCTTGATGGGCGGCTGCTGCGCCGCCGCGGGCAGGGCCGCGAGCGCCGACAACGCCGTCGCGGCGAGCCACGAACAGGCGACGGTGCGCTTGGTGAGTGTGGGCATTTTTGCTCTCCCTGAGATGCTCTTGACGGCTAAATTTTTTGTCGTGATATTTCACGCAGAACCCAAAACCGCCGTCAAGGGCTAATTTTCCGTTGTTTTGTCGTTATAACTCCTTCAGGATGCCGCCAGTTCGTCAGGGCATGAAATATGTTGATTGATCAAAACATCGCCTCTGATAAGGCCATGGGGGGCTCCGGCCTGCTGCGGGACGCGGTCTATGCGCGGCTGAAGGACGAGATTCTCGGCTGCCATCTCCAGCCCGGCGAGGAGCTGCGCGAGCAGGAGCTGGCCGGCCGCTTCGAGGTGAGCAAGCAGCCCGTGCGCGAGGCACTGCTGCGGCTGGAGCAGGAGCGCCTCATCACCGTGCTGCCGCGCCAGGGCTACCGGGTGAACCCGGTGTCGCTGGCCGATGCGCGGGACATCTTCCGCTTCCGCGAGGTGATGGAGCCGGCCTGCGCGGCCGACGCCGCCCGCCACGCGCCGGACGCCGCGCTGGCGGCGCTGGACGCCTTCCGCACCTTCGATCCCGAGAAGTCGGATTTCATCCGCTACAACCGCGCCTTCCACGTGGCGGTGGCCATGTGCTCGCCGCACCGGCGGATGCGGGAAGAGGTGGTGGATCTGGTGGCGCAGGCCGACCGGCTGGTGCTGGTCAGCATCGGCACCATGCAGGGGCGCGACCCCGATCGGCTGATCGCCGAACACGGCGCCATCATCGAGGCGCTGCAATCCCGCGATGGCCGCAAGGCCGCCCGCCTGCTGCGGGACCATATCGCCGATGCCGAGAAACGGGTGGTCGCGGCCCTGTCGCGCCACGCCGTCGTCCTTTGAGAAAAACCGGAGAAACGCCATGAACGCCAAAGCCGAGATCGCCATCGCGGCGCGCGGCAACTTCATCGACGGCCGCGAGGTGGAAAGCATCGGCGGCGGTACGGTGGAGGTGAGGAATCCCGCCACCGGCGCCGTCATCGCCACCATTCCCGACAGCACCCGCGAGGACGTGGATGCGGCGGTCAAGAGCGCCCGTGCCGCCTTCAACGGCGACGCCTGGGGCGGCATGGCCATCCGCGAGCGGGTGAAGCTCATCAACCGCATCGCCGACGCCTTCGAGGCCGCGCTGCCGGAGCTGTACCAGCTCGAGACCCAGAATAACGGCCGGCCGGTGAACGAGACCCGCGCCCAGCTCGGCCGCCTGCCGGACTTCCTGCGCTATTTCGGCGGCCTCGCCCTCGCCCGCCGCGATGACGTGATCCCGGTGGAAGGCAATTATCTCAACTACACCCGCCGCACGCCCATCGGCGTGGTGGCCAATTGCACGCCCTTCAACCACCCGCTGATGATCCTGTGCAAGTCGCTGGCGGCGGTGCTCGCCTCCGGCTGCACCACGGTGGTGAAGCCCTCCGAATACACCCCCCTCACCACGCTCCGCCTCGCCAAGCTGATGAGCGACAACGGCCTGCCGCCCGGCGTGTTCAATGTAGTGAACGGCATCGGCGGCAATTCCGGCCGCTTCCTTGCCGAGCATCACGACATCAACAAGCTGGTGCTCACTGGCGGCACCGAGGCTGGCCGCATCGCCGGCTCGGCGGCGGCGAAGGTCTTCGCCCACCAGACGCTGGAGCTGGGCGGCAAGACGCCGGTGATGGTGTTCGATGATTACGATGTGGAGCAGGCGGTGAACTATGCCGCCTTCGGCGCCTTCGTCGGCGCCGGCCAGACCTGCGTCTGCGCCGCCCGGCACATCGTGCAGAAGACCATCTATGACGAGTTCGTGGAGCGCCTCGCCGCCAAGACCAAGGCCATCCGCATCGGCGATCCGCGCGATCCCGAGACCCAGCTCGGCCCCGTGGTCTCCCAGCGCCAGCTCGACCGCGTGCTCTCCTTCGTGCAGGCGGGCCATGACGATGGCGCCCGCCTCGTGGCCGGCGGCCAGCGGCGCATCGTGGCGGGCCACGAGAACGGCTTCTTCGTGGAGCCCACCGTGTTCGCCGATGTGGCCCCCCACATGCGCATCGCCCGCGAGGAGGTGTTCGGCCCCTTCACGGTGGTGATCCCCTTCGAGACGGAGGAGGAGGCCCTCGCCATCGCCAATGACAGCCCGTTCGGCCTCGCCGCCGCCATCCGCACCCGCGACGTGCACCGCGCCCATCGCGTGGCGGCGAAGGTGAAGGCCGGCATCGTCTGGATCAACGACCACCACCGCCTCGATCCCGCCTCGCCGTGGGGCGGCGTGGACGACAGCGGCATCGGCCGTGAGTTCGGCATCGAGAGCTTCAACGACCATTTCGATGTGAAGTCGGTGATGCTCTCCACCGAGGGCAAGCCGTTCGACTGGTACAAGGGCACGTCGCAGCAGCCGCGCCTCAACTGATCGGGGTGCCCTCAGGGATCTACGGCGGCCGGGTCGTGCTTTGCGCGATCCGGCCGTCGCCGTTTCAGCCCTGCGGCGTAACCACCGGGCACGGCTGCGCCTGCATGCGCAGCAGCAGCCGCTCGACAGGCGCCGGCGACACCTTGATGGGGCCGGTGAAGGGCTGGCCCATCTCCATCACCAGGAAGATGGCGGCGGAGATGCCCACCATGCCCAGCGCATGGCCTGTCAGCACCAGCGCGTTGCGCGGCGCGAACACGCCGGAATAGAGGAAGATCAGCGCGAACCAGCAGATGACCACGAAGATGAAGGTGACGGGCGTGGCGGTGCGGGCGACGCCGGTGACCTTCCACCGATATTCCACCAATTGCCGCGACAGGCCGAGCAGGGTGCTCCGCACGTCCTGCTGGTCGGAAGTCGCGGCCTTGAGGTTCCGGATGCCCGTGTCGAACTTGAGCAGCGCCGCCAGCGCCGACACCTGCGCCGCGCCGGACGATACATCGTCATCCCCGCTGATCCAGGTCTCCGCCACGAGCTGGCGCGCATAGGCCTGAAGGTCGCCGCGCAGCGGGCAGGCCGGCGCGCCGAAGCTCAGCAAATTGAGATCGGTGATCTGCAGGACGGCCGCGTATTTCTGCACGTCCGAATAGGCGTCGCTGAAATTGTAGCGGGCCGAGTTCACCATCAGGCCCAGCAGCAGGGACGACATTGTGGCGATGATGGCGACGCTGGTACGCAGGTTCTTGACCGAGCCGTCCTCGTAGCGCGTCTCCGACAGCCGGCTCCCGATGGCCATGCCCACCGCCATCGCGACGGCCATCGCGACGAATGCAACCGCCGATGCAACCCAGGCGTTCATGTGCGACTCTTGATCCGTTCCGGGCGGGGTCTGGCCCGAGAAGCTGACTCGTGCGCTGACTGCCCCGCTGACACCGCCCTGAACATACCGATTCCGGTGGTGAAAGGGAGCCGAATCCGGCCGTGCCGGTTCGAGTCAGGGCACCACAGCCATCACGCGCGGGCCGTCGCAGACCGGCATGCGTGTCACGATGGAAAAATCATCGAGATTCAAAGTGGTTATGCGGTTGGCAAACCATTCGGCGACATAGGCGCGCCCCGCCGCCGCATCCACCACCACCTCCTCCGGGGAGCCGCCCAGCCGGATGCGCTGAATGATAGATTCGTTTGCAATATCAATGACATTTAGCGAACCCGCCTGCTGGTCCGTCGCCAGCAGCAACCCCCGTCCGGGCACGAACGCGACGCCGTAGGGCATCTTCATCCCGTCGATGCGCCGGACATCCTGTTTTTCCTTATTTATCAGTGCGATATCCCCACTCCGCACATCCGCCACCGCCACCTCATCCGGATGGGAGGCATCCAGCGCATAAGGCGCCCGTCCGACCGGGACGACGGCCGTGCGGATGAAGTCTAAGGTGTTGATAATGCTCACTTCGTCGCTCTCCCGATCGGCGCTGTAGAGCGTGCGCCCGTCAGGATCGATGGCGAGATGGGCCGGCGACCGCCCCACGGCAAGGCTGCCGGTGATGGCAAGGCTGCGGGCGTCGATGCGCAGAATTCTGTCGCCAGACCAGTCACTTACATAAATCACCCCGCCCTCCGGCGCCGCCGCGATGCCGAACGGCTGGCCGCCGACATGGGCGGTAGCCGCGACCGTCCGTGTCTTGATATCGAGGCGGGTAAGAAGCCCGATATCCGGATGGGTGATGTAAGCGGCTGTGCCGTCAGAAGAAATCGCGATCCCGGCCGGCACCTTGTCCACCTTCACCCGGGCCGAAACCACGGCGGACCCAGTGTCGATCACGTCCACCTCCGCCGCGCCCTGGCACAGTGCCAGCAGCGTGCCGGCGGTCACCGGCGCGCTCCAGGCGAGGGCGAGAATTGCGAGCGCGGCCGGCCATTTCACTTGCCTTCGGCCTTCGCCTTGAGCCCGTTGACGCCGGCCTCGAAGAACGCCGTCATGGCTGCGACGGCGGCTTCGTCGTTGAGTTCGTCGGGTGGGAAGTTGGAGGTGTCGCCGCGATAGAAGCGGCCGGCCATCACCACCTCGCTCTTGCTGCCGCCGGCATCGTTCACGCTGAGGGTGATGGTGTAGAAGCTCACCGGCAGCGCCTCCACATTTTCGGTGTTGAGCCGCCAGGAGAGGCTGCGCTGGGCTGCGTCCACGTCGTCGAGGCCGTCGGTGATCTCGCCCTTTTCCAGCACCAGCACGCGCTCCGCGCCGGCCGCATTGCCGCCCTTTGCCCGCACCGCCTTCACCATGGGGTGCCAGCCCCCGATGCCGGCGAAGTCGCCGGCGATCTTCCACACGGCGTCGGGCGTCGCGGCAATGGTGGCCTTGGCCTCGGCCTTCTGCGGGGTCGGCCCGTGGGCGTGCGCGGGCGCGGCAAGCGCGAGGAGGACGCCGAGGGCGGGCAGGAGGGCGCGACGGGAAAGACGGGCAAAGATCATGAAGCGGAAATCCTTCGGTTGCGCAGGAAAAGAGGACGCCGGTCCCACAATTGGGCGAGGTAGAGCCCGGCGAGCAGCAGCAAGGCGAGGGCGCCCGGCAGCGGCGCGGTGTCCATGGTGCCGGCGACCGGATGGGGGCGGGCCGATGCCTCGACTTCGGCGGCGAGTGTCCCGGCATCGGCCAGAGGGGCGTAGGTGAGGCCCGTCGCTTCGGCGAGATCCTTGAGGTGGTCGGTGCGGACGGCGCTGAGATGTTCCTGCCCGGCCGCCTCGTCGGCACCCCACGGGGCGTTGCGCGGGTGCCAGCCCTCCCGCTGCTCGGAGCCGGTGGGCGGCAGGCCGTGGCGGTTCTCCTGCGGCACGTCGGTCATGGCGTAGAAGCCGATTTCCCGCCCGTCCCGGTCGAACTTGGGGATGGGCGCCGGCTCGACGCCGCCGACGCCGACGACCAAGCCGCGCACCTTGCCCGGCTCGCCGGAAAACGCAGGCGCGCCCGAGGCCGATAGCGGCGGCGCCTCCTGTCCGTCGGTGAGGAAAATGAGGTCGGCGTCAAGCGGCCCGGCGAGGTCGATGGCGGAATAGAGGCCGGAATAGATGTAGCTGTCCCCCTCCCACGCCATCCGCCAGTTGAGCGCGCCGATGGCGCCCTCGAGCGGAGCGAAGTCGGCGCAGACCTCGACCGGCTCGAACAGCAGATAGGTGCGCCGCTCGGTGAAGATGCCCAGCCCCATGCGCGAGCCGCACGGCAGCCGGGCGGCGAGGCCGCTAAGGGTGCGCTTCACGGTGTCTAGCCGCGAGGCCGGGCGGCCCTCGAAGCTGTAGTCGCGCACATTCATGGAGCCGGTGATGTCCACCACTGCCAGCAGCCGGTAGGCATCGGTCGGCCGTTGGAGCTGCGGCGCGACGATGGCCGCCAGCGCCAGAAGAAATGCCGCGGCGAGGACGAGCGTGCGGGCGTCCGGTCGCCCCATCACGGCAGCCCCTTAGGCAGGCCGGGAAGGTCGGTCCAGAGGCGTTTCGGCGTCTCCTGCGCCTCGTCCTGCTGGTCCTGCTCGATCTGCGGGAAGTCGCGCACGAGGCGCATGGCGATGTCGAGATTGTACTTGGCGTCCCAGAAGTCCGGCGCGCGCACCAGCGCCGCGCGATAGCCGGCCTTGGCGAGGCGCACCTGCGGCACGGCGGGGTCGATCTCCGTGCGCTCCAGAAACGAGATGGCGGTGGCGAGGCGGGCATTGGCGAGATCGTAGAGCGCGGCCACCGCCAGCGGACTGCGGTCCGCCGCGAGCCGGTCCACGAGCGGCTGCGCCTCGTCCAGCCGGTCGCGGATCATGAGGAAGTGTGCGCGGGCCATGAGCAGTCGATCGGGCGCGTCGAGTTCGACCGGCAGATCGCGGCCGGCAGCTAGCCCCGCGATCGTGCAGTTGGCTTTGGCGTGGAGGGCCATGCGGATGCCCGTGATGGCCAGCGCCGCCAGCGCCACGGTCAGCACCACGAGGGAGGCCAGTGCGACAATGCGGCGGAGGCTCACGCGGGGCAGGGGCAGCTTCATGCCGCCCTCCGCGTGTTGATACCCGTCAGATCGGAACCGGCGCTTCGCCGCGCGCCGAGGCCGCGTTCGGCGAGGCGGGCGGCCAGCAGCAGCGCGCATGCGGCGGCAGCGACGGTGTAGCACAGGCGGGCGAGGTCGCGGCGTGGGATGCGTTCCAGATAGGGGATGGGCTGGCTTTCCTGCCGGTCGATCTCGGCGATGGCGTCGGCCACAGCCTGTGGGCTACCGGCTTCGAAGGCGCGATAGGGCACGCCGAGGCTGGCGAGGAAGAGATTGAGGTGGCGTTCCGGCATGGCCTGCGGCGTGTCCTCGCCGGGAACGCGCGGCTTGTCGAAAATGCCGGGCGAGCCAACGGTGCGCAGGAAGAGCCAGTAGAGCCGCACCGGCGAGCGCTTCAGGGAATCGCGCAGCGCGGCCTGCACCCGGGGATCGATGACGGCCGCACCGTCCGACACCAGCAGAACGGCGCGTGAGCCGCCGGAAGCCGCAGATGCGTCGAAGCTGTCGAGTGCGAGGGCAAGGCCGCGCCCCACGTCGGTCAAGGCGAGGCCCGGCCGGTCGATGGCAGCCACCGCCGCCGCCACCGCCTCGTGATGGTCGGTCAGCGGCAGCACCGGGATGGGCGATGTGGAGAAGGCGGCGATGCCGATGCGATCCCGCGGGCGGCGGCCGAGAAACTCCGTGAGCAGGCGCTTGGCGGCGGCGGACTTCGATTCCTCCCCGGCGCCCGGTGCCCGATCAGCGAAGGTGTTGTCCATGCTGACCGAACGGTCGATGAGCAGCATCAGGTTGGCGCCGGAGCCGATGCGCTCGACCTCCCGCGCCTTCAGATTGAGCCCCGCGAGGCCAAGCACCAGTGCGGCGAAGGCGAGCGCGCCGGCGAGCCTGATGCCGAGGGAAACCGCGATGGAAAACCCATCGCGCGGCGCCAGCGACACCGCCGGCAGAGGCGTTCCGTGTAGGGGCGATGTCGCGAGCGGCAGAAGGGCCAGGAGAAGCAGGAAAAGGAATGCAGGGTGGTCCACATCGAGGCCGATCATCACGCGGCCTCGTTCTGGATGCTGCTCCGCCGCTCGGTCGCGGCGAGTCGGCGGGCGAGATCGATCAGCGCTTCGGGTGGCAGCAAGGCCATGGCCGTCTCGGGCGCATCGCCGAAGAAGGCGAGGCGGGAGGCGGTAAAAAAGCGGTCTATGGTCTCGGCCTCGCCGGTGAGTGCGGGCCTCGCCGCGAGGAAGGCGTGCACATCCTCGCCGAACAGCCGGTACCCCGCCGCATCGTCGAAGGCACGGTGAAGGAACTGGAGGGCATCCTCGTAGCCAAGCTGTGTGTCGAGGTCGGGAAGCCTCCGCATGTGGCGCAGAGCGGTCGCGAAAGGGCGGTGCCTGCCGGCGAACGGTCCCCAGCCCGATGCCGCCGCAAAGGCGAGGAGGCTCACCGCGGCCACGGCCGCCGCCGCAGCGGCGAGCCGCGCGTCTCCGGCGAGGGGGTAGGGGCGGGGGCGGATATCCGGCTGGAGCGCCATGGGGTTGCCCCGCTGGCTGGCGACCAGCTCGCGCAAAGGCGAGGAAACGAAGGTCCAGGCCGGGATGGTCAGCGTCTGTCGCGCATCACCCTTGTGCGCGGCGAGCGGCACGGCGGGGATGTCGAGCGCACGCGGCTCCAGCGGGGAGTAGAAGGTCTGGTAGGTGAGGGTGAGGCGATAGCGTGGAGCGCCGTCCGGCGCGGTCTCCGGCTTTACGTCGAGGCGCTTCAGGTCGAGCCAGTAGGTGACGGGGCGGGGACGGGGCAGGGCACTTTCGTCGAGCCGCCAGCCGGCATCGAGGGTCACGACCGCTTCCAGCGAAATGGTGTCGCCGATGAGATAGCCGAAGGCACGCGGTGCGTAGAGGTCCACTCCCGCTGCCTGGGCGGGCGCGCCTGCGAGCAGCGCGACGACGAGCGCCAGGGCTGCCCTGCGGCAGGGCCTAACGGCTGGCAAGGAACGCGACCAGTGCATCGACATCGAACCGGTTCACGAGGTGGAAAGGCGCGTATCCGCGTGTGACGAAGCGGGCCTCCACGGCGGCGATCCTGTTCCGCGCCGTCGCCTGCCACCTAGCCCTCAGGCCCGGGCGCATGAATACGAGCCGTCGCCCGCCGGTCTCCGCATCGGCGATTTCCATCAGGCCCCAGGCCGGAACGTCGCCTTCGGAGCGGGTGTCGCGCACCAGCACCGGCACCACATCGTGCCGCCACAGGGCGTCGAGGGTCAGGTCGAGATCGGCCTCGGGCATGAGGAAGTCGGAGACGAGGAAGACGAGGCAGCGCCGCCGCGGCAGGCGCTCGGCTGCGGTGGCGAGGCCCTGGGTGCTCGTCCCGGACGGCGCCGCGGCCGAGATGACCGCCGCCACCTGCGTGCCGAGCCCCCGGCGTCGCGTGGCGGGAATGAAGGCGTCCTCCCGCAGGTCGCCCCCGGCGCCGATTAGGGTGAATTCATCCCCCGTCGCGGCGGCCGAGGCGGCCAGCGTGGCGGCGAGGCGCGCGACCTCCGCGCCTGTCCCATCAAAGCCCATGGAGCCGGATAGATCGGTGAGCACCGCGACCGTTGTGGCGCGTCGTGGGGCGAAGGTGCGCACATGCACGCCCTCGAACGGGTCGCGCAGCGAGGCGCGCAGGTCGATGCGGCGCGGATCCGGCCGCGCCACCAGCGGCACGAGGGTGCGGAAGGTGCCGTCGCCGCCGTCGCCCTGGCCCGGGTGCGCGCCGGGCCGCACCCCGCGCGGGCGCCACTTGAGGCGATAGGGCACGACGTTGCCGCCGTGCTCCCCTTCCGGTTCCCCGGTCATGGCGCGGGCACCGTGGCGAAGGCGACGCGGCAGAGATCAGCGGAGATCTCCTCGCGTCGCATCTCGTAGACCGGATCGAAGAAGATGCGATGCGCCATCACCTCCGGGAAGACGGCGCGCAGATCCTCGGGAACGATGATGGCCCGCCCCTCCAGCCAGGCACGGACGCGGGCGGCACGGATGAGATAGGACATGCCGCGCGGGCTGGCCCCGCCCTGAACAAGGCGATCCATCCGCACACCGGGAAGGGCAATGCCGGCCTTGTCGGGGGTGCGGATCGCATCCCACAGCGCGATCGTATAGGCGACGATGGCGTCGCTGGCGGGGATGGCGCTCTGGATCTCGCGGGAGACCTGATCGAGGCTCCGGTAGTCGATGATCGCCTCCGGAACCTCCGCGATCAGCAGGTCGGTGTCGTGGAAGCGGGGATCGAACACCAGTGCGCGGCGGGCGGCGAAGTCCTCCGGCGCTTTCACCTGCACTTCCATGAAGAAGCGGTCGCGGGCGGCGGCGGGGAGTTCGAATGTCTCCTCACGCTCCACCCGGTTGCGGTCAGCGAACACCTGGAGGAAGGGGAAGATGTATTCGCGCCCGAAGGCGGAGACGGTGCGCTCGGCCATCAGCCTGAGCAGCATGGCATGGACCTGCGGCCGCGCCCGGTTGATCTCGTTGAAGAAGAAGACGGAGAGCTCTGGCCCCCGGCGCAGCAAAGGGCCGGGATCGACCCTTGGGCGTCCGTCCTCGCCGACGCGGGCGTCATAGACGAGGTCGGCCGGCATGAGGTCGATGGTGCCTTCCACCCGCTCATAGGCGCCGCCGATGGCGCGGGCGAGCGCGCGCAGCAGCGTGGTCTTGCCGACGCCGACGTCCCCCTCCAGCAGCACGTGGCCGCGGGCGAACACCGCGATGGTCAGGAGGCGGATGACCCGTTCCTGACCGAGCACGATGCGCCCGACCGCCCGTTCGAAATCGAGGGCGCGGGCGCGCCACTGGGCGAGCGCGCCGTCCGGATCGGCGATGGCGTGCATCAGACGTCCCCTTGGCCTTGCGGCAAGAAAGGCGCAGCCGACGGGAGCGGGGGATTTTGGTCCCGCGCGGAGGTCCCGAGCGGCCGCGCCAGTTGCCCACCATCCATCGGAGGATTGCCCGGCTTTGCTGAAGGCTCAGCCTTGCTGGTGGGGGTCGGGAAAGGCCGTATCAATTGGACGGGATCTTGCTCACGTCGTAGACGAACTGGCCGGTCTTCTGGAAATAGTCGACGCGCTTCTTGTTGCGCTCTTCCATCTGGGTGATGGACTCGCCCTGCTTCGCCAGCTCCGCCGGGTTGTGCTTGGGGTCGTACTTGCTGCCGGCGACCTTGTCGGGATAGCCGGGCTTCGGCTCCCAGCAATTGCCGGGCGCCCTGCAGTTGGTGCCGTCATAGGCTGCGGCACCGCCGGCAGCGAGGGCCGTGACCGCGAAAGCGGCGGCGGCGGCGAGCATGGGCATGCGAACCTTATGCTTCATCTGTTGTCCTCCCTTCTCACTTGCTTCCGGCCGCGGTCGCGGCCGTCGCCTTGCACACCGGCGCCTTGTCGAGATCCGGCGTTTGATCTTCCTTTTCGTTGAAGCGCTTGAAGGCCGCGCGCTGGGCCGGGGTCAGCCACACCGCGTCGTTGGGATCGTCCTTGTAGACGTGGCGCACCCAGGCCATCACCAGCAGCATCTCGTCGAGATTGAGCGCGCCGTACATGGGGCCCATCTGCCCCTGTGCCCCGCCGAAGATGGTCTCGAACAGGCCCTGGTCGGTCATGTTCTTCGGGTAGGTCCAGTAGCTGTCGTTGAGGCCGGGGCCGATCTTGCCCTCGCCGTAATGGCCGTGGCAGCCCGAGCACATGGAGAGGAACAGATCCTTGCCCTTGGGCAGGCAGGTGGGATTTTCCACGTAGATGTTGACGCCGGTCGCGAGGAACTTCTTCACCGCCTCCGTATCGCGCCCCTCGGTCGGCGCATCGGACAGATCGAGGGGCTGGCCGGTCACCGTATTGGTGAAGTTGAGTGTGGCCTGCGCGGCGAGCGCGAAGCCGGACACGAACACGACGGCGAGGAGGGCCTTGACGCCCCGCGACAAAAAACGGCTGTGCATTGGACCTTCCAGAAAAATTCCGATGGAAAAGACGGCTTCGGGCCGGATCAGGAATTGGGCTTGAGCAGTGGGATCCCCTCGTCGGCCAGGATCTCGTCGATCTGCGGCCGGGCCTTCACCAGCGCCGCGTCGATCTCGGCGAGAAGCGCCGTGTCGCCAAGCCGCACGGCGACGGACTGGTCGTAGTGGAGGGGCATCTCGGTGCCGTCGAACTTGGTGACGGAGTTGCCGGCAAGGCTCATGCGCAGCGGCACCTGCGAGGACTTCACATAGCGCGCCACTTCCGGAGCGAAGGCGAAGGCGATGTCGGCCTCGCCGTTGGCGACCTCGGAGATCACGCGCTCGCCCGGCACCTGCACATACTGGTTCCGCGGGGAGCGGAAGTTCACGAGGCTATAGAGATAGGCGGCATTGTCCTCATACTTGCCGAGGCGCTTCAGCACCGTCTCGCCGGGAGAGTAGAAGCGGACGACGAAGCGGTTGAGCGCCTTGACCTGCGGGTCGTTCCAGTCGGCGGCGGTGATGTTGCGGTCGGCCTTCGTCACCAGCACGTAGGATGTGCGGTAATAGGGCTTGGAGCTGAGCACCCGCGCGTCGCCGGTGTCCACGCCCATCACCGCGTCGCAGAGCTTGGTGTCGAGTTGGTCGCGCACCTGGTAGATGGCGGGCTTGGAGGTCCAGACGAAGACGGCCTTGCGGCCCATTGCCTGTGCCAGAACCCCGGCAATGCGGTTCTCGAAGCCCTTGCCGTCCTTCTGCGAGAACGGGGCTTCCACCTCGGAGGCGCAGACGCGCAGGATCGAGGGATCGGGCGGCGTCACGGCCTCCGCCGGCGCGGCCGAGCCCCCGGCAGCTGTCTGCGGCGACATCTTGCCGGATTCCGCCGTCTGGGCGAGCGCCGGCGCGGCGAAGAGAGCCAGCGTCCCGGCGAGAAGGGCCCCGGCGACGAAATGGCTGGTGGCGGACGTCGCGGCGTGGCGCGCGGGTGTGCTCGCAGAACAGGTCATCGGTTCGGCCTCCGTCTGGTTCGCGTCCGGTCGCGCCGCCGTGCGGCAGACGATCCGGGTGGCGATGGATGCGCTTGTGACGAAAGAAGAAACCGGCCGCCGCCGAGGTGACGGCGGCCGGCAAGGGGCGGTTGTCGGAGGTCAGCCGCCGGAAGCGTATTCACCCACCTTCGGGTCGTCGTAGGGGCCCTTGCCGTCGAGCGAGAACACCATCACGCCGCCACCCATCTGGGTGTAATTCTGCAACTGCTTGAACGCGCCCACGGAGCCGAGGCCGGCGGTGGGATCGTTGAGGTCGAACACCAGGCCCACGCCCGGCCAGCCGCCGACGCCGTAATAGATGGCGACGTACTGCACGCCCTTGTGGGTGTAGGTCATGGGATGGCCGATGACGCCGGACGGCAGCTTGAACTTCCACAGAAGCTCGCCGGTGTCGCTGTCGCGGGCCTTGATGAAGCCGTCGAGCGTTCCGTAGAACATCACGCCGCCGGCGGTGGCGAGCGTGCCGCCCCAGGCCGCGAAGCGCTCCATGACTTCCCACTTGTACTTGTTGTTGATGGCGTCATACGCCTTCACTTGGCCGAGACCTTCATAGGTCTGCTTGTTGCCCTTCGGGCCGGGATACATCCACAGCGTGGCACCGACGAAGAACTGACCCGCGCGGTAGGGCAGCATGAAGGGCTCCCAGTCCATGCAGATGTGGTTGATGCCCATGAAGAAGGACTGCCGCTCCGGGTCGTAGCTGTCGTGACCCTGGTTGTGGTAGCCCATCGCCGAGGGGCAGATGTCGCGGCCCTTGTGGTCCATGCGCGTCGCGTATTCCGGATCGCGCTGGGGCAGGCCGGTCTTCAGGTCCACCTGCTTCACCCAGTTGACCGTGTCGTCGATCTTGTCGGCGGACACGAGCGAGCCGTCGGTACGGTCGAGGGTGTAGACGATGCCGTTGCGGTCCGGATGCGTCAGGAGCTTGCGCATCTTGCCGGCCTTGTCCTTCTGCTCGGAGAGCATCATGACGTTGACGCCGGCATAGTCCCATTCGTCGTGGGGGGTCTTCTGGTAGCCGAAGTGCGCCTCGCCCGTGTCGATGTCGCGGCCCCAGATGGTCATGGTCCACTTATTATCGCCGGGACGCATGGTCTCGTTCCACGGCGCGGGGTTGCCGGAGCCGTAGTAGATCATGTTGGTGCCGGGATCGAAGGCGTACCAGCCCCAGTTGGTGCCGCCGCCGATCTTCCAGGCGTCGCCTTCCCAGGTGCCGGTGCCGAGGCCCTTCTGGCCGTACTGGGGGTTGGCCTTGTTGAAGTCGTTGGCGAGCTTCACCTGCTCGTCCGGGCCGGTGGCATAGGCCCGCCACTTCTGCGCGCCGGTCTTCACGTCATAGGCGGTGACGTAGCCGCGCACGCCGAGCTCGGCGCCCGAGGAGCCCACCAGCACTGTGTCCTTCACCACATAGGGCGCGATGGTGAGGGTGGAGCCGACCTTGATGTCCGAATTCTCCAGCTTCCAGAACTCCGCGCCGGTCTCGGCGTTGAGCGCCACGATATGGCCGTCGAGCTGGGTCTTGAGGATGAGCGCGGGGGTCTTGCCGTCGCCGGGCCAGTAGGCGAGGCCGCGGTTCACGACGTCGCAGCAGGCGACCGCGCGGGCGGTGGGGTTCTGCTTCGGCTTGTGCTGCCACAGAATGTGGCCGGGATCATCCAGGCCTACCGCGAACGTCGTGTTCGGGTAAGGCGAATGGATGTACATCACGTTGTTGACGACGAGCGGGGTGCCCTCGTGGCCGGACAGCACGCCGGTCGAGAAAGACCAGGCCGGGCGAAGCTGCTTCACGTTCGCCTTGTTGATCTGCTTCTGCGGGCTGTAGTTGTTTGCGTCGTAGTTCTTGCCGGTCATCGGCCAGTTGTCGTCGCTCTTGGCGAGTTCGACGAGCTTGTCGTTGGCGAGCGCCTGCGAACTAACGGCCGCCGACCCCGCCGCGAGGGCGAGGGTCACGGCACAGAGGGAGACGGAAGAAAACAATCTCGTCATTTGGCGTTTTCCTTGGGTGGTTCCTCACTCGGTTGGACTTGTCCCTCCCGCACCCGTGCATTCCCCGCGCAGCCGAATGGCAGCGGGAGCGGCACGGGAGCCGAAGCTTCCCCTCCGCTTGCGCACATGGCTCGCCTCCCCGCCCCATGGCCGGGACGCAGGAGTTCGCACCTTGCGGGCAGCAGAGCTGGTGATGGCCAGGGTGGCGGTCGTCCTCCGATTGCGACCTGAGACCCGTTCTTCTTTTTCTTATTGAATTCTTATGATTCGTTATCTTGTGTGGCATCAGTTGAAGCGGTATCGGCACCTTTGTCTGCCGATCATTCGGCAATTCATTGTGGGAACACTTGGCAAAGACGGTTGCCGGACTTCCATAAGTGTCTGATAAGTATGTTATTTGCCGACAGATGCCGCAGCGTTCCGAGTCCCGCCCGGGTTCGTTTATTTGTGCTGTTGCCGGGGGTGTTGTGCTTTATATCGCTCGTGTTTTCGCCAAGATGGAATCTTGATGGGTCTTGTTCTGAGAAAATATTCAGAGATCGTCGCGGCCCATGCAGGCGGCCGGGCGGTGAAGATGTCGGCGAAGCCGGCAGAATACGCGGGAGAGACTGCTTTGCCGATGTGCCATGGCCGTGCTTCCCATCGGCTGTCCATCACCCGGATTTTCGCGGTGTGCCTTCTGGCGACGGCAGGCGCGCTCGCGCTGGCGTCGTGCGGTGAGGAGGAGGAGCGCCGACCGGTTGCCTCCAGCGCAGCTTCGGCTCCAGAGGCCGCGCCGCCGTCCGGGGTCGGGAGTGCCAAAGGGGTCGCTGCCCGGGGCGGTCCGGCGCGAGAATGGCTTGATGTGGGTGATGACACCCCGCCCGAAGTTTTTCTTGCCACGCGGTCTGCGCCGGCCGGAGCGCCCGCGTCGGCCGAGGCCGTGGCGGAGATCGCGACGCTTTTGAGCGAGGCCGACGCCGTGTTCGACGAGAACCGTCGCATGCTGGCCAACCGCACGCTCCAGCTGGAGCGCATGCTCGGCGAAATTTCTGTGGTCGAAAGCCCGCAGGCGCTGCTCGGGGGTTTCATCCAGGTCGGTCGCGCGATCAGGCGGATCGGCTATAGTGATTTGTGCCAGCACTATTTCAATCTGCGGGCCGCCGGGGCGAGCCGTGACGACGCCCTCGCCACGCTTGCCGCGCCGGCGGCCGAACGGAGGAACCCATGAGCGTCCACCCCGCCACGCGCGCCTCGTTGCCGCGAGGCATCGCGGGCGCGGACGATCAGGCGGGCGCAGCGGAGGCGTCGGTGCGCCGGGTGTCGCTGCGCACCCGCGTGCTTGGCGCTGTGCTCGTCATCAATCTGGTCGCCGCCGTGGTGGCGGGCGCCGTGGTGGTGGTGAATGCGCGGGTCGCGGCCGGACGCGAGATGGTGGCCTCCGTCGAAATGGCCGAGAACATGGTCCGCGAGGTGGCCGAGCGCGTGGCCAGCGAGCAGGGCACGACCCTCGCGGCGGCCTTTCCGCCGCATCTGCGTCACCTGCGCCATGTGCGTATCTCCCTCGAGGGACCGGACGGGCGCCCGGCCGTGCTACCCGCCGATGGCGCGCCCGCGAATGGAGAGGCGGCGCCCTCCTGGTTCGCTCGTCTGATCGGCGTTTCGCAGGTCACGCGCCGGATCGACGTGGTGGCCGATGGCATCCTTATCGGCCGGGTGCGGATCGAGGGCGTTCCCGACGACGAGGTGGCCGAGGTCTGGGACGACGTGTTCGATTTCGCCAGCGTCGCGCTTGCTGTGAATTTCGCCATTCTCTCGGCCCTGTTCGTCGCCCTGGGACAGGTGAGGCGGGATCTCTCGCGCTTCCGCGGTGCTCTGGACGAACTGGAGCACAATGGGTTCGCCTGCCGCGTCGAGCCGCCCCGGACCCGCGAACTCGCCGAGGTGGCGGAGCGCTTCAACGCCTTTGCCGAAACCCTCGGCGCGGCGCGGGAGGAGAATGCTCACCTCTATGCCCGCCTCGTGAGCCTGCAGGAGGACGAGCGCCGCCAGATCGCCGGCGATCTGCACGACGAGCTGGGGCCGCTCATGTTCGGCCTGAAGGCCAGCGCCGATTCGCTCGCTCGCCTCGCGGCCACGGCCCCTGCTGAAAATGCCGAGCGCATGGTGGCGCGGGCGAAGAGCCTCATCGAGATCGTCGAGCGGATGCAGGTCGCCAACCGCCGCCTGCTCACCCGCATCCGCCCCGCCGCGCTCGACCACGTGCCGCTCAAGGACGTGCTTTCCAGCCTCGTCGCCGATTTCCGCCAGCACGATCCCGAGCGGCGATTCGCTCTGGAGACCGGGGTGCTCGCCGATCACTACGAGCCGTCTTTCGACGCGACCGTCTATCGCTGCGCGCAGGAGGGTGTGACCAACGCGCTCAAGCACGGCAATGCCCGTTCCGTGCGCATCATCGTCGGCGAGGAGGGGCGACGCGGCGCAGAGGGGATGCTGCGCCTTGTCGTCGCGGACGACGGGAAGGGGCCACCGGCCATTCCATCGATGGGCCACGGCCTCTCGGGCATGAAGGAGCGGGTGCGCGCGCTGGGCGGCAGCTGCCGGCTGGAGCGGGGCAACGAAGGAGGGGCGCGCCTTTTTGTGGAGCTTCCCATCCCGTTGGGGCATTCTACCTCCGCGTCCCCGTCCTCCGCCGAGGGTAGGCGCGTGCGTTCAGGGCCAGGGCATCCGGTATGACCAGCGTTCTCCTCATCGACGACCATCCCATCGTGCTGCAGGGCTGCCGGCACCTGCTGGAGGATGCGGGCGTCTCGGACCTGATGGAGGCTCAGACGGCGCTGGCCGGCTATCGCCTGTTCCGGCGCAAGCGGCCGGATGTGGTGATCGTCGATCTCGCGCTCAACGGCAGCGGCCTCGCCGGGCTCGCATTGGTGCGGCGGCTGAGGGCGCAGGCGGCGCGCATGCCGATCCTGGTCTTCAGCATGCATGCGGACCCGGTGATCGCCAGCCGCGCGCTGGAGGCCGGCGCGACCGGCTATCTCCTGAAGGACACCTCGCCCGACGATCTCCTCGAAGCCTTCGAAAAGGTGCGGCGCGGCCAGCCCTACATCAGCCACGACCTCGCGCTGGAGGTGGCCCTGCTCGGCACGCGCGGGCGGAGCGGCGTGATGGCTGACCTCACTCCGCGCGAGTTGCAGGCGCTGGCGCTCCTTGCCGAAGGCAAGGCCTACGGCCAGATCGCCGACGAACTGGGCGTCAGCTACAAGACGGTGGCCAACACCTGTTCCCAGCTCAAGGCCAAGCTCGGGGCGACAAACCTCGCCGAGCTGATTCACCGCGCCATCCAGTACGTGGCCGGCGCCCCCGCGGGACGGATGAAGAACTAGTCTCGCCCCTCTCGGCGAGTCCGAGCCTGACAGCCTTTGCCGTCGGCAGCGGACATCGCGATAGTCCCTCTCAACCACCAGAGTGGACGCGTCACCCGAAAGCCATCCGCAGATTTGGTACCTGGCCGCCGAACACATGGACGCGGCAGATCGCCCTTCGTCCACAAGCCATTGAGATTTGGTGGGCCCGGCAGGACTCGAACCTGCAACCTAACCGTTATGAGCGGTCAGCTCTAACCATTGAGCTACAGGCCCCCAAAGTGCGGCATGTTCCTGCTGCTCTATCAATCCTGCCTCTCCGGAACAACAGATTCCCGCCCGCCCGCGAGCCGCATGCCCTTAGGATGGGGATGGGGACGGGGGCGGGCCCGCCGCAATGGCGCCGTGTTCGCGCTGTCGTCTGCGCATCCAAGTCCCGGTGACAGAAAACCCGGGGCCGAACGAGGATACTTCCATGCGTCATTCGCCGGCCCGCATCGTTTCCCTCCCGCGCGCCGCGGCCAGTACGGCCGCCGTGTTCGCGGCGGCCTTGGCCGCAACGCTTGCCGTTGCGGGGCCTGTGGCTGCGGCGGCCACCATCACGGTGGTGGGCGAGGCGAAGCGCACCGCGCCGCCGGATATGGCGGTGCTCACCACCGGGGTCGTCACCAACGCCAAGACCGCTGATGACGCGCTCGCCGCCAATTCCAAGGCGGTGTCGGAGGTGATCGCGGCGCTGAAGGCGGCCGGCATTGCGCCGAACGACATCTCCACCTCCTCCTTCTCCATCCAGCCGCAGCAGTCCTATCCGCAGCCGCCGTCGCGCGAGCAGCCCAAGCTGATCGGCTTCGAGGTGCGCAATTCGGTGCGGATCACGGTGCGCGATCTCGGCAAGCTCGGCGGCCTCCTGGACAAGGTGGTTCAGTCCGGTGCCAACCAGGCTTCCGGCCTCTCCTTCTCCCTCGCCGACACCGACCGTCTGGAAGGCGAGGCGCGCGCCGCCTCGGTGAAGGATGCCATCGAGCAGGCGAAGGGCGTCGCGGCGGCCGCGGGGCTTCGGCTCACGCGCATCATGTCAATCCAGCCCGAGGGGCAGAGCGGCGGACCCATCATGCCGGCGCCCATGATGATGAAGGCGGATTCAGCCCGCATGGCCGTGCCGGTCGAGGCTGGGGAGATCGAGGTGCGGGCCCGCACCGTCCTGGTCTATGAGGCCGAGCCCCAGTGAGGGGCGGGCCGCCGGCCGGCGAAATTTCGTCGCCGCAACGCTTTATGATAGATCAGTCTTGATGACCGATTCTTCCGTCGGCGGGCGGAGAAAGAGGTCCTCGGTCGCGTAGGCTCCTCTTTCCGCTCCCCCGCTCCTGGATCGCCCATGGCGCCTTGGTCGGACTGGCCCCATCTTTCGGTCGCCAAGGGCGCCTCGACCGGGCGCAGGGTGCAGTATGCCGCCTTGCCGTATCGCGTCAGGCGCGACGGCGAGGTGCAGATCCGCCTCATCACCTCCCGTGAGACGCGGCGCTGGGTGATTCCCAAGGGGTGGCCCATGAAGGGCCTCACACCGCCCAAGACCGCCGCGCGCGAATGCTATGAGGAGGCTGGCCTCGTCGGCGTGGTCTCCCGCGAGCCGCTCGGCTCTTACACCTACGAGAAGCGCCTCGGCACCCGCTCGGTGCTTTGCGACGTTCTGGTGTTCCCGCTCAAGGTGAAGCGCCTGCTGCAGAAGTGGCCGGAACGGTTCCAGCGTTACGGCTTCTGGTTCTCCATCGAGACCGCTGCGGCAGCGGTTCAGGAGGAGGACCTCTCCGAGCTGATCCTGTCCTTCGGCGCCATCATGGCGCGACGCTGGGAGGAAGCGCAGGCCGAAGCCGCGGGCGCCGCCGAAGCGTCTGAGGCCAAGGAGAAGCCGGCGAAAGCGAAGGCGACCAAGGCCCGGGACGGCAAAGCCAAGGTCGCCAAGGGCAAGGACGCTGCGACCGAGGAGGCCGAGCCCGAGGCGCCGAAGGGAAAGCCGCCGAAGGAGCCGAAGCCGGCAAAGACTGCCGCGAAGTCGGCAAAGGCTAAGGAGACCAAGGCGAAAGCGGGTAAGGCGAAGTCCGCGAAGGGCGGCGCGGCGCTTGCCATGGACCCGGAAAACCTGTCGCTGGCCGATGAGGCGCAGGAGAACGACGCTGCGCCGGTCGCCCGGACCAAGGGCGCCAAGGGCAAGGCGACCAAGGCGCTTGCAGCAGCAAAGGCGAAGGCAGCCCCGGTCCCTGTTGCCGATGCAGGGGCGGCAAAAACGGGGGCGAGGGCCAGGGGCGCTGCCAAGACGACGGTCGCCAAGGCGGTCAGGACCGCGACGGTCGCAAAGTCGGCGAAGGCCAAGGCGGCAAAGTCCAAGGCCTCCCCGAAACCGGCAAAAGTTGCGTCCGCCAAATCCGCGTCGGGCAAAGCTGCGCCGGTCAGGAAACCAGCTGTGAAGACTGCGGGGGCAAAGACCACGATAGCCAAGACCACGACAGCCAAGTCTGCGAAATCGCCGCTCGCGTCCGCTTCGGAGAGCGCCATTGCCAGCAAGAAGGCGCAGGCTCGCAAGGCGGCCGCGCCCAAATCGGCACCCAAGTCTACCTCCAAGCCGAAGCGCTAAGGGGGTGCGCCGACGCGCCTTCGCGCCGGCGTGGCCGTATCAGGGAAGCGGCGCCACGGCCCGGCGGTACAGGTGCCATGTGGCGTGCCCCAGAACCGGCAGCACGAAGATCAGCCCGAGGAAGGCCGGCGCCGTGCCGATGGCGATCAGCGCCACGACGCAGATGCCCCACAGGATCATCGGCCCGGGGCTGGTGAGCACCGCCTGCACGCTGGTGATCATCGCGGTCACCACGTCGAGATTCCGGTCCATGAGCAGCGGGAAAGAGATGACGGTGATGGAGAAGAGCCCCAGCGCCAGCGCCGCACCGATCACGTGGCCTACCGCCAGGAAGGCGATGCCGTCCGAGGTGGTGAACAGCACCTTCAGGAAGTCGTTGAGCGTGGCGAAGGAGGCGAAGCCGAGGAACAGCGCGAGCAGCAGCCGCACCTGATACATCCAGATGATGAAGGCGAAGATGGTGACGAACGCCATCCACCCCAGCTCGCGCTGGCGCTGGGCGAAGATGGTGGACAGGACGCCGTTCCACGTGGGCTCTCGCCCCGCCTCAAGTTCCCGGCTGACATCGTAGAGCCCGGCCGCCACGAACGGACCGATCAGCACCGATCCGGCGAAGAGCGGATAGGCGAGATAGCCCAGCTCGAAGAAGAAGACGCAGGCGACGATGGCGAGACCACCCGCCGCATAGAGCGCGCCGAACGCAAGGCCGAAGGCCGGGGCCCGGGCGAAGTCCGACAATCCCTCGATGAGCGAGGCCTTAACGTCCGCGAACGTCACCGCCCGGACCGCCGGCATCGCCTGCACGGCCTGTGGCCGGTTCTCCACCGTATCCACCATCTTCACCTCCCGAATTCTTCTCTTTGGAAGAAGACTGGGAGGGGAACGGGGGGTTGTAAAGGGCTTCGCTCAAGGCAGGCCGAAAGTGCTAGGCGCGGAGCGCGAGCGGAAGGCCTTATCCGGTCAGCATCTCGATGCGGGCGGTCGCCATGCGCATCCGCCCCGCGAGCAGGATGGCGAGGTTGCGCATGATCCGGTCGGCGGCGCGGGCATGGGTCTCCTGGAAGGCGCGGAACTGGTCCGCCGTCACCTCCACGCACACCGCCTCCGTGTCGGCCCATACGTCCGTGCTGCGCGGCTGCTCGATGAGCGCCATTTCCCCGAAGACCATGCCGGGAATCATGGTGGAGAGCCGCACGTCTCCCACCGAGCGCGCACTGACCATGCCCCGCAGCAGGAAATAGACCCTGGCCGGCGGCTCGTTGGCGGAGATGATCCGTGTGCCGGCCGGGAATACGACGCGGGTGCCGAGCCTGGACAGATCGGCCAGCTCCTGGGGGGAAAGGCCCGCCAGCAGCGCCTGTCGGCTGAGGTCCGCCTCCACCTCGATGCGCGAGAAGCCGCCGTGGCGGTACACCACCTGATCCTCGGCCCATTCCACCGCCGCGTCATAGGTGGGGAAGATGCGCACGCGCACGCCCTGCTCGCGCAGGGCCTTCAGCTGGGGCGTGAGCGGGGAGGCGGCCTCGACGCCGGCGATGACCGCTGTGGTGGCGGCCGGCAGCTGGTTCTTGATGAGGCCGGTCAGCAGCCTCAGGCCCGCATCGGTGATGGTGGCGACGCGGTGCAGGTTGAGGATGAGGAATTCCGGCACGCCCGCGGGGTCGGTGAGGCGCCGGGTCACGTAGTCCATGGAGGCGAAGGAGAGCTTTCCGGCCAGCTCGATGGCACGGATGGCGCCGGAACGGGCGGAGAGGATGTCCTGCTCGTGCGGCTGCCGGCCCGGCTTGGACGGCACGGTGCGGAAATCATAATCGGCGACGATGCAGGTGCGCACATCGTCCCGCCGCGACAGCATGTGCAGGTCGAAGGCTTCGGAAATCGCCTCGCAGGTGCGGATGCCGCGCACGCTGTTGCCGTGCATGTCGAGGCGGGGGGAGAAGGTGCCGAGACCGAGCTGGGAGGGCAGAGCGGCAAGGATCCCGCCACCGACGCCGCTCTTCGCCGGCACGCCCACGCGGTAGATCCACTCGCCGGCGAAGTCGTACATGCCTGACGAGCTCATGACCGCCAGGGTGCGCGCCACCGCATAGTTCGACGCCACAGTGACGCCGGTGAGCGGGTTGACGCCGTGGTTGGCGAAGGTCGCGCCCATCACCGCAAGGTCTCGGGCGGTGACCAGCACGGAGCACTGACGGAAATAGACATCGAGCAGCCGGTCCACGTCGCCCGTGACGCCGCCATAGGTGCGCAGGAGGTAGGCGATGGCGCGGTTGCGGTCGCCGGTGGAGCGCTCGCTCTCGAACACCGCCTCGTCCACGCCGAGGTCGCGTCCGGCGAAGCGGCCGAGGGCCTGGCGGATCAGCTCGAACGCATCCCCGCCGGTGCTTTCCGCAATCAAACCCGAGCAGGCGATGGCGCCCGCATTCACCATGGCGTTGAACGGCTTATTGTCGGCCCGAAGGCGGATGGAGTTGAATGCCTCGCCGCTGGGCTCCACGCCGATGGCTGCCTCCACCCGCTCCGCCCCCAGCAGATCGAGCGCGAGGGCGAACACCATGGCCTTCGACACCGACTGGATGGTGAAGGGCACCCGCGTGTCGCCCGCCTCATAGACATGCCCGTCCGTGGTGGCGACGGCGATGCCGAAATGGTCGGGATTGGCCTTGCCCAGCTCCGGGATATAGGAGGCGACCTCGCCCTCGTCGATGCGGGAGAAGTCCGCGTGCGTGTCCTTCAGGAACCGCAGCAACGGGGTCTCGAGGGTGGTCGAGGGATGGGGCAAGGTCAGGCTCCGCAAATCACATCCAGTGAAACGCGACCTGAGCCATGATGCAATGCCGCAAAACAGCCGTCGCGTTGACGGAGGGAGAGCGGAGGAAGGCAGCGCGCGCGCCGCCCGTGCGCTGCGAAGAGGCGAGGGCGGTCAAGCTGACTCACCGGGAAAGATCGCGGCCTCGCACTACGCCTATGCCGTGTCCGGCCGCCGGAGAGGCGGTCCGTCTCAGTTCACGCAATTGCGCGGCGGGAAAAAGCCAGCCTCACGGCGCTCGCCTAAGGCCGGCTCCGGCGACTATTTCTTGCTGAGGGCGCCGAGGGCGGCCTGACAGGGCGGGGTTGCCTGCTCCTTCTTGCCCTGCATGCACTGGACCACGCGCCCGCCGCCGGGCTGCACGTCGCCGCACAGCTTCTTCACGTCCGCAGAGCAGGCGGTGCGCAGGGCCTGGGCCTGTTCTGCGGTGAGGGTGGCGGCGGTCTGCGCCGGAGCCGGGCCGGCGCAAAGGGCCAGAAGGGGGAGCGCGAGGAAGGAGGCGCGGAGCGAGAGGGTCATCGGCAGGATCCTCGTGTTGTTGCGTCGGGTCGACGCCTGACCCTCGCGGCGCGAGGTTGCACGGGCGTTCCCCGAGGGTAACGAATCGCGACGGAGTGTAACCTCCCTGCCGCGGCAGAAAAGCGACACCCGCCGCGCCTCAGTTCCCCTCACCGGGAAGCTTCGTGCCGGTGATTCGGGCATAGAGGCGGGCGACAGAGGCGTCGTCGTCGCGGCCCATGCCGGCGGCGGAGGTGGCGAGGAACATCTGCAAGGCGGCGGCCGAGACCGGTACCGGGAACTTCGCGCTGCGCGCCATGTCCTGGATGATGCCGAGGTCCTTCACGAAGATGTCCACCGCGCTTTTCGGCGTGTAGTCGCCATCGAGCACGTGCGGCATGCGGTTCTCGAACATCCAGCTGTTGCCGGCCGAGGCGGTGATCACCTCGTAGACCTTTTTCAGGTCCAGCCCCTGCCGCGCGGCGAAGGCCATGGCCTCGCTGGCGGCGGCGATGTGCACGCCGGCGAGGAGCTGGTTGATCATCTTGAAGGCGGCGCCCTGACCCGGCGCGTCACCCAGCGCGTAGAGCTTGGCGGCCATGGCGTCGAGGGCCGGCTTGGCTTTAGCGAAGGCGGCGGCGCTGCCGGACGCGAGGATGGTAAGCGCCCCTTCCGCCGCCCGTTGGGCGCCGCCGGAGATGGGGGCGTCGAGATAGTGCCGTCCGGTGGCTTCCAGCCGTGCGGCGAGGCTGAGGGCGATGTCCGGGTCCATGGTGGCGGATGAAATGAAAACCGCGCCTTCGGGCAGCGTCTCGGAGACGCCGGAAGGCCCGAACAGGATGGCCTCGGTCTGCGCGGCGTTGACCACCACGCTGACCACCATGTCCGCCCCTTCGGCCGCCTCTGCCGGAGAAGTCGCACCCCGCCCGCCCGCCGCGACGAAGCGCTCTACCGCGGCCGCGCCCACATCGCAGCCGGCGACATCGAGTCCCGCCCGCAGCAGCGATTGCGCCATGCCGAAGCCCATGGAGCCGAGGCCGATCACGCCCGCGCGTCCGGCGCCTTGGTTGCCCGCTGTTCCTTCCGCCTGCTCGGCCATGGCCGTTTCCCCGTGTCTCGGCCGCCTGTTGGCCCGGCGGCATCCGGAGCCTTTTGTAGGAGCCTGCCGGCAGGGGATCAAATCGTTTTAGCCGCGGTGCTGTTCACGCTTGCCAAGGGGGGTCCGCTTCGCTTTTGTGCGTCGGCGGAACAAGCGGAGGCCGGCCATGGACGAGACCAGACTGCGGGAGGAGATCTGCCGCTTCGGGCGCTCCTTGTTCGAGCGGGGGCTGACGCCCGGCTCGTCCGGCAATATCAGCCTGAGGCTCGACGACGGCGGATGGCTGGTGACGCCCACCAATGCCTCCCTCGGCTTCCTTGATCCCGCGCGCATCTCCCGCCTCGACGCTGCGGGACGGCTCCTGAGCGGCGATCCGCCCACCAAGGAAATCCCGCTGCATTCGGCGCTCTACGAGACCCGCGGCACGGCGCGGGCCATCGTGCACCTGCACTCGACCCACTCGGTGGCGCTCACCATGCTGCCGGAGATCGATCCGCGCGCGGCCTTGCCGCCCATGACGCCCTATTACCTCATGCGTGCCGGGCAGACTGCGCTTCTGCCTTATTATCGGCCGGGCGATCCCGCCGTCGCTGACGCGATCCGGGGCCTTGCCGGCCGCTACACTTCAGTGCTCTTGGCCAATCACGGTCCGGTGGTTGCGGGAGACACGCTGGAGGCTGCTGTCTTCGCCACCGAGGAGCTGGAAGAGACGGCGAAGCTCTATCTGCTGCTACGCGGCCTTAACCCGCGTTATCTGTCGCCGTCGCAGGTGGACGACCTGGTGAAGACCTTCGGCCTCACGCTTCCGGCGCCGGATGCCCATCATGACCACGACGACGCGCACGGCGGTCATGCCCACCCGGGCGAGGACTGACCAGCCCCGGAACGAAAAACGGCGCCCCGGGGACCGGAGCGCCGTTTGAGGGGATGAACCTGTTGCGTCAGTAGACGCCGGCGCTGCGGGCCGGGGCAGAGGACGCGGCCGGTTTTGGCGCGGCGGCGGCTGGCTTGGGCGTGCCGGCCGGCTTGGCCGCATCGGGCTTCGCGCCATTGGGCTTCGGCTTCTTGGTGGCGGCGCCGGGGGCGGCGAGGGCCACCTTCAGCGGCTTGTCCATGGCCACCATCTGCGACAGCGTGGCGAACTTGTAGCCCTTGGCGGCCAGCTCATCGAGGATGCGCGGCATGGCATCCACGGTGGTGGCGTAGATATCGTGGGAGAGTACGATGGCGCCCGGCTTCACCTGCGCCATGATGGCGTCATGCACCGCCTGGCTGTTGCGATTCTTCCAGTCGTTGGGGTCCACCGACCAGTTGACGATGGTCAGGCCGTATTTGTCCTCGATGTAGCTGCGCAGCGTCGGCTTCATGGAGCCGTAGGGCGGGCGCAGATAGATCGGGCGCTTGCCGGTGACCTGGAAGATGGCTTCGGAGGTGTTGCCCAGCTCCTTGTCCACCGCCGCCTGGCTGATGCGGGTGAGCTGCGGATGGCTCCAGGAATGGCTGCCGATCTCGTGGCCCTCGTCGGCGATCATCTTGAGCACTTCGGGGTGCTTGGCGACCATGTTGCCGAGCACGAAGAAGGTCACCTTGATGTTGCGCTCGCGCAGGATCTGCAGGAGCCGCGGCGTCGTCTCCGGGTTCGGGCCGTCGTCGAATGTCATGGCGATGTAGGAGCCATCCACGTCGAACGACTTGTAGGTGTAGTTCTTGCGCGGCGTGACCGGCGGCGGGGCGGCAGGCTCCGGCGCGGGGGCCGGCACCGGCTGGGCCGCAGCGGCGGCGCTCTTCTGCGCGGCGGTCGCGCCCTTGCCCTGGGCGGCCTGTCCGGAAGCCGGGTTCGCCGGCTGGGAAATGGACTGGGTGGTCGCCGGGCCGTCATCCCTGGCCGACAGAAGCGGGCTGATGGCCATGCCTGCGCCAACGGCGGCGGCGGCCACAAATCCGGTAACGATGAGGAGCGGCTTCACGGCGGCGGTATCCCGGCCTTAGGTTCCATCTGTCTCGAAGCCTCACGTGTTTTTGTGGATAAATCGTGAAGTGCGCGGGGCCCTCGTGCCTTTTTTGCCCGATTTGTCGGGTTTTCACCTGCCCCCTCACGGACTTGGGCTGCTGGATACCTCTGCGGCATCGCGGGCGTGGTGCTCAGTGAAAGTCCCGCGACTTGGGAAGCACCCTTACGTCACGTGGATGCTTGCGCGGATGCTGGGGGTGGGCGAACTCGTCGGCCCGCGCCACCTCCATCCGCGGCTGCCGCACTCGGGAGAGCAAAGCGAGGTCGGCGGTGCGGTCGGCGAGACGCTGGGCCATGAGGTGGACGACCCCCTCCGGGCTCTTCTGGATGCGTCCTTCCACCAGCAGCAGGCGCGCGCCCATCACCTCGCGTCGGAAGCGTTCCAGCGTCCGCTCCCACAGGACGATGTTGGTGATGCCGGTCTCATCCTCGATGGTGATGAAGATGGCCTTGCCGTTACCCGGCCGCTGGCGCACCAGAACCACGCCGGCATTGCGGGCGAAGGCGCCGTCCTTCAGCGCAGACGTCTCGGCGCAGGTGAGGATGCGCTCTTTCCGGAAATGGTCGCGCAATTCGCCCATGGGGTGCCCCTTCAGGGAAAGGCGCACCGTCTGGTAGTCGGCGACGATGTGCTCCGAGCGCGCCATGCGCGGCAGCGTCACCTCCTCCTCGACGCCCAGTTCGCGGGCGTCCGCCGCGGCGAACAGGGGTAACGCGTCGTCATCCGGCAGGCGGCGGGCGTGCCAGAGCGCGGCGCGGCGGTCGAGGCCCATGGAGCGGAAGGCATCGGCATCGGCGAGCAGTTTCACCGCACGGGTGGGCAGGCGCGCGCGGCGGGCGAGGTCCTCGATGCTCGCGAAAGGCCTGGATCGTGCCGCTGCGAGGCGCTCGCCCCATTCGGCGTGAAAGCCATCCACCTGCCGGAAGCCGAGACGCAGGGCGAGCGCGCCGTCTTCCCGGCGTTCCAGCGTGTTGTCGTGATGGCTGAAATTGACGTCGATCGGGCGCACCTCCACGCCGTGCTCATGGGCATCGCGCACGATCTGCGCCGGAGCGTAGAAGCCCATGGGCTGGGCGTTGAGCAGCGCGCAGGCGAAGGCGGCCGGGTGGCGGCACTTGATGTAGGAGGAGATGTAGACGAGCTTGGCGAAGGATGCGGCGTGGCTTTCGGGAAAGCCGTAGCTGCCGAAGCCCTTGATCTGCTCGAAGCAGCGCGCAGCGAAGTCGCGCTTGTAGCCGCGCGCCACCATGCGCTCCACCATCATGCTCTCGAACTCCTGGATGGTGCCGAGATTGCGGAAGGTGGCCATGGCCCGGCGCAGGCGGTTCGCGTCCTTGTCAGAGAAGCGGGCGGCGACCATGGCGAGTTTCATGGCCTGCTCCTGGAACAGGGGCACGCCCATGGTCTTGCCGAGGACGCCGTGGAGTTCATCCCACCGGCCTTGATCGGGGGAAGGGGAGGGGAAGTCCACCTTTTCCAGCCCGTTGCGGCGCCTCAGATAGGGGTGAACCATGTCGCCCTGGATCGGCCCGGGCCGCACGATGGCGACCTGGATGACGAGATCGTAGAATTTTTGCGGTTTGAGGCGTGGCAGCATGTTGATCTGCGCCCGGCTCTCCACCTGGAACACGCCGATGGAATCCCCGCGCGAGAGCATGGCATAGACATCCGCCTGCGCGCCCGGCACGTCGGCGAGGCCCCAGTCGATGCCCTCGTGATCCCGCATCAGGTCGAGGGCTTTCCGGATGCAGGTGAGCATGCCGAGCGCCAGCACATCCACCTTCATCAGGCCGAGGACGTCGATGTCGTCCTTGTCCCATTCGATGAAGGTGCGGTCCGCCATGGCGGCGTTGCCGATGGGCACGGTGTCGTCGAGCCGGCCACGGGCCAGCACGAAGCCGCCCACGTGCTGGGAGAGGTGGCGGGGCGCGCCCATCAGCCGGCCGGCCAGTTCCACCGCACGGCGGATGAAGGGGTTCGACGGATCGAGCCCCGCCTCGCGGATGTGCGCGTCTGAAATATCGCGGCCCCAACTGCCCCACTGGGTGGAGGCGAGGCGCGCCGTGACGTCCTCAGTCAGCCCAAGAGCCTTGCCCACGTCGCGGATGGCGCTGCGCGGGCGGTAGTGGATGACGGTGGCGACGATGCCCGCGCGGTGGCGGCCGTATTTGTCGTAGATGTGCTGGATCACCTCCTCGCGCCGCGCGTGTTCGAAATCCACGTCGATGTCGGGGGGCTCGCGCCGTTCCTCGGAGATGAAGCGGGCGAACAGGAGGTCGTTGTCGGCGGGATCCACGGCGGTAATGCCGAGCACGTAGCAGACGGCGGAATTCGCCGCCGAGCCCCGTCCCTGGCAGAGGATGCCCTGGCTCTCGGCGAAGCGCACGATGTCGTGGATGGTGAGAAAGTAAGGCGCGTACTTGAGCTTGCGGATGAGGGCCAGTTCGTCTCTCAGCAGCTTTTCCACCTTCTCCGGCACCCCTTCGGGATAGCGCACGGCGGCACAGCGCCAAGTCAGTTCCTCAAGCCACGCCTGCGGCGTCCAGCCGGGGGGCACCGGCTCCTCGGGATAGTCATATTTCAGCTCCTTCAGGGTGAAGTCGATGCGGGCGAGGAGCGCCCCGCTCTCCGCCACCGCCTCGGGGGCGTCGCGGAACAGGCGGGCCATCTCGGCGGCAGGCTTGAGGTGGCGCTCGGCATTCGCCAGGAGCCGCCGCCCAGCCTCGGCGATGGTGGTGCTCTCGCGCACGCAGGTGAGGATGTCTTGCAGATCGCGCTCCTCGGGCGTTGCGTAGAGTACATCGTTCACCGCCAGCAGCGGCACGCCGGCGGTGCAGGCGATGGCCTTCAGCGCGGCAAGGCGGCGGCGGTCGGCGCCGGAGAAGGGCATGTCGACGCCGAGCCACACTGCACCGGGGGCGGCCTCGCCAAGGCGGGAGAGGAGGGGCGGAAGATCGCTTCCGTCTTCGCCCGGCATCACGATGAGCATCAGGTCTCGCGGGTCAGCGAGGAGGTCGGCGAGAGAAAGATGGCAGTCGCCTTTCTTCGCCCGCCGGTTGCCGGTGGTCAGCAGGCGGCAGAGCCGGCCCCAGCCGGCGCGGGTCGAGGGATAGGCGATGATGTCCGCCGTGCCATCGCAGAAGACGAGCCGCGCGCCTGTCACCAGCCGGAAGGCGCGAGCGCGGGCGGCGACGGCGCGCTTGGCATCCGCCTCTGGATCGTCGGCTTCCAGATCCTCGTCAAGGGCGCGCAGATCCTCCAGCGCGCTATAGGCCCGCACCACGCCAGCCACCGTATTGCGATCCGCGATGCCGAGCCCGTCGAGGCCGAGGCCGACAGCTGTGCGCACCAGATGGGCCGGCGCGCTGGCCCCCCGCAGGAAGGAGAAATGCGAGGCCGCGGCCAGCTCCGCATAGACGGGCGCGCTCACGGGAACAGCCCGTGGAGGAACCATTGCGGCGTCGACGTCTCCCGCCCGTAGGTGCCTTCGCGATAGAGCCAGAAGCGGCGGCCCTGCGTGTCCTCCACGCGGAAATAGTCGCGCGTCAGGCCCGGTCGGTTGCCATCGAGGGCGGTCCACCATTCCGGCGCGATGCGCTCCGGCCCCTCGGCCCGCGCCACCTCGTGCAGCACCCGCCGCCAGCGGAAGCGCAAAGGCGGGCCGTCCGGCACCTGGGCCAGCGTCTCCACCGGCTCGGGCACGGGAAACATGGCCGGCGGGCGGGCGAGGGGGGCGTCCGCCGCCGCCGGCTCGGCCCAATCGTGCGCGAGTGCTTCCCGGCTGCGCCATGCTTTTTGCGCTGGCACCCGCACGGTGGCCCGCTCGGGAATATGGCTGTCCTGCGCGGCAAGGCAGGTGACGCGGCGCGGCCCCAGCCGGGCGGAGAGGGTGTCCACCAGCTGGTCGAGCCCCGCGCCGGCCGGCTCGGCGCCGAAGCCGGACTGGGTGGCGGCCAGCGGTTCGGCCGCGGTGACGGACAGGCGGATCACGTCATAGCCGAAGCCGGGGTCCAGCGGATCGGCCAGCGCCGCCAGCCGCTCGCGGAATAGGCCGGCGAGGCGTGCCCCGTCGCGCAGGGGCGCCGCCGTGCCCGCCGCCACACGTCGCACGGCGCCATCGCTGCGGAAGAAGGCGGCCTCGAAGCGCCGTCCGCCCTCGCCATGCCGCTCCAGCACGCCGGCGAGGTCGCGGGCAAGGTCGGCGAGCACGGCGCGGGCGGTCGCCTCGTCGCCCATGGGCTCGGCGAAGCGCCGTTCCGCCACATAGACGGGCAGGGGATTGAGCGGGGAAATGGGCGGCGAGGCAGCGCCGCACAGCTCGTCCAGCCGCTCCACCAGGACGCTGCCGAAACGGGCGGCAAGCGCCGCGCGGGGCTTGCCGGCGATGTCGCCGATGCGCACCAGCCCGAGATAGGCGAGGCTCCGCCCCGCCTCCGCATCCAGGCCGAGGGCGTCCACCGGCAAGGGCGCGACGGCTTCCCGATCGCCTCCCGCCGGCACCACCTGTCCCGGCCGCCAGCGGGCGAGGGCGAGGGCAGCACGCGCCGTTCCGGCCACCGCGCCGCAGGCGGCAAGCCCGGTGGCGGCGAGCCGTTCCGTCATGGCAGACAGCAGGGCCGCCTCGCCGCCGAACAGATGGGCGCAGCCGGTGATGTCGAGGACGATGCCGTCCGGCCCGGACACGGCGACGAACGGCGTCCAGCGTTCGCACCACGACGCAATGGCAGTGAGCAGTGCCGCGTCCGCCGCCGCATCCGCCTCCACCGCCTCGGTCTGCGGGACACGGGCCTGCGCATCCGCCAGCGTGAGGCCGGGATGGAGGCCGAGGCGGGCGGCGGCTGCGTCCACCGCGGCGATGCGGCGGGCATTGGCCTTCACCTCCACCGTGACCAGCGGCGGATCAGCCGGTGCGGCGCCAGCCGAAGACGACATGCGACGCCCCCGCCGGCTGCGGTGCAGCCGGTCGGTCGGCAGGCGCGGCAGGAAGAGCGCGGCGAGGCGCCGGGGTGAAGCGTCGGGCATGGGCATTCCATTCCACGGTGAAGTGGCCGGTGGGTCCGAGGCGGTTGCGCTCGATTTCCAGCGCGAAGGCGGGCGGGCCGAGGCAGAAGGCCGGCACATCCCCCGCCACGCGAGAGGGGGCCGCAGCAACCCGCCAGCGGGTAGCGGCGGCGGAAGGGCCAGGGTCCGCCCCCGGCCGCAGCAGGAGGGACGGCACGCCGGAACGCTCGCTGCGCAAGGCGAGCCGGCGGGTGGCTGTGAGATCGATGAGGCGCGGGGATCCCCAGGGCTCGGCCACCACCAGCCCGAGGGCGCCATGGCCAAGGGCTTCCTCTGCGGCGCCCAGCGTGTCGGCGGCGTCTGCGGCGGCCACCAGGATCAGGCGGGAGGGATCGAGCCCGAAGGCGGCGCAGCCGGGGCCGTAAATGTCGCCCCCCTCCAGCGCTGCCATGTCCTGCCGCACCCACAGCACCGGCTTGCGGGTGCCGGCCGCGAGCGCGAGGGCGAAACCGAGCACGGCAGCGGCATTGCCCTTCTCGGCCGGGAAGGCCTCGTGCAGCGCATCGCGGGCCAGCCCGCCCCCCAGCGCCTCGTCCAGGGAGCCCCCAAGGGACAGGCGCGGCCGGGCGGGACCGTCCGGGAGGCCGGACAGCCGTTCCATCTCGACGATGCGGCGGCGAAGAGCCGCCAGATCCTCGCGCTGGGCCTGCTGAGGGTGGGGAAAGGAGGGCATGGATGGACGCCAAATGTTCCTATTTTGTTCTCATTTAAAAGGACTCCGGCAGGGCTGAATGTCAACCGTACGGAGGTCCGGCAGCAGGGCCTGCGGGGGCTGGAGCGGACCCGGCGCAGGCGGGTGCAGTGGTGCGGGCTTGTCCCCATGATTCACAGATAAGGTATCATGAAACCGTTGTGGTGAGGTGCAAACCTCCCCTTAACGCCCCCGCCCTAGTGTCCTCGAAACGGCGCCGGTGCTGCGGATTTCGGATTCCCATGTCTTCCTTCAACCGTCCTCCGAGACCTTTTGCGTATCCTTCCTACGCTCCGGACGACTCGTTCGATCCACCTCCCGCCGATTCTGGCGCAGAGCGCGGCCTGCCCTCGTTCTACGAGCGGATTCCGGAATACGATCCGGCCATCCACGACGGCGCCTTCGAGGCTGTCGAAACCAATAGTTGGATCGACCTGGAGCTGGTCCCTAGCTGGCTGCGGCCGTTCACCCTCGACGCCAACACCCGCTTCACCCGCACCCCCGACCATCTGCTGCGCCCCCGCGAGCCGGGCGCCCCCCCGCTGCCGAGCATGCCGCCCGTCCTGCCGCAGGTGCCCACCCCGGTCACGACCCAGGGGTCGAGCCGCGGCTGGCACTTCCTGTTCGAGCCGGCGGACGATGCGGTCCAGCCGGCGGCGCAGCCCGTCGCCAAGCTTGCGGATATCCCCGAGGAGACCGGCTTCGCCGCGCCCGCCGCCGCGCCGGAAGAGGTGACGGCGGCCCCCGTCGTCCTGCCTCCTGTTGAGGAAGAAACCGTCGCGGCGGCCTGTGAGCCCTTCGCTTCCGAGGTCGCGCTTGCGGAGGCTGCCCCGGGCGAGGAGATTCTGACGGAAGCGGCCGCGCCTGCGCTCCTTGAGGCTGACATTGCGCCGCAGGCTGTGGCTGAGGCAGCTTCGGAGGTCGATACGGCCGATGTCCCGGATCACCTGTGGAGCCTGCTGCGCCTCGTCGTCCTAGGCCGCGCCGCCACCCCGCCCGCTCCGGCCGGGGAGCAGGACCTTGATCCTGCGCCCGCAGAGACGGGCAATGCGGAAGACGACCTGGTGGAGAGCGAGGCCCCGGCGTTCGAGGCGTTATCCGACGCCGAGGAGGCTGCCGACTTCTACGAAGACGAGGTTTCCGAGGCGGACGCCTCCGAGGACGATGAACTCGAGGACGAAGACTCCGAGGACGATGAGGTCGCCGAACTGGAAGGCGACACGGACGACGCCGAGGAGGAGGGCGAGGAAATCGACCTTTCCGAGGACGACGACGAACTGGACGAGGAGGACGGGGCACTCTCCTCCGAGTTGGAGGACGATGAACTTGAAGACGACGAACTCGAAGACGATGTCTTCGAGGACACGGACCTGACGGACGAGGAAGACGAGGAACTCGACACCGAACTCGACGAGGATGAGCCGGAAGACGCCGCCGTGCTTGAAGGCGAGGATCAGGACGAGGCCGAAGCCGAGGATGAATCCCTACCCCTCGCGGCCGGGTCGATCCTGTCGGGCGAAGCGTTCGCGTCCTGGCGGCCCTACCAGCAGAGCATCAACGCCCAGTTCTTCGGCGCCCTGCATTCGGCTGCCACGTCCGCTCCCGCGGCCTCGGCAGCAGCGCCAGCAGCGTTGGATGCCGTCGCCCCCGTTCCGGTGCAGGCCGTTGGAACCCTCCTGCCCGAGCCTGCTCCTGCAGCGGCGGAGGCCGCGGAAGGCCCTTATTTCCTCCCCCCCCTCGACCTGCTGCGCGAGCCGCCGGTGGTGGAGCCGGACTATGAGTTGTCCGAGGAATTCCTCGACCAGTCCTCCACCATGCTGCAGCAGGTGCTGCGCGATTTCGGTGTGCGGGGCGAGGTGATCGACGCCAATCCCGGCCCGGTCGTCACCCTCTACGAATTCGAGCCGGCGCCGGGGGTGAAGTCCTCCCGCGTCATCGGCCTGTCGCCGGATATCGCCCGTTCCATGAGCGCGGTGTCCGCCCGCGTGGCGGTGGTGGAGGGGCGCAACGTCATCGGCATCGAGCTGCCCAACCGGCGGCGCGAGACCGTGTGGCTGCGGGAGCTTCTGGCCAGCCACGAATTCGCCGATACCCACCCCAAGCTCGGCCTGTGCCTGGGCAAGACCATCGGCGGCGTTCCGGTGATCGCCGACCTCGCGCGGATGCCGCACCTGCTGGTCGCCGGCACCACCGGCTCGGGCAAGTCGGTGGCCATCAACACCATGATCCTGAGCCTGCTCTACCGGCACACGCCGGAAGCCTGCCGGCTCATCATGATCGACCCGAAGATGCTGGAGCTCTCGGTCTACGAGGGCATCCCGCATTTGCTCACCCCCGTCGTCACCGATCCCAAGAAGGCGATCATCGCGTTGAAATGGGCGGTGAAGGAGATGGAGGAGCGCTATCGCAAGATGAGCCGCCTCGCCGTGCGGAACATCGACGGCTACAACGCCCGCGTCCGGGAAGCCGCGGCGAAGGGCGAGATCATCACCCGCAACGTGCAGGTGGGGTTCGATCGCGAGACCGGGGAGGCCCTGTTCGAGGAACAGGAGATGGACCTGACCGCGCTGCCCTACATCGTCGTCATCGTCGACGAGATGGCCGACCTGATGATGGTGGCGGGCAAGGAGATCGAGGGCGCCATCCAGCGCCTCGCGCAGATGGCCCGCGCCGCCGGCATCCATCTGGTGATGGCGACGCAGCGCCCCTCCGTGGATGTCATCACCGGCACCATCAAGGCCAATTTCCCCACCCGCATCTCCTTCCAGGTGACCAGCAAGATCGACAGCCGCACCATCCTTGGCGAGATGGGCGCGGAAACGCTGCTGGGGCAGGGCGACATGCTGTTCATGGCCGGCGGCGGGCGCATCTCCCGCGTGCATGGGCCGTTCGTGTCCGACGGCGAGGTGGAGAAGGTCGTCGCCTTCCTCAAGGCACAGGGCGGGCCGGACTATATCGACGAGGTGGTTCTGGACGAGGATGCCGTGGCCGAGGACGATGACGAGGCGGTGTTCGACCGCTCCAGCATCGCTGATGCGGGCGGCGACCTCTACGAGCAGGCGGTGGCCATCGTCATGCGGGACCGCAAGGCCTCCACCTCCTACATCCAGCGCCGCCTGCAGGTGGGCTACAACAAGGCCGCTTCCCTCATGGAACGCATGGAAACCGAAGGCATCGTCGGCCCCGCCAACCACGCCGGAAAGCGCGAGATCCTCACCTTCTCCCGGCCGGGGTGAGAGGACGCGCGACCGGCGATCCTCCACCTTTGCCTCCCGCGCGCCCTCGGCTACCTTGTCAGCTTGATCCGGGCCAACCGGACGCGCGGTCGGGCCGCGGGATCGGGAGACGTTCAGTGGTGCAACCCTTCAGCGTGGTCCAGGGAGGCCGCATGGCTCAGGCATGCGCGGTCGGGCTGCGCGACATCTCCATCGCCTTCCCCGGCGCCAGCCGTGCGGCTTCGCCCTTCGTCGCGGTGCAGGGCGTCAATCTCGATCTGGTGGATGGCGAGTTCGTCGCCATCGTCGGCCCCACCGGCTGCGGCAAGTCCACCCTTCTCAACGCCGCCGCTGGCCTGTTGAAGCCGGCCTCCGGCACGGTGACGATCCACGGCAAGGCTCTCGCCGGCCTCAACCGCGCGGCCGGCTATCTCTTCCAGGCCGAGGCCCTGTTCCCGTGGAAAACGGCACTCGACAACGTGGCCATAGGCCTTGAGGTCGCCGGCACCGACACGGACGAGGCGCGCGCCCGTGCCCGCAAGTGGCTGGCCCGCGTGGGGCTCGCTGCCTTCGCCGATCGCTATCCCCACCAATTGTCCGGCGGGCAGAGGAAGCGCGTGGGCCTCGCCCAGGTGTTGATCCGCGATCCCAAGATCCTGCTCATGGACGAGCCGTTCGGCCCGCTCGACGCCCAGACCCGGCAGATCATGGGCAACCTCCTGCTCGATCTGTGGAGCCAGGACCGCAAGGCGGTGATGTTCGTGACCCATGATCTGGAGGAGGCGATTTCGCTGGCCGACCGGGTGGTTATCATGGGCGCGGGCCCGGCCTCGCGCATCATCGGCCAGTGGCGCGTGCCCATCCCCCGCCCGCGTGACATCGACGTGCGGCTGGAACCTGCCTTCCACCACCTTCACCGCGAGATCTGGGCGGCGCTGAAGGATGAAGTGGTGAAGGGTTATCGCCAGTCCGAGGTCGCGAGCTGAACCATGCGCAATCGTTTCACGCTGTTCACCCTGCAGGTGCTGGTGGCGGTGGTGCTGATCGCCATCTGGCATTTCGGCTCCACCATGAAGGTCAATATCCCGGCGCTCTCGCCCAAGCCCTTCTATCCGCTCGATCCCTTCTTCTTCTCGACGCCGCTCGCCGTTTTCGAGCGTACTTTCAAGGACTTCTACACGGGCGTGATCTGGTATCACCTCGGCATCACGCTCCTGGAGACCATGCTCGCCTTTGCCATCGGTGCGCTGGGCGGGGTGCTGGTGGGCTTCTGGTTCGCGCGCAAGGCGGTGATCGCAGCGGTCTTCGATCCCTATGTGAAAATGGCCAATGCCCTGCCGCGCGTGGTGCTGGCGCCGATCTTCGCTCTTTGGCTGGGGCTCGGCATCTGGTCCAAGGTGGCGCTGGGGGTGACGCTGGTCTTCTTCATCGTTTTCTTCAATGTCTACCAAGGTGTTAAGGAGGTCAGCCCGACGCTGCTCGCCAATGCCCGGATGCTCGGCATGAGCGAGCGCCAGCTGATGAGGAACGTGTTCTGGCCCTCCGCGCTCACCTGGATGTTCTCCTCGCTCCACACGGCGGTTGGCTTTGCGCTCGTGGGAGCGGTGGTGGGGGAATATCTCGGTTCGGCGGCGGGGCTTGGCTATCGCATCCACCAGGCGGAAGGGGTGTTTGACGTCACCGGCGTGTTCTCGGGCATGCTGGTGCTCTCCATCTTCGTCATCATCATCGACACGCTGGTGAGCGCAATCGAGAACCGCCTGTTGGTGTGGCGCCCCGCGCCGGCCGCGCAGGCGTAGAGAAAAACGGGAGGAAAATCATGAGGTTGCTCAAGCTCGCGGTGGCCGCGCTCGCGCTCGCCTGCGCCGTGCCGGCCAGCGCCCAACCGGCGGCGAAGGCGGAAAAGCCGAAGCTCACGCTGGGGGTCGGCGGCAAGCCGCTGCTCTATTATCTGCCGCTGACGATCGCCGAGCGGAAAGGCTTCTTCAAGGATGAGGGGCTCGACGTCGCCATCAACGATTTCGGTGGCGGAGCCAAGTCTTTGCAAGCCCTTATCGGCGGCTCCATCGACGTGGTGACGGGCGCCTACGAGCACACCATCCGCATGCAGGCCAAGGGCCAGGACATTGTTTCCGTTATCGAATTGGGCCGTTTCCCGGGGATCGTGCTGGTGGCGCGGAAGGATCGGCCGATCAAGTCGGTGAAGGATTTGAAGGGCGCGAAGATCGGCGTCACTGCGCCGGGCTCCTCCACGAATTTCTTCGTCAATTTCCTCATGGCCAAAGACGGTCTGAAGCCGGATGATGCCTCCTACGTAGGTGTCGGCGGCGGAGCCTCGGCCGTGGCGCAGATGAAGCGTGGCGAAATCGATGCCATGTCCAATCTCGACCCCGTCATTACCAAGCTCGAGGACGATGGGGACGTCATTATTCTGGCAGACAGCCGCACGGAATCCGGAAATGAGAAGATCTTCGGCGGGGAAAATCCGGCCGCCGTGCTCTACATGAAGCGCGATTTCGTGGAGCAAAATCCGGTCACCACCCAGAAGCTCGTGAACGCTTTCTACAAGGCGCTTCAATGGCTTAAGACGGCCACGCCCGAGGATGTGGCGGCGGTGGTGCCGGAGGAATATCTGCTCGGGGACAAGACGCTCTACCTCAACGCGGTCAAGAACTCGCTGCCGATCTATTCGCGCACCGGTTTGATCCCCGAGCGGGGCATGAAGAATGCCCTCAACATGTTGGTAGAGTTCGATCCTGAGCTGAAGGCGGCGAAGATCGACCTCGCCAAGACGTTCGACGGCTCCTTCGTGGCGAAGGCCGCTGCGGCCAAATAATTTGGCTGCGGTTCAGGTGTGTTTCACCACCTTGCCGGGGGGCGTTCACCCCCGGTATCGGCGGGGTTCGGCGACAGGTTCGGGAGCGGCGGGCGAAAAACTTAGGTCCCCGCCCTTGAACCGCCGCGATTGACGCTTATCTCTGCATCAACCCCAGCCGACGGATGCGGCGCGCTTTGAGCGCAGACGCTTCCGGGAGACGGACGGATGTACTCCGATCCCGACCGAGCAGATCGCACCGCGGCAAGGGGCGTTCGTTCCTTCGCTTTCCATTTCATGGATGAGCGAAGGGGCGAGCCGAGCGGACAAGTTCGTCGACGGCCTCTTCTTCGTTTCCTTCGGGCCGCGACGCAAAAGCCTTCCCACAAAGCGAACCTGTCCTGAACTGCGCCCCGCTGCGCCGCGCACTGTCATGGTCGCGTGCCGCCGGGGCGATCGGCGCCTTCGGGAAGTCCCGGAGAGCGTTCCCACAGGAGGCCTCACATGGCCACGGGTACCGTCAAGTTTTTCAACGCCCAGAAGGGTTTCGGCTTCATCGTTCAGGATGAGGGCGGCCCCGACGTGTTCGTTCACATCTCCGACGTGGAGCGGTCCGGCATGTACAGCCTCAACGACGGCCAGAAGGTCTCGTTCGATGTTGTCCCGGACAACCGCGGGAAGAGCAAGGCTGCGAACCTCGCCGCCCTCTGACGCGCTTAAGCGTTGAATTAAATGGCCCGGCTGTCTCACGACGGCCGGGCCATTTTCGTTTCAAAAGGGCCTCAGCGCAGGACGTAGACGGTCGCGCCCACGCGCACGCGATTGTAGAGGTCGACCACGTCGTCATTGGTCATGCGGAAGCAGCCGGACGACACCGCCTGCCCGATGGTCTCCGGCTCGTTGGAGCCGTGGATGCGGTAGAGGCTGGAGCCGAGATACATGGCGCGGGCGCCGAGCGGGTTGTCGATGCCGCCGGGCATGTAGCGGGGCAGATCGGGACGGCGGCGCAGCATCTGGGCCGGCGGGGTCCAGGAGGGCCATTCCTTCTTGGCGCTCACCGTCTTAACGCCGGACCAGCGGAAGCCGTCGCGGCCGACGCCGACGCCGTAGCGGATGGCCTGGCCACGCGACGTTACGTAATAAAGGCGGCGCTCCGACGTGTTGATGACGATGTTGCCGGGCGCATATTTCGGATCGATGGAGACCATCTGCCGGCCGATGGGCGAGGTGCTGCCCACCACGCCGACATTTCCGCCGCCGAAGAACTTGTTGAAATTGAAGATGTCGTAGCGATCGTCGGCCTTGGCCGAGCCCGTCGCCACAAGCGCGGCGATGCCTGCAAAAACAAGCGATTTCAGCTTCATCATGGCTCTGCGTCTCGGATGGACCGGAGCGCGAACGACCATCGAGCACGCCCGGATACGTCGGCAACACCGCTTTGTCGCCACAAAACGGACAAGACTGCAACCGCTTTGTGGCGAACGGGTTCCCGTCCCACGGGAGTGTGAAGACGTCTTCTCCTAACGCGCTACCGCCCCGGAAGTTGCTGCCGCTGCGGCAGCAAAGGCTACCAGCGCGGCATTGAAGCGGTCCGCCGCCTCGATGAAGGGGGCGTGGCCGATACCCCCATAGAGGTCCAGCCGGGCACCGGGAATGGTCGCGGCGATATGCTCGGCCATGGCCGGGGCCACCACTTCGTCGAGCGCGCCCTGCACCACCAGCGCCGGCACGTCCAGGCGCTTCAGCAGGTCTTCATAATCTGCCGTCCGGCCGAACAAAGCCGAGCGCACCTGCGGCGGCACCATCATGTTCACCGCGAGCAATTGCTCGAACAGCGGCTGGGGAATGGGGGCGGCGAAGCAGCGGCGCAGGAAGGTGCGGGTGGCCGCGATGTTCTCCTCCACGTCCGTGCTGCACATGAGGCGCATGAGCTTGTTGCAGGTGCCGTAGAAGCGGCGCTCGTTGGCGGTCACGGCATCCACGAAGATGATGCCGCCGATGCCAGCGGTACCATGGACGGCCAGATAATCGCCGATGATGCGCCCGGCATAGGACCAGCCCACCAATACCGGCCGCTCCAGCCCCCAGCCGCGGATCACCGCATCTAGCTCGCCTGCCCAAGCCTCGGCCGACTGGTAGGCGGCGGGATCGGACGGACGGTCGGAGGCGCCATGGCCCCGGAAATCGTAGGTGACGAGCCGCAGGCCGGCCAGCGCCGGGCTCGACGTCTGCCGGTTCCAGCACAGGCCGGACTGGGAGAAGCCGTGGATGAACACCACCGGCGTCCCCTCGGGCGGGCCGAAGGCGGTGCTGGCGATGCCGATGCCGTCGGGGGTGAGGATGCGGCGGACCTCGCGGTCGGCGGGGGCGGGTGCGGTCATGGTCAGGTTCCGGCGCGAGGTGTTCGGTGCCCGCTTTAGCATCGCCGGGGCGCCGGCTTAAGGGGCAGGTCAGAGCAACCGGTCATGCCCCTTCTCCGGGCCGTCATGCCCCGGCTTGTCCGGGGCATCCACACCTCAATTTGCTCGGTGCTCCAAAACCGAAAGCGGACCCAGCCAAACCGTGGATCCCCCGGACAAGCCGGGGGATGACGGTACAAAATGGAGCAGCGCGCTCACTCGTCCTGACCGTCAGGAGCCCTCTCCGCCCCCGCCAGCCGCCTTTGGGGCGCCATGCGGCGGTGCTATAGATCGAGCCCACACAGCACCGCTCGAATCGAAGCCATCATCGCAAAGAGAGGCGACGGAATGCGCACCTCCGTGACACGCACCGCCCACCGCCGGACGGTTCTCGCCGCCCTGTCCGCCCTCGCGCTCGTGCCCGCCCTTGTTGTGGCACCCACGGCGGCCAGCGCCGCCTCGGAGCGCTTCATGGTTCTGGGGCTGCCCTTCTTCAAGCCGTACCGCGCCGCCATCGCCACGCTCGATGTGGACGGCGCCGGCAAGGTCACCGGCACCCTCGCGCCGCCGGCGGGCGATGCGCGCGCCGCGCTCCCGGTGTCCGGCACGCTGGCCAGCGGCGCGCTGCGCCTCACCATCGGCCAGGGGGATGACAGCTACGCGCTCTCCTTCACCGAGAACCAGCGCGGCCTGCACCACATCTATGAGGAGACGGCGGCCATCCCCGGCCTCACGGCGGTGACGGTGTTCCGCCCGGAAGGCGGCTTCTCCGAGCCGGCGCTGGTGCTCCAGCACGACGAGGACAATTGGTGCGGCCTCGTCACCGGTGGCCTCACGGTGGACCTCAAGGCCGCCGAGCTCGGCCGCACGCCGGTGGCGCCCGCCGGGCTCGCCGAGATCGACCTCGTGGTCACGCCCCAGCAGGGCGGCACCGCGAAGGTGAAGATGAAGGATTACTGGAGCCGCCTGCGCCTCGCCGCCCGCGACGGCGACGACGTTTCGGTGGACGTGGCCGTGCCGTTGGGCACGGAGGCGAAGATCGCGCAGGATCTGCGCAAGGTGCCGCTAGTGGCGACCGTCACCTTGCCGTCTCTGTGCGGGGAGATGGCGCTCGCCGCCATTCCGCGCGCCAAGGTGATGGAGGCCGACAAGGTGTCCGAGGCGAAGCTCAAGGCCTATGGCGACACCATGCTGGCGCGCGTCCTCTCCGGCGCCGCGCCCGAGGGCGGCACTGGCACGCGCAAGTTCAAGGTGGCGGGGGCGGTCGTGCCGGGCGAGGCGGGGCCAGCCTACAAGGCCACGGTCTCCGCCGAATCCGAGGCGAGCCGCCTCGCCAAGGGCAATTGGGACCAGTTCACCGTGCTGCTCCAGCCGGTGGTGACGCCGGCCGACACCGCCGCCTCCGTCTCGCTGGTGCCTCTCGTCACCGATCTCAAGGTGGCGAAGAAGGCCGGCCCGCAGGCCCCGGCGGATGCCGCCTTCAAGCCGGCGGATGATTCCTCCCAGGTGGCGGCCATCAGCCACCGCCTCGTGTCCTATATCGCTGCCGCCGAAGGCACGCGGTGCAGCTTCCTGACCCAGACGGCGTTCGACGAGCCGGACGGCAGCCTCTCTTGCACCAACCTCGCCCTGGACGACGTGAGCCCCGCCGACGACAACTGAGGCGCGACAGGCGCGGCTGAAGCTGCGCTGAGCTGTGTTACCGCATGATGCCCGGCCGCGTGCCGGGCATTCTGCGTTTTTGGGCTAATGTCGCGCTCAGGTTTGGCCTTGAATGGTCAAGTTTCAAGGGCATAGCTTTAGCGATATCGGTCAATATTACTTATCGATATCTGATCCAGTCGGGCTCAAGCTGCGCATTTTGGCCATGATTGCTTGAGTTTTGCCATGTTCCGAGCCGGAACCATCCTCCCTGCCTCCCGTTGTCTGCCGGGGGCACAAGAGAGGATACCAACCGATGAACACTCGTCAGCAGGGCGGATCCGGAAACTTCGAGAACGATCGCGAGCGCGCCGCCGAGGCTGGCCGCAAGGGCGGTGAGGCGAACGCCCAGAACCGCCAGCAGGGCGATCAGCCGGGCGGTGCCAACCGCCAGCAGAGCCAGCAGGAGCACGGCCGCGGCCAGCAGGGCGGCGGCAACTTCGCCCAGGACCGCGAGCGCGCGTCCGAGGCAGGCCGCAAGGGCGGCCAGAACATGCAGGAGGAGAAGCGCTCCTCCCAGGATCAGGACGCCGCGTCGAACCCGGACCGCAAGGGCGGCCAGCGCTGACGCCGTCCCCAACCCAGGGCGCGGCCTTCCGGGGTCGCGCCCCTTTCCCCTTCATATTTACAGGAGTTGCCACATGGGCCTTTTCTCCAAGGACATCCACTCCATGGACGACCTGTTCGTCCATACCCTGCGCGACATCTATTATGCCGAGAAGCGCATCCTGAAAGCGCTGCCGACCATGATCGAGAAGGCGCAGAATTCCACCCTCCGCCAGGCGTTCCAGAGCCATCTCGGCGAGACCGAGGGGCATGTGAAGCGGCTTGAGGAAGTGTTCCGCATGCACGGCGTCGAGGCCAAGACGGTGAAGTGCCAGGCCATCGACGGCATCATCGAGGAGGCCGAGGACGTCGCCTCCGAGGTCGCCGATCCCGAGGTGCTGGACGCGGCGCTGGCAGCCGCCGCGCAGGCGGTGGAGCATTACGAGATCACCCGCTACGGCACCCTCATCGCCTGGGCCAAGCAGCTCGGCCGCAACGACTGCGCCTCCGTGCTCCAGCGCAACCTGGACGAGGAGAAGGCCGCCGACGCCAAGCTCACCGGCCTCGCCGAGGCCAAGCTGAACATGCGCGCCGCCGAATAGGCCGCCGCACCTCCCCACGCGAAAACCCCGCCGGTACGACGGCGGGGTTTTTTATTGGCCCGATCGGCCGCTCGATTGCCCACGCTCAAGCCTGGTGCATGATGCCGATCTCCCTGCGCCATGCAGGGGTCGATTCATTGGGGGAACGATGAAAATCCTGAAAGCCCTTCTCGTCGCCGCAACCCTCGCCGCGCCGATCCTGCCCACCGCCGGCTTCGCCGCCGACATTCAATGGAAGCCGGCGAACGGTGGCTCCTGCGATCAGGTCTGCAGCGCCGCCCGCCTCACGGCGCTGTACTCCGGCGTCCACGCGCCCGGCAATCAGGTGACGCAGGACAAATTCTACATCTGCGCCACCAACATGAACGGCTACCGCCCCGGCTACAATCTGAAGCCCAAATGGAGCAGCGCCTGCTGGGTGGGGTATGGCGGCAAGGAAGTGGCCGCGAAGAATTACGAGTGCGCCTGCCAGTGACTGGGAGCGGGCGCTGCGCTAGTCACGCGGCGCCGTTTCTGCCTGAAGATGCGTTGTTCTGAAGGTGTCACCAGAGAGCGAGACCAGACTCGAAACGGAAAGCTCCCTTCGTGGAGCGTAGTTCCTTCGAATTCGCGCTTTGTCCACGTCTGTTCCTGTGGATAGGGTGCACGTGAAAACCGCTGCCTTACGCTCATTTTTTGTTTATTTACAAATAGCTTACTGGCTCTCGACCTCTCCCTTGTGCCGACTTGGGCACATTGGGGCCACAATTGGGGTGACGCGCCCCTATTGACCCGATCCCCGACTTCTGCCCCCATACCCGAAGGGATTGACACATCGTCTCATTTTTAAGGCGAGGTGTGTCCAGTGCCCGGAAATCCCAAACACAGGTTGTCCTTCAAACTCCTTGGTCTCCTCAGCGGAGAGGCTGAGGGGCTGCCGGCTATCGTGGCGTTCGTCGGGATGGTGGTCTTCGTCACTAGCCTCTGGTGGCTTACTCGATGATCGTAGGTTGTAACCGAGCGGGGGGTAATCCATCCTAGCTCATCCGGAGCATTATCGTGCCTTGGAGCGATGGCGAAGCACTGGCTTCAGCCTGACGACCTCCCGATAATTGGAGAGGCGTTCTAAAGGTGGCCGAGAATCTGGGAAATACGGCGTTGAAAAAGGTACGCAACGCCCATCTAAACAACTATTGATCCGGCTTTAGCTCAACGAAGCTTTGCACGTCTGTAAGCATACAAGCCGAAAGTCGCCGTCGAGTCAGACTGCGAACAGATACGTTCTGGTCATTGCGGAGGGAATGGTGGGCGATGCAGGGATTGAACCTGCGACCCCTCCCGTGTGAAGGGAGTGCTCTCCCGCTGAGCTAATCGCCCGCGCCATTGCGAGGAGGGCCGTTTAGAGCCGCAGGGCCTCCCCTGTCAAGGGCGGGCGCGCGGATGGCCGCGTCCGCCTGTGGATCATTTGGCCGGGAGACCCGCCCCGGCCGGGGCCGGAGCCCGGTGGAGGCCTAGGCGGAAGCCTTGGCCAGCAAGGCGTCGACCGCCTCTTCCAGCTGGTCGAAATGGTGGATCAGCCGGTCGGCGCCGAGTTCGCCGGGGGGCGTCTCCGTATAGCCGAAGGAGACGGCCACCACCGGCACGCCGGTGGCGCGGGCGGTGAGCACGTCGGTGATGCTGTCGCCCACCATGATGGAGCGCGCCACGTCCGCCCCCGCCGCCGAGATGGTGGAGAGCAGCGGCAGGGGATCGGGCTTGGAGCGGGGATAGGTGTCGGCGCCGGTGATGACGGCGAAGCGCGGCGTCAGCTCCAGCGCGTCGAGCAGCAGGCGGGCGAGATGCTCCAGCTTGTTGGTGCACACGGCCAGCGCCACGCCCTTGGCCTCCAGCCGGTCCAGCGCCTCCATGAGGCCGGGGAAAGGGCGGGAGCCCACGGCGATGTTGTCGGCATAATGGGCGATGAAGCGCTGCGTCATGGCGGCGATCTCGTCGTCCGGCAGCTCGATGCCTTCGCTCTTCAGCGCCCGCACGATGAGGAGGCGCGCCCCGCCGCCGATCATGTTGCGCGCCTCGGCGCGGTCCACGGGGGGAATCCTGTGGGCGGAGAGCACGAGGTCGAGGGCGTCGAGCAGATCGGGCGCGGTGTCCACCAGCGTCCCGTCGAGATCGAACGCGACGAGAGGGCGGGGGGCTGGCTGTGTGAGGCTGGTCATCGGGCGCGGTCCTTCCGGAAGCGGTATCGGGGCAGGCGATATCCGCGGGTTCTGGTTCGGCTGCCCCTTCCGGTGCGCTCGCGCCGGCAGCGGGGAAAGGGTCGGCCGGAGGATATCCTCGCCTTCTGCCTTAAATCCTGCCGCTTTTTCGCGCCAGCGTCGCGGGGATTCGAGGGCTGCGGCCCCGGCGCGCAGTTTAAGGCTGCGCCCGAGGTTGCGGCCTATCGTGGCCTGGACGGCTGCGACCGGGCCACAGCCCATGGGCCATCAGGAGGCATGAATGCGGACCACTCCCTTTCGCACCGGGCGCGCGGCGCGCCGCAATCCGGCGGTGCTGCTCGCGGTGGCGGTCGTCGCCGCGGGTCTCGGCGGGATCGGAGCCGCCGCTGCCCAGCCTGCGGCGGGACAGGCGGGCGCCGCAGCCGGATTCGAGTTCGCCGCGCCCCCCTCCGCCCAGGCCAACCGCGTCTACGGCATCAACCGCCAGACCGGCGAGATGAATGTGTGCCAGTTCGAGCGGCCCAACGCGGCCGGCGTGGGAGTCACCTTCTGCTTCGCCCAGGGCGAGGGCGCGGGGCCGCAGAAGGCCGGCAACTACGCGCTGATGCCCACCCATTACGAAGGGGAAACCGGCATCTTCCGGGTGAATCGCGACACCGGGGAAATGAGCATCTGCTACGTGCGCGAGACCGCGCGCGCTGCGGGCGGCACGGATTCCAGCCTCGTCTGCACCCCGGCGGCGCGCTGAGGCGTCGCGCCGGCTTGTCGGCGGCTCCGATCGGGGCTAGAGCCGGAGCAGGGCGGTTGAAGCCGTTCCGCCAGAAAAGAAGCGCCGCTGCGGCAGGACCCATCCGGGCCGGCGCGCGGCGTTGAGGCAAGGAAATCCCATGGTCCACGCCGAAGACCTGAAGCGCCGCGCCGCCGCCCACGCCTTGACCTACGTGACCGACGGCATGCGCCTCGGCCTCGGAACCGGGTCCACGGCCCGGCATTTCGTCGAGCTTCTGGCCGAGAAGGTGCACGGCGGCCTCACCGTGCTCGGCGTGCCCACCTCCGAGCAGACTTTAGCCCAGGCGGTGTCCCTCGGCGTGCCGATCGCCACGCTGGACGAGGCCGGCCCGCTCGATCTGTGCATCGACGGCGCGGACGAGATCGGCCCCGGCCTTGCCCTCATCAAGGGCGGCGGCGGCGCGCTGCTGCGCGAGAAGATCGTCGCCAGCGCCGCGCGCGAAATGATCGTCATCGCCGACGCCACCAAGAAGGTGGATGTGCTCGGCCGCTTCCCGCTGCCCATCGAGGTGGTGGATTTCGGCGTCGCCGCCATCACCCGCCAGGTGGTCGAGGCGATCCGCAGCGCCGGCTGCGCTGGTGACATTACCGTCCGTCGCGATGGCGACGGTCATCCTTTCGTCACCGATCAGGGGCACCTGATCCTCGACGCCCATCTCGGCCGCATTCCCGACCCGGCAGCGCTTGCCGCGGCGGTCGCGCAGGTGGCCGGTGTCGTCGAGCACGGCCTGTTCATCGGCCTCGCCCGGCGCGCCGTGCTCGCCGGCAAGGACGGCATCACCGAGCTGGAGCCCGGCAGCTTCTAGCTTTTTCCCTTTCCGGAGAATTCCATGCGTCATCCCATGTCCGGCCGCCTTGTCCGTCAGCTTCTTCTCGCTGCGGCCCTGTCGGTTCCGGCCGCCGCGCTCCTCGCGCCGGTGGCCGAGGCCCAGACCCGTCCGGTTCCCCCCGCCGCCGCGCCCGCAGCCAAGCCTTCGGCCGCGCAGCTCCAGCTCGCCCGCGACCTCGTGACCGCCAACGGCGAAAGCCGCGCCTTCGACGGCGTCATCCCGAACATCGTGGACGGCGCGGCGCTCTCCTTCCTCCAGACCAACCCCGACCTCGCCAAGCAGCTGCGCGAAGTCGCGGTGCTGGTGCGGCCGGAATTCGAGAAGCGTCAGGCCGAGGTCATCGACATCCTCGCCAATTCCTACGCCACCCGCTTCACCGAGGCCGAGCTGAAGGAGGCCATCGCCTTCTATCGCAGCTCCACCGGCATCAAGCTGGTGCAGGACCGCCCGGTGATCGTGCAGGAAGCGGTGCAGGGCATCCAGGCATGGGGCGCGCAGATCAACGCCCAGGCCATGGAGCGCGTGCGCGCCGAGATGAAGAAGCGCGGCGTCGATCTCTGATCGATCCGGGCGGCTTCGCCGATACGGAAAAGGCCGGTCCCCCATGGGGCCGGCCTTTTGCATTTCTCCCACCATCAGTCCTTGCGCCGTCATGCCCCGGCTTGTCCGGGGCATCCACCCCGTCGTTCGCGCGGTGCCAATACGGAAAGCCGGCCCGGACACCCCGTGGATCCCCCGGACAAGCCGGGGGATGACGGCCCGCTCTCCGGTCACTTGCTCCCGGCCCTTCGCTGCGGCCTCTAGACCCCGCTTGTGCGCGGCCCGCGCGGGCCTTCCGGCGCCTCGGCCTGGGCAGCGAATAGGCTCTTCCTGTCGAGATTGGGGCTGTAGTGGGGGTCCACCAGCGTGGAGGTGTGCCAGATGGCCTCCATCCGCGCCCGCTGCGCCTTCAGCCGGGCCCGGTGCTCCCGCGAGCGCTTCTTGCCGCGTGAGGCGGATTCGTAGTGGAGGAGCGTGGCGAAGGGCGTCCACACCACGTCGTAGCCCGACCGCCGCGCCCTCAGGCACAAATCGATGTCGTTGCAATCCTCGGCGAAGCGCACGGCGTCCAGCGGGCCGATGGCGTCCCACACGTCGCGGCGGATGAGGAGGCAGGCGGCGGTGACGGCGGAGAGGTTCTGCCGCACGCGCAGGCGATCCTCATAGCCCGGCGCATCGGCGGCGCTGTGGGCGAACCAGTGGTCCGCATAGCGGAACAGCCCGGCGATCACGCCCGCATGCTGCACCGTGCGATCGGGAAACAGCAGCTTCGCCCCGACGATGCCGGCGCCGGGGAGGGATGCGAGGGCGACCATCTCGTCCAGCCAGCCCGGCTCGATCACCTCCACGTCGTTGTTGAGGAGGAGGATCATGTCACCGCGCGCCGCATCGACGCCGAGATTGCAGATGCGGGGGAAGTTGAAGTCCCCGTCGTCCCGCACCACCTCGGTGGCCGGCCACAGGGCCTTGATCTCCTCGAACAGCGCGAAGGTCGCCGGCTCCACCGAGCCGTTGTCGACGATGATGATCTCGAAGGCCCGATAGGCGGTCCGCGCGATGAGCGAGCGCAGCGCCACGGAGAGCAGCGCCGCACGGTCGCGGGTGGGTACGACGATGGAGACGAGCGGGCCCGGCGCGGGGGTGGGATAGAGCGGGCGCAGGTGGCGGCCGATGATGTCCACCCCGACGCCGCGTAGCCGGGCGAGCGCGGCGGCCGCCGCGTCGATCTCCTCCGGCGCGAAGCCCGGCGGATGGTCCTTCAGCCCCACCGCCACGCGCGGCACATGGCGGATGCGCGCCTCGGGCAATGCGGAGGCGTGGCGCAGCAGCAGGTCGAACACCGCGGCTGGGCCGGCGGCGGGATCGAGGCCGAGGCGCAGGGCATCGGCGCGGGGCAGGGCGGCGAAGCGCCTGAGATAGCCCGACGACTCCATCAAATGCCGGTTGAAGGCAGGGTGATAGACGCCGTGGAGCGGTGCGCCGGCCGCGTCCAGCCGCTCCTCATCCGCATAAACAAGGGCGCAGTCGGGATGCCCGGTGAAGGCGTCGCGGATCAGCGCCACAGCGTCCCGCGTCGGCTGCGCGCCGGCGTCGAGGAACAGCACCAGCCCGCCTTCGGCAGCGTCCAGCGCGGCGGCGAGGCGCTTGGCGGGGCCGCCTTCAGCCGTCGCCACGCGCGCCCCGGCGGCGGCTTGGGCGAGCGCGGGCGGCGCATCGGGCGGGAGGGCGACCACCCACTCGAAATTCCGGTCGGTCTGGGCGGCGAGGGCTGCGGCGCAGGCGGCAAGGTCCGTCGCGCTGGCGCTGCCGCCGTCGGTGAGCAGGCTCAGCCGCGGCGCCGCCCCGGGCGCCGGCACCTCGGCGAAGTCGCCGACGAAGCGGGCGCGGAAGGCGCGGTATCGCGCGGCCTCGGCCCGGCGGCGGGCGGGGGCAGCGGAGACGAGGGCATGGAGCGCTCCGCGCAGGGTGCGGGCGGCAACGCCCGCCGCCTTCCAGCGGCGTGGCAGGCCGAGGCCGTCAAACCGGCCATTGGCGAAGGCGTGCAGCTTCAGCGCCACCTTGTGAACGGGGTAGTAGCCGAGCCGGAAGCCGGGCGGAGCGTCCGCGACCTCGATCCGCGTGGCCCCCGCCGGCACCAGCGCCACCGTGGGCACGCCGGGCAGCAGCGTCTCGCCTTCCGCCGCGCCTTGGGCCGCGCCCGTCGCGGTGGCGAAGGTGAAGGGCAGGGGGGGGTCCGCGCCCTCGCCCGCCAGCACGATGGCAAGGGCACCCCGCCGCGCACGCAGCCGCAGAACAGCGGGCAGGGCGAAGCCCGCGCGGCCCGTCGCGGCCGGCGCGCTCTTCAGCCAGAGCGGGGGAATCTCGGTGTCGTGCATGCCTTGCGTATCGATGGCTTTCCGTATCGCCCGCCGCCTTGAAGCACCGAAGCGCGCGAGCGGCAAGCCGCCACCCCACGGCGACTTTGCTTGACGCCTCGGCGAGGCTCCTTCAAGTCACCCGCCACGCATCGGGATCTGGCGGGAGCCAAACATGACACAGCGCGAGGTGGACCTGTTCGTGATCGGTGGCGGCTCGGGTGGCGTGCGCGCCGGCCGCATCGCCGCCCAGCATGGCGCCAAGGTGATGATGGCGGAGGAATACCGCATGGGCGGCACCTGCGTCATTCGCGGCTGCGTGCCCAAGAAGCTGTTCGTCTATGCCGGTCGCTTCGCCCACGACATCGACGACATGGCCGGCTTCGGCTGGCGGGTGAGCGCCCCCGAGTTCGACTGGCCGACCCTCGTCGCCAACAAGGACAAGGAGATCGCCCGGCTCGAGGGCATCTACAAGCGCAATGCCGAGGCCGCCGGGGTGGAGATCGTCGCCTCCCGCGCCGTGGTGGCAGGGCCGAACCGCGTGCGCATCCTGGAGACGGGCGAGGAGGTGGCGGCGCGCCACATCCTCCTCGCCACCGGCGCCCATCCGGCGCTCGGGCCGCAGATTCCCGGCTGCGAGCTGGCCATCACCTCCAACGAGGCGTTCAACCTGCCCCGCTTCCCCGACCGCATCCTGATCCAGGGCGCGGGCTATATCGCGGTGGAGTTTGCCGGCCTGTTCCGCGCGCTGGGCGCCGAGGTGACGCTGGTCTATCGCGGCGACAAGGTGCTGCGCGGCTTCGACATGGAAGTGCGCGAGCATCTGGAAACCGAGATGACCCGCGCCGGCATCAAGCTCGTCAGCGGCAAGACGCTGGCTTCCATCGAGGCCATCTCCGGCGGCAAGCGCGTGGTTCTCTCGGATGGCTCGGAGCTGGAGGTGGACGAGGTGATGCTCGCCATCGGCCGCATTCCCAGCACCCGCAATCTGGGCCTTGAGGCGGTGGGCGTCGCCCTGGACGAGCTCGGCGCCGTGGTGGTGGATGCGCACAGCCGCACCAGCGTGCCCTCCATCTATGCGGTGGGCGACATCACCAACCGCATCAACCTCACCCCCGTCGCCATCCGCGAGGGCCACGCCTTCGCCGATACGGTGTTCGGCAACAAGCCGTGGACGGTCGACCATTCCCTCGTCGCCACCGCCGTCTTCTCCGAGCCGGAGATCGGCACCGTGGGCTGCACGGAGGAAGCGGCCCGCGCCGCCGGGCGGCCGGTGGACATCTACAAGACCAGCTTCCGCCCGCTGAAGGCGACGCTCTCCGGCCGCGAGACGCGCAGCTTCATGAAGTTGATCGTGGATGGGGAGACCGACCAGGTGCTCGGCGTCCACATCATGGGGGAGGCCGCCGGCGAGATGATCCAGCTCGCCGCCGTGGCCATGGGACTGAAGGCGACGAAGGCCGATTTCGACCGCACCATCGCCGTCCACCCCACCGCCGCCGAGGAACTGGTGACGCTGCGCACCAAGGCGTCGTGACCGAAGAAGACTGTTGTCACCGTCGTCCTCCGGCTCGACCGGAGGACCCATGGCGCCGTTTGTCCCTGGACTTCGCAGGCTGGTGCCGGCGGAGGGATGGGCCCTCCGGTCAGGCCGGAGGGCGACGGCGGTTCGGGTGACGGCGGAGCGGAGGGCCCCGCCCCCTCACAGCCGGCTGAGCAGCTCGGCCTTCTTGGTGCTGAACTCCTGGTCGCTGAGGATGCCCTTGGCGTGGAGATCGGCCAGCTTCTCGATGGCGGAGATGATCTCGCTCTGGCCCAGCGGCTGGGCGCCGCCATAGGTCTGCGGCTGCGGCGCGAAGGACTGGGGCTGCGGCGCGGGCTCGTAGACGGGCGCCTGCGGGGCGTAGGAGGGTGCGGGTGGCGCATAGGCCGGGGCCTGCGGCGCGCCGCTCACGACGGGCAGGCTGGAGACGAACACCGTGCCGTACTGGCTGGTGAAGGTCAGGCTTCCCGATCCGCCCTGCTGCTGGGAGAAGCCGCCGATCTGGTGATCGAGGCTGTCATAGACGGTCACCTGCCCGTTGAGATCGATGGCGAGGCGGCGCGTGCCGGGGAAATAGGCGTAGCGCACGCCGTTCTGTGCGCCGGTGCTGGCCGGCTGGCCGAGATCGGACGGCCACCAGTTGAAGCTGCCGGAGGCATCCGGCACGAACAGGCTGGGCTGGCTGCCGCCGAAGCTGCTTCCCATGCTGCCCCCGAACCCGCCGCCGCCGCTCGTCTGCCACTGGCCGCCGCCGGAATAGCCGCCGCCCTGGTTCTGAGACTGGAAGCTGCCGCTCTGGGTGAGGCCGGGCTGGCTGGCGACGAGGCTCGACAGCTCGCTGCACAGGCCGTCCACCCGGCCCTTGAGGTAGCTGTTGAACATGTCGGAGACCATGGTCATCCCGCCGGCCATCCACTGGCCGGACCCGCCGAATTCGGGATGGTTGAACTGGGCCATGGAACCGTTGCCGGCGATCACCGAGTACAGCATGGAGGTGACCGCATCCGGGCTGAAGCCGGTGCGCTGGGAAATGGCGTTGATGGCCGCCTGGCCTTCGGGCGAGAGCTGGGGCATGGGGGCTCCTGAGGTCGTGCGATCGGCAGGCGCGGAAGGGCGCAGGCGTGTCGTCTTTGGCGCGTGTTCTACCACGGCTTGCGGACAGTTCCCCGACACACTTGAGCGTGGCCGGCGCAGGGCAGCCATGCCGCCTAAGCGCCCGCCCGCCTTCGGTCGCCTAGGGCTGGTGGCCGAACAATTTGCCCTTCTCCGCCCACAGCACGAACAAGAGTGCGATGGCGCCGAGCACCAGATAGCCCAGAGCCAGCGGCAGCACGGTGCCGTCGAAATTGCTGCCGACCACGAAGCCGAGCACGGCGGCGAGCAGCGTGGTGAAGCCGCCGATGAAGGAGGAGGCGGTGCCCGCCACCGCGCCTAGCGGCTCCATGGCCATGGAATTGAAGTTCGGCACGGTGAGCGCGAACAGGAACTGCCCCGCCGCCACGAGGCCGCAGAACAGCACGAGCGGCGGCTTGCCGTCCCAGATCACGCTCGATGCCACCATGAGCCCGCCCGCGGCGATGAAGCCGAGGATGCCGGCATGGGACAGCCGCCGCATGCCCAGGCGATGCACGAGGCTGGCATTGAGGAAGGACGCCACCGCCATGATGCCCGCCACCGCCGCGAACGCGATGGGGAAGAGGTTGCCGAGCCGGTAGACGTCGGTCTGGAACACCTGCGAGGCGGAGCCCACATAGGCCATCAGCGAGCCCATCATCAGCCCGATGGCCACCGCATAGCCCACCGAGCGGCGGGTGGTGAGCGTGAGCATGGCGGCCTTGCCGATGGAGCGCATCGAGAAGGGGATGCGGTATTCCGGATGCAGCGTCTCCGGCATCCGGAGCCCGAACCAGGCGAACAGCGCGAGCGCCAGCAGCAGCATGGCCACGAAGATGAGGTGCCACGAGCCGAACACGAGGATGAGGCTGCCCAGCGCCGGCGCGATGATCGGCACGGTGAGGAAGACCATCATGCTCAGCGACATGATCCGCGCCATGTCGCGCCCCTCGAAGCGGTCGCGCACGATGGCGATGGCCAGCACCCGGCCGGCCGCCGCGCCCATGCCCTGGATGAGGCGGGCGACGATGAGCACGTTGAAGTCGCGGGTGAACAGGGCGATCAGGCTGCCCAGCGCATAGACCGCAAGGCCGGCGAACAGGATGGGGCGGCGCCCCAGCACATCGGAAATGGGGCCGTAGAAGAATTGCGCGCCGCCGATGCCGATCAGATAGGCGTAGACCATCACCTGGACGTGATTGGCATTTTCCAGCGCGAAATCGGCCCGGATGGCGCCGAAGGCGGGCAGCAGATTGTCGATGGAGAAGGCGGTCATGCCCATGAGCAGGGCGATGAGCGCGACGAACTCCACGAAACCGGGACCGACCGCGCCAGGCTGTCCGGGCGCGGGGCCGCGCGGACGCGAGGCAGAAGCGGAGGCCGGCGCCGGCGCGCGATGGGACTGTGACATGACAGGCTCGGGCGTTGGCGTGTCCCGCAACAGACACGGACATTCAGGGGGTGCCGGAGGTGGACGGCGGGAGCGCGCTGGCGCGTTCCTCCTCATAGGCGAAGGGCGTGGCCAAGAGAAGGCCCGGGTAGAAGGCCCGGGTGGAAGGCTTGCACGGAAGGACGTGCGCCCGTCGGGCTTCAGCCCTGCTTCGGGGTCATGCCGCAGAGCGGCATACCACCCTTGCGCCGCATCCTTTCGGTACGCACTTGCTTCGTGTATAAGCCCGCCTTCCGATCCCGCGAACACAAGAGGAACGCCGGAGGCGCACCAGCGGGACGGACCGACCGGAGGACCCGGCCGGCCTTATGCAAATGGAGAGTCAAATGGTGACCCGCCCGCAGTCCGCTCCCGTCCCTGGCGCCGAGGCTTCCCGCCGCGCCGAAGGCTGGCGTCCGGATAGCTGGCGATTTTATCCCGGCCTCCAGATGCCCTCCTATCCGGACAAGGCGCAGCTTGAGGAGGTCGAGAGCAAGCTCGCCTCCTACCCGCCGCTGGTTTTTGCAGGTGAGGCGCGCCGCCTGAAGGCCGAGATCGCCAAGGTTGCCCGCGGTGAAGCCTTCCTGCTGCAGGGCGGCGACTGCGCCGAGAGCTTCGACGAGCATTCGGCCGACAACATCCGCGATTTCTTCCGCGTCTTCCTGCAGATGGCGGTGGTGCTGACGTTCGCCGGCGGCTCGCCCGTGGTGAAGGTCGGCCGCATCGCCGGCCAGTTCGCCAAGCCCCGCTCCGCCGACACGGAGACGGTGGACGGCGTGACGCTGCCCAGCTACCGCGGCGACATCATCAACGACATCGCCTTCACGGAAGCGGCCCGCGTGCCGGATCCGCGCCGTCAGCTCGACGCCTACCGCCAGTCGGCGGCGACGCTCAACCTGCTGCGCGCCTTCGCCACCGGCGGCTATGCCAACCTCGCCAACGCCCATGCTTGGATGCTGGGGTTCGTGAAGGATTCGCCCCAGTCCTCCCGCTACCAAGAGCTGGCGAACCGGATCACGGAGGCGCTGGACTTCATGCGCGCCTGCGGGATCGATCCCAAGAGCCATCCCGAGATGAGCTCGACGGATTTCTTCACGAGCCACGAGGCGCTCCTGCTTGGCTACGAACAGGCCCTGACCCGCGTCGATTCCACGTCGGGCGACTGGTACGCGACCTCCGGCCACCTCTTGTGGATCGGCGACCGCACCCGCCAGCCGGACCATGCGCATGTCGAGTACTTCCGCGGCATCCGCAACCCGATCGGCATCAAGTGCGGCCCGTCCATCTCCCCGGAGGGCCTCATCCGCCTGCTGGACATCCTCCAGCCGGACAATGAGGCGGGCCGCATCACGCTGATCTGCCGCTTCGGCGCCGACAAGGTGGGCGACTATCTGCCGGGCCTCATCCGCGCGGTGGAGAAGGAAGGCCGCACCGTGGCGTGGTCGTGCGATCCCATGCACGGCAACACCATCAAGGCCGCCTCCGGCTACAAGACCCGCCCGTTCGAGCGGGTGCAGTCGGAGATCCGCTCCTTCTTCGACATCCATGCGGCCGAGGGCACCTTCGCCGGCGGCGTGCATCTGGAGATGACGGGCAAGAACGTCACCGAGTGCACCGGCGGCGCCCGCGCCATCTCGGACGAGGACCTGCGCGACCGCTACCACACCTATTGCGATCCGCGCCTCAATGCCGAGCAGGCCATCGAGACCGCCTTCCTGGTGGCCGAACTGCTCAAGCGCGAGCGCCTTGCCCGCGGCCGGCCGCAGGTGGAAGCGGCGGAGTGATCCGCCGCGTACACAGACGCCACAAGGTGGAAGCGGCGGAGTGATCCGCCGCGTACACAGGCGCCACGAGGTGGAAGCGGCGGAGTGATCCGCAGGTTCGACCAACGAAGAGAATGAACGGACGGCGGGCCTCGGCCCGCCGTTCTTCGTTTTGGACTGCGCCGCCACTTTGCTGGGGGTATTTTTAGCGCTCTCGACCCCCATCGCCGTCATGGCCCGGCTCGTCCGGGCCATCCACTTCGCCGTTTGCCGCGCTTCGATGCCTTGGAGCCGGGCCAGCCCCACGGTGGATCCCCCGCACGCGGCGGGGGATGACGCAGCAAATCAGGTCAGCGTTCGCTACTGTGGAGGGCAACGCCATCTGTCAGCCTGTCGGCTGACAGGCGCCGCCGGAGCCCAGCCCCATGTATCTCGCCGCCATCCTCGTGCTGATGCTGATCGCCCCGCTCGCGAGTATCCTCGTCGAGGCGCTCGTGGCGGGTGGGCCGCTGGCGGGGCTGGTGTTGAAGTGGTTCGTGTTCTGGGGCGTCGGCGCGCGGCTCGGCCTCGCCGGGCTGAAACAGGTGACGCAGCCGGCCTTTACGGCTGAGACCATCTTTGAGATCGCCGATCCCAAGGCGCAGGTGATCGTTCAGGAACTGGGCTTCGCCAACCTCGCCTTCGGCCTCCTGGGCCTCCTCTCCCTCGCGTTTCCGGCCTTCCTGGTGCCGGCGGCGGTGGGTGGCGGGCTGTTCTATCTCCTCGCCGGCGTGAAGCACGCGCTGCGGGCGGGCAAGACCCGCACCGAAACCATCGCCATGGTCTCCGACCTTGGCATCGTCGCGGTGCTGGCAGTGGCGGCGGTGCTGTAGGGGTGGCGTGCGCGCAGCCGGATCGCCCGTGGCCCTATTTGCCGGCCTGCGGGCGGGTCGCGGTGAATTCCAGGGGCGCGCCGTCCGGCAGGCCATCGAACCAGACGAGGATGCGATAGCCGGAGGCGTCCTCCGCGAGCACCAGAAGGGTCTCGGCCTTCATCTCCTTGGACACGCCCGGCAGGGTGCCGAGCAGAAGGGGCGGGTCTGCGTCCTTGCCGCTCCACAACCAGACCTTGGCGTCCGGCACGCCGGCCATGGCGTCGTTTGCCGTGTCGGATACGGGGCGCTCGCAGGAATAGGTCTTTCCGCGCCGCGCATCATTGCTCCGGCCGGTGAGGATCAGCACGCCGCCTTGCACGGCCGCGAGGTCGCGGATGCCGGTGTTGTCGCCTACCGCAAGGCTGCTCGCCCGGGCGGTGACCGGCTCTCGCGAGAACAGCGGATCGAGCGGGGCGCGCACCACGAAGGCCCGGCCGCCGATGCACGGCGCACGCAGGCCGAACAGAGCTTCGCCGTCGAGGATGGCGAAGCCTTCCACGGTGAGGCCGTTCTCATCGAGCGGCTTTTCGGCATAGGCGCCGATCTCCGGCAGGCGGGCGAGCGCCGTCCGCAGGGAGGTGGTCGGCTGGATCTCGCGCGGCGGGTCACCGGCACCGAAGGCGAAGGTGGGCAGGCCGGTGGCGGCATCCACGGGAAAGCGGAGCAGGAAGAAACGCGACGGCTGCACGCCGTTCTCGCGCGAGGCGCCATGGGAGCCGGTGACGTAGAAATGGCCGGGCGCGCCCGGCGTGCGCGGCGGCGCATAGGCGGCGCCTTCGGCGTCAAGCTCCTTCATCTTGGCGCCGTCGACCTTCTTCGGCAGCAGTCCGATGACCGCGCCGGGCGAAATGGTGCCGGTCCCGAGGGTGAAGAACTGGGCGAAGCGCGTCTCGTCGTTCACCACGAGGCACGTGGACGTGCCGGTGGCGCAGGCGGCGCCGCTGATGCTGGTGTTCGCGTCCTTGTCGGTGCGGAACGGAGCCGGGTCCACCCGCCAGGTGGTCGGGGAGCGGACGATCTCGGCTCGCGCGATCCCGGTCGAGATCAGCAGGAGCGCGAGCGAGGCAATAATGCGCATGGCCGTTCCCGCCTAGCGTGTGGTGGATTGAAGATACAGCTTCACATGGCGTGCGGCAAAGAAAAAGGCCCTCCCGTGGGGGAGGGCCTTTCCGGTCGCGATCGGCGGCGGGGCCGCCTTGGTCTTACTTCACCAGCGGGCAGTTGCCGTCCTTGAGGGGGCGGAAGGCCTCGTTGGCGGGGATGGTGGAGACCACTTCGAACAGGTCCCACTCGCCCTTGCTGTCGGCGGGCTTCTTCACCTTCAGCAGGTACATGGGGTGGATGGCGCGGCCGTCGATGCGGATCTCGCCCTTGCCGAACAGCGGGTCATTGATGGGCGTGGCGCGCATCTGCTCCATCACCTTGGGCGCGTCCTTGGTCTTGGCGTCCTTGATGGCGTTCAGATAGTGCATGGCGCTGGAATAGACGCCGGCCTGGGCGCTGGTGGGCATCTTGCCGTTGAACTTGGCCCCGAAGCGCTTGGAGAAGGCGCGGGTGTCGTCGTTCAGGTCCCAGTAGAAGGCGTCGGTGAGCACGAGGCCCTGCGCCGCCTGCAGGCCGAGGGCCTTCACGTCGGACGAGAAGATGAGCAGGCCGGCGAGCTGCTGGCCGCCCTGGGTGATGCCGAACTCGGATGCCTGCTTCACCGCGGTGATGAGGTCGTTGCCGGCATTGGCGAGGCCGATGACCTTGGCGCCGGAGGACTGCGCCTGCAGAAGGAAGGAGGAGAAGTCGGTGTTCGAGAGCGGGTGCTTCACGCTGCCCGCCACCTTGCCGCCGGCCGCCTTCACCGCCGCCGAGGCGTCACGCTCCAGCGCCGCGCCGAACGCGTAGTCGGCGGTGATGAAGAACCACGGCGAGCCGCCCTGCTTGGTGAGCGCCGATCCGGTGCCGTTGGCGAGCGCCCAGGTGTCGTAGGTCCAGTGCACGGTGTTGGGCGAGCACTTGGCGCCGGTGAGGTCGGACGTGCCGCCGCCCGAGACGAGGAAGATCTTGTTCTTCTCTTTGGTGATGTCGCTCACCGCCAGCGCCACCGAGGAGGTGGTCACGTCGAGAATGGCGTCCACATTCTCCTGATCGTACCACTTGCGGGCGATGGAGGCGCCCACGTCCGGCTTGTTCTGGTGGTCGGCACCCACGACCTCGATCTTGAAGCCCTTGTTCTTGGCCATGAAGTCGTCGGCCGCCATCTGCGCCGCGACCACCGAGCCGGGCCCGGAAATGTCGGCGTAGACGCCGGACATGTCGTTGAGCACGCCGAGCTTCACCGTGGTGTCTTCGGCCTTGGCCGCGCCCGTCAACAGGGCGCCGATCGCCGCCGCCGCCAACAGGGCGCGCGAGTGCCGCATGATCCCAGACGTCATCGTCCTTCCTCCCTCTTTCATCGCGGATGCGGTGCGCGGGAACGCCTTTGGCGACACCGTGGCGGTGCCGTCCTTCCCGTCGTCCGGTCGGCCTGAGGCCAAACCGTTTCGCATCTCGCTACCACGCTAACGGAGCGCGAGCCGCCCCGCCAGTTGTGCCTTAGACCAAGGGCGTAACCGTCGCGTGTCAGCGGCTGCCGCTGACCATGCCGGACACGCCGGCAAAGGCGCCCTCGACCAGCTCGGCGACAAGCAGGCGGCCGGGGTCCACCGGGCCGGGCAAAGTCACCTGGCCGAAGGGCACGCGGCGGAAGCCGAAGCGGGCATAATAGGGCTCGTCCCCCACCAGAACGACCAGCCGGTGGCCCTGCTGGCGTGCCACGTCGAGCGCATGCTCCATCAGCCGCGCGCCGATGCCCACCGACTGGAACGGCGGCTCCACCGTGAGCGGGCCGAGCAGCAGGGCCGGCGTGGTGCCGATGCTGATCCGCGTGAGCCGCACCGATCCCACCAGCATGGTGCCGACCCGCGCGGTGAAGGAGAGGGCGCGCTCGTGGCCGGTCTGCTCCCGGATGCGGAAGGCGGTGCGGGCGAAACGGCCGGGGCCGAAGGTGCGCTCATGCAGCCGGTCGATGGCCGCGTCGTCGGCGGCCGTCTCCACGGCGATGGACAAGGGAAGCTCGGTCATGGGGAAAACTCGCAAGGCAGGGCAGAAGGCCCGCGAGTTCGGCGGGCCGGCTTCAGGCGGGCGTGACGGCGCGGGCGCGGATGCGCAGCGTGTCCTGTCGTCGTCGCTGAAGCCGAAGGCCCATGGTCCCCTCACGAGAATGGGGCGGGCGGATAGCATGGCGCGGGCGGAAGGTCCAGCGGGGGGAGAATGCCTCTCCTCTCCCGCAAGGGGAGAGGGGGCTCACTCCCCCTCACGCCCGGTAGATCCACCCGTAGCGGTCCAGCAGCGCCGGGCCTTGCCGGCGCAGCACCAGATCGCGGGCGAGGCGGGGGGCGCCGGAGAGGTGGTAGACCATGCCGTTGCGCCGCGCTTCCGACTGGATGCGCGCGGTGCGGCCCAGCCGCTCGGCCTCGTAGGCCTTGAGGGCGGTGGCGGCGTCGGTTTCCTTCTGGAGCGCGCGGGCGAGGGCCGCCGCATCCTCGATGCCCTGCGCCGCGCCCTGGGCGAGGAAGGGCAGCATGGCGTGGGCGGCATCGCCCAGCAGCGTCACGCGCCCGGTGCTCCAGCGGGGCAGGGGATCGATGTCGTAGAGGCCCCAGCACAGGAAATGCGGCGCCGCCTTCAAAAGCTCGCGCACCTCCGGCGCCCAGTCGGCGAAGGCGGCGTGGACGGCGGCGCCGTCACCGGGCGCGCTCCAGCGGGCCACCGGCTCGGTGTGCTTGACGATGGCGACGAGGTTCAACGTCGCCCCGCCCTTCACCGGATAGACCACGAGATGGGCGTCGCGCCCCATATAGAGCCGCACGTCCGGCGGATGGCGGGCCGGCACGGGAATGGTGGCGCGGTAGGCGAGGCGCTGGGCGAACACCGGCGGCTTGGCGACGCCCAGATGCGCCCGCACCGCCGAGCGCACGCCATCGGCGCCGACGAGGATGTCCGCCCCGTGGGCGATGAGATTCTCGCCCTGCTTCACCACCGCCCGCACGCCGCCGAAGGCCGGCTCCACGGCGGTGAGCTCGGACCCGAGCGCGATCAGCACGCCCTCGGCCTGCGCCGCCTCGGCGAGGAGGTTCTGCAGGTCCGCGCGGTGGACCACCAGGAAGGGCGCGCCGTAGCGCGAGGCGGCCGGGCCGTAATGGGCGCGGGTGATGGTGGCGCCGCTGGCACCGCTGCGCACGTCGAGGGAGCGCGGCGTGACCGCTACCTGTTCCAGGCGCGGCAGCAGGCCGAACTCGCGGATGATGCGGGTGGCGTTGGGGGTCAGCTGGAGGCCGGCGCCCACCTCGCGCAGCTTGCGCGCCTGTTCCACCACCTGGACGGTGAGGCCGGCACGGCGTAGCGCGATGGCGCAGGCGAGCCCGCCGATACCCGCGCCGACCACCACGGCGCTGCGCGCGGCGGTGCGGGGTTTCGCCCGGAAGGGGATGGGATCGGCCATGGCAGGACCCGGCTCCGTGAAGGAGCCGGCCGAATAGTCTTTCTTTGCGGCGGCGATCAGGCCGCCTCGAACAGGCCCAAGATGCGTCTAAAGGCGCATCAGGCCGGCGAGGTGTTCTGCGGCGGTCAGGCCGCGTGTCTTGTCAGCTGGGCCGTTACCGGCCGGTGCGTCACGCGGCGGACTTGGCCACGGGCTCGCCGTGCCACACGGCCGCTTCCGGCTTCGCCTCGCCGGCGGCGAGGGCCGGGTTGTAGCGATAGAGCGTGGAGCAGTAGGGGCACACGTGCTCGTCGTCGTCGCCGAGGTCGATGAAGATGTGCGGATGGTCGAAGGGCGGCTTCGCACCGATGCACATGAATTCCTTGCTGCCCACCTCGATGACGGTGACGCCGAGGTCGTTGCAGAAGTGGGGAATGCCGGTGTCCGCCATGGTTCCGCCCATGCTTGTCCAAAAAAGCGCCGCGACCTTAGCGTCTGATGGCCGCCTGCGGAAGGGCAGGAACGCGGCAAAGGCCGCGGCAGATCGGCCGTCCCTCCCGCAAGCGCTGCCCCCATTGGGGCCGCGCGGGATCAACATTCCGGCAGGGAGGGGTTATGTCCATGAGCAACACCATGTCCTCAGCCCCATCCGTGCCACGCGGCATTCTGCGCCGCGCCCACTGCACGGATGTGATTCCCCGCCAGCCCGGCTCCCGCCGCTAGCTTTCCGGACATCCAAGGGCCCGCGGTCCGCTACCCGCCTGCGCTGATGCGCGGGGCGGGGGGCCGCTGACGCGCCCCGTCCTCTTCCCTTCGCGGCGTCGCGCGCCGCGCGTTCCCGTTCCAATCAGGGACCGGCCTTTCGCGCCCCATGCGGCGCGGCCGGATCGTGTCATGTCGTTGTTCCAGACCCACAAGCGCGGGGTGTCGTTCCGCGCCATCTTCGCCTTCCTCTTCACCCATTGGGCGAAGCGGAAGGGAATCATCGCGGCCACTTTGGCCGCCGTCCTCGTCTCCACCCTCGCCGAGGTGCTGGTGCCGCTGTTCGCCGGCCGGCTGATCGACGCTTTGTCGCTCGCCGACCGGGAGACGGCCTGGCACCTCGCGACCATGGCCTTCCTCGCCATCGTCGGCCTTGGCGTGACGATGGTGAGCGCGCGGCATGCCACCTACTTCATCATCGTGCGGCTCACTTTGCGCATGATGTCGGACGTGGCGGCGGACGCCTTCGCGCGGGTGCAGCGCTTCTCGTCGGACTGGCACGCCTCGTCCTTCGCCGGCTCCACCGTGCGCAAGATCTCGCGCGGCATGTGGTCCCTCGACGTGCTGCACGACACCCTGCTGGTGGCGCTGTTCCCGTCCGTGGTGGCGCTGGGCGGCACGGCGCTGCTGCTCGGCTGGAACTGGCCGGTGCTGGGCGCCGTGGTGGCGGTGGGGGCGGTGGCCTTCATCGGGCTCACGCTGGCCCTGTCGGTCCACTACGTCGCCCCGGCGGCGCGCCTCTCCAATGCGTGGGACACCCGCGTCGGCGGCGTGCTGGCGGATGCGGTGGGCTGCAATGCCGTGGTGAAGGGCTATGGCGCGGAGGCCCGCGAGGAGGAGCGGCTGGAGCGGGTGCTCGGCAAGTGGAACGCCCGCACCTACCGCACCTGGATGGCGGCCACCTGGGCGGGCACGGCACAGCTTCTGGCCCTGGTGGCGCTTCAGGCGTCCATCATCGGCACGGCGCTGGTGCTGTGGCACCAGGGGCAGGCGAGCGCGGGCGATGTGGCCTATGTGCTCACCTCCTACCTCGTCATCCATTCCTACCTGCGTGACATCGGCATGCACGTCCACAATCTCCAGCGCTCCATGAACGAGCTGGAGGAACTGGTTGAGATCCACCACCAGAAGGTCGGCGTGTCCGATGCCCCCAACGCGGTGCCGGCGCAGGTGGCGGAGGGGACGATCGCGTTCGAGAACGTGACCTTCCACTATGGCGGCCACGACAAGCCGCTCTACGAGAACCTCTCCGTCACCATCCCGGCGGGGGAGCGGGTGGGCCTCGTGGGGCATTCGGGCTCGGGCAAGACCACGTTCGTCAAGCTCATCCAGCGGATGCACGACGTCTCTTCGGGGCGCGTCATCGTGGACGGGCAGGACGTGCGGGACGTGACGCAGGGCTCCCTGCGCCGCGCCATCGCCGTGGTGCAGCAGGAGCCGGTGCTGTTCCACCGTTCGCTGATGGAGAACATCGCCTATGGCCGGCCGGACGCCTCCTTCGAGGAGATCCGGCGGGCCGCGGAGCTGGCCAATGCGGCCGACTTCATCGCCCGCCTGCCGCGCGGCTACGGCACGCTGGTGGGCGAGCGGGGCGTGAAGCTCTCCGGCGGCGAGCGCCAGCGCATCGCCATCGCCCGGGCCTTCCTCGCGGACGCGCCCATCCTGATCCTGGACGAGGCGACCTCCAGCCTCGATTCGGAATCGGAAGCGGCGATCCAGGATGCGATGGAGCGGCTGATGGTGGGGCGCACCACCCTCGTCATCGCCCACCGCCTGTCCACGGTGCGCTCGCTCGACCGCCTGATGGTGTTCGACAAGGGGCGCATCGTCGAGGAGGGCGACCACGACACGCTGGTCCGCCGCGAGGGCGGCCTCTACCGCCGCCTGTTCGAGCGGCAGGCGATGGAGCTGGCCAAGGGATTGGCGGCGTGATGCGAAAGGCCTTCCCGCCTTCGGGCGGGGAGGCCGCGAAAGGCGGGCGCCCCGGACGCAGGCAGCGATAGCGGAATGCGAGCCGGGGCCCAGCGCAGGAGTTCGCCGAAGGCGGCTCAAGCGGAAAGGATGCCGGGCATTGCCGGCTGCGCCGGACTGTCCCCTGGGTCCCGGCTTGGCGCTCCGGCTGCGCCGTCGCTGGTCCGGGGCGCGATGTGACGACAAAGGCCGAGGGCGCCTTCGGGCGGGGGAGGCCTATTTCGCACCGTCATGCCCCGGCTTGTCCGGGGCATCCACCGGGCCACATGTGGGGTGCAGGAAACATCACCCCGGCGGAGGCGTGGATCCCCCGGACGAGCCGGGGGATGACGCAGGGATGGAAGTCCCCGGACATGCACCAGAGGCGGCGCGCCTCAGAAATTCTTGTCCGGCCAGCGGCACAAATCGGTGATGAGGCAGCGGCTGCATGCGGGCTTCGCGGCCTTGCAGATGTAGCGGCCGTGCAGGATGAGCCAGTGGTGGGCGTGCAGCTTGAAGCGGTCGGGGATGCGCGCCTCAAGCCCCAGCTCCACCGCCAGCGGCGTCGCGCCGGGGGCAAGGCCGGTGCGGTTGGCGACGCGGAAGAGGTGGGTGTCCACCGCGATGGTGGGCACGCCGAAGGCGATGTTCAGAACCACATTGGCCGTCTTGCGCCCGACGCCGGGCAGCGCCTCCAGCGCCTCCCGATCCTGCGGCACCACGCCGGCATGGCGTTCCAGCAGCAGACGGGAGAGTTCCACCACGTTCTTCGCCTTGCCCCGGAACAGGCCGAGGGTGCGGATGTGGTGCGCCACCTCGTCCTCCCCCAGCGCCACCATGGCGGCGGGGGTTGAGGCGGCGGCGAACAGGCCTTTCGTCGCCTTGTTCACGCCGGTGTCGGTGGCCTGGGCGGAGAGCACCACGGCGACGAGCAAAGTGAAGGCGTCGGTGTGGTCTAGCTCGCCATTGGGCTCGGGGTCCTGGGCCTCGAAGCGGGTGAAGGCTTCGGTGATCTCGGCATCGGACCAGGGCGAGACGGTACGGCCATGCACCGCCGCCGCCGCATTGGCCACCGCCTTGTTGCGGCGGGGGATGGGAGGCGGGGCTGGGGCCGGAGCGGGCGCTGCACGGCTACGCTTCGTCGGGGCACCACCCCCTGTGCCGTCATGGCCCGGCTTGTCCGGGCCATCCACGCTTCCGCCGGAGCGGTTCTGGGCCTGCGGGCGGGCGGATCGCGGCGGGGGGCGTTTGACACCACCGGCCGGGGTGACGGGTAAGGCTTTCGTGGATTTCCCTGCCCTCTTCGCCGCGCGCGGGGGCGCAGGGGCGTCAGCCTCAGGCCCGGCGGCGGGCGTGGTGTCAGCGGGTTTAGGCGGGGTGATCCTGCGCGGCATTTTTCGGGTATACTGCCCAGCAATGCCCCAGACCAGCGACCGAGACAGCGCACCCGAGACGCACGCGCAGGCTCAAGACGAGCCCGTGGTCTATGCGGTCACGCTCGCGCCGCACCGCTCCCTCTCCAAGCGCGGCTTCTTCTGGGTGATGGCGGGCATCGGCGCGGTGAGCTTCCTGTCCGGCGCGGCCTTCCTCGCCATGGGCGCGTGGCCGATCTTCGGTTTCTTCGGCCTCGACGTGCTGCTGATCTACATCGCCTTCCGCGCCAGCTTCCGCTCGGCGCGGGCGCGCGAGCACATCTTGGTCACGCCGAGCCTCGTGGAAATCCGCCGCGAGCCGGCGGCGGGGCGGCCTTCCACCACTCGGCTCAATCCGTTCTGGACCCGCCTGTGGCGCAAGGACGACGAGGAACTGGGGACGTTGGACGTCGCCCTCATCAGCGGCAAGCGCACCGTTCCGGTGGGCCGCTTCCTCGGCCCCGTCCAGAAGGCGGAGCTGGCGAGCGATCTCACCGAGGCGCTGGTGGTGGTGAAGAGGGGCGTGACGCGGACGCAGTTCTGATGTCCCCGCGCCCAAGCCCGCGCGGCGTTTGAGCGTAGGCAACGTCAAAGCCCGCGCGGCGCCTGAGCGAAAAAACGCTGAAGCTCTGCGGCCAAGCCCTCAGAGAAACGGCCGCGTCACCATGCCGAGCAGGCCGCGGAAGCGGATGCGGCCGTCGAAGGCGGCGAGGCAGATGCATTCGCCGTCATCATCCACGCGGGGGGAGTGGTCCACCTCGGCGTCGCACTCCACGAGATCGCCGGGGCCGTAGTGGCCGTCCGGGTCGCTGAAGCCTCCGCAGATCACATGGGTGAATTCCAGCCCCGCATGGGTGTGCTGAGGAATGGCCCGGCCCGGCGCGATGCGGAACAGCAGCACCTGCGCGTCCGGGTCTTCCTCCAGATGCACGAGGCCGAGGCGCACGCCCGGTGCCACCGGCACCAGACGGCCGATGCGGCGGGAGGCGATGGCCGGCGGCAGCACCACGCCGGGCGGCAGCTTCAGCCCCTCAGGCAGCGGCCAGCGCTTCGGCGGCGTAGCACCGGCGGCTTCCGCATGATGGAGCACGGCGGGATTGCGACGTGTGGACGGGCGATCAAGCCGCGCCAGCGCGCGGTCGAGGGCGTCGGGGGCGAGGGCGAGGGGCTCGCAGGCCTCGAGCAGAGCGCCGCCGACGGACATCAGACGGGCCACCGTCGCCCGGCATTCGGGGCATCCTTCGAGATGCACATCCACCAGCAGGCGGGGACCGGCCGGCAGCGTGCCCGCCGCGTAGCGCAGCAGGGTCTCGGTGCCGGGATGGGTCGAAGCACTCATTTCAGGTCTTCCAGCAAAGCGCGCAGACGGTTGAGCGCGAGGCGCACGCGCGACTTGGCGGTGCCCAGCGGAATGCCCAGCTCCTGCGCGATCTGCGAATGGGGCTTCTCCTGAAAGAAGGAGAGGCGGACGATGGTGGCCTGTTCCTCCGACAGCTTGGCGAGGGCGGCGCGCACGCGCGCTTCCCGCTCGGCGGTCATGAGCATGGTCTCGCCCGAGGTCTCGTCAACCTCGTCCTCGTGGGCCTCGGCCTGATAGGTATCACCATAGCGCTCGCGGCGCTTGAGGTCGATGGAGAGGTTGCGGGCGATGGTGAAGATCCAGGTGGAGGCGGCGGCGCGGGTGGGGTCGAAATAGGCCGCCTTGCGCCACACCGTCAGCAGGGTTTCCTGCGCCAGCTCCTCGGCGGCGTTGGCGGAAAGGCCGTTGCGCACGAGATAGGATTTCACCCGCGGCGCGAAATGGCGGAACAGCCGGCCGAACGCCTCGCGATCGGCGCGAGTGGCGATGGCGACGATGAGCGCGCTCAGCTCGGCACCGGAGGCGGCGACCCGTGGCTCGGCGGGCTGGACGCTCATGGCCGAGGCTCCGCCCGGACGAACGCCGCCGTTCGGCAGCGTTCGGGTGCGACGCGGCTTCGGCAGTTCGACGATGAGACTGGGCTCGGCGACATTCATGCTCTCGATACGCGGAACGCGGCCTGGCGGATGATGGGGCCGGCCCGGAAAAAAATCGTCCGGACCCGCCCCGTGACCACCGGCGCAAGCCGGACCCTAGCCGAGCGGCGGGTCCGGCTCCACCAACGTCACCGTGACCGGGCTCAGTACTCGATGACGCCCTCGAGCGCGTAGTGCTTCACGCTCTTGCGGTTGGCGATCAGCTCGTCGATGGACGGCTCGCTCTTCAGCGCGCGGGCGATGGCGAGCTTGGTCGCCTCGTAATTGGTGCGGTAGAGGTCGGCCTTGTCGAGGTTGGGGTCCTCGGGGCAGCGCGGGTCCAGCCACACCATGATGATCATGGCCAGCTCGTCCACCTGATCCTTAGGGATGATGCCCTCGCTGACGCAATCGACGATGGCGTCGCCCATGGCCGCCTGCACGACGCCGCCGAGCAGCTCCACATATTCGGCGGTGTGGATGGTGGCCTTGGTGGTCATCATCGTCGCCGGGCGCACCATCTGGTTGAGGTCGCGCACCACGAACATGCGGGTGTGGCCCTGCACCTGCCCCATCATGGAGGCGAAGGCCTGACCCACCGGGCCGCGCACCGAGCCGATCAGCACTTCCGGCATGGCGTCCGTCACCTGCCCGTCCGCTGCCAGCACCGTCGCCTCGCCCGCCTTGAACCAGATGTCGCTCATCATTTCCTCCTCGTTGGGAGCCGGCAGCAAAGCACCCGCCGCCCCGCCCGTCCAAGGCGACCCTGCGTCGCTGGTGCCAAAGGGCACTGGGGCGGTGCCTCGGGTTGAATGGCGGCGCGGGCCGTGGCACCTCTGGCGCGAGAGGGGTGCCCGTGGGCGATTCGCGCCCGCACCTGAAGGAGCCGGCGATGCCCACGCTCTTCCGCATTCTGGTGGTGCTGGCCGTGCTCGGCGGCCTCGGCTATGCCGCCTTGTGGGCGCTCGCCACGCGGGTCGAGCCGCAGGAGCGGGAACTCTCCTTCACCGTCGCCCCCGAAAAGATCGGCAAATGACGGCCCCCGGCGCGACGGCCCAGGGTCCGGTCGCGCTGTTCCTTGACATGCAGGCGGTGGAGCGCGGCGCGGGCGCCAACACGCTGGACGCCTACCGGCGCGACCTGACCGACCTCGCGGACTTCCTCTCCCCCCGCGCCATCGCCGCGGCCGATACGCAGGCCATCCGCGACTGGCTCGCCGATCTCTCCGCCCGGGGCTTCAAGGCGACCACCGTGGCGCGTCGCCTCTCCGCCGTGCGCCAGTTCTTCCGCTTTCTCTATGCCGAGGGGCACCGGGGGGATGATCCCGCCGCCGTGCTGGAAGGCCCGAGGCGCGGGCGGCCTTTGCCCAAGGTGCTGACGGTGGAGGAGGTCTCCACCCTGATCGAGACCGCCCACGCCCGCGCGGCCGAGGTGCCGGCGGGGGAGGGCGAGGCCGCCGGCAAGGCGCGCGCGGAAATGCTGAAGCGCCGTCGCACCGCCGCCGTGATCGAGCTGCTCTATGCCAGCGGCCTGCGCATTTCCGAGCTGGTGTCGCTGCCGGCCGCCGCCGCGCGAGCGCGGGGCGATGCCATTCTCGTCACCGGCAAGGGCCGCAAGGAACGGCTCGTGCCGCTGTCCGATCCCGCGCGGGCGGCCATGGCGGCCTATCTCGATGCCCGCAAGGCGGCGGGGCTGGAGGCGTCGCGCTGGCTGTTCCCGTCCTCGGGCGAGAGCGGCTACGTGACCCGCCAGCAGGCGGCGCGGGATTTGAAGGAGCTGGCGCTGGCCGCAGGGCTGGACCCCGCCAAGCTCTCCCCCCACGTCCTGCGCCACGCCTTCGCCAGCCATCTTCTGGCCCATGGCGCGGACCTTCGGGTGGTGCAGACCCTGCTCGGCCATGCCGATGTCTCCACCACCCAGATCTATACCCATGTTCTGGACGAACGCCTCAAGAGCATGGTGCGCGACCTTCACCCGCTTTCGGATGAGTGATGGGGCAGGGGCTGAGCCCCGGTTCCCCGGACAAGCGACGACGCAGCCGGAGCGCTGATCCGCGGCCCAGCGCGAAACTCCCGCGCAGCGGGCAATGGCCATGAGCGGGGATCAGGAAGCGACTGCGGCGTCGCCTTGCGCTGGACCCCGGCTCGCATGGCGCTTCATGCGTCCGGGGTGCGAGAGCGGTTCAATCGATCGCGTGTGCTCAGAACCGCGTGACCACAGCCGCGAGGGGCGGGCGGGGGCGGTCTTCCAGCTTCTGGGTGGCGGTGCCGATATAGATGAAGCCGACGAAGCGCTCGAACTCGTCGAGGCCCAGCGCCGCGCGGGCATTGGCGTCGTAGGTCGTCCATTCGGTGAGCCAGGTGGCGCCGTAGCCCAGCGCCGCGCAGGCGACGAGGATGTTCTGGCAGGCGGCGGCGGCCGACAGCAACTGCTCGTATTCCGGGATCTTCACGTGCGGCGCCGCCCGGGAGACCACCGCCACCACGAGGGGGGCGCGCAGGAAACGCGCGCGCTCATCCTCCAGCCGCTTCTCCCCGACGCCCGGATCGGACTGCGCCAGCGCCTCCGCCAGCAGCGCGCCGGCCCGGTCGCGGCCGTCCCCCTCCAGCACGATGAAGCGCCAGGGGGCGAGCTTGCCATGGTCCGGCACGCGGGCGGCGATGGTGAGGATGGTGTCCAGCTCCTCCGGCGACGGGCCGGGGGCGGTGAGATCGAGCACGCGCGACGAGCGGCGGGTGGCGAGCAGGGCGATGGTCTCGGGGCTTGTATCGGTCATGGGGGCAATGGCATCCGATGAAAGGGTCCGGGGCAATCTACAGAGCGGCCGCCGAGTAAGGAACAGCGCGGGCGCGGCGGCAACCGGCCGCAGGCTGACGCGGCGGGTGACTTGAATCCGCCCCGAATTTTGTGCACGTCAGGGGCATGATCCGCTTCGCTCGTGCTTTCCCCCGGTTCCGCGACCCCCGGCCGTCCGCCCCGGCGTCGCGGATGTGGGCGGTCGGGCGCGCGATGCGGGTGGCTGCATTGGGAATCTGGGCCGCGCTGGCGCCCTTGGGTCTCGTTGCGGGAGCAGGGCCGGCCGCCGCGCAGTCCATGCAGTTTCTCGGCCCGCCCACCGCGCCCCCACCGCCCGGCCCGTTCGGCACCCCGCCTGCGGCGCGGCCCACCGGGCTGCCGCCGGGCCTGCCTCCGCCGCCCGGACAGCCCGGCCCCTCGGGCCAGGCCGGCCAGCCCGGCCGCGAGCCGCATTCCGTGCTGCCGCCGGCGCCTCCCGGCAAGGCGGCGCTCGGCGTCTATGCGCGCTTCGGCGCGGAAGGCGGCTCCATCCCGCGCGGCCTCGTCTGGCGCGTCTTCGCCGACCAGCCGGAAGCCTCCACCGGTGCCTTCCCGCTGGTGGCGGAGAGTTCGGAGCCGGCGCCCGTCTTCTTCCTCAATCCGGGCGGCTACATCGTCCACGTCACCTACGGCTTCGCCACCGCGGCGCAGCGGGTGCAGATGGGGCCGGTCTCGCGCCGGCAGGCGTTCGAGGTGCCGGCCGGCGCCCTGCGCCTCGCCGCCGACGTGGACGACAAGCCGATCCCCGCCCAGAAGCTCACCTTCGACATCTTCGAGGGCTCCTTCCTGCAGGGCCGCACCTCCAGCCAGCCTTATTATCGCGGCGCCGCTGCGGGCGACGTGGTGCTGCTGCCGGAGGGCACCTATCACGTGGTGTCCACCTATGGCGACGCCAACGCCGTGGTGCGCGCGGACGTGATCGTCCAGCCCGGCAAGCTCACCGATGCGACGGTCCATCACCGGGCGGCGCAGATCAGCCTGAAGCTGGTGAAGGTGGCCCACGGCGAGGCGCAGGCCGACACCCAGTGGACGGTCATCACCCCCGGCGGCGACACCATCAAGGAATCCATCGGCGCCTTCCCGACCCTCGTGCTCTCGGAAGGCGACTATTCCGTCATCGCCCGCAAGGATGGCAAGAATTTCAGCCGCGACATCAAGGTCGAGGCCGGCAAGAACCAGGAGGTGGAGGTTCTGGCGAAGTGACGCCCGTCCGCCGCCTCGTCCGGAGGGTCCCCATGGTGCGTCTTTTCCTGCGTGCGACCGGCGTCGTCGCGCTCCTCGCCCTCGCCACGCCGTTTCTTGCCGCCGCACCCGCCCGCGCCGCCGACGCTGCGGCCGGGCAGGCGATCGCCCAGCGCTGGTGCGCCAGCTGCCATGTGGTCGGGACCGCGCCCCAGAGCGCCGCCAGCGACGCCCCCACCTTCGCCAGCATCGCCGCGCGCGACGGCGACCTTTCCGGCCCGTGGCTGGCCTTCCGCCTGCTGAAGCCGCACCCCCAGATGCCCCAGGTCTCCCTCACCCGCGCCGAGGCGGCGGACCTCGCCGCCTATTTCGCGACGCTGAAGAAGTAGGTCAGCACGCGATGGCCTGAAGGTGCCCACGGGCGGCAAAGCCGAGGATGAGCCGGTCGCGCGTCATCAGCTGGTAGCCGTGATGGCGCGCCATGGCGATCATGATGCGATCGACGGGATCGCGGGGGGGCTCGTCCGGCAGGAAGGACGATTCAACCAGGGCCTCGGGCGGCATGGCCGCAAGCGCCACGCCGGGCAGGGCGACGAGCGCACGGAACCAGGCGGCGGGCGACTGCGCCAGCGCGATCTTCCGGGACGCCACCAACTGGCCGATCTCCCACGCCGTCATGGGGCAGACGTAGATCGATTGCCCGGCCTCGCGGGCATCGGCCAGCCGTTCCAGCGCTTCGGGTGCGATCCTGTCGCCGTTGGCGATCCAGATGGCGGCGCAGGTGTCGAGCAGGATGGGAAGGGCCATCTCAGCGGTCCGCCCGCCAGTCGGTGGCGGTGGGCGCGGTGAGGTCGGTTCCATCCGGAACCGTGACGGTGCCCTTGAGCGCCCCATAGAGCGCCTTCAGCAGGGTCGCGCGGTCCGTGAACGGCGGAGGAGCCGCTTCCGTGGCGGTCTCCTTGCCCCCGTCGCCCGCGTCACGGCGGAACACGAGGCGCCCCGCCTCCATGTCCACCTGCTCGGACTTATAGCCCGCGGCCAGCCATGCCCAGGTAATAACACTGTTTGTGGGGTTGTTGCTCCACCAGGCACGGTGACGGCGTGCGCTGGCGGGGAGGGGATGGCCGACCAGGGCCTCGATCTCTTCGAACGTCATGGCCACATGAGGCTGGCCAACCCGACGAAGATAGGCGGTCAAAGGTGCGTAGCGGGAGTCGGTCGGGGCCTTGAGCGCGTTGGACGATGCCATTGGAGCCTCCTTATTCCACTGTCCGGAGGCTAGATCAAGAAACAGTGTTTGTAACCAGTGTTAGTTGTGTATCCCAAAAAGAAAGGCGGAGCCGAAGCCCCGCCTTCATTTCTTCCGTCCTGTCGGCGGATCTCACGCCGCCTTGGCGGCCAGCACCTTGCGCTTGAGGTCCGGCGGCACGGCCTCGTCCACCAGCGCTGCCACCACCTCGTCCAGAGACCCGGAGGTCTGGGCGTTGGAGCCGAGGCGGCGGATGGAGAGGGTGCGTTCGGCCGCCTCCTTCTTGCCCGCCACCAGCAGCACCGGCACCTTGGCCAGCGAGTGCTCGCGCACCTTGAGGTTGATCTTCTCGTTGCGCAGGTCGAGTTCCGCCCGAAGGCCCGCCGCCTTCAGCTCGCGCACCACTTCGGCGGCGTAATCGTCCGCATCCGAGGTGATGGTGGCGACCACCACCTGCGTGGGAGCGAGCCACAGGGGGAAGTGCCCGGCGAAGTGCTCGATGAGGATGCCGGTGAACCGCTCCATGGAGCCGCAGATGGCGCGATGGATCATCACCGGCGTCTTCTTCTGGCCGTCCGCATCCACATAGAAGGCGCCGAACCGCTCCGGCAGGTTGAAGTCCACCTGCGTGGTGCCGCACTGCCATTCGCGGCCGATGGCATCCTTCAGCGTGTATTCGAACTTGGGGCCGTAGAAGGCGCCTTCGCCCGGCAGGATGCCGGTCTTGATGCGCCCGCCCGACTGGGCCTCGATTTCGGCCAGCACGCGGGTCATCACCTCCTCGGCGTGATCCCACACGGCATCCGAGCCGACGCGCTTCTCCGGCCGGGTGGAGAGCTTCACCACGATCTCCTCGAAGCCGAAATCGGCGTAGGTGGAGAGGATGAGATCGTTGATCTTCAGGCACTCCGCCGCCATCTGCTCCTCGGTGCAGAAGATGTGGGCGTCGTCCTGGGTGAAGCCGCGCACGCGCATCAGACCATGCAGCGCGCCGGAGGGCTCGTAGCGGTGCACCGCGCCGAACTCGGCGAGGCGCATGGGCAGGTCGCGATAGCTTTTCAGGCCGTGCTTGAAGATCTGCACATGGCCGGGGCAGTTCATGGGCTTCAGCGCGAAGACGCGCTCGTCCTTGGTCTCGTCGCCGGCCGACTGGACCTTGAACATGTTCTCCTTGTACCAGCCCCAGTGGCCGGAGGTCTCCCACAGGGAGTGGTCGAGCACCTGCGGGGCGTTGACCTCGCTGTAGTCGGCCTTCAGCCGCCGGCGCATGTAGGCGACCAGTTCCTGGAACAGGGTCCAGCCCTTGGGATGCCAGAAGACGGTGCCGGGGCCTTCCTCCTGGAAGTGGAACAGGTCCATCTCCCGGCCGAGGCGGCGGTGGTCGCGCTTCTCGGCCTCCTCCAGGCGATGGAGATAGGCGCCGAGCTCCTTCTCGTCCTGCCAGGCGGTGCCGTAGATGCGGGTGAGCATCGGGTTGTTCGAATCACCGCGCCAGTAGGCGCCCGCCACCTTCATCAGCTTGAAGGCGTTGCCGATCTTGCCTGTGGAGGGCATGTGCGGGCCGCGGCAGAGGTCGAACCACTCGCCCTGCTTGTAGATCTTCACGTCCTGGTCTTCCGGGATCGCGTCGACCAGCTCGACCTTGTAGTTCTCGCCCTTGGCGGCGAACACGCGCTTGGCCTCCTCGCGCGTCCACACTTCCCTGGTGAAGGGGCGGTCGCGGGCGATGATCTCGCGCATCTTCGCCTCGATGACCGGCAGGTCTTCCGAGGTGAAGGGGGCGTTGCGGGCGAAGTCGTAATAGAAGCCGTTCTCGATCACCGGGCCGATGGTGACCTGGGTGCCCGGCCACAGCTCCTGCACCGCTTCCGCCATCACATGCGAGCAGTCGTGCCGGATCAGCTCCAGCGCGCGGGGATCGTCGCGGGTGACGATCTCCAGCTTCGCGTCGCGGGTGATGGGCTGGGACAGGTCGGCCAGCTCCCCGTCGAGGGTGACGGCCACGGCCTTCTTGGCGAGGGATTTGGAGATGGCGGCGGCGATGTCCGCGCCGGACGTCCCCTCGGCATAATCGCGCTTGGCGCCGTCGGGGAAGGTCAGGGAAATCATGTCTTGGCTCCTTGCGGCCCACTCCTGCGCACCTCGCAGGTAGGCCTTTTCGTTAAGCGCGCCCTTTTAGGCGAGGCCGTGGCGCCGCGTAAAGCGCGCCCGCCCGACGCCGGGGGCGAACGGGGCACACAGGCAAGGCCGGCGACAGCCCCGGGGCGGGAAAAACGCTCGATCCACGCTCCGGATACCGTTCAGCAATCCTTCAGGACCAAAATGCTTCAGTGCTTCGGCCGCGTCCCCCCTTTCCCTCGCGCGCGGCCTCGGCTAATCGGAAAGCGGGGTCGTGAGTGTTCGCCATGCCGGCGTCGTTCCGGAAAGGTCCAGGGAGGGCCTTTTTTGGAAGGCAGGGCGGGTCACGCGGGGTGGGAAACCGGTCGGGCGCCTTTGGTGGCCGCACGATCGGCGAGGACACCGCTCGACCGGGTTCATAGCCCGGGATGCGTCTAGAAGAGGCCGGCATGATGCCTGTGACGATCAAGACCTTGACCTTCGCCGCCCTGCTTCAGGTGGGCGTGTTTGCCTTCGCCACCGGCGCCAGCGCCCAGGTGGGCCCGCGCGGTGGCCCGGGCGCCGTGATGGACATTGATGAACAGCCGGGCCTCACCGCGCCGGACGATGACATCGCCCAGCTCGATCCGCAGTTCCGCCACCAGCCGGTGTATTTCCGCACCACGGAAAAGCCCGGCACCATCGTGATCCACACCAACGAGCGCTTCCTGTACCTCGTGCAGGGCGACAACCGCGCCATGCGCTACGGCATCGGCGTAGGCCGCGACGGCTTCCAGTGGTCGGGTCTCAAGACCATCGAGCGCAAGGCCGAGTGGCCGGACTGGACCCCGCCGTCCGAAATGATCCAGCGCCAGCCCTATCTGCCGCGCTTCATGGCCGGCGGCCCCGGTAATCCCATGGGCGCCCGCGCGCTCTATATCGGCGGCACCGTCTACCGCATCCACGGCACCAACCAGCCGCAGACCATCGGCTACGCCGTGTCGTCGGGCTGCTTCCGCCTCGTGAACAGCGAGATCATCGACCTCTACAGCCGTGTCCCGGTGGGCACGAAGGTCGTGGTTCGCCAGCAGGCCGCTCTCTGAGAGCGGCCCTTTCCGACACATATTCACTGGGGGACTTCATGAAGACGATCCTGGCCCTAATGGCCGGCGCGGCCCTTGCGCTCGGCGCGACGGCGGCAACTGCGCAGACCCTCAAGACCGTGAAGGACCGCGGCGAACTGGTCTGCGGCGTCTCCAAGGGGCTCCCCGGATTCTCCGCGCAGGACGCCTCCGGCAAGTGGTCGGGCTTCGACGTCGACGTCTGCAAGGCGCTGGCGGCGGCCATCTTCGACGACGCGAACAAGGTGAAGTACGTGCCGCTGACCGCGGACGAGCGCTTCCCCGCCCTCACCAAGGGCGATATCGACGTGCTCTCGCGCAACTCCACCTGGACGCTGGAGCGCGAGGCCAAGCTCGGCCTGCTCTTCACCGCCATCAATTATTATGACGGCCAGGGCTTCCTGGTGCGCGACGCCCGCAAGGTCACGTCCGCCCTCGAGCTCGACAAGTCCAAGGTCTGCGTCCAGGCGGGCACCACCGCCGAGAGCAACACCAAGGACTATTTCGCCGCCAACGGCATGACGCTTGAGCTGGTCACCCTGCCCACCTCCGGCGAGCTGGTGAAGGCGTATGACGAGGGCAAGTGCGACACGCTCACCACCGACGTGTCGCAGCTCTATGCGCTGCGCCTCACCATGGCCAAGCCCGGTGACCACATCGTGCTGCCCGACGTCATCTCCAAAGAGCCCCTCGGCCCCGTCGTCCGCCAGGGCGACGACCAGTGGTTCAATCTGGTGAAGTGGACGGTGTACGCGATGATCAACGCCGAGGAACTCGGCGTCGCCACCAACACCCTGGACGCCGCGATCAAGTCCCAGAAGCCCGAGGTGAAGCGCCTCGTGGGCAATGAGGGCAATTACGGCGAAGAGCTGGGCGTGACCAAGGACTTCGTCGTGCGTATCGTCAAGGCGGTGGGCAATTACGGCGAGAGCTTCGAGCGCAACGTGGGCGCCGCTTCCAAGCTCGGCATCCCGCGCGGCATCAACCAGCTGTGGAGCATGGGTGGCATCCAGTACGCGCCGCCGGTGCGTTGATAGGGTGCCGGGATCGGCGGTGCGCTGATCCTTATGGCTAAGCTGCTGGTTTGGTTTATGATTCGAAACGCCGCGCTCGCAGGGATGTGAGCGCGGCGTTTCCGTTCCGGCATCGACCTGCCTTGAAGCCGTGTCCTAATCTCCCCGGCGCTTGATGCCCCGAGGAGAATTGGATGACCGAGGTTTCCCGCCGGACCCTTCTGGCCGGCACGGCCGGCATCGCCGGTGCCATTGTCGGTGGACTGGGTGGCGCTGCCGCCCAGACGCCCGCCCAGCCCGTCGCCGGCACCCAATCCACCCCCGCCCCCAATCCCGATGCTGCCAAGGCATCCGGCCCGGTGCAGGTACCGAGCGCCTATCGCTACAAGGTCGGCGACGTGGTGGTGACGGCCATCTCCGACGGCATGCGCACGATCCCGCTGTCCGACACCTTCGTGCGCAACCAGCCGAAGGACGCGGTGAATGCGGCCCTGAAGAAGGCCTATCTGCCTGAAAATCAGGTGCCGATCTCCTTCACCGTCCTGCTGCTCGATATCGGCGGCAAGAAGGTGCTGATCGATACCGGCAATGGTGGGCAGGCCGGCCCCGTGGGCCTTGTGCGCGGCACCCTTCAGGATCTTGAGATCGATCCCGCCTCCATCGATCAGGTGGTCATCTCCCACTTCCATCAGGACCATATCAACGGCCTGCTTGCCGCCGATGGCACGCCCGCCTTCCCCAAGGCGCAGCTCATGGTGCCGGAGCGCGAATGGGCGTTCTGGATGGACGACGGCCAGATGAGCCGCGCGCCGGATGGCCTCAAGGCCGGCTTCCAGAATGTGCGCCGCGTGTTCAAGCCGTTCGAGGGCAAGGTGGAGCGCTACGCCTGGGACAAGGAGGTGGCGCCGGGCCTCAAGGCGGTCGGCACGCCCGGCCATACGCCGGGACATACCTCCTTCGAGCTGGATTCGGGCTTCGACACCCTCTTCATCCAGTCCGACATCACCAATCTGCCGGCCCTGTTCGTGGCCAATCCCGGCTGGCATGCCATGTTCGACATGGACGCCGCAGCGGCCGAGGCGGTGCGGCGCAAGACCTACGACCGCCTCGCGGCGGACCGCATCCTGGTGGCGGGCTATCACTTCCCGTTCCCCGGCGCGGCCTACCTGGAAAAGCAGGGCGACGGCTACCGCTATCAGCCGGTCTACTGGCGCCCGGTGCTCTGAGGGGCGAGCGGCGGAGGGCTAGACGGCGGGCGCCTCAGCCCGCCGCCACCTCGCCGGCGATCCAGGCGAGATAGGCCGGTAGCCCGCCTTCGAGCGGCAGCACGACGATGGCGGGCACGTCGTAGGGGTGGGCGGCGCGCACCGCCTCCACCACCTCGGCGGCGCGCTCCGCGGTGGTCTTCAGCATCATCACCGCCTCGGTGCCGCGCTCGATCTGTCCCTCCCAGCGGTAGATGGAGACCATCTCCGGCAGGATGTTGGCGCAGGCGACAAGGCGCGCCTCCACCAGGGTGCGGGCCATCTCCTCGGCCTCCGCGACGCTGGGGAAGGTGGCATAGACGATGCGCGCGGGCATGGGTTCCTCCGGGGCGCGAGGCGGGGCAAACGGGCCGATGCGCCTCAAACGCGACCCTACCATCCCTCCCGGCGCCTCGACAGACGGCGGCGGGACGGCTAGACCGTTCCCGGCCCCTTCCGCTCCCGGCCCGCCGACCGGACGATCCTCCTGACCGACGCACCGATGAGCGAACCCCGTTTCCAGCGCATCGCCTTCGTTTCCAGCCAGACGCCCGAGGCCGAGACCGCGCGCGAGCGCCTCATCGCGCGCTATGGCGAAGTGGCGGAGGAAGACGCCGACGTGGTGGTCGCCCTCGGCGGCGACGGCCTGATGCTGCAGACCCTGCATCGCTTCCGCGAGCGCACCCTGCCCATCTACGGCATGCACCGCGGCTCGGTGGGTTTCCTGATGAACACCTTCCGCGAGGAAGGGCTGGTGGAGCGCCTCACCGCCGCCCAGCAGGTGACCATCCATCCCCTGATGATGGAGGCCGTCACCTCCACCGGCATGCGCCACCGCGCCCCGGCCTTCAACGAGGTGTCCCTGCTGCGCCAGTCCTACCAGGCGGCGAAGCTGCGCATCTCCATCGACGGCAAGATGCGGCTGGAGGAGCTGATCTGCGACGGCATCATCGTCGCGACGCCGGCCGGCTCCACCGCCTACAACCTCTCCGCCCACGGGCCGATCCTGCCGCTGGGCACGGCGCTTCTGGCGCTCACCCCCATCTCGCCCTTCCGCCCCCGCCGCTGGCGCGGCGCGCTGGTGCCGGACCGCGCGCGCATCGACATCGCCGTGATGGAGGCCGACAAGCGCCCGGTGAGCGCGGCGGCCGACCATTTCGAGGTGCGCGACATCATCGCCGTCTCGGCCCGGCTCGATACCACCTCCTCCGTGGACATGCTGTTCGACCCCGACCATGGTCTCGACGAACGCATCCTGCGCGAGCAGTTCGTCTACTGACGCCCCGGGCGCCGGCGAGCCATGGTCTTCTCCTCCGTCACCTTCCTGTTCTATTTCCTGCCGGCATTCCTGCTGTGCTACTTCGCGACGCCCGGCGTGCGCGCGAAGAACATGGTGCTGCTCGCCTTCTCGCTGGTGTTCTACGCCTGGGGCGGGATCGCCAACGTGGCGGTGCTGGCGGTGTCCATCGTCGGCAACTATTTCTTCGCCCTCGCGATTGACGGCCGCAGCGAGCGCTGGCGGCTCCGCGTGCTGGGTCTCGCGGTGGCGGCGAACCTCGCCGGGCTCATCGCCTTCAAATATTCCGGCTTCCTGGCGCAGAACCTCAACGTGCTGCTGGGGCCGGCGGGCCTCGCGCTGCCGGTGGTGCATCCGGCGCTGCCGCTCGGCATCTCCTTCTTCACCTTCCACGCCATTTCCTACCTCGTGGACGTGTACCGCCGGAAAGCCTCGGCCAACGGGCGGTTCGAGGAGATCGCGGTCTACATCACCATGTTCCCGCAGCTGGTGGCGGGCCCCATCGTCCGCTACTCCACCATCCACCGGCGCATCCGGCAGCGGCGCACCACGCTCGGCCGCGTCTCGGCGGGCCTGCGCATCTTCGTCATCGGCCTCTCCTGGAAGGTGCTGATCGCCGACGAGGTGGCCCCCGTGGTCAGCGCGGTGTTCGACCACACCGCCACGCCCAATCTCGGCGAGGCGTGGCTCGGCGTCACCGCCTATGCGCTGCAGATCTATTTCGACTTCGGCGGCTATTCCAACATGGCCATCGGCCTCGCCATCGCCATGGGGCTGAAGTTCCCGCGCAACTTCAACCTGCCCTATGGCGCGCGCTCCATCTCGGATTTCTGGCGCCGCTGGCACATGAGCCTGTCGAGCTGGTTCCGCGACTATCTCTACATCCCCCTCGGCGGCAACCGGCATGGCCACTGGCACACGGCGGCGAACCTTTGGACCGTCTTCCTCTTGTGCGGCCTGTGGCACGGGGCGAGCTGGACCTTCGTGATCTGGGGCGCCCACCACGGTACCTTCCTGGTGCTGGAGCGCATCCGCTTCGGCGCGTGGATGAAGGCGGCGCCGCGCGTTCTCTCCCACCTCTACGTGCTCTTGGTGGTGCTCACTGGCTGGGTCTGGTTCCGCGCCGACAGCCTGCCCCAGGCCATGGAGCTGTTCCAGGGCCTCGTGGGGATGAACGGCGCCGGCTATCTTTCCGCCCAGCTGGAGGTGGAGCTGAAGCCGGTGACGCTCGCCATCCTCGTGCTGGCGTGGCCGCTCGCCATGTTCGGCCTGCCGCGTCCGGGCGGGCGGAGCCTAGCGCCAAAGGTCCGGCTCGCCGTATTCGGCGCGGTGGACAGTGTGGTGGTGTGGGGCCTGTTCGTGCTCTGCGTGCTCTCGGTGGGAGCGGCGACCTACTCGCCCTTCCTGTACTTCCGGTTCTAGGCCGTGTCCGTGGGAAACGGCCTAGATTTTTGCTTTGACGCGTTTTCTTCACGCGAACCGGGCGCCACTTCGCTCGAAAACGCTATGGAAAAGGGAGGGACGCGATGCCGCTTCTGATGTCCTTCCGCCGCTGGTGGGCGGTGATCTTCTTCGCCATCCTCACCTTGCCCACCATCGGCCTCATCGCCCCGGACCTGCCGGCGCCGCTGCGCACCGTTGCCGCCCCCGAGGCGCGCTGGTGGGAGGACGCGGCGCGCCGGCTCGATCCCTACATCAACAATGTCTTCGGCTTCCGCGGCGCGGTGCTCACCGCCCACCGCTCCTATGTGCGCTTCATCGGCGACACCCAGGGCGACCTCGCGCTGAAGGGCGAGAACGGCTCGCTCTTTCTGAAGGACGAGCACGCGCTGGAGCAGTCGCTCGGCCAATTGGTGCGGCCGGAGGCGGTGAGCGGCATCGTTGCGCTCGCCGAGCGCATGAACGCCTACATGAAGGCCCATGGTGGGCGCTTCGTCGTGCTCATTCCGCCCAACGGCCACACCACCAATTTCGAGAACCTGCCCGCCTATGCGCGGCGCCTGAAGGTCTCGCCCACCGAGTACGATCTCGTTGCGGAGAAGATGAAGGCGGCCGGCATCACCTTCGTGGACATGCGCCCCATCCTCGCCGAGGCGAAGAAGACCGGGCCGGTGCACTGGCGCTACGACACCCACTGGAACCAGCGCGGCCAGCTCCTCGGCTTCAACGCCGCCATGGCCGCCGCCGGCCGCCCCGATCTGGAAGTGAAGCCCGAGGACGCCCTCGGCCCGCCCGAGCCGCGCCTCACCGGCGACCTGCTCAGGGCGACGGGCGCGCCCGTGCCGAACCCGCCGGACGTGATGTTCCCGCCCAAGGGGCCCATGGTGGCGCCGAAGGATCCGAAGCTCATCCCCGGCATCTTCAAGCCGGTGCCGGACAACGATCCGTTCCAGCCTTATGCCATCGACACGGGCCATGCCGGCCCGCGCATCATGGTCATCGGCGACAGCTTCTCGCAGGGCTCCTGGCGCGGCCTCGGTGTGTCGCAGGCCTCAGCCTATGCCTGGATGCACCACCGCTATTGCCGCTTCGAGATGGGCGCCGTCGAGCGGTTCAAGCCCGACATCCTCATCTACGCGCCCACCGAACGCGCCATGCCCTGCAAGGGCACGCCGGCGGAGTGATCCCGACGCAAGCAGGCGACGCTCACCGTGCGGGCGTAGCGAACTGCTGCTGGATACCCTCCACCCCGTCCTCCGTCACACGCCAGGCCGGTGCGCCGGCCTTGACGGTGAAGATGTCGAGCAGCACGGCGTTGGCCGACCCGCTGTTCACCCCCGACATGGGCTTGCCCGAGGGCATGGAATAGCACTGTCCCGCTGCCGCCTTCGCGGGCGCGGCGCCTTCGAGGTACAGTGTCATTTCCCCTTCGATGACGCAGGTCAGCCCGCCGTCATCGTGAAAATGGATGGGTGCCCGCGTGCCGGGCGCCCGCACCGTGCGATAGACGATGGTTTCGCGTCCCTGGCTGTCGGGCTGGTGGAAGATCTCCCTCGAATCCAGCGCGCGGGTCGGTGTCCCCGGCAGTTCGGCCGCGGTGATGCCGCCATGCCCCTGATGGACGGCGGCCGCATCTTCCGCAAAGCCATCCTTGGCAAGGAGGGCGATGGCGCACAGGCACAGGCCCGCGCACCATGCCTTTGCCTTTGCATTCCAGTGACTTGCGTCTCGCGACTGGCGCTGCATGTCGATCGTCCCGGATGAGGGAGCGCAGGGGAGGCGGACAAACGGCGGTGCCGACACTCAGGCCTTCGGCGTCCGCGCCTTCAGGTCCATGCCACCGCCCGGCGGGCGCTCGCGCTCGGTCAGTTCATCGACAAAGGAGTAATCGAGATAGCCGCAGCGGGCGAGGGACTTCATGACCCGCATGTCCACCCGCCCGTCCACGATGGCGGCGTCGTCCACATGGACCCCGACGATCTCGCCGATGATCATGTGCTGGTCGGGCAGCGTGCCGTCCTTCCCCTTGGGCCGGAAGGTCTCCACATAGACGCATTCGAGGGCGCAGGGGCTGGCGGCGACGCGGGGCGGCTTCACCAGGCGCGAGGGCGCGCGCTCGAGGCCCACCAGGTCGAACTCGCTCACGTCGCGCGGGGCGGGGGCGGAGGTGAGGTTCACCGCATCGATCAGATCGAGGGTGGCGAGGTTGCAGACGAACTCGCCGGTGGCCTCGATGTTGGCGGCGCTGTCCTTGTGGCCGGCGGACGAGAACATCACCAGCGGTGGCGCCTCGCAGATCAGGTTGAAGAAGGAATAGGGCGCAAGGTTCGCCACGCCTTCCGGCGTCAGCGAGGAAATCCAGCCGATGGGGCGGGGGGCGACGATGGCCTTCAGCGGCGAGAAGGGCAGGCCATGATTGCGCTTGGACGGCTCGTAGAACATTGCGGGGCAGATCCTGATCCGGACGATGGCGGACCATAGCCGCTCCGCCCGCCGGACGGCAGCTATACTGATGCATGGCGCGGGGCCTCAGCCCAGCGCCACCATGGTCGAAGTGATGTCCTCCAGCGCCCGCTCCGTCGTTTCCATGCCGGCGGCGATGGCCTCCTTCGCCCGCTGGAACTCGAACAGGCCGATGCGGCCGAGCTTGGGCGAGAGCATCACGTCGGGCGGATCGCCGGCGAGGCGCGAGCGGGCGATGCGGTCCTGGGTGATGTTGAAGGCGTCGATCATCACCGTGGTCAGCCCGCGCGGGCCGTCGCCGGAAGGACCGGCGAAGAATTGCCGCCGCAGCCGGTCGGGGCTGAGGATGCCGGCGAGGCCGTCCTTCTTCTCCGCCACCGCCATCTCGGCGACGCGCTCCACCACGCCGCCATGGTCCTGAATGACCGTGCCGCGGCCGAACACGTCGGCATTGAGGTTCACCGCGATCACCATCCGCGCGCCCATGGCGCGGGCGGCGGACACCGGCACCGGGTTCACCAGCGCGCCATCCATCAGCCAGCGGCCGCCGATCTTCACGGGGGTGAAGATGCCGGGCAGGGCATAGGAGGCGCGGATCGCGTCCACGAAGTCGCCGCGGGTGAGCCAAATCTCGTGGCCCGTGCCCAGCTCCGTGGCGATGGCGGCGAAGACGATGGGCAGGTCCTCGATGCTGAGGCCGCCCACGTTCCGGCGCATCAGCTCCACCAGCCGGCGGCCGCCGATGAGGCCGGCGGCGCCGAGGTTGAAATCGAGCAGGCCCAGCACGTTGCGCTTGGTGAGGCTGAGCGCCCACTCTTCCAGCGTGTCGAGCTTGCCGGCGGCCCAGATGCCGCCCACCACCGCGCCGATGGACGTGCCCGCCACCACCGTGGGGCGGATGCCGGCGCGGTCCAGCGCCTTCAGCACGCCGATATGGGCAAAGCCGCGCGCCGCGCCGCCGCCGAGCGCAAGGCCGATGGCCGGGCGATTGGGAACGGACGTGCGTGGCGCCGCATGCGCCGGCGTGCCGAGATCGGGCGGGCCCGCCTCGCCCGACTGGGGCGCGGATTCCGGTGTCTGCGAGGCCGCAGTTTTGGGGGCGGCCGCTGCGGTGGGGCCGGATCGCCAGTGGAGGGACTGAAACATCGACGCCTCCCGTCGCGCCGCCTGCCCGGCGCCGTGGAAGCATAACCTCCGCCGGCACCGAAGCGTTTCGGCGCACCGCTACAATGGCGTCATGTTTACTAAGGTCTGGTGTCCGAAGCGTGGCACCCTATGGCACCTCTCGGCGACGTGCGGCCGAGGGCGCCTCGCCGAAATGGCGGCGGAACTGGCGGTTGAAGGTGGAGAGGTCACGGAAGCCGGCCTCGAAGGCGAGGTCGGAGATGCGCCGGTGAGCGTGGCGCGAATCGTCGAGCATCCGGCGCAGCCACTCCATGCGCAGGCGCGCGACATGGGAGGAAAAGGTCTCGCCATCCTCCTCGAACAGGACCTGCACGTAGCGGGCGCTGATGCCGAGCTGGGCGCCGATGGTGGCCGCGGAGAGATCCGGACGGTGCAGCGCCGCGTGGGTCGCAGCCTTGGCGGCGGCGAGGCGTGCGGCCCTGACGCTGTTGCGCCCGGACGTTTCGCGCCGGGGCGCCTCGCGCTTCAGCGCCAGCGCGGCGAGTTCCGCGAGCTGCCCGGCCACCAGCCGGCCGGCTTCCTCCGAGCCGATGTGCTGGCGTTCGACCAGCTCCGCATAGCCGAACATCAGGTCGAGCATCGGATCGCCCGGCGCGAACCGGATCATGTCGAGGTCGTCGAGATTCGGCACCAGAGCGCGCAGCAGGGGCCGCGAGACCTGCACGCTGCGGAACCTCGTATCGGACTGGATGAAGGCGGACGAGCGCTGGCCCAGATTCCACACACCGGTTTCACCTGCGCCCACGTCCATCCCGCGACCATCGGGCGTGGTGACGCGATAGGCGCGCTCGCTACGGCAGATGGTGAGGTCATCGACGCCGTCTGAGATCAACGCGGTCGTTCGCGTCGAGACCATCGCGCTGCCGGCTCCGTGCGCCACCCAGGCGCCGGGAAGCTGGAGGAAACTCACCGCGATGCGGAAGGGGTCGTCGGGGGCCGGTGCGAGGTCGAGGCCGGTCAGCACGGGGCCGTAGAATTCGCGCACAAAGGCCATGCGCTCGGCCTCCGGCACGTCGGCGGTGTTGAACCGCACCGGGGCAAGGACGTTGGCTTGGGCGGCAGCCGGGGCAGTGGCTTGGGGCATCGGATCGGGGCTTGGCTTCTGGTCCGGACGGCGTCAGCGGCCCTTAGGGGCCACCTGTCTGTCGTCGAGGAGGTCGCGGCGATCGCCTCCTGAAGGGGAAGGAGATGTCGCGGGGCGAAGATCGCAGGGGAAGCTTTGCCGCGTCAATGTCACTAACTGCCCGGAAGGCGTCGGCGGCGCGCTTTTTTCAGAAGGGGGCGAGGGCGATTCGCGCCATGCACAGGGCCGGGTGCGCGCAATGCCGAGAAACAGGCCGGGGAATGGCGGATAAGAACGTGCGGGCCACACTTTCAGGCGCATCCGTCAGGGCGACCGCCTGAAATCCTCCGCTGCCGGTGCAGTGCTCCCGTCTGCCCAGCCCCCGCAGGCGGCGGGCGGCACTGCGCCGGCGTTTCCGACGCGATTGAGAATGTGGCCACGGCGCCGGACAACGATCCGGCGCGCGCGTTCGGCGTCAGTGATCGTGCCCGTGGCCGTCGTGGCCCTTGCCGTAGACGGCGGCGGGATCGAAGCGCGGGGTGTCGCCGGTGAAGGCGAGGCGGGTCTCGGCCGAGGGCGCCGCGCCGATGGGGACCGAGCGGTAGAAGCAGGAGCGGCGGCCGGTGTGGCAGGCGGCGCCCGTGCCGCCCATCTCCACCTTGATGACCAAGGCATCCTGATCGCAGTCGATCAGCATCTCCCGCACCTTCTGGGTGTGGCCGGAGGTCTCGCCCTTCTTCCAGAGCTTGCCGCGGGAGCGGGAGAAATAATGCGCCTCGCCGGTCGCCATGGTGAGGGCGAGGGCTTCCGCATTCATGTGGGCGAGCATCAGCACCTCGCCCGTCCCGGCATCCACGGCGACGCAGGTGACGAGGCCGTTGGCGTCGAAGCGCGGGGAGAGGATGGTGTCCTCCTCCAGCGCCGTGCCCTTGCCGGCGGCGGGGAAGGTGAAGGCGGTGGTTTCGGCGCTCATTCGCTGGACTCTTTCGCTCGCGGGTCGGGCGCTCCCGCCTCCGCAGGAACGCCCTTCGGCGGCGGTCCTGCGTCAGCCTTTGGAGCGCACCAAAGTGATGAAGCGCACCTGCTCGGCCGGATCATCCCGGAAGACGCCGGTGAACTGGGTGGTGAGGGTGGAAACGCCCTGCTTGGTGATGCCGCGCATGGACATGCACATGTGCTCGGCCTCGATCATCACCGCCACGCCCCGCGGGCGCAGCCCCTCGTCGAGGGCATTGGTGATCTGCGAGGTCAGATGCTCCTGCGTCTGCAAGCGGCGGGCGAAGATGTCCACCACCCGCGCGATCTTGGAGAGGCCAACCACACGCTCCACCGGGAAATAGGCGATGTGCGCCTTGCCCACGAACGGCACCATGTGGTGCTCGCAATGGGAATGGAACGGGATGTCGCGCACCAGCACGAAGTCGTCGAAGGTGCCGATCTCGCCGAAGGTGCGGTCCAGCAGCGCGTCGGCGTCCTCGCCGTAGCCGGAGAACAGCTCGTCATAGGCCTTCACCACGCGCTTCGGCGTGTCGAGCAGGCCCTCGCGCGCCGGATCTTCGCCGATATAAGCGAGCAGCGTCTTCACCGCGGCTTCCGCCTGGGCCCGTGTGGGGCGGGGGCTGCCATCGGCGAGGGGAGGGTGGACCTTGGGGGCCGCAGGGGCGCCGTCCGGCGCAGGCGCACGCAACGCCGCCGCGGCCTTGGCCTTCAGCTGACGCTCACGCTCCTCGTTCTCGGCCTGCGCCTTGAACAACTTTACAACCGCGTCCATGACCAACTCCGTTCGACCCGCCGCCCCGGAGCCGCGAAGCTGCCGGGAAAGGCGGGAGTGTCACCGGTTGTCGGCTCGCTTGCGCGGTGTCGCTCAAACCGCGCCCCGCCGGACTTGCCGGCGGCGGCTTTGCCGTCCGTTTCAAAAATGAAGGCCCAAAGTCGGGCCCAAGTTCCATGATGGGGCCGAAGGGCCGTTTTCGCAAGGGTGGGGGCGCCCGAATGTCCCGTAAAGCGGTTCAATGACACCACACGAACCGACGGCGCGCGCCGCCTTTGCGTCCGTTCGTCCCGTCTCTATATAAGATCGGAATGCTCGCGCGGCAGGCCTGTGGGTCCCGTCCGCGCCGCCGGATTGGTTCGCCCATGATCAATGACGTCTACAACGCCCGCATCCTCGCCCTCGCCGCCGATATCCCGCGCTTGGGCCGGCTCCCCGCGCCGCAGGCGAGCGCGCGGGCGCATTCCCGGCTGTGCGGCTCCACTGTCACCATCGATCTCGTGATGGACGGCGACAAGGTCGCCGACTTCGCCCATGAGGTGCGCGCCTGCGCCCTCGGCCAGGCCTCTTCCTCGCTCATGGCCAGCCACATCGTCGGCGCCAGCGCGCAGGAGCTGCGCGAGGTGCGCGACACCATGTGGAAGATGCTGCGGGAGAACGGACCGCCGCCCGCCGGCCGCTGGGAGGATTTCAAGGTGCTGGAGCCGGTGCGCGACTACAAGGCGCGCCATGCGTCCACCATGCTCACCTTCGACGCGGTGGTAGACGCCATCGGCCAGATCGAGGCGGCCCGGGCCGCGGCGGAATAGCCCTGCGGCCTCAGCCCGCCGCCCATTCCTCCGCCCGCCGCGTCTCGATGGCGGCGATGGCCTCGTCCGCCGCCTGATCGAACGCCGCTTCCAGCGCCGGATTGATGCCGCGCAGGCCCGCCGCCACCGCCCGCGACCATTCCACATAGGCGCGGGCCCGCGATTGCGGCCAGTCCTCGGGCGGATCGTCGGCGAGGGAGCGCAGGTTGCAGGTCTTGTCGGCCAGCTTCAGCAGCTTGCCACGGGGGGTGAGGTGGGGCGCGTGCTCCACCTGGAGCCGCTTGCGCTCGACCGAGGTCAGCGCCTTGTCGTCCGTCACCTCCATGACGAGGCCGGCGATGTCCGGCACGAAGGTGGTGGCGATCTCCTCCGGCGTGACGCCCTGGTCCTCCACCACGTCGTGCAGCAGCGCGGCGGCGACGAGGTTAGGATCGGCGCCGGCGGTCGTCTCGCTCACCAGCAGGGCGACTTCCACGAGGTGGTTCACATAAGGCTGCGCCCGCCGGCCCTTCCGCCGCTGGTCCGTGTGGCGCAGCGTCGCGAAGGCGAGCGCGCGCATCACCACGGACAAGGGCGGGACGGAAGAACCAAGCGGGAAAACACCAGGCATCGTCGATCACCTCGCGCGTCAGCAGAGCCCCGGAAGCAGGAGCCGCGCAGGTCGCCGGGACCAGCTCGGCCCCGACTTCGACATGAAGGCTGGATAGGCGCATTCCGCCCCTTGAGCATGGCGAATGTGGGGCGGCAGGCCATCGAGGCAGGGACCGAGGCGGATATGGCGGCGGATCAAGGCGGGCTGAACGAGACGGCAGGGCCGGTGCGCCGGATCGGCGCGCAGCTGGCCCGCGCGCCGCGCCTCGCCTTGCGCGGGCTCATCCTCGTCTACCGCTACACCTTCTCCGCCTTCATGGGCCGGCAGTGCCGCTATCTGCCCACCTGCTCGGAATATGCGGAGGAGGCGGTGATGCGGCACGGCGCGCTGCCCGGTGCGGTGATGGCGACCGCCCGCATCTGCCGCTGCAATCCCTGGGGCGGGCATGGCTATGACCCGGTGCCGAAGTGCCTGCCCACGGGCGGGCGCTGGTACAAGCCGTGGGGCTACGGCATCTGGCGCACGCCGAAGGAACCGGACGCGGAGGGCTGAGGCATCCGCGCGCGGCTTCGTCAGTTCCGGCGCACCGCCGTGGGCATGGGCGTCGCGGGCGCGGCCGGTGCGGGCGCGGCGGCCGGGGCAGGCGCGGTCTGCGCCGCGGCCGGAGCTGGCGCTGCGGCGGGGCCGGCGTCGGTGAGCTTCACTTCGGCTTCCTTGAACATGCGCTCCAGCGCCGCCAGTCGCTCGGCCGAACGGGGCGAAAGGGTCACCGGCCGCTCGCTGTCGGCGAGGCCGGGCACGTTCATGGTGGCGGGCGGCTCGTCGAGCTTCGGGATGGGTGTGGTGACGCCGGGGATCGGTTTGATCTCGATGCCCTGGTGGGCATAGGCCATCACCTTCTGCCACGTCATGGCGGGCAGGGTGCCGCCGGTCATCTTGTTCATCACCGCATAGTCGTCATTGCCGAACCACACGCCGCAGACATAATTGCCGGTGAAGCCCATGAACCAGGCGTCGCGATAGGCATTGGTGGTGCCGGTCTTGCCTGCCACCTTGGCGTTGGGCAGGCGGGCGCGTCGGCCTGTGCCGTTCTCCACCACGTTGTTCAGCATGTCGTTGATGTCGTAGAGCGCCTGCTGCGGGATGATCTGGACGGGCTTGGGCGCGTCGCGGTCGAACCGCCAGATCACATCGCCATTGCCGATGCGCATCTCCACCACCGCGTGGGGGTAGACGCTCTTGCCGCCGTTCGCGAACACCGAATAGGCGGTGGTCGCGTCAAACAGCGTCACCTCGGCGGCGCCCAGCGGCAGCGGCGCGGAGATGGGCAGCGGCGTGCGGATGCCCATCTGGTGGGCGAGATCCACGATCTTCTTGCGGCCGAAGCGCTCGGCGAGGCGCACCGCCACCGTGTTCAGCGAGTGCTGGAGCGCGGTCTTGAGCGTGATGGAGCCCATGTAGGAGCGCCCGTAATTCTGCGGGCACCAGTTGCCGAGGCAGATGGGGGCATCCTGCACGATGGTGGACGGACGGTAGCCGTTCATCAGCGCCACCGTGTAGACGTAGGGCTTGAAGGAAGAGCCGGGCTGGCGCAGGGCGTCGGTGGCGCGGTTGAACTGGCTCTCGCCATAGTCCCGGCCGCCCACGAGCGCGCGCAGCGTGCCGTTGGGCTCCATCACCACGATGGAACCCTGCTTGACCTTGTAGTCGCGGCCGAACTCGTTGAGCGAGGACTCCAGCGCCGCGTCCGCCACCTTCTGGATGTTCGGGTCGAGCCCGGTGCGGACGATGAAGTTGCGCTCGATGACGGAGGGCGGCAGCTGCTCCACCAGCTTCTTCACCTCGCCGAAGGCGTAGTCGAGATAGAAGTCCGGCACCTCGTCGTCGCGGCGGTCCACCGGCGTCGCCGGGTTGCGCCGCGCGCCGAACACCTGACCTTCCGTCATGAAGCCGGCCTCGACGAGGTTGTCGAGCACGGTGGAGGCACGGGCGCGGGCGGCCGGCAGGTTGATGTGCGGGGCGTATTTGGACGGCGCCTTGAACAGGCCGGCGAGCATGGCGGCCTCGGCGAGGTTCACTTCCTTCACCGACTTACCGAAATAATAGCGCGCGGCCGCATCCACTCCGTAGGCGCCGCCGCCGAGATAGGCGCGGTCGAGATAGAGCTTCAGGATCTGGCTCTTGGTGAGGCGCGCCTCCAGCCAGATGGCGAGGAAGGCTTCCTTGATCTTGCGCTCGATGGTGCGCTCGTTCGACAAAAACAGGTTCTTGGCGAGCTGCTGGGAGAGCGAGGAGCCGCCCTGCCGCACGCCGCCGGCCCGCGCATTGGTGACGAGGGCGCGGGCGGTGCCGGCGACGTCGATGCCCCAATGCTCGTAGAAGCGCCGGTCCTCGGTGGCCAGCGTCGCCTTTATGAGGTTGTCCGGAATGTCTTCCAGCGGGATGGTGTCGTTCTGCTTGACGCCGCGCTCGCCGATGGAATTGCCGTAGCGGTCGAGGAAGGTGACGGCGAGCTCGGTGCGCTTCAGCCAGTCGTCGGAGGTCTCGCGGAAGGCCGGCATGGCGAGCGCCAGCATGACCATGGCGCCGGCGACGCCCAGCGTGAAGCCTTCCGAGGCCGCGCCCACCGCCCAGCGCCCCACGCCCGTGACGTTGAACCGCTCGGTGAAGGCGGCATAGGCGGAGAGGATATTGCGCGTGCGGGCGCCGAGGCTGAACAGCGAGCTGTCCAGCAGCGCGTCGAAATCGAGCATCAGCCCGCGCAGGCGCTCAAGAAGGGAAGGACGCTTGCGCTCGGTCACGGTGCGGGCTCTGGTCTTTCTCAACGATGGCCCGATGGCGCCCCCGCGCCGCGACCGGACCTCAGCCCTATATAGCGTCCCCCGGCGACGGGCGCGAGCCTCCCGCCGCACACCCCTGCGTCAGGCCGCGGAGCGCTCCGGCAGCTCGAACGTGCCGTCCGGGCTGAGGCGATCGACGATCATCGGCAGGAAGCGCGCCATCAGGCCGGGCAACGGCCCGGCGGGCAGGCTGAAGGCGGCGGCGAGCTCAGCGATGCGCTCTTCGCCCAGCGCCGCGACAATGGCCTCGGCCTCCACCGGGGTGTTCGGCCCCTCGGCGATCCAGCTGTCCAGCGCGTCGGAGAGGCCACCGGCGCGCAGGGCGTCCGCGAATCCCGCGAGGCCGCCGAAGCTGGTGCCGGCCATTGTCCGGTCGATCCAGCCGGGCAGGGCAGCGACCGCCGGGCTGTTCAAGAGGCCGTCGAGCAGCCCGCCCACCGCGCCAGTTTTCCGGATCTGGCTGGTGACGCTCGAAACGAGGGCACCGATCATCTGGTCGAACAGGGCCATGCCGCCTCCGCAATCTAGGATCACGGCCCGGATTGAACACCCGCTCAGGTTAGAAGGGCGTGAACGAGCGCGGCCGGTTCAGCCACAGGGGCTCGGGCACGTAGGGCGGGGCCGGCATCCACAGGATGGCCTGCTCCTGCGCGGCGGCGATCTGTGCCCGGCTCATCTTGGTGCGGACCGCATCGCGGATGCGGGTGAAGGTGTCGCGCTCCTGCTTGCCGGCCCGGGCGGCGGCGAGGATCAGCCATTTCTGCGAGAGCACCACGTCGATGGGCACGCCGCGCCCTTTGTCGTAGGCGAGGCCGAGGAGGTATTGTGCGGTGGGGTCGCCCTGCTCGGCGGCGCAGCCATACCATTGGGCGGCGACCACGAAATCCTGCGGCACGCCTTTCCCGTTCTCATAGAGATAGCCGACCATTCCCTGCGCCTTGGCATCCCCCTGCCATGCGAGGGGGATGAGCAAAGCGGCGGCGGCCACATAGTCGCCCTTGGCATAGGCCGCATAGGCGCGGGACTGGGTGCCGTCCTTGCCGCCCGCGAGGGCCTGGCCGGTGAGGGCGAACACCAGGGCCAGCATCAGCGCGAGCGCGCCGGCCGCGCGGCGGGTGATGCTGAGGAATGAAGGCGGGGTCTCTTCCGGGCGCATGGGTCAGCTCGCCTTCAGGAGGAGGGCGTCGATCATGAAGGCGATCCACACCGCCGGCGCGAGGAACAGGCCGAACGGCAGGCGTCCGTCGAAGCGCAGCGCCCGGCCCGTCGCGCGGCGGCGCAGGGCATAAGCGAGGAGCGCGGACAAGGCGGCGATCTCGATGGCAACGGGGATGGCCGTCATCTCCAGCCAGACGCCCGCCAGCACGGCGAGCTTCACATCGCCGAGGCCGAGGCCGTCGCGCCCGCGCAGCGCCCGGTATCCCGTGCGCAGGCCGAGGAAGAGCAGGCCGAGGAGGAGGCCGCGAATGCCGGCGGCCGCCAGCCCTTCCGCAACGTCGTCGGCGGCGAGGGCGACATAAGCGAGGCCGAGGGCGATGCCGGCGGCGTTCAGGGCATCGGGAATGAGGAAGTGCCGCGCGTCGATGACGGCGATGGCCGCCAGCACCGGCACCAGAGCGGCGAGGGGCAGGCCGGCGGGAAGCCCGGCCACTGCGAGGCTCGCACCCATGGCGGCGAGGCAGAGGGCGGCGTGGGCGGCGGCCTCTGCCCGGCTGCCGACGCGCGGATGGGCGCCGAGGCCTCGGGCGACGGGGTCGCGCTGGGCGGGCTCGACCATCGGTTCGCTCGCTGCGGCGTCGGCCATGGCGGGCCTCACCGGTTGATGAGCGGCTGGGGGCCGCCCGGCAGCACGCCCACCGAGCCCTTCAGCTTGGCGCGCAATTCCTCCGCCACCGTGTGGGCATCCATGTTGTCGCGGATGATCTGGGGGCGGATGAAGATGATCAGCTCGGTGCGCTTCACCGTGGTGTCCTTGTGGGCGAAGGCATCGCCCACGCCCGGGATCTGATCCAGCACCGGCACGCCCTGGCGCACGCCGTCGCTGCGTTCGCTGATGAGGCCGGCGAGCAGCACGGTCTGCCCGCTGGTCACCGCGATGGTGCTCTTCACCCGGCGCTGGGAGACGGTGGGGGTCAAAGTCGAGCCGTCGGAGGAGCTGCCGTTGGCGGTCGGCTGCTTGGTGACGTTGCTGATCTCCTGCTCGATATCGAGCCGGACCTGCCCGTTCACATTCACCCGCGGTGTCACGTGGAGGATGATGCCGGTATTCTTGTATTCGATGGTGTTCACCACCGTGTTGGACGAGGTGAGCACGGTGGCGCTGCCGGTGGAGACCGGCACCTCGTCGCCCACCTGAAGGGTCGCCTTCTGGTTGTCCACCACCACGACGGAGGGGTTGGACAGCACCTTCACGTCGGTGACGGTGTGCAGGGCGTCAAGGATCATCTTCGGCTGGTTCTCGCGGCCGATCAGCAGGTTGAAGCCGGGCAGGACGCGGTTGATGGCCTGGTTGGTGATCTCGCTGGACAGCGTGTTCACCGCCGAGCCGTTGTTCTTGCCGAGGCCCAGATCCTTGCTGGTGAGGAAGAACTGCACGCCATAGGCGAGCTGGTCGTTCAGCGTCACCTCGGCCACCGTGGCCTCGATGGCCACCTGCAATTGCGGCTGGTCGAGCTGGAGCAGGGTGCGCTCGATGATCCGGTAGTTCTCCTGGCTCGCATAGATGAGCAGGGAGTTGTTCACCTGATCGGCGGTGATCCGGATGCCGGAAAGGATGGCCCCGCCACCGCCCGAGGGGCCGGAGCCGCCCTGCAGCTCGTTGTCAGTCTCGCCCCGATTGACGGGCTGGGCGTTCTGGCCGTTCTGGCCCTGGTTCTGCGTCGGCGTCTGGCCCAGGCGCTGCTGCACGGACATGGGGCCGTTCGAGCCGCCGCCATTGGACGACGCTGATGAGCCGGAGCCCGGCGCGATCTGGTTGGAGGCCTGGTCCAGCCCCTGCGAGGACGTGCCGTTGAACAGCTCGTTCAGCACCCGCGCCGTCTGCCGGGCCTCGCCGTAGCGCAGGCGATAGACGCGCACGCCCACCGAGCTGTCGGAGCGGTCGAGGCGCTCGATCCAGGTGGCGGCGGTGCGCAGCAGGTCCGGCTTCTTGGCCACCACCATCACCGAATTCATCCGGTTGATGGCCTGGAACTTCACCATCTTGTGGCTGAGCCCGCCCTCGCCGGCATCGAGCAGCGTCTCCAGCTCGGCGATGAGCGGTTCCGGTGCGCTGTTGCGGAGCGGGTAGATGCCGACCGACTGGCCGCGCATCCAGTCGGCATCGAAGGAGAGGGCCGTGTTGATGGCCGCCTGCCGCTCCTGCGCCGTGCCCTGGATGAGCAGGACGTTGCGGCCCGGATCCACCCGCACCATGCCGGCCCGGGTGGCGAAGCTGTCGATGACCGGCATCAGCGTCTCGGCCGAGACGTAACGCAGCGGCACCACGGAGACGCCGTAGCCCGGTTCCGGCCGGGAGGTGCCGACATCGGTGGCGCCGGAGCCGGCGGCCTCGGTCAGCGGCATCAGCTGGTAGCCTGAGGCGTCCTTCACGAGGGCGATGCCGTTGGAGCGCAGCGCGCTCTCCAGCACATAAGCGAGGTCGGTGCGGGCGACCGGGCGGGCCGAGGACAGGCTGATGGTGCCCTGGACCCGCGGATCGATGATGACGTTGGCGCCAAGGATGTCGGTCAGCACCACCTTGGCGACGGTGGTGACCGGCGTGTTCTCGAAATTGAGGTCGTATCCGCCGTCGGCGCCACGCTGCGCTGTGCCCGCCGCGCCGACCGCCGCGGGGTCGGTCACCGGCTGCGCGCCGGGGGTCGCAAAATATTCGATCGGCTGACGATTGTCGGTCGGCTGTTGCGGCTGCGCCACAGGCTGCATGGGCTTTGGCGACAGATCGATGTTGCGGACCTGGTCGAATGTGCTCTGGGGCTTGGTGTCGTCCATGATGCCCGAGCAGCCGGACAGGATCGCGGCGAAGAGGATCGCGCACGTCAATGCGAGAGTGCCCGGTCGTGGGCTCGACCGGCCGCGCCAATCCTCAATCACACATCACCCGCTACTTCCGAACGCAAGAGCCGCACGACCTTGAAACCGCACGCATGAGCCGCCCTGGGCGGGGACTCCCGCCGACCTGTGGCGCGCCTCTCTTAGCGACGGCGTGTGACGGATGTATAAGGGTTGACTGCCGCTCCTGCCAAGCTGCCGCTGGCCGGCTCTGGTTGATTCGGTGCGGTATCCGAATGTCGTCGCAACGTCATGAAGGTGACGCGCGAACGTCATGGGAGGCGGGAATACCAAGCCGGCCGCTGCGGGGCCCCGGCCGGTGGCCTGTTTCGATGCGCGCCGGCAAGGTGCGCGCCCTGCGGGCTGCCGGCGGTGGGCCGGCCCGTTGCAGCAGGATGCTTTCCACGGGCAACCTTCGCCGGTGACTTGATCCATGCTAGGACGGTCACGCTCCAGCTGTAGAATGTTGCCGCTGGATTGCGCTGCTGGATTTGGACGCTGGCTTTCGGGGGCGCGGGCATGAGCGGGGAGGGGGGCGGCGATTTCCTGAGCTTCCTCGCCGCGAGCGGGCTGACGCATCCGGCGGGGGCCGGAACGGCGGGCACGCTCGCCCGTCCGCTGCGTCAGGTGTGGGAGGCGAGCGAACTCACCGCCGGCGATTTCGCCGATGAGGTGGCCCGCTTCTACCGTCTGCCGCGCATCGCCTTGCCGGAGCTGATGGCAGCGCCCTCCCTCGTTTCGCACTTCACGCCGCGCTTCCTGCGCGAGATGACGGTGCTGCCATTCCGCGCCGCCGATGGCACGTCTTGCCTCGCCGTGGGCGATCCCACCGACGAGACGGTGGTGCGCGCGGCGGAGATCGTGCTGGGCGGCAAGGTGACGCTGGCCGTCGCCTCCTTCGAGGACATCGCCACGGCCCTCGCCGAACGGCTCGGCGCCGACGAGGCAGCCGCCCGCGAGGCCGCCGGTCCCGCCACGGCGCGGGCCGAGGACGACATCGACAGCCTGCGCGACCTTGCCTCCGGCGCGCCGGTGGTGCGGGCGGTGAACGACCTGTTCGACAAGGCCATGGAGCTGCGCGCCAGCGACATCCATATCGGCCCCTTCCGCACCGGCCTTGAGGTGCGCCTGCGCATCGACGGCATGCTGCGCCCCATCCATGCGCTGGCCGACGTGCTGCCGCAGGCGGTCATCTCGCGCATCAAGATCCTCGCCGGCCTCGACATCGCCGAGCGCCGACTGCCGCAGGACGGCGCCGCGCGCCTGAAGCTCGGGCGGGATGAGATCGACGTGCGCGTCGCCATCATGCCCACCCAGCACGGGGAAAGTGCGGTCATCCGCCTTCTGGCGCGGGACCGCGGCGTGCTGACGGTGGACAAGCTGGGCCTCGCCCCGCACGACCGCGAGACGCTCATGAAGCTGCTCGCGCTGCCCCACGGCATGGTGGTCGTCACCGGCCCCACCGGCTCGGGCAAGACGACGACGCTCGCCACTATCCTGTCGGTACTCAACGAGCCGACCCGCAAGATCCTCACCATCGAGGACCCGGTGGAGTACGAGATCCGCGGCGTGTTCCAGTCGCAGGTGCGCCCGCAGATCGGGCTCACCTTCGCGGCGGCGCTGCGCTCCTTCCTGCGCCAGGACCCGGACGTGATCATGGTGGGCGAGGTGCGCGACCCGGAGACGGCGCATATCGCCGTCCATGCCGCGCTCACCGGCCATCTGGTGCTCACCACCCTTCACACGGACACCGCCGCCGCCTCCGTGCCGCGTATGCTGGACCTCGGGGTTGAGGGCTTCCTCCTGAAGTCCACTTTGCGCGCGGTCATCGCCCAGCGCCTCGTCCGCCAGCTCTGCGAGCGCTGCAAGCGGCCCCATACCCTTTCGGCCAGCGATGTGCGGGATGATCCGCGCTATGCCGCCCTCGGTCTCAAGGCGGGGGAGACGGTGTACGAGCCGGTCGGCTGCGAGCGCTGCGGCGGGGCGGGCTATCGCGGGCGTATCGGCGTGTTCGAGGTGCTGACCCTCTCGGACGACATCCGCGAGATGATCGACCGCCATGCCGGCGCCGCCGCCCTCGACCGCGCCGCCATCGCCGGCGGCATGACCACCATGCTGGACGACGGCGTCGCCAAGTGCCGCGCCGGCCTCACCTCGGCCGCCGAGGTGCTGCGCGTGACCACGGTGCGCTGAGCCCATGGCCACCTTTTCCTACCGGGCGCTGACCCAGGCCGGCCAGATCGTGAGCGGCGAGATCGCCGCCCCCACTGAGGCGGAGGTGCGCCGCCGCATCGAGTTTCTCGGCCTCGTGCCGGTGGAGACGACGCCGCTGAAGGAGAAGAAGGACAACGCCTTCGGCTTCACCTTCGGCGCGCCCAAGGCGGAGGACGTCACCCTCTTCACCCGCGACCTCGCTCTGCTGCTGCGCGCGGGCGCGCGGCTGGACGAGGCGCTGGAATTACTCACCGGCGACACCGATCTCGGCCGCATGCGCACCGTCGCCCGCAAGATCCGCGCGGATGTGTTGGCCGGCGAAAGCCTCGCGGAGGCCCTGGCCTCCCATCCCACGCTGTTCCCGCCGGTCTATGTGGCGCTGGTGCGGGTGGGCGAAGCCTCCGGCACCGTGGACCGGATGCTGGAACTGGTCGCCGCCGAGCGGCAGCGGGCCGAGGAGCTGCGCCGCAAGGTGGTGTCGGCGCTGCAATATCCCGCCTTCGTGCTGGTGGCGGCCGGCGGCGTGCTCGTCTTCTTCCTCATGTTCGTAATGCCGCAATTCTCCTCCGTGCTGCGCGACATGGGGGCCAAGCTGGACCCCATGGTACAGGTGCTGCTGGACCTGTCGGACGGATTGCAGGCCCATGCCGCCGAGGTGGGCATTGCAGCGGTGGTTATCCCGGCCCTCGCTTTCCTCGCTTTGCGACGCAAAGAGGTGCGCGGGGCGGTGACGGGCGCGCTCTCCAAGCTGCCGCTGGTGCGCACGGTGCTCTTGTTCCGCCGCTCGGCCGTATTCTGCCGCAACCTCTCCATCCTGCTCGGCAACGGCGTGACGCTCACCGCCGCGCTGCGCATCATCGTGGACGTGATGGCGGCGGGGGAGGAAGCCTCCGTCTGGGCCAAGGCGGCGGACCGGGTGCGCCATGGCGGGCGGCTGTCGGATGCCTTCGCCGAGGGCGACGTGCTGCCGCCCATGGCCATCCGCATGCTGCGCCTCGGCGAGGAGACCGGCCAGTTGGCCCTGCTCTCCGGTCGCATCGCCGATTTCTATGAGGAAAAGCTCCAGCGCGCCCTCGCCAGGGTGGTCGCGGTCATCGGCCCGGCCGCCATCGTCACCATTTCGGTGGTGGTGGGCGGGCTCATCGTCTCGGTCATGACCGCGTTGCTGTCGGTCAGCCAAAGCATCGGGTGACGAAACGTGATTGAAAGTCCCGCCCCCATGATGGCCAGCCCCGTCCTCTCCCGCTCCCGCCGCCGCCGGACTGAAGGCGGCTACACGCTGGTGGAGCTGCTGGTGGTCATCACCATCATCGGCCTCATCGTCGCCCTCGTGGGGCCCCGGGTGCTGGGCTATCTCGGCGACAGCAAGGTGAAGACGGCGAAGATCCAGATACAGGGCTTCTCCAGCGCCCTCGACCTCTTCTATCTGGATGCCGGCCGCTATCCCTCCTCCTCGGAGGGTTTGAACGCGCTGGTGCAGCGGCCGGGCAACGTCACCACCTGGAACGGGCCGTACCTGAAGGGTGGCACGGTGCCGCTCGATCCGTGGGGCAAGGCCTATGCCTATCGCTCCCCCGGCCAGCACGGGCCGTTCGACATCGTCTCCCTCGGCTCCGACGGGCAGGAGGGCGGCACCGGAACCGCCGCCGACGTCACGAGCTGGGCGCGCTGAGGCGGCGGGGCCGGGGCGATGGCACAGCGGGCGTACATGCGCGATCAGGAGGCGGGGTTTACCCTGCTGGAGATCGTCTGCGCCCTCGCCATCGTCGCCGCGCTCGCCACCCTCGCTCTCCCGCGCCTCGCGCCCGGCACCTCGCGGGCAAAGCTTGAATCCCTCGCCGTGGAGGCGGCCGCGCTGCTGAAGGCCGACCGCGCCGCCGCCATCCGCCGGGGTGTGCCGGTGGCGACGGCGGTGGATACGGCCGGCCGGCGCATCACCTCCGGCTCGGCCGGGCGGGTGGTGCGCGTGCCCGGCGACGTGCAGATGGACACGGTGCTGCCCACGACCTGCGACGGAAGGCCGGCGCGCGCCTCGGTGGAGTTCTTTCCCTCCGGCCTGTCCTGCGGCGGCGTGGTGGCCATGCTCAAGGGCGGGGCGGGCTATGAGGTGCGGGTGAACTGGCTCACCGGAGGCGTCGAGATTGTCCCCCGTGGCCGCTCCTGATCCGCGCGGGCGGCGGCGCACCGCCGGCTTCACCCTCATCGAGGTGCTGGTGGCGCTGGCGGTGGTCGCCGCCTCCCTCGGCGCCATCGCCACGGTGGCGGGCTCCAGTATTCGCGGTACGCGGGCGCTGGAGCGGCGGGTGGCGCTGCTTCAGACCGCCCGCGCGGTGGAGACGGGCATTCCCGGCCGCGATCTCCTCCAGCCCGGCCGCACCGAGGGCGAGATTGCCGGGCACCGCTGGCAGATGGACGTGCAGCCGCTGAAGATCGCCGGCCTGCCGGAAACCGGCCCCTGGACGCCGCTCGATGTGCGCATCCGCGTGCGCGGTCCCGGCGGCGAGATGGTGGCGCTGGAAACCGTGCGCATCGTGCGGAGCCAGCCGCAATGAGCGCCATCGCGTCGTCGCGCCGCCGCCGCGCCGGCTTCAGCCTCATCGAGATCCTGGTGGCGATGACGCTCACCGGCCTCGTGCTCGCCGCCATCGCCATGGTGACGGCGAAATGGCTGCCGGCCTGGCAGCGCGGGCTCGGGCGGGTGCAGCAGAGCGAACTCGTCGCCCTCGCCCTCGACCGCATGGCGGCGGACCTCGCCGCCGCGGCCTTCCTGCCCGTCGTTCGTGGCGGGGCCAAGCCCCTGTTCGACGGATCGGCGGAGCGCGTCGTCTTCGTGCGCGAGGTGCTGGCCCCCGGCGCGGCGCGCGGGCTGGAGATCGTCGAACTGGCCCCGGTGCCGGACGGGCGCGGCGTCGCCATGGTCCGCCGCACCGCGCCTTATGCGCCGCAGGCGGAAGGGAGCCTGCCGCCCTTCGGTGCCCCGGTGCGCCTGCTGCGTCCGCCGACCCGTGTCACCTTCTCCTATGCCGGACGCGACGGCACGTGGCACGAGGCGTGGCGCGGCGAGGAGGAACTGCCGCGTGCCGTGCGCATGGTGGTGCACGAAAGCGGGCGGCCCACCGCCGCGTCCACCGCCGTTTCCATCCGCTCCGATGTGCCGGCCTTCTGCGCCGCCGATGTCACCAAGCCGGTCTGCGGATCATCCGTCGGCTTCAGCGGTTCGCGCGCGCAAGCCGTCTCGGGCGCCGGGGCAAATAATGGGGGGGCCGTGCAATGACGGGTGCCTCTCTCATGCGTGCCCCGCGCGGGACGGAGCGCGGCTTCATCTTGGTGACGGTGCTGTGGATTCTGGCGGCGCTCGCCGCCTTCACCGCGGTCTATGCGGTCTATGTGTCCGACACGGCATCCGCCTCCGCCGTGCGGGCGCAAACGCTGCGCGCCGACGGGCTGGTGGTGGCGGCGGTGGAGCTGGCGGCGCTGCGCCTGCTTTCCGTGCCGGCGCAGGACCGGCCCATCAGCGGCGAAGTGCGGTTCCGCATGGGCGAGGCCAACGTCTCCGCCCGCTTCGCCGACGAGGCCGCCCGCATCGATCTCAATTCGGCCGCGCTCCCCGTGCTGGCCGGCCTGTTCCAGGTGCTCGGCGTGCCCGAGCAGGCGGCGAAGACCTACGCCGCCAGCATCGTCGCCTGGCGGACTCCAGCCCGGGGCAGCAACAGCGTCGGCACTGGGAGCGCGGCTTCAGCCGGCAAGACGTCCGTTCTGGGCGATGACGAGGCCGCGAAAGGGCAGGGCGCCTTCGCCCATGCGGCGGAGCTGGCCCGCGTGCCCGGCCTGCCGGCCAATGTGGTCGCCGCGGCGCTGCCCTATCTCACGGTCTATGCGGGGCGGCGGGAGGTGAATCCCGAGCTGGCGGGGCCGGTGGTGCGGGCGGCGCTGGCGAAGGCGGGGCAGGGGATGGACGATATCGACAACGCCACGTTCGCGAATACCGGCGGGTCCTCCGGCGACGCCAAGGCCGGCGGCGACGGAACCGCCATCGCCGGCGCCTCCGGCCTCACCACGGTGGCCGGCGACACGGCGCGCGTGACGGTGCGCGTCGCCTTCGACAATGGCCGCAAACAGGGCGCCGAAGCCGTGATCCTGCTGCGGGATTTCGGGATCGATCCCTACCGCGTGCTCCTCTGGCGCGACCTGTCCTGGCGCGAGCTGGCCGACCTCGATGCGGCGCCCGCCGCGCGGCGCAAGACGACCGGAGGACGGCCATGAGCATGGTGCCCGGCGCGCCCGACGCATCGCTGCTGACGCGCTTCATCGACGCCTTCTCGGCCTTCATCGACCTGACGGCGACGGCCGTGGACACCGCCATCGCCAGCGGCCGGGCGCATCTTGGCCGGCTGCGCGCGGTGCGCATCGAGGAGGGGGAGGATGGCGCCTTCCACCTGCCCGGCGCCGCCCCGTTCCATCCCGATCCCGGCGACATGGCCCCCGCCGTTCCGCCGGAGGTGACGGCCGCGCTGAAGGGCCGGGAGGTGGAACTGGCGCTCGATCCCGCCCGCTTCCTGTTCCGTCCGCTCGATCTGCCGGAGGGGGCGAGGCCCTATCTCGACGGCATCGTGCGGGCGCAGATCGACCGGCTCACGCCCTGGAGCGCCGCCGAGGCCGCCTTCGGCTGGACCGCGCCGGAGCCCCTCTGCGACGGGCGCATCCGCGTGATGGTGGCCGCCACCCCGCGCGCCCGTCTCGCCCCCGCCCTCGATGCGCTCAAGGCGCTTGGCGTGGGCCATCTGCTGCTCACCACGCGCCAGGGCTCGGAAGAGCTGATCACCGTCCATGCCGGCGCCTCCGGCGAAGGCGCGGGCATGGTGCGCCTCCGGCAGGTGCTGCTTGGCGTTCTCGCCGCCTCCGCCCTTGCGGCTACGCTGGCCTCCGGCGTGTCCGGCTTCCTCGGCGCCAGCCTCGACGAGGAGCAGCAGACGCTGGATCAGGCCATCGCGACTCGCCGCCGCGTCATCGCCGCCGCCCGCGACGGGCTGGGCGCGGAGGGCGCCGCCTTGCGCGGTCTGGAGCAGGCGAAGCGGGAGCGGGCGCCCACCGTGCTCGTGCTGGAGGCGCTGTCGCAGGTGCTGCCCGATCACACCTATCTGACGGCCCTCACCATCCAGAACGGCAAGGTGGAGCTGACCGGCGTCTCGCGGGAGGCGCCCTCCCTCGTGCGGCTGCTGGAGGAATCGAAGCACTTCTCCGCCGCCACCTTCGTCGCGCCCACCACCCGCCAGCCGGGGGATGCGGGCGAGCGCTTCCAGATCCAGGCCAACATCACCCTGCCCTTCGAGGTGACCCAGTGACCGCCGCCGCCCCCGCCCGTTCCCGGCGCACGCTGACGCTCGCCGCGCTCGGCTATGGCGCGCTGGTCGCGGTGCTGTTGGCCGTCGCGTTCGGCGAGGTCGCGGACATGCTCGCCAAGCGCGCGGCGGTGGCAGAGGCGCAGGACCTGCTCGACCGGCTGGAGGGGCGCAGGCCCCCTCGGCCCGGCGCCGCCGGAGCGGAGGAGCGCGGCTCGCCCTTCCTTGAAGGCGCGACGGTGACGGTGGCCGGCGCCGCACTAGCCGAGCGCGTCGCTGCCGCGGCGGATGCGGCGGGCGGGCATCTCGTTTCCTCCAGCGTGGAGCTGGGCGCCTCGCCGCTCGGCCCGGGCTTCGTGGCGGTGTCCGCCACCATCGATATCGGGCAGGAGGATCTGCAGAACCTGCTATATGATATCGAAGCTGGACAACCCTTCCTCTTCGTGGACCCTCTGGTGGTCCAGGCACAGGGGCAGGGCGCCGCATTGGGGCAGATGGACACCGAAGGGACCGAGGGACGGATGCAGGGGGAAGGCTCCGAGGGACGCGGGCAGGACGGGCGCATCCAGGTGACGCTGACCGTCCATGGCCGCTGGCGGGGGGCGCGATGATCGCCCGCGCTCAGATTTCCGCGCGCCCTTTGCCCGCGCGCCGTTTCTGCCGTCTCCCCCTCGTCGTGGCGGGCCTGATCGCCGCTGTTTCATCGGCCTCGGCCGAGGTGGAGGCCCCCGCGCCGCAGGTGGACTTCCTTGTCCCCGGCCAGCCCTCCGCCCGCGCGGCGACGGCTCCGGCCGACCGCGAGCGGGGAAATCCCCTGTGGGCCATCCCCATCGAAAGCCTTTCGGCGACGCGGGATCGCCCCCTGTTCACGCCATCCCGCCGGCCGCCCGAGCAGCCGGTCGCCCTCGCGCCCCCGCCCCCGCCGCCCTCTGCGCCCCCCGCCGCCGCGCCCGTGCGGCCGCAACTGGCGCTGATGGGCACGGTGGTGAGTACGGCGGGCAGCATCGGCATCTTCACCGATCAGGCGAGCGGCCAGATCGTGCGCCTCAAGGTGGGCGATACCCATGGCGGCTGGACGCTGCGCAGTGTCGGCCCGCGTGACGCGGTGCTGCACGGCGGCGCCGACACCGTGACTCTTGCCCTCCCGGCGCCCGGCAAGGGCGGGCCCCAGCCGCCGCGCGGGTCTGAAGGCCCGTTCGCTGCCGCACAGGTGGGCGGGGCGAAGCCCGTCGCCGGGCAGGTGGTGGTGCCGCGCCGCACCAAGCCCTCGCCGGCCGATCTCGATTCCAGCCACTGAGCGTGCAGCCGGCGCCTTGCCGGCCGAAGCGTCGTACGTGGGGGCGTCCTCGTCGGGACGTCCTCGTCTGGGCGTCATCGTGAAGTCATGGCCCATGGGGAAAGTGCGCCGTCTTCCCGTCTCGCGCATATCGGCCGGCCTGTCGTGACCCAGCTCATCGGACTTTTCCCCACCCCCGTGATGCGCGTCGAGGGCCTCATCGGCCCCGCCGACGTGGATGCGCTCGCGTCTGAGGTGGCGGACCGCACCTCCCTCACCAACGCCTATTCGGACCTCCTCTCCCACACCCCGGTGGCGGGGGACCAGTCCGATACGCTGCTGTCGCGGCTGGGCGCTTTGGTGCTGCCCAAGGTGGCGGAGTTCGGCGAGGTGCTGTTCGGCGAGGCGCTGAGCTGGCAGATCAAGGAAATCTGGGTGAACGTGCTGGAGCCGGGCGGGCACCAGGCCATCCACACCCACGCCAACAGCTTCATCTCCGGCGTGGTCTACCTGACCCCGGCGCACCCCTCCGCCAACATCGTCTTCCACAAGGCCATCGGCGGCAGCGGCTTCATCTTCGGCAATACCAATCCGGGCGCGCGCATCAACGCCTTCAACGGCGGCAAGTTCGCGATGCCTCAGACGGGCGCGGGCGACCTCGTGATGTTCCCGAGCTATCTGCTGCACGAGGTGCCGGTGAACAAGGGCGGGCGGCGCATTTCTGTGGCTTTCAACGCCATCCCCGACCGGCTCGATAATTTCGGCTACGCCATCCACTTCTCGTGAACGCAAGAGCACGCGCCGATCTGATTGCATCGCAATCAGATCGGACAACGCGTTCTCATTCTTGGAACCAGAGGGCGATTCACCGATCAAGTTGTTTCAACTCGATCGGATCGCGCTCAAGCCTTTTCAGGGAGAGGCCGATGCGCCTTCATGCAGCAATCGCGGTGCTGGTCCTCACGTGCCTTGCGGCGACGGGCGCACGGGCACAGTGCGCCTTCGACCAGTCGGTGCCCAACGCCAACGAGGTGCTCACCGAGACCCAGCCGGAAGTCACCATCGACTTCACCGACGAGTTCCGGCTCGACGACGTGCGCGTGGTGAGCCTGGACGACAAGGCCGAATGGCCCACCAACTGGGCCCGCCCCGCTGAGGAAGTGCGCCAGACGGCGTTCCGCATTTCCAAGCCGTTGCCGCCCGGCAAGTATCTGGTGGAATGGAACGGCTATCTGCGCCGCCATCACCATGCGGATGGCGGCTCCATCGCCTTTACCGTGGCGAAACCCGGCGAGATCCCGCCCGCTAAGCCGGCGGTAGCTGAGCCAAGAGCCGCCGCGCGTCGGGGCGGCTCGGGTTCGCCCTATCCAATGCTTCTAGGAGCCGCCGGGCGCCCGAAGGATCAGTGACGGCGAGCTGGCGCGCCATGGCCAGCACGGGGGCGTAGGCGGCATCGAAATCCGGGCTGATACGCACCAGCTCGATGAGTTGCGGCGCCAGCGTGCCGATCACGTCGCGCGGGCCCTTCGCCGCCAGCGCCCGGGTGCCAATGCCGATGTAGCCGTCGCGCGCTTTCCAGTAGGCGGCAAGGCGCGCCTGCGTGGCGGGATCGGCCCCTGCCAGCAGCGTCTGTGGCGCCGGATGAAGCGCCGCGAGGAGCGCCACCAGACGGTCGGCGGGCCGCTCGCTTGCGGCATAGGCGGTGCCCGGCGCGGAAGCTGTCACCACCGGCCGGTCATCGGTGTTCAGGGGGGCATTGCCGGCGAAGCGGGCGAGGTCCGCCGGGCCGGCGAGGTGGAGGCCGAACAGGGCGAAGCTGCCGTCGAGATCGACGGCCTTCAGCCCCGTCGCCAGCGCGCGGTCGCGCACCCGGCGCTCCACCCAGTCGGACGGGTAGGTCGCGGGCGCGCGGCGGCCGATCAGGGCGACGAGGGGCGTCTCCACGCTGAACTGCGCGAGCCACGCCGTCGTGTCCGGGAACACGTCGAGGAAGGTGCGCACGATCACCTTCAGCGTCTCCATGTCCAGCTGGTGCAGCGGCAGCCATTGGCAGAACAGCCCGTCCGGCGCGAGGCGGTCGCGGATGGCGGCGAAATGCTCGCGGGCATAGAGGGCGCCGGAGCCATCCACGGAGGGGTGGTAGAGGTCGGCGACGATCACGTCATAGGGCGCGGTGCCGGCGCGCACGAAGCGGCGGGCGTCGGCCACATGGATGCGGATGTCCGGGTTGCCGGCGAGGCGCGGCGGCGTGCGCTCGAAATAGGGGAAGCTCTCCACCACCTCGGGCACCAGCTCCACGCCCTCTATCCTGAGGCCGGGATGGTCGCCGGCGGCGGAGAGGGTGGCGCCGGTGCCGAGGCCGAGGAACAGCGCGCTGCGCGGGTTGGGATGCAGCAGCAGGGGGATGTGCGCCTGCCGGTGGTCCGAGCGCATGGAGGCGCTGCCGCCCATGCGGAAATGGTTGTTCACCTGAAGATGACGGTCTCCGGCGGCATTGCGCACCACGCTCACCGCCGCCATCACGCCGTCGCGGTGCCATTCCAGCGCGCCGCCTTCCGGCACCTGCACGAATCGCAGGGAAACGGGCGCGAGCACCAGCGCCAGCGTCGCCGCCAGCGTCAGTCCGCCACCGGCCAGCGCGGCGCGGTTCCGGAGCGGCAGCGCCAGCACATAGGCGGCGGCGAGGAGCGCGAAGGCATATTTCGCGCCCATCAGCGGCAGCAACACCGGTCCGAACAGCATGGGCGCGAGCGCCGCCCCCAGCGTATTGGCCGCCAGCCCCGGCCCGACGCCGCCGAGCCGGTCGGATGCGCGCTGGGCAAGCGCCGTGAACAGGGCGCCCATGGCGATCGTCGGCGGCAGGAAGGCCACGGCGGCCATGGCAAGCTCGGCGGAAAGACGTCCGGCCACCGTCACCGGCAGCGCAGCCTTGAGGGCCGAGAGAATCTGCCCCGAGGCCCCGAGCAGCGCCGCGCCGCCGAGGCAGGCAAGGGCGGTGAGGGTGACGAGGAAGACTACTGTGCCGTCCGCGCCCGGCCCGCGAATGGATCGCCACCGGGCATAGAGGGCGGCGCCCAGCGCGGTGCCCGCGAGGTAGCAGGCCAGGAGCACGGCGAAGGTGTAGATGGTGTTTTCCAAAATCTGGCTCAGCACCCGCACCGTCAGCACCTCGTAGCCGATGCCGAGGAGGCCGGTGAGGAACAGGGGTGCCAGCACCGGGAGCGAGGCGGAGCCGGTCTCGGGCGCGCGAATCGGGCGTGCCGCTGGCGCTGAGGCCGACTCGCGGGCCACGGCCAGCATGGCCGCGGCGCACACCGCATTCAGCACGGCGCACAGCACCAGCGTGGCGGAGAGGCCGAGCGCGGGAATGATGAGGAAGGCGGTGGCCAGCGTTCCCGCCACCGCGCCGAACGTGTTGGCCGCATAGACGTGCCCCACCGCCGCGCCTGAGGCGAGACGCGGCGCCAGCACGGCCTCCAGCGCCGGCAGGGTGGCGCCCATGGCGAGGGTCGCCGGCAGCAGCAGCACGAAGGGCAGAGCGAAGGCAACGGACCATTGCCGCAGCGCCGAGGCATCCACCGGCACCAGCGCGGGCACAAAGTCGCCGAAGAGCGGCGTTGCGCCGATGAGAACCAGCGCCCACGCGCCGATCATCAGCTCCAACCCCGCATACCAGACGGCCGGCCGGCCGCTCCCGGCGATGGCGCGGCCGAGCAGCAGGCTGCCCAGCGCGAGGCCGCCGAACAAAGCCGAGATGACCCCCAGCACCGCCACCAGTTCGTGGCCGAGGCTGACCGCCAGCATCCGGGTCCAGACGATCTCATAACCGAGGCCGGCAAAGCCTGAGAGGGTCGCGACCAGCGCGATGGCGATGCCCGTGCGGGCGTTTTGGCCGAGCGTCAGGCGTTGCGGCGCGGCGGATTCGGGTTCCGAAGCCTGAACCTGGGACATGACAGAAACCGTTCCCTGAAAGCGAAAGAAGCCGGAGACCCGAAGGCCCCCGGCATCCGAAGGTCTCGCGCCGGCCGTGGCCGGCGCTTGTCTTTCGTCAGTTCCCAATCACTTGGCGAGGGAGACCGCGAGCTTCTCGTTGGTCTCGACGAGGAGTTCCGGCTGGTCGGAGACGCGGATGAAGATGGGGTTCGTGTAGAACCACAGGTCCGACCACGCGGCCACGTCGTAGCTGGAGATCTTCTGGCCGTCGCGCACCACGAGGTGGGACGGGCAGGCGGCGTCGTTACAGGGCACGAACGGGCCCTGCGCGGCGTTTTCCGGATCCCAGTCGTTGAGCGGGTTGCCCTGGGCGTCCGTCTCGGCCGGCACGGAGGCCGGCAAGTTGGAGCCACGCACGCGGACGTACATGTTGTTCTGCACGTTCGGGATGGTGACGGTCATGGTGCGCTTGGTGCCGCGCGCCTTCCAGGTGGTCGGGCCGAAGGTGGCGATGATCGCCGCCGAGGCATTGGTGCCGGCGGTGTAGTTGGCGCTGCCGGGCGCCACGACGCCGGTCACGTCACCCTTGATGAACTGCACCTGGCGGAGCGTCGGCTTGTTGAGCGGCTCCTGGATGCCGATCTGCGCCAGCGACGGGTTGTTGAAGCTGTAGGGCGAGTAGTTCGGGCCGCCCGTCACGTTAACCTCGAGGGTCAGCGTCACCGACTTGCCGCGCTTCACCACCAGGGTATCACCCATGCCCGCCTTGGCGCCGAGGCCGGCCTTGGCAGTGTAGGTGAGTTCACCGGAGATGAGATCGCCCTGGACCGAGTAGGAATTGCCGGAGCGCACGCCGTCCACCACCACCTGCGGGCGCAGGGTGACGGACTTCTTCGGGCGGGGGATGTAGAGCTTCTGGAACTCACCCGGGTAGAAGTCGTTGGTGGTGCCCTGCTCGTAGATCGAGAAGGCGCCGCGGTTGTGCCAGTCGGAGCTGGCGAAGAAGAACCAGTTGCGGCCTTCGCCCAGGAGTGCGTCCCACACGCCGCCGATCTTGGCGGCATAGATGCCCGTGCCGCCGAAGGTGGTCACGCCTACGGAATCGCAGCCCGTGCCGCAGAAGCCGGCGCGGTATTCGCCGCGGTTGTTGGAGGCCTGATGGCCCGGCTGGCTCTCAAAGCCCACGGCGACGGTCGGACCCGCGTTGTTGAAGTCGCGCAGGTGCTCGATGTTGAAGCCGTTATTGCCGTTCGGGTTGAACACGCCGGCGCGCTCGAGATGCGCGGGGACGTAGTAGCTGTCGAGCGGATAATACTTCTGCAGCCACTGGACGGACGGCACCGCCTTGTTCTGGTGGTTCGCCGTGCCCGAGCCGGTACCGGAGGCGTTCGCCACTTTGCCGGTCCAGTTGTGGTTGGGCGCGCCGAGGCCGGTGTCGGTGTCGGAGCGGTCGAAGCGGTACTCGAACTCGGCCACGGCGCTCGCGTTGCCGGTGTCCTTGTCCTTGTTCTTGTTGCCGAACAGGCCCTTCTTCTCGATGGCGTTCTGCGGCTTCTGATTGCCGATGACCGTCATGGAGGTGTGCTCGTGGCCGGGCACGTTGGTCTCGATGCCGGCATACAGCATCGGCACGCCGGTCTCCTTGGCGAGGCGCACGAGCTCGGGGAAGATGATCTCTTCCGCGCTCTGCCAGCGCCACATGGAACGGTGGCCCTGCGACGTGGCGGTGTTGCCCTTGATGACCAGGCCATCGACCTGATCGAAGAAGCGACCCTTGCCGGTGGTGGAGCCGTCACCTTCCGGATCGTCCACGCGGCAGTCGCGCGGGCTGGAGCCGCCGTGGTCGGCCGCGCCCAGCCATTCCAGGCCGTAACTCTGGACCGCCTTCTTCACCATGGTCTCGACCGACGAGCGGCCGTCCGAGCACGGCGTGTGATTGTGGAAGTCGCCGGCCATGTAGCTGTCGGCGAACGCCTGCGTCGGCGCAAAAGCCGCTCCGCCGGCAACAGCGAGGACCGACGCCCCCGCGATGAGCTGCTGTGTCAGCACCCCGCCCTTCATGCTCCAACCCCTAATTTCCCACGGACGCCAGTCCGCCCGTAAGGGCCTCCTAGCGGCGTTCTGTGACCGCGTGCTGAAGGTTCTGTGACGCCGCGGAAAGTGAGCCGGGAAACCTTGCGAGACCTCTGGGACCCTGCGTCTGCCGCAGCGCTGTCATCAAGCCGACACCGGTCGGCCGCTAGGGGATGCGCCGCCAGCAGTAGTGGACGCACGACGTGGCAGGGATGCGCATTTCCGCAGCCCTGTGGGTGGGGGACGAGTCTTGACGTCATCGGGTTTGAATACGAGCGCGGATGCGCCGGCCGGCACCGGCAAAAAGAGCCTCATCAGGCGGCTGGTCGGCGAGCCGCTGCTTCAGTTCATGGTGCTCGGCGCCATGATTTTCGCGGCCCATGCGGCGGTGACGCCGTCGGTCCCGAAGGAAAAGCTCATCGAGGTCACCCCCGAGGTGCGCCAGAGCATCGTCGATGCCTTCAAGTCCACCCACGAGGGCCGCGAGCCGGGGGCGGACGAATACCGCAAGCTGGTCGACGTCTGGATCCTGAACGAGATCACCTTCCGCGAGGCGCTGGCGCAGGGCCTCGACAAGGGCGACGAGATGATCCGCGACCGCATCGTCCACAAGATGCGCCTGCTCATCTTCAACGGCGTCGAGGTCAAGGAGCCGACTCGCACCGAGCTTGAAGCCTGGTACGAGAAGCGCCGGGCGCAGTATGACGTGCCCGAGACCATCAGCTTCATCTCCGTGCCCTTCACCGGCCCGAACGCCGAGGCGGACGCGCACGAGACGCTGGAGCAGATTCTCGCCGGCGAGGAATCCGAGGAGACCCAGAACCGCGCGCTGATCTTCGGCGAGCGGCCCCGCAAGTCGCTGGAACCGTCGTTCGGCGCGCCGTTCGTGGAGGCGCTGGTGGCGCTGCCGCAGGGCGAGTGGCGCGTGCTGCCCTCCAGGGACGGCTGGAACGTGGTGCGGCTCGATGCTTATGCGCCCGGCCATCCGACCGACCTCGACGACGTGTCCGCCCAGGTGGCCCTCGCCTGGAAGGACGAGCGCCGGCGCATCCTCGGCATCGCCGCGACCAGGGATCTCGGCAATGCCTACGTCATCCGGCGCGGTGAGCCATGATCGCCCGCTGCGCGACAGTCCTCCTGCACCACTGCGCAGCGGCGCTGCGCCGTCCGCTGGCCGGGCTTCTGGCGATGCTCGCCGTGGCGTCCGCCGTGCTGCTGCCCTCGGCGGTGGCGCGGGCGCATGAGGCGACCATGGCGGTCATCACCTTGCGCGAGATCGCGCCGGGCCGCTTCATCGGCCAGTGGACCATGCCGCCGGTGGACGTGACGCTCCAGCCCATCTTCCCCGCCCACTGCCAGTGGAACCCGCCCGAGCTGGTCTGCGGCGAGCGGGGCCTGACCGGCCGCCTAAGCTTCATGGGCCTAGGCAGCAAGCAGTCGGTGGCGACCATCCGCGTGGTCCCGCGCGACGGGTCGCCCGTCGCCTACACGGTGAGCGCCGCCAAGCCCTCCATGATGGTGGCCAGCGAGCCGGGCACCAATCTCGCGATTTGGGCCGATCTCGCGGACACCTATGTCAACCTCGGCATCGACCACATCCTGCGCGGCATCGACCACCTGCTGTTCGTGCTGGGCCTGATCTGGATCGTGAAGGGGGGCTGGCGGCTGGTGAAGACCATCACCGCCTTCACCGTGGGCCATTCCATCTCGCTCGCCGCCGCCACCTTCGGCTGGGTCGGCGTGCCCGAGCGGCCGCTCAATGCTGCCATCGCCCTCTCCATCGTCTTCGTGGGCGTGGAGATCGTGAAGCTGCAGCGGGGCGAGCCGGGGCTCACCGCGCGCTATCCGTGGATCGTCGCCTTCGCCTTCGGCCTCCTGCACGGCCTCGGCTTCGCCACGGCGCTGACGGCGCTCGGCATCCCGCAGGCGACGCTGCCCATCGCGCTCCTGTTCTTCAACGTGGGCGTCGAGATCGGCCAGCTGATGTTCGTCATGGCGGTGCTCGCCCTCATGTGGGCGCACCGGCAGGCGCAGGCGCTGCTGCCCCGCTGGGGCGCGGCCATCCCGGCCTATGTCATCGGCTCCGTCGCGTCGTTCTGGTTCCTCACCCGCATCTGACCCTGCCTGGGGCGCATACCTTGGAAGGACATTCGTCATGAAGTCCCAAAGCCCGAACCCGGCGCTCGTCCTCGCCGGCCTTCTCGCGATGATTCCCCTATCCCCGGCCCTCGCCCATACCGGCACGGGCGTGCAGATCGGCCTTCAGAGCGGCTTTCTCCATCCGCTGACCGGCGCGGACCACGTCATCGCCATGGTCGCGGTGGGCCTGTGGGGCGCCCAGCTCGGCAATCCGGCCATCTGGGTGCTGCCCATCACCTTCCCGCTGGTGATGGCAGTGGGCGGCCTCATTGGCGTCATGGGCATCGACCTGCCCTTCGTCGAGCTGTTCATCGCTTTGTCCGGCATCGCGCTCGGCGCCATGGTCGCCTTCAACGTGCGCCCGCCTTTGTGGGTGGCGGCGACCATCGTCGGCGTCTTCGCCATCTTCCACGGCTATGCCCACGGCAAGGAACTGCCGGATGCGGCCGATGCCGTGGCATTCGCGGTGGGCTTCGTGGTGGCCACCGGCATGCTCCATTTGCTCGGCATCCTCATCGGCGTCGCGGTGCGCTGGGAGGCGGGGGCCAAGGCGGTGCGCGCCTGTGGCGCCGCCATCGGCTGCCTCGGTGTCTACTTCCTGCTCGGTGCCATCGGAATCATCGAATGACACGCCTTGTCCGGCGCGCCGGTAAGGCCGGTGCGCTTGCTCTTTTCTTCGCGCTCACGCCCGGCCTCGCCCACGCCCACCTCGTGGATACGCGGCTCGGTGATTTCTATGCCGGCGCGCTGCATCCGCTGACGGATTTCGAGCAGGTGCTGCCCTGGCTCGCGCTGGCGGTGCTTGCCGCCTTCCAGGGGCCGCGCGTGGCGCGCTGGGTGGTGCTGGCCTTCCCGCTGGCGTTGGCCGCAGGCGGTGCGCTGTCGCTGGTGCTGCCGCCGCCGCCGTTCGCCCCGGTCGCGGGCGTCGCGCTGGTGGCGCTCACGGGTCTTGCCGTCGCGGCGCAGCTGAGGCTGCCGCTCGCCGCCCTGCTGGTGTTGGCGGTGGGCCTCGGTCTGCTGGACGGATACCAGAACGGCGCCGCCATGGTGGCCACCACGGACCGCTTCCTGTTCCTGTCCGGCGTGACGGTGATTGGCTATGCCTTCGTCACCCTCGCGCTCGGCTGCGCCGTCGCCTTCCTCGCCGGTGTCGGCGGATGGCGGCCCATCGCGCTTCGGGCGGCGGGAAGCTGGGTCGCGGCGGTGGGAATCATGGTGCTCGGCCTCCATCTGATGTCGCGCGGGGTCGGCTGATCGCGCGCCGGAGCGGAGGTCACGGCATCGCGAGCGACATTACGGAAGCTTAATCCGGCCGCCAGATTGCCGTAACGATCCAACCCTTAGGTTGCGTCTCGAACCTGCCCGGCATGGCAGGCAACAGAGAGACGCGACGCATGACCCGCTCCCCCTCCACCCCTTCTTTGACGAAGCGCAACCGCCGTGCCATGCTCGCGAGCGTTTTCGGTCTGGCCCTCGCCGGCGTCGTGGCCGGTCAGTTCATCCCGCCTGCCAATACCCCCGCTCTCGCGCAGATCACCACCAGCCAGCCGGCCAATACCTTCTCCTTCGCCGACATCGTCGAGAAGGTCTCGCCCGCCGTCGTCTCGGTGAAGGTGAAGAAGGACATCGGCGACCAGCAGATGGCCATGGGCGGCGAGGGCCTCGGCGGCAATGTGCCGCCCCAGATCGAGGAATTCCTGAAGCGCTTCGGCTTCGGCCAGGGCGGCCCCGGCATGGGTCCCGGCGGCCCGGGTGGTCCCGGCATGGGCCCGCGCGGCGGCATGGGCCCCAAGGGCGAGCGCCCGGTGGTGGGCCAGGGCTCCGGCTTCATCATCTCGGCTGACGGCTATGTGGTGACCAACAACCACGTGGTGGACGGCGCCGACGAGGTGGACGTGACCACCACCGACGGCAAGGAATACGTCGCCAAGGTGATCGGCACCGATCCGCGCACCGACGTCGCCCTGCTCAAGATCGACAACGTCACCAACATGCCGTGGGTGAAGCTCGCCGATGGTGCGCCGCGCGTCGGCGACTGGGTGATCGCGGTCGGCAACCCGTTCGGCCTCGGCGGCACCGTGACCGCCGGCATCGTCTCGGCCCGCGGCCGCGACATCGGCTCCGGCCCCTATGACGACTTCATCCAGATCGACGCCCCCATCAACCGGGGCAATTCCGGTGGCCCGACCTTCTCGCTGAACGGCGAGGTGATCGGTATGAACACCGCCATCGTCTCCCCCTCGGGCGGCAACGTGGGCATCGCCTTCGCCATCCCCTCCGAGACGGTGAAGACCGTGGTGACCCAGCTGCGTGACAAGGGCTCGGTGGCCCGCGGCTATATCGGCGTGCAGATCCAGCCGGTGACCGAGGACCTCGCCTCCGGCCTCGGCATCAAGAGCGCAGAAGGTGCCCTGGTCGCCCAGGTGCAGCCCAACACCGCTGGCGCCAAGGCCGGCCTCAAGGCCGGTGACGTGGTGGTCAAGGTGAACGGTGAGCCGATCAAGGAGGCCCGCGAGCTGTCCCGCAAGGTGGGCATGATGAAGCCGGGTGCCGAGGTCCAGCTCTCGGTGATCCGCGACACCAAGCCGATGGACATCAAGGTCGTGCTCGACCAGCTGCCCAACGAGCAGGTGGCCTCGCGCACCAACACCCCGCAGGGTGAGGACGACAGCGCCGGCAACAAGGACATGCCGCGCCTCGGCCTGCAGCTCGCTCCCTCCAAGAGCGTGCAGGGTGCCGGCGGCGAAGGCGTGGTGGTCACCGGCGTCGAGCCCAACGGCCCGGCAGCCCAGCGCGGCCTGAAGACCGGCGACGTGATCCTGAAGGTCGGCGACAAGACCGTCGCCACCCCCAAGGATGTGCGCGACGGCCTCGCCGCCGCCAAGGCCGAGAACCGCAAGGCGGTGCTCATCCAGGTGAAGAGCGGCGAGGGCGTGCGCTTCGTCGCCATCTCGCTGGAAGGCAAGGCCAAAGGCTGAGCCAAGATCGGCTGAGCCCGCTCAGCCGGCCTGAGACAAGGCCCGACCCGCATGACACGCCGGGGCTCATCCCCCGGCGACGGGCCTCCGGACCGAGGTGGATATCGCCATCGCCCCTGATGCCGCTTCGGCTCCGCAGGCGCGGGAAGCTCCAGAGGGCTTCCCGCGCCACTTTTTTGGTGCGTGCCCCTCGCATGGACCCCTCGCATGGACCTGCCTGAAAGGTGAGCTAGAGTGATGACAACGAATCTCGATCCGGGTCCTCTCTCCGCCATGCGCCTTCTCCTGGTCGAGGACGACCGCGACGCCGCCGAATATCTGCGCAAGGCCTTTCGCGAGGCCGGTCACGTGGTGGACCATGCCGCAGACGGCGAGGAGGGGCTCGCCCTCGCGCTCGACGGCAAGTACGACGTGATGGTGGTGGACCGCATGCTCCCCGCCCGCGACGGCCTCTCCCTCGTCACCGAATTGCGCGGGCGCGGGCACACGACGCCCGTGCTCATCCTCTCCGCGCTCGGGCAGGTGGACGACCGGGTGCAGGGCCTGCGCGCCGGCGGCGATGACTATCTGCCGAAGCCCTACGCCTTCACCGAGCTTCTGGCGCGGGTCGAGGCCCTGTCGCGGCGCGGCGTCAGCCAGGGCGCCGAGACGGTGTACAAGGTGGCCGACCTCGAACTCGACCGCCTCGCCCACCGCGTCACCCGCTCCGGCAAGGAGATCCAGCTCCAGCCGCGCGAGTTCCGGCTGCTGGAATATCTCATGCGCCACGCCGGCCAGGTGGTGACGCGCACCATGCTGCTCGAAAACGTCTGGGACTATCATTTCGACCCCCAGACCAATGTCATCGACGTCCACGTTTCGCGCCTGCGCTCGAAGATCGACAAGGGCTTCGACGTGCCGCTCATCCACACCGTCCGCGGCGCCGGCTACATGGTGCGGGCGGGGCTGGCGTGAAGGGGGAGGGCGCCCCGGCGGGTGCGGGTCCGCTCGGCAACGGGGGGAGGGCGCACGGCGCGATCGCCAGCCCCATCGCCCATGCGGCGCGCCTCGTGCGCACCACGGCGTTCAAGCTGCTCGCCGCCTATCTCGTGGTCTTCGCGCTGTTTGCGGTGTCGGTCATCGTCTACACCGCGTGGCATACCCGCGCCCTGATCCAGGGGCAGGTTGCGGACGACCTCGATCGCGAGGTCGTCGGGCTCTCTGACCAGTATCGCATCGGCGGCATCCAGCGGCTGGTCTATGTCATCGACCGGCGCACGCGGCGGCCGGGCTCGTCCATCTATGTGCTCTCCAATTTCCAGGGCGAGGTGCTGGCCGCCAACGTGACGGACCTGCCCATCGGCCTGCTCGACAAGGAGGGCACCCGCTTCACCACCTACAACCGGCCGGACGATCCCGTGGCCAAGAGCCATGTGGCCTTCGTGCAGACCATGTTCCTGCCCGGCGGCTACAGATTGCTCGTCGGCCGCGACATCGAGGAGCGCGACACCCTGCGCGATCTCGTGGCGCGGCCCGCCCAATGGGCGGTGGTGCTCATCGTGGTGCTGGGCCTTGCCGGCGGCGTGTTCGTGACGCGACGGGTGCTGAAGCGCATCGATTCCATGACGGCCACGGCCGAAACCATCATGGCCGGCAATCTCTCCGGCCGGCTGGCGCTGGCCGGCACGGAGGACGAGTTCGATCGCCTCGCCCACTCCCTCAACGCCATGCTCGACCGCATCGAGGGGCTGATGGTGGGGCTGAAGGAAGTCTCCGACAACATTGCCCACGATCTGAAGACCCCGCTCACCCGCCTGCGCAACCGCGCCGAGGAGGCGCTGCGCACCGGCCGCACAGAGGACGACTGGCGCGCCGCGCTGGAGACCACCATCGAGGAGAGCGCCGGTCTCATCCGCACCTTCGACGCGCTCCTGATGATCGCCCGCGCCGAGGCGGGGCAGGGGCGGGCGACCATGGGCGACGTGGACCTCGCCGAGATCGCCGAGGCGGTGTCCGAGCTCTACGAACCGCTGGCGGACGAGCAGGGGCTCGACCTCACCGTCAGCGCCACGCCGACGACTGTGCATGGGGTGAAGGAGCTTCTGGCCCAGGCCCTCTCCAACCTCATCGACAATGCCATCAAGTATGGCCGACCGGCCGATGGGGGCAGGGGGCGCATCACCGTGACCCTGAAGCGCGAGGGCACGGACGCGGTGCTGACGGTGGCCGACACCGGCCCGGGTATTCCGCCCGCCGACCGCGAGCGGGTGGTGGAGCGATTCGTGCGGCTGGAGGCGAGCCGCACCCGGCCCGGCTCCGGGCTCGGTCTTTCGCTGGTCGGCGCCATTGCGCGGCTGCACGGCGGCACCCTCGGCTTTTCCGACAACGGCCCGGGTCTGGTCGCGACGTTCCGTTTGCCGACGAAATGATCGACAAGCGTGAACCAAGCGGTCGGCACCGGCGTTAACGTCTCCAATGACCCGCCTGTTCTCCCTTAACCATGATGCGCGCCGCGCCTCCGGTTGCGTCAATCGCATCAAAGAAGGCTTGCGCGCGGCAAGTCGCTGGTGCCTTTAGACCTGACCATGCGTTGGCCCACGGAACCGGATTCGGCGGACCGGCCGCCCCTCGCCCTGCTGATGCGGGAAGCGCCCGTCGTGGCGGATCCGAAGGCGGCAAAGATTAAGCTTTCCCACGCCATTGAACGGCTGGCGCCGGAGGCGTGCGCCGCCCTTGATGCGCTGTTCACGGCTGCGCCCTGTGCCGAGCAGGTCTGCCTCGGGATCGCCGAAAGCTCTCCCTTCCTCATCGAGGTGATCCGTTCCGAGCCGGAGCGGCTTCTGCGCGTGCTCGCCCGCCCGCCGCACGCCCATCTCGATGCGCTCATCGCCGAATGCGCGGCCGTGGACGGCTCCGAAGCCGACGTAATGCGCGCGCTGCGGCGGATGCGCAGCGAGGCCGCCTTGCTCATTGCCGTCGCCGACATGGGCGGGGTGTTCGGCCTCGTGGAGGTCACCGCCGCGCTGACGGATGTGGCCGACGCGGCGGTGCGCAAGGCGCTGTCCTTCCTCCTCGGCGAGGCGGTGAAGGCCGGGCGGCTCACCGTGCCCGATCCCGCCGATCCTCAGGCCGGCTCGGGCCTCGCGGCTATCGCCATGGGCAAGCACGGCGCGCGGGAGCTCAACTATTCCAGCGATATCGACCTCGTGGTGGTCTACGACCGCGAGAAGGCGCAACTCTCCGACAGCGTCTCCGCCTCGCCCTTCTTCGTGAAGATCACGCAGGGGCTGGTGCGCCTGCTGCAGGAGCGCTCCGCCGACGGCTACGTGCTGCGCGTGGACCTGCGCCTGCGCCCCGATCCCGGCTCGACCCAGGTCGCCCTCTCCACCGTCTCCGCCCTCGACTATTACGAGCGCGAGGGCGCCACCTGGGAGCGCGCGGCCTACATCAAGGCGCGCCCCGTGGCGGGCGATGCGGAGGTGGGACGGCAGTTCCTCGCCGATCTCTCGCCCTTCGTCTGGCGCCGCGTGCTGGACTTCCAGGCCATCGCCGACGTCCATGCCATGAAGCGCGAGATCCACGCCTTCCGTGGCCACGACGTGGTGGCGGTGGAGGGACACAATGTGAAGCTCGGCCGCGGCGGCATCCGCGAGATCGAGTTCTTCGTCCAGACCCAGCAACTCATCGCCGGCGGGCGCGACCCGCTGCTGCGCACCAGCCGCACCCTCGACGCGCTCGATGCGCTCACCGCCCATCGCTGGATCGAGCCCAAGGTCCGCGACGACCTCGCCGAGGCCTATCTCTTCCTGCGCCGGGTCGAGCACCGCATCCAGATGGTGGCGGATGCGCAGACCCATTCGCTGCCCGAGAGCCGCGAGGCCATGGAGGGCTTTGCCCGCTTCATGGGCTATCCGGATCGCGACGCCTTCGCCGCCGCATTGGTGGCGCGGCTGACGACGGTTCAGAGCCACTATGCCCACCTGTTCGAGGATGCGCCGCCGCCGGCCGTACTCGACGCCGATCTGCTCTTCCCGCCGGACGAGAACGACCGGCCGACCCTCGCCGCCCTTTCGCGCCTCGGCTTCAAGGATCCGGCGGCGGCGAGCGGCATCGTGCGGCGCTGGCTCGTGGGCGGGCCGCGGGCGCTAAAGACCGAGGCGGCCCGCGCCCATCTCGCCCGCATCGTGCCGCTGATGCTGGAGGCCCTGTCCCGTGGCGGCGATCCCGATGGCGCGCTCATCGCCGCGGACCGCTTCTTCACCGAGCTTCCGGGGCCGCATCTGCTCACCGCGCTGGACCGGCATCCGGACCTCGTGCGGCTGCTTGCCACTATCCTCACCGCCGCCCCGCGCCTGAGCGAAACTTTGGCACGCCGGCCTTCTCTCACGGACGCGCTGCTCGATCCCGCCTTCTTCGACGTGCTGCCCGACGAGGCAAGCCTCTCCGAGCATCTCGAACTGCTGCTCGACACGGCCGAGACCGACGAGGAGCAGTTCGACCGCGCCCGCCGCTTCCGCCAGGAGCAGCATGTGCTCATCGGCGTGCGCATCGCCTCCGGCACGCTGCCGGCGGCGCGGGCGGGCGAGGCCTATGCGAAGCTCGCCGAGGTCATCATCCGCGCCCTGCACCGGCGCGTCTGGGTGCGCTTCTGCGAAACCCATGGCCGCATTCCGGGTGCCGAGACCGCGGTGCTCGCCATGGGCAAGCTCGGCGGCCGCGAGATGACGGCGGGGTCCGACCTCGACCTCATCGTGCTCTATGATTTCGATCCCGAGGCAGATGGCACCTCGGACGGCCCGCGCCCGCTGACCGGCGCGCAATATTTCGCCCGCTTCACCCAGCGCCTCGTCACCGCGCTGACCTCGCTGACCAATGCCGGCAAGCTCTATGACGTGGACCTGCGGCTGCGCCCCTCCGGCCGCTCGGGTCCGCTGGCGACGCGGCTCTCCTCCTTTGCCACCTATCAGCAGGCGGAGGCCTGGACGTGGGAGCACATGGCGCTCACCCGCGCCCGGGTGATCGCCGCTACGCCGGAATTCGGCGGCATCGTGCGCGATGTCATCGGCCGCATCATGGGCCAGGCACGCGACCGGCGCCGGCTGGCGGGCGACATCCTCGACATGCGCCAGGCCATCGCCGCCGAGAAGGGCGAGGACGACCGCTGGAACCTGAAGCACGCGGCTGGCGGGCAGGTGGATGTGGAGTTCCTCGCCCAATACCTCGTGCTGGCCCATGCCCACGATCATCCCGAGATCGTGGACACGGCCACCGCCCGCGTGCTCGCCACGGCAGAGCGGCTGGCCTTGCTTGGGCCGGAAGATGCGCACGTGCTGCTGCGCGCCTGCCGGCTCTACCAGAACCTGACGCAGGTGCTGCGCCTGTCGGTGGACGCCCACGTGGTGCCGCAGGACGCGAGCCCGGCGCTGCGCGCGCTCCTCGCCCGTGCCGGCGAGATGCCGGACTTCGCCACGCTGGAGGCTGATCTCTTCGAGACCGAACAGAAAGTCCGCGCCATCTTCGAGCGCGTGCTCGAGACGGCGGCAGAGTAGGAAGAGCCGCGTCTACAAGAGGCTCTGCATGTCCAGGACGTCGTCGTGGTCCGGGGTGACCGGATCACGACGAGGCTTGTCTTGCGCGTGAAGGCTCGTGCGACCGGAACGATGCGCCCTCTGCTCGAGCCGGAGGGCGCCGGAGAATGCTCACCCCAGCGCGCGGGTGGCGATATCCGCCACGTCCGGCGACAGGCCGGGCGTCTCCGCCACCTTGCGCAGGGCCCGCTCCGCGCTGGCGCGGCGCACCGGCTCCAGCTGGCGGAAGGTCTTGAACGAGGCGAGGAGGCGGGCTGCTACCTGGGGGTTCTTGCCGTCCAGCGTCAGCACCACGTCGGTGACGAACTCGTGCCCGGCGCCATCCGCGCGGTTGAACTGGGTGGGGTTGGTGGCGGCGAAGGCGCCCACCAACGAGCGCACCCGGTTGGGATTGCCCAGCGAGAAGGCGGGATGCAGCATCAGATCCTTGATGCGGTCGAGGGTGCCTGGAGCCGCGATTTGCGCCTGCAGGGTGAACCACTTGTCGATGACCAGCGCGTCCCGCTCGAAGCGGTCGTAGAAGGCCTGAAGCGCGGCCTCGCGCTCCGGCACCTCATGCTGGGTCAGGACGGCGAGGGCGGTGATGCGGTCGGTCATGTTGTCCGCCGCCTCGAACTGCGCCTTGGCGCGGGCGATGCCCTCCGCCGAGCCGGTGACTGCGAGGAAATCCAGCGAGAGGTTGCGCAGCGCGCGCCGCCCGGCGGAGGAGGCGTCCGGCGAGAAGGGGCCGGTCGCGGCCATGGCCGAATAGGTGGTGGCGAATGCGCCTTCCAGCGCCGTGCCCACCGCGAGGCGCAGCGCCTTGCGGGCGGCGAACACCGCGTCCGGGTCCACGTCCTTCGCGAGCTCGCGGGCCACCTCGCCCTCGCCGGGCAGGGCCAGTGCCTGCGCCTTGAAGGCGGCATCGAGCGTGGTGTCTGCGAGGATGGCGCGGGCGGCGGTGACGAGGGCCTCCATCGCCGGCAGGCTGCCGGTGCGCGCGCCGGTCTTCAGCATTTCCAGCGCGATGCGCTGGATGGCGTCGAAGCGGTTGAACGGGTCCGCGTCATGGGCGGCGAGGAAGACGCGGTCGGCCTCGGTGAGGTCGCTCACGAGGTTCACCGGGGCCGAGAAGCCGCGGTTGAGCGAGGGCACGGGTCGCGCATCGAGGCCGGTGAAGAGGAAGCTCTGGCGCGCCTCGCTCACCTCCACCACGCCGTTCTCAACCGGCACATTGCCGAGCGCCAGCGGCTGGTCGCGGCCGTCCGGCCCGACGAGACCGAGGGCGAGGGGGATGAGCATGGGCTTCTTGGTGGGCTGGCCCGGGGTGGGCGGCACCTCCTGCGCCACGTCGAGGCGATAGGTGCCCGCCTCGGCATCCCATGCGCCGCTCACGGTGAGCACGGGCGTGCCCGACTGCGCATACCACAGCGCGAACTGCGAAAGGTCGCGGCCGGTGGCATCGGCGAACGAGGCGACGAAATCCTCGATGGTCGCGGCTTCGCCGTCATGGCGCTCGAAATAGAGGTCCATGCCCGCCCGGAACCCGGCCTCGCCCAGCAGGGTCTTGAGCATGCGGACCACTTCGGCGCCCTTCTCGTAGACGGTCGCCGTGTAGAAGTTGTTGATCTCGCGATAGGTTTCCGGCCGCACGGGATGCGCGAGCGGACCCTGGTCCTCGGTGAACTGCGCGGCCTTCAGCGCCCGCACGTCGGCGATGCGCTTCACCGGGCGGGAGCGCTCGTCGGAGGAGAATTCCTGGTCGCGGAAGACGGTGAGGCCCTCCTTCAGGCACAGCTGGAACCAGTCGCGGCAGGTGATGCGGTTGCCGGTCCAGTTGTGGAAGTATTCGTGGGCGATGACGCCCTCGATGCCGGAATAGTCCGCGTCCGTCGCGGTCTCGGGGGTGGCGAGGACATACTTGTCGTTGAAGACGTTGAGGCCCTTGTTCTCCATGGCGCCCATGTTGAAGTCCGACACGGCGACGATGTTGAACACGTCGAGGTCGTACTCGCGGCCGAATGCCTCCTCGTCCCAGCGCATGGAACGCTTCAGCGCGTCCATGGCATAGCCGGCGCGGGCCTCCTTGCCGTGCTCCACATAGATGCCCAGCTCCACCTCACGCCCGGAGCGGGTGAGGAAGCTGTCCGCAATCTTGGCGAGGCGCCCGCCCACGAGGGCGAACAGGTAGGAGGGCTTTGGCCAGGGATCGTGCCACACGGCATAATGGCGGCTGGTGCCGTCCACCTTCCCGCTCTCCACCAGATTGCCGTTGCCGAGCAGCACAGGGGCCTCAGCCTCATCCGCCTCGACGCGGGTGGTGAAGACGGAGAGCACGTCCGGCCGGTCGGGATAATAGGTGATGCGGCGGAAGCCCTCGGGCTCGCACTGGGTGCAGTAGTTGCTGGAGGTGCGGTAGAGCCCCATCAGCTGGGTGTTGGCGGTGGGGTCCACCAGCGTCTCGATCTCCAGCACGAAGGCGTCGGCCGGGGGATGGGCGAGGGTCAGGCGGTCGGGCGTCGCCTCGAAGCTCGGGCCGGCCAGCGGCTTGCCGTCGATGGCGAGGCGCACCAGCGTCAGTCCGTCACCGTCGAGCACCACGGGCGCGCCGAGGGCACCGGCCGGGTTGCGGCGCAGGGAGAGCTTCGAGGTGACGCGGGTCTGCGAGGGGTGCAGGGAGAAATCAAGGTCCACCTTGTCCACCAGCCAGGCCGGGGGACGGTAGTCGGAAAGGTGGATGGCCTTGGGTTCTGCATCACGCATGTCAACGCTCCTGGCGCCGGCATGGAGGGGCCGGCGTCTCGCTATCCTGTCGGGTCGGTGGGGAGAGTAGAGCGCGATTGCTGCGGAGGAAAGCGCGGGCCCGGCGCGGCGCGCCGGGCGTGGAGCCAAATCTTCACCGCCGAGCCGGCGAGCAGCAAAGCGAGGAGCGGTAGCAGCACCTCCGCCCGCACGATGCCGAGGAGCAGGCTGCCGGCAAAGGCGCCGGCCACCGAGCCGAGGCCCATGGCGATCAGGAAGCCGCGATTGCGCGCCAGTACGGCGAAGCTCTTGTCCTGGCTGTAGCGCGCAAAGCCCACGAGCATGGTGGGCAGGCTCACGGCGAGGGAGAGGCTGCCGGCGAGCTTCACGTCGCAGCCGAAGAGCAGGATCAGGGTCGGGATGAGCAATTCGCCGCCGGCCACACCCAGCACCGAGGCGAAGATGCCGATGGCGAAGCCGGCCGCCACGCCCGCCATCTCTGCAGGACACCCTCGAACAAAGGCTGGCCCGTGCCGCCGCCGTGGCCGAACAGCAGCACGACCGCGATCAGCGCCAAGAGCAGCGCGATGACCCGATAGAGCGCGGGCGATGCGAGCCGCAGCGCCACGCCTGCCCCGAACCACGCCCCGAGGAGGCTTCCGGCCAGCAGATTGGCGATCACGCCCCAATGGTCCGAAATCTGTGCGAACGGAACGACGCTGGCGCGGAAGGGCAGGGCGACGGCCACCACGATGAGGCTGACCGCCTTGTTGACGATGATCGCGTCCAGGGCCCGGAAGTGGAACAGGCCGATGAGCACCGGCAACCGGAATTCCGCGCCTCCCAGACCGATCAAACCACCCAGCGTGCCGATGATGCCGCCGGTGGAAAAGGCAAAGGAATTGAGCGATGCAGCCTTCATGGAACGGGCGACCATTGCGGAATGGAGCGCCACGGTGCGCACGGAATGGCTGCGCCGTCCACGAATATTGCAGAATATGATCTTGTCGTTCGATATTACATATTTAGTCCGGGATATTTATTATATCTGACTGAATATAGTTTTAGTGCGGTTGATGTGTATAAATAGATATAACTTGCATTGTCCGGTGCTGAGCTATTGGCCTGACGCCGAGCCGTGCCGCCAGATCTTCCAGGCCGACATCACAAGGATGGCGCCGAGCAGCGGCAGCAGCATGGAGGCCGGCACGATGCCGAGCAACTGGCCGCCTAGGAAGGCACCCAGCATGGAGGCGGCGGTCATCACCCCGAGGAACGTCAGGTTCTCCCGCACGACGGCAACCGTGTTGTCGCGGCCGCAGCGGGCGAATCCGACGATGAGGGTGGGCAGACTCACGGCGAGCGCGACGCTGCCCGCGAGCTTCACCGGCAGGGCGAAGAGCAGAACCAGCGTCGGCACCAGCAATTCCCCGCCGGAAACCCCCATGAGCGCCACCGCAAGGCCGATGATGAAGCCGGCCAGCACCCCGACCACCAGCCGCACGGTGCCGTCGATGGCCATGTGCTTGAGATCGGGATCGTCACCCAGCACCAGCATGATGGCGGTGAAGACGAGCATGGCCGCGATGGTGCGGAACAGGGTGCGCGAGGCGAACCGCGTGGCGTAGGTCGCCCCTGTCCAGGCGCCGGCGAGACTTCCGGTCAGCAGGGTCGCGATCACCCGCCAGTGCTCGGCGACCTCGGCAAAGGGGATGGTCGCCGCGCGCGACGGCAGGGCGAAGGCCACCACCACGAGGCTAAGCACTCGGTTGATAATGATGGCCGGCAGCGCCTCGAATCCGAGCGCGATCAGCACCGGCAGTCGAATCTCCGCGCCACCGAGGCCGATTAGGCCGCCAACGGTCCCGATGGCCAGCCCGGCCAGGGATCCGTGCAACAAACGACGCCGCATGGACGCTGCGGAAGGCTCGAAAGACATGCCGATCACGCCCCCTTGAACAGACCGCTACGTACCGTCACCCCGGCCTTGGAAAAGGGCGCGAGCCGTTGACGGAAAAGGAGTCTCACCGATTGTCCAGAAATCTCCAACGATTGTTTCTGTAAGGCCTCCTTATCGAATTTTGCGACGCACCCTAGCTCCTAGCCATCCAAAGGGCGTGGTGGGGTTGGTATTTAAGGAGATTAACATGCGTAATCTGACTTTTAGCGCTGTCGCGCTCGCTGCCCTGCTTGCTTCCGGCGCCGCCTTCGCGGGCGACGAGGCGTCCCTCGCTGCTGCGGATGCCGAGGCGCAGGCGGCTGCGGCCGCCCACTCGCAGGCCCAGCCGCTCGGCTATGCCACGCAGCGCGCCGTTCCTCCGGCCTTCGTGGCCCTTTCCGCCGGTCAGGAGCGGAGCCCGCTCTCGGAAGCCGACCGCCTCTTCCTGGCGCAGGGCGACCGCGGCCTCGGCACCAACTGACGAAAATCCCCGGCCGGCGTCCTGCGCCGGCCGGGGGCATTGCAGAGGTTCAGCCGTCGAGGCGCGCTTCCAGCGCTTCGTAGAGCGGATTGTCGGCGGCGAAGACGTATTCGATGGGGCCGACCGTCACCATGCTGGCGCCGCGCTGGCGCAGGAAGGTGGCGAGGGCGTGCAGCGTGTCCGGCGGGCAGTGCAGGGTCAGCATGCCGGAAGACGTCGGGCCGCCGAAGGGCGCGACGCAGCGATAGGCCGCCACCGCCTCATCCACCAGCGAGGCATCGCAATCGGCGAAGCGCGTGCGCACCTCGCGCATGGTCCGCGCCCGCTTTTCAGCCCCCAGCCGGTCGAACATGGCCCGAGCCGCCGCCAGGGCGCCGCCGCTCCAGTTGGCGGTGAGCGAGGCGACGAGGTTCGCCTCGGACTTCAGGATGATGCCGTCGTCCACCACCTTCAGCGCATTGGCCGCGAGCGTCGCCCCCGTGGTGGTGATGTCGACGATCAGCTCCGCCGTGCCGGCGGCGGGCGTGCCCTCGGTGGCTCCCGCGCTCTCGACGATGCGATAGTCGATGATGCCGTGGCGGGCGAAATAGCCGCGCGTCAGGTTCACATATTTGGTGGCGACGCGGATGCGCCGGCCGGTGCGGCCGTGGAAGTGGCTGGCCACGTCGTCGAGATCGTCCATGGTGCGCACGTCGATCCAGGCCTGCGGCACCGCAACCACCACGTTGGCATGGCCGAAGCCGAGCTTCTCCAGCAGCGCCACGCGGCTGTCCGCCTCATGGATGTTCTCGCGCACCAGATCCTCGCCGGTCACGCCCAAATGGGCCGTGCCGGAGGCCAGCGCCGCGGCGATTTCCGAGGCGGAGAGATAGGCGACCTCCACCCCCTCCACCCCACCGAGCGCGCCGCGATAGTCGCGGGCACCGCGGGCCTGCGTCAGCGGCATGCCGGCGCGGGAGAAGAAGGCGTGGACATTTTCCTGAAGCCGCCCCTTGGACGGCACGGCGAGGATGAGCGGCGTGGTCATCGGGCGTCCTCCGCGGCACCTGAGAGGCCGGCGAGGCGCTCCACCCAGGCGGCAAGCCCGACGCCGGGGATGGCCCCCTCCGCGCCGAGCCGCGACAGCAGCCGGTCATAGCGGCCGCCGGCCACCAGCGGGCCGGCGCCGGGACGGGCCGGGTCGTGCAGCTCGAACACCATGCCGCTGTAATAATCGAGCGGGCGCCCGAAGGCGGTCGAGAAGCGCACGGACGACAGGTTCACCGCATAGGCGGTGAAGAAGCCGGTGCGCCGGTCGAACAAATCGAGGGCCGCGTTGAGGTCGATGCCCGCATCCGCCGCCAGCGCCCGCATCCGGGCTGAGGCGTCGTCCGGCGTGCCGGAGATGGCGAGGTAGCGCGAGAGGATGTCCGAGGTTTCCTTGGAAAGCCCGCCACCTGCATCGAGGGAGGACTGCTCCAGGAACCGTTCGGCGATCTCGGACACGCTGCGCCCGCCCACCGTCGAAATGCCGGCGATGGAGAGAAGATCGGTGATGAGCGCGCGCGCCGCAGCCGGGTCCGCGCCATCGAGCGCCGCCAGCACGCCGGCATGGGCGGGGGCGCCCTCGCGGCTCTTGTCGCTGAGCTGGGCAAGATCGAGGTTCACCCGTCCCTGGCCGAAATCCTTCAGCAGCCGGCGGCGCATGGCAGGCGCCAGCGGCAGGGCGTCGAGCAGCGCCGTGAACAGGCCGACATCGCCGAGCCGGATGTCCGGCTGCGGCAGGCCGTAAAGCGCGCAGGCGTTGAGGCCGAGGGACAGGATTTCCGCGTCCGCCGCCTCGATGTCGGTGCGGCCGAAGGATTCGACGCCGGCCTGCCGGAACTCGCCGGGGCCTTCGCCGCGGAAGCGGAAGACGGGGCCGAGATAGCTCACCCGCGCCGGCATCGCCATGCCCTCGGCCAGCACCGCGCGGGCGACCGGGATGGTCAGGTCCGGCCGCAGGCACAACTCGTGGCCTTCGGCGTCGGCCGTCAGATACATGCGGCGGCGGATGGATTCGCCCGAAAGATCGAGGAATACGTCGGCCGGCTGGAGGATGGGCGGATCGAGGCGCGCGAAGCCGGCGGCCGCGAAGGTGGCGACCAGCGCCTCCTCGAGGCTCGGGGACGTGCGGGAGGTGAGGGGCGCAGGCGCCGCGGGCGACATGGGTGCAAGGTTTCCGTGAGGTCTTGCGGGCTTCTAGCAAAGCCGGCGCCCCGCGACCACCCCGGCGCGGCCATGCGGGGGGGGCAAGTCAGCATGGCAAGTCAGCATGGCAAGTCAGCATGGCAAGGCGGCGTGGCATTTGGCGCGGCTTTCCCGCTAAGCTGCGGCCGCCGGCGACGCGGCGGCGCAGCATAGGATCGGGATCGCATGGCGGAAGGGCCGGCAGGAGACGAGGATGCGGGGCGCGAGGGAAGTCTTCCGGGCGCGCCGGGCCACCTTCTCGATCCCACCTTCCGCAACGGCTCCGTCACCGCCATCGGCGTTGTCGGCGGCTTCTCCCTCGCCTTTCTTTCCAACTGGACGTTCATGCCCGGCCGCTGGGGCGGCTCGGCCCTCGTCGCCTTCATCCTGCTGGCGCTGGGCATCGCCTTCCAGCTCCGTGCCCTCGTGGGAATGCTAGAGACGCAATCGCTCCGCCGGGTGTGCTACAACCGGCTGGTGAAGGTCTTCGCCATCGGCATCTACCTCACCGCCGCCGGGGTTCTGTTGGCGCTGGTCGCCGAACTGCCGGTGGTCTCGCGCTATCTGCATTTTTGAGCCGCGCTTCGGGTGGCGGCGGCTGTCGTCTATGGTGGGCGCCTGTCGAATCAGGAGGCGGCCATGGCAGGCGCGAGCGGAGCAAAGGGCGGCACGGCGGTTGCCGGCGTCGAAAATCTCTCGTTCGAGCAGGCGCTTGCCGAGCTGGAAGCCATTGTCGCCAATCTCGAGCGGGGCAACGTGCCGCTGGAGGAATCCATCGCCATCTATGAGCGCGGCGAAGCCTTGAAGCAGAGGTGCGAGGCCTTGCTGAAGGCCGCCGAGGCGCGGGTGGAGACCATCACCCGCGACGCCGCCGGGCGCCCGGCGGGCACCCAGCCCCTCGATCCGGACGCCTGAAAAGCGTCCCGAAACGGGACGGTTGCAGGATTTGTCCGGGACAGCAGGGGAACGCAGCGGGACCGAATCGCTTCGGCGCCCGTTTTCCCGGTCTGTTCAGTAGATGCCGGGAATGACGCGCTTGGTGCGCCGGGCGTAGGCGTCATACTCGGCGCCGAAGGCTTCCCGCATCATCTGCTCTTCGCGCCCGACGCGGAAGAAGAAGAGGATGCCGAAGCCGATCAGGCCAGCCGGTCCGGCGATGAAATTCGGCAGAAGCAGCACCTGCGCCAGAGCCCACAGGAAGAAGGCTGAATACATGGGGTGGCGCACCTTCTCATACACCCCCGACGTGATGAGCTCGTGCTTGTCCTTGATCTCCAGCGTCACCGACCAATACTTCCCAAGCTGACGGTGGGTGCGCCAGAACAGCAGGAGCGAGCCCGCGAACACCACCACGCCCGCCACCACCTGAAGCCCAGTCGGCGGGTAGGCGGCGAACCCGGGGAAGCCCGTCGCCGCATAGATCGCGGGGATGATTCCGAGCCCCAGCGTGGAGATGGACAGAAGGATCATCTCGCGCAGATTGCGGTGCCGCGCATCCGCCACGCGCTGGCGTTTCGCCTTTCGTTCGAAGGGGATACGCAGGACGTACCAGGATACGACGCCCACGGCCCAGGCGATCTTGGCGAAGGTCAGGAGGCTCATGCGGCGGTCTCGGATTCCGGGAGAGGGAGGATGCAGCCGGCCGCGTCGACGACGAGGGGGCGCAGGGTTCCGTCGGGCAGCAGATAGGCCCGTAAGCTATTGGTATGCGAGGCCAAAACGTCGAATGAGAGGGGCCCGCACACATAGGCGTAGAAATCGTGGGTGGAGCGGATGTCGCCGGCGAGGAAGCACTGGCAATGCAGGCGCATCACGTCGAACCAGTGGCGGCGGTAGATGGCTGGCGAGATCATCTGGCGGATTTCCACATGCCGGATCAATGGCTTGAGCGAATAGTCCCCCGGCGGCAGCAGCACCGGGGCGAAGCTGACAGGACCCAGGGTGACGGGGTTCACCTTGTAGAAGGAGACGATGTCGTCGCGCGACTGCACCTCCACCCAGCCGATCTGCTCCGCCGCCGCAACCCGTTCTGCCGCCTCGCGAAAACGTCCGCCGGCGGGGTGCAGGGCGAACTTGGCGGTGGTTGAGCCGAGGGTGAGGATGCGCACCCGCGCGCGGGTGCCGAAGGCGGGGTCGGCAGCGAGCGCGGCAGCAACCGCGCTGACCGCGAGCATGGCGCCAAGGCTATGGCCTGAAACGATAATCTCGTCCACGCCCTGCGCCGCCGCCTTCGCTTCCACCGCCCGCAGACGGTCGGCGAAGGCGCGGATGCGGGCTTCCACTTGGGGATGCCGGCCGCGGACGAAATCCACCGAGAATTCAGCGAGATCCAGCGACTGCTTCAGCCGAAAGCGGCGCCCCGGCCAGCGCATCAAAAGGAGCCCGCCGGCGAGGGTCACGGCAAGGCCGGCGACCGTTGCGACCATGGTGCCGAACGCCACAAGCCATTGATATACAATGAATCCGGCCGTCGCGGCCAGCCCCCAGAACACGGCGAGCAGCATGTAGGTGAAGAGAAAGAACAGGCCGTAGCGCCGGCTGGAGCGGAAGTAATTGGCGATGGTGCCGCTCGACACCATGTCCGCCATGGCCCGCACCGAGCCCTTCATGTGACTCCAGACGGAACGGCCCATGTCAGCCCGAGTCAGGTCATGCCACCCGAGGTTTTCGAACGTAGTATCGGTGTGCCAGTTGGGGCCGTCAGCTTCGGTTCGCCAGAAACCGCCCGTGGGGGTCGGAATGGGGGCCGAGTCGCGGCAGTGGGTTCGCACATTCCACACGTCGCCGAAGCGTTTTAGCTCGCGGACGAAAATGCGGTGGTGTCCCTCCACCGCCATGGGGTCGAAGCCGGCGATGAAGAAGACGTGGCGGCGGCGAACCCGGGCGCGCGCGTCCGCGTCCTGGGGCGGGATACCGCGCGCTTCGGCGTCGGTCCCGGCGGTGGGGCCTGCGAGCGTTCCCTCGGCGTCGTGCATGGGGCGCCTTCTAGCGAAGATGGCCGGGCGTGGCTAGTTGCGGCAACGGCAGGCGCCGGGATAATGGAGCCGTCGCACCTCGGCAGGGCAGGGGCGGCGGGCAGGCCCCTCAACGCGGCGGGCATGGAGAGGGCATGGCGAGGCTGCGGGATCTGCTGACCGCCATGTGGAGGCCATCGGCGCCGACGGGCGGCGATGCGGCGTCCCCCTCGGTGCCCGAACGTCCGGTGCTGCCCCCGGCCGAGGCGGAGCCGGCGCAGCCCGTCCCGGAGCTTTTGCCCAGCTTCGCGCCCGGCCTTTGGGACAGCCCACTGGCTCGCCTCGCCGCGCTTGGTCCGGCGCCGTCGCTCCTGGTGGTGAAGCTCGATCACGCCGGGGATTTCGTCACCGCGCTGCCGGCGATCCGGCGGCTTCGTGAGGCCTTCCCCGCCTCCCGCCTGACGCTTCTGTGCGCTCCTTTCATGCGCGACTTCGCCGCCGCGACCGGCCTCTTCGATGCGGTGCACGGCTTCGATTATTATCCGGCGCGGGGGCATCCGCCCGCTTCCGTCCCGGACGCGGCGCTGGCGGCGGTTGCGGCGCTTGATCTGCCGGCCGCCGACATCGCCATCGACCTGCGCCACGCCGACGATGCCCGCGCGCTGCTCGCCGCGCTGCCTGTGGGGTTTCGCGTCGGCTTCGCCGGGCTCGGCACCCGCCATGATCTCGACCTCGCTCTGCCGGAGATGGAGGCCTCGGCTCGCGCAAGCGGCCTGCTGGCGCCGCTGCCGGCGGGGGTGCGCCTCTCCGCCCTCGCCGAGGTGCTGGCCAGCGCCTTTCGGGCGGTTCAGGCCGATCCCGCGGCGCCCATCCCCCTCGGTGCGCTGCCGGTTCTGCCGGATTTTCCCGAAGGCTATGTGGTGCTCGCCCCCGGCGCCCGCCTCGCCATCAAGCTCTGGCCCATGGAGAATTGGCGGGCGCTGGCGGAGCGGCTGCTGGGCGTTGGCGCCCTCGGCCTTGTGCTCACCGGCACGGCGGAAGAAGAGCCGCTGTGCGCCGCCATCGCTGCCGGCCTGCCGGCGGATCGCGTGGTCAACCTGGCCGGCCGGCAGGATCTGGCCGGGCTCGCCGCTGTCATCGACGGGGCGCGGGCCGTGGTGGCGCTGGATTCCGCGCCGGCCCACATGGCCGCCGCGCTCGGCCGTCCGACCCTTTGCCTCTTCTCCGGCCTTGCCGATATCGAGAGCTGGGCACCGGCCGGCCCGCGCGTGGCGGTTCTGAGCGCCCATGCCAGCTGCGCGCCGTGCCTGCTGAGCGATATCGCCCAATGCGCCCACGGCCATGGCTGCATGACGCGGCTGACGCCGGACCACGCGCTGGAGGGGCTCGCCACCCTCGGCCTTGAGTTTGCCGGCGTTCCGCTGCACTAGAGCGCGCATGACGCGCCCCTTTTCGACCGTGGCGGAGGCCCAATCCGATGAGGACGGCCCAAGGCCCGGTCCCGCCGACGTGACGGTCGTGTTCGTCACCTACAACAGCTCGGCCGTCATCGGCCGGGCGGTGGCGAGCGTTCCGGCCGAATGCCCGGTGGTGGTGGTGGACAATGCGAGCCCCCAGGGGACCGCCTGGACCGCGACGCTCGCCCGCCCCGCCGACATTCTCGCCATGCCGGTGAATGCCGGCTTCGGCACGGCCTGCAATGCGGGCGCCCGGCGGGCGGCGACACCCTATGTGCTGTTCCTCAATCCCGATGCGGTGCTGGGGCCGGATACCATCCCCCGCCTGCTGGCGGCGGCACGGCTCTATGGCGCGCCGTCCATTCTCATGCCGGCCATCGTGGGCGAGAACGGCCGCCTCATGCGCAAGGAAGGCTCCATCCTGGAGAAGGTACCGCGCAGCGCGCGCCTCGCGCCGGAGGAGATTGCGGGGGATTATTGCACCCGCTTCGTCCACGGCGCCGCTTTCATGGTGTCCCGCGCCGCCTTCCTCGAGCTTGGCGGCTTCGACGAGGCCATATTCCTCTACCATGAAGATGACGACCTCTCGCTCCGCGCGCTGGCCCGCCGCATCCCCATCGTGGTGGTGACGGAGGCACGGGTGACCCATGCGGGCGGGCGCTCCAGCACGCCCTCCTTCGGCCAGACCTTCCGCATCAACCGCGCCAAGATGCACTCGGAACTCTATGTGCGCGAGAAATACGGCGCCGCCGGCGGGCGGGCCTCTCGGCTCCTCTGGCTGGGGGCCGGCTGCGCGCTGGCGCTGGCGCTGTTCGACCTCCACCGCGTCGCCATCCGGGCCGGAAAATTCGCCGGCTGCCTCGATGGAGTGCGCCGGAATGCCCCGCCGCACGTATAGATTTCTGACCTAGACGAAGGTCACCGGAAAGCCGCCGTAGCGCCTTCCTTTGTACGTTGCATACCAGCGAGCCCCTGTGTAAGGCTCGGTTTCCCGGTTCGTTCCGGTCGGAGTGGTCCGTGACTTTGCTGAAGACCCCGTTGCTCGATACCATCCGCGAACCCGCAGATGTGCGGCGGCTGCCCCAAGAGAAGCTGGCCCAGCTTGCGGCCGAGCTGCGCGCCGAGACCATCGATGCGGTTTCCGTCACCGGCGGGCATCTGGGCGCGGGCCTCGGCGTGGTCGAGCTGACGGTGGCATTGCACCACGTGTTCAACACCCCCCACGACCGGCTGATCTGGGACGTGGGCCACCAGTGCTATCCCCACAAGATTCTCACCGGGCGTCGCGAGCGCATCCGCACGCTGCGCACCGGCGGCGGCCTCTCCGGCTTCACTAACCGGGCCGAGAGCGAATACGACCCCTTCGGCGCCGGCCATTCCTCCACCTCCATCTCGGCCGGCCTCGGCATGGCCGTGGCGCGCGACCTTGGCGGCGGCGAGCGGAACGTGGTGGCGGTGATCGGCGACGGCGCCATGTCGGCGGGCATGGCCTATGAGGCCATGAACAATGCCGGCGCCATGGATTCGCGCCTCATCGTCATCCTCAACGACAACGACATGTCCATCGCCCCGCCCACGGGCGCCATGTCGGCCTATCTGGCGCGGCTCATCTCCGGCCAGACCTATCGTTCGCTGCGCGAGATCGGCAAGCAGATCGCCGGCCACCTGCCCAAGTTCGTGGAGCGCGGCGCCCAGCGGGCCGAGGAGTTCGCCCGCGGCTTCTGGACCGGCGGCACGCTGTTCGAGGAGCTGGGCTTCTATTATGTCGGCCCCATCGACGGGCACAATCTGGACCACCTGCTGCCCGTTCTGAAGAACGTGCGGGACGCCAAGACGGGGCCGATCCTCGTCCATGTGGTCACCCAGAAGGGCAAGGGCTACGGCCCGGCCGAGCAGAGCGCGGACAAGTACCACGGCGTCGTGAAGTTCGACGTGGTGACGGGCGCGCAGGTGAAGGCCAAGTCCAACGCCCCGTCCTACACCCGCGTGTTCGCCGAGAGCCTGATCTCCGAGGCGCGGCGCGATCCCAAGATCGTGGCCATCACCGCCGCCATGCCCTCGGGCACCGGGATCGACCTGTTCGGGCAGGCCTATCCCGACCGCACCTTCGACGTGGGCATCGCCGAGCAGCATGCGGTGACGTTCGCGGGCGGCCTCGCGGCGGAAGGCTTCAAGCCTTTCTGCGCGCTCTATTCCACCTTCCTTCAGCGGGCCTATGACCAGGTGATCCACGACGTGGCGCTGCAGGGCCTGCCCGTGCGCTTCATCGTGGACCGTGCCGGCCTCGTGGGGGCGGACGGGGCGACCCATGCGGGCGCCTATGATCTTGCCTATCTCGGCTGCCTGCCCGGCATGGTGCTGATGTCGCCCGCCGATGAGGCGGAGCTGATGCACATGATCGCCACCGCCGTCGCCTATGACGACGGCCCGTCCGCCGTGCGCTTCCCGCGCGGCGAGGGCGTGGGCGTGGAGCGGCCCGACCGGGCCGAGGCGCTGCCCATCGGCAAGGGCCGCATGGTGCGCGGCACCGGCGAAGGCGATGTGGCCATCCTCTCGCTGGGCACCCGCCTTGCCGCCGCGCTGGAGGCCGCGGAGCGGCTGGAGGCGGCGGGCTTTGCCGTGACGGTGGCCGATGCCCGCTTCGCCAAGCCCATCGACCGCGATCTCGCACTGAAGCTGGCGTCCGGCCATTCCGCGCTGGTGACGGTGGAAGAGGGCTCCATCGGCGGCTTCGGCAGCCAGGTGCTGCAATTCCTCACCGACGAGGGCGTCCTGGATCGCGGCACCGTCAAGGTGCGCTCCATGGTGCTGCCCGACGTCTATATCGACCACGACACCCAGGCCCGCCAGATCGCCGAAGCCGGCCTCGACGCCAACGCCATCGTGGCGAAGGTGGAAGGCCTGCTGGGCAAGGCCAAGGCCGGGCGCGAGCTGTCGCGGGCGGGGTGAGGCTCAAGCCCGTGGCTTCGTGGTATGCGGGCGCCTGAAGCGCCCGCTCCGTTCAACCGACAGTCGGCCCCTCAGCTCACCGCCGCCTGCCCGTCGCGGCGCGGATCGCTCGCGGCGGCGTAGCCCTCGACGGCCGGATCGCCCATGCGCCAGATGAACTGGCCGGCGCCGAAATCCTGATAGGTGTCGTTGAGCACGGCCACCTCGTGGCCCAAAGCCGCGAGGCCGTCCAGCAGCTCCGGCGTGTTGCCCGGTTCGAGGTTGATGGACAGCCCCTCGTCGAAGCGCCAGCGCGGCGCGTCGCAGGCGGCCTGCGGGTTCTGGGCGAAATCGAGCATGCGCACCAGCGTCTGCACATGGCCCTGCGGCTGCATGTTGCCGCCCATGACGCCGAAGCTCATCACCGGCTGGCCGTCCTTGGTGAGGAAGCCGGGAATGATGGTGTGGAAGGGCCGCTTGCGCGGCGCCACCACGTTGGCGCGCTCCGGGTTCAGGCTGAAGCCGAAGCCGCGGTTCTGCAGCGAGACGCCCCATTCCGGCAGCACGACGCCGGAGCCGAAGCCCTGATAGTTGCTCTGGATGAAGCTCACCATCATGCCCGAGGCGTCCGCCGCCGTGAGATAGATGGTGCCCCCGCGCACCGGATTGCCCGGCGCGAAGCGCTGCGCGCGGCGCGGGTCGATGAGGCGGGCGCGGCCGGCGAGATAGTCTTTGTCCAGCATGTCCGCCGGGCTGATCTCCATGGCCCTGGGATCGGCCACGTAGCGATAGACATCGGCGAAGGCGAGCTTGATGGCCTCGATCTGGAGGTGCTGCGCCTCCACGCTATCGGCTGTAAGGCCCTGAAGGTCGAAATGGGAGAGGATGCCCAGCGCCATCAGCGCGGTGATGCCCTGCCCGTTGGGCGGAATCTCGTGCACCGTGTAGCCGCGATAGTCCTGCGCGACGGGCGTCACCCATTCCGGGGCATAGGCGGCCATGTCGGCGGCGGTGAGGGCGCCGCCATTGGCCTTGGCGTTGGCCTCCAGCGCGTCGGCGATCTCGCCGCGATAGAAGGCCTCGCCCTTCGTCTCGCCGATCAGCCGCAGCGCGCGGGCCGCGCCCGGCATGCGCACATGCTCGCCCACGAAGGGCGCCCGGCCCTTGGGCAGGAACACCTCCTTGAAGCCTGGCTGGCCGGTGAGCTGGGGCAGGGTCGCGGCCGCCGCCCATTTGTGCTGCACGTTGGTGGAGACGAGGAAGCCGCGCTCGGCGATGGCGATGGCCGGCTCCATGAGGTCCGCGAAGGGCAGCTTGCCGAAACGCTCGGAGAGGGCGACCCAGCTCGCCACCGCGCCCGGCACCGTCACCGCATCCCAGCCGCGCTGGGGCAGGGTCTTGGCGTCGGCGCCGTACCTGGCGCGGAAGTAGTCGGGCGTCCAGGCGGCGGGGGCGAAGCCGGAGGCGTTGAGGCCGTGCAGGCCCTTGCCGTCCCACAGGATGCAGAAGGCGTCCGAGCCGAGGCCGTTGCTGCACGGCTCCACGATGGCCATCACGGCAGCGGCGGCGATGGCGGCGTCCACCGCATTGCCCCCGCGCGCGATCATGGACAGCCCCGCCTGCGCCGCCCGGGGATGGGAGGTGGAGACCACATTGTTGCCGAACACGGGCAGGCGCCGCGAGGGATAGCCGGCGGACCAATCGAACGACGCAGTCATGGTGCGGTCCCGAAGAAGGAGGAACTCACGGCTGAGGGCCGAATACGGCATCGAGCCGCGCGATGTGGGGCGACAAATCGATGCCGTGCTCGGCGAGCCAGGCATCGTCATACAGGGTGGAGCGGTAGCGCACGCCGGAATCGCACAAGAGGGTCACGATGGACCCGCCTTTCCCCTGCGCCGCCATCGCCTCGATGAGGTCCACGCAGGCGGAGATGTTGGTGCCGGTGGAGCCGCCGCAGGCGCGGCCGATCACGGCGCTGATCCGCCGGGCGGCGGCGATGCTCGCCGCATCGGAGATCACCGCCATGCGGTCCACCACCGAGGGGATGAAGGAGGGCTCCACCACCGTGCGGCCGATGCCCTCGATGACGCTCTTGCAGGCATCCACCTGCATCACCGAGCGGTCGGCATAGTGGCGGTGGAAGACGGAGGCTTCCGGGTCGGCCACGCACAGCCGCGTGGGGAACTTGCGATAGCGGATGAAGCGCCCGATGGTCGCCGCCGTGCCGCCGGTGCCGGCGCTGCACACCACCCAGTCGGGGATCGGGTACGGCTCGAACGCCATCTGCGAGAAGATGCTCTCGGCGATGTTGTTGTTGCCGCGCCAGTCGGTGGCGCGCTCGGCGAACGTGAACTGGTCCATGTAATGGCCGTCCAGCTCCTCGGCGAGCCGGCGCGCCTCCTGCGAGGTGTTCCAGCCGTCGATGAGGTGCGGCTCGCCGCCCTCGAAGGCGATGGCCGCCACCTTCTCCGCCGAGGTCCGCCGGGGCATCACCGCGATGAAACGCAGGCCCAGCAGCCGGGCGAAATAGGCTTCCGAAATGGCGGTGGAGCCGGACGAGGATTCAATGATCGTCGTGTCCGGCCCGATCCAGCCGTTGCACAGCGCATAGAGGAAGAGCGAACGCGCCAACCGATGCTTGAGGCTGCCGGTGGGGTGGCTCGATTCGTCCTTCAGATAGAGCGTGATGCCCGGCACGCGCGGCAGCGGGATGCGGATGAGGTGGGTGTCCGCCGAGCGGTTGATGTCCGCCTCGATGCGCGCGATGGCCTCGGCCACCCACGCCTGGTCCGGGACGGCGCGGGGCGGGGAGATGACGTTCATGCCGGGCTCCCCACGGCGCTCAGTTCGGCCACCGCGCGCCGCTTCAGCGCGCTGCGGTCGATCTTGTTGGTGGAGGCGAGCGGCATCTGGTCGAGGAACCAGACCCGGCGCGGATGCTGATAGGCGGGGGCGTTGGATAGCATGTACTGCTTCAGGGCCTCCTCGCTGATGTCGGCGCCGGCGCGGCGCACCACGAAGGCCACGGGCTTCTCGCCCTTGATATCATCCGGCACCGGCACGACGCAGGATTGCAGCACCTGCGGATGGCGGTCCAGCACCGCCTCCACCTCGCCGGGGAAGATGTTCTCGCCGCCGCAGACGAACATGTCGTCGGTGCGGCCGAGGAAATAATAGAAGCCATCCGCGTCGCGGCGGAACACGTCGCCGGTGCGGTAGAAGCCGTCCGCCGTGAGGGGCGAGCGCACGTCGGGGCGGTTGTGATAGCCGAGCATCACCGCCGGGCTCTTCATCTCCAGCTCGCCGGTCTCCGGCGCCTCCGGCCCCACGAGGCGCACGGCGACTTGCGGATGGGGATAGCCCACCGAGCCCATGGGCACGGGCCGCCCGTCCGGATGTCCGGAGAACACGATGGGCCCGCCTTCCGTCGTGCCATAGGCATTGATGATGGCGGCGTTGGGCAGTAGCTGGCGGATCTGCTGGGCCAGCGAATCCGTCACCGGCGCCGAGCCCATGCGCAGCATGCGCACGCCGGAGAGGTCGGCCTGCGCCAGCGCCGCCTTCTCCCGGAGCATCATGGCGATCATGGGCGGCACGGCGGTGAGGAAGGTGCAGCCGTGGCTGGCGATGGCCTCGATATAGGGCACGGCGCGGAACTGGGGCAGGATCACCGCCGTGCTGCCGGAGGCGCAGGCGAGCAGCGCCAGCGCCAGCGCGTTCATGTGATAGAGCGGCGCGGCAATCAGCATGCGCTCGCGGGAGAGGTCGGTCTCGGTGCGGCGGGTGTCCGCCACCCACCGGTGGGCGGCGTGGGAGAGCAGCACGCCCTTCGGCCGCCCGGTGGAGCCGGAGGTGTAGAGGCTGAGCGCCGGCTCGTCGGGCGCCGGAACCACCGGCTCGAACGGGCCGGGATCGAGGAGGCCGGCGAGCGTGCCCGGCCCGGTGCCGTCGAAGTCCACGAAGGTGATGCCCTCGGGCGGCGTGGCGGGCAGGAGCGCGCGGCGCTCTCCGTCATGGATCACGAGGCGGGCGCCGCAATCGGCGATCACGTCGGCGATGGTGGCGGCGGGGAACTTGAAGTTCACCGGCACCGGCACGATGCCGGCGCGCATGGCGCCCATCACCACCGCCACATAGTCCGGGCGGTTGGCCGCGAGGATGGCGATGCGGTCGCCGCGCACGAGCCCCTGGCGGAGGAGGCCGCGGGCCACGGCATCGGCGAGGGCGTCGAAGGCGGCGCGGGTGAGCACGGTGGTGCCGCCGTCGAAATCAAGGCCGATGAGCAGCGGGTGGTCCGGCGCATTGGTGCGGCAGACGAAATCCCCGAGGTTCGCGGGCAAGCTCATCGGCTGCTCCTGCAGGTCAGGTTCAAATCAAAGGCGGGCAGGCTGAGCACGCCCGCGTCAGTGCCGAGCGCCTGCCATCCGGCATCGCTCCGCCTCTGGGCACGCGCGGCGATGTCATCGAGGCTGGAGAAGCGGAGCGTGGCGGTGCGAAAGCCGGCGGTCTCGCCCGGCACCACCAGCACGTCGGCATCGTCCAGCGGCATGCGCCAGCCGCTTTCCGCGGGCGTCGCCGTGCTCTCGAACGCGGTGGCGAGGCGGCGCGCCTCTTCTTCCGGCTCGGCGGAGGAGACGGTGACGCTGTCGATGGCAAGGAAGCCGTTGGGATGGGCCATCCATTCCGGCCGCCAGACCAGTTCCGGCGTCAGGTGCTCGCAGAAATAGACGCGGCCGGCGGGGAAGGTCTCCGGCGGGAAGCGCACGGTGCGGAAGCGGGCGTCGTGCTCCACGCCGTCCACCTCCACCGGCCGCGAGAAGGCCACCGGCCCCGCCGGGGCGAAGCCCGAGGCCGCGAGGCGGTCGCGGGTGGCGTCGGCGTCGAAGGTGCGCAGCACCAGGCCGTTGAGGCCGAACGGGCTGTCCAGCACCTCCTGGCGCTGGCGGCCGGTGTCCGGCACCCCCACCAGCTCCAGATAGGCGCCGGGCGTCATCATCAGGTGGTTGATGGACCCGAGCGAATGGTGCCCCCGCGGCGTGAGCGTGAAGCCCAGCGCCGCAAAGAGGTCCGCGGCCGCGTCCATGGACTTGAGGGTGTTGATCACCACATGGTCGAGCGCGGCCACGGGTTTCCTCCTCAGGCCTTGGGCGGGATCATGTAGACCCCGCGCCCGGAGGCGAGCAGCTTGCCGTCCTCGTCCAGGATCTGCGCCTCGGAGACGCAGAGCTGGCCGCCGAACTTGATGACCTTGCCCACGCAGATGAGGTCGTGCTGCATGGCCGCGCGGTGGTAGTCCACCCGCAGGTCCACGGTGGGCACGCCGCGGCCGGTCTTGGACACCAGCGCCCAGTCGGCGGTGAGGTCCACCAAAGTGGCGAGGATGCCGCCATGGGCGTAGCCCCGGTCGGCATTCACCACCCATTCCGGGCGCCACTTGGCGCGCAGGCGGATGGTGCCCTCGCCCACGTCCTCGACGGTGAGGCCGAGCCACTGGTGGAAGGGGCCCTTCAGCAGGAGGGCTTCGACCTGTTCCTTGGTCAGGGGAGCGTCAGACATGGCAGCCTCTCAGGGGGTGACGACGATCTTGCCCATGACCTCGCGGTCGCGGATCATGCGCAGGCCCTCGGCGGCCTCTTCAAGCGGCAGGACCTTGTCCACCACCGGCTTCAGCTCGCCCTTCTGGATCATGTCCATGAGGGCGGAGAGGTTCTCGTGGTAGAAGCTGTTGGAGCCGATGACCTTCAGCTCGAAGCTCCAGATGTAGCGCAGATCTTCCTTGGGATCGTGGCCGGCCGTGGCGCCGCAGACCAGGATGGTGCCGCCGCGCTTCACGCAGCGCAGCGAGGGCACCCAGGTGTCGCCGCCGGTGAAGTTCACCACCACGTCCACGCCGCCCTCATAGGTGCGGCGCTGGGGCTTGCCGTACTTCTCGACCGCCCACTTGGAGAAGTCCGTGGTGCGGTAGTTGACGACGTGGTCGGCGCCCAGCTCCTTCAGGCGGGCCATCTTGTCGTCGGAGCCGGCGCAGGCGATCACCTCGCAGCCCATCTGCTTGGCGAGCATGACGCAGCCCGTGCCGACGCCGCCGGAGGCGCCGAGGATGAGCACCTTGTCGCCCGCCTTCACCGTGTTGTGGGTGACGAGCATGCGGTGCGCGGTGCCGTAGGCCACCGGCAGCGAGGCGGCGTCGGTGAAGCTCACGCCGTCGGGCATCTTGATGAGCTGGCCGGCGGTGACGGCGCAGTATTCCGCCATGCCGCCGTCCATCATCTCGCCCATCAGCCCCACCTTGGGGTTGAGCGGGTTCACCAGCACCCGGTCGCCCACCGACCAGCCGGTGACGCCCTCGCCCAGCTCCACGATCTCGCCGGCCATGTCGAGGCCGATGATGACGGGCAGCGGCACCTTGATGCCGGGCATGCCCTTCACCGTGAACACGTCGTGATAGTTGAAGGACGACGCGCCGACGCGGATCACCACCTCGCCCGGCTTGGGGCTGGGGACGGGATAGTCGTTGACGACCACGAGATCGCTCACGTCGCCATGTTGCTTCAGCAGCAGGGCCTTCATCGTTTTTGTCATTTCTCTTTCTCTCTGCTTGGAACGTTTCTTGGGGACGTCGTGGCGGCTTTTGCGCCAGGGCGACTACTTGATGGCCTTGGATGCTTCATAGGGAGAAGGATTCAGGGCCGCGTCGGGCAGGTCGCCCTTTACTGCGCCGACGCTCTTGAAGACTTCGAACTCGGCCTTCATCGACGCGATGTCGGCGGGCTCCATGGAGACGGTGTAGATGCCGTCCCACAGGGCGGCGTAGGCCTTGGCGTCATCCTCGGGGATGTTGCCGGCGGCCATGAGGGCCTTGGCGACGGCGGCCTTGTCCGCTTTGCCGGCCTCGAAGGCGTTGCGCATGCCGGCGATTACCTTGGCGGCGGCCTCGGGGTTCGCCTTCATCCACTCGTTGCGCATGAGGCCGACGCCGAGCACGGGCGCGGCCGGCTTGCCGGTGATCTTCGCCCACTCGGCGCGGAAGGTGGACAGTTTGCGCAGCTTCACGTCCGGCAGAAGGGCGATGGTGACGGTGCGCAAGGCGGCGGCGTCGATGTTCTTCTGCACCAGGAACTGCGCGAGGCGCGGATCAGCGCCGGGCACCGCCTCGAAATCTCCGGCAGTCATGCCGTAATTCTTGATGAGGATGGCCGAGCTGATGGCCGCGGTGGCGCTGCCGGACGGGGACATGCCGATCTTCTTGCCCTTCAGCTCCTCCATCTTGGTGATGGGGGAATCCGCCATCACCACGAAGTCGAGGTCGGCCACCTGGGTGGCGAGCACGATGCTCATGGGCAGGCCGTCGGCGGCCACCGAGAAGGCGCTGCCGGCGCTCGCGCCGATGGCGAAGTCGATGGCGCTGGCCGCCATGGCCTTCGTGGGCGCGTTCACATCCGGAAACTTCACGAACTCGGCTTCGAGCCCCTGCTTTTCCATGAACTTGCCGGCTTCCAGAAAGGAGCCGAAGCCGAGGCTGACGCCGGAGCTCCAGTATCCGATCCGCACTTTCGCGGCCTCAGCGGGAAGAGATGAGAGGCCGATTGCGACTGCCGCGGCCAGTAGAGCAAGACGCTTCATATCGAATCCCCGTAATGGAAGGTTGTAATGTTTCTTGTCTTTATGGATGTCAGGCCGGGCGCGGCTTGCGCCAGGCGAAGAGACGGGTTTCGAGGGGCTTCAGCAGCACCGCCTCGATGAAGATCATCAGGATGACGAGGGTGAGGGTCCAGGCGAACACCTGGTCCGTCTGCACGAGGTCTGCCGCCTGCCGCAGCCGATAGCCGATGCCGCTCGACGCGCCGAGCGCTTCCGCCACGATGGAGACGCGGGCTCCGAAGCCGAAGGCGAGGCGCGCGCCGGCGAAGAACTGGGGCAGGATGGTGGGCAGGTAGATCTTCAGAAGAACCTGAAGCCGCGACATGCGGAACGTCTGCGCCAGCTCGATGAAATCGCGGTTCACCGTGCTCGTGCCCTGCCAGACATTGGTGAGGATGAGCGGCATCGCGGTCATGAACACCACGAAGATGGTCGACCAGTTGGACAGGCCGAACCAGATGAGCGCGAAGATCGCCCAGATGGACGAGGACACCGTGTTGATGACCACCAGCAAGGGCTGGAAGAAGTCGCCGAGCGTGCGGCTCGCCCCGAGCAGGAGGCCCAGCACCACGCCCACCACGGTGGCGAAGATGAACCCCATGGCGATGCGGTAGAAGGTGATGCCGAAATCCGCCCAGAAGCCAGGCGTGATGACGAGCTGCGTCCACACCCCGAACACCCGGCGCGGGCTCGGCAGGATGAAGGCCGGCGCCCCGAGAGAGCCGATCCCCCAGATGCCGATCACGACGATGAGGAGCAGCAGCCTGAGGCCGATGAGGCGCAGCCGGCGGTCCTGGGTCATCTGGAGGGGAGAGCGCTTCATCTGGCTCGGCTTCTGAGAAGGAGGACGGACGCGGCGGAATGGGGCAAGGGGGCTTTGGGCTGCGGGCTTTAAGCTCACAGGCTGAGGCGCAGCAGGCGCACCTCCTCGGCGACCTCAGGAGAGAGCGGATTGCGGGGGTAGGGCAGGTCGATCTCGCGGGTTTCCTTCACCCGTCCGGGCCGCGGCATCAGCACCACGATCTTGTTGGCGAGGACCACCGCCTCCTCCACGTCGTGGGTGACGAACAGCACCGACATCTGCCGGAGGGCGGCGATGCGCAGCACCTCGTCGTGCATCTGCGTGCGGATCGAGGGATCGAGCTTGGAGAAGGGCTCGTCCATGAGCAGGATCGAGGGCTCGGTTACGAGGCTGCGCCCCAGCGCGGCGCGCGAGCGCATGCCGCCGGAGAGTTCGTGGGGGAAGGAGTCGGCGAACTTTTCGAGCCCCACCAGCTCCAGCACCTGCATCACCCGATCGCGCCGTTCCGCGCGCGGCATGCCGGCGGCCTCGAGGCCGAGGGCGATGTTCTGCGCGGTTGTCCGCCAGGGGAACAGCCGGTCCTCCTGGAACATGTAGGTCATGCTGCGCCAGTCCCTGAAGGCGCTGGATTTCTGGCCGTTGAGATAGACCGTGCCCTGATCCGGCGGGATGAGGCCGGCGACGATGTTGAGCAAAGTGCTCTTGCCGCAGCCCGAGGCGCCGACGAGGGCGACGATGGAGCGCTCCGGCACGTCGAGATCGATGTTGCGCAGCACTTCGAGCTGCTCGCCGTCGCGGCGCATGAAGCTCTTGCCGACGCTTTCCAACTGAACGACGCTCACCGCTCCCTCCCGCTCAGGCTGGAGAGCGGGGAAACCGGCACCACCGCGGCGGAATCCCGGAGCGAGGCGATGACCTTTTCCATGGTCATCTCGCGGAACGTCTCCACATGCCGCCGTGCCACCTCGGCGGCGGCCGCCGCATCGCCGGCCGACAGATATTCGATGAGCAGCACGTGATCGTTGGCGATGTTGGGGCGCACGCCCTGCACGCCGAAGCCGAGCGCCACGAGGCGCGTCATCTCGTCGAGGAGACCGGAAAGCGTGCGGCACAGGCGCTGGTTTCCGGCGGCCTCCGCGATGGCCATGTGGAAGCTGCGGTTGGCTTCGAGGAAGAAGTCGATCTGGTTGCCCACGTCGGTGGGCAGCTTCACCCGGCAGGCCTGTTCGAGGCGCTCCAGATGGGCGCGGTTGACCCGTCCGGCGGCGCCGCGCGCGGCCAGCGGCTCCAGCACGAGGCGGAGCGCGAAGACCTCTTCCACATCCTTCACGGTGATGGGTGTGACCCGGTAGCCGTGGCGCGGCATGGAGGCGACGAAGCCATCCTGAATGAGCCGCTGGAGGGCGATGCGGCAGCTGGCCTTGCCGATCTCCAGCCGCTCCATCAGCTCCGCCTCGGTGAAGCGCGTGCCCGGCAGAATGCGGCAGGAGACGATCTCGCGCCGGAGCAGGTCGTAGGCCTGCCGGCCCTTCAGGGTCGCGCTCGGAATTTCGAGGACATGCCCCGCTTCCGACCCCCGGTCGCTGTCGCGCTCCTCGGTCACGCTCATCACCTCTCGGCTGACTGGTGAGAAGCCTACAGAAGGTAACCGGTAGGGAGAAGGCTAAATAGATAGCACGCTATGAAAAAATTTATCGATGTAAATCAATTGTGTAATGCATGGCTGTCGCAAAAGCGGGCGGTTTTGGTGGGAGGCTCACAAGGCGCTGCCCAAGAATGGTCCAGTCGCGGTGCCGGCTTGCGGCTCCGGAGGGGGCCGGCGAGCGGGGCCTTGGAAATCCGGCGCCTCTCCCTCTAAAACCGAAAGGGGGGACGCGGCCCGCAGGGCTGCGGAAGATGGTGCGCGGTGCTCGACGCCCGCCCGGACGGGTCTGCAATCGAGCGGAGGGGTGATGATGGCGGCCAAAGGCAAGCATCAGGCGCAGGAGACGCAGGCGCCGGAGGGCTTCGAGGTCGCCCCGCAGCACCGGATGACGCTCGGCTATCTCATCAGCCTGCTGGCGCGGCTGCTCGCCCAGTCCCTGAAGGTGCGCAACGGGCCGGATGGAATCCTCCCCGGCCAATATCCCATCGCCGTGGAACTGCTCGCCCAGGACGGCATGAGCCAGCGCGATCTGTGCGAGGTGGTGCGCATCGAGCAGGCCACCATGGCCAATACCCTGAAGCGCATGGAGCGCGACGGCCTCATCACCCGCCGCCAGAGCGCGGAAGACGGGCGGCTCGCCACCATCCATCTTACCGAGGAAGGCGTCCGCCTCGCCCGCGATGCCGTCCGCAACGCCGCCGAGGTGAACAGCGTCGCCCTAGAGGGGCTCGATCTGGCCGCCCAGATGGCCCTGCGGGACATGCTGATCGATCTCACGGAGCGGCTTGAGGCGGATATCAAGCGGCGCGGGTGATTGTCTGCCCAATATTCAGGCATGACGATTATATAGACTTACATATCAAGCTATGTATTATGTCTTCCGTGGTCGCTGGTCTCCGGCCGACCCCGCATGGCGGGCGGAGACCGCGTTTCACCAACGTAAAAACTGACATCGCTCGGGTCGACGGGTACTCCAAAGCGGGTGCCTTCGGCACGACGGGGCATCCTTTGGTGCCTGAGCCTCGCGGCGCGGTCATCCGTGCCACGGCAGCCTATTGAGTGTTGATCCCGCAGCGCCTGACCGGTCCCCAAAGCATCGGTCAAGATGCGTGCCCTCCATTGGTGCGCGTTTGCAAGGGTTTCCGTCTCATGACCGATGCGACAACTGCAAAGCGTCCCGATTTCCCTAGTCAAAACCTGACCATCACGCGCGGGTCGTTTCGCTGCGGGCTTGGAGCCTGCGCGGCGCCGTCGAAGTGATCGGGGGTTCGGCGGCAGGCCGGGCCTTTCTTATGGCGCGTCCACGGCACGTGGCGCGTGTGGAGCGTGACAGATGCGGCACGATACCGAGACGTTTCGCGAGTTTCTGGGCCGGCTTCGCGATCAGGGCGAGTTGATCGACCTCCATCAGCCGATCGACATCCGCCACATCGCGACGCTCGTGGACCAGTCCGACAAGGCTTTGTTCTTCCACAACGTCATCGGCTACGACGTGCCCGTCGTCTCCGGCATCATCCGCTCGCAGAAGCGGGCCATCATGTCGCTCGGCTGCACCGCCTATCCCGAAATCGAGATGAAGCTGAGGGCGGCCATCGACCGGCCGGTCAACCCCAACATCGTCAACACCTCTCCCACGCAGGAAGTGGTGATGGAGGGCGACGCGGTCGACCTCTACAAGCTGCCCATCCCCATGAGCTCCATCTATGACGGCGGCCCGATGATCACCGCCGGCGTGGTGATCGCGCGCGATCCGGAGTTCGGGCTCAACGCGGGCATCTACCGCTTCATCGTCAAGGAAAAGAACCTCACCGGCATCGATATCGTCACGCCCAACAACATGCGCCTGTTCGCGCAGCGGGCGTACGAGGCGGGCCGGCCGTGTCCCATCTCCATCTCCATCGGCACCCACCCCTACGAGATCATGGGCTCGGGCTTCCGCGCGCCCCTCGGCGTGGATGAGATGGCCATCTCTGGCGGCCTGCGCGGCGGTCCGGTGGACCTTGCGCCCTGCCGCACCATCGACGTGCCCTACATCGCCGACGCCGAGATCGTCCTGGAGGCGGAGATCCTGCCCCATGGCTGGATCTATCCGGAAGGCCGCTTCGGCGAGTTCACCCGCCTCATGGGCGGGCTGCACTGGAACCCCATCGTGCGCATCAAGTCCGTCTCCATGCGCAAGGATGCCGTCTATTACGCGCTCCACATGCCGTGGGAGAACACCTGGCTCGCCGCCCCCACCCGCTATGCGGCCATCCGGCAGGCGCTGAAGACCGCCGGCGTGCAGGTGAAGGACATCAACGTCACCCTCGGCGGCTGCGCCTTCTGGCACGCCGTCATCTCCATCAAGAAGCAGCCGGGGGAGGGCAAGAACGCCCTGCTCGCCGCCCTTTCGGTGATGGACCTGAAGCATGTGGTGGTGGTGGACGACGACATCGACGTCTTCAATCCCATGGACGTGGAATGGGCCATCGCCACGCGCGTGCAGGGTGACAAGGACATCATGATCGTCACCGGCGCGCGCGGGAAACCGCTCGACCCGAGCCTGCCGCCGACGCCGCCCGGCGTGGTGCCCACCACCGCGAAGGTGGGCATCGATGCCACCATCTCCGAGGGCATCCCGAAGGAGCGCTACGAGCGCATCGCCTATGCCTATGCCGACACGGCGAAGATCGGAGACTACGTGTCCGGCAAGGCCGACCAGCCCGGCGCCCCGGCGAGCGAGGAAGATGTCGCGGCGCTGGCCGAGAAGATCGCGCAGATGATCGGCGAGGCGCCGCGCTATTACACGGATATCGCGGAAGCGTTCAGCGACTACAACTTCGCCGTGATCGCCCGCGCGCTCGGCCATCTGCACGCCACCGAACGCCTGTGGCAGGACCCGAAGGGCGCCATGTGCCTGCGCGGCTCGCCGTTCGCCGCCAAGCCGCCGGGTGCCTGAGGCGCCCGCGGACCGCCATGGCCAATCCATAGGCAATTCAAGTCGGCCAGTCCTGAAGACGTAACAAAGAAGAACACATCGCCCGGAAAACAGAATCGGCGAGAGCGCCTGAGGTTGGTGAAGCATTCTTCCACTCTTCAAGAGGGTGAACACATGCATCGCAGGTTCCAGTCTCTTCTTTTCGCCGCGGCGCTTCTGCCGCTGGCCGGCCTGTCGTCCGTGGCCGCCAAGGCCGAGGACCTGCTCAAGATCGGCGTCGCCCAGCTCTCGGCCGGCGGCCTGCCCATCCTCGTCGCCGATCAGAAGGGCTTCTTCGCCGCCGAGGGCCTCAAATACGAGCGGTTGGACTTCAAGGGCGGCGGGCCGGTGGCGCAGGCGCTCGCCTCGGGCAGCATCGATCTGTGCATCTGCGCCGCCGACCATGCGGTCCATCTGCAGGATCGCGGCCTCGGCGGAAAGGTGCTGGTGGCGCTGGCCGAGCAGCACAGCTACGCGCTGATCGGCAAGGCGGATTCCACCGCCAGGAGCATCGCCGACCTCAAGGGCGAGAAGATCGGCATCACCACGGCCGGCAGCCTCACAGACACCACCGTGCGCTATGCCATCCGCAAGGCGGGGTTCGACCCGGACAAGGACTTCGTCCTGCTCTCGGTGGGCCGCGCGGGCGCGCAGAAGGCTGCCCTCCAGGCCGGCGCCATCGCCGGCGGCATGTTCTCGACGCCCGATATCCAGATCGTCATGGCCGAGAAGGGCGGCTACCGGATCATCGAGGATTTCCGCAAGCTGCCTTATCCGGCGCAGGACCTCATCGCCACCGATACGTGGCTGAAGGCGCACCCGGAAGAGGCGCGCAAGGTGGCGCGGGCCGTGGTGAAGGCGCTGCGCCTGATCCAGCAGGACAAGACGGTGCTCTACCCGGCCATCAAGGCCCTGTTTCCCGAGATGAAGGACGACGCCATGGTCGCCCAGCTCGCCGATGACCTGGCCTCCGGCTATCTCTCCAAGGACGGCGTCATGTCGCCCGAGAGCTTCAACTTCCTCATGTCCATGATGACGATCGCCGAGCCGAAGCTGAAGCCGGTGCCCTACGCCGACATCGTGGCCCTCTCCTACCTGCCCAAATGAGGCGCCGCATGAGCGACAGCATCACCACGCGCGGGCCGGCCTTCGCCCGGCCGGGACGGCGGAGCTTCTCCTTCGGGATCGGCACGACGGGGCTGCGGCAGATCGGCCTCATCGCCGTCCTGCTCGGCCTGTGGGAGCTTGCCTCCCACACCCTGTTCAACCCGTTCTGGAGCAGCCGGCCGAGCCTGATCGCGGCGCGGCTGTGGGAGCTCGCCCTCAGCGGCGAATTGTGGCTGCACACCAGCACCACGCTGCAGGAGGCGGGGGCCGGGCTCGTCCTCGCGGCGCTGGTCGGCATTCCGCTCGGCATCGTGCTGGCCCGCGCGCCGGAGGTCGCCCGCACCCTCGATCCCGTCATCATGGGGCTCTACGGCCTGCCGCGCGTGGCGCTGGCGCCGTTGTTCATCCTGTGGTTCGGCATCGGCCTGTTCTCGAAGATCATGATGGCCTTCACCATGGTGGTGTTCATCTTCCTGATGAACGTCATGGAGGGCATCCGCACCATCGATCCCGACCATCTGGACCTCATGCGGTCCATGCGCGCCGGGCGCCTCTATCTGGTGCGCCGGGTGCTGCTGCCGGCGGTGACGCCGTGGATCCTCGCCTCGTTCCGCATCGGCATCGGCCTCGCCCTCATCGGCGCGGTGGTGGGCGAGCTGATCGGCGCCAATCGCGGTCTCGGCTGGTACGTGGAAAGCCGCGGCGGCCAGCTCGACACCACCGGCGTGTTCACCGGCCTCATCGTGCTGATGGTGCTGGCCATGCTGGCCAATCAGCTTGTCGGCTTCGTCGAGCGGAGGATGATCACATGGCGCTGACCGACCTGGCGCTGACCAATTTGGCGCTGACCGCCGAAACGCCGAGGCCCCGTGCCGCGCTGAAAGATCTCTCCATCTCCTTCCCCCGGCCGGACATGCCGCCGCTGGAGGTGGTCTCGGGCATCTCGCTCGATGTGGCGGAGGGTGAATTCGTCGCCGTGGTGGGGCCGTCGGGCTCGGGCAAATCCACCATCCTGCGCGCCATAAGCGGGCTGCTGACGCCCTCCGGCGGGCAGGTGGAGGTGGACGGCAAGGCCGTCACCGGGCCGCCGCCCAAGGTCGGCTTCATGTTCCAGAAGGACGCGCTGCTGCCCTGGCGGACGGTGGCGCAGAACATCCGCGTCGGCGCCGAGCTGGGTGGCACGCCCACCGGCGAACAGGCGGCGCAGGTGGCGCGGCTCATCAAGCTGCTGCGGCTCGAAGGCTTCGAGAATGCGTGGCCGAAGCAGCTTTCGGGCGGCATGCGCCAGCGCGTGTCGCTGGGGCGCCTGCTCGCCTATCGCCCCTCTTTGATGCTGATGGACGAGCCCTTCGGCGCGCTCGACTACCAGACCAAGATCGCCATGGGCCTCGAACTGCTGAGGGTGTGGGAGGCGGAGCGCCGCTCCATCATCTTCGTCACCCACGATATCGAGGAGGCGGTGGCGCTGGCCGATCGCGTGGTGGTGTTCAGCGCCCGCCCGGCCCGCATCCTCGCCGAATACAAGGTCCACCTGCCGCGGCCACGGCACATGCGCGCCATGCGCAGCGACCCGGCCTTCACGGAACTGACCGAGGCGATCTGGTCGGATCTGGCGCTGCCGGATTGAGGCCATGAAACAGGAAGCCATGAAACGTCTCGTGGTCGCCATCACCGGCGCGTCCGGCGCCATCTACGGCATCCGCGCGCTCCAGCTTCTGCGGGAGCGGGGCGGGGTCGAGACCCATCTCGTCCTCTCCGCCTCCGGGGCGCGCACCGTCATCGCCGAGACCGACTTCACCCCGGACGCGGTGCGCGCGCTCGCCCACCACGTCCACAATCCGAAGGATATCGGGGCGTCCGTGTCGTCGGGATCGTTCGTGACGGAGGGCATGCTGGTCGCGCCCTGCTCCATCAAGACGCTGAGCGGCATCGCCCATTGCTACAATGACGAGCTGGTGGTGCGGGCCGCCGACGTGTGCCTGAAGGAGCGGCGCCGCGTGGTGCTGCTGCTGCGGGAAACCCCGCTCCATGCCGGCCATGTGGAGCTGATGGCGCAGGCCACCCGCAACGGCGCCATCCTCATGCCGCCAGTGCCGGCCTTCTACCACCGGCCCACGTCCATCCTCGATATCGTGGACCAGACCGTCGCCCGCGCCCTCGATCTGTTCGGCCTCGATCTGCCGACGACCAAGCGGTGGAATGGGAAGGGCGTGGATTAAGGGGAGGGGAGAGCCTGCCGATGGCTCACCCCAGCGCCGCCACCGCCTCCACATTCCGCCGGTGCACCGCCTCATAGGGCTCGAAATACGCGATCGCGCCCGTCGCGAAGGCCTCCGCCGCAAAAGTGCGCAGGTCGAGCCCCGCTAGCGCCGGCTCGTCCTTCACCCGCAGCAGCTTCTCCACATAGAGCCGCGTCGCGTCGATGAGCGCCGGCCCGTAGCCGCCGGCGGCGATCACGTCCGGGTCGCCGTGGCAGGGCAGGATGCGCGTCGCGCCCAGCGCCGCCAGACGCTCCAGACCAATTAGGTGGGCGGCAAGGCGGTCGGGCTCGTCCACATAGGTGATGGGGTCTTCCAGCGTGTCGCCGGCCAGAAGGATGCCGCCGGGCAGCAGCGCGACGGTGCCGTCGCGGCTGTGGATGTCCACATGGACCAGCTCGACGGGCAAGGTGCCGATCATCAGCGACAGGCGGTCCTCGAACAGAATGTTGGGCAGGACGAGAGGATTGATGGGCGGGTCGGCCGCCTCCAGCCGGGCGCGGTTGGCGCGGAGCAAGGCGTCGGTCTCGCGATTGGCGATGATCTCGCAATCGGCGAAGGCTGCGTTGCCCGCCACATGGTCGTCGTGCCAGTGGCTCAGCACCACGCGGATGCGCCGGGCGCCCTTCTCCTCCAGCGTGCGGCGGATGAAGCGGGCGTGGGCGAGGGTGATGTGGGTGTCGTAGACGAGGGCGTCGTCGCCATCGATCACCGCATAGGAGGCGATGCCGAGGGCGAAGGCGCCATCGTCCAGCCAGTTCTCCTGCGGCCCGTGCAGCCGCACGCCGGGGATGCGCCCGTCATAGAAGGCGAGCACGCCCGGCGCCGGCTCCAGCACGCGCAGGGTGGCAGTGAGAGGTCCGTTCATGACGGATTGGGTCCCTCTCGTCCTATGCCACCGCGCTCGGATGACGTGTCACTCTGCCGGAGAACCGCGCCCCTCTTGAGCGCGGGCACCCCGCGTGAGCTTCAAAATGCTCGAAGTGCGCGCGCATGCCGTTGTTGCTTTCCTTGTGCGCTCGCACCCTGCCGTTACATAGCGGGCAGCGTTTGATGACGCTCGGGCCGAGCTTGAGGGCGTCATCGATAGGGATGAGAACCCACGCGCCCTTGCTCTCAATCTCGCAAAGCTCGTCGTCGGTGCTCACGACCTCTCCCCTCGACAGGCAATCTACTGGGCTCAGCCCCGCTCGCGTCTCCGTTCACTCGGCCGCTTCGAGGTTATGCCCCAGCCGGTGGGAGAGGGTGCCGAGCAGTTCCTTGGCAGCGTCGGCGATGACGGTGCCGGGCGGGAATATGGCTTCGGCGCCGAAGGCCTTCAGCGCCTCATAGTCCTGCGGGGGCACGACGCCGCCCACCACCACCATGATGTCGCCGCGCCCTTCCGCCTCCAGCGCGGCCTTCAGCGCCGGCACGAGGGTGAGGTGGCCGGCGGCCAGCGAGGAGATGCCGACGACGTGCACGTCGTTCTCCACCGCCTGCCGTGCGGCTTCCTCGGGGGTGGCGAAGAGGGGGCCGATATCCACGTCGAAGCCGAGGTCGGCGAAGGCGGAGGCGATGACCTTCTGGCCGCGGTCGTGGCCGTCCTGGCCCACCTTGGCGACGAGGATGCGCGGGCGGCGGCCTTCGGCGTGCTCGAAGGCTTCCACCAGCTTCTGCACCTTGCCCACCTTGTCCGTCATGGCGGAAGCCTCGCGCTTGTAGACGCCGGAGATGGCGCGGATTTCGGCGCGGTGGCGGCCGAACACCTTCTCCAGCGCGTCGGAAATCTCGCCCACGGTGGCCTTGGCGCGCGCCGCCTCGATGGCCAGCGCCAAGAGGTTGCCGTTGCCGGCGGCGCCGTTGGTGAGGGCTTCCAGCTTCGCGGCCACTTCGGCGGGGTTCCGCTCGGCCTTGAGGCGGTTCAGCTTCTCGATCTGCGCGGCGCGGACCGTGGCGTTCTCCACCTTGAGCACGTCGATCAGGCGGTCTTTCTGCGGCTTGAACTTGTTGACGCCCACCACGGTCTGGGCGCCGCCGTCGATGCGGGCCTGGGTGGTGGCGGCGGCCTCCTCGATGCGCAGCTTCGGAATGCCGGCCTCGATGGCCTTGGCCATGCCGCCCAGCGCCTCAACTTCCTGGATGTGCGCCCACGCCTTGGCGGCGAGATCGGCGGTGAGCTTCTCCACGAAATAGGAGCCGCCCCACAAATCGATCTGCCGGGTGGTGCCGCTCTCCTGCTGGAGCAGGATCTGGGTGTTGCGGGCGATGCGGGCGCTGAAGTCCGTGGGCAGCGCCAGCGCCTCGTCGAGCGCGTTGGTGTGCAGCGACTGGGTCTGACCCTGGGTGGCCGCCATGGCCTCGATGGCCGTGCGCATCACGTTGTTGAACACGTCCTGCGCGGTGAGCGACCAGCCGGAGGTCTGGGAATGGGTGCGCAGGGGCAGGGACTTGGGGTTCTTGGCCCCGAGGTCGGTCATCAGGCGCGTCCACAGGAGGCGGGCGGCACGCAGCTTGGCCACCTCCATGTAGAAGTTCATGCCGATGGCCCAGAAGAAGGACAGGCGCGGCGCGAACACATCGATGGGCAGGCCCGCGGCGGCACCGGCGCGGCCATATTCCACGCCGTCCGCCAGCGTGTAAGCCAGCTCCAGGTCCTGCGTCGCTCCGGCTTCCTGCATGTGGTAGCCGGAAATGGAGATGGAGTTGAAGCGCGGCATCTCCTTCGAGGTGAAGGCGAAGATGTCCGAGATGATGCGCATGGAGGGTGCGGGCGGATAGATATAGGTGTTCCGCACCATGAATTCTTTGAGGATGTCGTTCTGGATGGTGCCCGAAAGCTTGGAGGCCGCCACCCCCTGTTCTTCCGCCGCCACCACATAGAGCGCCAGGATCGGCAGCACCGCGCCGTTCATGGTCATGGACACGCTCATCTGGTCCAGCGGGATGCCGGAGAACAGGGTGCGCATGTCGTAGATGCTGTCGATGGCGACGCCCGCCATGCCCACGTCGCCGGCGACGCGGGGGTGATCCGAGTCATAGCCGCGATGGGTGGCGAGGTCGAAGGCCACCGACAGGCCCTTCTGGCCGGCGGCGAGGTTGCGCCGGTAGAAGGCGTTGGAATCCTCCGCCGTGGAGAAGCCCGCATATTGGCGGATCGTCCAGGGCTGGGTGGCATACATGGGCGCATAGGGCCCGCGCAGGAAGGGCGCGATGCCGGGATAGGTATCGATGTAGCCGAGGCCCTCGATGTCCGCCGGGCCGTAGAGCGGCTTCACCGGAATGCCCTCGGGCGTCGTCCAGGCCTCCGCCGCGGCGGAGGGGACGGCGGGGGCGGCGGCGCGCCAGTCGATCTCGGCGAAATTGGGGATCCGGCTCATGGCATCCATCCTAGCTCAAATGGACTCGGGTCGCGACGGCGCGGGCCGGAGCGGCGACGGGGTCCGGGATTTCATTTCGTCCAGAATGTCCTGCATTTCGCACAGCGCCAGATGCAGCCGGATGCGCGGCATGCGGGACACCACGTCCGCCAGCGAGGCGTTGGCGGCAAAGGCGGAGAGCAGGATTTCGAGTTCGGACGCACTGCTCTGCCGCACCATGGCCCAGAACAGATAGGCGCGCGGGTGCCGCACCGGGCCGCGCCAGCGTGGCGAGGTGCGGATAGGCCCCCCATCGCGCTCCAGCTCTTCCATGTCGGCCCAGATGGCGTCGCATCGCGCCGCCAGCTCGGCGTCGCTGAGCCGAGCCAGATCGAATCTGAGGTTCAAGGCTAGTGTCATTGCGTCCCTGCCCTAAGGGGATGAATGCCAATGGCCTCATTGTATGCCCGCCGCAACCTGAGCGCGAGCGAAAGTCTCCAGCGCATCGCAGCCGGCGAAGATGAAGTCGGTGACGCCGACGCCCGCGAGCGTCGCCTGAAGCTCGGCGGCGGGCTTGCCGGCAAGCCAGACGGCGGTGGCGCCGGCGGTCTTCAGCGCCTCGGCCGCCGCCGCGCCCTCGGCGCCGTACACCTCATCGGAGGAGACGAGGCAGGCGAAGGGCGTGCCGGACGCCTTGAAGGCGGCGACGAGCGCATCGAGGTCGGCGAAGCCGTCCGGCACCGGCGCGGCAATGCCGCCGGCCTCGAAGAAGTTCTTGGCGAAGGTGGCGCGGGCGGTGAAGGCGGCCACCGGGCCGAGGGTCGCGAGGAAGGCCACCGGCGCCTTGGGCGCGGCCTCGGCGGCATCGCGCAGGGCCTCGAAGGCCTCGGCGATGCGGTAGGGGGCGAGCGCCCCGTCCGCCACCGGGGCGGGGGTGGGCGAGAGGGGCGCCAGAACCTCCGGCACCTCCTGCACCAGGATGGGGAATTCGGACGTGCCGGTGATGGGGGCCTTGCGGGTGGCGACGTCTGCGTCGCGCTTGGCCTTCACCTCGGCGATCTCGGCCTTGAACCAGCGATCTTCCAGCACGTCGGCCATGCCGCCGCGCTTCTCGATGGTGCGGAAGAGATCCCACGCCTTGGCCGCGAGGCCGTCCGTATGCGCCTCCATGGCGCCGGCGCCGGCGGCGGGGTCGGCCACGCGGTGGACGTTGCTCTCCTCCAGCAGCATCACCTGGGTGTTGCGGGAGAGGCGACGGGCGAAGGCATCCGGCAGGCCCAGCGCCTGGGTGAAGGGCAGCACCGTGACGCTGTCCGCCCCGCCGACGCCGGCGGCGAAGGCAGCGACCGTGTTGCGCAGCAGGTTCACGTAAGGATCGCGGCGGGTGAGGGAACGCCACGCGGTGGTGCCGTGCAGCTTCAGCGGCTTTTCCGGCAGGCCGCACTCGCGCAGCACGGCGGCCCAGAGCAGGCGGATGGCGCGGAACTTGGCGATGGTGGCGGTCTGGTTCACGTCCGCGACGAGGGCGGCCTCGATGCGGCCGGCGGCCTCCTCCAACGGTATGCCGGCTTCGGCATAGGCCTTGAGGTACGCGACCATGGTGGCGAGCACGGCCGCCAGCTCCTGCGCATCCGAGGCGCCGGCCGCGTGATAGATGCCGCCATCGGCGCGGGCGAAGGGGCCGGCAAAGCCGCGGGCGGCGAGGATGGCCGAGGTCTCGGCGAAGCGCTTGGCCAGCAGCGGCCACGCCATGGGCAGGGTGCCGTGGGCGGCGAAATCGCTCAGGGGATCGAGGCCGAAGGAGACGGAGAGACCCTCCGGCTTGAAGCCGCGCGCCTCCACGAGATCGGCGAAGGCGAGGGCGTCCTCGCGGCCCTGGAAGGCGCCGCTCTCGATGCGCACGTCGATGAGGTCGAGCAGCACGTCCTTCAGCACGACGGCGAGGTCCGTGCCCTCCGGCAGTCCGAAGCCGTGGGCCGAGGGGGAGGCAGCGAAGACGAGGGCGAGGCCCGAGGCGCCGCCGTCTAGGTCTTCCAGCGCCTGCGCATTGGCTTCGGCCGCATCCGGCTGGTCCACCCGCATGGAGATGACCCAGGGCGCGCCAGCCGGCCGGCCGGCCACGATGGGCGCATCCGCCTTGCGCTCCGGCAGGGCATCGAGCGCCAGACCCTCATAGGTGCGCGTCACCAGCCGCTTGTCATAGGGCGCGCCCTTCAGCACGCCTTCCACCAGCTTCAGCCAGTCCGCGCGGGTGACGGGAGCGATGTCGGTTGCGAAGGGGAGGGCGGTGGCGTCGGTCATGTCAGGACCTCGGGAGGGAAGGGGAGGCGCCAGTGGGGCGTGTCGCCGGACAAACAATTCGGAGAGCGCAGTCATCATCGTTTGCGCCCCCTCTCCCCTCGCGGGAGAGGGCTGGGGTGAGGGGGTGTTCGACGTTGGACGGAAATGCGGGGCGGAGACGCCTAGGCCCGCTCACCCCCAGCCCCTCTCCCGCGAGGGGCGAGGGGAGGCAAAGGGCGGCGCTTGCTCCCGCCTTGCCCATCACCGCCCCTCCCGTGCCGCCAGCGCGCGCTCGGCATCCACGATGTAGTCGCGGATCACCGGCACGTCGTCGCGCTTCTCGGAGAGGAGGAGCTGGAACACCATGTTGGAGCCGTGCAGGAAGCCCAGCTCCACGGCGGCGAGGTAGAATTCCCACATGCGGCCGAAGCGCTCGCCCATCATGGCGTCGGCTTCCGCGCGGCGGGCCATGAAGTTCCGCCGCCAGGCGCGGATGGTCCAGTAGTAATGCAGCCGCAGCACCTCGCAGTCGTCCACCCAAAGGTGGGTGCGCTCGGTGGAGGCGAACACCTCGGAGAGCGCCGGCACATAGCCGCCGGGGAAGATGTACTTGCGGATGAAGGGCGCCGTGGTGCCGGGGGGCGACATGCGGCCGATGGCGTGGATCAGCGCGAAGCCGCCCGTGTCCAGCAGGTTGCGGATGGTGGTGAAATATTCGTCGAAATGGGCGACGCCCACATGCTCCATCATGCCGATGGAGACCACGCGGTCATACTTGCCGGTGAGGTTGCGGTAGTCCACCTCGCGGAAGTCGATGGAGCCTGCCACCCCCGCGGCCTCGGCGAGGCGCCGGCTCTCGGCCAGCTGCTCGGGCGAGACGTTGATGGCGGTGACCTGCGCGCCGCATTCCTTCGCCATGTAGATGGCGAGCCCGCCCCAGCCGGAACCGATCTCCGCCACCCGCATGCCGGGGGAGATGTTCAGCTTCGCCGCGATGTGGCGGAACTTGTTGCGCTGGGCATCAGCCAGCGGCTCGTCGGGATGGGTGAAGTAGGCGCAGGAATACGCCATCGTCTCGTCCAGCCACAGCCGGTAGAAATCCGCCGGGTGGTCGTAGTGGGAGGAGACGTTCTCCTTCGCCTTGCCGACGGGGTTCGCCTGCTGGAACCGCCGCACCGAGCGCCACGCCTTGCGCAGCGCCTGCTGCACCGGATGGGAGCCGAGGCCCTTGCGGTTCACCGAGAAGAGATTGAGCAGCTCGAACGCGCCGGCCCCGTCCTCGAAGGAGAGGCGGCCGTCCATATAGGCCTCCGCCGCCACCAGCTCCGGATTGAAGAACAGGTCGCGCTCCAGCTTCTTGTCGTGCATCCGCACCGTGACGGACGGGCCGTCCTTGCCCGAGCCGAACACGTAGCGCTGGCCATCGGCCGTGATGACCGTGAGCTGGCCCTTTTCCACGAAGCGGCTGAGGAGGTGGGAGAGGAGGCGCATTCAATAGGCTCCGGCAGGCGCCCGTTCCCGCTTGAGCGGGAGGGACGGGGAGGGGGCGGGTGTGCCGGACATTTTCACATGACGGGGCGCGAGGCCACCCTCGCGCTCCGGCCAAACCAAACCGAACGGACTCCCTCTCCCCTTGCGGGAGAGGGTTGGGGTGAGGGGTGTGGCGCCGTTCGTCCCTGCATCCGGAATGCGGCAAGGCACCCCCCTCACCCCCGGCCCCTCTCCCGCAAGGGGAGAGGGGAGGAGCGTGGTGAAGAGATGTCGCGCCGCAAGCATCACGCGAATTCCAGGATCACCGCATCCACCGCGAGGCTGTCGCCCGCCTTGGCGTGGACGGCCTTGACCATGCCGTCGCGCTCGGCGCGCAGCACGTTCTCCATCTTCATGGCTTCGACGATGGCGAGGATCTCGCCGTTCTTCACCTCCTGGCCGGGCACCACGGCGATGGAGACCACGAGGCCGGGCATGGGGCAGAGCAGCTCCTTGCCGCCGCCCGCATTCTCCTTCTTCGGCATCAGCGCCGCCAGCGAGGCGGACAGCTCGGTATAGACCTGCGCCTTGGTGGAGATGCCGCGATGGGCGAGCACGTAGCCGTTCGGGATGGGGCGCACCTGCACCGCCACCTGGTCGGCATCGATGGTGCCGGTCCACACCACGTCGCCGGGCTTCCAGGTGGAGCGCAGCAGGTGGATGTGGCCGGGCGTGCCGTCCGCCTCGAAGATCTGCACCTTGAAGCCGCCGTCCACGGCCTCGACCTCGCACGGGGTGGAGATGGTCGCCTCGCCGGCCGAGAGGTTGACGATGCGGCGCTTGGCGAAGCGCCACGTCACGCCGGAGGTCTGGCCGGAGATCTGGCGCTTGCGGGTGTTCTGGATGTGGTCGATCACCGCCGCCACGGCGGAGAGCGTGTGCGTCAGCTCGCCCTCGGGGGCGCGGGCAACGAAGCCTTCGGGATACTCCTCGGCGATGAAGCCGGTGGAGAGGTTGCCCGACTGCCAGCGCGGATGGGACATCAGCGCCGAGAGGAAGGGGATGTTGTGGCCGATGCCGTCGATGGCGAAGGCGTCCAGCGCATCCGCCTGCGCCTCGATGGCGATGGCGCGGGTGGGGGCGTGGGTGACGAGCTTCGCGATCATCGGATCGTAGAAGATGGAGATCTCGCCGCCCTCATAGACGCCCGTGTCGTTGCGCACGGTGATCGGGCCGTCCTTGCCTTCCGCCGGGGGCCGGTAGCGCACGAGGCGGCCGGTGGAGGGCAGGAAGTTGCGGTAGGGGTCTTCCGCATAGATGCGGCTTTCCACCGCCCAGCCGGTGAGCTTCACGTCGTCCTGGGTGATGGAGAGCGGCTCGCCGGCGGCGACGCGGATCATCTGCTCCACGAGGTCGATGCCGGTGATCAGCTCGGTGACGGGATGCTCCACCTGCAGGCGGGTGTTCATCTCCAGGAAGAAGAAGCTCTTGTCCTGCCCGGCGACGAACTCCACCGTGCCGGCGCTGTCGTAGCCCACCGCCTTGGCGAGGGCGACGGCCTGCTCGCCCATCTTCTTGCGGGTGGCTTCATCGAGCAGCGGGGAGGGGGCTTCCTCGACGACCTTCTGGTTGCGGCGCTGGATGGAGCACTCGCGCTCGCCGAGATAGATGACGTTGCCGTGCTTGTCGCCCAGCACCTGGATCTCGATGTGGCGCGGATCGACGATGAACTTCTCCACGAACACGCGGTCGTCGCCGAAGGAGGACTTGGCCTCCGAGCGGGCGCGGTCGAAGCCGTCCTGCACCTCGTCACGGGAATAGGCGATGCGCATGCCCTTGCCGCCGCCGCCGGCGGAGGCCTTGATCATCACCGGATAGCCGATCTCGTCGGCGATCTTCGCCGCCTCTGCGCCGGAGGCGATCTCACCGAGATAGCCGGGCACGGTGGAGACGTTGGCCGCGGCGGCCGCCTTCTTGGACTCGATCTTGTCGCCCATGGCCTCGATGGCATGGGGATTCGGGCCGATGAAGACGATGCCGTGCTCGGCGAGGAGCTTGGGGAAGGAGGCGCGCTCGGAGAGGAAGCCGTAGCCGGGATGCACCGCCTCGGCCCCGGTCTTCTTGCAGGCCTCCACGATCTTCTCGGCGATGAGGTAGGACTGGGCGGCCTGCGGCGGGCCGATATGCACCGCCTCGTCCGCCATCTCCACATGGAGGGCGTCTTTGTCGGCATCCGAATAGACGGCAACCGTCTTGATGCCCATCTTGCGCGCCGTCTTGATGACGCGGCAGGCGATCTCACCCCGGTTCGCGATCAGGATCTTCGAGAACATGGCGTTCGTTCCTTTGCGCCAGCGGCGCGAATAAGCTCGGGTCGGGTTCCCTGTTCCAGTGCCTGCGCGCGACACCCGTGTTCCCTTGCCGTCATCCCCCGGCTTGTCCGGGGGATCCACCCCAACACCCGATCCGGCGGATGGGTGGATGCCCCGGACGAGCCGGGGCATGACGGCGGTTCAAGAACGGTCGGCGGCTTCAGACGCCCAGCTTCAGGTTCCCAGTTTCAACTCGCAGGCGGCCTTCTCGCCGCCCGCTCACACCGGCATGTTGTCGTGCTTGCGCGGGGGCTGCTCCAGCTTCTTGGTGCGGAGCATGGCGAGCGCCCGGGCAAGGCGGCGGCGGGTGGAGCGCGGCGTGATGACCTCGTCGATGAAGCCCCGCTCGGCGGCGACGAAGGGCGAGAGGAAGCGCTCTTCGTAATTCTTGGTCTGGGCGGCGATCTTGTCCGGGTCGCCCATGTCCTGGCGGAAGATGATCTCCACCGCGCCCTTGGCGCCCATCACCGCGATCTGGGCGGTAGGCCAGGCATAGTTCACGTCCGCGCCCACATGCTTGGAGGCCATCACGTCATAGGCGCCGCCGAAGGCCTTGCGGGTGATGACGGTGACGAGCGGCACGGTCGCCTGGGAATAGGCGAACAGCAGCTTGGCGCCGTGCTTGATGAGGCCGCCGTACTCCTGCGCGGTGCCGGGCAGGAAGCCGGGCACGTCCACGAAGGTGACGATCGGGATCTCGAAGGCGTCGCAGAAGCGCACGAAGCGGGCCGCCTTGCGGGAGGCGTCCGAGTCGAGCACGCCGGCGAGCACCATGGGCTGGTTGGCAACGAAGCCCACCGTGCGCCCCTCGATGCGGCCGAAGCCGGTGAGGATGTTCTTGGCGTAGGCCGCCTGGATCTCGAAGAAGTCGCCCTCGTCCACGACCTTCAGGATCAGCTCCTTCATGTCGTAGGGCTTGTTCGGATTGTCCGGCACCAGGGTGTCGAGGCTGGCGTCGATGCGGCCCGGATCGTCGAAGGAGGGCCACTCGGGCACGCCCTCGATGTTGTTGGCGGGCAGGAAGTCGATGAGGCGCCGGGTCTCCAGCAGCATCTCAACGTCGTTCTCGAACGAGCCGTCGGCCACCGAGGACTTGGAGGTGTGCACCTTGGCGCCGCCCAGCTCCTCGGCGGTGACGGTCTCGTTGGTCACCGTCTTCACCACGTCCGGACCGGTGACGAACATGTAGGAGGTGTCGCGCACCATGAAGATGAAATCAGTCATGGCGGGGGAGTAGACATCGCCGCCCGCGCACGGCCCCATGATGAGCGAGATCTGCGGAATGACGCCCGAAGACAGGACATTCCGCTTGAAGACTTCGCCGTAACCCCCGAGCGCCGCGACGCCTTCCTGGATGCGCGCGCCGCCGGCGTCGAACAGGCCGATGATTGGGGCGCGGGTCTTCAGCGCCATGTCCTGGATCTTGGTGATCTTGCGCGCATGCTCCTCGGAGAGGGAGCCGCCGAACACCGTGAAGTCCTTGGCGAAGATGAAGACCTTGCGGCCGTTGACGGTGCCCCAGCCGGTGACGACGCCGTCGCCGGGGATCTTCTGGTCTTCCATGCCGAAATCGACACAGCGATGCTGCACGAAGGTGTCGTATTCCTCGAACGTGCCGCGATCGAGCAGCAGGCTGATGCGCTCGCGGGCAGTGAGCTTGCCGCGCGCATGCTGCGCCTCGATGCGCTTGATGCCACCGCCAAGGCGGGCGACACCCCGCCGGCTCTCGAGCTCCTCAAGGATGTCCTTCATGCCGGGCGCCTTTCAGTGGGGCCAGAGGTAGAGTTGAGACTAGCGGGTTCCAGCGGCCGAGCCAGAGCTTTCCGGCACGTGGCGCATCTGGCCCCCGCAAGTGTGTCGCAGTTCGGCTAACAGGAGTTGCGGCGCAGTGGAATATGTGAAAAATTGACAATGCGAATTGTAAATCATTCACAATCCGGAACTCGAAGCTCTGGCGGTACAGGACGTTAGGTTGGGTGCGTCTAAATACCATTCCGAGCGTTGGGAGGCGTGATGCGCCAGAAGGTGTTCGCCGGCCATGCGGTGCGCCGGCTGCGCGAGAAGCTGGGCCTCAAGCAGGGCGAACTCGCCCAGCGCCTCGCTGTCTCGCCCTCCTACATCAACCAGATCGAGAGCAACCAGCGCCCGCTCACGGCCTCCGTGCTCATCGCCATCTCGCGCACCTTCGCGGTGGACATCACCTCCTTCGGCGCCGAAGACCTCGACCGTCTGGTCGCCGACCTGCGGGAGACGGCGGCGGACCCGCTGTTCAAGGATCTCGACCTCGGCCTGCAGGACATGAAGGCGGTGGCGAACCTCTCGCCCGCCTTCGCCCACGCCTTCCTGCGGATGCATGTCGCGCTGCGGCGCACGGCGGAGTGGCGCGCCTCCCTCGACGACATGATCACGGCCGGCGTCACGCCGGGCGCGGACGAGGCGAAGCTGATCCCCTACGAAGAGGTCCGCGACTTCTTCCATTACATTGACAATTACGTGGATGGACTTGATCGCGCAGCGGAAAATGCCGCAGCGTCACTTTCCATCATGGAGGGGGCGGAGCCCGGCGCGGCCATTGCCGCCCATCTCGCCCGGCGCCATCAGGTGCAGGTGGAGATCGGTCCGGCGGACCCGGATGCCCCCCTCTCCCGCTACGACCCGCGGGCCCGGCGGCTCGTGCTCTCCGGCGTGCTGCCGGCGGCGACCCGCGCCTTCCGCATGGCCGTCACCATGGCCCAGCTGGAGCATGGGGCGCTGGTGGAGCACACGGTCGCCTCCGGCGCGTTCCGCAGCCAGACGGCGGCGGAGATCTGCCGGCTCGCGCTGCAGAACTATTTCGCAGGTGCGTTGATACTTCCTTACCGCCGCTTCCTCGAACTCGCCCGCCGCCTGCGACACGATCTCGACCGCATGGCGCTGGAGACCGGGGCGAGCCTGGAGCAGGTCTGCCACCGCCTCTCCACGCTCCAGCGGCCGGGGGCGAAGGGCGTGCCCTTCTATTTCGCCAAGGTGGACCGGGCCGGCAACATCACCAAGCGCCACTCGGCGACGCGCTTCCAGTTCGCCCGCCATGGCGGCGCCTGCGCGGCGTGGAACGTGCATGAGGCGTTCGAGGTGGCCGGGCGCACTCTGGTGCAGGTGGGCGAGATGCCGGATGGCGCCCGCTACATCTGCCTGGCCCGCGCGGTGTCGAGCCCGGCGCTGCGCCACGGCCAGCCGGCGCGGGCCTTTGCCTTCGGGCTCGGCTGCGAGGTCTCCTTCGCCCATGACATCGTCTATGCGGACGGGCTGGACCTGAAGGCGGCGCCGGTGGCGAAGCTCGGCGTCTCCTGCCGCATCTGCCCGCGCCGCGACTGCGATCTGCGGGCCTTTCCGCCTCTCGACCGCGACATCCGCATCGACGAGAACGTGCGCGATATCGTCCCGTTCACCATCTCCTGACGCAATTCGGCCGCGGCGGCGCTCATGAAACGCCGCGCCTGCGCACACGAAACGCCATGAGGGCGGGTTTAAAGTATCCTCATCGGCTCAATGCGAGTCGCATGGGAGTGGTCCATGAGGGTGCTGAAGCTGACCGGCTGGGTAGCCGGGTTGGCCATGGCGGGGATCGTATCGGCGCAGGCCGCGCCGGCCTTCTCCACGGCAAACGTCAACATCCGGACGGGGCCGGATACGGAATTCCCCAGCCTCGGCGTCATTCCCGACGGCTCGCCCATCGAGGTGGAAGGCTGCCTCCAGGATGAGTCGTGGTGCGACGTCATCTGGCAGGATTTCCGCGGCTGGGTGTACAGCGAATACATCGGCTACGAGCAGCAGGGCCGCACCGCGGTGCTGCCGGACTGGGGCCTCGCGGCTGTCGGCGTGCCGGTGGTGGCCTTCGCGGCCTCGCAGTATTGGAACACCTATTACGTCAACCGGCCGATCTATGTGAACCAGCCCTGGTACGCGGATCGCTACCGCTGGGAGGGCTATAACCCGCGGCCGCGTCCCGGCTGGGGCCCGCCCCCTCCCGGCCCGCGTCCGCCCGGCTGGTGGCGCACCGGTTATGTGCCGCCTCCCGGCATGAGGCCCCCGCCGGATGCCCCGCGTCCGCCGCCCAACTGGGGCCAGCCCGGCTATCCCGGCAGCCCCGGCTATCCGCCCGGCCGTCCCGGCTATCCCGGCTATCCCGGTGGACCGGGTGGCCCCGGTGGTCCCGGTTATCCGGGTGGTCCCGGCCAGCCCGGTGGTCCCGGTTATCCGGGCGGCCCTGGTGGTCCCGGCTATCCGGGTGGCCCCGGCCAGCCCGGTGGTCCTGGCGGTCCCGGTCATCCGGGCGGTCCCGGTGGTCCAGGTGGTCCCGGCTATCCGGGTGGCCCCGGCCAGCCTGGCGGTCCTGGCGGCCCCGGTCATCCGGGCGGCCCCGGTGGTCCGGGTGGTCCCGGCTATCCGGGTGGCCCCGGCCAGCCCGGTGGTCCTGGCGGTCCCGGTCATCCGGGCGGCCCTGGTGGTCCGGGTGGTCCCGGCCAGCCCGGTGGTCCCGGTGGTCCTGGCAATCCGGGAGCTCCCGGCCAGCCCGGTGGTCCGGGTCAGGTGCAGCCTGGTCAGCCCGGCGTTCGTCCGGGCCAGCCCGGCGTGCCTCCGGGACAGGGCCAGCCCGGTCAGCCCGGCGTTCGTCCGGGTCAGCCCGGCGTGCCTCCCGGTCAGGGCCAGCCTGGTCAGCCCGGCGTTCGTCCGGGCCAGCCCGGCGTGCCTCCCGGTCAGGGCCAGCCTGGTCAACCCGGCGTTCGTCCGGGCCAGCCCGGCATGCCTCCGGGTCAGGGCCAGCCGGGGCAACCCGGTCAGCCCGGCCAGCCGGGCGCGCGTCCGGGGCAGCCGTCGCCGGCCGAGCGCCAGCAGCAGTTGCGCCAGCAGCAGCAGGAGCTGAACCAGCAGCGCCAGCAGCAGCAACAGCAGCTGCGCCAGCAACAGCAGGAGCAGATCCAGCAGCGTCAGCAGCAGCAACAGCAGATGCAGCAGCGCCAGCAGGAGCAGATCCAGCAGCGTCAGCAGCAGCAACAGCAGATGAAGCAGCAACAGCAGCAACAAATCCAGCAGCGCCAGCAGGAGATGCAGCAGCAGCGTCAGCAGCAACAGCAGCAGATCCACCAGATGAACCAGCAGCGCCAGCAGGAGATGCAGCAGCAGCGTCAGCAGTACCAGCAGCAGCGCCAGCAGCTGATCCAGCAGCAACAGCAGCGCCAGCCGCAGCAACAACAGCAGCAACCCCAGCAGCGGCAGCAGCCGCAGGGTGGTGGCGGCGGCAACCGGTGCCAGGGCCCGGACTGCCCGCAACCGCGCTGAACGAAAAGGAGAGCCCGGCCGCAACGCCGGGCTCTCTGCTTTCAGGGCCCCGCCCATCGACGCGCGGCCCGAGGCGGGTTATGGGCACACCATGTCCGCTCCCCTGCGAAATCCCGCGCCCGTGCTGCGCTTCGCCCCGTCGCCCACCGGCCTGATCCATGTGGGCAACGCCCGCACCGCGCTCCTCAATGCGCTGATCGCCCGCCGCGCCGGCGGCACCTTCATCCTGCGCTTTGACGACACGGACGCCGCCCGCTCCCGCGTCGAATATGCCGATGCCACCGCCGCCGACCTCGCATGGCTCGGCATCGCGCCGGATGTCACCGTGCGCCAGTCGGACCGGATCGCGGACTATGAGGCGGCGGCGGAGCGCCTGAAGGCCATGGGCCGGCTCTATCCCGCCTACGAGACCGAGGAGGAGCTGGACCTCAAGCGCGGCCTCCAGCGCGCCCGCGGCCTGCCGCCAGTCTATGACCGTGCCGCCCTCGCGCTCACTCCGCAGGACCGTGCCCGGCTCGAGGCCGAGGGCCGCCGTCCGCACTGGCGGTTCCGGCTGGACCATCGCGTGGTGGCGTGGGACGACGGCGTGCGCGGGCCGCAGCAGGTGGATACGGCCACCCTCTCGGACCCGGTGCTGGTGCGTGCCGACGGCAGCTTCCTCTACACCTTGCCCTCGGTGGTGGACGATCTGGCGCTGGGGGTGACGCAGGTCATCCGTGGCGAGGACCACGTGACCAACACGGCGGTGCAGATCGAGATCTTCGAGGCGCTGGGCGGTCCGGTGCCCGGCTTCGCCCACCACAATCTGCTCACCCTTCCCTCCGGTGAGGGCCTCTCCAAGCGGCTCGGCCATCTCTCCCTTTCGGCGCTGCGCGAGGCGGGACAGGAGGCGCTGGCGGTGGCCGCGCTCTCGGTGCTGGTGGGCACCTCCCATGCGGTGGAGCCGGTGGACAGCCTCGATGCGTTGGCGGCGATGGTGGACCTCTCCGCCATCTCCCGCGCGCCGGCCCGCTTCGATCCGGCGGACCTCGACGCGCTCACCGCCCGCACCCTGCACATCATGCCCTTCTCCGCCGCCGCGGCGCGGCTTCAGGCGGCGGGCATCGAGGGCGGAGAGGCGTTCTGGCTGGCGGTGCGGGCGAACCTCGCCCGGTTCGAGGATGCGAGTGGCTGGTGGGAGATCGTCGCCACGCCGCAGGCGGGCGTCATCGCGGACGCCGACCGCGCCTTCCTCTCCGAGGCCGCCGGCCTGTTGCCGGCCGAGCCATGGGATGGGGGCACCTGGAAGGCGTGGACGGGCGCGGTGAAGGCCGCGACGGGGCGCTCCGGCCGTGGCCTGTTCCACCCCCTGCGCCTGGCGCTGACCGGCCGCGAGACCGGGCCGGAACTCGCCGCTCTGCTGCCGCTCATGGGCCGGGCGCGGGCCGAGGGGCGGCTCAAGGGGGCGGTGGCGTGAGGGGACGCAGGGACTAGGGACACGTTCTGATGCCCGGGCATGTCCCGGGCATGACCATTGGTCGGGATAAAGAGGGCAGCCTTTAGTTCAGCGGCACCGTCACGAACTCCTGCTTGCCCTCGCCATCGGAGACGAGGAACAGAGCGGAGCGCTTGCCGGCCTTGCGCAGGGCATCGATCTGCTTCTCCACGTCGGCGGGGCTCGCCACCGCCTCCTGGCCCACCTGCACGATCACCTGCCCCGCCTTCAGCCCCTTGTCGGAGGCGGGCGAGGAGCGGTCCACGTCGGTGATGACGACGCCGGAAATCTCGCTCTTGATCTTGTAGCGCTTGCGCAGATCGTCGCTCATGGCGGACAGCTCGATGCCGAGCGCCTTCCGGGGCGGCACCTTCTGCGCCTCGGGGGCGGGCTTGGAGCCCTCCGGCTTGTCGTCCTCGGGCATGCGGGCGACCTTGACGCGCAGGGTCTCTTCCTTGCCCTTGCGGATGACCACCACCTCCACTTCGCTGTCGGCCATGGTGTCGGCCACCGTGCGGGTGAGGTCGCGCACTTCCTTGATGTCGCGGCCGTTGAACTTGACGATTACGTCGCCGGCCTTGATGCCGCCCTGGGCGGCCGGGCTGTTCTCCGTGACCACGCCGATGAGCGCGCCGCGGGGCTTGCCGAGGCCGAGGCTCTCGGCGATGTCCTCAGTGACGGGCTGGATGCGCACGCCGATCCAGCCGCGACGCACCTCCTTGAACTGCTCGATCTGGGCGATCACCGGCTGGGCGGTGGCCGAGGGCACGGCGAAGCCGATGCCGATGGAGCCGCCCGAGGGAGAGATGATGGCGGTGTTGATGCCGATCACCTCGCCTTCCATGTTGAACAGCGGGCCGCCGGAATTGCCCCGGTTGATGGCCGCGTCGGTCTGGATGAAGTTGTCGTAGGGGCCGGAATTGATGTCGCGGTTGCGGGCAGAGACGACGCCCACCGTGAGCGTGCCGCCGAGGCCGAACGGGTTGCCGATGGCCATCACCCAGTCGCCCACGCGCAGCTTCTCGCTGTCACCGAATTTCACCGCCACGAGGGGCTTAGCCGGGTTGACCTTCAGCAGGGCAAGGTCGGTCTTGGTATCGCGGCCGATCACCTCGGCCTTCAGCTTCGAGCCGTCGTTGAAATTGGCGAAGATCTCGTCGGCGTCCGAGATGACGTGGTTGTTGGTGACGATGAAGCCCGTGGGGTCGATGACGAAGCCGGAGCCCAGCGAGGAGACGCGACGCGAGCGCTGTTCACTGCCATCCTCCGGGCGGCGCTTGAAGAATTCGTCGAAGAAGTCCTCGTAGGGCGAGCCGGGCGGCAGTTGCGGCGCGGGCACCGAGCGGGAGGGGGCGACGTTCTGCGAGGTGGAGATATTCACCACCGCGTCCATCACCTTCTCGGCCACGTCCGCCACCGTGTCCGGCCCCTTGCCGGGCGCGGCATGAAGCGGCGCGCTGCCGATGCCGCCGAAGGCGACCACTGCCGCCAGGAGCAGCGCGGGCAGCCGGGAGCGGCCGGAGGGGAGACGGGAAGGCACGAACGGTGCAGGCATGGCTGTCCTCGAGATCATCCCCTGAGGCTGCGACGCCAGCGCGCCGGGCGCAAGCCCCGCGATGCTCACGATCCGGCGGGCAGGGGAGGGGGCACCCTCGGGGACGATTGCGGCAATCTCATCACCGCCCGCAAGCGACAGGGACCGCCATGCCGCCCCTGGTCGTTTCCCGCTCAGTTGCCGCGCGTCCGCGTTCCTTACCTTTTGTCATCCCCCGGCTTGTGCGGGGGATCCACCGCGCCGAGTGAGGGCTCCCGGCAAGCGGACACATCCGCACCTGCGGCCCGAAAGTGGATCGCCCGGACAAGCCGGGCGATGACTCGGATGGATCGATGAGAAAACGGGGCCGGAAGGCCCCGTCGTCAGAAGCTCCGCACCAGGAACACCACCAGCACCCCCAGGGCGCCGACGCCAAGGCCGGCGAGGCGCATGGGGGTTTCCGGGGCGTGGAGGACCGCCCGCATGGCCTTGCGCCACGCCGCCGGGAAGGCGGCGAGGCACAGGCCCTCGATGGCCAGCATGAGGCCGAGGGCGGCCAGGAGGTCCTTCATGCCGCCTGCCGGGCCGGTCAGTTGCCGGCCGCGGGCACGGCGACGGGGGCGCCTGCCGCGGGCACTCCCGTCGGGTTCTGGAAGAAGCGGAAGAAGTTCGAATCCGGCGCCAGCACCATGCGGGTGTCGGACGACTTCATGCTCGCCTCATAGGCCTGCATGGAGCGGTAGAAGGCGAAGAAGTCCGGGTCGCGCTGGTAGGCGTCGGCGAAGATGCGGTTTCGCTCCGCATCGCCCTCGCCGCGCAGTTGCTCGCCCTTGGAGTTCGCCTCCGCCACCACGATGGTGACCTCGCGGTCGGCGCGGGCGCGCAGGCGCTGGGCCGCTTCGTTGCCCTGGGCGCGGATTTCGGCGGCTTCCCGCTGGCGCTCGGTCTGCATGCGCTGGAACACGGCCTGGCTGTTGGCCTCCGGCAGGTCGGCGCGGCGGATGCGGACATCCACCACGGTGATGCCGAAGTTCGCCGCCTCGCGGTTCACCTGCTCGCCGATCTGCCGCATCAGCGCTTCGCGCTGGTCACGCAGCACGCTGGTGAAGGTGTTCTCGCCGAGCACCCGGCGCAGGGCCGAGTTGAGCACCGTGGAGAGGCGGGAATTGGCGCCCTGCACCGTGCCCACCGACTGGTAGAAGCGCAGCGGGTTGGTGATGCGGTAGCGCGCGAAGGCGTCCACCACGAGGCGCTTCTGGTCCGCCGCGATCACTTCCTGCTGGGGGTTTTCCAGGTCGAGGATGCGGTTGTCGATATAGACCACGCTGTCGATGAACGGCACCTTCCAGTGCAGTCCGGGCGTGGTCACGGGCGCCAGCGGATCGCCCAGGCGCAGCACCAGCGCCTGCTGGGTCTGGCTGACGATGTAGGCCGACGAGTAGACGAGGACGAGGGCGATGACGCCGAGGACGGCGATGACGCCGCCGAGGACCGGATTTCTCATCGGGCGGCTCCCTGGGGCTGCGTGGCCGGCGCCGGGGCGCGGCGGGACGTATCGGTCAGAGGCAGGACGGGCACGACGCCGCCACCGCCCTGGCGGGCAGCGGAGGGATCGACCAGCACCTTGTCCACGCTGCCGAGCACGCGCTCCATGGTTTCGAGGTACATGCGCTGGCGCGTGACCTCCTTCGCCTTCTTGTACTCGTCGAACACCTTGAGGAAGCGGGCCGCCTGGCCGCGGGCCTCCACCACGGTCCGCTCGCGATAGGCCTGGGCCGCATTCTCGATGCGGGAGGCTTCGCCTCGGGCTTCCGGCAGCACGCGGTTGGCGTAGGTCTGCGCTTCGTTCTGGGCACGCTCGGCGTCGGCGCGGGCGGCCTGCACGTCGCGGAAGGCGTCGATGACGAGGCTGGGCGGATCGACCTTCTGCATCTGCACCTGGGTGACCTGCACGCCGGCCTTGTAGCCGTTGAGCACCTGCTGCATCAGCTCCTGCACGCCGGTCTCGATGTTCTGCCGGGCGCCGGTGAGGATGGGCTGGATGTTGGTGCGGCCGATGACCTCGCGCATGGCGCTTTCGGCCACGGCCTTGATGGTGCCCTCGGGATTCTGCACGTTGAAGAGGTATTCCTCGGCGTTGTTGATGACCCAGAACACCGAGAAGTCCACGTCGACGATGTTCTCGTCGCCGGTGAGCATCAGGCTCTCCTCGGCCACGTCGGTGGTCCGGGTGCCGTTGCGGCGCGTGTCCTCGCTCACCCGCATGCCGATATCGATGCGGTTGACGAACGTCACCTTGGGCGTGAGCACGGTCTCGATGGGATAGGGCCAGTGATAGTTCAGGCCCGGCTGGGTGATGCCGACGAACTTGCCGAACCGCAGCACCACGCCCTGCTCGTCGGGGAGCACGCGATAGAAGCCGGAGAGGAACCAGCCGGCCACCACGAGCGCGATGACGAGGATGATGCCATTGATCCCGAAAGATCCGGGCATGATGGAGCGCAGGCGGTCCTGGCTGCGGCGGATCAGGTCTTCAAGGTCTGGCGGCGTCGGTCCCGATGAAGAGGGTCCCGAACCCCAGGGACCCCGCGGCCCATTACCCCATGGGCCGCCACTCTGATTCTTCCACGACATCCGTCGTCTCCCGTGGGCGGTGCCGCCACCGGCACCCGCGTCGCTGATCCTGCCACCGGCGCGGATGCGGACTGGCCGCACGCTAGCACGCCGCCCGCAGCGGGTCGCCCGGGGCAGACGACTCCGCTGGGGAGCGCATCTGCCGGGCAAACCCGTTCGGCGGGAAGGACCGGGACGTGGCACGCCGCGTCAGGCCTGCCCCGCCGGGCCAGGTGGTTATAGGAAACCGCGCACCGCCTTTCAACGCGGTGCGCGGTCAGCTCAGTGCGCAGATAAGGTTGACCTCGCGCTTACGCAACGGGAGGGCTGGCGACCTGGAGACGTTCTCCTGCGGCCTGGGCGCGCGCCTGCGTGGCCGCGCCGCGATAATGGTCGAGCACGAACAGGCGGATGGCGGAGGAGAGATTCCCCTGCGACCGGCCGGAATCGATGGTCGCCACGAGATCGGACAGGGTAAGCCGGCGGCCGCTCGCAATCTCCTTCAGAGCCTCCCAGAAGGCATCCTCGAGACTGACGCTGGTCTTGTGCCCGGCGATGACGATGGATCTTTTAACCACGGGGCTTTTCATGTTCATCCCTCTCGGTCAGGGCGTGGCCCTCAAGGTGGCGCTCTTGTCGCGCGTGCTCGTCCGCTTGTTGCTGACGCTCAGCCTTGGTCCGACCGAATCGGATCCGATTTTGGCTGGCTGCCGCATCAGCCGCCTGACGGGCCCTCGCCTTGCGCGCCCGGTGAAGATTGACCACGTCGCCCAACGCTTGCCTCACCTTGCCGTCGGATTCCTCCGCGCCGACGGCAGATGATCTTCTGTACGGCCGGCGTCACGCGTCAGGCCACTTAGCCCGCCGAGGAATTTTACCTCATTGAGCACAGTCAAGATATGGCTAAATTCCAAGGAGGTAACATCCCTCCGATACCTCTCTGGAACTATTTTAGGGTAGCCCTGCGCCTCCCCCAGCGGGCGTGAGCTGTGCTAAGGACCCGCCCGCCCGCGTCTTAAGGAAAGGCCCGCCATGACCACCCGCACAGAGACCGACACATTCGGTCCCATCGAGGTTGAATCCGATCGCTACTGGGGCGCACAGGCGCAGCGCTCGCTCGGCAACTTCAAGATCGGCTGGGAGAAGCAGCCGCTGCCGGTGGTGCGCGCCCTCGGCATCGTCAAGCGTGCCGCCGCGGAAGTGAACCGCGATCTCGGCCGCCTCGATCCCAAGCTCGCCGAGACCATCGTCGCCGCCGCCCAGGAAGTGATCGAGGGCAAGCTCGACGCCCACTTTCCGCTGGCCGTCTGGCAGACCGGCTCCGGCACCCAGTCCAACATGAACGCCAATGAGGTGATCTCGAACCGGGCCATCGAAATGCTCGGCGGGGAGATGGGCTCCAAGAAGCCCGTGCATCCCAACGATCACGTCAATATGAGCCAGTCGTCCAACGACACCTACCCCACCGCCATGCACATCGCCTGCGCGGAGGAGATCGTCCACCGCCTGCTGCCGGCGCTGAAGCACCTGCACGGGGCGCTCGCCGCCAAGTCGGCCGAGTGGAAGGGCATCATCAAGATCGGCCGCACCCACACCCAGGATGCGACGCCCCTCACGCTGGGTCAGGAGTTCTCCGGCTACACCCAGCAGGTCGAGAATGGCATCAAGCGCATCGAGATGACGCTGCCGGCGCTCATGGAGCTGGCGCAGGGCGGCACCGCCGTGGGCACCGGCCTCAACGCCCCGGTCGGCTTCGCCGAGAAGGTGGCGGAGAAGATCGCCGGCATCACCGGCCTGCCCTTCACCTCGGCGCCGAACAAGTTCGAGGCGCTCGCCGCCCATGACGCCATGGTGTTCTCGCACAGCGCCATCAACACGGTGGCGGCCTCACTGTTCAAGATCGCCAACGATATCCGCCTGCTCGGCTCCGGCCCGCGCTCCGGCCTCGGCGAGCTGTCGCTGCCCGAGAACGAGCCCGGCTCCTCCATCATGCCGGGCAAGGTGAACCCCACCCAGTGCGAGGCGCTGACCCAGGTCTGCGTGCAGATCTTCGGCAACAACGCCGCGCTCACCTTCGCCGGCAGCCAGGGCCATTTCGAGCTCAACGTCTACAATCCGGTGATGGCCTACAACTTCCTCCAGTCTGTGCGCCTGATGTCCGACGCGGCCATCAGCTTCACCGACAATTGCGTGGTCGGCATCGAGGCCCGCGAGGACAACATCAAGGCGGCGCTGGAGCGCTCGCTGATGCTGGTCACCGCGCTCGCCCCGAAGATCGGCTACGACAACGCCGCCAAGATCGCCAAGACCGCGCACAAGAAGGGCACGACCCTGCGCGAGGAGGCCGTGGGCGGCGGCTACGTGACCAATGAAGAGTTCGACGAGGTGGTGCGGCCGGAGAAGATGATCTCTCCCGGCTGATCGATCCCCGATCATGGAAGCTTGGCGGCGGCACCCGGCACGGGTTGCCGCCGCCTTCGTTTTCGGGCCTGCTCCCGCCATGGCGGAAGCGGGCAGGGGAGAGCGAATGGCGGACCTCACCGAGATCGACATCGCGGCGCTCAACCCCACCCAGCTCACGCTCGGCTTGCAGGAGGTGGAGCGGCGCGCCACGCAGATGCGCAAGTTCTCCCGCCGCGAGCTGAGGGCGCTGAAGGAGAACCGGCCCGTGCCCTACGTCGTCGGGCCGAAGCGGCGATTCTACATGATCGACCACCACCATCTGTGCCGGGCGCTCATCGACATCGGCGACGAGACCGTGCTCCTCGGCGAGGCGCGAGCCGACTGGTCGGACCTCGACCTGAAGGCCTTCTGGCACCGCATGGAAGCCGAGGGCCTGTGCTGGCCCATCGACGTGGACGGCAACCGCCGCCCCTGCCTGAAGATCCCCCGCCACGTCAGCGAGCTCACCGACAACCCGTGGCGCACGCTCGCCCGCGGCGTGCGCGGGAAGGCCTATGCCAATGAGGACACGCCGTTCCAGGAATTCATGTGGGGCAATTACTACCGCTCCTTCATGACCACGCGCCTGCTGGAAACTGACATCGCGCTGGCCGAAAAGCTTGCCATCAAGGTCTCGCTGCTCGACGAGGCGCAGGATCTGCCGGGCTATCTGGGCAAGGCGTGAGGATGGGGGCTCCGGATTGTACCGGAACCTTTCTCGACCTTTGCCGTGTTATAAGCACGCCGCAGCCGGGATGCGGCGACAGGGGAGGGGCCACCATGTCCATCGTGCTTCGTGAATTTGCCCGCCTGCGGGCGCCGCTTTTCGCCATGCTTGCCGCGCTGACGCTGGCGGGCTGCGGCATCAATGTGATTCCCACCGAGGAGGAGCGCGCCAAGGCGGCGTGGAGCGAGGTGCTGAACCAGTACCAGCGCCGCTCGGACCTCATTCCCAATCTGGTGGAAACCGTGAAGGGCTATGCCGCCCAGGAGAAGGACGTGCTGACCTCGGTGATCGAGGCGCGCGCCAAGGCCACCTCCATCCGGGTGGATGCCTCGACCATCACCAATCCCGAGCAGTTCAAGCAGTTCCAGGATGCGCAGGCGGGGCTGTCCTCGGCGCTGGGCCGGCTGATCGCGGTGTCGGAGGCCTATCCGGACCTGAAGTCCAACGCCAACTTCCTCGCCTTGCAATCGCAGATCGAGGGCACCGAGAACCGCATCGCCGTGGCACGGCGCGATTATATCGAGGCGGTGCGGGTCTATAACACCGAGCTGAAGACCTTCCCGGGGGCGCTTTGGGCCGCCACCCTCTATCGCGCCTACAAGCCCATGGAGACCTTCACCATCTCCGAGCAGCAGATGCAGGTGCCGAAGGTGAAGTTCAACTGAGCGGGGAGTGACGGCGATGGGCCACCAGATGGGCCGGCCGCGCGCCCTTGCGGTTCCCCGGCCGGCCACGCGCTTCGCGCTCGTGCTGGCCGGGCTTCTGGCGCTGTGCCTTGCCGTCGCGTCCGTCGCCGTCGCGCCCGCATGGGCTGAGCTGACCTTCCCGCCCCTCACCGGGCGGGTGGTGGATGCCGCCCATGTGCTCGACGCCGGCACCCTCGCTGCGCTGGATGCCAAGCTCGCGGCGCAGGAGGCGAAGGCCAGCGACCAATTGGTGGTGGCCACCGTTCCCTCGCTGCAGGGCACCTCCATCGAGGATTACGCCAACCGCCTGTTCCGCACCTGGCAGATCGGCCAGGCGAAGAAGAACAACGGCGTGCTCCTCCTCGTCGCCCCCAGCGAGCGCAAGGTGCGCATCGAGGTGGGCTACGGGCTCGAAGGCATCCTCACGGACGCGGTGTCGGCCACCATCATCCGCAACGCCATCGTGCCTGCCTTCAAGTCCGGCGACATGGCGGCCGGCATCGTGAAAGGCACGGACGCCATCCTCGAAATCCTCAACCTTGATCCGGACGAGGCGAAAGCGCGGGCGAAGAAGCTGGAATCCTCCGACTGGACCGAGGAGGAGGTGGACAACCTCATCTTCCTGGCGGTGATGGTCATCTTCATGGGCTTCATCATCTGGCGCGTCGTGCGCGGGGGCGGGCCGGGCGGCCCGGCGGCCCGCAGGAAGCGCGGCGGCGCGGTGGCCGGCGGTCCGATCTCGTGGGAATGGGGCACCGGCAGCTCCGGCTGGTCCGGTGGCTCTTCGGGCGGCGGCTGGTCAGGCGGCGGCGGCTCCTCCGGCGGGGGCGGCGCCTCGGGCGACTGGTAGTGCGGCCCGCCCTTGCGATTTTACCGTGCGCCTGCAAACTGCCGGTTCCGCCGGCGTAGGGTGAGAGCTTTCCGTGAACCAGCAATCCGCCACGACGACCACCACCGAGGATGCGGGCCGCTACGGCCTGCCGCAGCACGCGCTTCAGCGCATCGCCGAGGCGGTGACGCTGGCGGAAGCCAAGACGTCTGCCGAGATCCGGGTGGTGGTGACACGGGCGCCGCTGGTGCAGCACCCCTTCTTCTCCATCCTGTGGGCCTCGCTGGCGGCGCTGGTGCTGCCGTGGCTCATCGTGCTGGCCTATCCCATGTCGGCGCTCTCGGCGCTGGCGCTGCAGTCCATGCTGTTCGTCATCCTCGCTGCGGCGCTGCTGATGCCCGGAATGGCGGAGAAGGCGGTGCCCCGCCTCGCGCTCAAGGCGGCGGCGCGCAATGCGGCCATCGAGACCTTCCTGAGCTACGGCATTCCCCAGACGGCGGGGCGCACCGGCATCCTCATCTTCGCCGCGGCGCGCGAGCGGCTGGTGGAGGTGGTGGCCGATGACGCCACCCACGGCCCGCTGGGCGCTGCCGCCTGGCGCGACATCTGCGATGCGGTCGCCGCCCGCGCCCGGGAGGGAAGCCTCGCCGAGGGGCTTGTCGCCGGCGTCGAGAAGGCCGGCGACCTCCTCGCCGGCCCCCTCCCGCGCAAACCCGACGACCGCAACGAGATCCCCAACCATGTGGTGGTGCTGTAACGGCATCCGGCTCTTTGGTTGTCTTATTTCATAGGGCTCGTTTTAGTTGTATTGTCCGGCCCGGCCACCTTGAGGTGGTGGGGGAGGACATCATGCGGGTTATGGTCAATCCGGTGGACGCCAACGGTCAGCGCTACAGCATCACGCTGGAGAAGACGGCGGCCGACAAGGGCTTCATCCGCATCGATCCCGATGGGCCCAAGGACGTGACCATCATCAAGCTCTACGACCTGAGAGCCAGCGGGGCAGCCGCCATCCTCTGCCGAGGAGATGTGTCGGGCCCCGACGTCAACGTCGCTTGCCGCCTGCTGCCCGCCGAGGGGGAGACTCCGCCGCGGCTCCGTGTGGAGATCAGCGGCAGTCTCTTCAGGTTGTATGATGGCATTTACGACTACGGGGTCACGCCGGCAGAGTTCGAGAGCACGCTCGCCTTCCTCAAGGCCGCCGCCTTTCCGCCTGTCCCGGCCAACGTCTGAAAGGGAAGGCACCGGCCACAAGGCGCTTAGCCGAAGGTCGTGCGGCGCGGCCGATTGACGGGTGCGCGAGCGCCTTTCCATCGGCCGCGCCGCAGCATAGATTGCGCGCCCGAGCCTTCGGGGCTCATCCAAGGCAAAGGGCTTCCTCTCATGACCAAACCCGCCGTTCGCGTCGCAGTTACGGGCGCCGCCGGTCAGATTTGCTATTCTCTCCTTTTCCGCATCGCCAACGGCGACCTGTTCGGCAAGGATCAGCCGGTCATCCTCCAGCTTCTCGACCTCCCCCAGGCGCAGGGTGCGGTGAAGGGCGTGGTGATGGAGATCGAGGACTGCGCGTTCCCGAATTTCGCGGGCGTGGTCATCACCGACGATCCCAAGGTCGCCTTCAAGGACATCGACGCCGCGATTCTCGTGGGCGCCCGTCCGCGCTCGAAGGGCATGGAGCGCGCCGACCTCCTCTCCGCCAACGCCGAGATCTTCAAGGTCCAGGGCAAGGCGCTGAACGAGGTGGCCAAGCGCGACGTGAAGGTGCTGGTGGTCGGCAACCCCGCCAACACCAACGCCTACATCACCGCCAAGAGCGCCCCGGACCTGCCGGCCCGCAACATCACCGCCATGCTCCGCCTCGACCACAACCGCGCTTTGTCGCAGTTCGCGGCCAAGGCCGGCGTCGAGAGCAAGGACATCGAGAAGGTGGCGGTGTGGGGCAACCACTCCCCGACCATGTATGCCGACTACCGCTTCGCCACCGTGAAGGGCAAGCCGCTGCCGGAGCTCATCAACGATGAGACCTGGTATCGCGAGACCCTGCTGCCGACTGTCGGCAAGCGCGGCGCCGCCATCATCGAGGCCCGTGGCCTGTCGTCCGCGGCCTCCGCGGCCAACGCCGCCATCGACCACATGCATGACTGGATCCACGGCACCGCCGGCAAGTGGGTGTCCATGGGCGTAGCCTCCGACGGCTCCTATGGCGTGCCCGAGGGCATCGTTTTCGGCATGCCTGCCATCTGCACCGCGGGCGAGTATGAAGTGGTCCAGGGCCTGCCCATGGACGACTTCTCCAAGGCCCAGTTCGACAAGACCCTCAAGGAGCTGCTGGAAGAGCGCGACGGCGTCGCCGCCCTCCTCGGCTGATTCCTTTCAAGATCGCCCCTCCCGCGCCGCGGGAGGGGTCATTTGTTAAAAAAGAATGAATTACCGGCGGGGTGGGTGTGATTTACGGCTGCGGTCACGCCTTCGTAAGCCTCAAAGCCGCGTAATTACGGGAAAGTCAGGTCGATCCTTATTGACTGAACGCGACTCTCCGGTTAGAAGCAGCCCACTTTCGCGGCAGGCGGTCGGCGTCTGAGTGATTGTTCCCTTCGATTTCAGCGCTCCCAAGTGCTTGAAGGGCCGATCTTGAAGCCGAAACGCTGCCAGGAACAGCACTGCGATAACTTCAGGTGCATGATCGCGGCGCCGGCCGGGAAAAAAGCCCCGGTATAGCGCGCTGTGATCCTCTGTCGCGAGAAAGGCGTGTCTGCCCCCGTTTGGGCGGTGGACGGCGCCTTTCGTGTTCGTCGGTGCGAAGGGAATTCAGGCCCCCTCGGGGCCAGTCGTGGCGATCCTTCACAGGGGTCGTCGAAATGAAGGATGCGGCCAAGGCCGCAGATCAGGACGAGGCGAAGGCGTACATGCCGACGATCAACCAGCTGATCCGTAAGCCGCGCGAAGCGCAGAAGGCGCGCGACAAGGCGCCGGCGCTCCAGGCGAGCCCGCAGAAGCGCGGCGTTTGCACGCGCGTTTACACGACGACCCCGAAGAAGCCGAACTCGGCTCTTCGTAAGGTCGCCAAGGTGCGGCTCACCAACAGCTACGAAGTGATCGGCTACATCCCCGGTGAAGGTCACAACCTTCAGGAACACTCCGTGGTGATGATCCGTGGCGGCCGCGTGAAGGATCTTCCCGGCGTGCGCTACCACATTCTGCGTGGCGTGCTGGATACCCAGGGCGTGAAGAACCGCAAGCAGCGCCGTTCGAAGTACGGCGCGAAGCGGCCGAAGTGATAGTGAGGATCTGAACGATGTCCCGTCGTCACAAGGCCGAGCGCCGCGAAGTCATCCCGGACGCCAAGTATGGCTCGACCACCCTGTCGCGCTTCATGAATTCCGTCATGCGCGACGGCAAGAAGTCGGTTGCCGAAGGCATCGTCTATGGCGCCCTCGACGTGGTCGAGGCCAAGGCGAAGCACGATCCGGTCGAGGTCTTCATCCAGGCGCTCGAGAACGTTGCCCCCGCGGTGGAAGTTCGCTCCCGCCGCGTCGGTGGCGCGACCTACCAGGTTCCGGTCGAGGTGCGCACTGAGCGTCGCCAGACCCTCGCGATCCGCTGGCTCATCGCCTCGGCCCGCGCCCGCAACGAGAAGACCATGGTGGAGCGTCTCTCCGCCGAGTTGCTCGATGCTGCCAACAATCGCGGCTCCGCCGTGAAGAAGCGCGAAGATACGCACCGTATGGCGGAAGCCAACCGCGCGTTCTCGCATTACCGCTGGTGATCGGAGAGGACTGAGCGATGGCCCGTACTCACGCGATCGAGGACTACCGCAACTTCGGCATCATGGCCCACATTGATGCCGGCAAGACCACCACGACCGAGCGGATCCTCTATTACACCGGCAAGAGCCACAAGATCGGCGAAGTCCATGATGGCGCTGCCACCATGGACTGGATGACCCAGGAGCAGGAACGCGGCATCACCATCACGTCGGCCGCGACGACTGCTATCTGGCAGGGCAAGCGCCTGAACATCATCGACACCCCCGGGCACGTGGACTTCACCATCGAGGTGGAGCGTTCGCTCCGCGTGCTCGACGGCGCCGTGTGCGTGCTGGACGGCAACCAGGGCGTCGAGCCGCAGACCGAGACCGTGTGGCGCCAGGCGGACAAGTACAACGTGCCGCGCGTCGTGTTCGTCAACAAGATGGACAAGATCGGCGCCGACTTCTACCGCTGCGTCGAGATGATCGTGGACCGCGTCGCCGGCAACCCGGTGTGCTGCCAGCTTCCGATCGGCTCGGAGAGCAACTTCAAGGGCATCATCGACCTCGTCCGCATGAAGGCGGTCGTGTGGGAAGACGAAGCCCTCGGCGCGAAGTACCATGACGAGGAGATCCCCGCGGATCTCGCCGACAAGGCCGCCGAATACCGCAACAAGCTGGTGGAAGCCGCCGTCGAGCTCGACGACGACGCCATGGCTGCCTATCTCGACGGCACCGAGCCGGACGAGGCGACCCTCAAGCGCCTGATCCGCCTCGCCGTCATCGGCCGCAAGTTCAACCCCGTGTTCTGCGGCTCGGCCTTCAAGAACAAGGGCGTGCAGCCCCTGCTCGACGCGGTGGTGGACTATCTGCCGTCGCCGATCGATCGCGGCGCGATCAAGGGCATCGACTTCAAGACCGAGGAAGACACCGTGCGTCTTCCGTCGGACGACGAGCCGACCTCCGTGCTCGCGTTCAAGATCATGGACGACCCGTTCGTCGGCACCATCACCTTCTGCCGCGTCTATGCCGGCAAGATGGAAACCGGCATGGGCCTGCTCAACTCCACCCGCGACAAGCGTGAGCGCGTCGGGCGGATGCTGCTGATGCATGCCAACAACCGGGAAGACATCAAGGAAGCCTATGCGGGCGACATCGTCGCTCTCGCCGGCCTCAAGGATGTGCGCACCGGCGATACCCTCTGCGATCCGGCCAAGGCTGTGATCCTGGAGAAGATGGAATTCCCCGAGCCGGTCATCGAGATCGCGATCGAGCCGAAGTCCAAGGCCGACCAGGAGAAGCTGGGCATTGCCCTGTCCAAGCTGGCTGCCGAGGATCCGTCCTTCCGCGTGTCGACCGACTTTGAGAGCGGCCAGACCATCCTCAAGGGGATGGGCGAACTGCACCTCGACATCAAGGTCGACATCCTGAAGCGCACCTACAAGGTCGATGCCAACATCGGCGCTCCGCAGGTCGCCTATCGTGAGACCCTCACGAAGAAGACCGAGGTGGACTACACCCACAAGAAGCAGACCGGTGGTACCGGCCAGTTCGCGCGGGTGAAGTTCACGGTGGAGCCGAACGAGGCCGGCAAGGGCTTCTCGTTCGAGAGCGCCATCGTCGGCGGCGCGGTGCCGAAGGAGTACATCCCGGGCGTCCAGAAGGGCCTCGAGAGTGTGCTTGGCGCCGGCGTGCTGGCGGGCTTCCCGGTGGTGGACGTCAAGGTGACGCTCACCGACGGCGCGTTCCACGAAGTGGACTCGTCGGCCCTGGCGTTCGAGATCGCGTCCCGTGCGGCGTTCCGCGAGGCCCTGCAGAAGGGCACCTCGGTGCTGCTGGAGCCGATCATGAAGGTCGAGGTGGTGACCCCGGAAGACTATACCGGCTCGGTCATCGGCGACCTGAACTCCCGTCGTGGCCAGATTCAGGGCCAGGACATGCGTGGCAACGCCAACGTCATCAACGCGATGGTGCCGCTCGCCAACATGTTCGGCTACGTGAACACCCTGCGCTCCTTCAGCCAGGGGCGTGCCACCTTCACCATGCAGTTCGACCACTACGAGCAGGTGCCGTCGAACGTCGCTCAGGAGGTTCAGGCCAAGTACGCGTGATCGCGTTGGCCTGAACCCCACTTCACCCTTTCTGATCACGCCAGAGAGACCCAACGGAGAGTCCCATGGCCAAAGAGAAGTTCAACCGCTCGAAGCCGCACTGCAACATCGGCACGATCGGTCACGTTGATCACGGCAAGACGTCGCTGACGGCTGCGATCACGAAGATTCTTGCGGAGTCCGGCGGCGCGACGTTCACGGCGTACGACCAGATCGACAAGGCGCCGGAAGAGAAGGCGCGCGGCATCACGATCTCCACGGCACACGTGGAGTACGAGACCAACAACCGCCACTACGCGCACGTCGACTGCCCCGGGCACGCCGACTACGTGAAGAACATGATCACCGGCGCGGCGCAGATGGACGGCGCGATCCTGGTGGTGTCCGCCGCCGACGGCCCGATGCCGCAGACCCGCGAGCACATCCTGCTCGCCCGTCAGGTCGGCGTTCCGGCGCTGGTGGTGTTCCTGAACAAGTGCGACATGGTCGACGATCCGGAGCTCCTCGAGCTCGTGGAGATGGAGGTGCGCGAGCTCCTCTCGAAGTACGACTTCCCCGGCGACGACATCCCGATCATCCGCGGCTCGGCGCTGGTTGCGCTCGAGAACGGCGATCCGGCGCTCGGCCGTGACGCGGTGCTGAAGCTGATGGAGGCGGTCGACGCCTACATCCCGCAGCCCGAGCGTCCCATCGACCTGCCGTTCCTGATGCCGATCGAGGACGTGTTCTCGATCTCCGGCCGCGGCACCGTGGTGACCGGCCGTGTCGAGCGCGGCATCATCAAGGTCGGCGAGGAAGTCGAGATCGTCGGCATCCGCCCGACCGTCAAGACGACCGTGACCGGCGTCGAGATGTTCCGCAAGCTGCTCGACCAGGGCCAGGCTGGCGACAATGTCGGCATCCTGCTGCGCGGCACCAAGCGTGAGGACGTGGAGCGTGGCCAGGTCGTGTGCAAGCCGGGTTCGGTGAAGCCGCACACGAAGTTCAAGGCCGAGGCGTACATCCTGACGAAGGAAGAGGGCGGCCGCCACACGCCGTTCTTCACCAACTACCGCCCGCAGTTCTACTTCCGCACGACGGACGTGACCGGCGTGTGCACGCTGCCCGAAGGCACCGAGATGGTGATGCCGGGCGACAACGTGTCGATGGACGTGCACCTGATCGTTCCGATCGCCATGGAGGAGAAGCTGCGCTTCGCCATCCGTGAAGGCGGCCGCACCGTCGGCGCCGGCGTCGTCGCCGCCATCATCGAGTGATCAACAAGAACGAAACGCGCTGCGCACCGGCGTGCGCGTTTCCTCTTCCTGGAGCCAATTGAGCCATGAACGGCCAGAACATTCGAATTCGCCTGAAGGCGTTCGATCACCGCATCCTCGATGCGTCGACGCGCGAGATCGTCGCCACGGCCAAGCGCACGGGTGCGCAGGTGCGCGGCCCGATCCCGCTGCCCACGCGGATCGAGAAGTTCACCGTCAACCGTTCGCCTCACATCGACAAGAAGTCGCGTGAGCAGTTCGAGATGCGCACCCACAAGCGCCTGCTCGATATCGTCGATCCGACGCCCCAGACGGTGGACGCGCTGATGAAGCTCGACCTCGCCGCCGGCGTTGACGTCGAAATCAAGCTCTGACGTGGTGCGAGGAGACACGACCATGCGGTCAGGCGTCATCGCCCAGAAGGTCGGCATGACCCGCATCTTCACCGATGCTGGCGAGCACGTGCCGGTCACTGTGCTGAAGGTTGAGAGCTGCCAGGTGGTTGCCCACCGCACGCTCGACAAGAATGGCTACGTCGCGGTCCAGCTCGGTGCTGGCCGTCGCAAGCCCAAGAACGTGACCCGCGCCGAGCGCGGCCACTTCGCCGTGGCTCAGGTCGAGCCCAAGCGGAAGATGGCCGAGTTCCGCGTGCCGGAAGACGGGCTCATCCCCGTCGGTGCCGAGATCACCGCTGACCACTTCGTCGTGGGCCAGTATGTGGACGTCACCGGCACCACCATCGGCAAGGGCTTCGCCGGCGGCATGAAGCGCCACAACTTCGGTGGTCTTCGCGCCTCGCACGGCGTCTCCATCTCGCATCGTTCGATCGGTTCGACCGGCGGTCGTCAGGACCCCGGCAAGACCTTCAAGAACAAGAAGATGCCTGGCCACATGGGTGACGTCACCGTCACCACCCAGAACCTGAAGGTCGTGATGACCGACGTCGAGCGCGGCCTCATCGCCGTCGAAGGCGCCGTTCCCGGCCACGCGGGTGGCTGGATCACCGTTCGCGACGCCGTGAAGAAGAAGCTGCCCGCCGAGGCCCCCAAGCCCGGCGCGTTCAAGCTCGGCAACGGTTCGGATGCGGCTCCCGCCGCTGAAGCCGCCAATGAGGAGGGCGCGTGATGGAACTCACCGTCAAGACGCTCGACGGCTCCGAAGCCGGCTCCGTGATCCTGTCGGACGAGATCTTCGGTCTCGAGCCGCGCGCGGACATCCTGCATCGTTGCGTGACCTGGCAGCTCTCGCGCCGCCAGGCCGGGACGCACCGCACCAAGGGCCGTTCGGAAATCAACCGCACGTCCAAGAAGCTGTACAAGCAGAAGGGCACCGGCAACGCCCGTCACGGCGCCGCGTCCGCTCCGCAGTTCCGCGGCGGCGGTCGTGCCTTCGGCCCGGTGGTGCGTTCGCACGCCATCGACCTGCCGAAGAAGGTCCGTGCCCTCGCGCTGAAGCATGCGCTGTCGTCGAAGGCGAAGGCCGAGCAGATCATCGTGCTCGACACCGCCAACCTGGCCGATCCGAAGACCAAGGCGCTCAAGGAGCGGCTTGAGAAGCTCGGCATCTCGTCCGTTCTCTTCGTGGACGGCGCCCAGGTGGAGCAGAACATCGCGCTCGCGGCGCGCAACCTGCCCTACGTGGACGTGCTGCCCATCCAGGGCATCAACGTCTATGACATCCTGCGCCGCGACACCCTGGTCCTGACCAAGGCCGCCGTGGACGCGCTGGAGGCGCGCTTCAAATGAGCACGCGCAACATCGAACCGCGTCATTACGACGTGATCGTCTCGCCCGTCATCACCGAGAAGGCGACGACCGCGAGCGAGCAGAACAAGGTTGTCTTCAACGTCGCGAAGACCGCTTCCAAGCCTTCCATCAAGGAAGCCGTGGAGAAGCTTTTCGACGTGAAGGTCAAGAGCGTGAACACGCTGGTCCGTAAGGGCAAGACGAAGATCTTCAAGGGCCGCAAGGGCGTCCAGAGCGACGTCAAGAAGGCGGTCGTGACCCTCGAAGAGGGCCAGAAGATCGACATCACCACGGGCCTCTGAGAGCCGAGGGGAACGGGATAAGACCATGGCGCTGAAGCATTTCAAGCCGGTCACGCCGAGCCTTCGCCAGCTCGTGATCGTGGACCGCTCCGGCCTCTACAAGGGCAAGCCGGTCAAGACCCTGACCGAGGGCAAGAGCTCCTCGGGCGGACGCAACAACAATGGCCGCATCACCGTCCGCTTCCGCGGCGGCGGCCACAAGCAGACCTATCGTCTCGTCGACTTCAAGCGCCTCAAGCGCGGCATGTCGGCGACGGTGGAGCGGCTGGAATACGATCCGAACCGCACCTCGTTCATCGCCCTCATCAAGTATGAGGACGGCGAACTCGCCTACATCCTGGCGCCGCAGCGCCTGGCCGTTGGCGACCAGGTGATCGCCGGCGACAACGTGGACGTGAAGCCCGGCAATGCCGGCCCGCTGTCCTCGCTCCCGGTCGGCACGATCGTGCACAACGTCGAGCTGAAGATCGGCAAGGGCGGTCAGATCGCCCGCTCCGCCGGCACCTACGCTCAGATTGTCGGCCGCGACGAAGGCTACGTGATCGTTCGCCTGAACTCCGGCGAGCAGCGCCTCGTGCACGGTGCGTGCTACGCCACCGTCGGTGCGGTCTCGAACCCGGACCACATGAACATCTCGCTGGGCAAGGCCGGCCGTAGCCGGTGGCTGGGCCAGCGTCCGCATAACCGCGGCGTCGTCATGAACCCGGTGGATCACCCGCACGGCGGCGGTGAAGGCCGCACCTCGGGCGGCCGTCATCCGGTCACGCCCTGGGGCATCCCCACCAAGGGCAAGAAGACCCGCAGCAACAAGGCGACGGACAAGTTCATCGTGTCCAGCCGCCACAAGCGCAAGAAGTGAGGGCCTGAGCTATGTCTCGCTCTGTCTGGAAAGGCCCGTTCGTCGACGGCTACCTGCTGAAGAAGGCGGAAGCTGCCGCGGGTTCGGGTCGCCGCGATGTGATCAAGATCTGGAGCCGGCGCTCCACCATTCTGCCCCAGTTCGTGGGCTTAACCTTCGGCGTCTACAACGGTCACAAGCACGTGCCCGTGAATGTCACCGAGGACATGATCGGCCAGAAGTTCGGCGAGTTCGCTCCGACGCGGACTTACTACGGGCACGCGGCCGACAAGAAGTCGAAGCGGCGGTGATCGGTCATGGGTAAGCAGGCAAAGCCCCGCGCGCTCGCGGACAACGAAGCCAAGGCGGTGGCGCGCAACCTGCGCGTCTCGCCGCAGAAGCTCAACCTGGTCGCGGGTCTGATCCGCGGCAAGAAGGTGGCGACGGCGCTCGCCGATCTCGAGTTCTCTCACAAGCGGATCGCCCGCGATGTGAAGAAGTGCCTCGAGAGCGCGATCGCCAACGCCGAGAACAACCACGAGCTCGATGTCGACGATCTCATCGTCGCCGAGGCGCACGTGGGCAAGGGTCTGGTCATGAAGCGGTTCTCGCCGCGGGCGCGCGGTCGCGCCTCGCGTATCGAGAAGCCCTTCGCCCACATCACCATCGTGGTGCGGGAAGTCGAGGAGCGGGCCTGATGGGTCAGAAGGTCAATCCGGTCGGGCTCCGGCTCGGCATCAACCGCACGTGGGACAGCCGCTGGTTCGCCAACAAGGGCGAGTACGGCAAGCTGCTGCACGAGGACATCAAGATCCGCGAGATGCTGATGAAGCAGCTCAAGCAGGCGGCGGTGTCCAAGGTGGTGATCGAGCGCCCGCACAAGAAGTGCCGCGTGACCATCTACTCGGGTCGTCCGGGCGTGGTCATCGGCAAGAAGGGCGCGGACATCGACAAGCTGCGCAAGAAGGTCTCCGAGATGACCAACTCGGAAGTCTTCATCAACATCGTCGAGATCCGGAAGCCGGAAATCGACGCGCGCCTTGTCGCCGAGTCCATCGCCCAGCAGCTGGAGCGCCGCGTGGCCTTCCGTCGCGCCATGAAGCGCGCCGTGCAGTCCGCCATGCGCCTCGGCGCCGAAGGCATCCGTATCAATTGCTCGGGCCGTCTCGGCGGCGCTGAGATCGCGCGCCTTGAGTGGTACCGCGAGGGCCGCGTTCCGCTGCACACCCTGCGTGCGGACGTGGACTACGGCACCGCCACTGCCTTCACCACCTACGGCACCTGCGGTGTCAAGGTGTGGATCTTCAAGGGCGAGATCCTCGAGCACGATCCCATGGCGCAGGACAAGCGCCAGGCCGAGCAGGAAGCCGGTCCCTCTTCGCGTCCCCAGCGGCGCGAGCGCGGTGACCGTGAGCGTGGCGATCGCGGCGACCGCGACCGCGGCTCCCGGGCTTGATGGCCGGCTAGAGAGAAGGCGATCAAGCCATGCTGCAACCCAAGCGCACCAAGTTCCGCAAGCAGTTCAAGGGACGCATTCACGGCGTCGCCAAGGGCGGCACGGAATTGAACTTCGGCGAATTCGGCCTCAAGGCCGTCGAGCCGGAGCGCGTGACTGCCCGCCAGATCGAGGCGGCCCGCCGCGCGCTCACCCGCCACATGAAGCGCGCCGGACGCGTCTGGATCCGGGTGTTCCCCGACGTCCCGGTGTCGGCCAAGCCCACGGAAGTCCGTATGGGTAAGGGCAAGGGCGCGCCCGAGTATTGGGCGGCCCGCGTCAAGCCCGGCCGTATCATGTTCGAGATCGACGGGGTTAGCGTCGAGACCGCGCGCGAGGCGCTGACCCTCGCCGCGGCGAAGCTGCCCATCAAGACGCGCTTCATCCAGCGCATCGCCGAGTGAGGAGAGGCTCATGAAAGCCGAGGACGTTCGGGCCCTCAGCCCCGATCAGCTCGCCGATGAGCTGCTGAAGCTGAAGAAGGAGCAGTTCAACCTGCGCTTCCAGAAGGCGACGGGCCAGCTCGAGAATACCGCCCGGTCCAAGCAGATCCGCCGCGACATCGCGCGGATCAAGACCGTGCAGACTAATAAGCGCACCGGTTCGCCGGTGCAGAAGGCGAAGTGAGGAAGCGATGCCGAAGCGCGTGCTCCAGGGCGTCGTGGTGAGCGACAAGACCGACAAGACCGTGGTGGTCCGGGTGGAGCGCCGCTTCACCCATCCGCTGCTCAAGAAGACCGTGCGTCGGTCCAAGAAGTACCATGCCCATGACGAGGCCAATGCCTGGCATGTGGGTGATACCGTTTGGATCGAGGAGCACCGTCCGATCTCGAAGCTGAAGAACTGGATCGTGATCCAGGGCGAAAAGCGCGCCGAGGTCTGATAGAGAGTTTCCCGTCCGGATGGATCGTCCGGCTGGGAGGGCTCCGGTGCCGGGTCCGTCGATCGTCCTAAGGGAGGATCGAGTGGAGACCGCACCGCGGCAACACCGTGTTCCGATGAGCGGGCACGGCGAACAAGGGTTAAGGCAATGCCGGTGCGCCGGCGGCGCTGGATGACGAGAACAGGTGCGTCATGATCCAGATGCAGACCAATCTCGACGTGGCGGACAATTCCGGCGCCCGTCGCGTCATGTGCATCAAGGTACTTGGCGGCTCGAAGCGGAAGTATGCCCACGTCGGCGACATCATCGTGGTGTCGGTCAAGGAGGCGATCCCGCGCGGCCGCGTGAAGAAGGGCGACGTGATGAAGGCCGTGGTGGTTCGCACCGCCAAGGACATCCGTCGCGTCGATGGCTCCGTGATCCGCTTCGACCGCAACGCGGCCGTGCTGATCAACAACAACAAGGAGCCGGTGGGTACCCGCATCTTCGGACCGGTTCCGCGCGAGCTGCGCTCCAAGAACCACATGAAGATCATCTCGCTGGCGCCGGAGGTGCTGTGATGGCCGCGAAGATCAAGAAGGGCGACAAGGTCGTCGTCCTCGCCGGCCGCGACAAGGGCCGCACCGGCGAGGTCATTCAGGTGATGCCGAAGGACGAGAAGGCTCTCGTGCGCGGCGTGAATATCGTGAAGCGTCACCAGCGCCAGTCGGCGAACCAGGAAGGCGGGATCATCTCCAAGGAGGCTCCCATCCACCTGTCGAACGTCGCCATTGCCGACCCCAAGGACGGCAAGCCGACCCGCGTCGGCTTCGAGGTGCTGGATGACGGACGCAAGGTCCGCGTGGCCAAGCGTTCCGGGGAGAGGATCGATGGCTGAGGCGACCTATAACGCGCGGCTGCGCACCTTCTATGACGAGGTGGTGCGGCCGAAGATGATCGAGCAGTTCGGCTACAAGAACGCCATGGAAGTGCCGGTCATCGAGAAGATCGTCATCAACATGGGCGTGGGCGAAGCCACCGCCGACACCAAGAAGGTGACGACCGCCGCCGCGGACCTCGCCCAGATCGCCGGCCAGAAGCCGGTCATCACCCGGGCCCGCAAGGCGATCTCGAACTTCAAGCTGCGCGAGAACCAGCCGGTCGGCGCGAAGGTCACCCTTCGCAAGACCCGCATGTACGAGTTCATGGACCGCCTCGTGACCGTGGCTCTGCCCCGCGTCCGCGACTTCCGCGGCCTGAACCCGAAGAGCTTTGACGGCCGTGGCAACTATGCCATGGGCGTGAAGGAGCACATCGTGTTCCCCGAGATCAACTACGACCGCGTCGAGCAGATCTGGGGCATGGACATCATCGTGTGCACCACGGCGAAGACCGACGAGGAAGCCCGCGCGCTTCTGAAGGCCTTCAACTTCCCCTTCCGCCAGTGAGCGGGTATGAGGGGCGCTTCGCTCGAAGCGCCTCTTCGGTTCCGGCTCATGGCCGGGCCCGGACGACGAGACGAGTGAGGACGTGATTTTCCGGCCGTGAGGGGCTCAGGACGAGCTGCTCAGACGCGGAGAACAGGAGCTAAAGATGGCGAAGAAGAGCGCGATCGAGACGAACGAGCGCCGCCGCAAGCTGGCCACTGGCCAGGCGGCGAAGCGCGCGCGTCTGAAGGCGATCGTGAATGACAAGACCCTGCCGATCGAGGAGCGCTTCCAGGCGACCCTCAAGCTGGCGGAAATGCCGCGCAACGGCGCGAAGATCCGGATCCGCAACCGCTGCGAGGTGACTGGCCGTCCGCGTGCCTTCTACCGCAAGCTCAAGATGAGCCGTATCGCGCTGCGCGAGCTGGGCAACCAGGGCATGGTGCCCGGCCTCGTGAAGTCGAGCTGGTGAGGAGGGAACGATGGCTGTAACTGATCCCATCGGCGATCTGATCACCCGCATCCGCAACGCCCAGATGCGCCGCAAGGACAAGACCTCGACCCCCGGCTCGCGTCTGCGCGCCTCGGTCCTGGATGTCCTTCGCGACGAGGGCTACATCCGCGGCTACACCTCGACCGACCACGGCAACGGCCGTACCGAGTTCGAGATCGAGCTGAAGTATTTCGACGGAACGCCGGTGATCCGCGAGATCGCCCGCGTGTCGAAGCCCGGCCGTCGCGTCTATGCGGCGGTCAAGAACCTTCCCCGCGTCGCCAACGGTCTCGGCATCGCCGTCGTCTCCACGCCCCAGGGCGTGATGGCCGACCACGAAGCCCGCGACAAGAACGTCGGCGGCGAAGTGCTCTTCACCGTGTTCTGACGACGGAGGACAAGATGTCGAAGATCGGCAAGCTGCCCGTCGCCATTCCGGCTGGCGTCACCGCCAGCCTGGACGGACAGACGGTGAAGGTGAAGGGCCCGAAGGGCGCCCTTGAAGTGATCCTGGTGGAAGAGATCGCCGCCAAGATCGAGGGCTCGGAAATCCAGCTCTCGATGAACGGCGAGACCTCCCGTCACAAGGCCATGTGGGGCATGTCCCGCACGCTGGTCTCCAACTTGGTCGAAGGCGTGACCAAGGGCTTCGAGAAGAAGCTCGAGATCACCGGCGTCGGCTACAAGGCGGCGGTGCAGGGCAAGAACCTGAACCTCTCGCTCGGCTACAGCCACGACGTGATCTACGCGATCCCCGAGGGCATCCAGATCGTCACCCCCAAGCCCACCGAAGTGGTGGTCACGGGCATCGACCGCCAGAAGGTCGGCCAGGTGGCGGCGGAGATCCGCGAGTTCCGTGGCCCCGAGCCCTACAAGGGCAAGGGCGTCAAGTATGCCGGCGAATTCATCTTCCGCAAGGAAGGCAAGAAGAAGTGACGGAGGCGAACCATGGCTAAGGATTTGGAGGCGCAGGCGCGCCGCAAGGCCAAGGTGCGCCGTGCGATCCGCGTTGCTGCGAACGGGCGTCCGCGCCTGTCGGTGCACCGGACCTCGCAGCACATCTATGCGCAGGTCATCGACGATGCGAAGGGCGAGACTCTCGCCGCCGCATCGAGCCTCGAGAAGGATCTGCGCGGGTCGCTGAAGACCGGTGCGGACACCGAGGCCGCCAAGACCATCGGCAAGCTTGTTGCCGAGCGGGCGATGGCCAAGGGCGTGACCGCGGTCGTGTTCGATCGTGGCGCATACATCTATCATGGGCGCGTCAAGGCGCTCGCTGAGGGCGCCCGCGAAGGCGGCCTTCAGTTCTGACGCAAGGACGAGCGAACATGGCCCGTGAACGGGAACAGCGCCACGAGCGCGAGGACCGCGACAATACGTTCGTGGACAAGCTGGTCCACATCAACCGCGTCGCCAAGGTGGTGAAGGGCGGCCGTCGCTTCGGCTTCGCTGCCCTGGTGGTGGTCGGTGACCAGAAGGGCCGCGTCGGCTTCGGCCACGGCAAGGCCCGCGAGGTGCCGGAGGCGATCCGCAAGGCCACCGAGAGCGCCAAGCGCGCCCTCATCCGCGTGCCGCTGCGCGAAGGCCGGACCCTGCACCACGACGTGCATGGTCACCACGGCGCCGGCAAGGTGGTGCTCCGCGCCGCCCCGGCTGGTACCGGCATCATTGCCGGCGGCCCGATGCGCGCGGTGTTCGAAACCCTCGGCATGCACGATGTGGTGGCGAAGTCCTTCGGGTCTTCCAACCCCTACAACATGGTGCGCGCCACTTTCGACGCCCTGAAGAACCAGGACTCGCCGCGCTCGGTCGCTGCGCGTCGCGGCATCAAGGTGTCGCAGCTCCAGTCCCGCCGCCGCGTCGAAGACGCGGAAGCGACGGACTGAGCGTCGGATTAGGAGCGCGCCATCATGAGCGACAAGACAGTCACCGTGGAGCAGATCGGCTCGCCGATCCGCCGTCCGTTCGATCAGGAGGCCACCCTCGTCGGCCTCGGGCTGAACAAGCGGCACCGCCGCTCCACTCTCAAGGATACCCCGGCCGTCCGCGGCATGATCGCCAAGGTCGCCCACCTCGTCCGTGTGGTCGAGTGAGGAGCGGGACATGAAGCTCGACGAAATCAGGGACAATCCCGGCGCCCGCAAGAAGCGGATGCGCGTGGGTCGGGGCATTGGCTCCGGCAAGGGCAAGACCGCGGGTCGCGGCGTGAAGGGCCAGAAGGCCCGGACCGGCGTCGCCATCAAGGGCTTCGAGGGCGGCCAGATGCCGCTGCATCGTCGCCTGCCGAAGCGCGGCTTCCACAACATCTTCCGCCTGGATTACAACGAGGTCTCACTCGCCAAGATCCAGGCCGCGGTCGATGCCGGCCGTCTCGACGCGGGCCAGCCCGTGACCGAGGCCGCCCTCGTCACCGCCGGCGTGCTGCGCCGGGTGAAGGATGGTGTGCGCGTGCTCGGCAACGGTGAGCTCTCCGCCAAGGTGACGCTCGAAGTGGCCTACGCCACCAAGTCCGCCGTCGCCGCTGTGGAGAAGGCCGGTGGCTTGGTGACCGTGCTCGCGGCGGCCGTCGAGGCCGAGTGAGCCGAGGCTGATCCGGAACAGGGGACGGCGCGGGGCTTCATGCCGCCGCGCCGAACCCATGTTCGGGCCAACCTCTTGCGGATGCCCGGCTCTTGGCCGGGTCTTCGTGTTTCGGGCGCTCCTTTGAGGCGCCCGGTTTCAGGTGACGCTCCGGTGCCGCCGAAGGTGTGACGGGTGCGAGGGCGGCTTCGGCCTCCAGCATCCGAGTCGGGATCGGTCCCGCGTGCCCCCGGCGGGCGCACCATCGGCCGGATATCGGCTCTTCCTGCCGGACTGCGGCCATCCGTCGCGCCGGCCCAGTTTGCCCCAACGCTCCGTTCGGGACTGATCGTCCAGGACGCGCCCGGGCACCGGCCCATGGCACTCCCGCCAGGGTCCAGCGCTTCGGCAAGGGAGCCGGTAGCGGGACCGTCGGCGGGGAGCCCTGGTCCCTTTGCCTTGGCACCCGAGCGTTGCGCCCTCATATAAGGGCCGCCCACCAGGGTGGCGTCCATCGGAGCAAGGCATGGTCTCGGCGGCGGAACAACTCGCGGCGAACCTCAATTTCGGTGCCCTCGGCAAGGCCGAGGAGCTGAAGAAGCGCATCTGGTTCACCCTCGGCGCGCTTCTCGTCTATCGGCTCGGCACCTACATCCCCATGCCCGGCATCAATCCGGACGCGCTGGCGGACGTCTTCAAGAACGCCCAGCAGGGGATCATCGGCCTCTTCAACATGTTCTCGGGCGGCGCCGTGCAGCGCATGGCCATCTTCGCCCTGAACATCATGCCGTACATCTCCGCCTCCATCATCATCCAGCTCCTCACCAGCGTCTCGCCGACGCTGGAGGCGCTGAAGAAGGAAGGCGAGGCGGGCCGCAAGCAGCTCAACCAGTACACCCGCTACCTCACCGTGGTGCTGGCCCTGTTCCAGGCCTATGGCATCGCCGTGGGCCTCGAGGGCTCGGGTAGCGTGGTGGCGGAGCCGGGCTGGTTCTTCCGCATCTCCACGGTCATCACCCTGACTGGCGGCACCATGTTCCTGATGTGGCTGGGTGAGCAGATCACCTCGCGCGGCATCGGCAACGGCACCTCGCTCATCATCTTCGCCGGCATCGTCGCCGAACTGCCCGGCGCCTTCGTGCGCACGCTGGAACTCGGCCGCGAGGGCGCCATCTCCACCGTGGTGATTCTCGCCATGCTGGTGATGGCCGTGGTGGTCATCGCCTTCATCGTGTTCATGGAGCGTGCCCAGCGCCGGCTGCTGATCCAGTATCCCAAGCGCCAGGTCGGCAACCGCATCTATGAGGGCCAGTCCTCGCATCTGCCGCTGAAGCTGAACACGTCGGGCGTCATCCCGCCGATCTTCGCCTCCTCGCTGCTGCTCATCCCCACCACCATCGCCAGCTTCATGCAGGGCTCGGGGCCGGAGTGGCTGCAGACCGTCACCACCCACATCGGCCACGGGCGCCCGCTCTACATGGTGCTGTATGTGGCGCTGATCGTGTTCTTCTGCTTCTTCTACACCGCGATCGTGTTCAATCCGGTGGAGACGGCCGACAATCTGAAGAAGCACGGCGGCTTCATTCCGGGCATCCGCCCGGGTGAGCGGACGGCCGAGTACATCGACTATGTACTCACCCGCATCACCGTCGTGGGCGCCGCCTACATTGCGGCGGTTTGCCTCTTCCCCGAACTGCTGATTTCCTACGCCTCTCTTCCGTTCTATTTCGGAGGAACGTCGCTTCTGATCGTGGTCAGCGTGACCATGGACACCGTGTCCCAGATCCAGGGACATCTGTTGGCCCACCAGTACGAAGGACTGGTCAAGAAGGCCAAGCTGCGCGGGGGGAGGAGGAAGTAATATGAGGCTGGTGCTGTTGGGCCCGCCCGGGGCAGGCAAGGGAACTCAGGCACAGCGGCTGGTGGCCCGTCACGGCATCGTCCAGCTTTCCACCGGAGACATGCTGCGCGCGGCCGTTGCCGCGGGCACGCCGGTGGGGCTGAAGGCGAAGGCGGTGATGGATGCCGGCGGGCTGGTCTCGGATGAGATCGTCATCGGCATCATCGCCGAGCGCATCGGCGAGGCGGATGCCCGAAACGGCTTCATCCTCGACGGCTTCCCGCGCACGGTGGCGCAGGCCGAGGCGCTGGACCATCTGCTCACCGAGAAGGGCCTCAAGCTCGACGCGGTGATCGAGCTGGTGGTGGACCAGGAGAAGCTGGTCAACCGCATCCTCAACCGCGCCGCCGAGGCCGCCTCCAAGGGCGAGCCGGTGCGCAAGGATGATGATCCGGTGGTCTTCAAGACCCGCCTGGAAGCCTACAACCGCGATACCGCCGTGGTCGCGCCCTATTACAAGGCGCGCGGCCAGCTGAAGCAGATCGACGGCATGGCGCCCATCGATCAGGTCACCGCCGCCATCGACGGGGTTCTCGCCGAGGCGGCGTGAGGGCAGGGGGCTTCGGCCGTTTTTCGGCCGTGGTCCATTTGACATAGAGGATTTGAAGAAGGGCCCTTTCGCGCTGCCGAGCGAAGGGGTCTTTTCTTTTGTCTGAAGATAGGAGAATATTCCTATATATAGCGATGTGGAGATCGGAATATTATCCCAGATAAGTTTGACGTTGGAAGGGTGCGGGCCGACTTGGCGGCTACGCGCTTGCGCGTCGCGCTACTGCGATGCTCGCTTGCTTGGAAATACAATCCCGAGCAACCGAGGGTGCCAGCGGGAAATCCTGATGGCGGGAGATGGGCCGGGGGATTGGGCGCCTCATCAGGGGCGACCAGTAGCAACCACAGCCGATATGTCCAAGTGGCAGAGGGTATTACCGGCTTTACAAGGCACGGCATCAACCAGGCAATCAATCGCGGCGTGTCGCCGTCAGCCATTCTTGATGCTGTCAAGAACCCTTTGCGAATTGTCCCGCGCGCCAACGGGTCCACTCAATTTAGGGGCGCAGGTGCGACAGTGGTTCTCGATCCCGCAGGTGTAGTGATAACGGCTTGGCCGAAGTAAGGTGATCGCTATGAATGAAATGAACGAACTACTGAAGGGTGTTAGGCAGGTACTCTTGAATGTATGGGACCCGATCGGAATACGAGATGTCCCCGATGCTCAAGATGAGTATGATGATTATTTGATCCCCGTCTTACAGGCGCTTCGCAATGGGGCGGAGGTGCCTGAACTGAGCGCCTTGCTCATCCGGATTGTCGAGGAGCAGATCGGATTGTCCGCTGATGCGGGGCAATCGCGGCAGGCGGCGGAGCAGCTTTACGCGCTGGTGAGGCGCTGATCCCTCCCGCACTTGACCCCTCGCGGAATCTCCGCTATGGGCACTTCCTCGCTTCGGAAAAGGTGCCGTTCGGTCCACCCGAAAGGGTTGGGCAGGGCGGCGGCTTTGTCGTATCCGGGGCAGCATTCGTCAAGATCCCGCAGGGGCCGGCCTCCACCGGACGCGGGGACAACAACCGGCCAGCCGCCTTCGGGCGCAGGCTCACATGGAGAGCGCAGTGGCTCGTATTGCAGGCGTCAACATCCCGACCAACAAGCGCGTCGTCATCGCGCTCCAGTATATCCACGGCATCGGCCCCAAGAAGGCTGAAGAGATCGTCGAGAAGGTGGGCATTCCCGCCGAGCGTCGCGTGAACCAGCTGACCGACCAGGAAGTGCTGCAGATCCGCGAGACCATCGACCGCGACTACCTCGTGGAAGGCGACCTGCGCCGCGAAGTGGCGATGAACATCAAGCGCCTGATGGACCTCGGCTGCTACCGCGGCCTGCGCCATCGTCGTGGCCTGCCGGTGCGCGGCCAGCGCACCCACACCAACGCCCGCACCCGCAAGGGCCCGGCGAAGCCGATCGCTGGCAAGAAGAAGTGATCGGCCGCAAGGCTTTTTGAGTTCCCGGATGCCGGCCTTGCCGGCTCCGGTCATTTCCGGCCCATGGTGGGCCATCCCGAGCGCCTGGAGCTACGGGCGCGCCTGAAGGATCGACAGAAGAATGGCCAAGGAAGCTACACGCGTCCGTCGTCGCGAGCGCAAGAACATCGCCTCTGGCGTGGCGCACGTGAACGCGTCGTTCAACAACACCATGATCACCATCACCGACGCCCAGGGCAACACCATCTCCTGGTCCTCGGCCGGCGCCATGGGCTTCAAGGGCTCGCGCAAGTCCACCCCGTACGCCGCGCAGGTCGCGGCTGAGGACGCGGCCCGCAAGGCTGCCGAGCACGGCATGCGCACCCTCGAGGTGGAAGTCTGCGGTCCGGGTTCCGGCCGTGAGTCCGCCCTTCGCGCGCTGCAGGCCGCGGGTTTCCTCGTCACCTCCATCCGCGACGTGACGCCGATCCCGCACAACGGCTGCCGTCCGCGCAAGCGCCGTCGCGTCTGATCCGCTCTTCGTTCCTCCGCGGGCCCGGCCCGCGGGGATCAAGCCCGGTTTCTCCTCCCCCGAGCGGGACGGGCCAGGCCTCCGGTTGAGGCTCACCACCCCGGCAGCTGCCGTGGCCCGGCGAGAAAGCAAGGTGAAGCAAGTGATTCAGAAGAACTGGCAAGAGCTGATCAAGCCCGAGAAGCTGCAGGTCAATCCCGGCCACGATCCCAAGCGCCTCGCGACCGTCATCGCCGAGCCGCTGGAGCGCGGCTTCGGCATGACCCTCGGCAATGCCCTGCGCCGCATCCTCCTGTCGTCGCTGCAGGGCGCGGCTGTGACCTCGATCCACATCGACGGCGTGCTGCACGAGTTCTCGTCGATCCCCGGCGTGCGCGAGGACGTGACGGACATCATCCTCAACGTGAAGGATGTGGCCATCAAGATGCAGGGCGACGGCCCGAAGCGCATGGTGGCCAAGAAGACCGGCCCCGGCGTGCTGCTGGCTGGCGACATCCAGACCGTCGGCGACGTGCAGATCCTGAACCCGCATTTGCCGATCTGCACCCTCGACGAGGGCGCGGAGCTGCGCATCGAGTTCACGGTCGACACCGGCAAGGGCTATGTGGCCGCCGACCGCAACCGTCCCGAGGATGCTCCGATCGGCCTGATCCCGATCGACAGCCTCTACTCGCCGGTGCGCAAGGTCTCCTACAAGGTCGAGAACACCCGTGAGGGTCAGATCCTCGACTATGACAAGCTGACGCTCCAGATCGAGACCAACGGCTCGATCACGGCCGAGGACGCGCTGGCCTATGCCGCGCGCATCCTGCAGGACCAGCTGGAGATCTTCGTCAACTTCGAGGAGCCCAAGCGCGAGAGCGAGGCAACCGCGATCCAGACGCTGCCGTTCTCTCCGGCGCTGCTGAAGAAGGTGGACGAGCTTGAGCTCTCCGTCCGTTCGGCCAACTGCCTGAAGAACGACAACATCGTCTATATCGGCGACCTGATCCAGAAGAGCGAGACGGAGATGCTCCGCACGCCGAACTTCGGCCGGAAGTCGCTCAACGAGATCAAGGAGGTGCTCGCCTCCCTCGGCCTGCATCTCGGCATGGAAGTGCCCGGCTGGCCGCCTGAGAACATCGAAGAGCTGGCCAAGCGCTTCGAGGAGCACTACTGATCCGCAATCCGGGGCGGCACGCTGCCCCGACCCCTTTTGAGCGGCCCGAGCCGCGCAACCACTCGACCGGCTCGTCCGTCGCCATCTTCAGGAGTTCGCCGTCATGCGTCACGGCAAGGTTCATCGCAAGTTCAACCGCACCTGGGAGCATCGCAAGGCGATGTTCTCCAACCTCGCGGGCGCCCTCATCACCCACGAGCAGATCGTGACCACCCTGCCCAAGGCGAAGGATCTTCGCCCGGTGGTGGAGAAGCTCGTGACCCTCGCCCGTCGCGGCGACCTGCACGCCCGCCGCCAGGCGATCGCCGAGCTGAAGGACCAGGCCGTGGTCAAGAAGCTGTTCGACGTGCTGGCGCCCCGCTATGCGGCCCGCCCGGGCGGCTACACCCGCATCGTCAAGGCCGGCTTCCGCTATGGCGACAACACCGCCGTCGCGGTGATCGAGTTCGTGGATCGTGACGTGGACGCCAAGGGCGCCGCCGACCACGCCCGCACTGCTGCCGCTGCCGCCGAAGCTGCGTGAGCTTCAGCTGATTTGAGGCTATGAAAAAGGGCGGTCCTCGGACCGCCCTTTTTTCATGTTTCGGCCGAAGACGCGGCGCGGAGTCCGCAGTGGGTGCCCAACGTGCGCCGCCCTCCCCAGGCGGCCGGCCCCCAAAGACGGGCCGGTTTGCCTCAGGTCTAATGTCCCTTGCGAGGCCGGCTGGCGTCTGGCTGCCGGACCTTTCGGGCCTTGGGACGTTGGGGATAGATCTTGCGCGGAGCCGGGCGAGGGGCGCCGCTCGACGGGGCCCAGACGCGGGATCGCGCGGCCTTCTGCGGCTCGGTTGATTTCGTTTCGAGATAGAGATGGGCCACGTCGATGTGGCCCGTCAGCGCCGCCGGCCTATAGGGCTCGATCCGGTCGTAGACCGGCACGCCATCTGCATCAAAGCGGTCATAGACCGAAGGATGGAGGATGGCATCGGGCGTCGGGTCGCGCCGTCCGAGTGGGTATGTGAGGCCAAGCTTGCGCGTAAGCCAGGGAAAACCGTCCTTGCGGGCGTCGTGCTGGAAGCCGTGCGGATCGGGGTAGGTGCGAAGGAGGCCAGGGTCGCACCTTAGCCCGTTCGGAATATCCGTGGCACAATCCACCATCCACTTCAGTGCGATGTCGGAGAGGCGGGATTCCTGCTCCTCATAGCTGCCACCGATGTCGGAATGGACGCCGCTGAACCATATCTGTTCGAATCGGATCTGGCCGTGATCGTCTCTTTCGCCATGGAAGGGCTGCTCGCTCGGATCCCATTTGACCCGGGCGAAGGGCTTGCGATTCTCGTCAATGGAAAGGGCGTGCTTGGCATAGGCGACATGGGAATCGAGCGACTTGTCGTCGAAGGTCAGGAAAAGGTCGGTGAAGTGGACGGTCCTGAGACTGTCCTTGCAATCGTACCCGGGGACCCGGAAATCGAACTTCAGATGGGTGTACACGAGAGCGATAAAGGCGATCGCGATACCGATGAGGCTCGCTGTCAGCAGAGCAAGTGTCCATGACTGGGCGAACAACCAGACGCCCGCTCCTGCGGCAGCCGCTATGGCGATGATAACGGCCGGTATGAACAGCGCGAACTTGGCTGGATCGATCAGCGAGGCCACGGTGTCGAAGACGCCGATGAAGTAAGGCGCGACGTTGGGTCGGTCGGGCAATTCCAGATGTTGCGAACCGTGCTCCGCACGGAAGCGGGCTGCGATGGCCGAGCGTGTATCCAGCAGGAACTTCTGGCGCTCGTCCGCTCGCTCCTTAGTCCTCGATGTGGTGAACTGGTAGACGTGTTTGACGGCATAGGTGGCCAGTTCGCGAGTGGAATAGCCATCGAGCGGGACGGGCGAGCCGTCCGGCATGCGGGTCGGGATCCCGCACTGTCGGATCACGCCGGACAGGCAGCGAACGGTGTACGCGCCGCGGCTGAAGCCAAAGAGGAAGATGCGGTCACCCGGGCGCCAGAGGCGGATGAGTGCTGCGTAGCAATCGATGATGTTGGCGGTGATGCCGAAGCCGGTCGCTTGGCTCACAAACTTGTAGAGCCATCTCATCGGGCCGCCATAATGGCTCGCCCCATCCAGTTCGGAGCCAAGGCCCGGATCGTAGAACGCAGCCTGATCGTTCGGATCGACCGAGGTGTCGGGCCCGCAGCGCATGGCCCGGTACATCTTGTAGATATTGGATCGGCGCTCGTCGAAATGAATGCCGCTACCCTGTCCAGTGCCGTCGGAAAAAATGATGATGTTCCGGCCCATCGCCCGCCCCCCGACATGATCCCGCACTCAATGCGCAGGTTCAGTTTACAGGGGACGAATCTGAGTTCAATTCAGAGTTGTGGTTGTCGCGGGTCAAAACTTCTACAGGGCCTGTCGCTTGGTCATGCTGGCCTTCACGTCGGCTATGACTATGTAGGGAGGCGAGGCGCCGGATCGTCGCCCGGTTCGGAATGCTATCTATTCACGGTGCAAACGGATGATCGCTTCTTCCCACTTCCGCATCTGGACAAACGTGCTTAAGGGCATCGCTCGCAGGGGTGCTCCGGCACTCGGCCTCATAAGCCTGGTTCTCCTCGGCACGCCCGCCTTCGCCCAGCCGGCGGCGCAGCAGCGTGTTCCGGCGTCGCAGGCGGAGGTGACGCTCACCTTCGCGCCTGTCGTGGCGAAGACGGCGCCGGCGGTGGTGAACGTCTATGCGTTGAAGACGGCGCAGCAGCGCGTCAACCCGATCTTCGACGATCCCTTCTTCCGCCGCTTCTTCGGCATGCCCGGACCCGGCGGTCCCGGTGGCCCCGGCGAGGGGCCTGGCCTGCGCGCGCCCGAGCGGGTGCAGCGCTCGCTCGGCTCGGGGGTGATCGTCGATCCCTCGGGGCTGGTGCTCACCAACTACCATGTGATCGAGGGGGCGGACGAAATCCGCATCGCCCTCAACGACCGGCGCGAGTACGAGGCCGAGGTGCTGCTGCGCGACCAGCGCACCGACCTCGCCGTGCTGCGCATCAAGACCGAGGCGAAGGAGCGCTTCCCCTTCCTGGAGCTGGGCGATTCGGACAATCTCGCCGTGGGCGATCTGGTGCTCGCCATCGGCGATCCCTTCGGCGTCGGCCAGACGGTGACGCAGGGCATCGTCTCCGCGCTCGCCCGCACGCAGGTGGGCGTCTCCGACTATCAGTTCTTCATCCAGACCGATGCGGCCATCAATCCCGGCAATTCGGGCGGGCCGCTGGTGGACATGGCGGGGCGCGTGGTGGGCATCAATTCCGCCATCTATTCGCGCTCCGGCGGCTCCCACGGCATCGGCTTCGCCATTCCCGCCAATATGGGCCGGGTGGTGGTGGAGCAGGCCAAGAGCGGCTCCAAGTCCGTGCGGCGGCCCTGGCTCGGCGCCAAGCTGCAGCGGGTGACGCCGGATATCGCCGAAAGCCTCGGCCTGCCGCGCCCCACCGGCGTGCTGGTGCAGAGCGTGACCGCCGGCAGCCCCGCCGCCAAGGCCGGGCTCAGGACCGGCGACCTCGTGGTGTCGGTGGAGGGGCAGGGCATCGACGATCCCGAATCCCTCAACTACCGCCTCGCCACCCGCCCCGTCGGCGGCAAGGCGGCGCTGCTGGTGAACCGCTCCGGCAAGGATCAGACTCTCGTGGTGGTGCTGGAGGTGGCACCCGAGACCGTCCCGCGCGAGGAGCTGCTGCTGCGTGGCCGCTCGCCCTTCGCCGGGGCCACCATCGTCAACCTGTCGCCGGCCGTGGCGGAGGAACTGAAGGTGGACACCAACGCCACCGGCGTCGTGGTCTATGACGTTCAGGACAACTCCCCCGCCGCCGCCGCCGGCTTCCGCCCCGGCGACGTCATCGTCGAGGTGAACAACGAGAAGGTCGCCCGCACCGGCGATCTCAACCAGCTTGCCGCCGTGCCCCAGCGGGGATGGCGGGTGACGGTCCTGCGCGGCGGGCGCAGCATCACCGCCGTCCTGCGCGGCTGATGGACCGGCCGAGGCACCCATGAGCGACCTGTTCGAGGCGGCGGGACTGGGGGAGGGGGTGGCGCGCCCCCTCGCAGACCGGCTGCGCCCGTCGCGCCTCTCGGAGGTGGTGGGGCAGGACCATCTGGTGGGGCCGGATGGCGTGCTCTCGCGCATGCTGGAGACACGCTCCCTCGGCTCGCTCATCCTGTGGGGGCCGCCGGGCACCGGCAAGACCACCGTCGCGCGCCTGCTGGCCTCGGCCACGGACCTGCACTTCGAGCAGATCTCCGCCATCTTCTCCGGCGTCGCGGACCTGAAGAAGGTGTTCGAGCAGGCCCGCGGCCGCCGGCTTTCGGGCACCGCGACGCTGCTATTCGTGGACGAGATTCACCGCTTCAACCGCGCCCAGCAGGACAGCTTCCTGCCTGTCATGGAGGACGGCACGGTGACGCTGGTCGGCGCCACCACGGAAAATCCCTCCTTCGAGCTGAACGCGGCGCTCCTCTCCCGCGCCCGGGTGCTGGTGTTCCGCTCCCTCGATGCCGAGGCGGTCGCCAAGCTGCTCGCCCGCGCCGAGGAGGTGGAGGGCCGCGAACTGCCCCTCACCGAGGAAGCGCGGGTGGCACTGGTGAACATGGCCGATGGCGACGGCCGCGCCTCCCTCACGCTGGCGGAAGAGGTGTGGCGCGCCGGGCGGCCGGGCGAGGTGTTCGACGTCGCCGGCCTGAGCGAGGTGGTGCAGCGCCGGGCACCCATCTACGACAAGAGCGAGGACGGCCACTACAATCTCATCTCCGCGCTGCACAAGGCGGTGCGCGGCTCCGACCCCGACGCGGCGCTCTATTATCTCGCGCGCATGCTGGATGCGGGGGAGAGCCCGCTGTTCCTCGCCCGGCGCATCGTGCGCATGGCCATCGAGGACATCGGCAATGCCGACCCGCAGGCTCTCGTCGTCGCCAATGCGGCGAAGGAGGCCTACGACTTCCTCGGCTCCCCCGAGGGCGAACTGGCGCTGGCGCAGGCGGTCGTCTATGTGGCCACCGCGCCGAAATCGAATGCCGTCTACACCGCCTTCAAGGCCGCCATGCGCGTCGCAAAGGAGGGCGGCTCGCTGGTGCCGCCCAAGGTTATCCTCAACGCGCCGACCAAGCTGATGAAGGCCGAGGGCTACGGCACCGGCTATCGCTACGATCATGACGAGCCGGATGCCTTCTCCGGCCAGAACTATTTCCCCGAGGCGCTTGGCCGCCAGAACTTCTACCGCCCGGTGGAGCGGGGCTTCGAGCGCGAGATCAAGAAGCGTCTGGACTACTGGGCACGCCTTCGGTCCGAGCGCGGCGGGAAATAGCGGGGCAAATGGCGAGGGCGGGAGCCTTCGTATATGATCCGCCCCGAGGCTGGACTCCTGAAGGCGACCATGACCCGGCTGATGCGCGAACTCATCGAGAAGCTTGAAGCCCTGCCCGAGGCCGAGCAGGACGCGCTTGCCCGCGAGTTCCTCCACGTGATCGAAGCCGGCGCCGGCGAGGGCGCGGTCTATGTCCTTACCCCCGAGCAGGAGGAGGAGGTCCGCCGCGCGCTGGAGGATGGGGAGCCGAACGCGTCCCCCGAGGAGGTCGAAGCCTTTTTTGCCCGCTTCCGGGGATGAAGGTCACCTTCCGTGCCCGCTCCCTCGGGCACCTCAGGCAGATCGAGCACTACGTCGCCTCCGACAGCCCCGCCGCAGCGGGCCGTCTTGTCGCCCGCATCGAGCGGGCTATCCTCAATCTCGCAGACCACCCTTTGTCCGCTCCAGCGGGCACCGTGCCGGGCACGCGGCAACTCGCCATCGCCGATACGCCCTACCTTGTCATCTATCGTGTGGATGCGGATGGCATCACCATCCTCGCCGTTCTCCATGCCGCGCGCCGTGCGCGCTCCTGATCAGTTCCGGAACCCGCCATGACCCTGCCCCCCGCCCTCATCGTCTTCCTCGGCGCCGGCCTCGGCGGCACCATCCGGCATTTCGTGAACATGGCCGTGCCGCGGCTGCTGGGCACGGGCTTTCCCTTCGCCACCTTCCTCATCAACGTGTCGGGCAGCCTCATCATGGGGCTGATGGCGGGCTATCTCGCCTTCAAGGACGGCGAGACCTGGACGCAGCCGGTGCGGCTGTTCCTCACCACCGGGGTGCTGGGCGGCTACACCACCTTCTCCACCTTCTCGCTGGATTTCCTCTATCTGGCTGAGCGGGGCGAGCTGGGGATGGCGCTGGCCTATGCCCTCGGCTCGGTGCTGCTGGGCTTCGGCGGCGTCTGGGCCGGCATCATGCTGGTGCGCAGCCTGACGTGACGGTGGGTTTGCCGACGCTCAGGCGCAGCGCGGGTTTTGGCGCGCTGCCGACGCTCAAGCGCCGCGCGGGCTTAAGTGCGCGCAGGACTTTCGGCGAGACGGTGGCCATGGCGCGGCGAAAGCTCTATTGCTGCGGCATCAAAGGGTTTGCGCGAGGACTAGGTCGAATATGGCTGTCGTGACCAGAACCGTGGCCGAGGACGAGGCGGGCATGCGCCTCGACCGCTGGTTCAAGGTGCATTATCCGGACCTCTCCTTCGGGCACCTGCAGAAGCTGGTGCGCACTGGGCAGGTGCGGGTGGACGGCGGCCGGGTGAAGACCTCTTCCCGCGTCGAGCCCGGCCAGAGCGTGCGCATTCCCCCGCTCGGCCTGGAAGAGCCCGAGGCGGCGGCCGCCCCGGCAAAGGGGGCGCGTAGCGGCGAGGCCGGCAAGGACGGTGCCTGCGCGGCCTCAGCCGAGCCCGGCGCCACTCCGCCGGCAAAGCCGCGCGCGTCGAAAGACCCGGCCGTGCGCAAGCTGGAGGAGGACCGGGCCTTCATCAAATCCATCACCCTGTTCGAGGACAAGGATGTGATGGTGCTGAACAAGCCGTTCGGCCTCGCCGTGCAGGGCGGCTCGGGCACCTATCGCCATGTGGACGGGCTGCTTGAGGCGCTGAAGGACCGGGACGGGCAGAAGCCCCGCCTCGTCCACCGCATCGACAAGGATACGTCCGGCTGCCTGCTTATCGCCAAGTCGCGGCTCGCCGCCTCGGTGCTGGCCAAGAGCTTCCGCTCGCGCGAGGCGCGCAAGGTCTACTGGGCGGTGGTGCCCGGCGTGCCGAAGCCGCGGCAGGGGCGCATCTCCACCTATCTCGCCCGCGACGAGGACGAGGAGAAGATGCGCGTCGCCCGCCATGGGGAGGACGAGGCGAGCCACGCCATCACCTATTACGCCGTGGTGGACCAGGCTGCGCAGAAGATGAGCTGGCTGTCGCTGAAGCCGGTGACGGGCCGCACCCACCAGCTGCGCGCGCATCTCGCCCACATCCACCATCCGATCCTCGGCGACCCGAAGTATTTCGACATCGAGAACTGGGAATTGCCCGGCGGCCTGCAGAACCGCCTGCACCTGCTGGCGCGCCGCCTCGTCATCCCGCATCCGCGCGGCAATGGGGTGATCGACGTCTCCGCGCCGCTGCCGCAGCACATGGCGCAGACCTTCGCGGTGCTCGGCTTCGACGCCTCGCAATACGATCCTATCCTGGAAGCGCCGGAGGGATGAGGCGCGCCGCCCTGCTGTGCCTTGCTGCGGCGGCTCTGGCCGTCGCGCCGGCGGCGGCGGGCGGTGCCGGGGCCGAGCGGGAGGGCGTGCTCTACTGGTTCCGCGATCTCCAGATCGCCCAGGCGACCGGCTTTCCCGACTACGAGATCCGGGGGGAGGCCGCCAGCGCCACAGCCTCGGGCGGCCGCCTCTACGGGCCGCGGGCGCGGGTGACGCTGACCCTCGATGTCCCGCACGGTTATCTGCGCATCGACGACCGGGGCGACGGGGACGGGGCGGCGCACTTCGTCACGGAAGCCGCCGTGTGGTTCGACCGGGAGGGATTTCCGCTGCTCGGCCTCAGCGAACGCGCGCTGCGCGGTGGTGTGCCGCTCGGCGGGCGGGTGCGTTTCTATTCCCACGCATCCGGGCGGTGGAATCTGGTCACCGACAAGGTGATGCCGCCGCAGGATGAAAGCCTGTGCCGCACCGAGCCGCAGGAGGTGGAGGAGAGCACGGCGGCGTTCGAGGGCCTCGGCCGGGCCATCACGCTGCTGCCACGCCAGGGCACGGACCTTGCGGTGTGGTGCGTGGCGCCCAGCCCGGTCGCGGGAACCGGCCGGGTGCTGGAATGGGACCGGGCCGCCGCCCGCTTCACCCAAGGGCAGAGTCTGCCCGGTCCGCCGCCCTGGCCGGACGCGCCCGCGCCGCGCTGAAGCCGGCGTCTTCGACTTTGGTCTGACCCCTGCCGCATTCGGCAGTCTGGTAACCGCCTCCGGCTTGAAGTCACAGCATCTTCCCCTATGGTGCGCGCCAAGGCCTGAAGGCCAAAGAAGAAGCAGTCCGGAGCCATCTCCGGCCGAGCCCGAGGGAAATGATCCCAATGACAGCCCTTCTCGCCCTCTCGCGGGGGATCGATGCCGTCAACACCCGCATCGGCAAGGCCGCGGCGTGGCTGATCCTCGTCTCCATCCTTGTGTCGGCGCTCAATGCGATCATCCGCAAGCTGTTCGACATGAGCTCCAATTCGTGGCTGGAGCTGCAATGGGTGCTGTTCGCCGCGGTGTTCCTGCTGTGCGCGTCCTGGACCCTCATCGATAACGAGCACATCCGCATCGACATCGTGAATTCCCGGCTGCCCAAGCGCACCCGCGATGGCATCGACATCTTCGGCCACCTCTTCTTCCTTCTGCCCTTCTCCATCCTGCTGCTGTGGACCTCGTGGCCCTTCTTCCTGGCCTCCTTCGAGATCAACGAGCAGTCGCTGAATGCTGGCGGCCTGCCGCAGTGGCCGGCGAAGCTGCTGGTGCCGGTGGGCTTCTTCTTCCTGACGCTGCAGGGCATCTCCGAGCTCATCAAGCGCATCGCCATCTTCACCGGGAAGATGGAGGACCCCCACGAGGGCGCGGGCGGCAGCCATGCGGCCCTTGCGGCCGAGGCCGAGCGCCTGCTGGCCGATGCGGAACTTCCCGATGGCGCGTCCGTCGCCCCTGCGGCCAAGAAGTAGGAGCGCGTTCATGTCCTTCGTCCGTACGCTCCTGAAGCGTCGCCCGCTCGCCGCGCTCGCCGTCGCGCTCCTCGCCGTCCTGCTCATCGCGCTGCCCGACGTGGCGATGGCGGCGGAGCCGGGCTTCCGCGGCTGGTTCATCCACAACATGGCGCCGATCATGTTCGGCGCGCTGGTGCTGTTCCTGCTGCTCGGCTACCCGGTGGCCTTCTCGCTGGCGGCCAACGGCCTGATCTTCGGCCTCATCGGCATCTATCTCGGCCTGTTCGAGCCCAAGTTCCTGCAGGCGCTGCCCGAGCGCGTCTACGGCACCATGAATAACGAAGTGCTCCTCGCGGTGCCCTTCTTCACCTTCATGGGCCTCGTCCTCGAGCGCTCCGGCATGGCGGAAGACCTGCTCGACACCATCGGGCAGGTGTTCGGCTCCATCCGTGGCGGCCTCGCCTATGCGGTGATCTTCGTCGGCGCGCTGCTCGCCGCGACCACCGGCGTGGTGGCCGCCTCGGTCATCTCCATGGGCCTCATCTCGCTGCCCATCATGCTGCGCTACGGCTACGACCGGCGCGTCGCCTCGGGCGTCATCGCGGCGTCGGGCACGCTGGCGCAGATCATCCCGCCCTCCCTCGTGCTCATCGTCATGGCCGACCAGCTGAACCGCTCGGTGGGCGACATGTATGAGGGCGCGTTCGTGCCCGGTTTGCTGCTCGCCAGCCTCTACGCGCTCTATATCTTCATCGTGTCCTCGATCTTCCCGAGCGCGGCGCCCGGCCTGCCGCTGGAGGCGCAGACCCTGCGCGATCCGGACCAGAGGACGCTGCCCTCGCGCATCATGGGCGCGGTGGCTGCGGCGGGCTTCGCCTTCCTGATCGCCCGGGGCTCCCTGCCGGGCCTGACGGCGGGCGCGCTTCCCGGCGTCGCCAACATGGCGGTGTGGGGCATCGTTTCATTCGTGGTGTTGTTCTTCATCATGTCGGGCACGGCGAAGCTGCTGACGCCCTCGCTCTTCATCGCTCTCGCCTTGTCCATCGCCGGCGCCATCGAGCTGATGGAGATGAGCCATGTGAAGTTCGGCGCCGACTATGTGGTGCTCACCATGTCGGCCACCGTGGGCATCGCCTTCGTGGTGGCCGTCATCAACCGCGTGTTCCGGCTGAAGCTGCTGTCCAAGCTCGCCGAGCAGGTGGTGTTCGTGATGGTGCCGCCGCTGGCGCTCATCTTCCTCGTGCTCGGCACCATCTTCATCGGCGTCGCGACGCCGACCGAGGGCGGCGCCATGGGCTCGCTTGGCGCGGTCATCCTCGCCTTCGCCCGCGGCCGGCTGAAGTTCGACCTGCTGCGGCAGGCGACCTATTCCACCGCCAAGCTCTCCGCCTTCGTGCTGTTCATCCTGCTCGGCGCGCGCGTGTTCTCGCTCACCTTCTACGGGGTGGACGGGCACAAGTGGGTAGAGGAACTGCTGGTGTCGCTGCCCGGCGGCCAGACCGGCTTCCTCATCGCGGTGAACGCGCTGGTCTTCGTGCTGGCCTTCTTCCTCGATTATTTCGAGCTGGCCTTCATCATCATCCCGCTGCTGGGGCCCGCCGCCGACAAGCTCGGCATCGACCTCATCTGGTTCGGCGTGATGCTGGCGGTGAACATGCAGACCTCGTTCATGCATCCGCCCTTCGGCTTCGCTTTGTTCTTCCTGCGCTCGGTGGCGGCGAAGGTGCCCTATGTGGACCGGGTGACGGGCAAGATGATGCAGCCGGTCACCACCGGGCAGATCTACTGGGGCGCGGTGCCGTTCGTGTGCATCCAGCTCGTGATGGTGGCGCTCATCATCCTCTTCCCGGGCATGGTGACCCACTACAAGAGCGGCGGCATCCAGCTCGACCAGCAGCAGATCCAGCAGCAGTTCGAGAACCTCACCCCCGGCCTCGACGCAACGTCACCGCCGCCCCTCGACCTCGGCTTCGGGAAATAGCGGGCGCCGGCGGGCCGGCCTTGCCCTCCTAAGGGCGCATTCGGAATGGACATGACGGGGCGGGGGCTTCTGTTCCTCCGCCCCGTCGTGCATTCGTGGTGACGGGGGAGGCCTTGCGATTCGCGGCGCGCCGCGGGCACAGGGCCACATCGATCGATCAAGGTGCTGGACCGGCCGGGGTGACGCCGCCAGCGTGGCGCAGCCAGGGCGGACCGGAGCTACGGCGACCGGGACCACGGTGACCGGGACTTGCCGGGCCGAGCGTGCGGAGGTGATTGCGATGAACCCGAGGCCCGACTTCTGTCCCGGCTGCGGGGCGCAGGTCTATCCCGAGGAGGCCCATTGCCCCTTCTGCGGCCGCAAGCTCCATACGAGCTATGTGATGCCGTTCCTCGTGGGCCTCGGCGGCACCGTGGTGGCGCTGATCTCGGGCGGCCTCGTCTGGTGGGTCATGTCGGCCGAGCCGGGAGAGACGCCCGACGCCCAGCCGCAAGCTCAGGCGACAGCACCGGCCCCGGCGGCTCCGGCCCCGCAACAGGTAGCGCCTGCCCAGCCGGCGCCCGCTCCCGCCCCGCCTCCGGCACAGGCCGCCGCGCCGACCCCGGCGACACCGCCCGCCGGCGCGCCGGCGCAGGACGCTTCGCTGCCGCTGCCCACGGTGAACGGCGCCGCCTCGGCACCGGCCGCGGACGCCGCCGCGCGCCGGGCCTTCGCCAAGAGCAAGCAGGACAGCTTCGCCCAGAACGGCCTCGACCTGACGGTGACCGCGGGCGGCGACGACGCGACGCTGCTCACCATCAAGTTCAACTTCCCGGCCAAGACGGCGGCCGAGCTGATCGTCGCCGGCCCCTTCCCCAAGCAGTGCGAGCAGCGCGGCTTCCGGCAGGTGTTGTTCGTCGATCCCTCCGGCACCACATGGACCTATGATATCGCGACCCAGCAGATGACGCAGAAATGAGCGCAGCAGCCGACGCCGAACCTTCCTCCTCCGCCGGCCTCAAGCTGGTGCTGTTCGATTGCGACGGCACGCTGGTGGACAGCCAGCACCTCATCGTCTCCGCCATGCACGATGTGCACGCCGCCCACGGCGTGCCCGTGCCGGACCGGGAGAAGCTGCTCTCGCTGGTGGGCCTCTCTTTGCCGCAGGCCTTCGCGGTGCTGTCGCAGGGGGATGCGTCCTATCCCATCGAGGCGATGGTCGATGCCTACAAGGTCGCCTTCAACCGCCTGCTGAATGCGGACGCCCCCGAGCCCATGTTCGACGGCGCCCGCGAGGTGCTGGAGGGGCTGCGCCAGCGCGAGGACGTGGTGCTCGGCATCGTCACCGGCAAGTCGCGGCGGGGCGTGAACCGCATCCTGTCCGTGCAGGGCATGGAGGGCTGGTTCTCCACCATCCAGACTGCCGACGACGCGCCCTCCAAGCCCCATCCGGCCATGGTGTTCCAGGCCATGGGGGAGATCGGCGCACGGCCGGAGGATACGGTGGTGATCGGCGATACCACCTATGACATCTCCATGGCCCTGCAGGCCGGGGCCTCGGCGCTCGGCGTCGCCTGGGGTTATCATGAGGTTCCGGCGCTGGAGCGGGCGGGCGCGGATCGGATCGTCCAGCACTTCCGCGAGGTGCCCGAGGCCATCGCCGAGCTTCTGGCCCGCCGCCGCGTCGTGATCTGAGGAAAGCTTGAGATGCGTGAGTTCCTGGAAGATGTGGAGAGCGGCGATCCGGGCGATCCCGTCGCCCGCGCCCGCGCCGCCCAGCGGGCGCCTCTGCCCAAGCGCTTCTATAAGGACGTCAGCGTGGGCGAGGGGGAGGGCGGCTTCACCATCCTCCTCGACGGCCGCCCCGTCCGCACCCCCGCGCGCGGCCTGCTCAAGGCGCCGACCCGCGCGCTGGCCGAAGCCATGGCCGCCGAATGGGCGGCCCAGCAGACCGAGATCGACCCATTCACCATGCCGCTGACCCGCCTCGTCAACGTCGCCCTCGACCGGGTGGCGCCGGAGGCGCAGGCGGTGGCGGACGAGGTGGTGAACTATGCCGGCACCGACATGCTTTTCTACCGCGCCGACGGTCCGCAGAAGCTGCTGGACCGGCAGGCGAAGCACTGGGATGCGGTGCTGGACTGGATGAAGGCCACCCACGGCGCGCGCTTCTATCTCGCCGAGGGCATCACCCATGTGGCGCAGCCGGAAGAGTCGCTGGCGAAGGTGCGGGCGCGGGTGCCGGCCGATCCGCTGCGCCTCGCCGCCGTGCATTCCATGACGACGCTGACCGGCTCCGCCCTCCTCGCCCTGGCCGTGGCCGAGGGGGCGCTCTCCGCCGACGCGGCGTGGACGGCGGCCCATGTGGACGAGGATTTCAACCGCGAGCAGTGGGGCGAGGACGAACTCGCCACCGCCCGCCGCGCCGCCCGCCGCACCGAGATGGACGCGGCCGCGCAGGTGCTGGCGCTGGTGGGCTGATCCGCGCGCTCAAGCCGCGCGGCGCTTGAGCGAGGTGGAACAAGAGCCCACGCGGCGCCTGAGCGGGGAAGGCCACGCGCGAGCGGGGAGGGGGGAATGGACGAGGACGCGATTGCCGATCTCTTCGCCGCCTTCGGCCCGGTGGCCGTCCGGCGCATGTTCGGCGGGGCCGGGCTCTATGCGGACGGGCTGATGTTCGCCCTGTGGGCCGGCGACAGCTTCTATCTCAAGGCCGATGCGGCGCTGGCCGAGGATCTGAAGGGGCGGGGCTCCGTGCCCTTCAGCTATGTGGCCAAGGGCGTCACCCGCACCATGGGCGGTTTCTGGTCCGTGCCCGAAGAGGCGCTGGACGATGCCGACGACCTCGCGGCCCTCGCCCGCCGCGCCCTCTTCGTGGCCCATGCGGCCAATGAGGCCAAAGCCAAAGCCCGGCCGGCAGGCCGGGCGTCTGCGAACAAAGCGAAGCCGGCAGGCGGCGCGTCTGCGAAGAAGGCGAAGCCGGCAGCCGGCGCGGCCGGGAAGAAGCCCACCGCCAAAAAGAAAAGCGCGCCGGCCCAAGGCTGAGCGGCGCGCTGATCCATCAGAATATTTGAAAGGACGCGTCGGCCCGGAGGTCGGCGCGCGCCTTCATGCGGCTGCCTTCACGCACCCGCCTTCACGCGCACGGGGCGCAGAAGGAAGGCGGGGAGGTGGGACATGTCCGCCGGCTCGTTGGCGGGGGCACGTTCGCGGCGCGGGGGGCGCGCCTCGGCGGCCTCCTCGCGGGCGGGACGGCGGTTGCGCTCGGGGCGGTCGCCACGCTCGGCGGTCCGTTCCGGACGCGCGGCGCGTTCCCGCTCCTGACGCTCGGGACGTTCGGTGCGCTCGGGACGCTCCGTGCGCTCAGGACGATCGGCGCGTTCGGGACGCTCCGCCCGTTCAGCCCGCGGCTGACGCTCGGGACGCTCCCCACGCTCCGCGCCTTCGGCCCGGGGCTCGCGCTCGCGGCGCGGCTCACGCTCGCCGCGACCTTCGCGATCACCACGGCCCTCGCGGGGCTCCTTGTCCATGCGGCGCTTGCCGCGCAAACGGCCATCGTCGCGCCCACGGCGCTCGGAGGCCGGCGGGGCGTCGCCCAGGGGCGCGCCATGCCAGGGGATCGGGTTGCCGATGAGCTTCTCGATGGCCGAGAGGGACTTGGCATCGAGGTGCGTGACCATGGTGTAGGCCGTACCGGCGCGGCCGGCGCGGCCGGTGCGGCCGATGCGGTGGACGTAATCCTCGGAATGGTGGGGCACGTCATAGTTGAAGACGTGGCTCACCGCCGGGATGTCGAGGCCGCGGGCGGCCACGTCGGAGGCCACCAGCAGGGTCGCCTCGCCGTTGCGGAACTCGTCCAGGGCCTTGATGCGGGCGTGCTGGTCCATGTCGCCGTGCAGGGCCACGGCGTTGAAGCCGTGCTTCTGCAGCGAGCGGTGGAGGACCGCCACATCGCGCTTGCGATTGCAGAAGATGATGCCGTTCTGCAGGTTTTCGCAGCTACGGATCAGCTCGCGCAGGACCTCGCGCTTCTCGTAGTCCTCGCGGCCGGAGGCGACCAGTTCCTGCGTCACCGTCGTGGCGGTGGACGCGGGCTTGGAGACTTCCACCCGCACGGGGCTGGAGAGGAACTGCGAGACGAGGCGCTGGATCTCCGGCGGCATGGTGGCCGAGAAGAACAGCGTCTGGCGGGTGAAGGGCACGAGCTTGCAGATGCGCTCGATGTCCGGGATGAAGCCCATGTCCAGCATGCGGTCGGCCTCGTCGATGACGAGCACTTCGATGCCGGAGAGGAGCAGGCGGCCGCGCTCCACATGGTCGAGCAGGCGGCCGGGGGTGGCGATCAGCACATCCACGCCGCGAACGAGCTTGGTGTCCTGGTCGCCGAAGGAAACGCCGCCAATGAGCAGGGCGACGTTCAGCTTGCTGTACTTGCCATAGCGCGTGAAATTCTCTTCCACCTGGGCCGCGAGCTCGCGGGTGGGCTCCAGGATGAGAGTGCGCGGCATGCGGGCACGGGCGCGGCCCTGCTCCAGCAGCGTCAGCATGGGGAGCGTGAAGGCGGCGGTCTTGCCGGTACCTGTCTGCGCGAGGCCGAGAACATCCCGGCGCGCGAGAACATGGGGGATGGCCTGGGCCTGGATGGGGGTCGGGGTCGTGTAGCCAGTATCGGCGACAGCCGCGAGAACCTTATCGCTCAGGCCGAGCTCGGAAAATGACATTGCATCTTTTGGATGCGGCGGCGCGCCGCTGATCGAACGTCCCGTGCCGTACGGGGTCAGACGAGTGGTCGTCGGTCGGCGCGCTTGGATTCGACATATCTCGGACGACGCATAGCAACATAAGAAAATGATGCGCCGTGTCAATGTTTTCCGGCCGGTCTCTCCGATTCGGCGCGTGAAAAGCGCCAATCCGCGGGCGCTCGCGCGCAAATGCACGCTTTGCGGGCACGCGCCATGCGCGTCACGAATGAGTGTGCACTGCACCCATGCGGCCTCGTCGGGTTGACCCGTCCCGGCCGACGCCGCACGGATGGCGTCCCTGTCGGCGTCCTTCCGGATCCCATGCCCTTCCTCCTGGTCCTCGGTCTTGCGGCGTTCGCGAGCGCGTTCTCCATGCGCGTCGTCGATCCCATGCTGAACATCCTGGCGAGCGAGCTGCAGGTGACGTTGCAGCAGGTGGCGATGCTCGCCAGCGCCTTCACCTTTCCCTATGCGCTGATGCAGCTGGTGTTCGGCCCCATCGGCGATGCGGTGGGCAAGGTGCGCCTCATCCGCGTGAACCTCGCCATGCTCACCATCGGCCTCGTGGTCTCGGCCACCGCCACCAGCCACGAGATGCTGCTCGCCTCCCGCGTCTTCTGCGGCGCCTTCGCCGGCGGCATCATTCCCGTGGTGCTGGCGACGGTGGGCGACCGGGTACCGTTCGAGCAGCGGCCGCTGCCGCTCAGCCGGGTGTTGCTCGCTTTGGTGCTGGGCCAGCTCTCCGGCTCGGCGCTGGCCGGCTTCATCGCGGAGATGGCGGGGTGGCGCGAGGTGTTCTGGTGCGCCTTCGGGGTCGCCGCCCTCGCCGCGCTCGCCACCACGTTCGGCCTGACGGAGGAGGGCGAGCGCCAGCCGCTGTCGTTTGCGGCCTCCATGGCCCGCTACGCGCTGGTGCTGCGCAATCCCCTGTCCATCAAGGTCTATGGGGTGGTGGCCATCGAGGGGGCGCTGAGCTTCGGCGTGTTCCCGCTGGTGGCGCCGCTGATGGTCCAGCAGGGCATCGGCGATGCCAAGGAGGCGGGCATCGCGCTCGCGGCCTTCGCCGTCGGCGGCGCCGTCTACACGTTCGCCGTGCCGCTTCTGGTGCGCTATCTCGGGCTTAGTGGCATGGTGCGCTGGGGCGCGGCGGGGGTGGGCGTGCTGCTCATTCTCGCCAGCCGCGCCCATGGGCTGGTGCTCATGGCGGCGATCTTCGCCGGGGCGGGCTTCGCCTTCTACATGATCCACAACGTGCTCCAGATCCTCGCCACGGAACTGGCTCCGGAGGCGCGCGGATCGGCGCTGGCGCTGTTCGCCTCCGCCTTCTTCATCGGCCAGGCGGTGGGCGCGCTGGGGCTGACGCAGGGGGCGGGCTTTGCCGGTGTCGCGGCCATGTTCGTCGCCGCCGGGGTGGGCATGCTGGTGCTGGCCGGCCCCGCCGGGCTGCTCCAGCCGCGGCGGGGCCATGTCTCGCCCCCCGAGACGTTCTAGGGACGCTTCGGGGAGGCGTGCGTCAGGCGCCGGTGCGCTCGCTGTCGAGCATTTCCATCTGTGCGGCGGCATAGCGCTCGCCCTTCGCCGCGCCCTTGGGGATGGCGGCCTCGATGGCGGCCAGCGCCGCGGCATCGAGCGTCACGTTGAGCGATCCCAGCGCCTCGGCGAGCCGGTCGCGGCGGCGGGCGCCGACGAGGGGCAGGATGTCCGCGCCCTGCGCCGCCACCCAGGCGATGGCCACCTGCGCCACCGAGGCCCCGCGCGCCTGCGCCACCTGCCTGAGCGCCTCCACCAGCTTCAAATTCTCGGCGACGTTCTCGCTTTGGAAGCGCGGGCTGTGGGCGCGGAAGTCCGAGGCGGCGCCGGAGGCCTGGTAGTGGCCGCTGATGAGGCCGCGCGAGAGCACTCCATAGGCGGTGATGCCGATGCCGAGGTCCCGACAGGTCTGAAGGATGCCGTCCTCGATGCCGCGGGAGATCAGCGAATATTCGATCTGGAGATCGCTGACGGGATGCACCGCCGCCGCCCGCCGGATGGTTTCGGCGCCCACCTCGGAGAGGCCCACATGGCGCACATAGCCGGCCTGAACCATGTCGGCGATGGCGCCCACCGTCTCCTCGATGGGCACGACGGGATCGAGGCGGGCCGGGCGGTAGATGTCGATGTAATCCACCCCGAGGCGCTTCAGCGTGTAGGCCAGTGCCGTCTTCACCGCCTGCGGGCGCCCGTCGAAGCCGATCCAGTTGCCGGCGGGATCGCGCAGCGCGCCGAACTTCACGCTCAGCACCACGTTCTCCCGCGGCCGACCCTTCAGCGCCTCGGCGATGAGCAGCTCGTTGTGGCCCATGCCGTAGAAATCGCCGGTGTCGAGCAGCGTCACGCCGGCATCGAGTGCGGCGTGGAGGGTGGCGATGCTCTCCGTGCGGTCGGCGGGGCCGTAGAGATCGGACATGCCCATGCAGCCGAGGCCGAGGGGGAAGACGTCGGGGCCGGTGGTGCCGAGGCGGCGGGGGGAGGGGGCGAGGGCGGTCATCTTCATGCTCCGTGGCCGGATGGCGTGTTTGATGGCCGGAGCATGCCTCGCAATCGGTTGTTCGATAATCCTGTGAGTTCGGCAAGCCCTGTGCAATATTTTGCACAATGACCGGTGCCAGCCTCTCCGATCTCGATGCCTTCATGGCGGTGGCGCGTGCCCGCGGCTTTCGCGGGGCGGCGGTGGCGCGCGGGGTGTCTCCCTCGGCCCTGAGCACGGCGGTGCGGCGGCTGGAGGCGCGCATGGGCGTGCGCCTGCTCAACCGCACCACCCGCAGCGTCACCCCCACCGAGGCGGGCGAACGGCTCATGGAACGCCTCGCACCCGTGTTGGCGGAGGTGGAAGGCGCGCTCGACGCGGTGAACGCCTTCCGCGACAGCCCCACCGGCACCTTGCGGCTCAGCGTGCCCAGCGCGGTGGCGCGCGTCATCCTGCCACCGATTACCACTCCCTTCCTCGCGCGCCATCCCGGCGTCACGTTGGAGGTGTCAGCGGACGACACTTTCATCGACGTGGTGGCGGGCGGCTTCGATGCCGGCATCCGCTATGACGAGCGGCTGGAGCGGGACATGATCGCCGTTCCCATCGGCCCGCGCGTGCAGCGCTTCGTCACCGCCGCCGCGCCGGCCTATCTGGCGCGGCACGGCCGGCCCGAACATCCCGACGACGTGCTGAAGCACGCCGCCATCCGCCACCGCTTCGCCAGCGGGCACATGCCGGTGTGGGAGTTCGAGAAGGCGGGGGAAATCGTGAAGGTGCGGCCGGAGGGGAGGCTGGTCGCCTCCAGCATTGACCTCAAGGTGGCTGCCGCCGAGGCGGGGCTCGGCCTGATCCACAGCTTCGACCAACTGCTCAAGCCCTCCATTGACGCCGGGCGGCTGGTGCCGGTGCTCACGGACTGGGAGCAGGACTTCCCCGGCCCCCGCCTCTATTTCCCCAGCCGCCGGCTGATGCCGGCACCGCTGCGGGCCTTCGTGGATTTCGTGAAGGCCGAGAGTTCGTGAACGCGCAGCCCGCCCCGGAATGAGGCGGGCCGCCCGGGTCAGATATTGATCTTCACCGATGCGCCCTGCTTGGCGCAGCGGGCGGTGACGCCGTTGCGGTGGACCTGCGGCGCCTTGGACATGGATTGCGCCGACTGGCCCATGCACCATTTTGCGTGGCGCATGGGGTCGATCCATTCGTTGGCGCGCTTCCAGTCGCAGCCCTGGCTGGCCGCCAGATAGATGACGGAGACCGCCCAGTAGCCGTAATAGACGCAGGACTGCTCGTCATTGCCGAACGACTGCGCCCGCGCCGCCCCCGGCAGCAGCGTCGCCACAGCAAGGCCCGCCGCCACGGCGAGCCGCACGCCGCGCCCCGCGCGTGTCACTTTCGTTTCATCCCCCATGGTCTTCCCCGCCAGAGGCGCCGCGACAGCGGCGTTAAGTCCCCCCGATCACAGCCCGCGCCCCCGCGCCGGCTCAGATGTCCAGCATCTCCTCGCCGGCGAAGGCGGCGCGCTCGGAGATGAAGGCGAAGCGGGCTTCCGGCTTGTTGCCCATGAGCCGTTCCACGAGATCAACGGTGGCGGCGCGCTCGGCATCCTCCACGGAGACGCGCTGCAGGGTGCGCGTCTTCGGATCCATGGTGGTTTCCTTGAGCTGCGCCGGCATCATCTCGCCGAGGCCCTTGAAGCGGCCCACATCCACCTTGCCCTTGGCCGAAAACTCCTTCTTCAGCAGCCGCTCGCGGTGGGCGTCGTCCCGCGCATAGAGGGTCTTGGCGCCCTGCGTGATGCGGTAGAGCGGCGGCACGGCGAGGAAGAGGTGGCCCTCCTCGATCAGCTTGGGCATCTGGCGGAAGAAATAGGTGACGAGGAGGGAGGCGATGTGCGCCCCGTCCACGTCGGCGTCGGTCATGATGATGACCTTCTCGTAGCGAAGGTCCGCCTCGCGATAATGGGCGAGGGTGCCGCAGCCCAGCGCCTGGCCGAGATCGGCGAGCTGCTGGTTGGCTGCGAGCTTGTCGCGCGTGGCGTTGGCGACGTTCAGGATCTTGCCGCGCAGGGGCAGCACCGCCTGCGTCTTGCGGTCCCGCGCCTGCTTGGCCGAGCCGCCGGCCGAGTCGCCCTCGACGATGAAGATCTCGGAGCCGGCCGCCTCGGTGTTGGAGCAGTCGGCCAGCTTGCCGGGCAGGCGCAGCTTGCGCACGGCGGTCTTGCGGGAGACCTCCTTCTCCTGCTTGCGGCGCAGCCGCTCCTCGGCCCGGTCGATCACATGGTCGAGCAGGCGCGAGGCCTGCACGGGATTGGCGGCGAGCCAGTGGTCGAACGGGTCGCGCAGCGCTTGCTCGACGATGCGGGCGGCCTCGGCGGTGGCGAGGCGGTCCTTGGTCTGGCCCTGGAATTCCGGCTCACGCACGAACACCGAGAGCATGGCGGCGCAGCCGGTGATCACATCGTCGCCGGTGATGATGGCGCCGCGCTTGCCCTGGCCGGAGCGCTCCGCATGGTCCTTCAGGCCCTTCAGCAGCACCGTGCGCAAGCCGTTCTCATGGGTGCCGCCGTCGGGCGTCGGGATGGTGTTGCAGTAGGAGGAGATGCTGCCGTCGGCATCCGCCACCCACGCCACCGCCCATTCCACGGAGCCGTGGCCGCCGGTCTTCTGGATGCGGCCGGCGAAGATGTCCGGATGGACCAGCGTGTTGCCTTCGAGGTCCGCCGCCAGATAGTCCTTGAGGCCGCCGGGGAAGCGGAAGACCGTCTTCTCCGGGATGTTCTCGCCGGCCTTCAGCAGCTCGGGGTCGCACGACCAGCGGATTTCCACGCCGCCGAACAGATAGGCCTTGGAGCGGGCCATGCGGAACACGCGGGCCGGCTCGAAATGGGCGCCCTCGCCGAAGATTTCCGGGTCGGGATGGAAGCGCACGCGGGTGCCGCGGCGGTTGGTGATGCGGCCGACTTCCTTCAGCGGACCCTGCGGCACGCCCTTGGAAAAGCTCTGGCGATAGAGGGTCTGGTTGCGCGCAACCTCGACCTCCAGGTCGTCGGAGAGGGCGTTCACCACCGAGACGCCGACGCCGTGCAGGCCGCCGGAGGTCTCGTAGACCTTGCTGTCGAACTTACCGCCGGCATGCAGCGTGGTCATGATGACCTCGAGCGCCGACTTGCCGGGAAACTTCGGGTGCTCCTCCACCGGGATGCCGCGGCCATTGTCCGAGACGGTGAGGTAGCCGTCGGCGCCGAGTTGCACCTCGATGAAGGTGGCGTGGCCAGCCACGGCCTCGTCCATGGAATTGTCGACCACCTCGGCGAAGAGGTGGTGTAGCGCCTTGGAATCGGTGCCGCCGATATACATGCCCGGCCGGCGCCGAACCGGCTCCAGCCCTTCCAGCACCTCGATATGGGCGGCGGTATAGTCGCCGGCCATGGCGGGCACGACGGCGGCCTTGCCGCGCGCGCTTTCCTTGCCGGTCGATTCCCGCGCAGGCGACTTGCTGGCACCGCGCGGGCGGGCGGCGAAGAGATCGTCGGAATTATCGCTGTCGGAATTGTCGGTGTTGGACATGGGACTCTGAGGTCGGAGGTTTGGGCGCCAGATAGCAGAACGGCAGGGCCGGCGCGAATCGGGACGGCGCCGCGGCCCCTGATTTCCCCATAGTGACAGAGCCGGCGGGCGAGGGGAACAGAATGGCAACAATTGAGCCATGCCCGGCCCGCGCTCGACGCCGCGTCTCTCCTCTGGCTTCATGCGCGCGTGAACATCGCCGTACCGAATCGCCTCTTCCTCGACGTCGCCCGCTCCGCCACCGGCCGCACCTGGCGGGAACGGCTGGACGTGCGCGGAGGGCAGACGGCGCTCGCCATGGCCCAGCGCTTCGGCATCAGCGAGCTGCTGGCCCGCGTGCTCGCCGCCCGCAATGTGGGGCTGGACGAGGTGGAGCGCTATCTCGACCCCTCCATCCGCACCCTTCTGCCCGATCCCGACACGCTCACCGACATGCCCGCCGCCGTGGCGCGGCTCGCCCGCGCGGTCACCACCGGCGAGCAGGTGGCGGTGTTCGGCGACTATGACGTGGACGGCGCCTGCTCCACCGCCCTCATGGTGGGCGTGCTCCAGGCCGGCGGGCTCGACCCGTTCTTCCACATTCCGGATCGCATCTTCGAGGGCTACGGCCCCAATGTGCCGGCCATCGAGCAGCTCGCCGCGCGGGGCGTGACCCTGCTGGTGACGGTGGATTGCGGCACCACCTCGCTGGAACCGCTGGCGGCCGCGAAACGGCTCGGCATGGACGTGGTGGTCATCGATCACCATCAGGCGGGGGAGACGCTGCCGCCCGCCACTGCCATCGTGAACCCGAACCGGGAGGACGACCTCTCCGGCCTCGGCCATGTCTGCGCGGCCGGGCTCGCCTTCGTGGTGGCGGTGGGTCTCGTGCGGGCGCTGCGCCAGAGCGGACATTTCAACGCCGAGCGGCCGGCGCCGGACCTGCTCGAAGCCCTCGACATCGTGGCGCTGGCCACGGTGGCGGACGTGGTGCCGTTGATTGGCCTCAACCGCGCCTTCGTGGCGAAGGGGCTCATCGCCATGCGCCGGCGCACCCGCATCGGCCTCACGGCGCTGATGGACGCGGCGCGGCTGGATGGGCCGCCGCGGCCCTTCCATCTCGGCTTTCTCATCGGCCCGCGCATCAATGCCGGCGGGCGCATCGGCGAGGCGACGCTGGGCGCGCGCCTGCTGCTGACGCAGGACCCCGCCGAGGCGCGCGGTATCGCCGCCGAGCTGGACCGCCTGAACGCCGAGCGGCAGGAGGTGGAGCGCGCCATCCTCGCCGCCGCCGAGGCCGAGGCGCACGCGGCGCTCGGCATCTCGGAGGAGGGCGCCGTGGTGGTGGTGAGCGGCGAGGGCTGGCATCCCGGCGTCGTCGGCCTCGTCGCGGCGCGGCTGAAGGAGCGCTTCCAGCGCCCGGCTTTCGCCATCGCCTTCAATGGCGAGACCGGCACAGGCTCCGGCCGCTCCATTCCCGGCGTGGACATCGGCCGCGCGGTCCGCGGGGCGGTGGAGAGCGGGCTCCTGGTGAAGGGCGGCGGCCATGCCATGGCGGCCGGCCTCACGGTGGAGCGCCGCCAGCTTGGCGCGCTACGCGCGGAGCTGGAGCAGCGCCTCGCGCCGGATGTGGAACGTGCCCGCGCCGAGGGCACCCTTTCCATCGACGGCGCGCTGACCGCCCGGGGCGCCACTTTGGACCTCGTGGAGACGGTCGCCCGCGCCGGCCCGTTCGGCGCCGGCAATCCCGAGCCGGTGTTCGCCTTTCCCGGCCACCGCATCAGCTATGTGGAGAGCTTCGGCGCCGGCCATGTGCGCGCCCGCATCTCTTCGCCGGACGGCACGACGCTGAAAGCCACCGCCTTCCGCTGCGCCGAGGAGCCGCTGGGCCGGGCGCTTCTGGCCGCTCGCGGACGCAATCTGCATGTGGCGGGGTGCCTCGACATCGACACCTGGCAGGGCGAGACGCGGGTGGCGCTGCGCATCCGCGACGTGGCAGAGGCCGGATGAGGTTGCTGCCGTGAAGGTCCTGCTCGCCGTCCTCCTCTGCTTCAATGCCGGCTTCGTGGATGCGGCGGGCTTCGTCGCGCTCGGCGGGCTGTTCGCGGCCCATGTGACCGGCAATTTCGTAACCATCGCCGCCTCGCTGGCCCATGGCGATACGCCCTCGCTGGCGAAGGTGGCGGCGCTGCCGGTGTTCGCCGTGGTGGTGCTGTGCGCGCGGGAACTGAGCCTGTTCCTCGCTCGGCGCGGGCGGGACGATTTCCGCGTGCTGATGGCGGCAAAGCTCGTGCTGCTCGCCCATGCGGCGCTGGTGGCGGTGCAGTCCGGCCCCTTCTACGACCACGACGCCCCCGCCGCCGTGATGATGGGCATGACGCTGGTGGCGGCCATGGCGCTGCAGAACGCGCTCCACCGCACCCACCTCACCGATTCACCGCCCTCCACCATGATGACCGGCACCTTCACGCAGCTGCTGGTGGACATCGCCAATCTCTGGCGGCCGCTGGAGGGCACCAACATCCCCGCCACCCGCGCCCGCCTTGGGCGCATGACCGCGAACCTCGCCGCCTTCATCGGCGGCTGCCTCTCCGCCGCCTTGCTCTATCGCGCGGTGGGCATGTGGTGCCTGTTCGTGCCCACCTTCGTGGCGGTAGCGGAGATCTTCACGCTGGGGCCGGACCCGGCGCCGAAGAAGGACCAAGCGTAGTCCCGCCTCGCGGGCTCACCGCTCTTCCGACACCCGAAGCGCCGTCCGCCCGGTGATTTTGCGCTTGCGCGGCGCGGGCTTCCCATCGAGGGGCGCGGGTTCGGCCGGCGCCGCTGGAGCGGGCGCCACCGCAGGGGCCTTGCGGGAAGAGGCCTTCTTCGCGGGCTTGGCGGCCGGCGCAGCCGGCGCGCGGCTGGCATCCGCGAGGGTGAGGAGCGCCTTCACCCGGTCGCCGGGCTGGGCGAGGGCCGGGGCGTGGGGATCGACGCGGGTGAGCAGCGTCTTGGTCTTGGGGGCGGGCACGCCGTCCAGCGCCTCGGCGAAGGCGGCTGGGCCAAGCAAAGCGCGGATGGCGCGCAGGGCGTCGAGGTCCGTCCCCTCCGCCACCAGCTGGGCGCGGACGATCTCGTTCACCGCCTTGCGCGCGAGATTGCCGCCGGCCGGGAACAGGCCGGCCTTGCCGCCGATGGCCGCGAGCAGAGCGAAGAAATCCGAAGTCTCAGCCATGGAGCCGCCTCCGCGTCTCGTTCACCAAGTCGCGCACCGAATCCACCGCGTTGTACCATTTCTGCTCGAAGGAGGGCGCGTAGGGAAAGTTTTCCGGGTCCATGGCCCGCTCGATGGCGGCGAGGTTGCGGACCTCCGTGTCGAACATCTCATAGACCGCATCCGCTTCCTCCGCCTCGTCCCGGAGGCTGATGAGGGTGTCGCGATGCTGGATCTTCTGCGCGTGCACCCGGCTCGCCAGCACCAGCGGCCGGCGCCGGGGCTGGGGCAGGGTGGAGCGCGTCACATGGGCGTTCTCCCACACCGAGGCGCGGAAGGCGTCGAAGCCGAGGGTGGAGAGATAGTCGGGAATGGTGGGCACGATCACCATGTCGGCGAGGCGGATGGCCACCTCGGTGAAGGCGGAGATGCCGGGCGCGCAGTCGAACAGCACCACGTCATAGTGCGCGCGCAGGTATGCGAGCGCCTCGTCCAGCACCTTCAGCGACTGGCCCTCCAGCGAGCGCAGGCCGTAATTCTTCTCCGCCAGCCGCAGCACGATCTCGCGTTCCAGCAGGCGCAGGCGGGGGCTCGCCACCACCATGTCGATGGCCAGCTCCTCGCCCGCTTTCATCACATGGCAGATGCTCGGCGTGATGTACTGGGCGATGGAGGTGCGATCACCATAGAGCAGCCGGTCGGCGAGGAAGGATGTCACGGACTGGCGGCGGTCGAGGATCGCCCGCAATTCGTCGTCATGGGCGAAGCAGTAGGAGGCGTTGGCCTGTGCGTCGAGATCGACCACCGCCACCCGCGCGCCCTGCTCCGCGAAGCCTTCCGCCAGCATGACCACGGTTGTGGTCTTGCCCACCCCGCCCTTCATGTTGGCGACGGCGATCACCTGCCCCCCGGCAGCGGCCCCTCCAGGATCGGCCCCCCCGGCTTCGGCCCCCCCGACTTCAGCCATGTCCGCACCCACCCCTCGCAGCCCATGTTGCGCCGCAACCTAAAGGCGATGCTGCATCTGCTCAATAGAGGCCGGTGAGATAATAGAAGCCGATCACGAAGAAGGCCGCGGTGGTCTTGATGATGGTGACGGCGAAGATGTCGCCGTAGGACTGACGGTGCGTCAGCCCGGTCACGGTGAGCAGGGTGATGACCGCGCCGTTGTGCGGCAGCGTGTCCATGCCGCCGGCGGCCATGGAGGCCACGCGGTGCATCACCTCCAGCGGAATGCCGTAGGCCTGCGCCTCGGCGATGAATTGCTGCGCCATGGCCCCGAGCGCGATGGAGAGGCCGCCCGAGGCCGAGCCGGTGATGCCGGCCAAGGTCGTCACCGTGATCGCCTCGTTGATGAGGGGATTGGGGATGGAGGTGAGCGCCGCCTTGATGACGAGAAAGCCCGGCAGCGCCGCGATGACCGCGCCGAAGCCGTATTCCGTGGCGGTGTTGAGGCCGGCGAGGAGCGCGCCGCCCACTGCTTCCTTCGAGCCGCCGGCGAAATGGCCGGCGATGGCCCGGTAGCCGAACGCCACCACCGTGAGGATGCCCAGGAGTAGTGCCGCCTCCACCGCCCAGATGCCGGCCCAGACGTGGGTCTCAACGCTCACCGCCGGTCCGCCCTCCACCAGCGTCGCGCTGGCGTGGGGCCCGAACCAGCCGGGGATGTGCCAGGCGAAGAACAGGTTGGCGAGGCCCACCACAACCAGCGGCAGTACGGCGAGCAGCGGCGGCACGGGCGGGACGCTGTCGTCGGGCAGGCTCTCGTTGAGGTGGCCGGTGCCGTAGCCTTCGCCGGCGCGGTGAGCCTGCATCCGGCGGAATTCCAGATAGGAGATGCCCGTCACGAAGATGAAGATGGAGCCGACGATGCCGAGGATGGGCGCCGCATAGGCCGTGGTGCCGAAGAAGGCGGTGGGGATGATGTTCTGCAGCTGCGGCGTGCCGGGCAGCGTATCCGCCGTGAAGGAGAAGGCGCCGAGCGCGATCACCGCCGGCAGCAGGCGCTTGGGGATGCCCACCTGCCGGAACATCTCCGCGCCGAAGGGATAGAGCGCGAACACCACCACGAACAGCGAGACGCCGCCATAGGTGAGCACCGCGCCCACCAGCACGATGGAGACGATGGCCCGCCTCGGCCCCAGCAGGTTCACCACCGCCGAGACGATGGAGCGCGAGAAGCCGGCCAGCTCGATGAGCTTGCCGAAGATGGCGCCCAGCAGGAACACCGGGAAGTAGAGCTTGATGAAGCCCACCATCTTTTCCATGAACAGGCCGGAAAAGATCACCGGCACCGCCGCCGGATCGGTCAGCAGCACCGCGCCGATGGCGGCGACCGGCGCGAACAGGATGACGCTGAAGCCGCGATAGGCCACGAGCATCAGGAAGAAGAGCGCGGCGAGGCAGACGACGAAGCTCATGGCTGTCAATCCGGCGCAGGTAGGGGAGTCCTCAAGCGGGACAGTAATGCGCCCTACGGCCGAGCACCAGCTTCGGAATTCATAAGAATTGTTGCACTGCAATGGCTTGAGGCCGCCGCGGCATCCGCCGGGTCGGCCTCATTCCCTGCCAACCCCTGTAGCGCCGCGACCCGGGCGTGACCGGACGCGACGCTGCACCCGCTCAATAGAGGCCGGTGAGATAATAGAAGCCGATCACGAAGAACACCGCGGCGGTCTTCACCAGCGTTATGGCGAAGATGTCGCCATAGGCCTGCCGGTGGCTCAGACCGGTCACGGCGAGTAGGGTGATGACGGCACCGTTGTGGGGCAGCGTGTCCATGCCGCCGGAGGCCATGGAAGCGACGCGGTGCAGCACCTCCATGGGGATGCCGGCGGCATTGGCCTGGGCGATGAACTGCTCCGACATGGCTGCGAGCGCGATGGACAGGCCGCCCGAGGCCGAGCCGGTGATGCCGGCCAGCGTGGTCACGGTGATGGCCTCGTTGACCAGCGGATTGGGGATGGCCGATAGCGCCGACTTGATGAGAAGGAAGCCGGGCAGCGCCGAGATGACCGCGCCGAAGCCGTACTCGGTGGCGGTGTTGAGGCCCGCGAGCAGCGCGCCCGACACGGCATCCTTGGAGCCGGTGGAGAACTTGCCGGCGATGGATTTGAAGCCGAACACCGCGACCGTGAAAATGCCGAGAAGCAGTGCGGCTTCCACGGCCCAGATCGCCGCCCAGGTGCTGGTCGGCACGCTGACGGGGGCCGCGCCCGGAACCAGCGTGGCGGTCGCGGTGGCTTCGAACCACTGCGGGATGAGGCGGGCGAAGATCAGGTTGGCGATGCCCACCACCACCAGCGGCAGCAAGGCGAGAATCGGGGAAACGAGCGGCACGGTCTCGTCCACCACCACCTCGTTAAGGTGGCCGGTGCCGTAACCCTCGCCGGCCTTCGCCGCCTGGCGGCGGCGGAACTCGAGGTAGGACAGCCCCACCGCGAGAATGAAGGCGGTTCCGACGAGGCCCAGGATGGGCGCGGCATAAGCGGTGGTGTGGAAGAAGGTGGTGGGGATGATGTTCTGGATCTGCGGCGTGCCGGGCAGCGTGTCCATGGTGAAGGAGAACGCCCCGAGCGCCACCACCGCCGGCAGGAGCCGCTTGGGAATGCCCACCTGGCGGAACATTTCCGCGCCGAAGGGATAGACGGCGAACACCACCACGAACAGCGAGACGCCGCCGTAGGTCAGCAGGGCGCCCACCAGCACGATGGAGAGGATGGCGCGGCCTGGCCCCAGCAGCTTCACCACCGAAGCGACGATGGACCGCGAAAAGCCCGACAGCTCGATGAGCTTGCCGAAGACGGCGCCCAGCAGGAACACCGGGAAGTAGAGCTTGATGAAGCCCACCATCTTTTCCATGAAAAGTCCGGAAAAGACGACCGGCACCGCGGCCGGATCCGTGAGCAGCACCGCGCCGATGGCGGCGACGGGGGCGAACAGGATGACGCTGAAGCCCCGATAGGCCACGAGCATCAGGAAGAAGAGTGCCGCAAGGCAGACGACAAAGCTCATGGGACGAATCCGGTGGAGGTAAGAATGCGATCGGGCCGGACACTAGTGCGGCCCGCGACCGGACACAGCTTGTCCATTGGTATGGGGGACCTGACGGACCTTGCGGTAACCGGCAGAAGGCGCACGATGAAGCACGGGCCGAGTCGAAAAGGCCCTGGATACCTCTTGACTTCAACGCTTCAACGATTGATAGAGTGTTCACATGAGTTTCGACGCGCAGCGTTCGCTCACGGGCCGGCAGGTGGATGAGGCGGCGGGGATGTTCTCCGCATTGGCCGATCCCCAGCGCCTGCGGCTGCTGATCCTGCTGGCCGGTCGCGAGGCTTCGGTCACGGAGTTGGCGGAGGCCCAGGGGGAGAAGCTCTCGACGGTGTCGGTGCGGCTGAAGGTGCTTCATGCCGCGCGCCTCGTCGGGCGGCGGCGCGAGGGCAAGTCGATCCTCTATCACCTGGCGGACGACCATGTGCTGGCCCTCGTGGCGAGCGCGGTGGAGCACGCCTGCGAGAATCATTGAAGCGAGGAGCAAGCCATGTCTGGGACCTGCAAGATCCACCCGAACCACGACCACCAGCATGGCCCCGGCTGCGGCCACACCGCCATCCGCCACGAGGGGCACGTGGACTATCTCCACGACGGCCACCTCCACCACATGCACGGCGACCATGTGGACGAGCATGTGATCGCGGTGAGCGAGACCAATCCCGACCGCTGCACCCCCAACCACAGCTGCGCGGGCCACGAGCCAGGCCATGTCCACGGCCCCGGCTGCGGTCATGAGGCGGTGCCCCACGGCGATCATGTCGACTATCTCGTGGACGGCCACCTGCACCACCCCCACGACGGCCATTGCGACGACCATGGCCCGGTCGAGGTGGTCCGCGGCTGATCCGCGATCCGCAGGAGTGCCCCAAAAGAAAAAGGCCGCGCCCTCACCGGGCGCGGCCTTTTCGCATCAGGTCGGCGTCACGGCCTCACGGCATCAGCGCGATCTGCTCCAGCCCCTCGGTCTCGGGGAAGCCCATGACGAGGTTCATGTTCTGCACAGCCGAGCCGGACGCCCCCTTCACGAGGTTGTCCAGCGTGGAGATGATGATCGCCCGGCCGGGCACGCGGTCGGCCACCACCCCCAGGAACACCATGTTGGACCCGCGCACATGCCGCGACTGCGGCACCTGGCCGAAGGGCAGCACGTGGACGAAGGCCGCGCCCTTGTAGAAGTCGGTCAGGATGCGGTGCAGGTCCTCGGCGGTGGCGCCGGTGGTGCGCACATAGATGGTGGCGTAGATGCCCCGGTTCATGGGCGAGAGCACCGGCACGAACATGGGCTTCACCGGCCGGCCGGCGGCCTTGGAGAATTCCTGGTCCAGCTCGCCCATGTGGCGGTGGCCGGAGACGGCATAAGCGTGGATGCCCTCCGACACCTCGGAGAACAACATGGCCTCCTTGGCCGAGCGCCCGGCGCCGGACATGCCGGTCTTGGAATCCACCACGATGGTCTCCGGCTCCAGCGCGCCGGCTTCCAGCAGCGGCACGATGGGCAGGATGGCGGTGGAGGAATGGCAGCCGGGATTGGCGACGAGGCGCGCCTTGCGGATCTCGTCGCGATAGATCTCGGCGATGCCGTAGGCCGCCTCCTTCTGGAGGTCGAGCGCCTGGTGGGGATGGCCGTACCATTCCTCATAGGCGCCAGGATCGGAGAGACGGAAGTCGGCGGAAAGGTCCACCACCTTCACGTTCGGCGCCGCGTCGAACACCTTCTTGATGACGAGCTGGGTGGTGGCGTGCGGCAGGGCGCAGAACACCACGTCGACGGCGGTGAAATCCACCTCGTCGATGGTCACGAGCTTGGGCAGCGGGAAGGGCGCGAACTGGGGGAACACGTCGGCCATGGACTGGCCGGCCTTCCGGTCCGCGGTGAGCGCGACGATCTCGACGCGCGGATGGCGCAGCAGCAGGCGCACCAGCTCGGAGCCGGTGTAGCCCGAGGCGCCCAATACCGCGATCCTAGCCTTTGCGTCAGACATCTTGCTCTCCCGAGGGGTCTCCCGTCGCGCGGCCGCAGCCGGCGAACGGGGCGAAGGTGCTTACACCCAATCACACGTCAGGGAAAAGACAGGGGTGCGCATGGCCGTTCCACGTTTTGCGGAAGAACTGGCGATGCCTCCCCGCCGCCGCACGGGAGAGGGGAGAACCGGGACCGTCATTGCCCGGCTTGTCCGGGCAATCCACGGCTGGACCGGGGCAGGTCTTCGTACATCCAGCCTGCGGACGGGTGGATCGCCCGGACAAGCCGGGCGATGACACCTAAAGGGGTGTGCTCACGCGAGGCGGAACTTGGAGAAGTCGCGGTGCTCGGTGGCGATGCGGCGCACGGTGCCGGTGGCGGCGCGCATCACGATGGTGTCGGTGGAGATCACGTCCCGGCCGAAGCGAACGCCCTTCAGCAGCGCGCCGTCCGTCACCCCGGTCGCGGCGAACAGGCAGTCGCCGCGCACCATCTCGTCCAGCTTGTAGACCTTGGAGAAGTCGGTAATGCCGAGGGCCTTGGCCTGGGCGCGCTTCTTCTCGGTGTCGAGCACGAGGCGGCCTTCCATCTGCCCGCCGATGCAGCGCAGCGCGGCGGCGGCCAGCACGCCCTCGGCGGCGCCACCAAGGCCGAGATAGATGTCGATGCCGCTCTCGTGCGGGTTGGCGGTGTGCACCACGCCCGCCACGTCGCCATCGGTGATGAGCTTGATGGCCGCGCCGGTCTTGCGCACGGCGTCGATCAGCGGGCCGTGGCGCGGCCGGTCGAGGATGAGGGCGGTGACGTCGGACGGCGGCACGCCCTTGGCCTCGGCCAGCGCGCGGATGTTGTCCTGCGGGCTCTGGGAAAGGGAGACGATGCCTTCCGGATAGCCCGGCCCGATGGCGATCTTCTCCATGTAGCAGGGCGGCATCTTCAGCAGCGTGTCATGCTCGGCGAGCACGAGCACGCAGAGCGAGCCCTCCATGTTCTTGGCGCAGAGCGTGGTGCCTTCGAGCGCGTCCACGGCGAGGTCGACTTCCGCCCCGCCGCGCCCCAGCTTCTCGCCGACGAAGAGCTGGTCGCACTCGCCCTCGATGCCCTCGCCGATGACCAGCGTGCCGGAGACCGGAATCTCGTTCACCTCGCGGTGGCAGACGGTCATGGCGGCGATGTCGGCGGCCTGCTCGTCGCCGTGGCCGCGCAAACGGGCGGCGGCGACGGCGCAGCGCTCCATGGCCTGGGCCATATCGAGGGCAAGGCGCCGGTCGAGCACCTGCGGGGCTCTCTGCCCGTGTTCCGTGGCCTTCTCTGGCGTCCTCTGGGTCGTCCGGGCACCGCTCATGACGTCGGTCCTTCTGGTTTTGTCGCCGCGCTCCGGATCAGTCCTTCTCGATCCGGATGACCTGGGGCAGGGAGGCAACCACGCCGTCCGCCTCGATGGCGGCGATGGCGCGACGCACCGCGGCCTCGGTCGTGGCATAGGTGATGAGGATCACATGCGCGGTGTCGGACGGCACGCCGCCGCCCGGCTGGCGCTGGACGATGGATTCCAGCGAGATCTGCTCGTCCGCCATGCGGCGGGTGATGGTGGCCGCCGTGCCCGGCTTGTTCACCACGGCGAGGCGAATGTAGTAGCCGCCCTCGTGGCGCTGCATGGCGGCGCGCTCGGCCCGTGCGAGGCGCTCCACCGGCAGGCCGAAGGCATAGCCCTTCGCGCCACGCGCCACGTCGAAGATGTCGCCCACCACCGCCGAGGCGGTCGCATCGCCCCCGGCCCCGGGGCCGACCAGCGTCAGCGCCACGGCATCGCCGTCCACCGCCACCGCATTGGTGACGCCGGAAACCTGCGCGATGGGCCAGTGCTTCGGCACCATGGTGGGATGCACGCGCTGCTCGATGCCGGTGTCGGTCTTCACCGCCACGCCGAGCAGCTTCACCCGGTAGCCGAGATCGTCCGCCGCCTCGAGGTCGGCGAGGGTGAGCTGGCGGATGCCCTCCACATAGATCGCATCCGCATCCACCTGCGTGCCGAAGGCCAGCGAGGTGAGGATGGCGAGCTTGTGGGCGGTGTCGAAGCCGTCGATGTCGAAGGTCGGGTCCGCCTCCGCATAGCCGAGGCGCTGGGCTTCCGTCAGGCAGACGTGGAAGGAGAGCTTCTCGTCCGCCATGCGGGTGAGGATGTAGTTGCAGGTGCCGTTGAGGATGCCCGACACGCGCTCGATGGCGTTGCCGGCCAGCGCCTCGCGCAGCGTCTTCACGATGGGGATGCCGCCCGCCACCGCCGCCTCGAAGTGCAGGCCCGCGCCGGAGGCCTCGGCCCGGCGGGCAAGCTCCACGCCGCACTTGGCGAGCAGTGCCTTGTTGGCGGTGACGACGGGAATGCCCCGGTCGAGCGCGGCGGCGACCGCCGCCTTGGCGGGGTCGCCGTCGCCGCCCATCAGCTCCACGAACACGTCGATGTCGCCCTCGCGGGCAAGCGCCACCGGGTCCTCGAACCAGGCCACGGACGAGAGATCGACGCCACGGTCGCGGCTGCGGTCGCGGGCGGCCACGGCCGTCACCTTCACGGTGCGGCCGGTGCGCGCCTCAAGCTCGCCGGCGCGGCGCTCGAGCATGCGGAAGACCGCGGCCCCGACGGTGCCGAGGCCGGCGAGGCCCACTTTCAGTTCGCTCATCTGTCAGTCCGGTTCCTGTCCTCGGCTGGCCCTGTTTCAGCGCGCGGCGCTGAGCGGAACCACGTTGTGCAGCGTGGTGCCGGCCTGCTCGAAGAAGCGGCGGATGTTGCGCGCCGCCTGGCGGATGCGCTGCTCGTTCTCCACCACGGCGATGCGGACATACTCGTCGCCGTGCTCGCCGAAGCCGACGCCCGGCGACACCGCCACCTCGGCCTTCTCGATGAGGAGCTTGGAGAATTCCACGGAGCCCATGGCCCGGAAGGGTTCCGGAATGGGCGACCACGCGAACATGGTGGCGCGCGGCACGGGGATGTTCCAGCCGGCGCGGCCGAAGCTCTCCACCAGCGCGTCGCGGCGCTTCTTGTAGGTCTCGCGCATCTCGGCGATGCACTCCTGCGGGCCGTTCAGCGCCGCGGTGGCCGCCACCTGGATGGGGGTGTAGGCGCCGTAATCCAGATAGGACTTCACCCGCGACAGCGCGGCGATGAGGCGCTCGTTGCCCACGGCGAAGCCCATGCGCCAGCCGGCCATGGAATAGGTCTTGGACATGGAGGTGAATTCCACCGCCACGTCCATGGCGCCCGGCACCTGCAGCACCGAGGGGGGCGGGTTGCCGTCGAAATAGAGCTCGGCATAAGCGAGGTCGGAGAGAACGATGAGGTCGTTCTTCTTCGCGAAGGCCACCACGTCCTTGTAGAACTCGAGGTCCGCCACGCAGGCCGTGGGGTTCGACGGATAGCACAGCACCACCGCGATGGGCTTGGGGATGGAGTGCTGAACCGCCCGCTCCATGGCGTGGAAGAATTCCGGCCCCGGCTCGGCCGGCACCGAGCGGATGACGCCGCCGGCCATGAGGAAGCCGAAGGCGTGGATCGGGTAGGACGGATTGGGGGTCAGGATCACGTCGCCGGGGGCGGTGATGGCCTGCGCCATGTTGGCGAAGCCTTCCTTGGAGCCCAGCGTCGCCACGACCTGCCGGTCGGGGTCCAGCTTCACGCCGAATCGCCGCTCGTAATAGGCCGCCTGCGCCTTGCGCAGACCGGGGATGCCCTTGGAGGCGGAATAGCGGTCGGTGCGCGGCTTGCCGATGGTCTCTTTCAGCTTCTCATAGACATGCGCCGGCGCGTCGAGGTCCGGGTTGCCCATGCCGAGGTCGACGATGTCCACCCCGGCATTGCGGGCGGCGGCCTTCACACGGTTCACTTGCTCGAACACGTAGGGCGGCAGCCGGCGAATGCGGTGGAAATCGGTCGTCATCTCAATGGCTCCAGAGGCCGCGCATGTCTCTCCCGGCGCGGCAGTCGGGCTTTGTAGCACTGTTCGGTGAATGAAAAAGCCTTGATTGCGGTCGCGATGGGGCGATGGCCCGCATATCGCACTGCACAATGACTCAAATCGCCCGGTGTCCAGGCCGGCGGCTCACTGCGCCTGTGGCACCTGCTTGGCCTGCTGCTGGCGGGCGAGGCGTTCGAGGTCCCGCTGCAGCTTCTGCTGTTGCTCGGTGGTGAGGGGCTCGCGCCGGTCGGGCTGGGGGCCGCCGAGGGTGGGGAAATGGGTGGCATCCACCTCCGGCACCGAGGTCTGCGGCGGCGCAAGGCCCGGAATGCCCGAGCCGGCGCAGGCGGACAGGCTCGCGGCCAAGGCGAGAAGAAGCGCGGCGCGCAGCGTCGGGACGGCACGGCCGCGGGCCGTCGGAGAGAAAAGGTCCATTGTCCGTTCCGGATGGCTCCCGGACCCGGCGGTGACGATACCGGGGCGAGATACCTCCTGAGGGGCCGGTGCCGTGCGGGCATACCGCATGCTCGACCAAGGAGGGGGGTCAAAGGGTGCCTCCGGCGTGGCCGTGAGGCTCGATCCTGTCACTTTCACACTCTAGAGTATGAAGGAAGCGCAGGCAGCGATAAAGATGGGCTACGTTTCGTAACGGCCCGCGAGCAAGACCCGCGAGAAGGAAACGCGCATGTCCCGTGTTGAGGAAACGCCGAACGTATCCGCCGCCGCCCCCATGATGTCGGTGGAATCGCCGGTTGCGGCGGGCGGCCCCGCGCATCTCAGCGTCGTCCCCCCCGCGGCCCAGACCTCCCCGAATCCCGCGCCCGAATCAGCGCCCCCTGCGGCCAGGGTGGAAGCGCCGAAGGCCGGCGCCGGGTCCAAGGCTGACGGCAAGGGCGGCGACGGCAAGGGCGAAGGCGCCCGCTCCGGCCTCGACATCGAGGCCTTCTCCCAGAATCTGGCGCAGATGGTGGATGAGGGCAGCAAGGCGCTCGCCGCCTATCTCGGCCCGCGCACCCAGGCCAAGACCGACGACCTCGCCGACGAGATCGCCGACGCCCTCAAGACCGTGGGCCAGGTCGCCGAATACTGGATGACCGATCCCCAGCGCTCGCTGGAGGCGCAAACGCGCCTCATGACCGGCTATCTCTCGGTCTGGACCAACACCTTGAAGCGCCTCGGCGGCGAGAAGGTCGAGCCGGTGACCGCGCCGGACGCCAAGGACGCCCGCTTCAAGGACGAGGGCTGGCGCGAAAGCCCGATCTTCGACGCGCTCAAGCAGGCCTATCTCGTCACCACCCGCTGGGCCGAGGAGATGGTGGAGCAGGCCGAGGGCCTCGACGCCCACACCAAGCACAAGGCCGGCTTCCTGGTGAAGCAGGTGACGAACGCCATCTCGCCCTCCAACTTCGTGATGACCAATCCGGAGCTGATCCGCGAGACCTTCTCGTCGTCCGGCGAGAATCTCGTCAACGGCATGAAGAACCTCACGCGGGACCTCGTCGCCGGCAACGGCTCGCTCAAGATTCGCCAGACGGACATGAGCGCCTTCGAGGTGGGCCGGAACCTCGCCACCACGCCGGGCAAGGTGATCTACGAAAACGATCTGATGCAGCTCATCCAGTACGAGGCCACGACCGGCAGCGTGAAAAAGATGCCGCTGCTCATCGTGCCGCCGTGGATCAACAAGTTCTACATTCTCGATTTGACGGCAGAGAAGTCCTTCATCCGCTGGCTGGTGGACCAGGGCATCAGCGTCTTCGTCATCTCCTGGGTCAATCCCGATGCCCGCCTCGCCGAGAAGGGCTTCGACGACTACATGCGCGAGGGCATCATGGCCGCCCTCGACAAGGTGGCGGTGGCCACCGGCGAGCGGCAGGCCCACGCCATGGGCTATTGCGTCGGCGGCACGCTGCTCGCCACCACGCTCGCCTACATGGCCGCGACGGGGGATGACCGCATCGCCTCCGCGACCTTCCTCACCACCCAGATCGATTTCACCCATGCGGGCGATCTCAAGGTGTTCGTGGACGAGGACCAGCTCGCCGCCATCGAGCGGAAGATGAAGCAGACGGGATATCTGGAAGGCAGCAAGATGGCCTCGGCCTTCAACATGCTGCGCTCGAACGATCTGATCTGGCCCTATGTGGTGAACAACTACATGAAGGGCAAGGCGCCGTTCCCGTTCGACCTTCTGTTCTGGAACGCCGATTCCACGCGGATGCCGGCGGCGAACCACTCCTATTACCTGCGCAACTGCTACCTCACCAACAACATCGCCCGCGGCCTCGCCGAGCTGTCCGGCGTGCGCATCGACATGACCAAGGTGAACGTGCCGGTCTATTCGCTGGCGACGCGGGAAGACCACATCGCCCCGCCCAACTCGGTGTTCATCGGCGCCAACATGCTCTCCGGCCCGGTGCGCTACGTGCTCGCGGGCTCGGGCCATATCGCCGGCGTGGTCAATCCGCCGGCCAAGATGAAGTACCAGTACTGGGCCGACGGCCCCACCGGGCCGAGCTACGACCTGTGGCTCCAGGGCGCGCAGGAGCACAAGGGTTCCTGGTGGCCGGACTGGCTGACCTGGTTCTCCAGCTATTATCCCGAGGACGTGCCCGCCCGCCCCATCGGCGGCGGCCACTTCACCCCCATCGAAGACGCCCCCGGCCGCTACGTGCGCGAAAAGAGCTGAGGGGAGGGGGGGCGCCCTCTGCGGTCTCGCTCCCGTCGCCCTTCCGGCTCGACCGGAGGACCCATCCTTCACCACCGTCATGCCCGGGCTCGTCGCGGGCATCCACGTCGGGCCGACGGGCCGATGGCCGTAGATGTGTTCCCGGCCGGTCCACGTGGATGGCCGGGACAAGCCCGGCCATGACGTCCTGTGAGTGCGGCCCACGAGTTCCAGCCCGGGCGCGACGGTCCCAATAGCGACGGGCTCCCGACCGCCTTCACCACGCCATCACCCCACCTCCGCACACCCCGCGTCACGCCGCCTTTCCCGCGAGGCCGCTTGCGGGTAGTTTGGCGGCAGGCCCGCTTTGGGCCTTTCAATACCTGTCGAGGGCCCGTGCGTTACGTTTCCACCCGGGGCGAAGCTCCTGTCCTGTCGTTTTCCGATGCGCTGCTGGCTGGTCTGGCGCGCGACGGCGGCCTCTATGTGCCGGAGGCGTTCCCCACCCTGAGCGCGGAGCAGATCGCCGCGCTGGCGGGAAAACCCTATCCGGCGGTGGCCAAGGCGGTGATTTCCCCCTTTGTCGGCGATGCGCTGCCCGAGCGCGTGCTCGATCTGATGATCGCCGACGCCTACGCCTCCTTCCGCCATCCGGCGGTGACGCCGCTGACGCAGATCGGTCCCAACCGCTTCCTGCTGGAGCTGTTCCACGGCCCGACGCTGGCCTTCAAGGACGTGGCGATGCAGTTGCTCGCCCGCCTGATGGACCATGTGCTCGCCGCCCGCGGCAGCCGCGCCACCATCGTCGGCGCCACCTCCGGCGACACCGGCAGCGCGGCCATCGAGGCGTTCCGCCATTCGGATGCGGTGGACGTGTTCATCCTCTACCCGCACAAGCGGGTGTCCGAGGTGCAGCGCCGGCAGATGACCACGGTGAACGCGCACAACGTCCACGCCATCGCCGTGGAAGGCACGTTCGACGATTGCCAGGCCCATGTGAAGGCCATGTTCAATCACCACGCCTTCCGCGATTCCCTCGCGCTGGCCGGGGTGAACTCCATCAACTGGGCGCGCATCGTCGCCCAGGTGGTCTATTATTTCTATGCCGCCACCGCGCTGGGCGCGCCGCACCGCGAGGTGTCGTTCGTGGTGCCCACCGGCAATTTCGGCGACATCTTCGCCGGCTATGTGGCCAAGCGCATGGGCCTGCCCATCCGCGACCTCTCCATCGCCACCAACGTCAACGACATCCTGGTGCGCACGCTGGAAACCGGCCGCTATGAGGTGAAGGGGGTGCATCCCTCCTCCTCGCCGTCCATGGACATCCAGGTGTCGTCCAACTTCGAGCGCCTGCTGTTCGAGGCGCTGGACCGCGACAGCGCTCAGGTGCGCCAGCTCATGGCCTCGCTGAGCCAGTCCGGCGCCTTCACCGTGCCGCACGACGCGCTCGCCACCATCTGCGGCGACTTCTCCGCCGGCCGCGCCGACGAGCCGGAGACGGCGAACACCATCGCCAGGCTCTACCAGTCCGCCGGCTATCTGGCCGACCCGCACACCGCCGTTGCCCTCGCGGTGGCGGACAAGGTGGAGCACGCCGCCAAGGTGCCGCAGGTGATCCTCTCCACCGCCCATCCCGCCAAGTTCCCCGATGCGGTGGAAGCCGCCACCGGCCACCGGCCCGGCCTGCCGCCGCACATGGCGGACCTGCTGACCCGCAAGGAAACCGTGAGCGTGCTGCCCAACGACCTCGTCGCCATCGAGGCCTTCATCCGCGCCAAGGCGCGGGTCGGCGCGGGCGCCGCGGCATGAGCGTGAAGATCAGCACCCTCGACAACGGCATCACCGTCATCACCGACGAGATGAGCCATCTCGGCACCGCCTCTCTCGGCATCTGGGTGGGCGCCGGCGCGCGGGACGAGAAGGGCGACGAGCACGGCATCTCGCACCTTCTGGAGCACATGGCCTTCAAGGGCACCCGCCGCCGCTCCGCCCGGCGCATCGCCGAGGAGATCGAGCAGGTGGGCGGCGACATCAATGCCGCCACCTCCGTGGAGCAGACCACCTACAATGTCCGCGTGCTGGGCGAGGACGTGGGCCTCGGCATCGACATCCTCGCCGACATCCTCACCGAGCCGGCCTTCGCCCCCGACGAGCTGGAGCGGGAGAAGAACGTGATCGTGCAGGAGATCGGCGCGGTCATGGACACGCCCGACGACCTGGTGTTCGACCTGTTCCAGGAGCAGGCCTTCCCCGGCCAGAGCGTCGGCCGCTCCATCCTCGGCACGCCGGAGACGGTGCGCGGCTTCAGCCGCGACCAGCTCGGCGCCTATCTCGGGCGTACCTATCGCGGCCCGCGCATGGTGGTCTCCGCCGCCGGCGCGGTGGAGCATGAGCGGCTCGTGGACGAGGCCTCCGCCCGCCTCTCCGGCGTCGGCAACGGCGTCGCGCCGGACCTGTCGCCCGCCACCTATGCCGGCGGCACGCGGTTGACGGCGCGCGACCTCGAGCAGGTGCACATCCTGATGGGGCTGGAGGGTTGCTCCTACAAGGATGCGGACTACCACGCCCTTCAGGTGCTCTCGAACGTGCTGGGCGGAGGCATGTCCTCCCGGCTGTTCCAGGACGTGCGGGAGGAGCGGGGGCTCTGCTACTCCATCTACGCCTTCCACTGGAGCTATCAGGACACCGGCCTGTTCGGCATCTATGCCGGCACCGATACCGGCGACGTGGAGGAACTCTCCCACGCGGTGGTGGACCAGATCTTCGACACGGCCGAGACCGTGACCGAGCTGGAAGTGGCCCGCGCCAAGGCGCAGATGAAGGTGGGGCTGCTCGCCGCGCTGGAAAGCTCCGGCGCCCGCGCCGACCAGCTCGCCCGGCAGATCCTCGGCTTCGGCCGGGTGATTCCGGTGGAGGAGATCGTCGCCAAGGTGGAGGCGGTGGATGTGGCGGCGGTGCGTGCCGCGGCGTCGCGTCTCATCGGCCGCGGCCGGCCGACGCTGAGCGTCATCGGGCCGAAGGGCGGGCTTGAACCGGCTGCGCGGGTGGTGCAGCGTCTCTCAGGGCATTAGCCGGCTGCGCCGGCAACGGAGACTGGCTCGGGCGCAACCGATGTGGCTGTCCGCACTCTTTCCCTTCCCGGCCGAGCCCCTCCCTGCGATCGAGGGGAAGGGCGTCTATCTGCGCGTGCCGCAGATGAAGGACTTCGTGGCGTGGCGGACCCTGCGCGACATCAGCCGCGGCTTCCTCACGCCCTGGGAGCCCCTGTGGCCGTCCGATGATCTCACCCGCGGCGCCTTCCGCCGCCGGCTGCGGCGCTACGCCCGCGACATGGTGACGGACGAGGCCTATCCGCTCTTCATCTTCCGCCGGGTGGACGACGAGCTGGTCGGCGGCCTCACCCTCTCAAATGTGCGGCGCGGCGTGTGCCAGGCGGCCAGCCTCGGCTACTGGATGGGCGCGCCCTATGCCGGGCAGGGCTACATGCGGGCGGCGGTGACGGCCCTCCTGCCGGTGGCCCACGACGTGCTCCATTTGCGCCGGGTGGAAGCGGCCTGCATGCCCAACAACCAGGCCTCGATCCGCCTGCTGGAAAGCTGCGGCTTCACCCGCGAGGGCTATTCGCGGGAATATCTGTGCATCAACGGGACGTGGGAGGACCACATTCTATTCGCCCGCCTGAAGAGCGACCCCATCGCCCGGCTCATGTCCCGCGAGGAAACCCTCGCCACGCGCCTCAGCCGCGTGCCGCCGGCCGCGCAGTAGGGGCGCTCGTTCCCCGGACAAGCTCCACCGGAGGTGGAGCGCCGATCAGGGGTCCAGGGGAAAGGTCGGCGGAGCCGGAAATCGCTTCGCAGAGCCCTGGGGAAGAGCCGCCTTCGGCGGCGACCTCTTGCGCTGGGCCACGGCTCTCCTTCCACTGCGCTGCGCTCCGTTGCAGTCGGCCGAGGCGCGAGAGCGCGCTCATACACAACGGACCCACTGGCGCCCTCTCACTCCCCCTTCGGCAGCGCGAACACCGTGAGCTGCCCGCCCAGCGCCGTATACTGGTTCAGCGCCGCATAGGCCTCGTTGGCGCCGGAGCCGTCGCCGGGGTCGCTGAGGCCGGCGGCGAGGCCGATGCCGGCCCAGCCGCCGACGCCGGAGAGCACGGCCACATATTGCCGGCCGCCCTGCATGAAGGTGGTGACGTTGCCGACGATGCCGGAGGGCGTCTTGAAGCGGTACAGCTCCTGGCCGGTCTTGGCGTCCACCGCCTTCAGCCAGCCTTCCAGCGTGCCGTAGAAGACGATGCCGCCCGCCGTCGCCAGCGCGCCCGACCAGATGGAGAACAGCTCCGGCTTCGACCAGACCGCCTCGCCCTTCAGCGCGTCCCAGGCGAGGAAGCCGCCCGTGCTGCCCTCGTTGCCCGGGGCGGGATGCATGGAGAGGGTCGCGCCCACATAGGGCTGGCCGGGAACGTAGTCGACGTGGAACGGCTCGTAATCCATGCACATGCGGGTCACGGGCACATAGAACAGCCGCGTCTGCGGCGAGAAGGCCGCCGGCTGCTGGTTTTTGGCGCCGAGGGAGGAGGGGCAGATGCCGGTATAGGTGACATCCTCGCCCTCCCGCTCGGTGGAGAAGGCCGGGTCGCGCTTCGGGCGGCCATAGGTGGGGCTTTTGGGGTCGAGATCGATGCTGGTCGCCCAGTTCGCGGTGGTCTCGTATTTCCCCGCGCGCAGCAGGGCGCCAGTCTCGCGGTTGAGCGTGTAGGCGAAGCCGTTGCGGTCGAAATGGGTGAGGAGCGGCGTGGGTTTCCCGTCCACCTCCTGCTCGGTGAGGATCATCTCGTTGACGCCGTCATAGTCCCACTCGTCGTGGGGGGTCATCTGGTAGACCCAGCGGGCGACGCCCGTGTCCGCGTCGCGGGCGATGATGGTGTCGGACCAGCGATTATCTCCCGGCCGCTGGGTGGGGTTCCAGGTGGCCGGGTTGGCGGTGCCGTAATAGACGAGGTTGAGCTTCGGGTCGTAGGCGAACCAGCCCCAGGTGGCGCCGCCGCCGATCTTCCACTGGTCGCCCGACCAGCTCTTCAGCGACGAGTCGCGGCCCACCGGCTTGCCCAGCTCGGTGGTCCTTTCCGGGTCGAACAGCATCTCCGCGTCTGGCCCGGTGCTGTAGGCGCGCCAGACGAGGTGGCCGTCCTTCAGGTCGTAGGCGGAGAGGTGCCCGCGCACGCCGGCCTCGGCGCCGGAAATGCCGACGATGAGCTTGTCCTTCACCGGCATTGCGGTGGCGGTGTTGGAAGCGCCGAGCGCCGGGTCACCGTTCGCCACCGACCAGCGCTTCGCCCCGGTCTTCGCATCGAGCGCCACGATGGTGGTGTCGGCCTGATGCAGGAAGACGAGGCCATCAGCATAAGCGAGGCCGCGATTGACGAGATCGCAGCACATCACCGCGGCCACGTCCTTCTTCTGCCTGGGCTCGTATTTCCAGAGGATGCGGCCCTCGTTCTTCAGGTCGAGGGCGTAGACCACATTGGGGAAGGGGGTGTGGACATACATCACGTCCCCCACCACCAGCGGCGCGCCCTCGTGGCCGCGCAGCACGCCGGTGGAGAAGGTCCACGCCACCTGGAGGCGGCCGACATTTCCGGCGTCGATCTGCCTGAGCGGGGAGAAGCGCGTGTTGGCGTAGTCCACCGTCTGCAGCACCTGCTCCGCGCCGGTGGCGGTGCGCTTCAGCACGTCGTCATTGGCGTGGGCCGCGACCGGGAGAAAAGCGAGGAGGAGAGCGGGCAGAAGGCGTGTCATCGGCAGAAACGGTCCGGGTATCGTGACGCAGAACAGGCGCGAAGGTCTCCCCACGCGCCCGCAGCATCCTCGCCACACGCCGACGACGCAACCGCGCCGCAGGGTCAGGCCTGAGGGGCCAGTACCAAAGCGATGCTGTGCCTCCCCTCTCCCCTTGCGGGAGAGGGGCCGGGGGTGAGGGGGCAAGCCTGTCCGTTTGTCTCAGATGCTGGTTCTGCCGGAGGCACACCCCTCACCCCAGCCCTCTCCCGCAAGGGGAGAGGGGGCGTGCCGGCGCATTCCGAACCAACCGCGCATTCGCCCCTTTGTGTGTCATCGCCCGGCTCGTCCGGGCGATCCACCCATCCGCTCGCGCGATGCCGGAAGACCCGCCCCGGCCTGACCGTGGATCGCCCGGACGAGCCGGGCGATGACGGTGAAGGGGGCTAGCCGCTTACACATGCCTTCCCTCTCCCCTCGCGGGAGAGGGGCCGGGGGTGAGGGGGCGCCCGCCCGTTAGTCCCAGATGCCGGTCCTGCCGGAGGCACACCCCTCACCCCAACCCTCTCCCGCAAGGGGAGAGGGGGCACGTCAGGTGGGGTCCGGGCCATCTGCCTCTCGTTCCCCGGATGTCATCGCCCGGCTTGTCCGGGCGATCCACCCATCCGCTCGCGCGATGCCGGAAGACCCGCCCCGGCCTGACCGTGGATCGCCCGGACGAGCCGGGCGATGACGGTGGTGCAAAGGCAAAGAGGGGCTCTCTCCTTACCCCGGCATGGCCTGCCCTATGGGCGCATCGATGCGGCTCTGGCGCCGCTCCCGCGCATTCACGAAGCGGAAGTAGATGACCTTCACGAGATCCATCACCAGCGTCCACACGAGGCAGTAGGCCCAGACCACGCCGATGAGCAGCCACGGCAGAGCCGGCATGAACCAGCCGAAGGCGCACATGAAGATCGCGAACACCTGCGTGCCCATCACCGCCGCGAGCACGGGCAGGCTGGGATAGGGCGGGCGGAACAGCGTGCCCTGCACCCGCGAGACGAAGAACAGGAGGTGTCCACCGGCGCACAATTGCAGGAACAGCATGGTCTGGATGTGCGACAGGTCCATGGGCAGGCGCGCCATCAGCTCCGGGCTCTTCATCCAGAACATGCCGAGCATGACGATGCCGAAGCTCTGCACCAGCGCCATGATGCCCATGATGGTCGAGAAGGAGAGGATGCGCTGCATGTTCCAGCGCACCGGACTGTCCTGAACCTTCACATTGTCATAGGCGATGGTCATGATCGGGATGTCGTCAAGCAACGCCATGACGACGATCATGATCGCGGTGAGCGGCATGAAGTCGTAGACCAGATAAACCAGAACCACCACCAGCATGATGTTCAGCGTCATGGCGATGCGGTAGTAGATGTAGCTGGTGATCCGCTCGAAGATCGCCCGCGCCTCCATGATGGCGTTGATGATGGTGGAGAGCCCCGGCGCGGTGAGGATGAGCGCCGCGGCGCTGCGGGCCGCGTCCGTGGCGCCGGAGACGGCGACGCCGCAATCGGCCTGCTTCAAGGCGGGCGCGTCGTTCACGCCGTCGCCGGTCATGGCGACGATGTGGCCGCGCTCCTGCAAGGCCTTCACGATCTGGAACTTGTGCTCGGGGAAGACGCGGCCGAAGCCGTCGGCCACCTCGACCGCGCGGGCGGCGTCGATGGCGATGTGCTCGGGGCCGGAATCCTGGCCGAACACGTCGCTCGCGACCAGCAGATGGTCGCCGAGGCCGAGCTGGCGGGAAATCTCCCCGCCGATGGCCACGTCGTCGCCCGTCACCATCTTCACGGAGACGCCGAGCGCCTTGGCCTTGGCGATGGTCTCCGCCGCATCGGGCCGGGGCGGGTCGAGCATGGGCAGGAGGCCGAGCAGCGTCCAGGTCTTGCCGTCGTCCGAGCGGGCGACGCCGAGCGCGCGGGTGCCGCTGCGGGCGAGCTTTTCCACCGCGTCGAAATAGCCCTTCGCATCGGCCTCCGAGAGGCCGCACTGGGCGGCGATGGCCTGCGGCGCGCCCTTGGCGAAATGCACGGTCTTGCCGTCCGGGCCGGCGACGCTCGCCACGGTCTTCTTGCTGACGGGATCGAAGGGCGTGAAGTCCACGCTCTTGTAGCCGTCGAGCACCTTGGGGTCGGTCACCGCGGCGATCACCGCCTTGTCGATGGCGTCGTCGCTCTGGCGCTGGGAAGCGAGCGCGGCGCCGAGGATGAGATCTTCAGGCTCCGCCTTGCCCCACGGGATGGGCGTCTGGAGGGTGAGCTGGTTCAGCGTCAGCGTGCCGGTCTTGTCGGAGCACAGCACGTCCACGCCCGCCAGTTCCTCGATGGCCGAGAGGCGGGAGACGATGGCCTGCTGCTTGGAAAGCGCCAGCGCGCCCAGGGCCATGGTCACGGACATGACCGCCGGCGTCGCCACCGGCACGGAGGCCACCAGCAGCACCAGCACGATTTGCACGATGGCGCCGGCGTGCTGCCACTCCCAATGCCCGTCGGCGATGATGTCGCGGTGGACCTGCGCCACCACCAGCACCAGCGCCAGTGCGGCGGAGAGGATGATGAGGAAGTCACCCATCTGGATGACCGCCTTTTCCGCGTGCGACTTGGCGCCCGCCGAGGCGACGAGCTTCGCCGTGCGGCCGAAGAAGGTGGCATTGCCGGTGGCGGTGACGAGACCCGTCATGGTGCCCTGACGCACGATGGAGCCGGAATAGCCGCTGTCGCCCACGCCCTTGGAGACGGGGAGCGATTCACCCGTCAGCGCCGCCTGGTCGACGGAGAGATACTTGCCCTCGACGAGCAGGATGTCGGCGGGCAGGGTCTCGCCGCCGGCGACGCTCACCACATCGCCGGGCACGAGGGCGGCGGTGTCCACCGTCATCCACTTGTTGTCGCGCAGCACGCGGGCCTTGAGCGCGAGGCCCTTCTTAAGCGCCGCCAGCGCGCTCGCGGCCTTGCTGTCCTGCCAGAAGCCGACGATGGCGTTGTAGATGAGCAGGCCCATCACCACGATGAAATCGGGCCAGTCCTGGCGGATGAGGGAGAGCAGCGCCGCCGCCTCGATCATCCAGGGGATCGGCCCCCAGAAATAGCCGACCAGCTTCTCCCAGCGGCTGTCCTCATGGGCGACGATGGCGTTGGGGCCGTATTTCGCCTGCCGTTCGGCCGCCTCCGTGGCGGTGAGGCCCTTGGGCGAGGAGCCGAGCTCGGTGAACTTGGCGGAGATGGCCGCCGCGTCGAGCCGGACGGGCCCGCCGGAGGACGCCGCCGGCTTCGCGGCCGGGGCCTCGGCCGGCGCGGGGGCGGCAATGCGGGCTGCGCTCTGTGCCATTGGACTTCTCCCGGTCAGGCGGAACGGGTGAGCGCCAGCGTGTGCTGGGCGATCATCAGTTCTTCATTGGTGGGGATCACGAAGGCCGCGACGGCGCTGTCCGCCGTGGTGATGCGCGGCCCGTTGGCGGCATTGGCCGCCGGATCGAGGGTGAGGCCGAAGGTGGCGAGGCGCTCCAGCACGGCGGCGCGCACCTTGGCTGAGTTCTCGCCGATGCCGGCGGTGAAGACGAGCGCATCGAGCCCGCCCAGCACCGCCGCATAGGCGCCGATGAACTTCACGAGGCTGGTGACGAAATAGTCCACCGCCAGCCTGTCGTCGGCCGCCGCGCTGTCCTGCAGCACCCGCATGTCGGCGCTGTCGGCGGAAAGGCCGAGCAGGCCGGACTGGCCGTAGAGCAGCTTTTCCAGCGCCTCGGCGGTGTAGCCGGCGGAGCGCAGCAGATAGAAGATCACGTCGGCCGGCACGTCGCCGGAGCGGGTTGCCATGGGCAGGCCGGTGAGGCCGGCGAACGCCATGGATGTCTCGACGCTCCTGCCATCCAGCATGGCGCAGACCGAGGCGCCGCCGCCGAGATGGGCGACGATGACCCGCCGCGCGCCGGGCGCGACCTTGGGCACCTGCCGGCTGATATAGTCGTAGGAGATGCCGTGATAGCCCCAGTGCCGCACGCCGGTGTCGCGCACGGCCTTGGGCAAGGCGTAGATCTGCGCCACCTCCGGCATGGTGCGGTGGAAGGAGGTGTCGAACACCGCCACCTGCGGCAAACCGGGGAAGGCCTCGGCGATGGCCCGCGCGCCGCGCACGTTGAACGGCTGGTGGGAGGGCTCCATGGCGGACAGGCCATCGAGATAGTCCAGCACCTCGGGCGTGATCTTCGCCGGCCCCTCAAAGCGCGTGCCGCCGAGCACGACGCGGTGGCCGGCCGCCACCACCTTGATGTTGGCCTCGTGCTGCTCAAGCCACTGGACGATGTAGCCCAGCGCCTCCTTGTGGCTCAGGGCGTGGCCGGAGCCCCATTCGTGGGCGTCGATGGGCTTGCCGTCGGGCTCCTTGGCGATGAAGTGCGGATCCCCCGCCATGCTGTCGATGCCGCCTCGGCAAAGCAGCGGCGGGTCCTTAACGTTCGACGTCCCATAGGCGCCGAACTTGAGGCTGGTGGAGCCGGAATTGACGACCAGAACGGCGTCGGTCATGGCAGCCTCGCTCAGTCGGCGGCGTGGGGAAGGATGGCGTCGGGGGCGCGCTTGAGCGCGTCGGCGTAGATCACCGCCGCGGCGGCGGAGAAGCGCCGGGCTTCCGCGCTGTCGGCGCGGCTCGTCAGCATCACCGGCACGCGGGCGCCGACCACGAGGCCGGCGGACTGGGCATCGGCCATGAAGCCGAGATTCTTGTAGACCATGTTGCCGGCCTCGATGTTGGGCACCAGCAGCACGTCCGCCGTGCCGGCGACGGGCGAGACGATGTGCTTCACGTTCGCCGCCGCGGCATCCACCGCCGCGTCGAGGTCGAGCGGTCCGTCCACGATGCCGCCGACGATCTGGCCCCGGTCAGCCATCTTGGAGAGGATGGCGCCGTCGAGGGTGGCGGGCATCTTGGTGTGCACCATCTCCACCGCCGCCAGCACCGCGACCCTGGGCGTCTCGATGCCCAGCGCCTTCGCCAGGCCGATGGCGTTCTGGCAGATGTCGCGCTTCTGGTCGGTGTCGGGCGCGATGTTGAGCGCCACATCCGTCACCAGCACGCGTCGGGCATAGGTGGGCACGGACATGATGGCGCAATGGCTCAGCAGTCGGCCGGTGCGCAGCCCCGCCTCCTTCGCCATCACCGCATGGAGCAGCACGTCGGTGTGAAGGCTGCCCTTCATGAGCGCCCCCACCTCGCCCGCGCCAGCCGCGGCGGCGGCCTTGGCGGCGGACTCCTCCTCGCTCGTGGTGGAGACGATGCGCGCGCCGGAAAGATCGAGGCCGCCGGACGCGGCGATGCGGCGGATGTCCGCCTCCGGCCCGAACAGCACCGGCTGGATGAGCCCCGCCGCCGCCGCATCGAGGGCGCCGGAGAGGGCATCGAGGCTCAAGGGATGGACCACGCCGGTGGGCAGGGGATCGAGCCCCTTGCAGCGCTCCAGCAGCGCCTCCAGCCGGTGCTCGGGCACGCTGACGCTGATGGCCGTGTCGGGCGCTGTCACGGTGATGGCGGCGGTGGCGACGATGGTGCCGGAGGGGGCGGCGATCTCGCCGTCGAGGCCGAGCGTGCGGTCCGCCGCGTTCGTCTCGCGGACGGCAAGGGAGACGGTGAGCGGCACGTCGGCCGGCAGCGGCGCGGCGATGCTCACGCTGGAGGCGCGGATGGTCGCGCCGGGGCCGGGCAGGGCGGTGCCCACCAGAGCGGCGAACAGGGAGGCGGCAAGGCCGGCATCCGCCTGACCCGCCCCGACGCCGGCGATGATTCCGGCATCGCCGAAGGCCGCGCCCCAGGCGCGCAGGTCCGGCGTGCGTATGGTGCGGATGGCGGACGCGCGGTCGCCCGTCTTGATGTCCGCGAACAGCCGATTGGCGATGGTGGGCACGAACAGGCCTCCTCGGGCGCGTCGCAGGCAGGGATGGCGAGGCAAAGGACGTGGCGGGCGCGGCGCGGGGGATGCGCCGCGCCCGTCTTCCCGGCTCAGACGGCTGCAGGGAGGCTCTGGCCGGAAACGGGGGCCGGCGCGGTGTTCACCGCCGCCAGCGCCACGTTCTTCGGCGCCGAGACGCCGAGAAGGTCGGCAAGGCGCTCCACCAGCACCCGCTCGCCGGGCGTATAGGCGCCATCCGCCGTGGCGACGCCCGCCACCGTGTTCACCAACTCCTGCCGCTGGCCCGGGCCCGTGACCAGATGAGCGATGGCTTCCACCGCCGTCTCCCGTTCCAGGAGCAGGATGTAGAACTGGTCGCGCACCAGCGTCTTGAACTCGGGCAGGGAGAGCTGCGTGAGCTTCTGGCGCGCCTCGTTGAGCGAGCGCGCGGCGGACTCGTCCATGGCGCGCGTCACCGAGAGCACGTAGAGCGAGGCGCGCACCAGCGCCTCGTTGAAGCCACCTTCGGCCACGCGGGCGCGGAACTCGGCGATCTTGCGATCGCGGAAGGCTTCCTTTTGCGGGCTGTTGGCCGGCAGCTCGCGCACCTTTTCCTGGATGTTCAGGCCCAGCATCCCCTGAAGGACCGGCGAGCCATAGACCGCGAAGAAGGTCTGCTCCACCGCCCGGTCGCGCACATCGCGCCAGCCGTCGAGAGCGGCGTTGATCTGGTCGGACCAGAAGTTCTGTGCCGTGACGAAGGGATTGGAAGCGTCCACCGGCTTGCGGGCCGTGGTGACCTCGGCGGCGAGCTTCTCCACCCCCTTCATGAGCGGGTTGGCATCGGCGAACAGGGAGTAGGAGAGCCGCAGCGGATTGAAGCGGAACAGCGCATCCGCAAGCTGCGGCGTCGCCATCGCCTTCACCGCCGGCTGGAGGAAGGTGCGGTAGAGCGAGTGGTTGATCTCCGACACCCGCCGGGCGGCGGCGAAGGCGCGGTCATCCTCGACGCTGTTGCGGCCATAGGCGCGGATGTCGTCCAGCGAGCGCAGCTCGAAGCGCGAATGCCAGGCCGGGCCGCCGGCCTTCACCTGCTCTTCGGAGGCGGGCTCGATGACCAGCTCGTAGAGGCCGGGGGGCAGGCAGTCGATGAGGTCCATGAGGCGCACCAGCTCCTCATCCTCCTTCGCCCCGACCTTGGCCGAGACGAAGATGGCGAGGTGGCCCACCTTCTGGTTCATGCAATAGACGATGGTGCGGCCCTCGGCGCGGATGTCGTCCACGTCCTTGTAGAGGTCGAGGATCCAGCCCAGCGTCTGCGGCGGCGGGGAGATGTTGTCGCCCTGCGAGGTGAAGACGATGACCGGCGAGGAGATGTTGCGCAGGTCGAACACCTTGCCATCGGTGGAGCGCACCTCGTTGCGGGTGAGCTTGTCGCCGATGAAGAACTCGTCCACCAGGAACTGGATCTCGTCACCGTTCAGCTTGATGAAGTCGCCCCACCACTTCTCGAACTCGAGATAGCGCGGGCCTTCGGTGTCCACCTTCGACCAGACGTCATACTGCTTGCCCCACAGCCAGTTGGCCGGGTTCAGATTGTCGAAGTTCAGGATCAGCCAGGTGCCGTCGAACTTGCCGCCGCCGAGGTCGCTGACGAGGTTGGTCAGCCACGAGCCGCCGAGCAGGCCGCCGGAATAGCGCATGGGATTCTTGCCGTGCACGCCCTGCCAGTAGGACATGGGCGAGCCCGCCACCATGCAGGGGCCGAACAGCTCCGGCCGCAGCATCGCCACCATCAAGGTCTGGTAGCCGGCCTGGCAATTGCCGATGGCGAAGGCGGGCGGCGCCTCCGGGTGCATCTGGCGGATGCGCTCGAAGAAGGTGACCTGCCCTTCCACGACGTCGAGAAAGGTCTGCCCCGGCTCCGGCTCGGAGGCGAAGCCGATGAAGTAGACCGGATGCCCGGTGCCCAGCGCCTCGCCGATCTCGCTCTCGGTCTTGAACCCGCCGATGCCCGGTCCCTGTCCCGCGCGCGGGTCCACCACCACCACCGGCCGCTTCCGCGGGTCCACCGCGACACCCGGCGGGGGGACGATGCGGGAGAGGGAGTAGTTGATCGGTCGCGGCAGCGCCCGCCCGCTGACCAGCACCTCATGGTCGAAGGTGAGCACCGTCGCCATGGGGTGGGAGGTCATGTCGTGCTGCTCGTTCCCCCTCCGGCGGAGGAGATCGAGGAAAAGGACATGGCGCTGGGCGGCGTCCACCAGGTAGGCGCCGAGCGGTCCGGACTGAATCGTCACCGAACCGGCCCCGAACGGTGGGTTGAAGGCCCGTGAAAGTCCCTTCTGGAACGCCGACATCGCGGCATTCGGGTCGAACGGCAGCAGGTTCTGGAAGGGGGAGGGGGCGGGCGTGTCGGCGGCCATGACGGGCTCCCGTCTTTAGCCGGCCCAACGGTTTCGGCAGGCCGGACGCTGCATTTCGCAGGTGCGAATGGCCGCAGCTAAGGTCCGCGCTCCGAGGGGGTCAATTCCGGGTCTCTACGGGTGCGGAAGCATCCGTATCTATCCGAAAAGCCAACGAAATTTGATCTGGCGCAAGAATGGCGCGCATTTCTGCCGCGCTGCACGCGAAAGCGAGGTTCGCTGCTACCGTAACCCGGGCCAAGCCCTTGCCATGGCGGGATTGTCGCCGTGGCGCCCAGGGCAAAATCCGCCCCGCAGGAGGCTGCCGCCGGGGCGGGTGGCCTTACTGGTCCTTGGGCTTCAGGAAGGACAGAAGGAAGTTCTCTTCTTTCTTGGGGCCATGCTTCAGCTCGGCCACCACCACCATCTTCTTCACCTCGCCCCGTTTGAAGGCGGCGAGGAACTTGTCGTAGTCCTTGACCGACACGCAGCCGTTGGAATCTCCACGCGGGCCAAGGAGATAGGGGTGAGCGAGGATGCCGGCGCGGCCATACATCCTGCCGGTTCCGATGGGGTTGAGGCGCACCGCCTCGATGCCGTGGAACAGGGATTCGCGCATGGTCAGCTGGTAGGTATTGGGCGGGGTCGGACCCACCATCCGCTTGTTGACTGCGCGGACGTCGTCGAAGGTATCTCCGTAGCCTGAATGGGCTTCCAGCCGATCCCCGTTCGGCATGTAAACGACCTTGGCCTTGATGTCGTAGATGGCATAGCCGCTGCCGGGCGTGGGCAGCGCCGGCTCATCCTCGGAGAGCGTCGGCGGGGTTTCGACGGCCGGGGCCTGGCTGCCGGGAACGGCGGAGGGCGTGTCGGTGAGGGAGGCGTCGGGCAGGGAAGCGTAGGCGAGGCGCTGGGTCGGCATGGCCGGCTTGCGCAGCGGAAGGGGCACGGCCCCCTGGTCAAACTGTTCCAGCGCCTTGATTCCGTCGGCCGCCGTCATCTGAGTCCGATTGAGCGGATTGGCCATCGGCAGGGGTACGACGCGGCCGGTGAGGCGCGCGGAATTGTCGGAAGGCTCGGCCGAGGCCGCGAAGGACCGGCCATCGATGGCCACGTTGGTCAGGTAGATGCTCGACGCATCGACGGCCAAAGAACCGGAGCCGACGACGAGCGAAATTTCGGTCACTGTGGTGCCCGCAGCCGCCATGCTGAGCTCTCGGACGAGGGGGCGCTGGGACACCTGGGGTGGCGGTGCGGAGACGCCGAACGCGAACGAGCCCTGCGAATACCAGACGGCCCCAGCGGCAACCATCAGGCCGGCGACGATGCCCGTGCCGATGCCGACGAGCGTGCCGCGGCGGGACATGCCTTCCGGCCGGGGGTCCGAAGCGTGGGGATCGTAGTCGGAGGCGTCGATCTCCTCCTCATGGACGTGCGGTGTCCAGTGCCAGTCGGCCCTGTCATGCCAGTCGGCATGGGGATCGGCGTCGTCGCGGTCCCATTCACCGTGGTCGCGCCAGCCTGCGTCATGGTCCGCGCGCGCGTCGTGCTCGCTCGCGTGGTCCTGCCAAGCCGCGTATTCCTGCCGGTTCGAGTGCCTCATGGTCCCCGCTATCAGCGCTGCCGGTCGGTACCGGCTCCGTTCGTCCATCGCAGGGTCCTTCGGTCTTCGCACTGCACAAGGCTTGCCCGTTCGGATCATCTCCGACCGACCACCGGCCTTGGACGCTGCGCCCGCGCGGCCCCGCCGCACATTCCCGCCAGTCCCTGCAAACCTGCCGAAATTCGGTTTCTTTTCCCTTTACGCCCTTCGCTAGACCAGATCACGACGGCGAGAACAAGGCCGTTCGCACGGAAACTTTACCAAGCGAAGTCCGTCTTGGCGAGAGGCGGGCATGACGCAGCGTCAGAAGAGTCAAAGCCCCGCTGCCGCAGGATTTGTCACGATTCACCTTGCGCGAGGATGTCCTTCAGCACGGGCGCAACGCCGGCCCGGAAGGCGCGAACCGCGTCCCGCACGATGGGACCAAGGTCCTCCGGCGTCGTGGTTCCGTACACGTAGCGGCGGATGGCGAGGTAGAAAATGCGTCCGTGCAGCCCCCAGAACAGCTCGGCCTCGCGTTCGCCGACCGGGATCTCGCCCGTTGTGGGCAGCTTCAGCTCCACCCTCAACTCCGCGCAGGCCGGCAGGATGATTTCGTCCCGCACGATCGCCAGGTAACGGCTTGTGATGTCGAATGATTTAAGGCCCGAGAACGCGAAGATCCGCACCCAGTGGTAGTCGAAGACCTGCTCGACATATTCGAGATAGAATTGGGTGAGCCGGGCCTCCAGCGGCCTCGATCGATCCGTGACGAGGGTCGCCCAGTCCGCTTTCCAGCGGCTGAGATAGACGTGCTCGTAGACCCGCTCGATGAGCGCTTCCTTGGAGGGGATGTAGCGGTAGATGGCGGAATGGGTGATTCCCATCCGCTTTGCCAGTTCCCGCGTCTGCCCCTCGAATCCTTGCTCGGCGAAGAAGCGGACCGCCTCCTCGATGATGGCCTGCTCGCGATCCGCTGCGCGCATGTGCTGGCGGCGCGGGCGGGCGGGGTGCGTCGGCTTCTGGTCGGGCGTGGGCTTCAAGGCGAGTCCGTTCGGCGCATGGGCCGGGCGCCCACCCTCCTGCGATAGCGCAACCTTCCCGCACCACCAAGGGCCTCGGCTCGGAACGGCGCCGTCTCGCACACTCGCGATAACAGGTCTTGCCGGGAGCGAAGTCGAAGAAAAGATCAGCCAAGGCAATAATCATATATCCATCCGGGAATAGCGTATTGCTGCAATGCAATGATTGGCCTTTGGGCGTTGGCCCCAAGTTCTCCCGCAATGGTCGCGCAGCACTATTGACAGGCGCACCGGCCTCAGATCATGTTGTGACCAAGTGGTCACTAAAATGAAGCCACGACCGGGAGGACCTGCCCTTGAAAGCCCGCGCTTTCGCCTATGCGCGTCCGTCGAGCCTTGCCGAGGCGCATGCCGCCTTTGCCGAGGCCGATGGGGATGCGAGCTATATTTCCGGTGGGCAGAGCCTTGTGCCGGCTCTGGCGATGCGGCTCCAGGCGCCGCAGGTGCTGATTGACCTCTCTGCGATTCCCGAAATGCGCGGCGTGCGGCTGGAAGGGGAAAGCTTGCGCATCGGTGCGCTCACCCGCCATGCCGAAACGCTGATCGAGCCGCTGATCCGCGCCCACGCGCCGCTGCTTGCGGCTGCCGCGCCCTTCGTCGCGCACCCCGCCATCCGCAATCGCGGCACGGTCGGCGGCAGCGTGGCGCTGGCCGATCCGGCGTCCGAGTTTCCGGCCATGATGCTGGCAATGGGCGCCGAGATGGAAATCTCCGGGGCCGACGGCATGCGCCGTGTCCTCGCCGACGACTACTTTCAGGACCTCTACCAGACCGCCATCGAGCCCGGCGAAATCCTTGTGGCGCTGCATGTACCTGCCGCCGGGCCGCGTCATGTCTGCGCTTTCGATGAGATGGCGCGGCGTCGCGGCGATTACGCCATGGTCGGCGGCGGCATTCTGGCCGAGCGCGACGGCGGGGTGATCGCAAATCCGCGCATCGCCCTGTTTTCGGTCGGCTCGACGCCGGTGCGCGCCCGCAATGCCGAGGCGGAGATTGCCGGCAAGGCGCTCGACGCCGACACCATTGCCGCCGCCCAGCGCGCGCTCGATGCCGACATCGACCCGCTGGACGATGCGGAGATTCCCGCCGCCATGCGCCGCCACCTCGCGCGCGTCCTGCTCGGGCGCCTGCTGCGCAAGCTGGAGACCTGCTCATGAACATGATGGCGGGCGCTGTCCCCCTGTCCCTCACCGTCAATGGCGAGGAGGTCGCGCGCATGGTCGCGCCGCGCACCACGCTGGCGGATTTTCTGCGCACGGATCTCGAACTCACCGCCACCCATGTGGGCTGCGAGATGGGGGCGTGCGGCGCTTGCCTCGTGCTGCTGGACGGCGTGCCGGTGCATTCCTGCCTCGTCTTCGCCGTGCAGGCGCAGGGGCAGTCTGTGGAGACGGTGGAGGGGCTGGTCGCGAGCGGCGCGCTGGCGCCGCTCCAGCAGGCGTTCCATGAGCGCAATGCGCTGCAATGCGGCTTCTGTACGCCGGGGATGCTGGTGAACGCCCACGCCCTGATCGCCCGCGGTGGCGTGCCGGATCGCGAGGAGATTCGCGACGCCATCTCCGGCAATTATTGCCGCTGCACCGGTTATGAGGCCATCGTCGACGCCATCGAGGTGGCTGCCCGCAAGGCGAACGGGGAGGGTGCAGAATGAACGCCCCGTTCGACCGTCCGCTCGGCGCGGCGCCCCATCTTGAGCCCGGCGTGCATGTGGGCCGTCCGCTGCCTCGCCCCAATGCGAAGCGGCTGGTGGCGGGGCGGGGCAACTACGTCACCGACATGAAGCTGCCGCGCATGCTCCATGCGGCCTTCGTGCGCTCGCCCTTCGCCCATGCCCGCATCGTCCGCATCGATGTGGAGGCCGCCCGCGCGGCGCCCGGCGTTGCCCTGGTGGCGACGGGGGAAGATCTCGCCAAGCTGTGCACGCCGTGGGTGGGCACGCTCGACCATTTCAAGGGGATGAAATCGGAGCCGCAGCTGCCGCTGCCGATCGATCGCGTGACATGGAGCGGGCAGGCTGTGGTGGCCGTGGTGGCGGAAAGCCGCGCCGCTGCCGAGGATGCCTGCGAGCTGGTGGAAATCGAGTATGAGGACCTGCCCGTCCTCGCCGACCTCGACACCGCCCTCGCGCCCGATGCGCCCCGCCTCGTCGAGGGCTTCGCCGACAATCTCTGCTTCCGCAGCGCGCTGGAAAGCGGCGCGGTCGACGACCTCTTCGCCTCCGCCGCGCATGTGGTGGAAGCGGACCTCGCCTTCGGCCGTCATACCGGCGTGACACTGGAGCCGCGCGCGCTCATCGCCGATTACGATGCCAGCGAGCATGCGCTGACCGTCCACCATGGCACCCAGACGCCCTTCCAGTTTCAGGATCTCTATTCGCGGCACTATGGCATCCCGGAAGCCCGGGTGCGGGTGGCGGCGCCGGACGTGGGCGGCTCCTTCGGGGTGAAGCTGCACGTCTATCACGAGGACATGGCGGTCATCGGCCTGTCCATGCTGGCGGGCCGGCCGGTGAAGTTTGTGGCGGACCGGCTGGAAGCCTTCGTCTCCGACATCCATGCCAGGGACCATCGTGTGAAGGCGAAGGCGGCGGTGGGCGCGGACGGCCGCATCCTCGCCATGGCGGTGGAGGACGAGACCGCCATCGGCGCCTTCTCCACCTATCCCCGCACCAGCGCGGTGGAAGGCAACCAGGTCATCCGCCTCATCGGCGCGCCCTATCGGCTGGAGGCCTATCGGGCCGACCTGAAGGTGGTGTTCCAGAACAAGACGCAGACGAGCCAGTATCGCGCGGTGGGTCACCCCATCGCCTGCGCGGTGACCGAGCATCTGATGGAGAAGGCGGCCGCTGCGACCGGGCTGGACCCGTTCGAGGTGCGTGCGCGCAACCTCATTCCGGACGACGCCTATCCCTGCCAGTCGCTCACCGGCTACAAGTTCGAGCAGCTCTCCCACGAAGCATGCCTTGCGAAGCTCAAGACGCTGATGGACTATGATCGCCTGCGCGCCGAGCAGGCGGAGCTGCGTGCCCGTGGCATCCATCGCGGCGTCGGCATCGCGGCCTTCGTCGAGATCACCAATCCCACGCCCGCATTCTACGGCATCGGCGGGGCGCGCATCTCGGCGCAGGATGGGGCGGTCATCAAGATCACGCCGTCCGGCGAGGTGCGTTGCCTGATTTCGGTGACGGAGCAGGGGCAGGGCACCGAGGCTATCATCGGCCAGATCGTCGCCGACTATCTCGGTGTGTCGCGGGACATCGTGCGTGTCATCACCGGCGACACCGAGGTGACGCCCCATGGCGGCGCCACCTGGGCCTGCCGCGGCGCCGGCATTGGCGGCGAGACGGCGCTGCAGGCCGCGAAGAAGCTCAAGGCGAACGTGCTCAAAGTCGCCGCCGCCATCCTGCAAGCCCAGCCGGGCGACCTCGATCTCGTCGATGCCGAGGTGGTGGACAAAGCGGGCGGCGCGGCGCGCCTCAGCCTCGCCGAGGTCGCGCGCATCGCCTATTTCCGCTCAGACACGCTGCCGCCGGGCACCGATGCGCAGCTCACGGTGGCGCATCATTTCGCACCGTCCGGATATCCCTTCGCCTTCACCAACGGCATCCACGGCTGCCATGTGGAGGTGGATGCGGAGACGGGACTCGTCAAAATCCTCAAGCACTTCGTGGTGGAGGATTGCGGCCGCATCATCAATCCGCTTCTCGTGGAGGAGCAGGTGCGCGGCGGCGTCGTGCAAGGGCTTGGCGCCGCCTTCTTCGAGGAATGCCGCTACGACGATGCGGGCCAGCTCGTGAACGGCTCGCTGGCCGATTATCTCGTGCCGATGTCCTGCGAGATGCCGGACATCGTCATCGCCCACATGGAAACGCCGACCCACGATACGGAACTCGGCGCCAAGGGCTGCGGGGAGGCGGGCACCGCCGCTTCGTCCGCCGCCGCGCTCAATGCCGTCAACGACGCGCTCGCGCCGCTCAACGCCGAGCTGACCCAGATTCCCATGACCCCCGCGCGCATCCTGAAAGCGCTCGGTGCCTTCTGACGACCGCCCACAGCCAAAAAACAAGACACACCGGGAGGATTTCATGACCAAGCGGACCGACCATCCCCTCTCCAGCGTATCCCGCCGTACCGTGCTTGCCGGCCTCGGCGCCGCGGGCGTCGGCCTCATCGCCTCGCCGGCCATCGTCCGCGCGCAGGCGGACACCATCCGCATCGGCTTCCCCACCCCGCTCACCGGCCCCTTCGGTGCCGAGGCGAAGGATCAGGTGAAGAGCGCGGAACTCGCCGTGAAGCTCGTCAACGACAAGGGCGGTATCGCCGGCCGCAAGGTCGAACTGCTGGTCCGCGACGACAAGCTGAACGCCGGCGAGGCCGCCACCCGCACCCTCGAGCTGATCGAAAAGGACAAGGTCCACGCGGTCGTCGGGGCCCTCTCCAGCGCCGTTCAGCTCGCGGTGAACGAAGTGACACGCGCCCGCGGCGTCATCTATGTCTCCATCAGCCAATCCGACACCATCAACGAGGTGAAGGACTTCTCGAAGTATACCTTCCACGAGGCACTGAACCCGCACATGACCACGGCCGCCGTGGCGCGGGCGACCTTTAAGAAGGGCTCGAAGGTGGCGCTGCTCGGCGCCGACTACGCCTATGGCCACGAGATGATGCGCGGCTTCAAGCGCGCAGCGGGCGAGCTGGGCGCCGAGATCGTCGGCGAGATCCTCCACCCCTTCGGCGCGGCGGATTATTCCACGCTGATGCCGCGCATCCGCTCCCTGAAGCCGGACATCCTCGCCATCTGCAACTTCGGCCGCGACCAGGCCAACTCGATCAAGCAGGCCAACGATTTCGGCATGAAGAAACAGATGCAGATCGTGGTGCCGGTGCTGCTGCACAACCAGCGCATCGCCGTGGCGCCCGATGTGTTCGAGGGCATCATCGGCGGGGCGAACTATTATTGGGCGCTGGAGAGCACCGTTCCCTCCGCCAAGGCGTTCAACGATGCCTACAAGGCGGCCTATGGCTCGCTTCCGACCGATTACGGCGCCTACGGATTTACTGGTGTTTCCGCGCTGCTCCTGGCCATGGCGAAGGCCGGCGGCACCGACACGGACAAGGTGGTCGAGGCGTTGGAAGGCCTGAAGTACGACGTGGCCAAGGGTCCGCAATACTTCCGCAAGTGCGACCACCAGTCGGTGCAGTCGGTGCTGGTCCTGAAGTCCAAGGCGAAGGCCGACATGAAGAGCGAGCAGGACCTGTTCGACATCGTGGAGAACGTCCCCGGCTCCGAGCAGATGCTGCGTTCCTGCGGCGAGCTGGGCTTCCCGACCTGAGACCGGTCGCTCCTGCGACAAGCGCCCTCTCCCCGTGCGGGAGAGGGAAGCACCTGACTGGACCGCCCCGAGAGACGCCCGATGGACCTTGAACTCATCCTCATGCAGCTGTTCTCCGGGCTCGCGCTCGGGGCGATCCTGGTGATGGTCGCCCTCGGGCTCACCATCGTGTTCGGCATGCTCGGCATCGTGAACTTCGCCCATGGCGCCCTGTTCATGGTGGGCGCCTATGCGGGGCTGTGGATCGCCGCGCAGACGGGAAGCTTCTGGTGGGCGCTCATCGTCGCCCCCATCGCCGTCGGTGTGCTCGGCATGGCGATCGAGCGCTTCCTGATCCGGCCGCTCTATGGCCGCACGCCGGACGACCCGCTGCTGCTCACCTTCGGCCTCGGCTATGTGCTGGTGGAGACGGTGCGCATCACCTTCGGCACGGACGGCATCCCCTTCTCGGCGCCGGACGCGCTGCAGGGCGTGGTGGACCTCGGGGTGGGCTATTTCCCCATCTACCGCCTGTTCGTGGTGGGCGTGGTGGCTGTCATCTTGCTGCTGCTCTGGGTGGCGCTGGAGAAGACGCGCTTCGGCCTCATCGTGCGGGCTGGCGCGCGCGATCCGCTCATCATGAAGGTGCTGGGCGTGGACGTGAGCCGCCTGTGGCTGCTTGTGTTCGGCCTCGGCGTCGGCCTCACCGCGCTCGGCGGCGTGCTGGCGGCGCCCATGCGCAATGTCAGCCCGGAGATGGGCACCCTGGTGCTGGCGGAGGCTTTCGTCGTCACCGTCATCGGCGGCATGGGCTCGCTGCTTGGGGCCGTGGTGGCGGGACTGCTCGTGGGCGTCGCGGTGAGCATGACCGCGCTGTTCGCTCCGGAGATGGCGACCATCGTCATGTTCGGCCTGATGGCCCTCATCCTCCTCGTCCGACCGCAGGGCCTGTTCGGCCGGCCGGCGGGCGCCTGAGGGTACCGGCGCGTGAACGGAGACGACACCATGACCACAACCGACCTCGCCGCCGGGCAGGGCGTGGCGCCGCGCGCTTTGCCGAAGGCCGGCGCCGCGCTGGACCGCTGGCGCGTGCCGCTCACCATCGCCGTGCTGGCGGTGCTGCCCTTCGTGCTGCCGTCGCAGGCGCTGGCGGTGAACGTGCTGATCTACGGCCTGTTCACCGTGGGCTTCAACCTGCTGTTCGGCTACACGGGCCTCCTCTCTTTCGGCCATGCCGCCTTCTTCGGAACGGGGGCGTACCTGACCGGCATGGCCATCGCCCATCTCGGTTTCGGCTGGTTCCCCGCCATGCTTACCGGCATTGTCGGCGCGAGCCTGCTCTCAGCGGTGATCGGCGCGCTCTCCATCCGCACCCGCGGCATCTATTTCTGCATGGTCACGCTGGCCCTGGCGCAGTTGGTCTATTACGTCGCGCTCCAGGCCTCCGGCTGGACCGGCGGCGAGAACGGCCTGCGCGGCTTCACCGTGGCGAAGGCGGACCTGATCGGCGGCTTTTCGGTGAATCTGCTGAACCCGCTGGCGAAATACTATTTCATCATGTTCTTCGCGGCGCTGGCCCTGTGGTTCGTGTCGCGGGTTCTGAACTCGCCCTTTGGCGCGGCCATCGAGGCGGTGCGTGAGAACGAGACCCGGGCCCGCGCCTGCGGCTTCGACGTGGAGCGCACCAAGCTGCTGTCCTTCATCCTGTCCGGCGCCTTGTGCGGGCTCGCCGGGACCCTCTCCGCCCTGCACCTCTCCATCGTGCCCCTCGATGCGCTGAGCGTTCACACCTCGTCCATCGTGGTGATGATGACCATGCTGGGCGGCGCCGGCTCCTTCTTCGGGCCGTTCGTGGGGGCGCTGGTGTTCCTTCTCATCGAGGATGTCGCCTCCCTCTGGACCACACACTGGCAGCTCATCGTCGGCATCGTCTTCATCCTGTTCGTGCTGTTCCTGCCCAAGGGCATCTGGGGCAGCCTGATCCAGCTCACGCGCCGCAGGAGGGCGTCATGACCGCGCTGATGGAAGTGACGGACGTGGGCCGCTCTTTCGGCGGCTTCGTCGCCCTCGCCGGTATCTCGGCGAAGTTCGAGCGCAACAAGGTGACGGCGGTGATCGGCCCCAATGGCGCCGGCAAGAGCACGTTCTTCAATGTGCTGTCCGGCGTGCTCCAGCCCTCCACCGGCTCCATCCGGTTCAAGGGGCAAGAGCTCAAGGGGCTGAAGCAGCACCGCTTTGCCCATCTCGGTATCGCGCGCTCCTATCAGATCACCAACCTCTTCCCCGAGCTGTCGGTGGAAGAGAATGTGCGCGTGGCGGCGCAGGCGCTGAAGACCCGCTACGATGTCTTCAGCCATCGCGATCGTTATCCTGAACTCAGCCAGAAGGCTGAGGCGGCCCTCGGCGAAGTGGGCCTCACCCATCGCCGCGCCCGCCGTGCCCGTGACCTCGCCCATGGCGAGCAACGGGCGCTTGAGATCGCCATCGCGCTGGTGGCGAACCCGGAGCTGCTTTTGCTGGATGAGCCGACCGCAGGCATGGGGCCGGAAGAGACCAAGGACATGGTGGCGCTCATCGAGCGCCTCGCGGCGGACCGCACCATTCTCCTGGTCGAGCACAAGATGAAGATGATCCTCGGCCTGTCGGACCGCATCCTTGTGCTGCATCACGGCCGGCTCATCGCCGACGGCACGCCGACAGCGGTACAGGCCGATCCGGAAGTCCGCCGCGTCTATCTGGGGCAGAACGATGGCTATGCTTGAGGTCGAAAAGCTCAACGCCTGGTACGGGCCGAGCCACGTCGTCCATGATCTGACGTTCAAGATCGAACAGGGCGAGATCGTTGCCCTCGTCGGCCGCAACGGCGCCGGCAAGACCTCGACGCTGCGGGCCGTCATGGGGCTGATGCCGCGGGCTGAAGGCCGGGTGACGTTCGACGGCACGGACCTGCTCCCGCTCGGCGCCCACGCCCGGTTTCGCCTCGGCCTCGGCTACGTGCCGGAGGATCGGCGCATCGTCCCCGGCCTCACAGTTCGGGAAAACCTGCAGCTCGGCCTGGTCGCGGCCGGCCGAACGGACGAGCGGGCGGCCATCGACGAAATCGCCAAGAGCTTCCCGCGCCTGAAGGAGCGGCTGGAGCAGCAGGGGACCACCATGTCCGGCGGCGAGCAGCAGATGCTCGCCATTGCCCGCGCCATCATCTCCAAGCCGAAGATGGTGCTGCTGGACGAGCCCTCCGAGGGCATCATGCCCGTGCTGGTGGAGGAGATGGGCGTCCTCTTCCGCCGCCTGAGAGACCAGGGCACGACGCTGCTTCTGGTGGAGCAGAATGTGGAATGGGCGCTCAATCTCGCGAGCCGCGCCATCATCATCGATCAAGGGGAGCTGGTGCATCAGTCAAGCGCTGCTGCACTGCTCGCCGACAAGGACATCCAGGATCGCTATTGTGCGGTCTGAGCGCCATCGCCGAAGAGCGGCACGCGCGAACGAGAACAAGGGGAGGACCATCCCGTGGAACTGACCGGCGAATATCGCATCAGCGCCCCGCGCGAGACCGTGTGGAAGGCGATCCTTGACCCCGAAATGCTCAAGCGCTGCATTCCCGGATGCAAGGAGTTGGAGCAGACGGGCGACAATGCCTATGCCGCAAAGGTGCAGGTGAAGGTCGGGCCCGTCTCGGCCACCTTCTCCGGCTCGGTGGAACTCACCGACATGGAGGCGCCGGCCGGTTGCCGCATCGTCGGGCAGGGCAATGGAGGCATCGCCGGCTTCGCCAAGGGCGAGGCCAAGGTCTCGCTGGCCGAGGATGGCGCCGACACCATCCTGACCTACGTGGCGGACGCCCAGATCGGCGGCAAGCTCGCCTCTCTTGGCGGGCGCCTCGTGCAGGCGACTGCCAAGAAGCTCTCCGACCAGTTCTTCACCAGCTTCGCCGAAGCGCTGAACGCGCCGGCCGAGGTGCCTCCGGCGGCCGAGGCATCCTGAGCATCAAGAAGGTCCCGAGGCCGGCGCAGGCCGGCCTCACTTCACCTTCGCCGCATAGTCCTCCGGCTTGAACCCGACGATCAGATCGCGCCCGTGCTCCAGCACCGGGCGCTTGATCATGGACGGGTGTGCGAGCATCAGCGCCAGGGCCTTGGCCTCGTCGATGTCCGCCTTGTCGGCGTCGGGAAGCTTCCGGAAGGTCGTGCCGGCCCTGTTGAGCAGCTTGTCCCAGCCGACTTTCTTCGCCCAGCCTTCCAGCGTCTTCGCATCGATGCCGGCCGACTTGTAGTCGTGGAAGGCATAGGCGACGCTCTTCTCGTCGAGCCAGCCGCGCGCCTTCTTCATGGTGTCGCAGGCCTTGATGCCATAGATCGTCGTCGTCATCGCAATCCCCCGTCTGAAAGTGCCGACCTTACCCGAGGGCGCGCCGCCGCGCGCGCGGCTTTCGCGTCGCAGGGCCGTTGAACGGCTCCTGCTGCTCATGTAACATATCAGTGCAATCCCAATTGGACGGGCAATAAAAGGCAGGGCAGGACGCATGAAGACCTATCGGGGAGATCGCACCATCGACGGCATCGCGGTGACGGTGGACGGCAAGCCGCTGCCGCAGCGCACCGACATCGCCAAACTGAGCAGCGACGGCTTCGAGTGGAGCTATGAGGGGCAGGCCCCCGCCCAACTCGCCCTTGCCTTGCTTGCCGATCACCTCGGCGATGATCGCCGCGCCTATGCGCTGCACGATCAGTTCATGCGCGAGGTGGTGGCGAACTTCGCCAATGAGTGGGAGATGACCTCCGACGACATCGCTGCCGCGCTCCCCCGCGTCGCGGCCTGAGCCACAAGACGCTCCGAGGCTTGACGGCGGGCCGCGAATCCGTCGTCACACTTTTCTCGACGGAACAGGAGCGGGCGACATGGCGAAGGCGGGGTCCAAGGTGGTCTCCAGGGCGCTTTCCAAGACGCCGGTGAAACGTCAGAAGCGGCATTTGGTGTTGGAGGATGCGGATGTCGGCCTCGATATCCTGCTCGAGCCGCTGCGCGAGACCCGCAAGGAGCCCCGTGCGCCGGCCCGCCGCCCACGTCGCGAGGAGGCGCCGGCGGAGGATGCGAGCCTCACCGATCGCGCCTATCGCATCCTTGAGGAGCTGATCGCGACGCTGCAACTGCCGCCCGGCGCGGTGCTTTCCGAACTCACGCTTTCGGATCGCCTGAAGATCGGCCGCACCCCCATCCGCGAGGCGCTGCAACGGCTGGCGCGGGACGGCCTTGTGGTGGTGCTGCCCCGGCGGGGCGTGCTGGTGTCGGACATCAACCTGCGCACCCAGCTTCGGCTGCTTGAGGTCCGGCGGGTGCTTGAGGTGCTGATGGCCGGCCTCGCCGCCGAGCGCGCCACGGCCGAGGAGCGGGAGGCCTTCGCCGAGATCGCTGGCTCCATGCGGCAGGCGGCGGAGGTGGAGGACGACCTCGCCTTCATGCGCCTCGACCGGCGCTTCAATCTCTTGATGGCGCAGGCCTCGCGCAACGAATTCGCGGTGCGCTCCATGGGCCTCATGAACGCCCTGTCGCGCCGCTTCTGGTACCAGCACTACAAGGAAGTGGCAGACCTGCCGCTCGCTGCCCGGCTTCACGCCGAGGTGGCCGAGGCGGTGGCCCGCCGCGACCGCAAGGCGGCCGAGACCGCAGCTTCCAACCTCGTGGATTACATCGAGGATTTCGCGCGCAAGACGCTGGATGCGTGAGGGGTAATCCGCCCTCTCCGCAAGGGGAGAGGGCGTCTTCAACTTTCAGAAAACCACGACGCTTCGGATCGTCTCCCCGGCCTTCAGCGCGGCGAACCCGTCGTTGATCTCGCTCAGCGCGATGCGGCGGGAGATCAGGCCCTTGAGATCCAGTCGTTCGGCAAGCGCGGCTCGGGCGAGGAAGGGGAAGTCGCGGGCGGGGCGGGCGCCGCCATAGGAGACGCGGCGGATGCGCTTTTCCGCCATCAGCGATCCCCAGCGGAAGGACACGTCCTTCGTCACGTCGATCTTGCCGAGCCAGATCACCTCGCCGCCTGGCCGCACCGCCTCGACCGTTGCGCGGAAGGCGATGGGGCTGCCGGCGGATTCGAGCACCACGTCGGCACCCCGGCCCTGGGTGAGGGCGCGGGCCGCTTCCACCACGTCACCGGTCCGGGCATTCACCGTATGGGTCGCCCCCATGGCGCGGGCGAGGGCAAGCTTTGCGTCGTCGAGATCGGCGGCAAGGATGGTCTCTGCGCCGGCCAGCCGCGCGCCCTGCACCGCTGCTAGCCCCACGGCGCCGCAGCCGATGACGAGCGCCGTATCGCCGGGCGCGATGTGGGCCACGTTGAGGGCAGCTCCAACGCCCGTCATGATCCCGCAGCCGATGAGGCAGGCCTCCTCGAACGGCAGCTCGCGCGGCACCGGCACGGCCTGCTGGTCGGTGACGATGCAGTATTCGCCGAAGGCTCCAAGAAACATGAGGTTCCCCAGCTCCCGTCCGTCCTTGAGCCGCGCCTTGGCGGCGCCATCAAAGGTACGGGCTTTCGGGCCTTCCGCGAGATAGCCCTCGCAAAGGATGGGTAGAGAGCGGTCGCAATAGAAGCAGTGGCCGCAATGGGGGTTCCAGGAGAGCACCACATGGTCGCCCTTGCGGACGCCCTTCGCCTCCCGCCCGACCTCCTCCACGATGCCCGCCGCCTCGTGGCCGAGCACGATGGGCATGGGGTAGGCGAGGCCGCCTTCGATCACCTCGAGATCGGTGTGGCAAAGGCCGGCGGCCTTGATGCGGACCAGCACGTCCGACGGTCCGAGCGGGGCGGCTTCCACCGTCTCCATGGCGAGCGGCATCTGCGGCGCGTGGAGCACCGCGGCACGATAGGTGAGGGGCATGGGTCAGGCGTGCTCCAGCTCCACCTCGCCGGCGATGACGCGCATCACCGCCTTGTCGCGGTACGCCTCCGCCAGCGTGCCGGAGAAGATCATCTCACCGCGCTCCAGCACGTAGAGGCGATCTACATAATCCGGGAGGTGGTGGACGTTGGATTCGGCCATCAGCACGGCCTGCCCCATGGCGCGGATGGAGGCGATGCCCTCCGAGATGACCGGGATGATGGCGGGGGAAAGACCCTCGAACGGCTCGTCCAGCAGCAGCAGGCTCGGGTCGAGCGCGAGGGCGCGGGCCACCGACACCATCTTGCGCTCACCGCCGGAGAGCTGTGCGCCGCCCCGGTGCAGATATTGCCGAAGCTTGGGGAAGACGTTTAGGGAGCGTTCGACGCGATCCTTCTCCGACAACTTGGAGCGGCGCGTCCAGGTCGGCAGCTCCAGGTTCTCGGCGACCGTGAGGTCGGCATAGACTTCCGATTCCTCCGGCGAGAATCCCACGCCCATCTGGGCGATCTCATGCGGGGCGCGGCCGATCAGCTCCTTGCCGGCGAAGCGGATGGAGCCTGCGGCGGGCTTGCGATAGCCCATGATGGAGCGGAACGTGGTGGTCTTGCCCGCGCCGTTGCGGCCGATGAGGCAGACGAGTTCGCCCGGCTCCACGGCGAGGTCGATGCCGGAGAGGATGCGGCTGCCGGCGATGTCGACCTTGAGGCCCGAAATGCTCAGCATGGGCGGATCTCCTGAACAGCTGTTTTCGGGGTCATCTTCGGCGGTCGCGTGCCCACCACGGCGGCGATGAGGGCGGGATCCTTGAAGAAGGTTTCCGGCTTCTCGTCCGCCAGCACACTGCCTGCCTGAAGCGCGACGATGCGGTCCGAGTAGCGGGCCACGAGATCCATGTCGTGCTCCACCTGGATGATGCCGCGCACACCGGCCTTGCGGGAGGCCGCGACCAGCAGCTCCATGATGGCGTGCTTGTCGCCGGTGGAGACGCCGGAAGTGGGCTCGTCGATGAGGATCAGTTCCGGCTTGAGCGCGAAGGCGCTCGCCACGTCCAGCAGCTTCTTCTCGCCCTGGGAGAGGGCGCTCGCCTGCTGGTCGAGACGGTGGCGCAGGTTGAAGATGTCGGCCACCTCCTCCACGGCGTCGCGGACCTCCTGATCGGCGCTGAGGCTGCGGAAGGGATTGCCGATGCGCCTCAGGCGCGAGGCGGCGGCAACGCCCAGCGTCTCGCGTACGGTGAGCGCGGGGAAGATGTTCACCAGCTGGAACCCCCGCGCCATGCCGCGACGGGAGAGTTCCACCGGCCCGATGCCGGCGATGTCCTGCCCGCGGAAATGGACGTGCCCGGTCGTGGGCTTCAGCAGCCCCGTGAGCACGTTGACCAGGGTGGACTTACCCGCTCCGTTGGGGCCGACGATGGAGATGAATTCACCATCGTCCACATGCACCGACACGTTCCGGAGCGCGTGGAAGTCGCCGTAGCTCTTGGAGACCTGATGGGCGGAGAGAAGGGCGCTTGAGGCCATGGGTCAGCTCCCGCGCTTGAGGCGGGCGAAGGCGTCGCCGAACAGGCCGGCGATCCCCCGCGGGAAGAAGATGACGATGAGCACCAGCACCGCGCCCATCACGAACCGCCAGTACTGCGTGGCGGACATCACCGTGTCCTGCAGCAGCACGAAGGCGAGGCCGCCCACCACCGGGCCGGCAAAGGCGCCGGAGCCGCCAAGGACCGCCATGAAGACGAGGTTGCCGGACTGCGTCCAGTAGACGATCTCCGGGTCCGCAAGGCCGATGGTGACGGCGAGGATCACCCCGCCGATGGCGCCGTAGACGCCGGAGATAACGTAGGCCGCCAGCCGCATCCGCGAGACGGTGACACCGAGATAGGCCGCCTTCTGCGCGTTCTCCCTGATCGCCGTGAGGTGGAGGCCGAAGGGCGAGCGCACGATCCGCCACATGGCGTATCCGAGCAGGGTGAGCAGGCCGAGAGCGTAGTAGTAGAACGGCCCGGTGATGAAGGCGGTCTTGCCGCCCTCGAACTCCATGCCGAACAGCAGCGGGCGCATCACCCTCATGCCCTGGTCGCCGCCGGTGAGGCCGTAGAACTTGAACAGGATGGAGTGGAACAGCATGCCGAACGCCAGCGTCAGCATGCCGAAGAAGATGCGCGTGTAGCGCACGCACAGGAAGCCCACCGGCACCGCGATGACCACTGCCGCCGCCACCGCGACGAGGAGGGTCAGCTCCAGCGACCGGACGCCCAGCTTCGAGGTCATCAATGCCGCCGCATAGGCGCCGATGCCGAGGAACATGGCGTGGCCGAAGGAGAGGAGGCCGGTGTAGCCCAACAGCAGGTTGAAGCCGAGCAGGGCGATGGCGAAGCCGAAGAACGGCACCATCAAAGTGAGCGTGTAGGTGGAGGCGACGAGGGGCAGGCCCGCCATGGCGACGATGATCACCAGGAAGGATATGAGCCCCGAGGGTCGCCAGATGTTTGGGGACACGGCCGGCGCCACCGTGGCCGGGGCGGAGGTCGGGGTGCTCATGCCATTGCCTTTCCGAAAAGTCCGGCCGGCCGCAGGATGAGCACGGCGATGACGACCAGATAGATGGAGAGAATCTCGGCCTCGGGCAGCACCATGATGGCCGCTGCACGGATAAGGCCGACGATGAGTGCACCGGCCAGCGCGCCGCGCATGGAGCCGAGCCCGCCGATGACAACCACCGCGAAGGCTTCCACCACCAGCTCCACCGCCATGTCGAGGGAGGAGGCCGAGGCTGGCACCACCAGCGCGCCGCCCACCGTGCCGAGCATGCAGCCGACCGTGAACACGGCGGCGAACACGCGGGAGGAATTGACGCCGAGACCCTCGCTCATGTCCCGGTTTTCCGCCGTGGCGCGGATGATGCGCCCCGTGCGCGTCCTCTGCAGGAACGCGCCGAGCGCGACCGCGATGGCGATGGAAGCGGCGATCACGAGGAGGTTGTAGGTGGGCACCCGAAGGCCGAGGAATTCGGCCGTGCCGTATGCGAGATAGGCATTGTCCAATGTCCGCGGCGTCGCGCCCCAGAAGAAGCGGAACACGTCCTGGAACATCAGGAGCAGCCCGAAGGTCAGGAGCAATTGATAGCTCTCGTCCCGCCGATAGACGGTCCGCAATATGCGCTCCACCGGCAGGCCCACGAGGCCGATCACCAGCCCCGCGAGAACGAGCACCGGGAGAACGGTCCAGGCCGGAAAGCCCACGGCCGAGGCGAGGCCCACGGCTGTGATGCCGAAATAGGCGCCCAGCGCATAGAAGGAACCGCAGGCGAGGTTGATGACCTTCTGCACGCCGAACACCAGCTGGAGCCCGGCGGCGACGAGGAAGAGAATGGCGGCGTGAAACACGCCGCCGAGGAGGACGTCGAGGAAGACGGTCACGCGGCGCTCCTCAGACGGGAAGCTTGGAGGTCTTGAGCCATTCCCAGAAGTCCATGCCCGGCGGCTTCTGGAGCTGGTCGGCGGTGAAGCTGTCCACCGTCTTCAGCGTCGGGAAGTCGTAGGAATTCTGGTTGGTGGAAAGGCCCTGGTAGAAGGTCTGCTCGGCGATCTTGTCGGCGCGGAACTGGCCCGGCCCGCCGAGGCTCTCCACCTTCTGCTTGGGGATCGATTCGATGATCTCGTTGAGCTTGGGCCAGCGCCCGGTGGCCTTGGCCGCCGCCTCCACGCCGGCCTTGTAGGCGGCGAGCGCAAAATAGGCGCGATCCGCCTCCCAGTGCGGCGCCTCCTTGTAGCGGCCCATGTAATCTTCCACGAACGCCTTCTGAAGCGGCGAGGCATTGGGCAGGGCGAAGTAGAGCGTGTTGTGCCCGAAGACGATATTCTCGGGCATGAACTCCTTCTTCAGCTGGTTGATCTGCCAGCCGGCGGCGGGCAGCGCGAGGTTCACGCCCTCGAACAATCCGGCGGCGGATCCCTGCTTCATGAATACGGGTAGGTCCGCGAACAGCATGGAGGAGAAGATGAAGTCGGGTTTGGCCGCCTTCAGCGCTGCGACGTGGGAGGTGAGGTCCATGGTGCCGACCTTCGGCCACTGCTCGGCCACCACCTCCACTTCGACGCCCGCGCGTTTCAGGATCTGCTGGAAAGCCTCCCAGTTGTTGCGGCCATAGGAATAGTCCGGATTGATGCCGGCGATGCGCTTGATCTTACCCTTGAAGTATTTGATCGCAAGCAGCGAGGCTATCACCGCCTCGCATTCATTGTCGGTGGAGCGGAAGACGTAGCGCGACTTCGGCATCGCTTCCTTGACGCCGTCCTGGGTGGTGCCGTCCCACATGATGAGGAGCGCCTGCTCCTCCTCCGCCACAGGCGCGACGCCGAGCGACACGCCGGTGGAGATGAGGCCCTGCACGCAGTCCACCTTCTCCTGCAGCGCCAGGCGGCGGAACCGCTCGATGGTGTCCTTCGGCGAGGTCTCTTCCTCGAACACCAGTTCGATCGGGCGGCCGGCTATGCCGCCATCCTTGTTCATCCGCTCAGCCGCCCATTGCACCGCGCGGACTCCGCATTCGCCCACCGTGCCCATGGCTCCGGAGCGCGGTGCAAGAATGCCGATGCGCACCGGCTTGGACTGGGCGATGGCCGGGGAGAAAACCCCCGGAGCGGCAGCGGCGAGACCGGCAGCACCGATCCCCCGCATCAATGTGCGGCGAGAAATGTTCATTGGCGTCCTCCCCTAGGCAGGTCTCGTGCCCGCCTTCGTGAACTGACATATCATAGATATGCCAAAAGAATGCCTGCAAGCAGCTTTTTTGATCTGGATCATTTTTAAGGAAGGCTGGTCGGAAAAATTGAACTGAATCAAATTGTTAAGTTGTTGAACTTTGGTCGCATTCACGGGCTGTCAGGCTTCCGGTGGCGCTGGATCGATGCCTTGCATATGATGTGTGGCTGACATATTACTGGTGCATCCGCCGTCGCGGAGCATCCTTCCCCCGTCCGGGCGCGAGGGAGCTGGGGCGGGCGACGGCTCCAGGCACCGGCGCGTTCAGCAGTCGGGGTGTTCAGGAGCCGGCGCCCCCAAGCGGCGCCGAGAGAATCAATACAATGGCGCGCACCGACAGCGCGCAAGGGAGAGAGCGATGGAACTCACCTCGAGCCCCATGACGGATCGGCAGCGCAAATACCGCGCGACCTACCGCGAGCGCGTCACCGGCTGGTATAATGGCTGGCTGCACATCGCCATCATCTACACGATCGGCTTCACCGCCCTCTACATCTACACCTCGAACATGCACGCGATCCGCTGGTGGGAGTGGTTGACCATTCCGGTCGTGTTCCTGTTCTGCAATTTTTTCGAGTGGTGGCTCCACCGCTACGTGATGCACCGGCCGTCGAGCTTTCCGCTGTTCCGCGCGGTCTATAACCGCCACACGCTGATGCATCACCAGTTCTTCACCGAGGAAGAGATGCGCTTTGCTGGGCATCATGACTGGCGCGTCACCTTCTTCCCGCCCTATGCGCTGGTGACCTTCACGCTCATGTCCATTCCCGGCGCCATCGTGTTCGGCTGGCTGGTCTCGCCGAACGTGGGCTGGCTGTTCATCGCCACGACCACCTCGGTCTATCTGCTCTACGAATTCATGCACTTCACCACGCACATCGATGAGAACTGGTTCGTGCGGAACGTCCCCTTCATCAACACCAATCGCCGCCACCACGCCGCGCACCACAATCAGTCGCTCATGATGGAGCGCAACATGAACCTCACCTTCCCCATCATGGACTGGGCGTTCGGCACGTCGGACCTCAACCGCGGGCTCCTCGGCCATCTCTTCAATGGCTATGACACCCGCCATCTGAAGACCGACATGCGGCGCACCGCGCGCACCCCGAAGAGCAAGACGGGCGGCTCCGCCCATGTCGCTCCGGCGGAGTGAGGGCATGGCCGCGATCGAACCCAATGTGGCCGGCCTCGCGATCTTCGCGGGGCTGTGGACGGCGGCCTGCCTCGGTTTCCTCGTGCTCTCAGGCATGTTCCCGGCGAGCACCCGTCCGGTGGGGGCGCGGCAGGCGGGGGGGCGCGCCCTCGTTCTGGTAAACAGCCTGCTGTGGCTGGCGCTGGCGGCTGCGGCGCTGGTCTACGGCTACGCCAACCTGCGCCTCACCAGCCTCATCGTCGTCGGCGGCCTCGTGCTGCTGTTCGCTCCGGCACCGTTCGATCTGCTGCCGACATCGTTCCGTGATGGACGCCGTGGCCTCGCCGCGTTGATTGCGCTCCAGGCAATGGCGCTCGCCGTCTGGGCCGCGATTCCCGGCGGCGGCGCCCTCATCTGAAGGTCAGCGCCGGCACCGTCCGGCCAGCAAGAGGGGAAATCCCATGCCAACCCACATCAAGTTCATCCTCTCCCTCGTCGTCCTCGCCGTTGCGGCGGCGGGCTATGCCTTCCAGGCGGCGCTCGGGCAGGAGGGACCCAAATATGCGGTTGCCTTCCTCGGCGTCTTCATGGTCGTCGCCATGTGGGTGTTCCCGGAGGTGCAGCGTCGGCCGGGCGACAAGGTCTAGTCCGGGCCAAAAACAAGAAGGGGAAGAGGGGGGCATGATCGCCATCATTTTCGAGGTGTGGCCGGCCGAGGGCCAGCGCGACACCTATCTCGATCTTGCCGCGCGCCTGCGCGTGGACCTTGAGAAGATGGACGGCTTCATCTCGGTCGAGCGGTTCGAGAGCCTCACCAATCCGGGCAAGATGCTCTCGCTCTCCATCTGGCGCGATGAGGAATCGGTGAAGGCTTGGCGCAACCTCACCTCCCATCGCAGGACGCAGGCGGCCGGGCGGGCCGGCGTGTTCCGCGACTATCGCCTGAGGGTCGCCGCCGTGGTGCGCGACTATGGCATGTTCGAGCGCGACGAGGCGCCGGACGACAGCCGCGCTTTGCATAAGTCAAAGGCAGCCGCGGCCCATCCCACCTTCTGAAGTCAGCGCAGCTCCGGCGGCCAGTCGAGGCCGGAGCGGCCCCCCGAGTCGGCGGATGCAGCCGCGGCGGCAATGTCCTCGTCGCTAAGGCCGGCCTCGCGCAGCACCTCTGCGGTGCAGTCGCCGAGATCGAGCGGGCGGGCTTGCGCCGGCGTGCGGGAGAGGCGGGGAACGGCGGGCACGCGGTTCGGCCCGCTCTCCGGATGCCGGGCTGCGATGTGGGGATCGCTCCACACCTCGTCCGGCGCCAGAACCGGCGCGACGCAGGCGTCCGTCCCCGCGAACAGGGCGGTCCAATGGTCGCGTGGTTGCGCCGTGAAGGCGGCCTCCAGGGTGCGTTCAATCTCCGGCCACAGGTCGCGTCTCATGTGGTCCGGCGGCTCGCCTAGGTCGAGACGCCGCCACAGTGCTTCAAAGAAGCCCCGCTCTAGCGCGCCCACAGCGATGAACCCGCCGTCAGCGCAGCGATAGGAACGATAGAAGGGTGTCCCGCCGCCGAGCAGCCCGTCGCCCCGTGCGGGCCAGTGGGGTGTCTTCCAGAGCGGCCAGTGCATCGCCATCATGGAGAGCGCGCCGTCGACCATGGCGGCGTCGATCTTCTGGCCCTGTCCGGTGCTCTTCGCCTCGATCACCGCGGCGAGGATGCCCAGCGCGGCGATCAGGCTGCCGCCGGCGAAGTCCGCGACGAGGTTGAGCGGCGCCTGGGGCGGGCCGTCCTTCGGCCCCATCGAACCGAGCACGCCGGCCAGCGCGAGATAGGTGATGTCGTGCCCCGCCTCCAGCGCGCGGGGGCCGTCCTGCCCGAAGCCGGTCAACGAGCAGTAGACGAGGCGCGGATTGAGCGCCGCCAGCGTCTCATAGCCCGCCCCGATCCGGTCGGCGACGCCGGGGCGGAAGCCTTCCACCAGCACGTCGGCGGTCTTCACCAGCGCGTGCAGCGCCGCCCGCCCGGCGGGTGCTTTCAGGTCGAGGGAGATATGCCGCTTGCCGCGGGAGAATTCCGGAATGGCAACGCCGGCTCGTCCGCCGCCCACCACGATCACCTCCGCCCCGAAATCCGCGAGCAGCATGGTGCAATAGGGGCCGGGGGCGAGCCGGGAGAGGTCGACGACGCGGATGCCGGCGAGGGGGCCGCGGGGGGCGGGGGAGGGGGTCTCCACCATCACAGCCCCCGCGCAATCACGATGCGCTGCACGTCGCTGGTGCCCTCATAGATCTGGCACACCCGCACGTCGCGATAGATGCGCTCCACCGGGAAGTCCGCCAGGTAGCCGTAGCCGCCGAAGGTCTGGATGGCGGAGGAGCACACCTGCTCCGCCATCTCGGACGCGAACAGCTTCGCCATGGACGCCTCGGTGAGGCAGGGCAGGCCGGCCTCGCGCAGGGAGGCGGCGTGTAGCACCATCTGGCGCGCCGCCTCGATGCGGGTCGCCATGTCGGCGAGGCGGAAGGCGACCGCCTGATGCTCCATGATGGGCTTGCCGAAGGTCACGCGCTCCTTCGCATAGGTCCGCGCTGCCTCGAATGCCGCCCGTGCCATGCCGACGCACTGGGAGGCGATGCCGATGCGCCCGCCTTCCAGGTTCGAGAGGGCGATCTTGAGGCCCTCGCCTTCGGAGCCAAGCCGCAGGTCGGCGGGCAGGCGCATGTCGTTGAAGGCGAGCTGGCAGGTATCGGAGGAGTGCTGACCGAGCTTCTCCTCCACCCGCACCACCTCGTAGCCGGGCGTGTCGGTGGGCACGATGAAGGCGGAAATGCCCTTCTTGCCCGCGTCCGGGTCGGTGACGGCGAAGACGATGATGACATCGCCGTTCTTGCCCGACGTTATGAACTGCTTGGCGCCGGAGAGCACGTAGTGATCGCCGTCCCGGCGGGCACGGGTGCGCAGGGCGGCGGCGTCCGATCCGGCCTGCGGCTCGGTGAGGGCAAAGCCGCCGATCCATTCGCCGGAGGCGAGCTTCGGCAGGAAACGCTCCTTCTGCGCCGGCGTGCCGAACTTGACGATGGGCATGCAGCCGACAGACGAGTGCACGCTGACAATGGTGGAGCACGCACCGTCCGCCGCCGCGATCTCCTCTAGCGCGAGGGCATAGGAGACGAGATCTGTGGCAGAGCCGCCGTGGTCCTCGGGCACCAGCATGCCAAGGAAGCCGAGGGCGCCCAGCTCCTTCAGCTCCTCGCCGGGAAAGCGATGCTCCCTGTCCCGCGCCGCGGCTCCGGGCGCGAGGCGCTCGGAGGCGAAGGCACGCACCGCGTCGCGGATGGCCACCTGGGTTTCGGTGAGGATCATGGCACGCTCCTCCGGTTCTTGTTGTTAGATGTCTTTGGTGACCTCAGCTCAGGCGCTCGATGGCTACCGCCGTCGCCTCGCCGCCGCCGATGCACAGCGAGGCGATGCCACGCTTGAGCCCGTAGCGCTCCAGTGCCGCCAGCAGCGTCACCATCACCCGGGCCCCCGAAGCCCCGATGGGATGGCCGAGGGCGCAGGCGCCGCCGTGGACGTTCACCTTGTCCTCGGGCAGGCCGAGGTCGCGCATGGCGGCCATGGGCACCACGGCGAACGCCTCGTTGATCTCGAACAGGTCCACGTCCTTCAGATCCCAGCCGGTCTTCCCGGCGAGCTTCTGCACCGCGCCGATGGGAGCCGTGGTGAAGAGGTTCGGCGCCTGGGCGTGGGTGGAATGGCCGACGATGGCGGCGAGCGGCGTGAGGCCGCGCTTCTCCGCCTCCGAGCGGCGCATGAGCACGAGGGCGGCCGCGCCGTCGGAGATGGAAGAGGAGTTCGCCGCGGTCACCGTGCCGCCATCGCGGAAGGCGGGCTTCAGCGTCGGGATCTTGTCCAGCTTCGCCTTGGGCGGCTGCTCGTCTGCCGCCACCACGCGCTCGGTCTTGCCGGCCTTCACGGTGACGGGCGTGATCTCCTGGTCGAAGGCGCCATCTGCCATGGCCTTCTGTGCCTTGGTGAGGGAGGCGATGGCGAAGGCGTCCTGCGCCTCGCGGGTGAACTGGTAGGCCTCCGCGCACTCCTCCGCGAAGGTGCCCATGAGGCGGCCCTTGTCGTAGGCATCCTCGAGGCCGTCGAAGAACATGTGGTCGATGACCTTGCCGTGCCCCATGCGGTAGCCGCCGCGGGCGCGGTCGAGCAGGTAGGGCGCGTTGGTCATGCTTTCCATGCCGCCCGCAACCGCGACGGAGGCGGAGCCGGCGGCGAGGAGGTCATGGGCGAACATGGCCGCCTTCATGCCCGAGCCGCACATCTTGTTGACCGTGGTGGCGCCGGTGGACAGAGGAAGGCCGGCGCCCAGCGCAGCCTGCCGCGCCGGGGCCTGGCCGAGGCCTGCCGGCAGCACGCAGCCGAACACCACTTCCTCCACCTGATCCGGCGCGAGGCCGGCGCGTGCGAGGGCGGCACCGATGGCCGCGGCGCCGAGCGCGGGCGCGGCCACATCCTTCAGGTCGCCCTGAAAGCCGCCCATGGGCGTGCGGGCGGTGCCGACGATGACGATGGGGTCGGAAGCCGTCATGAGTCTTGTCTCCGGTCGCGGGAGGAAGTCGTCAGCGGGAAGGGCTCAGCGCGGCGCCATCCGCAGCGCGCCGTCGAGGCGGATGACCTCGCCGTTCAGCATGTTGTTCTCGCAGATGTGCTTGACGAGGGCGGCATATTCGGACGGCCGTCCTAGGCGCGAGGGGAAGGGCACGCTCTTGCCGAGGCTGTCCTGCACGTCCTGTGGCAGGCCGGCCATCATGGGCGTCTCGAAGATGCCGGGGGCGATGGTGACGACGCGGATGCCGAACCGCGCCAGCTCGCGCGCCACCGGAAGGGTGAGGGCGGCGACGCCGCCCTTCGAGGCGGCATAGGCGGCCTGGCCGATCTGCCCGTCGAAGGCGGCGACGGAGGCGGTGTTGACGATGACGCCGCGCTCGCCCTCCCCATCCGGCTCTTCCTTCACCATGGCATCGGCGGCGAGTCGAAGCATGTTGAAGGTGCCGATGAGATTGACGGTGATGCCGCGCACGAAGCTTTCGAGCCGGTGCGGGCCGTCGCGGCCGACCACCTTCTCACCGGGGGCGACGCCCGCGCAGTTCACGAGACCGTGAACATGGCCGAAGCTGTCGAGGGCGAGTTGGATGGCGGCCTTGCCATCGGCTTCGTTGCTCACGTCGGCGCGCTGGAAGCGGGCGGCATCGCCGAGTTCGGCGGCCATGGCGGCACCGGCGTCGGCATTGATGTCGACGAGGACCACGCGGCCCCCATTGTCCACCACCATCCGCGACACCGCCGCGCCCAGGCCAGAGCCGCCACCGGTGACGAGAAAGACGCGCCCTTCAATCTTCATGGTGCCCCTCCCAGGGAGACATGCCGCCGCTTCGGCGGCCGTTGCGTCTCGTCTAGCAGAAAAGCCGAGTGACATTCGATGACACTAGCGATCTATTCAGATGAGCGATTTTGCCATTTAGGAGCGCGGCGTGGAACGGCGGATGATCTCCGGCACCTTCGTGGACGATGCCCTCGGCTGCCTGACGGCGCAGGGCATCGACGCCGGTCCGGTGCTCGCACGGGCCGGGCTCGCGCTGCCGGTGACGGAGGCGGTCTCGGCCGAGCAGTATGGGGCGCTGTGGACGGCGGCCGCCGAGGCGCTGGACGACGAGTTCTTCGGCCTCGCCGCCCGCCCCATGCGCTGTGGCAGCTTCACGCTGCTCTGCCATGCGCTCATGGGCGCGCAGACGCTGGAGCAGGCCCTGCGGCGGGCGCTGCGATTCCTGCGGGTGGTGCTGGATGACCCGAGCGGCGAGCTTGTGGTCGGCGACGGCCTGGCGTCCGTCGTGCTCTTGGACAAAGGCGGCGCGCGCTCGGCCTTCGCCTACCGCACCTACTGGATCATCCTCCATGGCATCACCTGCTGGCTGGTGGGCCGGCGCATTCCGATCCGACAGGTGGATTTCCGCTGCGGTCCGCCGGAGCATGGGGCGGACTACCGGCTGTTCTTTGGTGCTCCCGTCCGTTTCGACGCGCCGGAGAGCCGGCTCGCCTTCGATGCGACCTTCCTGAAGCTGCCGGCCCACCGCAGCGAGCGGGCGCTGCGGGATTTTCTGCGGGGCGCGCCGGCGAACATCCTCGTGCGATACCGGCACGATGAAGGGCTTGCCGCCCGGGTCCGCGCCCGGCTCCGGGAGCTGCCGGCGTCGGCGTGGCCTTCGTTCGTGGAGCTTGCCCGGCAGTTGCGCCTGCCGGCTTCGACCCTGCGTCGCCGGCTCGCCGAAGAGGGCGCCGCCTATCGCGACATCAAGGACGACCTGCGCCGGCTGCGGGCCGAGGACCTGCTGCGGGCCACCGACCGGCCCGTGGGCGAGATCGCGGCGGAGCTTGGCTTTTCCGAGCCGAGTGCCTTCCATCGGGCATTCCGCAAGTGGACGGACCTGAGCCCGGGCGCCTTCCGCCGTGCCGGGGCGTGAGGTAGAGCGGCGTTCCGCCATTTGACGGCGGGGCGGCGGCTGACTACCTGTGCGCAGACCATGCCCGCGCGGCGCCATCCGGGGCGGCCTGCCGGGCGACCCTGGAGACACCTGTTGTCGATCATTGCCAGCATCCGCAAGACCCTCGTTCCGATTCATCGGGAGGGCTATCCGTTCATCGCCATCGCGGTGGTGATCGCGCTCGTGCTGTTCGTGTTCTCCACCTTCTTCGGCATGATCGGCTTCGGCCTCGCCCTCTGGACGGCTCTGTTCTTCCGCGATCCCGAGCGGGTGACGCCGGTGCGCGAGGGGCTCGTCATCGCGCCGGCGGATGGACGTGTGTCGCAGGTGGGTCTGGCGCGGCCGCCGCGGGAGCTGGATCTTTCCGACGAGCCGCTGCTGCGGGTGTCCATCTTCATGAATGTGTTCAACGTCCACGTGAACCGAGCACCGGTGACGGGACGCATCGAGCGCATCGCCTACAAGCCGGGCCTCTTCCTCAATGCCGACCTCGACAAGGCGAGCGAGGACAATGAGCGCAACGGCCTCATCATCTCCACGCCCTACTGCCGGGTGGGTTGCGTGCAGATCGCCGGCCTCGTGGCCCGCCGCATCGTCTCATTCGTGCGGGAGGGTGAGTCCATCGGTTCCGGCGAGCGCTTCGGCCTGATCCGCTTCGGCTCCCGTGTTGACGTCTATCTGCCGGTGGGGTCGCGCGTGCTGGTCAGCGAAGGGCAGTTGACGGTGGCGGGCGAGACGGTCCTGTGCGATCTCTCCCAGCCGCAGCAGCGCGAGACCGCCTATCGGGTGAGCTGATGGAAACGCCCTTTCCCCCGTTCGATCCTGAAGGCCGGCCCCGGCCGCGCCTCGGCGGCAGCATCGGCAAGGTGCCGATCCGCGTGCTCCTGCCCAATCTTGTGACGCTGCTCGCGCTGTGCTCCGGCCTTACCGCCGTGCGGCTCGCCATCGAGGAGCGGATCGAACTGGCGCTGGCGGCCATCGTGTTCGCCGCCATCCTCGACGGGGTGGACGGTCGGCTGGCGCGGGCGCTGAAGGGCACCTCGCGCTTCGGTGCGGAGCTGGACAGCCTCGCCGACTTCGTGAACTTCGGCTGCGTGCCGGCCCTGATGCTCTATTTCTGGGGCCTTAAGGAAGCCGGCTCGTTTGGCTGGATCGCCGCGCTCGCCTACGCCATCTGCGCCGCGCTGCGGCTTGCGCGCTTCAACGTGATGCTGGACGATCCGAACAAGCCGCCCTTCGCGGGCGACTACTTCACCGGCATTCCGGCCCCGGCGGGCGCCATTACCGTGCTGCTGCCGGTCTATCTGGAACTGATCGGCCTGCCGCACGGGCGGGTGAGCGCTTTGATCGCGCTGGTCTATTGCCTCGCCATCGCCTTCCTGATGATCTCCACGGTGCCTGCCTGGTCGGGCAAGACGCTGGGGCGGCGGGTGCGACGGGATATGGTGCTGCCGCTGTTCGTGGCCGTGGCCATCTATTTCGCCCTGCTGGCGAGCTATCCCTGGATCGTGCTTTCCTTCTGCACCATCCTCTATCTGGCGCTGCTGCCGGTATCGACTGTGCGCTATCGGCGCCAGATGAAGGCCTGGAAGGCCGAGCGCGCCGCCGCGGCGTCCGCCGGCCCGGACGTGCTGCCCTCCTGATCTTCGTGAAGCGGCTGCTGGCGACTTGCTGTGCAAGCGCTGCCGCAGTCACGCGCATTAAATTGCATGCAATGCGCACGGTGTTGCACAAATAATGATCATATACCGCTCTGTGTTGCTGTGTTGATCGACTGGATGGGTATTCTAGTGAATTGATTTTACGATAAATTTCAAAAACTGTATGCAATTGGCACGCGGCTTGAATGGCACTTGGCGACCGCCACCACAGGGACGTTGCCGATGAACCGCCGCGAATTCATGAAGTCCGCCTCCGCCACCGCCGTCGCGAGCGGCGCGGGCGTCGCAGCCCCGGCGGTGTTCTCGCCGGCAAAGGCGCAGGCCCGGAACGAGACTCTGCTGATCGTCTCGGAGAGCGGGCCGAACAATCTCGACATTCACGGCGTCGGCACCAACGTGCCCGGCTACGAAGCCAGCTGGAACACCTATGACCGGCTCATCACCCACGAGATGACCGAGAAGGAAGGCGTCCGCTACTACGACCGTGACAAGCTCAAGGGCGAGCTCGCCGAGGACATGAACATCGGTGACATGTCCGTCACCTTCAAGCTGAAGAAAAACGCGACCTTCCAGGACGGCACCCCTGTCACCGCCAAGGACGTGAAGTGGTCGCTGGACCGCGCCGTCTCTGTGGGCGGCTTCCCCACCTTCCAGATGAAGGCCGGCTCGCTGGAGAAGCCGGAGCAGTTCGTGGTGGTGGACGACCACACGGTGCGCGTGGACTTCCTGCGCAAGGATCGCCTCACCATCCCCGACCTCGCCGTCATCGTGCCGTGCGTCATCAATTCCGAGCTGGTGAAGAAGAACGCCACCGAGAAGGATCCCTGGGGCCTCGAATACACCAAGCAGAACACCGCCGGCTCCGGCGCCTATCGCGTCACCAAGTGGACGCCCGGCACCGAGGTGATCTTCGAGCGCTTCGACGACTGGAAGGGCGGCCCGCTGCCCAAGATCAAGCGTGTGATCTGGCGCATGGTGCCCTCCGCCGGCAATCGCCGGGCGCTGATGGAGCGCGGCGACGCGGACATCTCCTATGACCTGCCCAATAAGGATTTCGTGGAGCTGAAGCAGGCCGGCAAGCTCAACATCACGTCGGTGCCGTACTCCAACGGCGTGCAGTACATCGGCATGAACGTGAAGAGCCCGCCCTTCGACAATCCGAAGGTGCGCGAGGCCGTCGCCTACGCCATTCCCTATGAGAAGATCATGGAGGCCGTGCTCTACGGCCTCGGCCGCCCCATGTTCGGCGCGCCGGCCGATGCCGCCACCAAGGTGGCCTGGCCGCAGCCCACCAAGTTCAAGACCGACCTCGCAAAGGCCAAGCAGCTGATGGCGGAGGCGGGCTATGCCGGCGGCATCGACACCACGCTCTCCTTCGATCTCGGCTTTGCCGGCGTCAACGAGCCCATCTGCGTGCTGCTGCAGGAAAACCTCGCGCAGATCGGCATCAAGACCACCATCAACAAGATCCCCGGCGCCAACTGGCGCACGGAGCTGAACAAAAAGGTGCTGCCGCTCTACACCAACGTGTTCTCGGGATGGCTCGACTATCCAGAATACTTCTTCTTCTGGTGCTACCACGGCTCCAATTCGGTCTTCAACACCATGAGCTACCAGTCGGCGGCCATGGACACCTTCATCGACGGTGCCCGTGCGGCGGCGGCGAGCGGCGACAAGGCGGCCTATGATACGGACGTGAAGGGCATGGTGGATCTCGCCTTTGCCGATGTGCCGCGCATTCCGCTCTACCAGCCGTTCGTCAACGTCGCGATGCAGAAGAACATCACCGGCTACGAATACTGGTTCCACCGCCGGCTCGACTATCGCGCCTTCCAGAAGGGCTGAGGTCTTTCCCCTTCCTCTCAAGGGAGGAAGCGGCGTGAGGGGTGGCGCCGGGGGCGGAAACCGGCGCCCGGGTTTCGGCCCGGAATGCCCGGCATCGGTGCCGCCCCTCACCCCACATCCGGCGGTCCGCCGGAGACGACAAAGCGGCTGCGGTGCCCGATGCCCCGCAGTCCGGATCGCACACAGGGATATCGCCATGCTGAAGCTCCTAGGCAGTCGTCTCGCCACAGCCGTGCCCAGCCTGATCGGCGTGGTGATCGTGACCTTCCTGCTCACCCGCGTGCTGCCCGGCGACACGGCGGCCTATTTCGCGGGCCCGGCGGCGACGCCGCAGGCCATCGCCGAGATCCGCACCAAGCTCGGTCTCGACAAGTCGTTACCGGCTCAGTTCGCCGACTACGTCTCGGCGCTGGCGCATGGCGACCTGGGCTCTTCACTCTCCACCGGCCAGCCGGTCGCGACCGAGATCGCGTCCCGCCTGCCGGCCTCGGCCGAACTGACGTTGGCGGGGTTGGTGCTGGCGCTGCTGATCGCGGTGCCCTTCGGCATCATTGCGGCGGTGCGACAGGGATCGTGGATCGACCATGCTTGCCGCATCATCACCACGGCCGGCGTGTCGCTGCCGGTGTTCTTCACCGGGCTGCTGCTGGTCTATGTCTTCTACTTCAAGCTGGGATGGGCGCCGGCGCCGCTGGGGCGGCTCGACGTGTTCTTCTCGGCACCGGAGACGGTGACGGGCTTCTATCTCATTGACAGCCTGATCGCGCGCGACTTCGAGACCTTCCGCGCCGCGCTGGCGCAACTGGCGGTGCCCGCCATCACGCTCGCCATCTTCGCCCTCGCCCCCATCGCCCGCATGACCCGCGCCTCCATGCTGGCGGTGCTCTCCTCCGAGTTCGTACGCACGGCGAAGGCGGCGGGCCTGACGGACTACACGGTCATCATCACCTACGCTTTCCGCAATGCCATGCTCCCCGTGGTGACCACGCTGGGCATGGTGTTCTCCTTCCTCCTCGGCGCCAACGTGCTGGTGGAGAAGGTGTTCGCCTGGCCGGGCATCGGCTCCTATGCGGTCGAGGCGCTCATCACCTCGGACTACGCACCGGTGCAGGGCTTCGTGCTCGCCATGGCGATCCTCTACGTGATCCTCAACCTCCTGATCGACCTTGCCTACGGCATCATCGATCCCCGCGCGCGGAGCGAAGCATGACCCTCGCCACGGCCGATACCCAAAAGGCCCCGGGCGGCCTCGCCGCCACGCTCGCCCACGCCCGCTACGTGATCTCGGATAACCCGGTCACGGGCATCGCCTTCGGCATGTTCCTGGTGCTGGTGGTGTGCGCCACGTTCGGGCCGTTCATCGTGCCCTATGACCCGCTCGCCTCAGACACGGCCGCCGCCTTGCAGCCGCCCTCGGCCGCGCATTGGTTCGGCACCGACAATCTCGGCCGGGACATCTTCTCCCGCGTCGTGGTGGCGAGCCGGCTGGACATGGCAATCGCCATCTTCTCCGTGGCGCTGGTGTTCGCCGTGGGCGGCGTCGCCGGCATCGCGTCGGGCTTCTTCGGAGGGTGGACGGACCGGATCATCGGCCGCATCTCCGACACCATCATGGCCTTCCCGCTGTTCGTGCTGGCCATGGGCATCGTCGCGGCGCTGGGCAATACAGTGACGAACATCGTCATCGCCACCGCCATCATCAACTTCCCGCTCTATGTGCGCGTGGCGAAGTCCGAAGCCGCCATCCGCCGCAACGCCGGCTATGTGCAGGCGGCCCGGCTCACCGGCAATTCGGAGTGGCGCATCCTGCTGACGACCATCCTGCCCAACATCATGCCCATCATGATGGTGCAGATGTCGCTCACCATGGGCTACGCCATCCTCAACGCCGCCGGCCTCTCCTTCATCGGCCTCGGCGTGCGTCCGCCGACGCCGGAGTGGGGCATCATGGTGGCCGAGGGCTCGGCCTACATCGTCTCCGGCGAATGGTGGATCGCGCTGTTCCCCGGTCTCGCGCTCATGTTCGCGGTCTTCTGCTTCAACCTCCTGGGCGACGGTCTGCGCGACATCGTCGATCCCCAGCGCCGCACCTGATGGAGGCCGCCATGCATGGAGTTGTGGACGTGAAGGAACACGCCGCCAAGTCCTCCGAAGCGCCGAGCGGCCCGCTGCTGGAGGTGCGCGACCTCACCGTCGAGTTCGCGACCCGCCGCGGCATCGTCACGGCGGTGAGCAAGGTGGACCTGACCCTCGGCAAGGGCGAAACGCTGGGCATCGTGGGGGAATCGGGCTCCGGCAAGTCCGTCACCTCCTACACGGTGATGCGCATCCTCGACCGGGCCGGCCGCATCGCGGAAGGCTCCATCACCTTCTCCGGCATCGACGTCGCCCATGCGCCCGAGAGCGAGATGCGCGACCTGCGCGGTCGCGAGATGTCGATGATCTTCCAGAACCCGCGGGCCGCGCTGAACCCCATCCGCACGGTGGGCGCGCAGATCGGCGACGTGCTGCTCCAGCATGTGCAGGCCGATCCGCGCAACGTGAAGCACAAGGTCATCGACATCCTCAAGCAGGTGCGCATCGCCCGGCCGGAGGACCGCTACCACGCCTATCCGTTCGAACTGTCCGGCGGCATGTGCCAGCGCATCGTCATCGCGCTAGCGTTGGCTTGCCGGCCGCAACTGATGATCGCGGATGAGCCCACCACCGGCCTCGACGTGACCACCCAGAAGGCGGTGATGGACCTCGTGACGGAGCTGACGCGCGAGCGCGGCATGTCCACCATCCTCATCACCCACGACCTCGGTCTCGCCGCCACCTATTGCGACACGGTGATGGTGATGGAGAAGGGCAAGGTGGTGGAGACCGCGCCGGCCGAGCGCATCTTCCGCGATCCCCAGCACCCCTACACCCGCAAGCTCATGCGCGCGACGCCCCGGCCGGGCATCACGCTGAAGGACCTGTTGCCGGAAGGCGAGGGCGCGCCCACCGCGGCTGCGGCGCGCTCACCCGTAGCCGACGCCGGTGCGCCGCTTCTCACCGTCGAGAACCTGGTGCGCGAATATCCCCGCCAGGGCGCGCCCTCGGCCTTCCTCGCCAAGCTCAAGGGCAAGCCCCTGACGCCGGAGGAGACCATCTTCCGCGCCGTGGACGGTATCTCCTTCGAGGTGAAGCGCGGCGAAAGCGTCGGCCTCGTGGGCGAGAGCGGCTGCGGCAAGTCCACCACCTCCACCATGGTGATGCGCCTCATCGATCCGACGGCGGGGAAGATCACCTTCGCCGGCGAGGACATCGGCGCGATCCCGGCCAAGGACTTCGCTCACCATCCCATGCGCAAGCGCATCCAGATGGTGTTCCAGGATCCGACCGAGAGCCTCAATCCCCGCTACACGGCCGCCCGCGCCATTGCCGATCCGCTGCTGCGCATGGGCGGCTATTCGGGCGGCGCGAAGCTCGATGCCCGCGTGGCTGAGCTTGCCGAGATGGTGGGCCTGCCGCAGAATCTGCTGGAGCGTTTCCCCCACCAGCTGTCAGGCGGCCAGAAGGCCCGCATCGGCATCGCCCGCGCCATCGCGCTCGATCCTGATCTCGTCATCCTGGACGAGCCGACGGCGGCGCTGGACGTGTCGGTGCAGGCCGTGGTCCTGAACCTGCTGGAAGAGCTGAAGCAGCGGCTCGGGATGAGCTATCTGTTCGTCTCCCACGACCTCCATGTGGTCGGCCTGCTGTGCGACCGGGTGATCGTGATGCGGCAAGGGCGGATCGTGGAGGAGGGGACCGCGCGGGAGGTGCTGGAAGCACCCAAGGACGCCTATACCCGCGAACTCATCGCCGCCATTCCCCATCCCCCGGTCTGAGGCGCCCAATGGCCAACGAAACCACCCTGCCGCGGGTCGAGGACGCCGCCCTCGCCCAGCTTCTCGATGGGGCGCTCTCCGCCCATGGCATCACCGCGCGTCCGGAATGGCGCACGGAGGCGCTGTCCTATCTGCGCAGCATCGCCGATGCGGCGACTCTGGTCCGGAGCCTCGACCTCGGCGATGCCGAGGAACCGGCCCCCGTGTATCGTCCGTGAGGTGGTCATGAACGCGCCTGTCCCCGTTCCCGACGCCACCCGCCTCGCCAGCGCGACCGCCGCCGAGATCGCTGCCGCCGTTGCGTCCGGCACCGTCTCCGCCCGCGCGATCATTGAGGCGACGCTGGCCCGCATCGCGGCCCTTGATCCGGCGATCAACGCCTTCACCGACCTCACCGCCGAGCGTGCCCGCGCCCATGCGGATCGGATCGACGCCGCCCGCGCCGCCGGCGAACCGCTGGGGCCGCTCGCGGGCGTGCCGTTCGCGGTGAAGAACCTGTTCGATATTGCGGGCCTGCCCACCCGCGCCGGCTCGAAGATCAATCGGGAGCGTCAACCGTCCGCGCAGGACGCCTTTCTGGTGGAGCGGCTGGAGACGGCGGGCGCCATCCTCGTCGGCGGTCTGAACATGGGCGAATACGCCTATGACTTCACCGGCGAGAACGTCCATGACGGCGCCTCGCGCAATCCGCACGATCTGACCCGCATGTCCGGCGGCTCCTCCGGCGGCACCGGAGCGGCGGTGGCTGCGGCCATGGTGCCCCTTGCGCTGGGCTCCGACACCAACGGCTCCATCCGCGTGCCGTCCTCCCTGTGCGGCACGTTCGGGCTGAAGCCCACCTATGGCCGGCTGGGGCGGGGCGGCAGCTTTCCCTTTGTGACGGCGCTGGACCACCTCGGGCCGCTCGCCCGCTCCGTCGCCGACCTCGCGCTCTCCTATGACGCCATGCAGGGCGAGGACGCCCGCGATCCCGGCCAGACGCCACGCCCCGTCGAGCCCGTCGCCGGGCTGATCGGGGAGGGGATCGACGGGCTGCGCATCGCCATCGCCGGGGGTTGGTTCCGCGCCAAGGCGCAACCGGAAGCGTTCGCCGCCGTGGATGCAGTCGCCGCCGCGCTCGGCGCACGCGATCTGGTGGACATTCCCGATGCCGCCCGCGCCCGCGCCTCCGCCTACATCATCACCGCCGCTGAGGGCGCGAGCCTCCACGCCCGGCGCCTCGCCGTGCGGGCTGAGGATTTCGACCCCGCCGTACGCGATCGGCTGCTGGCCGGCCTCGCCATTCCCGCCTCGTGGGTCGATGCCGCCCAGCGCTTCCGGCGGCACTTCCGGGGCGAAATGCTGAAGCTGTTCGAGACACACGATGTGCTGCTCGCCCCCGCTACGCCCTCCCGGGCGCCGAAGCTGGGGCAGAAGACCTTCGTGCTCGATGGCGAGGAGATGCTGGTGCGGCCGAATCTCGGCCTGTTCACCCAGCCCATCTCCTTCATCGGCCTGCCCGTGGTGGCCGTGCCGGTGCGGGTTGATGTGGGCGATGCGCCGGACCTGCCCATCGGTGTACAGGTGATTGCCCCGCCGTGGCGGGAGGACATGGCATTGCGCGTGGCTGCGGAGCTGGAGCGGCTGGGCGTCGCCGCAGCCCCTGCCGCGACCCTTTGAAGGAGGACGTGTTGGAGATCGACATTCCCGAGGTGAAGGCCGAGGTGGAAGCCGCGTTCGCGCTCTATGAGGCCGCGCTTGTGGGCAACGACGTGGAGACGCTGGAGGCCCTTTTTCGGGACGATCCGCGCACCATCCGCTTTGGCGGCGGCGAGAGCCTCTACGGCATGGACGCCATCCGCGCCTTCCGCCGCGCCCGCTCGCCGGTGGGCCTCGCGCGCAACCTGGCGCAGACGGTCATCACCACCTACGGCCGCGATTTCGCCGTGGCATCCACGCTGTTCTACCGCGACAACGCGCCGGGCAAGGTTGGGCGCCAGCAGCAGACCTGGGTGCGGCAGCCGGACGGCTGGCGTGTGGTGGCCGCCCACGTCTCCATGATCGACGAGCCGACGGCGTGAACCGCCACCGGCTTACGACGTTTCACGGATTTCGCCTGAGGCGGGAATCCCGGTAAAATCTTGCACATGACCCTGTTCGCGCCACCCATCCTGAAGACGTCGGCCCCGACCCCGCGGGTCCGCAAGCGCCGCGCCGTCGGGCGCCCGGTGACGCGCACCGAGGAACTGCGCCTGCAGATCGCCGACGATATCGTGCGTGGGCGCCTCGCTCCCGGCACGGCGCTGGAAGAGGTCGATATCGCAAAGCGTTACGGCGTTTCCCGCACCCCGGTGCGGGAAGCGTTGCGCGACCTCGCCGCCTCCGGCCTCGTGGAGGCGCGGCCCCATCGCAGCGCGCTCGTCGCCCAGCCGTCCCTGGAGCGGCTGCGCGGCATGTTCGACGTGATGGCGGAACTGGAAGCCCTGTGCGCCGGCCTGTGCGCGGTGAACATGACGCCGGCGGAGCGGGCGGGGCTGGAAACCATCCATGCCGAGCTTGCGGACCTCACCCGCCGGGGCGACGAAAGCAGCTATACGGTGCTCAACGAGCGTTTCCATACAACGCTCTATGCCGGCAGCCACAACGACTACCTGACCGAGCTGACGCTCGCCACCCGCGCCCGGCTGCAGCCGTTCCGCCGCGCGCAGTTTCGCACCCTCGGCCGCCTTGCCCGTTCCTACGAGGAACACGACCGGGTGGTGACGGCCATCCTGCGCGGCGACAAGGCGGAGGCGGCACAGGCCATGCGCTCGCACATCCTCACGGTCGAGGACGCCTACGAGCGCTACGCCGAGACGGTGTGACAGGCCGCGCGGCCTACTCCGCCGCGTCCACTTCGGTGAGGTTGTCTAGGCCCTGCACGATGTGCTGGGCGAGTGCATCGGCCAGCGGGGACGGCTCGTGGCGATTGCGCAAAAGCCCGATATCGCAAGGGGGTAGGGGAGGGTACCCCTCCGCCGCGCCGAGCACGCGCATCCCCGTCCGCAGCGCCGATTCCGGCAGCACCGACACCGCGAGGCCCGAGAGAACAGCCGCGACCACCGCGCCGCAATTGGGGCTGGTGTAGAGGATGCGGTGTCCGCGCCCGGCGCCGGCCAGCCGCGACACGGCGATCTCCCGCCACTGGCAGGTGGGCCGCCCCAGAGCCAGCGGCACCGGGGTTTCCAGATGCGCCGCATGGCGGGCGGAGGAGACCCACAGCAGGCGTTCCCGGCGGATCACATGGGCGTTGCGGGAGGTGATTTCGGTGGCGGTGATGATGGCGAGATCGATGGTGCCGGAGGCGATGTACTGCACCAGTTCGGCGGTCGGCTCGCAGATCACCGTGAGCTCGACGGACGGATGCGTGCGCGAAAATCGCGCCATGATATCAGGTAGATAGCGGTCGGCGTAATCGTCCGGCACGCCGAGGCATACGCGCCCCGAAAGCTCGGCGTCGGCGAAGCTGGAGACGGCCTCCATGTTCAGCTTCACGATGCGCCGGGCGTAGTCCAGGAGGCGTTCGCCGTCTTCGGTGAGGCGGGAGGCGCGGCCGTCGCGGACGAAGACGGGGCGGCCGACCCGCTCTTCCAGCCGCTTCATCTGCATGGAGACCGCCGACTGGGTCTTGTGGACCACCTCCGCCGCCTTGGTGAAACTGCCGGTTTCGGCAATGGCCACAAAGGTTTTCAGCTGGTCGGGGTCGAGCATGGCCGTCATCGTCGCGCTCCTGTGGGGCAGCCCTGCGCCAGCCGCATGGGCCGGCCGCCCCGTCGCCGCATTCATCACGCAAAACGATACGAGAGATGAAAAACATTCGCTAGCGTGATTTGTGCGCAGCATCCAGAAAGGTCCTGCCGATTGGATGCGGCGCGAAATCGGGTGGTTTCACCGGGGTGTCAGTGGGCTTATCGGGCCCGTTCGGCACATGCCGGGTGTGTTCAGACCATCACGGCCCCGGAAAGGAGGGTCGGCGGAGCGCATCCAGGCAACGGAGATGATGATGACGTACCATGGTGAAACCCGCAGGACCGCCTTCGCCCCCGCTGGCGAACTGGTCGCCGCTTTGTGCCTCTCGGCCGTCGGCGTGGCCGCCAAGGGCCTGCGCGCGGTGGAGACCATCGGCCGCGTCATGGAGCGACGGCAGGTGATGGCCGAGATCGCCCATCTCGATGACCATATGCTCCGCGACATCGGGGTGACGCGGGCGGACGTGCGCGATGCCGTATCGGCGCCGCTGTTCGAGGATCCGACCCAGCTTCTGGTGGTCCGCGCCAAGGAGCGCCGGGCTGCGGCGCGGCTCGCCGCCTGGCGCGGCTACCCGGCCGACTGATCCCACACGAATTCGGCGGAAGCGCCCCTCGACTCCGCCGCGCCTCGACCCGCGCCGTCCGCAACCGGCGCGGGTCGATTTTTTTGGCGAAAGCTGCTGACCCGAGCCCCTTACTTGCCGTTGCCGCCCGAAGACTTGTCGCTCTCGGCGCGGCCGAGGCGGGGGCGGTCCGGCGGCAGGGTTTCGGCCTCCTGCACATTCTGCGTGGCGGTATTCATGCCCTGGGTGGCGGCGGCCATGGAGGCGGCGGCCGTACGCATGATGTCGAGCCAGAAGTCCGGCACGGTATAGCCCTGCCGGCTGGTATCCGCCGCGCCGGGCTGGGCGGGCGGCGGGAAGGGCGGCGGAAAGCCCTGGGCGAACATCTGCGCGAAGAAGTTCTGGAACGGCACAAGCGGCGCCGGCGGAGGCTCCGGCGGCTTCTCGCGGGTAGGCGGCACGCCGGCCTGCATCATGGTCTTGGACATGGCGTTCACCACGTCCTGCCATGCGTTGGCCGGATTGCGCTGGGGCGCGGGAGCCGGGGCGGCGCGCTGGAACATCATCTGGGCATAGGCATCTGCCCACGGATTGCCGGTGCTGTAGGACCGGCCGCCCTGCTCGGTGGCGGTGCTGGTGAAGGCGAGGAACGCGTCGATCCAGGGATTGCCCGAGGAGATGGGCGCGATCTTGTGCTCGGTCTGGCCCGGCATGCGGCTCAGCATGGCGGCCAGCATCTGCTGCAGCGCGCCGGAGGCGGCGAGCGACTTTGCGAGCCCGCCCACCACCAGGGTGGCATAGCTCGGCATCACCTGCTTCACCATGGCCATGCCGAGGCCGGTGGTGGAGGCGACGTGGGCGGCCACGGCGCGGCTGACTTCCGACGATCCGAAAACGGTATCGAGCGCCTCGGAGCCGGCGCGGGTCAGCTCGGCCGGGGCGGCCGGCTGGGAATAGAAGGCGCCGTAGGGGCCGCTGGTCATCAGCGCCATCAGGGCGGCGAGAGATTCTGGAGACTGGGAGGCCTGCTTGAACGCCTCGGCGAAGGCGGGCATCACCGCCTCGGCTACCTGCTGGGCCTGCTGCGCGGAAAGGCCGTACATGCGGCCGATATTCTCCATCGCGTGCCCGCCCTGGGCCGCGCGCAGCATCTCCACGAACTGATCCATACACGAACTCCGTCAGACCGCGGGCGTGCAACGGGCGGAGGCGTCCCGCCCCGGCTTCTGCCCGAAATCTTGGCAGGAAGCTTACGCCATCGTCCTGCCGAAATCACGAAATGGTTCTGTAGCGTCAGGTGAATTGAACAGAGGGGCGGGGAGGGGCCGGATACCGCTCCGGGCCGCGGCGGCAGGCGGCTCTCACCTGTGGGAGAAGCGCGTTCCCCGGACAAGCGACGGCTTTAGCCGGAGCGGTGATCCGGGGGCCAGCGCAAGGCTCCCGCGCAGAGGGGCAATGCTTTGGAGCGCTGAGGTTCGGAAGTGCCTTCGGCGGTCTTTTGCGCTGGGCTCCGGCTCGCATTCCGCATGCGCTTCATGCATCCGGGGCGGGAGGTGGCTAGCCGCACCCGCCGCCTGCGCTTGGAGCCCAAGGGCGTCCCCCTTGCTCGAACAGCGGTTCCCTCTGCTCGCGGTCGTCATGCCCGGGCTTGTCCCGGGCATCCACGTCGGGCCGCAGGTGCGATGTCTGGTGGGGTGTTCCCGGCCGAACCACGTGGATGGCCGGGACAAGCCCGGCCATGACGTTTGGTGCGGGAGACCCCCACCGGTCATGCCGCCACTCACATCGTCGCCGGCCTAGCTTGGAGCCCCGACGCCTCTTTCCCCGGACAAGCGGCGGGCCTCCGGCCCCATCACCCCGAGAATTCTGTCTCGTGGGTGAGGATGTCCTGCGCCTCGGGATTGAGGGGGCGGGCGCGGCGTTCGGGTTCGGTGAGGGGCTCAGGCTCCACCTTCGGCCGGGAGAAGGCATCGCCGCCGGCGAACAGGCCGTCCTGCATCTGCCGCTCCAGCCGCGCGCGGTCGCGTTCGCGCACGTCGGCGATGCGGGCTTCGGCGGCGCTCTCGCTCACGCCCAGCGCCTCGAGGGTGCGGGCGCCGAAGGAGAGGGCCGATTCGAGGGTCTCGCGCAGCTCGAAATCGACCCCGAGCCGCACCAGCTCCATGGAATGCACGCGATCGAAGCTGCGCACGAACAGGCGCGGGCCGGGAATGGAGGCGCGCACGATCTCCACGATGCGGTTGGCGTCTTCCTTGTTGTCCACGCAGATGCAGATCACTTCCATCGTCTCCGCGCCAGCGGCGCGAAGAACGTCGAGTCTGGTGCCGTCGCCATAATAGATGTGCACGCCGAACCGGCCGGCGCTCTGGATCATCTCCACGTCCTTGTCGATGATCGTCACGCTCACGTCCTGCGCCAGAAGGCACTGGGAGACGATCTGCCCGAACCGGCCGAAGCCGATGACCAGCACCGAGCCGTCGGCATCAGTGAAATCGTCCGCGGGCGGCTCCGGGGCCGGCGGGGTGAAGCGCGGCAGGTAGCGCGAGACGCCGGCGAAGAGGAGGGGGCCGAGCACCATGGTGAGCGCGGCGAGGGCGATGAGCAGGTCGGTCTGCTCGGTGCGCAGGATGCCGTTGGCGAGGCCGAGCGGGAACAGCACGAAGGCGAATTCGCCCGCCGCCATCAGCGCGACGGAGGCCCGCAGGGAATCGCCAGGGGCGATGTTGTCGGCCCGGAACACCAGATAGACCACCACCGACTTGATGACCGCCACCGCCAGCGCGCCCACCACCAGGCGCGGGATGTGGTGGAGGATCACGTCGATGTTCAGCGTCATGCCGATGCTCATGAAGAAGATGGCGAGCAGCAGGCCGCGGAAGGCGTCCACATTGGCTTCGAGTTCGTGCCGGAAGGTGCTCTCGGACAGGAGCAGGCCGGCGAGGAAGGCGCCCATGGCGGCCGACATGCCCGCGATTTCCATGAGGCCGGCAGCGCCCAGCACCACCATCAGCGCCGCCGCCGTCATCGCCTCACGGGCTCCGGAGCGGGCCAGCACCCGGAACAGGGGATTGAGCAGGTAGCGGCCGGCGACCACGATGACCGCGATGGCGCCCACCGCCATGCCGGCCTGGATCAGCGTGCCCTTGGGATCGTGGATCTCGCTCTCGCCGCCGGGGGCGAGCAGCGGCACCAGCGCCAGCAGGGGCACCACCGCGATGTCCTGGAACAGCAGGATGGAGAAGGTGCGCTGGCCGTAGGGGCTGGCGAGGTCGCCGCGCTCGCCCACCAGCTGGAGCGCGATGGCCGTGCCCGAGACCGAGAGCGCGAGGCCGCTGACCACCGCTGCGGCGACGCCGAAGCCGAGGCCGAAATAAGCGAGGAGCGCGAAGGCGAGGGAGGTGAGTACCAGCTGCGCCGTGCCCAGCCCGAAGATGTAATGCCCCATGGAGAGGAGGTGGGACGGCTTCAGCTCCAGCCCGACGAGGAACAGGAGCATGACCACGCCCAGCTCGGCCACGGTATGCACGACGGAGGGGTCGGCCACATTGAACCCGATGGGGCCGATGGCGATGCCGACCAGCAGGTAACCGACGATGGGTGAGAAGCCGATGCGCTTGGCGACGAGGACCGCGATGACGGCGGCGCACATGAAGGCCAGTGCCCCGGCGAACAAGGCGTGTTCATCGACTGGCATGCGCGACGTCCTCCCCCGACCGTCCCGATCCCTGACGGATCAGAACGCCTTCCGCAAGGGTTGCTTCAAGCAACTTCGAAGCCACGCATCCCCGGTGGCCCCTGCTCGTCGCTCATGACGGGCGAGCGTGTCGAAACCATGCCGTCGACGCGGCGTGGTGGTGGCCGTCCGCCGAAGCATGACGACGGCCTGCGACCTTACTTAAGGGCATCAAATCCCGGGCCGAATCCGTTGAGGCTCAGCGGAACGCCGATGCCCTCTTCCGGCGTCTGGAAGATGATGAAGGTGGCGAGCTTGCCGGTCTTGAGGCGGCCGACGAGGGTTTCGTCCATCACCACCTCGGCGACGCAGCCATTGGGCAGGCAGCGCACGAATCCGGCGCGGCCGATGTCCTGGTCGTCGATCTTGAGGCCGAGGCCGGCGGGCAGCAGCACGCCGAGCGGCGCCAGCACGCGCAGGAGGCGGCTCTTCTGGTCCGACGTCTTCAGCACGATCACGGTGAGGCCGACATTGGGCCGGTCCTCCGCCTGCACCGACTGGAGCAGCACGCACTGCTCGCTCTGCGCGCCGGGCGGCGTATCGCAGCGAATCTGCCATTCGCCGAACACCGACTTCACCACGCCCTGCGCCGCCGCCGGGGCCGCCGCCGAGAGCAGTGCGGCCACGAAGGCGCCGACGAACAGCACGAGCGCGCGCCCCCCGGCGCGGCGGGTCGCGGGTCCGGGCGTCTCGGCGCGATCGGTCTCAATGGCGGAAAAAGGTCGGAACGACAGGACCATCGCAAGCTCCGGCAGTGTCCGGCGGGGGAGGCCGGGCGATCCTGCCTTATCTGATTTCGTGAACCAATGCCTTAATGCCCAAGGCATCGCGTCAACAATGGGGCAGGACCGACTTTCCCCCGCCGGCAATCCGGCCGCGCACCCTTGCGTAAACCACGCACGGGGTGCGCGGTATTTTGTCTCTTGCGCCCCGTTTCGAACCCCGTGCGACTCGTTCGAGGGGGTGGGTGGGGCCGGCTAAAGTGGAGTTAGAACAATTGGTTACTAAAACGCCCGACGCGCCCGCCGTCGCCGGCCAAAGCGGGCTTGGACGTTTTGTCCAATTGGGCAAACCCCGGGCGATTGCAAGGCGCCCCCAATTGTGTTTGATGAATCTTAGGGAGAGTGCCTGCCCAAAAACAACGCAGTTGCATGCGGCTGCAAAGCGCGGTCTCGCACTCGAATAAGGGCCCCGTGACGCGCTGCTTCGGCGCCCCGGCGGCAGGGAAATTTCCGGCGGACATCCGCCGGCCAGGGAGATGGGTAGAAGATGATGTCGCTCATTCGCACCGCGGCCCGTCTGCGCGATGCTGCCCTCGCCGCCGGCGTGTTCGCCGCGGCGATGTTCGCGAGCGCGGGGGCGAACGCCCAGATGGGCCAGCCCGCCCCGTGGCAGATCAATCTGCAGGATGCCGCCACGCCGGTGATGGAGAACATCCACCACTTCAACGTGCTGCTCATCACCATCATTACCGCCATCGTGCTGTTCGTGCTGGTGCTGCTGGTGATCGTGGTCGTGCGCTTCAACGAGCGCGCCAATCCGGTGCCCTCCAAGACCAGCCACAACACGCTGATCGAGGTGGCCTGGACGGTGGTGCCGGTGCTGATCCTCGTGGCCATCGCCATCCCCTCGTTCCGGCTGCTGCACCTTGAGCTGAACATCCCCAAGCCCGACCTCACCGTGAAGGTCACCGGCCACCAGTGGTACTGGTCCTACGAGTATCCGGATAACGGCGGCTTCGGCTTCGACTCCTACCTCGTCGCCGAGAAGGACCTGAAGCCCGGCCAGCCCCGCCTCCTCGCGGTGGACAACGAGGTGGTGGTCCCGATCAACAAGAACATCCGCATCCAGGTGACGGCGGCGGACGTGATCCACTCCTTCGCGGTGCCCTCCTTCGGCGTGAAGATCGACGCCATGCCGGGCCGCCTGAACGAGAGCTGGTTCAAGATCACCCGCGAGGGCGTCTATTACGGTCAGTGCTCCGAGCTGTGCGGCCGCGACCACGCCTTCATGCCCATCGCCGTGCGCGCCGTGAGCGAGGCCGACTTCAACGCCTGGGTCGCCCAGGCCAAGGCCAAGTTCGCCTCCGCCAAGGACGCCGAGGGCAAGTTCGCCGATGCCGGCACCCTCGAGGGTGCCGCGACTGCGCGCTGATCTTAAGAGCCTGCTTCGCGCAGGCCCACGACGTTTCCCCGCGCGGCGGACGGCCGGGCGGTTTCCAGGGTAGATGCGGCGCGGCGGGACGGGGCCGGCGCCGGGAACACGAGGAAAGCGGGAATGGCCACCGAGGCAGTCACCCACAGCCATCACGACGATCACGACACCCACGATTCCCACATCCCCACGGGCTGGAAGCGCTGGGTCTTCTCGACCAACCACAAGGACATCGGCGTGATGTACCTGATCTTCGCCATCGTGGCGGGGATCGTGGGCGGCGCCCTCTCCATCGCCATCCGCATGGAGCTGCAGGAGCCGGGTCTCCAGATCTTCAAGGATCCGCAGACCTTCAACGTGTTCACCACCGGCCACGGCCTCATCATGATCTTCTTCATGGTGATGCCCGCGCTCATCGGCGGCTACGGCAACTACTTCGCCCCGCTGATGATCGGCGCGCCGGACACCGCGTTCCCGCGCATCAACAACATCGCCTTCTGGCTGCTGCCGCCCGCCTTCATTCTCGCGCTCTCCTCGCTGTTCGTGGAAGGCGCGCCGGGCACCAACGGCTTCGGCGGCGGCTGGACCATCTATCCCCCGCTCTCGTCCAAGCTCGGCCACCCCGGCCCGGCCATGGACCTGCTGATCTTCTCGCTGCACATCGCCGGCGCGTCCTCGCTGCTCGGCGCCATCAACCTCATCACCACCATCTTCAACATGCGCGCCCCGGGCATGACGCTGCACAAGATGCCGCTGTTTGCCTGGTCGCAGCTCATCACCGGCTTCCTGCTGCTGCTGTCGCTGCCCGTTCTGGCCGGCGCCATCACCATGCTGCTGACGGACCGCAACTTCGGCACCACCTTCTTCGATCCGGCCGGCGGCGGTGATCCGATCCTGTTCCAGCACCTGTTCTGGTTCTTCGGCCACCCCGAGGTGTACATCCTGATCCTGCCCGGCTTCGGGCTGATCTCCCACATCATCTCCACCTTCTCGCGCAAGCCCGTGTTCGGCTATCTCGGCATGGCCTACGCGATGGTCGCCATCGGCGTGGTGGGCTTCGTGGTGTGGGCGCACCACATGTACACGGTGGGCCTGTCCTCCGGCACGCAGTCCTACTTCGTCGCCGCGACTATGATCATCGCGGTGCCCACGGGCGTGAAAATCTTCTCGTGGATCGCCACCATGTGGGGCGGCTCCATCCAGTTCCGCACGCCCATGCTGTGGGCGATCGGCTTCATCTTCCTGTTCACCGTGGGTGGCGTCACCGGCGTCGTGCTCTCCAACGCGGGCATCGACCGTTCGCTGCACGACACCTATTACGTGGTGGCGCACTTCCACTACGTGCTGTCGCTCGGCGCCGTCTTCGCCATCTTCGCGGGCTGGTACTACTGGTTCCCGAAGATGTTCGGCTACATGATCCCCGAGTTCTGGGGCAAGCTGCACTTCTGGGTCACCTTCATCGGCGTGAACCTGGTGTTCTTCCCGCAGCACTTCCTCGGCCTCGCCGGCATGCCCCGCCGCTATGCGGACTATCCGGATGCGTTCGCCCACTGGAACTTCGTCTCGTCCATCGGTTCCTACATCTCGGGCATCGCCGTGCTGATCTTCCTCACGGGCACCACGCTCGCCTTCCTGCGCAAGGAAAAGGCGGCGGACAATCCGTGGGGCGAGGGCGCGACCACGCTGGAATGGACCCTGTCCTCCCCGCCGCCCTACCACCAGTTCGAGGTCCTGCCCCGCATCAAGTGAGGCAGTGACGAAGCTCCGGAGCCGCGGGAAACCGCGGCTCCCTTCGGCCCAGCGGGGTTTCCCCCGGGCCGGTCTCTCCGAAGCAAAGTCCCGTAAGCCAGTCTCGAACGTGTGTTCAGGGATGTGCGGAGTATCGAAATGAGTGATGAGCGTGCCAGCCTGACCGGACCCGACCCGTACGCCATGGCGTCGGGCGGCGTTGCGTCGGCCGGCGTCGCCGCCGGCGAGGGCCATGCCGCGCCGCGCGACTATTTCGAGCTCCTGAAGCCCCGCGTCATGTCGCTGGTGATCTTCACGGCGCTGGTCGGCCTCGTCCGCGCGCCGGGCGACGTGCATCCGGTCATCGCCTTCACCGCGCTCTTGTGCATCGCCGTCGGCGCGGGCGCCTCCGGCGCGCTCAACATGTGGTGGGACGCCGACATCGACGCCGTGATGGCCCGCACCCGTGGCCGTCCCGTGCCGTCCGGCCGCGTCACCGGCCAGGAAGCTCTGGCCTTCGGCCTCACCCTCTCCGCCTTTTCCGTCGTGGTGCTCGGCCTCCTGGTCAATGCGCTGTCCGGCGCGCTGCTCGCCTTCACTATCTTCTTCTATGTGGTGATCTACACCATGTGGCTGAAGCGCTCGACCTCGCAGAACATCGTCATCGGCGGCGCCGCCGGCGCCTTCCCGCCTTTGGTCGCCTGGGCCGCCGCGTCCGGCACGGTGTCGCTGGAGCCGGTGCTGCTGTTCGCCATCATCTTCTTCTGGACGCCGCCCCACTTCTGGGCGCTGGCGCTCTACCGGGCCGACGACTACGCCCGCGCCGGCGTGCCCATGCTGCCGGTGACGGCGGGGCCGGACGAGACCCGCCTCCAGATCCTCCTCTACACCCTGTTCCTCGTGCCGCTGGCCGCGAGCCCCGCTTTCCTCGGCTATGCCGGCCTCGCCTATGGCGCGGTCTCGGTGCTGGCCGGAGCCTGGATGATCGTCCTCGCTGTGCGCGTCTTCCGCGTCCGTGAGGGCGAGGCGGCGGTGAAGGCGGCCAAGGGCCTGTTCGGATTTTCCATCGTGTATCTGTTTGCATTGTTCGCGACGCTGCTCGGCGAGGCGGTCATCAGTGGCCTGCTGCGATGAGCGGTGAAAAGAAGCAGAAGCCGCGTCCTCCGCAGGAGGAGGGCGTGGTGCTGACACCGGAGCAGTTGAAGCGGCGGCGGGCGCGCAGCATCGCCATCGCCTCGGTGCTGGGGTTCCTGGCACTGCTGTTCTACGTGGTGACCATCGTGAAGCTCGGTCCCAACGTCCTCCACCGCCCGCTCTAGGGCAGGGGACGGAACGGGGCAGGCGGGATCAGGCAGGCAAGGGGTCCGGGGGGCATCCGGACGCGAGGACGAGGAATGGCCGAGGCGAACGAGCAGATTGCTGAGAGCGTACCCCGCGCCGCCCGTCACTGGGTGGTGGCGGCCGCGTGCGTCGGCTTCATCGCCGCCATGGTGGGCGTCACCTACGCCTCCGTGCCGCTCTACGCCATGTTCTGCTCGCTCACCGGCTTCGGCGGCGCAACCCGCGTGGGCGCGACGCCCACCGCCGCGCCGCTCGATCGCGAGATCACCATCCGCTTCGACGCCAACGTCTCGCCCGGCCTGCCGTGGGCCTTCGCGCCAGAGCAGCGCGAGATGACGGTGAAGATCGGCGCCACGAGCCTCGCGCACTACAGTGCCACCAATCGCTCCGCCGACGACACCCGCGCCAACGCCACCTACAACGTGTCGCCGCCCCAGGCCGGCGCCTATTTCGTGAAGCTGCAGTGCTTCTGCTTCGAGGAGCAGACGCTCGCCGGCCGCGAGAAGATGGACATGCCCGTGGTGTTCTACGTGGACCCGGCCATCGCCGACGATCCGGACCTGAAGACGCTGAAGGACATCACCCTGTCCTACACCTTCTTCCCGGCGAAGTCGGACAAGCCGCAGGTCCGCGCGGAGGCCGACGGGGTGCGCAAGCCGCTCTAGGGCGCAAGTCTAAGGGCGCGCAAGGATCACCGCCCCGCCGGGGCATCACATTCGGGCGGCATTGCCGCTCAGGACAGGAACAGGCTCCCCGGTCGCCAACCGGGCGGGCTGGACGAGACAGGGAAAAGGGGAGGCCGGTTCGCCATGGCCGACGTACATATCAAGAAGCACGATTACCACGTGGTGGACCCGAGCCCGTGGCCGATCATCGGCTCGGTCGCGGCGCTGATCCTCACCTCGGGCGCCGTGGTGTGGATGCACGGCGGCACCGCGCTCATCATGACGGTGGGCTTCCTCGGCGTGCTCTACACCATGTTCGGCTGGTGGCGGGACGTGATCCGCGAGAGCCGCGCCGGCTTCCATACCCGCGTGGTGGTGCTCGGCCTGCGCTATGGCGTGATCCTGTTCATCGCCTCCGAGGTGATGTTCTTCGTCGCCTGGTTCTGGGCCTTCTTCGATGCGTCGCTATTCGCCGGCGAGGCCATCAACTTCCAGCGCATGGAATTCACCGGCGGGATGTGGCCGCCCAAGGGCATCGAGAGCCTCGATCCCTGGCACCTGCCGCTGCTCAACACGCTGATCCTGCTGACCTCCGGCACGACCGTGACCTGGGCGCACCACGCGCTGGTGCATGGCGACCGCCAGGGCCTGAAGTGGGGCCTGTGGTGCACGGTGGTGCTCGGCGTCCTGTTCTCCATGTGCCAAGCGTACGAGTACTACCACGCGCACTTCCACTTCGCCGGCAACATCTATGGCGCGACCTTCTTCATGGCGACCGGCTTCCACGGCTTCCATGTGATCGTCGGCACCATCTTCCTCGCCGTGTGCCTGATGCGCACCTACATGGGCGACTTCACCCCCCAGAAGCATTTCGGCTTCGAGGCGGCCGCCTGGTACTGGCACTTCGTGGACGTGGTGTGGCTGTTCCTGTTCACCTTCATCTATGTGTGGGCGCAGGGCGGACACGCCTGAGCCGCGCGGGTCTCACCGCGCCAGAGACAAGCATCAGGCCGGCGCACCCACGCGCCGGCCTTCTCATTTCGGCACCGGAGGTGCGCCGTGTCGCTCGATCCCTATCACGCCCCGGTCTCCCCCTTCGCGGCGGGCCTCTCCTGCCGATGTCCGCGCTGCGGTCGCGGCCCGCTGTTCAAGGGCTTCCTGGACCTCGCGCCCAAGTGCACCTCCTGCGGCCTCGACTATGACTTCGCCGATGCCGGCGACGGGCCGGCGGTGTTCGTCATCCTGTTCGCGGGCTTCATCGTGGTCGCGCTCGCCTTCTGGGTGGAGGCGAAGTTCGAGCCGCCCATGTGGGTGCACGCGCTGCTATGGATCCCGGCCATCCTCGTCGTCACCCTCGGCCTGTTGCGACCGCTGAAGGCGCTGATGGTGGCGCTGCAGTATCGCAACAAGGCCTCCGAGGGCCGGCTGGACCATCACGGCCAGTGACCGGCAATACGCCTTCCGCCGCGCCGCGCGGGCGCGGCCTCGTCCTCTTCGTGCTGGCCTGCGCCGCGTTCGCGGTGCTGGTCGGCCTCGGGACATGGCAGCTCAATCGCCTCGCCTGGAAGGAGGCGCTGCTCGCCCGCGTGGAGGCGCGCGTCCACGCCGCCCCCGAGAACGTGCCGCCCCCCGCCCGCTGGTCCGCGCTGACCCGCGAGGAGGACGAATATCGCCGGGTGAAGGTACGCGGCACCTTCGATCACGCGAAAGAAGCCCTCGTCTACACCGTGCGCGGAGAGGATGCCGCCGGCCCGGTGAAGGGGCAGGGGTTCCTCGTGGTGACGCCGCTGATTCGGGCGGATGGCCCGCCCATCCTCGTCAATCGCGGCTTCGTCCCGTCCGACCGGCGCGATCCCGCGACGCGGGCGGAGGGTGAGGTCAAGGGTGAGGTGGAGGTGATCGGCCTGCTGCGCTTCCCCGAGGAGGCGAGCTGGTTCGTGCCGGCCAACGATCCGGCCCATGGCAGCTTCTACCGCATGGAGCCGGCCGAGATCGCCGCCGCCCGGGGCATTTTCGGCGCCGCGCCCTTCCTCATTGATGCCGATGCGACGCCGATGCCGGGCGGCCTGCCCATCGGCGGCGGCACCCGCATCGCCTTTCCCAACCGCCATCTGGAATATGCGCTCACCTGGTACGGCCTCGCCGCGTCGCTGGTGGGCGTGGGCATCGCGGTCTTCATCAGCCGGCGCCGCCGCGCCTCCTGACGCGCCTTCCTGAGGGGCCTACTAACGCGCATTCCTGGCCCGGCGCGCCGGGCGGGCGTTGCCGATCTGCAACGCGGGGCCGGGATCGTCGCGGCGGCCTTGACCCAACGCTTGGTTAACCCTCACCTTGCAGTAGCGGATTTGCCGGCTTTATTGCCGTGCACCAGCCGTGCGGTTTTGGCATTTCGTAAAGCCGCCCGGCCGCAGGATGGCCGCAGGTTCTGTCAGAGGTCACCCGATGGTCGTGTTCCCGAAGCTGCGTTCCCTCCTCCTCGCCACGGTGCTCGCCGGGGGGGCCTGCGGTGTCGCGCATGCGGCCGACCTGTTCACCCCGCCGCCGCCCACCCCGGTCCCGCCCTCGGCCAATGAGGACTGGTACCTCACCATCGGCGCGTCCGTCTCGGCGGACCCGAGCTATCCCGGCGCGGACAATTATTCCTTCCGGCCCGGTCTCATCTTCTCCGTCCGCAAGGCGAGCCAGCTCAACGTCTTCCGCAGCGTGGACGACAACCCGTCCCTGGCCCTGTTCGACACCGGCAATTTCCGCATCGGCGCGGTCGGGCGCATCGACTGGGGCCGTGATTCCGGCGATTCCTATCGCCTCACCGGCCTCGGCAACATCGATCCGGCGCTGGAAGCCGGCGCCTTCGCCGAGTGGTACATCACCGACTGGCTGCGCACCCGCGCGGAACTGCGCTACGGCGTGGGCGGCTTCGAAGGTATCCGTGGCCTGCTCGGCGCCGACGTGATCCTGCCCTACGGCCAGTGGCGCTTCGCCGTCGGCCCCCGCCTCACCTATGGCGGCTCGGGCTATATGAGCACCTATTTCGGCGTCACGCCGGTCCAGGCCGTCGTCGCCAATGCGTTCGGCAATCCGCTGCCGGTCTACAACGCCTCCGCCGGCTTCGACATGGTGGGCGCCATGGCGCAGCTCACCTACAATTTCCGCAACGGCTTCGAAACGGGCGTGTTCGGCGGTTATGGCCGCCTCCTCGGCGATGCGGCCTCCTCGCCGCTGACCACCGATGCCAACCAGTTCACCGCCGGCGTCTCGCTGAGCTACACCTTCAACATCGGCAAATCTTGGTGGTGAGAGATTTGGCGGTGAGGGTTCCGGGCTGAATTTCAGCCCGTGACGCGCCGTTCCAGCTTGGCCAGTGTCTGCTGGCCGAGTTCCACCGCGCCGAAGCCCTTGGCGGTCTGAAATTCGGCCGCCGTGCTGAACACCATGCCCAGCGTGACCTTGGTCGTCCCGTCCTGTTCGTCGAACGCCGCCCAGGCGTCGGCATGCTTCGGCCCGTTCTCGCCCCAGAGCAGGGAATAGGCGATCCGCTCCTGCGGCCGCACCTCCCGGTAGAGATGGTGGTTGGGGAAGACGGTGCCGTCCGGACCGATCATGTCGAACACCCATTCGCCGCCCTGCCGCAGATCGATGCGCGTGGTGCGGCAGGAGAAGCCCTCCGGCCCCCACCATAGCGGCAGCGACTGCGGGTTCATCCACGCCCCCCAGACCACGGCGCGCGGAGCCTTGATGACCCGCTCCAGAACCATGGTGCGCTCGGCCGCGTCGGCGAGATTGCCGAGCCCGGCCTCGAAACCCTGCCGGTATCCCGCCTCCATATCCCCGGCGAGCGAGGAGAGCTGGACGGTCACCACCAGCCGGCTGCGCGCGCCGTCGCCGGAGAAGTCCGCCGTCACCAGCGCCGCCGATTGGGTTTCGCCTGAGGTGGAGACCACCTCATAGTTCACGCTGCGCGCGGCGGGGGTGATCGCCAGCCAGCCGCATTCGCACCTGATGTCGGGCGCGCCCGCGACCTTGCAAAGCGAGACCTCGCGGCCGCCCACGCGTGTGTCTGCCTCCAGAAATTCCACCGTCACGGCGGGCGTGGGCGCGGCCCACACCGCCCGTGCGGCCGGGGCGGTCCAGGCCTGCCAGAGGGTCGCGAGCGGCGCGGCGACCTCGCGCGTGAAAGTCAGCGTGGCGAAGCGGCCGGGGGCGTCCTGCAGGGTCATTGGTTTCCTCCCTTCATCACGTTGGTCACGAAGGCGTCCAGCCGGTCGAGCCGGGCCTCCCAGAGCGCGCGCTGTTCGTCGAGCCAGGTGCGGGCGGGCTCCAGCGCCTCCGGGCGGATGGCGCAGGTGCGCACGCGCCCGTCCTTGGTCGTGGCGATCAGCCCGGCCTCCTCCAGCACGGACAGATGCCGCATGACGGTGGGCAGGCGCAGGCCGGTGGGGCCGGCGAGATCCGTCACCGCTGCCGGCCCCTCGGCGAGGCGCGTCAGGATCGACCGGCGGGTCGGATCGGCCAGGGCGTGGAAGAGCAGCGAAAGATCGGGATCATGCTTAGCCATGTGGCTAAGTATATGCGCGCGGATGATGCTTGCAAGGAAAACTTCGCAGGTTGGCTAAGTGTTGTTCCCCGAGCGGCGGCGGACGACCCTAATCGCCACCACCTCCGCCGCCACCGTCCCCGTCTCCCGAGCCGCCGCTGTCACCGGCATCGGGGCCGCCGCCGCTATGGCCCACATGGGGGGATTCGCCCCCCGCCTCGCCGGAATGGTGATGGGCGGAATATCCCGCCGCGATGATCAGCGCGCCGCCGGCCGCCGCCGCAGCGGCTGCCCGCTGCGCATTGGCGCTGTCCTGCTCGCTGCTGTTGGCTGTCGATGCGGACGGGGCAGGGGAGTCTTCGCGGCCGATCCCGTAATCGGCCGGCGGCCGCGCGCGGTTCGGCCCGGTGTCCGGCCGGGCAGCGTCGGGCTTCGTGCCGCCGCCGCCCGCCTTGCCACCGCCGCGCAGGCTGAGGAACAGCGCCAGCGGCGCGCCGATGATGAGGAGGGCGACGAGGATCTGCGTCGCGTCCATGGATCAGCGCTGCTCCCGCCGGGCGAGGAAGGCGAGGCGCTCGAACATGTGCACGTCCTGCTCGTTCTTGAGCAGCGCGCCGGCGAGCGGGGGAATGGCCTTGCGCACGTCCTTCTCGCGCAGGGTTTCCAGCTCGATGTCCTCGGCCATGAGCAGCTTCAGCCAGTCGATCAGCTCGGAGGTGGAGGGCTTCTTCTTCAGGCCGGGCACATCGCGCAGCTCGTAGAAGATGCGCAGGGCCTCGCCCACCAGGCGCTGCTTGATGCCGGGGAAGTGCACCTCGACGATGGCCCGCATGGTCTCGGGATCGGGGAAGCGGATGTAGTGGAAGAAGCAGCGGCGCAGGAAGGCGTCCGGCAGCTCCTTCTCATTGTTGGAGGTGATGATGACGAGGGGGCGCTGCGCCGCCTTCACCTGCTCGCCGGTCTCGTAGACATGGAACTCCATGCGGTCGAGTTCCTGCAGCAGATCGTTGGGAAACTCGATGTCCGCCTTGTCCACCTCGTCGATCAGCAGCACCGGCCGGACGGGGGAGGAGAAGGCCGTCCACAACTTTCCCTTGCGGATGTAGTTGGCGATATCGTGGACCTTGGGGTCGCCGAGCTGGCTGTCGCGCAGGCGGGCCACCGCGTCATACTCGTAGAGGCCCTGCTGCGCCTTGGTGGTGGATTTGACGTGCCACTCGATCAGCGGCGCTCCGAGGGCTTCTGCAACCTCCTGCGCTAGAACGGTTTTTCCCGTTCCGGGCTCGCCCTTGATGAGCAGGGGGCGTTCGAGGACGAGGGCCGCATTGACGGCGACCTTGAGGTCGTCGGTGGCCACATAGCTCTTCGTGCCCTCGAACCGCATGAGACTTGATCCCTTCCGCCGCCTGTCGCGCCGCAGCAAGGTCGGCACGTGGCGCCCATCCGTCAAGGGGCGGCGCCCACCGGGCAAGGATATGCCGGTTGTCGGAACCCGAAGGCGTCGATATAAGCGCGGCGACCATGGGGCGTCCTCCTGGCCGAAAGGTCGGCTCCGCCGGCCCGCACGGCCGGGGCGGCAGCTCCTAAGTTCCGTGACGGGGAGTTCGTCGTCGGTGCTTGGCTCCATGCAAGGCCGGATGGGCATGATCCGCCTTGCAGCGTCTCGCTTCGACGGCAGAGCGACGCATATCGAGGACCTTGCTGATGTCGATCCAAATCGACGAGGACTATCGGCCCCGTGAGGACGAGCCCTTCATGAATGACCGGCAGCGCGAATATTTTCGCCTCAAGCTGCTGCGTTGGAAGGACGACATCCTGAAGGAGGCCCGCGAGACCCTGCAGCACCTTCAGGACGAGAACCAGAATCACCCGGATCTGGCAGACCGGGCCTCGTCCGAAACCGACCGCTCCATCGAGCTGCGCGCCCGTGACCGCCAGCGCAAGCTGATCGCCAAGATCGACGCGGCGCTCCAGCGGATCGAGGACGGCTCCTACGGCTATTGCGAGGACACCGGCGAGCCCATCTCGCTGAAGCGCCTCGAGGCCCGGCCCATCGCCACCCTCTCGGTGGAGGCGCAGGAGCGCCACGAGCGGCGCGAGCGGGTCTATCGCGACGACTGAGCCGCTTTCTCCGGCGGTTTCTTCCGGCGCAACGATTTCAAATGTGAAGAAGGCCGGCGGAGCCATCGCCCCGCCGGCCTTCTTGCGTCTGGGCCCGGCCGGAGCCGGCGAAGGGTCAGCGGCTGCGCGCGTTGGTGCGGCCGAGCAGGTTCGCCATCTCGGCGTCGAAATCGTCCAGCGGGTCGCGCGACGCGTCGGGCTCGACGGCGGGCGCCTCACCGGCATGAGGAGCGCTCGGGGGCGCGGCCACCGGCGGGGCCGCATGGGACGGCGCCGGCGCATGGATCACCGGCGGGGCGACCTCCGGGGACGCCGGGGCCACGCTTGGGGAGGGCGCGCGCAGCAGCGGGCTCGTGGTCTCGGGCCGCAGGGGCGGCGCCTCGCGGCTCACATCGCGCAAGGCGAGGGGGTCGCGGCGCGCCTGCTCCGGTGCCGGCAGCGGGCGGTTCTCGCCGGCCGGGCGGAAGGCGAATTCGCGCGGGCGCATCGGCGCCTCGGTGCGGGGGGCTTCGGTGCGCGGGGGCGCATCGACGCGCGGCCGGGGCTCAATGGCGCGGGGCTCCACAGGACGCGTCTCCGCCGAGCGGTTGCGCGACTGGGAGAGGAACCGGGACAACGGGCCCTCGCTGCGCGGCGGCGGGGGGGGCTCGATCACCGGCTCGGGGCGGGGCACCGGGGCCGGCTCTGCGGGGGCCGCAGGCTCGTCACCGAGGAGATCGGAAAGGCTGATCTGCGGCGCGGCGGTGGCCGGCTGCGGGTGGACGAGGGCGGCATCGAGCCGGTGGGTGAGGTCCTCGAGTTCCGCCGCCACTTCGCTCACCGCGGGGGGCGCATCCTCGGGCTCGACCTTGGGGGGCTCGGCCTTCGCCACCTCGGGACGGGGCGCCTCCACCTTCACGGACTCGACCCGGGCGGCCTCGATCTTGGGCGCATCAATTTTGGGCGCGTCGACCTTGGGGGCATCGATGGTCGGCGTGCTGGCGGCGAACTCGGCCTTGAGGGCGTCGAGGCGGGCCTGATCGGGGCGCGGCGCCTCGGCCCGTACGGGCTCCTTTGCCGGGGCGGGCTCGGGAGTGGCGGCCGTGCGCGAGGCGGGGCGGCCGGAGAGGGTGCCATCGCCCCGCATCAGCGGACGGCGGGCCAAGGCGGAGCGGCGCTCCTCTCGGGTCTCGGTGGCGGGGGCGGCAGCGGCGTCCGACGGTGCGGGCTCGGGGGCCGGCAGGCCGGGGGCGGCGGTCTCGGCGGCCAGCACCGCCGGGGCAGGGGCGGCGGAAAGGGGGCGGCGCGGGGTGGGCCGCTGCAGGGTCGGGGCCTCGCGCGGCGGGGGCACGGCGGCGGGTGCGGTTTCCACTGCCTCGGTCGCGCCGATGTTCTGCTCGATGACGAGGTCGCTGTTGCCGCCGATCAGCAGCAGGTGTTCCACCTCGTCCCGGCGTACGAGGACGAGGCGGCGACGCTGGTCCACGGAGACGCTGTCGAGCACGGACAGGCGGGGGCCCGTACGGCCGCGGCGGTCGCCTCCGGCGGCGCGGCCGGCGAGGCGGCGCATCACCAGCACCGTCAAGCCCAGCAGCGCGGCGATCACGATGGCGGCGATGGCCACCCGAATCGGAAACGCGAGCTGGGTACCGAACAACTGCTGTAGCATCATGCCTCCGCTTTACTCGAACCGGGCGCGTCCCCAGGCCATGGCCCGTCGGCAGCCTCCCTCCGGCATCCATATCCGGAACGCGCGATGCCCTGTGGGCCCTCACGCCGTCAATATCACGAAATGCCTAGACGCCCGCTCGCGCCAATAGCCGCGCCGGTCGCGCATCGTGAGCCTCAGGGCCTAAGGTTTTGTTGATAATCGTGGCAGGATTTAAGTCACCGGCGATTCTCTCCCTTAAATCCGTGCGAATGGTGCACGCATCAGGGCGGCAGATCGCCTGAACGGATCGCCGGAATGGTACAAGAGCGCATGCGGGGTCGCCAGAAGAAGGACCAGGGAACCACCGTCCGGCGCAAGAAGAGCCGTCGGGCGGGGCCGCTGGGCACCCGGCTTTTCATCGTCGCCTTCGCGCTGGCGGGGGGCTTCGTGGGCGCGACCATCCTCGGGCGCGACGGCGGCGGCATACCCTCGGCCATCATCGCGGCGCTGGCCGTGGTCGGGGTGGTTGAACTGTTCCTGGCCGCCCGCCGCACCTTCAAGGGCGCCGAGCCGGAGGACCCGCTGGGCGCGATTGCCCTTGCGGCATCCGGCGACGCCATGGCCGTGGTCGAGGATGGCGAACGGATCGTCGAGGCGAACGCAGCCTATCTGCGCATGTGCCGCAGTGGTACCGCCGAGCCGCCTCTGCCCGAGCGCTTCCTCTCCCGCATTCCCGGCAGCCAGACGACCGTGGGTGAGCTGCTCAATGCCGTTGCCGGCTCGACGGTCCACCTGAGCACCATGCCCTTCGGTAGCGGCGTGCGCGGGCGGCAGCTCGAGGTCTCCGTGCATCCCGTGGGCGGACCGCGGCGCGTGCTGTGGACGCTGCGCATGGTCGATACCGCCGAGGGCGAGGCGCCGACTTTCGCTCCGGTGCCTGCTCCCGCCGCGCATCCTGTCGCGCCTCCTCCTGTCGCGCCGGTTGTCGCGAAGCCGCTGCCGGCCGCGCCCGCGGTGCGTCCGCCCGACCCGGTGGTGGTGGCGCCTGCGCCGGTCGTCGCTGTTCCCGTTCCCGCTCCGCTTCCTGCGACCGAAGCCAATGCACCTGCACCGACGCCGGCGGCCCCCGAGGGCTACGCCGGGCCGGACCTCGTGGCATCTTGGGAAGAATTGCCGGCCGGGCTGCTGCGCATCGTCGGCGGGCGGGTGGTTGACCCCAACCTCACCTTCTGCCGCATGCTCGGCTACGCCCTCGCCGAATGGGGGCCGGATGGCATGGCGCTCAGCCGCATCATCGCCCCGGAAAGCATGCCCGCCCTCGCGGCGGCGCAGGCGAATGGCGGCCGCGCCTCGCTGGTGGCCTCGCTCCGGCGCAAGGACGGCGCGGCGCTACCGGTTCTGCTGCGCATCGCCGCTGCCCCTGACGGCACCGGCGCCGTCGCCCTGCCGCTCGACGCGGTGGAAGGCGCGCTTGGCGCCGCTTCCCCCCGGACCACGGACACCCCGGCCCCGCGGCGCGACGGCACCGAGGTTCTCGGCGACCTGTTCTTCCGCCGGGCGCCGCTGGCCATGGCGCTGGTGGACCGCTCCGGTGGCGTGCGGGCCGCCAATGCGGCCTTCGAGCGCCTGTTTGGCCGCGATGCAGCCGGCCGCCCGCTGACCGCGCTGGTTTCGGACCCCTCCGGCACGGAGGCGCTGCTCGCGGCAGCCGCCGGCGCCAGCGAGCCGCCGGCGCCCTGCGACGTGACCTTGGCCGGCGGCAGCGCCCGCTCGGTCCGTTTCTATGCGGCGCCCCTCGATCCCAGCGGCGACATCGCCTTGTGCGCCATCGACATGACCGAGCAGCGGGCGCTGGAGGTGCAGTTCGCCCAGTCGCAGAAGTTGCAGGCGGTGGGGCACCTCGCCGGCGGCGTGGCGCACGACTTCAACAACGTGCTCACCGCCATCATCGGCTATTGCGACCTGCTCCTCGCCAAGCACCGGCCGAGCGATCCGTCCTTCCCGGACATCATGCAGATCAAGCAGAACGCGAACCGCGCCGCCGGCCTCGTGCGGCAGCTGCTCGCCTTCTCCCGCCGCCAGACCCTGCGCCCGCAGGTGATCGAGCTCGGCGACGTGATCTCGGACGCCGCCGCCTTGCTGCGCCGCCTCATCGGCGAGCGCATCACCCTCGACGTGGAGCACGCCCGCGATTTGTGGCCGGTGAAGGTGGACGTGAACCAGTTCGAGCAGGTGATCGTGAACCTCGCGGTCAATGCCCGCGACGCCATGCCCGACGGCGGCACCCTCACCATCCGCACCGGCAACGTGCCGGCCGCCGGCTGCGCCGCCTACGGGCAGGGGCTGCCGGAGGGCGACTATGTGATGGTGGAGGTGGTGGACACCGGCACCGGCATCCCGCCCGACATCATGGACAAGATCTTCGAGCCCTTCTTCTCCACCAAGGAAGTGGGCAAGGGCACCGGGCTCGGCCTGTCCACCGTCTATGGCATCGTGCAGCAGACCGGCGGCACCATCCTCGCCGACAGCGAGATGGGGCGCGGCACCATCTTCCGCGTGTTCCTGCCCCGTCATGTGGCCGGCACCGAGGAGGAAGAGGCGCCCAAGCCCGCCGAGCCGGAGCCCAAGGCCGGCGACACCACGGGGCAGGGGCGTCGCGTGCTGCTGGTGGAGGACGAGGACGCGGTGCGCGCCTTCGCCAGCCGCGCGCTCGCCAATCGCGGCTACGAAGTGCTGGCCGCCGCCAGCGGTGTCGAGGCGCTGGAATTGATCGAGCGCGAGGGCAAGGTCGATCTCGTCATCTCCGACGTGGTGATGCCGGAGATGGACGGCCCGACCCTGCTGCGGGAATTGCGCAGCCGCGAGCCGGGGCTGAAGGTGATCTTCATTTCCGGCTATGCAGAGGAGGCGTTCGCCCGCAACCTGCCGCCGAGCGAGCATTTCTCCTTCCTGCCTAAGCCCTTCTCGCTGAAGCAGCTGGTCGCCGCCGTGAGCGAGACGCTCAGGGCCTGATCCTGCGCCGGTGGGTACCGCTGCTGTTCTCTAACGTTATGAGAAAACGGGCATATCGGCTCCCGTCCGGCGTTTGGGCAAGTGGCCGCGCGCTCTAGACGGGCAGCCCGCGATTGCGCATTGTCAAGGCGCGGCCCGCCCGGCGGTCGCCAGATCAGGCCACCGCGCCCGATCTGCGGTCGGGCTGGCCGGCGAGGGGGAGGACCCTGACTTGACATCAAGACGCACGAATATGCGGCGCCGGGAACTGGCGGGCTGGTCCCGCATCGCCGTGGCGCTGGCCTTCGGCTGGACCACGAGCCTCTATCCGGCCTTCGCCCAGCAGAGCGCGCCCGACGCCGGCGCGGCAGCAACCCAGGCGCCGATCCCGCCACCCACGACGCCGCCCGCGGCCGCGCCGCAAGTGGCGCCCGAGGTGGCGCCGCCGGTCGCGCCTCCTGCGGCTCCGCCCGCCACCACGGCCGTGACGCCGCCGGCTGCGCCTGCACCTGTCGCGCCTGCCGGCGCTGCTCCTGCGGGGGCCGCGCCGGTTCCGGTCGTTCCGGCCGGGGCGCCGCCCGCCGATACGCCGCCGGCGTCCGCGCTCTACACCCTCGCCGAGCTGGAAACCCTGCTCGCGCCCTATGCGCTCTATCCAGACACTTTGCTCGCGCAGATGCTGCCGGCCACCGCCTATCCGCTGGAGCTGGTGCAGGCGCAGCGCTGGCTGGAGAGCCACAAGAGCGCGGTGAAGAAGGGCGATTTCTCCGGCGCCGATGCCCAGAAGTGGGACTCCTCGGTGAAGGCGCTGACGCGCTTCCCCACCGTGGTCGCCAAGCTGAATGAAAACCTCGATGCCACCCAGTCCATCGGCTACGCCTTCGTCAGCCAGCCGGAGGACGTGTCGGTGGCCATCCAGGCCCTGCGCGCCAAGGCCGAGGCGGCCGGCTCGCTGAAGACCAACGACAAGCAGGTCGTGACCACCCGGCAGGAGGACGGCCGGAATGTGGTCTACATCACCTCGGCCGACCCCAACGTGGTCTATGTGCCGACCTACGATTCCTCCACCATCTACACCGCGGCCGGCGTCGGCCTGCTGGCTTTCGGCGCCGGGGTGCTGGTGGGCAGCGCCTGGAGCAATCCGTGGAACTGGGGCCGCGGCTGGGTCTATCCGCCGCCGTGGCCGGGCTATCCCGGCTGGCGCCCGCCGCCGCCCCGCCCGCCGGGCGGCTGGCCCGGTGGTCCCGGCCATCCCGGCTGGCCCCCGCCTCCCGGCTATCCCGGAGGCCCGGGTTATCCCGGCTACCCGGGCAAGCCCGGCGGTCCCGGTTATCCGGGCTATCCCGGCAAGCCGGGTGGTCCTGGTTATCCTGGTGGTCCGGGCGGCCCGGTGGGTCCGTGGAAGCCGAATCCCGGCAAGCCGCTTCCGGGTAAGCCCGGCTATCCGGGTGGCCCCGGCGGCGTTGGTGGCCCCGGCAAGCCCGGCGGACCGGGTGGTCCCGGTGGTCCGGGTGGTCCGGGTGGTCCCGGTAAGCCGGGCGGTCCCGGCGGTCCCGGTTATCCGGGTGGTCCGGGTGGTCCGGGCAAGCCGGGTGGACCGGGCACTCCCGGTGGTCCGGGTGGTCCCGGCGCTCCGGGCAAGCCAGGCGGTCCCGGTGCTCCCGGCAAGCCCGGTGGGGCCGGCGGTGCGGGCAAGCCGGGCGGTGCGGCCCCCACGGCGAAGCCGGTCAAGCCGACCGGCGGGTCGCAGCAGCTCAAGAAGGGCGGCGGCGGCAAGACGAGCGTGAAGCCCGCCAGCCGTCCGGCCGGGCCGCCGAAGCAGTACCGCGGCGGTGGCGGCGGTGGTGCCAAGTTCCAGGGTGGCGGACGCGTCGGTGGCGGCGGCGGTGGCCGTCCGGGCGGCGCACGCCCCCATCGCTGAGCTGGTGCCGGGCACGCCCCGGCGCCGACCCTCACAGAATCGCCGTGGCGGATGCGCCCCGGCGCTTCGGCAACTCCCGGCGCGACTCGCTCGCGCCGGGAGGCCTACGGATGCCGGAGCCTTCGCCGGTCCGCAGGGCAGGGGAAGGCTGGAAGATGCACACGGCATTGTGTCGCACGGATGCAACAGTCGCTCGCAACCGCATCTTGCACAGAATTGAGGCCCTCCCGATCTACCTCCCGCGAGAGAAGCGCAAGCCGGCTCCGGCCCAGCTTTCGCGGCGCTGCGAAAGGGGCGGCGCGGCGGTCGCGGACGGGCTGCCCCGGACGCACCCGCGATCCTCCACCAAAGGCATGACACCTTGGCCGAACCGCGCACTTGCCTCCCTTCTGGCGCTGCGATAAGGCTCTCGCGTCGTTTCGAACTTCTCTAGCCGGACGGCGCGGTAACGCTTCAGGCGATCAGCCGTTTCAAGCTCCTTTTGACCCTGATGGGTGAGCCAAGCGCGCTGCCCACGGCACCGACCGAGCGCTCCGAGGTGCGAGCAAGATGAACGCGTTGCTCATGGACTATCTGCCGGTGGTGATCTTCATCGGCGTTTCCGCGGTGATCGGCCTGGCCCTGCTGGTGTCGCCCTTCATCGTCGCCTACCAGAACCCGGACCCGGAGAAGCTGTCCGCGTACGAGTGCGGCTTCAACGCATTCGACGACGCGCGCATGACGTTCGACGTGCGATTCTACCTGGTGTCCATCCTCTTCATCATCTTCGACCTTGAGGTCGCCTTCCTCTTCCCGTGGGCGATCAGCTTCGGTGGCCTCGGCGACCTCGGCTTCTGGTCGATGATGATCTTCCTCGGCGTGCTCACCGTCGGGTTCATCTACGAATGGCGCAAGGGAGCTCTGGAATGGGACTGACCCCTTCGGCCACCAAGCCCGAGATCGCACGCGCCTCGACCGGCATCGTCGATCCCTCCACCGGCCGTCCCGTCGGCGCTGATGATCCCTTCTTCAAGGAGATCAACAACGAGCTGGCGGACAAGGGCTTTCTCCTCACCACCGCCGATGATCTCATCACCTGGGCGCGCACCGGCTCCCTCATGTGGATGACCTTCGGTCTCGCCTGCTGCGCGGTGGAGATGATGCAGGCCTCCATGCCGCGCTACGACGTGGAGCGCTTCGGCTTTGCGCCGCGCGCCTCGCCGCGCCAGTCGGACGTGATGATCGTCGCCGGCACGCTGACCAACAAGATGGCCCCGGCCCTGCGCAAGGTCTACGACCAGATGCCGGAGCCGCGCTACGTCATCTCCATGGGCTCCTGCGCCAATGGCGGCGGCTACTACCACTTCTCCTATTCGGTGGTGCGCGGCTGCGATCGCATCGTGCCGGTGGACATCTACGTGCCGGGCTGCCCGCCCACCGCGGAAGCGCTGCTCTACGGCATCCTGCTGCTGCAGAAGAAGATCCGCCGCGTCGGCACCATCGAGCGCTGATCGGGAGCCGGTGTGATGGACGAGACCCTCAACGACCTCGCCGCCCACGTATCGGGCGCCCTGCCGGGCGTGGTGATCGGCACCGAGATCGCCTATGGCGAGCTGGCGCTGCTCATCGAGCCGTCGCAGATCGTCAAGGCGGTGACCTTCCTCCGGGATGATCCGGCCTGCCAGTTCACCTGCATCGTGGACGTGTGCGGCGTGGACTATCCGGCCCGCGAGAAGCGGTTCGACGTGGTGTATCACCTGCTTTCCGTGAAGCAGAACGCCCGCATCCGCCTCAAGGTCGCCACCGACGAGGACACCCCGGTGCCCTCCATCACCGGCGTCTTCCCCGGTGCCAACTGGTTCGAGCGGGAAGCCTACGACATGTACGGCATCCTGTTCACCGGCCACCCGGAGCTGCGCCGCCTGCTGACGGACTACGGCTTCGACGGCCACCCTCTGCGCAAGGACTTCCCGACCACGGGCTTCGTGGAGGTGCGCTACGACGACGCCCAGAAGCGCGTGGTCTACGAGCCGGTCCGCCTGCCGCAGGAGTTCCGGAACTTCGACTTCCTCTCGCCGTGGGAGGGCGTCGAATACGTCCTTCCCGGTGACGAGAAGGCCTCGGGCCAGCCGCCCGCGCCGCCCAAGGCCGGGTGAGGGAGCGTCTCATGGTTGATGTCGCCGACGAGATGAAGCCCGCGGACAAGGTCCGCAACTTCCAGATCAATTTCGGCCCGCAGCATCCTGCGGCGCACGGCGTGCTGCGCCTTGTGCTGGAGCTGGACGGCGAGGTGGTGGAGCGGGTGGACCCGCACATCGGCCTCCTGCACCGCGGCACCGAGAAGCTGATCGAGGCCAAGACCTACCTTCAGGCCGTGCCCTATTTCGACCGGCTCGATTATTGCGCGCCGATGAACCAGGAGCACGCTTACTGCCTCGCGGTGGAGAAGCTGCTGGGCATCGAGGTGCCCAAGCGCGGCCAGCTCATCCGCGTGCTCTATTCCGAGATCGGGCGCCTGCTCTCCCACCTCCTCAACGTCACCACGTTCGCCATGGACGTGGGCGCGCTGACCCCGCCGCTGTGGGGCTTCGAGGAGCGCGAGAAGCTCATGATCTTCTATGAGCGCGCCTCCGGCAGCCGCATGCATGCCGCCTATTTCCGGCCCGGCGGCGTCCATCAGGACCTGCCCCGGCAGCTGGTGGAAGACATCGGTGCCTTCTGCGACCCGTTCCTGAAGCTGGTGGCGGACCTCGACGCCCTCGTCACCAACAACCGCATCTTCAAGCAGCGCACCGTGGACATCGGCATCGTCTCGGTGGACGAGGCGCTGTCCTGGGGCTTCTCCGGCCCGGTGCTGCGCGGCTCCGGCGCGGCATGGGACCTGCGCCGCGCGCAGCCCTACGAGTGCTATTCGGAACTCGATTTCGACATTCCGGTGGGCAAGCACGGCGACTGCTACGACCGCTATCTCGTCCGCATGGAGGAGATGCGCCAGTCCACGTACATCATGAAGCAGTGCGTCGAACGCCTGCTGAAGGAGACGGGACCGGTCCACACTCAGGACCACAAGGTCGCGCCGCCGAAGCGGGCCGAGATGAAGCGCTCGATGGAAGCGCTCATCCACCACTTCAAGCTCTACACCGAGGGCTTCCACGTGCCGGAAGGCGACGTGTATGCCGCGGTGGAAGCGCCCAAGGGCGAGTTCGGCGTCTATCTCGTGTCGGACGGCACCAACAAGCCGTACCGCTGCAAGATCCGCGCTCCGGGCTTCGCGCACCTGCAGGCCATGGACTTCCTCAATCGCGGCCACATGCTGGCCGACGTTTCCGCGGTGCTCGGCTCGCTCGACATCGTGTTCGGGGAGGTGGACCGCTGATGGCCCGCCTTTCTCTCGCCCTTTGCCCGATGCCGGCGCGCTTGCGCGCGGCTTCTTCCGGGATCTGAACCATGTCCGTCCGCCGCCTCGCCGCCGAGCAGCCCGAGAGCTTCAGCTTCACGCCGGAGCTTGAGGCCATCGCGCAGAAGCTGATCGCCAAGTATCCGGAAGGCCGGCAGGCCAGCGCCGTGGTGCCCTTGCTGTGGGAAACCCAGAAGGCCGCCGGCGGCTGGCTGCCCGAGCCCGCCATCCGCGCGGTCGCCGATCGCCTCGGCATGGCGAATATCCGCGTGCTGGAGATCGCCACCTTCTACACCATGTTCAACCTTGAGCCGGTGGGGAAGTATTTCGTCCAGCTGTGCGGCACCACGCCCTGCATGCTGCGCGGCGCGGAAGCCATCAAGCACGTCTGCGAGAAGAAGATCGGCCACGAGCGGCACGTCTCGGCCGACGGCACCTTCTCCTGGCTCGAGGTGGAATGCCTGGGCGCCTGCACCAATGCCCCCATGGTGCAGATCAACGATGATTATTACGAAGACCTGACCCCCGAGAACTTCGAGAAGCTGCTCGACGATCTCGCTGCCGGCCGTCCGGTGAGCGTGGGTCCGCAGAATTCGCGCAAGGGCTCCGAGCCGGAGGGCGGCCCGCGCGTGCTGCTCGATCCCGCGCTCTATGATTTCAAGGCCACCGTGCCCGCCGCCGGCGGTGGTGGCACGGAGACGCCGGATCTCCTCTCCGCCGGCCGCGCCCGCGCGGCGTCGGAGAGCCCGGCCGATCCCCTGGGCGCCACGGCGGCGGCCCAGGAAAAGGCGGCCGACGGCGCCGACACCCGCGACAAGCGCGAGGCTATCGCCGCGGAGGCGCAGGCCTCCAGCCCGTCCGTTACAGGTTCCGACCGTGAGCCGGTGAAGACCGGCACCGGCGTGCGCGATCCGGAGGAGTGAGGCCCATGCTCGCCGACAAGGACCGCATCTTCACCAATCTCTACGGCTTCCACGACTTCGGTCTGCAGGGCGCCCTCAAGCGCGGCAACTGGGACGGCACCAAGGCCATCCTGGAAAAGGGCCGCGACTGGATCATCAACGAGATGAAGGCGTCGGGCCTGCGCGGCCGCGGCGGCGCCGGCTTCTCGACAGGCATGAAGTGGTCCTTCATGCCCAAGCAGTCCGATGGCCGCCCCCACTATCTGGTGGTGAACGCCGACGAATCCGAGCCCGGCACCTGCAAGGACCGGGAGATCATGCGCAACGATCCGCATACGCTGATCGAGGGCTGCCTGATCGCCTCCTTCGCCATGGGCGCCCACGCGGCCTACATCTACATCCGCGGCGAATACATCTTCGAGCGCGAGCGCCTGCAGGCGGCGGTGGACCAGGCCTATGAGGCGCGCCTCATCGGCAAGGACAACGTCCACGACTATCCCTTCGACCTCTATGTGCACCACGGTGCCGGCGCCTATATCTGCGGCGAGGAAACCGCGCTGCTGGAGAGCCTCGAGGGCAAGAAGGGCATGCCGCGCCTGAAGCCCCCGTTCCCCGCGAACATGGGCCTCTATGGCTGCCCCACCACGGTGAACAACGTGGAGAGCATCGCGGTCGCCCCCACCATCCTGCGGCGGGGCGCGGCCTGGTTCTCCTCCATCGGCCGCCCGAACAATGTGGGCACCAAGCTGTTCTCCCTGGCCGGCCACGTGAACACGCCCTGCGTGGTGGAAGAGGCCATGAGCATCCCCTTCAAGGAGCTCGTGGAGAAGCATGGCGGCGGTATCCGCGGCGGCTGGGACAACCTGCTCGGCATCATCCCCGGCGGCGCGTCCTGCCCGGTGATCCCCGGCGAGCAGTGCGAAGATCTCATCATGGACTTCGACGGCACCCGCGCGGTGAAGTCGTCTTTCGGCACCGCTGGCGTGCTGGTGATGGACAAGTCCACCGACATCATCAAGGCCATCGCCCGCATCTCCGCCTTCTTCAAGCATGAGAGCTGCGGCCAGTGCACGCCGTGCCGCGAGGGCACCGGCTGGATGTGGCGCGTGGTCAACCGCATGGCCGAGGGCCGCGCCCAGAAGCGCGAGATCGACTTGCTGCTGGAAGTCACCACCCAGATCGAGGGGCACACCATCTGCGCGCTCGGCGATGCCGCCGCGTGGCCGGTGCAGGGCCTCATCCGGCACTATCGTCACGTGATCGAGGCGCGCATCGACCAGTATGCCGCCAACCCGCATCCGGAGCCGGTGGTTCCGGTGGCGGCGGAGTAGCAAGCACCCCGCCGGGCGCGCCGACGCGACGGGCGGGGAGGGATGTCTTAAGGGGCGGGCGCTGTGCGTTCGGCCCCGGCCGTGCAGAGCGCGGCACAAGGTGAGGTGGAAGTGATGGCGAAGATCGTCGTCGACGGAACCGAGGTCGATGTACCTGCCGAATACACGCTGCTTCAGGCGTGCGAGGCGGCGGGCGTCGAGATTCCGCGCTTCTGCTTCCATGAGCGGCTGTCCATCGCGGGCAACTGCCGCATGTGCCTTGTGGAAGTGAAGGGCGGCCCGCCCAAGCCCACGGCGTCCTGCGCCATGGCGGTGAAGGACCTGCGCCCCGGCCCCAACGGCGAGCCGCCCGTGGTGCTCACCAAGAGCCCAATGGTGAAGAAGGCCCGCGAAGGGGTGATGGAGTTCCTGCTCATCAACCACCCGCTGGATTGCCCGATCTGCGATCAGGGCGGCGAGTGCGACCTGCAGGACCAGGCCATGGCCTACGGCGCGGACACCTCGCGCTTCGCCGAGAACAAGCGCGCCGTGGAAGACAAGTATATCGGCCCGCTGGTCAAGACCTCCATGAACCGGTGCATCCAGTGCACCCGCTGCGTGCGCTTCTCCACGGAAGTGGCCGGCGTGCCGGACCTCGGGGCCATCGGCCGCGGCGAGGATATGGAGATCACCACCTATCTCGAGCACGCCATGCGTTCCGAGATGCAGGGCAACGTGGCGGACCTCTGCCCGGTGGGCGCGCTGACCCACAAGCCCTACCAGTTTCACGCCCGGCCGTGGGAACTGGTGAAGACCGAGTCCATCGACGTCATGGATGCGGTCGGCTCCAACATCCGCATCGACACCCGCGGTCGCGAGGTCATGCGCTTCCTGCCGCGCAACAACGACGTGGTGAACGAGGAGTGGATCTCCGACAAGTCCCGCTATGTGTGGGACGGCCTGAAGGTCCAGCGCCTTGATCGCCCCTATGTGCGCAAGGACGGCCGCCTCGTGTCCGCCACCTGGAGCGAGGCGTTTGCCGCCATCGCCGCCAAGGTGAAGGGCACCGCTCCCGCCAGGATCGGCGCGCTCATCGGCGACCTTGCCAGCGTGGAAGAGGTGTTCGCCCTCAAGACGCTCATGGGCAAGCTCGGCTCCGCCAACATCGACGCGCGTCAGGACGGCGCCAAGCTCGATCCGGCGCTGGGCCGCGCGTCCTACGTGTTCAATCCCACCATCGCCGGCATCGAGCAGGCCGACGCCATCCTCCTCGTGGGTAGCGACCCGCGGCATGAGGCGTCCGTCATCAATGCGCGCATCCGCAAGCGCTGGCGCCAGGGCGGGCTGAAGATCGGCCTCATCGGCACCAAGGTGGACCTCACCTACACCTACGACTATCTCGGCGCCGGCCCCGACAGCCTCGCCGATCTCGCCGGCTCGTCCGCCTTCGGCGACATCCTGCGCAAGGCCGAGCGGCCGCTGGTCATCGTCGGCCAGGGCGCGCTGGCCCGGCCGGATGGCGCCGCGGTGCTCTCGCTGGCCGCCCGCGTGGCGGTTGCCGTGGGCGCGGTGAAGGACGGCTGGAACGGCTTCGGCGTGCTGCACACCGCGGCGGCCCGCGTCGGTGCCCTCGATGTGGGCGCAGTGCCCGGCGCCGGCGGGCTGGACGTTGCGGCCATGATCGCCCCCGGCGCGCTGGACGTGGCTTTCCTGATGGGCGCGGACGAAGTGGAGGTCGCCCCCGGCGCCTTCGTCGTCTATCTCGGCACCCATGGTGATCGCGGCGCCCACCGGGCGGACGTGATCCTGCCCGGCGCCGCCTATCCCGAGAAGTCGGGCATCTATGTGAACACGGAAGGCCGGGTGCAGTTCGCCAACCGCGCCGCCTTCCCGCCCGGCGAGGCGCGCGAGGACTGGGCGATCCTGCGGGCTCTGTCCGAAGTGCTGGGCCAGACCCTGGCCTTCGACAACATGCAGGCGCTGCGCGCCCAACTCGTCTCGGCCTATCCCCACCTCGGCCATATCGACGAGGCGGTGGAGGCTGATGCCGGTGCCGTGTCGGCCCTTGCGGGTGTCGGCGGCAGCGTGGACAAGACGGCGTTCGCGCCGGTGATCGAGGACTTCTTCCTCACCAACCCCATCGCGCGGGCTTCCGCCGTGATGGCCGAATGCTCCGCGCTGCGCCTTGCGGCGGCGGCGGAAGCGGCGGAGTAGGCGATGGGCACGGTGAACCGGACGGCTGCGAGCTTCACGGAAACGCGGACATGAACTGGCAGGACACCCTCATCCAGGTGCTCATCATCCTCGGGCAGAGCCTTGCTCTGCTCGTGGCGCTCCTGATCTTCATCGCCTTCATCCTGCTGGCGGACCGCAAGATCTGGGCGGCGGTGCAGCTGCGCCGCGGTCCCAACGTGGTGGGGCCGTTCGGCCTCCTGCAATCCTTCGCCGACCTTCTCAAGTTCGTGCTGAAGGAGCCCACCATCCCGTCGGGCGCCAACAAGGCGATCTTCCTGTTGGCCCCGCTCGTCACCTGCGTGCTGGCGCTTGCCGCCTGGGCGGTGGTGCCGATCGCACCGGGCTGGGTCATCGCCGACCTGAATGTCGGCGTGCTCTACATCTTCGCCATCTCGTCGCTCGGCGTGTATGGCATCATCATGGGCGGCTGGGCTTCGAACTCGAAGTATCCCTTCCTCGCCGCGCTCCGCTCCGCGGCGCAGATGGTGTCCTACGAAGTCTCCATCGGCTTCGTCATCATCACCGTGCTGATGTGCGCCGGCTCGCTGAACCTCTCGGAGATCGTCGAGGCGCAGAACGGCCGCTTCGGCTTCCTCGGCTGGTACTGGCTGCCGCTGCTGCCCATGTTCGTCATCTTCTTCGTGTCGGCCCTGGCCGAGACGAACCGCCCGCCCTTCGACCTCGTGGAAGCGGAGTCGGAACTGGTGGCGGGCTTCATGACCGAATACGGCTCGACCCCCTATCTGCTGTTCATGCTCGGCGAGTACGTGGCGATCATGACCATGTGCGCCATGGGAACCATCCTGTTCCTCGGCGGCTGGCTCTCGCCCATCCCGTTCGCGCCCTTCACCTGGGTGCCGGGGCTGGTGTGGTTCGTCCTCAAGCTCTGCTTCATGTTCTTCCTGTTCGCGATGGCGAAGGCCATGGTGCCCCGCTATCGCTACGACCAGCTCATGCGGCTCGGCTGGAAGGTGTTCCTGCCGATCTCCCTCGTCGCCGTCGTGGTGGTCGCGGGCGTGCTGCACTTCACCGGGACGGCGCCGCAATGACCGTTCCTTCCGCCCTTTCGCACAGCCTTCGGGGAGAGCGCCTGTGAAGCTCGATCAGGCCGCGCGCGCCATCTTTCTCACCGAGCTCGTCTCGGGTTTCTTCCTCGCCATGCGCTATTTCTTCAAGCCCAAGGCGACGTTGAACTATCCCTTCGAGAAGGGCCCGCTCTCGCCGCGCTTCCGCGGCGAGCACGCCCTGCGCCGCTATCCCAACGGGGAAGAGCGCTGTATCGCCTGCAAGCTGTGCGAGGCCATCTGCCCAGCGCAGGCCATTACCATCGAGGCCGGCCCGCGCCGCAACGACGGCACGCGCCGCACCACCCGTTACGACATCGACATGGTGAAATGCATCTATTGCGGCTTCTGCCAGGAGGCGTGCCCGGTGGATGCCATCGTCGAGGGACCGAACTTCGAGTTCGCCACCGAGACGCGCGAGGAACTCTACTACGACAAGGAAAAGCTGCTCGCGAACGGCGACCGGTGGGAGCGCGAGATCGCGCGGTCCATCGCGCTCGACGCGCCTTATCGCTGAGCGGCGAAACGAACACGGCCGGCATCCTGCCGGTCTTCTGGAACGGGACCGGCGACGCGTGGCGACGCGCGGCGCCATAGATCGGACTTTCGGGATGCGTCGGGTTTTCGGGATGCGTCAGGACATCAGAGGGGCTGGCCGCCTTGCGGGGCCGGACATGACCGGCGCGGGCGCGCCGCGGGCAGGGGGGCTACGCGCATGAGCGTCGCGGCAGCGTTTTTCTATCTCTTCGCCTTCGTGCTGGTGGCGTCCGCCTTCATGGTGATCTCCTCCCGCAACCCGGTGCAGTCGGTTCTGTTCCTCATCCTCGCGTTCGTGAACGCGGCGGGCCTCTTCATCCTCATCGGCGCCGAGTTCCTCGCGCTGATCCTGGTGGTGGTCTATGTGGGCGCGGTGGCGGTGCTCTTCCTCTTCGTCGTGATGATGCTCGACGTGGACTTCGTGGAGCTGCGCCAGGGCTTCCTGCAATACCTGCCGGTGGGCGTCGTCGTCGGCCTCATCTTCCTCGCCGAGCTGGTGCTGGTGGTGGGGGCGTGGGTGACCGGCCCCGGGGTCTCCTCGGCCGTGAAGTCCTCGCCGGGCGGCATCGCCACGGAGAGCAACGTGCGCGCCATCGCGCAGGTGCTCTACACGGACTACATCTACTTCTTTCAGGCCGCCGGCTTCGTGCTGCTCGTCGCCATGATCGGCGCCATCGTGCTCACGCTGCGCCACAAGGTGAACGTGCGCCGGCAGAACATCACGGCTCAGGTGACGCGCTCCTCCACCATCGAGGTGGTGAAGGTGCGTCCCGGCCAGGGCCTCTGAGGGGGATGGGCATGGACATCGGTCTCTCCCACTATCTGACCGTCGCGGCGATCCTGTTCACGCTCGGGACGCTCGGCATCTTCCTCAACCGGAAGAACGTCATCGTCATCCTCATGTCGGTGGAGCTGATCCTGCTCGCCGTGAACATCAACCTCGTCTCGTTCTCCGCCTTCCTCGGGAACCTGACGGGCCAGGTGTTCGCGCTGCTCGTGCTCACCGTCGCCGCAGCCGAGGCGGCCATCGGCCTCGCCATCCTCGTGGTGTTCTACCGCAACCGCGGTTCGATCGCCGTCGAGGACATCAACGCCATGAAGGGCTGAGGCCATGTATCAGGCGATTGTCTTCCTCCCCCTTCTCGGCTTCCTCATTGCCGGCCTGTTCGGCAAGAAGATCGGTGACCGCGCCAGCGAGGTGGTGACCACCTCCTTCCTGTTCGTCGCGTGCCTGCTCTCCTGGATCGCGTTCTTCTCGGTCGGCTTCGGCGACCACGACACGCGCGTGCAGGTGATGAAGTGGATCTATGTGGGCGACCTCAAGGTCGACTGGGCGTTCCGCATCGACACCATGACGGTGATCATGCTGATCGTCGTCACCACCGTGTCCTCGCTCGTCCATCTCTACTCCATCGGCTACATGCACGAGGATCCGAGCCGGCCGCGCTTCTTCGCCTATCTCTCGCTGTTCACCTTCGCCATGCTCATGCTGGTGACGGCGGACAACCTGCTCCAGCTTTTCTTCGGCTGGGAAGGCGTGGGCCTCGCCTCCTACCTGCTCATCGGCTTCTGGTATGAGAAGCCCTCGGCGAACGCGGCGGCCATGAAGGCCTTCGTAGTGAACCGCGTGGGCGACTTCGGCTTCATGCTGGGCATCTTCGCCATCTTCGTGATGACCGGCTCCATCGCCTTCGAGGAGGTGTTCGCCGCCGCCCCGGGCCTTGCCGGCAAGACCATCACCTTCCTGGGCCACCACTGGGATGCGCCGACGGTGATCGCGCTGCTGCTGTTCGTCGGCGCGTGCGGCAAGTCGGCCCAGTTCCTGCTGCACACCTGGCTGCCGGACGCGATGGAAGGCCCGACCCCGGTCTCGGCCCTCATCCACGCCGCCACCATGGTGACCGCGGGCGTGTTCATGGTGGCGCGCATGTCGCCCATCTTCGAGCTGTCGCAGACCGCGCTCAACGTGGTGATGCTGGTGGGCGCCACCACCGCCTTCTTCGCCGCCACCGTTGGCCTGGTGCAGAACGACATCAAGAAGGTGATCGCCTACTCCACCTGCTCCCAGCTCGGCTACATGTTCGTGGCCATGGGCGCGGGCGCCTATTCCATCGGCATGTTCCACCTGCTCACGCACGCCTTCTTCAAGGCGCTGCTCTTCCTCGGTGCCGGCTCGGTCATCCACGCCATGCACCATGAGCAGGACATGCGGCACATGGGCGGCCTTCGGAAGAAGATCCCCTTCACCTACTGGACGATGGTGATCGGCACGCTGGCCATCACCGGCTTCCCCTTCCTCGCCGGCTATTACTCCAAGGACGCCATCATCGAGGCGGCCTATGCGAGCCACAACTACTTCCACGTCTACGGCTACTGGATGACCGTGATCGCCGCGGCGCTCACCGCCTTCTATTCCTGGCGCCTGATCTTCCTCACCTTCTGGGGTCACCCGCACGACCATCATCATTATGAGGCCGCGCACGAGAGCCCGCTGGTGATGACCATTCCGCTGGCCGTGCTGTCCCTCGGAGCGATCTTCGCGGGCTGGGCCTTCCACGGCATCTTCGTCGGGCACGGCGTGGAGCACTTCTTCCGCCATTCGATCTTCATGGGGGCGGAGAACCACATTCTCCACGCCATGCACGAGATTCCCGGCTGGGCGGCCTACATGCCCACGGTGATGATGGTGATCGGCTCGCTCTTCGCCATCTGGTTCTATCTGGTGAACCCGAAGGTGCCCGTGCAGCTCGCGAAGTCGCAGGACGCGCTGTACCAGTTCCTCCTGAACAAGTGGTACTTCGACGAGATCTACAACTTCCTCTTTGTGCGTCCGGCCCTCTGGCTCGGCCGCACCCTGTGGAAGCGTGGTGACGGCACGATCATCGACGGCTTCGGCCCGGATGGCGTCTCGGCCCGCGTGCTCGACATCACCCGCGGGGTGGTGCGGCTGCAGACCGGCTACCTCTACCACTACGCCTTCGTGATGCTGATCGGCGTCGCGGCCCTCATCACCTGGTTCATGTTCGCCGGAGTGTGACGATGACCGACTGGCCCATCCTCTCCGTCGTCACCTTCCTGCCGCTGGTCGGGGCGCTCTTCATCCTCGTGGTGCGGGGCGACGACGAGGTCTCCGCGCGCAACGCCCGATGGGTGGCGCTGTGGACCACGCTCGTCACCTTCCTGGTGTCGCTGCTGCTGCTGCCGGGCTTCGACGCCTCGGCTCCCGGCTTCCAGTTCGTGGAAAAGAAGGCGTGGCTCGGCGATCTCGCTTCCTACCACATGGGTGTGGACGGCATCTCGCTGCCCTTCGTCATCCTCACCACCTTCCTCATGCCCTTCTGCATCCTGGCCTCCTGGGAGAGCGTGCATAAGCGCGTGAAGGAATACATGATCGCCTTCCTGGTGCTCGAGACCATGATGCTCGGCACCTTCACGGCCCTCGACCTCGTCCTCTTCTACTTCTTCTTCGAGGGCGGCCTCATCCCGATGTTCCTCATCATCGGCGTGTGGGGCGGGCCGCGCCGCATCTATGCGGCCTTCAAGTTCTTCCTCTACACGCTGGCCGGCTCCGTGCTGATGATGCTCGCCATCATGGCCATGTACTGGAAGGCCGGCACCACCGACGTGCCCACCCTGATGCAGTTCGGCTTCCCGTCGGGCATGCAGTTCTGGCTATGGCTCGCTTTCTTCGCCTCCTTCGCGGTGAAGATGCCCATGTGGCCGGTGCACACCTGGCTGCCTGATGCCCACGTGGAAGCGCCGACGGCCGGCTCCGTCATCCTGGCGGGCGTGCTCCTGAAGATGGGCGGCTACGGCTTCCTGCGCTTCTCGCTGCCCATGTTCCCGGAGGCGAGCCACTATTTCGCGCCTCTGGTGTTCACCCTTTCCGTGGTGGCCATCATCTACACCTCGCTCGTCGCGCTGGTGCAGGAGGACATCAAGAAGCTGATCGCCTACTCGTCCATCGCCCATATGGGCTTCGTGACCATGGGCATCTTCGCCATGAACGAGCAGGGCCTGCAGGGCGCCATGTTCCTCATGATCTCCCACGGCTTCGTCTCGGCCGCGCTGTTCCTGTGTGTGGGCGTCATCTACGACCGCCTGCACACCCGCGAAATCGCCGCCTATGGCGGCCTCGTGAAGCGCATGCCGCTCTACGCCACGGTGCTGATGGTGTTCACCATGGCGAATGTCGGCCTGCCGGGCACGTCGGGCTTCATCGGCGAGTTCCTGACCATGCTCGCAGCCTTCGAGCGCAACACCTGGGTCGCCTTCTTCGCGGCCACCGGCGTCATCCTCTCCGCGGCCTACGCCCTGTGGCTCTACTGGCGCGTCGTGTTCGGCCCGCTGGAGAAGGAGAAGCTGAAGTCCATGATGGATCTCTCGCCCCGCGAGATCGTCATCATGGTCCCGCTGGTGATCCTCACCATCCTGTTCGGCGTGTGGCCCGCGCCCATCCTCAACATGACATCCCATGCGGTGAACGCGGTCGTCGCGCGCACCGATTCCGTGGCCGGCGCGGTGAAGACCGCCCTGCTGCTGAGCTTCTGATTTTCGAGGACGCCTCATGTCGCAGCTCCTGCCTCCCCTCGGCGCGGTCCTGCCGGAACTGGTGCTCGCCGTCTCGGCCATCGTGCTGATCCTCATCGGTGCGTTCCGCGGGGAGGGCTCGGCCAATCTGGTCACGGGCCTTGCCATCGCGGTGCTCGCCGCGGCGGGCGTGCTGGTGCTGCTTCAGCCGGGCACCGAAGTCTCCGCCTTCAACGGCTCGCTGGTGATCGATCCCTTCGGCCGCTTCATGAAGGTGCTGGTCTCCATCGGCGCGCTGGTCTCCCTCATCATGTCGGTGGACTGGCAGGCGCGGGAGAAGCAGGCGAAGTTCGAATATGCGGTGCTGGTGGTGATCGCCACGCTCGGCATGTTCATGCTGGTGTCGGCCGGTGACCTCATCGCCCTCTATCTCGGCCTCGAGCTGATGAGCCTCTCGCTCTACGTGGTGGCCGCCATCAATCGCGACTCGGTGCGCTCCACCGAGGCGGGCCTGAAATATTTCGTCCTCGGCGCACTCTCCTCGGGCATGCTGCTCTACGGCGCCTCGCTGATCTACGGCTTCACCGGCTCGGTGAACTTCCTGCAGATCGCCGCCGTGGCCAAGGAGCCGAGCATCGGCCTCATCTTCGGCCTCGTGTTCCTGGTGGCGGGCCTGTGCTTCAAGGTGTCGGCCGTGCCGTTCCACATGTGGACGCCGGACGTCTATGAAGGCGCGCCCACCCCGGTCACCGCCTTCTTCGCCTCCGCCCCGAAGGTTGCCGGCATGGCCATCTTCGTGCGCGTGCTGATCGAGGCGTTCCCCCACGTCTCGCACCAGTGGCAGCAGATCGTCGCCTTCGTGTCGCTTGCCTCCATGGTGCTCGGCGCCTTCGCCGCCATCGGCCAGCGCAACATCAAGCGACTGCTCGCCTACTCCTCCATCGGCCACATGGGCTTCGCCCTCGTCGGCCTCGCCGCCGGCACCGCCGAGGGCGTGCGCGGCGTGCTGGTCTACATGGCCATCTACCTGATGATGACGCTCGGCACCTTCGCCTGCGTGCTCACCATGCGCCGCAAGGGCCAGGCGGTGGAGACGGTGGACGACCTCGCCGGTCTTGCCCGCCGCAACCCGCTGATGGCGCTGATGCTGGGCGCGCTGATGTTCTCGCTGGCCGGCATCCCGCCGCTCGCGGGCTTCCTCGCCAAGTACTACGTGTTCGTCGCGGCCATCCAGGCGGGCCTGTATGGCCTCTCCGTGGTGGGCGTGCTCGCCTCGGTGGTAGGCGCCTTCTATTACCTGCGGATCGTCAAGATCATGTATTTCGACGAGCCGGTGGACGCCTTCGACCCCATGCCGACCGAGCTGAAGGCGGTTCTGGCGGTGAGTGGCCTTTTCACCATCTTCTATTTCGTCTATCCCGCTCCTCTTATCGAGGCTGCGAGTGCCGCTGCCCGTTCGCTCTTCTGAGACGATGGCTCATTACGAATTCCAGGGTTCCACGGTTCCCATCGTCCGCTTCACCCAGATCGGCTCCACCAACGCCGAGGGGATGGCGCGCCTCCAGCGGGGCGAGACCTTCCCGGTGTGGCTGGTCGCCGACATCCAGACGGCCGGGCGGGGACGCCGCGGCCGTCCGTGGACGTCTGAGCTCGGCAATCTCTTCGCCACCCTGGTGCTGCCCAATCCGGCGCCGGTGGCGAACCTGGCCCAGCTCTGCTTCGTCGCCGGCCTCGCGCTGCGGGATGCGGTGATCTCCGCCGCGCCGCAGATCGCGACCGAGCACATGAAGCTCAAATGGCCGAACGACCTCCTGATCGAGGGCGGCAAGGTGGCCGGCATCCTGGTGGAGGGCGGCACCGATCCGCACGGCCGCCCCGCCGCCGTCATCGGCTTCGGCGTCAACTGCCTGCATCATCCCGAGGATCTGCCCTACAAGGCGACCAGCCTGGAAGCCCTCGGCGCGCCCACCGCGCCCGACCGGATGCTGGAAGCGCTCGACCTTGCCATGGCGGTGCGCCTCAACCAGTGGAACGCCGGCGCGGGCTTTCCCGCCATCCGCTCGGACTGGATGCGCCATGCCCTCGGCATGGGCGATCAGGTGAGCGTCAAGATCGGCGAGCGCGAGGTGGTAGGGCGCTTCGAGAACATCGATACGCGCGGCGCCATGATGCTGCGGCGTCGGGACGGCGTGGCCGAGATCATCACCGCGGGGGATGTGTCCCTCGGCAAGCCCGACTGATCGTCGCGGCGGGGTCTGAAGGCTTGCAATGCGGCGGCGGGGCTCCATCATATGCCCGCCCGCCTTTTCCTGAGCCTCGCGTCGCGGGGCTTTTCCTGTTTGGCGCGTCACGCGCTCGTCGGCGCTCCCATGCGCCGGCGCGCCGGGCGCTGCGTTTGGAAGTGACCCTTTGATGGCACCCTCGGAAGAACTGGTCTTTGCGCCCCTCGGCGGCGTGGGCGAGATCGGAATGAATCTCGGCCTCTACGGCTTCGGTCCGAAGAAGGCGCGGGAATGGCTCATCGTCGATCTCGGCATGAGTTTCGCGGGGGACGAGGCGCCCGGCGTCGACCTCGTGCTGCCCGACATCCGCTTCCTGGAGACCGAGCGCAAGAAGATCGCCGGCCTCGTGCTGACCCATGGTCATGAGGACCATATCGGCGCGGTGCTGGACCTCTGGCCGCGCCTGAAGTGCCCCATCTACACCACCCGCTTCACCGCCGGCCTGCTGGAAGCCAAGCGTGCCGGGGAGCCCGGTGCCCCCTCCGAGCTGCCTATCGAGGTGGTGCGCGCGCGCCAGCCGGTGCAGATCGGGCCGTTCTCGGTGGAATTCGTGCCGGTGTCGCACTCCATCCCGGACAGCCACGCCCTCGCCATCCGCACGGCGGCCGGGCTTGTCGTGCACACGGGCGACTGGAAGCTCGACCCGACGCCCCTCGTCGGCGAGGCCACCGACATTGCGCGGCTGAAGGCGCTGGGCGACGAGGGCGTGCGCGCCATCATCTGCGATTCCACCAACGCCATCCGCGACGGCATCTCTCCATCCGAGGCGGATGTGGGGGCCTCGCTGAAGGCCATCGTCGCCAAGGCGAAGCACCGCATCGCCTTCACCACCTTCTCGTCCAACGTGGCCCGCATCCGCGGCATCGCCGAGGCGGCATATGCCAATGGTCGCGAGGTGGTGCTGGTGGGCCGGGCGCTGGAGCGCGTCATCGGCGTCGCCCGCGAGCAGGGGCTGCTGGACGGCATTCCCGCCTTCCGCGGCGCGGACGCCTATGGATACCTGCCGCGCGAGCGGGTGGTGGCCATCCTCACCGGCAGCCAGGGCGAGCCGCGCGCCGCGCTGCGCCGCATCGCCGATGACGATCATCCCGAGATCGCCCTGTCGCCGGGCGATCAGGTGGTGTTCTCCTCGCGCACCATTCCCGGCAACGAGAAGGTGGTGAACCACATCGTCAACGCGCTTATCAAGCGCGGGGTGGAGGTCATCACCGATCGCACGGCCCTTGTCCACGTCTCCGGCCATCCCCGGCGCGGCGAGCTGGAGGAGATGTACCGCATGATCCGCCCGCAGGTGGCGATCCCGGTGCATGGCGAGGCGCTGCACCTGCACGAGCACGCTCTGCTCGCCCGCCGCCTTGGCGTACCGGAGGTGCTGAACTGCTATGACGGCAACGTCATTCGCCTCGCGCCCGGCCCGGCCGAGCGGGTGGACGACGTGCCCTTCGGCCGCCTCTACAAGGATGGCCGCCTGCTGCTGGCCGAGGGCGCGCGCGCCATCCCCGAGCGGCGCAAGCTGAGCTTCGTGGGCGCCATCTCCATCGCCGTCGCGGTGAACAAGCAGGGCGGCCTTGCGGGCGATCCCTCCGTCGAGATCACCGGCGTGCCGGAGCGCGGGGAGGGCGGCGTGGACATGCTCGACCACGTGCTCGACACGGTGGTCGCCACCCTCGACAACCTGCCCAAGGCCCGCCGACGCGATCCCGAGGCGCTGGCCGAGAGCCTGGAGCGGGCCGTGCGTTCGGCGGTGAACGCGGTGTGGGGCAAGAAGCCGGTCTGCCACGTTCACGTGCTGGAGGTGTGAGCGATGCGGAGGCTCCGCCTCTGCATCAAGCCGGCGCGGCGCCCGAGCGAGGCAGGGTGAGCCCCTCTCCTGCGGAGGTCGTGTTTCTCGGCCCGCCCTGTTGCGCTATGGATCGGTGAGGAACCGGAGGGAAACATGATCGGACGGCTCAATCACGTGGCCATCGCGGTGCGCGACATCGCGGCCGCCTCGGCGCTCTATCGCGACACGCTCGGCGCGGATGTCTCCGCTGCCGTGCCGCAGGTTGAGCATGGGGTGACCACGGTGTTCGTGACCCTGCCCAACACCAAGATCGAATTCCTGGAGCCGCTCGGCGCAGATTCGCCCATCGCAAAGTTCCTGGAGCGCAATCCGGACGGCGGCATCCACCATCTGTGCTACGAGGTGGACGACATCATCGTCGCTCGCGACCAGCTCAAGGCCAAGGGCGCGCGCGTCCTCGGTTCGGGCGAGCCGAAGATCGGCGCCCACGGCAAGCCCGTGCTGTTCCTTCACCCGAAGGACTTCAACGGCACACTGGTGGAGCTGGAACAGGCCTGAGGCCAAAGGCCCGCGCCTCTGGCCCGGCTGGCGCGGCGCCTGAGCGAGCCCTCTCGGTGCCGGTCGAAGACCGGGGCCGATGGCATGAACCCGCATCCGCGGCGCCAGAAGGCCGGCGCCGCCAATCAAGGAAGACGCCGTGTCGGTCGGTGCCGTCGTCGCCATCTATTTCATCGTGTGGTGGACCAGCCTGTTCGCCGTGCTGCCATGGGGCGTGCGCTCCCAGGCGGAGAGCGCGGACATCACCCCCGGCACCGATCCCGGCGCGCCGGTGCGGCCGCTGATGCTCTACAAGGTGATCGCCACCAGCCTCATCGCGCTCGTGGTCACCGCCGGCATCGTCTACATCATGACCAGCGGCATCATCTCGCTGGAAGACATCCCGCTGCCCTTCAAGACCGTGGAATAGGCCCACCCTCCGGCATCAGTGCAGGGAGGTGCTGCCGATCGGGCCCGCGCCGCGCGGCGTGCCCGGTGCCGGCCCCGGCGCCAGGGGCCCGCTGAGCGCAAGGCGCAGCAGGCGCTCGCCCGTCACCGCCCGGCTGAACAGATGGCCCTGGCCGAAATCGCAGCCTCGGGCCTTCAGGAAGTCGTGCTGGCGCGGATCCTCGATGCCCTCAGCCACCACCGAGAAGCCGAGCGCGCGGGCGATGGAAATGATCGCCGTGGCGATCTCCGCATCGGCGGCGCGCGGCAGGTCGCGCACGAAGCTGCGGTCGATCTTCAGCTTCGAGATGGGGAAGCGCTTGAGATAGGCGAGCGAGGAATAGCCCGTGCCGAAATCGTCGAGGGCGATGCGCACGCCGGTGTCCTTCAGCTGGCGCAGCTTGCGCTCCGCCGCAGCGCGGGCGTCGAACAGCAGGCTCTCGGTGATCTCCACCTCCAGCTTGTGCGCCGGCAGGCCGGTGCGACGCAGGACGTCGTCCACGAACTCGCACAGCGCGCCGCGCTGGAACTGGCGCGGTGACAGGTTCACCGCGATGAAGTCGAGGTCGGCCCCCTTGTCGAGCCACTCGGCCATCTGCCGGCAGGCGGCCTCCATCACCCAGTTGCCCAGAGGCTCGATGAGCCCGGTCTCCTCGGCCAGCGGGATGAAGCGGTTGGGGGTGACGAGGCCGTGGGTGGGGCTCTGCCAGCGCACCAGCGCCTCGGTGCCGGTGATGCGGCCGGTGGCGAGGTTCACAACCGGCTGGAAGTTCAGGATGAACTCGTCGCGCGCGAGGGCGCGCCGCAGGTCCGCTTCCATCTCCATGCGCACGCGGGCGCCGCGGGTGAGCGCCTGGGTGTAGAAGGCATAGCCGCCGCGGCCGTGGGATTTCGCTTCCGCAAGAGCGGAATCCGCGTGCTGGAGCAGGCTCGCCGGCGTGTCCGCGTCCTCCGGGAACAGGCTGATGCCGACGCTGGCGCCGAGATAGATTTCCCCGCCGCCCGGCATGGAGAAGGGGCGGCCCATCTGCTGGATGACATGGTTGGCGAGGGTGGCGGCATCCTCGGGTCCCGCAATGCCCTCGAGGATGATGACGAACTCGTCGCCGCCATGGCGCCCGAGCGTGGCGCCGGCCTCCAGCTCGTCCTGGATGCGCTGGGCGGCCATCTGCAGTACGGCGTCGCCGGCCATGTGGCCGAGGCTGTCATTGACGGTCTTGAAGCGGTCGAGGTCCACGAACAGCACCGCGCAGCGCGAGCCCGGCCGGCTCACCGCGAGGTCGAGCAGGGAGGCGAGGAGCGTGCGGTTCGGCAAATCGGTGAGCGGGTCGTAATGGGCGATGCGGTCCAGCTCGAACTCGGAATGCTTGGCCTGGGTGATGTCCTGGAAGGCGCCAACGAAATTCTGCGCCGCGCCGCAATCGTCATAGACCGTGCTGATGTTGAGCTGCTGGAGGAAGATTTCCCCGTTCTTGCGGCGGTTCCAGATCTCGCCCTGCCAGATGCCGGCGGTGGTCAGCTCGCTCCACAGGCTGCGGTAGAACTCGCGGTCGTGGCGGCCGGAATGGAGGAGGCGCATGTTCTGGCCGAGAATTTCCTCCTCTGCGTAGCCGGTGATGCGCGAGAAGGCCGGATTGACGGCGGACACCTCGGACTTGAGGTTCGTCACCACCAGCCCGTCGTGGGAATTGGCGAACACCGCTGCGGCGAGCCGCAGGTGGCGCTCGGTCTGCTTGGAGCTGGTGATGTCGGCTAGGAGGCCGACCGCGCGGCTGATGGTGCCAGCGGCGTCGCGGGCGGCGAGGCCGTTCCAGCGGAAATCGTGATAGCTGCCGTCCGGCCGGCGCAGGCGGATGTCCAGCTCCAGCGTCGGCACCCCGCCGCTCAGGAACGCCTTCCAGGCCGGTGCCACCTTGCGGCGGTCTTCGGGGTGGAGCAGTTCGTGCCACGGCCGCCGGATGTCCACGGCCTCGTCGGCGCCGACGCCGAGCATCTCCCGCGCGCGCTGGGAGAGATAGAGGCTGCCGGTGCGGACGTTCAGATCCCACACGCCCTGGTCCGAGCCCTTCACCGCGAGGCCGAAACGCTCCTCGCTCTCACGCAAGGCGGCTTCGGCGGCCCGTCGGGCGGAAATGTCCTGTGCCACCAGCAGCAGATGGTCCGCCGCGCCATCCGCGTTGCGCACCAGCGAGAAGGTGAAGGCGAGCCAGACGGCCGACCCGTCTGGGTGAACGAGGCTTTCCTCGGTCTCGATTTCCGCCATCCGGCCGTCGAGGAGCGGGCGGATCACGTCGGCGCCGGCGGCGGCGTGGTCCGGGCTCCTCAGCTGCCAGAGGCGTTCGCCGGTCAGCGCGCTGGCCGGCCGGCCGAGCATGCGGCAGGCCTTGTCGTTGGCGCGCAGGATGGTGCCGTCGAGGTCGAGATGGAGGATGCCGGTGGCGGCTTGATCGAAGGCGGCGCGGAAGCGCGCTTCCGCCTCGCTCACCGCACGGGCGGCGGAAAGCTCACGCGCCGCATCGCGCATGCGCGACTTCTGCAGCAGGCCTCGCCCCACCGCCACCGCCAGCAGCAGCAGCGCGCAGGCGAGCGCCGCCGAGAAGAAGGCGGAGGTGCGGGCGCCGCCCAGAATCTCGTCGCGGTCCACCTTCAGCACGAGGGAGGACTGGTCGCCGGGGATGGGTGTCCGCACCGCCAGCACGGCGCGGCCGGAGGGATCGCTGCCCGCGCCGCTCTGGCCCGGGCGGTCGCTGGCGGCGGCGAAGGGGTAGGGGTCGGCCACGAAGGTGCGCGGCAGCGGCGCGGCCTGGTCGCGCGAGACGGCGGAGGTGACGCGCACGCCGCCGCGCGGGTCCGGCCCCACCAGCAGCGCCTCGGCGCTGCGGGCGGTGCGGAACACGGCCGAGAGCATGGGATGGGCTTCCGGCCGCACCGCCGACTGCAGGAACAGCACGCAGCAGGGGTCATGCTCGGCGTCGCGCACCGGCACGTTGACCAGGAAGGCGAAGCCCCCGGCCCGTGTGGAATCGCGTGGCGGCGGGGCTTCCGCCATCTGGCCGGTGGCCGCCACCTGCCGCACCATCTCCGCCATATCAGGCCGGCCGGGCTCCGCGCCGGAGGCCATGATGAAGGCGCCGTTGTTGGCCCACAGCTCGGCCCCGGTGAAGCCGAAGGCGCGCGCGCTCTCGCCGAGCAGCAGGCGCAGGCGCTCGCGTCGCTCGGAGGAGGGTTCGCCGTGCCAGCCGGCCACGTCGTCGGCGAGGAATCGGCTCGATCCCAGCGCCAGCGCGCCCGTCTCCAGGCGCTGGCGCTCCTGGGCGAGGTTGCGCACCTGCACCTCCGCCAGGGTGCCGAGCAGCTTGCGTGTTTCGGAGAGCGCCGACTGCACGCTCGCCTGATAGACGAGCACCGTCACCACGAGGAGGATGGCGCCGAGGCCCAGCAGCAGGAGCACGGCGCGCATGGCGCCCCTGGAGTTCGGCACGGCGGGGGCCGCGCCGGTCTTGCGCGGTGCCGGTGTGGTCTCGGTCGGCGTCCCCGCGGCCGCACGGCGCCGGGCGACGACGAGCGTAGCCATGAATGCGGCGGTGCCGATTACGGCGGCGGCGATGAGGGCAATGAGCGTGGTCTTGAGCGTCGGCGCGCCGCCGAGACCGCCAGCCGCGAGGGAGGGCTGGGCTTCGGCCGCACGGCTCCATAGCGCAGCTACCGCCGTGAGCGCGGTCGCCGCGCGGACCCGCCCTCTGGCCGGTTGCGCCCTCATCATGCCTCGTCTAGCCGCCTCTTTGCCGCCGCGATCCGGCGGACAAGCCGCCGCCGTAGTGAGACCTATATCTTGGCCGTTCGCGGGAAAAAGCGAAATCACGCAATTTCCCTATGACTTGGCTGTAAAATACCAACCACAGGCCCGGTACGCCACCCTGCGGACGTTCCGCCTTCCGCCGATACCTTGTCGTGAGACTTGGTCCTGAGACTTGCTCCTGCCGCGATCATCCACCATTTGTAGGAGGCTGGCCCGCCGACCTTGAACCGGCCGGGTCTGGAGGTCTGCCATGAGTGTCGCTGAAACACCCCCCGCTCGCCCCGCCCGGCGCAGCCTGCCGCCGGTCATCCGGATCACCGATATCGCCGCCGAGCGCCTGCGCGAAATCCTGGCCGAGTCCGAGCCAGGCACCGCGGTGCGTGTGGGCATCGAGAACGGCGGATGCGCCGGCATGTCCTACAAGCTCGACTTCACCACCGATGTGGCGCCGCTCGACGCGGTGGTCGAGGACAAGGGCGTGAAGGTGGTGGTCGATTCAAAGGCGGTGCTGTTCCTTATCGGCACCGAGATGGATTTCAAGACGGACAAGGTCTCGTCCCAGTTTGTCTTCAACAACCCCAACCAGACGTCCTCCTGCGGCTGCGGCGAATCCGTCGCCATCACCCCGGTGGCCGTCGACGCGTCCTGAGTGGCGCGCCGGCGCGGGACGGGGAGGGCGGTTCAGCCGCCGTTCAGACTGGCCCCGGCAAGAGAGGCATGTCGCGTGGATGACGGCTTCGGCCGACGCCCGCGCGCGCCGTCTCAACTGCCCACAGGTGCCATCTTGACCCCTCGTCCCATCGCCGCCCTCCTGTCGAGCCCCGCATTCGGCATCGTCGCCCGTGCCCTGCTCACGTTCATCTTCTGGGGGGCGGGCCTGGACAAGCTGTTCAACTTCGGCGGGGCGCTGGCGCTGTTCGAGTTCTTCGGCGTGAAGCCGGCGCTGTTCTTCGTGCCGCTCGCCATCTTCGTGCTGCTCGGCGGCTCGGCCATGGTCATCGCCAACCGGATGGCCTGGCTCGGCTTCGGCATGCTGGCGGTATTCACGGCGCTGACCATCCCCATCGCCCACCCCTTCTGGACCATGCAGGGCGAGCAGCGCCTGTTCGAGTTCCACGTGGTGGTGGAGCACATCAGCCTCATCGGCGGCCTGATGATCGGCGCCATCCTGTGCTTGCGCCTCGAGCGCGAAGCGCGGCCCCGCATCTGACGGCGCGAAGCGCGGCCGCGCGCCTGACGGCACGGCCCATCGGCCCGCGCCTCGTCGCGGTGGAAGCCGGCGCGGCAGGAGGTACACTCCCGCCGCGAAACATGCTCTAAGACACGTCCACTGGGCCATGCGCCCGGACCCGCGGACGTGGCGAAACCGGTAGACGCACGAGACTTAAAATCCAGTGATTGATAGCTGACGTTTGGCAGCAAGCCCGAAAAGGCTTGCGCCAACTCCGCTTGTCGTCTATCACCCCCGAAATCGGGGACACTTCCAAAAACGCAGAAGATGTTGGTGACGGGCCGACAGTGACGTCACCAGTGACAGAACGGAGAACAAGACGTGAACATCGAGACCCTCGACTTGGGCCGGGAGCTGGCCCTTGAGGAGATGATGCGGGACGTGGGTGCGCACCGTTTCATGGAAGGAGTGCGCAAGGCGGAGGCTCGGGGTGCGCTGGCTGAGACGGCAGGTGGGCTTGAGATCACCCGCCACCTACTGGCCCCCATGACCGCCGCCGTTGAGAAGCTGCTCGCGCCCAAGCGGGGGAGGGGGCGGCCTGCCTTTGCGACAGGCCTGTTGGCTCCCCTGCCGGCCGACCTCATCGCTTTCCTCTCCCTACACGCTGCCCTGAACACCTCCGCCGGCGGCTGCTCCTTCCTCCAGGTGTGCCGGGATATCGCCTCGGCGCTGGAGGACGAGCTGCGCATGGCGGTCTTCGACGAGCGGGCGCCGGCTCTCTTCCGCACGGTGGAGCGCAGCGTCCGGCGCAAGTCCTGGGACCCGGTACATGCCGAGCTGATCTATGCAGCAGCCGCCCGTGCGGCTGAGATCGAGCTGCCCAGGTGGTCGACCGTGGACAAGGTGCATGTGGGGACCAAGCTCATCGAGCTACTCATCGAGCACACCGGCCTCCTCGTGGTCGAGGATGTGCCAGTGCGGAAGAACAAGACGATCAAGCAGGTGCGGCTTTCGGACATCGGGCGCCGCTGGGTGGACGATCACAACAGCAAGGCCTCCCTCCTGCGGCCGGCGCTCACGCCCACCGTGGTCCCTCCGATCCCGTGGCTGGGAACATCCGGCGGGGGCTACCTGACCCACGCCGTGCGCCCCTTCGCACTCGTGAAGCGGACGTACAAGGCGCACGTCGAGGCCCTCAAAGCAGCGGCAATGGAGCCCGTCTTCGTCGGCATCAACGCCCTCCAGGCCACCCGCTGGGCGATCAACCGGCGCATCCTGGGCGTCATGGAGGAGGCGATGGAGCGGGGCATCTTGCTGCCCGGCATCGTCGGGCCGGACCCGAACCCACTCCCGCCCACGCCGTTCGACATCGACACCAACGATGCGGCCAAGCGTGAGTGGAAGGAGCGGGCGAAGCTAGTCTACAAGCAGAATGCGGAGGACGAGGGCCGCCGGCTGGAGATGGCTCAGCTCATCTCCGTGGGGCGCGAGTACCGCAACGAGCCCGCCATCTTCTTTCCGCACCAGCTCGACTTCCGGGGGCGGGTCTACGCCATCCCCAACACCCTCCAGCCGCAAGGCTCCGACCGAGCCAAGGCGCTCCTGCACTTCGCGGAGGGGAAGCCGTTGGGCAAGGCGGGCCTTCGCTGGCTCGCTATCCACGGGGCCAATGTGTTCGGCTTCGACAAAGCGAGCTTCGATGACCGGGAGGCATGGGCCTACGAGCACCGCCAAAGGGCGGGAGACTGCGCAGCGGACCCGCTAACGCACCGCTGGTGGACCGAGGCCGACAGCCCCTGGAGCTTCCTCGCGTGGTGCTTCGAGTGGACGGAGGCGTGGGGGACAGGGTTCGGCGAGCCATCACCCACCCGCTACGTCTCCCGACTTCCCATCGCCCTCGATGGCTCCTGCAACGGCCTCCAGCATTTCTCCGCCATGCTCCGGGACCCGGTGGGTGGCGCAGCGGTGAACCTCCTGCCGGCTGAGAAGCCGCAGGACATCTACCAGCGGGTCGCCAACAGAACGACGGAGCGGCTCAGCGCCGTAGCCGACAGCGATGACGAGAAGGCATGGGTGGCTCGCGGGTGGGTGGACTTCGGGATCAACCGGAAGATCACCAAGCGGCCGGTGATGGTGCTGCCCTACGGTGGAACCATGACCTCTTGCCTTGAGTACACCCGAGCCGCAGTCCGAGAGCAGATCAAGGACGGCAAGGAGAACCCCTTCGGCGACGAGCTAGTCCGGGCCGAGGCCTACCTTGCCTCCATCATCTGGGCATCCATCGGCGATGTTGTCGTGGCCGCCCGGCAGGTGATGACGTGGCTCCAGCGCGTCGCGCGGGTGGCTACGCGGCACGGCAACCCCATCCAGTGGACCACCCCCAGCGGGTTCGTGGCCCATCAGGAGTACCGCAACATCAACGAGAGGAGGATCAAGAGCCGGTTGCGCGGGTCGATCATCAAGGTCGGCGTGTTCGGGGAGGCAGACAGCCTAGATGCCTCGAAGCAGGCGTTGGCAATCAGCCCGAACTTCGTCCACTCGCTGGACGCATCCGCCATGATGCTCACCATTCAGCGGTGCGTGGCGGAGGGGATCACCTCGTTCGCCATGATCCACGACAGCTATGGAACCCACGCCGCAGACACCGACCGCCTTGCGCACCATCTGCGGGCGGCCTTCGTCTCCATGTACACGGAGCACAATGTTCTGGAGGAGTTCCGAGCGGCCGTGGCCGCCGCGCTTCCCCCGGAGATCGCCTCCGAGCTGCCTTTGCCTCCCGCGATGGGGTGCCTCGATCTGCATCAGGTGGAGGAGTCCGCCTATTTTTTTGCCTGATAGCTGACAAATCGGGATCATCCCGAATTTGGACCCACCAAAGCTAAATTGGAACATCTCGCCCATGCCTCAGCACACCATGACCATCCGCCTCGGTGCCGCCCATTGGGACGCCACGGTCTGCAACGGTGCCCACTTCGACTTCCGCAAGATGACCGTCGCCGAGCGCAAGGAGTGGTACGGCCGCTTCATGGCCGCCTGCCGCCGCATCTACGGAGGGCCTGCCTCCGCCCTCGGCGCCCGGCAGTGAGTTAGGCGCTCAATATGATGACCAAGCGCCGCGTCCTGATTGCGCTCCTGCCGCTGGCCCTCGCTGCCTGCGGCCCGAGCCGCCCGTGCCCGCCCAAGAAGTCCGTGGGATTGCTGGCCCCTGTGCAGGCCGCCGTTGTGTCCGTGGGCCGAGTGTCGGTCCCGGTAATGACTGCCCGCCCTTCGGTCCCGCCCGTGCCCCGTGCGGTCACGCCGCCTCCGGCTCCCCGCCCGAGCTACACGCCGTCGCGGCCGCCGCCGCCCGGCCACAAGGTGCTGCCCGCCCCGGCCGTCACTGCCCCGGCTCCCTCGCCCTCCGCCTCGACAGGCTCGTGGCTCCCCCTCTGGCTCCTGGCGTTCGGTTCCGGGCGCTCTGAGTGCAGGTGATCCAAAAGTTCCTCGCCTTCCTGGGCGAGCTGATCCTCGACACCCACAACGACGACAGGAAAAACGCATGATCGACATCAAGGCTGTGGAGCAGAAGGCCCGCGAGAAGATCGCGAAGGAGCAGTCCGACGCGGCGGTCTCCAAGCTGGAGGCGAAGCTCCGCCAGATCGCACAGGCCGAGCGGGTGCTTGCCAACCTCCGCCTGGAGTACGACGCAATCGTCCGGGACCTCGGCTCGAATGCGTGACGGCCCCGGCCGCATCCTCTCGCGTCCGGTTCGGCTGAACTGGGCCGGGTGGGAGACGGACACCTTCCGCCTCCAGCAGGCGGGGTGGTCGCTCTCCGCTGAGCAAGACCTCTACCGCAACACGCTGCGGATTGCCTTCCGGCACGATGGTCTTGAGACGACCGCGCTCACCGAGGTCGCCCACTGGGACTTCGAGCGCTCCTACTACGATCCGTCGTCGCTCGCTGGCATCACCCTCCCGGTCAAGATTATGAGCCGGCAGGTCAACATCCACATGCACGGCGAGATCGACTGGTCCGGCTTCAAGCCCGTCGACGCCCAGCCGAGCTGGACCTCGCGCCGCGTCGAGCGCCTCGAAGACCTCGTCCACTTCGCTCCGTCCCTCGCTCGGACGAAGCAGATCATCCTCCCGGAAGAGAGCGTGTCCGACCTCCTCGACCGCATCACCAAGATGCAGGAGCCGGGGCGGGAGGAGCACTTCAAGCGCCTCGCCCGAGAGGCCAACGAGCCCGGCCGCGCGGTGAGCTTTCAGCCCATCTCGAAGGTCCACGCCCAGATCATCTCCCTCGCAGCCTGACAAGGAGAAGCCATGAAGCTCCCGTCCATCCGCCGCCGCTCCACCGACAGCATCGTGGGGCCGCTCTCGAAGATCGTGAAGAAGCTCGACGCCCACGCCGCCCGCCAGAACGCCGAGGCCGACCGCAAGGTGGCTGAAGCGGCGAAGCTCCAGCGCCAGTCGAAGGAGCACACGACCGAAGCCGCCCGCGCCTTGGCCGCCAGCGGCAAGATCGCAGGTCTGCTCGGCTGACAATGAACCTCGACGCCATGGTCAACGCGCCTTCCGAGGCGGTGGCTCAAGCAGCCATGCAGCTCGTTGACCGTCTCCAGGACCACCCGCCGGCCACCCAATCCGTGGCCGCTGCGGTGCTCTTCCTCCAGGTCTGCAAGACCCACGGCCTGGACCCCACCCACGCCTACACCGTGGCCGCGAACATGACGGCCGACACCATCCACGGCGAGCGACCCGAGTTCCGGGCGCTGCGCCTCTATGCGGAGCACGAGCTGAAATGAGCGTGGACACCACGAATTTCGAGGCGCGGTTTCGGGAGAACCCCGCCGCGTTTCTCGCGGGCGCCGAGTTCGCCATGAATGGCCTGCGAGCGTTCATCAGCGGTCTCAATGACGCCTACGAGGCATCCCTCCGCATGTCGCCGGAGATGCTGACCGCGTCCATGAAACTGCTCGACCATCGCGCCGTCATCGTCGACAAGATCGGGGAGGGCCGGGCGTGAACGACCTCTCCCTGTTCAACTTCAACGGCCATGATGTGCGTGTGGTGCTGGTCGACGGCGCCCCTTGGTGGGTCGCGGGAGACATCCCGGAAGCTCTGGGCTGGACACGCGAAAACCTGCGGTATCACCAGCGCAGTACCTTGGCCCCCGACGAACGGGGGGTAGCCCGCCTACCCACCCTCCGGGGTCCTCAGAACCACGCAACCGTCTCCGAGAGCGGGCTCTACAAGCTCATCATGCGCTCCGATAAGCCTGAGGCCCGCGCCTTCCAGGACTGGGTGACGCGCGTTGTGCTCCCGGCCATCCGCAAGGATGGGGCCTACATCATGGGCGAGGAGAAGGTCGCGACGGGCGAAGTCACCGCCGAGGAGTTGGCCGCGCGGGTGGTCGACGCCCTCGGCGCCAAGGGGATCATGGGCGACGTCATCAAGCGGCTGGAGGCCATCGGCCGCCGGCTCGCTCTAGAGGACCAGAAGCCCCAGTTCTTCGCCCGCGAGCTGAAGGCCGCCGGCTACGCCCCGCAGTGGATGTCAAACGGGGAGGTGGGCAAGGCGCTCACCGACTTCTGCGTCAACAGCCGTGGTCAGTTCCGCTTCGTGCCGGCTGACGGAGGCAACCTTTATTCCGTGGCCTCTGCGCAGGCCCTTTGGAGCACCCGCCACTGATGCCCGCAAATCCCACCCTCCGCCGCGCCCAGCTCATGGTCGCCGCCGGCGAGCCCATCCCGTTCGACCTCGCCGTCGACCTGATGAGCCTCGGCTACTGCCCCACCACCATCGAAATCCGCCCGGACAACTGAGAGAGACCCTTTGGCCGACAAGAAGAAGCGCAACAAGATCAAGGTTGGTTCGTTCGTCACCCCCATCGGCGTGGCGAGCTACCCGCACCTCGTCACCCCCGACACGAAGTGGAAGCCTGAAGGCGAGTATCGCTGCCCGCTGATCTATGACGAGGCGACCGCCGACACCATCCGCGCCAAGCTCCAGCCCCTGCTCGACAAGGGCTTCGAGGAGCTGAAGAAGGAGCACTTCGGCGACACCCCCAATGCCGTCAAGGCCAAGCGCATGGGCAAGGAAGACCTGCCCATCAAGGCCCTGGAGGACGAGGAGGGGAACGAGACGGGCCAGTACCGCATCTCCCCGAAGAAGACCGCGTCCGGCGAGAAGAAGGACGGCACACCGTGGAAGGCGAAGGTCAACGTCTTCGACAGCAAGGGCAAGAAGCTCCTGCCCCCGCCGGCTGTGTGGGGCGGCTCGAAGCTGCGGGCCGACTGTGACGTCTATGCCTACTACGCTGCCAAGGACAACGTCGTGGGCCTCACGCTGGAGATCGTCGGCGTCCAGATCATCGAGCTGGTGAGCGGCGGCGGCGAGCGCGAGAGTGCGTTCGGCGAGGTCGAGGGCGGCTACGAGGCGGCCGACCGCGAGGACACCTTCGGCGGCAGTGACGACACCGACGCGGCGGATGGCGAAGACGACACGTCCGCTGACTTCTGAGCAGCGGGCGCAGGTCGAGGGCTATCGCTCCGGCCTCGAAGAGAAGATCGCCGACCAGCTCCGCAAGGCGGGTCAGCCGGTCACGTATGAAGAGCACGTCCTCAAGTTCACCCAGCCTTCCAAGCCTCGCACCTACCGGCCGGACTTCATCCTTCCGAACGGCATCGTGATCGAGAGCAAGGGGCGCTTCGTCACCACCGACCGACAGAAGCACCTCTTCATCAAGGCCGACTACCCCGACCTCGACATCCGCTTCGTCTTCTCCAACCCGAACGCCAAGATCGGGAAGGCCAGCAAGACCTCCTACGCCATGTGGTGCGAGAAGAACGGCTTCCTCTACGCCCACCGCTGGATACCGCAAGAGTGGATCAACGAGGCGGCCAACCCCGCCTGCGTCGCGGCCGCTCGCCGCGCCCTCGGCTGGTCCCCCACCAAATGACCCCGGACGGGGAGGGCGATTGCTCTCCCCGTTTCCCTGTCAGCTCTCAAGCACCCTCAACAAAGGAACGACAGACCATGGCTTTCACCCCCGTCATGTCCCGCCCGCAGCTCGACTGGCTGCTGGCGCACTTCAAGAAGCACGCCTCGATCAGCGCCCAGGAGGCCTCCTCGATGTTCCGCATCCGCTCGCTCTCCCGGCGGATCAACGACCTGGAGGAGCTGGGCCACCGCTTCGCCCGTGAGAAGAAGTACGACACCACCGGCCAGATGTACGTCCGGTATCACTACCTCGGCGCCAAGGACCAGAAGGCGGCCGCGTGATGCAGGTCATCGATGCCTCCGGGTGCCGGGTCGGCACCTTCTTCGTCATCACGAATGACGCCTCGGGCAAGGACTTCGCCTATGGGCCTTACTTCCAGCCCGAGGTCGCGCAGCGCGAAGCCAAGGCGAAGCTCGGTCAGGGCTTCAAGAACACCTTCGTCGCCGAGGTGACGAACCACTTCCGCACCGCCGTCCACACGGTGGAGGTCGTCAACGGACAGTGAGCTTGTCGGCAAGGGGCCGTGCGATGCGTGCGGCTCCTCCGACGCCTGTGCAACCTACTCGGACGGGCACTCCTACTGCTTCTCCTGCGGCGCCCATACGCCGGGGGAGAACGGGGTGGCGCCCACCGAGCGCGAGACCAAGCCCAAGATGAAGGGCCTCCTCCCTGTTGGGGAAGCCCAGGACCTCCCGAAGCGCCACCTCGTGGAGGAGACCTGCCGCCGCGCCGGCTACACCGTCTCCGAAATGGGCGGCGAGCTGGTCCAGGTCGCGAACTACCGGGACGAGACGGGCGCCATCGTTGCCCAGAAGGTCCGGGGCAGGGGCAAGGAGTTCAAGTTCCTCGGCGACACCAAGTCCGCCGGCCTCTATCTCCAGCACCTCTGGCGCGACGGCGGCAAGCGCGTGATCGTCACCGAGGGGGAGATCGACGCCCTCACCGTGTTCCAGGAGTTGGCCTACCGCTGGCCTGTCGTGTCCCTTCCAAACGGTGCACAGGGAGCGAAGAAGTCCCTCTCCAACAACCTGGAGTGGCTCCTCAAGTTCGAGCACATCGACCTGTGCTTCGATCAGGATGACCCGGGCCGGGCCGCGACGGAGGAATGCCTCGGCCTCTTCCCGCCGGGCCGGGCGCGGATCATCAAGCTCCCCCTCAAGGACCCGAACGCCATGCTCCAGGAGGGGCGGCGCAAGGAGCTGATCGACGCGCTGTGGTCGCCCGCCGAGTTCCGGCCGGACGGCATCGTCACGCTCGACGACCTCGCCGAGCAGGCTCTCGCCGATCCCGAGGCCGGCCTGCCATGGTGCTTCCCGTCCCTCAACGACGGCAAGACCTTCGGCCGCCGCTACGGCGAGGCCGTGGCCCTCGGCGCGGGGACGGGCATCGGCAAGTCCGACTTCATGTCCCAGCAGATCGCTTTCGACATCGTCGATCTGGGCCTGAAGGTGGGCGTGTTCGCCTTCGAGCAGCAGCCGGTGGAGACCGTCAAGCGCGTCGCCGGCAAACACGCCGGGCGGACGTTTCATGTTCCCGACGGGAGCTGGACCAAGCCGGAGCTGAAGACCGCCATCGGCGACCTCCAGCGGTTTGGCGGCCTGTTCCTCTATGACCACTTCGGCGCCTGCGACTGGGACGTGGTGTCCACCCGCATCCGCTATCTGCGGCACAGCCACGGCGTCCGGGTCTTCTACATCGACCACCTGACCGCGTTGGCCGGGCACGGCGACGAAGAGCGCGGGTCGCTTGAGAAGATCATGGCCGAACTAGGCGGCCTCGTGAAGGAACTGGACATCTGGGTCCTGTTCGTCAGCCACCTCTCCACCCCGGAGGGCAAGCCCCACGAGGAAGGCGGCCGCGTCACCATCAAGCAGTTCAAGGGTTCCCGCGCCATCGGCTACTGGTCCCACTTCATGTTCGGCATGGAGCGGAACACCCAGGCCGACGACGAGGAGGAGCGCAAGGTCACGACCTTCCGCGTCCTCAAGGACCGCTACACCGGCCGCGCCAACGGCTTCACCCTTCCCCTGCACTACGCGCAAGACACCGGCCGCCTCTTCGAGGGCGCGGAACGGGGCTTCGACGCCAGCACGGATGACTTCTAGTTGAGCACCGACCACCAGACCTATATCGGCCCGGCCAACTTCACGGCCAAGACGGTCACGGGCGCCGACGGCAAGCCCGCCGTTGAGCTCCACGTCCCCGGCTTCTTCACCTGGACCATCTGCCCGCGCCGGGCATTCAAGCTTTCTCAGGATGTCGGCCGCGCCGTCGCCGACGCGCTGTCGGCCGGGGCCAAGGGCTGACCTTGGGCCACTCCGATTGAAGACGCTCGTCTTCGACATCGAAACTGACGGCCTCCTCGACGAACTCACAAAGGTCCACTGCCTCGTCATCGCCGACCCGGCGACGGGGCAGATGGTCTCCTGCTCTGACCATGCCGGCTACGAGCCGGTCCAGCTCGGCCTCAGGCTCCTCGCCGAAGCGGACCTGATCCTCGGCCACAACGTCATCGGCTTCGATATCCCCGCACTCCAGAAGGTCTACCCTGACTGGAAGCCGCGCGGGATCGTCCGGGACACGTTGATCCTTGGCCACCTCCTGTATCCGAAGGAGGTCATCGAGGCCATCGACTTCCCGCTGGCGGATAAGGGCCGGCTCCCGAAGCAGCTCATCGGCCGCCAGTCCCTGGAAGCCTGGGGCCATCGGCTCGGGGAATACAAGGGCGACTACAAGGGCGGCTGGGAAAGCTGGTCCTCGATCATGCAGGACTACTGCGAGCAGGACGTGGCCGTCACCTGCAAGCTGTGGAAGCGCCAGCAGGACGAACTGGCCACCGGCTGGGGCGAGGAGTGCGTCAAGCTCGAACACGACCTCGCATGGATCATCCAGCGTCAGGAGCGCCGGGGCTTTGCCTTCGACGTGCCGGCCGCCCAGCGCCTCTACGCCACCCTTTCGGCCCGCCGGCAGGAACTGGCGGACGAGTTGATGAAGGTCTTCCCGCCCAAGGAAGTCCGCACCCCGTTCACCCCCAAGGCCAACAACAAGGCCAGGGGCTACGTGAAGGGCGTCCTCACCCACAAGGTGAAGGTGGTTCCGTTCAACCCCGGAAGCCGCAAGCAGGTCGCCGAGCGCATGATGCAGCTCGGGTGGAAGCCGAACGAGTTCACCAAGGACGGCACCCCCAAGCTCGACGACGAAATCCTCGGCACGCTTCCCTATCCCCAGGCCAAGGTCCTCGCCGAATACTTCCTCGTGGCCAAGCGCCTCGGGCAGCTCGGCGACGGGCGCGAGGCCTGGATCAGGAAGGAGAAGCGGGGGCGCGTCTTCGGGCGGGTGATCCAGAACGGGGCCGTGACCGGGCGCATGACGCACCGGGTCATCGCCAACGTGCCCCGCGTCGGTACGCCCTACGGCAAGGAGATGCGGGCGCTGTTCATGGCCAGCACGGGCTTCGTGCTTGTCGGCTGTGACGCGGACGCGCTGGAGCTGCGCTGTCTTGCCGGCTTCATGGCCCGCTACGACGGCGGCGCCTACATCAAGACCGTGCTCGAAGGGAAGAAGGAAGAGGGCACGGACATGCACACGCTCAACGCTGCGGCGCTGGGCTGTGACCGTGAGACGGCCAAGACCTGGTTCTACGCCTTCATTTACGGGGCAGGGGACTTCAAGCTGGGCCTGACGCTACTCGGCCTTCTCGGCCGGCAGAAGCTCATCAGCGCCGGCAAGCACGGCCGGGCCAAGTTCCTGGCCAAGATCCCCGCCATGGGACGCCTCGTCGCGGCTGTCGCCAAGGCGGTGAAGGGGCGGGGCTATCTCATCGGGCTCGACGGCCGCAAGCTGCGGGTCCGAGGCGAGCACTCTGCCCTCAACACGCTCCTCCAGTCCGCCGGCGCCGTCCTCATGAAGAAGGCGCAGGTCATCCTCGACGCCGACCTCCAGGCCGCCGGCCTCGTGCCGGGCGAGGACTACGAGTTTGTCATCACCTACCACGACGAGTGGCAGCTTGAAGCAAGGCCCCACCTTGCCGAGACGGTGGGCACCCTTGCCGCCGACGCGATCCGCAAGGCCGGTCAGTTCTTCGCCTTCCGCTGCCCCCTGAAAGGCAACTTCGACATTGGGCCGAACTGGGCCGCAACCCACTGAGGGGTGGGTCTACATCCTCCACAACCCCGCATGGCCCGGCCACGTCAAGGTCGGCTCGGCCAAGGACCTGAAGGACAGGGTGAAGGTCTACCAGACCTCCAGCCCCTTCCGGGACTTCGCCATCACGGCCGCCATCCTCGTGCCCGACCGCCGCGCCTTCGAGCGGCAGTTCCACGAGGCCATGCGGGGGCACCGGGTGGGGACCACCGAGTGGTTCCAGGTCCACCCGCAAGACGCCAAGAACATTCTCAAACACATCGCGAAGGAGCCCGCATGAGCATCGTAGACGTTCTGGATTGGATGGACCTCCTCCAGTCCAAGTATGGCATCGCCTGCCCCGTGACCTTCGAGGCCGGCGACGAGTGAGCAAGGGGACCCTCGTCCTCATCGACGCCGATATGTTCGTCCACCGCTCGGCTGTTGCCGTGGAGCGGGCGACGGACTGGGATGGTGAGGTCTGGACGCTGACGGCCGACCTCGACGACGCCAAGGACAAGTTCCGCAGCCTCGTCGCCGACGCCGAGGACATCGTTGAAGACCCCTCCGCCGAGCTGGTGATGGTCTTCTCGCCCTCCGGCCCCGTGTTCCGGCACTCCTTCTGGCCCACCTACAAGGAGGGGCGGGGGCGCAAGCCGCTGGTCCACAGGGCTCTCAAGGAGTGGGTGTCCCAGAACTACGCCGACGCCATGTGGCCGGGGCTGGAAGCCGACGACGTGCTCGGCATCCTCGCCACGCACCCGAAGAACGCCAAGCGGCGCGTCGTGATCGTCTCGGGCGACAAGGACCTCGCGCAAATCCCGACCACGATCTACGACTTCAACCGCCAGACGTGGACCGAGGTGAGCGAGGAAGAGGCCGACATGGCCCACCTGCTCCAGACCCTGACCGGCGACCCCGTCGACAAGTACCCCGGCTGTCCCGGCATCGGCGCGAAGCGAGCCCCCGCCATCGCGGCTGCGGGCTGGCCGGCCATTGTCGCCGCCTTCGAGAAGGCCGGACTGACCGAGGATGAGGCGCTCATTCAGGCCCGCCTCGCCCGCATCCTGCGGTTCACCGACTACGACCACGCGAACAAGGAGCCCATTCTCTGGCAGCCCCACTGATCGGCCTGTACTCCCCGCGTTCCCGCTCGGGGAAGAGTGAAGTCGCCGGCGCCCTTTTCCGCAGCGGCGCGGTCAACCGACAGTACGTGTCCCTGATGAGCTTCGCCGACCCTCTTCGCGAGGCGGCGCTGCCGATCATCGCCCCCTTCCTGCGTGGCGAAGAGGCCGAGGCATGGGAAGTGCTGACCGGACCGGCGAAGGATGATCCCATCCCGGGCCTCGGCACCACTCCTCGCCGCATCCTCCAGACCCTGGGCACGGAATGGGGGCGAGAGACGGTCAGTCCCACCCTGTGGGTCGACATCGCCCGGCTCAAAGCGGAACGGGCACTCCTGCGGGGCGAGGCCGTAGTCTTCGACGACGTCCGCTTTGAGAACGAGTTCGACCTCATCCGCGAGTTGGGCGGCCATGTGGTCAAGATCGTCCGCCCCGACGCGCCGGAGACGGAGGAGCACGCTTCCAACGGGCGGCTCGACAGCCGACGGTTCGACTACACCCTCATCAACGACGGCTCCTTGGACATGCTCCGTGAGAAGGCCGGCGTAATCGGGATGTCTTTCCTGCGCTGGTATCGCCCCTGATGGCCCGCCTGAACAGGGGCGGGGAGGACGGCGGAAATAGGTTCCACCAAAGCCTATCTCACGCCTCTTCTCCTGGTTTGCAGGTGCCTGAGATCAGCCGAGAGCTTCTGGACTACCTCGACCAGACATTCCCCAACAAGCTCGACCCCTCCTGGACGGACTTTTCCCAGGTCCGCGAAGCCATCGGGTCGCGCAACGTCGTCGAGCACCTCCGACAACTCTACATCGACCAGCAGGAGAACTGACCATGTGCCTAGGCGGAGGCTCCAAGCCCGCCACGGTGGAACCCGTCGCGGCCCCGCCGGCTCCTCCGGGAGACAAGCCCACTTCGCCCGCCTTCAACGAGGCAACCACCACTGCGAAGAACGCCAACTCGGCGGCCGATGGCGCCCGCCGTGGGCGCAGTGCGCTGCGCATTGATCTGAACTCGCCGACCAGCGGGTCGGGCCTCACCATCCAGCAGTGATGTGATCGAGGCCGTCTCGCCGGCGGCGCAGCGTTACAGCGCACTGACAGCAGCGCGAGACCCGTTCCTGCGACGGGCTCGTGACTGCGCCGCCCTCACCGTACCCTACCTGATGCCGCCGGATGGCTTCGGCCCCGACTCGGTGCTCGAAACGCCGTACCAGTCCCTCGGGGCGCGAGGCATCAGGACCCTAAGCTCCAAGCTTCTCCTCTCCCTCTTCCCGCCGAACACCCCGTTCTTCCGCTACCAGATCGACGATCAGGCCTTGCAGAAGCTGACGAACCGGCCGGACATGCGGGGCGAAGTGGAGACCGCCCTCAGCGCCCGAGAGAAGGCCGTGCTCGCCGAGATGGAGAGCGCACTCTTCCGTCCCGTGGCGTTCGTGGCGCTCCAACACCTGATCGTCTCGGGCAACGTCCTCCTCTACATCCCGACCTCGGGCCGTGCCCGCGCCTTCCGGCTCGACCAGTACGTCGTCAAGCGCGACGCCTCCGGCAACCTGCTGGAGATCGTCGTCGAGGAGCAGGTCGCCCGCGCGGCGCTCCCCAAGGAGACCCGCGAAGCCATCACCAAGGACGCCCCAGGAGCCTCCGGCCCCGGCGCCGAGGAGAAGGACCTCAAGCTCTACACCCGCATCCACCTCGAAGGTGAGATGTGGGCGGTCTACCAGGAAATCTCCGGCATCCGGGTTCCTGGCAGCGACGGGAGCTACAAGCCCGAGGACATGCCGTGGCTCCCCCTGCGCCTCTCGGTGCAGCCGGGCGAGGACTACGGCCGGCCCTATGTGGAGGAATACCTCGGCGACCTCGACAGCCTGGAAGGGCTCTGCGAGGCCATCGTCGAAGGCTCTGCCGCAGCCGCTCGCGTGATCTTCGTGGTCTCGCCGAACGGCACCGTGCAGCTCCGCATGTTCGCGAAGGCCCGCACCGGCGACACCATTGCCGGCGACGTGAACGACGTGGGTGTCGTGCAGACCAACCGGCAGGTGGACCTCTCCATCGCTCGCCAGCAGGCCGCCGATATCGCCCAGTCCCTCGCCTTCGCCTTCATGCTCAACACCGCGATCCAGCGGTCGGGCGAGCGGGTGACTGCCGAGGAAATCCGCTACATGGCCTCCGAGCTGGATGACGCCCTCGGCGGCGTCTACACGCTCCTCGGCGCCGAGTTCCAGCTTCCCGTGGTCCGCCTGTTCGAGCGGCGCATGGAGAAGAACCGGAAGGTGGGCCAGCTCCCCGGCGACCTCGTTCAGCCGCAGATCGTCACCGGCCTCCAGGCCATCGGTCGGGGCTACGACCAGCAGAACCTGAAGCTGTTCGTCGCCGACATCCTCCAGGTGCTCGGCCCCGAGCTGGCCATGAAGTACCTGAAGCCCACCGAGTTCCTCAAGCGGTCTGCCGCCTCCTACGGCATCGACACCGGCGGCCTCATCGCCACCGAGGGCGAGACGGCCGGCGACCAGCAGCAGCAGCTCCTCCAGTCCCTCATCGAGAAGCTGGGTCCCGAGGGCATCCGCCAGCTCGGCGGCATGATCCAGACCCAGATGCAGCAATCCCAACCCCAGCAGGCCCAATGACCGACGAAACCGTCACCGATCCCGTGCCCGCCGACACCACCCAGAAGCGCCGCCCCCGCAAGGCCGAGCCCGGCCCCTCCGCGCCCATGGATGACGTGTCCCCCGATTACGCCCCGAACGTGGTTCCGGGCGCCCGCGTCGAGCTTCCCTCCGGTCTGGTGATCGAGAGCTTCTGATGGTCGAGCGCGTCACCGTCACTGCCGATCCCACGGGCTCCGAGGCCCCCAAGCCGGACGCCCAGGCTCCCGCCACCGGCACCCCGGCCGCGCCCGGCCAGCCGGAGGGCACGTCGCCCAACCTGGAGAAGGCGCTAGCCGACACCAAGGCGGAGCTGACCCGCGCCCAGCAGCGCCTCGCCGAGCTGGAGAAGGGCAAGGAGCCGGACCCTGCGGCCACCCCCGAAGGCAACAAGCCGGCGGAGACCCCGAAGCCTGATGCCCAGCAGGAGGCCGCCCAGCAGGTGGTCGCCAAGGCCGGCTTCGACATGACGCCCTTCAACGAGGAGTTCGCCACAACCGGCGACGTGGCCCCTGAGAACCGCGAGAAGATCGCGGAGGGGCTCAAGGCTGTCCTCGGCGAGGACGCTCGCAAGGTGATCGACGACTACATCGAGGGTCGCAAGGTCATCGCCAAGACCCAGGAAGCGGAGCTTTACGCGGCCGGCGGCGGCGCTGAGACCTACCCGGCCATGATCGCCTGGGCCAAGACCGCGCTCACCCCGCAGGAGGCCAAGCAGTTCGACGCCTCCGTCACGAGCGGCGACCACAACGCCGCCCTGTTCGCCATCAAGGGCCTCCACTCCCGCTTCGTCGCTGCGAACGGCAAGGAGCCCACCCTCATCAACGCTGGTGCTCCGTCCGCCCCCGTCGGTGGCTTCGCCTCCCAGGCCGAGCTGACTGCCGCCGTGGGCGACCCTCGCTATTCCAAGGACCCTGTCTACCGCAAGCAGGTCGAGGAGCGGCTGAAGAAGACGGACTACCGCTTCTCCACTTAAGGACCCCCAAGCCCGCATGGCTTCCAACATGAAGCTCTCGGTCGCTGGCCTGAAGTTCATCAAGAGCTTCGAGAGCTTCGTCCCCTACGTCTACGACGACAAGGTTCCGGCGGTTAAGGGCCGGTACCGCGAGTACACCGGCGGCCCCGTCAAGGGCACCCTCACCATCGGCTACGGCCACACCAACGCCGCCAAGCACCCCCTCAAGGTCGTTCCGGGCACCTACGTCACCGAGGCGCAGGCCCGCGAAATCCTCGACGTGGACCTCGACGAGTGCGAGGAGGCCGTCAACCGCATCGTGAAGGTGCCGATGACCCAGGGCCAGTTCGATGCCCTCGTGTCGTTCACCTTCAATTGCGGCGAGGCGAACCTAAAGAAGCTCGTTGCCCCCATGAACCGGGGCAACTCGGCCGCCACCTACGCCAAGTTCGACGAGTTCATCCGTTCCAAGGGCGAGGTGATGCGTGGTCTGGTCCGGCGCCGCGACGGCGAGCAGGGCCTGTGGGCATCGACCCCCAAGGCGCTCCCCGAGCCGCACGAGGTGGAGAACGTCCCCGAGGAGGTGGATGCGCCGAAGAAGCCCGTATCCAAGCGAGACATCGCCGCCGGCGCCACTGCCGGAACCGCCGTTGTGGTGGCCGTCAAGGAGGGCGTGGACGCGGTCAACACCGTCGCCGAGCCCGTAAAGCAGGCCGTGGACACCGTCTCTGGTATCGCCTCCTACGGCTCCGTCGCCCTCATCGCGGTGGCCGTCGCTGCCATCGTGGCCGGCGGCGTCTACCTCTGGCTCCGCAACCGATGACGGCCGTCTGGCTGTTCATCGTCAACCTCCTGTCCCCGTTCAAGAAGTACCTCGCCATCTTCGGCGTGGTCGCTGCCGTCCTCTCCGCCGTGTTCCTCAAGGGGCGCTCGGCGGGGAAGGCGGCTGAACGGGAGAAGCAGGTGTCCGCCGTGAAGAAGATCGAAAGGCAGTGGGATGCGATTGACAGCGCTCCTGGTGTCGCTGACGCTGCTTTTGACAGCCTGCGGCGACGCAACCGTCCGGGCCGTTAAGTGCCCGAAGCTGGCTAACGTGCCCGCTCCCACGATTGACGTGCTGGAGCGGGCCTGCAAGGCCGGCGACAATGCCACCTGCGACTATGCGGTGGCGCTCGACAAGCACTACCAGAAGCTCGACCGCTGCGGCGGTTGAGTCCGTGGGAGGACAGTCAAGTCAAAAGGTCCTGCTGTTGGACTATATCAATCCGGGATCTTCCGGGCCAAGAACGGCGGCGGGTCGACACGCTTCTTTTCCCCTTCCGGCACATCTCGCCAAGCCGACTCGCAGGCGTTCGACGCGACAATGAAGTTTTTGTACTGCCTCTGAAGGTCGTCTCCGGTCGGCCAATTGGTCGTCGTGGCCTTGGAAAAGGGCGGAGTACGATTGCGGACGGCAGCGGCAACTGCGGAAAGCTGTCTGTCTAGTTCAAGCATGGTGTGCTCAGCAGCCTCGTAGTCGTCGAGAGACTTCAGATATGCGTCAAGCTTCTCGGACATTTCTTCACTCCTGGGTTTCGGTAAAGCTCAAGTTGGGGGCTGTAATGTTGAATGCAAGGCCCGGTTGTAGCCTTGCCTGAAAAAAAGGCCGCCGGGGAAAACCCGACGGCCCACTTCATTAGCGGCCGTAGCCGCAAGAACCCCAGGCGCGGCGCCAGTGGGCGCAGACCCACTCAAGGCGCCCGTACCGAACCCTCGTGTAGGAGCGAACGTGAACCATCGCTGCCTCCATAGATTGTGAAGCAGCCTCTTGCTCGCCCGAGACACATTGCGGTAAGGTGTCCTGTCAGGTGGACGATACACCGCAGACGTACCCGTTTGCAGATTGGTATGCTTGCACCACCAATCTCTGGGTCATTGAAGGGGCCTCGACCGACGTGGAAGGTCGGTCGAGGTCTTCTTTTTCCCCATGCCTTATCATTGTGAACCATCTGCGGCGTGACCGCAAGTAGGGTTCAAATCCGCCGCTGCATGGTTAACGGAATCCACGCTTTGGTGCTTCTGCGTTTGGTGCTACGATCCAGCAGATGGTTCTGGAGGACGTGGCTATGGATCAAGCCCTTGCAAATGCGATAAAAAGGCGGGACGAACTACAGCGCGAGCTTGCGGAGATTGAGACGTTCTTGCGGCTCCATGAGAAGTTTTCCCAAGGAACAAACGAGAAACAGGTGAACCCTGGATCCTCCGGTATGCCTGTGAATGTTGGGTACAACGCTCAAGCGCCGAAGCCGGGGACGGCGAAGGTGGTCCAGGAACCGGCCACGCGCATGGTTCGAATCAGGCCCAGGGTGAACCCACAAGCTTTTGCGGACGCCGCAGAACGGGTCCTTGCCACGAGGGGGGTTCCGCTCTCGCGCCCTCAGCTTGTCGATGAACTCCTAAAGCTTGGCATTAAATTCCCCAGCCTTGACCCGGCAAGATATATCGGAACGATCTTGTGGCGAAATAAGGATAGATTTGTTCATATTCCCCAACATGGCTATTTTCTAAAGTATCTGTTGACGCCAGAGCAGGAAAGGCTGATCAGCGAATACGCCGGATCCGATGATGAGGCCCAGTTGGACGAAGGGCGTTCTACCGAAAGGCAAGTGACATTCGTCGGTATTGAGAAAAAATAGGATGTGTAAGTTTGCTGAAGGATAATATTTCTGATCGCTCGTGACGTCGTGCCCCTCCCTAGGGGGCGACCACGGCCCCGCGCAACAGCGGCTGTTACAGACAAGGGCTGAGGTTCTGTCTGTAACAACTACCGAACGTTTGCTGGTGCCGAGGACCACCATCCTCAAGCATCAGGCTTTCTCTCATGGCAAACGCCCAGGACACTTCGCTCTCCCGTCTCGGTCAGATCAACGGCGCTGGCGCCACTGACGCCCTCTTCCTGAAGATCTTCTCGGGTGAGGTTCTCACCGAGTTCGAGCGCAAGGTCATCTTCAAGGCTCTCCACTTCGTCCGCCAGATCAGCAACGGCAAGTCCGCCCAGTTCCCGCTGATCGGTAAGGCGTCGGCCGGCTACCACACGCCGGGCGGCTGGATCGACGGTTCGTCCATCCCGCACGCTGAGACCGTCATCACCGTCGACGACCTTCTCGTGTCGTCCACCTTCATCGCCAACATCGACGAGGCGATGAACCACTACGACGTGCGCCAGCCCTATTCCGCCGAACTGGGCCGCGTCCTCGCCAACACCTACGACCAGAACGTCGCTCGCGTCATCGCGCTTGCGGCCCGCGCTGCCTCCCCGCTCACCGGCCGTCCCGGCGGCTCCCGCATCACTGACGCGGCCATGGCCACCGATCCGGCGAAGCTGGAGGCGGCCCTGTTCACCGCCGCCCAGACCCTCGACGAGAAGGACGTGGGCCTTGAAGACACCCAGGCGGTGTTCCGCCCGGCGCAGTATTACCTGCTCGCGCAGCGCGACCGGCTGGTGAACACCCAGCTCGGCGGCGCGGGCTCCGTCGCCTCCGGTAAGGTCGACACCGTGGCCGGCTTCCCGATTGTGAAGTCCAACCATGTCCCCTCGACCCAGGTGACGGCCGGCCCGGCCAAGTACCAGGGCGACTTCCGAACCACGGTCGGTCTCGTCTTCAACAAGATGGCGGCCGGCACCGTGCAGCTCCTCGATCTGGCGATGGAGAGCGAGTACGAAATCCGCCGGCAGGGCACCTTCATGGTCGCCAAGTACGCCGTCGGCCACGACAAGCTCCGCCCCGATTGCGCGATCGAGATCGCCACGGGCGCGGTGGCCTGACCACAAACTCCAACACCTGACATGGGCGGGGGTCCTTCGGGGCCTCCGCCTGTCTTTTCCCTGCCATGTCCACCGACTTCCTCACTCCGACTTCCGAGCTGGAGGCCGTCAACGCGCTCCTCGCCTCCATCGGCGAGACGCCGGTGGGCACCCTGCTGGGTGTTCTCCCCGTTGACGTTGCTGCTGCTCGCGCCCTCGTGTCCCTCTTCTCCCGCCAGCTCCAGAAGACGGGCTGGTCGTTCAACACCGAGTTCGCCTACCGCATCACCCCCAACGTCAACGGAGAGATCATCCTCCCCCTCGACGCCCTGAAGGTCGACAGCGCCGACGACACCAATCTGGTCCAGCGTGGCCAGCGTCTCTACGACCCCGTCGCGCACACCTTCGCCATCCGTCGGGCTGTCACCGTCGATCTGGTTCGCGGCCTACCGTTCGACCAGCTTCCCGAGACGGCCCGCAACTATGTCACCATCGCAGCCTTGCGCCGCTTCCAGGACCGCTTCCTGAGCGACGCGGAGGCCCACACCTTCAGCGCCAAGGACGAAGCCCAGGCCCGCGCCGAGTTCCTCTCCGATGAGGCCGACGCTGCCGACTACAACGTCCTCGATGCCGCCACGCCGTCCCGCATACTGCGCCGCCGGGGCCGCTCGTGGCAGTGACCTCGGGGACCATCCCCAACCTCCTGGGCGGCGTCTCCCAACAGGCGCTGGTCATGCGGCTCCCGTCCCAGGGAGACCTCCAGGAGAACTTCTACTCCACCATCGTCAAGGGCTTGAAGAAGCGGCCGCCGACCGAGCACGTCGCCCGCATCCTGAGCGCGGTTCCCGCCGGCGCCTTCTTCCACATCATCGACCGGGATGAGAGCGAGCGCTACGTCGCCGTCCTCTCCTCGGGAACCCTGCGGGTCTTCGACTTCCAGGGCGTCGAGAAGACCGTTAACGCCCCGAACGGCTGGGGCTACCTGTCCGGCGCGACCTCGCCCGCCGAGGACTACAAGGCCCTAACGGTGGCCGACTACACGTTCATCGTGAACACTTGCAAGACGGTGCAGATGGGCGCAGCCGCGTCCCCGGTGCGCGTGAAGGAAGCCCTCATCCATGTGATGCAGGGCAACTACGGCAAGAGCTACAAGGTCCTGATCGACGGAACTGTCGTCGCACACTACCTCGTTCCCAAGTCCGGCCTCGCATCGAACGAGCCGGCGGCCGATACCACCTTCATCGCCCAGGTGCTGATCGACGGCACCGATCCGAATGACAGCGGGATGTTCCGTGGGCCGGACGGCACCGAAGGGCGGGCCATCTACGGGCAGGCGTCCTCTTCCGATAACACGTCGAACGTCCTGTCGCAGGGAGCCAATGCCGGCCGAGTGGTGAAGATCATGACGGCGAACGGCATCACGGCCGCCAACGGCTGGACCGTTACACGCTATCAGAACGCCATCCACGTCTCGAAGGCGACCGGCGACTTCACCATCTCCGTCGAGGACGGCTTCAACGGCAACGCCATGAAGGTGGTGAAGGGTACCGCCCAGCGGTTCTCGGACCTGCCCGCCTTCGGCCCTGTCGGCTTCGTTGCCGAGGTGTCGGGCGACGACGGCACAACCCAGGACAATTACTGGGTCAAGATCACCAAAGAGGGCTCCGACGCCGACTCCACGGTCATCTGGAAGGAGACCGTCAAGGGCGGGGTCAAGCTCGGCTTCGATGCCGGCTCCATGCCCCACACCCTGGTGCGCGAGGCGGACGGGACGTTCACCTTCAAGCCTGCCGAGTGGGACCCTCGCAAGTGCGGCGACGCCGACAAGATCAGCCCCGACCCCTCGTTCGTCGGCAACACGATCACCGACATCTTCTTCCACCGGAACCGCCTGGGCTTCCTCTCCGACGAGAGTGTCATCATGTCCCGATCGGGTTCGTTCTTCGACTTCTGGCGAACCACGGCAACCGCGCTGCTCGACGATGACCCCATCGACGTGGCCGCGAGCCACATCAAGGTCTCGCTCCTGAAGCACGCATTGCCCACGCAGGACTACCTGCTGGTGTTCTCGACCGAGACGCAGTTCCGCCTTGCCGGCAACGACCTGCTTACGCCCAAGTCCGTGTCGCTGCGGCCGCTCACCGAGTTCTCGTGCTCGAAGCGGGTGAAGCCGGTGATGACCGGCAAGAGCGTCTTCTTCGTGTCGGACGCCCTGGTGAACCGCGATTGGGCGGCGGTCTACGACTTCTTCTTCGACAAATCGACGGAGACGGGGGACGCACAGAGCGTCACCTCCCACGTCCCCAGCTACATCCCGACGGGTGTCCGCAAGATCGCCGCGAGCCCGGACCAGAACGTTCTCGTGGCGCTCTCGGACGGGGACCCCGGCGCCCTCTACGTCTACTCGTTCTTCTGGCAGGACAACCAGAAGGTCCTGTCCTCCTGGTGCCGCTGGACATTCAACGGCGCGACCATCCTGGACTTGGCCTTCCTCAACTCCCAGCTCGCCCTTCTGGTGAGCCGGGACGGGGCCGTCTGGCTGGAGACGCTCAGGATGGAGCCCGCCGCCACGGACGAGAGTATCGGGGCGCTGGTCGGCCTGGATCGTCGCGTCGGGTCCTCGGCGCTCGCCGCCCCCGCCTACAGCTTGGCGACGGACGAGACCACCTACACCCTGCCGTTCCCCGTGGCGGCCGACACCCAGGCAGTCGTCACCGGCGGCACAGGGGTGGTGGGATCGAACGCCGTGGTCAAGCGCGTCTCCGGGGCCACCCTTGTCCTTCGAGGCGACACGCGCGGCGAGGAGTTCCTCTTCGGCCGGCCCTACGTGTCCCGCTACAGGTTCTCGGCGATCTTCCCGCGCCGCACTGGCTCGGATGGCGGGACCGTCACGCAGATCGACGGACGCCTTCAGCTCCACCACCTGACCCTGTCCCACGACACGGCCGGGTATTTCCGCGTGGAGGTGACGCCGGAAGGGCGGCCCACGTCCGCCTACGACTTCTCCGGCCGCATCTTCGGAGACCCTGGCAACGTCCTGGGCAAGGTCGTGCTGGCCACCGGCCGCTTCAACGTGCCGATCATGAGCCGATCCGACCGGGTCAAGGTGGAGATCATCAACGACACCTGGCTCCCCTCGGGCTTCATGTCCGGCGGGTGGCGGGGGTCCTGGAACCCCAAGCTGCGCCAGACCTGATGGGATACGTCCTGCCGGCGGCGCGGGAACACGCCGTGGCGCTCTGCCCCCTTCTTCGGGCCGCCGACCGCGCTGAGGTTCACGCCTCGGCCGGTCTGCCCCCGGAGCTGCTCCTTCCCGATATGGTCGAAGCCGGCCACGAAGCGTGGGCCATGTTCACCGATGACCACCAGATCGCCGGCCTGTTCGGCATCGATCCGGTCTTCAACCACCCCCACGTCGGCGTGATCTGGCTCCTCGGCAGCGACCAGCTTGCCGCCCACTCGGTCGAGTTCCTTCGGCAGAGCCAGCGGTGGGTGGAGCGCTACAACACCCAGTACCCCCTCCTCATCAATCGGGCCGACGCCCGCAACGCGCTGCACCTCCGCTGGCTCCAATGGCTCGGCTTCACGCTTATTCGTGAAGCTCCATGGGGCGCGGAGGGCCGCCCCTTCGTCGAGTTCGCAAGACTTCAGCCATGTGCATCGCAGCCCTTCCGGCCATCGGCGCCGCCCTGAGCATCGCCAGCTCCGCTGTCGGCTATATGGGCGCCGCGCAGCAGGCCAAGCAGCAGAACGAATATTACGTCCAGAACGCCCAGGCGGCGAACATCGCGGCCGGCAACCAGTACGCCCAGCTCCAGCATCGTGAAATCCAGCAGCGCGACGCCGCCAGCAGGGACATGATGCAGATGGGCATCGAGGGCCTGAAGGCTCGCGGCACCGCCCAGGCGGCGGCCGGAGAAGCCGGAGTGACCGGCCTGTCGGTCGATGCGCTCATGGGCAGCTTCTTCGCGGCCGAGGGCCAGAAGAAGGAGGCTCGCTCCTCCCAGTTCAGCATGGAGCAGGCCGCCACCTACGCCGACATGGACACCGTGAAGGCGCAGACCGAGGCCCGCATCAACTCCGTCCAGCGGGCCGATAGCCCGTCCTTCCTCCCGTTCCTCATCAGCGGCCTCTCCGGGGCCGTAGGCGCCTTCAAGGGGGTCTGATGCCCACTCCTCACGGCCGCGTTGAAGTCCCCGACATCGGCGCTCCCCAGTCCCTCCGCGTCCCCCAGGTCTCCGGCGACACCTACGCTCCGCCGCCCAGGCCGGCCGTCAACAACGACATGGAGCGCCTCGCCCAGGCGCTCTCCGGCTTCTCCTCGACCATCTCGCAGTTCGCCCACGATCCCCGCGCGAAGAAGGCGCAGGAGGACGCCCGCCTCGCCGAGGTGAACCGCTTCATCGCGTCGAGCACCAACGACCAGCTCCGCACCGCCCGGGCCAACGGCACGGTCCCCTACAACTCCGATCCTGTGGCGGTTGCCGCGACCGATGCGGTGCTGGGGCAGCGGGCCGGGCAGGACTTCGAGAACCGGCTACTCACCCAGTACGGCCCCCAGGGTGGGCAGTCCCTCCTCGACGCCAATGGCAATCCGGTGGACGTGGATGCCTTCGTCTCCACCCAGGCCAAGGCCTACCTCGACAACGGGGGCCTGCCGGGCACCGTTCACGCCCTGGAGAAGTTCCGGGTGTCGACCGAGGGGACGGTTGCCAAGCTGCGGGAGATGCAGCGCGTCCAGATGCAGGAGTACGCCGGCAAGCGGGATGACGGCATCGTCACCGCCGGCTTCGGCAACGTGCTCCGCGACGGCACGCTCTCCGGCCTCCCGCCGGATCAAGTGGCGGCCCGGCTGCGCACCGCCTATGGGGAACTCCAGCAAGTCACGAAGCGTCCCTTCGACAGGCTGGACGATAACCTCGTCGGCGTCCTGAAGACCTCCGTCTCCAGCGAACACGGGGCCACCCCGCAATCGGCCCGCAACGTCCTCGCCATCCTCGATGCGCCCCGCAAGTCCGTCGATGGCGGTCAGGACATCGGCCCCCTGTCGGCCAACCCCCGCTTCGCCAACGACGTGTCCATGATCCGCAGCGAGGCCATGAAGGTGCTCGCCAAGGACTATGAGACGCAGCAGAAGGCCGGCCTGTTCAACGCCGCTCGGGACGCGCTCCAGCGCGGCGACGGCTCCTTCGACGCTGTGCAGGACGTGTACATCGAGAACCCCTACACCGGGGAGCGCAAGCTCATCTCCGCCAAGGAGCAGAAGGACGGGGCCGTGGTCTTCCAGGCCCAGAACACCCGCCAGTCCGTCGCCAAGCAGTTCAACGGCCAGCCGGCCGGCGTGGTCAACGGGCAGGTTTTCGCCGCTCAGGCGGAGCAGTTCGTCCCCGCCGGCATTGAGAACCCCGAGTGGAAGGGCTTCCTCAAGTCCTCCTTGGTGGACGTGGGAAGCGCCGCGTCCCTGACAGATCCCGCCAAGCAGCGCCGCGCCCTCCAGGCGGCTTCCCTCTACGAGGCCCTGCGGACCCGCAGTCCCGCCTATGTCGAGGGGATGCTCGATCCCAAGGAGCGGGACTTCTACGAGACGTTCCACCTCCTGCGGAAGATGGGCAAGCCGGACGAAGTGGCCATGGCCGGGGCCGCCCGTGTTCTCGAACCGGAGAGCGCCGGCGGCGAGCAGGTCAAGTTCGAGTTCCAGCGGGTCGACGAAGCCACCAAGAAGCTGGTCCGCGAGAGCGACTACTCCTGGTACAACCCGGTCGGCTGGTTCTTCGACGGCAAGGCCACGAACTCGGGACAGGTGCAGAGCGAGATCGCCCGCCGCGCCAAGCTCCTGGTGCGGACCCAGGGCATCTCCGCCCGCGACGCGATCACGGCCGTCCAGACCGACATCTCCGCCAACGTCCCGGTCATCAACCGGCAGATCATGTTCGACCGCTCCCCGTTCCTCGTGAAGGGGAAGGAGCCGGTGTTCGACCGTGCCTTCAGCGACACCTTCACCCAGTTCAAGGGCGCCCTTGAGGCGCAAGGCGTGACCGACCCCTCGGGCATGTCGGTCCGCTTCGAGAACGGGGTCTATCGCGTCATCGACGCCACGACCGGCTACCCGCTCTTCGCTGGCGATGGCCAGCCCCTGCGCTTCACCGACAAGGACCTCCGCGCCCTCGACAAGCGCATGGGCGTCGAGAAGAGCGAACACATCCTCCAGAACCGGATGGCCCCGACACCCGTAGTCCAGGCTCCGGCCGGCGGCTTCCTCGGCGTCCTTTCAGGCGGCGCGGCGCCTGCCTTCACTCCCTTCTCCATCAACCAGGATCGAACCCCCTAGCCCATGGAAGATACCCTCGGCCTCGGGCCGCAGACGAACATCGAAGCTGTGAACCTGCCGGCGCCCGAGGCCGAGCTTCCTGATACCCAGGGGGCCGATCTGGCGCCCGTCCAGGCCCCTCCGGCACAGTCCCTGCCGAATACCCAGCAAGCCGATCAGGCGCTTCCACTGCCCACGCAATCCGCTGGCTCGGTGGACCCTGTTCCTGCCCGGCCGGGAGACCCGAACCAAGCTCCCATCGTCCCGCAGGCGCAAGGCCGCGAATGGCGCAAGGGTGCCATGGACCCCCGCCACGTTTTCAAGCTCTTCGAGACCGAGGCCGAGCGCCAGGGCCTCGTCGGGCTTGTGCCGGCCGACGGTGCAAAGTACGGCATCCGCACCGGCTCCGCTCGCGAATGGGCGACGTTCCTGACTGGCCTCGCCGCCCATGAGAGCGGTCTGAAGAACGAGACGGTCGGCGACGTGGGCCAGTTCCGGGGTGGATCGCGGGGGCTCCTCCAGCTCTCCTACGACGACGCCCGGAACTACGGGCTCAACGGCGGCAATCCCTTCACCCCCGAGCAGCTCGCTGACCCGGCTCAGAATGCAGCCGCAGGCGTGGCCATCATCAAGAAGCTCGTCGGGGACGCCGGCTCGATCCGGGGAGGAGCCGGAAAATACTGGGGTCCGATCAGCCGCGAGAACTGGTTCCCCGGCGGTGGTCGTGACAGGGACCTGCCATGGTCCGAGCTTGGCGGTGCGCCACTGATGCAGGCGACGGGAGCGGTTGTCCCTCACGTCGATACGGCCCCCGCCTTCGCCCCCGTCGGCAGCAAGGCCGCCTCGATCACGTCGCAGATCGAAGCCTTTCGGCCCGCTCCCAGCTTCTGGCAGGCCTATGAGGCGGCGGCGGACGAGAGCACTTCCGCCACCCTGTTCTCGCACAGCGCCATGTTCCGCTTCTCCGCCGACGCGGCTTACCGGCCCACCCTCGACGAACTGGAGCAGCGCAAGCAGGGCCTCCCGGAGAAATACTGGGACCGCCTGATCGGCGTATCCGCCGCCCACTCCGACTATCTGACCGAGCAGGCCCGCCGGCAATTCGCCAACGAGGCGACGCTGGCCGAGGCTGGGTGGTCGGGTGTCGGCGCGGGCCTCGTCTCCAGCCTTGTCGATCCCATCGACTTCTCCGTTAGTGTGGCGTCTGGGAGCCTGGGGGCCTTCGCAGGCGGCGCGATGAAGGCTGGCCGGGTCGCCGAGCGCCTCGCCGCCGCCGGTGGTGCCGCGACCGGCAACCTCGCCCTCACCGGGGCGAACGATCTGGCCGGCAAGGCGGTCGAGGGTTCGGACTACGCCTACGCCGCCGCATGGGGGCTCGGCCTTGGGTTCGCCTTCGGCCCCCTGGCCAAGAACCCGGCCACCCGTGACATCGCCGACAAGGGCGCCGCCGCCATGGGCCGCGCCATGAACGAGCTTGCCCAGCCCACCGAGGCCGGCAACCTCAGCTCCGCCATCTCGACGCAGAGCACCCTCCAGTTCTCGCAGGGCGCCCTCGCTCGGGTGGGGCAGGACGACGCCTCTCGCACCGCTATCGCCCAGCTCCGGCCGGACATGGCGGGCAGGGCAGGGGCTTCCCGCAACCCCGCCATCCGCATGATGGGCCAGCTCTTCGGGCTGGACGTCGTGGGCCGTGTCGGCCCCAACGGGGAGCGCGTGGTCAACCCGCAGTCCATCGGCGAGATGGCGGCCATGATCCGCACGGGCTGGCAGGATCGCGTCTACTCGACGGTCTACCCGCAGTTCGACGAATGGGCGCAAGCCCGCAACTTCCGCTTCTGGGAGCGCACCAAGGGCATCGGCCGTGCATGGCAGGAGTTCGCCGACGAGGTCTACGCGTACCGGCAGGACCCGCGCCCGAACCGGGATGCCTTCTATTCGCCCCAGGCGGCCCGCGTCGACCGGGTGCTGACGGAAGCCTACGCCGACCACCTGCGCGGCCACGCCGACCCCCGCTTCGACACCCCCAACAACCCCGGCCGCCCCTTGGCCGGCATGGACGGGGTGCCCGCCGATCCCCAGTACCAGCCCCGGAAGTGGCGGGTGGACAAGATCGCGGACGCCGATCCCTCCGGCCGCCGGTTCATCGAGTGGGTGGAGGGGGCGCTGCTTTCCAGCCACCCTCAGCTCGGCAATCAGGCGTTCACCATCGCAGACGGCATGTTCCGCAACCTCGTCGGCCGCGAGTTCAACATCGACGAGTTCCAGATGATCGCCCGCAACGGGGCGACGGCGGACGTGCTGCGGAGCTACATGCAGCAGCTCGGCATCGCCCAGACCGACATTGACGACATCCTCTCGCGCCTCCCGCAGGGGACCCGCCCGGACTTCGCGCACTTCAAGCTGGACCTCGACGAGCACTGGGTTCATCCCCAGTCTGGCGCCCGCATGGCCGACTTCGTCGAGACCAACGCCTTCGAGCTGTTCGACCACTACAACCACCAGTCCTCCGCATGGCGGGCGCTGGGTCGGGCACAGGTGGTGGACGGGCAGGGCAACCGCATTGTTGACGGCATCCGCTCCGTCAATGAGTTCGAGGGTCTCCTGAATGAGGCCCGCTCGCGCGGCTTCGATGCCGGCCAGACGCCGGAGGAGATCGCGAAGGACGCCGCCCTGGCGCAGGAGATGTTCGACCGCGTTCGCGGCGTGCCCCACGCCCTCACCGGCGGGACTGTCGATCAGCTCTTGGAGCTGGCCCGCAATGCGGCCACGACCATCTTCGGTGGCTCCTTCGGCCTCTCCGCTCTTGCCGACGCCGGCCGCCTCGCTTCCCTCGGGGGCGTTCGTGCCATGCTCCAGCACATGCCGTCCTTCCGCATGGACATCGTCAACGGGGGCGCCCTTCAGCCCCGCAGCGGGCTGGTCCGCGACCTCCAGGCGGTCTTTGCGTTCGCCGACGAGTTCCGGCCGTTCTCCATGCGCCGGGCTCCTGCCGACGACAGCATGGACACCATCGGCAACAGCTTCCTGCGTGGCGTGGTCGGGGGCTCTCGCGTTGCTGCGGAGAGCGTCCTCAAGATGTCCGGGATGCCGGCCATCAACCGCCGGCTCAAGGCGGCCGCCTCCGGTGTCATGGCGCAGCGCTTCTTCGATGACGCCCGCCGGGCAATGACCGCGAACGGCATCGACCTCACCCTCCTTCGCGGGGCCGAGCTGGAGCGCATGAAGTGGTTCGGCATGGACGATGTCATGCTCACCCGTGTCCTGTCGCAGATGCAGCAGCACGCCACGTCGCGGCAGGGCATCCTCGGGGAGGCCATCACCGGCTTCAACCCCGGCAACTGGACCGATCAGGAGGCGCTCAACGCCTTCGCCAACGCCGTCCATCGCGGTGCCGGTCGCGTGGTGATGGAGCAGGACTTCGGCGCCGGCACGGTCTGGGACCGCTCGCCGGTGTTCAAGAACTTCATCCAGCTCCGCCGCTTCGCGCTCAACGCATGGCACATGAACATCCTGCACGGCGTCGCCATGCGGGACGGGGAGGCCTTCGCCGACGTGCTCTATTCCACGTTCGCGGCGGCCACCCTCTATGCCGTGCGCACCAGGATGCAGGCGGCGACTGCCGAGGACCCGGAGAAGTTCATCGCGGAGCGGATGGCCCCCGGCGCCTTTGCGGCGGCGACCTTCCAGCTCGGCGCCTACTCCTCGCTGATCCCGACCCTCGTCGACACCTTCGGGGCTAACGCCATCGGTGCCAACCCGATCTTCGGCTTCCGCAACTCCGGCCTACCGTCCAGCGCCCTGTGGGGCAACCCGACGTTCGCCATGACGGATGCCCTTGCCCAGGCGCCCGGCGCTCTCTTCCGCCCCCTCATCACCGGCCGCGAGCGGTCGCAGCAGGAGTGGAAGCAGCTCGTCGCCCCCGTGCCCTTCCAGAACAACTTCCTCGTCCAGCAGGCGCTCGGCCGAATGATCCAGGATGCCCCCGTCCGGCCGCCCCGCAACGGCGGCTACAGCGTCGCGGACCTCATCATGGGCTCGACCGACTAATCCACTCAGGCCCGCCAGCTCCTTCGTTGGGGCGGCGGGCCGCACCTCTCACAGAGTAATGGCCGAAACCACCATCTCGTATCCTGGGGATGGGGTGCAGACGGACTTTGCCGTCCCGTTCCCCTACCTCGACCCGTCTCACGTCATCGTCCAGGTCGACAAAACCCCCGCCGAGTTCGGCTGGGTGACGCCCACCACCATCCGCTTGGCCGCCGCCCCGGTTGCACCGGCGGTGGTGCAAATTTCCCGTAGTACCCCCGCCGATGCTCCCATCGTCGAGTTCCCGGCCGACGGCTCGGCTCTGTCCAGCGACACGCTGAACCTCGCCCTGGAGCAAAGTCTCTTCGTCGGGCAGGAAGCCCTTGAGAAGGCCAGCTCCTCCGCCGAACGTCTCGACGACATTGACGGCACCGCCGCCGTGGCAGCGAGCGAGCAGGCTCGGGTGTACGCCCAGCAGGCCGCCAGTGACCGTGCCGCGACCCAGGCCGGCGTCGCAGCCGTCTCCACCAAGGCCGCCGAGGTCGACGCCGCGAAGATCGTTGCGGTGAACGCAGCCGCGAGCGCTTCCGCCGTTGCGACCGTCGTGTCTGCTCCGAGCTGGACCGCCCTAGCGGCGCTCACGCCCACCTTCGTGGGGCAACGGGCGACCGTATCCCCGGCCGACACCGGCACCCACACCGGCCGATCCGCGGTCTCCCCCTCTGACGACGTGGCGGGCGTGGTGAATGCTGGCGTGTACGGCGGCTATGCCACCACGGCCGGGGCATGGCGTCGCGACGGAGACATCTCCCCCGTGGCGATGGCGTCCGACGCCCAGACCATCACGGGCGCCGCGACGGATGTTGCGACCAGCCCGGCCAGCGTCAAGAAGGTCCTCGACACCCGCTTCAGCTCTCTTAGGGCCGTCCTCGTGGCCTCTGAGAGCGGATATGCACTTCCCGTCGTCGATGCCGACAACCGCCTGCTCGGCGGCTTCCGTATTGATGGCCGCTTTCAGGCGCGGCTGACCGAAACCTCGAACGTGCCGGCTGCGGCGCTCGACCCCGCTGTTCTTGGCCGCCTGCCGCCTGCGGCCTTCTCGTGGGTCGCAACGCCCCCGGAGAGCGGCTACGTCTGGGCGCTGATCGACGCCAATCGGCGCGTGGTGCTCGGCATCACGCCGGAAGGCCGGCTGAAGGCCGCCCTCGCGCCCGGAGTTGGCGTCTCGGCCTCCGACCTCGGCCCCCTCGTTGCCTCTGCCCTTGTGGATCAGAAGCTCTGGCCTCTGTCCGCCATCACCTGCTGGGGCGACAGCATGACGGCCGGCGCAGGCGGAAGCGGCACGACCTACCCCGGCGTCCTCGCGGGCCTCCTGTCCAGCACCTCCATCTCCAATCAGGGGATCGGCGGGCAGACCTCGACGCAGATTGCGGCCCGGCAGGGCGGCGTTCCGATCAAGGTCACGGTCAGCGGCGACACGATCCCGGCCACGGGCGGCGTTGCCGTCACCGCCAAGTCGGTCAACATCCTCTACAACTCCGGCAACTACAGCGGCACGTCGACGGGCAAGCTCGCGGGCGTCGCCGGCACCATGTCGACCGACACCTCGGGCAACTGGACGTTCACTCGCGCGGCCTCCGGGAGCGCTGTGGCGTGCCCGCCCGACACCGTGTTCTTCCCCGACACGGCCACCCAGCACGAGCAGAACATCGTGATCATCTGGTCCGGGAGGAACAACAACTCCTTCACCGCTGCCGTTCGTGATGACGTGATCGCCATGGTGGACCGGCTCACTCCGAAGAACACGCGGGTGCTGGTCCTGTCCGTCTGCAACGGGGCCGGCGAGACCTCGGGAACGACCGCCTACCGGAACATCGCCAAGGTCAATGCGGAGCTGGCCCGCCACTTCGGCGACTGCTTCGTCGACGTCCGCCGCTACCTGATCGACTTCGGGCTCGCGGAGGCGGGCATCACTGCCACCTCGCAGGACACCTCCGACATCGCCGGGGACACTGTTCCCGCGTCGCTGCGCTCCGACAGCGTGCATCTGCTCGGCCCCGGCTACACCATCATCGCAAACCTCATCGCCCGCATCCTCCGGGCCAAAGGATGGGTCTAATTGCCCTACGCGCTTAAGCTCGACGCGGCGGTCTCCGACACGACGCTGCCGATCCTCTACCCTGACGCCGGCATGTCTCCCGGCACCCTTTTCCTCTTCGATGCCGCGCATTCGCAGAGCGGCCTCACGGCGGGCGTGGTCCCGACCTCCGGCACCTTCACGAACATCGCCCGCGACACCGCTGCGGCGGCGCTCGGCAAGTCCGCGTCCCTTCTGGACTGGACGGTCGAGTATGTCCGTTCGGCCGGTGATACCTCCTTCAAGGTGGAGCGCACCGCGAAGGGCGGCATTCACGCGGTTTCGTCTCAGGTCGGGCAGGCGGCGGGCGCTGACTACTGGCGCATCACGCCCCTTGCGGACTTGCGTCAGGGCCTCCTCGATGCAGTTCCCGGCTCGGCTCTTTTCGCCATCAACTGGTACATCATCACGCGGCTCGGTATTACGACCGGGAACGGCGCTCCGCAGTCGATGATGCACATGGTGAATAGTTCGTCCTCGACGGCTAACTTCCTGTATTTCACGTACTTCGATCGGTTCAACCCCAGCGCCATCGGGTTTATGCGTGGCCCTACGGCGCTGGGACCGGCCAACACTCCGGCTATGACGTACGTGGGTGCGTCGGCTTGGACGAACTCCAAGCCCGCGAGCCTTGCTACGTTCTATGTGACCCCGGCAATTCTCGGCCGCGAAACGGCTTGGGCTGGCTTCAACCAGAACAAGTCGCCGAGCCTGATCCTCTACCGATCCAAGATCGAGGATTTGTCCAAGACCAAGCGGGCGAACAACGGCGCGGGCGGCACCTTCGCGGAAGAGGCCGCAGCAGCCCTGGCGGTAGAGCAGGCGCTGTTCACCTCCGCGTTCGCCTCTGGCGGCAAGTTCTACGGGGATACGTGGTCCGATCCCGCGGTGCTCCTGCCGTGACCGAGGACCTCAACCGCGACCTCGGCCGCCTCGAAGGCAAGGTCGACGCGATCTACGACACGGCAGAACGCATCGAGGCTCGCCTCTCGTCGCAGGACGACCGCATCGCCTCTCTTGAGAAGCGCCAGTGGTATCTCACGGGCGCGGCAGCGGCGGCCGCCTGGATCGCGACCAACTTCATCGACCTGAAGGCCGCCCTGGCGGCGCTCATCCGATGAGCACCAAGGCCACACTGAGCCTCCTGGAGCAGCTCCACGGACTGCTCGCCCAGGAGTTCATCGACCGCATTCGCGATGGCAAGGCGACTTCGGGCGACCTCGCCGCCGCCGTGCGTCTTCTCAAGGACAACGGCGTAGACGCCCGAGCCTCCGATGCGGGGGAACTGGAGGACCGGCTCGCCGGCCTCCTCCCGTTCCAGCCCGAGCCCCCGGACCCGGACATCATCGACTGATGGAAGCTTCGCCTCCGATCTCGGTCCCCGGCTCCGTCCCGGACTGGGCGCCCTACAATCCCTACCTCGGCATCGGCCACCAAAGCACCTTCAGCGAAGCCGAAGAGCCTCTGCCCGAGAAGCACCCCATCGGCTTCATTCACTTCCCCGACCCGCAGCCCTCGGCACCCCGCCGAGCCAGGCGCCGCCGGATCGACTGAGAGCCCCGCAGGAGCCCGTTTCGCCGGCCTGGAGAACCCCTCCAGAGCAGCCGGGACGGCGCTCCTGCGCCCTCTCCAGCCCCACATGACGTCCCTCAAGAAGCATCTCCTCGGGACCACCAGCAAGACCAATCCCGACCCGCTCAAGGCCGACTTCCGCAACTTCCTCTGGCTCGTCTGGCAGCACCTGAACCTGCCCGAGCCGACTCCCGTCCAGTACGACATCGCCCACTTCCTCCAGCACGGCCCGCGCCGTCTGGTGATCGAGGCGTTCCGGGGCGTCGGGAAGAGCTGGGTCACGTCGGCCTTCGTCTGCTGGCTCCTCTACTGCAATCCGCAGATGAAGATCCTCGTCGTGTCCGCCTCCAAGCAGCGGGCCGACGACTTCTCCACCTTCACCCTCCGCCTCATCCGAGAGCTGGATGTGCTCCGCTTCCTGGAGCCCCGGCCCGACCAGCGTGAAAGCAAGGTCGCCTTCGACGTGGGGCCGGCCAAGCCGGACCACGCCCCTTCGGTGAAGTCGGTGGGCATCACGGGCCAGATCGCCGGCTCCCGCGCCGACGTGATCGTGGCCGACGACATCGAGGTCCCCAACAACTCCGCCACCCAGGCACTCCGCGATAAGCTCGCAGAGGCCGTGAAGGAGTTCGACGCGGTGCTCAAGCCGGGCGGCCGCGTCATCTACCTCGGCACCCCGCAGTCCGAGCAGTCCATCTACAACATCCTGCCCGAGCGCGGTTACGTCGTCCGCATCTGGCCGGCCCGCTACCCGACTGAGGAGAAGCGCGAGAAGTACGGCGCCAAGCTCGCGCCATTCATCTCCAACGCCCTCGACAAGGACCCGTCGCTCGCTGGCTTCCCGACCGACATCCGGCGGTTCACCCACGACGACCTTCTCGAACGCGAGGCCTCCTACGGGCGCTCGGGGTTCGCCCTTCAGTTCCAGCTCGACACGTCCCTCTCGGACGCCGACCGCTATCCGCTCAAGCTGGCCGACCTCATCGTCTACCCGCTCGACACCTACCGGGGGCCGACCGACCTCGTCTGGGCTTCCGGGCCGCAGCAGGTGCTCGACCAGCTTCCGAACGTGGGGCTCGCCGGGGACCGCTACCACCAGCCGGCCTGGACTTCCGGGGCCTTCGCCGAGTGGGAGGGCGCCGCGATGTTCGTCGACCCCTCGGGCCGGGGCAAGGACGAGACCTCCTACGCGGTGGTGAAGGTCCTCCATGGCCGCATGTTCCTGACCGCTGCCGGCGGCTTCCGGGGCGGCTACGACGAGGACACCCTCACGGCCCTGATGATGATCGCCCGGCGCCAGCAGGTGAACGTCGTGCTGGCCGAGCCCAACTACGGCGGCGGCATGTTCACGGCCCTGCTGAAGTCGGTCTCCCAGAAGGTCTACCCGGTGAAGGTCGAGGACGCTGATTGGTCCTCCTCGCAGAAGGAGGCCCGCATCATCTCCACCCTGGAGCCGGTGATGAACCAGCACAGGCTCGTGGTGTGCCCCTCCGTGGTCGAGGGCGACTTCCGCTCCACCGACGCCTACGAGCCTGACGCCCAGCGCGACTGCCGGCTCTTCTACCAGATGACGCGCATCACCCCCGACCGGGGCGCCCTGGCCCACGACGACCGCCTGGACGCCCTTGCCGGCGCCGTGGCGTACTGGGCCAAGGTCATGGCTCGCGACACGGAGAAGGCCGCCCTCTCCCACAAGGAGAGCATCTTCGACAGGGAGCTGGAGCGGTTCATGGCTCACGCCTTGGGGCGGCCCGCAGATCGCGAGCGGTGGTCCTCCAGCGTGATGCAGCGGCGATAGAGGGGGAGGGGCCTGGCGCCCCTCTCCTGCCTCCTGCGGCCATTTAGGTTCCCCCATAGCAGGGGCGGGGGTGAGGTAGTGTTCTCTGTAGGTGTCCCTTATAGAGCCCTTCCAGTGCTCTCCAAGGGACCCGTAGGAAGACCACCTCCCATGAAAGACCAAGCCCTCACCATCGGCATTGGCCTGATCCTCCTGGCAGTCGTGTTCCTCGCCAACGTCAGGTGGGACGGAAGGGGCTCTGGCGGGCACTCGGGGCTGTCGACGCAGGACACCTGGAGGCGCTGAAGGAGTTCGGGGCGATCCTGTCGAAAAATCTGAAGCGGGGTCGATGGAATAGAGCGTGGCGCGGACCCCCCGTGGCCCCCTCCGATCGAGGTCGAGCCGGCTCCTAGGCCGCTGGCCGGACCCTGCCGCCGTGCCGCCTGTCACCGGGGCGTGTCACCTGTCCCGTGCAAACCGTTGCGGTTGCTCGGTTCGCGTTGGATATGGCATCCGCTAGAGCGTCCTAGCGCCGGGGAAGGGGTGCCGTGGTGGCCCCGTGCTCCCCGTGGCGTTCGGCCCGCGCCTTTCGCGTCCCTGTCTGTCGCTATCTGTCTTTTTCGCTCCTGCCATCGCCTGCCGCCTCCTTCCGGCTCTTCCCGCCTCCTGCCGCCCGCTAGGGGCTCCCTGCCGCGCCACCTTGGCCCGTCTTCCCCTCCCTTCTAGATCGCGCCGATCATCCCCGCAAGCGAGAAAATCGACGTTTCGGGATAATCCCGATGTCGGGACGTGCCAAATCAGTCCCCTTTACCTCATAAGCCAATGATTTTTATCTGTAATTTCTGCGCGGTCGGGGGTGATTTGGCCTGTGGATAACTGCCATTTTCGGAGTGTTGCAAGGGGGCTGGAGAAATTTTTTCGTTGGCCCGTGAGACGTTGCAAATCAAAGCTTTCGGCCCGGTCTAGCGCCTCTCAAGCTGGAAACATCGAAAATCGGGTTTGCTGACAAATCGGGGATGTCACATATTCGGGGTGTCGAAAGCGGCACGCCAGACGGCAACGGGGCCGAAGGCGGGGCAGGGGAGGGGAAGCGGGACACGGGATTGCACTAGGCGAGCCTCCGGCCGGACAGGGGGCAGGATTGAGGGAACCGAAACCCTCCGGCGAACACGCAACGCGAGACGGGCACCAAGCCCGGAGGCGCCGACAGTGCGGGAAGACGATAACCGCACCCTTGTCATATCGCGTCGGGTGGCCCCTCTCACGGGACACCTAGGGCAGGTAGCCATGTGGCCATGCCGCACCCCGTGCGATGGGGAACGGATATAGCGCCACCACCTAAACCGAACGCGATGCGGGCGGAGGGTGCTCGGCAAGGGGCCCTAGGCGGCGAGGCGGGTGCATCCAAGCCACCGGACCGCATAGCAGCGGCGAGGCCTTCGGAGGCGGGTGCGGACGCGATAGCAAGCGGACGCCAGCTAGGAACCGAAGGGATGGCGCGGGACAGGACGTTCCCCATGCTGGCATCAAAAAATGAAACACAATCAAACACCTATGCGGCGGGCGACGATCCTTGAAGAGGGACGGCCCGCCGCGCTGGTGATGCTAGAGCCGATCCGTTGACGGTCGGTTGCAGCATCCCCACGGGAGAGGAGAGGGCGCCATGGTGCGCGTCAATCGTCTGGTTACGGTGTTCATCCGCAAGGAGCGGGCCGAAGCGACGGCGCGAGCCTTTGAGCGGAGCGGCAAGCGCAAGGCGGAAGCCGTCCTGTGCGAGAGGATCGAGGCGGATCGCTCGCGCTCGGTCGGATGGGCGGTGCGCTATCGCGAGCCGCTTGGTGGCTATCAGTTCGCCTAGTACCTGACAAATCGAGGAGGCCGACAAAATGGTTGCGTATCTGCACAGGGCCAGCGGCGGGGGCTTCACCCTCACGCTCTGCGCTCGGCCCTCCAATGGGGAGGAGTTCGCGACTGCGGAGAAGGTCCGCGTCGCTGGCAAGCGCGAGGCCAACGCCATCTGCAAGGCGCGAGGCGCCAAGCCTTGGAACTGGTGACGTGCCAGCTAGGGCGGCTCCCACAAGGTGCCGCCACGGCGGGTGCAATCGCCCGATGCCTGACAAACCGAGGAGGCTGCGAAGTGCAAGCCATCGTGACGCGATACCAAACCGACGCCAACGGCTCGGGGCAGGTGGTCGCCAAGTGCGCGGCGCGTCGGCGCGTCGATGCTTGGGACCACGGCGCCGGCGTCTACCAGAACCACGCTGACACCGCCTTCCGGCTGGCGTCGTCGCTCGGCTGGACGGGCCGATGGGTGGCCGGAGGCTCGCCGGACGGGAGCGGCTACGTGTTCGTCAATGTCGAGCGGCCGCAAGAGGGGGCTTTCTTCGTGGTCCCGGACAGCTACGGGGAGGGCTGAGGCATGGCCGACACCTTCACCGACGCGGACCTGTTCAATTGCTGCTACGACGGCAAGGAGCCGGCCACGGAAGAGCTGCGCCACTACCGACGGCTTGTGGTCGGCGGGGTCCGCGACGACACGGCGCCGGAGGAGGAGGGCGGCACGTACTTCGTCCCCTGCTCGGACGATCTGGCGGAGATGTGGACCGTCTACGCTCGCCTTTCCGATGGCGAGTTTTGGGCCATCACCGACGCCGCGACGCGGGAACGCGCCGAGGCCATCGCCAAGCACCTGTCGGCCCGCTGGCACATCCCCATGGAAGGGGAGGGCGGGGCGTGAGGCCGAAATTCGATGAACGCGACGCCGAGCTTCTGGCACTGCGCATAGCGGCGCGGGACGCCATTCCCGGCCCTCGCATCGGCGACTATCTGGTGTTCCCGGACGGCCACATGGAGCGCTTCTCCTACGACTGGGGAGATGACATCCAGACGTCGCCCGGCGGCACCTTCTATCTGGACCGGAGTGGGCTCGCGAGCTTCTCGGGCGGGCTGAATGAGGCCGTGCTGAAGGCGCGGATGTTGGACACCGGCGCCGCGCTGCCGGGCTCCTTCTGGTTCTTCCACCACGATTGGCGGACCGCGCACAACGGCGTGGACGTGACGGCGCCGTGCCGCGTCTTCCGTCTGCGGCCGGAGGGCTGAGCCATGGGCGACCTTCTCGCGATCTTGGGCGGCTGGCTGGTCGCCTCGGTGCTCTTCGCCGCCTTCCTGGCCTTCTCCATCAACCGCCTCAAGCGGCGCGGCCGCGCGGGCCGGAACCGTAACCCATAGCTGACAAATCGAGGATGCTGCCATGTTCCAACTGGTCATGCTGACCGGCGGGGCGCCCGTGCCTGTGCTCATGGAGGACGGCAAGCCGTTCGTCTTCGACACGGGGCGCGAAGCCGCCGAGGTCGCCCGCAAGCTCACTGCCGAGCGCGGCGAGAAGGTGCAGCCGCGTCCGCTGGCGGATGACGGCGAATGGAAGCGGCGCGAGGCGCTGCGCTTTGAGGACGGCACCTATCAGCACGTCCCGTTCAACGATGCGCCGTGGTTCCTCGGCTCGGAGCCGTGGCGCGAGCACTTCCTGCACGTCTCGACCGAGCGGCCGGACATGGTGGCGTTCACCGAAAGCCCCGCGAAGGGTGCGGCGGATCGCCAGACGCGGCTCAAGGTCGGCGTCTACCTGACGCGATATTTCTCCGAGGTGCTGTCCCCGGACGAAATCCGGGATATCGCCACGGCGTTCACCTCGGAGCGCGAGGAGAACCTGCTGCTCTTCGCCCGGACGGCGGACGAGATCGAGCGGGTCTACGTGAAGGGTCCGAGTTCCTGCATGGCCTATGAGGCCGACGAATTTGTTAGCCCCTTCCACCCGGTCCGCGTGTACGCAGCCGGCGACCTCGCCGTGGCCTATATCGAGCGCGACGAGGCAATCACCGGCCGGGTCTTGGTGTGGCCGGAGCGCAAGATTTACGGCCGCATGTATGGCGACGTGACGCGGCTCCGAAAGCTGCTGCTGGCGGCCGGCTACCAGAACGACGCCCTGGACGGAGCCCGGATGCTCCGGGTGGAATGTGGGGAAGGCTTCGTGGCGCCCTACGTGGACGGCGCCCTCCGAGCCCGCGACACGGGACACTTCCTCATCATCGATGAGGATGGCGATGTCACCTGCGACAGAACCGACGGTGTGACCGAGCCGATGGGGGAGCCCTGCGAACGCTGCGAGGAACGGCACGACCCCAGCGAGATGCGGCATGTGTACACGATCAATTCGCGAGGCCATGTCATCGGCGAGGATTGGTGCGAAGGGTGCCGGGATGAAAGCGCCTTCCTCTGCGACGCCACAAGCGAGTGGTGGGACTACGACAACCGCATTGAGATGGCGGACGGCGAAGAGTGGTCGCGCTCCCACTTCGAGAACCACGGCTTCACCTGCGACGCGACCGGCGAGAACTACCCGAACTCAGAGCGGGTGACGATGGCGGACGGCGATGTGTGGTGCGCCGAGCACTTCGCCGCGAACGGCTTCAGCTGCCCCGATTGTGGCGACAACTTCCCGAATGAGGAGGGTGAGGAGATCGACGGCGAGGTGGTCTGCCTCGATTGCCACGCCAAGCGGGAGAACGGCGAGCACGTCGCCCGCCCGGCCACCGAACGCGAGCTTCGCGCTGCCGAAGAGGCCGGACAGGCGACCCTGCCGATCCCGGACGCCCGCCAGCCGGGCGAGTTCAAGGTCGGCGACCGGGTTTTGGTGAGCGCTCCCGAACGGCACGACAAGGACGTGCTCGGCACCATCCGGGCCAACGACGGGACCGGCCGGATGAACTGGCTGGTCGAGTTTGACACGGCGGAAGGCCACAACGCTGGCGCCCTTCCCGGTATGGCGCCGGATCGGGGGTGGTGGTGCGACGCCGTGGACATGCGCCACGCCTGATCCCTGACAAAACGACGACACCCCGAAACTGGGAGCCATTGGAATGACACTCGCCCCTCCGCGACCCGAGGGCAAGGTGGCAACGCTGCTTGCCATGCTCGCCTATCGACGCCCCGGCGGCTCCAAGACGGAGCGCCGCTTCATCCACGAGTACATCGATCCGCTGGGTTGCGAGATCGACGGGTACGGGAACCGGATCAAGCGGATCGGGGACGCGCCAATCCTGTGGTCCTGCCACACCGACACCGTTCACCGCGAAGGCGGGATGCAGCGGCTCATCATCTCCGGCGACACGGTGCGGGCGGGGGGCGCCTCCAATTGCCTCGGTGCGGACTGCACGACGGGCGTCTGGCTCATGACGGAGATGATAAAGGCGGGGGTGCCCGGCCTCTACGTCTTCCACCGGGACGAGGAGTGTGGCGGCCTGGGCTCAGACTTCATCGCCCACGATACGCCGGGCCTGCTCGCCGGCATCCAGTACGCCATCGCCTTCGACCGGCGGGGCTTCAACTCCATCGTGACCCACCAAGCTGGCGGGCGGTGCTGCTCGGATGAGTTCGCGCAGTCCCTCGCCGAGGCGCTTGCGATGCCCGAGCTTAAGCCGGACACCGGAGGCACGTTCACGGACACGGCCAACTACACCGATCTGGTGCCGGAATGCACCAACATCGCAGTGGGCTACCTCAACCAGCACTGGGAAAACGAGACGCAGTGCCTCCAGTTCGCGGCGGGGCTGCTCGATGCGCTCTTGGCGGCGGACTGGTCGAAGCTCGTAGCAAAGAGAGTTCCCGGCCAAGTTGAGTCACACGGTCGCAATTCCTGGGGCGGTAGCCGGTATCTAGGAAAAAAATCCTTCACAGACGACGCTTATTGGGAGGAGCAGCGGGAGCCGCCGTCCCGGTCCGCCACTATCCGTTCCGTCTTGCGGGACCACCCCGACGAGATCGCCGACTGGCTCGAAGAGCAGGGCATCAACGTCGCCGAGTTGCAATATGAGGTGTGGCAGCGGGGCGGCATCGTCCGCTGTTGATTACCTTGGGTAGCGGGGGCCGATGAGCAGCTTGGCCCCCGTTTTCGCGTTGCAGCGTTTGCACTTAAGCCGCGCTTGGATGTCGGTCAAGCTGGCGCTTTTGGGCCAGCGGGTCGGGTCCATCGCGGCGAGATTGCCGCATCTTCCACAGGTGGCGATCACCTGCTGCCACGGCGAAATCGAGGACACGAGCGGGCCACATTTCGGGGTCTTGTTCATGTTCTGTTCTTACACCAATCGGGAGCCGTCCTGCAACCTGTCGTAGGAAAGTGTTCCCATTTCGTTCTTGACCGCACGGGGGAGCTGACGCTACGTGTCGTCGACGCGGAAAGGATGCTTAAGTTATGAGCGCGGTGCCGTTATTAGAGTTTCTGTCATCGGATATTCCCGACGGAAGCGACACAGTATGGGGGTGGTTGGCGCGGCATGAACCCGAGGCCCTCTACTTCATGGAAAGCCCAGGTTTAGATGCTCTGGAGTTCGAGGAGGAGGCGAAGGCCTTGGCTGCGGCAGAGGGTATCTACCCAATGACTTGCCCATCCCCCGAGGCCGTGCGGGCCACTGGTGGGCCAGCGCGAGCCTTTGTGTTCCCCAATCTCCTCCTGCGAGCTGTCTTCGCCCGAAGGTAGAACGGCGCCGACTGGACGCTTCCTCTTCCGGGTCGTATGACAGAGCGGGCATTTCCCGGAACTTGAGAGGCCTCCATGTCAGCAATCAAGACGACGCCCCGACTATCTCCCACGGATCGTGCCCAGGCCGAACGGCTTGCCTCTGCACTCCAGCGCTTCCGCTCGGTGGACCCGAAGGTCACGGTCGAAGAGGTGCTGACGTTGCTGATGGTGGCTGCTCAGCCGGGCATCATCCAGCGGGACATCGGCGAGACGCTGGAGCTTAAGTCCGGCTCGCTGTCTCGCATCATGGGTCGCCTCACCCGGCGCGGGGACCGGGAGACGCCCGGCCTTGAGCTTATCCACACGGTCGAAGACACGCAGGACTGGCGCCAGAAGCTGCTGCACCTCACCAACGGGGGCAACAGGCTGGTGGCCGATGCCCTTCGCGATCTTGAAGGAGGATCGCCCCATGTCACCCCGGTTGAAAGGGAATAACTGGTTCGCAGACTTCACTGCGGGCGGCACCCGCTATCGTGAGTTCGGCTTCCGCACCAAGGCAGAGGCGGAGGCCTGGGAGCTGGAAGCTCGGGCCGCCATCAAGCGTGGCAAGGCTCTGCCGACTGGCCCTTCCGCTGCGCGGCCTGCGACCGGCGTCGCCGGCATCTCCACCATCCGAGGCCTGTTCGACCACGTCGTGAAAATCCGCTGGTCGAACATGAAGTCCGGGGCGTCGACGCTGAGTGCCCGCCTCTTCGTGGATTGGGTCGGCCCGGAGACGGACATCGCGGAGGCGCTCTCGGCCACCTCGATCCACGAATATGTGGAGCACCTCCAGGACGAGCGCCAGCTCTCCGGGAGCACGATCAACCGGCGCCTCGCCGCCGTGTCCCGCCTTGCGAAGGCCGCCGTGTCGCTCGGCCGCATCGCTAAGACCCCCGAGTTGCCCTGGCAGAAGGAGGGTGAGAGCCGCATCCGCTGGTTCACCCCCGAGGAGGAAGAGCAAATCCTCCTGACCCTCCGGCTGTGGGGGTGCCACGCCGAGCGTGACCTCTTCATCTTCCTGGCGGACACCGGCGCTCGCAAGGGCGAGGCGTTCAAGCTGGGCTGGAGCGACATCTCCAACGGCGGCCGCACGGCCACGTTCTGGGAAACGAAGGCGGGCAACCATCGGTCGGTCCCGCTGACGGCCCGCGCTCGGGAGGCGCTTGCCCGCCGGAAGGCGGAGGCGCCGGCTGCTTCCGGCCCGTTCGCTGACATCAACCGGCACGGACTGCGCAGCTTGTGGTCCCGGCTGCGCACCCACCTACCGTTCCTCAACGACGCCGTTATCCACACCTTCCGGCACACCTGTGCCTCCCGCCTCGTGCAGAACGGGGTGGACCTCATGCGTGTTCGCATGTGGATGGGACACAAGACCGTGCAGACGACGTTGCGGTACTCCCACCTTGCACCCAAGCACCTTGACGATGCGCTTCGGGCGTTGGAAGGAGGGAGTGCCGACGGGTGACAGGGCTGGTGACAGACGTGGTGACAGGTCTGTCTCCGGTGGCGGAGTGGGCGTGGCGAAACTGGTAGACGCAAGGCACTTAAAATGCCTCGCCCGTAAGGGCTTGCGGGTTCGATCCCCGCCGCCCACACCACCCTGTCGGTGACGAAATTCGGACTTAAAATCTTGCGCCGCAAGGCGTGCGGGTTCGAGTCCCGCCGTCCGCACCACCCGCAGGCTCTCGGCAGACGTTCCGTTCCCGCATGACCGGCGCTGGGGCCCTGCGGCGGGATCACTCCCCGGCTGCCGGCGGAGATGCTATTTGGAGGCATTCGCCGGTGACCGGCGACCCGTGCGCCCATCTGCCCCTTGCCCCGGATCCTTCCCCGTGAACGCCCCGCCTTCCCTTCACCACGCGCATCATGCGCCGCCGGTGTATTTCTTCCAGGGCATGCGCAAGGCCGTGTCGGTGCCGGCACTGGTGCTGTTCGCGAGCTATCTGGGCTTCGGCGCGGTGCTGCATGGGGTTGGATTTCCGCTCGGGGCCGGCGTCGCCTCGACCCTGCTCGTGTGGGCCCTGCCGGCACAGCTGATCCTCATCGGCGGCCTTGCGGCGGGCACGGCGCTGCCGGCCATCGCGCTCGCCGTCGGCCTCTCCTCCATGCGCCTCCTGCCCATGGTGGTCTCGGTGGCGCCCTATATGCGCGGGCCGCGCCGCAGCCTGTTCTGGGAGCTGGTATGCGCCCATTTCGTCGCGATGACGGTCTGGCTCGAAGGGCTCCGCATGCTGCCGCACCTGCCCGGCGAGGCGCGCGTGCCCTTCACCCTCGGGCTCGGCCTGTCGCTGATCGGCGTGAGCTGCCTGGGCACCGTGGCGGGCTACACCGTCGCCGGCGAGGTGCCCGGCTGGGTCGCGGCTGGCCTGCTGCTGCTCACGCCCCTGTCCTTCACCGTGCTGATGGTGCGCAACGCGGTCTCGGCCACCGATTGGCTGGCGCTTGCCGCCGGCCTCATCCTGATGCCGCTGACGCTGCATCTCGAGGGCGGGCTTGACCTGATGATCTCCGGCATCGGCGGAGGCACGCTTGCCTTCATCGGTGGCCGGCTGCTGGAGCGGCGTCGATGATCGCCCCGATGAGCGAGGGCACCGCCCTGCTGCTGGTGATTCTGCTCGGCTTCCTACCGACCGAGGTGTGGCGCACCCTTGCGGTCATTGCCGGTCGCCGCGTGGAGGAGGGCAGCGCCGTCTTCCACTGGGTGCGGGCGGTGGCCACTGCGCTCCTCGCCGCCGTGATCGCGCGCCTCCTGTTCGCGCCGGCTGGCGCCCTCGCGGAGGTACCGCTGGCGCTGCGCCTCGGGGCGGTCGCCGCGGGGGTGATGGGCTTCCTGCTGGTGCGCCGCTCGGTGTTCGCCGGGGTGGTGGTGGGCGAGATCGTGCTCATCGGCGGCGCTTATTTTCTCCACGTCTGAAGCGTGGCGCTTCCCGCACCGCGCGTTGCCGGGCAAGGTTTTGCGGCGGTTCGGGCGGTATCGCGAGGCATGCGTCGTCCACAGGGTAGGAGCGTCAGACCACAAATAATGCCCCATGCCCTTTCCATCGGGGGCGGGGATTGCTACATACGCCTCGCCGACAGCCGGTTCGCCGGCAAACTCTCGGTTCTGACGCGGGGTGGAGCAGCCCGGTAGCTCGTCAGGCTCATAACCTGAAGGTCGCAGGTTCAAATCCTGCCCCCGCAACCATCTCGACTTGCGATCGGCCCGCCCCTCTGGCGGGCCGTTTGCTTTTGAGCGAAATCGCAAGAATTCCAGCCAGATCACCTCGCACGTCGACCCGAAGCTCGCCTTCTGCCGGCGTCAGGATGATCTCCTTCACCAGCGAGCGAATCAGGTCGGCCGCCGTCATCCGCTTTTCCTCCGAATCCTCCTGAAGCGCCGCATACAGCTCGTCCACCTGGGCGTGGTAGTGATGCGCCATGTTTGGATGCAAGAGGGGCGGCGGCTCCTGGGCGTCCTGCAGGAACGCTTTTAGCTCCTTCTGGCGAGCCTCCAGCTCCTTCATCTGCTTCATCATCCGGGTGGGGGCGTCGTCGCTGTCGGACGCGAGGATGAGCTTCATCAGCTTGTCCAGCTCCGGATCGATTCGCTTGATCTCGGCCTCGGCCGCATCGATCGACGCTCGGCCTTCCATGCGCAGCCGATTCATCTCGCGGGTGAATTCCTCGCAGAATTCTTTGAACAGCGCTGGGTCCATCAGGTGATGGCGCAGCGCGTTCAGGACGCGCGTCTCGAACTGATCGCGTCGGATGTTCCTGCGATTGTCGCAAGTGCCCTTGTTCCGGGCTGTCGAGCAGCCAACTAGGTCAGCCGAGATCATCGAATAGCCACCGCCACAGCAGGCGCACTTGGTTAGGCCCGAGAAAAGGTATTTGGGGCGCCGACGTTCCCGGAAGTGGTTCTCGGTCTCGCCATCGTCGCTACGGTTCAGTTTGACGGCTTTCTGGCGATCCTTGACCGCCTGCCACAGCTCGTCGTCAAGGATGCGCAACTCGGGCACATCCTGGGTGATCCAGTCCTCCTCCGGGTTTATGCGCGCCTGGCGCTTGCCAGTGTCCGGGTCTTTGATGAAGCGCTGGCGGTTCCAGACCAGCTTGCCAACGTACATCTCGTTGTTGAGGATTCCGTTGCCGCGCTTTGGATTGCCGTTGATCGTGCTGAAGCCCCATTCTCCACCGGCCGGTGCGGAGATGCCCTCCTTGTTCAGCTCGAAGGCAATTCGCTTCGCCGACCTTCCGGCCGAATAGTCACGGAAGATACGGCGGATGACCCCCGCCTGGAACTCGTTGATGGTCCGGTCGCCGCGTATGGGCTCGCCGCCGGCGTCGAACTTCTTCACCACATCATGCCATAGGCGTTTCCGCCGCCGGACTTGCCCATCTCGACGCGCCCGCGCTGGCCTCGGCGCGTCTTATCGGCGAGATCCTTGAGGAACAAGGCGTTCATCGTGCCCTTGAGGCCGACATGCGGATGCGTGACTTCGCCCTCGGAGAGCGTGACGATCTTCACGTCCGCATAGGCCATGCGCTTGTAGAGGCCGGCGATGTCCTCCTGATCGCGCTACAGACGATCCATCGCCTCGGCCAGCACGTACTGGAAACGGCCGCGCGCCGCGTCCGAGATTAGGGCTTGGATGCCGGGACGAAGAAGGGAGGCGCCGGAAATGGCGTGATCGCTATATTCCTCGACCACCTGCCAACCCTGCTTCTCGGCATGGACGCGGCAGATGCGAAGCTGGTCGGCGATGGAGGCGTAGCGCTGATTGTCGGACGAATAGCGGGCGTAGATCGCGACTTTCAAAGCGCACTCTCCCGAGGTGTCAGGAGCGCGTCGTGCTGCGTTCCCTCATCTGCTCTTCGAACACCTCCCGCGCAGCACGACGGGCAAGCAGGCGAGCCAACTCGCTCAGGCGCGGGTCGGGACCGTCGCCGCGGCGCACGAGCGACAGCTCCGGCTCGACGAGCCGAAGCGCACTCCTTTGCTGCTGGCCTTTGTCCTGGTCCATCGTTGCGCCGTTCAATAGCGATTGCAAGTTGATCGGCTTCACGATTGATGTGAATCGAAGTATAAGCAATACAAACCAACGGAGAGTATTCGACGGCATTCAGCATATTGTTGCCGGTGCTGGCGCCACCCGGCGTAGAAAAGCGCTTCACAGCAGACGGAAAATACCGGCATCGGATGGCGCGGCGATCCGCTCTCTGGCCAAGCCTGTCTGAAACGCGTTTCGCCCTCGCGTCCTCGCTTGTCTGTACAACATATCTGGAATATATATCCAGATATAACATGGAGGGTGACCATGGGCAATGCTGCACAGAAGAGAGCGATCCAGAATTACCGCGCCCGTCTGACGCAGCGCGGCTTTACGCGCTTCGAGATCATGGCGCTCGAATCCGATCGCGAGCTGATACGCGCACTTGCCCGTCGTCTGGCTGAGGAAGGGCCGGAAGCGGAGGAGGTTCGCGCGGCCGTGAAGACAGTCGTCGCTGGCGAACCACCCAAGCCCGGCGGCATCCTCACCGCTTTACGCCGCTCGCCGCTGGTGGGCGCGGAGCTTGATCTTTCCCGCCCGCGTGAAGAGGGGCGTAAGGTCGATCTGTGACGCGCTATCTCCTCGATACCAACATCATCAGCAATATCGTCAAGCCGCAGCCGTCGGCGTCGTTGCTGGCTTGGATGGCAGCGCAGCGCGACGAGGACCTGTTTATTGCTTCATTGACCGTCGCTGAAATTCGACGTGGCATTCTGGAAAAGCCCCGCGGCAAGAAACGCGATGCGCTCGACGCCTGGTTTGTCGGGCCGGAGGGGCCGCAGGCCCTGTTCACGGGCCGCATTTTATCCTTCGACGCCAAGGCCTGCCTGATCTGGGCGCGGCTGATGGCGGAGGGCAAGGTGGCGGGTCGTCCCCGTAGTGGACTCGACATGATCATCGCCGCCGTCGCCGGTGCGAACGAATGCGTGGTGGTCACTGACAACGAGAAGGACTTCGCCGGGCTCCAGATCATCAATCCGTTGCGTGGCGGCCTGGAGGGGGGAGAACGATGACGGCAGCGCCGCCTGTACCCATCGAATACCAGCTCATCGGCCTGACCGAAGACGGCAACGCTGGAGATCTCCTGCTTGTGCTTGACCAGAAACAGGGCGTGAACCGTGCCGTGGCCGAGGCCGGTTGGTTTGAATCAGACCGTCCGGAAACTGGCTTCAATCGGTTGCCTGGCCGAATGATGCACCAGACCACAGCAATGGACCGGCCATCGGTCGTGCCGGGCAAGCCAATCTGACGCACTCCCGGTTAACCTGCCGCCTGACCTTACGCGCGCCATGCGCCTCGAAGTTCGCGGCGAAGATGCATCCGATCTCCGACTTCAACTCTAGGCAGTGGTCCCATAAATTTGCGCGTCTGAGCGTGTCGTGATTCAAGCTCCCGCACTGGGAGGCTAACAGATGCGCCGTCACGAACTGACCGACGCGGAATGGGCGATCATCGCGCCGCTGCTGCCGAACAAGGTGCGGGGCGTGGCGCGGGTTGATGACCGGCGGGTCATCAACGGCATTCTCTGGCGCTTTCGGACCGGCGCGCCGTGGCGGGATGTGCCGGAGCGCTATGGACGGCGTACAACCCTCTACAACCGCTTCGTGCGCTGGCGGGCGGCCAGGGTCTGGGACAAGCTGCTGGAAGCTGTCTCGGCCGCCTATGACGGCGACATCGTCATGTTCGATAGCTCCTGCGTTCGCGTTCACCAGCACGGCGCCGCGATCAAAAAGGGGGCGCCGACAATCGTTGCACATGGGACGCTCCCGGGGCGGCCTGACAACTAAGATCCATGCCTTAGTCGATGCTGAAGGCAGGCCTATCCATCTCGCTCTGACCGCCGGACAAGCGGGCGATGCACCCGTAGGGCGGGAACTGCTGGCCCGCCTCGCCCCAGGCGGCATCCTCCTCGCCGACAAGGCCTACGACACCGATGCCATCCGCGCCGAGACGGCGCAACGCGGCGCTTTTGCCAATGTGCCGCCGCGCTTCATCCGCAAGCGGACCTTCGCTTTCAGCCCGTGGCTCTACCGCCAGAGGAACCACATCGAGCGCTTCTTCAACCGCATCAAACAGATGCGCGGCCTCGCCACGCGCTACGATCGCCGCCCGGACAACTTCCTCGCAGCCCTCAAGCTCGCTGCCGTCCGCATCTGGATCAAGACCTTATGAGTCCGCTGCCTAGGTCGTCTGGTCCGTGCCAAGAGCAAGAGAAACGTGCCGCCTCAGGGGGGCGGCAACCCTATTCCGGCTCGCCCTTAACCACGCCGGCGGCGGCGAAGTGCCAGGCGGGCACCTCGCGGATGATGATGCGCACCGCCTCGCGCGGGGCGTCGAGAGAGGCGACGACGGCGTTCGTCACCTCCTTTACCATGCGCTTCTTCTTCTCGAACGGACGGCCCTCAATCATGGTGATCTCGATGATGGGCATGGCGTCACGCCTCCACGTGGAAGGAAAGCCGTCCCAGGGACTGGAACGTGGTCTGGACGAACTGTCCCGGCGTCAACGGATAGGCCGCCGTGGCACCGCCGGCGAGCACGATGTCGCCCGCCTCCAGCCTTTCCCCCGCCTTGGCCACCAGCCGGGCCGCTGCGACGAGGCTGCGGATGGGGTTGCCGAGGATTGCGGCGGTGGAGCCCACCTGCACCGGGCGACCGTCAACCTCCATGAGGATGCCGAGATTGGCAACGTCGCTCGTCGCCGGCGCCCAGCCTCCCACATAGAAGCCCGAGGAGGAGGAGTTGTCGGCGATCACGTCCGGCAGGGCAAACTTGAAGCAGCGGTATCGGCTGTCGATGATCTCCATGGCCGGGGCCACGGCCTCGACGGCGGCGAGCGCCTCCGCCGCCGAAACATCGCCCTCCAGCGGCTTCTTCAGAATGTAGGCGACCTCCGGCTCCACGCGCGGATGTACGTAGCGGGCGCGGTGGAGCACGGCGCCCTCCTCGAGTCGCATGGCGTCCGTCAGGCGGCCCCAGACCACCTCGCTGACGCCCACCTGGGCCATCTTGGCCCTTGAGGTGAGCCCCATCTTGAACCCGGCCCGCCGCTCTCCCCGTGCCCGGCGTCGGGCGACGGAGAGGGCCTGGATGGCATAGGCGTCATCGACCGTTAGGCTGGGCTGGCTGTCGGTAAGCTGGGGGATAGGGGTGGCGGTGCGCGCCGCCTCGTCGACAATCTGGGCGATGCCCGCAAGGCTGGTCATGCCGCTTCCCCCCGGCTCTTGAGGAGATCGAGGGCGACATCGACGATCATGTCCTCCTGCCCACCGACCATGCGGCGGCGGCCGAGTTCGGCGAGGATGTCGCGGGTGTCGACGCCGTAGGTCTTCGAGGCGGCCTCGGCGTGGCGCAGGAAGCTGGAATAGACGCCGGCATAGCCCAGCGACAGGCTTTCGCGGTCCACCCGCACGGGGCGGTCCTGCAGCGGCCGCACCAGGTCGTCGGCGGCGTCCATGAGGATGTTGAGATCGCAGCCGGTCTCGATGCCCTTGCGGTTCAGCACTGCGACGAGCGCCTCCAGCGGCGCGTTGCCCGCGCCCGCGCCCATGCCGGCGAGCGACGCATCCACCCGCACCGCCCCCGCCTCGATGCCCGCCACGGCATTGGCGACGCCGAGGGTCAGGTTGTGGTGGGTGTGGACGCCGATCTCCGTCTCGGGCTTCAGCGCGTCGCGCAGCGTCTTCACGCGTAGCGTATAGTCCTCCGGCAGCAGCGCGCCGGCGGAGTCGGTGGCGTAGACGCATTCCGAGCCGTAGCTCTCCATGAGCTTCGCCTGCTCGGCCAGCCGCTCGGCCGGGATCATGTGCGCCATCATCAGGAAGCTCGCCGTGTCCATGCCGAGCGCCCGCGCCGCCTCGATATGCTGGCGGGAGACATCGGCCTCGGTGCAGTGGGTGCACACCCGCACCGAGCGGGCGCCGGCCTCATAGGCGGCCTTCAGATCATGCACCGTGCCGATGCCGGGAATGAGCAGGACGGTGGCGACGGCGCGGCTGCACTCCTCCGCCACCGCGGCGATCCATTCCAGGTCGTCATGGGCGCCGAAGCCGTAGTTGAAGGTAGCGCCGGTGAGGCCGTCGCCATGGCTGATCTCGATGGCGTCGACGCCGGCCCGGTCCAGGGCCCGGGCGATGGCGCGGGTGGTGGCAAGGTCGTACTGGTGGCGGATGGCGTGCATGCCGTCGCGCAGGGTGACGTCCTGGATGTAGAGCTTGTCCGGGTTCGGGCGGGCCATCACGCGGCCTCCTTCGCAAGGAAACGGGCGGCCCAGCGGTCGGCGGAGACCAAGGCGGCCGAGGTCATGATGTCTAGGTTTCCGGCATAGGCCGGCAGATAGTGGGCGGCGCCCTCCACCTCGAGCAGGATGGTGGTCTTGAGGCCGGTCACCGGACCGACGCCGGGGATGCGGACGGGCGCGTTGTTCCCGATCTCCTCGAACTGCACCTTCTGCTTCAGGCGATAGCCGGGCACATAGGCCTTCACGGTCTCGACCATCTCCAGGATGGAGGCCTCGATGGCCTCGCGCGTGCCGCCCTGCGAGAGGGTGAAGACAGTGTCGCGCATGATCAGGGGCGGCTCGGCCGGGTTGAGGATGATGACCGCCTTGCCACGCTCGGCGCCTCCCAGCACCTCGATAGCCTTCGAGGTGGTCTCGGTGAACTCGTCGATATTGGCGCGGGTGCCCGGACCGGCGGACTTCGAGGAGATGGAGGCGACGATCTCGCCCCAGATCACCCGGTCGGTGGCGCGGCGCACGGCATGGACCATGGGGATGGTGGCCTGGCCGCCGCAGGTGACCATATTGACGTTGGAGGCGTCGAGATTGGCCTCGCCATTGATGGCGGGGATGGTGAAGGGGCCGATGGCGGCGGGGGTGAGGTCGATGACCTTCTTGCCGTCCTTCTGCAGCACCGCGTCATTGGCGATGTGAGCTTTGGCGGAGGTGGCATCGAACACCACGCCGATCTCGGCGTAATTGGGCAGGCGGGTGAGGCCTTCGATCCCCTCGTGCGTCACCGGCACCCCGAGCCGCGCCGCCCGGGCGAGGCCGTCGGACGCCGGATCGATCCCCACCATGGCGCCCATCTCCAGATGGCGCGACATGCGCATGATCTTGATCATCAGGTCCGTCCCGATATTCCCGGACCCGATGATCGCGGCCTTGATTTTTGCCATACACTCAACTCCTCGCAATCGACAAGGGGGAGGCGTCGTGCGCCTCAGGCGAAGGCTGCGCGCACCGAGCCGAGGCCGTCGATGCGCACGTCGAACACGTCGCCGGCCTCCACCGCGACCATGGGGCCGAGGGCGCCGGACAGAATGGTGTCGCCGGCGCGCATGGGCAGGCCGACCCGCGCCATCACCTTCGCCAGCCACAAGATGGCGGTAAGCGGCGAGCCGAGGCAGGCCGCGCCGGCGCCCACCGACACTGGCTCGCCCTTCTTCTCCATCACCATCCCGCACAGGCGCGGATCGAAGTCGGTGAGCCGCGTCGGCCGCGACCCGAGCACGTAAAGGCCTGAAGAGGCGTTGTCGGCGATGGTGTCGGTGATGCGGATGTCCCAGCCGGCGACGCGGCTGCCGACGATCTCGATGGCCGGTACCGCATACTCCACCGCACGGAACAGGTCCGCCACGGTGAGTTGCTCGCCGTCGAGGTCGCGCCCGAGGACGAAGGCGATCTCCGCCTCCGCCTTGGGCTGGAGCACGTCGGCGATGGCGACGTCGAGCCCCTCGGGCCGCGCCATGTCCGCGAACAGCATGCCGTAGTCGGGCTGGTTCACGCCGAGCTGGCGCTGCACCGCGACCGAGGTGAGGCCGGTCTTGCGGCCGACCAGCCGGCGGCCGGCGGCAAGCGCCCGCTCCGTGTTGATCCGCTGCACCGCATAGGCGGCGTCTACGTCGCCTTCCCTGAGGAGGTCGCGAATGGGACCGGTGGGCGTGCCGTTAGCCGCCGCGGCGTGGAGGCGGTCGGCGGCTTCGCGGATCGCCGCCTGGGTGGCTGCCTCTTGCAATGTGGTCATTGGAGAATTTCCGGGTTTTCAGAGCTTGACGCACACGTTGCTGATCTCGGTGTAGAACTCGAGGCTGTGAACGCCGCCTTCGCGGCCGATGCCGGAGGCCTTGGCGCCGCCGAAGGCGGTGCGCAGGTCGCGCAGGAACCAGGAGTTCACCCAGCAGATGCCAACCTCCATGCACTCGGCGACGCGATGGGCGCGGGCGAGGCTTTCCGTCCACACGGCGGCGGCGAGGCCGTAGGGCGTGGCGTTGGCGAGGCGCACCGCCTCCTCTTCCGTATCGAAGGGGCGGACGTGGCAGCAGGGGCCGAAGATCTCCTGGGTCACGCAATCGGCGTCGTCAGCGAGGCCGGTCCAGATGGTCGGCTCGACCCAATTGCCGTTGGCAAGGTCGTCGGGCATGGGCGGCACGCCGCCGCCCATCACTACGGTCGCACCCTGCTCCACGGCGCGGGCGTAATAGGCGAGCACCTTGTCCTGGTGCTCCTTCGAGATCAGCGGACCGATGCCGGTCGCGGGGTCCTCGGGACGGCCGGGGCGAAGGGCCGCCGCGCCGGCCTTCAGGCGGGCGACGAAGGCGTCGAAGATGGGCCGTTCCACATAGACCCGTTCGGTGCCGAGGCAGACCTGCCCGCAATTGGAGAAAGCGGAGCGCAGCGTGCCCTCCACCGCCTTGTCGAGGTCGCAGTCGGCGAAAACGAGAGCTGCATTCTTGCCGCCCAGTTCGAACGATACCGGGCGGATGCCATGGGCGGCCTGCCGCATGATGGCCTCGCCTGTGCGCGTCTCGCCGGTGAAGGTGATGCCGTTCACGCGCGGATGCTGCGTCAGGAATTCGCCGGCCGATTGCGGGCCGAGGCCGTGGACCACGTTGTAGACGCCGCGGGGCAGGCCCACCGCGTTCATCACTTCGCCGAGCAGGGTGGCGGTGAGGGGGGTCTCCTCCGAGGGCTTCACCACCACCGTGTTGCCCAGCGCCAGCGCCGGCCCGACCTTCCAGGTCATCAGCAGCAGCGGCAGGTTCCAGGGCGAGATGACGGCGATGACGCCGCGCGGGCGGCGCAGGGCATAATTGAGCGCACCGGCGCCGTCGGGGGTGGGCATCTGGAAGCATTCCGTGGCGATGGTCTTGGCCACGTCGGTGAACATCTTGAAGTTGGCCGCGCCGCGCGGGATGTCGATGTGCGCGGCCAGCGACATGGGCTTGCCGGTGTCGAGGCATTCGGCCTCGAGGAAGTCGTCGAACCGGCGGTCGATGCCCGCGGCCACCTCTGCGAGGAGGTCGGTGCGCTCGGTGACCGTCATCCGGCCCCAGGGGCCATCGAGGGCGGCGGCTGCCGCCGCCACCGCCGCATCCACCTCGGCGCGGCCGCCTTCCGGCACGCGGCCGATGCGGCTGCCGTCCACCGGGCAGATATTGTCCCAGCCCATGCCGGTCGCGCCTTGGGTGAACTCGCCGTCGATGAAGTGCGCGGCGTCGCGGCGCGCGCTCGATTGCGAGAGGGGCCTGCGTTCGAGCAGCGGGTGGACCGACATTCTTGCCTCTCCTCTTGGAACCCGGCGGCCGCCAGCCGCCCTCACAGACCGAGAGCCTTGATCCCGGCCTCCGCGCATGCGCGGTCGTCGTCTTCCGATCCGCCTGACACGCCGATGGCGCCGATCAGGTGGCCCTCTTCCAGGAGGGGCGTGCCGCCGCCGAACAAGATGACGCCCGGGCGGTGGCCGATGCCGTCGCGCAGCACCTCATGGCCGTCCACCAGCGCGCACAGGCGGTCGGTCGACATGCCGAAGGTGGCGGCGGTCCAGGCCTTGTCGCGGGCCATGTCGAGCGAGGCGGTGAACGCACCGTCCGCCCGCAGCAAGGCAAGGAGGTGCCCGCCATGGTCCACCACCGCGGCGACCACCGCCGCTCCGCGTCCGGCCCCGCAGGCGAGGGCCGCCTCGGCCGCGCGCGCGGCCGCCGCAGCGGTGATGCTGCGGATGCCGTGGGAGATCGTCATCTCCGTCTCAGGTCACCACTGAGAGGAAGGCTTCGTTCATCTCCCGCTCGTAGTAAAAGATGGCCTTGCCCACCTGTTCGTGGTCCCAGGTGCGGGTCGGGTGGTCGGGATAGTAAGTATAGCCGCCGGTGAAGACTTCATTCCGGTTGCCGGAGGGGTCGAAGAAATAAATGGTCTGGCCGCGCGTGATGCCGTGGCGGGTGGGGCCGATGTCGATGGAGATGTCGTAGCGGGCGATGATATCGGCCGCGTGGCCCACGTCGTTCCAGTTCTCCAGCTCGAACGAGGCGTGGTGAAACTTGCCGGGCTCGGGATATTTCACGAACGCGATGTCATGCGCCTTCATGCCGGCGGTGAGCCAGATGGCCAGCACGCCGTCCGGCATGTCGAGGCGCTCGGCGCAGCGGAAATCGAGCACGGTCTCGAAGAATTCCAGGTTCTTCTCGATTTCCGGCCCGTAGAGCAGGGCATGGTCGAAGCGGCGGGCGCGCATGCCGTGCGGCTCGGTGATCCAGACGTCCGGATTGTGGGCGCTAGGCTTGGGATCGGACTGCTCGGCGTGGGCGAACAACTCGATGCGGTGGCCGGAGGCCAGCGTCCAGCCGATGCGGCGGCCGATGCCGGGCTGTTCGCCGGCCGGCACGTGATCGACCGGATAGCCGTAAGCCACGATGCGTTGCTCGAATGCGTCGAGGTCGGCGTCGGTGCGGACCTTGAAGGCCATGAGGTCAAAGCCGGCGGTGTCGGCGCGGCGCAGGACGAAGCTGTGATGGTCGAATTCGTCAGCCGATTTCAGGTAGACGCGGCCGTCCGCCTCTTCGGAAACCTGATGCAGGCCGATCCGCTTGGAATAGTGTTCGACGGCGGCCAGCATGTCGAGCACGCGCAACTGAATGAAGCCAGGTCTCAGAACGCCCGTGTGCGCCATGAATGCTCTCCTCCCTCGTTTTGTCGCCAAATGTGACTGGCGCATCTTGGTGGCCCGATCCGCGAGCTAGTCATTGCCGTCGCAGTTTCGTCTGGCGGGCAGCCGGGCATCGAGCCGCAGCATCAAATCGCTTTGCGCGTAGATCGCGCACGTCAGGACGACGCCCTCGGCTTCATCGGACAGAGAGACGTGCTCCCGGCTCATGGGGGCGCGCCGATAGTCTCCAGCGATCACCTGGGCGCGGCAGATGCCGCAGCCGCCGCGCCGACAGCCGACCGGCAGCTTGCGCGGGAGCCCGGTGATCTGGCCGAGCCCCCGGGCCCGCTCAAGCGCCACCAGGAGCCGCTCCTCCGTGCTGACGGACGCGCTGCCGTGACCCTCGATGGTGACCGTCACCCGGCGCGCCGTAGCCGGCGTTTCAGGAGCCGCCGACGTGCCGCCGGAACAGCGGCCGAGCCCGGCGAGCGGGCAGCTTTCCGCGCAACCGCCGAAGCAACGGCCCAACGTTGTGCTTGTGGAGTCGCCATTGCGTCCGGCGGTTGGGAGTAGATCGGTCATCGCACCCTTCCGTTTCCTCGGGTCCGGCCACTTTCGGGCCGTGTTGCCCTGCATATGCGCCGGCTCCAGCGAGGGTGTCAATAAATTTTCGAGATTTTTTGTTTTCACGTTTTTTATTGAATATTCGTCATTATGGAGATGTCGCGATCTTGAGAAAAAAATCGACGCGCGCTATCGTCAGGCGCGATCGACGCTCCGACGCGATCGCCCGCCGAGGACAGGTTCACCATGGAAAAGAATGCAGCGGAGGTCGCCGGCCGCCAGGCGAAGGTGGTTGGCGCGCGCAGCCTCGTCGAGGCCGCTTACGAGACTCTCCGCCAGGACATTCTGACCGGGGCGTTGCCCCCGGGCCTCAAGCTGCGCTTCGAGATGCTGCGCGAGCGCTACGGCGTCGGCGCGTCCACCCTGCGCGAAGCGCTGACGCGGCTGGTGGGCGAGGCGCTGGTGACCTCGGAGGAGCAGCGTGGCTTCCGGGTGGCGGAGATCTCCCTGGACGACTTCGCCGACCTCACCGCCGCACGGAAGCTGGTGGAGATCGAGGCGCTGCGCCAATCCATCATCTTCGGCGATGACGCCTGGGAGGGGGCGCTGGTGGGCGCCTATCACCGTCTGTCGAAGGTGGAGGAGAAACTGGTGGAGGAGAAGGCCGAATCCACCGAGTTGCGCGACGAGTTCGAGGCGCGCAACCGCGACTTCCATTTCACGCTGATCGGCGCCTGCCCGTCGCGCTGGGTGAAGCACATGCACGGCATTCTCTTCCAGCAATCGGAGCGCTATCGCCGCATATCGCTCGCCGCCCGCTTCGAGCCGCGCGACGTGCATGCCGAGCATAAGGCCATTCTCGAAGCCGCGTTGGCCCGCAATGTGGATCTGGCCTGCCGCCTCGAGGCCGAGCACATCGACAAGACCCTCGCCCTGCTGAGCCGCAACCTACCCGCGCTCACCTGATCTGGCGCCCCGAGCGGGGCGCGCCGTCCGATTCTCGCATTTTTCGACCTGCTCCGGCGCCGGACGGCGCGCGGGATGTGCTGGCGCGCGCGTGCCGGCGATCGGCCGCGCGACAAGAAGGGGTGTCCCATGCCTGACGATAATCCGGAGATCGGCGCCAGCGTGCGCACCGGCGCCTTCGCGACCAATGTGCATGATCGCGGCAGCGGCGCGCCCGTGCTGCTGATTCACGGCTCGGGTCCGGGCGTGTCGGCCTGGGCCAACTGGCGCGGTATCATCCCCGCGCTGTCGGAACGCTTCCGCGTGGTCGCGCCCGACATGGTGGGCTTCGGCTTCAGCGACCGGCCAGCCGGTCTCGCGTGGACCCGCGAGATCTGGGTCCGGCAGGTGCTCGACCTGATGGACGCGCTGGGGCTGGAGCGGGTGGATATCGTCGGCAATTCGTTCGGCGGTGCCATCGGGCTGGCGCTGGCGGTGGCGCATCCCGCGCGGGTTCGCCGGCTGGTGCTCATGGGCAGTGTCGGGCTGTCCTTTCCCATCTCCGAGGGGCTGGAGAAAGTGTGGGGCTATGAGCCCTCATTCGCGGCCATGCGGGCACTCTTGGATGTCTTCGCGTTCGACCGCGGCCTCGTTACGGATGAACTCGCCGAGCTGCGCTTCCGGGCCTCCATCCGCCCCGGATTCCAGGAGAGCTTCTCCGCTATGTTCCCGGCACCACGCCAGCGGCATCTCGATGCGCTGGCGAGCAGCGAGGCGCAGATCCGCGCGTTGCCGCATGAGGTGCTGATCGTCCACGGCCGCGAGGACCGGGTGATACCCCTCGACGTCTCGCTGCGCCTCGCCGATCTCATCGATCGCGCGCAACTGCATGTGTTCGGCCGCTGCGGCCACTGGACCCAGATTGAGCAGGCCGGCCGGTTCAATCGTCTCGTCGCTGATTTCCTGGGCGAGGGAGCTTGACGCGCACGCCGCCATGTTTCGAGTTGCAGGAATAAGTTCGGTAATTTCGATTTTCTCGAAATTATCGTTGACATCGAAATCAGCGGCGCCGATAACCAAAACAACAACGATGGGCCCCAAAAGGTGGGCCCCGCTCATTCCGGGGAGGCGGGACATTGGCTCATTCCCTCTCGCAGGGCGGTGGCTCCGGCCATGCCGGCGCTCCCGACGCCGGCACAGCGGCCTCCGCTGAATCTCCGGCCGGCGATCCGATGCAGGCCCGGGTCCGCATCCTGGGCACGCGTCTTGGCCGCTTCGTCGAATTCGAGTTCGCCCTCTATGGCGGTGACCTGGCCGTTGAGCTGATCTTGCCGGCGCGGGCCTTCGAGGAATTCTGCCAGTTGCGCGGCGCGGCGGTGTCGGCGCTCGATGCGCAGACGTCCGGGGCTATCGAGCAGATGGCATGGCGGGCCGGCCAGCCGGGACTGTTGCAGCGCACGGTGACGGGCGCTGCACAGGACGAGCGCCTGTAGATCGCTCCCGTCCAAGCAAACAGAAGTAAACCGAGCGCGAGAAGACGCCGGATGAAAGCAATATCGGGCCCTCGAGTGGCTCTATTGGAGGACGTGGTGACTGTTCAGATCAAGACCATCGACCTGGAGCCGAGGCGGCAGACGTTCGGTCACGTGGCACGGCGCCTTGGCGGCGACAAGCCGGCGTCACGCTACCAGGAGGCAACCTTCGACCTCCAGCCCACCGATCATTTTCATTATCGGCCCCTGTGGGAGCCCCAGTTCAACATCTACGACCCGCGCAAGACCGAGGTCGTGATGCGGGACTGGTATGCGTTGCTCGACCCCCGTCAATATTATTACGGTGCCTACAATATTGCCCGCGCCAACATGAACCAGGCGGTGGAGCGCAATTTCACCTTTGTCGAGGAACGCGATCTCTTCGCCAGGGCCGACGACGGACTGAAGGCGAAGCTCGTGGCCGGGCTGCTGCCGGTGCGCCACCTGCACTGGGGCGCCAACATGAACATGACGGAGATCTGCCAGCGTGGCTACGGCACGGCGGTGACGGCGCCCAGCATCTTCTCCGCCGGCGATCACCTCGGCATGGCCCAGATCGTCTCGCGCATCGGCCTCGTCATCGACCGCCATACCGGCACGTCGCTCGACACCGCCAAGGCGGCCTGGATGAACGCGCCCGAATGGCAAGGCGTGCGCCAGCTCATTGAGGACACCCTTGTGGAACGCGACTGGTTCCAGCTGTTCGTGGCGCAGGCGCTCGGCGTGAACGCGGTGTTGCTCGATCTCGTCTACGCCTGCACCGAAGCCGCCTTCGGTCCGGTCACCATCCCCGTCGCGATGCTCACCGAGTTCATGGCCGATTGGGCCGCCGAAGAGGGCAAGTGGTCCGATCACGTCATCAAGGTCGTGGCGGCCGAGAGCGCCGAGAACGCGGCCCTTGTCTCGGCCTGGGCGCGCTACTGGATCGATCGCGCGGAGGCGGCCGGCGTGGCGTTGTCGGGATTGCTCACGGGGGAGGGTGCCGCGGCCGTGACTGCCGCCTCTGCCGCCCGCGCGCGCGCCGCCCGGCTCGGCCTCACGCTCTGACGAAAGCTCGCCAAGGATCACCGCTCATGGCCCAGATCGCCTCCATTACCCTTCTCCACAATGACGACGCCCGGCCGATCATCGAGGCGATCCTCGCCGACAATCCGGGCTGCCGGGTGCTCAACATGCCCGGTGCCGTCAAGCTCGACCGCGATGACGAGTTGGTGGTGCGCCGTGCTTCAGTTGAAGCGCGCATCGGCCGCGCCTGGGACCCGCAGGAGCTGCAGCTCGTCATCGTCTCCATGGCCGGCAACCTCGATGAGGACGACGACCATTTCACCCTCAGCTGGAAGCATTGAGCTTTTGCGGAAGGACCACGGCATGACACCGAAGAAGCTCGGCCTGAAGCAGCGTTACGCCCTGATGACCCGCGGGCTCGACTGGGAGACCACCTACCAGCCCATGGACAAGGTGTTTCCCTACGATCGCTTCGAGGGCATCAAGATCAAGGACTGGTCGGCCTGGGAGGATCCCTTCCGGCTCACCATGGATGCCTACTGGAAGTTCCAGGGCGAGAAGGAGCGCAAGCTCTACGCCGTGCTCGACGCCTTCGCGCAGAATAACGGGCAGACCGGCATCTCCGATGCGCGCTACACCAACGTCCTGAAATTGTTCCTCACCGGTGTGTCGCCGCTCGAATACCAGGCGCACCGCGGGTTCGCCTTCGCCGGACGCCACCTGCGCGGGGTCGGTCCACGCGTCGCCGCGCAGATGCAGTCGCTGGACGAACTGCGGCACGTGCAGACGCAGATCCACACCATCAGCCACTACAACAAGTATTTCGACGGGCTTTCCGAGTTCCGCCACATGCACGACCGGGTGTGGTACCTCTCCGTGCCCAAGTCGTTCTTCGATGATGCGCGCACGGCGGGCCCGTTCGAATACATGATCGCCATCGGGTTTGCCTTCGAGTACGTGCTGACGAACCTCCTGTTCGTGCCGTTCATGTCGGGGGCAGCCTACAACGGTGACATGTCCACCGTAACCTTCGGCTTTTCCGCCCAGTCGGACGAGAGCCGCCACATGACGCTCGGCATCGAGGTCATCAAGTTCCTGCTGGAGCAGGATGCGGACAACCTGCCCATCGTGCAGCGTTGGGTGGACAAGTGGTTCTGGCGCGGCCACCGCGTGCTCGGCCTCGTGGCCATGATGATGGACTACATGCTGCCGAAGAAGGTGATGAGCTGGAAGGAGGCCTGGGAAATCTACTTCACCGAGGCCGGCGGCTCCCTCTTCACCGATCTCGCCCGCTACGGCCTGAAAGTGCCGAAATATGCCGACGTCGCCACCGCCGACGCCGAGCACATCTCGCACCAGAACTGGGCCACCTTCTACCAGTACACCCACGCCGCGGCCTTCCACACCTGGATGCCCGATCGTGCGCACATGGACTGGCTGTCGGAGAAATACCCGAACACCTTCGACAAATACTATCGTCCGCGTTTCGAGATGTGGGCGGAGATGGAGAAGCAGGGCCAGCGGTTCTACAACAATTCCCTGCCGCAGCTCTGTCAGGTCTGCCAGATCCCGATGGTCTACACCGAGCCGGGCGACCCGACGAAGATCGCGTTCCGCTGCTCCCAAGTTGAGGGCGAGACCTACCATTTCTGTTCGGACGGCTGCAAGGATATCTTCGACGCCGAGCCCCAGAAGTATGTCCAGGCCTGGATGCCCGTGCAGCAGATCTTCCAGGGGAATTGCGGCGGGGCCAGCATTCCGGATGTGCTCGCCTGGTATCGACTGAATGCCGGTGCCGACAACATGGATTACGTCGGCTCCCCCGACGAAAAGCTCTGGAACGACTGGCACGCCGCCGCGGCGCGGGCCGCAGGCTGAGGAGAAGGCCATGCTCAACGCCCTTGATACGGCCGAGTATCTTGATCACGTGACGGTGCGGGATGCGCGCAAGAACTTCCACGGCAACATCCTCGTCTATGTGCATTGGGAAGATCATCTGTCGTTCTGCGCAGCCATCGCCTTTCCGCTGCCGCCAACGCTGTCGTTCGGCGCGCTGGTGTCCGATGTGATCGCGCCGGCCTATGCCGCCCACCCCGATGCCGCTCGCATCGACTGGAGCAAGGTTGAGTGGCAGATCGACGGGGTGCGGATGGTGCCTGACCTCTCATTATCCCTCGAAGCCAACGGCCTCGGGCACAAATCCCTCCTGCGCTTCAAGACCCCCGGCCTCCATGGCTGGAAGGGCTCGGCGAACTGAGGCGGCGGGCATGGGGCACGAGCTAACCATTGAGCCCTTGGGCGAGGTCATCACTGTCGCGGACGGGCAGACCATTCTCGATGCCTGCCTCAGGGCTGGCATCTGGCTGCCCCACGCCTGTGGTCACGGCCTCTGTGGCACCTGCAAGGTGGACGTGGTGGACGGCCAGGTGGACCATGCCGAGGCCTCGCCGTTCGCCTTGATGGATTTCGAGCGGGCGGGCGGCAAGACGCTCGCATGCACCGCCCGGCTCCTCGAAGACGTGGTGATCGAGGCGGAAGTCGACGAGGATCCCGACCAGCGTCGCATTCCCGTGGCGGACTACGACGCCACCGTGGCGGCGATCGCGGATCTCACTCACGACGTCAAGGGCATCCGCCTCGCCCTCGACGGCGCCATGGATTTCCAGGCGGGTCAATATATCAACCTGCACATTCCCACGGTCGCGGGCACCCGCGCCTTTTCCATCGCCAACCCGCCGCATGAGCGGGAGCATGTGGACCTGCAGATCCGCCGCGTTCCGGGCGGGCAGGGCACGGCTTTCCTGCACGATCAGCTCAAGGTGGGCGACCGGGTGCGCTTCTCCGGCCCCTATGGCCGTTTTTTCGTGCGCAAGAGCCGCGGCGGGCCGCTGCTGTTCCTCGCCGGCGGGACCGGCGTGTCGAGCCCCCGGTCGATGGTTCTCGACCTCCTCGCCGAGGGCTGGAGCGCACCCATCACGCTCATCCACGGGGTGCGGGCCGAGCTCGACCTCTACGATCGCGCGCTGTTCGAGGACCTGGTGCGGCGCCACCCTCATTTCCGCTACGTGCCGGTGCTCTCGGCCGAGCCGGACGGGAGCGGATGGGCCGGCGCGCGCGGATTCGTGCATGAGGTGGCGGAGCACGTGTTCGACGGCACGTTCGAGGGGCAGAGCGCCTATCTGTGTGGCCCTCCACCGATGATCGAGGCCTCCATCGGCGCGCTGATGCGCGGGCGGCTGTTCGAGAAACACATCTTCACTGAGCGGTTCCTGACAGCCTCGGACGGCGCGGAGAAGAAGAGCCCGGTCTTCCGGGGCATCTGACGGGCATGGGTTCAATCGGCACGGGTCGGCATCACGCACGGCGCGGCAAGGCAATGAACTTGGAGGGGGATATGAGGAATTTGGGGAACATGGGATGGCGATCGCTCCTCGTCGGAGCGGCCGGAGTGGCAGCGGCAATCGCCCTGCCGGCCGGTGCCCACGCGGCCGATCTCGCCACGGCGCCTGCGACCGCGACGCCGCTGCCGGACCCGTCCTGGTATGTGCGGCTCGGCGTCGGCGGCGTGCTGTTCGATTCCGGTGCCACCATCACCTCCTCCATGGGCCCCGTGACCGGCGCGTCCGCCCATGCGGACAACAATGTCACCGCCCTGTTCGAGGTCGGCTATTTCTTCACCGACAACATCGCCGTCAGCCTGACGGGTGGCTATCCGCCCACCACGAGCCTGACGGGGACGGGAACGGCGACCGCCCTCGGCACTCTCGGCAAGGTCACCTATGGCCCGGCGACCGTGACCGCCCATTATCATTTCAAGAATTTCGGCCCGATCCAGCCTTATGTCGGCGCCGGCCTGGGCTATGGCCTTATCTTCAATTCCAAGTCCGGAACGGTGCAGAACCTGTCGGTGAACGGCGCGCCCGCCTTCGTGCTACAAGCCGGCGTCGACTACATCCTCGCCCGCAACTGGGCGGTCTTCTTCGATGTGAAGAAGCTCTACCTGACCGTGGACGCCACGGGAACCCTCGGCGGCATGCCCATCGCCGCCGACGTGAAGCTCGATCCACTGGTGCTGTTCACGGGTGTGACCTACCGCTTCTGAGGCGGAAAGTGGGCGGGGAACGGCGGACTGTGAATGTATAGACGTATTCGCAGAACCTAGAACCGTTCGCCATGTCTCTTCATGCTGCCGGCATATGCTTGATAACAGCGTATTGGCCGGGGCTGAAGCCATGGTTGTAGCCGGAAAGCGCCGCTTCTCCCGGTCAATCCGAATGCTGAGCTGTGCATTTGATGAAATAGTGAAATGGCTCATCGGGACATCGACCGATTTTCACCAATTCGAAGACTTGGGGGCAGGGCGGCGAGGAGCGGCTTTCGTGTGCGCCGCAACCGCTGGCTCCGGGAAGCTGCGAAAATTGGGCTCGCGCTCGCGGAAAGTATTGAAGGTGAATTGAAATGGCGCCGCGGGTCGAATGCTGCGCAGCGAAATCGCAGGTCTGCCCCCGGATGCTGGCATTCATCTTGCTCAACGAAGGGAGATCGGTGGCGGAAGCTCTCCGGCTCCCAATAAACGACAAGTCCGAACAACTGACACGTCCGCAAAACAGACAAGCCCAAGGAAGAAGCCATGGCATTGCTCGATCGATCCGAGTGGTACGACATCGCGCGCTCCACCAACTGGACGCCGAAATTCGTCACCGATGAAGACCTCTTCCCGGACGTCATGACCGGGGCGCAGGGGGTGCCGGGGGAGAAGTGGGAGGTCTATGACGAGCCCTACAAGACCTCCTTCCCCGAATATGTCAGCGTCCAGCGCGAGAAGGATGCCGGCGCCTATTCGGTGAAGGCCGCGCTGCAGCGCAGCCGCATCTTCGAGGATGCCGACCCGGGCTGGCGCTCGATCCTGAAGTCGCACTACGGCGCCATTGCGCTGGGCGAATATGCGGCGATGAGCGCGGAGGCCCGCATGGCCCGCTTCGGCCGCGCGCCGGGCATGCGCAACATGGCCACCTTCGGCATGATGGACGAGAACCGCCACGCCCAGCTGCAGCTCTTCTTCCCGCACGAATACTGCCCGAAGGACCGCCAGTTCGATTGGGGCCACAAGGCCTACCACACCAATGAATGGGCGGCGATCGCGGCGCGTCACGCCTTCGACGACCTGTTCATGGCGAGGAGCGCCACCGAGATCGCGGTGATGCTGACCTTCGCCTTCGAGACCGGCTTCACCAATATGCAGTTCCTCGGACTCGCGGCCGATGCGGCGGAGGCCGGCGACTATACCTTCTCGAGCCTGATCTCCTCGATCCAGACGGACGAATCCCGCCATGCGCAGATCGGCGGCCCGGCGCTCCAGGTGCTGATTTCTAACGGCCGCAAGGCGGAGGCGCAGAAGCTGGTGGATATCGCCATTGGCCGTGCCTGGCGGATCTTCTGCATCCTCACCGGCCCGTCGATGGACTACAACACGCCGCTCCATCACCGGAAGCAATCGTTCAAGGAATTCATGCAGGAGTGGATCGTCGACCAGTTCGAGCGCTCGTTGCTCGACCTCGGCCTCGATTTGCCCTGGTATTGGGACAAGATGATCGCGGAATTCGACTATCAGCACCACGCCTACCAGATGGGCCTGTGGTTCTGGCGGCCGACCCTGTGGTGGAACCCGGCGGCGGGCGTGACGCCCGATTGCCGCGACTGGCTGGAGGAAAAATATCCCGGCTGGAACGACACGTTCGGCAAGGCGTGGGACGTCATCATCGACAATCTCGTCGCCGGCCATCCCGAGCGCACCCTGCCGCAGACCCTGCCCATCGTGTGCAACATGAGCCAGATCCCGATCTGCGCCATTCCGGGCAACGGTTGGAACGTGAAAGACTATCCGCTCAACTATGACGGGCGGCTCTACCACTTCAATTCCGAGATCGACCGCTGGATCTTCGAGCAGGATCCGAAGCGCTACCGCGGACACATGTCGCTGGTGGATCGGTTCCTCGCCGGTCAGATCCAGCCTGCCGACCTCCTGGGCGCGCTCACCTACATGAACCTCCAGCCCGGCGAGTGCGGCGACGATGCCCACGGCTACGCCTGGGTGGATGCCTACCGGGGCCGCATGGCCGCCGAATAGGCGCGTCGCGCACGAACGTTGCGGGTGCCGGTACGGCCGCGGCGGCCTTCGCCGCGGCGCGGGGCGGTGCGCGCATTTCAACCCATAGGGCCACATCGGCCGGACAAGGAGCCCGTCATGGCTTTGTTCCCCGTCATCTCCAATTTCCAGCACGACTTCGTGCTGCTGCTTGTGCCCGTTGATACCGAAAACACCATGGATGAGGTCGCCGCGGCCGCCGCCGGTCACTCTGTGGGCGTGCGCGTTGCGCCGCGGCCCGACAAGGTGGTCCGGGTGCGCCGCCAGGGTGACGCGGATTTCTTTCCGCGGGAGATGCGGCTCGCCGAAAGCGGCATTCGCCCGATGGAAACCCTTGAGTTCATCTTCTGCGATGCGTGAGGGATCATGAGTTTCAAGCTTGCGGCGACGCTCGACGACCTTTGGGAAGGGGACATGGCGGAGGTGGAGGTGGATGGGCAGGTGATCCTGCTCGTCTGGCCGGAGGGCGGCGACATCCGCGCCTTCCAGGGCATCTGCCCGCACCAGGACATTCCTCTCTCGGAGGGCAAGCTGGAGGGTGGGGTTCTCATGTGCCGCGCCCACCAATGGACCTTCGATGCCGGCACCGGGCGGGGCGTGAACCCGAAGGACTGCCACCTCGCCGAATATCCGGTGAAGGTGGTGGGCGAATCCATCCTGGTCTCGACCGAAGGCGTCGAGCCCCGCTTCGCCCACACCTAAGCCCGCGCGGCGCCTGAGCGAAAGCAGCGCAGAAATGCCCGCGCGGCGCCTGAGCGAAGACAGCACACACCGCGGACCCAGTCGCCCCAAGACCCAAGACCCAGGGCTCCGGCCGACAGCCGAGGGCTGCAACGAAAACATCGGGAGGAGACCAACGTGACAGTCAAGGACGTGGCCAATGGCTACCGCAACAACCGGGTCGGCCCCATCCTGCGCGCCGGCCCGCTTACGGCCGGCGTCATCGAGGCGGCCGAAGAGGACAATCCCGGCAAGACCATCAACGTGGATGACAAGCTCGCCTACGTGCGCATCGAGGCCGAGGGCGAGATGATCCTGCGTCGGGCGACGCTGGAGCGCACGCTCGGCCGGCCATTCCGCATGCAAGAACTGGAGATCAACCTCGGCTCCTTCGCCGGACGCATCGAGATGACCGAGGATCACGTCCGTTTCTACTACGAAAAAACACTCTGACCCGGGAGGGAAGACGATGAACCAGCCCGCAATCGCCCAGCCGCTGAAGACCTGGAGCCATCTCGCCGCCCGCCGCCGCAAGCCGAGCGAATACGAGATCGTCTCCACCAACCTCCATTACACCACCGACCGGCCTGACGCGCCGTTCGAACTCGACCCGGATTTCCCGCCGGCCAAGTGGTACAAGACCTACCGCAACGCCAGCCCGCTGGTTCATCCCGACTGGAACGCCTTCCGCGATCCCGACGAGATGGTCTATCGCACCTACAACATGCTCCAGGACGGGCAGGAGAACTACGTCTTCGGCCTGTTCGACCAGTTCTCCGAGCGCGGCCACGACGCGATGCTTGAGCGCTCCTGGGTGCGCCACCTTGCGCGCATCTACACGCCGGTGCGCTACCTGTTCCACACGCTGCAGATGGGCTCCGCCTATCTGTGCCAGATGGCGCCGGCCTCCACCATCTCCAATGTCGCCACCTATCAGACGGCGGATTCACTGCGCTGGCTCACCCACACCGCCTACCGGACCCGCGAACTCGCCAAGAGCTTCGACGATCACGGCTTCGGCACCGGCGAGCAGACGATCTGGGAGACCGATTCCGCCTGGCAAGGGTTCCGTGAGCTGGTGGAGAAGGGCCTTGCCACCTATGAGTGGGGCGAGCACTTCGTGGCCATGAACCTCGTCGCTCGCCCGGCGCTGGAGGAAGCGGTGCTGCGCGGGCTCGGCCAGGCGGCGCGGCACAATGGCGACACCCTGCTCGGCCTGCTGTGTGATGCGCAACTCCTCGATGCCGACCGGCACCGCCGCTGGACCTCGGCGCTGGTAGCCCTGATGCTTGAGACCGAGGGCAATCGCCAGGTGCTCAACGACGGGCTCGCCAAATGGGCGCCGCTGGGCGATGCCGCCATCGACGCCTACAGCTCCCGCTTGCCCGACGCCCGCGACGGGGCGAACGTGGCCAAGGCGGCGGTCGCAGCCTATCGCCGCGGCCTCGGCCTCGGCGCCTGACCGGGGCGTCGGACATGAGCCATCGGATCACGCTGGAAGGCGGGGACGGCTTCGACGTCTCCGCCGGCGAGGACACGCTGCTGAGGGGCGCGCTGCGCGCAGGCGTGGGGTTCCCCTACGACTGCAACGTGGGCGGATGCGGCAGCTGCCGCTTTGATCTCGTCGCCGGTGAGATGGAGACGCTGTGGGAGGAGGCGCCGGGCCTCTCCGAGCGCGATCGGCGGCGGGGCAAACGCCTTGCCTGCCAGTCGCGGCCGCGCTCCGACTGCACCATAAAAATGCGGACCGGCGAGGAATATCGCCCGCCCGTTCCGCCCCGCCGGATGAAGGCGGTTCTCGCCTGTCGGCGCCCCGTGACCTCCAGCATGTCCGAATTCGTGCTCAGGACGGCCGAGCCGGCACATTTCATCGCCGGCCAATATGCCATCTTCCGGCCGCCGGGGGCGGAGGGGGCACGGGCCTATTCCATGTCAAACCTGCCCAACGGGGAGGGCGAGTGGCGTTTCGTCATTCGCCGGGTTCCCGGTGGGCGGGGCAGCAATGCGATGTTCGACGCGGTTGAGATCGGTGATACGCTCGAACTTGACGGCCCCTACGGCCATGCTCATTTTCGAGCCGAGGCGCCGCGCGACGTGGTGTGCATCGCCGGCGGCTCTGGCATCGGCCCGGTGGTGTCGGTGGCACGGGCAGCGGTGGAGGCGATGCCGGGGCGCCGGCTTTTCGTCTTCGAAGGGGCGCGCACGCGTGAGGATCTGTGCTTCCCAGCGTTGATGGGGGCGGCGCAGGGTGGCGTTGCCGCATACACGCCGGTTCTCTCGGCTGAGGCGGACGACAGCGGGTGGGACGGGGTGCGCGGCTTCGTCCATGAGGAGGTGGAACGTGCGGTGGGACACCGCGCAGCGGAATGTGAATTCTATTTCGCCGGTCCGCCGCCGATGACGGAGGCGCTGCAGAAGCTTCTGATTGTCAACTGGACCGTGCCCCTCGCACGCATCCATTTCGATCGCTTCTTCTGAGCTTTTCGTTCCGGGCGTTGGAGCGGCGGAGGAAACGACCGGCAGCACTGTCGGCGTCAAAACAAGAAGCCGACCAGGGAGAGGCCTCGCCATCGCCATGAGAGACGAGCGGAGCGCGCGACTGAAGCGTCGCCTGCACCGGCAGACCGGCCTGCCGGGGGAGGCGCGCGCGCCTTCCTCCGATGTCTGGACGCGGGCGGAGGCCAGCCTCTCGGACATCCATGTCCCGGAAATCCACGACCTCGCCGACCGCTTGCGTTTCGCCCCCCAGCAGGGGCGTATCCGGCTCGACGACCAGCGCATGATGCTGATGCACGTCAGCTCCCTCGGCGCGTTGCGCCAGGAACTGATCGAGAGCCTCGGCAAGGAGACCGCGCGCGGTCTCATCACCCGCATCGGCTATCAGGCCGGCGCCAACGACGCCAAGATGGCGAAGAAGCTGCGTTCCGGATCGAACACGCTGGACAGTTTCCTCGCTGGCCCGCAGCTCGTGTCGCTGGAGGGGATCGTCCATTGCGAGCCGGTGGCGCTCGACATCGATGTGGCGAACGGCCGCTACTACGGCGATTTCCATCTCATCGACTGCGCCGAGGCCGAGGCGCACCTCGCCAGCTATGGCCTTGGGGACGAGCCGGCCTGCTGGATGCTGGTGGGATATGCCTGTGGCTATACCAGCACTTTCATGGGCCGGCCGATCCTGTGGCGGGAACTCGAATGCAAATGCACCGGCCACACCAAGTGCCGGGTCATAGGCCGCCCTGCCGAGGAATGGGGCGAGGAGGCGCGCGAGGATCTGCGCTTCCTGCAGATCGGCGACTTCGTGAAGTTCAATCCCGCCCCGAGCGGGAAGCTGCCCGCCACCGCGCGCCTTGCGGCACTCGACGTAGCGCTGCCGGACAATGATTTCGGCATGGTCGGCATCTCCAGCGGTTTCAACACCGTGTGCCATTTGGTGAAGAAGGTCGCGCCCACGGAGGCGACCGTGCTGTTCCTCGGCGAGAGCGGGGTAGGCAAGGAAATCTTCTCACACAACCTCCACCGTCTCAGCTGCCGCGCCAAGGGCCCGTTCGTGGCGGTCAATTGCGCGTCCATCCCCGAGCAATTGATCGAGTCCGAGCTGTTCGGCGTGGAGCGCGGGGCCTTCACCGGTGCCACGGCCTCTCGAGCGGGTCGGTTCGAGCGCGCGCACGGCGGCACGCTGTTCCTCGACGAGATCGGCACTCTCAGCTACACCGCCCAGGGCAAGCTGCTCCGCGCGCTGCAGGAAGGCGAGATCGAGCGGGTGGGGGATTCCCGCGTGCGCAAGGTCGACGTGCGGGTGATCGCGGCCACCAACGTCAACCTGCGGAATGCCGTGAAGGATGGAACCTTTCGCGAGGATCTGTTCTACCGCCTCAACGTCTTCCCCATCCGCGTGCCGCCGCTGCGGGATCGGCGCGACGACATCCCCCTGCTGATGAACTGGTTCATGCGACGCGCGTGCGCGAAGCACCGCAAGAGTGTCACCGGCTTTCGCGAGCGGGCGGTGGACGCCCTCATCACCTACAATTGGCCCGGCAATGTGCGCGAGATGGAAAATCTGGTGGAGCGCGCTGTCATCCTCGCCGACGAGGGCGGCGCGCTGGACCTCTGCCACCTCTTCACCACCGGCGAGGAGGTGACCGACACCACTTTCGTGGTGCAGAAGAACGGCGCGTTGCTGCAAAGCTCGGAAGCGGACGATTTGGACGAGGCGGCGGAACGCGGCGCGCTCCAGCCTCTCGCCGACACCGAGGCCCGCATACTGCGCCTCGCCTTGTCGGAGGCGAAGGGTAACCTCTCCCTTGCTGCGCGCCTCCTCAGCATCAGCCGCCCGACGCTCGCCTATCGGCTAAAGAAGTACAACATCAGTTGACGGCTCCTGTGTGGCTATCGATTGGCTCTTGCTTTTCTCAGCGAAGAAATCGCCCCAGATCCCCGGAGGCCATTCGGTTTGAATCCCGCCGCCAGTTGGTGCTGGTTGAAGTTGCTCCTTCCGGCATCTCGGCCCGAGGGGCAATGCGAGCCACGTAGAGCGCCATGGACGCGTTCCGGGTGAAGGCCTCCGGGTCGCCGTCGTGCTGGGCTGTCATGCTCGGGCGCATCGGCGTGCAGCGTTCGCAGCACGCCGTTCACACACTCAATCGGCGGCAGGCCACAGATCGGCCCCGCATGCTCCGGCGTTCCCTTCTGCGCGGGAGAAATATCCCGGTTGAGATAGATTGATCAAATACTATAATTTTATAAATTCTAATCTAATTTGCAAAAATATACGCCTGCGCAAGGATATTTGACGCCTCAGTCATCCTTTCATCCGTGGACCTCAGGCGGTAGCTATGTTTATCCTTTTATAGATGTTGAACCGGCCACCTCAGCGGCGTCGCGCGCACCTGTGCGCCGCACCGGATTCTTGATGCGAGGCACGTCGTGAGGTTCCTGGTCGATCAGTCGTTGCTCCGGCGCAATCCTGCTTTTCGCAATCTGCTCATCGCCCGTGGCATCTCGCTGATGAGCCTCGGCCTGCTCACCGTGAGCGTGCCGGTGCAGGTTTTCACGCTGACGGGCTCGACCGTGCAGGTCGGCCTGGTGGCGGCGCTCGATGGCATCGGCATGTTCGCGGGCCTGCTCATTGGCGGCGTCCTCTCGGATACATGCGACCGGCGCGACCTGATCCTGTTCGCGCGGACCACCTGCGGGATCGGCTTTCTCGGCCTCGCGCTCAACAGCGTCATGGAGTCTTCGTCGCTGACCATCCTCTACGCGCTGGCCTTGTGGGACGGGTTCTTCGGCGCGCTGGGCGTGTCGGCGCTCATGGCGGCCATGCCGTTCATCGTCGGGCGCGAGAACATCATGCAGGCGGGTGCGCTCGGCATGCTGGTGACGCGCTTCGCTACCATCGTCTCTCCCGCCGTGGGCGGCGCGATCATCGCCCTGGACGGTCTTTTCTGGAACTATGTGGGTGCGGCCGTCGGCACCCTCGTCACCGTGCTGACGCTCCTCTCACTGCCGTCCATGGCGCCGGAGCGACAGGAGGCGCAGCATCCGCTGCGGATGATGGCCTCGGCCTTCGGTTTCCTGTTTCGCCAGCGGCGCCTGCTCTTCGTCTTTGCCATGGGCACGCTGCTGACCTTCACCACCTCCATCCGCATCCTGTTTCCGGCCATCGTCTCGGAGACGCTGGGGGGCGGCGCGTTCGAGATCGGTCTCATGCATTCGGCGGTGCCGCTGGGCGCGACCCTAGGCGCGATGCTGAGCGGCTGGGCGCACGGCCTGCGCCGGCCAGAGCTTGCCATGTCCGCCTTGTGCGCCGTCGCCTTCGCCAGCGTGATCGCGCTCGGTGCGGCGGGCCATATCGCGCCGATGCTCGGCGCCCTCGTGGCCTATGGCTACGCCAATTCGGTCGCCTCTCTCCTGCAATACACCATCATCCAGGACCACACGCCGGACCAATTCCTCGGCCGCATCAACAGCCTGTGGGCGGCGCAGGATGTCGCCGGCGACAGCATTGGCGCGGTCGGCATCGGCGCGCTGGCGCAGGCCCTGCCGAAGACCGGCCTGATGGTCATGGGCTTCGGCGCGCTGGTGGTCGGCGGGCTGCTGAGCCTCGGCTTCAACCCGCACCGACAGCCGGACCCCGCGCTTGCCGGTGAGGGCCGGCCGGCGGCGGAAGGCTAGGCCGTGGGCGTGCTGTCCACCCGTATCGACCGGCGCGGCGGCCTGCTGCTGGCGCTGGTGGCGGCGCTGGGGGCCGGGGTCTTCGTGCTTGATGCCCGGCCCGGCGCCAATTCCGAAGAACCGCGCTTCGACACGGCGGTGGTTCGTCGTGGCAGCATCGAGGAGAGCGTGAGCGCCCTCGGTCGTCTCCAGCCCCGCGACTATGTGGACGTGGGCGCGCAGGCCTCCGGACAGTTGCTGCGCCTCCACGTGCATGAGGGCGACAGGGTGGCGGAGGGCCAGCTTCTCGCAGAGATCGACCCGACCCTGCAGGAAGCGCAGGTGGAGGCCGGCGAGGCCGAGATCGCCCGCCTCAAGGCCCAGTTGATCGATCTGGAGGCCCGCGCCCGCTTCGCCAATGACCGCGCACAGCGTCAGGCGCGCCTCGCGCGCAACCAGTTCACCAGCACCGAGGAGAACGACCGCGCCGCCATGGAGTCGGCCGCCGCCGCCGCGCAGCTTGAGATGACCCGCGCGCAGATCCGGCAGCTGGCGGCCACCCTGCGCTCCAACGAGGCGCAGTTGCGCTACACCAAGATCTACGCCCCCATGGCCGGGACCGTGGTGTCGGTCGAGGCGCGGCAGGGCCAGACCCTGGTCGCCACCTACCAGACGCCGCAAGTGCTGCGCATCGCCGATCTCTCGGTAATGACGGTCTGGACGCAGGTGGCGGAGGCGGACGTGCCACGGCTTAAGGTGGGCATGCCGGTGTGGTTCTCCACCCTCGGGCATCCCGACAAGCGCTGGGAAAGCGCCGTGCGGCAGATCCTGCCCGGCCCGGCGCAGGCGGCAGGCTCCGGCGGTACCCCGCCCTCCGCCGGCAGCGCCATCGGCAACGGCGTGGTGCTCTACACCGCTTTGTTCGACGTGCCCAACCCGGACGGCGAGCTGCGCCCGCAGATGAGCGCGCAGACCTTCTTCGTCACCGCGCGGGCAGAGAACGCGCTGATCGTGCCCGTTGCGGCGCTGAAGCCGGTGGAGGGCGCGCGGGACCGCGCCACCGTGCGGGTCATCGGACCGGAGGGTATCGTCGGCCGCGCGGTTCGGATCGGCGTGCGCACCCGCTTCGAGGCGGAGGTGCTGGAAGGGCTCGCCGAGGGAGAGCGCGTCATCACCGGCGAGCGCGCGCAGGAGGAGCGGAGCGCCATCCGCTTCACCCAGTGACGGCGCCGCGCGAGCCGCTCATCGCCATGTCCGGCATTCGCCGCGCCTTCACCGAAGGGTCGGTGACGACCGAGGTGCTGCGGGGCATCGACCTCACCATCCATGCCGGCGAATTCGTCGCCATCGTCGGGCAGTCGGGCTCGGGCAAGTCCACGCTCATGCATATCCTCGGGCTGCTCGACCGGCCGAGCGGCGGCAGCTACCGCTTCGCCGGGGCGGATGTGAGCACCCTGTCGCGCGATGCCCAGGCGCGGCTGCGGCGCGCCGTGTTCGGCTTCGTGTTCCAGCGCTACCATCTGTTGCCGGGCGTGAGCGCGCGGAGCAATGCGGCGCTGCCGGCGGTCTATGCCGGCCTCGACGGCGCCGCGCGGGACCAGCGCGCGTCCGGCCTGCTTGCACGGCTCGGCCTCGGGGACCGGCTGGACCACCGGCCGGACCAGCTCTCCGGCGGCCAGCAGCAGCGTGTCTCCATCGCCCGCGCTTTGATGAACGGCGGGCGCGTGATCCTCGCCGACGAGCCCACCGGCGCCCTCGACAGCGCCAGCGGCGCCGCCGTGATGGACCTCTTGAAATCCCTCGCGGAGGAGGGCCACACGGTTATCCTCATCACCCACGACCCTGAAGTGGCGCGCCGTGCGCGGCGGATCGTGGAGATCCGCGACGGGCAGATCGTCAGCGACAGCGGGGGGCCGGAAGTCGTCGCGCCGCCCGCCACGGCGATGGCGCCGGCGCGGGCTGCGCCGGCCTGGTTCGCCTTGTCCGAGGCGTTGCGCTCCGCCCTCGCCGGGCTCTCCGGCAATCCGTTCCGTACCGCGCTCACCCTGCTCGGCATCGTCATCGGCACCGCCTCGGTGATCGCCATGATGGCCATCGGCGAGGGCACCCGCCGCGAGGTGCTCGCCCGCGCCGCCGCCACCGGCACCGACTGGATCGTGGTGATGCCGGACAATGACAACCCGGCGCTGCCCGGTGGTCGCATGACCCTCGCCGACGCGCAGGCGCTGGAGAGCCTGCCCAACGTCAAGGCGGTCAACCCCGGCCGCTGGACCACCGTCACCCTCACAGCGGGCGCCGTCACCATCCGCTCGGAGGCGTTCGGCACCTCAGTTGCCTATCCCGAAACGTTCCGCTGGCGGACCAGCCCGGGCTCCTTCTTCACCACGGCGGACGAGCGGGCAGGGGCGCCGGTGATGGTGCTCGGCGCCGCGGTGGCGGCGCGGCTTTTTCCTGGCGTCGCCGACCCGACCGGGCGCCACGTGCTGGCCAACGGCATCCCTTTCCTCGTCACCGGCGTTCTCGAACCCAAGGGCCCGGACGAGCGTGGCATGGACCGCGACGACCGGGCGGTGCTGCCGCTGTCCACAGCCGCGAGCCGGCTGATCGGCTCCACCGACCTCGGCGGCATCCAGATTACCGTGAAGGACACAGCGCGCCTCGCCGAAACCAAGCGCCTCATCACCGAAACGCTGGCGGCGCGCCATCGCATGGAGGATTTCTTCGTCAACGACATGGCAAGCCGCATCGCCGCGCTGGCGCAGACCCAGTCGGCCATGGCCGGGCTGCTGGCGGTGGTCGCCTCGGTGTCGCTGCTGGTGGGCGGCATCGGCGTCATGAACATCATGCTCATGAGCGTCACGGAGCGCACGCGCGAGATCGGTATCCGCATGGCGGTGGGCGCCTCCGCCGCCGACATTCGCAGCCAGTTCCTGGCCGAGGCGATGATCCTCGCCGCCGTGGGCGGCCTCGCGGGGGTGGCGCTGGGGCTCGGCACCGGTATCGGCGCGGCGCTGATGCTGGGCTTTTCCGTCGTGTTCCAGCTGAAGGCCATCGCGCTGGCGCTTGCCGCCGCCATCGGCACCGGCCTCGTGTTCGGCACCATGCCGGCCGACCGCGCGGCGCGGCTCGACCCCGTGGTGGCGCTGGCGCACGAATAGCAGACTGCAAATATAGATCTGTTCATTTGAACAAATCTACAGTATTTGACGATCATTCATGGCTTTTTTCCTTCCGGGCGCCTCACGCCGTCGCGCGATGCGGGTGCACAGTGCCGGTTATCTGCACATCACCTTCACCGGAAGGATGACGCCTTGATCTCCGATACGTGCCTTGCCGAGCCTGGCCCTGCCGCTCCCTTGTCCAAGGACGCGCTGCGTGCCCAGCTGCGGCGCTTCCTCGACGAGGAGCCCGCGGACGATGACAACCTCATGGATTTCGGCCTGAACTCCATCGCCGCCATGCAGCTCGTCAGCGAGTGGAAGGCCGCGCATGTGGAGGTGAGCTTCGTCGAACTCTCCCGCTGCGCCACCCTCGATGCCCTCTGGGACCTGCTCAAGAGCAAGTCCACCAACGCAGCGTGAGGAGGCGACGGTGGACGACCAGCACGTCAACCCTTTCGACGATGAGCGCAGCGCGTTCCTGGCGCTGGTGAATGCCGCCGGCCAGTACAGCCTGTGGCCCACGTTCCGCGCGCCGCCGCCGGGCTGGCGCATCGTGCACGGCCCGGACGCACGCGCGTCCTGCCTCGCTTTCATCGAGAGCGAATGGCGCGACCTGATGCCCATTGCCGGCTGACCGGAAGACGTTTCCCATGCGCATGCTCCCCCTCGTCAGCACCCAGCTGGGCATCTGGCTCGCCGACCAGATCGACCGGCGGGGCAACACCTATGTCATCGCCCACGCGGTGGAACTCGACGGTCCCATCGCGATCGACGCCTTCGCGGATGCGGTTGCGTCCGGCCTCGCCGAGGCGGACACCGTCGGCGCGCGCTTCTTCTCGGACGAGGCGGGTACCTGGCAGGTGTTGCCGCAGGTCAGCGCGGCGGCTGGTGGGAGGCTGGAGCATCTTGATCTTTCCGGCACCGCCGATCCCGTGGCGGCGGCGCAGGCGCTGATGGCTGAGGACATCGCCGAGAGCCTGCCCGCGAACGGCGCGCGCCCGCTTTGCCGGCAGGTGCTCATGCGGCTTGCGCCGGACGGGGCGCCGCCGCGTTGGCTTTGGTACCAACGCTATCACCATCTGATGCTGGACGGCTTCAGCTTCACCGCCCTCACGCGCCGCATCGCCGAGATCTATACGGCGCGGACGGAGGGGCGGCCGGCGGGGCCTTCGCCCTTCACCGGCGCCGCTGCCGTGGTGGAGGAGCATTACGCCTATATCGCCTCCCCGGCCTGCGGTCGCGATCGCGCCTTCTGGGGCGCCTATTGCCGGGATCTTCCGCCCCCGTGCGATCTGTCGGCCCGCCTCGGCGCCGGTCCGGCGGAGGCGGCGCCCGCCCGCATTATCGCGTCCAGCCGCACCTTTCCAAAGGAGATGCTGCCGGCGCTGGAGGCCATCGCCGCTGAAGCCGGCGTCGCGGTGTTCGACATCCTGATGGCTGCGGTGGCGGCCTATCTCCACCGCATGGGCGGCGGGACGCAGCAGGTGCTGGGCGTGCCCTTCATGCGCCGAATGGGTTCTGCCGCTGCCGCTGCCGTCGCGCCGACGGTCAATGTCCTGCCGGTGCGCATCGAGATTGATCCGGCCGCCGGTCTGCTCCACACGTCGGAGCGGGTGAAGGCCGCCCTGCGCGAGGTGCGGCGCCACCAGCGCTACGACGCCGAGCAGATCCAGCGCGACCTCGGCTATGTGGGCAGCGGCCGGGCGCTCTATGGCCCGGTGGTGAATTATCGCCTGTTCGACTACGACCTCGACTTCGGCGGGGTGCGCGGCACCACCCGCCACATCGCCACCGGCCCGGTGGACGACATCGAATTCGGCCTGCAGATCCATCACGGCCGGATCACACTGGAGCTGCGCGCGGATTCGGGCCGTTATGCCCCGGTCGATCTCACGCTCCACGGCGCCCGGCTGGAATGCCTGCTGGAGGCCTTCCGGCAGGAGCCCCTAACCCCGGTCTGCGCGCTGCCCGTCATGGGGCCGCAGGAGGCCGGCGCCCTCGCCCGCTGGGCGGAAGGCGTGCCGACGCCGCCGCTCGATCGCGCGGCGACGATCCTTGACCTCTTCGTGTCGCAGGCCGCCCGCACGCCCGAGGCGGTCGCCCTCGTCTGCGGGGCGCGGCGGCTCACCTTCGCGGCGCTGTCGGCGCAGGCGTTCCGGCTGGCGCGCCGTCTGATGGCTGAGGGCGTTCGGCCGGGCGAGCCGGTGGCGGTCGCCCTGCCGCGCTCGGCCGACGCGGTGGTTGCCCTCATGGCGGTGCTGACCAGCGGCGGCGCCTATATGCCGCTCGACCTCGATCATCCGGCGGAGCGCCTCGCCGCCATGTGCGCCGATGCGCGCCCCCGGCTGGCGCTGACCACGCAAGCAGCGGCCCGCCACGTGCCGGCCGGCGTCCGGGCGCTGTGCCTCGATGACCCGGTATTTTCCGCCATGCTCGCCAGCCTGTCCGGCATGGCGATCCGCGCCGACGAACGCACCCGGCCGATCCGCGCGGAAGACGTGGCGGCCCTCATCTTCACCTCGGGCTCCACCGGACGCCCCAAGGGGGTGATGGATACCCACGGCGCGCTTCTCAACCTCGTCTCGTCGCACAGGCGCGACATCTACGGCCCCGGCCTCGCGGCGTTCCGCGCCCAGCATCCGGGCCGCGCGCTCAGGGCGGCGCACACCCATTCCTTCGCCTTCGATTCCTCCTGGCTCCAGCTGTTCTGGATGATCCTGGGGCAGGAACTGCACGTCATCGACGAAGACCTGCGGCGCGATGCCCACGCGCTCGTCGCGCACATGCGCGAGCGATCGATCGACGCGTTCGACCTTCCGCCGTCCTTCTGCGCGCAGATGCTGGGCTCGGGGCTGATGGAGGGCGGAAGCCACCATCCGACCGTGCTGTTGATCGGCGGAGAGGCGGCGTCGCCCAGCCTGTGGAGCGCCCTGCGGCGCCATCCGGCCCTTCACGCCCACAATCTCTATGGACCGACCGAATACACCGTGGACACGCTGCGCGCCGACATCCACGAGACTCTGGTTCCTGTCGTGGGGCGGCCCATCGGCAATACGTGCGTCCGGGTCCTTGACCGGCGGCTTGATGCCGTTCCCACCGGTGCGGTGGGCGAACTCTACATCGCCGGACCGGGCCTCGCCCGCGGCTATTGCGGCCGGCCCGGCCTCACCGCCGAGCGGTTCGTGGCTGATCCGGCCGCCGACGGCGGGGTCATGTATCGCACGGGCGATCTGGTGCGCTGGACAGCGGATGGTCAGATCGAATTCCTCGGCCGCGCCGATCATCAGGTGAAGATCCGCGGCTACCGCGTCGAGCTGTCGGAGGTCGAGAGCGCGCTGGCCGCGCTGCCTGGCGTGGAGACCGCGCTGGTGGTGGCCGAGCCCATCAACGAGAGCCACCGTCTCCTCGCCTATTGCACGCTGGAAGGCGTGGACGATCCCCGCGCGCGGGGCTGGCGCGCCCAGGACCTGCGCAGTTCGCTCAGGGATCGCCTGCCGGACTATATGGTGCCGGCCATCGTCACGATCCTGGAGGCCTTCCCGCTCAATGTGAATGGGAAGGTGGACCGCGCCCGCCTCCCATCTCCGTCCGCAGCGGTGGCCGTTGCGCCATCGACACCCGAGGAGATGCGCGTGGCCCGGGCCATGGCGGCGGCCCTCAAATTGCCGGCCGTGGATGCCGAAAGCGACTTCTTCGCCCTGGGGGGCGACAGCATCAGCGCCATCGTGCTCTGCAATCTCCTGCGCGGGGAAGGTTTTTCCCTGCGCCCGCGGGATGTCTTCCTGTGCCGTGATCCCCGCCGCATGGCCCATGCCATGACGGCCATTGCGCCCGCCGCCGCGGCGACGCCCGCGCCGAAGCACCGGGTGGCGCAGATGGAGATGATCGCGCTCAAGGCGCGCTACGGCGCCATCGACGAGGTTCTGCCGGTGCTGCCGACGCAGAAGGGCATGCTGTTCCACGCCCAGCTCGGCGGACAGGCGGACAATTACAACGCCTTCACCCGCATCGAGCTGGAAGGTCCCCTCGACGTGCCGCGCCTCAGGCGGGCGTTCGATGCGGTGATGCGCCGGCATCCCCAGCTCGGCGGGCTGTTCGACACGGCGGGCGAGGAGCCGCTGCTGGTGGTGCCGGAACCAGGGGAGGGGGCCCTGTGGCCCTTCGCCGTCCATGACCTCCTGGCGCTGGAGCCCGGCGCCCGCGCCGCCGCCCTCGAACGGATCGAAACCGGGGCAGGGGAGCGCAGCCTCGTCGCGCCCGCCTTCCGGCGGCTTGTCCATGCCGACCTCGTGCGCCTCGCGCCCGAGCGCCATGTGCTTATCGTCCTCGTCCATCACCTGATGATCGACGGCTGGTCCACGCCGCTCCTGCTGCGTGACGTCATCCGCGCCTATCGCGAGGACGCTCCGCTTCCGGCGCTGCCGGTCTCCTACGGGGAGGTGGTGCGAACCCTGGCGGCACGGGACCTCTCGGAAAGCCGGTCGATATGGGCGGAGGCGCTCGCCGGCGTGGCTCCGTGCCGGTTGTTTGAGCAGGTCCCGCCCACCGGCACCGTGGAGGAGGCCGTCTTCGCGCTGAGCCCCGAGCGGACCGAGGCGCTGCTCGGCGAGGCGCGTCGGCGCGGGGTCACGCTCAACGTTCTCATGCAGGCGGTGTGGGCGGCAGTGGTCGGTGTCATGGCAGGGCGCGATGACGTGGTGTTCGGCACCCCCGTCTCCGGCCGCGCCGCGCAGGTGCCCGGGATCGAGGCTCAGGTCGGCCTGTTCCTCAACACCGTCCCCGTCCGCGTCCGTCTCGAGGCCGGCGCGAGCCTGTGGGACCAGATGGAGGCCATGCAGTCCCGCCACGCCCGGCTGATGGAGCACGACGGCCTGGGGCTCGGCGAGATCCAGGAAGCCGCCGGCAGCGGCGCCCTGTTCGATACCCTTCTGGTGGTGGAGAACTATCCCGACAGCGACTATCTCGACCAGGACATGGCCGGCCTCAGGCTCGCCGACATCCGCAACCGCGGCTACAGCCATTATCCGCTCGCCTTGCTGGTGCTGCCCGGCGCGGCGCTGACGCTGCTGGTGGAAAACCGGGGCGCCCTGGCCGATGCCGGCGCCTTCGTCCGGCGCATCGCCGGCCTCCTCGAGGCCCTCGCCACCGCGCCCGGCCTGCCGCTCGCCGCGCTCCCCATGGCCTCCGCCGAGGACCTCGCCTTCATGGCGTCCGTCAACGCCACGGAGCGGCCGCTGCCTGCGCTCACCCTGCGTGACCTCCTGGTGGCGCAGGCGGCGCGCACGCCGGAGGCGGTGGCGCTGGTCGACGAGGCCGGTGCCCTGACTTTCAGGGAGGTCCGCCACCAGGTGCTGCGCCTCGCGCGGGACCTGCGCGCGGCCGGGGTCCGGCCCGGCGACGTGGTGGCGGTGGCGCTGCCGCGCTCGGCGCGGCTCAGCCTCGCTTTGCTGGCGGTGATCGAGGCGGGCGCCGCCTTCCTGCCCCTCGACCTCGGCTATCCCTCCGAACGGCTCGCCTACATGCTCGACGACGCCGCGCCCCGGCTCGTCGTCACCGACAGCGCAACGCGCGCCCTGCTTCCGGAGCACATGCCGGCACTGGTCTTCGATATCCTCGCCGACCCCGATGTCGAGGCCGGGGAACACGTGCCGACGGATGGCCTCGCGCCCGATCATCCGGCCTATGTGCTCTACACCTCCGGCACCACCGGCCGGCCCAAGGCGGCGGTGATCCCGCACCGGGCCATCGTCAACCGCATCCTGTGGATGCAGCACGCCTATCCGCTCGATGGCAGCGACGTGGTGCTGCAGAAAACGCCGTGCGGCTTCGATGTCTCGGTGTGGGAATTCTTCTGGTCCTACGTCGTCGGCGCGCGGCTGGTGATGCCGCCGCCGGAGGCGCACCGCGATCCCGACGCGCTCATCGGCCTCATCGCCACCCATGGCGTGACGACGCTGCATTTCGTGCCGTCCATGCTCGTCCTCTTCCTCGATGCGGTGGAAGACGCCGGACGGGGGACCGACTGCCGCAGCCTGCGCACGGTGTTCGCCAGCGGCGAGGCGCTGGGGAAGGGCCTTGCCCGCAGCTTTGCCGCCGCTCTGCCGGAGGCCCGGCTGCACAATCTCTACGGTCCCACCGAGGCCGCCGTGGACGTGACCTCCGCGCCTGCCACCGGGCCGCTCGCCGAGGGCGAGGGGGGCGTGCCCATCGGACGACCGGTGTGGAACACCGCGCTGCGCATCCTCGACCATCATCTGCGACCGGTGCCGGTGGGGGGCGCGGGCGAGCTTTATCTGTGCGGCGTGCAACTCGGCCACGGCTATCTCAACCGCCCCGGCCTCACCGCCGAGCGGTTCGTCGCCGATCCCTTCGCCGAGGGCGCGCGCATGTACCGCACCGGCGACGTAGCCCGCTGGCTGGCGAGCGGCGAGGTGGAGTATCTCGGCCGCACCGACCACCAGATCAAGATCCGCGGCCAGCGCGTGGAGCTGGGCGAGATCGAGGCGCAGATGGAGAGGCTGCCGGGCGTGGCCCGCGCCATCGCCCATGCGGCGAGCCTCGGCGGGGCGGTGACCGTGGCGGGGGCCGATGCGCGCCAGATTGTCGGCTATCTGGTGCCGGCCCCCGGCGCGGCCCTCGACCTCGATGCGGTGCGGGCTGCCCTGAAGGCGGTGCTGCCCGCCCACATGGTGCCGGCGGCGCTGGTGACCCTCGATGCCGTCCCGGTCTCGCCCAACGGCAAGCTCGACCGCAAGGCCCTGCCGCTGCCGAACCTTTCTGACGCCGGAACGGGCGGCCGTCCGCCGGCGGAGGGGCTGGAGAGCCGCCTCGCCGCCATCTTCGCCGATCTGCTGGAGCGCGAGAGCGTCGCCGCGGACGACGACTTCTTCGCCCTCGGCGGGCATTCCCTGCTGGCCATGCGACTCGCCGCGCGCATCCGGCGCGAGCTGAAGCGGCAGGTCTCCGTGGGCCAGATCGTGCTGATGCCCACCGTCGCGCGGCTCGCCGAGCATCTCGTCGCCGGCGACATCGTGGGCGGCATGGCGAAAAGCGGCTTCGATCTTGTCGTCCGCCTGCGCGAGGGGCGCGGCGCGCCGCTCGTCTGCATCTATCCGGCGTCCGGGGTGTCGTGGCAGTACAGCGTGCTGTCGCGCTATCTGCGGCGCGACATGCCCATCGTCGGCCTTCAGTCGCCGCGGCCCCTCGGCCCCATCGCCACGGGCGCCGACATGGACGAAGTGTGCGACCGCCAACTCGCCATCCTGCGCGAGGTGCAGCCGAGCGGCCCCTATTATCTCCTCGGCTATTCGCTGGGCGGCACCATCGCCTACGGCATGGCGGTGCGCCTGCGCCGTCTGGGCGAGGAGGTGCGCTTCCTCGGCCTGCTCGACACCTATCCCGCCGAGGCCCACGACTGGAGCGATCCCGAGGGCGCACAGGCCAATATCGGCGCCGAGCGCGAGCAGGAAAGGTTCATCAACGAGGCCATGGCCGACGTCATGGACGACGATTTCCGCCGCGAGAAGGAAGAAATGTTCGGCCACATCTTCGAGAACTACCGGGACGCCGTGACATTGCTGTCTCAGGCGCGGACGGAAGACTACGACGGCCACGTCACCTTGTTCGTGGCCATGAAATCCATGCTGCCGGAGATCGACCCCGAGGGGGCGTGGAAGCCCCGGGTCGGGCAGCTTTCCATCCATCGTCTCGCCCATTGCTCGCACGAGGACATCGTTTCCCCCGCCTCCCTGGAAATCCTCGGTCCGCTGCTCAATGCGCTGATCGAGGAGAGCGACGCGGGCCAGCGGCGAAGCCTGAGCCGTGCCAGCCAGATGGCGGGCTAGTTTCCCTTTCACCTGCACGGAGGTCGGCCATGAATGTGCTGGCACGTCCCACAGTCCGTCCACCCGCTCCTGCGTCCCTGCGTCCCGCTCCGCTGCGTGCTTTCGGCGCGCTGCCGGCGCTGGACCCCGCCCCGTGTCCCGGCGCGGCGGGAAGCGTGTTCGCCTTCCAGTCGCGCGGACGACTGCTGCATGGCACCGGCGCCGCCGCGGCGCTGCCACGCGGCGCGGCGGACACGCTGGGTGCGCGGCTGGATGCCTTCTTCGGGGAGGCGGGCCGCGAGGCCGTGGTGGCGGGCGCCCTGCCGTTCGATCGCGGCGCCGGGGATTGCCTCTGGCAGGCCGCCGAGGCGGTGCGCTGCGCCGCGCCGCTGAGCCCGGTGCCGGCCGCGCCCGGCCAGGGCTGGCAGCTCGTTCCGGAGCCCTCCGCAGAGGGCTACGCCGCGTCGGTGCAAAAGGCCCTCGCGCAAATGGCGGTGGAGGCGGGCCAGCCTGGCGGGCTCAGGAAGATCGTGCTGTCCCGCAGCCTCCTCGCCACCGCCGACCATGCCATCGACCTGCCGGCCCTGTTCCGCCGGCTGGCCGTCGATCCCGCGGTCACGGCCTTCCTCGTGCCCCTGCTGCCACGCGACGGCGTGCCTCGCGTGATGGCCGGAGCGACGCCGGAACTGCTGCTGGCGAAATCCGGAGCACGCATCTCCTCCCATCCGCTCGCCGGTTCCGCCCGCCGCCGGGCCGACCTTGCCGAGGACGCGGCCGCCGCGGCCGGTCTCGCCGCATCGGGCAAGGACCGGCGCGAACATGCCCTCGTGGTGGAATTCATCCTCGATACGCTGGCGCCATTCTGCCGCCGCCTGTTCCGGCCGGAGGGGATGGCCCTCGCCAGCACGGCCAGCATGTGGCACCTCGGCACCCGCATCAAGGGCGACCTTAAGGACCCCGACCACTCCGCCGCTCTGCTCGCCGCCACGCTGCACCCGACCCCCGCCGTGTGCGGCGTGCCCCGCGCGGCGGCCGCCCGTCACATCGGCACGCTCGAAGGCTATGACCGGGATTTCTATGCCGGGACGGCGGGCTGGTGTGACGGGCGCGGCGACGGCGCCTGGTACGTAACCATCCGCTGTGCGGAAATCTCCGGCGCCACGGCCCGCCTCTATGCCGGGGCCGGGATCGTGCCCGGCTCCGACCCGCAGGCGGAAACCGAGGAGACGGCCGCCAAGTTCGGCGCCCTGCTGAACGCGCTCGGAATTGCCGCGACACCCGGAGCCCGCTCGTGAGCAGCCCCCGGCAGATCTGGCCCGAGGCCTTCGCCGCCCGCTACCGGGCCGCCGGCTACTGGCGCGGCGAGACCTTCCCCGCCATGCTCCGGCGGCAGGCGGCGGAGCGGCCCGACGCCGTGGCCATCGTGGACGGGGAGCGGCGCTGGACCTATGGCGAGCTGAACCGCCGCGCCGAGGCCCATGCGGCCGGATTCCTCGCCCTCGGGCTCGCGCCCGGGGCGCGGGTGCTGGTGCAACTCGGCAATGTGGCGGAGTTCTTTTCCGTCGTCTTCGGCCTGTTCCGCGCCGGGCTTGTGCCGGTCTATGCGCTGGCGGCCCACCGCCTTGCCGAGGTGGCCCATCTCGCCCGGCGCTCGGAGGCGGCCGGCTATGTGGCCTGCGACCACTATGCCGGCTTCGACTATCGCCCGCTCGCCCGCGCCCTCAGGGTCGAGGCCCCGGCGCTGCGCCATGTGGTGATTGCGGGGGAGGGGGATGGCCTGGATGGCTTTTTGCCCCTCGACGCCGTGACCGGCGCTGGACCCTTGCCGGACGATCCCGATCCGGCCTCGGTCGCCTTCCTGCAGATTTCCGGTGGCAGCACAGGCCTGCCGAAGCTCATTCCCCGCACCCATGACGACTACATCTACAGTTTCCGCGCCAGCAATGAGATCTGCGGTGTCACCGCCCGCACGGTCTATCTCGCCGCTTTGCCGGTGGCGCACAATTTTCCCATGAGCTCGCCGGGCCACATGGGCACGCTCCATGCGGGCGGCCGCGTGGTGCTGGCGCCGGCGCCGAGCCCGGAGGTGGCCTTTCCCCTCATCGCCCGCGAGAAGGTCACGCTCACCGGCCTCGTGCCGCCCCTGGCGCTCCTGTGGATGCAGGCGGCGGCGACGACGGGGCACGATCTTTCCAGCCTGGAGGTGCTTCAGGTGGGCGGCGCCAAATTCGCGCCCGAGGCGGCGCGGCGGGTGCGGCCCACTCTCGGCTGCGCGCTCCAGCAGGTGTTCGGCATGGCTGAGGGGCTGGTGAACTACACCCGGCTCGACGACCCCGACGCGGCGGTGATCGAGACCCAGGGCCGCCCCATCAGCCCCGACGACGAGGTGCTGGTGGTGGACGACCTTGGCCATCCCGTGCCGGACGGCACGCCGGGGCATCTGCTGACGCGCGGCCCCTATACCATCCGCGCCTATTACGACGACCCCGCCGCCAATGCGCGGAGCTTCACGGCGGACGGCTTCTACCGCACCGGCGACATCGTGCGGCGCCTGCCCGGCGGCTATCTCGACGTGCAGGGGCGGGCGGGCGACCACATCAACCGCGCTGGCGAGAAGATCTCGGCCGAGGAGGTGGAGGACCATCTCCTCGCCCATCCCGCCATCTTTGATGCTGCCGTGGTGGCCATGCCCGACCCCATGCTCGGAGAGCGCAGCTGCGCCTTCGTCATCGCCAAGGTGCCGGGGCTGAAGGCTTCGGAGGTGAAGGCCTTCATGCGCGGGCGCGATATCGCCCCGTTCAAGGTGCCGAACCAGGTGGTGCTGGTGGACGCCTTCGCCACCACCGCCGCTGGCAAGGTCAGCCGCAAGGAGCTGCGCGCCCGACTAAGGGACATGCTCATCGCCCGCGAGAAGGAAACCGCCTGATGTCCGCCGCAACCGCCCGCACCATGGCCGCCGTCACCCCGCGGCCCGGCCTTCCTGCCATCGCCCCCTATGCGCTGCCCACCCAGTCCGACTTGCCGAAGGCGCGCGCGCCCTGGGTCGCCGAGCGTCAGCGGGCGGCGCTGCTGGTGCACGACATGCAGCGCTATTTCCTGCGTCCCTACGCCGCGGAAGAGAGCCCCCTCGCGCCGGTTGTCGCCAACATCGCCCGACTGGTTGCGCACTGCCGCGGCGCAGGTATCCCGATATTCTACACCGCGCAGGAGGTGAAGCAGGACCGGCGCGACCGGGGGCTCCAGGCCGATCTCTGGGGCGCCGGCATGACTGACCCTACTGAACACCGCCCGATCGTGCCTGAACTGGCCCCGAACGATACGGACATCGTGCTTGTCAAACACCGGTACAGTGGATTCCAGCGGAGCAATCTTGAAGCGCTGATGCGCGCCCGCGGCCGTGACCAGCTCGTCATCTGCGGCGTCTACGCCCACATTGGCTGCCTGCTCACCGCCGCCGACGCCTTCATGCGCGACATCGAGCCCTTCTTCATCGCCGATGCGGTCGCCGACTTCTCTCGGGAAAAGCACGATTCCGCAATTGCTTACGTTGCGGACGTGTGCGGTGTGCCGCTGGTCGCGCAGCAGGCTATGGATGTCCTGTGACCCGTCGCGGGAGGTACTGATGCGTTCATCCGGCCTTGAAGGCAGGCTCGTCCTCGTCACCGGCGCCTCAGGTGGCATCGGCCGCGCCGTGGCCGAGGCCTTCCTCGCAGAAGGCGCGCGGGTTGTGGCGACAGACGTTGATATTTCAAGACTTTCGCCCTCCGATCGCCTGCACCCCATGGCGCTCGACGTTGCGGATTCCGCCGCCACCGAAGCCCTGGTGGCGGAGGTGGAGAAGCGGCTCGGCCCGATCCATGCCGGCATCAGCGTCGCCGGCATCCTGGCCACGGGACTGGTGACGCAGATGTCCGACGCCGACTGGCGCCGCGTCTTTGCCGTGAACGTGGATGGGGTGTTCCACCTGGGCCGTGCGTTGGGTCGGCGCATGGCGCCACGCGGGGAAGGGGTCATCGTGGTGGTCAGCTCGAATGCCGCAGGCGTGCCGCGCCATGCCATGGCTGCCTATGCCGCCTCCAAGGCCGCCGCCACCATGTTCACCCGCTGCCTCGGGCTGGAACTGGCGCCGCATGGCATCCGCTGCAACATCGTCGCCCCCGGATCGACCCTGACGCCGATGCAGACCGGCATGTGGGCCGGTCCGGAAGGCGCCGCAGCCGTCATCGCCGGCTCGCCGCAAACCTTCAAGGCCGGGATTCCGCTCGGCAAGCTCGCGACGCCACAGGACGTGGCGGACGCGGTGGTTTTCCTCGCCTCCGATCGGGCCGGCCACATCACCATGGCCGACCTCTATGTGGATGGCGGGGCGACCCTGCGCGGCTGATGCCTACCGACGCTTGAACTTGGGCGGCACGCCATAGACCTTCTTGAAGGCCACCGTGAAGTTGGAAGGGTCGGCATATCCGGCCGAATAGGCGGCTTGAGCGATGGTGACGCCCTCGCGCTCCAGAGAGGCACAAGCCTGCGCCAGCCGCTCGCGGCGAATGAACTCGAACACGGTCATCTGGAAGTGTTCCTTGAAGTGCCGCTGCACTGAGGAGACGCTGGCCCCCACTTCCGCGGCGATCTCCTCGATGGTCAGGCTCTTGTCGAGATTCTCCAGCACATAATCGCGCACCCGCTCGCTGCGCCGTCGGCTCACCAGCTGAGGCCGGGGCCGTTCCTCCTCCGAACGTTCGGACATGGCGACGCAGGCGAGGCACATGATGTCGAGGGCCCGCGAGTTGCGGTAGAGCGCGCGCACTTCCCCTTCCATGGACGGCGGCGGCTGGAGGATCTGCTCCGCGAGTTGCCGGATGTGGACGCTGACGGGAAAGCTCAGCTGGGCCAGATGCGTCGACAGGAAATCGTGCAGCGCAGAGCTGCCGTTTCCGCGGGTCCGCATGAGCCAATCCATCCAGGGATGGGGGGCCGAGATCATAATCTTCCGCAAGGGAATGGTGCTGTCGTTCTCGAATCGCAGACGGGCAAATCGGGCAACATTGAGCAGGAAGACAACCGGACGCGCATCGTCGCCGCAGCCGGCGTCGATCCGGAATGGCGCGTCATCGATGACGAAATGCTGGGCTCCCTGCAGCAGCACCATCACGACGAATTTCGGCCAAATCTCATAAACCGTTGTGTCGGGTGCGCAATTTGGCTCCCCGTCGACGGTTCCGACGAACAAATGCTGTGGGATATCCATTCTCAAGACCGCACTTTAGAATTCCTAAGATTCAAGACATGCAGTTCGCGCTGCCCGCATGCCGTTTTTGCGAAAATCTTTTCTGCTCGCGCAACGACCACTGACGTCGACGCATGAAATACTAAATCTTATACATGTGGTGCTGCGTCAAGGTTTCTCACGCGAAGGGGCGCGCGTGACGTGTTTTCAGGGGCTTGGACCATGGTCTTTCATTGCCGATCCGCTTTCGGTTCTCGCACGGCTTTTCACGCCGGTCTCCTTGGTGCTGTCAGCCTGCTGGCGGTCAGCGCCGCTCAGGCGCAGGAGAGCCCCGCTGTCGCGCTGGGAACGGTGAATGTCGACGCCCTCGATGAGCGCGGCGACGGCCCGGTGCAGGGCTATGTCGCGCGCCAGAGCCTGAGCGGCACCAAGACGGACACGCCCATCGCGGAGACCCCGCAATCCATCTCCGTGGTGCCGCGGCAGCAGATGGAAGACCAGCAGGTCGAGTCGGTCGCCGAGGCCCTGCGGTACACGCCCGGTGTGTTCTCGGAGTATCGCGGCGCCTCGAACGTGCGCGACGAGGTTATCGTCCGTGGCTTCGCCTATGTGCCGCGCTATCTCGACGGCATGCTGCTGGGCGGTGACGCCGACTATGCCAAGATCTACCCTTACCTGCTCGAGCGGGTCGAACTGCTCGCCGGTCCCTCGTCGGTGCTTTATGGCCAGGTCAATCCCGGCGGCATCATCAACATGGTCAGCAAGAAGCCGATCTTCGACCATCCCCTGCGCGAGGTGGAACTGACCATCGGCAACAACATGATGTTCCAGGGCTCGTTCGACTTCTCCGACCGCATCGTCGGCAGCGACACCCTGGCCTTCCGCATCGTCGGAACCGGCCTTTCCACCAATCTGCAGGAGAATTTTGCCAAGCAGCAGGGCATCGCCATCGCCCCCTCGCTGACCTGGGCGCCCAGCGCCGACACGACCCTCACCATTCTTTCCGGCTTCGAGTACGAACCGGACTTCGGCTACCGCAACTTCCTCGATGCGGCCGGCACGGTGTGGCCCATCAAGGGCTATGGCTACTCCAAAGACGGGGGCCAACACCGTGGTTCACCGCACGGCTTCCGGCGGCGGCGATACCTGGGGCACTTTCACCAACGACAATCAGGCCGAGTTCAAGCTTTCCACCGGTCCCGCGGAACACACCATCCTCGCCGGCCTCGACTATCGCTTCCGCTCGCGCGAGTACAACTGGGGCTACAACTGGTCGGACGTGCCCACCATCAGCCTCACCAACCCCATCTACGGCTATAATTTCTCCAATCTGGTGCTCAGCCCCTATTCGGACCAGGAAATGTCCGCGGGCCAGCTCGGCCTCTACCTTCAGGATCAGGTCAAGATCGGCGACCTGCACCTGATCGCCGGCATCCGCGAGGACTGGGCCGATACGTCCATCACCGAATATGTGAGCCCGAGCGCGGTGGGCTACAATGACAGCGCCTTCACCTATCGGGTCGGCGCCCTTTACACCTTCTCGAACGGCATCGCGCCCTATGCGAGCTATTCCACCTCGTTCGAGCCGGCGATCTATGCGCCGCCCTCCGGCGAGGCGCCGTTCAAGCCGACCACCGCGCAGCAGTTCGAGGTGGGCGTGAAGTATGCGCCGGAAGGCACCCGCACCCTGCTCACCGCAGCCTTCTACGACATCTGGCAGCAGAACGTGGTGCAGAACATCTATGTCCCGGCTTATGGCGCCTATGTCTATCAGCAGATCGGCGAGGTCCACAATCGCGGCTTCGAATTCTCCGCCCGCACCGAGGTGAACAAGAACATCTCACTTATCGCCGCCTATTCCTATATCGACAGCACCATCACGGAGACCGGCGTGGCGAGCGAGCTGGGCAAGACCCCCTCGCGCATCCCGCAGAACACGGCGTCGCTGTGGGCCACCTACGCCTTCGACAGCGGCACCCTGCGCGGGCTGGAGGTGGGCGGAGGCGTGCGCTACATCGGCACCAGCTGGGGCAACAATGCCAACACCTTCGAGGTGCCGGCCTATACCCTGTTCGATGCCATGCTGAAGTATGACCTCGGCGTGCTCGACGCCCGGATGAAGGGGGCCCAGTTGCAGGTCAATGCCAAGAATATCGGCGACCTGACCTATGTGGCCTCCTGCGCCAATGCCTATGCGTGCTTCTACGGGGAGGGTCTCTCAGTGACCGGGAGCGTGAAATACAATTGGTGAGGAGCACTGCATCATGTGGGGGCGGGCCGACAGAATGGAGCGGGCTTTGTGCGCGCCCCGTTCTTTGCGCGGCTCGCATCCTGTTCGCGTTGGCCATACTGGCGTTTGCCCCTGCGCCGCTGCGCGCAGCGGCGCAGGGGACTGCGATGGATCGGCCTTTGGCATCCGCGCGTCTCGCGGGTGGTGGGCGTGTCGACCTGCCGGAGATGCCGGTCGGCAGCAGCGCCATCCTCGCGCTGGATGCGCATCCGGGCGACTATGTCCGGGGCCAGTTGAAGGTGAAGGCGGGTCGCTTCGACCTCGACCTCATCTTCGCCGACGGCCGTCACCTCAGGCGGCTCGCCAGCGATGCCGAGGGGGTGGCGACCTTCCAGTTCATGGTGCCGCAGACCGGCCTGCGGTTGGTGGCAACGGCCCGCGCCGCCGGGATGGCGTCGCTCGAGATCACGATGCGGCTTGCCCCCGGTCAACAGACGGCGCCGGCCTCCTCGCTGATGAGCCCGAGGATGGCCGCACTCTCGGCAGAGATCGCACGCGGCGGGACGACGCAGACATTCTGGGAGGAGGTGAGGCAGCGCGGCACGCCCCTGGTCGAGCCGGGTGGAGACGGCGACGTCATCCTCACTTTCCTCGCGCGGGGCGCCCGCACCAACGTCCGCCTCGTCGGCGCTCCCTCCGGCGACCATGAATGGTTGCAGCGGCTTGGCGACAGCGATGTCTGGTTCGAGAGCTTTCGGGTTCCTCCCGACACCCGCCTGTCCTACAAGCTGGCGCCGGACGTGCCGGACCTTCCCGGCAGCCGGCGGGAACGCCGCATGGCTCTGCTGGCCACGGCCGCAGCCGACCCGCTGAACCACGCGCCCTGGCCCGCCGACGCCCCGGACGCCTACAATCAGGATTCGACGCTGGAACTGCCCGGGGCTCCGGTCCAGCCCGGCCTGACCCCGAGGAATGTCCCCCACGGTGCCCTTTCGGAGGTTCGGATTGCGAGCCGGCGCCTCGGCAACACCCGCACGATCACGATCTACACCCCGCCGGGCTTTGATCCGAAGGACCCGCGCAACGTGTTGCTCATTGTGTTCGACGCCCGCGCCTATCTCACCAAGGTGCCGACCCCGACCATCCTCGACAATCTCATCGCTGAGGGACGGCTTCCGCCTGTGGTCGCCGTCTTCGTCTCCGAAATCGATCCGCCGACACGCAGCCGGGAACTTCCGGGCAATGACGCCTTCGCTGATTACATGGCGGGCGAGGTCCTCCCTCTCGTCCGGTCCCGGACCGGGGCGAACATCCCAGCCGTGCGCACCATCCTCGCGGGATCGAGCTATGGCGGGCTCGCGGCCGCGACGGTCGCGCTGCGCCATCCAGACCGCTTCGGCAACGCCATCGCCTTGTCCGGGTCGTTCTGGTGGCATCCGGACAGCGCGCCCGCGGACGCTCCGGAGCATGTGGCCGAGCAGGTTGCGACGGAGCCGGTTCGCGCCGTGCGCTTTCACCTGACCGCCGGCCTGTTCGAGGCGGCACACGAGGATACGCCCGGCATTCTGGAGACATCGCGCCACCTGCGCGATGTGCTGCGGGCGAAGGGATATGACGTGAGTTACCTTGAATATGCCGGCGGGCACGATTATCTGGTCTGGCGCGGTGCCCTCGCCGATGCCCTGCTCGCGCTCCTGCCGCGTCTCTAGGGCGAGACTATCGATAATAGGCCGCGAGGCGCGTGCCCGCGATCTCGTGCACGGCAATGTCCATGTCGTAGACGGCTCGCAGGACCTCCGGGCGCATGACGGCCGCGGGAGCCTCCTGGAGGATCAACCGCCCCTCCTTCATGGCGACGATCCGGTCCGCGTGGCACGACGCGAAATTGATGTCGTGGATCACCACCACCACCGTCTTGCCGAGATCGTCAGCGGCGCGGCGCAGCAGGCGCATGATCGCCGCGGCATGTTTCATGTCGAGATTGTTCAGCGGCTCGTCCAGCAGCAGGCAGGCGGGATCCTGCGCGAGCACCATGGCGATGAAGGCGCGTTGCCTCTGCCCGCCGGACAGTTCGTCGATGAGACGGTCCTGCACCGCAGACAGGTCCACATAGGCGATGGCGTCGGAAACCCGCTCGGCGTCCTCGCGCGTAAGGCGGCCCCGGGAATAGGGGAAGCGGCCGAAGGCGACCAGCTCGGCCACCGTAAGGCGCGGCGTGATCTGGTTGTTTTGCTTCAGGATGGCGAGCCGGCGGGCCAGAACCGCGCCGGGGGTCGCGAAGACGTCCAGCCCATCCACGTGCACAGTCCCCGCATCGGGTGAGAGCAGGCGGGCCATGATGGAGAGGAGGGTGGACTTGCCGGCGCCGTTCGGCCCGATGAGGGCGGTGAGGCCGCCCTTCGGCAGGCTCAGGCTCACATCGTCGAGCACACGCGTGGTGCCATAGGATTTGGAGACGTTGGCGACCTTGATCATGCACGCGCCCCGCGCAGCAGTAGCAGGATGAAGACGATGCCGCCGCCGAACTCAATGACCACGCTCAGGGCCGCGTCATAGCCCAGCACGCGCTCCAGCACGGTCTGGCCGGCGGCAAGGCAGGCGATGGCGATCAGGGCGGCGGCCGGCAGGGTGTAGCGGTGGCGGTCAGTGCCCAGGGCGATGTAGGCGAAGTTCGAGACCAGCAGTCCGAAGAACATCACCGGCCCGACCAGCGCCGTGGACACGGACACCAGCAGCGCCACCAGCACGATGAGGAGCTTCACCATGCGGCCGTGGTCCACGCCCAGGCTGATCGCCGCGTCGCGCCCCAGCGCGAGCACGTCAAGCACCGGCACGAGCCGCACTGCCACGACGCAGGCGGCGAGGATAATCAGGGCGGCCACCGGCAGCAGGTTCGTGTCCACCATGTTGAAGCGGGTGAACATCATGGACTGGAGCACCGAGAACTCATTCGGGTCCAGGATGCGCTGGAGGAGATTGGCGAGCCCGCGGCACAGCACCCCGAAGACGAGGCCGGACAGCACCACTAGATGAAGCCCCCGACGCCCGTCGAACAGCCAGCGGAACAGGGCGAGCACCGCAGCGGTCAGAAGCACCGCCTCCGCGAAAAAGCGAAGGCGGGGATCGAGCGCCGTCGCGGCGCCTCCACCGAGCCCGAACACAGCGAGCGTCTGCAGCGTCACATACAGGGCGTCGAAGCCCATCACGGCAGGCGTGAGAATGCGGTTTTCCGTGAGTGTCTGGAACAGCACCGTGGACACCGCGACCGCAATGCCCACCAGCACCAGCCCCGCCAGCTTGCCGCCGCGCAGAGTGAGAACGAAGCCCCAGTTTCCGCGTGCGCCCACGGTCATGAAGCTCGCCATCGCCAGCAGCGCAACGAAGCCGAGGAGAAGGAGCACATTGCGTGCCCGGGTGTGTCCTGCCTCAGCCAAGGCGCAGCCGCCGCCTGAGGAGAAGATAGAGAAACAGCGCGCTGCCCGCGACGCCGGCCACGGTACCCACCGGAATTTCGTAGGGATAGCGCACCAGCCGCCCGACGATATCGCAGGCCAGCAGGAAGGCCGCTCCGGACAGAGCGATCCAAGGCAGCGTCCGGCGAAGATTGTCGCCGAGCGCCAGGGCCACCAGATTGGCGACGATCAGGCCGAGGAAGGGGACGGTTCCGGCCGTGGCGATGCAGGCGGCGGTGGCGAGGGCGACGATGGCGAGGCCCATGGCGACGATGCGCCGGTAATCGAGGCCGAGATTGGTGGCGAAGGCATCCCCCAACCCAGCGGCGGTGAAGCGATCGGCAGTGGCATAGGCGATGCCCGCCAGCACAACCGTGAGCCAGAGCAGTTCATAGCGCCCCCGCAGCACGCCGGAGAAATTTCCTGTCGTCCACGCCCCCAGCGCCTGCAGAAGATCATAGCGATAGGCGATGAAGACGGAGAGGGCGTCGATGACCCCGCCGAGCATCAGCCCCACCAGTGGCACCAGCACCGCGCCGCGGAAGGCCACGCGGGCGATGATCTTGAGAAAGAGCAAGGTGGCGACGAGGGCGAAGGCGGTTGCCACCGCCATCTTCGCAAGCGGCGGCCAGTCCGGCGCGGCGATGGTGGCGACGAGGAGGCCAAGCGTCGCCGCCTGCGCTGTCCCGGCCGTGGTCGGCTCCACGAAGCGGTTGCGGAACATCATCTGCATGAGCGCCGCGCAGACGCCCATGGCGAGGCCGGCGAACACCAGTGCCAGCGTGCGGGGGATACGGCTCGCCGCCAGCACCAGCAGACCGTGTCCCGCCTCACCCGTGAACAGCGCCAGCGGTGTCACGCCGACCCCGACGAGCACGCTCACCCCGGCCAGCGCCACGAGACCGGCGAGTGCGCCGGCGAATGGTGGCGAGAACATGCGCGCGGCGCCGGGAGATCCCTCGCGGGGCAGCATGTCTACTGACCCTGCTTCGCCTCGAAGGCGGAGGCGAGTGTCTCGACAATGGTCGGCAAAGCAGCGCCGCCGTTGCCGACGATGTACCAACGGACCGGGTCCAAATAGAGGATGCGGCCGTTGCGCGCGGCGTGGGTGGCGGCGATGATCTCGTTGTCCATCACGGCACGCGCTGCCATGCCCGCATGGCCGGTCGCCGCATCGCGGTCGAGCACCAGAAGCCAATCCGGGTCCGTCTTGAGGATGTATTCGAAGGACACGACCTCGCCATGGGCGGATGCAGCGGCGCTCTTGGCGATGGGCCTCAGCCCCAACTCGTCGTAGAGCCAGCCGAAGCGCGAGCCGGCACCGAAGGCTGTGAGCTTGCCGCCGTTGACCATCACCAGCAGGACGGTGCCGGCCTTGGAAGCCACAGCCTTGACCCGTCCGATGGCAGCATCGAGCCGTGCCGTCAGCGCGGAGGCCTCCCCCTCCTTGCCATAGAGACGGCCCAGGAGTTCAACCTGAGCCCGCGTGCCCGACACGAAGCGGTCTGCGGGCACGGTGAGGTCGACGGTGGGCGCGAGACGCGACAAGTCTGCATATTTCGCGGCCGAACGCGGCCCTACGATGATGAGATCCGGCTCTGCCGCGTTCACGGCCTCGTAATCGGGTTCGAACAGGGTGCCGACCTTCGCGTAGCGGCGGTCACGATACGTCCCAAGGTAGTCGGGAAGATTGGAGCCAGGCACGCCGACGACCGCAGCCCCCAGCGCGTGGAGCGTATCGAGCGCACCGATGTCGAAGACGATGGTTCTTTGCGGAGGCGCGTTGACTGCCGTCTTGCCGCGCGCGTGTTCCACGATGACATCGGCCGCCTGGACCGCCGGCGCCAGCAGCGGCGTCGCGCCGACGATCGTCAGCAACAGCCACGCCAGGCGGGCGAAGCCAAACGAATTTGACCTGCGAACAAGAGCTGACATGGATACGCGCGCCGTTCCCGCAAATGTTTTTGACGATTACTCAAAGATCCATATATATTTGAAACTTTTAGCATTTATTCTAGAGAATGCACATCCGGGTGCAGGCGACTTGTGCCGCAGCCCTTTGCCGCGCCGGGTGTAAGGCCAGGCACCGGCATCACCGCATGGATTTGGGTGGCACGCCGAAGGCGCGCTTGAAGGCGGTCGAAAAATTGGCGGAGGAGGTGTAGCCAGCAATGGTCGCGGCTTCGGTCACGGAGATGCCTTCCGCCACCAGCGCATCGCGTGCCCGCTCCAGCCGGCGCTTCCTGACGTATTCGAACACGGTGCTTCCGAAGACGCTGCGGAAGGCGCGCTGCAGGCTGGTGACGCTCATGCCGGCCTCCTGCGCCACCTGCTCCAGGCTGAGCCCCTCGCCGAGGCGTGCTTCCAGATAATCCTGCACGTGCCACATGCGCTGCTTGAGCCGAGGCCGCGGGCGTTCTGACTCGACCGCTCCGTCCCCGATCATGGAGAAGGCCTCGAACAGCAATTCCATCGCCCGGCTCTCCAAATAGAGATCGCGCAGGAATGGAGCATAGGGCGGCGCCAGCAGAATCTGCTCGGCGATAGCGGCGAGCCGGGCGGAGGCGGTCCAGCGCACGTTGGCGAGGTGGTCGCCGGTGATGCGGCGCATCTGCCCCTGCCGATCCATCCTGTCCGCCTCCGCGGCGGCGAGCCATTCGGCAGGAACGGTGATATTCACCTTGCGCACGTGCAGTCCGCGCCGGCCCTTGCGGATGAACAGGTCCGGCTGGGTGCGCACCAGCACCGCCGCATCGCCGCCAGCCGCCCGACCAAAGCGGAACGGCCGTCCGCCAAGCGACACGTCCGCATGGCCTTCCAGAAACAGGCTCAGCGTAATGCCCTCGGAATGCACCACTTGGCTTGTCAGGTCGTGCAGATCCCAGGTGTCGGTGGCGTGAACGACGACGCCGCTGCGCAGCGCGGTCATCACATAGCTGCCGCGCAGCACCGGCACGTTGGCTACGGACTGCGGCGCCGTCACGGAAAAGGCGGTGCCGGCGAGGCGCGACAAGGCGGCGATCTGGGCGCAGCTCACCAGTTGGTCCTCGCCCATCGGCGGGGCCACCGGCCGCCCCTGCAGGCGTCGATGCGGTGAAGGATCGCTCATGGTCCAAATGGGCGCGCCTCACCCGCGCCTGTCAACCGGGGCCAGAAAGGATTGATTTATTATCATTCCAATCAGTGAGAATTCGTGAGCCTGAAGCTCTATCAGTTCCATTCTTTAGGCGAGCGCTCAAAAGATTTGCATCATCCCGCAAAGGACCCTACGGCCAATTTAGGCAAGACTCCGTTCCCGCATGGTTTGTCTTGGCTTATGGGTATCAGGCGGGGATTGTGATGCGTCGTTTTCGACTTTCGAACAAAGGTGCGGTTGCGCCCGAACTGCCTGCACGCCGCGCCGGAGCGGCGCTGATTTCCGGTGTGGTAGTCTCGGCTCTGGCGGCGGTTCCGGCACTTGCGCAGACGGTGGAGCCGGAGACCTTTATCGGCACGGTGTCGGTGGACGCCGAGAGCGGGCAGGCGGGGGTCTATACCGAGGGCAAGGACACCTACACGGCCTCCGAAACAACCGTGGGCGTCGGTGCGCCGACGCCGGTGCGGGAAATCCCCCAGTCCATTTCCACGGTGACGCGCCAGCGCATCGATGACCAGAACTTCACCCAACTTGAAGACGCCATGCGCCGCACCACCGGCATGGTGATTCTCGCCAACGACCAGGGCCGCTCCTCCATCTTCTCCCGCGGCTTCGAGATCGACACGTTGTTGGTGAATAACCTGCCGGCACCGCTCTCCTCCATCCTCGGCACCCAGCCGGACCTCTTCATCTTCGACCGCCTCGACGTGCTGAAGGGGCCGGCCGGTCTCTTCTACGGCAGCGCCGGCGGCGGCAACGGAGGGCCGGGCGGCGTCATCAACGGCACGCTGAAGCCGGCCCTCGACAAATATTTCCTCAATTCCGACGTCAGCTACGGCTCGTGGGACTTCGTGCGCGCCGAGGTGGACGCGGGCGGCAAGCTCAACGAGAAGGGCACGGTGCGCGCGCGCATCGGCGGCGCCTTCCAGGACCGCGACAGCTTCGTCGACTACAACCAGAATCAGGTCTGGGTCGGCTACGGCACCCTCGCCTTCGACATCACCGACGACACCACCCTCTCGCTCTATGCCTGGCACCAGGAGCGCGAGATGCTGCCCTTCAACGGGCTGCCGGCCATCAATCTTGGGAATGGCGAGGGCAAACTGCTCGACGTGCCGCGCTCGACCTTCGTGGGCGGCTTGTGGAACCGCTTCGACAATGAGACCACGGACTATCTCGCCGAGTTGAAGCACGACCTCGCCGACGGCGGCGAGGCCAAGGCCTCTCTGCGCTATTCGGACCGCTACATCGATTACAAATACGCCTATGGCCGGTCCGCCGTGAGCATCAATCCCGCGACGCTCGGCAATTTCACCATGCAATACACGGCGGCGAAGGTGTGGGAGACTTCCCTCTCCGGGGATGCCCATGTGGCAACGCCGGTCCAGGCCTTTGGCCAGGAGCATAACATCACGGTGGGCGCCGACTTCCGCAGCGTGGACCAGACCCAGCTCTCGCCCACCTCGACCACGCTGCCCGGCACCTACAACATCTATAATTTCAATCCCTATGCGGTGCTCGAGCCTGTCACACTCTACAATCGGGAGAGCGTGACCGACCCCACCCAGTACGGCGTCTATGGCCAGGCCAAGATCAACCCCATCGAGCAGGTGCACATCATCCTCGGCGGGCGGTTGTCCTGGTACGACGCGACCTCGAACGTGACCACCGCAACCGGCGGCAGCCTCACGCGCACCACGAGTTCCGTGGATGTCGACAACGAATTCCTGCCCTATGCCGGCTTCGTGGTGGATCTCACCAAGGAGGTTTCGGCCTATGGCAGCTACACCACCACCTTCGTGCCCCAGACCGAGCTGAACGCCGCCGGCGACGTGCTGCCGCCACGCCAAGGCTACCAGTATGAGGCGGGGCTGAAGGGCTCCTTCTTCGACGGGGCTCTCAATGCTTCGGCGGCCATGTTCCTCATTCGCGACAACAACCGCGCGCTCGCAACCGATGTTGCGAATGTCTACGTCGCCTCGGGAGAGGTGCAGGTCTTGGGCTGGGAGGCGGAAGTCAGCGGCAAGCTGGCGCCGGGCTGGGAGATCTATGCCGGCTATACCTACACCGAGACGGAATATCTCACCGCCACGCCGGCCCAGCTGAAAGCGGGCTTCAGCACCTATACGCCGAAGCACAACTACAATCTGTGGACCAAGTACGAGTTCCAGGACCCCACCCTGAAGGGCTGGCATGTGGCGGGCGGCATCAAGATCCTCTCCAGCTTCTACACCAAGTCCGGCGGCGTGACCCTCACGGAGGACGGTTACACGGTGGTGGACGCGCAACTGGGCTACAAATTCAACGAGAACTGGAAGGCGACCCTCACCGCCACCAATCTCTTCGACGAAGTCTACTACACCCGCGTCGGATCGACGGCCCTTTTCAATTTCTACGGCGAGCCGCGCGGCTACTGGCTGAAAGTGAGCGCGACCTACTGACCATGCTGAAGACCCTCGCTCCCCTCGCGCTTGCCGCAGGCCTTGCATTGATACCGGGTCTTTCCGTCGCGGCGGACCCGGTGGCGATCCCGGGCCTCGAGGAACGCACCCTCATTTCCAAGGCCGGCCTGCCGTATCGCATCTTCATCGCGGTGCCGAAGGAGCCGCCGCCCACCGCCGGCTATCCCGTGGCCTACGTGCTGGACGGCAATTCGGTCGCCGGCACCCTCGCCGACATCGTCCGCACACAGACCCGCGCCCAGGGTGGATTGATGGAGCCGGCCCTGATGGTCGCCATCGGCTATCCCGGCGACGCGCCTATCAACATGACGCGGCGTGCGCTCGACCTCACCTCGGTGAAGGCGACGCCGCAGAAGGGATCGTGGACCTATCTCACACCCGAAGGCACGGGGGGTGCGGACGCCTTCCTTGCCTTTATCGAGGACGAACTCAAGCCGGTCATCGCTGGTGCCTTCAGGGTTGACCCCTCCCGGCAAGCCCTGATCGGCCATTCCTTCGGTGGCCTGTTCACGTTGCATGTACTGTTCACGCGTCCGGCTGCCTTCTCCACGTATGTCGCCGCGAGCCCCTCCCTGTGGTGGGCGGATGGCGCGGTGCTCAAGGAGGCGGATGGGCTCGCGGGGCGGCTACCGAAGCCGCCCCGCCGTGTCCTCATCACCGTCGGTGCCTATGAGCAGGACCTCCATCCCGCCCTTCGCGATCGGGAGGATTCCGAAGCCTTGGCCCGCAAGCTCGCCGAGCGGCGGATGGTGGACAGCGCCCGCGATCTCGCTGCCGAACTTGCCGCCTTGCCGGGCGCACCGCTGGACGTGACCTTGTTCGTTATTCCCGGCCAGACGCATACGTCCGCTGCGCCCTACGCCCTCCTTATGGGCCTTGCTGCCTTTCTCGGCCCGGTGCCGGCAGGCGAGGGGCGCCGTTGACGGCGAAGGGTCGCGCCGCGCGCTATCGCGGCATCCGGGTGCTGGAGGTGCTGCGCACGGAACAGGTCGCGCGGCGTATGCGCCGCATCGTGCTCGGCGGCGCGGAGATCGAGGGGTTCGGCGATGGCCCCAACATAAAGCTGCTCATTCCGCCAGCTGGTCTTTCCCCACCCGAATGGCCGCTGGCGGATCGCGATGGTCACCCCATTTGGCCGGCGGACGGGCGACGTCCTGCCGTTCGGACGTTTTCGGCCCGTCGGTTCGATGCAGACAGGGGCGAACTGACGGTGGATTTCGCTTGCCACGGGGGCGACGGACCGGCTGCGCAGTTTGCTCGCCGCGCCCGTCCCGGCGATCTGGTGGGCGTCGGCGGCCCCGGCGGACGGATCCTGCCGGATGCGGACTTTCATCTGCTCGTCGGCGATGACTGCGGACTGCCATCGATCGCGAGCATTCTCGAACGCCTGCCTGGCCGTGCACGGGGCGCCTGCTTCATCGAGGTGGACGACGAGGAGGATTGCCTGCCGCTGCAAAAGCCTGCTGGGATGGAGGTTGCCTGGCTCATGCGGCGCGGCGCGGCGCCGGGAACCACGCGCCTGCTCGCCGATGCGGTCGTTGCGCTGGACCGGCCTTGCGACACCGGCTGTTCAGCCTGGATCGCAGCCGAATCCGCGTCGGTGCGAACCATTCGATCGCATCTCGTCAGGGACCGCGGGATGCCTCAGGCCGCCCTGGTGGCGATCGGCTACTGGAAGCGAGGGCTCTCCGAAACCGCCTACGATGCCGCGCACCGTCACGATCGTGATTTTGATCAGGTCGCCCGCCCCTGAAACCATGCCCGAGCACTGATTGGCTCAGGACACGTTATATATGCTAGGAGATGACGTCTGCGACGATGTGCGAGTGGAGAAAAAGGTATGCCCGCATCGGGCGTTCCGGGTGGCGATATTGCGCCAGTTCTTGAGTGGCGAACAGGTTCCACCTTATGCCGATGGCGGTAGAGGGCGCGGACATGAAGTTCCGCACGACGTCACTATGCCGCGGATCGGAACAGCAAGTTGAGATGGTTGCGCGCCCCCGCAACCAAATCCTTGGTTTCAAGGTCTCAAAAGGGTCGCCGCAAGGCGGCCCTTTTGCGTTTGGGCCCGGGTCCGCACCGAAGCCGATTTCGATCCCGTCACATGGAATATCACGCCCCCAATTCGCGCCGAGCTTAGGGGGCAGGTGATGGCGCGCTATGGAGGCACACCAGTCGCCCGAAGCTCACAGCAAGTCGCCCGCCCCTACGAGGCGTCGTGGGTACCTTTTGCGAGCGTCGCCCAATCCGCCGGCCGGCCGGTTGGGGTCACACGGCTCTGCTCCTCCCGACTGCGCAGGAGATGGGCCTTCGCCAGCATCTGCGCGCTGACGGGAGCGGTTAGGAAAAGAAACAGGGTGATAAGCAGTTCGTGAACGGAGAAGCTGCCCCGTGTCGCGGTGAAATAGACGATGGAGGCGATCAGCAGGGAGCCGATGCCCAGCGTGGTCGCCTTGGTCGGCCCGTGCAGGCGGGACATCATGTTCGGCAGGCGGGCGAGGCCGAGTGCGCCCACGAGCAGAAAGAAAGCGCCGACCAGAATGAGCGCGGCGACGACAGCCTCGATGACCGGGTTCATGCGCCCCTCCTATTCGATCACGTTGCCGCGCAGCAGGAACTTGCAGAAGGCCACGGTGGTGACGAAGCCGACCATGGCGAACAGCAGCGCCGCCTCGAAATACATGCCTGTGCCGTAGGCGATGCCGATCAGCACGATCAGCGCGATGGCCTCGATCACCAGCGTGTCCAGCGCCAGCACCCGGTCGGTGGCATCGGGACCGACCACCAGCCGGTACAGGGTGAGGCCGAGGGCCAGGCAGATGGCGCCCGCCGCGATGGCGATGGCGATGGTGATCATTCGAAGATCCTCTTCAGCCGGCTTTCGTAGCGCGCCTTTATGGCGGCGACGGCGCCTTCGGGGTCGCCTGCGTCGAGGCAGTGCACCAGAAGGGCCCTGCCGTCCGCACTGAGGTCGGCGCTCACGGTGCCCGGTGTCATGGTGATGGTGCCGGCGAGGACGGCGATGGCCTCCGGCGTCACGATGTCGAGGGGCACGGTCACATAGCGGGTGCGCAGCCTGTCGGCCGGCCGGAACAGGATGATCCCCGCGACCTCGATGTTGGATCGAACGATGTCCCACAGCACGATCAGCACGTAGCTCGCGATCGTCAGCGGCGCCTTCAGCATGGGCCGGCCGGGCCAGAACGGCGCGGTGAGGAGCGGGATGACGATGCCGAGGACGATGCCGAGCACCACCACGCCCGGCGTCGCTTCGTTCATCAGGAAGATGAAGACGAGGATGAGGAGCAACGTCAGCAAGGGATGGGGGAGAAGCCGCGCGCGCATGTCACTTCTCCGATGCGGCGGGCGCGCCGGGCAGCAGCACGGCCTCGATGTAGGAATTGCGGTCGAGGGCCTGCCGGGCGGCAAGGCTGAGCGCCTGCGTGGCCGGCCCTGCCGCGAGCGCCCATCCGACGATGGCCGCGAGCAGGAGCACCACTGCCGCAAGCCCCGGCAGCGCTGGCAGGGGCTTTCGCTCCGAGACCGGCCCGCTGGCCCAGAACAGCACCGAGCCCGCCCGGGCAAATCCGAAGGTCATCAAGAGGCTTGCGCCGAGGATGGCAGCCCAGATCCAGGGCCAGATGGCACAGGTGCGCACGGCTTGGAGGATCATCACCTTGCCGATGAAGCCGGACAGCGGCGGCAGGCCCACGAGGGCGATGGCGGCGAGGAAGAAGAGCCCGCCGAGCAGCGTCTCCCCGCCCATGGCGGGGGCCGGGATCAGCCGGTCGCTTGCGGCGCCGCGCTGCTCCTGCACGATGCCGGCGATGAGGAAGAGCGCCGCCCCGGCCAGCGTCGAGTGCACGAGATAATAGAGGCCGGCAGACAGACCCTCGACATCGAACAAGCCCACGGCGATGAGCAGCGTGCCCATGGATGCGATGACCGCGAAGGCGCTGAGATCGCGCAGCTTCCGGCTCCCCACGAGCCCGATCGTCCCCACCACCAGCGTCGCCAGCGCGGCGGGCATCACAAAGGGGGCCGCCGCCAGCGCAAGGGGCCCGGCACCGGCCCCGAAGACCAGGCCATAGACGCGGATGATGGCGTAGGCGCCGACCTTGGTCATGATCATGAACAAAGCGGCGGCTGGCGCGGACGTGCCGGCATAGGTGGCCGGCAGCCACCAGTGCAGCGGCACCAGCGCGGCCTTAGTGGCGAAGACGAGGAAGAGCAGCAGTGCGCCCGTCTTCAGCAAGGCGGCATCGGCCGGCGCAACCTGCGGCACCTTCACCGCGAGGTCGGCCATGTTGAGCGTGCCGGTGACGGCATAGATCAGGCCGACGCCCACCAGGAAGACGGCGGAAGCGAGCAGGTTGATCGCGACATACTGGAATCCGGCCTTCAGCCGACCGGGGCCGCCGCCGTGCAACATCAGGCCGTATGAGGCGATCAGCATCACCTCGAAGAACACGAACAGGTTGAACACGTCGCCGGTGAGGAAGGCGCCGTTGATGCCCATGAGCTGGAACTGGAACAGCGGGTGGAAATGCCGTCCGCGCCCATCCACCCCGCCGGCCGCATAGATCAGCACGCAGCCGGCGAGAACGGCGGTGAGGAGCAGCATCGTCGCCGAGAGCCGGTCCAGCACCAGGGTGATCCCGTAGGGCGCCGGCCAGTCGCCGAGCCGGTAGGCGCGGACCGTCCCATCGGAGGCGAGCGCGAACAGGACTATTGCGAGGGCAAGCAACAGCCCGGTTGCCGCGAGAGAGACGATGCGCTCGCGACGCAGGTGATGGCGCAGCGCGAGCACGAGAAAGGCGGCGGTGAGCGCGGGCAGCAGCACCGGCAGGATGATGGCGTGGTCGAGGGCGGAGATGGCGGGCGTCACGACGCATCTCCCTTGCCGCCGCGCGGCGCGTCGAGGTGGGAGCTGTCGGAGCCGGTCTCCAGGAAGCCGCGCAGCGCCAGGACGACGATCAAGGCGGTCATGCCGAAGGAGATGACGATGGCGGTGAGCACCAGCGCCTGCGGCAGCGGGTCGGTGTAGGCGGCCGCATCGGGCACGATCACCGGCGGCCGATCGATGGCGAGCCGGCCCATGGCGAACAGGAAGAGGTTCACCGCGTAGGACAGGAAGGTGAGGCCGAGGATCACCGGGAACGTGTGCGCTCGGAACACCAGATAGAGCCCGACGGCGGTGAGGATGCCGATGCCGGCGGCGAGAAGCAGCTCCATGGCTCAGCCCTCCCGCGCCCGGGAGGCGGCGGGCTCCAGCCGGACATCCATGGGCTCCGGATTGTGCGGGGCGGGATCGATCCGCCGTGCGACGCGGGAGAGCTGGGCCAGCGACAGCACCATCACGCCCACCACGGTGAGGAACACGCCGAGATCGAACGCCATGGCGGACGCGACCTCGAACTTGCCCACCACAGGCCACGTCAGATAGCCGAAGGTGGAGGTGAGGAAGGGCCGCCCGAACAGGAAGGCCGCCACGCCCGTGAGGCCGGCGATGGCGACGCCCGCGCCGATGTAGGATTGCGCATCCACCCGCATGCGCTCCGCCGCCCAGCCATAGCCGGAGGCGATGTATTGCATGATCAGGGCGATGGCCACCACGAGGCCGGCGATGAAGCCGCCGCCCGGCTCGTTGTGACCGCGCAGGAAGATGTAGGTGCCCACCACCAGCGACAGCGGCAGCAGCACGCGGGTCGCCATAACGAGAAGCAGGGGATGGGCGTCCATCGCCTCCTCGTGCGGCAGCATCGCCTTGATCCGGCGCACGGCGGCGCCTTTCAGGGCCGGGTCCAGCAGCGCATAGATGGCGAGGGCGGCGATGCCGAGCACGATGATCTCGGCAAAGGTATCGTAGCCGCGGAAGTCCACCAGGATCACGTTGACGACGTTCGTGCCGCCGCCGCCGGGTTTGGATTCGGCGAGGTAATAGTCCGAGATGGAGGTGCCGTCCCGGGTCATCACGCCATAGGCGAGAGCGGCGACGCCGAGGCCCGCGAGCCCTGCCAGGAGACCGTCGCGCCACCGCACGGCACGGCTTTCCTCAGGCGGCGTCGTCTTCGGCAGAAGGTTGAGGGCAAGCAGCATCAGGATGGTCGTCACCACGTCCACGGAAATCTGCGTCAAGGCGAGATCGGGCGCGGAAAACTGGAGGAAGGCGAGGGCCACGATGACGCCCACCACGCCGGTGAGGATCAGCGCGGTGAGCCGGTCGCCATGGCGCAGCAGAACCATGCCGCTGGCGAGCAGCAGGGCAAGGAAGGCGGTCGCGGCCGGCAGGCTCACCGGCAGCAGCGGCCGGGTTCCGGCCGCATGCGTCGCGCTCCAGAAACCGTAGCCGCCGACCGCCACCAGCGTGGCGAGGATCACGCCGGCATAGCGCGGCAGCGATCCGTCATGGACCGCCGCCACGGCGCGGCGGCTGGCGACGACCAGCCCGGCGCTGGCCGTCTCGAACATGGCCTTGGCATCCGGGCGCGGCAGGCGGAGGCGCAGCGCATCGGCGCGGCCGAAACCGAGCAGGAGCAGCGCGGCGCCGGCGAAAGCGGCAAGGCTCATGACCAAAGCGGGGGTGATGCCGTGCCACAAAGCGAGATGATACTCCGGCAGCGGGCCGCCGATCACCGCGCCGGCGGTCAGCGCCACCAGCGGGCCCGCGACGACGCCGGGCAGGATGCCGATGGCGATGACCGGCACCACCAGCACGGCCACGGGCAGCCACATGCCCACCGGCGGATCGTGTGGCTGGTGGGGATAATCGTGCCGCGCCTTGCCCAGGAAGGTGCCGATGGCGAAGCGAGCCGAATAGGCCACCGAGAACAGCGCGGCCACCGTCGCCAGCACGGGGAACAGGAAGTCGAGGCCGAGATAGGCGGTGTGGGCGGCCTCCTCCAGCATCATCTCCTTGGACAGGAAGCCGTTGAACAGCGGCACGCCGGCCATGGAGGCGGACGCCAGCAGCGCCAGCGTGCCCGTGACGGGCATCAGCCACACGAGCCCACCGAGACGCCGGATGTCGCGCGTGCCCGTCTCGTGATCCACGATGCCGGCGCTCATGAACAGGGCGGCCTTGAAGGTGGCGTGGTTGACGATATGGAACACCGCCGCCACCGCTGCCATGGGTGTGCCGAAGCCGAGCAGCATGGTCATGAGGCCCAGATGGCTCACGGTGGAGAAGGCCAGCAGCGCCTTCAGATCATCCTTGAACAGGGCGATCACCGCGCCGATCAGCATGGTGGCAAGGCCCACCGGGGCAACGATCAGGAACCAGACGTCCGTGCCGGCGAGCACCGGCCACAGGCGCGCGAGCAGGAACACGCCTGCCTTCACCATGGTGGCGGAGTGCAGATAGGCCGAGACCGGGGTCGGCGCCGCCATGGCGTGGGGCAGCCAGAAATGGAACGGGAACTGGGCCGACTTGGTGAAGGCCCCCAGGAGCACCAGCAGCAGCGCCGGCAGGTAGAGCGGGGAGGCGCGCACGATGTCGCCCCGCACCAGGATTTCCGACAACTGGTAGGAGCCTGCGGCTTCCGCCACCAGCAGCAACCCGGCGATGAGCGCGAGGCCGCCGCCGCCTGTCACCACCAGAGCCATGCGCGCGCCCTGCCGCGCGTCGGCGCGCTTGCGCCAGAAGCCGATGAGCAGGAAGGAGGTGAGGCTCGTCATCTCCCAGAAGACGAGCAGCGCGATGACGTTGTCCGACAGCACCACTCCCACCATCGCCCCCTGGAACAGGAGCAGATAGGTGAAGAAGCGGCCCATGGGATCCTCGCGCGACAGGTAATAGCGCGCATAGATGATGACGAGGAGGCCGATGGTGAGGATCATCGCGGCGAAGAAGAAGCCGAGCCCGTCCGCGAACACCGAGAAAGACAGGCCAATGGCCGGTACCCATGGTATTTCCGCTTTCGGAACCTCGCCCAAGAACACGGCCGGCGCGTGGCTCATAAGCAGTGCGAGAGCCAGCAGCGTGACGGCCCCTGTCGCCATCGCACAGGTGTTGCGGCCCGAGCGGATGACCAGCGGCGGCAGCAGCGCGCCGAAAAACGGCACGAGAACAACGAGAAGGAGTGTCATGCGGTCGAGGTCTCGTCTCGCCTGCGGGATGTCAGGTGGATGAGGCCGAAGCCCCCGCGGAGCCGCCGGGAAGTGCCGGCGGCGGAGGTGACCGCCCCCGCCTCAGTGATACAGGAAGACACAGGTTTTCGGCAGGCCCACGACGGTTTGCGTGGTGGAGCCGAAGATGAACTCCCTGAGGCCGCGGCGCCCATAGGCGCCCATCACCAGGAGCTCGAATCCGTCCACCACATGCCTGTCGATGACCTCGGAGGGATGGGCGCCTGAGGTGATCGGCCTGATCGACACCTCGTAGCCATGCCGGCTGAGATAGGTCTGAGCATCCGCCGCGAGGCGTTCCGCCGTCTCGCCCTGCGTATCGACCGAGACGACGGTGATCCTGCGGTCCGCCCAGCACCCCAGCAGCACGAAGAGCTGGAGCGCGCGCATGGCGGGGAGGCTGCCGTCATAGGCCACCAGCACGTCGCCGCCGGCCGGCGCCACGTCGGGGCAGACCAGCACGGGCCGTGGCGCGGCGTGGAGGAGCTGGCTCAGCGTATCCGAATTGCGCTCGCTGCCGGTGCCGCGGAACGTCACGTCGTGGCCGGTGACGACGAGATCGCAGAGCGCACTTGCGGCTGTGACCTGCTCGAAGGGGTCTCCCTTGAAGGCAAGCTGGGTGGCGGGGATGCCTTCGCGCGCGCAATCCCGCGCGAACGCCTCGGTCAAGGTATTGCTGGCACGCTCGGCCTCAGTCTGGAGGCCGCTTTCCATGCGCGCATGATAGGCGGCGGCCCCAATGGTCCCCAGCATGGGGGCTTCGATGTAGGAAAGATCGATCCCGCTAAGTGCAGTCAGGGAAACCTCGCCGCGCCGGGCAAGCGCTCTCGCATACGCGTTGGCAACCGTGCCGGCGGGGCTTTCCCCGAGCAGAAGCAACAGGTTTCTCATCATCGTAACGCCTCCGCCGCCGTCCGCCGGTCGCGCGCCGCGGTGCGCACCCAGCCTGCTCCGGTTCGTAGCATATTACGTAACGTCAATGAGGCGCGCGCATGGTCGCGCCGCATTCGGCGCTCCGGTGTGATCGTGAATGTCGGGTCGAGCGTGATGCCTGCCGTCGTGCCGCTGGCAGCGGCCGACTCCGCCAGCAGGCAGGCGATTGAGGGCTTCACACCTCGCTGATGCATGAACTTCGCGGCACCTGCTGCGGGGCAAGAAGGGGCAAAGTCACGCTCATCGATTGAGGTAATATAGAACTTATTCCTGTCGCTGGCTCACGCTATGAGGGGATCTGGCACATTCTTTTGAGCCAATTCTGGACCTATCGATTAGCCGCGGAGCTGTCATGTTCTGAGCCAGAAAAAGATCCGAACGTCGAATGACGTCGAACCTTCCTTCCGACCAGAGGGGTCTGGACCATGAGTTTCGATCGCTTCGCCTTCACCAGAAGGCAGGGCCTGAAAGCCGTGCTCGCGTCCGCAGCCGGAGGGGCCTTGGGTGCGTTCGGCCGCGTGGCTGACGCGCAGGCGCAGACCCGTGCAGAGACCCTGCGCCACGTGCTCGCCGGCACCGTGAACACCCTGGACCCGACCACGCCAGGGGCCACGCGCGAATCCTTCGGCCTGTCCACCGCAGTGTACGATCGCCTGGCTTCCTACGGCCGCAAGCAGGTCAATGGCTCCTGGGTCTTCGACTTCGATAACATTCGCGGCGAGCTCGCTGAGAAGGTCGACCGCTCCGCGGACGGTCGCACCTTCACCTTCCATCTGCGCAAGGGCGCCACCTGGCACGACGGTTCCCCGGTCACTGCCGAGGATGTGAAATGGTCGCTCGATCGCGCCGTTTCCGCCAAATCCCTTGCGGCGGGGCAGATCGCCACCGGCTCGCTGGTGAAGCCGGAACAGTTCAAGGTGCTCGGCGAGGGGGTGGTCGAAGTCTCCCTCGACAGGCCGGACCGGCTCGCGCTCGCCAATCTCGCGGTTCCGCTCTCGCCCATGTTCAACAGCACGCTGGCGCGCCGTAACGCCACCGCCGAGGATCCGTGGGCGCAGACCTGGCTCAAGGAGAACACCGCCGGCGGCGGCGCCTATGTGGTGGAGCAGTATAAGTCCGGCCAGCAGACCATCCTGAAGCGCAACGAGGCGTGGAAGAATGGCGCGGGCGGGATGCTTCCCTACTTCCGCCGCGTCATCGCCCAGACCGTCCCGGAAGCCGCCACCCGCGCCAACCTTCTTGAGCGCGGCGATGCAGACATCGCCATCGATCTGCAGTCCAGCGACATCAGTGCGCTGGAAGCGCGCGGCAAGATCAAGCTGGTGGCGACGCCGCAGATCAATGGCTTCACCGCCATCGTGTTCAACACCCGCATGGCGCCGTTCGACAATCCCAAGGTGCGGGCCGCGCTCGCGGCCGCGCTTCCCTACGAGGCCATGTTCGAGGCCGCCCTGTTCCGCCGGGGCCGGGCCCTGTTCGGTGCCACCTGGACCGAGGCGCCCAACGGCACCTTCCCCCAGCCCCTGCCTTTCCGGACCGACCCCGCCAAGGCGAAGGCGCTGCTGGCGGAAGCGGGCTTCCCCAATGGCTTCAAGACCACCTTCTCCTTCTCGGCCGGCGTCGCCGCCGTCGCCGAGCCGATGGCGACGCTGATCCGGGAGGCCCTTGGCGCCGTCGGCGTGGACGTGTCCATCCAGAAGCTGCCTCCGGCCCAGATGGCCAGCATGGAAGTGGAGCGGCGCGTGCCGTTCTTCATCTCCGCAGGAACGGCTTGGCTGCCGGCGCCGGACTATTTCCTGCGCAACTATTTCACCGGCGACCACCGCTGGAACTTCAGCGGCTTCTCCGATCCCAAGCTGGACGCGCTGGCGCAGGCCGCGCGTTTCGAGGCCGACGCGGCCACGTACGAGGCCACCTGTCGCCAGATGGTCGACATCGCGGCCCGCGACGTGCCGATGATCATGGTTTGGCAACCCAACCAGGACGCGGTGATGGCTCCCGCCATCGACGGCTACACCTACTGGTTTCATGGGCAGGTGGACTACCGAGACCTGCGCAGGGCCTGAGGGCATGTCCGCGCTGCTCAATATCGGCCGCAGGGTGGGGAAGCATCTTCTGGCCTCCCTGCCGGCGCTCTTCGGGGTGGTCCTGTTCACCTTCCTGCTGATGCGCGTGCTGCCGGGAGACCCGGCGGCGTTCTTCGCCTCCGGGCCCAATGCCGGACAGGCCGAGATGGCCCAGATCCGCGAGACGATGGGCCTTGATCGGCCCATCCCGGAGCAGTTCGTGCGCTATGTGGGCGACCTCGCTCGGGGCAATCTCGGCCAGTCCATGACAACCGGCCAGCCGGTGATCGCCGATCTCGCCGAGCGGATGCCCGCCTCGCTGGAGCTGACCCTGTTTGCCCTGGTGCTGGCCCTGGCGCTGGCGCTGCCACTGGGCATCCTCGCGGCCCTGCGGCCGAACTCCCTGCTGGACCACGGCGTGCGGTTCGTGTGCACGCTCGGCGTGTGCGTGCCGACCTTCGTCACCGGCCTGCTCTTGATCTATGTGTTCTACTATCTGCTCGGCCTCGCGCCCGATCCCACAGGGCGCGTCGATATTTTCGCAGCACCCCCGCCGGGGATCACCGGCTTCCTGCTGATCGATTTCCTCCTGGTGGGGGATCTGGCGGGCTGGAAGGCGGCCTTCGGGCAGCTCATCCTCCCGGCCTGCACCATGGCGCTCTTCGTGCTTGCGCCGCTGGCGCGCATGACACGGGCGTCGCTGCTCTCGGTGCTCGGCTCGGACTTCATCCGCACCGCCCGCTCGGTCGGCATGTCGGATTGGCGGGTGGTCGTGGTCTATGCGCTCAGGAACGCGCTGCTGCCGGTGCTGACCATCATCGGTATCGTCTTCTCCACCATGCTCGGCGCAAACGTGCTGGTGGAGAAGGTGTTTTCCTGGCCCGGCATCGGCTCCTACGCGCTCGATGCGCTCCTCGCCTCTGACTATGCGCCGGTGCAGGGCTTCGTGCTGCTCATCGCGGTCATCTTCGTGATGGTCAATCTCATCATCGATGTCCTCTACGGCATCGTCGATCCGCGGATCTCCCTCCAATGAGCGCCACGCTTCGCCATGCCGGATGGGTGCTGCGCGGCAATCCGGTGACGGCCTGCGCGGCGGCCGGCGCCGTGGTGCTCGTCGCCATCGCCGTCCTCGCGCCGTGGATCACGCCCTATGATCCCATCGCCTCCAACGTCCCCGCCGCGCTCCAGCCGCCATCCGCGACCCACTGGGCGGGCACCGATCAGCTGGGCCGTGACATCTTCAGCCGTCTGATCGGGGCCACGCGGCTCGATCTCGGCATCGCCGTCTCCGCGGTCCTCCTGTCTTTCGCGGCCGGCGCGACCATCGGGGCCCTGTGCGGCTATGCGGGCGGCCGCGTCGACCGCTCTGTGGGCCGTCTGGTGGATGTGCTGATGGCCTTTCCGCTGTTCGTGTTGGCCATGGCACTGGTGGCCGCGCTCGGCAACCGGGTGGAGAACATCGTCATCGCCACCGCGCTCATCAATCTGCCCTTCTACATCCGCTTCGCCCGTGCCGAGGTGAACGTGCGCCGCCATGCCGGCTGGGTGGAAGCGGCGCGGGCCGGTGGAGAAAGCCACGCCACCATCGTTCTCGCTTATCTCCTGCCCAACATCCTGCCGGCCATGGCGGTGCAGATATCGCTCAATCTCGGCTGGGCCATCCTGAACGCGGCGGGCCTGTCCTTCCTCGGCCTCGGCGTGCAGGCCCCCACCCCGGAATGGGGGATCATGGTAGCCGAGGGCGCCCGCTTCATCGGCAACGGCCAATGGTGGCTGGTGGCCTTTCCCGGCCTCGCGCTGATGCTGGCCGTGCTCTGCTTCAACCTCCTGGGCGATGGCCTGCGCGACATTCTCGATCCGAGGATGCGCACGTGAGCGGCCCCCTCCTCGACATTCAGAACCTGCACGTTGCCTTCAGCACCCGCGCGGGAATGGTGGAGGCGGTCCGCGGCATCGACCTCCAACTCGCGCCGGGCGGCACGCTGGCGGTGGTGGGCGAGAGCGGCTCGGGCAAATCGGTGACTGCCTATGCCGTGACGCAGCTTCTGGACCGGGCCGCGCGCATCCCCAAGGGCCGCATCCTGTTCCGGGGCGAGGACATCACCCGCGCCGATCCGGCCCGCATGAAGGCGCTGCGCGGGGCCGCCATCTCCATGGTGTTCCAGAGCCCGCGCACGGCCCTCAATCCCATCCGCTCCATTGGCCTCCAGGTCATGGACGCCATCGCCGCCCACGAGAACCTGCCCAAGGCGGTGCTGCGGGCCCGCGCGCTGGAGCTGCTGGAGGCGGTTCGCATCCGTGACGCGGACAAGCGCTTCGACGCCTATCCGGCGGAGCTGTCTGGGGGCATGTGCCAGCGGGTCATGATCGCCATGGCCATCGCCTGCAACCCCTCTTTGCTCATTGCCGACGAGCCGACCACGGGCCTCGACGTCACCACCCAGAAGACGGTGATGGACCTCATCGCGGGGCTCACGGCCGAGCGGGGCATGGCGCTCATCCTCATCACCCATGATCTGGGGCTGGCCGCCAGCTATTGCCGGGACGTGATGGTGATGCAGCAGGGCCGGGTGGTCGAGGCCGCGCCCGCCGTCGACATCTTCCGCCATCCGTCCCATCCCTACACCCGCAGGCTGGTGGCTGCTTCCCCGACGCCGACCTCCACCGTCGACGAACTGGTGGGCGAGACGCCTAGTGTCGCACGCGCCCCATTCGCCGTGCCACGCGAGGCGCGGGTGCTGCTGGACGCGTCGAGCATCGTGAAGCGCTTCGACAGCACGCTGGCGGTCGAGGATGTCTCCCTCACCCTGAAAGCCGGCGAAAGCCTTGGCCTGGTGGGAGAGTCCGGTTCGGGCAAGAGCACCCTGTCGCGCATCGTCTGCCGGCTTGCAGATGCGGACGGCGGACGCCTCCTGTTCGATGGGGTGGACATCGGTGCGATCCCCCTGAGGACCTTTCACGAGTCTCCCTGGCGACGCGAGATCCAGATCGTGTTCCAGGATCCGCACGAGAGCCTCAATCCCCGCTTCACCGCCTTCGAATGCATCGCCCGGCCGGTGCGGCGCCTCGCCAAGCTCACTGATGGGGCGCAGGTGAAGCGGCGGGTGGAAGAGGTGGCCGAACGCTGCGGCCTGTCGCCGGACCTGCTCTCGCGCTTCCCCCATCAGCTCTCAGGCGGCCAGAAGGCGCGCATCGGCATCGCCCGCGCCGTCGCGGTGGAGCCGCGCCTCCTGGTGCTGGACGAGCCCACGGCGGCCCTCGATGTTTCTGTGCAGGCGGTGGTGCTGAAACTGCTCGACGATCTGCGGCGCGACGAGGGCCTCGCCTTTCTGTTCGTCAGCCACGACCTCAACGTGGTGCGGATGATGTGCGAGCGCACGATCGTCATGCGCCACGGCCGCATCGTGGAGGAGGGGGAAAGCCACGCCCTCTTCCGCAATCCGCAGGCCGCGTACACCCGCGAACTGCTCGGTGCCATCCCTCATTTCGAACCCGTGCAGGCCGCCACCGCCTGATGGCGCGTGGCGAGGCAGGAGAGAACCGACGTGACGACGAGGCTATGGGACATCGGCACAGACATCGGCGGCACGTTCACCGATATCATCGCCGTCAGGCCCGACACCAACGAGACGCGGATCGCCAAGGTCCCCTCCCGCCCCGATGCCCCGGTCACCGCCATGCTCGAAGCCCTGGCGGCGGTGGGCGTGGCGCCGGAAGCGGTGCGCCGCTTCGTCCACGGCACCACCCGCGTCACCAACGCTCTGGTGGAGGAGCGCCTGCCGCGCGTGGCGCTGGTGGCGACCGCCGGCTTCGAGGACGTGCTGGAAATCGCCCGCTATCGTCGCGAGGAACTCTACCGCCTCGACATCAGGCCCAAGGCGCTGCCGCTGGTGCCGGCGAGCCTATGCTTCGGCATCCGGGAGCGCCTCGACCCCACGGGCAAGGTGGTCGAAGCGCTGGCTAAAGCCGAGGTCGAGCGCCTCAAGGCGTGGCTCGTGGCCAATGCGGTGGAGAGCGTCGCGATCTGCCTGCTGCACTCCTATGCCAACCCGGCGCACGAGAAGGAGATCGGGGCGGCGCTCGAAGGCGTAGTTCCCCATGTCTGCGTGTCGCACGAGATCAATCCCGAGGCGCGCGAATATGAGCGGGCCTCTTCCACGGCCTTCAACGCGGCGGCCATGCCGATCGCCGTGGAGTATCTCACCGAGCTGGAGCGCCGCCTGCCCATCGGCGCGGGACTGCAGGTGTTCCATTCGGCCGGCGCCATGGTGCCCGTGCCGGCGGTGAAGCGCCGCCCGCTGGTGATGGCCATGTCCGGCCCTGCCGCCGGCGTCTCAGCCTCCGCCCGCATGGCCCGCACCCTCGACCGGCCGCGGGTGCTCACCTTCGACATGGGCGGCACCACCACCGATGTGTGCCTGATCGTCGATGGCGCCGCCGAGATGACCGACACCCGCATGATGGGTGGGCGCCCCCTGCGCCAGCCCATGCTCGCGGTGCATTCCATCGGGGCCGGCGGCGGCTCTATCGTCACGCTCGGGCCGGGTGGCCTGGCGGTAGGCCCGAAGAGCGCCGGTTCCATGCCCGGGCCGGCCTGCTACGGGCGCGGCGGCGATCGGCCCACCATCACCGATGCCAATGCGGTGCTGGGCTATCTCGATCCCGAGGCACGGCTTGGCGATACGATCCAGATCGACGTGGAGGCGGCGCGGCGGGTCATCGCGCCCATTGCCGCCGAGCTGGGCTTCGGCATCACCGAGACGGCGATGGGCATCATCAAGGTGGCGGGCGCCGCCATGGCGCGGGCGCTGCGGCGCGTGACGGTTGAGCGGGGCGTGGACGGACGCGATTGCACCCTCCTTGCCTTCGGCGGTGGCGGCCCCATGCATGCGGCGGGGCTCGCCGACATGTACGGCCTCTCGGAGATCATCGTGCCAGCCGCGTCCAGCGCGTTCTCGGCGCTCGGATGCCTTACGGCCGACTTCTCTTTTCTCCAGCAGGGTACGGTGCGGATGCCGCTCGCTAACTTCCCGCACGCGGCCTTCGCCGCGCGGGTTGCGGAGCTTTCGGGGGAGGCGACCGGGCCACTCCTGGCCAACGGAATCGCGCGGGAGGAGATCACCGTGGAGCATGTGGCGCTGATGCGCTACAGCGCCCAGAGCGACAGCATCCCTGTCCCCTTCACCATGCCGCTGGACCAGGCGCGGCTCGAGGCGGACTTCCATCGCCGCCACCGGGACCTGTTCGGCTATGCGACGGAGGAGGCCTGCGTCATCGAAGCCCTCCGGATCCAGGCGCGAAAGCCCTCGTCGGTTCCGTTCTCGCGTCCGGACGTGGGACGGGCACAGGGGACGGCACGGTCGCGCCTGTGCGTGTTCGATGCCTCCGGTGCCGTCGAGACGGCCATTGTTCCGCGCGAGACCATGTCCGGCGTCACCTTCGGTCCAGCCATTATCGAGGATGCCTGGTCCACGGTGGTGGTGCCCCCCGGCTGGCAGGTGCGCCCCGACGACCTCGGCAATCTCTTCATGACGCGGAGCGCAGCATGAGCACCCTGGACCCCTTCGTCGTCGAGGTGATCCGTCATGGCCTCTCGGCTGCGGCCGAGGAGATGAGCCTCGTGATGACCCGCTCCGCGCGCTCCCCGCTGCTGCGGGAGGCGGGAGACCTGTCGTCTGCGATCATGGATGCGGCCGGGGGCCTTGTCGGCCAGGGCCGGGACATCCCCATCCATCTGGGCGCCATGTGCTACACGGTCCCGGAACTGCTGAAGGTGTATCCCGCCGCGACCATGCGCGAGGGAGACGCGATCGTCTACAATGTGGGCGCGCTTGGCGGAAACCACCTCAACGACGTGAAGGTCGCACGCCCCGTGTTCGTTGACGGCCGACTGGTTGCGTTCGCCTTGAGCTTGGCCCATTGGCCGGACGTGGGCGGCACCTGGCCGGGCAGCTATCTGGCGAATGCGGTGGATACCTTCCAGGAGGCCATCCGCATTCCCCCGCTGCTGATCGCCAACACGGATGGCGTCAACCGTCCCGTCCTCGACTTCATCCTCGCCAATGTTCGCGATCCCGTGTCCTGCGAGGGCGATCTGCTGGCGCAGCTGGCCGCCACGAGCGCGGCCGAGCGGCGCATCCGCGAAATGTGCGCGCAGCACGGCACCGACACCTTCATTGCCGCCATGGCGCGTCTTCACGACCTCTCCGAGGCCGAGATGCGGGCGGCCATCGCCGACCTGCCGGACGGCACCTATGAGGGGGACGACTTCCTCGATGACGGCGGGCCGGATGCTGCCCCCTCGCGCATCCATGTGCGCATCGAGATCCGCGGCGATGAGGCCACCTTTGACCTGTCCGGCTCCGCCGACCGGGTGGCCACCTTCTGCAACACGACGCCGTTCATCGCCCGCTCCGCCGTCGTCTATGCGGCGCGCATCCTGAGCGGGCGGGACATGCAGCAAAATGCCGGCGCCCTGCGCCCGCTCACCATCATCACCCGGCCGGGATCCATTCTGGAGCCGGGGTGGAAGGCGGCGGTGGCCGCCGGCAACCATGAGACCTCCATGCGGGTCGTGGATGCGGTGTTCCGGGCCATGGAAAATGTCATCCCCGAGCGCCTTTCGGCGGGCGGCCCGGCCACGTCCGGCCTCCTCGCCTTTGCCGAGCCGCTGCCGGACGAGAGCTGGCGGATGCTCTACGAGGTCCATGGCGGGGGAGAGGGCGCGCGACACGACCGGGATGGCGCGCCCGCGACCCGTGTCCACCTCGCCAACACCTCCAACACCCCCGCCGAGGTGATCGAGGCCAACTATGCCATTCGGGTGGAGCGCCAGTCCATCCGCCGGGGTGCGGGCGGCAAGGGCCGGTATGTGGGCGGCGACGGGATTGTGCGCAGCTACCGGGTGCTGGCGCCCTCCATGTGGTTGACCACCTGCGTGGAGCGCACGAAGATTCCGCCCTATGGCCTGCAAGGTGGCGAAGCGGGCGCGCCCTATGTGATCACCCTCGAGCGCGACGGGGTCGTCTCGGCCCTGCCGGGCAAGGCCAACCTTCTGCTTGAGGCGGGCGATCTCGTCACCATAGAGGGATGCGGCGGGGGCGGCTTTGGAGCGCCACCGCCTTCGAGCTGAGGGGCGCCGAACCGTGCCGAGCCAACCCAGGGAACGCCGCGTCGCCGGGCCTGCCGCCGCCGGGCGCCGCATTTCCATGGCCGGGCTCGGACTGGACCGCGGCTCCGACCTGCCACTCTACCAGCAGGTTGCCGCCCATCTGCGCAATCAGATCCTGGACGGCCGGCTCCAGGCCGGCACGCGGCTGGCGGGGTCGAGGACGCTGGCGGAAGAGCTGGGCTGCTCGCGCGCCATCGTCCTCACCGCCTTCGACCTCCTCTATTCGGAAGGCTATCTGCGCTCGGTGCCGCGCGGCGGCGTCGAGGTCGCCGCCGTGGCGAAATCCTCGGGCGCCGCTTTGCCCGTCGCCGAAGCCGGGACCGATGGGGACTGGCTGTCCGACGCCTGGCAGGCGGTGCTGGAGACCGGCTACGAGTTCGACCTCGGCTCCCCCTTCAGTCCGGGCGCCCCGGATCTCTCCACCTTCCCGTTCGAGGTCTGGTCGCGGATGCTGCGCCAGAGCTGGGCGAACCCGCCGCCCTCCGCCTGTATCGACATGTCGCCGCTGGGCTGGACGCCCTTGCGCGAGGCGACGGCGGAATATCTCGGTGCGGTGCGCGGCCTGCTGTGCCAGCCGGAGGAGGTGGCCATCACCTCCGCCAGTTCCGGCGCGCTCAATCTGTGCAGCCGCATGCTGCTCAATCCGGGTGACGAGGTGTGGGTGGAGGAGCCCGGCTTCATCGAGGCCCGCTGGAGCCTGAAGGCCGCCGGCGCACGGCTCGTTCCGGTGCCGGTGGACGACAAGGGACTGGTGGTAGAGGAGGGGATCCGGCGCGCGCCCAACGCCAAGGTGGCGGTCGTGACGCCCTCGCACCAGTTTCCGCTCGGCGTGCCTATGGCGCTGGAGCGGCGCCAGGCGCTGCTGGAATGGGCCAACCGGCAGGGCAGCTGGATCATCGAGGACGATTACAATTCCGAATTCCGCCATCGCGGCAGCATGACAGCCTCCCTCAAGTCGCTCGATCGCTCGGGGCGGGTGGTCTATCTCGGGACCTTCTCAAAGGTCATGCTGCCGAGCCTGCGCATGGGCTATCTGGTGGCGAGCCCGCGCTTTGTCGACGCCTTCGGCCGCGGCCGCGCGCGGGTCGACGTGCATCCCGCAGGTACCGCTCAGCTCGCGCTCGCGCGGTTCCTGCGCGAAGGCCACCTGCTGCGGTACATCCGGCGCATGCGCAAGGTGTATGCGGAACGCCAGAAGGCGGTGATCGATGCGGTCGAGGCGCTGATGGGCAACAAGGTGGAAATCGCCTCGCTCCCAGCTGGCCTGCACCTGACGGCACAGTTCCGTCCCGGCCTCGCGGACCGCATCAGCGACACGGACATTTCCCGCCGCAGTCGCGGCACCGGCCATTTCGTGCAGCCTCTTTCGCAATGCTACGTGGGGCCGGCGGATCGCCAGGGACTGATCATCGGCTATGGCCGGCTCCCCAAGGAGGAGGCGTTCGGCAAGCTCTCGGCCGTCGCCGCGCTCTTTCCGGCCTAGAAATCTGGCTCACCGATTATCCCTGAAACTGGAGCTATCGCGATCCAGCGTGCCTTTCTAGGTTCGCCCCCATGACGGGTAAGGAACGCGCAATGAGCAGGCTGCTTCGGACGGGTCTTAACGCCGGCTCGGCTGCGCCGCTGGTGGTGGGGGGCGAGGGCGTCTATTTCCATCTCAGCGACGGACGCAGGGTTCTCGACGGCAGCAATACCGGCGGTCCGCTGGGGCATGGCCATCCGCGCATGGCCGCTGCACTGCGCGAGGCGGCCTCCCTTCCGATGGTGAGCGAGGGCTGGAACTGGCGCGGGCGGGACGCCGCAGCCGAGCGTCTCTTCGAGGTGGGCCTGAGCGAGGAGACGCACTGGGCGGGCGCCGTGCGCTTCTGCTTGAGCGGCAGCGAGGCCAACGACCTCGCGCTCTCGCTGTCGCAGGCCATTACGGGCCGGAAGGCCATCGCCACCCGCGAGCGCGCCTATCACGGCCTTGTCGGTCTGAGCCGCGATGTCACGGTCCAGCCGCACTGGCATGGCGGCCTCGCCGCCCCGGGCGTCACCAAGGTGCCGCCGCCCGGCGCGCAGGTGCATGTGTTGCCCGCGCCCGATGGCGCACTCTATCTCGCCGATGCCGCCCCGTCTCAGGTCTCTGCCGCAGAGCGCCTCGCGGGCGAAGCCGGCAAGCTGTCCCAGTCGGCCGCCGTGATCGTCGACTACACCCAGGGAGGCTTCTATCACGACGCGGCCTATCAGGATGCGATGGCGGACCTCGCGCGCAGCTGCGGCACGCTCTGGATCGCCGACGAGGTGGTGACCGGCCTCGGCCGCGCCGGCCGCCACTTCGCCTTCACCGGGGGTGCGAGCCGGCCGGACATAGTCACGCTGGGCAAGGGCCTCGGCGGCGGCATGGCGCCGGTTGCGGCGATCATCCTCTCCAAGGACGTGCTGGCCGAGCTCGACGGAAAGAGCTGGCAGAACTACGGCACATTGCGCGGCCATCCCATGGCGATGGCCGCGGTGTCCGCCTATCTGGATATCCTTGTGGAGGAGGACCTGCTGGCGCGGGTCGCGGCGCTGGAAACGCTCTTCGCCCGCCGCCTGCGCGAGATCGCCGCCCGCCATCCCAGTGTTGCCCGGGTGGCCGGACAGGGCCTCCACTGGACCATCGAATTGTTCGGCCCGGACTGGCGCGACTGGCGCGCCGATACGGCTGAGCCTCCCATCGCCTCGCGAGTGGCGGCGGGCGCGCTGGCCCAGGGCGCGGTGATCGGCACCAGCGGGGAGCAGGTCTCCCTCTTCCTCGCGCCGCCCCTCATCATCGCGGAGCAGGAAGCCGAGACCCTTCTTGGCATTCTCGATGAAAACCTCTTTCTCGCGGATCGCGAGCACAACACGGCAATGGAAGGCGCCCGGGGATGAACGAGATCGAAGACATTCTGGCCGTGGTGCAGGGCTATTTCGATGCGCTCTACTTCGGTAGCGTCGAAGGCTTCCGGAAGGCCTTCCATCCGCAGGCCCAGCTCTTCTCCTCCGAGGGCGGAAACACCGCGGCCCTCGGCATGGATGCCTATATGGAGCGGGTGGCGGGACGGGCCGCCCCTGCCTCGCGCAACGACCCGCGCCACGACGAAGTGGTCGCCGTCACGCTGACCAGCCCCTCCACCGCCCATGTGCGGGTGCGTGACGCTTTGCTGCCCAACCGCTTCGTCGATGACCTCCTTTTGGTAAAGTATGCCGACGGCTGGAAGATCGTCTGCAAGGCCTGGGCTTACGGCCCGCTCGCCAGCGTGTAGGTCGGGTCAAGGCGCACGGCAGCCATTCAGTAGCTCGGGCTCGATCGAGCCGCCTAGATCGAGATCTCTGGCCCACTTCTACGCCTCAGGCTGGAGCGCCCGTGATCGCGCCTCGGCCGCCTGCCGGCCGGCGGTGCGGCCGCCGACGACACATTCGGCGAGGTTGCCGCCGCTCATATAGATGTGACCGAACAGGCTGCCGAGTTCCCCCGCGGCGTAGAGGCCGGGGATTGGCGCGCCGAAGGGGTCCAGCACGCGCTGGCGCACATCGTGGCACGGACCACCCTGGGTGTTGATGACGATGGGGCGAACCCGCCCGAAATAGAAGGGAGGCTCGCTGATTGGCGCCATGGTTTCCGGCAGCCGTCCAAACGCCGTGTCGCGGCCCGCCGCGACAGCGGCATTCCAGGCTTCCACGGTGGTGCGCAGCTTAGGCCCGGGCACGCCCATCAGCACCGCAAGCCCTTCAAGGGTATCGGCGCGGTGGAAGATTCCAGCCTCGATCTCACGCGCGTTGTCGACGCTCCAACTGAGGTGATCCGATCCGGCGTCTGCGATGTGGTTGTGGCCGGCGGTGTCGAAATCATGTCGGCCACCCGTGGCGGCAATGACGACACGCGCTACGGCGCGCGTTATCCGAAGGATCTGGTAGAGCGCTTCTCCATGCCCAGCATGGGGGAAGCGGCCGAGCGGATCGCGGAACGGTGGCACCTCGATCGCATCTATCTGGATGAGCTCTCCGTGGAAAGCCATCGCCGCGCCGCCGCGGCGCAGGAGGCGGGCCGCTTCGACGCCGACATGATCCCTGTCGAGGGAGCCGACGGCGTAGTGCTCACGCGGGACGAGGGTGTGCGGCCGGGATCAAGCGTGGAGAAGCTCGCCACGCTGAAGCCGTCGTTCCGGCCGGCCGGGCGGGTGACGGCGGGCAATGCCAGTCAGGTCTCGGATGGCGCGGCCGCACTCCTGCTCATGAGCGCCAGCAAGGCCCGCTTTCTGGGGCTTACGCCCCGCGCCCGCCTCCATGCGCAATTGGTCGTCGGTGTAGATCCTGAGATCATGCTCACCGGCCCGATCCCGGCGACACGGGGCATACTCAGCCGCGCCGGGCTGGCGCTGGGCGACATTGATCTGTTCGAGATCAACGAGGCATTTGCTTCGGTGCTCGGGGACTGGATCGAGGATATCCAACCCGACCTCTCTCGGGTGAACGTGAACGGCGGGGCTATTGCCATGGGCCATCCGCTGGGCTCGTCCGGGGCGCGGCTGATGACGCTGCTGATCGGCGAGCTTGAGCGGCGTGGTGGGCGGTTCGGTCTGCAATCCATGTGCTGTGGTGGCGGCATCGGCACCGCGACCATCATTGAGCGCATCGAACCCTGATCGGCCAAAGCTTCCGCCTCCGCAGTCGATGAAGCGGATAAGGCCGACATCCGCCGCAGCAGGGCGCCTGAGCCGCTCGGCGGGGGCCGGTCACTGCGCACCCCCGCAACCAAATCCTTGGTTCCAAGGTCTCAAAAGGGTCGCCGCAAGGCGGCCCTTTTGCGTTTCGCCGGTGAGGGAGGGAGCCGGGTACGCACCGGTTTACGTATCGATCCCGAGACGGCTCAGGACACCCCCTGCTCGCGCTCAAGGTCGCATCGTGCTACTTTGAGGCGAATAAATGCCCGATTTCGCTTGGCCTAAGCTGCTGACGAAAGGGGGAAAAGGGATGAAATGTCCTCAAATACCTCCCCACGAGAAAGACCGTCTCGCGGCGCTCGATAGTTATGGCCTGGACGGCCAGGGGACAGTCGCCGGCCTGACGCCGCTGGTCGAGATGGCCCTGCGGGTCTTCAACGTACCGATGGCCGCCGTGAACATGATCGGCGCCGATAGCGTGTTCTTCGCGGCAAGCGCCGGGTTTGGCGATGACGTGGACAAGCGCCGGGAAGTGTCCTTCTGCGCCCACACCATCCTCCAGGGCGCCACCATGGTCGTGCCGGACGCCACGCACGATGATCGCTTTCACGACAATCCGCTGGTTTCCGGCCCCACCAACATCCGCTTCTATGCCGGCGTGCCACTGCTCTCGGCGGAAGGCCACGCCATCGGCGTGCTCTGCATTCTCGATACCGTGCCCTATGACGGCTTCAGCGCCGAGGATCGTGTCCGCCTGAGCGACCTCGCCCACATGGTGATGGATCGGCTGGAAATTCGCCGCATCGCCATGGCCGCGTCGGCGGGCCGAACGGCAGCCCCGAACCGGGTCGTAGGGCCGGAGCACCTCGCGCACCTCGCCCAGATCGACGCCTTGACCGGTCTGCCCAACCGCCGCCAGTTCTACCGGGCGGTCGAGGCGGCGCTTCTCTCCGGCCGCGCCTGCGGACTGCTGATGGTGGACGTGGACGGCTTCAAGGACATCAACAACATCCTCGGCCCTGCCGCGGGCGACGATGTGTTGAGGGCCATCGGCCAGCTTCTGGTCGCCGAGGCGTCGGGCGGCACCGCCGTCGCGCGCGTGGGTGGAGACGAGTTCGCGATGCTGGTCTGCGGGCTGACGGCGGAGGCGGCCAAGCCCTTCGCCCGCCAGCTTCTGGCCAAGATCTCCGAGCTTGCCCCCATCGGGCACGAAGACATGCGGATCAGTGCGAGCTGCGGCATTGCGCTGTCCCCGCGCGATGCGCAGGAGCCGGTGGAACTGATCGGCGATGCCGACCTCGCGCTCCACGCCGCCAAGGCCGAGGCGAGCGCGAACGTGGCGCTCTATTCTCCGGCGCTGCGCACCGATGCGATGGACCGTCGTCTCTCCAGCATCGATCTCCACCGGGCGGTGGCGAACGGGGAATTCCTGCTTTTCTATCAGCCGCAGGTGCGCCTGTCGGACGGGGCGCTGATCGGCGCGGAAGCGCTCATCCGCTGGATGCATCCCAGCCGCGGCCTGCTGTCTCCGGCGGCCTTCCTGCCGACGCTGGAGGGGAGTGCGCTGGCGCCCCAGGTTGGGCGTTGGGTCATCGAGGAGGGGTGCGCCCAGGCGGCCCGCTGGCGACGGCAGGGCGCCGCCGATTTCCGCATGGCCGTCAATCTCTTCGCCTCGCAGTTTCGCACCGGCGATCTACCCCGCGAGGTGGAGGAGTCGCTGGCGCGGCACGGTCTGCCGCCGGAGGCGCTGGAGCTTGAGATCACCGAGAACATCGTGCTCTCGGATCATTCCAACGCCATCGACGCCTTGGCGCGGCTGCGGCAGATGGGCGTCCGTATCGCCTTCGACGATTTCGGCACCGGCTATGCCTCGCTCAGCCTGCTGACCCGGTTTCCGGTGAGCTGCATCAAGCTCGATCGCAGCTTCGTTCAGGCCATGCTGCACGCGCCGCGCGAGGCGGCGGTCATCGCCGCCATCCTGGAGATGGGGCGGGCTCTCGACATGGACGTGATCGCCGAGGGCATCGAGACCGAGGCCGAGCGGGCCTACCTCGCCGAGCGCCATTGTCCGGAAGGGCAGGGCTATCTGTTCGGCCGCCCGGTGCCTGCGGAGGAGTTCGAGGCGCGCCTTGGCCAGGCGGCGGTCTTCGTGCCGCCGGGCGCGGTGGAACGGGACGCGGGCCAGCGGGCCTGCTGAACGGGGCCTATCCCTCGGTGACAGCCGATGCGCGCAGGCGGTGGCTGCGCACCTTGCTGCGGTTTCCGCAGGCGGCCATGGAGCACCAGCGCCGGGTGCCGTTGCGCGCGGTGTCGTAGAAGACGAGGCTGCACTCGGGATTGGCGCAGTGCCGGAGCCGCGCCGGCTCGTGACGGGCGGCAAAATCCGCGAAATCGGCGGCGATGGCGGCGAGCGGGCCGGCACCCTCCGGCCTGTGCTCTTCCACCACCAGCGCGCCGCCCCGCCAGGCGAGGCGCGGCTGGGGCGCACCCGCCGCAAGCAGGTCGTTGACGCGCTCGAGGTCGGCGGGCTTCGGCCTGCTGCCGGTCCTGAGGCATTCGAACAGGCGGGCGAGCGTTTCACGCAGAGCGAGCGCCTGTGACCGCAGCGCATCGGCGGCGCCGGCATCGAGCCCGGCAGCTTGCAGCCAGCGGTGCCAGCCATCGTCCGTGGCGAGAAAATCGCCCAGTGCGGCCGGGGCGGAATTGACGAGATCGATCCACAGGCGACTGCCCAAAAAGGGCATCCCGTCGCGGAAATCGTTCTCCTGCGGTGTGTTCACGCGATTCTCTCGTCTGTCTGCCGCCTGACCCTGCATTGTGCCGGTGAGGCTTCGGCGGACGTGTAACCGGAAAGATAAGCGATTACCGGGTGCGCACAAGCGCGCATTGCGGACGTAACCTTATAAAATGGCATTGACAGGTTATGAATGGCGTGTAACCCCATAAGTGGCATTAAGCCAGTTACGCGGAGACATTCCATGCATGCCGTCAACACCCCCGCGCGCCCCGGCGCCCGGACCGAGGTCGCCTATCACCGCGCCGCCATCCAGGGGCTCGACATCTTTTATCGGGAGGCCGGCCCGGCCGATGCGCCGGTGGTCGTGCTGCTGCATGGCTTTCCCTCCTCCTCTCACATGTTCCGCAACCTCATTCCCGCGCTGGCCGACCGCTACCGGGTGATCGCCCCGGACTATCCGGGCTTCGGCCAGTCCAGCGCGCCGGCGCCCGAGGCGTTCGCCTACAGCTTCGACAAGCTCGCCGATGTGGTTGAGGCGCTGCTCGAAGGGCTCGGCATCCGCCGTTATGCGCTCTACATGCAGGATTATGGCGGCCCCGTTGGCTTCCGGCTCGCGGCCCGGCATCCCGAGCGGGTCACGGGGCTCATCGTGCAGAACGCGGTGGCGAACCTCGAAGGCTTCCACGCCAATGCGGCCGCCGCATTCGGCCCCTACTGGACCGACCGCAACGCGGAGACGGAGAAGCCCGTCCGCGGCTTCCTCGCCGCCGAGACCACGCGCTTCCAGTACGAGCACGGCTCGTCCACCCGCGCCGACCGCCTCTCGCCCGACACCTGGACCCACGACCAGGCGCTGCTCGACCGCCCCGGCAACGACCGGATCCAGCTGGAACTGCTCTATCGCTACCAGGACAATGTGGGCGCCTATCCCGCCTTCCAGGCCTATCTGAAGGACCGCCAGCCCAACATCCTCGTGGTGTGGGGCGACAACGATCCCTTCTTCACCGCCGAGGGCCGCGACCTGTTCAAGGCGCTGGTGCCCGCGACCGAAGTGCACACATACGACGCCGGCCACTTCGCGCTGGAAACCCATCTGCCGGAGATCGCCGGCGCCATCCGCGGCTTTCTCGCCCGCATCGCCTGAGATCGATCCCGACACCGCCGCGCCGGGCCCTCCGGCGCGGCGGCCCTCCAATGGAGCCAGCCTCGTGCCCCTGACGCTTTCCCCAACCTCAATTTCGGGACGGATTTCGCTCGCCGCGATGGCCGTCCTCGTCGCCCTGTCGCTGCCCACCCCCACATCCGCCGCTTCGCCGGCCGCGCCCGCCGCCACGCCCACGGTGCCGGCCGCCTTCTCGCCCACGGTGCACTACCGGTCCAAAAGCATCGGCGGAGTCGAGATCTTCTATCGCGAGGCGGGGCCTGTGGATGCGCCGGTGCTCCTGCTGCTGCACGGCTTTCCCTCGTCCTCGCACATGTTCCGAAACCTCATTCCGCTGCTCGCCGACCGCTACCGGGTGATCGCGCCGGACTATCCGGGCTTCGGCCACAGCGGCGTGCCGGACCGCGCGCAATTCACCTATGGGTTCGCCGCCTTCGCCGATCTCGTGGACGGGCTCATGGGCACCCTCGGGGCCGAGCGCTACGCACTCTATGTGATGGATTACGGCGCGCCGGTGGGCTACCGGCTGGCGCTCAAGCACCCCGAGCGCGTGACGGCGCTGGTGGTGCAGAACGGCAATGCCTACGAAGACGGCCTGAGCCCCTTCTGGTCGCCGCTCAAGGCCTATTGGGCGGACGGATCTCAGGCCAACCGGGAGGCGTTGCGCGCGGGCCTGACGCCCGAGGCGACCCGCTCCCAATATGTGAACGGCGTTGCCGACGTCTCCCGCATCGATCCCGACACCTGGCTGGTGGATCAGGCGCTGCTCGACCGGCCCGGCGTGGACGAGATCATGCTCGATCTGTTCAAGGATTATGCGAGCAACATCGCCCTCTATCCGCAGTTCCACGCCTTCTTCCGGGAGAGGAAGCCGCCGACGCTCATCGTCTGGGGCGCCAATGACGAGATCTTCCCGGCCGCCGGCGCGCGGGCCTATCTCAGGGATCTGCCGAAGGCGGAGCTTTATCTGCTGAACAGCGGCCATTTCGCCCTGGAAGACAAGGGCGCCGAGATCGCCGTCCTGATGCGCGACTTCCTCGCGCGCTCGCTCCCCGCCATCGCGCCCGGCAAGCCCGCCGCGCGTTGAGGGGAACATGACCCGGCCGCCGTCCGCGTTTCCCGCGCGGGCGGCGGCCGGGGCGTGGCTCACCACTTGAGAAAGCGCGGCCCCGTCAGCCAACCGAAGCCGGCGACGATGGCAAGGCCCGCCGCGTACCAGATGCCCACATAGACCGGCGCATCGTTCACGCAGAAGGACGCATAGGCGAGCGCGCCGATGCCGCCGGCCACAAGGCCGAGCAGCGCCCCGCAATAGTGCAGGTCGGTCGGTGCTGTCTCGCGCAGCACCAGCGTGAGCACCACGAGCGGAATGACCGACAGAAGCGGAATGGCGAGCACGCAGACGTACCAGTCGTTGAACATGGTCGCCATGCCGCTGGTCGCGGGCGTGGCGACGATCTGCATCACCGCCGCGAACCACACCAGCGCTAGCGGCAAAAGGGCGAGGCGGAGCAGCTTGCCGCTTGCCCGCCCGGCTCGCGCGGCGCGGCGCAGCCCGTGGGCGGCGATGGCCACCATGGTGGCGAGGAAGCCGACCTTCAGCACGAAGTCGAACGTGCCCACCGCCCGCAACAGGTCCGGCCGCACCCCCAGCGCGAAGACGCAGGCGACCGCCGCAAGGCAGAGCGAGCCCGCCATGGCGAGCGTCAGCAGGCGGTCCTGCCGGCCCGGGTCCACCGCCTCGACGCGTGTGGCGAGGAAATCGATGAGGTCGTCGGTGTTCATGGGCGTGCCTCCGACAAAAGGGCAGCAAGCTTCTTCATGCCGCGATGGATTCCGATTTTCACTGCGGCATCCGTCATGCCGATGCGGGCTGCGGCCTCGGCGATGCTGAGGCCCTCGATTTTCACGTATTCGATGGGCAGCCGGAAATGCCGGGGCAGGGTCTCCAGCGCCCGGTGCAGTTCACGCGAAGTATCCACCGCCTCGTATCTGTCCACGTCGGCCAGATCGTCCATGTCGTCGATCTGCACGTTGCGGAGCGCCCGCGCGTTGAGACGCAAATGGTCGATGAGCTTGTAGCGGGCGATGCCGTAGGTCCAGGCGAGGACGGGCGAGGAGCCATCATAGGTATGGCGCTTGGTATGCAGCACCAGAAGGGTGTCCTGCACCAGGTCCTCCGCATCGTCCGCCCCGGCGCCGCTGCGGCGCAGGCGGTTGCGGAAATAGCTGCGCAGACGCACGGACAAATGCTGCAGAAGCGCCCGGTGCGCCTCGGCATCGCCGGACTGGCTCGCGCGCATCAGCGCTTCCAGATCGGTTTCTCGGCTCATGAAGATCCCCCTCATGAGCACGAATTCGCGGGGCGGCGCTGAAAGGTTACAGGCGACGAGATCACGAGGATGCGAGGGCGGCGGGGAAAGGCCGGGGAGACCTTGCCGGGACTGCGTTTGGGCGTCTTTCGGCAGGCGCGCACCAGATCTCAATATCTGTTGAACGTCTATTTCGTCTTGCCTGTAACTTGAATGCCCGGATTTGCGGAATATCCAGCATCAACGCTTCGATACTGGAGAAAATACATGCGTAAGTCGATCCTTTCCCTCGCCGTCCTCGCTTCTGCGCTGGCCTTCGGCACCGCCGCCTTCGCCGACGAGACCGAGACTGCCGTTAACCGCGAAAGCCTGCGCGTCGCGGCCGGCATCACCCCCACCGATCATGCGCCGCTCGGCTATGGCGTCGATACCGGGGCGCACCACGGCTTTGCCGGCGCGCAGAAGCCCGAGCACAACCTCTCCGATGCCGATCGCGCGCTGTTCAAGCTCGGTGATCGCGGCCTCGGCAACAGCTGAGCGCCTCTCACAAAAGCCGGCCGCGGTGGTTTCCCATCGCGGCCGGCTTTTCGCGTTTCAGGAGGGTGTCAGCGCACGGGCTCGCTCGCCACATAGATGCGCCACCGACCATCTTCTTCCTCCACCAGCCGATAGAGCGGGCTGGACGCGAAGGGATCGGCACTCCAGGCGCCATCCTGCGCGGTGACGACGATGGCGCCGCAGCCGAAGGTCCGGCGCAAGGTCGCAACGTCCTCCGCCGTTCCGGTGCCAGCGAAAACCCGTTCAAAGAGCATCGCCGCTTCAGCGCGCTCCGCCGCCGAGAGTGGGGCGAAGGCGAGCGCCATCTCCGGCCCGCCGAAGCACGAGCGGCGGCGCGACAGGAGGGCCCACGACAGGTTGATGGGCCAGGGCGTCAGCTTTTCCAGCCGCGCCGGATTGCTGGCGATCCGCACCTCAGGACCGATCTCCCGTCGCACTGCCCGCCACAGAGCCGGGTCGTCGGCGAAGACGCGGCCGTCTGTGCTCGGTTCGCCCACGATGTTGCGGTGGGTGAGGGCGAAGGTGTCCGGCAGTCCGAGAGCAACAAGAGCGAGACCGACGGCGAGACCGACGCGACCTTGCCGAGCGCGCATCGATTGCACGGCCCAAGACAGTGCCGCCGACAGTGCCGCGCCCGCGAAGGCTGCCAGCACCAGAATGGCGGGCAGCACGGCGCGCCAGCCGAGATCGTTGTTCTCTCCCGCCGTGCTCTGCAGGGTGGCGCTCACCGCCAGCGCGACAATCGCCAGCGCCGCCAGTGGCGGCGCGAGCCGCCGGGCCGGCTTGCCGCCCGTGCGCCCGGCCAGCACGAGAGCGAGGCCCGCCACCCCCGCGAACAGGTTGGCGGGGAATTCCACCGGCAGCAGCACCAGCCAATAGGCGAGGGGATCGAGCACCGCGCGTGCGGCTTCCGTCCATCCGGGGCCGAGCACGGGCAGGGGCGCGAACTGAAGCGGCGTGCCGCCGCCCCGTGCCGCCGCCGCATGGATCTGCGCCACCAGCAGAGGGGCGACCAGCACCAGCGCCACGAGCGCCGCGCCCGCGAGCGCCGCGAGAAAGCGCAGGCGGCCCTTCGCCGGGCGGGAGAATGCCAGCACCAGCGCCGCCGTCGTCCCCGCCATCGCGAAGGTGACGCCGCCCACCCACAGGGAACTGCCGAAGGCCGCTGCTGCGGCGAGCCCGATCAGCCCCGCAATCACCGCCCCTGGCCCGGCACCGGAGCCCGTGCGCAACCGTGCCATCAGCAGCACCGCGGTCACGCAGGCCGTGGCGGAGGCGACATGATGCGGGCTCCAGCTCGTCTGGTAGAGGAGGCCGGCGAGGCCCGAGGCGGGTTCAAGCGCGAAATCCACCCGCGCCCCGCCGAAGAGCGCCGCCGCCACCGGCCGCAGCGAGCCCGCCGATGCGGCGAGGAGCGCAAGGAGTGGGGCGGACATGCCGGGGCGCAGTCGGAAGGCGAGAGCCCCTACCAGCGCGAGCGCTGCGAAGCCGGTGAACCAGGTGGCCGCCGCATCTGCCGCCCAGCCGTGCGCGCCGGACAGGATGGCGAGTTCCGCCGCGCCGAAGTGCCAGAGATAATAATAGGCCACCGTCCCCGCCGCGCCGCCTGCCCCGAACACCGGATTGGCGGGTGGGATGGTGCCGTTCTGTGCGATCTCGTCGATCAGGATGATCTTGGCGTGGTCGTAGATGGGGGAGGCGAGCGCGATGACCCCGTCCGGCATCACCTTCGGCAGCACGCCCAGCATAGGCACCAGCGCTAGCAGCCCGGCGAAGGCGAGCGCGAGTACGGGAAATCGCGCTCCAGCCGAGGCACGCGGAAGGGCGAGCGCGCACAGGCTCACCAGCGCCGCCGATCCAATGACCACGGCGGGCGAAAGGCCGAACAGATGGGCCAGGGCGAGGGCGGCGGGGTTCTGCGTCGCCCAGCCGAGCGCGGGCGCCAGCGCCAGCGCCGCCGTTCGGCCTTGGCCCAGTCCGCGCGCCAGAAACCAGCCCGGCGTGACCCACAGGAGGAGCGCCAGCGGGATGCACGAGAGAAGGCTCGGCAGGGACACCATTAGCGGGCGGCGCCGGCCGTCACAGGCCGGCGAACCAGTTGAAGCCCTGCTTCTCCCAGAAGCCGAGGGGGTAGGTGTTGGTCACCTCGATGGCGCGGATCCATTTGGGATTCTTGAACCCGAGCTTCACCGCCGTGCGCAGCCGCATGGGCGCGCCGAACGGGTCTGTGATGGGCTCGCCCGCATAATGCGTGGCGAGGATGGTCTGCGGATGGAGCGCGGAGGCCATGTCTATGCTCTCCATGTAGTCGTCATTGCCGTAGAAGGCGATGTATTTGGCCGAGAGATCCGCGCCCACGCGGGTGAGGAAATCCCTCAGGTTCGGGCCGGACCACTGGCCGATATAATCCCATCCCTCCACGCAGATGTGGCGGATGATCACTTCCTGCTGCGGCAGGGCATTGACGCGATCCAGCGTCCACGGCCGCTTGTCCTTCACGAGGCCGGACAGCTCCAGCTTCCAGGTGGAGAGGTCCACCGGCTTCACCTCGTCGATCTCGTAATAGGCGTTGAAGCGTGGCGGTTTCACCACGAGGTCGCGGGAATAGGTGGGGGCGAGCCGCTTCGGGTCGAACAAAGCGGCCTGCACGCCGTCGTTGAAGTCGGAGACAGTTCGTAGAACCCCCTGGACTTCTTCGCGATTGGAGATGTCGCAGCCGGCGAGGAGCGACAGCGCGCCGAGGCTCAGCGAGCCGCGCAGCAGCTTGCGGCGGTCGATACGCTCGAGAAGGGCCCGGTTCTCGACCATGAGGCTCTGGTCGGGTCGCGCAATGGAGGTCCGGTTTGGCCGGAAGAAGGAGCGGAGGGACATTTGCGTGGCCTCAGGTCAGCGCGAGGGATCGGGCGCGGGCGCGCCATCGGCGTGCAGGGGCGCGGGGTCGGGCAGGCGGGGGCCGCCGGTGAACATGGCGAGCAGCGTCTTCGGCACCAGCAGCGCCAGGGCCACGTGCACCACCATGAACAGCACGATGGTCGCCATGCCGAGGAAGTGGATCAGCCGTGCGGACTGGAAGCCGCCGAACATCGAGACGAGCCCGGAGAACTGCACCGGCTTCCAGATGGCGAGGCCGGAGGCCACCTGCACCACGATGATGGTGATGACACCCACATAGAGCACCTTCTGCACCGCATTGTAGTGGGTCAGATCCTGGTGCTTGAGGCGGAAGGTCAAAGCGGCGACGGCCTCGGCGATCACTTCGCGCGGGCGAATGGGGAAGAGCAGGCGGGCGAAGCGGCCGGTCGCGATGCCGTAGGCGAGATAAGCGAGGCCGTTCAGCACCAGCACCCACATGCCGAAGAAGTGCCACTGCAGCGCGTGCTGGGCCCACACGCCGAGCACGATCGGCTGCGGGAAGTGCAGGAAGCCGAAGATCACCTCGTCATTGTAGATTTTCCAGCCGCTGCCGATCATCACGATCATGGCGATGGCGTTGGTCCAGTGCATGATCCGCAAGGCAAGCGGATGCATGCGTCTTGATGTATGTTCTTTCATGTGCATCACTCTTGCTTCGGGTTTATTATATTTAGTTTTGGATCGTGTAATAAATATTGACCGCGGATCGTATATGGCGATGTATATCGTCAGATAAACGAACATGGAGTCTTTTCATGCGCCCAAGTCGTTCTGTTCTTGCGCTCGCCCTTGTTCTCGGCGCGGCCGGTATCAGCGCGCCGGCCTTCGCGGGCGGTCCACCCCACGCCAACACACAGACCGCGCCGGGGGAGGACGACCTCACCCCCGCCGAGCGGATGGCGGAGCGTTTTCCCCAGAAGGTGCGGGTGGGCGATCTCGTGGGCCTGCCGCTGCTCGATTTCGATGACCGCACACTGGGCTTCGTCACCGAGGTGGCGCGCACACCCGAGGGCGGCATCGTGCTCGTGGTGCCGGTGGGCGGCTGGTTCGGCCGTGGCGGACGTCCGGTGCCGGTGCCCATCGAGACGGTGGCGATCCTCGGCCGGCAGATCGCGCTCCTCGACATCCCCCGCGACGACCTGCCGAAGCTCGCCTCCTGGACGGCGGGCGCGGGCCAGAACGTGTCGGCGGACGACATCATCCGCATCGCCATCACCCGGCGCTGATCGGGAAAGGGTGCGGTCATGGCCGCGCCCTTTGCGTTTCCGCGAGGAGGTTCGCCGCCTCGATGGAGGGGATCTGCCGCCGGTTTAGCGCGAGGTGCCGGCCGAAGGCGAGGGCGCGCCGTTCCAGTCGCGCGCGCAGGCCGATGTCCGCGATGGTCTCGAACTCGGCTATGTGGGCAAGGCCGAGGATGCGGCGGCTGATCTCCATGCCGGCGAAGCCCAGCGCATCCTGCCAGACCGACGTGAGATGGGTCGTCAGGGCCGCCTTCGCGCCGGCCTCGTCCCCCTGCGCCTCGAACAGGTCGGCGCCGCCGAGGATGCCGGTGCGTTCGCTCGCCCAGAGGCGGGAGAATTCCGCCTCGAAGGTCCGCCACAGGATGCCGGCGGTGGCCAGCAGGAATTCGCAATAGGTAGCCGCCGCCCGCGCGTCGGTGCGGTGGGCCTCCTGCGCGAAGGCGGCCATCCAGAGGTTGGCGAGGCATACGCCCACGTCGAAGCCCATGGGGCCATAGAGGGCGAACTCGGCGTCGATCACCCGCGTGTCGGTGGGCGTCGCCATCACCGATCCGGTGTGCAGGTCGCCATGCAGAAGCGTCTCGGCGCAGGTCGCAAACCGCGCCTTCATCTCCACTGCCGCGAGCTTCAGCGGGCGGTCGGCGCGGAAGGCGGCGGCGATGTCTTCGAGCCCCGGCGTGTGCCGGTTGAGGGCGGCGGCCTTGAACGGGTCGGAGAAGACCAGTTCCTCGGTGATACCGGCGAGCTCCGCATTGCCCGCGAACAAGGCGAGATCGGCCTTGCGCGCCGTCGTGGGCATGGACCAGTCCGAGCCCCGGAAGAGCGTGCGGGCGAGGTAGAGCCCGAGATGCGTGCCGAGGAGCGGCAGCTCCTCCCCCTCCATGAAAGCGCGGCGCGCCACCTTGTGCGGGGTCAGGTGCTCCATGGCGAGCATCGCCTGGGCGGGATCGAAGACGATGAGTTCCGGCGTGCGGCCGGGATCGCGCGCGCCGAGGCGCGAGAGCGCTTCGTGCTCGAAGAAGGCGCGGTCGAGGGACATGGGCCAGCTCTCGCCCACCACGCGGGCATAGGGCAGGGCCTGCTTCACCACGATGGAGCCCTTTGGCCCCTCGACGATGAAGACGAGATTGAGGTTGCCGTCCCCCACCTCGCGCACCTGCCAGGCCTCGGCCGGCCCGAGCCGGTCCAGAAGCTCCGGCCGTCCGCCGAGGCGGCGTGGCAGGCTCACGGCGTCGAGGGCGAGATAGGCGGTGCGGTCGAGCATCGGGGCCGTCCTCTCAGCGCAGGGAAACGGTTTCGGCGCAGTGCGCCATCCAGGCGGTGGCGAAGCCGGCGGCGAGGGCGATGGAGCGCGCGGCGCCGTTGTGGTCGCCCTTCTCGAAGTCGCCATGCACCCGGCCGAGCTGGTTGGTGACGTGGGCGAGGCACAGCACAGGCTTGGCCTGCGCGTGGGCGAAGGCGTAGAGCGCGGCGGCTTCCATCTCCACCGCCAGCAGGCCCTCGGCCTTGCGACGCGCGATGGCGGCCTCGGTTTCGCGGAAGGGGGCGTCGGTGGTCCAGGTGGCGCCGGTCAGCACCGGCCCCGCTTCCTCGCTGCAGGCGGCGCGGGCGATGGTGATGACCTCCGGGTCCGCCGGGGCGAAGGGCGCGGGCGGCAGGTAGTGGTAGCTCGTGCCCTCGTCGCGCAGCGCCCGGTCGATGATGATGTGGTAGGAGGGCGGCGCGTGCTCGGCGATCTGCCCGGCCGAGGCGACCGAGATCAGCAGCTCGCAGCCGCAGACGAAGGCCTGCTCCGCCACCAGCACGGAGAAGGACGCCCCCACCGCATAGCCGACGATGCCGAAGGAGAGGCCCTCCACCTCCCACGTCCACATGTCCGTGTGGTAGCAGGCCCAGTAGGGCGAGCGGACGGCGCCGAAATGCGCGCGCACATAGTCCACCATGTCGCCGTCGGGATCGAGCAGCACCACGCGCGGCACCGGGCCGGCGTCGAGCCCTTTCTGGCGGCGCGCCTCGCGCATCATGTTCTCGGGCCGGAACACCGACGGCGCGCGATGGTCCGCCCGCTCGATCAGCGGCAGGAAACCGGACGGCAGGAAACTGGAGGGTACAGGCACGGCGCGCATGCGCGAGATGTCGTCGGCTTCGTCGAGGGGCTGCAGCAGCATGGCGATCACTCACATCTTGTTCGGCGCGACGGCGGGGGTGGCCGCTGGCGGGGCTTTTCCGGTCGCGACCCGCAGGAAGGTGGAGACGATGCGGGTGCCGGCGGTCAGGGTGGTGGAGAGGTTGCCGGCGACCTTCGAGACGCCGCCCCTGCGGCGGCGGTAGGCGACGGGAATTTCGACGATGGCGAGCCCGGCGCGGGCGGCGCGCATCTGCATCTCGATGTTCCAGCCGTAGGTGAGTTCCCGCATGCCGAGACCGACCAGCGCGTCGCGGCGGATGGCGCGGAAGGTGCACATGTCCGAATAGGCGACGCCGTAGAGGGCGCGGATGCCGAAGCCCGCCGCGCGCCCCGCCGCGACCTGATGCCAGGCCATGGCGCCGGGCTCGCGCACACCACGGGTGCGGGAGGCGATGGCGAAGTCGGCTTTCCCATCGACGAGCGGCTTCAGCAGCGCCGGCAGGAAGGCAGGGTCGTCCGCCCCATCCGCATCCATGAAGGCGATGATGTCGGCGTCGCGGGCCTCGCACACGCCTTCCAGGCAGGCACGGCCAAAGCCGCGGCCGGAGGCGAGCACGGTGGCCCCCGCCGCCGCCGCAATCTCCTGCGTGCCGTCGATGGAGCCGCCATCGGCGACCACCACGAGATCCACGACGCCGGTCGGAATCTCCGCGAGGGTGCCGGCAATGGCCTCGGACTCGTTCAGCGTCGGGATGACGAGCGCGACCCTCGGAGCGCCTGCGCGGGCCATCTAGAGGCTCCAGCGCAGGCCGCAATTGGCACAGGCGGCCGGCGGCGTTTCGGAGAGGAGGCCGGCGCGGAACGCCTTGTAGGCGTCGCCGTGCCAGATGTCGGACAGCGACTGGGTTGTCGCATCGCCCAGCGTGTAGTTCTCGTAGCCGCGCTGGGAGAAGGGCGCGATGCAGCAGGGCAGGGCGCGCCCGTTGGCGGTGAAGTACATCACCGTCCACGGCCGCCGGCACATGGACCAGGGCGAGCCTTCCTCCGGCCGCTTCAGGCTCATGCCGGGCTCGGATGCCGCGCCGGAGGCGGAGAAAACCATCCCCAGCTCCGCCGCCACCCGCGCCGCCTCGGCGATATAGGCGGCCTCGTCGGTGTTGATCTGCTCATAGAGCGCCTGGTCCGGGCGGGCCCGGCCGATGGCCTCCTGCTCGAAGAAGACGAGGCGCTGAAGATAGACTTCCCGCACCCCCAGCTCCGCCGCCACACGCACGAAGTCCGGTAGTTCGGAGATCGTCTCCTTGAGGCCCGTCAGCCAGGCGGAGACGCGGGGATTGGTGTGGCCCTCGCGCTCCTGAAGGTCACGGAAGGCGCGCACATTCTTCAGGATGCGGTCGAAGTAGTTCTTGCCGCGGATGGCGCGGTAGGAATGCGCGTTGGCGGCATCGAGGGAGACGCGCAATTCGTCGAGGCCGGCGGCGATCATCGCCCGGCCGTTCTTCTCGGTCAGCACCGTGCCGTTGGTGTTGAACAGCACGTAGGTGCCGCGGTCCTTGAGATAGCGGACCATGCGGTCGAGGTCCGGCACCAGCATGGGCTCGCCGACACCATGCAGCACGCAGCGTTCGAGATCGGGGATCTGGTCCACGATGGAGGTGAACAGCTCCCAGCTCATGTCCGCCGGCGGCTCGAGCTCCTCATAGGTGCGCGGGCAGGTGGTGCAGAGCAGGTTGCAGCGGTTCGTGGTCTCCAGATAGAGGCAAACCGGCTTTCGGACCGGCACGCTGGTGCGGTCCGTTTCCGCCCGCTCGAAATAGCGGCGGGAGACGGCGGGCGCGCCGGGGGTGAGAGCGTTCATCGTCAGGATCCGTTGCTGGAAGGGGGAGGCGGCCGCGATCAGGAGGCGCGGCGGCAGGGAGCATCGATATCGGCAACGGGCAGGCCGAGCCGTTCGGCGAGGCGTCCCTGGGCGAGGAGGCGCCGGAGCAGGTCCGCGCTGTTGCGCGCCGCGCCGCGGGCGAGGGGCGCGGTGCCGAAGGGGACGCCTGCGATCAACTCGCCATGGAGCAGGCGCAGCGCCTGCGCATCGTCCACGTCGTACCAGGGCGGCAGCACATGGACGGGAAGGCCGATCTCGGCGGCGCGGGCCAGCGTTTGCTCAAAGACGCGCTCAGTGCTCCAGTCGATGTCTGCGAACAGGTGCCAGTGCGGCGCTTTCAGGCCGAGTACGTAATAGCCGCCGTCCGTGGACGGGCCGAGAACCGCGCGGTCGCCGGGCTGGGCCAGCACATCGGCGAGTTCCGCGAGCAGGGCGGGGGGCAATGTCGGGCTGTCGGCATTCAATACGGCCGCTGCGGGATGTCCGAGGTCGAAGAGGTGAGCGAGGGTCATCGTCAGGCAGGCGCCGAAGTCGGGGGCCACTGCCTCCATCCGGCCGACGCCCGGCGGCAGCACGGCATCGAAGAAATGCGCGGCCCCCGCCGGCCCATAGGCCACGTAGGGCGTGACGGGCGCCATTCGCCCGGCGGCGAGGATGTTGCCCACGATGTCCTGGATGAAGGCGGTGTTGAACGCCGCCGCCTCCCTGGGATCGAGCGGCGGACAGAGCCGGGTCTTGGTGCGGCCCGGTGCGGACGCCTTCGCCATCACGGCGATGGCGCACAGGTCTCCAGACCCCGGGGCGCGTGTGCGCACGCCCTCGCGCAGGTCGATCATGGCTCGTCCCCGTTCTGGTTTTGCTTGTCTGTGAGTGAATTCGCGGCGGAAGCGGCTCCCGTTACGTCGATCACGAACGAGTGAACGGGGGATTTGCTTCACGTACCTGCGGCATCGCCCGCGCCGACCAGGCCGCGCAGGCGCGCGACTTCCATCTCCAGCGCGGCGATGCGCGCCTCGCGCTCCTGCAGGGCGGCGGCGACGAGCGGGGCGTCGATCTTCTGCGGGATGTGCTGCGGGCAGTTGATGTCCCAGACCGAGACCTTGAAGAGCAAGGCGCGCTCGGGAATGGCGCCGTAATCCTCCGGCATCACGCGCGCCACGAGGTCCGCATCGCCCTCCACCACGGAGAGCTCGCCCCACACCTTGATGCGGCGGCGGTGGGTGTAGTCCATCAGGAAGAGGAAGGCCTTCGGGTTCTCCGAGGCATTGCCGACCGTGATGTACTGCCGGTTGCCGCTGAAATCCGCCATGCCGAGGGTGTGCGCGTCGAGGACTCGGATGAAGCCCTTCGGCCCGCCGCGATGCTGGACATAGGGCTGGCCGTCGGCATTCGCGGTGGCGAGGAAGGCGGTGTCGATCCCGCCGAGGAATTGCACGAAATCCGGCGTCAGCTCCGTGCGGAAGCCGCCGCGCGCCTCGACGCGGGCATAGGCCTGGCGGGAGCCGCGCGCCTGCTGCGCCGCCTTCACCGCCGCCGTGAAGGCGACATCGCTGGAGGGCGTGATTGTAAGGGGTTCGGACATGACAGCCTCCTTCTGAAAGCACAAGGTGCCGGGCCCCCTGAGGGGCCCGGCTGTGAGGCTTCGGCTGGCACCCGCCCACGCTCCGCCGTTTGAGGGGCGGTTCGTCCGGTGGAGCGCGTTCGGATGCCGGCCGCAGGCCTCAGGCGGCCCGCGGCGTGCCGGAGCGCACCACGGGAAAGTCGATCTCGGTGCCGGCGACGTTGTTGAGGTAGTTGGTGAAGATGTTCACGGCGACGTGCGCCACCACCTCCACCAGCGCGCCGTCATCAAGGCCGGCGGCGCGGGCGGCGGAAAGGTCCGCATCGCTCACCTGGCCGCGGCGCGAGACCACCGCGCGGGCGAAGGCGATGGCGGCTTCCGCCTTGCTGTCAGCCGCGCGGCCGGCGCGGGCCAGGGTGATATCGGCGTCGGAGAGGCCGGCGCCCTTGCCGATGAGGGTGTGGGCGGAGAGGCAATAGTCGCAGCCATTCACCTCGGCGACGGCGATGGCGAGGCTTTCGCGCATCTTCGCCGGCAGCGCGCCGCCGCCCAGCGCGCCGGACAGGCCGATGAGGCCTTCCAGAGCGGCGGGGGCGTTGGCGGCGACCTTGAAGAGGTTCGGGGTGGCGCCGAACTTCGCCTGGACTGCGGCGAGCAGGTCCTTCGCCTTGCCGGTGGTGGTAGCGGGATCGAGGGCCGGGATGCGGCTCGAAGAGTGGTTCACGGGCGCGCCTTTCGCATTTCGCTTCGGGGCGGGCCGTCGTTTCATCGCGGCCCGGTGACCAATAGCTAGGGCTTCCCGCTCTTGTGCAGAACGGCTATAATTTGAAAGCTATTGTTTCATTATCTGAAATCAGGCGATGGACCGTATCGACGCCATGACCGCCTTCGTCGCCGCGCTGGACGAGGGGAGCCTTGCTGGCGCGGCGCGGCGGCTCGGGCGCTCGCCGGCAGCGATCACGCGCGCAGTGGCGCTGCTGGAGGAGCGGCTGGGCACGCGCCTCCTTCACCGCACCACGCGCGCGCTGCACCTCACTAAGGCCGGCGAGCGCTATCTCGCAGCCTGCCGCGCCATCCTCGCCGAACTCGCCGAGGCGGATCAGCTCGCGGCCGGCGAGCGCACCGACCCGCGCGGCCTCCTCTCCTTGACTGCGCCCGTCACCTTCGGCCGGCTGCATGTGGCGCCGCTGGTGGAGGACCTGCTGGAGGCGAACCCGAAGCTGGAAGCGCGCCTGCTGCTTGTGGATCGCGTGGTGAGCCTGATCGACGAAGGCCACGACGCGGCAGTGCGCATCGGACACCTGCCGGATTCCAGCCTTGTCGCCGCCCGGGTGGGAGAGGTGCGCCGCGTGGTCTGCGCCAGCCCCGCCTATCTCGCCGCCCACGGCATGCCGCAGGTGCCGGCGGACCTCGCCGGCCACCGCATCGTCTCCTTCTCCCAGATCACCGACAATTCCATCTGGAGCTTCGCGCCTGGTCCTGGAGGCGGCTCGCGCAAGCAGGTGACGGTACGCCCGCACTATGTGGTGAACGGTGCCGAGGCGGCTATCGACGCGGCCGTGCGCGGGCGCGGCATCACGCGCGTGCTCTCCTATCAGGTGGAGGAGGCGGTGGCCGCCGGGCGCCTCTCTTTACTGCTGGAGGACTATGAAGGCCCGCCCCTGCCGGTGGCCATCGTCTATCCCGAGGCGCGCCTGCCGGCGGCTAAGCTGCGGGCCTTCGTGACCTTCACCGTGCCCCGCCTGCGAAGCCGGCTCGCCGCTTTGCCGGTGTCATCCGCCGCAAAAAATCTCTCCGGTCGGGAATAAACCGGCTCGCTCCCCGGTCTTTGCCCATGTGGGACGCCCTGAGGTGACGCCCACGCTTCGACCGCGCCGCTCCATATGGGTGCGCGGTCGCAGCGCCGGGAGCCCCCGGCGCCATGCGGAGAGATCCATGAGCAGACACGAACGGCCGTCCTCCGAGACCGCCCCGCGCCTTGATGCTGACGGCATCGACCGGCGCGGCTTCCTTGAGTGCATGACCTGGGCCGGCACCGGCATCCTGTGGTCCATCTCCGGCGGCGTCGCGAGCGGCGTCGGTCTCGGGCGCGCGCTCGCGGCCGAGCCGCAGAAGGCGCTGACCTTCCTGCAGATTTCCGACAGCCATGTGGGCTTCGACAAGGCCGCCAATCCGGATGCGCTTGGCACGCTGCGGGAGGCGGTTGCCCGCATCCGGACGCTGAAGGAGAAGCCCGCCTTCATGATCCACACCGGCGACATCAGCCACCTGTCCAAGGACAAGGAATTCGACGACGCCGATCAGATCATCAAGGAGGCCGGCATCCCCGTCTTCTACGTGCCCGGCGAGCACGACCTCCTCGACGACGGTCAGGGCAAGGCCTATCTCGACCGCTACGGCAAGGGCGCGAAGGGCGCCGGCTGGTACAGCTATGACCATGGCGGCGTGCATTTCATCGCGCTGGTGAACGTGGTGAACCTGAAGGCGGGCGGCCTCGGCAATCTCGGCACCGAGCAGCTGGAATGGCTGGAGAACGATGTCGCCGGCCTGCCGTCCTCGACACCCCTCGTGGTGTTCGCCCACATCCCCCTGTGGACCGTCTATCCCGAATGGGGCTGGGGCACCGCCGATGGGCTGGAGGCCCTGTCCTACCTGAAGAGGTTCGGCTCGGTGACGGTGCTCAACGGGCACATCCACCAGGTGATGCAGAAGGTGGAGGGCAATGTCTCCTTCCACACCGCACGGTCCACGGCCTTCCCGCAGCCCGCCCCCGGCACCGCGCCCTCGCCCGGGCCGCTGAAGCTGCCGGCGGGCGAACTGAAGAAGAATCTCGGCATCGCCACGGTCAACTTCGTCCGCGGCTCCGAGCCGCTCGCCATCATCGACACGCCGCTCGAAGGCTGAGCCGCCCCCGTCGCCCTTCCTCCGTCATGGCCGGCTGCGGCCGGTGTCATCCGTCAGGAGCTTCATCTGTGAAACAGTCGCCTCTTCCCCTTCCGCCTCAGGTCGCGGTCCTCGCCATCTGTCTTGCCTTCGGTGCCCTCGCGACGCCGGCCGCTGCCGAGGATGTCACGGTCAGCATCGACAATTTTACCTTCACACCGGCCGAAGTCACCGTCACGCCAGGCACCACGGTGACCTGGGTCAATAATGACGATATTCCTCATACGGTGGTCGATAAGAAGCAGGCATTCCGGTCGAAGGCTCTCGATACGGAAGGTAAGTTCTCCTTCACCTTCACGACTGCGGGAGATTACTCTTATTTCTGTTCCCTTCACCCGCACATGGTCGGAAAGGTCATCGTGAAGGCGGGCGGCTGATGCCCGGTCCGGGGCGGCTGCGGCTGCCCCCTCCATCCGGAACGGAGACGGGATGATCTCGATTGCGGCCTTCCCGCAGGCATGCGCGCGGCCTTGTCGTGGCCCGAGCGCGGACGGCAGGCGCGGCGTCCTAGGCGGTGTTTTCGGGGCCGTCGCCGAAGCTGTGCGCGCGTTCTTCGCCGTCGCCGCGGCTCCGTCGGAGGGCGCGGCCGGGCGTGCCGAGGACGTGCGGCCCGGACGGCCGCTGACCGCAACTGAGGCGGCGCACTTCCGCACCAGCGTGCTGCCGCATCTCGATGCGGCCTATACCCTCGCCCGCTATCTCACCTGCGATGCTGATGCCGCGCAGGATATCGTGCAGGACGCCTATCTGCGGGCCTATCGCGCCTTCGCCGATTTCAAGGGCGGCAGCGCGCGGGCATGGCTGCTCGCCATCGTGCGCAACTGCCACCTCACTTGGCGCGATCACCGGCGCCGTGAGATGCAGCGCCGCGCGCCGGACGCGGTGGCCGCACAAGAAGGCAGCGAAGCGGAAGACGCGCTCGATCTGCTGGTGGACGGCGAGACGCCGGAAACAATCCTGCTGCGCCGCTCGCAGGCCGACCGGGTGCGCGGCATTCTCGAGCTGCTGCCCGAGCCCCTGCGCGAGGTGCTGGTGCTGCGCGAGCTGGATGAACTCTCCTATCGCGAGATCGCCGACGTCGCGGGCGTGCCGGTGGGCACTGTCATGTCGCGTCTCTCCCGCGCGCGACGCCATTTCGCCGACCTGTGGGAGCGCGTCGCCGCCGGGGCGGAGGCGGTGCGATGAGCGAAAGCACGGATTGCGCGCCCGAACCCTGCGCGGAGTGGGACGCGCTCCTCAATTCCTACCTCGATGGGGAACTCGATGCCGTCCACGTCTTGGAGGTGGAGCGGCATCTGGCCTCTTGTCCGGCCTGCGCCGCGCACCTGCGCCGGCTCGAAGGCAGCCATGCGCTCCTAGCCTCCGGGCAAGCGCGGTGGCCGGTGCCGGAGGGGCTGCGCGAGAGCGTGGTCGCTGCCCTCGCGGCGGAGGCGGCCAATGCCTCGCCGGCCGCCTGGAGCCCCGCTACGCTGTGGCGCCGCTTGAGGGGTGGTATGGGGCGCACCCTGATGGGCGAACGGTTCGCGCGGTGGAGCCTCGTGCCCTCCCTTGCGGTGCTGGCGGTGGCGCTGGTCATCGCAGTGCTGCCGCCGCGCGGGGGTGCCCTGGAGGACGAGTTAGTCGCCGGTCATGTGCGATCCCTGCTCGCGGACCATCTCACCGACGTGGCGTCGTCCAACCAGCACACGGTGAAGCCGTGGTTCGGCGGCCGCATCGATTTCTCCCCGCCGGTGGTGGACCTCGCCGCACGCGGGTTTCCGCTCGTGGGCGGCCGGCTCGATTATGTGGGGGGACGGGTGGTCGCGGCCCTCGTCTATCGCCGCAACGGCCATGTCATCAACGTCTTCGTCTGGCCCGGCGCGTCCGGCGCGCGCACGGTGAAGGGCCGCGACGGCTATACGCTCCTGGGCTGGAGCGAGGCGGGGCTGTCCTATTGGGCTGTCTCGGACATCAATCCCGTGGAGCTGAAAGAGTTTCAGGAGGACTTCACCGAGGCGCTGCTGAAATAGGCTCCCGGCCTCCGCCTTGAGTAGGAGGGGCCGCAAGCTCGGACAGGCTCGTGACCACTATGTCCGGGGGATAGCCGAGGGCTTCCTCCTGCGTCCGCAGGGCGCGGTAGAAGGCGGATGCCGACAAGGGGCCGCTTCCTGCAAGCTCGGCGGCGAGGTCGGCTTGCGGCACGCGGGAGATGCGGGCCACGTTGAACCCGAACCTCTTCGCACCGGCGATGTCGAAGCCGTTGGAGGAGACGAACATCACCTCGCCGGGCTTCACGCCCAGTCGTTCCTCCACCAACTCGTAGGCGCGCGGGTCGGGCTTGAAGCAGCGCTTGGGATCGACGCTGATGGTGTCCTCGATGAAAGGCGCGAGCGGCGAGTTGCCCACCAGCGCCTGGAGCATGGCGGGGCTCCCATTGGACAGGATCGCCCGACGCACGCCCGTCAGGCCTGCCAACGCCTCGGCCGCATCGGAATAGGGCGTGAGGCGATTGTAGGCCTCGGCAATGTCGTCGAACAACCGCTCGCTGGGCTGAAGCCCCAGGATGCCAAGCGTGTAGGTGAGGGCGCGGCGGGTCACGGACCAGAAGTCCTGATAATCACCCATGAGCGAGCACAGCCAGCTGTATTCCAGCTGCTTCATCCGCCACACCTGGGTGATGATCTCACCATGGCCGGGGAAGGCCGCATCGGTCACGGCACTGACCGATTGGACGTCGAACAGCGTGCCATAGGCATCGAACACATAGGCCCGGATCATGGGCGGCGTCCTGTCGTGGAGGGCGGGGGCGCGGGCGGGATCAGCCCGGCACGTGCGGATCGAGGGCGGCGAGGGCGGGTTTCACCACCCCCTCCAGCAGTTCGCGGCCGGGGCGCAGGCGCGCCAGCACCCGGAGGCCAAGATGGACGCCGAGGAGCATGCGCGCCAGCTCCTGCGCGGTTTCCCGGTTCTGGATGGTGCCATCCGCGCGGCCGGCCTCGATGCGGCGGGTGAGGAAGGCCTCTACCTCACCGAGGGAGGCGAGGGCGGCGGCGCGAAGCTCGGGGTCGTGCGGCCCCATCTCCACCGCGGCGTTCACCACGAAGCAGCCCTTCATCTCGGGATCGTCCAGCGCCCGCTCCAGTGTCTCCCGGAAGAAGGAGGATATGGCGTCGCGCGGGGCGATGTCCGGCGCCTCCAGCCGGCGGATGCGTTCCGCCATACTGTGGCTGGCATAGCGCTCCAGCGCCTTCTCATAGAGCGTGCGCTTGTCGCCGAAGGCATTGTAGAGGCTCGCGCCGGTGAGGCCCATGGAGGAGGCGAGATCGCGCACGGAGGTCGCCTCGTAGCCGCGGGTCCAGAAGCAGCGCAGCGCCGCGTCCAGTACCTCGCCCTCGTCGAACGCCCTCGGCCGCGCCATGGTCCCCTGTCTTTCCCGCGTCTTTCCGCCTCTCCCGGCGCAGCGTAACCCGCGCCGGGGGAGACGTCATCCGGCCTAGTGTGCGGTCTGGCCGAACAAGATTTTCTTGCCTTCCTCGGTCACCGTCGGACGCTTGGTGAAGGGCTCGCCCTTCGCATAGGCCGCGATGGTGGCCGGGCGCGCCGCCACCGCCTCGAACCAGCGCTTCAGGTTCGGGAAGGTGTCGAGATCCTGCTGCTGACGCTGGTGCGGCACGATCCAGGGGTAGATGGCCATGTCGGCGATGGAATACTCCTCGCCCGCCACGTTCGCGCTCTTGCCGAGGCGCGTGTTGAGCACGCCATAGAGACGGTTCGTCTCCTTCACGTAGCGCTCCATGGCATAGGGGATGCGCTCCGGGGCGTACTGGACGAAATGGTGGTTCTGCCCCGCCATGGGACCCAGCCCGCCCACCTGCCAGAACAGCCATTCCAGCACGCTCTTGCGGCCGCGCACGTCGGTGGGAACGAAGCGGCCGGTCTTCTCGGCGAGATAGAGCAGGATGGCGCCGGATTCGAACACCGAAATGGCCGCGCCACCATCGGTGGGGGCATGGTCAACGATGGCTGGCATGCGGTTGTTGGGGGCGATGGCCAGAAAATCCGGCTTGAACTGGTCGCCTGCGTTGATGTCGACGGGGATGATGGTGTAGTCGACGCACGCTTCTTCGAGAAACATCGTGATCTTGTGACCGTTCGGGGTCGGCCAATAATGCAGGTCGATCATTCTGGATCATCCATGGCGTGTCATGCCGCCGCCGAGATCTGGCATGCGACAGTATTTTGCGATGCGGACAGCTTGCGCGGGTGTCCGATGCGTGCATTCTATATCAGTCGTTCTAAAACGCAAACGTGCCCGCTTCGGCGGCTGCCAGCGAAGGGTGATCCCGTTGATCCGCTTCTATTTCCATCCCACGCCCAACCCGGCCAAGGTCGCGCTCTTCCTTGAGGAGACGGGCCTTCCCTACGAGATCGTCCCGGTCGATACGGCCAAGGGCGAGCAGCACCTGCCGGCGTTCCGCGCCATCAATCCCAACGGCAAGGTGCCGGCCATCGTCGATACGGAAGGGCCGGGCGGCGGCGAGGCGCGGGTGTTCGATTCCACCGCGATCCTGCTCTACCTCGCCGAGAAGACCGGCCGCTTCGGTGGTGATCCCAAGGACCGGCCGGAACTGCTCTCCTGGCTCCTGTTCCTGGCCAGCGGTCTCGGGCCCTTCTCCGGTCAGGCGGTGCATTTCCAGCACGCCGCGCCCGAGGGCCTCGGCTATGCCGTGAACCGCTACCGACGCGAGGCGGAGCGGCACTATCAGGTGCTCGACGACCTGCTCGCCACCCGCCCCTATGTCACCGGTGCGGACTACACCATCGCCGACATGTCGGCCTGGGGCTGGATCGGGCGGGCGTCCCGCGTGCTGAAGGGCGAGGATGATCCTCTCGCGCGCTTCCCGCACATCAAGCGCTGGTTCGCCGAGATCGACGCCCGCCCCGCCGCCGCCCGCGCCCGCGAAGTGGGCAAGGACCACGCGTTCAAGGCGTCGGGCGACGAGGACTCTCGCAAGGCGCTTTTCCCCTCCAACTATCCGCCGGCGGCGGAATAGGGTCAGGACTCCACGCGAATGCCGACGTCGCCCTGCCGGTCGATCACCGACAGGGCGGCGGAGGCTTTCACACGCTCCACTTTCACGTCGATATGCCCATCCGCGACGGCGAGGCCGGTGAGGGTGAGCGTGTCGAGGAATTCCGGCAGCATGGGCCGCTCGAACACCGCGCGCCGTTCCGCCACGTCGAAGCTGAGGCCAAGCGAGGCCTGGAGAAGGGCAAGAGGAGCCGCCGCCGCCCAGGCCTGCGGCGCGCAGGCGACCGGATAGCCCACCGGCCCCCGGTTGCGCTGGCGGGCAAAGCCGCAGAACAGCTCGGGGATGCGCCGCAGGTCGAAATAGACCGAGGCTCGGAACAGCCCCTCGAAGATGCGCGCCGCCTCGGCCCGGAAGCCGTAGCGCGCCAGCCCCAGCGCGACCACGGCGTTGTCGTGCGGCCACACCGAGCCGTTGTGATAGCTCATGGGATTGAAGCGCGCCTCGCCGGCCGCGAGCGTCCGCACGCCCCAGCCGGAAAAGGAACTGCTGTTCATCAAGGTCGCCGCCACCGCTTCCGCCCGCTCGGGCAGGGCGATGCCGGAGAACAGGGCGTGCCCGGCATTGGAGGTGCGGACGCGGCAGGGCGCCTTGTCGCCGTCCAGCGCGAGGACGTAGGTGCCGAGGGCCGCGTCGAAGAAGGCGGCGTCGAAGGCGGCACGCAGGTCGCGCGCCCGCGCCGCATGGGCCTCCGCCGCATCCGGGGCGCCGAGGACGCGCGCAATGGCGGCCGCGGCATTCCACGCCGCATAGGCATAGCCCTGCACCTCCACCAGCGCGATGGGGCCTTTGGCGAGCCGTCCGTCCGCATGGAAGATGCTGTCGTGGCTGTCCTTCCAGCCCTGGTTCACCAGCCCGTCCCCGCGTCGGCGGCCGTATTCGATGAAGCCGTCCCCGTCGCGGTCGCCATGCTCGCGCATCCAGTCGAGCGCGGCCTCGATGGCCGGCCGCAGCATGCGAACCGTCTCAACGTCGCCGGTGCGCTCCAGATAGGCGCCGGCCAGCATGACGAAGAGCGGGGTGGAATCGATGCTGCCGTAATAGCGGCGGAACGGCACCTCGCCGAGTTCCGCCATCTCGCCGAAGCGCACCTCGTGCAGGATCTTGCCGGGCTCGGCATCGGCCTCGGGATCAAAGGTGGTGGCCTGGTTGGCGGCGAGATGCAGCAGCACGCCGCGCGCCAGAGAGGGCGTCAGCCACAGGGTCTCGAACGCGGTGATGATCGCGTCGCGTCCGAACACGGTCGAGAACCAAGGCACGCCCGCATAGGGGTAGGGGCCTTCGGGCAGATCGGTGATGAGGACGTTGAGGTCGCTCACCGCGCGGCGCAGGCCCTCGTTGAAATGATCGTTGGAGGAGGAAACGCCCGCCGAGCGCGCCGTCCGTATCCGCATGTCGGCGCGGATGTCCTTGAGGCCGAGCCGGAACGCCTGCCGGGCATCGCGCTCCGGCTCGGCGCCGTCGCACCGGATCTCCGCGAAAATCACGAAGCCCTCGCCGGGCTTCAGGGTCAGCCGGTAGAGCGCGCGATCTGCCTTCAGGACACTGGGCCGGGGGGCGAAGGCGAGGCGGGTGGTGCGGGTGTGCTCGTCGAGACCGCGATAGGAGAGGACCACATGGCTCTCCCCCACCACAGGCGCCGCCATCCGCCCGCGCTTTGCCCGATGCGACCCGCGCACTTCGAACAAATCCACGAAATCGGCATCGAAGAAGAGGCCGATCTCGAAGGTGCGCGTCTCGCCATCGAAATTGCGAACGGACAGGCATTCATGACACGCGCCGCGGAACAGGAAGCGCGAGCGGCGCAAATGGATGAGGTCGTGCGCCAGCTCGCCCTCGCCGTTGCGCGCCGGCAGGTCGGGATTGGTGAGGTCGCAGCTCAGCGTTGCGTTGTCGTCCCGCACCGTGGAGCCGAGTAGCAGCGGCCGCACCCCGTCGATGGTGAGGAAGAATTGCGAGAGGTGCCGCGTGTCGCGGTGGAACAGGCCATGGTTGCTGGCGAGACCGGGGACGGCATCGCCATGGGCATCGAACACGGCGAACGTCTCGTCGTGCTTGAGCGTGCGCGGCATCGCCTCGATCTGCGAGGCGCTGGCGGCGATGGCATAGCCCGGCTCCTGCGAGTCTGCGGCGGCAGCCCGGGCCGCGGCGTCAGACGGCGACATTGAGGCTCCCGTTGACCAACTCACGCGGCACCATCCGGGGGGAGGAGGGCGCGGCAAGGCGCTGGTAGAGCGCCACATAGTCCCGCGCCATCCGCGCCGCCGAGAAACGCTTCTCGAAGGTGTGGCGGATGGCGGCGCGGTCGAGCCGGTCCAGATCGGCGACGCGGGCCACCGCCTCATCCTGACTGCGGACGATGTAGCCGGTCAGTCCGTTCTCCAGCACCTCCGGAACCGAGCCGCAGCCATAGGCGATGGTCGGCGTGCCGCAGGACATGGCCTCTATCATCACCAGCCCGAACGGTTCGGGCCAATCGATGGGGAAGATCAGGGCCTTGGCATTGCCGAGGAACTGCGCCTTCTGCCGCTCGTCGATCTCGCCGATGAATTCGACGCCGGGGGTGGCTTCCACCATGGGGCGGATCTTCGTTTCCCAATATTCCAGGTCCGCCTGGTCCACCTTCGCCGCGATCTTGAGCGGCAGCCCCGCGCGGGCGGCGATCTCGATCGCGCGGTCGGGGCGCTTTTCCGGCGAGATGCGGCCGAGGAAGGCGAGATAGTCGCCCCCCGTCGGATTGAACGGCAGGAGCGCTTCCGGCAGGCCGTGGTAGATCGTGGAGGCCCAGTTCACCGGCGGCATGGGCTTGCGCTGGTGATTGGAGATGGAGACCAGCGGAAATTCGTCATACAGCGCGTAGAGCCGCTGGGCGGCGACGCTGTCGAGCCGGCCATGCAGGGTGGTGAGCGTGCGCGGCGCAAGCTCCTTCAGCACCGGATAGTGCAGCACGTCCACATGCACATGGATGAGATCGAACTCGTCCGCGCGCCGCCGCACCTGCTCCAGCATGAGCAGGTGGAAGACGACGGGATCGACGGGGCCGGTGGAGAGACGCAAACCCGTCTCGCACATGGGCTCAAGCTGGGCTGAAGTGAGCGAGTCGCCGCTGGCGAACAGCGTCACGTCATGGCCCTGCGCCACCAATTCCTCGGTGAGGTAGGAGACGATACGTTCGGTTCCCCCATAGCGGCGCGGCGGCACGCTCTCGATGAGCGGCGCGACTTGGGCGATGCGCATGTGTGTCTCCTCCGGCGGCGCCGGCGCGATGACTACCGAGGATGGGTAGGTCTCGCGTGTCTGACGCCTCAACGCGGCAGGAGGGCTCAAGGTTTCACTGCATCTGCGAAGACGGTGCGCGCAGCGGGGCTGCTGGAGGAGGCTGTAGGGGGAAGGGCGTTGAAATCGGTTCGGCCGAGGAGGCCTTGCAACGTCAATCTCTGCAAGGCCTGCTCGACACGGAAAACGTCACGCCTGCCCGCTGCCCGCCGCGAGGCTCGGCGTCGCGCCGGGCCAGGGGGAAAAGGCGGTGGGGACGAGGATGCGGTTCTCCATGGTCATGATCATGGGCCGTATCTTCACGAGGCACGCCTGCCAGCCGGGCTGCGCCGCCAGTTTCTCGCGCCGCTTGCGCCGCTCCTCCAGGTCCGCATACGCCCAGAAATGGACGAGCTGGTTCTGCGTGCCGATCTCGGTGGTGAAATAGCCGAGGAAGCCGCCGAGAATCTCCCGCTGCAGCGGCAGGCCCTCGCTGGTGTAGATCGCCATGTAGTCGGCGATGTTCACCTCGGTGTGGAGCACGTACATCCGCTCTTCGACGATCATGGGCGATGGCTTTCCTGTTCGGCGGCGTCGGGCGCCTCGTCCACGATGGTATTGGCGAGGATGCCGATGCCCTCGATCTCGATCTCGATGAGGTCGCCGGCCTCCATGAAGCGCGGCGGCGTGCGGGCGAAGCCGACGCCAGCCGGCGTGCCGGTGGCGATGACGTCGCCGGGCTCCAGCGTCATGACGGCGGACAAGGTCTCGATCAAATCCGCCACGGGGAAGATCATCTCCCGGGTGGAGCCGTCCTGCAGCGTCTCGCCATTGAGGCGCGCGGCGATGCGCAGATTGTCGACCCCGGATGGCAACTCGTCCGGCGTCACCAGCTCAGGGCCGACGGAGCCGGAGCGGTCGAAGTTCTTGCCCATGGTCCACTGGGTGGACTTGCGCTGGAAATCCCGGATCGACCCGTCATTGAAGCAGGAATAGCCCGCGACATGGTGCAGGGCATCGGCCGCACGGACGCGGTGCGCGGTCCGCCCGATCACCACCGCAAGCTCGGCCTCATAGTCGAACTGCTCGGAGAGCGCCGGGCGTACCAGCGGCTGCCCGTGGCCCACCAGCGAGGTGGCGGTGCGCAGGAAGACCGCCGGATAGGTGGGAATGGGGTGGCCGCCCTCGCGGGCGTGGTCCGCATAGTTGAGGCCGATGCAGATGATCTTCCCGGTGAGCGGCACCGGCGGCAGCAGGCTCACCTGCGCCTGAGGAATGGGGGTGGCCTGCGGGACATGCGCGCCGTCCGCAAGGGCCGCCAGAAGGGCGGTGAAGGATCCCCCTGCCACCCCGGCGAAGGGGGTTACGTGGTCATCCCGTCGCGTGCCGAACTGGATGCGGCCCTGATGTTCAAAGCGGACGATGCGCATGACGCTCTCTCGTTCAGCCAAGGGGCCGGACCCAAGCCCGGCCGCCCCGGTGTGTCCCTGGACTTACTTCAGTTCCTGACCGGCGAGGTCGCCGTCGAGAAACTTGTTGGGACGCAGGAACATGGAGATGACGAGCGCGCCGTTGGGAGAGCGGGCCACATGCTGGTTGCCGGCCGGGCGCCAGACATAATTGCCGGAGAGCGCCTCGCCCTCGGCGTCCACGATGCTGCCTTCCAGCACGTAGGTCTGTTCGATCTCCACATGCTCGTGGCGGGGCAGCTCCGTGCCGGGCTGCCAGCGGAAGAGGGCGGTCATGAGCCCGGTCTCCTCGTCGAGGAGCAGGATCTTCATGTCGATGCCCTTGGTGGGGGTGGGCTTCCACGGCAGGCTCGGCACGTCGACGTAGCGGGAATCTTTCGGACCGAGCTTGTCCTCGCCGGCGAGGCCGGGGGTGATTGCGACCATCTTCTGCTCCTGAAAATCGATGCGGGACTGTGGATGCGCGGGGCATTCGGCCGGGAGCCCGCAGCCTCCCGGCTTCGCTGAAAGGGAAAGGCCCGGCGGACTCAGTTCTGCTTCACCAGCGCGCAGCCGCCGGCCTCGAGGGGCTTGAAGGCCTGGTCGGCGGGTGTCTCGCCGATCTTGGTGTAGAGGTCCCACGGTCCCTTGGATTCGGCCGGGCTCTTCACCTTGAACAGGTACATGGGGTGGATCTTGCGGCCGTCGGCCCGCACATAGCCCTTGCCGAAGGCGAGGTCGTCCGTGGGCAGATCCTTCATCTTGGCGACGATGGCGCGACCATCCGCGTCGCTGTTGAGGGCCTGGACCGCCTTCAGATAATGCAGCACGCCTGAATAGACGCCGGCCTGGAAGGAGGTGGGCATGGCGCCGTTCATCTTCTCCGAGAACTTCTTGGCGAAGGCGCGGGTCTGGTCATTGAGATCCCAGTAGAACGGCTCGCTGAGATAGAGCCCCTGGCCGCTGGTGAGGCCGAGGGACTTGATGTCCGTGAGATACACGGCGAGCGCTGCCAGCTTCTGCTTGCCCTGGGTGAGGCCGAATTCTGCCGACTGCTTCATGGAATTGGTGAAGTCGGCGCCGGAATTGGCGAAGCCGATCACCTTGGCGCCGGAGGCCTGGGCCTGCAGCAGGAAGGAGGAGAGGTCCGACGAGCCGAGCGGGTGGCGGACGGAGCCGACCACGGTGCCGCCGGCATTCTTCACGATCTGCCCCGCCTCGCGCTCCATGTCGTGGCCGAAGGCATAGTCCACCGTCACGAAATACCAGCTGCTGCCGCCCGACTTCAGCACTTCCGTCGCCGTGCTCTTGGCGAGGGAGTAATTGTCCAGCGTCCAGTGGACATGATTGGGCGTGCAGGAATCACCGGTCAGGCGATTGCTGTTGGAGGTGGCGATGACGGCCACCTTGTTCTTTTCCTTCACCAGCTGGACCAGCGCCAGGGAGATGGAGGAATTGGGAATGTCGGCGATCATGTCGACGCCGTCCACGTCCAGCCACTTGCGCGCGATGTTGAGGCCGATGTCCGGCTTGTTCTGGTGGTCGCCGACGATGATCTCGATGGGCGTGTTGCCGATCTTGCCGCCGATCTCCTCCACCGCGATCTTCGCGGCCGCGACCGAGCCGGGGCCGGCCATGTCGGCATAGATGCCGTTCTGGTCGTTGAGCACGCCGATGCGGACGACTCCATCGGTGAACTGCGCCCGTGCGGCGGAGGTCGCCGCGAGGGAAAGACCGCCCACCGCCAGGGCAAGGGCGGTGCGGGCCAGCATGCGCTTCATCTGTGTTTCCTCCCCATGATCGGACGTCGGGGCGCCCAATGCTGCCTGCCTTTGCAGGTCGTTTTCTGCCTTAAGAGCGAATAACTAAAAATCTCATTTTATGAGACTAGTGTCAACATGCGCCGACCGTCAGTGCATGTGCATTCCGCCATTCACATCCACCGACGCTCCGGTGATGTAGCCGGCCAGATCCGAAGCCAGGAACAGGCAGGCGCCGGCCACGTCATCCGGCGTCCCGAGCCGGGCGAGCGGAATGGTGGAGATGACGCTCGCGCCCCGTTCGCCCTCATAGGCTCCGGCGGTCATGCCGGTGAGAATGACGCCGGGATTGACCGCATTGACGCGGATGCCGGCCGGCCCGAATTCGCGGGCCATGGACTTCACCAGCGCCAGCACGCCTCCCTTGGAGGCGGCATAGTGCGGCCCGCCCATGAGCCCGCCGCCGCGCTGGGCGGCGATGGAGGCGATGCATACTATGGACCCGCCCGGCCCCATGTGTGCCAGCGCCTGCTGGGACATGAGCAGCGTGCCGCGCAGGTTCACATCCAGCACCAGATCGTAGTCGTCACGCGAGATGTCCCGCGTGCGGCGGGCCTGCACCACGCCGGCATTGTTGACGAGCACGTCGAGGCGTCCCCAGCGCTCCACCACTTCGGCGATGGCGGCGGCGCAGGCCGCCTCGTCGCGCACGTCGGCCACCACCGTCATGGCGTTGGGGCCAAGTTCGCGCTCCATCTCCTGCGACGGCCGGGGCGAGCGATCGAGCAACGCCACCCGCGCCCCCTCCCGCGCGAAGCGGCGCGCCACGCCATAGCCGATCCCCTGCGGGCTGCCCGCGCCCGTGATGATGGCAACCTTGCCTTCCAGCAACATGGTGTTTTCCCGATTGAAGGACGCTTGGGCCCTCAGCCCATGTAGGCGCCGCCGTTCACGTCCAGAATGGCGCCGCACACGAAGCTGGCGCCGGGGGAGCACAGGAAGGCGATGGGCCAGGCGATCTCTTCCGGCCGGCCGAAGCGCGGCACGGGCATCGCCTCCAGCGCCTTGGGATCGGCAGTGGCCACCATGCGCGTGAGGGTGGACCCGGGCGCCACCGCATTCACCAGCACTTCCGGCGCGGCGCGGCGCGCCAGCCAGCGCACGAAGGTGTGGACCGCGCCCTTGGACGCCGCATAGCTCACCGGGGAATGGGCATAGGTGCCGCCGGTGTGGGCGGCAACCGAGCCGAGGAGGACGATGCGGCCGTTGCCCCGCGCCTTCATGGCTGGAACGAGCGCGCGGGCAAAATGCGCCGGCCCGGCCACGTTCACCGCCATCACCTCGTGGAACAGGTCGTCCCAATCGTCTGCAAGCCACTGCTCCTGCGGGAAGATGCCGGCATTCAGCACCGCCGCATCCAAGGGGCCGGCCGATTGGCACAGGGCCTCCACCGCGGCCCGGTCGCGCACGTCGCAGGCGGCGTAGCTGTGGGCCTGGCCGTGATCGCGCGGCAGGTCCTCGGCAAGGCCGGGGGCGGGCCCGGCGTCGGTCAGCACCATCTCGGCACCGAGGCTCGCGCACAGCTGCGCCGTCGCGCGGCCAATGCCGCCGGCAGCGCCGGTAAGCAGGATGCGCATGCCGGTGAGGTCGTAGGGCGCGCGGGGCGTCACGGTCGGTCCTTCCGGGGACATGCAGATGCGACAAGGGCCCCCATCGGAGCCTCTTCAGAACTGAACACGGCGCTTCCTAGTTATTATATTATTCTCGTATTGTGAGACTATTTCCGCATCTTGAGCTATGTCAATGTCTCATGGCATTGTGTTGGCGCGCTTTGCAGAGCCTTGCCTGCCGGCCACGTCGCAGGGTCGAGCCGCCGAGGTGGGCGCGGCGGGGCAGATTTTGAAACTGCTCGCAAATTTCAATTCGCGGACATGGACCCTATAATGCGCCGACAGATGGTGCGCCCCGGGTGCATGAAGCGGCGAGCCGGAGGGACGCAGCCATGAGCAGTCTCGACAAGATGCTGAAGGTTCTGGACCTTTTCGGCGAAGAGCGCATGAGCATCCAGCTCGAGGACGTGCAGGCGGCCGGTGCCTCGCGCGCCACGGCCTATCGCTACATCCAGTCTTTGTGCGATTCGGGGCTGCTCGCGCCCACCACCGGCGGCAGCTATGTGCTCGGCCCGCGCATCATCGAACTCGACCGCCTCGTGCGCCGGGCCGACCCGCTGCTGACCCGCGCCGGCGCGCCCATGCGGGACGTGAGCGCGCGCCTCGGCATCAACGTGATGCTGTGCAGCTACTACGGCGACAAGGTCATGTGCGCGGATATCGTCTGGCCCGAGCGCTCGGTGCCGGAATATTACGAGCGCGGTCGCCCCATGCCCATGTTCCGCGGCGCCATGGCGAAGACCATCCTTGCCCATCTGACTCCCTACCAGTTGCGCAACATCATGCTGTGGCACGGGGAATTGGTGCGCGAGGCCGGCCTCGGCGAGAACTGGGAGCAGTTCCGCTCCAACATGTCCCGCCTGCGTCGCGACGGCTATTGCGTCACGCGGGGCGAGGTGATCCCCGATCTCGTGGGCATCGGCGCGCCGGTGTTCGATGCGGAGCGGCGCATCCTCGGCAGCGTGGTGTTCGCGGTGCGCGAGTCCCGCTTCCAGAGCGCCGGCAAGGAAGATCTGGTGAGCGAGATCAAGCAGCTGGCCGCCCGCATCACCAGCGCCATCGCCGGCGAGGCCGGGGACCGGCCGGCGCAGCGGGCGGCGCGTCCGCGCAAGATTCGCACCCTCGCCCCCGAGGATGCCTCTCCCGTGGAATGAGAACGGGCGGCGCTCCCGCGAACGCCGCCCCTCCTTGTCAGCCGGCGATCTTGCAGGCCGGGCTCGGCGCGACGGTGGCGGTCTCCGCGGGAACCGACATCTTCACCACCGGCCGCAGCTTGCCGTCGAACACCTCGACCACGCCGAAGAAGTTCGGCCCCACCAGCTGGTTGTCCTCGCGGCGCATCTGCTGGTCGCCGAGGATGGTCGCGTAGGTGCGGCCCGGCAGGGCCTTGGCGATGTCCGCCGCCTTCACGCTGCCGGCGGCTTTCACCGCCTGGAACAGCACCTGCATCGCGATGTAGGTCTCGCCCTCGAAGTTCGTCGGCGTGGTGCCGGGATAGGCCTTCTCCCACGCCGCCACGAACGCCTTGTTGGCCGGATTGTCGAGGGTGGACGAGTAATTGATGATGCCGGCGACGCCCTTGGCCGCATCGCCGATGGAGGCGACCGTGTTGTCGGTCACGAAGCTAACCCCGGCCACGGTGGCGCTGTCGAGAAGGCCGGCCTGCTTGGCCTGCATGGCGAAGTTCACCGCATCGCGCCCCGCCAGTGCCACCCACACGCCCTTGGCGCCGGAATCCTTGATCTTCTGGATGTAGGTCGCGAAATCGTTGGTGCCGAGGGCGGAGAAATTCTCCAGCACCACCTTCTTGCCCTGTGCCGCGGCGGCCTTGCCGAAGCTTGCGGCGACATCGCGGCCCCAGGCGATATCGGCGGCCATCACCGCCCATGTCTCCTCGCTGCGGCCCTTCAGCCAGGGCGCCATGGTGGCGGCGTCGGAGCTGTCCGGCCGGTTGACGCGGAACATGCGCGGCACGCAGGCCTCGGCGGTGATCTTGTCGCTCTTGTTGGTGGTCGCGATGTAGAGCGCGTCCCAACGCGCCAGCAGGGGAGCGATGGCAAGGGCCTCGCCGGAGGCGATGGCGCCGATGAGCACCTTGTTGCCCTGGAGCGCGAGCTTTTCCGCCTGGCGCCGGGCGAGATCGGGCTTGGCCTCCGTGTCGAGGTATTCCACCTCCACCTTGTGGCCGTCGATGCCGCCCGCTGCGTTGGCTTCGGCGGCGGCGAAGGCGATGGCGCGCTTCACCTGGCTGCCGAGGTCGGCATAGGTGCCGGTCAGCGCGGTCGGCACGCCGATCCGCAGCGGCTCCTGCGCCATCGCCGCCACCGGCAGCATCATGGCGGCCGCGAGCGCGCCGCCCAAACGCATCGTCCATCCCATTGGCAGTTCCACCCTTGTTCACGCCTTCAAACGGCGACGTGTTGCTTGAGCTTTTCCGTCGTCAGCTGGGCCAGCGGTCCGCTGTCGACGATCATCCCCTTGGACATGATGTGGTATCTTTCCACCACGCGGCGGATGAGGCTGATGTGCTGCTCGATGAGGAGCAGGCTCGTGCCCTCGTCGGCGAGGCGCACGAAGACCTCGGCGAGCTCATCCACGATCACCGGCGCCAGCCCCTCGGACGGCTCGTCCAGCACGAGGAGGTCGGGGTTGGCCATCAGGGCGCGGCCGATGGCGAGCATCTGCTGCTGGCCGCCGCTCAGGGCGGTGCCGGGCGTGTGCTGGCGCTCCTTCAGCACCGGGAACAGCTCGAAGACGCGGGCCAGGGTCCAGGGGCCGGGACGGGCGACGGCGGCGCCGAGCAGGAGGTTCTCCCGCACGCTGAGCGCGGGGATGATCCGCCGACCCTGCGGCACCACGGAGATGCCGGCCCGGGCGGCGCTGTAGTGGCGGATGCGCGGCGCCGGCTGCCCGGCCATCACCACGGCCCCTCGGCCCACCTGGGCGATGCCCTGCAGGGCGTTGACCACCGTGGTCTTGCCGACGCCGTTGCGTCCGAGCAGCCCCACGCGCTCGCCCTTGCCGATGGCGAGGCTCACGCCCCTCAGCACCTGGGCGCGCCCGTAGAAGGCATCCACGGCATCGAAGCTGAGCAAGGTCATGCAGCAGTCCCCAGATAGGCGGAGATGACCCGCGGATCGGACCGGATTTCGGCTGGGGTGCCCTCGGCGAGAAGGCGGCCGAGATGGAGCACGGTGATGCGGTCGCAGATGCCGAACACCACCTCCATGTCGTGCTCCACCAGCAGCACCGTGACGTGCCAGCGCCGGGCGAGATCCTTCAGCAGGTCGGCCATGGCGAGGGATTCTTCCACCGTGAGGCCGGCCGCCGGCTCGTCGAGCAGCAGCACCTGCGGGCGCCCCACCAGCGCCAAAGCGAGATCGAGACGGCGCCGGTCGCCATAGGAGATGTCGGCTGCGGGACGATGGGCGATCTCGGCGAGGCCCAGCGCCACCAGCACCTCCTCGCCGTTGTCGAGCGTCGCGCAGCGGCCGGCGAGGCGGATCTGCTCGCCGACGGTGAGATCGAGGAAGACATTGGTCTTCTGGAAGGAGCGGGCGAGGCCGGCGCGCTGGCGGGCGCGGGGCGCCAGCGCGCTTATGTCCCGCCCGCCCAGCAGCACCGTGCCGCCGCGGGAGGCCGCACGGCCGGTGAGCACGTCCATGAGCGTGGATTTTCCTGCTCCGTTGGGGCCGATGATGCCGCGCACCTCGCCGCGCGCTACCTTCAGGTCCACGCCGTCCAGCGCGCGGAACCCGCCATAGGTGCGGGAGAGGGCGCGCCCCTCGATGGCCGGAAGTGTCATGCTGCCCTCCGCGCGAAGAGGCGTGCGAGCAGCCCGCTGAGGCCGGCCGGCGCGCACAGGGTGACCACGATGAGGGTGATGCCGATCACCGCCGGCCAGTGCTCGGTGGCGTCGCCGACGATCTCCTTGAAGAAGAAGAACACCACCGCGCCCAGCGCCGGCCCCCACACGGCCCGCGTGCCGCCGATGACGGCCATGACCAGCGCCGAGCCGGAGAGGGTCCAGTGCATCATGTCGGGAGAGATGAAGCCGTTGTAGAAGGTGGCGAGCACCCCCGCGAGGCCCGCGACGCCGGCGGACAGCGCATAGACCGCCGCACGCGGCACCACGGTCTCGTAGCCGATGAAGCGCGCCCGCTCCTCGTTCGAGCGGATGGCGAGGGTCAGCAGGCCATAGGGCGAGCGCGTGAACAGCCACAGCCCGACGAGAACGGCCGCCAGCAGCACCCAGCAGATGAGGTACATGGAGCGCGGATCCTGCAGCAGCCCCACGTCCAGCCCGAACAGGCGGGCGGGGAAGGTGACGGACATGCCGTCGTCGCCGTTGGCCAGGGTGCGTACCTTCAGCACCACCTCGTAGAAGGTCTGCGCGCAGGCGAGGCTGAGCATGGAGAAGGCGACGCCGGGAATGCGCGTGATGACGAGGCCGAGCAGAAAGGCCAGCAGCGCCGGCACCAGCAGCGCCAGCAGCACCGCCATTTCCGGCGGCAGCAGCCCATGCGCCATGGGCACGCCGAGCACATAGCCGCCGAGGCCGAAGAACAGGGCATGGCCGAAGCTGACCATGCCGTTCTGCCGCACCAGGAAGCCCACTCCGGTGGCCAGCATGGCGCCGATGATGGCCTGCACCAGCAGCGACAGGAGAAGCGGCGAGGCGCCGGCGAAGGGCAGCAGGCATCCGGTCCCCAACACGACGAGGGCGAGGACACTGCCCGGCGCGCGCGCCGGACGCGCCGGGGCGGTGGCCGTGAGCGTGGCTGGGCTCGTCATGCCGCCCTCCCGGTGAGGCCGAGGGGACGCCACAGCAGAATGAGCATCATGAGCAGGAAGGGGATCATGGTGGAGAAGGAGGGGATGAAGACGATGCCGAGGTTCTGGAGTTGGCCGATGACCAGGGCCGCCACGAAGGCGCCGGAGAAGCTGCCGAATCCGCCCACCACCACCACGATGAAGCTCTCGATGAGGATCGACCCGCCCATGGCCGGCGAGAGGGCGAGAAGCGGCCCTGCGATGATGCCCGCGAGCCCCGCAAATCCCGCGCCCAGCGCGACCACGGCGGCGCTCACGCGCTCGGTGTCCACGCCCTGCGTGCCGGTGGTGAGGGGATCGGAGGCGAAGGCACGCACGTAAAGGCCGATGCGGCTGCGCTTCAGCCACAAGGTGAGCCCCGCGCCCATGCCCGCCGCGACCAGGATGACGAACAGGCGGTAGACCGGAAAGTCCTCGCCCGCGATGCGCAGCGTGCCGCTGAGCAGGTCGGGCATGGCGATGGTGAGCGTGTCCTTGCCCCAGACCGTGCGCACGAGATCCTCGATCACCAGAAGGAGACCGAAGGTGACGAGCAGGGTGACGATGGGGTCCTGGTCCTGCAGCGGGCGAAACACCGCGCGGTCAAGGAGCAGGCCGAGGATGGCGAGCACCAGCGTCGCCGCCACCACGCCCGCCCAGAAGCCGGCAATCGCGGTGGCCGCATAGCCCACATAGGCGCCCAGCATGAAGAGGCTGCCGTGGGCGAAGTTCACCACCTGCCGGATCCCGAAGATGAGCACCAGCCCGATGGCGACCAGATAGAGCAGGCCCCCGTAAACGAAGCCGTTGAGGATATGGATGATCAACAGACCCCTCCTGTAGGGCGGGTGGCTGAGGTCCTGATCCCGCCGGTGGGGATCACACCCGCGCGCCGCAGGACGGTGCTCGGCCGTCTGCGTGCGCGACGAGGACGTTGGGTTGGATCAGGAGATGGAGAGGCCGCTGTCCACGGGCAGCACATGCCCGGTGGTTCGGCCGGACGCCTCGGACGCGAGGAAAAGCGCCGCCTGCGCCACATGCTCCGGCTCCACCATGCCCAGCAGGTGGGCGGCGGTGAGCCGCTGCGTGGTCTCCAATTGCTCCAGCTGCGCCACCACCCGCGGCGTGCGGGTGACGCCCGGCGCCACCGCGTTCACGCGGATGTTGTGGGGCGCGTATTCCACCGCCATGGAGCGGGTGAGCGCGGCGACGGCGCCCTTGGCGGCGGTGTAGGCATCCTTGCCCGGCCAGCCCATGAGGGCCACCACGGACGCCGCATTCACCACCGCGCCGCCGCCGGCCTTGATGAGCTCGGGAATACCGAAGCGGCTGACCAGCCAGGTGCCATGCAGATCGAGCGTCATCGCCCGCCAGAACTCGTCGTCCGGCGCGCGGGTGAGATCGCTGTCGCGGGTCGTCGAGCCCCCGGCGTTGTTGTAGATCACGTCAAGACGGCCATAGTGCGCGACGCCGGCCGCCACCGCCGCCTCGACGCTCGCCGCATCGGTCACGTCGGTCCGCACGAACCGCGCATCACCGCCGGCGGCATGAATGCGCGCCGCCGTTTCCCGCCCGGCCTCTTCGTTGATCTCGGCGACGACGATGCGCCCGCCATGGCGGGCGAACAGCTCCGCCGCGCAACGGCCAATCCCGATGCCCGCCCCCGTGATGAGGGCGACCTTTCCTTGCAGCATTGTTTTCCCTCCCCCGCGTCCCGGTTCTGCGAGCATGTCGAGTCCGGAGATCGTTGAGTGACGATTAATCTCGTATTATGCGATTTTTAGTTTATTCTAAATTCTGTGGCAAGGGGCTTTCCGGCGGCTGCGATCGGGCTCGAGAGCAGACGGCCAGCCGGGCCCGAACAGATAAGCCGGGGAGAAACGCATGAAGGAACTGGAGGGGCGCGTCGCCATCGTCACCGGGGGCGCGCGGGGGCAGGGGGCGGCGGAAGCGCGGCGTCTGGGCATCGAGGGCGCGGCAGTGCTGGTCTGCGACGTGCTCGCACCCGAGGGCGAGGCGTTCGTGGCGGAACTCGCCGCCCAAGGCATCGAAGCCCGCTTCCGCACGCTCGACGTGACCAACCCGGCCGACTGGTCTCAGACCATCGAGGCGGCGCGGGCCTGGAAGGGGCGGCTCGACATCCTCATCAACAATGCCGGCATCATCAATCGCAGCACCGTCTCGGCCACGGAGCCGGACGCGTGGGAGCGGGTGCTCAAGGTCAACCTCACCGGCGCCTTCCTCGGCATCCGGGCCGCTGCGCCGCTGATGGAGGAGACCGGCGGCGGCAGCATCGTCAACATCTCGTCGAACAGCGCCTTTTCCGGCCATTACGATCCGGCCTACACGGCGAGCAAATGGGGCCTGCGCGGCCTCACCCGCAGCGCCGCCATGGAATATGCCGCGCGCGGCATCCGCGTGAACGCCGTATGCCCCGGCCTCGTGGTGACGGCCCTGAACGCCGCGAGCCCGCATCTCCAGCCGATGATCGGCATGACACCCATGGGCCGCAGCGGCACGCCGGAGGAGATCGCCGAGCTGGTGCTGTTCCTCGCCTCGGATCGCTCCGCCTTCATCACCGGCGAGGACTTCGTGATCGACGGAGGCTTCACGGCCGGCGCCGGCTATCGGCGCGTGGCTGTGGAAACCGGCATTTACTGAGGGGAGCGGGCCGGGGCCTCGATGGCCCCGGCAGCAGCTCGAAGGCGCTCTGTTATACCAAATGTTATCCACACACTGTGGACAAAAGAGAACATATTGCGAACAGAGAACAGAAGGGGTACAACCGCTACGTTCTTAATTCCCCTTGCACCGGCACCGGAGCGCGGCGATGACTCAGGCAACACTCCGACTCGTCGAAGGTTCTTCCATGGACAAGACCAAGGCGCTGGATGCCGCGCTCTCGCAGATCGAACGGCATTTCGGCAAAGGCTCCATCATGCGGCTCGGCAAGGGCGGCAAGGCCTTGGAGATCGAGAGCATTCCCACCGGCTCGTTGGGACTCGATATCGCGCTGGGCATCGGCGGCCTGCCCAAGGGGCGCGTCGTGGAGATTTACGGCCCCGAATCGTCGGGCAAGACCACGCTCGCGCTTCACACCATCGCCGAATCCCAGAAGCGCGGCGGCACCTGTGCCTTCATCGACGCCGAGCATGCGCTGGACCCGATCTATGCCCGCAAGCTGGGCGTGAACCTCGACGATCTGCTGATCTCCCAGCCCGACGCCGGCGAGCAGGCGCTGGAGATCGCCGACACGCTGGTGCGCTCCGGCGCCGTCGACGTGCTGGTGGTGGATTCGGTTGCTGCCCTGACCCCCCGGGCTGAGCTCGATGGCGAGATGGGCGACAACCAGCCCGGCCTGCAGGCGCGGCTCATGAGCCAGGCGCTGCGCAAGCTCACCGCCTCCATCTCCAAGTCCAACACCATGGTCATCTTCATCAACCAGATCCGGATGAAGATCGGCGTGATGTACGGCTCGCCGGAGACCACCACGGGCGGCAACGCGCTGAAGTTCTACGCCTCGATCCGCCTCGACATCCGCCGCATCGGCGCCATCAAGGAGCGCGACGAGGTGGTGGGCAACCAGACCCGCGTGAAGGTGGTGAAGAACAAGCTGGCCCCGCCCTTCAAGCAGGTCGAGTTCGACATCATGTATGGCGAGGGCGTCTCCAAGACCGGCGAACTGCTCGATCTCGGCGTCAAGGCCGGCGTGGTTGAGAAGTCCGGCGCCTGGTTCTCCCACGACAGCCAGCGCCTCGGCCAGGGCCGCGAGAATGCGAAGACCTTCCTGAAGCAGAACCAGGAGGTGGCGGCGCGCATCGAGGCGGCCATCCGCCAGAATGCCGGCCTCATCGCCGAGAAGATTCTCGCCGGCGATCCGGAAGAGGATGCCGAGGGGTCGGAAGCCGACGCGTGATGCGTCAGCCCCGGACGTGGTCCTGACAGCCTTTTAGAGCGGGCGGTGCCGGCAAGGCTCCGCCCGCTCTGCCTTTGCTGCCTCGCGTTTCTGGACAAGTGGCGGGCCCATCGTTAAACGAACCCGGTTCCGCCGGCCGCGTCGGCCGAGGGAACCGCGCGACGCCCGAGGGATGGCCCCAAGCTCGGCCCAAGGCGCTGGCGCGCGCAGCGATCACCAGAGCCGGCGGCCGCAAGGCCCGGCCTCCGAGGGACAGTGCCGGCACATGAGCGGCGTCAACGAGATCCGGTCGAGCTTCATCGACTACTTCGTCAAGGAGGGCCACGAGGCCGTCGCCTCGTCGCCCCTCGTGCCGCATAACGACCCCACGCTCATGTTCACCAATGCGGGCATGGTGCAGTTCAAGAACGTCTTCACCGGCGTCGAGAAGCGGCCCTATTCGCGGGCGGTGACGTCGCAGAAGTGCGTCAGGGCCGGCGGCAAGCACAACGACCTCGACAATGTGGGCTACACCGCGCGGCACCACACCTTCTTCGAGATGCTCGGCAATTTCTCGTTCGGCGACTATTTCAAGGATCGCGCGATCGAGCTCGCCTGGAACCTCGTGACCCGCACCTTCGAATTGCCGAAGGACCGCCTGCTCGTCACCGTCTACAGCGAGGACGAAGAAGCCTACGGCCTGTGGAAGAAGATCGCCGGGCTTTCCGACGACCGCATCATCCGCATCGCGTCCTCGGACAATTTCTGGTCCATGGGCGACACCGGCCCGTGCGGCCCCTGCTCGGAAATCTTCTTCGACCACGGCCCCCACATCTTCGGTGGCCCGCCCGGCTCGGCGGACCAGGACGGCGACCGCTTTATCGAGATCTGGAATCTCGTGTTCATGCAGTATGAGCAGCTGCCGGGCGGCGAGCGCGTCGGCCTGCCGCGGCCGTCCATCGACACCGGCATGGGCCTCGAGCGCATCTCGGCGGTGCTGCAGGGCACCCACGACAATTACGAAACCGACCTCATGCGCGCCCTCATCGCCGAGGTCGCGGAATTCACCGGCGTCGATCCCGAGGGTCCGCAGAAGGCGAGCCACCGGGTGATCGCCGATCACCTGCGCGCGTCGGTCTTCCTCACCGCCGACGGCGTGCTGCCCTCCAATGAGGGCCGCGGCTACGTCCTGCGCCGCATCATGCGCCGCGCCATGCGCCACGCGCAGCTGCTCGGTGCCAAGGATCCCCTGATGCACCGCCTCGTGCCCATTCTGGTGCGCGAGATGGGCCGGGCCTATCCCGAGATCGTGCGCGCCGAGCCGCTGGCCGAAGAGACGCTGCTGCTCGAGGAGACCCGCTTCCGCCGCACGCTCGAGCGCGGCCTCTCCATCCTCGAAGAGGAGAGCCAGGGCCTCGTCTCCGGCGCGAGCTTCCCCGGCGAGGTGGCATTTAAGCTCTACGACACCTACGGCTTTCCTCTCGATCTGACCCAGGACGCCCTGCGCGCCCGCGGCATCAGCGTCGACACCGACGCGTTCGACGCCGCCATGGCTCGTCAGAAGGCGGAGGCCCGCGCCAACTGGGCCGGCTCCGGCGAGGCGGCGACCGACACGCTGTGGTTCGCGGTGCGCGACAAGGTCGGCGCCACCGACTTCCTCGGCTACGATACCGAGAAGGCGGAAGGCGTGGTCACCGCCCTCGTGCGCGACGGCGCCGAGGTTGCGGCCCTCAATGCCGGCGAGACCGGCCTCGTGGTGCTCAACCAGACGCCTTTCTACGCCGAATCCGGTGGTCAGGTGGGCGACACCGGCCGCATGACCGGCGAGGGCGGCATCGTCGCGGAGGTGCGCGCGACCCAGAAGAAGCTGGGCGACCTGTTCCTGCACGATGTGAAGGTCGAGAGCGGCACGCTCAAGCCCGGCACCGCCCTGGTGCTGGAGGTGGAGCATGATCGCCGCGCCGCCGTGCGCGCCAACCATTCCGCCACCCATCTCCTGCACGAGGCGCTGCGCCGGGTGCTCGGCGAGCATGTGGCGCAGAAGGGCTCGCTGGTCGCCCCCGACCGCCTGCGCTTCGATTTCTCCCATCCCAAGCCCCTCAGCGAGGCCGAGGTGGCGGAGGTTGAGGAGATCGCCAACCGCTTCGTGCTGCGTAATGAGCCGGTGGAGACGCGCATCCTCGCGGTGGACGACGCCATCAAGTCCGGCGCCCGCGCTTTGTTCGGCGAGAAGTATGGCGAGGAGGTGCGCGTCGTCTCCATGGGGACGGACGACGGCAACGGAGCGCCCTACTCGGTGGAGCTGTGCGGCGGCACCCATGTGAAGCGCACCGGCGACATCGGCCTCATCTCCGTGGTCTCCGAGGGCGCGGTGGCGTCCGGCGTCCGTCGCATCGAGGCGCTGACCGCCCGCGCGGCCCGCAAGCATCTCAACGGCGCGAGCGCCGCCCTCATTGCCACCGCCTCCACGCTCAAGGCGCCGGTGGCCGAGGTGGAGGCGCGCGTCGCCGCCCTCGTGGAGGAGCGGCGCAAGCTGGAGCGTGAGCTGGCCGAGACCCGCAAGAAGCTCGCCATGGGCGGCAACCAGGGCTCGGGCGACGCCGTGCGCACGGTTGGCGACATCAAGCTCCTGGCGCGTCAGGTGGAAGGCATCGAGATCAAGGATCTCAAGGGCCTGGTGGACGAGGGCAAGAAGCAGATCGGCTCGGGCGTCGTCGCCATCGTCGGCGTCACGTCCGACGGCAAGGCCGGCATCGTGGTGGGTGTCACCGCCGACCTCACCGCCCGCGTCGATGCCGTTGCTTTGGTCCGTCGGGGCGCCGAGGCGCTGGGCGGCAAGGGCGGCGGTGGCCGTCCCGACATGGCCCAGGCCGGCGGACCCGACGGCGACAAGGCCGACGCGGCCCTCTCCGCCATTGAGGCCGCCCTCGCGGGTTGACCCGCGAGGCGGTCTTGCAACCTGACGGCGTCCGCGACACTGCGGCCGCCCGGTTCGGCCCGGGTAGCGCTCAGGCGCGTTTTATCTGACGCGTTCGGGGTGGATTTGACGTAAGCCCCTTGCGCAGCGTCATTCCTTCTTGCCACACAGGGGTGGGGGCGCCGGCGGAAGGCAGCGGAGTGGCGGTGCGGTGAACGACAGCTTCCTGAAGGATGCGTTCGTCTATCTCCTCGCCGCCGGGGTGCTGGTGCCGCTCTTTCACCGCGCCCGTATCGGCGCCGTGGTGGGTTTCATCGCCGTGGGAGCGCTCGTCGGCCCGCACGGGCTCGGGCGCCTGGCCGATACGCTGCCGCTGGTCCGCTTCGTCACCATTTCCAGTCCCGAACGGGCGGCGCCGTTCGGCGAACTCGGCATCGTCTTCTTGCTGTTTCTGCTGGGGCTTGAATTCTCCACCGCGCGCCTGTGGGCGCTGCGGCGCGAGGTGTTCGGCGTCGGCTGCCTGCAGGTGGTGTTTTGTGGTGTCCCGCTGGCGCTGGGGGCGGTGCTCGTCGGATACCCGCCGGGTGTGGCTCTGGTGCTGGGCTCGGCGCTCGCCCTTTCATCGACGGCGGTCGTGAGCCAGCTGCTCATCGACCAGCACCGTGCCCTTGCCCCGCTCGGCCAGCTCGTCATCGCCGTCCTGCTGTTTCAGGACCTGATGGTGGTGCCCATCCTCCTGGCGGCGGAGCTTCTCACCGGCAATGCGCCGGACGTGCTGACGCTGGCCGCCCTCGCGCTCGTCAAGGCGGTGGGCGCCGTGGCGCTGATCCTGGTGGCGGGACGCTTCGTGCTGGCGCCTCTGGTCGCGGCTGCCGCCTCCACGCGCTCGCGCGATCTCATCATGGCGATCACGCTGGTGGTGGTGGTGGGCTCCGCCGCGGTCACCCATCGGGCGGGTCTCTCCAGCGCGCTCGGCGCCTTCCTTGCCGGGATGCTGCTGTCGGAGACGGCCTACCGTCACCAGATCGAGGTGGATCTGGAGCCGTTCAAGGGCCTGCTCATCGGCGTGTTCTTCGTCACCGTGGGCATGAGCGTCGATTTCGCCGTGGTGCTGCCCCGGCTCGGCTGGGTGCTGGGCGGCGTCGCCTGCATCCTCGCCGTGAAGGTCGTGTTCACCTATGCCGCCGGCCGCCTGATGAAAGTTGCGCCACCGGCGGCGGCGGAGGCGGCGGTGCTGCTGGCGCAAACCGGGGAATTCGCCCTCGTGGTGCTGGCGCTTCTGGCGGCGAGCGGCGCGCTGCCGCGGGCCGATGCTGGCGTCCTCATCGCCATGGTGGGCCTAAGCCTCGCGGCAACGCCGTTCCTTGCGCGGCTGGGCCGGCGGCTGGGGCGGACGCTGGATGCCCGCCTCAACGACAACCTCGCCGCGCCGGTGCAGAGCAGCGCTGAGGGCCATGTGGTCATCGGCGGCTTCGGGCGGGTGGGCCGCATGGTGGCGGACGCGTTGGAGGAAGAGGGCGTCGCTTATGTGGCGCTCGACAACGATCCCCGCCGCGTGGCCGAGGCGCGGGTCGAAGGCCTGCCGGTCTATTTCGGGGATGCCGGGCGCGCGGAGATGCTCGAGCGCCTGGGTGCCGAGCGCGCCACCGTGTTCGTGGTGACCCTCGATGCCCCCAACGCGGCCGAGCGCATGGCGGGTGCCGTGCGCCAGCACTGGCCGGACGCGGCGATCATCGCTCGCGCGAAGGATACCGAGCATGCTCACCGGCTGTCGGCGCTCGGGGTATCAGGCGTGATACCGGAGGCGCAGGAGGCGAGCCTGCAGCTCGCCGCGCGCCTCTTGACGCAGCTTGGTTTGCCGGACGAGGTGGTGGCGGCGCGCACCGAGCGCGCCCGAGCCCGCATCGAGACAGCGCTCGGTGGCGCGCGAAGCCAAAGCGGGCAGGGGATTTGAGGACGAGATGAAGGAGCAATCGGCCCGGCGGCGTGTGTTCGACATCCTGGAGCGAGACCTTCCCGGCGACCGCACGGCGGACTTCGTCCATTATTTCCTGATCGGAATGGTGCTGCTGTCGGTGACCGGCGCCGTGCTGGCGACCGTGCAATCCCTGGAAATCCGCGACGCGTGGTGGTTCAAGATCGGCGAATTCACCGCGCTGCTCATCTTCACGGTGGAATACGGCTTCCGCCTGTGGGTGGCGCCGGAGCATCCGCTCAGGCGCAGCATGTCGAACACCCGCGCGCGCCTCAGCTACGCCTTGACCGTTCCGGCGCTGATCGACCTCATCGCCATCCTGCCGTGGTTCGTGGCGCTGGCGACCGATTTCGATCCCCACGCTTTGCTGGTGCTGCGCCTCGTGCGTTTCCTGAAGCTCGCGCGCTATTCCTCCGGCTTCAACGCGCTCTATCTCGCCATCAAGCGCGAGCGCTATGCGCTGCTCTCCTGCCTCATCATCCTGTGCTCCGGCGTGCTCATGTCGGCCACCGCCATGTATCTCACGGAGCGCAATGTTCAGCCGGACAAGTTCGGCTCCATCCCGCTCGCCATGTGGTGGGCGATCACGACGCTGACCACGGTGGGTTATGGCGACGTGGTGCCGGTGACCAATCTCGGCCGGCTCATCGGCGGCATCACCATGATTTCCGGCCTGATGATGCTGGCGCTGCCCATCGCCATTATCGCCGGCTCCTTTGCCGAGGTGATCTCGAAGCACAATTTCGTCGTCACCTTCTCCATGATCGCCCGGCTGCCTCCCTTTTCCGACCTCGAAGCGCCCGTGCTGGGCGACATCCTGCCGGTTTTGCACTCCCGCAGCTTCGACCGCGGCCATCATGTGGTGCGGCGGGGCGAGGAGGCGGCGCACCTGTTCGTGGTGCTGGAGGGAAAGGTGGAGATGGAGGGGACCGACGGGGTCCGCACGCTGGGGCCGGGCGAGGTGTTCGGGCTTCTGCCGGGTCACACGAAGCCCGATCCGGTGGCGGTACGGGCGGTCGCGAAGACCAAGATCCTCTCCATCGAGGAAAACGAGCTGTACATGCTCGCCTTGCGCCATCCCGACGTGATCGGCCGGCTTTCGGAACTCCATCCGGACGTGAGGCCCGAGGGCGACGCTCCGGCCGCCTGACCTTTCCCGCCAAAAGAAAAGGGGCCGCGCATGGCGGCCCCTTCGGGATTGCGGCGGCGGCCTGGGCTGCCGCCAAATGTCGTGTGCCTCAGGCCGCCATGGCCTTGGTGAGGTTCTCCGACACCTTGTCCAGGAAGCCGGTGGTGGAGAGCCACTTCTGGTCGGCGCCGACGAGGAGCGCGAGGTCCTTGGTCATGTCGCCGGCCTCGACCGTGTCCACGCACACCTTCTCCAGCGTTGCGGCGAACTTGGCGAGTTCCTCGTTGCCGTCGAGCTTGGCACGATGGGCGAGGCCGCGGGTCCAGGCGAAGATGGAGGCGATGGAGTTGGTGGAGGTCTCCTTGCCCTTCTGGTGCTCGCGATAGTGGCGGGTGACGGTGCCGTGGGCGGCTTCCGCCTCCACCGTCTTGCCATCGGGCGTCATCAGCACCGAGGTCATCAGGCCGAGCGAGCCGAAGCCCTGGGCCACGATGTCGGACTGCACGTCGCCGTCGTAGTTCTTGCAGGCCCACACATAGCCGCCCGACCACTTGAGGGCCGAGGCCACCATGTCGTCGATGAGGCGGTGCTCGTAGGTGAGGCCGCGCTTGTCGAACTCGGCCTTGAACTCGGCCTCGTAGACTTCCTGGAAGATGTCCTTGAAGCGGCCGTCATAGGCCTTGAGGATCGTGTTCTTGGTGGAGAGGTAGACGGGATAGTTGCGCAGCAGGCCGTAATTGAGCGAGGCGCGGGCGAACTCGCGGATCGACTCGTCGAGGTTGTACATGGCCATGGCCACGCCGGCGCCGGGGAAGCTGTAGACTTCCTTGTCGATCTTCGTGCCGTCCTCGCCCACGAAGGAGATGGTCAGCTTGCCCTTGCCGGGCACCTTGAAGTCGGTGGCGCGATACTGGTCGCCGAAGGCGTGACGGCCGACGACGATGGGCTGGGTCCAGCCCGGCACCAGGCGCGGCACGTTCTTGCAGATGATGGGCTCGCGGAAGATCACGCCGCCAAGGATGTTGCGGATGGTGCCGTTGGGCGACTTCCACATTTCCTTGAGGTTGAATTCCTTCACGCGGGCCTCGTCCGGCGTGATGGTGGCGCACTTCACGCCCACGCCGTGCTTCTTGATGGCCTCGGCGGCGGCGATCGTGACCTGATCGTTGGTGGCGTCGCGGTTCTCGACGGAAAGGTCGTAATATTCGAGGTCGAGGTCGAGATAGGGGTGGATCAGCTTGTCCTTGATGTACTGCCAGATGATCCGGGTCATCTCGTCGCCGTCGAGCTCGACGACCGGATTTGCCACCTTGATCTTCGCCATGGGACGGCCTTTCGCGACTGCTCAATGAGCCTTGGTAAAGCGGGGGAGGCGATGGCGCTGCATTGCGGCGCCACCGGCCTCCGGCACGGGCCGCTATAGCACCGGTGCAGTGCGGCGCAAGACGGAAACCCGGCTAATGCCGTGAGATCGTTTCCCACGCGGGGCCCGCCTTTCGTCCGGGTATCGACACGTCCGGGCGCCGTGTGCGACCAAGGCGCCGACAAGGGAGACCACATGCCGGGTTCGGGTACCGACAGCACCAAGCCGTGGACGGCGGGGGGGCCGCTCATCATCCTGGTGGAGCCGCAACTTGGGGACAATATCGGCTCGGCGGCGCGCGCCATGGGCAATTTCGGCCTGTCGCGCCTGCGCATCGTGAACCCGCGCCAGGGTTGGCCGAACGACCGGGCGCGCACCTTCGCCGCCGGGGCCGACCGCATTCTCGACGAGGCGCAGCTCTTCCCGGACCTGCGCGCGGCGCTGCACGACGTGAAGTTCGCCTTCGCCACCACCGCTCGCGAGCGCGGCATGGCGAAGCGGGTGGTCGGGGCGGATGAGGCCACGGCGGAGGCCCGCAGCCGTATGGCCGCCGGCGAGGAGGTGGCGCTGGTGTTCGGCCGCGAGCGCACCGGCCTCTATACGGAGGAGGTATCGCTGTGCGATGCCATCCTCACCCTTCCGGTGAACCCGGCCTTCGCCTCGCTGAACCTCGCCACCTGCGTCGCGGTCGCGGGCTATGAGTGGTCGAAGGCGGAAAGCGGCGGCGCCCTGCCGTTCGCCCCGCCGGATCGCTCGCCGCTCGCCGACAAGGGCGATCTCTTCGCCTTCTTCGACCATCTGGAGACGGCGCTGCAGACCTCCGGCTTCTTCCGCTCGCCGGAGAAGGCACCCTCCACCATCCGCAACCTGCGCAACATTTTCCACCGGCTGGGTCTCACCCGGCAGGACCTCGCCACCCTGCATGGGGCGGTGACGGCGCTGGAAGAGGGCAGGGAAGGGCGCGAGGCCCGCAAGGCCGAGAACAACGCCCGCGCTGCTGCCCGCAAGACGGGTGGCGGGTCGGCAGGGAGTGGCGAGGGCGGCGACGCTGGCTGAGCCGGGCGACCGAGCCGGACGGGCGCAAGACACCGCCACAAACGAAAACGGGCGCCCCGAAGGGCGCCCGTTCTGCTTTGGGATGAAGGTCGATCAGACCGAGTAGTACATCTCGAACTCGACCGGGTGCGGCGTCATCTCGAAGCGCATCACCTCGGCCATCTTCAGGTCGATGTAGGACTCGATGAAGTCCTTCTGGAACACGTCGCCCTTCAGCAGATACTCGTGGTCCGCCTCGAGGGAGGCAAGCGCCTCGCGGAGCGAGCCGCAGACGGTCGGGATCTGCTTCAGCTCGGCCGGGGGCAGGTCGTAGAGATCCTTGTCCATGGCCTGGCCGGGGTCGATCCGGTTCAGGATGCCGTCCATGCCCGCCATGAACAGGGCCGCGAAGGCGAGGTAGGGGTTCGCGCCGGGATCGGGGAAGCGAACCTCGACGCGCTTGGCCTTCGGGTTGTTGGTGTAGGGGATGCGGCAGGAGGCCGAGCGGTTGCGCGCCGAGTAGGCGAGCAGCACGGGGGCCTCATAGCCCGGGACCAAACGCTTGTAGGAGTTGGTCAGCGGGTTGGTGAAGGCGTTCAGCGACTTGGCGTGCTTGATGATGCCGCCGATGTACCACAGGCAGTACTCGGAGAGATCGGCATACTTGTCGCCGGCGAAGAGGGGCTTGCCCTCCTTCCAGATCGACTGGTGCACGTGCATGCCCGAGCCGTTGTCGCCGAACACCGGCTTCGGCATGAAGGTCGCCGTCTTGCCGTAGATGTTGGCCACCTGGTGGATGCAGTACTTGTAGACCTGCAGGTGGTCGGCCATCGTCACGAGCGAGCCGAACTTGAGGCCGAGCTCGTGCTGGGCGGAGGCCACCTCGTGGTGGTGCTTCTCCACCTTGGCGCCCATCTTGGCCATGGCGGCCAGCATCTCGGAGCGCATGTCCTGCGCCGAGTCGATGGGGGGCACGGGGAAGTAGCCGCCCTTGGTCTTCACGCGGTGGCCGAGGTTGCCGCCCTCATACTCGGTGTCGCCGTTGGTCGGCAGCTCGATGGAGTCGAGCTTGAAGCCGGTGTTGTACGGGTCCGCCTTGAAGCGCACGTCGTCGAAGATGAAGAACTCGGCCTCGGGGCCGAAATACACCGCGTCGCCCACGCCGGTGGACTTGGCATAGGCCTCGGCCTTCCGGGCGATGGAGCGCGGGTCGCGGCCGTAGGGCTGGCCCGTGGTGGGCTCAAGCACGTCGCAGACGATGGAGAGCGTGGTCTCCGAGAAGAAGGGGTCGATGCAGGTGGTCGTCGGATCCGGCATGAGCAGCATGTCGGACTCGTTGATGGCCTTCCAGCCGGCGATGGACGAACCGTCGAAGGCGGTGCCTTCGGTCAGGAATTCCTCGTCGACCATGCTGATGTCGAACGTGACATGCTGCCACTTGCCGCGCGGATCGGTGAAGCGCAGGTCGACATATTTCACGTCCTCGCTCTTGATGAGATCGAGGACGTCCTTGGCCGTCTTGGTCGTCATGGGGTTTGCTACCTTTCTGCTGGCCTGCAGTTCGTTTCTTGGACGATTTGTTTTGGACGCGTCAGATCGCGTCGAGGCCGGATTCGCCGGTCCGGATACGGATCGCCTCTTCGATGGACGACACGAAGATCTTCCCGTCTCCGATCCGCCCGGTCTGGGCCGCACGGCGAATGGCATCGACGGCTCGATCTACCATATCGTCGGAGAGGACAACCTCGATTTTCACCTTCGGCAGGAAATCGACCACATATTCGGCACCGCGGTAGAGCTCGGTATGGCCCTTCTGGCGGCCGAATCCCTTGGCCTCCGTAACCGTAATGCCTTGCAGGCCGACGTCCTGAAGGGCTTCCTTCACCTCATCGAGCTTGAAGGGCTTGATGATTGCCTCGATCTTCTTCATCCGCTCCGTCTCCCTGACCCGATCCGCCGCCGCACGGTCGAGACGCCTTTTGTAAGCATGATATGTGCCATGCCTTGGGTCATTTGCCCATGCAGAAGACAAGCAAGTCGGGTCGGGCGCAATGCCTAGTTCTTGATCTGCGTGATGAATTATTGAGCTTATATGCCGGTTTTCAGTTCGCCGACATGAGCATGATCTGAGCATCTGAGGACGGGGGCATCGGTGCACGCACTGCTTGATCCGAATGAAATGGCGCGCGCGGACAAATTCGCCGTCGAAATGGGCACGCCGTCCATGACGCTGATGGACCGCGCCGGCACCGCCGTGGCCGATGCGGTCGCCCGCTACCCCTATCCCACGCGCATCCTCGTGCTCTGCGGTCCGGGCAATAACGGTGGCGACGGATTCGTCGCGGCGCGGGTGCTGGCGCAGCGGGGCTTCAAGGTGCGCCTCGCGCTGCTGGGCGACAGGGACAAGCTGACCGGCGATGCCCGCCGCGCCGCCGAGCGCTGGCGCGGGGCGGTGGAGGAGCCGGCCGCCGTCGATCTCGATGAGGCGGGGGTGATCGTGGATGCCCTGTTCGGCGCCGGCCTCGCCCGTGACCTCGACGGCGCGGCGCGGGCGCTGGTGGAGCGCATGGCGCAGTCCGGCAAGCCCATCGTCGCCGTGGACCTGCCTTCGGGGCTGGACGGCGCCACCGGCAAGGTGCGCGGCGCGGCGGCGCAGGCCGTGGAGACGGTCACCTTCTTTCGCCGCAAGCCGGGGCATCTGCTGGAGCCGGGGCGCAGCCTGTGCGGGCGGGTGCGGGTCGCCGACATCGGCATTCCCGATGAGGCGCTGGACGCGATTCGCCCGCAGACGTTCGTCGACATGCCGGCCCTCTGGCGGGATGCCTTTCCTGTCCCTACCGCCGGCGGACACAAATATTCCCGCGGCCATGCGGTGGTGGTGAGCGGCCCGGCCTGGACCTCCGGCGCCGCTCGGCTTTCCGCGCGCGGCGCGCTGCGGGCCGGCGCCGGGCTCGTCACCATCGCCCTGCCGCGGGAGGCCCTGCCGCTGCAGGCGGCCTCTTATGCCGCCATCATGCCGCGCCCGGTGGATGGGGCAGGGGAGCTGGCGGAGTTGCTGGCAGACCGGCGCCTGAACACGGTGGTGCTGGGACCGGGCCTCGGCAGTGGAGCGGAGGCCCGCTGCAAGATCGACGTGGCCGCCCCCGGCCGCCGCCTGGTGCTCGATGCCGATGCGCTGACCAGCTACGAGGGCGTGCCCTGGGCGCTCGCAGCAGTGGCGGCATCCAGCGCCGGCCTCATCGTCACCCCCCACGAGGGTGAATTCGCCCGCATGTTCCATGGCGACGGCGATGTTCTCGGGGCACCCTCCAAGCTCGCCCGCACCCGCGCCGCCGCGCGCAGGCTCGGGGCCGTGGTGGTGCTGAAGGGGGCGGACACGGTGATCGCCCATCCCGACGGCCGAGCCGCCATCGCCGAGAATGCGCCGCCCTACCTGGCGACAGCTGGGGCAGGGGATGTACTGGCGGGTATCGCCGGCGGCCTGCTGGCACAGGGCATGCCGCCCTTCGAGGCGGCGTGCGCCGCCGTCTGGCTGCACGGAGAGGCAGCCCGGGAGGCCGGGCCGGGGCTTATCGCGGACGATCTGCCAGAGGCTTTGAGAGGGGTCTATAGCCGGCTATACGCTGCCATCGAAAAAGCTTGACGCGCGCAAGCGAATCAAAGTCGACATCTTCGTCTGGCGGGCCACGTCGTCACGCGCCCCAGCGGGGCCTATGCGCCGGGCGGCCGGGCGGTTCCGGCCGCATAGGTCTCTGATTCGGCGGGAAAAACCGGTCAGGCCGTGACCTGATACGTCGCCGAGGCGACGACCTCGCCATCGCCGCCCCGCTGCGCCGTAACGCTCCACGTCCCGGTCGTCTGGGCCAGAAGGGCCACCCTTACTGTCGCTTTAGCCGGCACAGGAACTGTGTCGTGCCACCACGGCTTCCAGCCATCGTCGAGGCCGTCGAGCAGCCGCACCGCGTGGCCGGCGACATGGACCGACACCGGAGCATCGAGGCTGTTGGTGAGGGTCAGAACCATTGCCTTGCCTGACTTCACGGTGCCGAGCGAGGTGGAGGCGCCGCTCTTCCCTCCGATGGGCAGCTCGACGCGAACGGCATCCTTCAGCGGAATGTCAGCCGGCAAATCGTTTGGCGGGAGCGGCGCGGGCGGGCCGGAGGGCAGGGGGCCTGCGGGCCCGACCGGCGTCACCACCGCGAGCCGGATCGGCTCCTGCGATGTCTCGATCTCGATGATGGTGGCATCCGCGTCGTCGATGGTCGCGGCGACATCCACCCGCCCGCCCGGCGGCATCTGGAGGCGGCCGTCCTTCAGTTCGAACGGCTGGGCGACCGGCTGCCCGTCGATGGCAATGGCGTAAGCGGCCGGGCCCTTCAGCCGCAGGCGGAGGAACAGGGGCGTGGCGTTCACGAGCCGCAGCCGGCTGCGTCCGCTGGCGGGACCCTGAAATGTCGGCGAGAACTCGCCGTTCACCGGGAAGATCGGCACCCCGCTCTCGGGCGGAAACGACTGGATGAACAGCAGGTTGTCGGAGGCGTAGGCTGGCGTGCCGGGCTCGGCCACGATGAGCGCGCCGGAGAGCGCGCGGCGGGCGAGGGCCGGGGACGTGGCGTGGTACCAGAAGGTGCCGGCATCCTTGGGCGTGAGCCGGATCAGCTTGTTCTGCCCGCCAGCGACGGCCGCGGAGGCGGAAGTGGCGGCATCGGTCGGCAACCGCACGCCCTGCCACGTCAGGCCCACGCTCTCCTTGAGCGCATTGGCGAACTGGACCTGAAGTTCACTCCCCTTCGTCACCCGCAGCACGGGGCCCGGCAGAGAATCGTTGAAGAGCGCAAGGTTGCCCTGACCGGCGATGGCCGGCCGGGTGCCTTCCGTGGCCGTGAGCGAGACGGGGCCGGCGCCTTGGCCCTGCGCCAACGCCCAGTCCGGCAACAGGGCACCGGCAGCGCCGGCGAACGACAGGGCCGCAGCCCCCTTGAGAACGTTGCGACGAGAGGGAATCGACGGGCTCACGCGGCATCTCCTGGCGGGGTGGGTGGACCATGTTACGCGGCCGGAAAAAGGGCAAGCGGCTTTGCTCAAGCGTTCCCCAGCGCCGCTGCACGGACTGCTCCGTCGACGCGGCACCTCCTTTGATCTCATCTGCGAGCGAAAGCTTGGCGGCATACAATCTTCCGCCGGCCGGCCATACGCTCCGCAGGCTGCTCCTCGGGCGGGGATGCGGCGTCGTGCCGTGATGCACGCGCGATGGGGAGCGTGCGGTCGCGGGCGCCATTTTCTTGCTGCGCGACCGCACGGGCATGATATAAGCCGCGACCCGAACGGCGCGTGCGGCCTCGTGCGCGAGCGGTGGAGCTGTGCCCGGAGGCGTCGTGCGCTCAAGCGCTTCGGTGCCGTCCCCGTGCCCGGCGACACCTCGCAGGCATGACGGGCCTTTGGGCGCGACGGGCCTTTGGCGAGACGGGGCCGCGGGCGTGGCGGAACTGGTAGACGCGCGGGATTTAGGTTCCCGTGACGCAAGTCGTGGGGGTTCGAAACCCTCCGCCCGCACCAATGCCGCCGCAAGCCCGCGCGCCGGCCGCCGCAAGGTGGTCCGGTCGGGGCAGGTCCACCGTGCCGCGCGGCCTCCGGCGATTGCCGCGGGATGCCGGTGACAGCGCTGAATTCAAGTTAACGCGCCTGGCGCGATGAGGATGTGAAGGCAAGACGATGCAGGTGACCGAGACCGGGGCCGAGGGCCTCAAGCGCGCTTTCCGTGTGGTGGTGTCCGCCGCCGACCTCGACGCCCGGGCCGACGCCCGGCTCAACGAGCTCAAGGGCCAGGTGAAGCTGAACGGCTTCCGCCCCGGCAAGGTGCCCGTGGCCCATCTCAAGCGCGTCTACGGCAAGTCCGTGATGTCCGAGATCATCGAGCAGACCGTCAACGAGACCAACGGCAAGATCGTCGAGGAGCACGGCTTCAAGCTGGCGCTCCAGCCCCGGATCAAGGGTCCGGAAGAGGACCCCCAGTTCCAGACCCTGCTCGATGGCGGCAAGGACCTCGCCTACGACGTGGAGCTGGAGATCCTGCCGAAGATCGAGCTCGGCAATTTCAAGGACATCTCCGTCGAGAAGCCCGTGGTCGAGGTGACCGAGGCTGAGGTGGACGAGGCGGTGCAGCGCATCGCCGATGCCAACCGCCCCTTCGCCACCAAGGAAGGCCCGGCCGCCGAGGGTGACCGCGTCACCATCGACTTCACCGGCTATGTGGACGGCGAGAAGTTCCAGGGCGGCGAAGGCCAGGACATCGACGTCCTCATCGGCTCCAAGGGCTTCATCCCCGGCTTCGAGGAGCAGCTCGTCGGCGCTTCGGCGGGCGAGAACCGCACCCTCAACGTGAACTTCCCCGAGGCTTACGCGGCCAAGGAACTCGCCGGCAAGGCCGCGACCTTCGAAGTGACCGTCAAGTCCGTCGACGCACCCGGTGCGATCGCGGTGGACGATGCCTTCGCCGCGACTCTCGGCCAGGAGAGTGTCGAGAAGCTCCGGGAGACCGTGAAGGCCCGCATCGCGCAGGAATATGCCGGCGCCGCCCGCCAGAAGGTGAAGCGCGCTCTGCTGGACGGCCTCGACGCGACCCACAAGTTCGACGTGCCGGAAGGCCTCGTGGAGCAGGAGTTCTACGGCGTGTGGAGCCGGGTGAACGAGGATCTCGCCGCCCAGGGCCGCACCTTCGTCGATGAAGGCACCACCGAGGACGAGGCTCGCCAGGACTACCGCCGCATCGCCGAGCGCCGCGTGCGCCTCGGCCTGGTGCTTGCGGAAATCGGGGAGCGCAACAATATCCAGGTTTCCGACGACGAGGTGACGCGCGCGGTGGTCGAACGGGCCCGCCAGTTCCCCGGCCAGGAGCAGCAGGTGTGGGACTATTACCGCCGCACCCCCGAGGCTCTGGCGTCCGTGCGCGCCCCCCTGTTCGAGGAGAAGGTCGTCGACTTCCTCCTGGAGCTTGCCAACGTGACCGAGAAGACGGTCACCAAGGAAGAGCTCTTCAAGGATGACGAGGACGAGAAGGCGGCCTGAGGCTCGGGTCGCGATCCGTCCTGCGACGAATTCGCGCGGCACGCCGGCAGCGGCGTGCCTTTACCCGCGCCCTCCCTATGCGCCCCTGGGGGTTTTAAGATGCGTGATCCTGTTGATACTTACATGAATTACCTGATCCCCATGGTGGTCGAGCAGACCAACCGTGGCGAGCGGTCCTACGACATCTTTTCCCGCCTCCTGAAGGAGCGCATCCTTTTCCTCACCGGCCCGGTCGAGGACGGCATGGCCACGCTCGCGGTGGCGCAGCTGCTGTTCCTCGAGGCGGACAACCCGAAGAAGGAAATCTCGATGTACATCAACTCCCCCGGGGGAGTGGTGACGTCGGGCCTCGCCATCTACGACACCATGCAGTTCATCAAGCCGGCGGTGTCGACGCTCTGCATCGGCCAGGCGGCCTCCATGGGCTCGCTGCTGCTGACCGCAGGCGAGAAGGGGATGCGATTCGCGCTGCCTAACGCCCGAATCATGGTCCATCAGCCGTCCGGCGGCTTCCAGGGCCAGGTGACGGACATCATGCTCCACGCTCAGGAAATCCTCAGCCTCAAGAAGCGGCTGAATGAAATCTACGTGAAGCATACCGGCCAGCCCTTCGAGGCCATCGAGAACGCCCTCGAGCGCGACAACTTCATGACGTCGGAAGCCGCCAAGGAGTTCGGGCTCATCGATTCCGTGATCGACAAGCGCCCGACCGACGAGGCCGTGAAGGCCGCCTGAGGTCGAGCACGAGCTTGGCCGCAAGCGCAGACGGGGCGATTGCGATAGTTGGGCAACACGCCCGGCGTTCACGCATTGCCCCACTTGCGTGCGGTGCAAGATCGCGCTTGCATGTCGTTAAGCCGGCATCGGATGCCGCGTAGTCGGCCCCCGCCTGATGGTGGGGGCCTTCGCGTTTCAGGGCCATGAACCGTCGGGGCCCGGACTTCGTAATGAGTTCCGGGTTCAGACTTGCGAAAGGTCGTGGGCAGACGATCGGCGGACGGCGCGACCTTCAGGTCGGCGGCGGCGCGTCCCTTGGTCTGGGGAATGTCGCCAGCCTGCCTTGATCGCGTCGCCTCAGGGTGGTTGGCTTTTGGCGAGTTGATCACCACATTCGGGCTTGGCGAGGTTTTTGCTTCGTACAAGCCCCATATGAGGCCCTGACGAGACGGCCGGTCATATGTCCGGTTCGTGAGGGCGTTAGGAGACGTGAGATGAGCAAGACCGGCGGCAGCGACAGCAAGAACACGCTTTATTGCTCGTTCTGCGGCAAAAGCCAGCATGAGGTCAGGAAGCTCATCGCCGGACCCACCGTGTTCATCTGCGACGAATGCGTCGAGTTGTGCATGGACATCATCCGGGAAGAGTCGAAGTCCTCTCTGGTGAAGTCGCGGGATGGCATCCCGACCCCGAAGGAGATCCGCAAGGTCCTCGATGACTATGTCATCGGCCAGGACCACGCGAAGAAGGTCCTCTCCGTGGCGGTGCACAACCACTACAAGCGTCTCAACCACGCCACCAAGCACGGCGACGTGGAACTCGCGAAGTCCAACATCCTGCTGATCGGGCCTACCGGCTCGGGCAAGACGCTGCTCGCGCAGACGCTGGCGCGCATCCTCGATGTGCCGTTCACCATGGCCGACGCCACCACGCTGACCGAAGCCGGTTACGTGGGCGAGGACGTGGAGAACATCATCCTCAAGCTGCTCCAGGCTGCCGACTACAATGTCGAGCGGGCGCAGCGCGGCATCGTCTACATCGACGAGATCGACAAGATCAGTCGCAAATCTGACAATCCGTCCATCACCCGCGACGTCTCGGGCGAGGGCGTGCAGCAGGCCCTGCTGAAGATCATGGAAGGCACGGTCGCGTCCGTTCCTCCGCAGGGCGGCCGCAAGCATCCCCAGCAAGAATTCCTGCAGGTGGACACCACCAACATCCTCTTCATCTGCGGCGGCGCCTTCGCCGGCCTCGACAAGATCATCTCGTCCCGTTCCAAGGGCTCCACCTCCATCGGCTTCCAGGCCAAGGTGGCGCCGCCCGAGGATCGTCGTCCCGGCGAGGTGTTCCGCGAGGTCGAGCCCGAGGATCTGCTGAAGTACGGCCTCATCCCCGAGTTCATCGGCCGCCTGCCCGTGCTGGCGACGCTGGGTGACCTCGACGAGGAGGCGCTGAAGAAGATCCTCTCCGAGCCGAAGAACGCCCTGGTCAAGCAGTACCAGCGGCTGTTCGAGATGGAGAGCGTGGACCTCACCATCCACGAGGAGGCCCTCGGTGCCATCGCCCGCAAGGCGATCGAGCGCAAGACCGGCGCCCGTGGCCTCCGGTCCATCATGGAAGGCATCCTGCTGGACACCATGTTCGATCTCCCCGGTCTCGAAGGGGTCGAGGAAGTGGTGATCAGCCGGGAAGTCGTCGAGCAGAATGCGCGCCCGCTCTACATCTATGCCGATCGCGTCGGCGACGCGGGCGCCAGTGCGTGACGTGTCGCGCCCCGCACCTCTCCCCAGACCTCGCGGTTTCGGGAGAGGGCGGGACACGACCGGAGTTCAGCCGGCCCGGATCCGTTCCGGCCGGCGGATGGTCCCGGTTCGGGTCAGGGCCCGGGGCATGAGGCGGGAGATGACGACCGGGGCCGACGCGCCGGTTCGCCCTCTTCTCGGGGGGCTCGCCCGCAAGGGACGATCCTCCAAAGAGGTCAATGGTGTGCCCTTGAAACGGGCAGGTTGCGTGTCCATCTACTTTTCGAAAGTTCCGGTCTCGGGGGTCGGACCTCGTGCCTCCTGCGGCGCAAGCCGCTTCAGCATTGAAAATCCACGCCCGTCTCCGGCCGCGTGCACGCGCGGCAACGCAGTTCTGCGCCCAAATCCAGCGCGTGCACTTCTTGAAAGGATTGCGTCATGACGAGCCAGAAGCCGCGCCCGCCGCTCGTTGCCGGAGTGTCCCAGACCTTCCCGGTCCTCCCGCTTCGCGACATCGTGGTGTTTCCCCACATGATCGTCCCCCTGTTCGTGGGCCGCGAAAAGTCCATTCGCGCTCTCGAAGAGGTTATGCGCGGCGATACCTACATCCTGCTCGCCACCCAGGAGAATGCGTCGGATGACGATCCGGCCCCCGAGGCCATTTTCTCGGTGGGCACGCTCGCGACCGTGCTGCAGCTGCTGAAGCTGCCCGACGGCACCGTGAAGGTGCTGGTCGAGGGCGTCAGCCGCGCCCAGGTGACCCGCTATACCGAACGGACCGACCTCTACGAGGCCGAGGCCATCACGCTCAATGACGAGGTCGGCGACCGCGTCGAGGGCGAGGCGCTCGCGCGCTCGGTGGTCACCGAGTTCGAGAATTATGTGAAGCTCAACAAGAAGGTGTCGCCCGAGGTGGTCGGCGTCGTCAGCCAGATCGACGACCACTCCAAGCTCGCCGACACTGTCGCCTCGCATCTCGCGGTGAAGATCCCCGAGAAGCAGGGCGTGCTCGAGACCCTGAAGGTTCCCGATCGCCTCGAGAAGGTGCTCGGCCTGATGGAGAGCGAGATCTCCGTGCTCCAGGTGGAGAAGCGCATCCGGACCCGCGTGAAGCGGCAGATGGAGAAGACCCAGCGCGAGTACTACCTGAACGAGCAGATGAAGGCGATCCAGAAGGAGCTGGGCGACGAGGACGGCAAGGACGACCTGCAGGAGCTGGAGGACCGCATCAAGCGGACCAAGCTCACCAAGGAAGCCCGCGAGAAGGCGACGCACGAGCTGAAGAAGCTCCGCCAGATGTCGCCCATGTCGGCTGAAGCCACCGTCGTGCGCAACTATCTGGACTGGCTGCTCTCCATCCCGTGGGGCGTGAAGAGCAAGGTCAAGAAGGATCTGAACTACGCCCAGGAGATCCTCGACAGCGATCACTACGGCCTCGACAAGGTCAAGGAGCGCATCGTCGAGTACCTGGCGGTCCAGAGCCGCGCCAACAAGCTCACCGGGCCCATCCTGTGCCTCGTCGGCCCTCCCGGCGTCGGCAAGACCTCGCTCGGCAAGTCCATCGCCAAGGCGACGGGCCGTGAGTTCGTGCGCGTGGCCCTCGGCGGCGTGCGCGACGAGGCGGAGATCCGTGGCCACAGGCGGACCTATATCGGCTCCATGCCGGGCAAGATCATCCAGTCGATGCGGAAGGCGAAGAAGGCCAACCCCCTCTTCCTGCTGGACGAGATCGACAAGATGGGCGCCGATTTCCGCGGCGATCCGTCCTCGGCCCTGCTCGAGGTTCTCGACCCCGAGCAGAACCACACCTTCAACGACCACTATCTTGAGGTGGATTACGACCTCTCGAACGTCATGTTCGTGACTACGGCGAACACGCTGAACATCCCGCCGGCCCTTCTGGACCGCATGGAGGTGATCCGCATCGCCGGCTACACGGAAGACGAGAAGGTGGAGATCGCGCGCAAGCACCTGATCCCCAACTCGCTCCAGAAGCACGGCATGACCGAGAAGGAGTGGACCATCGACAACGAGGCCCTGCTCACCCTCATTCGCCGCTACACGCGGGAAGCGGGCGTGCGCAACCTCGAGCGTGAGATCTCCACCCTCGCCCGCAAGGCGGTGAAGGAGCTCATGCTGTCCAAGAAGAAGTCGGTGAAGGTCACGGGCAAGAACCTTGAGGACTTCATCGGCGCGCCGCGCTTCCGCTACGGCGAGGTGGAGAGCGAGGACCAGGTGGGTGTCGTCACGGGCCTCGCCTGGACCGAGGTGGGCGGCGAGCTGCTGACCATCGAGGGCCTCATGATGCCCGGCAAGGGCAAGATGACGGTCACGGGCAACCTGCGTGACGTGATGAAGGAGAGCATCTCCGCGGCGGCGTCCTACGTCCGTTCGCGGGCAGTCGACTTCGGCATCGAGCCGCCTCTGTTCGAGCGGCGCGACATCCACGTCCACGTTCCCGAGGGGGCGACCCCGAAGGACGGTCCGTCCGCCGGCGTCGCGATGGCCACCGCCATCGTGTCGGTCATCACCGGCATCCCCGTCCGTCGCGACGTGGCGATGACCGGCGAGATCACCCTGCGCGGCCGGGTGCTGCCCATCGGCGGTCTCAAGGAGAAGCTCCTTGCGGCCCTGCGCGGCGGCATCAAGAAGGTGCTGATCCCCGAGGAGAACGCCAAGGATCTGGCGGATATCCCGGCCAACGTGAAGAACGCGCTGGAGATCGTGCCGGTGTCGCGCATGGACGAGGTGCTGGCCAACGCATTGGTTCGCCCGCCCGAGCCGATCACCTGGGAAGAGCGTCCGGTGAACAACCCGCCGGTCGCCGACGAGGACAATGCGGGCGTGGTCGCCCACTGACGCGAAAAAACAGGCCGGATTGTCCGCAACCCGGCCTGTTTCAACAGTTTCTGAACAATTTTCGAGGGCGTGTCGCCGCCATCCCCGGACCTTCGGGGTGTGCGGGGCGCGCCCTCAGTCTTTTCAATGACTTAGGGGCGTAGCCGACGCAGCGCCACGCCTCGCCCGCACCCCGCTTCTTCGCAGGCGCACAGCGCAAAATCGTGCATTGGTGCGGGTTTGGCGCCAATCGCGCTTGCAAAAGCCTTATTTTCCGTGATGCTCGCGCCGTTCGTCGGGGCTCGCCCTGCACGATTCGCGTTCTGACAACGGAAGGAAAGGTCAGATGACCACCAAGAACGAACTGATCGCCGCCGTGGCCGAAGAGGCAAAGCTGACGAAGACCGCTGCGGCTGCGGCTGTGGACGCGACCTTCGACATCATCGCCAAGGCGCTCAAGGATGGCGAGGAAGTCAAGCTGATCGGTTTCGGCAGCTTCTCCGTGGTGACGCGCGCTGCCCGTGAAGGCCGCAACCCGCGCACCGGCAAGCCGGTGAAGATCAAGGCTTCCAAGGCGCCGAAGTTCACCCCCGGCAAGGGTCTCAAGGAAGCCGTCAACGACTGATCCGGCCCTCGGCCCGGGCGCGCGCTGCGCCGGCCGTACTGCCGCTGCATGTGCCTCTCCGGATCGATGTCCGGAGGGCTATCCGGACGCTCCCGGCCCGGCCGTACCGGGCGGAGCGTCCCCGATCCGGCGAGCCCCAGCCTCGCGGATCGGAGGCGCACAAAGCGCCTGCGCGCCAAGCGCAAGATCCGGCCATCGTGCCGACGTTTCCCAAAGCCGTTTTTCCTGAGGGCGTCCGGCGGACGGGCACGCGCCATGTCGTCGTGCAGCCGCTGTCCACGCTCCAGCCGCATGCCCACCCTTGCCGCTGCGGCCCGGGCGGACTATAGCGCCGGAAGGTCCTGCGACGACCGGGCGGTTAGCTCAGTTGGTAGAGCATCTCGTTTACACCGAGAGGGTCGGCGGTTCGAGCCCGTCACCGCCCACCATGTCCGGCTCCTTTCTCTCTTCACTTCGCCATCCGCGATTCCGCCCCCGCGCGTGTGCGCCGTTCGCGCCGCCGCGCGCTCCGCGAATCCCTTCATCCACAGGTCAGAACACAGAGCGTCGGTAGTGCCGAAAAGCGTTGCCAGAGCTCAATTCTAAGGGGGCTGTGGACAACTTCCCGGCAAAAAATGCGCGGCTTGCTTGACTTGGGCGGAGGGGTGCCGTACCACGCCGCTCTCCTCGGCGGTCGGCAAGACCTGCCGCCGGTTCGGGGGTGTAGCTCAGTTGGTTAGAGCGCCGGCCTGTCACGCCGGAGGTCGCGGGTTCGAGCCCCGTCACTCCCGCCATTCATCACCCTGAGATGATTTGGCTATTCGCTCCGCGCCAGCTGCGCTTGGGGCATCCTCCTCTTCGAATTCACACCGGCTCGATGACTTCAGACCGGCACCCTTTCTGCCGCTTGTGCTCGGCCTGCGCGGCACGCGGCCTGACCTTCTTCAAACTGGCTTAGATCAGCGGGCTGATGGCCCTCGAAGGGCGCCCCTAAGGCCGGGGATGCATTCCCATGGCGCCCTGGATGGGCAGTCCGCACCCCGCCATCGCCTACGACGGCTCCAGAGCCTCTGATAATGCCGCGGAGCGTCCAAGATGCTCCTTCGGCGACGTCAGGCTCTCTCGACCCTTCCAGGGCGATTTGAGAGGCGTCGGGGCGGCGGCCCATCGTGTCGTGCGGCCGCTGCGCATCTGTATGGAATGAACCAAGCCGCCGCCTTCATGCCGACGGACGGCTTGGTCCTTTCCTGCCATTTGGCCGGAACGGCTCCCCTCTGTTGCGTTTTGGCGGAGAGGCCGACGTCGTTGGTGGTGGCGTCCATTGCGGTCCAATTGCCGAAGCCTCTGGGCCACAAAGCCGGTCCTTGGGTGGAGGCCGGGAGCGGAGACCGCTGGAGCGCTTGGCTGGCCTCGGTGACACCCGGGTCCGCACGCCGGGGGAAGGCCCTCCCCATCGGCGCTGGAGGTGCCGCCGCCGCTCTGGGACGCGCGCAATCGGTCACGGCCGCGCAGCATCTCCTAACCGTCGCTTAGAGCGAGCGCGCGCCACTGGCCACCGCCCTCGCTTGCGACGCTCAAAGCCAAACTCTCACGGCGCAGGCTTTTGAAGAGACGGGGTAGGGGGGGCCAAAAGCAGCCCCGCGCGGGGCTATCGCGGCGAGGCGTCGCCGAGATAGCCATGCCCCGTCGCCAGCACCACCAGCGCGACCGCCGTACCGGCGTGGCGGATTTCCACCGTTCCCAGCGATTCGACGCTTTGAAAGCGCCGACGCATGGCGTTCATCTGGGCGTTGGAGCCGGCGGCGTCGAGCACGAGCACCGCATCGGCGCCTTTGCGGCCGTGCTGGATGTCGCTCATGAGGAAGCCGCGGCAATCGTCCCCCATGCAGGCAACCGGCCAGGAGGGGCCGAGAGCATAGCCCACCTTTCCGCCCATGTGCCAGACGGGCGTCACCACGAAGGCATAGGGGCCGGGTGTCAGCCCCTGGCGCCGGATCGCGGCGTCGAGATCGCTCCAGGTCGCGAGTTCACGCAGCGGATCGCCCCCGGTGGCTGAGAAGGCCGTACCGAGGGACGGAACCATGGAGACCGTGGCGATCACCGCCACGCCCGCTGCGGTGAAGCCGGCGGACCAGACCGTCCAGCCCCGGATCGCGGCGTTGGCGGCCCAGCGCCGCGCGGTGGCCCGGCCGAGCAGAGGGAAGAGCATGAGATAGCCGGGCGCGGCCCAGTGGAAGAAGGGCTTGGCACCCGACCAGGCCGCGACCACCGGGAACACCAGCACCGGTCCGGCCGCGAGGCATATGAGCAGGAGCGCGCGCGGGTTGACGGGCCGGGCCCTGAGCGCGCGCACCGCCGCCGCCACGAGGCCGACCCAGATCCAGGGCGTCAGGAACAGGGCGATGCCGCCCACCACCATCAGCGCCATCAGCGGGTGGAAGCCCGCCGCCGACGCCCGCGCGCTCTGGAAGGCGAGGGAGGCGAAGCCATTGCCGATGTTCCAGGCAATGACCGGCGAGAACAGGACGAGGGCGACCACGCCGCCGGCATAGGGCCATACGGTGGCGAGCCATTTGCGCTGCCGCGGGCACAGCAGCAGGAACAGGAAGGTGCCGGCGAACAGGAACACGCCGTGATATTTGGAGAGCAGCGCCAGCCCGCCGAAGGCACCGGCCAGCAGCCACAGGGCAGGATGGGCCCGCTCGTCGAACAGGACGTGCGCGATCACCAGCGACCCCGCGAGCAGGAAGGCGATGAGCGGTCCATCCGGCAGCACCCAGGTGGCGCTGGTGAGCCCCAGCACGGGCGCGCAGGCCATCAGCAGCGCCGCCCACACACCGGCCCAGCGGCCGAACAGCCGGGCCGTGAGCAGATACATGAGCAGGGTCGAGAGGGTGGAGAGCAGCAGGAACGGCGCCCGCACTGCGAGCGGCGCCTCCGAGCCGAAGAGGACAGCGGAATAATGCGCCAGCCACCAGGCCATTGGCGGATGGTCGAAATAGCTGAGCGCGGGGATGCGGCTGGTGACGACGGTGTAGGATTCGTCGTTGCCGAGGCCGGTGGTTGCCGCGAACAGGAGACGCACGGCCAGCGCGAAAATGAGCACCGCGGCAAGGGCCGAGGCGGGCGAAATCCGCTCCTGCAGCGTCCGGAGGCCCGCAGGTCGGTCGCCGACGCCAGGCCGCGCGAGACCTGGCGTGGAAACGCTCACTTGGAGGGTCCCCAGACGAACAGGGAGGTCATAGCGAAGTTCCAGACCGCGCCGATGATGGAGCCGGCAACGCCCGCGAGCCACCAGCGCCATCCGCCCTCGAACACCCAGCTGGCGACGCCCACATTGGCCACCGCGCCGGCACCGCAGATGAGGTAGAACTTGAGCAAAGCTGGGAGCATGGCGAGGCCGCTCACCCTCCGGTCGCGATAGGTGAAGACGTTGTTCATGGCGAAGTTCGACGTCATGGCGCCGATGGTCGCGATGGACTGGGCCACTGCGAAGCCAAGCCCGACGAGCAGCCCGCCCTTCAGCATCAGCAGGTGCAGCACCAGCCCCGCGCCGCCCACGGCCGAGAACCAGACGAACCGGGGCGAGATGGCACCGCCGCTGACCTTGAAGATCAGGAGGGTCAGGAAGTCGAGCATCGTGCGGCTGTCGAGCTTGCTGTCACCCTCGTCGCGGGCGGCGAAGGCCATGGGCACTTCCACGATCCGCATCGGTTCCTTGCTTGCTGTCATGATGTCCAGGAGGATCTTGAAGCCGTTCGGCGAGAGGGAGGGCGCGAGGCGTTCCACCAGCGCACGGCGGATGAGGAAGCAGCCGCTCATGGGGTCGGACGTCTTGATGCCGAGGATGCGGCGCGCCATGCCGGTTGCCGTGCGGCTCATGGCGCCGCGGCGGCGGTTCAGCCCGTCGGCGCTGCCGCCATCCACATAGCGGCTGGCCACCACGAGGTCGGCGTCGGGGGACCGATCGAGCATGGTCCTGAGCACGTTCACATCGTGCTGGAGATCGCCGTCGATGACGGCGACGAGTGGCGCCTGGGCAGCCAGCATCCCCTCGATGCAGGCGCCAGCGAGGCCGCGCCGGCCGATCCTGCGGATGCAGCGGACGCGGGGATCCCGCTCGCCGATCTGCCGCACGGTGTCCGCCGTTCCGTCAGGCGAATCGTCGTCGACGAAGATGACCTCGTAGGGGACGCCCTTCAGCGCGCCGTCGATGCCGACGAGCATGCGCTCCACATTGCCGCGCTCATTGAAGGTGGGGACGATGACTGACAGGCGCGGCACCGCGGGCAGCACACCGACGGCCGCATCGGATTCGGGCTCGGCGCTGCTCTGCCGGACGATGCCGGGGCCGCGGGAAGACGGGGAACCGAAGGGAACAGGCGCGGAATCCGGCATTCTTTGTGCGTTATCCTGCGGCCTTGCGAAACGACGGGTCGAAGGTACGGTCGCGCTGGGGACAGCCTGCGCAGGTCCTCCCGGGAACGTGGAGGAGAGTGCCGCGGCCTCCCCCATGTCGAATGTCACTACCTATCCGGCCTCGGGCCAGCTTACGGATTTCAGGCAGCCCCTCCCGTAAGCGATGGGGGCACGCACCGCAAGCCTCCCCTCGTACGGCGATGACACTAGGAAGCCAAGCTGACAGCCGGCTTACGGCTTTGAGGCGCGATCCGCCGCAGTCTTTCCCGGGAACGTCGGGGGCGGCTCCCGGCTACCCCCGGGCGCGCAACTCACGGCGGAGAATCTTGCCGGTGGCGGTCATGGGTAGGGTATCGGTGAAGGCGACGTGGCGGGGATATTCGTGGGCCGAAAGGCGGGTCTTCACGAAGTCCTGGATGTCCTTCGCCAGCGCCTCGGAGGGGGCGACGCCCGCCTTGGGCACGATCCAGGCCTTCACCGCCTCCGTGCGAAGCGCATCCGGCACGCCCACCACCGCAACCAGCGCCACCGCCGGGTGCTTGAGGATGCAGTCCTCGATCTCGCCGGGGCCGATGCGGTAGCCGGCTGAGGTAATCACGTCGTCGGCGCGGCCGACGTACCAGAGATAGCCCTCCTCATCCTGCCGGCCCATGTCGCCGGTGAGGAGGAAGTCGCCAGCATATTTGTGCGCGGTGGCCTCGGGATTCTTCCAATATTCCAGCATCATCACCGGATCGCCGCGGCGGATGCCGATATGGCCCTCCGTGCCGCGGGGAAGCTCTTGGCCCGCGTCGTCCACGATGCGCACGTCATGGCCGGGGATGGCCTTGCCCATGGAGCCGGGGCGGATGGGGAAGAAGCTGGAGTTGGAGCCGACCACGAGATTACACTCGGTCTGGCCGTAGATCTCCCGCGCCTCGACGCCCAGCCGCTCCTGCACGAACGCGCCCAGCTCCGCCCCCAGCGTCTCGCCGCCGGTGAGGAGGGAGCGCAGTTTCAGGCCGGCATGCTTCACATCCGCCTGCCGCAGCAGCTTCAGCGCCGTGGGCGGCAGGAAGACGTTACGCACATGGTGGTCCGCCATGAGGGCCATGGCGGCGTCGGGATCGAACTTCTTCGCCCGGTGGGCGAGCACCGGCACGCCGAAATAGAGCGAGGGGAAGAGCACGTCGAACAGCCCGCCGATCCACGCCCAGTCGGCCGGCGTCCAGTGCAGGTCGCCGGGCTGCGGCATGTATTGGTGGACGAACTCGATGCAGGGCAGGTGCCCCAGCAGCACCCGGTGGCCGTGTAGGGCGCCCTTCGGGTTTCCGGTGGTGCCCGAGGTGAAGATGATGATGCCGGGATCGTCCGGCCCCGTATCCACCGGCGTGAAGCGGTCCGAGCCCTGCGCCAGCGCCGCGTCGAAGGAGAGGGCGCCGCCCGCGTCCGGGCCGATGACGAAGACGTGGGCGAGGTCCGGCAGGTGATCCCTCACGCGCATCAGCTTGGCGAGGCCGCCGAGGTCCGTCACCAGCACCTTGGCGCCCGAGGCGGCGAGGCGGAATTCCAGCGCCTCGTCGCCGAACAGGGTGAAGAGCGGCACGGAGATCATCCCCGCCTTGAAGGCGGCGATGTGGGCGATGGCCGTCTCGGGCGCCTGCGGCAGGAACACCGCCACCCGGTCGCCGGGCCCGAGGCCCTTGGCGACCAGCACATTGGCGAAGCGGTTGGTGAGAGCTTTCAGCTCGTCGAAGCTGTAGGAGCGGACGGCGCCCGTCTCCTCCACGAAGATCAGCGCCGGCTTGCCCGAGCCGTCCGCATGGGCATCGGCGCAGGCGACGCCCATGTTGAAGCGGGCCGGCACCTGCCAGGAAAAGGCGCGCAGCAGCCCCGCATAGTCATCGGCCGGAACGAGCATCGTCACCTCCCACGGCACCGCTCTGCCGGCGGCTGCGCTTCAAGGAAACGATCGAACGTTTTTTTCCGGGGGAGGTCAAGAGAGTGGCCCGTGGGGAGACGTCCCCACGGGGGCAGCGGGAGACCGCTTGGTCAGTAATAGGACGCGATGGTGTCCACCTCGGCCTTGGAGCCGAACACCAGCGGGATGCGCTGGTGGATGTGGTGGGGGGTGATGTCGAGGATGCGAGACGTGCCGTCGGTGGCGCCGCCCTTGGCCTGCTCTACCAGGAAGGCGAGGGGGAAGGCCTCGTAGATCAGGCGCAGGCGGCCGTTGTCGTAGCCCTTGCGCTTGTCGCGCGGGTATACGTAGACGCCGCCGCGGGTGAAGATGCGGAAGGCGTCGGCCACCATGGAGCCGACCCAGCGCATGTTGAAGTCCTTGCCCCGCGGGCCTTCCTTGCCGGCGAGGCAATCGGCGAGATAGCGCTGCATGGGCGCGTCCCAGTGCCGGACGTTGGACTGGTTGATCCCGTATTCCTTGGTCTCGGTGGGGATTTCCACATCGCTGCGCGCCAGCAGGAACTCGCCGGTGCGGCGGTCGTGCACGAACACCTGCGTGCCTTCGCCGAAGGTGGCGACGAGGATGGTCGCCGGGCCATAGGCGAGGAAACCGGCCGCGACCTGCGCCGAGCCCGGCCGCATCACCGCGTCCTCGGGCTTGGCGAACGCCGAAGCGTCATAGGGCATGATGGAGTAGATGGTGCCCACGGACACGTTGGTGTCGATGTTGGACGAGCCGTCCAGCGGGTCCACCGCCACCACGAGGCGACCTTCGGGATTGAGCGGGATCAGCTCCTCGCTCTCCTCGGAGGCGAGAAAGGCGGTGGGGGTCGGCAGGAGCTTCTCGCGGATCAGCTCCTCGGCCACCACGTCCAGCTCCTTCTGGGCGTCGCCGCCGGCATTGGGATCGACGCCACGGATATTGGCGAGCCCTTCTTCCAGCGGGCCGCGGGCCACGAGGTCGGCGATGCCGAGCCCTGCTTCGGCGATGGCGGTCACGGTGGCGGCCACGGCCTGTCGAGAGGCGTCGCTCCCTGCCCAGTCCGCGAGATAGGTCTTGAGGCTCACCGCAACGCTCACCTTGTGCTCTCCTTCGATCCGGCGGCTGAGCCGACGGCAGTCCGATCGGGTTTCGTCTTGCCCCGCCTCAGCGGGTGCGGACGATCTCTATACCGACATCGCCAAACACGCCGGTGACAGGCGCGCCGGGCTTGTGCACCACCACGCGCACCTGCTCGACCATCTCGAAATGGTCCAGGAGGCGGGTGGAGATGCGCTCCGCCAGCGTCTCGATGAGGTGGACGGGATCATCCGCCACCACCGCCGCGACCTGCTCGTAGATGCCCTGGTAGGACACCGTGAGCGCCGCATCGTCCGCCCAGGCGGCGGGGCGGGTGTCGAGCCAGCAGTCCACATCGATGATGAAGCGCTGACCCAGCTCCCGCTCCGCGTCGTACACGCCGTGACGCGCATAGAAGGGCAGTTGCCGCAGGAACAGCCGGTCGGTGTTGTGGGGGCGGGTGCGGGGCGCGGAGCTCGCGTCGGGCTGGGTGTCCGCAAGGGCGGTGGGATCGTCGGAGGTCATCTCATCCTCGCGAGGAGGCGTCGCCACGGGCGCACCCCCTGCCTCAAACTCGCTGCCTTCCTATTGGTTTCGCCGGCTGCTTTCAACGGATCTTCACCTCGACCGGTGTCGGACGCGGCAGACGCGGCATGGAGGGTGGCACGCCCTCGCGGATCAATTCGGGCACGAAGGCGAGCGGATTGACGCCGAGCGCGGCGTGAAGCCCGGCGTAGGACGCGGTGACGCGGGGGTTCACCTCCGCCACCACCGGGCCTTCGGGCGTCAGGATCACGTCGATGCAGACGATGCCGGAGAGGCCGGGAATGGCTTCCGCGACCCGTCGCGCTGTCTGGGCGAGGCGTCCGTCCTCATCCGCGATGCCGCCGACCTGCACGCCCTCGAAAGCGAACACGCCCACAAGGTGGCTGATGCTGAGACGGTTCGCCGCGAGCAGCGTCACCCCGTCCGGCCGCACCAGCACGCTGAGGCTGGCGAGGTTGCCGTTGAGGAAGGGCTGGACGATGAGGCCGCCGGAGCGGGGCAGGGCGGCCCTGTTCGGCCAGGCGCGGGCGGCCGACCAGCCCGTGCCTTCCTCGGGCCGCGTCACCAGATCGCCGTCGAGCCCGGAGGGCAGCGCGTCGATCGGATAGGTCGGCACGTGCGGAATGCCGTACTCTGCGAGGCGGCGGGCCAGCGCCATCCGGTTCGAGGTGAGGATGATGGCCTCGCTGGAGCTGGCGAGCGTGCGGGCGCCGCCCTCACGCATCAGCCGGGCGAGACGGGCCAGAAGCCCACCGGCCTCGGGGGCGATGGGCCACACCACGTCGGCGTCCTGGGCGAGGCCGGACCAGGTGATCCACGGGTCTGCGCCCTTGCGCACCGGCACCGCCTCCTCGTTGGGCGGCGGCAGGCGGTCGTCATAGGCCAGCACCACGTTGATGCCGACGAGCTCCTGGAGATCGGTGACGATGGCGTCGCGGATCAGGCGACCCTCCGCCAGAGCCGCCTCCGGCAGGGGCTTGTCGCGCATGCCACCGGATGTCACGTACTCGCAGATGAAGACGCGCATGGGGCTCCTCTCGCACAAGCTCAGCCGGACCTCGATATGCAGCTTATCCCCGTCGTTGACCTGAAGGGAGGGGTGGTCGTGCGTGCCCACAGGGGCGAGCGCGAGGCCTATCGCCCCATCGTCACGCCGCTTTCGCCCACCGCAACGCCCTGCGACGTGGTGGCGGGGCTGTTGTCGCTCGCCCCGTTCCGCACCCTCTATGTGGCTGATATCGATGCGATAACCGGCGTCGGCGGCAATGACGCGGCGCTGCGCGACCTCCGCCGCACCTTCCCCGGCCTCGCGCTTTGGGTGGACGCCGGGGAGGGTGACCCGGCGCGCATCGCCGCACGCGCCAAATCCGGACCCGGTATTCCCATCGTGGGCACGGAAAGCCTCGGCGAGGCCGACGTGGAGGCCGCGCTCGCGGTGGACGGTGTGATTCTCTCCCTGGACCACGATGCCGCGGGACCGCGCGGTCCGGAGCGTGCGCACCGCGATGCACGCCTGTGGCCTGAGCGCGTGATCGTCATGACGCTCGCCAGTGTCGGCAGCGGCGAGGGGCCGGACATGGATGCGCTGGAGCGCACCGGCCGGCTGGCCGAGCGGCAGGGGGTGACGCCGGCGCTCTACGCTGCCGGCGGCGTACGCGGGCCGGTCGATCTCGAAACGCTCGCCCAGGCGGGAATCGCCGGCGCGCTGGTGGCGAGCGCCCTCCATGACGGACGGATCGATCCCGAGACCGCGCGTCGATGGGCGTGACGTAGGGTAAGTCAGTCGCGGTTGCAGAAGCGCGTCACGCCCAGTCTGGAGCGTGGTTCACTGTAACCTTCTCGCCACACTGGAAAATGGAGGTGCCGCAAGGGTGCCCCGTGTCATGGAACTGTAGCATCGCACCCCTAGGCAGGGCCGAGCTTCTCGATCCTCGCGCCCGGAATTGCCCTCCATGATGATCCGTCTGCCGCTGCTTCAGTCGTCCGCCAGCCGCTTCGTCCTGGCTCTCGTCTGCTCCGGCTCCGCGATGCCCGCCCTTGCCGGATCGTTCACCGTGCCGCCGGCCACCGGGCAGCAGACCGTCTCCGGCAGCGACACCGGCACCATCGATGCCGGCGCAACGCTGAACACCGGCTCCTCCGCCTCCATCGTTTGGAACGGCAACGCCACGACCTCTCCCGGTGTGGTCATCACCAATTCCGGCACCATCACCTCCACCAACCGGACCATCGACACCACGGGTGCCTTCACCGGCAGCTTCACGCTGAACAACAAGGTGGGCGGCAAGGTCACCTCCAAGGACGACGCGTTCCGCATCAACGGTCCGCTCGCCAACGGCACGGTCATCGTCAACAACGACGGCACGATCAGCTCGCAGACCGGGCAGGCGCTGGACTTCGACAAGGCGACCTCGGCGACCGCCACCGTCACCATCGGCAACACCGGCACCATCTCCTCGGCCGGCTCGGATGCCATCCGCCTCGGCGGCGGCATCATCGGCATCACCAATTCCGGGACGATCGAGACCACCTCGTCCGGCAAGCGGGCGATCAAGTTCGACACCGCATCGAACTTCGACACGCTGAAGAGCCTGACCATCACCAATGAGGCGGGCGGCGTCATCACCGGCACGGATGATGCCATCAAGATCTCGTCCAAGACCACCAGCACCGCCGCGCCGGTGATCTCCATCACCAATGCGGGGACGATCCAGTCGAAGTCGGGCGGGCAGGGGATCGATCTCGGCGACATCTATTCCACCAACGCGACGATCACGATCACCAACGAGAAGACTGGCCTGATCACCGCCGCCGACAATGACGGCATCCAGGGCACCAACGGCGTCACGATCAACAATTACGGGACGATCTCGTCCTATTACGCCGCTGGGACCGCGGACACGCAGAACAACTCCGCCGTCAAGGTGAGCGGCGATGACCAGGGGCAGGCGATCACCCTCAAGGTGAACAACTATGCCGGCGCCCTCATCTCCGGCGCCTATCACGGCATCAAGGCCACCGGCTCGGACGACAACCTGATCGTCACTAACAACGGCACCATCGAGGGCCGCAACGGCTCGGGCGTGAATTCCAACGGCACGGGCACGCTGACCAATTACGGCACGATCTCCGGCACCTTCGATCCGGCCGCGAGCTTCGGCGATGGCGACGGCGTGGACTTCGACCATGCCGGCACGGTCCTGAACTACGGCACCATCGAGGGTCTCGGCTCCAAGGGCATCAAGCCGGGCGAGACGACGCCCAGCACCTCAGAGGGCATCGCCATCGGCGGCGGCGTGATCACCAATGGCGACGCCGCCCACACCTCGGCCCTGATCTCCGGCGCCAACAACGGCATCCTGGTCGACGACAGCAACAGCGGCGATGCCTACGCCGCCATGAGCATCACCAATTACGGCACCATCCAGGGCCTCGACGGCTACGGCATCCGCTATGTGAATTCGGGCGTCGATCCCACCAAGTCCCTCACCGTCGTCAATTACGGCACCATCTCGGGCACCACCTATGCGGTGCAGATGGGCAACGGCAACGACCTGTTCGTCGTCGGCGCGGGCAGCAAGGTGGTCGGCATCGTCGATGCGCAGGGCGGGGTCGATACGCTTTCGCTCAAGACCACGAGCGGGGTGCTCGACTTCGATCTCGGCCAAGTGGGGAACGCCGCGACCTATCGCCATTTCGAGGAAGTGGTCACCGACGGGTCGGTCTATCTCTCCGGCACCAGCACCTTCTCCGGCACCTTGAACATGGGCAAGAGCGGGAGCTTTGGTCTTAATGACCTCTATGCCCCCGACGCCCACTTCAAAAGCGAGGCAGGTTCCACCGGGCCGCGCGGAATCTGGGGCCATGGCACCATTGGCAGCCTCGATGCGGTGGACATCATCATCGACCCGTCAACCGGCCCGTCCAACGCGACGGGCACCATCGCCGTGAAGGGCGATGTTTCCCTGACCGACACCAGTTACTGGGCCAACATCAATCCCGATGGCTCCTCCGACTTGATCAAGGTCGATGGAAAGACGACCCTCAACGGGGCGGACAACCGGGTCTTCGTCGCAGGTCAACTGGAGTGGGGCGCGCGCTACACCCTCCTGTCGTCCGCAGGCGGGATCAGCGGGACGTTCGGAACGCTCAACACCTACGGACCCGCGTATCTCTTCATCGCTCCGGAACTGAGCTACGACGCGACCCACGTCTATCTGGAGCTCGAACGCAACGGCATCGCCTTCGCCACCTACGCCGCGACCCCGAACCAGCGTTCGGTGGCCGGCGCGCTGGAGCGCGCGGGCATCGGGCCGACGAAGACGTCCGCCCTCTACACCGCGTTCGTCACCCAGTCGCTGGGCGACAGCCCCAGTCTCGCCCTCTCCCAGCTCTCTGGTGACCTCTACGCCACCCTGCCCGGGCAGATGGCCACCGAGAACATGATGGTCAACGACCTCATCCTCGGCCGTCTGCGGCAGGCGGGCTACACCGGCGCCAAGGGCGCGGAAGCCGCGCTCGGTGCTGGCGGTCCGGCCCGCGCCTATGCCGATCCGGCGACGCCGGGCGCGCAGGCCTTCAAGGCCGTCAAGGCGCCCGAGCCGGGTCCGGTGTGGACCACCTGGGCGCAGGGCTACGGCCAGTGGCTCTCCACCTCCGCCAATGGCAATGCCGCGGCCGCCGACACCAATCTCGGTGGCCTGCTGATCGGCGCGGACCTCTCCGCCAGCAACTGGGTGCTGGGCCTCGCCGCCGGCTATTCCTCCGCCTCCACCAGCGCCGATGCGGCTTCCGCGAACACCGAGACCTGGCGCATCGCCGCCTACGGTGGCGCGACTTTCGACGCGATCAAGCTCCGCGCCGGCGCCAGCTACGGCTGGAGCAGCATCGACCAGAGCCGCTTCGTCGCCCTCACCGGCGAAAGCCCGAAGGCGAGCTATAACGGCACCGCCGGCAACCTCTTCGCCGAGGCCGGCTACACCTTCGCGTTCAGCGGCGTGGCGCTGGAGCCGTTCGCCGGCATCGGCTGGACCAGCGTGGACCTCGGCAGCTTCATCGAGAACAACGCGCCCATCGCCGGCCTCGCCTCCACCGGCTCGTCGTTCGACACCGCCTATTCCACCCTCGGCTTGCGCATCGCCACCAGCTTCAACGCCTCAGGCATCGTCGTGACGCCCCATGCCTCGGCCGGCTGGCGGCACGCCTTCGGCGATGTGACGCCGCAGACGGTGCTGAGCTTCATCAACACCGGCACCGCCTTCGGCATCGACGGCCTCGCCATCGCCGAGGACAGCATCGTCGGCTCGGCGGGTGTCGACTTCGCCTTCAGCACGGGCGCCACCTTCTCGCTGGCCTATGAGGGCATGGCTGGTGATGGCACCAGCTACAACGCTGGCAAGGCGACGCTGGCGGTGAAGTTCTGAAAGGTCCGGGCGCGCGAGCCGGGCGGAGCGCCCGGCATCGTGCGCCCTTTCCACCTTACAAGGGGACTAGGGGCCGCTCCGCCTCAGGCTTCGGCCCGTGCAGTCATCAGCGCGGCGAAGATGCTGGCCACGGTGAGGTCGGCGCTGGTGCCGGGGTTGAGCCCGCGGGCCTTGAGAGCGGCATCGAAAGCGAGGAGCGCGTCGTGGCGTTCTGCCGGTGACAGGCCAGCGAGCCTGCCGCGGAAGGCCGCTGCCTCCATCCGCACGGCTTCCGCCTGCGCCAGCCCGAACTTGCGGGCGATGTGGCTGTCTGGAAGTGTCGCCAGGAAGGCGAGGTAGGCGTCTTCAATGCGCTGACGCGCGAGCGGTTCACCGGCAAGCACGGGAACACCCAGCGCGAAGAGGTCGGCATATCCGGTCACATACTGGCGGGCGATGGCGTCGCGATCGGCGGCGAGCGCCATGGCGTCCTTGAGCGTGACGCTGGCCGGAGCGCGCACATCCGCCTCGGCCGATGCGCCGAGGCCACCGGGCGAGGCGGCCGCGATGGCGCGGAAGGTCGCTGCCGCATCTGAAAGATCGAGGCCATCCAGGACGACGGTCAGATGTTCCCGAAGCGGTCCGCCGCTCTCGGCCGCCATCGCAAGGGGCGCGCAGAGCAGGATGATGCCGAGATTGGTGTTGCAGCCGGCGACAGCGAGGGAGGCCTCCACCGCCGCCAGCACCCGCGCCCCGACGCGAAGGGTCGGATCGGCCACGGCCGGCGCTGCGGCTGTGGCTGCGGCCTCGAACTGTGCGGTTTCCATGCCGTGCCCGGCCGCGAAGACATGCACGTTGCCGGGTTTCAGCGCCGACAGTTCGGCAAGACAGGCGGCGCGGAAGGCTTCCGCCACCTCGGCCGGCGCAAGAGCCCTCATGCGGTGACGGGGAAAGGGATCACGGAGCGGGTTCCATTACCGCGCCGAGGCCGAAGTCGCGCAGCAGGGCCTGCGTGCGCTCGCGCATCCGCGCCTCGGCGACTTCCGGCGTGGGGCCGGTCGCGCGCACGGTGCAGAGCGGGGCCCCCTTCAGCACCGAGGCGCCTGCCGGCGGACGATCGGCCACGAATTCGGGCCACGCATCCTGCGGCACCACCATGTCGTGCGCGGCATAGATGACGCCGGCGGCGTGCGCCTGCGCGGGCACGGGCAGCACTTCCGGCAGCTTTCCGCCGCAGGCCGCGAGGTGCAGGCCGAGCAGCGGCGGCAGGGGATCTGTGTCGAAGATGTCGAGGGTCGCGCCGGGGCGGGGGTTCACCTCCACCAGGAACCAGTTGTCGTCGTTCACCACGAAGTCGAGCGAGACGAGCCCCACCAGGCCGCATGCGAGCGTGATGCTGAGCGCCCCCTTCAGCATCTCGGCGGCGAACGCTTCCGGCAGGGCCACAGGCCCGGTGGCACCGCCATAGCGGAAGGGATGTTCCTCGTCCTGCGAGCGCCATTGCCGGGAGGCGCCGACGATCCGGGCGGCGCTGCCATTGGACAGCAGCAGCAGCGAGAGGGACTGGCCCTCCACCTCGCGCTGGAGATAGTGGCCCGGTGCAGGCGGGGAGAGATCGCCGGGGGCCCTGCGGCTGATATGGGCGCCGCCGGCGCCGCCGATCTTCTTCTCCAGCACCGGCGTGCCGCCGAAGGTCTCGGCGGTGGGCGCTTCGAGCGTCACGGCCGGGAAGGGGACGCCGAGATGGGCCGCGAGGGCGGCAAGGGCGATGGGGTCCTTCAGCACGCGCACGATCGCCGGCGCGTTGCCGAGGATGGGGTTGCGCTCGGCGATGCGGGTCATGAGGGCGGTGTCGTCCTCAAGCCCGCCGCCCAGCACCACGGGCAGACCCGTGGGCGCGAGGGAGTGGAGCGCCTGGATCAGGTCATCCCCGTCGAAGGCGCAGCCGTTCTTCTTGTGCACGCGCACGCAGCGCGCGGTGTGGGCGCAGGTATCCAGATCGGCGAACAGGTCGAACGAGAGTGCCGCGAAGCCGGCGCGGGCGGCGCTGGCCGCCAGCGGCCGGGCGGAAATGGCAATGAGAGCAATATCCATCTGGATCCCAGCCTGTTGGTTCGGAGCCCACTTGCGGGGCCTTTTATGCGGCGCGGCCTGTGCGGTGACGCGCCTTCCTCCCGTCCTGTCCGGTGCCGCGCGGGCGGTACTCAGAGAGCGATGATGTCCGCGCCCTGATTGTTTCCTCGCACGCAATCGAATGACAGGTTTGTGAACGATGCGAAGCGGCGGCGCAAGGTGGCCGCCAGTCGCGCCGCAGTCTCCTCGCCATCGACAATGGCGAATCCGGTCGGCCCCCACGAGCTTTGGCCGACGCCGGGGATGCCTTCGGCCTCGATTGCAGCGATGGCTTCCGCAACCTGCGGGCTCAGGAAGCGCCCGCCGCCCTGCGCCGCGGCATAATGATCGCCCAGCACGCGCTGCCAGTGGCCGATGACGCTGCCGAAGCCGTCCGCATCCGCAGCTGCCAGCGCCGGCAGCGCCTCAAGCAGCATGCGGTGGCACAGATGGGCCGCCTGCTCCGCCGGAAAGGGCGGCAGGGTGGCCATGGCCGCCGTCTCCTGCGGGCCGCTCAAGCCTTCGCGGGCGGCGTCGAACACCAGCAGGATGCGCCAGCTCTCCGGCACCGGGAATCGCGAAAGCAAAGGCGGCGGCGCGCTGGCCTCTGGGCCATCGAGCGCCTTGCCGCCGTCGAGGATCACCCCGCCGGCCGCGAACGCCTCCATGCCGATGGCCGAGCGCCGGCCGCGCCCGAGCACGGTGGCCACCGCCCGGGGCGACAGATCATGCCCGGAGAGCCTTGCTACCGCGACGCCCACCGCCAGAGCCAGCTGCGTGCCGGAGCCGAGCCCGCCATGGGCCGGCAAAGCGGCGTCCACGTCGATGGCGAAACGCCCGTCTATGCCGAGCTTGTCGCGCACCAGATCCCGCGCGCGGGCGGCCCGGTCGCGGTCCGGTCCCTCGGCGGCGTCCGTGGTACTGCGGCGGACCGTCACCTCGGTGCCCGGCCGCTCCAGCGCGATGCCGAGCGAGCCGAAGCGGCGGCCGAGCGATCCGCCGAGATCGAGAAAGCCGAGATGCAGTCGCGCCGGCGCGCGCACCTTCACCCCGGCCGCATTGCGCAGATCCACGCGGCGGCTCAGCCGGCGAGGGCGGCGCGCAGCCGCTCCGCATGGGCGGCGAGCACGTCGGGCTTCTCCATCTCGCTCGCGGGCGGCTTCATGGGCACACCCGAATGGCGCGGGATGACGTGGACATGGAGGTGGAACACCACCTGCCCGCCGGCCTCCTCGTTGAACTGCTGGATGGTGATTCCATCCGCCCCGAAGGCCTTCATGCCGGCGATGGCCACCTTCTTGGCGATGGTCGCCACATAGGCGAGGTCCTCGGGCGCGATGTCGAGGATGTTGCGGGCCGGCGCCTTGGGGATGACCAGCGTATGGCCGGGGCAGCGCGGCATGATGTCGAGGAAGGCGAGGGTCTTGTCGTCCTCATAGACCTTGTGCGCCGGCAGTTCGCCGCGAAGGATGCGGGCGAAGATGTTCTGCGGATCGTAAGCCGGCGTGGCGGTCATGCGCATGTCTCCCTGTTGGGGGAGGAGATTGCAGGGCGCGGGCGGGGGGTCAAGCCCGCACCGGCGCGCAGCTGATGACCTCAGCCGAACCGGCCGGTGACGTAATCCTGCGTCCGCCGGTCCCGGGGGTGGGTGAAGAGGTCTTGCGTCGGCCCGAACTCCACCATCTCGCCGAGATACATGAAGCCGGTGAAATCGGAGATGCGCGCCGCCTGCTGGAGGTTGTGGGTGACGATGACGAAGGTGTAGTGCGCCTTCAGCTCCTCGATGGTCTCCTCGATCCGCGCCGTAGTGATGGGGTCGAGGGCCGAGCAGGGCTCGTCGAGCAGGATCACCTCCGGTTTGAGGGCGATGGTGCGGGCGATGCACAGGCGCTGCTGCTGGCCGCCGGAGAGGCTGAGGCCGCTCCGGGGCAGGATGTCCTTCACCTCGTCCCAAAGGGCCGCCTTGCGCAGGGCCTCCTCCACCCGCAGGTCGAGATCGGCCGGCTTCAGCTCCTCATTGATGCGCAGGCCGATGGCCACGTTGTCGTAGATCGACATGGGGAACGGCGTCGGCTTCTGGAACACCATGCCGATGCGCGCCCTGACGCGCGCAGGGTCCATGGCGTCGCCGAGAATGCTCACGCCGTCGAGCAGAACGTCGCCCTCCACCCTCTGGTCCGGGTAAAGCTCGAACATGCGGTTGAAGATCCGCAGCAGCGTCGACTTTCCGCAGCCCGACGGGCCGATGAAGGCGGTGACGCAGTTGGCGCGCAGGTCGACCGAGATGTCCCTGAGGGCGATCGCGTCGCCATAATAGAAGCTCACATGGCGGACGGAGAGCTTCACCGGGGGCAGGGTGGCCTGCCGGCTGGCGAAGAGCGTCGGTGCAGGCAGTCCGGCATGGGCCGCGCCCTCGGCGGGAGGCGACGACGGGGTGTGGATGGACATCGCGGCCGATCCTCGGCTGGGGCTGATGTCTCCTGCCTAGACGGTCTGCGGCGCCGCGTCCTTGCGCTAGCGCATGGGCGCGGGCGATACGCGAAAAATCAAGCGTTGGCGCGGCTTTGCGTCTGGCCCGGCGCGGGCTCCATCCTGCGCCGGCTCATCTTCTGCTCAGAGGCTACGGAGTCAGTTCTGTCCCTGGCTCTGGGCCTGCGCCAGCTTCTGCGGGGCACGGCCGTCGAGGGCGCTGATGCGCTCCTCCACATCGAGGCCGGTGCTGCGCAGCGCTTGCACGCCCACGGCATCGAGGCCCACGGCGAGGCGGACATAGTTTTCCGTGCCGCAGATGTTGCGGCCGGCATCGAACGAGACCCAGCCGATCTTGGGCACATGGGCCTCGGCCCAATGCCGCGCCTCACCCTCGCCCTCCTCGCCGGTCTCCGGCGCGACATAGCCGGAGATGTGGCGCGCCGGCAGGCCGAGATGGCGGGCGGCGGCGGTGAAGACATGGGCGATGCTGCCGGCGCAGGCGGTGCCCGCCTTCACGGCCTCGGCCGCGCTCAGGGGATCGCCCAGCGTCGGGCCTTCCTGCTCTTCCACGCTCTCGTGAACCTTGACCATGAGGGCGTGGAGCTGGGCCAGCGGGTCGTCCTTGGGCGCTTCGATCGCGTCGGCGAGGGCGGCCACGGCCGGATCAACTTCCGTGAGGTCGGTCTGGCGCAGGAACAGGGAGGGAGGGAAGCGCTCCACCGTGCCGCGCACGATGCCGGTCGTGTCCTGCGTCTCGATCTCGCCTTCGGCGCAGACGGTCAGCTGATCGGCCGGCCCGTCCACGGAAAAGGTGTGGCAGAGGTTGCCGAACGCATCCTCTTGCGGGTGGAGGCGGCAGTCGGAATTGAGGTCCAGCGCCCAGCGCAGGATGAACTGGCCCTCATGGGCGCGCGGGGTCAGGCGCACGGTCACGGCCATGTTGCGGGTGCCGGGCTCGAAGCGCTGGGTGATCTCGTGGCGGATGCGGATGCGCATTGCGGGAGTCCCTGGTGACGATGCGGCGCGCGCGCCGCGACTGACAGTCCCCCGGCGCGAGCCGGCCGCGCCGACGGGGAAGCTGATGGGGCCGCGATCGGCCCCGGGGTCAGGTCAGATACTGCTCGGTGATCTCGGCGCCGAGCTTGTTGTTGTCCGAGATGAACTCGGAAATGAACTCGTGCAGGCCTGTCTGGAAGATATCGTCGATGGACTTGTTGGTGAGCCGCGCCAGCATGGCACGCGCCTGCCGCTGGGACGGACCCTGCCGACCATAGACCGAGGCGATGTCGTCCAGATTGCGGGCGAGGCTGTCGTAGCAGGCCGCCAGCGAACGCGGCATCTGCCGGTTCAGGATGAGCAGATCCGCCACCAGCCACGGTTTCACGCTGTCGCGATAGACCCAGTGGAAGGCGGTGAGCGCCGAGACCGAGCGCAGGATGGACGCCCACTGGAAGTAGTCGAGCGGGCCGCCGATGTGCTCTTTCTCCGGCAGCAGCACGTGATACTTCACGTCGAGGATGCGGGCGGTGTTGTCGGCACGCTCCAGCTGGGCGCCGGAGCGAGCGAACCAGTAGCCGTCATTGCGCAGCATGGTGCGGAAAGTCGCCCCGTCGAAGCGCAGCGACGTCTCCTTCACGAAGGCGAGGAAGCGCGAGAGCTCGTCGCGCGTCAACGCGCGGTTGGGGAAATTGCGCAGCTCGATCCAGGCGGAATTGATCACATCCCACATCTCCGAGGTCAGCGCCGTGCGCACCGAACGGGCGTTGGTGCGGGCCACCTCGAAGCAGTTGCGGATGGAGGAGGGGTTCTCCGACTCGAAGGCGAGGAACGACACCACGTTCTCCTCCTTCGCCTCCTCCAGCGGACCATAGCGCGCGACGAACTCGTCGGCGCAGCCTGCGGTGAGTACGGCCGAACTCCACTCGTTGGTGGAGCCGCCGTAGGTCACGGGCGTGTAGGCGAGGCGCTGGGAGACGTCGAGGATGCGGGCCAGGCAGTCGGCGCGTTCGACGTAGCGGGTCAGCCAGTAGAGGTTGTCGGCGGTGCGGGAAAGCATGGGGAGCCCGTTGCGGAAGGAGAGGGTGCGCGGCGCGGTTCGGCCGCGCTCATGCGTCCTGCACCCGGATGGCGTGGCGCCTCCGGGGGCGGTTCAGGCGGGGGAACCGGGCGGGGCCCCGGCTCCGGCTGTGGCACGGGCCGGGATGCCCGTGCGCGGGGAGAAACCTGCACGAACGATAGCGCCCATGCGTGGAAAAGCGAAAGCGTGAGCGCCCCTGCTCCTGCATCCAGAACCCAGAGCATGAGCGCCGGCGCTCATGCGTCGAGGACCCAGAGCGTGAGCGCTCGCGCTCATGCGTCTAGCACCCAGGTGTCCTTGGTGCCGCCGCCCTGGCTGGAATTCACCACGAGGGAGCCCTCCTTCATGGCGACGCGGGTGAGGCCGCCGGGGACGATGCGCACCTTGTCGGAGCCGGAGAGGATGAACGGGCGCAGGTCCACGTGGCGCGGGGCGATGCCCTTTTCCACCAGTGTCGGGCAGGTGGAGAGCGCCAGCGTCGGCTGGGCGATGAAGTTGGCCGGGTCTGCCTTGAGCTTGTCGCGGAACTTCTCGATCTGCGCCTTGTCGGAGGCCGGGCCCACCAGCATGCCGTAGCCGCCGGAGCCGTGCACTTCCTTCACCACCAGCTCGGGCAAGTGCTCCAGCACGTACTTCAGATGGTCCGCCTCGCGGCAGCGCCAGGTCGGCACGTTGGGGAGCAGGGGCTCCTCGCCGAGGTAGAACTTGATGATGTCCGGCATGTAGGAATAGACGGCCTTGTCGTCGGCGACGCCCGTTCCCACGGCATTGGTCAGGGTGACGTTTCCGGCCTGGTAGGCGCTCATCAGCCCCGGCACGCCGAGCACGCTGTCGCGGCGGAAGGCGAGGGGATCGAGGAAGTCGTCGTCGAGGCGGCGGTAGATCACGTCCACCCGCTTCGGCCCTTCGGTGGTGCGCATGTAGACCACCGCATCCTTCACGAACAGGTCGCGACCCTCCACGAGGTCGACGCCCAGCTTGTCCGCGAGGAACGAGTGCTCGTAATAGGCCGAATTGTGGATGCCGGGGGTGAGGATCACCACGTTCGGCTCATGGCCGCCATGGGGCGAGAGCGAGCGCAGGGTGGCGAGCAGGTCGTCGGCGTAATTCTCCACCGGCGCGACGCGGTGCATGGAGAACAGCTCCGGGAACAGCCGCAGCATGATTTCCCGGTTCTCCAGCATGTAGGAGACGCCGGACGGGGTGCGGGCGTTGTCTTCCAGCACATAGAATTTGTCGGGGTCGGTGCGGACGATGTCGATGCCGGCAATGTGGACATAGAGATCGTGCGGCACGCGCTGCCCGTTCATTTCCGGGCGGAAGGCGGGGTTTTGGTAGACGAGGTTCTCAGGCACCACGCCGGCTTTGAGAATCTCCCGCTTCGAGTACACGTCCTTGATGTACATGTTCAGCGCCTTGACGCGCTGCTCGAGCCCACGGGACAGGCGGCTCCACTCGTCCTTGGTGAGGATGCGGGGCACGATGTCGAAGGGGATGAGGCGTTCCTGGGCGTTCTGCTCGCCATAGACGGCGAAGGTGATGCCGATTCGCCGGAAGATGAATTCGGCCTCCTTGCGCCGATGGTCCAGCACGTCCTGGGGCACTTCGGCGAGCCAGCGCTGGAGGGTCTCGTAGGCCGGCCTTACCCCGCCGTCGGTACTGGACATTTCATCGAACGCATGCGGCATTGGGATCGACACTCCACGCCCCGGGGAAGCACCCCATGAACTTAACAAACATCGTGCCAAAGAAGTGCTAAACGGGAAAGCGGAGCGAATGCGCCGCTCACGCTTTAAATGTGCCTTGATTTTAGGCAAACAAACCCCGGCTGACGCCGGCAAGGGCAGGGATCTGAGACATGGTTGAGGCAGGCGACGCGCGATCGGTCACGGCTGCGCTGATCGTGATTGGCGACGAGGTTCTCTCCGGCCGGACCAAGGACAAGAATATCGGTCACATCGCCGAGCGGCTGACCGACGTGGGCATCGACCTGCGGGAGGTCCGGGTGGTGGCAGACGTGGAAGAGGACATCGTGGCGGCGGTCAACGCGCTGCGTGCCCGCTTCGACTATGTCTTCACCACCGGCGGCATCGGCCCGACCCATGACGACATTACCGCCGACGCCATCGCCAAGGCCTTCGGGGTTTCCATCGACGTGGATCCGCGCGCCCGCGCCATGCTGCTCGAATATATCGCCGAGAAGGACCTGAACGAGGCGCGCCTGCGCATGGCGCGCATTCCCGCCGGCGCGACCCTCGTGGTGAACGAGGTGTCCAAGGCGCCTGGCTTCCGCATCGGGAACGTCATCGTCATGGCCGGCGTGCCACGCATCATGCAGTCGATGCTGGAGGCGGTGCTGCCGGAGCTGCGCAAGGGCCGGCCCATGCTCTCGCGCACGATCCTCGCCGAGGCGAAGGAGGGCGACATCGCCGCCCCGTTGCGCAAGATCGCCGAGACCTATCCCGACGCCATCATCGGCTCCTACCCGTTCCGCGACGAGGTGGACGGGCGCTACAAGACCAATCTCGTGGTGCGCGCCCGCGAGCCGGAGACGCTGGCCGCCGCCGGCGATGCCGTCGCCCGGATGGTCGAGGACAATTCGCGCGGCTGAGGCCGCCTAGTTTTCCTTCGCGATCTGGCCGAGCCAGACCTCGCGATACCATGTGGCGAAGCGGGCGACGCCCTCCTTCAGGGGGGTGCGCGGCGCGAAGTCCACCGCCTGCGCGAGGCTGGTGACGTCGGCGAAGGTGGCCTGCACGTCTCCGGCCTGCATGGGCTGGAAGTCCAGCTCCGCCTTGCGGCCCAAAGCCTCCTCGATATGGCCGATCAGCGCCATCAGCGGCTCGGGGCTGTGGTTGCCCACATTGTAGATGCGATAGGGCGCGTTCGAGGTCGCCGGGTCCGGGTCCGCCCCGGTCCAGGCGGGATCGGGCGTCGCGGGCTTGGGGAGCAGAGCGACCACGGCATCCACCACATCGTCGATGAAGGTGAAGTCCCGCTGCATGTCGCCGTTGTTGAACACCTTGATCGGCCGGCCGTGCCAGATGGCATCGGTGAACAGGAACACCGCCATGTCCGGCCGTCCCCACGGGCCGTAGACGGTGAAAAAGCGCAGCCCGCTCACCGGCAGCCGGTAGAGGTGGGAATAAGCGTGGGCCATCAGCTCGTTCGCCTTCTTGGTGGCGGCGTAGAGGCTGATGGGGTGGTCCACCGTCTGTTCCACCCGGAAGGGCAAATCGGTATTGGCGCCGTAGACCGAGCTCGATGAGGCATAGACGAGGTGCGCGACGCCGCCATGGCGGCAGCCTTCCAGCACATTGCCGAAGCCCACGAGGTTCGAGTCGATGTAGGTCTCGGGATGCTCGATGGAGTAGCGCACGCCCGCCTGCGCCGCGAGATGGACCACATGGCTCGGCCGGTGGCGGGCGAAGACATCGGCGGTGGCGGCGCGGTCCGCCAAGGTCAGGCGCTCGAAGCTGAAGCCGGGGTGGCTCATCAGCCGGGCGAGCCGGGCTTCCTTGAGCCGCACGTCATAATAGGCGTTGAGATCGTCGATGCCGACGACGGCCTGCCCCATCGCAAGCAACCGCTCGGCGACGGCGGCGCCGATGAAACCGGCCGCGCCGGTGACGAAGATGGGGGCTTTGGTGAAGGTCAAGAACGGTCCCCGCAAAGATCGCGCCGGACGGCGGAAGCTTCGCCGGGGTCGCCCGCATTCTTAGATCAGCGCTCCCGCGGCATCAACGCGCCCAAAGAGCAGGGGGCGGACCGAGCCGGCGGCCGTCAGGGTTCGGCCACCTGTTCGTAGTGAGCCAGCAAGGGGAGGGCGGCACGAGTTCGGAGCGAGGAGCGCGCCGGGCTTCTCCGGCGTTTGGCTCTGCCCAAGAGCGGGTCAGGGTGAGCGGGGCGAACTGCTGGCGGGCTCTTGGCCCTCCCGTTCTCCCCTCAGCTCACGCGGACCATGAAGACGATATAGGCCACCGAGCAGCACAACATGCCCCATAGGGCCAGAACGGATTCGGCTATCATTTTATCTGCCCCCCAGCAGTCGTTAGCGCGATTGTTGCGTTGCATTTACTCAAATGGGTGGGAAGGGGGCGATGAAAAATGATCCGACGTCTGCTTTGATCAAACGGTAGGGTTAATCAAATATTGCCGAGGATTTGCGATTACGTTGTCCGGCTAGGCGACCCGGCGGCAAGGGAGCAGGAGCAATTTGGTCAAGGTTCGCGACCGCTGGCAGGGGCGCTTTTGCGGTGCTTCAACGGGCGAGCCGATTGATCGGGGTCGCAGGACAGGCAAAGCCGCCGAGCGAACGATGCGCCTTTTCAGTCGCGCATCCGGAAGGCTCATCGCAAGGCAGGAGAGCGGGCCGAACCGCCATGCTCCCCCGGCAGCGCCTCAATAGGCTTCCTTGCGCAGGACCTCGAGGAAGGTCTTCAGGATGATCTTGATATCGATCCAGACCGACCAATTGTTGATGTACCAGAGGTCCATCTCGATCCGGCGCTCCATCTGCTCAAGCTCCGCAGTCTCGCCGCGGAAGCCCTGCACCTGGGCCCAGCCGGTGATGCCCGGCTTGACGTGGTGGCGGAACGCATAGCCGGAAATCAGCTTCGAATATTCGTCGTCATGAGCGATCGCATGGGGCCGCGGTCCCACGATGGACATCTGCCCGAACAGCACGTTTAGCACCTGCGGTAGCTCGTCGAGGCTCGATGCGCGCAGGAAGCGGCCGACACGCGTGACGCGCTTGTCGTTGCGCTGCGCCTGCACAACCTTCGTCCCGTCCTCCATCACCGTCATGGAGCGGAACTTGTAGATGGTGAATTCACGGCCGCCGAAGCCGTTGCGGCGCTGACGGAAGATCACCGGGCCGCGGCTGTCGAGCTTGATCGCGGTGGCGATGATGGCGAACAGGGGCAGCAACAGGAGAACGGCGCAGCTGGCGACGGCAATGTCCAGAAGGCGCTTCTGCGCCAGCTCGAAGCGCGACAGGGGTGCGCGCTGGACCTCAATGGCGATGGACGAGCCGAAATCGACGCGCGGCGCGTCGAGCAGCTCGCTGATGATCTCGTCCGGAAGAAGCTTTACCGGAAGCGGCACCGAGCGCAGCCGGGCGCGCACGGCATCGAGCCGATCCACGTCGCTCCACGGCATGGCGAGGACGATTTCCTCGACGCGGTGCTGCCGGGCGAACTGCAGCGCCGCCTTCAGCGCATCCTTGTCGGATGTAGAGAGCAGCTCCTTCGCAGAACCATCCGGCGTGGAGAGGCTGAAGCGCCGCACCTCGTTCAGGCCGAGCCGCACCAGCATGTGGGCAGGTACCACCTTGGCGAGTTCGCCCGCGTCGCCGACCAGAATGGTTGCGCGTCCCTTCACGGCGCCGCTCGCAATGGCCCGACGCAGCCAGACAGCCATCGCCCAACGGGCTGCCGGGAGAGCGAAGAAGCCGAGAACGGCAAAGGCCCCGGTGGAGACGCGCGACGTGCTTCCCGCCACCTTGAGGCAGAAGATCACCGTTGCGACGACGAGGATGGCGAAGGTCCAGTTGACCATCGTCGCGCGCACTTCCTCGACCACACGCACCATGCGCCACGGCTTGTAGAGCCCGCGCGAGATGGTGGTGAGCACGAAGGCCACAGCCGCGAGAATGCCGATGCCAACGGGCTGCGTGACCTCGAACCCGCTGCTCAATTGTGCCGAGAACAGGAAATCGACGAGGATGCTCAGTCCCAGAATAAGGACGACGTCGGCCACAACGAAGAGCGGCGGCATCGACGCGTAGTCGAGCGTAGGGGTGACCCCAGACCGATGCGCTTCGCTCGCCCGTTCAACCCGCATGTTGTCCGTGGAAAGCGACATTCGTCCCTCAGTCGGCAGATGGCTACCGCAAGGAGATGTGAAATTGTGAGGTGAACATAGCACTTCGGCAGGAGATCGACAAGTGAGTAAAGCCGGGCCAGAGGGTGTATACTCCAGCGTCATATCCTTGAAACAATCAGTTACAGTAAGAATAGATCGTCGAAATATCCGAAAAATCTCAAATAAATGCCTGTCCGAATCGTGTGTAGGTGAGTTGAATGCCGGAAGATGAAAACAGGACAATGACTTTTTGCTCGTCGAGATGGCTCGTCGACTTGTGCGATGATGTCGCTCAAGTCGTGCGCTCAAGTTTTGGGCAATGCTGCACCGCAGAATAAATTCCAAGTGCTTGGCCTAACGGCGGAAGCCTCGTCTTTTGGCATTGACATACCGGCGATGCACCTTTTCGCAGCCCAAGGTTTGTCTCACGGCCAACGCCGCGCCTTTCGCCCTCGAATCAAGAATTTTGACTATCCGCCCGCGACCCTTTTGACCCTCCGCAATCTCGCCCACTGGACTACCGCGATGCGTCAATACGCCGCTGCGAGGCGCGCTGGGTGCGCCGGCGATCCGACGCAAGCGGGGCATTGACGGAGAGGAGGGGTTCACAACATCTTGAAAAATATAGTGATACCTCACTACGGCACGCCGCGTTCGGGGTCGGGGTGGCCGTCGATGCGCATCTGGAACACGAAGTAGGTGGGCGAGCAGTATCCGGTGTCGTTGGCCAAAGCCGCGGCGCCGGCCAGATTCGACGGAAGAGCCTGGCACATGAAGTCCTCCCGGCAGAATCGGCCTTCGCCGCATGCCGGGCGATTGCCGCGGGCGACGCTGGCGCTCATGCATTTTGCGAAATTATCTGTTGCAACGCACAAATCGAAGGCTTTCCCGCCCACGAAGGCGCAGATCTCCGGGGGGCGTTGATCGCCTGAGGCGCCTTTGCCGGCGAAGGTGCGCTCCGCCTCCGTGCATTGGCGGTATGCGGAGCCCCCCGGAACGCCGAGCTTGGCGGGGCGGCAGGTGTAGGAAGCCGGCGAAGCCGAGGGGGAAGGGCTGTTGATCTGCCGTACGATCCGAAACCGGTCGAGATAAGGCGCCACGCCGGGCACCAATTCGCCCGAAAGGCAGGCCATGCCGGAAACGATTCCGGTGGCGCGTTTTGGCATGCATTGCCCGGTCCCCACGGGCAGGCGCGGGTTGTGGGCGATCGCCTCGCAGGCGAATCCTTCGCCGCATCGCCAGCTCGTGCGTAAGGCTGTCTCGTGCTGGGGGAGTAGGCAGGCCATGGTCGCCGCCGCGGCCCCGGCCGCGGGCAGTCCCGGGCGAGACCAGTCGGCCGGCGGTGTCATGGACAGCGGGCGGAAGGTTTCAGGCGTACGACCCTCTGCAAGGGCGTGAAGGTAGGCCCGGCGCCTGACATCGTCGGCATGAAGGTGCGGCGAGACCGGCACCTTGACCACGTTGAAAGGCGATGTGCCGGGCTCATCGAAGCCGATGAGATGGAAGCCCGCTGTCGCTGCGCCCTGATGGCAACCGGTGCAGGTATTGTCGTCGAGCCGAGCGATCAGGCCTGCCGGGGAGGCCACATAGCTGAGCTGCTCATACGCAAGGCCGGCGAAATCCGAAGGCGTGAACAGGCTGGCGAACGGGTGGTTCGCCGTACGCGCGCTGCCGAAGGTTGAGAAGGAGAGCGCCTTTTCCGCCAAGAAGGCGTCCGGCAGCTGATAGACGCTGCGATCGATCTCCGGAAGATGGCCGCGCACATAGTCGACGAGCCGGGCCTTCAGCGCGGCATCCTTGGACAGGCGCGCCACGTCCGGCGTGTTCTCAAGCGGCTTCGGCACCAGATGGTCGCCTTCGATGCGGAAGACGCGCATCAGATAGATGGCCTGGCCGCCCAGTTCCGTCTCCATGCCGGAGGGCAGGCGCACCACCTGCGCATTCACCTCGATCTGCCGAAGGGAAAGGCCGCGGAGCGGGCCGGCGGCAAGCCACTCCGCCATGTCCCCGGACCTGGAAAGCGCGGGCGGCGGCGTCCAGAAGCGGGCGAGATCGGGGCATGCGCCACCTGGCGCGTGAGGGGCGTCGAACACCGCATTGATGTTGATGGGCAGCCGCGACGCGTAGGTGGTGGCGCCCCTTTGGAAACGGTAGGCGAGGCGGTAGATGAGCCGTACCTCGCCGCACGACGGCCGATCTGTGAGCGCGGTGAAATCCCGCCGGTCCGTCCGGTTGACCACGCCGATGAGCCTGAAGCTGGCGAGGGGCGAGGCGAGCCAGCGCAGGTCCATGATCCGTCCGACATTGTCGTCCGTGACCTCGTGCAGCGGCCGTCGGTTGGCAGCCATCTCGGCGCGCAGCGCCTTCACGTCATCGGAGATCCAGCGGGCAAGGTCGGCATAGATTGGGCTGGCCGATCGAAGCTCGGCCAGCGTGGCGGCGCGCGGGGCCCCGAGAAGGGCGGCGAATGCGAAGCCCCGGCCCTCCAGAGCGGTGAGGGTGGGCCGATCGAGAACCATGCGCACCGGGTCCTGCGCAGCCTCGGCTCCTTTGAGCGGGATTGCGGCCGCCGCGCACATCAGGACGGCAAGCCCTCCCGCTATCGCGGCCCGGAGGGCGCGGCATGCGCGCGACGTGAACGCCCGCAGGACGTTTCGGCCGAAGATCGGCGCTTCCCCCAGCTCCCGAGATGACACCGGCTCCTCCTCCCTGGACGCGGGGCTCGAACCTCTGCCTTGCAGCATCCGCATGCCCGTCCCGTCCTCAAGGCGCTATATGACGTCTACCCATCGGATTTTCCTCATGAATGCCCCAGCAGGCATCGCCCTGCAAATCAGCTCCACGTTCTTCTTCGCCATCATGTCCGCGCTCGTGCGCTTCGTGGCAGACGATGTGCCGAGCGGACAGGTCGTGTTCGCGCGCAGCGCCTTCGGCCTCATCCCGCTGGTGATCTGGCTGCTGTGGAAGTGGCGGATGACCAGCGCGCTCGTCACGCGCCAGCCGCTCGGCCATGTGGTGCGCGGGCTGGTAGGCGTGAGCGCCATGTGGCTCAGCTTCGCAGCGCTTGCCTTCATCCCGCTCGCCGAGGCCGTTGCCTTTACCTACGTGACGCCGCTGGTCGCCGTGCTTCTCGCCGCCGTTCTTCTGGGAGAGCGCGTCCCTGCCTATCGCTGGGCGGTGCTTGGTGTCGGCTTTGCCGGCATCCTCCTCATGCTGTGGCCTTCATTTACCCATGCCTCGCTGGGGAGTGGGCCGGGGCCGCTGATCGGGGCGGCCATGGCCCTGGTCGGGGCCGTGATCGCCGGGCTCGCGGTCACCCAGGTCCGGCATCTGACGCGGACGGAGACCAGCGAAGCGATCGTCTTCTACTTCTCCATCGTGGCGTCTCTCGCGGGTCTCGCGACCTTGCCGCTGGGATGGGTCGTTCCGGATCTCCGCACCAGTCTCGTTCTCATTGCGACCGGCATCGCCGGCGGGCTCGGCCAGATCCTGATGACCACAGCCACGCGCTATGCGCCGGCCTCGGTCGTGGCACCGCTGAACTATGCGACCTTGATCTGGGCCACCCTGTTCGGGGTGCTCGCCTTCGGGGAATGGCCCGATTCTCTGGTGTTGATGGGGGCGGGGGCGGTCGTTTCAGCAGGTCTTGTGCTGGTGTGGCGAGAGCGCCACGGCCTGAAGGTATCAGCGCCCGGCGTGCCTCAGGCGAAAGAGACGGCCAGTCAGACGGCCAAGCTTGCGCCCATTATATCTCAACGTACTAGAAGGGACGATCCGGTCATCACCGGTCCTGAAGAGTACGCCGGAGAAGATGAAGGTGGGCAGGAACTTCAGGTCCGCCGCGCAAGTTCTGGGTAGCAAGGTAGGTCGTTTTTCGCGAAAGTCCAGTAGACTTGCCGTCCGGCGTGCAGGCGTTTTCCCGGGATTGTTGCAGCGCCACAGGGCTTGTGGTAAACATGGTCCACTTAATCGGAGTGCGGGCGATGGCGAAAGTTTCCAAGATCAAGGCGGTGCTCACGGGCGCTGCTGTCGCGGGTCTGGTCCTTGGGGCGGTCATGCCGTCGCAGGCTGCCGGCCTTTGGGGTGAGCGTTTTGCGTCTCTGCGTAGCAACGCCAATTTCCAGCCGGCCAACCGTTTTGGCACCCAGGCTGCCGCCAACAATGCTGGTGGCTGGAAGTGGTCGCTGATCCAGTATCGCGCTTACAAGTATGACCAGCGCATCAGTAAGTTCCTCGGCCGTCCGGTTTCGCCGTTCTGCCGCTTCGGCTGCTGATCCGCCTTACAAAACCAATCAGGTGGCCCACTTCCTTTGTTCCTTGACCGTCGCGATTGAGTTGGTCAGGGGATGCGTGAGGCGGGCCACTTTCGTTTGATGCGCCCAGTCGCGCGGGCGTACTCGGCAGGAATCCTTTCGGGGTGTCAGCTTGCCGGGCTTCTGCTTGGGCGGTGCGTGTGCTTCGACTGCATCTGATGTTAGCGGGGCTTTAGCGGCATGCTTCGTATCGACAAGTCTGGGCCGGGGAAGTCTCTGAATATCCAGACCGAAGGCGCGCTCGATCTGGTTAATCTGCTTCAGGTGGTCCGGCGTCAGAAGTGGGTCATCGCAATCGTTGCAGGCGCGTTGGCGAGTCTTGCTGCTCTCTATTGCTTTGTTGCAACGCCGCAATACACGGCAAGCGCCGAGTTGCTGATCGATACGCAGCAGGCCCGCGGCTTGGAGGTTATGCCTCAGCTGACCGGCGTGATGGACTCCAGTGGCATCGACAGCCAAGTCCAGATTCTTCAGTCGGAGCGCATCGCCAAGGCGGTCATCAAGGAGCTGAAGCTCGTCGAGGCGAAGAAGAAGGAAATCGAGGAGAACGGCAACTCGGTATTCAGCTCCGTGGCCGGGTTCTTGCTGCCCTTCCTCGTCAGCAATACGCCCAAGAGCGACTACGAGCTCGAACGGACGCAGATCATCGATTTCGGCAAGCGTTTGCGTGTCAAGCGCGTTGGCCTGAGCTACGTCATCAATATCGACTACAGGTCGGCCGATCCCACTCAGGCGGCCGACGTGGCGAACCAGCTCGCCGAGGCCTATATCGTCGACCAGCTTGAGGCCAAGTATCAGGCGACCCGTCGCGCCAGCGTCTGGCTTCAGGACCGCATCGCCGAACTGCGCGATCAGGCGCTGGCAGCTGACCGTGCGGTGCAGGACTTCAAGGCCAAGAACAACATCATAGATACGCAGCGGGGCCTTATCTCGGACCAGCAGCTGTCCGAGCTGAATACTCAGCTGATCACGGCGAGGACGTCCGTCGCCGAGGCGCAGGCGCGCTACGAGCGCGTCAACAGCATTATCAAGCAGGGCGGCGTGACGGGCACGAGCGATGAGGTCGTTTCGGATGTGCTCAACAACGAGGTCATCAGCCGCCTGCGGACTCAGTATCTCGATGCCGTGAAGCGCGAGGCGGACTGGTCCAAGCGCTACGGCCCTGACCATATCGCGGTGATCAATCTTAACAGCGAGATCAAGGGTCTGCAGCGCTCGCTCTTCACCGAGCTGTCGCGCATTGCCGAGACCTACAAGTCCGATCTCGAAATCTCCCGCGCTCGTGAGGCGAGCCTTTCGTCCAGCCTTGAGCAGTTGATGGTCCAGGCCAAGCTGACCGGGCAGGCTCAGGTTGAGCTTCGCGAACTCGAAAGCAATGCGCAGTCCTATCGCGCACTGTACGACAACTTCCTGCAGCGCTTCATGCAGGCGACGCAGCAGCAGTCGTTTCCGATAACCGAAGCGCGCCTGATCACCGACGCCTCGCCGCCCCTGCGCGCGACTTCTCCGCGAACCACTCTGATTGTCGCGGGTGGCCTCTTCGTCGGGCTGCTGGCCGGATTCGGCGTTGGCATGTGGCGCGAGAGGATGAACCGGACCTTCCGGCTGCCGGCTGACGTGGAGCGCTATCTGGGGCTGGATTGCCTCGGCGTACTGCCGCTGCTGCCCTCGTCGGTGGCGACGCCGGTTCCTGCGGGCCAGAGTGCCTTCGACAGCTCCACCGGCATTATGCGCCAGGTGACTTCCGATCCCTTCTCGCGCTTTTCCGAGACACTGCGCTCGGTCAAGGTTGCGGCAGATGTGTCAATTCACAGCCGAGCGGTGAAGGTGATTGGCATCGTCTCGACGCTGCCAAAAGAAGGAAAGTCGACGGTTTCGGCGAATTTTGCTCAGCTGATCGCCCATAGCGGACAGCGTTGTGTCCTCATCGACGGCGATCTGCGCAATCCGACCCTGACGCGCCGACTGGCGCCCGGCCGCAGTGCCGGTCTTCTCGAGCTGGTTTTTGGTAAGGCAACGCTCGAAGAGGTGAGCATCGTTGACCGGATGACGGGGTTGCGCTTCATTCCCGCCGTCGTGCCCGGCGACATCGTTCACACCAACGAGATTCTGGCCTCGGAGCAAATGTCCGCGGTGCTGGACGCCTTGAAGCGGGAAGTTGATTATATCGTCATCGATTTCCCGCCGCTCGCACCCGTTGTCGACGTCATGGCATCCACTCATATCGTGGACGGTTATGTCTACGTTCTCGACTGGGGCTCTTCGAACCGGGATCTGGTCGCGAATACGCTGCAGAATGCGCCGACCGTCTACGAAAAAGTGCTAGGCTGCCTGTTGAATAAGGCTGACTTGAAGGCGCTGCGCAGCCTTGAGGACTATGGTAGTAAGTATTACTACCACAAATACTATGCGAGCTATGGCCGGGAGTCCTGATCCGATCAAGGCCGCGATCGCTGCGGCCGGCCAGGGGGCTGTTTCCGACACGGGAGGTCCCCACCAGGAGGGTTACCCGAGTTCGGCTGGAAAGCCTGTTGTGAAGCTGGCGGCCCGCCTTGTGGGCCTCGTCATGGTCGTTGGGGCCGCGCTCTGGCTGTCCGTGTCGACTGGTGTCAAGCGCATAGATTCAGGGTTGTTTCTTCGCCCCGTAGCGTTGCACATGATGGCGGGTGAACCATACGATGCGGCGCTGATCGAGGCCATGGACGCAGATATGTCCGTGGTACTATCGGATCCAGTCTGTGATTATCAGGCGCTTCAGGACCTCGCCGTTGTCCGCGCCGCCCTCGCAGAAACTGCGTTTCAAGGGGATGATGCCGACCTCGCGGACAGACGGCTGACGGCGACAGAGCAGGCGGCAAAGGCCAGCTTGGCGTGCAGTCCAGGATCGCCCCGGGCCTGGACCATTCTCGCCTGGATCGAGCATATCCGGAACGAGGATTCGCCGCTGTTGCGGACTTACCTGAGAAAGTCTTTCCAGACAGGAGCTTACGAGGGCTGGCCCCTCATCCGTCGCATGGAGATCCTGCTTTCGCTGTATCCCAAGCTGGATCCGGCTGAACTGGCCGACTTGAAGCAGTCAGTGAACTGGCTCGCCGTGAAGCAATGGGGTGAATTCGTAGGCGAGCAGTACCTCGCCGCCAAGCCGGACGCCCGCGTCTTCATCCGCGACGTCTTGGCCCAGGCGCCTGAGCGGGCCCAGAAGCGTGCGGCCGACGTTATCCGCAATGGTGGCGAGGACATCGATCTGCCGGCGGTCGAACCCCTGGGGAGCCGGCCGTGGAAGTGACAGACGAGGCAAAAGCGGACGGATCGCCGGAGGTCCGCGGGCGTCGGCGCCGCGCGCGGAGCCTGACGGATCGTATGGGTTTCTGGGTTTTCCTGGCCATGGTGATCTTGGCTCCCGTTCCGGACGGATCGGTCGCGCTGCTTTGGGTCCAGGTCTGGACGGCGTTCGCAGCGGTCTCCGTGCTCCTCATCAGCTATCGCGACGTCTCACGTGGGGCGGCTTTGGTGCTGGGGGGGCTGCTGATCGTTCTGGCGGCCTATGCTCTCGTCGCCTTCCTTCAGTCCATCTCTCCAGGCCCCGCGCCGCTCCCGATATGGTCGGAGACGGGCAAGATCCTGGGCATGGAAATTCCTCCCCTGTCCGGTTCGGTCCGTCACTCGCCGCTCCTCTTTCTCGGTCGGCCGCTCCTGGCGGCACTGGTGCTGACGGCCGCCATCATCATTGGCCCCGATCGCCGCCGGGCCGACATCGTGTTGCGCTCCATTGTCGGCGCTGCCTGTATCTACGGCTTCATTGGGCTGGTCGGATTCATCTTCGATTCCGACAGTCTGCGCCCCTTCGACCAGAATGGTTCGCTGACGACCTTCTTCCTGAACAAGAATACCTCGGCGATCTATCTCGGGTCGGCCGCGCTCATCGTGCTGGCCCTGCTGCTGCCTCCAGCTCTTGTCGCGGTGCGCGAAAACAAGCCGTTGTCAGGCCTGTTCAGTGGCGAGGGCGGCCGCCGCCGCACCATAGCTGCGTTTGCTGGTCTGTTCGTGCTGGTCCTTTTGCCCCTGACGCTTTCGCGCGCCGGTGTCGTTCTGACGCTTCTTGCGGCGATCGGCGCTATCGTCTCGAAGCTTCGCCTGCGCAAGCGCGCCTCCATCTTCAAGGTCGCGTTCGGCATTCTCGTCCTGTTGTCCCTCGTCTACGGCGTGTCGGGCGGGGCATGGCGCGAGCGACAGGCGAAGCTCGGTTTCGATATTCTCGGACGCTACGAAGCCTACGAGATGATGATCGGTGCGATCGCTGATCGGCCCCTCATCGGCTACGGGCTGGGCAGTTTCGCGGAGAGCTTCCCACAGTTCCGCACTGAGGATCTCGGAACGCTGGCCGTGTTCGATATCGGCCACAGCACGCCCCTCGAGCTGACCTTCGAAGGCGGCATTCCGCTCGCACTGGTGGTGTTCGCCTTTGTCGCGCTCTGCGGGTTCCTGTTGGTGCGGGGGGCCATCCGCCGGCCCAGCGATCCCTATATCTTGGCCGGGCTTCTTGTCGGTATGATCGGGCTCGTTCATACGAGTTTCGACTTTCCATTGCAGATCCCTGGCTTCCTGATCATCTATCTGTCCGTCGTCGGCCTTGGCCTCGGCCGGTCTTTCCTGCCGCGCGAGGAGCGAAAGCTGATCAGGAAGCGCGTCCTTCGGCGTCCTGGGGCGCCGTCCGCGCAGGATGCCGCCGAGGCTGTGCCCAAAGTGGGCCCCACCACGTGACGAGAGCTTTGACCGGATTGCCGACCGCCGGTTGATGCGCGGCCGGTCGGGAAGGGATGATCCGGGAGTGCGTCGCAGGTATGGACCCAAGGCGATGAATTGGCCGGCAGCGGCTCTTGTTGTGTTGAGTCTCCTCTGCCTGCTTCTTGCCGGCTCGCTTACGTCAGCGGTCATGGGTGCCAGATCATTTTTCCAGGACCGGTCCGAGCTCCGTCTGCGTCCCATCGATCCGGGACGCTTCGCCGAAGCGAACCGGGCGCTGCAGTCGAGTGGCAAAGATCGCATTGTCATCTTCGGCGATTCCCGCGCCCACCAGACCACTGTGAGCGGGGACACCGGATCGGCATGGCAGGTGGTGAGCCGGGGCGTGTCGGGCGAGAGCTCGGTCCAGGCCAGCTATCGATTCCAGAACGACGTCATCGATCTGCGGCCAAGGGTGGTGCTCATCGTCACGGGCATCAATGATGCGGTGGCCGCCGCCAATCTTCCCGGCATGGAGCGGGCGGCCGTGGCCAACCTCAAGGCCAACGTGTCACGCTTCGCGGTAACCGTCGTGATCAGGCCACGTTGCTGAGGGCGGGCTGTGCTGGGTAGGCCCATGGCATGAGGTCGTCGATGCGGCTGTTGGGATGGCCGTTGACGATGCGGGTGATGACGTCCGCGAGATAGGCCTGGGGGTCGATGCCGTTGAGCTTGCAGGTCTCGACCTGCGAAGCGATGACGGCCCAGTGCTCGGCACCCCCGTCGGAGCCGGCGAAGAGCGCATTCTTCCGGGTGAGGGCCAAGGGTCGGATGGAGCGCTCCACGATGTTGTTGTCCAGCTCGACGCGGCCGTCGTCGAGGAACAGGGTGAGGCCCTCCCAGCGCGAGAGCGCATAGCGGATCGCCTCGGCGAGCTTGGTCTTCTGGCTGATCAGCGCCAGCTTCGCCCGCAGCCACGGCTCGAGGGCCTCGATGGTCGGTCTGCTTTTCTCCCGGCGCGTGGCCTGGCGCTCATCCGGGGGCCGGCCCCGGATCGCAGCCTCGACGTGGTAGAGTTCGGCGATGCGCTGCAGGGCTTCACTGGCGATCGGCGCCGGGCCTGCCTGGGCGAGCTCGTAGAAGCGGCGGCGCACATGCGCCCAGCAGAACGCCAGCTTCACCGTGTTGCGTCCGGCCAGCGCTTTGTAGCCGCCATAGCCGTCGACCTGCAGGATGCCGGTGAAGCCGTCGAGATGGGCGATGGGCCGCTCACCCTTGCGATCCGGCGCATAGACATAAGCGACGGCAGGCGGACCCGCGCCGCCCCATGGACGGTCATCACGGGCATAGACGAAGAGCTGCCCGGTCTTGGTCCGGCCTCGCCCGGGATCGAGCACCGGCGCCGTGGTCTCGTCGGCGAACAGCTTGGGCGAGGCCCTCAGCACCGCCAGCAGCCGCTCATGGACAGGCCGCAGCAGGAAGGCCGCGCGCCCGACCCAGTCCGCCAGCGTCGAACGGTCGAGCGCGATGCCCTGGCGCCCGTAGATCTGGGCCTGGCGATACAGGGGCAGATGGTCGGCATATTTGGAGACGAGCACATGAGCGACGGTCGCTTCGGTCGGCAGTCCGCCCTCGATCAGCCGTGCCGGCGCCGGAGCCTGCACCACCACGTCGGCGCAGGAACGGCAGGCATATTTCGGCCGGCGCACCACCAGGACGCGGAACTGGGCGGGTACCATGTCGAGCCGCTCGGCCACGTCCTCGCCGATGCGGTGCAGCTTGCCGGAACAGCACGGGCAGATGTCGCTCTCGATATCGACCACGGTCTCGATCCGCGGCAGATGGGCGGGCAGCGCCCCGGTTCGTACGGCGTTTGGCGACCCGTTCGGCCTTCTCGGCCGGCGCCTCATCCTCGGATGCGGCGAAGCCAGAGGCCTCGACCTGCTCGGCCTCTTCCAGGGCCAGCAGCAGCTGGTCCTCGGGGAGGCTCTCCGCCCGGCGCCCGAAGCGGTGACGCTGCAGCTCCTTGATGATCTGGCTCAGGCGCTCGATCTCCGCATCCCGCGCGACCAGCATCGCCTGGAGCGTCTCGGGATCGTGGGGGAGCTCGGTGGAGAGCGAAGCCATGGCAAAGATAGAATCATATTCGCCGGGCCCCTGCGAGCCTCTTCAGCTGGCGGCGACCGGTGTCGTCGTGCGTTGCACCTCGTGGACCCGTCGCCAGTCGAGGCCCTCAAGCAGGGCCTGGAGCTGGGCCGCCGTCAGCTGCAGGGTGCCGTCCTCGATCTTCGGCCAGCGGAACTCCCCATCCTCCAGCCTCTTCGCCACCAGCACGACGCCGGTCCCGTCCCAGAACACCAGCTTCACCCGGTCCGCGCGCTTGGCCCGGAACACGTACACCGTGCCGGAGAACGGATCGGCGCCCATGGTCTCGCGCACCAAGGCGGCGAGCCCCTCCGCCCCTTTGCGGAAGTCCACCGGCCGCGTCGCCACCATGACGCGGACTGCGCCGCTCGGGCCGATCACGACCCGGCCTTCAGCACGCCGATCACCGCTGCGATGGTGGCCGGCGAGGCCCCGTTCTCGATTGTCACCCTGACCCCGCCGACATCGACCTCGATGGCTGCCGCGCGACGTCGCCGGCCACGCCGCTTCGGCCGTGACGGTGGGACGGACGCAGATGCCGGAGCCGCTTCCGGCGCGACCACGGCCGGCACGAACGCCGGCATCATCTCGCTTGCCTTGCGTGCCGCACGGCGCCAGGTGAACAGTTGCTGCGGTGTCAGGCCGTGGCGACGGGCAACCGCCGAGACCACGGCACCGGGAACGAGCGTTTCTTCCAGGATCCGCGCCCGGTCGTCCGCCGTCCAGCGTCGGCGCCCCATCGCGCCGGTGATCACTTCGAAGCGCCGGACCTCAACCTCCGGCTCAAGTCTATGGTCAAGCCCAGACACAAAACGATCCTCCATGCAGGATCGTCAAACTGCGCTCTCGCGCCCTGCCGATGAAGGTGCGCTCGGGACGACGCTTACGCTTCGCGCAGGAAGCCGCTGCGTCCGGTGCGGTCGCGATCGTGTCCACCATCGTGCGCCCGACGACACCGAGGCTGATCCGGCGGCCGTTCTGGTCCGACCGGGTCTATGCTATCATCGACGAGGTGAACGCCCACATTCGCGGGCTGGCGGCAGACAACGTCCTGATCCTGGATGCCGATGCGTTGCTCGTCGGCGATAAGACGACCCTGCCATGGCATCTCGCCACCGACGAGGTTCACCTTTCCAAGGAAGCGCACGAGCTACTCGCGGCGCGCCTCGACGAGATACTGCGGCCGCTACGACCCGGCGCTGCCCATTGACCGTCTGATCGGCTGAGACGTGGCCTCAGCGCTCCACGAATGCCTTCTCGATGACGTAGTGGCCCGGCGCCGACTGGCTGCCCTCGGCGAAGCCACGCGATTCCAGAAGGTCCACCACATCCTTCAGCATCTGCGGGCTGCCGCAGAGCATCAGGCGGTCTTCCTCGGGCGACATGACCGGGAGACCGAGGTCGGTGAAGAGCTTGCCGGAGGTTATGAGGTCCGTGATGCGGCCCTGGTTGCGGAAGGGCTCGCGCGTCACGGTCGGGTAGTAGACGAGCTTCGCCTTCACTTCCTCGCCGAGGATCTCGTCGTCGGGCAGGGTTTGGGTCAGGTACGCGTCATAGGCGAGCTCGGCCACCGTGCGGGTGCCGTGGATGAGGATGACCTTCTCGAACCGGTCGTAGGCCTCCGGGTCCTTCACCACCGACAGGAAGGGCGCGAGGCCCGTGCCGGTGGAGAGGAGATAGAGGCGCTTGCCGGGCAGCAGGCTGTCCTGCACCAGCGTGCCGGTGGGCTTGCGGCCGACGAGGATCTTGTCCCCCACCTTGAGGTGCTGGAGGCGGGAGGTGAGGGGGCCGTTCTGCACCTTGATGGAGAAGAACTGCAGCTCTTCCTCGTAGTTTGCGCTCGCCATGGAATAGGCGCGCAGCAGCGGCTTGCCGTCCACGAGCAGGCCGATCATCGTGAACTGGCCGTTGAGGAAGCGCAGACCGGGATCGCGGGTGCAGGTGAAGGAGAAGAGGTTGTCGGTCCAGTGGTGGACGCTGGTGACGGTCTCTTCGTTGAAATTGCTCATCTCGAAAGTCCGGTCTCGACAAAGTGCGGCGCGCCGGAACGGCGATGACCCCGCAAAGCTCAAGCAAGGGAAGACGGCCGCCACCCTACAGGATGTGGCCGCGCTTCAAAAGTGCGGCGGGTGTCCGCAGTCGGCGCGGCCCATGGGCTCGTTTCTCTTGGCCCCGTCCGTTGGTCAGGCGGTGCCGGCGGCCACGCGCGCCAGATACTGGCCGTAGCTCGACTTGGCGAGGTCGTGCGCCCGCGCCTCCAGCCCGGCCCGGTCGATGAAGCCGGCGCGGTAGGCCACTTCTTCGGGGGAGGAGATGCGCAGGCCCTGCCGCTTTTCCAGGATCTGGACGAACTGGGCGGCCTCCACCAGTGAATCCGGCGTGCCCGTGTCGAGCCAGGCAAAGCCGCGGCCCATCATGGCGACGCGTAGCTCGCCGAGCTCAAGATAGGCCTTGTTGACGTCCGTGATCTCGATCTCGCCGCGCGGGGAGGGGGCGAGGTTGGCGGCGATATCGACCACCCGGTTGTCGTAGAAATAGAGGCCGGTCACCGCGAGGTTCGATTTCGGAACCTTCGGCTTCTCCTCCAGCGACAGAACCTTGCCGGAAGCGTCCATCTCCGCCACGCCATAGCGCTCGGGGTCCTGGACCGGATAGCCGAACACAGTGGCCCCCGTCTCCCGCCGCGCCGCGTCGGCCAGAAGCTCGGGCAGGCCGTGGCCGAAGAAGAGGTTGTCGCCCAGCACCAGCGCCACGCGGTCATTGCCCACGAACTCGCGGCCGACGATGAAGGCGTCGGCGAGGCCGCGCGGATGCTCCTGCACCGCATATGTGAGGTTGATGCCGAACTGGCTGCCGTCCTTCAGCAAAGCCTGGAACAGCGCGGCATCGTGCGGCGTGGTGATGATCAGGATGTCCCGAATGCCCGCCATCATCAGCGTGCAGAGGGGATAATAGATCATCGGCTTGTCGTAGACCGGCAGCAACTGCTTGGAGACGACGAGCGTGATGGGATGAAGCCGGGTGCCGGAGCCGCCGGCTAGAATGATACCCTTCACGATGCTTCCTCGGATTGCGGCGCGGGAATTGCGGATGCGGGGGCGGGCGCCTTCTCGGGCTCCTGAGCCTCCGGCTGGGGGGGCGTGGCGAGCGAGGCTTTGGCGAGCAGCGCGTCCACCACCTCGCGGGCGCGCTGCTCCCACGGGGCGGCACGCACGCCGAAGGTGCGCTCGAACAGGTCGCTGGCCAGTTCCGAATTCTTCGGGCGGCTGGCGGGCGTCGGATAATCGGCCGTGGTGATGGGGGTCACCTCCGGCTTGCGGCCGGTGTGGGGTTCGGCCGCCGCCACGATGGCGCTGGCGAAGCCGTGCCAGGTGGTCACGCCGCGTCCGGCGAAATGGTAGGTGCCCCAGCGGGCATCGCCCTTGGCGGCCGCCAGCGCGGCAGCGAGCACCGCCTCGGCGAGGTCGCGCGTGGCGGTGGGGCAGCCGCGCTGGTCGGCCACGACCCGCAACTGATCGCGCTCGCCTGCGAGGCGCAGCATGGTCTTAAGGAAATTGTTGCCGTGGGCGCCGTAGACCCACGAGGTGCGCACGATGACATGGCGTTCGTGCGCGGCGCGCACCGCCGCCTCGCCGGCGGCCTTGGTGCGGCCGTAGACGCCGAGGGGCGCCACCGGGTCCGCCTCCACATAGGCGCCCCGCTTGGTGCCGTCGAACACGTAGTCCGTGGAGACATGGATGAAGGGCGTGCGATAGCGGGCGCAGCGCTCGGCGATGAGGCCGGGCGCGAAGGCATTGATGCGGGCGGCGAGGTCCGGCTCGCTCTCGGCCTTGTCCACGGCGGTGTAAGCCGCGGCATTGATGAGCGCATCGGGACGCGCCGCTTCAAGCGCGCGAGCGACGGCAACCGGATCGGAAATGTCGAGGTCGGCATGGCCGAGGGCAACGAGATCGATGCCCCGCTCACCGGCCAGCGCAGCCGTTTCGCGCCCGAGCTGTCCACCGGCACCGAACAGAAGAATGCGCGTCAAGATGCGAGCCCCAGTTTCGCGCCGGTGGTCGGCGCCTTGTCCAGCCCCAGCCGCTGGCCCTGATAGCGCTGGCGCAGCGGCTCCCACCACGGACGGTTGGCGAGATACCAGCGGATGGTCTTCTCAAGACCCGTCTCGAACGTCTCGCGCGGCGACCAGCCGAGCTCCGCCTTCAGCTTGGAGAAATCGATGGCATAGCGCGCATCATGGCCAGGCCGATCGGTGACGAAGCGGATCAGCCCCTCACGCTTGCCGATGGTGGCGTCCGGCACGAGATCGTCGAGAATGGCGCAGATGGTGCGCACCACGTCGATGTTCCGCCGCTCGCAGGCGCCGCCCACATTGTAGCTCTCGCCCGGGCGACCCTTGGTGGCGATGAGGAACAGGGCCTCGGCGTGGTCCTCCACGAACAGCCAGTCCCGCACGTTCTCGCCCGTGCCGTAGACGGGCAGATCCGCGCCCTCCAGCGCGTTCAGCGTGACGAGGGGGATGAGCTTCTCGGGGAAGTGGTAGGGCCCGTAATTGTTCGAGCAGTTCGACATCACCGCCGGCAGGCCATAGGTGTGGAACCACGCGCGGACCAGATGGTCGGAGGCCGCCTTGGAGGCGGAGTAGGGCGAGTTCGGCTGGTAGGGGGTGTCCTCCCGGAACAGCCCCTCGGCGCCGAGGCTGCCGAACACTTCGTCAGTGGAGATGTGGTGGAAGCGGAAGGCCTCCTTCTGCGGTCCCGGCAGTGTCCGCCAGTAGCGCAGGGCCTCCTGCAGCATGGTGTAGGTGCCAACCACATTGGTGGAGATGAAGTCACCCGGCCCGTCGATGGAGCGGTCCACGTGGGATTCCGCAGCGAGGTGCATCACGAGGTCGGGCTTGAAACCCTCCAGTGCGGCACGCACGGCGCCGGCGTCGCAGATGTCGGCCTGCACGAAGGCATAGCGCGGATCTTCAGCCACCGGCGCGAGGGAGGCGAGGTTGCCGGCATAGGTCAGCTTGTCGAAGGTCAGAACGTGGTGGCCAAGCCCCACGAGGTGCCGCACCACTGCCGAGCCGATGAAGCCCGCGCCACCCGTCACCAACACCCGCATGAAGCTACCTTTCGTTCGCCGCCGTCCCCTGATAGGCGAACGGACTGTCGAAATCCTTGAGGCGAGGCAAGATGCGATCCTTCTCCGAGAGGATCTTCTCGCCGTCACCCAGGGTCCAGTCGATGGAGAGGTCCGGATCGTCCCAAATGATCCCGCATTCGCTCGCCCGATCATAGACCGCGTCCACCTTATAGGCGACGCGCGTGTCCGGCGCGAGGGTGCAAAAGCCGTGGGCAAAACCCTGGGGTATGTATAGCTGCTCGCCGCCCTCGGCCGTGAGCCGCGCGCCGGCCCATTGGCCGTAGGTAGGCGAGCCCTTCCGCACGTCCACCGCCACGTCGTAGATGGCGCCGGAGAGCACCCGCACTAGCTTCGCCTGGGCGAAGGGGGGAGCCTGCATGTGCAGCCCGCGGATGGTGCCGACCTGCGCCGACAAGGACTCGTTGTCCTGCACGAAATCCGCGCCGATCCCGTTCGCCGCATATACGGGCTTCACATAGGTCTCGCAGAAATAGCCTCGCGCATCGCCGAAGCGGCGCGGCCGGACGAGGATGACGTCGGGCAGGCCAAGCGGGAGGAATGCCGTCACAAGCGTATCCACCTTTCCAAGGACCGGATGGAATCGGGCTCGCCTCGCGACAAAGCCGCATCGGCGCGTGCTCTAGCACAAGGGCCGGGCCATGAGAACACAAGGCCACGGCTCCGTTCCGCCCAAGGGGCACGAGGAGATACAATTTGTCGCTGCAGTGCAATGGGAGCAGAAATGGCGGTGTTCGGCTCGGCCGGTCAAGATCGGCCGCTGCGGAGATGGGGGAGTCGCGATGAAGCTCGAGGCCGAGGCTCGCTGGGCGCGTGAATGGCTGTTCGATGCCGCGCTGCCGCTCTGGTGGCAGGTGGGCGCGGACCCGGCGGGTGGCTTCTACGAGAAGATCGCGCTCGATGGAAAGCCGGTGATCGCGCCGCGCCGTCTGCGGGTCCAGACGCGGCAGACCTATGCCTTCATCGAGGGCGGGCGCCTCGGCTGGCAGGGACCCTGGCGAGAAGCCGCCGCGCACGGCCTCTCCTTCTTCATGAGCCGCTTCCGCCGTCCGGACGGGCTCTTCCGCTGCCTCGTGACACCGGATGGCTCGCCCCTGGACGAGACGGCCGACCTCTACGATCAGGCGTTCGTGCTGTTCGCCCTCGCCCATGCCCATGGGGCTGGAATCGGAGACACGGACTTGCTCGCGGCAGCCCGCTCGTTGCAGGCTGAACTGACGGCGCAGCGCGCGCACCCGGTGATCGGCTTCGAGGAGGCGACGCCCCGTGTCCTCCCGCTGCGCTCCAATCCGCACATGCACCTTCTGGAAGCCGAGCTCGCGTGGGTCGCGGAGGGCGTCAGCGAGCCTTTCGAAGGTGTCGCGCGTGCGATCGTCGAACTGGGCGCGACGCGCCTCCTGGATCCGCAGACCGGCGCCATCGGCGAATATTACAATGGGGACTGGAACTTCGCGGAAGGCGCGCCGGGCGCCGTGCGCGAGCCGGGGCACCAGTTCGAGTGGGCCTATCTGTTCCGCCATGCGGGCGACCTGCTGGCTGTCGATCACCGCGCTGCGGCGGATCGGCTCTACGCCTTCGGCACCCGCTTCGGCATCGCCCCGGACCGCCGTGCGGCGATCTTCGCCGTGGATGCCGCGGGAACGCCGACCGTTCCACGCGCCCGGCTGTGGGCGCAGACGGAGCGCCTGCGGACCGCGCTTGTGTTTGCAGCTGCGACGACTGACGCCGTGGCGCGGGAAAGCTTCGTTGCCGATGCGCGCGAGGCGTTCGAGGTTCTGAAGGTGTATCTGGACGTGCCCGTGGCCGGCCTGTGGCGCGACCAGTGGCTGGCCGATGGCTCGTTCCTGGACGAGGCGGCGCCAGCTTCGTCCTTCTACCACATCCTCTCGGCCTTCGTGGTTCTGCTGAAGGCCGGCGGCCTCGCCTAGGCTGCCCTTTCCCGCTCTTCGGGACCAGCGCGCTTAGGCGCGCTGGTAGATGTCCTCGAAGCGGGTGATGTCGTCATCGCCAAGATAGGAGCCGGTCTGGACCTCGATGAGCTCCAGCGGAATCTTGCCTGGGTTCTTGAGGCGGTGGACGGTGCCGATGGGCAGGTAGGTGGATTCGTTCTCGTGCACGATGAAGGTGCGATCCTCCAGCGTGACCTCGGCCGTGCCGTGCACCACGATCCAATGCTCGGATCGGTGGTAGTGCTTCTGCAGCGAGAGCACGCCACCGGGCTCGACGACGATCTTCTTCACCTGGAAGCGCTCGCCTTCGCACACGCTCTCCAGCGTGCCCCACGGCCGGTGGACGGTGAGGTGCTCGTCGACCTCCCGGGGGTTGTGCGTCTTCAGCAGATTGACGAGGTGCTTGACGTCCTGGCTGCGGTTGGACAGCATGACCAGCACGGCGTCGTAGGTCGCGATCACGGACAGGCCGTCGATCCCGATGGTGGTCACCAGCGGGCCATCCGAACGGACGTAGGAATTGGCGGTGTCCAGCAACTGGACGGATCCGACCGTGACATTGCCTTTCGGGTCATGTGAGCCGATCTCATGGAGCGCGTCCCACGCGCCAACGTCCGACCAGCCGAAGCTGCCGCGCACCACCGCCGCAAGGCGCGTGCGCTCCATCACGGCGAAGTCGATGGACTTGGCGGGGGCCGACTTGAAGGCCGCCGAATCGAGACGCAGGAAGCCGACCAGATCAACCTTGGCGTTCGCCACGGCCGAGTTGACGGCGGCCGAGATGGCCGGCTCATAGCCTTCGGCCTCCTCCAGGAGGAGACCGGCGGGAAAGAGGAAATTGCCGGAATTCCAGAGGTAGCCAGCCTGGACGTAAAGCTCTGCCGTCGCGCGATCCGGCTTCTCGACGAAGGAGTCCACCTCATACGCGCCGAGCGGGTCAAGCTCGGTGCCGAGCCGGATATAGCCGTAGCTGGTGCGCGGCTCCGTGGGTGAGATGCCGAAGGTCACAATGCGTCCGAGGCGTGCGATCTTCGCGCCCAGCAGAACGGCCTCCCGGAAGGCCGCCTTGTCCTGCACCACGTGGTCGGAGGCGAGCGCGAGCACCAGCGTCTCTGGACCGTAGGTGTCAGCCACATAGCGGGCCGCCGCGAGAAGGGCAGGGGCGCTGTCGCGCCGGGCAGGCTCGAGCATGACGGTGGCGTCGATGCCGATTGCACGGGCCTGACGCTGCGCGAAGAAGCGAAACTCCTCATTGGCCACAACCACGGGCGGACCGAACACGTCGTCGGGCGCCGACCGCAGCAGCGTGTCCTGATACAGCGTCTTTTCCGACGCGAGCGGCAGGAATTGCTTCGGCAGGCTGTTGCGCGAGAGCGGCCACAGACGCGTTCCCGATCCTCCAGCCAGAACGACTGGAATGATCTTTCCGTCGGCGGGGTGGGTCTCGGGCTGAGTTTGGCTTGTCATGGAAGGCGCCTGGCGTTGGAACGAGGCAGTCTACCGCAATGCGGCTGCCCGTTGCACAAGGAGTGCGGCCGGGCGGCAATGCGGCTCAGGCGCCGGCGAAGCTGCGCCGGCCAACGCTGGAATAGCGAAAGCCGAGGCTTTCCATCTCGTCTGGGCGATAGATGTTGCGCAGGTCGATCACCACTGGCTGCGCCATCATGCTGTGGATCCGCTTTAGGTCGAGCGCGCGGAAGGCGTCCCACTCCGTGACGAGCACCAGCGCATCGGCGCCCTCGGCGGCCTGATAGGGATTGTCCACATAGGTGACGTTGTCGAGGACGAGCTTGGCCTGCTCGATGCCCTCAGGATCATGCGCCTTGATGATGGCGCCGCCGTCCTGGAGGGCGGTGATGATGGCTATGGAGGGCGCATCGCGCATGTCGTCGGTGTTGGGCTTGAAGGTGAGGCCCAGCACGCCGATGGTCTTGCCGCGCACCGACCCACCGAGTGCCTCGGTGACTTTGCGCGCCATGGCGCGCTTGCGCTGGTCGTTCACCGCCACCACGGTTTCGACGATGCGGACGGGGGTGCCATAGTCCTGCGCCGTCTTCATGAGGGCGAGGGTGTCCTTCGGAAAGCAGGAGCCGCCGTAGCCCGGGCCGGCATGCAGGAACTTCGAGCCGATGCGGTTGTCGAGGCCGATGCCGCGGGCCACGTCCTGGACATTGCCGCCCACCTGCTCGCACAAATCGGCGATCTCGTTGATGAAGGTGATCTTGGTGGCGAGGAAGGCATTTGCTGCGTACTTGGTCAGCTCGGCGGTGCGGCGCGAGGTGAAGAGCAGCGGCGACTGGTTGAGGAAGAGCGGACGGTAGAGCTCGGTCATCACATGGCGGGCGCGCTCGTCCTCGGTGCCCAACACAATGCGATCGGGGCGCTTGAAATCGGTGATGGCTGCGCCTTCGCGGAGGAACTCGGGATTGGAGACGACGGCGAATTCCGCCTCCGGGCGCGTCTCGCAGATGATGCGCTCCACCTCGTCGCCCGTGCCTACAGGCACCGTGGATTTGGTCACCACGACCGTATAGCGGCTGATGGCGGCGGCGATGTCACGCGCGGCTTGGTACACGTAGGACAGGTCGGCGTGGCCGTCGCCCCGGCGCGAGGGCGTACCCACCGCGATGAACACGGCGTCGGCGTCCTTGACCCCCTCCGCGAGGCTGGTGGTGAAGTACAGACGCTCGGCCTTCACATTGCTCGCGACGAGCTCGGCAAGGCCGGGTTCATAGATCGGAATCTCGCCCCGCTTGAGGGCTTCGATCTTGCCGGCATGCGTGTCCACGCAGGTGACAATGTGGCCGAAGTCCGCGAAGCAGGCCCCAGACACCAATCCCACGTAGCCCGCGCCAATCATCGCAACCCGCATGATCCCCACTTCCCCAAGCTGCGCGACCAGACGAGGTCAGCTGGCCGCTAATTACGTGTACCGATACGGATTCTCAATGACGTTTTGCAGTACACTGCAATGAATAAGTTATGCGCAATATTGTAGCGCGAGGCCATGCTGCAGCGCAACCAAACGCGCGATCAGTCCGGTCACCCTACCTGTCGGAAGGCGGCGATGTTTCAGCGCTCGTCGGTTTGCAAATGTGCGCGATCGTTGAGAATTTATAGTTGTGCGACAAAAGGTTCCATGGATCCGAACGGGTTCGGCCACTTGGGCCTCGCGCGGCGGCTTTAGGGGGTGTGGACGATGTGTGCCGGGGGCCGAAGTATGGATCGCGGATGTTCGCAAATGCAAAATCGACGTTCCGGACGCTCGCGGATGGGTGTTAAATTGAGGGTGGCTCCGCCTCTGCCGAGGACTGGATAAGGAGAGGGTGCCGAAATATTGGTGCCTTGGCCTGCATTCCTGTGTCAGCGGTGCTGTCTGTCAATCTGTCGCATGTCGGATTTCTACTTTTCCATTAGCCTCAATTTCATTGTTTTTTGCATTTTGCGAAATTTGGATCGACTCAATTCTTCGTCAGGTGCGTATGGGTGGCTGGTGGTGCGCTGTGCGAGTTTCTGGCGCTGGGCGTGTCGTGCCGACACGATCTGCCGAGTTTGCCTTCCGCGGCGTGGGCTCTCTCCCGACCTTCTGTGGGGTTTGGGAGGCTTTCGGCGGTGTGGGGCACCACAAGAGTGCGGTGCGCAATGAACGCGCGGCGGGTCGAAGGTGTGTCTTGGTGTGGCTTCATCAATTCATTGAATTAATTGATTCTTTTATCTCTGCCTAATTTTCTGCATTGCAAAATAAATGCGCATCGGCTAAGGCAATCTACGTAGTTCGTCGTCTTGTCGGCGTTGCTCGTATGCGCAGCGTGCGGGCGCTTGATGGACCTGCTTGGTGCGTTGGTGGGTCGGGTTGGGCGTATGTCGTCAAAGCGTCGGGGGCGGGCGTTTCGAGGCTGGATTTCGGCTCTCTCGTGCTGGGAGGTGTCGCTTCGTCCAGCATTGGTGGATTGCTCGCTTAGCGAATTGGTCAAGCGCGTGGCGAGATAGATTCACGGCAATGACGCTTCCCTCCTTCCTCATGGTCGCCCGGCCGCGCTGGCATGTGATCTATGCGCTCCCGCGCATGGAGGCGGTGGCGCAGGGGCAGCTCGATCGCCAGGGTTTCGAGGTGTTCTTCCCCCGGATGTGGCAAGCGTGGCGGCGCGCCCTTCGGATCGAAACCATCCGTGCCTTCATGTTTCCTCGCTATGGTTTCGCGCGCTTAGATCCTGATCGTCGCCGCTGGCGATCCATCAACAGCACTTTGGGTGTGCCCGGTACAGTGATGGCGCGCGAGCGTCCGCAGCCGGTTCCGCATGGGGAGTGGAAGCGATGGTGGCCGCCACGGCCAACGACGGCATCACTGTCGTCGACGGCAGCTTGAAGAAGGGCGATCCGGTTCGCTTGGTGTCCGGGCCGCGTGCCGGCGGGCGCGGCATTTTCGAAAGACTGGATGGTCGGAAGTGCGTCGCGTTGCTTCTGTCATTGATGAACTGTAGCGTCCGATCGAAGATTTGCCGATATGTGCTCGCTCCGGCGGGTTGAGTTTACCGTGTTGTACGCACGTATTGCGGGTGTCGTGCGAAGATAAAGTTGGGCGGAGCGACGCTGTCGTTTCACCCGCAGTGCGGTAGCGCGCCATGTCGCGGCGGCGTGCGTCCTACGCGAGTTCTGGGTATTTGGGGGCCGGGCGGGGCCGGGCCGGATGGGCCGGGCCGCTGCGGAGCTATTAGCATAAAGTGAGGCGATAAATGTCCGTGAAGGTTCCGTCCAACGGCAAGGTTGCACTTCTCACCGGCGTGACCGGTCAAGATGGCGCCTACCTGGCAGAGTTGCTGCTCGCGAAGGGATACACCGTTCACGGCATCAAGCGCCGCTCCTCATCCTTCAACACCGGGCGCATCGAGCACATCTACCAGGACCCGCACGAGGCCGATCCGCGGTTCGTCCTGCACTACGGGGACATGACCGACTCAACCAACCTGATCCGGGTTGTGCAGCAGTGTCAGCCGGACGAAATCTACAACCTTGCGGCGCAGAGCCACGTGCAGGTGTCCTTCGAGACGCCGGAATACACGGCCAATGCCGATGCGATCGGCGCTCTGCGCCTCCTCGAAGCCATCCGGATCCTGGGCCTTGAGAAGAAGACGCGCTTCTATCAGGCCTCAACGTCAGAGCTGTACGGGCTGGTGCAGGAAGTGCCGCAGTCCGAGACCACGCCGTTCTATCCTCGCAGCCCCTACGCGGCGGCCAAGCTCTATGCCTATTGGATCGTGGTGAACTACCGCGAAGCCTACGGGATGCACGCCTCCAACGGGATCCTGTTCAACCATGAGAGCCCGCTGCGCGGTGAGACCTTCGTCACCCGCAAGATCACCCGCGCGGTCGCCGCGATCCGGCACGGCAAGCAGCAAAAGCTCTACCTCGGCAATCTCGACGCCAAGCGCGACTGGGGCCATGCCCGCGAGTATGTGCGCGGCATGTGGCTGATCCTTCAGCAGGAAACCGCCGACGACTACGTGCTCGCCACTGGCGAGACCACGGAGGTGCGCCAATTCGTTCAATGGGCATTCGAGGACGTGGGCATCGAGCTGGAGTGGCGCGGCAGCGGCGTGGAGGAGAAGGGCTACGACAAGCTGTCGGGCCGCTGCCTCGTCGAGGTCGACCCGCGCTACTTCCGCCCCACCGAGGTGGATCTGCTCATTGGCAATCCCAAGAAGGCCCACGAGAAGTTGGGCTGGAGCCACGAGACCTCGGTGCGTGAGCTCTGCCGCGAGATGGTCGCCGAGGACCTCAAGGTTATGCAGACCTCGACCGTCATGAAGGAAGCCTGAGATGGGGTCCTACGCGCTCGAGGGCAAGAAAGTCTGGGTCGCCGGCCATCGCGGCATGGTGGGCTCGGCCATCGTTCGACGGCTGGGACGGGAGGGGTGCGAGGTCATTACTGCGTCCCGCTCCGAAGTGGACCTGAAGGACCAGGCTGCCGTGCGCGCTTTCTTGGAACGGACCCGGCCGAACGCGGTGTTCCTGGCCGCGGCGAAAGTCGGCGGCATCCTCGCCAACGACACTTATCCGGCCGATTTTCTCTATGACAACCTGATGATCGAGGCGAACATCATCGAGGCCTCTCACCGCTTCGGTGTCGAAAAGCTGCTGTTTCTGGGGTCGTCGTGCATCTACCCCAAGATGGCGCCGCAGCCCATCATCGAGGATTCCCTGCTCACTGGGCCGCTTGAGCCGACCAATGAATGGTACGCGGTGGCCAAGATCGCCGGCATCAAGCTGGCGCAGGCCTACCGTCGACAGCACGGCAGTGACTTCATCTCGGCCATGCCGACCAACCTCTACGGGCCGGGCGACAATTTCGACCTCAATTCCAGTCACGTGATGCCGGCGCTCATCCGCAAGGCGCATGAGGCGAAGCTGCGGGGCGACAAGGAAATCGTCATGTGGGGCACGGGAACGCCCCGCCGCGAGTTCCTCCACGTGGACGATTGCGCCGACGCCTGTGTGCTTCTGATGAAGGCCTATTCGGACGACACCCACGTCAACGTGGGCTCGGGCGACGACGTGACGATCCTGGAGCTGACCCGCACGGTCTGCGACGTGGTGGGCTTTACCGGCGAGATCGTGCACGACCTCTCCAAGCCCGATGGCACGCCGCGCAAGCTGATGAGCGCGGACCGCCTGCGTGCGCTCGGCTGGGCGCCCTCCATCCCCCTGCGCGAGGGCATTTCAGCGAGCTACCGCTGGTTCCTGGAGAACCAGGGCGCGCTCAGGGCCGCGAGCTGAGGCTGCGGCGACAGGCGCGCGTCAAGAACGGAATTTAAATGGGCAAGCTCCTCGTCTCTGCCATGAACCACGCACCGGAACTCACAGGCTGCGGCAAATACACCGGAGAGCTGGTGGCGCTCATGGCTGGCCGCGGCCATGAGGTTGAGGTGGTGACCGCGCCGCCCCATTACCCCGGCTGGACGGTGAAGGCCCCTTATCGCAACCGCTATTCCACAGAAGAGCGAGACGGTGCACGGCTCTACCGCTGTCCCGTGCTGGTCAGGTCCGCCATGGGCGGCATTTGGCGCTTGATCGCGCCCATGTCGTTCGCCGCCTCTTCAGCCCCTGTGACGCTGTGGCGGGCGCTGCGCCGGCGGCCGGACACCGTGCTTTCCATCGAGCCGACGCTCTTTGCGGCCCCGTTCGTGCTGCTCTCGGCATGGCTGACCGGCGCGCGCACCGTGCTGCATGTGCAGGATCTGGAAGTGGATGCGGCCTTCGCGGTGGGGCATTTGGGCGGTGCAGGGGGGCTGAAGCGGCTCGCTGCGGCGTTCGAGCGTTTTTGCCTGTCGCGGTTCGACACCATCGTCACCATCTCTCAGCGCATGGCGGAGCGGATCGCTCAGAAGGGTATTCCCGAGGAGCGCATTGCCTTGGTGCGCAACTGGGTCGATCTCGGCCACGTTCGTCCCCTTCCGACGGCCTATGCCTATCGCGAGGAGCTTGGCCTGCCGCGCGATGCCTTCGTGGCGCTCTATTCCGGCAACATCGGCCCCAAGCAGGGGCTTGACGTGGTGGTCGAGGCCGCGAGACAGCTGTCGGACAGCTCCGACATCGTCTTCGCCATCGCGGGCGAGGGGCCCTCGCTAGCAGACCTACAGCGGCAGGCGGCGGGCCTTCCCAACGTGCATTTCCTGCCGTTCCAGCCCTATGCCCGTCTGCCCGAGTTCCTGAGCCTGTGCGACCTGCACCTTCTGCCGCAGCAGGCGAGCGCAGCGGATCTGGTGCTGCCGTCCAAGCTCGGCGGCATGCTGGCGAGCGGCCGGCCGATCTTGGTCACGGCCGAGCCGGGAACCGAACTTGCCGACTTCCTCGTCGGCGCCGCGACCCTTGTTACGCCGGGAGATCCGCGCGCGATGGCCGATGCTCTGAGTGCGCACGCCGCGGGCGCTGTGGCGGAAACCCGCGAGCAATGCCTCGCTCTTGCTGCGACCTTGTCCGAGAAGGGAGCGATGGATAAAATGGAGCAAGTGCTTTTTGTACAGCGAAGCTAATGCGACTTTCGCGCGGCGCAATAGGAGCGAATTTGTGTCGAGTAGCGATCGTGACAGGGCGCTGAATTAAGGGTGGTAAAATGAAGTCGACCGCACCTGTCATTTACTTTTGTCTTGTTACCGCCCTCGCGTGCGTCCAGATTTTTATGGGCGCGAATATTTTTGTGATTTTATCACTTTACCTTATATCCATTTGCGGCTGCTTTTCCTTGTCAATTCGAGATCATCGTGCGGGTGATATTCTATATTTCTTGTTTATTTTATATTATGGAACGTTTGCTTTGGTAATTAAAACCGCTCTTTTGCAGCCGGTCGATGAAAATCTAGATGTCCCAGATTTGGCATCCGTTGTTATTCTGGCCGGATTTATGTCTATAACTGTTGCATATGTCGTTTCGCGTAATATTGGTTTCAGGTTTAAATTTTCAAGGGAAATGTCATCTTATCTATCGGACGATGCCATACTTGGTAAATGCGTTTCGATTTTTTTTCCAATTGGGATTGCGTTTGATACGTTGCATGTTTTTCTTCGGCCTGTGGCGACGCAAGTGGCCGTTGATAGCGGTGAAGGAATTGGATTTTTTGGCACGTTTTATTTCATAACGATATTTGCGGTGGTCTGCGAAGCGTCGCTAGCGTTTTCTGACCGACACGGTAGTCGGCGCGGTATTGCTCGTTTGGGCGGAATGCTTTTGATAATCATGTTTGTGTCATTGGCGGGAAATGTAAAACAGTCTTTTATTGCGAGTATATCGGCTGCGTTCGTTGTGTTCCTGATGAACAAATCCAGGATCAATATTATCCGTGAAGCTGTACTTGGTGGTGCGTTGACTTTCATTTTGATGTTTTATGTTTCCCCTGCAATTCACATTACACGCGGTCAGGCGAAAGAATTGCCGATCTTGGAGCGTTTGGATCTGGCGTATGAGGTAATGGAGCGGGCATCATTCGATCCTTTCGAATTGCAGGCGCAGTCGGAGGCTGTCCTGGCGGGTTATGGTGCTTCGAGTGATCCGAGGCTAAACTATTTTTTTCCATTTATGCTCAACATTGACCGTCTGTGCTTGATCCACCCTATTAACCTTGTGGTGAGTGGTTCGGAAACCGTAGGGGAAATGGGGTTTGATGCATTAAATGTGTGGTCCAGCGTCTTGCCATCTTTCTTGGTGACCAAGAGTGCTGCCGCTTCCGTTGATGAGATTGCCTGGTTTTACAATTTCCGTGCCCGTGGGATTGTTGCTCGGCCGGTAGTTGGCTTGGTTGCGAGTTCTTTCGCGGTCGGTGGTGGCTTGGGCGTGCTTTTTTTGCCCGGCATCGCTGTTTTGATTCTTTTTGTAATTCTCAATGGCCTGTCTGGTCCATTGTTCGGAAATCCTTTCGGGCTCTTTATAGGGACGTCTTTTCTTATTATCGTAGAGGCTGATTTATCGGGCGTATTTATTTATATTTTTCGTAACCTACTGTTTATCGTGGCGTTTGCTGTCGTTGTGAAGGTCGCGCTCGATGCCATGGGAATTGCCAAGCCTCCGCAAGAGGGGGCGCAATCCCAATGACAAGAAAGTCCGTCGCGCTTTTTCCTCGCTTGAGCCTGCAACGGTTCTGGGCGGAGCTTGATTCATGAAGCTGCAACGCAGAGAAATTCTGGAGCTGCTATCGGGCTCTCTGCTGGGAGGTCTCTTTGGCCTGACCATCGATCCTGCAGCAGCAGAGCCTGGCTACAGCGTTGACAAGCGGATGGCGCCGACGCGGTGGGACGAAGTTGCCGGGCTCCTTGTTCGGCACGGTGGAGGACCTGGCTACGCTACGTTGACAACGGAGGCAATGCAGGTTCACCCGACGCGCGACAGCATGGACTACGCCGTTGCGTTGGCAGATTACGGCCAGCCGGAGGCAAGGCATCGCATCGCCCGGATCATCGAGCGTATGGCGCAGCTACAAGATGTAGATCAGGCTAGCCCGACCTATGGGACGTGGCCATGGTTTGCGGAAGAGCCGCTTTCTGCAATGCGCCCACCCGATCTCAACTGGGCGAACTTCATAGGTGCCAGATACTGCGAGATGCTCTGGAACCATTCCGAGCTGCTGGATGCCGAAGCGACCGAGCGTGCACGATCTGCCTTGAACCATGCTTGCGGTTGCATCATGCGCCGCAATGTCGGTCTCGATGCGACCAATGTGGTGTCGATGGCCATTCGCGTGACCGCCATGAGCGGCCGTCTTTTGGGCCGGCCCGATTTGTCCGCATACGGTGCAAATCTGCTTGATCGGTTCTTTCGATACACGCGTGATCAGGGTGGATTTGTTGAATATAATAGCCCGACCTACACGCTCACCGCATTGAGTGAGTTCGAAAGTTCGATTCATTATCTTGGCGATCAGGCGCCCTTCCAGTCGCTGCGCTCTCTTTGGCGATCGGCTTGGGAGGTCGTCGCGTTCCATTTCCATCCCGCGACTGGGCAATGGGCTGGTCCGCATAGCCGGTATTATGCAGACCTGCTGACGCCGCTTTTATGGTCGCAGGTGGCTGTTCGGTTGGGTCGGGAGGTCGTCGATCGCAATCTTCCCTTGCAGCCGCCGAGCTGGAACATGCTTCCCTGTCCGGAGGATTTGCAGGTCTATTTCACGGACCGGAACCCGCTGCCTCGGAACGTTCGGGAGCGTGTGCGGAGCTTTCCCGAATCCGGCGAGGAGTTATGGAGTACCACGTGGCTCGAACAGGACGTTTGCTTGGGGAGCGCGTCAATCGGAAATTGCTGGGTCCAGGCTCGTCCCCTGATCGGCTATTGGAAGGCCTTGCCCAAGCCGGCCGTGTTCCGCGCGCGTGTGATGAAGGACGGATATGATTTCGCGTCTTTCGGCATAAGGGCGCAGCAGAAGGAACGCAGCGTTCTCATCGCCTGCTATCCCGTCATCAACAGTGGTGACAGGCACGTATCCGCCGACCGCTCGCGATCCGGCTATCCGGGAAAGTCCCTCGTTTTTCGCGTGTCCGTTGAAGGCGCGGGTGCCCATGCCGAGCAGCTCGATGCCGGTGTCTTCGTCCTCGCGTGCCAGAACTGGAAGGCCGTGGTGCGCGGCGGCCCCTGCATGTTCGACGGCGTGGACATGTCGGGTCGCTGGACCGTGCGGACCGAGGCAGGGCTGGCCGCGGCGGAATTGGCGATTCCGCTCAACGGCCACATCTCTCCCGAGCGGTTGGGTTCAACCCTCCTGACTGCGAGCGTGACGCTGGGTCCGGTAGACGAAAACATCGCGGTGGCGGACATCGAGGCCGCCCAGGCCTCGGAGCGAGACTTGGTTTCCACCGGGATGGGCGCGAGCGTGAAAACCCTCAGGTGGGGCGACCTGCGGCTGTCGACGCCGGCCGGACCAGCGTGGCGTTGAAGGGATTCCATGGTGCCGCAGATGGTACGTCGCAAGGGCGCAGGGCCCACATTTGGAACAGGATGTTGCCAGCCGAGCGGTCTGGTCACTTCGAGGGGGCGAGATGTCCATTATTGATTCTTTCCCGCGCGTGCGTGTCCTGTGCCTCGGCGATGTGATGCTCGACCGCTTTGTGACGGGATCGGCCCGTCGCATCTCGCCGGAGAGCCCCGTCCCGGTCCTCTCCGTGACCGGTTCGACCACCATCGCGGGCGGCTCCGCCAACGTGGCACGCAACATTGCCTCGCTCGGGGGGCAGTGCACGCTCATCGGCGTCACGGGCGCGGATGCGGGCGGTGCCGAGTTGCGTCGGATCGTCGATGAGACTCCCGGGGTCGTGTCCATGTTCCTGGCCTCGCCGTCCCGCCCCACGACGGAAAAAGTGCGCTTCGTCGCCCAAGGCCAGCACATGCTGCGCTCGGATAGTGAGGACAGCTCTCCTGTGGCGGAGGAGATCGAGGACGCGATCATCGCGCAGGTCGTGGCCGCGCTGCCGGAGCACGACGTGCTGGTGCTGTCGGACTACGCCAAGGGGGTGCTGACGCCCCGGGTGATTCAGCGGGCCGTGGAAGTCGCGACCCGCCGTGGGGCGCCCATCATCGTTGATCCGAAGACTTCAAACCTCTCGCGCTACGATGGCGCCACGCTCGTCACGCCCAATCTGCATGAAGTCTGGATGGCCACCGGCATTCAGGGTGATGACGACGCATCCGCTGTCGCCGCCGGCCGTAAGGTGCTGGCCGATACCAACATCGGCGCCGTGCTTGTCACGCGTTCGGAGAAGGGGATGACTCTTGTCCAGAGGACGGGTGAACCAGTGCATATCCCGACGGCGGCGCGCGAAGTGGCCGACGTGGTCGGTGCTGGCGATACGGTTATCGCTGCCCTTTCCCTTGTTATCGGCGCTGGCGGTCCACTGGAGGAGGCGGCCTTTATCGCCAATGCGGCGGCGGGGGTGGTGGTGGCCAAGCGCGGCACCGCTACAGTCTCGCGCGCCGAGCTAATCGTAGAGCTCGACAGGCAAAGCCCGTCCGAAGGGCCACCCTCTTTGGTAAAGGTGGTGTCGCGCAAGGACGCGGCTGCGCAGGTTGCGGCCTGGCAACGGCACGGACTTGCCGTGGGCTTCACCAATGGCTGTTTCGATGTGCTGCATGTCGGCCATGTGGGCATCCTCGAGTTTTCGCGAGCGAACTGCGATCGCCTCGTCGTGGCGGTGAACGCCGATTCCTCCGTTAAACGCCTCAAGGGGCCGACGCGGCCGGTGAACAGCGAGACCGACCGCGCGCAGGTGATCGCTGCCCTTGGGTCTGTCGATCTGGTGGTGGTGTTCGAGGAGGACACGCCCAAGGAATTGATTGAAGAGCTGAAGCCCGACGTACTGGTGAAGGGGGCCGACTACCAGGTCTCCGAAATCGTGGGTGCCGACAGCGTGCTGGCGCGCGGCGGACGGGTGCTACGGTTCGAGCTGGTGCCTGGGCGCAGTACGACAAACACGATACGCCGCATGAGGGAGGGGGCTGAGTCCGAAGCGACCGCTCCCGCCGTCTGAGAAGCCTCTCGCGCCGCCCCTTTCTACCCTGCTCTCCCAAGCGCGCTCCAGCTGAATGGCCTCTGCTTTCGGACGCGCTCCGCCCCGCCCTGGGATTCTGTTCTGATGAAGCGCCTACTCATCTATCGCCTGGGCAGCCTCGGCGACACCATCATCGCCGTGCCGTTTTTCCGACGGATCGCCGAGCTTTATCCGGAGCACGAGCGCATCGTGCTTACCAACATTCCCATTTCCTCGAAGGCTGCGCCTTTGCTCACAGTGCTCGGAACCTCGCTGGTTCACCGGGCCATTTCCTATCCCGTCGGCACGCGCAGTCCCGCCGCGCTGTGGGATCTGCGGCGCCGGCTGTTGGAGCTTGAAACAGACACCATGATCTACCTGATGCCCTCCCGCGGCCTTGCAGGGGTGTATCGGGACGTTGCCTATTTCCGGCTGTGCGGCTTCAGAAATTTGCACGGCGTCCCGTGGACTCGCGATCTCGACACCTGTCGCGTCGTGCAGGGCTCGGGGGAGGAGGAGCCGGAATGCGAGCGCCTGGCCCGTGCGCTCAGCTGCCTCGGCCCCATCGACCTGCACGATCAGGCCAATTGGGATCTCTCGCTTGATGCTGCGGAGATCGCTGCCGGCAGTCAGGCCGTGGCCGGGCTCGGTGGGGCGCCGGTCATCGCTATCAACATGGGCGGCAAGGCGGCGCAGAAGGATTGGGGCATCGATAACTGGCGCCGGCTTCTGACGGCGATCGGCAGAAGCCGGCCGGACCATGGCCTGCTCGTGGTCGGCGCGCGCGAGGATGCCGAGCGGGTACAGACGGTGCGCGATGCCTGGCCTGGTCCGGTCTCCAACCAATGCGGCACGCTCTCGCCGCGTGAATCGGCGGCGGCCATCAAGGGCTCGCGAGTGTTCATCGGGCACGATTCCGGTCCGCTGCATCTCGCCTCGGCGGTGCGTGTGCCGTGCGTCGGTTTGTTCGGAGACTTCAATCGGCCGCGAAAGTGGCATCCCTACGTGGGTGATAACCGGACATTGCATGACATGCGCGGCGTCCGGGCCATCGCCGTGGAGCAGGTCGTGTCCGCAGTTGCCGAGCTGCTCGGTTGACGGAAGGATCGCGCGCTGTGATCGGGACCATTATCCTGCAACCGCCGACCGGCAGAGAAGGTGCATGCTGACATGAGCCGCCTTCTCGCCTTCCGCAGGGTGGGCTTCACCTTCACCGCGCAGATCTACAACCAGATCGTCATCATCGCAGTGCAATTGTTGCAGGTGCCGTTCCTGCTCTCCGCCTGGGGGGCGGATCGCTACGGCGGGTGGCTCGTGCTCTATGCGGTGCCGAGCTATCTCACGCTGAGCGACTTCGGCTTCACCCTGGTGGCAAAGAACAGCATGGTGATGCATGCTGCGTCATCCGATCACGCCGGTGTCTTGCGGGTTTATCACAGCGTCTTCGCCCTGCTGCTGGTGGCTGCGGCGGTTATCCTTGCCGCCTGCGGCCTCGGCATCGAGGCCGTCACGCTGACGCAGGCTTTCGCTCTTGGTCCGCTCACCGAGACCGCTGCCAAGCTCACCATTCTTTTCCTGGTGGGCAGCGTGGTGGTGAACCAGTTCCTCCTTCTACTGTGCGCCGGGGTGCGCGCCGCCGGCCGGCCGGCGGCCGAAGTGACCTGGGGTGCGACGTCGCGCCTGCTGGAGGGCATCGCCACGGTAGCCGTTGCCCTGCTCACCACGCGGGTCGAGCTGGCGGCGCTGGCCGTGCTGGTGATGCGTGTCGCCTGCACGCTCGGCCTGTGGATCTGGCTGAGAAGCGTGGCGCCGGACATTCCACTCGGGCTCAAGGGCGCTCGGCTCGCCGAGATCCGCCGCATGGCCAATCCCTCTTTCAGCTACATGCTGCTCGGGCTCGCGCAGGCTCTGGCGATCCAGGGACCGATCGTGCTGCTGGGTGCGGTCGCGACCGCGCAGGAGACCGTACTGTTCTCCACCTCCCGGACCCTGGCGCGCATGGGGACGTCCGCCGCCAACCTCATCAATTACTCCTTTGCGCCCGAATATTCCCGGTTGCATGGGCAGGGAAACACCAGCGCCTTCGCCAGGCTGAAGCGCATCCATGTGCTGATCGGTATTGCGGGCATCGTCGCCTACTGCCTCGGCCTGTGGGCGCTCGGTCCCTACGTCATGGAATTGTGGACGCATGGCCACGTGGCGGTGGTCTACCCGTTCTTCGCCCTGCTCAACGCTGCGGTGGCGGCGGAGATGTGGTGGGGATGCCTGTTCACACCAATCGCCGCCATCAACCGGCATGTGCGCTTGTCCTATCTTTTCGTGGGGCTGACTGCCTTGTGCGCAGTGCTCGCTTACAGCTGGGCGCTGTCGGAAGGGGCCACCGGCATCGCGGCGGCACTCCTGCTGCTCCATGGTGGCATGTCCGTGCTTGTCCTGATGCTCGGGCGGTGAACCGGCTTATGGCGACGACAGCCGCATGCTCAGTTACTATAAGCTCCACGATGGGGTCATTTGAATGTATATTGTCGCAAATCTACTTTGCGATGCCTGACATTCTCTTTGGCGCCCCAACGCGCATGGGAACTCACTTCATGTTTCAATCTTCGGGGTTCCAATGCGGTTGCGACTAAGGGTCATTGCCAGCGTGGATCCACGGCACGGAGGCCCCATCGAGGGCATCCGTCAGCAGGCTCCGTTCCACGCATCCGCGGGCGTTGAGGAGCACGTGGTGTGTCTCGATCCGCCGGATGCGCCGTGGGTGAAGGATTTTCCGCTGAAGGTCTTCGCGTGCGGCGAGCCGATGGACAAGACCTCTGGTGGCGTGAGGCGTCCTTGGCATCGCTACGGCTATTGCCCGGCCTTCATCCCTTGGCTGAAGGCCCATACGCACGACTATGATGTGGTAACGGTCCATGGGCTCTGGAACTTCTCGACTGTGGGGGCGCGTGCCGCGCTTGTGGGCGCGGACGTGCCCTATCTCGTGATGAGCCACGGCATGCTGGACCCCTGGTTCAAACGGAACTTCCCCCTCAAGGGCGCGATGAAGCAGGCGCTCTGGTGGTTCAACGAAGGCCCGCTCGTGAACAATGCGCGGGCCGTGCTCTTCACCAGCGAGGAGGAGCGCATTCTCGCCCGTCAGTCCTTCACGCCCTATCGGGCGAAGGAGCGGGTGGTGGCCTACGGTACCTCCGATCCCGGCCCGCTGCGCCCCGGGCAGACCGAGGCGTTTCGCGCGCTGGTGCCCAACCTTCGGCGCCCCTATCTGCTCTATCTCAGCCGCATCCATCCCAAGAAGGGCTGCGATCTGCTCATCGATGCCTTTGCCGAAATCGCGAGCGACGGGGGCGATGTCGATCTGGTCATGGCCGGCCCGGTCTCGGACGACTATCTTGCCGAACTGAAGGCTCAGGCCGAGCGGCGCGGCATCGCCGACCGTATCCACTGGCCGGGCATGCTGCGGGGCGATGCCAAGTGGGGCGGGTTCCACGGCTGCGAGGCCTTCGTCCTGCCTTCACACCAGGAGAACTTCGGGATTGTGGTGGCCGAAGCGATGGCCTGCGCCAAGCCGGTCTTCATCACCAACAAGGTCAATATCTGGCGTGAGGTGACCGCAGGCGGCGGCTTCGCGGATGAGGACGACCGGCCGGGCGTTGTCCGCCTGCTGCGCCGCTTTGCCGCTCTCAGCATCGACGAACGCCAGGTGATCGGTGAACGGGCGCGCGCGATATTCCTGTCCTCGTTCGAGGTCAGCCGCGCCGCCGAGGATCTCAACGACGCATGCCGTGACGCCATGGCCGGCCGAACTTAGGATGCGATACCCATGTATGTGATTACCGGCGGGACGGGCTTCATCGGCTCGAACATCGCGGCGGCGCTCGATGCCGCAGGCGAGGAAATCGTGATCGTCGATACCCTCGGCACGAATGACATCAAATGGCGCAACATCGCCAAGCGCCGGCTGCTGGATCTGGTGCGCCCGGAGGCGTGCGATGCGTTCCTGAAGGCCAACGCCTCCAAGATCGCCGGCATCGTCCACATGGGTGCCATCTCCACGACCACCGAGACGGATGTGGACCTGATCGTCCACAACAACGTGCGTCTGTCCATCGACCTGTGGACGTTCGCGACCGCCAACCAGATCCCGCTGGTCTATGCCTCATCGGCGGCCACCTACGGCGATGGCGATCAGGGCTTTCTGGACCGCGACGACGAGGCCTATCTGTCCGACCTGAGGCCGCTCAATCCCTACGGCTGGAGCAAGAACGTCTTCGATCGCTTTGTCGTTGACCGGGTGAAGCGCGGGGAGCCGACGCCGCCCCTGTGGGCGGGGCTCAAGTTCTTCAACGTCTATGGACCGAATGAGTACCACAAGGGCGGCCAGCGCTCGGTGGCGGTCCAGCTGTTCGAGCAGATCCGCGACAAGGGCTTCGTCCGCCTGTTCCGCTCCGACAATCCCGACTATGCTGACGGTGAGCAATTGCGGGATTTCGTGTGGGTCGACGACTGCGTTGATGTCGCGCTATGGGCGCTGAAGACCCAAGGCGTGAAGTCCGGCCTCTACAATGTCGGGTCGGGATCCGCCCGCTCGTTCCTAGACAAGGCCAAGATCGTATTTTCGGCCATGGGCGTCGAGGAACGTGTCGAGTTCATCGATCTTCCGCAGAGCCTCAAGGGCAAGTACCAGTATTACACCTGCGCGGCGCTCGATAAGCTCGCGGCGGCCGGCTATAACCGGCCGACCACGGGCCTGGAAGAGGGGCTGACCCGCTACGTCAAGGACTATCTCTCCTCCGCCGATCAATTCCGGTGAGACGGGCGTCAGGGATGAGGGGTGAGGCCAAGCTATGAGCGATAGAGATATTCTTGATGCGAGCCGGGTGGATACTTGGCGTGGCGGGTCCAGCTTCACCCTGGCGAACCTTCTTCACCGCACGGCATTTCGCATCACGTGGCTGCTGCTGGCGCGGTGGACCCTGCCGAAGTGGCACGGGTGGAGGCGCATGATCCTGCGCGGGTTCGGCGCGACGATCGCCCCCACGGCCGGGATCTATCCGAGCGCGCGAATCTGGTCTCCGGCCAATCTCGAGGTGGGTGACTACGCCTTCATCGGGCCTGATGTGACGGTCTATTCCATGGGCCGCATCGTGCTCGAGCCCTATGCCCTGGTCTCGCAGGGCGCCTACATCTGCGCCGGCACGCATGACATCGAGGACGTCAATTTCCAGCTGCGCTCGGCGCCGATCAGGATCGAGGCCCGGGCTTGGGTGGCAGCGCAGGCTTTCGTGGGACCGGGCGTGACGGTGGGACGGGGTGCGGTGCTGGGGGCGAGGTCTTGCGCCTTCAAGAATCTCGAACCCTGGACGGTCTACGTGGGCAATCCGGCCAAGGCGATCAAGCCCCGGAACGTTCGCTTCCCCGATTGTCCCAACTAGGGCGCGGCAGAAATGTTCGTCTCTCTCGGCCAATTGTCGGGCCTTCCGCCGCACGACGTCTGCGTCGTCGGCAGCGGCCCCGTGGGCATTGCCGTGGCGCTGGCGTGTGAGGAGGCTGGCCTGAGCGTTCTGCTCCTGGAGGCGGGCCAGGAGCAGCCCGACGCTTTCGCGGCGGGCCTCGGTGCCGGCCACAAGGTCGATGAGCAGCGTCACGCGCCGACGGACATCGCCATGTGCCGCGCCTTGGGGGGCACATCGCGCTGGTGGGGCGGGCGATGCGTCCCATTCGATGACATCGACTTTGCCCATCGGCCGTCCGTGCCGGATGCGGTCTGGCCCATTCCCCACGCCGAAATCGAGACCTATTACGCGCGGGCCTCCGCCTATTTCGGGATCGGGCCGGCGCGCTTCACCGCGCTTTCCGCGGTCGGCTCGCTAGGAGACGTGGAGTTCCAGCGCCTGGAGCGATGGACGCCTCAGATCAACATGGGTGTCCTGCATCGCAGGCGCCTCGAAACGTCTCGTCGCATCACCGTGGTTCTCGGGGCCGCCGTCACCGCCGTGCATCTCGATGCCAATGAGCGGCGGGTCGAGTCTCTCACGGTTGGCGGCGCCTTGGGCTCCCTGCGGATCACGCCTCCGCTCACAGTGCTGGCCTGTGGCGGTCTGGAAACGGCGCGACTTCTCCTTGTGTCTCAGAGATCGCATCCGCGCGCCTTCGGGGGCGTTGGGGGGCCTCTGGGCCGGACCTACATGGGGCACATCTCCGGCAAGATTGCCGAGATCGTGCTGGCCGATCCAACCTCGGTCGCAGACCATGATTTCTTCCAAGATGAGGGCGCCTATGTTCGGCGGCGTATGAACCTGCCGGGCGAGACACAGATGCGGGAGGGGGTGCTGAACACCGCCTTCTGGATCGATAATCCGCCATTCCACCAGCACGAGCATGGCAATGGTGTGCTTTCGCTGGTTTGGTGTGCATTGGCCTTCGCCCCGGTTGGACGCCGGCTTGCTTCGGAGGGGGTCCGGGTTGCGCACGTCGGCGGCCAGCCGCGCCACTGGGGGCGCCACGTCCGGAACGTGCTGCGCTCACCATTCGGAACCTTGTCGGGCATCCTGAAAATCCTGCGAGCCCGTTTCCTCACCAAACCTCGTCAACCGGGCTTCATCGTCCGCAATAGGGCGGGTCGTTATTCGCTGCACTATCACGGGGAGCACGCGCCGCATTCTGCTTCGCGGGTGGTCCTTTCCGATCGCTTCGATGCTCTGGGCATGCCCTATCTGGACGTGGACCTGAGATTTGCGCACGGGGATGCGGAATCCGTCGTGCGCTCCCACGAGCTCATCGATGCAGCCTTGCAGCGTGGCGGGGTGGGGCAGCTGATCTACCGCCAGGCCGATCGAGAGGCACGTCTGGCGGCGGTGCTCGACCAGGCCGCGGATGGCTTCCATCAGGCGGGCACCACCCGCATGGCCGCGACGCCCTCCGACGGGGTGGTCGATGCCCAGTGCCGGGTTCATGGCGTCGAAAATCTGTTCGTGGCGGGAAGCTCGGTGCTGCCGTCGTCGGGACAGGCCAATCCCACGTTTGTTGCGGTGGCCCTCGGGCTGCGGCTTGCCGACCATCTGGCGGGGCTCAAGTGCGCGGGGGCGGATGTCGCCGCCGAGCCCAATTCATCTCTCCTTCATGAAGGGGCACGTGCTTGAGACAGGTTTTCGTCCCCGCCCTTCAGCGCGAGGTGTCTTGCATCGCCTTCGGCTGCGCTTCGCTTGGATCTCGCGTCTCGCAGGCAGACGGAGAGAGAGCCATCGCCCGCGCCTTGGATCGCGGCGTGACATGGTTTGACGTGGCGCCGCCATATGGGGACGGTCATGCCGAGCAACTGTTGGGCAAGAGCCTGGGGGCGCGGCGGAAGGATGTGGTCATCTGCTCCAAGTTCGGCATTTCCCGCCCGAATGTGTCCTTCGCGGCGCAGGTGCTGCGGCCGCTGGCTCGACGCGCTGTGAGCCTGGTGCCAGGGCTGCGGCAGGTGGCGCGGCGCTCGCGCGGGACGGGCGAGAACAGGGGAATTGCGCCTTCGGAGATCGAGACGTGGCTGGACGAAAGCCTGCGCCAGCTCGGAACCGATTACTTGGACGTCTTTGCTTTCCATGATCCGTTGCCGACGAGCGTCGCGAGCGCCGAGACACAAGCCGCGCTTCAGGCATTGGTCACCAAGGGGAAGATCCGCGCGATCTCGGTCGCCGGTCCTGTTGCGGCGATCGGCGCCGCCGCCTCAGCGGGCCGGCAGCCGGATGTGGTTCAGTTCCCGGATTCGCCCTTTGATGGCGCCGCGGATGCGGTGCGACGGCTTCCTTGGGCACGAGAGCCTCTGCTCGCCACCCATGGCGTCATTGGCTCGGGCGCGCTTGAGCGGATCAGGGGGCTCGATCTCGCCAAGCGTACACGCTTGGAAGCCTTCGCCCGCCGATGGGGTATCGCGACCGATCGCTGGGAGCCGGAGAGCCTGATGCGGTACGCCTTCGCCAACAATCCGACCGGCGTTGTCCTGTCCTCCATGTTTGCGGAGCGCCACCTGGAAGCCAACCTGGCGGTCGCCGGATGGGCGCCTGACCAGCAATTTGCCAAGGAGTTCCAGGAGATCCTGGCCGGGGGGGAGAACGATGCTTGACCTGTCGGTCGTCATCCTCACGTACAACGAAGAGCGCCACATCGTCCGCGCGCTTGAATCCATACGTGGGATCGCCAAGGAAATCTTTGTCATCGACAGCTTTTCCAACGATCGAACCGTCGAACTCGCGGAAGCCGGCGGCGCAATGGTTCTAAAGAACAAGTTCGTCAATCAGGCACAGCAGTTCGAGTGGGGAGTCCAGAACGCGCCGATCACCGGTTCCTGGATCATGCGTCTCGATGCCGACGAGGTGATCGAGCCCGATCTCGCGGCGGAAATCGAGGCGAAGCTGCCGACGCTGGGCACCGATGTGGTTGGCATTAACCTGAAGCGCAAGCACATTTTCATGGATCGCTGGATTCGGCACGGTGGGCGCTATCCGCTCATCCTCCTGCGCATTTGGCGGCGCGGTCACGGGCGGGTCGAGAACCGGTGGATGGACGAGCATATCATCACGTGGGGCGGACGAACCGTGACGTTCGACGGCGGTTTTTCAGACCACAATATCAATGATCTCACCTTCTTCACGGACAAGCACAATAAATACGCTACACGCGAAGCTATAGATGTGTTGAATCGAAAGTACCGCCTCTTTCCGATGGACGAGGAAATCCCAGGCGGTTCTGCGTCTTTCCAGGCTTCGATAAAGCGTTGGATTAAGGAGGGGGTTTATAACAAATTACCTTTGTGGGTGGGGCCTGCAGGGTTTTTTATTTATAGATACATATTAAAGCTTGGATTTTTTGATGGGCAACCTGGTTTGATCTACCACTTCCTGCAGGGAGGCTGGTATCGATTTCTGGTCGGATCAAAAGTCGTGGAGTATGAGCGCGAGCTTGTCGGGTGCGCCAACAGAGAGGAACGCCTCGAAAAGCTCGAGAAGCTCACGGGCTATCGCCTTCGCAGCTAAAGCTAACGACAGGATCAGATGAGATCGGGCGCCCATAATTCGGATGAAGTGACATAGATTGGCCGCCCTTGGGACTGGTCTCGTCCCAGCCCCGATCAGGCCTTGCGACCGGTCGTCGCGCCAGCGAACCCGACCGCGGACAGCCCCAGGGCGATCAACGCGTTCCAGCCCGCCATGGACAGGCCGAACATCCGCCACGCCGCTTCGTCGCAGCGGGGCACGCGGGCGCCCTTGAGGGCGGAGAGCACATTGCTCGTTGCCACGGGTGCGCCGGTGCAGGCCGTGGGACCGGTCCAGAACTGCCATTCGATGCCGGCGTGGTAGATCGCAAGGCCAGCGTTCGCGAGCATAGCGACGCCCAGCAGGGCGAGCAGGACCCGCGCCGGTCCGGACCGGCCGCTCCGGGAGAGAAAGAAGGCGATCAGTCCCAAGGGGATGGCGGCGTAATAGGCGATGCGCTGGTCGAGGCAAAGGGGGCAGGGCGCCAGCCCCACGACCAGCTGGAAATACCAGGCAGCGCTGAGGGCCATGACAGAGCCTGCCACCAGCAGCAGGGACGCGGTTTCCTTCGTGGTCGGATACAAGGCAAGCTCCGTTCGCGGTCGACGGCCAAGCCCCGCGATAGCTTGGCCGAGGCGTCATTGTCCATGCGCGGGGCGTTGATTGACGCTCATGTGACCTGAAGTGACGCAGGGGCCGATGGTGCGCCCCTACCTTGGAAATGTTCTTACTCAGGCCCGCCCGTATGGCGCTGCTGTGCAGCATGGGGTATAAATTTGCTAGTCGTCTTCGGAGGCATTCGCATTGCGTTTCCCTCGGCGGCGCATATTTTGGTTTTAGCTACGAAGATTGCAGCCGAAATGACCGAGATGCCCCGCGCCCGTACCACCTTCAGCACCTCCTTCTCCCAGGGCGGTGACATGCAGGTCGAACCGATCCTTCCCGTCGCCCAGCTGCGGGATGTGAACACGACGCGTCGCACCGGCTGCCCGTTCCATGACGTTCGCGAGATGCTGAAGGAAGTTGGCCTGCGGCCCACCCGCCAGCGTCTGGCCCTCGGCTGGCTGCTGTTCGCCAAGGGCGACCGGCATGTGACGGCGGAAATCCTGCACGAGGAAGCCATCAAGGCGCGCTTCCCGGTGTCGCTCGCCACCGTCTACAACACGCTGCACCAGTTCACGGAAGTGAGCCTCCTGCGCGAGGTTGCGGTGGATGGCTCGAAGACCTATTTCGACACCAACGCCTCCGACCACCACCATTTCTTCGTCGAAGGCCAGAACGATCTGGTGGACATTCCGGCTGCGGACGTGGCTGTGAACCTGCTGCCTGAGCCGCCGGAAGGCTATGAGGTCGCCCGCGTGGACGTGGTCGTCCGCCTGCGGCGCAAGGGCGCGAATCGCGGCTGATTCGGATTTCGCATCAGAGTTTCAGGCCGGGCATGTCCCGGCCTTTTTTTGTGTCCGGACGCCGGCTCAGATGGTGCGCAGCGGCTTTTCGAGCACGGCCAGGACGCGGGGCAGTTCGTGGCCGCGCTTCAGGATGAGGCCGGTCTGCGAGACGACGCTATAGATGCCCTGCTTCCGGGCGAGGCGGGGGTCCTTCTCTATGCGGTAGAGAGGGACGTCCATGGCGCGGCGATAGATGCAGAAGACGGCCTTGTCGCGTTGGAAATCAATGGCGTAGTCCCGCCATTCGCCCTGGGCGACCATGCGGCCGTAGAGGTCGAGGATCCGGTCCAGCTCGCGGCGGTCAAAGGTGACGCGAAGGGGGGCGGGGGTGGGCGTGGAGGGCTGGACCGGCGAGGCGCCGCGCCGCTGCAGGACTATGGGTTCGATGTCTCCCATCGGGCCTCCTTGTCCTTGTCTGGCGTCACTTTCCAGCGGGGCTGCCGGGGTTGGGACGCTTGCATTTCCACATGATCCCTCTGCCGGCGAGCCCTTTCAAGGCCAATCCGTAGCCGGCTGCTCCCGATCTCCGGATGGCATCTAGATACCTATCACGCCAACGTCAATGGAATCACAGTGTCGCCGGAATTCGGCCAATCGCGTGCCGCGGGCCGGCGCGATCTTTCTTCGTGTAGCAGGGCCGGTTCGCGAGGCGCTCCGGTCTATCCCAGCCCCCCAGCCCCCCGGGGTGTGCGCGAACCGGCCACTGCTACGCACCGACTTCAGACCCCCGATGTAGGCCATCCCATGCGGATGGCCTTTTTTTTGGCCCCGCGACCACGCACAGCGCGAGCCGAATCGGCCCGGGATGCCGGGACGATTCAGGCGATTAAAACGGGTGGTTCGGGTGGGTTCGGCGCAGGTTCGGTGAAATGCCGGTTCAGTCGAGCGGGAAGAGGGTCGCGCCGACGATCTGTCCGGGGGCGGCCGGGGTGCCGGTCTGCACCATCACCGCCACCGCATCCATGCCTTCCCGGTGGAGGTCCTTCAGCGGCACCCGGAAGGTGCGGACATCCCCCTGCCAGCGAGCGACGCGGGTCCAGCCGCGCACCACGTTGGAGTAGGTGACGTTGCGTCCGCCATTCTCGCCGCGGCCGATGGAGACCGACTGGGTGCGCGACACCGGGCAGGCCCACAGCTCGGCACCGTCCTCGATGGAGAGGGGCTGGGGCAGGGTGATTTCGAGGGCGTCGCCGTCCCGCTTCACCTCGACGGGAAGGGAGAGGCCGCCGGAGGCGCGGGCGGTCATGACGGCGCGCTGCACGGCGGCGCGGTCGCTGCCCTTGGCGGCGATCTGGCCGTCGATGACCATCTGGGGGGTGTAGATCTTCTTGTCCGGCCGCTGCTCGGCATAGGCCTTCTGGCGCAGGGAGTGGCCGTGGAGGGCGAGGGTGTCCTTCCAGCCCACATAGTCCCAGTAGTCTACCGAGAGGGTGAGCGCGAGCACCTGCGGATCCTTGGCGAGATCGTTCAGCAGCGCGTCGGCGGGCGGGCAGGAGGCGCAGCCCTGGCTGGTGAACAGCTCCACCACCACCTTCGGCTGGGTCTGCGCCAGCGCCGGCGAGGCGGCGAGGGCGAGGACGAGCGCGAGGGCGGAGCGGTTCAACATCATGGGGCGCAATGCGGTTGTTGGCGGAATGTGTCCCCGCAATAACCGACCGACGCACCGCACTCCAGTCACAATAGGGTGTCGGAGCGGTATCATTTACACGCCCGCCACATGAAAACGCCGGCCCGACAGGCGTCGGGCCGGCGTCAGTCACGTCTCTGTCAGGACCCCCAAGGGCCCCCGAAGGAGATCAGGCCGCGAGCGAGCGCAGCACGTAGGGCAGGATGCCGCCGTTGCGGAAGTAGTCCAGCTCGTCCAGCGTATCGATACGGCAGATGAGCTCGACGTTCTTCACGGTGCCGTCGGCGAACTTGATCTCGGCGGTGAGCGTCTGGCGGGGCTTGAGGTCGCCCTCGATGCCCTTGAGGGTGACGATCTCGTCGCCCTTGATGCCGAGGCTCTGCCAGCTCTCGCCGTCCTTGAACACCAGCGGCACGATGCCCATGCCGACCAGGTTCGAGCGGTGGATACGCTCGAAGGACTGGGCCACCACGGCGCGCACGCCGAGCAGCTTGGTGCCCTTCGCCGCCCAGTCGCGGGAGGAGCCGGTGCCGTATTCCTTGCCGGCGAACACCACCAGCGGAACGCCCTCGGCCTTGTACTGCATGGCCGCGTCGTAGATGGGCAGCTGCGCGCCATCCGGATAGTGGATGGTCACGCCGCCTTCCACGCCCGGCACCATCTGGTTCTTGATGCGGATGTTGGCGAAGGTGCCCCGCATCATCACTTCATGGTTGCCGCGGCGGGTGCCGTACTGGTTGAAGTCCACCGGGCGCACCTGATGATCGATCAGGTACTGGCCCGCCGGGGACGCCTGCTTGATGGAGCCGGCCGGCGAGATGTGGTCGGTGGTGATGGAGTCGAGGAACAGGCCCATGATCCGGGCATCGATGATGTCCTTGACCGGCTCCGGCTGCTTCTGCATCCCGACGAAATAGGGCGGATTCTGCACGTAGGTCGAGGTGTCCTGCCAGGCATAGGTCTGGCCGGTGGGCACGGCGATCTTCTGCCAGTGCTCGTCGCCCTTGAAAACGTCAGAATACTTTTCCTTGAACATCTTCTTGGTAACGTTCTCGCGGATGTACTGGGCCACTTCCTTGTTGGAAGGCCAAATATCCTTGAGGTACACGGGCTTGCCGTCCTTGTCCGTGCCGAGAGGCTCGGTGGTCAGGTCGATCTGCAGCGAGCCGGCGAGCGCATAGGCGACCACCAAAGGCGGGGAGGCGAGGTAGTTCGCCTTCACGTCCGGGTTCACGCGGCCTTCGAAGTTGCGGTTGCCGGAGATGACGGCGCCGGCCACGAGGTCGTTCTTGTTGATCGCCTCGGAGATCGGCTCCGGCAGCGGGCCGGAATTGCCGATGCAGGTGGTGCAGCCGAAGCCGACCAGGTTGAAGCCCACGTCGTCGAGATATTCCTGCAGGCCGGCGGCCTTCAGATAGCCTTCCACTACCTGCGAGCCGGGCGCGAGCGAGGTCTTCACCCACGGCTTGGACTTCAGGCCGCGCTTCACGGCGGCCTTGGCCAACAGGCCGGCGGCGATCAGCACGGAGGGGTTGGAGGTGTTGGTGCAGGAGGTGATGGCGGCGATCACCACGTCGCCGTGGCCGAGCGTGTAGTCGGTGCCGGTGACGGGAACGCGCTTGGCGGCCTCACCGGGCTTCTTGAACTCGCCTTCCAAGGCGGACACGAAGCCGGTCTTGGTGTCGGAGAGCAGCACGCGGTCCTGCGGGCGCTTGGGGCCGGCGAGGGACGGCAGAACCGTGTCGAGGTCCAGCTCCAGGGTGTCGGTGAACACCGGGTCCGGAGTGTCCTTCTTGCGCCACATGCCTTGCGCCTTGGAGTACTTCTCCACCAGCGCGACGCGGCTGTCCTTGCGGCCGGTCTCGTCGAGATAGTCGATGGTTTCCTTGTCCACCGGGAAGAAGCCGCAGGTGGCGCCGTATTCCGGGGCCATGTTGGCGATGGTGGCGCGGTCGGCGAGGGAGAGGTGATCCAGGCCCGGGCCGTAGAATTCCACGAACTTGCCCACGACGCCCTTCTTGCGGAGCATCTGGGTGACGGTGAGCACGAGGTCGGTGGCGGTGATGCCCTCGCGCAGCTTGCCGTCGAGCTTGAAGCCGATCACCTCGGGGATGAGCATGGAGATGGGCTGGCCGAGCATGGCCGCCTCGGCCTCGATGCCGCCCACGCCCCAGCCGAGCACGCCCAGGCCGTTGACCATGGTGGTGTGCGAGTCGGTGCCCACGAGCGTATCGGGATAGGCCACCTCGACCTTCTTGCCGCCGATCTCTTCCTTGCGGGTCCAGACGGTCTGGGCGAGGTATTCGAGATTCACCTGATGGCAGATGCCGGTGCCGGGCGGAACGACGCGGAAATTGTCGAACGCGTTCTGGCCCCACTTCAGGAAGCGGTAGCGCTCCTGGTTCTGCTTGTATTCTTCCTCGACGTTCTTGCCGAACGCCTTGTTGTCACCGAAGAAGTTCACGATCACTGAGTGATCGATCACCAGATCCACGGGAACCAGCGGGTTGATGCGCTCGGGATCGCCGCCGAGGGCCACCATGGCGTCGCGCATGGCGGCGAGGTCCACCACCGCCGGAACGCCGGTGAAGTCCTGCATCAGCACGCGCGCGGGGCGATAGGCGATTTCCTTCTCGGCCTTGCCGCGGTTGTTCACCCAGTCGGCGACCGAGATCACGTCTTCCTTCGTGACGGAGCGACCATCCTCGAAGCGCAGCAGGTTCTCGAGCAGCACCTTCATGGAGAAGGGGAGGGCGGAAATGCCCGGAAGGCCATTCTTCTCCGCCAGCGCGAGATCGTAATAGACGTACTCTTTGTCGTCTACCGTCAGGGTTGTGCGGCACTTGAAGCTGTCGAGGGAGGTCACGGCTGGAAAACTCCGGTTCGATGATCGACCGAAACAGCACCTCCTTCGACGGTGGAGGTCTTTTCTCCACCACCTTGGACGGCGCGGCTGCGGGCTTTATAGAGCCATTTCAAAGCGCGGTCATGCGATAACAGCGTTGAATGTGCAATGCACCAAAAGGCAGGGGTGAGCAACGCATGACGGTCAAGGCGCTGGTAGGGGATAACCTTTCCTGCCGAAGAGGTTTCAAGCTCCTGTTCGAGGGCCTTGCCGTGTCGGCGGCCGCCGGGCGGGCGCTGGTGGTGGTCGGGCCCAACGGCGCCGGCAAATCCTCGCTGCTGCGCATCCTCGCCGGACTGCTCGCCCCCACCTCAGGTACCGTGCGCCTTGATGACGGTTCTTCGGGCGGCGGCGAGTCCGTGGGCGAGCACCTGCATTATCTCGGGCATGAGGATGCGGTGAAGGGCGCGCTTACGGTCGCCGCCAATCTCGCTTTCTGGCGCACTGTGCTCGGCGGCGGCGGACTTCAGGTGGAAGAGGCGCTGGAGGAGGTGGGCCTCGGCGGCCTCGGCCGGCTGCGCGCGCAGGTGCTCTCCGCCGGGCAGAAGCGCCGCCTCGCCATCGCCCGCCTTCTCGTCGCCAAGCGTCCGATATGGGTGCTGGACGAGCCGACCACCGCTCTCGACGTGAAGGCGCAGGCCCGCTTCGCCGCCTTCGGCCGTGCCCATCTCGCCGATGGCGGCCTCCTCATCGCCGCCACCCACGCGCCGCTCGACCTCGGCCCCACGGACGAACTCCGGCTGGGAGGCCGCCCATGATCGCCGCCTTCCTTGCCATCGTGCGCCGGGATCTGGCGCTGTCGCTGGGCTCCGGCGGGGGCGCGGGGCTGGGCGTGGTGTTCTTCCTCAGCGTGGTGACGGTGGTGCCGTTCGCGGTGGGGCCGGACCTCGTGCTGCTGGCGCGCATCGGCCCGGCGATCCTGTGGATCGGCGCGCTGCTGGCGAGCCTCATCGGGCTGGAGCGCCTGTTCGCCTCCGATGCGGAGGATGGCTCGCTCGATGCCCTCACCCTCTCCGCCCTGCCGCTGGAACTGACCGCGGCCGCCAAGGGCCTCGCCCACTGGCTCGCCACCGGCCTGCCTCTGGTGCTCGCCGCGCCGGTGCTGGCGCTGATGCTGAATCTCGAGCCCGCCGCCATCGGCGCGGTGGTGCTGACGCTGCTGGTGGGCACGCCGGCCGTGACCTTTCTCGGCCTCATCGGCGCGGCCTTCGCCGGGGCGTTCCGGCGGGGTGGACTGCTGATCGCGGTGCTGGTGATTCCCCTCACCATCCCCGTGCTGATCTTCGCCGTGTCGGCGACGCAGGCGGCGGTGGTGGGGCCGGTGCCGTTCGGCACGCCGTTCCGCGTGCTGGCGGGGCTCGCTCTGTTCGCGCTGGTGCTGGGGCCTGTGGCGGCTGCGGCGGCGCTGCGGGCGGCGCGGGCCTAGAGCCGGCCGCGCGGAGTTCGCGCGCCTTACGCTCAGGCGCCGCGCGGGCTTGAGGGGAAGGGATTATTCGGCCGCGGTGGGGGTGGCGGCGAGTTCCGCCTCCAGCTCCGCCACGGCCGCGCGGGTCGCTGCATCGGCGGCCTTCTCGATCGCGCGGTAATTGGCGACGACCGCTTGCCCCAGCGCCGTGAGCGCCGTGCCGCCGCCGTGCTTGCCGCCGGAGCGGGCGGAGACGAGCGGGGCAGGGAAGAGCGCGTTCAGCTCTTCCACCAGTTCCCATGCCCGGCGATAGGACATGTCCATTTCCCGCCCCGCCGCGGAGATGGAGCCGAGCGCCTCGATCTTCTCCAGAAGCTCGATCTTGCCGGGGCCGAGCCGGCCTCCGGGAGCAAGATCGATTCTCACGCTCAGCGACGCCATAGAACCTCGTCCGGAGCCCGCGCACCGACGGCGCCTCTCCAATACGCGCAGCTTATCAAACCCCGGGGCACCTTGTCGCTATTCCCATCGATATATAAGATAGGCATGCAGGCACCAGGAAGGGCAAACACATGTTCATGCGCCAGCTCGAATATCTCGTGGCGGTGGCCCGCGAGGGGCATTTCGGGCGGGCGGCGGAAGCCTGCCGGGTGTCGCAGCCGGGCCTCTCGGCCGGCATCCGCAAGCTGGAGGAGGAGCTGGGCCTGCCCCTCGTCATCCGCTCCCACCGCTTCCTGGGGCTGACTTTGGAGGGCGAGCGGGTGCTCGCCTGGGCGCAGCGCATGGTGGCCGATTATAACGGTATGCGGCAGGACCTCTCGGACGCGTCGAGCGGCCTGTCCGGCACCCTGCGGATCGGCGCGATTCCGGCCGCCATCCCCGCTTTGCCGGCACTGGTGAACGGCTTCTGCGCCCGCTATCCCAATGTGCGGGTGCAACTGCTCTCGCTTGCCTCCACCGCCATCCAGCGCGGGCTCGACACGCTCGATATCGACGCGGGCGTCACCTATTTCGAGAACGAGCCGCTGGCGCGGGTGCGCTCCATCGCGCTCTATGACGAGACCTATGTCTTCGTCACCGCCGCCGGCGCCTTCTCCGGCCGCAACGCCATCGGCTGGTCGGAGGCGGCGGCGCATCCCTTGTGCTTGCTCACCAGCGACATGCAGAACCGGCGCATCGTCGACCGCATCCTCGCCGAGGCGGGGGTGGCCTCCAATCCGCGCATCGAGGCCAACACCTTTCTCGGCGTGTGGTCGCTGGTGCGCTCCGGGGCGTGGTCCGGCATCGTGCCCCACACCTATCTCGAAACCTTCGAGGCGCCGGACCATCTCGTCGCGATCCCGCTGGTGGACCCGGTGCACAGCCAGAGCGTCGGCGTCGTGACCTCCGATCGCGACCCGCAATCGCCGCTGGCCGGCGCCTTCATGCGCCATGCGGCGCGCCGGCTGGGCGAGAGCGTGGCCCGTCCGCCGGCCCTCACCGCCTGCGCCTGAGGGCGCTTATCGCAGAAGGCTATCAATCGTTGCCGCCAAACGATTGGACCGGCCGCCGCCCCCGTCCTTAACTCGCACAAGCCGGACGCGACCTGCGCCGGCCTCAAGATGGAAGCGCGGCGCGGTGGCCTCAGGCCGCCCCGCGGATCGTCCCAAATGCGTCCCGTTCCGACCGGCGCCGGTCTCCATCCGGCGATCGCGGACGCGCGCCTCCATCGCCTCAAGGAGGAAACCATGGCCAAGGTGCTCTGCGTTCTCTACGACGATCCCATCGGCGGCCTGCCGAAGACCTATGCCCGCGACGACCTGCCGAAGATCGACCACTATCCCGGCGGCCAGACCCTGCCGACGCCGAAGGCCATCGACTTCATCCCCGGCACCATGCTCGGCAGCGTCTCCGGCGAACTGGGGCTGCGCAGATATCTGGAAGCCAACGGTCACACGCTGGTGGTGACCTCCGACAAGGACGGCCCGGATTCGGTGTTCGAGAAGGAGCTGGTGGATGCGGACATCGTCATCTCCCAGCCGTTCTGGCCGGCCTATCTGACGCCCGAGCGCTTCGCCAAGGCCAAGAACCTCAAGCTGGCGCTCACCGCCGGCATCGGCTCGGACCACGTGGACCTGCAGTCGGCCATCGACCGGGGCGTCACCGTCGCGGAGGTCACCTACTGCAACTCGATCAGTGTCGCCGAGCATGTGGTGATGATGATTCTCGGCCTGGTGCGCAACTATCTGCCGGCCCATGACTGGGCGCGGAAGGGCGGCTGGAACATCGCCGATTGCGTGCAGCACTCCTACGATCTTGAGGCCATGAGCGTCGGCACCGTGGCCGCCGGCCGCATCGGCCTTGCCGTGCTGCGCCGCCTCGCGCCGTTCGACGTGAAGCTGCACTACACCGACCGCCACCGCCTGCCTGAGGCCATCGAGAAGGAGCTGAACCTCACCTTCCACGCCACCCGCGAGGAGATGTACCCCCATTGCGATGTGGTGACGCTGAACTGCCCGCTGCATCCCGAGACCGAGCACATGGTGAACGAGGAGACGCTGAAGCTGTTCAAGCGCGGCGCCTACATCGTCAACACCGCGCGCGGCAAGCTGTGCGACCGCGACGCCATCGCCCGGGCGCTGGAGAGCGGCCGGCTCGCCGGCTACGCCGGCGACGTGTGGTTCCCGCAGCCGGCGCCGGCCGATCACCCCTGGCGCACCATGGCGTGGAACGGCATGACCCCGCACATGTCCGGCACCTCGCTCACCGCTCAGGCCCGCTATGCGGCCGGCACGCGTGAAATTCTCGAATGCTTCTTCGAGGGGCGCCCCATCCGCGACGAATATCTCATCGTCCAGGGCGGCACCCTCGCCGGCGTCGGCGCCCATTCCTATTCCAAGGGCAATGCTACCGGCGGCTCGGAGGAGGCGGCGAAGTTCAAGAAGGCGGGTTGATCCACCGGTGCGGCGGCGCCCCTATCCGGTCCGCTGACGCAAAAAATTGGCACCGGGGGCCTTTCGGCTCCCGGTGCCTCCGGTTCGAGATGCCACACGAGAGATCAGGACGCTTTCCGGGGAAGTGGGTGCCGGTCCGCGTGAAATCGCGTTGTCTTGAGGAAAATCGAACGGGTCAGTTGGGGTTGGTCGCTCGGCAAAAAAGGGATGAATCTCAGTTGAAGACAGGTGCCGCCTCGCTCGTGCGGCCGATGCTGGCATGGGCCGCGGCCAGCGTCTGGAGCTGTCGGCCGCCCAGCGCGAAGGACACCTCGAACCCGTCCGGCGTGGCGAGGGTGAGGATCAGGGTGGAGGGCTCCGAGGCCTGCTCCACCCGCACCATGTGGGCGGGATAGACGAGGCGCAGGCTCTCGTCCTTGTACTGGGCGCGCAGCACCTCGGCCATCATCTTGGGCAGCGTCATCACCAAAGCGCGCAGGCAGTCCGAGGGCAGGTTCAGCGAGGCACTGGAGCCGTCCGGCTGGCTGAAGCTCATGCGGAAACGGCTGCCGTCCACCGCGACGTCGAACGACAGGAGATCCTGCCCGATGATGTCGTCCCGCTGCGGCGCCTCGTCCTGCATGGCCATGATCCAAACCCGCTCTGGCAATGAAGCTATAGTCATTCAGATATAGCGTATGTCAAGCGTCAACGGCGCTGACGTTTCGGCGTGGGGGCGGGGGCCTCTCATGTGGTCTGGTGGCCGATGCCCTCCACGACCACCCGGATCAGGCGCAAGACGTCATGCGGGTCGAACCGCCCGCCCGCCAGCGCGGTCAGCATGGCCTGACCATAGACGCCCAGCAGCACCAGGCTCATGAAATTGGCATCCTCGTCGCCGCGGATCACCGCCTGCCTTTGGCCGAGCAGCAGCACGTCCCGGACCAACCCCTGAAAGGACGGCCGATCGGCGGGCGGTTCGAGGCGCGGCCGTTCTGCCGGCGCCAGCGCCAGACGCGCGAGGGAGGGGTTGGCCAGGCACCACTTAGCGCTGTCCAACAGGATCGTCTCCAGCACGCGGAGCGCATTCTCGTTCGCCGCCATGCGGGCGCGATAGCCCTGATCCAGCGCTTCGGCACGCGCGATCAGGTGGTGCGCGATCTCCTCCTTGGAGCCGAACAGGTTGTAGACCGTCTTGCGGGTTAGCCCCGCGCGGGCGGCGATCTCCTCCACGCCGGCGGCCGCGAAGCCCTTCTCACGGAACACCGTGTCGGCGGCGTCAAGGATAAGGCCGCGCGATCGGTCGGTGCGCTTGACAGAAGACATAATTATACTCATGTATAATTTTATACATGAGTATAAATTAATTCGCTCAAGTGCACGAGCCTTGGCAATCGAAAGGTCGCCGCATGACGGCTTTGCAGGCTTTTGGACCGAACCTCTGGATCGCCGACGGGCCGGTCGTCACGGCTGGTGCCGGCTTCCATTATCCCACCCGCACGGTGGTGGTTCGGCTGGCGGAAGGATCGCTGTTCATCTGGTCACCCGTCGCGCTGTCCGATGCGCTGCGGCGCGCGGTCGAGGCCCTCGGTCCCTTGCGGTACCTGATCGCGCCGAACACGCTGCACGACCGGTTCCTCGGCCAATGGCAGGTGGCCTATCCCGCCGCTCGCATCCATGCCGCTCCGGGACTTCGCCAACGCCGCCCGGACCTCGATATGGCGGTAGAACTCGGCGAAGAGCCTCCCTCGGACTGGGCGGCCGACATCGATCAGGTGCCGATGCAGGGCAATCTGATCACCACCGAGGTGGTCTTCTTCCATCGCCCCAGCGCCACGCTGCTCGTTACCGACCTCATCCAGCATTTCGCACCCACTTGGTTCACAGGCTGGCGCGCTTGGGTCGCCAGGATCGACCTGATGACCGCGCCCGAGCCGGAAGTTCCGAGGAAGTTCCGCGTGGCCTTCGTGGACCGCGAGGCTGCCAGAAGGGGGCTTGAACGGATCCTCCGATGGCCGATCGAGCGCGTGGTGATGGCCCATGGCGAACCCATCCATGCCAATGGCCACGCCTCGGTCCGGCGCGCGTTTCGTTGGCTTGCCTGACGGCGGCGCTCAGTCTCTGGGGCGTGCGCCCGCAGCGGCCGCCGTGCCACGCGCTCGCCGCTCACCCTTCCTTTACGGTGCTGCCGTCACAATCTCGCCTGCGCCATTGAGGATAAGCCATGGCATACGCTGCCATCGAGAGTTCCGCCGTGACCTCCCTCGCCGCCCCGCTGACCGCGACCGCGTCCCACCCCGACGTCGCGCCGACCATTCTCGTGTTCGATTCGGGGGTGGGCGGATTGTCCGTCTTCCGCGAGGTGGCCAAGGCCCGGCCGGATGCGCGCCTTGTCTATGCGGCGGATGATGCGGCCTTTCCCTATGGCGCGCTCACCGACGACGTGATGCTGGAGCGCGTCGGCCATGTGGTGGACCGCCTGATCGCCGATGTTTCGCCCGATCTCGTGGTCATCGCCTGCAACACCATTTCCACGTTGGCGCTGCCGAGCCTGCGCGCGCGCCATGCGCTGCCCTTCATCGGCACCGTGCCGGCCATCAAGCCGGCCTGCATCGCGTCGCGGACGAAACGGGTCAGCGTTCTCGCCACCCCCGGCACCGTCCGGCGGGACTATACGGCCGGCCTCGTGCGCGAGTTCGCGCAGGGCTGCGACGTGGCCCTCGTGCCCAGCGATCGCCTCGCGGGCCTCGCCGAGGCGGCCATATCCGGCGATCCGGTGGATGATGAAGACATCCTCGCCGAGATCGCGCCCTGCTTCGTCTCCGCCGGTGGCCGGCGCACCGACACGGTGGTTCTCGCCTGCACCCATTATCCCCTGCTGGTGGACCGCTTCGAGCGCCTCGCGCCGTGGCCCGTCACCTGGATCGACCCCGCCCCCGCCATCGCCCGGCGGGTGACGCAGCTCATCGGCCCGGCCGTGGCGCCGCCCGATACGGCGCCTGTGCGCCTCATCTCCACGCTGCGGCCGTTCGAGCCGGAGCGTGTCACCGCCATCGTCGGCCGCACCGTGGCCGATCCCGAGGTGCTGGCCTCCGCCCGGCCCTTCACCTCCTCTAGCTGACCTGACCGGGAGAGACATGACCGACGACCGATCCCGCCTGCTCATCGGCCGCCGCGCCTTTACCCTCTCTCTTGCGGGGAGCGCATTTCTGGCCGGTACCGGCCTTCTCGCCCCGCCGGTCTTCGCCCAGCAGGCGGCGCAGCCGTTTCCCAAATGGGTCGAGACCTTCCGCGCCCGGGCCCGGGCCCGCGGCGTGTCGGATGCCACCTACAACAAGGTGTTCAGCGGCCTGAAGCCGGACACTGCGGTCTATGCCCAGGACCGCAACCAGGAAGAGTTCACGGAGCAGTCCTGGCAGTATCTCAACCGCCGCGTCTCCGACTGGCGCATCTCCACCGGCCGGCAGAAAGCCAAGCAATATTCCGGGCTGCTGGATCGCATCGAGCAGGCGTTCGGCGTCGATCGCCGGGTGATGCTCGGCTATTGGGGCATGGAAAGCGCCTATGGCGAGGTGCTCTCCAACCCCGCCCACATGAAGCCCATCTTCAATTCGCTGGCGGCGCTGGCGTGGGGTGATGCGCGGCGGCGCAAATACTGGGAGGCGGAGCTTCTCAACGCCCTCGTCATCGTCGAGCGCGGCTGGGGCACGCCGCAGGAGATGACCGGCTCGTGGGCCGGCGCCATGGGCCACACCCAGTGGATGCCCGAGGTCTGGCTCAACATGGGCGTGGATTTCGACGGCGACGGGCGCATCTCCCCCTTCGGCAAGCCGGACGACGCGCTGGCCGGCACCGCCAATTATCTGGTGAAGCGCGGCAAGTACCGGCGCGGCGAGCCGTGGGGCTTCGAGGCGAAGCTGCCGGGCAATTTCAATTCCGACCTCGCCGACAACAAGACGCGCCGCCCGCTCTCCCAGTGGGGCGAACTCGGTCTCACCACCATCGAGGGGCAGTCGCTGTCCGCCTATGACGAGCCGGCGCGGCTCTGGCTGCCGGGTGGTCCGGGCGGGCCGGCGCTGCTGCTGCTCCACAATTTCTATGCGGTGCGCTCCTATAACCCGTCCTCCAACTACGCGCTGGCGGTGGTGCATCTGGGCGACCGGGTGATGGGGGAGGGGCCGTTCGTCGCCTCCTGGCCCGGTGGCGAGCGGGCGCTGACGTTGGCGGAGATCCAGGAGGTGCAGCAGCGCCTCACGGCGGCCGGCTTCAACACCGGCGGATCCGATGGCCGCGTGGGCGCCGACACCATGCGGGCGGTGCGCGCCTTCCAGCAGAAAGCGGGAATCACGCCGGCGGACGGCTATGCCTCCATCGCCGTGCTCAACGCGCTGCGGCAGGGGCGGTAGGGGGAATCACCCGCCGCCCGACCGCACAAACGAAAAGGGCGCCTCCCGGCGCCCGTCTCCCGCGCAAAAGAAAAGGGCACCCGGAGGGTGCCCTGTCCAGTCACGATGAACCTCAGATTGTAGGCCGCGCGGCGCCGATGTCCAGCGCCGCAGCGGAATCACTTGATCTTGGTTTCGCGGAACTCGACGTGCTTGCGCACCACCGGATCGTACTTCTTGAGCACGATCTTGTCGGTCTTGGTGCGGGAATTCTTCTTGGTGACGTAGAACACGCCCGTGTCCGCCGAGGACAGGAGCTTGATCTTGATGGTTGCAGCCTTGGCCATGTCTTGATCCCTGGGTGCCGCGTGCGGCGTGCGACCGTCTGGTTTTTGCAAACCGTGAGGTGGCGAAAAGAAGAACGGACGCGCTGCCGGTCTCCGGCGGCTCGTGGGCGCGGAAACTCTCTCAATGCGCCCATAATGTCAAGGGTGGGCCATCCTTGCGGTGGATCACGCCGCCCTCCGGCCCCGTGTCATCAGCCGCCCGGCGACGATGGCCGCATAGACGGCCAGCATGGTGGAGATGACGAAAGCGAAGCCATAGGGGTTGTAAAGGTCCATGCCCGCGCCGGCCAGAGGCGGGCCGGCGATGAGGCCCACGGAATAGAGCATCACGAACGCCGCATTGGCTGCCGCGAGGTCCGCGCCATGGAATCGCTCGCCGAGATGGGCGAGGCCCACGGTGTAGAGCGAGCCCACCACGCCCGTGGCGAGGAAGATCATGGCCAGGAACCACGGGCTCGACACCGGCACGAAGGGCAAGGTGAAGGCGCCCGCTGCGCCCGCCAGCGAGCAGCAGAACAGCAGCACCCGCCGGTCCACCTTGTCGCTGATGAGGCCGATGGGGATCTGGAAGGCGACGTTGCCCAGCACCGCCGCCGTCAGCAGCAGCGCCGCGCTGGTCTCGGAGAGGCCGAGGCGCAGGCCGTAGAGCGGCAGGAAGGTCATCACCGCCGTCTCGATGGCGCCGAACACCAGCGCCGCCAGCACCGCCGAGGGCGAGCGGCGCACGAAGGTGAGCACGCCGTGATGGCTGTCGTCATGGATGCGCGGGGTGATTCCCCGCGCCAGCAGGATGGGGATGGCACCCAGCAGCAGCACCACGGCGCCGGCGAGGTAGGGCGCCCAGCCGGAGGCGCCGAGCACGCTGAGGATGGTCGGCCCCAGCGCCGCGCCCAGCGACAGCGCGGTGGCATAGATGCCCATGATGAGCCCGCGCCGGTTCGGCGGGGCGAGGGCATTGATCCAGAATTCCGAGACCGCGAACAGGATGCACAGCGCCGCGCCGAAGGCGAAGCGCAGCGGGAACCACATGAGGAAGGACGGCGCCGCCTTGAAGCCCACGAGGCTCGCGGCGGCCAGGATGATGGCCCCCACCAGCAGCGCGCGCAGCCCCATCTTGCGCACCAGCAGCGGCACGAAGGGCGCGGTGAAGATGGTGGCGATGCCCGCCACGGCGGTGTTGATGCCGATCCACTTGTTGGCGATGCCGCGCGATTCCAGCTCCAGCGCCAGCAGGGGGATGGACAGGCTGATGCCAACACCCACCACCGTGATGGCGGAGATCGCGGCTGCGATGGAGGCCGTCCGGCTCATGTGGCCGAGGGACCCGTGGGGAGCATGCATCGCGTTCGGCTTCAATCCAGGAGGGTGCGGACGAAGTGTCCGCGGACCATGGCGTAGGAGGGCACCGGCAGGCGCGGGCCGAACCCGGCATCGATGCGGGCGGCCAGTTCTTCCAGAACCACGCGGGTGATGGTGGGAAGCTCCTGCTTCTCCGTCTCCGCGAAGGTGAGCCAGGCGAGATCGATGAGTTCCGAATCCTCGCCCACCAGCCCCTTCACCTCGTCGCACACGGCCGAGGCGTCGGCGACGAAGAAGCGGGTGTCGAAGCGCCGGGGGCGGCGGGGCGGGGTGATGGCGCGGGCGACGAAGCTGAGGGCGCCGAGGTCCGGGAACACGCCGCGCTCCTCGAACACCCGCCAGTCGTCGCAGGGGGCTTCCGGCGCGCCGCACTCCTTGGTGCCCACCAGCAGGCCGGTCTCTTCATACATCTCGCGGATGGCGGCGGCGGCGAGGCCCCGGGCGCGGCCGAGGCTCGGGCGCTGCACGTTGGTGAGCAGCCGGCGCTCGCTGTCGGCATCGAGGAAGCCGTAGACCGGCATGGTCTTGTCGGCCTTCTCCAGCCGGCCGCCGGGAAAGACGTAGACGCCCGGCAGGAACTTGAGCTTGGGATGCCGCCGCCCCATCAGCACGCGGGGCTTCTTGCCCTTGCGGTCGATGAGGATGAGGGTGGCGGCGTCGCTCGGGCGGACGTTCGGGGAATCCTGACGCCGCTCGGAAGCGGTCAGGCGGGTCGCGAAATCGTTCATGGTTCTCAGAGGGTCGGACGGACGGCGCGGATGACGGGACGGATGGCGCCTTCGGGCGGCGCCTCCCGTTCGTCGCTGCCGGAATCAAAGCCGTGCATGCGCAGCGCCCATTGCAGGTTCACCAGCATGCCCTTCAGCGGCGGCAGCAGGGCGAGGCAGAGCACCAAGGTCAGCGGCAGCCAGAGCGAGAGGTGCACCCACACCTCCGGCCGGTACAATTCCTCCACCAGCACCATGAGCGGGACCACGATGTGGCCCACCACGAAGATCACCGCATAGGGCGGCGCGTCGTCGGCGCGGTGGTGATACAGCTCCTCGCCGCAGGTGGCGCAGAAGGGCGTGACCTTCAGGTAGCTGGAAAACATGCTGCCGGAGCCGCAGGCGGGGCACAGGCACCGCGCGCCCCGCATCAGCGCGCCGGGCACCTCGCGGCGGGGCGGGGGAAGTTCGAAGGCGCCGCCGACGGCAGGCGCGCCCGGAACATTGCCGGTCGGCGCCTCATCGGGGGCCGACAGCTTCTGGGTCACGGTCATGCCGGTCGGCGTGGTCACGGTCCTGAACCTCTCGGTCGCTCCTGAGGAGCGCGCTTCTCCAACGTTGTGCCGGCCGGACGCCTCAGCGCCTGCCACCTCCGGGCTTGGCCTTGCCGGGGCTGGCCTTGCCGGAACCCGACTTGCCTGGTTTTGCCCGGCCCGGCAAGGATTTGCCCGGCCTGCCGGCGAAACCGGACGGCGCACCGCGGCGCTGCGGTCCACCCCCGCGTGGTCCCTTTACATAGGAGCCTTCGCTCAGAAGCTCAAACCGGAGCGCACCGGCCACCGGGGCGGCCTCCACCAGCTTGACCTCCACCCGGTCGCCGATGCGGTGCATTTCGCCGGTGCGGTCCCCCACCAGCGCCTGCCGCACTTCGTCGTACCGGTAATAGTCCTGGCCCAGGGTTGAGGCGGGAATGAAGCCGTCCGCCCCGGTGATGTCGAGCGCGACGAAGAGTCCCGCCTTGGTCGCCCCGGTGATGCGGCCATTGAAGGTGGCACCGATCTGGTCGGCGAGGTGATGGGCGATGAGCCGATCCACCGTCTCCCGCTCCGCCGCCATGGCGCGACGTTCCGTAACGGAAATGGCGGCCGCCACCTCGCCGAGGCTCTCGACGGTGGCATCGTCCGGCAGCCCGTCCTTGCCCACGCCCAGCGCCCGCACGAGCCCGCGATGGACGATGAGGTCCGCATAGCGCCGGATGGGCGAGGTGAAATGGGCGTAGCGGCGCAGGTTCAGGCCGAAATGGCCGTAATTCTCGGAAGCGTACTCCGCCTGGCTCTGGCTGCGCAGGATCACCTGGTTCACCAGCGGGGCGGCGTCGGTGTCCTTCACCTCGTCCAGGATGCGGTTGAAGTGGGAGGGGCGCACCTGGTCGGTCTTCGGCAGGCCGATGTCCAGCGTCTTGAGGAAGTCGCGCAGGGCCGAGAGCTTGGCCAGCGTCGGGCCGTCATGGACGCGGTAGATGAGGGGAGTCTTCTTCTCCTCCAGCGTCTCGGCGGCGGCGACGTTGGCGAGGATCATGAACTCCTCGATCAGCCGGTGGGCGTCCAGCCGCTCCGGCACCACCACCCGGTCCACCGTGCCGTCGGGCTTGAGGATGATCTTGCGCTCGGGCAAATCGAGGTCGAGGGGCTGGCGGGCGTCGCGCGCCTTCCTCACGCAGGCATAGGCCGCATAGAGCGGCTTGAGCACGCCTTCCACCAGCGGATCGGTGATGTCGTCGGTGCGGCCCTCAATGGCGTTCTGCGCCTGCGCATAGGCGAGCTTGCCGGCCGAGCGCATGAGGATGCGGTGGAAGCTGTGGCTGCGCTTCCTCCCATCCGCGCCGATGACGAGGCGCACCGCCAGCGCCGGCCGGTCCTCGTCCGGGCGCAGGGAGCACAGATCGTTGGAGATGCGCTCCGGCAGCATGGGCACGACGCGATCGGGGAAATAGACCGAATTGCCCCGGATCAGCGCCTCGCGGTCCAGCGCCGTGCCGGGCCGCACATAGGCGGAGACGTCGGCGATGGCGACGGTGACGATGAAGCCGCCGTCCTCGTCCGCCGCCGCATGGACGGCGTCGTCATGGTCCTTGGCGTCCGGCGGATCGATGGTGACGAGGGGCAGACCGCGCCAGTCCTCGCGGCCGCGCACGGTGATCTGCTTCGCCGCCTCGGCCTCTTTCAGCACCACGTCCGGGAAGGCGTTGGGGATGCCGTGGGCGTGGATGGCGATGAGGCTCACCGCCTTCTCGGACTTCAGCGACCCCAGCTTCTCCTTCACCCGCGCGGTCGGCAGGCCGAACACCCGCTGGCGCATCAGCTCGACCGTGACGAGATCGCCGTCCTCCGCCTCATGCTCGGCGCCGGGGGGCACCTGCAATTCGCGGCCGAGCTGCTTCTTGTCGATGGGGATGATGCGCCCGCCGCCGCCCTGCGGAGCGGCGCGGAAGATGCCCATGGTCTGCTTGCGGGCCTTCTCCAGCACCTTGATGACGCGGCCCACATGGGGGACCGCATGCTCGATGGAGCCTTCCACGATGCGCAGCAGCACCCGGTCCGACAATCCTGGCGCCGGTCCCGACGCGCGGCGCGGCACCTGGACGAGAATGTGCGGTGCCTCGCCCTGGGCCTCGCTGTCCCACTCGACGGGCACGGCGACCAGTTCGCCGTCGCCGTCGCGGGAGACGATGTCGGCCAGCACCACCGCCGGCAGCGCGCCGGGCACATGCAGGCGCCGCCGCTCGCGGCTCACCGTGCCCTCCTCGGAGAGGTCCCGCAGGAGCTGCTTCAATTCCACCTTCTGCGCCGCCGAGAGGCCGAAGGCGCGGGCGATCTCGCGCTTTCCCACCTCGCCGTTCTGGGTGGCGATGAAGGCCAGCACCTGCGCCTTGGTCGGCATTTCGCCGGTGGCCAGCGGCGCAACGGCGAGCGCCGCCGCCTCATGGGCCGCGGCGGCCTGCTTGCGCGCGGCACGGGATTTCGTCGCGCGTGCTGGCCTCTCCGCGTGGGATGGCTTGGCGGCGCGGCCGTCCTTGCTGGCGTGGGTACGGGTGGGCGGCTTGGTTGGGCGCTTCGGCAAGGGGTGTTTCCGGTTTCCCGTGGACGCTACCCGGAACACGCCCCGGCCGCCAGTGGTGGGTTTCCGTGGGGCGGCGACCCCTGGCCGCCAGCGCTCCGTTCCCCGGACAAGCGACGGCACAGCCGGAGCGCTGATCGGGGTTCAGCACAATAGTTCCCGCGTCGCCGTCATCGCCCGGCGTGTCCGGGCGATCCACGGAATGGCCTGGTTAATCCTTCGGACATTGCTCAAGCGGCACGGTGGATCGCCCGGACACGCCGGGCGATGACAAGCGGATATGATTGCGCTGTGCCTCGGCTCGCACTCCGCTGCGCTCCATGCGTCCGGAGCGCGAAGGGGCTGGGGGGAGGGGGGCCTCTCCACCCTCTCGCGCCTCTGCTCTTGCGGCGCCACACCCCTCACCCCAGCCCTCTCCCGCAAGGGGAGAGGGAGCCGGCCGGTTCTGGCCGATCACCATGGGTGACACGTCCGTGGCTTCCATTAGATACCGGCAGGGGCTAGAAGCGACCGAGGCCCATTCGATGCCCCTTTCCCGCACAAGATCTCGCCCATGAGCCCTGGCTTCCTGCCCGCGCTCGCTTTGACGCGCCTTCTGGCCTGGCTTGGCCGGCGGAGCGCGCCGGCGGTGGCGCTGAGCGTGTTCATCGGGCTCGCCCTGCCGCCGTTCGCGGCGCTGGCGAAGCCGCTGGTGGTGCCCACCATCCTCGCGCTGCTGGTGCTGGCCTTCGTGCGCACCTCCATGGCCGGGGCCTTCACCGTGCGGCGCGCGGGCATCGCAGTGCTGGCCTGCGCCTGGGTCATGCTGGTGCTGCCGCTCGCGATGGGGCTCTTCACGCGGCTTCTCGGCGAGCCCAACGCCATCGTGCTCGCCCTCATCATGCAGGCCTCGGCCCCGCCCATCATGTCCGCCCCCGCCTTCGCGGCGCTGCTTGGCCTCGATGCGCGGCTGGTGCTGGTGACCATGCTCGGCGGCATGGCGCTGACGCCGCTCACCGCGCCCGGGCTGGTGTTCCACTTCTCGGGCGGCGCGCTGGCGCTCGATCCGCTGGCGCTCGCGCTCAGGCTCGCCGCGGTGGTGGGCGGCACCATGGGGGCCGGCCTCCTCATCCGCCGGCTGCTGGGTCTCAAGCGTGTGGAAGCCATTTCCGCCCATCTCGACGGGCTGAACGTGGTGCTGCTGGGCCTTCTCGCCGTCGGGCTGATGGACGGGGTAACCTATGCCTTCCTCGACCAGCCCGGCTTCATGGCGGGGCTGGTCGCGTTGGCCTTCTTCGTCTCGCTGCTGGGCTTCGGCGCGACCGCGCTCATCTTCCGCGCCGTCGATCCTGGGGATGCGATGATGCTCGGCTTCTGCGGCGGCCACCGCAACATGGCGGTGGTGATCGCCGCCACCGGCGCCGTCCTGCCACACGAAACGTGGCTTTACGTAGCGGCAGCACAATTTCCCATCTACCTGCTGCCGGTGGTCATGCTGCCGCTGGCGCGCCGCGTCAGCGCCGCCGGCCGCCGCAAGGCGTGAGCCGCGCCGCTACCCCCGGCCGCCGTCATCTGCTAGACGAGCCGCCTGCCTGACATTTTGACGAGCATCGATCCATGATCCCGCGTTACAGCCGGCCGGAAATGGCCTCCATCTGGTCCCCCGAGGCCCGCTTCCGCATCTGGTTCGAGATCGAGGCCCATGCCGCCGACGCCATGGCCGAGCTTGGCATCGTCCCCAAGGAGGCCGCAGCCAAGATCTGGGAGCTGGGCGGCAAGGCCGAGTTCGACGTGGAGCGCATCGACGCCATCGAGCGCGAGGTGAAGCACGACGTCATCGCCTTCCTCACCCATCTCGCCGAGTTCGTGGGGCCGGAAGCGCGCTTCGTTCATCAGGGCATGACGTCATCGGACGTGCTGGACACCTGCCTCGCCGTGCAGCTCGCCCGCGCGGCAGACCTGCTGATCGCCGACGTGGACAAGCTGCTTGCGGTGCTGGAGCGCCGGGCGTTCGAGTTCAAGTTGACGCCCACGGTCGGCCGCTCCCACGGCATCCATGCCGAGCCCACCACCTTCGGCGTGAAGCTGGCCATCGCCGCAGCCGAGTTCCAGCGCTCGCGCGCCCGCCTCGTGGCGGCGCGGGAGGAGATCGCCACCTGCGCCATCTCCGGCGCGGTGGGCACCTTCGCCCATATCGACCCGGCGGTTGAGGCCCATGTGGCGGAAAAGATGGGGCTGAAGGTGGAGACCGTCTCCACCCAGGTCATCCCGCGCGACCGGCACGCCATGTTCTTCGCCGTGCTCGGCGTGGTCGCCTCCTCCGTGGAGCGGCTCGCCACCGAGGTGCGGCATCTTCAGCGCACCGAGGTGCTGGAGGCGGAGGAGTATTTCTCCCCCGAGCAGAAGGGCTCCTCGGCCATGCCCCACAAGCGCAACCCGGTGCTCACCGAGAACCTCACCGGCCTTGCCCGCATGGTGCGCGCCTATGTGACCCCGGCGCTGGAGAATGTGGCCCTGTGGCACGAGCGGGACATCTCCCACTCCTCCGTCGAGCGCATGATCGGGCCCGACTCCACCGTGACGCTGGACTTCGCCCTCGCGCGTCTCACCGGCGTGATGGACAAGCTCGTCGTCCACACCGATAACATGCAGAAGAACATGGACAAGCTGGGGGGCCTCATCCACTCCCAGCGCGTCCTCCTCGCCCTCACCCAGAAGGGCGCCAGCCGTGAGGACAGCTATCGTCTCGTGCAGCGCAACGCCATGCGCGTCTGGCGCGGCGAGGGCGACTTCCGCACCTTCCTCCTCAACGATGCGGACGTGCGCAAGTATCTGTCCGAGGAGGACATCAACGAGAAGTTCGACCTCGGCTACCACTTCAAGAACGTGGACAACATCTTCAAGCGGGTGTTCGGTCGGGCTTGAGAGGGCTGTGCCCCGGACAAGCGACGGCGATAGCCGGAGCGCGGATCCGGGGCCCAGCGCAAGACACCCGCGCAGCGAGCTAAATCCGAGGGTCATCGGGTTCGGAAGCGCCTTCGGCGAACCCCTGCGCTGGCCCCCGGCTCGTATTCCGCTATCGCTGCATGCGTCCGGGGCGCGAGGGCGGTTCGGCGGCCCGCGACTGCGCGAGCAGGCGTCCCGGTAAAAGAGCTGCCGTCATGGCCGGGCTTGTCCCGGCCATCCACGTAGATTGGCCGGGGATACCTTGCGGCGCAGTGTTGCGCCGGCCTGACGTGGATGCCCGGGACGAGCCCGGGCATGACGCGAACAACGTACGGGAACGCCCCATTGGCTGACAGGGCGGCGTAAGGGCCGACCCCCTACCAGTCCGCGCCACCCGCCCCCAGCCGTTGCACCGGCAGCCCTTCGCCTTCCAGCGCCTTCTGGATCAGCTCGGCGTGGGCCTGGTCGCGCGTTTCCACCGTGAGGTCGAGGCGGGTGCCCTTGGCGGGGACGTCGAGGAAGGTGCGGCGGTGGTGCACTTCCAGGATGTTGGCGCCGAGCTTGCCGAGCAGGGTTGCAATGCGCCCCAGCATGCCTGGCCGATCGAGGATGGTGAGGCGGAAGGAGACGATGCGCTCTTCCCGCTCCAGCTCGCGCAGCAGGATGCCGGCGATCATGCGCGGGTCGATGTTGCCGCCGGAGACGACGAGGCCCACCGTCTTGCCCCGGAAGCGCTCCGGCTCGGCGATGAGGGCGGCGAGGCCGGCGGCGCCCGCGCCTTCCGCCAGTGTCTTCTGATGCATGAGGAAGGCGTTCACCGCCCGCTCCAGCGCCGTCTCGTCCACCAGCACCACATGGGGCACGAGGCGCCGGACAATGCGGGAGGTGATCTCCCCCACGTTGCGCACGGCGATGCCTTCGGCCAGCGTCGGGCCACCGCAGGGGCGGGCCTCGCCGGTCATGGCGGTCCACATGGCGGGATAGAGCTGGGTCTCGACGCCCACCACCTGCGTGGCAGGCGAGCGGCCGGCGAAGGCCACTGCCATGCCGGCGATGAGCCCGCCGCCGCCGATGGGCACCAGCACGGCGTCGAAGGCCGGCCCGTCCTCGATCATCTCCAGCGCCACGGAGCCCTGGCCGGCGATCACGTCCACATCGTCATAGGGGTGGACGAAGACGCGGCCCTGCGCCTTGGAGATGCGCTCGGCCTCCTCATAGGCGTCGGCCACGGTCTCACCGAACAGCACCACCTCGGCGCCGAAGGCCTCGGTGGCGGCCACCTTCACCTGCGGCGTCGTCTCTGGCATCACGATGAGGGTGGAGATGCCGAGCCGCGTGCCGTGATAGGCCACCGCCTGCGCATGGTTGCCGGCCGACATCGCGACGGCGCCGCGCCGCGCTTCCTCCGGCGTGAGGCGCGAGAGCTTCACCAGCGCGCCGCGCTCCTTGAAGGAGGCGGTGGCCTGAAGGTTCTCGTACTTCACATAGACCTCGGCGCCGGTGAAGGCGGAGAGGCGGGGGGCGCGCAGGGTCGGCGTGCGCAGCACGGAGGCGCGGACCAGCGGCCACGCGCCCTCCACATCGGCGAGGGTGACGGGCAGGTCCCGAGGCGTTTCGATTTCCAGCGCCGTCGCGGGCACGGTCATTCGTCTTCTCCCGCGAGGGGCTTCAGCCCCGTTCGGCCAGGGCCTGCGCCACGCGCGGCGCGAAATAGGTGAGGATGCCGTCGGCGCCGGCGCGCTTGAAGGCGAGCAGGCTCTCCGGGACGATGCGGTCGCCGTCCACCCAGCCGTTGCGGATGGCGCCCTCGATCATCGCGTACTCGCCGGACACCTGATAGGCGAAGGTCGGGAGGCCGAAGGCCTCCTTCAGCCGCCACACGATGTCGAGATAGGGCAAACCGGGCTTCACCATCAGCATGTCCGCGCCTTCCTCCACGTCGAGGGCGGCCTCGCGGATGGCCTCCAGGCCATTGCCGGGGTCCATCTGATAGGTGCGCTTGTCGCCCGAGAGGGTCTTGGCGGTGCCGATGGCGTCGCGGAACGGGCCGTAGAAGGCGGAAGCGTACTTCGCCGCATAGGACATGATCTGCACGTCCTCAAAGCCGTTGGCGTCGAGCCCGGCGCGGATGGCGCCGACACGGCCGTCCATCATGTCCGAGGGGGCGATCACGTCCGCCCCGGCCTCGGCCTGCACCAGCGCCTGACGCACGAGGAGTTCCACCGTCTCGTCATTGAGGATGCGGCCATCCTCCAGCAGGCCGTCATGGCCGTGGCTGGTGAAGGGGTCGAGCGCCACGTCGGTGATGAGGCCGAGGTTGGGAATTTCGGCCTTGATGGCGCGGAGCGTCTGGCAGACGAGATTGTTGTCGTTCAGCGCCTCGCTGCCGGTGGGGTCGCGACGGGAGGGGTCGATATAGGGGAAGATGGCGAGGGCCGGGATCTTCAGCTTTGCCGCCATCTCGGCCGCGCGCACCGCCTCGTCCACCGTCAGGCGCTCGACGCCGGGCATGGACGGAATGGGGGTCCGGGTGGCCTGCCCGTTCATGACGAAGATCGGCCAGATCAGGTCGTCGACGGTGAGCGTCGCCTCGCGCACCAGCCGGCGCGCCCAGTCCGTCTTCCGGTTCCGCCGGGGGCGGTGGACGAGGCCGAGCCGGCTGGCGGTGGCTTCGGCTTCGGAAACGGCATGCAGGCGGGGCTTGGAGAGGGGCATGATGCGCTCGTTCTTCGTTCGCCCGCGAAGGGGCGCCAAGCCGACCTTATAGACCCGCCGACCTCCGCCCGCGAGGGGACGCGGCGGAGCGTCACGGCAAGTTCACCCGTGCGTGCACGTTCAGCGTGTGCGCAGCCGCACGGCCACGGTGCGCCGGCTCGCGTTGACGCTCCCTCCGGCCGCGTCTAACCCTGCCGGCAACGACCGTCGCTCAGCGGCGGGGGCGGAACGGGGAGGGATGAATGACCACGGAGCCTGAAGTCCTGCTCGAGGTGAAGGGCGAAGCCGGGGTCATCACCCTCAACCGTCCGAAGGCGCTCAACGCGCTCAACCTCTCCATGGTGCGCGAGATACTGCCGCGCCTGCGGCAATGGGCGCAGGACCCGGCCGTCACCCGCGTGGTCATCAAGGCGGCGGGCGAGAAGGCCTTCTGCGCCGGCGGCGACGTGCGCTCCCTCTACGACCTCGGCCGCGCCGGCAACACCGCCGAATCGCTGCAGTTCTGGCGCGAGGAATATGTCCTCAACGACTATATCGGCAGCTTCCCCAAGCCCTATGTGGCGCTGGTCGACGGCATCTGCATGGGCGGCGGCTTCGGCCTCTCGGCCCATGGCGCGCACCGTGTGGCGGGCGACAAGTATCTGTTCGCCATGCCGGAGGTGAATATCGGCCTGTTCCCGGACGTGGGCGGCACCCATGTGCTGCCGCGCCTGCCGGGCGCTTTCGGCGTGTTCCTGGCGCTGACCGGCACGCGCATCCGCGCCGCCGAGGCCTTCGCCTGCGGCCTCGCGACCGACGTGGTGCCGAGCGCCGCCTTCCCGGCGCTGGAGGAGGCGCTGTGCGCGGGCGGCGATGTGGAGCGCATCATCGCCGACCATCGCATCGAGCCCGGCCCCGGCGCCTTCGCCGATCGCGCGGACTTCATCGCCGACGCCTTCGGGCGGGGCCACCTCGCCGGCATTCTCGGCGCGCTGCAGGCGGTGGCGGAGGGCGAGGGACCCCATGCGGCGTTCGCCACCACGCTCCTCACCGACATCGCCGGCAAGTCGCCCACCAGCCTCTCCATCACCATGGAGCAGATGCGGCGCGGGCCGGAGCTGGAGCTGGGTGACTGCCTGAAGCTGGAATTCCGGGTGGTGAACCGCGTCGCGGCGGGGCATGATTTCTACGAAGGCGTGCGCGCGGTCCTCGTTGATCGTGACAACGCCCCCCAATGGCAGCCGGCGACCCTGGCGGAGGTGGACCCGGCCGTCATCGCGGCGCATTTCGATCCCATACCCGACGAACTGGAACTTCTGGCCCCCGGCACATGAGTCATTACGATCCCATCGACGCCAGCGCCCGAGCCCAATGGGAAAATCTCTCGCCCTGGCGGCGGCGGCTGTTCCTGTTCCTGCGCGGCGTCGCGGCCTTTCTGCTGCTGGAAGGCATCATCCACTGGGCGGTGATCCTCGGCATCGGCGACGGGCCGGCGAGCCGCTTCGAAGCCATGCCCATGGCCGCGCAGGCGGCGGTGATCTGGGCGGCGATCATCGATCCCATCGCCGGCGTCGGGCTCTGGCTGCGCGCCGGCTGGGCCATCGTGCTCTGGCTACTCGCGACACTGACTCAGGTGGTGCTCGGCGTATGGGCGCCGGCCGGCATGACACGGCTGATGCTGTTCACGCTGGTGGAGCTGGCGCTGGTGGTGGCCTATGCCGTGCTATCCATCCGCGCCGCGCGGGAGAGCGACCAGGATTGAACCCGGACAGCCGACGCAAATCCTTCATGCAAGCGGTATTCATTGCGCCGGCAATGATCGTGGGAGAGGGACATGCATTCGCCACTCTGGGAGGAGATGGACGCCTTCATCGTTGAGCAGTTGCTGCCGGCCGATCCGGTGCTCGACGACGTGCAGGCCGCCTGTGAGCAAGCGGGCCTGCCGGCCATCAGCGTCTCGGCGGCGCAGGGGCAGATGCTCCACATCTTCGCCCGCATGATGGGTGCGCGGCGCATCCTCGAAATCGGCACGCTGGGCGGCTACAGCACCATCTTCCTCGCCCGGGCTCTGCCCGAGGACGGGACGGTGGTGACGCTGGAGGCGGACGCCCACCACGCCGCCGTCGCCCGCGCCAATTTCGCCCGCGCCGGCTTGGCCGAGCGCATCGACCTGCGCGTCGCCCCGGCCATCGAGACGCTGCCGGTGCTGGCGGCGGAAGGGGCGGGGCCGTTCGACCTCATCTTCATCGACGCCGACAAGCCGAGCAATCCGGCCTATCTCGACTGGGCGCTGCGCCTGTCGCGGCCGGGCACGCTCATCGTCTGCGACAACGTGGTGCGCGCCGGCCGGGTGCTCGATGCCGAAAGCGAGGACGCCTCGGTCAACGGCATCCGCCGCACCTACGAGATCGCCGGCGCCGAACCGCGCCTCACCGCCACGGCGGTGCAGACCGTCGGCACCAAAGGTTATGACGGCTTCGCGCTGCTGCTGGTGAAGTGAGGGGAGGGGCCCGGTCCACGAGGGCTTGGGAATCGGGCACGAATGACGAGCGAAGGCGCGTCTTTATCCGCCTTCAAGCCGTCATGCCCGGGCTTGTCCCGGGCATCCACGTCGGGCCGATGGCGCGATGCTCACAGGAAGCTTGCCCGGCCTGACCACGTGGATGGCCGGGACAAGCCCGGCCATGACGAAGGTGATTGCGGAGATGCCCTTCCGCGTCCGCGATCAGCCGATCAGGACCAGCTGCCGAGATAGGCGAGCGTCGCGATGACGAGGATGATCGCCACGATGATCCAGTGGCGGGCGGCGAAATTGTGCAGGATCATGGGGCTCGTCAGTCGTCGTTGGAGGCGTTGAGGTCTTCGGCGCGGATGCCCTCGTCCTTGGGAACGATCTGCACGCCCATGCCGCCGCCGTTCAGGAAATTGATGCCCTCGGCCTCGAGCGTGGCGCACAGCCGGGTGCGCGTGGAGGCGAGGGCTTCCAGCGTGACGGCATCCTGCTCAACCACCTTCACGGTGTCGGCGGTCACGCCGGTGCGCTCGGCCAGATCCTTGCGCGACCAGCCGAGCAGGGCGCGGCCGGCCTTGATCTGGCGGCCGTTGACCATGGAATGCGGCACGAAATCCTCCCGTCGTTGGGACCGGAAGATGGCATGCCGCCCCGCCCGCCACAATGCACGGGCGGCGGCAGGCTTAACGCAGGGGCTTCAGAACTTCTCCACCCATGGCCGCAGGTCCAGCTCGCAGGTCCAGGCCGAGCGGTGCTGGCGGTGGACGGACAGGTAGGTCTCGGCGATGGCGTCGGGATCGAGCCACTTGTCCGCCGGACCTGGCTCTCCCGCCGTCGCCCAGGACGAGGCGATGCCGCCGTCGAGGATGAAGTGCGCCACATGGATGCCGCGCGGGCCGAGTTCGCGCGCGAGGCCCTGCGCCAGCGCACGCAGGGCGAACTTCGCCATGGCGAAGGGCACCGAATGGGGCATGGCCTTCACGCTGGCGGTGGCGCCGGTGAAGAAGAGGGAGCCCTGTCCCCGCGCCAGCATGCGCCGCGTCGCGGCCTGCGCGGTGAGGAAGCCGGCGAAGGCGCCGACGGAATAGGCCTCCATCACGTCGGCCGGGTCCAGCACCTCCACCGGGCCGCGGTAGCGCATGGAGGCGTTGAACACCACGAGGTCGGGCGGGCCGAAGGCCTTGTCCACCTCGGCGAAGACGCCTTCGATGGCGGGCGCGTTCTGTGCGTCGGCGGCGTAGGCGCGTGCCCCGGTCTCGGCGACGAGGGGGGCGAGCTTGTCCACGTCGCGCGCCACGAGGGCGACGCGAAAGCCCTCGCGGGCGAGGCGGCGGGCGAGGGAGGCGGACAGCCCCTTGCCTGCGCCGACGATGATGGCGGTCTGGGCGGCGGTCTCATCTGTCACGGGTCGAACTCCGGCTTTGGCCGCGCCCCGGCCATGCACCCGGCGCGGCGCCTCCACTGATTGTCTGGGCTGGCTGCGGCGCTCTCAGGGCGCGGCGAACAGGGGCTCTATGCCTTCCGTGTCGATATAGACGACGCCATCTTCCACCTTCACCGGATATTCCGCGAGCGCGCTTTCCTGCGGCTCGAGGGGGGCGCCGGAATTCAGGTCCCAGGTCCAGCGGTGGATGGGGCAGACGAGGACGGTGCCGTCGAACTCCGCCTCGTTGAGCGGCGCGTTCGAATGGGGGCAGACGCCCTGGAAGGCGCGGATCTCCCCATTGTCGGGCCAGGCGAGGACGATGAGGTGATTGTCGGCGATCACCAGCCGCATGCCACCTTCGGCAACGGTTTCCGCTTTGCAGACGCGCGTGAACATCTTCAAAAACTCGATCAAGCAAAGAATGGGCGGATCATCGCGCGTTGCGCTGCGAGAGGAAAGGGCCAACCGCGCCGCCGCCTCTGCCGCGGTGCGAAAGCGGCATGGCCAAAGCGCGCGAAATCTGTGAAGCTGAAGCGACTTTTTCAAATCGGGGCGTTTGGTCCCGTTCGTTAGCGCGCCTCGTTTCTCTGCCTCCTTTGCCGTGGACGTTCTTTCATGATCCTGCCCGAAAGCAGCCGGCTGAAGCCGTTTCTCCTCCAGCGCCGCGACCAGCTCGCCAAGGCCAAGGCCCGCCGCTCGCTGGGCCAGATCCAGGGCAAGGTGGGCGAGATGCCCATGACCCGCGGCTTCCAGGGCGCGCTCGCCGCCGCCTTCCGGGCCACCGGCAAGCCCGGCATCATCTGCGAGCTGAAGGGCGGCTCGCCGTTCGAGCCGGCATTGAAGACCATGGTGCCCTACAAGGCGCTGGCCGAGGATTTCGAGGCGGTGGGCGCGGCGGCCCTTTCGGTGGCGGTGGAGCGGCAATCCTTCCGCGGCTCCTATTCGGACCTCGCCACCGTGCGCGGCGCGGTGGACCTGACCATCCTCGCCCAGGACATCATCTACGACGTATACCAGATCCTTGAGGCGCGGCTCGCCGGCGCGGATGCGGTGGTGCTCTCGGCGGCGCTGCTGGGGCCGGACCTTCCCGCCTATCGCGAGCGCGCCGCCTCCATTGCCCTCGACGTGCTGGTTCAGGTGCATACCCCCGCCGATGTGGAAGCGGCGCTGGCGGCGGGGTCGGACCTCATCTGCGTCACCAACCGCAACATCCACACCTTCGAGCTCGTGCCCGGCACCTGCGAGGCGCTGATCCCGCTGATCCCGCCGGAAAAGGCCTTCGTGGTGGCGGAAGGCGGCCTCGGCACGGCGGAAGACCGGGAGCGGCTCGCCACGGCCGGCGCCAAGGCGCTGCTCATGGGCACGTCCCTGATGCTGGATGAAGACCCCGCCGGGGTACTGGAGAAGGTGCTCGGCATCGAGACCGTGGGCTGACGGACGCTCCTCCGCCATCTGGCCCACTTCCTGCTTGGCAGAAGCCGGCGCGCGCTACCGGGCGACGGCGGCAGCGCGGCGCCGCAGCACGTCGGCAGCGGCTTGCGCGTGGTCTTTCAAGGACTTGCGCCGGACGCGCGGACGTGCCCCCGGAACAGGACAGGAGGCTCGGCGTGCCGCTCTACAATTTCCATTGTCCCGATTGCGACAAGGAGTTCGAACTCCTCATCTCGTCGTCCGACACGCCCGTCTGCCCGTCGTGCGGCAGCACCCGCGCGGAGCAGATGGTGTCGCGCATCGCGCCCGACCAGAAGCTGAAGGCGGTGGCCAAGGCCTGGCGCGCGCAGGCGACGAAGGAAGGCCACACCAGCAATTTCGCCGGCGGCGACCGCAAGCGCTGAGGCGCCGCGGGCAGGGCGGCGGGCGACGTGCCCCCGGCGATCCGGCCGGGGCACGCTAAATGCTTGGGGTTTCCTGTCTGGATTGTTGGCCGAAACCCGCCGGGACCGAGAGCGGCCGGAAGGCGATCCATGCTCTCGCCCCGGAGCCTCCCATGACAGCACAGCTGACAGCCCAGCCGTTCCCGCTCTCCCTTGAGACCGACTCGGACTACGTGTCCCCCGCCCATGTGCGGACCCCGTTCCGCTCCTTCCTTGTCAGCCATGAAAGCGGCCTCTATTGGCTGCGGATGCCTGCCGGCGCCGGCAAGACGCGGTTCGTGCGCGGCATCATCGCCCGGCGGACCGCCAACGACGGCAGTCCTGAGGGCATCGACAGCGCCATCTCCAGCGGCGCCCGCGCCATCGCCGTGGGCCTTGCGGCAGACGCGAGCCCGGCGGCGCTGGTCGAGGCGCTGAAGGCAGCGTTTGAGGCCGAATTCGCGTGTCCCGCGCCGGACGCGTCGGGGGCATCCGCCAGTCCGGACACCTTCGCCGGCTGGCTCGCGGCGCTCGCCGGGGCGGCAACGGGGCAGGGGGCCAAGCGCCTGCTGGTCTGCATCGACGGGCTGGAAGGGGCGGATGCTGAGGCCCTCGCGCTCCTGCCCGGCCCTGGAGCGATCCCGCCCGGCATTGTCCTGCTCCTCACCTCCCGCCCGGCTGGGGACTGGCCGGCAGAACGCTTCGCCACGGCGGCGGCGAAGTTCGCCCCCGGTCCCGCAGTGGGCGGCCAGGAGGTCGGCCTTTCCGATCCGGACTATGTGGATGCGCTGCGCAAGCTGTTCGTGGAACGCCTGCGGCCGCTGCTGCGGAGCCGGTCCAACGCGCTGCTCCTCTCCTTGATGGAAACCCGCGCCACCTACGAGCGCGGCGGCCGTGATGCCCGCCTCACCGCTGACCCCGTGCTGCGCGACGCGCTCAAGGACGACTGGAAGAAGCTGACCAACAAATTCCCGCGCTATTCCGGCCAGCAGCTTCCCGTGGCGCCACTCGGGCCGGTGCTCGACACCTTCGACCGGCTCTGGACTGACATGCTGGCGAAGAGCGAGGGCTGCGCCGGGCGCTTCTTCCCCATGGTCCATCATCTCGCGGGCGGCGGCCTCGCGGTGGAAGAGGTGGCGGACCTTCCGGTGGGCGAGGCGCTGGACGCACGCATTGCTGCCCTCGGCTGACCGCCCGCCCCGCGCTGCCGGGGCAGGCGGGCCGCCCCGGCGCGCTGTCACAAAACTGTAAAGGCCGGGTGGGAAGAGGAGCCGGATAGCCCGCAATCGCACCGGTTGCGGGCGCACGGCTCAGCGAACCACGGCGGACCGCCATGAAGCTCGATTCCACTCCGCTCGAACCCGGGCAGATCGTCATTTCCCTCGCCGGCCGCATGGACATTGCCGGCGCGGCGGAAATCGAGACCACCTTCAGCGCCCTGGCGAGCCATGCCCATGTGGCGCTGGTGGACATGGCGGGCGTGACCTTCCTCGCCTCCATCGGCATCCGCCTCATCCTCGCCAACGCCAAGTCCCTCTACAAGCGCGGCGGCAAGCTGGTGCTGTTCAACTGCGACCCGCAGGTGGAGCGCGTGCTGCTCACCACCGGCGTCGGAGAGCTGACCGAAATCGTCGCCACGCGCGCCGATGCCGACCGCTTCCTGGTGCCTGCCGCCAGCTGAAAGCCGCCGCCGTCGGCGGCTTCACCTTGGGTAATACTTCGCCGCCCGGCTGGGACATCCTCAGCCGGGCGGCGTTGTTTTTTGCCGCCACCATCCGGCGTGTGCAGTGCAAGGTGCTGCACTGCAAGGTGAATGCGCGCCCCGCGCCGCGCCGGGCGCCGTGACGGCCCCTGTCGCTGCGTCAGTATAGATTGCCGTCGAGGCGGAAGACGTCCCCCTGGTTGAACCCCGATGGTTGCTCGCTCGCCGGTCGGCGGCACGGATTTGGAGAAGGTCGAAACAACCTTGCGCAAGGTCCAAATCTATCGGACATAGAGATAAATCCGGCCGTCACAGCCGCATTTTCTGCCGCGCGGCGTCAATTCCGGCTCTCAGCGCGGCATTTTCGATCTGGAACGAGGTTCCAGGGAGGGTGTCGTCATTTCTCGCCCGTCCGGCCGTCACGTCCACATTCCGCTCCTGGCCGGGCTGGCTGCGCTCGCGCTTCTGGTGGCGGGGCTCGTCGGCGTGTTCATCTATGCCGGCATGAAGCAGGACGAGAAGGCCGGCATGCGGGAGCGGCTGGCTCTTCTGGCGGCGCTGCAGGCCCATGAATCCCTCATCCAGCAGGCCATGGCCACCTCGGAAGACGAGAAGCAGGTCCTGACCCAGCTTGCGGCCGGCGACCTCGCCCGGCTGCACGAGCGCTTCGGCCGGCGGCTCAACGAGGGGTTCGGGCTCGAATTCATCTACATCACCGACGCCAACGGCGACGTGCTCTATTCGTCCGAGAACGGGAAGCCGGGCGAGCGCAAGGCCTACGCCTGGATCCGCCCCGCCGTTGCCCGGGCTCTGGCGGAGGGCCGCGCCGGCCGCGCCGGCCTCGTCGCCAGCAAGGACGGCGCCGGCATCCTGGTGGCCCGCCCGTTCTCGGAGCGGACGGATGACATCAAGGCGCCGCAGCCACTGGTGGCGGTGACGGTGGACCTGCTCGACGATTCGCTGCTCCAGAGCCTCGCCGCGCCCGCCCATCTGCACGACGTGCAATTGCGCACCGGCCGCGGCGCCACCAACCATCCCGACCGCGTCGGCACCGCCGTCCCCAATCTCTATGACGGCACCGAGGCGGAACTGGCCTGGCGCGGCGCCCAGCCCGGCCGGAGCCTGCTGCGCAATGCCCTGCCAGCACTGGCGGTGCTCACCACGCTGCTCTCGGTGACCTTCCTCGTCATGATGTTCCGCGCCATGCGGGTCGCCGCCGTCCTCGCCGAAAGCGAGGCGCAGGCCCGCGAGATGGCCTCGCGCGACTATCTGACGGGCCTGTTCAACCGCGGCTATTTCATCGAGGCGCTGGAATCGGCGCTCGCGGGCCTGGCGTCCGACCAGCGGCTGGTGCTGCTCTTCATCGACCTCGACGACTTCAAGCTCATCAACGACACCGCAGGCCACGGCGCCGGCGACCTGCTGCTGAAGGCGGTCGCGGGCCGCATCGCCACCGCCATCGGCGAGCGTGGCGTGGTGGGGCGGTTCGGCGGCGACGAGTTCGTCGCCTTTTTCCCGGCCGCGCACCCCGGCGAAATCGACGAGGTTCTCAATCGCCTGCGGGCGGAGCTGAAGCCGCCCGTTCCGGATGGCGCCGGGGAAATCCGCGTCTCGGCCTCCATCGGCGTCGCGGAGGCGCCGCAGGATGCGGTTTCCGCCAGCGACCTGATGCGGCGGGCCGACATTGCGCTCTACCGGGCCAAGGATACCGGCGGCGACACCCTCTGCCGCTTCGACACGCAGCTCGAGAGCGAGCGCAATGCCCGCCGCGAGATCGAAAGCGCCCTCGGCGGGGCGCTGGAGCGGGGCGAGCTGGTCATCTCCTATCAGCCGCAGGTGGACGTGGTGAGCGGGCGCGTGGTCGGCTTCGAGACGCTGCTGCGCTGGGACCATCCCCGGCTCGGCCGCCTGCTGCCGGCCCAGTTCATCGCCATGGCCGAGGAGATGCACATCATCGCCGGGCTGGACCTCTACGGCATGCGCCGCGCCTGCATCGAGGCGGCGGCCCTGCCTGGCATGTCCATCTCCGTGAATATCGCCCCCGCCACCATGAAGGCGCCGGACTTCGCCGAGCAGGTCGCGACCATCCTCCAGGAGACTCGCTTCGATCCCGCGCGGCTGGAGATCGAGGTGCCGGAGACCATCGTGCTCAACACCGCGTCGGAGCTGAGCCGCACGTTCGAAGCGCTGCGCGCGCTCGGGGTCGGCATCGCCCTCGATGATTACGGCACAGGCTACGCCTCGCTGCACCATGTCAGCCGCTTTCCCATCAGCCGCATCAAGATCGACCGCTCCTTCACGCTGAAGGCCTGCACCGATCCGGACGTGGCGGCGGTCATCGAGCACAAGCTCAAGCTCGCCCAGTCGCTCCGCATCAACGTGACTGCGGAGGGGGTGGAGACGCGGGAGCAGCTGCGCTTCCTGCGCGCCATCGGGATGCCGACCGCCCAGGGCTACCTGTTCGCCCCGCCGCTCCCCATCGCCGCCGCCATCGACATGCTGCGTCGGCAGGACGAGACGCTGCAGGCCAGCGCGGGCGGCGCGGCGCGGGCCTGATCTTTCCATCAGATAAGATAATTTTCTTTACACGAAATATATGCGCGCTGTAAGCACCACAGCTGCGGCGTTCCGGCATGCATTTGGCCTTGCCTCAGCCGCCCCGCCTGCCGACAAGGACGGGGAATTGCCGAACAGCAAGCGGAGCCGGCCTCGCCCAGCGCCGGTCTCCCGATGATTCCTGGGGGTGCTTCGTGATCGAGACCAAACCCATCGACGGCAAGGCCTTCGCGGCCGGCCTGCGCGCCCGCATCGCCGAGGAGGTGTCCGCCCTCAAGGCCAGCGCCGGCCTCACCCCCGGCCTCGCCGTGGTTCTGGTGGGCGAGGACCCTGCCAGCCAGGTCTATGTGCGCAACAAGGCGGCCCAGACGGCCGAGGCCGGCATGGCCTCCTTCGAGCACAAGCTGCCGGCCGATACCCCGGAGGCGGACGTTCTCGCCCTCGTGGCGAAGCTGAACGCCGACCCGGCGGTGAACGGCATCCTCGTCCAGCTGCCGCTGCCGGCGCAGATCGATGCCACCAAGGTCATCGCCGCCATCGATCCCGCCAAGGATGTGGACGGCTTCCATGTGGTGAATGCCGGCCGCCTCGCGGTGGGTCTCGACGCGCTGGTGCCCTGCACGCCGCTCGGCTGCATCATGCTGCTCAAGCACCATCTCGGCAGCCTCGCCGGCCTCAAGGCGGTGGTGGTCGGCCGCTCGAACATCGTCGGCAAGCCGGCGGCGCAGCTGCTGCTGAAGGAAGACTGCACCGTCACCATCGCCCATTCCCGCACCCGCGACCTGCCCGGCGAATGCCGCACGGCGGATATCCTGGTGGCGGCGGTGGGCCGACCGGAGATGGTGCGGGGCGACTGGATCAAGCCGGGCGCGACGGTGATCGACGTGGGCATCAACCGGGTGCCGAAGGACGACGGCAAGACGCGCCTCGTGGGCGACGTGGCCTATGCGGAAGCGCAGGGCATTGCCGGCCTCATCACGCCGGTTCCCGGCGGTGTCGGGCCGATGACCATCGCCTGCTTGCTACAGAACACGCTGACGGCGGCGAAGCGGCAGAAGGGTCTCGCCGCCTGAGACTCGCACGAAAATAGCCGGCGGCATCGCGCCGCCGGCTATTGGCCGGGCAGGGGTGATCTAGAGCAGCCCGAGGGCCAAGGCGGCCAGTGCCGCGAGCGGCGGAAGCCATGCGAGCGCGATGCCAAGATCGGGCCGGCCGCGCCGCCAGAACCAGAGACCGATCGCAGGCGGAACGACGAAGGTCGCCACCGCGCCGGCCCATTCCATCACGGCGTAAATTTCGCCCCGCGCACCTTCCGGCCCGCCGAAGACGAAGCCGGAAATGGCGATGAGCAGGATGACGACACCGGCATCCGCCAGCAGCCCGAAAGCCATGGCGACCTTGAGCCCCCAACCCGCCGCTTGCGGCGGCGGGAGCGGGGCCGGCGGCAAGGCCGCCTCAGGCGCCGATGGCGGTGCGTTCACGCTGCTAGAATCAGCCGATGGCGCGGTCGCGAATGGCGACGCCCTTCTCTTCCAGCAGCGGGACCAGCTCGCCCGACTGGAACATCTCGCGGACGATGTCGCAGCCGCCCACGAACTCGCCCTTGATGTAGAGCTGCGGGATGGTCGGCCAGTTGGCGTAGTCCTTGATGCCCTGGCGGATCATGTCGTTCTCGAGCACGTTCACGCCCTTGAAGGGGACGCCCACGTGGTCGAGAATCTGCACCACCTGGCCGGAGAAGCCGCACTGCGGGAACTGCGGCGTGCCCTTCATGAACAGCACCACATCGCCAGACTTCACGATGGCGTCGATATCGTCACGAATGCCCATGGTCTCAAATCCAATGTCTGCGGCCGGAAAGAAGGCCTTCCGCCGATAAAGATCGGCCCATGTGGCCCAAAGCGCAAGGGTGCAGGGCGCGACACGGCGGCGACACGCTTGCACAGGCGCGTGTTGGGGCGCCGCGATGGTGCGGCGCACGCGGTGCGCAGGAAGCCGCTCTATTCGGTCGGCGCGGAGGTCTGCAGGGCGAGGGCGTGCAGCACGCCGCCCATGTTCCCCTTGAGGGCGGCATAGACCATCTGGTGCTGCTGCACCCGGCTCTTGCCGCGGAACGAGGCCGAAACGATGCGGGCGGCGTAGTGGTCGCCGTCCCCAGCCAGATCCTCGATCACCACGGTCGCGTCGGGCAGCGCATCTTTGATGAGCTGCTCGATGTCGCGGGCATTCATGGGCATGGTCGAAACGTCCTTGCTGTGCGCGAAAGCGTCAGGACGAGGCGCCCATGTAGATGGGCAGCCACGTCTCGTGCCGATCCTTCAGCGATTCCACGACTATCGAGCGGTCGTCCGGCACGATCAAGCGGTCGCCGCCGGTCTTGCCGATCTTCATGACCGGCACGCCGGCCATCTCCGCCTTGTGGATCACCTCGGCGCCCTGGCCGGACGCGACGGTGACCACGTAGCGCGCCTGATCCTCGCCGAACCACCACGCATAGGGGTCCATGCCGTCCGGCGCGTCTTCCAGCGAGACGCCGATGCCGCTGGCCATGGCCATTTCGGCCAGTGCGACCAGGAGGCCGCCGTCCGATACGTCATGCACGGCGGTGGCGACGCCGTCGCGGATGAGGTTGCGCACGAAGTCGCCGTTGCGCTTCTCGGCGATGAGATCGACCGGGGGCGGGGCCCCTTCCTCGCGCTCGCACACGGTGGCGAGGAAGGCGGAGGCGCCGAGCCAGCCCTTGGTCTTGCCGATGAGCAGCACCGGCTCGCCCGCCGCCTTGAAATCCAGCGTCATGGTCTGGTCGAGATCCTCGATCAAGCCGACGCCGCCGATGGTCGGGGTGGGCAGGATCGCCTTGCCGTTGGTCTCGTTGTAGAGGCTGACGTTGCCGGAGACGACCGGGAAGTCCAGCGCCTCGCAGGCCGCGCCGATGCCTTTCACGCAGGCCACGAACTGGCCCATGATCTCCGGCTTCTCGGGGTTGCCGAAGTTCAGGTTGTCGGTGACGGCGATGGGGGTGGCGCCCACGGCGGTGAGATTCCGCCACGCCTCGGCCACCGCCTGCTTGCCGCCCTCGAAGGGGCCGGCCTCGCAATAGCGGGGCGTCACGTCGGTGGTCATGGCGAGGGCCTTGGGCCCGTCATTCACGCGCACCACCGCGGCGTCGCCGCCCGGCCGCTGCACGGTATTGCCGAGGATGAGGTGGTCGTACTGCTCCCACACCCAGCGCTTGGAGCACAGGTCCGGGGAGGCGATGAGCCGCTCCAGCGCGTCCGCCACCGAGGCGGTGGTGCGCACGTCCGAAGGCAGGATCTCGGGGCGCGGGGCCGGCTCCTCGTAGGGACGACGGTATTCCGGCGCTTCGTCGCCCAGCTCCTTGATGGGGAGGTCTGCTTCCACGAGGCCCTTGTGCTTCACCACGAAGCGCAGGGTGTCGGTGGTGTGGCCGACGATGGCGAAGTCGAGGCCCCACTTGCGGAAGATGGCCTCCGCCTCGTCTTCCTTGCCGTCGGCGATCACCATGAGCATGCGCTCCTGGCTCTCCGAGAGCATCATCTCATAGGCCGTCATGCCGGTTTCGCGGCAGGGCACGGCGTCGAGGTTCAGCTCCACGCCCAGGTCACCCTTGGCGCCCATCTCCACGGCGGAGCAGGTGAGGCCGGCGGCGCCCATGTCTTGGATCGCCACCACGCAGCCCGCCTGCATGATCTCGAGGCACGCTTCCAGCAGCAGCTTCTCGGCGAAGGGGTCGCCGACCTGCACGGTGGGGCGCTTCTCCTCGGCGTCGGCACCGAACTCGGCCGAAGCCATGGTGGCGCCGTGGATGCCGTCGCGGCCGGTCTTCGAGCCGAGATAGACGATGGCGCGGCCGACGCCGGTGGCCGCCGCGTAGAAGATCTCGTCGGTCTTCGCGAGGCCGACGGCCATGGCGTTGACGAGGATGTTGCCGTTGTAGCGCTTGTGGAAGCCCACCGAGCCGCCCACCGTGGGCACGCCGAAGGAATTGCCATAGCCGCCGATGCCGGCCACCACGCCGGCCAGCAGGCGGCGGGTCTTCAGATTGTGGCAGTCACCGAAGCGCAAGGCGTTGAGCGCCGCGATGGGCCGCGCGCCCATGGTGAACACGTCGCGCAGGATGCCGCCCACGCCCGTTCCCGCGCCCTGATAGGGCTCGATGAAGGAGGGGTGGTTGTGGCTCTCCATCTTGAACACGACGGCGAGGCCGTCGCCGATGTCCACCACGCCGGCATTCTCGCCCGGCCCCTGGATCACGCGCTTGCCGGTGGTGGGCAGGGTGCGCAGCCAGACCTTGGAGGACTTGTACGAGCAGTGCTCGTTCCACATGGCGGAGACGATGCCGAGCTCCGTGATGGTCGGCTCACGGCCGATCAGCTTCACGAAGTGATCGTACTCCTCCGGCTTCAGGCCGTGCTCGGCGACGAGTTCCGGCGTGATGCGGGGGGTATTGGGAATGAGGTTCACGGGCGTCGATCCGAATTGAGGCCGCGGCTCACGCCGCCTTGAGGGCGCCGGCGAGGCTCTCGAAGAGGCCGCGTCCGTCGGTGGGGCCGATCTCCGGCTCGATGTAGTTTTCCGGGTGGGGCATCATGCCGAGCACGTTGAACTTCTCGGAATAGATGCCGGCGATCCCGTTGATGGCGCCGTTGGGGCCGTCCGTCTCGTCGATCTGGCCGTCGCGGCGCGCATAGCGGAAGGCGACACGGCCGTCGCCCTCGATCCGCGCGAGGTTGGCCTCGGAGGCGGTGAAATTGCCTTCGCCGTGGGCCACCGGGATGCGGATCAGCTCGCCCTTGCGATAGGCCTTGGTGAAGGGCGTATCGGCCCGCTCCACCCGGAGCAGCACCTCGCGGCAGACGAAGCGCAGGCGGGCGTTGCGCACCAGCACGCCGGGCAGCAGCCCCGCCTCGCACAGGATTTGGAAGCCGTTGCAGATGCCGAGCACCAGGCCGCCGCGGGCGGCGTGGGCGCGTACCGCGTCCATGATGTTCGCCCGCGCGGCGATGGCGCCGCAGCGCAGATAGTCGCCATAGGAGAAGCCGCCGGGCAGGACCACGAGGTCGGTGCCCTTGGGCAGCTCGTGCTCGGCGTGCCACACCACCTGGGGCTTGGCGCCGGCGACGAGCCGCAGCGCGCGCACGGCGTCCTGCTCACGATTGGAGCCAGGGAAGAGGATGACGGCTGGTTTCATGATCTCTCAGTGGATGCCGACGAGGCCGAGCCTGCGTTCGATGCGAGCGAGCCGCGCGTCACGGCCCGCGTGCATGCCGTATATGGTGTTCATGTCCTGCCCCACGGCCTGTCGGGGATCGCGCCGGGCGATCACCTCTTCGCGAGCCGTCATGGCTCGCCGGCCGGGGGCTGCGTCCCGCGGGATCGACTTCGGAACCTCGATGAGAAGCTCGTTGGTGATCTCGGCCATCATGCCCTCTCGGCGGCCTTGCTCCCTGAAGCGGCCGCCAGAATATCACATCACTCGGCGAACTCGACCTTGTAGGTCTCGATCACGGTGTTGGCGAGGAGCTTGTCGCAGGCGTCCTTGAGGGCGCCCTCGGCGGCGGTGCGGTCGTTGCCGGCCAGCTCCACGTCGAACACCTTCCCCTGCCGCACGCTCTGCACGCCGGCCACACCCAGCGACCGCAGCGCGCCTTCGATGGCCTTGCCCTGCGGGTCGAGCACCGCCGACTTGAGGGTGACGATCACTCGGGCCTTCATGGAAACCTCGCCTTCATGGCACGCGCTTGCGCCCGCGCTGTTGCTTGCCTACCGCCGGGCATCGCCAAGCCCGTATGGGGCTCAGCAACGCAAAACGGGGGCCGATCCGGCCCCCGCCTAGCACTTTTCGGGTAGAGGACTCAACGCCCCCGCCCGAATTGACGTCTCACTTCACGAGGACGGGACCCTTGCCCTGCGTCGGATCGTTCTCCATCAGGATCCCGAGCCGGCGCGCGACCTCGGTATAGGCCTCGACGAGGCCGCCCATGTCGCGGCGGAAGCGGTCCTTGTCCATCTTGTCGTTCGACTTGATGTCCCAGAGCCGGCACGAATCGGGGCTGATCTCGTCAGCGACCACGATCCGCATCATGTCGTTCTCCCACAGGCGGCCGCATTCCATCTTGAAGTCCACAAGACGGATGCCGGCGCCAAGGAAGAGGCCGGACAGGAAGTCGTTGACGCGGATCGCGAGGGCGATGATGTCGTCGATTTCCTGGGTGGTGGCCCAGCCGAAGGCGGTGATGTGCTCTTCCGACACCATCGGGTCGTTGAGCGCGTCGTTCTTGTAATAGAACTCGATGATCGAGCGCGGCAGCTGGGTGCCTTCCTCGATCCCGAGGCGGGTCGAGATGGAGCCGGCGGCCACGTTGCGCACCACGATCTCAAGCGGGATGATCTCCACTTCCCGGATGAGCTGCTCGCGCATGTTCAGCCGGCGGATGAAGTGGGTCGGCACCCCGATGTCGTTCAGCCGGGAGAAGATGTACTCCGAGATCCGGTTGTTCAGCACACCCTTGCCGTCGATGACATCGTGCTTCTTCGCATTGAAGGCCGTGGCATCGTCCTTGAAGTGCTGAATAAGTGTGCCGGGCTCGGGTCCTTCATACAGGACTTTCGCCTTGCCTTCGTAGATTCGGCGGCGGCGGCTCATGGGGGTATACCGTCGATTGAGGAAATCCATGGGTTTGCCAAGGCTCCGTTCGTGTGACGCTCCTCGGCGGGGCCGGGGATGTCTGTTTCAAGGACATCCCAAGCCCGTTCGGACACTAGCCGATTGGACGGCTGGATACAACGCGCGTCCCGATGAGCCCGCCCGGGCCATCCCCTTGAAGAGGCGGGGGCGGCCATCTGGTCGCACGGTCGCAACGGGGCGCGGAGCTTTACTGACGTTGATCTAATATGAGGCGGGGGATATTCAAGGCGCGCGTGCGGACGACGGCTGCCCTTGCGTGAGCGCAGCGGCAACCCAAATCAGCCAGGTCCGCGCAGACAGATCAGGCCGGCCGCCGGCCGCCCATTCGCAGGAAGAGGGGTGCCATGACCACGTTCGACAAGCGCGAGGAAGGTTTCGAAAAGGCTTTCGCGCTCGACGAGGAGACGCGGTTCCGGGCGCTCGCCCGCCGCAACAAGAAGCTCGGCCTGTGGGCCGCCGAGAAGCTGGGTCTCTCCGGCGAGGAGGCTCTCTCCTATGCCAAGGCCGTCGTCGAGGCCGACCTCGAGGAAGCCGGTGACGAGGACGTGTTCCGCAAGCTGCGCGCCGACTTCGACGCCAAGCAGGTGGACGTCTCCGACCACCAGATCCGCCGCAACATGGACGAGTTCCTCGCCGCCGCCGCGGCCGAGGTGAAGTCCGGCAGCTGAGTCTGCTGAGGGTCTCCCGCCGCGTCGGACGACGCGGCGGCCCAAACAAAAAGGCCGCCCGGTGGGCGGCCTTTTCTTTTTCGGGTCCCGCGCCGGATCAGCGCGAGTAGAACTCGACCACGAGGTTCGGTTCCATCTGAACCGGGTAGGGCACCTCGTTCAGCTCCGGGATGCGGGCGAAGCGCGCGGTGAGCTTGTGGGTGTCGAGCTCGATGTAGTCGGGCACGTCGCGCTCGGCGAGCTGCTGCGCCTCGATCACGATGGCGAGCTGGCGGGAGGCTTCCTTCACCTCAATCACGTCATCGACCTTCACGAGGTAGGACGGGATGTTCACGCGCTTGCCGTTCACCTTCACGTGGCCGTGGGAGACGAACTGGCGGGCGGCGAAGATGGTGGGCACGAACTTGGCGCGGTAGACCACCGCGTCCAGGCGGCGCTCCAGCAGGCCGATGAGGTTGGCGCCGGTGTCGCCCTTGAGGCGGGAAGCCTCGACGTACACCTTGTGGAACTGCTTCTCGCCGATGGAGCCGTAATAGCCCTTCAGCTTCTGCTTGGCGCGCAGCTGCACGCCGAAGTCGGACAGCTTGCCCTTGCGGCGCTGGCCGTGCTGGCCGGGACCGTACTCACGACGGTTCACCGGGCTCTTGGGGCGGCCCCAGATGTTCTCGCCCATACGGCGATCGATCTTGTGCTTGGCCGCAATGCGCTTGCTCATGTAACGCGGATCCCTGTTGGTTCGTTCGGGTTTGGATCGCGCCCCTCCTCTGCGAAATGGATGGAACACGAGGTTCCGGACCGTTCCGCCGACAGGCTCGCCCGGCGCGCTGCCTTGCGATGCCACGGGTGCGTGAAACGCCAAGCGGGCCATTCCCGGCCCGCAAAGGTGGCGGGTTCTTAGTCGCGAAAGCGTGGGGAGTCAACGCCGACCGACATTTCCGCCTCAGGCGCTGAGATGCTCGATGAGGATCGTGGCGCCGATGGCGACCAGTGCCACACCGGCGACGACCTCCGCAACCCGCCCGAAACGCGCGCCGACAAGCCGCCCCAGCAGCATGCCGCCGGACGACATGATGAAGGTAGTAAGGCCGATGGCGGCGGCAGTGATCCAGATGTTCACGTCCAGAAAGGCGAGCGACACGCCCACCGCCATCGCATCGATGCTGGTGCCGACCGCCGTGGCGAGCAGAATCGGCAGGGACCGCCCGCGCGGCGCCTCTTCCTCCTCCCGCGCGAAGAAGGCGGAGGCGAGCATGTGCACACCGACGCCGCCGAGCAAGGCGAAGGCGATCCAGTGGTCCACCGCCTCCACATAGCTGCTGGCGGCAAGCCCTGCCGCCCAGCCGATGACCGGCGTTGCGGCTTCGACGAGGCCGAACACCATGCCGGTACGCAGCGCCTCGGACACGCGCGGGCGGCCCATAGCGGCGCCGCGCCCCACGCTGACGGCGAAGGCGTCCATGGACATGCTCATGGCGAGCACGAGAATCGTGGCAGGCGACATCAAAATTGTCCGGCGGAAGGGGAGGCTTGAGAACCCTGGCGCATCCGGCCCGTCCGCGCGCGAACCGGTGCGTCACGGTCTCGCCGGGCCGAAACGTTCGGCTGGTCGCGCCATGCGCTTTCCGCGCAAGCCTGTTGGCACGACCCCGCTTTGGTGCACTCCAAGGCGGTAGCTACTCCCCGATCGCGCCTCTGATAGCGGCTTGGCGGGTGGGGGGTAAACCCGGGGAAGTCACTCTTTAGCGCAACTAACTCGCATTCGCGTTTTGCCTGTGAGGAAAACTGGTTGCGGGGCTGTGGCGTGGCGGTTCACTATCAAGGCACCGCCCGTCGCACGTCCGACGGTCGCGTCGTTCATGGAGGCCATCCCTTGAAAGTCCTCGTCTTCCAGCATGTCGCCTGCGAGCACCCCGGCCGCTTCCGCGAGTTCATGCAGGCCGACGGCGTGGAATGGCACGCCGTGGAGCTGGACGAGGGCGAGCCCATCCCGGCCTTCGACGATTTCGCTGCCCTCATGGTGTTCGGCGGGCCCATGGACGTGTGGCAGGAGGAAGAACTGCCCTGGCTCGTCGCCGAGAAGGCCGCCATCCGGGATTGGATGGCCACCGGCAAGCCCTATCTCGGCGTATGCCTCGGCCACCAGCTCCTCGCCGACGCGCTGGGCGGCAAGGTCGGCCTCATGCCCCGGCCGGAAGTGGGCGTCACCGACGTCTCGCTGACGGCGGCCGGGCGCGAATCCCCCCTCTTCAAGAACCTCGGCCCCACCTTCCCGACCCTCCAGTGGCACGGCGCGGCGGTGCTGGCCCTGCCGCCGGGCGGGGTGGTGCTGGCCGAGAACGAGCATTGCGCCATTCAGGCGCTGCAGGTGGGGGAGAAGGCGTTCGGCATCCAGTATCACGTGGAGCTGACCGACGAGACGGTGCCGGAATGGGGCGTGATTCCCGAATACCGCTGCGCGCTGGAGGCCATCACCGGCGCCGGCGGGCAGGCGCTGCTCGAGAACGCGACCAAGGAGCGGATGCCGGTCTTCGCAGCGGCGGCGGAGCAGCTCTACCGCAACTTCAAGGCGACGTGGTGAGGGATGCCTCTCTCCCTTCTTCCCTCTCCCCTTGTAGGAGAGGGTGGATCGCGGCGCAGCCGCGAGACGGGCGAGGGGGCTGTTGCCGTTTCAGCGGCTGGTGGGGCAAAGGGGCAAATACCCCTCACCCCAACCCTCTCCCGCAAGGGGAGAGGGAGCCTGGCCGGCTCCCGGGTTGAGTTCAGATCAGAATCCCACGGCCGTGCCGGTGAGGTCGTAGGGCCCGGCGGCCTCGATCTTCACCGTGGCGATCTCGCCCACGCGCAGCGGGCGACGGGAGAAGACCTTCACCGTGCCGTCGATCTCCGGCGCGTCGCCCTTGGTGCGGCCGATGGCGCCTTCGGGCGACACGGAGTCGATGATGACCTGCTGACGGGTGCCGACCTTCTTCTTCAGCCGGCGCGCCGAGACCTTCTGCTGGGTGCGCATGAAGCGGTCGTAGCGGTCCTGCTTCACCTCGTCCGGCACCGGATCGGGCAGGGCATTGGCATCCGCCCCACGCACGGGCTCGAACTTGAAGGCACCGGCGCGGTCGATCTCGGCCTCTTCCATGAAGGCCAGAAGCTCCTCGAACTCCGCTTCCGTCTCGCCGGGGAAACCGACGATGAAGGTGGAGCGGAGCGTCAGGTCCGGCACAGCCGCCCGCCACGCCTGGATGCGGGCAAGGGTCTTTTCCTGCGAGGCCGGGCGCTTCATGCGCCTCAGCACGGTGGGGCTCGCATGCTGGAAGGGAATGTCGAGATAGGGCAGCACCTTGCCGGCGGCCATCAGCTCCATCACCGCATCCACATGCGGGTAGGGATAGACATAATGCAGGCGCACCCAGGCGCCGAGGTCGCCCAGCGCCGCGGCGAGGTCGAGGAAGCGTGTCGCCACTTCCCTGTCGCCCCACTGGCTCGGGGCGTAGCGCAGGTCCACCCCATAGGCGGAGGTATCCTGCGAGATGACGAGCAGTTCTTTCACCCCCGCCTTCACCAGCCGCTCGGCCTCGCGCAGCACGTCGGCGGCGGGGCGGGAGACGAGGTCGCCGCGCAGCTTGGGGATGATACAGAAGGTGCAGCGGTTGGAGCAGCCTTCGGAGATCTTGAGATAGGCGTAGTGGCGGGGCGTGAGCTTCACGCCCTGCTCAGGCACGAGATCGAGGAAGGGATCGTGCTGCGGCGGCACCGCCTCGTGGACGGCGGCGAGCACGCTCTCATATTGCTGCGGGCCGGTGATGGCGAGGACGCTGGGATGCACCTCGCGGATCTGCTCGGGCTCGGCGCCCATGCAGCCGGTGACCACCACCTTGCCGTTCTCCGCCAACGCCTCGCCGATGGCGGAGAGGCTTTCCGCCTTGGCGCTGTCGAGGAAGCCGCAGGTGTTGACGATGACGAGGTCCGCGCCCTGATGGGTCTTCGTCAGCTCGTATCCCTCGGCGCGCAGGCGCGTGACGATGCGCTCACTGTCCACCAGCGCCTTCGGGCAGCCGAGGGAAACGAAGGAGATGCGCGGCGCGGGCTCGGCCATGGGGAGGCAGGTTCTTTCTGAAGCATTTTCGAGCGAAGTGGGTACCGGTTCGCGTGAAGAAAATGCGTTGAAACAGGTGGCTGTGCGAAGGGCGTGCGCTTACGTCAGCGCGACGGGGCCGTCAACGCTGCGCCCAATGACCGGCCTTTGTGGCCGAAGGAGGGAGGACGTGTTCCCCGGACCAGCGACGGCGAAGCCGGAGCGCCGAGCCGGGGCCCAGGGGAAAGGTCGGCGAAGCCGGCGACACTCTGGAAGATCCCCGGGATCAGGCCGCCTTCGGCGACATGTGGCGCTGGGCCACGGCTCTCCTTCCGCTCCGCTCCAGTCGGCCGAGGCAAGAGAGCGGCCCCGCGCCTCACACCGGCTTCAGCAGCACGTGCTTCTTCTTGCCCATGGAGAGCTTCACCACGCCCTCGGGGGTGAGCGCGGCAAGGTCGATGGACGCCTTTTCGTCGGTCACGGCGGCGTCGTTCACCCTGAGGCCCCCGCCCTTGATCTGGCGGCGCGCCTCGCTGGTGGAAGCGACGAGGCCGGCCTCCACGAAGGCGTTGGCAACGGGAAGGCCCGCCTCCAGCTTCGCCCGCGGCAGCTCCACGGTGGGCAGGTCCACGGCCAGCGCGCCCTGCTCGAAGGTGGTGCGGGCGGTCTCCTTGGCCTTCTCGGCGGCCTCGCGGCCGTGCAGGAGCGCGGTCGCCTCGGTGGCGAGCACCTCCTTGGCGATGTTGATTTCCTGCCCCTGAAGGGCGGCGAGGCGGGCAATCTCGTCCAGCGGCAGCTCGGTGAAGAGCTTCAGGAACCGCTCCACGTCCGCATCGCCCGCATTGCGCCAGTACTGCCAGTACTCGTAGGGGCTCAGAAGGTCGGCATCGAGCCACACGGCGCCGCCGGCGGTCTTGCCCATCTTGGCGCCGGAGGAGGTGGTGAGCAGCGGGGTCGTCAGCGCGAAGAGGTCGGCGCCGTGCATGCGGCGGCCCAGCTCCATGCCGTTGACGATGTTGCCCCACTGGTCGGAGCCGCCCATCTGCAGCATGCAGCCGTGGCGCCGGTTCAGCTCCACGAAGTCATAGGCCTGCAGGATCATGTAGTTGAATTCGAGGAAGGTGAGCGGCTGCTCGCGTTCCAGGCGCAGCTTCACCGAATCGAACGTCAGCATCCGGTTGATGGTGAAATGCGGCCCCACCTCGCGCAGGAGGGGGATGTATTTCAGCTCGTCCAGCCAGCCCGCATTGTTCTCCATGATGGCGCCGCCGTCGAAATCGAGGAAGCGCGCGAAGACCTTGCGGATGGACGCGATGTTGTCCGAAATCTGCTGGTCCGTCAGCATCTTGCGGGCTTCGTCCTTGCCGGACGGGTCGCCGATCTTGGTGGTGCCGCCGCCCATGAGCGCGATCGGCCGGTGGCCGGTGCGCTGGAGGGTGCGCAGCATCATGATGGAGAGCAGGTGCCCCGCATGCAGGCTCGATGCGGTGGCGTCGAAGCCGATATAGGCGGTGATGGGCCCTTCCGCGGCCTTGGCATCGAGGCGCTCAAGGTCCGAGCACTGGTGGATGTAGCCGCGCTCGGAGAGGGTGCGCAGGAAGTCGGAGCGGAAGGAAGGAGAAGTCATCACGCAGATTCAGGCTTGAGGCTGGCGCTCACGCGCCGGAAAGGAGCGGTGGTGTATCAGGTCCGGCGCAAGAATGCATGTGCGTGAGGCGAGGGGGCGGATATGCGTGTGGTCGGGCTGATGAGCGGCACCTCCATGGACGGCATCGACGCCGCCTTGATCGAGACCGATGGCGAGAGCGTCGCCTGGCTCGGCTGCGCCATCACCCGCCCCATCGACGCCAAGACCCGCGCCCTCCTCGTCACCGCCATGGAGGATGCGCGCGGCGTGAACCATCGCGACGACCGGCCGGGCGCGCTGGCGGAAGCCGAGCGGCGCATCACCGATCTCCACGCCGAGGCGGTGCGCGCGCTGCTGGAGCCGCTGCGGCTCACACCCGGCGACATCGACCTCGTGGGCTTCCACGGCCAGACGGTGATCCACCGCCCCGATGCGCGCCTCACCGTGCAGATCGGCGAGGGCCAGCGGCTGGCCACGGCTTTGGGCATCCCGGTCGTGGCGGATTTCCGCGCGGCGGACGTGGCGGCGGGCGGGCAGGGGGCGCCGCTGGTGCCGGTGTTCCATCAGGCGCTGGTGCGGCGGCTCACCCTCCCGCAGCCGGTAGCGGTACTGAATGTGGGCGGGGTCGCCAATGTCACGGTCATCGATGGCGATGCCCCGCCCATCGCCTGCGATACCGGGCCGGGCAATGCCCTGATCGACGATTTCCTCAAAGAGCGGACCGGCGTGCCCTTCGATGCGGACGGGCGGGCGGCGGCGCGGGGGCGGGTGGACGAGGAGCGTGTCGCAGCGGTGCTGGCGGACCCCTTCTTCCAGCTGCCGCCCCCCAAGTCGCTGGATCGCAATGCCTTCCGCCGTGCGGCCACGGAGCGGATGGGGCTGGCGGGCCTGTCCGTCGAGGATGGCGCGGCGACGCTGACGGCGCTCACAGCGGCGACCGTCGCGGCCATCGTGCCGTTTTTGCCCCGGCCTCCTTCGGTGTGGATCGTCGCAGGGGGCGGTGCGCGCAACCCGACGCTGCTCGCAATGCTGGCCGAGCGCCTCAATGCCGAGGTGCGCACGGCCGACCGGGTGGGGTGGTCCGGCGATGCGCTGGAGGCCCACGCCTTCGGCTATCTCGCCGCGCGCTCCCTGCGGGGGCTGCCGCTGACCTTTCCGACCACCACGGGGGTGGCCGCGCCGATGACGGGCGGGGTGCTGTTCCGGCCGTAAGGGGCCCCAAAACGAAAACGGCGCGCCGAAGCGCGCCGTTCAAGCGGGGAGAGCCGCGCTCAGGCGGCGCTGTCCTTGCGGGTGCCGGGCAGGCGCTTGTCGAGATAGGTGCCGACCACGCCCATCAGCTCTTCGGTCTTGCCGTCGAAGAAGTGGTTGGCGCCGGGCACCACCTGCTGCTCGATGACGATGCCCTTCTGGGTCTTCAGCTTCTCCACCAGCGTCTGCACCGCGGAGGTGGGCACCACCGCATCCTTGTCGCCATGGACGAATAGGCCGGAGGAGGGGCAGGGCGCGAGGAAGGAGAAGTCGTAGAGGTTCGCCGGCGCAGCGATGGAGATGAAGCCCTCCACCTCCGGGCGGCGCATCAGCAGCTGCATGCCGATCCACGCGCCGAAGGAGAAACCGGCGATCCAGCAGGCGCGGGCGTCCGGGTTGACCGACTGCGCCCAGTCAAGCGCGGCGGCGGCGTCCGAAAGCTCGCCCTGGCCGTGATCGAACGAGCCCTGCGAGCGGCCGACGCCGCGGAAGTTGAAGCGCAGCACCGAGAAGCCGCGGTTCACGAACTGGTAGTACAGATTGTACACGACCGGATTGTTCATCGTCCCGCCGAACTGCGGGTGGGGATGAAGAATGATGGCAATGGGCGCGTTGCGGGTCTTGGCGGGCTGGTAGCGGCCTTCGAGGCGCCCCTTTTCGCCGGGGAAGATCACTTCTGGCATGGAAGTCTGCAACCTCTGGGTAGCAATGACGCGCGGCGCTCTTTCGTCCTGGCGGACGACGGGTCCGGCGCGGAACCCGTCAGCATGACCCTGTCGACTTGACGCCGGAACGGTAATGCTTGACTAACGGACGCGCGAGACCTATCTATTTAGAATAATTCTAATTTGTTCCCGGCGGCTGCGCGAACCGATGGGCGCTGCGTTGTGAGAACGGGTGAAGTTTGTCCTATGACGGAGATCGCCGGCAATTGCAAGCCTGGCACGGGTCGCGGGTGCGTTTGGCACATGCGGCCGGGAGGCGGAGATGAGCGCGGGCGACGGGTCGCGGCAGATGGGTACCTTCGCGGGCACGGTTGAGGCGACCATCGCTTCCCGCCCGCCGGTGCCTCGCCGCGCCTATCTCGATCATAACGCCACGAGCCCCCTTCGGCCCGAGTCCCGCGCCGCGCTGGTCGCCGCGCTGGATGCCGGCGGCAATGCTTCTTCCGTCCATGCCGAAGGCCGCGCCGCGCGCGCCCGCATCGAGGCCGCCCGTGCGGCCGTTGCGGCTTTGGCGGGGGCGCCTGCCCGGGGCGTGGTCTTCACCTCCGGCGCCACCGAGGCGGCGGCACTGGCGCTGCATCCCGCCGTCGAGATCGCCGGCCGGGCCAAGCCCTGCGACGTGCTGCTGGCGAGCGCCGTGGAACACCCGGCTGTGCTCAAGGGCCACCGTTTCCCCTCCGACGCGCTGGAGATCCTGCCGGTGGACGGCGAGGGGCGGCTCGATCTCGCCGCGCTGGCCAAGGCCCTTGCCCGCCATCGCGCCGCTGGGCGTCGCGCCATGCTCGCGGTGATGGCGGCGAACAACGAGACCGGCGTGCGCCAGCCCGTGGCCGAGGCGGCGCGGTTGGTGCATGAGGCGGATGGCATCGTCTTCTGCGACGCAGTGCAGGCCGCCGGGCGCATTCCGCTGGACATGGCGGCCCTCGGCGCCGACTTCCTCGCGTTTTCCGCCCACAAGATTGGTGGCCCGCCCGGTGTCGGCGCGCTGGTGGCGGCGGGGCCGGACCATCGGACCGCGCCACTTCTGTCCGGCGGCGGGCAGGAGCGTAACCGGCGTGCGGGCACCGAGAATGGGCCGGCCATCGTCGGCTTCGGCGCGGCCGCAACTGCCGTCAAGGCAGCGCTTTCCGCGGAGGCGGAGCGGCTTACCGTACTGCGCGACCGGCTGGAACGGGCGGTGCTGGAGGGCGTTCCTGGAACACGCCTTGTGGGCTCGGGCGCCGATCGGCTGCCCAATACCGTGATGGTCACATTCGCCGGACTTCGGGCCGAGACACTGGTGATCGCGCTGGACCTCGCCCACGTAAGCATCAGTGCGGGCTCGGCCTGCTCCTCCGGGAAGGTCGGCGGGTCGCAGGTGCTGCTGGCCATGGGACTGCCCGAGGACGAGGCGGCCGGCGCCATTCGCCTGTCGCTCGGCTGGTCGAGCACCATCGAGGATGTGGATGCCGCGGTCGAAGCCTTGAAAAAGGCCGTGCCGCAGCTGAGAAGCCGCGCTTCGCGCGCGGCGTAGGGAATTACGCCGCGCATCATGCGCGGCACACGGACTTGACCCGCGGGCCTTGACCCCGCGTGGGAGAGGAGAAGAGAGATGCCTGCGGTTCAGGAGACCGTCGAACGCGTCCGCGCGATCGACGTGGATCAGTACAAGTACGGTTTCGTCACCGACATCGAGAGCGAGAAGGCCCCCAAGGGCCTGTCGGAAGACACCGTTCGCTATATCTCCGCCCGGAAGAACGAACCCGAGTGGATGCTGGAATGGCGGCTCGACGCCTACCGGCGCTGGCTCACCATGGAAGAGCCCACCTGGGCGCGGGTGAGCTACCCGAAGATCGATTTCCAGGACTATTATTATTACTCGGCCCCCAAGGCGGCGCCGAAGTCCATCGACGAGATCGACCCGGAAATCCTCAAGACCTACGAGAAGCTCGGCATCCCCCTGCGCGAGCGCGACGCGCTGCTCGGCATCCAGCGCGAGGGCGGCTCCAAGGTGGCGGTGGATGCGGTGTTCGACAGCGTGTCGGTCGCCACCACCTTCAAGGAGGAGCTGGCCAAGGCGGGCGTGATCTTCATGCCCATCTCGGAGGCGATCCGCGAGCATCCCGAGCTGGTGAAGAAGTATCTCGGCTCGGTCGTGCCGGTGTCCGACAATTTCTACGCCACGCTCAACTCGGCGGTCTTCTCGGACGGCTCCTTCGTCTATGTGCCGAAGGGCGTGCGCTGCCCGATGGAGCTTTCCACCTATTTCCGCATCAACGAGCGCAACACCGGCCAGTTCGAGCGCACCCTCATCATCGCCGATGAAGGTGCCTATGTGAGCTATCTGGAAGGCTGCACCGCGCCCCAGCGCGACGAGAACCAGCTGCACGCCGCTGTCGTCGAACTGGTGGCGATGAAGGATGCGGAGATCAAGTATTCCACCGTCCAGAACTGGTATCCCGGCGACAAGGACGGCAAGGGCGGCATCTACAATTTCGTCACCAAGCGCGGCGATTGCCGGGGCGACAATTCCAAGATCTCCTGGACGCAGGTGGAGACCGGCTCGGCCATCACCTGGAAGTATCCGAGCTGCATCCTGCGCGGCGACAACTCGCAGGGTGAGTTCTATTCCATCGCCATCTCCAACGGCCACCAGCAGGTGGATTCGGGGACGAAGATGATCCACCTCGGCAAGAACACGTCGAGCCGGATCATCTCCAAGGGCATCGCCGCTGGGCACTCGGACAACACCTATCGCGGGCTGGTCTCGGCCCACCGCAAGGCGACGGGCGCACGCAATTTCACCAATTGCGACTCGCTCCTCATCGGCGATCTCTGCGGGGCGCACACGGTGCCCTACATGGAGGCCAAGAACGCCTCGGCCCAGTTCGAGCACGAGGCGACCACCTCCAAGATTTCCGAGGACCAGCTCTTCTACTGCCTCCAGCGCGGCCTTTCGCAGGAGGAGGCGGTGGCGCTCATCGTCAACGGCTTCGTGCGCGACGTGCTCCAGCAACTGCCCATGGAGTTCGCCGTGGAGGCGCAGAAGCTGATCGCCGTGAGCCTGGAAGGCTCGGTGGGCTGACGAACCGGCCGGCGCGCTGCCGGCCTCCCCGTTTCTCGCGCAGCGCGTCCCTTGGGCCGCAGCCGCGCGGATCGACATTTCAAGGACCGACCATGCTCGAAATCCGCAATCTCCATGCCCGCATCGGCGAGAACGAGATTCTCAAGGGCCTCGACCTCACCATCCCGGATGGCGAGGTGCATGCCATCATGGGGCCGAACGGCTCCGGCAAGTCCACGCTCTCCTACGTCCTCTCGGGCAAGCCCGACTATGAGGTGACGGACGGCAGCGTGAGCTTCGACGGCGCGGACCTGCTGGCGCTGGACGCCGACGCGCGTGCGGCGGCGGGCGTCTTCCTCGCCTTCCAGTACCCCATCGAGATTCCCGGCGTCGCCAACATGACGTTCCTGCGCGCGGCCATGAACGCCCAGCGCAAGGCCCGCGGCGAGGAGGAAATCTCCACGCCCGACTTCCTGAAGCTGGTGCGCGCCAAGGCGCCGGACCTCGGCATCTCCCAGGACATGCTCCGGCGCGGCGTCAATGTCGGCTTCTCCGGTGGCGAGAAGAAGCGCAACGAGATCCTGCAGATGGCCCTGCTGGAGCCCAAGCTCTGCATTCTCGACGAGACCGATTCCGGCCTCGACATCGACGCGCTGAAGGTGGTCGCCCACGGCGTGAACGCCCTGCGTTCGCCGAAGCGCTCGATGCTGGTCATCACCCATTACCAGCGCCTGCTCGACCACATCGTGCCGGACGTGGTGCATGTGATGCACAAGGGCCGCATCGTCCGCTCCGGCGGGAAGGAGCTGGCGCTGGAGCTGGAAGAGTCCGGCTATGCCGCCTATGCGCAGGACGCAGCGTGAGGGACGGCACCATGACCATCAACGTCCGTCCCGCCCGAACGGCGGCGGAAGAGGCGATCGCCGCCGCGCTTGAGGCGTCGATCACCGCTGAGGCGGGGCAGGGGCGCATCCCCGAGGTCCGCCGCGCCGCCCGCGACGCCTTCCTGTCCCACGGCCTGCCCAGCCGCCGCGTGGAAGAGTGGAAGTACACCGACCTGCGCGCCGCCGTGCGCGACTTCCCCAACTGCGCCCCCGCTCCGGGTGCGATGGAGGAGGCCGAGGCCGCGCCGCTCGTGCCGTCGCTGCCCAATGCCGGCCGCATCCTGTTCGTGAACGGCGTGCTCTCCCGCGCCGGCTCGGACTTCGCGGCGCTCTCGGAAGGCGTCACCGCCTTGCCGCTGGATGCCGCCATCGCCGCCGGTGATCCGCTGGCCGATCGCATCAATGCCCTGTCGCCGAGCCGCTATGACGGGCCGCTCGCCCTCAACACCGGGTTTCTCGGGGAGGGCGTCGCGCTCCGCGTCGATGCCGGGGTGAAGGCCGCACGGCCCGTTCACATCGCCCACGCCTTTCCGGGCGTCGAGGCCGTCGCCGGCTTCACCCGCACCGTCGTGGTGGTGGGTGCTGGCGCCGAGGTGACACTGGTGGAGACCTTCGCCGGGCGTGATGGCGTCGCCTACCAGTCCAACCATGCGGTGGAGCTGGTGGTGGGCGACGGTGCCATCGTGAATCTCGTGCGCATCCAGGAGGAGGGCGACGCCGCCTTCCACTTCGGCACCCTCATGCTGGAGCTGGGCCGCGAGGCGAAGCTGAACCTGTTCGCCCTCGCCCAGGGCGCGGCATTGGCGCGCTACAATGTCTATGGCCGCTTCGAGGGCACCGGCGCCCATGCCGGCATCCGCGGCGCGACCCTCGCCCGCGGCCGCCAGCATTCGGACACGACGCTGGTCATCGACCATGCGGTGGCGGGGGGCGAGAGCCGCGAGCTGTTCAAGACTGTGCTCGCGGACGAGTCCCACGGCGTGTTCCAGGGCAAGATCGTGGTGCGCCGTGCCGCCCAGAAGACCGACGGGCGGATGATGAGCCAGTCGCTCCTCCTGTCCGACCGCGCCGAGATGGACAACAAGCCGGAGCTGGAAATCTTCGCCGACGATGTCCAGTGCGGCCACGGCGCCACCGCCGGTGCCCTCGACCGCTCCATGCTGTTCTACCTGCGCTCACGCGGACTGCCGGAGAAGGAAGCCGAGATGCTCCTCATCCAGGCCTTCCTCGGCGAGGCGGTGGAATATGTGGAGGATGCCGACCTGCGCGACCTGCTGATCGAACGGATCTCCGGCTGGCTGGAAAAGCGGGCGGTTTAGGCCGCACACCGTCATCCTCCGGCGGGGCCGGAGGATCCACGGCGCCGCCGGGCCAGCGGATGGATGGGCCCTCCGGTCGAGCCGGAGGGCGACGTCGGACACGACATTTCTTGAGACGATTGCCAGAAGGATTTGGCCATGACCAAGCCCCACCCCGCCGTCGCCGATGGCTCCTTCGACGTGGAGCGGGTGCGCGCGGACTTTCCGGCCCTGTCGCTGGAGGTGAACGGCCATCCGCTCACCTATCTCGACAACGCCGCCTCGGCGCAGAAGCCGCGGCAGGTGATCGACCGCATGGTGACCGCCTATGAGCGGGAATATTCCAACGTCCATCGCGGCCTGCACTATCTCGCCAACGCCGCCACCGAGGCGTTCGAGCATGCCCGCGAGACGGCGCGCGCCTTCCTGAATGCCGGCAGCATCGACGAGATCATCTTCACCCGCTCGGGCACAGGCGCCATCAACACGGTGGCCTCTTCCCTCGGCCAGTCCATCGAGGCGGGCGACGAGATCGTGCTCTCCATCATGGAGCACCATTCCAACATCGTGCCGTGGCACTTCCTGCGCGAGCGCAAGGGCGCCGTCATCAAGTGGGCGCCGGTACGGGAGGATGGCTCCTTCGACCTCGACGCCTTCAAGGCTCTGCTCGGCCCGCGCACCAAGATCGTCGCCATCACCCACATGTCCAACGTGCTCGGCACGGTGACGCCCATCAAGGAGATCGCCGCGGCGGCCCATGCCGTTGGCGCCAAGGTGGCGGTGGATGGCTGCCAGGCCATCGTCCACATGCCGGTGGACGTGCGCGACCTCGATGTCGATTTCTACGCCGTCACCGGCCACAAGCTCTATGCCCCCACCGGCATCGGCCTGCTCTACGGCAAGAAGGAATTGCTGGAGGCCATGCCTCCCTATGAGGGCGGCGGCGAGATGATCCGCGAGGTGACGGAGGAGACCGTCACGTACGGGGTACCTCCGCACCGCTTCGAGGCTGGAACACCTCCAATTGTGCAGGCCATCGGCCTTGGCGCTGCAATGGAATATGTCCAGTCCATCGGCCGCGAGCGCATCGCCGCGCACGAGCACGATCTTTCAGCCTATGCCCACGAACGCCTGCGGGCGCTCAATTCCCTGCGGATCATCGGCACCGCGGCGGACAAGGGCGCCATCATTTCCTTCGAGATGAAGGGCGCCCATCCCCACGATGTGGCCACCATCATCGACCGTTACGGTGTCGCGGTAAGGGCTGGCACCCATTGCGCACAGCCGCTTTTGGCACGATATGGTGCCACAGCGACGTGCCGCGCATCCTTTGCCCTTTACAACACGCGCGCCGACGTGGACCGTCTCGTGGACGCCCTCGTCAAGGCGCAGGATTTGTTCGCATGACCGATACCAAGTCGATCGAGGCGCCGAACCAGCCGCAGATCCAGTCTTCCATTCCGGAAGCGGAGCTTGCGCGGCTCACCGACGACATCGTGGTCGCCCTCAAGACGGTCTATGACCCCGAGATTCCCGTGGACATCTATGAGCTTGGCCTGATCTACAAGGTCGATATCTCGGATGCCCGCACCGTTGCTGTGGAGATGACGCTCACCACGCCCAACTGCCCCGCCGCGGCTGAGCTGCCCGGCATGGTGGAGAGCGCCGTCGCCGCCGTTGCCGGCATCTCGGACGTGAAGGTGGACATCACCTTCGATCCGCCGTGGGACCAGGGCCGCATGTCCGAGGAAGCCCGCGCCACGCTCAACCTCTGGTGAGGGCGGAGCGTGGCTGACGGGGAGGGGACTTCGCGCACCGCGCCGCCCCTCGGCCGGGTGCTTGAAACCGGTCTCTACGTGGATGATCTCGACCGGGCGCGCGGCTTCTATGAAGGCGTGCTCGGCCTCGTGCCCATGCTCTCCGATGATCGCTTCGTCGCCTACCCCATCGGCGGCACCGTCCTGCTGCTGTTCCTGCGTGGATCGGCCGATACGGCCATTGCGTTGCCCTTCGGCGGTGAGATTCCCCCGCACGATGGCGCCGGCCGCCTGCACTTCGCCTTTTCCGCCGAAGCCGCCGACATGGAACGCTGGCGCGCGCACCTCACGGCGCACGGCGTCGCCATCGAGGGCGAGGTGGGCTGGCCGAAGGGCTCCACGAGCCTCTATTTCCGCGATCCGGACGGAAACCTTGCGGAGATCGCCAGCCCCGGGCTCTGGAAGAATTATTAGGGCAGGGGGCGAACGGGCGATTCTCGGGCTGGATCAGTCCTGATGGCCCTGGCCCTGCCAAAGACAGGCAGGCCCCGAAGAAGCGGGTCCAAAGAAAAAGGCGAGGCCCCGTGCGGGCCTCGCCTTTTCAATCCACGGGTCCAGCGCTGCCTGCAGATCTAAGTCCGCTTCTGGTGGCTGCGCGGCCAATCCGTGATGCCGATTCCGTATGCGCCATAGAGGCGGCCGTCGGTCGGCTTTTTCTTACCTCTCCTCCCGAGACCTGGACCGCATTCACCGCCGTCTGGCCGGCTGGTGACGGTCCCCTTTCTTGTGCGCGGTGAAAATAGAACAAGAATCTGTCGTTTGTCATCCTTGCGCCGCAATAAGTCGTTCGCTGCGCCGCAATATGGTTGCAGGGCACCGCATTCGCGCCACCGCCCTTGTGTTTTGGCCGCCCTTCCGCTTTCACTCCCGCCAGCCTGATTTCCCTCCGCACGAGAGTCCGAGCCACCCGATGCGACTGTCCCGCTATTTCCTTCCCATTCTGCGCGAGGTGCCCAAGGAGGCGGAGATCGTCTCGCACCGGCTGATGCTGCGCGCCGGCATGATCCGGCAGGAATCGGCCGGCATCTACGCCTGGCTGCCGTTCGGCCATCGCGTGCTGAACAAGGTCTGCAACATCATCCGCGAGGAGCAGAATCGCGCCGGCGCCATCGAGATGCTGATGCCGACCATCCAGTCGGCGGACCTCTGGCGCGAGAGCGGGCGCTATGATGACTACGGCAAGGAGATGCTGCGCATCCGCGACCGGCACGACCGCGAGATGCTGTTCGGCCCCACCAACGAGGAGATGATCACCGAGATCGTCCGCGCCTATGTGAAGTCGTACAAGGCGCTGCCCCTCAACCTCTATCACATCCAGTGGAAATTCCGGGACGAGGTGCGCCCGCGCTTCGGCGTCTACCGCTCGCGCGAGTTCCTGATGAAGGACGCCTATTCCTTCGATCTCGACGCGGCCGGCGCCCGCCATTCCTACAACAAGATGTTCGTCGCTTATCTGCGCACCTTCGCCCGCATGGGCCTGAAAGCGATTCCGATGGTGGCGGACACAGGACCGATCGGCGGCAATCTCTCCCACGAGTTCATCATCCTCGCCTCCACCGGCGAGAGCGAGGTGTTCTGCCATGGCGACTATCTCGACATGGCGCCGCCCCCCGCCGATGTGAACTTCGACGATCCGGCCGGCCTGCAGAGCGTGTTCGACCGCTGGACGCAGCTTTATGCCGCGACCTCCGAGAAGCACGACACGGCGGCCTTCGAGGCCATTCCCGAGGGGCGCCGCCTCGCCGCGCGCGGCATCGAGGTGGGCCACATCTTCTATTTCGGCACCAAGTATTCCGAGCCCTTCGGCGCCAAGGTGCTGGGCCCGGACGGCAAGGAGCACACCATTCACATGGGTTCCTACGGCATCGGCCCCTCGCGCCTCGTGGCGGCCATGATCGAGGCGTCTCACGATGACAACGGCATCATCTGGCCGGACGCCGTGGCGCCCTTCCAGGTGGGCATCCTGAACCTCAAGGTCGGCGACAGCGCGACCGATACCGCCTGCGGCGCCCTTTACGCGGAATTGACCGCCGCCGGTTACGACGTGCTGTACGACGACACCGAGGAGCGCGCCGGTGCCAAGTTTGCCACTGCCGATCTCATCGGCCTGCCGTGGCAGATCCTGGTCGGGCCCAAGAGCCTCGCCGAGGGCAAGGTGGAACTGAAGCGCCGGGTGGACGGCTCGCGCGAGCTGATCGCGCCGAGCGACATTGTGGAGAGGCTGAAGGCATGACGGCAACCCATGCGGCGGCGGCGAGGGCAGGCGGGGACACCACCGGTACGCGCCCCTTCGCGCCGTTCGAGTGGATGCTGTCGTTGCGTTACCTGAGAGCCCGCCGCAAGGAGGGCTTCATCTCGGTCATCGCCGGCTTCTCCTTCCTCGGCATCATGCTGGGGGTGGCGACGCTCATCATCGTCATGGCGGTGATGAACGGGTTCCGGCAGGAGCTGCTGGGCAAGATCCTCGGCCTCAACGGCCATGTGCTGGTGCAGCCGCTGGAAAGCCCGCTCACCGACTACAAGGCGGTGGCCGCGCGCATCGCCGCGCTCAACGGCATCCGCCTCGCGGTGCCGCTGGTGGAAGGGCAGGCGCTCGCCTCCTCGCCCTTCGGCGCCTCGGGCGTGCTGGTGCGCGGCATGGCGGAGAAGGATCTGCGCGGGCTGCCCTCGGTCGCCCACAATATCCGCCAGGGCACGCTGGAGAATTTCGACCAGGGGCAGGGCATCGCCATCGGCAAGCGCCTCGCTGATCAGCTGTCCCTGCGTGCGGGCGACAACATCACCCTCGTCGCCCCGCGCGGCGCGGTGACGCCCATGGGCACCTCGCCGCGCATCAAGGTCTACAAGATCGCCGCGGTGTTCGAGGTGGGCATGTCGGAATATGACAGCGCCTTCGTCTTCATGCCGCTGCCGGAGGCGCAGGCCTATTTCAACCGCAATGGCGACGTGAACGCCATCGAGGTCTATCTCGACAATCCCGACGACGTGGGCGAGCTGCGCGCCGCCATCCAGAGCGCGGCGGAGCGGCCGGTTTATCTCGTCGACTGGCGGGTGCGGAACGCCACCTTCTTCGGCGCCCTGCAGGTGGAGCGGAACGTGATGTTCCTCATCCTTACGCTGATCGTGCTGGTGGCGGCGCTCAACATCGTCTCCGGCCTCATCATGCTGGTGAAGGACAAGGGGCACGACATCGCCATCCTGCGTACCATGGGCGCCACGCAGGGCTCCATCATGCGCATCTTCTTCATCACCGGCGCCTCCATCGGCGTGGTGGGGACGCTGTCGGGGCTGCTGCTGGGCGTGATCGTGTGCCTCAACATCGAGAGCATCCGCCAGTTCATCTCCTGGCTGACCTCCACCGAGCTTTTCTCGCCCGAGCTGTATTATCTCTCCCGCCTGCCGGCGCAGATGAACTTCGGCGAGACCTCTTCCGTGGTGCTGATGGCGATGGCGCTCTCTTTCCTGGCCACGCTCTATCCGTCCTGGCGGGCCGCCCGGCTCGATCCGGTGGAAGCCCTGAGGTACGAGTGATGGACATGCCCACCCCGTCCGAAGGCCGCACCGCCGGCCGCGCCCCCGGCGCCCGGCCCCAGTTCGCCCTCGCGCTGTCCGGCGTGGTGCGGCGCTACGCGCAGGGGCAGGGAGCGCTGGAGATCCTGCGCGGCGCCGACCTCGGCATCACCCACGGCCAGTCGGTGGCGCTCGTCGCGCCGTCCGGCTCCGGCAAGTCCACCCTGTTGCACATTGCCGGCCTGCTGGAGCATTCGGACGCTGGCGAGGTGTTCATCGACGGCGCGCCCACCGCCCGCCTGCCGGATGCCGAGCGCACCCGCATCCGCCGCCTCTCCATCGGCTTCGTCTACCAGTTCCATCATCTCCTGCCTGAGTTCACGGCGCTGGAGAACGTGGCCATGCCGCAGATGATCCGTGGCCTCGGCAAGAAGGAAGCGGAGGCGCGGGCCAAGGAGTTGCTCTCCTATCTCGGCCTCGGCGCCCGCCTCACGCACCGGCCGTCGGAGCTTTCCGGTGGCGAACAGCAGCGCGTGGCCATCGCCCGTGCGCTGGCCAATGCGCCGCGGCTGCTGCTGGCCGACGAGCCCACCGGCAACCTCGACCCCAAGACGTCGGACCACGTGTTCGGCGCCATGTCGGAGCTGGTGCGGGCCACCGGCGTCGCTGCCTTGATCGCCACCCACAATCTCGACCTCGCCGCCCGGATGGACCGGCGCGTCACCCTGCGCGAAGGCAAGGTGGTCGAGCTGGCCTGACTGGGTCTGGGGCGTCCCCACCGAGATCACCGATCCCTCTCGCCTTTCCGGGGCGGCGGCATTCTGCGGAAGTGGTATGGATTCCTTCTTCACCCTCTCCAAGCTGTTCTGGTTCGCCATCGCGCCGTCGAACGCGCTGGTGCTGCTCGGCGGCCTTGGCCTCGTCCTGGCGCTCGCCAGGACCCGGCGCGCGGGCATGGGCCTGCTGGCCGTTTCGGTGATCGGGTGGGCGGTGCTGGGCTTCTCACCGATCGCGAACTATCTGCTTAACCCGTTGGAGGAGCGCTTCCCCATCTATCGCGGCGACGGGCCGGTGACGGGCGTCATCATCCTGGGCGGTGCGGAGGTGCCGGAGGTGGGGCTGGCGCGCGGCGTCCCCGCCTTCGCCAATGCCGGGGAGCGGGCCATTGCTTTCGGCGCCCTGGCGCGGAAGCATCCGGAGGCGCGCCTCGCGTTCATCGGCGGCAGCGGACAGCTGTTCTCTGACGGCGTCGCCTCGGAGGCGCGGATGATGCAGATTACGCTGCCGGACCTCGGCATCGCCCCGGACCGTGTAGAATACGAGGTAAACTCCCGCAACACCGCGGAAAATGCCGAGTTTTCCAAGGAGATGCTGAAGCCGTCGCCGGGCGAGCGCTGGCTGCTGGTGACGAGCGCGTTCCACATGCCCCGCGCGGTGGGCTGCTTCCGCAAGGCGGGCTTCGATGTCGTTCCTTACCCGGTCGATTTCCGCACCATCGGCCCCAGCCAGCTGAACGACACCTTCTCGCGCGCCGCCAGCGGGCTCGATGTGGCCGACGTGTCGGTGAAGGAATGGGTTGGGCTCGTCGCCTACTATCTCTCGGGCAAGACCAGCGCGCTGTTTCCGGCGCCGTAAGCTATTCGTCCCGCGGCAGGCCGATGCGGTAGACACCACGGAAATCGGCCGGGTCCACCGCCTTGCCCTTGCGGTAGATTATCAGCCGGCCCTCCAGCGCGAGGCGGACCGCCACGCGGCGCACCACCGGAAGCGCCCGCTGCCATTCGTCCTTGGGCATCAGCGCCAGCGCCGCATCCATGGGGCCGATGGTCTTGCCCGGCCCGGCCTCGCCGGCGAGGCGCAGGACCAGCGCAACGGCGACCTCCTCGTCGGGCAGAGGGGAGGGGCTGGTGGTCGAATCGGAGGTGCGGCTGGTGGTCATGGGGAAGTCCTAACCCATCGGAGCGGATTTTCGCACGGGCAAACCCGGCTGCGTCCGGATCGGCGGCCTGTGGATTGCGGCAGTCTTTGTTCCCGCATGCGAGCCGTTCGCACAAAGCATGGCGCAGGGCTTGTCGGAGCGGTCATAAATTCTTAATGAATGTTGCGTTGCGGGACGCTCGTCGTGCCGCGGGGACACGTCGAAAGAGCCGCTATCCATCATGGATCTCAGCCAAGGTTATGCCCATCGCCGCTCCTGCTGGGGCGTCGCGCGCACTGCGCTTGCTGTCTTTCTGGTCGCCGTCGCGGTGATCTATCTCTACGGGGGCTTCGAGGCTTCCGCGCTCCGGCCCCACTGAACGCGGCGGCCGCCGGGAAACACCGGGCGGCTTCGCGGGCGTAGGGCTCGGGTTTTCCTTTACCATGGGACTTGCGCGCCGGTGCGCCGCGTTGCCTTTGGGCGGCGGACCGGACAATGATCCGCGCCCCGACCGGCGACCGTAGGCGTATCGTGGGGGCGGGAACCGGAACAGGGACGCAGGCGTTCGCCCGCGTCCCAAGTGCTGCGTCGCGGAGGGCGCCATGTTGGAATGGATGGACCGGACGCTCAGCATTCTGAACAGCAATTTCGATGTGCCGGGCTGGGTTGTGCTCGCGGCCATGGTCGTAGGCGCCGTATTCGTCTTCGTGCTGTTCGTGCGGTCGGAGCCCAATGAAAACCCGCTGACCCTGCTCGTGCTCATCGGCATCCTGCTTGGGGGCCTGTCAGTCGGCAGCGCCATGGTCAAGCAGATCATCCAGGCCGCCTCCATCTCGGAGGCGCGTGCACTGGAAGCCCGAGCCTCCGGCCTTGATGCCGCCGCCGCGCAGACGGCGGCGCTTGGCTGCATCGGTGCCGATCCGTCCCTGACGGGGGTGTGCGAGGCGGTGCTGTTCGAGCGGCCGGATACCGTGGCCTCCGCCCGCTCCATGGTGCGTGCGCGCATGGCGCTGGTCGAGGATGCCTTCGAGTTCGTGCGCCGTCGCAAGGCCGACTACCTGACCGAGCGGATCATCGCCTGGCGCCGGCCGCTGGAGCAGGATCCCTACGGCCTCGTCGCCTCGGCGCTGGTGGACTTCTCCGGCTGCACGGTGAGCTACTGTCCGCAGGCCGCGATCTTCGGCGATCCCACCCACATCATCGCGAACATGAATGAGGGGCGGTACGCCAGCCTCATCGCCAAATACACCCCGGTGTGGGAGCGCAACGCGCGCAATCGCGGCATGACCGGCGGGCCGCCGCCGCGCACCGGCCCGTTCGGCATGCTACTGACGCAGCCCGATCCCGCCCACGCGGCCCAGCCCGGCGCGCCGGGCGCTCCCGCGGTGGCAGCGCCGGCTGCTGCTCCGGCGGCGGAAGATCCTGACGTGATCGCGGCCCCTCCCACCGCGCCCCTGCCGCCCGCTCGCCCCGCGCGCACCCCGGCGGCGCAGGCGACGCCACCGGCCAATCCGACGCCGCGCCCGGCCGCACCCCGGCCCCGGCCCCCGGCGCAGCCGGCGGCTCCGGCCGATGCCGAACCCGCGGCCGACGGCACCGGCGCCGGCGCGAACGGCCAGTAGCGCGGCGCAATGGCGCTTCACCTCATCAAGCTGTGCGTCGGGGCGACCTCCATCGCCGACCTCGAAGCCTGGATCGCCGACCGCGCCGACACCGCGCGGCGGGCCGGCGTTCCGTTCGAGCAGATCCACGTCACCCGCATGGTGCCGAGCCGCAAGGACGAGTTGATCGACGGCGGTTCGCTCTATTGGGTCATCAAGGGAGAGGTGGCGGCGCGCCAGCGCCTGCTCGATCTGCGCACCGTGGTCGATCCGGACGGGATACGCCGCTGCGGCCTCGTGCTGGACCCCGCCGTCATCCGCGTGGAGCCGCGGCCCTCGCGTCCCTTCCAGGGCTGGCGCTATCTCGCCGACAGGGAGGCGCCCCGCGATCTCGGCACCAGCGCCGGCGCAGCCGATCTGCCAGAAGCCCTCAGCCGCGAGCTGCGCGATCTGGGCCTTCTCTGAACGGGGCGGATGACGCTTGGTCATCTGCCGTTCATGAATCCTTCGCCATGGTCCGCCGCTGAAGCACCCGGTGCCCCCGCGCCCGGCGCCATCGAGGGAGATCGACATGACCATTCGCTTCGCGCCGGCCACATTCGCCTGTGCCGCCGGCCTGTGCGCCGCGAGCCTGTTGGCCTCCGGCGCGGCGCTGGCCCAGCAGAGCCAGGCGCTGAAGGAGATTCCCGCCGACAAGGCGAAGCTCACCGGCGCCATGACGGTGGACTACAATTCCCGCTCCATGCGCTCGACCAGCGGCACCGACCTCTACGAGATCAGCGACCTCTCGGTGGCCGACCTGATGATCCTGAAGGGCTCGGTGCAGCGCACGCCAGGCAAGAGCCTCGTCTATTCCGTGAAGTTCGACGTCATCAACCCGTCCAACCCCTCCCAGGTGGCGCGGGAGGTGGCGATCCTGCGCGGTGACCTGCAGATCGATGCCAACGGCCGCTACATTCCGGACGCCGGACGGTTGCGCATCGACGTGGTGAAGGGCAACCAGACCTCCTCGCCCTTCGGCGGCTCCATCCAGGGCCGCAACGTGACGCGCTGGTGGGAGGTGGCCGAGCAGCTCCGCCGGGCGCAGAAGGAGGCGGACAAGATTTATTCGCGCATGGTCGACGGCAAGGTGGTGTCGATCCAGGTGAAGAACCCCGATCCGCTGCGCTTCGAGCGCACCCAGCTCGCGGCCGGCCCCTTCTCCTTCCTCCCGGACGTGCGGGTCTCCGGCAACCTCGATTACGATTATGAGCTCGGCAACTGGCTGACCGACGCCAATGGCGTGACCTTCGCCTACACCGTCGCCGACAAGTCCTTCACCGACCGCGTGTCCGGCTCGATCCGCTTCGTGGAGGAGAACGGCAACTTCACCGACAAGGCCGGCAAGAAGAAGCCCTATACCGGCTATTACGAGTACAATTTGCGCTGGAACGAGCAGGCGGTGAACACCGACCAGTCCTTCTTCGACGCCAACGCAGCACAGGCGCAGTCCGACGCCTTCTTCTCGTCCGCGGACCAGTCCAAGCCCGGCCTCTATGGCCGTGTCTTCTACAATGACAGCGAGGACGCCTGCAAAAGGGTGAAGGGCGACAACGGCCGGGACAAGTGCGTCGGCCCCACCCGCTCGGAAGTGACGTGGGACCTGAAGGCCGAGAAGCTGACCTATGCGCAGCTCGCCAACTGGGTGAAGCTGGAAATGCTCATCCTGGGCCCGCTGACCGACGAGTGAGCTGATCCGGCACGAAGGGGAGGGGGTGACCCTCCCCGTTCACGCCCGCATGGTCACTCCAGAACCGCGGCCTTGAGCAGGCACACCATGAAGGCGCGGGCGGGCGCGCCGGAGCGGTTGCGGATGACATGGCGGCGGTCGCAGCGGTAGCGCACCGTCTCGCCTTCCTTCACCGTCTCCACCTGCCCCGCCACGTCCACTTCCAGCGTGCCGGCGATGACGGTGAGGCATTCCACCGACCCGCGCTGGTGCCCGTCCGAATCGAGCTCGCCGCCAGGCGCGGCTTCCATGTCGTAATATTGGAGCCACTCCACCGTCTTGATCCACCCGATGATGGACAGGCGCACCAGTCCGTCCTCGGAGAGGAGGATCGGCGTATCGGCGCGGGAGAGCTTCTCCACGAAGGGCGCGTCGTCGGAGGAGGCGAGCACCCGCTCCACCGACATGTCCAGCGCCTGGGAGAGGCGCCACACGGTGGCCAGCGTCGGGTTGGTCTCGTTGCGCTCGATCTGGCTGATGATGGACTTCGCCACGCCGGACTGCTCGGCGAGGTCCGACAGGGACAGGTTATAGGCCTTGCGCAGGCGCTGGATGGTCTTGCCCAGCTGCCCGGTAATCACCTGGGCGCCGGTTTCGAGAGAGCTGCCCCCGCGTTCCCTGACGGCCATGCCCCAATATCCTTTCAACCGAACGAGCGTTCGCTTCGGCGGACGTTATCGTCCGGGCGCGCGGGATGGAAGGTGGAGGTACGACGAAGGTGCGATTTTCCGCCGCCTAGTCACGCCAGAGGTCGAAAAAGTGGTGCACCGGGCCATGGCTGGCGCCCACGTCGAGGCGGTCGGCGGCGGCGATGGCGCCGGTGATGTAGGCCTTGGCCTTCTCGACCGCCTCGGGCAGGTCGAGCCCGGATGCGAGCCCCGCGGCGATGGCGGACGAAAGGGTGCAGCCGGTGCCGTGGGTGTTGCGGGTGACATGGCGCGGGGCGGTGAAGCGCAGCGTGCCGTCCGTCGTGACGAGGAGGTCGGTGCTCTCAGGCCCCTCGCCGTGCCCGCCCTTCATCAGCACGGCACGGGCGCCGAGCGCGAGCAGCGCCGCGCCCTGGCGCTGCATCTCCTCTTCCGTCTGCGCGGCCTCGGTGCCAAGCAGCGCTCCGGCCTCCGGCAGGTTCGGCGTGATGAGGTCGGCGGCGGGAATGAGGATGGTGCGCAGGTCGTTGAGCGAATCGCCGCTCAGCAGCCGCGCCCCGGACGCCGCGACCATGACCGGATCGAGCACCACCGGCCGCGCCTTGTGGCGCGCCAGCCCCTCCGCCACCGTGCGGATGGCGCCCGGGCGCGAAAGCATGCCGATCTTCACCGCCTTCACCGCAAGATCGGAAAACACGGCATCCATCTGCGCGGCGATGAAATCATCCGGCACGTCGTGGATGGCGCTCACGCCCAGCGTGTTCTGCGCCGTGAGCGCGGTGATGACGCTGGCGCCATAGACGCCCAGCGCGGAGAAGGTCTTCAGGTCCGCCTGGATGCCGGCGCCGCCGCTCGAATCCGAGCCGGCGATGGTGAGGGCGATGGGAATGGGCCGGCTCATGGACGACGTGAGGCTCCGGTGGGCGGGGATGATCGAGCCGCCACCCTTGCCAGTCCCGGCGGATTTGTCCACCTTGGCGCGGCCCGCGAGGGCCTTCCGATCCCGCCGCCAGCGGAGCACGCCGTGGTTCCCTTCTTCGTCCAGATCAAGTGCCAGCTCGGGAAGTCCTACGAGGTGGCCGATGCCCTCGCCAATGCGGAGATCGCCTCCGAGATCTATTCCACGGCCGGCGAGTTCGACCTTCTGGTGAAGTTCTACGTGGAGCCCGGAACCGACATCGGCCACTACGTGAACCAGAAGGTGCAGACCATTCCTGGCATTCAGGACACCCGCACCATCATCACCTTCAAGGCCTTCTGACGCGCGCCCGCGCGCGCCGATTCCAAGCCTTCATTCGGGCCGGCCGCAGCGAACGCAGCGAAAGTTGCGGGCGCGCAGCCGCGTGTCCAGTACATCGCGCGCTTCGCGGGGATTGATCGCGGCCGCGTCATGGATTACTCAAGGATAAGTCGGTGGTATTCAAGTATTGAATGCTTCTAAAGTGAGCCGCGACCCGCAGCATTGGTCGTGGCTCGCTCCCGGATCTGGAGCGATTCAAAATGAACAGGCATGAACACGGGAGTTCTCATCTCGATAACGGCAAGGCTGGCGGCGAGTGGACCTTTCGTTCGTCGGATGACACCTGCCGGGCTATCCCCATGGTGGATGCGCAGCTCGACAGCCGGGATCTGTTCGCCGCGGGGCGCCTCGTGACCATCGCCCACGGCGAGCACACGTATCAGTTGCGGCTCACGGCGCAGAACAAGCTGATCCTGACCAAATAGGTCGGCCCGTTTCCCGATACCGTCTGAAACACCGACCCGCTTGAGCTTGGCCGGTGCCTTTCCTTCGCCGCGTTTGGTCTGCATGAGGGTGCGCCCCGGCGGAAAGGCTGCTTTTGCGCATGACCGTCCGGTCCTTTTCGGTGCGGGCGTTTCTGTTATTGTCCGCGCCCATTTCGAGCGGATCCAGACCGAAGCATGGCCATCTCACAGCCCGCATCCGATCATCGGCGGGCGTTCGATCTTGACCTGCCGCAGCGCCTCGTGGGGATCCTCGACACGGCGTCGGCGCGTCATGGCCGTGCCGTGCTGCTGCTGGTGGCCGTCGCCCTCATCTCGTTCCTGCCGGGCTTCTTCAACCTCTCGCCCATCGATCGCGACGAGGCGCGCTTCGCCCAGGCGACGAAGCAGATGCTGGAAAGCGGCAATTACATCGACATCCGCTTCCATACCCAGGTGCGGTACAAGAAGCCCATCGGCATCTACTGGTTGCAAGCCGCAACGGTCAAAGCCGGCGAGGCGGTGATCGGGCCGTCCGCCCGCACCTCCATCTGGCTCTACCGCCTGCCGTCTCTGGTCGCCGCCATCGGCGCGGTGCTGCTCACCTATTGGACGGCCCTCGTCTTCCTCTCCCGACGCGGCGCGCTGTTCGCATCCCTGATGATGGTGGGATGCGTGCTGCTGGGGGTGGAAGCGCGGCTCGCCAAGACCGACGCGGTGCTGCTCTTCACCATTCTCGCGTGCTTCGGCGCGCTGGCGCGGGCCTATATCCGTCCGCCCGGGGCGCGCCTCGGCGACTGGACCCTCGCCTTCATCTTCTGGACCGGCCTTGCGGCGGGCATCCTCGTGAAGGGGCCGGTGGCGCCGCTGTTCATCGGGCCGGCCATCGCGGCGCTCGCCATCGCGGACCGCTCCGGCGCCTTCCTGCGGCCGCTGAAGCCCCTTCCGGGCCTGCTGTGGTGCCTGTTGCTGGTGCTGCCGTGGTTTGTCGCCATCTACCTCGTTACCAACGGTGCCTTCTATCAGCTGGCCGTCGGCGTCGACATGATGGGCAAAGTGGCCGAAGGCGCGGAAGGCCACTGGGGGCCGCCAGGCAGCTATTTCCTCGCCGCATGGGGCACGTTCTGGCCGTCCATCGTGGTGGCCGCCCTGGCCGCCCCCTGTGTCTGGCGCAACCGGCGCGGGCGGGCGGAGCGGTTTCTGCTGTGCTGGCTGGTGCCGAGCTGGGTGGTGTTCGAGATCGCCGTCACCAAGCTCCCGCATTATGTGCTGCCGGTCTATCCGGCGCTGGCGATCCTCTCGGCCCTCGTCGTCGAGCGGGGCGGACTGGCCGCCGTGGGCTCGCGGCTCGCCGGCGTGGTCTGGTTCTGGCCGGGCTTCGGCATTGTGGTCTCGCTGGCGCTTGGCGCGGCCTATCTCTATTTCGGCAGCGGCTTCGGCCTCGCGGCGTGGCCGCTGCTGTTGCTGGGCGTCATGCTGCTGTGGTGGGCGGCGCGGGCCTACTCACGGGTTGGGATCGAGGGGGCGTTCCTCACCGCGCTCGCCGGCGCGATGATGCTCTATCTCGCCGTCTGGCAGACCATGCTGCCGCAGATGCGGGCGCTGTGGATTTCCGAGCGGCTCGCCGCCGTGGTGAAGCAGCAGGGCTGCCCAGCCGCAAACGTCGCTTCCTTCCCCTATCAGGAGCCGAGCCTCGTCTTCCTCGTGGGCACGCAGATCCAATACGGCCTGCCCAAGGAGGCGGCCGCGCTGCTGAAGAAGGGAGGCTGCGCCCTGGCCTTCATCGACGAGCGCTTCACACCGGTCTTCGAGCGGCACGCCGGGCTGCTCGGGCTCAAATATCACGCGGTGGCGACCATCTCCGGCTTCACCTATAACGGCGGGCGACCCACCTCCATCACCGTGTTCCGCTCCGACGAGGCCGCCCCATGAGCACCGAGGTCGGCACCGGCGCGGCTCAGTCCGGTTCGCTCGCCGCAATCCTGCGGACGGTGGGAGAAGGCGTGCGCCTGCTCCTCCTCTCCATCTGGCGCGGCCTCGCATATCTGCGCGACCGCCGTATTGGCGTGCCGCGCCCGCGCCTCGGCTTCCTTGGGCGCTGGGAGGCTCTGGCGCTCGCGGTGCTGACGGCGGGCGTCGTGGCGGCGCTGATGCTGCTGGTCGACCCGCTCACCATGGGCCTCAGGCTCAAGGCGCCGTCGTGGCTCGTCATCTTCAGCGACCGCCTCACCGACCTCGGCTTCAGCGGCGTGGTGCTGTGGCCGCTCGGCATTGGCCTTGCCTATGCGTTGATGCTCACCCACGTGGGCGACGAGATGACCCGGCGGATCGCCGCCAGTGTCGCGGCACGCCTCGGCTTCCTGTTCCTCGCCATCGCGCCGGTGGGGCTCCTGGTGGCCATCGTCAAGCACAGTCTCGGCCGGGCGCGTCCCCACGCCGCCATGCACATCAAGGGCCCGAGCCCCGAGATGACGTTCGATTTCCTGATCTGGAAGTCGAGCTTCGCGTCGTTCCCTTCGGGGCACGCCACCACCACATTCGCGGCCGCGGTGGCCTTCGCCGCCCTGTTCCCGCGGGCGCGGACGATCCTCCTCGTGGCGGCCTTTCCCATCGCCGCGACCCGCATCGTGCTCAGCTCCCACTATCCGAGCGACGTGGTGGCCGGCGCGGTCCTTGGGACAGCCGCCGCCTTGTGGACGGTCAAGCTGTTCGCCGCCCGCCGCGTCGTCTTCGCGGTTGACGCGGGCGGGACGATCGTGCCCATGGCGGGGCCGTCCGCGCGACGGCTCGCGCGGCTCCTCGCTCCCGTCAATCCCGCGCGGGCTGGATCCTCCCTTCCGCCGCCGCAAGACATGAGCACAGCCGTTCCAGCCCAAGAGGCGAGACCTTGACTTCCCCTTCTTCCGAAACCGCCGCGGCCCCCCGGCTGTCGGTGGTGATCGCCGTAAAGGACGAGGCGGACAACGTGCTGCCGCTGATCGAAGAGATCGATGCGGCGCTATCGTTCGAACCGTTCGAACTGATCTTCGTGGACGATGGCTCCACCGACGCCACCCGCGCCAACCTGCGGCTGGCGCAGCAGACCCGTCCCTATCTGCGCATCGTCGCGCACGAGAAGGCCTGCGGGAAGTCCGCGGGCGTCGAGACCGGCGCCTGGGCGGCGCGGGGCGATCTTCTCCTGCTGCTGGACGGCGACGGCCAGAACGACCCCGGCTATCTGCCCGAGATGGTCCGTGTCATGGACGCGGGCGGGCCCCGCGTCGGCATGGTGCAGGGCGAACGTCAGGGGCGCAAGGACACTGGCTTCAAGCGCTTCCAGTCGCGGCTCGCCAACCGGGTCCGCCGCAGCCTGCTCAACGACGGCTCGCGCGACACCGGCTGTGGCCTCAAGGTCGTGCGTCGGGAGGTGCAACTGCGCCTGCCCATGTTCGACGGCCAGCACCGCTTTATGGCGGCCCTGGTGCGACGCGAGGGCTACGACATCCTCACAGTGAAGGTCGTGGACCGCGAGCGCTGGCACGGCGTGTCGAAATACGGGTTCTGGAACCGCCTGTGGGTCGGCATCATCGACATGTTCGGCGTGTTCTGGCTGGTCCGCCGCCGCCGCACGCCGCATGTGGTGGAGCGCGGGTGATGGTCTATTACCTGTCGCAGATCGGTCGCTACATGACCGAGGTGTTCATCGACCAGTTCGACTGGTGGGTGGCGCTGGGCCTTGTCGCGCAGTTCATGTTCACCATGCGCTTCGTGGTGCAGTGGATCGCCAGCGAGCGGGCGCAGCGCTCGGTCATTCCCTTTGCGTTCTGGACCTTTTCTCTCGGCGGCGGCTCGCTGCTGCTGGTCTATGCCATCTACCGCAAGGACCCGGTGTTCATCGCCGGACAGGCGCTCTCCACCTTCATCTACATCCGCAACCTGCAGTTCGCCCTGCGCGAGCGGCGGGCGAACCGCGCGGTGACGTAAGCCGCGCCTTTCCAAGCCGTAACCTGCGCAAGCTCCGGCCCCCGGTGAGGCCGGAGGGCGGCGGCGTGCCGTGGGACCATCGCCTTCTCAGTGCAGGATCTGGCTGAGGAAGAGCTTGGTGCGCTCGTGCTGCGGGTTGGAGAAGAAGGCGTTGGGCTCGTTCATCTCCACGATCTGCCCGGCATCCATGAAGATCACCCGGTTCGCCACCTGACGGGCAAAGCCCATCTCGTGGGTCACGCACAGCATGGTCATGCCGTCCTGGGCCAGCGACACCATGGTGTCGAGCACCTCCTTCACCATCTCGGGGTCGAGGGCGGAGGTCGGCTCGTCGAACAGCATGATGCGCGGACGCATGCAGAGCGCACGGGCGATGGCCACGCGCTGCTGCTGGCCACCGGACAGCTGGCCGGGATATTTGTGCGCCTGGTGCGGGATCTTCACCTTCTCGAGGAAGTGCATCGCCAGATCCTCGGCCTCCTTCTTCGGCATCTTGCGCACCCACATGGGGGCAAGCGTGCAGTTCTCGAGGATGGTGAGGTGCGGGAACAGGTTGAAGTGCTGGAAGCACATGCCCACCTCGCGGCGCACCTCGTCGATGCGCTTGAGGTCGTCGGTCAGCTCGATGCCATCCACAACGATGCGGCCCTTCTGGTGCTCTTCCAGACGGTTGATGCAGCGGATGAGGGTGGACTTGCCCGAGCCGGACGGGCCGCAGATGACGAGGCGTTCGCCCCGCTCCACGGTCAGGTTCACGTCCCGGAGGACGTGGAAGTCGCCGTACCACTTGTTCACGCCGGTCATCTCGACCGCGATCTTCGGGGCGGTGGCCTCGACTTCGGCGATGATGGGATCGGTGCTCATGAAGTCCCTCTCAGTGTCGCTGGGCCCGGTCGAGGCGCTTCTCCAGCGCCATCGAATACCGGGACATGCCGAAGCAGAAGACGAAGTAGATGATGCCGGCGAAGCCGAAGCCGGTGAACAGGGTGGTGGGCGAGGCCCAGTTGGGATCGGTGAAGGCCGCGCGCATGGAGCCGAGCAGGTCGAAGATCGAGACGATCAGCACCAGCGTCGTGTCCTTGAACAGGCCGATGAAGTTGTTGACGATGCCCGGGATCACCAGCTTCAGCGCCTGCGGGAGGACCACAAGGCGCATCATGAGCCCCGAGCGCAGGCCCACCGCCATGGCGCCCTCATACTGGCCCTTGGGGATAGCCTGCAGGCCACCGCGCACCACCTCCGCCATGTAGGCCGAGGCGAACAAGGCGACGCCCACCAGCGCCCGCAGCAGTCCGTCGATGGTGAAGCGGCCGGGCAGGAACAACGGCAGCATGTAGGTGGCGAAGAACAGCACCGTGATGAGCGGAACGCCGCGCCAGAACTCGATGAAGATGATGCACAGCCACTTCACCAGCTGCAGCTTGGAGCGCCGGCCGAGGGCGAGGAGGATGCCGAAGGGCAGGGACACGGTGATGCCGGTGACGGCGATCACCAACGTCACCAGCAGTCCGCCCCACAGGCGCGTCTCGACCTGGGGCAGGCCGGTGTCGATGTCCACCGCCAGCAGCACCACGGCGAGCACGCCGAGCACGCTGAGCGTCGTCTGCGCCGCCGAGCGTCCGCCCTCCGGCCCCGCAAGGAAGCGGGAGATGCCGAAGGCGATGGCTGTCAGCAGGACTGTCGAGAGGACGTAGTCGACCCAGAAGCCGATCCGCAGGCCCTGAGCGCCGCCGATGGTGGAGAAGTCCACGCCGAGCCAGCCGAGGACGAAGCGCTGGAGATCGAGATTGCCGCCGGTGAGCAGCACGAAGGCCACCACCGGGTAGACGCCGAAGAAGGCGATGGCGTTGAGCCGCTTGTAGGGCAGGCTCTGGATCAGCAGAGGCAGCAGCAGAAGGGCGCCGAGCCAGTACACCACATTCACCCGCCAGCGCTCGCTGGCCGGGTAGAAGCCGTAGATGAGCTGGTCGAGCTTGGCCCAGATGAAGGGCCAGCAGGCGCCCACCGGCCGCCCGAGCTTTTCGGCGAGGCAAGCGTCGCGGTTGGTGCCGGTCCACACCGCATCGATGAGGAAGAATTTGATGAGCGGCGGCACCGTCACATAGACGAGCCAGATGCCGAACAGCGTGAGCAGCACCTGCGGCACCGAGCCGAACAGGTGCTGGCGGGCCCACAGGATGGGGCCGCGGGTCGAGACCGGGGCCGGCTGCGGCTCGTGGAACGCCGTCGAGACGAAGGGCGTTGCGGGCGTGATGGAGGGGCGGGGGGCGGAGATATCCGTCATGTCACCGCTCCACCAGCGCGACGCGCTTGTTGTACCAGCCCATGATCGCCGACGTGACGATGGAGATGGTGAGATAGACCGCCATGATGATGGCGATGATCTCGATGGCCTGGCCGGTCTGGTTCAGCGTGGTGCCTGCGAAGACCGCGAACAGGTCGGGATAGCCCACTGCCACGCCCAAGGACGAGTTCTTGGTGAGGTTGAGATACTGGCTGGTGAGCGGCGGCACGATCACCCGCATGGCCTGGGGGATGATGACGAGCCGCAGCGTCGGCCCATTGCGCAGGCCGAGCGAATGGGCCGCCTCCGTCTGGCCCTTCGACACCGCCAGGATGCCCGAGCGCACGATCTCGGCGATGAAGCCGCCGGTATAGATGGAGAGCGCCAGCAGCAGCGACACGAATTCCGGGATGACGCGCAGCCCGCCGACGAAGTTGAAGCCGCGCAGTTCCGGCTTCTCGACGCCGACCGGGAAGCCCATCGCCGCGGAGGCGAGGAGCGGCAGCACGATGATGAGGCCCAGCGAGGTCCAGAAGACGGGGAAGAAGTGTCCGGTCGCCTCCCGCCGCTTCTTTGCCCAGCGTGCGAGCAGGAAGCTCAAGATGAAGGCGGCGATGAGGGCGTAGAGGATGGCCATGGAGCCGTCCTCGAAGATCGGGCGCGGCACCACGAGGCCGCGATTGTTCACGAACACGCCGGGCGCCGCGAGGCTGGCCGCATAGGCCGAGAGCGGGCCGCCGAGGAAGCCGAGGCCGATGGAGGACAGGCCCGAGCCGATGGCGCCGAGCAGCGGCTGGAGGCCGAAGCCCCAGCTCTGGCGCGGACCCGGCAGGGTGGCCAGCACGGCGAGATACCAGAACATGATCTGGAACAGCGGCGGCAGATTACGCGTGATCTCCACATAGGCGGAGGCCAGCGCCTTGATGACCACGTTCTTCGACAGCCGGGCCACGCCCATCAGGAAGCCGATGAGGGTCGCCAGGATGACGCCGAGGAAGGCCACCAGCAGCGTGTTGAGCAGGCCCACCAGGAAGGCGCGGCCGTAGGACATGGATTCGTTGTAGGGGACCAGCGACTGGCTGATGGCGAAGCCGGCACGATTGTCGAGGAAGCCGAAGCCCGAGGCGATGCCGAGCCGGGTCAGGTTGGACTGGGCGTTGGAATAGAACGACCACAGCAACCAGACGAGGATGACCGCAACGGTGATCTGGATGACCTGGGACCGCAGCTTTGGATCCGTCCAGGACCAGCGACGGCCCTTTGGCCGCGGCGGCGCGGCAGGGCTGACTTCAGACATGAAACCCCCGAAAGCTCAGGCCTTTGGCCTGTGTTCTTGGTGGCGGAGGGCACGATGCCCGCGTCCTCCGCCCCGTCTTCAAGCCCAGCTCTCAAGCAAGGCGCGGGCCATCAGGCCCCGATGCGCTCAGCGCACCGGCGGGCCGTACTGGATGCCGCCCTTGGTCCAGAGGTTGTTGAGGCCACGCTCGATGCCGAGCGGCGTGGCGGGGCCGACATTGCGGTCGTAGATCTCGCCGTAATTGCCGGTCGCCTTGATGATGCGCACCACCCAGTCGGGGGTGAGGCCGATGCCCTCGCCATACTTGCCGTCGGTGCCGAGCAGGCGCTTGATGTCCGGGTTCTCGGACTTCACCATCTCGTCGACGTTCTTCTGGGTGATGCCCAGCTCTTCGGAGTTCAGCAGCGCGAAGTAGGTCCACTTCACGAGGTCGAACCACTGGTCGTCACCGTGGCGCACCAGCGGGCCGAGGGGCTCCTTGGAGATGGTCTCGGGCAGCAGGACGTGGTCGGCGGGGTTGGTGAGCTTCAGGCGCACCGCGGCGAGCTGGGACTTGTCCGAGGTGAACACGTCGCAACGGCCGGATTCATAGGCCTTCACCGTCTCGTCGAGGGTCGCGAAGGCGATGACCTCGCGATACTTCATGTTGTTGGCGCGGAAGTAGTCGCCGACATTCAGCTCGTTCGACGTGCCGGTCTGCACGCAGATGGAGGCTTCCTGCAGTTCCTTCGCGGACTTCAGGCCCACCGACTTGCGGATGAGGAAGCCCTGGCCGTCGTAATACATCACGCCGGCGAAGTTGAAGCCGAGGGTGGTGTCGCGCGACATGGTCCAGGTGGTGTTGCGCGACAGAACGTCGATGGCGCCGGAGGTCAGCGCCGTGAAGCGGTCCTTGGCGGAGAGGGGGGTGAACTTCACCTTCGTCGGGTCGTTGAAGATGCCGGCAGCGATGGCGCGGCAGAAATCGACGTCGAGCCCGCTCCATTCATTCTTGTCGTTGGGGCTGGAGAAGCCGGGCAGGCCCTGCGTCACGCCGCAGTTGAGGGCGCCTCTCGCCTTCACGTCGTCGAGGGTCGCGGCCTGCACGGCACCGGCCAGCGACAGAAGTCCTGCTGCTGCGAGGAGGATGCGTTTCACGGAAGGTTCCTTTTTTCGCGACGACGAGCCCCTGCCGTGGCCGCCTCCCGCCGCGATCCGGCACGAGATGGCTCGACGGACGGATCAAGGCCGTCTATCCCGCCCATCACAACCCCTCACAGCGGAGCGGTCAATAGCGGCCGATCGGTCGCAAGCTGCCGTGACCACAGGAGATGTGCATGTCGGACGCAAGCAGGGATGACCACGGGGCAGACGGAGCGTCAGGCGCGGAGCGGGGCACGGCCACGAAGATCGTCCATGCCGGCCGCGATCCCCGCCGTTTCGACGGATTCGTGAACACCCCGGTGGTGCGCGGCTCCACCGTGCTCTACCCGAACTACGACGACCTCATTCACCATCGCGCGCGCTACACCTACGGCCGCCACGGCAATCCCACCAGCGAGAGCCTGCAGGTCGCGCTCACCGCGCTGGAGGGCGGCGACGGCGTGGTGCTCACCCCGTCCGGCCTGTCGGCGGTGACGACGGCGCTGCTCGCGGTCGCCGGCAGTGGTGATCACGTGCTCGTGGTGGACAGCGTGTACCGGCCCACTCGCAATTTCTGCGACGGGCTCTTCGCCCGCCTCGGCGTCGAGACCACCTATTACGATCCCCTGATCGGCGCGGGCATCGAGGCGCTGATCCGGCCGAACACGAAGGCGATCTTCCTGGAGGCGCCCGGCTCCCAGAGCTTCGAGATGCAGGACGTCCCGGCCATCGTCGCGGTGGCGAAGGCGGGCGGCATCACCACGCTCATCGACAACACCTGGGCGACGCCGGTCTTCTTCAAGCCGCATGCGTTCGGGGTGGATATCTCCATCCAGTCGGGCACCAAATACATCTGCGGCCACGCGGACGTGAGCATCGGCACCATCTCGGCGGTCGGTGACGCACTCAGGAAGGTGCGCGCCACCTACAGCGCGCTGGGCATGACGGTCGGCCCCGACGACATCGCGCTTGCCGCGCGCGGGCTGCGGACGTTGGCGGTGCGGCTCGCCCATCACCAGAAGGCTGCGCTGGAGATGGCCGAGTGGCTCGCCGCGCGGCCGGAAGTCTCGCGCGTGCTGCATCCCGCGCTCCCGTCCGATCCCGGCCATGCCATCTGGAAGCGCGATTTCTGCGGCGCGAGCGGCCTGTTCAGCCTCATCCTGAAGCCGGTGCCGGAAGCTGCGGTCGCGGCCTTCTTCGATGCGCTGACGCTGTTCGGGATGGGCTATTCCTGGGGCGGATACGAGAGCCTCGCCATCCCCTTCGACTGCAAGGACTATCGGACGGCGACGCAGTGGGAGGTGGAAGGGCCGGCGGTGCGCGTGCACATCGGCCTCGAGGATACCGCCGACCTCAAGGCCGATCTCGACCAGGCCTTCGCCCGGATGCGCGAGGTGGCCGCAGGCTAGTCAAACCTTCCCGGCGTCACGGGGAAACCCCTGGCGCTGGGGAGCGTTCTCCTTACGGAACACAACACCGTCAGGAGAACACCATGCAAGATCCCAAAGAAGCCCGCGAAGACGTGGACTTTCATCGCACCGATGGCCGCACCATGGACGGGGCGCCGGTGAAGACGGCATCCAAGGCCAGGCAGGGCGTCACGTCCGGCCGCATGCTGATGGTGCTGTCCGTCGGCCTCGCGCTGGTCGTGATCGGCTTTGCTGCGAGCTATATGGGGGCGGTCTAGACCGCCGCCCATTCGCTTCACACGGGGATGTTGTCGATCAGGCGGGTCTGGCCGAGCCAGGCGGCGGCGAGAAGCCGGATCGGCTCCTTGGCGTCCTTGAGCGGCGCCAGTGTTTCGGCATGGCGGGCCGCCACATAGTCCACCTTGAGGCCCAGCGCCGAAATCATGCCGGAGGCGGTATCCACCGCCGCCTGCGGTTCGGTGCCCGAGCGGATCTGCTCGGCGGCGCGGGTGAGGGCGGCGTAGATCACCGGCGCGATCTTGCGCTGCTCCTCGTCGAGATAGGCGTTGCGGGAGGAGAGGGCGAGGCCGTCCTCCTCGCGTATGGTCGGCACCGGCACCACCTCGACGCCGAGATCGAGATCCTTCGAAAGCCGCGTCACCACCTTGAGCTGCTGGTAGTCCTTCTCGCCGAACATGGCGTAGTCGGGCGTGCACTGGGTGAAGAGCTTGCCCACGACGGTCGCGACGCCGCCGAAGAAGTGCGGCCGGAAGTCCGTCTCCAGCCCCTCGGAGGGACCGCCCACGGTGATGCGCGTGGCAAAGCCTGCCGGGTACATCTCGGTTGCGGTCGGTGCATAGACGAGATCGACGCCCACCTCCGACAGCTTGGAGAGGTCAGCTTCCAGCGCGCGGGGATATTTGTCGAAATCCTCGTGGGGGGCGAACTGGGCCGGATTGACGAAGATCGACACAACGGTACGGCCGGCGAGTTCCCGCGCCTTCTCGGCCAGAGCCATGTGGCCCACATGCAGCGCGCCCATGGTGGGCACCAGCGCCACCTTGGAGCCTTCGGCCCGGAAGCCGGCCACTGCCGACCTCAGATCGCGCACGCGCCCCACAACCTTCGGCAAAGTCGCCATCGTCCCATCCCCTCGATACGGCGCCCGGCCGCTGGGGGGTGCAGATAGGCCCTGGGCCGGTTCGCTTCAAGCCATTGCGGTGCATCCGTCGCGGCCGAAGGGGAGGGGCCTTGGTGCGCCGTCCGAAGCGGCTTATGTGTGAACAAGAGAGGAACCGATGGCGACGCGCGACGACAGCAAGGGGAAACTGGCGGAAACCAAAGCGGGCGGAACGGTTCCGGTTTCCGGCTCGGCCGAGGTGGAGGCATTCCTCGCCGCGGCCCGCAGCATGCCGCCGGCCCGCCCTGCGGATGGACGTGGGCGACTGTCCTTCGCGCTCGATGCCACCGGCTCTCGCCAGCCCACATGGACGCTCGCGTGCGACATCCAGGCGGACATGTTCGCCTCCGCCGCCGCCCATGGCGGCCTCGACATGCAGATCGTCTATTACCGGGGACAGGACGAGTGCCGCGCCTCCCCCTTCGTGCGCGATGCCGCGACGCTGGGCGGGCTGATGCGCCGCATCTCCTGCATGGGCGGCCTCACCCAGATCAACCGCATCCTCGGCCATCTCGGCAAGGAAGCCGAGCGCTCGGGGCTGCGCGCCGCGGTCTTCGTCGGCGACGCGGTGGAGGAAGATCCGGCGGTGCTGCGGGAGGCCGCCGGGCAGCTGGCCTTGCGCGGCGTGAAACTGTTCATGTTCCAGGAAGGCTACGACGCCCGGGTGGAAGACGTCTTTCGCGGCCTCGCGCAGGTCACCGGGGGAGCGTGGTGCCGGTTCGATCCCTCGGCCCCCGGCGAGCTTCGCCAACTGCTCGCGGCGGTCGCCGCCTATGCGGCCGGCGGCCAGATGGCGCTGACGTCCCGCCGCGACGCTGGCGCCCGCCGCCTCATCGCCGCCATGGGCCGCTGACCGGTGGCGCTTCGCCCGTCTTTCGCAATCATCCCGCCGGCGCAGGGGCGCGGCTTTCGATCCGGAGTTCTGCGTGATTAGCCTTGTCGCCGGTGCGTTGCTGCTGCTGATCGGCCTCTATGGCCTCTCGGTCTGGACCAAAGCCGATCCGAAGGTACTCATCGCCACGATGATGCGGACGCTGGCCTATGCCGCGCTGCTCGGTGCCGCGGGCGCTCTGGTCACGGGGCGGATCGGGATCGCGCTGCCGCTGGGCGCGGCGGGCGTCGCCCTGCTCGGGCGGCTCGATCCTCAGGGGATAGGGGGATATCTCGGCGGGCTGTTCAAGCGGCGGAGCGCACCGAAGACTTCGGGCGTGCGCACGGCGATGATCGAGATGGAACTGGACCACGCCACCGGCGACATGCGCGGAACCGTTCTGGCCGGGCCCCATGCCGGCCGGCGGCTGGAGGAGCTGGACATCCCCTCCCTCCTGGCGCTGCGCCCGCAGTGCGATGCGCAGTCGCTGGCTCTACTCGAAGCTTATCTCGACCGCCGGGCGCCCGCCTGGCGTGAGGACGCACAGCGAAACGCGGGTGCGGGGGATATGGGCGGAGGCGGTGGCCTGGACGCTGCGATGCCCGAGGAGGAGGCCTATCAGATCCTTGGCCTTCAGCCGGGCGCGAGCGCCGAAGCTGTCCGCTCGGCGCACCGCTCCCTCATGAAGAAGCTCCACCCCGATCATGGCGGATCCGATTATCTCGCGGCGAGGATCAACCGAGCGAAGGACGTGATCTTGCGCAAGCATCGCTGATTCTCTGTCAGAACTTCAATTCCTGATAGGCATGCAGTCGAAATCGTTACGCTTGAGTAAACGGCAAGCTTCCTTCGCCGACTTCTCATCGAACCCGGCGAAGCGGGCGCGGTAGAGCTCGGTCGAACCCTTCGTCACCTTCTCGGTATAGGGGTCGGCACCGGCCAGCGCGGACTTCACGCGTGCACGGGCGGCGTCGAGCTTGGTGCGGGCTGCGCGCTCGCCGTCGAACGCGCCGATCTGGATGCTCCAGCCATTCTTGGCCGAAGCCGGCACATGGCTGCGCTGGGAAGGGGCAGGAGCGGCCGCGGGCTGGGGAGCTGCCACCGGGGCGAGGGAAGCGGTGCGCACGGGCTTGGCGGCCTGCTGGGCGGCCTGGGGACGGGCGCGATCGTCCACCACACCTTCACGAGCGGAGCGCAGCGCGCGGGCATACGGATCGTCCGGCTCCATGGCGGCGATCCGCGCGGCGCGCATCGCCTGCTCGGCGGCGGGATCGGGCACGCCAAGGCGCGACGTGTCCTTGCCGGTCGGCGCGGCGGGAGCGGGGGCCGGCACATCGGTGCGCGCGGCGACCTGCTGCGGCTTGGCGTGGGCCCGGCCTTCCGCGGCGGCCGTGGCGGCGGCAGCGGCTGGGGACTGGGCGAGGCGGGACGGGCCGAGATAGCCAAGGACGCCCGCAGGCGTGGAGGTGAACTGGGTGGTGGCTGCTACCTGCACGAGGGCAGGGGCCGGAGCTGCAGCCACATTCGCGGCGGTGGGCTTCTGGATCGCAACGGTCTTCACCGCCACCGGCTTGATCGGCTCGGCGGAGCCGGGCTTCACCTGCGGCAGGGGCGCCGAGGGCGCGGCGGCGGCGACTATCTGGTTGGCGGTGCGCGCGGCGGGCTTGGCGGGGATGGAGGCGGTGGTGGTGGGCTCGGCATTGGCCTCGACCACGGCCGGCTTCGGCAGCGGCGCCACCGCATGGGGCTGGACGTCGTCACGGGCTGCGACGACCGGCATGGGCGCATTGAAGCTGCCCGGCTTGCCGATGGAGAAGGCGTTGTCGGCGACTTCCGTGATCTTCGGCGCCACGCGACCGCCGGCATAGGCGGTGGGCAGGTTCTGGCTGATGAGGCTGGTCATGCGCGCATCGCGCGAGCCGCCGCTGGAGCCGCCGAGCACGACGCCGACGAGATAGCGGCCGTCGCGCTTCACCGAGGTGACGAGATTGTAGCCCGAGGCGTTGGTGTAGCCGGTCTTGATGCCGTCCACGCCGTCGATCCGGCCGAGCAGGCGGTTGTGATTGCCGATGGCCTGGCCGCGATAATAGAAGGTGCGGGTGGCGAAGTACTTGTACTGCTTGGGGAAACGATCCTGAATCGCGCGGCCGAGGATGGACAGGTCGCGGGCCGTCGTCACCTGGTTCACGTTGGGCAGGCCGGACGCGTTGCGATAGACCGTGCGGCTCATGCCGAGCGCGCGGGCCTTCTCGGTCATCGCCTCGGCGAAGGCCGACTCGGAGCCGGCAAGGTTTTCGGCGATCACCACCGCCACGTCGTTGGCCGAGCGGGTGACGATCGCCTTGATGGCGTCCTCCACCTCGATGGTCTGGCCGGGCTTCATGCCGAGCTTGGAGGGCTGCTGTGACGCCGCCTTCGCGGATACCTCCAACTTGCTGTCGAGGCGAAGGTTTCCGGCCTCCAGCTGCTCGAACAGGAGGTAAAGCGTCATGATCTTGGTGACTGAGGCAGGATGTCGCAGGGCGTCCGAATTTTCCTCGTACAGCACCTTGCCGGTATTCGCGTCCACGATGATGGCGGCGGAGCCGTAGCGCCAGCGACCGCCGTCGGGGTCGGCCGCGGCTACCGTCTTGGTATTGGAGGACGGTTTCGTCTTCGACGCGGATTTCGCGGAGGACTTGGACGAAGACTTGGCGCTGCGCTCGACCTGCGTCTTCTTGCGCGGCTTCGCATCAGCCACCGTGGCGGTCAGGGAGAAGGCCGCAAGCACCGCAAGGGCAAGGGCTTTCGAGCAATTTGGCAGACCGCCGCGAGCGTAACGCATGTACTTTTGTCCCGTGTCGCTGGTCGCAGACGCCGCCCCTTTGTCCGGAACACCGATGTGACAGGGAAGCCTGGTGGCAGGCTTGTGCGTCGCACCGGAGGTCCAGGGAAGCGACCAGTGCCTGACCCTAAAAACGCGGAGTTACCAAGGCGTAAACCGGACACCCCTGCCACATTGTGCGGTGCACCATATCGCTTGACTTTCGTTGTGCAGTGCATAATATCCACAACCGAGCGGAGGCATAATCCACTCGACGCAATGCCAGCGCGTTGGCTGGCGCGAAAGGGGACACCCAATGGTTCAGAGCGCTGAAGAGCTCCAGAAGCTCAGCAAGGACAACATCGAAGCCGCGGTGAAGAGCTTCGGCACTCTTTCCAAGAGCGCCCAGGCGATCGCGGTGGAAATCGCCGATTACACCAAGGCTTCTTTCGAGCAGGGCACCGCTGCCCTCGAGAAGCTGCTCGGTGCCAAGACCCTCGAGCAGGCCATCGAGATCCAGCAGTCCTACCTCAAGACCGCCTACGAGGGCGCCGTCGCCCAGGCGACCAAGCTCGGCGAGCTCTACACGGAGCTGGCGAAGGAGAGCTACAAGCCCTTCGAGACCTCCTTCGGCAAGTTCGGCCGCTGAGGCAAAATCCCCGGGCTTTGGCCTGAGGTTCGCCCCGTCCGGCGCGCTGCATTGCGTGCCGGGGGCTGGATGATCCCGCGAGGCCTCCCGTGAGGGCTGGCCTCCCGGTGCCGCGCCGGGGGCTCGTATCGCGTCGCGCCCCGGCGCTCCCACTTCTGGCGATCCGGCCGCGCACTGGCACCGGCCCGGTGAAGCGCGGGCCTTTTGCGTTCTGGCTTCGCCCTCTGCCGGCCCCGCGCATCAAAGCGCCGCACGCGCGATTTGCGCAGCCGACCTTGCGCCCGCCCGCATTGCTCCCGACATAGAAGCCGACCGACGTTCCTGCGACCGCGTGCGCCCGACGCACCGTGGTACTGGCGCGGACGCACTGATTTTTCTATGATTGCCAGCCGTCAAGGGCTGCGTCGAGGCTCCGGGTTGCCGCCGGAGATTGCGACAGGGCGCGAGGATCATGAAGCACGTTTTCCATCCGTCTCATCCGGCAGGCGCCGATCGCGCCCGCGTGGCTCCCGCGCGCGCCATGGCCGGAGAGCCGCCGCGCAAGGGCGACGGACCGGGCACCGCCGTCATCACCCGCACCAAGCCCCAGACCAAGCGGCCGAGCCTCTATCGCGTGCTTCTGCTGAATGACGACTACACGCCGATGGAGTTCGTGGTGCACGTGCTCGAGCGGTTCTTCAGCAAGAACCGCGACGAGGCCAACCGCATCATGCTCCATGTCCATCACCACGGCGTGGGCGAATGCGGCGTTTTCACCTACGAGGTCGCCGAGACGAAGGTGACTCAGGTGATGGATTTCGCCCGCAAACATCAGCACCCGCTTCAGTGCGTGATGGAAAAGAAGTAAGCCGCAACAGCCGGCGACCAGACTTTTCGCAGAAAAAGTGATCGTGACCCGACCCGGGCGGAAGCTCGGGCCTGCGGGGCGTTGTGCCGTCGTCAAGTGCTATTCGGCGACGGGCCCCCGCGCTTTCCTTTCACCGAGGGACTTGCGCACTGCGGCATCCAGTACGAAGTTTGTGTGAATGGTGCACGTGCTCCGGATCTGGGGGAAGATTCCGAAAGTCCGGTGCGACGCGCGAAAGAGGTGTCGATGCCTACATTCTCACGCAGCCTCGAACAGTCGCTCCATCGCGCTCTGGCCCTCGCGAACGAACGCCACCACGAATACGCGACTCTCGAGCATCTGCTTCTCTCGCTTGTCGACGATCAGGATGCGGCCGCCGTCATGCGCGCCTGCAACGTCGACATGGAGAAGCTTCGTCGCAATCTCATCGAATACGTCGACACCGAGCTGGAAAATCTCGTCCAGTCCGGCTCGGACGATTCCAAGCCGACGGCCGGTTTCCAGCGCGTTATCCAGCGTGCGGTCATCCATGTCCAGTCCTCGGGCCGCGAGGAGGTGACGGGGGCCAACGTGCTCGTCGCCATCTTCGCCGAGCGCGAGAGCCATGCCGCCTATTTCCTGCAGGAGCAGGACATGACGCGGTATGACGCGGTCAACTACATCTCCCACGGCATCGCCAAGCGCTCCGGCATGTCCGAGAGCCGGCCCGTGCGCGGCGCCGACGAGGAGACCGAGACCAAGTCCGGCGACGACAAGCAGAAGAAGGCCGACGCGCTCGACGCCTACTGCATCAACCTCAACAAGAAGGCGCATGAGGGCAAGATCGACCCCCTCATCGGCCGCGACAGCGAGATCACCCGCACCATCCAGGTGCTCTGCCGCCGGCAGAAGAACAACCCGCTGTTCGTGGGCGACCCGGGCGTCGGCAAGACCGCCATCGCCGAGGGCCTCGCCAAGCGCATCAACGATGGCGAGGTGCCGGAGGTGCTGGCCACCGCCACCGTCTTCGCTCTCGACATGGGCGCGCTGCTCGCCGGCACCCGCTATCGCGGTGACTTCGAGGAGCGCCTCAAGCAGGTGGTGAAGGAGATCGAGGCCTATCCCAACGCGATCATGTTCATCGACGAGATCCACACGGTCATCGGTGCCGGTGCGACCTCGGGCGGGGCCATGGATGCGTCCAACCTGCTGAAGCCGGCGCTGGCCTCCGGCTCGCTCCGCTGCATGGGCTCGACCACCTACAAGGAATACCGCCAGTATTTCGAGAAGGACCGCGCCCTCGTCCGCCGCTTCCAGAAGATCGATGTGGCCGAGCCCACCGTGCCCGACGCCATCGAGATCCTGAAGGGACTGAAGCCCTACTTCGAGGACTACCACAAGCTGCGCTACACCAACGACGCCATCAAGGCGGCGGTGGAGCTGTCGGCCCGCTACATCCATGACCGCAAGCTGCCGGACAAGGCGATCGACGTGATCGACGAGTCGGGTGCGGCCCAGATGCTGCTGCCCGAGGCCAAGCGTAAGAAGACCATCGGACTCAAGGAGATCGAGGCGACCATCGCCACCATGGCGCGGATTCCGCCCAAGACCGTCTCCAAGGACGATGCCGAGGTGCTGGCCAACTTGCAGACGACTCTGAAAAGGGTGGTCTACGGGCAGAACAAGGCCATCGAGGCGCTCTCCGCCTCCATCAAGCTGGCCCGTGCCGGCCTGCGTGAGCCGGAGAAGCCCATCGGCTGCTATCTGTTCTCCGGCCCCACCGGCGTCGGCAAGACCGAGGTCGCCAAGCAGCTCGCCTCCATCCTGGGCGTGCAGCTCCTGCGCTTCGACATGTCGGAGTATATGGAGCGCCACACCGTGAGCCGCCTCATCGGCGCGCCTCCCGGCTATGTGGGCTTCGACCAGGGCGGCCTGCTGACGGACGGCGTGGACCAGAACCCGCATTGCGTGCTGCTGCTGGACGAGATCGAGAAGGCCCATCCGGACCTCTTCAACATCCTCCTGCAGGTGATGGACCACGGGAAGCTGACCGACCATAACGGCAAGCAGATCGACTTCCGCAACGTGATCCTCATCATGACCACGAATGCGGGCGCCGCCGACCTTGCCAAGCCCGCTTATGGCTTCACCCGCCAGAAGCGTGAGGGCGACGACTCGGAGGCCATCAGCCGGACCTTCGCGCCGGAGTTCCGCAACCGCCTCGACGCGGTGATCCCGTTCGGTCACCTCCCGCCCGAGGTCATCACCCAGGTGGTTGAGAAGTTCGTGCTGCAGCTGGAGGCCCAGCTCGCCGACCGCAATGTCACCATCGAGCTCTCCGACGAGGCGGGCACGTGGCTGGTGGATCGCGGCTACGACGAGCAGATGGGGGCGCGGCCCATGGCCCGCGTCATCCAGGAGTTCATCAAGACTCCGCTGGCGGACCTCGTGCTGTTCGGCGCGCTCAAGAATGGCGGCCACGTCCGCGTGGTGGTGGAGGGCGAGGGCAAGGACTCGAAGCTCGGCTTCGAATTCCCCGAAGGCCCCGTCACCCCCAAGCCGGAGAAGATCGTGCCGGCTCCCGCCAAGCGCCGCAAGCCGGCGGCCAAGTCGAAGGCCAAGCCCACCCCCAAGGGCAAGGGCCCGAAGGGCGGGCCCGCCGGCGGCTCGGGCCGCTCCGGCAGCCCGGTGCCCAAGCTGCCGCTGGTCAAGGCCTGACGCATCTCCGATCAAACAGAAAGAGGCGGCTCTCGGGCCGCCTCTTTTCGTTTCAGGATCAGGAATTGCGCGGCTATTCCGCGGGCTCGCTGTTCTTGAGGCTGCCGCCGTGAAGCTTCTTCAGCTTGGCCTTCAGCGCGGCCGGCGGCGGCGCGTAGATGAAGCCGAAGGAGACGCAGCCCTCCTTGCCCTCTACCGCGTGATGCAGCCGATGCGCCTGAACGAGGCGCTTGAGATAGCCGTTGCGCGGCACGTAGCGGAACGGCCAGCGCTGATGCGTGATGCCGTCGTGGACGAAGAAATACAGGAAGCCGTAGACGGTCATTCCCACGCCCACCCACAGCAGCGGGCCGCCATTGCGATAGAAATAGATGAGCAGGATGGCGATGCCGGCGAACACGACCGCATAGAGGTCGTTGCGCTCGAACACGCCTTCGCGCGGCTCGTGGTGCGATTTGTGCCAGCCCCAGCCCCAGCCGTGCATCACATATTTATGCGCTGCCCACGCCACGCCCTCCATGGCGGCGACTGTGAGGAGCACGATCGACGTGTTGACGAGGAAGGCAAGCGCGTTCGACATAGTTCTCCATCCGCTGCGGCAGAACGGGATATGCCCGGGGCTGCCGCGGGCCTCGTCCTTATACAGCATCACCCGGCGCGTGGCGCACTGTGCAAGATCAACTGGCAAGATCAACTGCACGCGCCCGGGCCTGCCGCGGAGCCGACCATGACCGTCGATCGCAAGAAGACCTTCCCTGCGGAGGAGGTGGCCGCCCACCTCGATGCCGAGCTGCCCCACTGGCGCTACGAGGACGGCTGGATCAAGCGCACCTACAAGACCAACAGCTGGAAGGGCACGCTGATGGTCATAAACACCGTCGGCCATCTCGCGGAGGCGGCGTGGCACCATCCCGACCTCACCGCCTCCTATGCCTGGGTGGAGGTGCGGCTCCAGTCCCACGACGCCAAGGGCATCACCGTGCGCGATCTCGCACTTGCGAAGAAGATCGAGGAGGTGGTGCAGTGGCAGCCCGGTGCCGGCGAGGATGAGCCGCTTGAGGGCACGCCGCAGCACGATCTGCGCTTTTCCTACATCAAGTACGACTGATCCCGGCGCGCTCCTTGCTTCATCCGGTGGATGGAGGAGCGCGTGTCCGCAATCGCCCCAGATGCTTCCTGTGTTGAAGCGCCGCCCGACGACGCAGCCGCCGTTGCGGCGCCGGTGCTCGATTTCTCGGGTGCCGTCCGCTTCGATCGCGCGCGGATTATCGAAGGGGATGCCAGCGAAGGGGAGGGCGCTCCCGCCTCCGCCAGATGTGCCGCCCTCCTGACGGACCATTCCTTCGGCGACGTGGCCCGTTTCTTTGCTGATCGCGCGACGGCCTGGCGCGCGGCGGTCGAGACCATCCGTCTCCACCACCGCACGGCGGGACGGCCCAAGCGGCGGGAGATCGTTGTCGTCTCCGACGACCCGCGGCTTCCCCCGGCGCTGGCGCAGGATGCGGGCGTGCGGCGTATCCCGGAGGACGAAGCGGCCATCGAGGCCGCCATGGGGCCGAACGTGGCGGCGCTGCTGCTTGTGCCCGCCTCCATCGATGCCGGCCTGCGCTTCCTGCCGGGCTTCCTCCTCGCCGCGGCACGGCAGGCGGCAGATGAGTATGGCGTGGTGCTGATGTTCGACGAGACCGATTCCGGCCTCGGGCGCACGGGCATGGCCTTCGCCCACGAATGGCGCGGCGTGGCGCCGGATGTGATGGTGATCGACGGGCTGCCGGGCGAGGCCGAAGGCGGGGAGGGCGCTTCGGCATTGGTGCTGAGCGCCCGTCTCGCCCGCAGCCTGCCCTCCGGCCTGCCTTTGCTGGACGAGAATGCAGCCGCCGGGCTGCTGCTGGCCCTATCGGCCGCCTTCGCTCCCGGCTTCGAGACGCGAGTGCAGGAGATGGGCTGGAAGCTGGAGGACCGGCTCGCCACCCTGCGCTGGCGCCGGCCGGACCTGTTCACCGATACCACGGGCACCGGCCTCGTTCAGGGGCTGGTTTGCGTCGGGCCGGCCGCGCCGCTGGCGGAGGCATTGGCCGGGCAGGGGCTGCTCACCCGGCCGCTCGGCAACGTGCTCGCTGTGCTGCCGCCGCTGACCGTCACCGAGGCAGAGATTGCAGCGGCGGGCGATATTCTCGACGCGGTGGTGGCGGCGTTCCCGCCCGCCTGACCGGCCTCAGGCGAGGATGCGCCCCGCCAGCGTATCGCGCACGGCGGCCAGACGTACCGGATCGAGGGCGCTGGTCCGCCCCTCGGCGCAGAGCGCACCGCGGAAGCCGAGATAATGCGGCCGCAGCGCCGCGAGCGGGGCGATATCCGCCATCTTCAACGAGCCCGCGAGGCCGGTCAGCAGCCCTTCCGCGCGGGCGGCCGAGACAAAGCGGGCGAGGGTTTCCACCGGCAGGTGGGCGAGCAGGCCGCCAGCCGCCTTGTCCGCCGTGTCCAGCATCACGCCGTGGAAGCCGCCGGCGGCGAACAGCGGCACGGCGGCAAGGTCCGGCGCCTGATCGGCGAAGAGCACGGCGATCAGGCGCGTCTCGCGGGCGACGGGGCGAAGGGCGTCGAGCACCGCCGCCAGGGCGGCCTCATCGCCGAGGGCAAAGCCGATCTTCACCAGCGGCACGCCGGTGGCGGCGGTGCGCTCGGCCGCGGTGCGCAGCACGTCCGGCTCCAGCGGATGGTCACCCACCGTGGCGCTGAGGTTGCCCGGTGCTCCGGCGGCGCGCCACACGGCCACGGCCTCCACCAGCGCCTGCGGCGCCCAGGCGCCCAGCGCGCCCTCGGAGGGGTTCTTGAGGTCCAGGATATCGACGCCGACGGCAAGCGCCGTGCGCATCTCGTCGAGGGTCGCCACCGATGCGAGGAGGCCCGGCCGGGCGGGAACGTGCGCCGTCATGAGGCCGCCCGCGCCCGGTGGTCGGCGATGGTCTCGCACAGCCAGTCCCATGCCTCGCGCTCCGCCGGGCCGGCGGTCTTGTCGATGGCGATGGAGAGATAGTTCATCTCCCGGTCCACCCGGTCCGGGTCCATCATGTGCAGGCGCGAGACGAGAATGGCGCCTTCCAGCACAGCGGCCACGGCACGGTTCAGCCCGAGGAAGGGGGCGTGGGTCTCGCGGTGGATGGTGCGGCAGAAGAAGCGGGGACGGGTGGGGTCGTCCTCCATCCGCGCCACTTCCACCTCGTCATGGGCGAGGCAGTCGGCGAGGCGTGCTGCGCCCTTGAGAAGGGTGGCGGGAACGGTGGGCCAGGAGCGGTGGCGGCCAGTGATGCAGCCCGCGAAGATGCGGGCATCATCGGAGAAGTTCACCACGCAGCTGCGCGCCGCCGCCAGGTTGTCCAGCGTGCGGGAGGGGCGGAAGGGCTGGAGCAGATAGCCGCCCTCCACCACGGTCGCGCCCATGGGCGCGATGTGCGCCTCTCCGGCGGCCGAGACGGTGGTGACGATGGTCTCCCGGATCACGCGCTTTCGCCTTTCTTCTTCGCGGCAGAAAGCGTCGAGCCCGCTTCCTTGAATGTCAACCGATGGGCCTCGTCGGCGCTGCCGCCGGTCTCGCCCGCGACGCCCCATTTCAAGGGCTCGTCCTGCGCATAGCGCTTGCCGAGGTGGTGGGCGATCTCCGCCCGCGCAGTCTCCACGCCGAGATAGAAGGCGTGGGCGCCATCGTCCTCCACCTTGAGGTGGGGGAAGAGGGCGAAGGGGTTTGCCGCCACATGGTGGCCATCCCGGTTGTAGACGTGGATCCCCTCTTCCGTCACCTCGATGCGGAAATTGCGGTCGGCCACCGTGGACGCGAGCCGGGCTACCTCCTCGGGCGTGGTGGACCAGGGGCGCCGGTCGCGCAGGGCCATCAGCCCGCCGCCGAAGCCCTGGGGGAGGGCGCCGGCCTCCCGCGCGGCGTAATATTCCCGCCGCGCCCGGTCGAACTCGCGCACCGCCGTGCGGCAATGCGGGCTCACCTGCACCGCGAGGACGGCATTGAGGCCCAGCTCGGAGATGATGCCCATCAGCAGCGCATTCATGCCGGTGGTATCGGCATCCGTCAGCTCGGTGACGTTGCCGATGCCCATGAGGATGGGAATGTCCGGCTTCAGCCGCCGCAGCTCCGCATAGCGCACCAGAGACGCGGTGAAGCCGAGATGGATGGGATCGAGGATCGGATCGGCGAGGAAGGGCCGTCCCGCCGCCTCGCACGCTTCGATGGCGCGGACGAGGGAGGCGAGGTCTCCCGCCTGCGCCGGCACCAGCACGGGCACGGCCGGGCCTTCATCGGCGATGGTGAGGTTGGTCTCGTTGAGGCTGAGCAGAAAGTCCGCCCCGGCGCGGGTGCCGCGACGCAGCTCCTCCGGGTCGAAGCTGTCCACGCTCACCTTGAAGCCCTCGGCCTTGAGGGCGGCGATGGCGTCCTCAAGATGCGGGAAGGGCTGGTCCGGCAGGGCGCCGAGGTCGATCACGTCCGCGCCCTCGCCCCTCAGGAAGCGGGCGCGCTCCAACAATTGCGGAACGGACAGGCGGGTCGCGTCCACGATCTCGGCGAAGAGCGTCACGTCGTGGCGGTCGAGGGGCACGTTGCGGCCCTTGCCTCGGCCGAAATAGGTGGGCAGGTCCGCCGCCTCTTCCGGCCCCCGCTCGAATGGCAGGCCGAAGCGCGCGGCGAGGCGCTGAAGGTCGCCCCGGAAGCGTCCGGGCATCAGCACCTTGTCCGTGCCTTCGGGCAGCTTGAGGCGGCGCTCCACGATCTCTGCGGTCATGAGCGCCGCGACCTTCACCCCGATGTTCACCACCACCGGATCTAGCGTGCCGTCCGCCAGCTCCTCCGCGATGCGGCGGATGCGGGGCTCGGCCAGCGAGCCGGTGACGAGGGCGACGCGCTCGGCCATGGCTCAGGCCGGGACGGGATAGAGGGTGGCAAGCTCGGCACGGCGGCGGGCGACGGCGAGGCGCAGTTCCTCCAGCGTCTCGGCCACCACGGTCGCCTCGAAGGTCTTGAGCTTCGCGGTGTTCTCAAGATCGATGCGGCGCGGATAGACCGGCACCGGGCCTTCCGGCGCCATGGTGATCATCTCCGGCTGGCTGTCGCAGGCGAACACGATGCAGGCCACCCGGCACTTGCCGGCCTGGGCGAAGCAGTTGGTGACGAGCGTGTCCGAAATGCCGTGCACCGCCTTCGCCACCGTATTGGAGGAGGCGGGCGAGACGACGAGGGTGTGATACTCGCCGTGATAGAAGCGCCCGATGGAGGCGGAAGACGCTGAATTGTCGCGGAACACCTGCGTCTGGGCGGGCAGGGGTTCCTTGTCCTGTTTGTACATGCGCAGCACTTCGTCCGCGGCGTCCGAGATGAACAGGTCCACGTCCTGAAGCTCGCGGATGATCTCGATGCTCTCGGTGAAATAGTGCCCGGAGCCGGTGAGGGCCCACGCCCAGCGGGGCGGCTTCTTGCTGGAACGGGTCTCGCTCATGATCGGCGCGGGCCTTCTCTTGTTTCCTCGATGCTCTGCGGCGCGGGCGGTTCGAGCGCCAGCTCCATCAGCGCCCCGTCGTCGGCGGGGACGAGGACAATATCGCCAGAATAGTCCCGTGCCATGGTCGCAAAAGCCGCATCCACGAGACCGGTCGCAGTCCAGGCCGCAAGGTCCGCCGCGCGGTCGCCGTGCCGCGGCACTTGAACGCCCGGCGCCTTTATCAGAACCAGCCGGTCGGCCGCCAGCCGCGCCGCGAGCCAGAGCGCGAGACTGTCGGAGGTCACGTCCCAGCTTTGGGGAATGTCCGGGGCGTCGAGGGCTATGGTGGCGGGAAGCCAAAGGGCCGCGCCGTCAGCCGCGGCGGACATCAGCTCGGCCGGCGTCCGCGCGGGGCGCAGGCGGGGAGCCATGTCGAGGAAGGCATAGGCCATCTGCTCCATGGCGAGGATCGCCATGCGGTGGGCTGCCCCATCGGAAAGTCCAATCTGCGGCTGCATCACGCGAACCTGATCGGCCAGCGCTCCGCCCCCCGGCACGAGCACCAGCCCCTTCCGGCCCGCGAGGCGTTCGAGCAGGAGCCGGGGCGGGGCGCCCCGCGTCAGGCTTCCACCGATTTTGACGACAAGGGTCACGCTGAATCTGCCATTCCGGGAGGTCTCAAGGTCGCATCGAAGGCCGGGTTGGAAACATGCTAAGGAACCCGACCCCTCCGCCACGGATATATGTGGTTTCAGAGGTGGAGGTGTCTGCCCGGTAAAGCATCAAGCTGGCTTCCGCGAATCCGCAGGTGCGAACACAGCGCCTTGCGGAGCCGGGGCCCGGCCGACAGAGAGGATATAGCTCAATGCGTCTTGTTCTGGCTTCCGTCCTTGTCCTCGCCGCCGCCACCGGCTCGGCCTATGCCGATCCCGACGTCGCCAAGGGCGAGACCGTGTTCAAGAAGTGCATGGCCTGCCATGCCATCGGCCCCGACGCCAAGGTGAAGGTCGGCCCGCCGCTGAACGGCATCGTGGGTGCCAAGTGGGCGCACTTCGAGGGCTATGCGTATTCCCAGGACATCAAGGACGGCGCGGCCGCCGGCAAGGTTTGGGACGAGGCGATCCTCAATGACTACATCGAGAATCCCAAGCACCTCGTGCCCAAGGGCAAGATGGCCTTCGCCGGCGTCAAGAACGAGGATGAGCGAAAGGACCTGATCGCGTTCCTCGCCCAATTCAAGCCCGACGGCTCCAAGTAAGCGGCTTCTCGCAGGCGTCGACGCGGGGTCAAACCCGAGCGGCACCTGAGCCGTAGCGAGCATCCGCGCGACGTCCTGCCGCGACTGGCATGGTATCAGCATCCCGCGCATCACCCATTCGGGGGATGCAACCAAGGGCTGCTTTTGTGGATTATGCCCTTGCGCCGGTCAGGGCGTCATCTCCGAGGGGCGTTCGGGGGTCGGGGCAGGCGGAGTCCTTCGGGTCTCCGCCTGTTTTCGTTTCCGGGGTTCGGAACCACAAGCTTGCAACGCGCGCCGATGCGTGGTGTGCCTCCGGCGAGAGGAGCCGCCATGCCCGAGCACGATTTCCACGCCCAACGCCTGCACGTCGCCGCCGATCTGGCCGAGGGCTCCGAGATCGTGCTGGAGCGCGAGGCGGCGCATTACGTGGCCAACGTCATCCGCCTCGGTGTCGGCGAGGACATTCTCCTGTTCAACGGCCGGGACGGTGAGTGGCGGGCGACACGGATCGCCGGCGGCAAGCGCGAGGTGCGCCTTGAAGTGCTGCGCGAGACGCGCGCCCAGCCGCCTGCCCCGACGCTGGAATATGCATTCGCGCCGCTGAAGCATGCGCGGCTCGATTATATGGTGCAGAAGGCGGTGGAGATGGGCGCGGGCATCCTGAGTCCGGTCATCACCCGTTACACCCAGGTTTCCCGCGTCAATGTCGAGCGCATGACCGCCAACGCCATCGAGGCGGCCGAACAGTGCGGCATCCTCAGCCTGCCCCATGTGGAGGAGCCGCGCCCGCTCGACAGCTGGCTCGCGTCCCTCGCCGAGGACCGTCTCCTCGTGTTCTGTGACGAGGCCTCAGCCGATGAAGACCCCATCTCCGCGCTGAAGCAGGCCCGTCCGGGACCGGTGAGCGTCCTGATCGGCCCGGAAGGGGGATTCAGCCCGGAAGAGCGCACGCGCATCGCCCCGAGAGGCCTCACCCTCAGCCTCGGCCCGCGCATCCTTCGCGCCGATACGGCCGCCGTGGCCGCCCTTGCGCTGGTGAATGCGGCGCGTCGGTAGGGGTGCTAAAACGCCCAGATCGAACTTTTGTTCCAGCGATCCCCATAAAATAGTTTTTGCGATTCGTTCGTAAACTACTTTGTATTTTGTCCATCTCGCGTGCGATGCGGGAAGATATTGAGCTTCAAGGCGCAATCGCACACAGGAATCGGTGCCCAAATTTAGACTGATTTGGCGTCAGTCTCCCCGGAACTTCGCAATGGGGCGGGCGTTACTGGCTCGCCGTAAAGTCGGGTTTTGTGGAGGGCTCCGTGTCGAACGATTACAGCTTCGGAATCGAAGAGGAGTTCTTCGTCGTCGATGCCCAGACGAAGGCGGTGCAAAGGCGCATGCCGTCTGGCTTTTTCGATGAGCTGAAGGAGCGGCTCGGCGATGCCGTTTCGGTGGAGATGCTCCAGTCCCAGCTCGAGATCGCGACCCGCCCGTCCACCGGCATCGGCAGCGCGCTGGACGAGATCCGTGGCCTGCGCCATGCGGTGTCGGACGTCGCGGGCGAGCATGGGCTGGCCGTCATCGCCTCCGGCACCCACCCCTCCGCCACCTGGGACGGCGTGCGCGCCACGCGGGCCAACCGCTACGACGGCGTGATGAACGACCTCAAGATGCTGGGCGAGCGCAACATGGTGTGCGGCCTGCACGTGCATGTGGAGCTGCCCGATCCGGACGAGCGGGTGGACGTGATGCGCCGCATTGTCTCTTACATCCCCCACTTCATCGCCCTCTCCACCTCCTCGCCCTTCTGGGGCGCCAAGCAGACCGGCCTGATGGGCTACCGGCTCGCCGCCTATGACGAGCTGCCGCGCACTGGCCTGCCGGAGATGTTCGAGAACAACGGCGATTATGAGCGCTATGTGGAGGCCATGGTGGCGGCGCGGGCCATCACGGATTCGAGCTATGTGTGGTGGGCCATCCGCCCCTCGCGCCAACTGCCGACCCTGGAACTGCGTGCGCCGGACAGCTGCACCCGCTCGACCGACACGGTGGCCATCGCGGCGCTCTACCGCGCGCTGGTGCGCTTCCTGGTGCGCAATCCCCATCACAACCGCGATGTGGGGCCGGTGGACCGGGCCATTGCCGACGAGAACAAGTGGCGCGCCCAGCGCTACGGCGTCCACGGCTCGTTCGTGGACCTTGCCCAGCGCCGCGCCGTGGCGGTGCGGGATGCGGTGGATGGGCTCGTCAACCTCGTGGCCTCGGACGCGGAAGCGCTGGGGTGTCTCGACGCGCTCATGCGCGTGCGCACCATTGCCGAGGAGGGCACCAGCGCCGATGCGCAGCTCGCCATCTTCCAGGAGGCCCAGCACCGCACCGGCAACCGCACCGAGGCCCTTGGCGCGGTGAAGAGCTGGCTGGCCACGACGACGATGCAATGAGGCCGCTGCGGAAGGTCGCTTTCCCGGTCGTTTCTTGATCGAGGCCAGTACCGGCGGGCGGTAAAAGTGCTCTAGGCTCCCGGCGGCTCGAACAGCGCCGGAGGCCGCCCGTGGAGATCGCCGGACAGGGTTCGCAAGGCAAGGCCCCCGGCGGCGCGGCCCTGCATTCCGTCGATGCCGGCGAGGGGGCGTTCTGGACGGAGATGCCGGACGCCCTCTGTCAGAAACTCGGCTGCGGCACCGCGGGGATATCCTCCAGTGACGCCGCCGAGCGGCTCGATCGCTTCGGGCCTAACCTCGACAAGCCGCCGAGCCGCACGACCCCGGTCCGCGCGCTGCTGCGCCGCCTGCTCGAGCCGCTGATGCTCATGCTGCTCGTTGCCGCCGGGGTCTCGGCCGCGACGGGCGATGCGGCGAGCGCGGTCATCATCATCCTCGTCATCGTCGCCTCCATCGGTCTCGACACGGTGCAGGAGGCGCGGGCTTCCAAGGCCGCGGCGGCACTGCGCGAGCAGGTCGCGCTCACCGCAGAGGTGTGCCGCGACGGCGTCTTCGCCACGCTCCCCACCGATCGGATCGTGCCCGGCGACGTGTTCCGCGTGCGCACGGGCGACATCATCCCCGCGGATGCGGTGATTCTCTCCGCCGACGGCTTTTCCGCGAACGAGGCCGCACTCACGGGCGAGCCCTATGCCGTGGAGAAGCGACCCGGAGCGGTCTCGTCCACCGTCGCGGCGGAGGCGACGAATGCCCTGTTCCGGGGCGCGGTGGCGCAGAGCGGCGAGGCGGTGGCGCTCGCTGTGGCCACCGGCAGAGGGACCCTGTTCGGCGCCGCCGCTGCCCTTCTGGCCGAGGATGCCGGCCTGTCGCCCTTCCAGCGCGATCTGCGGGCTCTGGGCTTCGTCATCGCCCGCGCGGCCGGCGTGCTGTCCTTGGCGGTGCTGGCGGTGAACCTCGTGCTGGGGCGGCCGCTGCTGGAATCGCTCATGTTCGCGGTGGCGCTCGCGGTGGGCCTCACGCCCGAGCTGCTGCCCATGATTACCACCGTCACGCTCTCGCGCGGGGCGGTGCGCATGGCGCAGCGCAAGGTGATCGTGAAGCGGCTCACCGCCATCCACGACCTCGGTGCCATGACGGTGCTCTGCACCGACAAGACCGGCACCCTCACCTCCGCCGAGATCGTGCTCGCCGCCAGCGAGGATGGAGGCGGGCAGGCGGCGCATCGGCCCGCCGAGCTTGCCGCCCTGTGCGCGGAACTGGCCGGTGATCGCAGCTGGATGGACACGGCCCTCGCCGCCGCTGCGCCGAATGCGGCGGATGGCTGGTCCGCCCCCTCCCGCCTTGGCTTCGGCTATGAGCGCCGCCGCGGCTCGGTGCTGGCGGAGCGTGCGGGGGAAGGCATCGCCGAGCGCCTCCTCGTCTGCAAGGGGGCGCCGGAAGCGGTGATGGACGTCTGCACCAGCCGCCGCGTAGGTGACACCATTGTAGAACTTGATGCCGAGGCCCGCGCCGCTCTCGCCGCGCAGTTGAAGCGTCATGCGGAGCAGGGCCTTCGGGCCATTGCCGTGGCGACGCGCGCCGGCACCCCGGACGGCATGGCCCGGACCGGCAGCCTTGAGCCGGAGGACGAATCCGGCCTCGTGCTGGAAGGCTTCTGCCTGTTCGAGGACCCGCCCAAGCCCACCGCCGCCCATGCGCTCACGCGGCTTGCGGCGGCGGGGGTCAAGGTGAAGGTGCTGTCGGGGGATGACCCCACGGTGGTCGCCCACGTCGCCGGGCAACTGGGCATCGATGCCGCTGACATGCTCTCCGGCGCCGAGGTCGCGCACCTGTCCGACGATGCGCTGCGGGTGCGCGTGCGCAGCGTGAACGTCTTCGGGCGGATGACGCCCAATCAGAAAGTGCGGGTGGTGCGGGCGCTGATGGCCAACGGCGAGACCGTGGGCTTCCTCGGCGACGGCGTGAACGACGCGCCGGGCCTGAAGCTCGCCGATGTCGGCCTCTCGGTGGACGGCGCGACGGGCGTGGCGCGTGCTGCCGCCGACATGATCTTGCTCGCGCCCGACCTCGACGTTGTGGCGGACGGGGTGGAGGAGGGGCGGCGGACCTTCGCCAACATCCTGAAATATGTGCGGATGGGTGCCAGCTCTAACTTCGGCAACATGCTGTCCATGGCGGCGGCCAGCCTGTTCCTGCCGTTCCTGCCGCTGCTCGCCACCCAGATCCTGCTCAACAACCTGCTCTACGACCTCTCCGAGGTCGGCATCCCCTTCGACGCGGTGGACGAGGCGGACCTCGCCACGCCCCAGCAGTGGGACATGAAAGGGCTGGTGCGGTTCGCAGCGGTAATGGGTCCGCTCTCCTCGCTGTTCGACTTCCTCACCTTCGGTGTGCTGCTGCTGCTGCTCAACACGGGCGTGGAGGCCTTCCGCACCGCCTGGTTCCTGGAATCCATCGCCACCCAGGTGCTGGTGGTCTTCCTCATTCGCACCCGCCTGCCCCTCGGCGCGACGCCGCCGGACCGGACGCTGATCATCTCAGCCCTGGGCGCCTTGGCGGTCGCATTCGTGGTGCCCCTGAGCGGCGTTGGGGGCTGGTTCGGCTTCGTGCCGCTCCCGGCGACGACTCTCCTTGCCGTCGCCGGCATTACGCTTGCGTATCTGTTCTGCGCGGAGGGCGTGAAGCATTTTGCCGTGGGAGGACCGCGGCCCCGTGGACGCGCCGGCACCGAGGGATAGGATGGGTGCCCTAACTGCAGGTCTTTCCATGGAATCCCTTCCGCCCGAACAGGATCTCATCGTCTTCGATGGCGCCTGCGTTTTCTGTTCGGCCTTCGCGCGCTTCATTGCTCGCCATGACCGGGAGCGGCGGTTTCTGTTCGTGACCGCCCAGTCGGAGCCCGGGCGGGCTCTCTATGCGCGGCACGGGCTGGATCCGGACCTCATGGAGACCAACATCGTCATCGTCTCCGGCCGCGCTCATATGCGGCTTCAGGCCTTCGCGGCGGCCATGGGCGCACTGGGGTGGCCGTGGATGGCCTTGCGTCCCTTGGGCTGGATCCCGCGGGTGGTCTCCGATCCGCTGTACGATCTCATTGCCCGCAACCGTTATCGCTTCGGGCGGCAGGCGTGTCCTGCGCCGTCAGCGGAGCTGAAGGCGCGGCTCATTGCTTGAGGTCGTCCTCGTTCTCGGAGGCTACGGGGTCTTCGGCTCTCGCATCAGCATGGCCCTCGCCCGCGTCGAAGGGATCGATCTCATTGTCGCAGGCCGCGACCGGAACGCCGCTGTTGCCTTCTGCGCCGTCCACGGCGGCCGGCCGGACATAATCGATCGGGAGGACCCGGCGCTGGCGGCGCGGATTGCAAGCCTGTCGCCGTTCCTCGTCATTGATGCGGCAGGCCCGTTTCAGTCATATGGCGCACGGCCATATCGCGTCGCCGAGGCGGCGCTCGCGGCCGGGGCGCACTATCTCGATCTCTCGGACGATCCGGCATTTACCATAGGTATCGCGCGACTCGATGATGTCGCGCGGAAGGCTGGCCTTGCAGTTTTGTCTGGCGTTTCGAGCGTGCCCGCTTTGTCGTCCGCCGCCGTGGTGGACCTAGCCGAAGACATGGACGACATCCATCTCGTGGATACAGTCATCCTTCCCGGCAACCGGGCACCGCGCGGCCTCTCCGTGGTGCGCGCCATCGTCGGCCAGGCAGGCCGCCCGATACGCATGTGGCGGGGAGGGCGATCAGAGAGCGTTCCGGGATGGAGCGGCCTTGAGTGCGTCTCGCTAAGCCTATCCGGGAAGCCGCCCCTGTCCGGACGGTGGGCCAGCGTCAATGCAGCCCCCGATCTGGAGCTTTTCCCGCGATGCTTCCGGGCGCGCTCGGTGGTGTTCCGCGCCGGGCTCGAACTGAAAACCATGCACGCCGGACTTTTGATCCTGTCCATGCCGGTACGCTGGGGGCTCTTGGGAAGCATCGCGCCGTTGGCGCGTCCTCTCAAGTGGGTCGCGGAGCGGCTTAAGCCTTTCGGCACCGATGCGGGTGGCATGCGCGTGTGCGTCTCCGGGCTTACCAGACAGGGCCGGGCGGAGGTGCGCGCATGGGTGCTGCTGGCGGGCTCGGGTGAGGGGCCGCACGTGCCCGCCGTTCCGGCCCGGGTGATGTTTGAGAGGCTGCTGGCGGGCAAGGTGCCCCCGGGAGCGAGGCCTTGTGTGGCCGAGTTTGCGCTGGCCGAGGCCGAGGCGGCCATGGCGAACCTCGATATTTCCACCGAAAGTACGGCGCGGGAATTCCCGCTCGTGTTCGCCGAAACGTTGGGAGCCGCGTTCGGCGCGCTTCCGCCGGCAGTGCGTGACCTCCACACGGTCATGGATGTCCGGCGTTGGAGCGGCGAGGCGGACGTCGAGGAGGGAACGGGGCATCTGGCGCGGCTCGTCCGAATGCTCATGGGGTTCCCGGCGCCCGGGACTGCCATCCCGGTGAAGGTCAGGATGGAGCGGCGTGGAGAGGCTGAGATTTGGGAGCGGCGGTTCGCCGGCCGGCCGCTGCGGTCCCGTCTCGCGCGCGCTGGTGCGGGAATCCTGCGGGAGCGGTTCGGACCGCTGAGTTTCGACATCGCGCTGAACGTGGTGGGAGGGCGGCTGGCCTACCCAGTGGTCGCCGGGTATTGCGCCGGCCTTCCATTGCCGCGCGCGCTTCTGCCGATCAGTGAAACGATCGAAAGCATGGATGCAGAGGGACGGGTGACGTTCGACGTGGCGATTTCTCTGCCGAGGGTTGGCAGAATCGTACGTTATCGCGGCTGGCTGGTACCTGATGAAGCCGAGGCATGAGGCGACGGGAGGATGCCCGCCGCCTCCTTCGTCTCAGAGCTTGAACGGCACCACGGTCTGCTGCTGCTCGCCGAGGCCCTCGATGCCCACGCGCATCACGTCGCCGGCCTTCAGGAAGCGCGGCGGCTTGAAGCCGAGGCCGACGCCGGGCGGGGTGCCGGTGGTGATGACGTCGCCGGGGTCGAGCACCATGAACTGGCTGATGTAGTGCACCAGGAACGGGATGCGGAAGATCATGGTCTTCATGGAGCCGTTCTGGACGCGCTCGCCGTTCACTTCCAGCCACATGGCGAGGGTGGAGGTGTCCGGGATCTCGTCGGTGGTGACGAGCCAGGGGCCGAGGGGCCCGAAGGTCTCGCAGCCCTTGCCCTTCATCCACTGGCCGGAGCGCTCGATCTGGAAATGGCGCTCGGAGACGTCGTTGCAGATGCAGTAGCCGGCCACGTAGTCGAGAGCGTCCTTCTCCTCGACATAGCGGGCGCGCTTGCCGATGACGAAGGCGAACTCAACCTCCCAGTCGAGCTTCAGCGAGCCCTTGGGAATCATCACGTCGTCATTCGGGCCGACGATGCAGTTTGGCGCCTTGTTGAAGAGCACCGGCTCCTCGGGGATGGGATTGTTGGTCTCGGCGGCGTGGTCCGCGAAGTTGAGGCCGACCGCGACGAAATTGCCGGGACGGGCGACGCAGGCGCCGAGGCGAGCGCCTTCCGGAGCGAGCGGCAGGGAGGCGGGATCGACGCCCGCGATCTTCTTCAGGCTCTCGGGGGCGAGGGTCTCGCCGTTGAGATCCGCGATGATGCCGGACAGGTCGCGGACCTTGCCGTCTGAATCGATTAGACCCGGCTTCTCTCGTCCAAATTCGCCGAAGCGGACCAGCTTCATCGGGAGCTCCTGATGGGATGTATGGCGTTGTTCTTGTTCGGGCGGGCAGCGCTAGGGTCAGCTGCTCCGTCCAAGGCGGCGCACGCTGGCGCGGTCTGGGGCCTAGGTCAATGGCGGCGGGATGTTTTTTCCTGCGGACGAAGGCGAACTTCGAGAGGCGAGGATGACGTTAGGTCATGTGCGGGGAGGCAGCGGCAGCCAATATGTCGCGGCTCCATAGAGGCCGGCCGTGGTTCGAACGGGCACCGTCCGGGCGCGTCGGCAGAGTTGAGTGGCGACGATTCGACAGGTCGTCCGGGTTCGCGCGGCAGGGAACGTCTTCATTGCGCAGGGCTTCGACTATTAGCCGTCTTTCCAATGCCTGCCCGATCTGCATTTAATCTGTGCAAGCCGCGTGATTGGGCATGTGGCCTTCCTTTTGGACCGGCGACGTCATAAAAGGGATACACGACTCCGGCTAAGTCCGGACCGTGCAAGGTCGGCATGACGGACGCTCTGCAAGCTGTTCGGCAAGCCCGCCGGCGAACTTGAACGGGGCGCCTTATGGGTGCCACGATGCCGCCTTAGCCGGGGTTCGGCCGTTACGGCTGCGCTGGCGGGCTGCGGGAAGGTGGAGGTATAGGGCGTGAGCGACAGTCCTGAAGCGCGCCGCTTTCGCGCCCTCTTCATCTCCGACGTGCACCTCGGCACCAAGGGTTGCCAGGCCGAATTGCTGCTTGATTTCCTCAAGTATAATGATGCCGATACCGTCTATCTCGTCGGCGATATCGTCGATGGGTGGCGGCTGAAGGCCAACTGGTATTGGCCGCAGAAGCACAACGACGTGGTGCAGAAGCTGCTGCGCAAGGGCCGCAAGGGCGCGCGCATGGTCTACCTGCCCGGCAACCACGACGAATTCCTGCGCGACTATTACGGCACGCACTTCGGCGGGATCGAAGTGGTGGAGCGCGCGATCCACGAGGCGGCGGACGGCAAGCGCTATCTCGTCATCCACGGTGACATCTTCGACGTGGTGGTGCGGCATGCCCGCTGGCTCGCCTTCCTGGGAGACTGGGCCTATTCGGCCGCGCTCACCATCAACACCTACGTCAACAAGATCCGCCGCCGGCTGGGCCTCACCTACTGGTCGCTCAGCCAGTGGGCGAAGCTGAAGGTGAAGAACGCGGTCAATTATATCGGCAAGTTCGAGGAGGCGGTGGCCGACGAGGCCAAGCGCTCGGACGTGGATGGGGTCATCTGCGGCCACATCCATCACGCCGTGATCCACGAGCAGTTCGGCGTCCGCTACGTGAATTGCGGCGACTGGGTCGAGAGCTGCACGGCCATCGCCGAGCATGATGATGGCCGCCTTGAGATCATCTCCTGGACCCGCAAGCTGGACAAGAAGGCTCCGGCTGAGGAGGGCGAGGTGGTCGAGGGGGCGCGCGCGGCGGCCTGATGCGGGTTCTTGTCGCCACCGATGCGTGGCATCCCCAGATCAACGGCGTGGTGCGGTCCCTGGAGCATACCGCCCGCGAGGCGGAGAGCCTGGGTGCGGACATGCAGTTCCTCAGCCCGCAGGGCTTTCGCACGGTTCCGCTGCCCACCTACAACGAGATCCGGCTCGCCCTCGCCACGCCGCGCATGATCATGCGGCGCATCGAGGCGCTGCAGCCGGACTTCGTGCATATCGCGACCGAGGGGCCCATCGGCATCCTGGTCCGCCGGGCGTGCATCGCCTCGCGCCGCACCTTTACCACCTCCTATCACACCAAATTTCCGGAATACCTCGCCGCCCGCGCCCCGGTGCCCGAGCGGCTGACCTATGCGTGGCTGCGCTCGTTCCACAATGCCGGCGGCGGCGTGATGGTCTCCACCGCCACGCTGGAGCGGGATCTGGAAGCCCGCGGCTTCAAGCGGCTGATGCGCTGGTCGCGCGGCGTGGATGCGGACCTGTTCCGCCCCCGCCCCGAGGCGACGCTGAACCTGCCGCGGCCGGTCTATCTCTTCGTCGGGCGCGTGGCGGTAGAAAAGAATATCGAGGCCTTCCTCGAACTCGATCTGCCCGGCTCCAAGGTAGTGGTGGGCAGTGGCCCGGCCCTCGCCAGCCTGAAGGAACGGTTTCCCGCCGTGCACTTCCTCGGCTCGAAGGAGGGCGAGGATCTGGCGCAGGTCTATTCCGCCTGCGATGTCTTCTGCTTCCCGAGCCGCACCGATACCTTCGGCATCGTGCTCCTGGAGGCGCTGGCGAGCGGCCTGCCGGTCGCCGCCTATCCTGTTACCGGCCCGACCGACGTGCTGGCCGATGCGACGGAGCAGGTGGGTATCCTTGACGAGGATCTGCGCACCGCCTGCCTCAAGGCGCTGGAGCTGTCGCCCGCCGCCGCCCGCCGCTTCGCGCTGCGCTATACGTGGCGGGAAAGTGCCCGCCAATTCCTCGACAACGTGCTGATCGCCCACGACATCGGGCCCATCGCGCGGCGCTATCGCCTTCGGCGGCGGCGTCGGGTAGCTTCCGGCGCATGAGCGCCTCCCAGATTCCGTCCGCCCCGCTTCCCACCGCCGAAGATGTCGATGCCGCTGCCGCGCGGCTCCTCGGCTTTGCCGTCCGCACGCCGCTGGTGTTCTCGCCGGTGCTGAGCGAGCGCACCGGCGCCGACGTCTTCCTGAAGCCGGAGACGTTGCAGCGCACCGGTTCCTTCAAGTTCCGCGGTGCCTTCAACCGCATGGTGCAGATTCCGGAAGAGGCGCGCGCCGCCGGAGTCGTCGCCTGCTCGTCGGGCAACCATGCCCAGGGTGTCGCCGCCGCGGCGAAGATCCTCGGCATGCCGGCGGTCATCGTCATGCCCCACGATGCGCCGGCCCTGAAGCGCGACCGTACCCGCGCGCTCGGCGCGGAAGTCGTGGGCTACGACCGCCGCACCGAGGACCGCGACGCCATCGCCCGCGCCATCGCGGCGGAGCGCGGCGCCATCATGGTGCCGCCCTATGACGATCCTCACATCATCGCCGGGCAGGGCACGGTGGGCCTCGAGATCGTTCAAGATCTGGCCGCCCTCGGCCGCGTGCCCGATCTCGTGGCGGCCAATGCCTCCGGCGGCGGGCTGGTGGCCGGCATCGCGCTGGCCGTGAAGCGGGTTGCGCCGCAGGCGCGTGTGGTGGTTTGCGAGCCGGCGGGCTTCGACGACCACGCCCGCTCCTTCCGCTCCGGCGTGCGCGAGCGCAATGCCCAGCCGGACGGCTCCTTCTGCGACGCGCTGCTGGCGCCCACGCCCGGGGCCATCACCTTCGAGATCACCCGCCGCATCGTGGGCGAGGCGGCAGCCGTGACCGACGCCGAAGTGGCGCGGGCGGTGGAATACGCCTTCCGCGAACTCAAGTTGGTGGTGGAGCCGGGTGGCGCGGTCGCGCTGGCGAGCCTGCTGGAGGGGCGGCTCAACGTCTCCGGCGGCACAGCGGTGATCGTGCTCTCCGGCGGCAATGTGGACGCGGAAACCTTCACCCGCTGCCTCGCCGCCACCTGACGCATCGTGGACGAGGTCGGGGAGAACGGGCAGGGGCATCTGCCGCCGCGCGCGCTCGCGCTGCGGCTGGGGGCGGCCTACGGCACCTTCTTCATCGCGCTCGGCATCTTCCAGCCCTATCTGCCACTCTGGTTGCAGGCCCGCGGGTTGGGGCCGGAGGCCATGGGCCTCGTACTGGCCGTGCCCATGCTCAGCCGGCTTGCCGCGACCCCCCTGCTTGGCCTGCTCTCGGACCGGCTGGGACGGCCGAGGGCGCTGCTCACCCTTTTGGGCATCGCCACGGTCGCGGCCATGGCGCTTCTGGCCTTCACCTCCAGCCTTCCGGCGATCCTCCTGATCCTCGGCGCCATGTCGGCGGCGTGGTTCCCCGGCTTTTCGCTACTGGATTCCTACACCTCGCGCCTTGCCCGGGCGGGACGGGCGGAATATGGCCGCGCGCGCCAATGGGGTTCGGCAAGCTTCCTCGGGGCCAATCTCGCGGGTGGCGTGATCGTTGGCGCGCTGGGCGCGGATTCAGTCGTCCTGCTGATGATCGCGGGCCATGTGGCCTATGTGCTCGCGACCTTCGGCTTGCCGGAACTGCCCCGGGCTGAGGCCATGCCGTCGCCCCTCACGGGGCGGCGCGCGCGGCTCGGCTTTCTCGCCGGCATTGTCGCCGCCGGGCTGGTGCAGGCGAGCCATGCGGTGCTTTACCTCTTCGCCACGGTCCACTGGCGGTCGGAAGGCATCTCGCTGACGGTCATCGGTGTCCTGTGGGCGGTGGGCGTTGCGGCCGAGATGGTGCTGTTCCGTTTCGGCCGGCCACTGCTGGGCCGCTTCGGCGCCTATGGAATGATCGCCATCGGCGGCGCGGCCGCCGTGGTGCGCTTTGCGGTGATGGCGAGCGATCCGCCGCTCGCCGTCCTGCTGCCGCTTCAGATGCTGCACGCCCTGACCTTCGCGGCGACCTATCTTGCCATGGTCGATCTCGTGGCGCGGGGCGTGAGCGAGCATCGTTCCGGCACGGGGCAGACCACCGCGGCCTGGACATCAAGCCTCATGTCGTCCGCCGCGAACGTGGCGGCCGGGCCGCTCTGGGCCGCGTTTGGCCCCATGGCCTTTCTGGCCGGATGCGCGCTGGGCCTGGCGGGGGCGGGCGTGGCCCTCGTCGCCGCGCGGCTTCAGCCCCAGAGCAAGGGATCGGGCGGGGAGACGGTGGCACCGTCGTAGTGAAGGCCGGGCAGACGGTCGCGCGCGAGCAGAAGCGGCCCGTCGAGGTCCACCCATTTCGCCTTCTGGGCGACCAGCAGGGCAGGGGCCATGGCGAGCGATGACGCCAGCATGCACCCCACCATGACGCCGAAGCCAAGCCCATGAGCCGCCTCCGCCAAGGCCAGTGCTTCGGTGAGCCCCCCGGCCTTGTCGAGCTTCACGTTGATGGCGTCATAGCGCTCGCGGAGCGCCGCGAGCCCCGCCCTGTCGTGCACGCTCTCGTCGGCGCAGATGGGCACCTGCCGATCGATGCGGGCGAGCCGGCGGTCGTCGTCGGCCGGCAGGGGCTGCTCGACGAGCTCGACGCCGACGGTGGCGCAGGCATCGAGCAGGGTCGGCAGGTCGGCGGCCTTCCAACCCTCATTGGCATCGACGATGAGGCGCTTGTCCGGGGCGGCCTCGCGCACGGCGGCGAGGCGCTCACGGTCTCCCGGGGCGCCAAGCTTGAGCTTGAGCAAAGGGCGGTCCGTGGCGGCGGCTGCGGCGCGGGCCATGGCCTCCGGCGTATCGAGGCTGAGGGTATAGGCCGTGACCACCGGCCGCAGGGCGGGCAGGCCGGCCAGCTCGGCGCAGCCCATGCCGGAGGATTTCGCCTCGAGGTCCCACAGGGCGCAGTCGACGGCATTGCGCGCGGCGCCGGCCGGCAGGCGGTGCTGCAGCATCTCCCGGCTGAGGCCGTCCGCAAGGTCCGCCCTCAGCGCTTCGATGGCCGCGACCACGCCTTCCACGGTTTCGCCGTAGCGGGCATAGGGCACGCACTCGCCGCGACCGGTGATGCCGCCTGCGGTGATGCGCGCTTCCACCACCACCGCCTCCGTCTTGGAGCCACGGGCGATGTTGAAGGTGCCGGCGATGGGAAAGCGCTCGACGCTGAGAGACAGTTCGGCCATGGGTTAAGCTTAATAGCCGATTCCGCGCCGCCCATCGCGGGGCAGGTGACGATGGTGGCGAGGTGTGTCCTGGCTGATCTCGACGCCGCCTCCGCGTATCTGTATGGCTAGATTGCGTTCATGCCTTGCGGGGCGGGAGCGCATCCGGCAGGAGCGTGTGCCGCTGCCGGAATGAAGGCGGGGCGACGGTTTGACCGCGGCAGGTGTCGTGGTAGGGCTACGGACGGTAAGGTCCGAAGTCTGTTCTGGGGTTGAGACCATCCGGCGTGTCGCGCCGGTCGCCGTTGGAGACGCCGCGTTGCCGCATGCTTCGTTGATTTCCGTGCACAGCCAGGACGACCGCCTGACCGTGGCCGGGCGCGGTGCGTGGACGTCCGAATATGCCGACGAACTGGAGATGGCGGTCAACGATACCGTCCATTCCTATGCCAAGCCCAAGGGCGTCGAGATCGACCTCGCCTCCGTAGAGCGCATGGATACCTTCGGCGCCTTGCTGCTGGAGCGGCTGCGACGTGCTTGGGCGGGCACCGGGGTCGAACCGACTTTGGTCGGGCTGGCGCCGCGCTATAAGGTGCTGCTGGAAGAGCTCTCCCGCATGGGGCACGAGCCGCCGCCCCCTAAGCGCCGGCACGAAGGCATTCTGGAGCGGTTCGGCCACGAGGTCGTCAATGCCGCCAAGGATGCGCTGTCGCTGCTGAACTTCATCGGCGCCACGGTGGCCGCCATGCTGCGGGTGTTGGCCCGCCCGCGCAGCTTCCGCTTCACCTCCATGGTGAACCAGGTCGACCGGGTCGGCTTCCGCGCCGTGCCCATCATCCTGCTGATCACCTTCCTCATCGGCTGCATCCTGGCCCAGCAGGGCATCTTCAATTTTCGTCGCTTCGGCGCCGACATCTATGTCGTGGACATGGTGGGCGTCCTGGTGCTGCGCGAACTCGGCGTGCTCATCGTCTCCATCATGATCGCCGGCCGCTCGGGCAGCGCCTATACGGCCGAACTCGGCTCCATGCGCATGCGCGAGGAGATCGATGCGCTGCGCGTGATGGGCTTCGATCCCATCGAGGTGCTGGTGGTGCCGCGCATCCTCGCGCTCATCATCGCCCTGCCGCTGCTCACCTTCATCGGCTCCATGTCCGCCATCTTCGGCGCGGGGCTGGTGTCCTGGGGCTATGGCGGCATCACACCCGACGTGTTCCTCGACCGGCTGAAGCTCGCCATCGACCTCGATCAGTTCAAGGTCGGCATGTACAAGGCGCCCTTCATGGCGGCGACCATCGGCCTCGTCGCCTGCATGGAAGGCCTGAGGGTGGGCGGCAGCGCCGAATCCTTGGGCGAGCACACCACCGCCTCGGTGGTGAAGGCCATCTTCCTCGTGATCGTCATGGACGGTGTGTTCGCCATGTTCTTCGCCGCGATCGACATGTGAGCGGCCATGGACGCACAGACCTCCTCCTCCACACTTCAGACCAGCGGCCGGGAAGCCATCATCCGGGTCCACGACATCGTCGTGGGGTTCGGCGACCGCGTGGTGCTCAACCACCTCGATCTCGACGTCTATCGCGGCGAGATCCTGGGCTTCGTCGGCACGTCGGGCGGGGGCAAGTCGGTGCTGACGCGCACGATCCTCGGGCTGGTGCACAAGACGTCGGGCACGGTCGAGGTGTTCGGGCAGAACCTCGACGACCTCTCCGAGCGCGAGCGCTCGGCGCTGGAGCGGCGCTGGGGCGTGCTGTTCCAGCAGGGTGCGCTGTTCTCCTCGCTCACGGTGAAGCAGAACATCCAGTTCCCGCTGCGGGAAAATCTCAAGCTGTCCCAGCGGCTTCTGGACGAGATCGCCTATACCAAGATCGAGATGGTCGGCCTGAAATGCGATGTGGCCGAAAAGTTACCCTCCGAGCTTTCCGGCGGCATGATAAAACGCGCCGCGCTTGCCCGCTCGCTGGCGCTCGATCCTGAAATTCTCTTTCTCGACGAACCCACTTCGGGCCTTGATCCGATCGGCGCGGGCGACTTCGACGAGCTGATCCGGACGCTGCAACAGACTTTGGGGCTTACGGTTTTCATGGTAACCCACGATCTCGACAGCCTTCACACCGTGTGCGACCGCATCGCGGCACTCGCCGACGGCAAGGTGATCGCGGCGGGGACGATCGAGGACATGATGGCGCAACAGCACCCTTGGCTGCGGGCCTATTTTCACGGCACGCGGGCAAGGGCGGTGCAAAACGCGCGCCGCGAGCGTTGATACATGCGCGCCGCCTGTGGCGGTGCGCCAGGACAAGGAGCAGGCCGGTAAAGCGGGGCAGGCTGCAACGGAACCGGGATGAGGCATGGAAACACGGGCCAACTACACCATCATCGGAGCCTTCACGCTCGCCGTCATCGCGGCGGCGTTCGGCTTCGTGTACTGGTTCGCCGGACCGCACGATTCCACGGCCCGCAAGGTCTATGAGATCGTCTTTGACGGCTCGGTGGCTGGCCTGCGCCAGGGCAACTCGGTGCTGTTCAACGGCATCCCGGTGGGACAGGTGACGAGCCTCGGCCTTGTGCCGGGCCAGCCGGGGCAGGTTCTCGTCCAAATCGGCATCGACAACAAGGTTCCGGTTCTCTCCGACGCCCGCGCGGGCCTGGAATCGCAGGGCCTGACCGGCATAATCGCCGTGTCCATCCGTGGTGGTAAGCCGGACGCGCCGGCGCTGCAGCCCGGCCCCAATGGCATTCCCCGTATCGCTTCCGATGGCGGGGCGGGCATGTCCGGCCTCATCAACACGGCGCAGGGCGTCGCCAAGAAGATCGAGGTGGTGCTGGACGCCATCAACCCGGAAGAGATCAAGAACATCATCCGCAACATCGACACCTTCTCCCAGGCCGTCGCGTCCAAGTCCGACGACGTGGCGAGCGTGATCGAGCAGGCAAATGCGCTCGTGAAGCAGCTCAACGGTGTGGCGCAGCGGGTCGACGAGGTGGTGGTGAACCTCAAGACCGCGACCGAGGACAAGAACGGCCTGCTCAACCAGGCCACCGAGGCAGCGGCCTCCGTGCGCAAGCTGGCCGACAATCTCGACCAGCGCACCGCGCTTCTCACCAACGAGATCAGCCGCTTCACCGGGCCCGGCCTCAAGCAGTTCGAGGCGCTGGCCACCGACGGACGCCGCACCCTCGGCGAGATCGACCGCGTGCTGCGCGGCATCGAGCGCAACCCCCAGCAATTCATTCTGGGCGGCGGCAACTCCATTCCGAAATACGGGCGATGAGCCGATCATGAGCGACGTTCCCGTCTCCCGTAGCGATGTGCTGACCCGAGCCGCTTCTCTGGCGCGCCGACTGCTGGCCGCGTCCCTGTTCATTGGTGCCGCGCTCTCCCTCGCCGCCTGTGGCTCGACCCCGACGCCCACCTACAATCTCACCGCACCCGGCGGCTTCACGGCCGGCGGCAGCGGCAACGGGCAGCTGGTGGTGGTGGCGCCGACGGCGCTTGCCGTGCTCAATACCGACAAGATCATGGTGGAGCCCGGCGCGGGGCAGGTGGCCTATCTGGCCGATGCCCAGTGGAGCGACAATCTCCCGGCGCTGCTACACGCCCGCACCATCCAGGCGTTCGAGAATGCCAGCAAGCTGCGCCGCGTCGCCCGTCCCGGAGACGGCGTAAATGCGGACTACACGCTGGTGACGGACATCCGCACCTTCGCGCTGCGCATTACCGATCAGGGCCCCGTGGCCGTGGTGGAGATTTCCGCCAAGCTCATCGGTGCCCAGAGTGGTAGGATCCTGGCCGCGCAGGTGTTCCGCGCCGCCGTGCCGGCCGCTTCATCCGCCGGTCCCGCCGCTACCGTCGCCCTTGATCAGGCGCAGGATCAGGTGCTGGTGCAGATGGTGCGCTGGGCTTCGACCAAGTTCTGAACCAAAGCGTCTGACTTTCAGCACCTGAACCGCCAGTCGGTTCAGGTGAGCCGGTCCGCCAACAGGAACTGAAGCGCCCGATCCAGCCGAATATGCGGGATCGGGCCATCGCCGATGTCCGCAGGGGGACGGAAGCGCAGGAAGCGGAAATCCACGTCGTCCTGCCCGTTGCCCGCCATGGATGAGGCGAGACCCCGGAAGCCCGCGCCGGACGGATCGAACAGGGCATCCGGGTCGGCCGGCAACTCGCCCGGAAACACCGCCACCTCCTCCTCGCCGTCGAAGACGTGGCCACCCGCCTCCTGTCCGGCCTCGGGCGTGCCGACAATGGCATCCAGCTCGTGACCACCCCGCCGCACGCGGGCCTCGCGGGTGGCGCGGATGGCGGCGAGCGCCACCACGTCGAGGGTCGCGCCACGGTCCTGTGCCCGCTCGCGCGCACGCTCCACGAGACGCCCCAGCACCGCTTCCAGCCGGTCATGGCTGGCCCGATGCAGATGGTCAGCCTTGGTGGCGGCGAACAGCACTTTCTCGATGCGGGGGCGGAAGAGGGTGCTCACCAGACTGTTCCGCCCGGTGCGGAAGGCGGCGAGGATGCCGTCCAGCGCCCGCTCCAGGTCGGCGAGGGCGGCAGGCCCGGCATTCAGCGCCGAGAGCGTGTCCACCAGCACGATCTGCCGGTCGAGCCGGGCGAAGTGGTTGCGGAAGAACGGCCGCACCACGGCGTGCTTGTAGGCCTCGAAACGCCGCTCCATCATCCCGCCCAGCGTGTCGGCGCGAGAGGGCGTGTCCTCCACGTCCAGCGGGGCGAAGGTGAGGGCAGGTGATCCTTCGAGGTCGCCGGGCATAAGGAAGCGGCCGGGCGGCAACAGGCTCATGGCGAGCCGCTCGCTGCGACAGGCGGAGAGATATGAGGTGAACCGCGCCGCCACCTCCCGCGCCCGCGCCTCGTCGGCCGGCCCGCTTGCGGGGGCGTCGGCCACCGCCGCGAGGAAGGGCGCCGCCACCTCGGCCCGCGCCTGCGCGCGCGCAAGGGCGAGGCTCTGCCGGGCGAAGTCGGCGTAGGACATGTTCAGCAGCGGCAGGTCCAGCAGCCACTCGCCGGGATAGTCCACGATGTCGAGGGTCAGCGTCTTCAGGCTGCCGCGCCGGGTGGCGTAGCGGATGGCGAGGCGCAGCTCGCTGACCCGGGTGGTGGAGGACGGCCAACGCCGCTCCGCCCCCAGCATCTCCAGATGGCCCTCATAGGCGAAGCGCGGCACGGCATCGTCCGGCTGCGGCTGAAGCTCCGCACGGGCGATGCGGCCCGACTGGTAGGGCTCGAAGACGGGCATCCGCGCGCCCTTGGTGAGGGCGTGGATGAGGGCCGTGGTGAAGATGGTCTTTCCGGCCCGCGAAAGGCCGGTCACGCCGAGCCGCAGGGTGGGATGGGCGATGCCCTCCACCCGATCCGCCAGGGCCTGAAGCGCGATGCGCGCATCGTCCACGGCGTCCGTGAAGAACGCCATCGTCAGTCGTTTCCGCCAAGGTCGCGCGGGGTGACGAAACGGTCGAGGCGGCCGATGCCGGGCGCGGTGGCGCTCCACTCGTCCACGGGAAGATCGATGACGGCGAGGCCGCCGGTCGGGAATTTCTCTGCCATGCTGGCAAGATGGGGCGCCGGACCCGAAGCCACAAGCAGCTCGGCGAGGTCTTCGAGGCCGGGATTGTGGCCCACCAGCATCACGCTGTGGGCGTCCTTGGGCTGTTCCCGCAGCACGGTCATGAGGCGGGCAGCGGATGCGTCATAGACGCGGGGCTCGCTCGCCACCACTTTCGGCGGCGGCAGGCGGGCCGCCACGAGATCCCATGTCTCGCGCGTTCGACGGGCGGGCGACACCAGGATGCGATCGGCCAGCAGGTGTTCCTGCGCGATATAGGCACCGATGCGGGGCGCCGCGTTGCGGCCACGGGCTGCAAGGGGCCGTTCCGGATCGGCGATGCCGTTCGGCCAGTCCGACTTCGCATGGCGCAGCAGTATGAGACGGCGCATGGTTACTAACCGATCAACGAAATGCGGCTCCTTATGACGCACGCGGCCTGTGCAGCGCAATGTCCGCTGCCGCGCCGCAGCGTCACGCCCCCCGGCGCATTCGCCGGCCAAACGCCATTAGAGCGCCGCAAATAAACGCTTTCTCAAGCTGGCGGCGTCAGCATTGCCCATCTCTTATTGGACCAATTCATGAGCCAGACGTCTGCGCCCCGGCCCCCCGCGCACGATGCGATGGTGCCCGAGCGCTCCGCCGCGGGCCCCAAGCGGATCATCGACTGCGACGTCTGCGTGGTCGGTGGCGATGTCGCCGGCCTCGTTCTGGCGGGCGATCTTGCCCGGCGGGGCCGCGACGTGGTGCTGCTGGCCATGGCCGGCCCTTCGGTCGCGGTCCCCTCCTGGCCGCTCGACAGCGTCATCGCCCCCGGCTTCCCGCTCTCGACCCTTGAACTCTCCAGCCGGGTCGGCCGCGACGATGCGCAGGAGCTGCTCATCCTGTCCGCCCAGGCCGCGGAGGCGGGGCTGGGCCTCATAGAGCGCTTGGGCATCGAGATCGGCCCGCGCGGGCGGCTCACCGTGGCGCGCGCCCATGCGGCCGAAGACCTCTATCGCGAGCATGAGCTGCGCCAGGAACTCGCGCCGGACACCACCGTCTTTGTCGGCGCGGAGGATCTGGCGGCCCTCCTTGGCACCCAGACGTTTGCCGCCGGCCTCGGAGTCGTGCCGGCCGAACGCGTGCGCACGGCCTCCCTCATCGCGGCCTTGGAAGATGCGGCCCGGGCGGCCGGGGTGCGTTTCGTGAATGTGGAGAGCGCGCTCTCGGTCGATCTAAAGGGCGTCCGCAAGTATCTCGATATGGCGAACCAGCGGGTGCGCGCCTTTCAGGTCGCGGTGTGCGGACCGGCGGCGTTTGCCCGTCTCGGCTCGGGCGTCGCCCGGTTGCCACGGGCGCCGTGGGTTTCGGGTGGCTTCCGGCTGCCGGGCAGCAACGCGCCGTATGCCGGCCTCGTCGAGGAGTTCGGCCTCACCGGCCTCGCATATCATTTCGACGGCGACCGGCTGGCGGTTGCCGCCCAGTCGGCCCTGCCGGTGATGACGCGCGTCGGCGCGGCGCGCGTGCTGCGCCGACACGCGGCCGAGGTCTATCCCGTCGGTGGCGGGCTGGTGGAAGGCGCGCGGGCTCGGAGCCTGCCGGATCCCGGCGGCATGCCGATGCTGTATGAGGGCGAGCGCGGCGTCTGGTACGCGCTGGCGCCCGGGGCCGGATCGCTGGGGCTCGATTTCCTCGCGGCCCGCATGATCGTGGGCGCGATCGCCGAGCGGGACGATAGGATCGCCCTGCTTCAGCCCTTCGCCACGGCTGGCCTATCGGGATGGACCGGACGGGTGGCGCGCTTTGCCGCCTTCTGGCACGTGCGCCTCGCCGCGCGCCTGCATATGGAGAAAGGCACACCAGCCCTCGCGCCGGCGCAGGAGCCGGACGTTCCCGCGCCCCTTCCGGCACCGGCGACGGCCAGCGCCCTGGCACGGCGGAGCGTCGCCTCAGCGGCGTCGGCCTCCCGCCACGCGGCACGGGCCGCGCTCCATGCCGCATCGGGCTGGGCGTCGGGCCTTGCCACGCGCGCCGCATCCGAAGGTGGTCGTCGGCGCAGGCGGCCGCCGGTCGAGCCGCACGGCGAGCTGGAAGACGAGGCGCCGCCTCAGCGGCGGTAGAAGCTCTGCGGTCGTACGCCTTCCCGGAAATAGCCGAAGAAGGCGGCGACACCCGCCGCCTGCGCGAGAAGACCAGGCATGAGCGCCGCGAACGCCCCGAGATCGGCGCCGTCGGGCGCGATGGCATCGCGGATGGCGAACTGGCTGTAGCCGGTGGTGGCCAGCCAGAGCACCAGCAGCCAGGGCAGCACGAGCAGCGCGATGCGCGCGCGCGCCACGGTGAGCACCACCATGGTCACCGCCCAGCCGAACAACACCACCTGCGGCATCAGCCCCAGCCGCAGAACTTGCTGCGGCACGCCGGCGCCCGCGAAGGAGTCGAACAAGGCCGAGCGCGCGCCGGTGACGCCCAGCGCCGAGATCAGCGTGAACAGCCCGGCAAGAGGCAGGGCGGCGATGCCGCAGGCGCACCAGAACAGGAAGGCCAGAGCCCCGCCGAGGCGCACGGGGCCTTCGGGCCTGCCGGGGACATGCGAGGGCGAGCGGGGTGGGACTTGGGGTGTGGACGGAGCGGTCATGGAGATCCTCGGATCACCGGGCTTATAGCCGATCCCGCACGCCATGCATCCGCTAACGCCGCCCTGACGTTACGCGACCGTCAGCGCCCGAAATGGTCGTGCCAGCTCTTCTGGCAGTCCGGGAAGGGCAGGCGCCGGGCTTCGTACACACCGCGTGCAACCGCGCGCGCCAGTACAATGGAGGCGAGGGCGCCGAGCCGCGCGAGGTCCGGCAGCGGCGCCTCCAGCGCCCTGCGGCCGGTGGACATGGCAAATACCACGTCGCCATCGAGCGGCGTGTGGACGGGAAACAGCGAGAGCGCGAGCCCGTTCTGCGCCATGATGGCGAGCCGGCGCGCCTGCACCGTGGTCAAGATCGCATCCGTCGCAACGACGGCGATGGTGGTGGCGAAGCGCGAGACGCCGCCCTTGAGCCGGGGATCGCTGGCCTCATCCGGAACGTGCGACGGCACACCGAGCCCGCCGAACTCGCCGCCCCGCTCATAGTGGCCGGCGCGGAAATGCGGGCCGTCCCCGAATAGGGGACTTCCGGCAGCGTTGACCGCGACGATGGCGCCGACCATGTGGCCGGTCGCCGTCATGGCCGAGGCCGAACCGAGCCCGCCCTTCACGGTCGCCGTCGTGCAGCCCGTGCCGGCGCCCACCGAGCCGAGGTGGAAGTCCACGTCTGCGGCGTCCAGGGCATCGCGGCCGAGCTGCAGGTAGGGCGGATGGCCCTCCCAGCCCTTGTCGCCACCATTGAGCAGGTCGAACAGGATGGCGCCGGGCACGATGGGCACGCGCGCGGTGCCCACGGCAAAGCCCCGCCCGCGCGCGGCAAGTCCCGCCATGACGCCGGACGCCGCATCGAGGCCGAATGCCGAGCCGCCGGAGAGGGTGATGGCATCGACGCGCTCCACCGTTGCCGCCGGGTCGAGCAGGTCGGTCTCCCGCGTGCCCGGCCCTCCGCCGCGCACATCGACGGCGGCCACCGCCGGCTCTTCCGCGAGGATGACGGTGGCGCCCGTGCCGATGTGCGGCTCGGTGGCGTTGCCGACCAGCAGGCCGGGGACGTCGGTGATGAGATTGCGCATCTCGCCCTTCCCTTGCCGGCTTGCCTCCGGCCGCTGCAAACCACCCCGGAAATGGAAAAACCGCGCCAGGCGTCTCGAGCCCGGCGCGGTCTTCGTTTGCGTCCGCCTTGTCGGCGAGACCGGTCCCGTCCTGCCTCAGTCGAGGCGGCCGGAAGCGTGGGCGAGCATGGTGTAGACCTTGCCCGTGTCCGAGGTCAGGTAGGTGCGCGCCAGCGTGCTGCCGCGGTCATCACCCGAAACCTGATCGATGAGCCGCTCGAATTCGGCGACGTAGCGATCCACGGTCTCGCGGAAGCCGGCGTCGGCGCGGTAGCGGCGCTTCAGGGCGTCGAAGGTCTGCTGGCCCTGCATGGTGTAGAGCCGGCGGGAGAACACGTGGCTCTCGCCGTTGTTGTGGCGATCCCACATCTCCACCGCCGCCTGATGGTCCACCATGCGGGCGATGTCGGTGGACAGATCGTCGAGGCTCTCCGGAGCCGCGGCGGGGGCAGGGGCCGCCGCGCGGGTGGAGCGCGGCGCGTCCTCGTCCAGATCGCCGGAGGCGCGGGCGAGAAGCTCAGTCAGCCAGCTGTCGCGTTCCTCGCCGTTGCTCTCGGCGCGGGCGGCCGGCCGCGAGGCGGGACGCTCGGCCGGCTCGGCGCGGCGGTTGGCCGGGGCGCGGCGCAGCTCAGCTTGGAGCAGGCTCGCGCCTTCGGTGCGGGCCGGCTCGGAACGGCCGGTCTCGCTGCGGGTCAGGTCCTGGCGGCTTGCTTCGGCACGGGTCGGCTCGGAGCGCTGGAGTTCCGCACGGGGGCTCTCGGCGCGGGGCTCGCGCTCGGGACGGCTGCGCAGGGCGGTGGTCTCCCGCGACGCCTCGCGGGCGGCGCGGGTGGTCTCCTGCTGCGCGGCACGGGCGGAAGCCTCCACCACATCGAGGGCCTGACCCTGCCGGGCGACGATCTCGTTGAGCTCGGCGAGGGCCTTGATCTGCTCGGCCACCGCGCGGCGCATGGTGGCGGCGCTCGCCTCGGTCTCGGCGGGCAGCTCGAGAATGCCGCGCTTCATCTCCTCGCGGGCGAGGGTGATGGCCTGCTGGACATCCTCGGCCACGCGCTTGAGATCGGTGGCGACGGCGGTGAAGCGGTTGCCCGTCTCGCCGAAGAGCGTGTGCACGTCGGCAAGGGCCACCTCGTAGGTCTCCCGCAGGGCCGCCGCGGAGCGTTCGCGCTCGGCGTCGGCCGCAGTGCGCACCAGCGCAAGCTGCTGCGCCACGGCTTCGGTGGACCCGGACGTGGCCGACGCGATGACGCCGGCGATCTCGACGGCGCGCTGCTGCGAGGCCTCGTAGGTCTCGTCAAGCATGGTGTGGAAGGCAACGAGGCGGCTCTCCACGTCTCCGACGCGCTGGGCGAGGGAGCGGGCGAGCTGCTCCATGGCTTCGCGGCGCGAGGCCAGCGTGCTGTCCACCTGGTCGTGGGTCGAGGCGAGCGTCTGGGCCGCCTCGTCCATGAGCCGGCGGTTCTGGTCGAGCCGCTCGGACAGGGAGGACATCTGCGCCAGCGCAGTGGCGGAGACTTCCTTGAGCGAGCCGATCTGCGACTGGAAACGCTCGGCCGTGGCGTCGGCGCTGAGGGTGATGCCGGAGACGGCGCCACCGAAGCTCTCCACCTGGCGGGCGAAGGTGCCGGCGAAGGCATCGAGGTTCGACACCGCCTGGGTGAGCGCACCCTGGAAGGTGGCATTGGCGTCGTCGAGACGCTCGATGATGACGCCCACGTCGGTGCGCAGCGCGGTGTTGGTCGCGGTGATCTCCGTGACCGCGCGCTGGCTGGTGCGCTCCAGCGCGGAGAGGAAGGTGCCGTTCTTGTCGTCGATGAGATGGGCGATCTCGTTGAGGCGGGTGCCGAGATTGTCGGCCACCTTCTCCGAATGCTCGGTGAGGGTGCGGCTGACATTGCCCGACAGCGTGGTGAGCGAACGCTCAACCTCGCTCGCCTCGGCGCGCAGGGCGCCGGAGACGGTCTCGATGCGGCCGACCAAGGCATCGGCGATCGCGGTGCCGCGCACTTCCAGCGAGGTGGCGACGCCGTCGAGGCGGCCAAGCACCAGTTCCTCGATGCGGTGGACGCGACCGTCGAGCACGGAGGCGATCTCCTGCGCCCGGACGCCGATGTTGCGGTTCACCGCGTCGGCACGGTCCGTCAGCACCTCGCCCAGCGCCTTGGAGCGCGTGGCGAAGAAGTTCTCCAGCGTCTCCACCGACTTGTCGAGGGACTCGGTGGCGTTCTTCGTGCCCTCGGCGATGGTGCGGGCGAAGTTGACGGTGCGGGTTGCCAGCGTCTCTGTGAGGCTCTGGGCGCGCTGGTCCAGCGTCTGCTCGATGCGCGAGAAGCGCTGATCCATGATGGTCGCCACCGTGTCGGTGGTGGCGGAGAGGCGCTCGTCCAGCGTGGAGGTGGCGAGACGCAGGTTCTCGTTCACAAGCGCCACCCGGTGGGTGATCTGGTCCACCAGTTCAGGGGCGTGCACCTTCACCGTGGTGTCGAAGTTCTTCACGCCGTCCTGCATGGCGCGGGCGAGGTGGGCCGCATCATGCTGCATGCGGTCGGCCAGCTCGGCGCCGCGCACGGTGATGGTCTCCTCCATCGCCTTGAGGCGGGCGGTGAGCATCTCCTTGATGGCGTCGCTCTTGGTTCCGATTGTGGCGACCAGGATGTCGGCGGTCTCGCGGAAGGCTTCCGTGACCTTGGAGCCGCGGGCGCCGATGGCCTGCGTGACCTCGGTGGCGACGCGCGACAGGCGCTCGGTCATGTCCTCGCCGGCGCCATTGAGGGAGGCGGCGACCTCGTGGCTCTTGTCCACGAGCGCCGTGACGACCTGGTTGCTGGAGCGGTCGAGCGAGGAGGTGATGCGATCACCGGTCTCGGACAGGCGCTGCTGCAGATCCTCGCCGCGCACGGCGACGGCCTCGTAGATGCGGTTGCCGGTGGCCTCGATGCGGTCGGCGAGGTCGGTGCCGCGCACGGCCAAGGTCTCGGCGACACGCTCGCCGGTTTCTTCCAGTTTCCGGACCAACTCGCCGCCGCGGGTGGAGAACTCGACCACCGCGCTCTCGCTGGTGGCCCGGAAGGCGGAGTTCACCTCGGCCACGCGCACGTCGATGTCGTCGGCGAAGCGGCCCACGTTTTCGGCAAGCGTGTCGGCGATGCCCTGCTTGAGGCGGTCGATGTTGCTGTTCACCTCGTCGCCCCAGCGCTCGACCAGTTGAGACACGTCGGTGGTGGTGGCGAGCAGGTTGGAGGCGAGGTCGTCGGTGCGCGAACGCAGGGTCTCCACCAGCAGGTCGCCGGATTCGGAGAGATCCTGCCGGATGTCGGAGCCGGTGAGCTGGAGGCGGTCGATCAGCTCGCCGCCCTTGGCGGTGAGGCTGTCGATCATGCTGTCGCCGACGCGGGCGAGGGCGGCGGTGATGTGCTCGCCCTTCTGGCCAAGGATCTCGGTGACCTGCTCGCTCGCTTCCATCATGGTGGTGTGGATGCGCGAGGCGACGTCCTTCACCTCGCTGGAGAGCACCGTCTCGGCGGCGATGATGCCCTCGCGCAGGCGCTCGGTCTCGATCTGGATGTTGTGGCGCTCGGCCTGCAGGTCGTCGATCAGCGTGCGGATGCGCGTCTCGTTCTCCTCATAGGCGCGCTCCAGGGTGGCGACCTCGGCGCGCACCATGGATTCCAGCTCCCCGGCACGGGCGACGGCGCGGTCCATGCCGTCGCCCATGGCGGCGACCTCGCGGCGCACCGCCTGGCCGACGGTGACCACGCTTTCGGTGGCGATGGATTCCGGCTGGGCGAGGCGCAGGGCGACCTCGGTCATGGAGCGGGCGATGCCCTGCAATTCCATTGACCGGCGCACGATGCTGGCCATGCCGAAGAAGGCGAGCGGGGGAATGAGGATGCCGGCGAAGATGCCGAGCAGGGCCGGGGAGTCGCCCAGCGACTGGAGCCCGTTGGAGCTGGCCATCAGGCCGTGATGGACGGTGTAAGCGAAGATGATGCCGATGACGATCCACGCGAGCGAGACGCCCGTCGCCCAGTAGAAGGGCGTGACCGGCGGCTTCTTCTGCAACTGGCCGAGGAGCTGGCCGATGGGCTGACGGTCGTCGTTGGCGGCGCGGCGCTCGGCGTCGCTGCGCGGCGGGCGGGGCGCGCCCTCGCGGCGGCCGCCGTCCACGCGAACCTCGCCGCCCTCGGGCGGACGCGGCCGGCGATTGATGGGACGGCCTTCACGCTGCGGTCCGGGACCGGAGAGAACACGCTCGGGTGCGGGCGGTCGATCCAGCGGGGTTCCACGATCGGGAGGCAGGGGCGCCTCGCCCCCCTTGGCCGCAGCCGCATTGGCCTCGGCATTGTCGAGCTCGAGCGTCAGAGCCTCCTGGATGGCCGACAGAGCCGCCTCGGTCGGGTCCTGGATCTTCTTCGGGTTCTTCATCTCGCTGTCGCCTCTGCCCGCTTTCGGTGCCGGCGCGTGATGCCGCCTTGGCTCCGATACCCGTACACGCCCCCATCATCCGGCCACGCCGGACGAAGATGGTTTACCGTTTCTTATCCTAGACAGGCCGCGGCTCCGTTTGAACCGCCCCTGCCGCATTAATGAAGATATCGTTAATATCGAGCCACTTGGCTTGAGCTTGGCCATTCGACCCGGGCGGGCGGGACCCGCGACAATCGGCGCCCACGCTGGTGCGGCGCGAGGCAAGCCGCTATAGCCAGTGACCGGAAAGCGGCCCGGCCGACGCCATCCGGCGGACGCTCGCGAGCCGTCCGATCAAGCCACCGCCGCGCGTGCGGCGGAAGCCGGGAAGCGACAATCTATGGTTGCCATTACCTTTATCGAACATACCGGCGCCGTCCACAAGGTCGACGGGCCGGAGGGTGCTACCGCCATGGAAACGGCGGTGCGCAATGGTGTTCCGGGTATCGTTGCGGAGTGTGGCGGCGCCTGCGCCTGCGCGACCTGCCACGTCTATGTGGACGAAGCCTGGATGGAAAAGGTCGGCCAGCCCTCGGAAATGGAGGAGGGGATGCTCGATTTCGCGACCGACCTTCGTCCCACTTCCCGCCTCTCCTGCCAGATCAAGCTGACCGCAGCGCTGGACGGGCTGGTGCTGCACACGCCCGAGACGCAGGGCTGAAATCCGGGAGGCGAGGGGAGCGGCGCTCCCCTTCAGTCTACCTTCTCGCCGGGATAGACGCCGAACAGCTGGTTCTGCTGCACATAGCCGTCGAAGCCGTCGCCGGTGATGCGGCAGAACTTGCCATCGCAGGCCTTGACCACGCCGAGCACGCTCGGCTCGAGCTTCGCCACGACCTTGGCATCGGCGTCGGCCGAGCCGCGCAGGGGCACCGTCTCACCCTTCAGCCAAGGGGCGACGAGGGCGGTCCGCCGCAGCGACAGCATGGAGTGGTACACCCATCCCTCCGCGCCGTCGGCATCGCGGATGCGGCGCCACGTCTCATATTCGGCGGTCACCTCCACCGGCAGGCCCGCGCGGTTGAACACCCACGCCACGTCCTGGTCGCGGTTCGGCCCGTTGCGGACGTTCACCTTGTCGGCCTTGAGCGAGACGAAGCGGGGAACCGGCAGGCCGGACGTGCCGGGCTCGGCGGCGACTGCACCCGCAGCCGTTCCCACCATCATCGCCGCCGCAAGGGCCAGGGCTTTCACCGACCGGCTGTCGAGGCTTCGCTTCAGATGAGTTCGCTTTGCGGGCATGATGGGATCGTCCTTTCGCATCGCACCTAACAGACGGGAGGGGTGCGCCGACGTGGCGGGCACGTCAAGGCCCTGCGTCCCGGCGCGCCTTGTGTTTCCCCGGCTGTCTGATAGACGGGACCAGAACCGTTAAGAAATGGGGAATGGGGAGTAACGATGGTGCGTCGCAAGCCCCTCGTCGTTGTCACGCGCAAGCTGCCCGACTCGGTCGAGACGCGGATGCGTGAGCTGTTCGATGCCAAACTCAACATCGACGACGTGCCCATGGATCAGGCCGCGCTGGTCGAGGCCGTGAAGACAGCGGACGTTCTCGTGCCGACCGTGACCGACCGCATCGATACGGCGGTGCTCTCACAGGCTGGGGAAAACCTGCGGCTGATCGCCTCCTTCTCCAACGGCGTCGACCATATCGACGTCGCCAGTGCGCTGAACCGGGGCATCACGGTCACCAATACCCCCGGCGTCCTCACCGAGGACACGGCGGACATGACCATGGCGCTGATCCTCTCCGTGCCCCGGCGCCTCGCCGAGGGCGCGCAGGTGATGATCGCCGACAAGGAAGAATGGGCCGGCTGGTCGCCCACCTGGATGCTCGGCCGACGGATCTGGGGCAAGCGCCTCGGCATCATCGGCATGGGCCGCATCGGCCAGGCGGTGGCGCGGCGCGCCAAGGCATTTGGCCTGCAGATTCATTACCATAACCGTCGCCGCCTCAATTCCGGCATCGAGGAAATGCTCGACGCCACCTATTGGGACAGCCTGGACCAGATGCTGGCGCGCATGGACATCGTGTCCGTGAACTGCCCGCACACCCCCGCGACCTATCATCTGCTCTCGGCCCGCCGCCTTAAGCTCTTGAAACCAGATGCTTATGTGGTGAACACGGCGCGCGGCGAGGTGATCGACGAGAACGCCTTGACCCGCCTGCTGGAAGCCGGCGAGATCGCCGGTGCCGGTCTCGACGTGTTCGAGCACGAGCCGGCGGTGAACCCGAAGCTTGTGCGTCTCGCCAAGCAGGGAAAAGTCGTTCTGCTGCCGCACCTTGGCTCCGCGACGCTGGAAGGCCGCGTGGACATGGGCGAGAAGGTCATCGTCAACATCAAGACCTTCATGGACGGCCACCGTCCGCCGGATCGCGTGCTGCCGGCGATGCTCTGAGGCGGAAACGCCTCAGCTCCGGCTGCGGCCGGAAAGACGGCTCGCGAGGCGTGTGAGCCGTTGGAAAAGCCCCGATGCCGGTGCCGTTCGGGGGCCGTTCGGCACCGGTTCAGGCGTGTTCGGCGCGCATTCAGTCCCGACCTCAGCCACCGCCTCGGCGTGCGCCTGCTCCAGCGCCGTAATCCGCGCTTCCAGCGCCGCGCGCTCCCGCCGCCAGTCATCCGCCAGCAGGCTAGCTGGTATCTGACTATGGGTGGGCGAGAAGGGGAAGGCGTCCCTGTCGCGCGCGTGGGTCACCGGCCAGCGGTGGAACCACGATCCCAGATTGTCCACCTCGAACCGCGCCACCTTCAATCCGGCCCGGCCCAAGGCATGGGTGCCCGAGAGCTGGTCCCGGCGGGAGTAGCGCAGCACCTGCGCCAGCCAGAGACGCATGGCGGCGACGACCTCAGGGTCGTGGTGGCGGCGCAGGATGATGGCGGACCAGAAGGGCACCGCATCCAGCGCAGCGGGGTCGCTCAGCATGTAATGGTTGAGCTGTTCCAGCACCCGGCCGCCATCGTCGAGGCCCATGCGCAGAACTTCCATGAATTCATCGCGCACGCTGGCCCGGAAGCTGTGCCCCGGCATCGCCGCCACTTGGCCTTCGGGCATATAGCGCGCGATCACCTCTTCCGGCGGCGCCGTCAGGATGACGCTGTTGTCGATGTAGAGGGAGACATCGTAGCCCGGCAGAACATCGTGCGGCGAAAGCTTGACGATACGCTGGCTGCGCACCGGGTCGAGGGCGAAGGCCGGCGGATAGGGCACCAGCTTCCATGAGGCGCTGGTGAGCGTCGGGTCATCGGTGAAGCAGAGGAAGTCGAGGCCGGAGGCGGCGGCCATAGGCTGCTCGTTCAGCGCCTCATAGCCCCCGATCAGGCAGGTATAGACGCACGCACGCGGTCCCGTCATGCCTCACGCCGCCGCGCTGCGCTTGTGAGCCGACAGGTCGGTGATGCGCAGGCCTTCGCCGGTCAGAGGGTTCTCCGGGTCCCAGCCATAGCTCAGAGTCTCGAAGCGCATGGAGCGGGCGTCGATCATCAAGAGGCGTCCCACCAGCGGATCACCGAAGCCGACGATCGCGCGAATGGCCTCCAGGGCCGCGAGCGATCCGGCCACCCCGGCCAGCGCCCCCAGCACGCCGGCCTCGGCGCAGGCAGGCACGGTGCCGGCCGGGGGCGGCTCGGGGAAAAGGCAGCGATAGGTGGGGTTGGGGGTTCCATCCGGCCCGGTCTCGTGGGCGCGGATGGTGGTGATGGTGGCGTCGAAGGCACCCAAAGCCGCCGTCACCAGCGGCTTCTTCGCCAACACGCAGGCATCCGAGACAAGGTAGCGGGTGGAGAAATTGTCCGACCCGTCCACCACCAGATCGGCCTCAGAAATCAGCTCCAGCGCGTTGCCGGCATCGATCCGCACCGCGTGGGTGATCAGCTCCACATGGGGATTGAGGGCGGCCACCGCGTCGCGGGCGCTGTCGGTCTTCAGCCGGTCGATGTCCTGCGTGCGGTGAATCACCTGCCTCTGCAGGTTGGAGAGGGAGACGACATCGTCCTCCACCAGGATCAGCCGCCCCACCCCGGCCGCCGCAAGATAAAGCAGCACCGGCGCGCCGAGGCCGCCCGCGCCGATCACCAGCACGGTCGCCGCCTTCAGTCTCTGCTGGCCCGGCCCGCCCACGTCGTGCAGCACGATGTGGCGGGCGTAGCGCTCGATCTCTTCGGGGGAGAAGGCCATCGGGATTTCCTCGGGGCGACGGCTCGGGGCTGGGCCTCAGCCGCCGGAAAGACGCGCCATCAGCGGCAGGAGCGTGCCCGTCACCACCTCGGGTGTCAGGGGCCCCACGAACTTGTGGACGATGGTGCCATCCTTCGAGACCACGAAGGTTTCGGGCACACCGTATACGCCCCATTCTATGGCCGCGCGCCCGTTGGGGTCGACCCCCACCGCCTTGTAGGGCAGGCCGAACTGGCCGAGGAAGCGGCGGGCATTGTCCGGCGCGTCCTTGTAATTGATGCCCACGAGGCTGAAGCGGGGGTCCTTGCCGAGCTGCATCAGGATGGGATGCTCGTCGCGGCACGGTCCGCACCAGGACGCCCACACGTTCACCAGCGCCGGCTTGCCGCCGAGGGCGGCGAGATCGATGCCGGGCAGGGCTTGGCCATCCGCCCCCTTCAGCCCCGGGAGCGGCGGCAGGGTGACGACCGGCGCCTTCTTGCCCACCAGCGCGGAGGGAATGCGCGAGGGATCGCCGCCGGTCTCCAGCCGTGAGAAGAACAAGGCGGCCAGGGCAAGGAACACCACCAGCGGCAGTGCCACCAGCCAGAGACGGCGACGCGGACGGGCGGGGGTAACGACGGGATCGCTCATTCCGACTCTCCCGTGCGATTGGCCCTGCGGCGGCCGACGCCCCGCGCCTCCAGCTCCGAGAGGGTGCGGCGCTGGCTGCGATAATCGAGCACCAGCCAGAGGGCCAGAAGCCCGAGGGCGAGGAGCGAGACGCCGTAGGACGCGGCGATGAAGACGAAATGGGTCATGCGCGCCGGCTCAGGCCAAAGCTTCCGCGGCGGCGCGGGCCTCCAGCGCCTGCACGCGGCGGCGGAGGATTTCCGTGCGCATGCCGAGCATGTGCAGAGCGATGAACACCAGCGTGAAGCCAACGGCGCAGATGAGCAGCGGCCAGAGCAGGCTGGAGTCGATGGTTGAGCCGCCCATGCGGAACACCGAGGCCGGCTGGTGGAGGGTGTTCCACCAGTCCACGGAGAATTTCACGATGGGCACGTTGATGAAGCCCACCAGCGTGAGCACGGCGGCGGCGCGGCCGGCCCGGTTGGGATCGTCGATGGCCGCGCGCAGCGCCATGAGGCCGAGATAGAGCAGCAGCAGCACCAGCATGGAGGTGAGCCGCGCATCCCACACCCAGTATGTGCCCCACATGGGCCGGCCCCAGAGCGCGCCGGTGATGAGGCACAGAGCGGTGAAGGTCGCGCCCACCGGCGCGGCGGCCTTGTGCGCCACGTCGGCCAGAGGGTGCCGCCACACGAGGATGCCGATGGAGGAGGCGGCCATCATGGAATAGCCGAACATCCCGAGCCAGGCGAACGGCACGTGGATGTACATGATCCGCACCGTCTCGCCCTGCTGGTAGTCGGGCGGCGCCTGGAATGCGAGGTAGAAGCCGATTGCGAGCGTCACCACCGCCGCGGCGGCGATCCAGGGCAGGATGCGCGCGGACAGGCTGAGGAAGCGGACCGGATTGGCAAGGTCAAGGATCGCCATGAAGGCGTTCTAGTGTGCGCGCGCGCCGGATGGAAGCGCCGAGGGCGTTCAGGATTTCGTGTCGCAGGGTCGGCCGGGGCGGTACGGTCCGGCCAGCCGCACCTTTCAGCCCAGCCGGAGCTTTCAGGCCAATCGCACCTGTCGCCGGATGAACCAGAGCGTCACGGCGGCGCCTGCGGCGGCCCAGCCGAGCAGGATCAGCAGGGAGGGGGCGAGCGTCGCCATGCCCTCGCCGCGCCACAGCGCGCCCTGGAAGGCCTCGATGCCCCAGGCGGTCGGGGTCAGTACGCCCGCCTGCTGGAGCCATTCGGGCATAAGGAAGCGCGGCACCATGCTGCCGCCCACGGCGGAGAGCAGCAGAACCGCGAAGGTGGAGAGCGTCTGCGCCTGCTGCCGCGTGCGCGAGACCGCCGCGAGCGGCAAAGCGATGCCCGCTGCGGCGGCCGAGGCGGCGACCGCGACGGCGGCGAAGGTCCAGAAATTCGGCAGCACGTTCACGCCATAGACGATCTGCGCCACGGCAAAGAGCACCGCCGAGAGCGCGAGGCCCTGGAGAATCAGGAAGGCGAGCTTGCCGCCCACCAGCGCCAGCACGCCGCCGCGGCTCATGACGATGCGGTCGAACACGCCGGAGCGGCGTTCATCCACCAGGCTGCCCGCGCCCTGCACCGCCGAGAACAGCAGGAACAGCATGGCGATGGCCCCGGCATAATAGCTCACGCCCGGCTCGGAGCGGCGGCGGGTGAGCGGCTGGCGCTCCATCAGCTCGGCGCCGCCCCCCGCCACCAGTTCCGGCGCGCGGGCGATGGACTGCTCCAGCCGCGAGGTCTGTTCCGGGGAGAAGGCGCCCACCAGCACCTGGATCTGCGCCGCCACGCGGCGGATGGCGAGGCCGGGGAGGTCGTCGGTGAACACCCTTTGGATGCGCGCCGAGAGCAGGGCGGCCGCGACATTGCGGGCGGGATCGGTGATGACGAGCAGCGGCGGCTTGTCGGTGGCGGCGGCCACGTCGCCCCGCACCACCAGCCCCACATCGGCGCGCCCGTCCGCCACCCGGGCGCGGACCTCCTCGGGCGTGACGAGGACGAGATCGTTGTCGCTGGCGTGGCCGAGCGCGGTGAGGAAGGCGGTGGCCGATGGCGCCTCGGTGGTCCGCGCCGCCGCGATCTTGATGGCCGAGGTTTCGCCCCCCGTGCCGGCGAACACCGCCGCGAACAGAATGAAAAGCACCGGCGGCAGCACGAACGTCATCATCAGCGCGCCGCGGTCACGCATCAGCGTCAGTGCCATGGCCCGGACGATGGCGCCCATCATCATGGATGGTTGCTCCCGGTCACGTCGGCATAGAGGGCATCGAGGCCCGCCGCCTCGAAGGCGATGGTGCGCGGCACGAGGCCTGCGACCTTGAGCGCGGCGATGAGCCCGCCCGCGCCCTCCGGCGTATCGGAGACGACGCCGCTGAACGAGGTGCCGCCTTCATCCCCGGTGAGCCCGCGCAGGGCGAGCACCTGCCGCCCGTTCGCCGAGGGGGGCGTGGCGAAGGTCACGGCGGCGCGGCGCTGGTTGGGGAAGCGCGCGGCGATGAGGGCGGCGAGCCGCCCCTCCAGCGCGATGCGCCCCTCGGAGAGGATAGCGACCCGCTCGGCCACCTCTTCAGCGAAGGCGAAATCGTGGGTGATGACAAGAATGCCCAGCCCGTCCGCCGCAAGCCGCTGCACCAGAGCGGCAAGGTCGGCGCGGGCCGGGGCGTCGACGCCCACGGTCGGCTCGTCGAGTACCAGGAGGCGCGGATTGCCGACGAGGGCGGCCGCCACATTGGCGCGGCGCTGCCAGCCGCCGGAGAGCCGATCGATGCGCTCGTTGGCGCGCTCTTCGATGCCGGTGCGCGCCATCACCCGCGCGACGCAGGCGGCGACGTCCGCGCGGCGGACGCCGGCGAGGCGGGCGAAGACGGCGAGATTCTCGGCGATGGTCAGCGCGCGGTAGAGGGCGATGTCCTGCGGGGCGAGGCCGATGCGGGCGCGGGCCTCGCTCTCGGCGGCGGGGATGCCGCAGATGCGGATCACGCCCGTGCGCGGGGGGATTCGGCCACAGATGGCCCGGACCAAAGTGCTCTTGCCGGCGCCGTTGGGGCCGACGAGGGCGGTGACCGTTCCTGCGCGCAGCACAAGGTCCACGCCAGCCAGCACGGTGCGCGCGCCATAGCCTGCGGTGAGGCCGAGAATGGCGAGGGGGGGTGCCGGGCTTTCGTCTATCGGGTCGTCGTATTGGTGGGCAGCGGCGCTCACGGCGCCAGCGGCCCCATCAGTTCACCGAAGGCAGCGGTCATGAAGTCTCGCAGGGGCTGCTGGCCCTCCTTGTTGGGCCCCAGTTCTTTAGAGGCTGCGAGCGCCCCCGCCAAGTGCTCCGACAACAGCTTGCGCGCGCGCGGCGCGCCGAGGGAGGCGATGACCGTCGCCTTGTTGGCGTCCTTGCCCACATCCTTGCCCAGCGCCGCGGCCGAGCCCGAGTTGTCGAGGATGTCGTCGAGGATCTGGTAGGCGCTGCCCACATGGCCGGCGAGCGCGCGCAAATGGCCAGTCTGCGCCTCGTCGGCGGCAGCGGCGCGGCCGGCGATTTCCACCGCGGCGGAGAACAGCACGCCGGTCTTGCGGCGGTTCACGTCCTCGGTGGCGGCGAGGGAGCGGCCGGGGCTGGGGCGCAAATCGTCATACTGGCCGCCGCACAGGCCCAGCGAGCCCACCGCCTTGGACAGGATGCACACCGCGTCGAGCCGCACATGATCGCTCGTGCCCGGCGCCGCGCCGGCGACGCCGAGGGACCGCGACAGCAGGGCCACCGCAGCCAGAACGGCGACGTCCTCGCCAAACTTCACATGGGTGGTCGGCTGGGCACGGCGCACCATGGCGTCGTCCATGCAGGGCAGGTCGTCGATGATGAGGGACGAGGCGTGGATCATCTCCAGCGCGCAGCCGAAATCGAGCACCGCATGCTCGGACGCGTCGAGCTGCATGGCCGCCGCCATGACGAGCAGCGGCCGCAGCCGCTTGCCCGGCGCCAGCAGGATGTGCCGCATGGCGGCATGCAGCACGGCCGGATGCGACGCGGCCGGCGGCACGAGAAGACCGAGCCGGCGGTCCACAACCGCGCGGAGGTAGGAGAGGTCCCGGGAGCGGGGCGGGAAGTCCGGCAAGGCGGTATCGAGCGCCGGCGTCGGGTCGATGTCCGGCGCCGCCACGGCGAGCGCGACACCGCCGGCGGACGCCGACAGCGCTTCCCGCGGGGCCGTCGCCGAAGCTTCGGTCCGCCGGTCCCGTCCGCCCTTCTGCCCCATACGCCCCCTCACTCTGCTCTTGGCCGCCCGGGGCGATTATCCCCCTGCAACACGCACATACGTTGCCTTGAATGACTTTAGATCACCGCTTACACAATGATGCCAGTGCGTGCGCTCCGCTGCGTCGCACATTTTGCGGGCGTGTGGCGCCAGCGCCGCGGGGCGGCATGCGCGACGCCAAAAGCACGGACCCAGGGAACGCCGGGAGAGGCATGGACGAGAACGCAGCCGGTCGCCGCAAGGAAGACCACATCGACATCGTTCTCTCCGGCGATCGCGTGGCTTCCCGCGTGGATGCGGGGTTCGACCGCTGGCGCTTCGTCCATTGCGCCCTGCCGGAGCTGAGCCTTGATGCGGTGGACCTGTCCACCAGCGTCCTCGGCCGGCGTCTGAAGGCGCCTTTGCTCATCTCCGCCATGACCGGCGGGCCGGCGCGCTCCGAGGCGATCAATGCGCATCTGGCCGAGGCGGCGCAGGCGCTGGGCATCGCCCTGGGCGTCGGCTCCCAGCGCATCGCGGTGGAGACCGGCGCGGCCGGCGGGCTCGGCGGCGACCTGCGACGGCGCGCGCCGAATGTGCTGCTGCTCGCCAATCTTGGCGCCGCGCAGCTTCTTGCCGCCGATGGCCGCGACAACGCCCGCCGCGCGGTGGAGATGATCGGCGCGGATGCGCTCGTCATCCATCTCAATCCCTTGCAGGAAGCCATTCAGGAAGGCGGCGACCGCGACTGGCGCGGCGTGCTCCACGCCATCACCGGCCTGTGCACCAATCTCCATGTGCCGGTGGTGGTGAAGGAGGTCGGCTTCGGCCTCTCCGCCCCCGTCGCGCGCCGGCTGGTGAAGTGCGGGGTGGCCGCGCTCGATGTCGCCGGGGCCGGAGGCACCAACTGGGCGCTGGTGGAGGGCGCGCGCGGCACGGGCCGCACGCAGGCGCTGGCTGCCGCCTTCGCCGATTGGGGCATTCCCACCGCCGATGCGGTGGTGGACCTGCGCGCGGCCCTGCCGGATGTGCCGATCATCGCCTCGGGCGGCATCCGCGACGGTGTGGACGCCGCCAAGGCCATCCGCCTCGGCGCCGATCTCGTGGGGCAGGCGGCGGCGACGCTGAAGGCGGCCGTCACCTCCACCGAGGCCGTCGTCGCCCATTTCGAGGTGCTGGCCGAACAGCTGCGCATCGCCGCCTTCGTGACCGGCGCGGGACATCTCGAGGCCTTGCGCGGCGTGCCGCTGGTCGAGGTGCGCTGAGGGGGGGCATCACCATCGGCCAGATTTTGGCCATAGGCCCGATGCATTCCATGGGTGCCCGTCAGGGTCCGTTTCGCAAAGATGTTGGTGCTGCCATATTCGCTCCGAAGGGCGGCAGGCGCCCCATCAAACACAAGACTTATGTTCCCCGATGACTGATCCTGCCGCCTCCGAAGTGCCCGCAAGCCCCACCGAGGGTGCCATCCGCCTCTATGGCAAAGACGATTTCGAAGGCATGCGCCGCGCCGGCCGGATTGCTTCGGGATGCCTGGACGCCGTGGCCGATCTGGTGAAGCCCGGCATCACGACCAACGAACTCGACAGGTTCGTGATGGACTACACGCTGAAGGCCGGCGCATTGCCGGCCCAGCTCAATTACCGTGGCTACCCCAAGAACATCTGCACCTCGATCAACCATGTGGTCTGTCACGGCATTCCCGACGACAAGCCGTTGCGCGAGGGAGACGTCGTCAACGTCGATGTCACCATGATCCTCGATGGCTATTACGGTGACAGCTCTCGCATGTACCCGGTTGGCCAGATCAAGAGGGCAGCCGAGCGGCTTTGCGAGGTGACGTATCGCTGCCTGATGCTTGGCATCGAGGCGGTGAGGCCCGGCGCGCACCTCGGCGACATCGGGGCCGCGATTCAGCAATATGCGGAAGCCGAGCGCTGCTCGGTGGTGCGCGACTTCTGCGGCCACGGCATCGGGACGGTGTTCCACGATGCGCCCAACGTGATGCACTACGGCCGCAAGGGCGAAGGTCCGCAGCTGAAGCCCGGCATGATCTTCACCATCGAGCCGATGATCAATCTCGGGCGGCCGGATGTGAAGGTGCTCAAGGACGGATGGACGGCCGTCACCCGGGACAGAAGTCTCTCTGCCCAATACGAGCATACGATCGGCGTCACCGAGACGGGGGCGGAGATCTTCACCCTCTCGCAAGCGGGGTTGCACGCGCCCGGTCTCTCGCTCGCCTGAGCCGGTCTTCACGCGCGGCGGGGCGCCTCAATTGGCCCAGTGGTCCATCCAGATCTTCTCGCCGATGGTGCAGGAGATGCGCGGCTGCTCGGCGGAGGCGTGCTGGATGAGGCTCGGCCCGGGCTTGGGCACCACGCCGGCCACTTCCAGCACCAGCTTGGTGCGGATGGCGCGGGCGAACTCCTCCATATTCTCCACCGGGATGACGAAGGCGCCGGGCCCGCCGATGACGCAATCCTCGTAATAGACATCGAGTTCCGGGATATCGAGCGCGGAAGAGGCGGAGCGCTTCATCAGCAGCGGCAGCCCGTTCACCGTGATGCCCCTGCGCACCACCGCATCCCGCGCCATGGCTACGGGCGGGCCCTGATTGTTCACGCCGTCGCCGGAGACATCGACGACCTTGCGCAGGCCGCGGAAGCCGTTCAGGTCGAACTGGTCGGCGGCGAACAGCAGGGCGCCGGAGATGGAGGTGCGGTAGATGCGCCGGATGGGCGCCGCCCGCACCGCATCGGAAAACGCCTTCGCGCTGTCCGGGCCATCGATGATGCGCCACTCCACCACGATCTTCTGCTCGTTCTCGCCGGCCCACTCCACATATTCCACCGCGATCCGACCGTTCGGGCCGAGTCGCAGCGCATTGAGGAATTCGGGGGAGGTGAGGGCGGCAGCGTAGCCTTCGCGTTGAAGGGCAAGCTCGTCGGCGTCCATGGAATAGGAGACGTCCACGGCCAGCAGCAGTTCCACGTCCACCGGCAGCTTTCCGGCGCCGCCGGCTTCGGCGGGGGCATGGGGAAGAAGGCCGAGGGCAAGGAGAGACGCGGCCAAAAGGCCGGAAGCACGAGAACACAGGCGGCGACAAAGGCGGCGGCGCGAGGACATGGACAGCTTCCTCCCGTGGAAGAAACGGTGCGGCTTCACGTCCGTGAAATGCTGACACCGTTCCCCCGCGGGGAGAAGAGCTTTGCCGCCTTAAGGCCTGTCACGTTTTGCGGCGGAACCGTTGCAATGGCGTGCGCGGCGCGCGCATCGCCAGTGTCTTTTAAGTTTCACAATGGGTTGGCCGCGGCGGCTCGGCCGCGGCCGTGATGGCTCAATCGAGCGTCTCGGTACCGAGGATCTCGATGCCGAAGCCCGCGAGGCCCACATAGGTTCGGGTCTTGGAGGACAGGAGGCGGATCGACTGGATGCCGAGATCACGCAGAATCTGCGCGCCCAGCCCCACTTCCCGCCAGTGCCGGTCGCGCTCCAGTTCGCTGGTGCTCTTCTCGGAATTCTGGCCCATGGCCACGGCCGGCACGCCGCTGGTGCCGTCGCGCAGATAGACCAGCACGCCGCGGCCCTCGGCCTCGATGCGCTCTAGGCTCTTCTGCAGCACCTTGCCGCCGCTGAAGGCGTCGGCGATGGCATCGGCCCGGTGCAGGCGCACCAGCACCTTCTCGCCGTCGCCGATGCGGCCCTTGACCAAAGCGAGGTGGTTCACCGGATCGAAGGGCGTCACGTAGGAATAGCCCTGCAGCTCGCCGACGATGGTGGGCACCGGGAATTCCGCCGCCCGCGTCACCAGCTTCTCGCGCGCCTGGCGATAGGCGATGATCTCCGCCACCGAGATGCGGGTGAGGTTGTGCTTCTCGGCGAAGGCGGTCACCTGCGGGCCGCGCTGCACCGTGCCGTCATCATTCACCAGCTCGGCGATGACGCCGATGGGCGGCAGGCCGGCGAGGCGGCACAGGTCCACCGCCGCTTCCGTATGGCCGGAGCGGATCAGCACGCCGCCCTCGCGGGCGATCAGCGGGAAGACATGGCCCGGCCGCACGAAATCGCCGGCGCCCATATTGGGGTTGGCAAGGGCGCGCACGGTGTTGGTGCGCTCTTCCGCCGAGATGCCGGTGGTGGTACCGTGGCGCACGTCGATGGAGACGGTGAAGGCCGTGCCCATGGGCGCGTCGTTGTTCGACACCATGGGATCGAGCCGCAGCCGCTTCGCCTCGGACGGGGGCAAAGGCGTGCAGACGATGCCGGATGTGTTGCGGATGACGAAGGCCATCTTCTCCGGGGTCGCCAGCGAGGCGGCGAGGATGAGGTCGCCTTCGTTCTCGCGGTCGTCGTCGTCGGTGACGACGATGATCTCTCCCCGCGCGATGGCTTCGATGGCGGACTGGACGCGGGCCTGGGTGGTATCGGTCACGGGCAAACCTCGGGTGAGGGGCGTGGAAAGGCCGAGGAAATCGTTGGGCGTCACCTGCTGCCCGGTCGCCTCGGCAATCTTTTCGGCCGTCTCGCGGGAGATCCAGGCGCGCTCGTCATTGCACAGGGCCGTCACGCTGGCCGGGGACATGCCCACCTGCCGCGCGAATGCGCTGCGCTTCGTTCCGGTCGTCGAGAGCCATTCCGCGAGCTTCATGGCGCAAGCATAGCAGGAGGGATTTCAGTGACAATGAAAAATGTCATCCGGCCATGTTCAGTGGCCCTGAAATTTGGGTGCCCGCATTTGCGTTGCTCACAAAGCTCTTTGAACGTAGTGAACTCAGTTCGTACCGGAGGAGGGTTCTGGCTGGCCGGCTGTAGGATCGACGCGCCCCCCGGCTTGAGCGAATGCAGAGGTTAGTTGTCTCGCAAGTAATGATTCCAGTAGTGATTCCATTTTAGAAATATCTAAACGTCCCTCAGCCCATGCGTCGTCGGCGGCATCGAGGGCGTCAAAGTATGGCTTTCTATTGTCCACGATTTGGTCGGGAATGGTGGGTACGCCGGGTAATACTGCCCCGACTCGCGCGCAGAGAATTATATAAGAAAGGATTCGGGATGTTCGCCCGTTGCCATCGGAAAAAGGGTGAATCCAATTAAGTCGCCACATGGCATAGGCGGCCAAGTGGAGTGCAGTTTTGTCCCAATTTTCGTTGATGTAGTCGCAGAGACCTTCGACCAGTTCTGGTACAAGGTGCGCGCCAGGCGGCTCATGTTTGCTGCCTTCGATCGCTACACTTGCTGGGCGAAAATTTCCCGCATAGCTGCTGATTCCATTCAAAGCTTCGCGTTGAAGCGCAAGGATCTTTGACAAACGCAGTTTGTACGCTGGGCCGCGGTCAATGGCTTCGTGGATTATCTGCAAGCCGAGGTCATATTGGCGGAGGCCGTTTTGGGCCTCCGCTTCAGCTTTTAGGATAGGATCGGTGATCAACTCCGCATCAGCAGCTCGGCTGTGCCTTTGTTCACCGAGCTCCGAGGTCATTTGCGATCCTGTCGCGCGAGTTTTTCGGCTTGTTCATCAACCATCTCTCGAGTGATGCGTTCATTCTCGAAAGAGGTGTTGCCGTAAGCAAAGCTTCGGCGCTGATTTTCCTGCTGCTCCGGCGTGGTCTGCACTCGCTTTGCAGCCTCGATTAGGTGGCGCAGTTCCGTCGTCATGTCCCTACTCCGGTCAATGTGCATTCTTAGCGCGAGACAGCGCTGTGTCCCTAGTGAATTAAAAACGCCCTTATAAAGATTGAGGTTTCGTGACCCTTTGCGGGATCGAGGTCGAACAGCAGCTGTTTCGTCAGGAATCGGCTTGGCCCCTATGGGCACCAACCTCCCAATTGGGCACCGGCTTGGCTCCATAGCCGAGCCGAGTGTTCCGTCATATGTCGCAGCTGAAGATCGAATTCCTGAGGTGGTGAGCCCGTCGGGATTCGAACCCGAGACCCCATGATTAAAAGTCACGTGCTCTACCGGCTGAGCTACGGGCTCACTTGACGCGTTGGTTAGGGTGCGAAGGCGGCGGGGTCAAGGCCGGGCGGGCGTGATGTCCCGGCATTTCGGCAGGGGGCAGCGCGGGCGCGGGCATTGACCGGGCAGGATGGGTTCCGCACCATGGTCACTCAATTGCTTCTGGAATTGCCATGCCGGTCAACAACCACATCGCTGCCCGCGCCGACGAGATCGCGGCCTGGCGTCAGGATTTCCATCGCCATCCCGAGCTCATGTACGACCTCGACCGCACCAGCGCCGCGGTGGCGGAGAAGCTGCGCGCGTTCGGCTGCGACGAGGTCATCACCGGCATCGGCCGCACCGGCGTGGTGGGAATCGTGCGCGGCAAGGGGGATGGCCCGCTCATCGGCCTGCGCGCCGACATGGATGCGCTGCCCATCCTGGAGAAGACCGGCGCCGCCTATGCCTCGCAGACGCCCGGCACGATGCACGCCTGCGGCCATGACGGGCACACGGCCATGCTGCTCGGCGCCGCGCGCCACCTCGCCGAGACCCGCGCCTTCTCCGGCACCGCCGTGCTCATCTTCCAGCCGGCGGAAGAGGGCGGGGCCGGCGCCAAGGCCATGATCGACGACGGGCTGTTCGCCCGTTTCCCTGTCCGCGAGGTCTACGGCATGCACAATCTGCCGGGGCTGGAGGTTGGCCGCTTCGCCATGCGGCCGGGCGGCATCATGGCCTCGGCCGACCATATCGAGATCGTGGTGGACGGGCGTGGCGCCCATGCCGCGCGGCCCAACCAGGGCGTGGACGTGGTGCTCACCGGCGCCGCGATCGTCATGGCCCTGCAGCAGATCGTCTCGCGCAATGTGGATCCGCTGGAGGCGGCGGTGGTCTCCATCGCCATGTTCCATGCGGGCGAGGCAGACAATGTGCTGCCGCCCTCGGCCACTCTCGTCGGCACTGCCCGCACGCTGGATCAGGGCGTTCGCGCGCAACTGCGCGAGCGCATCCGGCAGGTGGCGGAGGGCGTCGCCGCCGCTTATGGCGCCACCGCCACGGTGAGCTTCAAGGAAGGCTATCCCGTCACCAGCAACCACGCCGATCAGGTGGCCTTCGCCGCCGAGGTGGCGAGCGAGGTGGCCGGCGCCTCGGAGGTGGACGCCGCCGCGCCGCCCCTCATGGCGGCCGAGGATTTCGCCTACATGCTGGAAGAGAAGCCCGGCGCCTACATCTTCATCGGCAATGGCCCGTCCGCCGGCCTGCACCATCCGCAATACGACTTCGACGATGCCGCCATTCCCTATGGCGCGTCCTACTGGGTGCGGCTGGTGGAGCGGGCGCTGCCTCTGACGGCGTGAGGCCTAAAAGCCCGCGCGGCGCCTGAGCGTAGCAAAGCCCTCCGCGCGGCGTCTCAGCGTTAAGCCATAAGCCCGCGCGGCATTTGAGCGAAGCAACGCTACGCCTTCACCAGCACGAACGTCAGGAGGCCGGCCTCGACCTCCTGCGTCTCCAGCACCGCGCCCGTCTCGTGCGCGAGGTGGGGAATGTCGATCACCGCCATGGGGTCCGTGCAGGTGACGACGAGCCGCGTGCCCGCCGTTGCCTGCGCCAGCGCCTTGCGGGTGCGCAGAGCGGGCAGGGGGCATTTCAGCCCCTTCAGATCCAGTGCGACGGTGACGGCGGCCGCCTTCAAGCCGCCGGCTCCTTCATCTGGTCCTTCAGCCGGCCGAGGCTCTCCTCGCGGCCAAGCACGATCAGCACGTCGAACACCGGCGGGGAGGTGGACTTGCCGGTGAGCGCGGCGCGCAGCGGCTGGGCTACGGCGCCGAGCTTTACGCTTTGCGCCTCGGCATAGCGGCGCACCACCTCCTCGGTGGCGGCGGCGGTCCACTCCACGGCTTCGAGCAGCGGCACGAGGCGGCCGAGATGGGCGCGGCCCTCGGCCGACAGGAGGGTCTTGGCCTTCTCGTCCAGCGGGATCGGCCGCTCGACGAAGATGAACTCGGCATTGTCGAGCAGCTCGACCAGCGTCTTCGCCCGCTCCTTCAGCCCCGGCATGGCGGCGGCGAGCTGGGCGCGGCGGGTGTCGGTCATGCGCGGCAGGCGGTGGTCGGCGTCCGGCAGATAGGGCACGAGCGCGTCGATGGCGGCGAGCAGGTCCGCATCGCTGGAGGCGCGCATGTAGTGGCCGTTGAGGCTTTCGAGCTTCGCGAAATCGAAGCGCGCGGCCGAGCGGCCGACCTTGTCGAGGTCGAAGAACGCGACCATCTCGTCGGTGGAGAACACCTCCTGGTCGCCATGGCTCCAGCCGAGGCGCACGAGATAGTTGCGCAGCGCCGCCGGCAGATAGCCCATGTCGCGATAGGCATCGACACCCAGCGCGCCGTGGCGCTTGGAGAGCTTCGCCCCGTCCGGCCCGTGGATGAGCGGGATGTGTGCCATGCGCGGCACGTCCCAGCCGAGCGCACGGTAGATCTGCGTCTGGCGCGCCGCATTGGTCAGGTGGTCGTCGCCGCGGATGATGTGGGTGACGCCCATGTCGTGGTCGTCCACCACCACGGCCAGCATGTAGGTGGGCGTGCCGTCCGAGCGCAGCAGGACGAGGTCGTCGAGATCCTTGTTGGGGAAGGTCACGGTGCCCTGCACCATGTCGTCGATCACCGTCTCGCCCTCCTGCGGCGCGCGCAGGCGGATGACGGGCGCGCGGTCGGCCGGCGCCTCGGAGGGGTCGCGGTCGCGCCAGCGGCCGTCATAGCGCGGCGGGCGGCCCTCCTTGCGGGCCAGCTCGCGCATCTCGTCCAGCTCCTGGGGCGTGGCATAGCAGCGATAGGCGTTGCCCGCCGCAAGCATCTCCGCCACCGCGGCCTGATGCCGCTCCGCGCGGGCGAACTGGTAGATGGGATCGCCATCCCAATCGATGCCTAGCCAGGAGAGGCCTTCGAGGATGGCGTCGATGGCCTCCTTGGTGGAGCGCTGGCGGTCCGTATCCTCGATGCGCAGCAGCATCTTGCCGCCCGTGTGGCGGGCATAGAGCCAGTTGAACAGCGCCGTGCGCGCCCCGCCGATATGCAGGAAGCCGGTGGGCGAGGGGGCGAAGCGGGTGACGATCTGCGACATCGGGCGGGGCTCGGCGGGCTTGGGTCCGCTTGGACGGGAGGACGCGCGCATGCGAAGGCCCTGCGGAACGCAAACCGAACCACATGGCGCGCGGGAGGCGCCCGTGTAGCATAGAGGCGGGGCACAAGGAACACGGGGCGGGCGCGGCCCGCACCGGCCCCTTGGCGGGCGGGGATGGACGAGCGGGCCTCGAGCAGGGCGCGGGCAGGGGGGCGGGGAGCTGCGGGCGCGCTCCCGGTGCTTTCCACGCGCGGTCTTCAACGCCTCGCCGATGCGCTGAAGGCCCGCCTCGCCCATGATGTGGCAGCCGAGGCGGCCTCCGGGCGCTTGATTCTGTGGCTGCCGGCCGCCTTCACCGCCGGCATCCTTCTCTATTTCGGCGCGTCCACCGAGCCGTCGCTCGTCGCCAGCCTCGTGCTGGTGGCTGCATTCGCGGCGGCGGCCTTGGCCGCGCGGGCGCGGCCCATGATGTTCGGCATCGCCGCGGTGCTCCTCGCCACGGCAGCCGGATTCGCGGCCGGCGGGGTGCGCACCGCTTTCATCGCGCACGAGATGGTGGTGCCGCCCAAAACCCCGGTGCGCCTCTCCGGCTTCATCGAGCGGGTCGAGCGGCGGACCACCGGCGACCGCATCCTGCTGCGGCTCGATGGGGATGCCGTGCGCGGGCTGGCCAACGCGCCGGCGCTGGTGCGGCTCTCGCTCCGCAAGGGATGGGCGCCGCCGGTGGGCAGCCATGTGACGCAGCTGGCGCAATTGCTGCCGCCCTCCGGCCCCGCCATGCCGGGCGCCCATGATTTCGGCCGCGCGCCCTGGTTCCAGGGCATCGGCGCCATCGGCTACGGGCTCGGCCGGCCCAAGGCGGCGGCGCCGCGCGACCCGCCTCTATCCGTGCGCCTCGCCATGGCGCTGGACGGGGTGCGCCAGAGCCTTTCCGACCGCATCCGCGCCTCGCTTTCCGGCGTGCCGGCGGAGGTGGCGGTGGCGTTGGTGGCGGGCGACCGCTCCGGCATTCCCCATGCGGTGGAGGAGAGCATGCGCGTCTCCGGCCTCTCGCACATCCTCTCCATCTCCGGCCTGCACATGGCGCTGGTGGCCGGCACCCTGTTCGCGCTGGCGCGCGGGCTGCTGGCGCTGGTGCCGGGGCTTGCCCTGTCGTGGCCCATCAAGTCCATGGCGGCGCTCATCGCGCTGGCCGGCAGCGCCTTCTATCTGGTGCTGTCGGGCAATGACGTGCCGGCCCAGCGCTCCTTCGTTATGACGGGGCTGGTGCTGGCCGGCGTTCTGGTCGGGCGGCCGTCCTTGTCGCTACGGTCGGTGGGCGTGGCGGCCGTGGTGGTGCTGTCGCTGACGCCGGAGGCGGCGCTGGATCCGGGCACGCAGATGTCGTTCGCCGCCACCCTCGCCCTCGTCGCCGCCTATGAGCGGCTCCAGCCCCTGCGGGCGATCCCCCGGCCGGATGGGATCGCCGGGGCGGTGGTCTCATGGGTGGCAGTGCTGGTGGCGGGCACGGCGCTCACCTCGCTGGTGGCGGGCCTCGCGACGGCGCCTTACGGCATCTTTCACTTCCAGCGCGTCGCGCCCTACGGGCTTCTCGCCAACCTCGCCGCCATGCCGGCGGTCTCCTTCCTGGTGATGCCGGCGGGGCTCGCGGGCGTGCTGCTGATGCCGTTCGGCTGGGATCATCTCGCCTGGCCGGTGATGGGGCGGGGCATCGAGATCATGACGGCGGTGTCCGACTGGGTGGGCACGCTGCCGGGCGCCGACATCCGCGCCGCCTTCATCGGTGCTGGAACGCTGCTGTGGCTCTCCCTCGCGCTGCTGGCCCTCTGCCTGCTGCGCGGCGTGCTCACCCTCGCGGCGCTGGTGCCGCTCTCGCTCGCCACATTGGTGGCCGGAGCGCCGCTGAAACCGGACCTCCTCATCGCGCCGGATGCGCAGACGGTGGCGGTGCGGATGCCGGATGGACGGCTCTCCGTGCTCGGCGCCTCCGGCCAGAAGCTGGTGGTGGAGCAATGGCTGACACGGGAGGGTGACCGCCGCACGGCCGGGGCGAAGGACCTCGCCGCCGCCTTCACCTGCGACCCGCTCGGCTGCACCGCGCCGCTGCCCGGCGGCGGCACCATCGCCGTGTCCCGGCGCGCGGAGGGATTGGAGGCGGATTGCCTGAACGCCCGCATGGTCGTCACCCGCGATGCCCCGCCCCGTGCCTGCCCCGCCGAGGTGCTGACGCCGGAAAAACTCGCGCGGACGGGAACGCTCGCTTTCACCCTGCGTGACGGCGCCCTCGTGGCCGAGCGAAGCCGCAGCCCTTCAGTCTCCCGGCCATGGATGGCACCGCTGCCGCCGGACCTCGCGCCGGAGCGGGGCGCGGTCGATGCGGACGACCCGCAGGCCGATGCCACGGCCCCGTGACCATCCCAAACCGGCAGCGCCGGCAAACGTCGGGGTGAGGGGCAACGCCTTCAAAAAAGCGCAGGCGCCCGTTGAGCGTGGACCGCCGCGCCCCTCACCCCGTTCCGGATCTCCCGCAGGAGAAATCTGAGGATCAGTACCGGCGCATGAGGCCGATGAGGCGGCCCTGGATGCGCACGCGGTCAGGACCGAAAATGCGGGTCTCGTAGGCCGGGTTGGCGGCCTCGAGCGCGATGGAGGCGCCCTTCTTGCGCAGGCGCTTGAGGGTGGCTTCCTCGTCGTCCACCAGCGCCACGATGATGTCGCCGGTGTCTGCGGAATCGCATTTGCGGATCAGCACCGTATCGCCGTCGAGGATGCCGGCCTCGATCATGCTGTCGCCGCGGACTTCAAGGGCGAAGTGCTCGCCGGAGCCCAGCATCTCGGGCGGGATGTTCAGCGTGTGGCTGCGGCTCTGGATGGCGGAGATGGGCGTGCCGGCGGCGATGCGGCCCATGACCGGCACCGAGACCACCTGACCCGCCTCGTCGTCCTCCGCCACGGGGCGGACCTTGCCGAGGCTGCCCTCGATGACCGAGGGCGAGAAGCCGCGCCCTGCGGACCGGGCGGAGGCGAGGCCCGGCGCCACGCTGTCGGGCAGGCGCACCACTTCCAGCGCACGGGCGCGATTGGGCAGGCGGCGGATAAAGCCGCGCTCTTCCAAGGCGGTGATGAGACGATGGATGCCGGACTTGGAGCGCAGGTCCAGCGCCTCTTTCATCTCGTCGAAGGACGGGGGAACGCCGGTTTCCTTGAGCCGCTCATGGATGAAGCGCAGAAGGTCATATTGCTTCCGAGTGAGCATTCCCTGGCCCCGTTCCTTGCACGCACCGCCGCGGAACAGGCGCTCTGCCGGTCCCGATTCAAGGCGCATCCAGCCCGGTGCGCCGCGAAACAAATCATGAACAGTCTTTATCTGTTCCTTTTGTGTTCCGCAAGTGGTGAAGGCTCCGTTAAGCGCTCAATCCTCGAAGGGAATAATCTCGCAGGGGTCTCCGACGCGGCCCGCCGGGGCGAAGGGAGGCCGCACCAGCAGGCAATCGGCGGCGGAGAGAATGCTCAGCATGGCGCTGTCCTGCGAGGCGCAGGGGATGGCGTGGATCGAGCCATCCGCCCGGCGATCGAGGGTGGCGCGCATGAAGTCCCGCCGCACGTCATTGGGCGGCAGGTCCGCCGCGAGGCGCGCCGGCACGGGCACGGGGCCGGGCCGGGAATCACCCTGAAGCGCGCGGATCAGGGGGACGAGGTAGATCATCCCGCAGACGTGGGACGACACAGGATTGCCCGGCAGCCCCAGCACCCGCACATCGCCACGATGGCCGAACATGAGCGGCTTGCCGGGCCTGAGCGCGATCTTGTGGACCGAGAGATCGACCCCCTCCGCCTTCAGCGCCGGGGCCATCAGATCATGATCGCCCACGGAGGCGCCACCGGAGGAGACGACGAGATCGAACTCGCCCGAAAGCGCCCGCGCCACCACGGCGCGGATGGCGGCAAGGTCGTCCTTGATGAGGCCGAGGTCGGTCACATCGGCACCGGCGCGGCGGGCGAGTTCCGCGAGGCCGAAGGCGTTGGAGACGACGATCTCGCTGTCGTTGCCGGTGCCCTGGCCCGGCAGCACCAGTTCGTCGCCGGTCTGCAGCAAAGCGACGCGCGGGCGACGCGCGACCGGCACCGTCGCATGGTCCATGGCGGCGGCGAGCATGATGTCGCGGCCGGTCAGTCGGCGGCCGGCAATGAGGCCCGGCGTGCTTTCAGAAAAATCGCAGCCGCGTTTGCGCACGTTGCGCAGGGCCGCGGTCGGCGCCGTGGTGGTGATGGTGTCGCCCTCGCGGGTGACGTTCTCCTGGATCACCACCGTGTCGGCGCCCTCCGGCACTACCGCGCCGGTGAAGATGCGCACGGCCTGCCCGGTGCCCACCGTGCCCGGATAAGGCCGGCCGGCGGCGGATTCGCCGATGACCGTCAGGTGGGCGGGAGTCTCGGCGATGTCGGCACCGCGCACGGCGTAGCCGTCCATGGCCGACATGTCGGCCGGCGGCTGGGTGCGGCGGGCCGCCAGATCGCGCGCCAGCACGCGGCCGGCGGCGGCCTGCACCGGCACCTCCTCGACGCCGAGCGCGGTGACGCCGGAGGTGATGAGCGAGGTGGCCTCTTCGACGGTCATGAGCGCCATGGCGCGGCTCCCTCACTCTGCCTGATCGCAGGTCTGGTCATGGTGGCGGGCCGGCTCAGGCCGCGCCGGCGTCGGCGCGGAAATGGCCGCTGCGGCCTCCGGATTTCTCCAAGAGCCGGATGCCCTCGATCCGCATGCCGCGATCGGCGGCCTTCGCCATGTCGTAGATGGTGAGGCAGGCGACGGAGACGGCGGTGAGCGCCTCCATCTCCACGCCGGTCTGGCCCGTCACCTTGGCGCGGGCGGTGACATGAAGGCCGGGTAGAGCGGGGTCGGGGGAAACCTCCACCTCCACCTTGGTCAGCATCAGCGGATGGCAGAGGGGGATCAGCTCATGGGTACGCTTGGCGGCCATGATGCCGGCGATGCGCGCCACGCCCAGCACGTCGCCCTTCTTGGCGTTGCCGGAGAGGATGAGATCCAGCGTCTCCCGCGCCATCGCCACCCGGCCCTCGGCCATCGCCTCGCGGGTGGTCGCGTCCTTGTCGGATACGTCCACCATGCGGGCGGCGCCCTGTTCGTCGAGATGGGTGAGGCTGGCCATGGCCGTCGCGGTCTTCCCGGAATCGATGTGCGGTCGGGAAGATGGCGTCCGCGGCGGCGCCTGTCCACCGCGGCAGAGACATGGCGTCGGAAAGGCTGTGTTGCCGGCGTCGATGGCGCTCAGCGCAGGCGGGTCCACACCTGCGTCTTGCAGAGCGGAACCACCACGCAGCCGCGCAGCTTCAGCGTGTTGTCGCCATCCATGGTGATGGTGCCGGAATAGGTCTTGCCGTCCTCGGCATTGTAGATGCTGCCGCCGGTCCATTCCTGCGGCCCGCCGGAGAAGCCGGTGAGGATGGTGAGACCCTTCAGCGCCCGGCCGCGTAGGCCGGCGTTGGAATTGTTCACGTCCTTCAGCGCCGGATCGGCCTTCAGCCCTTCCGAGGAGACGAGGCGGCCGCACAGGCCATTGCCGCACTTGGAGATTTCCACCTGCCCGCTGCGGGTGGGGGTCAGCCACAGGCCGGTCGGGTCGGCGGCGAAAGCGGGGGTCACCAGGGTCGAGGTGGCAAGAAGGCAGGCGGCGGCAAGCGCCGCGGTGAGCGTGGTCCTCATGAAGCTTTTCCTCCCGTGAGGCACCGGCGATGCAGGAGCCGGTGCTGCGGCCTCTTGTCGGGCCGCCTCACGTATTAAGGCGTAACTTCACGTATACGGCAAGCCTATGTGGCGAGGAGCTGGCACGTGGCGGAAGCGACATCCTCCTGCCGCATCAGGCTCTCGCCCACGAGGATGGTGCCGATGCCGACCTGCGCCAGCCGGGCCACGTCCTGCGGGGTGAAGATACCGCTCTCGCCGATGGCGATGCGGTCCTTCGGCACGCGGGGCGCGAGGCGCTCGGAGGTCTCCAGCGTGGTCTCGAAGGTGCGCAAATTGCGGTTGTTGATGCCGATGAGCCGGCAGGGCAGCGCGAGGGCGCGATCCAGCTCGGCGTCATCGTGCACTTCCACGATGGCGTCCATGCCGTAGGCGGCGGCAGCGTCTGCGAGGTCGCGGGCGAGGGCGTCGTCCACCCCGGCCATGATGATGAGGATGCAGTCCGCCCCCCAGGCGCGGGCCTCCGCCACCTGATAGGTGTCGTACATGAAGTCCTTGCGCAGCACGGGCAGGCTCACCGCCGTGCGGGCGGCCTTCAGATAATCCGGCGCGCCCTGGAAGGAGGGCGTGTCCGTGAGCACCGAGAGGCAGGTGGCGCCGCCGCGCTGGTAGGCGCGGGCAAGCGACGGCGGGTCGAAGTCCGCGCGGATCAGGCCCTTGGAGGGGCTGGCCTTCTTGATCTCGGCGATCAGCGCGGTGCGGCCTTCCGACAGGCTGTGCTCGATGGCCCCGGCGAAAGGGCGCACGCGGGGCGCGCAGCGGGCGGCGGCCTCGATCTCGTTGAGCGGCCGGGCCTTCTTGGCGGCGGCGATTTCCTCGCGCTTGTAGGCCTCGATCTTAGTGAGAATGTCGCTCATTGCGCGGCCTCCGGGGCGAGTGAGGCGGAGAGGGTGACGAGGCGTTCGAGCCGCGCGCGGGCGGAGCCCGTGTCGAGGCTGGTCTGCGCCATGCCGACACCGGCCGAGAGGTCCTTCGCCCGTCCGGCCACCACGAGGGCCGCGGCGGCGTTCAGCACCGCCACGTCGCGATAGGCGCCGGGGGCGCCGTCCAGCACGGCGCGCAGGGCGGCGGCATTGTGGACGGCATCGCCCCCCTTCAGCGCCTCGGCCGGGGCGCGGGCGAGGCCCACATCCTCCGGATTGAGGGTGAAGGTGTGGATCCTGCCGTCTTCCAGCACGGCGATGTCGGTGCCGCCGGAGATGGTGATCTCGTCGAGCCCGTCCGAGCCGTGGACCACGAACGCCTTCTCCGAGCCGAGCGCCTTCAGCACCTCGGCCAGAGGCACGATCCAGGATTTCGCGAACACGCCCACCATCTGCCGCTTCACGCCGGCCGGATTGGAGAGCGGGCCGAGCAGGTTGAAGATGGTGCGCGTGCCCATTTCCACCCGCGTCGGGCCCACATGCTTCATGGCCGGATGGTGAGAGGGGGCGAACATGAAGCCGATGCCGGCCTCGCCGATGCAGCGGGAGATGCCGGCCGGATCGAGATCCAGCCGCACGCCCAGCGCGGAGAGCACGTCCGCCGCGCCGGATTTCGAGGAGAGCGCCCGGTTGCCGTGCTTCGCCACCGGCACGCCCGCGCCGGCCACGATGAAGCTGGCGCAGGTGGAGATGTTGTAGGAGCCGGAGGCGTCGCCTCCCGTGCCCACCACGTCCACCGCCTCGTCCGGGGCTTCCACGGTGAGCATCTTGGAGCGCATGACGGAGACCGCGCCGGCGATCTCCTCCACCGTCTCACCGCGCACGCGCAGGCCCATGAGCAGCGCGCCCATCTGGGAGGGCGTCGCCTCGCCGGACATCATGCGGTCGAACACGAAGGCGGCTTCCTCGCGGCTGAGGCTTGCGCCGGTGGCCACCTTGCCGAGCAGGGGTTTGAACTGGTCCATGGTGTGTCCTCGGCCCCCGTCCTCAGTCCTTGGCCTTCTGCGCGTTGAAGGCGGCGGCGATCTCGAGGAAGTTGCGGATCAGCGCGTGCCCGTTCTCCGAGGCGATGCTCTCGGGATGGAACTGCACGCCGTGGATGGGCAGGCTCTTGTGGGCAAGGCCCATGATGAGGCCGTCGGCGGTGTGGGCCGTCACTTCCAGGTCATCGGGCAGGGTGTCCCGCTCGACGATCAGCGAATGATAGCGCGTCGCCTGGAAGGAATGGTTGAGCCCGCGGAAGACGCTTTTGCCCTCGTGCAGGATCTCGCTCATCTTGCCGTGCATGGGGGAGGGCGCGCGCACCACGTCGCCGCCGAACACCTGCCCGATGGACTGGTGCCCGAGGCACACGCCGAAGATCGGCACGGTGTCCCCCGCCTTGGCGATGAGATCGAGGCAGATGCCCGCCTCGTTGGGGGTGCAGGGGCCGGGGGACAGCACGATGGCGTCCGGCTTCTCGGCCAGCACGTCCTCCACGCTCACGGTGTCGTTGCGGTGGACGGTGACGGTGGCGCCAAGCTCACCGAGATAATGGACGAGGTTGTAGGTGAAGCTGTCGTAATTATCGATCAGCGTGACCTTCGGGGACTGGGTGGCGGACATCTGGAACTCCGGCCCCGCGCCGCTTAAGCGGGAATGGCGGGTGTTAAGGCGATGGATGACGGGCGGTCAATGGTGATGGGCAGGTAACTCGCATAGCTCCGCTCTCCCTTTGCGGGAGAGGGGTCGGGGGTGAGCGGGCGGCTCAGCCGTCCCGGCCCTCGTGCAAGCGGCGCGAACCCCTCACCCCGGCCCTCTCCCGCAAGGGGAGAGGGAGTCAGGGCTGCTCCCGCTTCACCATCGCTCGCGACGTGTCATCCCCATCTCCATCCCCTCACTGCCCCTTCCCGGCGCGGGCGGCGAAGCGGACGGCTTCCTCGCCGGCGCGGAACAGGGCCTTGGCCTTGTTCACGCACTCCTGGTGCTCGCTCTCGGGCACCGAGTCGTAGACGATGCCGGCGCCGGCCTGGACGAACATGCGCCCGTCCTTCACCACCGCCGTGCGCAGCACGATGCAGGTGTCCATCTCGCCATTGGCGCCGAAATAGCCGATGGCGCCGGCATAGATGCCGCGCTTGTCCTTCTCCAGCTCGTCGATGATCTCCATGGCCCGCACCTTGGGCGCGCCGGAGACCGTGCCGGCGGGAAAGCCAGCGGCCAGTGCGTCAACCGCGTCGAAGCGCCGGTCTATGGCGCCTTCCACGTTGGAGACGATGTGCATCACCTGACTGTAGCGCTCGATGAAGAAGCTGTCCGTCACCTTCACCGTGCCCACGCGCGAGACTCGGCCGGCGTCGTTGCGGCCGAGGTCGAGCAGCATCAAATGCTCGGCGCGCTCCTTGGGATCGGCGAGCAGTTCGGCCGCCAGCACCTCGTCCTCGGCATGGGTGGCGCCGCGCTTGCGGGTGCCGGCGATGGGGCGGATCGTCACCTTCCCGTCCCGCACCCGCACCAGGATCTCCGGCGAGGAGCACACCACCGAGAAGCCGTCGAAGTTGAGATAGACCAGGAACGGCGCCGGGTTCACCCGCCGCAACGCCCGGTAGAGGGCGAAGGGCGGCAAAGTGAACGGGCTCTCGAAGCGCTGGGACAGCACCACCTGGAAGATGTCGCCGGCGCGGATGTAGTCCTTCGCCTTCTCCACCATGGCGCAGAATTCCTCCGCGCCGGTGTTGGAGACCTGCGAGACCTCGCCGTGGAACGGCTCGGGCGCGGGGTGGGCGATGGCGCGGTCGAGGTCCGCCACCACCTGGTCGAGCCGGATGATCGCCGCTTCCCACGCGGCGCGGGGCGAGACGCCCTCCTTCGCCCGCACGGGGGTGACGGCGGTCAGCTCGTCCTTCACCGCATCGAACACCACCATCACGGTGGGGCGGATGAGCAGCGCCTCGGGCACGCCGATGGGATCGGGCTTGGCCGGCCCGAGCTTTTCCATCTGCCGGACCATGTCGTAGCCGAGATAGCCGAAAACGCCGGCCGCCATGGGCGGGGCGCCCTCCGGCAGCTCGATGGCGGATTCGGCCAAAAGGGCGCGGAGCGCGGTCAGCGGCGGCTCGGCGCAGCGCACGAAGGCGCTCTTGTCGGCGTCCGGCGTCCGGTTGATCTCTGCGACATCGCCGGAGGCGCGGAAGATGAGATCGGGCTTCATCCCGATCATGGAATAGCGCCCGCGCGCCTGCCCACCCTCGACGGATTCGAGCAGGAAGGCGTTGGGCTGGTCGCCGGCCAGCTTCAGGAAGGCCGAGACCGGCGTTTCCAGATCGGCGACGAGGGTGGTCGAGACCACCTGTGCCTCGCCCCGCAGATAGCGCGAGGCGAAGAGGTCGAAGTCGGTGGGAGCGTTCACGGGCCCGGCCTTCAGTTTGCCGGGCTGCTGCCGACCGCCTGGGCGAACAGGCGCTCGTTGATCTTCACGCCCAGCTCCTTCTGGATGGCCGCGAGATATTGCACCAGCACGTCGTTCTCCAGCTGGCGCGACAGCTCCTGCGTGACGCGGCTGGTGTCCGGCGGCATCTGCTGGGGAATCTCCACCTTGGTCACCTGGAACATGATGCGGTCCGGCTCGGGCGTGCCGAGGGCGATGCCGAAGCCGCCTTCCTTCACGTCGAACACGGATGTGACGCTCTCGGCGCTGAACGGGCCTTCGGCGCGGCCGCGGTGCAGGCCCTCGGCGATCTGGAGCGGAATGTCGGCCTCGGCGGAGACCTGGGCGAGGGGCGTGCCGGCCTTCGCCTTGTCCATCAGCTCCTTGGCCTTGGCTTCCACCGCCTTCTCGGTCTCCGCTTCTGTGTAGCGGGCGGTCACGGCGGCCTTGGCCTCCTCGAAGGTGCGGTCGCGGGCGGGGGTGATGGCGGCGGTCTCGTACCACACGAAGCCGCCGCCCTGGGGCAGCTGCACCGTGTCGGTCTCGACGCCCGGCTGGGCGGCGAAGGCGCCGGAGATCACGTCGGCCCCGCCGGGGACCTCGACGGTGGCACCGGCCGCATCGCGGCCCGAGCGGTCCACGTCGAAGCTGGCGAGCTTGAGGCCCAGCTTCTGCGCGGTTTCCTGGAGGGTGGCGCCGGAGGCGCGCTCGTCCTCCACCTTGTCGTGCATGTCGAGGATGATGCGCTTGGCCTTGTCCAGCTGCAGCTCGGCGACGATCTGCGGCTTCACCAGATCGAACGGCTGGAAGGCGCCGGGCACGATCTTGGTGACATGCACCAGCGCCGTGCCGAAGCGCCCTTCCACCGGGCCGCTGACTGCGCCGTCGGCCAGCGAGAAGGCGGCCTCGGCGATCTTCGGATCGAGGATGGCGGACTTGGCGACGAGGCCGAGGTCCGTGTCCTTGGCGGTCAGGCCGCGCGCGGCGGCGATGTCGGCGAAGGTCGCGCCGGCCTTGATCTTCTCCTCCGCGGCCGCGGCATCGGCGGCGCTGGTGAAGACGATCTGCTGCACCTCGCGGGTCTCCGGCTTGCCGAAGCGGGCGATGGTGCGGTCGTACTCGGCCTTGGCGTCCTCGTCGGTCACGGTGATTCCGGCGGAGAGGGCGGCAGGTGTCAGCGCGAGCACGCTGATCTTGCGGTATTCGGGGGCGCGGAAGGCCAGCTTGTGCGCATCGAAATAGGCGCGCAGCGCGTCCTCGGTCGGCGCGGGCAGGGTGCCGGCGGCGGCCGGGGTCACCCGGATATAGGAGGCGGTGCGGGTCTCGCCCTCGAAGCGGTTCACCGCCTCGAGCAGCACCTGCGGCACGGAGACGCCGGCGCCGAGCGACTGCAGGAGCTGGTCACGCACCTGCCGCTGCTTCTCGCTGGCGACGAAGCGCTGCTCCGTCAGGCCGTTGGCGCGCAGGATCTGCTGGAAATATCCGGGGTCGAACGCCTTGGCGCCGGGAGCGCGGAAATTGGGGTTGTCCGCGATCTCGCGCGCGATCTGCGCATCTGAGATCGCGAGGGAGAGGCGGGCGGCCTCCGCATCCAGCGTCGCGTCGGCGATCATCTGGTTCAGCACCTGCCGGTCCAGCCCGAAGGCGCGCGCCTGCTCGGGCGTGATGGCGCGGCCGGCCTGCCGGCTGATGCGCTGGAGCTGGTCGAGATACTGCTGGCGGAAGACCTGCGCCGAAATCTCGGTGCCGCCGACGCTCGCGACAGCTGAGGCGCCCATGCCACGGAACACGTCGGCGATGCCCCAGACCACGAAGCTGAGGGTGAGCACGACGAGGAAAATCTTGGCGATCCAGCCGGAGGCGCCCTTGCGGAGTGTCTGAAGGACCATCGTTCATTCGTTCGAAGAGCGCCGGGGGCCCCGGCGCGGAAGCGGCGCATCATAGGGAGGGGCAGGGGGCCTCGCAACGGCGCATGGTCGCACCCCTTTCCAGCGGGCGCGCGGCTCTGGTAGGTGGGGCCCTACGAGAGCCTTGCTGCTGTTGCAAACCCGGAGGAACCGCCATGACGGCCGAGCGCCGCCCCCTGATCGCAGGCAACTGGAAGATGAACGGCCTGCGGGCGGCCAAGTCCGAGTTGCGGACCGTGGCGGCCGGCCTGGCCGGTCTTTCGGCGGAAACCATGATCTGCCCGCCCTTTACCCTCATCGGCGCCTTCGCCGCCGACGTCGCGGGCACCCAGCTGATGATCGGCGGGCAGGACTGCCACCCGGCCGAGAGCGGCGCCCATACCGGCGACATCTCCGCCGAGATGCTGCGCGACGCCGGCGCGGTGGCGGTGATTCTCGGTCATTCCGAGCGGCGCATCGACCACCAGGAGGGCGATGCCATCGTCAAGGCCAAGGTGAAGGCGGCGTGGCGGGCCGGCCTGCTGCCGGTCGTCTGCGTGGGCGAGACGCTGGTGGAGCGCGATGCGGGAGAGGCGGCCGCCGTGGTGACGCGGCAGGTGCGCCAGTCGGTGCCGGAGGGCGCGACGGCGGGGAACCTCGTTGTCGCGTACGAGCCTATCTGGGCCATCGGTACCGGCCGCACCCCCACCACCGCTGACGTCGCGGAGGTGCATGGCGCCATCCGCCACATTCTCGGCGAGCGCTTCGGTGCCGAGGCGAATGGCATCCGCATCCTCTATGGCGGCTCGGTGAAGCCGGACAACGCCGCGACCCTGCTCGCCACCGCCAACGTGGACGGCGCGCTGGTGGGCGGCGCCAGCCTCAAGGCCGCGGATTTCCTCGCCATCGCCCGGGCGGTGGGCTGATTTCCCCTCTCCCCTCCGCGGGAGAGCGTGGATCGCGGCGCAGCCGCGAGACGGGTAAGGGGCTATCGCCGCCAATGCGCGCGACGGTGAGGAAGAGTTTTCCCGTCGGCCCACTGGCGGTGGCCCGGCAATCCCGCCCCGTCCGGCATCCTTCACCCCTCACCCCAGCCCTCTCCCGCAAGGGGAGAGGGAGTTCGGCCGCTGTCGCCCCGTGGGCGGTTCTGCCCCTCTCCCGTCGCGGGAGAGGGCGCCTGACGGCGCCGGCAAATCCTGCCGCGACCAGCTGCCATTCCCCATCCCCACTGGCCAAAGCGGGGGGCAAGCCCCTATATGCCGGTGTCGGACGGGCCTCTGGGCCCGGCCGTCGCCTTGCTTTGGAGGTCCGTTCATGTCCGGCATCATCAGGTCCAGCGACGGCCTCGACGAGCGGCGCCGCCGCATCCTGTTCCGGGCGCGCCATCGCGGGATGCGCGAGATGGACCTCATCCTCGGCGGCTTCGCCGATGCAGAGATCGCCGCGCTCTCGGACGCGGAACTCGCCGATTTCGAGGAGTTGCTGGAGCCCGAGGACCAGAAGGTCTTCTCCTGGGTCAGCGGCACCGAAGCGATCCCGCCGGAATTCGACACCGAGCTGTTCCGCAAGATCTGCGCCTTCCATTTCTCGGGCCGCGGCCTGCCGGGCTGATCTCCCCGCCCGCGTCCTTCCGGAGTTCGTGTCTTGAAGCGTCCCCTGCCCATCGCCGACGTGCTGGCCGAAGGCCGGCCGCTGACCCTCTCGCGCGTCGCCGACGGCATGGAGGGCATGGTGGTCGCGGACCTCGCGCGCTCCATCGCGGCGGGCAAGAACGCCCCCTGGCCGAGCCTGACGGTGGTCTGCCGCGACGGCCAGCGCATGGCGGCGCTTGAACGCGGCCTCGCCTTCTTCGCCCCCGAGTTGGAGGTCATCTCCTTCCCCTCGTGGGACTGCCTGCCCTACGACCGGGCCTCGCCGAACGCCTCCATCGTGGCGCGGCGCATGGCGGCGCTGGCGAAGCTCGCCCGCATCAAGGGCGGGGCGGCGAGCGTGCTCATCACCACCGTCAACGCCACGGTGCAACGCGTGCCGGCCAAGGGGCTGGTGGCGTCGCAGTCCCTGGTGGCGGCGCCGGGCAATGCCATTGCTCTGGATGGCGTGACCGAATGGGCCGAGCAGAACGGCTTCCTGCGCACCCCCACCGTGCGCGACACCGGCGAATATGCCGTGCGCGGCGGCCTCATCGACCTGTTCCCGCCCGGCCTCGATGCACCCATCCGCCTCGATTTCTTCGGCGACACGCTGGAGAGCATCCGCGCCTTCGATCCCGAGACCCAGCGCACCACCTCGCAGCTGCGCGCGCTGGAACTGGTGCCCATGGCCGAGTTCCAGCTGACCACCGACACCATGCGCCGCTTCCGCATGGCCTACATCGCCCAGTTCGGCGCCGCCCAGAAGGGCGACACGCTCTATGAGGCCGTGAGCGAGGGCCGCCGCCACGCGGGCATGGAGCATTGGTTGCCGCTCTTCCACGAGCGCATGGGCACGCTGTTCGACTATCTCGAAGGCGGCACCCTGCTGCTCGATCCGCTGGCCGAGGAAGCGGGCGGCGAGCGCATCGCCCAGATCGCCGATTATTACGACGCCCGCCGGCAGGCGCAGGAGCAGCACGGCGGACCGATCTACAATCCGCTGCCGCCGGACCGGCTCTATCTTCAGGGCCCGGAATGGTCGAAGTGCCTCGCCGGCATGCGCCTCGCACGGCTGTCGCCCTTCGCCGTGCCGGAAAGCGGGGCAGGGAAGGCCATCGATCTCGGCGGCGTGCAGGGCCGCTCCTTCGCGGCCGAGCGCGCGGACCAGGACGCCAACGTCTTCGATGCCGCCATCGCCCATGTCCGGGACCTACAGAATTCCAAGAAGGTCATCCTCGCCGGCTGGTCGGAAGGCTCGCGCGAGCGGCTCGGCACCGTGCTCGCCGACCATGGCCTGAAGGGCTGCGCTGCGATTTCCCGCTTCGACAGCCTCGCGGCCTTGCCGAGGAACCAGGCGGCGCTCGCCGTGTTCGGCGTGGAAGCGGGCTTTGAGACGCCGGATTTCGCCGTCATCGGCGAGCAGGACATCCTCGGCGACCGCCTCGTGCGCCCCAAGCGCAAGGCGCGCCGCCCGCAGGACGTGCTCACGGAGCTGACCGCGCTCACAGCCGGCGACCTCGTGGTGCATGTGGACCACGGCATCGGCCGCTTTATTGGCCTGAAGACCGTGGAGGCCATGGGTGCCCCCCACGACTGCCTGGAGCTGCACTATGCGGGCGGCGACAAGCTGTTCCTGCCGGTGGAGAATCTCGAACTCCTGAGCCGCTATGGCTCGGAGGATACGGAAGCGCAGCTCGACAAGCTGGGCGGCGGCGCCTGGCAGCAGCGCAAGGCGCGGATGAAGAAGCGCATCCGCGAGATGGCGTCCGAACTCATCAAGATCGCCGCCCAGCGCCAGCTCGGCGAGGCGCCCAAGCTGGTGCCGGCCATGGGCCTCTATGACGAGTTCCGCGCCCGCTTCCCCTATGAGGAGACGGACGACCAGGAAGCCGCCATCGACTCGGTGCTGGATGACCTCGCCTCCGGCCACCCCATGGACCGCCTGATCTGCGGCGACGTGGGCTTCGGCAAGACCGAGGTGGCCCTGCGCGCCGCCTTCGCGGTGGCGCTCTCCGGCAAGCAGGTGGCGGTGGTGGTGCCCACCACGCTCCTCGCCCGCCAGCATTTCAAGACCTTCTCCGACCGCTTCCACGGCCTGCCCGTGAACGTGGCGCAGGCCTCGCGCATGGTGACGGGCAAGGACCTGACCGCCGTGAAGAAGGGGATTTCCGACGGCACGGTGGACATCGTCGTCGGCACCCACGCGCTGCTGGGCAAGGCCATCAGCTTCAAGGACCTCGGCCTCGTCATCGTGGACGAGGAGCAGCACTTCGGCGTCTCCCACAAGGAGCGGCTGAAGCAGCTGCGTGCCGAGGTGCATGTGCTGACCCTCACCGCCACCCCCATCCCGCGCACCCTGCAACTGGCCATGACCGGCGTGCGGGAACTCTCCATCATCGCGACGCCCCCGGTGGACCGCCTCGCGGTGCGCACCTTCATCACGCCGTTCGATCCGCTGGTGGTGCGCGAGGCGCTGTTGCGCGAGCGCTATCGCGGCGGCCAGAGCTTCTATGTGGTGCCGCGCATCGAGGACCTTGGCGAGGTGCGCGAATTCCTCGCCGCTTCCGTGCCCGAGGTGAAGGTGGCGGTGGCCCACGGCCAGCTCGCCGCCGGCGCGCTCGAAGACATCATGACCGCCTTCTACGATGGGCAGTACGACGTGCTGCTCTCCACCACCATCGTGGAATCGGGCCTCGACGTGCCCAACGCCAACACGCTGATCGTGCACCGGGCGGACATGTTCGGCCTCGCCCAGCTCTACCAGTTGCGCGGCCGCGTGGGCCGGGCCAAGGCGCGCGCCTATGCCATCTTCACCGTGCCGGCCACGAAGCCCGTGACGGTGCAGGCGGAGCGCCGGCTGAAAGTGCTGCAATCGCTGGAGACTCTGGGCGCCGGCTTCCAGCTGGCGAGCCACGACCTCGACATCCGCGGCGCAGGCAACCTGCTGGGCGACGAGCAGTCTGGCCACATCAAGGAAGTGGGCTACGAGCTGTACCAGGAGATGCTCCAGGAGGCGATCGCCCACATCAAGGCCGGCATCACCGACTATGTGGACGACAAGTGGTCGCCCAACATCACCATCGGCATGCCGGTGCTGATCCCCGAGGACTATGTGGCCGACCTGCACGTCCGCCTCGCCCTCTATCGCCGCCTCGCCGACATCCAGGACGACGCCGAGATCGACGCCTTCGGCGCCGAGCTGGTGGACCGCTTCGGCCCGACGCCCGAAGAGGTGGGCCAGCTCCTGAAGCTCACACAGATCAAGGCCCTCGCGCGCAAGGCCAATGTGGAGAAGGTGGATGCCGGCCCCAAGGGCGTGGTGCTCACCTTCCGCAACAACGAGTTCTCCGACCCCTCGGGCCTCGTGAAGCTGATCGCCAATGAGGGCTCGCAGGCCAAGGTACGGCCGGACTTCAAGGTCGTCTTCCTGCGCGACTGGCCGAACGCCGAGCATCGCCTGAAGGGCACGCTCACCGTGCTGAAGAAGCTGGCCGACCTTTCCGCCCGGAAAGGAATGGCGTAAATTTAGGTGTTCTGGTACATCCCGGATAAGTTGTAACGTGGCCTCGGGCACGAACCGGCCTCGACCGGGGGCGGGAAGCGGGGATGGGCGAAGTGCTGTCGTGGCGTCGGCGCCTCTGGCCGAAACATCTCGAGATGATGGTGCCCATCGTCTTCGTCGGGACCGTCATCCTCGTCGCCGCCGTCTATCTCATGCTCGATTTCCAGAGGATGAGATCGGGTGTCGTCCAGCGCTACCACACGCAGGCTCTAAACCTCGCCCAATGGACCGACCGCAATCTCGACCGCCTTTCCGGACTGGTGCGTGATGTCGCCGGCCGCTCCAACGACCTGTGCAGCCCCGAAGGTGAGCGGGGCCTGAGGCAGCAACTGGGCACCGCTCCCCTCTTGAATGTCGAATTCCAGGGACGGCAGGACGCCTGTACGTTGCGGCCGTCGGTTTCCCTGGATGACTTGTGCGCGGGAATAGCCGATCGCGATCCGGTGCAGATACCGCTGGATCTGGGGGACGGCCGAAGGGTGCTGCTCGATCTCAACGGCGCCTGCCTCCTCGAAGCCGTCGTGCCGCCGGGCGCGGAAGAGGGCGTCCGCCATCGCTTGATGCCCGTCCAGCTGGGGCGGACCGGGCCGATGTCGCAGGAGGACACGGGCGATGGGGCCGACGCTGGCGTCTGGTCCATGTTCACCGCGCCGGTGCAACTCACCGCGGCATCGCACAAGTGGCCGGTGGTGGTTGTCATCAGCGTGCCGGAATCCAGCCTCGTCCACCAGTGGCTGGCCACGGTGCCGGTGCAGCTCAGCCTGATCTCCGGATTGGGGCTCGCTTTGTGGTTTGGCCCCATGTCTCTGGTGCGGCGGCGCCTTTCGGTGGAAGGACAGGTGCGCAATGCGCTGCGGCGTGGGGACTTCTTCCTCGCCTACCTGCCTTTGGTGGATGTGGCATCGCGAAACTGGGTGGGGGCTGAAGCGCTATTGCGCTGGCGGCATGCCCGCCATGGCGTGCTGATGCCGAACGCCTTCATTCCCTGGATCGAGACCAGCCCCCTCATCCACGACACCACGCGGTGGGTGCTGCTGCAGGCGGCGCGCGATCTCTCCCATATGTCGCAGAAGGTGCCCGATTTCTCGCTCGCCGTGAACGTTCCGCCCGTCCAGTTCAGCGACACGCGCCTCGTGCAGATGGCGGACGAAGCCTTCGGCACGCGGCCTCTGGCGCTCTGCCAGGTGGTGTTCGAGCTGACCGAGCGCCAGGCGCTCGACTATGACGCGCCGGCCCTCGGCGAGGTGCTGCGCGACCTGCGCCGTCGCGGCGCGCAGATCGCCGTCGATGATTTCGGCGTCGGCTTCTCCAATCTCGCTTTGCTCGGCATGATCGAGGTTGATTTCGTCAAGATCGACCGCTCCTTCCTGCGCGAGGAGGCGTGGACCGAGCCGCACATGCTGGAGGCCATGGTGCCGCTGCTGCGCGACCTCGGGGTGCTCATCATCGCGGAAGGCATCGAGACCGAGCGGCAGCTTGAGCGCATCCGCAATTGCGGCATCCGCTTCGCGCAGGGCTTCCTGTTCTCCCGCCCGATCGAGCTTGAGGCGCTGCTCGACGGGTTGCCGGCGCTGCCTGCGCCAGCCCATCCGGCCTGACCGGCGGCGAGGCTTTCCCGCGCTTGGCCGGCTTCATCCCGCGTGCTCTACTCCGCCCATGACCGCGGATGCGATACGGGGCGCCTTGCCCGGCACCATCGATGACACCGGCCGGCTGCTGGCCGGGCAGGGCTATGTGGCCGATCGCGCGCTGTCCACCGTCGTCTTCCTCGCATTGCGCATGGGCCGCCCGCTGCTCCTGGAGGGCGAGGCCGGCGTCGGCAAGACCGAGGTGGCGAAGACGCTGGCGGCGGCGCTGGGGCGCCGGCTCATCCGCCTGCAATGCTATGAGGGGCTGGACCTTTCGGCCGCCGTCTACGAGTGGAACCACGCCGCCCAGATGATCGCCATCCGCCTCGCGGAAGCCGCCGGCGAGAGCGACAAGGGCGCCATCGCCGCCGATATCTTTTCCGACCGCTATCTGCTGCGCCGCCCTCTTCTGGAAGCGCTGGAGCCCCACGCCGAAGGCCCGCCCGTTCTGCTGGTGGACGAGCTGGACCGCACGGACGAGGCGTTCGAGGCCTTCCTGCTGGAAGTGCTCTCCGACCATCAGGTGACGATCCCGGAGCTGGGCACCATCAAGGCGGCCGCCCCGCCCATCGTGATCCTCACCTCCAACCGCACGCGCGAAATCCACGACGCCCTCAAGCGGCGCTGCCTCTATCACTGGGTGGATTATCCCGACGCCGCCCGCGAGATGGAGATATTGCGCGCCCGCCTGCCGGATGCACCCGCACGGCTCTCGGCCGAGGTGGTGGCCTTCGTGCAGGCGCTCAGGAAGGAAGACCTGTTCAAGGTGCCCGGCGTCGCCGAGACGCTGGATTGGGCCTCCGCGCTGGTGGAGCTGAACGCGGTCTCGCTTGATCCCGGCCTCGTCGGCGACACGCTGGGCGTGCTGCTCAAGTATCAGGACGACATCGCCCGTACCGACGCGCCCCGCATCGAGCGCCTCATCGAGGAGGCGCGGCAGGCCTCGCGCGCGGCGGAGTGACCACCGCGATCGCCGCCGAAGACGGGCGTCTTGCCGAAAACATCGCCTGGTTCGGCCGCGCCCTGCGGGTCGCCGGCCTCAAGGTGGGGCCGGGCCGCATCCTCGATGCGGTGGCGGCGGTGGAGATGGCCGGCGTCGGCGCGCGCGAGGATTTCTACTGGACCCTCCACGCCCTTTTCGTCTCGCGTCATGAGGACAGCGTGGTGTTCGACCAGGCCTTCCGCCTGTTCTGGCGGCGCCGGGCGCATCAGGAGCGGCTCATCGCCATGCTCTCGCCGGTGGCCGTGCCGCAGCGCGAGCAGAAGCGCGAAAGCGTGCTCCAGCGGGTGGAAGAGGCGCTGTTCGCCGGGGTGGGCACCGAGCGGCAAGTGGACAAGCCCCGCGTGGAGGTGGAGGCGCGCCTCTCGGCCTCCGTCGAGGACGTGCTGCGCACCAAGGATTTCGCGCAGATGTCCGCGGCCGAACTCGCCGAGGCGCGCCGTCGCATCGCGCTCCTGCGAATGCCGGACGACCGCGCCCGTACCCGCCGGCTCGTCCCTGATCCAAAGGGGCGCCGGCTCGACCTGCGCGCCTCCCTGCGCGCGGCCGTGGCGACGGGCGGCGACCTCGTGCTGCTGAAGCGGCGCGGCACGAAGGAGAAGCCGCCGCCGGTGGTGGCGCTGGTGGATATCTCCGGTTCCATGGCCGACTATTCCCGGCCCATCTTGTCCTTCCTGCACGCGCTGGCGGCGCGGCGGAAGGTATCGGTCTTCCTGTTCGGCACGCGCCTCACCAACGTCACGCGCGCGCTGGCCCGGCGCGATCCTGACGCGGCGCTGGCGGCCGTCTCCGCCTCGGCGCGGGACTGGGCGGGTGGCACGCGCATCGCCGCCTCGCTGCGCGGCTTCAACGTGGAGTGGTCGCGACGGGTGACGGCGCAGAACCCGGTCGTCCTGCTCTTCACCGACGGGCTGGAGCGGGAGGTGGACGACACGCTGCCCGGCGAGATGGCGCGCCTCAAGCGCTCCTGCCGCCGGCTCGTCTGGCTCAATCCGCTTTTGCGCTACGAGGGGTTCGAGCCGAAGGCGCAGGGCGTCGCCGCCATGCTGCCGCAGGTGGACGAGATGCGCCCCGTCCATGACCTGAAGAGCCTTGAAAGCCTGGTGTCCGCCTTGTCCGGCCCGGTCAGCCGGCGGTCTCTTCCACCGCCAGCTCGAAGGTGATGAGCACTGGGTTTTCCCCCCGCACCAGCCGCCCTTCGGCGAGCACGCCGGAGAGGCCGACGAGGGAGAGGGTGATGTCGGAGACGAGCGTGCCCGCAGCATCCGGCGACACCACGCCGGAGGTGACGAACACCTCGGTGGCGTAGTCCTCCACCCCCGGCGCATCGGAAAAGCGTGCGCCGATGATGCTGCCCACCCCGCCGCGCAGCCGCCCGCCCTTGAAGCCGTGGCGGCGGCAGATCTCCTCCACCGCGCCGAACAGCTCCGTGTTCGGCCGCACCCGCGCGAAGGCGATGCGCGGGCCATCGGCCGGGGCATTCACCGCATGGGGGGTGAAGAGGGGGAAATTGGTCTCGGGGTCGAAATCGGCGGTGGTCTCCACCTCGGCGGCGCCATAGGCGCGGGCACGGATGGGTTCGGCCACCACGGCTTCGTGGGGCATCACATGGCCGCCGTGGCGGGTGCCGTCCGGCTCGATCCAGAAGGCGTGGCAATGGATGAAGGGCGCGCCGTCCTTCCGGCCGAAGGTCACATTGCCGCGCTCCAGCTTCGTCACACCCTCCGGCGAAAAGGCGCGGCTGTACCAGGCGGCGTGGGTGGCATCCGGCGAGGCGGCGGGCATCACATAGGTGAAGGGGCCGAACGCGCCGCCGGAAATCTCCACCTGCGCCGCGCCCATGCCGGCTTCCAGCAGCGGGCCGCAGATGGCGGCGTTGATGGTGAGGCCGGGCTGGAGGGTGAAGTCCAGCACCTTCAGCGCTCCCACCGCGCTCTCGATGCGCTCGGCCGCGACCGGCCCGGGCTGGGTGATGCGGCGCAGCTCAGCCATTCGTTCCCTCATCGGCATAGGCGTGCAGGCCGCCGCAATTGTCGCTCACCTGATAGCCGCCCTCGGCCACGGCCAGATGGCCCGGCGTGAGCGGCACTTTCCCGGCCCCGCCGGGAATGTCGAGCACGTAGGTGGGCTGCGCGATGCCGGAGAGGCGCCCGCGCAGCGCGCGCACGATCGCCTGCCCTTCGGCGATCGGCAGGCGGAAATGGCCGGTGCCGGGGGCAAGGTCGGGATGGTGCAGGTAATAGGGCTTCACCCGGCATTCCACGAGGGCACGGAACAGCTCGGCGAGGGTCTCCGCGCTGTCGTTCACGCCGCGCAGCAGCACGGTTTGCGACAGGAGGGGAATGCCCGCATCGGCGAGCCGGGCCAGCGCGACGCGGGCGTCGGGGGTGAGTTCGCGCGCATGATTCACATGCACCGCGACATAGGGCGTGATGCCCGGCGTCTTGAGCGCGGCGACGAAGGCCGGCGTCACCCGTTCCGGCGCGGCGATGGGCACGCGGGTGTGATGGCGCACGATCTTCACATGGGGGATGGCCGCGAGCCGCCCCACCACCTCGCCCATGCGCCGGGCGGAGAGCATGAAGGGATCGCCGCCCGTGAGGATGACTTCCCAGATTTCCGGATGTTGAGCGAAATAGGCGAACGCCTGCTCCAGCGCATCATCCGACAGGAGAGAGGCCGCGCCGGGCCCCACCATCTCCCGGCGGAAGCAGAAGCGGCAATAGACGGCACAGACGCCGACGATCTTCAGGAGCGCCCGGTCGGGATAGCGATGCACCACGCCCGGCACGGGGCTGTGGGCGTCATCCCCGATGGGGTCGGCCAGTTCCTCGGGGCGCACCTTCAGCTCGGCCGGATCGGGCACGAACTGGCGCGCGATGGGGTCGGCGGCGGCCGTCGTGTCGATGGCGGCGGCCAGCGTGGGCGTCACCGCCACCGCATACTGCGCGGCCACGGCCTCCAGCGCCGCGCGGTCTTCCGGCGTGGCAAGGCCAGCGCCGATGAGGTCGGCGGCGGTGCGCAGCGTCCCTTGATCGCGGGCGGCCAAGGACACAAGTTTGTTGAGAGGGTTCGGCATCGGCTGGCGGACAGCTATATGGGAAGCCTGCCATGATGCCAAATCTGCTTGCGAGATCCGCCTGGCGACATCGGCCTTGCCACATCGACACGGGAGCTGCCCATGGACGTGACCGACAGCGACGTTCTTGCCGCCGCCGAGCGCTGGCGGCGCGAGGGGCGGGGGGTGGCCATCGCCACCGTGCTCGAAACGTGGGGCTCGGCGCCGCGCCCGGTGGGCAGCCGTCTCGTCATCGATGCGGACGGCAATTTCCTCGGCTCGGTCTCCGGCGGCTGCGTGGAAGGCGCGGTGGTGAGCGAGGCGGCGGAGGTGATCGCGGCCGGAGCGCCGCGCACGCTGGAGTTCGGCGTTGCCGACGAGACCGCCTGGAAGGTCGGCCTCTCCTGCGGCGGCAAGATCGCCGTCTATGTGGAGCCGGTGGACTGAGCACGCCGGGCGGTGACGCAGGCCGCCAAGCGTTATATTCAGTGGGGAAGATGATCCGGATGCTCCCTGAGGGAGGACCACCATGCGTCTCGACCTGCTCGCGGCCCTGAATGCGGAGCGCGCCGCCCGCCGCGCGGCGGTTGTCGTGACCGAGCTTGCCACCGGCGCCCAAAGGCTCGCCACCGCCGCGACCCTCGCCTCCGACCCGCTCGGGCCGGAAATCGCGGCCGCGCTCGCCGCGCGTCGCAGCGGGAAGGCCGGGGAGGGCAGCGTCTTCCTCGCGGTGGATGTGCCGCCGCCCCGGATGCTGGTGATCGGCGCCGTCCACATCTCGCAGGCGCTCGCGCCCATGGCGCGGCTCGCGGGATTCGACCTGACCATTCTCGATCCGCGCACCGCCTTCGCGACGCCCGAGCGCTTCCCCGAAGTGCCGGTGATCGCCGAATGGCCGGAGGAGGCACTGCCGGCCTACGGGCTTGATCCCTTCACCGCTTTGGTGGCGTTGACCCACGATCCGAAGATCGACGAGCCGGCCATCGCCGCCGCCCTGCGGGCCGAGTGCTTCTATGTGGGGGCGCTGGGCTCGCGCCGCACCCACGCCAAGAGGGTGGAGCGGCTCGCGGCGGCGGGGCTGTCCCAGCAGGCCATCAGCCGAATCCACGCGCCCATCGGCATGGACCTCGGCGCCTCCAGCCCGGCGGAGATCGCCGTGGCGGTGCTGGCCGAGGTGATCCGCGCCTTGCGCACCGGCACTGCCGCCACGGCGGGAGCGGCGGCGTGAGATTTGGCCCCCTGCCGCTCGCCGAGGCCGAAGGCGCCATCGCCGCCCATTCCGTGCGGCTCCCCGGCGGCACCATCAAGAAGGGCACGCGCCTGACGGAGGCCGATATCGCCCGCCTCGCGGCTGCCGGACTCACCGAGGTCGTCGCCGCGCGCATGGAGCCGGGGGATGTGGCCGAGGATGCCGCCGCGCGCCGTCTCGCCGATGCGGTGGCGGGCGCCCATGTGCGGCCCGACACGGCCTTCACCGGCCGCGCCAATCTCTATGCCGCCGCCGGCGGCGTGCTGCGCGTCTCGGATGCCGCACTGGACGCCTTCAACGCGGTGGACGAGGCCATCACCCTCGCCACCTTGCGCGATTTCAGCGCGGTGGCGGCCGGCGACATGGTGGGGACGGTGAAGATCATCCCCTATGCCGTACCGGGCGAGATGGTGGACGCGGCCGCTGCGGTTGGGCCGGGCATCCTGTCCATCGCGCCGTTCCGGCTGAAGCGCGTGGCGGTGCTCTCCACTTTGCTGCCGGGCCTCGCCGACAAGGTGGTGGCGAAGACGCTGACCGTTACCCGCGCCCGCCTCGCGACAGCCGGGGCGGAGGTGATCGCCCACCGCACCCTGCCGCATGACACGACGAAGCTCGCCGCCGCGCTCACGGACGCCGTTGCGGCGGGAGCGGAGCTGGTCATCGTCTTCGGCGCCTCGGCCATCGCCGACCGAAACGATGTGATCCCCGCTGGGCTCGTTGCTGCGGGCGGCGAGGTCCAGCGGCTGGGCATGCCGGTGGACCCGGGCAATCTCCTGATGCTCGGGCGGCTCGGATCCGTCCCGGTGCTGGGTGCGCCGGGCTGTGCGCGCAGCCCGAAGGAGAACGGCTTCGATTTCATCCTGCACCGGCTCCTCGCCGGCCTTGAGGTGAGCGCCCGCGACATTGCCCGCCTCGGTGCCGGCGGGCTGCTTCAGGACATCGCCGCCCGCCCCCATCCTCGCGCCGAGAGCGACGAGGCGGAAGACGGGTTCGCCGCCGTCATCCTCGCCGCCGGCCGCTCCTCGCGCATGGGGGAGGGCATCAACAAGCTGCTCGCGGAAGTGGGCGGACGGCCGGTGATCCGCCGCGTGGCGGAAGCGGCGCTGGCGTCCCGCGCGCGGCCGGTGATCGTGGTCACCGGGCATGAACACGCGCGCGTCGAGGCGGCGCTGGCGGGGCTGGACGTGCTCTTCGTCCACAATCCCGATCACGCGACGGGCATGGCCTCGTCGCTGCGCACCGGTATCGCCGCAGTCCCGGAGACGGCTGCGGGGGCACTGGTGGTGCTGGGTGACATGCCGCTGCTCGCACCTGGCCTGCTTGATCGCCTGATGTCTGCTTATGCACCCGCCTCCGGCCGGCTCATCGCGGCGCCGGTGGAAGGCGGGCAGCGTGGACATCCGGTGCTGTGGTCGCGCCGCTTCTTCGCCGAGCTGGCCGCGCTGGAAGGGGATGTGGGCGCCCGCGCCATTCTCGCCGCCAATGCCGAGCTGGTGGCGGAAGTGCCTGTCAAGGCGGAGGAGGGCGCCTTCCTCGATGTGGACACGCCGCGCCTCCTCGCCGAGGCGCGCGAGGCCGCCGCCAAGGGGGAGCGGCAGCTCAGAACGGCGCCGGCTGAAGGTGCGTGACGTCGAGGTCCAGCCGCTCGCACAGGAATTGCGCCAGCCGCAGCCGGTGGCACCCCTCCACATGGCGCTCGAAACACATGAGGCAGATGCGCCGGCCCTGCGCCAGCTCCGCCAATTCCTCCAGCGCCGCCTTGGCGGGATCGGAGGCGAGGTGGGCGTCGTAGATGCGCATCAGGCCGTCATGGTCGCCGCTGCGCGCCGCGAGCCGGCCCTCCTTGGGCGTGCCCAGCGCCCGCAGGTGGACATAGGCGACGCCGTGCTCGGCGATGCCCGCCGCCAGCGCGGTCTTGGAGAAGCCCGGCCGGCGTGACGCCGCGACGGCGCGCACATCCACCAGCAGGCCCACCTTCGCCTCATCCAGCGCGGCCTGGAAGGCCGAGGGGGTGGATTGCTCGTAGCCGATGGTGAAGAGGGCGGTGAGGTCTTTGCGGCTGCTCATGGAAGGGATCATGCCGCGCGGCGGACGACCCGTCATCCCCGCCCGAAGCGCGTTTCGCAGGCGCGAAATGGACTTGGGCAGGCGAAAGGCCCACTTTCTCGCTTAAGCCAGCGGTGAACGGGGAACCGCGCGGCGTTCCCCGGGTTCATGAGCCACCCGGGCGGGCGTCGTACAAGGACGGCCGCTGGCTTGGGGGGAGACCCATCATGCGCCTGTTTCGCTGTGCCGCCTGCGATCAGCTCCTGTATTTCGAAAACCGCCGCTGCGAGAAGTGCGGCCACGATCTCGGCTACATCCCGCAAGCCAACGCTTTGGTGCCGCTGGAGCGGGAGGGGGATGCCGAGAGCAGCGTGTGGCGCGCCATCGGCCGCGGTGGCGAGCAGCGCTACCGCTTCTGCGCCAATGCTGCGCTCGATGCCTGCAACTGGCTGATGCCGGCGGAGGAGGAGGGCGAATTCTGCCTCGCCTGCCGCCACAACCGCACGGTGCCCGATCTCACGGTGCCCGAAAACCTGCGCAAGTGGCGCAAGGTGGAGGTGGCGAAGCACCGGCTGGTCTATTCCCTGCTGCGCCTCAACCTGCCGCTGGAAAGCAATGAGGATCGTGAGGGCGGCCTCTGCTTCGAATTTCTTGCCGACGCGCCGGACGGCTCGGCTCCCAAAGTCATGACCGGCCACGATGAGGGCCTCATCACCATCGCCCTCGCCGAGGCGGATGACGCCGAGCGCGAGCACCGCAAGGGCGAACTGGGCGAGCTCTACCGCACCCTGCTCGGCCATTTCCGGCATGAGACGGGGCATTATTACTGGAACAGGCTGGTGCGCGACGCGGGCCGCCTGCAGGCCTTCCGCGCCCTCTTCGGCGACGAGACGGAGGATTATGGCGAGGCCCTGCAGGCCTATTACGCCAATGGCCCCAAGCCCGACTGGCAGATGAACCACGTCTCCGCCTATGCCACGGCGCATCCGTGGGAGGACTTCGCCGAGACCTTCAAGCACTACATCCACATCGTGGATACGCTGGAGATGGCCGGCGCGTTCGGCATCCGGGTGCAGCCGCGGCTGGACCGTACGGGCGAACTCGGGGCGGAGGTGGACTTCAACCCCTACCGCGCCTGCGCCATCCAGCAGATGGTGGATTCCTGGCTACCCATCTCGTTCGCGCTGAACAATCTCAATCGCTGCCTCGGCATGTCGGATGCCTATCCGTTCATCCTCGGCCCGGGCGTGATCGAGAAGGTCGGCTTCATCCACAGTCTGGTCCACCGGCAGGTGGAAGCCGATCCGGTGCCGGAGACCGTCACCGAGGAGGTGCCGCCGGGCCGTGGTGAGAATGCCGCCGACGCGCCCGAGGGCAGCCCCATCGCCGCGGTCGCGTAGGGCGAGCCTGGGGTGCGCCTTCACGTACTCGTGAAGCTGGGCCGGAGCGGATGGGGGTGCCCCTTCCGTCGCGTCGGCCTTGCAATCGGTCGGCAACGGGCGACCCATGGGCGTCCCTCCGCCGTCGTTCGATTCCCCTGATGCACCAGATCGATCCGCAGTCGCCCCACGCTTCGTCCGGGGCGAAGACCCCACCCAGCCACGCCGAGATCCGCCGCATCATCTTCGGGCTGATGCTGGCGATGCTGCTCGGCGCGCTGGACCAGACCATCGTGGCGACGGCCCTGCCCACCATCGGCGATGCGTTCGGCGACTTCGCCAACCTCTCCTGGGTGGTCACCGCCTATCTGCTCGCGGCGACGGTGGCGACGCCGCTCTACGGCAAGCTGAGCGACATTCATGGGCGGCGGATGATGCTGCTCACCGCCGTGGCGGTGTTCTCGGCCGCGTCCGTGGCCTGCGCGCTGGCGCCCAACCTGCTTGCCCTCATCATCGCGAGGGCGGTTCAGGGACTGGGCGGCGGGGGACTCATCTCCCTATCGCAAACCATCATCGCCGATCTGGTCTCGCCACGGGAGCGGGGGCGCTATCAGGCCCAGATCGCCGGGGTGTTCGCCGCCTCCAGCATCGCCGGCCCGGTGCTGGGCGGCCTTTTCGCCCAATATCTCAACTGGACCCTCATCTTCTGGGTCAATCTGCCCATCGGCCTTGCGGCACTGCTCATCACCGAGCGGCGGCTGCGCGACCTGCCGCGCCACGAGCGCCGCCACGCCATGGACTATCTGGGCGCGGCGCTGATGGCGGTGGCGAGCCTGATGCTGCTGCTTGCCCTCGGCTGGGGCGGCGTGCGCGTGCCCTGGGGCTCACCGCTCATCCTCGCATTGTTCGCCGGCACCGCCGTCTTTGTAGGCCTGTTCATCTGGCGGATGCGGCGGGCGGAGGAGCCGTTCCTGCCCCTCGGGCTTCTCGCCGACAAGGTGGTGGGGCGAGGCATGATCGCCTCCTTCCTCGCATTCGGGGGCATGGTCGGCCTGTCCATCTTTGTGCCGCTCTATTTCGAGACGGCGCGCGGGCTCTCCGCCACCCAGTCGGGCCTCGGCCTCATTCCGGTGATGGGCGGCGTGGTGATAGGCGCCATGCTCTCCGGCCGCGCCATGGCGCGGCTTGTCCACTACAAGCGGCCGGCCATCGGCGGGCTGGCGCTCTCCGCCGGCGGGCTGCTCGCCATCGCCCTGGCGCCGGCGATGCCGCTCGTGCTCGTCCTGGCGCTGTTCGCCGTCATCGGCGTGGGCATGGGCACGGCGCTGCCGGTGTGCACGGTGTCCATCCAGAATGCCGTGCAGCCGCATCTCATGGGCACCACCACGGGCGTCATGACCTTCTTCCGCCAGCTCGGCGGCGCGCTGGCGGTGGCGGTGCTGGGCGCCGTGCTGCTCGCGGCGCTCGCCGGAGTTGGGGCAGGGGATATCGAGAGCCTGGCGCGCAGCGCGGATCCGGCGCGCCTCTCGGGCGCGTTCAGCCGGGTGTTCGCCACCGTTTCGGTGCTGGCGGCGCTGGCGGCCGTGGCGCTGGTCTTCCTGCCGGAGCGGCCGCTGCGCAGCTCTGTCCATGCCAGCGAAGGCGAGGGCAGCATCGTCTGACGCTGCCCCGGCCGGATGGACGCGGTGGCTACTCCGCCGCGTCGGGCTTGCTGGCCGCCGCCTTCTTGGCGGCAGGCTTCTTGGGGGCCGCAGCCTTGGTCGCCGTCTTCTTGGCGGCAGGCTTCTTCGCCGCCGCCTTTTTCGGCGCGGCCTTCTCGCCGTTATCGCCGGCCGCCGCCTTGCGGGCGCCACGCGCGGGCTTGGCCGGAGACGAGGCCGCCTTGGCGTCGATGAGCTGCACCGCCTGTTCCAGCGTCAGCGCTTCGGGATCGGTGGACTTGGGCAGGGTCGCGTTGACCTTGCCGTGGTTCACGTAAGGCCCGAAGCGGCCCGGACGCACGGTGATCGGCCCGCCCAGCGTAGGATGATCGCCGACGACCCGCCCGGCCGGCGTGCCGCCGCGCCCGCCACGACCCTTCGATTGCTTCTCTGCAATCAGCGCCACCGCCCGGTTGAGGCCGATGGCGAGGATGTCGTCGCCGTCCTCGATATTGGCGTAGGTGCGCCCGTGCTGGACATAGGGTCCATAGCGCCCGATGCCGGCAAGGATCGGCTCGCGATCCTCCGGATGGAGGCCGATCTCCCGCGGCAGGGAGAGCAGCTTCAGCGCGGTTTCAAGGTCCACGTCCGCCGGGGCGAGGCCCTTGGGCAGGGACGAGCGCTTGGGCTTCTCCCCCTCCTTGCCCTCACCGAGCTGGAGATAGGTGCCGAAGCGGCCGGAGCGGATGGTGACTTCCTCGCCCGAGTCCGGATCGAGGCCGAGCACGCGGGTGCCGTCGCCCTCCTGCGGATTGTCGCCGGTGAGCGGACGGGTGTGGCGGCACTCGGGATAGTTGGAGCAGCCGATGAAGGCGCCGAACTTGCCCATCTTCAGCGAGAGCCGGCCGGTGCCGCAGGTGGGGCACAGGCGCGGGTCGGTGCCATCCTCCCGCGGGGGGAAGATGTGGGCGGTCAGCATCTCGTCGAGGGCGTCGAGCACCTGCGACACGCGCAGATCCTTGGTGGCCTCGATGGCCGCGTGGAAATCCTGCCAGAAGGCGCGCAGCACCTCCTTCCAGTCGAGTTCCGCGGCCGAGACCTCGTCGAGCTTCTCCTCGAGATCGGCGGTGAAGTCGTATTCCACGTAGCGCTTGAAGAAGCTTTCGAGGAAGGCGGTGACGAGCCGGCCCTTGTCCTCCGGCACCAGCTTCTTCTTGTCGAGCTTCACATATTCGCGGTCGCGCAGCACCGCGAGCACGGCGGCATAGGTGGACGGCCGGCCGATGCCCAGCTCTTCCATGCGCTTCACCAGCGAGGCTTCCGAATAGCGCGGCTGCGGCTCGGTGAAGTGCTGGGTGGTGGAGATGTCGCGCTTGGCCAGCGCCTCGTTGGCGCTCATGGCCGGAAGGCGACGGCCCTCCTCGTCGTCGTCCTCGTCGTCCTTGCCCTCGCGGTAGAGGGTGAGGAAGCCGTCGAACTTGACCACGGTGCCGGTGGCGGTGAGGTCAAGCGTGCGGGCACCGGCTTTCGCCTCGATATCCGCCGTGGTGCGCTCCAGCTCGGCCGATTCCATCTGGCTCGCGACCGTGCGGATCCAGATCAGCTCATAGAGCTTGGCCTGCTCGCCATCGAGATAGCGGGCCACGTCGCGCGGATGACGCGAGGGGTCGGTCGGGCGGATGGCCTCGTGGGCCTCCTGCGCGTTCTTGGCCTTGGTGGTGTACTTGCGCGGCACCCCCGGCAGGTACTTCTGGCCGAACTGCTTGCCGATGGCATCGCGGGTGGCGGCGACGGCCTCGGGGGCCATGTCCACGCCGTCAGTTCGCATGTAGGTGATGAGGCCCACCGTCTCGCCGCCCACGTCCACGCCCTCATACAGGCGCTGCGCGATCTGCATGGTGCGGGCCGGCGCGAGGCCGAGCTTGCGGCTCGCTTCCTGCTGCAGGGTCGAGGTGGTGAAGGGCGGCTGGGGATGCCGCTTCATGGGCTTGGCTTCGACGGAGCGCACCCGGAAGGCCGCGCTGTCCAGCGCTTCGCGGAAGGCCTTGGCCTCCTCCGCCGTGCCCACCGAGAGGCGGGTGATCTTCTTGCCGTCGGCACCGGAAAGCCGCGCCTCGAACTCCTCGTTCCGCGGCGTCGCCAGCTTGGCGAGGATGGACCAGTATTCCTTCCGGACGAAGGTCTCGATCTCTCGCTCGCGGTCGCAGACGAGGCGCAGCGCCACCGACTGCACACGGCCAGCCGAGCGGGCGCCGGGCAGCTTGCGCCACAGCACGGGGGAGAGGGTGAAGCCCACGAGATAGTCGAGGGCGCGGCGGGCCAGATAGGCGTCCACCAGCGCGCTGTCGATGGCGCGGGGCGACTTCATCGCCTCCAGCACCGCCTGCTTGGTGATGGCGTTGAAGACGACGCGCTCAACCTTCTGGCTCTTGAGCGCCTTCTTCTGCCGGAGCACCTCCAGCACGTGCCAGGAGATGGCCTCGCCTTCGCGATCCGGGTCGGTGGCGAGGATCAGGCCATCGGCCCCCTTTACGGCGGCGGCGATCTCGTTGAGCCGCTTCTGCGCCTTGGGGTCCACGTCCCACAGCATGCGGAAATCGGCATCCGGATCCACCGACCCGTCCTTCGACGGCAGGTCGCGAACGTGGCCGTAGGAGGCGATCACCTCATAGCCGGGACCGAGATATTTGTTGATCGTCTTCGCCTTGGCCGGCGATTCGACGATGACGACCTGCATGACGAACCGTGTCTCAATCAAGGGCCGCCGCCCCATTGCGCGGCCTTGGAAAGGGGAGGGAGCATCCCGCGATGCCGTTCGGCACCCCGGGGGCGAAGCGTGAAGCTCCGGCTCCGATGCCCGGCGTCCGATCGCGATCGCTCACCCCAGCAAGAGCGGACCGCGACGCCGAGAGCGCCGCAACATGGGGAGCCGAGGGGCGCCTGTCAAATGGTGCGCCGGATCAGGGCGCGCTGGCAGGTTTGAGTAAAGTACAACCCAGAGTATGTTTCATAATCCAACTCAATCTTTAAGACCATGCTCTGATACCAAACGGGGGCTTTGGAACCGACATGACCGAACGGTCTTCCGTCGATATTGCCGGCGATGCCGCTGCGACGGCCGCCTATGTCGCCGCCATCGCCGCCGAATTGTCACGTCTCGCCCGCAGCCATGGGTTCAGTACCCTCGCTTATGTGCTCGACATGGCGCGTCAGGAGGCCCGCGCGCTGGCCGACAGCGTCTCCTCTGCGGGGCCGGGAAGCGCGGGTGCCGAGCCGCGCTAGCGCCCCCCGGCCTATTTGAGCGCCACCCTTCCTGTCCCCGGTCGGTCCAGCCGGCCGGCGAGTTCCAGTTCCAGCAGCACGATCTGGACTTCCGCGACGGTGCAACCGGACAGGCGCACCAGATCGTCGATGGGCGTCGGCACCGGGCCGAGCAGCGAGATGACCCGGGCGCGCGCATCGTCCCCCGGCGTCACCGGCCCTGCCGGCACGAACGGCGCCTCCGCCTCCACCACCGGATCGTCGCGCCGCCCGGCGATGGGGGTGAGCACCTCGATGACATCGGCGGCCTCGGTAACGAGGGTGGCGCCGCGCTTCAGCAGGCGGTTGGTGCCGCCCGCGCGGGGGTCGAGCGGTGAGCCGGGCACGGCGAACACTTCGCGTCCCTGCTCGGCGGCAAGCCGCGCAGTGATGAGCGAGCCCGACCGCTCCGCCGCCTCCACCACCACGACACCGAGGCTCATGCCCGAAACCAGACGGTTGCGGCGGGGGAAGTCGCGGGCGCGTGGCTCCCAGCCGATGGGCATCTCGGAGACGAGGGCGCCTGTCGCGGCCACTTTTTCCATCAGGCCGAGGTTTTCGGGCGGGTAGGGCTTGGCCAGCCCGCCGGCGAACACGCCAACGGTGCCGCCGTCGAGGCTGGCCTCGTGAGCCGCCGCATCGATGCCGCGGGCAAGGCCGGACACCACCACCCAGCCCCCGGCCGCAAGGTCACGGGCGAGGCGCGCCGCGAAGGTGCGCCCGGCGGCCGAGGCGTTACGGGCGCCGACGATGCCGACCATGGGCCGGCGCAGCACCTCTGCCTCCCCGCGAACGGAGATCAGGGGCGGCGCGTCATCGAGAGCGGCAAGGGCGGGGGGATAATCGCGCTCGCCCAGAGCGACCAGCCGGGCGCCCATGCGGGCGTGCGCCTCCAGCTCAGCGTCGACTTCGGCGAGGGTGGGGGTGTGGGGCGGCATCAGCCGTCCGCCGCGCCGGGCGAGGGAGGGGAGGGCCTCCAGCGCCGCGCCGGCGCCGCCGAACTGGTTGATGAGGGCGCGGAAGGTGCGCGGGCCGACATTCTCGGTGCGGATCAGCCGCAGCCAGTCGCGGCGCTGCTCCGGCCCCAGCAACTCGCCCTTCGCCGGCCCGCTGGCGGGACCGCTTGCCCTGCCGCGCGCCATGTCGCCTCAGCCCTTCGCGCCGATCTTGCCCTCGGTGCCTTCCAGCAGCCGGCGGATGTTCTCGTGGTGCTTCAGCCACAGGAGGATGGCGAGCACGGCGAGCAGCACGGCCAGATTGTTGTTCCCGAGGGCCATGGCTGCAACCACGGTGGCCACCGACGCCATGAGCGCGGACAGCGACGAATATCGCGTGAAATAGGCCGCCCCCAGCCACACCACCGCGAAGGCGATGGCGGCCGGCCAGAACAGGCCGATGGTGACGCCGAGGAAGGTCGCGACGCCCTTGCCGCCCTTGAAGCGCAGCCACACCGGCGCGATGTGGCCGAGAAAGGCGCCGACAGCTGCCGCCATGGCGGCGGTCTCGCCAGCGAAATGGCGGGCGACGAGGACGGCGGCGGTGCCCTTCAGCGCATCCAGCAGCAGGGTGGCGGCGGCGAGATCCTTGCGCCCGGTGCGCAGCACGTTGGTGGCGCCGATATTGCCGGAGCCGATGGAGCGCAGGTCCTTGGTGCCGGCGAAGCGGGTGAGGATGAGCCCGAACGGGACCGAGCCGAGCAGGTAGCCGAACGCAAGGGCGATCAGCAGAACGAGCGCGGGCGGGGTATCAGGCATGCGCACCTCGAACGGTCTCGCCGCGCCGCCGCGGCGGGACGGCACAGGTCACGGTGGGTCAAACGTATTCGTAGACGGTCTGCCCGGCAACGATGGTACGCAGCACCCGTCCGTCGAGGCGGGCCTCGTCGAACGGCGTGTTCCGGCAGCGCGACTTCAGCGAGCGGGGATCGAGCACGTAGGGCATGCCGGGATCGAACACGATCACGTCCGCCGCCGCGCCGGGCCGGAGCGTTCCGGCATCCAGACCCAGGATCTGCGCCGGCCGGGTGGACAAGGCGGCGAGCAGGTTCACGAGGTCCACCTGATCGGAATGGACAAGGCGCAGGGCGGCGGAGAGCAGGGTCTCCAGCCCGATGGCGCCGGGCTCGGCTTCCGAGAAGGGCAGGCGCTTGCCCTCCACATCCTGCGGCAGATGGTCGGAGACCACCACATCCAGCAGGCCGGAGGCCAGCGCCCGGATCAGCGCCTGCCGGTCCTCCTCCCCGCGCAGGGGCGGGGCAAGGCGGAAATAGGTGCGGTAGGCGCCGATATCGAGTTCGTTGAACGAGAGATGGTTGATGCTGACCGAGGCGGTCACCGGCAGCCCGGCGGTCTTGGCCCGCTCCAGCACCTCCAGCGATTCGGCACAGGTGAGCGCCGCCGCGTGGTAGCGCGAGCGCGCCGCGCCCACGAGCCGCACGTCGCGTTCGAGGATGATGGTCTCGGCCGCCTTCGGATTGCCGGAGAGGCCGAGGCGGGAGGCGAAGGCGCCCTCGTTCATCGCCCCCTGCGACATGGACGCATCCTCGGTGTGGTGCACGAGGAGGGCATCGAAGTCGCGGGCATAGGTGAGCGCGCGGCGCAGCACCTGAGCGTTCATGATGGACTTGTGGCCATCGGTGAAGGCGACGGCACCGGCGGCCTGCAGCAGGCCGATCTCGGTCATCTCGTGGCCTTCGAGGCCCTTGGTGATGGCGGCCATGGGATGCACCCGCACCACCGCCGTGTCCCGCGCCCGGCGCAGGATGAAGTCCACGATGGCCGGATCGTCCACCGCCGGGTCGGTATCCGGCTGGCAGATGATGGTGGTGACGCCGCCGGCCGCCGCCGCGTGGCTGGCCGAGGCCAACGTCTCGCGATGCTCGGCACCGGGCTCGCCCACGAAGGCGCGCATGTCCACGAGGCCGGGCGCGACCACCGCCCCGGCGCACTCCACCACCTCGGCGCCATCCGGAATGCCGGCGGCGGCGATGCCGAAGCCGGCGTCCTTCACCACGCCGTCGGCGAGGAAGACGTCGCCATGGAAGTCCGCGCCGCGCGAGGGGTCGATCACCCGCGCATTGGCGAGCAGCAGCGGCCGGGGATCGTGAGCGCGGGAAACTTGAGCGCGGGAAACTTGAGCAGTCGTGCGGCCATTACGCATTGGGAAGCTTCCGCGCGAGGGAATCGAGCACCGCCATGCGCACGGCGACGCCCATCTCCACCTGCTCTCGAATGAGGGACTGCGCCCCGTCCGCGATGGCGGAGTCGATCTCCACGCCGCGGTTCATGGGGCCGGGATGCATCACCAGCGCGTCGGGCGCGGCGTAGCGCAGCTTGGCCTCGTCGAGGCCGAAATAGTGGAAATACTCCTTCACCGACGGGATGAAGGAGCCGGCCATGCGCTCGCGCTGGAGGCGCAGCATCATCACGATGTCCGCCCCTTCCAGTCCCGCCTCCATGGTGCGGAACACCTCGACGCCGAGGGTCTCCACGCCCGAGGGCAGCAGGGTGGACGGCGCCACCACGCGCACCTTGGCACCCATGGTGTTGAGCAAGGCGATGTTGGAGCGCGCCACGCGCGAATGGAGCACATCCCCGCAGATGGCGACCGTCAGTCCCTGGATGCGGCCCTTGTTGCGGCGGATGGTGAGGGCGTCGAGCAGCGCCTGGGTGGGATGCTCGTGGGCGCCGTCGCCGGCATTCACCACGCAGCAGTCCACCTTGCGCGCCAGCAGCGCCACCGCGCCGGACGCGTGATGCCGGACGACGAGGATGTCCGGGTGCATGGCGTTCAGGGTGATCGCGGTGTCGATCAGCGTCTCGCCCTTCTTCACCGAGGAGGAGGCGACCGACATGTTCATCACGTCGGCGCCGAGCCGCTTGCCCGCGATCTCGAACGAGGACTGCGTGCGGGTGGAGGCCTCGAAGAACAGGTTGATCTGGGTGCGTCCGCGCAGCGTCGTGCGCTTCTTCTCGATCTGCCGGTTGAGTTCGACGAACTCCTCGGCGAGGTCGAGCAGACCCGTGATCTCGCCGGCGGAAAGCCCTTCGATGCCGATGAGGTCTCGGCCGGAGAGCGTGAAGGCGGAAGCATCTTGCATGGCAGGCGGGAGGCATAGCCCCCAAGCGCGGCCCCGGCAAGGGATGCCTGTGAATGGAGCCGGGCGGGGCAAGATGGGGTGCACCGTGATTTACGGCTCGTTCACCAACCGTGAAGGCTGGTCCCGGTGATTCCCCAGGGTCGCCACACTTTGGAACGAACTCTCACCGAGCCTTTGCGCAGCCGGACCGGACGGACTGAGGCGAGCCGCCAGACCGTCGCCCCGGAGGTTGGGAGTTACTCGTTATGTCCATTCTGATGCGGACGAACCTCATGGCGCTCGGCGTCGCCGTGGTGCTCACCGGCGGTGCCGGCACGGGCAACGCGGCCGCCATCGGCACCGGCGCGCTGGCCATGGCGCCGGCGAAAGCCGCGAGCGTCACCGATGTCGGCTACTGGTATCGCGGCCGCTATTATCGCGGCGGCTGCTGGAATTGCGGCAACGGCGCCGCCTTGGGTGCGGGTGTCGCCATCGGCGTGCTGGGTGCGGCGGCCATTGCCGGCGCTGCGGCCGCCCCTCCGCCGCCGCCGGTCGTCTATTACGAGCAGCCGCCGGTCGTTTATTACCAGCCCGCGCCGCGCGTCTATCTGGAGCCGGTTCCCCCGCCGCGCCCGCGCAGCTGCTGGGTCGCCACCGGCCCGGGCGGGCAGGGCTATTTCTCGCCCTGCTGAGTCGCGGGGATACGGGATGACGTGAGGGCGGCTTCGGCCGCCCTTTCGTTTGGGTCAGGCCAGCATCGTCAGGCCAGCATCTTGGCGATGGTCACCACCAGCGGCAGCGTGATGGCCGCGCCGATGATCTGGATGGTCAGGATTTCGGCGAGGAGCGGCGCGTCCCCGCCCATCTGCCGCGCCAACACGTAGCCGTTGGGGGCCGAAGGAACCGCGGCGGTGATCGCCACCACCACCAGCTCCGTGCCACGCAGCCCGAAGGCCAGCGCCAGAGCGAGGGCGATGGCCGGCTTCAGCAGCAGCTTCAGCGCGAGGCTGGCGAACACGATGGCACGCGGCCGCTTCAGCCGGTCGAGGATCAATCCGCCGCCGACCACCAGCAGTCCCAGCGCCAGCGAGGCCTTGCCGAGGATATCGCCGAACTCCACCAGCACCTTCGGCACGGGGAATCCCGTCACATTGAGCAGGGCACCCGCCGAGCACGCCCAGATGTAGGGATTGCGCGCCAGCTGCTCGGCCACATAGGCGAATGTCGGCGGGTGGCGGCCGGAGAAGGAGGCCAGCACCAGTACCGCGATGATGTTCACCACCGGGATCATCGCCACCAGCGCCAGCGCGGCGATGGTGATTCCCGCTGCGCCGTAGAGGCCGCCCGCCACGGCCAGCACGATATAGGTGTTCCAGCGCACCGCCCCCTGGAACAGGGAGGTGAAGCCGGGACCGTCCGCCGCCAGCGCCGCGATCAGCGGCTTGTGCATGAGCAGGATGAGGCCCGAGAGAATGATGACCGTGCCGATGAGCGCGCCGGCGACCGCCACGACATTCACCGTGCTCAGGTCCGCTTTCACCGCGGACACCACCAGAAGGGCCGGGAACAGCACGAAATAGGTCAGCTTCTCCAGCGCCGCCCAATGGGCCGCATCCTTCAGGAGGATGCGCCGCAGGACGGCGCCGAGGGCGATGATGAGGAAGACCGGCACGAGGGCCGTGATGATGAGGCTCATGGGGCAGACGCTTACCGTGCCGGCCGTGCGGCGGCAGGCAATTATTCCTCTGCGGCGGTGTGAATTTTCCGCGCGCCCGCTTTAGGCCCGGAGCCGGGATAAGAAAAGCGCCATTGTCCCGAAACGGGACGGAGCGACGGTGGGGCGAGAACCCGCCGGGAACGGGAGCGGACCGAATCAGTCCTCCCGGTCGGTTTCCTCTTGGTTCTCCACGAGGCGGTCGAGGAAGCCGAGCGCGCCTTCGAGAATGAAGGCCGCCGCATGCTGGTCCACCACCTCGGCCCGGCGCGCGCGGCTCATGTCGGCCGAGATCAGCGCCCGCTCGACCGCGGCGGTGGAGAGGCGTTCGTCCCAAAAAGCGATGGGCCGTCCCGCCAGCCGGGCGAAGTTGCGGGCGAAAGCGCGGCTCGCCTGGGCGCGCGGGCCTTCGGAGCCGTCCATGTTCAGGGGCAGCCCCAGCACGAAGGCCACCGCCCGCCGTTCGTCCGCCAACGCCACGAGGCGCTGCGCCTCGGCGGTAAATTTGGTGCGCTTCACCGTCTCGATCACCGTCGCGATGCGGCGGTCGGGGTCCGAGCCCGCGACGCCGATGGTCTTGGTGCCGAGATCAAGCCCAATCAGCGCCCCGCGCGGCGGCAGGAGGGCGGCAATGTCCACGAGTGGACCAACGGGGGCGGGGAGGGGCGCGTCTGCCATGAGCGAGGGTTAGAGCAATTGCGGGCTGGGGCAAGGGGGGATCACGCCTCAAGCGCAATTCCCAGTTTTTCCGCAACAGCTGCCAACCGCCTGTCGCGCGTCCACAAAACCGCTTCCGGCGTCAATCGAACCGACGCAATCAAGTGCGCGTCGACATATCCAATCCCTCGGCCATGGAGCGACTCGGTCGTTATGAGGCCGAGCACTTCGGCCGGTTCGGCAATGATCGCCTGCGGCAAGGCGGCGATGGCATCCAGGATGACCTCCCGCTGACGCAGGTTCCCCAGTGCGAGTTCGCCGATCACGAAGGGATGCGACATCACGGAGCCGTCCGCCAGCACCTGCTGCAGCCTCGGATCGCATTGGCGAAAATGATCGATCCAGATGGACGTATCGACCAGAATCATTCGTCGGGCCGGCGTCTACGGATCGGTTCAAGCTGGGGCTCGCTCCCGCCGAGACGGGCGAGACGCAATGCGCTCTCGCGGGCGATCAGCGCTTTGAGTGCCTCGCGCACGAGAGCCGACTTCTCTGTCATGCCGGTCAATGCCTGTGCTCTTGCGAGAAGCTCGTCGTCTATGGCGAGGGTGGTTCGCATCGGGACGCATTCCTTCGGCGCGGTGGCCTGGGCACGGATAGTAGCATCAATTGATGCCGCGAGCCCGCACTCTGCGGCGTGGGCTCCCACCCCACCCATCGGCGCCCAAACCCTTCCACCGCGGCATACCCCTTGCTATAGCGGCAGGCAGCTTTTGGGAGCCTACTCATGTCCGTCGATCAGGCGACAGTCCGCCGGGTGGCCCATCTCGCACGCATCGCTGTGCGGGAGGAGGAACTCGGCCATCTTCAGAACGAGCTCAACGCCATCCTCGATTTCGTCGAGCAACTGGCGGATCTCGATGTCTCCGGGGTCGAGCCGCTGACCAGCGTTGTCCCCGTGGAGCTGCCCATGCGGGAAGACGCCGTTACCGACGGAAACTGCCCCGAGAAGGTGCTCGCCAACGCCCCCGATGCCGAGGGCGGCTTCTTTACCGTGCCGAAGGTGGTGGAATGAACAAGCTCACCAAGCTCACCCTCACCCAGGCGCGCGAGGGGCTTGCCCAGGGCGAGTTCACTTCGGTCGAGCTCACCGAGGCCTATCTGAAGGCCATGGAGGAGGCGCGTCCGCTCAACGCCTACGTGCTCGAGACGCCGGACATCGCGCTGGAGATGGCGCGGGAGAGCGACAAGCGCATCGCTTCCGGCGATACCGGGCCGCTGGAGGGCATCCCCCTCGGCATCAAGGACATGTTTGCGACCGAGGGGGTGCGCACCACGGCCTGCTCGAAGATCCTCGAGAACTTCGTGCCGCAGTACGAATCCACCGTCACCTCCCATCTGTGGCGGGACGGCGCGGTGATGCTCGGCAAGCTGAACAATGACGAGTTCGCCATGGGCTCGTCCAACGAAACCTCCGCCTTCGGCCCGGTGGTGTCGCCCTGGCATCGCGACGGCGATGACACCCCCATCGTGCCCGGCGGCTCTTCCGGCGGCTCGGCGGCGGCGGTGGCGGCCTTCCTGTGCGCCGGCGCCACGGGCACCGATACCGGCGGCTCCATCCGCCAGCCGGCGGCGTTCACCGGCACGGTCGGCATCAAGCCCACTTATGGCCGCTGCTCGCGCTGGGGCATCGTCGCCTTCGCCTCGTCCCTCGACCAGGCCGGTCCCTTCGCCCGCACGGTGAACGATGCGGCAGTTCTGCTGCGTTCCATGGCCGGCTACGACCCGAAGGACTCCACCTGCGTCAATCGCCCGGTGCCGGACTATGAGGAGGCGGTCGGCGCCTCCATCAAGGGCAAGAAGATCGGCATTCCGCGCGAATACCGCATGGACGGCATGGCCGACGAGATCGATACCCTCTGGCGCGAGGGCGCCAAGTGGCTGGAAGAGGCCGGCGCCGAGATTGTGGACATCTCGCTGCCCCACACCCAGTACGCCCTGCCGGCCTATTACATCGTCGCCCCGGCGGAAGCCTCGTCCAACCTCGCCCGCTATGACGGCGTGCGCTACGGCGCCCGCGTGCCGGGCAAGGACGTGGTGGAGATGTATGAGAACACCCGCGCCGCCGGCTTCGGCCCGGAAGTGCGCCGCCGCATCATGATCGGCACCTACGTGCTCTCCGCCGGCTATTACGACGCCTATTACCTGCGCGCGCAGAAGGTGCGCAGCCTCATCAAGCGGGATTTCGACCGGGCGTTCGCGCTCGGCGTCGATGCGGTGCTGACTCCGGCGACCCCGTCGCCGGCCTTCGGCATCGGCGAGAAGCTGAAGGCCGATCCGGTGGAGATGTATCTCAACGACGTCTTCACTGTGACGGTGAACATGGCCGGCCTGCCGGGCATCTCCGTCCCCGCCGGCCTCTCGGCCGACGGTCTGCCGCTGGGCCTCCAGCTCATCGGCCGCCCATTCGAGGAAGAGACGCTGTTCTCCCTCGCCGAGGTGATCGAGGAAGCGGCCGGCCGCTTCCCGGTCGAGGACCTGTGGTGGAAGGCTTGAATTGAGCCCGCAAGGAAGGTCGGGCTCAGCCCCGACTTTCCTTGCGGACGAGTCCTCGCCCGAGGCTGAGCCGGTCTGGTCACGAGTACCCGAGCGGCTCCTTCGGTAAGTCTTGGGCATGACGGAGGGCGGTGAGGCGCCTGCGCAGCGACTTCAGGTTCCGGGAAAACGCTGCGAGGAGGCGTGACTGGAAGGTGGCGCCGCCTTCCCTCAGCTCCTTGTTCTCGACGAGCGCCGCCTTGAAGGCGTGCACGAGATCGTCAGTCGCCGAGAGCACGCGGCGATAGGGGAAGATGCGGGCCAGTTCGGGATGGCGCACCTCGCCCCTGCGCTCGACGAAGGGCTGGAGCCTCGCTGTGCGGCCGCCCCGGTCCGGGCCCAGCGCCTCGGCCAGCCGGCCGAGGGCATGCACCTTGATATCGTGCTCCTCCTTGAGGATGCCCACGCCTTCGAGGAGCCGATCCGGCGCGCCGTTGGAAAAGTCGGTTCGCGCGGTCCAGCGCAGATAGCCGGCGAGGCCCTTGCTCACCAATTGGGCCTCGGAACGCGCCGGGAAATGGGCGAGCTGCACGTTTGGCAGAAGGGTGATCGGCAGTGGGACATCCCACTTGGTGGCGCGATGGTTGCCGTCGACGACGGCAAAGCCGCGCTCGCAGGCCAGCCGGCCCGGCACGACGACCTTGAAGATATAGGGATCATGCACTGCGACATGGCGGAGCCGGGTGAGGGGACAGGGCTCGTTGAGGTCGTCCTCGTCGGTCATGAGGTAATGGCGCGGGTTCAGCCCGCCGAGGCGATAGCCGCCGATGGCTTCAAGATCTGCCTCCAGCGCCGCCCGATCCTCGGCAACAATGAATTCGTCACCATCCAACGGGAAGACAAAGTCCCAAGGCGCTGTTTCCATCGCCTGTTCGACCAACGCCGTGGTGCGCTGCCCTTGATGATAGGCCGCCGGTGATTTCTCCAGCGTCAGCGAAATCGGAAGACCTTCTTTAAATAGCATCTCAAGGATGCGCGTTGTTTGATCTGTGCTGCCGTCATCCACAATGTAAAGATGATCTAAGAAGTGCAGGTTATGGCGAACCCACGCTTCGATTATATCCGCCTCATCGCGAACAATGGAGACCCCCGCCAGTCTCATCTGCTCAACTCCTACAAAGCCCCGCTGCTCAATCTACGGGCAGGGCGAGCGGAATTTGGGTAGGGTAGTAGCGAGGGCGTGGCCGTTTTGCGGGCGAAATGAGGCACAGATAACTTGGTGTAACAAAGTATGTCCTGACGTATCGGCAGCTTATGGCCGTTGCCTGCAATGTCGCCTAGGGGTACGACACCGACCAGAATGCGGCGTCGCCGCAATGGACCTGACAGCGCGGGCCATCCGCGCACGACGATAGGACGACCATGACCCTTCACACCCGGCCTGCGGAGGCCAAAAAGCTGATTTCCGGCGCCACCGGTGATTGGGAGGTGGTGATCGGCATGGAGGTGCACGCCCAGGTCGCTTCCAATGCCAAGCTGTTCTCCGGCGCCTCCACCGCCTTCGGCGGCGAGCCTAACGATCACGTGTCGCTGGTGGATGCGGCCATGCCCGGCATGCTGCCCGTCATCAACAAGGAGTGCGTCGCGCAGGCGGTGCGCACCGGCCTTGGGCTGAAGGCCGAGATCAACCTGCATTCGGTGTTCGACCGGAAGAACTATTTCTATCCGGACCTGCCGCAGGGCTACCAGATCAGCCAGTACAAGCAGCCCGTCGTCGGCGAGGGCGAGGTCATCGTCGACCTGCCGGACGGCGAGAGCTTCACGGTGGGCATCGAGCGCCTGCATCTGGAGCAGGACGCCGGCAAGTCCATCCACGACCTGTCGCCCACCCTCTCCTTCGTGGACCTCAACCGCTCCGGCGTGGCGCTGATGGAGATCGTCTCCCGCCCCGATCTGCGTTCGGCGGAGGAGGCGAAGGCGTACGTGACCAAGCTGCGCACCATCCTGCGCTATCTCGGCACCTGCGACGGCGACATGGAGAAGGGCAACCTGCGCGCCGACGTGAACGTCTCCGTGCGCCGGCCGGGCGATGAGCTGGGCACACGCTGCGAGATCAAGAACGTCAACTCCATCCGCTTCATCGGTCAGGCGGTGGAGGCGGAAGCCCGCCGGCAGATCGAGATTCTGGAGGATGGCGGCACCATCGCCCAGGAGACGCGCCTGTTCGACCCCACCAAGGGCGAGACGCGGTCCATGCGCTCCAAGGAAGAGGCGCATGATTATCGCTACTTCCCCGATCCGGACCTGCTGCCTCTCGACATCAAGGCCGAGTGGGTGGAGGCGCTGAAGGCGAACCTGCCCGAGCTGCCGGACGAGAAGAAGGCGCGCTTCATCGCCGAATACGGCCTCTCGCCCTACGACGCCGGCGTGCTGGTGGCCGAGCGCGATACGGCCGACTATTTCGAGCAGGTGGTGGAAGGCGGCGGCGCCAAGCGCGACGGCAAGGCGGCGGCGAACTTCGTCATCAACGAGCTGTTCGGCCGACTGAACAAGGAGGGCAAAGACATCACCTCCTCGCCCGTCTCGCCCCAGCAGATCGGCACCATCCTGGACCTCATTGGCGAGGGGACCATCTCTTCCAAGATCGCCAAGGACCTGTTCGAGATCGTCTTCACCGAGGGCGGCGACCCGCGCGTGGTGGTCGAGGCCCGCGGCATGAAGCAGGTGACCGATACCGGAGCCATCGAGAAGGTGGTGGACGAGATCATCGCCGCCAATCCGGACAAGGTGGCGCAGGTACAGGCCAAGCCCACCATGCTCGGCTGGTTCGTCGGCCAGGCCATGAAGGCCTCCGGCGGCAAGGCGAATCCGCAGGCGCTGAACGACATCCTGAAGGCGAAGCTGGGGATCTGAGGGGTTCCCTTCTCTCTGAGAGGGGAGAGGCGCGCTGTCGCCACGCGACCCTAACTCCCTCTCCCCTTGCGGGAGAGGGTAGGGGTGAGGGGTATTGTGCCCCACGAGCCGGCGTTGCTTGCGCGAACAGAAACTTGCCCCCAGCCCCTCTCCCGCAAGGGGAGAGGGGAGGAAGGACCGCTCGCCTGCCGCCCCTCAGGCGAGCGGCTCGCCCGGCACCGTCTTCCCGAACACTTCCTCAAACGCCACCCGCATCACCGCATCCACTTCCGCCATGCTCACCGGCAGGCCGAGGTCGGCGAGGCTGGTGACGCCGTGCTCGCGCACGCCGCAGGGAACGATGCCGCCGAAGTGGGAAAGGTCCGGCTCCACGTTCAGCGAGATGCCGTGGAACGTCACCCAGCGGCGCACGCGGATGCCGATGGCGGCGATCTTGTCTTCTCCGCCGCCCTTGCGGCGCACCCACACGCCCACTCGGTCCTCACGCCGCTCGCCGGTGACGTTGAAGGCGGAGAGGGTGCCGATGATCCAGGCTTCCAGCGCGCTCACATAGCGGCGCACGTCGGGCGAGCGGCGCTTGAGGTCGAGCATGGCATAGGCCACGCGCTGGCCGGGCCCGTGATAAGTGAACTGGCCGCCGCGGCCGGTCTCGTAGACCGGGAATCGCGCGTCCACGAGATCCTCCGGCTTGGCGCTGGTGCCGGCGGTATAGAGCGGGGGATGCTCCAGCAGCCAGACGCATTCCCGCGCCGTGCCCTCGGCGATGGCCGCCGCGCGCGCCTCCATGGCGGCAAGCGCCTCCGGATAGGCGACGAGGCCGTCGCTCACAACCCATTCCACCGGCGGCGCGGAGGAATCGAGCGGGCGAAAGGCGGCTTCCAGGCTGCCGCGGGTGATGGCGGCGGGGGTGACGAAGGCTGTCATGAGAACTGCTTTAATCCATCCGCGCGCCCGGTCCAGCCCTGCCGTTGCAGGGTTCGCGGAACCGTCATCCACAGGCCGGGCACTGCGGCGCGCCTTACCTTTGCAGGGCACTTGTGGCGGCACATTCGATCTGTTAGACGATGGCCCCCGGCCGGAAGCGGTCCTCTCCCGAGGAACCTGAGGTCGGTGCCATCCCTGACTGCGGTCGTGGCGGAATTGGTAGACGCGCTAGCTTGAGGTGCTAGTGGGGAGACCCGTGGAGGTTCGAGTCCTCTCGTCCGCACCAGGTTGATCTGGCTTTTGAAAAAGGCCCTTGCCGGACTTCGGCGAGGGCCTTTTTCGTTTTCGGGCCCTCCTTGGTCAGAGCCGGGAGACCACCCGCAGCAGCACGAGGCCGCTCGCGACGATAAGGAGCGCGCCGATGCACGTGTCGGCGGCAGATCGCATCTTCAGATAAAGCCGGCGGGCGGGCGGGGCGGAAAAGAGGACGGCGAGCAGGCCGAACCATCCCGCCGCTACCGAAAACACCAGCACCGGACTGGCAAACATCGCGCCCCGGCCGGCCGCGGCAGCGAGCAGCCCGCCTGACGCCAGGAAGAACGACAAAGATACGGGGTTGGTGACCGCGGTGAGGAAGCCGAGGCGAAACGCCTCGCGTCCGGTCCGGTGGATGGTGGCCTGAGGTGTCGGCCCCGAACGGCCGCGCAGTGTCCACACCTCCAGCAGGCAGCTGATTCCGGCGCGCAGCAGAAGGACGGCGTAGAGCAGGCAGAATACCAGCTGCAACCGTCCGAGATCGCCCGAAGGGTCAATCCCGCTCAACAGGCCGAGACAGATGACGACGGAGGTGACGTTGACCGTTGCACCAGCGGAGACACCGAGCGCGGCGGCGAGTCCGATGGGCCGGCCGGCGAGGCTGGCACGGCTGACCACCAGGAAGTTCGCACCCGGGACCAGAACCATGGCCGCGTAGGTGCCTGCGAAGACCAGCAGGGCAGAGGGAATTTCGTCGGGCATGCCGTCGTCTCCGCGGTTCGTGCGGAGGCATATGCACACCCCGGTGCCACAAGCGCTTCCCTCAAACGCTGGATGCCGCTGGGATAGGCGGACTGCGCCTTACCCGTGCGCCTTCGGCACCATGTGGACGATGGTGTAGCCGTTCTGCTTCAATGCCTTGAGGAAGGCGGGAATCATCGCCGCGGTATAGGGCTTGGTGTCGTGGAAGAGCACGATCCCGCCGCCCGCCGCATCGAGCCGCTTCATCACCAGATCCAGCTCGGCCTCCGGCGTCATCACGTTCCAGTCGCTGGCCCACAGGTCCGCGCCGAACACGGCTATGCCCTTGCCGTCCAGATATTCCAGAAGCTGCGGCGTCGAGGCGAATCCCGGGAATCGGAAGAAGGGCACGCGGGGCGCCGTCCCGGCCGCGCCATAGGCCGCCGTGTCGTCGGCGGCCATGCCGCGCTCGATCTCCTTCACCGCCGCGTCGAAGGGGATCTTCGCCAGCGTCGCGGCGGGATGGGTCATGGTGTGGTGGGCGACCGTGTGGCCCTCCGCCAGCTCCCGCCGCACCAGCTGTGGCCGGGCACGGGCATTCTCGCCGATGAGGAAGAAGGTGGCGCGCACGCATTCCGCCTTCAGCGCATCGAGCACGGCGGCGGTGGTGGTCGGCCACGGGCCGTCGTCGAAGGTGAGCACCACTTCCTTCGGCGCCAGCGGCAGGGTGTCGGGAAAGGACTTCTTGCCGACGCGCAGGCCCTTGGGATCGACCTCCAGCACCCGCGCCGTTCCCAGCGCCTCCGGCCCACAGGCGAGGGCAGGGCCGGGCGCGCACAGGAGGAGGGCGGCCGCCGCCAGAAGAAGGCGCCTTGCGCGGGCTGGCTGCTTCATTCCCGCCTCCCGCGTCAGCCTTGCGTGAACGGCCAGGCCGGGCTCTGGCCCACCTGCCCGCGATGGCGGATCAGGTGGTCGGCCAGCACGCACCACACCATGGCCTCGCCCACCGGCACGGCACGGATGCCGACGCACGGATCGTGGCGGCCCTTGGTGAAGATATCGGTCTCCTGGCCGGTCCGGTCCACGGTCTGGCGCGGCGTCAGGATGGAGGAGGTCGGCTTCACTGCGAATCGCGCGACGATGGGCGCGCCGGTGGAGATGCCGCCGAGGATGCCGCCCGCATGGTTGGCGAGGAAGTGCGGCCGCCCCTCATTGCCGAGGCGCATCTCGTCCGCATTTTGCTCGCCGGTGAGGCGCGCGGCGTTGAAGCCCTCGCCGATCTCCACGCCCTTCGTGGCATTGATGCCCATGAGGGCGGCGGCGAGGTCGCCGTCGAGCTTGGCATAGAGCGGCGCGCCGAGGCCGGGCGGGACGCCCTCCGCCACCAGCTCCACCACCGCGCCCACCGAGGAGCCGGCCTTGCGGATGCCGTCGAGATAGTCCTCGAACAGCGGCACGGTGCCGGGGTCCGGGCAGAAGAAGGGGTTGTTGCCCACTTCGTCCCAGTCCCAGCGGGAGCGGTCGATCTCGATCTCGCCGATGCGCACCACGGCGCCGCGCACGGTGACGCCGGGCAGCACCTTCGCCGCGATGGCGCCGGCGGCGACCCGCGTCGCCGTCTCGCGCGCCGAGGAACGCCCGCCGCCGCGATGGTCACGGATGCCGTATTTGATGTCGTAGGTGAAATCCGCATGGCCGGGGCGGTAGGCGCCGGCAATGTCGGCATAGTCCTTGGACCGCTGGTCCACGTTCTCGATCAGCAGCGCGATGGGCGTGCCGGTGGTGACGAGGCCGCCCTCGGGATGGGGCAGGGTGCCGGACAGCACCTTCACCTCGTCCGGCTCCCGGCGCTGGGTGGTGAAGCGCGACTGGCCGGGCCGCCGCCGGTCGAGCGCCGCCTGCACGTCCTCGATGGTGAAGCGCACATTGGGCGGGCAGCCATCCACCACGCAGCCAATGGCGACCCCGTGGCTTTCGCCGAAGGTGGTCACGCGGAACATGTGGCCGAAGGTGTTGAACGACATGGCGCCTTTGTCCTCGAACTGCTCCGGGCTCAATAAACGAGGATGGCCGGCAAGGGAACGTCCAGCCGCCCACCGCTCATTTGTGGCTCTGGCGTCACACAGGAGGGGCATCCTGTGCTATGACGTGCGCCGACGGAGCACCACACCCCCGCCATGCCTCTACTCGAAATCCTGATCGTCCTCGTCCTCGTTCTCATCAACGCCGTTCTCGCAGCAGCGGAATTGTCGATCGTCTCGTCTCGCCCCGCCAGGCTGAAGACGCTGGCTGATCGCGGGAACAAGGGGGCAAAGGCGGCCATCCGGCTGGCGGAAGACCCCGGCCGCTTCCTCTCCACAGTCCAGATCGGTATCACCCTCATCGGTATTCTCGCCGGTGCGTTCTCCGGCGCCAGCCTTGGTGATCTCCTGGGCGAGACGCTGCGGGAGGCCGGGTTGCCCACCGGTGTCGCCCACCCGCTGGGCTACACGATGGTTGTGGTGGCCATCACCTATGTGTCGCTGGTCATCGGCGAGCTCATCCCCAAGCGGCTCGCTCTGCAGAATGCCGAGCCGCTGGCCTGCATGGTCGCGCCCCTCATGATCGGGCTCTCCAAGGTCTCGGCGCCCATGGTGTGGCTGCTCGATGCCTCGACCCGCGCGGTGCTGACCCTGCTCGGCCGGGGCGGGAGCCGCGCCAGTTCGGTCACCGACGAAGAAATCCGTGCCATCATCACCGAAGCCGAGACGGCGGGAGTCATCGACCCCGCCGAGCGGCGCATGATCTCCGGCGTGATGCGCCTTGCCGACCGGCCGGTGACGGCCATCATGACGCCCCGGCCGGACGTGGAGTGGGTGGATATCTCCAAGGATGCCGAGGAGGTGCGCCACGTTCTCCTCACCACGCCCCATTCGCGCCTGCCGGCCTGCGACGGCTCGCCCGAGGAGACCATCGGCGTCATCCAGGCCAAGCGCGTGCTCGACGCCTATCTCAAGGGCGAGCGTCCCGACCCGCGCCAATATGTGCAGACGGTGCCCTTCATCGTGGAAAACGTGGGGGCGCTGGAGGCCATGCGCGTGCTGCGCGGCGCCGAGGTGCCCATGGCCATCGTCGTGGACGAATACGGCGACATGGCCGGCGTGGTGACGGGCTACGATTTGCTCCTTGCCATCACCGGATCGGTGGAAGCCGGCCATCAGCCGGGCGACGCCCACGTCGAGCGCAACGTGGTCGAGCGCCACGACGGCAGCTATCTGGTGGCTGGCGATACGCCAGTAGATGAGCTGCGCGACCTGCTGGACGTGGCCCTGCCCACCGACGAGGGCTTCCATACGGTGGCGGGATTCGCCCTCTCGCACCTCAAGGAACTGCCCGAGGAGGGCGAGGTCTTCACGGCGCTGGGCTGGCGGTTCGAGATCGTCGACATGGACGGCCGCCGCATCGACAAGCTGCTGGTGTCGCGGCCCCACGTCCTGCACCGGCAGGAGGTGGCGGGGCAGGGCTGAGGCCCGGCCCCTCTTTCCTTCGCAGGCTCGCGGATTTCAGTCCCGCCGGGCGAGGGAACGCAGGAAGCCCTCATATTCCTCGGTCAGCTCCATATCCACGCCAAAGGCATTCTTCAGCAGGATGTTGGCGATGAAGGGCTGGTCGTTGCGCTTCTCTTCCAGAGTCTCGCGCAGCACCGGGACCGTGTCCTCGATGTGCTTGAGAAAGGCGATGCCCTTCTCCAGCGTCTCGGTCCATTTGGCGCGGTGCCACAGGGCCAGCGGGTACATGATCTCGTGGACGAAGTTGGACTTGCGGGCCTTCTCGAAGAAGCGCAGGCCCGCGCTCCAGTTCTCCTTGGAGCGCAGCGGCGGGGGCGGAATGTCGCCGAGCAGCATCTTCTTGCCGGCCTGTCCCACGAAATCCTCGAGCGTGATGGGCGTCTCGATATTGGTGCGGAAGTGCCAGAGGGCGAAGTTGCCCGGATACTCCTTGCCCCAGGCCTCGATGAAGGCGGCCTCCACCTTGTCCACCGCCGCCTTGTCGCCTTTCAGCGCGGCCGTCATGCAGAAGGCGAACATGGCGTCGTTGGCGACATTGTGCACCCCGCCATTGGCGAGATCGGCCGGGCTGAGGGTGGGGGTCACGCCATCCGCCGGAACCGTCGCATCGCCAGCGCGCAGGGCGGTGATGAACTTGGTGATTTCCAGCCAGCCCATGTAGTGGGCGATGAAGGCGTCCGGATCCACATGGACGATGGCGAGGTTGAGCGGCATCTTCCGCTTCTGCAGTTCGGCCATGTCGGTCATGAAAAGTCCCCCCGGGGCTCGGGTGAAAGGCGTCAACAAACGACCCGGCCCGTCGCGTTCACGACACGGCCGCCGGGCCTACCGGTTTGACGCAGCAAGAAAAATGCCAAGGGGAAGAAGGAGAACGGCGGGGCGGAAGCTCAGTCCGCGACCTCGAACCCGCCGCGCGCGACCACATAGACCGCCCCCTGACGCACCGGCAGGATGGAGGCCTCGCCCTCGGGCATGCCGGCCTTCACGTGCAGCAGCGCGCGGATAACGCCGCCGTGGGTGACGATCACCGCGTCGTCCTCGATCTCGGCGCAGGCCGCGCCGACGCGCTCGCACAGGGTGCGGTAGCTCTCGCCGCAGGGGGGCGCGAAATTCCATGGGTCGAGGTCGCGCCGGCGCACGGCTTCATAGTCGCGGCGGCGCAGCTCGGGCCAAGTCTGGCCCTCCCACAGGCCGAAGGAGATTTCGGCGAAGCGGATGTCGGTCTTGAAGTCGGCAACCGGCAGATCGAGGCCGGTGCGCAGGATGCGCATGGTCTCCACCGCCCGCGACAGGGGGCTGGAGACATAGGACAGCGCGCGGGTGTCGCCCGCCAGCTGGGCGAGCACGCGCCCCACCTGTCCCGCCTGGATGCGGCCGAGCGTGTTCAGCGGCACGTCGCGGCGCCCCTGGAGCCGGCCCACCACATTCCAGTCGGTCTCGCCATGGCGGACGAGGAAGAAGCGTCGCGTCGTCATCTCTCTCCGGCCCGCCCCGTCGGGCGCGGCGTCACTCACCGCGGCGGAATCGTGATTACGTGGTCATACCAGGCGCCGCGCGGCGGGTAGGTGACGCGCAGCGTGATGGTCGAGCCCGGCGCGGCCTTGCCCTTGTAGCTCACGATGAGCCCCTTGGCCGGCTGGCCGATGCACTTGGTGGTGTGCCCGCCATCGATTCCGGTGGCGACGAAGCGGCCAAACTGGATGCCGACCTTGCCGCCGGGCGGGGCGGAGAGGACCTGGATGGCCGGGATCTGCGTCTGCTGGCAGTTGTAGTCGGAGGTGCCGGCGGCGAACAGCGCGTTGCGGCTCCCGCCGCCCCCGATCATGAAGCTGACGCCGTATTCGGAGGGCGTCACATAATCCGGGAAGACCGCGCCGCCGGGGCCGAACACGCGGTCGCGGAGCGGATACTGATCGAAGGTCGGCGGGCTCTGCGCCAGCGCCGCGCCGGCAGTCACGAGCATTCCCGCAGAGACGGCAACGGCGAGGGCGAAACGGGCGGCCCGGAAATCAAGCGCCGTCATGGTGAGTCTCCTCTGTGGGCGGGCGCCGGGCTCAATCGCGGACGAGGGCGAGGTCCGGCGCGTCGGGATGCTTCATGCCCACAATATGGTACCCGGCATCCACATGATGCACCTCGCCGGTCACACCACGCGACAAATCGGAGACGAGGTAGACGCCCGTGTCGCCCACCTCGTCGGTGGTGACCGTCCGGCGCAGCGGCGAGTTCAGCTCGTTCCACTTCAGGATGTAGCGGAAATCGCCGATGCCGGAGGCGGCCAGCGTCTTGATGGGGCCGGCGGAGATGGCGTTCACGCGGATCGCCTTCGGGCCGAGGTCGGCGGCGAGATAGCGCACGCTCGCCTCAAGCGCGGCCTTGGCCACGCCCATGACGTTGTAGTGGGGCATCCACTTTTCCGCGCCGTAATAGGTCAGCGTGATGAGGGAGCCGCCATTGGTCATCAGCTTCTCGGCCCGCTGCGCGACAGCGGTGAACGAGTAGCAGGAAATGAACATGGTCTTGGTGAAATTGTCCGCCGTGGTTTCCACGTAGCGGCCGTCCAGCTCGTCCTTGTTGGAGAAGGCGATGCAGTGGACGACGAAGTCCAGCGTGCCGAACAGGCGCTCGGTCTCGGCGAAGACGGCGTCCAGCGTCTCCGGCTCGGTCACGTCGCAATGGCCGACGAGGTGGCCGCCCAGTTCAGCCGCCAGCGGCTCGACCCGCTTCTTCAGCGCCTCGCCCTGATAGGTGAGGGCGAGCTCGGCACCATGGGCCCGGGCCGACTTGGCGATTCCATAGGCGATGGATCGATTGTTGGCGACACCGAGAATCAGCCCGCGCTTGCCCTTCAGAAGACCGCTCGCGAAACCGTCCGTCGCCATAGACCCAACTCCACATGCTCAAGCCATTGAAACCCATGATGCCGACCGGTGGACGCACCATGAGCGCGCTTCCTATGGCATGGGGCCATCCACCGTTCAAGCGAAGCTGGCGCACAGACCCCCTTGCATCCCCCCGGAGCGGATGCTAGATGCGGCGCCTCTGGATCGGAGTGTAGCGCAGTCTGGTAGCGCACCACGTTCGGGACGTGGGGGTCGCAGGTTCAAATCCTGCCACTCCGACCAGCTGTTAATCCGGCCTCGCCGGAAACCCCGTCCCCCCATCATCTCGATGATTTTCGCCGCCCTCGGGCGCGCCGAAGCGCGTGCCACACCCCGCGGATTATTTTCCGCTGCGTCAGGTTGTGCGGCGCATCCTTTACCATCTCATGGTAAATGGGTGCCATGTTGTCCCGCCTTCTCCGCCGCACTCCCGCGCTCGTTCCGGACCGAATCGTGAGTCTTGGTTCGGTGTGCGAGGTGGCCTATCAGGTGCGCCGACTCTCCCGGTCCGAGCGGGCCTATCCCTTCGACTGGTGGGTGACGCCGCTCGACAGCGTTCTCAAGGTGTTGGAAGCCGGTGCGCCCGCGGTGTTCGAGGCTGCGCAGCTCATGAAGGTTCCCGATTATGGAGGGGACCGCGCGCTCTATTCGCGCCTGTTCGGCACCGTTCACCGCCATGAGTTTCCGGCGGGCGAGGACTATCTCGCCCTCGACGAGGCGGAGTTAGCGCGGCGTCTGATTCCTAAATACGAGGCCCTGCAGGCCAGGCTGGTGGACGACTGCGCCGAAGGCACGACCCTCTTCGTGCGGAAGTGCCTGCCAGAGCACGATCCAAGGGACGACAGGCTGGAGGAGACCATTGACCACCTCCATGCCGCGCTCGCCACGTTTGCCGCAGACCCGCGACTGCTGCTTTTGGACTATGCGCCGGTTCGGCCACGCCCGTGGCTGATGACGGCCTCCGTGCCCCGCTTGCGCGACCACAATGATCTCGGCTCCGAGCGCGGATGGAATCGAACCTTCCGGGCGCTGGGGATTGCCTGTCGATCGGGCAAAAAGTTCCGATTCGACGATCTGATCGAGACGTTCGAAGCGCGCCAGTGATTCGCGCGCCTCTTCACGCGCTTCCGCGCAGTCGCCAGGCGGCGACGGCGAAGAGGGAGCAGGCAAGGGTCGCGAACAGGGCGAGGCCGTGCGGGTGGACCTGCATGGCAAATCCCGCGCCCAGAGGGCCGACGAGCGCCCCGAGCCCCCAGAACAGGCCGGAGACCGCATAGATGCCCACGAGGTCGCCGCCCTTGAAGCGGCTGCCCACCAGCGTGATCATGATGGTGTAGATGCCGACGAATGCGCCGCCCCAGATGAACAGCAGGGCATAGGTCGCGACGGCATTGCCGAGCGCCAGCGGCCAGATCGCCGCGCCGACCGCCGAGATGACCGCGAGCAGGATCACCAGCCTGCGGCGGTCCATGGTGTCGCCGAGCCAGCCGATGGGCAGTTGCAGCAGGATGGCACCCACCATCATCACCGACATCAGCCGCGTCGCATGCTCCTCCGCCCAGCCGAGCCCCACCGCATAGAGCGCGAGGAAGGAGAGGCCCGCGGTCTCGATGGCGGCATTCAGCATGGTCGCCGAGAGGGCCAGCGGCGCGAGTCGGACGAAGCGGACGGGATTGCTGATGGTCGGCTCGTCGAAGTGCGGGGCGATCACCCGTGGCGACGCGACGAACAAGGCCGCGACCAGCGCCGCGCCTGCACCCAGCAGATAGGGCAGGGCACCCTCCGTGCCGACCAGCGAGAGAATCAGCGGACCCAGGGCAAGGCCGACCGACATGGCCGCGGTATAGGCCGCCATGGAGCGGGCGCGGGTGTTCTCGGTGGAAAGCGCGTTGATCCACGTCTCAGAGGTCACGAACAGGGCCTCGGCCGCCATGCCGAGGAAAAGCCGCAGCACGAACCACAGCCAGATGGCCGGCATGATCGGGAAGGCGGCGAGCGCCACGGCCGAGACCGCGATGGACAGGAGAATCAGCCGGCGGGGCCCGAGCAGGGCGACCATCCGTGGCAGGATGAGCGCCGTCACCAGCACACCGACGGCGTGCATGGCGGCATTGGCGCCGATCACGGTTTCACCGAGCCCGCGTGCGGCCAGATCGAAGGCGATAAGCGGCGCGGTCAGGGAATAGGTGAGGCCGAAGACCATGGCCGTCGCGATCACCGCTCCGCGGGCCACGAGGGTCGATGCCTCGGGGAGGGCGGCGGTCGCCGGCTCGACGCTGTCGTGGCTCACGGATGCACGGGCTCCGCCGGCTTGGAGGCGTCCTTGGTGCTTTGGCGAGCGGGAGGGGCGGCACCGGTGCGCCCCCCAGTGACGCGACGCAGGAAGTCCTTCAACCGGTCGGCGAAGGGCGGCGGCGCAGGCTCGACGATGCGCTTCATGGTGAGGGCGTAGTCGAGCACCAGGCCGGGCGTCCAGCTCATGGCCTCAGCCCGCGAGCGGATGTAGGCGGCGGCCCAGACGTCGGGATTGAACATGAGGGTCGCCACCCGCACCCAGGGCATCCGTGTCGCGAGGCTTCCCTCCAGCGCCGAATCGAGCGCCGCGGCCACCACCACCGAACAATTGCGGTCGGTGAGGTTGTAGGTGTCCACCTGCCGGTAGCCGGCCCAGAAGGCCATGAGGCGCCGCGCATCGAAGCGGGTGAACTCCACCTTCTGGTCGGCCTCGCACCAATTGGCGCACTCGTAGGCGTAGGACGGCTGGAAGCGGCCCTTCACGTCATTCTCCGAGGTGGCCCGCAGGAGGCGGGCAAACTCCGCCGGCGGGTGTTCGATCTCTTCCGCCGGATAGTGGCTGATGTAGAGATCCGGCTTGAGCTCGAGGGAGGCGTGGCCGGTCGATATGGCACCGCTGCGATCGACCGCCGCGATGTAGCGATCGATCACCGGATGGTGGTTCCTCACGTCCGCCGAGCCTGTGGGCGTCCAGACGTGGACGATCATCGGCCCTTCCCAGGGCGGCAGCGGCGCGGTGTCGTCCGCGATCACCGGCGCATTGTCGTACCAGTCACGGCCGCCATAGATGGGCAGGCTCAGGATCGCGACCTCGGCGAGCAGCGCGCGCAGCATCAGGCTCGCCCGGAGCATGATCCAGCCGGACATCAGCAGGAGCACGGCCACCGCCAGCGGCACCTTGAGCTCGTGCGCCAGCGGCCACCGGCTACCGATGAACAAGGCCAGGAACAGCTCGACCACCCCGACCGCCACGGTTGCGCGCCAGAGGCGGAAGCGCACGACCGCCGCCGTGACGATGCGGGCCGTGCCGTCCACGAGAAAGGCGGCGCCGAAGAGAAGGGACAGCGCCATCCCGTTCCGCGAGGGGTAATCGAGAATGAAGGTGCCCAGGAAGATGAGGGCGGCCGCACGGCCGAGCGCCAGCACCCGGCTGCGCGCGCCCGAGAAGGCGAACGCGGTGAGGAGGCCCAGCAGGCCCTCGAACACGAAGACGCCGCCGAACACCTGAGTCGCCACCGACATGGTGCCGTCCATGGCGTCGATCAGGATCAGGGAGGCGACGAGGAAGAGCGCGGCCGCGAGCAAGGTGAGCACCCACCAGCGGTCGCGCAATGCACGGGCTCCCACAAGGAGGAAGGCAAGCTTAACCATGGCGGGGCGGGGATCACTCAGCGGAAACTGCCGCAGGATGACGGTAAAGGGATCAAGAACGCAAGTCGTGCGCGCTCGCCGTGCGCGGGCTTTCGGAACTTCGCGGTGGGTCTCGTGTTCGGCTTAAGGACGCAAAACCAACGAGAGGTATTTCAATGACAAACGCCGACATGGATCGACTGAAGACCGATGCGTCGGGCAACACCGGTCTCAGTGCCGTCCTCGCCGAGGCGGTGGAGGGGTTTTCCTCCACCGAGGATGCGGTGCGCTTCCTCGCCTCCCGTGGGTTCGAGGTGACGGCATCGGACCTTGCCGCCGCAGCCAGCGAAACCGAGGCGCCGGCGGAAGCGGAGGAATCCGAGGATGCGGAGGAAGACGGCTACGGCGCGCTAATGCGCTTCGTCCGGCAGTCCTGAGCCCTCACAGGATGGTTCCGTGAAGGAACAGCCAAGCCACCGAGAAGTAGATCACGATGCCGGTCACATCGACCAGCGTCGCGATGAAGGGCGCTGAAGCGGAGGCGGGGTCGAAGCCGAGGCGCTTCAGCAGGAAGGGCATCAGCGATCCCGCCAGCGAGCCGAAGGTGACGATGCCGATCAGCGCGGCGCCGATGGTGACGGCCAGAAGCTTCCAGTACTCGCCATAGTCGAACAGCCCGACCTGCTGCCAGACGATGATGCGGATGATGCCGATGACACCGAGGATGGTGCCGAGCGTGATTCCCGTGGGCAGTTCGCGCAGGGCGACACGCCACCAGTCGCGCAGCCGCACCTGATGCAGCGCCAGGGCGCGGATGATGAGGGAGGTTGCCTGCGAGCCCGAATTGCCACCCGAGCTCATCACCAGCGGGATGAACAGGGCCAGCACGATCGCCTTCTCCAGTTCGTCGGAGAAGAACTGCATCGCGCTCGCCGTGAACATCTCGGAGATGAACAGGATGCACAGCCAGCCCGCGCGCTTGCGGATCATCTCCTTAAAGGAGATTTCCAGATAGGGCTCGTCGATGGCCTCCATGCCGCCCATGCGCTGGACGTCTTCGGTCTGCTCCTCGATCATGGCGTCGATGACGTCGTCGACGGTGACGATGCCGAGGACGTGGCCGGTCGTGTCCACGACGGGCACGGCGAGGAAATCGTATTTGGAGATGGTCCGCGCCACCTCCTCCTGCGGTAGGTTCGGCGGGACGGTGATCGGCGTGTAGGGGTTCGCCACCGACAGGATCGAATCGCCGGGATTGCCCGAGATCAGCCGGCGCAGCGACACCGTGTTCACCAGCCGCCGCGTGCCGGGCGACAGCACGTAGATGGCGTAGACGGTCTCGCGGCTGCGCTCCACCTCGCGGATGTGGTCGAGGGTCTGCTGCACGGTCCAGTTGGAGGGCACCGAGACGAACTCGGTGGTCATCAGCGCGCCGGCCGTGCCCTCGGGATAGGTGAGCAGGTGGTCGATCGCCGCCTGCGCCTCGGGGCTGAGCGCATCCCGAAGCCGCCCCTTCGCCGGTTCCTCGATCCAGCGCAGCACGTCGGCGGCGCGGTCGGCGGACATGCCTTCGAGAATGCCGACCGCCCGCTCCTGCGGCAGCGCCTCGATCACCTCGCAGGCATCGTGAAACTGCGGCTGGTCCAGCACCTCGACCGCCCATTTCAGCGGCATATGCGCAACCACGCCGGTCGCTTCCTCGGCGGTCTTGCCATTCAGGAATTCGACGATGTCAGCGACGTGCTCGTGCCCGAGCCGCGATGCGATAGCCGCGTCGGTCATATGGGTGTGTCCCGGTTCGAGGGGATGTTCAAGCAAGAACGGCCCTGTCCAATGCAAGGTGCCGGTCGAGCCGACCCATATCGGATAATCACCATTTAATACAAGGGGATGAAACGCGGCCGGAACAACCGGCCGCGCTGCCCTTTCGGCACGCCTTTAGGTCAACTCACCGCCCGTGCGCGGACCGGTTCAGGCGGGCTTGAAGGTGCCGTCGTCTGCCAGCATCTCCAGGCGGCCGGTGGCCACGCCGAAATAGGCGCCGTGCAGCTTGAGGTCTCCTTCGGCGACCCGCTCGGCGACCCAGGGGAAGCCGGCGAGGTTGGCGAGGGAGAGCTTGACGCAGCACTGCTCGCAGAAGCGCTGGCGCTCGTCGGCCGGCAGGTTGGCATCCTCGGCCATCAGACGGGCGGGCTCGGCGATCTTCATCCAGCCGGCGACGAAATCCTCCGCGCCGGGAGGCGCCCCGTCGAGCAGCGCATGGATGCCGCCGCACTGGGCGTGGCCGAGCACCACGACCTGCTTCACCTTCAGCACCCGCACCGCGAACTCAATGGCTGCCGACGTACCGTGATAGTTGGCGTCGGGCATGAACGGCGGGACGAGATTGGCGACGTTGCGCACCACGAACATCTCGCCCGGGCCGGCGTCGAAGATCATCTGCGGATCGACGCGGCTGTCCGAGCAGGCGATCACAAGCGTTTCCGGCTTCTGGCCGCGCGCCGCCAGCCGCTCGAACAGCAGCTTGCGCTCGGGCCATGCCGTTTCGCGAAACCGTTGGTAGCCGGAGATCAGTTCGTCCACGCGATCGCTCCCTTCAGTTACGCGGCCACGGAAGTCTGAGCTTCGCGGACAAGTCAAGAGCATGCCGCGCGGAACCGGACTTCGCCTTGCCACGTTCTCATCGCGAAAGCTTGAAAACCTGTGGAGCCAAGGACATGCGCGGAATTCTACTTTGGATCATGGGCGTTCCGATCTCGGTTATCGTCCTCCTGTACCTCTTCAACTTCCTCTGAGGCTGGAGCCGTGCGCGGCGATCGCTGCGCACGGCCTCTCGTTACGCTGCGCGAGGGGAACGAGGCGGCGCGCTGCGCCGGGGCTGCTGCTTAATCGCTGCGCAGTCGCCTTCCGAAGAGAGTCTTGTTTCAGCAGGGCGCAGTCGCGTTTGAGGCTGTATAGAATTACCCTTTTCGGCCGTTGCATGCATGGATTGGCGCCGATGATGCAATTTTAGCCATTTGCAATTCGCCGCCCTGCCCAATACGTGGGCATTCGCCTCCGCCTCCCTCCCATGGCCTCAAGCGGGATTGGAGCGAGGTATTGTGTGGCGCCCGACTGTGCGGTGCAACCGGCCTTGGCACGCGCCTTGCTCACTCTCCATTGGTCGGCCCCGCTTGGGCCGTCGGAATAGGGGAGAGAGCGCATGCTCGGTTTGCTGGGACGGACGACCAGGAGGGGATTCGGGGCGCTCGCCGCTGCCGCCGTCGTCGCGGGCACGATGGGAGTGGGCGCGGCACGGGCCGAAGACACCATCAAGGTCGGCATCCTGCATTCACTGTCGGGCACCATGGCCATCAGCGAGACCACGCTGAAGGACGTGATGCTCATGCTCATCGAAGAGCAGAACAAGAAGGGCGGCCTGCTCGGCAAGAAGCTTGAGGCCGTGGTGGTGGACCCGGCCTCCAACTGGCCGCTGTTCGCCGAGAAGGCCCGTGAGCTGATCACCAAGGACAAGGTCGCGGCCGTGTTCGGCTGCTGGACCTCGGTGTCCCGCAAGTCCGTGCTCCCGGTGTTCAAGGAGCTGAACAACATCCTCTTCTACCCCGTGCAGTACGAGGGTGAGGAGAGCGAGCGCAACGTGTTCTACACCGGCGCCGCGCCGAACCAGCAGGCCATCCCGGCGGTGGACTACCTCGCGAACGAGGAGAAGGTGGAGCGCTGGGTGCTCGCGGGCACCGACTATGTCTATCCCCGCACCACCAATAAGATCCTTGAAGCCTATCTGAAGTCCCGCGGCGTGAAGGCCGAGGACATCATGATCAACTACACGCCGTTCGGTCATTCCGACTGGCAGACGATCGTCTCCGACATCAAGAAGTTCGGCTCTGCTGGCAAGAAGACCGCCGTGGTCTCCACCATCAACGGTGACGCCAACGTGCCCTTCTACAAGGAGCTGGCCAACCAGGGCATCAAGGCGACCGATATCCCGGTCGTGGCCTTCTCGGTGGGCGAGGAAGAGCTCGCCGGCATCGACACCAAGCCGCTCCTCGGCCACCTCGCGGCCTGGAACTACTTCATGTCCATCGACACGCCCGAGAACAAGGCGTTCATCGACAAGTGGCACGCCTTCACCAAGAATCCGAAGCGCGTCACCAACGACCCGATGGAAGCCCATTACATCGGCTTCAACATGTGGGTGAAGGCGGTGGAGAAGGCCGGCACGACCGATCCGGACAAGGTCATCGCCACCCTGCCGGGCATCCAGCAGGCCAACCTCACGGGCGGCGTCTCGCAGATGCTGCCGAACCACCACATCACCAAGCCGGTCTTCATCGGTGAGATCAAGGACAACGGCCAGTTCGACGTGGTGTGGAAGACCAAGGACCTGATCCCCGGCGAAGCCTGGTCCAAGTACCTCGAAGGTTCGAAGAACCTCGTTGCCGACTGGGTCAAGTACAATTGCGGCAACTACGACACCACGACCAACAAATGCCTGGGTGCGGCCGCCAAGTAGGCGCCTGCAAACTAAGCGGCTGCCATAGCGCGGGGATCATCGGTCCCCGCGGCCTGCCGAAGGCTCTTCAAGGTTTTATCTCGACCTCTCGTACCGTCCTTCGGGGCGCCCCTCCCTCTCCCCGTAAGGGGAGGGGGAGCCCTGCTGCACTCCCGATAAGGGCCGCCGGCTTGCCCGGCCGCGCCGGAGCGGATGACCCGAATGATGCGGCTGCCCCTTCCCGTACCGCAGGCGAACGTCTCGCCCAGCACGCTGCGGACCCTCTTTCTTTCCTTTCTTGCCGTGCTGATGGCCGGGCTCGTGGCTTCGGTCCCCGCCCGCGCGCAGAGCCAGCCGGACATTTCCGGCATCATCGCCAAGTTCGGCAACGACAGCTATTCCGACACGACCGATGCGGTCGCGGCGCTCGCCACTTCGGGCAGCCCGCAGGCCGCCGCCGTGGTCGAGGCGCTGGCCGCCGGCAACCTGCTTTATGATCCGGCGACCAAGGCCGTCTTCATCCGCACCCCCAGCGGCATGGTCGATCCGGCCACGGGCGCCATCGTCGGCAGCGCGCCGGCCAATCTCTCGCCGGTGCGGGCCAACAACCGAGTCCGCCGCGCGCTCGATGCCGCGGCCGGGGCGCTGACGCTGCTCAATGCTGATCCGGCGAAGCGGCTCGATGCCGCCGCCGCCGTGTTCAAGTCTCGCGATGCTGCGGCGCTGCCCACGGTCGAGGCGGCCATCGCCAAGGAAACCGTGCCGGCCGTGAAGGCCGCGCTGGCGCAGGCCCGCGCCGCCATCCTCATCGGCAAGGCCGACGCGCCCGAGCCGGATCGCCGCGCCGCCATCCAGCTCATCGCCGCGCGCGGCGATCAGGAATCCATCAGCCTGCTGCGCAGCCTGCCGGCGAATTCGCCGCCGGCCCTCAAGGCCGCGGCCGAGGCGGGCATCACGAAGGCCGAGGAGAGCCTCAAGTTCTGGGCCGTGGTGCAGAATGTCTGGTACGGCCTCTCGCTCGGCTCCGTTCTGCTGCTGGCGGCCATCGGCCTCGCCATCACCTTCGGTGTCATGGGCGTCATCAACATGGCCCATGGCGAGATGGTGATGCTGGGCGCCTACACCACCTTCGTGGTGCAGGAGCTGATCCGCCAGAAGGCGCCTTATCTGTTCGACTGGTCGCTGACCATCGCTTTGCCGCTGGCCTTCCTGTTCACGGCGCTCGTGGGCATCCTCATCGAGCGGACGGTGATCCGCTTCCTCTATGGCCGGCCGCTCGAAACCCTGCTCGCCACCTGGGGTGTTTCGCTGATCCTCCAGCAGGCGGTGCGCAGCGTGTTCGGCCCCACCAACCAGGAGGTCGGTGCGCCCTCGTGGATGTCCGGCGCGTTCCAGATCGGGCAATTGTCCATCACCTACAACCGGCTCTGGATCATCTGCTTCGCGCTGATCGTGTTCTTCACCCTGCTGCTGGTGCTCCGGCGAACGCCGCTCGGCCTCTATGTGCGGGCGGTGACGCAGAACCGGCGCATGGCGGCGGCCATGGGCATCCGCACCGGGCGCATCGATGCGCTCACCTTCGGCCTCGGCTCGGGCATCGCCGGCATTGCCGGCGTGGCGCTCTCGCAGATCGACAATGTGAGCCCCAACCTCGGGCAGGGCTACATCATCGACAGCTTCATGGTGGTGGTGTTCGGCGGCGTGGGGAACCTCTGGGGCACGCTGGTGGGTGCCTTCACGCTGGGCGTGGCCAACAAGCTTCTTGAGCCCTTTGCCGGCGCGGTGCTGGGCAAGATCCTGCTGCTCGTCTTCATCATCCTGTTCATCCAGAAGCGCCCGCGCGGTCTGTTCGCGCTCAAGGGCCGGGCGGTGGAATCATGAACCGCACCCGCATCATCGACCGCACCGGCGGCATCTTCCTCCTCGCGGTGCTGGCGGCGGGCGTGCTCATCCCCGCCTCGAACCTGCTGCTGCCCCCCGGCAATCCGCTCCATGTGCCGGACTACATGATCCCGCTGCTCGGCAAGTATCTGTGCTACGCGCTGCTCGCCGTGGCGGTGGATCTGGTGTGGGGCTATTGCGGGGTGCTGTCGCTCGGACACGGCGCCTTCTTCGCCCTCGGCGGCTACGCCATGGGCATGTACCTCATGCGCCAGATCGGCGCGCGCGGCGTCTACGGCAATCCGGTGCTGCCCGATTTCATGGTGTTCCTGAACTACAAGGAACTGCCCTGGTTCTGGGAAGGCTTCAACATCTTCCCCTTCGCCATGCTCATGGTGGTGCTGGTGCCGGGGGCGCTCGCCTTCGTGTTCGGCTGGTTCGCCTTCCGCTCGCGCGTCACCGGCGTCTATCTCTCCATCATCACGCAGGCGATGACCTTCGCGCTCATGCTCGCCTTCTTCCGGAACGACATGGGCTTCGGCGGCAACAACGGCCTCACCGATTTCAAGGACATCCTCGGCTTCCCCATCTCCGCGCCCTCGACCCGCCTCGTGCTGTTCGTGCTCTCGGCGGTGGCGCTGGCGGCGGGCTATGTGCTGTGCCGGGCGCTCGTCACCTCCAAATACGGCAAGGTGCTGGTGGCGGTGCGCGACGCGGAGAGCCGCACCCGGTTCCTCGGCTACCGGGTGGAGAACTACAAGCTGGTCGCCTGGGTGCTCTCGGCCATGCTGGCAGGTGTCGCCGGGGCGCTCTACGTGCCGCAAGTGGGCATCATCAACCCGTCGGAGTTCGCCCCCGCCCAGTCCATCGAGATGGTGATCTGGGTGGCGGTGGGCGGGCGCGGCACACTGGTCGGCGCGGCGCTGGGCGCGCTCATCGTCAATGCTGGCAAGACCTGGTTCACCGGCGTGCTGCCGGAGGCCTGGCTGTTCGCCCTCGGCGCACTGTTCGTGCTGGTCACGCTGTTCCTGCCCAAGGGCGTGCTCGGCCTCGCGGCCAGCCTCTCCGAGAAGTGGAAGGCCCGCCGGCCGTCCTCGGCACCCACCCCCAGCGCGACCCCGGCGGAGTGAGCCCCATGAGCATGCTTTCTCCCTCTGCCGATCCCTATGCCGTCAAGTCGCATGGCGCACTCTCGCTGGAAGCCGAGCTCGGCTTCCTGAAGGCGGAGCAGCCCGGCCCGGACCCGATGGCCCTGACCCCGGCGCTGCTCTATCTCGACAACATCACGGTCTCCTTCGACGGCTTCCGGGCGCTGAACGCGCTCTCCCTCGTCATCGGCGAGGCGGAGATGCGGGCCATCATCGGCCCCAACGGCGCCGGCAAGACGACGATGATGGACGTCATCACCGGCAAGACCCGCCCCAACCAGGGCGTGGCCCTCTTCGCCGGCACCAACGACCTCACCAGCATGGATGAGGCGGCCATCGCCCAGCTCGGCATCGGCCGCAAGTTCCAGACGCCGACCGTTTTCGACATGCATTCGGTGGAGGACAACGTCCTCCTCGCGGTGAAGGCCGACCGTCGCCCCTTCGCCAACATCGAGTGGAATCCGAGCCGCCACGAGCGCGAGCGGGTGGAGGAGCTTCTGGAGCGCGTGCGCCTCAAGGACAGCCGCCATCGCCGCGCCGGCGACCTCTCCCACGGACAGAAGCAATGGCTGGAAATCGGCATGCTGCTGGCGCAGGAGCCGCGCCTGCTGCTCGTTGACGAACCCGCCGCCGGCATGACCGACCAGGAGACGGCGGACACCGCCGTGCTCCTCAGGGAAATCGCCAAGACCCGCTCTGTGGTGGTGGTGGAGCACGACATGCAGTTCGTGCGCGACCTCGACGTGAAGGTCACGGTGCTGCACGAGGGCTCGGTGCTGGCCGAAGGTCCGCTCGATCAGGTGAGTGCCGACGATCGCGTCATCGAAGTGTATCTGGGGAGGTGAGGCCATGCTGAAGGTGGAGAACCTCGACCTCTATTACGGCGCCGCCCACACCCTGAAGAAGGTGTCGGTCTCGGCCGAGGCGGGCAAGGTGACGTGCGTGCTCGGCCGCAATGGCGTGGGCAAGACCTCGCTCCTGCGCGCCATCGTCGGCCAGCGGCCCATCGCCGGCGGCTCGATCACGCTGGACGGCAAGGAGATTTCGAAGCTCTCGACGCCCGACCGCGCGGCGATGGGCATCGGCTTCGTGCCGCAGGGGCGGGAGGTGTTCCCGCTGCTCTCGGTGAAGGAAAATCTGGAGACGGGTTATGCCCGGCTGTCCGGCAAGGAGAAGTATGTGCCGCAGGAGGTGTTCGACCTCTTTCCGGTGCTGAAATCCATGCTCCGGCGCCGCGGCGGCGATCTCTCCGGCGGGCAGCAGCAGCAGCTTGCCATCGGCCGCGCCCTCGTCACCCGCCCGCGCCTGCTGGTGCTGGACGAGCCGACCGAGGGCATCCAGCCCTCCATCATCAAGGACATCGGCCGCGCGATTTCCTACCTGCGGGACAAGGGCGACATGGCCATCGTGCTGGTGGAGCAGTATTTCGAGTTCGCCCGCGATCTCGCCGACAGCTTCATCCTGATGGACCGGGGCGAGGTGGTGGCAAGCGGTGACAGGAGTGGGCTGGATGGCGACGATGTTCGCCGCCTCATGGCGATCTGACGAAACGTCGGCCCCCCTCCCACCCCAGCGCCAGCGCAGCGAAGGCCGCGTCCGCATCGCCGCCGCGCAGTTCGGCGCGGTGACCCGCGTGGCCGACCTCGCGGAAGGCGGGGCCATGCGCGTGCGGATGCCGCGCGGCGGGCCGGGGCTGGAAGCCGTCATCGTCAATACCGCCGGCGGGGTCTGCTGCGGCGACCGCTTCACGATCGAGGCGACGGCCGGTCCGGGCGCACACCTCACCGTCGCGACGCCGGCCGCCGAGAAGGTCTATCGCTCCGATGGGCCCTTGGCGGAGATCTCCGTGTCGCTCGCGGCGCAGGAGGGCGCGCGGCTGGAATGGTTGCCACAGGAAACTATCCTGTTCGACCGCGCCCGGCTGAAGCGCCGCTACGAGGTGGACATCGCGCCCGATGCCACCTTTCTCTCGTTCGAGGGCCTCATGCTCGGCCGCCTCGCGCATGGCGACGCGATGGGGGAGGGGCATCTTGAGGACCACTGGCGCATCCGGCGCGGCGGCGCGCTGGTCTATGCCGATGCCTTCCGGCTTGAAGGCCCCATCGGCGCGCTGCTGGAGCGTCCGGCGGTCGCGGCCGGTGCCCGTGCGCTAGCGACACTTCTCTACATCGCCCCCGACGCAGAGGCGCGGCTCGAGGAGGCGCGCGCCCTCACGGAGAGCGTGCCCTGCGAGGCCGGCGCCAGCGCCTGGAACGGCATTCTCGCCGTGCGCTGGCTCGCCCCGGACATAGGGACGTTGCGCCGCGCCGCAACCTCGTTTCTGATGGCTTTCCGAAAGGCCCCGCTACCGCGCGTGTGGGCCACCTGATGCTCGTTCGAGGAGAGATGCCGTGCTGCTGACGCCGCGCGAGAAGGACAAGCTCCTGGTCGCCATGGCCGCCGAGGTGGCGCGCAAGCGCCTCGCCCGCGGTGTGAAGCTGAATCACCCTGAGGCGGTCGCGCTCATCACCGACTTCGTGGTGGAGGGCGCCCGCGATGGGCGCACCGTTGCCGAGCTGATGGAGGCCGGCGCCAAGGTGCTCACCTCAGATCAGGTGATGGAGGGCATCGCCGAGATGATCCACGACATCCAGGTGGAGGCGACCTTTCCGGACGGCACCAAGCTCGTCACCGTCCACCACCCCATCCGCGGCACGCCTTCCGAGACGGTGCCCGGCGAATTGCTGCCGCAGGAAGGCGACATCCATTTCAACGAGGGGGCCGAACGGGTTCACCTCACCGTCGCCAATACGGGCGACCGGCCGATCCAGGTGGGCAGCCACTACCACTTCTTCGAGACCAACCCGGCGCTCGACTTCGACCGGGACAAGGCGCGCGGCATGCGCCTCGACATCGCCCCCGGCACGGCCGTGCGCTTCGAGCCGGGCGCGACGCGGGACGTGACGCTGGTGCCGTTCGGCGGCAAGCGCGAGGTCTACGGCTTCCGCGCGGCGGTGGCGGGGAAGCTGTAAGCGCAGCGTCCCGACCCATTTTTTGTTTCAGCTTGAACGTTTCTGCCGGAAGGCCCGCCTCATGTCCTCGTCCCGCATGCCCCGCGCCGCCTATGCCCACATGTTCGGCCCCACCACGGGCGACCGGGTGCGGCTCGCCGACACCTCGCTGGTGATCGAGATCGAGAAGGATTTCACCGTCTATGGCGAGGAGGTGAAGTTCGGCGGCGGCAAGGTGATCCGCGACGGCATGGGCCAGTCGCAGGTCACGAATGCCGACGGGGCGATGGATACGGTTATCACCAATGCCGTCATCCTCGACCACTGGGGGGTGGTGAAGGCCGACGTGGGCCTGAAGAACGGCCGCATCGCCCGGATCGGCAAGGCCGGCAATCCGGATGTGCAGGCGGGCGTGGACATCATCATCGGCCCCGGCACGGAGATCATCGCCGGGGAGGGGAAGATCCTCACCGCCGGCGGGTTCGACAGCCACATCCATTTCATCTGCCCGCAGCAGATCGAGGAGGCGCTGGCCTCCGGCGTTACCACCATGCTGGGCGGCGGCACGGGGCCGGCCACGGGCACCTTCGCCACCACCTGCACGCCCGGCCCGTGGCACATCGCCCGGATGATCGAGGCGGCGGATGCCTTCCCCATGAACCTCGCCTTCGCCGGCAAGGGCAACGCCTCCCTGCCCGGAGCGCTGGAGGAGATGGTGCTGGCCGGCGCTTGCGCCCTCAAGCTGCACGAGGACTGGGGCACGACGCCCTCCGCCATCGATTGCTGCCTGTCGGTCGCGGATGCGCTCGACGTTCAGGTGATGATCCACACCGACACGCTGAACGAGTCGGGCTTCGTGGAAGACACCATCGCCGCCTTCAAGGGCCGCACCATCCATGCCTTCCACACGGAAGGCGCGGGCGGGGGACACGCGCCGGATATCATCAAGGTGGCGGGCCTGCCGAACGTGCTGCCCTCCTCCACCAACCCGACACGCCCCTTCACCCGCAACACCATCGACGAGCATCTCGACATGCTCATGGTGTGCCACCACCTCGATCCCGACATCGCCGAGGATCTCGCCTTCGCGGAAAGCCGCATCCGCAAGGAGACCATCGCCGCGGAGGACATCCTCCACGACATCGGCGCGCTCTCCATGATGAGCTCGGATTCGCAGGCCATGGGCCGGGTGGGCGAGGTCATCATCCGCACCTGGCAGACGGCGGACAAGATGAAGCGCCAGCGCGGATCGCTGCCGGGCGAGACTGACAGCGACAACATCCGCGCCCGCCGCTACATCGCGAAATATACGATCAACCCGGCCATCGCCCACGGCATGTCCCGGCACATCGGATCGGTGGAAGCGGGCAAGCTCGCCGACCTCGTGCTGTGGACGCCGGCCTTCTTCGGCGTGAAGCCCGATCTCGTCATCAAGGGCGGCGCCATCGCCATGGCGCAGATGGGCGATCCCAATGCCTCCATCCCGACGCCCCAGCCGGTGCACTACCGCCCCATGTTCGGCGCCTTTGGCCGGGCGCGCACCCATACCTCGCTCACCTTCGTCTCGAAGGTGGCCATCGAGGATGGGCTCGCCGGGCGGCTCGGCATCGCCAAGGAGCTGGTGGCGGTGGAGAACACCCGCTCCGGTATCTCCAAGAAGAGCATGATCAACAACGATGCCACGCCCCACATCGAGGTCGATCCCGAGACTTATGACGTGCGCGCGGACGGCGAGCTGCTGGTGTGCGAGCCAGCGGACGTTCTGCCCATGGCGCAGCGTTACTTCCTGTTCTGAGCGAATATCGGCGTGCACGGCGGAACCTTCGCCGTGGCTCCTCGTTGCAGCGGGTGTTGCAACCCGCTTCGTTTGAGGAGCCACACCCATGGCCGTCGTTCGTTCATTGTCCAAGAAGCCGGCGAAGACCTCCGCCCTCGCCACGCCCACCGATCTCGACAGCGCCAAGGCACAGAAGGTGGCGGACGCCATCAACCGCGTGCTGGCCGACAGCTTCGTGCTGTACCTCAAGACCAAGAACTTCCACTGGCACGTCAGCGGCAAGCATTTCCGCGACTACCACCTGCTGCTGGACGAGCAGGCCGATACCATCCAGGCCACCATCGACCCGCTGGCCGAGCGCGTGCGCAAGATCGGCTGCCGGACGGTGCATTCCTTCGGCGAGATCCTGAAGCTCACCGGGCTCAAGGAGAATGACGAGCCCTACGTTTCGCCCGAGGCCATGTTCGCGGAGCTGATCGCCGACAACAAGGCGGCCATCAAGACCATGCGCGAGGCCCACGAGATCTGCGACGAGGCGGAGGACATTGCCACCGCCAGCCTGCTGGAAGAATATGTGGACGAGGCCGAGAAGCGCCTGTGGTTCCTGTTCGAGACCAACCAGAATCGGCAGGACAGCGCCACCTGAGCGCAGCCGGAACCCGCGAAGGCGGTGGGGCAGGGTGCTCGGGTGGCTGTACGGAGTAACCCGATGATCCGCGCCACCACCGTCGTCCGCCGTCCCGCCGTCCGCCCGGAAAAGGTGGCGGACGAGATAACCCTCGATCACCATGCCCGCCACCGCCGCCGCTTCGCCTTCACGGCGGACGGCGGCCTTTCGTTTCTGCTCGACCTCGACAAGGCGACGGTTCTGGACGACGGCGACGCGGTGAAGCTGGAGGACGGGCGCCTCGTCCGCATCAAGGCGGCCGCCGAGGAACTGGTGGAGGTCACCACCGCCAATCCGCTGCGGCTGATGAAAGTGGCTTGGCACCTCGGGAACCGGCACGTGCCGGCGGAGATCACCGAGACCGCCGTCTACTTCGTGGACGACCACGTGCTCACCGAGATGGTGCGCGGCCTCGGCGCCGGCGTGGCGAAGGTGAGCCGCCCCTTCCGTCCGGAGAAGGGCGCCTACGAGGCGGCGGAGGCCCATGGCGGGCACGGCCACGCGCATGAACACCATGGGCACGAGCCTCATGAGCACGAGCACCATGGCCATGAACATCATGGTCACGAACATCACGACCATGGCCATGCCCACGGTGACGTCTGCGGATGCGGCCACGACCATGCGCACGATCATTCCCATCATGGCCACGCCCATCACGACCATGAGCACGGCCATAAGCACGACCACGACCATGCCGCCGAAGATCATGTCCACGGCCCGGGCTGCGGACATGACCACAAGCATGGCTGACCAGCCCGGCACATCGCAGGGCGAGGGCGCCACGCCTGCTCTGCCCGATCTGCTTCCGCTCTTCGCGTGGCTTTCGCCGTCTTTTCCGGTGGGAGCCTATGCCTACTCCCACGCCCTGGAATGGGCGGTGGAGGCCGGCGATGTGAAGGACGAGGCGAGCCTCGCGGCGCAGGTGTCGGACCTGATGCGGCTCGGTTTCGGCCGTTCGGACGGCATCCTCTTGGCCCATGCCTGGCGGGCGACGATGGCGGAAGACGGAGCTGCGCTTGGCGAGGTGAATGCGCTCGCCGTCTGCCTCGCGCCGTCTGCCGAGCTGAGGCTGGAAACCTGCCAGCAGGGCCGGTCCTTCCTTGATGCCGTCCGCGTGGCTTGGCCTTCCTCCGCGCTCGAGACGGCGGCGAGCGCCCTTTCCGGTGAGGTCGCCTATCCCGTCGCGGTGGGGCTTGCCGCGGGGGCGCACCGCATTCCGCTCGGCCCGACGCTCGAAGGGTTCCTGCTGGCGCTGGTGCAGGCGCTGGTGTCGTCGGGCATCCGGCTCGCCCCCGTGGGCCAGACGGCGGGCACCCGTGTCGTCGCCGGCCTTGCACCGGCGGTGCGGGCGCTCGCGGCGGACATTCCCGCTCTCACGCTGGGCGATCTCGGCACAGCCACCTTCCGTGCCGATCTCGGCAGCTTTCGCCACGAAACCCAATATACGAGGCTGTTCCGCTCATGAGTTCCGCCAAGAATCCCCTGCGCGTCGGTGTCGGCGGCCCTGTGGGCTCGGGCAAGACGGCGCTGATGGAGGCGCTGTGCAAGGCCTTCCGCGAGCGCTACGACCTCTGCGCCATCACCAATGACATCTACACCAAGGAAGATGCGCGCCTGCTGACCGTGGCCGGCGCGCTGCCGCCCGAGCGCATCCTCGGCGTCGAGACCGGTGGTTGCCCGCACACGGCGATCCGTGAGGACGCCTCCATCAATCTCCGCGCGGTGGCGGACATGAATGCCCGCTTCCCCAACCTCGATCTGGTGCTGATCGAATCCGGCGGCGACAACCTCGCCGCGACCTTCTCGCCCGAGCTGGCCGACATCACCATCTACGTGATCGACGTGGCGGGGGGAGAGAAGATCCCGCGCAAGGGCGGGCCGGGCATCACGCGGTCGGATATGCTGGTGGTCAACAAGACCGATCTCGCGCCCATGGTCGGCGCCGATCTGGCGGTGATGGAAGCGGACACCATCCGTATGCGGGCCGGCCGGCCCTACGTCTTTTCCTCCATCCGCAATGGCGTGGGAGTGGAGGTGGTGGCCGCCTTCATCGAGAAGGCCGGGGGCCTCGCCGGGGCTGCCTAAGCCGGCAGCTTCAGGCCGCCGGCTTCTTAAGGGCTGCTCAGCTCTTGGGCTTGCAGGCGGTCTCGAACTTGGTGATGGCCGGGCCGATGCCGGAGAGCGAGATCGCCTGCTTGGCGCCCTTCACTTCGATGGTGAGGGTGCCGGAGGCCTTGGTGAGCGCCTTGACGTCCGTCATCTGGGCCGGCGCCTCCACATTCACCGCGTCGCCTTCCTCCATGGCCACTGCCTTGCCGGGGTAGCTCTTCTTCATGCTGCCGGCGCTCAGCACGATGGCGGTCTGGGCGCCGCGCGCCAGATCCTTCGAGCCGATCATGGACTGGACGGTGATGGCGGACCCGTCCTTCTGGCAGAGGAAGAAGATCGCGGCCTTGTCGCTGTCGGGCACGCCGTACACCAGGGCTGCGGTGTCCTCGCTGTCCTGGATGTGCCAGACCATCTTCTCCGCCGGCTTCTCCTGCGCGGGCGCGGCGATGGCCGGGGCCGAGACGACAACCAGGGCGGCGGTGGCGGCGAGAACGGAACGGAGCATGTCAGGGTCCCTTTTGCGGCGGCGGATCATACCGGCTCGATCCAAAAGGGAAAGATACCAGCCTGCCGTAAAGTTACCTGCGGTCGGCCGGCGCGGGCATGGCGGTGAGGCAGACGCGGCGGAAGTCCGGCAGCTTGGCCTTGGCTCCGGCGAGCGGATAGGTCTCGGTGGCGCCGGGCAGGCGCACGACCAGATTGTCCGCGTCCGAGAAGAGGTCGAGAACGCGGCCGTCCAGCGCAACCGCCGCTTCCACCACCACTTTGCCCTCGGCTGAGCCCCGGAAGGCCGACGCCGCCAGCTCCAGCCGCCGCTTGCCCGCCGCTAGGGAAAGGGCGACGCCGTCGCCGGCCTTCACCTTGCCTGAAGCCACTTCCGCGGTGAACTGGATCAGCTGCGCGCCCGGCTGGCAGGAGACGGCGAACACTGGATCTGCAGTGCGGGGCAGGCCGAAGCGCAGCACGTAAGTTTCGTCGACCTTGACGACCATCCAGACCCGGGGGTCCGACTTGGCGTCGGTCTTGGAATCGGATTTCCCGCCGGACTTGCCGGACGATTTGGGCGCAGCCACGCCCGCAGTTGGTGCGAGCACACATGCCGCAACGATCGCCAGGATCGCGCACCGGCCGTAGAACCATCCACCCATCGCCACCGGGCCTCGCCCCTCGCCGCATGCTCGACAGGATCGGAAACCCGGCAAAGCGCCTCCGGTTTCCGAATCGCAACTGTCGACTGGTGTTTGCGTCCCCCGCAGCCATCGCATATCACGGCCCCCGGCCGCCCGCGACATCGGGCAGGGAGCCCTGCGGCAAAAAATGTTGAAATCCCATTCCCATCCGGCCCCTGACGGCCAACAGGACGCCGGCCGGCGCATGCGGCTCGACCGTCTGCTGGTCGAGCGCGGCCTGTTCGACAGCCGCGCCCGCGCCCAGGCCGCGCTCGCCGCCGGGCTGGTGAGGGTGGATGGGGTCGTGGTGGCCAAGGCCTCGGCGGAGATCGACGTCGCCGCGCGTATCGAGGCGGAGGACATCCACGACTACGTGTCGCGTGGCGCGCTCAAGCTCGCGGCGGGCCTCGACGCCTTCGCCATCGATCCGGGAGGGGCCGAGGCGCTGGACGTGGGCTCCTCCACCGGCGGCTTCACCGAGGTGCTGCTGCGCCGGGGCGCGCGCCGGGTGCATGCGGTGGATGTGGGGCGCGACCAGTTCCACGCCCGGCTCAGGGACGATCCGCGCGTCCGACTGTTCGAGGAAACGGACATCCGCACCTTCGATCACGCCGTGGTGCCGGGCGGTTTCGATCTCATCGTCATCGACGTCAGCTTCATCCCGCTCGCGCTGGTGCTGCCGGCCGCGCTCGCGCTCGCAGCGCCCGGCGCGCGGCTCGTCGCGCTGGTGAAGCCGCAGTTCGAGGCGGGGCGCGCCTTCGTCCGCAAGGGCGTGGTGCGCGACGCGGCGGTGCGGGAAGAGGTCTGCGCCAAGGTGGAGCAGGAGATTGCGGCGCTGGGCTGGCGCCTCATCGGCCGCATCCCGTCGCCCATCGCCGGCGGCGACGGCAATCAGGAATATCTCGTGGGGGCGATCCGACCGTGACCGAGTTCCGCATCGAGCGCATGGGCGCGCAGGGCGATGGCATCGTCCGCGGCCCCTCCGGCCCCCTGTTCGCCCCCCTCACCCTCGCCGGGGAGCTGGTGCGCGGGGAGGTCGAGGGCGAGCGCATCCGCCTCGATGCCATCATCGAGCCGAGCCCTGAGCGGGTGGAGCCCGAATGCCCGCATTTCGGCCGGTGCGGCGGCTGCCTGCTCCAGCATTGGGACAGTGCGCCCTATCTCGCCTGGAAGCGACAGATGGTGGTGGATGCGCTGGCCCGCGAGGGGATCGAGGCGGACGTGGCCCCGACCATCGATGCCCACGGAGCGGGGCGGCGGCGGGTGATCTTCCACGCCCGTCAGTATGGCGCGCGGACCGTCGTCGGCTTTGCCGAGCGCAAGTCCCACGCCATGGTCGCCATTGACGCCTGTCCCGTGCTGGCGCCGGGCCTCGACCAGGCGCTCCCGGCCGCCCGTGCGGTGGCCGAGGCGCTGGCGCCGCTGAAGAAGCCGCTCGATCTCCAGCTCATCGCCACCGACACCGGGCTGGACATGGACGTGCGCGGCTCCGGCCCGCTGCCGCCCGCGCTTCTCACCGACCTTGCCGTGATCGCCGACCGCTTCCGCCTCGCCCGGCTGACGCGCCATGGTGAACTCGTCATCCAGCGCGAGCCTCCGCGTCTCGCCATGGGCCGGGCCCGGGTTGACCTGCCACCGGCTGCCTTCCTCCAGGCGACCGCCGAGGGCGAGCGCGTGCTGGCGGATCATGTCGCGGCGGGCATGGCCGGTGCCCGTAAGGTGGCGGATCTGTTCGCCGGGGTCGGTACCTTCGCGCTGCGCTTGGCCGAGACCGCCCGCGTGTTCGCCGCCGAAAACCATGCGGGTGCGCTCGCCGCCTTGCTCAAGGCCGGCCACACGCCGGGCCTGAAGGGCGTGGACGGCGAGGCGCGCGACCTCTTCCGCCGCCCGCTGATGGCGGCTGAGCTGGCCGCCTTCGATGCCGTGGTGATCGATCCGCCGCGGCAGGGCGCGGAGGCACAGGCGCGCGAGCTTGCGGTCTCGCGGCTCCCGCGCCTTGTCTACGTCTCCTGCAACGCCGCCACCTTCGCCCGGGATGCGGCGCTCCTCGTCGCGGGCGGGATGAGGCTGGAAAGCGTGGTCCCGGTGGACCAGTTCCGCTATTCCGCCCATGTGGAGCTGGTGGCGACCTTCTCGCGCTGAGCCGTCGCGGCGGGCCTTCCCAGGCTGGAGCTGGGCTTGTGCGGCGCTTTGCGGTTTAATGCGGTGCAGCATCGAGGCTGCCCCACATGCTTTCCGACAACACTTCCTTCGGCGTCGATGGCGTCGAGACCCGCGCCGGCATCACGCCGGTGGAGGCGCGCGCCCTCGAAGGCAAGCGCCTGCGTTATTACGACTATTGCATGGTGGCCTTCGCGGTCATCCTGATCTGCTCGAACCTCGTCGGCGCCGCCAAGGTGTCGGTGGTGGAACTGCCGCTCATCGGCCCGTTCGTGTTCGGCTCGGCGGTGCTGTTTTTTCCCTTGTCCTACGTGCTCGGCGACGTGCTGACGGAGGTGTACGGCTATGCCCGTGCCCGGCGCATCGTGTGGGTGGGTTTTGCCGCGTCCGTCTATGCGGCGCTGATGACGGCCATCGTCGTCGCCATCCCGCCCGCGCCGGGCTGGACGGGGCAGGACGCCATCACCAGCGTGTTCGGCCAGACTCCCCGCATCTTCTTCGCCTCCATCCTCGCCTTCTGGTGCGGCGAGTTCGCCAACGCCTTCGTGCTGGCCTGGATGAAGGTGCTCACCGGCGGCCGGATGCTGTGGACCCGCACCATCGGCTCCACCATCGTCGGGCAAGCCGTGGACAGCCTCATCTTCTACCCGCTCGCCTTCCTCGGCGTGTGGGACACCCACCTCGTGCTGACGGTGATGGTCTCGAACTACCTGCTCAAGGTGGGCTGGGAAGCCGTGCTCACCCCCGTCACCTACAAGATCGTCGGCTTCATGAAGCGGCGGGAGGGGGTGGACGTCTATGACGTCGGCACGGACTTCACGCCGTTTCGGGTGAAGGTGTGAGGGAAGGCCGGAGCCACGCTCCGGCCTGAAGCGTCTCGCGATCCGTGGTCAGCGCGAGACCTCGCCGTGGCTTAGGATGTTCCGGTCACCGGCGCAGCCTTCGATGAAACCCGTGAAGGTCTTGCCCGCGGTGAAGGCCGTCAGCATCACCGCGGTGACTTCCTTGAAATTGGCCTTGGCGCGTTGGATATGGAAATACTTCGAGCCGCAACGGCCGGCTTTGTCCATTTCCACGACGAAATCGGACGGGTCCGCGAAGACATTAAGAACAGTTCCTGCCGTCACGGTCAGTTGTTGAGCGCCCGCGGACTGGCCGAGGCCGAAGCTGCAGGCGAGCACAATCGCGCAGCCCCAGACGTTTGCATGGGTCGTCATTTCGGTTTCTCCCTGGTTCAGGATTACTCGTCGCTGGTGAGATAGCGGGTGATGGTGGTCAGGCTCGCGGTGGCCGCCGGTGCGGCATCGGCGAGGACGTAGTCGAGGATGAGCGGCAGGGTCGTGGACGCGCATTCCGCGTCAGTCTTGCAGACGGGTGCGCGCATCATGGCATCGCCAATTTCGCGCACCAGCGGCTCTACCGAGACGTATTGGCAGCCGGAGATGCCCGTCGCCCAGGCCCAGCCCGGATTGGACGCGCCGGCCGGGAGTGGTGCGTTCGGCACGTAGCCCGTCGCGCTGCAGGTGGACTGCACGCCAGCCACGGCAAGCCCGCGACCGTCGCGCCGCCCGACCAGGGTGGGGCCGCCGCTGTCGCCGCCCTGTCCGACCTGAGCGGCCGAGTTCAGGGTCAGCGTGTATCCGGTCGCGCTGATGTCGGAGGGGGTGAACTGGCCGCTGCGGTATGTTCCAAGGCCGGTCGCCTGCTGCGGCGGATTGCGCGGATCCGCTTGCCCATTGACGAGAAAGGCGCCGCTCGCAAATGTGCCGAAGCCTTGGCCGTTCTGGATGACGTGGTCCGTCGTCTGAAGCCGGACGCCTGTCCAGCGATCCGGCGCCGTGCCGTCCGGCTCAGCGATATAGGGCAGTATTCCTGCCACCGGGCCGAGATCACCGAGGCCGAGATAGACCATCACGATGTCGCAGGCTGGCAGGGCGCCGGTGGCCAGGTTCCGGTTGGCGGCGAACTCGTAATAGTCGGACGCCTGCGCGCTCAGCGTTGGATCCCAGGCGGCCGTAATCGTGACCTGATTGGCTGGAAAGGCCGGCGAGCCGATATCGACGCCAGCGGTCGCACCGGCTGGCTCGTTTGTAATGCAGTGGCGAGCGGTGAGAACCCAGTAGCGGTTCAGCAGAATGCCGCTGCATCCGCCGTTGACGATCACGAGCCCCCGCGCCTTGCGGGTCGCCTCATCGAGCGGGGCGCCGTTCACGAGGGGCTGGGTGATCTCGCAGACGCGACCTTCGGAGGTGTTCCGACAGTTTTCGCCCACCTGAGCATCCGCCCTGGGACACCCAATGAGGAGGACCAGAAGTATCGAGACCGCTGTCGCCGTGATCTGGATCGATTTGGATAACATGGATCACATCCCTCGCTGCCATTTCGGGCGCGAATCCCGGGCGCTGCTTGAAAAATGAAACAGAGAGGCAAACCGCTTTTGCCCAAAATACCTTTTTGAACAATCGGCAGCTCTTTGATTTGTCTTGATTGTCACCCCGCGCGGGATCATCCGCATACCGCAAATGGGGGACACCTTGCGTCATGTCCGAAACGCAAGGCGCGACGCAGCGAGTAGGAAGGATGCTGAAGATCAAAGCTGAGTCGTGGAATCGCGACTTGGGGGGAAAGCGTTCGCCGGGAGTGCGAAGCTGGCGCGCCCTAGGGGAGTCGAACCCCTCTCTCCACCGTGAAAGGGTGGCGTCCTAACCGATAGACGAAGGGCGCGCGGCCGCTCCGGGGTTTTGGCCACCGGAGTGGGCGCCCTTATAGGGGGCGGGCGGCGTGGCTGCAAGCCTGTGACGGAATTATCCAAAGCCACGCGCTCCCGCCCCACGGACGAAAGGCGCGGCCTGGGGGCAGGTGGCCGCCGGCTGGACGTTGCGGCGGCTCACCCGGGGCGCGTCAGGCGCTCACCATTTGCCGGTGTTGGGCATGGAGGCCCACGGCTCGGCCGGGGGCTTGGGGCCGCCCTTCTGCAGCAGCTCCACGGAGACATTGTCGGGCGAGCGCACGAAGGCCATGTAGCCGTCGCGGGGCGGGCGATTGATGGTGACGCCGGAGGCCATCAGGCGCTCGCACAGGCCGTAGATGTCCTCGACCTCGAAAGCGAGGTGGCCGAAATTGCGGCCCTCGCCATAGGGCTCCTTGTCCCAATTGTAGGTCAGCTCGATCTCGGCCACGTTCTCCTGGCCGGGAGGGGCGAGGAAGACGAGGGTGTAGCGCCCCTGCGGCACCTCCTTGCGGCGCACCTCCTTGAGCCCCAGCTTGTTGCAGTAGAAGTCCAGCGACTGGTCGATGTCGGTCACGCGGACCATGGTGTGCAGGAAGCGCATCGGGATCTCGTCCATATGTGGGGCGCAAGCCGGCGGGCCGGCCGGAGTGAAGTAGCAGGTGACGTATGATCTATGAAGGCGATCTCAAGGGGGCGCAGCAGCGCCTCCGCAAACTTCTGGACGGGTCGGCGCGCGCGGTCGCCTTTACCGGAGCGGGCATCTCCACCGAATGCGGCATCCCGGATTTCCGCTCCCCCGGCGGATTGTGGACGCAGAACAAGCCCATCCCCTTCGACGTGTTCGTGGCCCACAAGGCCGCGCGCAACGAGGCGTGGCGGCGCAAGTTCGCCATGGAGGAGGCGTTCGCCGGCGCGCAGCCCGGCCGGGGGCACAGGGCGCTCGCCCGGCTTCTGGGGCACGGAAGGCTCGCCGGCGTCATCACCCAGAACATCGACGGCCTGCACCAGGCCTCCGGCGTGCCGGATGACGCGCTGGTGGAGCTGCACGGAAACGGCACCTATGCCACCTGCCTCGATTGCGGCGCGCGCTACGAGCTCGCCTGGGTGAAGGAGCGCTTCGATGCCGCCGGGGGCATCGCGCCTGATTGCCCAGCCTGCGACGGGCCGGTGAAGGCGGCCACCATCTCCTTCGGCCAGGCCATGCCCGAGCGGGAGATGGCGCGGGCGGATGCGCTGACCAAGGTGAGCGACCTGTTTATCGTCATCGGCTCATCGCTGGTGGTGTTTCCCGCGGCGGGATTTCCGCTCAAGGCGCGACAGAAGGGGGCCAGGCTGATCATCCTTAACCGGGAGCCCACGGAATTCGACGAGGTGGCCGACCTGGTGGTCCGCGCCGAGATCGGGGACGTGCTCGCGCCCTTTGCCGGTGACGGGTGACGAAGGCGCGCGAAGAGGGTGGGCGTTGCGCCATTCAGTTGCTATCCTACCATCTCCGCGGCAACGGGTGCGCCGCCGCGCGTTAGTTTCGGGGTGGTCATGGGGTCTGACGCACTGGGGCTGGGGCCACGGACCGCCGGCTCGGAGGAGGGGACCGAGGAGCCCGCCGGGCTCGTCGAAGTCACCGGCTCCATCAAATGGTTCGATGCGTCGAAAGGCTACGGATTCATCGTGCCGGACGACGGAGGCCCCGACGTCCTCGTTCATGTGACATGCCTGCGCCGCGACGGCTTCCAGACCGCCATGGAAGGCGCCCGCGTGGTGTGCGAAGCCATCCAGCGCGCCAAGGGGCGGCAGGCCTTCCGCGTGCTCTCCCTCGACCTGTCGACCGCCGTCCACACCGCGCCGCCCGAGCCCCGCACCCGCACCGTGGTAGAGCCCACCAGCGGTTTCGAGCGGGCGACGGTGAAATGGTTCAATCGGCTGCGCGGCTTCGGCTTTCTCACCCAGGGCGACGGCACGCCCGACATCTTCGTCCATATGGAAACCCTCCGCCGTCACGGCCTCACCGAACTGCGCCCCGGCCAGAGCGTACTGGTGCGGTATGGCGACGGCTCCAAGGGCCTGATGGCCGCGGAAGTGAAGGCCGACGGCCCCAGCGGGAACAACTGATGCGTCACATTCCGTCGCGGGCCGCCCTGGCGGCCAAGTTTGCGCTCGCGCTCGCGCTTCCTCTGGTCGGGCTTCCGGGTGTCGCCCATGCGGCTGAGGCCGAGTGCGCGCAGATCAAGATCGATCCCAAGCCGGTGCTCGACCCGCTGGAGATCGTCACCGCCAAGGGCGTGCTGGCCTTCCAGGTGGAGGTCGCGCGCACCAACGATCAGCGCACCCAGGGCCTCATGTGCCGCAAATCGCTGCCCGAGCAGGGCGGGATGCTGTTCGATTTCAAGGTGGACCAGCCGGTCTATATGTGGATGAAGAATACCCTCATCCCGCTGGACATGGTGTTCATCCGCGCCGATGGCAGCATCGCTCGCATCGCCGCCATGACCACCCCGCTCTCCACCGAGACCATTTCCTCCGGCGAGCCGGTGCGGGCGGTGCTGGAGATCGGCGGCGGCGAGGCCCGGCGGCTCGGCATCAAGGCGGGCGACAGGATCGCCCACCCCATGTTCCCGGCGAAATAGGGCTGCGCCCCTAGGTCAGAGTCAGGTAGCCCAGCAGCCCGCCGGCGAAGATGTAGAAGGCCGGGTTGACCTTCGCCCCGATGATCTTCGGGCCGAAATAGACGAGGACGAACACGGCGACGGCGATCAGCGTCGTCTCGGTTCCGGTGATGGCAGTTCGTGCCACGGCGACGGTGCCGGCGGCCATCAGTCCGACGACGATGGGTGCCAGCGCCATCTGCAAGGCGAGCCGCCAGGGCGACCCGTCGAAATGATTCCACAGACGGGACGAGCCGAGCGCCAGAACCGACGCCGGCAGGAAGAAGCCGGTGAAGGCGAGGAGCGCCCCCGGCGTGCCGGCGACGTGATAGCCGATGACGATCACCATCAGCATGTTGGGCCCCGGCGCCACCTGCCCGAGGCTGTAAATGTCGCGGAACTGGCTATCGGTGAGCCAGTGGTGGGCATCGATGGTCAGCGCCTTCATCTCCGGCAGCACCGCCGTGCCGCCGCCGATGGCGAGGAGCGACAGGAGCGAGAAGACGCCGAGGACGCTGAGGTCGGTGTGCGGATTGTTCATGGCTCGTCCACCTCTCCACGGCCCGGACGGTAGATGAAGAGGGCTAGGGGCAGCACGGTCAGCAGCACCAGCACCAGCGAGACGTGGAGGAAGCTCACCAGCACCACGGTGATGAGGATGAGCAGGATCTCGCGCAGGTGCTCCAGCTGCTTGTGGCCGATCTGCACGGTCACCGCCGCGAGCAGCCCCACGGCGGCAGCGCCGATGCCGGCGAGGATCGCGTGCATGGCCGGATTGCCGTGGTTCGACACGTAGAAGATGCCGAGCGCGAACACGAGCAGGCCGCCCGGCAGCGTCATGCCGAGGAAGCCGACGATCGCGCCCACCGGGCCACGCAGTCGGTCACCGACGATGACGCTCATATTGGTGGCGTTGAGGCCGGGGAGGGCCTGCGAGATTTCCAGCGCGGTGAGGAATTCCTCCTCGTCCAGCCAGCCCTTCTCCACCACCAGCGCGTTGCGCAGATAGGCGACCACGCCGCCGCCGAAGCTGATGCCGCCGATGATGAGGAAAGTGATGAAGATTTCCAGAAGGGAAACCTGCGTTGCGGGCGCGCCCTGCGGGGCGCCGGGCGCGGAAGGTGGTGCAGGGATCGGCGGCTTGGTGACGCTCATGGATTTTCGCCGGGAGGGTGAAGATGAGCGGGCCGGTGGGGCCCGCCGTGATCCCTATTCGGAGTGGGCGACTTCCTTGGCGCCGATGCCGTAGACCATCGCGGTCTTGGTGGTGCCGAGCTGCACCCATTCCGGCGCTATGTTCTGCACGTCGCGGAAGAAGTCCTCGGAGAGGCGCTTCGCCTTGTCGTTGACCTCGCTGTAGTGGTCGAACTTCGCCTGGAAGGCGAATTCGCCCACCAGGGACTGCTCGGACGCGCGGTTGCGCCAGATGGCGATGGTCGCCTTTGCCTCATAGCCATGGCCGAAGTCGAAGTGGCCGGGGTCCACCTGGATTTCTTCCACCGCCATGCTGTTCACGAGGTCGATCTGGGAATCCCCGTCCGCATCCACCGCCGACATGGAGGGGAAGATGGACATGATGTTTTTCAATGCCGGGCTCAGGACGGCACCGAGCGAGGTAATGATGCAATTGTGCGAATAGAGCGAACGGATGCCGCCGAGTTCTTCCTTGAGGGGAAGAATTTCTTCCTTGAACTTCACCTGGACGGCGCCGGTGATGCGCGGGGCCATCTCCACCGCCGTTGCCTTCTGGCGGTCCGGGCTGCGGTATTTCAGGGCGAGTTCATGCTCCGGACGCGGCCAGCCATCGTCGTAGAACGTCCGCTTCCTCAGAATGAAAGAGTTGCGGTAGAGGTCGAAATCGGGGGTATCATAGAACAGCACTTCGCGGACTTGCCGGTGAAAAGCGTCCTTGTTGGTGACGACGCCCACTCCGTGCTTCTTGGCAACCGCCTTCACTTCGTTCCAGTAATCCTCAAAACGCTTGGGCGAGTAGAATTGCTGCGGGCGGAGCAGAATCTTGTATTCACGGTAGTGGATGTCGAGCATGGCGTCGTGCTCACCTTGCGTAATGCCGGATTCGTTCGGACCCCAGAATCCGATGAGGCGCACACCTTCCGTCGCCTGCGACCGGATGTCTACTGCCTCGCCATGGCCTGCCCGCAACCGGGCACCGGCGACCGTTCAAAACTGTTGCGCGAACGTCACATCGCTCGCGTTTGCGTTTGATTTGGGCGGATGGATCGCCGGAACAGTATTGCATGCCCTTAAATTGGGCTAACGTTGATACCGCTTCGGCTTCAAGGACCCGGACAAGGGATACCGGTCATCCTCGAAGGTCCCGAGCGGCGCCTGGTGTCATCCCCGCGCCGCTAAGGTCGTGACACGCTGCCGTTAGCATTCCCCAGTTGATGCCTCTGCACTTCGAGCATTTGCCCGAAGTGTCCACAACGCTCGATCCCGTTCGCGGGCCGGGCCGTGATGTCGTCCAGGGCCTCGACGCCTTGGACCGAAAAGAGAGCGGCGCATTAGCGCCTGAGGAAGCGCCAGCGAAGAGCCCAGCCGTTGGGACGGCGGTGATGGGCTCCGCCTTTCGGAGGAAAAAATGACGACATTCGCAAGAATGGCGGCCGTAGCCGCTTTGTCTGCGGTGGCCCTGCTGCCCGAATCCCTGCCCGCGCACGCCGGTTCCGTGACCCAGCCAGGTGAAACGGTGGGTCTGGCGGCCGGTGCACCGCTGCCGGAAGGCGTCTATGCCGTGAACACGGCAGATTATGGCTGCCGCAATACTTCGCCCGACAGCACCTGCGTCGGCGTGGATATTCCGGTTCTGGCCTGGGCGACGCCCGTATTCCTGTTCGGCGGACGGCTTCAGCTTCTGACTGCTGTTCCAGTCGTCGGCGTCGGCGTGCAGAACGGAGACTATACCTCCGGATTCTACAATCCGTTCTTCGCCGCTCAGGTCGCCTGGGATCTCGGAAACGGCTTCGGTTTCAGCTACATGGCCGGCTTCTATCTCGGCGTGAATACGGGGGTGGCCTTCGATTCAACCTCGTTCAACCAGCGTTTTGCCCTGAGCTATACGGCGGACGGCTGGAATCTGACGGCGAACGCCATCTGGGGCATCCAGGCGAATGGCGTGAGCAATACGATCAACCCGAACTTCCTGAACGTCGATCTGACCGCCACCAAGAAGTTCGGAAAGTTCGAAATCGGCCCGGTGGCTTATTACTCCACCGACCTGAACAACCCGACCCCTTTCTACCAGAAGCAGAGCCAGTTCGCGATCGGCGGCCTCGTCGGTTATGACTTTGGCCCTGTGATTTTGCAGGCTTATCTGACCACCGACGTCTATGAGCAGAACTATGGCGGCAACGACACCCGCCTGTGGGGCCGCATCATCGTTCCCCTCTGGAACCCGCCTGCAGCGACCCAGCAGACCGCGCTGCTGCACAAGTAAAGCGCGTGAAGCGGCCAGACTTCCTCACAAGGGAGGTCTGGCCATGCGCAAGGCCGGGCCTCCATCCATGGCCGGCGCGGGCGATCCGCCTCCGTGACGCGAAACGCCGACCCCCTTCGTCGCAGAATGGTCGGCGAGCCCTCGCGCGCGGAGGCGGGGCCGCGCTTGTGCTCCGCTGGGTCCGGGCGACCTACTTGGGCTCGAGCGTCTTGCCGATGGAGGTGAAGAACGTCTCCGCGTACCAGCGCATCTCGGCTTCGATGTCCGGCTTGCCCGCCAGTTCGCACTGGTCGACAAGCCCGCTCACGCGCTCGAACATGTCGGCGATGAAGCCGTCCGGGCGATCCTGATGCCCGGCGAGCTGGGTGACGATGTCCCGCAGGATGTAATGCTGCACCATGGTGTGGGCCTGCGTGGTGCCCACCGCCTTGAGCATCGAGCCGAGCCACTCGGCCAGCTCCGTATCCGAAGCCATCGCAATCATCCTTTCCCAAAATCCTGCCCGGCGGCGCAATCCCTGCCGCCAGAGCCTGATACCCGAGACGATCCCGGAAACCGGGTGAGTCGCCTTCAACCGGCGTCGTCTCACCGGCCGGGAAGATTAGCCTCGACCCGGCTCGAGCGGAACAATCGGGAAAGCGGGGGCGTTGCCGCTCCAGTCAGCGAAGAAGCAACAGGAGCAGAAAGATGCCGCGCAATGTCCTCTACGGCGTGATCGTGATTCTCGTCGTGGTCGGCGGGGTGTTCGCCTATCAGGCCTATGAGCGCGACAGGAACACCATGCAGATCGAGATCGGCCCCAACGGCGTGAAGGTGGATCCGCCCGGCCGCTGAAGAGCCGATGGTGAGCCCGCGGTGGAGGGTGGTCGGAGCAGCAGGATTTGAACCTGCGACCCTCTGCTCCCAAAGCAGATGCGCTACCAGGCTGCGCTATGCTCCGACATTCCGCCGAACGGCTTCGTTGCTACATTTTCGGGACGGGGGGCGCAAGGGCCCGCCGGCCACCCGAGAGGGTGAATGAAACGCCTCTGCCGTCGATCCACACAAGACAACCTTCGAGCGCGGTAGGCGGCGCGGTCGCCAGAGCACGACGGTTCGTGCGCTTCTGGCGCGTGAGTCGCCGAGGGCTGGCAGGAAAGGGGCGGCAAGGTGGAGGTAGAAGTGGCTCCCTGAGCAGGACTCGAACCTGCGACCATTCGATTAACAGTCGAACGCTCTACCAACTGAGCTATCAGGGACCGTGGGTCTCGCGACCGAGGCCGGCGATATAGCAACCACATCGCCGCTTGTGAAGCCGTAAGACGCGCTTTTCCGGGGGAAGTTGCCGCACCGGCGCGCAAAGTGCCGCCGGTGCTGGATTCTCAGGCCCTCAACAAATCGCCGTCCGGGCCGGACTCCACCGCGCTGCCCACTCTTGAGTCGGCATTCCCGCTCTCGTGCGCGAACTGGGCGAAATAGAATCCGTAATAGCGGCCGCGACGGGCGATCAGCTCGTCGTGGGTGCCGCTCTCCACCACGCGGCCGCCCTCGATCACGCAGATCCGATCGGCGCGCACCACGGTCTGGAGCCGGTGGGCGATGACGATGGTGGTGCGCTCGTGGGCGAGTTCCGCCAGCGCCTTCTGCACCTCGGCTTCCGACTCGGAGTCGAGCGCAGCGGTGGCCTCGTCGAGGAGCAGGATGGGGGCGTTCTTCAGGAAGGCGCGGGCGATGGCGATGCGCTGGCGCTGCCCGCCTGAGAGCTGCGCCCCGTGCTCGCCTACGAACGTGTCGTAGCCGGTCTCGAAGCCCATGATGAAGGGATGGGCGTGGGCCGCCTTGGCCGCCGCGACGATCTCCTCTTCCGACGCGCCCGGCCGGCCGAAGCCGATATTCTCGCGGATGGTGCCCGAGAACAGGTAGACGTCCTGGCTCACCAGCGCCACCGAGGCCCGCACGGAGGTGCGCGAGACGGTGCGGGTGTCCACGTCGTCGATCAGCACGGCGCCGGACTGGGGATCGTAGAAGCGCTCGATCAGGTTGATGATGGTGGTCTTGCCGCCGCCGGACTGGCCGACCAGCGCCGTCGTCCGGCCGGGCTCCGCCACCAGATCGAGACTGCGCAGCACATTCTCGCCGGGGCGATAGGCGAACACCACGTCCTTGAATTCCACCCGGCCGCGGGGGCGGGGCAGGGCGCCGACGCCGGGGGCGTCGGCGTCGGGGGCGGGCGCATCGAGTAGGTCGAACAGCATGCGCGCGCCCATGACGTGGCTGACCAGCTCCACATGCAGGCGCGACAGCCGCTTGGCCGGCTCATAGGCCAGCAGCAGGGCGGTGAGCACCGAGAAGAACTGGCCCGGCGAGCGGCCGAGCTCGATCACATTATATCCCGCGTAGAGAATCACGCCGCCGATGGCGAGGCCGCCCAGCGTCTCCATCAGGGGGCTGGACTTGGCCTGGGTGCGCACGAGGCGGTTGGCGTTGATCTCCACGTCGTCGATGAATTTGTGGGTGCGCTCCCGCATCACCGGCTCAAGCGTGTAGGCCTTCACCGTGCGGATGCCCTGGAACACCTCCATGACGATGGAGGACAGCTTCACGCCCGAGGTGAAGCCGGTGGTGAAGATGGTCTTGGCCTTCTTGATGAGCTTGCGCGTGCCAAGCACCGCAGCCGGCATCACCACCAGGGCGATGACGGCCAGGAAGGGATCCTGCACGAAGGCGACGCCGGCCAGCATCACCAGCGACAGGGCATCGCGACCGATGCTGGTGACGATCAGGTCCAGCGCGCCACGCGCGCCCGCGGCGCCGGCGGTGAAGCGCGTGGTGATCTCTGCCGTATGGCGATGGCCGAAATAGGCGGCGTCCTGAAGCATCAGACGGTCGAAGGCGCGCTTCTGGTTGTCGGCCACCACCCGGTTGCCGATGCGGGCCATGGTGATGCTCTGCCCGTAGGCCGAGGCGCCCTTGATGATGGAAAGCACCATCACGATGCCCGACACTGCCCACACCGCCGCGGGGGTGGGGTGCACGAAGATGGCGTTGACGGCATCGTTCATCAGATAGGCGAGGCCCGCCGTGCAGGCGGCCATGGTGCCCATGAAGACGAAGGCCAGCACATAGCCCTTCCAGTGCTTGCGGCCGTCGGACAGGAGGAGGCGCCGCAGGACGGCATTGGTCTCGTCCGAAGTGGGAGGAGGCCCGTGGCGCTGGGCGGCTTTCGCGTTCATGTACATCTCCGGCGGCGTCCGGATGCGGGACCGCTTCGGTGTCCCCATGAACTGCCAGCAAGAGGCTAAGTCAACTTTCCGGCCCGAAAGCATGCTGCAGCGCACCGCCACGAACCGGGCGGAAGCTGGCTATCTGACTTGGCTTTCAGGGAAACTGGAGGCCACGCCCGGAATCGAACCGGGGTGCACGGATTTGCAGTCCGCTGCGTAACCACTCCGCCACGTGGCCTCACGAGCGCGTGTTCTTAAGGCGTTCGCCTGAACCACGCAAGCGTCGCTTCGGATTGTCCCCCGTCTTCGCGAACGCAGTGGATCAGCGCAGGGCGTGCCGCAGCAGCCGGCGGGCGACGCTGGTCAACGGCCCGGCCAGCGTGGCCTCGATCAGGGGGCCCACAAGCCTGATCCGCATCTGCACCCTCTTCTTCATGTAGGGCGCTACCGTTTTCAGGTCGTCCCAGGCGCGGAGGGCGCGGTCGAAGTCGGCGGCCTTGGAGGCCTGCAGGAACTCGCTGCGCAGGATGCTGGTGAAGCGGGGGGCAATCACGTCCCGGCGCCAGAACAGCCCGAGTCGGGGTTCATCCGGATGCGCCTCGATCAGCTTATGGAAATAGATCATCCGCGAGCGGGCCATGCGGGCGCTGAAGGAGGTGGATTCCGGATAGATGCGCCACATGGTGACGGACTTGTCGAGATAGCAGCTCTTCACACCCATGGAGTAGAGGCGGACGAACAGGTCGTCGTCCTCGTAGCCGGACAGGCGCTCGTCGAACAGGCCGGCGTCGAGCATGGCCTGCCGGTCCACCAGCGACGCGCCGGGCAGGATGAACATGTCGTGTTGCAGGCACTGCATCAGGGACCGCTTGGGATGCGGCGTGGGGACCTGATCCAGACAATGCTCGGTAATGAGCCGGCCGTTGCGGTCGATCTGGTCGAGGTTGCCGTAGACCAGCCCGAGCCGACGAATCTCGGCGTCGACGAACGGCTGGTGAAGCGCCGCCAGATGATCCTCGTACCAGACGTCGTCCTGATCCAGCAGCGCGATGTGGGAACACGTGGTCGAGCGGATTGCCAGATTGCGCGCGGATGACTGCCCGCCGTTCGGCTTGTGCATCAGGCGCACGGGATGATGACGCGCGATCTCCTCGACGATGGCGGGGCCCTCATCGGTGGAGCCGTCGTTGACGACGATCACTTCATCAGCCGGTCGGGTCTGGGCCAGTACGCTGTGGAGCGCCGCTCCGATGAACGGTTCTCCATTATAGAGTGGAATGACCGCAGCAATCGTAATCGACAATCGGCGGCTTCCTCGTCAGCGCTCACAACGGTGAGCCTTTTGCCCCTAGTCCCCTTTTACCCAAGGGAAGAATGTGCGTCGAGGGGGCGGGTGGTTCTGAGTACCTCATCGGCCGGATTCATCTAGTTTAAAACGAACTCCAGCGCGCCCCGGCAGAGGTGCGTGCCATTGTAAAGTGGAATCACCCTCAAGACGGTTGCGGCGAGGCCATGAATGCAACCAGATCCTCGCTGCACATATAGATTGCAGCGTCCGAAGGTATCGAAATGGCAAATGGCGGCCATGGGCCATAAATCCAAGGCGAGATCTCTTCGTCGCGCCGGGCGTTACTAAGCCGCATCATTTTCAGCTATCGACACAAGCGTGGAGTGCCCTATACCGGTACCGCCCAAAGGGCTGTCAAATTGGGGGCTGCCATGAGGATTCTTCACGCCACGTCCATCGCACTGGTGTCCGCCTTCACCCCATGGCTTGCAGGATCGGCATCGGCCCAGTCCTGCCCCGCAGCCTGGAACTCGTCATCGGTCTACACGGCGGGCGCGCAGGCCAGCGAAAACGGCATCATCTATCGCGCCAATTGGTGGACCCAGAATCAGGACCCCGCCACCAACAACGGCGGATCAGGCACCGGGCAGCCGTGGACCCAGTCCGGATCCTGCTCCAATTGCACCGCCGTGCCGCCGGTCCCCAAGGGCCTCGCCGCATCCGGCACCACCGGCAACGCGACGACGCTGACATGGACCCCGGTGACGGTGGCGAACTGCACTATATCCGGCTACCAGATTTACATGAATGGCGCCCTGACGACGACCTCGGCCGGCGCCAGCGTGACGGTGTCGGGCCTGACGCCGCTCACCTCCTATAGCTTTGCCGTTGCGGCCGTGGATTCTGTCGGCGCTTCGGCCAAATCGGCGCCGGTCACCGTCACCACCCTCAGTGGCCCGCCGCCCAGCACGGCCAGCACGGGGACGATCAATTTCCATCTGCTGCTCGGCGTCGGTACCGCCCAGGACTCGCTCACCCTCACGGGTGGGAATTACGACGACCTGATCATGTCGAATATGGTCGCCGGCGTGTTGCTCGGTCATCTCATCGATGAAGGCTTTCCCGGCATCCAGTACAACAAGGATTATCTCTACGGATCGATCTTCGCGCAGCTGCTGCAGGAAAATATCGCGACCCAATACTATAAGTCGAGCAGCGACCTCATTGATCCGAATGCAAACCAGCAGGCGGTCATGGGCGTCGGCCAGGGCGGTCCCTACCAGATCAACAACTATGCCGCCGACATGGTTTCTGGCAGCTACCAGCCCAAAGGCCATTCGCTCATAAATTATGTGGCGATCCAGAAGAACATCGGCTTCACCATGGCCAATGCGGCCACACAATACACCAAGGCGACGCCGGCCTCCTTCAATAACAAATACTACGGCCCGGCCCTGGTCGCGTACTTCCACTACAACGATCTGGTTGCGCTGAACGTCACCGGGAAGGGCGAGGGGGGCTGGACCACCCCGTGGGAGCCGGCCTTCGATACGGCGCTGAAGAACTTCACGACGCTGCCGAACAGCTTCCTCGATGTAATCCTGAACGTCGCCTACAATCAGGGCTTCTACGGGCCGCTCGTGTCCCGCTACAGCACTCTCGGCGCCACGGCGACGGCTGCCACCGTGACATCGGTGAACAGCTATAGTTCGGCCTGGGGAAGCTCGGATACCTACGTTCAGTATCCGTATCAGGTCCATTATTACCTGGACCAGCTCTACAACAACCCGATCCCCACCACGAGCCCGTCCCTGAAGATGACGCCGACCAACAGCGTCGTCTTCAACATGAGCGCGCTGGCCAACGTTTTCTCGCGAGTTGCCCAGACCCTGTCCTATTCCAACGGCACCAACCCCGCGCAGTTCTACACCGCGGCGCAGGCGAGCGCGGCGTTCTCGTCGGCGCTGACCAAGCTCAAGGTTGCAAGCTCGGCCAAGCTTGACCTGAGCAAGGCGTCGGCTCGGGCGACCATCTTCTCGGTCATCGACGCGGCGCTTTCCAACCTCGAAGCCACGAGCGGCATGAAGTTCATCAGCACCACCGACAAGCAACTCTGATGCGCGCCCGGAAGCCGGGGGAGGCGCGGGTTCGCCCGCGGGCTCCGCCTTCCGCTCAGCCGTAAGGGAGAATCCGCGTGGTGTCCTCGCCCTTGTGGAAGCCGATGGCGAGCCGGAAGGAATAGGCCATCCGCTCGGCATGGGCGATGGCCTGCTGGGCCGCGTCGGGCGGCAGCACCTCAAGGGCGGTCGGGCGGAACAAAGCGAGCCAGCGCGCGAACTGGGGTTCGCCCGCATCGCTGCCGAGCGCCAGATGCGGCGGTAGGGGGCGGCCCTCGTAGCGGCCGGATTTCAGCAGCACCGAGGACCAGAAGTCGCACATCTTGGCGAGATGGACCGGCCAGGCCTCGTCGGCGATGCGACCGCCGAAGATGGGGCCGAGCAGGGCGTCCTTCTGCACGCGCGCGTAGAAGGTATGGACCAGACGATGGACCGCGGCTTCGTCGAGGCCCTCGGGTCGCGGGTCCTGCGATGCAGGAGGGGAGGGGATGTCGGTTGCCGTCATGCGTCGCGCCTCCTCGGCAGCGGCCGGCGCGGGGATCGACCCGCGCCTTTGTCAGGGTGCAGGACACTCTCGCCGCTGCCGGCCCGGAACCATGCGACTTGCGGCCACATGAGCCCGTCCGCGCTGTCGCCGTTCCCGAGGGGCGCCTTGCAAAAGGGGCGGCAATATGGCTCTTGAGCCCGACGGCACGGGACACGCCTCCGCTGAGCGCCCCGGGCCAAGGGGATGGCCGGAGACGGGAAAATGATCGATTACGTCGAGCTGCGCCGCGGCATGGTGGATAGCCAGGTGCGCACCAACAACGTCACCGACCCGGGCATCGTCGGTGCAATGCTCGAAATCCCCCGCGAGCTTTTCGTTCCGGCCCAGCTCAAGTCGCTCGCCTATATCGACGACGACCTCGCTCTGACCTCCGGCAGCCCGACCCGCTACCTCATCGAGCCCATGATCCTCGCGCGCCTCATCCAGGAGGCGGACGTGCAGGAGCATGACCACGTGCTCGATATCGGCGGCGGCACCGGCTATTCGGCCGCCGTTCTCTCCCGCCTCGCCCAGCAGGTCGTGGCCGTGGAAGAAGACGCCGGCCTCGCGGCCACCGCCACCGCCACGCTCGCCGAGATCGGCGTCGCCAACGTCGCGGTGATGCAGGGGCCGCTGAACGCGGGTTGGAAGGCGGAAGCGCCCTACGACCTCGTCCTCCTCAACGGCTCGGTGGACGAGGTGCCGGCCGCCCTGTTCGATCAGGTCAAGGAAGGCGGGCGCCTCGTCGCCGTCGTCGGTCACGGCGGGGCGGGCAAGGCCTGCGTGTTTACCAAGGTGGCAGGTTCCGTGAGCGAACGGGTCGCCTTCAACGCGGCCGTTCCCGCGCTCCCCGGCTTCAAAGCCGCTCCCCGCTTCACTTTCTGACCACTGTGGCGCGTTTGCCGCGGTAGGCCGAAAACGCCGCTTCCATCGAACCGATCGGTTTCGGATCGGGAGCGGGACCGATATCTTACCGAAAAGTTACCGCGCGGCAGAGTCGGTGCGGCGAGTCTGCATGGCCGTGTCGGATCGGGAGATTGGGATGTCGGTTGCAAAGCGCATTCGCCGAAGCGGTGTTGCATGTTTGGCGGGCGTCAGTGTCTTTGCTTTGGTCCTGGGTGCATCGGGTGTCGCGTCTGCCCAGTCGCTGGATCAGGCGCTGGCAATGGCCTACACGAACAACCCCACGCTGAACGCCCAGCGCGCTGGGACCCGCGCCACGGATGAAACCGTGCCGCAGGCGCTGTCCGGCTATCGCCCGACCCTGAACGCCACCGCGCAGGCCGGGCCGGAATTCGCCAAGCAGCAGGCTTCCGGCGTCAAGACCAACGGGTGGCTCTGGCCGCGCGCGTTCGCGCTCAATGCCGCCTACACGCTGTTCAACGGCTTCGTCACCGCCAACCAGACCCGCAATGCCGAATCGCAGGTGCGGGGATCGCGCGAGACGCTGCGCAACACCGAGCAGTCGGTGCTTCTGAACGGTGTCACGGCGTATATGAACGTCATCCAGGCGATCGCCCTCCTGGAATTGCAGAACAAGAGCCTCGCAGCGTTCCAGCAGGAATTGCGCGCCACGCGCGACCGCTTCAACGTGGGTGAGGTGACCCGTACGGACGTGGCCCAGGCCGAAGCCCGGGTCGCAGACGCACAGTATCAGGTGAGCCAGGCCGTCGCGAACCTCTCCACGGCGAAGGCGAACTATCGGCAGGTGATCGGCGTCGAGCCGGGCAAGCTCACCACCCCGCGCTCCATCGAGGGCACACTGCCGGTGTCGGTGGACAAGGTGATTTCCACCGGCCTCAGCAGCCACCCGGCCGTCAAGGCGTCCGAATTCGCCGTGGACGCGGCGATGTTCCAGGTGAAGGTCGCCGAGGGTGGCCTGATGCCGAACCTCTCGCTGCAGGGCCAGCTCTCCCAGTCCTACGACCAGAACTTCTCGGTCGACTCCCAATCCGGCGCGGCGATGACGCTCAATCTCTCGGTGCCGATCTACCAGGGCGGCGTCGAGTACGCGAACATCCGTCAGGCCAAGGAATTGCTGACGCAGGCGCGCATCGAGGTGGACGTCAACCGCGACACCATCCGCGCCCAGGCCGTGCAGTATTGGGGCGCGCTAGAGGCCGCGAAGGCGCAGATCCAGGCCGCGCAGGCCTCCGTCGCCGCCAACACGCTGGCCCTTGAGGGCGTCCGCGAGGAATGGCGGGTCGGCCAGCGCACCACCACCGACGTGCTGAACGCGCAGCGTGACCTCACCAACTCGCAGTCGTCCCTCGTCGTCGCCCAGCGCGACCGGGTGGTCGCGGCCTACGCGCTGGTCTCCACCATCGGTCGTCTGGATGCGCTCTCGCTGGGCCTGAAGGTGAATTATTACGACCCGCGCGTGCACTACAATCAGGTGCGCGACAGCTGGGCCGGTGTTCGCACACCTGACGGAAAATAATCCCCAGACCGCCCCTGCGACAGTTGTTGCTGCCAACTGAGGCGGTGCCATACTCCCTCTACAACTGGCGATTCTCGCCGTCGGCCTGTAGGCGCGGATAGTTGCCGCTTACGGATGTCCGACGGCTCGTCTTCGGCCGAGGTCGGGACATGGCTGCGAGCCCCAAGGTGCAGGAACCGTCGATGGAGGAAATTCTGGCTTCCATTCGCCGCATCATGGCGGATGACGAGCAGCCGGCACCGCATGCGGAGGCTGCGCGTCGCCCCGAAGCTCCGCCGTCCGGCGATGGTCGCCCGCGCCGTCCGCCGGAGGCCCGCGTGGTCGCGCAGCGGCAGGCGCCCACTGAGGCGCCGCCCGTTCCGCGCCGTCCGGCCCCCCAGCGCGAGGCGGCTCCCTCTGCCGCCTATGCGCCGCCGCAGCGACCCTCCGTCCGGCCGGCCCCGCCGCCGCGTCCCGCCGGCGAGCGGCCCGCGGCAGAACCAGCTGCAAGGCCCCAGCGCCCCTGGCTCGAAGAGCAGGATGAAGCGGCCTTCGCCGAGGCCGCCGCTGCGCTTCGTCAAGCCCGCCATGAGCCCCATCCCGAGCCGCAGCGCGCAGAGCCGCGTCCGCTGCGCCCGGTTCCGCAGCCGACCTATCCCGACCACGGGGGCGAGGAGATGGAAGACCGCCACGAGGCCGCCGCCCCCCAGCCGCGCCCCATGCGTCCGCAGCCGGCGTCGTCCGCGTTCGAGGACCATCCGGCGCAGCCCGCCGGCGATGGCCATCCTGCGGAGACGGTGCGCCGCCGCGACCTGCTCTCCGCCAATGCGGATGCTGCCGTGATGGCTGCCTTCCGCAATCTCGGCGACGTGCTGCTGCCGCAGAAGGAGCGCACGGTGGAAGATCTCGTGAAGGAGATTCTCCGCCCCATGCTCAAGGACTGGCTGGACGCCAACCTGCCGACCATCGTCGAGGATCTGGTGCGGGCCGAGATCGAGCGCGTCGCCCGGCGCCAGCGCTAGGCCTGCGGGCCTCGCCACACACCTCTCTTTCCATTCCCGTGCGGCCGGCGTGTTGACGCCGGACCGTGCGTCCGGCTTAAACGCCGGCTGACCCGTTCCGACCACAGCGGACGCGGAGCCGGCCCGGCGCGGTGCGCCGGTGACGGCCGAGCGGCGCCGCGGAGTCCCGTTCATGCTGGAAAAAGTCTTCGATCCCGCCGCCGTTGAAGAGCGCATTGCCGATCGCTGGGAAAATGCCGGCGCATTCCGCTGCGGCCGTCCCGAGCGCAAGGACGCGGAAGGCTTCTCCATCGTCATCCCGCCGCCGAACGTCACCGGCTCCCTGCACATGGGCCACGCGCTCAACAACACGCTGCAGGACGTGCTGGCGCGCTTCGAGCGCATGCGCGGCAAGGACGTGCTCTGGCAGCCGGGCACCGACCATGCCGGCATCGCCACCCAGATGGTGGTGGAGCGCCAACTCGCCGCCCAGAAGCTGCCGGGCCGCCGGGATCTCGGCCGCGAGGCCTTCATCGAGAAGGTGTGGGCGTGGAAGGCCGAATCGGGCGGCACCATCGTCAATCAGCTGAAGAAGCTCGGCGCTTCCTGCGACTGGTCGCGCGAGCGCTTCACCATGGACGAGGGACTGTCCCGCGCCGTCCTCAAGGTGTTCGTCCAACTCTATCGCGAGGGGCTGATCTACAAGGACAAGCGCCTCGTCAACTGGGACCCCAAGCTCATCACCGCCATCTCGGATCTCGAGGTGCTGCAGGTGGAGGTGAAGGGCAATCTCTGGCACCTGCGCTATCCCATCGAGGGCGAGAAGGACCGCTTCATCGTCGTCGCCACCACCCGGCCCGAGACCATGCTCGGCGACACCGCGGTTGCGGTGCATCCGGATGACGAGCGCTACCGCGACCTCATCGGCAAGCACGTCATCCTGCCGCTGGTGGGCCGGCGCATTCCCATCGTCGCCGATGAATATTCCGACCCGGAGAAGGGCTCCGGCGCGGTGAAGATCACCCCGGCGCACGATTTCAACGACTTCGACGTGGGTCGCCGGCATGACCTGCCGATGATCAACGTGCTCGACGCCGAAGCCCGGATCGATCCGCAGGGCATCCGAGATGACTACGCAGCCCGCCCAACGGCGTACCGCGACGATCCCGATTTCGCCGGCCTACTCACGCAGCTTCAAGGTCTCGACCGCTTCGAAGCACGCAAGATGATCGTGCTATTGCTTACAAATCGAGAGCTGCTGGAGAAGATCGAGCCGCACACCCACATGGTGCCCCATGGCGACCGCTCCAACGTGGTCATCGAGCCGTGGCTGACAGACCAGTGGTATGTGGACGCCAAGACCCTCGCCCAGCCGGCACTGGCGGCCGTGCGCGAGGGGCGCACCACCTTCGTGCCGAAGAACTGGGAGAAGACCTATTTCGAGTGGCTGGAGAACATCCAGCCCTGGTGCATCTCCCGCCAACTGTGGTGGGGCCACCAGATCCCGGCCTGGTACGACCCCTTCGGCAATGTCTTCGTCGCCGAGGACGAGGATCAGGCTTTCGAGGAGGCGCTGGCCCATAATGTCGGCAATGAGAGCCTGTCGCCCGAGGAGGCGCAGGCGCTGATCGACGATGCGGACAAGCGCGCCCAGTTCCTCACCCGCGACGAGGACGTGCTGGACACCTGGTTCTCGTCCGCTTTGTGGCCCTTCTCCACCATGGGCTGGCCGGACGAGACGGCCGAGCTGAAAAAGTTCTATCCCACCAGCGTGCTGGTGACGGGCTTTGACATCATCTTCTTCTGGGTCGCCCGGATGATGATGATGGGCCTGCACTTCATGGACGGCGAAGTGCCGTTCAAGGACGTCTACATCCACGCCCTCGTCCGCGACGAGAAGGGGGCGAAGATGTCGAAGTCCAAGGGCAATGTCATCGATCCGCTCGACCTCGTGGAGAAGTACGGGGCGGATGCCCTGCGCTTCACCCTCGCCGCCATGGCGGCGCAGGGGCGCGACATCAAGCTCGCCACCTCTCGCGTCGAGGGCTACCGCAACTTCGCGACCAAACTCTGGAACGCCGTGCGCTTCGCCCAAATGAACGGCTGCGTGCGCACCGAGGGCTTTGATCCCGCGAAGGTGGAGGGCACCCTCAACCGCTGGATCATCGGCGAGGCGGCGCGTGCGTCCTCCGAGGTCAGCGAGGCGATCCTCGCCTATCGCTTCAATGAGGCGGCGGGCGCGGTCTACCGCTTCATCTGGAACGTGGTGTGTGACTGGCACCTGGAGCTGGCGAAGCCCGTGCTCTCCGGCCCTGATGGTGCGGCCAAGGACGAGACCCGCGCCGCCACCGCCTATGTGCTCGACGTGGCCATGGGCCTCCTGCACCCGTTCATGCCCTTCCTCACCGAGGAATTGTGGGCGGAGACGGGCAAGGAAGGGCCGGCGCGCACCAGCCTGCTGGCGCTGGCGCCGTGGCCGGACCTGACCGGCCTCGAGGCGCCCGACGCCGAGGCCGAGGTGGGCTGGGTGGTGGACCTCGTGACCGAGATCCGCTCCGTGCGCGCGGAGATGAACGTGCCGGCCGGCGCGCAGGTGCCCCTCGTGCTCGTGCAGCCCGGCGCGGAGACGACCGCGCGCGTCGCCGCCTGGGACGACGCCGTCCGTCGCCTCGCCCGCCTGTCCGACGTCTCGGTGTCCGATCAGGTGCCCGCCAGCTCGGTCCAGATGGTGGTCCGAGGCGAAGTGGTGGCCCTGCCGCTCGCCGGCGTGGTGGACCTCGGCGCCGAGCTTGCCCGCCTGCGCAAGGAAGAGGGCAAGCTCGACCAGGAGGTCGCCCGCATCGACGCCAAGCTCGGCAATGAGAGCTTCGTCGCCCGCGCGCCCGAGGAAGTGGTGGAAGCCGAGCGCGAGAAGCGTGAGGAGTACATCCTGCGCAAGGAGAAGGTGCGCGCCGCCATCGGCCAGCTCTCCGCTGGTGCCTGAGGGCGCCGCTTTCCGAAACGTCACCGGCTAGTGGCGGAGGCGCGGGGGCAAGTGTTGCCACCGCGCCTCAGTTTTTGCCGACCGTCTTGATCATGGTTAAGACTTGAACTTTCCGGCCGCCTTCTTGCAGGGTCTTGGCGCCTTTTATTGTGACAGAGAAGACACACTCCCGATCCTTTGAACGTGCTGGGTTCCCGTAAGGGCCTTACGCCGCGAACTCGCCACAAAACGACATGAAATCGAACCTCAACGCGCGGCGGTGAGCGTAGCCCGGAAAGTGTTTCCGGACGCCGCGCCTGGGATGGGTCCTGATGGACGGTCGTTGCACATGGCGAGAGGATGCCCCGGCGGGCGGCGCCGGGCTTCGCTCGAAAGGTCGCCCCAGAGGTGCCGCTGCTCGGCCTTTCCTCGGCCCCGATATTGCCGTTGCGTCCGGTCATCTTCCCTCCATCATGATTGCGGTTGCGACACACGGGACATTGGGGGGCAAGGTGAGCGGGCCGGCCGGGAGCGCGATGCGCCGTCCCCGCCGCGTGCGCACCCAGGCCGCCGTCGCGAGCATTTTCTTCCTCGCCGTGGCTGGTCTTGCGGCCGGACGCGCCCATGCCTTCGACGGCACCGCGCAGACCCTTCAACCCTACGAGATGCAGCCGCTGACGCCGCCGGCCAACGTGCCGCTGGCGCCGCAGGTCCGCCCCGTGGACGAGGCCTTCCGCACCGGGGCGCAGGCGCTCCGCGCCGGCCAGACCGCCAAGGGCATCGACGCCCTCGGCTATGCTGCCGCACAGGGCCACGCCATGGCCCAGTGGAAGCTCGGCCGCATCTATATGGACGGCGACGGCGTGAAGCGCGACGACGCCAAGGCGTTCGAGTACTTCCAGAAGATCGCCAGCAGCCACGCCGAGGACTATCCCGGCACGGCGCAGTCGCGCTTCGTGGCCAATGCCTTCGTGGCGCTCGGCTCCTATTACCTCATCGGTATCCCCTCCGCGGGCGTGAAGCGCGATCCCTCCCGGGCGCGGGACATGTTCTCCTACGCCGCCTCCTATTTCGGCGACGCGGACGGGCAGTACCAGCTCGGCAAGCTCTATCTCGAAGGCGTCGGCGGCCCCCGTGACGCGCGCAATGCCGGCCGCTGGCTGACGCTCGCCTCGCAGAAGGGCCAGTATGAGGCGCAGGCCACCCTTGGCGTGCTGCTCTTCCGCGGTGACGAGGGTGTGCCCCGCCAGCGGGCCCGCGGCCTCATGTGGCTGACTTTGGCCCGCGATTCCGCCGTCCGTCCCGAGGACAAGTGGGTGGTGAACGCCCACGAGCAGGCTTTCGCCGAGGCGACACCGGACGAGCGCGAGAAGGCGCTCGGCTATCTGGAAGTGTGGCTGAAGACGGCGAAGCGCTGAGGTCTATCCGTCCGAGGGGCGTTCGCCGTCGTAGTGCGGCAATCCTTCTGCGAGATCGCGGGCCATGTGAAGCGCCGAGCTGACCCAGATGTGATGGGTGGGCGGCACGCTGTCGGGGTCGTCCAGCGTGCCGATGGTCACATCCACATCGCTCTCCCGCGCCATGTCGAACACGATCGGGCTGCCGCAATTGCCGCAGAAGCGCCTGGCGACGCCGGGGCTCGATTCGAACACGGCCGGCGTGCCGGAGACGAAGGTGACATCCTCCCGCGCCACGGAGACCCAGGGCAGGGCGGCGGAGCCGGAGGCCCGGCGGCACATGGTGCAGTGGCACCAATAGGCGCTTTTCACCCGCTCGATCCGGTAGCGCAGGCGGCCGCACAGGCAGCCGCCTTCAAAGTGCGTCGCATCCCCCGCCATCTGCGTCACGCCGCGATGGAGAAGTCGGCCCAGACCGGCACATGGTCTGAAGGCTTCTCCCAGGCGCGGACATGCTTGTCGACACCCGTGGCAATCAGCCGGTCGGCCGCCTGCGGCGACAGCAGGAGGTGGTCGATGCGGATGCCGTTGTCCCGCTGCCACGCGCCGGCCTGGTAATCCCAGAAGGTGAACAGCCGGCCGGCGTCGGAGGTGGCGCGCAGGGCGTCCGTGAAGCCGAGATTGAGGAGGGAGCGGAACGCCTGCCGGGTGCGCGGCAGGAACAGGGCGTCGCTCGTCCAGGCGGCGGGGTCGGCGGCGTCGCGCGGCTCGGGAATCACATTGAAGTCGCCGGCGAGCACCAGCGGCTCCTCCAGCTTCAGCCGGTCGGCGGCAAAGGCGGAGAGGCGCTCCATGAAGCCGAGCTTGTAGGGGTATTTCTCGGTATCCGGCGGGTTGCCGTTGGGCAAATAGATGCAGGCAACGCGCACCACGCCGCCTTTCACCGACACCACCGCCTCGATGAAGCGCGCCTGCTCGTCCCCGTCGTCGCCCGCGAGGCCGTGGGTCACGTCCTCCAGCGGCAGGCGGGAGAGGAGGGCGACGCCATTGAAGCCCTTCTGGCCGTGGACGCTGACATTATAGCCCAGCGCCTCGAACGGCTCCTTCGGGAAGGCCTCGGTCTGGCACTTGATCTCCTGGATGCAGACCACGTCCGGCCGGCTCTCGCCGAGCCAGCGGACCGCGTGGTCGAGACGCTGGCGGATGGAATTCACGTTCCAGGTGGCGATGCGCATGGGGTGGCGGCTCCTTCGCGGGGGAGGATACGCCGGCCCGCCGGGGAGGCAATGGGGCGGAGCGCCTTACCTATCGCCACGCCTGTCGGCATCCGCCAAAGGGTTGCGGCATCGGGAAAAGAGTGGCAGGAACGCCGGATGACAATCTCTGGCGGCCGGGCGGCATGACCTTCGCGTCCATCGAATTCTTGTTCTATTTTTTCCCGCTCTTTCTGGTCGCCTATTTCTCCGCGAAGACCATCACCACGCGGAATTACATCTTTCTCGCCTTCTCGCTCGTCTTCTATTCGGCGGGCTATACGCCGCACATCCTCATCCTGCTCGCATCCGTTGCGGCGAACTTCTTTCTTGCCAAGGCCATCGAGGTGCGCGAAGGCGCAGAGCGCAAGCGCGTGCTGGCGCTGGGCGTGACGCTGAACCTCCTGCTGCTTGGGGTGTTCAAGTATACGGGCTTCCTGGCGGAGAACCTGAACGCCGTCATCGAGCCCATGGGCGTGGCGCTACCGGTGCCGCAGATCTCGCTGCCGCTGGGCATCTCCTTCTATTCGTTCCACGCCATTTCCTACCTCGCCGACATCTACAAGAAGAAGGTTCACGCCAACCGCGATCCGGCGCAGTTCGCCCTCTACATGTGCATGTTCCCGCAGCTCGTGGCGGGCCCCATCGTGCGCTATGCCACCGTGGCGCGGCAGCTGTCGCAGCGGCGGGTCACGCTGGGACGCTTCTCGGCAGGCGCGCGGCTGTTCGTCATCGGCCTCGCCTGGAAGGTGCTGATCGCGGATGAGGTGGCGCGGCTCGTGGACGGGGTGTTCGACACCACCACCCACCCGACCTTCGTGGAGGCCTGGCTCGGCCTCTACGCCTATACGGTGCAGATCTATTTCGACTTCGCCGGCTATTCCACCATGGCCGTGGGCCTTGGCGTCATGGTGGGTTTCGTGCTGCCGCGGAACTTCCGGCTGCCCTACACCGCCCACTCCATCACCGACTTCTGGCGGCGCTGGCACATGAGCCTGTCCGCCTTCCTGCGCGATTACCTCTACATCCCGCTGGGCGGAAACCGGCGCGGGGAGATGCGCACCTACATCAATCTCTCCGTCGTCTTCCTGCTGTGCGGCCTGTGGCACGGGGCGAGCTGGACCTTCGTGATCTGGGGGGCGCACCATGGCGCCTTCCTCATCATCGAGCGGGCTTTCCTCGGCCGCTGGCTGAAGCGGATGCCCGGGCCGGTGAGCCACCTCTACACGGTGCTGGTGGTGATGATCGGCTGGGTGTGGTTCCGCGCTGACAGTCTGCCCGGCGCCATCGACATGTTCCACGGGCTCGCGGGACTCAACGGCTTCAGCCGTGCCTCCATGGCGCTGGGCTTCGGGCTGACGCCGCTCGCCATCATGGCCCTCGTCGTGGGCGGGCTGATCGGCTTCTTCCGCTGGCCGCGCTGGCGGCTCCTGTCGGGGGAGGGGGCCATGGCACGGGTGGCGGATTTCGCGCTGATCGCGGTGCTGATGCTGGCGAGCGTCGCCTGGGTGGGCGGCACCAATGGCACGCCCTTCCTCTATTACCGGTTCTGAGGAGCGCCCGATGACACTGCTCTCCCGGCATCGCCGCTATCTCGGCGCCATGGTCGCCGGCCTGTTCGGCTTCCTGCTGCTGTCGAACCTCATTCCCGATCCGCTCGCGAGCATGCAGTGGCGCGTGAAGGTGGCGCCTGAATGGGAGTTCAGCCGCAAGCTGGACCTATGGTTCCGCAATATCGGCATCTTCATCCAGGACAATTTCGGCTTCCGCGCCACCCTGCCGGTGCTGCGCCGCGAGCTTCGGGCAGAGCTGAACTCGCCGGACAGCAAGCCCTTCTACGCCGGCCGCGACGGCCAGCTGTTCTGGGGACGGGAGCAGACGCCCGCGCAGTCCGCCGGTGCGCTGGTGCGCGCGGCGAACGTGGAGCGCTTCGTCGACATGCTCGGCGAGATGCAGCGCATCCTCGCGCCGCTCGGTACCAAGATCGTGGTCGCCCTGCCGCCCAACGCCCAGTCTGTGGAGCTGGAGGCGCTGCCGCTGTGGAACGATGCGCTCACCTACCCCAAAACGGAATATGATCTCGCGCTCGCCGGCCTCAAGGCCCGGGGGGTCACCACGGTGGATCTGCGGCCGGTGCTGAAGGCGAGCCCCGCGCCGCGCTATCTCCTCACCGATACGCACTGGAACGCTCGCTCGAGCATTCTCGCCTTCAATGCCGTGATGGTCGCCGCCGGCCATCCCGACTGGCAGGTGGACCCGGCGCAAGTGGTCGGCCAGCTTGAGCCCGCGCCGCGCGGCGATCTGCTGCGCGCCATGCGCATGCCGCCGGAGGTGAAGGAGGAGGATTTCCGCCTCAACCTGCCGGCCAAGGCGTCAAAGCCGCGCGTCGACCCCGTGCTGCGCAGCCTCAACGAGCACATCGCCTTCAGGTCGGTGGTGCGGGACTATGCGCCGGAGGGGCTCAAGGTCCTGATCATGGGCGATTCCTTCACCGCCATGTCCTGGCCGCGCCTGTTCGCCAATGCACCGGTGAAGGAGGTGGCCTGGATGCATGCCTCCGCGCGGGTGACCGGCAATTGCGACTTCAGCTTCGACGACGTGAAGCGCTACGCCCCGGACCTCATCATCTATGCCCGCACGGAGCGCTTCTTTCCCTGCTACGGCGACGACTGGCCCAAGGGTCTGCCGCGCCTGTGGCGCAGCGCCGTGCCGCGCAACGTGGCGCCGTAGCAGGCTTGCGCGCACGGTGCAGCCGCCGAAGCCGCCAGATTGGTCAGGTCGCGCGCGGCTACGGCCGAGGAAGGCTCAGACGGCGAAGCTGGACCCGCAGCCGCATTTGGCGGTGGCCATGGGGTTCGAGATCTTGAAGGCGGAGCCCATCAGGTCGGCCTTGTAGTCGAGCTGGGAGCCCTTGAAATAGTCGAGCGACATGCGATCGACCACGATCTTGGCGCCTTCCTTCTCGATGACGAGGTCGTCGTCCGACTGTTCCTGCGTCACATCATACTTGTAGGAAAAGCCGGAGCAGCCGCCGCCTTCCACGCTGATGCGCAGGAACGTGCCGGCAGGTTCGGGAGAAAGAATCTGGCAGATGCGGCGCGCGGCTGCATCGGTCACGGTGAAGTCCACTTCCGTCACCGGAGCATCGGCGGGAGCGGTCGTCGGGGCGAGGGAGGTTTCCATGGTATCGACTTTACGAATTGAAGCTGGCAATGGCTTCTAAGGTAAGTCCATCCGCCCCCGATTTAAAGGGCGGGCGGTGCAAAAGGGTTTTGTGCGTCGCCGCAGGGTCTTGTGCCGCGCCGGCCGGAATGGGGGAGGGGCGGTCATGGCGGTGAGCGGCGCGACGCCCCGCGTGGCCTGGGCCTGCGAAGCCGAGCGCTCCCGCGGCCGCCTTGTGCCGGAACCCGAGATGCCGCCGCGCAGCCCGTTCCGGCGCGACTGCGACCGCATCATCCATTCCACCGCCTTCCGCCGGCTGAAGCAGAAGACGCAGGTCTTCGTCTTCAACGAGGGCGACCATTACCGCACTCGCCTCACCCACACGCTGGAGGTGGTGCAGGTGGCCCGCTCCATCGCCCGCGCGCTGGGGCTGGACGAGGACCTCGCCGAGGCGCTGGCGCTGGCGCATGATCTCGGCCACCCGCCCTTCGCCCATGCCGGCGAGCGGGCGCTGGACGCCTGCATGGCGGGGCAGGGCGGCTTCGACCACAACGCGCAGTCGCTGCGCGTCGTCACCCGCATCGAAGGCCGCTATGCCGCCTTCGACGGCCTCAACCTGACATGGGAGACGCTGGAGGGCATCGCCAAGCACAACGGCCCGCTGACCGACCGCGAAGGCAACGGCATCGGCCGCTATCGCGACGGCCTGCCCCACGCCATCCGCGTGCATTCGGCCCAGCAGGATCTCGAATTGTGGAGCCACGCCTCGGCGGAGGCGCAGGTCGCCGCCATCTCCGACGACATCGCCTATGATGTGCACGATCTGGACGACGGCTTGCGCGCCCGCATGTTCACGCTGGACGACATTGCCGGCCTGCCGCTGGTGGGCGAGGCGCTAGCCAGCGTGCGCGGGCGGTATCCCGGCCTCGACGTGCCGCGCACAGTGAACGAGGTGCTCAGGCTGGTCATCACCCTGCTCATCGAGGACGTGGTGGCGGAAAGCACCCGCCGCGCGCAGACCGCCGGCGTGGCCTCGGCGGAGGATGTCCGGGCCCTCGGCGCGCCCATCGTCGCCTTCTCGGATGCCATGCGGCAGAAGGAGAAGGCGCTGAAGGGCTTCCTCTTTCCGCGCATGTACCGGCACGAGCGGGTCAACCGCATCATGGCCGAGGCGCAGGGGGTGATCCGCGACCTGTTCGCCTATTTCATCAACCGCCCGAAGGACCTGCCGCCCTCCTGGCAGGACGGTATCGAGACGCTGGAAGGCGAGCGCCTCGCCCGCCGCGTCTGCGACTACATCGCGGGCATGACCGACCGCTACGCCCTCGACCAGCACGCCCGTTTCTTTGACTCGACACCGGACTTGCGTTAGGCGCGCCGGCAACCGAACCCGATTGGACCCCATTCCATGAACGTCTACGCGATCTTCGCCGATCACGTCCGCGAAGCCGTCGCCGCCCTTTCCGCCGAGGGCCTCATCAAAGCCGGCCTCGACCTCGCCCGCGTGGTGGTGGAGCCGCCGCGCGATGCGAGCCACGGCGACCTCGCCACCAATGCGGCCATGGTGCTGTCCAAGGACGCCGGCCTGAAGCCGCGCGACCTCGCCGAGAAGATCGCGGGCAAGCTGCAGGCGGTGCCGGGCGTGGCGCGGGTGGACGTGGCCGGTCCCGGCTTCATCAACATCGCCCTTGATGCCGCCTTCTGGCCCAAGGTGCTCGCCGCCGCGCTCACCCAGGGCCTCCACTTCGGCCGCTCGACGTTCGGCGCGGGCGAGAAGGTGAATGTGGAGTACGTCTCCGCCAACCCCACCGGCCCCATGCATGTGGGCCATTGCCGGGGCGCGGTGTTCGGCGATGCCATGGCGCGCCTGCTGGCGTTCGCCGGCTTTGCCGTGACCAAGGAATATTACATCAACGACGCCGGCGCCCAGGTGGACGTGCTCGGCCGCTCCGCCTTCCTGCGTTACCGCGAGGCGGTGACGGGCGAGAAGGCGGACATTCCGGACGGCCTCTATCCCGGCGACTATCTCGTCGCCGTCGGCCAGCAGCTCGCCGAGATGCACGGCGGCGAATACATGGCCGCGCCGGAAAGCGAATGGCTGCCCGTTTTCCGCTCCTTCGCCATCGGCTGCATGATGGAGATGATCCGCGACGACCTCACCGCCCTCGGCATCGAGTTCGACGTGTTCTTCTCCGAGCGCTCTCTGGCCTTCGGCGCGGTGGATAAGGTGGGTGCAACCATCGAGGCGCTGCGCGCATCGGGCGAGGTCTATGAAGGCCGCCTGCCGCCGCCCAAGGGCGCGCCCATCGAGGATTGGGAGGATCGCGAGCAGACCCTGTTCCGCTCCACCGATTTCGGCGACGACGTGGACCGGCCGCTGAAGAAGTCGGACGGCAGCTACACCTATTTCGCCGGCGACATCGCCTACCACAAGGACAAGGTGGAGCGCGGCTTCCTCAAGATGATCGACGTCTGGGGCGCCGATCATGGCGGTTACGTCAAGCGCATGCAGGCGGCGGTGAAGGCGGTGTCGGGCGGCAAGGCCAGCCTCGACGTGGAGCTGATCCAGCTCGTGCGCCTGTTCCGCAATGGCGAGCCGGTACGTATGTCGAAGCGCGCAGGCTCGTTCGTCACGCTGCGCGAGGTGGTGGACGAGGTGGGCCGCGATGCGGTGCGCTTCATGATGCTCTTCCGCAAGAACGACGCGCCGCTCGACTTCGATCTCGGCAAGGTGATCGAGCAGTCGCGCGAGAACCCGGTGTTCTACGTGCAGTATGCCCACGCCCGGGCCAAGTCGATCCTGCGCAATGCCAACGAGCAGTTCGCGGACCTGCCGGCCGAGCCCGCCGGCTTCGCCGGGGCGGCCCTCGCCCGACTCGATGACGAGGGCGAGCTGACGCTGCTGCGCCGCATCGCCTCATGGCCGCGCCTCGTGGAGCAGGCCGCGGCGGCGCGCGAGCCGCACCGCGTCTCCTTCTTCCTGCATGATCTGGCAAGCGAGTTCCACGCCCAGTGGAACCGGGGAAAAGACTTGCCACATTTACGCTTCATTATCGAGAATGATCGAGATTTGACCTCGGCTCGCTTGGCTTTGGTGCATGGCGTGGCCACGGTACTCGCTTCCGGTCTCAAGGTGCTCGGGGTGGAGGCCGTTGACGAGATGAAATAATCGCTCGTCCGGTTGCGGCCTGGCATATGCTGGCCGAGGTGCGGGCGGGGCTTGTTGGCCGGTTCGCGAAGATCCGTTTCGCGAGGATCCGGCCGGGTGGGCGGCGCAACACATCGAGGCGACATGGGCGACGAAAGCAGGTACCGCTACCGGCGTGACGATGCTGCCACGGGAAGCGGCCCCGGCTCCCGGCCGGCGCAGGCCGCCAGTGGCGATCGCGCGGGTGGTCGTGATCCCCTCGCCGAGCTTGCTCGGCTCATGGATCACGATCCTTTCGACGATTTTGACGGGCTCCCGCCCGACCAGCAGTCCCGTTCGGCCGCGCCCCAGCAGAGCGCAGCCCAGCAATTGGATGCCCGCCGGGCGCCCGCGCAGCGCTTTGCGCCGCCGGCAGCTCCCGCGCCGGCTCAGCGTCTGGCGGCCCCTCAGCCGCCTCGCGCCGCGCTCCAGCCACCTTCCCGCGCCGCTGTTGTCGAACCCGATTATGACGAGGATGACGACGCCGAGGCGTGGAACACCGCCCCCGCGCGTCAGCCTGCCGTCCCGGCGCGCACCGCTCCCTCTTACGCGCCGGAGCCTCAGTCCCGCGCTCCTCAGGGGTATGGCCAGTCCGGCTATGCCCAGCCTGCCCCGTCCTACGCCCCCGCGCCCCGCCCGGTGGATACGCGCACGGCCGATGTTCGCCTGGGTTACGGCTCGCTCGCCCGCGACGCCGCCGCTGCACGCGCCGTGCCACCGCAGCAACAGCCGGCGCAGGACTATGACGATTACGACGACGACTATGATGACGGCGTAGACGAACCGCGGCAGCCCGATCCCCGCAGCGCCGATCCCCGCAGCGCCGATCCCCGCAGCGCCGATCCCCGCAGCGCCGATCCACGCGCGCGGGCCGCCGGCTATGGGCAGGGCCAGGCCCCGCAGTCGCAGCAGGCTTACGGCCGGGCGGATGCCCAGGGGTATCGTCAGGACGCGCGCGCTCAAGACGCCCGGTATCAGGACACACGCTATCAGGACGACCGTCGCCCAGCCTCCGGCCAGCAGGCGGCGCGTTACGACGATGAGACGGACGAAGCGGGCTACGCCTATTCCGCCGCGCGTCGTGACGAGGACTACGATTACGACGACTACGACGACCGCTACGATCCGGAATATGCCGATGACGGCTACATGCCGCCCCACGGCGACGAGATGTACGAGCCGGAACCGCGCCGCCGTCGCGGTCGCACGGCACTCCTGCTCGGCGTTTCGCTGGTGGGTCTCGTGGTTGCGGGCGTTGCCGGCGTGTTCGCCTACAACATGGCCGTGGGCCGCTCGGGGCTGATGTCCTCGTCCGGCGGGCCTCCGGTCATCAAAGCCGATTCCGCCCCGGCCAAGACCACGACGCCGGCGACAACGGCCGACGCGCAGAAATCCATCTATGACCGCATGGGCGGTCCCGTGACGGCCGGAAACGAGAAGATGGTGCCGCGCGAGGAGCAGCCGGTGGATGTGACCTCCGCCGCCCGTCCGCCCGCGGACAGCGCCCCGGCACCGACCCAGCAGCCCATGCAGGCGACGCAGAACCTCACCGAGCCCAAGCGCGTGCGAACCATGACCGTGCGCGCAGACGGCAGCGTGACGCCCGGCGTGCCGTCCAGCGCCGTCTCGGCCTATGCGCCGAGCCAGAACCCGATCCCGGTTGGGCTGCCGCAGCCCAATCCCGTCACCACCGTGCCCGCCTCCGCGCCGGCGGATGCCACCGCTAGCACGTCTCCCGCGCCCACGGCGGCCGGCACCTATGTGGTGCAGGTGGCGTCCCAGCGGTCGGAAAGCGATGCGCTGGGCTCGTGGAAGGCGCTGCAGGCCAAGTATCCGAACCTGCTCGGCAGCTACAAGGCGACGGTCAAGAAGGCGGATCTCGGCGACAAGGGCATCTATTATCGCGCCCAGGTCGGCCCGTTCGCCAGCCGCGACCAGGCCAACGACCTCTGCCAGTCTCTGCGCGCCCAGGGCGGCGACTGCGTCGTGACCAAGCTCTGACGGGCGGTTCGCTGCCCCAAAGCTGAAAAGCCGCCCTCGGGCGGCTTTTTCGTTTTCAGGATGCCGCGCTGCGCAGCAGATCGAGTGCCTGGAGAACCGAGAGCCGGCGCACCTCGGCGCGGCCGATTTCGCCGAATCGCCTCTCCTGATGGACGGTCGTGCCGTCGCGGCGGGCACAGGCGAATTGGACGAGACCAACGGGTTTCGTCTCCGAACCTCCGCCGGGGCCGGCGACGCCCGTGATGGCCACCGCCACATCCACGCCGGCCGTCTTCAGTGCGCCCTCGGCCATGGCGCGCGCGGTTGCCTCGCTCACGGCGCCATGGGCGGCAAGGGTCGCTTCGGGCACGCCGATCATCGCCATCTTGGCGGCGTTGGAATAGGTGACGAAGCCGCGGTCCACCACATCAGACGATCCCGGCACCTCGGTGAGGGCGCCGGCCACCAGCCCGCCGGTGCAGGATTCCGCCGTTGCCAGCGTCCAGCCGCGGGCGCGGAAGGCGTCGAGGACGGCGACGGCGCGGGCGTAGGTTTCTTCGTCCATCGTCAGATCTCCTCGCCCGCCGGCAGGCGGATGGTGGCGCTGGCCATGGCGGCGATGCCTTCGCGCCGACCGGTGAAGCCGAGCTTCTCCGTGGTGGTGGCCTTCACCGAGATGCGGGCGGCCGGAACGCCGGTGATGCGCGCGATCTCGGCGCGGATGGCGTCGCGATGGGGCCCGACCTTCGGCGCCTCGCAGATGAGGGTGAGATCGAGATGGGCGATGCGCCCGCCGCGCGCCTTCACCTTTTCCACCGCATGGGCGAGGAAGCGATCGGAGGACGCGCCTTTCCACTGCGGGTCCGAGGGCGGGAAATGGGCGCCGATGTCGCCGTCGCAGAGCGCACCCAGCAGGGCGTCGGTGAGGGCGTGCAGGCCCACGTCCGCATCCGAATGACCGACCAGCCCGAAGCCGTGGGGCACCGCCACACCGCCGAGCATCACATGGTCGCCGGGACCGAAGGCATGGACGTCGAAGCCGGTGCCGGTGCGCACATCCGGCAGGTCGGCGAGGGTGGAAGCGGCGGCGCGGGTCATGTCTTCGGCTGTGGTCAATTTGATGTTCCCTGTCTCGCCGGCAAAGGTCGCGACCCTGTGGCCGGCCCATTCCATCACCGAGGCATCGTCGGTCAGTGTCGTGACGCCGCTCTCGGCCGCCGTTCGATGGGCGGCCACGAGCGGGGCATAGCGGAACGCCTGCGGCGTCTGCACGGCGCGCAGCGCCGCGCGATCCACCGTCTCCTCAACCAGCCCGGCGGCATCCACGCGCTTCACCGTGTCGGTCACCGCCAGCACCGGGATGGCGGCATCGGCTTCGCCGGCGGCGGCAATGGCGCGGGCGATGAGATCGGGTGTGGCGTAGGGGCGGGCGGCATCGTGCACCAGCACGACCGTCGGCGCGCCGGAACCCGCCAGTGCCTCAAGGCCGGCGCGCACCGACTCCTGTCGCGTCGCGCCACCGGAAACCGGTGCCAGAATCTTGGGCAGGCCTTCTGCGGCGTCCGCAAAGAGGCCTGAATCATCGCTATGGATGACCGCTAGCACGGCCGTGACGGCAGGATGCTCGCAAAAAAGGCGCAGCGTGCGGCGCAGCACCGGCTCGCCGCCCAGTTGCTGGTACTGCTTCGGCAAAGGTCCGCCCGCGCGGCTTCCGCGCCCGGCAGCCACCACGATCGCCACGCAGTTCGCGGCCGACGTTCCGGTCACGGCCGATCCTCCTTTTTCACCGAAGGCGGCAGGTCAGGCCGGTAACAGAAGGTGGGGTCGCATATGCTGCGGTGCAGCGGCGTGCACACTGCCCTTGCGTGCCGCGCACATTTGTCTAAGATGTAGGCAGAACGAAGCTGGCCTAAAATCTGTGCAAGAGACTGTCCCATTGTCCATTCCGGCGTTGCGCATCGGCGCCGCGACCCTGCCCAATCCGGTCATCCTCGCCCCCATGGCGGGAATCACCGATGCGCCGGTGCGGCGGATGGCTGTCCGCCACGGCGCGGGGCTCGTCATATCAGAAATGCTCGCCAGCGAGGCGCTTCTCGAGGGCCATCCCGAGATGCTGCTGCGCGCTGAAGGGGAAGGGGTGTCGTTCCACGCCGTGCAACTCGCCGGCAACGACCCGCGACTCATGGGCGAGGCGGCGCGCGTGGCGGAAGCCGCCGGCGCCGGGCTCATCGATATCAATATGGGCTGCCCCGCCAAGCGCGTGACCACCGGTGCCGCCGGCGCGGCGCTGCTGCGGGATCTGCCTCTGGCGCGGGCGATCTTCGAGGCTGTGCGCGGGGCGGTCAGCGTTCCGGTGACCGTGAAGACCCGCCTCGGCTGGGACGATGGCTCGCCCACCGCCGTGGCCCTCGCCGAGATGGCGGAGGCGTGCGGGCTGTCCATGGTGACGATCCACGGCCGCACCCGCTGCCAGTTTTACACCGGCCGCGCCGACTGGAGCGCCATCCGGGCGGTCAAGGATGCCGTATCGATCCCAGTGATCGCCAATGGCGACGTGGTGAGTCTCGCGGATGGCCCCGCCATTCTCGCGGCCTCCGGTGCCGATGGCGTGATGATCGGTCGGGGCGCGCAGGGCCGGCCGTGGTTTCCCGGCCGGGTGGCGCAGGCGCTCGCCGGCCGCGTGGTCGAGGAGGATCCGCCGCTCGATCTGCAGCGGGACATCCTGCTGGAGCTCTATGAGGGCTGGCTGTCGCTCTATGGCACGGCCCTCGGTGTCCGCCAGGCGCGCAAGCATATCGGCTGGGCGCTGGATGCGGCGGCAAAAGGGCAGGGGAACGCACGCGCCGCCTTCGTGGAGCGCTGGCGCAAGGGGGTGCTGGTGCTCGACGGGCCGGGCCGCGTGAAGACCGGGATCATGGCGGCCTACGACGAACTCATGTGGAGGGCGGCGGCATGACGGCCGAAGCCAGAAAGCAAGACACACGGAAGATGGATCAAAAGCGCAAGGGCAGTTCGAACCCGCGGAAGGACGCGCCGAAGGATGCGCCCAAGGCTGCGGGCAAGGAGGTGACGCCGGACGTCGCCAAGGCCGACGTCGCCAAGGCCGGCGGCGCCGAGCCGGGCATGACGCGCGCCATTCTCGATGCCGTGCCGCACCCGCTGTTCACCATCGCTGGCAACGGCCATGTGGTGGAGGCCAATGTCGCGGCCGAAGCCTTCTTCGAGGTCAGCGCGCCGCTGCTGCGCCGACGTCCCCTGACCGAGTTCGTGCCCTTCGGCACGCCGCTCCTCGGCCTCATCGATCAGGTGCGCCAGCGCGGCGCGCCGGTGAACGAATATCGCGTGGACCTCGGCACGCCGCGCAACGGCGGCGAGCGCATCGTGGACATTCACGTGGCGCCGGTGAACGAGCAGCCGGACAATGTGGTGGTGATGCTCCAGGAGCGCACCATCGCCGACAAGATGGACCGCCAGCTCACCCACCGCGGCGCCGCCCGTTCGGTGAGCGCGCTGGCCTCCATGCTGGCCCACGAGATCAAGAATCCGCTCTCCGGCATCCGCGGCGCGGCGCAGCTTCTGGAACAATCTGCCGACGACGAGGACCGGGCGCTCACCCGCCTGATCTGCGACGAGGCCGACCGCATCGTGAAGCTGGTGGACCGGATGGAGGTGTTCTCCGACGAGCGCCCGGTGGAGCGCGAGCCGGTCAACATCCACGCGGTGCTGGAGCATGTGCGCACGCTCGCCTCCTCGGGCTTTGCCCGCCACATCCGCTTCGTGGAGGAATACGACCCCTCCCTGCCGCCGGTGCTCGCCAACCGCGACCAGCTCATTCAGGTGTTCCTGAACCTGGTGAAGAATGCGGCGGAAGCCATCGACAGCGATCAGGACGGCGAGATCCAGCTCACCACCGCCTTCCGCCCCGGCGTGCGGCTGATGGTGCCGGGCGCCTCCACGCGCGTCAGCCTGCCGCTTGAGTTCTGCGTGAGGGACAACGGCAAGGGCGTGCCGGAAGACCTCGTGCCCCACCTGTTCGACCCGTTCGTGACCACCAAGCCCACCGGCTCTGGCCTCGGTCTTGCTTTGGTGGCGAAGATCATCGGTGACCATGGCGGCATCGTCGAATGCGATAGCCAGCCCCGCCGCACCACGTTCCGCGTGCTCCTGCCCATGTATCGCGGCAAGAGCCCTGTTCGAGAGGACAATTGAGGTGTCGATGCCATCCGGAAGCATCCTGGTCGCCGACGACGATGCCGCGATCCGCACCGTGCTCAACCAGGCGCTCTCGCGCGCGGGATATGAGGTGCGTTCCTGCGGCAACGCCGCCACGCTGTGGCGCTGGGTGAGCCAGGGCGATGGCGATCTCGTCATCACCGACGTGGTGATGCCCGACGAGAACGCCTTCGACCTCCTGCCGCGCATCAAGAAGGCGCGGCCGGATCTGCCGGTCATCGTCATGAGCGCGCAGAACACCTTCATGACCGCCATCCGCGCCTCCGAGCGCGGGGCCTATGAATATCTGCCGAAGCCCTTCGACCTGAAGGAGCTGATCTCCATCGTCGGCCGCGCCCTCGCCGAGCCGAAGAAGGGCGACGGCCACCACCACGCCCCCGAGGAGCAGGACAACATTCCGCTGGTGGGCCGCTCGCCCGCCATGCAGGAGATTTATCGCCTCCTCGCCCGCCTGATGCAGACCGACCTCACCGTGATGATCGCGGGCGAGAGCGGCACCGGCAAGGAACTGGTGGCCCGAGCGCTGCACGACTACGGCAAGCGCCGCACCGGGCCGTTCGTCGCCATCAATATGGCCGCCATCCCGCGCGACCTCATCGAGAGCGAGCTGTTCGGCCACGAGAAGGGCTCGTTCACCGGCGCCACCACCCGCAACCCCGGCCGCTTCGAGCAGGCCGAGGGCGGCACGCTCTTCCTCGACGAGATCGGCGACATGCCGATGGAGGCGCAGACCCGCCTGCTGCGCGTGCTCCAGCAGGGCGAGTACACGACGGTCGGCGGGCGCACGCCCATCAAGACCGACGTGCGCATCATCGCCGCCACCAACAAGGATCTGCGCACGCTCATCCAGCAGGGCCTGTTCCGCGAAGACCTGTTCTTCCGCCTGAACGTGGTGCCCCTGCGCCTGCCGCCCCTGCGCGAGCGCTCCGAGGACGTGCCCGATCTGGTGCGGCACTTCTTTCTGCAGGCCGAGCGGGAGGGCCTGCCCGCCAAGCAGATCGATTCCGCCGCCCTCGACCGGCTCAAGCGCTATCGCTGGCCGGGCAACGTGCGCGAGCTGGAAAATCTCGTCCGCCGCCTTGCCGCGCTCTATCCGCAGGAAGTCATCACCCCCGCCATCATCGAGGCCGAGCTCTCCGAGCCCATGCCGAACATGCTGTCGGAAGAGGGGCCGGTGGACGCGACGCTCGCCGCCTCGGTGGAGCGCCACCTCAACACCTACTTCTCCGGCTTCGGCGAAAATCTGCCCCCGCCCGGCCTCTATCACCGCATCTTGAAGGACGTTGAATATCCGCTCCTCTCGGCTGCGCTCGCCGCGACCCGCGGCAACCAGATCAAGGCGGCGGAACTGCTCGGGCTCAACCGAAACACGTTGCGCAAGAAGATTCGCGACCTCGATATCCAGGTGATCCGCACCTCGCGGTGATCCCCACGTCTTGAGGCGACGCACACGCCCCGCGGGTGTCCCATCCGCGGGGTTTATTGACGGCAACGATATATCCGAATGAATATAGCTTGTTCGCCTGTTCATTTCGGAGCCTTGCCATGCGCGCCCGCATTTGCGCCGTTGTTTTTCTTTGCCTTTCCGCCGCCGCGTCCCGCGCGGAGGATATCCGCCTCGTCGCAGCGGGCAGCCTCACCGGCGCCTTCAACGCGATGATCGCGGACTATGGGCGGAGCCACCCCAAGGATCACGTCTCCACCAAATGGGGACCGTCCGGGGTGCTCAGGACCGAGCTGGAAAACGGCGGCGCCTTCGACATCTTCGCTTCCGCCGCTCTGCCCCACGCGCAGGCGCTGACGGACAAGGGCCTTGCCAGCGACAGTGTCCTGTTCGCCCGCAACGCTTTGTGCGCCATTGCCCTGGCCGATGGGCCGGCGCTGGCATCCGACGCGCTGGTCGAGACCCTTCTGAAGCCGGACATCCGCTTGGCCACGTCGACGCCCAAGGCGGATCCGGGCGGCGACTATACGTGGGAGCTGTTTGCGCTGATCGACAAGCAGCACCCCGGCGCCTTCGCCACCTTGAGCGGAAAGGCCCAGCAGGTATTCGGCGGCGCGGCGACCACCGGGCCGCTCAACGGCCGCCACCGGCTGGCCGTGGCTCTCGGTGACAAGAGCGCGGACGTGGCGATCTACTACTGCTCGGGCACCCAGGAGATGAGCAAGGCAGAGCCCGGCCGGTACAAGGTGGTGGCGCTGCCGCGTGATCTCGCGGTCGGGCCGGAATACGGGCTGACGCTCGCCAATACGGCATCCCTGCCGGCCGCCGACTTCGCCATGTACATACTCTCGCCGGCCGGCCAGAAGACCCTGTCGGATTTTGGCTTCATTCCGGTCACGCTGCCCGCCGCGCGCTGATTCGATCGTGACGTTTCGCCGGCCCACTTAAGGGAAGGGCGCCTTCGGCGCCTTGGCCCACAAACAGAGCGGACGGGTCGGCGAATTCGCTGACCCGGCTACCGGCCTTTTGCGCCCTCGCCACAAATACCGTGGATGGGGGATGCGTCTGTCACATTTTTGCACCAGTGTCGTTCCACTGCATCACTCTGGACTGCGCGAGTCGTCGCGCGGCCGGTAGCGTTGGGACGGTCAGGCACACATGAACGATGAGCCGGTCGGGTACGCCGCAAGAGACGTGAGGCCGCGGCGCAGTCTGTTCGCCCGCCTGTTCGCGCCCGTCGTGGTGGTGCTCTCGCTGGTTTTGGCGATTGCCACCTTCGCCGTCATCATGGGGCTCACCTCCATCGTTCCGACGCCGACGGTGACGATTGCGGCCCTCGCGTCATCGGCGGTTGCCGCGGTCGCGCTGCTCGGCATTATCGGGCGTGAGGTCTGGCGCATCTGGCAGGCGCGGGCGCGCGGACGTGCAGCCTCGCGCCTCCATGTGCGCATCATAGGCCTGTTTGCCATCGTCGCCGTGGTGCCTGCCGTGGTGGTGGCGCTGGTGGCCAGCTTCACCCTCGACCGGACCCTCGACCGCTATTTCTCCGAGCGCACGCAGGAGATCGTCGGCTCGGCCTCCTCGGTGGCGCAGACCTATGTGCGGGAGCACGCGCTGTCGATCCGCGGCGACGCGCTGGCCATGGCCAACGATTTGTCGCAGCAGAAAAATCTCTATGACACGGACATCGACAAGTTCCGCCAGGTGCTGACCGCCCAGGCGGCCCTGCGCAACGTGCCGGGCGCCCAGATCATCCACCGCGACCTCTCCGTGGTGGAGCGGGCAAACCTGCGCACGGGACGGGAATTCCTCGTCCCCGCCAACATCGCCATCAACGAGGCCACCGCCGAGCAGCCCATCATCTATGTGGATGCCGACTATGTGGGCGCCGTGGTCCCGCTCACCGGCTTCGACGATCTCTTCCTCTATGTTGCCCGCCCCATCGACCCGCGCGTGCTGGGCTACCTGAAGGTGACGAGCGACACGCTGGCCGACTATCGCGCGCTGGAGCAGCGGCGCTTCAGCGTCCAGCTCGCCTTCGCTGCCATGTATTCCATCGTCACGCTCATCGTTCTGCTGTCGGCGGTGTGGCTCGGCGTCACCTTCTCCAAATGGCTGGTGGCGCCCATCCGCCGGCTGATGTGGGCGGCGGATCGCGTGGCCAAGGGCAATCTCGACATCCAGGTGCCGGTGAACCGCGCCGAAGGCGATCTCGCCACCCTCGGCGAGACCTTCAACAAGATGACCGGCGAGCTGAAGACCCAGCGTAACGCTCTCGTCAGCGCCCGCGACCAGATGGACAGCCGCCGCCGCTTCACCGAGGCGGTGCTCTCCGGCGTCGGCGCGGGCGTGATCGGCATCGATGCCGATGCGCGGGTCACCATCCTGAACCTCTCGGCCGAGCGCCTTCTCGGCGTGACCGAGGCCGAGGGGCTCGGGCGGCCGCTCGCCGAGGTGGTGCCCGAGACCTCGGCCCTGCTGGAGGAGGCCCGCGGCGCCGGACAGCGGGCGGTGCAGGGCAACATCACCGTACAGCGCGACGGTCGCGAACGTGTCTTCGCCATGCGCGTCACCACCGAGCAGTCGGGGGCCGAGGCCCATGGCTGGGTGGTGACCCTCGACGACATCACCGCCCTCATCACCGCGCAGCGCACCTCGGCGTGGGCGGACGTGGCGCGGCGCATCGCCCACGAGATCAAGAATCCGCTCACCCCCATCCAGCTCTCGGCCGAGCGGCTGAAGCGCAAGTATGGCCGCCACATCACCCAGGATCGCGACGTGTTCGACCAGTGCACGGACACCATCATCCGGCAGGTGGGCGACATCGGCCGCATGGTGGACGAATTCTCCTCCTTCGCCCGGATGCCCAAGCCCGTGGTGGATGCGCAGGATCTTGCAGAGACCGTCCGGCAGGCGGTGTTCCTCATGCGCGTCGGACATCCCGACGTCACCTTTGAGGCCGAGCTGCCCGCCGCGCAGCCGGCCCGCTTCGACCGCCGGCTCATCAGCCAGGCACTGACCAACATTCTCAAGAACGCCGCGGAAGCCATCGAGGCTGTCCCGGACGCCGAGCGCGGTAAGGGCCGCATCCGCGTCCGCGTCACCGCGGCGGGGGAGGATCTCCTGATCGACGTCATCGACAACGGCGCGGGCCTGCCGCGCGAGAAACGCAGCCGCCTGCTGGAGCCCTATGTGACCACGCGCGAGAAGGGGACGGGGCTCGGCCTCGCCATCGTCGGCAAGATCATGGAAGAGCACGGCGGCGGCATTGAACTCAACGATTCGCCCGAGGGTCGCGGCGCCTGGATCAGGCTCCGCATGCGGGCGGATGGTCTACCACCGGCCGGCGCGGGCGGGGCGCAACCGGTCCCTCAAGCAGGGAGGGCCTGATCCATGGCCATGGACATCCTCATCGTCGATGACGAAGCCGATATCGGCGAGCTGGTCGCCGGCATTCTGGAAGACGAGGGCTATTCCGCCCGAACCGCCCGGGATGCCGACGGCGCGCTCGGCGCCATCGCCACGCGCAGGCCGAATCTCGTGTTCCTCGACATCTGGCTGCAGGGCAGCCGCCTCGATGGCCTGGAACTGCTCAACGAGATCAAGTCGCAGCATCCGGACCTGCCGGTGGTGATGATCTCCGGCCACGGCAACATCGAGACCGCGGTCGCCGCCATCAAGCGGGGCGCCTACGACTTCATCGAGAAGCCGTTCAATGCCGACCGGCTGGTGATGGTCACCGAGCGCGCGCTGGAGACCCTGCGCCTCAAGCGCGAGCTGAAGGAGCTGAAGCAGCTCACGCCGCATGGACGCATCCTCATCGGCCGCTCCAGCGCGATTCAGCAGCTGAAGGGCACCATCGAGCGGGTCGGCCCCACCAACAGCCGCATCCTCATCGTCGGCCCCTCCGGCTCGGGCAAGGAGCTGACCGCCCGCCTCATACACAGCGTCTCCGGTCGCGCGCAGGGGCCATTCGTGGTGCTCAATTCCGCCGCCATGACGCCGGAGCGGCTGGAGTTCGAGCTGTTCGGCGTCGCGGAAGGGGAGGGGCGGGAGCAGAAGCGCGGAGCGCTCGAAGAGGCGCACGGCGGCACGCTGTTCCTCGACGAGATCGCCGACATGCCGCGCGAGACGCAGAACCGCGTGTTGCGCGTGCTGGTGGAGCAGACCTTCACCCGCGTTGGCTCCAACGACAAGGTGACGGTGGACGTGCGCATCATCTCCTCCACCGGGCGCAACCTGGAGGAGGAAATCGCCAAGGGGCGCTTCCGCGAGGATCTCTACCACCGCCTGTCGGTGGTGCCGATCCGCGTGCCCCCGCTGGCCGAGCGGCGCGAGGACATTCCCGACCTCGTGGACTTCTTCCTCGACAGCATCTCCCAGACCACCGGCCTGCCGCGCCGGCCCATTGGCGAGGACGCCATGGCGGTGCTGCAATCCCACGACTGGCCGGGCAACGTGCGCCAGCTGCGCAACAACGTGGAGCGGCTGCTCATTCTCGCCGGTGGCGACCCGGAGGCGACCATCACCGCCGCCATGCTGCCGCCGGACGTGGGCGCGCTGGTGCCCACGCTTCCCAACGGCAATGGCGGCGAGCACCTCATGGGCCTGCCGCTTCGCGAGGCGCGCGAGGTGTTCGAGCGCGAATATCTCGCCGCCCAGATCAACCGTTTTGGCGGCAACATCTCGCGGACTGCCGAATTCGTCGGCATGGAGCGCTCGGCCCTTCATCGAAAGCTTAAGGCTCTCGGCGTAGGTTGAAGGTCCCCGGACGTGGCCGGGGCGGGTTGACGGGGTGCCCGAAAAGGGGGCTGCATCGGTGCGTTCGGTCCGCTGATCCGAGGTGGCCGGGCGCCGGGGGGAGGGTTCATGAAGGTCGTGATCTGCGGCGCGGGCCAGGTGGGGTTCGGCATTGCCGAGCGCCTCGCCGGTGAGCAGAACGACGTGTCCATCATCGACACGTCCCCGCGCCGCATCCAGATGGTGACGGAACAGCTCGACGTGCGCGGCGTGGTGGGGCAGGGGTCCCATCCGGACGTGCTCGCCCGCGCGGGCATCGAGCAGGCGGACATGCTCATCGCCGTGACCCTCCACGACGAGGTGAACATGGTGGCCTGCCAGGTGGGCCATGCTTTGTTCAACGTGCCGACCAAGCTCGCCCGCATCCGCGCCCAGACCTATCTTGCCCCCGAATGGCGCGACCTGTTCTCCCGTGACCAGCTGCCCATCGACGTCATCATCTCCCCCGAGGTGGAGGTGGGCGAGATGGTGCTGCGCCGCCTCTCCTTGCCCGGTGCTTCCGATACGGTGAGCTTCTCGGACGGGGCGGTGGTGATCGTCGGCGTGTCCTGCACCGAGGACTGCCCGGTGGTGGACACGCCGCTCAAGCAGCTGACCGAGCTTTTCCCGGACATCCAGGCGACCATCGTCGCGGTGAGCCGGGCCGGGCGCAGCTTCGTGCCGCGCTCCAACGACCAGCTTCTCACCGGTGACCTCGTCTATTTCGTCGCCCAGGCCGACCACGTGCAGCGCACGCTCTCCCTGTTCGGCCATGACGAGGTGCCGGCCCAGCGCATCGTCATCGCCGGCGGCGGCAACATCGGCTACTACGTCGCGAACGAGCTGGAGAAGCGCAACGCGGCCGCCCGCGTGAAACTGATCGAGTCCTCGCGCGAGCGCTCGCAGGCCATCGCCGAGGAACTGCGCCGCACCGTCGTGCTGAATGGCGACGCGCTGGAACGGGCCATCCTCGACGAGGCGGGGGTGGGGGAGGCGGACACCATGATCGCCCTCACCAACGACGACCGGATCAACATCCTCTCGTGCCTGCTCTCCAAGCAGGTGGGGGCGAAGCGCATTCTGGCTCTGCTCAACGAGCAGGGCTACGCCACCTTCGCCCGCGGCCTCGGCATCGACGCCCATGTGAATCCGCGCCAGATCACCGTCTCCAAGGTGCTCCAGCACGTGCGGCGCGGGCGCATCCGCGGCGTCCATGCGCTGCTCGACGGTTCGGGCGAGATGATCGAGGCGGAGGCGCTGGAAACCTCGCCGCTGGTGGGCAAGCCTCTGCGCGATCTCGGCCTGCTGGACGGGCTGCGCATCGGTGCCGTGGTGCGCAACGGGCAGGTGCTGCTGCCACGCGGCGATTTCGTCGTCCGCGCCCACGACCGGGTGGTGCTGTTCGCCCTCGCCGATCGCATCAAGCGCGTGGAGCAGCTGTTCCGCGTGGCCCTCGAATTCTTCTGAACCGACCTCAAGGTTCCCGACCCATGGCCAACGCCGCCCGCCCGCTTGCCGCCGGCATCGCCGCCATCGGGGCGTTCGCGCTCCTGCCGATGGCGGTTGCCGCGCGCACCGGCACGGGGCCGGTGGCCGTGTGGCTCGCCACGTCCGGCTTCTGCCTGTTCCTCGCCGGCCTGCTGCGCTTCACCACCCACGGGCTGGAGATGCGCCTGACGCGGTCAGGGGCCGTGGCGCTGGTGGCCTGCATGTGGCTGGTGCTGCCGCTGATGGCGACGCCGGCGGTGGCCGTCGTCTCCGGCCTGTCGCCGCTTCAGGCCTGGTTCGAGGCGCTCTCCGCTTTCACCGCGACCGGCCTCACCGCACTCCATCAGGGGCCGGCGAGCCTCTACGTCTTCCTCGGCCTGCTGCAATGGGCCGGCGGTCTCTTGACCGTAGTCACCGCGGTAGCCGTGCTGGCGCCGGCGGGCCTTGGCGGCCTGCCCGACCGGACCCCGCGGGGCGGCTCCGCGCTCGATGTGGTGGACCTGGTGCGAGTGCTGCGCGAGATCGCCCCCGCCTATTTCGGGGCGACCGTGCTGGCCATGCTCGTGCTGCTGGCCTCGGGTGAAACCATCTATGTGGCCTTCACGCTTGCGACCGCCGTGGTCTCGGCCGGCGCGCACCTGCCGCCGGAGGCCCAGTTGGCGCTGGCGCTGGACGAGACGCCCAAGTGGCTGCTGCTGCCCTTCCTCATCTTCAGCGCCACCAGCGTGCGCTGGCACCGGGCGCTGATCACCCGCCGCATCAATGCCGCGCCGGAGCAGGTGGAAAGTCTCGTCATCATTGGCTGGTGGATGGTGCTCGGCATCATCCTCGGAGCCCTGCTGTTCCGGACCGACGAGATGTCGTCGGTGGACGCGGTGCGCGACGGCCTGTTCACCGCCGCCTCGTTGATCTCCACCAGCGGCATCGGCCCGCACGAAGGCACCTATGCCAACCTGCCGCTCGGCCTCGTCATCCTCGTGGTGCTGCTGGGCGGCGGGGCACTGTCGGTGGCGGGCGGGCTGAAGATGCTGCGCCTACGCGCCATCCTGCTGCGCACGCGGGGCGATCTCCTGCGCCTCGTCTATCCGCACATCGTCCTGCCTTCGTCGTTGGAGGGCGGTGTCGGCTCGGCCATGCGGGGCGTCTGGGCGGGGGCTGCGAGCCTCGCTTTCCTGTATGGCCTGTGCGTGATCGCGCTGAGCCCGGGTTTGCCCTCGCTGGATGCCGCGCTGGCGGCGGCGGCGGCGGTCGTCACCAATACCGGCCCGGTCTACGACGCCGCGGGCGGCGGCTGGCCTGCGATCTCCTCCCTGCCGTGGGGCTCGGTGCTGGTCGCCGGCATCGGCATGGTCGCGGGGCGGCTGGAGATCATCGGGCTTTTCGTCTTCATCCATCTCGCCATCTGGCGCACCTGAGGGCCGACGCAGCCATGTCGCGCATCGCCTACGTCAACGGACGCTATCTCCCCCACCGCGACGCCAGCGTGCATGTGGAGGATCGCGGCTATCAATTCGCCGATGGCGTCTATGAGGTCTGCGAAGTGCTCGGCGGCCGGCTGGTGGACGAACGCCGCCATCTCGACCGGCTCGACCGCTCCCTGCGGGAGCTGTTCATTGCAGCGCCCATGTCACGGGCGGCGCTGTCCGCCGTGCTCCGCGAGGTGGTGCGGCGCAACGGCGTGCGCAATGGCATGGTCTATCTGCAGGTGACGCGCGGCGTCGCGCGGCGGGACCACGCCTTTCCGGCGCCGGACACCGCCCCCTCCGTGGTCGTCACCGCCCGCCGCACCGACCGGGAGGCGCAGGAGGCGCTGGCGCGCAAGGGCGTCGCCGTCATCACCGTGCCGGAGAATCGCTGGCCGCGCGTCGACATCAAGAGCGTTTCCCTGCTGCCGAACGTGCTCGCCAAGCAGATGGCGAAGGAGGCCGGCGCGCGCGAGGCATGGTTCGTCGATGCCGACGGTTATGTAACCGAGGGCGCCTCCACCAACGCCTGGATCGTGACCGCCGACCGCACCATCGTCACGCGTCCGGCAGACAGCGGCATCCTCAGGGGAATCACCCGCACCGTGGCGTTCGAGGTGGCGGCGGACCTTGGCTATAAGATCGAGGAGCGACCGTTCACGGTGGCGGAGGCCCACGCGGCCGACGAGGCCTTCATCTCGGCCGCGACCACGGTCATCATGCCGGTCGTGATGATCGACGGCACACCTGTGGGAACCGGTGTCCCCGGCCCCGTTGCTACGGCTTTGCGGTTGAAATTCCACGACTTTTCGGAAGTCGCCTGAGTTTGTCCCGGAGGGGATCATGTTGCGGAGCAAAATAATATTGCGCCGCCATGGGGCTGTGCCATTCTAGCAGCCCAACTCTCACGGGGGTGTACACTCCATACGTGCGCTTGCCCGTGGGCCTCAACGCCGAAACAATGGATACGAAAATGGCGGCGGAACGGACACAAAATCTCCAAGACACTTTTCTCAATCACGTCCGCAAGAACAAGACTCCCCTCACGATTTTCCTGGTGAACGGGGTGAAATTGCAGGGCGTCGTTACCTGGTTCGATAATTTCTGCGTGCTCCTGCGCCGGGACGGGCATTCCCAGCTGGTTTACAAGCACGCCATTTCCACCATCATGCCGGGTCACCCGGTCCAGTTGTTCGATCCCACGGACGATGGGGGAGAAAAGGCGTAAGCGTGGAGCATCAAAGCGGGAAGAGAGCGGGCGGACGCGCAAAGTCGAAGACTGCGGCGTCGAAGCTCGCAGGCCGCAAGGTTGAAGGTGCCATCGACTCCGGGGAGGACATTGTGATCCCCGGTGAGCACGAGGCGCTGCTGCCCGAATCGGGCATGGATCCCGACAGCTCCACATCCGACATGACGCAACAGGCTACGCGCGGCGGCATCGACCGCCGCGCGCCGGCCGTGCGTTGTGCTGTCGTCACTCCGGTGGTCAGCCGGCGGGGCAGGGGAGGCGCGCCGGAGCGGCGCAGTCCCGAGTCGCGATTGGACGAGGCCGTGGGCCTTGCCGCCGCCATCGAGCTGGACGTCGTCTTCTCCGGCCTCGTGTCCCTCTCGGAAATTCGCCCCGCGACCTATCTCGGCACCGGCAAGGTGGAAGAGCTGGCGGACGTGGTGAAGGCCGAGCATGTGGATCTGGTCTTCTTCGATGCCGCTTTGTCCCCCGTGCAGCAGCGCAATCTGGAGAAGGCATGGTCCACCAAGGTGGTGGACCGCACTGCGCTGATCCTCGAAATCTTCGGCATGCGCGCCCGCACCAAGGAAGGCGCGCTGCAGGTGGAGCTTGCTCACCTCAATTACCAGCGCTCCCGGCTGGTGCGCTCCTGGACCCATCTCGAACGCCAGCGCGGCGGCTTCGGCTTCCTCGGCGGCCCGGGCGAGACGCAGATCGAGGCGGACCGCCGGCTCATCGGCGAGCGCATCGTGCGTATCGAGAAGGAGCTGGAGCAGGTGAAGCGCACCCGCGGCCTGCACCGGGCGAGCCGCAAGAGGGTGCCCTATCCCATCGTTGCGCTGGTGGGCTACACCAACGCCGGCAAGTCCACGCTGTTCAACCGGCTCACCCGCGCCGAGGTGATGGCCAAGGACCTGCTGTTCGCCACGCTCGATCCAACCCTTCGGGCGGTGGACCTGCCGCATGGTACCCGCATCATCCTCTCCGACACGGTGGGCTTCATCTCCGAGCTGCCGACCCAGCTCGTCGCCGCCTTCCGCGCCACGCTGGAAGAGGTGCTGGAGGCGGACCTGATCCTGCACGTGCGCGACATCTCCCACCCCGACACCGAGGCGCAGGCAGCGGATGTGGCCGACGTGCTGGAAGACCTCGGCGTCGAGGTCAAGAACGGCGGCCGTGTCATCGAGGTGTGGAACAAGATCGACCGGCTTTTGCCCGAGGCCCGCGAGCAGGTGCAGAACCAGACGCTCCGCGCCGGTGCCGGGGCGCCCGTCGCCGTTTCGGCCCTGACCGGGGAGGGGACGGACGACCTGCTGGGCGTCATCGAGCGCCGCATCACCTCCGGGCGCGTGACTCTCTCCGTCACGCTCGCGGCGGAGGATGGCGAAGGGCTCGGTTGGCTCTACCGCCACGGCGAAGTGCTGGAGCGCACCACAGGCGAGGACGGCGTGTTGCAGGTGGCCCTGCGCATCCCGCCGGAGCGCGCCGGCCTTGTCACCCGCCGCTTCGGCGTCCGGCGGGTTAACACGATGTAGGGCGGCGCGCGGCGCCTATTCGGCCGCGCGCTCGCTCCGCTTTTCGAGGCGCTTGGCGTCCTGCCAGAGGGCTTCCATCTCGTCGAGGCTGGCATCGTTGGGCCGGCGGCCGTCCGCCGCGAGTTGCATCTCCACATGGCCGAAGCGTCGGGTGAACTTCTCGTTGGTGCCACGCAGCGCCGTCTCGGGATCGACGTCCGCATGGCGGGCAAGGTTCACCACGGCAAACAGCAGGTCGCCGATCTCGTCGCGAATGGCCTCGGTGCCGCCGGCGTCGAGGGCCTGCGAGACTTCCTCCGTCTCCTCGCGGATCTTGGCCAGCACCTGCCGCGCATCATTCCAGTCGAAGCCCACGCGGCTTGCTTTCTCCTGAAGCTTCAGCGCGCGGGTGAGGGCAGGGAGGGGCAGTGCGACGCCCGAGAGGGTCCCCTTTCCGCCCTCCTCCGGCGCCAACCCGGCAGCAGCGCGGGCGGCGGCGCGCTCGGCCTTTTCCTGCGCCTTGATCTCGGCCCACATCCCCTTCACCGCTTCCGGCGACATATCGCGGGTATCGCCGAACACATGGGGGTGCCGCCGCACCAGCTTGGTGGTGATGGCCTCCACCACGTCGGGGAAGGCGAAGGCGCCTTCCTCCTCCGCCAGACGCGCATGGAACACCACCTGCAGCAGCAGGTCGCCCAGTTCCTCCTTCAGGTCCGGCAAGTCGGCGCGGGCGATAGCATCGGCCACCTCATAGGCCTCTTCCAGCGTGTAGGGCGCAATGGTCGCGAAGGTCTGCTCCAGATCCCACGGGCAACCAGTGCCCGGCGTGCGCAGGGCGGCCATGATCTCGATGAGGCGCGCAATGTCGCGGGAGGGCTGCATGGGGAGCTCCGGAGGGATAGGCGGCCATCCTAATGCGCGGGCACGCCGCGCGCGACTGCGCCCGATGCCGCCTTTGAGCACGGGACCGCGACGCCTATGCTATCGGCGTCCAACGGATTCCCGCCCATGATCGAAATCGCGCCCGCCGGCCCCATCGACGACGACATCCGGCCCGGCGAGACCAGCGTCGCGCTGCCGGAGCGTTTCGACGCGGGGCTCTATTTCATCGGCCGCATCCGCACGCCCTGGACGGTGCGCGGCACCTGTCCGCGCCGGGGTGACCCGGAGGAGGGGCCGGTCTGCACCCTGGAGATCGATGCGCGCTGGGCGGATGCCCTGACGGGCCTCGCCGAGTGTCCGCGCCTCCAGGTGCTCTACTGGATGGACAGGGCCCGCCGCGACCTTGTGCTCCAGAGCCCACGCGACGGAGCCACCCGCGGCACCTTCGCGCTGCGCTCTCCCGTGCGGCCAAACCCGATCGCATCCTCGGTGGTCACGCTCGTGGGCGTGGAGGGGCTCAAGGTGATGGTGCGCGGCCTCGACTGCCTCGACGGCACGCCGCTGGTCGATCTGAAGGTGCAGCACGCGTGAGGCGGGGTGCTGATGGAGCCCTGCACGAGTAAATCGCAGAAGAGATATTATGGAATTAGAAAAAGGACGGGCAAGACTCGCTCCACTGGGCACCAGGATTCGGTAGCGCCAAAATTCACAAATTTATCCACCTATGACAGCGACTTAAGTGAGGCTTCAAAAGCGAAACCCGAATCGCATCGAGAGCTAACCCGTCGCCCCGGTCCGCTCATGGATGGCTGCGCCGCTCCGGATGTCTGACGTGAACTGCATGCCGTCATAGGCTGGAATCACCCCCTCCGGCAGGCGCGCGGCCAAGGCGGAATAATCGAGGTCCGTGTGCAGGTTGGTCAGGATCGCGAGATTGGGCTTGAGCAGCGCCACATGGTCCAGCGCTTCCTGAAGCGTGAAATGCGAGGGATGGGGCGCCTCGCGCAGGGCATCGATGATCCAGACGTCGAGATTGTGCAGATGCCCAAGGCTGTTCTCGGGAAACCCGTTCACGTCGCTTGAATAGGCGACGCCGTCGAACCGGAAGCCGAAGGCGTCGATATCGCCATGCCGCTGGCGGAACGGCAGCGCCGTGATCGGGCCGCCGGCGCCATCGATGACGATCTCACGGCCCTCCCTGAACCGGTGGTCGTTCAGGATGGGTGGATAAGCGCTGCCCGGCGGCGTGGCGAAGCAATAGCCGAAGCGTTGATGCAGGATGCGGGCGGTATCCTCGTCCGCATAGATCTCGACGCGCTTGCGGTTGTGGATGGCGAGCGGCCGCAGATCATCGATGCCGTGGGTGTGGTCGGCGTGCTCGTGGGTGAACAGGACAGCGTCCAGATGGGTGACGTTCACGCCGAGCAACTGCTCCCGCAGGTCCGGCGAAGCATCGACGAGGACGCTGGTTTTCCCGTTCGGCCCGACTCGCTCCACCAGCATGGAGCACCGGCGGCGGCGATTGCGCGGATTGGCGGGATCGCAGGCGCCCCACCCCTGCCCCACCCGCGGAACGCCGCCCGACGAGCCGCAGCCGAGAATGGTGAATGTGAGTGTGGCGGCCTCGGTGGAGGGGGGCATCGTCGCTCTCCGTGCGGCCGGGACGCCCCGCCGCAGAATCCGCCGCAGGGTGCTCCAATTCGCGTCTGGAGTCACACCGGCGGGCCCGTCATCGACAGCCCATTCATCGCGACTGAAAGGGGCTTGAAGCGCCACGCCTTCCGGTCGGGCCCCTCAGTGGCCCTCATGCATCAGGTGAGACGCGGCTAAAAATTCTGCAAGCGCAGGAGGATGCGAATCGCGATTCGCGTGATGCATCAGATGAGCGTCGGGGGCGTACGGCCAGAGGGCAGCCGCAAGCATCCGCCGCACACAGCGACGGTCCGCCTCCGGCAAAGCGTGGGATTGAAGATGGGAAGAATGAAGCCGCGCCTGAAGGCAGCATAGGCCAGGCATCGCGCCGATCAAGCAAAGGAAGGGCTGTTGCGGATGCCGGGATGGAATGGTCGGAGCGAGAGGATTTGAACCTCCGACCCCTAGTCCCCCAGACTAGTGCGCTAACCGGGCTGCGCTACGCTCCGACGTGGAGGGGAGGCTTAGACCATCACCGGGGCCCCGACAAGCCCCTCCGGAACCGAATGTGCAAAGCGCACGCCGCTCTCCCCAGGGATCATTCGAGCGGGACAAAGATACCACCTTAGGCTGCGCTTTTCGGCGTCGCATCGCGGCAGGATTGTGGCAAAGGAGAACGAATCGTCACTCTTTCGCCGGCGAATGGTGTCAATGTGGCCGGATTGCGCAGTCATTCGGCGATCTTCCTCAACAACACGGAAGATTGAACGGATGAAGATACGCGTGGTCCTGTCCTGCGCCGCCCTGTCCCTGTCGGCCTCCATGGCCGCTCCGAGCCTGGCGAACGCGGACACCTCCACCGGCATCGCCTCCTACTATTGGCAAGGCCGCAGCACCGCGAGTGGTGAACGTTTCAACCCGACGGCCTACACTGCCGCCCATCGTTCCCTGCCCTTCGGCACCAAGGTGCGTGTCACCAATCTCCGTAATGGAAAGACCGTCGTCGTCCGCATCAATGATCGCGGACCGTTCGTCCGTGGCCGGGTGATCGACGTGTCCAAGGCCGCAGCGTCTGAGCTCGGCTTTACCGGCTCGGGCGTCACCCGCGTCTCCCTCGCCGTCGTCGAGTGATCGGACGGACGCCATAAAAGAGGCCGGGCGTGCGCCGGGATTGGCCCGCGCCCGGCGCTCCATAATCTCGGGCAGCGATAAGCTGCTCAGTCGGCGGTCCGGGCCTCGCCACGCCGGCCGGTCAGCCCTTCCATCAGCCGACGGCATTCGCCCAGCTCATAGAGGGCGGACTGCATGCGGTGCACGTCGTCGCGTGAGAGCACCGGGGCCGCCATGGGCGGCTGGCCCACCACACGCGGCTCCGACCTCAGATGCGGCGGCAGATACTGCTCCGGCGGGCCGGGACGCAAAGGCTCGCGCGGCAGCCGCTGGCTCGGCTCCGCCTGCGGGCGGGCGGCAGCTTCCTCCGCCGGCACGCTCGGCCCTGCCCAGGTCCGCTCAGCTGCCGGTCGCGCCGGCTGAACGGGGGCCGCATGGGCCGGCGCAACTGCGGCCGGCTGGGGCGCGAGGCCACGGCTGGCCATGCGCTCGGCCAGAAGCCGCTGCTCAGCCTCCGGCATCGGAAAGCCGCTCTCGCCTTCCTCGCTGATCGGGCCAATGAGCGGCCCGACGCGTGTGGCGCGCGGAAGGGCCTGAGGGGCGCCCTCGCCCCATTCCTCGTCGATCGCGCGGCGCATGGCCTCGCCCTGCCAGCTTCCCGGTGACCGGGGCAGACGGGCCGAGACCTCGCCGGGACCATAGGTTTCCGCGGGGTAGGGCTCACGCTGCGCGGGGCGTTCCGCCTCTCCGCGCAGCGCATGGGACGGGGCGCCCCCCATGGGCGGCTCGCGCCGCGCCTCGCCTGCGCGGGGGTCCGGCCGGCGCGGACGATCTGCGGGGCGCTCGAAGGCGCGCCGCTCCGATGGCCGATCGCCGAAACGATCGTAGGGCCGATCTTCGGACCGATCTTGGGGCCGATCCTGATCGTTCATGGAATACTCCGGCTCGGCGGCCCTCGGGGCGGGTCGGTAAGGGGCAGGCACGTCCGCCGGCAGCGGCGCGGCCTGAGGCCATGGGTCATCGGCCGGGCGGCCCGAGGGGGCATAGGGTTCATGCGGCGGCTGGGGCGGGGCGTCGTCAGCCCAGCGTCCATCGTCCCGCCAGTCGTCCTGCCAGCCGGCATCCCGCCGGGCGTCGACGCGCCCGCCGCGCTCGCGCTCGTCCCAGCCTGCTTCCTCGGCTTCCGGCTCGCCGGTGGTGCTTTCCACCCAATCGGTCTGGCGCCAGTCGCCATCACGCAGCAGCCGGCCGTCGCGCGCGTCCCGCGCGCGCGGGTGTTGCGGCTCGGCTTCCAGCCAGTCCCGGCTTTCGGCAGGGGCACGGCGGGCGCGGCGCGGAATGAAGTCCTCGGGCGGGCCCGCCTCATCCTCCGGCTCGTGGCGCGCGGGGGCGGCGCGTTCGGCCTGGCCGGGCTCCGGCGCGTGCGGGACTGCATGCCGGGCCTCGTGCTCGGGCAGCTCGTGCGGCCGGGGCGGGCGCCGGTCCTGCGCCTTCAGGCGGCGGATGCGGTCCTCAATGGGCTCGGACACCTGCGGCGCCGGGGGAAAATCGTCCAGGAAGGGCAGCAGCGGGTCGTCGAGCTCGGGCGAGTGGGGCGCCTGATCGTCGGCTGGCATGGCAAGGCGCGACGCCGGCCCACGGCTTGGTCGCTGCAGGGGGCGCAGCTGAGGTTCCAGCCGCTCGCCAGGGCGCCCCTCCGGCGCGGGCCTGCGCGGCGGAGCCGGCTCCGCGCGGCGGCCCCTGCCCTCATCCACATCCAGGTCCGCATGGGAAGCGTCGGCGCGCGCCGTCAGATCGGCAGCGCGCGGGTCCAGCCTCGGGTCCAGTCCCGGATCGCGGCGGCGAGGCGGCGCGGTGTCGTGATCGAGATCCACCTCGGGCCGCTGTGCTGGGCGCCGGGGTGGAAAGTCGTCCATGTCGTCCCGGACGTTCCCGAAGGACGGCTCGCGACGGCCGGCGGCCGGGCCGCGACGGTCGGTCTCGTCGGGGCGACGGCGCTCCGTCTCCGCCTCGCCGCGATCAACGGGGCGGCTTGAGGCGGCGATGCCGGGTTCGTCGCGAAGCGGTTGATGGCGAGGAGGCATTTCCCGCTGCGGGGCATCGAAGGCGGGATCGAGTCGCTCCGCCCGGCCGCCACGGGCACTGCCTTCACGCAGGGGCCTTGGGGGCGCGGCCGGTTCGGAGGCCAGATCCCGGTCGGCCTCGGCATCGGGGAAGGGGAGCGGCAGTTCGGCGCTTTCGGGCAGCTCGGGAAGGACATCCTCCTCCCCTCCCCGCCCCTTGCCACGCCGTCGCGGAAGCAGGCCGAGCAGGCCGCCGAATGTGACGCCCTCCCCGCCGGCGGCACGGGCCGGGCGGGCGGAGCGCATGGACGCCACCTCGCGCTCGATGCCGAGATCCTGGACGTAGCGCACGCCCTGGTCCTTCAGCACGCGCTGGGCACCCTTGATGGTGAAGCCGTCGGTGTAGAGCAGGTGGCGGATGCCACGCAGGAGGTCCACGTCCTCCGGACGGTAGAATCGCCGGCCACCGGCGCGCTTCACCGGCTTGATCTGGGTGAAGCGGCTTTCCCAGAAGCGCAGGACGTGCTGCGGGAGCTCAAGCTCGTCCGCGACCTCGCTGATGGTCCGGAAGGCGTCCGGAGCTTTCTCCGTCTCGCGCGCGTCGCCCACCTTCTCTCCCGCCTCGTTCGACCGAATCGCCCAGAGCCCGTGCCGGAATCATAGGTGCGATTGGCGCATGCGGAAAGGCGGGCAAGCCACGGCAAGGGCTTGTCCCCGGGTGTTCGCGCGATCGGTTACGAAATCCTGTCCGCGGGGCGGGCGCCGAGGTTCAGTCCTCGTCCGTCCCGTCCGGCTCGGTGCCGTTGATGCGGTGCTTCAGGATGCTGGACGGCTTGAAAACCATGACCCGGCGGGGCTCGATGGGCACTTCCTGGCCGGTCTTGGGGTTGCGCCCGATGCGCTCGCCCTTGTCGCGCACGACGAAGGAGCCGAACGACGACAGCTTGACCGTCTCGCCACGGGCGAGGCAGTCCGCAATCTCCTTCAGAACCATCTCGACGAGTTGGGCAGACTCGGTGCGAGAAAGTCCCACCTGCTGATAGACGGCCTCACACAGATCCGCCCGCGTTACGGTCCGACCAGCCATATGTCTCCCCGACCCCTGAAAGCGCGCTCGAACCGGCCGCCAACGCCCTGCGACCGCCCAGCCATGCAAACGCAGCAATTCTTAACAGTTGAGGCTGCACGAATGTGACGGATACGACGACGCACCGCCCACGAGCCCCAGCGCCTGTGGGCAACGGCGTCCGGCAAACTAGCCGCGCCAGCCGAGCAAGGTCAACGCATTATGTGGTCTACCAGCGGATCAGTGCCGACCCCCAGGTGAATCCGCCCCCCATTGCCTCAAGCAACACCAGATCACCTTTGGTAATCCGGCCGTCCCGCACTGCGACATCGAGTGCCAGGGGGATGGACGCGGCGGACGTGTTGCCGTGGAGATCCACGGTCGTCACCACCTTTTCCGGCGCGATGCCCAGCTTCAGCGCGCTGGCGTCGATGATGCGGCGGTTCGCCTGATGGGGCACGAACCAGTCGATGCTGTCCGCGCTCTCGCCGGTGGCGGCGAAGGCGTCCTCGATCACGTCGGTGATCATGCCCACCGCGTGCTTGAACACTTCCTTGCCTTCCATGCGCAGATGGCCGGCGGTGCCCGTGGTGGACGGCCCGCCGTCCACATAGAGCTTGGCGCGATGGCGGCCGTCCGAGCGCAGGTGGGAGGTCAGGAGACCGGAATTGCCGGCCGTCGCGGCGTCCACGCCTTCGAGCACGAGCGCCCCGGCGCCGTCGCCGAACAGCACGCAGGTGCCGCGGTCCTCCCAATCGAGGATGCGCGAGAAGGTCTCGGCGCCGATCACCAGCGCCCGCTTGAAGGCGCCGGTCTTCAGATAGGCGTCGGCCGTGGCGAGCGCGAACACGAAGCCCGAGCACACCGCCTGCACGTCGAAGGCGGCGCCGCGGGTGATGCCCAGCTCGGCCTGCACCGTCACGGAAGTGGCGGGGAAGGTCTGGTCCGGGGTTGCCGTGCCCAGGACGATCAGGTCGATGTCGGCGGCGGTGAGGCCGGACGCATCGAGCGCGCGCTGGGCCGCTTTGATGGCAAGGTGGGAGGTGAATTCACCTTCCGCAGCGATGTGCCGCTGGCGGATGCCGGTGCGCTGGACGATCCATTCGTCGGACGTGTCCATGCGTGCCGCGAGGTCGGCGTTGCTGAGCACCCGCTCGGGGAGATAGGACCCGGTGCCCCGGGCGACGGACCTGATACCGCTCACGATTGTCCTTCCGCCCCTGCTGCCTCCGGCCGGCGCTCGGAAATCTCCTGAGGCCTGCGGCTGGTTAGGCTTTGTTCGATGCGCGCCAGCAACTCGTGGCGCACCATGTCATAGGCGAGGTCGACGGCGGCGGCGAAGCCCTCCGCGTCGGTGCCGCCGTGGCTCTTGATGACGATGCCGTTGAGGCCGAGGAACACGCCGCCATTGGCCCGGCGCGGATCCATCTTCTCCTTCAGCACGCGGAACGCATCACGCGCGAAGAGATAGCCGATCCTCGCCCTCAGGGTGCGGCTCATGGCTGAGCGCAGGTAGGAGGCGAGCTGCTTGGCCGTGCCCTCGGCGGTCTTGAGGGCGATATTGCCGGAAAAGCCCTCGGTGACGACCACGTCCACCGTGCCGGCGCCGATGTCGTTGCCCTCGACAAAGCCGTGATAGTTCACCGCCACCGCCTCCTCCCGGAGGATGCGCGCGGCTTCCTTCACTTCCTCGACGCCCTTGATCTCCTCGACGCCCACATTGAGCAGGCCGACGGTGGGCTTCTCGATGTCGAACAGCACCCGCGCCATGGCCGAGCCCATGAGCGCCATCTCGACGAGGCTCTTGGCGGTGGCGCCGATGGAGGCGCCCACGTCCAGCACCACGGTCTCGCCGCGCAGCGTCGGCCAGATGGCGGCGATGGCGGGGCGGCTGATGCCGGGCATGGTGCGCAGGTTGAAATTGGCCATGGCCATCAGGGCGCCGGTATTGCCGGCGGAGATGGCGACGTCGGCCTCATGGACCTTCACCGCGTCGATGGCCTTCCACATGGACGATTTGTAGCGGCCGCGGCGCAGCGCCTGGCTCGGCTTGTCGTCCATGCCCACCACCACGTCGGTGTGAACGATGCGGGAGGCCGCGGCGAGCTTGGGATGGCTCTTCAGGACCTCGCGGACGCGCGCCTCGTCGCCATAGAGCACGAAGGCGGTGTCCGGGTGGCGACCGAGGGAGATTTCCGCTCCAGCAAGGACCGTCTCGGGTCCATGGTCGCCGCCCATGGCGTCGACGGCGATGCGGACGGGTACGGTCATCTCCGGCGTAAATCCCTGCTTCGATCGAATGGCGGCGGGCTCTGCCCTGGCGGAAAAAAGTGAGGGATCAGAAAATCCCGGCAATCATGTCCCGTCGTTACCGTCGCCGTTGCGGCGGGCGGACAATAGCGTGTCGCGGCGCCATCGCAACTGCTCCGGGGCTGCGAGGCGCGCTTACTCCTTGTCCTTCAGGCGGGCGAGCGCGGAGAAAGGCGAAATGGCGGGATCCTCCGCCGGCGGCTCGAACACCGCGTCGGGCTTGCGCGGGTAGGGATCGACACCGAGGGCCAGGAACTCACACACCAGCGCGCCCACGTCGATACGGCCATCCACGATCTCGTCCGGCGGGTCGATCCCGTTCTCCTCGTCCTCTTCGGAGGGCTTATAGGTGCCGGCGGGGGCGAAGTGGACGTCGATTTCCTCCTCGAGCGGCGCGTCGAACGCCTCCAGCGTCACCCCGCACGTCTGGCGCACGGTGGCCGTGAGTCGGCCCGAGACGTGCACGCCTTCCCTGCCTTCCGGAACAAGGTGAAGCGTCGCCAGGATCCCCTCGGCGTGGAGAACGCCCGCATATCGCGCAAGCGCCGCCGTGGCGGCTTCATCGGGCGCGAGCTTCAGGTGGAGGCCGAGCGGCGGGAGGTCCGCGATCGAGATCATGTGGGAATAAGGAAGGTCGCTCATTGTCCCGCCTCCGGAGCAGGCCTGAGTTGGGGCGCCGGCAGCACCAGCGCGCCGCGGGCGAAGGTTTCAAAGGGCGTTGCCGCAAGGCTGTCCGCGGCGGCGCGGACATAGGCCGCGAACGGGGCGGCGGTGGGCACCGGCTCCTCCGTGCCGAGAATATTGCGGGCGATGGCCTGCGCCAGCAGCGCATTGCCCCCGTCAGCCAACGCGGTATCATATGCCGCAGCGCGGCCGTAGAAGGCTTCGCCGATCTTCTTCATCTTCTTCGGCACGGTGAGGTCGCCGACGCCAAGCTCACGCATGGTGGCGTCCATGTCGGCGGCGAAGGCGTCGAAAATCTCCTGCGACATGGCGCGCGCCGTATCGTCGCCGCCCTTCAGGCGGTGGCAGACGAGCACGGTGTGGAGCACCACCATCTCGAAGCGTCCCTCCAGCGTATCGGGAACGCCGAAGTCGGTGTAGAACTCCGCCCGCCGCGACTGTGCCACGATCACGCCATACAGGCGCTCGATGGTCTCGCGGGACTTGGCACGCTTTGACGAGCGGAACAGGTTGAGCATTTCGTATTCCGGGCCAAGGTCCGGCGAGGAGTTGAACGGGCAAGCGGCGTAACGCGCCCTCGCCCGCATGGCAAGGGGCGGTAGCCGAGGCGGCGCGCCGGGGCGCCGTTCACAGCACAATGATGGGGATGCGTGTGGCGTCACTAGACAAGAGGCAGGAGCGCACGGGGAACGGGCGGAACACCACCAACCGGAGGCTTGGCCTTGCGGGGACCGCTGCCCTCCTGCTCGCCGGGATGGCGCTTACGGGCTGCGACCAGGTGGTCGTGAACGGCACGGGCGGCCAGCTGACCGGCGTGGTTCGCACCTATCAGCGCGGTTACGTGCTGGCGGAAGGCGCGCTGGATCAGGTGCCCGTCGGCTCGAGCCAGGAACAGGTGCTGCTCGTGCTGGGCACGCCGTCCACCGTCGCGACCCTGAACGGCGACGCCTTCTTCTACATCTCTCAGACCCAGCAGCGCGTCGCCTTCCTCAAGCCGGAAATCACCGAGCAGAAGGTGCTCGCGATCTATTTCGACAAGAACAAGCGGGTGACCCGCGTGGCCCAGTACGGCCTCAAGGACGGCAAGGTGTTCGACTTCGTGTCGCAGACCACGCCGACCAGCGGCGAGGAGCTGAGCCTCATCCGCCAGATGATCGGCCTCATCACCTTCTGACCATGGACCAGGGCAGGCCGGCCGCGTGGACCGCGCGCCGGGCCTTGACCTGCGCCGTGAATGGCGCTCCCAAGGGCGGTGTGGCGCCCGAACGGCCCCACCCCTGCGCAACGCCCGGAGCGACGAGCCCGAACCGATGGCCAGAACACTCGGACAGGACCTCGCTGCCGCGCTGCGCTTCTATTCCCGCCTGCCGCTGCCGGCGCGGGATGACACCGCCTTCGCGCCACCCGATATCGACCGCATCGCCTATGCGATCCCCGTCGCTGGCGCTGTGCTCGGTCTGATCGGGGCGCTGGTCCTCATCCTCGCCATGGCCGTGAAGCTGCCGGCCTTCCTTGCGGCGGTGATGACGGTGGCGGTGCTGGCCCTGGCCACAGGATGCTTCCATGAGGACGGGCTGGCCGACACCGCCGATGGGCTGGGCGGCGGCCGCGACCGTGCGCACAAGCTCACCATCATGCGCGACAGCCGCATCGGCACCTATGGCGGGACCGCGCTCCTGCTGGGGTTGCTGCTGCGGATCGGCGCGCTGGAGGCGCTCGCTCTATCGGTCGGCCCGCTGCGCGCCGGCCTTGCCCTCATTGCCGGCGAAGCGGCCTCGCGCGCCGCCGGGGTGCTGCTCATCGCCGCCCTGCCCCCGGCCCGCACCGACGGCGCCGGCGCGTCCGTCGGCCGTCCCTCGGAAACGGCGGCGCTGTCCTGTGCCCTGGTCGCCGCCCTGATCGTCTGCGTACTCATGGTGGCGGCGTTCGGCATCGGCGCGGCCTTTGCCGGCCTGATCGGCCCGGTGCTGGTGCTGCTGGTGATGATGCGCCTGTCGAGCCGGCTCATCGGCGGGCAGACCGGCGACGTGGCAGGGGCCACCCAGCAAGTGGCGGTGATTGTGTTCCTCCTCGGCGTGCTTATCTTCGGGGGACGGTAGGCGAGCGGCGATTCCCGCCCCGCCAGCCCCAAGGAGCCGAGCGCGCGCCTGCGCAGCCATGACCGACCCGTCAGCACCCCGGACCATTCCAGCGGCGAACGCCATCGTCACGCCCTGCATCAAGGTGTGCGTGGTGGAGCCTTTGAGCGGGCTGTGCATCGGCTGCGGGCGGACGCTGCGCGAGATCGGCGGATGGGCCTCCTTCTCCCCGGATGCCCGCGACCGGATCATGGCCGTCCTTCCCGACCGGCTGGCGCGTCTCAAGCAGACGGCGCCGGACGCCTTCATGGAATAGGCCGCCATGCGCAGCGACCGTCTCCTCTGGCTTCTCCTGATCGGCCTGTTCGCCGGCGGCGTCATCCTCGCGGTGAACCACGAGCAGGGCGAAGTGGCGGGCATCGACATCAACAAGTTCGGCGCGCTGGTGGGGCAGCTCTCCATTGCCGTCTTCGTCGGTGCGGCCGCCTGGTCCATCTTCCGCGGACGAATCGCCGAATCGCTCATGGCCGCTGCCTTCTGGCTGGTGCTCGCGGCGCTGCTGGCCCTCGGCTACACCTATCGCGATCCCCTCACCCAGGTCGGCCGCAAGGTGCTGGCCGAGGTGGCGCCAGGCTATGCGGTGAACCTCACGCAGATGGGCACCAGCATGGTGGAGGTCACGCGCGGGTCCGGCGGCGATTTCGCGGTGCGCGCCGGGATCAACGGCTCGGGCGTGAGCATGCTGGTGGACACCGGCGCCTCGTCCGTGGTGCTGACCCACGAGGCGGCGAAGGCGGTGGGCCTGCCGGTCGATTTCCTGAAATACGATGTGCCCGTCGACACCGCCGCCGGCCGCACCCGGGCGGCAGCCGTGGTGCTGGACACCATAACCATCGGCAGCATCGTCGAACGGCACGTGCCCGCCCTCGTCTCGCCCGCCGGCGCGCTGCGCACCAGCCTGCTCGGCATGAGCTTCCTGTCGCGGCTCGACGCCTTCGAATTCCGCGGCGACAAGCTCGTCATGCGCGGCGGGAAATGATTGTATTTCCGCCCCCTGCCCGTCCCGGTTAGGGTCGCTGGCAATCCTCAAGCCTGAGCAGCGAAGCGCGATGCGCGTCCCCACACCGACCGATCTCCAGAAGGAACGGGCGATCCTGTTCGCCATCCTTCTCGATTTCAGCGTCTTCGTGCCCTACCTCGTAACGGTGTGGCGCATCGGCTCGCTGGCCATGCTGGCGGAGCTGCTGCGCGGCGGCCTGCTGCTTCTGGTGGAAGGCCTCGCCCTTGTGACGCTGCGCGCCGCGCATCGTGGCCGCATGTATTTCTACGATTTCGGCATCGGCAAGCTCGAGCGCATGTTCGCGGCCGCCATCGGCGTGCTGCTGCTGCTCGCGGCGGTGTTCATCCTCATCAAGGTGATGGATTCGTCGGAATCCGAGCCCCTGCCGCCGTTCTGGGTGGCGGCGGCCCTTGGGCTCGTCATCTACAACCTGTTCACGAATCTGGCGCCGCTGCTTCCGCTGTGGCGGGCGACGCGCGCGGGCACGTCCATCATCGTGCTCAGCCAGTTCCGCGCCCGCATCGCCAAGGCGGTGGCCTCGGTGACGGTGGTGGTGTGCGTCGCCCTCGACGTGCTGTTTCCGCACACCGAGGTGGGGTTGGCGGCCGACGATATCGGCGGGCTTATCGGCGCCGCCTTCATGCTGGTGATCGGCGGTGCCATGATCTCGGAAGCCCTGCCGGACCTGCTGGATCGCGCTCTGGCGGAGCCGTTGCAGCTGAAGGTGAACGCTGCGCTCGCCGCCTATTTCGATCGCTACGAGCAGCTCATCAGCGTGCGGACCCGCAAGTCCGGCACCATCGCCCATGTGGAGATCACGGTGGGGTTCGCCCCCGGCCGCACCATTTCCGACGTCAGCTTGGTTACGGACGCCCTGCGCCAGACGCTGACCGCCGCCATCCCCGATGCCGACGTCGTGGTGATCGCCGCGCCGTACGATCCCGAGACGCGGTCCGCCTAGAGCATCTCCAGCCCGACCTTGCGGCGCGGCGGGGGGAAGGCCTTGTCGATGGCGGCGAGGTCTTCGGCATTCAGCGCCAGATCGCGCGCGGCGGCGTTCATCTCCACATGCTCGATGCGGCTCGCCTTGGGGATGGCGATGACGTCGCCGCTGCGCATCACCCACGCCAGCGCCACCTGGAACGGGTCCACGCCGTGCTTCTTCGCCACGGCGCCCAGCGCCCCGCCGCGCGGCAGGCGGGCCTGCTCGATGGGGCTGTAGGCCATGACCGGAATGCGGGCAGAGCGCAGCTCCGGGAACAGGTCGAACTCCGGTCCGCGACGGCTCGGATTGTAGAGCACCTGATTGGCCGCGCAGGCGGTGCCGCCCTTGGTCGCGAGCAGCTCCTCCATGTCGTCCGTGTCGAGGTTGCTCACGCCCCAGAGGCGGATCTTGCCCGCCTTCTGCAGCGACTCGAAGCCGGCGACGGTCTCCGAGAGGGGATGGTTGCCGCGCCAGTGGAGGAGATAGAGGTCGATCACGTCGGTCTTCATCCGCTTCAGGCTGCGCTCGCAGGCGGCGGCGACGCCGGCCCGGCTGGCATTGTGGGGATAGACCTTGCTGACGAGGAACACCTCGTCCCGGCGCCCGGCAATGGCCTCGCCCACCACCTCCTCGGCGCCGCCGTCGGCATACATCTCCGCCGTATCGATCAGGGTGAGGCCGAGGTCGATGCCGCGCTGCAAGGCCTTCGCCTCGGTGGCGCGGGCTGTGGAGCGCTCACCCATGTACCAGGTGCCCTGGCCGAGGGCGGGCACCGTCTCGCCATTGGGAAGGGTCACGGTCTTGGTCATGGGCGCTTCCTCGGGCTTCGTTCCGCTGGCTGGTTGCGGGCGACCATAACGCCTGCTTCGGGGAGGTCCAGAGTCGGCCTGCGGCAGGGGGACGCTGCGTAGATTCACGCGCTTGACCCCTTCTGCCGCGTTGCACACAAGCGGAGCATGGGCATCGGGTTGGGATTCAAGGGCTTGCGGGCGGCCGCTGCAGCACTTTTCGTGCTGGCGCAGCTGACGCTGGGGTTCGCCCACCAGCCTGTCGCCCTGCCCTCCTCCGAAGCGCCGATCGATCTTGCGGCCTATGCGCTGCCGGACGGGTCGCTTCCGGACCTCTGCCTCAATGGCGGAGATGCGGGAGCGGTTCTCAAAACCCATCCCTGCGACGCCTGCGTCCTGACCTCGGCGCCCGGCCTTGCCGCCGCGCCGCAACCCGCGTTGGCGGCACCCGATGGCCGGCGCATCGCCCACCTTGCCGCGCGCAGCGGACGCCGGCCGGCGGAGGAAGCCCGCGGCGCCCAGGCCCGTGGCCCTCCTGTGACGTGACCCAAAGCTGAACCGGCGCGGGAGCCTCCCGACGCCTCCGGTCCCTGCCGCCCCTGCGGCCTTTCGGGTTTTCGTCCATGTCAGACACGCAATCTCACGCGCCTTCGGAGGCGCTCGCGCGCGCCCGCGCCGCCATGTCGGCGGAATTCGGCACCGTCACCCGCACCGCGTTCGATCCGGTGCGCCGCGCGCCGCGGCGGCTCTATCACACCAACGGCTTCAACCCGCCCCGCCCCATCGAGGATGCGGCGCGGCGCGGCTGGTCCGGACGTTGCCCGGCCTGCGGCGAAGGTGCCCTGTTCGGGTGCTGGATGCAGGTTTCGGAAGCCTGCGCCCATTGCGGCGAGGCGCTGGGCCATGCCCGGGTGACCAATGCGGTACCGGTCCTTGCGATCCCTCTCGCGCTGCTGGCCGGATCGCTGGTGGGCGGCATCCTGGAATTGCTCAGCGACCTCCCCCTGGCGGTCGAGCTCGCGGCCAGCGAACTCGTTGCCGTGGCGGCCGCCTTCCATGTGCTGCCCCGCGCCAAGGGCCTCGCCATCGGCCTCGCCTGGGCGAACCATGTGGGCGGCTTCGATCCGCTCCGCCATCTGGTGCCGGACCCGGAAGCCCCGGCCGCCCTGCCCCCACCGGTCGAAGCCCCCTGAAACGCAGAACGCCGGCGGGAGCACCGCCGGCGTTCGCCTATCCGAGAGTTGGGCGCGCGATCAGGCCGCGTCGTAGAGCCGGCGCTCCAGCAGCGGGTTGCCGCCCTTGAAGGCGCCGTGCAGCGCCTTCGCGGCAGCGAGCACCGCAAGGTCCACCAGCGGCTCGACGATGATGACGAGCATGTAGGCGCCGCCGAAGGTCGCCACCGAGGCGATGTTCTCGGAGGCGAAGCCCTGGCCGTAGACCGCCCAGAACGCCACCCAGCCGACGATGCCGGCCTGATAGGTGGTGGAGAGGGCGAGCGCCTGGCCGTACTTCAGCTCCACATAGGGCGTGCCCGGCGCCACGATGCGGCGCGCGACGGCGGCGACGCCGAACAGCGGCACCAGCAGCGTGGTCACGTTCATCCCGTACTGGGGCAGGTCGAACGGCGCGAAGAACAGGCCCTGGATGAGCAGGCCGAAGGCGAGGCCGAGGGCGGCCGGGGCCGCGCCGAACATCAGGAACAGGGTCGAGCCGAGAATGAGGTGCACTTCCGAGACGCCCACCGGATAGTGCGGCAGCACCTCGAAGAAGCTGAATACGAGAGCGGTGGTGGCGAGGGTGCGGCCCGCCAGCGAGAGGACGCCGCGCTCGCGCGCCGCCTCATAGGCAAGCTTCAGGGCATAGCCGCCGGCGGCGGCCGCCGTGACATAGCTGAGGCCGATCTTGGCCCAGTCCACAAGTCCGGGTTCGATATGCATGCTGGTCTCCGTTGCCGTCTCACCCGACGGCCCGAGGGTTGTCATCATGCGACCGGCCGGTCTCCTGACTCGCGGGTCTACGCTCACCCCCGCCTTCCCGGCCGGCCCGAGGGGCTTTGGCCAGTGGCATGCTGGAAGATCGCTCGCCGCTCACAGTCGCGGGGGCGGTTGGGGCTTCGGGCCACCCCGGCGGATTTCCGCGCAGGTTCAGGCCCTACCCCATTCCCGTTTCACTCCGGATGCCGTGGCAACCGGAGCACCGTTCGCATGCGCAGCAGGCACCGAACACCTCCGTGCTGTCAAGCAATCCCGGAGGCGAAACGCGCCGGCCCCTTCCGGACCGGCGCGTCGTGCGCGTGCGATTCCCGCCTCAGTGGCCGGGATGGGCGCTACCGGAGGCGCCGAGGCCCTCAACCGTGAACTTCACAGGCACGCTGCCGGCCTTCTCGAAGGTCAGCGTGCCGTCCACAGAGGTGCCCTCCTTGAGCGGAGACTTCAGGTCCATGAACATGATGTGGTAGCCGCCGGGCTTCAGCTCGACGCTCCCGCCCGCCGGGATGGTGAGCCCGTCCGGGATGGGCCGCATCACCATGACGCCGTCCTTCATGGCCATCTCGTGGATCTCGACCCGGCCGGCGAACGGCACGGTGGCGGAGATGAGACGGTCGGGGGCGGCGCCGGTGTTCTTCACCACCAGATAGCCGGCGGCGACGCTGGCGCCGCCCGGCGTGGCCCGCGACCAGGGATGGTCGATCTGCAGCGTACCGGCCTTGTAGTCGTGCGCCACGGCAGCGCCCGTCAGGGCGACGGTGGCGACGGCTGCGGCCATCACCGCACGGCGGGTGAGATGGAAAATGGACATGGGTGCTCCTTGGTTGCGCCGGCGGGGCTCCTGCCCCCCGGCGGAATGAACCTGCTTGGTTGGATTGGATGACATGCTCGCCACCCGAGCCGGACACGCGATGGCGCGGCCGCGCGGGCGGGGCGGATTCGGCCTTCAAAAGGCGTCAGGGGTCAGGCGCGGAGGGGAGGCCCCTGTGAGGATCGCGGCTCGCGGCGCACGCGGCCGGTTCCCTCTGCGGCGGCAACGGCCGCCCGCTCGGAAATCGCGGGCGTTGCGACGGGACGCCCGGCATCGGCGGCAACAGGGAGGATCGGCGCCAGAGAATGGAAGGCGCAGAGGGCGCAGCAGACGGAGTGATCCGCTTGCGGCGACATTGGCCTGTCGTCCGGAGTGCCGGTATTGCGGGCGCACAGGACTCGGCCGTCGGCTGCATTGGCCATCGCCGCGCCGCCGGAGCGCTCGAATGCCATGCCCGCGACGAACAATTGCAGCACGAAGGCATAGGCAAGCCAGACGCAAAACGCGCCGCGCCCCCATCCTGCCTCACGCCACCTCGCCACCCGCTGCTCCCGGACCTCGATAACTGGCCGGCATGTTAACCGCCCGGCGGAGAAAGTCATCCGGCGCCGGCCTCCTCAGAAGTGGACGGCGAAGCGTGCCATGCCGCGCTGGGACAGGAAATCCTGACCGACATTGAGGCCGTACTCCACCTTGATCTCCAGATTGTCGCGGGTAGCCGCCTGCAATCCGAGGTCAAGATTGCCCAGCACGTCGGGCAGCGGCGTGGAGGTGACGAAGCTGCCGGCCGACAGCGGCGCCCACAGGAAGCGGGCCGTCGTCTGCCAGGCATCGTTGGAGGCGAAGGACGCGCCGAGGGTCATGTAGGGCCGCAGCACCACGCCGTCCGGCAGGTCCATCCGGCCGCCGAACTCCACAGCCGGGGTCGCGACGAAGGTGGTGAGGCTCGATCCCTGCAGCGCCAGCTCCGCTCCCGTGCGGCCGAGTTCGCTGAAGCCAGGCATCTCCACATGAATGAGGTCGAGGTCCAGCCTCGGCCGCAGATAGTAGTTGGAGAAGGAGAATTCGTAGGACGCCCGCAGCCGGCCGGTGACGTTGTAGACATCGGAATTGCTGGTGGCCTGACCTCCGGCGATCCCGATGGTCCGGGTGTTGTCGTTGGAAACCCAGCCGGCATCGACCGCGGCAGAGAACTGCCAGGGGCCCCACTGCCGCTTCAGGGCGACGCCGATATCGCCGCCATTGCCGCTCGACGAGAACCAGCCGCTGGGGCTGGACACCGACGACTGCTGATAGGCGCCCGACAAGGCGAGGAACCAGTCCGTGGCCAGCTCACGCTGGACTCCGGCCTGGAAGATCAGGCTGTCCGAGGTATAGCCCTGCATCTGGGAGGTGGTCGTCTGGCCGGTGTGGTCGTAGATGATCCGCGCCCAGGCGCAGTTGTCCTCCCGCAGCTGGGTGCTCGATGCCACGAACACGGGGCAGCTCAGGGTGCGGTCGAGGAAGGCCTGGCTCTCGCCGATGCGCAGTCCAGCTGGCGCCTGCAGCAGTTGCGGGGACAGCTGGCCCAGCGCGCTCTGGTAGGCCAGCGCCGAATTTATGTCGATGAGGCCGTTGAACACCTTGGACATGCCGCCGACATCGCCGGTGTCCCACACGCGCTGGAGGCTTCCGCCGACGGATGCCTCATTGCCCGACAGCCAGACGCCCTTGGGCAGGAAGTGGGCGATGGGGCTGATGGTTAGGGAGGTATCGTCGGCATGCACCGCCCAGCTGTAGGCAAGGCCGCTGTCCTTCGCCAACGCCGTGCTGGTCAGCTGATCCGCGACGAAGATGGTATAGGAATCCTTAGGCGCGATGCTGGTCGCCCGCGGTTCGATGGTCCCGGTGAGGGTGGCCCCGCCGACGACGCGGATTTGGTCGTTGCGGGCGGATGCCGAATCCACATCCACCTGCAGCACGCCGTCGGAGCCGAGACCGCCCGCGACGCTGGTGGTGGCGATCACGCCCAGCCCGCCGGGATTGACCGTGCCATGGTTGATGAAGCCCGGGGCACCCTGCTCTGCCCCGAAGGTTGCGGCGAAGGTGGAGGTGTCCCCGGCGGTCTTGACGACCGTGCCGGAATTGAACGTCGCGCCCGCCTCGTTGACGAGCCCGTTCGTGCCGCCGCCGAGATCGACGCTGCCGTTCAGCGTGCCCTTGTTGTTGACGCTGTCATCACCGACGCCAGCCTCGATGGCCATGCCGCTGAGGCCGGAGACCGTTGCGCCCTGCGCGATGGAGACGGTGTTCTGGGTGCCGCCCGAAAGGACGATAGCGGCCGTGCCCGTGCCGCCCCGCACCACGCCGCCATCCGCGACGAGGATCTGGATCTGGCCGTTTCCGCTCGCCCCGAGGCTCTGCGCGAAGATGGCTGGCGAATTGTCGCCGGTGGCGATGGCGCTGCCGGAGACCAGCACGGTGACCGGCCCGCCGGTGCCCGCGCCGCCGGCCGTACCGAGGCCGACGCCTCCGGCAGTCGCCGCAAGGCCGCCGCCGCCGCCGATGGACTGGGCCACGATCACCGGCGCGTTGTCGCCCCGAGTCGTGGCCGTGCCGGTGAGGGAGACGTAGACGGCGCCGCCATTGCCGGAGCCGCCGCCGCTGCCCTGGATGCCGTCCTGGTTCGAGAACACAGCGCTGGCCGCCGAGCCGCCGATGCCGCCGCCGCCACCCACCGACTGGGCGAAGATGGCGGATGCGCCGGTGCCGGAGGTGACGATGGTTCCCCCGGCGAGGGCGTAGATGTTGCCGCCGTTGCCGCCCTGCCCGGCCGATCCGCCGAACGCGACGGCGCCGGTGGCGTCGGCCGAAGACGTACCGCCGATGCCGCCGCCGCCGCCGATGGACTGGGCGAGCACGCCGAACGCATTGTCGCCCGAGGTGCGGATCACCGAGCCGGCGGCGAGATCAACGGTGACGGTGCCGCCCCCGCTGCCGCTGCCGCCGTCGCCGCCCAGGGTGAGGGCGACCGAGTGGCTGCCCGATGTCTTGGTGGAGCTGGTCGCGGCGATGCCGCCGCCGCCGCCGACGGATTGCGCCAGGACGCCGATGGAGGCATCGCCCGACGTCTGGATGGTGCCGAACACGTTGCCATAGACGTTGCCGCCGGCGCCGCCCGCCCCGCCCGAGGCGCCGAGGCCCACGGTTGCGGAGAAACTGCCGTTGCCGGAATCGGTGGCCACGGTCGAGGCCCGCCCGCCACCGCCGCCGATGGACTGAAGCACCATGCCGTTGGCGAGGTCGCCGCTGGTGACGATGCTGCCCTGCTGCGTGACGTTGACGGTTTCGCCATTGCCCGCCACGCCACCGGCACCGCCCAGGAAAAACGTGGCGGTGATGGCGTTCTGCCCGCCGTTGGCGACGCTGTTGGCGACGGATGCATTGCCGCCGCCGCCGCCGATGGATTGGGCCAGAACGCCGTCGGAGCCGTCACCCAGCGTCTGGGTCGCGCCGTTGATGCCGATGATGACGTTGCCGCCATTGCCACCGCCGCCGCCCGAGCCGCCGAGGCTGGCGGCCACGGTCGCTGTGCCGCCGGTGTCGCCGCCGGAGGACGAGGCGACGGAAGCCTTGCCGCCGCCACCGCCGATGGACTGGGCGAGGATGCCCGCGGAATCGTGCCCCTTCGTGACGAGGTGGGACGTGTCCCCGCTGCCGAACAGGACCTCGACGCGGCCGCCATATCCGCCGCTGCCGCCGCCGCCGCCCACGGTCGCGGACAGGTCGAAGCTGTTGCCGCCCTTGCCGTCCGCGGTGGATTTTCCGGCACCGCCCACGCCGCCCGAGCCGCCGATGGACTGGGCGACGATGGCATCCGCCGCATCGCCCGACGTGACGATGGTCACGGCGCCCGTGGCGGTCACGGAGACCTCGCCGCCATGACCGCCCGCCCCGCCCGTGCCGCCGACGATGGTCCCCACCGCGATCTTGCCGCTGGTGGCATTCTGGGCGCTGCCGGCCGCACCGCCACCGCCGCCGATGGACTGCGCCAGGATGGCGCTCGCCCCGGTTCCGACGGTGAAGATGTTGCCCGTATTGGAGACCGACACCGTGGAGCCGTAGCCGCCCGTGCCGCCACTGCCGCTCAGGGACAGGGTGACGGCCGCCGTGCCGCCGGTGCCGCTGTTTCCCGTCACCGCGGCCGAGCCGCCGCCGCCGCCGATGGACTGGGCCAGGATGCCTTGGCCGAAATCGCCGCCGGTGACCAGAGTGCCTGAATTGTTCACGGTGGCGATGCCGCCATTGCCACCGCCCCCGCCGCTGCCGCCGAGGCTGGCACCGAGATTGAGCTTCGCGCTCTGGCCGGATGCGGTCGAGACGGTGGACACCGCATTGCCGCCGCCGCCGCCGATGGATTGCGCGACGATGGCGCTGGCGTGGTCACCGGAGGTCTGCACCTGTCCGGCATTGACGACCGTGGCCGCGCCGCCGTTTCCGCCGGTCGCGCCGCTCCCGCCGAGCGTCGCGGAAACATTCGCCGCGTCCGTGCCCGAGGTGGTAGAGGAGGCCGCGCCGCCCTTGCCACCGCCGCCGCCGATGGACTGCGCGACGAGGCCGTTGGAGCCGGTGCCGACGGTCACGATGGCGAACGCGGTGGCGCTCGGGTCGGCTCCGGTGCCGTTGACGACGATTGCGGACTCGCCGTTTCCGCCGCTTCCGCTGCCGCCGCCGATATCCACCGACAGGCCGAGGCCGTTGCCACCCTTGCCGTCGGCCTTGCCCGTGCCCGAGCCGGCCGAACCGCCGCCACCGCCGATGGATTGCACGAGCACGGCGTCCGCCGCGTCGCCGGTGGTGATGATCCTGCCGCCGCCACCGGCGGCGGACAGGGTTGCGGTGGCTTGTCCGCCATTGCCGCCCCCGCCGCCGGAACCGCCCACAGCGGCGCCGATGCTGATCTTGCCGCTGGCGGCATTGTCGGCGCTGCCGGCCGCCCCGCCGCCGCCGCCGATGGATTGCACGAGGATGCCGGTGGCGCCCTTCCCGGCGGTGTAGACGCTGCCGGAGGTGGAGACCGAGGCCAGCTCGCCATCGCCGCCGCTGCCGCCCGCGCCGGCAAGGGTCAGAGTGACGCCTGCCGTGCCGCCATTGGCGGCTCCGCCCGAGGTGCCCGACTTGCCGCCGCCGCCGCCGATGGATTGCGCCAGAATGCCGTAGCTGAAATTGCCGAGGGTGAGGATCGTGGCGCCGTTCTCAACGGAGGCGGTGCCGCCCGTGTTGCCGGAGCCGCCGCTTCCGCCCAGCGTCGCGGTCACGGCCGCGTCGGCCTTGGTGCCGTCGGCCGCAGTATGGGAGGCGAGCGCGATGCCGCCGCCGCCGCCGATGGACTGCGCCACGATGCCGGAGGCATGGTCGCCGCCGGTCACGATGGTGCCGCCGACGGTGTTCACGTAGGCTCCGCCGCCCGTATTGCCGGAACCGCCATTGCCGCCGATCCCTACCGTCAGGCTGGCGGTAGACGACGAGCCCTTCGCGGCGCTCGACGAGGTCGTGGCGCCGCCCTTGCCACCGCCGCCGCCGATGGACTGCGCGACGATACCGTTGGAGCCGGTGCCCAGCGTGGTGATGGCGACGCCCTGGGTGGTCGCGCTGCCATTGTTGACTTTGACGGTTTCGCCGTAGCCGCTGGAGCCGCCCCCGCCGCCCACCGCGACATCGAGGCTGGCGCTGTTTCCGCCGGCGCCGTCGGCTTTGCCCGAGCCGGCGCCGCCATTGCCGCCGCTGCCGCCGATGGACTGGGCGAGCACGCCGTCCGCGGCATTGCCGGTGGTGACGAGGCTGCCCAGCTTGGCATTGTAGAGGTCGACGGTGACGTTGCCCCCGTTGCCCCCGGCGCCGCCGGTTCCGCCGATCGCGGCGCCGATGGCGAACTTGCCGGTGGCCGCGTTGGTGGCGCTGCCCGCATTGCCGCCACCGCCGCCGATGGACTGCGCGAGGATGCCGATGCCGTTCTGCCCCTCGGTGCGGATGTCACCGGTACTGGTGACCGAAACGTCTCCGCCGTAGCCCCCCGATCCACCCGTGCCGGCGAGGGAGAAGGAGAGGCTCGCGGTCTTGGCCGCACTCGCGTCGGCGCTCGCGCCCACGGTGCCGCCGCCGCCGCCCACCGACTGGGCGAGGATGGCATTGGAATGATCGCCGGTGACGAGGATGGTTCCCGAATTCGTCACGGTCACCTGGCCACCCTGGGAGCCGGTGCCGCCTGCGCCGCCCAGCGTGGCGGTGATCGAATAGCTGCCACCGGAGCCCTTGGCCGTCGACGAGCCACCCTTGCCGCCGCCGCCGCCCACGGACTGGGCGAGGATGCCGTTCGCCGTGTCGCCGGAGGTGGCGATGATAGCGGAATTGGTTACAGAGACAGTCCCGCCGTTCGAGCCGGCACCGCCCGCGCCGCCGAGCGTGAGGGTTGCGGACACCGACTGGCTGCCCGACGCGTGGCTGTCCGACCCCACCGATCCGCCCACACCGCCGCCGCCGCCCACCGACTGGGCGAGGATGGCGTCCGAGAGCTTGCCGGATGTGGTGATCTTGCCCGAGGTGGTCACGGTGACCGTGCCGCCGGCATAGCCAAGGCCGCCCGTTCCCGCGAGGGCTGCGCCGAGCGCGATCTTCGACGTGGAGGCCGCATTGGAATTGCCGCCGATGCCACCACCGCCACCCACAGACTGGGCGAGGATGGCGACCGAATCCTCGCCTTTGGTCTCGATGACGGCGTCGGTATTCACCGTGACGTCGCCGCCCGCGCCGCCAACTCCGCCCTTCGCGCCGAGCGTCAGGGAGAGGCTGGCCTGCCCGCCGCTCGCCGAGCCTGCCGCCGCGCCGCCCTTGCCGCCGCCACCACCGATGGATTGCGCCACGATGGCCGAGGCGTGATCGCCGGAGGTCTGGATGTGGGTCGGATTGGCCGAGGCGGGCGAGACGGATGTGACCGTGACGTTTCCGCCGTTTCCGCCGTAGCCACCGGTGCCGCCGAGGTCTGCGGAAAGGGTGAAGGTGCTGTTGGAGCCCTTCGGAAGATCGGAGGCTTTCGTGCTGCTCTTGCCGGAGGCCGAGCCGCCGGTGCCCCCGCCGCCGCCCACCGACTGGGCGAGGATGGCGTCCGCATCGGCGCCGGTCGTGACGATCTGCCCGGTATTGGTCACCGTGACGTCGCCGCCCTTGCCGCCGCCCCCGCCCTTGCCGCCCAGCCCCACCGTCAGGTCGACGGAGCCGCCCGCGGCATCGGCCGTTCCGCCACCCGCGGTGCCGCCACCGCCACCCACCGATTGCGCAAGGATGCCCCGCGCGCTGACGCCGGACGTGGTGATGGTGCCGGACTGCACCACCGTCACCGCATAGGCATTGCCGGCGACATTGCCGCTTCCCCCGGCACCGAGCCCGAGCGTCACGGAGGTCTTGCCGGAAAGGGACGCCGCATTGGCCGAAGTGGAGCCCACGCCGCCATTGCCGCCGCCGCCGCCGACCGCCTGGGCGATGATGCCATCCGCGAAATCGCCGGAGGTGGTGATGGTGCCGGAATTGCTGACCGTCACCGCGCCGGAATTCTGCCCCGCTCCGCCTTGCCCGCCCAGCGTCGCCGACACTGTGAGTGCGACGCCGCTGGACACGCTGACGCCGAGCGCGCTCGCGTCGCCGCCGGTCCCGCCGCCGCCGCCGATGGATTGCGCCAGGATGCCGGTGGAGCCGGCGCCGGAAGTCTTGATGGAGCCGGTATTGGTGGCAGAGGCATTCTGCCCGATCCCGCCGTTGGCGCCGCTGCCGCCGACGCTGGTGTTGACGGTGACCGAGCCGTCGACGCCTGCGGAGATGGCGTTGGCGGCGGCAGAACCGCCATTGCCGCCACCGCCACCGATGGACTGCGCCACGATGCCCATGGAATCGAGGCCGCTGGTGGTGATCTCAGCGGAATTGGTGACGGTGACGACACCGCCGTTCCCGCCGCCGCCGCCCGAGCCGCCGATCGCGGACGCGACGGCGACATAGAGGCCGCCACTCTGCGACAGTCCGCTGCCGCCCGAACCGCCGCCGCCGCCCACCGACTGGGCAAGGATGGCCGATGCACGGTCACCGGTGGTGACGATGCCGGCAGCGTTGGTCACCGTGACGGAGCCGGCGTTGCCGCCGGAGCCACCCGAGCCGCCGATGGTGAGGGCCGCGCCTTCGAGGGTGTCGGCCACCGCCTTGCCGCCCGCGCCGCCGCCGCCGCCGATGGACTGGGCCAGGAGCCCCGTGGCGTATCTGCCCGAGGTGGAGATGATGACGGTGCTGGGCGTCGCGCTGGTGTTCGTCACATAGACGTTGCCGCCATTGCCGCCAGAGCCGCCGCCGCCGCCGATGGCTGCGGACACTCCGACGCCAACGCTCATGGTGCCGCCGCCGCGCCCGCCGCCGCCGCCCACCGACTGGGCCACCAGTCCGAGCGAATTGTCGCCGCTGGTGATGATCGTGCCCGAATTGTACAGCGTCGTCTTGCCGCCGTTGCCGCCCGACGCCCCCTGTCCGCCGAGGGAGGCCAGCCCGCCCGCGCCGCCGCCATTGCCGCCGCCGCCGCCGATGGACTGGGCCAGCACGCCGTCGGAGAAGTTGCCCCCGGTGGTGATGGACCCGAAGTTCCTGGCGGTCGTTTCCGCCGCGCCGCCGGTGCCTGACGTGCCTGAACTGCCGGCATAGCCGCCGACGGCGACGCAGCCCACGCCGCCGTTCGAGCAGGTGCCGCCGATGATGAGGTTGCCGCCACCGCCGCCCACCGACTGCACGAGCATGCCGTGGGCGTAGTTTCCGGTGGTCGTGACCGTGCCCGAGTTGATGCCGGTGGCGCTGGCGCCGTCGCCGCTGACGGCACCGTTGCCACCCATGGAGACGAACACCGCATCGGCCGAGCCGCCATTGCCGCCGCCGCCGGCCACCGACTGCACCACGATGCCCACCGAGCCGTTGCCGGTGGTGGACACGGCGGCACCCGATTTCAGATAGACGTTGCCCGCGGCGCCGCCAGGGCCGGCCACGCCGCCGGAGCTGCTGATGAAGCCGCCCACGGATGCCCCATTCGCACCGGTGCCGCCTAGGCTCTGCGCGACGATGGCGTTCGAGGCGTAACCGGACGTCTGGACCTTCGCGCCGCTCGCCACGTTGACGGTGACAACGGTGCCGCTGGCGGCGCTGCCGCCGGTGCCGCCATTGCCGCCGGTCTCGTTGAGAGAATCGTCCGCTGGCGCGCCATTGCCGCCCGCGCCGCCATTGGCGGCCACAATGATGCCATGGGCCGTGTCGCCGCTGGTGATGATGGTGACGCCACTCTGGACCGTGAGGGAGGCCGTGCCGCCGGTGCCGCCCTGGCCACCGTCGCCGCCAGAACCGGAGAAGGTGCCGCTCGCTTTGCCCCCGAGGCCGCCCGCGCCGCCGTTGGCATAGATGGCGATGCCCGCTGCCGATGTGCCGGAGGTGCTGATCTGGCTGTTACCGGAAACCGTCACCTGGACATTTCCGCCATTTCCGCCGTTGCCGCCGTTTCCACCGGATGCATTGGGCAGGTCGGCACCTGCATAGCCGCCATAGCCGCCGGCCCCGCCATTGGCACTTGCGACAATGCCCGCGCCTGTAGAGGTGATGGCGGTGCCCGAGACCACGATGGTCACATTGCCGGCGTTGCCGCCGTTTCCGCCGCCGTAGGCAGTGCCGTTGCCGCTGATGCCCTTCGCATTTCCGCCCGCGCCGGCATTGCCGCCGAGCGACGCGGCATAGACGCCGGCCCCGTTCGGGCTCTGGATCGTGACACTGCTTAGGCCGACATAGACGTTTCCGCCGTTGCCGCCTTGTCCGCCGGCACCCGCATGGGCGGCCAGTCCGCTCCGCGAATAGCCCCCGGCGCCCCCGGCACCGCCTGCGGACGTGATGCTCAGTCCAGGCCCGTTGCCGCTCGTGATGCTCGTCGAGCTGATCTTTATGGATGCGTTGCCGCCGCTCCCCCCGGTGCCGCCAGCCCCAGCGAAGGACTGGTCGTCGGTGAAGCCGCTGCGACCGCCGCCGCCCTCACCACCGACGCTCGTGATGACAATGCCGCCGGCCGCGGATCCCAGTGTGGATCCCGTGACCGAGATGGTCAGGGCGCCGCCACTGCCACCTGTTCCGCCCGCACCGCCATATCCGTGGCCGAAACCCTGGGCGGACCCATATCCGCCCAGCCCGCCCGTTCCACCAGTCGCCTGGATGGTGATCGGCGTGGTGCTCGCCGGGCTGGTGGTGATGCTGGAGACCGCCGCCGTGAACGCACCGCCAGTGCCACCAGAACCTCCAGCTCCGCCATAGGCGTAACCTGTGCTTAAGCCGCTGTACACGGCAGCGTAGCCGCCCTGGCCACCCGTCCCGCCGGTCGTGATGCTCTGGATGGCGTAGGTGCTTGAGGAGCCCCCGCTGATGATTATCGACGTTGCACCGATGGAGCCGCCAGCCCCTCCAACCCCGCCACGGGTGGTTTCCCAATCGTCAGTATCGCTGCTGCCCTTGCTGCCGGTGGCGCCCTGCGAATTCAGCGCATAAGGCATCGTCACCACGGTCTGCGCCGCCGCCGGTGTAACCGCGACGGGCGCGGCGACCAGAACGAGACTGCACAGGGTCGTCGTGAGGGCGGTGGAGAGCAGCATCCGCGCGGTGGACGCCCCATAGACAGAGCATGGCGCAATGCGCGCATCACAGCCGTGCGCAAGCCGACTCGAAGCCATCCCCCGCCCCCCAGCAAAGCTCCCGCCGCGACATTGCTGCCCGGCCGGTAAAAGCGCAACCGCCCCGATTGCAGGACGTTAGGGCATGTGCAATCGCGCCGCGGGCGCGTCGGCAAGCAAGCTGCGCAGCTGAGAGATGGCTGGAGCGGGATGGTCAGTAACCAGCACCTCGCCGGGCCCCGTGGTGGCCTTCCACCCGCAACCGGGCAGTGACTGATCCGTCGAAAAAGCATAATTGGGCCGCATCGTGACGTAGAATAGAACGCACGCGATGCGACCCAATTGGATAGCGCCTCAGAAATAATGTCGCAAAATCAAGAGTTTCGTTTTTCCGTGGCGCCCATGATGGATTGGACGGACCGCCATTGCCGGGCCTTCCATCGCACCTTCTCGCGCCATGCGCTGCTCTACACGGAGATGGTCACCGCGCCGGCGGTGATCCATGGCGACCGGGCGCGGCTGCTCGGCTTTTCGGACGCGGAGCATCCGGTCGCGGTGCAATTGGGCGGCAGTGATCCGGCGCTTCTGGCGCAGGCGGCGGGCATCTGCGCCGATTTCGGCTATGACGAGATCAACCTGAATGTCGGCTGCCCCTCCGACCGGGTGCAGGGCGGCAATTTCGGTGCCTGTCTCATGCGCGAGCCGCTTTTGGTGGCCGAGTGCGTCGCTGCCATGAAGGGCGCCGTCGCCCTCCCCGTCACCGTGAAATGCCGCATCGGCGTGGACGACCAGGACCCCGAGGAAGCCCTCGACACCCTCGCCGACGCGGTGCTGGCGGCCGGTTGCGACGGGCTCATCGTCCATGCCCGCAAGGCGTGGCTGAACGGCCTTTCCCCCCGCGAGAACCGGGACATCCCGCCCCTCGACTATGATCGCGTGCGGCGCCTGAAGGCCCGCCTGCCCCACGTGCCGGTAGCGCTCAACGGCGGCCTCGAAAGCCTCGCGCAGGGGCTCGCCGAGGCGGACGGGCTCGACGGCATCATGTTCGGCCGCGCCGCCTATCACACGCCGGAGCTGCTGGCGGAGGTGGACCCCACTCTCCACGGCGTCCCGGCCCCGCACGAGGATACGTTCGCCGTCATCGAGGCGTTCGAGCCCTATATCGCCCGCCACCTCGAAGCCGGCGGCCGGCTCTCCGACATCACCCGCCACATGCTCGGCCTGTTCGGCGGCAAGAAGGGCGCGCGCATCTTCCGCCGCCGCCTCTCCACCGAGGCCATCATCCCCGGCGCCGGGCTCGAGGTGCTGCGCGGCGCGGTGGACGAGGTGCGCCGCCGCGATCTGCAGGCGGCCTGACCAAGCGGGAATTCCCGCGGAGTTGCGTGAATAGCGCAGCTTTCGCCGGCGTCATGCGGCCGGCGCAGTGGACATATGCCGGATTCCGGGCCACTCCTCCTCCCCCATCCGCCTGCAAGCCTTCGGTTCCGCTCATGTTTTCCAACGTTCCCGTGCAGGAGCTTGTCCTGCTCGTCGCCGCCATGCTGGCCGGCGGGGTGCTGACCGGCCTGCTCGCCGGCCTCTTCGGCATCGGCGGCGGCGGCGTCATCGTGCCGGTGCTGTACGAGGTGTTCGGCTTCCTCGGGGTGGACGACAGCGTGCGGATGCAATTGTGCGTCGGCACCTCGCTCGCCATCATCATCCCCACGGCGATGGCCTCCCATCGCACCCACATGGCCAAGGGCGCATCGCTGCCCGGCGTGCTGGCGAAGTGGCGCATCCCGGCCATCATCGGCATCATCACCGGCAGCGCCATCGCGGCGGTGGCGGCGGGTTGGGTGCTGCAAGCGGTGTTCGTGGCGGTGGTGTCGCTGCTGGGGCTGAAGAGCCTCATCGGCCGCAACGACATCCGCATCGCCGATCACCTGCCGTCGTCCGCCATGATGCGGTTCTACGGCTTCTTCATCGGCCTCGCGTCGTCGCTGGTCGGCATTTCGGGCGGTGGCATCTCCACCAATATCCTGCTGCTCTACGGCGTGCCGATCCACGCCGCCGTCGCCACCTCGGCGGGCATCGGCGTCATCATCCCCATCCCGGGGGTGATCGGCTATGCCATCGCCGGCTGGCCGCATTTGTCGGAACTGCCGCCCCTGTCCATCGGCTATGTGTCGGTGATCGGCTTCCTGTGCATCGCCCCCGTGGCGACGCTGGTGGCGCCTTATGGGGCGCGGCTCGCACACCGGCTGAGCCGCCGCCATCTGGAGATCGGCTTCGGCCTGTTCCTGCTGCTGATCGGTGCGCGGTTCCTCGTCGCCATCATCCACGGCTGAGGCGGCGCCTCACCAGCGGTGGGTGAAGCCGGCGGTGATGCTCTTGTTCAGCGTCGAGCCGGTATCGGCCACGGAGGTGGTCACCGTGAAGTCCGGCGCGAGCTGCTGCTGGGCGCTCACGGTGGGCAGAAGCTGGGGCGAATTGCTCGTCGCCTTGGTGGAGACGGCGAAGGTGGTGCCGACGTCCGTCAGCTTGAGACTGAGCGACTTGTCGGTCTCCCACGCCTGCGACCCGGCCTTCACCTGATAGGTATCCGCCAGCGTCGCCGCGAGGCCGCTGGTCAGGGGAATGGTGCGCTCGAACGTGGTGGCGAGCTTGCTCGCCGCATCGTTGGGATCGACGGAGACGTTCACCGTGCCCTTCTCCCAGACCATCCAGTCCGGCAGGCGCGAGACGGTGACCTTCGCATAGGCGGTGCCGCCGAGGCCGTCCGCGCTCTGACCGACCGTGGGTGCCACGCTCGATCCGGTGGCCGAGAGGTCGAGGCCGACCACGGCGCCATAATCCTGCACGGGCGTCGAATAGGTGAGCGAGGTCGAGCCATCGGCCTTCAGGGCCGTCTTCGCCTCCGTCCCGTCGGCAAGGGCCGGCGCGGCGGCGAAGAGCGGAGACAGCAGCGCGGGCAGAAGCGCGGAGCGCGTGAGGGGGCGGCGGATCGCCATGGGTCTCGACCTCCCGGGGCAGAGGGTGGGCACCGGAACGGTGGCCGAGCACGCGGCTACCATTCCTCTCGGCTTGCTTGGTCGAGGATGGATGGGGAGAAGTTAAGGCGGAATTGTTGCGCTGCAGCGTCGTCCCCATCATGCGCGCGCCGCATGGCTTTTGCGCCACACGCGCGCCGGGCCGCCTTGCCGCCGGGCCGGCCGCGTCCTAATCCCCGCGCGGGAGGATGATAATGACACAGCCCGAACTTTCGAGCGCGACCCTCGATCTGCTCACCCGCATCGCCGGGGCGTTGGAGCGCCTGGCCCCGCCTGCGGTGCCCACCCCGGATTTCGAGGCGGCCGACGCCTTCGTCTGGCACACGGACCCGATCCGTTTCGAGCCGGTGCCGCGGGTCAATCGGGTGGAGATGGACCTGCTGCAGGGCATCGACCGGGTGCGCGACCAGCTCGTCGAGAACACCGAGCGCTTCGCCCGCGGACTGCCGGCCAACAATGCGCTGCTCTGGGGCGCGCGCGGCATGGGGAAAAGCTCGCTGGTGAAGGCCTCCCACGCCGCCATCAACCGGTCTCTGGCCGATGATGGCGCGCGCCTGAAACTGGTGGAGATTCACCGCGAGGACATCGAGACCCTGCCGGCGCTGATGGGCCTGGTGCGCGGCTCCCATCACCGCTTCATCGTCTTCTGCGACGATCTCTCGTTCGATTCCGACGATACGTCCTACAAGTCGCTGAAGGCGGTGCTGGAAGGCGGCATCGAGGGGCGGCCGGACAACGTGATCTTCTACGCCACGTCCAACCGTCGCCACCTGCTGCCGCGCGACATGATGGACAATGAGCGCTCCACCGCCATTAACCCCGGCGAGGCCGTGGAGGAGAAGGTTTCCCTCTCCGACCGCTTCGGCCTGTGGCTCGGTTTCCACAAGTGCAGCCAGGACGAATACCTTGCCATGGTCGCCGCCTATGTGGACCACCACGGCATTCCGGCGACGGAAGAGGAGTGGCGGCCGAAGGCGCTCGAATGGGCGACCACCCGCGGCGCCCGCTCCGGCCGCACCGCCTACCAGTTCGTGCAGGATCTCGCCGGCCGGCTGGGGGTGGCGCTGAAGGCGGCGTGACGGGCGCACCCCGGACGCATTTGCTGTCGATCCATGGGTCCGGGGCGCAAGAGCGTGCCCCGGCTCTCGGCTCACCCCTCGGCGATCACCGCCAGGAATTGCTGACCGTAGCGCATCAGCTTGGCCTCGCCGATGCCGGAGATCATGCCCAGCGCCTTCATGGAGGTGGGCTTCAGCTCGGCGATGGCCATCAAGGTGGTGTCGTGGAAGATGACGTAGGGCGGCACGCCCTGCGCCCGCGCCAGCTCGAGCCTGAGCTTCTTCAGTTTCTGGAACAGCGCCTCGTCGGCCGGATCGGCCAGGGCCGCGGAGGGGCCGCGCCCGCCGCCGGTGACACGGGCGGCGCGGGGGCGTGCCTCGGCCTTCAGCTCCACCCGCTCCTCGCCGCGCAGCACCGGCCGGCATTTTTCGGTGAGGCCAAGGCTGCCGTGGCCCTCCACGTCCACCCACAGATAGCCCATGGCCACCAGCTGGCGTACCACGGCCCGCCATTCATCGCGCGAGAAGTTGCCGCCAATGCCGAAGGTGGAGAGCTTGTCGTGGCCGAACTTGGTCACCTTGTCGTTGGCGTCGCCGCGCAACACGTCGATGACATGGCCGGCGCCGAACCGCTCTCCGGTGCGATAGACGCAGGAGAGCAGCTTTTGCGCCGCCTCGGTGCCGTCGAAGGTGCGCGGGGGGGCGAGGCACGTATCGCAGTTACCGCATGGCTGCGGCAGGTCTTCCTCGAAATATTTCAGCAGCACCTGCCGCCGGCAGGAGGCGGTCTCGGCAAGCCCCAGCAGCGCATCGAGCTTGCTGCGCTCCACGCGCTTGCGCGCCTCCGGGGCATCCGAGCCGTCCACGAACTGGATGAGCTTGGCCACATCCTCCACGCCGTAGAGCAGCAGCGTCTCGGAGGGCAGGCCGTCACGCCCGGCGCGGCCGGTTTCCTGATAATAGGCCTCGATGCTCTTGGGCAGATCGAGATGGACAACGAAGCGCACGTCCGGCTTGTCGATGCCCATGCCGAAGGCGATGGTCGCCACCATCACCACGCCCTCCTCCTTCAGGAAGCGGTCCTGATGGCGGGCGCGGGTGTCGGCGTCGAGGCCGGCGTGGTAGGGCAGCGCCGTGCGCCCCTCGGTGGAGAGCATCTCGGCGGTCGCCTCCACCTTCGCCCGGCTCATGCAATAGATGATGCCTGCCTCGCCGTCATGGGCGTCGAGGAAGGCCTTCAGCTGCACGCGGGGATTGGCCTTCGGCGCGATGCGGTAGCGGATGTTCGGCCGGTCGAAGGAGGACAGGAAGACCTGCCCCTCCTCCAGATTGAGCCGCTCCACGATCTCCCGGCGCGTCGGTCCGTCCGCGGTGGCGGTGAGTGCCATGCGCGGCACGCCGGGATAGCGTTCATGCAGGATGGTGAGCTGGCGATATTCGGGCCGGAAATCATGCCCCCATTGGGAGACGCAATGGGCTTCGTCGATGGCGAACAGCGAGATGCGCGCGCCGTCCAGCAGGTTCAGGAAGCCGTCGGTCAGCAGCCGCTCGGGCGCCACATAAAGGAGATCGAGGTCGCCCATGGCGAGCGCTCGCTCCACCTGCCGCCCCTCGCCGGGGGCGAGGGAGGAATTGAGCATGGCCGCCTTCACGCCGAGCTGGCGCAGCGCCTGAACCTGATCGTGCATCAGTGCGATCAGCGGCGAGACCACGATGCCCGTGCCCGGCCGCACCAGCGCAGGCACCTGATAGCACAGGGATTTTCCCCCGCCGGTGGGCATGAGCACGAGGGCATCGCCCCCGGCGACCACATGCTCCACGATCTCCCGCTGCCGCCCGCGGAACGCCTCGTAGCCGAAGACGTGGCGCAGGACCTCGAGCGGGGCGGAATCATCCAGAAGGGCAGACATGGGGCCTTATAGCCCCCTCCCCCCGCGGGGCAATGCGGGGTGGCGCCGCGGACGGCCTATCGCCGTCCTGCCGCCAGCAGCAGGGCCGCGCCGCCGACGAGGATGCCCGCGGAGACGCGGTCCGCCACGAGCGTGAAGCGGCCCTTCAGCGCGGCGCGCGCCTTGTCCGCTACCACCGCCCACAGCATGTCGCCCACCAGCGCGATGACCGCGAAGATCGCGGCCAGAAGCGCGATCTGCGGCACCGGATCGGCGGTGTTGGTGACGAATTGCGGCAGGAAGGCCGCGTGGAACAGCAGGGTCTTCGGATTGGCGAACGCCACAGCGAGCCCCCGCCCGAAGGCGGCATGGGCGGAGGGCGCGGGCGCCTCGATCGCCTTGCCGGCGCTGCGCCACTGCATCACGGCGAGCCACACGAGGTAGGCCGCGCCGGCATAACGCACGAGATCGAAGTGGCGGGAGAAGGCCTCCACCACATAGGCAAGGCCTCCCGCCACCAGCGCCAACTGGGCGATGAGGCCCACATTGACGCCCATGGCGGTGAGAATGCCCGCCTGCCGCCCGTGCTTGAGGCTGGTGCCCACGATGAGCGCCACGTTCGGCCCCGGCGTTGCTCCCAACGCGATGCAGGCGAGCACGAACAAGGCGAGGCTTTCAGCCGACATCATCACTTGCGCTCCTCCGACCGAAGGCCCCCGCTCGCGGATCAGGCCTCCGGCGTGTCGTCTCCGGCGGCGTCCACGCCGCCTTCGCCCGCCTCACCCTCGGCACCGGTGTCCTCGCTGATGTGCTCCACCGAGACCACGCGCTCACCTTCCGCCGTGTCGAACACGATGACGCCCTGGCTGGCGCGACCGACGATGCGGATGCCATCCACGGGGCAGCGGATGAGCTGGCCGCCGTCGGTGACGAGCATGATCTGGTCCGCATCCTCCACCGGGAAGGAGGCGACGAGGCGCCCGTTGCGCTCGTTCACCGCCATGGCGACGATGCCCTTACCGCCACGGCCGGTGACGCGATATTCGTAGGACGAGGTGCGCTTGCCGTAGCCGTTTTCGGACACGGTGAGGATGAACTGCTCCTTTGCGCCCATCTCGGCGTAGCGCTCCTGGCTGAGCTGGCCGGAGCCGCTCGCGCCCTCCTCCTGCTCCACCTCGGCGCTCTCGCCCGCCTCGCCGCGCAAAGCACGGCGCATCTTGATGTAAGCGAGCCGCTGCTCGGCGTCGGCATCCACATGGCGGATGATGGCCATGGAGATGACGCTGTCGCTCTCCTCCAGCCGGATGCCGCGCACGCCCACGCTGTCGCGGCCCTTGAACAGGCGCACCTCGGTGACCGGGAAGCGGATGCAGGCGCCGGCCGCCGTGGTGAGGAGCACGTCGTCGTCCTCCGTGCACAGGCCGACATCCGCAATGGCCTCGCCCTCGGCGAGCTTCATGGCAATCTTGCCGTTGCGGTTCACCTGCTGGAAATCGGTGAGCGCATTGCGCCGCACGGTGCCGCCGGTGGTGGCGAACATGATCTGCAGGCGCTGGTTCTCGCCCTCGTCCTCAGGCAGCAGCACGACGGAGGTGATGCGCTCGTCCTGCTCCAGCGGCAGGATGTTGATGAGGGCCTTGCCACGGGCCTGCGGCGCCGCCAGCGGCAGGCGCCACACCTTCATCTTGTAGACCTGCCCCTTGGAGGAGAAGAACAGAACTGGCGCGTGGGTCGAGGCGACGAACAGGCGGGTGACGAAATCCTCGTCCCGCGTCTGCATGGCCGAGCGGCCCTTGCCGCCGCGCCGCTGCGCCCGATAGGTGGAGAGCGGCACGCGCTTGATGTAGCCGGCGTGGGAGACGGTGACGACCATCTCCTCGCGCTGGATGAGATCCTCGTCTTCCAGATCACCGAAGCCTTCGACGATCTCGGTCCGCCGCGGCGTGCCGAACTCCGCCTTGATGGCGAGAAGCTCGTCCCGGATGATCGCCCGCATGCGCGGCCGGCTGGCGAGGATTTCGAGATAATCGGCGATCTCGGCGGCGAGCTTGTCCAACTCCTCGGCGATCTCGTCGCGGCCAAGGGCGGTGAGCCGCTGGAGCCGCAGGTCGAGGATGGCCCGGGCCTGCACCTCGGAGAGGCGATAGGTGCCGTCTTCCTTCAGCTTGTGGCGCGGATCGGCGATGAGGGCGATCAGCGGCGCCATGTCCTTGGCCGGCCAGTCGCGGCCCATCAGCGACTCACGCGCAGTCGCCGGGTCCGGCGCGGTGCGGATGAGGCGGATCACCTCGTCGATGTTGGCGACGGCGATGGCGAGGCCCACCAACACGTGGGCGCGGTCGCGCGCCTTGCGCAGCAGGAATTTGGTGCGCCGGCTGATGACCTCCTCGCGGAAGGCGATGAAGGCGGTCAGCACGTCGTGCAGCGTAAGGATGCCCGGCTTGCCGCCGGAGAGCGCCACCATGTTCACGCCGAACGAGGTCTGAAGCAGCGTGAGCCGGTAGAGGTTGTTCAGCACCACGTCGGCCTGGGCGTCGCGCTTGATCTCGATGACCACGCGCATGCCGTCGCGATCGCTCTCATCGCGGATCTCGGAGATGCCCTCCACCCGCTTGTCGCGCACCAGCTCGGCGATCTTCTCGATCATAGTCGCCTTGTTCACCTGATAGGGAATCTCGGTGACGATGAGGGCCTCGCGGTCCTTGCGGATATGCTCGATGGCGACCTTCGCGCGCATCAGGATGGAGCCGCGACCGGTGAGATAGGCCTGGCGGATGCCGGTGCGGCCAAGGATCAGCGCGCCGGTGGGGAAATCCGGGCCGGGCAGCAGGTCGAGTAGCGCCTCGGGCTCCAGCAGCGGGTCGTCCAGCAGCGCGACGGTGACGTCGATGATCTCGCCGAGATTGTGCGGCGGGATGTTGGTGGCCATGCCCACCGCGATGCCGCCGGCGCCATTGACGAGCAGGTTCGGGAACTTGGCCGGCAGGACGGTCGGCTCATGTTCCGAATTGTCGTAATTGTCCTGGAAGTCGACGGTTTCCTTGTCCAGGTCGTCGAGGAGGGTGTTCGTCACCTTCTCCAGACGGACCTCGGTGTAGCGCATGGCCGCCGGGGCATCACCGTCCACCGAGCCGAAATTGCCCTGGCCGTCCACCAGCGGTACCCGCATGGCGAAGGTCTGGGCCATGCGCACCAGCGCGTCATAGACCGACTGATCACCGTGGGGATGGTATTTACCGATCACGTCGCCGACCACGCGGGCCGACTTGCGGTACTGCTTGTTCCACTCGTACCCGTTCTCGTGCATGGAGAACAGGATGCGCCGATGCACGGGCTTGAGGCCGTCGCGCACGTCGGGCAGGGCCCGGGCGACGATGACGCTCATGGCATAGTCGAGATAGGAGCGGGACAGCTCCTCCGTGATGGAAACGGGCCGGATGTCGGACGGCGGCTCGCCACCTGTCTTCGGCGTTTCGGAATCGGCCAAAAGTCAATACTCGCATGGATTGGTGAGGTGCTTCCTTCTAGCCGATTCACCCCTCCGACGCCAGCAAAACCCCTCTGGCGGACGTAAATTTACACCATATAAATCAATGGGTTATACGGGCCACCTCACCGGTCGCCGGACAATTTGTCCGTTTTGCGTCAGATGGGCCCGCGAACGCCGTCCGAAGCGGCCGGAAAAGGGGGCTGCGACGGCACGGCAAAAGCCCGCCCCCGGCAGGCGCGGGCGCCGACTTTCAGTGAGCCGATCAGCACAAAGCGGGGCCGGTCAGTACCGAAGCTGCCCGCCTTGCCCCGCCCTCAAAGTCGAAGGCGCGCCTCAGAACGGGATTTCGTCGTCGAGATCGGCTGCGGGGCGACCACCACTCGAACCGCCGCCCATTCCGCCGCCAGCCGGGGCCGGACGGCGCCCGCCGCCCGAGGCGCCGCCGCCGCTATAGCCGCCGAAGCTGCCGCCTCCGCCGCCCATGGGGCTGGCAGAGCCGAAGTCGGAGCCGCCGCCGAACTCGTCGGCGCCAGCGCCGCCACCCTCGCGGCCGTCGAGCAGGGTCAGCTCGCCGCGATAGGGACGCAGCACCACCTCGGTGGTGTAGGTCTCGCGGCCGTCCTTCTCATACTTGCGGGTCTCGAGCTGGCCCTCGATGTAGACCTTGGAGCCCTTCTTCAGGAAGCGCTCGGCAACGCCCACCAGGTTCTCGTTGAAGATCACCACGCGGTGCCACTCGGTGCGCTCGCGGCGTTCGCCCGAGGCCTTGTCCCGCCAGTTTTCGGACGTGGCGATGGACAGGTTGCAGACGCGGCCGCCGTTCTGGAACGACTTGACCTCCGGGTCGCGGCCCAGATTGCCGACCAGGATCACCTTGTTGACGCTGCCGGCCATCCCGCTCTCCCTCGTGCCGTGTTCCACCGTACCGCAGGCCGCCGTTGTGACGCGCCGCGAATCCCGCACCCTACCGTCCCCGCCGGGCCATGCGACCCCCGGCGCGGTTTTATCCCCATGATGAACCGATGAACCGACGCGCGCTGCCGCACGTAACAGCTCAGGATCTCAATGTTCACGTTGTGTTCCTAACCGACTTCCCCCAGACTGGCAAGGGCATCGAGCGCGCCCGATGCGAGTCGTCGGCTCTTTTTGGGTGGTGCCCTCCGGAGTTCTGATTATGTTCTCTTCCGCATTGCACAAGGTTCACTACATTTCCGAGAGTTCATGAGCACGTTCCCCGGCGCGCTGCGCGGCTTTCCGGCCGCTGGCGAGCCCGCCGCTGCAAGGGCGGCACGATCGTTCCTCAGGCCCCGACCCCTTTTTGCGCCGCAGGCGCCAGCGGATGTCCATGTCTGATCGCGCAGCCTCCCCGCGTTCCAACCCGGCCGAAGCCCCCGTTCGCGAGGTGCCCCGCCGCGATGCCCGCACGCTTTCGGTGCGCGGCGCGCGCGAGCACAACCTCAAGAACGTGGACCTCGAAATCCCCCGCGACAGCCTGGTGGTGTTCACCGGCCTGTCCGGCTCGGGCAAAAGCTCGCTCGCCTTTGACACCATCTATGCGGAAGGCCAGCGGCGCTATGTGGAAAGCCTCTCGGCCTATGCCCGCCAGTTTCTGGAGATGATGCAGAAGCCGGACGTGGACCAGATCGACGGTCTCTCGCCGGCCATCTCCATCGAGCAGAAGACCACCTCGAAGAATCCGCGCTCCACGGTCGGCACCGTCACCGAGATCTACGACTACATGCGCCTTCTGTGGGCGCGCACCGGCGTGCCCTATTCGCCCGCCACGGGCCTGCCCATCGAGAGCCAGACCGTCTCGCAGATGGTGGACCGCACCCTCGCCTTGCCCGAGGGCACGCGGCTCTATCTGCTCGCGCCGGTGGTGCGCGGGCGCAAGGGCGAGTACCGCAAGGAGCTGGCCGACTGGATGAAGAAGGGCTTCCAGCGGGTCAAGGTCAACGGCGCCTTCCACGAGATCGCCGAAGCGCCGACCCTCGACAAGAAGTTCAAGCACGACATCGACGTGGTGGTGGACCGCATCGTGGTCCGCGCGGACCTTGCCCAGCGGCTTGCCGACAGCTTCGAGACCGCCCTCGGCCTCGCGGACGGCATCGCAGTGGCCGAGTTCGCCGACGAGAAGGATGAGGCCGGCGCGCCCCGCCGCATCATCTTCTCGGAGAAGTTCGCCTGCCCCGTCTCCGGCTTCACCATTCCGGAGATCGAGCCGCGGCTGTTCTCCTTCAACAATCCCTTCGGCGCCTGCCCGGCCTGCGACGGCCTCGGCGTGGAGCAGACCATCGACCCGGACCTGGTGGTGCCGGACAAGGCGCGCTCGCTGAAGCAGGGCGCCATCGCCCCCTGGGCCAAGTCCACCTCGCCTTATTACGGGCAGACGCTGGATGCGCTGGCGAAGCACTACCACTTCAAGCTGAACGTGCCCTTCGCCGATCTGCCGGAGCAGGCGCGCGAGGTGCTGCTCTTCGGCTCGGGCAGCGAGAAGATCACCTTCCACTATGACGACGGCATGCGCGCCTACGAGACCTCGAAGACCTTCGAGGGCGTGGTGCGCAACCTCGACCGGCGCTGGAAGGAGACCGACAGCGACTGGGCGCGGGAGGAGATTTCCAAATACTTCTCCACCGTCCCCTGCAAGGTCTGCAACGGCTACCGGCTGAAGCCCGAGGCGCTGGCGGTGAAGATCGCCGGGCGGCACATCGGCGAGATCGGCGAGCTCTCGGTGCGCGCTGCGGCCGGATGGTTTGAGAGCCTGCCCGCCCAGCTCACCGACAAGCAGAACGAGATCGCCGGGCGCATCCTGAAGGAGATCCGCGAGCGGCTGCGCTTCCTGCTGGACGTGGGGCTGGAATACCTCACGCTGGCCCGCTCCTCGGGCACGCTCTCGGGCGGCGAGAGCCAGCGCATCCGCTTGGCATCGCAGATCGGCTCCGGCCTCACCGGCGTGCTCTACGTGCTGGACGAGCCGTCCATCGGCCTGCACCAGCGCGACAACGAGCGGCTGCTCGGCACGCTGAAGCACCTGCGCGACCTCGGCAACACAGTGATCGTGGTGGAGCACGACGAGGACGCCATCCTCGCCGCCGACCATGTGGTGGACGTGGGCCCGGGCGCGGGCATTCACGGCGGGGAGATCGTGGCGCAGGGCACGCCGGCGGAAATCCTCGCCAATCCGGCCTCCCTCACCGGCCGTTATCTCACCGGCGAATTGAGCGTCGGCGTGCCGGCGCGGCGCAAGCCGAACCCCAAGCGCATGCTCAAGCTCTCAGGCGCGCGCGGCAACAACCTGAAGAATGTCACGGCGGAAATCCCGCTCGGCCTGTTCACCTGCATCACCGGCGTGTCAGGCGGCGGCAAGTCCACGCTGCTCATCGACACGCTCTACAAGGCGGTGGCCCGCCGGCTGAACGGCGCCTCCGAGGCCCCAGCCCCGTTCGACAAGCTCGAGGGGCTGGAGCACCTCGACAAGGTGATCGACATCGACCAGTCGCCTATCGGTCGCACCCCGCGGTCCAATCCGGCGACCTATACCGGCGCCTTCACGCCCATCCGCGAATGGTTTGCCGGCCTGCCGGAAGCCAAGGCGCGGGGCTACGGGGCCGGGCGCTTCTCGTTCAACGTGAAGGGTGGGCGCTGCGAGGCTTGCCAGGGCGACGGCGTCATCAAGATCGAGATGCACTTCCTGCCGGACGTGTACGTGACCTGCGACGTCTGCAAGGGCAAGCGCTACAATCGCGAGACGCTGGAAGTCACCTTCAAGAACAAGTCCATCGCCGACGTGCTGGACATGACGGTGGAAGAGGGCGCCCAGTTCTTCAAGGCCGTGCCCTCGGTGCGCGAGAAGCTGGAGACGCTGCACCGCGTCGGCCTCGATTACGTCAAGGTCGGCCAGCAGGCGACAACGCTCTCGGGCGGCGAGGCGCAGCGGGTGAAGCTCTCCAAGGAGCTGTCGCGCCGCGCCACCGGACGCACCCTCTACATCCTCGACGAGCCAACCACCGGCCTGCACTTCCATGATGTGAAGAAGCTGCTGGAGGTGCTGCACGAACTCGTGGAGCAGGGCAATTCGGTGGTGGTGATCGAGCACAATCTGGAGGTCATCAAGACCGCCGACTGGATCCTCGATCTCGGCCCGGAGGGCGGCGACGGCGGCGGCGAGATCGTGGTGGCCGGCACGCCGGAGACGGTGGCGGCCAGCAAGCGCTCCCACACCGGCCGCTTCCTCGCCGACGTGCTGGCCCGCCGGCCGTTCGCGGACGACCGGAAGGCGGGCGCTGGGACGGACGCCAAGCCGGCGGCAGCCGGTCGCGGCAAGGCCGCGCGGCGTCCGGTCGCGGAAGATGTCGAGGCTGGCGCGCCCGCCCCTGGGGTGGAGGCTGCTGCCGTCGTGTCGGAAGAGGCCGCCTCGACGGAGGCCCCCGAAGCGCCGCGTGTGGCGCGCGGCCGCCGGCGTCGACAGGCCGCCGAGTAAGGCGGCCTCCCGTGTCTTGCGCCCGCAGGCTCAGGCCATGCGGGCGTTGCCGATGCGCATGCGGCGGCGGAGCAGGCGGCCGGGCCCGTAGGTCCACATGAGCTGGGCGCGCGCCCGCAGGCTCAGGTGCCGGGCGGTGTCCTGCGGCACGAACCACGCATTGTGGCCCGTGCGCCGGACGAGATGGTAGTTGCCGCTGCGGAGCACGGCACAGGTCTCGCTGAACCGCTCGCGGTCGTCCACCACCACCAGCTTCGGCTGGAAACGGCTGAGCGTCACCCCCTTCAGGACGTCGGGCTCGGCGCCTTCCACATCCACCGAGAGGAAGTCGATGGTCGAGACGCCGGCGCCCTCAAGAACGGAGTCCAGGGTCGCAGCCGGCACCTCGATCACCATGTCCTCCGGCCGCACCTTGCGCGGATTGAAGATGATGGTGCTGCTGCCGCGACGCTCCAGCAGGGCGACGCGACCCGCCGTCGCAGCTTCGGGCGCGACACAGGCGCACTGGACCACCTGAGCCTGCCGCGCGCGCCGCAGATTATCTGCGAATTCCGGCACCGGCTCGATCAAAAGCCCTCTCCAGCCGGTCAGCTCGAGATGCAGCGTCTGGCTCTGGAAAACCGGATCGTAGGCCCCCACCTCCACGAAAATCCCTGACGGACCAAGGAAGCGGGACGTCAGTCCACGTTCTTCCTGAGCCGTATAGACCGCGGCCCCGGCAAGACCGGTGGCGCTCGCCACATTCATCACATGCCCCCATGCGGCTTACGCATTTGCGTCACGCCATCCACCATGGCGATGGCGTGTCGAGAGGGCCCCCGCCCACTCAAATTCTGTATATCACCAGGGAGGCATAAAAATACCGCCCTAGAGATGTCCTCCATCAGCGGGATGCAATGCAACATTGCAATATTCCGACAGGTTAACGACCTATGGCGCCCCATCATGCACGCGTTGCATTGCTGCAATGCGTCAGCGGTCCTATGGCGATGCAGCATGTGGGCATATGTTTGCCCTCAGCAAGTGGAATCGCCGCGAGGCGGTCCACAAGAGGAGAAGTAACATGTTGCTCTGGGGTTTCCTGGCTCGCCAGTTCCGCCGGTGGCAGGTCTACAATCGCACGGTTGCGGAGCTGTCCAGCCTTGATGATCGCTCCCTCGCCGACATCAACGTGTCGCGCAGCGAAATCCGGGCCGTGGCCCGCCACGCTTCGGCCGTCGCCTGATTTCACGCGACGCCGCCATGGCTGAGCCGGCCTTCGGGCCGGCACCGGAGAATGGTCCCCTGAGGGGACCATTTTCGTTTTTGGGCCCCCTCCATGGCTCCCAAAGGCTCTGAGGGTTGAAGTCCCAGCGGCGCGTGTGGCACACCGCTTGTCCCGCCGGGTGCCCCCGATTGCCGGCGGCACACTGGAGCCGCGATGCCTGACACTTTTTGGCCCGACCGTCCGAATGGCGATAATGTCGCACCCGTCCATGTGGTCGGCGGAGGGCTCGCGGGCTCGGAGGCAAGTTGGCAGCTGGCCACGCGGGGCATTCCCGTGGTGCTTCACGAGATGCGGCCCGTGCGCGGCACCGAAGCCCACCTCACCGACGGTCTCGCCGAACTCGTCTGCTCCAATTCCTTCCGCTCCGACGATCCGCAGGGCAATGCCGTGGGCGTGCTCCATGCGGAGATGCGCCGCGCCGGCTCGCTGATCCTCAAGGCGGCGGATGCCAATCAGGTGCCGGCCGGCGGCGCGCTGGCGGTGGACCGGGAGGGCTTCTCCCGCGCCGTCACCGCAGCGCTGGAGGCGCACCCGCTCATCGAGATCCGTCGCGAGGAGATCACCGGCCTGCCCCCGGCCGAGTGGGATAACGTGATCCTCGCTACCGGCCCCCTCACCTCCCCGGCGCTGGCCGAGGCGATCCTGGGCCTCACCGGCGAAAGTGCCCTCGCCTTCTTCGATGCCATCGCGCCCATCGTGCATTTCGACAGCATCGACATGGGCAAGGCCTGGTTTCAGTCGCGCTATGACAAAGCGGGGCCGGGCGGCACGGGCGCGGACTACATCAACTGCCCCATGGACGAGGCGCAGTACAACGCCTTCGTCGATGCGCTGATCTCCGGCGACAAGGCGCCGGTCCGCGACTTCGAGGCCAAGACCCCCTATTTCGACGGCTGCCTGCCCATCGAGGTGATGGCCGAGCGGGGCCGCGAGACGCTGCGCTTCGGCCCCATGAAGCCGGTGGGCCTCACCAATCCCCACGCGCCGGACGTGAAGGCCTATGCCATCGTCCAGCTGCGGCAGGACAACAAGCTGGGCACGCTCTACAACATGGTCGGCTTCCAGACGAAGCTGCGCCATGGCGAGCAGGCCCGCGTGTTCCGCACCATACCGGGGCTGGAAAATGCCGAGTTCGCCCGGCTCGGCGGCCTCCACCGCAACACCTATCTCAATTCCCCGCGCCTTCTCGACGGCACCCTGCGCCTGAAGGCCGATCCCCGCCTGCGCTTCGCCGGCCAGATCACCGGCTGCGAGGGCTATGTGGAGAGCGCGGCGGTCGGCCTCATGGCCGGGCGCTTCGCCGCAGCCGAGCGGCTTGGGCTGGACGTGCCGCTGCCACCGCTCACCACGGCGCACGGCGCGCTGCTCGCCCACATCACCGGCGGGCATATCGAAGCGGAAGCGGAAGGCGGCCCCCGCTCCTTCCAGCCCATGAACGTGAATTTCGGTCTGTTTCCCCCGCTCGCCGAGGCTCCCAAGGGCGAGGGCGGCAAGCGCCTGCGCGGCGCCGAGAAGACGCTCGCCAAGAAGAAGGCGCTCGCCGCGCGGGCCCTGGCGGACATCCTCACCTGGCTCGACAGCCCGCAACAGGCGGCTTAAGAGGCCCGGATGCCGCGCCAGTCCGTCACGCCGCCGCCTTTGGAATATGATGCCGACCCGGCCCGCTTCGCCGTGGATACGGTGCTGAAGCGCGATGTCTTCTCCACCGTGGAGCGCGGCACCTGGACCGACCGCCACGGCCGGGAATGGCCCGCCGTGCGTCGGCGCTGGAACGACGTCTCGCTCTGGTTCGCGCCCATCGCCTACCAGCTCGCGGCCCACGAGATCCATGCGCTGGAGAAGGTGACGCGCACCGGCGTGACCACGCCGCTCCTCGCCGTCGGCAAGCGCTTCCTCGTTCGCGGCTGGATCGACGGCGCGCCGCTGCAGATCGCCCGGCCGGCCGGGGACATGCACTTCTTCCACTCCGCCCGCGCCGCGCTGCTGACGCTGCACCGCGCCGGCTACGTCCATAACGACCTCGCCAAGCAGCAGAACTGGCTGCGCGGGGCGGATGGCGAGGCGTGGCTGATGGACTTCCAGCTCGCTCTGCCCTTCAGCCGGCGGTCCAAGCTCGGCCGCGTGCTGGCCTATGAGGATCTGCGCCACCTCCTAAAGCACAAGCGCACCTATTGCCCGGACCGGCTGACGCCGCGCGAGAAGAAGGTGCTGGCCACCAAGAGCCTGCCCACCCGCGTGTGGATGGCCACGGGCAAGAAGGTCTACCGCTTCGTCACGCGGCGGCTGATGTCCTATTCCGACACCGAGGGCCGCGGCCCGCGGGTGACACAGGTGGGGCCGCGCATCGCCGCCGCCCTTGCCAGCCATCCCGCCGTGGCGGAAGTGCATATGTCGGATTTCCAGACGCTGGGCGGCAAGGTGGGCCTCTATGCCTTCGTCGCGCCGTCCGCGCCGGTGACGGCGGATGCCCTGCGCGCCCATCTCGCGGCCGCCCTGCCCGACCGGCCGCACCTCGATCACCTCCAGATCGTCGCCGCCCTGCCCAAGGGGCCTGACGGCGCGGTGCGCGATGATCTGCTGCTGCTCATTGCCCGCAACCAGATCGAGATGCTGGACCAGCTCGCCGGCTCGGAGGCCGTGCGGCTTCAGGTGGCGGAGATCGCCCGTGGCCGGCTCAACCTCACCGATCGCATCACCCGCCCCGCCGCCTGACGAAAGTTGTGCGGCGCGGGCCGTGCACGGCCCATTGATTAAACGGACAACCGTTTTATTCTAGGCCCCGCTTCCTGGCGGCGGCCACGACCGCGCATGAGAATCCGGGGAGCGAGGGAGGATGTGACCATGCTGCCGAACGCCCCCGGGGGTTTCGATTTCGACCTCGGCGAAACCGCCGACATGCTGCGCGACACCGTGCGCGATTTCTCCCAGGCCGAGATCGCCCCGCGCGCCGCCGAGATCGACAAGACCAACCAGTTCCCCCGCGACCTGTGGCCCAAGCTCGGCGCGCTGGGCCTGCTCGGCGTGACGGCGGAGGAGGAATATGGCGGCTCCGGCCTCGGCTATCTCGAGCACGTCATCGCCATGGAGGAGATTTCCCGCGCCTCCGCCTCGGTGGGCCTCTCCTATGGCGCGCATTCGAACCTCTGCGTCAACCAGATCAGCCGCAACGGCACGCCGGAGCAGAAGGCGAAGTACCTGCCCAAGCTCATTTCGGGCGAGCATGTGGGCGCGCTCGCCATGTCGGAGCCGGGCGCGGGCTCGGATGTGGTCTCCATGCGCACGCGCGCGGAGAAGAAGGGCGACCGCTACGTCCTCAACGGCTCCAAGATGTGGATCACCAACGGCCCCATCGCCGAGACGCTGGTGGTCTATGCCAAGACCGACCCCACCGCCGGCCCCAAGGGCATGACGGCCTTCCTCGTGGAGAAGGGCTTCAAGGGCTTCTCCACCGCCCAAAAGCTCGACAAGCTCGGCATGCGCGGCTCCGACACCGGCGAACTGGTGTTCGAGGATTGCGAGGTGCCGGAGGAGAACGTGCTGGGCGCCGTGGGCAAGGGCGTCAACGTGCTCATGAGCGGGCTCGACTATGAGCGTGCGGTGCTGGCAGGCGGCCCCACCGGCATCATGCAGGCGTGCATGGATGTGGTGATGCCCTATGTCCACGAGCGCAAGCAGTTCGGCCAGCCCATCGGCACCTTCCAGCTGATGCAGGGCAAGATCGCCGACATGTACGTGACCATGAACGCCACCAAGGCCTACGTCTATGCCGTGGCCAAGGCCTGCGATCGCGGTGCCACCACCCGCGAGGACGCGGCCGGCGCCATTCTCTATGCGGCGGAAAAGGCCACCTGGATGGCGCTCGAAGCCATCCAGACCCTCGGCGGTAACGGCTACATCAACGATTATCCTACCGGCCGCCTGCTGCGCGACGCCAAGCTCTATGAGATCGGCGCCGGCACCAGCGAAATCCGGCGGATGCTCATCGGCCGCCAGCTTTTCGACAAGACCGCCTGATACCACCGCTGCGGCGAAGCTCCCGTCAGCGTGTCTGGCGGGAGGTCGACCGGCGGATTATCGTAGGGGCGGGTCTGCGCACCACGACGCCCCACGGTCGCGCGCTCGGCGGCGGAAGCAACGGCTCCCGTCGCCTGTCGAAGTGACGAACCGAAGGATGGAATGCCATGAAGAAGATCATTCTGGCCGCTACCGCTCTCTCTTTGGCTCTGGCCCCCGCCGCCGCGTTCGCGCAGGGCGTGGTGAAGGGTGCCGAGCAGGGCGCCAATGCCGGCGCTTCGGCCGGTGACAAGGCGGCCGGCCCGGTCGGCGCTGGCGTCGGCGGCACGGTCGGCGGTGTGGGCGGTGCGGTCGCGGGCGGTGTCGCCGGCGGCGTCAAGGGCACCGGCACCGGCGCCGAGAAGGGCGCCAAGGAAGGCGAGAAGGCCGCTGGCCCCGTGGGCGCGGTGGTCGGTGGCGCGGTCGGCGCGGTCGGTGGTGCCGTGGGCGGCGTCATCGGCGTGAAGTGATCGGGCGGAAGTGATCGCCACGTGATTGAGTGAAAGGCCGGCGCGGGGCACCCCTGCGCCGGCCTTTCCTTTTGGTCAGTCCGCTGCGCCGTAGCCGCCGCGCGGCCAGAAGGGCAGGCGCGCCAGCCCGGTCAGCAGGTAGGCGTACATGGCCTGTCGCGGCGCGACGGCGCTGATGAGCACCGAGAGGGATCGCGGTCGCGATGAACAGGGGCAGCACGCCGCCGGCCGCGCCGCGCAGCGACCGATGCTTAGGCTCCACATCCAGATATCTGATGGCGATGGTCAGCACGGCCAGCATGGTCATGTTGCCGGCATAGACCACCACCGCCGGCGCCAGCCCGCCATAACGCCCCACCAGCCCCGACGAGAACGGCACGGTGGTGACGAAGAACAGGAATAGCAACGCAAGGCGCACCGTGTGCCGGTCCACCCTCTCGCTGGTGGGCCGGATCTCGATGCCGCTGCGCCAGAAGGCACCCAGCACGAAGAAGGAAATTACATAGGTCAGCATCTGGTGCGACAGCGAGACCAGATGCGCCGTCAGTTCCGCTGCCGAGGTGAGCGGAAGGTCGTCGGGCAAGCGGATGTCCAGCACCAGCAGCGTCATCGCGAAGGCGAAAATACCGTCGCTCAGGGCGTCCACACGCGCCTTGGGAAAGAGGCTCCTGCCGCTGGATTGCATCCTACGCGCTCCGTGCCGCCGGCACGACGCATGCGGCAGCCCGGCCGGGCTGGACAGTCGCAATCGGGCGTCTCGCCCGTCGCAACGCCCCTCGACGGTCTCGAACTGCGCACGTCACCTTCATTTGCGCCAATGGCTTTTTGCCATTAATGAAATAATCATGACCCACTGAAGCAAGATAATTAGCGTATAGATCATGCGAGCGTGTAGCACAATACCGGCCGACATTCTCTGTCGGACATGATTGCTGCACCTTTTGGGCATCCGACATGAGCCGGGGATTGACCTGGGCATTGGTCGTTCTTGCAACCGTTATCGGCACGATGGTGCCGCTGGCGCCGACCCTTTATGTGTCATGGCGGTTTGCTCTTTCCACGCAGCAAGAACAACTCAATGCCTATGCATTGCGAGTTCTTGATCATACCGACGCGGTCTACGCCGATGCGGTGTCGGCGCTGCGCACCATTGCAGCGATGCCCTTTCCGCCCTGCTCGCCACAGCATATTCGCGCGATGTTGCAGATCACCGAAGAGGCGTTGTCTGTTGTCAACATCGGCTATGGCGCGGGGGACGTGGTCGAGTGCAATTCGTGGGGCATGCTGAACTACAGGCTGGTGCGAGCCCCGGTCCAGATCGAGCAGCCGGATGGCATCGGCCTCATCCTGAACTGGCGGCCGACCAATTTCGGCACTGACCGGGCGATCCTCATCCTGCGCCTGCGCGAGTACAGCGTCCTCGTCGACCAGAGACAGTTCTTCAATGAGTGGGAGACCTCCAACCCATTCACGATCTCGGAAGTCCGCACCCGCGGCGGCCTGCCCATCTATGCGAGCTATCTTGACCGGGACCGACACGCGACGCCGGACGCAGAGGATGCGCGCGTCGAGAAGGTCTCGCGCAACTGGGCCGTGACCGTCCGTCAGCCGCGCATCACATTCAAGGAGCATCTGCAGGCCAATCGGGCGGTCCTCCTGCCCCTTTCGGCCGCGATCGCGCTGCTGTCGGCCGCGTCGGGGCTGCTGGTGCTGCGCCGGCAAAGCTCGCCCCGCACCGAACTGGCGAAGGCGCTGAAGAAGGGCGAACTGGTCGCGCACTACCAGCCGATCATCGAGCTGGCCACGGGGCGCTGCATCGGCGCCGAGGCGCTCGTGCGCTGGCCGCGTGCGGACGGCAGCCAGACTCCGCCTGATATGTTCATCCCCCTCGCCGAGGAAACCGGCCTGATCGGGCGCCTGACCGACCAGATGCTGTCCGCCGTCATCGACGATCTCGGAGACCTGCTGCGCGATGACCCGCACGCGCATGTCAGCATCAACCTCAGCGCCGTCGACATCACCACCGGGCGCATCCTGCCGGTGCTGGAGCGTGTGCTGGACGGCTCCGGCATCCAGCCACGGCAGATATGGCTCGAAGCGACGGAGCGCAGCTTCATCGATGTGGACGGGGCGCGCGCCACGCTCCTCGAACTGCGCCGCCGCGGCCACAGGACCGCCATCGACGATTTCGGTACGGGATATTCGGGCCTCAACTACATCCAGAACCTGCCCATCGATCTTCTGAAGATCGACCGGTCTTTCATCGCCGCCGTCAATACGGAGGCGCCCACGCGCGACGTGACCCCCTACATCATCGCCATGGGACACGAGCTGAAACTGCAGATCATCGCCGAGGGTGTGGAAACCGAGAACCAGGCCGAATATCTGCGCACCCAGGGCGTGAGCTTCGCCCAGGGCTGGCTTTACTCGAAGGCCCTTCCGGCCTCGGCATTCCTCGTCTTCTGGACAGCCAGACGCCGATAGGGCCGGCCGCTCTCACCCCGTGATCGAGGCGAGCGCCCGCTTCAGCATCACCTTCGCCAGCTGCGCCCGGTATTCGGCACTGCCGTGCAGGTCGCTCATGAGGTTGGAGGGATCGAGCGCGAGGCCGGAGATGGCCTGGACCGTGAAATCGGAGGAGAGGATGTCCCCCGCCTCGGTCCACAGGAACACGCCGGACTGCCCTGCCCCCGTCACCGCCACCCGCACCTCGGCTGCCGTCTTCGCCACGAACACGCCAGCCATGGCATAGCGCGAGGCCGGATTGCGGAACTTGGCGTAGCCGGCCTTCTCCACCTTGGGGAAGTCCACGCGGGTGATGATCTCCCCCTCCTCCAGCGCCGTCTCGAACAGGCCGCGGAAGTAGTCGGACGCGCCGATGGAGCGGCGGTCGGTGACCACGCTCGCGTTCAAGGCGAGCACCGCGGCGGGATAGTCGGCGGTCGGGTCGTCATTGGCCAGCGACCCGCCGATGGTGCCCCGGTTGCGCACCGCCACGTCGCCGATCATGCCGGCGAGATCGGAGAGGGCCGGGATGGCGGCGCGAACCACATCCGAGGCGGCCACCTCCGCATGGCGCGTCATGGCGCCGATGGAGACGCCTTCCGTCGTGGCGCAGATGCCGGAGAGTTCCGGGATGCGGGAGAGGTCCACCAGCGCGGTCGGCTGGGCGAGGCGCTGCTTCAGGGTCGGCAGCAGGGTCTGCCCGCCGGCCAGCGCCTTGGCCTCCGGATCGGCGGAGAGGATCGCGGCAGCGGCGGCGATGGCGTCGGGACGCTGATAGTCGAAGGCGTACATGGCGTCCTCCTATTCCGCAGCAAGACGGGAAGCGCGCGCCTGCGCGATGGCCCACACCCTGGAGGGCGTGGCGGGCATGGGCACGTCCTCGGTGCCGAGGGCGTTGGTGAGCGCGTTGATGACGGCGGGCGGCGCGCCGATGGCCCCGGCCTCGCCGCAGCCCTTGATGCCGAGCGGGTTCGAGGGGCAGCGGGTCTGCGTCATGCCCACGGTGAAGGAGGGCAGGTCGCCGGCGCGGGGCATGGTGTAGTCCATGTAGGAGCCGGTCACGAGCTGGCCGTCCTCGTCATAGGTGACGCCTTCCATCAGCGCCTGGCCGATGCCCTGCCCGATGCCGCCGTGCACCTGCCCTTCCACGATCATCGGATTGATGATCTCGCCGAAATCGTCGATGGCGACGAAGGACTTGATCTCGACGACGCCGGTCTCCGGGTCCACCTCCAGCTCGCAGATGTGGCAGCCGGCGGGGAAGGTGAAGTTGGTGGGGTCGTAGAACGCCCCCTCCTTCAGCCCCGGCTCGATCTCGGAGGTGGGGAATTTGTGCGCCACATAGGCGTTGAGCGCCACCTCGGCAAAGGCGAGCGAGCGGTCGGTGCCGGCGACCGTGAACCTGCCGTCCTTGAACTCGATGTCCCCTTCCGAGGCTTCCAGCATGTGGGCGGCGATCTTCTTCGCCTTGGCCTCCACCTTGTCGAGCGCCTTCACGATGGCCGACATGCCGACGGCGCCGGAGCGCGAGCCGTAGGTGCCCATGCCGAACTGCACCTTGTCGGTGTCGCCGTGAACCACGCTCACCTGATCGATGGGGATGCCGAGGCGGGCGGAGACGAGCTGGGCGAAGGTGGTCTCGTGTCCCTGCCCGTGGCTGTGGGAGCCGGTGAGCACCTCCACATTGCCGGTGGGATTGACGCGCACCTCCGCGCTTTCCCACAGGCCCACGCCGGCGCCAAGCGAGCCCACCGCCGCCGAGGGGGCGATGCCGCAGGCCTCGATATAGGCGGAGAGGCCGATGCCCCTGAGCTTGCCGTTGCGCTCGGATTCCGCGCGGCGGGCCGGGAAGCCCTTGTAGTCCGCCACCTCCAGCGCCTTGTCGAGGGAGGCGACGTAATCGCCCGCGTCGTAGCACATGATGACGGGCGTCTGGTGCGGGAAGGACTTGATGAAGTTGCGCCGGCGGAACTCCGCCGGGTCCTCGCCGCGCTCGCGCGCCGCCTTCTCCACGATGCGCTCCAGCAGGAACGTCGCCTCCGGCCGGCCGGCGCCGCGATAGGCGTCCACCGGGGCGGTGGTGGTGTAGATGGCATCCACCTCGCAATAGATGGCGGGGATGGCGTACTGGCCCGACAGCAGCGTCGCGTAGAGATAGGTCGGGATGGAGGAGGCGAAGGTGGAGAGATAGGCGCCCATGTTGGCGCGCGTCTTGATCCGGAAGCCGATGATGTGGCCGGCCTCGTCCATGGCCAGCTCGGCATGGGTGATGTGGTCGCGGCCGTGGGCGTCGGACAGGAAGGCCTCCGAGCGGTCCGCCGTCCACTTCACCGGCCGCCCCACCTTCTTGGAGGCCCAGGCGCAGACCGTCTCCTCCGCATAGATGAAGATCTTGGAGCCGAAGCCGCCGCCCACGTCCGGGGCGATGACGCGCAGCTTGTTCTCCGGCGCGATGCCGACGAAGGCGGAGAGCACGAGGCGGGCGACGTGCGGGTTCTGGCTGGTGGTCCAGAGGGTGAAGGCCTCGTCGCCGGAATCATATTCGCCGATGGCCGCACGGGGCTCGATGGCGTTGGGGGCGAGGCGGTTGTTGACGATGTCGATGCTCGTCACCTTCGCCGCGCGGGCGAACGCGGCCTCGGTGGCGGCCTTGTCGCCCAGCTCCCACTCGAAGGCGGTGTTGCGAGGGGCGCAGTCGTGGATCTGCTCGCCGTCCGTCGCCGTGGCGAGGTCCGCGACGGCGGGGAGCAGCTCGTATTCCACCTCCACCGCCAGCGCGGCGTCCTTCGCCTCGTTCAGCGTCTCGGCGATGACGACGGCCACGTGGTCGCCCACATAGCGCACCTTCTCCTTCGCCAGCGCCGGATGGGAGCCCATCTTCATGGGGCTGCCGTCCTTGGAATGGATCATCCAGCCGCAGATGAGGTCGCCCAAGCCGTCGGCGGCGATGTCCGCGCCGGTGAGCACGTCCACCACGCCCGGCATGGCCTTGGCCGCGGTGGGGTCGATGTGGCGGATGCGGGCGTGGGCATAGGGCGAGCGGACGAAATAGGCGTAGGTCTGCCCGGGACGGTCGAGATCGTCCGTGTAGCGGCCCTTGCCGGTGATGAAGCGGTGGTCTTCCTTGCGCCGGACCGCGGCGCCGATGGGCGTGACGGAGCTGGAAACGCTGGCGTTCATCGGGATCCTCCCGGCGCCGCCCTTTGCGGGCGGGCTATGTCTGCGAGATGCGTGACGGACGGGGTGCGGCAGCCGCCTATTCGGCGGCGCGCGGCGCCTCGGCGGAGCCCATGGCGGCGGCGCCCGCAGCCACCGACTTGACGATGTTGTGATAGCCCGTGCAGCGGCAGATATTGCCGTCGAGGTTCTCGCGGATGGTCGCCTCGTCGAGGTCGGGGCCGAAGCGGGCCACGAGATCCACCGCGCTCATGATCATGCCCGGCGTGCAGAAGCCGCACTGCAGGCCGTGGTTCTCGCGGAAGGCTTCCTGCATCGGGTGCAGCTTGCCGCCGGTCGCCAGCCCCTCGATGGTGGTGACGGACGCGCCGTCCGCCTGCGCGGCGAGAACCGTGCAGGACTTCACGGCCACCCCGTCGAGATGGACGACGCAGGCCCCGCATTGGCTGGTGTCGCAGCCCACATGCGTTCCGGTCAGGTCCAGCGTCTCGCGCAGGAACTGCACCAGGAGAGTGCGCGGATCGATCTCGGCTGAGACGGACTTGCCGTTCACGGTCAGACGGACGGGGACGCGAACGATGGTCGTCGCCTCGGACATGCCTCACCTCCCTGAGCCGGCCCCCGGTTGCCCGGGCAGTCTTCCGGCGCGGGGTTCGTCCCCGCGTCCGGCACTCACGGCGGCCGGCCGTTTTTCATTCCTCCAATGTGGGACGGCGCCGGTGACGCGGTCAAGACGGGGGTGCCCCGATGGGGAACCCGTCACGCTCTCGTGCGCGCGGGCTCCGGCAAGGGCAAGGCGTCGTCCTCGGCGATCAGCGAGGGCTCGGTCTCCTCCGCATCGATCATCGCCAGTGCATCGGCCCGGGAGGCGAAGCGGTTGGCGATGACGCCCACGATGACCAGTTGGAGGAAGTGGTAGAGCATGATGGGCGTGATGATGAGCGACAGGGCCGGTGCCGCGCCGAACATCACGTGGGCCATGGGCAGACCCGTCGCCAGCGACTTCTTGGAGCCGCAGAAGGCCACCGCCACCGTGTCCGGCGCGGAAAAACCCATCAGCCGGCACACGCCGCGCGTCAGCGCGTAGACCACCGCGAACAGGCCGACGACGGCGACGATCACTTCGGCGAGCAGCAGCGGGCTCAGGCCCTTCCACACGCCGGAAACCACGCTGTCGCAGAACGAATTGTAGACGATGGCGAGGATCACCACGCGGTCCGCCGCCTTCACGAATGCGCGGTGCCGCTCCACGGTCTTGAGCAGCAGCGGCCGCAGCGCCTGGCCGAGGGCCAGCGGCAGCACCACCAGCGTCACCAGCTTCAGGATGACCGCGCCGAGATCCATCCCGCCGCCCACCGCGTGGAGATACCACGCCATCAAAGCCGGGGTGGCGAACACGCCGATGAGGCTGGAGATGGAGGCGTTGAAGATGGCGACGGGCACGTTGCCCCGCGCCAGCGAGGTCATCGCCACCGAGGAAGACACGGTGGAGGGCAGCGCCGCGAGGAAGAAGAAGCCGATGGCGAGCGGCTCCGGGAACAGTCCGCCGGCGAGCGCCAGCGCACCCACGACCACCGCCGGGAAGACGAGGAAGGTTGTAGCCTGCACCACGAGGTGCAGATCCCAGCGCGCGGCGCTCTCGATCAGCCGCCGTGGAGACAGCGAGACGCCGTAGAGCAGGAAGATGACCGCCACGCCCCACGTCGCCGCCTTGTCGGCGTGGAGGATGCCGCCGGTGACGCCGGGCTTTGGCCAGGCGAGGGCAAGGACGACGGTGGTGGCGAGGGCGACGAGAAAGGGATCGAGCTTCAGTCGTGACAACATGAGCCGTGTGACGAGGCGTGGGGATGATGTCCCCTCCCCGCGGCCGCTTCCCGTCCCCATCGAAGCCCGCTGCGCCTGAGGCGCGGAAAGGCTCCGCTTCTTCCGCCACCCGGCATCTGAGATGCCCGGCCACGGCTGCGCCGATCTTGGTGTCGACAATATACCAGGAAGGTATCCACCTGCGCCCGCCCCCTGCAAGGCCGAAATAAAGGCAGTCGAAGCTTGGCCGAAAGCTCCCGTTGACGGGGTTCGCGACGCAATTGTGTCGGCCGAAGGGCCGGGTTATGACTCTCAAATACGGCAGCGCACAATCATCGGGCACGATGAGATAAGAGGCGCCCGAACAGAGGGGTTCAAGCGGCGGATGGATGTCTTCCTCCAGCAGCTCATCAACGGATTGACCCTCGGGTCGATCTACGGACTGATCGCCATCGGCTACACGATGGTCTTCGGCATCATCGGAATGGTGAACTTCGCCCACGGCGACGTGTTCATGGTCAGCGCCTTCATCGCGCTCATATGCGTGCTGCTGCTGACGACGGTGGTCGGCCTCAGCTCCATCTTCCTCATCCTCGCCATCACGCTGGTGGTGGCGATGCTGTTCACGGGCCTCGTGAGCTGGACCATCGAGCGCGTGGCCTACCGGCCCCTGCGCGGCTCCTTCCGCCTGGCGCCGATGATTTCCGCCATCGGCATGTCCATCCTGCTTTCGAACTTCGTGCAGGTGGCGCAGGGCCCGCGCAACAAGCCGCTGCCGCCCATGGTGACGGAGGTGATCGTCATCCGCGAGACCAACGGCTACGAGGTGACGCTCGCCTACAAGCAGATCATCATCATGGTGGTGACGGCGGTGCTGCTCGCGGGCTTCTGGTATCTCGTCAAGAAGACGCCCCTCGGCCGCGCCCAGCGGGCGTGCGAGCAGGACCGCAAGATGGCGGCGCTCTTGGGCGTGAACGTGGACCAGACCATCGCCCTCACCTTCGTCATCGGCGCCGCCCTCGCTGCCGTCGCGGGCGTCATGTACCTGATGTATTACGGCGTCGTGAACTTCGCCGACGGCTTCGTGCCCGGCGTGAAGGCCTTCACCGCGGCCGTGCTGGGCGGCATCGGCTCGCTGCCGGGCGCGGTGCTGGGGGGCATCCTCATCGGTCTCATCGAGACCTTCTGGTCGGCCTATTTCTCCATTGAATACAAGGATGTGGCGGCGTTCTCCATCCTTGTGGTCACGCTCATCTTCCTGCCGCAGGGCCTGCTCGGCCGGCCGGAAGTGGAGAAGGTGTGATGGCTCCGGTCTCCGGTTCCGATCTCGCCGATGTGCCCGACCCCTCCCCGGTTCCGGCGGAAAAGCCCCGTGGGCCGGAGCGGACCTCCGCCGTGGCGGGGGCCTTCAAGGACGCCCTTGTCAGCGGCCTGCTGACCGCCCTGCTCTTCCTGCCCCTCGTCGGCTTCCGCGCCAGCGAATCGAGCACCGGCTCGCTGGTGCTCACCTATCGCTTCGGGCTGGTCGCCATCTTCGCCGGCATCGTGATGGTGGGCCGTTTCCTGCTCATGGTCACGGTGTGGAACCCGAACCGGCCGCCCCGCCGCGTCTCGACCACGCCCGGCGTCATGGCCCGTCTCGGCGCGCTGGCCTCGCCGGCGGTGAAGCCGGTGTTCTTCAGCTTCGCCATCCTCTACCCGTTCCTGTCCATCCTGCTCGCCGGCGGGCTGAGCCCGAGCCGCTACTGGGTGGACCTCGGCATCTACGTGCTCACCTATGTGATGCTGGGATGGGGCCTCAACATCGTGGTGGGCCTCGCGGGCCTGCTGGATCTGGGCTACGTCGCCTTCTACGCGGTGGGCGCCTACACTTTCGCTTTGCTCTCCACCAGCGTGCCCATCAACGACTTCTTCGCCGGCACGCTGGGCGACGACTTCTGGACGGCCTGGGCGTTCTGGATCTGCCTGCCGCTCTCCGGCATCCTCGCCGCCATGTGGGGCGTCATTCTCGGCTTCCCGGTGCTGCGGCTGCGCGGCGACTATCTCGCCATCGTCACCCTGGCCTTCGGCGAGATCATCCGCCTCGTGCTCATCAACTGGGTGTCGCTGACCAATGGCGGCGCGGGCATCTCCTCCATCCCGCCCATCACCTTCTTCGGCGTGCCGTTCGATTCCTCCGAAACCGGCTTCGCCAGCATCTTCGGGCTGGAGTTCAACTCCATGCACCGCATGTTCTTTCTCTATTTCGTCATCCTGGGCCTCGCGGCGCTCACCGCTGTCGTCACCATCCGCCTGAGGAAGATGCCGGTGGGCCGGGCGTGGGAAGCGCTGCGCGAGGATGAGATCGCCTGCCGGTCGCTGGGCATCAACACCACGCTGACCAAGCTCACGGCCTTCGCCACGGGCGCCATGTTCGGCGGCTTTGCCGGCGCCTTCTTCGCCGTGCGCATCCGCTTCGTCTCGCCCGAGAGCTTCACCTTCATGGAATCGGCGGTGATCCTCGCCATCGTCGTGCTCGGCGGCATGGGCTCGCAGATGGGCGTCGCGGGCGCGGCGATTCTGCTCATTGGCGGCATGGAGCTGCTGCGCAACCTCTCCTTCCTGAAGGCCGATTTCCTGTTCGGCTCGGACTTCGACCCCTCCCTCTACCGCATGCTCATCTTCGGCTTCGCCATGGTGGCGGTGATGGTGTGGCGCCCGCGCGGCCTCGTCTCCAGCCGCATGCCCACCATCTTCCTGAAGGAGCGCAAGGCGGTGTCCGGGTCGTTGGTGAAGGAAGGGCACGGCTGATGGCGGGCGAGAGCGCAAGCCCCGCCCGCGAGAGCCGGGCCTGGGACCGCAATCCGATCCTGAAGGTCGATCACCTCTCCATGCGCTTCGGCGGCCTCGTTGCCGTCAATGACGTGTCCTTCGTCGCGGGGCGAGGCGAGGTGACGGCGGTGATCGGGCCGAACGGCGCGGGCAAGACCACGGTCTTCAACTGCATCACCGGATTCTACAAGCCCAGCACCGGCCGCCTCGCCCTGTTCCACGGCGGCCCGGCGACGGACGCGGAAGTGGACGGCGTCACCGCCTCGGGCCTCGCTTGGGGCAAGTCGGAGGCCGGCGCGCTCTATCTGCTGGAGCGCCTGCCCGACCACAAGGTCGCCTCCTGGGCGCGGGTGGCACGGACCTTCCAGAACATCCGCCTGTTCTCGGGAATGACCATCCTGGAAAACCTGCTTGTGGCGCAGCACATGTCGCTGACCACTTCGGGCCTGCTCAACCCCGCCGCGATCCTCAATTTGCCGTCCTGGCAGCGGAAGCAGAAGGGCGCCGTGGACCGCGCGCTCTACTGGCTCAACAAGATCGGCCTCGTGGACCGCGCCGACGATCCGGCGGGCGACCTGCCCTATGGCGACCAGCGCCGGCTCGAGATCGCCCGTGCCATGTGCACGGACCCGGTTCTGCTCTGCCTGGACGAGCCCGCCGCCGGCCTCAACCCGCGCGAATCCGCGGCGCTGAACGAGCTGCTGCTGTCCATCCGGCGCGAGCATCAGGCCTCCATCCTGCTCATCGAGCACGACATGTCGGTGGTGATGGAAATCTCGGACCACGTGGTCGTGCTGGAATACGGCTCCAAGATCGCCGACGGCACACCCGACGAGGTGCGCAACGACCCGCGCGTCATCGCCTCCTATCTCGGCGTCGAGGACGAGGAAGAGGCCGTCGCGGTGGTGGAGGCGGGGGCATGAGCATCCAGCCGGACACCAAGGCCGTGACCTCTCCCGCTCCCGCCGCGCGCAAGGCGCCGCTGCTCTCCGTCTCGGGCGTCACCGCCTATTACGGCAACATCATCGCGCTCAAGGGCGTGGACATCGAGGTGAATGAGGGCGAGATCGTCACCCTCATCGGCGCCAACGGCGCCGGCAAGTCCACCTTGATGATGACCATCTGCGGCAGCCCCCGCGCCCGCGACGGCCGCATCATCTATGCCGGACGGGACATCACGGCCCTGCCCACCCACGAGATCATGCGCCTCAGGATCGCGCAGTCTCCGGAAGGCCGGCGCATCTTCCCGCGCATGACGGTCTACGAGAATCTGCAGATGGGCGCCGCCATCGACGGCAACGCCCATTTCGCCGAGGATCTGGAGCGCATGTTCACCTTGTTCCCGCGGCTGAAGGAGCGCATCGCCCAGCGCGGCGGCACGCTCTCCGGCGGCGAGCAGCAGATGCTGGCCATCGCGCGCGCCCTCATGAGCCGCCCGCGCCTGCTGCTGCTGGACGAACCCTCCCTCGGCCTCGCGCCCTTGGTCGTTCGGCAGATCTTCGACGCCATCCGCATGCTCAACCGCACCGAGGGGCTCACCGTGTTCCTGGTGGAGCAGAACGCCTTCCATGCGCTGAAGCTCGCCCACCGCGGCTATGTGATGGTGAACGGCCTCGTCACCATGTCCGGCACCGGCGCGGAACTGCTCGCCCGGCCAGAAGTGCGCGCCGCCTATCTGGAAGGAGGGCGCTGACGTGACCGCAATCCATCCCGCGCGCGATCCCGGCCGCATCACCTCCCCCATGCTCCTCGGCCCCGCCATTGCGCTGGTGGTGCTGGTTGCGACGCTCTTCGTGTGGCCGGAGGAGCTGATCGGCGCTTCGCTTGCCGACTTCCTGCTGGTGACGCTGTTCCTCGGCGGCGGCGCGGCTTGGCTCACCGGCAAGGCGGTGGCCCGATCGTGGGACCCCTACCTCCATCTTCTGGTTTATTGTGGGTTGCTCGCCTGCGCGGTGCGCTTCTGCCACTTCGCGTTGTTCCAGGCGACGCTGTTCGATCCCGAGCCGCTGGCGGTGGAATTCGTGCTGCTCGCCTCCATCGCGACGCTCGGCTTCCGCGCCATGCGGCAGCGGCAGATGACGGTGCAATATGGCTGGATGTACGAGCGGCACGGCAGCGTCGCGTGGCGTCCGCGCAAGCTTGGCAGCAGCTGAGGAATGGTCGCCGATCTCGTCATGAGAGGGATCGACACGACTCGTGATTGCGGCACAATGCGCCACCAACGGATTCAACCTCGCCGGCCGTGACGGCGGCGGGGTGCAGAAGGGGAGACAAGGCATGAAGAAGCTTTTGATGGCGTCGCTGGCGCTCGGCGCCGGCCTCGTCCTGGCGGCGCAGGCCCAGGCGCAGGTGAAGATCGCCGTTGCCGGCCCCATCACCGGCGATCTCGCCGCCGTGGGCGCCCAGCTGAAGAACGGCACCGAGCAGGCCATCGCCGACATCAACGCCTCCGGCGGCATCCTCGGCCAGAAGATCGAGTTCCTGGTGGGTGACGACGGCGGCAAGCCCGAGCAGGGCAAGTCGGCGGCCAACAAGCTGATCACCGACGGCGCCAAGTTCGTCATCGGCCACTACAACTCCGGCGTGTCCATCCCGACCTCGCAGGACTATGAAGAGGCTGGCGTGCTGCAGATCAGCCCCGCCTCCACCAACCCCACCTTCACCGAGCGCAAGATGTGGAACACGTTCCGCACCTGCGGTCGCGACGACCAGCAGGGCGCTGTGGCCGGCGCCTACATCCTGAAGAACTTCAAGGGCAAGAAGATCGCCGTCGTCCACGACAAGACGCCCTACGGCAAGGGCCTCGCCGACGAGACTCAGAAGGCCCTCAACAAGGGCGGCATGAAGGAAGTTCTCTACGAGGGCATCAACCCGAAGGAGAAGGACTATTCGGCGCTCGTCTCCAAGATCAAGGCGTCCGGCGCCGACCTCGTCTATTTCGGCGGCCTCTATCCGGAAGCCGGCCTGATCGTGCGCCAGATGCGTGACCAGGGCCTGAAGACCGTCCTCATGGGCGGCGACGGCATGATCGACAAGGAGTTCTGGTCCATCGCCGGCGACGGTGCCACCGGCACCCTGACCACCTTCGGTCCCGACCCGCGCAAGAACCCCGCCGCCAAGGCCATCGTGGATAAGTTCAAGGCCAAGGGCGTCGATCCCGAGGGCTACGTGCTCTACTCCTATGCCGGCGTGCAGGTCATCAAGCAGGCGGCCGAGGCGGCCAAGTCCCTCGACCCCAAGAAGGTGGCTGAGAAGATCCACTCGGGTATGAAGTTCGACACCGTGCTCGGCCCGCTCACCTTCGACAAGAAGGGCGACATCACCAAGCTCGACTACGTGGTCTACGTCTGGAAGGACGGCACCTACAGCGAGCTGTGATGCCTCACCGTTCAATCGACATCTGACACATCCGAAGCCTGCGCCCCCCGGCGCAGGCTTTTTCGTTTGAGCCAATTTTCGGCTTCAGGGGCCACGGTGCCACGCTTGTCTTCGGACCCCGGTTTGGCAATCATGCTGCCACAAGGGCAAGGCGCGTCCCATGCGCCCGAAGCCCGGCGTGCGAAGGCCGGACCAACGGCCCCGCGCCAGAACCTTTCAATCATTTCGAGGGGATCGGGATGAACAGGCTTTCCTTCGCCGCGCTCGCCGTCTGCGCCGGCCTCGTCCTCGCGCCGGCCGCCCACGCCGATGTGAAGCTCGGGGCCGCCGGGCCGCTCACCGGCTCCATCGCCGCCTTCGGCACCCAGATGAAAACCGGTGTCGAGCAGGCGGTGGCCGACATCAACGCCGCCGGCGGCATCAACGGCCAGAAGATCGTGCTCCTGGTGGCCGACGACGGCGGCAAGCCCGAGCAGGGCGTGGCGGCGGCCAACAAGCTCATCACCGACGGCGCGACCTTCGTCATCGGCCACGTCAATTCCGGCATCTCCATTGCCGCCTCGTCGGACTATGCAGAGGCCGGCGTGCTGCAGATCAGCCCCGCTTCCACCAACCCCGCTTATACCGAGCGCAAGCTCTGGAACACCTTCCGCACTGCCGGCCGCGACGACCAGCAGGGGCCGGTGGCGGGCGCCTTCCTCGCCGAGAAGTTCAAGGACGGCAAGATCGCCATCGTCCATGACAAGTCGCCCTACGGAAAGGGCCTCGCCGACGAGACACAGAAGGCCCTCAACAAGGCCGGCGTCAAGGAAGTGATGTATGAGGGCATCAACCCCGGCGAGAAGGACTATTCGGCCCTCGTCTCGAAGATGAAGGCGGCTGGCGTCGACGTGATCTATTTCGGCGGCCTGCATCCCGAGGCCGGCCTGATCGTGCGGCAGATGCGCGATCAGGGCCTGAAGACCGTGCTCATGGGCGGCGACGCGCTGGCCGACAAGGAATACTGGAACATCGCCGGCACCGGCGGCACCGGCACGCTGATGACCTTCGGCCCCGACCCGCGCAAGAATCCGGCGGCCAAGGGCATCGTGGAGGCCATGACCGCCAAGGGCATCGATGCCGAGGGCTACGTGCTCTATTCCTATGCCGGCGTGCAGGTCATCAAGCAGGCGGCCGAGGCGGCAAAATCCCTCGACCCCAAGAAGGTGGCCGCGCAGATCCATTCCGGCATGACCTTCCAGACGGTGCTCGGCCCGCTCTCCTTCGACAAGAAGGGCGACATCACCAAGCCCGACTTCGTGGTCTATGAGTGGAAGGACGGCGCCTACAGCGAGTTGTAGGCCGCCTGTTCCCTTCTCCCCTCGCGGGAGCGGGGAGAAAAGGCCTTGAGCCATAACGGAGGACGCCCATGCCCCAGACCATCACCCGCGGCTACAAGGCCCTCCTCGCCGAGGCGAACGCGAAGGTCGAGACCGTGACGCCGCAGGAGGCGGTGCGCCGCGCCGGCGAGGGTGCGCTGCTGGTGGACCTGCGCGATCCGCGCGAGCTGGAGCGCGATGGCCGCGTGCCGGGCGCGTTCCATTGCCCGCGCGGGATGCTGGAATTCTGGATCGACCCGGAAAGCCCCTATTTCAAGCCGGTGTTCGGCGAGGACCGGGCCTTCGTCTTCTTCTGCGCCGGCGGCTGGCGCTCCGCGCTCTCGGCCGCGACGGCGCAGGACATGGGGCTGAATCCGGTGGCCCATGTGGAAGGCGGCTTCAAGGCGCTGCGCGAGGCCGGCGCGCCGGTGGAGGTGCCGTCCGCCTACCCGACCGTCCTGTAAACCTCGTCCGCCCGCTTCTCGAAGGCATCGGCGAAACGGCGGAAGGCGGCGTCGAACATGGCGCCCATGAGCATGCCCAGCGTGCGCGAGCGGAATTCGTAGGAGATGAAGAACTTCACGTCGCACGCCGCGTCACCCTGGGGGATGAACTCCCAGCGGTTGTCGAGCCGGCTGAAGGGGCCGTCGAGATATTCCACGTGGATGGTGAGGCGGGGCCGATCCAGCGTCACCCGAGACGTGAAGGTCTCGCGGATGAGCTTGTAGGCGACCGTCATGTCCGCCACGAGGATTTCCACGCCCTCGTCGGACTTGGTGCGGCGCTTCACGCGGAGCGCCTGGCAGAGCGGCACGAACTCGGGATAGTGCTCCACGTCCGCCACCAGGTCGAACATGTCGGAGGCGGAGTGCCTGACGCGCCGGCTGTTGGAGAAGGAGGGCACGTCAGGCCCGTCCCAGCCGCGCCGCGCGGTTCGCGCGCAGCTTCTCGAAATCGTCGCCCGCATGGTGGGACGAGCGGGTGAGCGGGCTCGCCGAGACCATCAGGAAGCCCTTGGCATAGGCCACCGTCTCATAGGCCTTGAACTCGTCCGGCGTCACGAAGCGCTCCACCTTGTGGTGCTTGCGGGTGGGCTGGAGATACTGGCCGATGGTGATGAAGTCCACGTCCGCCGAGCGCAAGTCGTCCATCAGCTGAAGCACTTCGGGCCGCTCCTCGCCGAGGCCGACCATGATGCCGGACTTGGTGAAGATGGACGGGTCGAGCTCCTTTACCTTCTGCAACAGCCGCAGCGAATGGAAATAGCGGGCGCCCGGGCGCACCGAGAGATAGCGCGAGGGCACCGTCTCCAGATTGTGGTTGAACACGTCGGGCCGGGCCGCGACCACCACTTCCAGCGCCCCGTCCTTACGCAGGAAGTCGGGGGTCAGGATCTCGATGGTGGTGGACGGGCTCGCCCTGCGGATGGCGGCGATGGTGCGGGCGAAGTGCTCGGCGCCGCCATCGGCGAGGTCGTCCCGGTCCACCGAGGTGATGACGGCGTGGGAGAGGCCGAGCTTGGCGATGGAATCCGCCACCTTCTGCGGCTCGTCACGGTCGAGGGCGTCGGGCAGGCCGGTGCGCACGTTGCAGAAGGCGCAGGCGCGGGTGCAGGTGTCGCCCATGATCATGAAGGTGGCGTGCTTCTTCTCCCAGCACTCACCGATATTGGGGCAGCCCGCCTCCTCGCACACGGTGACGAGGCCGTGCTCCTTCACGATGCCGGCGGTCTTGGACCAGCCGGCCGAGCCCGGCGCCTTCACCCGGATCCAGTCCGGCTTGCGCAGCACCTCGGTTTCCGGCCGATGCGCCTTCTCCGGATGGCGGGGCCGTTCCCGCGTGTCGATCACCGTGACCATGTGCGAACTTCCATACCGGTCAGCGCGCCGTTACGGCGCCTGCATCCTTGCAACATAGTGCCCCGCGCCGCCGCCCGGAAGGGACGGCGCCGCAGGGCCGGCATACCCCAGCGCGGACCTTCCGTCAGCGCGACCTGATCGCCCGCCACACCCAGAGCAGGATGATGGCACCGACGATGGCGGCGATCAGCGTGCGGAAGAAGCCATGCACCGGCACGTTCAGCACACCGGCCAGCTTGTCGCCGATGAAGGCGCCGGCCACGCCGACGATGAGGTTCGTCAGCAGGCCGTGATTGCTCGCGGTCACCCGCTCCGCCACCCATCCGGCGATGACGCCAATGATGATGAGCGAGAAGAAGCCGACCCCCGGCTGGCTCAGGAAGGCATAGGTCTGCTGGTCCATGATGGTCCCCTCGCACGCGCCCGCAGAAGCGCGGACGCAATCCGATCATGCCGACTGCGGCGCAGCTTGGCGAGATCGCTCCCGCCCAGCCGGCCTCACACGTGGATCGCGCGCCCGTAGGCCGCCATGACGCTCTCGTGCATCATTTCGGACAGGGTCGGGTGCGGGAAGACGGCGTGGATCAGGTCTTCCTCGGTGGTCTCCAGATTCATGGCCACCACGAAGCCCTGGATCAGTTCGGTCACTTCCGCACCCACCATGTGGGCGCCCAGCAACTCGCCGGTCTTGGCGTCGAAGATGGTCTTCACGAGGCCGTCCGGCTCGCCGAGGGCGATGGCCTTGCCGTTGCCGATGAAGGGGAAGCGGCCGACCTTGATCTCGCGGCCGGCGTCCTTGGCCTTCTTCTCGGTGAGGCCCACGGAAGCGATCTGCGGCGTGCAGTAGGTGCAGCCGGGGATCTTGTTCTTGTCCATGGGGTGGGTGTGGAGCCCCTTGATGGTCTCCACGCAGATCACGCCCTCATGCTCGGCCTTGTGCGCCAGCATGGGCGGGCCGGCGATGTCGCCGATGGCATAGACACCGGGCACGTTGGTACGGCCGAGGCCGTCGGTCACCACGATCCCGCGTTCGATCTTGACGCCGATGGCCTCGAGTCCCAGGCCCTCCACATTGCCCACCACACCCACGGCCGAGATCATCCGGTCCACGGTGATGTCGTGCTTGGCGCCCTTGGCGTCTTCCACATGGGCGGTGAGGCTGTCCGCGTGCTTGGTCACGCCCGTGACCTTGGCGCCGGACATGATCTTCATGCCCTGCTTCTCGAAGCGCTTGCGGGCGATGGCGGCGATCTCCTCGTCCTCCACGGGGAGGATCTGCGGCAGCACCTCAACCACGGTCACGTCCACGCCCATGGTGCGGTAGAAGGAGGCGAACTCGATGCCGATGGCGCCGGAGCCCATGACCAGCAGGCTCTTGGGCATCTTCTCCGGCACCATGGCCTCGAAATAGGTCCAGATCAGCTTCTTGTCGGGCTCGAGGCCGGGCAGCGCGCGCGGGCGGGCGCCGGTGGCGACGATGATGTGCTTCGCCGTGTAGTCGCCGCCGCCCTTGGCATTCTTGGGCGGGTTCTGCGCCGCCTCGACCTTCAGCTTGCCGGGGGCGGTAAAGGTGGCCTTGCCCCAGATCACGTCCACCTTGTTCTTGTTGAGCAGGAAGCCGACGCCGGTGGCGAGCTGGGAGGAGACGCCGCGCGAGCGCTTCACCACAGCGGCCGCATCGAAGCCGATCTTCTCGGCGGAGAGGCCGTAATCCTTGGCGTGCTCCATGTAGTGGTAGATCTCGGCGGAGCGCAGCAGCGCCTTGGTGGGGATGCAGCCCCAGTTCAGGCAGATGCCGCCGAGGTGGCTCTTCTCCACCACCGCGGTCTTGAAGCCGAGCTGCGCGGCGCGGATGGCGGCCACATAGCCGCCCGGCCCGCCGCCGATGACGATGATGTCGTAGGTATCAGCCATGGAAGGTCTCCTCGCCGCGCGCTGTTGCGGCGGGCTCTGGTCGTGATGGGGATCGGGGCGTCCCGAGGCGGCCGCCGGCGTGGGCTTCGGCGAGGCGCACAAGCGCCTCCTCGAACAGGGAAAGGTCGCGGAAGGGATCCTCGGCCGGAGCTTCGGCCTGGATTACCGGCAGGCAGAAGGCATGCAGCGCCTCGGCCAGCATGAGATTGTCGAAATGGCCGAAGTCCTCCACATGGAGGCCGTCCGCCATGAGGCTGTCCGGCCCCTCCGGCGCGGCGCCGATGGTGGCGCGGGCCCGGTGCTTCAGCTCGCCGGGATGGTTGGAATAGGCCGCCACCGGCTTGCCGAGGGCGAAGGCGAAACCCACCTCGAAGGCGGTGCCGGGATCGGCACTGATGCCGCGAAAGGGCGTGAGGTTGGCGAGCACCGCGTCGGCGGTCCGCATCATGCTCACATTGGCGGAGAAGATGGCGGTGGCGGAAACCCCGCCCGCGGCATCGAGGGCGATCTCGCCATCGAGGGGAAACAGGCCCGTGAACCCGTGGCGGGCACACAGCTCCACCTTGCGCCGGCCGATCTCGCGCGCATCGTCGAGGAATACCTCCGGGCCGGCGAGATAGAGCTTCATCGGGTGGGCGTGTCCTTCCGTTCCCCGTTCGATCCCTCCCCCGCGAGCGGGAGAGGGGTCAGGCTGCACCGGGGCGGGAACCCAGCCCCGTCAACGCCTCACTTGGCGAGCCTCACTTGGTGAGGATGGCGTAAAGCTCATCCTTGAGGCGCATGCGCTCGCGGCGCATGGCTTCAATCTCCTCGTCGCCGGTGGGCTCCACGTCGGTCTCGGCCCGGTGCACCTTCCGGTTCACCTCGTGATAGGCCTCGTGGAGCTTGGCGAAATGAGCGTCTGAGAGCTTCAGGGCCTGGATCTTCTCGGCATATTCCGGGAAGTCGGCGGCGAGCTCGTGGGGCGTGTGGCTCATTGTTGTTCCTTTCTCGGGTCGAACGGCGCGGGCGCCGCTGCCCCGCAGCTACACTGCTCCGCTGCGGCAGGATTTGATCTGCCGCAGCCCGGTCCCGCCGGCGGAGGCGCAGGCCTCGCGCCGGCGAAGTCGCGTCAGCTGCGACCTCAGACCAGCATCGCCATGGGCTTCTCGATGAAGCCCTTGAACGCGCTGAGGAGTTCCGCGCCGAGCGCGCCGTCCATCACCCGGTGGTCGCAGGTCATGGTGACGGTCATCTGGGTGACGACCTTCACCTCGCCGCCCTTCACCACCGCCCGCTGCTCCGAGGCGCCCACCGCGAGGATGGAGGACTGCGGCGCGTTGATGATGGCGGTGAAGTTGCGCATCCCCATCATGCCGAGGTTCGACACGGAGGTGGAGCCGCCGGAATATTCCTCCGGCTTCAGCTTCTTGGTGCGCGCGCGGGCGGCCAGATCCCGCATCTCGTTGGAGATGGTGGAGAGGGTCTTCTGCTCGGCCTTCTTCACGATGGGGGCGTAGAGGCCGCCATCGATGGCGACCGCGACGCCCACGTCCGAATGCTTCATGCGCAGGATGCGATCCTCGGCCCACACGGCGTTGGCCGCCGGCACCTTCTGGAGCGCGAGCGCCAGCGCCTTGATGATGAAGTCGTTGACCGAGACGCGGTAGGACGGCTTGCCGTCCTTGTCCTTCGACGCATTGGCATTGACCTGCTCGCGCAGGGCCATGAGGTCGTCGAGGTCGCAATCCACCGTCAGGTAGAAGTGGGGGGTGAGCTGCTCGCTCTCCACCAGACGGCGCGCGATGGTCTTGCGCATGCCGTCGAGCTGCACTTCCTCGTAGGTGCCGGCCTCGAACATGGCCTTCACCTGATCCGCCGTGGGACCGGTGAGCGCGGCCGTCGCCTTGGGGGCGGGAGCTGCAGCCGCAGGGGCCGGAGCCGCAGCAGCCGCCTGAGCGGGCGCCGCGGCCGGCTTTGCGCCGGGCTGGGCGCCTTCGAGGTCGCGGGCGACGATGCGGCCGTGCGGGCCGGAACCCGACAGGCTGGCGAGGTCGATGCCCTTGTCCTTGGCGATCCGGCGGGCAAGCGGCGAGGCGAACACACGCCCACCCTGCCCGTTCGACGCCGGAGCCGGCGCAGCCGCCACAGGGGCGGGAGCGGCCGCAGGAGCCGGGCTCGCAGCAGGCGCAGCCGCGGGAGCCGCGGCGGGGGCCGGGGCGGCAGCGCCCTTGCCGGCGGCAGCGGTCGCCACGTCCTCACCCTCGGCGGCGAGGATGGCGATGAGCTGGTTCACCGGCACGTCCTGCGAGCCTTCCGGCACGAGGATCTTGGCGAGCACACCTTCGTCGATGGACTCGACTTCCATGGTGGCCTTGTCGGTCTCGATCTCGGCCAGCACGTCGCCGGACTTGACCGTGTCGCCTTCCTTCTTGAGCCACTTGGCGAGATTGCCCTTCTCCATGGTGGGAGACAGGGCCGGCATCAGGATTTCGATGGGCATCTTCTTGGCCTTTCGAAAAAAGCAAAAACCCTCAGCGACGCCGGACGAAGGCGAGCATCTGCTGCTGGCGGGGATGGGACCAGTCGCCGATGATCTTCATCTCCCAATTGGGATCGCCGGCGAGCGCCGTGGAAAGCTGTGCCTGGGTATAGTGGTACGGGTCCTTGTCCGGGAACGTCACCACCCCACCCTTGCCCTGCTTCACCTGCTGCCCGAACTTGCCGTCGGGCACGAGGAAGCAGGTCACGAAGAAGATACCTCCGGGCACGAAATGGGGGGCGATCCGGGCGAGGCAGTCGACCAGATACGGCATCGGCAAGTGACTGAAGACTGACTGGGCGATTCCCATGTCAAACTGCACACCGAACCCACCGATATCGAAGCTGTCAGACACACTCAGGTGGTCACGCGGCAGCTTGGCATCGAGCCCCGCCGGGACGATCTCCTGGGCGTATCCGGCCTCCAGCAGATCGCCGCTGAGGTCGATACCGTAGTACCGGTCGGCATCGAGATAGGCGACGAACTTGACCCCGCCGCGCAGGCTGCCGCAGCCGATATCCACCAGCCGATGGTGCGGCTTAAGCCCCTGCTTCACAAGGAAATCCCGCTGCAGCCGGCCGACCTCTTCCCAGAGGCCGCCGATAACTTCGCGGTGCTGTCCCTGCTGCACGTGGCGCGCCACGTGATCGAGGTCGTAATAGGTGGTCGGAGCGGCCTCCGACCGGTTTCCGGCGGTCATTTGTAGGTCACCGCCTTGACCGCCTCGATCACCTCCGCAACCGACGGCAGCGCAAGCTTTTCGAGGTTCGCGGCATACGGCATCGGCACGTCCTTGCCGGTGACGCGGAGGACCGGAGCGTCAAGGAAATCAAAGGCTTTGTCCATGAGCTGGGCGGCGATCTCGGCACCGATGCCCGACTGCGGCCAGCCCTCTTCCACCGTGACGCAGCGGCCGGTCTTCTTCACCGAGGTGACGATGGCGTCCACGTCCATGGGGCGGATGGTGCGCAGGTCGATGACCTCGGCCTCGATGCCCTGCTTCGCCAGTTCCTCGGCGGCCTTGAGCGCATAGGTCATGCCGATGGAGAAGGAGACGATCGTGACGTCCTTGCCCGACCGCGCGATCCGCGCCTTGCCGATGGGCAGCACGTAATCGTCGAGCTTCGGCACCTCGAACGAGTGACCGTAGAGGATCTCGTTCTCGAGGAAGATGATCGGGTTGGGGTCGCGGATGGCGGCCTTGAGCAGGCCCTTGGCGTCAGCCGCCGAATAAGGCGCGATGACCTTGAGGCCGGGCACGTTGGAATACCAGGCGGTGTAGTCCTGGCTGTGCTGGGCGGCGACGCGGGCGGCAGCGCCGTTGGGGCCGCGGAACACGATGGAGCAGTGGACCTGACCGCCGGACATGTAGAGCGTCTTGGCAGCGGAGTTGATGATCTGGTCGATCGCCTGCATGGCGAAGTTGAAGGTCATGAACTCCACGATGGGCTTCAATCCCGCCATGGCCGCACCGACGCCGACACCGGCAAAGCCGTGCTCGGTGATCGGGGTGTCGATCACGCGGCGGGCGCCGAATTCCTGCAGCAGGCCCTGGGTGATCTTGTAGGCGCCCTGATACTCGGCCACTTCCTCGCCCATGACGAAGACATCGCCGTCACGGCGCATCTCCTCGGCCATGGCGTCGCGCAGGGCCTCGCGGACCGTCTGGGTGACGAACTCGGTGCCGGCAGGCACTTCCGGATCGGGCTGCACGGTCACCTGCGGCGGGGCCGCGACAGCCGAGGGCGCCGGAGAGACAGGCGCGACGGGCGCCGCAGCGGTGACCGGAGACGGCGCGCTCTCAGCGGCCTTGGCCGCGGGGGCGGGCGCGGCATTCGCATCCTCACCGTCGGCCAGGATGGTGGCGATGGGCGTGTTCACCGCCACGTCCTGCGCGCCTTCCGGCACTAGGATCTTGCCGAGGATGCCCTCGTCGACGGCCTCCACCTCCATGGTGGCCTTGTCGGTCTCGATCTCGGCGAGCACGTCGCCGGACTTGACCGTGTCACCTTCCTTTTTCACCCACTTGGTGAGGTTGCCCTTCTCCATGGTGGGAGACAGGGCCGGCATGAGGACTTCGATGGCCATGGCTGTCAGCTCTTGCTCGGCGCGGGAGCGGGGACGGACGGCGTGGCGCCGGCCGGGGCCGCATGATCGCGCTTGAAGGTGAGGTTGGTGTAGGCGGAGATGGCCGCGATCGCGACGGTCAGGGAAACGAAGAAGGCGATAGCCGCCTTGCCGGAGCGCACCCGGTCCACATCCTCGGCGGCGCCGGAGCGGCCGACGGCGAACGGCCAGAAGGCGAGCAGGAGGTAGCTCCCCACGCCCACGGGGCGCCCGGTCGCCCGCTCGGCGGCGAGGGCGGCGCGGCCGCCGCGCACCGCGACGACCCAGGCACCGATGGCGGCGATGAGCGCCGCCCCGGCGATTACATGGAAGAGTTCGGCCACGGGCCGGGCCTCAGCGCAGGATGTCCGTGTAGAGCTCGGCGACATCCGGCTCCGGATCGCTGCTGGCGAAATCCGCCGCCGCATTGACGATCTCGCGGACGTCGGCGTCGATCTTCTTCAGATCGTCTTCGGTCACCTTGTGGCCGTCGAGGAGACGGGTGCGCACCTGCTCGATGGGATCGTGCTCGGTGCGCATCTTCTGGACCTCCTCCTTGGACCGGTACTTCGCCGGGTCCGACATGGAGTGGCCGCGATAACGGTAGGTCTGCATCTCGAGGATGTAGGGGCCGTTGCCCTCGCGGGCGAAGGCCAGGGCCCGCTCGCCGGCGGCCTTCACCGCCTGCACGTCCATGCCATCCACCTGCTCGCCGGGGATGTTGAAGGAGGTGCCGCGCTTGGAGAAGTCCTGCTGGGCGGAGGCGCGGGAGACCGCGGTGCCCATGGCGTACTTGTTGTTCTCGATCACATACACGACCGGCAGCTTCCACAGCTCGGCCATGTTGAAGCTCTCGTAGACCTGGCCCTGATTGGCGGCGCCGTCGCCGAAATAGGTGACGGAGACATTGCCGTTCTCCCGGTAGCGGTCCGCGAAGGCGAGGCCGGTGCCGAGCGACACCTGCGCGCCGACGATGCCGTGGCCGCCGAAGAACTGCTTCTCGATGCTGAACATGTGCATCGAGCCGCCCTTGCCCTTGGAGAGGCCGCCACGGCGGCCCGTCAGCTCGGCCATGACGCCCTTGGCGTCCATGCCGGTGGACAGCATGTGCCCGTGGTCACGGTAGCCGGTGATGACCTGATCGCCCGGCTTCATCGCCATCTGCATGCCGACGACGACCGCTTCCTGGCCGATATAGAGGTGGCAGAAGCCGCCGATGAGGCCCATGCCGTACATCTGGCCGGCCTTCTCCTCGAAGCGGCGGATGAGCAGCATCTCGCGATAGGCTTCGAGGTCCTGATCCTTGGTGAAGGGTACCGGGCCGGACGGCACGGCGGTCCGGGGGGAAGTCTTCTTGGCGGCCATCGGCATCCTCAGGAAGCTCTGGAACTGCGCCTCTCTAACGCACAGCCGAGCCGCCTGAAAGCGGGAAATTTTCGATGCTGCAACGCAACACGTTGCAAACTCTTATGGATCAAGGATTGAACTTGAATATGGTTCAAGAGCGCTATGAACCATACTATAGTTCATTTGGTGCGAAGCAGCACAAGATCCTTCGTGTTTATGAAGTTCAACTGCCGCCGCGCCTCCTCGTCCAGTAGGTCCGGATCGAGCTGGCTGGGGGCGAGAAGAGACACCTTGTTCTCCATCGCCTGCCGCTGCGCCTTGAGGGCGGCGAGGTCGGCTTCGAGCGCCTTCATCTCCTGCTCGTAGTTGCGACGGGCGAGGAGGCCGTGATCGCCGATATAGGCATGATAGGCGAAATAGCCGATGAGCGCCGCAGCCCCCACGTGGAGGGCGAGCGTCGCAAGGATGGTCTGGAGGCGCGAGCGGCTTTGCATGGGCGCATCCTGCCGTTTTTAGGTTTCCGCCCTGTTAAGGCTGACGCCCGGGAGCGCTGGAGTTGCACCCGGCGCCATCCGCGCATCAACTGGGGGAGGAAGTGCCACACGGGAGCGGAAGTCGTTGGAGTGGACGGACGAGGGCATCGTGCTTGGGGTCAGGCGGCACGGCGAAGGCAATGCCATCGTCGAGTTGTTGACGCGCCAGCGGGGACGCCATCTCGGCATGGTGCGCGGCGGTGGCTCGCGCCGGCTGGCGCCCGTCCTCCAGCCCGGCAATTCAGTGAGCGCGACATGGCGCGCCCGACTCGATGAGCACATGGGCAATTATGCGCTGGAGGCCTCGGTCGTCCGCGCCGGGCTCCTGATGGAAGCCCCCCACGCGGCTTTCGGCTTCACCCACATGGCCCAGCTGCTCCACCTGCTGCCGGAGCGCGATCCCCACGAGGAGCTGTTCCTTACCCTTGGTGCCATTCTCGATGCGTTTGGGGAGGCGGACTCCGCCGGCATGCTGGTGGCGCGGTTCGAGCTGGCCATGCTGTCGGAGCTGGGATTCGGATTGGAACTGGAGACGTGCGCGGCGACCGGCCGGCGCGATGATCTCATCTATGTCTCGCCGAAGAGCGGACGGGCGGTTTGCCGCGAGGCAGGGGCACCCTACAAGGATCGCCTGTTTCCTCTGCCGCCCTTTCTCCGGACCGGCGCACCACCCGCCATGGATGATGTGGAATCGGCGCTGGCCATCACCGGGCATTTTCTGCTGGTGCGGGCGCTGGAGCCGCGCGGGCTGGGCTTTTCAGAAGCCCGCGCGGCGTTCATCGCATCGTGGCGGCGAAGCGCCGATCACCAGCGATTGTAACGGGGCGCGACCCAGACGTTGCGGCAGCGCGTCACCCAATGCGGGCGTCCGTTCCACCAGCGGCGCACCTGCCAGCAGCGCCGCACCCAGCGCACATCCTCAACCTTCGCCTGTTCATGGACGGCACCGGCAAAACTTCCCGCGCTGCCGGCAAGTGATCCGGCCGATGCAGAAGGCGCCGCACCAAGAAGCGCCAACGCAACGACTCCCCCCGCCGCAAGAGTTGCAACCTTCATGGACCCTTCTCCTCTTGATGCGAACGTAGAGAAGCGCTCGCAGATCAATGCTGAAACGTCGCAGGGGCGGGATTTTGTTCCGGGAGTGACATCTTAAGCGTGTGCTTTGCCGCAGATTGTGGCCTTCTCCGGTACATTTTTGCCGTATGACGCGGCGGCACGCCCCAGACTTGACGATCCGTTCAGTCTTGCGGCGAGATCGCGGCCTGGAAGGTTACGGAACGCGGGGGACCGGACACGGCCGGGCCGGTGGCGCGGGCTTGTCCCGCGCCCGCGCGCGAGGTACTGCGGGGCATGGCCACCCGCACACTTCCGCCCGGCGACGGGAACATCGAGAAAGTCACGCTGAAGGAGGCGCTGGAAGAGCGCTACCTCGCCTACGCTCTCTCGACCATCATGCACCGCGCGCTGCCCGATGCGCGCGACGGATTGAAGCCTGTCCACCGGCGCATCCTCCACGCCATGCGGCAGTTGCGGCTCGATCCCGGGCAAGGCTTCAAGAAGTCCGCCCGCGTGGTCGGCGACGTTATCGGCAAGTTCCACCCGCACGGCGACCAGTCCGTCTATGACGCGCTGGTGCGTCTCGCGCAGGACTTCGCCCAGCGGTATCCCCTAGTGGATGGCCAGGGCAATTTCGGCAATGTGGACGGCGATAACGCCGCCGCCATGCGATACACCGAGGCCCGCCTCACCGAGACCGCCCGGCTGCTGCTGGATGGCATCGACGAGGACGCGGTGGATTTCCGCCCGACCTATGACGGGTCGGAGGAAGAGCCGGCAGTTCTGCCCGCCGCCTTCCCGAACCTGCTGGCGAACGGCTCGCAGGGCATCGCCGTGGGCATGGCGACCTCGATCCCGCCCCACAATGCGGCAGAGCTGCTGGACGCAGCGCTCCACCTCATCGACCATCCGGACGCGCTCGCGTTCGACCTGCTGAAGTTCGTGCCCGGCCCGGACTTCCCCACTGGTGGTGTGCTGGTGGAGGATCCGGTCGGCGTGGCGGAGGCCTATGCGACGGGCCGCGGCTCGTTCCGCGTCCGTGCGCGCTGGGAGAAGGAGGATACCGGCCGCGGCGGCTATGTGGTGGTGGTGACGGAGATCCCCTACGGCGTCGCCAAGTCCCGCCTCGTGGAGAAGATCGCCGAGCTGCTCACCGACAAGAAGCTGCCGCTGCTCGCCGACGTCCGCGACGAGAGCGCAGAGGACATCCGCCTGGTGCTGGAGCCACGCACCCGCACCGTGGATGCCGAGGTGCTGATGGAGAGCCTGTTCAAGCTCACCGAGCTTGAGGCGCGCATCCCGCTCAACATGAACGTGCTGGTCAAGGGCCAGATCCCCAAGGTGCTGTCGCTGGCCGAAGCGCTGCGCGAGTGGCTGGACCATCGCCGCGACGTGCTGCTGCGGCGCTCGCGCTACCGGCTCGACCAGATCGCCCACCGGCTGGAGGTGCTGGGCGGCTACCTCATCGCCTATCTCAACCTCGACGAGGTGATCCGCATCATCCGCGAGGAGGACGAGCCGAAGGTCTCGCTGATGCAGACCTTCGAGCTGACGGACGTGCAGGCCGAAGCCATCCTCAACATGCGGCTGCGCTCCCTGCGCCGCCTGGAAGAGATGGAAATCCGCAAGGAGCACGACGCCCTCTCCAAGGAGCAGGACGGGCTCAACCGCCTCGTCGCTTCCGAGACGGCGCAGTGGAAGGCGATCTCCAAGGAAATCCGCGAGACCCGCAAGACCTACGGCCCCGAGACCGCGCTTGGCCGGCGGCGGACCACCTTCGCGGCCGCGCCGACCGTGCACGAGGACGCCTTCACCGAGGCGCTGGTGGAGCGCGAGCCCATCACCGTCGTCGTCTCCGCCAAGGGCTGGATCCGCGCGCTGAAGGGCCACGTGGCGGATGTCTCGAACCTGCAGTTCAAGGGCGACGACAGCCACGGCCACGCCTTCTTCGCGGAGACCACCTCCAAGGTCATGGTGTTCGCCTCCAACGGCCGCTTCTACACGCTGGATGCCTCCAAGCTCCCCGGCGGTCGCGGCCACGGCGAGCCCGTGCGCCTGATGATCGACCTGGAGCAGGAGGCGGAGATCGTCTCCGTCTTCGCCTACCAGGCCGGACGCAAGCTGCTGGTGGCGTCGAAGCAGGGCCGCGGCTTCGTGGTGCCGGAGGACGATTGCCTCGCCAATACACGCAAGGGCAAGCAGGTGCTCGTCACCGACCCGCCGGACGCTGCACTTGCGGTGCGCTTCGTCGATGGCGACTGGGTGGCGGTGATCGGTGAGAACCGCAAGATGCTGGTCTTCCCGTTGAACCAGATTCCCGAAATGTCGCGCGGCCGCGGCGTGCGCCTCCAGCGCTACAAGGACGGGGGCCTCAGCGACCTCAAGGTGTTCCCGATGGCCACCGGCCTGACCTGGGAGGACACCTCTGGCCGGACCTGGACGGTGACCGATCTCATCGAATGGCAGGGCGAACGCGCCTCGGCGGGCCGTCTGCCGCCCAAGGGGTTCCCCCGCACCAACACGTTCGGCTGAGGCATGGACGCGCCCTCCCCCGAGACCGGGCGCGCACCGGCCCCCGCCGAGCGGGCGGCGCTCCGGCGCCTCGTCGATCAGGCGCAGTCCATCGTCCGGGCGCGGGAGACCTCGCTCGTCCTCATCGCCGCCGTCATGGGCGTGTTGGCCGGGATTGCGGCCAGCATCATGAGCGCCACCACCCAGTGGATGCACGAGGTGCTCTACTGGCTGGCACCGGGCGAGCGCCTGTCCTCCTCCCCTGCCCTCGCCTCACCCTGGCTGATCCTCGTTCCCGTTGTGGGCGGCGCGGCGATGGGCGTGATCGCACTGGCGCTGAAACGCTGGCGCCGGCACCCTTTCGTCGATCCCATCGAGGCGAATGCGCTGCATGGCGGGCGCATGTCGCTCACCGACAGCATCATCGTCGCCCTTCAGACCATGGTGTCCAACGGCTTCGGCGCGTCGCTGGGGCTTGAGGCCGGCTATTCGCAGATCGGCTCGGGCATCGCCTCCCGGCTGGGACTGACCTTCAAGCTCCGGCGCAATGACCTGCGCATCCTCGTCGGCGCGGGCGCGGCGGCGGGCATCGGCGCGGCGTTCGATGCGCCGCTGATGGGCGCCTTCTACGGCTTCGAGATTGTCATCGGCTCCTATTCCATCCCGGCGGCGGCCCCGGTGCTCGCCGGAACGGTGTCGGCGGTGATGACGGCGCGGCTGCTCGGCGCCCATGTGGAGCCATTGCACATGCCGCTCGACCCGAACCTCGGGCCGGTCGACATCCTGCCCATCCTGTTTCTCGGCCTCACCGCCGCGGCGGTCGCCATCGTCATCATGCGCCTCGTGACCACGGTGGAGACGCTGTTCGGCATGAGCCGCATTCCCGCGCCGCTGCGGCCAATGGTGGCCGGCATCGGCATCGGCGCACTGGCGCTCTACAGCCCGCAGGTGCTCTCCGATGGCCACGGCGCGCTCCATACCCAGGTGGGCAGCGCGGTGACGGCCTCCGTCGCCATCGTGTTTGGACTGAAGATCCTCGCCTCCGCCCTCTCCATCGGCTCCGGCTTTCGCGGCGGCCTGTTCTTCGCCTCGCTGTTCCTCGGCGCGCTGATGGGCAAGCTCTATGGCGGGCTGCTGGCCATGGCCTTTCCGGGCTTCCACCTCGATCCATCGGTTGCGGCGGTTGTGGGCATGGGCGCGCTGGCCGTGGGCGTCATCGGCGGGCCGCTCACCATGAGCTTCCTCGTGCTGGAGATGACGCGGGACATCTCCCTTTCCGGCTTCGTGATGGCGGCGGCGGTCGTTACCTCCCTGACCGTGCGGGAAACCTTTGGCTACTCCTTCTCCACCTGGCGCCTGCACCTGCGAGGAGAGACCATCCGCGGCGCGCAGGACGTGGGCTGGATGCGCGATTTGACGGTCGCGAAGATGATGCGCACCGACTTCCCCACCTTTCCGCAGGATGGCACGCTGGACGCCCTGCGCGCCCGCTACGCGCTCGGCTCGACCCGTATCGTCGTGCTGGTAGACGCGGCCGGCGGCTATAGCGGGCTGCTGCGCCTGTCCGAGGCCTATGCCAGCCTGGAGCCCGGCGAGACGGCGGTGTCGGGGTTGGCGACGCAGCGCGACCACGTGCTGCTGCCTGCAATGAACGTCAAGGAAGCGGCCCTCGCCTTCGATAACGCGAAGGCCGAGGACCTCGCCGTGGTGGACGACCGCGACAACCGTCACCTCCTGGGGCTGCTGGGCGAATCCCACGTCCTCAAGCGCTATGCGGCGGAACTGGAGCGGGCGCGGCGGGGACTCGGCGCGGAAGACTGACGGGCCAGACGGACCTCAGGCGGCGAACGTCTCGAGCCGCGCTACGCGGTTTCGCCCGGCCCGCTTCGCCGTATAGAGGGCTTTGTCGCTGCGCGCGACCAACTCGCCCGGCCCATCGTCCGCCCTCTGGACGGCGATGCCGACGCTGACCGTGATTTCGATGGCCAAACCATGGGTCATGACGGCGGTCGCGGCGACGCCCGCCCGAATGCGCTCGCCCACCAGTTCCGCACCTGCCGCCGGCGTCTCCGGCAAGACGACGACAAATTCCTCCCCGCCATAGCGGCAGACGAAATCCCCCGGCCGGCATGCCGCGCGCTGGACCCGGTGGGCCACCTCGGCGAGCACGGCGTCTCCCACCGTGTGGCCATGCGTGTCGTTCACCCGCTTGAAGTGATCGATGTCGATCATCAGCACCGCCAGCTCACGCCGCTCCCGCCGGGAACGCTGCATTTCCACGTCCAGCGTCAGGTCGAGCGCCCGCCGGTTGGGCAGGCCGGTGAGTGAATCGGTGATCGCCATGCGCTCCAGCTGGCGCTCCATCTCCCGACTGCGGCGCAGGGAGGTGGCGAGCGCCGAGACCGTCATTGCGAGCAGGAGCGACACGGTGAGGGTGAGCGCAAGGGTGACGGCGGCACGGAAATACCATCCTCGGAATTGCCTGCGCGCAGAAAGACCCACCGTCACCGCCAACTGGAACCCCTCGATATAGGCGGTCCGTAGGAAACGGCGTTCGCCATCGAGCCGGGACGTTTCCACCCACCAATCATCGGCGGCACCCGCCCTCTGCGGAGGGCTCGGATCAGGCGGAATGCTGTCACCAACATTGCCTCGCCCATCCGTGGAGGGATATCGCAGGATGACGGTGCCATCGGTCCGGGTCAGGCGGATAATCCCGCCGGGCGGCAACTTCACCCGCTCGAACAGCTGTTGGAAATAGATTAGGCGAATGGTGGCGACCACGACCCCTGCGAATGATCCGTCCGGCGCATTCAGCCTTTCGCTGATCGCGATAGCGGGTTCAGCGCTCGCAAGCCGGGATACAAACGGCCGACTGACATAAACGCCGGCGTTCGGGCTTACCTTTTGAACGCGGAAATAGTCTCGATCGGCGAAATTGATTGCACTCAGGTCATCTTCAGCATCGTCGAAGACGACATTACCCTGCGCATCCAGCACAAGCATGACGCCGAAGTCATGAGCATCCCCCGCACGGCGGAACAGAACACGCTGACGAAGCGTCGCAGGAAGCTTCATCAAAGTGGGCTCCCGCAGCGCCTCGGCCAGACCTGTCAGGCTGGATTCGACAAGAAGGAAGTCACGTTTTATCGATCCCGCGAGCACAGAGATTGTGTTCGCGGTATAGCGCTCGCCGTCGTGCCAGGTTTCCTGATAGGAGCGCCACAAGGCGACGGACTGCATCCCCACAATGGCGAGGATCAGCGCACTCGTGACAAACCGGAGCAGACGGCCAGAGGAGAGGTGTTTGAGAACCTTGTCCATCGGCCTTACTTGGGTCTTCGCTAATCCACCAAACCCGCCACGTTATTAACCAGAATCGAAATTTTGCAATTTCTATTCAGCAGCGGGCCGGTCGGCGCGGCTCTCTTCCACATCGGCGATCCGGACCGGTTCAGCCTCCAGCCAGTGCAAGATGAGCGTGTAGCCCAGCGCCAGCACCACCGGGCCGACGAACAGGCCCAGCACCCCGGAGGACAGAAGCCCGCCGATCGCGCCGATGAAGACCACCAGCATGGGCACGTCCACGCCCCGCCCGAGCATGATGGGACGCAAAACGTGCTCGATCAGCGAGACGCCGGCGCACCACACGGCGAAGATCACCGCGGGAATCGGATCAAGCAGGGTGAAGGCATAGATCGCCACCGGCACCAGGACGATAGCCAGCGGCAGCTGCACGATGGCAATGATGAGGCAGAGCAGGGCCAGCAGGCCGGCGGCCGGAATGTCCGCGGCGAGGAATCCCAGCCCCGCCAGAAGCGACTGGATCAGCGCGACGCCGATGATGCCCTTGCTGACGCTGCGGATGGTGCGCACCGCGAGGTCGGCGTAGCCCAGCCCTCCCGAGCCGGCGAGGCGGGTAACCACATCGCCGGCGATGCGCTGGCCGCTGGTCGCATTGGCCATCAGGACCGCAGCCACGAAGATGGCGACGACGAATTCGAGTATCCCGAGCAGCACGCCGGTCGCCGACCCCAGCATCCACTTGCCGGCCCATGTTAGCTCGGACGCGACCGAGCTGATCGCCTGGTCAAGGTTGGTCGAGGCGAGCATCCAGAAGCTGTAGAGCGGTTCCCCTACCAGGAACCAGCCGCGGACGGTAGCCGGCGGGGGCGGCAGGCGTAGCGTGCCGTCGGCCATGTGGTGAGCCAGAAGCTTCAGGCTGTTGACGAGGGTATCGGCCAGCAGCATGGCCGGCAGCACCAGCAATGTCAGCGCCAGAACGACGAAAAGCGTCGCCGCCGTCGCCGTCCGTCCGTTGAGCGCCGCGCACAGGCGGATGAACAGCGGGTGGGAGGCGATGGCAATGATGAGCCCCCAGAGAATGGAGGTCAGAAACGGCTGGACGATGGTGAAGCACCAGCCGAACAGCAATGCCAGCGTGCCGAACCGCAGCGCCAGCTGAAGTACGGGGCCGAACGTTTCGCTGCCGTCCCGGATCGGGGGCCGGTCCTGACGCCTCTCGTGGGGTCGTTCCATGATCCCGTCCGGATGGACTCTCCCTGCCACAGAACCCACTCCAACCTACCTTGAGAGAACCCCTTATGCGCCAGGCTTGCAACGGCATCCAGCCGGCATTTGCCCGTGGGTGTCGCGGAAGGGCATGGGGTCAGGCGGATGGCCGCTCCCGCATGGCAGGACGATTGCATCGTGCGGTCCGGGTCACGGCCTGCCTGTTTTGGCCGTAGCCCCTGAAGCAACAAGGATAAGGCGAGGACACAGCATGGCCGACCACAAGGTCACGGTCGAGCAACTGCCGAGCGGCAAGTGGGCGTGTTTTCTTCACGTGGAAGGACACGACGAACCCATCAATCTCGGGCGGGAGTTCAAGAACGACGAGCAGGCGGAGAACTGGCTCAACGTGTCGGAATCCGTCACTGCCATCGAGATGATGCTGCGGAAGGTCAAGAAGTAGGACCTTCCGACGACGACAAGCCGACGCCCGGCTTGGCTCGAAGGCGACAGGGCTGTCGCGGTTCACACAGCCTGTCGGGGCGCGAGCGTGCAATCCGCCGGCTTCACCTGGTGCAGCCGGCGGACGCGGAAATGTTCTCGGGCGTGCCCCAATCGTTCTGGGGCAGGTTCTCATAGGGCGGGCCGAACTCCTGCTTGATCATGGTGAAGGTGGACGGCAGCTCGCTCTCCTGGTCGAAATCGATGATCCAGAAATAGTCGTAGGTGTCGCCGGGCCAATTGTCCGGCACCTTGATGCCGGCGAGGTCCATGAGGTCGAAGAGAGTGGTCGCCTTGGTCGGGATCACCATGCCCGGATGCTTCTCCTGCATCTTCGCCCGCTGCTTCGGCGTCAGCTCGATGTCGAGGCGACGGCGGGCGATATGGTCATGCTCCCAGTTCATGATGAGCGTGCCGCCGGCCCATTCGGGCTTGGTGAACACGTCGTGGACAGCCTGCCGGTTGCGCTCCGCGAGCTTGTCCTGGCGGATGATGAGCTTGCCGTCCACCATTTCCGGCATCACCGAATAGAAGATGACCGGCTGCTGCCACGAATCGGCAACCGGATAGATGGTTTCCAGCGTGTGCAGCGAGAGGCCGAGGATCGCGGTCGGCGCTTGCCCGGGCTGCAGGAGCGACTTCTTGGCGTTCTTGCCGAGGTAATAATCCACCAAGGCGCGGGCGCGCTCCTGGCCGACGCTGCAGAGCTGGAGCGGCCCGCCCTTCTCTCCGTGCCGCAGGAGAATGACCCGCGCCGGAACAGCGGCCGCAGGCAGCGCCGACAGAAGGCTCGTGGAAAAGACGGCCGCGAGCGCGAGGCTGCCAGCCAAGACCGTCCGTTTGAGGGAATTGATCGTCCGCATCACCGCCTCTCCCATTACGGCGAAGCTAGCCGAGTCCCCTCCTGTTCGCCAATGCGAAGGGGTGCCGGACCCTGCGCGCCACAAGCCCAGTTCGAGCCCCTTCACACGCCGCCTCGAACATGCTTCAAGGCGGCAGCCGGGAGATTTTGGGGTCCGGCGGGATGCGGGGCGCTGCAATGGCAGAGATGAGCTTGGGGACGAATGGGCTGGCGGGCGGCATGTTGCTCGCGCTCATCGCCATGGCCGGCGTCCAGGCGGTGGCCCAGAGCTCGCAGCAGCGCATCGTGGTGACGCCTCGCGTCATCCAGCTGCCTGTCATCCCCCAGGGCAACTATCTCGATCCCGGCCCCGGCCCTGCCATTCGTCCCGACGTCAAGATCGGCGACGATCGGAACGACGATTACGTGTTCCCGCCCGACCTGACCGGCGGCTACGGCTCCGGCCCTCCCGGCGACCCGACCAACAATGGTCAGTGGAGCCCGCTGGATGGCGACACTCCGAGCTTCTGACACGGACTGCGATTTTTGAGACGATGGCCGGGCCTCAACCCGGCCATTTCCGTTTGCGCGGCCAGAGCGGCTCGTCCGCCGCCGGGTTTGACGACGAGGGACGGCGCCACGTATTCCTGAGGCAGAAGGCTGCATCGGCAGCCTCCGGCGGCAACGTAAGCCGCACGGCATGTGCTTCAGGGGGCCGCCCATGACCGCCGGGCCCAACTACATGATCTCGCGTCTCGACGAGATTCCTGCCGTGCCCTGCCCCTGCGGCTTCGCGCGCCGCGCATTCGGGACGGACGACAACAAGCTGGCGACCGTGCACCTCACCGACATCACCGAGGATGCGCGGGTGCACTACCACAAGCACATGACCGAGATTTACGTGATCCTCGAAGGCGAAGGGGAGATGGAGCTCGATGGCGCGCGCGTGCCGGTCTCCCCGCTCACATCCATCTTCATCAAGCCCGGATGCCGGCACCGCGCCATCGGCCGCATGCGCATCCTGAACATTCCCATCCCAGCCTTCGACCCCGACGACGAATGGTTCGACTGAAGCCGGACCATGAGGACAAAAAGAAAGCGGCGGGGACTGGCCCCGCCGCTCTCGAAAATCCTCGAACCGTGTTCCGAAGCGATCAGCGCTTCGAGAACTGGAACGAACGACGGGCCTTGGCGCGACCGTACTTCTTGCGCTCGACGACGCGGCTGTCGCGGGTCAGGAAGCCGCCCTTCTTGAGGGGGCTGCGCAGCTCGGGCTCGTAATAGGTGAGCGCCTTGGAGAGGCCGTGACGCAGGGCGCCGGCCTGGCCGGACAGACCACCGCCGGAAACGGTGGCGACCACGTCATACTGGCCTTCGCGGGCGGCGACCTGGAACGGCTGGTTGATCATCAGGCGCAGCACGGGACGGGCGAAATACACCTCGATGTCCCGGTCATTGACGGTGATCTTGCCGGTGCCGGGGCGAACCCACACGCGGGCCACGGCGTCCTTGCGCTTGCCGGTGGCATAGGCGCGGCCGAACTTGTCCAGCTTCTGGACATGCACGGGGGCTTCGGGCTGGGCCGAGACGGTCGCTGCGCCGAGAGCGTCGAGGGACTGGAGAACCTCGGCCATGTCAGTTCCTCACGTTCTTGCGGTTGAGAGCCGCCACGTCGAGGGCGACCGGCTGCTGGGCCTCGTGCGGGTGGGCAGGGCCCTTGTAGACGCGCAGGTTGCCCATGATCTTGCGGCCGAGCGGGCCGCGGGCGAGCATGCGCTCCACCGCCTTCTCGATGACGCGCTCCGGGAAGCGGCCCTCGAGAATGAACTTCGCGGTGCGCTCCTTGATGCCGCCCGCATAGCCGGTGTGATGGTAGTAGACCTTCTGGTCCTTCTTGCGGCCCGTGAACACCGCCTTCTCGGCGTTGACCACGACGACATTGTCGCCGCAATCCACGTGGGGGGTGTAGATGGGCAGGTGCTTGCCCTTCAGGCGCATGGCGATGATGGTCGCGAGACGGCCGACAACGAGGCCGCTGGCGTCGATCACCACCCACTTCTTCTCGATTTCGGCGGGTTTGGCCGAATACGTCTTCATGGGTTCGTTCCGAATGAGAAGTCGGACGGCCCAGCCCATGAGGACCGAGCGGCGTCCGACGATGGCGTGCTTCTAGAGGAGCATGGCCCGCACGTCAACGCACCGATGACGCAAAAACTATAGTAAAAACAGACGTTTATAAAAATGGTGCGATAGCACCACTAAAATTCATGCGTTTTCGCATTGCCTTGGCGGCCATCAGGCCTTCGGCCGGTCGGGGATCGAATAGGTCGCGACGCAATGGGCCACCAGTTCGTCGTCCCCCGGCCCGCGAATGCCCACCTCGCCCACCGCGAGGCGCTTGCCCAGCTTGATGATACGGGCATCACCGAAGAGCGGACCCGGCGCGGGCTTGCGCAGGAAGTTGATGGAGAGGTTCGTCGTCACGGCCAGCGCCACCGGCCCGATCTGCGCGAGCAGGGCGACATAGACCGCCACATCCGCCAGCGCCATCATGGCGGGACCGGAGATGGTGCCGCCCGGCCGCAGATGGCTCTCGTCGGCATCTAGGCGCACCGTCGCGGCCTTCAGGCCGACGCGCTCCACGTGGTGCGCGCGGCCCGGCCCGAAGGCCTGCGGGAACTCGGCCGCGAGGAAGGTTTCCAGCTCCTTCACCGTCATCACCGCATCGCGCGCCGCAGTCATCCTGTCCGTTCCCCTTCCCTGCCCCGGCTCGCACCGGCCGCCGCTTGTGAATAGGATAGCGGCCGGAACGTCAAATCCGGAAACACCAAGGGAAATACCGTGCCCGCACCTGCCGCCGCCGTGAACGCTTCGCTCCCCGCCCCGGTCAGCCGCTCAGATGATGCGGGCGTGGTGACGCTCACCCTGTCGCGTCCGGCCCAGCGCAATTCCCTTTCCGAGGCGATGATGGCGGCGCTCACGGCGGCGCTGGCTGAGGTGGCGGCAGATTCGTCCGCCCGCGCCGTGGTGCTCGCGGCGGAGGGGCCGGTCTATTCCGCCGGGCATGATCTGAAGGAAATCCAGTCCCATCGTGCCGACCCGGACCGCGGCCGCGCCTATTTCGAGGATGTGCTGAAGCGCTGCGCCACGCTGATGACGGCTATCGTCCGCCTGCCCCAGCCGGTGATCGCCGCCATCGAGGGCATGGCCACGGCTGCCGGTTGCCAGCTGGTGGCGAGCTGCGACCTCGCCGTCGCCGGAGACAAGGCGCGCTTCTGCACGCCCGGCGTCAATATCGGCCTGTTCTGCCACACGCCCATGGTGGCGCTGTCGCGCAACCTCTCGCGCAAGCACGCCATGGAAATGCTGCTGCTCGGCGACTGGACCGAGGCGGACGACGCTTTGCGCATGGGCCTCGTCAACCGCGTCGTGCCGGCCGGCGAGGCGCTGGGAAGCGCGCAGGCCCTCGCCCGCAAGATCGCCGACAAGTCACAGGTGCCGGTGAAGCTCGGCAAGGCCGCCTTCTACGCACAGGTCGAGATGGGCCTCGACGATGCCTACGCCTACGCCTCCCGCGTCATGGCGGAGAACATGCTGGCCCGCGATGCGGACGAAGGCATCTCGGCGGTACTCGCCAAGCGTGCAGCCGTTTGGGAAGACAGGTAGCCCCATTTACACTCCATAAACCATGATCTGGCTCTCTGGGTGAGACTGGCGCGTCTTGCGTCCGAGTCGCGGGAGGGCCGCGCATGTCTCAGCTGGAGACGACGCACCTTGGAATGACGCAGGCCGACACGGCGGGTCCCGATGTCGGGCTTCGGCGTGCGCGGCTGGCGTGGCGGCCGGGCATCTGGCAGGCCGCGTGGATCATCTTCGCGCTCATTGCACTCGCCAGCTTCTTGCCGCTGCGCTTTTCCGCCACCACGACTCTCGCCTTCGAGGTCGGCACCCAGCCGCCCGCCGGCGCCATGCGCGGCGTGGCGCAGATGCTGGGCTCCCGGGAACTGGCCTATGACGCCGTGCGCCAATTGCCGGACGACGACGTGCGCCGCATCGCCGCCGGCGGGCTGACGGGATGGCTGGGCATTGCCCGCGCCGGAACCGAAGGGCGATCTGATAGCGTCGCTGCGGCCTGGCGGCTCATGGAAAATCTCGAAGTCGCGCCGACCCAGGGCGGGCGCGCGCTGCGCCTCACCGTCTCCGCCGCGACACCCCGTCTCGCCGTCCGGGTGGCCGACGCCTATGTCTCCGCCTTCCTCTCCCTAGATCGCGCAACGCGCGAGGGGCAGGACGAACCTTCCATGTTGCCGACACCACGCCGGGGCGAAGCCGGACAGGCCTCGTTCGTCCCCGAGCCTCCCGGCCCGCTCGCCCTCGGGCTGCTCGCGGCCGCGGCCGCCCTGCTCATCATCGCGCGCCGCACAGCCAACCGGCCAGCCGAGGCGGAAGGCGTGGTGGATGGCGCCGTTCTCCCAGTCGAGCTGAACGACAGCCATCGCATCACCTGGATCGGCGGCCCCGAAGGCGCCGGTCTCGATGCCGATGCGGCGGTCGACCGTCTGGCCGCGCACCTGGCATCACCTTGCGGCAAAGCGCGCCTGATTCTTCTCACTTCCGACGATTTGCCCGAGGCCTCCGCCACCTGCGCGGTCTCGCTTGCCCGTCGTCTGTCCGAGGATGCCGGGGTGGCACTGGTGGCATTGGACGGCAGCGCCGAGAGCCTTGCGGCCCTCGTTTCTGACCCATGGGCGCCGGGGATGAGCGAGCTGCTGTTCGGGGTCGCAGGCTTCGGCGAGACGATCCATCGCGACGCCCGCTCGCGGGCCCACGTGATCCCGCCCGGCCGCGACGTGCTGTCCGGCTCCGCCGTGGTGGGCGCCGAACGGCTCGCTTTGGTGCTGGAAGCCCTCAAGCGGACTTATGACTATGTGGTGGTCGCCGCCCCCAGCCTGTCGGCTGCCCGTGGCGGCCGGCGCATCGCCGGGCTTGATCCGCTTGTCGTCTGCCTCAATGCCGACGATGCCCCGCCGACAGCCGCCGTCGAAACGTTCGACGCTCTCGCGGACAAGAAATTCGGCCGGGTGGTGATGCTCTGCCTTGCCTCCGGCCGGGCCGAGGAAGAGGCGCCGGAGAGCGAGGATCACCTCGCCGTGCCCTCCCTGGAGCCCCAGAAAATCGAACCGCCGCCGCTGCCGGAACGGCTTGCCGGCGCCGCCTGACCTCACCTTGGCGATTGCCCGAAAAGGCCCGGCCCCAGCCGGGCCTTTTTTGCGTTCTGGCCTCGATCACGCATCGATCGCAGCTCGTGTGAAGAATGAGGATATCCGGCCAATATGATGTGCTGTCAGGCCTTTTTGTCCGGCCGTTCCATCCAGCGAATAATCAGCGCGGCCGGCAGTACCCACAGGCTGCCGAGGAGCACGTAGCACACCGTCTGCAGGGCCCAGTGCAGTTCGGTCACCCGGCCTTGCGCCAGCGCCATGGCCATCAGCGCCCAGAACACGACCAGCACCAGCATCAGGACGGTACCGACAAGCTTGCGCAGGCGTTGTGGCATTCGCGATCACTCCCTCGCCGCGCGGTGGCCTGCGTGCCGAAACGGCATGCGGCACCCGCTCCCTTGCGCGGCACACAGGCTCTCTATAACGGATCGATCCGGAGGGGCCACGCAGCAAGACCGCGCACGCGGAGCCGGAATCACATGTCGCATGCCGAAGCCGTTACCCTGATCGCCGACCGTCCCCGCCCCGTGATCAAGGCCGTCCGCCTCTGGCTCTATTTCGTCGCGGCGCTGATCGTGGCCATGGTCGTCGTGGGCGGCGCGACGCGCCTCACCGAATCCGGCCTCTCCATCACCGAATGGAAGCCTGTCACCGGCGCCCTGCCCCCCATGTCGCAGGGGGACTGGCAGGCGGAGTTCGACCGCTACAAGGCCATTCCCCAGTACGAGATCCTGAACAAGGGCATGGGGCTGGAGGCGTTCAAGCGCATCTATTGGTGGGAATGGGGTCACCGGCTGCTCGGCCGGGTCATCGGCTTCGCCTTCTTCCTGCCCTTCCTCTATTTCGCCTTCCGCGGCGTGCTGCGCGGATCGCTGCTGGCCAAGTGCCTCGGCCTGTTCGCCCTCGGCGGGCTGCAGGGCGCCGTCGGCTGGTGGATGGTGGCGTCAGGTCTTACGGAGCGGGTCTCCGTCAGCCAGTATCGTCTTGCGGTCCATCTCACCCTCGCCTGCGTGATCCTCGCCGCCATCGTCGCCGTTGCGCGATCGCTCGCCGGCGAGGGGCGGCAGGCGGTGAACGGCCGGGTACGGCTGACGGCGCGCGTGCTGGTCGCTCTCGTGCTGGTGCAGATCTTCGCCGGCGGACTGGTGGCCGGGCTCGACGCCGGCATGGCCTACAACACCTGGCCGCTCATGGACGGCCACTTCATCCCCGCCGCCGAACAACTCGGCGCCATGTCGCCCTTCTGGCGCAACCTGTTCGAGAATGCGCTGACGGTGCAGTTCGATCACCGCATGGTGGCCTACGCCCTCTGGGCGCTGGCGCTCGTCCACGCGCTCGATTGCATGCGTGACGGCGGGCGGGCGGCGAAGCGGGCGTGGATCCTGTTCGCTCTGGTGACGGCGCAGGCGACGCTGGGCATCCTGACGCTGATCCATCAGGTGCCCATCGACATCGCTCTGGCGCATCAGTTCGGGGCGACCATCGTCCTGATCTTCGCCGTGGTGCATATGAGCGGCCTCGGTGCGCCCGACGCCGCCAAGGCCGTGACCGCGGCCGCCTAGACCAGAGCCGCCACGAGCGGCGCGATCATCACGTTGAACAGGCCTGCCAGCACCATCACGAGACCGGCGATGGAGCCTTCCTCCCCGCCGATCTGGTGCGCCCGGGCAACGCCGGCACCGTGGGCGCCCATGCCGAACAGGGCGCCGCGGGCCAGCGAAGAGCGCAGCGGCATCACCTTCAGCACCACCTCGCCCAACGCCGCACCGCAGATGCCGGTGAGGATGACGAACACGGCGGTGAGGTCCGGCACGCCGCCGATGTCGCTGGAAACCGCCATCGCGAAGGGGGTGGAGGTCGACCTCGGCATCAGGCTGAGGCCGATGGAATCGCTCAGTCCCAGAAGATGCGCGAGGGCCAACGCCGTCCCCATGGCGAGGGTGCTGCCCACCGCGACGCCGACCAGCAGCACCGGCCAATAGCGGCGGATGAGCGCGCGCTGCTCATAGATGGGAATGGCGAAGGCCACCGTAGCCGGCCCCATCATCAGCAGCAGCCAGCGGGTGCCGGCGATGTATTCGCCATATCCGGCGTGCAGGCTGAGCGCCACGGCACCGACGCCGATGGGCGTCAGCAGAAGCGGCGAGGTCCACCAGAACCGCCAGCGCCGGCCGATGGCCCGCGCGGCGAGATAGGAGCCGATGGTAACGGTCGACCAGAACAGCGTCGCGACCAGGGGATTATGCATCCACATGGCGCGCCTCCCGCGACAGGCGCTGGGTCCAGCGCCAGCACAGATCGACGGCGAGCGCGGTGCCCCCCATGACGGTCACCGTGCCGAGCAGAATCACCGCCGCGATCTTCAGGCCGTCGAGGCCGATGAGTTCCTTGTGATCGAGCACGGCCATGACGGCGGGCACGAAGAACAGCAGCATTTCCGCCAGCAGCCAGGACGCCCCGCGCCGCACGCTGGCCGGACGCAGCCAGCCGCTCGCCAGGAGGGCCAGCACCACGACCATACCGACGATGCCGCCGGGCACCGGCAGATTCACCAGCCGCACCACGCCTTCTCCCGCCATCCAGAAGCCGGCGAGCACGCCGAGCTGAACCAGCATGCTGCGGTGCAGCGCGAGGCGGGCGGTACGGAGCAAGTGATTGAGGGCAGAGCGATTCTGGGTCATGGCTGGCACCTCCAGTGCCGATGCCAGTAAGATAGTATGCATCGCAGCATTATAAAAATGAATTGAATGCATAAAGACCATTCCATATAGGCATGATATGGAACTTCGTACGCTCAGGGCTTTCGTCGAGGTGGTGCGGCAGGGCGGCTTCTCGCCGGCCGCCAAGGTCCTCAATGCCACCCAGCCCACGGTCTCCAAGGCCGTGAAGCAGCTGGAAGACGAACTCGGCGTTCCGCTGCTCGATCGGATCGGCCATCGCAGCCAACTCACGGCCGCGGGCGAGATCGTCTACCGCCGTGCTCTGACCTTGCTGGCCGAGCGCGAGGGCCTCGTCGCCGAGTTGGAGGATCTCAGGGGCCTCAGGCGTGGGAGCCTGCGCCTCGGGCTGCCGCCACTCGGGGCGAGCACGCTGTTTGCGCCCTTGTTCGCGGTCTTCCGCTCCCGCTATCCGGGCATTGAGATCCGCCTCACCGAGCATGGCTCGAAGCGGCTGGAGGAGATGCTGCTGGAGGGCGAGGTGGAGCTGGCCGGCTCCCTGCTCCCCGCCAAGGACGGGTTCGACGGACAGGCCGTGCGCTGCGAGCCGCTTATGGCGGTTCTGCCGGTGAGCCATCCCCTGGCGGGCCGGGACCGGGTGACGATCGCCGACCTCGCCGACTTCCCCTTCATCCTGTTCGAGGGCGGTTTCGCGCTGAACCAGGTGCTGGAGGACGCCTGCGCCCGCAACGGCTTCTCGCCTCAGGTGGCGGCGCGCAGCGGGCAGATCGACTTCATCGTAGAGATTGCGGGCGCGGGGCTCGGCGTTGCCTTCCTGCCCAAGACCATTGCCTACCAGCGCCGGACGCCGGCGGTGCGCTTGTCGGAACTCGCCGAGCCGGGCACCGAGTGGCACATGGCCATCGTCTGGCGAAAGGGCAGCTATCTCTCCCACGCCGCCCGCGCCTGGCTGGAGCTGACGCGGGAAGTCTATGGCGACGGGGGAAGCCCGTCCGGTTGAACGTCATCGCCCCATGAAAACCGCGCGGGCTAGGAGCCCGCGCGGATGGAAGATCAGATCTTCGCCAGCGCCTGATCGAGGTCGCCGATGATGTCCGCCGCATCCTCGATGCCGATGGACAGGCGCACCACCTCCGGCCCGGCACCCGCCGCCGTCTTGCCCTCGTCGGTGAGCTGGCGATGGGTCGTGGAGGCGGGATGGATGATGAGCGAGCGCGTGTCGCCGATATTGGCGAGGTGCGAGAACAGCTCGACATTCGACACCAGCTTCACGCCGGCCTCATAGCCGCCCTTGAGGCCGAAGGTGAACACCGCGCCGGCGCCCTTGGGCAGGTATTTCTGCGCCAGAGCATGATACTTGTCGGTCGCGAGGCCCGGATAGCTCACCCAGGACACCTTGGGGTGCGCGGAGAGCCACTGCGCCACCTTCAGCGCATTCTCGCTATGCCGCTGCATGCGCAGGGCCAGCGTCTCGATGCCGGTGAGGATCAGGAAGGCGTTGAAGGGCGAGAGCGCCGGCCCGAGGTCGCGCAGGCCGAGCACGCGGGCGGCGATCGCGAAGGCGAAATTGCCGAAGGTCTCGTGCAGCACCATGCCGGAATATTCCGGCCGCGGCTCGCTCAGGAACGGATAGCGGCCCGAGGCCGACCAGTCGAACGTGCCCGCGTCCACGATCACGCCGCCGATGGAATTGCCGTGGCCGCCCAGGAACTTGGTGGCCGAATGGACGACGATGTCCGCGCCGTCCTTGATGGGCTGCCAGAGGTAGGGCGTCGCCAGCGTATTGTCGACGATGAGCGGCACGCCGGCCTTCTTGGCGATGGCGGAAATGGCGGCGACATCGGTCACCACGCCGCCCGGATTGGCGATGGATTCGATGAAGATCGCCTTGGTCTTCGGCGTCACCGCCCGCTCGAACGAGGACACGTCGTCCGGGTCCGCCCACACTACGTTCCAGCCGAAGCTCTTGAAGGCGTGGGAGAACTGGTTGATGGAGCCGCCGTAGAGCTTGCGCGAGGCGATGAACTCGTCACCCGGCGTCAGCAGCGTGTGGAACACCAGATGCTGGGCGGCATGGCCGGACGCGACCGCAAGGGCGGCCGTGCCGCCCTCCAGCGCCGCGACGCGCTCTTCCAGCACCGCGTTGGTGGGGTTGGTGATGCGGGTATAGATGTTGCCAAACGCCTGCAGGCCGAACAGGGAGGCCGCATGGTCCACGTCGTCGAAGACGAACGAGGTGGTCTGGTAGATCGGCGTCGCCCGCGCGCCGGTCGTGGGATCGGGCTGGGCGCCGGCGTGGATCGCGAGGGTCGCGAAGCCCGGCTCGCGGGGGGCTGCAGGGGTGTTGTCGTCGGACATGGGCGCTTTCTCCGTCAGTGCCAACCTTCTATGCCGGCGGGCTTCGATAGATAATTCCGTACTTCTACCGATTAGATTGATTTCGGTCCACGCGGTGCGATGGAAAGCCGCTGCACCCCGCTGCCCAGCCGCTGCGGACGGCGGGACGAGATGGTGCGGGAATTGACGCCGGTCCAGCCGATCTCGCCGGAAAGCCGGCCATATTCGATCTTGGGACAGCGGTTCATCACCACCTTGAGCCCGGCGGCCTCGGCGCGGGCGGCGGCCTCGTCGTTGCGCACGCCGAGCTGGGTCCACAGCACCTTGGGCAGGGGATCGAGCGCCAGCACCTCGTCAAGAACGGCGGGCACATGCTCTGGCGCGCGGAACACATCCACCATCTCGATGGCCTCAGGCACATCCTTCAACGACGCGACGAAGGTGAGCCCCACCACGGTCTTGCCCGCCTGCCCCGGATTGACCGGATAGACGCGATAGCCCCGCTCGGACAAATACTTCATCACGAAATAGGACGGCCGCGCCGCATTGGCGCTGGCGCCGACGATGGCGATCGTCTTCACCTCGGAGAGGAGGGAGCGGATATAGGCGTCGTCGTAGCGATCGTGGTTCACCACGTCTCCTCCCTCGTTCAGCGCCGGGCCTTGGAAAACAAGGTGTAGAAATTCCGGGTGGTTGCGGCGGCGAAGGTCTCGAACGGCTCGCCCCGCGCCTCGGCCAGCACCTTCGCCGTCTCGCGCACGAAGGAGGGCTCGTTGCGCTTGCCGCGATGGGGCGTGGGCGCGAGGAACGGGGAATCGGTTTCCACCAGGATGCGATCCGCCGGCACATCGCAGGCGATGGCGCGCAGGTCCTCGCTCTTCTTGAACGTCACGACGCCCGAGAAGGAGATGTAGCCGCCCAGCGCCAGCGCCCGGCGGGCGAGATCGGGGCCGGCGGTGAAGCAGTGGAGCAGGAAGGGAAAGGCGCCCCGGGCGCTCTCTTCCTCCAGGATGGCGGCGACGTCCTCGTCCGCCTCGCGGGCGTGGATCACCAGCGGCAGGCCGGTCTCGCGCGACGCTGCGATGTGCGTGCGGAAGCCGTGCTCCTGCGCCTCGCGCGGGCCGAGGTCGTAGTGATAGTCCAGCCCCACCTCGCCGATGGCCACCACCTTGGGATGGCGAGAGAGGTCCACCAGGTCCTTCACCGTGACGTCGGTTTCCTCGCCCGCCTGATGGGGGTGGGTGCCGACTGAGCAGCTCACGCTGTCGAACCGCTCGGCGATGGCGGCGATCTCGTTGAAGCGGCGCACCCGCGTGGAAATGGTGACGAGATGGGAGACGCCAGCCGCCTCGGCGCGGGCCACCACGTCCGGCAGCTCGGCGGCGAAATCGGGGAAATCGAGATGGCAGTGGCTGTCGACGAGCATGATGATCCTACGGACGTTCCGCGCTTCACATAAGCGCATCGGCCCTCCCCGTCGAGGCGCCGGGCCATGCGTCGCACGCGCGGCCGGGCCTTGCCGGACGGCTCCGGCAAAGGTATCGCGGGGGCCGACGCGGGCCGGGCCGGCTCGCCCCATGGCGAGACTTTTCATGTTCAAGACCCAGTCCCCGTTCCGCCCCGCTTTGGCTCGGCTCGCTGATGCGTCCAACGTCTGGGCGATTGCCTTGCTCGTCGTGGGCGTGGCCCTGCTGGCCTGGAGCGCCCAGCTGTCCATCCCCATCCAGCCGGTGCCGATCACGCTGCAGAGCTATGTGCTCATCTCACTGGCGGCGCTCATGGGCTGGCAATTCGGCGGACTCACCGTCGGGATCTATCTTCTTGCCGGATTGATGGGACTGCCGGTGTTCTCGGGCGGGCGGAGCGGGCTCGCCATGCTCACCGGCACGTCCGGAGGCTTCATCGTCGGATTTCTGGTGACGACGCTGCTGGTGGGCTGGCTTCAGGAGACCTGGGCGCGGCTGCGCCCGCTGCCGCTGTTCGGCGTCCTCGCCCTCGGCCATCTCGTGCTGATGGTCATGGGGGCCGGCTGGATCGCGACGAAGATGGGGCCGGTCTTCGCGCTCGAGAAGGGCTTCCTGCCCTTCCTGCCGGGTGCTGCGGTGAAGACCGTTGCGGCGCTCGCCACCGTCATCGCCGTGGAGCGTCTCGCCGGAACCCCACGCCAGCGCTGAGGAGCGCGGCTACTGGGCCGAGCTGATCTCTTCCTTGAGCGCGTCCGCGTCCGGGGCGGGCATGGTGATGGGCTGCACGCGCTCGCCGGGGCGGCCGGGATTGGTGACGATGGAGGCTTCCAGCGACACCGTGACGTTGCCGCCCGAGGTGTTGAAGATGTAGTCCAGCCGGAAGGCCGCATCCTGGCTCTGGCCGTTGGTGCGCTTCATCGCCTCGTCCGGCGGAAGGCGTTTTTCGGCAATGAGTTGGGCCGGCTGGTCCACCGTGATGGTGTATTGCCGGGCGCGGCGGGAGGTGGCGATGCGGGCGCGCACCAGGGTGGCGTCGGCACCGGCGAGCTTCACCTCGATGCGCGGAACGGCGGGGCCTTCTGGCACCGGCGGCGGCACCTCCGTGGGCATGGCCGGGGGGACGGGATCATAGTTGGGAGAAGGCGCCGGAGCGCGGTCGTAGCTGCTGGAGCAGCCGGCCAGTGCCAGCGCCACCGCGGCCGCCGAAACCCATCTCACGCCCGTCATTCCCACCGCTCCAGTTCCCCCAGCCCCGCGTGCTGTAAACTACAAAACCCTAGCAAGGTTAAGAAATTTCCGGTGCCAACCCATGTTTGCCGTCAGGTGGCGGCTTCCGGCTCCACATAACGCGGGAACACGCCGACGGGGGTCGGAAGCTCGAGCCCGCCGGGCAGGCGGAAGGCCGGATCGAGCCGGTCAAAGCCCCGCTCCTCGGCCGGAATCGCCACCAGATCCAACAACTTGGCGGCGCTCTCCGGCATCACCGGCTGGACCAGGATGCCCACCTGCCGGATCACCTCGGCGGTGACCCAGAGCACCGTCTCCATGCGGGCGGGATCGGTCTTGCGCAGGGCCCACGGGGCCTGGGCGGCGAAATAGCGGTTGGCTTCCGCGACCACGGCCCAAACTGCGTTGAGATACAAATGGATAGCCTGCGCATCCATGGCCTCGCGGCTCTTTGCGAGCATCCCGTCGGCGAGGGCGAGCATGGCCTCGTCCTCCGGCGAGAGCGGACCGGGGGTCGGCACCAAGCCATTGAGATTCTTAGAAATCATCGACAGCGACCGCTGGGCGAGGTTGCCCAGATCGTTGGCGAGGTCGGCATTCATGCGGTTGACGATGGCCTCGTGGCTGTAGGAGCCATCCTGGCCGAACGCGACTTCCCGCAGGAAGAAATATCGAATGGCATCAACGCCATAGGTCGCGGCAAGGTCGAACGGATCGATGACGTTACCCACCGACTTGGACATCTTCTCTCCGCGATTGAAGAGAAAGCCGTGGCCGAACACGCGCTTCGGCGCCTTCAACCCCGCGGACCAGAGAAATGCCGGCCAATACACCGCGTGGAAGCGAATGATGTCCTTGCCGATGACATGCACGTTCGCCGGCCAGTACTTGGCGAAATCGCCATCCACGTCCGGATAGCCGAGCGCGGTGATGTAGTTCGTCAGCGCATCCACCCACACATACATGATGTGCTTGTCGTCGCCGGGCACCGGAATGCCCCAGTCGAAGGTGGTGCGGGAGATGGAGAGGTCCTGAAGGCCACCTGACACGAAGCTGACAACCTCGTTTCGGCGGGTGTCAGGGCCTATAAACCCCGGGTTTTCGGCATAGTAAGTGAGGAGTCGGTCCTGATAGGCCGAGAGCCGGAAGAAGTAGCTCTCCTCCTCCACCCATTCCACGGGCGTACCCTGTGGGCCGAGCCGAACACCGGCATCGTTCAGTGTTGTCTCGTCTTCCGCGTAATAGGCTTCATCCCGCACGGAATACCAGCCGGCATACGTGGATTTATAGATATCCCCGTTAGCCGCCATCTTTTCCCAGATGGCCTGCGTGGAAATCTTGTGCCGGGCCTCGGTGGTGCGGATGAAATCGTCGTTGGAGAGGTTGAACGTCTCCACCATCGCCTGGAAGCGGGGGACGTTGCGCTCCAGCAGCTCGCGCGGGGTCAGGCCGGCCTTCTGGGCCGTCTGCAGCATCTTGATGCCGTGCTCGTCCGTGCCGGTGAGGAAGCGCACGTCATAGCCGTCCAGCCGCTTGAACCGCGCGATGCAGTCGGTCGCGATGGCCTCGTAGGCGTGGCCCATATGGGGCACGCCGTTGGGATAGGCGATGGCGGTGGTGATGTAGAACGGCGGCTTGACGGACATCGAAAGGCTCGGACGATTTCCCCGATCCCCGTGGCGGGACGGCTTCAGCGCACGGCTTCGGCCAGATCGGCAAAGATGCGGAACACCAGCGCCTTGCGATCGAGATTGAAGACATCCGCCTCGGTCGCGCTGCGCCGCACCTTCTCCCACACCTCGCCGAGGCGGACAAGGCGATGACGGGGCACGTCCGCGTGCGTGGCCTGCGCCGCCACATAGTCGCTCACCGCCTCCACGAACAGGTCGAGCCCGTCCGCCCGGTCGCCCTGGAGCCGTGTGCCCAGCGCGTGCAGGTCCTCCGGCCGGGGGCGCGGCAGCTGGTCCAGCGCCTTGAGGGTGGCGAGGCGCACCTCCATCCCCTCCCCCCGCGCCAGCGTCAAAGCGCGCCGCACGCTGCCGCCTGAGGCCTGCGCGGCGGCCGGAAGCTCGGCGGCGTTGAGGTCGCCGATCTCGGTGGAGAGATGATCCAGCGCCGCCAGCACGTCGCCCTCCCCCAGCGCCCGCAGCCGCAGCAGGCGCGAGCGCGAGCGGATGGTGGCCAGCACCTTGCCGGGGGCGTGGGTGATGAGGAGGAACAGCGCGCGCGGCGGCGGTTCCTCCAGCGTCTTCAGCAAGGCATTGGCGCCGAAGGCATTCAGCTCATCCACGGCATCGACGATGCACACCCGCCAGCCGCCGGCCGCCGCCGTGGCGCCGAAGAAGCTGCGCACCCGGCGCACCATCTCGGCCGGGATAATGGTGGGAATCTTCTCCTCCCCCGCCTCCGGCGCCCGGCGCAGCACGAGCATGTCGGGATGGCTCATGGAGGCGACCTGCCGGAACACCGGATGGCTCGGTGACAGGCTCAAATCATGGGCGCCCGGCTCCGGCCCGCCGGCCAGCACCACGCGGGCAAGGCGATAGGCCAATGTCGCCTTGCCGATGCCTTCCGGCCCGCCGATGAGCAAGGCATGGGGCAGGCGCCCGGCGCGGAAGTCGCCCAGCAGATCCGCCTCCACCGCCGCATGGCCGAACAGGCGGTCTTGCTCGCGCGGATGCGGCGCACCCGGCAGCACGTCGCCAGCGATCTCCGTGCTCATGCGCCCGCGCCCGATATTTCATAGGCGCCCAGCCCGAGGCGGGCCGCCACCACATCGGCGATGACGGCCGCGACCGCGTCCGCATCCGCCGAGGCATCGATCAGGGCACAGCGCGCCGGCTCCGCCGCCGCCCGCGCGAGGAAGGCAGCGCGCACCGCGGCGTGATAATCACCGCCCTCTTTCTCGAAGCGGTCCGCCGCCGCGCCCGCCGCGCGACGGGCGGCACGGGCCAAGCCGATCTCGGGTGGCACGTCCAGCACGAGGGTGAGGTCCGGCCGCACGGCGCCAACGGAGAGCCCTTCAAGCGAATCGAGAAGGCTCGCGTCCACGGCGCCGACCGCGCCCTGATAGACACGGGTGGAATCGATGAAGCGGTCACACACCACGATCTTGCCCGCCGCCAGCGCCGGAGCGATCAGCCCGGCCACATGGTCCGCCCGCGCGGCGGCGAACAGCAGCGCCTCCGCTGCAGGCCCGAGGGGTTCTGCCGCCCCGGAAAGGATGACATGGCGCAGCGCCTCCGCCCCGGGCGTGCCGCCGGGCTCGCGCGTCTCCACCACCTCGCGGCCAAGGGCGCGCAGATGCTGCGCCAGACGCCGCGCCTGGGTGGACTTGCCCGTGCCTTCCCCGCCTTCGAGGGTGATGAAGCGACCGCCGCTCATTTGCCGACCTTCGCGAGCACCTTCTTGAAGAGATCGCGCACGCTGTCGCCCATCAGCGTCATGCCGCCATCGAGCGCGCGATCCGTCAGCGAGCCCACGGGCACGTCCTCGGCGGTGTAGAGCGGAATTTCCAGCGCCTTCACCTGCCCGCGCGTGACCTGCATGCGGCCGACCTCCGTGCCCTTCGCCACAGGTGCGCGCAGCGGCCCGGTGTAGACCACCTTGGCGGTGATGCGTTCGTTGCCCGAGCGCGGCGTGAGGATCGAAACCGCCCCCTTCGCCACGAGTCCGACCGAGCCCTGCGTGCCGCCGAACACCTGCGCACGGCCGATCTCCTGATCCGCCGTGAAGATCTGCCGCTGGCGGAAGGACTGGAAGCCCCATTCCAGCAGCTTGCGCGTCTCCTCCAGCCGCTCCTTCTCGCTCTTGGCGCCGAGGGTGGCGACGATGAGGCGCTGGCCGTTCTGCACCGCCGAGCCGAGGGCGTGGTAGCCCACATCCTTCACCCAGCCCACCTGAAGTCCATCCGCGCCGATGCCGGCGTCCAGCAGCACGTTGCGATTGCGCTGCTTGATGCGGCTCCACTCGATGTTGGGGCGGGCGAACACGGGATAATAGGTGGGATAGGTGCGGATGATGTGGGCGGCGAGCAGGCCGAGGTCGCGCGCCGTGGAGACTTGGCCGGGATCGGCGAAGCCCGTGGCGTTGTGGAACTCGGAATTCGCCATGCCGATGGCCTTCGCCTCGGCATTCATCATCTGGGAGAACTCGCTCTCGGTGTTGGCGACGCCTTCGGCCAGCGCGATGGCCGCGTCATTGCCCGAGACCACCAGTGCGCCGGCGAGCAACTCACCCACAGGGGCCGGCTTGTTCACCTCAGCGAACATGGCCGCCCCGCCCGAGGGGCCGCCCCCCCGCTTCCAGGCGTTCACGCTCACCACGAAGGGGGTGTCGAGGGCGATCTTGCCGGCCTTGAGCTGGGAGAAGACGACGTCTGCCGTCATCACCTTCACCAGCGTACCGGGGGCGAAGCGCTTGTCCGCGTCCTTCTCGTAGAGAATCGTGCCGGTCTCGAAATCGATCAACGCGGCGGCGGGAACCGAGGTCTGGAAGCCCTGCGCCTGTTGGGCAGCGGCGGGCCGGGGCGCGGTCAGCGCGCCCACCAGAGCCAGCGCGACGGCGGGAAGGGCAAGAGCGGCAAGGCGGGGAGCGAAGCGGGAGGACACGGACATCTGGCTCCACCGGATACGGCACGCGGGCAGCGCCGGTCCCGGCCGCGGCGCGGCTTGGGTCACGACGTCCCATTCGGCGGGATCATCGCGAAGCGCCGGCTCCGGGTAAAGCCCTCGGGGAATCGAGTTGGGGGGATATCTTCGGCTTGGGGGTGAGCCGGGCCGGCTCAGCGTTCGCCGGGCACGCCCGCAAAGCCGAGGCCGGACACGGGCGCGGCCCCCTGCGACCAGCCTGCGCCGGCCACCACCTGGCCCGAACCGCTCGTCTGGCCAAGATCATAGGGCCGCGACGGCGGCACCGGCGCCTCGTCCGACGGCGGGGCGGAGGCCGCGACCCGGCGCAGGGGCGGGCCTTCCGGCACGAAAGGCTTGGCCGAGGCGACGCGCACCGGAGAGCCCTCGATCAGGTCGGCCGGGCGGCCATCGGTGCGCAGGGTGGAGGCGAGCTTGATGTCGTCGTCGTCGTCCAGCGGCGCGCGGCCGAGATATTCCACGCGCACCTTGGTCATGCCGCGCTGGGCAAAGCCGAGCAGCTCGGCCGTCTTGTAGGAGACGTCTATCAGCCGGTCGCCCACATAGGGTCCGCGATTGTTGATGCGCACCACGATGGAGCGATCATTGGAGAGGTTCGTCACCCGCACATAGGACGGCATGGGCAGCGTCTTGTGGGCGGCGGAGATGGAGCCCATGTCGAAGATCTCGCCATTGGCGGTCTTGCGGCCGTGGAAATCCTTGCCGTACCAGGAGGCTGTGCCCTCGGCCATGTAATTGGGATTCTCGGCCGGCACATAGGTGCGCCCGCCGATTGTGTAGGGCTTGCCCACCTTGTAGCTGCCGCCGCCGCGCGGCACCTGCTCGCCCTCCGCGATCACGCGCGGGCTGGTGGAAACACCCCAGATGGGATCGATCTTGCTGCCGAGGGATTCGACCGAGCCGCAGCCGGCGATGGCGATGAGCGACGACAGAACCGCCACGGTTCGCACGCCCCGGATGGATGGCACTGCCCCCGCGCCGGTGACGGCGCGTATGAGTTGACCGATCCTGTTCCGCTGCGTCCTCGCCGATCCCGTCATCATCCGTGCCCGGTTCCCCGCTTTTGCTGCCGCCGGCAGAGACAGAACGCACACGCCGTGATCGGCATGGACCCCGGCAGATTCCGCCAACAGGGGGTCCAATGACGGCGAAAATGGGGCGCAGTTGCGGCCATGGTTAACAAACGGCAATCTTGCTGCCCATCAGGATACCATAAACGACATCGTCCGGACGAGCCGAACCCCGCCCGTACTCCCTGTCCACGCCTCCCCGCGCCCGCCCCTCTCGACGCGCCCGCGCACCTGTTCTAGATGGGACGGCACAACAGCCCCGCCCCGACGCGGGGCCTGGAAGGGTGGCCGAGTGGTTTAAGGCAGCGGTCTTGAAAACCGCCGTGGGGGCAACTCCACCGTGGGTTCGAATCCCACCCCTTCCGCCACTTCAGTCCCTGAGTGGGCACTGGGTTTACGCCATTTTTTCCGGTAAGCGCCTGTAGCAGCCGGGTCTTCGATCCCATGATCCGAACCTCGCCGTCCGCGACTTCGACGCGCTGGGCGAGCGCGCGCAGGTGGTCGCGGCGATAGCCGCCGCCTTCGAGGCGGATGCGCTGGCGTGCTGTCTTGGCAAAGGCGCGGACCATCTGCGGGGTGATGGCCTTGGCTCCCGAGTTGTCGAGCATCGCCTGCGCCCGGTCGGCATCGGCCCTGGCCTGATCGCGGATAGCCTTGAGGCCGTCGATGCGGTCCTTGAGGGCGGGATCGTCGATGTCGGCCACGCCTGCCTCGATGGCGTCATAGAGACGCTTGAGACGCAGTTCTGATTCGGCGGCGCGCTTGTTCAGTTCGGCGATATGCTCGCGGCGGCGCTCGGACTGCTCCTGCCGCCGGTCGAGAACACTGGCGAGGATGATTTCCAGCCGCTCGGGCTGGAGAAGCTGGTCTTCCAGATGGCTGGCGACAAGATCGTCGAGCTTGTCCATCGGCACGGCCATGCCCTCACAGGCGGTCGGTCCCTGCCGTGCCTTCATCGAACAGGCATAATAGCGGTAGCGCCCGCCCTTGCCGGTGCGGATCGTCATGGCCCCGCCGCACTTGGCGCAATGGATCAGGCCGGTGAGCATGGTCGGCCCGCTGATGACGGCGGACGGCACGACCTTCGGGTTGCGGGCCTTGAGCAATGCCTGCACAGTGTCGAAGGTCTCGCGGTCGATGATTGGCGGGACCGGAACCGTCACGATCTCGCTGACCGGCTTCAGTTCCTTGGTCTTGCTGCGCTTGTTGAACTCGTGCTCGCCCATATAGGTGCGGCGGGTCAGGATGCGGTGAACCTGTCCGATGCCCCATCGCCCGCCGTCACGAGTGAAGATGCGGCGGCTGTTGAGATAGGACACGATGTTCTTGACGCCCATCTGGCCGGTCGTGCCGTCACCTTCCAGCGCGAGGCAATAGATCAGCCGCACCGTGTCGGCATGAAGCGGGTCGATCTCCAGCTTCTTCTTGGTCTTGGCCCCGCGCTGCTCGGCCGCGACGACGCGATAGCCGATAGGAGGAAGCGAGCCGTTCCAGAAGCCTTGCCGGGCATTCTCCTTCAAGGCGCGGATGACGTGCTTGGCGTTTTCCTTGGACTGGTATTCGTCGAACAGGGCCATGATCTGGCGCATCATGACGTGCATGGGGTCATCCCCCATTTCCTGCGTGATCGAGACCAGCTTGACGCCGTTCTTCGCCAGCTTCCTGACGTAGAACTCAAGCTCGAAGTGATCGCGGAAGAAGCGCGAGAAGCTGTGAACCACCACCACGTCGAACGGCCCGGGCTTGCTGGTGCCTGCTTCGATCATGCGCTGGAACTCGGGGCGGCGGTCGTTGGTGGCCGATGCGCCCGGTTCCACATAGGTCTCGACAAGCTGGTAGCCACGCGAGGCGCAATAAGCCTCACCCTGCCGCTTCTGATCAGGGATGGAGACATCATGCTCGGCCTGTCGCGCCGTCGAGACGCGCAGGTAGAGGGCGGCGCGCAGGGGGATTGTGGAAGAGGTAGCGGTCATGCCGGGTCTCCTTGCGCGGCAGCCTCGTCAGGCGACAGCACGGCGATACCGAACGGCAGGAAATGCTTCGTGTTGCGGGTGATAATGGCGAGTTCATGCGCTGCGGCGATGCCGGCGATCACGGCATCGGCCATGCCGGGATCATGGCCGGCCGCGAGCGCCTTCGCTTCCAATCGCCCACCGATCGCGGCAGCCTGCGCGTCGAAGCCAATGATCTTGTCATCGTATGTGGAGACAAGGCCACTGAGCCATGCTTTCAGGCTCGCGGCCTTCGCCGTTGCCCCCTTGTGGTCGAGGAGCGCAATTCGCTTCTCCATCTCATGAATGGAGACGACCGACAGGAATAACCTGCCATCGCCGTCCATGCCGTCCAGCCAAGTGAGGAAGTCAGCGGATGCTTCCGACTTCGACGGCGCCAGCATGGAGACGACGTTGGTGTCGAGAAGAAAACCGCTCAAAGCTCGACATCCCGCGATGGTTTGCGGTTACGCGGGAACTCTCCGCCTGGGAATGTCCTGAGATAGCTGACAAGACCTGCCCGTTTGCGGTCGAGCGCCTTGCGGACGATCTCCGCCGCCTCGACCGAGACCAGGGCCGCGACGGGCTTGCCATGACGGGTGATGGTCACGATCTCTCCTTTGACAGCCTCATCCACAAGGCTGGAAAATCCAGCCTTGGCGTCTCTGAGGTTGATGGTCAGCATGTTTGCGCCTCCATATGTAGCCATACGTGACTACATATAATCTATTGGAGGGTGGGTTTCAACGTCGATTTCGGCGCCTGGAGCCTCAGCCACCGGAGCCGAACAGTTCGTCGAACAGGTCGCCGAACCATTGCTCGAACACCTCGATCTCGGCCTCTGTGACCGGAACGGGACGCGGCCAATCGTCGGTGACGGTCCAGGCGGATAGGTCATGCTTGGGCGGCCTGCCGGGAAACGGCCACGGATAGCCCAACAGGGTCTCAAGCTGCTCCGACGCCGTGGGCGGCCTGACGCGCCGGGCGCGGGAGCGCGCACTGCGATCAGACGCCATCGAGGCCGCGCCCGATTCCTGGTCGCCACGCCACGGGATCGGCTACCCATCGGTCGATGTCAGATTCCCGCCAGCCGGCGCCGTTGACGCTGATCCTGATCTGGGGCGGGAACGTGCCCTCGGCGATCTTGCGGTAGATGGTGGACCTTGAAAGGCCTGTCCGGTCGCGGACGGTATCCAGGCGGATGATACGGTCTGGGTGGCGCATGGCCGCGATGCCTCCTGCTGGCTGTTTCTGGGGACTGCCAGGACAGGCAAAGGCAAGGATTTGTTGTTATGCAATAGATAGTTAGGCGGCGTAGGGCTGCGGCGAAGAGGCGGCGGTAAATAGGATGGTTCTACAGCCCGAGACCCCGTCCCCGACCGAGCCCGAACGTGAGGGTGAGGTCGCGGCCGACGCCCATCCCCGAATCGAATGAGATGCCGAGTTGGCGCTTGCGGCCCGCCAGAAGGGATTCCATCTGCGGGTCGCGTTCGAGGCTGTGCGCCATGTTCCCCATCTCCGCCCGCGCGGCCCTGTGGCCGGCATAGTCGCCCGCCGCATATCGCTCGTCGCTGGCCCTCTTGAGATTTTGCCAGCGTTCCACGAAGCGGTCGGCGCGGCGGGCCGGTTCGGTGCGCAGCTCGGTTTCCAGTTGCAGGGCGCGGATCGCGCGCCGGGCGTCGCCGGACGCCGCCTCCGCCGCAAGCTCCGGGTTCTTTTTGTAGGCCGCCTCAGCGTCATGCGAGCCGTAGGGGCGCACCTCCTCGAACCGCTGACGTGCCTCCTGCAATTCCCTGACCTGATCCGGGCTGGCCTTGCCGCCCTGGTCCTGCGCCGCGAATATCGCATCAACGGCACGGGCATGACGGACGAACGCCCGACTACGGGCGCGGCGCAACGCCGCCTCCGGGTTTTCCTCCACCTTCCTTTCCGGTCCTAACCCGCCCTCGACTGGCGGGCGCAGGTCGTCGAACATGCCGCGCACCTTTTCGGGCACCTGCCTGACGATCTCGACAACCCGTTCCACGCGCTCGCGGAAGGTGATGCCGCGCTGCTCGGCGTAGTCGCGGGCGGGTTCGTAATCCGTCGCCATGTCCTTGGCCCGGTCGCGCGACAGGGTGTTGATGAGTTTGTCCTGCCCGGTGAAGTCGTCATGACCATAGTGCAGGTCCATACCGTCGCGGTGCCGTGATAGGGCGACATAGCTGCCGTGGCGGTCCATGCCGGGCGTCGCCAGCACATGGGCGCGATCCACGGTCATGCCCTGCGCCTTGTGGATCGTGGCGGCATAGCCGTGGTCGATGCGATTGTAGTCCTTCAGGTCGAACGCGACATCGCGGCCGTCATCGGTGCGGACCGTCATGCTCTGCGTGCTGACCTGCTTAATGGTCCCGAGCGTGCCGTTCTTCACGCCAAGGCCGCGCTCGTTCTTCAGGAACATGATGCGGTCGCCGGGTGCGAAATTCCGGGCGCCCCGTTCGGCGGCGACACGCACATCGTCGCCAAGGTTTCCGGCCTCGCGCATCCGGTCGCGGGCAGCTTCGTTCAACTCCTGCACCTCGGCATTCGTGTGGGTCAGGATGATGCGGCTGGCGTCGGGGTTCGCCTGCCGGTCACGGTCCCAGCGGTCGATCAGGTCGCCGCGCGCCTGCTCGCGTGTTTCGGCGGCATGCACCATGCCGTGATCGTCATAGGCATGGACCGCGTCGCCGGTTCTGCCGGTCGCCAGGTCGCGGGTGGCGTCCCGCTGCCAGTCCTCGTGCTGGCGGCGCACCTCGCCGATCTCCGCGCCGCCGTGGCGCTCAAAGATCGAACGGAAGGCCGCGCCCGCCTCGATAGATTGCAACTGCTGCGGATCGCCGATCAGCGCCACCTTGGCCCCGGCCTCGGCGGCATGGGACAGCACGCGCTCCAACTGCCGCGTGCCGACCATGCCAGCTTCGTCGATCACCAGCACATCGCGGCTGGTGAGCATGTCGCGGCCCTGCGCCCAGCCATGCTCCATGCTGGCGATGGTGCGGGACGCAATGCCCGATCCGCGCTCCAGATTCTCGGCGGCGATACCGGACGGGGCCGCGCCGCGCACGCTGTATCCGGCTCCCTCCCATGCCTCACGCGCCACACCGAGCATGGCGCTCTTTCCCGTTCCGGCATACCCGACGACAATGCCAAGATCGCGCCCGTCCGTGACATGCGCCAAGGCGTCGGCCTGCTCGCCGGACAGGACAAGGCCGCGCGCCTCCGCGCGCGCCAGCGCCGCTTCGCGGTTCCTGCCGTTGACCTCATGACGTTCCCGTTCCGCCATCATCGCGGCGGCGCGGTGCAAACGCTGTTCGGCTTCGATCATGTCGCGGGTGGTGAAGCGGTCCTGCCCAACATCGTCCTTGCCGAGTTCGACAAGATCGGGCGCGCCGCGCATCGCGCCCATCACTTCGTTGAACTGGTCGATCCCGTCGCTGTGCCGATGCGCGAACATCGCCATGTCGCGGCGCGTGAAGGTCGATTGCTGCCGCGTGATCGCATCCAGGGCGGAAGATGGATCGGCGACGATGCGCGCGCCGTTCTCGCGGGCGATGCGGCGGTGATCCTCGGCACGGTCGGCTTCAAGTCCGGCCGCCTCGATGCGCTGCGCGGGCGCGCCGATCTTGGTTTGTGGTTCAAGGCCGATGCCCTGGGCTTCAAGGCTGCGATGGTCGATCCGCGCGTCGATGTCGAGTTCGGCCAGCCGCTCGTTGACATGCTCGGCCCACCGCTCGCGCCATTGCTCGACCAGCTCGGTGCGGTTCCAATCCCGCGCCTTCGGGCCGAAACCGTTTTCGTCAACCGACCGCATCGTAAGCATGACATGGGCATGGGGCTTGGGCATTCCGTCCGCGCCCATGTCCGAATGCACGTTGAGGTCGGCGATCATGCCCTGATCGACGAACTCGGACTGGACGAAATCGCGGGCCAATTCGATGCCTTGGCGCTCTGTCATCTCGCGCGGAATGGCGAACTCCACCTCGCGGGCAAGCTGCGCGTCCTTCCTTTTCTCGAACGCCTCGACATCGTTCCAGAGCTTTTCGCGGTCGCGCCATTCCTCGGGCGCGTTCTCCGGCAGCATGACCTCGGAATGGACGACGCCCGGCTTGTTTGAGAAGTCATGGTCACGGTCCAGCCGGTCGTCGCGCAACCGCGCCCCTGATCGGTAGGCGGCGGCAGCGACCGCGCTGCGGCCCGCCGCGCGTCCGATGACCTGAACGGAGAAATGGTAGATCGCCATAGCGACCGACCAGATACTGCCCTCAAGCGCACGTCGGAACGACGTATAAGCGCGCCCTCGAAATGAATTTCTCGGGACGATCCGCGCCGTTCCAGGCCGTCCCGGCAACATAGAAGCATTTCCGCACCCACGAAACTAACATCGCTCCATCGACTGCCTATGGAGACAACGATGCGAAAGCCACGGGACTTTGACGCGGAACTGAAGGCGCTGGAGGACAAGGCCAAAGACCTGAAGAACCGCAAGGTGCAGAAACTCGGCGAATTGGTGATCTTGACCGGAGCCGACGCACTCACCGCCGACGAACTGGCGGGTGCGCTGATCGTGCTGGCCGAAACCAAAGATACCGGAAAGAGGGAGGCGTGGGCCAAGCGCGGGGCCGCGTTCTTTCAGAGCCGGGCGCGGCGATCTGCGCCAGCGCCTGACCGCGACAATGGCGGCACTCAACCGCAATCGGGCAGCGCGCAGCCGGCATCAGGTGGCACGGGCGAGGCATGACATGCGAAGCTGGCAGGTCGAGCGCCGGAAACGCACGCGGCATCTGATCGAACTCGGCGGTCTCGTCGTCAAATCTGGCGTCGTGGACCTGACCGGCGATGACCGCGCCGTCATCCTCGGCGCACTGATCTGGATGGCCGATAAACTCAAAAGCGAAGATCGCGAGAAGGCTCGCGCGCTCTGGGCCGAAAAGGGAAAAGAGGCGTTCGCGACGGAACGGTAACGCGCACGGCAGATGGCGGGCAGCGCTGCGATATTTGAGGTCTCCGCGCGGCCCGCCATCGCGCCCCTTGCTGCACGATCATCGGCATCCCTTGGTCTGGAAGTTCGGCGGCGCGTGAGCGCCGCCAGCATTTTCTGCATTTTATACCGATGGGAGGCACATCGGTGTACAAGGAACAAGGCTCGGTCGATGTGCTCAGCCAGCTATGCTGGATTGCTAACCGCAAGTACAAGGTCTGACTTATGACACGGACATATAGTGGGAAATGCCTATGTAGCGGAGTCCGTTTTACTGTGGTCGGTCCGCCGGTCGTCGTTGCACAATGCCATTGCGAAGAGTGTCGGCGATTGAGTGGCACAGGTCATTCCATTGGCGCCATGTTTCAGCGGGACGCCGTCGTCCTGCACGGCATGATCAGCGAGTTCACCTATCAGTCCGGGAAGGGCTCCACCGTGACGAAAGGATTTTGCGCAACCTGCGGCAGCCCGGTCTATGGCCGGAACACGCGAAGCCCCGACCATATTACGCTTCCGCTCGGCGCGATGGAGAACGCCGACGGGTTGCAGGTCGAAGTGGTCATTTTCGAACGCGATAAGCCCCACTGGGATCAACTCGGGGAAGACGTCGCTTTCTTCGCGACCCAGCCAGACTGGACACCTCCTGAATAGTGCGCGCAGCGCAGGCGACCCGCGAACAGACTTTCTTCAAGGCTAGGAAAATGAACGACATCACCTTCGTCGCGCTGTCCGAAGTCGCGGAAGAAGACATCATCGCCTTAATGACCAATCCTGAGGTTGGCAAACAGATGCCATTGCTCGTTGGAGGCTTTTCCAAGGAAGCCTGTCGTGCCTTTCTCGATGCCAAGAAACAGATGTGGGAGGAACATGGCTACGGACCATGGGCCTTTCTTATCGATGGTGAATTTGCCGGTTGGGGTGGATTGCAGCCGGAGCATGGCGACGCGGATTTCGCGCTTGTTCTCCATCCACGCTTTTGGGGGGCAGGCCGGAGGATTTTTGCCAAAACTAGGGATCTGGCGTTCGGAGAGATGGGGCTTGAGTCCTTCACCATCCTTTTTCCGCCTAGCCGGCTCAATGCAAAGGCCCTCACGCGCATCGGTTTTGTGAAGGATGGTCAGTTGATGATCGATAGCGCAGAATTCGTCCGCTACCGGCTTACAAAACGTGACCTCGCTTAATTACTGGCTGACGACGACTTGCAGAAGGACATCGAGTTTCCTAGCTAGGCGTCCTCCTTTTCGAGCGCAGCACTCGCGGTGTCCGGCTGACAGAGGCGGGACGTGCTTTCGTGAAGCAGATCACATCGGGCGTCGATCAGATTGACCATGCCGTGAAGACCGCTGCCATTGCGGCAGTAGGCGATACCGGCCGTCTTCGTGTCGGCGTCCACGGACTGATCCCCGGCAGCTTCCTCGACAAGCTGCTGATGCGGTTCCGCGCGGAACATCCCGCTATTGTCATTAAGGTGGTCGAAGGCTCGGCCCGCGAAACGCTGACGCATGTGCACGCCCGCCGGCTCGACCTTGCGTTTCTGGTCGGGACATTCGACCTGCCGGATTGCCATTCCCGCCCGATCTGGACGGAACCGCTGGTGTGGCCCTATCGGAAACTCACCAACTCGCGGAGCAACCTAGCGTGACATGGAATGATCTGGCGAACGAGACTTTCCTTGTCCGGCATGGCGGCACGGGGCCGCAGGTCCATGATCATATCGTGCTGCGCTTTGCCGGGCGCTGGCCGCCGCCAAACATCCTGCGCTTCGCGGTGGAACGCGGCACGCTGCTAGCGATGGTCGCGCAGGGCTTCGGGGTCACGCTGCTTGGCGCCGCAAGCCAGCTATCCCATACGGTAGGCGTTGTCCTGCTGCCGATCACGGATGAACCGGAGCCGGTTGCGTTCTCGGCGATCTGGTCGCCCTACGATCAAAGTCAGACGCTGCACAATCTGCTCGACCTCGCGCGCTGCATGGGCGAATCCGCACGCTCGGCACCTGTTGCGCTGCCTCGATAGGATCGCCCGTCAGGGCCTTGTGCTGAGGCATGACCGATGGCGGGCGGCGCGGAGACTTCAGATATCGGAGCGCTGCCCGCCATCGTGCGGCTTGCCGCGCAAACACGGCATCCAGCATCCGGCCTTCTCTGCGCGGTTCTGGATACTTGCCACGTTACAGAACTTAGTAACGAACTGTGTTGCCGGTTTTGAGAGTTTCGCGACAGGCGGCGGCCTCATTTGTGGTGCCATTGCACCTCTGCATTCACATCACGGTTTACCTATGAAGAAACATGTGATATATGCCAAACATGGACTCTGTTCGTAGCCTCCACCTGTCGATTATTCTCACCATTCATTGAATGGTGGGTTTGCGTGCGTCTTATGTCCTAACGATGCAACCCGCCCCAAGGCGGGTTTTCTTTTTTCCGTCTTGCGGGCTTTCCTGGAGACGGAAATGTCAGATCATGTATTAAAAAATGTCATCGAGGCTGCTGATCGCGCGATCACCGCAGAGAATTTCGATGCGTTGATGGACTTCTACGCAGAAGACGCAACGCTAGTCGTGAAGCCGGGACTCAACGCGACAGGTAAAGCGCAAATTCACAAGGCATTTGTGGCGATTGCTGATCACTTTAAGCATCAGATAAAGGTCAAACAGGGTGCTATGAAGGTGATCGAAGGCGGCGACACCGCTTTGGTCATCATGGAGACCATTTTGGACGTCGTGGATGTGGATGCTGCAAGCACCTCCATCACAAGACGGGCAACCTATGTGTTCCGCAGAGATACCAATGGCAAATGGCTTTGCGTCATCGACAATTCCTACGGCACCAATCTGCTAGATGTATAAATAGTAAAATCGGAAAGCGTTGCGGTCGTCAGCCTTAGCAGTGGCGGCTGCAACGAACTACGTGCGAAAGGATCATAGGATGTCACATGCGACACTGCACATGTTGTGCGGAAAGATAGCCTCCGGAAAATCGACTCTCACGACTGATCTACGCCAGATGCCATTGACTATCGTCATCAGCGAGGATTCGTATTTGAAACGACTCTTTGAATCTGAGATAAATAATGTTACGGATTACATCCGCTGTTCCCGGCGCCTGCGTGATGCCATCAGCCCTCTTATTCAGGACTTGCTTCGGATAGGGGTGTCAGTTGTGCTGGATTTTCCAGCGAACACACATGCCACTCGATCTTGGATGAGAACACTTTTCGAGTCGACTGGAGCCGATCACTGTCTACACTTCCTTGACGTGCCGGATGAGGTCTGCAAGGCTCGACTTCGAGCACGCAACACCACGAAAGCACATGACTTCGTAACTTCAGACTCGGAGTTTGATCAAATCACTAGCTATTTCGTTCCCCCTTCTGAGACAGAAAGGTTCAACGTTATTCGTTACGAAACGATCTCCAGCAAAGACGGGCTGTCCCAAAATTCCTAAATTTCGCAACGAAATCTGGACTGCTGATTCTTCAGGGGAAAATTCTGTCGCGAAAGTCAGGTGCAAAAGTCGAAATTGCGCGACAGATTTTTGCGACATGTCGCAGCCGGAGATTCCGGCTGCTGCTCGTCCCGCTCACGAATCAGGATTTCCGCGATGATGCAACTGCTAGTCCGAGAGGGCTATGGCGTAAACGTAGTGCTCATCACTATCGATCGCGGCCCGCCAGCCGGCCCCAATATATCCCTTTGCTCTCTTAGGCTTGCAGCCGAGCCCCGCTCAACGGGGATCGGGGTCCTGACCTCAGCCCTGCCGGGCCGCATGGAGGGCGACGGCGTCGGCGCCGCCCGGGAACTGGAGCTGGCCCGAGGTGTCGTGGACGGCGGCCCAGACGGCTTCGGCGACATCGGCTTCCTTTGTCGTCAGTGCCGGGCTGGCAAACCCCGCGAAGATCGGCGCCGCGAAGTCGGCATAGGCCGGCGGGATCAGATCCTCGATGCGCAGATCGGTGTTCTGCGCGAAACGGGTGGTTGGGGCATAGCCCGGCTCCACGAGTCGTGCCCGGACATTGAAGTGCCCGAGCTCGTGGGCCAGCGAGCCGGTGAAGCCTTCGATCGCCTGCTTGCTCGCGGTATAGGCCGCGGCCAGCGGCATGGCTGCCAGCGTCACGCTCGACGTCACATTGACGATCACGCCGGACCGGCGCTCGCGCATTTGCGGAATGACCGCCTGGCACATGGCCATGACGCCGAACGTGTTGGTGTCGAACACCTTGCGGATATGGGCCATCGGCGTGGCCTCGAACGCCCCGACTACGCCGATGCCGGCATTGTTGACGAGCACGTCGATGGAGCCTGCGGCCTCGACGGCAGCGGCAATGCTGTCTTCGCGGGTCACGTCGAACGGCAGGATGCGCAGGTTGGGCGACGAAGGCAGGGACGTGGCGTCCAGGCGGCGCATCGTGGCGATGACATGCCATTCCCTGGCGAGGAAATATCGGGCGGTCTCAAGGCCATAGCCTGAGGATGTGCCGGTGATGAGGATGGTTTGCACGGGGGCCTCCAGTCGCTTCTGATGGTCCCGTAATAGCCGCGCCCCGGACGACGAACCATAATTCAAAGTCTATTTTTAATTATCTATCGTCCAGATCTGGAGGGCGCATCCTCAGCCGGCCTCGGCGACGCCCCCCATTCGGGCGAATTTTCCCGGTGGGCAGCCGAGCCGCTTGCGGAAGGCGGTGCTGAAGGCGCTGGCGGATTCGTATCCGATCTCGTCCGCGATCCGGTCCAGCGTCTTGGCGCCGCGCAGCAGCGCGTCCTTGGCCAGCGCCATCCGCCAGCGGGCGAGATACTCGATGGGGCCGCACCCCAGCACGGCCCCGAAGCGCGCGGCGAAGGCGGAACGCGACTGCCCGGCGATGCGGGCAAGGCCGGCGACCGTCCAGTTGGCCCGAACGTCGGCGTGCATGGCCCCAAGCACCCGCGCGAGGGCCGGATCCCGCATCCCGCTGATGAGGCCGGCATGATCGGCCCCGCTGGCAATGCCCTGCCAGCGCAGTGCCTCTACCAGCAATACCTCGAGCATGCGCTGGAGGATCATGTCCTTGCCCGGCTCGTCGCCGCCGCATTCATCGATGATGAGGTCGATCATCCGGCGCAGACGGACCGACCGTCCTTCCGAGACCGGCACATGGATCATGCACGGCAGCAGGGCCAGCAGGAGCTGGGCGTTGGCCGGCTCGATCTGGAACGTGCCACCAAGGGACTCGAAGTCCGCTTCGCCGTCCTGCTCGCCGTGACGAACGGGTGTGTCCATCGGCTCCCGCGGCTCGCAGGCGATGCCGGGCTGGCTGCTCAAGGTGAAGGCCGGGGTCGCGGGCAAAAGAAGGAAGTCGCCCTTGTCCAGCTTCAGGGGCGCCTCTCCCTCCAGCGTGAGCCAGCACGTCCCCTTGAGGATGATGGTGAAGCCCGGAGCGTTGTGGGTCGCATAGCGAATGCCCCAAGCGCCGCGCCCGGTGATGGGCTTGGAGATGGCCGTGTTCGGTCGCAGCAGGGCTATGAGATCGCTCAGCGGATCCATTTGGACGATATCTGATTAAAATCGGGCTTTCGTTATATATCGTCCCGCACTCTTGCCCAAGCTCCCTTACGATGCCGCCCTGGCATCCAGCGGCGCGTCCGGGGCCTCGATGGTGAGGAGGGTGGAGAGGTCCGCTCCGCTCTCCGGGGCGGCCATGGGGCAGGTGGTGCCGGGCAGGACCGCCACATCGAACAACTCACGGATGGCGCCTTCCAGGCGGATCCATTCCACCACGTCGCCGGTGGCGAGCTTGATGATCTGGACGCCGCACCAGGGCGTGCCGCCGCGCCGCGCGATCTCGCCTTCAAGCGGCAGGCCGGAGAAGGAGAGGTTGCGCGGCAAAGAGAGGGTGACCACCGCGTGGCCGGCATGGATGGAGAGGCCGCGCAGGAAGCCCGGGCAGAAGGCGACATCCTGCTTGGCGCCGGTCACGGGATCGACCCGCACCAGATAGCCCCGCGCGGAATCCAGCATCCAGATCCACCCGTCATGCACGCGCGGCGAATGGGGCATGGAAAAGCCGCCGGCGACCACCTCGTGGTCGTCCACCCGGATCAGGAGCCCGCCGCCGACCCGGTGCTCGCGCCAGCCGTCCACCACGTCGGTCGCGGATACGGCCGTCACGTAGCGTACCCGCCCGTCCTCCAACGCGAGGCCGTTGAGGTGGCAGCGATCCTCGGCGGCAAGGCGGGAGATGAACTTGGGCTTCCATACCGGCTTGAAGGAGTGGGTCCGGCTGACCGTGGCGAGGCAGCTGAACCTGGTGTTCACGAACACGATGCGACCGCTCGCCTCCACCGCGATCTCGTGGGCGTCCACGTCGCCGGTAACATGAGCGGTGCGCGGCACGTAGAGGCGGTCAAAATGCCCGTTCGCCCGCTCGTCCGGGCCGAGCACGTTGGCGAAGCGCCAGATCTGGTTCAGCGACGCGAGATAAAGCTCCTCGCCGCGCGGGGCGAGGCCCATGGCCCGCACGAAATTGCGCTGGTGGAAGGAGAGGTTGTCGTTGCCGAACTGGCCGACGAGAAAGAGCTGCCCGCTCTGGTAGGAGGAGAAGGCGAGGCCCACCCGGTGCAGCGCCAACCACGCGGCGAACGTGCGCGAACATGTGATCTGGGTCTGGTCCACCCCGATTGCGGCAGCCTCCACCGGGGCTGCCTCTCGCGCCTGACCCATCGTGTTCACCCGCTCCCGCCATGGGAACCGTGTGTTCCCGCGGCGGGAAAGTGAAGCCGGTTTTTGCAGCTGAGGCCAGACCGCACCGCCGAAGCGCACAGCTTAGGAACGGTCGCGCCCTGTGGCGCCCGTCAGGCGGCGCGATAGCGCGGGGCCGGGGCGGAGCCGCCCAGATGCTGGGCCATGGCCCGGCGGGTGGCGTCATAGGAGAGCCATTCGCCGCCGTCCTGCAGGGCCGGGATGGTGACGATCTCGCCGGCATCGAGGCCCGCGAGCGCGGCATCCACCATCTCCTCCGCGGACATCACGATCTCCTTCGGCAGATTCTCGTGGCCGCCGACGCCGGGGATCTTCCAGAATTCCGTCGCGGTCGCCCCCGGGAGCACCGCCTGCACGCGCAGGCCGCGCGCGCCCAGTTCGTGCTGGAGCGACTGGGTGAGCGCCAGCACATAGGCCTTGCTCGCCCCATAGACGCCGTTCAGCACCTCCGGCGCTAGCGCCACGATGGAGGAGATGTTGACGATGGTGCCGCCGCCCCGCGCCACGAAGGCGGGCGCCGCGGCGTAGGTCAGGCGGGTCAGAGCGGTGACGTTGATGGCGATCATCTCCTCCATGCGCGCGACATCGCTGTCGAGGAGGGGCGTCGCGGCACCGAAGCCGGCATTGTTCACCAGCATGGAGATGCCGACCTCCTCGCGCAGCAGCGCCTCGATGCGGCGGAGGTCGGCCGCATCGTTGAGATCGGCGGTCACGGTCTTCACCGTGCGACCGGTCGCGGTCGTGATGCGCGCCGCCACCTCCTCCAGCCGCGCCGCATTGCGGGCGACGAGGATGAGATCGTAGCCGCGGCGTGCCAGCCGCTCGGCATAGATGGCGCCGATGCCGCCGGACGCTCCGGTGACCAGCGCGATGCCCTTGTTCCGTTCCGTGTCCATGGCCGATCCCCGGTCGTTGGTGCGAGACAGATGGAGACTAGGCGCCAGGCGCTGTGTCTTGAATGTCGAAGAAACAGCAATTCAGGACACACTCGCGTGGCGCCGGTCGAGCACGAGGGCGATGATCTCGGACGCCGCGGCGGTGGCGCCGATGGCCCAGATGAGCCCGCCGGCGACAAGGCCGGCGCCAATGGCCGAGCCGAGCGAAAAGCCGAGATACATGGTGGAGGTGTTCAGCGCGAGGGCGACCGGCGCCTGCGCCGCTGGCCCGGCCCCGATGAGCCGCGCCAGCTGTGCCGGATAGAAGGACCAGACGCTGAAGCCCCACCCCACCACGCCGGCCAGCACCGGCACGAGGGCGAGCGCCGGGGGAAGCCGCGTCGCGAGCGCCAGCGTCAGGAAGGAGAGCCCGAGCACCACGAGGGAGCCCACCACCACCCGGCGCGAGCCGAGCCGGTCGTTGAGGCTGCCGCCCACGCTGACGCCGACCGCCGCCGCGAGCCCCCAGGCGGACACGCTGGCGGTGATTCCGGCGGGGCCGAAGCCCAGCACCTCGGCGAGATAGGGCGCGATGTAGGGATAGGCGACAAAGGCCCCCACCGACCAGAACAGGGTGACGCCGAGCAGGCCGAGCACCGCCGGCTGGCGGACCACGCCCAGCCGCTCCGACAGGCTTGCCACCGCCACGTTCGATCCCGCATCCCTGCGGATGCCGAGGAGGGTGCCCACGATGGCGACGAGCCCCATGGCGGCGACGCCGAGGAATGTCGCCCGCCAGCCGAAGGCATGCCCCACCACCGACCCGAGCGGCAGGCCGAGGGCAATGGCGAGGGTCATCCCGCCGCTGACGATGGCGAGTGCTCGCCCGCGCTTCTCCGGCTCCACGATCACGCCCGCGAGCGCGTTCGCGCCGGGCACGTAGAGGCCGGATGCGATGGCCATGGCCATGCGCGCGATCAGCAGCGCCGCAAAGGAGGAGGAGAAGGCCGCCGCGAGGTTCGCCGCCGTGAACAGGCCTATGGCGAGCAGCAGCGCGCTGCGCCGCCTGAGGCCCGCCGTCGCCACCGTGGTGATGGGCGAGGACACCGCCATCATCAGGGTGAAGACCACGACGAGGGTCGCTGTGACCGACAGACTCATGCTGAGATCCGCCGCGATGGTCGGCAGCAGCGGCGCGATCATGAAGCCCTCGGTGCCGATGGCGGCCGTCCCCAGCGCGAGGAAGACCGCGGGCATGAGAGAGGACGCTGCGGGGGTCGTGGCCCGTCCCTCACCGGGCGCCAAAGCGGCCGCAGCCAGGGGGGCGTTTTCGCAAGAACCGGCCATGACGGCCTCCAGACACATCGTGGGATGGCTGGAGCCTAGGCGGGGGCGCCCGTGTCTCAAATGACATCTAAACGTCAATTCGCGCCATGCGCCGGACCGTCTTTCTCGCCCTCGATGTAGCGCAGGCTGCGACGCAGGCTCTGGGGCGGGTGGCCGAAGTGGCGCAGGAAAGCGCGGCGCATCCGGTCGCGGTCGTCGAAGCCGGTGTCGCGCGCCACCACGTCCATGGCGTGGCGCCCCTCCTCCAGCATGGACTTCGCTGCCTCCAGCCGCAGCCGCTCAACCGCCTTGGCGGGGGTTTCGCCGGTCTCCTCACGAAACACCCGGCTGAACTGGCGCGGGCTGAGACTGGCGGCCTCCGCCAGCTCTTCCACGGTCAGGGGATTGCGCAGGTTTTCCTTAGCGTAGGTGAGCGCCCGGCGGACACGATCGGAGCGCGGCTCCAGCTCCAGCAAAGCGGAGAACTGCGACTGGCCGCCGGGCCGGCGATGATAGACCACCAGCTTGCGGGCGATGGACCGGGCGAGCGCGGCGTCGTGGTCGTCCTCCACCAGCGCGAGGGCGAGGTCGATGCCCGCGCTCATGCCGGCGGACGTCCAGACATTGCCGTCGCGGATGAAGATGCGGTCGTCGTCCACGCGGATGGAGGGATAGCGCTCCTGTAGCGCCCGCGCATGGGCCCAGTGGGTGGTGGCCGCCTTGCCGTCCAGCAGACCGGCTTCGGCGAGGCGGAAGGCGCCGGTGCAGATGCCGGCGACACGCCGCGATTTCTCGCCCGCTGCCGCGATGTAGGTGCGCAGGGCCTCCGGCGTGGGGGTGGGGACCAGTTCGCCCAGCACCACCAGCGTGTCGGGATAGTCGCCCAGCGGCTGCGTGGTGACCGCGACGCCGAGGGAGGAGGAGACACTGCCGCCCGTCTGCGACATCAGGGTGAGAGTATAGGCCGGCTGCTCGAGCACCGTATTGGCGAACTCGAAGGCCGACACGGCGGCGAGCCCCATGACCTGAAACCCGTCCTCGACGATGAAGCCGATGTGCCGCATGTCCCGCGTCCATGTCCCGTTTCGCCGCTTCAGGCATCTGGGACATCGGAACGCGAATGCAAGCGAACCTGGCCCGCTTGGTCCGTCCAGTCGGGGCACATGTCCTCAATCGCCGTGTTTTCGTCCCTCCGCGCGGCGCGTCAGGCTCCGAGCTTCGTCTTCGCCAGCGGCAGCGTGCGGATGCGGCGGCCGGCGAGGGCGGCGACCGCATTCTTCCCGGAGGCGTGGCTGTGCCTGTGCAGCGCCGAACCGGCCATGGTCGCCACCGGCAGCGCCTCTCTGCGCGGGCTCGCGCTCTATTTCGCGGCGCTTTCCGTGGCGCTGATCGTCTACGCGGCGACCATCCTTACTGCAGTGAAGACGGGGGCATGGCTCAGGTGAGGGTCTGATCCTTCACCGCTCCTTCCGCGCCGTCGCCGGAGCATGTCGGGCCGCGAGACGGCCCGGCCCTGCCATGAGCGTCTGAACAGGGCCGAGCCGCGGCCGCCGCGCGTCCCCCCCAGGGGAATGCCGCCCCTCGCGATCCGCCCCTCCAGTTCCTGAAGTAGCACCCCATTCGGGGATCGACGCCATGCGCCCGCCGCACCCGGGAACCTCCCGTCATTCACCCCATTTGGTTGGACCAAATTGATTGATTGCAATTCTGTTTGACATCATTTTCTGAATTAGGCAGTACCAATTCAAACTATCGGCAATTTTGGTAGTACCAAATAACAAGAGGGGGATAACGTGGGGGTCTGGAACCAGATTTATAACCCGATGGGGAACATGTGGCTGTCGAGCCTCGGCGCCGCGATCCCGATCATCTTCTTTTTCGTCGCCCTGACCAAGCTCAAGCTGAAAGGTTATGTGGCCGGGACCATCACGGTTCTTCTTGCGCTCGGCGTCGCGATCCTGCTTTACGGCATGCCGGTGCAGATAGCGCTGGCCGCGGGCGTGTTCGGTTTCTTCTACGGATTGTGGCCGATCGCCTGGATCATCATCGGCGCGGTCTTTCTCTACAAAGTTTCCGTTGAGACAGGTCAGTTCGAGATCATCCGCCGCTCCATCCTCTCCGTTACGGAAGACCAGCGCCTGCAGCTGCTCCTCGTGGGCTTCGCATTCGGCGCCTTCCTTGAAGGCGCGGCGGGGTTCGGAGCGCCGGTGGCCATCACTGCCGCGCTGCTCGTGGGCCTCGGCTTCAAGCCGCTCTATGCCGCCGGCCTCTGCCTGATCGCCAACACCGCGCCGGTCGCCTTCGGCGCCATGGGCATCCCGATCATCGTCGCCGGGCAGGTCACGGGGCTCGACCCCTTCCACATCGGCCAGATGGCCGGCCGCCAGTTGCCCTTCCTCTCGGTGCTGGTGCCCTTCTGGCTCATCCTCATCATGGACGGCACGCGCGGCGTGCGTGAGACGTGGCCCGCGATCCTCGTCGCCGGCGGCTCCTTCGCCACCGTGCAGTTCCTGACCGCCAACTTCGTCGGCCCCGAGCTACCCGATATCACCGCGGCGCTCGCCACCCTCATCACGCTGCCGCTGTTCCTGCGCTTCTGGCAGCCCCGCCGCATCTTCCGCTTCGAGACCGAGGCGAACACCAAGGGCGCTCTGGACCACGGTGCCGCCCCGGCGCCCGCCGTCGCCGCCGTCGAGCCGGCCGTCACCTACACCGCCGGCCAGATCGTCCGCGCCTGGTCGCCGTTCCTGATCCTCACGGTGTTCGTGACCATCTGGAGCATCCCGCCCTTCAAGGCCCTGTTCGCGGCGGGCGGCGCGCTGGAGGGAATGGTCGCCCATTTCAGCGTGCCGTTCCTGCACAACATGGTCGTGAAGCTGCCGCCCATCGTCACCGCCGCGAAGCCCTTCGCCGCCGACTACAAGTTCGACTGGCTCTCCGCCACGGGCACGGCGATCTTCCTCGCCGCCATCGTGTCGGTCGTCTTCCTCGGCATGAAGCCGTCGCGCGCCGTCTCGACCTTCGTCTCGACCATCAAGGGCCTGCTGATCCCGATCTACTCCATCGGCATGGTGCTGGCCTTCGCCTTCATCGCCAATTACTCGGGCCTGTCCTCCACCCTAGGCCTCGCGCTGTCGGAGACCGGGCCGAGCTTCACCTTCTTCTCGCCCTTCCTCGGCTGGCTCGGTGTGTTCCTCACCGGTTCGGACACCTCGGCCAACGCGCTGTTCGCCTCGCTGCAGGCCACCACCGCGCACCAGATCGGCGTGAGCGACGTGCTCCTCGTGGCGGTCAACACCACCGGCGGCGTCACCGGCAAGATGATCTCGCCCCAGTCCATCGCCATCGCCTGCGCGGCGGCCGGGCTGATCGGCCGGGAGTCGGACCTGTTCCGCTTCACCGTCAAGCACAGCCTCGCGCTGGCAGCCATCGTCGGCATCATGACCACCATCCAGGCCTACCTGACGCCGTGGATGATCCCCTAAGGGGCGAGGCGCGGAAGACTCCGACTGACTGGGCCATTGTCCCGGTGCCCCGCAGCACCGGGACAATGCGCGTTGCGGGCTGGAAGTCGGTGCGGCAGCCCGACATAGTGGAGCCCGCATAGCCGGCTTGTCCGGCCCGATCTCCTCCGGCTCGGACCCAGACAGGGCTTTCATCGATGGCGCCGTCCCCCTCCCCTTCCTCCGCCCAGCGCGTGGCCGACCGGGTCGAGCTGGCGATCGAGGCGCTGATTGAGGCGCGCGGCCTTGCCGTGGGCGACCGGCTTCCCTCCGAGCGCGCCCTCTCCGAAATGCTGGGCGCCTCGCGCAACACCCTGCGCGAAGCCCTGATGCGCCTCGGCGCGCGGGGGCGGATCACCATCCGCAAGGGCGGCAACATCATCGCCGAGCCGGCCGAGGCGCGCTGGACGACCGCCACCATCGCCGATCCTCTGGCGTCAGTGGTGGCGGGCAACCCCGGCTTCGGCCATGACGTTCTGGAAGTGCGCCGGGGGCTGGAGGGCCAGGCCGCCTACCACGCCGCGCTTAGGGCGACGCCGGACGATCTCGACGCCATCCGGCGCTGCATCGACCAGCTCTCGGCCTATCACGAGAAGGGCGACGCGGTGGCCGAGGCCCGTGCGGACGCCGCCTTCCACCTCGCCATCGCCGATGCCTCGCACAATGCGGTGCTGCGCTCGGTCATGTCGAGCATGTTCGGGCTTCTGCAGAGCAGCATCTCCGAGAGTCTCGACAAGCTCTATATCGTGCCCCGCACCTATGAGCGGCTCTCCGCGCAGCACCAGACGCTGATGGACACCATCGCCGCTGGAGACGCCGACGCCGCCCGGCGGGCCTCCGACGATCATCTCGCCTTCGTCGCCCAGACCATCCGCACCATCGACGAGGAGCGCGCCCGCCGCGAGCGCGCGGACACCCTGCGCCGCAGTGCGCGGATCTAGCGGCCGAACACGGTCCGCGCTGCCGCCACCAGCGCGTGCGCGTCCGCCGCGATGGCTTCCACCGCCTTGCCCGGCTTGAACAAGGCCGAGCCGATACCGAAGCCCTCCGCCCCGGCCGCGCGGTAGGCGGCCATGTTGGTGGTGTCGATGCCGCCCACGGGCAGGAGCGGGATGTCGGTGAGCACCGCGCGCCACGCCTTCACGAGGTGGGGCGGGATGCCTTCTGCCGGGAACAGCTTCAGGGCGTCGGCGCCGGCGGCGCGGGCGGCGAAGGCTTCGGTGGGGGTGGCGACGCCCGGCGTGCAGAAGAGGCCGGCCGCCTTGGCGGCACGCACCACGGCGAGGTCCGCATGGGGCATGACGATGAGCTGGCCGCCCGCCGCCTTCACCGCCGCCACGTCCTCCGGAGTCAGCACCGTGCCGGCGCCGATCAGGGCGCGCTCGCCGAAGGCGTCGGCGAGGATGCGGATGGTGTCCAGCGGCTGCGGCGAGTTGAGCGGCACCTCGATGATGGTGAAGCCCGCCCCCACCAGCGCCGCGCCGATATCCAGCGCCTCCTCCGGCTTCAGCCCACGCAGGATGGCGACGAGAGGACAGGCGGCAAGGGCGTCCTTGAAGGTGGGCATGGATCGCACTCCTGAAATCAGATGAAGCCAGCCGCCTTCGCCACCGCGTGCTGTCCGGCCGGGCCGCAGCCCTCCGGCGCGCGGGCGTGGGGCAGGCCGAGGATGGTCGCGGCTTCCGCATAGCGCGCGGCGAGGGCGGGGTTGGCAACCAGCGTGAAGGGCTCGCCGGCCGAGGCATCGCGCAGTTCAGCGCCGATGAGGAGGCCGGAGAGCATGTCCGCGCTGTCCGCCCCCGCCAGCCGCCCGGTCAGGCCCAGCGCGCGCAGCGAGAACAGGCGGCCGAGCAGCGCCCCCGGCCCTTCGAGTTCCGCCGCCGCTTCCACACCCCGGCGGAAGCCTTCGGCGGAGAAGGCGCCCTCCTCCATCATGCGGCCGAGGATGGTGTGGCCCTTGAGCGCGGCGAACACCTCGCCGGTCATGTAGGTGGCGAAGGTGGCGATGCGCCCCGCCTCCACCCGCACCCACTTGGAATGGGTGCCCGGCAGCACGAACAGGCCGTCCGCGACGCCGAGGCGTGCGAGGGCGCCGAACACCTCCACCTCCTCGCCGCGGATTACGTCCGGCGCGGTGTCGTCATCCTTGAGCACGCCGGGCACGATGGCGATGCGGCCGAAGCCGGGCTGGGCCGGCACCTCGGCGAGGGCGGCGGCGAGGTCCGGCAGACCGGCGGGGCAGCGCGCATAGGGCGCTTCCACCCAGCCCTGCCGGCTGCCCACCATGCCGGAGAGCAGCACCGGCAGCGGGCCATGGTCCCGCGCCCAGTCGCCGGCGATGGCCGTCAGAACCTCGGGAAAGGTCGCGCCGCCGAGGGCCATGATGCCCTGCCCGCTCGCGCTGGTGGCCAGCACCTGTCCGTCCGCCGCCATGAGATAGGCGCGGAGCGAACTCGTGCCCCAATCACAGGTGATGAGCGCGGGCGTCATGGGCTCAGTGATGCAGGATCTGGCCGAGGAAAGTGCGCGTGCGTTCGCTCTTCGGGTTGGCGAAGAAGGTGGCGGGCGGCCCCTCCTCCACGATCTCGCCCTTGTCCATGAAGATCACCCGGTCGGCCACCTGCCGCGCGAAGCCCATCTCGTGGGTCACGCAGATCATGGTCATGCCGTCATGGGCGAGGGAAATCATGGTGTCCAGAACCTCCTTCACCATCTCGGGATCGAGGGCGGAGGTCGGCTCGTCGAACAGCATCACCTTGGGCGCCATGCACAGCGCGCGGGCGATGGCCACGCGCTGCTGCTGGCCGCCGGAAAGCTGGCCGGGATACTTGTTCGCCTGCTCGGGAATGCGCACGCGCTCCAGATACTTCATGGCGATGGCCTCGGCCTCCTTGGGCGCGAGGCCGCGCACCTTGCGGGGCGCCAGCGTGCAGTTCTGCAGCACGGTGAGATGGGGGAACAGGTTGAAGCTCTGGAACACCATGCCCACCTCGGCGCGCACCTTGTCGAGCCCGCGCGAGGATTTGCCGACCTGCGTGCCATCCACCACGATCTCGCCGCCCTGGTGATGCTCCAGCGCGTTGATGCAGCGGATGAGGGTGGACTTGCCGGAGCCCGACGGCCCGCAAATGACGATGCGCTCGCCCTGATGCACGTCGAGGTTCACGGCCTTCAGAGCGTGGTAGGTGCCGTAATATTTCTCCACGCCCGCCATGCGGATCATGACGGGGCGCTCGCCGGCGGGCGTGCTGTCAGCAGGGGCGGGAGTGAGCATGGCAAAGCCCTTCTCGTGTCTGTCGATGTCCGAACGCCGGTGTTGTTCGCCGTCATGCCCCGGCTTGTCCGGGGCATGACGCGCGGTTTTCCTCAGAACGTCGGCATGGTGGGCAGGGGAACCTTGAACCACTTCTGATTGATGGCGTCGAGCTCGCCATTGTTCTTCACGAAGTAGAGGAAGGTATTGATCCACTGCAGGAAATCGGTGGAGCCGCGGCGCACGGTAATGCCGTTATACTGGCTGCGCAGCGTGATCTTCTTCTCGATGCCCATGTCCGGGTTCGCCTCGGCCAGCTGGGTGCCGATGAGGTTGTTGGCGCCGAGCAGGTCCACCTGGCCGGAGATGAAGGCCTGGGCGGCGGTGGCGTCGTCGTCGAAACGCATGATGGTCGCCCCCTTCGGCACGGCGGCGGTCAGCGCGGTGTCCTGGGTGGAGGCGCGGGCCACGGCGATCTTCTTGCCCACCGTCTGGTCCATGCTCTTGATCTCGGTCTTCTTGGGACCGATCAGCTGGATCTCGATGGTGGAATAGGGGATGGAGAACATCACCTGCTTGGCGCGCTCGGGGGTGATGCCGAACACGGCGATAAGCACGTCCACCTTGTTGGTGAGCAGATAGGGAATGCGGTTCGGCCCGGTCACCGGCACCAGCTCCACCTCGACGCCGAGATACTTGCCCATGAGGCGGGCGACGTCGGCATCATAGCCTTCCGGCTTGCCCTGGGTGTCAAGCAGGCCGAAGGGCGCCACGTCCACCAGCATGCCGACGGTGAGCTTCTTCTTCGACAGGATGTCGTCGATGCTCTGCGCCGAGGCGCCGTGGGAGAGGCCGGTGGCGGCCAGAGCCGCAAGGCCCAGCGCCGCGACGGCGCCGCGCGCGCTCTTCAGAATGGTGCCGAAAGTCATCGTCTTATTCCTCCGTCTGCGCCGCGTCCGGGGCGGCCTTTGTCTTGAGGGTCAACCTGAACCGTCACCGCGACACGGTGCCGAAACGCTTTTCGAGGTGGCGGGCATAGAGCGAGAGCGGCCAGCACAGGGCGAAGTAGATGGCCGCGACGATGCCGAACACCAGGAACGGCCGGAAGGTCGCATTGTTCACGATCTGCCCGGCGCGGGTCAGTTCCACGAAGCCGATGATGGAGGCGAGCGACGTGCTCTTCACCAGCAGCACGAGGAAGCCCACCGTGGGCGCCACGGCGATCTTGGCCGCCTGGGGCAGGATGATCTCGCGCATCCGCGTCACATAATGCAGGCCGAGGGCGGTGGAGGCCTCCCACTGGCCCTTGGGGATGGCCTGGATGCAGCCGCGCCAGATCTCGCCGAGGAAGGCGGCGGCATTCAGCGTGAGGCCGATCGCAGCCGCCGCCAGCGGGTCCACCGAGGCGCCGACCATGGTGGCGCCGAAGAAGACGAGGAAGAGCTGCATCAGCAGCGGCGTGCCCTGGAAGACGAGGATGTAGGCCCCGGCCGTCGCCCGCAGCCACTGCCACGGCGACGTGCGCGCCAGCGCCACGACGAGGCCCAGCGTCGCGCCGCCGACGAAGGCGATGGCCGAGAGCAGCAGCGTCCAGCGTACGGCGGAGACGAGGAAGAAGAATTCGGCAGAGGTGAACTGGCGGATCATGTCGCTCCCCTCCTCAGCGTGCGGCATCTGTCCGCGCGAACACCGCGCGGTAGATGAGGGCGAACGCGCCGGCGAACATCAGCGACATGGCGAAATACATGCCCGTCACGACGATATAGATCTCGAACGAGCGGAAGGTCTGCGATTGCAGGTTGTTGGCGACCGCGGTCAGTTCCTCTGCCGAGATGGCGGAAACGACGGAGGAGGTCAGCATCAGCAGGATGAACTGGCTGGTGAGCGAGGGATAGATCGCCTTCAGCGCCGGGAACAGAACCACATAGAGGAAGATCTGCAGCCGCTTGAGGCCCAGCGCCAGCCCGGCCTCGATCTGTCCCTTGTGGATGGTCTCGATGCCCGCGCGCACGATCTCGGTGCAATAGGCGCCGGCATTGACGACCATGGCGAGCAGCGCCGCCTCGTTGGCGTCGAGCCGTATGCCGGCACGCGGCAGGCCGAAGAAGATGAGGAAGATCTGCACCAGGAAAGGCGTGTTGCGGATCACCTCCACATAGAGGTCCACCAGCCAGCGGACAGGCCGCGGCCCCTGCGTCTTGCCGAGCGCGCAGAGCACCGCCACGGCGAGCCCGAGCATCATGGCAAGGCCCGAGAGACGGATCGTCAGCCAGGCGCCCGTCAGCAGCTCGGGCCATGCGTTGAAGACGTCTCCGAACTGGAAGACGTAGTTCATCTTGCGCCTCCTGTCGGGCGATTGGCCGCGCCGCACGACTGGCGGATGACAAGGCGCGGCGGCACGATGATCTCTTCCCGCGGGCGGTCGGGATGGGCGATGCGGCGCAGCAGCAGCCGCGCGGCCTCGCGCCCGACAACGCGGGGATCGGTGGTGAAGGTGGTGAGCGCGGGGCGGTGCAGGCCCGCTTCGTCCACGTCGTCGCAGCCCACGACGGCCACGTCCCGGCCCGGCACCAGGCCGCGCTCGTCGAGGGCGAGCATGACGCCGAAGGCCACCACGTCGTTGTAGCAGACGATGGCCGAGGGGATGTCGCCCTTGGCCAGCAGCTCACGCGCTGCCGTATAGCCCGACGAGCGGTCGATGACCGCACAGGGCACCACGGCGCCGCTCTTCAGTTTGTGGCGGCGCAGGGCGCGGTGGAAGCCGGCCATGCGCTCGGCCAGCGGCGCGATGCGGCGCACGCCGCCGATGAAGGCGATGTTCCTGTGGCCCAGCCCGATCAGATGCTCGGTGATCAGCTCCATGCCGGCGCCGTAGTCCGGGCCGACATAATCGGCGGGGAAGCCCTCCACGCGGCGCTGTGCGAGGACACACGGCATGCGCGCGCAGGCCCCCTCCTCCAGCGCATCGGCGCGGGTGTTCTCGGATGCGACCACCACCAGCCCGTCGACGCCGTGCTCCTGCATCCGCACCAGCACCTCGCGCTGGCGGGCGGCGTCCTCGGCGGCGTTGCCGATGAAGGCCATGTAGCCTTCGGTGCCCAGCACCTCGTCGATGCCGGCGGTGAGCTGGGCGAAGTTGGGGGTGGTGATCTCGCACAGGACGAGCCCGACGGTGCGCGAGGCGCCGGAGCGCAGGTTGGCGGCGCTGCGATTGTAGACATAGCCGAGGCCGGCCATGGCCTCCTCGACCTTGGCGCGGGTCTCCGCCTTCACCAGCGGGCTCTTGCGCAGGACGAGGGAGACCGTGGCGCGGGAGACACCGGCATGGGCCGCCACGTCCTTCAGCCGCACCCGGAGGCCGCCGGCGAGCGGCGCCTCGTCCGGCAGATCAGACGGTTCGGCAGCATCGCGGGCGGCCGGCAAGCGGCGGCCCTGCGGCCCCTTGGCACCCTCCACGCGCAGCCTCCTCGGCAGTTCCGGGTCCTTGGCGGACCTCTCGACGGCCTTTGTCTAGGAGAAGGCGCAGGGTGTGGTCAACGAAAATTTAGATCGATCCAAATGCTGCGCCGCAACGCTCCGGGCACGCGAGCCGGCATCGCCGGGGGGTATCAGGCGATGGCGACGACCTCGACCTCGCGCCCCGCCACCAGCGCCACATCGCCCACGGCCTTGCCCATCACAGCGGCGGCGATGGGCGATACATAGGACACCGAACCCTTGGCAGGGTCGGCCTCGTCCTCGCCGACGATACGGAAGGTCTGGCGCCGGCCGTCCTCGCGATCAAGGATCACGGTGGTGCCGAACTGGACGGTCTCGGGATGGGCCGGCGTCTCGATGAGCTGGGCGCTGGCGCGGCGGGCGCCGTAATAGCGCAGGTCGCGCGTCGCCCGCGCCATGGCCATGCGGTCGGCCTGCACATCGCCCATCTGCGCCTCGGAATAGGCGGCGCGCGCCTCGGCCAGCGCGGCATCGAGCGCGGCAAGGCCGCTCGCCGTCACCAGATTCGGATGCGGCGAGATGGGCCGGTCCGGAAGGTCGGCGGCAGTGGCTTCGAGATCGGTTTCACGCGTGAAGGCAACGGACATTCAAAAGCAAATCCCGGAGCTTGAGGCATCGTCCCCCAAAGTCAGGAGGACCATTGACCTAAGCATCCGGGATCAAGCTTGCAACCGGCCGCCGCGCGGCAGCCGGTGGCCCATCTCACTTGAGCTGGGATTCGACTTTGGCGATGGCGGCGATGGCGCAGGCCTCGTCGAGGTTGCCGCCGGGGGCGCCGCCGATGCCCACCGCGCCGATGGTCTCGTTGCCCACCTTCACCGGCACGCCTCCACCCAGCACCAGGAAGCCGTCGATGGCCACGAGCTGCGCAGAGGCGGGGTTTTTCTGCACGTTCTCGACAATCACCGTGGTCGGGGTGCGGGTGGAGGCGGAGGTGAAGGCCTTGCGGCGCGCCGCCTCGACCGTATGCGGGCCGGCATTGTCGGCGCGGGCGAAGGCCCTCAGGACGCCGGCGCGGTCAACCACCGCCACCGACACGTTGTAGCCCTGCGCCGCGCAGGCCGCGACGCCCTCGCGGGCGATGTCGAGGGCGATCGCCAGCGGCATGTTCCGCTCCTGCAGCGCCTGGGCCGCGACGGGGCCGGCAAGCGTGGCGAAGGAGGCGGAGACGGCGGCGGCGAGGAGAAGGCGTTTCATCATCGGCCCTTTCTTGGCGGCCGCGCGAGCGACCGGAGATTCTTCTGCGCCGGGCGATGGCGCAGAGCTTCTCTAGGCCGGCCTAGCTCCCAGCTGAATCCGTCGCCTCACCGGGCGGAATCGGTAGAACTACCGAGCACGCGGGAGTTGAGTGTCATCCGCACGAAATCCGCCACGGAGCAAGTGCCGAGCTTCTCGGCGATGTTCGCCCGGTGGGCGTCGATGGTGCGGGGGGAAACGCTGAGCGCCGCGGCGATCTCCTTCGTCGCCCAGCCGCGGCACACCATGTCCAGAACCTCGCGCTCGCGCTCCGTCAAGCTAGCGAGGAGAGACGCTGCCTCGCGCCGCTCCATGAGGGCGTCGAGGGCGCGGGCGGCGGTGCCGAGGGCATCGAGCAGCACCTGCTCGTCCACCGGCTTGGTGAGGAAATCCACCACCCCGGCCCGGAAGGCGCGGCGGCAGGCATTGACGTCGCCATGGCCGGTAATCATCACCGCCGGCCAGTCGATGCCGCGGGCGGCGAGCTTCTCCTTCAGCTGGATGCCGGAGATCATGGGCATCCTGAGGTCCAGCAGCAGGCAGCCCGGGCGCTCCGGGTCCACATGGGCGAGGAAGGTCTCGGGATCGGCGAAGGCTTCCACCGTCATGCCATAGGTGGAGAGGAGCAGCGTGAGGGCCTGCCGCACGGCGGCATCGTCATCGACGAGATAGATGCGGGGCGCGCTCACTGCGCCGCCAGCCGGCGTTCCGCCAGGGCGGGAAGGCTGATGAGGAACGACGCCCCCTGCCCCGGCCGGGCCTCGGCCTCGATGGTGCCGCCCGCGCGCTCCACCAGGGTGGCGCACAGCGAGAGTCCCAGCCCCATGCCCTCGTTCTTGGTGGTGAAGAAGGGCTCGAACAGCCGGGGCAGCACGTCCGCCGAAATGCCCTTGCCGGTATCGCTGACGCGGATCGCCACCGTCTCACCGGCATCGAAGGTGCGGATGAGGATGCGCTTGTCCGGCCCGTCGCGCTCCTCGAGGCTGTCCGCCGCGTTGCGGATGAGGTTGTGCAGCACCTGCTCCAGCTCCACCGGATCCGCATTGGCCCGGGGCATGGGGCGCTCCAGGTCCAGCTCCAGCGTGATGCCGCGGCGGGAGAGATCGGCGCGCGCGAGGGTCGCGGCGTCGTCCACCACGTCGGTGATGTCGATGGGCGTGCGCTCGCTGGCACGGCGGGCGATGTAGTCCCGCATCCGGCGCAGGATCTCGCCGGCCCGGCGCGCCTCCCGCACATTGGCGTCCAGCGCCTCGGAGAGCCGCGCGGGATCGCCATCGGGACCGGACAGACGCAGCGCCGCCTGGCTCTGGCTCAACAGGGCGGTGAGCGGCTGGGTGAGTTCGTGGGCGATACCGGAGGCGAGCTCGCCCAGCGAATTGACCCGCGCGGCATGGGCGAGCTGCGTCTCGCGTTCCAGGAGGCGGCTGCGCTCCTCTGCCAGTGCCGCGAGCTGCTGGGAATGGCGCGCCTCGTGTCGCTGGATCAGCGTGTAGCGCCCGGCAAACAAGGCGAGGAGCGAGAACAGGGCAAAGGCCGCGACCGGCACCGGTGCGACGGCCTTGTAGAAGGAGACCGGCCGCTCGATGCCGAGATTGACCGGCTGGGTGGTGCTGTCAGCCGGTCGGAAGAAGGTGAGAGTCGCGAAGGCGCCGGGCTCGACCGCAGGCGCGCTCCCGGTCAGCGCGAAGGGCCCGAGGCTCAGGCTGATGCGGTCGCTGGAGAGCCGTTCCTCCGGCGTCAGCAGGCCGTTGGGATCGATTTCCAGGATGATGGCGAGGCGCCGGTCGCTGCCCGCGCGCTTGCCGAGGAAATAGTGCTCGGGGCGATCGGCTTCCACATAATAGCGCGCCTCCCCCGCCCTCTGGCCGAAGACCAGCTGGGCGAACCGGGGCATCACCGTGCCCTCCATCTCACCCGGCACCGCGACCAGCGTCTCGATGACCTGATCGGGGGTCATCTCCAGCACCCTTATGGAGAGGATGCGGCGGTAATAGCGCATGATGCCCGTCGCCACCTGCCGGACCGTCTCGGCCGGCGGCGGATCGCTCGCCTGAACGAGGGCGGCAAGGCTGGTGAGATGGGCATCGTGCTGGGCGACGCGCTGGGACAGGAGCCGGTGCAGGGCGACGCCCTCGGCCTCAACCTCCGCATCGGCACGCGAAAGGTTGTTCCGGATCATCAGCATCGCGAAAACCGCGACGAGACCGACCCAGACCAAAAGGAGAGCAGCGACGGACCTGAAGGCGAAGGTACGCCGGATCACTGCTTCGACCTCCCTCCCCATGGGGGCTGATTTGCCGGCTCGAACTCCAGCCTTCTAGCACCGGTTGAGGGGCGCGAAAATCGACGAAGAGCGAGCGCGCGGAAATTTCGACACGTCCGGAAAGGGTTACCGTAACGGCACAATGGAGAGCCGCTCAATGGCGCAACGTCAGCAGGTCTTCCGGTAGCCCACGGCAGATATCGGCCACCTGGTGCAGCAGTTGCCCCAGCGCCGAAGTCTTGCGCCAGAGCAGCGCGATCTGTCGGCTGGGGCGGGAATCCGAAAAGGCCAGCAGGTGGATGTTCTGCGCCGGAGGCACCGGATTGCGCGTCGCCAGCATGGGCAGGAGCGTGATGCCGACACCCGCCGCCACCATCTGGCGCAGGGTTTCGAGGCTGGTGGCGCGGAACTCGGACTTCTCGCGCGCGCCGGACTGGTGGCACACGTCCAGCGCCTGGTCGCGCAGGCAGTGCCCCTCCTCCAGCAGCATCAGGTTCTGCCCCGCCAGCTCCGCCACCCCCAACGTATCCCGCCGGGCCAGGCTGTGGGTGCCGGGGACGGCGAGGAGGAAGGGTTCCTCGAACAGGAACTCGCTGTGGAAATGGCTGTCATGCACCGGCAGCGCGAGGAAGGCGGCGTCCAGCGTGCCGAGATTCAGCCGCTGGATCAGGTTGGCGCTCTTCTCCTCGAACAGCAGCAGTTCCAGCTCGGGAAACCGCTGCCGGATCAGAGGTACCACATGTGGCAGGAGATAGGGCCCGAGGGTGGGGAACACGCCGAGCTTCAGCGCCCCGCCCTCGGCGAAGCGGCTGCGGTGGGCCGCCTCCTTCAGCTGGTCGACCTCGGTGAGGATACGCCGCGCCCGCTCCACCGCGTCGCGGCCGGCGGGGGTGAGCATGGCCTTGCGCGGCGTGCGCTCGATGAGGGCCACGCCCAGCTCCTCCTCCAGCTTGCGGATCTGGGTGGAGAGGGTGGGCTGACTGACACTGCACAGCTCCGCCGCCCGGCGGAAGCTGCGGGTGTCGGCAAGGGCGAGAAGATATTGCAGCTCGCGCAGGGTCATGATGTCCGCCCCGCCGCCGGCCCGGTCAGGCGGCCCTGACGGCCGCCTCCTTGTCCTCTGCGGGGGCGCTGGTGCGGATGAGGTGATCGAAGGCGGAGAGCGAGGCCTTCGCCCCTTCGCCCAGCGCGATCACGATCTGCTTGTAGGGCACCGTGGTGCAGTCGCCGGCCGCGAACACGCCGGGCACCGAGGTCTGGCCGTGGGCGTCCACGACGATCTCGCCGCGCGGAGAGAGGTCCACCACGCCCTTGAGCCACTCGGTGTTGGGCAGGAGGCCGATCTGCACGAAGATGCCTTCCAGCTCCACCTTGTGGATGTCGCCGGTGTTGCGGTTCTCGTAGGTGAGGCCGCTCACCTTCTGGCCGTCGCCCAGCACCTCGGTGGTGCGGGCGGAGGTCAGGATGGTGACGTTGGACAGGCTCTTCAGCTTGCGCTGGAGCACGTCGTCGGCGCGCAGTGCGCTGTCGAACTCGATCAGCGTGACATGGGCGACGATGCCGGCGAGGTCGATGGCCGCTTCCACGCCGGAATTGCCGCCGCCGATGACCGCCACGCGCTTGCCCTTGAACAGCGGGCCGTCGCAATGGGGGCAGTAGGCCACGCCCTTGTTGCGATAGGCATCCTCGCCGGGCACGTTCATCTGCCGCCAGCGGGCGCCGGTGGCGAGGATGACGGTGCGCGAGCGCAGGCTGGCGCCGTTGGCGAACTCCACCTCCACCACGTCCTTGCCCGGAACGAGCTTGACGGCGCGCTGGAGGTTCAGGATCTCCACCTCATACTCGCGCACGTGCTGCTCCAGCGCGGCGGCGAGCTTCGGCCCCTCGGTGTAGGGGACAGAGATGAAATTCTCGATGGCCATGGTGTCCAGCACCTGCCCGCCGAAGCGCTCGGCGGCGACGCCGGTGCGGATGCCCTTGCGGGCGGCATAGACCGCCGCCGTGGCGCCGGCCGGGCCACCGCCCACCACCAGCACGTCGAAGCGGTTCATCTCGCCCATGCGCTTGGCGTCGCGGGCGGCCGCGCCGGTGTCGAGCTTGGCGACGATCTCCTCGATGCCCATGCGGCCCTGTCCGAAGACCTCGCCATTTAGATAGACGGTGGGCACGCTCATCACCTGCCGCGCATCGACTTCGGCCTGGAACAGGGCGCCGTCGACGGCCACATGCTTCACCCGCGGGTTCAGCACGGCCATCAGGTTCAGCGCCTGCACCACGTCCGGGCAGTTCTGGCAGGACTGGGAGAAATAGGTCTCGAACGCGAAGTCGCCGTCGAGCGCCTTCACCTGCTCGATCACCGCCTCCTCCACCTTGGGCGGATAGCCGCCCACCTGAAGCAGCGCCAGCACGAGCGAGGTGAATTCGTGGCCCATGGGCAGGCCGGCGAAGGTGAGGGAAATGTCGTGGCCGGGGCTCGACAGCGAGAAGGACGGCACGCGCGCGCCCGGCTCCTGGTGCTCCCGCACGGTGATCTTGTCGGACAGCTCGGCGATATCGGCCAGAAGCTCGCTCATTTCCTTCGACTTCGGCCCGCCATCCACCGCGGCGGTGATTTCGACGGGGCGGACCACGCGCTCCAGATAGGCCTTGAGCTGGGTCTTCATGGCAGAGTCGAGCATGGCAATTCTCCGGCAGGCAATGCGCGCCGAACCTTCGGTTCGACGGGAAACAAACGGGCCACGTCCGCCGCAGGCTCAAGGCCGCGGCGGACGGTCGGGGCGCCTCCCTTTCGGGAACCGGTGGGGCCTTAAGGCAAAAGCCTCAAGGCCGGATCGGGTCGTAAAACCTCAGATCTTGCCGACGAGATCGAGGGAGGGCGCCAGCGTCTTCTCGCCTTCCTGCCACTTGGCAGGGCAGACCTCGCCAGGATGGGAGGCGACGTACTGGGCAGCCTTGATCTTCCGCAACAGGTCGGCGGCGTCGCGGCCGATGCCCTCGGCGGTGACTTCCACGGCCTGGATGACGCCGTTCGGGTCCACCACGAAGGTGCCGCGGTCGGCGAGGCCCTGGCCTTCGCGCATCACGCCAAAGTTGTTGGTGATCACGCCGGCCGGGTCACCGAGCATGGTGTACTTCACCTTGCCGATGGTCTCGGAGGAATCGTGCCACGCCTTGTGGGTGAAGTGGGTGTCGGTGGAGACCGAGTAGATCTCGACGCCGAGCTTCTGGAACTCGCCATAGTGATCGGCAAGATCGCCCAGCTCGGTCGGGCAGACGAAGGTGAAGTCGGCCGGGTAGAAGAAGAAGACGGCCCACTTGCCGGCAAGATCGGTGTCCGAAACCTGGATGAACTTGCCATCCTTGAAGGCCTGCGTCGTGAAAGGCTTGATCTTAGTATTGACGAGCGACATGGCAATTCCTCGATGGGGTGTTTGCGCTACGACGGGCCGAAGCCATCGCAGTGCAACATATGGGGGCCGGTGCCATAAGTGAAATAGATAAGTTTCGCGATATCGATAGCTTCACTCTATCAATTGGGCGGCCCTACGCCTGATTTCGCGCGCGAAACAAGAGGTTGGCGAGGGTTCAGCCCATGGCTTGGCTGACGTTGACGCGCTGCGACAGAAGCGCGCATTTTACCATCGGGAAGGTCGCGCGCAGCTGTCCGCGCGGCGCAGAGGCGTGCGGCGCGAATCCCTCTTCCCCGGGATGGCGGATGCGGCGCCTACCGCAGCCTGTCCAATAGCTTCAGCAGCATGGCACGCTCGGCGGCATCCAGCGGCGCGAGCGTTTCCTCGGTAATGGCGAACGCGTTCACGCTGGCCCGCGCCACCGCCTCCTCGCCGGCGGAGGTGAGCACCACCACGAGCAGGCGGCCGTCCTCGGTGTCCGGCCGTGTCTCCACGAAGCCGCGGCGCACGAGGCGGTCCACCACGCCCTTGATGGTGGCGGCATCCATGGCGGTGAGTCGCCCGAGGAGGTTCTGCGAGCAGGGGCCGGTCTCAGCGAGCTTCGAGAGGGCAGCCCACTGGGTCATGGTCAGATCGTCGCCGATGCGCGCGGCGAAGATGGCGGCGTGGCGCTGGCCCACCTGGCGCAGCATGAAGCCCACCTGTTCGTCCAGCACGTAGGGCGCATTGGTCCGCGTGCGCCGCACGGGGCGGCGCACCTGCAGGGGTACGGCGTCATGTGCCGGGCTGTTCACCGGCGCCGGCAGGGCCTTGCGGGCGCGTGGGGTTCGTTCAGGCTTGACTTCGGACGCCATGGCTCAGACCGCCAGATAGGCGTCGCGGATTTCCGGATTTGCCTCCAGATCCGCGATGGTGCCGGAAAAGCGGATGCGGCCCTTCTCGATGATGTAGGCGCGATCCGAGATCAGCTTGGCGAAGTGCAGGTTCTGCTCGGAGATGACCACCGAGAGCCCCTCCCCCTTCATGGCGAGGATGGCGTCGGCCATCTGCTCCACGATCTTGGGCGCGAGGCCCTCGGAGGGCTCGTCCAGCAGCACGAGGGAGGGATTGCCCATCAAGGTCCGGCCGATGGTGAGCATCTGCTGCTCTCCGCCGCTCATCTGCCCGCCAGGCCGCTTCCGCATCTCGCCGAGGTTGGGGAACAGCTTGTAGAGCATGTCCGGCGTCCAGGTGGCGACGCCCGGGCGCGGCGCCTGCCGGCCCACCTCGAAATTCTCCTCCACCGTCAGATGGCTGAAGATGCGCCGGTCCTCCGGCACGTAGCCGAGGCCGCGCCGCACGATCTCGTAGGTCGGCAGGCGCGAGACGTCGGCACCGTCGAACATCACGGTACCCTCGCGCTGGGGTACGAGGCCGACGATGGAGCGGAAGGTCGTGCTCTTGCCCGCCCCGTTGCGGCCGAGCAGCGCCACCACCTCGCCGGCGCCGATCTCGAGGCCCACATCGTAGAGGATGTGGGCGGGGCCGTAATGGCTGTTGAGGTTCGAGACCTGAAGTTTCATGCCGCAGTCCCCTCGCGGTGCCGTGCGTCGTAGAGCAGTCCTTCGCCGAGATAGATGGCGCGCACCTGCGGGTCGCGCCGCACCTCGGCCGGGGTGCCGCGGGCGATGAGCTGGCCGCGGTTGAGCACCATCACCTCGTCGGCATGCTCGAACACCACGTCCATGTCGTGCTCGGTGAAGAGCACGCCGATGCCCTTGGCGCGGGCGATCTCGGCAGTCAGGCGCATCAGCTCGACGCGCTCGCGCGGCGCCATTCCGGCGGTGGGCTCGTCCATGAGGAGGAGGCGCGGCTGGTTGGCGAGCGCCACCGCCAGTTCAAGCCGCTTCAGGTCGCCATAGGCCAGTTCCCCGCACGGCCGCTCTGCCTGGGTGGTGAGGCCGACGAGGGCGAGGAGCGCATCCGCCTCCTCCCGGCAGGCCGCACCGGCAAAGCCGAACACGCGGGAGATGAGCCCGTGGAAGGAGATGAGCGCCACCTGCACGTTCTCGCGCACCGTCATTGAGGCGAAGGTGGCGGTGATCTGGAAGGTACGGCCGACGCCGAGCCGCCACACGGCGCGCGGCGGCAGGCCCTTGATGTCCTTGCCCTCGATGCGCACCGTGCCGGCATCGGGCGGAATCTGGCCGTTGAGCATGTTGAAGCAGGTGCTCTTGCCGGCGCCGTTGGGGCCGATGAGGGCGAGCATCTGGCCAGCCTCCACCGTGAAGGACACGCCCCGCACGGCATGGACGCCGCCATAGGACTTCATCAGGTCTTTGACTTCGAGCAGCGGGCTCATCACGCGGCCTCCGCTTTGGTGGCGCCAACCGGCGCACCGGCTCCATTGCCCTTGCGGGGCCAGCGATGGCGCAGGTCCTCGATGAAGCCCACGACCCCCTTGGGGAAGGCGAGCACGATGACGACGATGACGCCGCCCAGCACCAGCTTGGAGAGGTCGGTCTGGCTCATCAGCCAGATGGCGAGCGCCTTGTAGAGCACCGCGCCCACCACCGCGCCGGAGACCGTCTCGACGCCGCCGAGCAGCACCATCACGAGGCCGTCCACCGAGGTGGGGATGGCCATGTAGTCGGGGAAGACCGAGCCCTTGAGGAAGGCGAACAGCGCGCCCGCCAGCCCGGCGAAGGTGCCGGCGACGATGAAGGCTGCCCATTGCATCCGCTGCCGGTTGAGGCCGATGGCCTCGGAGCGCAGCGCGCTGTCGCGCACCGCCCTGAGCCCATAGCCGAACGGCGAGAACACGAGCATCCTGAGCACGGCGACACCCACCACCGCGATGCCTAGCGCCAGCCAGAAGAAGCCGGCCGGCCGCGACGCCCAGCTCGCCGGCCAGATGCCGAGCAGGCCGTTGTCGCCGCCGGTCACGTCCACCCACTGGAAGGCGATGGACCAGGCGATCTGCGCGAAGGCCAGCGTCAGCATGGCGAAATAGACGCCCGAGAGCCGCACGCAGAACCAGCCGAACAGCACCGCCCCGGCCAGCCCCAGCAGCGGGCCGACGATGAGCGCCGCCTCCATGGGCGCGCCCATATATTTCACCAGGAAGGCCGCGCCATAGGCGCCCAGGCCGAAATAGGCGGCATGGCCGAAGGAGGCGAGGCCGCCCACCGTCATCATGAAATGCAGGCTGGCCGCGAACAGCACGTAGATGAGGATTTCCGCGCCCACCGTAAGGGCATAGTTGCCGAGGAAGAAGGGCAGCGCTGCCACCGCGACCACCACCAGCGCCACGCCGGCCCGCTCCATCTGCGTGAACGGACGCCAGGGCCGGATAGTGAGGCCGGCAGCGGCACGGGGTGCGCTCTCCGGCTTGCCGAACAGGCCCCAGGGCCGCACCACCAGCACCACCGCCATCACCAGGAACACGGTGATGAGCGAAATCTGCGGCAGGATGAGAATGCCGAAGGCGTTCAGCTCAGCCACGATGATGGCCGCCACGAACGCACCGAACACCGAACCAAGGCCGCCGATGACCACCACCACGAACACCTCCACGATGATGGAGAGGTCCATGGCATGGGTGACGGTGGTGCGCGGGATCTGCAGCGCGCCGCCGAGGGCGGCGAGGAAGACGCCCAGCGCGAACACGCCGGTGAACAGCCATTTCTGGTTCACGCCCAGCGCCGCGACCATCTCGCGGTCCTGCGTCGCCGCGCGCACCAGCACGCCCCAGCGGGTCTTGTGGAACAGCAGCCAGAGGATGCCGAGCACCACGGGCCCGAGGGTCATCATGAAGAGATCGTAGGTGGGCACCATGCGGCCGAACAGGCTGATGGCGCCGGTGAAGCCGGGCGCGCGCGGGCCGAGGAGGTCTTCCGGGCCCCAGATCACCACCACGAGGTCCTGCACCATCAGCGTCACGCCGAAGGTGGCGAGGAGCTGGAAGAGTTCCGGCGCCTGATAGATGCGCCGCAGCAGCACCATCTCCATCAGCGCGCCGAGGATCGCGACGATGATCGCCGCCGCGACGATGGCGCCCCAGAAGCCGAGCGGCCCGGCAAAGCGCGTCGTCAGCGTGTAGGCCACATAGGCGCCCAGCATGTAGAAGGCGCCATGGGCGAAGTTCACGATGCGCGTGACGCCGAAGATGATCGACAGTCCCGACGCCACCAGAAACAGCGACGCGGCGCTGGCGAGCCCGCTCAGGGCCTGGACCAGAAGAAATTCCACGGCTTCAGCCTCTCGTTCACCTGCTGGAAGTTTTGGTCTTTTTGGACCACCTGCCGTCGAGGGCCGGGGCCGGATATGCGGGGGCGGCTGACTGGCGCCGCCCGCGCCGTGTTTGCCCCCCTCTCCCCTTGCGGGAGAGGGGGCGGGGGTGAGGGGTCAGGCGCCGGGCGGAATTCCGATGCCCCTCCCCTCACCCTGCACTCTCCCGCGAGGGGAGAGGGTTCGCACCGTGACGACCGACGAAGGCCGCCCTCAGTTCGCCGGGCGCAGCTTCGCGGCTTCGGCTTCGCTCGGCAGGTAGTCGGCACCGGGCTTGAACTGGAAGTTCACCATGATGCCCTGCCCGTCCTTCTGCGAGGTCGTGCCGATATAGGCGCCCATGGTCGACTGGTGGTCCGCCGCCCGGTAGACGACATCGCCGAAGGGGGTGGAGACCTTGAGGTTCTTCATCGCCTTGAGGAGGCCGGCGGTGGAGTAGTCGTCGGTCGCCTTCAGCGCCGCGGCGATGGACTTCACGGTCGAATAGCCGACGATGGAGCCGAGGCGCGGATAGTCCTTGTGGAGCTGCTGGTAGGCGTCGAGGAACGCCTGGTGCTCAGCGGTCTTGATGCCGTACCAGGGATAGCCGGTGACGATCCAGCCCTCGGGGGTCTCGGTCTTCAGCGGGTCGAGATATTCCGGCTCGCCGGTGAGATAGCTCACCACGACGCGGTTCTTGAAGATACCGCGCGTATTGCCCTCACGCACCAGCTTCACGAGGTCGCCGGCGAAGGTGGCGTTGAGGATGGCCTCGGGATTGGCGGCGTCGATGGCCTGGAGCACCGGGCCGGCGTCGATCTTGTTCAGCGGCGGCCACTGTTCGGCGACGAACTCCACGTCCGGCTTGCGCTTCTTCAGCAGTTCCTTGAACACCGCGACGAAGGACTGGCCGAACTCGTAGTTGGGGGCGATGGTGGCCCAGCGCTTGGCCGGGAGCTTCGCCGCCTCTTCCGCCAGCATGGCGGCCTGCATGTAGTTCGAGGTGCGCAGGCGGAAGGTGTAGTCGTTGCCCTTGGACCAGACGAGCGCGTCGGTGAGCGGCTCGGCGGCCAGGTACATCACCTGCTTCTGCTTGGCGAAGTCGGCGAGCGCGAGGCCGACATTGGAGAGGAAGCCGCCGGCGATCATCACCACGCCGTCGCGCGAGACCAGCTCGTTGGCGGCGGTGAGCGCATCGGCCGGCTTGCCGCCGTCGTCCTTGGAGATGATGACGAGCTTCTTGCCCTTGATGCCGCCGGCGTCGTTCACTTCCTTCAGCGCCAGATCCATCCCCTTGCGATAGGGATCGAGGAAGGCGGGCAACGCCGAATAGGAATTGATCTCGCCTACCTTGATCTCGCCCTGCTGCGCCCGCGCCCCGCCTGCGGCGAGGAGGAGAGCGGCGAGGGATGCCGCGACCAGCTTCTTCATGTCCATTCCCCTTTTATGATTTCCCATGAACCGTCCGCGCGGGGGCGGGGCCTATCTCAGCCCGTCCTCGCCCTTGATCTCGTCCTTCTTCAGCCCGCCGACGCGCGGCAGCGGCCGGCCGGAATCCGTGACCGCCACGGCGACCACGATCTCGTTCGCCCGCGGCGCATCCGACACGCTGACGATCATGCCGTCGAAATGGCTGCGCACGAAGGCCGCATCCTTGTGGCCGAGCGGGATGTCCAGCTCCGCGCCGAGGCCGCCGCGCCGCTTGGACGAGGGGATGAGCGCCGCGCCCTTGCCCAGCACAACGCGCACCGGCGCGCCCATCTTGGGGTGCAGCAGGGCCGCGGCGTGCTCCAGCTCGCCATTCTCGCCCACCAGCGCCGCCTTGCCGTAGCTCTCGGCCGCTGGCCCCTCGATGCCGAGGGCCTCCACCGCCTTTCGGGCGAGAAGGCCGCCCAGCTCGTCGCCCATGGCGATGAGATCGGCGAGGTCTTCCACATAGCGGCCGGCGAACGGGTTCTCGATCACCGCAATGGCCGCCGCGCGACGGGTGGGCGGGGAGACGGGGCGGCCCATCTCGGTCCGCGTCTCCTCGACGATGGTGACGATCTTGCGGATGTTTGCGCTCATCGCAGGCCGTCCTCGCCCTTGATGGCTTCCGCCGCGAGGCCGCCGACGCGGGCATGGACGCGCGGGCCGCAGGTCATGACCAGCACGAGCGCGATCTCGTCGGCCTTGGGGGCGTCGGACACGCCCACTTCCATGGCGTCGAAATGCGAGCGCACGTAGGAGGCGTTCACATGGGTCACCGGCACGTCGAGCCTTGTGCCCGGCCCGCCCACCTTCTTGGTGGAAGGCACGATGGCCTTGGCATCGCCCAGCGCCTCGCGCATGGCGTAGCCGCCCGGCACGTGCCAGAGCGCGCCGTGCTCGATCTCGCCGGCGGCGCCGACAATGGCGCCCTTGCCGTAGCCGTCGATGGCCTTGGCATCACCGCCGAGCGCGGCAAGGAGTTCCTTGGCCATGGCGGCGCCCAGCGGCTTCAGGTCTTCCATGAAGCCGGCGATGTCTTCCACATAGCGGCCGGCGAACGGGTTCTCGATCACCGTCACGATGGCGCCGCGCTTGCGCGGGGTGGCGGCAGCGGGGCCGCCCTCGTGGAAGATCTCCTCCAGGATGCGGACCTGCTTGCGGATCTTGACCTCAGGCATGGGCGACGCCTCTTTCTTGTTCTGCGGCAAAGGTAACTGGAGAAAGGGTAATGGGACGGGATGACATTGCGGCATCCCCCATCGGACAGGTGGAGACGCTGGCACCCTGCAGGTGCAGCGCGGCGGCGGTGATGAGGCCGCGCGCCACCAGCGCGCCGGCGCAGGCGAGGCCTTCGGCCAGCGCCTCGTCCCGCTCGGCGGGCGTCAGTTCAGGCACGTGGCGCGTCACTTTCAGCAGGCCGAGGTCGCTGTCGGGCAGCACCTCGCGCGCCGGGACGCGGACGATGCCTGGATGGGCGGGCAGGTTCACCGCATTGGCGATGACGGTGGCCGCCGCATCCGCCGCCGCAGCGGTGGGCGCCAGCACGGTCACGGCATCGGCGATGCCGAGGGAGAAGCTGCGCCCGCGCCAGCCGGAGGTGGCGATGCCGCGCACCGGTCCATCCGCCGTGATGCGGGCGGAACCGACCACGCGCGGGCGGTCCGGCCGATCCACGATGCCCGCCACCAGCTCGGTGCCGGGCGAAAGATAAAGCGCGATGTCGCCGCCATTGTTGACGAAGGCGCGGGTGAGGCCCGGCCGCACCATGGCGGCGAGCACCTCTTCCGCCACCGCCCCGGCGACGGCCGCCATGGGGGTGATGAAAACGGCGCGCGCATGGGGCGACACCGCCGCCCACATGCGTCGCGCCACCGGGCCCTGAAGGGGGCAAGGCCCGGGATGGGCAGGCCGGCGAAGCAAGGAAAGCTCGCCGCACAGCGTATCGAGGAGGCCCGCGAGGCGTTCGGTCGCCGCGCGGTAGGCGGAGGCGACCACGTCCGCCGGGCCATCGGCCTCGATCACGAGATCGATGGGTCCGTCATTGAGATGCAGCCGACGCCCGTCCGCCAGCAGCCCCGCTTGCGGCAGGCGCCGCTGTACCGGCATCGCGGGTGTCGCGGCAGGAATCGCGACCTTGGGCGCTTGAGCGGGGATGTCGGCGGGGCGCAGCATGGCCTCAGCCCTGCGACCGGGCCGCCAGCGGCCACGGAATGTCGGAGAAGGGCGCCATCTCGCGCACCGCCTCGCGCTCGATCACCGAGGTTGCCGGGCGCACATGGTCCATATGCCCGCCCAGCGCCGCATAGGCGGCGAGCGGCAGCGTGAATTCGATGGGCGCCACCAGCGCCGGGGTCGGCACATAGCCGAAGCCGTTCTCCGGCACGTGGGTGACATCCACCATGAAGGTGATGCCGCCGCCCGGCCAGACATAGACAGGCGCGCCGCCGCAGGTGACTCGGGTGATGGAATCCTTCACCGAGCGCGTCAGCCGCACCGGATTTTCCGTCACCCCCGCGCGCAGCGAGCCGCCGGCACCGGCCATGAACAGCACGGAGGCAAGCGCCGGTTCGCAATTCTCGCGGATGCGCTCCACGGAGGGATAGAGATCGGCGGGGACTTCGGTTTCAACGGGCACCAGATGCTCGTCGAGCACGTAATAGCCGTAGTGCTCGCCGGTGGTGGAGACGAGCAGCAGGCGCAGGCCCGGCCACGCCAGCTTGGCGTCGAACGCGCCGAGGATGGAGAGCGGATCGGAAATGTTGGTGCCGCCCCAGCCGAGGCCCGGCTCGGCCACCTGGAAGTAGCGGCCGGGGGTGGACCGGCGGCCCTTCATGCGGATGCCGGTATCACGGATGCCCAGGAGCTTGCCGGCCTGATGCTCGGAGAGGACGCCGGTGATGTGGTCGTCCACCACCACCACCTCGTCCACCTTGCCGTGCCACTGCTTGGCGAACATGCCGATGGTGGCGGAACCGCAGCCCACCCGCATGCGCGCCTCCTCGGCGCCGTTGACGATGGGCGGCTTGCCGGCTTGCACCACGAGGGTGGCGCCGCCGTCGATGGCGAGTTCCACGGCCTTGCCGTTGCACAGCTCCAGCAGCGCCTCGCAGGTGACGCGGCCTTCCTTCTTGGAGCCGCCGGTGAGGTGATGCACGCCGCCGAGCGACAGCATCTGCGAGCCGTACTCGCTCGTGGTGACATGGCCCACCGCCTCGCCATCCACCCGGACCGCCGACTGCTCGGGGCCGAGGAAGCGATCGGTGTCGATCTTCACCTTCGCGCCAGCGTAGCTGAAGATGCCTTCGGTGACGACGGTCACCATGTCCACGCCGTTCACTTCGGCGGAGACGATGAAGGGCGCGGGCTTGTAGTCGGGATAGGTGGTGCCGGAGCCCACGGCGGTGACGAAGGATTCACCACCCGAGACGAGCCGCCCGTCCCAGTCGCCGCCGCGATCGAAGGGCACGACCTTGCCGCCCTGCGCCAGCGTGCGGTCGAGCACGATGTGGGGATCGACGCGGATCAGTTCGCCGTCGCGGTTGGCGTAGCGGTCGCAGGCGCCGGTGAGGCCGGGCCGGATGTAACACATGACCGGGCACGCATCGCAGCGGATCTTGTCATCCTCGGCGCGGGCGGTGATGGTGGACTCTTCGGCCATGGGACCCCGGCTCCGGCCCCACGACGGGGGCATCCGATTTCATATGTACACTAATGAAAATCGCGTCGGCCCCGAGTGTCAAGCACAAGGAACGGGCAGGCCGCACGAAGAGGCAGCACTGCTGTCATTCTTTTGCGCTTGCAGCATTTTTCCGCCGTCCCCGTTCTTCGGGTGGCCGCCGGGAGCCTGTGTTTTGAGCGTCCCGCGCGCTTGACGCTCGATCATTAGTATAGAAACAATCCACTCTGTGGCGGGCCCGTCCCGGTCCCGGTTTCTTGCGGCAAAGGCTGAGCGGTTCCTTCGAGATGTCCGCCCCCATCCTACTCCAGGTCAACGGCGAAACCCACGCCTTCGCGTTGCCGCGCGAGACGCCGCTGATCTACGTGCTGCGCAACGACCTGGGGTTGAACGGCCCCAAGTTCGGCTGCGGCCTCGGGGAATGCGGCGCCTGCACGGTGCTGATGGACGGCCGCGCCACGCGCTCCTGCGTCACCACGCTGGGCACGGCCGAGGGGCGCGCGGTGACGACGCTGGAGGGGCTCGCGACGCAGGGCACCCTGCACCCGGTGCAGGCCGCCTTCATCGCCGAGCAGGCGGCCCAGTGCGGCTATTGTCTCAACGGCATGATCATGACCACGGTCGCTTTCCTCGCGCGCAATCCCTCCCCCACCGAGGCCGAGGCCCGCGCGGCGCTGCGCTACAACCTGTGCCGTTGCGGGACGCATGTGGAGATCCTGCGCGCCGTCCTGCGCGCCGCTGCCGGCTCCAGCGAGAGCGTGGAGGCCCAGCCGTGAGCGAGCCGCGGCCCGATCCCGCGGCGCTGCTCGCCGCCACCGGCAATCTCGCCATCCTGCGGCCGGCGCAGGTGGTGCACGGCCTCGTGCCGAGCGCAGCCCCGAAGGACGGCGCCCTCGACCTGTTCCTGCTGGTGGACGACACCGGCACCGTCACCGCCTTCAACGGCCATGTGGACCTCGGCACCGGCATCCGCACGGCGCTGGCCCAGATCGTCGCCGAGGAGCTGGATGTGGCGCTCGATAGCGTCACCATGGTGCTCGGCCATACCGGCGTCGCGCCGAACCAGGGCGGCACCATCGCCTCCGATTCCATCCAGGTCTCCGCCCGCCCGCTGCGCCACGCGGCGGCGCAGGCCCGCGCCCATCTGGTGACGCTCGCGGCGGAGGCATTGGGCATTCCCGTCGACCAACTTGAGGTGGAGGAGGGCATCGTCCGTCCAAAGGATGGGCGCAACACCGGCCTCTCCTATGCCGACCTGCTCAAGGGCCGCGCCGACCGGCTGATGCTCCATCAGGAGACCGCGGTGAAGCCGGCGAGCGAGCACCGCATCGTCGGCCGCCGCGTGCCGCGGGTGGATATTCCGGCCAAGGCGACGGGCACCTTCACCTATGTCCACGACGTGCGCGTGCCGGGCATGCTCCACGGCCGCGTGGTGCGCCCGCCTTATGCCGGCATCGATGCCGGCCCGTTCGTGGGCAAGAGCCTGATCCGGGTGGACGAGCACTCCGTCGCCCATGTTCCCGGCGTGGTGGCGGTCGTCACCATGGGCGACTTCATCGGCGTCGTCGCCGAGCGCGAGGAACAGGCCGCCGAGGCCGCCCGCGTGCTGAAGGCCGACTGGCGGGACACCCCTGCCCTGCCCGACCTCTCCCGCACCGAGGAGGCCCTGCGCGGGGCCGAGAAGGCGAAGACACGTCTGCTCCACGAGCAAGGCAACCTCGACACCGCCCGCGCGGACGCGGCGCAGGTGATCGAGGCGACCTATGTCTGGCCCTACCAGATGCACGCCTCCATCGGCCCCTCCTGCGCTGTCGCCGACGTGCGCGAGGACAGCGCCACCATCTGGGCGGGCACGCAGAACCCCTACTGGCTGCGCACCGACATCTCCCTGCTGCTCGGGCTGCCCGAGGAGGACATCGAGATCATCCGCTTCGAGGCGGCGGGCTGCTATGGCCGCAATTGTGCGGACGACGTGGCCGCCGATGCCGCCTTGCTCTCCCGGGCCGTGGGCCGGCCGGTGCGGGTGCAGCTCACCCGCGAGCAGGAGCACGCCTGGGAGCCCAAGGGCGCCGGCCAGCTCATGGAGGTGAAGGGCGGCATCAACGCGGACGGCACGCCCGCTTTCTACGATTTCCTCACCCGCTACCCCTCCAACGCCGCCGTCACCCTCGCGCTGCTGCTGACCGGCCGGGTGCCGGCGGACAATCCCGTCTACGAGATGGGCGACCGCACCGCGATCCCGCCCTATGCCTATGACGTGATGCGTGTGGCGGTGGACGACGTGGCGCCCATCGTGCGCGCCTCCTGGCTGCGCGGCGTCTCGGCCTTGCCCAACAGCTTCGCCCACGAGAGCTATGTGGATGAGCTGGCCGCCGCCGCCGGCGTCGATCCGGTGGATTATCGCCTGCGCCATCTGCACGACCCGCGCGCCGTGGACCTCGTGAAGGCCACCGCGGAGCGCGCCGGCTGGCAGAAGCGCACAGGACCACGGCAGGAGGTGGTGGAGGGCGACATCGTGCGCGGGCAGGGCTTCGCCTATGCCCTCTATGTCCACTCCAAATTCCCCGGCTACGGCGCCGCATGGTCCGCCTGGGTGGCCGATGTGGAGGTGAACACCGCGACCGGCGACGTGGCGGTGAAGCGCGTCACCGTGGGCCAGGATTCCGGGCTGATGATCAACCCGGCCGGCATCGAGCACCAGATCCACGGCAACGTCATCCAGTCCACCTCCCGCGCGCTGAAGGAGCAGGTGACGTTCGACGAAAAGGCCGTCACCAGCCGAGAATGGGGCGCCTACCCCATCCTCACCTTCCCGGAAGTGCCGGTCATCAACGTGGTGCTGATGCCCCGGCCGGATGATCCGCCCCTCGGGTCGGGCGAATCCGCCTCGGTGCCCAGCGCGGCGGCCATCGCCAATGCCATCTTCGACGCCACCGGCGTGCGCCTGCGCGAACCGCCCTTCACGCCGGACCGCGTACGCGCGGCCCTCGCCGGCGAGGCCACGCCCCGCCCGGTGAAGGAGAAGACCCGCAGGCCGTGGCTCGCGATGGCGGGTGCGGCGCTTGCAGGTGCCTTGGGCATGGCGACGCTGGCGCTGCCGATCCGGGGCGCCATCGCGCCCATCGCCCCGCCCGACCCCGCAACCTTCTCCGCCGACATGATCGCACGCGGCAAGGTGCTGGCGGCACTGGGCGATTGCGCGGTCTGCCACACGGCCGACGGCGGCATCGCCAATGCCGGCGGGCGGCCGCTGCACACGCCCTTCGGCACGGTCTATTCCACCAATCTCACACCGGATGTGGCGACAGGCATCGGCGCATGGTCCTATGCCGCCTTCGAGCGCGCCATGCGCGAGGGCATCGGGCGCGACGGGCGGCACCTCTACCCGGCCTTCCCCTACACCGCCTTCAGCCGCATCAGCGATGCCGACATGCAGGCGCTCTACGCCTTCCTCATGTCGCAGCAGGCGGTGACGGCGGCGGCGCCCGACAACCGCATGACCTTCCCCTTCAATATCCGCCCGCTGATGGCCGGCTGGAACCTGCTGTTCCATCGCCCCGGCCAGCTTCAGGCGGAGCCTGTACAGTCCCCCCAGTGGAACCGGGGGCGCTACCTCGTGGAGGGCCTCGGCCATTGCGGCGCCTGCCACACGCCGCGCAACCCGCTGGGGGCGGAGAAGACAGGCGCGGCCTATCTTGCCGGCGGCTTTGCCGATGGATGGGAGGCGCCGGCGCTCACGGAGCTGTCGAAGGCGCCCATTCCCTGGACCGAGGACGAACTCTTCACCTATCTGCGCACCGGCTTCTCCCGCTTCCACGGCACCGCAGCCGGCCCCATGGCGCCGGTGGTACATGCGCTGTCCGAAGTGCCGGACGCCGACGTGCGCGCCATGGCGGTCTATCTCTCCTCGCTCTCCGGCCCCACCATCGCCGATCCCGTCACGGCGGCGGCGACGCTGGAGGCAAAGGCCGAAGCCTCACTCCGCCCCATGGACACGGTGGGCGGCCGCCTGTTCGCCGGCGCCTGCGCCGCCTGCCATGCGCCGGAGGGGCCGACCCTGTTCGGCGCGCGCCCGGCGCTGGCACTGAACACCAATGTCCATGCGGCCCGGCCGGACAATCTCATCCGCGTCATCCTCGAAGGCATCCCCAAGCCCGCCGCGCCGGAGCTGGGCGACATGCCCGCCTTCCGCGACAGCCTCGATGACGCGCAGGTGGCCGACCTCGTGCGCTACATGCGCGCCAAATTCGCACCGGATGCACCGGCGTGGGAGGGACTTGAGGGGACGGTGGCGAGATTGCGGGCGGCGCCGACGCATTGAAACGAACGCTCCCGGCCTTTGCTTTTCACTGCCGTCATGCCCCGGCTTGTCCGGGGCATCCACTTGGCCGCCTGCCGACTGCATGATGCCCAGCAGCCGGCCCCGCCACACCGTGGATCCCCCGGACAAGCCGGGGGATGACGGGAGGTGAATGGAAGAGCGGCCCGCCCTGCCCAAAATATCCCGCCCCGCTGCCCAAAAGAGCCGCATCCGGCGTCCGGCAAGCCGTTGACAGTCTTCGCAACCCGACTCTATTTTCATTTGTACACAAACAATATGCCGAGGACGTTCCCATGGCCTATGTGGTGACCGAAGGCTGCATCCGCTGCACCTACATGGATTGCGTCGCGGTGTGCCCGGTGGATTGCTTCTATGCCGGCGCGAACATGCTGGTGATCCATCCGGACGAGTGCATCGACTGCGGCGTCTGCGAGCCGGAATGCCCGGCGGCGGCCATCTTCCCGGACAACGACCCGCGCGCCGCCGAATGGACCGCGCTCAATGCCGAATATGCGGCGGTGTGGCCCAACATCACCGAGAAGGGCGCGCCGCCGGCCGATGCCGATGCCTGGAAGGACACGCCAGACAAGCGCGCCCTCCTCTCCGCCGATCCTGCCAGCCTCTAGAACCTCCCCGAGACCACCATGAGCAATTTCTTCGAGGAGCAGGTGCTCAGCGTCCATCACTGGACCGACCGCCTGTTCAGCTTCACCACCACTCGCGACCCCGGCTTCCGCTTCCGCACCGGCGAATTCACCATGATCGGCCTGAAGGTGGACGGCCGTCCGCTGCTGCGCGCCTATTCGGTGGTGAGCCCGGCCTGGGCGGAGACGCTGGAATTCTTCTCCATCAAGGTGCCGAACGGCCCCCTCACCTCCCGCCTGCAGCACATCCAGGTGGGCGATGCCATCACGGTCGGCCGCAAGGCCACCGGCACGCTGGTGATGGACAATTTGCTGCCCGGCAAGAACCTCTATCTGCTCGGCACGGGCACGGGCCTTGCGCCCTTCCTCTCGGTGATCCGCGATCCGGAGACCTACGAGCGCTTCGAGAAGGTCGTGCTGGTCCATGGCTGCAGGAACGTGGCGGACCTCGCCTATGAGGATCTCATCACGCAGGAGTTGCCGGCCCACGAATTCCTCGGCGAGGAGATCGCGGCCAAGCTGCTCTATTACCCCACCGTGACGCGCGAGCCCTTCCGCAACACCGGCCGCATCTCCACCCTGCTGGACAGCGGCAAGCTCTGCGCGGACGTGGGCCTTCCGCCGCTCGATGCCGCCACCGACCGGGTGATGATCTGCGGCTCGCCGGCCATGATGGTGGACCTGAAGACGCTGCTGGAATCCCGCGGCTTCGCCGAGGGCTCGGGCAGCGAGCCGGGGCATTTCGTGATCGAAAAGGCTTTCGCTGAGCGGTGAAATCCGCCCCGCGCCCGGTTTTCAGCGGCCCGGCGCGGGCGTAAACTTCATATGCCTACAAACAGAAAGGCGCGCGTCGCCGCGCCCCCTCCGGAGACGAGAGCATGGCCCACGACGCGCCCCAGGGTCCCGCCGGCCCCACCAAGCTGGTGATCCGCAACATCGGCCTTCTCCTCAGCGGCGACCTCGCGAAGCCCATTCTGGACGCCGACACGGTGGTGGCGCTGGACGGGCGCATCACCGCCATCGGCCGCGAGAAGGACGTGGACACCGAGGGCGCGACCACCCTCATCGACGCCAACGGCACCACGCTCACACCCGGCCTCATCGACAGCCACGTCCACCCCGTGGCCGGCGACTGGACGCCCCGCCAGAGCCAGATCAACTGGATCGATTCCTCGCTCCATGGCGGCGTCACCACCATGATCTCGGCCGGCGAGGTGCATTATCCCGGCCGCGCCCGCGACGTGGTGGGGGTGAAGGCCCTCGCCATCACCGCGCAGCGCGCCTTCTCGGCCTTCCGCCCCTCGGGCGTGAAGGTCCATGCTGGTGCCCCCGTCATCGAAAACGAGATGGTGGAGGACGATTTCAAGGAGCTGGCCGCCGCCGGCGTGAAGCTGCTCGGCGAGGTCGGCCTAGGAGGCGTGAAGGACGGCCCCACCGCCCGCAAGATGGTGGGATGGGCGCGCAAGTACGGCATCCAGTCCACCATCCACACCGGCGGCCCCTCCATCCCCGGCTCCGGCCTCATCGACAAGGACGTGGTGCTGGAGGCGGACACGGACGTGGTGGGCCACATCAATGGCGGCCACACCGCGCTGCCGGACAACCAGATCCGCTGTATCTGCGAGGGCTGCAAGCGCGGCCTCGAGATCGTTCATAACGGCAACGAGCGCTCGGCCCTCTACACGCTGCGCCTCGCCCGCGAGCTGGGCGAGCTCCAGCGAGTCATCCTCGGCACGGACGGGCCTGCCGGTTCCGGCGTGCAGCCGCTCGGCATCCTGCGCATGGTATCCATGCTCTCCTCCCTCGGCGAACTACCTGCCGAAGAAGCCTTCTGCCTCGCCACCGGCAACACGGCGCGGATGCGGGCGCTGGATTCCGGCCTGATCGAGATCGGTCGCGCGGCGGATTTCGTGCTGATGGACAAGGCGCAGCACTCGCCCGGCACCACGCTCTTGGACAGCGTGCGCCTCGGCGACCTGCCCGGTGTGTGCATGACCATCATCGACGGCATCGTCCGCACCCAGCGCTCGCGCAACACACCGCCCGCCACGCGCATGCCGGTGATCGTGAAGGGCTGACGCCCTCACACCACCGGCGGGGCCGGGTTCGGCCGCAGCACCAGCAGCACGCCGGCGAGCACGAGCGCGATGCCGCCGGCGGACACCAGCGTCCAGTGGTAGCCCTCGAACACGGTCGAGATGGCGAGCGCCACCAGCGGGAACACCACCGTGCCGTAGCCGGCGCGGTTGGCCCCGATGCGCCGCACCAGCATGTTGTAGGCGGCAAAGCCCGCCAGCGTCTGGACGATGATGAGGCCGGCGAGGGAGCCCACATAAACGGGGCTCCAGTCGAACCGGAACGGCACGCCGTGCACCAGGGCGATCCCCAGCAGCACGAGCATGCCGTAGAAGAAGCCCCAGGTGGTCAGCGAGGCGATGGGATATTGCCGCCGCCCGGCGACGCCGGTGAGCAGGCTGCCGACCGAGAAGAAGAAGGTGCCGGCAAGCCCCAGCGCCAGTCCCTCCCCGGCCCCGTCGATGCCCTTGCCTTCCAAAAGGCTCGGACCGAACACCAGCGCAAGCCCCACCACGCCCGCCACCGCCCCGCCGAGGATCTGCCGGCGCAGCGGCACGCGCAGGAACAGCGCGGAGAGGACGGGGATGATGATGGCCGACAGGGCGAAGATGACGGACATCAGCCCCGAAGGCAGGTGATAGCCGGCATAGTAGAAGCTGACGAAATTGAGCGAGAACAGCGTCGCGCCGAGCCCCGCGAACAACACATGGTCGCGCCAGCCGAAGGCGAGCCGCCCGCCCGTGACGAGCACGAAGCCCAGCATCACCGAGGCGGCCACGGCGAAACGCCAGACGCCCGAGACCTCCGGCGCGACCACGCCGAGCTGCAGCTTCAGCGGCAGCCAGCCCGTGCCGAAAATGAGCACGCAGACCGCGTAAAGCAGAAGCTCGCGCGGGCCGAGCGGTCCGTCGGTGCGGGGCGGTGGGGCATGCATGGAGTGGAATCCGGAGGGTGGTGCACCCTATGCGGTCACCCTGCCCCCGGCAACGCGCGGCGGGCGCGCGACCAGCCTGAGCTGAGCCACGACGAGGGGCGGAAGATCAGCGCCTGAGCGGCCCGGCGCTGGACGATTCCCAGCCATGACCTACGCGCATGGCAGCCCCGCGCAGTGCGTCGCCGGCATGCCGGCGGTGTCTTGGATCAGTAGGCGAGCGCGTCGAACGCCGGCTCCACCGAACCGTTCCACGGCCCGTGGTACAGCTCCAGCAGTTCCTCCGCCGGGGCGCGGCCGGTGAGCACCGCCTGTTCCAGCGGCTCCAGGAATCGCGTCTCGTCGCGCCCCAGCCGGTCATGGAAGCCGCGCCGCTTGAGGCCGGCCTGCGAAAGCTTGAGGACCTCGCGCGCGATCTCGCGCAGCGGCCAGCTGCGGATCTCGGCCTTGAGGGCGAGGCGGGGCACGTCGTCCCGCAGCGTCTGGCGCTCCTCGGCGGTCCAGTCCTTCACCAGATCCCAAGCCGCATCGAGGCTCTGCTGGTCATAAAGCAGGCCCACCCAGAAGGCCGGCAGGGCGCAGAGATTGATGGAGGGGCCGGCGTCGGCGCCGCGCATCTCCAGGAAGCGCTTCAGGCGCACCTCGGGGAAGATGGTGGAGAGGTGGTTGATCCAGTCGGAGAGCGTCGCCGTCTCTCCCGGCAGCAGCGGATTGCGGCCAGCGAGAAGATCGCGGAACGAGGTGCCCGCCACGTCCACGTAATGGTCGCCGCGCTTCACGAAATACATGGGTACGTCGAGGGCGTAGTCCACATAGCGCTCGAAGCCGAATCCCTCCTCGAAGGCGAAGGGCAGCATGCCGGAGCGTGCATTGTCGGTGTCGCGCCAGATCTCGGAGCGGAAGGAGAGGAAGCCGTTGGGCTTGCCTTCGGTGAAGGGCGAGTTGGCGAAGAGAGCGGTGGCCACCGGCTGAAGCGCCAGGCCCACGCGCATCTTCTTCACCATGTCGGCTTCGGAGGAGAAGTCGAGGTTCACCTGCACGGTGCAGGTGCGGAACATCATGTCGAGGCCGAGCGTGCCGACCTTCGGCATGTAGTTGGACATGATCTTGTAGCGGCCCTTGGGCATCACCGGCGTCTCGGAGCGCGACCACTTCGGGCTCATGCCGATGGCGAGGAAGCCGATGCCGAGCGGCGTCGCCACTTCCCGCACTTGGGCGAGGTGCGCGTTCAGCTCCGAGCAGGTCTCGTGGATGGTGCGCAGCGGCGCGCCGGACAGCTCGAACTGCCCGCCGGGCTCCAGCGAGATGGCCCCGCCGCCGGTGACATCCGCGAGGCCGATGATGGTCTCGCCCTCCATGATCGGCTCCCAGCCGAGCAGGGAGCGCATCCCCTCCAGCAGCTTGCGGATACCCTTCGGCCCCTCATAGGGCACGGGCTCGTGGCGGCCCATGGTGAAGGGGATCTTCTCGTGCTCCGTGCCGATCCGGAAGGACCGCTCCGGCTTCGAGCCCCCTTCCATCCAGGCGACGAGTTCGCCGCGGTCGGAAATCGGGGTCGCGTCGAGCGTGTCGCGGGCCATCAGGAAGCTCTTCAAGCGGAGGGGCGCGAGACCATACACGGCACCTCGGTCAAGGCAAGCGCGTGGGGTCAGGGCCGACGGGGGCGGGAAAGGCGGGGACTGGAACGGCAGGGACTTCAGACAGGCGAACAAGCGGGGCCAGCCCTCGTCCGCGCGCCGCACCGCACGGAAGGAAGGCCAAGGTTCCGCTCAGATGGTGACGGGATTTGCTTTCGCAACCGCGTCGAAGGCCTGAAGGGTGGTAATCAACTCCTCCAGCTTCGCCAGCGGCACCATGTTCGGCCCATCGGAGGGCGCCTTGTCCGGGTCCGGATGGGTCTCGATGAACACGGCCGCCACGCCAACGGCCACCGCCGCGCGGGCCAGAACCGGCACGAATTCGCGCTGTCCGCCGGAGGAGGTGCCCTGCCCGCCCGGCTGCTGCACGGAATGGGTGGCGTCGAACACCACCGGCGCGCCGGTGGTCTTGGCGAGGATCGGCAGGCCGCGCATGTCGGAAACGAGGGTGTTGTAGCCGAAGGAGACACCGCGCTCCGTCACCAGCACGCGGCCATTGCCGGCGCCGGTCAGCTTGTTGACCACGTTCGCCATGTCCCACGGTGCGAGGAACTGGCCCTTCTTCACGTTCACCACCCGGCCCGTGCGGGCGGCGGCAACGAGAAGGTCGGTCTGGCGGCAGAGGAAGGCGGGAATCTGCAGCACGTCCACCACCTCGGCTGCGGCGGCGCACTGGTCGATCTCGTGCACGTCGGTGAGCACCGGCAGGCCGAGGCTCTCCTTGATCTCGCCGAACACCGGCAGCGCCGCCTGGAGCCCGAGGCCGCGGGCGGCCGAGAGCGAGGTGCGGTTGGCCTTGTCGAAGGAGGTCTTGAAGACCAGGCCGATGTTGCGGCGCGTCGCGATCTCCTTGAGCGCGGCGGCGACCTCCAGCGCGTGGGCGCGGCTTTCCATCTGGCAGGGGCCGGCGATCAGCGTCAGAGGCAGGGCGTTGCCGAAGCGCACGGGGCCGGCCTCGACGATGCTCTGCGGGGCGACGGGCGGCGGTGCGACGGTCATGAGCGATCCCTCAACGGCTCATGGAACGCCGCCAGCAGACCGGAAGCGTCCTTAAGCCTCAGAATAAATTCAGCTTTCCGGCCGCTGCGCGGGGCGACGCGGCCGGAGCGCGCCCTTGATAGAGCATTTTCCCCATTTCGCTAAATCGCGAATGCGCGCGGTCCGGCGCTGCGAGCAGGCCGGACCGCGCAAAGGCCGATCGGGAAGGCCGTTCAGTGCGTGACCAGCTTGAGGCCGACGATACCGGCGGCGATGAGGCCGATGGAAGCGAGGCGCAGCAGGTCGGTCGATTCGGAGAAGAACAGGATGCCGGCGACCGCCGTGCCCACCGTGCCGATTCCCGCCCACACGGCATAGGCCGTGCCGATGGGGATGCCCCGGAGCGCGAGTGACAAAAGCAGCAGGCTCACCCCGATGGCGCCGAGCGTGAACAGGCTCGGCCAGAGCCGGGTAAACCCTTCCGATTGCTTCATTCCGATGGCCCACGCGATTTCGGTGAGGCCGGCGATGAACAGATAGACCCATGCCATGGGCAGACACCACGAGAGGCGGGGTCGTCCCCGCCGCGTGACAAAGGAGGGTCACGGTCGTCCGTGCCCAGGGGCGGAGGCCTCCGCCCGGTCCGATGTAATATGATTTTCCTGATAGTGAAACTGATGCCCTCAGGCCGGCGTCAGCTCAAACACCAGCGTGGCCCCCAGAGCGGCACGCGGCGGCACGACGACGATGCCGTCGATGGCCTCTTCCACCATGCGGCGCGCGGCAAGCGAGCGGCGCAGTTCCGGCGCACCGGGGGTGGAAAAGCGGATGGCTGCGAGGCGCAGGCCGGGTCCGCCCGGGGCGGGGACGCCATAGCGCTCGGTGAACATCTCGCGGGACATCACGTCGATGGAGCCGCGCGGCGTCTGCGCCACATACCAGGCATCGAGCGCGCGCTGCACCGAACAGCCGGAGAAGGTCTCAAGAAATGCCTGGTGCTCGGCCGGGGCATCGGCCACCAGAACCACGCCGGCGACAGACGTCACCTGGTTGGAATGGCGCTGGAGGTCGGGCGACCAGAAATTCTCGGGATTGAGCTGGGTGCAGGTGAAGGCGCCGAAGTCCGGGCTCGCGGGATCGCGGGCGAAGGCGAGGCGGAAGCCCACGTCCACCTCCTGCCCGTCCGGCCGGCGCGCCTTGCGGCCGAAATCGAAGATGTCGAACCCGCCGAAGCCGTCCGCATCGAAGGCGGCCTTCTCGTGCGTCGCGTCCGAGCCCTCCAGCACCAGCATGGAGAGGCCCTCCCCGAGGCGGGCGAGGAAATCCTGATTGAAGGCGCCGAAGGAGAAGGCCTCGCCCTGCGCGGCGGGGATCTTCTCCGGCTCGACGATCTGCAACAGCTCGATGAAGAAGCCGGGCGTCTGGATGATGCGGTTTTCCGTGCCCCACGGGTGGCGGTTGCGGGCACCCACGGTGAAGCCCAGAAGGTCGTAGATTTCGCCAGCTGCGTCGAGATCGCGGACGAGGTGCACAACGTGGTCGAGGCCGCGTCGCATGGCTTCTCCTCTCATCGGGCCGATGCTGCGACCCCATCGGGCGCGCATTCCGCAACGGCAGAATCATGGGAAGGAACGCTACGGCAAGGGGCCGCGCGTCGCCTGGTTGGCGGGCGCATCCCCCCGACGGCCCGGCCGGAGCTTAGTGCGAATTGCCGCGACGTGGCTACCGCCCGGAGGAAGAAAACCCGGGACGGCGCCCTAAGCCATTGCAAAGAAACGGCTCAGACGAGCCGGCTCTGATCCTTGGCAGCGCGGATGAAGGAGGCGAACAGCGGGTGCGGCTCGAACGGCCGCGACTTCAGTTCCGGATGGAACTGCACGCCGATGAACCACGGATGCTCCGGATATTCCACGATCTCCGGCAGCAGCCCATCCGGCGACATGCCGGAGAACTTCAGCCCGTGCTGCTCCAGACGCTCGCGATAGGCGGTGTTCACCTCGTAGCGGTGACGGTGGCGCTCGGAGATGTCGCGCCGGCCATAGACGCCTTCCACCTTGGTCTCGGGCTCCAGCACCGCATGGTAGGCGCCGAGCCGCATGGTGCCGCCGAGGTCCCCGGCGGCGTTGCGCCGCTCCAGCTCGTTGCCGCGCAGCCATTCGGTGAGCAGGCCCACCACGGGCTCGGGGGTGGCGCCGAACTCGGTGGAATTGGCCTTCTCGATGCCGGCGAGGTTCCGCGCCGCCTCGATCACCGCCATCTGCATGCCGAAGCAGATGCCGAAATACGGCACCTGCCGCTCACGGGCGAACTGGGCCGCGCGAATCTTGCCCTCGGCGCCGCGCTGGCCGAAGCCGCCGGGCACGAGGATGCCGTGGACGTGCTCCAGGAAGGGCGCGGGGTCCTCGCGCTCGAAGGTCTCGCTCTCGATCCAGTCGAGATTGACCTTCACCTTGTTGGCGATGCCACCGTGGGCGAGGGCCTCGATCAGCGACTTGTAGGCGTCCTTCAGGCCCGTGTACTTGCCGACGATGGCGATGGTGACCTCGCCCTCGGGGTTGCGCACGCGGGTCTCGATGTCGGTCCAGCGCTTGAGATTCGGCGCGGGGGCCGGCTCGATGTTGAAGGCGGCCAGCACTTCCTTGTCGAGGCCTTCCGCGTGGTAGGCGGAGGGCACGGCGTAGATGTTGTCCACGTCCCGCGCCTCAATCACCGCCGTCTCGCGCACATTGCAGAACAGCGAAAGCTTGCGGCGCTCCTCGCGCGGGATCTCGCGGTCGGTGCGGCAGAGCAGGATGTCGGGCTGGATGCCGATAGAGCGCAGCTCCTTCACCGAATGCTGCGTGGGCTTGGTCTTCAGCTCACCGGCCGAAGGGATGTACGGCATCAGGGTGAGGTGGATGAAGATGGCGTGGCCGCGGGGCAGCTCGTTCTTGAGCTGTCGGGTGGCCTCGAAGAAGGGCAGGCCCTCGATGTCGCCCACCGTGCCGCCCACCTCGATCAGCACGAAATCGAAGCCTTCGTTGCCTTCCAGCACGAAGTCCTTGATCGCGTTGGTGACGTGGGGAATCACCTGAATGGTGGCGCCGAGATAGTCGCCACGGCGCTCCTTGGCCAGGATGTCCTGGTAGATGCGGCCGGTGGTGATGTTGTCCTGCTTGGTCGCCGGATGCCCGGTGAACCGCTCGTAGTGGCCGAGATCGAGGTCCGTTTCGGCCCCGTCATCGGTCACGAACACCTCGCCATGCTGATACGGGCTCATCGTGCCCGGATCGACGTTCAGATAGGGGTCGAGCTTGCGAAGGCGGACAGTGTATCCGCGCGCCTGGAGAAGAGCGCCGAGTGCTGCGGAGGCGAGGCCCTTGCCCAGGGAAGACACGACGCCGCCGGTGATGAAGATGTAGCGCGCCATGGGCCTCGACCTTACCTCGTGCAAACGCGATTCGGCGAGGGCGAAACCGGGTCCGGCCTCGCCTCGCCTGTGGAGAAGGAATGTCGCGGCCGAAGCCGCGACATCACCTGGAACGGATCACTTGGACTGCGGAACCTGCGGGCCGGACGGCGCTGCGGGCGCAGCCGGAGCGGCCTCACCCTGAGGGGCAGCGGTACCCTGCGGAGCAGCCGGAGCCTGCTGGCGCAGCTGGTCGAGAATCGAACCACCGCTCTGCGGCACCTGCGGCCCACCCTGATTCTGCTGCGCCGGCGGCAGGATGGAGCGCGGGGAGCGACCCCAGCCGGCCACGATGGTCAGCGACAGGGAGGTGATGAAGAAGATCAGCGCGAGAATCGCGGTGGCGCGGGTGAGCACGTTGGCCGTGCCACGCGCGGTGAAGAAGCCGCCGCCCGAACCGCCGCCGCCCCCGCCGATGCCAAGGCCGCCGCCTTCCGAGCGCTGGATGAGCACCACGCCGATCAGGGCGAGCACCACCATCAGGTGAATTACGATGAGAACCGTCTGCATGGAATCCATCACGTTCGCGCCAGAGCGGTGCCCCGGCGCGCAGGTCGCGGGTTCCCTACACGATCGGACGCCGGGAGGGAAGAGCGGGAGCGGCGCGATGCCTGCGATGCGCGCAACCCGGCCCCGCTATTGCATATGCTCGACTCCCGTCATCAGCCGCGTCTGCAGGCGTGACGAAAGATTGGGCATATTGGCCTTCACCCAACGGGCCGCCGCAGTCGCGGCACGGGCGGGGACCGTTCTGGTGAGGAGCATAGCAACTACTCCGCGGCGATGGATGCCCTCCCCCGTCATGGTCCGCCCTTCCCTCTCTCGCCCCTACTCGATCACCAGCAACACCGCCGACGCGATCGCGATCACCCACACCGCCCCGCTGATCCGCCGCCAGCGGCCGGCGATGAGGTTCACCGCCACATAGGTGATGAAGCCGAGGCCGATGCCGGTGGCGATGGAGAAGGTGAAGACCACCGCCAGCGCCGTCGCGGCAGCGGGGAAGGCTTCGGCGGCGTCATCCCACGGCAGGTCGCCCATGGCGCCGATCATGGCGAGGGCGACCACCAGCAGCGCCGGCGCCGTCGCGTAGCCCGGCACCGCGAGCGCCAGGGGCGCGAACAGCAGGCAGGCGAGGAACATGAGCGCCACCACCACGGCGGTGAGCCCCGTGCGCCCTCCCGCCTCGATGCCGGCGGCGCTTTCGATGTAGGAGGTGAGCGTGGAGGTGCCGAGCGCCGAGCCGACGATGGCGCCGCCCGAATCGGCGATCAACACCCGGCCGAGGCGCGGCACGGAGCCGTCCTCCCGCATGAGGCCGCCCTTGTAGAGGGTGGCGATCAGCGTGCCCATATTGTCCAGCAGCACGAGCAGGAACAGCGCCGCGATCACCCCCGTCATGGAGAGGCGCAGCACGCCTGCAATGTCGAGCTGGAGCAGCGTCGGCGCCAGCGAGGGCGGGGCCGAGACGATGCCGGAGAAGGAGACGAGGCCGAACGGCACGCCGGCCAGTGTCGCTGCCGCAATGCCGATGAGGATCGCCCCCGGCACGCCCCGCGCCGCAAGGCCGCTCATGAGCAGGAAGCCGCCGCAGGCGATGAAGGTGGGCGGCGCGGCGAGGTTGCCGAGCGCCACCAGAGTCACCGGGCTTGCCACCACCACGCCCATTCCCTTCAGGCCAAGCAGCGCGAGGAACAGGCCGATGCCCGTGCCCATGCCGAGCTTGAGCGACATGGGAATGGAATTGAGCAGCCATTCCCGCACCTTGAACAGGCTGAGCGCGAGAAACAGCACGCCGGAGACGAACACCGCCCCCAGCGCCTGCTGCCACGGCACGCCCATGCCCAGCACCACGGTGAAGGTGAAATAGGCGTTGATGCCCATGGCCGGCGCCACGGCGATGGGATAGTTCGCGATGATGCCCATCATCGCCGAGCCGAACGCCGCCGAAAGGCAGGTGGCGGTAAAGGCCGCCCCGGCATCGATGCCGGCCTGCGCCATGATCTGGGGGTTCACCACCACGATATAGGCCATGGTGAGGAAGGTGGTGATGCCCGCCACCACCTCGGTCGGGATGGTGGTGCCGTGCGCTTCCAGCTGGAAGACGCGCTCGATCAGGCGTCGCATCCCACTCCCCCTTGCCATGCCCATGCCATTAAACCCCGACTTTCTGCGGCTGCGCCAGTCGGAGGCGGGCAAGGCCAAAGGAAGGATTTCACGATGAGACCTGCAACCGCGGCGGCTATTGCCGGCTTGCTCCTTGCGCCTTCGGTTGCCACCGCCTGCCAGTGCATCCTGCCGAAGGATGCGGATGCACGACGCGACCTCATCATCGCGCGGAACACCTATGTTTTCTCGGGCCGTGTGCTTTCGGTCCGGAAGCTTCCGCCGGTATCGCCAGACCTTCCAGAACCCACCATTGAAGCGCGGCTCGAGGTCCTCAGACAACTCAAGGGGACATTGCCGGCCGAGGTGGTGGTGATGTCCTATGGCGGCGAGAACGGAGAAAACTGCGGTGCTGGTGTTGGCCTCGCGGCGGCGTGGGCGAACGAGCGCCCCTACAGCTTCGCTGTCAGTCGCAGCTTGCCTTCGAGCGACCCGCCCACCTTCTGGACCGATGGCTGCAATTCGGGACGCTTTGCTATTCCCCCTGAGCCGGAGCAGCCCGCCGTGGAATAAGGTGGGCGAAAAGCGCCGCTACGCGCGGCGCTAATGCAGGTCCTTCGTGTAGACGAATTTCGGCATGCTCCAGCCGAACCGCAACGCCAGCAGGCGGAGGGTCAGGCCGGCGGCCATGGCGATGGCCATGGTGAGCGGCTGCGGCAGCCCGGCCAGCGGCCCGGCCACGTAGAGCAGCCCCGTCAGGATCGAGACGGTGGCATAAAGCTCGGCGCGGAACAGCAGCGGCACCTCGTTGCACAGCACGTCCCGCAGCACGCCGCCGACGCAGCCGGTGATCATGCCCGCCGCGATCACCACGATCACCGGCAGGCCCAGCCCGATGGCCACGTTGCAGCCGATGACGGTGAACACCACAAGGCCCACGGCGTCGAGGAAGAGGAACACCTGCCGCAGATGGTCCATGACACGGGCGAGGAAGACCGTGCCCAGCGCCGCCCCGCCGGTGACTACTAGGTAGGAGGGGTGCGCGACCCATGACAGCGGGTAATTGCCGAGCAGCACGTCCCGCACCGAGCCGCCGCCGAGCGCGGTGACGCAGCCGAGCAGGAACACGCCCACCCAGTCCATCTCCCGCCGCCCGGCGGCGAGCGCCGCCGTCATGGCCTCGGCCACGATGGCGACGAGATAGAGGATGTGGAGCAGGGTCTGCGGCGAGATGTACGAATTCAGGATCGGCCCCCGCGCAAAAACGCCGCCTGCCCCGGCAGGGACAGGCGGCAGCCTTGGTGTCGTCCCCGGCGAACCGGGGCGGTTCAGTGCCCCAGCACCGCCAGCAGCAGCAGCGCGACGATGTTGGTGATCTTGATCATCGGGTTCACGGCGGGTCCCGCCGTGTCCTTGTAGGGATCGCCCACGGTGTCGCCGGTGACGGAGGCCTTGTGGGCTTCAGAGCCCTTCATGTGGCGCACGCCATCCTTGTCCACGAAGCCGTCCTCGAACGACTTCTTGGCATTGTCCCAGGCGCCGCCGCCCGAGGTCATGGAGATGGCGACGAACAGGCCGGTGACGATGACACCGAGCAGCATCGCGCCCACCGCCGAGAAGGCCGCCGACTTGCCCGCCACGCCGCCGCCCGCCACGAAGTAGATGACGAAATAGACGACGATGGGCGAGAGCACCGGCAGCAGCGAGGGGATGATCATCTCCTTGATCGCTGCCTTGGTCAGCATGTCCACGGCGCGGGAATAGTCCGGCTTCTCGGTGCCGGCCATGATGCCCGGCTTCTCCCGGAACTGCCGGCGCACCTCTTCCACGATGGCGCCCGCCGCCCGGCCCACGGCGGTCATGCCCATGGCGCCGAAGAGGTAGGGCAGCAGGCCGCCGAACAGCAGGCCGACCACCACATAGGGGTTCTCCAACGAGAAGTTGGGCGCGACCCCCGCGAAGTAGGTGCCCGGCGCCGCCTGCGAGATGAAGAACTTGAGGTCCTGGTTGTAGGCGGCGAACAGCACCAGCGCGCCGAGGCCGGCGGAGCCGATGGCGTAGCCCTTGGTCACCGCCTTGGTGGTGTTGCCCACCGCGTCGAGTGCGTCGGTGGACTGGCGCACCTCCTTGGGCAGGCCCGCCATCTCGGCGATGCCGCCGGCATTGTCCGTCACCGGGCCGAAGGCATCGAGGGCCACGATCATGCCAGCGACGCCGAGCATGGTGGTGGCGGCGATGGCGATGCCGAACAGGCCGGCAAGGCCGTAGGCGCACAGGATGCCTGCGATGATGACGAGGGTCGGCAGCGCCGTCGATTCCAGCGAGACGGCGAGGCCCTGGATGATGTTGGTGCCGTGGCCCGTCACCGAGGCCTGGGCGATGGACACGACCGGGCGATAGCCGGTGCCGGTATAGTATTCGGTGATGACGACGATAGCGCCGGTCACCGCGAGGCCGACGAGGCCGCTGAGGAACAGTGCCGTGCCCGTATAGTCGGCGCCCTGGATCGGCCCGAACCCGGGCAGCAGCCACGTCACCACCGCCAGCGCGATAACGGAGAAGCCCGCCGTCGCCATGAGGCCCTTGTAGAGCGCGCCCATGATGGAGGAGTTGGCCCCCAGCCGCACGAAATAGGTGCCGGCGATGGAGGTGAGGATGCACGCGCCGCCGATAGCCAGCGGATAGACGATCATGGTGGCGAGCGTCGCCGGGTTCGCGGCGAAGAAGATGGCCGCGAGCACCATGGTGGCGACCACCGTCACCGCATAAGTCTCGAACAGGTCGGCCGCCATGCCGGCGCAGTCGCCGACATTGTCGCCCACGTTGTCGGCGATGGTGGCCGGGTTACGCGGGTCGTCCTCGGGAATGCCGGCTTCCACCTTGCCGACGAGGTCGCCGCCCACGTCCGCGCCCTTGGTGAAGATGCCGCCGCCGAGACGGGCGAAGATGGAGATGAGCGAGGCGCCGAAGCCCAGCGCCACCAGCGCATCCACCACCGTGCGGCTGTTGGGCGCGAAGCCGAGGAAGCCAGTGAGGACGAGGAAGTAGACGCTGACGCCGAGCAGCGCGAGGCCGGCCACCAGAAGGCCGGTGACAGCGCCCGCCTTGAAGGCGAGGTCGAGGCCGCCGGCCAGCGAGAGCGTCGCGGCCTGCGCGGTGCGCACGTTGGCGCGGACCGAAACGTTCATGCCGATGAAGCCGGCAAGGCCGGAGAGAATGGCGCCCAGCGCGAAGCCGATGGCCACCAGCCAGCCGAGGAACACGCCCACGAGGACGAAGATGACCGCACCGACGACGCCGATGGTGGCATATTGCCGGCGCAAATAGGCCTGCGCGCCTTCAGCGATGGCGGATGCGATCTCCTGCATCCTGGCGGTTCCCGGGTCCGCCTCCATCAACCCCTTGATCGTCCATACGCCGTACGCCACGGCCAAGAGGCCGCAGACGATGATGAGCACCAGAGCCAGCATCTATCCCACCCTCACTACGTTTCCTGCCAATTATGTTTATGGGCGGAGTGTGAGGGGTGCCGTGGGCCATCGCAAGGGGCGTTTGGGCAAAGCGTCGCACCTTGGGGCGGTTTCATGAGACCGTCGCACAATTGCCCCGGACGCACCGAGCGCAGCGGAATGTGATCCGGGTCCCCGCGCAAAGCTTCGCCCAAGGCGGCTCCAGCGGGGAGACCTTCGGGCCTCGTCGGCTTCGCCGACATTTCCCCTGGACCCCGGATGGGCGCTCCGGCTTTGCCGTCGCTGGTCCGGGGAACGCTCCCCTCACCGGGTGGGCGGCGTTCCGGTCGAATCGCGGAATTCGAAGATCTTGCGCAGGAAGCCCGGCGCCACGGCCGAGATGGGGTTGATGCGCAGGGTCGGTCCCGTGGACAGCGGGCCGACGACCTCGAAGGTCACGCCCACCAGGCCCTCATTGGGTCCGCCGCCGAGGAACAGGCCGATGACCGGCAGCTTGGAGAATATGTTGTTGAGCGCATAGGCCGGCACAAAGGTGCCGCGCATGTTGATGCGATCGGCCGCAAAATCCAGCGAGCCGTCGAAGGTGGCGCCTACGGAGGGGCCCCAGATGGCACCTTCCTTGAAGACGATCTTGCCGGTGGAGCGGGAGAATTGGGCCTGCGCCTTCTCGAACGCGGCTGTGCCGTTCTCGATGCGGCCGGAGCTGTCGCGGGCGGCGCTGGAGAGGCGTTCGAGGCCCGGCTCGCCCTTGATTGAGAAGTCGCTGAGGTGCAGCACGCCTTCCTGCGGCGTGTTGTCGCTACGCGGGGGATCAACCACCAGCCACGCCTCGCCGCCCTGCATCTTGGCGTAGATGTCCAGGAAGCGGAACAGCGCGCCGGCGTCCGAGGTGGTGACCTGCAGAGCCCGCTCGCGCCCCTGCCAGGTGCGCATTTCCCCGGCCACCGTGCCGTCCCGGCCCGTTTTGGCGGTGAGGGTGAAATCCCGCATCTCGACGCCGCGCCGCGTGGTGGAGAGGTCGAACTGGCGCAGCACCTCGCCATTATTGCCGGTGAGCGCGCCGATGCGGGCCTCCACGTCCACGTCCTGCGACTTGCGCTTGTCGGTGGGCGGACCGCTGACGAGGCTCTTCATGATGCCGCGGGCGTCCATTACCTCGCCGGTGATGCGGATCTTCAGCACCGAGCCGACCCGCTCGGCCTTGGCCGAGGCCTTGTCGCCATCGGAGAGCTGGAAGGTCGGGAAGGCCGCGCCCAGAAGCTCGCCGTTGTCGGACAGTTCGATGTTGCCCTTGAGCAGGGTGCCCGAGCCGTCGATCACCATGTCGTCGAGGCGGACGGAGTTGCCCTTGTCGTTCACCGTGAAGCGCGCCTTGAGCGGCTTGCCGGCGGGCTTGCTGAGGCCGGGAATAAGATCGGCGATCCGCGCCTGGGTCAGGTCGCCTTCGATGCTCGCCCGTGTGTCCTTGTTGTTGGTGGTGCCAACCAGCCGAACGGTCACGGGACCGCTGACGCCGGGAATGTCCACGCCCAGCTTGCCGCGGGCGGCATCGTCGAGGGTCGCGGAGACGCGGATGTCCGAATCGGCCGCGTCCTTCTTCTTCTCGTACTCGAAGGCGAGCGGTGCCCCGGCGAGCTTGCCCTCGCCGCGCAGGACGATGCCGGCGGGCGAGGCGAAGGCCTTCACCGTCGCGCCTTCCAGCCGCTGGCCGCGGAACACCTTGTCCACGCCGAAGTCGGTGAGGTTCGCCTCCAGCGAATAGTCGAGATCCTCCGGCAGCGGAACCTTGCGGAAGATCATGTTCACCTGCAGCAGCGCCGAGAGCCGGCCGCGCGTGGTGGAGGGATCGAAGGCGGTGCCCTGGGGCCCCTTCAGCGGCTCCATGCCCAGCACCTCGATGCCGGCGTCGGCGGGGCCGTTGAAATTCACCCGGATCTGCGCGGAGGGCTCGCGCGGGAAATAGTCGGGGATCAGCATCACCCCGTCGCTCACCGCAATCTTGCGGTTCTGCGGCGTCACCACCGTGCCGTCGGGCATGGTGATGCGCACCGAGCGGCCGGTGACGAGGATGGCGAGGCTGGAATTGGTGATGGGCGGCAGGCCCTTCACCGGCCGGATCGTCACGCCCTTGCCGGTGATGGTGAAGCGCACGCCGTCCTCAGGCAGCGGCACCTGCTTCTGGCCGATGAGGTCGAGCGGCAGCTTGACGGCGACGGCGATGCCTTCCGCCGTGCCGCCGGAGACGTTTTCAACCGCGAACTGACGGGCGGGAGGCGCGATGTTCACCGGCCAGAAGCGCTTCACCGTCGCCACCGGCATGGACGAGGCGACGCCATCGAACTTCAGGTAGGGAACGGGCACGCCGAAATCGAACAAGGCGGTGAAGCTGAAGCTCGCGGTGGAGGCGCCCAGCAGGCCCTGGTCCACCACGATCTGGCGGCTTGGTGGATCGAACCGGCCGGACACGTCCACCTTGGTGATGACGAGCGGGTGCTCGGGCATTTCCGGGCCCTGAAACACGATCTGCTTCGGCCCCATCTGGAACGGCCACGGCTCCTGCGCCTTGGCCGGCACGTGGATCTCGCCCGCCAGCTCGATGAGGTTCTGGCTCTTCACCGCCTCGATGGGGGCGACCACGATCACCCGGCGCGCCACATCCAGCTTGGCCACGATGCGGGCGCGGTCGATGACGAAGCGCTCTTCCGGGTCCTCGCCGCTGCCCAGCGCGCCGGCGCCGAGGTCGAGGCTCGCATCCGCGGACGTGAGCGCGCCGTCGAGGGCGACGCGGGCGGAGAAGGAGGCGTTGAGCGGGGTGTCGATATAAAAGCGCCGCTGGTCCTGCACGAAGGCGTGCAGCAGATCGCGGGTCGAGACGTTCCGGATGGACACGTCGATGCCGCGCTGGCCATCCTGGGCGGGGCTGACGCGGGCGACGGCGGTGGCGACGCCCTGCGGCGACTGGGTGGTGAAGGTCAGCTCCGCGCCGCCCCCGCGCGGCCGCGCCAGCCGGACGCTCATGTGCTGGAAGACGATACGGCGGCCGGCGCCCTCGTTCTCCACGATCACCGTGCCGTCCTTGAGGCCCACATCCGCCAGGGCGCCACCGTCGAAACCGGCGGTTTCGAGGTCCGCCATCCAGCGGGTGAGCGCGACCGGCTTCAGCGGATCGATGTCGCCGGAGGAGGCGGCATCGGCGGCAGCCTGCGGCGTCTGCTCGGGCGCGGCGGCCGGGGTGGCGGAAGGCGCGGCGGCGGGATTTGCCCCGGTGCGGGCGGATGGGCCGGCCGGAATGGCCTTGGCGCCGCGGCCGGTGGCCACCGCCACCTGTCCGGTGGGGGCGATGCGCACGGTCATCTCAGCGCCCACCAGATCGATGCGCCGTGCCTTCGGCATGAGCGACAGGATGGAGCCTTCGAGCTCCACCTCGGCGCTCGGCGCGCTGGCGACCAGCTGGCCGTCGGGGCCGGTGACGCGGATATCGTGCACCACCACGACGGTCGCGCCGTGGCCGACCGTCTCCATGGTCGTCGCGCCGATGCTCACCTTGTGGCCGCCGCCGATGCGCTCTTCCAGTGCCCGCTCGATATAGGGCGTGGCGAGGTTGGCGGTGACCATGCCGGTGGCAATGAGCACATAGAGGGTGACGGCGGCGACGCCGCCGAGGGCGATCAGGACGAGGCACAGGCCGGTAAACAGGCGCGCGGCACGGCTGCGCGGGGTCAGCGCACCGACAATGCCCCGGAAGCGGGACCGCTTAGGCTCGCGCCGCGCCCCCGCCGGCCTCTCCTGCCGAAACTCCATTCCGTCTGGACCTTCCCTCTACCGCTTCGGCCGTTCCCGGCCGTTCGTCCGCAACCCGGTGATGGTCCCGCGGTGCCCTCCGGAGTGCGCTTCGATTCGCATCCGGCCCGCAAGAAATGACCCTAACCTGCTCTCGTCTCGTAAAGATGAGGTGGATCAACTCCCTCGATGATACCATCTGGCCCAAGAAGGCGGCCATCTTGTGGGCTTGCATTTGAGCAGCCCCGTATGGCGCCGAACACGTCGAAAGGAAGGCGGAATGTCCAGTTTCCCGGAGGTTGGCGCCAAGGCGCCTGCTTTCTCGCTCACCCGTGATGGGGGCGGTACCGTTTCTTTGAAGGATTTCAAGGGCCGCAAGCTGGTGGTCTATTTCTACCCCAAGGCTGACACGCCCGGCTGCACCAAGGAAGCCATTGCCTTCAACGGCCTGAAGGCGGAGTTCGCCGCGGTCGACACCGACATCCTCGGCGTCTCCGCCGACCAGGTGAAGGCGCAGGACAAGTTCCGCGACAAGTACAGCCTGGGCTTCGCGCTGGGCTCCGACCCCGACAAGGCCATGCTCGAGGCCTATGGCGTGTGGGTGGAAAAAAGCATGTACGGGCGCAAGTACATGGGCATCGAGCGCGCCACGATCCTCATCGGCCGCGACGGCAAGGTGGCGAAGACCTGGCCCAAGGTGAAGGTGGACGGCCACGCCGCCGATGTCCTGAAGGCCGCTCAAGAGCTGGGCTGAGCCCCGCTCTGAGCAAGGAGCCCGCCGGGCCTGACCCTACTGCGCCGCCTGCACGTTCTGCGGCAGGATGAAGGGGCCGGGCGAGGCCACCCCGATTCGCAGGCGGATGCCGAAGGCGTCCGCCAGCACCGGCTCGGTCAGCACCTCCGCCACCGGACCCGCCGCGCGGACCCGCCCTCCCGCCAGCACAACGATCTCGTCGGCCACCATGGCGGCGAGGTTGAGGTCGTGCAGCACCGCCAGCACGCCCCCGCCTGCATCCGCATGGGCGCGGGCGATGTTCAGCACGGTGAGCTGGTGGGCGAGGTCGAGGCTGGCGGTGGGTTCGTCCAGGAAGAGGTAGCCCGGCACATCGGGCTTCCCCGCGTCCAGCTGAGCGAGGATTCGGGCGAGCTGCACCCGCTGCCGCTCGCCGCCCGACAGGCTGTCATAGCGCCGGTCGGCGAAGCCGGGCAGATCGACCCGCGCCAGCAGGCGCAGGATGCGGGCGCGATCATGCCCCTCCCCGGTCATGAGGCCGGCGGTGATGACCTCGGCGGCGGTGAACGGAAAGGCCACTTCCGCCGCCTGCGGCAGCACCGCCCGGCGCCGCGCCAGCTCCAACGGCCGCATGTCATGGATGGAAACGCCGTCCAGCGTCACCCGCCCGGTGGCGAGCCGGTGCTCGCCCGACATGGCCTTGAGCAGGGTCGACTTGCCGGCGCCGTTCGGCCCCACCAGCACTGTGACGCGCCCCGGCCGCACGGTGATGCTCGCGCCATCCACGAGGCGGCGGCCGGAGGCGGTGACGGTGACGTTCTCTGCGCGATACATGCTCACCCCACGAACGCCCGGCGCTTCAGCAGCAGCCACAGGAAGAAGGGCGCGCCGACCAAAGCGGTGACGACCCCCAGCGGCAGTTCGGCCGGAGCGGCGATCATGCGGGCGAGAATATCGGCGCCGAGCAGCACCGCCGCCCCCAGCAGCGCCGAGGCCGGCACCAGCGCGCGGTGGGACGGGCCGATCACCAGCCGCGCGAGATGCGGCACCACCAGCCCGACGAAACCGACGACACCCGTAGCCGCCACGGCCGCCCCCACCCCCGCCGCGACGGCGACGACGGCGGTGCGCTTCAGCCGCTCCACCGAGACGCCGGCGTGAAACGCCTCCGCCTCCCCCAGCGCCAGCGCATCGAGCCCGCGGGCGAGACCGGCGGCGATGGCGAGAAGGCCCAGCACGAAGGGCGCGGCCAGCGCCGCCTTCATCCAGGTGGCGCCGCCGAGGCTGCCGAGGGTCCAGAACAGGAAATCCCGCGTCTGCTGTTCGGAGGCGAGGAACACCATCACCCCCGTGCCAGCGCTGGCCAGCGCGCCGAGGGCCAGGCCGGCGAAGAGGAGCGTCGCCACGGAGGTGCGCCCGTCGTGCTCCGCGAGCCGCGCGATGACGAGGGTGGTCACCAGCCCTCCCGCGAAGGCAGCGAGCGGTAGCCCCACCACCTGCAGCGGCGGGGGCAACAAAGCGAGGAGCGGCGCGCCGAACACGACGAACGCCACTGCCGCCAGCGCCGCCCCCGGCGCCACGCCGACGAGGCTGGGATCGGCGAGCGGATTGCGGAACACGCCCTGCATCAGCGCCCCCGCCACGGCCATGCCGGACCCGGCCAGCGCACCGACGATGGCGCGGGGCAGGCGCACATCCAGCACCACGATGCGCTCGCGCAATGACCCGGCCGGTTGCGCGCCGGTGATCCAGTCCCACAGCACGGCGAACACCCGGCCGGGGGCGATGGTGAACGGGCCGATGGCGAGCGCGCCCACAAAGGCCGCGACCGCCAGCACCGCGAACAGGGTCAGCCCCGCCGTCACCGGACGCCCCCGCGTTCCCGCCTCCGCCGTGGCCATGGCAACGCCTTCCATGCTCATTGGTCCGGCTCCGCGCTCCAGGGCCGGGCCGGCAGCTCGGGCAGCTTCGCACCCGGATGCAGCGCCGCCGCGAGATCGCGCGCCGCGCGCGGCGTGCGGGGGCCGAAGCCGAGCAGATAGGAGCCGGGCAGCGCCACCAGGCGCTCGTCCCGCGCGGCCGGTGTTCCGGCGAAGGCGGGCAGCGCGAAGACGGTGGCGGCGTCGAGCACCTGCCCGCCGCCGCGCATCACCACCACCGCCTCCGGCTCCGCCGACATGGCGGCCTCGTCCAGCGCCGGCTTGAAGCCCTTGATCTGCGCCATGGCATTGGTGAGGCCGGCGAGCTTCAGGATGGCATCGGCGCTGGTGTCCGAGCCACCCACCACCGCCGCCCCGCCCGAGGCGGAGAGCACGAACACCGCGCGCGGCCGCTCCGGCAGCGCCTTCACCATGGCATCGAGCGCGGCGAAATCGTCAGACACCTCGGCTGCGAGCGCCCTGCCCTTTTCCTCCGCGCCCACCGCCTTGGCCACCGCCGCGATCTTGCGCAGCACGGCCTCCCTGTCGTGCCCGTCCGGGATGACGACGACCGGCACCGAGGCCTGCTTCAGCACCTCCATGGTGGAGGGCGGCCCGGCGCCTTCCATGGCGAGGATCAGCGTCGGCCCCACCGAGAGCACGCCCTCCGGCGACAATGCGCGCGCATAGCCCACATCCGGCAGGCGGCGGGCGGCGGCCGGATAGCGGCTGGTCTGGTCCACCGCCACCACGCGATCGCCGAGGCCGAGGGCGAACAGGATCTCGGTCACCGCGCCGCCGATGGCGACGACGCGCGGCTGCGCTGCCCCCTGCGGCTGGGCCGCCGCGCCGCGTGGCGCCAAGCTGGTGATGCCAACAAGGACGGCGACGACCGCACCAAGGACGGCAAGACGCGCTGCAACGCGGCACGCGTGGATCGCTTTCTGAGGCCTGAACAACATGGAATCAGAGCAACTCCATTTTCGGATGGCGAGTCTTCACGAGGACGATTCGCCTTTATTTTATTTATTCCAATGTCAATCGAGCACATCTTTACGTGCCGGACACGCAACAGTATCTGACGTTATTTCAGTTCATTGGCAAGTTGGATGTATTCTTCTTGACGCTCCCGTGGCGCAACGGTAGCCAAATCGTGTCAGGCAAGACGCCTGCTCAGGCAACACGCCTGCGGCCCGCCACGTCCCCGGCTTCCGGATCGACGCCAGCCAGCCTCCGAACATCAGCCGGGGAGAAGATCATGGCGGGAGAACCGCAGCGCATGGCCGTGTTCAAGGGCGAAGGACATCGCCGCGGGAAAGAGGCGCTGCTCGCGGGCGTGGCTCTCTGTGCCGTCCTGATGGCCACGCCGCTACGCGCCCAGAGCGCGCCGGATGCCGGCCCGACCGACGACACGACGGCCATCTCCCTCGACACCATCACGGTCGCCGCCAGCCTCACGGAAGAGCGCGCCATTGATGCGCTCGCCGCCATCAGCGTGGTGCGGCCGGACGATCTTGAACAGCTGATGCCGTCGCGCACGCAGGACGTGTTCTTCGGCATGCCGGGCACCACCGTCATCCAGAACGGCAATTCCACGCAGGCCTCCATCAACATTCGCGGCATGGAGGATTACGGCCGCGTCGCGGTGTTCATCGACGGCGCGCGGCAGAACTTCACCCAGCTGGGCCACGGCACCGGCGCCGGCTCCTTCTTCCTGGAGCCCGGACTTCTGGCGGACGTGGACGTGGTGCGCGGCCCGGTGGCCAACATCTACGGCTCCGGCGCCATCGGCGGCGTGGTGACCTTCCGCACCAAGGACGCCAACGACATCATCAAGCCCGGCCAGACCTGGGGCGTGGAATCCGCCGGGGAGTTCGGCTCCAACGGACCGATGGGATACGGCGCCCTGTTCGCGGCGGCGAAGGTCAACCCGAACATCGACCTGTTCTTCGGCGGCACCTACCGCTCGCAGGGCGACTATACGGACGGCGACGGCAACGTGGTGCCCGGCACCGGCTCCGACATCTGGACCGGCGTCGCCAAGCTGACCTTCCGGCCGGCGGACCATCACGAGGTGAAGATCACCGGCATCAACTACAGTGCCGACTACACCACCTACAACGCCGCGCTGGTGAACAACGAGATTCCGACCGGCTCCACCCAATACGGCACCACCGTTCTCAACCAGACCCTGACGGCGAGCTGGAACTACTCGAATCCGGACGACAACATTTTCGACTGGCGCAGCCAGATCTACTGGAACCGGGTGAAGCAGGATCAGCTGAAGGTGGCGGGCACGCCCAGCTCCATCACCGGCTCGGTCGGCGATCCCCGCTATTTCACCATCGACACCCTGGGCTTCGACCTCAACAACACCTCGCGCTTCACCTTCGCCGACATCCGCAACGCCATCACCATCGGTGGCGACTATTTCCACGATGACGTGGACAACGTGGACAATTACGGGTTCGGCGACGGCTACAACCCGTCCGGCGAGCGTGGCGTGGGCGGCGCCTTCATCCAGTGGAAGGCCAATTATTCCACCTGGTTCGAGGCCATCGGCGCGCTGCGCTACGACACCTACAATCTCAGCGGCGACGGCGTTTCCACCAGCGGCGACCACCTCTCGCCCAAGATCACGGTGGGCCTGACGCCGTGGCAGTGGGTGACGCTCTACGGCACCTTCGCGGAAGGCTATCGCGCGCCCGCCGTCACCGAGACGCTGGTGAACGGCGCGCACCCGCCGAACATCCCGCTCGTCTTCTGCCCGGATGGCAGCTTCGGCGTGTTCTGCTTCGTGCCGAACCCGTATCTCAAGCCGGAAATCGGCAAGAACAAGGAAATCGGCCTCAACCTCCGGTTCGACGACATCTTCACCAAGGGCGACAAGTTCCGCGCCAAGGCCAACGTCTACCAGAACGACGTGGAGGACTACATCGAGCTGGTGGGCTACGACAAGACGCCGTTCGGCACCTATGCCAACTACCAGTACCAGAACATCGCCAACGCCCGCCTGCGCGGCTTCGAGTTCGAGAGCAATTACGACGCCGGCGTCTGGTTCGCAGGCTTCAACGCCACCGTGTCCGAGGGCGAAAACACGAACAATGGCCAGCCCCTCGCCAACGTGATGCCCAACACCATCGCCACCACGCTGGGTGCGCGCTTCTTCGAGAACAAGCTCACCGTCTCGGTGCGCTGGCAGTGGGTGGCCGCCAAGACCGCGGCCGACCTGCCGGCCGATTCCCCCTACGAGCCGACGCCGAGCTTCAACCTCGTGAACGTCTATCTCGGCTACCAGCCGGATCCGAACGTGCTCGCCCAGCTCTCCGTTGAGAACCTCTTCAACGAGCAGTACGTTCAGTATCAGCAGTTCCTGCCGAGCGCCGGCATCACCGCGAAGGCCGGCCTCAAGTTCAAGATCGGCGCCGATACCATCGCGGCGGCGACGCCCTATCCGGTGAAATAGGCGGCCACCAGCCCATCCCATTGCCAACACGGAGTGTCGAAATGTTCATTGCAACCAACAGGTTCAAGGTGAAGCACGGGTCCGAGGCCGAGTTCGAGCGGGTCTGGCGCGAGCGCGACACCTACATTGCCGCCGTGCCCGGCTTCGTCGCCTTTGATCTGTGCCGCGGGCCGGAGAAGGAGGAATACACCCTCTACATCTCCCACACCGTCTGGGCCGGGAAGGCCGATTTCGAGGCCTGGACCAAGTCCGAGGCCTTCCGCCTCGCCCACCGCGACGCGGGTGCGTCATCCAACCGCGTGAACTATATCGGCGGTCCGGAGTTTGAAGGATTTGAGTCGGTGCTCTCGCTCACCCCCGGCGAGAAGGCGGCCTGACGGCCCACTGACCCGAACCACGGTGTTACCTCCAGCCCGGCCGGACCAAAAGTCCGCGCCGGGTTTCTTTTGCCGGTTCCGCGGCAGGAGGAGAGCGCCCCCCTTTCCCCTTGCGGGAGAGGGGCTGGGCGGAGGGGTATGCCGCCACATAATCCGGGGGGCGGTCGTCGACCTGAGAATCCCCTCACCCCCTGCCCCTCTCCCGCAAGGGGAGATGGGAGGATTGCCCGGACAAAGGGGGCGCAGCGTCCGGCCTTTCCTTGCCGGCTCCGCTTGGCTACCGTCTTGGCCCTTTTCCCGGCCCCAGAGCCAACAGGATCGCGCCATGACGGCCTATTCCGACCTCGCAGCCCATTTCGACCGTGCCGCGGCGCTCGCCAACGGCATCGGCATCCTCCAGTGGGACAGCGACACCATGATGCCCAAGGGGGCCGCCTCGACCCGCGCGGAGAGCCTCGCCTTGCTGCGCGTGCTCCACCACAACATGGCGACCGACCCTCGCATCGGCGACTGGATCGCCGCGTCCGAGAGCGAGGCCCTCGGCCCGTGGGAGCGCGCCAATGTGCGCGAGATCACCCGCAGCTTCACCGTGGACACGGCCGTCCCAGCCGATCTGGTGGAAGCCTCCAGCCGCGCCTCGTCCCGCTGCGAGATGGCCTGGCGCAAGGCGCGGGCGGATGCCGACTTCCCGGCCCTCCTGCCCTATCTGGAGGAGGTGCTGCGGCTCCAGCGCGAGATCGGCCGGGTGAAGGGCGAGAAGCTCGGCCTCTCCCCCTATGATGCCCTCCTGAACGGCTACGAGCCCGGCGGCCGCTCGGCCCGCATCGATGCGCTGTTCGACGACCTCGCCCAGTTCCTGCCCGGCTTCACCGAGGAAGTGCTGGAGATCCAGGCCCGCCGGCCGGCGACGCCCGCGCTGGAGGGCCCTTTCGCCGTGGAGGCGCAGCGCCAGCTTGGGCTGGAGCTGATGAAGACGGTGGGCTTCGATTTCGAGCGCGGCCGCCTCGACGTCTCCGCCCATCCCTTCTGCGGCGGTGCCGACAACGACGTACGCATCACCACCCGCTATGACGAGAGCGACTTCTCCCGCGCCCTCATGGGCGTGCTGCACGAGACTGGCCACGCGCTCTATGAGCAGGGCCGCCCGCAGGACTATATCCACCAGCCGGTGGGACAGGCGCGCTCCATGAGCATTCATGAGAGCCAGTCGCTGCTCATGGAAATGCAGGCCTGCCGCAGCCGGGAGTTCCTAACCTTCGCCGCCCCGCGCATGCGCGCCGCCTTCAACGGCTCCGGCCCGGCCTGGGAGGCGGATGCCCTGTGGCGGCTCTACACCAAGGTGGAGCGCGGCTTCATCCGGGTGGATGCGGACGAGGTGACCTACCCCGCCCACGTCATCCTGCGCTACCGGCTGGAAAAGGCGCTGATCGGCGGCGAGATGAAGCTCGCCGACCTGCCCGGCGCCTGGGCAGACGGCATGAAGTCCCTGCTCGGCGTGACGCCGCCCGACGACCGGCTGGGCTGCCTCCAGGACATCCACTGGCCGGGCGGCGGCTGGGGCTATTTCCCCACCTACACGCTGGGCGCGATGACCGCCGCGCAGCTGTTCGATGCCGCCTGCCGCGCCGATCCCGGCATTTTGCCCGGCATCGCCAAGGGCGATTTCGCGCCCCTGCTGGCGTGGCTCCGCGTGAACGTGCACGGACAGGCCTCTCTGCTGGAGACGGACGAGCTTCTCACCCGCGCCACCGGCCGTCCGCTCGATGCCTCGGTCTTCAAGGCCCACCTGCGCCGGCGCTATGGCGGCGAGATGGAGCATTCCGCGGCGGCCTGAAGCGCGTCCCCCAAATGCAAAACGGCCGGGCAGAAGCCCGGCCGTTTCGTTTGGAGATGAAGCCGGCGTCAGAGACCAGCGACGTAGCGGCTCGGGTCCACCGGGGTCGAGCCCTTGCGGATCTCGAAGTGCAGCTGGGGCGAACCCACATTGCCGCTCTGGCCGGCCTTGGCCACGATCTGGCCGCGCCGCACGGTGTCGCCGCGCTTCACCGTCAGTTCGCTGTTGTTGGCATAGGCGGTCACATAGCCATCCGCGTGCTTGATGAGCACGAGGTTGCCGTAGCCCTTCAGCTCGTTGCCGGCATAGGCCACGGTGCCGTCCTCCGCAGCGCGCACCGCAGTGCCTTCCGGCACGGCGAAGTTCACGCCGTCATTGTGGGCGCCGCCGGGCTTAGGACCGAAGGAGGCGATGACGCGGCCGCGCACCGGAGCGCGGAACTGGGGACCGGAGCCGGAAGCACGCGGGCCATCGTCCGTGTCCTCCACCGGGGTCACCTTGGCGGCGGTCTCGACCTTGGGCTCGGGCGCGGCGGACTTGGCGACCGCCTGCGTCGGGGCAGAGCCAGCGGGCTTGGTGGCAGCAGTGGCCGGGGTGGGCTTGGCGGCAGGAGCGGCAGTCAGCGCCGGAGCCGGCGCGGCGGCGACCGTGGCAGGCTTCGCCGAGCCGGGAACCTGCAGCGTGCTGGCGACCGGAGCCGCAGCGGCGAGCTGCGGCGGCTTGGCGGCAGCGGTGGTCTGGGCAGCGGCCTGCGCGGCCTTGGCCTGGGACGCGCCATTGCCGCCGGGCGGGATGATGAGCGTCTGCCCGGTGCGGACGGTGCCGCCGGCCGGGATGTTGTTGGCGATGGTCAGCGACGCCACCGAGACGTTGTACATGCGCGAAATGGAGCCGAGCGTCTCGCCGGCCACCACCACATGGGTGCCGGCCGTGGGGCCGCGGGCGGCCGGAGCTGCAGCGGGCGCAGCCGCGTAGCCGGGCGCGCCGTAGAGCGGCTGGCCCGGGCCGGTGGAGGCGTAGGAGGAGGGCTGGTAACCGGGCGCGGCGGCCTGGCCCGGCGGGGGCGCCGGCATGGCTTCCACACGGCCGGAGCCGAGGGAGCCGGTGACATCCCCGCTGCCTGCAGGCGGATAGCCCCCAGGCTGGCCCTGATAGCCCGCGACGGGGGTCCCGGCCGGCGGCTGGGGAGAGTCGGCAGAGAAGCGAAGCGTATCCGAACTACAGCCTGCGACCGTTCCGGACACGAGCCCGATCAGTGCCAGCCGCGCGAAGACGTTACGCCCGTGAGTCCCGCAGGAAGTACGCATGTGACCGAACTCGCACGCAAACATTACGGCCCGCAGTTAAGGGTCCCATGCGTAAACGGCGGCTTAAATGGCGCATCTTCGGCGTCGTCCTGCCGAACTTTCGACTCCCCCGTGACAAACCTGCAACAGGTCGGAGCCCCCGACCTGCCGTTTCGTCAGTTGCCCTTGGGGGCGGTGACCACGCTGGCGCCGCTCTCGGCGGTGTCCGACACCGAGCGGCCCAGCTGGTTCACATGCTGGCCGTAGTGGGAGCGGGTGTTCTCGTCCACCACGGCGACGGGCGCAGCGATGACGAGGCCGGCGGCGGTGCCGACGGTCGCGGCGGCGTCCGAGGTCGCCTTGATGATGTGCTCGCCGACACCGACGCGGGAGTCGGTCATGGTCTGGCCCTCCGCAAGGCGGGCGCCGATGGCCTGCACCACCTTGGGGCTCGCCGCGAACTTGCCGTGGGCCAGGGGATCGTTGGTCCTGAGCTTTGTCAGGTCCACCACGTTGATGTTGTTCTTCTCGAACTCGGTGCGGAACGGTTCCTGCTCCGGATCCACGGCGCCGACACGCGGCACGTCGCCCCAAACCCGGCGGGAAACCGCGAGCGCCCTGTCATCCTGCGAGACGAAAAGGGTGAAGTCCGGGCGCTGGCTGGCCTTGCCGATCTCGTTGAAGAAGGTGGAGAAGACGTCGACGTCCACGTCCGGCGCCGCCAGCATCACATACTTGATCTTGGGCAGGATGCGGCCGTTGCGGATCGCCATCTGCCTGAGCGCCTCCAGCGTCACGACGTTGCCCATGGAGTGGGCGAGGATCGAGATCTCGCCCACGTTCGGGTCCTTGGCCATGAAGGTGAGCAGCCGCTCGAGGGCATCCCGCGAGAAGGAAGTGCTTTCCCGGTCATAGCCGTAGGCGAGCAGGCTGCCGCGCGAGGGCCAGGTGAACAGCACCGGCGTCACCGGCGCCCCGGAATCGTGGATGATCTGGGCGAAGCGGAACACCGCATCGTCGAAGCGCTGATTATAGCCGTGCACGAACACCAGCGCCTGCCGGCCGGGGGTGCGGTTGATGCGGTTGTGGAACCACGTGATCGCCTGATCCTGCGTCAGGTCGTCGAGCTTGGTGGTGACGAAGTCCGTCGCTGGGTTACCGGGGATGCTCCGCGGCCACTGCACGTCGCCGATCTTGCGGGCGCCGGCGGGCGGGATGGAAACCTCGATCTCGGCATAGCTCGGCGTGCGGGCGCGCTCACCGTTGAAGATGTCCGGGCCATCGGACCGCTCACGGACGGTGGCGACGACCATATCCACGCGGGACGTGCCGGGAACCGCATCGGGCACGGGAATGAGCGCGCCATCGGGGCGCCCGGCGCAGCCTGTCAACAGGCCGAACAGCAGCGCACACGCCAGAACATGCCGCCCACGGCCGGAAACGACCTTCAATTCTTGATCCCCCGGAACGCAACTCCCGATCCGATAGACGAGGGCTCGCACCCCCGCAACGGGCTTCGGTACCGCGGTACCGCGAAAGCGCTGCTTTCGCTCAGAGTGTGGCCGCCGCGCCCGGAACGAGCGGTACAAAGCGCACCTTCATCAGGTCAGTGCGGCTGCGGCCGGACTGCTCCTTGACGATGCGGACGAGCGTCTGCACCTCCTCCGGCGCACCGAGGGGCGCGACGATGACGCCGCCGAGCTTGAGCTGGTCCATCAGGGCTGCGGGAATGTCGTTTGCCGCTGCGGTAACCAGGATGCGATCGAACGGCGCCCGTGCGGGCATCCCGTTCATGCCGTCTCCGACATAGGCGGTGACGTTGCGCAGGCCGAGCACCTCGAACCGCGTCTGCGCCTCGCTGACGAGGGAGCGATAGCGGTCCACCGTTACCACGCGGGCGGCGAGATGGGAGAGCACGGCGGCCTGGTAGCCGGAGCCGGTGCCAACCTCCAGCACGGTCTGGTCGGCGGTGACGCCGAGGGCTTCCGTCATGGCGGCGACGAGGCTCGGCTGCGACATGGTCTGGCCGCAGGCGATGGGCAGCGCCACGTCGTCATAGGCGTGGCGGCGCATCATGGGATCCACGAACAGCGGTCGCGGCACCAGCTCGATGGCGCGCAGCACCGCGAGATCCCTGATCCCGCGCTGGCGCAGCCGGAGGATGAAGGCCGCACGTTCCGCCTGCTCGCCGTCGCCCTCGCCGGTACTCATCCCGGTGTCCATCTCCGCCTAACTGTTGAAACCTATAGCAGATTGCCGCCGATCTCCAGCCGGTGCCTTTCCACCATCTTCCCATCCGGCGCGCCCTGCCCCGGCTTGCGCCGCAACGGCCGATCGGACACCCTCGCGCCGCCATGCGCCCCGATGTCCTGTCCCCCCTCTTCGCGCCGCTCGACAGCCTCTCCGGTATCGGCCCCAAGCTGATGAAGCCGTATGCGCGCCTGCTCGGCCGGGACATGCCGCGGGTGATCGACCTCCTGTTCCACATGCCGTCCGGCTTCGTGGACCGCCGCGCCCGCCCCCTGCTCGCCGAAGCCGTTCCCGAGACCGACGTGACGGTGGAAGTGACGGTGGACGCCCACCAGCCGCCCCCGCCCGGCAGCCGGGCGCCGCACCGCACCTATGTGTCCGATGCCAGCGGCGACATGGTCGTGGTGCATTTCAAGATCGAGCCCGCGCGCATCGAGCGGATGCTGCCGGTGGGGTCGAAGCGCTGGCTGTGCGGGCGCATCTCGATCTACGACGGGATGCGGCAGATGACCCATCCTGACCGCATCCTCGACGCCGCCGGGGTCGAGCGGCTGCCGGCGGTGGAACAGGTCTATCCGCTGGTGGAGGGCCTCGCCTCCGGCCATCTGCGCCGGGCCATCGAGGCCGCGCTCCAGCGCGTGCCGGACCTGCCCGAGTGGATTCCGGACGAACTGCGCGCCGCGCGCGGCTGGCCCTCCTTCCGCGACGCGCTGATGCGCATCCACAAGCCGGCCTCGCCGCATGAGGCGACGCCGGCCGGCGGGCCATGGCGACGGCTCGCGTTCGACGAATTGCTGGCCCACCAGCTCACATTGGCCCTCGTGCGGGCGCAGGAGGAGAAGGCCGGCGGGCGTTCCACTGTGGGCGACGGCCGTATCGCAACGCGTCTCGCAGACGCTTTGCCCTTCCGCCTCACCGGCGCGCAGGATCAGGCCATCGCTTCCATCCGCGCCGACCTTGCCGCCGACACGCGGATGCTGCGGCTGCTCCAGGGCGATGTGGGCTCGGGCAAGACGGTCGTCGCCCTGATGGCCGCCGCCACCGTGGCCGAGGCCGGCCGGCAGACGGCGCTGATGGCGCCCACCGAGATCCTCGCCCGCCAGCATCTGGAAACCATCGCCCCGCTGGCCGCAGCCGCCGGGCTCTCCACCGCCATCCTCACCGGCCGGGAAAAGGGCCGCGCCCGCGAGGCCGTGCTGGCCGAGCTGGCCTCCGGCCGCACCGACCTCGTGATCGGCACCCATGCCCTGATTCAGGACGACGTGGTGTTCCACGATCTCGCCCTTGCGGTGGTGGACGAGCAGCACCGCTTCGGCGTCGAGCAGCGCTTGACGCTGGCGCGCAAGGGCGAGGCGGTGGACATGCTGGTGATGACGGCGACGCCCATCCCGCGCACCCTCGTCCTCACCCTGTTCGGCGACATGGATTCCAGCGAGCTGCGCGAGAAACCGCCGGGCCGGCAGGCCATCGACACCCGCGCCTTGCCCCTCGACCGGCTGGACGAGGTGGTGGCCGGGGTCGGCCGGGCATTGGCGTCCGGTGCCCGCGCCTACTGGATCTGCCCGCTGGTGGAAGAGACCGACACCTCCGACCTCGCCGCAGCGACGGAACGCTACGAGACGCTGCAATCCATCTTCGGCGCATCGGTCGGGCTGGTGCACGGCCGCATGTCCGGCACCGCCAAGGACGAGGCCATGGGCCGCTTCGCCCGCGGCGAGACGCGGCTGCTGGTGGCCACGACCGTGATCGAGGTGGGCGTGAACGTGCCCGAGGCGACCGTGATGGTCATCGAGCACGCCGAGCGCTTCGGCCTCGCTCAATTGCACCAGCTGCGCGGCCGCGTGGGGCGCGGGGACAAGCCGTCCGTGTGCCTGCTGCTCTACCGTCACCCGCTGGGCGAGACGGCGAAGGCGCGCCTCGCCATCCTGCGCGAGAGCCAGGACGGGTTCCGCCTCGCGGAGGAGGATCTGCGCCTGCGCGGCGAGGGCGACGTGCTGGGCACGCGGCAGAGCGGCCTGCCCGGCTTCCGGCTCGCGCGCATGGAATGGCACGGCGGCGAGGTGGAGGCCGCGCGCAACGCCGCGGCGGCGCAGGTGCGGGCCGATCCCGATCTCGCTTTGCCGTCCGCGCGGGTGCTGCACACGCTGCTGCACCTGCAAGAGCGGGATGCGGCGGTGCGCTTGCTCTCCGCTGGATGAGGCGCCATGGTCCGGCAATGGCCGCCGACGACGATGCCCCTCCCCCGCCCCCGCAGGACAAACGGCTGACGCAGAGCGAGACACTGGCCGCCGGGCGCTGGAGCCGCGACGCGATCTACCGCAAGCTCCTGTTCGCGGCCGGCTTCGTCTTCCTCGTCATCGGCGCCATCGGCATGGTGGTGCCCATGCTGCCGGGCACGGTGTTCCTGATCCTCGCCGCCTGGTGCTTCACCCGATCGTCGCCGAAATTCGAGGCCTGGCTCCTCAATCACCGCTGGCTCGGCCCCGGCGTCGTGCGCTGGCGGGAAACCGGGGCGATCCCGCCCATGGTGAAGCTGTTCGCCCTGTCGAGCTTCATCGGCACCTTCACCGGCAGCTGGTATTTGGGCGCACCGACCTTCGTGCTCGCCCTTCTCGGCGTGCTGTTCACCGTGCTTGCGGTGTTCATCGCGACGCGGCCGAACCGATAGCGCGCGGGCCCCTCAGCGGCGCAGCGGCACCACGTTGTGGGGGAGGGTTTCCTCCTCCGCGCAGCAGACCCGGTTGCGACCGGACCGCTTCGCCTCGTAGAGGGCCGCATCCGCCCGCTCCAGCGTGGCGAGCAGCGGCTCCTCCCGCGAGGCCAGCGCAACGCCGATGCTGACGGTGAAGGGCGGCACGTCCGGATCGTCATGGCCGATGATGGCGAGGCGCACCGATTCCGCCTGCAGCCGCGCCATTTCGGGCGATGCGCGCTCCAGCAGGATGGCGAACTCCTCCCCGCCCACCCGGCCGATGAGCGCGGATTGCGGCAGCGTGTGCTGGAGCATGTCGCCGAAGCCGCGGATGGTCTGGTCGCCTACGCCATGGCCGAACGTGTCGTTGATGGCCTTGAAGTGGTCGATGTCGATGAGGAGCAGAGCGAACGGCGCCGCCCCGGTCCGTCCGTGCACGAGGTCCGAGGCGCGCTGCTCGAACCCGCGGCGATTGAGGAGACCGGACAGGGCGTCCGTATCCGCCACCTCCAGCGTCTCCCGCACCAGTTCGAGCACCGAGATCACCAGAATCAGGAGGCCGGTGGCGACCATCAGGATGCCAGTGCTGATCTGGGCCACCACCGCGAACGGCGTGTCCATGTAATTGATCTGGTGCGGCCCCGTATGCAGGCTAATCGCCAGCGCGGCCTTGAGGGGCACGTGCATGCACAGCAGCGCGAATAGGCCGGCGAGGAGAAGATCGCGCAGCCGGCGGGGGCTGTCGCGCAGCACCACCCAGCAGCTCGCCGCCGTCGCGAGCACGAACGGCGTCTGGTAGCTGACCACCCGGACGAGCGTGTTGACCGGCAGTTGCAGCGCCAGCGCGGCGCTCACGACGGTGACGATGCCCAGCACCGTCACCAGCCCCCACGGGATGGGCTTGCGGTAGAGCACCGCCAGTCCCGGCACCATCAGGATGAGGCAGGCGGCGAAGGACAGGTAGATCACCGGCGCGAACAGCACCACCCAGCCGGTGTAGGACTGCGCCAGCAGCGCGAGCGGCGTGATGACGATGGCGCCGAAGCTGGCGGCGAACCACAGGGGGGCCGTATTGCCACGGTGCAGCAGCGCCAGCGCGAGGTAGCTCGCGGCGAACAGCGCAGCCACCACGGCGTTCATGACGATCGGGAAGGTCGCAGCAGGCATCGACCGGCGTCCGGACCCAGGCTCAAGCGTTGGCTAAACTCGGAGAATCAAGGCGCCGAATCGTGGTCCGGCGCAACACTTTTCAGGCCCCTGCGGCCGGATTGCGCAACGTGACCGCCTATTCCACCGTCACGGATTTGGCGAGGTTGCGCGGCTGGTCCACGTCCGTGCCCATGATGACGGCCGTATGGTAGGCGATCAGCTGCACCGGGATGGAATAGACCATGGGGCAGACGGTCGCCGGCATCTCCGGCAGGATCAGCTTCTGAACCGCATTCACAGGCGCGGCCTCGGCCCCCTTGGGGTCGGTGACGAGGATGATCTTGCCGCCGCGCGCCGCCACCTCCTCCATGTTGGAGACGGTCTTGTCGAAGATGCGGTCGTGGGGGGCGATGACCACCACCGGCATCTTCTCGTCGATGAGCGCGATGGGGCCGTGCTTCAGCTCGCCGCCGGCATAGCCTTCGGCGTGGATGTAGGAGATTTCCTTGAGCTTCAGCGCGCCTTCCAGCGCCAGCGGATAATTGGTGCCGCGGCCGAGATAGAGCACGTCCCGCGCCTTCGCCAGCGTGCGGGCCAGCACCTCGATCTCGGGCGAGAGCTTCAGCGCCTCGGTCATCAGGCGGGGCACTTCCATGAAAGCGCGCACCAGCTTGTGCTCGTCCTCCGCCGACAGAACCCCCTTGGCGCGGCCGAACGCGACGGACAGGCAGGCGAGGGTCGCCAGTTGGCAGGTGAAGGCCTTGGTAGACGCGACGCCGATTTCCGGACCGGCGAGGATGGGCAGCACCACGTCCGCCTCGCGGGCGATGGTGGAGGTGGGCACGTTCACGACGGCCACCACCTTCTGCCCGCACTCCTTGGCGTAGCGCAGCGAAGCGAGCGTATCCGCCGTCTCGCCCGACTGGGAGATGACGATGGTGACGCCACCCGGCGCCAGCGGCGTCTCGCGATAGCGGAACTCGGATGCGATGTCGGTGGAGACCGGCACGCGGCCGAAACGCTCCAGCCAGTATTCCGCCACCGCGCCGGCATAAAGCGCCGTGCCGCAGGCGGTGATGGAGATGTGCTGCACCTCCTTGGCGTCGAACGGCAGCTCGGGCAGCGAGACGGTCTCGTCGGCGAGGTCGAGATAGTGGCCGAAGGTGTGGGAGATGACCTCCGGCTGCTCGTAGATCTCCTTCGCCATGAAGTGGCGATGGTTGCCCTTGTCCACCAGGAGGGCACCGGCCGGTACCTTCTGCACGGCGCGCTCGACGATGCGGCCCGTCTCGTCGCGGATTTCCGCGCCCTCGCGGGTGAGCACGGCCCAGTCACCTTCTTCCAGATAGGCGATGCGATCGGTGAACGGGCCGAGGGCGATGGCGTCCGAGCCGAGGAACATCTCGCCATTGCCGTAGCCGATGGCGAGCGGGGAGCCGCGGCGGGCGGCGATCATCAGGTCGGTCTTGCCGTCGAACAGGAAGGCGAGCGCAAAGGCGCCCTTGAGGCGCGGCAGCACAGCCGCAACCGCCGCGACCGGCTCCTTGCCGGAGAGCAGTTCTCGGTCCACCAGCTGGGCGACGACCTCGGTGTCCGTGTCGCTCCTGAAGACGACGCCGGCGGCCTTGAGGTCTTCCTTCAGCTCGCGGAAATTCTCGATGATGCCGTTGTGGACCACCGCCACGCGCTTGGTGCCGTGGGGATGGGCGTTGCGCTCGGAGGGCTTGCCGTGGGTCGCCCAGCGGGTGTGCCCGATGCCGGCGTGACCCTTGAGCGGGTGCTTGTCGAGCTTGTTCTCGAGATTGCGCAGCTTGCCTTCGGCGCGGCAGATCTCGAGGTGCCCGTTCTCCAGTGTCGCGATGCCGGCGGAATCATAGCCGCGGTATTCCAGGCGCCGGAGGGATTCGACCACCTTGTCCGCGACGGCGCTCTTGCCCAGAATGCCGACGATCCCGCACATGCGATCTAGCTCCGATGTTGGTGGCGCCCTGATGGGCCCGGCTGACAGTCGCGCCCAAGGTGCACTGCAAAAACTGAATGGACCGTTCCTAACCCGCAAGTCCTACCCTTCACTGGGCCAGGGCCGGAATCACATCGCCTTTCCGTTGGTGTCAGGCGAAGGCTAGCCCTTCTTCTTCGCGTCGGCCCGGGCGGCGCGGAAATCCTTGGCCCAGCCCTCCTTCACCACCTGCCGGCTGCGGGCGATGGCGAGCGCATCGTCCGGCACGTCGGAGGTGATGACGGCGCCCGTCCCCACATAGGCCCCTGCGCCGATCGTCACCGGAGCCACCAAGGCGGAATTCACGCCGATGAAGGCCCCCGCGCCGATCTCGGTGCGATACTTGGAGAAGCCGTCATAGTTGCAGGTGATGGTGCCGGCGCCGAGATTGGCGCCCGCGCCCACATGGGCATCGCCCACATAGGACAGGTGGTTCACCTTGGCCCCGCTCTCGATATGGGCGGCCTTGGTCTCCACGAAATTGCCGATGCGCACGCCCTCATCCAGCCGTGTGCCCGGCCGCAGCCGCGCATAGGGGCCGATGGAGACGCCGGGCGCGAGCTGCGCGCCTTCGAGATGGCAGAAGGCGTGGATCACCACATCGTCGCCGACGGTCACACCCGGCCCGAACACCACGTTGGGCTCCACGATCACGTCGCGGCCGAGCACGGTGTCGGCGGAGAAGAATACCGTCTCCGGTGCGATCAACGTCACGCCCTCGGCCATAGCGGACAGGCGCAGGCGCTTTTGCAGGATGGCCTCGGCCTCGGCGAGCTGGATGCGGCTGTTGACGCCGGCCACCTCGTCCACGTCCGCCTTCGCCGCAACGGCGGAGCGCCCGTCGGCGCGGGCGATCTCCACGGCGTCGGTGAGATAATATTCGCCCTTGGAATTGGCGTTGCCGATCCGGTCGAGGATGGAGAGCACATCCTTGCCCGAGAGCGCCATCAGCCCGGCATTGCAGAAGCGAACCGCCTTCTCGGCGGCGGTCGCGTCCTTCTCCTCGCGGATGGCGACGAGTTCGTCGCCGGAGGTGACGAGGCGGCCGTAGCCGGTGGGATCTTCCGGCTCGAAGCCAAGCGCGGCGACCGCAGCGCCCTCGGCCAGCGGGGCACGCAGGCGGGCCAGCGTCTCCGGTCGCACCAGCGGGGTGTCGGCGTAGAGCACGAGCACGTCGTCGGCGCCCTGCTCCAGCGCGGCGCGGGCGGCGAGCACGGCGTGTGCGGTGCCGAGCCGTTCGGTCTGCACGAACACCTGCGCGTCCGGCACGATGCGCGTCGCCTCGGCGGCGACATCCTCGCGGCCGGGGCCGACCACCACGGCGGTGCGCGTGGCGCCGGCGGCGCGGGTTGCCGCCAGCACATGATGGAGCATGGTGCGGCCGGCGACCTTGTGGAGCACCTTGGGGAGGCGCGACTTCATGCGCGTCCCTTCCCCGGCGGCGAGCACCACCACGAGCAGGCTCCGGTCACTCATCGCGATTCCTCCGCGGCGCTAGCGTTCCGCCCCCCATTACCCCGCCGCCGCAGCAAGCGGAAGCGGGGAGAAGGCGAGACGCAAGCGCGCCGCAGATGGCGTTTTTCAGGCGCCGCGGGTCCAGCGCACGGTCGCCTCGGCGACGCGGCGGCCGAGATGGGCGGCGGTGCGGCGGTCGGTGGCGGGCGGCACCACGTCCGGGCCTTCATCAATGTTGGACTGGGCATAGGCGCCGGCGAAGCCGCCGAGGCGGTTCAGGTCTTCCAGCGAGCCCTTGGAATTGTTGTTGCCGGGATGGAGGCCGAGGCCCACCCACACCATGCCGTGCTGCTGCGACAGGCCGAACATCGCATGGATGCCCTGGTGCTTGTCACCGTTCTGCGCGCCGGAATTGACGAAGCCGGCGGCCAGCTTGTCCTTCCACTTCATCTCGAACCAGCGCTTCGAGGACTTCTCGGCGAACGCCTGGAAGCCGGCGGAGACGTTGCCCATGTAGATCGGCGCGCCGAAGATGATGGCGGCGGCGCCGTCCAGCACGTCCCACTTCTCGTCCACTTCGTCCACGGAGACGAGGACGCCCTCGACCGCATCGACTTCCTTGATGCCGGCGAGCACGGATTCAGCCACCGCCTTGGTGTGGCCGTAGCCCGAGTGATACACGATCGCGACGACTGGCTTGGACATGACACGTCTCCCCGTTGGGTTCGCCACCGGTTATGCCGTGCATGGATGCCCACATCCAGCCGTAAGATCGCAATCCAGCCTTGCGCTTTCGCAAACGCACGACGGCGTGCTCAGCCGCCCTTGGGGAATTCCAGCCCCATCTCGCGGTAGCGTTCGGGATCATCCGCCCAGCTTTCGCGCACCTTCACGAACAGGAAGAGATGCACGGGCTGTTCGATGATCTCGGAGATCTCCTTCCGGGATTCGGTCGAGATGGTCTTGATGGTGTTTCCACCCTTGCCGAGCACGATCTTCCGCTGGCTTTCGCGCTCCACGAATATCGTTTGCTCGATGCGCACCGAGCCGTTGCGCAATTCCTTCCAGCTCTCGGTTTCCACCGTGGAGCGGTAAGGCAGTTCATCGTGCAGGCGCAGAAACATCTTCTCGCGGGTGATCTCGGCCGCGAGCATGCGCATGGGCGCATCCGAAACCTGATCCTCGGGATAGAGCCAGGGGCCGGGCGGCACCGTCTCGGCGAACCAGCGGCGCACATCCACCACGCCATCGCCCGTGAGCGCGGAGACCATGAACACCCGGTCGAACGGCACCCGCTCGGTGATTGCGGCGGCCAACGCCAGCAGGCTGTCGCGGCGGATCAGGTCGATCTTGTTGAGGATGAGGGCACGTGGCTTGCGGATGTCCTTCAGCTGGCCGAGCAGCGCCTCGATATCCTCATCGAGGCCGCGGTTGGCATCCACCAGCAGCGCGATGACGTCGGCGTCGGCGGCATGGGTCCAGGCGCTCGACACCATGGCCCGCTCCAGCCGGCGCTTGGGCGCGAAGATGCCGGGGGTGTCCACCAGCACCACCTGCGCCGCGCCGTCCAGCGCGATACCGCGCACGATGGAGCGCGTCGTCTGCACCTTGTGCGAGACGATGGACACCTTGGTGCCAACCAGCGCGTTGGTCAGGGTGGACTTGCCGGCATTGGGCGCGCCGAGCAAAGCGACGAAGCCGCAGCGGGTCGGGCCTTCGAGCGGCGCAAGGGGGCCGCGCTCCTCCCGGTCCAGCTCGTCGTCGAAATCGTCGTCCTCGTCGTCGTCATCCGGAAGATCGTCATCGAGGAGTTCATCCTCCGCGATATCCTCTTCGGCGACGTCATCCTGCGGTACGGCGGCAGCGGCGAGGGCTTCCTCTTCCGCAACGGCAGGGTTTTGATCCGGGGCGGCCGTGTCGGCGCCCGCCTTCTTCCTCGGTGCCATCAGGCCTCGTCCTTCTCCCAAACGCCCTCACGGACGAGGAAGGCGGCAGCGGCCGCCTTCTGTGCATTCTGCTTGGAGGCGCCATCCGCCTGCGCCGAGACGAGGCCGGGCAGGTCCACCGCCACGGTGAAGCGGGGTGCGTGGTCCGGGCCGGAGCGCATCACCTCGCGATAGACGGGCGGGGGCAGGCCACGGGCCTGCGCCCATTCCTGCAGCACGGTCTTGGCATCGCGCAGCGGCCGGCGCGGGGCCTCGAGCCGCGGACGCCAGAAGCGCTCCACCAAAGCGTGGGCCGCCTCATACCCGCCATCGAGGAACACCGCCGCCACCACGCCTTCGGCCACGTCGGCGAGGATGGCGCGGCGCTTGTGCGCACCGGATTGGCTTTCGCCGGGGCCGAGGCGGATGAACGGGCCGAGGTCCATGTCCTCGGCGACCTCCGCGCAGGCCTCCTCGCGCACCAGCTCGGCGAGCCGGCGCGACAATTCCCCCTCCTCGCCTTCCGGGAAGGCGAGATAGAGCATGTGCGACACCACCGAGCCGAGCACGTGGTCGCCCAGGAATTCCACCCGCTGGTAGGAGCGCAGGCGCGGCGCCTCGCCCTTCACGGCGCTGATGTGGGACAGGGCCAGCTCAAGGAAGGAGCGATCGCGGAAGCGGTAGCCGATCCGCTCCTCGAGATGGGCGAGATCCCGCCCTGCCCCGTTCAGTGTACCCGTGTGAACAGCCGATCCCATCGCACCGTCCAAGGCCATGTCCAAACCTGCCACGCAGAAGCGCCCTCGTCGATCGAGAAGAAGATCAGCTGCGCCTTGCCGATGAGATTCTCGAACGGAACATAGCCCACCTGGCTCAGCACGCGGCTGTCGGCGGAATTGTCCCGGTTGTCGCCCATCATGAAGAAGTGCCCGAGCGGCACCTCATAGACGGGCGTGTTGTCGTAGAAGCCGTTGTCCACCAGGTCCAGCGTCTCGTAGGAGACGCCGTTCGGCAGCGTCTCGCGCCAGCGCTTCACCGGCACCTTGCGGCCGGAGCCGTCGTCCTCGCTCACGTCCGACAGGCGCTCGCGCTGCACCGGCACGCCGTTGATGTGCAGGAGACCGTTGATCATCTGGATCTTGTCGCCGGGCATGCCGACCACGCGCTTGATGTAGTCGGTCTCGTTGTCCTTCGGCAGCTTGAACACCACCACGTCACCGCGGGTCGGCTCGGACCCGAAGATGCGGCCGGAGAACAGGTTGGGCGAGAAGGGAATCGAGAAGTGGGAATAGCCGTAGCTGTACTTGGAGACGAACAGGTAGTCGCCGATCAGCAGCGTGTCCTTCATCGACCCGGAGGGGATGTTGAACGGCTGGAAGAGGAAGGTCCGGATCACCAGCGCGATCAGCAGCGCGTGGACAATCACCCGGACGGTTTCGAGAAAGCCGCCGTCCTTCTTGGAATCGCTGGTCGCGGTCATCGGGTGTCCAAGGTTTCCCAAATGAGGCGCAGGGTACGACAAACTGCGCCGAAACTGAGGAGATACCGGCAGATGCGCGCCGGTCTCGACAGGCAAGACCGCCCCTATAGAGGCTTCCCGGCCTCCCGGCAACGCACGCCCTCGACCTCCTCCAGCGTCAGGCGCCGGAGCGGGGCACCGCCGAGATGATGACATAGGCGGCGGTGAGCGGTCCCTCGTCGGTGAGGGAGAGGTGGATATGCGGCTCGTACCCCTCCGGCACCATCTGGGCGAGACGCCGCGCCGCGCCGCCCTTCAGCACCAGCGTCGGCTGGCCCGAAGGCAGGTTGACGACGCCCATGTCGCGCCAGAACACGCCCCGGCTCAGCCCGGTGCCGAGCGCCTTGGCGCAGGCCTCCTTGGCCGCGAAGCGCTTGGCATAGGTCTCCGCCCTCAGCTTGCGTCGATCTGCCTTCGCCCGCTCGACGGGCGTGAAGACGCGGTTCAGGAACCGGTCGCCGAACCGCTCGATGGATTTGGCGATGCGGCGTGCATCGGAGAAGTCGGAGCCGATGCCGAGGATCATGCCGCCTCGCCCGCTGCGGCCGCCCGCCCGGCGGCGATGGCCGCCTGCATGGTGTGGATGGCCGCCTCCAGCCCGACGAAGATGGCCTCGCCGATGAGGAAATGGCCGATGTTCAGCTCCACGATTTCGGGAAACGCCGCGATGCGCTCCGCTGTAGCGTAATCGAGCCCGTGGCCGGCATGGACCTCCAGCCCGAGGGCGTGGGCCTGCCGCGCCCCGGCTTTCAGCCGCGCGAACTCGGCCTCGGCCTCCGCCGTGCGTCCTTCAGCCACCGCGTCACACCAGCCGCCGGTATGCAGTTCCACGATATCGGCGCCAAGGGCTGCCGCCGCTGCGATCTGCCGCTCCTCTGCTGCGATGAAGAGGGAGACGCGGATGCCCGCCGCCTTCAGCCGCGCGATGCGCGGGCCGAGTTCGGCGGCGAGCCCCGCCGCATCGAGCCCGCCCTCGGTGGTGCGCTCCTCCCGCCGCTCCGGCACGAGGCAGCAGGCATTGGGGCGGACGGAGACGGCGATGCCCACCATCTCCTCCGTGGCGGCCATCTCGAAATTGAGCGGCAGGTCGATCTCGGCCTTCAGCCGCGCCATGTCGGCATCGCGGATGTGGCGCCGGTCCTCGCGCAGATGGGCGGTGATTCCATCCGCGCCCGCCGAGGCGGCGAGAAGAGCGGCGCGCACCGGATCCGGCAGGAGCCCGCCCCGCGCGTTGCGCACGGTCGCCACGTGGTCGACGTTCACCCCGAGCCGCACCGGCTTCAGCACCGCCATAGTTTCCGCTCCTGCCGTCCGTCGCGCGCGTTCCTGCATGCTCCAGAACACCGTTACCCGCGTTGTCATCCCCCGGCTTGTCCGGGGGATCCACCTAGCCGACAGACCGGTGCCCCGTCATCGATCACGCGGCAAACGGGACAGTGGATGCCCCGGACAAGCCGGGGCATGACAACTCAAGGACCTACCTCGACCGGTGAGACACGCCCAATCATAACAACCTCAGCCGTTCACGCGCTCCACCTGCGAGACCACCTCGCGGGCCTTGAGGTCGGCGATGATGGCGTTGAGGTGCCTGAGGTCGAACACCTCCACGTCGATCACCATCTCGTGGAAATCGGCCGAGCGCGCATGCATCTGCAGCCCGTCGATATTGCCGCCCCGGTCGCCGATGGCGCCGGCGATCTGCGCCAGCGAGCCGGGCTCGTTGCGGGCGGTGACGATGATGCGGGCGGGGAAGCGCCCGTCGGACAATTCGTCCACGTCCCACCGCACGTCCAGCCAGCGCTCGGGCGCGTCCTCGAAGCCCTGCAGCGAGGCCGACTGGATTGGATAGATGGTGATACCCTCGCCGGGCGTGAGAATGCCGACGATGCGGTCCCCCGGCACAGCCCCCCCATCCGGCGCGAAGCGCACCGGCAAGTCACCATTGATGCCACGGATGGGGATGGCGTCCAGCCGTTCCGACGTAGTGCCCTCGGGAATCTTGAACTTGAGGTTGTGCCCGCGCTTCAGCTCGAACCAGCCCTCACCGCTGGCGGCGCGCTCCGCCCGCTCCTCGGGGCGGGGCGGCACCCAGTCCGGATAGACGGCGCGGATCACGTCGTCGGTCTTGATCTCGCCCCGACCGATGGCGGCGAACACATCCTCGGCCGACGCGCGGGCGAGCCGTGGTGTCGCCTTGGCCACGGCATCTTCGGTGAAGGGCTTGCCGACGCGGGTGAAGGCCCGCTCGGTGATCTTGCGGCCGAGGCCGGCATATTGGGCGCGCACGGCGGCACGGGTGGCACGGCGCACGGCGGCGCGCGCCTTGCCGGTGACGGCGATGGTTTCCCACGCCCCCGGCGGCGTCTGCGCCTTGGAGGTGATGATCTCCACCTCGTCGCCGTTCTTCAGCTCCGACACCAGCGGCGCGATGGTGCCGTTGATCTTGCACCCCACCGCGGTGTTGCCCACGTCGGTATGCACCGCATAGGCGAAATCGATGGGTGTCGCCTTGCGCGGCAGAGCGATGAGCCGGCCCTTGGGGGTGAAGCAGAACACCTGGTCGTGGAACAGCTCAAGCTTGGTGTGCTCAAGGAATTCCTCGGGCGAGAGCCCCTGCGACAGGTTCTCGATGGTCTTGCGCAGCCAGGCATAGGCGCGGCTCTCGTGGGAGAGCATCTCCCCCGGTGCACCCGAGGCGTCCTTGTAGAGGGCATGGGCGGCGATGCCGTATTCGGCGATCTCCTCCATGTCCTTGGTGCGGATCTGCATCTCGACGCGCTGGCGGCGCGGGCCAACCACCGTCGTGTGCAGCGAGCGATAATCGTTGGGCTTGGGCGTGGAGATGTAGTCCTTGAACCGGCCGGGCACGATGGCCCACTTGGTGTGGACGACGCCCAGCGCCCGGTAGCAGTCCTCCACCGAGGAGACGAGCACGCGGAAGCCGTAGAGATCCGACAATTGCTCGAAGCCGATGGCCTTGCGCTCCATCTTGCCCCAGATGGAAAAGGGCCGCTTCTCGCGCCCCTTGACCTCGGCGACGATCCCGCGCCGGGCAAGCTCGTCCTTCAGCTCGCGCTCGATCTCCTGCACCACCGGGCCGTTGAACTGCCGCAGCTCGGAGACGCGGGTGGTGATGCTCTCATAGGCTTCCGGGGAGAGCTGGCGGAAGGCGAGATCCTCCAGCTCCTCGCGCATGTCCTGCATGCCCATGCGGGCAGCGAGCGGCGCGTAGATGTCCAGCGTCTCCTGCGCCACCCGGTCCCGCTTCTCCGGCGGCACCCATTTCAGGGTGCGCATGTTGTGGAGGCGGTCGGCGAGCTTCACGAGGAGCACGCGCACGTCGTCGGCGATAGCAAGCAGCAGCTTGCGAAGATTCTCGGCCTGCTTCGCCTGCTTGGAGACGAGGTCGAGCTTCTTGATCTTGGTCAGCCCCTCCACCAGCGTCGCGATCTGGTGGCCGAACAGCCGCTCGATCTCCGCCTTGGTGGCGCTGGTGTCCTCGATGGTGTCGTGCAGCAGGGCCGAGACGATGGTGGCATCGTCCAGCTTGAGATCGGTGAGGATCGCCGCGACTTCGAGCGGATGGGAGAAATAGGGATCGCCGGACGCACGCAGCTGACTGCCGTGCGCCCTCATGGCGTAGACATAGGCGCGGTCGAGCAGCGCCTCGTCGGTGTTGGGATTATACCGTCGAACGCGCTCGACGAGTTCGTATTGGCGCATCATGGCCGGAACGATCCGTCGCAGCACGGCGGAGCGGGTCAGCGCGACCGCCCCATCCTTGTTGAACCGTAGATATCATGAGGAGGGGCGGGATGCGCAAGCCATTGTCACTGCATGGGTGTGGGAATGTCGCGCATGCCTTGGCCCGCCTGCCCCCCCTCCCCATGCGGAAGAGGGAGGCGCCAGTATCACGGCAGAAGCAGCGTCGCCCCGGTGGTGTTGCGACCTTCCAGGTCGCGGTGGGCCTTCTGCACATCCTTCAGCGCATAGGTCTGGTGGATCGGGATCTTCACCGCGCCGGTCAGCACCGCCTCGAACAGGTCGTTGGCGGTGGCGATGAGGTCGGCCCGCTTGGCGACGAAGGTGCCGAGCGTCGGGCGGGTGGCGAACAGCGACCCCTTGGCCGACAGGTGCAGCAGGTCGAAGTTCTTGATGGCGCCCGAAGCGTTGCCGAAGCTCACGAACAGGCCGAGCGGCTTCAGGCAGTCGAGTGAGGCGGGATAGGTCGCCTGCCCGACGCCGTCATAGACCACGTCGCACAGCTTGCCGGAGGTGATCTCCTTCACCCGGTGAACGAAGTCCTCGTCCCGGTACAGAATCACCTCGTCGCAGCCATTGGCGAGGGCGAGTTCGCCCTTGTCCTTGGAGCCGACCGTGCCGATCACGGTGGCGCCGAGGTGCTTGGCCCACTGGCACAGGATGAGGCCGACGCCGCCGGCGGCCGCCTGCACGAGAATCACGTCGCCCGGCTTGATGTGGTGCGTGCGGCGCACGAGATACTGCGCCGTCATGCCCTTGAGCATCATGGCCGCGGCGGTGCGGTCGTCGATGGCGGCGGGCAGGTGGACGAGCGCGGCGGCGGGAACGTTCCGCAGCTCCGCATAGGCCCCGATGGTCATGGCATAGGCCACACGATCGCCGGGGTGGAAATCGGTCACGTCGGGACCGACCGCCTCGACGACACCGGCGCCCTCATTGCCGGGAATGAAGGGCATCGTCGCGGCCTTGTAGAGGCCGGTGCGGAAATAGACGTCGATGAAATTGAGGCCGATGGCGGTGTGGCGCACCTGCACCTGGCCCGGCGCCGGCGGGGGAACCACCACCTCTTCATAGGTGAGCACCTCGGGACCGCCCGTCTGATGCACCTGAACCGCATGGACCATGACCACCAACCCCTATCCTCCCGAGATGGCCCGGATCATAGGGCGGGCCGAGTGGGCCGCAAGCGCGGTCAGCGGCCTCCCGAAATCTTGAGCACCGCGCCCGTGGTATAGCTCGCCGCCTCCGACAGCAGGAACAGCACCGCCTCGGCCACCTCCTCGGCCGTGCCGGGCCGGCCGATGGGGACGGAGGGCGCGAGTCGCTCCAGGCGCCCGACGACGCCGCTCGTGTCGTGGATGTCGGTGGCGATGAGGCCCGGGGCGATGGCGTTCACCCGGATGCCCTCGCGCGCCACCTCGCGCCCGAGACCCAGCGTGAAGCTGTCGATGGCGCCCTTGCTTGCGGCGTACCAGACATATTCGCCCGCCGAGCCGAGCGTCGCCGCCATGGAAGAGATGTTGACGATGGCGCCGCCCTTGCCGCCCCGCGCGGTGGACATGCGCCGCACCGCCTGCTGCGCCACGAGGATCGCCCCCGTCACGTTGAGATCGATGACGCGGGCCATCTCGGCCGGGTCGGCATCGGCGAAGGGGCCGGCACGGCCGGTGATGCCGGCATTGTTCACGAGGTCGGTGACGGCACCGAGATTGGCGTCCACCTCCTCATAGAGACGCATGATGTCCTTCGGACGGGCCATGTCACCCTTGACGACCAGCACCTGCGCCCCGAGCGCTCGCGCCTCGGCGGCCACATCGTCCGCCGCCGCCGCGTCGCGGGTGTAGTTGATGGCGATGCGCCCGTAGCCGGCTTCCGCCGCGCGCCGCACGCAGGCCGCGCCGATGCCCCGGCTGCCGCCCGTGACCAGCAGAACCTTGTCCGCGTTCATTGTTCGCCTCCCCTGTGCACCACGATCCGCCGCTTGCGCCTGCCGGCGGCGGCGACGTTCAGCACCTCCACCATCACCGAGAAGGCCATGGCCGCATAGATGTAGCCCTTGGAGATGTGGGCGCCGAAGCCGTCGGCCACCAGCGTCACGCCGATCAGCACCAGGAAGGCGAGCGCCAGCATCTTGGTGGTGGGGTGGGTGGCGATGAAGGCGGAGAGCGGGCCGGAGGCCACGAACATGATGCCGACCGCGATGATGACGGCCAGCACCATGATGGCGAGATGCTCGGCCATGCCGATGGCGGTGAGGATGGAATCCACCGAGAAGACCAGATCGAGCAGGATCACCTGCACGACAATCGAGGCAAAGGCCCGCTTGGCGGCGCCGGCCACGCTCTCCTCGCTCGGCTCGTCCTCGCCTTCGAGGGCGCCGTGCATCTCCGACGTCGCCTTGGCGATGAGGAAGGCGCCGCCGCCGATGAGGATGATGTCGCGCCAGGAGAAGTCATGCCCGAACGCGGTGAACAGGGATTCTCTGAGGCCAATAAGCCAGGAGAGGGCGAACAGCAGGCCGATGCGCAACAGGAGCGCGGCGGAAAGGCCGATCTGCCTTGCCCTCAACGCCTCAGCCGGCGGCAGGCGCTGCACCACCAGCGAGATGAACACGACATTGTCGATGCCGAGCACGATCTCCATGGCCGTCAGCGTTACCAGCGCCGCCCAGGCTTCCGGCGACGTGATCCAATCCAACATCGGCGCGCTCCCCTGCCCCAGATTCGCGAAGGCTGATCGGAACGCGGCGCGACTGCAAGTGCGAAGCGCAGCAACACCAGGCGCGCACGCGCTGGTCCGCGGCCGCGTCCCGCACGTATCCGCGGCATCTCCGCAGCTTTCGCCGCGGCAAAGTCGGCTCTAGTGTCCCGGGATCCGACCATGAGGAGGCAGCGATGGAACACGACGTGATGCACGAGGTGGTCGTCGTCGGCGCGGGTCCCGCCGGACTTGCCACCGCCATCGGCCTCGCCGCGCGGGGCGTGTCGACCGCGCTCGTCACCGGCCCCGATCGCGGCGCGGACCACCGCACCACGGCGCTGCTGGAAGGCTCGGTGCGCATCCTGGAAGAGTTCGGCGTGTGGTCGCAGATCGCGCCCCGAGCCGCACCGCTGCGCGACATGCGCATCGCGGATGCCACGCGCCGGCTGGTGCGCGCGCCGGAAGTGACCTTCCGGTCCGCCGAGATCGGCCTCGACGCCTTCGGCTACAACATCGAGAATGACGCGCTGCGCAACGGCCTCCTCGCCGCGGCGATGGAAATGCCGAACCTCCACATCGCCCGCACGTCCGTGGAGCGCATCGATTTCGGGCCGGATGCCGTCACCCTGAAGCTGGCGGACGGAACGAGCCTCGCCGCACGGCTGGTCGCCGGGGCGGACGGGCGCCAGTCCACGGTGCGGGCCGCCGCCGGCATCAAGATGCGCAACCGCGCCTATCCGCAGGTGGCCTTCACCGCCACCGTGCAGCACACACGGCCCCACGAGGACACCTCCACCGAATTCCACACCGAGAGCGGCCCCTTCACCCTGGTGCCGCTGACGGGCGACCGCTCCTCCATCGTGTGCGTGGTCACCGAGCGCGAGGCGATCCGCCTGCTCGGCCTCAGCGACGAAGCGCTGGCACGGGAGCTGGAGGCGCGCGCTTCCTCCGTGCTCGGCCGGTTCGAGATGGAAGGCGGCCGCGGCGCCTTCCCGCTGGCGGCTGAGACGGCCGAAAGCCTCGTCGGCGACCGCGTGGCGCTCTTGAGCGAAGCCGCCCACATCATGCCGCCCATCGGCGCGCAGGGGCTGAATCTCGGCCTCAGGGATGCGGCGGCCTTGGTCAGTCTCGCAGCGGACGCGGTCGCGACGGGCCGCGATCCCGGCAGCCGGGAGGTGCTCGCCCGCTATGCGGACAAGCGCCAGCGCGACATCAGCGGCCGCATGACTGCCGTGGACCTCCTCAACCGCTCGCTGCTGTCCGATCTCGTGCCGGTGCAGAGCGTGCGCGGCTTCGGCCTCTATCTGCTCGATCGCGTCGGCCCGCTGCGGCGGACGCTGATGCGCCTCGGCATCGGCGACAAGGCCGCTTGAGGCTGGCGGCGTGAGCCTCAGAACAGGCTGAGCGGGATCAGGTTCTCGCGCAGCAGATAGAGCATCAGCGTCACCGTCACGACCGATGACAGGGTACCGAGGAGGACGGCGGTGGACGCCTCCTCCACGAACACATGGTATTGCCGCGCCAGCACGAACACGTTCAGCGCGGGCGGCAGCGCGGCCATGAGCAGCAGCGTATGCTCCCACACCGGCGAGAACGGACCGAACACCGAGAGCGAGACCAGCGCCACGAACGGGTGGACGAACAGCTTCAGGCTCAGGAGCGGCGCGAGTTCCACAGGCACGCGCTTCAGCGGCCGCAGCGCAACGGTCACGCCTAGGGTGAACAGGGCGCAGGGCGCGGCCGCGTTCTTCAGATAGTCCAGCATCCGCGAGAGGGCGTCCGGCTCCTTGAATTCGAGCGCCGCCGCCAGCACGCCCAGTAGCGTGGCGATGTTGAAGGGGTGGGTGAGCACCCTCTTGGCGATGAGCACGAAGGTGTGGCCGAGGCTCTCTCCCCGCCCGCGCGTCGCCATCAGCAGCGGCACGACGGTGAAGAAGAACACGCTGTCAGTGGCAAAGATGAGCGCGGCGGGGCTTGCGGCGGCCTGCCCGAAGGCGGCGAGCGTAAGGCCCGGGCCCATATAGCCCACATTGGCATAGGCGCCGGCCGTGAGCGCGATGGCCGCCTCGCCGATATTGCCCTTTCGGAACCAGAGGCCGACGCCCAGCGCCAGCAGGGACATGGTGGCGGTGGAGGCCAGCACGGCCAGGATGAAGGCGGGATTCGCCAGCTCGTGGAACGGCGTCTGCGCAACGATGCGATAGAACAGCGCCGGCAGCGCCACATAGATGATGAAGAAGGAAAGCCAGGCGAGGCCCGCCTCCGGCAGCTTCACTCTGCGGCCGCAGAAATAGCCGAGGAGGATCAGGCCGAAGAAGGGAAAGGCGAGGCCGAAGAGGTCGCTCATGATCGCCGGAAGCTGGCCGGAAGGCGGAGGAGGGAGGCAACGGGGTGCCCCCTTCCTACAAATCCCGGCGACAGATGAAAAGCGCGAGCGCCGATCAGCGCGGCGGCGTCGCGGCCTTGCCCATCAGATGCCGCACGGCATAGAGTTCCGGATAGAGCCGGTTGCGGAACTGGCTCGCTGCCGGCTCCACCGTCGCAAGCAGCCGGTCGATGGCGCCCGAGCGGGGCGTGTCGGCCCAGGCACGGCGGGCGATGGGCCGGTCATCGAGCCAGAAGGGGCTCCAGTCGAGCGTCGTCTCGATGAGTTCCCGCGCGAAGTCCGGCCCCTCATCGAGCGAGCCCTGCATCACCACGTCGATATAGGACTGGAGCAGCGGGAAGTTCACGTCCGGCTGCTGAAGATCGGCAGGCCCCTTGCCGTCCGACTCCTTGGGCACATAGACCCAGATCTTGCCGACGCGCGGCAGGCCTTCCCAGTCGATGGCCTCCACATGGGCCTGGTCCAGCTCCACCCGGTCATAGCCGCCCTCGCGGGCATCGAAGGCGGCAAGCTCGGCCTCGTCCTTCACGGGGAAGATGACGCCGTTGATGCTGCCCGGCTCCTCGCCCGGCATGCGCGGCCGGATGCCGAGGGCGGTGAACCCCGCCGTGCCTTCCCGTGGCGTGAAGCGAGAGGCCCATGATCGCACATAGCCGAAGCTGCCGGAGATTCGGGCGGCGATGGCCGGCACGGGGCGGCCGGACGTTGCGGTCCGGGACGGCCCGCTGATGAGTGAGCCGTAGCCGAACAGGAACTCTCGCGGGGCATTGGCGAGGCGCTGGCCCCAGAAATCCTTAGCCGCCGCCGGCAGGGTTGAAGAAGCCGCCAGCCCGGCGAGACCGCCGAGCACACCGCGCCGCGTAATCGTCATGCCTCGATTCCCCCTGCCCGATGGGCGCCCGCGTGGTCGCCCTGAAGTCGTGTTGCGCAGGCCGGCGACCTATGCTGCATTGCAATCAACAGGTTCTGCGGGGGGTTATGCACCCCCTGCCGCATCCACACGGGGGGACTCATGAAGCTGCCGCGCCAATTCTTCAAGCCGCTCGCCATCGGCGCGCCCGCACCATATCGCGAGCTGCCGGTGCGGCTCGAGCGCATGATCCATTTCGTGCCGCCGCATCTGGAGAAGATGCGCGCCAAGGTGCCGGATATCGCCAAGCAGGTGGACGTGGTTCTCGGCAATCTGGAGGACGCGATTCCCTCCGATGCCAAGGAAGCCGCCCGCAAGGGCTTCATCGAGATGGCCAAGGCCACCGATTTCGGCTCCACCGGCCTGTGGACCCGCATCAACTGCCTCAACAGCCCGTGGGTGCTGGACGACATCATCGAGATCGTCAGCGAGATCGGCAACAAGCTGGACGTCATCATGCTGCCCAAGGTCGAGGGCGCCTGGGACATCCACTATCTCGACCAGCTCCTCGCCCAGCTCGAGGCGCGCCACTCCATCGAGAAGCCCATTCTCATCCACGCCATTCTGGAGACCGCCGAGGGCGTGAAGAATGTTGAGGAGATCGCCGCCGCCTCTCCCCGCATGCACGGCATGAGCCTCGGACCGGCCGATCTTGCCGCCTCGCGCGCCATGAAGACCACCCGCGTCGGCGGTGGCCACCCCGACTACAAGGTGCTGGCCGATCCGGACGGCGACAAGCCGCGCATCGGCTATCAGCAGGACCTGTGGCATTATACCGTCGGCAAGATGGTGGATGCCTGCGCCGCCAACGGCATCAAGCCCTTCTACGGCCCGTTCGGCGATTTCGCGGACCTCGCCGCGTGCGAGAGCCAGTTCCGCAATGCCTTCCTCCAGGGCTGCGTCGGCGCCTGGTCGTTGCACCCCACGCAGATCGAGATCGCCAAGCGCGTCTTCTCGCCCGATCCGGGCGAGGTGGCGTTCGCGCTCAAGATCCTGGAAGCCATGCCGGACGGTGCCGGCGCGGTGATGATCGACGGCAAGATGCAGGATGACGCCACCTGGAAGCAGGCCAAGGTGATCGTCGACCTTGCCCGGATTGTCGCAGCCAAGGACCCGGAAATGGGCAAAGCCTACGGATTGTGAGAGAATTGATTAACCAACGGCCGCGGCGAAGGTCGCCGCGGCTCTCCCCGCCCGAATTCGGGCGGAGCGGAAAAGTCAGGAAGAGGCGGGATATGGCCAGCCAGGACAAAGCGCGCGCAAAGCCCGCAATCGTTGCTCCCATTGGCGACGGCATCCCCGAAGACCCCACGCATTACGTTGGGTCAGAACTCGGCGCAGGCATGCGTCAGGCGAAGTTCCGCATCGGCGAGGTGGTGCGCCACAAGCACTTCCCCTTCCGGGGCGTGGTGTTCGACGTGGACCCGGTGTTCGACAATACCGAGGAATGGTGGCTGTCGATTCCCGAGGACATCCGCCCCCACAAGGACCAGCCGTTTTACCATTTGCTCGCCGAGAATGCGGACAGCGAATACGTCGCCTACGTCTCCGAGCAGAATCTGGAGCGCGACCCCTCCGAGGAGCCGGTGCGCCACCCCAAGGTCACCGAGGCCCTGTCCGAGGATGGCGCCGGCGGCTGGCGGGTGCGGCCTGATCTCGTGAACTGACGCGCCGTTTACGCAGCGCCGGAGTCAATAAAAAAAACCCCCGGCCATAAGCCGGGGGTTTTTCTTTTGGAGAGAAGGCAACGGCAAATGCCGCCGGCTCACTTCTTCGCCGGATCAGCGGCAGGCGCTGCCGGGGCGGGAGCGGCAGGCTTGGCCGGCGCGGCGGTCTTCTCGATCTTCGCGTCGGCGCGCAGCTTCGTCACCATGTCGGCCTGGGCCTTGCGGACGAGATACTGCTCCACCTGGTCCTCGACCTGCTCATAGGACGGCACCGCCTTCTGGCGCTTGTCCTCGACCTTGATGACGTGCCAGCCGAACTGGGTCTTCACCGGGTCGGAGACCTGGCCCTTCTCCAGCTTGAACGCCGCCTCGGCGAATTCCGGCACCATCTGGTCCTTGGTGAAATAGCCGAGGTCGCCGCCGTCCTCGGCGCTGTCCTTGGAATTCTCCTTGGCGAGCTTGGCGAAATCCTCGCCGGCCTTGGCCTTCTTGGCGATTTCCTTGGCCTTGGCCTCGTCGTCCACCAGGATATGGCGGGCGTGGACTTCCATGTCGGCGGGCGCCGACTTCACCAGCTCGTCGTAGGTCTTGCGCTTGAGCTCGGCAGAAACGGCCTTCTTGGCCTCCTGCATCATGAGCGCTTCCATCAGCGCCTTCATGCGGGCGTAGGCGAGGCGATTCTGAAACTCGGGGGTCTGGTCGACCTTCTGCGCCTCGGCCGCCTTGGCGATGAGGGTCATGTCGGTCAGGAACGACAGGACATATTCATCGCGGGCCGGGCCGCGGACTTCGGGCGGCAGGCCGGAGCCGATGTCCTCGATGGCGATGTTCAGCTCGCTCTGGCGGATCGGCGTCCCGTTGACGGTGACGAGGACCGGATCGGCGCCGGGGGCTGCCGCAGGGGCCGCAGCAGGAGCGGCCGCGGGTGCCGGGGCTCCCTGCGCCAACGCCGCCCCCATGGAGGCCGCGGAAACCGAGGCCGCGAGCAGGGCGGCGAAGAGGGAAAGCTGAGCGGAACGCTTCATAGGGCCGTTTTCCTCGGATATGTGTCGTCGGATGCGCCGATGCGCGCGCAACCTTGCTCACGTGTCCTCCGCTGACAAGAGGGCATTGTTGCGGCATACCCGCGACCGGAAAACGCAGCGTGGGGCTTTCGTTCCCACGCGCGAGCCTGTATAAGGCGCGCCTTCAATCGGGAATGCTGGCCCACGGGCGAGCCCCGCGCACTGCCCTCACGCAGTTCGCAACCGGGCTCGAGACGAACGCGCACAGGCTTCGTCATCCGTCTTCGGGTTCGGCGCGCACCGATCACAAGTTCGAAAGCCGCAAGGGCGCCAGCCGGCGCGCTCGCATGTTGCGCCAGTTGGCGAGTCACCTGGCTCGTTACGCCGTTCAGGAGTTTGGACAATGGCTGTCCCGAAGAGAAAGACCTCGCCGTCCCGTCGCGGCATGCGCCGCTCGGCCGACGCGCTGAAGCAGCCCACCTATGTGGAAGACAAGGATTCGGGCGAGCTGCGCCGTCCGCACCACGTCGACCTGAAGACCGGCATGTATCGCGGCCGGCAGATCCTGAAGCCCAAGGCCGAGGCCTGAGCTTCACGTCGCGGCGGCCCTCACGGCCGCCCGCTGCAGCGCCGGCGCTCGCCGCCGGCGCACCTACCCTCTCTGAGGGTGATTCTGCCCCCCCGCAACCGCCGAGCGATTCGCTCTTCCCTGCGGGCGGGACGACCTGATCCCACCATCATTCATTAACGCTGACCGGCGCGCGACATCGCGCCTGTGCCGCTGCGTGCGCCATGCGGCCATCCGGTTGCGGCCCTGCTCAGCGCTTGATTCTCCCGGGATCGGCCCGAGGCGATCGGCCGGCGCGCGCAATCCCAGATGCCTCCGCATTCGTGACATTCGGCGCCCGATGTGTCATCGCATCGGCGGAGCCGGGGCGGCGCCATGGGCGAAGGCCCTAGGCATTTTCCCGGCTGAGCGGCCCCGAGGAGCACCAATGCTGACGCCCGTCCCGTTGCTGATCGTCCCCCTCGCCCTCTACAACATCATGGTCTTTCTGATGCCCGGCACGGAATGGACCACCGTGCTCACCACGGTCGAGATGATGTCAGGGGCCCATTGGACGATCACCCTTGCGGAAGGGTTCATCGTTCTCAGCCTGTTCTTCCTGTTTTTCGAGATTCTGAAGTCGACGCGCATCAGCTCGCGCTCGATCATCGATCACATGCTGTCGATGCTGGTGTTCGCAGCCGGCCTTGCCGAGTTCCTGCTGGTGCGCCCGGCCGGCAACTCGGTATTCGCCATCCTGCTGTGCATCATGCTGCTGGATGTGGTGGCCGGCTTCTCGGTCTCGATCCGTGTCGCCCAGCGCGATTTCACGGTCGACCCGCGCGGGCAGCAGTAAAGACTGCACCACGTGCCGCGGCCGGGCTGAACCGGCCATCGCATCTCTCTTGGCTTCAAGACGCCGGCCCCGCATCGGGTGCCGGCGTCGGCTTGTCAGCTACCGCTGCCTTCCTTGGGGCTGCGGATCTCGCTCGGCGCATCGTTCTTGGCCACGAGCTTGGGCTCGGGCTTGGGAACGAGCTGCTCCAGCTTCGCCTGCATGTCGGCCATCTGGCGCTTGAGAGCGTCAAGCTCATCCACCCGCTCGGTCTGCGGCGCAGGCTGCGCAGGTGCAGCGGCCGGAGTGGTGGTGGCGGCCGTGGCCGGCTCGTCCCCCTTGGGGAAGGGCAGGAACATGTGGAAGGCGCGCTCGAACACTTCCATGTTGCGACGCACCGTCTCGTCCAGGCCGGCGAACGGAGCGCCCGGCACCGGAAAGGGCGTCCCCGCGAGCGTCTGGGAGAGGTGATCGCGGAACTTGCCCTGATCCTTGGTGAAGCTGTCGATGGACGCTTCCAGGTACCGCGGAACCAGCATCTGCATGCTGTCTCCGTAGAAGCGGATGATCTGGCGCAGGAAAGCGATGGGGAGAAGGTTCTGCCCCTTGTTTTCCTGCTCGAAGATAATCTGCGTCAGCACCGAATGCGTGATGTCCTCGCCGTTCTTGGCGTCGTACACCACGAAGTCCTCGCCTTCCTTCACCATGTTGGCGAGGTCTTCGAGGGTTACATAGGTGCTCGTCCCCGTGTTGTAGAGACGGCGGTTCGCGTATTTCTTGATGGTGACTGGCTCTTGCGTTTTTGCCATCGTCCGGTCATCCGTTTCCTTGGGCGGAACGGTAGGTTAAGGCGTTTCCAAGTGCAGAGCTACCACTTTGTGTGCGCTGCCCATCCATCCTTTCGCAGCGCAGACTCCGCCCTTTGGCGAAGCGCGCCGGGCCTGCGGCCGACCAAGGTTGAATAGCTGCTTTTGACCGGCCCCCTTGCCATGCGATGGGTCATTGACACATGGTCCGGCCCGGACACGATAGAGGTCAAGCCTTCCCACTCGCCATTCGGCAAAGAGGCGCGGAGCCACCCGCCCGATCTTCCCAGGAGAGACTTCCATGAAGGACGAGGTCGTCATCGTCGCCGCCGCGCGCACCCCTGTCGGGTCGTTCAACGGCGCGCTCGGCACGCTGCCCGCGCATGAGCTCGGTGCCATTGCCATCAAGGCCGCCCTCGAGCGCGCCGGCGTCGCGCCGGCTGCCGTGAGCGAAGTGATTCTGGGCCAGGTGCTCACCGCCGCCCAGGGCCAGAACCCCGCCCGCCAGGCCTCCATCAAGGCCGGCGTGCCCATCGAGGCGCCCGCTTATGAAGTGCAGATGGTGTGCGGCTCGGGCCTGCGCTCCGTCGCGCTCGGTGCCCAGGCCATTGCCAACGGCGACAGCGAGGTCGTGGTGGCCGGCGGCCAGGAATCCATGAGCCAGTCCACCCACGCCGCGCACCTGCGCAACGGTGTGCGCATGGGCAATGCCGACTTCGCCGACACCATGATCAAGGACGGCCTGTGGGATGCCTTCAACGGCTACCACATGGGCGTGACCGCCGAGAACGTGGCCAAGGAATTCCAGATCACCCGCATCGAGCAGGACGAGTTCGCCGTCGCCTCCCAGAACAAGGCCGAGGCGGCCCAGAAGGGCGGCAAGTTCAAGGACGAGATCGTCCCCGTCATCATCTCCACCCGCAAGGGCGACGTGGTGGTGGACCAGGACGAGTACATCCGCCACGGCTCCAGCCTCGATGCGATGCAGAAGCTGAAGCCCGCCTTCGCCAAGGACGGCACCGTGACCGCCGGCAACGCCTCGGGCATCAATGACGGCGCCGCCGCCGTTGTGCTCATGAGCGCCGCCCGCGCCAAGGCCGAGGGCAAGACCCCTCTCGCCCGCATCGTCTCCTGGGCGCAGGCCGGCGTCGATCCGTCGGTGATGGGCACGGGCCCGATCCCGGCGTCCAAGCTGGCGCTGGAGAAGGCCGGCTGGTCCAAGGACGACCTCGACCTCATCGAGGCCAACGAGGCGTTCGCCGCGCAGGCCATCGCCGTCAACAAGGGCCTGGGCTGGGATACGTCCAAGGTCAACGTGAACGGCGGCGCCATCGCCATCGGCCATCCGATCGGCGCCTCGGGCACCCGCATCCTCGTGACCCTGCTGCACGAAATGCAGAAGCGCGATGCCAAGAAGGGCCTCGCCACCCTCTGCATCGGCGGCGGCATGGGCATCGCCATGTGCCTCGCGCGCGACTGAGCGCGTCGTTTCAGGCAACCGGACGGAAGGCCTCGCCCCGGGCCGATCCCTCCAGATCAGGGCCGCGACCTTCAATCGCGGCCCTCCGTTTCCGAACGGAAATACCGACTTGCTACACACCGCCCGAGCGTGGCTCGACCCGCTAGGGCTGGGTGGGGGAGTCTCCAGGTCGAGCCAATAGAGTGAAGTGAAGGAGGGAAACCATGGGACGCGTCGCATTGGTCACGGGCGGCACGCGGGGAATCGGCGAGGCAATCTCGGTGGCGCTGAAGGCCGCCGGAAAGACCGTCGTCGCCAATTTCGCGGGCAATGAAGAGGCCGCCAAGGCCTTCACCGAAAAGACCGGCATTCCCGCCTACAAGTGGGACGTGTCCGATTTCGAGGCCTGCAAGGCGGGTATCGCCAAGGTGGAGGCCGAGGTCGGCCCGATCGAAATTCTCGTCAACAATGCCGGCATCACCCGCGACGGCCAGCTGCACAAGATGTCGCTTGAGCAGTGGAACGCGGTGATCAACACCAACCTCAACTCCGCCTTCAACATGACGCGCAACGTCATCGAGGGCATGCGTGACCGCAAGTTCGGCCGCATCGTCTGCATCTCGTCGATCAACGGCCAGAAGGGCCAGTTCGGCCAGACCAACTATTCGGCCGCCAAGGCCGGCGAGATCGGCTTCGTGAAGGCCCTCGCGCAGGAAAGCGCGCGGCTCGGCATCACCGTGAACGCCATCGCCCCCGGCTACATCGCCACCGAGATGGTGAAGGCGGTGCCGGCGGACGCGCTGGCCAAGATCGTGGCGACGATCCCGGTCGGCCGCCTCGGCGAGCCTGAGGACATCGCCCGCGCGGTGGTCTTCCTCACCTCCGACGACGCCGGCTTCGTCACCGGCTCGACCATGACCGTCAACGGCGCGCAGTACATCTGCTGATCGCGCCATCCGGCGACACAAGACGGCCCGCGTCCCCTCTGGACGCGGGCCGTTCGCGTTTCAGGCCATCGCCCGTCTCAGACCACCAGCGTCTGCAGCAGGGCCCGCACCGGCTCGGGAATCGGCACCGGCCGCTGGGTCGCCCGCTCCACATAGACATGGACGAAATGCCCCTGCGCGGCCGCGCTCGGGTCGTCGCCCTGGAACAGGGCGATCTGATAGCGCACCGAGGACGAGCCGAGCTTCGTCACCCGCATGGCCGCCTTGACCGGCGCCGGATAGGTGAGGCTGCGGAAATAGGTGCAGCGCGTCTCAACCACGAGGCCGATGACGGGGCTCGTCTGCGGGTCCAGCAGCCCGGCCGAGACCAGCTGCTCGTTCACCACCGTATCGAAGTAGGAATAATAAACCACGTTGTTCACGTGGCCGTAGACGTCCACGTCCATCCATCGGGTCGTGATCGGCAGCACATGCTTGAAGCCGTCGATCGTCACGGGCTCCTCGCGCGCCGCCGTGCCTCCTCCTGCGCCCGTCCCTGCCCCACCGCTCATTCCAGCCTCCCAGTCGCATCCGCCGCCATTTAGAGGGAGCGGACGGGCGAGGCCAAGGGCGAGCCGCGAAGCAATGCGGGCCGGAGCTTCAGCCGGGCTCGTCGCCGGGCGGCAGCGGCTGCTCGGGCACCTTGAGGGCGTCGGCGAGGCGCATGCGCGCGGTGCCGGGGCGCAGCGGCCTCTGCTGGCTTTCGTGCGGCGCCCAGCCGGAAAGGAACACGATCTCGAACGTCGCCCGCACCTTGCCGTCCGGGTCCGCGAACCGCTCGGCATAGACTTCCGCCGCGCGCAGCAGTGTCGCCCGGCGCAGCGGCACGCGGCGGCGTTCGTTGAGCGCATTGGCACCGCCCATCCGCCTCAGGTCCGCAAACAGGGTGAAGGGCGAGGAATAGCGCACCACCACGCGGTCCACGTCCGTCACCGGCAGGGCGAACCCCGCCCGCTGGAGCAGGGCGCCGAGATCGCGCACATCGGCGAACGGCGCAACGCGCGGCGAGAGGCCACCCGTGGTCTCGCTCTCAGCGATGGCGAAAGCCTGCCGCAGCTCGGTGAGGCTGCCGCCACCAAGCAGCGCGCCCATGAACAGCCCGTCCGGCTTCAGCGCCCGGCGCACCTGCGCCAGCACGCCCGGCAGGTCGTTGACCGATTGCAGCGCCAGCACCGAGACCACCAGATCCAGGCTGCCGGCAGCAAAGGGCAGCGCCTCCTCGTCGGCAACCACGGCGGGTGGTACGAGATCGCCCGCCAAAGGCGCGGCGCGGATCAGGCGCTCCACGGCCGGATGCCCGGACAGGGCGGTGGCGAGCGCCCCGGTCGGCGTGCCGATGTCCACGGCGGTCGAAAAGGTCCGCTTCACGGCCAAGAGCCGGTCCGCCATATCCTCCGCAGCGCGCTCCAGCAGGAATGTCTCCGGCCCCAGAGCAGCCGCACGGGCAAGCCGCCGGCGCAGCAGATTGCGATCGAAGACGAGGTGGGGCGCGGTTTCGGAGGCAGGGCTCATGGCGCGCATATAAGCGCTTGCCGTGCCGGATGCACGCGCCCGCCGTTTCCCCCCGTCGCGGGAAAGATGCCTTTCCGGCTGCGCTTATTGATCGGCGCCCGGGGAGCCGCTACAGGCCACGGGACCCATAAGACTTTCGCACAAGGGCACGGGAGAGCGGCCATGGACAAGGCAAACGGCACGAACACGGCCTCCGACAGGGAGATCCTGCTCGCGCTTTTCGATGCCGCCCTCGCCGCCGCTCTGCCGGAAGGCAAGTTCAAGGACCGCCTCCCCGCCCCGCCCGACGCGGCCAAGGGCGGCCGTACCATCGTGATCGGTGCCGGCAAGGCCTCCGCCCGCATGGCGCGCGCCTTCGAGGAGGAATGGGGCCGCCCCTGCGAGGGCCTCATCGTCACCCGCTACGGCCATGGCTGCGAGACGCAGCACATCGAGATCGTCGAGGCCGCCCATCCGGTGCCGGACCAGGCGGGGCTCGACGCCGCCCGGCGCATCCTGGAGCTGGCGCGCAGCGCGGGGCCGGATGATCTCGTGGTGTGCCTTATGTCCGGCGGCGCCTCCTCGCTGCTCACCCTTCCGGCCGAGGGGCTGACGCTCGCCGACAAGCAGGCGCTGAACTCCGCGCTGCTCAAGTCCGGCGCGCCCATCGGCGTGATGAACCGGGTGCGCAAGTCCATGTCCGCCATCAAGGGCGGCCGCCTTGCCGCCGCCATCGCGCCGGCGCGGGCCGTCACCTACCTCATCTCCGACGTACCGGGCGACGACCCCGCCGCCATCGGCTCCGGCCCCACCATTCCCGAGGCGTCCGATCCGGAGGCCGTGCTCGGCCTGATGCGCACCTGGGGCATCGAGATCACCGACAAGCTGGAGCAGGTCATCCGCGCCAACACAGTGGCGGGCGACACCATCCCCGGCCAGGAGGTGCACATGATCGCGACCCCGCTCATGGCGCTGAAGGCTGCCGAGGCAAAGGCGAAAACGCTCGGCCTTACTCCCCTCATCCTCGGCGACGCCATAGAGGGCGAGGCGCGGGAGGCCGGCAATGTCTTCGCCGGCATCGCCCGCTCCGCCTCAGAGCACGGCCTGCCCACGGCCGCGCCCTGCGTGCTGCTCTCCGGCGGCGAGACCACGGTGACGGTGCGGGGCAAGGGACGCGGGGGCCGAAGCGTGGAATTCCTCCTCGCGCTGGCCATCGCGCTCAAGGGCCGGGAGGGCGTCTCCGCCATCTCCTGCGACACGGACGGCGTGGACGGCACGGAAGACAATGCCGGCGCCTGGTTCGACGCCGCGCTGCTCGCCGATGCCGCGAGCCGTGGGCTGAAGCCCGACGACTACCTCGCCAACAATGACGGCTACAGCTTCTTCTCGGCCCTCGACCGATTGGTGATGACCGGCCCGACGCTGACCAACGTCAACGACTTCCGCGCGATTCTGGTGCGCTGACACCAGCAGAGCCGATTGCGGCAGGCGTAGGCCTGCACGCGCCTGTTGCAGCGCAGCAGAGCTGCAGCGGGCGCATGGCTCAATTAAATTGAGCGATATCAAAACGCTGAGCGGTCTGGCCACCAAATCGGCATCGCTTTGCCGTATTGGTCAAGGTAAACCCTATTGACCTTTGCTGCGCTGCACATAGTTTGAGGCACGAACAAACCGGGGGGCGACCGGGAGGAAACCGGGGTTTTAGACGCCAGTCTGGAGACCACAATGACCGATGAGGTCGCACCGGGGATCATCCGGAAGCTTTGGAGCGGAGAGACCGGACGGTTCCGGGACCATCTCCTGAGGCTCGATACGGAGAGCCGCCGGTTCAGGTTCGGCTCCGCAGTATCCCCTGAATTCATCGAGCGCTATGCGTCGCGGGTGTTCCGCACGGGAGCCATCGTGCATGGCTGCTTCGTCGACGGCGAGCTGCGTGCCGCTGCCGAGCTCTATCCCATGGGCGACGTGCTGCCCGGCGAGGCGGAAGCCGCCTTCAGCGTCGAGACCGAATACCAGAACCACGGCCTCGGCACGCTGCTGCTCGACCGGGTGATCCTGTCCGCGCGCAATCGCGGCATCCGCTCGCTGTTCATGAGCTGCCTCGCCCACAATCGGCGCATGCAGCAGATCGCGCGCAAGTATGACGCCGAGCTGAAGTTCGAGCACGACGAGGTCACGGCCGAATTGGTCGCGCCCTTCCCCACTGCGCTGTCTCTGGCGCAGGAAGCGGCGGCGGACGCCCAGGGCATGGCAGGTGCCGTGCTCCAGGCGCAGCGTCTCGCCACCGGCCGCCTGCTCGACATGTTCCTTCCCGCTGCGACCGAGCCCGTGCTGGAGCCGCAGTGACCTGACCCGTCTGCCCCGACGTGAGACCCGGCCCTTTGCACAAGAGGGCCGGCAAACAAAAACCCCCGGCACTGCCGGGGGTTTTTCGTTTCAGCCAGACACCGGCCGGAGATCGCCGGCCGGAAATCACTGGCAGGACCTCACTGGCCCGTCTTGGCCTTCTCGAGCTCCTGCCCCTTCTTGAGGAGGGCGGCCTTGCTCTGCTCTTCCTGCTGCTGGGCGGCGGCGCGGGCTTCTTCCATGCGCTTGCGCTCAAGCTCCATGGCGACCTTCGCGTCCATGCCGGGGCCGTCATAGGCCTTGCCGAAGTCGGTGTTGGAGATGGGCAGGCTGAGGGTGCGGCCGGTGCCGTTCACCATCTGCAGATAGACCGCATTGGCCTTGCGCAGCTTGGCGACGAAGGTGCCGTCGACCTCGAGGTCGCCGATGCAGGTCGCGCCGCCGCCCTGGATGGGCTGGCACAGCACGAACGGGATGTTCACGGGATCCTTGTCGAGGGTGATGCGCAGGCCGGGCTGCAGGCGCATGCCGAGCGGCACGGAGATGTTGATGTGCTTCTTCGGCTCATCCTGCATCTCGATGATGTCGACCTTGGCGATCGCCTGGCTCTCGACGCCGAGCACCTGGGTCAGCACGCAGACCTGCTTCTTCCGCTCGGGCACTTCCTGGCAGATCTTCTGCCACGGCGAGGCGGAGAACTTCACGTCAGGCTCGCCCTGCGGCGCCTGGCCCTGCTGGGGGGCACCGGCCGGAGCCGGGGCAGCGGCGGCGGGAGCGGCCGGCTTGGCCGCGGCGGGTGCCGCAGGCTTGGCCGCGGGCTTCGCCGGCTGGGTCGTGGAGGGCTGGGTCTGGGCAAAGGCCGGACCGGCGAGCGCCACAGTGAGCAGCGTGGCGGCGACGGACGCCGTGAGCCGCGCGGTGGAATGGGTCTTCGTCATTGTGGCCTTTCCTGTGGTCTCTGCCGCCGGGCTCCCGCATGCGCAGGCGCACGCGCACGCCGGAGCACCCCGCGCCCCCTCTCGGACACCGGCTCTCTCCGGCCCAATTAAGGCGAGAAGGTGACAAACCGGCCGTCATCTTCACATCTGGCGGCGGGCGCTAGATTGCGGAGGAATGCGGCCAACTGACGGCGCATTCTGCAACCCATGGGAAATGCTGATAGGCGGCCGCCCGCGAGCCCCTATCATGGCATACGAATCATGAGGCCGCCTTTGCAAGGCTTGGCTTCGTGTGACGCGATGCAGCATCGGAGGCGCCATGATGACCGGCTGCGGAAACGCCGCGCGCCTGACGAGGACGGCTCCTGCGGTCCTCGCGCTTCTGCTGCTGGTTTTCGGCGCCGCCAAACCGGCGGTAGCCCAGGCGCTTGACAAGGCTTCCGCCATCACCATGCGGGGAAAGCCGGCCCTGCCCCCCGGCTTCTCTTCCCTCGCTTATGCCAATCCCAACGCGCCCAAGGGCGGTCGGCTGACGCTCTCCTTGCTCGGCACCTTCGACAGCCTCAATCCCTTCATCGTGAAGGGCACGTCGCCCGGCGTCCTGCGCGGCACGGTGACCGAGAGCCTGATGGCGCGCTCGCTCGACGAGCCCTTCACCCTCTACCCGCTGATCGCCCGCACCGTTTCCACCGACGAAAAGCGCTCCTTCGTCGAATTCGCCATCGACCCGGCCGCCCGCTTTTCCGACGGCAGTGCGCTGACCAGCGCGGACGTGCTGTTCTCGTTCGCCCTCATGCGGGACATGGGCCGGCCGAACCACCGGCTCTATTACGGCAAGATCACCAAGGCGGAGGCGCCGGACGCGCACACCGTGCGCTTCACCTTCGCCGAGCCGGACCCCGAGCTGCCGCTCATCATGGGGCTGATGCCGGTCTTCAGCGAGCAGGCGACCGACCGGGCGCGGTTCGAGGAGACCACCCTCACCCCCCTCCTCGGCTCCGGTCCCTACAGGGTCACCAACGTCAATGCCGGCGCGGCGCTCACGCTGGAGCGCAATCCGGACTATTGGGGGCGGAACGTCGCCTTCAATCGCGGCCTCTATAATTTCGACCGGCTCGACACCGTCTATTTCCGCGACGCCAACAGCGAGTTCGAGGCGTTCCGCAAAGGTTTGATCGACGCCCGGTTCGAGAGCGATCCCGGCAGATGGGAGACGGCCTACGATTTCCCCGCCGTCCGCAGCGGCGAGGTGGTGAAGGAGACCATCCCCACCGGCATCCCGAAGCCCTATTCCGCGTTCGTCTTCAACACACGCCGCCCGCTGCTGGCGGATATCCGGGTGCGGCAGGCGCTGATCGAGCTGTTCGATTTCGAATGGCTGGACCGCAGCTTCTATCATGGGCTCTACCGGAGGACGGGCAGCTTCTTCGAAGGCTCGGCGCTGTCCAGCATCGGTCGGCCGGCGGATGCACGCGAACGCGCGCTGCTGGCGCCCTTCCCCGGCTCCGTGGTGCCGGACGTGCTCGCCGGCACCTATCGCCCGCCGGTCTCAGACGGAACCGGCCGCGACCGCATTAGGCTCAAGGCGGCGCTCGACCTTCTGGAACAGGCGGGCTTCGTGCTGCGCAAGGGCGCGCTGGTGGATGCGGGGAACGGGCGGCCGTTTGCGCTGGAACTCATGGTGGTCACACGCGATCAGGAGCGCCTCGCCCTCGCCTGGCAGGCGCAGCTGAAGCGGGCGGGCATCACCCTCAACGTGCGCAGCGTGGATGCGGTGCAGTTCGACACCCGCCGGCAGGCCTATGATTTCGACATGATGCCCTACGCCTGGTCGCAATCCCTGTCGCCGGGCAACGAGCAGGCCTTCTATTTCGGCGCCGCCGCCGCCGATACGCCGGGCAGCCGCAACTATATGGGCGCGAAGGCGCCGGCCATCGACACCACCATCGCTGCCCTCATCGCCGCGCGGGACGAGGAGGCGTATGTCGCCGCCGCGCGGGCGCTGGACCGGGTGTTGATCTCGGGCGCCTATGCGGTGCCGCTGTTCCACACGCCCGGGCAATGGCTCGCGCGCTGGACGCGCATCGCCCGGCCGGAGCGGGCCTCGCTCTATGGCACACTGCCGGAAACGTGGTGGCGGGTGCCGGGCAAGTGACGCCTCAGGCCGGCGCGGAGGCGGGCCGGGCCCGCGCGGCCAACGTTCCAAGGATCACGAAAGCCAGCAGCACCACGCCTTGAGCGATGGCGAACGGCGGCTCCGACTGGGTGGGCGGCAGCGCCGCGAGCGCCGGCACCTTGGCGAACGCCTGCGCGACGGCAACGAACACCAGGAAATAGAGGCTCGCCACGGCAGCAGCCGCATAGACCGGGCGCCACACGCCCACACGGCCGGCACCGTAGAGCGCATAGGCGGCGACCAGCACCACCACGAGTGCGATGGCGCCCACCACGTGCGATGGCTTCACGCCCGAGAAGGGAAAGAGAAAGCCGGTCGCGCTCGTGAGGAAGGCGAGGGCGAGAAAGGCGGCGGTGATCCCCGCCCCTGCCCGCTCGCCGCGCATCAAGGCGAGCGTGACCGGGATCCCGAGAACGATGGCGATCAGGCTGATCCAGGTGTGCAGGCCGGTGAGTGTGGTCGGGTCGAACATGTCTGCCCCCTCGCTGTGCTGGATCATGATGCCGCAGCGTCAAGCTTTCCGCACGCCCCGTCTTTGCGGCTCGGCCTGCATCGACGGCCAGTTTGGAGGCGCGCAAATACATCCGGCTTGGGCTGGACAGCGCCATCGCAACGCAGCACGTTATGCCGCAAGGGCAAATATCGGCCGCAATTGGCGAAGAAGCTCCGGCGTGTTGATTGCGGTAGTACCTTGCGGCAATACTTGGTCCGCTGTACTTGGTCGCAACTACGAAATGGCGTGAGGATGCACGCCGCTTGGCGCCGAATGCGCCGGAAACCGCCGCGAAATCCAAAAACGCGGTGAATACAAGGAGTTCGGCAGGGACCATCGGGTCAGGGGATGGTTCGTCCGTGAGTGTCTTCAACGCCGGCCTCCGCCAGTTCTGGCAAGAGGGGCTCCGTTGGGAGGTGAATTCGATGGCTCGCCCTGGACTTGCGGCGCGCGGCCGGGATGAATTCGAGGCCACCCGCCCCGAATACCCGATGCGCTATCGCACAGAGACCGCGCAGAACCAGCGCCCCACTGTTCCGGCCCGCATCGGTGCCGGAAGCCGCCCCCGCCGCAGTTCCAAGCGCCGCGACGGGCTCATGCTTTGGCGGGTGCTCGGCGCATCTGCGGCGGTGCTCATCCTCGGGATGGGTGGTTTGCTGGCTTACAATCTTGTTGCTCCGCGCTCCGACACATCACAGACCGCAGCGGCTCCGACCCAACCGACGCCAGCCGCCCCTGCCACCGCAGTCGCTACGGCGGCACCGAAACCCGCGACGCCCGCTCAGCCCAAGCGCATCGCCGACGCAGGGCACGGCCAGTCCGCCATGAAGGTGGCCTCCATTCTCGGCGCTGGCGGGGAAACGGCCGCCCCCGCTCCAGCGGAAGTCGGGCCGACGGCCGCCGACTTTTCCCGACCTGCCTTTCTTGAGCCTCTCAATGATACGGACGAGGAAACCCTCCCGGCGAGCGCCGTGGAGACGGTGGCCGAACGCACCCCGCCCGACGCCGCCGCGCCACTGCCCGCGCCCCGGCCTGTGAAAATGGCGTCCGCCGAGACCGCAGCCTCGGACGACGAGTCCGCCACATCCGCCCGCATCCGCTCGGCGGTCACGCTGCGCTCCGGCCCACGCCGCTCCGCCTCGGCCATCGGCACGCTGGAGGGTGGTACGAAGGTGAAGCTTTATTCGTGCAAGAGCTGGTGCGAGGTCTCGACCGGCGACAAGCGCGGCTGGGTCTACAAGTCGTCGGTGGACCGCTGAACCGCCGCCGCTCCACCGTCCGTCATTTGGCGCGCCGCAGACCTTGCCTGGTCGGTCGGCACTTCCTCCGGTGACACCCGGCCGCTGAGGGGCACCTGACCTTCGGCCGGCGGCCCATCGCCCGGTGAGGGCTTCTCCTCTTCGTCCGCCTGCTCTGTGGCCGTCTGGAGCGGCAACGGGACCAGCACGGCGATGCCCCGCCCCATCCAGTCCGGCTGTCCCGTGTCCAGCATGTCCATGTTGGCTGAGGTGGGGAACGGGACCTTTCCGTCTGAAATCTCCGCTGCCACCACCTCGGTGGCCCGGCCCACGGCCGCGGCGAGCGTCTCGCCATCCGCCTGAAGCCGGGGAAAATCCGGGAAGCTCAGGCGAAACCCGCCTTCTTCCTCTCGGATAATGCCGATCACATGGTTCATGGCGCGTCCTCCTGAAGGAGGAAAGCGCAAGGGTGCCTTCCGCGTTCCGCCTGCGCGCGGGCCGTTCCGTCACTTTTTCCGGTTGCGGCGATCGGTGGTGGCGTCGAGCAGGATGCCGCGGGAGACGGCGCCCCGGCCGAACTTGGCGCGCAGGGCGTCCATGGCCGTCTCCGTGGCCTTGAGGCGCTGGCTCGTGGTGTCCACGAGATCGGCCGGGTCGGCATCGGCGATGGGGCCGAGGTCGGAGACGCCGACGCCGATCAGCCGGAAGAGGGTTCCGTCCGTCTCCTTCACCAGCAGCTCGTGGGCTGCCGCGTTGATGCGGGCAGCGAGGCAGGTCGGGGCGTCCAGCGTGCGCGAGCGGGTGCGCAGGCGGAAATCCGCGCTCTTCAGCTTCAGGGTCACCGTGCGCCCGGCGATGCCGGCGCGCTTGAGCCGATCGCTCACTTCCTCGGAGAGCGCATAGAGCGTCTGCTCCAGCGGGCGCAGGGCTCCGATGTCACGGTCGAAGGTGGTTTCGGCGGACACGCTCTTCGCCTCCCGCTCCGGCTCCACCTTGCGCGCGTCGAGGCCGAAGGCGAGGCGCGAGAGCCGCAAGCCCTCGGCGCCGTAGCGGCGGGCGAGGTCGGCCGGTTCGGCGCGCTGCAGATCGCCGATGGTGGAGAATCCATCCCGCGCCAGCTTGCCGCCGAAGGCCGCCCCCACCCCCCAGATGAAGGTGACGGGGCGGGGCGCCAGGAATTCCGCCGCCTCGCTCTGGCCGATGACCGAGAAGCCGCGCGGCTTGTCGAGGTCCGAGGCGATCTTGGCGAGGAACTTGTTGGCCGCGAGCCCCACCGAGACGGTGATGCCCACCTCCCGCTCCACATCCCGGGCGAAACGCGCGAGCGTCCGCGCAGGGCTGGCCTGATGCAGGGCTTCGGTACCCGAGAGATCAAGGAAGGCCTCGTCGATGGAGAGCGGCTCCACCAGCGGGGTCAGCGCCTTCATGCGAGCGCGGACCTCGCGGCCGACCTTCACGTATTTCTCCATGTTCGGCTTCAGCACCACCGCATCCGGGCACAGGGCCAGCGCCTTGAACATGGGCATGGCCGAGCGCACCCCGTGGATGCGGGCGATGTAGCAGGCGGTGGAGACCACCCCGCGCTTGCCGCCGCCGATGATGAGCGGGACATGCGCGAGGTCGGGATTGTCCCGCTTTTCCACTGCCGCATAGAAGGCGTCGCAATCCACATGGGCGACGCTGAGGCTGCGCAGTTCGCCATGCTGCACCACCCGCGGGCTGCCACACGCAGGGCACCGCGCACCCCGGGGCCCATCCAGCGCGGGAACGTCCGAGAGGCAGTCGCGGCAGAGGCCGGGCGCGGTCATGGCTTCAGGGGGCGGCGCCGCCGGCTACATGGGACGGCGGACGATGGCGTCCGGATCGATGGGCGGCGACAGGATCTCGTGGGCAGCAACCACATGGCGCGGGTCGAGGCCCTTTTCGGCGGCGAAGGCGAGAAGAAGGGGCTCGTCGGCGATGACGAAGGCGAGCACGCCGGCACCGAAATCGCGCCGGCTCGCAGCCTCGCGCAGGCTGGCGGGGGTCAGGCCGGTCTCGGCAAGGAATCGCACGAGGCGCTCGCCATCGGCGGCGATGAAGGAAAGGGCGGAAACCGCCACCTCCTGCGCCGCGTCACGCTGGGCCTTGAGGCCCCTTGGTTTGTCCTGAATGGGCATTTGCGCTTCCGCAAGGATTGGGGTCTAGCTGTCGGCGGCATTCCAGCACGTTCGCCGCGTGCTGCGAAGGGTGGCAGGATGCGGCGAAGTCGGGCCGGTTCGGGGGACGCGATGACCAAGACGGTGATGATCGTGGAGGACAACGAGCTCAACATGAAGCTCTTCCACGATCTCCTGGAGGCGCACGGCTATCGCACGGTGGAGACGCGCTCCGGCGTGGAGGCGGTGGAGCTTGCCCGCGCCAACCGGCCGGACCTCATCATCATGGACATCCAGCTGCCGGAGATTTCCGGGCTCGACGTCACCCGCAAGCTGAAGGCCGATCCCGAATTGCGCGCCATCCCGGTGGTGGCCGTCACCGCCTTCGCCATGAAGGGCGACGAGGAACGCATCCGCGCCGGCGGCTGCGAGGCCTATCTCTCCAAGCCCATTTCGGTGGCGCGCTTCCTCGAGACGGTGCGCCAGTATACCGGCGGCTGAGGTGGGGACGGCCGAATCACCGGCTTTTCCTTTCGGCCCGTTGTGCTAGTCTTCGTGGCTTCCAGATGCGAGGCGGAAGGTGCGCGGCCGGCCATGCCGGTCAAGAGGCCCTTTCGCTCCCAGACAACCCTACGGAGTGCTCAGGTCCGCCGCATCTCCTGGGTCCGTGGGGTTTGGCCGGTGGGTGAGCGTCGCGGGAGGCCTCCCCGCCCGTTCCCCGCCGGCCAGCCTATCGTCTCCCGTGCCTCTCCCGGTCATTGCGTCCCCTTGCGTCGCCCGCGCTGCGTCACCACGTTTGCGTGCTGAAGGAGTTGCATTACCATGAGCTACACCGGCGACACGTCCCGCGAGCCTGCCGACACCGACATCGCGTATCGGCCGCACGCGTTTGATCCGGTGACGCAGCCGGAACTGTTCGAGGGCGTCCTCTCCCGCCGCATCATCGCGTTCCTCGTGGATGCGCTGATGGTCATCGGACCGGTGGTTCTGTTCGGGGTGTTCGTCTTCGTGTTCGGCATCGTGACCCTGGGCCTTGGCTGGCTGCTGTTCTGGCTGATCGGGCCGGTCTTCATCCTGTGGGCCGTCGCCTATTACGCCTTCACCCTCGGCTCGCCCGCCTCCGCCACCCTCGGCATGCGACTCATGGAGATCGAGCTGCGCACCTGGTACGGCGCGCCCTGCTACGCGCTGCTCGGCGGCGTCCGCGCGGTGTGCTTCTGGGTGTCCATCTCGGTGCTGACCCCGTTCGTGCTGCTGGTGGGCCTGTTCAACGACCGGCGCCGGCTGCTGCACGATTTTCTCTGCGGCACCGTGGTCATCAACAGCGCCGAGCGGGCCGAGGCGCTGCGCCGCATCCGCTGAAATTTCACCCGCCCGGCGACTGCGCCTTTGACCTGCCTGCACGCAGGCGCGATGATCCTGGTTCAGAGGCCAGATCCCCGTGAGTGAGCACCCCCGCGACACACCACAATTCTATCTGACGGCGCCCTCCCCCTGCCCCTACCTTCCGGGCAGGGAGGAGCGGAAGGTGTTCACCCACCTCGTCGGCGACCGCGCGGCCGCGCTCAATGACGTGCTGACGCAGGGCGGCTTCCGGCGCAGCCAGTCCATCGCCTATCGCCCCGCCTGCGAGGGCTGCAAGGCCTGCGTCTCCGTGCGCATCTGCGTGGCGGACTTCGAGGAGAGCCGCAGCTTCCGGCGGGTGAAGGCGCACAACGAAGACATCGTGGGCCAGGTGAAGCCGCCCACGCCCACCTCCGAGCAGTACAGCCTGTTCCGCACCTACGTGACCTCCCGCCACGGCACCGGCGGCATGGCGGACATGAGCGTGCTCGACTACGCGATGATGGTGGAGGACACCCACGTCCACACCCGCCTCGTCGAATATCGCAAGCGCGGACCGGACAGCCGCATCCTCGGCTATGGCACCGGAGACCTGATGGCGGTGGCCCTCACCGACATCCTCTCCGACGGCCTCTCCATGGTCTATTCCTTTTACAACCCGCTGGCGCAGGACCGCTCGCTGGGCACCTACCTGATCCTCGACCACGTGACGCGGGCGCGGCAGATGGGGCTGCCCTACGTCTATCTCGGCTATTGGGTGCACGGGTCGCGGAAGATGGACTACAAGCGGCGCTTCCTGCCGCAGGAACGCCTCTCGCCCCACGGCTGGGAGCGCATCGAGGAATAGAGCCGGAGCAAGGCACCGCGCAGGGGGAGCCGGATGCATCTGACCAACGCGGTCAACATCTTCATCACCGTCTTCGCGGCGCTCTTTCCTATCGTGAACCCGCTCGGGACGGCGCCCATCTTCCTCACATTCGTGCGCCGCTGCTCGCCGCAGGTGCGCGAGCGCATCGCCCGCAGCGTGGCGATCTACGGCTTCCTGCTGCTGTTCGGGTCGCTGGCCATCGGCGCGCAGATCCTCCTGTTCTTCGGCATTTCGCTTCCCATTCTGCGGGTCGCGGGCGGACTGGTGGTGGCGGTGGTGGGCTGGAACATCCTGCACGAGGATGAGAACGCCCCCGACAAGGCGCAGGGCGTGGAACTGGACGAGGCGCGCGCGCAGGACGAGGCCTTCTATCCCCTCACCCTCCCCCTGACGGTCGGACCCGGCTCCATCGCCGCGACCGTGGCACTCGCGGCCGGCCATACACCCACCTGGAAGACGGACCCGCTGTTCCAGCTCTCCTCCGTCGCGGGCGCGCTGGCCGGGCTGCTGGCGGTGTCGCTGACGGTCTATTTCTCGTTCCGCGAAGCGCCAACGCTGGAACGGGTGCTGGGCAAGACCGGCACCAATGTGCTGGTGCGCCTGTTTGCCTTCATCCTGTTCGCCATCGGCGTGCAGATCATCTGGCTGGGCGTGGAAGCGCTCATCATCCAGCTGCCGCGCTGAGGGCGGAGGCCCGCGCAATGCTGTCATACCTTCGCAGGCGGTGCAGCCTGGCGCGCCCGGCTGCTAGAACGATGCCTCCCTGACTGCCGACCCGGAGCCGGATCATGTCCCACCTGTCGCCCCCCATCCGCCGCGTCGCCGTGATCGGAGCCGGCACCATCGGGGCCAGCTGGGCCGCGCTCTTCCTTTCGCGCGGGCTGGAAGTGGTGGTGAGCGATCCCGCCCCCGGCGCACGCGAGGCGACGCAGGCGCTGATTTCCGGGGCTTGGCCGGTGCTGACGCAGCTCGGCGGCGAGGGCTGGATCGACCCCACCGCCTGGCGCTTCGAGCCGGACCCGGTGGCGGCGGTGGAAGGCGCCGATTTCGTGCAGGAGAACGCGCCCGAGCGCTACGAGGTGAAGCAGAAGCTGTTTCCCGCCCTCGATGCGGTGCTGCCGCCCGAGGTGGTGATCGCCTCGTCCTCCTCCGGCCTTCTGGCGAGCCGCATTTCCGAGGGCTGCCGCCACCGCGAGCGCTGCCTCATCGGCCATCCCTTCAACCCGCCCCATCTGATCCCGCTGGTGGAGGTGGTGGGCGGCGCGCATGCGAGCCGCGACGCCATCGCCCGGGCCATGGCCTTCTATCGCTGGCTCGGCAAGCATCCCATCGAGATCCGCAAGGAAGTGCCCGGCCATGTGGCGAACCGCCTGCAGGCGGCCCTGTGGCGCGAGGCGATCCATCTGGTGGCGGAGGGCGTCGCCTCCGTGGAAGACGTGGACGCCGCGGTGTCCGAGGGGCCCGGCCTGCGCTGGGCCCTCATGGGTCAGCACATGACCTTCCATCTTGGCGGCGGCGCGGGCGGGCTCGGGCACTTCATGCACCACCTGCTGCCGGCGGTGGAAACCTGGTGGGACGACCTCGGCGCCCCCGCCATGACGCCGGAGCTTCAGGCGGCGCTGGTGGCGGGCGTGGAGGCCGAGGCCGCCGGCCGCTCCATAACGGATCTGGCGCAGCGGCGCGATGCGCTGCTCACCCAGATCGTTGCCCTCAAGCACGCGGCCGATGTCAGCGACGAGCAGGCCGAGATCAGCGCGCGGCTGGACGAGGCGCTGGAGGAGAGCTTTCCCGATAGCGACCCTATCGCGGTGCGCGGCCCGGACTGAGGGGGGCGCATCCCGTCGTTTGGTCGACCCAAAAGAAAGGCCGCCGCGAGCCGGAGCCCACGGCGGCCTTCCTGTTTAAGTCCTCACCTACCGCGCGTCCGCGCGGCGCAGAGGGATCAGGCCAGCGACTTGATCGCGGCCTTGCCGGCGTAGCGCGCGGAGTCGCCCAGCTCCTGCTCGATGCGCAGCAGCTGGTTGTACTTGGCGGTGCGGTCCGAGCGGGCCAGCGAGCCGGTCTTGATCTGCCCGCAGTTGGTGGCCACCGCGAGGTCGGCGATGGTGGAATCCTCGGTCTCACCCGACCGGTGGGACATGACGGCGCGATAGCCGGCCTTGTGGGCCATTTCCACCGCATCGAGCGTCTCGGTGAGAGAGCCGATCTGATTCACCTTCACGAGGATGGCGTTGCCGACGCCGTCCTTGATGCCGCGCGACAGGCGCTCGACATTGGTGACGAACAGGTCATCGCCCACCAGCTGGCACTTGGTGCCGATGGTGTCGGTGAGGAGCTTCCAGCCGGCCCAGTCGTCCTCGGCCATGCCGTCCTCGATGGTGACGATGGGGTAGCCGGCGACGAGCTGGGCCAGGTACTTCACCTGGGCCTCGATGTCGCGCACCTTGCCCTCGCCTTCATAGTGGTAGGCGCCGTCCTTGAAGAACTCGGTGGAGGCGCAGTCGAGGCCGATGAACACATCCTCGCCCGGCTTGAAGCCGGCCTTGTCGATGGCGCCCATCACGAAGTCCAGCGCCGCCTCGGCGGAAGCGAGGTTGGGGGCGAAGCCACCCTCGTCGCCCACATTGGTGTTGTGGCCGGCGCTCTTCAGGCCGCTCTTCAGCGTGTGGAAAATCTCCGCACCCCAGCGCAGGCCCTCGGCGAAGGAGGAGGCGCCAGCGGGCAGGATCATGAATTCCTGGAAGTCGATGGGGTTGTCCGCATGGGCACCGCCATTGACGATGTTCATCATCGGCACCGGCAGCACGCGGGCGTTCACGCCGCCCACATAGCGGTAGAGCGACAGGCCGCTCGCCTGCGCCGCGGCCTTGGCCACCGCCAGCGACACGCCGAGGATGGCGTTGGCGCCGAGGCGGGCCTTGTTGGGGGTGCCGTCCAGACCGAGCAGCACCGCGTCGATATGGGCCTGGTCCTCGGCCTCGTAGCCTCCGACGGCGTCGAAGATCTCGCCGTTCACGGCGTCCACGGCCTTGGACACGCCCTTGCCGAGATAGCGGCTCTTGTCGCCGTCGCGCAGCTCCACCGCCTCGTGGGCGCCGGTGGAGGCACCCGAGGGAACCGCGGCGCGGCCGAGGGAGCCGTCTTCCAGCACCACGTCCACCTCGACGGTGGGATTGCCGCGGCTGTCGAGAATCTCGCGGCCGATGATATCCACGATGGCGGTCATGAAGGTCCCTTCCTTGGTGTCCCGCGTGGGGGCGTCCCGTGGCGGCGAGCGGCGGCGGCCTGATGGCTGCCCGCGGGGCCGTGACGGCCCCCCTCACCCTTCAACCTCGCCCGCCCCCGGGAGTGGAAGGCGAGGCGCCCTCCAGGCGCCGTGCTTCTAGCGCGAACCTTCGCGGATGCGAAGGGGCTTGATCGCAAAGAGGTGATCGGTCGCAAAACCGCCCGACGGCGGTTGAACATTGCCGGCCCGAAAGCTATGCCGCCGATCCATTCCCAAGGAAGCGTGATGACCGACCGCCCGTTGCAGCTCGGCGCCCAGAGCGCCCTGCCCCCGTCCCCCGAGGAGGCGGTGCTCGACCGCGTGCCCAATCCCCACCCCGATGCCGATTATGTGGCGCGCTTCACCTGCCCTGAGTTCACATCGCTTTGCCCGGTCACGGGCCAGCCGGATTTCGCGCACCTCGTCATCGACTACGTGCCCGATTTGCACCTCGTGGAATCCAAGTCGCTCAAGCTCTATCTGGGCAGCTTCCGCAACCATGGTGCGTTCCACGAGGACTGCACGGTCGCGGTGGGCAAGCGGCTGGTGAGCCTGCTGGAGCCGCGCTTCCTGCGCATTGCCGGCTATTGGTATCCGCGCGGCGGCATTCCCATCGACGTGTTCTGGCAAACAGGTAAGCTGCCCGAGGGCGTCTGGCTGCCCGACACGGGGGTTGCGCCCTATCGCGGTCGCGGGTGAAGCTGGGGCTGACAGCCGCATGAGACGACTGCCGGGGGGATGAATGACGCCGCCACGCGCTGGGGAAGCCGCGCAGCGCGGGCCAACCCGAGGGCATCAGGATGCCGAAGCTCATCGTGACCAACGGCGACAGCGCGGCCGAGCGGCTGCGCGAGGCGGGGATCAAGGGCCACATCATCCCGTGGCGGGACATGCTGCATGACGGCCCGGTGCCCGCCGCCACCCTGCTCGACGACGTCTCCGACGTGCGCGCCGATTTCCTCTCCTCCGCGCTGGGGCTCCCGTTCGACGAGGTGAGGGCCGATTTCGCCCATCGCGACGCGCAGATGGAGGTGCATTCGGCCTATGGTGAGGTGGAGCTGTGGTTCGAACATGATCTCTATGACCAGCTCCAGCTGATCCAGATCCTCGACTACCTCGCCCATGAGCCCGAGCGCATGGGGGTGAGCCTGGTGCAGGCCTCCCATTATCTCGCGGTGATGGAGCTTGGGGACCTGCGCGCCCTCGAAGCACACCGCGCCCCCGTCACCCATGTCCAGATGGAGACCGCACGGCAGGCGTGGGAGGCGTTCACCGCGCCGACGCCGCGTCTGCTCTCCAGCTTTCTCGAACGACCGCACGAAGCGCTGCCTTACCTGTCGCCCGCGCTCTCCCGCCTCGTCTGCGAGCTGCCGGCGCCGGACAGCGGCCTGTCGCTCACCGAGGAGCGCATCCTGCGGCATCTGGCCGGCGGGCCAATGAAGGTGGCCCACCTCTTTGCCGCGGTCCATTCCATGGATCAGGCGCAGTTCCTGGCCGACCTGCCCTTCTTCCTGCGGCTCGACGGGCTCGCCTTCGCCCATGAGCCGCTCGTCACCGGCCTGCCCTTCCGCTCCAGCGAGGCACCTAGCCTCAGCTTCACACCCGGCGAGGACGGGGCGGCGGAGCGCAGCTATCGGGCCTATGCTGCGGCCGAGGTGTCCCTCACCCCCGCCGGCGCCGCGGCGCTGAAGGGGGCCTTTGACCATGCCGCGAACAACGGGGTGGAGCGCCACCTCGGCGGCACGCGCATCTGCGCCGGCGCCATGTGGCGCTATGATCGGGCGGCGGGGCGGCTGGTTCTGCCGAACTGATCGAGATGGGCACGCGGCCTCAGGCCGCGGCGTCTTCCTCGGCCACCTGCTCGCTGTGTGCCTTGAAGGCGGCGAAGGCGACGACGGTCAGCGGCGTCGCCAGCACCACGCCCAGAGCGCCGAAGATGCTGCCAAACGCCACCACCGCGAACAGCGTTACCGCCGGCGGCAGCGACACCATGCGCTGCTGCAGCAGGGGCGTGATGATGTTGCTCTCCGCCTGCTGGACACCGACGAAGACGAGAAGCGTCCACAGCCCGGTGTCCGCGCCCATGGTCAGCGCGATCAGCACCGCCGGGGCGGCCGCCATCACCGGCCCGATCATGGGCACGAATTCCGCGAGGCCGGCGAAGAGGGCCAAAGCCAGCGAGGAGGGCACGCCCACCACCGTGAGGCCGATGAAGGTGAGCACGCCCACCACCACCATGGCGATCAGCTGCGCCTTGAGGAAGTGCCTGAGATCCTCCGACACCATGGCGAGCCGCCGCGCCGCCGCCGGCCGCTCCGAAGGGCGCCACAGGGACAGGAACATGCGGCGGTAGAGTTCCGGGGAGACCGCGAAATAGATGCCGCCAACCACGACAAGGAAGGTGCCCAGCACCACCTGGAACAGGTTGGATGTGAAGCCCTGCACAAAGGAGAGGACGGTTTCACCCGACGGCGCCGCCGCTTCCGCCCGCTTCAGCAGGTCATCGCTCATCCCCTCCAAGTGAAAGCGCTGCTCGAATGCCGACCAGGCGGTGGGCAGCTCGTTCACCAGCTGCGTCACCTGGGTCTGAATGGTCGAACCGAACAGATAGAGCGCGAGCCCGAGCCCGCCGAAGACGAGGATCCCCACCGGGATCACCGCGTAGCGCTCCGGGAAGCGCGTCCACTTGGCGAAGGGCTCGGCGAGAGCATGGAGCGCGAGCGAGACGAGGCACGCGGCGAAGACCTGGAGGATGACGTCGTAGATCTTCCACGAGAGCCAGCCGAGCGCGATGACGATGCACGCGATGGCGACACGCCGTGCCACATCCCGGTCCGAAACCATGGTTCCCCCAGACGCTCGCGGTGATCGCAGGTGTTTCAAGCAACAGCGGCTTCATAGCGCGAAACCGCCGGGCCCGCGCGCGTGAAAGTCAAAGGGGCCGAAACACCGCGCGGATCAGATCCAGTCTGCGGCAGGCCGCGCGATCCTGCGGATCGACCATCAGGCGCTGCATGGCATCGTAGGTCTGGGCGGCCAGAAGGCCCCGCCAGCTGGTGCGGGACGGCGGCGGCAGCGCATGGTGGCGCAGGTTCGGCTTCAGCGTGCCATCGATCTCCGCGAGGCTTTCCGGCGGAAGCTGCGGCCACGGCTCGCCCAGCTGGCGCGCGGCGCGCTCCATGGTGCTGCGCCAGTCGGCCATCAGGCCGTCGAAGGAGATGACGGTACGCGGCATCCCGCGGGTCGCGATCTCCGAATCGAGCGTGTAGCGCAGCCAGATGCCGAGCCCCTTGCCCAAATCGAAGCCGTCGCGCTTGGTGAGGGAGGCGGCGACCTCCACGGGATTGCGCAGGGCCAGCAACGGCAGGATGCGGTAGCCGGCCTCCTTCAGCACCGGCCCATAGATGGCCATGAGCCGGGAAATCCGCGGGTCCTTGAGGACGATGTCCGGCGCGTCGCCATATTCGTTGGCGAGTGCCCGGCGCACCTCGTCGAGCAGACCGGTGCGGCGGGCCACCGCCATCACATCTTCCTGCATCCGCTTGCGGGAGGACCACTTCTGGCCGCACGCTTTCAGGATCCGCTCGTCGAGGTCCATGAAGACCTCGCTCTCCCAAAAACCCGCCTCGTTGGCCTCGGTGGCGGCCATGAGGGTCTTCGGGGCGGAGAAGCACATCAGGTTGATGATGCGGGTGAGCGCCGATGTGCCGCTTCGGTGCATGCCCAGCACCAGGACGGCGCGCTTGTCTGTCGTCACGGGTGGTTCCTCGAATGACGGGGCCGCCCGCACCCGCCGCTTACCGAAGGTCTGATAGACGCACCGTCACGCCGCTTCAACAGCCACGACGCCGGGAATGGCCTTGATCGCCCCGGCAATCTGCGGCGACACGGAATATTTGCCGGGCAAGCTTACCTCCACCTCGGCATGGGCGTCGTCGACCAGCAGGATCAGGCTCACCTCGCCCGCGCCCTTCTCGCCCGACTTGCCGTCCGACAGGCGCCGCGCGATGCCCTCGATGGGCTCCGGCGAGCGCAGGAAAATGCGCAGGCCCTTCTGGTGCTTGGCGGTAACGGGATCGAGCTTCTCGCAGGAATTGATGCGCACCCGCACATCCTCGCCGTTCATCTCGGCCGCGACCATCATGAGCAGCGGGGTGCCGGGCTCCAGCAGGTCGCGGTAATGCGCGAGGCCTTCGGAGAAGATCACCGCCTCGTAATGGCCGGAGGGGTCCGAGAGGCCGACAATGCCCATGCGGGTGCCGGACTTGGTGCGCCGCTCCTGCTTGGAGACCACCGTCGCCGCCAGCCGTCCCGCCGCAGCGCCCGAGCGCACCGCACGGGAGAAGTCGGCGAAGGACTGCACCCGCATCTTCTTCAGCGCCTCGGCGTAATCGTCCAGCGGATGGCCGGTGAGGAAGAAGCCGATGGAATCATATTCCTTCTGCAGCCGCTCGGACGGCAGCCAGGGCGACGCCTCGGGGATGGGGAGGGAGGCCGCCGCGGCGGGGCCGGAGCCGAACATGTCGTTCTGGCCGGACTGGGCATTGGCTTCCACCCGCTGCGCCTCGGCCACGATGGGCTCGATGGCGGCGAAGGCCCGGGCGCGGTTCTTCTCGATCACGTCGAAGCAGCCGGCAGCCATGAGGCTTTCCAGCGTGCGCTTGTTCACGAGCTTCACCGGCAGGCGCGTCGCGAAGTCGGCGAAGGAGCGGAACGGCCGGTCGCCCCGCGCTGCCACCAGTGCTTCCACCGCCGCCTCGCCCACGCCCTTGATGGCGGCCATGGCGTAGATGATCTTGCCGTCCTTCACGCCGAACTCGCGGGCGGACAGGTTGATGTTCGGCGGTACCACCTCGATGCCGAGGCGCTGCGCCTCCTGCCGGAATTCCGCGAGCTTGTCCGTGTTGCCCTTATCGAGCGTCATGGAGGCGGCGAGGAACTCGGTCGGGTAGTTCGCCTTCAGCCATGCGGTCTGGTAGGCCACCAGCGCATAGGCGGCGGCGTGGGACTTGTTGAAGCCGTAGTCGGCGAACTTCGCCAAGAGGTCGAAGATGGTGTCCGCCTGCGCCTTCTCGATGCCCCGCCCGGCGGCGCCGGACACGAAGCGCTCGCGCTGCTTTTCCATCTCCGCGCGGATCTTCTTTCCCATGGCGCGCCGCAGCAGGTCGGCTTCGCCCAGCGAGTAGCCCGCCATGGCCTGGGCGATCTGCATCACCTGTTCCTGGTAGATGATGACGCCGAACGTCTCCTTCAGGTACGGCTCCAGCATGGGGTGGAGATAGTCCGGCGTCGCCCGCCCGTGCTTGCAGTCGCAATAGACCGGGATGTTGGCCATGGGGCCGGGCCGGTAGAGCGCGACAAGGGCGACGATGTCCTCGATGCGGTCGGCCTTCATGTCCACGAGCGCGCGGCGCATGCCCGCGCTTTCCACCTGGAACACGCCCACCGTCTCGCCCTTGCCGAGCATGTGGTAGGTCTTGGCATCATCCAGCGGGATTTTCGAGATATCGAGCTCGATGCCCCTCTGGTGAACCAGCTTCACCGCCTTCTCGATGGTGGTGAGCGTCTTGAGGCCGAGGAAGTCGAACTTCACCAGGCCGGCCTGCTCCACCCATTTCATATTGTACTGGGTGACCGGCATGTCGGACTTGGGATCGCGATAGAGCGGCACCAGCTCGTGCAGCTGGCGGTCGCCGATCACAATGCCGGCGGCGTGGGTGGAGGCGTGGCGGTTCAGCCCCTCCAGCTTTACCGCGATGTCGAAGGCGCGCTTGACCACCTCTTCCTGATCGCGCGCTGCCTGAAGGCGCGGCTCGTCCTCGATGGCCTGCTTGAGAGTGACGGGATTGGCCGGGTTCTGCGGGACGAGCTTGCAGAGCTTGTCCACCTGCCCATAGGGCATCTCCAGCACGCGCCCCACGTCGCGCAGCACGCCGCGCGCCTGGAGAGTACCGAAGGTGATGATCTGCGCCACCTGCGCGCGACCGTAGCGCTCCTGCACGTAGCGGATCACCTCGTCGCGGCGCTCCTGGCAGAAGTCCACGTCGAAGTCGGGCATGGACACGCGGTCCGGGTTCAGGAAGCGCTCGAACAGGAGGCCGAACCGCAGCGGATCAAGGTCCGTGATCTGGAGCGAATAGGCGACCAGCGAGCCGGCGCCCGAACCACGCCCCGGCCCCACCGGGATGTCGTGCGCTTTGGCCCATTTGATGAAGTCCGACACGATGAGGAAGTAGCCGGGGAACTTCATCTTGGTGATGACCGAGACCTCGTAGGCGAGGCGGTCGTGATAGGCGGCCTCGTCCAGTCCCGGGGCCGGCCCGTGCTTGGCGAGGCGGGCGGCGAGCCCCTCCTCCGCCTGCCGCTTCAGCTCGGCGGCCTCCGCCTCCAGCGGGTCGGAACCCTCGGCCTTCTCGTCCGCCGTCGTGAAGCGCGGCAGGATGGGCTTCACCGTCCGCACGCGGTAGGCGCAGCGCTTGGCGATCTCCACCGTGTTGGCGGTCGCCTCGGGCAGGTCCGCGAACAGCTCCAGCATCTCGGCGCGGGTCTTGAAGCGGTGCTCCGCCGTCAGCCGCCGCCGGTCACCTTCCGAGAGCAGACGCCCCTCGGCGATGGCGAGGAGGCCGTCATGGGCCTCATAGTCGGATTTCGCCGCGAAGAAGGGCTCGTTGGCCGCCACCAACGGAACGCCCTTGGCATAAGCGAGATCGAGCAGCGCCGGCTCGGCCAGCCGCTCGGGATCGGCGCCGTGTCGCTGCACTTCCACATATAGGCGGTCGCCAAACAGTGATGTGAGCAGGTCCAGCCGATCCGCCGCCATCTCCGGATGCCCGCCGACAATGGCGCGGTCCAGCGGGCCGGAGGGGCCGCCGGTGAGGCAGATGAGGCCGTCATTCGCCTCGGCCAGCCATTCGGGCAGGATGCGCGGCTCGTCCTCGCTCGCGGTTTCGAGGAAGGAGCGCGACACGAGGCGCATCAGGTTGCGCCAGCCCGCATCATCCTTGGCCAGCAGCACCACCCGCGGCTTCCGCGGGCGCAAGCCACCGCGCGGCCCGGCGGGCTCAGGCAGATCGAGCGCCAGCGACACGCCGGGAATGGGCTGGATGCCCGAGCCCGACATCTTCTCGGAAAATTCCAGCGCGCCGAAGAGATTGCCGGTGTCGGTGAGGGCGATGGCCGGCTGGTAGTCCGCCTTCGCAAGGTCCGCCAGCTTGCCGACGGAGAGCGCGCCCTCCAGCAGCGAATAGGAGGAATGGACGTGCAGGTGGATGAAGCCGGGGTCCGTGGACATGAAGCTCGGGGCACCGTTCGCAGAGCGGGGATTCGTTCTCCCTTAAGGTAGCCCCGATTGCCGCGCAGAGAAGAGCGGCTCGTTATCCAAACACCGGTCACCGCGACCATGCCCCCGCTATCCTCTGCCGGGCGGACCCGTATGCTGCCGGGAGCAACAGGATGGAGCCGGCATGACGCGGTCGCTTCTCGCCAACTGGGTGTTCTGGGCCGTCCTCTCGGCCGCCTTCGCCGCACTCACGGCCATCTTCGCCAAGGTCGGCGTGGCGGGCGTCGATTCCGACTTCGCGACGCTGATCCGCACCGTCGTCATCCTCGCGCTGGTGGCGGCCATCGCCTTCGCGCGCGGCGCGTGGCAGCCGGTGGCGAGCGTGTCGGGGCGCACGTGGCTGTTCCTGCTGCTCTCGGGCCTCGCCACCGGCGCCTCGTGGCTGTGCTACTTCCGCGCCCTGAAGATGGGCGATGCCGCCCGCGTGGCGCCGGTGGACAAGCTCAGTGTCGTGCTGGTGGCCGTGTTCGGCGTGATCTTCCTGGGGGAGAAGCTGTCGGCGGTCGCCGCCCTCGGCGTCGCGCTCATCGCGGCGGGGGCGGTGCTGGTGGCGCTCGGCTGAGCGCAGCCTTCAGAAGTGGCTGTAGCTGCCGCTGCCGAGGTCGAGCGGATGGCCGCCCGCATCGGTCACGTCGAGGCCCGAGCCCGCCCGCGTCTCGCCGATCAGCGCCACGGGCACGCCTGCCTGCGCCGCTTCGATAGTGAAAGCCGGAATGGCCGCATGGGGCACGCAGGCCAGGATCTCGTAATCGTCCCCGCCCGACAGGGCGACCGCGAGCAGGCCCGGATCGGCCTTCACCGCCGCAGCCGCCGCAGCCGAGAGGGGCACGCGCCGCGCCTCCACCTTCCCGCCGCAGCCGGAAGCGGCGAGCATCTTGGCGAGGTCGCCGGCGAACCCGTCCGACACGTCCATGGCGGAAGCTGCATGCCGGCGCAGGACGCGGGCGAGGGCAAGGCGCGGCTGGGGGTTCAGATAGCGATCCAGCAGATGCGCGCGCTGCTCGCCGGACAGCCCGGCGAAGGCCGGCGCGTCGCCGTCCTGCCGCAGCCTCAGGCCGAGGGCGGCATCGCCGATGGTGCCGGACACGAAGATGGCCATGCCCGCCTGCGCCCCGGTGCGCGGCACGAATTCACCCTTGGGCACCGCGCCCAGCGCCGTGATGGTGATCGTCACCGGGCCGGGCGTGGAGACCGTGTCGCCGCCGAGGATGGGGCAGGAGAAGGCCTCCGCATCGGCCCCGAGGCCGGCGGCGAAGGCTTCCATCCACGCATCGGGCGTGCCCTTGGGCAGGGCAATGGCCATGAGCGCGCCGACCGGCGCGGCGCCCTTGGCGGCGAGGTCTGAGAGGTTCACCCGCAGCGCCTTGCGGGCGATGGCGGCGGGCGGATCGTCGGGGAAGAAGTGCACCCCGGCCACCACTGCATCCTTGGTCAGGACCAGGTCGCAGCCTTCGGGCGGCGACAGGAGCGCGGCGTCGTCCAGAAGGCCGAGCGCGCCCTGCGACCCGGCGATGGGGCGGAAGTAGCGGGCGATGAAGCGATCCTCGCCCGAGCCGCCGCCCTCCATCTCAGGCGCCCCTGAATTCGTCGGGCCGCAGCTCGTGCGCCAGCGCATCGAGCACGGCATTCACCATGCCGGTCTCGTCGCGGTCGAGGAAGGCGCCGGCCACGTTCACATATTCGGTGATGACCACGCGGGCGGGCGGGTCCTTCGCCATCAGCTCGAAGGCGCCGGCGCGCAGCACGGCGCGCAGCACCGCCTCCACCCGCTTCAGCGGCCAGCCCTTGGAGAGGGTGCCGTCCACCAGCGGGTCGATCTGCCGCTGGGCGTTCAGCACGCCCTCCACCACCGAGCGGAACAGCCGGCGGTCGGCTTCGGGAAACTCGATGCCTTCCACTTCCTGCCCGAGCCAATGGCTCTCGAACTCGGCGAGCACGTCGTTGAGGGGCGTGGCGGCCATATCCATCTGGTAGAGCGCCTGCACCGCGCCGAGGCGGGCCGCGCTCTTCTTCATGGGCTTCTGCGGCGCGGTCTTCTCGGCCTGGCTCTTGGCTTGGTCGCTCATGACGGTCACGCTTCCAGCCGGCGTTTCAGCCTGAGCAGGCTGAGCGCAGCCTCGGCGGCACCGCCGCCCTTGTTGCCCTCGGAAACGCGGGCGCGCTCCCAGGCCTGCGCCTCGGTATCCACGGTGAGGATGCCGTTGCCCACCGGCAAAGCGTGGGCCATGCCCAGTTCCATAATCCCGCGCGCGGATTCGCCGGCCACGATGTCGAAATGAAAGGTCTCGCCGCGGATGACGACGCCAAGACCGACCACCGCATCCACCGGCTCGCCACCCTCTTCGGACGCGGCAATGGCGATCTCGGCGGCGACGGGAATCTCCAGCGCGCCGGGCACGGTGATGACCTCGAACGCGACGCCGGCGGCCTCCAGCACGGCGCGGGCGCCGGCGAGCAGTTCGTCGGCCAGTGCCTCGTAATAGCGGCCTTCGACGATGACGACACGCGCGCCCTCAAGCGCGGAGTCGGCTTCGACGGCGGTTTCCCTGCGCGTCGTGACCATGGGCATTCTCCGAAATCTGGACGGCGCACCGCGCCGGAATTGGGCCGAAGGCCTAGCTGGCCCGGGGGAACTCCGCAAGCCGGGCGGCATAGCGGGCCATCAGGTCGGCCTCGAAATTCACCGTATCGCCCGCCTTCACGCCGCCCCAGGTGGTGACGGCCAGCGTGTGGGGAATGAGCAGGCAGGAGAAGGTGTTGCCGTTCACCTCGTTGACCGTCAGCGAGGTGCCGTCGAGCGCCACGGAGCCCTTGGCCGCGACGAAGCGCGCCAGCTTCTCCGGCACCTCGAACACGAAACGCGTGGTGGTGCCGAGATCCTCTCGCGACACCACTTTGGCCGTGCAGTCCACATGGCCGGACACCATATGTCCGCCCAGCTCGTCACCCATCTTGAGCGAGCGCTCCAGATTGATGCGCCGGCCTTCGTCCCAGCCCGCCACGGTGGTGATGGCCAGGGTCTCGGGCGCAGCATCCACAGTGAAGAGGGTGGCGCGGGGGCCGCCAGCCGTCACCGAAGTCACAGTGAGGCACACGCCCGCATGGGCGATGGAAGCGCCGATGTCGATGCCGGCCGCGTTGAAGTCGGTGGCGACGGTGAGGGTCTTCACCTCGCCCTTGCGCTCGACCTTCACGAGGTCACCCATGTCGGTCACGATGCCGGTGAACATCTCAGCGTCTCCACAAGCGGACGAGGTGGTCGGCGCCGAGTTCAGCGCGCTCCACCTCGGCAAATCCCACCGGCTGGGTCAGCCGGATGAGCGGACGGCCGGCCAAAGCGGGGTAGGCGTCCGGCCCCAGAATGACGGGGCTGCGGAACACCGCCACCTCGTCCACCACCCCCGCGTCCAGGAAGCGGGCGGCGGTGGTCGGCCCCCCCTCCACCATCAGGCGGGTGAGGCCGAGCAGGCCCAGCAGCTTGACCACGGCCGGAATATTGATGTGCCCGTCCGCACCACGCGGCGCACGCAGCACTTCGACGCCGCGCTCGTTGAGGGCGGCCGCGCGGTGAGCCGGAGCGTCCTCGGCGGCGATCACCCACAGGGGCACATCGCAGGCGGTGCGCACCAGCGCTGCGGTAAGCGGAATGTCCAGCTCGGCATCCAGCACAAGCCGCACCGGCGAGCGGTTTTCATAGCCTTCCAGCCGGCAGGTCAGCATGGGGTCGTCGGCGAGCACGGTGCCGAGGCCAACGAGGATCGCGTCCGTATGGGCGCGCATGAGATGCGCCCGCGCCCGTGCCTCGGCGCCGGTGACGACGGCCGGCTTCGGCCCGGCATGGGCGGCCTTGCCATCGGCGGAGACCGCCATCTTCACCAGCACATGGGGCCGGCCTTCGGTGACGCGGCGGATGTGGCCGGCATGGTCGAACAGCGCCTGTTCGGCCCCGACGCCCACGGTGACCCAGATGCCGGCGGCGCGCAGGCGGGCGACGCCCCTGCCCTTCACCCGGTGGTCGGGATCCTCGATGGCGGCAACCACGCGGGCGACACCGGCATTGATGACGGCATCGGCGCAGGGCGGCGTGCGGCCGTGGTGGGAACACGGCTCCAGCGTGACATAGAGCGTCGATCCGCGCGCCAGCTCACCGGCGGCGGCGAGCGCCTGCGGCTCGGCATGGGGGCGGCCGGTGGCGGCGGTGGCGGCGCTGGAGACGACGCGCGGAACGCCATCCACATGCTGCACCACCACGGCGCCGACAGAGGGATTGGGCCAGGTGCGGCCGAGGCCGGTCTGGCCGACCTTCAGCGCCTCCGCCATGAACAGCTCGTCCTCGCGCGGCGAAAGGACGGACGCGGATGGCACCGGACGGCCGCTCATTCCCCGCTCCGCGGGGTCGTCGGGCGGGTGCGCGGCTTTTCCACCGCCGGCTCGGCATCGGCCAAACGCGGCTCACCCAAACGAGGCTCGCCTTCGTGAGAGAGCTCGGCGAGGGCGTTCTCGAAGTCCTTGGCTTCGCGGAAGTTGCGATAGACCGAGGCGAAGCGGACATAGGCCACGTCGTCGATCTGCTTCAGCCCCTCCATGACCATCTCGCCGATGGTCTCGGAGGTGATGTCGCCCTCGCCGACGCTTTCCAGCTGGCGCACGATGCCGTTGATCATGCGCTCGACGCGCTCGTTCTCCACCGGCCGCTTGCGCAGGGCGACGCTAACGGACTTCTCCAGCTTCTCCCGCTCGAACGGCACGCGCCGGCCGGAGCGCTTGAGCACCATCAGCTCGCGCAACTGCACCCGCTCGAACGTGGTGAAGCGGCCGCCGCAATCCGGGCAGATGCGGCGGCGCCGGATGGCGGTGTTGTCCTCCGTCGGCCGGGAATCGCGCACCTGCGTCTCAAGGCCGCCGCAATAGGGGCACCGCATCCTTCACGCCTTCCCCGTCGATCGAACCTCAGGGATAGATGGGGAAGCGGGCGAGCAGCGTCGAGACCTTCTCGCGCACGGCAGCCTCCACCAGGCTGTCCTCGTCCGAGCCCTTCTGGGAGAGCACGTCGAGCACCTCGGCGATGAGGTTGCCCACCTGCTGGAACTCCGCCACCCCGAAGCCGCGGGTGGTGCCCGCCGGCGTGCCGAGGCGCACGCCCGAGGTCACGAACGGCTTCTCGGGATCGAACGGGATGCCGTTCTTGTTGCAGGTGATGTGGGCGCGGCCGAGGGCAGCCTCGGAGACCTTGCCGGTGAGGCGCTTGGGGCGCAGGTCCACCAGCATGAGGTGGGTGTCGGTGCCGCCGGAGACGATGGCGAAGCCGTGGCCCTTCAGGGTCTCGGCGAGCGCCTTGGCGTTCTCCACCACATTCTTCGCATAGAGCTTGAACTCGGGCCGCAGCGCCTCGCCGAACGCCACCGCCTTGGCGGCAATGACATGCATCAGCGGGCCGCCCTGGATGCCGGGGAAGATGGCCGAATTGACCTTCTTGGCGATGTCCTCGTCATTGGTGAGGATCATGCCGCCGCGCGGGCCGCGCAAGGTCTTGTGGGTGGTGGTGGTCACCACATGGGCGTGCGGGAACGGGCTCGGATGGGCGCCGCCGGCGACGAGGCCCGCGAAGTGCGCCATGTCCACCATCAACAGCGCGCCGACGGAATCGGCGATGGCGCGCATCTTGGCGAAGTCGATGATGCGCGGATAGGCAGAGCCGCCGGCCACGATGAGCTTCGGCTTGTGCTGGTCGGCGAGCTGGGCCACCGCCTCATAGTCGATGCGCTGGTCGTCCTCGCGCACGGTGTAGGGCACCGGCTTGAACCACTTGCCGGACATGTTCACCGGCGAGCCGTGGGTCAGGTGTCCGCCGGCCGCGAGGTTGAGGCCAAGGAAGGTGTCGCCCGGCTGGAGCAGCGCGAAGAACACGCCCTGGTTCGCCTGGCTGCCCGAATTCGGCTGCACGTTGGCGAAGCCGCAGCCGAACAGCTTCTTGGCGCGCTCGATGGCGAGATTCTCGGCTACGTCCACGAACTGGCAGCCGCCGTAGTACCGCTTGCCCGGATAGCCCTCGGCATACTTGTTGGTGAGCACGGAGCCCTGCGCCTCAAGCACGGCGCGCGAGACGATGTTCTCGGAGGCGATCAGCTCGATCTCGTCCCGCTGGCGACCCAACTCCGCTTGCACCGCGCCGGCGATCTCGGGATCGGTCTCGGCGAGAGAGGCGGTGAAGAAGCGGTTCATTTCCTCCGTGACGGAGGAGCGGTTCGCGTCCTGCGAGGCCATGGCAGGTCTCCGGTGATGGCGTGGAGGCTCCGGGCAAGGGCGGCTGGCGCCCGGCCGGAGCGGACCCTGCGCTTATCACAGGGCGAAGGTGAAGTCCAAAGCCGGCTGGTGCGGCGTGTGGGCTCGGTCCCCCGGAAAAGGCCCGGGATGGCGGCTCGCTGGAGCGGGCTGAACCGGGACGAAGGAGGCCTACTGGGGTGCCGCGCTCCTCGTCCCCCTCCCCTGCGTCATGGCCGGTTTTGTCCCGGCCATGACGCAGGGCCGCGCTTTCTCTCAGTTCCGGAAGTTGATGGCCACGCCGAAGCTCATGCCCTTGCCGTCGGGCGGCGCGGGGAAGGGCGAGGCGCGGCGAGCCATGGCCACCGCCTCCTGGTCCAGCACCGAATTGCCCGAGGAGCTCGCCAGCGACACACCGGTGACGGCGCCCGACCCCGAGATGGAGATGTTGATTCCCGGCCGCCCCAAGTTCGAGCCCTGCGGGCGCTTGAAGCGGTTGAGGTGGGCGAAGGCACGCGATTTCCAGTCCGCCAGCGCAGCCGAGCGCGCGGCCGCGGCGCCCGGCGAGGGCGCGGCGGTGGTCTGGGCGGTCGGAGCGTCGGAGCGCGGCGCGGCGGAGGTGACAGGGGCCGAGCGACGACGCGTGGGTTTCGCCTCCTTTTTCGGTTTCTCCGGCTCCTTCGGACGTGGCTTCGCCTCCTCCACCTTCTTCGGCTCGGGTTTGGGCAGCACCACCTCGGCCTCGGCCGGCGCCGGCGGCGTCTCCGGCAACTTCTCGACCGTCTGCTGAACCTCGGGCTCCGGCGGCGGCGGTTCAGTCTCTTCGGGCTCATCCTTGGCGTCAGGCACCGGCTCCGGCGCCTGCACCATCTGCGGGCCGGGCGCCACCTCCTCCTGGGACTGCTGGCTCACCGCCATGGGCGCCAGCTCGATCATGATGGCGGCGGGCGGCGACTGCTCGCCCGGCGCTTCCTTGTTCCAGTTCAGCGCCACATAGACCGCGGCGGCATGAAGCCCGACGACGAGCAACACGCCCGCGGCGAGCCGCAGGATCATGTTGCGCAGATGGTAGCGGTCGAAGTCGTGCCAGTGGTGGTGATGGTGAATCGCACTCACCGGGCCGCTCCGGGTGCTCCGGCAGGCGCAGGCGCGGCGGCAGGGAGCGCGGCGGGGGCTGCGGGGGCCGGCTCTCCGCCTTCGAGGCCGACGAGAGCGACCTTGAGATAGCCGGCGGTGCGCAGGAGGTTCATCACCTCCATCACGTCGCCATAGGGCACCGTCTTGTCGGCACGCACGAACACGCGCTGCTGGCGGTCGGCATTGGTGCGCCCGTCCAGCATCGCGCCAAGGCCGGTGCGGGAGACGGGATCATCGCCCAGCGCCAGCGTGAGGTCCTTCTTGACGGAAAGGAACAGCGGCTTGTCCGGGCGCGGCTGCGGCTGGGCGTTGGAGGCGGGCAGGTCCACCTTCACGTCCACCGTGGCGAGGGGCGCCGCCACCATGAAGATGATGAGCAGCACCAACATCACGTCGATGAACGGCGTGACGTTGATCTCGTGATTCTCGGCGAGGTCGTCCCCGCCATGATCAAGCTTGGCGGCCATCCCGGGTCACTCCGCAGCGCGCAGGCGCGGGGTCTCCACCTCGGCCGCGGCGCGGTCGAGGTCGCGGGAGAGATGGCGCATCACCTCGGCGGACGTGTCGGCGAGATTGGCCTTGTAGGCGGCGATGGCGCGGGCGAACACATTGTAGATCACCACTGCCGGAATGGCCGCCACGAGGCCGATGGCGGTGGCGAGCAGCGCTTCGGCGATGCCGGGGGCGACCACCGCGAGGTTGGTGGTCTGCGCCTTCGAGATGCCGATGAAGGCATTCATGATGCCCCACACCGTACCGAACAGGCCCACGAAAGGAGCCGTGGCGCCGATGGTGGCGAGCACGCCGGTGCCCGCCGTCATGCGCCGGCCAGCCTTGGCCTCGATACGCGAGAGGGCGACAGCGACACGCTCCTTGATGCCGTCCACCGGAAGGCCAGCGGAGGCATGCCACTCCGCGAGCGCGGCGCGCACGGTTGCGGTGGCCGGGCTGTTCGCCTTGGGCATCTCGGCCGCGGCATCGGACAGGGTGACGGCGCCGCGCAGCGCCTTCAGCGTGCGGGAGACCGCGCGACGGGCGAACAGCAGTTCGAGGGATTTCGCGAACCACACGCTCCAGGTGAGGACGGAGGCGAAGGCGAGGCCCAGCATCACCGCCTTCACCACCAGGTCGGCGGCCATGAACATGCCCCAGGGGGACAGGTCATGGGGCAAGCGCGCGTCGGCCACGCTCTCGGGCGCCGGCACGGAGGGCACTGCCTCGACCGGCGTAGGCGCCGCCGGGGCGGGCACGGGTTCGGCAGGAACCGCAGCGGAGGGAACGGCAGCGGAAGGGGCGGTCGTGGCGGGAGCCGCAGCCGGGGCGGGAGCCGTCGCGGCAGCAGGCGCTGCGTGCTGGTGCGTCTCGGCGGGAGCGGCCGGCTGCGCCCAAACGGCGGCGGGCCCGGAGGTCACGGCCAGAAAAAGCCCGAGGGAAAGGATCGCAGCGCCCTTCGGCGCCAGGAAAGAACCACGGAAAACAGCACGCCCGGGAGACGTGCGCGAGATCGAGCGAACAGGCATCGCGCATCACCAATAGTCAAAACGGACAGGCTGGCGATCCCTCCAACCGGGAATTGCTGGCTGACGCCCTTATACCCCCATTCATCGCCGACGCTAACCCGTGCCGGCCAACAATGTGGCCAAAGCCCTGTTACATAGAGCGATTTCAATCTGCGCAGGGGAATCCTCGTGACGCTGGGGAATGCATGTCAGCAGCGTCAGAACGAAAACGGCCGGGCAAAATGCCCGGCCGCTCCCGTTCAAGGGCCGCCCAAAATCTCGGGCGGCGTCAGAGGCTTGTGTTGCCTCAGAAGTCCATGCCGCCGCCCGGCATGGCCGGGGCGGCCGGGCCGGCCTTCTTCGGCAGCTCGGCGATGAGGGCTTCGGTGGTGATGAGCAGGCCGGACACGGAAGCCGCGTCCTGCAAAGCGGTGCGCACGACCTTGGTGGGGTCGATGATGCCCGCCTTCACCATGTCCACATATTCGCCGGTCTGGGCGTTGTAGCCGAAGGTGTAGTCGTCGGACTCGAGGATCTTGCCCACCACGACGGAGCCGTCGTCGCCGGCATTCTGCACGATCTGGCGCGCCGGGGCCTGGATGGCGCGGCGGACGATCTCGATGCCGGTCTTCTGGTCGGCGTTGTCGACCTTCAGGCCGTCGAGCACCTTGATGGAGCGCAGCAGGGCGACGCCGCCGCCGGGGACGATGCCTTCTTCCACCGCGGCGCGGGTGGCGTGCAGGGCGTCGTCAACGCGATCCTTCTTCTCCTTGACCTCGACCTCGGTCGAGCCGCCCACGCGCACCACGGCAACGCCGCCGGCGAGCTTGGCGAGGCGCTCCTGGGCCTTCTCGCGGTCATAGTCGGAGGTGGTGGTCTCGATCTGCGCGCGGATCTGGGCGATGCGCGCCTCGATGTCGGCCTTCTCGCCGGCGCCGTCGACGATCGTGGTGTTCTCCTTCTCGATCACCACCTTCTTGGCGCGGCCGAGCATGGAGAGGTTCACGCTGTCGAGCTTGATGCCGACTTCCTCGGAGATCACGGTGCCGCCGGTCAGGATCGCGATGTCCTGCAGCATGGCCTTGCGGCGATCGCCGAAGCCGGGGGCCTTCACCGCAGCCACCTTCAGGCCGCCGCGCAGCTTGTTCACCACGAGGGTGGCGAGGGCCTCGCCTTCCACGTCCTCGGCGATGATCAGCAGCGGACGGGCCGACTGCACCACCGCCTCGAGCACGGGCAGCAGCTCCTGCAGGCCGGCGAGCTTCTTCTCGTTGATGAGGATGTAGGGCTCCTCGAACTCAACGCGCATCTTCTCCGCATTGGTGATGAAGTACGGAGAGAGATAGCCGCGGTCGAACTGCATGCCTTCCACGACATCCAGCTCGGTCTCGGCGGTCTTGGCTTCCTCGACGGTGATGACACCCTCGTTGCCGACCTTCTTCATCGCCTCGGCGAGGAACTTGCCGACCTCGGCGTCGCCGTTGGCGGAGATGGTGCCGACCTGAGCGATCTCGTCGTTGGAGGTCACCTTGCGCGAGTTGGCGGCGAGGTCCTTCACGATGGCGTCCACGGCCACGTCGATGCCGCGCTTCAGGTCCATCGGGTTCATGCCGGCGGCAACCGCCTTGGCGCCTTCCTTCACGATGGCCTGGGCCAGCACGGTGGCGGTGGTGGTGCCGTCGCCAGCGAGGTCGTTGGTCTTGGAGGCGACCTCACGCACGAGCTGGGCGCCGAGATTCTCGAACTTGTCCTCGAGCTCGATCTCCTTGGCCACCGACACACCGTCCTTGGTGATGCGGGGGGCGCCGAAGCTCTTCTCGATGACCACGTTGCGACCCTTGGGGCCGAGCGTGACCTTCACGGCGTTGGCGAGGATGTCGACGCCGCGCAGAACCTTGTCGCGCGCGTCTACGGAGAATTTCACGTCCTTGGCAGCCATGTGGCATGCTCCTTCAGATTGGGACGATTAATTGGGATGGCGAATGCCGCGGGACAGGGCGCCTCGGGCTGCCTCGGTCCTGCGACTGAAAAACAGGCCGCTTGAGTTCAGGCCGCCATTTTGGCGCCGGCCGCATTCTCGATGACGCCGAGGATGTCGCTCTCCTTCATGATGAGGAGATCCTGGCCGTCGATCTTCACTTCGGTGCCGGACCACTTGCCGAACAGCACGATGTCGCCGGCCTTGACGTCGAGCGCCACCAGTTCGCCCTTCTCGTTACGGGCGCCGGGACCGACCGCGACGACTTCGCCCTGCTGCGGCTTCTCCTTGGCGGTGTCGGGGATGATGATGCCGCCGGCCGACTTCTGCTCGGCCTCGATGCGCTTGACGACCACGCGGTCGTGCAGGGGACGGAAACCCATAGGGAGACCTCCGGTTCGATGTTGTCCATCGGGGTTGCCTGTTTTGAAGGCGCCGGGAACCCCTCCACCCGGCCCGACCGCGATCTAAGGGCCGCAAATTGGAGCCGCAAGGGGTCGGCCGAAAAAATTTAGCACTCGATGGAACGGAGTGCTAGCAGCCCGCATTCCGCGGGATTTGCGCGGGAGCCGCCCGCCCCGGGGCTCCGGCGTCCCGGGGCACCGGGCGGTCGGCCGCACTGTCAGCAGTCGGCGGGAACGGCTGCTAGAGCATTGTTTTTGCAGACGGAAACCAATCTTTAGCCTTGGCGTCGGCAAAGTGTGTAGCCGACAATGAAGTTGTCCGGTCCCGTCTTCCCCAGCCCTGTTGGCGGCGGGGCCGTGGATTGGAGGTGTGACCCATGGCTGCCAAGGTGTCGCGTGACTTCGTCCTGCAGATGGAAGGCTACGGCCTCGCCACGGCCGAGATCCTCTATCGCATGCCCGACCATCCCGGCCTGCTCCAGACCTTCCTCTGGCAGGAATACGACCTGTGCCCACGCTTTCCGGAGCTGAACAAGTTTCTGGAATTCTGGCAACGTGAGATCGAGGGGCGGCTCCATTCCGTGCGTGTCGCCCATTCCGGCCTCATCAAGCCCGCCGAGTTGCGGTCCGTGGACGGAATGTTCCTTTTGAACTGATGTGGATCAGTCTCGGAACGTCAGGGGCTTTCCGTATCGGTCAACGGTCTTTATGGTTCCGAAGGGGCGGTGAGGACATGCACGTCCCCGCGGGGGTGGGGCGTGCATGTCCGCTCAATTCCAATTGCAGCTGCATGCGCGGCGCGATGGGACCAGCGCAAGCGTGACCTAGCGGAATTTTTGCGCGCCAGTGCCCTCCCGCTGCCGTTTTCCCGTTGTAGCTCAAGCGTCCACGTCATGAGGGCGCCTTGGACCACCGCACTCCACGCACTTCCGAGTTGCTGGCCGCCGTGCTCGCGGCGCAGGAAGAGGATCAGATCGCCATCGGCGATCTCGTCAATGCCCTGCGAAACCGCGCTTTCGGCATTCTCTTCCTCATCTTCGGCATCCCCAACTGCATTCCCATGCCGCCGGGCATCCCGGTGGTCTGCGGCATCATCCTCGGCCTCATCGGCCTGCAGATGATGCTGGGCCGGCAGGAATTGTGGCTGCCGGCGTGGATCGCCCGCCGCACCTTCTCCCGCGCCATGCTGGAATCGATCGTCACCCGCTCGCGGCCGTGGATCGAGCGGTTCGAGCGCGTCTCCCGCCCCCGCTTCGAGAAGTTCGCCGGCCCCACGGCCCGCCGGGTCGTGGGCGCGACGGTGGTGCTGCTGGGCTTCATCCTGCTGCTGCCCATCCCCTTCCTCGGCAATCTGCCGCCGGGATTCGCCGTCTGCATCTTCGGTCTCGGCCTGGTGGAGCGGGACGGCCTCGTCATCCTCGCAGGCTTCGCCGCGACGATCCTCGGCCTGATGGTGACAGCGCTGATGAGTTGGGCCATCTACCAGGGCGCCGTCGCCATCTTCTGAGCCGTGCCCTCCCCCATGCCTGCCTTCCCCATCTCTGCCTTGCCCCATGCGCGTTGACGCCTTCGACTTCCACCTCCCCGAGGACCGCATCGCGCTGCGCCCCGCCGAGCCGCGCGACACGGCGCGGATGCTCGTCGTCCGCCCCGGTGCCGCGCCAGAGCTGGAAGACCGCATCGTGCGCGACCTGCCCGACTTCCTGCGCCCCGGCGATGCAGTGGTGGTGAACGACACCCGCGTCATACCGGCCGCGTTGGAAGGCGTGCGCTCGCGCGAAGGCGGCTCGGACGTGGCGGTGGAGGCGACGCTCATCAAACGCCTCGCGCCTGACCGCTGGCGCGCCTTCGCCAAGCCCGGCAAGCGCTTGCGGGTGGGCGACCGTATCCGCTTCGGCGGCGAGGGCGGCGCGTGCCTCCTCGGCACGCTCGATGCGGCAGTGGCGGCCAAGGAGGAGGACGGCTCCATCGTCCTCGCCTTTGACTTCGCCGGAGACGTGCTCGACGAGGCGGTGGCCGCGGTGGGCCACATGCCCATCCCGCCTTACATCGCCGCCCGCCGCCACGAGGATGCCCGCGACAAGGACGACTACCAGACGCTGTTCGCCCGCGTCGCCGGCTCGGTGGCGGCGCCGACCGCGAGCCTGCATTTCACGCCCGACCTCCTTGCCCGCATGGCCGCCAGCGGCGCGACCCTGCACAAGGTGACGCTGCATGTCGGCCCCGGCACCTTCCTGCCGGTGAAGGCGGAGGACACCTCCGGCCACACCATGCACGCCGAGTGGGGCGAGGTGACGCGCGAGACGGCGGACGCCCTCAATGCCGTGAAGGCGAAGGGCGGGCGCATCTTCACCATCGGCTCCACCTCCACCCGCCTCATCGAGAGCGCGGCGGGAGAGGACGGCCTGATCCGCCCCTTCGTGGGCGAGACGGACATCTTCATCACCCCCGGCTACCGCTTCCGCGCAGTGGACGGAATGCTCACCAACTTCCACCTGCCGCGCTCGACGCTGGTGATGCTGGTGGCGGCCTTCATCGGCCACGAGCCGCAGAAGCGGGCCTATGCCCATGCGATCGCGGAAAATTACCGCTTCTATTCCTATGGCGATGCGTGCCTGCTTCTGCCACAAGGCGGCGCATGACGTCCGACACGCCTGCCGACACCTTCTCCTTCACCCTCTCCGCCACTGACGGCGCCGCCCGCACCGGCTTCGTCTCGACCCCGCGCGGGCGCATCCGCACGCCGGCCTTCATGCCGGTGGGCACAGTCGCGACGGTGAAGGGGCTCTATTTCGACCAGGTGAAGGCGGCCGGCGCGGATATCGTGCTCGGCAACACCTACCATCTCATGCTGCGCCCCGGCGCCGAGCGGGTGGCGAAGCTCGGCGGCCTGCACAAATTCATGCGCTGGGACGGGCCGATCCTCACCGATTCCGGCGGCTTCCAGGTGATGAGCCTGTCCAGCCTGCGCAAGATGACCGAGCAGGGCGTCACCTTCCGCTCCCATGTGGACGGCGCCACTCACGAGATGAGCCCGGAACGCTCGGTGGAGATCCAGGGCCTGCTCGGCGCCGACATCCAGATGCAGCTCGACGAGTGCGTGCGCCTGCCCTGCTCCGACGAGGAGGCCGAGCGCGCCATGCGCCTGTCGCTTCGCTGGGCGGAGCGCTCCAAGCGTGCGTTCGAGACGCAGCCCAAGGGCCGCGCGCTCTTCGGCATCGTCCAGGGCGGCGCCGTGCCGGCGTTGCGGGTCGAGTCGGCCCGCGCGCTCGCGGACATGGATTTCCCCGGCTATTCCATCGGCGGCCTTGCAGTGGGCGAACCGCAGGAGGTCATGCTCGCCATGATCGAGACGGTGGCGCCGCATCTGCCCACCACCAAGCCGCGCTATCTCATGGGCGTCGGCACGCCGGACGACCTTCTGGAGAGCGTCGCGCGCGGCATCGACATGTTCGACTGCGTGATGCCCACCCGCTCCGGGCGGCACGCGCTCGCCTTCACCCGCTTCGGCCGCATCAACCTGAAGAATGCCCGGCACGCGGAAGACCCCCGTCCCCTCGACGAGGAGAGCGACTGCCCGGCCTTGCGGGACTATTCGCGCGCCTATCTCCACCACCTCGTGCGCTGCGAGGAGATGCTGGGGGCCATGCTGATCTCGTGGGCCAACATCCACTATTACCAGCAGCTCATGGCCGGCGCCCGCGCCGCCATCGCGGCCGGACGCTATGCGGACTATGTGGCCGAGACCAAAGCCGGCTGGGCGCGGGGCGACCTGCCGCTGTGGGAAGGCTGAGGGGGATTCGGTTCGCCGGGCTCACCGCCACCGCGTCACCGTCATCCCCCGGCTTGTCCGGGGGATCCACCCGGCGGCCGGGCGGGATCTTTCTTCCGGGGCACGGCTCAAACGGTGCAGTGGATGCCTCGGACAAGCCGGGGCATGACAGCTGGAGGGATCACGCCCACTCTCAGAACCAGATGCGTCCACGCACCGCCTGCTGGGCCGCCCACCACAAGGCGAACTGGCGTCGGAAGGGAGAGAGGCCGGCGGGCTGGCGGAACGGGTCGCTCACCCTGGCCAGCGCCTTGAGATCGCCGGAAACCAGCGCCAGCGGCAGGAACGGCGCGGCGATGGAGGTGGCAGCATAGGTCTGCCCGGCCGCTTCCCGTGCCTCCCACAGGTGACGGGCCGCCGTCTCCCGCAGCTCCGCAAGCGCCGCCAGCAGCCCGGGCGTGACCGTGCCCGACACTGCCTCCTCCCGCCCCACGCCATGGCGGGTGAGGACATCGACCGGGATGTAGCACTGCCCGCGCGCGGCATGGATGGGGAAGGCCCGCATCAGGCCGGTCATGGCGATGGCGACACCCCCGTGCCCCGCAAGGTCGCCGGAGCGGCCGACGTCCGGTAGCAGGATCAGCGCGGAAAGCTGGAGCAGCGCCGAGGCCGTCTCGCCTGCATAGCCCTCAAGATCGCCCACGGTGGGCATGGGATCGTCGTACAGGTCGAAGACCCGCGCGTCGGCCATGGCGATCAGGCTTGCGCGCGGCAGACGAAAGCGGGCGACAGTATCGAGCAGCGCGGCGGCCACCGGGTGGCCGGAGACATCGCCCCTGCCCTCCCCCTCGATCACCTCCCGCCACCAGGCGAGGCGCACCTCGCCGGGCAGCGCCTCGCGCACCACCTCCCGCACGCGGGCGACATCGAGATTGTAGGCGTAGAGCGCGAGGAGGTGCCTGCGCTTGTCCTGCGGGGCGAACAAGGCGGCGAGGAAGCGATCGCGATCCTGCGCCTGCACCTGCGCCGCGCAATAGGCATAGGCCTCGTCGAGAGCCTTGTCGTCGAGCGCCGGGTTTTCCATGGCTCAGACCGCGATCAACGCCGCACCCACCCGCCGGCCCTCGGCGAGGAGCACGTTGTAGGTGGCGGCGGCGGACGGCGTGGGCATCAGCTCGAAACGAATGCCGGCCTCGCGCAGGATCTGCTTGAGCGGCTCCTTGAGGTGCGCCGGGTCCTTTCCCGTGCCGATGAGGAGGAGTTCGACGGAAGCGGCATCCGCCACCACGGGGGCGAGCGAGGCGGCGTCGATCTCGACCATGCGCAGCGGCGGCCAGCCGCGGATGCCCGAGGGCAGCGCGAGGATGGAGCCGGCATGGGACATGCCGGCAAAGTGGAAGAAGGTGTCCCCATAACCGTCGATGGCGACCTGCCGCGGCAGGAAGGGCGCGCCGTCCGGGGCGGCCACCACCCGCGCCTCAGGCCTTGGCCGGGCGGGCGGGACCAGCCTTGCCGTTGGGCTTTCCGTTCTTGCCCTTGCCGCCCTTGTTCGAACCGCCACCGGCCGACACGCCGGTCGCGGGCGCGGCCTCGGGCGGGACTGCGGCGGCGGCGTCCTTCGCCTCCATCTTCACCAGCTCGTCCAGCTCCTTCACCTCCGGATCAGCCGCGTCCTTCGTCGGCAGGCTGACCGTGGAAGCGCGCAGGCCGAGATGGATGAGGATGGGGGCGGCGACGAAGATGGTGGAATAGGTGCCGATCACCACGCCCACCGTCATCGCCAGCGAGAAGCCGCGCAGCACCTCGCCGCCGAAGAAATAGAGCGCGAGGGTGGCGAAGAAGGTCGTGGTGGAAACGATGATGGTCCGCGAGAAGGTCGCGTTCACCGCGATGTCGAGCAGTTCGGGCAGCGGCAGCTTCTTGTAGCGGCGCAGCATCTCGCGGATACGGTCGTACACAACCACCGTATCGTTGAGCGAATAGCCCATGATCGTGAGGATGGCGGCGATGGACGTCAGGTCGAAGTCGATACCGAACGCCGAATAGATCATCAGCGTGACGAAGATGTCGTGCATCGTCGTAACGATGGCGCCCACCGCGAACTGCCACTCGAAGCGGAACCACAGATAGCCGAGCACCGCCACCGCGCCGAGCACCAGCGCGAGGATGGACTGGCGCACCAGTTCGCCGGACACGCTCGGGCCGACCGTCTCCACGCGACGGACGCTGTAGTCGGTGCCGAGCACGCCCTGCACCTTGGCGAGGATGGCCTGCTGGGCCTCGTCCGTGGTGCCGAAGGCGCCGATGCGGATCAGCACGTCGCGGGGCGAGCCGAACTCCTGGATCTGCACGTCGCCCACGTCGAGGTCGGTCAGGTGCTCGCGCAGCGCGCCGATGTCGGCCTGCTGCTGGCTGGTCTGCGCCTCGATGAGCGTGCCGCCCTTGAAGTCGATGCCCAAGTTGAAGCCGTGGATGGCGAACAGCAGGCAGGCGACGATGGACAGCACCGCGGAGAACGGGAACGTCCAGTGCCGCAGGCGCATGAAGTGGATGTTGGTCTGCGCCGGGATGTAATCGATCAAAGGCATGTGCGGCGCACCTTCAGATGGGCAGCTTCGCCGGCCGCCGCCACTTCACCCAGTAGGCGATCATGAGCCGCGTCAGGGTGTAGGCGGTGAACATGGTGGTCAGAAGGCCGAGGATGTAGGTGACGGCAAAGCCGCGCACCGGACCCGACCCACCCATGAGGAACAGGATGACCGCCGTGGCGAGAGAGGTGATGTTGGCGTCGAGGATGGTGCCCAGAGCGTTCACGAAGCCCTTGTCGATGGCCGAGATGGCGGACCGCCCTTCCCGCGCCTCGTCACGCATGCGTTCGAAGATGACGACGTTGGAATCCACCGCCATGCCGATGGTGAGGACGACACCGGCGATACCCGGAAGGGTCAGCGTGGCGCCCAGCACCGACTGGAGCGAGAACATCAGGATGATGTGCACGGCCAGTGCGATGAGCGCGAAAAGGCCGAAAAGGCCGTAGACGGCGAGCATGAACACGGTGACGAGGCCGCCGGCCACATAGGCCGCGGTCTTGCCCGCCTGGATCGAGTCGGCGCCGAGGCTCGGGCCGACCGTGCGCTCCTCCACCACCTTCAGCGGGGCCGGCAGGGCGCCGGCGCGCAGCAGGATGGCGAGGTCGTTGGCCTGCTGGACGGTGAACGCGCCGGAAATCTGGCCCGCGCCGCCGAGGATCGGCTCGCGGATCACCGGAGCCGAGATCACCTGGTTGTCGAGCACGATGGCGAAGGGCCGGCCGACCGATTCCTGCGAGACGGCGGCGAAGCGCTTGGCGCCGTTATTGTTGAAGCGGAAGGAGACGATGGGCTCGCGGGAGTTCTGGTCGAAGCCCGGCTGGGCATCCACCAGATCCTCGCCGGAGACGCGCACCTGCTTCTCCACCAGATAGGGCTGGCCGTCCTGGCCCTTAAGCACTTCCGATTCCGGCGGCGCGCGGCCTTCCAGCGCCTGCTGCGGCGACATGGACTGGTCCACCATGCGGAAGGAAAGCTTGGCGGTCTGGCCGAGCAGGTTCTTCAGGCGCTGCGGGTCCTGCAGGCCGGGCACCTGCACCAGGATGCGGTCGAGACCCTGGCGCTGGATGTTGGGCTCCACCGTGCCGAGCTGATCGATACGGCGGCGGATGATCTCGATGGACTGGTCCACCGCCGAGCGCATCTTGGCGGTGAGGCCGGCGTCCGTCAGCTGCAGCGTGACGGTGCCGTCGGAGCCCGACGAGACGGTGAGGTCCATCTCGCCGGAGGAATTGCCGAACAAGGCGTTGGTGACGGGCGCCGCGAGCTTCCTCAGCTCGGTGACGGCCTTCTGCGTGTCGTTGGGGTCACGCAGGCGTAGCGTCACGCTGGTATCGCGCAGCGCGAGGTTGGAATAGCCGATCTTCTGGTCGCGCAGCACGCGGCGCACTTCGTCGCGCAGCTGTTCGGTGCGCTCCTTGCGCAGCGCCGGCCCGTCCACCTCCAGCAGGATGTGCGAGCCGCCCTGCAGGTCGAGGCCCAGCGTGACCCGGCTCGACGCCAGCCACGAGGGCAGGTGGTCGAGCATGCCCGGGGAGAGCACGTTGGGCACCGCGAACAGCATCCCGATGGCGATGGTGACGAGGATCGCCGTGGTCTTGAGACGGGAGAAGTGCAGCATATCGCGCGCGGTCTTTCAGAAAGCGTGATGCGGCCGGATCAACCGGCCGAGACCTCGTCCTTGGCCGGTTCGCCCTTGGCGCGCACGGTGGCGATCTGCGCGCGAATCTGGCGGATGCGGACGTTGTCGGCGATCTGCAGCTCGACCTCGTTCTCGTCGATCACCTTGGTGACCTTGCCGACGAGGCCGCCGCCGGTGACCACCACGTCGCCGCGACGCAGGGAGTTCACCAGTTCCTGATGCGCCTTGGCCCGCTTCTGCTGCGGACGCAGGATCAGGAAGTACATGACCACAAAGATCAGCAGGAACGGGGCGAGCTGAATGAGCATGTCGGCCCCGCCGCCGGCTCCCGTGGCGCCTTGGGCGAAAGCGGGCGTGATGAACATCTCGATCCTCGTTCGTCTGTGAAGGGAATCCGCATTCCGCCGGGGTCCGGCGAAGCGGCGGGACTATAGCGGCCGCCCCGTCGAATGCAAACGCGGGGCCGCTTGGCTCACGCAGCTGTTGAAAAGACTGGGGCGGCGCCGGACCGCATCGGTTTCGGCGACGCGGGACTCACCTCGCGAAGATGCCGCAGCGGAAGGCATCTCCCCTCCCCCCGCACGGGGAGAGGGCGCCCCATCGCCTATTTCCCGTCGAACAGCAGCGCGAGGCGGGTCATCCAGGGCTCGTCGGTCTGGTCGAGGCGCAGCGGCGTGACCGAGATGCGGCCCTCGTCCAGCGCGCGCAGGTCCGTGCCGGGAGACGTCTCGTAGATACGGCGCTCGAAGGCGATCCAGTAATAGGGGTTGTTGCGGCCGTCGCGGCGCTCGTCGATGCGCATCAGGCGCTGGTCGCGCTTGCCCTGGGCGGTGGCGGCGATGCCGGTGATCTCCTCCGGGAGGCGGTCGGGGAAGTTCACGTTCATCACGATGCCGGGGGGAATGCCCTCGTCCAGCAGCATCTTGATGATGCGCGGGGCATGGGTCTCGGCGGTGACGAAGTTCGGGTTCTCGCGCGTGCGCATCCCGAAGGCCTGCGAGAGCGCGATGGAGGGGATGCCGAGGATGGTGCCCTCGATGGCGCCGGCGACGGTGCCGGAATAGCTCACGTCCTCGGCGATGTTCTGCCCGCGGTTGACGCCGGAGAGCACGAGGTCCGGCGGATTGTCGATGAGCAGATGCCGCACGGCCATGATGACGCAGTCGGTGGGCGTGCCCTTCACCGCATAGCGGCGCTCCTCCACCTGCCGCAGCCGCAGCGGATCGGAGAGGGAAAGCGAGTGGGCGACGCCCGACTGGTCGAACTCGGGGGCCACCACCCACACGTCGTCGGTGAAGGTGCGCGCGATGGCTGCGCAGGATTCGAGGCCCGGCGCGTGGATGCCGTCGTCATTGGTGACCAAAATGCGCATGGCAAAATCCTCGTTGCGGCACAACCGCTGCTCCCCTCTCCCCTTGCGGGAGAGGGGCCGGGGGTGAGGGGTAAGCAACGCCGGGTGCGTGAACCGCCGGCGCCCCCTCACCCGTCTCGCGGCTGCGCCGCGATCCACCCTCTCCCGCCCGAACACGGCTGTTGCCGCGTTCGGCTCACTTAAGGGCGAAGTCGGCAATAGCCGACTTCGCGGGGAGAGGGGAAAGCCAACTACTTCAGCTTCTCGACCATCTTCAGCCCGCCCATGTAGGGCAGCAGCGCCTCGGGCACCGCGACGGAGCCGTTCTCCTGCTGGTACGTCTCCAGCACCGCGACGAGGGCGCGGCCGACCGCCACACCCGAGCCGTTGAGCGTGTGGACGTAGCGCGGCCCCTTCCCTTCCGCCGGCCGGTAGCGGGCATTCATGCGCCGCGCCTGGAAATCGCCGCAGACGGAGCAGGAGGAGATTTCGCGATAGGCGTTCTGCCCGGGCAGCCAGACCTCGATGTCGTAGGTCTTCTGCGAGGCGAAGCCCATGTCGCCGGTGCAGAGCGTGACGACGCGATAGGCGAGGTCCAGCTTCTTCAGCACCGCCTCGGCGCAGGCGAGCATGCGCTCGTGCTCCTCGGCCGACTTCTCGGGCGTGGTGATGGAGACCAGCTCCACCTTGGTGAACTGGTGCTGGCGGATCATCCCCCGCGTATCCCGCCCCGCCGCGCCGGCCTCGGCCCGGAAGCAGGGCGTGCAGGCGGTGAGGCGCATGGGAAGCTCTTCCTCGGAAAGGATGGACTCGCGCACGAGATTGGTCAGCGGGACTTCGGCGGTGGGGATGAGCCAGAGGCGATCTGTTGTTTCAACCGTCCCAATTATGCGCTTCTGGATTTCCAGCAACTCAGACAGATGCTGCTGATCCAGCTGAACTTCTGGATTTTTACACCTAAATTCTTCGACAGCATTTAGGAAGGCATGAGCCCTGAGTTCAAAGTCCGTTCGCGCTCGCGACGTGGCAAACTGATCTTCCTCAAACTTCGGCAGTTGCGCCGTCCCGAACATCGCGTCATCCCGCACCAAGATCGGCGGATTGACCTCCATGTACCCGTGCTCATCCGTATGCACGTCGAGGAAGAACTGCCCCAGCGCCCGCTCCAGCCGCGCCAGCGGGCCCTTGTTCACCACGAAGCGCGCGCCGGAGAGCTTGGCGGCGGTTTCGAAATCCATCTGGCCGAGGCCTTCGCCCACCTCGAAATGCTGCTTTGGCGGGAAGCTGTAGGTGCGGGGCGCGCCGAAGCGGCTCTTTTCCACATTGTCGTGCTCGTCGGCGCCTTCCGGCACCTCGGCGAGGGGGGCGTTGGGGATGGCGGCCAGTTCGCCGTTCAGCTCGGCCTCGATGCTCTTGGCTTCCGCCTCCAGCGCCGGCACGTCTTCCTTCAGCTTCGCCACCTCGGCCATAAGGGCCGAAGCTGTGGCCTCGTCCTTCTTCGCCTTCGCCTGCCCGATCTCCTTGGAGGCGGCGTTGCGGCGGGCGAGCAGGGTTTCGAGCTTTGTCAGAGTCTCGCGGCGACGGGTGTCGAGGTCGAGGAGCTTGGCGACCAGAGCCTCCGCTGCCGCCTTGGCTTCGTCGGAGCGGTTGCCGCGCCGCGCGAGGGCGTCGATCAGGCCGGCCGGCTCGTCCCGGATCCATTTGATGTCGTGCATGGCAAGCTCCGCCTCATGGGCCGCCGCGTGCCCCCCCCAACACAACCGTCATGCCCGGCCTTGTGCCGGGCATCCACGTCGGGCCGACAGCGCTAGCGGTCGGAAAACGCGCCCAGCCGCGCCACGTGGATGGCCGGGTCAAGCCCGGCCATGACGGACCGGGAGAAGACCCACCCCGCGCCCAAATTCCAATAATCCGGGAAGGCCCCGCCGTCAGTCCGCTGTCGCGGCGTCGGCTGCGTTGCGCGCCGCTTCCGCCACCAGCCGGCGCTTCTCGACGACGCCCACCAGATAGACGGACACCTCGTAGAGAAGCAGCGTCGGCAGGGCAAGGGAGAGCTGGCTGATGACATCCGGCGGGGTCAGCACCGCGGCGAGCACGAACACGCCGACGATGGCATAGCGCCGGGCCTTCACCAGCATTTCCCGCGTCACCACGCCGATCTGCCCGAGCAAAGTGAGAATGACGGGAAGCTGGAAGCAGATGCCGAACGCCAGAATCAGCGTCGTGATGAGCGAAAGGTATTCGGAGACCCGCGGCAGCAGCGAGATCTCGGCCTTCCCGTCGCCGCCCACCTGCTGCATGCCGAGGAAGTAGGTCATGGCCAGCGGCATGGCGACGAAATAGACGAAGGCCGCGCCAATCAGGAAGCAGATGGGCGTGGCGACGAGATAGGGCCGGAAGGCCGCCTTCTCGTGCTTGTAGAGCCCCGGCGCCACGAACATGTAGACCTGCGTCGCCACCACCGGGAAGGAGATGAAGGCGGCGCCGAACATGCCGAGCTTGATCTGGGTGAACAGGAATTCCTGCGGCGCCGTGTAGATCAGCTTCACCCCGGTGCCGAAGCCGGAGGCAAACTCATAGGGCCACAGCAGGATGTTGTAGATCTGCTTCGCCAGCATGAAGCAGGCGATGAAAGCCACGAGGAACGCCACCAGCGACTTGATGAGGCGCGAGCGCAGCTCGATCAGATGCTCGATGAGCGGAGCCTTGGAGGCGTCGATTTCGTCCTGGTCGCTCATCACGCGCTCTTCGTCTCGCCGGCGACGGGCAGGCTCTCGGGAGCCGGCTCAACGGCTGCGGCAGGCGGCGCAACCGGCGCGGGGGGCACGGCGGCCTCCACCGAGCGGCGGATTTCGGCGCGGATGGCGGCCATGGGATCGGGCAGTTCCACGGGCGGGGGCAGATCAGGCAGCGCGACGGGGATGTCGGGCGCGGCGGCCGGCGGGGTCGGATTCGCGCCCTCCACGGTGGAGCGAATCTCCTCGCGGATGGAGCGCAGCGGATCGAACATGTCGGAGGTGGCGAGGGTGGAGCGGGCGGTCTCGGTGACGTCGCTGATTTCCTTGCGCATGTCGGCAAGGTCCGCCTCGCGCAGGGCCTCCTGGAACTGGCCCTGGAACTCGCCGGCCATCCGGCGCAGCTTCGTGACGGTGCGTCCCACGGTGCGCAGCACCGTAGGCAGCTCCTTGGGACCGATGACGATCAGCGCGACAATGCCGATCAGCATCAGCTCGGACCAGCCGATATCGAACATGAGCCCGTCTGTCCGGCGGTGGTGCCGCCGCCCTCTTCAAGTGTTCAGGGGCAGAGGTCCGTCAGACGGGCTTCTTCTCGGCTTCGGGGGCGCTCGACGTCTGGTGCGGAAGCGGGCGCGGCGCCTCGGGGGCGGCCGGAGGAGCCTTCACCGGCTCGTCATCGTCGGCCATGCCCTTCTTGAAGGACTTGATGCCCTTGGCCACGTCGCCCATCAGATCGGAGATCTTGCCGCGACCGAACAGGAGGAGCACCACGGCCAGCACTACGATCCAGTGCCAGATGCTCAACGAACCCATCTAACCATCCTCCAAGGATATTCTTTGTGGCCCCGGCGGCAGACCGCAGGGCCGTTCGGACGGCGACACTAGGCTCGGCCCGCGGCGAAAACAAGGACTTCACCGGGATCGACCAGAAGGCCCACTTCGTCGCCCTTTTTCACGTTTCCCGCGTCCCGCAGGCGCAGCACCAGCGGACGCTCCACCCCTTCCACGATCACTTCCACGAGATCGAGCTCGCCGAGAAAGCGCCGCTCAAGCAGCCGTCCCGCGATGCCGCGCCCGGCTGGCGCCAGCGCGATGCCCTGCGGGCGGATGGCGACGATGGCCGGCCCGTCCACCAGTCCCGGCGCCGCGAACCGGCCGATGGGCGCGTCCGCTATGCCGCCGACGACCTCGGCCGCGATCTCGTTCAGCTCGCAAAAGAATCGCGCCACGCCGAGATCCGCCGGGCGGCGGTAGAGCTCCTCCGGTGGGCCGAGCTGCACCAGCTCGCCCTTGCGCAGCAAAGCGATGCGGTCGGACAGGCGCATCGCCTCCTCGGGATCGTGGGTGACGATGACGACCGTCGCTTTGGCATCCCGCAGCACCGCCAGCGTCTCCGCCCGCACCTGGTCGCGCAGGCGGCGGTCGAGGCCGGAGAAGGGCTCGTCGAGGAGAAGGATGCCCGGACGCGGCGCCATGGCGCGGGCCAGCGCCACGCGCTGCTGCTGCCCGCCGGAGAGTTCGTGGGGATAGACCTCGGCGAGATCGGCGAGGTCTACCCGCGCCAGCGCGAGGCGCGCCTCCCGCGCCGCCTCGGCCCGCTTCAGGCCGTTGAGGCCGAACATCACGTTCTCAAGGTTGGTGAGGTGCGGGAACAGGGCATAGTCCTGAAAAACCAGCCCGACACCGCGCCGCTCGGGCGGCACGAAGGCCCCCTGCCCCGCCACCACCTCGCCATCGATGAGGATTCGGCCGGAGTCCGGCTGCTCGATGCCCGCCGCGAGGCGCAGGAGAGAGGTCTTGCCGCAGCCCGACTGGCCGAGCAGGCACAGCACCTCCCCCGGCTCCACCGCGAGACTCACGCCGCGCACGGCGGCGACGTCGCCATAGGCGAGTTGCACGGCCTCGAAGGAAAGGCCCTTGGCGAAGGCGGCAGGGGTGCGGCTGCGGGTCATCCCCAGGGTCTCGATCTCGTCAACCAGAACCGCCTCCTCACGCGTCGCCATCATCTTCGGGCGCGTTCGCGCCCGGCTCCTCGTCCTCCGGCGGGGGCGAGAGGTGGAAATCCAGCATGTCCGGCTCCAGCGCCTCCTCGTCCTCGCGCAGGCCCGGATCGTCGGACGGCAGCGGAATGGCGAAGCCGGCGGGGATGCGCCCGTCGATGAGGCCGGCGCCCTTCAGCTCGTCGAGGCCGGGAAGATCCTGCACCGCATCGAGGCCGAACTGGACGAGGAAGGCCGGCGTCGTGCCATAGGTCACGGGCCGCCCCGGCGCCTTGCGGCGGCCGCGCAGGCGCACCCATCCGGTCTCCAGCAGCACGTCCAGCGTGCCCTTGGAGGTGGAGACGCCGCGAATCTCCTCGATCTCCGCGCGGGTGACCGGCTGGTGGTAGGCGACGATGGCCAGAACCTCGATGGCCGCGCGCGAGAGCTTGCGCGCCTCCGGCACCGGGCCGGCGACGACACGGGCGAGGTCCGGCGCCGTGCGCAGCATCCAGCCGCCGGCGGCCTTCACGATGTTGACGCCGCGCCGGGCGTAATCGGCTGTCAGCGCCTCCATCAGCGCGCCGATATCGGCGTCGGCGGAGAGGTGCGGCTTCATGGCCTTGACGTCCACCGGCAGCGGCGAGGTGAACAGCAGCGCCTCGATGGCCCTCAAATCGCGCGCGAAAGCATAGGCGCGCTCGTCCTCCGGACGCACGTCGAACAGGTCGATGCGCGGGGCGGAACGGGTCATCTCTCCTCTCCCGGCGCCGGGTCGGACGCATCGAACGGCAGCAGCGGCTCAGGCTCCACCGCCGGGCGCGGACGCAGCCACAAGGGGGCGAAGGGGGCATCCTGGCGGATATCCAGCATCCCCTCCCGCACCATCTCGAGGCTGGCCGAGAAGCTCGACGCGAGCGCGGTCGCCCGCTGCTCGGGCGTCGTCATGTAATCTAGCAGGAATTGGTCCAGCCGCATCCATTCGCCGACCACCTCCGCCCCGAGCAGACGCTCCAGCCGGGCGCGGGCCTCGGCGAGAGACCAGACGGTGCGGGTCTTGAGCGTGACGTGCGAGAGCGCCTTGGTCTGGCGCTGGCGGGCATAGGCGGAGAGCAGGTCGTAGATGGTGGCCGTGTAGACCGTGTAGAGCGGTTCCTTCGAGGGCGGCGGCAGGGCGCGGGCGAAGGCGTCGCGGCCCATCTGCGGACGCGCCATCAATTGCGCGGCGGCGCGGCGGATGCGCTCCAGATGCCTCAGGCGCCGGGCGAAGGCGGCGGCCATCTCCTCCGCGCTCGGCCCCTCCTCCTGCGGCGGCGCCGGCAGCAGCAGGCGCGATTTCAGGTAGGCGAGCCACGCCGCCATCACGAGATAATCAGCCGCAAGCTCCAGCCGGCCGCGGCGGGCTTCCTCGATGAAGGCGAGATACTGGTCGGAGAGGGCGAGAATGGAGATCTTCGAGAGATCGACCTTCTGCGTCCGCGCCAGCGCGAGCAGCAGGTCCAGCGGCCCCTCGAAGCCGTCCACGTCCACCACGAACGCCTCGTCGGCGGCGACCTGGGCGCGGTCGGTGCCGAGCTCGAAGGCGTCCGGACCGGAATCGCCCGAGGTCGGCGCGGACATGGGGTCAGCCCACCGTCTTGAGCTGAGCCGCGACCGCTGCCCGCAGCTGCCTGGCATCGACCGGATCGGGCACCACCCGCAACGACAGGGCCTTGGCGGCGCGGGCATAGGCCTCGCCGGTCAGAACGGGAGCGGAGGCGGCCACCTTCTCCATCTCTTCCATCTTGCCGTTGCAGTGGAGGAGCATGTCGCAGCCCGCCGCCAGCGCGTCGCGGCCCCGGGTTTCCATGGTGCCGGCGAGCGCGCCCATGGAGAGGTCGTCGCTCATCAGCATCCCGTCGAAGCCGATGGAGCCGCGCACCACTTCGGACAGCACCACCGGCGAGGTGGTGGCGGGGCGGTCCGGGTCGATATCGGCATAGACCACGTGGGCGGTCATGCCGAGGGGCAGGTCGGACAGGTCGCGGAAGGCGGCGAAGTCCATGCCTTCCAGTTCGCCGCGCGTGGCGGTGACGACGGGAAGCTTCTCGTGGCTGTCGACAGGCGCGCGGCCATGGCCGGGGATGTGCTTCAGCACGGGCAGCACGCCACCTTCCATCAGCCCCACCGCAGCCGCCCGCGCCAGAGCCGCCACTGCGACCGGCTCGGTGCCATAGGCGCGATTGCCGATGATACCGTGGCCATCCGGGTGGCGCAGGTCCGCGCAGGGCAGGCAGTCCACGTCGATGCCGAGGGCGTAGAGGTCCGCGGCGATGGCCCGCGAATTGAGCCGCACCGCCTCCAGCGCCGCGCTGGGATCGGAGAGGTAGAGCTGGCCGAAGGCCTCGGCGGGGGGATCGTCCGTCCAGTGGGGCGGGCGCAGGCGCTGCACGCGGCCGCCTTCCTGGTCGATGAGCACTGGCGCCATCCAGCCCACCGCCTCGCGCAGGTCGGCGACCAGCGCGCGCACCTGATCCGGGTCCGCCACGTTGCGGGCGAACAGGATGAAGCCCCAGGGCTCCGCATCGCGGAAGAAGCTGCGCTCGGTGGCCGAAAGGTTCGGGCCGGCACAGCCGGCAATGAAGGCGCGCGAGGTCATGCGTCCGGCCTATAAGCGGGCATCGGCGCCGTCAAGCGGGCGTCATGGTGCGGCGCCCGCCTTTGGCCGCGCAGATTTTGCCCCGCATTGTCGGCCATGGTCATACTCAGGCGTCCTTCAGAAGATGACCAAGGGAGCCCCGCCATGATGTACGCCATCCTCTGTTACCACGAAGAAGATGTGGTCTGTTCCTGGACCCAGGAGCAGGACGACGCCGTGATGGCCAAGATCGCCGTGGTTCAGGAACGGCTCACCAAGGCCGGCAAGATGGGCGCCTCGCTCCGCCTCCTGCCCACAACCGCGGCGACGACCTTGCGCAAGACGCAGGAAGCGCCCCTCGTCATTGACGGTCCCTTCGCCGAGACGAAGGAGCAGCTGCTGGGCTTCTATCTCGTGGACGCCGCCGACCTCGACGACGTGCTCGCCATCGTCAAGGACCTCTCGGAGGTCAATCCCGGCGCCACCTATGAGATTCGGCCGGTTCGCGCCTTCTTCCCCGACGAGCGCGTGGGCCAGAAGACCGGGACATGACCACCCCTGCCCTCAACGATCCCGACTGGATCAACGGCACCCTCACCGCCGCCCGGCCCCAGGCCGTGGCTGCGCTCCTGCGCTATTTCCGCGATCTCGACACCGCCGAGGAGGCATTTCAGGAAGCCTGCCTGCGGGCGCTGCGCACCTGGCCGATGAACGGCCCGCCGCGCGATCCGGCCGCCTGGCTCATCCTCGTCGGCCGCAATGCCGCCCTCGACGGCGTGCGCAAGCGGGCGAAGCACGATCCCCTGCCCCCGGACGACCAGCTCTCCGACCTCGACGACGCTGAGGCGCCTTTGGCCGAGCGGTTGGACAATTCCCACTATCGCGACGACGTGCTGCGTTTGCTCTTCATCTGCTGCCATCCGGAACTGCCGGCGACGCAGCAGATCGCCCTCGCCTTGCGCATCGTCTCCGGCCTCACGGTGAAGGAGATCGCCCGCGCCTTCCTCGTCAGCGAAGCGGCCATGGAGCAGCGCATCACCCGCGCCAAGGCGCGGATCGCGCGCGCCGACGTGCCGTTCGAGGCCCCCGGCCCGGTGGAGCGGGCCGAGCGGCTGGGGACGGTGGCGGCCATGGTCTATCTCGTCTTCAACGAAGGCTATTCAGCCGGTGGCGAACCCAGCCGCGCCGGCCTGTGCGACGACGCCATCCGCCTTGGCCGACTGCTGCTGCGGCTCTTTCCCACCGAGCCGGAGATCATGGGCCTCCTCGCGCTCATGCTGCTCCAGCATGCCCGGGCCGCCGCCCGCTTCGATCCCGACGGCCGGGCCATCCTGCTCGACCGGCAGGATCGCACGAGATGGGATCGCGAGCGCATCGCCGAAGGGCTGGCGCTCATCGACAAGGCCATGCGCCACCGCCGCCCCGGCGCCTACCAGATCCAGGCGGCAGTCGCGGGCCTCCACTCCCGCGCGGCAACGCCGGAGGAGACCGACTGGGTGCAGATCGACGCGCTCTATGCGGCGCTCGAATTTCTCCAACCCTCCCCGGTGGTGACGCTCAATCGCGCCGTCGCCGTGAGCAAGGTCAAAGGTGCGGAGGCCGCGCTCGCCATGATCGATCCACTGGCGCCGCGGCTCTCCAGCTATTTCCATTTCTTCGGTGCCCGCGGCGCATTCCTGCTGGAGCTGGGCCGGCATCAGGAGGCGCGCGTCGCCTTCGACCGGGCCATCGCGCTCGCCAACACGCCGGCCGAGGCGGAGCACATCCGCGCGCAGATCGATCTCATCCAGTCACGGGCCTGAGGAAAAATGCGGGCAGGCTGTCGGGATCGGCGCCGCCCGCCCGTCATCACAAAAGGCGCGCTCCGGCGCCGGAGGAGGAAAGCATGTCCGACACTGCCGAGACCACCATGCCGTCCATCGATCCCGCCGCCATGCCCCCGGTGAAGGGCGGCGTGACGGCCTATGTCACCGTGGAAGGCGCCATGAAGGCTGCCGACTTCTACAGACAAGCCCTCGGTGCGGAGCTCGCCTTCGCCATTCCGCCGGACGAGAGCGGGCGCACCATGCACGTCCACCTCTACATCAACGGCTCGTCGGTGATGCTGGCCGACCCCTACCCGGAATATTGCTCCGGCCCCGTGGAGAAGCTCGGCGGCTTCAACCTCTCATTGCATGTGGGCGACACGGATGCCGCCTTCGCCCGCGCGGTGGAAGCCGGCGCGACGCCGGTGATGCCGCCGGAGGACATGTTCTGGGGTGCCCGCTATGCGCAGGTGCGCGACCCGTTCGGCGTGCTCTGGGCGTTCAACCAGCCGCGCTGAAGCGGGTTCGAGGCGCGCGCGAAGTCAGCCGACCGCGCGCACGCGCTCCTCGTCCATTCCCTCCTCGTCGGGGTGGCGGGCGGGCAAGGCCTCCAGCGCCTCCTCCGCCTGCGCACGGGCGAGGACCGCGGCGGCGTCCTCCGCTTCCCGCTGGCGGTTCCAGAGGGCGGCATAAAGCCCGCCCTTCGCCAGCAGCTCCACGTGGCAGCCGCGCTCGGCAACCTTGCCATCGGCGAGAACGAGGATTTCGTCCGCGCTCACCACGGTGGACAGGCGGTGGGCGATGACCAGTGTGGTCCGCCCCTCGGACACGCGGTCCAGCGCGTCCTGGATTTCCTTCTCCGTGTGGCTGTCCAGCGCCGAAGTTGCCTCGTCCAGCACCAGGATGGGCGGCGCCTTCAGCAGTGTGCGCGCGATGGCCACGCGCTGCTTCTCGCCGCCGGAAAGCTTGAGGCCGCGCTCGCCCACCTCAGTCTTGAAGCCCTTGGGCGTGGCGCGGATGAAGCCGTCGATGCGGGCAAGCCGCGCCGCCTCCTCCACCTCGGCCTCCGACGCCGCCGGGCGGCCGTAGCGGATGTTGTAGGCGATGGTGTCGTTGAACAGCACGGTGTCCTGCGGGACCATGCCGATGGCGGCGCGCAGGCTCTCCTGCGACACCTCCCGCAAATCCTGCCCGTCGATGGTGATGCGGCCGCCGGAGACATCATAGAAACGGAACAGCAGGCGCGAGAGCGTGGACTTGCCCGCGCCCGACGGCCCGACGATGGCCACCGTCCGCCCCGCCGGCACCTCGAACGAAATGCCCTTCAGGATTTCCCGGCCGGCGTCGTAGGAGAAGCGCACATCCTCGAACCGCACCGTGCCACCGGAGACCACGAGGTCCGGCGCACCGGGACGATCGGTGACTTCCGGGGCCACCTGAAGCACGGCGAACATGGCCTCGATGTCCACGATGGCCTGCTTGATCTCGCGATAGATGAAGCCGAGGAAATTCAGCGGGATGTAGAACTGGATCATCATGGCGTTGACCATGACGAACGAGCCCACCGTCTGCCGCCCGGCCCGGATGTCCAGCACGCACATCACCATCACCGCCGCGAGGCCGATGGAGAAGATGAGCGCCTGCCCGGCGTTCAGCCACGCCAGCGAGGTGTAGGTGTTCACCGTCGCCTTCTCGTAGCGCGCCATGGAGCGGTCGTAGCGGGCCGTCTCCCAGCGCTCGGCGCCGAAATACTTCACCGTCTCGTAGTTGAGCAGGCTGTCGATGGCCTTGGTGTTGGCGTCGGTGTCGCTCTCGTTCATCTCCTTGCGGATGGCGAGGCGCCACTCGCTGGCGACATAGGTGAACAGCGAATAGAGCACCACCGTCGCCGACACGACCGCCACATAGCGCCAGTCGAAGGCGAACAGCAGCACGCCGAGCACCATCACCAGCTCGACGATGGTCGGCGCCAGTTGCAGCGCCAGCATGCGCACGATGGTCTCGATGCCCGAGCGCGCCCGCTCCAGAACGCGCGTCAGCCCGCCCGTCTTGCGCTCCAGATGGAAGCGCAGGGACAAAGCGTGCATATGCTCGAACGTCTCCATGGCGAGCCGCCGCACGGCATTGAGCGCCACCTTGGCGAACAGACCATCCCGCAGCTGGGTGACGCCCGCCATGAGGATACGTCCGAGCCCGTAGGCCAGCGTCAGCGCCACCGGGGCGCCGATGACGAGGGCCCAGAAGCCGACATCCGGCGTCGCGGCCTTGCCGGCGGCCACCTCTGCGGTCAGCGCGTCGGTCGCCCATTTGAACAGGAAGGGCACCGCCATGGTGGCACCCTTGGAGGCGAAGAGCAGGACGAAGGTGACGACGACACGGGCGCGCAGGTCCGCCCGGTCGGCCGGCCACAGATAGGGCCACAGGCCGCGCAGGGTGGAGAACATGGCGTCGGAAGAGACGGCGGCCCGCCGGGCTGCGGGCTTCTGGGATTGGGACATGATGGCCTAACGTTGTTCCGGTGCGCCGGGGGTGCAGCAACCCGACGGCCGGCGGAGCGCCTTGAACAGCGCGTCGATCTCTTCAGCCAGCGCATCAAGCGCCGCCTTGTCGAGGCAGTAGCTGGACCGCTGCCCCTCGGTGCGGCCGCGGATCAGCCCGGCGTCGAGGAGAACCTTGAGATGTTGCGAGACGGTGGACTGCGCAAGAGGCAATGCCCGGACGATCTCGCCGCACACGCACCGCTCCTGCCCCGCCAACGTCTCCAACATGGCGAGCCGTGCCGGATGAGCAAGCGCGCGCAGCTTTGCCGCGAGATCGGCCCTTGCGGTGCCGGTTTCATCGGCAGCGGCGGGGTCCGGGGTTGGGAAGGAGGGAGCACTCATCGTTCATCGACGATAGACGATGAACGACCATCGAACAAGCTCGTTGCCCCTGCCCGCGTCACGCCGTCGTCGCGGGTGCGCACTATTCGCGCTCTATTCGCCCTCGGGCGGCCTGCCCTACCGGCCGCCAAGTTTGGTAAAGTGCGCGCATGGCCAGAATCGACAGTGTCTGTGTGTATTGCGGCTCCGCCACCGGCGGCGATCCGGTGTTTGCCGAAGAGGCCCGGAATTTCGGGCGTATCCTTGCCGCGGAGGGCGTGCGCCTCGTCTATGGCGGCGGCGGCATCGGGCTGATGGGCGAAGTGGCGAGCGCGGTGGCGCTGGCCGGCGGCTCCGTCACCGGCATCATCCCGCGCTTCCTGATGACCCGCGAGCGTGCTTTCGCCCACGAGGCGGAGATGATCGTCGTGGAGGACATGCACGAGCGCAAGCGGCTGATGTTCGAGCGGGCGGATGCCTTCGTGGCCCTGCCCGGCGGCGTCGGCACGCTGGAGGAACTGGTGGAGCAGCTCACCTGGGCCCAGCTCGGCCGGCACAAGAAGCCGATCCTGATCCTCAACACGGCGGGCTTCTGGGACCCGTTCGTGACGCTGGTGGATCACATGCGCGGCGCCGGCTTCATCCGCTCGGACACGCCGGTGGAGATGCTCACGGCTGATCGGGCGGAAGACATCCTTCCCCGCCTGCGCGCCGCTGCCGAGAAGGTGCCCGAGCGCGCACTCCATGCGGCGGACGGCACCATCGCCGGCCGCATGTAGGCTCCCGTCGGTCCCGCTGCGCTGTCAGCTGTTGGGCTGATCCAGCGCCGCGATGGCGACCATGACCACGGAGCCGATGAGCATGATTGCGACGACGGTCTGCATCTCCTGGACCCTTGCTGCACTGCGGCAGAAAGAGCGTAACCCGGAAGAATAATTGTTGCACTGCACAACACGCAGAACACGGATGTTCGCGACGCAGGGCAGCGGTAGCAGGGGCGGAAAATGGAGAAGGCTCAATGGGCGCGCCAGGGCACGGCGAGCAATTGGCGACCCCGGCAGGGCTCGAACCTGCGACCTAGTGCTTAGAAGGCACTTGCTCTATCCAGCTGAGCTACGGGGCCTCGTTCCGCCTTTTACGGCGGGCGGCCGCACAGCGGAAGCGCCTTTCCCGGTCGGGATCGGAACGCAGCCGGCTCAGTGGGTCCACTGGCCGGTGCGGTTGAAGGCGAAATTGTCGGAATAGGCCATGCGGCGGCGTCCCGCCTCGTGCGGCTCGGACACCCGGTAGGGGATGCCGCGCTTCTCGCAATAGGCCACGGCCTCTTCCTTCGTCTCGAAAGAGAGGCGGATCTGGCTGCGCATGTCGGCCGAGGAGGTGTAGCCCATCAGGGGCTCCACCCGGCGCGCATGCTCCGGCTCGTAATCGAGCACCCAGTGCTTGGTCTTCGCCACGCCGGACTGCATGGCGTTGCGCGACGGCTTGTAGATGCGAGCGACCATGGTTCGAACCCGTCAGAATGCCGGGCGGCCCCTGCCGGGCGGCCCGTTTCGTCTGTTTCGTCTATAGTGAAGCCACGCGGGCGAGGCAACCGAACACGGCGCCGCGCCCCATGCACGCACGCCTCAGCGCAGGATCAGGCACTCCGCGGCCGCCTGCGCCGATTCGGCCGCGGTGAGGTGGCTCACCTTGCCCGAGAGCACCAGCGAGCGGGTCTGGTCCGTCACCACGGCGCGGCCGTCGGCGCCCTTCACCAGCAGGGGGGCGCTCGCCACGTAGATGGCGCGGGCATCGTTGGAAAGCTTGGCTGCGCAGCGGTCGGCGGCGGCCTTGTCGGCAAAAGCGGGAGCCGTCGAGAGGAGCCCTGCGGCCACTGCCATCGCCGCCAAATTCCAAGCCGTAGTCCGCATGCGCTCACCCTTCACCGCTTCCCGGCAACGGCCGGGCGCATCCTTGTTGAGGAGATCGCAGGGGAATGCAAGCCGGGCCGATCAAGTGGCGAACCACCATGTGGCGAGGCCGAGGAAGGCGAAGAATCCCACCGTATCCGTCACCATGGTGACGAAAACGCCCGAGGCCACCGCCGGATCGAGCTTGAGCTTCGAGATGGCGAGGGGAATCAGGATCCCGAACAGGCCGGCGGCGATCATGTTCAGGATCAGCGCCGAGGAGATCACCACGCCAAGATGGACATTGGCGAACCAGAACCCGGCGATGACACCGAGCAGGCACGCGAGCGTCGTGCCATTCACCAGCCCCACCAGCACCTCGCGCAAGACGATGCGCCGGGCGTTGTGGCTGGAGAGTTCCTTGGTGGCGAGGGCGCGCACTGCCACCGTCATGGTCTGCGTGCCCGCATTGCCGCCCATGGAGGCGACGATGGGCATGAGGATGGCGAGCGCCACCATCTTCTCGATGGTGCCCTCGAACAGGCTGATGATGGAGGCGGAGACAAAGGCGGTGCCGAGATTCACCACCAGCCACGGCAGGCGGCTGCGGGCGGTGAAGGCCACCGTGTCCGACAGTTCCTCGTCGCTGCGCACGCCGCCGAGGGCGCGCAGGTCTTCATCCGCCTCCTCCTGGATCACGTCCACCACGTCGTCGATGGTCATGACGCCCACCAGCCGGCCGGCATCGTCCACCACTGGCGCTGAGACGAGGTTGTAGCGCTCGAACATGCGCGCCACGTCCTCCTGGTCTTCCGAGGCCTTCACCACCTTGGCCTGCTCGGCCTTCACCGCGCTCATCAGCACCGGGCGGCGGGTGCGCAATAGACGGTCCAGCGGCACCGAGCCGACGAGGCGATAGGCGGGGTCCACCACGAACACCTCATAGAAGGTGTCCGGCAGATCGGCGGTCTCGCGCATGTAGTCGATGGTGCGTCCGACGGTCCAGAAGGGCGGGACGGCGATGAACTCCGTCTGCATGCGCCGGCCGGCGCTTTCTTCCGGGTAGTCGAGGGAGCGCTGCAGGGCCACCCGCTCCGGCGCCGGCAGGTGCTCCAGCACCGCGGCCATCTCGTCCTCGTCGAGATCCTCGAGGATGTAGACGGCATCATCCGAATCGAGGTCCCGCATTCCACGCGCGACGGTGATCGGCGAGAGGCTGCGCAGGATGGAGACGCGCACCGTCTCGTCCAGCTCGGTCAGGGCCGTGAAGTCGAAGGCCGGCCCAAGCAGCTCGATGAGCCGGCGCCGTTCGTCGGCGTCCAGCTCCTCGATGAGGTCGCCCATGTCGGCTTCGTGCAGATCGCCGACGAGCGCCTTCAGCGCATCCACATCGCGGGCTTCGATGGCCTCGTTGACCCGGTTGCGGAAGGAGTCCGAAAGATTGCCGTCCTCGTCGCGCACCGTCAGAGGCATCACCTCAGCGCCGGCCTCATCAGCATCGTCGCGCATGCGCTCCTCCCGGGGGGTGGGACGGGTACGGGCGCCCGCCTCCGATGAGGATGCGGGCACGGGATCTGGGGATGCGGCGCCGGCCGCTCCGCAAAGCGACGGAGGGGCAGGTGCCTCCCGCTGCGTCTAGTGATCCCCGCGCCGTTTGTGAAGCCTTCCGCCGGCAATCCGCCCTTTTCGCTGGACCGCGCCGTCTCCATGTCATTATGAACGCCCCGCCGACCGGACGGAGATTTCGCCAGATGACCACCCTGCCCTATTCGGAGCGCCCGCTCTTCCGCCCCGGGCCGCGCACGCTCAACTGGATGATCCCGCTGGGCATGGGCGCCGTCGGCTGGGCCCTCTATATGCGCTACATGGTGGTGGAGCCGACCCTCGTCTCCCTCGCTTGCGAGGCGGGGCTGGAGAGCGCCGGCTGCTACGGCCGCGCCGCAGTGCTGGCGCTGTCGCTATGGAACGTGTTCGGCGCCGTGGCGCTGGTGGTGGCCCTGATCCAGCTTCTGGCGCCGGGCCTCGCCACCTTCTCCGTCGGCATGGTGTTCGCGAGCTTCGCCCTCGTCTTCCACAACGAAGTCGCCGGGGCGCTGGCGGCGATGATGCTCATCCTCTCCTTTGCACGGCCTGGACCCGCCACAGCGTGAAGGCCATGACGAGGCAGAGCGCGCCGAACCAGGCCGCCTGCCAGTTGGCGAGGGTCTCGTTGAGCGGCACATAGATGCCGGCCACCAGCAGGCCCCACATGGCGATCAGCTCGGCAAGGCCGGCACCGTCGCGATCCGCCCGCCGAACGAACAACGGCGCCGCGACCGCCGCCACCAGCGCGGTGAGCGGGAACACCGGGAAATCCTTGTAGCGCGGATCGAACACCAGCTCGAACGCCACCGAACCCACCGCGACCGTGGCGATGGCCAGCACCGCCGCGGACGCGATCGCTGCGCCCGAAGTCGCGGGCCAGCGGCGGGAATCGAGGGCGACCGAGAAGGGCGCGAGCCCCTGCCCGCGCACGATTACGACCGGCATGGTCACCATGGCCAGCGCGGCGGCGGCGAGGATGAGGCCGTTGCGCAGCCAGCCCACGAAGCCGAGGCTTTCCAGCGGCAGCGCCGAGAGCGCGGCGCCGAGCATCGCCCCGCCGAACAGGGCGATGGCGGCGACCGAATACCATTCCAGCGGCCGCACCGGCTCCTCGCGGCGGCGGGCGGCGGCGAGGGCCGAGCCGAACACCGCGACGACCGAGAGGATGCCCACGGCGATATGCATGCGCCAGCCCGGGAAATCCTCCACCGGCTGGCCCCAGGCGAACTTGGGCAGGCGCGTGTCGGCGTCAATCACGCCCCAATGGCCACCCACCGTGCCCTCGCTGCGCCGCTTCCACGGCTGGTCGAAGGCCTCGATGACGTTGACCCGGTAGCCCTGGCGCTTGGCCAGCGCCACCACGTCGTGCATCACCCGCGCCTGGTTGGCGGGCGAGGGCAGCGCATCCTCGCGCATGCGGCCGGCGCTGGGCCAGCCGGTCTCGCCGATGAGAATCTCCTTGCCGGGAAAGGCCTCGGCCATGCGCTGGCGGATCTCGTCCACATGCGGGCCGGCATCCTCGGCGGAGACCGGCAGGTCCTCCCAATAGGGCAGGATGTGGATGGTGACGAAATCCACGTTCTCGGTGAGGCCCTTGTTGCGCTCCCAGAACTCCCAGACATCGGCATAGGTGACGGGCACTCCGCCCACCTCCCGCTTCACGCGGGCGAGCACGTTGGCAAGTTCCGTGGCCGACATCTCGCCGCGCAGCAGCACCTCGTTGCCGACGACGACGGCCTTAACCACGTCGGGATTTTCCTTCGCGAGGCGGATGCCGGTCTCCAGCTCGATGCGGTTGCGGTCCGCGTCCGGCCCCAGCCAGATGCCGAGGAGCATGGTCAGGCCGTGCTTGCGGGCCAGCGCCGGCGCCTTGTCGAGGCCCATCTCGATGGAATAGGTGCGCACGCAGGACGTGATCTGCGCGAGGCGGACAAAATCCTCCTCGATCTGCGCCTCGGGAATCACCAGCCCCTTCTGGAACGGCGACTGGCCATCGCGGAACGGGGCGTAGGAGACGCAGGGCAACTTCTCGCCCGCGGCCAGCGGCGACGGGGGCATGGACACCGGACGGCCCAGATAGGTCCACAGGCCCGCGATGAGGCCGCAGACCAGGAGCGCCAGCACCAGAGGCAGCCGCACGGAGGAAGGCATCTCGTCTCCAGAGGTGAAGGTGTCCCCCGCGCCACATAGAGCCTTGGACAGGCGGTGTGAAGCCTCCGCGCGCAGCTATGGGGGGACGGTAAGCGAAAGCCACGCTTTCCCTACGGCATGTGCCGAACGACGCGCCGTCATGCTGACAAATTCTCTTCCTTCTCCTAGGGTGTCGGGCGCGGCGCCCGCCGACCATTTTCTCGAGATCATGATCCTCATGCACCCCTACCGCCTCCCGCTGCTCGCGGCCGCAATCGTTTTCGCGTGCCTCTCGCCGGCCTCGGCCCAGACCCAGCCGGCCGACCAGAAGCCGCCGGCGGAGCAGACCCCCGAGCAGAAGGCCGCGGCCGAGCAGCGCCGCTCGGTCGAGGAGTTCAACGAGGCCGCAAAGCTGCCCGGCGCGGCCGGCCTGCCCGAGTGCGTCTTCACCGGGCGGCGGATCGCCGCACTGATCTGGAACGACGACGTCGACACCGCGCGGCGGCATCTCGAATTCTACGAGCGCTTCGGCTGCCCCACCGAGCATCTGAAGGTGGCGGTGCGCTGCCTCGTGCGGCAGGGCAAGATCGACACCAAGGCCGGCGAAAAGGTCGCCGCCCGGGCTCAGCAGTGCTGGGTGAACCCCGAATATGTCGCCGCCTCTCCGGCCCCCGCGGCTGGTACCGCCCCGGGCGCAGCGCCTGCCGCTCCCGCTACCGGGCAACAATAAGATCATCACGCAGACACCCGCCTGACGCAGCGGCGTCGAAGAGGCGCCATGATCGGGATTTATCTCTCTGCGTGAGAGTGTTAGTGTCTCGATGCATTGCAGCGTAAATTTACCATTAATGCTGCAATGCCGACCTTGGGGCAGGTCGAAAGGGTGCCCACCGTTCGCGTAAATCCTACGTTCGCGTAACTCCCGGAAACGTCCTCTGGAACCTGTGCCTTAAGCCAGCGTTGGGTTCCGACTTCCCCTATGGGTGGGCATCGCCATGCGTCCCGGTCTTGCTGCTGCGGCAGCGGTCATTGCGGTTGTGACCTCGTTCCACGCCGCGATGTGGCTCTCCATGCGTCCCGAGGCGAGCGCTCCGAACATCACGGACCGCTTTCAAAGCCTGTCCTTCGCGCCCTTCGCGCGCAACATGAGCCCTGAGGGCGATGCACCCACCACCGAAGCGCAGGTGCGCTCGGACATGGCGGTGGTGGCGCCCTACAGCCGCGGCGTGCGCACCTATTCCTCCACCAACGGCAAGGAGCTGATCGCCCCCGTCGCGGCCGAGCAGGGCCTGCGCGTGACCGCCGGTGCGTGGCTCAACAAGGAAGTCGACGAGAAGACCGGCGAACCCATCAAGGTCAAGGACAAGAAGACCGGCGAGATGATTCTCGCGAAGGAGGGCAACGACCGCGAGATCGAGAACGTGGTCAAGGTCGCCCGCCAGAACCGCAACGTGAACGCGGTCATCGTCGGCAACGAGACCATTCTCCGCGGCGACATGACGAAGCCGGAACTTGCCGCCGTCATCCGCAAGGTCAAGCGTCAGGTCAACGTGCCGGTGAGCACGGGCGAGATCTGGAACACCTGGCTGGAGCCGGGCGCGCCCGAGCTCGTGGCGTCCGTGGACTTCATCCTCGCCCACATCCTGCCCTATTGGGAGGACGTGCCGGCCGACCAGGTGGTCGACTACGCCATCAACGCCTACAACCGCCTGCGCGCCGCCTATCCCGGCAAGCGCATCGTGATCGGCGAGTTCGGCTGGCCCTCGCACGGCTACAACCGCGGCGCCTCCGTGCCTGACCCGATGGAGCAGGCCAAGATCATCCGCAATTTCGTCGCCCGCGCCGATGCGCTGGGCATCGAGTACAACATCATCGAGGCGTTCGACCTGCCCAAGAAGCAGAACGAAGGCTCGGTGGGCCAGTATTGGGGCGTGTTCGATGCGGACCGCACCCTGAAGTTCCCCCTCACCGGACCGATCTTCGAGAAGACCTACAACCAGACCGCCATCCTGGCGCTGCTGCTGGGCGTGCTCTTCACCTTGCCGCTGCTGCGCATGCGTGACCTCACGCTGACGCAGGGCCTCGTGCTGGCCGCCTCGGCCAACGGTGTCGCCGCGTGGCTGGCACTGGTGGTGGACTACTGGCTCAACCACTACGTGTCGGGCGGTGACTACCTCACGCTCGCTTTGAGCGTGGTGATGCTGGTGCCCCTGGTGTTCGTGCTGCTCTACCGTATCGAGGAACTGGCGGCCGTGGCCTTCGGCAGCGGTCCCAAGCGCCTCGTCGAGGAGCAGAAGCACGCCGCGCCCACGCGATTCCCCAAGGTCTCCATCCACGTGCCCGCCTATCGCGAGCCGCCGGAGATGCTGATCCAGACCATCGATGCCCTCGCCCGGCTGGAGTATCCCAACTACGAGGCGATCATCATCGTCAACAACACGCCGGATCCGGCGATGGTGGAGCCGGTGCGCGAGCACTGCGCCAAGCTCGGCGACCACATCAAGTTCATCAACGCCGAGAAGGTGGCGGGCTTCAAGGCCGGTGCCCTGCGCATCGCCCTCGATGCGACGGCTCCCGATGCCGAGATCATCGGCGTGATCGATGCCGACTATGTGGTGACGCCCGACTGGCTGAAGGACCTCGTCCCCGCCTTCGACGACCCGACCGTGGGCCTCGTCCAGGCGCCGCAGGATCACCGCGACGGCCACCGCAGCCCGCTGCACGAGGCGATGAACGCCGAATATGCCGGCTTCTTCGACATCGGAATGGTGCAGCGCAATGAGGACGACGCCATCGTCGTCCACGGCACCATGTGCCTGATCCGCCGCGCGGCCATGGTGGAGGCCGGCAACTGGTCGTCCGACACCATCTGCGAGGATACCGACCTCGGCCTCTCCATCGCCGAGAACGGCTGGAAGACCCACTACACCCGCAAGCGCTACGGCTATGGCCTCCTGCCCGACTCGTTCGAGGCGTTCAAGAAGCAGCGTCACCGCTGGGCCTATGGCGGCTTCCAGATCATCAAGAAGCACTGGCGCCGGTTCCTGCCGAACAATTCTCGCCTCACCACGGCCCAGAAGCGGCACTTCGTGCTCGGCTGGATCTCCTGGCTCGGCTCGGAATCGGTCGGCGCCTTCATGGCCATCGCCTCCCTGATGTTCGTGCCGTTCGTCGCCTATTTCTCCATCTCGGTGCCGGCGCACGTGCTGACGCTGCCGATCCTCATCACCTTCCTGGTGTACGTGCTGCACTTCATCAGCCTGTACCGCCTGAGGGTGGAGACCACGCCGCTGCGCATGCTCGGTGCGGCTGTGGCGGCCAGCGCGGTGCAGTTCACGGTGGCGAAGGCGGTGGTCGACGGCTTCCGCTACAAGGACCTCGCCTTCGCCCGCACCGCCAAGGGCAACAACTGGCTCGCCGGGGCGGCGCGCTCCTTCCCGGCCCTGCCGGAAGCGATCATCGGCGGTCTCCTGATCGCCGCGGGCGCCTACATGCTGGTGGCGAACAATCTGCCGGGCTCTTCCATCGTGAAGACCTCCAACGACTGGCGCCATATCCGCGAGATCAACCTCTACGGCATCGCGCTGCTGGTGCAGAGCCTGCCGTTCGTGGCTGCGGCGATGATCGGCGCCTTCGAGCCCTCGCGCCTCAATGACTTCGCCACCTGGCGGGTCATCCGCGCCAAGCTCGCGGCGGTGCCCCGCCGCCTCGGCCTCAATGCGCCCCCCGCCGTCGCGGACTGAGCGGGGCCCCAGACCTGAACCGAACGCCCGGCCCTCGCGCCGGGCGTTTCTTTTTGTCCTCCCCTGAGCCGCGATGTCCGATCAGCCGCCCGTCTCCCCCCTCCCCCCGCTCCCCCCGGCCCTGATCCTCGCGGGTGGCCTGGGCCGGCGGATCAATGCGCCGACGCTCGGAGCCTTGGAAAAGCCGCTGGTGCCGCTGGGCGGTCGCCCCCTCATCGCGCACGTCATCGTGCGCCTGAGGCCGCAGGCCGGCCCCCTCTTCATCAATGCCAATGCCCCGGCCGGCACCTATGAGGGATTCGGCCTCCCAGTACTTCCCGATACCATCGCCGGCTATCCGGGACCGCTCGCCGGCGTGCTGGCGGGTCTCGACCATCTGGCCGAAACAGGCGCAGCCTCCAGCCTCGTGACGGTCGCCGCCGATACGCCCTTCCTGCCTGATGATCTCATCGCGCGACTGACGGAACGGTACCGGGAGAGCGGCACCGTGGTGTGCGCAGAATCGGGTGGGCAGCGGCACCCCGTGATCGCCCTGTGGCCCGTGGCGGCTTGCACCGCGCTGCGGCAAAGCCTTGAGGCGGGACGGCTGAAAGTCGGGCTTCTCCTCGATGCCCTGAATGCCGTAACGGTGTCTTGGGAGGGCCTTCCGGATGACCCATTCTTCAACGTGAACACGCCGGAAGACCTTGCCATTGCAGAGAAACGCCTCGCTGCCCGCCGATGAAGCATGGTCATGCTTGCGGCAGGATTGGGGAGGGTTTAGGACTGCAGGACGGCGGCTTCGCATTCGCGAAGATGCCGGAGCGGAGACGGACTTGCCGCTCGGAGACCGGACCGCCACCTCCGGACCTCTGCCGAAAACGGGTCTGTCCGCCCAAAGGATGAGGGATCCATGGACGCCACCACCAACACCGGGGCAAAAGCGGCCAAGCTAAGCTTGGGGGAGAAGAGCTGGGACCTTCCGATCCACGAAGGCTCCATCGGACCCGACGTGGTCGACATCTCCAAGCTCTACGGCCAGACGGGGATGTTCACCTACGACCCCGGCTTTACCTCGACCGCTTCCTGCGAGAGCAAGATCACCTACATCGACGGCGACGAAGGTGTGCTGCTGTATCGCGGCTACCCCATCGAGCAGCTCGCCGAGAACGGTGACTTCCTCGAAACCTGTTATCTGCTGCTCTACGGCGAGCTCCCCACTGCGGCGCAGAAGGCGGAGTTCGACAAGTCCGTGACCAATCACACGATGGTTCACGAGCAGATGACCCGTTTCTTCCAGGGCTTCCGCCGCGACGCACACCCGATGGCCATCATGGTGGCTTCGGTCGGCGCGCTGTCGGCCTTCTATCACGACTCCACCGACATTTCCGACCCCACCCAGCGCCTGATCGCATCGATCCGCATGATCGCGAAGATGCCGACGCTGGCGGCCATGGCCTACAAGTATTCCATCGGCCAGCCGTTTGTTTATCCAAAGAACGATATCGACTATACGTCGAACTTCCTGCGCATGTGCTTCGCTGTCCCGTGCGAGGAATACAAGGTCAATCCCGTTCTCTCCAAGGCGATGGATAAGATCTTTATCCTCCATGCCGACCACGAGCAGAACGCCTCTACCTCCACCGTGCGCCTCGCCGGCTCCTCCGGCGCCAATCCCTTCGCCTGCATCGCCGCCGGCATCGCCTGCCTGTGGGGCCCCGCCCATGGCGGCGCCAACGAGGCGGCCCTCAAGATGCTGGCCGAGATCGGCTCGGTGGATCGCATCCCCGAATACATCAAGCGCTCGAAGGACAAGAACGATCCCTTCCGCCTGATGGGCTTCGGTCACCGGGTCTACAAGAACTACGACCCGCGCGCCAAGATCATGCAGCAGACCTGCCATGAAGTGTTGACCGAGCTGGGCATCAAGGACGATCCGCTGCTCGATGTGGCCGTGGAGCTGGAGCGCATCGCGCTGCACGACGACTACTTCATCGAAAAGAAGCTCTACCCGAACATCGACTTCTATTCGGGCATCACCCTCAAGGCGATGGGCTTCCCCACCACCATGTTCACCGTGCTGTTCGCCCTTGCCCGCACCGTGGGCTGGATCGGCCAGTGGAAGGAGATGATCGAGGACCCGAGCCAGCGCATCGGCCGTCCCCGCCAGCTCTACACCGGCGCCGCCCAGCGCGACTACGTGGCCATGTCCAAGCGCAAGTGAGCGCTGGAGGTCGTCTGAAAAAGGAAAACGCGGCCTTCGGGCCGCGTTTTTCGTTTGGGGAGCCGTATCGGTGCGCCGACCTTCAGGCCGGCGGCGGCAGGGCGCCCGGGCGCCCATCCCGCGCGAGGCGGATCACCACCTCGGCTGCGCGCGCGCTGGGGCTCGGCCCGGCAATGCCGAAGATATCGTCGAAGCGCGCGAACGCAGCCTCCTGGCGCCGCCGCGCGGGGCTGTCCTCCAGCAGAGCTGAGAGGGCGCCGACGAGCGCCGGCACCGTGCAATATTCCTGCAGGAACTCGGGCACCACATTCTCCCCGGCCACCAGATTGGCGAGGATCACCGTCGTGCCCTTCAGCACCCGCCGGCCGATCTGCGCCTCCAGCCAGCCGATGCGATAGGCCGCGACGTGGGGAATGCCGGCGAGCGCCAGTTCCAGCGTCACCGTGCCGGAGGCGGCAAGCGAGGCATGAGCGGAACGGAAGGCGGCAAGCTTCTCCACCTCGCTCGTCACGATGCGCGGCTTCAGCGGCCAGCTGGCGATGGTCTCGCGCACCAGCCCTTCCAGCCGTGGCAGGGTGGGCAGCACCAGTTCCATCTCGTGGACCCGACCGACCTCGGCCAAAGCCGCACCGAAATCGGCACCGATGCGTGAAATCTCCCGCCGCCGGCTGCCCGGCAGCACCAGAACCAGCGGTGGTTTCGCCTGTCGCCGCTCGGCCTCGCCGGGCGACGGCCGCAATTCGCCCAGCCTCTGCAGCAGGGGATGGCCCACATAGAAGGTCGGCGGCCCGCCCAGCTTGCGATGGACCTCCGGCTCGAACGGCAGCAGGGCAAGCAGCGCGTCCACATAGGGCCGCATGGCCGCCGCCCGCCCCGACCGCCAGATCCACACGGTGGGCGAGACATATTTGACGATGGGAATGTTCGGGTTGCGCGCCCGCACCCGCGCGGCGACGCGGTGGGTGAAATCCGGCGCATCCACCAGCACCAGCACGTCCGGCGGGTCGGCCAGCACAGCCTCGACGGTCTCCCTGAGACGCCGGAGGATGGTGGGCAGCTTGCCGACCACGGCAGCGATGCCGATGGCGGTCAGGTCATCCATGGGATAGAGGCTTTCCAGCCCCGACGCGCCCATGCGCCGGCCGCCGACCCCCCGGAAGGAGGTACCCGGCGCGACCTCGGCCAGCGCTTCCATCAGCGCACCGCCCAGCTGATCCCCCGATTCCTCACCCGCGACGATGAAGATTTTCGGCGGGCGCCTCGCATCCTGTGCGGTCACGCGCCACGCCCTCCGATACCGGCGACGAACAGGCCGGCGGCGTCCGCCGCCTCCACCAGCGCCTGCGCATCCGGCACGATGGCGCCGCCCGCTTCGAAGGCGATGCCGGCCAAGCCCACCTCCGCCGCACGCGTCACGGTCTGCGGGCCGAGGGAAGGCAGATCCACCCGGCGGTCCTGCCCCGGCTTAGGCGCCTTCACCAGCACGCCCTTGCCGGCGCCGAAACGCAGCCGGCCGGAGCGGCGCATCTCCCCGTAGCGCGCCAGCATCTGATCGGTGCCCTCGGCCGCCTCGACTGCCGCGACCAACCCATCCACCACGATCACCCCCTGCCCCACATCGAACGGACCGAGGGCGCGGATGACGTCGAGGCCGCGCGCGATGTCCGCCTCCTGGGTCTCGTTCGGCTGGAGCGCGCCAAGCACACCCTGGGGGAGTAGGAGGCGGGGCGCGACCTCATGCGCGCCGACCAGGGTGAAGCCCTGTTCCGACACCAGGCCCAGCACGCCCGAGAGCAGATGATTGTCGCCGCCGCGAAACAGGCGGGCAATGCGCGGCAGCAGCCGCAGCATGGTGAAATCGAACCCGAGGTCGCGCATGCGCGGGCGGGTGAGCGCCCCCACCATCACCACCTCGCGCACCCCGCGCGCCTTGGCCCACGAGGTGACAGAGCCGAGCGAGCCGAGGCGGAACCAGTGGTGCGGCCAGCGCTCCAACGCCGGATCGGCGAAGCCCTGGATGAGGAACAGCACCACCTCGCGTCCATCCGCCGCCGCCGCCTCGGCGACCGCCGCCGGAAAGGAGCCACCGCCGGCCACGATGCCGAGCGGGGCCTTGCCATGGGGGTTCGGCTTCTGCGACGCCCCGAGGCCGGCCGCGTCCGGGCCGCATGCCGCCCCCGCGGCACGCCCATGCCCGTCTTCCCCCGGCAGGCCCACGGCTCAATCCTCCTTGATGACACCCCGGGCGGGATGGCAGATGGGGCGCTTGCGGTCGGCATCGATGAAGGCCACCACGGCCGCCGCGAACGCCGATTCCCCCACCATCTGCCGGACCTTCTCAAGGCGCTGGTCGAACGTGCCCTCGCCGAAGAAAAGGTCGCGGTAGACCGCGCGGGCCGCGTGCAGATCGGACTTGGTGAAGCCGCGCCGCTTCATGCCCACCACATTGAGGCCGACCAGCTTGCCGGCCTGCCCGAGCACGTTGGCGAAGGGGATTACGTCCTCGCGCACGCCGGTGAGGCCGGAAATCATGCACTGGGCGCCGATGCGGGTGAACTGGTGCACCGCGCACTGGCCGCCGAGGAAGGTGAAGTCACCCACGCTCACATGGCCGCCGAGCACCGCATTGTTGGCGAAGATGACGCCGTTGCCGACCGTGCAATCATGGCCCACATGGGAGCCCGTCATCATCATCACGCCGTTGCCGATGCGCGTGATGCCGCCGCCGCCCACCGTGCCCGTGCTGGCGGTCGCGTGCTCACGGAGCATGCAGTCCGTGCCGATGACGAGCTTCGTCGGCTCGCCCTTGTAGTGCACGGACTGGGGCGCGGACCCCAGAGAGGCGAAGGGGAAGACCTGGGTGCGCGCACCGATGGTGGTGACGCCCTGGATGACCACGTGGGCGTGGAGCTTCACGCCCGCTTCGAGCACCACATCGGGACCGAGGATGGCATAGGGACCGATCTCGACATCATCCGCGAGCCCCGCCGGGTTCTCCACCCGGGCGGTGGGATCGATCTTCGCCACTAGCTGTTCTCCACGATCATCGCGCCGACCTTGGCCTCGGCCACCAGCTCGCCGCGCACCTTGGCCTCGCCGCGATACCACCACATGTTGCGGCGGCGGCTGATGCGGGTCATGTGGTATTCGAGCACATCGCCCGGCACTACGGGCCGGCGGAATTTCGCCTCGTCGATGGTCATGAAATAGACCAGCGAGGGCTTCTCCTTGTTTTCCTTGCCCAGCACGCAGACGACGCCCGCGGTCTGCGCCATGCCCTCGATGATGAGGACACCGGGCATCACCGGATTGCCCGGGAAGTGGCCGAGGAAGTGCGGCTCGTTGGCGGTGACGTTCTTGACGCCGATGCAGGAGAGATCGCCGTCGATCTGCTCCACGCGATCCACCATCAGGATGGGATAGCGGTGCGGCAGGCAGGCGAGCACCCTCTGGATGTCCGCGCTGCCGAGCACCTTGGGGGCTTCGGCCTGGGCCGCGCCGGCCTCGCCGGCTGCGCGCGTGGTGTCGTTCATTCCTGCGGTCCTTCCCCTTCCTCGTCGTCCTTGCCGCGGCGGGCGCTCGCCGCAGCGATGCGCTTGAGCGTCGCGACCTCGCGGAACCACTCGCGCACGGGCTTTGCGGGCGAGCCACCCCAGCGCACGCCGGGGGGCACGTCGCCCTTCACATTGCTGGAGGCAGCGATCTGCGCCCCGGTGCCGATGGTGACATGGCCGACCACGCCCACCTGCCCGCCGAGCATCACGAAATCACCGAGGGTGGTGGAGCCCGAAATGCCGGTCTGGGACACGACGATGCAATGGCGGCCGATCACCACGTTGTGGGCAATCTGCACCAGGTTGTCGATCTTGCTGCCCTCACCGATCACCGTGTCGGTGATAGCACCGCGGTCGATGGTGGTGTTGGCGCCAATCTCCGCATTGTCCTGCACAACGACGCGGCCGAGTTGCGGCACCTTCACGTGGCCGGCCGGGCTCGGCTGGTAGCCAAAACCGTCGGAGCCGATACGGGCACCGGCATGGATGATGACGCCGTTGCCGAGGTAAGCGTGGATCACGCTGGCGCCGGGGCCGATGGCGCAGCTGCGGCCGATGCGTACGTTCGGCCCGACGATGGCGCCGGCGCAGATGACGGTCCCCGCGCCGATCTCGGCACCGGGCCCGATGACGGCGCCGGGATCGACCGTTACCCCGTCCTCCAGCCGCGCCTTCGGATGGACCTGAGCGCCGGGGGCAACGCCCTCATGACCGAAGATCGGTAGCGGACGGAGCGCAGCGGGGAACATGCGCCGTGACACGGCGAGGAAGGCCGCGGCAGGTCGCGGGGCAATCAGCAGCGGCAGGCCGGCCGGGGCCTTCGGGGCGAAGCGCTCAGAGGTGATGAGTGCGCCGGCGCGCACGCTGCCGAGCTTTTCCGCGAAGAGAAAGGAATCGCAGAAGGCAAGTTCGTCGGGGCCGGCGGTTTCCAGCGTACCGAGGCCGCTGATACGCCGGGCACCAAGCTCGGCCTCCTCCGCGGGACTTGAAGCGGCAAGCCGCGCTCCGGAGAGGGCTGCCACTTCCGTGAGGGTCAGCGGCTCCGGAAGCGGGAAGAAGAGGTCGTGACTCATGACGGATACGCCCAGACGCCGGAGGACGGAACAGGAGATTTCACGTACGCGGCAAGGGGGCCTCCGGGCAAGCCCCAACCACGCGCAAGTCCCAGCTGGAGGTTGCCGTCAACCGCTGCGGGGTCTGTCCTGAGCAAGACATTCCACCGGGCAGGTGCCCTGCTGCCGGCGCCAATCTGCAACGCGTCGTTCTCCCAATTGAATTGTTCTTGGGCCGGCTCGCTCGGGGCAAGGAACGTTAACCGACGACGACGGCGTCGTGACGCGGAAGACAGCGCGAGGGGGAAGACCTCGCCGGAGAGGCTGTGCTGCAGGAAAGGGCTCGCGTGGTCGAAATGCGCCTCTCCCATAACGAGACTGCCTCCCCGATGCAACGCACCGGAGAGGCAGGGAGAAGATCTCATCCCGTTGGAGCTTCGGAAGCAAATGCCGCCGTAGCCCCTCCGTAGAGCCCGATCAGAAACGGGTACCGCCAGAGAAGCGGAACGCCTGGGTCTGGTCGTAAGATGCCTGCGAGAGCACCCAAGCATAGTCGAAGCGCAGGGGTCCGAACGGCGACTGCCAAATCAAGCTCACGCCGACCGACGAGCGGATGGTGTCTTCGTCATAGACGCAGACGTTGTTGTAGCCCCACGTCTTGCCGATACCCGGGCAGGGCACGAGGTTCGGCTTTCCGTAGAAGTTGCTGCCATCCCAGTTGTACACGCCGGGGAACTTCGTCGGGCCGCCGTAGTCGAACAGTGAACCGGCATCCGCGAAGATCGCACCCTTCATGCCGATGTCCTTAGGCAGGAAGGCGAAGGGGAACTGGATTTCAGCGGACACACCCCAATAGGTCGTGCCACCCAGCGCATTCAGCTGGTTGTTGGCGCAGTTATAGTAAAGGGGCGTGTCTTTATTCGTCGACGCGCAGGGCGCGATATCGCGGGGACCGATACCGGACGGCGCGAAGCCGCGGACCAGATTCGGACCCATGTAGAAGTTGTCCAGCACGTCGAGGTCTTGATTGCCCCAGGACGAGACATAGCCAGCCTGCGCGCGCAGAATGAGCACGCTGTCGTACGGCAACGGCGTGTAGTGGCGAATGTCACCCGTGGTGCGAATGAAGTTCACGTCACCACCGATACCAGCCAGATCCTGCTTGAGCTCGGCATAGATGCCTTGCGTCGGGTTCTGGTTGCTGTCCAGCGAATTGAACGAGAGGGTGTAGCCCAGCGCCGAAGTGATGGTCGCGCCCTGAGCCTCTGCATCACGAATGGCCCAGGAAATCGAGGTTGCGCAATAGTTATAATAGGCAGTTCCCGGATCACCATAGCCGCTGCACAGGTTGATCGAGCGCTGATAGAGGTTGTAGCGCAGGGCCAGCGTGATCTCGTCGGTGATGGGCAGGCCGAAGCGCAGGCCACCGCCAACCATGTTGGTGCCGTACGGCGTGTAGCTCGTGGTCTCGGTGTTCTTCCAGTAGAGGTCGAAACCGGCCGCGAGGCGATAGCCGAGGAAGTAGGGCTCGGTGAAGGAGAATTCCGCGCCCTGGGAGTACTGGCCGAGGGTGCCGGAGACCTTCACGTACTGGCCACGGCCGAGGAAGTTCTTCTCGCCCAGCGAGACCTCGCCGATGATACCGTCCGCGGTCGAGTAGCCGCCCGAGATGGAGAACTCGCCCGTGGGCTGGTCTTCCACGTCCACCGCAAGGATCACGCGATCAGGGGCGGAGCCCGGCTCGGTGGTGATCTTCACGTTCTTGAAGTAACCGAGGTTGCGCAGCCGGCGCTCGGCCCGATCGACCAGCACGCGGTTGTAGGCGTCGCCCTCGCCGATATCGAACTCACGACGGATGACGTAGTCGCGAGTGCGGGTGTTGCCGCGGATCTCGATGCGCTCGATGTAGACCCGCGGGCCTTCCTCGATCACGAACGAGACGTTGATGAGCTTGCTCTGGAAGTCGCGATCGCCGCGCGGACGCACCTGGGCGAACGCATAGCCGGCCTTGGACGCCTCGATGGTGAGGTTCTCGACCGACTTCTCGACGAGCTCGGCGTTATAGATCTGGCCGTCCTGAGCGCGAACCACGCGCTTCAAGGAGTCGGCAGCCAGATCGCGAATGTTGGAGATCACATCGACCTTGCCAAAGCGGTACTGATCGCCCTCTTCGAGGGTGAAGGTCAGGATGTAGCCGCCGCCGGCCGGATCGAGCTCAGCGGTCGCGCCGATGATACGGAAGTCGGCATAGCCGTTCTTCAGGTAGAAACGGCGCAGCAGCTCCTGGTCCGAGTTCACCCGATCCGGATCATAGGCGTCCGTGGACTTCAGGAACGACAGCCAGTTGGTCTGGGTCGTGGAGATGACGTCCTTCAGCTTCCAGTCCGAGAAGGCCTTGTTGCCGACGAACTTGATGTCCTTGATGCCGGTCTTGTCGCCTTCCTTGATCTCGAAGACCAGATCGACGCGGCCGTTGCCGCGGTCGATGGTGACCGGGTTGACGCGCACGTCGCTGCGGCCCGACCGACGATAGACCTCGATGATGCGCTGGGTGTCCGCCTGGACGACCGTCTTGTTGAACGGTCCGCGGGGCTTGGACTGAACCTCGCCCTCGAGCACCTCGTCCTTGATCTTCTTGTTGCCCTCGAAGACGACGCGGTTGATCACCTCGTTCTCGGCCACCCGCACCACGATGCGACCGCCGGACTGGTTGATCTGCACGTCCGAGAACAGGCCGGTGGCGTAGAGCGCCTTCCAGGCCTCGTCGATCTTGGCCGCGGTATAGGGACCAGAGCCGAAGTAGGAGCGGATGGTGTCGGCATCCACACGGCGGTTGCCTTCGACCACGATGGAGCTGGACTGGGCTGCAGCGGGGGACGCCACAACGAGAGAACCGGCCACCGAACCCGCCGCAACGCAGGCGGCGAGACCAAAGGCGGCGGCCAGATTTCTCAGAACCCGGAGCGAAGCAGTCATATGGTGCGCAACCTTGAAATTTCGTTGTTCTCGAACCCGCCGCCCTTCCCCGACCGAAGGCCAGGTCACAGGGACGGATTCTCACCCTGCGCTGCCGCTTGTACAGTCTTTTACCGCAGGTGCAAACCAAGCCGCGGCTGAAGACTGACCTTTTCCGGAGACCGTTGCCCGCTCGCCACGACCCCGGTGCGACAAATCAAAATCCCTTACATTGCAGCAATATGCAGCACGTCATTCCAGGTGGCGAAGATCATCAGCATCAGCACAAGCGCAAGGCCGATACGAAAGCCGATGTCCTGCGTCCGCGCACTCAGCGGGCGGCCACGGATCGCCTCGAAAGCGTAGAACAGAAGGTGGCCGCCATCCAACAGCGGGATGGGAAAGAGGTTAAGCAATCCGATAGACACGGAGAGCACCGCGGCCAGGGACAGAAGTGCCCCGATACCAAATGTCGCGACCTGCCCGGATACCTGCGCGATGCGGATGGGGCCACCCAACTGGTCCGCCGACTCGCGTCCGGCCACGAGACCGCCGAGGTAATCGAAGGTGCGGGCCACCACGAACCAGGTTTCCTGCACGCCCATGCCGATGGCCTCGACCGGGCCGAAGCGCTGAGTCGTCACGTCGCCGGCGGCGAGGGAGCGGGAGATTCCCAGGAGGCCGGTCCGGTGGCTGTTGCCGAAGGGGTCCTTGACCTCCTTCAGCTCGGGCGTGGCCGTCAGCGTAACCTCGCGGTCGCCCCGGGCGACGGTAAAGGCGAGCGGCTGGCCGGCATGGGACCCGACGATGCGCTGCATGTCGGAGAAGCTGTCCACCTTGGCGCCGTCGATCTCCAGCACCAGGTCGCCGGGCTTGAAGCCCGCCATCTCCGCCGCGCTGCCGGGATTGATCTGGTCGACACGCGGTGCCGTCACCTGCTTGCCGAACACCATGAAGACGATGGCGAAGATGGCGATGGCCAGGAGGAAGTTGGCGATCGGACCGGCCGCGACAATGGCCGCGCGCCACGCTACCGGCTTGTAGAAGAAGCTTTCGTTGCGTTCGGCGGCCGTCATCTGGGAGAGGCGCGCGGAATCGGGCGTGGAAGCCGCATCCTCATCGCCGAAGAACCGCACATAGCCGCCGAGGGGTATCGCGGCGATGCGCCAGCGGGTGCCGTGCTTGTCGTTGAAGCCGGCGATCTCCGGTCCGAAGCCCAACGAGAATGTCACCACCCGGACACCGGCGCGGCGGGCCACCCAGAAATGGCCGAGCTCGTGGAAGAACACCACCAGCGTCAGGACGAACAGGAAGGGAATGACGTAGCCGAGGAGAGTGGAGGACAGCGTGCCAAGGTTCGCACCGAGACCGGAAATCACATCCATCATCCGTTCCTCATCTCCCGGGCGCCCGGAGCGGGCCAACCCTACACACTTATCCCGCGCTCGCCAGCCTCGGTGCACCGGACCTGCGGACGGAAAACTGCTCTTAAGACGCCTTTGCGGCAAACTTGGGCAGAAGTCCGGAGGCGGTGCGGCGCCCAAGCTGGTCCGCCTCCAGCGCGTCGGCGACGCTCGAAGGTGCCGGACCACCATTGATACGGTCGAGGGTCGCCGCGACGATGTCCGTGATGCCGTAGAAGCCGATCCGACCGTCCAGATAGGCCGCAACGGCGATCTCGTTCGCCGCGTTGAGAATGGTGGCGGCGACGCCGCCCTGCTTCAACACCTCCCGGGCCAAGGCGAGTGCCGGGAATCGGGCCACGTCCGGCGCTTCGAAGCTGAGGCGGCCGAGGGCCACGAGGTCGAGCTTGCGGCAGGAGGTCGCCACCCGCTCCGGATAGGCGAGGCAGTGTGCGATGGGCACGCACATGTCCGGCAGCGCCAGCCCCGCCGTCACCGAACCGTCGATGAAGGAGACGAGGCCGTGCACCACCGACTCGGCGTGCACCACCGCATCCAGCTGGTCGGCGGTGACGGAGAACAGGTGCTGGGCCTCGATCAGCTCCAACCCCTTGTTCATGAGCGTCGCGGAATCGATGGTGACCTTCGCGCCCATGTTCCAGTTGGGGTGCTTCAGCGCGTCCTGCGGCAGCGCGCGGGCGATCTCCTCCCGGCTCTTGAGGCGGAAGGGGCCTCCGGACGCCGTGAGGGTGATCTTTTCCACCGCACGCTGCGGGCCGGCCGCCAGTGCCTGGAAGATGGCGTTGTGCTCGGAATCCACCGGGAGGATTTCGGTTTCGAGCCGCGCCGCCTCGGCCATGAAGAAGGTGCCGGCGGCGACGAGGCATTCCTTGTTGGCGAGCGCGATGCGCCGGCCGGGCGCGAACGCGGCGACCGTCGGGGCTAGGCCGGCGCAGCCGACGATGGCGCTCACCACCACATCGGTGTCGCGCCGCGCGGCTTCCAGTACCGCCTCCGGTCCGGCGCCGCTCTCGATGCCGGTTCCGGAGAGGGCCTCCCTCAGGGCCGCGCCAGCCGCGGGGTCAGCCACTGCCGCGAAGCTGGCGCCAAGGGCGCGGGCGGTCTCGGCAAGCGCTGCGGCGTCGCGACCTCCAACGACGGCTTCGACCCGGTAGAGGTCCGGGGCGTCCGCGAGAACCTTGCGGACGCTATGGCCGATGGAGCCCGTGGCCCCGAGCACGGAGAGACGTTTCATGGGGAGCGTCCTACCACAAAAGCAGACCAGTCGCCGGGTCGCCCGCATTGCGGAGCACCGCGACGACGACCGCCACCAGCGCGGCGGCCGCGAAGCCGTCCAGCCGGTCGAGCAGGCCGCCATGGCCGGGAATGAGCCGGCTAGCATCCTTCACACCGAACAGGCGCTTGAACGCCGATTCCGCGAGGTCACCAGCCTGGCTGACGATGCTGAGCAGGAGGGAGAGGCCGGCGAGCGGCAGCAAAGCCGGCGCTCCGGAAACGTAGGCCACGGCAAGGCCGCAGAGGGTGCCGAGCAGGGTTCCGCCGATGGCGCCGGACCAGGTCTTGTTCGGCGACACCCGCGGCCACAGCTTCGGCCCGCCCAGCGCGCGACCTGTGAAATAGGCGAAGATGTCCGTCGCCCAGACAACGGCGCACAGATAGAGCACCGCGGAGAGGCCGAGCGCCGAGCTGCCGCGCAAGACCACCACAGGAAGCGCTGCGCTGGCCGCCACCAGCACGCCGGCCATGGCCCAGGCGCTCTGGCGCGGCACCGCGAGGCTGCAGGCTGCCGCACCCAGCACGACGGCGCTGAAGGCCCAGGTCGGGTCCGATGTCACCGCCAGCACGCCACCGGCGACGATGCCGAGGCCGCCGAGGCCGAGATAGACCGGGCGATGATCGAGGCGAGCGATGACCGCCCATTCATTGAGGACGAGGAGCCCCGCCGCTACCCACAGAATTGCAAAGGGAATGCCGCCATACCACGCGGTGGCGAGCACCAGCGGCACCAGCACGAGAGCGGAAAGGGTCCGGTGCCCGAGATCGGAGCCGAAATGCACGTGGGTCAGGGTCCGGGGCGAGGCGTCACGCCGCCGAACCGCCGGTCGCGCCGGGCATATTCGTCGATGGCCGCGATGAGGGCGGCCTTGTCGAAATCAGGCCAGTAGATGGGCAGGAACACGAATTCCGAATAGGCGGCCTGCCACAGCAGGAAATTGGACAGCCGCTGCTCGCCGGAGGTGCGCACGATGAGGTCGGGATCGGGGATGCCGGCGGTTTCGAGCCGCTGGGAGATCATCTCCACGTCCACATCCTCGGGCTTTACCAGCCCGGCCGCCACATCCGCCGCGATGCGCGCCACGGCGGAGGCGATCTCCTGCCGCGCGCCGTAGTTGAAGGCGACGACCAGCGTCAGCCCGGTATTGGTGCAGGTCAGCGCCTCGGCATCGTCCAGGAGCTGGCGGATGTCGGGCGCAAGGGCCGCCCGCTCGCCGATCACCTTCACCCGCACGTTGGCAGAGTTCAGCTCGGCCAGGTCGTGTCGCAGGAAGAACTTCAGCAGGCGCATCAATTCCGTCACCTCGGTGACGGGACGGGACCAGTTCTCCGCGGAGAAGCTGTAGATGGTGAGGAAGCGGATGCCGATCTCGCGGGCGGCGCGCACGCAGCGGCGCAGTGCCTCCACGCCCCGGCGATGCCCTTCCACGCGCGGCAGCTTGCGGGACGTGGCCCAGCGGCCGTTGCCATCCATGATGACGCCGACATGCACGGGAACGCACTGGCCGGCAGGAGCGGGCGTCGGCTGACCGGCGGACGCAGGCGTGGCCGGCGACGGCCGGCCGGGGACGGCGGCGTCGCTCGCGGCGCGCAGGGTCATGGCTTGCTCAGGGCTCACACCTTCGTCCTCAAACCGCGTTGGCTCTCAAACCGTGGCAGCCGACCGGCATCGGTCAACCGCGTCCCTGGCCTCCCGCCGCCGCTGTCCCCGCTCAGACGGACAGGATTTCCTTTTCCTTCTGGGCGAGCGTCTGGTCGATCTCGGAGATGGTCTCGTCGGTCGCCTTCTGGACGTCCTTGGACAGGCGGTCGAGTTCATCGGAACCCATCTCGCTGTCCTTTTCCAGCTTCTTCAGCAGGTCCATCCCGTCGCGACGCACATGACGTACCGCGACCCGGGCGGCCTCGGCATATTTGTGCGCAACCTTGACGAGTTCCTGGCGGCGCTCCTGGTTGAGTTCAGGGATGCGCAGACGCAGCACCTGGCCTTCCGTCGCCGGATTGAGGCCGAGATTCGAATCGCGGATCGCCTTTTCGACGGCATTCACCATGCCGCGGTCCCACACCTGCACGGAGAGCATGCGGGCCTCGGGGACGGAGACGGTGGCCACCTGGTTCAGCGGCATCCGCGCGCCATAGGCCTCAATGGTGATCGGCTCGAGAAGGCTGGCCGAGGCGCGGCCGGTGCGCAGGCCGCCAAGCTCGTCCCTGAGCACGCCGACCGCGCCATGCATGCGGCGCTTGAGATCGGCCATGTCGAAGGTCCCGGTGGTCATGACTATCCTCTGTCTTCAAGATCGCGGGCACGCTTCAATCGCACGGAAACGTTTCGGATTCCATGCATCGGCGTTGTCCCGGCGGGAAAGGTGCGGCGGGTGGCGTTCGGGTCGAGGGCGCGGCTCGCGTGGACATGGCAGGCCGGCACGGCAATTCAGTGGCCGTGCCGAACGCGGCTCGCGCCCAGGGCGATGCCCCGGAGCGAGCCGTTTGCCTTCATCCGTCGACAGCGCCCCCTGTCCGTCCGGAAAACCTCAAGCCGCGGTCCGTCTCGCCGGATCAGGGCGCGACGACCGTGACGCGCCCCTCTCCCATCGCCGCCGTGGCGATGGCGCCCGGCTCACGGATGGAAAACACGATTATCGGCAACGCCGCTTCGCGGGCAAGCGCGAACGCCGCCGCATCCATCACCTTGAGGTCGCGGGACAGCGCCTCGTCGTGCGTGATGCGGTCGTAGCGGGTGGCGGAGGGATCAAGCTTGGGGTCGGCGGAATAGACGCCGTCCACATTGGTCGCCTTCAGCACCGCGTCGCAGTCGAGCTCGGCCGCGCGGAGCACGGCACCGGTGTCGGTGGTGAAATAGGGATTTCCCGTTCCGCCGGTGAGCACCACGATGCGGCCGCGCCGCAGGTGCCGCATGGCCGGCTGGCGGGCGTAGGGCTCGCACACCGTCGGCATGGGAATGGCGGAAAGCGTGCGGGCGGGCGCGCCGGCGGCCTCGATGGCCCGTTCCAGCGCGAGGCCGTTCATGACGGTCGCGAGCATGCCCATGTGGTCCGCGGTGGCGCGATCGAGATTTTCGTCCGCCACCCGCGCGCCGCGCAGGATGTTGCCGCCACCGACGACCACCGCCACCTCGCACCCCGCCGCGCGGGCGGCGACGAGGTCGCGGGCGATGCGGGCGACGGTGGGCGGATGCAGGCCGAAGGGCTCGGCGCCCATCAGGGCCTCGCCCGAGACCTTCACCAGAATGCGGGGATAAGGCAGTCCCGGCGCCGCGAAGGGCGCCGGGGGTTCCGGATAGTCCGAGTCGTCGGAGATGGCGGTCATGGGAGCCCCCTCCCCGCCTGCGATCAGGACTGGCCGGCGGCGGCGGCCACCTCGGCCGCGAAGTCGGTCTCTTCCTTCTCGATGCCCTCGCCGAGCGCGTAGCGCACGAACGCGGTGAGCTTGACCGGAGCGCCGACCTGGCCCTCGGCCTCCTTCAGCACCTGGGCCACGGACTTGGAGCCGTCATGCACGAAGGGCTGGTCGAGGAGGGTGTTCTCCTTGAAGAAGCTCTTCATGCCGCTTTCGGCGATCTTGTCCTGCACGTTGGCGGGCTTGCCCTGGTGCTTCTCGAGCAGGATGGCCTTCTCGCGGGCGATGGTGGCCTCGTCGATGCCGGAGGCGTCGAGCGCCAGCGGGTTGAGGGCCGCCACGTGCATGGCGATCTGCCGGCCGAGGGTGGAGAGCTTCTCCACGTCGCCCTCGGACTCGAGCGCCACGAGCACGCCGATGCGGCCCTGGCCCTCGACCACGGCGCCGTGGACGTAGGAAGCGATAACGCCCTTGGAGACGGTGAGCTTCACCGAGCGGCGCAGCGTCATGTTCTCGCCGATGGTGGCGATGAGCGCGGTGAGGCGGTCGGCGACGGTGACGTCCTCGCCCGGGAACTTGGCGGCGGCGACGGCCTCCAAGGAGCCGTCCGTGTTGAGGGCGACCTTGGCCACCTCACGCACGAACGCCTGGAAGTCCGGGTTGCGCGCCACGAAGTCGGTCTCGGCATTCACCTCGACGGCAGCGGCGTAGTGGCCGGAAGACTCGACCGCAACGAGGCCCTCGGCGGCCACGCGGCCAGCCTTCTTGGCGGCCTTGGCGAGACCCTTCTTGCGCAGCCAGTCGATGGCAGCCTCGACGTCGCCGTTCGTCTCGGTGAGCGCGGACTTGCAGTCCATCATGCCTGCGCCGGTCTTGTCGCGCAGTTCCTTCACGAGCCCGGCGGTGATCGCAGCCATGTTCAATCCCTTCTTCTCGCGCCACGGCCGGCCACGGTGCGCCCGAGCCGGCCGTGGGGGCGCGGTGCGCGCCCCATTACTCTCGATTCGTTTTCAGATCTGCGACAAGGACGGTGACGGGTGTCACTCGACCTCGGCAGACATCTCCTTGGCCTGGACAACCCAGCCGTCCACGCGGCCCGGCAGGCCCACTTCCTCGCCGATGCGGTGCGCATCGTTGGCATCGAGGCCGGCGATCTGGCCGAAGTGGAACACGCCGAGATCGTTGAGCTTCTGCTCGATCTCGGGGCTCACGCCGGTGAGCTTCTTCAGGTCGTCGGCGACGCCGCGGGGACCAGAGAGGGGCTCGAAGGACGACCACACGCTGGTCTCGACCGGCAGGTCCTCGACGAGCGGGGCCTCTTCGGCGCCCACGTCGTAGCCGAGGTCGCTGTGGCCGCGGCCGATGCCGTCGATGGCGGCGCGGGCGACGAGGTCACAATAGAGCTGGATGGCGCGGCCGGCGTCATCGTTGCCCGGGACCGGATAGGCGATGCCGTCGGGATCGCAATTGGTGTCGAGGATGGCCGCCACCGGGATACCGAGGCGCTGCGCTTCCTTGACCGCGATGTCTTCCTTGTTCGTGTCGATCACGAACAGGAGGTCCGGCAGGCCGCCCATGTCGCGGATGCCGCCGAGCGCCTTGTCCAGCTTCTCCTTTTCACGGGAGAGCGTCAGGCGCTCCTTCTTGGTGTAGCCGGAAGACGCCTCGGGGGCAGCCAGCATCTCCTCCAGCTTCTTCAGCCGGGCGATGGAGTTGGAGATGGTCTTCCAGTTGGTGAGCATGCCGCCGAGCCAGCGGGAGTTCACATAATACTGGGCGGAACGGCGGGCGGCGTCCGCCACCTGCTCCTGCGCCTGGCGCTTGGTGCCGACGAACAGCACGCGGCCACCCTGGGCCACGGTGTCGGACACGGCCTGCAGGGCACGGTGAAGCGCCGGCACGGTCTGCGACAGGTCGAGAATGTGGATGTTGTTGCGAACGCCGAAGATGTACGGAGCCATCTTGGGGTTCCAACGGTGGGACTGATGTCCGAAGTGCACGCCAGCTTCGAGGAGCTGACGCATCGAATAGTCGGGAAGAGCCACTTTGGTATTCTCCGGTTGAGCCTCCGCGGACGTACCTTCGCCAATGGCGAATGGCACCGGATGGCCGATCTGGCCTGTGTCCGCGTGCGGAATGGGTCGGGCACATACACGAGGTGGGGCTGATAGGCAAGGGCGGCGCCCTGCGGGGGCATGCCCTCCCCCATCGCCGTACCGTTCCGGCGCGACCGGCCACGACGGCGGACTATACGGCGGCGGCCGCAACGGGATACGGGGCTGCGACCGCCACTTTCACCCGGCGGCGGCGCGCTGGCGCTCCTCCTCCACCAGTTCCTTCTTGGAGAGCTTGCCCACCACGCTCTTGGGCAGGCTGTCGCGAATCTCGATGGCCTTGGGCATCTCGATCTTGGAAATCTGGGCGGAGAGGAACTCCATCAGCTCGGCCGGCGTCGCCTGCGCGTCCTTGCGCAGGGTGACGAAGGCCTTGGGCGCCTGCCCGCGATAGCTGTCGGGAATGCCGATGGCTACCGCCTCGGCCACCGCCGGATGGAGGTAGAGCGCCTCCTCGATCATCCGGGGATAGACGTTATATCCACCGCACAGAATCACGTCCTTGATGCGGTCCACGAGGAACAGATAGCCGTCCTCGTCCAGAAGACCGACGTCGCCGGTGCGCAATGCCCCGTCCACGAAGACGGCGGTCGTTTCGTCCGGGCGATTCCAGTAGCCGGCCATCACCTGCGGACCACGCACGCACACCTCACCCTTCTGGCCCACGGGCATCAGGCGGGTTGAATCGGCGAGGTCGCGAATCTCGATCACCGTCTCTGGCAGAGCGGTGCCCACCGAACCATCCTTGACGAGGCCCAGAGGCGGGTTGGCGCTCACCACCGGCGAGCTTTCGGAGAGGCCATAGCCCTCCACCAGGGGGCAGCCGGTGAGTTCCTGGAAGCGCGTGCGCACGTCGAGCGGCAGCGGCGCGCCGCCGGAGATGGAAAGCGTGAGGGAGGAGAGGTCGCGCTTCTCGATGTCCCCGACATTGTTGATGGCGGCATAGATCGTCGGCACGCCGGGGAACATGGTGGGCTTTTCGCGCTCGATATCGTCGAGCAGAGACATGAGGTTGAAGCGCGGCACCAGGATGATCTCGGCGCCGAGGCAAATGGGGATCAGCATCACCGTCTGCATGGCGAAGACGTGGAACAGGGGCAGCACGCCCAGCACCCGCTTCACCCCGATGCGCTCGCACTCCGCATGCTGGACCAGCTGGCGGGCATTGGCCGAAACGTTTGCATGGGTGAGCATGGCGCCCTTGGGCACGCCCGTGGTGCCGCCGGTGTATTGGAGCACCGCGAGGTCCTTGGCCGGGTCCACCTCCACCGGCTTGGGGCGGTCGCCGTGCTTCAGCAGGGAAGCATAGTCCACATGCATCCCGTCGCCGGTGCTGTAGACCGCCTTCTCCTTGCGCTTGAACAGGTTGAAGAGCAGCCCCTTGGGAAACGGCAGGATGCCGGACATGGGGCAGACGATGATGGATTTCAGCCCCGCCTCATGCGCCACCGCCAGGACGCGGGAGTGGATCAGCTTGAGGTCTGGGACCACCATGATGGTGGTGCCGGAATCGCGGATCTGGTGCCTCAGCTCGCGCTCCACATAGAGCGGGCTGAAGTTGACCACCGTGCCGCCGGCCTTCATCACCGCGAAGAAGAAGATGACGGAATAGGGCGTGTTGGGCAGGCACAGGCCCACATGGGTGCCCTTGCCCACGCCCATGGCCTGAAGCCCTGCCGCCACCTTGTTCACCGCGGCGCCGACCTCGGCATAGGTCCACTTACGGCCGAGGAAGCTCAGGGCCGGCCTCGCGCCATGCGCGGCGACGCTGGCCTCCAGAAGCTCGGGCACGGGCGAGATGGCGATGGCCGCCGCATCGGTGCGATGGAGCATGATGTCCCTCCTGCGCCGGCGCTTTTCTGTTTTCTTGGGCAAGCCGGCGGCGTGATCTCCGACGTTGGGTCACCAACGCCGTGATTCAAGAATGCTGGCGCGCGATTGCGCCAGAAAGGCGGTTTGTGCCGGGTCTAGTAAGGCGCAAACCGGCGGCGCGGACGCCGCCGGGGATGGCGCAAGGCCCTACTTGGTGATGAGGGCCGCTGCCTGGGGCGCATCGAACTTGTAGCGCAGGCCCACGGAGATGATGTCCACATAGCCGTTGCTCACCTGGCCGACCAGCGTTCCACGCAGGGCATTGGCCGGATCGGCGGGGGTGAGGAGGATCGGGCTCGTCTCGCCGAAGATGTGGGTGTACGCGAAATCCGCCGCGAACTGTTGCGTGAAGTTGTAGGTGAAGCCGCCCGAGAGCCAGAAGCGGTTGGTGTCGGGCAGGCGCGGCGAGCGGGTGGAATCGGGCACGGGCGTCAGCTCGTAGCCAATACCGGCGCGCAGAGCGAGCTTGGGGTCCCACTGATACTCGACGCCGCCGGAGAAGAACCAGCCGTCGTTCCACTGGAGGTCGAGCGTGCTGACCGGCAGGCCGTAGGCTTTCACCGTCAGTTCCTGGACGGTCGACCAGTTGGTCCACTCCACCGTGCCGAGCACGGTCCACTGGGCATCGAGCTTCGAGCGGAACGAGGCGGTGATCTGGTCCGGCAGCGTCAGGCCGGCCGTCGCGTTGACGCTCTTGACCGGGACGATGTTGGCGACGGACACGTCCAGCATGCCGTTCAAGGTCTGCGAGATCTGCGACTTGTAGCCGATGCCGAGCGTGGTGCCTGGCGCCAGCGTGAACAGCACGCCAAGATTGATGCCGTAGCCGATGTCGTCGCCGTTGACCTGGGCATAGAGATTATTGCTCGGCGGCGCGAAGCCCGCGAACTGCGCGTTGGTGAGCTTCGCGTTGATGTAATTGACGTTGAGGCCACCGCCGATGGTCATCCAGTCGGTGAGCTTGTAGGCCACCGAGAGCTGGGCGTTCATGTCAAAGATGCTGCTGTAGCAGCCGTAATAGCGCCCAGACCAGCTGCACGGCGCGTCCGTCACGAGGCCGTACGGCGAGGTGACACCGAAGCCGATCGCCCACCTGTCCCAGGCATAGGTGGCGAAGAAGGTCGGCAGCGTGCCGTTGTCCACCATGTCGCTCACGCCGACATTGCCCAGGCTGGTGCCGGTGATGGGCGCGGTGGCCGAGAACACGTCGATGGAGGCATGCGGCGCGATATAGGTGACGTTGCCTTCCACGCTCAGCCCCGGATTGAAGCTGATGGCCGCGGGGTTCCAGAACATGGAGGCGAGGCCGTCGCCGCCGGCCGCCGTGCCGGCGAAAGACGTGCCCTGATAGTAGGAACTCTGCTCGCGGAGCCCGAATCCGCCGGCGTGGGCGGCGCTGCTCGCCAGTGCGACGGGAATCGCAATGGCGGGAATGGCAAGCACCGGAGCCACGTGCCGTGACCAATCGCGACTGGCTCTGGCCCACTTGTGCATCGTCATGAAGACCCCCTCCTAGGCTATTCCTCCGGGCCCGGCACGCTGCGGTGCACTATACGTTTTATCGGTGCCCTATACGTCACCCAGCATGCCTTTCGCGGATGATCCGTCAACCGACTTCCTGCAGCGTAGCGGGCCAAGACGCTGGGGAATTCGGCGGGCGTTGCGCCGATGCAACAGTGCCGAAATGGAAGCGATGCTGTCTAGATTTCCCAGCGCTGGCCGGGCTTCTATCCACCACCTTGTGGCGACCCGCCGGCTCGACCGGTTGTGAAGGCACAACCGTTCCGTCATCTGCCAAACGGGTCTTGCGGAGAAGGTCAAAGCATGTATCTTCAGGGCGACTGGGTGACGTATAGGTGAACTGGTGGCATCCTCTGGCAAACGTGGCGGCGCGTCCGCTTTGACCGACACGTTCTTCACCGTCACGCAGCTGGCGCGGGACCTCTCGGTCACGCCGCGTACCATCCGATTCTACGAGGACAAGGGTCTCATCACCCCCCGCCGCGCCGGCACCATGCGTGTCTACACCAAGCGCGATCGCGCCCGCATGGCGCTGATCCTGCGCGGCAAGCGCCTCGGCTTCTCGCTCCGCGAGATCAAGGATTACCTCGACCTCTACGACCTCGACCCGAGCCAGAGCGAGCAGATCCGCCTGCTGCTCAAGAAGGTCCAGGACCGCCTCGAGATGCTGGAGGACCAGCGCCTCGCCCTCGAGGAGACCATCATCGAGCTGAAGGACATCGAGGAGCAGGCCCTGTCTGCCCTTGCCAGCAGCGAGACCGGCGACCAGAAGGCCGCCGGCTAGGCCGACGCCGCCCGGCCGCAGCCGGGCCCGGCGCAGGCCATCCTGAGTTTTTCGTGGGGCGTTCCCCGGGCGGATTTTTCATTCGCGCGGATCGCCCCGTTACGTCCGACGCGTGAAGCGGCGGCGAACAACCGCGAAAACCCGCCGCACCAAAGCGGCGGACGACAACAATGGACAGGCAGGAGAGCCCAATGAACGCGCCGATGCGAAACGTCGTGATTGCAGGCTATGCCCGCTCGCCCTTCACCCTCGCCAAGAAGGGTGATCTGGCGCGCGTGCGCCCCGATGATCTTGCCGCCCAGGTGGTGGCCGAGCTCGTGGCCCGCACCGGCGTGAAGGTGGAGGACATCGAGGATCTGATCGTCGGCTGCGCCTTCCCCGAAGCCGAGCAGGGCTTCAACGTCGCCCGCCTCATCGGCATGATCGCCGGCCTGCCCGAGAGCGTTGCCGGCGTGACGCTGAACCGCTTCTGCGGCTCCTCCATGCAGTCGGTCCACAATGCCGCCGGGCAGATCCAGCTCGGTGCGGGCGAAGTGTTCATCTGCGCCGGCATCGAGAGCATGAGCCGCGTGCCCATGACCGGCTTCAACCCCATGCCCAATCCCGCGCTCTACAAGTCCATGCCGCAGGCCTACATGGGCATGGGCGAGACCGCCGAGAATGTCGCGGCCAAGTGGCAGATCACCCGCGCCGACCAGGACGCCTTCGCCCTCAAGAGCCATCAGAAGGCGACGAAGGCCGAAGCGGAAGGCCGCTTCAAGGACGAGATCGTCGCCATCAAGGCCAACGGCAAGGTCAACAAGACGGTCGATCAGGACGGGTGCATCCGCCGCGACGCGACGGCCGAGGCCCTCGCCGCCCTGAAGCCCTCCTTCGACGAGCATGGCACGGTTACGGCCGGCACCGCCTCTCCCCTCACCGACGGCGCCTCCGCCGTGCTGGTGTGCTCCGAGGACTATGCGCTGAAGAACGGCCTTACCCCCCTCGCCCGCATCCGCAGCGTGGCGGTGGCCGGCTGCGCGCCGGAGATCATGGGCATCGGCCCCGTCGCCGCGACCAAGAAGGCGCTGGCCCGCGCCGGCATCGACGTGTCCGAGATCGAGGTGGTGGAACTGAACGAGGCCTTCGCCTCGCAGGCCCTCGCCTGCCAGCGGGAGCTCGGCATCAAGGATGAGGTTCTGAACCTCGATGGCGGCGCCATCGCGCTCGGCCATCCCCTCGGCGCCACCGGCGCGCGCATCGTCGGCAAGGCGGCCGCGCTGCTGAAGCGCGAAGGCGGCAAGTATGCCCTCGCCACCCAGTGCATCGGCGGCGGACAGGGCATCGCCACCGTCCTCGAGCGCGTCTGAGGAGGGCCGGATGTCCTTTGAAATCAAGAAGGTCGCCGTCATCGGCGCCGGCGTCATGGGCGCCGGAATCGCCGCCCATGTGGCCAATGCGGGCGTGGAGGTGCTGCTCCTCGACATCGTTCCCGAGGGCGCAGCCAACCGCAACGCCATCGCCGAGAAGGCGGTGGAGAAGCTGCTGAAGGCCGATCCCGCGCCCTTCATGTCCAAGGCTGCGGCGAAGCTGGTGAAGCCCGGCAACATCGAGGACAACCTCGCCGACATCGCCGACTGCGACCTCATCATCGAGGCCATCATCGAGCGCCTCGACCTCAAGCAGGCGCTTTACGCGAAGATCGAGGCGGCGCGCCGGCCCGGATCTGCCGTGTCCTCGAACACCTCGACCATTCCGCTGGCGGACCTAACGGCGGGACTGCCCGATAGCTTCCGCCGCGACTTCCTCATCACGCATTTCTTCAATCCGCCCCGCTACATGAGGCTTCTGGAGATCGTCTCCGGCCCGGAGACGAATCCGGACACGGTGGCTGCCGTCGCCCGCTTCGCCGACGTGAAGCTCGGCAAGACGGTGGTGATGTGCAAGGACACCCCCGGCTTCATCGCCAACCGGCTCGGCACCTACTGGCTGCAGCTGGCGGTGGGCGAGGCCTTCGCGCTGGGCATGAAAGTGGAGGATGCGGACGCGGTGATGGGCCGGCCGTTCGGCTTTCCCAAGACCGGCGTGTTCGGCCTTATCGACCTCGTGGGCCTCGATCTGATGCCCCACGTCCAGGGCTCGCTGAAGCGGGCGCTTCCGGCCACGGACCCCTTCCACGCAACGCTTCGCGACGAGCCGCTGATCGAGAAAATGATCTCGACCGGCTACACCGGCCGCAAGGGCAAAGGCGGTTTCTACCGGCTCAACCGCGAGGGCGGACAGAAGCTCAAGGAGGCCATCGACCTCTCCACCGGCACCTATCGCCCGCAGGCCAAGGCGCAGGTGGCCGAGCTTGAGGACGGCGGCGGGCGGGATCTCTTCGCCCTTCTCTCCGCCCCCGGCGAAGGCGGGCGCTATGCCCGCTCCGTCATGGTGCGCACCCTCGCCTATGCCGCGCGCCTCGTGCCCGAGGCGGCCGACGACATCGTCTCCATCGATGATGCCATGCGCTTGGGATATAATTGGAAATCCGGCCCGTTCGAGCTGATCGACAAGATCGGCGCGGCCCGCCTGATCGAGCTGTTGAAAGCGGACGGGGAAGAGGCGCCGCCGCTGCTGGCGCGCGCCGCCGACAAACCCTTCTACCGGGTGGAAAACGGCCAGCGCCAATACCTTACGCTGGATGGCACCTACCGCGATATCGTCCGGCCCGAAGGTGTGCTGCTGCTCGCCGACATCAAGCTGAAGTCCCAGCCGCTGGCCAAGAATGGCTCTGCTGCCTTGTGGGATATTGGCGACGGCGTGGTGTGCCTGGAATTCACCTCCAAGAGCAATTCGCTGGACGAGGGCATCATCACGATGCTCGCCAAGGCGCTGAAGCTGGTGAAGGACAAGTACAAGGCGCTCGTCATCTACAACGAGGGCTCGAACTTCTCCGTCGGCGCCAATCTCGGCCTCGCTCTGTTTGCCTGCAACATCGGCGCCTTCGGCGAAGTCGAGAAGCTGGTCGCAGCCGGGCAGAAGACCTATCAGGACGTGAAGTACGCGCCCTTCCCCGTGGTGGCGGCGCCGTCCGGCCTGGCCCTCGGCGGCGGGTGCGAGATTCTGCTGCATGTCGGTGCCGTTCAGGCCCATGCCGAGAGCTATATCGGGCTTGTCGAGTGCGGAGTCGGGGTTCTGCCGGCCTGGGGCGGCTGCACCGCCATGCTGGAGCGCTGGGCGGCCGATCCGAAATTCCCGAAGGGACCCATGCCGGCCCCCTCGAAGGTGTTCGAGACGGTCTCCACCGCCACCGTCGCCAAGTCCGCCGCCGAGGCGAAGGAGCTGAAGTTCCTGCGCGAGGGTGACGGCATCACCATGAACCGCGACCGGCTTCTGGCCGACGCCAAGGCCAAGGCCCTGTCCATGGTGGATGGCTACCAGCCGCCCAAGCCCGTGGAATTCTTCCTGCCCGGCCCCTCCGGCAAGGCGGCCATGGACATGGCGGTGGAAGGCTTCGCGAAGAAGGGCCTCGCGACCCGGCACGACAAGGTGGTGTCCGCGGCCCTCGCCGAGGTGCTCACCGGCGGTGATGCGGACCACATCGCCCCGGTCCCGGCGGCGCGGGTGCTGGAGCTGGAGCGGGAAGGCTTCATGAAGCTCATCCGCACCACCGCCACCTTGGACCGCATCGAGCACGTGCTCGAAACCGGCCGGCCGCTCAGGAACTGAGCGAAGGAATCCCCTCTCCGCTTGCGGGAGAGGGTCAGGGTGAGGGGTATGGCTCCGCCGGGCACAACGCTCCGGAGCAGGCGGCCGCCCCCTCACCCCCGCCCCCTCTCCGCAAGGGGAGAGGGGAGAAACACAACACGGGAGCCAACGCCATGCAGGTCTATACCCCCCCGCTGCGCGACATGCGCTTCGTCCTCCACGAGCTGCACGGCAGCGAGGAGCTGAGCAAGCTCAAGGGACTGGAGGAACTTTCGCCCGATCTCATCGATGCGGTGCTGGAGGAGGCGGGCAAGTTCGTCACCGAGGTACTCGCGCCGCTCAACCAGTCCGGCGACCTCGAAGGCTGCACCTATGAGAATGGCGTGGTGCGCACGCCCAAGGGCTTCAAGGAGGCCTACACCGCCTTCCGTGAGGGCGGCTGGAACGGCATCGCCTGCGATCCGCAATACGGCGGGCAAGGCCTGCCGGCGAGCGTGAACAAGCTGGTGGAGGAAATGCTCTGCTCGGGCAACCTCGCCTTCGGCATCTGCCCCGGTTTGACCCACGGCGCCTATCAGGCGCTCAAGGCCTACGCCTCCGAGGAGCTGAAGGAGCGCTTCCTGCCCAAGATGGTGGATGGCGTGTGGTCCGGCTCCATGTGCCTCACCGAGCCGCAATGCGGCACCGACCTCGGCCTCGTGCGCACCAAGGCCGAACCGAAGGCGGACGGCTCCTACAAGATCACCGGCAACAAGATCTTCATCTCCGCCGGCGAGCAGGACATGACGGAGAACATCGTCCACCTCGTGCTCGCCCGCCTGCCGGACGCGCCCAAGGGAATCAAGGGCATCTCCCTGTTCCTGGTGCCCAAGTTCCTGCCGAAGGAAGACGGCTCGGTGGGCCCGCGCAACGGCGTGCTGTGCACCGGCATCGAGCACAAGATGGGCATCCACGGCTCGTCCACCTGCCAGATGTCGTTCGACGAGGCCACCGGCTGGCTGGTCGGCGAGCCCCACAAGGGCATGCGCGCCATGTTCGCCATGATGAATTCGGAGCGCCTCTCCGTGGGCACGCAGGGCCTCGGCCTTGGCGAAGCCGCCTATCAGGCCGCCGTCGTCTACGCCAAGGAGCGCCTGCAGGGCCGCGCCCTCTCCGGTGCCAAGCATCCGGACAAGCCGGCCGATCCGATCATCGTGCATCCCGACGTGCGCCGCACGCTGATGACCATGCGGGCCTACAATGAGGGCTGCCGGGCGCTCGCCGGCTGGGTCGCCCGCGCGCTCGATCTGATGGAGCGGGCGGAAGATCCGGAGGAGCGCAAGCGCGCCGAGGACTTCACGGCGCTGATGACGCCCATCGTGAAGGCCCTGTTCACCGACCTCGGCTTCGAGGCCACCTCCATGGGCATGCAGGTCTATGGCGGACACGGCTACATCCGCGACCACGGCATGGAGCAATATGTGCGCGATGCCCGCATCGCCATGATCTACGAGGGCACCAACGGCGTGCAGGCGCTGGACCTCGTGGGCCGCAAGCTGCCGGCGCACATGGGCCGCTACCTGCGCTCCTTCTTCCATCCCGTGCTCAACTACATGGATGCGAAGCTGGACGACGAGAATCTCGGCCCGCTCATCACCCCTCTCTCCAAGGCGTTCGGCGCGCTCCAGCTCGCCACCGCCCACATCGCCGAGAAGGGCCTGAAGGACCCGGAGGAGGCCGGCGCCGCCGCCACCGACTATCTGCGGCTGTTCGGGCTCGTGGCGCTGGGCTACATGTGGGTGCGCATGGCGGAAGTGGCCTACGAGAAGCGCGTCTCCAACCCGGACGACGCCGCCTTCTACGATGCCAAGATCGTCACCGCGCGCTTCTTCATGGAGAAGCTGCTGCCCGAGGTGGCGGCCCTGTGGGGCTCCATCAAGGCCGGCAAGGGGTCCATGATGGCGCTCGATGAGGCCATGTTCTGAATACCGCGCGCCGCGGTGGATGTTGCCGCGGCGGCTTTCCCTTCTCCTCCGCCTCCCGCTTCCGCAGCCCGGGGGACGGACGCCTGCCCAGGAAAACCCAATGGCCGATCTCGCCTCCCTCGTCGAAGCCATCCGCGATCGCGCCGAAGCCCTCTCCGAGCTCGGCTACAAGGTGCGCTTCGATCTCAGCGACACGGGCGAGGCGATCCTGCTCGATGCCACCGGCGGCAGCGTCGAGGTGGGCGAAGGCACGGGCGAGGCCGATGCGGTGCTGAAGCTCTCCACCGACACGCTGGACAAGCTCATCACCGGCCGGATCGGGCCGATGATGGCCTTCTCCACCGGCCGGCTGAAGGTGGAAGGCTCGCAGGGCGTCGCCCTGAAGCTCGCCGGCCTGCTCGACAAGGACTGAGCCGGGGCCGGTAGGCCCGCAGCCCCTTCTCTCCTCAGTCGTTCGCCGTCGCGGTGGTCGCCCCACCGGCGGCGAGCGCCTGCATCAGTGTCTGGCGCAACGCCTTGTCCTGGACCGCATAGCGCGCGCCGGTGACGGAGAGGTGATCGCCGTCCACATAGAAGAAGCGCGTGCCCTCCCCCGCGGTGCAGCGGTCGTCCCGGCAGAAGATGTCCGCCATGCGGAAGGCCGAGACGCCGGGATGCCGGCCGGCCGTGGCCGTGATGACGTCGTTACCGAAGCCGACCATGTCGAGCGCGCTGGCGCGCGGCTGGCTCATGCAGCCTTCGGCACCGCCCGTCCCGTTGAACTCGCGCGTCGCGACGCAGCCGGCCGGGGCCGGCTTGTATTCCGGGGACTGGCCCAGCACGATCACCTGCGGGCCGATCTGGCGCAGTTCGGCGACGGTGCGCTCCATCATGTGGGCGAACACCTGCTTGCTGGTGGCCCGGTCACGCGTCATGCCGCCCGGAATCTCGCTGCTGATGAGGGAGAAGCCGGCGCTCGACCGCGTCGTCCAGATGGACCAGCGGCCCACCAGCACCACCACCTTGGGCTTGATGCGGCGGATCTCGTCCATCACGGCGGCGACGTAGCTGGCGCAGACGGCACCGTTGTTGTGATCCTGCCGCGCGATGCCACCCACGAGCGGCGGGCAGCCGGCCATGGTCTGGAGCCGCGCCGTCAGCCCCAGCTTCTCCGCCACCTCGGCGATGCCGAGGAAGGTCGCGCCGGCATGGGAATCGCCCCACACCAGCATGTCGTAGCTGCTCTTCGCCGCCCCCGGCCCGAGCGCGCAGGTGGCGATGGGTTGCATCTGGTCCGGGGTCCAGAAGCGGGCGTTGTTGTTGCAGGTGCGCTGGAATTGGCTGCGGTCGTCGGCCGCCGCCTCCGCCGCCGCGCCGAGCGGTGAGATGGGGAACATCCCCCGACCGGCCTTCTGGAGCGCCAAGGCTACGCCCACGGTGAGAAGAATAGCGCAGGCCCCTGCGCCGATGCGCATCAGGCGACGCCCGCCCAGCGCGCTGCCGCGCCGGAGCGGCGCCTCCACATATTTCAGCGACAGGCCGGAGATGATGCCGGCCACCAGGATGACGATGCCGGATTCGATATAGGTGGTGTGCCGCCCCTTCCAGATCGCGATGAGCACCAGCATCGGCCAGTGCCACAGATAGAGCGCGTAGGAGATGCGGCCCACATACACCATGCCCTTCAGGCTGAGCACGCGGGCGACGATGCCGTTCGGCGCGAATCCGCCGGACAGGATGATCGCCGCCGCGCCCAGCACCGGCGGCAGGGCCCAGAGGCCGGGAAAGACGGTTTCCTTGCCATAGGCGAACACCGGGACGACGATGGCCAGCGCCCCGGCGATGCCGAGCCATGACGCGGCCTTCTCCGGCAGGCGCGGCAGCGTCACCATGGCGAGGAGCGATCCGGCCAGCAGCTCCCAAGCCCGGCTCTGCAGCAGGAAGAAGGCGGCCGACTGCTCGGTCTCCACGATGCTCTCGGCATAAGCGAGCGAGGCGAGCGCGATGAGGGCGAGCACCCCGACCGCGAGCCGGCGCCCGCCCAGCTTCATGAGCACGAACAGGACGAGCGGGAAGAAGATGTAGAACTGCTCCTCCACCGCCAGCGACCACAGGTGCAGCAGCGGCACCTCGTCGGCGGCGGGGCCGAAATAGTTGAGCAGGCTCTCGAAATGGATGTTGGCGAAGAACAGGGCCGAGGGCACCAGCGTGCCCACATAGCCCTGCATCTGCCGCGGCATCAGGATGAGCGCGGCGAACAGCGTCGTCGCCGCCATCATCAGGAATAGCGCGGGGAAGATGCGGCGGATGCGGCGATCGTAGAAATCGACCAGCGAATAGGTGCCCGCCGTCATCTCCTGATGGAGGATGGACGTGATGAGAAAGCCGGAGATGACGAAGAAGACGTCGACGCCGATATAGCCCCCGGTAAAGGGCGGAATTCGTGCATGGAACAGAACCACGCTGCCGACGGCGATGGCCCGAAGGCCGTCGATGTCGGACCGGTAGGCCAGACTCATCCTGGTGTCCTTGATCGGCGCGCCCTACGCGCACGCCCCCGCGGGGACCGCTTACCGACAAAATCCGGCTGGGGCAAATCGCGCGGAAGCCCGCCGCGCCGCCCATCCGGGGCTGACGCAACGTTCGCTGCGGTTCCGCGCGGCCACGCTCCAGCTCAGGAAAAGCGGAGCCGCAGGGGGTAGGTGAGAACCAGCGGGCGGCCGGTCGCCCCGGTCAGTCCTTGGCCGTCGCCGGGGCGAGCGAGGCGCTGGTGTTGCCGCCCTCGCCCAGCGCCTTGAGCAGGGCCGTGCGCAGCGCGGGGTCCTGGCTCATGTGGTGGGCGCCGGTGGCCGAGAGGTGATCGGCATCCACATAGAAGAACTTCTCGCCGTCGCCGGCGCGGCAGGTCCCGTCCCGGCAGAACACGTCCGACAGCAGGAAGGTGGTGGTGCCGGGGAAGCTCGTCGCCGCCTTGGCGATCATCTGGTTGCTGATGCCGAGCACCTTGTCCGCCGCCGCGCTCGGCAGCTCCAGGCAATTACCGAGCTTGCTGCGGTTGTAGAACTCCTTCTCGGCCACGCAGCGGCCGGGGGAGCGGCCGAACTCCGGCGTCTGGCCCACCAGAACCACGTGGATGCCGAGGTCGGAGAGGTCCTTCAGGGTGCGGTCCAGCATGTGGGCGAACACCTTCTGGCTCACCTCCCTGGACCGCACGCCGCCGCCCGGCACCTCGTCGGAGGTGAGGGTGAAGGCCGGGCCGGCCTTGCTGGTCCACATGGCCCAGCGGCCCACCAGCACGGCGACCTTTGGCTTGATGCGGCGGATTTCCTGCAGCACTTCGGCATTGAAGGCGGTGCAGGTCCAGCTCGGCATGTCGTCGCGATGGGCCTGTCCGCCGATCAAAGGCGGGCAGCCGGCCATGGTCTGGAGCCGGGCGGTGTGGCCGAGGGCGGCGACCTGCTCGGCGATGCCGATGAAGGAGGCGCCGGCGTGGGAATCGCCCCACACCACCACGTCATATTCGCCCTTGGCCGCGCCCGGCCCCACCGAGCATGCGGAGGCCGGGTTCAGCACGGCGGCGCTGAAGCCCTTGGGGGAGTTGTTGCAGGAGCGGCTGAAGGGGCTCCTGTCCTCCATGGCCGCCTCGGCGCGGGCGCCCAGCGGGGAGATGGGGTAGAAGCCACCGCCCAGGCGCTCGAACAGCACGCCCACGGCCAGCGTCATGGCCATGGCCATGATGCCGGCCGCGAAGCGGCCCCGGCGCTTGCCGCCCAGCGAGCCGGCGTGGCGCAGGGGCGTCTCCACGTATTTCAGCGACAGCGAGGCGAAGATGAAGGCGACGATGAGCATGCCGCCGGCTTCGAAATAGGTCAGCGCGCGGCCCATATAGGTCTTGCCGAACACCAGCAGCGGCCAGTGCCAGAGATAGAGCGCATAGGAGATGCGCCCCACATAGACCACCTTCGGGCGACTGAGCAGGAAGTTGGCATAGCCGGCGGGGTTGATGGTGCCGGCATAGATCACCGCCGCCGTGCCGAACACGATGGGCGCGGCGGAGAGGCCCGGGAAGGTCATGTCGTGGCTGTAGGCGAAGACCGGGACCACGATGGCGAGCAGCCCCGCCACGCCGATCCAGTTGGCCGTCTTCTCCGACACCTTCGGCATGTGCACCAGCGCCAGCAGCGCGCCGACCAGCAATTCCCAGGCGCGGCTCTGCAGCAGGAAGAAGGAGGCGGTGGGCTGGGTGCGTGCGCTCAGTTCTGCATAGACGCCAGAGACGACGGCGATGATGAGGAAGCCGAGGATCGCCATCCGCCGCGGGCCGAGCGCGACCCGCCCGCCGGTCTTGAGGAAGGCGAACATGAGCAGCGGGAAGAAGATGTAATACTGCTCCTCCACCGCCAGCGACCACAGATGGAGCAGCGGCGTCTCGTCGGCCTGGGGGCCGAAATAGTTCATCAGGCCCTGGAAGTGGATGTTGGCGTAGAACAGGGCGGAAGGAATGATGGATTGCGCGAACAGCACCATCTGCCGCGGCATCAGGAGGAAGGCGGCGATGAAGGTGGTCACCGGCAGCACGACGAACAGCGCCGGGAAGATGCGCCGGATGCGGCGGTCGTAGAAATCGACGAGGGAGAACTCGCCCTTCATCATGTCGTTGTACAGAATGGAGGTAATCAGGTAGCCAGACAGGACGAAGAAGATATCGACGCCGATGAAGCCGCCGCGAAACGGGGGAATGTGGGCGTGAAACAGCAGCGCCACCACGACCGCGACGGCGCGCAAGCCATCGATATCCGGCCGATACTTGAGATTCATGCCCCGCCCCCGGATCAAGGCGCGCAGCCGCCCGCGCGCAAACCTCGCCACAGGCGGGATAACAAAGCGGCGACGTTGGGGCAATTCCTCGCAAGGCGAGGAATGGTCACGGTTCCTTAATCATTTTGTCATGGGGCGCGGGTGCAACACCCGGAGGTAGCTCCCACCGGCATGCGCGCCGGGGTGGCAGAAGCCCCCTACTCCGCCGCCATCCGCTCCGGCGGCACCGGCGGGACCGGATGCGCGGGATGGGCCTTGTCCTCGTGCCGGCCGGAGACGGCGTGGTGCACGATAGCGTCCAGCCGGTCGAGATAGAGATAGACCACCGGCGTGATGAACAGCGTGAGCAGCTGCGACACCAGAAGGCCGCCCACCACCGCGACGCCCAAGGGCTGGCGCAGCTCGGAGCCGGCTCCGGCGCCGATCGCGATGGGCAGCACGCCGAAGATGGCGGCGAGCGTGGTCATCATGATCGGGCGGAAACGCAGCAGCGCAGCCTCGCGGATGGCGTCCTGCGCCGCCGCCCCGGCGCGCCGCCGCTCCAGCGCCACGTCGATCATCATGATGGCGTTCTTCTTCACGATGCCCACCAGCATGATGATGCCGATGATGGCGATCACCGACAGCTCCATTCCCGCCGCCATCAGGGTCAGCAGCGCACCGATGCCGGCGGAGGGCAGGCCCGAGAGGATGGTGATGGGGTGGATGAAGCTCTCATAGAGCACGCCCAGCACGATGTAGATCACCACCACCGCGGCCAGGATCAAAAGCGGCTGGTTGGAGAGCGAATCCTGGAACACCTGCGCGGTGCCCTGGAAGCCGGGGATGACGCTATCCGGCACGCGTGCCTCGGCGGCCGCCGCATTGATCTCCTCCACCGCCTGCCCGAGCGAGGTGCCCGGCGCGAGGTTGAAGGAGATGGTGACGGATGGCTGCTGCTGCTGGTGCTGTATCGAGAGCGGGCCCACCGTGCGCTTGATGTTCGCCACCGTCTCCAGCGGCACCACATTGCCGGAGGTCGTGCGCAGATAGACGCGGCCGAGGTCGCTCGGGTCGCGCTGGAAGATGGGCTGCACCTCGGCGATGATCGCGAACTGGTTGGTGGGCGTGTAGAGCGTCGCGATCTGGCGGGTGCCGAACTGGGTGTAGAGCGCATCCCGCAGCTGCTGCTCGGTGATGCCGAGGGCCGCCGCCTTGTCCTTGTCCAGCTCGATGGTGAGCTGGGGATTGGTGATCTGGAGGTCGGAGGTCACGTCGCGAAGACCCGGAAGCTGCGCAAGGCGCTGCTCCATCGTCTGGGCGAAGGCGTAGAGGGTCTCCGTGTCCGGGCTTTGCAGCGTGTACTGATACTGGCTCTTGGAGGCGACGCCGCCCACGTTGATGTTCTGCACCGGCTGGAAGAAGACGTTGACGCCGGGCACCTGCGCAACGCGCTTCCTCAGGCCCTGGATCACGTCGTTGGCTGAGCCCACGCGCTCGCCCGGCCCGTTGCCCTTGGGCTTCAGGGCGATGAACAGGCGGCCGGTATTGGTGGTGCGGCTGCTGCCTGTGGCGCCGGCGGTGGAGACGATATAGTCCACGGCCGGATCGGCGCGCACCACGTCCGCCACCTGCTTCTGGCGCTCCACCATGGCGGCGAAGGAGCTGTCCGTCGCCGCCTCCACCGTGCCGGTGATGAAGCCGTTGTCCTCCTGCGGGAAGAAGCCCTTCGGGATGACGATGTAGAGATATACCGACAGGCCGATGGTGGCGAACGTCACCACCAGCATGAAGGGCTTGTGCCGCAGCACGAAATCGAGGCTCACCCGGTAGGCGTTGAGCCAAGAGTCGAACATCCGTTCGGTGACGCGGAAGAACCAGCCGGGCTTCTTCGTGTGGTCCACCGGCTTCATCACGCGGGCGCACAGCATGGGCGTGAGCGTGAGGGAGACGAAGCCGGAGACGAGGATGGCCACCGAGATGGTCACCGCGAACTCGCGGAACACCCGGCCCACCACGCCGCCCATGAACAGCACGGGAATGAACACCGCCACCAGCGACAGCGTCATGGAGATGATGGTGAAGCCGATCTCGCGCGAGCCGCGCAGCGCCGCGCGGAACGGGCTCTCCCCCGCCTCCACGTGGCGATAGATGTTCTCCAGCACGACGATAGCGTCGTCCACCACGAAGCCGACGCACAGCGTCAGCGCCAGCAGCGTCATGTTGTTGATGGAATAGCCGAAGCCCCACATGGCCGCGAAGGTGGCGATGATGGACAAAGGCAGCGCCAGCGAGGGGATGATCGTCGCGCGCACGTTGCGCAGGAACAGGAAGATCACCAGCACCACGAGGACGATCGCCTCGAACAGGGTCTTCTGCACGTCCGCCACCGCGTCGCGGACGGAGACGGAGCGGTCGTTCAGCACCTCGATGCCCACCGAGCCGGGCAGCTGGGCGCGGAACTGGGGCAGGCGGTCGCGCACCTCGTCCACCACCTGCACGGTGTTGGCGTCGGGCTGGCGGACCACGGCGAGCACCACCGCGCGGCGGTCGTTGAACCAGCTGGCGACGCGCTCGTTCTCCACGCCGTCCGAGACGACGGCGATCTCCTCGAGCCGCACCACCGAGCCGTCGCGCGCCTTCACCACCACCCGGCGGAACTGGGAGGCGTCCGCCTTGGGCGTGCCCATGTCGATGGTCTGCGCCTGCTTCGGCCCGGAGACGATGCCGAGCGGCGTGTTGGAGGCCGCTGCCTCCACCGCCCGCTGGATGTCGTCGGCCGAGATGTTGCGCGCGCCGGCGGCGGCCGGATCGACCCGGATGCGCACGGCATATTTCTGCGAGCCGTAGATCTGCACCTGCGCCACGCCGGGGAGCTGGGAGATCTGCTGGCCGATCAGCGTGTCGGCATATTCGTTCACCGCCGACAGGGGCAGCGTGTCCGAGGAGATGGCGAGCAGGATCACCGGCGCGTCGGCGGGATTCACCTTCCGGAAGCTCGGCGGGGTGGTCATCTCGTCGGGCAGCTGGCGCTGGGCGACGGAGAGGGCGGACTGCACGTCGAGGGCCGCCGCGTCGATGCTGCGGTTCAGGTCGAACTGCACGGTGATCGACGTGGAGCCCTGGGTGGACGAGGAGGTGAGCGAGGAGATGCCGGCGATGGTGGCGAGCTGGCGCTCGATGGGCGTCGCCACCGAGGTCGCCATGGTCTCGGGGCTGGCGCCCGGCAGGCTCGCCGAGATGTTGATGGTGGGGAAATCCACCCGCGGCAGCGCCGCGACGGGAAGTTGGCGATAGGCGAACAGGCCCGCCACCACGAGCGACAGCATGATCAGCGTCGTCATCACCGGGCGTCGGATGCACAGTTCGGAGAACATGGGCTCAGCTCCCGGTGGCCGGCACGGCGGTGCGGGTGCGCACGCTCACGCGGCTGCCCTCGCGCAGGGAGAGCTGGCCATCCGTCACCACCGTCTCGCCGCCGTCGAGCCCCTTGGCGATCACGCTGCGCCCGTCCACCGTGCGGGTGACGGTGACCGGCCGCACATGGGCGATGCCGTCGTCGACGATGAAGACGAACGGGCCGTCCTGCCCGTTCTGCACCGCCTCGCTCGGCACCGCGACCACGTTGTCCTCGATGCGCAGCGTCACCGTCACCGCGCCGAGGGCGCCCGGCCACAGCCGTTCGTCGGCATTGGGGAAGATAGCGCGGGCGGTGAGGGTTCCGGTCTGCGGCTCGATGGTGTTGTCGATCACCGCCACGGTCCCGCCGGAGATGGTCTCGCCGGTGCCCTGGATTGTGAAGGACACCTTGGCATCCTTCGCCGCCCTGAGGCCGGCGATGTAGCGCTCGGGCAGGCCGAAGGCGACATAGATGGGCGCGAGCTGGCGCACCGTGGCGAGGGTGTCGTCCACGCGGATCACCGTGCCGGGACGCACCGAGGACACGCCGATGCGGCCGGTGGCCGGAGAGCGGATCTCGTAATAGCCGCGCTGCACCCTCAGCGCCTTAAGGTTGGCCTCGTCCTGCGCGACCACCGCCTTCTGCACGTCAGCCGTGGTGCGGGCATCGTCCACCTGCACCTGCGAGACCGCGTTGCGGGTGGCGAGGCCGGCATAGCGCTCCACGTCGCGCAGGTTCTTTTCGAGCTGGACCTTGTCCCGGTTGAGGGTCGCCTCGGCCTGCAGGATCTGCGCGTCGATCACCCGTGGGTCGAGCTGATAGAGGAGGTCGCCCTCTTTGACGGTCGCGCCGTCGGCGAAGCCCACCTTCTCCACGGCGGCGGCGACGCGCGAGCGCACCGGCACCGTGACCATGGATTCCACCGTGCCCAAAGCCTCGACGCGCACCGGCAGGGAGGTGCGCTCGGCCTTGCCGGCGAGCACCGCGACCACGCGCGGCGGCGGCGGAGCCTTCTGCCCGCTGGCGGCGAGCCACGGCTTCTTGTCCCAGACCCATGCCCCGCCGCCGAGGAGGGCCAGAAACAGGACTGCGAGGACCATCTTGCGGCCGGCCGATCCGCCGCTCTTCGCGCTACCCGGTGCATTCTCGGCTGGCATGAATGTCCTCGAAACTCCGCAGCGTCAGACCCGTTCGCGCCGCGATGCAACAACAATTCAGCGCTCTGGTCCAATTAAGCTTTTGTCACGCCTTACGCGATGGAAGTGACAGTAATGACGCATTCGTGAACAGCCAAGCCCGCGCTCAACTTGACCTTTGGTCAGGATTTGCGCGCGAGATCAGCCAGATGCGCCAGCGCCCGGTCGATGGTGGCGTCGTGCTTGGCGAAGCAGAAGCGCACCACGCTCTTCACCGCATCCTCCGCGTAGAAAGCGGAAACCGGGATCGCCGCGACCTTCCGGGTCTTCACGAGATCGAGGCAGAAGGCCTCGTCGTCGAAGGCGTTGGGCTCGCGGGCGTTTCCCTGGGCGGCGAGGTCGATGGAGAGGAAATAGGTGCCGCGCGAAGGCAGCACCTCGAAGCCCAGCTCCTTCAGCCCCGCCACGAGGCGGTCGCGGGAGCGCTGGAGGCCGGCGCGCATGGTGGTGAAATAATCGTCCGGCTTGCCGAGCCCGTAGGCCACCGCCGCCTGCAGGTTCGGCGGCGTGGTGAAGGTGAGGAACTGGTGGGCCTTGGACAGCACCTTCATGAGATGGGGCGCTGCGAAGACGAGGCCCACCTTCCAGCCGGTCATGCCGAAGATCTTGCCGGCGGAAGATATCTTCACTGTGCGCTCGCGCATCCCTGGCAGCGCCATCAGCGGCTCGAACGTGACGCCGTCGAATACCACGTGCTCCCACACCTCGTCGCACACCGCATAGGCGTTAAAGCGCACGCAATAGTCGGCGAGCAGTTGCATCTGCGCGCGGTCGTAGACGACGCCGGTGGGGTTCTGGGGATTATTGAACAGGACGAGCTTGGTGCGCTCGGAGAACACCTGATCCAGCTTCTCCGGTGTCATGGCCCAGGAGGGCGGCTCCAGCCGCACGAGGCGGGGAATGCCCCCAGCCCTCTGCACCAGCGGCAGATAGGCGTCATAGAGCGGCTGGAACAGCACCACCTCGTCGCCTGGCTCGATGAGCGAGAAGAGCGCGCCGGCCAACGCCTCGGTGGCCCCCGACGTGACCATGATCTCCGCCTCGGGATCGAGCTCCAGCCCCTGCCAGTGGCGATAGTGCGCGGCGGCGGCGTGGCGCAGCTCGGGCAGGCCCATCATGGGCGGATACTGGTTCCAGCCGTCCACCACCGCCTCGGCCGCCTTGCGGCGCACGTCCTCGGGGCCGGGATCGTCCGGGAACCCCTGGCCGAGGTTCACCGCCTCATGGGTGCGGGCGAGCCCGGACATCACCTCGAAGATGGTGGTGGGCAGCCCGGCATAGATGGGATTGAGCGGACGGGGCGTAAATTGCGGATGGGACATGGGAAATTCGCGATGGCAAGGGGTCGGGGCCCGGCGGGCCAGCGCCCTTTAGACCCTTCCGGCGCCTTCGGAAAGCCCGGTGGAGACGCCCGCCTCCCCCGGCATCAGCGGCCGGAGCGCCGCCAGCAGCGCCTCCGGCGTCACCTGCGCCATGGGCATCAGCACCTTGGCGGCCTCGGTGCGGCGGCCGGGGCGCATCACCAGCACCACCGTCTCGGCCCCGCCGCAGGCCGGATCACCGCAGGAAATCTCGGAGACGGAGACGGTGGCCTCCTCCTCCAGCGACAGGGTGGTGCGCACCAGGTCCGCGAGGGCACGCGAGGCATCGAGGGCGGGGCCCGCCTCGCCGCGGCGGCGCATGAACAGTCGCATCCAGTGGATCTCCGTGTACGGACGACTTCAACGGCGGCCCTGTCTCGCCCACGCTCGCGGCATGAACATGACGGTGGCGCGACTTCGCCCTTTATTCGTCGTCCTCATCCTGCTCCGGGGGAAAACCGAGCAGGCGGCGGACCCGGGCGATGGAGCGCTTGAGCCGCCCCGCCTCCAGTCGCAGCACGGCATAGGTCACCCGCCCGTCCGTCACGCCGCGCACCTCGATGACCGCATGCCCATAGGCGATACGCATGCCCGGCGCAGGCTGGTCGTCGGACCGGTCAGCGAAGGCGTCGGCGATGGTGAGGCCGAGTTCGCTGTCCGGCACGGCGAGGCCGTAGAAGCTGGCGAGATCGCCGAGCCGCACCTCGCCGACGAAGGGGAAGGCCGCGCTGTCGTCCAGCGGCGTCGTCTCCTCCGGGCGGAACATGCGGTCGAGCTGGTGGACGCGCTTGGGCGGCGCCAGCAGATAGCCATAGTCCCCCGCCTTCAGGGGACCGGCCGCCTCCGGGGTCAGCGTCTCGTTGGCCCGCACCACCATCACGAGCCGCGCCCATGGGGGAAGCTGCGCCTGCCCCACCGCGGGCGTCGCGGCCATGACGGGATAGGCCACCAGCTCCATGTCGGTCTGCCCCGGCAGGTCGATCTCGAAACGCCGCACGCCGGGATCGGGATCGGACAGCGCCACGTCGAGCCGCCGCGCCGCATAGGCCATGGTCCAACCGTGCAAGATGAGCGAGACCAGCACCACCGCGAAGGCGACGTTGAAATACACCTCGGCCATGGGCAGGTGCGCCAGCATGGGGATGGTCGCAAGGAAGATCGAAACCGCCCCGCGCAGGCCCGCCCAGGAGACGAACAGCTTCTCCTTCAGCGAGAAATGGAACGGTGCGAGACAGGCGAACACCGCCGCCGGCCGCCCGACAAGAATGAGGAAGGCCGCCACCCCCAGCGCCGGCAGGGCGTATTGCAGGATCTTCTCGGGCGAGACGAGCATGCCTAGCATCACGAACATCACGATCTGGCAGAGCCAGGTGATGGTATCGAGAAACGAGGTGATGGAGGCGATGGCCCGCACCGGGCGGTTTCCGACCACCAGACCGGCGAGATAGACGGCGAGGAAGCCGGAGCCGTGCAGCAGCGAGGTGAGCGCGAACAGCAGCACCGCCACGCCCACCACCATCACCGGATGGAGGCCGCCCGGCAGGTCCACGCGATTGAGCAGCGCCACGAGCGCATAGCCGCCGGCGACGCCCAGCACCGCGCCCACCACCATCTCCCGCAGCGCGCCGAACACCACCATGAGACCGGGATCGGCCAGGTGGCTGGTGAGGAGCTCCACCAGTAGAACGGTGAGAAACACCGCGGCAGGATCGTTGGTGGCCGACTCGATCTCGATCACCGAGCCCACCCGCCGGCCGAGATGTAGCCCCTGCGCCCGCACGAGGAACAGCACCGCCGCGGCATCGGTGGAAGCGACGATGGCGCCCACCAGCAGGGCTTCCATCCAGCCGAGGCCGAGAAGCGGCGCGGCCACCAGCGCCACCAGAGCGGCGGTGAAGGCGACGCCCACCGTCGAAAGGCCCACGGCGGGCAGGATCGCGCCGCGCATGGACGCGACCCGCATCCGGAGGCCGCCATCGAACAGGATCACCGCCAGCGCGGCGGAGCCCACCATGTAGGTGGCCCAATAGTCGTCGAAATGGATTCCGCCCGGCCCCCCCTCACCGGCGGCGACGCCGACGACGAGGAAGACGAGGAGGATCGGCGCACCGAAGCGGGCGGCGAGCAGGCTGGACAACGTGCCAACCACAACCAGAGCCGCAACCACAAGAAGGACGATATTGGAGACGACAACCGATCCCATGTGCTCGAAAAGCCTCACCCCCCTCGAATCCAGAACGTAACAGTAGCGCGACGTTCGTCTAAGGCGTAAGGTTCCTAGTGTCGCGGTGTGGAATTACCAATTCTGTATTGCAAAAAGACCGATCCGGGGGCGGAAAGGTACGCGAATGACATCTAGCCGCACCCCCAACGCCTATCTTGTCATGGCGATGGTAAGCGAAGAGGGGAAACTTCTCCTCCAGAGTGAAACCGTCTGCTTCGATCGCGATCTTGCCTTCGCAATGGCGGACGACGACGGCGATCACTGCACCTGGGTTGGCGTTTATGCCCTCGATGCCGAGGGGCGCAACATCCAGAACGGCGCCCTCTACTCCAGCGGCTCACTCCACGGCTTCGGCGCTTCCGAGCGTTCGTATCACAATGGCCGCTCCGAGCCGGGCCTGATGCTCTCCTAAATCGCTTGAATTACCCGCCGGAGCGATCCGTCGCCAGCCGGCCGTTGATGAAGGCCACGGCCTCGAATGGCGACGCCACGCGCACGAGCCGCACCCGGCGACTGCCGCACAGGTCGCAGCGCAAGGCGAGCGCAGCGGTTTCGCTGGAGTTTTCGAGTTTGCCCTCCTCCTCGCCGCGTGGCGAGAGGATGGAGCGGCGGTGGCAACGGTCGCATTCGGCGCAGATCATCGAGAACATATAGCGGATGATCGCGGTCACATGATGGCCGCATTTGCGCCCTGCCTCACAGCAAGGCGCGGACCTGGAAGAAGAGGCGCACCTGCCGCTCGGCGAAGGCCACATCTTCCGGACGTCCTGCCTCTGCGGCACCGATGAGCGCCTTGAGGGCCGAGTCCAGCTCGGGCCCCTTCTCCCCCTCGCTGAACCGCTGGAGCAGCACGCGCCCGCAATCGCCCACCGTCGCCAGCCATGAGCCGTCGTGTAGCCAGATGGGGCGGAGGAGTTCGGTTTCCCAGAAGCGTGCCATGGTGGAGGACTAACGAGGCGGAAGCCGGTTTGTTTCCCGGCTCACACCGCTTCCAGCACCGCAACCGCAAACCACCCGCGCGGGTCGGTCCAGAGCGCGGCTTGCCGCCAGCCGGCGGCCTGCGCCATGCCCATCAGGCGCGCCACGGCATACTTGTAGGAATTCTCCGTGTGGATGGTCTCGCCGGGCGCAAACGTGAAGCGCGCGCCGTCGAGCCGCACGGTCTGCGCCGCACGGCTCTCCAGATGCATCTCGATGCGGCTTTCGGCCTCGTTGAAGAGCGCCCGGTGGTGGAAGGCGGCGAGGTCGAAGTCTGCCCCCAGCTCGCGGTTGATCCGCGTCAGCAGGTTGAGGTTGAAGGCGGCGGTGACGCCCTGATGGTCGTCATAGGCGGCTTCCAGCACCGCGCGCTCCTTCGGCAAATCGAAGCCGAGCACCAGCGCCGCGCCAGCGCCCAGCGACTGCCGCGCATGGGTCAGGAATGCCTCGGCCTCCGCCGGCGTGAAATTGCCGATGGTCGAGCCGGGGAAGAAGCCGATGCGCCGCCCGCCCTCGCCGAGGTGAGGCAGCTCCAGCGGCCGGGTGAAATCACCCTCCACCGGCGTCATGGCGACCGTCGGATAATCCCGCGCCAGCGCGGCGACGGCGGCGCGCATGTGCGGGCCGGAAATGTCGATCGGCACATAGGCGGCCGGCCACTCCAGCGCATCGAGCAGGAGGCGCACCTTCACGCTCGATCCGGAACCGAATTCCACGAGGCTGGCGCCCGGCCCGGCGAGAGCGGCGATGTCACCCGCATGGGCCTTCAGCACGCCACGCTCGGTGCGGGTGGGATAATATTCGGGCAGGCGGCAGATGAGATCGAACAGGCGAGAGCCGGCCTCGTCATAGAAATACTTGGGCGCAAGCTGCTTGGGGCTGGCGGACAGCCCCTCGATCACGTCGGCGCGGAAGGCGGCGCGCTCGGGGGTCTGCGGGCTCTGTTCGGCGCGAACAAGGGTCGAAGCGCGCATCAGGCATCCTCGGCAAGGCGCAGGCCGGCGAAGGCCCAGCGCTGGTGGGGATAGAAGAAATTGCGGTAGGTGGCCCGGGCATGGCCCTCGGGCGTGGCGCAGCAGCAGCCGCGCAGCACCATCTGCGACGACATGAACTTGCCGTTGTATTCGCCGAGCGCGCCGGGCGCGGGGCGGTAGCCCGGATAGGCCACGTAGGGGCTCTGGGTCCATTCCCAGACATCGCCGAACATCTGCGCGGGCAGATCGTCGGTGGCCGCCGGAAGCGGGCGCAGCGCGCCGCTGTCGAGGAAGTTGCCGGCGACCGGCAGGCCGCGCGCGGCCACTTCCCATTCAGCTTCCGTGGGCAGCCGCTTGCCGGCCCAGCGGGCGAAGGCGTCGGCCTCGTAATAGCTCACATGCACCACCGGCGCGGCAGGATCGAGCCGGTTCAAGCCATTGAGCGTGAAGGCCTGCCAGTCCCCGTCGTGCAACTCCCAATAGAGCGGCGCCTCGTATTCCCCCGCCTTCACCCGCGCCCAACCATCCGCCAGCCACAGGTCCGGCCGGCGATAGCCGCCGTCCGCGATGAAGGCGAGCCATTCGCCGTTGGTCACGGCCCGGGAGGCGAGGCGGAAGGGGCGCAGCAGCACCTCGTGGCGCGGGCCTTCATTGTCATAGGAGAACCCCTCCCCCGCATGGCCAATCTCGAAAATGCCGCCGGGATAGTCGAGGAAGGCGAGCGCAGCCGCCTGCCCCCCGGCCGCCGGGCCGTCGGGCCGATAGGCGGGGCGCAGGGGGTTGGCGGCGAACAGGTTCAGGATGTCCATCAGGATCAGCTCCTGATGCTGCTGCTCGTGGTTGAGGCCGATCTCCACCAGCGGCGCAAGGCGGGCGAAGGCCTCCTCGTCCGCGCCGGCCAGAAGATCGGTCATGGCCTCGGTGACATGGTGGCGATAGCCGGCCACTTCATCCACCGTGGGGCGGGTAATGAGCCCGCGCGCGAAGCGGGCGTGGCGGGGGCCGGCGGCCTCGTAATAGGAATTGAACAGGAAGGCGAAGTCCGTGCTGGCGACCTTATAGCCGGCAAGATGCGGCACCAGCAGGAAGGTCTCGAAGAACCACGAGACATGGGCGAGGTGCCATTTGGTGGGGCTGCAATCCGGCATGGACTGCACCGTCTGATCCTCGGGATGGAGATCCCGCGCCAGCGCTTCGGTCTGTCCCCGCACCTTCAGAAAACGCGCAATCGCGGCGCCGCGCCCGGTGTCCCCGGTGGCGGATGAGGAAGGCTGCGGTATCGCGAGCGGGTTCCAGGGCTTGTTCATTCTTCCTCGCTCACCCGGTTCGACCTGAACCGCCTCCCACCTTAACGCCGGAGCGCGCGTGTGGTTTCTACGGCCGTGTTCGTGCGGCGGACCTTCGCCGTTACACCCGCCCTGCGCACGATCTTGCGAGGCGATGGAAAAAGGCGCCCCTGCTCACGCGCCGGCAAGGCCGATGAGGGCATCGATGGAGCGACGGGACGGGCTCGCGGGGCGGAAGAGCGCCAGCGTGCGCACAAGGCCCCGCCCGGCAGGAAGGGGACGGGTCTCCACCTCCCCCGCCCGGCGCCAGCGCTCCACCGCCGCTGCCGGCAGCAGCGTGCGGCCGAGCCCAGCAGCGACGCAGCCCATGATGCCATCCAGCGTCCCAAGCTCCAGCAAAGGCAGGTCGCCGAACGCTTCGGCGAAGCGCGCGCGGTAGCAGCAGCCGGCCCGGAAAACGACGGCCGCAGCCTCCGCCGCGCCGCCCATGGGCAGCACTTCCACCAGCTCTTCCTCGAACAGCGGCACGCTGGCGAAGCGCGCCTCCACCGCCTCCTCGGCCACGAAGGCGAGGTCGATGTCGCCCCGTCCCAGCGCCGCAACCAGCTCGCCGCTGGTGCCGGTGGTGATGGACAGGCGCAGGTCCGGCAGCTTCGCCCGCGCCGCCTTCAGCAGCGGCGGCAGGCGCACGGCGGCGGTGGTCTCCATGGTGCCGAGACGCAGCGGCGGAAAGGCCTCGGCCGCCGAGCGCAGCCGCTTCTCCGCCTCTTCCGACAGGCGGACGATGCGCGCGCCATAATCGAGCGCAAGCGCGCCCGCGGCGGTGGGGACCATGCGCCCGTCGATGCGCTCCACCAGCTTCTGGCCGAGCCGGTCCTCCAGCTTGCGCAGGCGGGTGGTGACATTGGATTGCACGCAGCCGAGCCGCCCGGCGGCGCGGGTGACGCTGCCGGTCTCGGCCACGGCTTCCAGGAAGCGGAAATCGCGCAGGTCCATCATCGCCATTCCATCATCAGAAGTGAACGATAATATCAGAATATTTCAATTTCAATGATTGGCGGAAACGCGATAATGGCGGCCAGCCCCGCGGGAGGACCGACGCCATGACCGATGCCCTGAATGCCGAAGCTGCCGCCCGCTGGCCGGACCGGCGCATCCTCGATCTGTTCGGCATCGCCCATCCCATCCTGCTCGGCCCCATGGCCGGCCCCGGCTCGCCGGAACTCGCCATCGCGGTGGGTTCGACCGGCGGGCTCGCGTCCCTGCCCTGCGCAATGTATGCGCCGGATGATCTGAAGGCGGCGGTGGCGAAGATCCGCGCCGGCCTGCCCGACAAGCCGCTGAACCTCAACTTCTTCTGCCACACCCCACCGCAGGACGACCCGGCGCGGGCGCTGCGCTGGCGGGCGCGTCTCGCCGATTATTATGTCGAGGCCGGGCTCGACCCGGCCGCCAGCACACCATCCCCCTCCCGTGCCCCGTTCGACGACACCTTCTGCACCGTAGTGGAGGAGGTGCGTCCCGAGGTGGTGAGCTTCCATTTCGGCCTGCCAGCGCCGGACCTCATGGCCCGGGTGAAGGCGACGGGGGCGAAGATCATCTCTTCCGCCACCACCGTGGCTGAGGCGCGCTGGCTGGAGGACCATGGCTGCGACGCCATCATCGCCATGGGGTTCGAGGCGGGCGGCCACCGCGCGCTCTTCCTCGGGGGCGACTATTCGCAGACGCCCATCAGCTGGCAGGACGTGGCCCGGCAGGTGGGCACCTTCTCCCTCGTGCCGCAGGTGGCGGATGCGGTGAAGGTACCGGTGATCGCCGCCGGCGGCATCGCCGATGCGCGGGGCATCGTGGCGGCTTTGGCGCTGGGGGCCTCGGCGGTGCAGATCGGCACCGCCTTCATGTTCTCTCCGGAAGCGAAGGTGCCCGCCGTCCACCGCGCCGCGCTGGAGGCGGCGACGGACGAGAGCACAGCGCTCACCAACATCTTCACCGGCCGCCCGGCCCGCGGCATCATGAACCGCGTGATGCGCGAGATCGGCCCCATCGCGCCGGAGGCATCGGCCTTCCCGACCTCCGGCGGCGCCCTCGCCCCGCTGCGCGCGAAGGCCGAGGCCGAGGGCCGAGACGATTTCACCAACCTCTGGTGCGGCCAGTCCGCCGCCCTGAGCCCGCGCCTGCCCGCCGCCGACCTCACGCGCAAGCTCGCCAAGGAGGCGCTGGCGCGGCTCGCCTGAACAGTCCCACGCGGACACCATCTGCCGCACCGCAGCGAAATTGGCCCCACGTTTGCACCTCCTCCCATCAGCGTTCCTGTGCGGATGGTTTGGAGGATGCGATGTCGGACGATGCCCTGAGCCCGGTGATCGTGGCCAAGAAGACGATCGAGGCCGAAAACATGGCCTCCTTCGAGCTGATCCCCGCCGAGGGCGGCGAATTGCCGGCCTTCACGGCGGGCGCCCATGTGGATGTGAGCATCCCCGGCGGTCTGGTGCGGCAATATTCGCTCATCAACAGCGAGAGCGAGCGCCATCGCTACGTGATCGGCGTGTGGAAGGACGCCAACAGCCGCGGCGGCTCCAAAGCTATGTTCCAGCAGGTGAACGAGGGCGACCGCCTCGCGGTGGGCACCCCGCGCAACCGCTTCGCTGTGCCGCGCGACACCAAGCGCGCGCTGCTGTTCGCCCGCGGCATCGGCGCGACGCCCATCCTCTCCATCGCCGATCATCTGAAGGCGAAGAATATCCCCTTCGAGTTCCACTACCTCTTCGCGGGCGGCTCGCCGGGCTCGTTCAAGTCCACCATCGAGGCGTCGGCCTTCGCCGCCAACACCACCTTCTATTTCGAGGCCACCGAGCCGCGCCTCAACGCCGCGAACCTGCTCGGGGACCGGCCCGATGACACGCACCTCTTCCTGTGCGGGGTGGACTGGTGGCTCGACCCAATCATCGCCAGCGCGCAGCAGAAGGGCTTCGGCGTCAACCGCATCCATGTGGAGCGCTTCACCGGCAAGGCACCGCCCCCGCTGCTGGACAAGGTGTTCGAGGTGAAGATCGCCTCCACCGGCAAGGTCATCAAGATCCCCGGCGACCGCTCCGTCTCCACCGCCATGGAAGAGGCGGGTGTGAAGATCCCCACCTCCTGCGAGCAGGGCGCCTGCGGCACCTGCAAGGTGAAGGTGCTGGAGGGCGAGGTGGACCACCGCGACAAGCGCCTCAAGCCCGAGGAGAAGGAACAGGGCTGGTTCCTGGCGTGCGTCTCGCGTGCCAAAGGCGACCTGCTGGTGTTGGATTTGTGACAAATCCGCTTCGCGCTTGCTGCCCCGGGGCGAAGGAAGGATGAGACCCATGGTGACCGAGGAAGATGTCTGGCGGACCGCCTTCATCATCGCCGAGCAATACGGGCCGGAGGGCGTCGCCTTTGCCCACCGGATGGCCGAGAGCTTCGAGATCGGCGGGAAGGTGGAGGAGCATCGCACCTGGGTCTCCATCATGACCAAGGTCGAGGAACTGGTGCAGGACGAGGACATCCCGTCCCGCGCCAACTGAAGCCCGGCAATGCCCCCGGACCGGGCCGACCAGGCGCGAGCCCGCGCCGGTACTCGATTTGACCCCGCGCACAATGCCGCTGTGGCCAGTGGCTTTCGCCCCCTTGAAATTGCGGAGCGCCCCGCGTAGGTTCCGCCCTCTCTTCCGGCGCCCGGCGCGCCGGAAGCCGTGCAGGTGTAGCTCAGTTGGTTAGAGCGCCGGTCTGTGGAACCGGAGGTCGGTGGTTCGAGCCCACCCACCTGTACCATCGCAAGCCATTCAGAAATCTAGACCCTCTCTCCTGATGCCCGAGCCCGTCCGGGGCACAGGACGCCGTCTGTCGTCACGGGCGCAAGTTCCGGTGCCCTCCGCGGAGGCGATCCGGCGCCAGCTTGAACGCGGCGGAATGATTCCCCCCTCTCCTGCTCCTCCCCGAATTGAGCATCTGCGCGGCAAGCCCCAGCTTCGCGCCGCCTCCGCACGCTTAAAGGCGCGGCCTCGGGCAGGAAGGGCCGTACCAGCGGGATTCGAGATACGCGCCGGCTTGCGTTCCGCCCCTTGCAGAGCGCCACACGATCCGATACGCCTACTAAAAAGCATATAAAACTTACTCACGAGTTTTGTGGCCACGCTGGGGCCGCTGAACCGATGAGAGGTGAAGGGGAGGAATGGGTATGGTTCGGATGGAAGCGGTAAGAGGCGCACTGCTCCGAAGCGCCGCCACGGCGCTCGCGCTGCTGCTCGGGGCGGCCGGCCCGGCACTGGCCCAGACGCCGGTGAAGATCGGTGTCGTGGAAGGCCTCAGCGGGCCGCCAGCCATCGTCGATTTCGGCGAGAGCTACCTGCAGGGCATCAAGCTCGCGCTGGAGGACTACAAGGCCAAGGGCGGCAAGACGCCCATCGAGCTTGTGGTCTATGACGACGAGGCCAATCCCCAGCGCGCGGTCTCCGTGGTGCAGCGCCTGATCCAGAACGACGGCGTCGCGGGCGTCATCGGCACGGTCTCGAGCGGCAATGTCATGGCCTTTGCACCGGTGCTCCAGCGCGCGGGCGTTCCGCTCATCGCCGGCCCCTCCGCGGCGACGGATATCACCACCAAGTTCATTGACCAGAAGCCGAGCTTCATCTTCCGCTGTTCGATGATCGAGAAGTACCAGATCGACGCGATCCTCGACTGGGCGGTGAAGAACTACAAGAAGATCGGCCTGCTTCACTCGACCACCGGCTACGGCAACTTCGCCGCGCAGGAGGCGACCGCCGGCCTGAAGGCGCGCGGCGTGGAGCTCGTGGCGGTGGAGGCGGCGGCGCCCGGCGTCAACGACCTGACCCCGCAGATGATCAAGATGCGCGACGCCGGCGCCGATCTCATCCTGCACTTCCACGAGTCGTTCGAGCTGCCGTATCGGCCCCTGCCGCGCCTCGACTACAAGCCGACCTTCGCCGGCAACTGGGGCCTGTCGTCCCTGAAGGTGAAGGACATCGTGGGCGTGGAGGCCATCCAGGGCACCGCCATGGGCCAGGCGCTCGATCTCTCCGATCCCAAGGCGCAGGCCTTCAACAAGCGCATGACCGAGAAGTACGGCAAGGACTATCGCTGGCCGGTTGTCGCCGCGCTCGGCTATGACGCGGGCCAGATCATGTTCGCCGCCGTGGACAAGGTCGGCAAGTCGGACCCGGCGAAGCTGCGGGATGCCATCGAGAACATCGACGGCGTCCAGGCGATCTCCGCCACGCCGGCAAAGCCGTTCGGGCCGAACGATCACGAATGCCTCGGCCAGGGCGACATCTTCCTCGGCATCTGGAAGGGCGACACCGTGGTTCCGGCGCCGAAATAGGCCCGACCTGCAATCAGGCCTTCGGCTTCGCCTTCGCGCGCTGGCGCTTGGGCGCGGCCGGGGCCGCAAGGCCGGAGATCAGGAGCGCCGCGAAGCTCTCCATGATCTCCTCCGGCGTGTTGGGGCCGGAATCCCGATACCAGGCCGGAATCCAGTTGACCACGCCGAGGGCGAACAGGCTCGCAAGCTTCGGATCGCAGGGGCCGATGGAGCCGTCGGCGACGCCAAGGGCGATCAGCTCCTTCGTGGCGGCGCTGATGCGCTTGCGGCGGGCCACCACGTTCGCACGATCTTCCGGCACCAGCGAATCGACGTCGGTGAGCACCGGGCAGTTTCCAAGGTCGCCGAAGATGCCTTCCATGTAGCGGCGCAGGTAGATGATCAGCTTTTCGAGGCCAGTACCGTCATGGGCCGCGGCGAGAGCAAGACCCGCCTCGCCATTGTCCATGGCCACCTGGTGGCAGGCGTAAAGCAACTCCTGCTTGCTCTTGAAATACTGGTAGAGCGTCGGCTTCGACACGCCGAGAACCGACGCCACATCATCCATGGACGTGTTGGCGAAGCCGCGACGGTTGAAGGCGGATGCAGCCACCCGCAGCACCGCCTCGCGCTTGCGGCGGCGTTGCTCGTCTCGGTCGAAGGCCGCACGCCCCGGCGCGGGAGCGCGGGTCGCCGCGCTGGGAGTGTCACTCATGAACTGGCGGGTCCTGCTTTCTACGATGACGAGGATCGGCTTGCCGGAGAAAGCATCCGGCGCGCCAGCCTTCGAACAAATACTGTGTCGCATGCTTGCATAAAACTCGCAAAACAGCTAGCCTGACTCATCAGTAAATATAAATACTAAATGGTAGGGAGGACCGATGAGCATCGCCACGCTCATCCTGCAGACCGCGCGTCGCCTGCCGGACAATCCCGCGATCACCGATGCCAACGGCACCCTCACCTACGCCGCCTTCGCCGAGCGGTCGGCCCGAATAGCCGGCGGTTTGCGCGCGATGGGTCTCAAGCCGGGCGCGCGTGTCGTGCTCTTCATGGAGAACACCGGCGCCTTCTTCGAATGCCTTCTCGGCTGCTGGATCGCCGGCCTGTGCGCCGTGCCGGTCAACGCCAAGCTGCATCCGCGCGAGGTGATCGGCATCGCGGAGGATGCAGAGGCCGAGGCGCTCTTCACCACGCCCGGCCTGTCCGAGGCCCTTGCGGCGGAGATCGACACCCTCGCCCGGCTTGCGGTCATCTCGACCGGCGCCGAGGCCTACGCCCGCCTTGTCGCCGCCGAGCCTATGGCCTGCGAGGATGCGGCGCCGGAAGAGCGCGCCTGGCTGTTCTACACCTCCGGCACCACCGGCAAGCCGAAGGGCGCGATGCTCAGCCACCGCAACCTGCTGGCCATGTCGCTCGCTTATTATTCCGATGTCGATCCCATCGACACCGATGACACGCACATCGCATGCGCGCCGGTCTCCCACGGCGCGGGCCTCTACGCCCTGCCCTTCCTGATGAAAGGCGGGCATCAGGTGGTGCTGCCCGGCTTCGATGTGGAGGAGGTGCTGGAGGCCATCGCGCGCTACAGCAAGGTCACGATTTTCGCGGCTCCGACCATGCTCACGCGCATGGTGAACCATCCCGCCACGATCTCCGCGGATCTGTCCAACCTGAAGACCATCTACTATGGCGGCGCGCCCATGTACGTCGCCGACCTGAAGCAGGCGCTCCGCGTCATCGGGCCGAAGCTGTGCCAGATCTTCGGCCAGGGGGAATCCCCCATGACCATCACCTTGCTCCCCAAGAGCCTGCATGTCGGCGCCGATGGTGCTCCGGCGGATGACGCCGTGCTGGGCTCCTGCGGCTTCCCCCGCTCCGGGCAGGAGGTGCGGGTGGTCGACCAGGACGGGCACGATCTGCCGGCCGGCGAAGTGGGCGAAGTCATCACCCGCAGCGACTGCGTGATGGAAGGGTACTGGAACAATCCCGCCGGCACGGCCGCCGCCCTGCGCGACGGCTGGCTCTACACCGGCGATGTGGGCAGCCTCGATGCGCGCGGCTACCTCACGCTGCGCGACCGCTCCAAGGATCTCATCATCTCCGGCGGCAGCAACATCTATCCCCGCGAAGTGGAGGAAGTGCTGCTGCGGCATGAGAGCGTGCTGGAGGTGTCCGTCATCGGCGCGCCCCATCCCGACTGGGGCGAGGAGGTGGTGGCGTTCGTCGCCGTGCGCCCGGGGGCGGAGGTCGACGCTGCCGAGCTGGACCAGCTCTGCCTCGACAACATCGCCCGCTTCAAGCGCCCCAAGCGTTACCGCTTCGAGGCAGCGCTGCCCAAGAACAACTACGGAAAAATCCTCAAGACCGAGCTGCGCCGCCGGCTGGCGGAAGACGACGCGGCCGCGCGGACGCAGCAGCAGGGAGCCGCCTCATGAGGCCCGTTTTCGTCGCCGGCATCGGCTCCTCAACCTTTGGTCGCCACTCGGAAACGTCCATCGAAGCCCTCGCCATTCGCGCGGCAGATGCGGCGATCCGCGAGGCGGGCCTCGACCGGAGCGACATCGGCGCGCTCTATCTTGGCAACTTCGTCGCCGGCCCACTGCTGGGGCAAGAGGTGCTGGCGGGGCTGGTGGCGGACGGGCTCGGCCTGCCGCAGATTCCCTGCACCAAGGTGGAGGGCGCCTGCGCCTCCGGCGGCATCGCCTTCCGTCATGCCTACCTCGCGGTGGCGACCGGCATGTGCGACATGGCGCTCGCCGTGGGCGCGGAGAAGATGACCCACGCCGACACGGCAGCCGTCACCTCGGCGCTCAACTGCGCCATGGATTTTCGCAGCGACGGGGTGAGCGGGCTCACCTTCCCCGGCCTGTTCGGCCTCGCCTGGCGCCTCTACGAGCAGCGCTACGGCGCGACGCGCGACGACATCTCCGCCGTGGTCCGCAAGAACAAGGGCAACGGCCTGAAGAACCCCCTCGCCCAGATGGGGGCGGATCTCTCCACCCAAGAGATCGGCAATGCCCGCCTGATCTGCGATCCCCTTCGCCTTTATGACTGCTGCCCGGCGAGCGATGGCGCGGCGGCGGTGCTGCTCGTGTCCGGTGACCGCCTGCGAGACGTGATCCCGCAACCTGTCCAGGTGCTGGCCTCGGCCCAGGCGCGCGGCAGCGCGCGCATCGCCGGCCATCCGGACCTGTGCACCTTCGAGGCGACGGTGGCCGCAGCCCAGGGCGCCTATGCCCAGGCAGGCATCACGGCCGACGAGGTGAGCTGCGTGGAGCTTCACGACTGCTTCTCCATCGCCGAGATCATCGACGCGGAAGATCTCGGCCTGATGCCGCGCGGGGCCGGTGCCGGCTACGCCGCCGAGGGCCGCACAGCGGTGGATGGCGACCGGCCGATCAATGCCAGCGGCGGCCTGCTCGCCAAGGGGCATCCCGTGGGCGCCACCGGCCTCGGCCAGATCTATGAGAGCGTGCTCCAGCTGCGCGGCATGCACACCAACCAGGTGAAAGGGGCCAAGGTGGCCCTCACCCACAATCTCGGCGGCACGGGCGTCGCCTGCACCGTCAACATCCTGCGCGCCACCGACGCCTGAGCGCGCGCCCCCACACAGCATTGGAACATCCCATGGGCGACATTCGCTGCGACCGCCACGGCAAGGTCTGGCTCATCACCATCGACCGCCCGGCGGTGATGAACTCCCTCGACTTCGCCGCCAACGACGATTTGGTCGAAGTCTTCCGCGACTTCGATCGCGACGACGGCGCCCACGTGGCCGTGGTCACGGGCGCAGGCGACAAGGCCTTCTGCGCAGGGGCCGACCTCAAGACCTATACGGTGAATTTCGCCCGCACCCCGGCGCCGGAATTCCGCACCCGCTACACCAACGGCCCGGGCTTCGGCGGCATCACCCGCTCGGTGGAGATCGACAAACCCATCCTCGCCGCCGTGAACGGCTTTGCCATCTCCGGCGGGTTCGAGCTGGCGCTCGCCTGCGACCTCCGCTTCTGCGCGCCCAACGCGGAATTTGCCCTGCAGGACGCCAAGTGGGGCTTTCATGCGTGCGATGGCGGGCTCATCCGCCTGCCGCAGATCGTCGGCCTCGGCCATGCCATGGAGATCATCCTCTCCGGCGATCGTGTGAACGCCGAGCACGCGTTCCGTATCGGCCTCGTCAACCGCATCGTGCCCGCCGAAGAGCTGGTGGCCTTCACGCTCGACTATGCGCAGATGCTGGCGAAGCGCTCGCCCCTCTCCCACCGCTTCGCCAAGGAGGTGATGCGGCGCGCCGTCGGCATGCCCATGGGCGAAGCGCTGCGGCTCGAATCCCGCTCCTTCTTCGATCTCGGCCAGAGCCAGGACATCGTCGAGGGCACCACCGCTTTCCGCGATAAGCGCGACGCCGACTTCCAGGGTCGCTGAGCCCGCCCCGTCCGCTGCCATCAGGATCACGCCCGTCCCATGTCTTCCGCCTTTTCCCCCGTCGAGATCCTGCGGTGTGCCGCGTGCGGCCAGCTCGATGCCGGTCCGCGCGAACTCTGCCCCACCTGCCACAGCCCCCGAATGGAGCCGGTCACGGTCGAGGGGGACGGCGTGCTCGTCTCCTGGACGCTCGTGCGCCGTCCGCCGACCCGCTTCCAGGCGGACGGCCCCTATGCGGTTGCGGTGGTGGACCTCGACTGCGGCGTGCGCCTGACGGGGCGGCTTGCAGACGTACCGATGGAGGAGGCCGATGCCCCGCCGCTCGGCGCGCGGATGCGCGTCTGCGGCGGGGGCCCGGGCATGACACGTTTTGCGCCGGCCGACGCCGGCCGCTGAGTTCGCACGACGAGGCCGGCGCCAGACCGGCCCGGAAGACCTTCGGGAGAGCGCATGTCCACGAGACCCTACGCAGTGCGTCCGTCCGATCCGCCCGGCGCGGGAGGGGTATCGTGACGCTGCTCAATTTCTTCCAGCTGCTGGTCAGCGGCATCGCCATGGGCGCGATCTATACGCTCACCGCCAAGGGCCTGTTCATCACCCATCTCGCGACCCACCGGCTGAACTTCGGCCAGGGTGACTTCCTGATGGTGGGCGCCTTCGCCTCCATCGGTATGCTGACCGCAGGCGTGCCCGCGCCGCTCGCCGTGCTGGGCGTGCTCGTCCTCATGGGCGTGCTCGGCTATCTGCTGGAGCGCTTCGCCATCCGCCCGCTCGACCGGCTCGGCGACCGCGCCGGCGCCTATTCCTGGGTGCTCACGACCGCCGGCGCGGCACTGATCCTACAGAACATCGTCGAGCTCGGCTTCGGCAAGTCCGCGCAATATGCGCCGCCCTTGTTCTCCAAGACGCGGGACAACGTCATCAGCATCCTCGGCGTCGGTATCTTCTTTGAGGAGGCGGCGATCATCATCACCGCCTTCATCGTCGTTGGTGCCTTCTACTGGTTTCTGTTCGGCTCGCGCTGGGGCAAGGCCGTCTATGCGGTGGCCTTCAATCCGGAAGCGGCCTCGCTGTTCGGCATCGATGTGCGCGGCGTCGTCGTGCTGGTGTTCGTGCTTGCCGCGCTCATGGCCGGCATTTCCGGCGTGCTTGTCGGGCCGCTGGTTTCCGTGCATCCGCACATGGGGCTGATCTTCACCATCAAGGCGCTCGCGGTGGCGGCCGTCGGCGGATTCACCAATCCCGTGGGCATCCTGCTGGGCGGGCTCCTGTTCGGCGTCGCCGAGGCCTTCTCCAACTACTGGGACAGCGCCTTCGGCGATCTCTACCCGCTGCTCTTCGTCATGGCCCTCCTCGCCGTGCGCCCGTCCGGGCTGTTCGGCGAGCGACGTGCCGACGTGCGCTGAGGAGCCCCGATCATGCCCCGCACCCCGCGCCTCGCCGCCTACGCCCTCGCCATCGCGGTCATCGCGATCTTTCCCCTCATCGCGCCCAATCCGTTCTTCGTGCATGTGGGACAGACCTTCGCCTACACCGCCATCGCGGTGATCGGCCTCAACATCCTGCTCGGCCTGTCCGGGCAGATGTCGCTCGGCCACGGCGGCTTCTATGCGGTGGGGGCCTATGTCTCCGCCATCCTCGCCACCACCTACGGATGGCCGCTGACCCTTTCCATGGGCGTGGCGCTCGCCGCCTGCCTTCTCGCCGGCCTGCTGGTGGGCGCGGTCGCCCTGCGGACACGCGGGCTCTACCTCGCCATGGCGACGCTGGCCTTCGGCTTCATCGTGGAGATCGTGGCCCAGCGCTGGGTCTCGGTCACCGGCGGCACCATGGGCGTCATGGGCGTGCCGCAGATCGACTTCGGCAACTTCCGCATGGGGCCGACCTACTTCTTCTGGGTGGCCGCGGGCATCCTCCTGCTTGTGCAGGTTGGCAGCGACTACGTGTTCGGCTCCGCCATCGGCCGACGCCTCAACGCGATCAAGGAAAGCGAATCCTTCGCCGCGACGGTGGGGCTCAACGTGCCGCTCTGGCGCATCGGCGTGTTCGCGGCGAGCGCGGCGCTGGCGGGCCTCGCCGGCGTGTTGTTCGCGCACCAGAGCGGGTTCGTCTCCTCCGACGCCTTCAATATCCGCCTCACCATCTCGCTGCTGATCGCCACCGTCATCGGCGGGCTCGGACGTTCGGCGGGGCCGCTGCTGGGCACCGCGATCCTGATTGGCATCGCCGAGGCCATCGCCGCCGTCCACGATATCGGGCTGATGCTGTATGGCGGCATCCTGCTGGTCGTGCTGCTGGTCTTCCCCGAGGGCGCCATCGGCCTGTTCGGCCGCCGTCGGGCGACCGCCGCCGTCGCACCCGAAGCCGCTCCCGCCTTCCATCCTGCCATTGCCGGACGCGGACGCGCCGGTGGACGGCTCGACGTGGAAAGCGTGACCAAGAGCTATGCCGGCGTGGTGGCGCTGCGCGAGGCGACCCTCTCGGTCGAGCCCGGAACCGTTCACGCGCTGATCGGCCCGAACGGCGCCGGCAAGTCCACGTTCATCAACGTGGTGGCCGGGCTCTACGCCCCCACCTCAGGCCACATCCGCATCGGCGGCGTCGACGTGACCGACCTGCCCGCGCACCGGCGCGCCCGCCTGGGTCTTGTGCGGACATTCCAGAACCTCCAGCTCATCCAGGGCGTCAGCGTGCTGGAAAACGTCATGCTGGGCATGGAGCGGCGCCGCGGCCTTGCGGCCGATGTGCTCGCCTTTCTCGGCGGCGCCGGCCATGAGGCGCGCGAGCGCGCGGAGGCAGCCTCCATCCTCGCCTTCCTCGGTATTGGCCAGCTCGCCGACATGAAGCCCAAGGACCTGTCCTACGGCCATCGCAAGCTGGTCGAACTCGCCCGCGCCATCGCCCAGAAGCCCGCGATCCTACTGCTGGACGAGCCGGTGGCCGGCGTGAACCCGCAGGAGGCCCGCGAGGTCGCGCGCATCGTGGCGAAGCTGCGCGATGCCGGCATCAGCGTGCTGCTGGTGGAGCACAACATGGAGTTCGTGATGGGCCTCGCCGACCGCGTGACGGTGCTCGATTTCGGCAACCCCATCGCCAGCGGCACGCCGGCCGAGGTGCAGAAGGACCCGAAAGTCATCCGCGCCTATCTCGGCGCCGTGGGGGATGCGGCATGATCGAGGTCGATCACATCGATGTCGCCATCGGACCCGTGGGCATCCTCCACGATGTCTCGCTGCGCCTTGCGCCGGGCCGCCTCGTCACGGTGATCGGCGCCAACGGGGCCGGCAAGACCACGCTGCTGCGCACGCTGTCCAACATCGTGAGCCCCCGCTCCGGAACCATCCGCTTCGACGGCCGGCCGACCGCGGGCATCAAGCCCCATCTGCTGGCGCGCGCCGGGCTGGTGCATGTGCCGCAAGGGCGGCAGATCGTTCCGGGCCTGACCGTGCGGGACAATCTCGTGATCGGCGCCGACCGCGCCGGCCTCGACGCCGGCACCATCGCCGAGGGACTGGAGCGGGAGTTCGCCCGCTTCCCTGTGCTGAAGGAACGCCAGCACATCCTCGGCGGCAACCTCTCCGGCGGCGAGCAGCAGATGCTCGCGGTGAGCCGCGCGCTGATGATGCGGCCGAAGGTGCTGCTGCTGGACGAGCCATCCCTCGGCCTCGCGCCGCAGGTGGTGACGACCATTCTCAAGGCGCTGCGGGGCCTTGCCGACGATGGCCTCTCGGTGCTTCTGGTCGAGCAACTCGCCTTGCTCGCACTCGATACAGCAGACGAGGCCCATGTGCTGCAGCGCGGGCGCGTCGCCCTCAGCGGCCCGGCCGCCGAGCTGCGGCGCGACCGGGCAGTCATCGAGAGCTATCTGGGATAGCTCTCGCCTTCCGGTTTTTTTTGGGCAGGAGGCTGCCTCCGAAGAACCTGAACGCGCCAAGGACCGTGCGCACGGCGGCAACGGTGCGCCCCAATGCCGGTTGCTGGCGCGAAGGCCTCGCGCTGACGCCCCCCGCGTCGAGCTTACCGCATCGGAAGATGCCGTAAGGATGCCGGCGAGCCCGATGGAGTCCGCCCCTCCGTCAGCCCCGCACCATGCGGCGCGCGCCCGCGGTCCATTGCTGTCGATCGTCCGGGCGCGGCGAAATTGCCTGTGCGGCACCCCTACGGACAGCTTGCCGCACGGCGCATTTTTCCCCTTGACCCTGTCGGCGCCCGGCGCGATAGGCGGCGACACCGGACGCCCCGGAGATGGAGCATGCCCGTTCGCGGGCCTATCGAACACTCCACCGTCAGGCCGGCCGGATTTCTTGAAAGCAAGCGAGTGATGGACAGTTCCAGTCGATCTAGCTCGAGCCCGCCTGCGGTCGCGCGGACCTGACGTTTCGCGTCCGGTTCACCGTCCCGCCGGCAGGCTCCGGGGACAAGAGGTGAGCCATGCGGGCGCTGTATTTCCGCAAACCTATCGCGTTCTCTCATCGTAACGAGGACGGCGATCGAAGCCGATGCGCGCACGGGCGCTGGCCTTGTAGCCATCCCGGCTGACCACAGCCCCAATGCGGCGCCGTCACGGCCGCGTCGCATGGCAGTGCTCCGCTGCGCGGCCTCGGGCAAGGCGGTTCCTGCTGTCCCGTAAGGACAAGGTGAGCCCCAGTCCCATGCGAAGCCTCCCGGCACCGGCTGCCCGTCGGCGCCGTAAATTCCCATCGCATTCGGATCTGTAGTCATGACGATGCAGCACCCGGCCCTGGAAGCGGGCCGTCGGCGGCGCTTCGCGCCGAACCTGTGGGATGCGCTGGCCTTCGGCCTGCTGTTCGGCGCGCTCATCCTGATTGTGCATGGGGGTCAGGGCACCCTCGTGCCCCTCGCCGCCTTGAACCAGACGCCCGTCTCCCTCGATCCCGCCCAGCTGCCCGAGTATGCGCTGCGCACCACGCTGCGCATGCTGGCTGCCATCCTCGCCTCGCTGGTCTTCACCTTCCTCTACGGCGCGCTGGCGGCCAAGAGCCGGCGGGCGGAGATGGTGCTCATCCCGATGCTGGACATCCTCCAGTCCGTGCCGGTGCTTGGCTTTTTGTCCTTCACCGTGGTGGGCTTCATGTCCCTCTTCCCGGGCAAGGTGCTGGGGGTGGAACTGGCGGCCATCTTCGCCATCTTCACCAGCCAGGCCTGGAACATGACCTTCAGCTTCTACCAGTCGCTGAAGACCGTGCCGCGCGACCTCGACGAGGCCACCCGCTCCTTCCGCCTCACCGGCTGGCAGCGCTTCTGGCGGCTGGAAGTGCCCTTCTCCATGCCGGGGCTGGTGTGGAACACCATGATGTCCATGTCCGGGGGATGGTTCTTCGTGGTGGCGTCGGAGGCCATCTCGGTGGGCGACACCACCATCACCCTGCCGGGGGTGGGCTCCTATGTGGCCCTCGCCATCAAGGAGCAGAACCTGCCGGCGGTGGGCTGGGCGGTGCTGGCCATGCTGGCCGTCATCCTCATCTACGACCAGCTGCTGTTCCGCCCGCTGGTGGCATGGGCAGACAAGTTCCGGGTGGAGACCTCCGCCAGCGGGGCCGCGCCCTCCTCCTGGCTGCTCTCGGCGGCCCGACGCACGCGCCTGTTCCAGCGTCTGCTGCGGCCGCTGGGCGCGCTGCTGTCCGCTGTCCCACGCCAGCGCCTTGCCCTTCAGGTGGCGGTGCCGGCGGACGCCCGCAGGGCTTTGTCTAGTCCCCTCTCGGACAAGGTGTGGCTCGCCCTTGTGCTGGCGGTGACGGCCTATTGCCTGTGGACCATCGTCACCTTCGTCGCCACAGAACTGACCTTGCCGGAGGTGGCGCAGGCCTTCGGCCTCGGGGTACTGACCATGCTGCGGGTGATCGTGCTGATCGCCCTCGCCACCCTTATCTGGGTGCCAATCGGCGTCTGGATCGGCCTTCGGCCGGCCTGGGCCGAGCGGGTGCAGCCCATGGCCCAGTTCCTCGCGGCCTTCCCGGCCAACATCATCTTCCCGTTCGCGGTGGTGGCCATCGTCCGGCTCGGCCTCGACCCGGACATCTGGCTGTCGCCGCTGATGGTGCTCGGCACCCAGTGGTACATCCTGTTCAACGTGGTGGCCGGGGCGAGCGCCTTCCCCAACGACCTGAGGGAAGCGGCGGGCACCTTCCGGATCCGCGGCTGGAGCTGGTGGAAGAAGGTGATGCTGCCGGGGATCTTCCCCTATTACGTCACCGGCGCCATCACCGCGAGCGGAGGCTCCTGGAATGCCTCCATCGTCGCCGAGGTCGCGAGCTGGGGTGACACGACGCTGCGCGCCCACGGCATCGGGGCCTATATCGCCGATGCCACCGCTGCCGGCGACTATCCGCGCATCGTGCTCGGCATCGCGGTGATGTCGATCTTCGTGATCCTGTTCAACCGTCTGCTCTGGCGCCCGCTCTATGTCTTCGCCGGCCGCCGTCTGCGCCTCGACTGATGGAGGATGAGATGACCTTGATGGAACACAACGCCTCTGCCGTCGACAGCGAAAAGAAAGTCCTCGTCTCCGCTTCAGGCGTCCGCCAGATCTACCACAAGGGCGAAAATTCCGATCTGGTTGTCCTGGACGACGTGGCCCTCACCATCAATGAGGGGGAAGTGGTGGGGCTGCTGGGCCGCTCGGGCTCTGGCAAGTCCACGCTCCTGCGCATCATCTCCGGCCTGGTGAAGCCCACAACCGGTCGCGTGGAATGGTGCGGCAAGCCCGTGACCGGCCCGTGCGAGGGCCTCTCCATGGTGTTCCAGAGCTTCGCGCTCTTTCCTTGGCTCACCGTGCTGGAGAATGTGGAGGTGGGTCTCGACGCCATCGGCGTGCCGGCAGCGGAAGGCCGGCGCCGGGCGCTCGCGGCCATCGACCTCATCGGCCTCGACGGCTTCGAGAGCGCCTATCCCAAGGAGCTGTCCGGCGGCATGCGCCAGCGCGTGGGCTTCGCCCGCGCCTTGGTGGTGCACCCGCGCCTGATGCTCATGGACGAGCCCTTCTCCGCCCTCGACGTGCTCACCGCCGAGACCCTGCGCACCGACCTGATCGACCTGTGGATTGAGGGAAGGCTGCCGATCAAGTCCATCCTCATGGTCACCCACAACATCGAGGAAGCGGTGCTCATGTGTGACCGCATCCTGATCTTCTCCTCCAATCCCGGCCGGGTGGCGGCGGAGATCAAGATCGACCTGCCGCATCCGCGCGCGCGCCTCGACCCGGTGTTCCGCGCCATCGTGGATGACATCTATGGCCGCATGACCCAGCGGGCTCCGCTGGAAAAGAGCGAGCCCAGGCACGAGGGCGCCGGCACCGCGGGCATCGGCACCGCTCTGCCCAACATCTCCACCAACCTCCTCTCGGGCCTGATGGAGACGCTGGCCGCGCCGCCTTACAATGGCAGGGCCGATCTTCCCGTTCTCGCAGCCGCCCTGCAGATGGAGGTGGACGAGCTGTTCCCGATTGTCGAGACGTTGCAGCTGCTGCGTTTCGCGGGGGTGGAAGCGGGCGACGTGACGCTGTCGGAGGCCGGTCGGCACTTCGCGGAATCCGAGGTGGATGTCCGCAAGCGCCTGTTCGCGGATCACCTGATGGCCTACGTGCCGCTGGCCGGCCTGATCCGCCGGGTTCTGGACGAGCGTCCCACCCACCGCGCGCCCTTCAGCCGCTTCAGCGAAGAGCTGGAAGACCACATGTCCGAGGACTTCGCCGAAACCACCCTGCGTGCGCTCATCACCTGGGGCCGCTACGGCGAGCTGTTCGGCTATGACGAGCATACTGGCCAGTTCAATCTGGAAAACCCGACCTGACGGACCGGCGATAAGGGGGCATGGATGCGCCCCCTTATCGCTTCATCCTGAGGGTAGGACCCCGCACGAAGCCAACGCCAAGATTGAGCCACACAAGACCGCATCATTCTGGTTGTATGTGGTAATCTCGTATTGCGTTCGCATGGGCGACGGGAGGTTGTCATGATCAGTCTGGTCATCGGGATTTTGATTATCGTTGTTGTCGGCGCGATCCTGTTCTGGGCCATCGATAAGTTCTGCACGGATGGCCGGCTCGCACAGCTTCTCAAGATCCTCGTCGCTCTGGTCTGCCTGGGGGCGATCATTTCCCGGCTGCTGCCCATCCTCGGCTATCCGGCCTTTTTCTAGGGCGGAACATCGCGCCCAGATCAGCCGGGCGGCTGCCGCGCCGGCGTGATCCGGCCGTCCACCACCTCGACGATGCGGTCGCACTGCCGGGCGAGGTCCATATTGTGGGTGACGATCAGGAAGGTGGTCGACCGCTCGCGGTTGATCTGCCGCATCAGCTCGAACACCGCATTGGCCGAGGCCGTATCGAGATTGCCCGTGGGCTCGTCCGCGAGAACGAGGGTGGGGTCCATGGCCAAGGCGCGGGCGACGGCGACGCGCTGCTGCTGCCCGCCGGACATGTTGGTGGCCCGGTTGTCCCGCCATTTGCCGAGGCCGACCCGGTCCAGCAATTCGGCGGCGCGCTCTTCCATCTGGCGATCGGGGTGGCCGCGATCCACCAGCATGGGCATCATCACGTTCTCGGCCGCGGTGAAGGCCGAGATCAGATAGTGATACTGGAACACGAAGCCGATGGTGTGGCCCCTGAGCTTGGTCAGGGCCGCGTCCGGCAGGTCGGTGGTGTCCTCGCCATTGATGAGGAGCCGCCCGGACGTGGGCCGGTCCAGCAGCCCGATGATGTTGAGCAGCGTGCTCTTGCCGGAGCCGGACGGCCCCATGAGAGCGACGAATTCGCCGGGACGGATGGCGAGGTCGATGCCATGCAGCACCTCCACCTCCACCGGCGTGCCCACATTGTAGGATTTGCGGATCTGGTCGAGCACGAGCACGTCAGCCACGGATCGCCTCCACCGGATCAAGGCTTGCCGCCCGCACCGCGGGGGCGACGCCCGCCGCGACGCCGGTGAGGGTGGCGATCGCCGCCGCGGCGACGAAAAGACCGGGCTCCAGCACCAGCGGAAACAGCTCGGTGCCGTCCACCTGTCGCGCCAGATGGTGCCACAGCATCAGCGCGCCGGCGCCGAGCACGGAGCCGACGAGGGAGCCGAGGAAGCCGAGCACCCCGCCCTGGATGAGGAAGATCTGCAGGATCTGCCGCCGGGCGGTGCCCATGGCCCGCAGGATGCCGATGTCCTTGGAGCGCTGGATCACCGAGACGATCAGCACCGCGGCGATGCCGAAGGCCACCGAGAGCGCCACGAACAGGCGGATCAGCGTATTGGAATTCTGCTGCGCCCGCACCGCTGTGAAGAACTGGGCATTGGTGGCGATCCAGCTCTCCGCCTGAACCGGCAGGCTCGCCTCGATCTCCTGGGCGATGGTCTCGGCGGCGTAGATGTCGCTCACCGTCAGATCGATGGTGGTCACGCCGCCGATCAGGTAGAGCAGGCTCTGGGCGGTGCGCAGCGCCACGAAGGTGTTGCGCTGGTTGGCGCCCTTGTTGCCGAGGTCGAAGATGCCGGTGATGGTGAGGATGCGGCTGCGCGCCTCGGCGGAGGTGACGTTGAGCTTGTCGCCCACCGAGGCGCCGAGGTCCTTGGCCAGCTCGGTGCCGATGAGGATGTCGTCGGTGCCCAGCCGCAGCTCGCCCGCGACGATATAGTCCGGCACCCGAACGATCTTGAAATACTGCTCCGGCTCCATGCCGGTGAGGGTGATGGAGCGGCTGGCATCGCCCCGCACCGCCAGCATGGCGCCGGATGCAGTGGGGGCCGCCACAACCACGTCCGGCCGCGCCCGCATGGCATCGCGGATGGCCTGCCACTGGTCGATGGAGAGCACCCGCTGGGCAGGGCGCTGCACCACCGCCGCCTCGAACACCCCCTCCCCCCGCCGCAGCGGCCGGGCCACCTCGTCGGGCGGCAGCAGCTGGATCTGTGGCTGGGAGGTGAGCACACGCTTGATGAAATTGGCCTGGAGCCCGGCCAGCATGGCCGACATGAAGACGATCACCCCCACGCCGATGGCGATTCCGCTCAGGATGAAGGTGGTCTGCATCCGCCCCTCGGCGAGGAAGCGCAGCGCCGCGATCCAGGCGAAGGGAAGCCAGCGTTTCACGCCTGCACCGGCCGGATGCGCTGGCCGGCGCGCACGCCGGACGAGAGCGGCAGCACCATTTCCCCGGGGGCGACGCCCTCCAATATCTCCACATATTCGCCCGCGCGCAGCCCGATGCGCACCTTCTGCACCCGCGCCCGGCCATCGCGCACCACCAGCACCCAGGGCGCGGCGGAGGTGGCATCGTGGACCGTGCGGGCCGGAACGATCACCGCCGCCGCCCGGCGGTCCACGGCGATGTCCACGGAAACGGTCATGTCCTGCCGCAGGTAGGCCGGAGGATCGACCACCGTCAGCTTCACCTCCACCGAGGCGCGGGTGATATCCACGGAGGGGTTGATGTAGGTCACCGTGGCCGCGAAGCGCTGGTCGGGATAGGCGTCGGCCGAGGCCAATGCGGTCTGGCCGAGCTTCAGCAGGCCCAGATTCTTCTCGTCGATCTGGAGAACCAGCTGCATGTCGCCGGCCGGGGCCAGCACCAGCAGCGCCTTGCCCGCCTGGACGACGGCGCCGCGCTCCACGTTGCGGGAGATGAGGACGCCGTCGCGCGGGGCGGTGATGGTGGCGTAGCCGAGGCGCGCCTGCACCATTTCGAGGTTGGCGCTGGCCTGGTTCAGCTGGGTCTCGGCCATCACATAGTCGCTGCCGCCCGGGCTGGAGGTGTAGACCTGAAGTTCCGCGGTGCGCACCTGCGTGCGGGCCACATCGATGTTCTTCGTGGCGTCGTCGAGCGTAACGCGCGTGCCGGCACCGGACTTGGCCAGCTGCTGGGCGCGGTCATAGGCGGCCTCGGCATTGGCCAGGTTCGCCTTAGCCTGCTTCAGCGCCTCCTCGGCGGCCGGGCGGGTCAGCTCCCGCATCTGGCGGACGCGCGCCTCCGCCTGGGCCTTCGCACCGTCGGCCTGCACTTCAAGGGCCTTCAGCTCGTTGGTTTCGAGGGCGACGAGGGGCTGGCCCTGGGTGACGGCCTGCCCTTCATCCACCAGCACCTCCCGGACCATCCCGGTGATCTGGCTGCCGATCTCGACGCGGAACGCCGTCTCCACATGGCCGCTCGCCACCACCGTCTTCACCAGCTCGCCGCGGGTGACGGGATAGACGACGACCTCCGGCCCCAGCAGCCAGCGCATCAGCGCCCAGGCGAGGGCGGCAGCGAGCAGTACGGCGCCGCCGATCTGCCATTTGCGACGCCAGACTACTTGCGCGATCCGGGTTCGCACCGGGCGCTCGGGGGCAAGGCGATGATCGGCCATGTGCGTCTGATCCACCGCAATTCCCTACCCGCGTCCCGCCCCCGCCGCATTGCGCTCGATCATGGACCTGGCAGCGGGCTGCCGGCCCGCGACGAAACCGGTCCGGGCGGTACCCGAGCCCTGTACCGCCGATGCCAAGGGCCGCGGTTCAATAAGAACCCTATCATGGTACTACCGGATGTGCTCTTGTACATAAGGGCCGACTTGAGCGTCACTGTATCCGATTTCCAGATCTGCTGTTTGGCGCGGCTTTCGACGACTTCATTATTGATAGGAAACAAGGACTAATCGTCGCGATTGTCCGAGAATTCTGCGGCAATTGCCGAATGTTTGGAGCGCGTCCGCGATAGCTCCTTGTGGTGAGCAGATAAAAACGATGCCGAAGTTGCCCTCGCGCGCGGCGCGTTCGACCGCGCCACGATCCCGTGAACGTTCCGCGGGTGGAGCAACCGCGTCGCACAGGCCACAGGACTTCCATGTGGTCGGCGTCGGGGCTTCGGCCGGCGGGCTCGATGCCTGCAAGAGGCTGCTTTCGGCACTGCCCGGCGGTCACGGGATGGCGTTCATCCTGGTCCTGCATCTGGATTCCACCCATGAAAGCCTGATGGCTGATCTCCTCGCCCCGCACACCTCCATGGTGGTGCAGCAGGCGGCCGACGGCATGCCGGTGGAGGCCGATCATCTCTATGTCATTCCCCCCGCATTCTACCTCTCGGTAGAGGCTGGCCACCTGCGCCTCTCCACGCCCGAGGCGCCGCACGGCGCGCGCCTCCCGTTCGATTTCCTGTTGAAGTCGCTGGCGGGCGAATATGGCGCCGCCGCCATGGGGGTGGTGCTTTCGGGAACCGGCACGGACGGCACCATCGGCCTTGAGGCCGTCCGGGTGAAGGGCGGCTTCACCGTCGCGCAGGACCCAAAGGAGGCCGATTACGACGGCATGCCGCGCAGCGCCATCGGCGCCGGGGCCGTGGATTTGGTCGCGCCGGTGACGGAAATCCCCGAGGCCCTTCTCGCCCGCGCCCGGCAGCCCGCCGATGCGCCCGCGCCCTCCGCCCTGGCGCGTATCGTCGCCCTGCTCAGGGCAAGCACCGCCTTCGACTTCACCCTCTACAAGCCGGGCACGCTGCAACGCCGCACCGAGCGGCGCATGGCCCTGGCCGCCATGGGCACCGGGGAGATGGACCGCTATCTCGAGGTGCTGCGCAAGGACCCGGTGGAGCTGGACCTGCTGGCCAAGGACCTGCTCATCAACGTCACCGGCTTCTTCCGTGATCCCGAAGTGTTCACGGCCCTCGAGGAAAAGATCATCCCCGATCTGGTCCGGGACCACCCGCCGGGTCGGCCCCTGCGCATCTGGGTGCCCGCGTGCAGCACGGGGGAGGAAGCCTATTCGCTGGCGATGCTGTTCTTCGAGGCGATCGCGGCGCTCAAGCGCAGCGTCCACCTTCAGGTTTTCGCATCCGACGTCGATCCCGATGCCGTCGCCAAGGCGCGGGAGGGTTTCTATCCGGATGCCGTCACCGAGAGTGTCTCACCGCAGCGCCTCGAACGGTTTTTCGTGAAGGACAGCGGGGGCTTCAGGGTCTCGGCGGACCTGCGCGCCGCGGTGGTGTTCACCGTGCAGAACGTGCTGGCGGACCCGCCCTTTTCCCGCCTCGACATGATCTCCTGCCGCAACCTCCTGATCTATCTGACGCCGGAGGCGCAGGCGAAGGCCATTTCCCTGTTCCACTTCGCGCTGCTCGACAATGGCCTTCTGCTGCTGGGAACCTCCGAAGAGGTGAACGGAGGCGACCTCCGCTTCGCGCTCCTCTCCAAGCCCCTGCGGCTTTACCGGCGTGTCGGGCAACGCCGGCCCGGTGCGCTGCCCTTTCCGATCGGCACGAAGGATGGGGTGTACCTTCCCGCCCGTCCGGCCAAGGTTGCCACCCCGTCGCGGCAGGCGGCCTTCGCCGAACTGTGCCGGCAGGTGGTTCTGGACTCGTATGCTCCGGCGGCGGTGCTGATCAACCGCGCCTGCGAGTGCCTGTACTATCTGGGGTCAACAGACCCCTACCTGCGGCTTGTTCCCGGCCACCCGACCCAGGACCTGCTCTCCATGGCGCGGGAGGGCATCCGCACAAAGCTCCGGGCCGCGATCCATCAGGCCAGCCAGGACAAGAAGCGCGTCGTGGTCACGGGCGGCCGCGCCCGCCGGGATGGCGAGCCCTTCTCCTTCAGCATCGCCGTGCATCCGTTGCAAAGCGAAGGCGAGGACCTGCTGCTGGTCTGCTTCCTCGATGCCGCCACGCCCGGCGTCTCTCCTGCCCCGTCGCACCCCACGCGCAATGTCTCGCGCGTGACCGAGCTGGAGCGGGAGCTTGAAACCACCCGCGCGGAACTCGAAGGCGCCATCCGCAACCTCGAGCTTTCCAGCGAAGAGCAGAAGGCGGTGAACGAGGAAGCGCTGTCCGTCAACGAGGAGTTCCAGTCCACCAATGAGGAGCTTCTGGCGTCCAAGGAGGAGTTGCAGTCCCTCAATGAGGAGCTGACGGCCCTCAACGGCCAGCTTCAGGAAACGCTGGAGCGGCAACGCACGACGTCGAGCGACCTCCAGAACGTGCTCTACAGCACGGACGTGGCGACCCTGTTCCTCGACACCGAGATGAAGATCCGCTTCTTCACGCCGGCCACACGCGCGCTCTTCAACGTCATCCCGAGCGATGTGGGCCGGCCGCTCTCGGATCTCGCCTCGCTGGCCGCCGACGGGACGCTGATCACCGACGTCAAGGCCGTGCTGTCGGATCAGGCGGCCCAGGAGCAGGAGATCGAGACCCGGGACGGCGCCTGGTATCTGCGCCGCATCCTGCCCTACCGGACGCAGGCCGGCGGCGTCGACGGCGTGGTCATCACGTTCGTCGATGTGACCGAACGCCGGCGGGCCGCCGATGCGCTGGAAACCGCCAAGCACGACGCGGAATTGGCCAACAACGCCAAGTCACGCTTCCTTGCCGCCACCAGCCACGATCTGCGCCAGCCGTTGCAGTCGCTGGTCCTGCTTCAGGGGCTTCTGGCGAAGGTGGCATCGGGGGAGAAGGTCGAGCGGCTGGTCAAGCGGCTCGACGAGACCATCAGTGCCATGTCCGGCATGCTGAACGCGCTGCTGGACATCAACCAGATCGAGGCCGGCACCATCAAGGCCGAGGTCGTGACCTTCCCCATCAACGATCTGCTGGATCGCATGCGGGAGGAGCTGACCTATCACGCGCGCAGCAAACGGCTGAGCCTGAGCGTGATCCCGTGCAGTCTTTCGGTGGAAAGCGACCCGCGCCTTCTGGAGCAGATGCTGCGCAACCTCATCTCCAACGCGCTGAAATACACGCCGCGCGGCCGGGTGCTGGTGGGCTGCCGCCGGCATGGGCCGTGGCTGCGCATCGAGGTATGGGACACCGGGATCGGCATTCCCGAGACCGAGCTGCGCGCCATTTTCGACGAGTACCACCAGCTTCACAACGCCGCCCGCGAACGCAATCTCGGCCTTGGCCTTGGCCTCTCCATCGTGCAGCGGCTCGGCCGGCTGCTGGAGCATCCCGTCCAGGTGCGCTCGCGCCCGGAACATGGGTCGGTGTTTTCCATCGACGTGAAGCGCGCGCCCCCGGCGCCCGAGCGGCGCGTCCCGACGCTGCCTGCCCCGCTGCCCGGCAAGGATGCGGGGAGCCGCAAGGCTGCCGCGGTCCTCGTGATCGAGGACGACCCGGACGTGCGCTCTTTGCTGGAGCTGCTGCTCACCACCGAGGGACATGCCGTGACCGTGGCGCCCGACGGCGACACGGCGGTAGCTCTGGTGGAGCGCAACGCGATCCGGCCCGAGTTGATCCTCGCCGACTACAACCTGCCCAACGGCATGACGGGGCTGGAGACAGCATCGCGCCTGCGGGCCCGGCTGGGACGGCGGATCCCCGTGGTGATCGTCACCGGCGACATCTCCACCACCACCCTGCGCGACATTGCGGGCCAGGACTGCGTGCAGCTCAACAAGCCGGTGAAGGCAGACGAGCTGACGCTCATCATCCAGAGACTGCTTGCCGCCCGTCCTTCACCCGTGGCGCAGGATGCCCCCGCCCCGGTGGGCGAACACGCCCCGGCGGCCTCGCCCACCGTCTTCATCGACGATGATGACGATCTCGTCCGGCAGGGCATGCGCAGCGTGCAGGAGGAGGATGGCCGGACGGTCGAGGACTATGACAGCTGCGAGGCTTTCATCGAGGCCTTCGGCAGCGGGCGGCCCGGTTGCCTGCTCGTGGATGCCTATCTGCCCGGAATGAAGGGGCTGGAGCTGCTGAAGCACCTGCAGGCGTCCAGCCATGGCATGGCCGCCATCATGATTACCGGGAACAGCGATGTGCGGATGGCGGTCGAGGCCATGAAGGCCGGCGCCTTCGACTTCATCGAGAAGCCTGTCGGCCGGAGGGACCTGCTCGCCTGTGTCACGCAGGCGCTCGACCAAGCGCAGAACGCGCAGAGGCCGGTGTGGCACGCGGCGGCGGCCGAGCAATTGTCGTCACTCACCCATCGGCAGCGGGAGATCCTCGATCTGGTGCTCGCCGGTCATCCCAGCAAGAACATCGCCGCGGACCTCGGCATCAGCCAGCGCACCGTCGAGAACCACCGGGCGGCCATCATGAAGAAGACCGGCGCGAAATCCCTGCCGGCCCTCGCCCGTATCGCGCTCGCCGCGACGTGGACCGGATCCGGCGAAAACTTCAGCTAGGCTCGCCCTCGTGAGCGGCGGACTGCGGCGAAGCTGAGTAGTTTCCGAGCCTGCCGCCACGCTCAGGCGAAGCTAAAATGCAAGAGATACGGCGTTTCTGCGGAAGCGGGGCGCCTGCCGCTTGACGTGGCCTGAAGGCCTGCGAGCCAGAGACATCTGGTGATCAGAGCGCGAAGCGTTTCGTCAGTCGAAAAATCAATAAAGGAGACTGGAACGTGAGCACAATCCTATTGATCGTGGTTCTTATCCTGCTGTTCGGCGGCGGAGGATATTATGGCTTCAACCGCTACGGCACCCGCGGGCTCGGTGGTGTGCTGGGCCTGATCCTGGTCGTCATCCTTGTGCTGTGGCTGCTGGGCGGGCTCCAGGGATTGCGCATCTGACGCATCGAGACGGATCGGGATACGGGGCGGCCACATGCGTTGGCCGGCCCGTGTGAACGCCGGCCGCCGTTCCGCTCAGAGCGGCGGCAGGCCGTCGATCATGCGCTGGATGGCGGTGGTCAGTACTTCGGGCCGGAACGGCTTCTCCACGACGACGGCAGCCGGCATAACCGCCTTGACGCGCGCCGGATCGCCGCTGACGAAGACATGCGGCACCTTCCGGGTTCGGCAGATGGTCTCCACCGCCGCAATGCCGCTGCCGGTGCGCAGATACGCATCCACGATCATCAGGTCCGGATTCCAGCGATCGGCGGCTGCGACGGCCTCCGCCTCGGTGGTTTCGACGGCGCAGACCTCATGGCCCATGTCTTCGAGCATCTCGGCCAGATGGACCCCGATCATGAAATCGTCCTCGACGATCAGAATCCGCAGCATCATTTGCATTGTCCCGAAGCAATAGGGCCGCCGTGCCGCTGGAATCTTCGTCCCAGCCGAACAGGCCGCACCAGGTTCTGTGCATCAGCACCATAGAGCGCCCTCCGACGGATGCAGTCGTGAGATCTACCGGCGGCAGAACGCCGCCGCCGGCAGGGCACGATCGCGGCAAGCCGCGGCGGGGGAACGCACCGTCTGCAGGGTGCACGTCCGATCGAAGAAAGAGCAGGATCGGAAACTACTCACGCGCACAGCGTCGGTGCCTCCCATTTTGGGGGCGAAAACAAGCGTGGTGCCACACCAGACTGCCCCGTCACAAAGGTCGATCGCGATGCTCAACCGCAATATTCTTTATTTGGCTATCGGCGTACTCCTGATCGTCGTCGGCGTCGTCGGCTACCAACTCTACAAGGAGCGCCAGAAGCCCTCCGGCATCGAGATCAATTTCGGCAAGAGCGGCATTTCCATCGAGGAAAAATAGGGGCCTGATGCCGGGGCGCGCCCGGCGCACGCTCGGCCCTTGACCGGCGGCGCGAGCGTGGAGGAGGCTGACGGCCGCCCCTTCAGCGCGGCGCGCCGTGGTGCCTGTCCGGCGTTTCTGGGATGGTTGCGATGTCGCACGATCCGTACCTTCTGCCAGACCAACGGCGCCTTCTGTCGCGTTTCTGGGAAAGTGCGGCGGGGTTCTGGCGCGGCGGCTCCGCCTGGCGCGCGTGGTTCCTGGTGGCGTTGATGGTGGCCACAGTGTTCCTGCAGCTGTGGACCCAGTATCTGCTGAATTTCTGGAACCGCGATTTCTTCGATGCGGTCGGTCGAAGGGATGGGCAGGAGCTGTGGCGGCAGGCGCAGCATTTCGTACCCTTGGCCGCCGCCAGCATCTTCCTTGCCATCGTCTCGGTCTGGGGCCGCATGACGATGCAGCGCGAATGGCGCCAATGGCTCAGCAGCCACCTGTATGACTTCTGGCTGGGCGGCGCGCGCTCTCGTCGGCTGAGATTCATGCTCGGCGAGCATCAGACCCCGGAATATCGCATTGCAGATGACGCGAAGGTCGCCACCGACGTGCCCGTGGATCTCGCGGTCGGCCTGCTCTCTTCGGTGCTCAATGCCATAACGTTCATCGGGGTGCTCTGGAGTGTCGGAGGTTCGCTCGTCCTCCCGGCACTTGGCCGGCACATCACCATTCCCGGCTATCTTGTGCTCGCTGTCGTGGGCTATTCGGCGCTGGTCACGGCAGCGATGATGTTCATCGGGCGCCACCTGATGCGCGTCTTGGGGGAAAGCAAGCGCGCCGAGGCAGACCTGCGGGCGATCGGGGCTCATCTGCGCGAAAGTGGAGAACACCCTCTCGCGCCCGATGCGCGGCCGGACGGACGCGGGGTCATCGGCGATGCACTGGCGAAGGTGATCGCCCAATGGCGCGCCCTGTGCTGGCAGCTCATGGGCATGACGCTGGTATCGCAGACGAACCTGCTGCTGACGCCGGTGATCGGATTGCTGCTCTGCATGCCGAAATACCTCGTCGGCCTGATGAGCCTCGGTGAGGTGGTCCAGGCCTCCGCGGCGTTCACCATCGTGCAGGCCGCCTTCAACTGGATCACCGACAGCTATGCCCGCCTCGCCGAGTGGCGGTCTTCCGCGAACCGGGTCGCCTCGCTGCTGCTCGCACTTGATGAGGTCAAAGCCGAGGCCGAGCGGCCCGCGAACCTCGATGTGGCGGCGGGAAGCGAAGGTAACGGGTCGCGGGCTCAGGCCGGTCGGCCTTCGGGGGATTAGGCTCGATCCGTGGGCGGCGTCCCTCGGCGCGAAGGCTCAGGACTTCCCCTCGATGATCTTCCTGAGCGCATCGTTGATCCGCTCCTGCCAGCCGGGGCCACCCTCCTGAAAGTGCTCCAGCACGTCACGATCGATCCGAATGGAAACCAGTTCCCGGGCATTGGGAATGACAGGAGCCTTGGGCGGGGCTTCGACCGGCTTGGTCGTCGCCGACTTGAACGCGGCTTCGGCAGCGTCGCGCGACGATAGACCGGTTCGGCGAAATGGGGGCTTCGGCATGAATCGTTCTCCTCGCCAGCTTGAGGTTCTTTAGCCTCATCCCCGCTCCCTCGCCATTGGACGGTTGAGGCAGCCGTGCGGAAACGGGGGAATGCGAGAGCGGAGAACCTGCTCGACCCGAAGCAGATCACCCCGGCCCTGCGTACGGGATACGCGTGCGCTGCAACCGAGGCGCCGACGATCAAGGCCTTCTGGACCTGACAGCGACGGACCGGCGCGGCGCAGGCCGCCTCACAGGTTATGCGCGGCCGGCTGCATCAGCAGGGCGGCTTCGTTGGCGAGTTCCTGCGTGATGAAATCCGCGGTGATGCGTACCCGCGCGATGTTCTTCTGCTCCTCGTGGACGATGATCCACCATGACCGCACGAGGCGCACCGCATCGGGCAGCACCAGCTTCAGGTCCGGACAGCCGGACGCGAGGAAGTAGGGCAGGATGCACACGCCCAGCCCCGCCCGCGCCGCATGCATCTGGGCAAAGAGGTTCGAGCTCTGGAAGGCGGCATCGATGCCGGTGGCGACCTCTCCAAGATAGTCCAGCTCGCGGGTGAAGATGAGGTCGTCGATATAGCTGATGAAGCGATGGCGGCGCAGGTCGTCCACGCTGCGGATCGCGGGCTTGTCCGCGAGATAGGCGGCGCTGGCGAACACGCCGAGCCCATAGGTCGCCATCTTGCGGGTCACGAGACGGCCGCGCTCCGGCATGGTCAGGGCGATGGCGATATCGGCCTCGCGCTTGGTGAGGTTGAAGGAGCGTGGCGTGGCCACGAGTTGCACCTTCAGCGCCGGGTTCTGGTCCAGGAGGCGGGTGAGGCGCGGCGACAGGAAATAGGCGCCGAAGGCATCCGGCGCGCCGATGCGCACCGTTCCGGAGATGGACACGTCGCGCCCCGATATCTCGTCCTGCGCGGTCTGGGCCTGAAGCTCCATGGCCTCCGCGGCCTCCAGCAGGCGCAGGCCTGCGTCGGTGAGCGTCAGCCCGCCCGGCGCGCGCACCACGAGGCGGGTGCGGATCTCCGCCTCCAGGCCCGCCAGATGACGGCTCACCGTGGAATGCTTCACGCCCAGCATCTTCGCCGCTGCCGACAGCGTGCCACCCCGCGCCACCGCGATGAGCGCCCGCAGATAGTCCCAGTTCATGCCGCGCCCCGCTGCCCATTTCTGCACAACTATGGCGGAAACATAAGCAGCGCCTGTCCGTGGAGGAACAGCTAATCCTCGTTGCGGCACATTCGCGCGCGGCTCTTCAGAGGCGTCGGTCGCGTGAGAAGGGGATTTTCGGCGTGGCACATATCGTCTTCATCGGCCTCGGCAACATGGGCCGCCCCATGGCGGCCAACCTCCAGAAGGCCAATCATTCGGTCACCGGCTTCGACCTGTCGGCCGAGGCGCGCACGGCAGCCGCCGAGGCGGGGCTGAAGGTCGCCGCGTCGGAGGACGGCCTGTTCGCCGGCGCGGACGTGGTCATCACCATGCTGCCGAGCGGGGCGGCTGTGCGCGAGGTGTGGGCGCGGGCCGTGCCCCAGATGGCGCCGGGCGCGCTGATGATCGATTCCTCCACCATCGACGTCACCAGTTCCCGCGCGGCCCATGATCTGGCCGCGGCTGCGGGGCTGCTCTCCCTCGACGCGCCGGTCTCCGGCGGCACCGAGGGCGCGACCGCCGGCACGCTGACCTTCATGGCCGGCGGCACGGATGAGGCCTTCGCCGTCGGCCAGCCGCTGCTTGCGGCCATGGGGCGGCGCATCGTGCATTGCGGCGGGCCTGGGAATGGCGAGGTCGCCAAGATCTGCAACAACATGATCCTCGGCGTCTCGATGATCGCCGTCAGCGAGGCGTTCAACCTCGCCGAATCCCTCGGCCTCTCCCATCAGGCCCTGTTCGAGGTGGCCTCCACCTCTTCGGGCCAGTGTTATGCGCTCACCACCCATTGCCCGGTGCCGGGCCCGGTGCCCACCGCCTCGGCCAATCGCGGCTACACGCCGGGGTTCGCCACCGAGCTGATGGCGAAGGACCTGCGCCTCTCGCAGGAAGCCGCCGACGCCAGCGGCTCCCGCACCCCCCTCGGCGCGGCGGCGGAGGACATCTTCGGGCGCTACGCGGCCAATGGCGGGCGCGGTCGGGACTATTCCGCGGTCATCTCCTACCTGAAGACCCTCTGACCTTCGGCGCCAAACGAAGCTCTGGGACATAACGGGGAATCCGCAAGCAGAACGAACAAAAACAAGGGAGGAAACAAGATGAAATCACGCATCCTTATGGGACTTGCCATTCTTCTTGCCGCAACGACCGCGGCGAGCGCGCAGGCCCCGAAGACGGTGAAGATCGGCGTCCTGAACGACCAGTCCGGCGCCTATGCCGACATGGGCGGTGTCGGTTCCGTCGTCGCCGCGCAGCTCGCCATCGAGGATTCCGGCCTGAAGCAGAAGGGCTGGACCATCGACGTGGTCTCCGCCGACCACCAGAACAAGGCCGACATTGCCGCCAACGTCGCCCGCGGCTGGTTCGACGTGGACGGCGTCGACATGATCACCGACGTGACGAATTCGGCGGCCGCCCTCGCCGTCAACCAGATCACGCGGGACAAGAACAAGGTGATGCTGGCCTCCGGCCCCGCCACCTCGGATCTCACCGGCAAGGCCTGCTCGCCCAATACCGTGCACTGGACCTCCGACACCTGGGCCTTCGCCCACGGCACCGGACAGGCCATCGTGAAGACGGGCGGCGACACCTGGTTCTTCCTCACCGCCGACTATGCCTTCGGCCAGGCGCTGGAGCGCGATACGGCAGACGTGGTGGAGAAGAACGGCGGCAAGGTGGTGGGCCGCGTGCGCGTTCCGCTGGGCACGTCCGACTTCTCTTCCTTCCTTGTGCAGGCGCAGGGCTCGAAAGCAAAGATCGTCGGCCTCGCCAATTCCGGGGCGGACACCACTAACTCCATCAAGCAGGCGGCTGAATTCGGCATCGTGGCCGGCGGACAGAACCTCGCAGGATTGCTCATCTACATTTCCGATGTTCACTCCATGGGCCTGCCTGTCGCACAGGGGCTGATCCTGACCTCGCCCTTCTACTGGGACATGAACGACAAGACCCGCACCTTCTCCCAGCGTTTCGCAGAGAAGATGCGCGGCGCCAAGCCGACCATGGTGCAGGCCGGCGTCTACTCCGCGACCCTCAACTATCTGAAGACGGTGGCGGAGCTGGGCGATGCCAAGGATGGCCGCAAGGTGGTGGACGCCATGAAGGCCAAGCCCATCAAGGACCCCCTGTTCGGCGAGGGCCGCATCCGTGCGGACGGGCGCAAGATCCACGACATGTACCTGTTCGAGGTGAAGAAGCCCGCCGAATCCAAGGCGCCGTGGGACTACTACAAGCTGCGCGCCACCATTCCCGCCGAGGAGGCCTTCCGCCCGCTCTCCCAGAGCGAATGCGCCCTGCTGAAGAGCTGACCGAGGTTTCGCCCGTCATCCAAGTCCGAAGGAAATGTCATGTCATTGCTGAAGGTGCGCAAGCTCGTGGTGCAGGTGGAAGAGACCCATGAGGAAATGGGCCGCGAGGTTTCCCCGCCCAGCCGCAAGGTTACGGTGGCCGCCGTCATCGCCAATCCCTACGCGGGCAAGTATGTGGAGGACCTAACCCCGCTCTACGACCTCGGCGCGGAAGTGGGCGGCCTGCTGGCGACCCGTGGCGTCGCGGCGCTGGGGATCGCGCCGGATGAGGTGGTGAGCTACGGCAAGGGGGCCGTGGTCGGGGTCAACGGGGAGCTGGAACACTCGGCCGCCCTGCTGCATCCGCGGTTCGGCGCACCGGTCCGGGCTGCGGTCGGCACCGGCAAGGACATCATCCCCGGCACCAAGAAGATGGGCGGACCGGGGGCGCCGCTCCTCATGCCGCTCACCAACAAGAACAACATCTGGAGCTTCGACGACATGGATTCGACGGAGATCGCCATCCCTGACGCGCCGCGGCCGGACGAAATCCTCATCGCCCTGTGCCTCGGTGTGGGTGGGCGCCCGCTCCACCGCATCGGCAAGTAGCCCGCGGCCACACCTGCGGCGTCGGAGACCGCGAGGCCGTTCGCCTCGCTTCCGGGCTTCGCCAGCGCCTCCGCCCCAGCCGGGCCTGCGTTCGGAGTTACTCCGGCGCAGGCCCGCGTGCTTTTGGGGCCGCTGATATCCCTCCTGCTTCTGTGCAGATGCGCCCCCAATTAAGAACTGCGAAGAAAGCTGTTGCGTGAAATGTATGCTTGATCATACATTCATATAAAGCCGGCTTGAAGCACGCTTCGGTCGGGTCCCAGCGAGCGCGATTGCGCCAGGGTCACGCATCATGTCCGAGACGTTGACAAGCGTTGCCGCACTGGATGCCGAGGGGCCTTTCCCGCCCCTCGATCGCGCCTCCCCTTTGCCGCTCTACGCCCAGATCAAGCAGCGGCTCATCGGCCTGATCCTCAAGTGGGACCAGGGCGACCGGCGCTTCTTTTCGGATGAGCAGCTCTGCGCCATGTTCTCGGTCAGCCGAGACACTGCGCGGCAAGCGGTGGCGGAGCTGGTGCAGGAGGGCCTGCTCACCCGCAGCCGTGGCCTCGGCACGTTCGTCGCCGTACGCAAGCTGGAGGAGCGCTTCAATCCGGGCATGGATTTCCTGAACCAGTGGGCCGCCACCGGCATGCCCATGCAGGCGACCGTGCTCGCCTTCGAGCGCATCGCAGCCGACGAGACCATCGCGTCGAGCCTCGAGACCGAAATCGGCGCGAAGGTCCTCTTCATAAAGCGCCTGCGTGCGGCGGCGCGCGTGCCGCTCGCCATCGACTATCGCTATCTGCCGGCCGACCTCACCGCCGACTGGACGGAAGAGGCGGTGCATGGCTCGCCCCTCCACCGCCTGTGGCAGGCCGTGGACCTGAAGACCGGCGACTTCACCATCGAGGCCGGCGTCGCCGGGCCGGAGGAGGTGGAGTATCTGCACCTCTCCAAGGGCGCGCCGGTGCTGATCCGCGCCCTGAGCTACCGCGACGCCACGGGCCGGCTCGCTCTGTCCGGCCACACGGTGCACCGCGCCGATCTCGTGCGCTATTCGCTGAGTGTTCCCCTCTCCCGCGACGGCGGTCCCGCCGCCGAGATCGACCGCAGCGGCGTCCACGACGACTGACCGCCGCGCCCGCAGCCGTTTCCGCTCCGGGCATTCCGTCCGGGGCACGATGAACGAGGCGCCCGAAGCGCCCTTCCAGAGGAGGCCAGAAGTGCAGTTCGGACGACGCAGCTTCCTGAAGATGGTGCCCGCCGCCGCCCTTGCGGCCACCGGCACCGGGACCGTGGCCGGCCTGTGGAGCAGCGCCGCGCGCGCCGCCGAGCCGCTGCGCGTCGGCTCCATCCTCTCCGTGACCGGGCCGGCGGCCTTCCTCGGCGAGGACATGAAAGCGGGCCTCGAACTCGCGGTGGACGAGTTCAACGCGGCGGGCGGCATGGGCGGCCGCAAGATCGAGTGGACCTATTACGACGCCGAGAGCCAGACCCAGAAGGGCATCACCGCCACCCGCCGGCTCATCAGCCAGGACAAGGTGGAAGTGATCCTGAGCGGCGGCAACATGAGCGGCATCGCGCTCGCCATGGCGCCCATCACCAACGCCGCCAAGGTGCCCTTCATCTCGTCCGAGGGCGCCCTCGCTATCGTCACGCCGGTGGCCGAACGCCAGTATGTGTTCAAGAGCACGGTGGACGACGGCGACGTGCTGGAGCGCATCGCCGATTATCTCGACAAGAAGAAGATCAAGAAGGTGGCGCTCATCGCCGACACGTCCGGCTTCGGCCAGGGCGCGGTGGGGCAGATGAAGATCGTCGGGCCGAAGCGCGGCCTCGACGTGATGTATGAATCCTTCGCCCCCTCCGACACCGACATGATGCCCCAGCTGACCCGCATCCGCGATGCCGGGGCCGAGGCCATCATCTGCTGGACGGTGACCCCCGCCGGCGTCGTCTTCCTCAAGCAGGCGCAGCAGCTGGGCCTCGACAAGAAGACGCTGATCCACAGCTACGGGTTCGTCTCGGCGGACTACATGAAGCTCGCCGGCGACGCCGCCAACACCCTGCTCCTCGCCAGCCTGAAGCTGCCCGTGGGCGACCAGTTGCCGGACAGCGACCCGCTCAAGGCCGGCATCCTCAAGATGATGAAGGCCTATGAGGCCCGCTTCAAGCGTCCCGCCAGCATCTACGCGGCGGAATCCTACGACGGCGCGCTGCTCGCCCGCGAGGCGCTGAAGAAGGTGGGCGGCGACGTCTCCAAGCTCAGCCAGGGCATGGAGCAGATCAAGGATTTCCCCGGCATCTCCGGCGTCTTCACCTTCTCGCCCGAGCGCCATTCCGGCCTCTCGAAGCAGGACATCGTGCTGGTCAACTGGCGCGATGGCCGCTTCAACCTCGCCGACTACGCCTGACGGGAAACACCAACGGGAGGAAACACCCATGGCCCTTTCGCGTGACATGTCCGCCGAGCAGGCGTTCGAGATGGTCCAGACGCTGCTGGATGCCCCCGAGGACCGGTTTCCGCTGACCTTCAATTCCGATCTGCCGCGCATCCGCGAGCTGTTCCACGCGGCGACGCGGAACCAGTGGGACCCCAAGACCGACGTGGACTGGGACCAGCTCGACCCCGCGAAATACACCGACGAGCAGCGCTACGCGGCGCGGCTCTACTGGAGCCGCCGGGCGTGGAGCGAGTATGGCGCCATCTCCGAAAGCCCGGCGCTTCAGGTGCGCTTCGGCGTGGAGAACCGCCCCTCCGACATGCAGCTCTTCTTCACCATCCGCTCCCAGGAAGAAGCGCGCCACGCCGAGGTCTGCCACGCCATGGCGGAGAAGCTCGGCGGCTATATCGAGAAGCCGGTGCAGCAGCTCTTCGAGGGCTCCGTCTCCACCCACGGCGTGCGCCGCGCCGCCCTCAATGCCGACGTGCCGCTGGAGGGCATCATCGCCGCCCTCGTCTGCACGGCGGAGGAGATCGCCTTCGACGTCTTCAAGCACCTGAACGACGTCACCCATGATCCGGTCGCCAAGCAGATCGTGCGCTACATCATGCGCGATGAAAGCCGGCACTGCGCCTTCGGCTGGTATTTCCTCGAAGCCATCTGCGAGCAGCTCACCCCCGATCAGAAGAAGATGATCGAGGATGCCGTCATCACCATGATGGAGAAGGTGGAGCTGAACGGCTACCACAGCGCATGGCTGGCGCCGGAGAACCCGGCCTCCAACGCCGAGGTGGAGGCCGACCGCATCACCTACGAGGCGGGACTTGGCGCCACCGTGGAGGACGAGGAAAAGCCGGTCTTCATCGCGACCGTGCAGCGCATCCGCGAGCAGATGCGCGCGCTCGGCATCGAACTGCCCCCGTTCACGCATCCCAAGCTCGGGACCATCTGACATGCCGCTCCACGCCACGCGGGCCGAGCCCTCGCTGCCGCCGGTGCGGCTTCTCGTCGAGCGGCGGTTTCCGCTCGAGATGAACGTCACGCTGCCGGAGATCCGCGCGCTCTATGACACGGGCAAGGCCGGCCGCTGGAACCCGCATCGCGACGTGGACTGGAGCGCGCTCAAGCCGGAGACCTATCCGGAGGAAGTGCGCGCCGCCGCCCGCCGCACCTGGAGCCGGCGGGTGTGGACCGAGGCCACCGGCCTCACCGAGACGCCGGCCCTCATCGTGCGTTTCTGCATGGAGGTGGGCCGGGAGATCGACCCGAAATTCTACCTCACCACCCGCAACACCGAAGAGGCGTGGCACGTCGAGTGCTACGACAAGATCGCCGAGACCTTCGGCGGTCGCCTCGCCCGGCCGGCGGCCAAGGCCTATGAGGCCGTCTTCAACCGCCACCTGCACCGCCGGGTGATGGATGCCGGCCAGTTGCTCGACGCCTACGTGGCCGCCCACGCCGCCTTCGAGGACGGGCTGGAGCTGGAACTCGCGAAGGCCTGGCGCGCCGCCGCCACCAATCCGGCCGTGCAGTCCATGCTCGACTTCGTGATTGCCGACAAGGAGCGCCACGCCGCCTTCGGCTGGCTCTATCTCGCCGCCAAGGCGGAGGGCTGGACGAAGGCGGAGCGCGAGACCATCGCCGCCGAGCTGTCCGACTATGTGCGGGACGTGGTGCTGAAGGGCTATCACTGCCCCTGGCTCGCGCCCGAGCACGCTGCGGCCGAAGCGGAAGCCGATGCGATCACGGCCGAGGCCGGTCTCGGCGGCGCGCCGCGCGCGGCCGAGGAGGATGCGCTCGCCACCTTCGCCGGCAACGCCCGCGCCCGCCTCGCGGAACTGGGGGTGATGGTGCCCTTGTTCGAGACCAACCGCATGCGCAGTTTCTGACCCCTCGGGCGTCTCGTTCCGAGGAAGCGGGCGGGCCTCGCGCCCAGCCCGAACCTGTCCCGGCCGTCCGCGTCCACGGGGGAAAGCCCTGATTGCTCCGGAGCGCGGCGGCCGGGACCTTCATCCCCTGACGGGGCACGTCATTTCCAACGCGCCGAAGGCTGGCCGTCACCCCCATGCAGACCGCAACCGCCCTCCTCCAGGTTCTGTCAGCCGGCATCGGCACGGGCGCCGTCTATGCGCTGGTGGCGCTCGGCTTCAACGTGGTCTTCAAGAGCACCGGCGCGATGAATTTCGCCCAAGGGGAATGGGTGGTGATGGGCGGCATGGTCACCGCCCTCCTCATCGGCGCCTTCTCCAGCATCGGCCTCGCGGTGGTGACGGCGGTGGTGCTGGTGGGCATCGTGGGCCTGCTCTCCGAGCGGCTCACGGTGCAGCCGCTGAAAAAGCCGGATGCCCTCGTCATCACCCTCGTCACCATCGGCCTCTCCATCGTCAGCCGCAGCCTCGTGATGCTGGTGCTGGGCAAGAAGCCGGTGGGCTATTCCGGCTTCTCCGGCAACACCGCGCTCTCGGTCGGCGGGGTGAGCATCCAGAGCCAGACGCTCTGGATCATCGCCATCACCCTTGCCTTCCTGGTGGTGATGCACGCCTTCTTCGAGCGCACCATCCTCGGCAAGGCTTTGCGCGCGGCGGCGGCGGACCGGGAGGCGGCGGCCATCGTCGGGGTGAATGTGGGAAGCACCGTGCTGCTCTCCTTCGGCATCGCTGCGCTCGCGGGGGCGCTGGCCGGGGCTATTGTCACGCCCCTCACCCTCGCCTCCTACGACCAGGGCGCCATGTTCGGCTTCAAGGGGTTCAGCGCCGCCATGCTGGGCGGGCTCGGCAGCCTGCCGGGCGCCGTGGTGGGCGGGCTGGCGCTGGGACTGCTGGAGGCATTCGGCAGCTTCTACATCTCGTCCGACTTCAAGGATGCCATCGCCTTTGCCGTGCTGCTGCTCATCCTGTTCGTTCGCCCCTCCGGCCTGCTCGGCCGGGCCGACATCGTGAAGGTGTGAGGCCATGGCGAGCATCGAGGCGAAGACCGGACCAATGACCCACAGCCGCCTCCCCCGGCGCGGCCTGTCCCGCCATGCCCGCCTCGCGCTGGTGTGGCTGGCGCTGGCGGCGGTGCCCTTCGTGGTGCCCAACGCCTACTGGATTTCGCTGGCCAATCTCGCCCTCATCAATCTGGTGCTCATCGCCTCGCTCAACCTGCTGATGGGCTATGGCGGCCAGATCTCCCTCGCCCATGCCGGCTTCTTCGGCCTCGGCGCCTATGCGAGCGGCATCCTCAACGTGCGCTATGGCCTGCCGCCCTGGGCCGGGCTGCCGGCGGCCGCCGTCGTCGCCGGTCTCGGCGCGCTCCTCATCGGCATTCCCGCGCTGCGGCTGCGGGGGCATTACCTCGCCATGGCGACGCTGGGGTGGAACGCCATCCTCGTCGTCTTCTTCACCCAGCTGGTGGGGCTCACCGGCGGGCCCAACGGCCTCCTCGGCGTCGCGCCCTTCTCGATCTTCGGCCATGCCCTGGACACCGAAGCGAAGGCCTTTCCGCTGGCCTGGGCGGTGGCCTTCCTGGTGATGCTCGCCATCTCCAATCTCCTCGCCTCGCGCATCGGCCGCAGCATCCGCGCGGTGGCGACCAACGAGCTAGGCGCGCAGTCGCTTGGCATCGACAGCTTCCGCACCAAGCTCGCTGTCTTCGTGCTCAGCGCCGGCATGGCGGGCATCGCGGGCAGTCTCTATGTCCACATCAACCAGTATGCCTCGCCGGAAACCTTCGGCATCGCGCCCTCCATCATGCTCCTCGTGATGGTCGCCATCGGCGGCGCGGGCACCTTCTACGGGCCGATGCTGGGCGCGCTGATCTACACGGCCGTGCCGCAGATCCTGCTCGACTACGAGGATGCCGAGCTGATGCTGTTCGGCCTCGGCCTGCTGGTGGTGCTGATCCTCTTTCCCCGCGGCCTCGCCGGCATCCCCGCGGCGCTGGCCGGCCTTGTGCGCAGGAGGCGGGCATGAACACGCCGCGCAGCACCGGTGATCTTCTGGAGGTCGAAGGCCTCACCTGCCGCTTCGCCGGCGTCACCGCCGTGGACGACCTCTCCTTCCGCGTGAAGGCCGGGGAGATCAAGGCGGTGATCGGCCCCAACGGCGCGGGCAAATCCACGCTGTTCAACATGATCGCCGGCGTCACCCGCCCCACCGACGGCGCCATAAAGTTCGACGGCGCGCGCATCGACCGCCTGCCGACCCACGCGCGTGCCCGCCGCGGCATCGCCCGCACCTTCCAGAACCTGCAGATCTTCTGCGAGATGAGCGTGCTGGAGAACGTGATGGTGGGCCGCCATCTGCGCGGCCGCGCCACCACCCTGTCCGCCCTCCTCCACATCCCGTCCGTGGGGGCCGAGGAACGGGCGATGGAGGCCACCGCCATGGCCCTGCTGGAGCGCTTCGGCCTCGCCGCCAAGGCCGGTCTGCCGGCGGGATCGCTGGCCTTCGGGCAGATGAAAGTGCTGGAGCTGGCCCGCGCCCTCGCCTGCGAGCCCCGCCTGCTGCTGCTGGACGAGCCCGCCGCCGGCCTGCCCCACGCCGAGGCGGACAAGATGGCCGAGACCATCCGCGACCTGAACCGCGACGGCATGACCGTGCTGCTGGTGGAGCACAACATGCGCATGGTCATGTCGCTCTCCCACGACATTCTGGTGCTCAACAACGGTCGGCGCATCGCCGAGGGCACGGCGGAAGAGGTCCGCCGCCACCCGGAGGTGCTCTCCGCCTATCTCGGCGAGGAGGCGGTCGATGCTTGAGGTGCAAGGCCTCGTCGCCGGCTATGGCGGCACCGATGTGCTGCACGCGGTTTCCCTGAAGGTGGCGCGCGGGCAGTCCGTCTGCCTCATCGGCGCCAACGGCGCGGGCAAGACGACCCTGCTGCGCACTCTCGCCGGCCTTATCCGCCCCACGGCGGGGCGCATCATGTTCGACGGGGCGGACATCACCAACCTCTCCACCTCCTCCCGCCTGTCGCGCGGGCTGGCGCTGGTGCCGGAAGGGCGCCGGGTGTTCGCGCCCATGACGGTGGAGGAAAATCTGGAGATGGGCGCCTTCCGCCGGCTGTGGCCACGGCGGGCGCAGGGCGTCGCCGCCGATCTCGACATGGTGTTCGCGCTGTTCCCGCGCCTCGCCGAGCGGCGGCGGCAGGCGGCGGGGCTGCTCTCCGGCGGCGAGCAGCAGATGCTCGCCATCGGCCGCGCCCTCATGGGCCGCCCCCGCCTTCTCCTGCTGGACGAGCCCTCCATGGGCCTCGCGCCCAAGGTGGTGCAGGAGATCTTCGCCACCATCCGCCGCCTCAATGCCGAGGGCATGTCCCTCCTCGTTGCCGAGCAGAATGCGAGCATGGCCTTGCGCAGCGCCGCCCACGGCTATGTCCTCGCCGAAGGGTCTGTGGTCCGCGACGGCGCGGGTGCCGACCTGCTCCATGACGACGGCGTGCGCGCCGCCTATCTCGGCCTGTGAGTTTTCGGAAATCCCATGCCGCATACCCTCATCGATCCCGCGCTCGAAGCCGAATACGCCCTGCGCCGCCGGCATCCCGAGCGCGAGAGCGTCTATGACGGCCATCGCCGTCTCGGCGCGGCACTGCGTGCGGCCGGCAGCTGGCGGCTCGACCAGCGCTACGGGCCGGGGCCACGCTGTCTTCTGGATGTGTTCCCGGCGGGCGAAGGGGCGCCGGTGCTGTTCTTCATCCATGGCGGCTACTGGCGGGCGCTGGACAAGTCCGATGTCTCCTTCATCGCCGGTCCCTGCCTCGCCGCCGGGGTGACGCTGGTGGCGCCGGGATATGATCTCGTGCCCGGCGTGCGCTTAGCCGACATCTTGGACGAGATGCGTCTCGCGCTGCGCTGGGTGGTGGACAACCTCGCCCCCTCCCGCATCGTGGTGGCCGGCCATTCGGCGGGCGGGCAGCTCGCCGCCATGCTGGCGCTCGATCAGGCGGAACGGGGCGACGGCCCCATCTGCGCCCTCGCCGGACTTTCCGGCGTGTATGACCTGCGCCCCCTGCGGCACACCTCCATCAATGCCGACCTCGGCCTCTCCGCGCCGGAAGCGGCGGCGATGAGCCCGCTGCTGCGCCTCGGCGACCTTCCACCCGGCGCGCGGCTGATGCCGCTGCTGGCTGCCGTAGGAGGCGAGGAGACGGACGGCTTCAAGCGATGGAGCCGCGATTTCGCCGAGCTGTGGGCAGCGCGTGGCGGCGCCGTGCAGCACATGGAGCCGGCGCGCCGCAACCATTTCACCCTACTTGATCCCCTGGCCGGCGGCGCCGACCCGCTCACCCGCGCGATCCTCGCCCTCGCCTGCTCTCCGGAGGCCTGAATGCCCGCCCTCTCGCCCGTACTCGCCACCCCCGCCGACGCCGCCCTGCCCTACAGCCCCGCCATGCTCGCCAGCGGCCCGGTGCGCACGCTCTACATTTCTGGACAGGTGGGCATCGACGCTTCGGGGCAGGTGCCGGCGGATTTCGAGGGGCAGGTGCGCGCCGCCTTCGCCAATCTGGAGGCGGTGCTCGCGGCCGCCGGCATGGGGCTCGGCGACCTCGCCAAGGTCACCGCGTTTCTCACCGATCCCGCCGACTATGCCGGCTACGGCGCGCTGCGCACCGCGCTGCTCAAGGGCCACAAACCGGCCTCGACCCTGGTGATCGCCGCCGCCCTCGCCCGGCCGGAATGGCGGTTCGAGATCGAAGCCGTGGCGGTCACCGCGGCCTGATCGCCTCAGGCCGAAATCCCCTGCCGCAGGGCGAGGAGCGTCAGGGCGATGTCAGACTGGACGCCGAGCTTGGCGCGGATCTGGGAGCGGATGTTGGCCACCGTCTTGGGGCTGAGGTTCAGGGTCTCGGCGATGTCGTCGGTGCCCTTGTCGGCGAGGAGCAGCCGCAGCACCTCGAACTCGCGCGGGCTCAGCACCTCCGCGACTGAAGGGGTCCCCTTGAGGCGGGAGAGCGCGAGCTCGTGGTCGATGTCCGGGCTCAACGCCATGCGGCCGGCAAGCACGTCGCGCACCGCGCCGATCAGCACCTCCGGCGGGCTGCTCTTGGTCACGTAGCCCTGCGCCCCAGCGCGGATGGCCTGCACCGCGAAGGCGGCATTCTGGTGCATGGTGAAGACGAGGATGCGCGCTGTCCCGTCCCATTGCCGGATGCGCCGGATGGCCTCCACGCCGCCGAAGCCGGGCAGGGACAGATCCATTACCACAAGATCCGGCCGCGCCTGCTTGAACAGCCGGTAGGCCTCGGCCCCCTCCCCCGCCTCCGCCACCACGGCGAGGCCGGGCTGGCGGTCCAGAAGGGCGCGGTAGCCCTCGCGCACCACGGCGTGGTCGTCCACCAGCATGATGCGTTGGGTCATGATCTTGCCTCCCCGGCCGGGAGCGGGAGCACGGCACGCAGCAGAAGGCCACCGGCGGCTGCGGTCCCGATGGAGAGTTCGCCCCCCATGGCGGCCACGCGCTCGCGCATGCCGAGCAGGCCGAACCCGTCCGCCGCCGGCGCCTGGGAACCCCGGCCGTCATCCTCCACGGTGAGCGCAACGGCATCGCCCGCCGGCCCCCGTTCGCGCGCGAGGACGAGCCGCACGCGGGAGGCGCCGGCATGCTTCGCGGCATTGGTGATGGCCTCCTGCGCAATCCGGTAGAGGCCGGCGGCGAAGGCCGGTTCCAGCGGATCGAGCCGGCCGGAGACATCGAGGCTGAAGCGGGTCGTGGCGCCAAGCCGGCCGTTCCATCCCGCGACCAGCCCCTCCAGGCTGGCAACGAGGCCGAGTTCCTCCACCTCCGGTGGCCGCAGGCGCAGAAGCGCACCGCGCAGGGCCTGCATCATGGATTGGGCAGTGCGGCCGATGCTCTGGTATTCCGGCACAAGGGCTGGACAGTCGCGCGCCGCCGTCTGGCCGGCAAGGGCCGCCACTGCGCCGATGGCGGCGAGGCTCTGGCCGAACTCGTCGTGCAGCTCGCGGGCGAGGGAGCGCCGCTCCTCGTCCTGCACCGCGATCAGCCGACGCGTGAGGCTGCGGCTCTCCGCCAAGGCAGCCTCGAGCCGCCCCGCCAGCGCGTTGAACACCTGCCCCACCGCCGACAGTTCGGCGAGATCGAAGGCCGGCATGCGGGCGGAGAGGTCGCCGTGGGTCAGCCGGTCCAGCCCGTCCCGGATGGTGCGGGTGGGCCTGAGCGCCCGCGCCAGAGCGAGATAGACCAGCGCGCACAGCACCAGCAGCATGGCCGCAACCAGCCCGGCGAGGCGGCTCACTTCGCGCCACGCTTTGCCCGCCAAAGTCTCCGGGGCGAGGCTGACGGTGACGACGCCTTCCGTCGCGCCCGCCACTTCCACGGTGCGCTCTGCTGTGCCCCGCGCGCCGAACAGGCCGTCATAGAGGCGCTGGAACAGCTCCGGCGTGCGCCCGTCGTCCGGCTCGGCGCCGCTGCACAGGCGCTGCAAGCCATCGGCGCCGGCGGGACGGAAGGCGATGCACAGGCCCGGCGCCATCAGGGCCGGCGCGAGGCGCTGGAGATCGGGGAACACCCCTGGCGCGCCGCGCACCCACTGCATCTGCTGGCGCTGGAACGCGAGATCGCGGGCCATCAGATCGGCGATGCGGGCCACCTGCGCCTCGCCCGCCCGCGCGCCGTCGAGGAGCAGCCAGCCCACCGCTCCTGCGAGGCACAGCGCCATTAGACCGGCGATCTGGAGGGTCAGCCGGAGCTTGAGGTCGAGCCGGGAACGGGTCATCGGTTTACTCGCAGGCGGGCATCGCGGCAGCGGCCGCGATGCCGGTGCAAGACCTTAGGGACGCCGGCGCGCGGGCGGAAGATCGCCGGCGCACGTCGGGAAATCTTCCCGGCCCCCGGCGTGAACCCGTCTCTGGCCGAGGGGCGGTCCGAGCGGCACGCTCAGGCCATCAGACCGGAGACACGACCATGGCGCTGCGCCCCTTCCCGTTCCTGCCCGCCCTCGCTTTCCTCGCGACGCTCATGGGCGGCGGCGCCATGGCCGCCGAGCCGCCCGGCGTGGCGATCATCGATTTCACCTACAGCGACTCCTCCGGCGAGCCGCGCGACCAGACCGCCGAGCATCAGGCACGGCTGAAGGCCTTCATGGCCGCCCTCGCCACCGACCTTGCCGCCGGCGGAGGCCTGCGCGTGGTGACGCCCCACTGCGATCCCGCCCCCTGCACCCTCACGGCCGGCGCGGTGCCCGAGCTGGCCGAGGCGGCGAAGCAGGCGGGCGCCGACCTGCTCGTGGTCGGCGGCATCCACAAGATGAGCACGCTGGTGCAGATGGCCAAGGTGGAGGTGGTCGCCGCGAAGGCCGGGCGCGTGGTGTTCCAGAAGCTCTACACCTTCCGGGGCGACAACGACGAAGCATGGCGCCGGGCGGAATCCTTCATCGCCGGCCAGATCCTGACCGTGCCGCAGGATTGAACCGCGTCCGCTCACGCCAAGGGAGACCCCCATGCCTTGCCAGACCGCACCGAAACGCCTCCGTTACGTCATCGCGCTGCTTCTCGGCCTCGCCACACCCGCCGGGGCGGCGGAGAATGCCCCAACCCGCGTGGCGGTGTTCGCTTTCGAGCTGGATGACTTCAGCGGCGGCGCTGGGGTCGCCGGGGATGCAGCCTCCGACCGCCGCCATCTCGACGAGGCGACCGAGGAGGCCCGGCGGCTGGTCGCCGCCAACTCGCGCTATGCGCTGGTCGACGTCGCGCCGGCGGCGGGCGAAGAGGTGCGCACACGTACGCTTTATCGTTGTCACGGCTGCGACGCTGAGGTCGCCCGCGTCCTTGGCGCCGACCTCTCGCTTGTGGGGGTCGTCACCCGCATCAGCCGCACAGAGTTCACGCTGCGGATCGAGCTGCGGGACGCACGCACGGGCGAACTCGTCATGTTACGTTCGAGCGGGCTGCGCATGGGGGCGGACTATGCCTGGTCGCGCGGCGCCCGTTCGGTTGTGCGGCAGGCGTTCGCCGAACCGCAGTAGGGCGGCGCCTTAGCGCCCGCGCTGGTCCCAGCGGCCGCCCATGGTGTTGACGAGGTGGACGTAGTCGAACAGGTCGCTCAGCATGAAGTGCCGGTTCTCGATGGTGGTCATGTGCGCCACCGTGTGCGGATCGCCCTCGAGATAGCGGAAGGCCGTGGAGCGGAACTGCTCCGGCAGGGCCAGATTGAAGGGCGAAGGCTGGGTCAGCATGCGGCAGATCTGGTCGAACAGCAGGCGGAAGCGCTCGTCCTCGGGGTCCATGTAGACATCCCCGAAATCCTCTTTGTAGCGACCGAAGAGTGCGAGATAGTCGTCGGCGTCCGGCTTTTGCTGCATCGGGCTTCCTCCCTTGGCTCCTCCGCCAGGGCGCAAACAAGTTCAATGCCAGACGCCGCCGCTTCGCACACGAGGGACACCAGGTCGCGGGCCAACCGCTGGCCCCTGCCCCGCTCCGCGCATTCGGGGGCTTCGGTGAAAAGCGCTATGCTCCCTTGCGAGAAAGTGCCATTGAGAATCGACCTGTCGGCAAGCTCGGGATGCGCCTTTGAATACAGCGTTGAAGGAGAATGAGCGGCTCAAGGCGCTCGCCAGCTTCAATATGCTGGACAGCCCGAGAGAGCGGGATTTCGACGAGATTGCCGAATTGACCTCGCGCATCTGCGAAACGCCGATCGCCGTCGTGAACTTCATCGCCGAACATCGTCAGTTCTTCAAGGCCGAGGTCGGCCTGGGGGTCCGCGAGACGCCCCTGGACAGCTCGTTCTGCGCCAAGGCGATCCTGGAACAGGAGTTTCTTCTCGTTCCTGACGCGACCCAGGACCCGCGCTTTGCCTGCAATCCCCTGGTCACGGGGGAGCCGAACCTGCGCTTCTATGCAGGCGCGTTGTTGAAGACCACCGAAGGCCATGCCATCGGCACACTGTGCGTCTTGGATTACCAGCCCCGGCAGCTTTCCCAGCTTCAGCAGGACGCCCTCAAGGTGCTCGCCCGTCAGGTCATGCGGCAGCTGGAGCTCCGGCAGGCCCTGCGCGAGCGTGACGAAGCGCAGAAGCAGCAGGCCATCCTGAATGCCGAGATCACGCACCGGATGAAGAATACGCTGGCCATGGTTCAGGCCATTGCGACCCAGACGCTCAAGAGCGTGCAGGAGCGCGATGCGGTCGACGCCCTCTGCCGGCGTATCGCGGCCATGGGCATCGCGCACGATCAGTTGCTCCAGCAGGATTGGATGGCGGCCTCCATGATGAGCGTCGTGCGACCGATGCTCGAACTTCATGGGGACGACGGCCGCATCGCGACATCCGGCCCCGATATCGAACTCGGTCCGAAGACCACGCTCTCGCTCTCCCTGCTCCTTCACGAGCTGGCGACGAACGCGGCCAAGCATGGGGCGCTGTCCGTCCCCGGCGGCAAGGTCGACCTGTCGTGGACGATCGACGAAGAGGCAGGCGAGCCGACGCTTCGGATGAGCTGGCAGGAGTCGGGTGGCCCGATGGTGAGCGAGCCCGGCCGGCGAAGCTTCGGGTCTCTTCTGATCGAGATGGGACTGCTCGGGAAGGGCGGCGTCGTGAAGGCGTGGATGCCGTCCGGGCTGGTGGCGCGGTTTGAGGCGCGCATGGCGGACGTTCAAAGACGCTGAGACCGCCCGCGGACTAAACCAGGCCGCGACGCGGCCGCCGCCGCTGAGCTTTACGAGAGCAGCCGCCCCACCAGCACGCCCGCCGCAGCGGCGGAGGCGGCGATGGCCAGCGTCTCCGCCGTGGCGCGCACGATGGAGCGCTTCCCCACGATGCCGCGGCCGATGCCCAGCGCCACCAGCAGCACCGTCGTCAGCACCAGCGAGACGATCCGCGCCTGGTCCATGGGCAGGAAGGCGAAGGGCAGCACCGGGGTGAAACCGGCGAACAGGTCCGAGACGAACATCCAGAAGGCGTGCGAGGTGGGGCTGGCGCCGTCGTCCGCCTCGTCGAGTTCGGAGCGCAGGCCGAGGGTGGCGCGCGGCGCGCGCTTCAGCGCTTCTGACACCTGCGCCACGTCGGCCGCCGCCATGCCGCCGCGGGTGAGTGCCGCCGCGACGGTCTCCACCTGCGCTGCGGCCTCCGTCGCATCCACCGGCCCCTTGCGCCGGGCGCGGCGGGCGTCACGCACCGATTCCGCATCGAGATAGCTGCCCGCCATCATGGACACGGCCGCCGCAGCCGCGCCGGTGGCGCCGGCGATCAGCACCGCACGGGGATCGTTGGTGCTCATGGCGACGCCGAAGACGAGGCCGAAGATGGAGACGGTGCCGTCCTCCATGCCGAACACCACATCGCCGATGGACGCCTTGAGCGAGGCGACGACGCGCGACGGCAGCGACATGATGCGTTTCTCCAGCCCGATCCTGACAGCCTCGCTGCTCATGACATGGCCGGCGAGCTGACGAAAGGGCATTCCAATTCCTTTAGGGTTCCTTTCAGGAATGAAAGCCGACTGAAAGCTGCATGGGTTTATCCGTGTTGGCGTGGAGAAGCCGGCCGTCTCATAAGCGCCGCAGGTCCACCACCGGGAAACGCGGGCGCAGGGCGCCCTCAAGGGAAGGGCATCACATGCTGAAATCCTCTGCTCGCATTCTTGCGCGCGGTCGCCTGAAGGCGCTCGCCGGCGCGGCCGTCATTGCCGCCGGCCTGCTCGGCCCGGCCGCCGCTCATGCTGAGAAGCTGACCATCATCGTCGGCGGCATGGAAAAGCAGATCTACCTGCCCGCCGCCCTCACCAATGCGCTCGGCTACTTCAAGGAGGAAGGGCTCGACGTGTAGCTCATCAACTCCCGCGCCGGCGTCGAGGCGGAGAACGAACTGCTCGCCGGCGCCGTGCAGGGCGTGGTGGGATTCTACGATCACACCATCGACCTCCAGGCCAAGGGCAAGTTCATCACCTCCGTGGTACAGTTCAGCCAGGCGCCCGGCGAAGTGCAGATGGTGGCGACCAAGTATGCCGACCAGATCAAGTCGCCGGCCGACTTCAAGGGCCGCACGCTGGGCGTGACCGGCCTCGGCTCCTCCACCGACTTTCTCACCCGCTATCTCGCCTTCAAGGGCGGCCTGAAGCCCGGCGACTATTCCCTGCTGCCGGTGGGCGCGGGCAACACCTTCATCGCCGCCATGAAGCAGGACCAGATCCAGTCCGGCATGACAACCGAGCCGACCATCGGCCAGTTAGTGAAGATGGGCGTCGCCAAGATCCTCATCGACATGCGCACCCCAGAGAAGACCGTGGCGGCCCTCGGCGGCCTTTATCCCGCCGCCTCGTTCTACGTGCAGGCAAGCTGGCTGGAGAGCCATCCGAAGGAGGCGCAGAAGCTCGCTAACGCCTTCGTGCGCACCATGCGCTTCATCGCCAGTCACTCGGCGGCGGAGATCGCGGAGAAGATGCCGAAGGACTATTACGTCGGCGACAAGGACCTCTACATCCAGGGTCTCGCCGAGGGGAAGGCGCAGTTCACGCCCGACGGCCGCATGCCCGCCGGTGGTCCCGAGACGGTGCTGAAGGTGCTGGAGGCGTTCTCCAAGAACGTGCAGGGCAAGGCCATCGACCTGTCCAAGACCTACACCACCACCTACGTGGACAACGCCGCCAAAACCCTCGGCAACTGACGCGCGGCACCTGACCCGCGTCCGCTGACCCCGGCGCTGCGACCACGTCGCGGCGCCCCTCATCACACCCCGAAAGAATTGAGGTCGCCGCGCCCCGCGCCGGCGGCGGGAGGAAACTCATGTCCCTTCAGACCCTCGATCCCGCCCGCCCGGCGGTGGTTCCCGGAGCCTTCACGGCCGCCGGCCTCGGCCCGGCCATCGAGCTCGACAACGTCACCCGCCGGTTCCTGACGCCCAACGGCAAGTCCATGACGGCGCTCCGGGACTTCAACATGAGCGTGGACCGCGGCGAGTTCGCCTGCGTGGTCGGCCCCACCGGCTGCGGCAAGTCCACGACGCTCAACCTCGTCACCGGCCTCGCCAAGCCCAGCGCCGGCGAAGTGCGGGTGATGGGCCAGCCGGTCAACGGCATCCACAAGGACGTGGGCTTCGTCTTCCAGGCGGATGCGCTCTTCCCCTGGCGCTCGGTGCTGGACAACGTGGCCGCCGGCCCGCTCTATCGCGGCCTACCCAGGGCCCAGGCCTATGAGAAGGCGCGCGACTGGATCGCCCGCGTGGGCCTCGCCCGCTTCGAGAGCCACTATCCGCACCAGCTCTCGGGCGGCATGAGGAAGCGCGTGGCCCTCGCGCAGACCTTCATCAACGAGCCGAAGATCTTGCTCATGGACGAGCCCTTCTCGGCCCTCGACGTGCAGACCCGCACCAACATGCAGGACGAGCTTCTGAGCCTGTGGTCCGGCTCCGGCGCCTCGGTGGTGTTCGTCACCCACGACCTGGAAGAGGCGGTTGCCCTCGCCGACAAGGTCTATGTGCTCACCGCCGGCCCGGCCACGGTGAAGAGCGTCTACACCATCGACCTGCCGCGCCCCCGGGTGATGGCGGAAATCCGCTACGACGCCGCCTTCGTCGAACGCTGCCGCACCATCTGGGACGACCTGCGCGAGGAAGTGCAGATCGGCCAGCAGCGCACCCTCGACACCGGCCACTGAACGGGAGGAACGACCATGACCATGCAGGCAGACGCCGCTTCCGCCCCCTTCGCCGCCGCCCGCGCGGTGCCCACCGAGGCCGAGATCGAGGCCAAGGCCCGCGCCCGGCTGAAGGCCCGCCGCGCCCTCGTCATCTCGCTGCGCATCGCCATCCTCGTCGCCGTGCTCGGCATCTGGGAAATCGGCGCGCGCACCGGCTTCATCGACCCGTTCTTCTTCGCCAGCCCCTCCGGCATCGCCGAGCAGATCTGGGTGTGGATGACGGAAGGCACCTCGCAGGGCCCGCTCTGGGTGCAGATCATGGTGACGCTGGAGGAAACCATCCTCGGCTTCTTCATCGGCGCCGTGGGCGGCATCGTGTGCGGCATCGTTCTCGGCCGCAACAAGCTCTTGGCGGACGTGTTCTCCATCTACATCAAGATCGCCAATTCCATTCCGCGCGTGGTGCTCGGCTCCATCTTCATCATCGCGCTCGGCCTCGGCATGGCGTCCAAGGTGGCGCTGGCGGTGGTGATGGTGTTCTTCGTGGTGTTCGCCAATGCCTTCCAGGGCGTGCGCGAGGCCGACCGCGCCATGATCGCCAACGCCCAGATCCTCGGCGCCTCGCCCTTCCAGATCACCACGAGCGTCATCATCCCCTCGGCCATGAGCTGGATCCTGGCCTCGCTCCACGTCTCCTTCGGCTTCGCGCTGGTGGGTGCGGTGGTGGGCGAATTCCTCGGTGCCAAGCAGGGCGTCGGCCTCCTGATCGCCACCGCCCAGGGCGCGTTCAACGCCAACGGCGTGTTCGCGGCCATGATCATCCTCGCGGTGGTGGCGCTGGTGATGGAATTCCTCATCACGCTGGTGGAGAACCGTCTCGTGAAGTGGCGTCCAGTGCCCTACAGCGAGCAGAATTGAGGGCTTGATCCCTCACGCACGACGGCCCCGGATGACCTCCGGGGCCGTTGCCGTTTCCGGTGCCCCGGACAAGCGACGGCGCAGCCGGAGCGCCGATCCGGTGTCCAGGGGAAAATCCGGCGAAGCCGGCGATACCCGACTGTGGTGGGTGTTATTGCCGCCTTCGGCGGACCCTTGCGCTGGGCGCCGGCTCGCATTCCACTTCGTTGCATGCGTCCGGGGCACGAGAGCCGTGTCACACGCCCGGCAGCCGCATCTCAACCCTCAGCCCGCCCGCCGCCGCCGTGCCGAGGACGAGCGTTCCGCCCGCGCCATCCACCACCTCGCGCACGATGGAGAGGCCGATGCCGGAACCCTCCCCCGGCGTGCCCAGCACCCGGTAGAAGCGCTCGAACACCTTGTCGCGCTCCTCCAGCGGAATACCCGGCCCGGAATCCTCCACCACCAGCACAGCCTCGGAACCCGCCTCCCCTGCCCCGCCGTCCACCGTGACGGTGACGGTGCCGCCCTTCGGCGTGTACCGCAGGGCGTTCTCCACGAGGTTCACCACCGCCTCGCGCATCATGGCGCCATCGCCGCGCGTCACGGCGGCGGCATTCACGTCGAGGCCGAGATCGATGTCCCGCTCCACCGCGAGATGGGCCAGCCCTTCCAGCACCTGCCGGGCGGACTGGGCGAGGTCGATATCCTCGTCGCGCGGACGGCGGCTGCCCGGCTCGGCGCGGGACAAGGTGAGGAGCTGGGAGGCGAGGCGGGCAAGGCGGCGGGTGCTTTCCTCGGCGCCCGCCAGCGCCTCCGCCCGCTCGGCGGCCTCCCCGGTGCGGCGGGCGAAGGCCACCTGCGTGGAGAGCAGCGCCAGCGGCGTGCGCAACTGGTGGGCCGCATTGGCGACGAAACGGCGCTGCGCCGCCATCTGCCCGGCGACCCGGCCCATATAGGTGTTGAGCGCGGCCACCAGCGGACGCAGCTCGCTCTGCACGGCGTGGTCCGGCAAGGGGGAAAGATCGTCCCGCCCCTTCTCCATCACCGCCTCGCGCAGCCGCATCAGCGGCGCCAGCCCCCGCCCGAGGCCGATGATGACCAGCACGCCGGCCGCCACCAGAAGGATGAGCTGCTGGCCGAAATTGCCCACCCACAATTCCCGCACCATGGCCGCATGGCCCGCGAGGGTGACACCCACCACCACCGTCACCCGCTCCCCGTCGGTGGCGCCCACCAGCGGATAGGACAGGGCCGCGAGCCTCAGATCATTACCGCGATAGCTGCCGGTGAAATGCACCGGCGCGCTCGCCTTCGGCGGCGGCTCGGGCAGCGGCAGATCGGGATAGCCGGTGAGCAGCCGCCCGGCAGCGGTATCCACACGGTAGAACACCCGGTCGCGATGCCCGGTGTCGAACATCTCCAGCGCGACGGGCGGCACGATGGCGTCGATGACGCCGCGATCGATGCGCACATCCTCGGCGATGGCGCGCACCGAGGCGTCCAGCGTGCGGTCGGTGACGAGATCGGCCGTGGCGCTCGCCTGCCGCCAGCTGGTGAAGACGTTGACCGCCACGAGCCCCGCCAGCGGCAGCAGCAGCCACCGCAGGAGCTGGAGGCGGAGGCTGTCAATGCGCATGCTGCAACAGATAGCCGAGCCCACGCAGGGTCACGATCCGCACGTCGGAGCCCTCCAGCTTCTTGCGCAGGCGGTGAACGTAGATCTCGATGGCGCTGGGGTCGGCCAAATCATCGAGGCCGAAGATGCTCTGCGAGAGCTGGGCCTTGCTCACCGTCTGCCCGGCCTTGATGAGGAGGGCTTCCAGCACCGCATGCTCACGCGGGGTCAGCGCCAGCGGCTCGGGGCCGAGGCGGAACAGGCGGGTGTTGGTGTCAAAGGCGAGCGTGCCGCAGGTGATGACCGGATCAGGCCGGCGCGCCGAGCGGCGGAGCTGCACGCGGATGCGCGCCTCCAGCTCGGCGATGTCGAAGGGCTTGGCGAGATAGTCGTCCGCCCCCTCGTCCAGCCCGGCCACACGCCCGTCGAGGCTGGCATTGGCGGTGAGGATGATGACCGGCACCGCATTGGCCCGGCTGCGCAGGCGCTTCAGAAGCTGCATCCCGCCCATGCGGGGCAGGCCGAGGTCGAGAATGACAAGATCATAGGTCTCGAGGCTCAGCGCTTGGTCGGCCGCCTCCCCGTCGTTCAGCACGTCCACGACGAAATTGTCCCGCCGCAGGATCTTGGCGAGCCAGTCGGCAAGCTCGTGATTGTCCTCGACCAGCAGGAGACGCATGAAACAGGTGCCCGGCCGCCCCGGCGGCGACGCCCCAGTCTCGCCGTGCAGCTGGGGGCGATCAAGTGCGCAGGAGCAGCATTTCCTGTGTGCGCCGCAACGCCTTAACCAAGGCGGAGAATGCCGCGGAATGGTGGCCGACAACCGCCAGCTTAGCGTTGCGCTTATGCCGAATCGGGAGGTAACTTCCGTTAGGTTTCCACTCGTCCGTCCTGCAACCAAAGCTGCCCCGTTGTTCCGGGAGAGGTGCGCATGTCCCGCCTGTTTGCGACCAGCCTGCTCGCCTCCACCTCGCTGCTCGCGCTCGCGCTGGCCGGCCCGGTGGCCAATGCCGGGGACTATGTGATCCCCTCGGGCATGGTTGTCGCCGCCCCGGTGGTGGTGAGCACCTCGACGCCCGGCGCTCCCTTCGGCAGCGTCATCAACCAGGGCGGCATCGTCTATTCCGAGACAGCGAAGAATTCGTCCTTCGCGCTGACCGTGGACGCCCCCTCGCTGACGAACGGCATCCTCAATGCCGGTACCATCAGCGTCACCCAATCCCTCACCAAGCTGAGCGTCGCCGCTGGCAGCACCCAGCCCAGCACCAGTGCCGAAACCAAGGGCATCCTGATTTACCCGGCTCCCTCGCCCACCCCGCTGTCCGGCAGCATCGAGAACAGCGGCAGCATCCAGGCGAGCCGCATCATCAATGCCGCTCCGGTCATCGGTAGCGGCGACGTCGCCGTCAACGAATATGCCCAAGGCATTCACGTCGCGACGTATTTCGCCGGCGGCATCGTTAACACCAACAGCGGCGTTCTCGACATCTCCAACGATGTCACCGCCGTCTACAGCCCGGTCGCTGGCAATAGCTCGATGACGCTCACCACGAACGTCTCGGCGATCGGGGTGCTCTCGGTGAGCAGCGCCGCGGCAAACAGCATCGACAATGCCGGAACCATTTCCGTCCGCGCGCGCGGGGCCATCACCGAGAAACTGGTGACATCCTCGGCTGCCTGGCTTCTGGCGGCCGCCACCGCCCGCGCCATCGGCGTCCAGATGAGCCAGCTCGGCGCCAGCATGCCGCCCGGCGTCTCGGGTGCCACCCTGGCGAACTCCGGCATCATCGATGTGGTGGCCTCCATCACCCACACCACCAACTTCACCGTCGCCACCACCCTGAACATTCCCCCGGCCCGTCTGATTGAATCCAGCGCGGTCGTCTTCGCCTCGGGGATCAGCACCACCGAGGCACAGATCACGAGCTTTCAGAACACCGGCACCATTTCCGTCGGAGGTTCGGCCCTCAGCGTCTCGAATGCGAGCGTCAGTGCCTACAACACCGCGGCCCTGCTCAATTACAACGATCCCAAGAGCCCGCAGACGAACCCGGAAATGGGCTCGGTGGGCGGCTCGGTGACGGCCTATGGCGTCTCCTTCGCCAACGGTAGCCTGGGCGACCTCACCAACAGCGGCAGCATCGACGTGACCGGCGTCGCCGACACGACCGCGAGCGCATCCGCCTCCGCGCTCGATAAAACCCGCGTCGCGCAGCAGAATTTCGCAGCCGTCACCCTCACCGGCATCAATGTGGCCGCCGACACCCTCACCGGCCCCATCCTCAACAGCGGCTCGGTCAACCTCTCGGCCACGGCCTCGCTGCAGAGCCAGTCGACCGCCAGTTTCGATGGCAATCCGACGAAGAAGAAGGCCGAGGTGGCGGCAAGCGGCTATCTCTACACCCACCTCGCCGGCATCAGCGTGGTCGCCAGCGGGTATGCCGCCAGCGACTACAGCGCCACGGTGCGCAATTCGGGCGTCATCAAGCTGACCTCGAAGGCCACCGGCTCGCAGTCCGGCCTCGCTTTGTCGGAGCGGGAGGCAGAAGCCACCGTCACCTACAGCGCCGGCGCGAACTTCCTGTCCGGCGCCCTGCTTTTCGCCACCAACTCCGCCGCAGGCGTCTATATCAGCGCACCGAACGTGGCCGAGGTGACGAACTCCGGCATCATCGATGTCTCCTCCACCTATGCCTCCAACCTCTCCGCCACCGCGGGCGGCGACGGCAAGACGGCGACGGCCACGGCGACCTCCGGCCCCTCTTCCTTCAACAGCTTCGGCCTCAACATCACCGAGGTGGCGGGTGGCCCCTCCACCGGAACGGTCGCGACCACGGGCATCACCAATTCCGGCACAATCGCCCTCTCCTCCGCCGTCGCGCTGACCAACGTCGCCGCGGCGAACGCAAGCCTCTCCGACGGCGCGGCGGTAGTCTCGGCGCTGAACCAGTCCACGGCGCTGAGCAGCCTGCCCGGCCTCGACGGCGCCATCGCCGCGAGCTACGGCGTCTATGCGCGCCTCGACGGACTCGCCGGAAATCTCACCAATTCCGGCGTGATCTCGGTCGATCAGGCGCTCACCATCACCACCGTCGGCTCGGCCGCCGGCGCGAGCGCGCAGGCCACCTCCGTCGCGGACGGGTTGTCAGTGGCCATGGGCATCCTCACCTTGCCCGGCGCCGTCACCGGATCGCTGGTGAATTCCGGCGATATCGCCGCCATCGCCTCCGGCACCTTCGGCGCGGTAGCGAGCGCCACGGCGGCAAGTGGCAAGGCGGAGGCCGACGCGGACGCCACCGGCATCGTGCTCGCCAGCGGCATCATCGCTTCCGCCGACGGCATGGCCGGCTTCTCGAACACTGCCGACATCCTCTCCAGGGCGAGCGCCAAGACCACGGTCTCGGCCGCCGGCAGCGGCAGCGGCGAAGTGAAAACATCGGCCCACGGCGTCGGCTCGGCGATGGCGCTGGGCGTGATGCTGTCGGGCCCGGGGAAGATCTCCGGCGGCTTCACCAACACCGGCACCATCGGCGCGACCGCGCTTTCGAGCGTCACCGCGTCGGGCAGCGGCGGGACGGTTTCCACCGACGCCAGCGCCGTCTCCTCGGCCTTCGGCCTCCTCACCGGGGCCGGCGCCGGCATCGGTGGCGATCTCATCAATACGGGCACCATCGGCGCCGTCGCCAACGCTTCCGCGACCGCGATCGGCGGCACGGCAGATGCCTCGGCCTTCGCCTATGGCCTCGCGCTCAATGCCACCGGCGGCATCGGCGGCAGCATCGTGAATTCGGGCACCGTGATGGCCATCGCCGGGGCCGACGCCACCGGTGCGAGCCGCAGCGCGAAGGCCACGGCGGTGGGCCTCCAGCTCGCCTCCGGCACGGTGGGCGGCGCGCTCGCCAACACCGGCACCATCGCCGCGCAGGCGAGCGGCACGGACGCCACCGCCATCGGCATCGCCATCGGCTCCACCATCGACGGCAAGGCGCTGGGCGCGGCTGAGGTGACGACGCTCGAGACCCTGAAGGTGGACACCGCGCTCGCCGTGGCCGGGGTGGTGACGCTGACGGACGGTCTCGTGAACACCGGCACTATCGCCGCGACCACCGGCGCCTCGGGCAATGCCACCGCCATCAAGGTGGCCGGCGGCAGCAGCATCGGCACGCTCACCAATCGCGGCAGCATCATCGCCGCCGAGGGCAACACCGCCGGCATCGCCATCGACCTCACCGGCGAGGGCTCGGCCACCCGCGTCCTGCTGCAGGACGGCGCCGTCTACGGCGATCTCGCCCTCTCCTCCACCTATGCCGACGCCATCACATGGAGCGGCGGCACGCTCAGCGGCGATGTGCTCGGCGGCGGGCTCGGCAGCCTCACGGTGCTGGCCGGCGTGGACACGGCCTTCGCCTATTCCGGCACGCTGGAGAGCCTCGCGAATGTCAGCGTCGGCGGCGACGGCACGCCGGTGAGCCTCGCCTTCACCGGCACGGCGGTGGGCATCGGCACCTTCGCGGTGAAGGACCAGGGCACGCTGATCCTCACCTCCGACAGCGCCATCGAAACCAAGTCCTACACCCAGTCCGCAGGCGGCACGCTGGGCGTCTATCTCTCCCCGCAATGGACCGCTGCGCCCATCGTCGCGACCAGCGCCGATCTGGGCGGCACGGTGGCGGTGCTGGGCGCCTCCGGGCTGCGGGCGAAGACCACGAGCTACGATCTCGTCGCCTCGTCCGACATCTCCGGTTCTTTCGCCGACGTGACCACCCCCAACAGCCTGCTCTCCGCCGCCGTCACCTATGATGCGGACGGGGCAACGCTGGTGCTCACGCGCAACGCCACCACCTCCCTCGCGGGCCTCTCCCTCGCGGGTCGCTCGCTGGCGGCGGGCATCGATCTCAACTACCAGCGGCTCTCCCTCTCCTCGCCGCTGAGCCCGGTACTGGACAGCTTCTATTCCGGCACCGACGGGCAGGTCGCGAACCTGCTGAACCAGATGTCCGGCGCGCCGCTGGCCGATGCGAAGACGGCCGGCATGGCCTCGTTCGGCACCATCAACGGGCAGATCAGCCAGCAGCTCGCCGCCACGCGTGGTACCGGCGCCCTGCCCAGCGGCGGCAGCGCGCTCCTCTCCTATGGCGCCGGTGAGGTGAACCTCTCCGGCAACGCCTATGCCGCGACCGGCTCCGCGTCGGGAAGCTCCAGCCCGTGGGCCGCGCTCTCGCCGGCAGCCGCGCCGGCGCCGCAGAACGGCGTGTGGCTGCGGCCGTTCGGCAACTGGGGCAGCTACGACACCAGCAACGGCACGGTCTCCAGCTCCGGCGGCGGCGTGCTCGGCGGCATCGAGCGGGCGTTCGGCGACAATGCGCGTGGCGGCGCCGTCTTCAGCTACCAGACGGCCAATCTCGGCTTCACCACTCCGGCCTCGGGATCGGTGGACCAGTGGACCGCCTCGCTCTATGCGGAAAAGCAGTGGGGCGCCTTCTACGCCAACCTGTTCGGCACCTACGGCTACCAGACCTACGACATGAGCCGCTCCATCGCGTACGGCGGCACGCTCTTCACCGCGCGCTCGAACTTTGCGGGCAATGCCGGCGCGGTGGTGGGCGAGGCGGGCTATGACTACGCCTATGCCCCCGGAGCCAAGCTCGAGCCCTATCTGCGGCTCGCCTATGCGGCGCTCGGCACCGAGACCTTCGCCGAGCGCGGGGCCGGCGTGTTCAACCTGAACGTCGCCGCGGACACCACCCAGTCGCTGCAATCCACCCTTGGCCTGCGCGTCATCCAGCCCCTGTCGTTCTCGACCCTGCCGGTGACGCTGCGGCTGGAGGCGGGCTGGCAGCACGAATATCTCGACACGGGCGCGAGCCTCGGCGCCGCCTTCCTGTCCGACAGCACCATCGCCTTCAATATCCTGTCGGGGGGACCGAGCGACATGGCGCTGGCTGCGGCGGGCCTCTCCTTCGCGCTCTCGGCCAATCTCGACGGCTACCTCGAATATCGCGGCAGCTTCGGCGACGGCTATTCCAACAGCACGGCATCCGCACAGCTGCGGCTGCGGTTCTGATGGCGGAGGGGATGGGCGCGGATCGCGGCGGCCCTCTGCCGACGCTGGAGCGCGCGTGGGAGCTCTACCGCGCCGGAGACCTCGGCGGGGCGGAGGCGGTGGCGCGGGCCATCGTCCAGCGCGCCGTTCTGGGCGAGCAGGCGGCAACGGCGGAGGCGGCGCACCTTGTCGGCGTCATCCTCGCGCAGACTGGCCGCACGGCTGAAGCCGTCACCTTCATGGCGTGGGCGGCCGGGGCTGATCCCGGCCGGGCCTCCTACCACAGCAATCTGTGCGAGATGCGCCGCCAGACCGGCGACCGGGCGGGCGCCGTCGCCGCAGGGCGCGCGGCGGTCGCGGCCGATCCCGCCTATGCGGCCGGGCACAACAATCTCGGCATCGCCTTGTTCGAGACCGGCGCGCTGGAGGAGGCCCTCGCCTGCTACGGCCGGGCCATCGCGCTGCGCCCCGCCTTTGCCGAGGCCCACAACAATCTCGGCAACGCCTTGCGCGCCAAGGGTCTGCCAAGCGAGGCCATAGCCGCCTTCCGCGCCGCGCTGGCCCAGCGCGGGCATTATCCGGAAGCCTGGCACAATCTCGGCAACGTGCTGCGCGAGCAGGGCGACTTCCGTGAGGCGGACGCCGCCTTCCACACCGCCATCGCCCAGCGGCGGGACTATGTGGAGCCCTACAATTCCCTCGCCTTGTCCTTGTTCGCGCAGGAGCGCAGCGAGGAGGCCTTCGCCGTGCTGGCGCTCGCCATCGCGGCGGCGCCCGAGCGGCCGGAGCCAGCCTTCTATTTGGCGCAGGGCCTGCTCAACGAGCGCAAGGCGGAGGGCGCGCGCTCGGCCTGCCAGCGGGCGCTGCGCGCCAACCCGCACCATGTGCCGACCCTCGTCCTGCTCGCCCGCATCCTGCGCGATCTGGAGCGCGGCGACGAGGCGATGGACGCGGCCCGCCGCGCGCTGGCGCTCGCCCCGGATGATCTCGACGCGCTGAACGTGCTCGGCCTTCTGCTGATGGAAACTGGCGACCTGCGCGGCGCCTGCGCCCTGTTCGAGCGGGCGCTGGCGAACGATCCCGCCTCGGTCAACAGCCGCATCAACCTCGTCGCGGCCCGCAAGGTGCGGCCGGACGAGGATATGGTTGCGGCTCTGGAGGGCGCGCTCGCCGCCGAGGCCGGCGAGACCGAGCGCATCCCGCTCCACTACGCCCTCGGCAAGGCCTATGACGACCTCGGCCGCCATGCCGAGGCCATGGAGCAGTTCATCGCAGGCGCCCGGCTGAAGCGGGCGCAGCTGACCTATGACGAGCCCGCGTCGCTCGCCACCTTCGAGCGCATCCGCGCCATCTTCACCCCCGCCTTCATGGCCGAGCGGGCCGGGATGGGACATGTGCAGGCGCGGCCCATCTTCATCGTCGGCATGCCGCGCTCGGGCAGCACGCTGGTGGAGCAGATCCTCGCCAGCCATCCCGCCATCCAGGGCGGCGGCGAGATGGACCTGTTCCACCGCGCGGTGAACCGCATCGACCAGGCCTTCGGCGGCATGGTCCATTATCCCGAGCTGATGCATCTCATCGAGCGGCCGGAGATGGCCGAGATCACGTCCGCCTATCTCGACGCCTTGCCCGCCCGCGCCCCCGGCAAGCGCCTGGTGGCGGACAAGATGCTGAACAACTACTTCTATCTCGGCCTCATCCACATCCTGTTCCCGCGCGCCGTCATCATCCATTGCCGGCGCGATCCGGTAGACACGGCCATCTCCTGCTTCTCCAAGCTGTTCCGGGACGACCTGCCCTACAGCTACGATTTCGGTGAACTCGCTCGCCACCATCACGCCTATGCCGGGCTGATGGCGCACTGGGACGAGGTGCTGCCGGAAGGCACCATCCTGCCCATGGACTACGAGGCGGTGGTCGCCGACATCGAGGGCGCCGCCCGCCGCCTCATCGCCGCCTGCGGGGAGGAATGGGACCCGGTTTGCCTGAAGTTCCACGAGACCGAGCGGCCGGTGCGCACGGCCAGCATCACCCAGGTGCGCGAGCCGCTCTACGCCACCTCGGTCGGCCGCTGGCGGCGCTACGGCCCCGCCATCCAGCCGCTGCTGGACGCGCTGGGGCGCTGAGACATCAGGGCTTGTTCCGGCGTAGCAGCCGCATCTGCACGCGTGCGAAAACGCCGGAGGCGAGGCCCTGCATCCGGGCGATCGCGGCAAGCTGCGCCGTCGGCGCGGACAGGAAGCCCCCGCGCTCGGCGGTGCGGACGAGATGCGCCGCCACAACCTGCGGCGGCAGCGGGCGACCGGAACCGGCAAATGGCGCGATGGCGGCGGGACGCAGCGGCCGCTCATAAGCGAGCTGCGGCGTGTCGGTGTCCGGGGGCACAGAGACCGTCACGCTGACGCCCGCGGCGGCCAGCTCAATGCGCAGCGCCTCGGCGAAGCCACGCACCGCGAACTTGGACGCGCAATAGCCGGCATAGCCCGCGACCCCGAACAGGCCGGCGGCGGAGGCGACCATGGCGATGTGCCCCCGCCCCGCCGCCACCATGGACGGGGCTGCGGCACGCACGAGATTCGTGGTGCCGAGAAAATTGATCTCCATCTGGGCCAGGGTGGCCGCGGCATCCTGCTCCAGGAAGAAGCCCGGCTCGACGATGCCGGCGCTCGCCACAACCCAGAGCGGCGGCCCGTGCTCCGAGACAAGGGAGTCCACCAGCGCAGTGCATGCCGCAACGTCGCGCACGTCGAGCGCGTGGGCGGACACGACGATTCGCTGTGCCTCGAGATTCGCGCGGGCCTGAGCGAGGCGCGCCGGATCGCGGGCGAGGATCGCAACCGTACAACCCCGTTTTCCAAGGACTTCCGCCACGCTGAGGCCAATGCCGCTCGATCCGCCGCTGATGATGGCGAGGGGCCGTTTGGGGGGACCTGACCCTGCTGCGACCAAGTGCTGCGACATGCCAGACTTACCTCATTACCGTCTTCCCGTAGGTAATCTACGGTGCCGATGGGAGCGCTTTACCTTGCAACTGCACGTACCGACTGCGCAATTTTGCGGGACAACGTTGACGTGTTGCAGTACCGCAACGCTCCCTTAAACGTTGTGTGGCTAGGTCGCTGTGCAAGGCGAGGGGATGTATAACAGCCCTGCTCCTCCAGCGGCGGGACCGTAGCGCGTCAATGTTGTCGGCAAAAAAATTTCTCGCGTCGCTGCTGCTCGCAGCCGCAACCTGCGGCTGCACGGCGCTGCCCTCTTCCGGACCGTCGCGCGTCGAGATCGAGATGGCGCAGCCGTCCGACGATCAGCGCTATCTGCTGGTGGACGTTGACGACCGCACCCTTTCGCTTCTGGCGCAGGAGCGCCCCGCCTCCTTCGGCGGGCGCTTCGGCGACTATCGTCCGCCGACCCGCTACGTGGTGGGCGTCGGCGACGTCATCTCTGTCACCATCTGGGAGGCGGCAGCCGGCGGCCTGTTCTCCGGTCCGGTCATCGATCGGCTCGGCACCGGCTCGCGCAGTGCCGCGATCCCGGAGCAGCAGGTGGCGCAGGACGGCTCCATCACCGTTCCCTATGCCGGGCGCATCTCGGTGGCGGGGCGCACCACGGCGCAGATCGAGACCGCGGTGGTCGAGAAGCTGAGCGGCAAGGCCATCGAGCCGCAGGTGGTGGTGGTGGTCACGCGCAGCGTCAGCAACGCCGCCACCGTGCTTGGCGAGGCGACATCCGGCGCCGTCGTCCCCCTCTCCCCGCGCGGCGACCGCGTGCTGGACGTGATCGCGGCGGCCGGCGGCATCAAGATTCCCGCCCACGAGGTGTTCGTGCGCCTGAGCCGTGGCGGTAGCACCGTGACGGTGCCCATGCAGGCGCTGCTCAACGATCCCAAGGAGGACGTCTACGTCCGCCCGCTGGACAAGATCGTGCTGATCCGCGACCCGCAGACCTACACAGTGTTCGGCGCAGCCGGAAACCCGACCATTGTGCCCTTCGACGCGGTGGGCATCACGCTCGAAGAGGCGGTGGCACGTGTCGGCGGCGTGCTCGACGCCCGTGCCGATCCCTCCGGCGTCTATCTGATGCGCATCGAGCCGGTGCGCTTCGCCTCCCGCCTGCGGCCGGACTCTCAGCCGCTGGAGAGCAACGGCTACGTGCGCGTGATCTACCGCTGGAACATGCGCGATCCGAACTTCGTCTTCCTCGCCCGCGGGTTCCATATCCGTAACAAGGATGCGATCTACGTCGCCAACGCGCCGCTGGCGGACCTGCAGAAGATCACCTCGCTGTTCAACTCCGTCGCCCAGCCCGTGGTCAGCACGGTCTCGGTGGCGCAATAGGGCCGGCATGGTCTCCCCGGCGCAGGCGACCCGCGACAACGGATCGACCCGCGCGCGGGTCGGCAGGACCGCCGCCGCCCCAGACAGAGTCACCCAGGAGCCAGCCGTGGCTCAGGAGCCAGCCGTCGCCGCCTCCCCGGCCGTCGCGCGGATCCAGCGCTTCCTGCCGCTTCCGCTGCTGCGCGGCGTCGGCGCGGCCATATCCCGTCGCCGCGCCGCATCACGGAACGAGGCGCAGGCGACCCTTGCGGAAGGGCGCCGCGCCCATCTCACCCGCACGGAACTCGCCCTCGGCAGCTTCGGGCTGCTGGTGCTGCTGCCGGCGGTGGCGACCCTGCTCTATCTCACCTTCGTCGCCGCCCCCCAGTACCGCTCCGAGGCGCGCCTCGTGGTGCGCGGCAATCTGGAAACCGTCTCCAACGCCTCGGCCTCCCCTGCGGCCAATGGCATTCCGCAGGTGGCCAACACCCAGGAGGCGCGGGTCGTCGTGGACTACCTGCGCAGCCGCGCCATGGTGGACGCGCTCCAGGAGCAGCTCGACCTGAAGCGCATCTTCGGCATCTCCGATCGCGACCCGGTGTTCGCCCTGTCGCCCGAGGCCAGCACGGAAGATCTCGTCACCTATTGGAACCGGCAGGTCAGCGTCAGCCTCGAGCAGATGTCCGGCGTCATCAAGGTGCAGGTCTATGCCTTCAGCCCGCAGAGCGCGGCCCTGCTCGCCGCCGCCGTGGTCCGCCAGGCCGAGCAGGTGACCAACGATCTTACCGCCCGCAACCGCAGCGACCGGGTGGTGCAGGCCGAGGCCGAAGAGCGGGCCGCCTTCACCGAGCTTGCGGTGGTGCGCACCGAGTTGGAAGCCTTCCGCAACGCCCAAGGCACGCTGGATCCGACCAGGAGCGCCAGCGACGCCTTCGCGGTCATCTCCAAGCTGCGCGACCAGCGCTCGGCCCTGAACACCGACCTCAACGCCGCGCGGGCCCGGCTCGACGAGGATTCCCCCGTGGTGCGGGCCCTGAAGGAGCGGCTGCGCTCGCTGGATGAGAAGATCGCGGCGCTCGACACCTCTCTCCTCGGCGATGCCGCCTCCGCCGGTTCCAGCGGCAATCTCGTCGCCGGCGCCGAGTTGGAGGCAAGCCGCCGCCTCGCCGAGCAGCGACTGAAGCAGGCCGAGGCAGAGCTTCTCGGCGCGCGCGCCGAACGGGCACGCCAGCAGGTCTATATCCTCGCCTTCATGGCCCCGACCCTCCCGCACGAGAAGGCCTTCCCCACCCCCCCACTGCAGGCCGGCGCCGTCTTCTCCATCCTGTTCGCCGCCTGGGCCATCGGCGCGCTCTACGTGGCGAGCGTCTACGCCCGGACGCGGTAAGGCAAGGGCTGCCGGGCAGAGGGCGGCGCCGGCCCGACTTGAGACCGCTCCACCGTTTCGCGATCCATCATGGCCAGTCTTGTCCCGGCCATCCACATGGCGCGGTCGGGAACGGTCTTTCACACGGCGCTGGGAGCGCCCCATGGGGATGCGCCGCGCGAGGCCGGGCATAACGGCAGAGACAGCGTGCAGGCTGGCACACCAGGAGCCCGTCCCTTTTACGCAGGCGTGTGCTGGTCCGATTCGGCAGCACCGGTGCCGCCATCCTCGGCGGCCTCGTCCGTGGCCTCGTCCACACGACCGACGGCAGCGGTGACGTCGGAAAAGATGCGTGCGTCGACGGCGAGAAGGTCCTGCGCCGCCGGCCATTCGGCCACCCGTTCGCGCAGTTCGCCCACCTGTCGCGACCAGGCGAGTTCCGGCAGCGGCGGCAGGTCGAGATCCAGCACCACGCGCTGGGTTTCCCACCACACATCCTCGTCGCCGGCAAGGCCCACCACATCCATTTCGGAGAGGGTGTCGAGGGCGTTTTCGACCGCCGAGGTGTCCAGCGCGTCATCGGAGCCCCGGCAGGTGAGCAGCCGCGCCATGGGATTGGCGATCAGGCTGCGCTCGAACGCGGAGAGGGTGCCGAGCCAGATTTCCAGCTCGGCCATATCGGCTAGGTCCGCCTTGGCGAGGCTGTCCACCAGCGGCTTGTAGACGTCGGTGAGCACCGAGGCGGCAAGGTTCGGCGTCTTCACCGCCCAGCGCAGCACCAGAAGCTCCTCGGCCAGTTCCTCGAACGGATCCCGCAGCAACACCGTGCATTTGAACCCGCGGTCGCGCAGCAGCGGCTCGTAGGTGCGGAAGAACACCCGGCCGGTGCAGAAGATGGATTGGGTGAAGGCGATGCCGAGGATGGATTTCACCGCCTCCTCGGGGATGCGCTCCAGCCTGGTGAAGGGCATGTGGAAGAGATCCTGCAGCGGCAGGTTCAGCTGCGCCTGCGGCACCACCCGCGTCTCCAGCCGGAACAGCTTCTGATCGGCCTTGGCCGAGGGCGGGCGGCGCCGGTAGATGCGGATGTTGGTGGTCTCGTCATAAAGCTCGATGTCGGTGAGGCCGGCAAGCCCTGGGATCACATGCTCGTCCACGACGAAGCCGCAGATGCCGGTCTCGTGCAGGCCCTGCTCGCGCAGCAGCGGTCGCAGCACGGTGGCCGGGATCGCCTTGCGCAATTCTCCGCCCACAAGCACCGCGACGCGGGGCGTGGCGGCAGGATTGTCCGGCATGATCCAGCCGACGATGCGGCTGCCGGCGTCTTCGTCGATGCTAAAGAGCACGCCGGTTTTCCCCCTGAAGGTCAAGGTGGGGCGCGATCATCGGCGCCTCACCGGCGATGGTCGCGGATGACCGCGGCCAGGACCATGGCGTTGAGCCAGAAGATGCCGGCCAGCGCCAGCACGAACAGGCCGGTGCGCCACCAGCTCGGCTCGGTGGCGGTGGTGGGCAGGCTCGGCGGCACGAACACGTTGACGAAGGCGCTCTGCGCCCGCACCCGCCGCTCCGCCTCCTGCAGGCCGGCAACGGCGATGGACTGCATGGTCTCCGCGAAACGCACCTCCAGCTCTGCCTCCTCGAAGGAGGTGAGCGCGTTGACCGCGGAGGATTGCCCGCTGCCCGCCCCGCCCATGCGCGCCTTGAAGGCGGCGATCTCGGTATCGATGGCCCGCACCCTGTCGCGCAGCACGCCGAGAGCCGGACCATCGGGGGCGGAGAGCTTTTCCAAGGCGCGCATTTCCTTGTCGGCCGAGATGCGCTCCTGTTCCAGCCGCAAAAGGCTCGCGCCCAGTGCCTCGGCCGCCTGGACGGGATCGACGGCGCGCTGCCGGCCGCGCCATTCCTGCTGGCGGGCGAGTGCGGTCACATAGCGCGCCTTGGCCCGGCTCAGCTGGTCGGCGGCGCGGGTGACGCTGTCGGCGCGGGAGCGGGACACGATGTCGTTCAGCAGCACCTCGCCGTCGTGGACGACGCGCTCGGCGATGGTGTGCGCATCCTCCGGAGAGAAGGCGCGGACGCGCAGCAGCACGATCTCCGAGCGGCGATCCACCGCGGCGGAGACGTGGCGGTTCCAATAGCGCCAAAGCTCCTCCAGCGTCGCATCAGGGGAGAGGCGGGAAAGTGGGTCGAGCCCGGGGCGAGAGAAGAAGCGGCGCAGCCAGCCGTCGGCGTCGAGCGCGGCGACAAAGGAGCGGCTGGCGATATAGTTGGCGAGCACGAACGGCGCTTGCGACTGGCTGCCCGTAGCCCCGCCGAACAGGCTGGAAAGACCGCGCATGACCCCCGCGATGGCGCCGCGGGCACCGTCCTCGCCAGAGTCCGGCATGGCTCTCTCGCCGAGGGATTCACGCACGGCGAGGCGCGCCTCGGAGACATAGACGGGGCTCGAGATCACGCCCGCATAGAAGGCGCACAGTGCGGCCGGAACCAGCACCGCAGCGGCGAAGGTGAGGCGCAGCAGGCGGAACCACTGCTGCGAGGCCGACGCACCGGTGCCGAAGGTACGCGGCAACCGACGCCAGCGCAGCGCCGGCTTCACGAACGGTAGCACCACGAAGGCGCGGCTGCGCTCGATCAGCACCCGGATGGGCGGCGCCGACGGCAGGCCCATCGTCACCTCGCTCTCAGGACCACGACGTCCTGAAAATCGTGCAGCGCCCCTGCGCCCACCTTCACTACGTCAAACCAGCGGCTCCAGTGGGCACGCACATAGGCCGCGCTGACGAAGGTGATGCCGTAGTCGTAGGCCGCGCTGGTGAGATGCCCGTCCTGGCGGATGAAGACATACCCGTGCCCGCCCCCCATTGAAGGCCGCGCGGCCGCAAGCTCCGGCTCGGGGATGGCGAGCATCTCGAAGATGGGGGTCTCGTCACACGCCCGCGCGAACGCCCGGTCGCCGTGGATGGAGAGGAACAGGAGCGCCCCGGGAGCCGACACCCGGTGCAGCTCCGACAGATAGAACAGGTGGTCCCGCTCGCTCAGGTGGCTGAAGACGGAGATGGAGACCACCGCATCGAAGCTGCCGTCCGCCGCCGGCAGCGGCTGGCGGGGCACGCTCAGCACCGGCTCCACATGGGCGAGGTTTTGCCCCACCCAGGCGAGGTGGCGGGCATCCACGTCCATGCCCACGTAACGACCCGAAAAGCCGTGGAACATGCGCGCCAGCCGCCCGACGCCGACGCCGAAGTCGAGCAGCGAGCGGTAGCTGGCCAGCGGCACCGGGCTCAGCGCCTGCAGCGCGCGCAGGAAATCGACGCCGTGGCTGGCGAAGTCGCGCGTGGCGGTGAGGCCGGTGGTGTTGTGCATCAGCTCTTCAGGCGGAAACGGCGCGATGGCGCCTTCGGGCGCCGCCTCGGCGAGATTGAGCGCGAGCCAGGCATCGAAATCCCCGGCGATGCCCGAGGCGACGGTGGCCGGCGCCGCGGCCTGGGCGCGCGCGCCCGCCCCGTCGTCCGCCCGCTCACCCGCTGTCGTGCCGTCGCTCTGCGAACCCGCCATCGTCTCCGCCTCGATGCTCATCACGCCTCTTCCGTCTCCCCGCTAAGTACCCCGACGCCCTCAGGCCGACGCCCTGCCTTGGCGGGCGCGATCATAGAAGGCGACCACATCCTCGACCATATGGCGCGAGGTGCGATCGTATCGCGTGCCGGCGGACAGGGTGCGGGCAAGGCCCGGATCCCGCGCGAAGGCTTCCAGCCTGCCATACAGCGCCTTCACCGAGCCTTTTGTGAACGTGAAGCCGTTGACGCCGTTTTCCACGAACTCGCTCATCCCCTCCACGTCGGAGACCAGCACCGGCGTGTGGGTGGCGAGGGCCTGGAGCAGAATCAGCGGGCTGTTCTCCACCCACACGGAGGGGATGACGAGCACGTCGATCTCCGCCAGCACCGCGGCCATCCGCTCCACCGGGAAGGTGCCGCGGAACGCCACCTGAAGCCCGGCCGAGGCCGCGCGGACCTCTGCGGCATAGGCCGGGTCCATGCGCTCGTCACCATAGATGTCGAGGCTGAAGGCCTCCGCCGGCGCCGACTTCATGGCCTCCAGCAGCAGGTGCAGGCCCTTGTGGGGCGCGAGCTGGCCGATGAAGCCGAGGCGCAGCGGCCCGCCGGATCGCTCGGGCTTGGGCGCGCGGTCGATGTCGATGCCGAAGCGGCACAGGACCAGCGGCACGCGGATGTCCGAGCTGCGATAGCTCTCCAGCATGAAACGGGTGGGGGTGAGCGCGCCGGCATAGGCGGAATAGGCGGCGGCGAGATGGCCCGGCCGCTCCTTGAGGGCGGCGATGGTGCCGCGCCAGTCGGCCGGCGCGAGGCGCGACGCGCGCGCCACCACTGGCGGCACCACGGCGCGCAGCAGACCCTGCACGGGCCCCTTGTCCTTGCCGCCGGCGAAGAACGCGCAGGCGACGCAATTGGCGCGGTCGGCATCCGGCCCGGCGCAGAGGCTGCCGTCGGCGGCATCCAGCTTGTTGTTGAAGCAGAAGCCGAAGAAGTCGGTGAAGGTGGCGACCGTGGGCAGGCAGAGCCGCCCCGTCACCTCCAGCAGCGCCGTGGTGTGGTTGATGAGATGGCACACATGCACGATGTCCGGCCGGATGTCCCTCAGGATGCGCTCGTGGATGAAGCGCAGGGCCGGCAGGTGGAAGGTGTCGCGCAGGGCGGCATTGGGATGGACGTTGCGGTCGATGCGGATGACCGGGATGCCGTCGAAGCTGTCGCGCTCCACCAGCGCGCCCTGGGCCGGCTCGCCCGGAAAGGTGGCCGTGACCACCACCGGCTCGTGCCCGAGCGCCTTCAGCTCCCGCGCTACGGTGCGAGTGTAGCTTTCGGTGCCGTAGAAATGGTCGGGGAAGTAGCAATGGACGTAAAGGGCGACCCGCATTGAACGTCTGCTTCGGTCCTCAGCTCGTTGACGAGCATCTCGATGCCGAGATCGAGATCTATGACGGGGGCCCAGCCAAGCCGCTCGCTGGCGCGGCGGATGTCGAGGACGGAGGCGGGCACGTCGAAGGGGCGGGCCGCGATGGGCTCGATGATGATGCGCTGCCCGACCGCCGCCTCGACCTTGGCGATCAGCTCGGACAGGGAATGGCCGGTGCCGGAGGCGATGTTCACCGGGCCGGGCACATTGTGCATCCGTCCGGCGGCGAGCAGCGCGCTCACCACGTCGTCCACGTGCACGTAGTCGCGGACGGTGGAGCCGTTGCCAAACAGCTTCACCGGCTCACCTCGCAGGGCAGCGCGGGTGAAGAGGGTGACGGCACCGAGGCCGCCCAGCTCGGTCTGCCCCGCGCCGTAGCAATTGCCGATGCGCAGCGCGATGCCGTCCAAGCCGTGCAAGCGGCGGAACTTCTCCAGGTAATGCTCCACCATGAGTTTGGAGATGCCGTAGGCGCTGAACGGCTTGGCGGGGTGATGCTCTGCCACCGGCAGTTGCTCCGGCGCGCCATAGACGGCGCCGCCGGAGGAGGCGAAGACGATGCGGATGCCGGGATAGCGGCGCGCGGCTTCCATGAGGCGCACGCTGCCCACCACATTCTCCAGAATGTCGCGGGCGGGATCGAGACAGGCGCTGGAAGGGATGGTGGACCAGGCGAGATGATAGACCGTGCTGACGCCGTCGAGCAGGTCATCCCAGCCGGTGAAGGTCGCAAGATCGAGGGCACGCCAGCGTACGCCACGATGGAAGGGCGCATGCTCAAGCCGGCGGGTGGTGGCGATGGTGCCGACCGAACTTTCCGCAAGCTTCTGACACAGACGACGCCCGATGACGCCTGCGCCCCCCACAACCAGTGATGTCATGCACCGCCGGCGCGAGGCACCGCCTCCCCGCACCCTCCACAGAGTGAAGTTTACAGAAGCGGCCAAGATCAAGCCTCAGTCGGCACCTGCCGTTGGGACCAGCCCACCACCTCAGATGCTACCTTAGCGCGAACGATTCGAACCCGCCAGTCCGTATCGCACCGCAATATGCAGCAACGTTGGTTAAACTTCAGCGAACAGGCTGGCCCGAGGGAAGCCCGGCATGAGGTCGGTGGGTCGGCCGAGCGCCTGTGCATAAATCTCGGCATAGGCCGCGATCATGGCGTCGAGGCCGAACATCCGCGCCCGTTCGCGATTGTGGGCGCCGACGGCGTCGAGCCGCGCGGGATCGTCCAGCAGGTCGCAGATGACGCCCGCAAGCCCTTCGGAATCCTTGGCCAGCGTCTCCGAGGTGCCGAGGATTTCCGGCAGGGCGCCAACCTTGAAGCCGGCCACCGCCTGCCCCATGGCCATGGCGAAGGGCGTCACCTGCCCGAAGCTCTCCCGAACCACCGGCGCCACGAAAACCCGGAAGCGGCGATAGAGCGTCGGGAGATCCGCATAGGGCACGGTACCGGCGAACTCGAAGTTGTGGATGACGCCGGCCGCAACGGCCTTGGCATGGAACACGGGCAGAAGCTCGCCGTCGCCCACCACGATGATCCGCGTCTGGGGCCGGCGCCGCGCGACCGCGATCAGCGGGTCCACGGAGTTTTCGCCGAGCTTGTCCGGATGGAGGCGATAGACCATACCGATGCTGTCCGCCGCATCCCCGATCCAGGGGCCGGGCGTGAAGGCGTCGAGGTCGATGCCGGGGTGGACCACCCGTCCGTTGGCGATGTCCGGCGCGAAGGCGGCGCGGATATAGTCCGAGACGAAGACATAGGTGGAGATCCGCGCATCGCGCAGCGGCTCCACCGGCGTGTTGACGTTCTCGACCAGCACGGCCGGGGTCGGCCGCGCCGCTTCCAGCGCCGCCTCGTACCAGGGCCGGTCGCTGTCGCCCCAATAGTGGATATGCACGATGTCCGGCGCCACCTGCGCCAGGACGTGGGCGAAGGCGCTCGTCGGACTGCCCAGGGGCAAATGGTGGATCACCATGTTCTCGTGCCGGCCCTGCGGCGGCAAGGCGGCGGTGAGCACCTGCATCTCGTAGCGGTGGCCGAGGCGCTCCATGAGGTCAACCACCAACTGGGTCGAGCCGCCCACGAACACGTTGGGGATGATGTGGAGCATGCGCGGGCGCGCCGGCACCGGCGGATGGTGCGGCCGCACACGGTAGACCACGCCCTTGCGCCCGAACACGAGGCCGGTGAAGTCGCGGCCGAAGGTGCGGGCACGGCGGGCCGGCTGCGCGCGCGCCTTCAGCAGGCCGGCGCTATCGCGCTCCGGCACAACGGTGGTGCGGCCGGCGGCGCGCCACATCTCGACGAGCGTGCCGACGGAGGGGCCGGGCGCCACGATGAGATCGCGCAGCCGCTCCAGCGGCAGCGGTAGCGACAGGTTGAAGGTGCGGGACGGCCGCCCGGCCGCGATCTGCTCCACCTTGTAGCCGACGAGATTGGCATGGTCCTGAAGCGCCTCCAGCCGGCGGACGATCTCCTCCTGCCCGGCCGCAAGGCGGGCGAGGGTCTCCTCCATCCGGTCGAGACGGGCGGCGAGGGCGTCGTCCCCGTCCGGCACGGGATCGGCTGAGGGCGGACCGGCGACGAACGGACGAGGCATCTGCAACGCGAACCTTTTGTTGGGTAATCTCAGGCCATGGTCTGGCCGGCAGGCGGCGAGGATAGACACACAAGCCCGCCGGCTGCTAGTAGCGGCGTGTCCCGGCACGCGCGCCGGTTGCGGCGGCGCGCAGGCTGGAGAACTGGGGCAGTATGGGGCGCTCCGGGAGGGTCTAGGAGTGAACCAGGAGGTCGCATCGCGCGTCCGGCTGCCGGCACGGGGCGGGTCGCCAGACCTGCTTGTGCGCCGCAATTCGCGGCTGCGCGAGGAGCTCAGGCGACAGGCCCGCGAGGCGCGCCTGCAGCGCTCCGTGGTGCGGCCCTCGGCCGCGGCCCTCTGGGGCGCGGAAGTGCGCGCCATCGCCGAGTTCCGCCTGCCGCTGATGGCGAGCTTCATCGTCGTGGCGGTGATTCCCACCCTTCTCGCCACGCTCTATTTCGTCTTCATCGCATCGAGCCAGTACCTCTCCGAGGCGCGCTTCGCGGTGCGCGCATCCGAACATGCGGGGCTGGAGACGCTCTCCGGCGCCGGTCTCGGCGGCCTGGCCGAGGTGCAGGACAGCCTCATCATCGCCAATTACGTCAAAAGCCTCGCCGTGGTGGAAGCACTGGAAGAGCGGGTGAACCTGCGCCAGCTCTATTCCCGCCCCGGCATCGACTGGTTCTCCCGTTTCAACCCCAATCGCCCCATCGAGCGGCTGGAGCGGAGCTGGCGCAGCCAGATCGACACCGCCATCGAGGCGCCGTCGGGCATCATCACCGTGAAGGTGTGGGCCTTCTCACCGCAGGATTCGCTCAAGATCTCCCAGGCCATCGTCGCTCTCTCCGAGGACATGGTGAACAAGCTCGGCGAACGCACCCGCACGGACGCCATCTCACAGGCCGAGAAGGAGGTCGCGCGGGCGGAGGCGCGACTGCGCAAGGCGCGCGCCGCGGTGCGCGACCTGCGCAACGAGGTGGGCGTCATCGATCCCGCCCGCACCAACGAGGGCATCGCCAAGCTCATCGCCGACCTCGAGAGCGACCAGGTGCTCATCGACCAGGAGATCGCCACCGCCCGGCGCACCCTGAGCCCGGACGCGCCGCAATTCATGCTGCTCGACGCGCGGCGGCAGGCGGTGCGCGAGAACATCGCGCTGCTGAAAGCGCGCCTCACCAGCGGCACGGGATCGGACAAGGATACCCTCTCCGCGGTGATGACGCGCTATGACGCGCTCGATCTCGAACGCCAGATCGCCGAGCGGCAATATACGGCAGCGGCGGCGGCGCTGGAGCAGGCGCGGGTGGCGGCGGAGCGGCAGGGCATGTACCTTGCCACCTTCGTGAAGCCAGTGCTGGCGCAGGAGCACGACTGGCCGCACCGCTTCTGGCTACCGGTGGCGGCGGCGCTGGTATTCGGGCTCATGTGGCTGCTGCTGGTCTCGGCCTTCGAGCTGATGCGGCACATCAAGTCGTGAGGCGGGCATGATCGTCACCGACCACCTCACCAAGACCTACTGGACGCACCTCAGACGCAAGGTTGTGCTCTCCGACGTGTCGGTGAGTCTCGACACGCGGGCGAGCTACGGTCTTTTGGGCCAGAACGGGGCCGGCAAGTCCACCTTCCTGAAGCTCATCGCCGGCACCGAGGCGCCCACCTCCGGGCGCATCTACCGCTCGGTGCGCATCTCCTGGCCGCTGGGGTTCGCGGGCGGCTTCCATCCGCAAATGACGGGGCGGGAGAACATCCGCTTCCTCGCCCGCGTCTATGATGCGGACATCGCCGAGGTGACGGAGTTCGTGGAGGACTTCTCGGAGCTGGGGCGCGACCTCGACATGCCGGTGAAGACCTATTCCTCGGGCATGACCTCGCGCCTCGCCTTTGCGGTCTCCATGGCCATCGAGTTCGAATTCTATCTGGTGGACGAGATCACCGCCGTGGGCGACGCCCGCTTCCAGCTGAAATGCGCCCGCGCCTTCGCCGAGCGGCGGGCGCGGGCCGGGCTCATCATGGCCTCCCATTCCACCGGCACCATCAAGGAATATTGCTCGGCCGGGATGGTGCTGCAGAAGGGGCGGCTGATGGTGTTCGAGGACATCAACGACGCCATCGAGGTCCACCGCCAGGCGATGGAGGCCTGAGGATGCAGCGCCCCCGCTCCGCCCCGGGAAACACCCACGGACACGCACGCGGACATCCGGGCGAGACCCGCACCCGCCACGCCGCCGAAACCTGGGCCGACGCCTCGGCCATGCACGCCCGCGTGGTCGGTGCCGTTATCATGCGCGACCTGCAGACGCGGTTCGGGACGGGCTATTTCGGCTTCCTGTTGGGGCTGTTGATCCCTCTGGCGCATCTGACGATCGCGATCGTGGTCACAGCGATCCTCGGCCGTCCGGCAGCCATCGGGACCGATGTTCCGATCTTCCTGATGACCGGCGTCCTGCCCTTCGTCGTCTGGCTCTACGGACACCGCCAGATCATGCAGACACTTTCCCAGAACCGGTCCCTGCTCTATTTCCCAGGAGTTGATCTTTTCGACCTTTTTGCATCCCGAATAATCCTAGAAATCGTCACCGCGACGCTCGTTGTATTCATCGTGCTCGGAACGCTCGCGGCCATCGGCCACCAGCCGGCTGTGGCGAACTGGCAGGGATTTCTTCTCGCACTGATTCAGGCGTGGCTTTTCGGGGTCGGCACCGGCCTGATATTTGGCGCCCTTGGGCCGCTGCTGCCGATCGCATATCTGTTCGGCAACATCCTCGGCCCCCTGTTGTGGGGTATATCCGGCATCTTTTTCCTCCCCGACGCAATTCCGGAACGCCTAGCCAACATTCTCATGTACAATCCACTATGCCAAATAATAGACACCCTTCGAATGTCTTATTATTCCGAATACTATAGCTCATTTTTCAATCAAATATTACTTAATTCAATGATACTCGGAATCGTCACGCTTGGAATGGTGATAATGGCAGCGGCGCGGAAGATCGTATAAACACATATAACAGGAAGGCAAAAAAATATGTCGCTTGCGATTATATGCCTATGCTACATGAAGAGCGCTGCAGGAGCCTCGCTACTTGCCGATTATTTTACTGATATTGGTGACTTTTATATTCATGTCGACTCAAAGTCAGACATAACACCTTATACCGAGGCCGCCACCCGGCACCCGAACATTACATTGGCTGACGTCCGACTTCCAATCTTCTGGGGCGGCTTCAACACCGTCAAGGCTTGCGTCGCCACGATACAGCAGGCAATTCGAACCAAGGACTACGCCCGGATTGCCTTCATTACCGAAGACACCATCCCGCTCATCGCCAAGTCGGAGTTTTCCGCCCGCATGAAGAGCGACATCGAGTGGATTCAGATTTACCCCACAGGCCACCCGGATTGGATCGCCCGATACGAGCGATTTTTCTTCCTCGACTCATTCGCCACCAATCCCAGAACAGTCGAGCGACTGGATCGCGCGTGGACTCCGGAAATGGTCGACTCCGTCAGACGTCTCGGACTATTGCAGCAGAAGGGCAAAGCCAAGATCAACCGAATGTTCGACGGAGGTACATGGTGGAGCTTGACGAGGCCTCACATCGACAAGTTCCTTACCACCTATCACAGCGATCTCCATCTCCGCGAAAGTTTCGAATTTTCAGCCATTCCCGAAGAGCAATACATTCATACCGTCATCGGCCCCCTGGCTAACGCAAAGGCGCTGGTGTTTACGGACTGGACGCGCGAGCCTCGCCCCTACATATTTCGGTCCATGGCCGCGATTAGGGAAGCAAAGACGCGCGACACACCCATGTTGAGAAAGGTCGCCGTCGGCTCTTCCGACATCGAGGATTTTGTCCGCGACCTCGCGCGTCGGTGATCGAACGACGCAGAGGAGGCCCAACGGACTACGCGTCAAATTGATTCGCCGAACGCTCCAGCGCCTTCGAATATCAAGCGACATCGCCTCAAAAAAAATGACCGCCCCCTTGAAATAAGGTGGAGGAGGACGGGCGTTGATAACTCCGGGTTGCCGACATTCCAGCGATATCTCATAAAGGAATGAAAATTCGACCGTGAGGAGCAAGGATGGAAGAGTCAGATCGCCTGTGCGTCATTTTCGACGCCCATCGACAGGTAGGTAGCGAACTTCTGACACGCACCTATAACCGAATTGCAAGTGTCTTCGAAAAATATGGTGACGTATTTGCCGTTTTCGACGGATCGCGACCGCCGGGCACGAGCTTCTTACGCACAGTTGAGCTCTCTCGTGCAGAAATTTTCGATTCGATTCCGCATTCAAAGGGAGACTTCTTAATTCCCGGGAATGTCGATCTTAAAATTATAGCGGCGACGACTGCCCTTCAGGATTATAATAATTTTATAAGAATAGAGTTCGATGTATGGCCTTGCGATATCGCTGATGAGCGCGCCGCAGATCTATGCGACCTAGCCCGCTCCAACTCTTTTTCCGCCAGTTTTATTCGTAACGGCCATCACGATCCGGAATGGATGTACTGGCCCACTCTGCGATCCCCCGACAACTCTATTATCGATATTGACGACAGATATGCCGCATTCTTGCCTCTCATGACATTCAATCGTCAATTCATCGATTTTTACGCGGCGTCCCTCTGCGAGGGATGGACGGGTCATTACGAGGCCTTGATGCCGACGCTTGCGAGGAAGTCCCGTGCCAAACTCGTGGATCTGAGTTCGCCTAGCTTGAACTTTACCTGTCTCAATGAATTCAACGTGACGCCCCAGTGTTTCGAAGCGCCAATTTCTGGTGCCTTCGTGCATCCTGTCAAAGATCTAAATCAGATCTCCCGAATTGAGGCTCCCTATCTCAGTCAGATCGTTGCCACCCCTGCGGAAATTTCGGAGATTGCAAATTATCTTAAGGACTGCGACCACTACCTCGAATTCGGCGCAGGAGGAACAACACCGCTCGCATGCCATTCCGGGGCACAACGGATCACCTCGATTGAAACTGACCTTAATTTCTGTACCGATATTATAAAGAAGTATTCGCTTCGGAAATTCATTGATACAGGACGCCTCCATCTCCGCCATGCATTTGTGGGACCGACCGGAAAATGGGGATTCCCCCTTAATCGCCCTACAGATCGACAGATTGAAAACTACATCTCGTGGCCAACAAAGGAATCATCTGCTGATCTTATACTGATTGACGGACGCTTTAGAGTTTCCGTTGCAGCCGATGCAGCGATTTCCTGTAGAGACGATGCTACAATTATGATTCATGACTATTTTGATCGGCCACAATATTCTGTTGTTGAAGAGTTTCTTCAGCTAGATCGTCGTATTGACAGCTTGGCGATCTTTCACCCGATGGCTGACAAGCGGGATGTCGCCCTACAGCGGCGGAAGGACTATTTTTATCGAATGGATTGATATGTTCCAGCTCACGCGGCCGGTAAGCTCGATCGTCAAGACCCACCTCCAAGTTATTGGGCTAGCCCCCGTCAAGCGCGTCTGGTGCCTCGCTGTTGCGTTGCGTCATCGGGTTTGACACCCCCCACCCCGAACGCTAATTGAACATTTCTGCAGCCAAACCTAGGCGTGCGGCAGAGGCGAGCGGAGAAGGGGATGGGCTGGCTCTCATATCTGTTCCGGCGTAGCGCTCCGGAAGCCGTTGACCTCGGCTCATCCGCCCGGATCGAGACCGACGCGGCTCCGGCGGTGGCGCCCCCGGCCGGCGATGCAGGGCCGGTCTGGCCCCCTGTGCTCGACAGCGACGGCCATCGTCCCGTGTCCGGCGCCGGGCTCGACCGCGTGTTCCGGGACGGCGATCTGCTAGTGCTCACGGGTTGGGCCACGGGAAATGCCGCGCTTTCGCTGGAAGGCCCGCAGGGCTGTCTGGCGCCGGATATCTCCATCTCCGTGCCGCGGCCAGATGTGGCCGCCGCCTATGGCTTCGCCGGCGAAGTGCAGGGCCTGCTGCTCGCCTTCCGCCCCACCCCGACGGGAAGCCGCATCGTCGCCCGCGCCGGCGAGCAGACCCGCGCCGGTGAGGTCGCCGCCTTCCCGCCCGAGCGGCTGGAGCGCGACCTTTCCCGCATCCTCGCCGAATACGCCGCCGCCCGTGCCCAGCTGATCGATCTGGTCCGCGACCTGCCGGAGCATTTGGCCGCCGTCGCCCGCTCCGCCGTCCGCTCCCCTCGGCCCGGCGCGCCCCAAGGCCACATGGAGATCCTCAAGTGCGTGCCCGGCGCCGGCGGCCTCTGCGTCGGATGGACGCTGGGGGCTGGGCCGTTCTTCCTGGTGGACGAGGCCGGGCTCTGCCAGCCGCTGGAGGCGCCGGTGCGCTGGAACCGGCAGGACATCTTTGACGCCTTCGCCGCCGACTACGGCGCCGACTGCGCAGACGCCGGCTTCCTGCAGGCGCTCCCCGCCGGATTCGGCCGCACCGCCCGCCTCATCGCCCGCGATGGGGACACTCTCGTCCTGCTGCACGAGCGCGGGGTCGATCCCGCCCCTCGCGACGCGGTGGGGTATGCCCGCTGGGCCTTCTCCTTCCCGGTGCCCCCCGAGCGGATGGTCGAGCGCATCGCCCGGCACGACGGAACGGTGCTGAAAGCCCTCCTGAACCGCACCGAACGGGCCTCGAAAACCTGGGTGGAACGTGCAGGAACCGTGCCTGCCGAGCCGGAGGTGTCGCTCGTCATCCCACTGTTCGGACGGTACGACTTCGTCGAGCATCAGCTGCTGGAATTTGCCGACGACCCGTTCATCCGCAACACCTGCGAGGTCATCTACGTGGTCGATGACCCGGCCATCCGTACCCCGGTCTTCGCGGCCCTGGACACCTGGTGGCAGCTCTACGGCGTCCCCCTTACCCTGGTATGGGGCGGCCGCAACCGCGGCTTCTCCGGCGCCAGCAATCTGGGGCTTTCGCTGGCCCGCGGGCGGCAGGTGCTGTTCCTTAATTCCGATGTGGTACCAATGAGTTCCGGCTGGCTCGCCGCAATGAGCCGGCGGCTCGACGACCATCCCGACTACGGCCTCCTCGGCGCCCGGCTGCTGTTTCCCTCCGGCGGAGTCCAGCATGACGGGATGGTTTTTCGCTACATAAATTCATTCGGCGTGTGGATGAATGACCACCCCGGCAAAGGACTGCCTCCTCTCGACGCAACGCCTGGCTCTGTCGTGGAATGGCCCGCGGCGACGGGCGCATGTTTGCTCGGCGACCGGCTGGAAGTCCTGTCCCTCGGCGGCTTCTCCGAAAGCTATCTTATTGGCGATTTTGAGGATTCCGACCTCTGCCTGAAGGCCAGAGGAGGCGGCAGACGCGTGGGGGTCTGCGCGGACATCACGCTCACGCATCTGGAGCGGCAGTCTTTCGGCTTCCAGGGCTCGGGAGAGTTCCGGCTCGGCGTGACGCTCTTCAACGCATGGCTTCACGAGACGCGCTGGCGTAGTGACATCGAGAAATTTGAAGCTAGGAAGAGTTTGGAGGCGGGAGCATGACCGAAACAATTCTGGTCATCGCTCACGGCCACCGAGAGTTCAGCACCGGCGGCGCAGAAGTTGCTGCCCACCAGCTCTTCACGTCCCTGAGAGAGAGTCAGGCAGCCGACAACGTCATCCTCCTCGCCCGGCATGAAGGCCGTAGTCTCAGCGGGCTCATCAGCCCCTTGAGATCCAACGAGTATCTCTGGAGCACCGGAATCTCGAACTGGTTCAAGTTCCAGTCGGGGTTGCGGCATAGCGTGTTCGGCGCCTTCCGCGACTTCTTGGAACGGGTACGGCCCGACGTGGTGTTTGTCCACCATTATGCCAACATCGGCCTTGAGATGTTGCGCGAAATTCGCCGGACCTGCCCAGATGCGCGCTTAATTCTCACGTTTCATGAATATTACGCCATGTGCAGCAACGGCGGCCAGATGGTGAAGGCCGGCACCAATGAGCTGTGCTACTCGGCAATGCCCGAAGCCTGCACCGTCTGCTTCCCCGAACGCAGCGAGGAGGACTTCTGGCTGCGGAAGCATTTCATCCGCCGCCATTTCGATGCTGTGGACCGCTTCATCGCGCCGTCCGAATTCCTGCGCCAGCGCTACATCGACTGGGGCATCGCGCCCGACCGGATCACGGTGATCGAGAACGGTCAGCCGACGGGCGAGCGCCTGCCGCCGCGCCCGCTCGCCGGGGACGGCCGCCGCAACCGCTTCGCCTTCTTCGGCCAGGTGACGCCGTTCAAGGGCGTGGACGTGCTGCTCGCCGCGCTCAACAACCTCAGCCGCGCCCAGCGCCGAAACCTGCACTTGGAGATTCACGGCGCCAATCTCGAGAAGCAGGATGACGTTTTCCGAGCGCGCATCGAGGCGCTGCGCCGGCCGCTGATGGAAGAGGGCGTGCTGCACTGGCCCGGCGCCTACCATCGGGACGATCTCCCTCGCCGCATGGCGCGCATCGACTGGGTGGTCGTGCCATCGGTGTGGTGGGAAAATTCACCAGTGGTGATCCAGGAAGCGCGCCGCTTTGGCCGGCCGATCCTGTGCTCCAACATCGGCGGCATGGCCGAGCATGTACGTGACGGCGTCGACGGACTGCACGTGGGGGTAGGCAATGCTACCGACTGGGGCGAAAGCCTTCTGGCCGCCACCGACTCGGACCGTTGGGATCGTCTTGTTCAAAGCCTGCGGCCACCGGTTCCCGTCGCAACTGCGGCGCGGCAATATCTCGAATGGGCTCTCGACGACACGCCGCGTCGGGCGCCCGAACTGCCCCGGGTGATCTCGGGCCGCGTCTGACCGTGCGAAAGTGCAATGGCGGCATTGTCGGGCGCGGACCCGAAAAGCACAGCGGGAGACGACGGGGTTGCGTTCTGAGATTGTTTCCAGTCAGGGTGGCTTTGATCTTGCGGTCGTCGGACACGCCCTGCGCCTGCCTGGCGCGGCGAGTGCCGATGCGCTGTGGCGTCTTCTGAAGTCCGGACAGTCATCCGTCCGCGACTTTCCGACCGGGCGCTGGCCCATCGAGCGCGCGCTGCACCCGCGTCGCACCGAGCCGGGGTTCAGCTACACCTTTGCCGGCGGCTATCTGGAGGACCCCTTCGGCTTCGATCCGGCGGTGTTCGGCATCTCGCCGCGCGAGGCGCAGCAGATCGACCCGCAGCAGCGGCTGCTGCTGGAAGTGGTCTTCGAGGCCCTGGAGGATGCCGGCCTGCCCCCCTCGCGCACCGCGGGGCAGGAGATCGGCGTCTATGTCGGCGCCTCGAACGTGGACTACCAGTCCGGCGCGGCAGGCGATCCCGCGGCCATCGAGAGCCATTTCATGACGGGGAATTCCCTGTCGATCATCTCGAACCGCATCTCCTACATCTTCGACTGGCGCGGCCCGAGCTTCACGGTAGATTCCGCCTGCTCATCGTCCTTCGTGGCGCTGGTCCAGGCCGCGGCTGCGCTCGATGCCGGATTGATCGACACCGCGGTCGTCGCGGGCGTGAACCTGCTTCTGTCGCCGGCGCCCTTCATCGGCTTCTCGCGCGCCTCCATGCTGTCGCCGACGGGGCGCTGCCGCCCCTTCTCCGCGGCCGCCGATGGCTACGTGCGGTCGGAGGGCGCCATCGCCATCGTGCTGCGGCGCGCGTCGGACGCCCGCGCGGCCGGTCAGCGGATTCGCACCGGGATCGTCGGCGCCGCCGCCAATTCGGACGGTCGCACCTCCGGCATTTCACTGCCCTCCGCTGAGGGCCAGGCGGCCCTCATGTCCGCGCTCTATCAGCGGCTCGGCATCACGCCGGACCAGCTCGCATTTGTCGAGGCACATGGCACGGGCACGCCGGTGGGTGACCCCATCGAGGCGAGCGCCATCGGCTCCGCGCTTGGCAGGGGCCGTTCGGCGGCGCTGCCGGTGGGCTCGGTCAAGTCCAATATCGGACATCTCGAATGCGTCTCCGGCCTCGCGGGGCTGGTGAAGGCCGGCATGGCCCTCGCCGAAGCCCGCCTGCCGCGCACGCTCTATCTCGACGAGATGAGCCCCTACATCGATTTCGCCGCGCTCAACCTCGCGCCGGCGCGAGAAGAGGTGGCCCTCGACCTGACCCGCACGCCGTTCGCCGGCGTATCCAACTATGGTTTCGGCGGCACCAACGCGCACGTGATCCTGCGCGCACCGGAGAAGGAGCCCGAGCAGCAGCCGGCTTCCGGGGCGCGCCTGCTTCTCCTTTCCGCCCGGTCCCAGGCCGCGCTGCGGGGGCTTGCCGCCGGCTATGCCGAGCGGATCGAGGCCGGGGACGTGCCGCCCGCGATGATCGCCTCCGCCGCCTTCCACCAGCGTGAACGGATGGACCTTCGGCTCGCACTGCCGGTGGGCGATGCCAGGGACATGGCGGCGGCCCTGCGCGGATTTTCCCGGGAAGAGGCGGCCCCCTCCGTTGCCACGGGCAAGGTTCAGGGGCGCCCTGGAAAAACGGTCTTCGTCTATAGCGGCAATGGCGCCCAGTGGGTGGGCATGGGGCGAACGGCACTCGTCCGTAACCCCGCCTTTCGCGCGGCCTTCACCGCGATCGATGCCCTCTATCGGGACATCGGCGGCTGGTCTCTGGCGGAAGCGCTGGAAGCACCGGACCTCGCCACCCGCCTCGGCCGCACCAGCGTGGCACAGCCGCTGCTCTTCGCCATCCAGGCCGCGCTCACGGCCGCGCTGGAGGCGGAGGGCGTGGTACCCGACGTGGTGCTGGGCCACAGCGTCGGCGAGGTGGCCGCAGCTCTGGCGAGCGGAGCGCTCGATCTGGAGCAGGCCGTCCATCTCATCCACCACCGCAGCCAGCGGCAGGAGAGCGTTGCCGGCCTCGGCCGCATGATCGCGCTCGCCGCCGGGCCGGCACAGGCGGATGCCTTCGTCGCCGCTCTCGCCGCGCCCGGCCTCGTGGTCGCGGCCTATAACGGCCCGGGATCGGTGACGCTCAGCGGGCCGGAGACCTCGATCGCGCTCGCGGAAAAGGCGGCTCGGCTGCAGCGCATCGCCACCGTCGCCCTCGATATCGCCTATCCGTTCCATTCCGGCCTCCTGGATGGGGCCGAACAGGCCATCCGCGAGGACCTAAAAAGCCTCGCCCCGCGCGAAACCCGCGCCGCCTTCGTCTCGACCGTGACCGGGTCGGTCCTCGCCGGACCGGCCCTCGACGCCGAATACTGGTGGCACAACATCCGCCTGCCGGTGCGTTTCGCGGCGGCGGTCGAGGCTGCCGGTTCACTGGGCGGCACCCACTTCGTCGAGATCGGCGCACGGTCCATCCTGGTCGGCCCCACGAGCGACACCCTGCGCGAGGCCGGCGTCGCCGCCGAATGCCTCGGCAGCCTCTCCGAGCGGGACGACCAGACCGACGGCGATCCGGTGCGTGCGCTGGTCGCCCGCCTTGCGGCGCGCGGCCTCGAACCCGACGCAGAGCGGGGCTTCGGCTCCCCTCCCCCGCCCCTCTCTTTGCCCAATTATGCCTGGGACCGGCAACACTACGTCCTGCCCACCACGTCGGAGGCCATCGGCCTCTACGGACGGCTCAACGATGCGCCCGCGCCCCATCCCCTGCTGGGCTTGAAGGTGAGCGAGGGCGTGCCGGAATGGCATGCCTGGGTGGACGCGGAGATCGTGCCCTATCTCGGCGACCACCGGGTGGACGGCGTAGCCGTGGTGCCCGGCGCTGCGCTTGCCGAGATGATGCTCTCGGTCGGCCGCGCGGAACTCGGCGAAGGCCCGCTGGAGCTTTCCGATTTCGACATCCTGCGTCCGCTCGCCCTCGCCGAGGGCAGCATGCGGGAGGTCTCCACCCGCTTCGAGGCGACCACCCGCACCTGTGAGATCTGGTCCCGCCACCGGCTCGCCGGCGGCGCTTTCGTGCTGCACGCCACCGGCCGGCTCTCGCTCGCGGTGGGTGAGGCCGCGCGCCAGCCCGGGCCGGAGCTTTCCGCCGCCTGGCAGGTGAGCGAGGACGAGGTCTATGCCGCCGCCATCCGCTGCGGCCTCGATTACGGGCCGAGCTTCCGCCGCGTACGCCATGTGGTCCGCGATGCCGACTCCGGCATCGCGCAGATCGCGCCGGGCCGTCCGCCGCTCGGCGCCTATCAGGACAGGCTGCTGATCGACCCGACCGCGCTCGACGCGGCGCTGCACATGCTGTTCCTCGACGCCGACGTGGTGGAGGGCGAGACCCACACCCATCTGCCGGTGCGCCTTGGCGCGCTCAGGGTCTGGCAGCCGGGCGCCGCCGTCACCCGAAGCATCATGCGCCGCAAGCGCAAGAACCGCTTTACCGCGGTGGTGGACCTCACCTTGCTCGCCGCCGACGACAGCGTCGTCGCCGAGGTCGCCGATCTCGTGCTGCGCGAGGTGGTGCTGTCCCAGCGTCCGGACGAGGAACGCCAGTTCCATGTGGACATCGAGCCCGTGCGCATGGACGCGGCGACGCCGCCCGGCCGCGCGTTCGAGGTGCAGCCCGAAGCGAGCGACGCGGCGCTGTTGCTACGCGCTTTCGTGCGCTCCTTCGCGTATGAGTGCGCATCCGAAGCCGATGCCGGCCTCCTCTTGCGCGCCTCCGAAGGCCGCGCGGCGGTCCTCATGGGCTATCTGGCCGCCTGCGGCCTTGCCGACCATTATGAAACGGGCTGGCACCTGAAGGAGGCGGCTCCTCCTCCGTCCCAGCTGATCTTCCGCTCGCTCGCCGAGCGGTTTCCGCAGGCGAATGCCGAGATCCGCCTTGCCGCGCATCTCATGGCCAGCCTGCCCGCGTCGCTCTCGGGAGGGGGCTCAGACCTTCCCGCACACCTGGCCGAGCAGTTCGAGACGGAGTCGGTCTCCGCCGCCGCGACGCTCGGAACCCTGCGCGAAGCCATCGAGGCGAGTATTGCCGCCTGCGCGCCGCGACCGATCCAGATCGTTGCCGGCTCGCGGCCCGGCGCTGCGCTGATGGCCCTCCTGCTTCCGTTCGCCCGCGATGGTCGCGCTCAGGTGACGATCGTCGGCGCCAATGCCACCGAGTGTGAGCGCCTCGCGTCCATGCCGGGCATGGACGCCTTTGCCGTGGTCGACGGCGCGGCACCGGATGCGGCCTTCCTGCCCGTCGATCTCGTGCTCGGCCTTGCCGACACCACCGCCGACATCGACGTGCTTGAGCGCGTCGCCCCCCTCTGCGCCGGCGCACAGGTCGCGATCGCCGTTCCGGCCTTCGACCCTGCGCTCGACCTTCTGCTGGGCGCAGCCGATCCCCACGCCGCCACGGCGAGACAGCGGCCGGCTCCGGAACTGGTGGAAGATGCCCTGCGGCGCGCCGGTGTGGTTGATGCCACCCGGATCGACGGTTCCGGCACCGTCCTGCTCACTGCGTCCCTCCCCGCGCCGCCCCCCGAGGCGACCGCGCCTGTCTGGGTCATCGGCGATCGTGCCCCGGCCTTCGCGCTGGCGCTGGCGGGCCCTGCCGATCGTGTCATCGGCGGAACGCCGCCCGAGCCGAAGACCACCCCGCGGGCGCTGGTCCTGCCGATGGTCTTCGACGCCGAGCCGGCACCGCGCGACGCATTGGCGTCCGCCCTGCTCGACCTCAAGGCCCAGATCGCCTGGGCGGCGACGGCGAACACGCCGCTTTGGATCATCACGGTGCGTGGCCGGCAACAGCCGGGTGAGGTGCTGGATCCGATGGCGGTCGCCGTTTCGGCCTTCGTCCGGGTGGCGATGAACGAGACGCCCGGCCTCGACATCCGCCTCATCGACGTGGGGGCGCTCGACGCCGCGTCCGCGCGCCGCGTCCGCGGCATCATCGACGCGTCCGGGCTGGAGACGGAACGGGTTTCGCGCCCCACGGGGGAATATGCCATCCGGGTTCGCCGCGGTCCTGCCCACGAGGCGGCTTCGATCGACGACGCCCATCGCACACGGCTCCATGTGGGCCGCCAGGGCGCGCTCGGGGCCATGGAGTGGCGCGCCGAGCCGCGCATCGCCCCCGATGCCGGGCAGATCGAGATCGAGGTGGCCGCGACCGGCCTCAATTTCCGCGACGTGATGCTGGCGCTGGGCGCGCTGGACGATGACATCCTCGGACCGGGCCTTACCGGTGCGTCACTCGGCTTCGAGATGGCTGGCACGGTGACGCGGGTGGGTCCCGGCGTCAGCGATCACGCCGTGGGGGACCGCGTGATGGGCTTTGCCCCCGACGCGTTCTCGTCCCATGTGACAGTGCCGGCGTGGTTCGCCTTCAAGGTGCCGGAGACGCTCGCCCTTGAGGCGGCAGCCGCCGTACCGGTGGTGTTCGCCACGGCCTGGTACGCCCTCGTCGACCGCGCCCGCCTGACTGCTGGCGAGACCGTGCTGGTGCACGGCGCCGCCGGTGGCGTGGGCCTCGCGGCCGTGGGCATCGCCCTGGCGCGCGGCGCGCGGGTGATCGGCACCGCCGGCACGCCGGAAAAGGCGGCTCTCCTCAAGGCGCTGGGCGTGGAGGCCGTCTACAACTCCCGCGATCTCGCCTTCGCCCGCGACATCGCGCGCGATCACGGCAAGGTCGACGTGGTGCTGAACTCGCTGGCCGGCGACGCCATGGCGGCAAGCCTGAAGCTGGTGAAGCCGTTTGGTCGCTTCGTCGAGCTGGGCAAGCGCGACTTCCTCTCCAACACGACGGTGGGGCTACGCCCCTTCGCCCGCAACATCAGCTATTTCGGCGTGGACCTCGACCAGTTGCTTGCCCACGACAAGGCGCGGGCGACGGCGCTGATGGCCGAGATCGGCGAAGCCTTTGCGAACGGCTCGCTCCAACCCATTCCGTACCGCGTCATGGAAGGATCGGCGACGGAAGACGCCTTCCGCCAGATGCAAGCGGCACGGCACGTGGGCAAGATCGTGGTGCGCCCGCCCCGCACGGGCCGTGTCGCTTCCAACGCGCCGGAGACGCCCGCGCTGCGCGAGGGCGTCCATCTCGTGCTCGGCGGCAATGGCGGCTTCGGGCTTGAGACAGCCCTGTGGCTGGCGGCCCAGACCGCCGGTACGGTGGCCATCGCCTCGCGCTCCGGCGTGCGTGTGGCCGGCGATCTTGCACGCATCGAGGCGGCCCGCGCGGCCGGCGCGCGGATCGTCGTCGAGCAGGCGGATGCGCGTGACGAGGCGGCGCTCGAGGCTCTGGTGGAGCGGCTCGTCGCCGCGCACGGCCCGCTTCGCAGCTTGGTCCACACCGCCATGGTGCTGCGCGACGGCGCCATTCCCAACCTTGATGCGGAGAGCCTCGACGCCGTTCTGGCGCCGAAGGTCGACGGCGTTCTGACCCTCGACCGGATCACCGAGAGGCATCCGGTCGACCATTTCGTCGTCTACTCCTCCGCCTCGGCCATGATCGGCAGTCCCGGTCAGGGTGCCTATGTGGCGGCCAACGCCTTCCTGGAGGGCGTGGTGCGCAACCGCCGCGCGCGCGGGCTTCCGGGCCTTGCGGTCGCCTGGGGTGCGATCTCCGATGCCGGCGTCATCGCCAAGGACCAGGAACTCGGCCAGAGGCTGACGCGGGCCACCGGCGTCGCCGGCATCGCCTCCGCCGAGGCGCTCGGCTTCCTCGGCCGGCTGATGGCGCAGGGCGATGCCGCGGACGTGGTGAACGTCTACGCGCAGGTGAACCGCACCGCCATCGCGAGCCAGCTGCCGGTGCTGCGCACGCCCACCTTCCCCCGCCTGTTCTCCACCGCGGCCGACGGGGCAGCGGGGAGCGGCGAGGATCTGATGGAGCAGATCGCCGGTCTCGGCGATGCGGAGGCGCGCGTCCTTCTGCGCGAGGTGCTGGGCCGTGAGGTCGCTGGCATCCTGCGCCTGCCGCCGGACGCGGTGACAGGTACGGCCGCGCTGTCCGAGCTCGGCATGGATTCGCTGATGGCTCTGGAGCTGCGCTTGACGCTGGAGAAGAAGTTCGGCTTTGAGCTGCCGCTGCTCTCCATCGGCAGCGGGCGCACGCTGGACGATCTGGCGGCTGTCGCGCTGTCGAGCCTCAGGACGCCCGAGAATGCCGCACCTGCCGAGGCGGCCGCACCGGCTGTGGTCCTCGCTCCCGAGGAAGCCGCCCTTGCGGCCCGTCACGGCGTGCGGCTCGATGCGGAGTCCATCGAGGCCTTGACCGAGATGGCCGCCGCATCGGCACGCGACGCTGCGGGGACAGGTTCGTGAGGCCCGTGCCATGAGCGGGCGTCGCGGCTTGTCAGACGAGGATCTCGCGCATCTGCTGGGCGAGATGCGTGCGGGCACGGCAGCGCCGGCGCCCGCTCCCTCACCCGCCTTCGTCGACCGGGACGGGCTGCTCTCGTTCGAGAGCCTGCCGCGCTACAAGGAACTGACGGCGCAGCAGGCGGCGGCCGACATGCTGGGGCTGAAGAACCCCTATCACCGGCTGCACGAAGGACGGTCCGGGGCCACCGCGCGCATCGACGGGCGCGAGGTCGTCAACTTCGCGAGCTACGATTATCTCGGCCTCAATGGTGACCCGCGCATCACCCGCGCCGTCGCCGCCGCGGTCGAGACATGGGGCACAAGCGTCTCCGGCAGCCGCCTGTCGTCGGGCGAGCGGCCGGCGCATCTGGCGCTGGAGCGGGCGCTGGCTGACGTCTACGGGTCGCAGGATGCCGTCGCGTTCGTGAGCGGCCATGCCACCGCCATCGCCGCCCTCCCGACGCTGATGGGCCCGAAGGATCTCGTCGTCACCGACGCCTTCATGCACAACAGCGTGGTGCTCGGCGCCCAATATTCGCCCGCCACCCGCCGCACCTTCCCCCACAACGATCTCGATGCGCTGGAGACGATGCTCAGTCGCGAGCGCCACCGCTTCGAGCGGGTGCTGGTCGTCAGCGAGGGACTGTTCTCCATGGATGGCGACGGGCCGGACCTCGCCCGTCTCGTCGCATTGAAGGAGCGGTTCGGCTTCTGGCTGATGATCGACGACGCGCACGGCCTCGGCGTGCTGGGCGCGACGGGACGCGGCATCGCCGAGCATGCGGGCGTCGATCCGCGGGCCGTGGACATCTGGTTCGGCACGCTGTCCAAGTCGCTGGTGAGCTGCGGCGGCTACATCGCCGGGCCGTCGGCGATGGTGGGCTATCTCAAGGCCTTTGCGCCGGGCATGGTCTACAGCGTCGGCCTGCCGGTGCCGGTGGCGGAAGCCGCGCGCACGGCGCTGGGCCTGATGCTGGAAGAGCCTGAGCGCGTGCAGCGGCTTCAGGCCAACAGCCGGGCCTTCCGCGATGGCGCCGCCGCACTCGGCCTCGACGTAGGTCCATCTTGGGGCGCCGGCATCGTGCCGATCATGGTGGGCGAGACCATCAGGACCGTGATCCTCGCCCAGCGCCTGCTGGAGCGCGGCATCAACGCGTTCCCGGTGCTGCCGCCGGGGGTGCCGGAACGCTCGGCGCGGCTGCGTTTCTTCCTCTCCGCGTCGCACCGGCCAGAGCAGATCGACGCGGCCCTGACGGCGCTGGCCGAGGAGGCCGGCGCGCTGGGACTGATCAAGGATCGACCGCGCTGAGCGCATCGAGCCACGCGGCGAAGGCGCGGTCCCAGTCCAGAAGCGGACGCTCCGCCAGCGCCCCCGCGCGAAGGGCGTGGCGGGCCGCCGCGTCCTCCACCAGTCGTGCGGCGCCCGCTACGAAGCCGGGCGCATCCCCGGGCCTGAACAGCAGGCCGTTGACGCCGTGGCGCACCTGCCCGGGCAGGCCGCCGGCCTCAAGCGCAAGCACGGGAAGACCGCTCGCGAGGGCCTCGTAGACAGCTAAGCTGGCGTTCTCGAAGCGCGACAAGGTGGCGTAAAGATCGCTGTTGGCGAGAAGGGCGCCAATTTCCGCGCGTGGCACCGGCCCAGCGAGGAAGCCGCAGGGCAGCGCCGCGACCAGTTGCTCGACGTCCCCCCGCAGCGCGCCGTCGCCCGCAACCACCACTGCAAGTGAGTCGCCCAGCCTCTCGGCGAGCGCCGGCAACACCTGCCGCCAGTCCGCCCACCCCTTGTCGGCAGTCAGCCGTCCGGCGATCAGCATCACGGCCCGTCCATCGAGATCGGGGCGGCCCCAGCGCGCACTCCAGTAGCCGGGACGGCGCAGATCGGGATGGAAGTCCTGCGTATCCGTCCCATTGAACCGGCCGGTGAGGCCGTTCGCGAGGCCGAAACGTCGGAGCCGTGCCAAGCTGGCCGCGCTTGGGACAAGGGTGGCGGCGTAGCGATTGTAGAGCTGCGCCACCGCCCGCCAGACAACCGCGCGCAGCGGGGCATAAAGACCGTAACGGTTGCCGCCAGATCCGAGATAATCGGCGAAATTGGTGTGGAAGAAAGCGACCAGCGGCACGCGGTGGCGCCGAGCGAACGCACGGGCGGGAAGGCGGCGCAGGCCCAGGGCGAGACGCTCGGGCTCATCCACGTGAATGAGGTCGGGTCGGAAAGCGGCAAGCGCCCGGTCGATCTCGGCCGCAGCCTCAGGCACCACGTTGCGGTCCGAAGCCGCCGCGCCGAAGGGCACACTCGGCAATGCCGCAAAGGTGACGGCCGGCGGCAGACCGGCGGGGCGGGTCCGGTCGGCAGAAGCGGGCGCCAGCAGCAGCACCTCGTCGCCCCGCGCCACCAGCCGGCGCACGCGGGCATCGACGCTGACGGTGACACCATCAAGCACCGGCAGGACGCCGGAGGCGAGGATGGCGATCCTCATGCCGGCCCCCTCAAGCAGAGACCGGCACGGTGTCTGCCGGTACAGCGCCGAAGGCGCGGTACATGGCGAGAAGGTCGAGCGCCATGTCGCGCTCGGTGCGCTCGTAGGAGGTCGTCCGGCTGAGGGCCGCAGCGAGGCCGGGCTCGTCCACGAAGCGTTGGAGCACCAGGGCCAGTGCCTCCGCGTCGCCGCGCGGGAAGGAGAAGCCGTTGACGCCCTCCTCCACGAACTCGGTCATGCCCGGTACGTCGGAGACCACCACCGGCGTGTGCGTGGCGAGGGCCTTCAGCAGGGTCAAAGGCGCATTCTCGAACCAGGTGGAGGGCATGACCAGCACATCCACCTCTGCCAGCAGACCCGCCATCTCCGCTTCCGGAAAGGTGCCGCGGAACCGCGCCGGCAAGGGCGGAACCGTCTGCTCCGCCACCCCGCGCAGATCGCGGGCATAGGCCGGCGACAGGCTCTCAGACCCCCAGATATCGACGGTGAAGGCATCGCGCGGCAGCGCCCGCAACGCCTGGAGCAGCAGGTGCGGCCCCTTGTGATAGGCGAGCTGGCCGATGAAGCCGAAGCGCACCGGCCGGGCGGGCGCGGCGGGCTTGGGCGCGCGGTCGATTTCGACGCCGAACGGCGAGCGGAACAGCGGCGGCCCCGCCCCGTGCGCATCGAACAGCTCGGCAAGGAAGGCGCTGGGCGCAAAGGCCGCCCGGCAATGGGCGAAAGCGACGCGTAGCACCTGCGCCCGGTCGCGAACGGCCCGCGCGTCGCGGCCGAGCGAGAACGGCAGCACGGGTGCGAGCGTGGCGGCCGTCACAGCGGCAGCGGAACGGACGGCGGGCTGCGCCAGCGTCCGCCAGAATGCGCTGTCCGGCCGTTCGGCCGACCGCGCGAGCAGGCCGCAGGACAGGCAATTGCTGCGGATCGCATTGGGCCCGTGACACAGGCCGCCATCCGGCAGCTCCAGCCGGGTGGTGATGCAGAGATTGAAGAAGTCCGTGAGCGTCGCGAACGTCGGAATGCCCAGCCGCGCGGTCACATGCGGCAGGACGGCAGTGAAATTGGCGAGGTGACAGATGTGCACCACGTCCGGCGCGAGCGTGTGCAGGATGCGTTCGAGGAGCGGAGCAAGGCCGGGGTGGTCGTAGTCTTCGCGGGCCGAGTGGGAGGGCGTCCGGTTGCGATCGATCCGCACTACCGGAATGCCCTCGACTTCGTAGCGTACGATCTCCTCCGCCTGTTCAGGCTCGCCGGCCGCCCGCGCGGTCACAACGGTGGGGACGTGTCCCAGAGCCTTGAACTGGCGCACCAGAGCGAGCGTGTAGGCCTCGGTGCCGTAGACATGGTCCGGATAGAAGGCGTGCACGAACAGCGCGACGCGCAATGGCCGCAGGGAGAGTCTCGGAACGTCCTGCGGCACGCCGCGCATCGAATCTCAACCTCCTGCGATGCCGACCACTGCCTTACTCTGCGTTGCGACAGCCGTGCAACCGACGTGAGATGACAACGTGTTACGAGGCCGCAACCACCCGAGGTAGCCATTCGGCACGTTTTTATTGCACTGCGATAGGGAATGAGCGAAAGGATTGCAGGCGGCTGGAGATCAGCGAGATGTCTATTCTGGTAACGGGCGGCGCGGGCTATATCGGTAGCCACATGGCTCACGCCCTCGTCGATCGCGGTGAGCGCGTGGTTGTGCTGGACGACCTCTCCACGGGCCACCGCCATGCCGTTCCGGCCGCCGCGACGCTGGTGGTCGGCGACGTGGGTGATGTCGCTTTGGTGCAGTCGGTCCTGAAGGCGAACCAGATTCGCGAGATCGTCCATTTCGCCGCGCGGATCGTGGTGGTGGATTCCATCGCCCAGCCGCTCGACTACTACATGAACAACACGGTGCGCTCCCGCGCCCTGTTCGAGGCTGCGGTGACGAGCGGCGTCGAGCGCCTGATCTTCTCCTCCACCGCGGCCGTCTATGGCGAGGGTGGAACCGAACTCATCCCCGAAACGGCGGACAAGCTCCCGATCACCCCTTATGGCCGCTCGAAGCTCGCGACTGAATGGATGCTGACGGACATCGCCGCGGCGCACGGCCTCTCCCACGCCGTGCTGCGCTACTTCAACGTGGCTGGTGCCGACCCGGCCGGGCGCTGCGGCCAGTCCTCGCGCCGCGCGACCCACCTCATCAAGGTGGCGGCCGAAGCCGTTGCGGGCCGCCGGCCCCACGTCGATCTCTACGGCGAGGATTACGACACCCCCGACGGCACCTGCATCCGCGACTATGTGCACGTGGCTGACCTCGTGGCGGCGCACCTTGCCGCGCTGGATGGCCTGAGGGCTGGGTCGTCTCGCTTGGTCTATAATTGCGGCTATGGCCGTGGTTTCTCGGTGCGCGAGGTGCTCGACGTGGTGCGCCGTGTGTCTGGGGTCCATTTCCCTGTTCTGCTGCGCGAGCGTCGGCCGGGCGATCCTGCCCGCCTGATCGCGGATTCCAGCCGCATCCAGGCCGAGCTCGGCTGGAAACCGCGGTTCGACGATCTCGAGGTCATCGTCCGCTCGGCGCTGGATTGGGAAGAGGCTCTGGCGCGCCGGCAGCTAATGCCGGCCTGAGGCCGCAAGGCGGCCCTTCCTAGCCGCGGACGACAGCCTCGCATAAGCTGCGACAGGCGCCATGGGCGCGCAGGCTGGATCGGGATCGGCATGTTCGACGCGGTAATCATCGGCGGCGGTCCAGCCGGGGCGTCGTGCGCGCTCTGGCTGAAGATGCTCGGCTTCCGGCCCTGCATCGTCGAGCGCCGGCCGGTGCTGGGCGGGCTCGGCAACGACAATCCCTACCCCAACCAGTGGATCGCACCCATCCGCGACAAGACTGGCATCGAGATCGCGGCCGAAGTCGACCGCCACATGCGCGACCACGACATCGTCTGCCGCACCGGCGAGGCGGTGACCGAGCTGGAGGTGGTGCCCGGCGGCTTCCGCATCACGACCGCCACCGGAGAAATTGTGATGGGGCGCGCCTGCGTCCTTGCCACTGGCGTGCGGCCGGTGAAGGGGGGCTTCACCGCCTCCGACGACGTCATCATCGGGCCGGGCCAGACCCTCTTCAATGCGGATTTCGAGGGTTGCTCGGTCGCCATCCTCGGTGGCGGCGACAATGCGTTCGAGAATTACATCTTCGTGCGCAAGCGCGGTGCCGCCCGCGTCACCCTCTTCGCCCGCACCATAAGGGCGCGGCGCGAGTTCCTGGAGAAGGTACCACCAGCGGACGTACGCATCGGCCCCTATCCGGTGGAGCCGGATGTGCCGGCGGTGGCGGGCGAGCGGTTTGACCGTTTCCTCGTGCTCTATGGCTGGGAGCCCTATCTGCCCTACGCGCGCCACCTCGGCCTCGCGCGGGATGCGCGCGGCTTCGTCGAGACCAGCCTCGATTGCGAAACCTCGGTCCCCAACCTTTATGCAATCGGCGAGATCGCGCAGCGGATGCATCCGTGCTGCGTCACCTCCATGGCCGACGGGGTGGTGGCCGCCAAGGCCATCCAGCGCACGCTGGAGCAGGACGCCGTGGCCCGCTTCGCCGAACGCGTCCGGCGCGCCGCAGCGGAGGCGGCGCCGACATCCGCGCACAAGCCGCGCATTAAATAGGGCGCTGCCGCTTCAGCGCCGCGCAGCGCTCGCCTTGCCTGCGAGGGAGAGCCGTTCGCGTGCGCCCGCCAAGGCCAGCGGCGATGCCCCAGGTGGCGCAAGGGCGGCGGCGATTTCGGCCCGGCGCAGCAGCGCGGCGGAGGCCTCATAGGCCGCACCGACCGACGCGAGCATGGGCGCCTGCGTCACGTCCGCCACCACACAAGCGGGTCGCGGGGAGAAGACGACGATCCGGTCCGCGAGGCGCACCGCCTCGGTCACGTCATGGGTGACGAACAGCACCGCCGCACCCGCGCCCTCCACCTCGGCCCGCAGCAGCGCCTGGAGATCGTGGCGCAGACCCACGTCGAGGGCAGAGAACGGCTCGTCCATCAGCACGAGGTCCGGCGAAAGAGCGAAGGCGCGGGCGATGGCGACCCGCTGCATCATGCCGCCCGAGAGCTGGGACGGGCGCTTGTCCAGATCCCCCGCCGAAAAGCCGAGGCGCAGCAGGATCGCCTCGGCGATGGTGCGGCGTTCGGCCTTGCCCATTCCCGCAGCCTTGAGGCCGAAGGCGGCATTGTCGCGCGCATCCGCCCAGGGCAGCAGGCGCGGGTCCTGAAACACCATGGCCACGCGGCGAAAGCCGTTCTCGACCCGTCCCGCGGTCGCCCGCTCGACCCCGGCGGCGATGCGCAGGAGGCTGGTCTTGCCGCAGCCCGACGGCCCGAGCAGCACCACCAGTTCGCCCGCGCCGATATGAAGGTCGATCCCGGCGATGATCTCGGCCGCGCCGAACCGCAGCCTCAGGCCGCTCAGGGACAGCATTCTCACGCCTCCGCCGAGAGGGGCACGGGCGCCCCCCTCCCGGCACGCCGACGCCGGAGGGGCGCAAGCAGCAGGGCGTCGGCGAGGATCAGCACGGCGATCGCCAGCACGATCCACGCCATGGTTTCCGGCAGGTCGAAATGGGAGCGTGCAGTGGCGATGCCGCCGCCCACGCCGTCCGCGCCGCTGAGCACCTCGGCCATCACCGCCACCTTGAAGGAGAAGGCGAGCGCGGTGGCGAGCGCGGGAATGAGAAAGTCCGCCAGCGCGGGCAGGACGAGATCGGTGAAACGCATGAAAGCCGGCGCGCGATAGAGCTGGGCCATCTCTGCGAGCCCACGGTCGCGGCTGCGCATGCCCTGGAGCGTGGCGATGAAGAGGATGGGCGCGGCGGTGATGGCGACCGTGAAGGTCGCGGCACCACCGCCGGGGCCGAACCAGAGCAGCGCCAGCACCACCCAGGCGATGGGCGGCGTGCCGAGAAGCGCGGTGAAGACCGGATAGGACATGGCCCCCACTGGCATCGCCAGCCCGCCCGCCACGCCAAGCAGGAAGCCAACCGCGCCCCCCGCGGCGCAGCCGGCCAGAGCGTGCACCAGCGTCGCCAGCAGCGCCGGCCCGGCCTTTCCGCTGTCGACGAGCCGGACGACGGCCTCCCCTGTCTCCGCAAGGCTCGGCAGCACGAACGGCCCGAAGACCATCGCCCCCCATTGCCACGCGCCAGCCAGAGCCAAGAGCCCCGCCATCCCCCAGATGGCGGACAGGAGCGCAGGGGAGAGCGGGCGCGCAGGAACCGCCATGGCGGCGCTCAGAAGTCGAGATAGAAGCTGTCGGGCGGCAGCTTTCCGGCCAGCGCCTCCGGCTGGAAGGAGAGCAGCGTCTCGTAGAAGGCGACGAGGCCGGGCTTCAGCTTCGCCGCCGGCTCTGCAACCACGTTGAAATGCGAGAGCGCGCTGGCGAGGATGGGCGCCTTCATGTCCATCTTCTCTTCACCCAGCTGGCCGGCGGCAGCCGGATCGGACAGCACCCAGTCGCGCGCGCCGGGCAGGCCGGCGGCCATGGCCTTGAGCAGCTCGGGGCTTTCCTCGATCAGCCGCTCGTGCACGGCGATGCCGGCCATGGGCAGGCCGAGGCCGCCATGCTGCTTCTTCCAGTCGTCCTGAAGGCTGATGGCACGGTTCAGGGTGCGGCCCTCCTTCTTCGCCATCATGATGGCGGCGGTGGCCGGCGGCTCGGAGAGGATGGCCGTGGTGGCGCGCCCGGCGGCGAGCATCTGCGCCGCTTCCATGGGGGTGCGCACATAGGTGATGGTCATGTCCTTGTCCGGGTCCATGCCGTAGCCGCGGGCGATGGAGCGGAAGACGAGGTCGGGCATGTCGTTCTTGAAGAAGCCCACCAGCTCCTTGCCGGCGAGATCCTTGAACGAGGTGATGCTCGCGTCGGACGAGATGACGAACAGATGGCCCATGGAGAGGATGGCGAACAGCTTCAGCGGCAGGCCGCGATTGGCGAGGTTCGCCGGAACATGGGTTGGTGTCGTGAACAGGCTGGTGCGGCCGGAGACGATGGCCGCGCGCAATTCGTCCGTATCGCGCCACAGGCGGAAGGTGGCGTCGGGCGCGCTCGCGCTGAGGGCGCCGGACTGGAGAAGGCGCAGCAGCACGATGGTGGAGCCGTTCGGCGCGCCGAGAATCTCCAGCCCCTTCGCCGGGGCGGCCAGCGCCGAAGTGATCGGCGCGGCGCAGGCGCCGGCTGTCGCGGCGGCGATGGCACCCAACATGCGGCGCCGGTTGAGCAACACGGTCATGTCCAATTCCCCGGCAGAAAAAGCCGGCGTGGCCGGCAAAGCTATATCCATTTCAATATAACAATTTCGCTTCCGGACAAAGCCGGGAGGGCTGCGGCGGAACGGCCACGGATGGGCGCCGCAGGCGTACGCCAAGGGCGGCGGGAAGCCGGGAGGGTTGCTTTCGCGCCACAATGCGCGCCCGCGTCCCTCAAGAGGCGCCGAAGCCCTTGGCCGCGCCCGGCCGGCCGGGCAAGATCAGGCGAAATGGACCGCGGGGGGCGGCACAAGGGGGCGCGGATGGGTGGGCAGATCGGGCTGGGGTTCAGCTCAAACATCAGGTTCGCGGGACTGTGTGTGGCGACCATCGTCGCCGGACTCGCCGCCCTCCTCCTCGCGCTGGCCGCGCCGGCCGGCGCGCAGACGCTGGACCGCCTTGCAAAGGGAGACCCCTTCCGCATCGGCTATCGCCAGTTCGCCCCGCCCTATTCATATGCCGCCAGCAACGGCCAGCCGGCGGGCTACATCGTGGATCTCTGCCGCGAGGTGGCGGATGCGCTCAAGCGCTCCCTCAAGCTGCCCAACCTGCCGGTGGAATACGTGAAGGTCTCGGCCGAGGACCGCTTCGAGGCGGTGCGCGACGGGCGCATCGACATCCTGTGCGAGCCCACCTCCATGACCATGTCGCGGCGGGCGCTGGTCGACTTCTCGCTGCCCACCTTCCTGGATGGCGCCGGCGTCGTCACGCGCGGTCCGGCGGTGAAGGGGCTGGAAGAGCTGCGGGCCAAGAAGGTCGGCGTGCTGAAGGGCACCACGACCGAGGAGACGCTGCGCTCGACCCTCGCGCAGATGGGCATCGCCGCCACCATCGTCACCGTCACCGACCATCCGGACGGCCTGAAGCAACTGGCCGAAGGCAAGCTCGACGCCTATTTCGGTGACCGCGGCATCCTCAACTACCTGATCGCGAACACGCCGTTCGGCAGCCGCCTCAGCCTCTCGGACCAGTATTTCACCTTCGAAACCTATGCGCTGGGCCTGCCACGCGGCGATCAGGCGTTCCGCCTTCTGGTGGACACCACCCTCGCCGATCTCTACCGGACTGACCGCATCCGCGACATCTATGCCAAGAGTTTCGGCAAGTTCCCGCCGGACCAGTTCCTCAACGCGCTCTTCGTCATCAACGGCGTGCCGAAATAGACGGGGCTTTCCTCGAAGGCATATTTGTTGCTTATCGCTAGGGCCTGAGGACGCGGCAGATGCGCCGCGCCCGCCCGATCGGAGCGCGCCATGGCTCATGTCCATCGCATCGGAGCGAAGTCCTTCGTCTTTTCCGACCTCAAGGACCTGATGGCCAAGGCGACCCCGCCGCGCTCGGGCGACATGCTCGCCGGCATCGCCGCCGCCACGGCGGAGGAGAATGTGGCGGCGCGCATGTGCCTCGCCGACCTGCCCCTGAAGACCTTCCTCGCCGAGCCGCTGGTGCCCTATGAAGGGGACGAGGTGACACGACTCATCCTCGACAGCCACGATGGCGCGGCCTTCGCGCCGGTCTCGGCCATGACGGTGGGCGACTTCCGCGACTTCCTGCTCTCCCCCGCCGCAACGCCGGAGGTTCTGGCGGCCCTCGCGCCCGGCCTCATGCCGGAGATGGCGGCGGCGGTCTCCAAGATCATGCGCAATCAGGATCTGATCCTCGCCGCTCGCAAGTGCCGGGTGGTGACGCGCTTCCGCAACACCATCGGCCTGCCCGGCACCATGGCGGTGCGCCTCCAGCCCAACCATCCCACCGACGACGCGGCCGGCGTCTCCGCCGCCATTCTCGACGGCCTGCTCTATGGCTGCGGCGATGCGGTGATCGGCATCAATCCCGCCTCCGACAGCGTGCCGGTGATCGACCGCCTGCTGAAGCTGATGGACGAGATCATCTCGCGCTTCGAGATTCCCACCCAGAGCTGCGTGCTCACCCACATCACGACCGCGATCGCGCTGATGGATCGCGGCGCGCCGGTGGACCTCGTGTTCCAGTCCATCGCCGGCACGGAGGGGGCGAACCGCTCCTTCGGCATCGACCTGAAACTGCTCGCAGAAGGCACCGATGCGGCCCGCAGCCTCAAGCGCGGCACGGTGGGGCAGAACGCCATGTATTTCGAGACCGGCCAGGGCTCGGCCCTCTCGGCCGGCGCGCACCACGGGGTGGACCAGCAGACGCTGGAAGCGCGCGCCTACGGCGTCGCCCGCGCCTTCGATCCGCTGCTGGTGAACACGGTGGTGGGCTTCATCGGCCCGGAATATCTCTATGACGGCAAGCAGATCATCCGCGCCGGGCTGGAGGATCATTTCTGCGGCAAGCTGCTCGGCGTGCCGCTGGGGGTTGACGTCTGCTACACCAACCATGCCGAGGCCGATCAGGACGACATGGACACGCTGCTCACCTTGCTCGGGGCGGCTGGCGTCACCTACATCATGGGCATTCCCGGCGCCGACGACGTGATGCTGAACTATCAGTCCACCTCGTTCCACGATGCGCTTTATATCCGCGAGGTGCTCGGGCTGAAGCGGGCGCCGGAGTTCGAGGCGTGGCTGGAGAAGATGGACATCACCGGCACGGACGGGCGCCTGCTGCCGGCCGACGCCCGCCATCCCCTGCTTGGCTATGTGGTGGAGCGCGCCGCATGATCGCGCGCGATCCCTGGTCGAAGCTCTCCCGCCACACCCCGGCCCGCATCGCTCTGGGCCGCACGGGTGCGAGCCTGCCCACCGAGGAAGTGCTGCGCTTCGCCCTCGCCCATGCCCAGGCGCGCGATGCCGTGCATACGCCATTCGATGCGGCGCGGGTGGAAGAGGAGGTGCGCGGCCTCGGCTTCTCCACCCTGCGCGCCGAAAGCGCGGCGCAGGCGCGCGACGTCTATCTGCGCCGGCCGGACCTCGGGCGGCGGCTCTCGGACGAAAGCCGGACCCGCCTCGCGCAGGCGGCGGGCGAGCCGGTGGACCTTGTGCTGGTGGTGGCGGATGGACTCTCCTCCGCCGCCGTCCACGCCCACACGCTCCCCTTCCTCGCGGCGTTGAAGGCACGGATCACTGACGCCGGCTGGACCACCGCGCCGGTGGTCATCGCCTCGCAGGCGAGGGTGGCGCTCGGCGACGAGGTAGGGCACCTGCTGAAGGCGCGCGCCGTGGCGCTGCTGGTGGGCGAGCGGCCCGGCCTCTCCTCGCCGGACAGCCTCGGCCTCTACCTCACCTACAATCCCAAGCCCGGCCGATCGGACGCGGAGCGCAATTGCATCTCTAACGTGCGTCCGGAGGGTCTTGCCTACGATCTGGCCGCCTTCAAGCTCGCCTGGCACATTCGCGAGGCATTCGCCCGCCAGATCACCGGCGTCGAATTGAAGGACGAGAGCGATCTCCTGCTCGAAACCGGCCTGCCGCCGCTGCATCTCGGCGCGCGCTGACGGTTTTTGCCCTCACCATTAGGGAATGGCAACAAAGTTGCCTGTAGGGCAAGCGCGCCGGACCTTACTCTGGTGCTATCGGAGGGCTGGGCATGGCCGAAGGCAGCAAATCCGGCGTTACCTACACCACGGTTGATGTTTCCTATTTCGAGCAGCGCGCCCTGAAGCGGCACGCCCGCGTCTGGTCGCTCTGGGCGCTGGGAGTCGGGGCGGTCATCTCCGGCCATTTCTCGGGCTGGAACCTCGGCATTGCCTCGGGCGGCTGGGGCGGCATGTTCATCGCCGCCGTCATCATCGCCATCATGTATCTGGGCCTCACCTTCTCCATCGCCGAGATGTCGCCGGCCCTGCCTCACACGGGCGCCGCCTATTCCTTCGCCCGCACCACCATGGGCCCGTGGGGCGGCTTCGTCACCGGCCTGTGCGAGAATGTGGAATATGTCATCACCCCGGCGGTGGTGGTGTCCTTCATCGGCTCCTACATGGGCTCCATCTTCGGCACGCCGCCGGCGTTCCAGCCGGTCTACTGGATCTTCGGTTACATCATCTTCGTGGGCCTCAACATCGCCGGCGTGGAGCTCTCATTCCGCGTGACGCTGGTGGTGACGCTGGCGGCGCTGGCCTGCCTCGTCGCCTTCTGGGTCAGCGCCATTCCGGTGGCCAACTTCTCCCGCTGGGCGCTGAACATCGGCGTCGGGCCGGACGGCACGGCGGTGGAACTGCCCAATGGCGGCGGGCCGTTCCTGCCCTTCGGCATCGGCGGCGCGCTGGCCGCCCTGCCCTTCGCCGTCTGGCTGTTCCTCGCCATCGAGCAATTGCCGCTGGCGGCGGAGGAATCGGTGGACCCGAAGACGGATATGCCCAAGGGCATCATGCTGGGCATGGCGACGCTCATCGTCTCCGCCTTCATGATCCTCTGGCTGAATTCGTCGGTGGCGAACGGCTCCTTCGGCCTCTCCACCTCGCTGGAGCCGCTGCTGGACGGCTTCAAGGCCATCTATGGCGACGGGCTGGCGAAGCTCCTCGCGCTGGTGGCGGTGATCGGGCTCATCGCCTCGTTCCACACCATCATCTATGCCCAGGGCCGGCAGATCTATTCGCTGTCGCGGGCCGGCTACTTCCCGCGCGGCCTGTCCGTCACCCATGGCGGCCGCAAGACCCCGCATGTGGCCATGGTGGCCGGCGCTGTGGTGGGCCTCGTCATCATGATCGGCATCTGGTTCGCGCTGGGGGCGGAGGCGGGCGCCGCGGCCATCGGCGGCACGCTGCTCAACATGGCGGTGTTCGGCGCCATGCTCTCCTACGTGATGCAGGCGATTTCCTTCATCCTGATGCGGAAGAACATGCCGCACATCGAGCGGCCCTATAAGAGCCCGTTCGGCATCCCCGGTGCGGTGGCGACCATCGTGATCGCGATCGTCACCATCTGGTTCCAGCTCTCCGACCCGATCTACCGCAATGGCGTGATCGGCGTGGCCATCTGGTTCGCGGCCGGCATCGCCTATTTCGGCATCTGGGGCCGGCACAAGCTGGTGCTGTCGCCGGAGGAGGAATTCGCCCTGTCCAAGGGCACGGCCGAATACAAGAGCTACTGACGAAGCAGCGGTCCGCCCCTCGGGCGGACCGCATTCGCGGATCAGACCACCGACACCACACGGAAGGTGTGCATTTCGTCGTCCTCGTGGACGGAGACATATTCCCCCACCTCGAACCGCTCGTCGCCGAAGCGGTAGCCGGCCTCGTCATCGTCGGTGCCGGAAATGTCATAGCGGAACGCCCAGCTGCCGCCGGGCCGGCGCACCAGATGGCCCACCTCGTCGGCCTCATCGGGGCGGAACTTCACCACCCGGCAGCTGTCGCGATGCTTGGCCCACTCCGCCGCATCGATGTGGCCGGCGCTGTCGAGGGGCGCCACGAAGCTGTAGCCGTGATTGCGGGCGCCATCCGGATGCCCCTTCTCGCGGGCAAGCTCCATGCGGATCTGACGGAAGCCGTGCGGCAACTGGGTCATGCTTTTTTCTCCCCGACCTTGCGGCCTGTGGCTCCGTCCCGAGCGCGGACATCACGATGCGTTGACGGAAGCCTGTTTCGCCCTTCGCCGGGCCGGCGCAACCATAGGCAGCGGGCCGGCGGAGTGCGATGATGATGTCGCCCGAGGGGCGACGCGTGGAAATGTGATTTTCCCCGATCCGGCGCGCAAGGCATTTGACCTTCCGCAACGCCGAAGTCTCACATCCGTGAAACGGTAATTCCAGTGGGCGCTGGGGGAGTGCTCAGGTCCGGGGGTCATCGTCAGACGGGAGAAATGGACATGAACGACTCGGTGATGTTCCAGGGTCTCGCCCGCGCGCTGTCGCCCGCCACGCCGCCCATGGCTTGGCCGGTGACCGCATGGAAGAACCTGTTCTTCGACTGCCCGGTCGCGGTCAGCACGCACCTGCAGCAGTTCGTCGGCCGGCAGGTGCAGGAGCAGGTGGAGCTTCTCGGCCAGCTCTCGCGCGAGCAGAACCCGTCTGCCTTCGTCACCCGCGAGGCGGCGTTCCTGCAGCAATCGGCGCTCGCCTGGAGCACCGAACTGGTCGCAGTTGCCGAAATTGTCCAGTCCAAGCTACTGAACGCCACGCAGGCGGAGCAGCCGGAAGACCAGCCGCCATTCGCCAAGGCGGCGTGAGACGGTTCGCGCACGCTTGAGACACCGCCATCCGGGGCTGCTGTCGCGGATCGGGGTGAGGTCTCCGCGGCCGGCGGTCGCGGCGGAGCCTGCGTCGTCTCGCCCGCGCGGATTGCCCCGGCGGCGCCGTAGCGCCATGGTGGGACCGAAGCGTTCTGAATCGGTCGCCCCCTGTGCTTATCGTTGAAATCCCGTATCGCGACCCGTTCGCCGCGTTCCAGGCCTTCGCCGACGCTCCCCAATGCGCCTTTCTCGACAGCGCGGCGGACAGCGACGTGCGGGCGCGCTGGTCCTATATCGGCGCGGATCCCTATGCCTTCATCACCTCCGGCGCGGACGGCGTCCGGCTGAACGGCGATCTCGTGCCCGGCACACCGTTCGACGTGCTGGCCCGTGCGCTGAATCCCGGCGACCTGCCGCCGTGTCTCGGCCCCTCCTCGGCGCCCGTGCCGTTCCTCGGCGGCGCCATGGGCTATCTCGGCTATGAGCTGGGCCGGCATCTGGAGCGCCTGCCGCCGCCCCGGCCGGCGACGCCCTCCGTGCCTGAGATGGCCATGGGCTTCTACGACGCCATCCTCGCCTTCGACGGGCTGGAGAAGCGCGCCTTCATCGTCTCCAACGGCCGGCCCGAAACCGGAGATGCGGCCGAGGCCCGCGCCCAGCACCGCGCACAGGAGCTGTTCGACCGGATCGCCACCGCGCCGGGCACGGCGCCCGCCGCGGATTTCAGCCGCACCGGCACATTCGCGCCCGACCAGCCGCGCTCGGAGGTGGAGGCCGCCGTCGCGCGGGTGATCGAATACATCCGCGCCGGCGACATCTTCCAGGCCAACCTCACCCACCAGATGCGGGCGAAGGTGCCGGCGGGCCTCACCGACCTTGCCCTCTACACCCGCCTGCGCGCATTGAGCCCCTCCCCCTTCGCCGCCTTCCTGCGTGCGGGCGACGAGCTCGCGGTGCTTTCCGCCTCCCCCGAGCGCTTCCTCTCCCTCTCCTCGGACGGGCGGGTCGAGACGCGCCCCATCAAGGGCACACGCCGCCGCAGCGCCGATCCGGCAGAGGATAAGGCGCTGGCCGACGCGCTTCTCGCCTCGGTGAAGGACCGGGCGGAAAACCTGATGATCGTGGACCTGATGCGCAACGATCTCTCGCGCGTCTCCGAGGTGGGCAGCGTGAAAGTGCCGGTGCTGTGTGGGCTGGAAACCTTCGCCAGCGTCCATCACCTCGTCTCGGTCATCGACAGCCGGTTGAGGCCCGGCCTCGGCCCGGTGGACCTCCTGAAGGCCTGCTTCCCCGGCGGCTCCATCACCGGCGCGCCGAAGATCCGCGCCATGGAGATCATCCACGAGCTGGAGCCCACCCCGCGCGGCGTCTATTGCGGCTCGGTTGCGTGGATCGGCTTTGACGGGGCGATGGATTCCTCCATTGTCATCCGCACCATCACCCGCTCCGGCGACACGCTGCTCACCCAGGCGGGCGGCGGCATCGTCGCGGATTCCGATCCGGCGGACGAATATGAGGAGAGCCTCATCAAGCTCTCGCCCATGCTGCGCGCGCTTTCGGGAGAGGGCGCATGAAGCTGTTCCTCGGCTCCGCGCTTGTGGAGGAGGCGGACGCGACCGTCTCGCCCTTCGATCGCGGCTTCACGCTTGGAGATGGCCTGTTCGAGACGCTGCGGATCAAGGGCGGCAAGGTGTTGCGCGTGGACGCGCACCTCGCCCGCCTCGCCGCCGGGGCCGACGTGCTGGGCATGCCCCTGCCGGCCATCGATCTCACAGCGGCGCTGGCGCAAACCGCGGCGGCGAACGGCCTGAGCGAGGGCGTGCTGCGCCTCACCCTCACCCGTGGCACCGGCCCACGCGGCGTGCTGCCGCCGGCCGAGCCGAAGCCCACTTTGGTCATCACCGCCGCGCCGCTCTCCCCGCCCTTGCCGGCCGCGCGCCTCGTGATCGCGCAGGGCACCCGCCGCAACGACCGCTCGCCGCTCGCGCAGGTGAAGTCGCTGAACTATCTCGACGGCATCCTCGCGCGGCAGGAAGCGGCGCGACGGGGCGCGGATGACGCCATCCTGCTCAACACGCGCGACGGCGTAGCGGAAACCTCCATCGCCAACCTGTTCGCAGTCATAGACGGGGTACTCATCACGCCGCCTTTGTCCGAGGGCGTCCTGCCCGGCGTGATGCGGGCTGAGGTGGTCGCCGCCGGTGCGCAGGAACGGCCGCTGACGGTGGATGACCTCGCCTCGGCCGAGGAAATCCTGCTTACCTCGGCACTCGGCATCCGCTCCGTCGCGACCTTGGAGGGACGCCCTCTCCCCTCCACCGTGGCCGCCGAACGCCTGCGCAGCCTGATCGAGGGCGCATGAGACGCCGGCCATGACCGCGCCGACGCTGGCTACCGCGCGCCTCACGCTGCGCCCCTGGCGCCCATCGGATCGCGATGGTCTGTGGCGGATGCAGTCCAACCCACGCACCATGGAATTTCTCATGCCGGTGCCCGATCGCCCCGCGAGCGATGCGGTTGCGGATCGTGCCGAGGCGCATTTCGCCCGCCACGGCTTCGGCCTGTGGGTGGTGGAGGCGCCCGGCGTCACCGACTTCGCCGGCTATTGCGGGCTGGTCCACGTGCCCTACGCGGAGCACTTCACCCCGGCCGTGGAGATCGGCTGGCGGTTCGATCCCGCCTTCTGGGGCCACGGCTACGCCACCGAGGCGGCGCGGGCGGCGCTGGATTTCGGCTTCGAGACGCTGGGACTGGAGGAGATCGTCGCCATCACCGTGCCGGCGAACCTTCGCTCGCGGGCGGTGATGGAACGGCTCGGCATGGTGCGGGACGAAAACGGGGATTTCGACCTGCCGTCGACGCCGCCGGGACACCCGTTGCGGCGGCAGGTGCTCTATCGCCTCAGACGGTCACAAGCGCGGGGCTGACCACCGCCGCCTCGATGAGATCGGCGGCATCCTTCACGCCGCGCCCCTGCGCCATTTCGGCCGCGATACGCCGCGCATTCTCGCGATAGCTCGGCTGTTCCAGCACCGCGCGCAGCGCTGCTGTGAGCCGCTTCTGGCTGGCGCGGCCGGCGGGCACGACCTCGGCCACGCCCGCATAGGCGAGGCGCGCGGCCGTGGCCGGCTGCTCGAAGGCGATAGGCATGGCGACGAGCGGCACGCCCTCGGCCATGGCATCGAGCACCGTGTTCATCCCGCAATGGAGCACAGCCGCCGCGCAGCGCTTCAGAACCTCCTGCTGGGGCACGAAGGCGCGCACCTCGGCGAGATCGCTCAGCCGGGCGACCTCAGCCTGCGAGAGAAGACCGCCATGGGCGATGAGCAGGCGCACGCCCACCTCCCGCACCGCCAGCGCCACCTTGCGGAAAAGATCGGCGCGCGCCCCTTGCAGCGTGCCCAGCGAGCAGAAGACGAGGGGCTTGCCCTCAGCATTCGGCAACGGCGCGGTCGCGGCCGGGATGGCGGCGGCATCGCGCCATGGCGAGCCGTAATGGACGGTGGCGGGCAGCTCGGTGCGGGGAAAATCCAGCCCCTCGGGCATCTGCGCCACGGTGAGCAGTGGCGAGAAGCCGCCATCGGCGAACGGGTCGAGCCCGAACGCCGCGCCATGGCGCGCCAGAACCTTGCGCATGGAGGACATGAGGAAATCGGTGACGCGATAGCCGCCCTTGTTGCGAACGAGCGCCTTCTCCCCCGCCTCATAGGGCCAGGGCACGAAGGGCGGGGGCACGCCCACCTCGCGGTTGAGCAAGAGCGCCGTCGCGGTTGAGATGACCGGCAGGCCGAGATGACGCGCCACCAGCGTGCCGGCGGCCTCCGTCTGGTCCGCAATCACCGCGTCCGCCCCGACGTCGCGAAGCACGCCGGGCAGATCGCGGCACAGCATGTCCGTCTGCGCGGCGGTCGCGCGCAGGGTACCCAGAAGGCCGAACAGGCCTGTGGGCTTGGCGAGGCGGTTCACATAGGCGTCGAGGGCGCCAGCGGGATAATCGCGCGCGCCCACCGCCGCGAAGCCCGCGCCCCTGCCTTCCACCAGCCGCGCCGCATCCGCCATATGGACGAAGGTGACGCGATGGCCACGCGCGCCGAGCTCGCGGGCGAGCACCAGCAAGGGGTTGTAGTGCCCCGGCAGCGGCGGGGCGACGACGGCGAAATGGGTCATCGCGGCCGTGTCCACAAATGCGTCGGGCGCGGCGGCTGCGGGCCGCTGCGCCGGGTGGCGAGGGCGAGGCCGATGCCCTGCATGAGATAGCCGATCTTCTGCGCCTTGGTGGTGGAGACGCGCGCATCCCACGCCTTCGGCCCGCGCCGGCGCACTTCGGTGCCGATGGCGCGATAGACGCAGCGCGCGGCGCCCACGGCGGCGGCGGCGCGGAACGGCAGGGCGCCCATGCCGATCACCGCCTGCTCGTAATAGGGCTCGGCCACGTCCAGCAGCCGCGCGACGGCGGCGGCGACCTGCGGACGATGTTCGGGTGCGGCGATCCCGCCGTCCGGCACGCCCTCCATGAGAAGAAAGGTCTCCGGCACATAGACGCGGCCGATGCCGGCATCCTCGATCACGTCGCGGGAGATGTTGGTGAGCTGGAAGCCGAGGCCGAGATCGCTCGCCCGGTCCAGCACCACCTCGTCCCGCGCCCCCATGATCAGCGCCATCATCACCCCCACCACGCCGGCCACGTGGTAGCAGTAGGTGAGCGTGTCATCGAGGGTCTCGTAGCGGCGGTCTTCCACATCCATGCGGAAGCCCTCGAGCAGGTCGAGGGGATGGCGCTCGGGAATGTCGTTGCGGCGGACCACCTCGGCGAAGGCGGCGAAGGCGGGATGGGAGGACGGGACGCCGCGATAGGCCCGGCGTGTCTCCTCGAACAGGGCATCCAGCCGCTCGGCCGGCGTCTGCGCGCTCGCGATGCGGCCGTGGCCCAGCTCCTGCCCGTCCACCACGTCGTCGCAGTGGCGGCACCACGCATAGAGCATCACCGCGTCTTCGCGCATGCGCGGCGCGAACAGCCGGGCGGCGGCGGCGAAGCTCTTGGAGCCCTTGGCGATGGCCTCCTCGCTCGCACCCACCACGTCCGGAGCAGCGTCTGCCCCACTCATGCCGGCGACCGGGCGGCGATGCCGAGATCTTCGAGGATAAGGCCGGCCGTCGCCTTGGCCGAGCCCACCACGCCGGGCACACCCGCGCCCGGATGGGTGCCGGCGCCGGCGAAATAGAGGTTGGCGATCTTGTCGTCGCGGTTGTGCGGGCGGAACCAGGCCGACTGCGTGAGGATCGGCTCCACCGAGAAGGCCGAACCGAGATGAGCGGAGAGTTCGTCCCGGAAGCCGAAGGGCGTCAGGATGCGCGTCGTAACGAGGCTTTCCTTGAGCCCCGGCAGCAGACGCTGCTCCAGATGCCCGAGGATGCGGTCGCGATACTTCGGGCCCTCCACCTCCCAGTCGATCTCCGCCATGCCGAGATGCGGCACGGGGGAGAGCACGTAGAAGGCGGTGGAGCCCTCCGGCGCCAGCGACTTGTCGGTCACGGTCGGTGCGTGGAGATAGAGCGAGAAATCGTCCGGCAGGCGCGGGCCCTTGAAGATCTCGTCCACAAGGCCGCGATAGCGCGGGCCAAACAGCACCGTGTGGTGCTGGAGATGGTCCCAGGTGCGGTTGGCGCCGAAATAGATGACGAACAGCGACATGGAATGCCGCTTGCGCGCCAGCTTGGCGCCCTCCGCCTTCCCGCGCGCGCTGTTGCGCATGAGGTGGGCATAGGTGTGCACCACGTCCGCGTTGGAGGCGACGAGGTCGAACGGTCGCATCTCCCCTCCGACGCGCACGCCGGTGGCGCGGTCGCCCTCAACGACGATCTCATCGACCTTGGCGGAAAGGTGGATGGTACCGCCGAGGTCGGTGAACAGCTTCACCATGCCGCGCACCAGCGCGCCGGTGCCGCCGCGGGGGAAGAACACGCCCCATTTGCGCTCCAGCGCATGGATGAGGGCGTAGATGGACGAGGTGGAGAAGGGGTTTCCGCCCACCAGCAGCGAGTGGAAGGAGAAGGCTTCCCGCAGGTGCTCGTCCTTGATGAAGCTCGACACCATGGAATAGACCGAGCGCCACGCCTGGAGCTTCGCCAGCTGCGGGCCGGCCTTCATCATGTCGGAGAAATTCAGGAACGGCACGGCGCCGAGCTTGAGATAGCCCTCCTCGAACACCGCCTTGGAATAGGCGAAGAAGCGCCGGTAGCCTTCCACATCCGCCGGGTTGAAGGCGGCGATCTGGGCGTCGAGGGCGGTCTGCTCGTTCACATAGTCGAACTGCCGGCCGTCCGACCACAGCAGCCGGTAGAAGGGCGAGACCGAGATCAGGTCCACATAGTCGCTGAGCCGCCGTCCGGCCGCCTCATAGACCTCTTCGAGGCAGGAGGGGTCGGTGATGACGGTCGGCCCGCCATCGAAGGTGAAGCCTTTGTCCTCGTAGACATAGGCCCGGCCGCCGGGCTTGTCCCGCTGCTCGAAGATGGTGGTAGCGATGCCGGCTGCCTGCAGGCGGATGGCGAGGGAGAGCCCGCCGAATCCGGACCCGATGACGGCGGCGCGGCGGGGAGACTTGGTGACGTCGAGCATTATCTGGGACCGATAGCGGATTTCGTCTCGGGGAGGCAGGAAAGGGCCTTCAGCACCGATACGGGCGGACGGCCCGTAAGGATGCGTGCCTTGTCCTTGAACGTGAGGCGATCCCCGTAGAAGCGTTGGATCAGGTCCTCGGGCAAGCGGTAAAAGCGCTCGAGGATGGCATAGCGGCGATCCGGCGCGGCCGCGCGGAACAGCATCCGGTTGAGCAGCCGGAAGAACCCGCGGCTCTCCCAGCGTCGGGCCGCGTGCTGACGCACGAAGGCGGCGATCGCCGGGCCCGACATATCCGGCAGCTCGCTCACGAGGTCCGCGAGTTCCAGTGCATCCGGCAGGGAATAGCCGGTGGTGGGGTGGAACAGTGCCGCTCGCAGCCCGACCCGCGCGACCCCCTGGGGCGCCTCGGCCAGGAAGGCGCCGATATCGCCGCCAAGGGCGATGGGCAGGACGCCTTCCTCTTCGCGCACCACGTGGTCGATCTCCCAGCCCTGCGTGGCGGCATAGGCGGCGATGCGGCCGCGCAGTGTCTCGATGGGGAGTTCGGCGCCGCTGGAATAATAGGTGTCCTCGATCAGCAGCGTCTGCGGGTCCAGCGGCAGCACATAGACAAAGCGATAGCCGTCGATCTGCTCCACCCGCGCATCCATGATGAAAGGCCGGTGCAGGCCGTGCGGACGGGTGAGCTGCACCTCCTGGCCGAGGAACTTCTGAAAGCCGAGGTCAAGGTGGCGCGACGAGACCGGCCCGCGTCCGTCGATCACCGCCCCAGCATCGATGCGCTCGCCGCCGGCGAGGACGACATGATCGGCCGCCACATGGGCCACCTTGGCGTTGAGCCGGATGGATGGATGGAGGCGCTCGTGCATCACCTGCGACATGCGCTCGGAGGTGATGGTGCCGTAATGGCCCTTGAGGATGCGCGAGTAGGCCGGGAAGTGCACGTCGTGCCCCATCCACACATGGGCGCGGAACGGGCTGAGGAAGGCGTGCTGCATGCGGCCGAAATCGCTGGAATGATAGGACCAGCTGTGGTTGCCGCCGACGCTTTCGCCGGCCTCCAGCAACAGCACCCGCACGCGGCTGCGCCGTTCGGCGATGCGGGCGGCGATCAGGCAATTGGCGAGCCCGGCACCGACGAAAACGATATCCATGCCCGCCCCGTTCCCTTGGGTTGCGCCTCCTGAAAGCCGAATAAAGGGCGTCCGGCCGCGTGTCACCCCCTGCGTCAGGATGGATGCGGCCTGGTGCCGCTGCGACTCGGTCTCACTTGCGGGTGGCTCGGTCGACACTTACCTGACGGGAGCACACTGCGCCGGCGAACAATCGCCAGACCCGCGTGACGCCGGATGGGCAGACGCCCGCACCGGCCCGGGAGAAGACATGAACGAACAACATTGGCCGAGGCTCTCGCCCCTTTCGACGGGCGTGAGAGGCCGTTGCCCCCGCTGCGGCGAGGGCCACCTTTTCAATGGCTTCCTGACGATTGCCCCGGCCTGCGAGGTCTGCGGGCTCGATTATTCCTTCGCCGATCCGGCGGATGGGCCGGCCTTCTTCGTCATGTGCTTCGCCTGCGTGCCGGCGGTTCTCTTCGCCATCTGGCTGGAGGTGGCCTTCCAGGCGCCCTACTGGGTCCACCTCGTGACCACGCTGCCCCTTTTGCTGCTCACCTGCATCCCGCCCCTGCGGCCGTTGAAGGGCTGGCTGGTGGCGAGCCAGTATTACTACAAGGCCGAGGAAGGCCGCCGCGTCATCGCCCCGTCCGCCCCCGAGGGACGGACGGGCGCCTGATCGCCCTCAGCGTCCAAGCCCCATGGCATGGGGCAGCCAGAGGGTGAGGCCGGGAATGTAGGTGATCGCGAGCAGCGCGATCATCAACGGCACCAGCCAGGGCAGGATGGCCATGGTGGTGCGTTCCACCGAGAGCCGCGCCACCCGCGCCAGCACGAACAGCACCATGCCCAGCGGCGGGTGCAGCAGCCCGATCATCAGGTTCAGCGTCATGATGAGCCCGAAATGGATCGGGTCGATGCCGAGCTTGAGCACGATGGGCAGCAGGATCGGCACCAGGATCGTGATGGCCGCGATGGTGTCGATGAAGCAGCCCACGAACAGGATGAGCAGGTTGGCCAGCGCCAGGAACACCCACTTGTTCTGGGTGAAGCCAAGGATGGCGTCCGACAGCATCTGCGCCGCCTGGCTCGCCGTCAGCAGCCACGCGAAGATGGACGCCGCGGTGACGATGAACAGCACCGATGCCGTCGTCTCGATGGTATCGAAGGTCGCTTTCGCCAGCGTCTTCAATGTCATGGAGCGGTAGCGCACCAGCCCCAGGAACAGCGACCAGATCACCGCCGCCACCGCCGCCTCAGTGGGCGTGAACCAGCCGAGCGTCATGCCGCCGATGAGGATGACCGGCGTCATCAGCGCCATGACGGCGGAGAAGTCGAAGTACCAGTCGAGGGCGATCAGCACCGCGAGGGCGATGAGGACGGCCTGGTTGGTCGAGAGCCCGACCTCGATCATCACATAGACCGCCGCCGGGAAGGCCAGCACGATCACGACCTCGATGCTGGCCGAGAGCAGTTGCCGCCAGTTGAAGGCGGCATCGGAGCCCCAGCCGTTGCGGCGGGCGAAATAGGCGACCGTCGCCATCATCAGCAGCGTCATCACCACGCCGGGCACCACGCCACCGAGGAAGAGCGCGCCGATGGAGACGTTGGCCAGCATCCCGTAGATCACGAACGGCAGGCTGGGCGGAATGATCGGCCCCAGCGTCGCAGAGGCGGCGGTGACACCGACCGCGAACTCCGTGGAATAGCCATGGTCCTTCATGGCCTTGATCTCGATGGTGCCGAGCCCGGCCGCATCGGCAATGGCGGTGCCGGACATGCCGGAGAAGATCACCGAGCCGATGATGTTCACCTGGCCCAAGCCGCCGCGCATCCAGCCGACCAGCGCCACCGCGAAGGCATAGATGCGCCCGGTGACGCCGGCGATGTTCATGAGGTTGCCGGCAAGGATGAAGAACGGCACCGCCAGAAGCGGAAAGCTCTCCACGCCGGCGATCATGCGCTGGGCGATGACCACGTCCGGCACGGTGCCGCTGACGAGGATGTAGACGAGCGACGCCCCGGCCATGGCGATGGCCACCGGCACACCGCAGAGCATCAGGAAGAGGAACCCGCCGATGAGCAGCCACATGGCTCAGTCCCCCTTGTGATCGTAGGTGCCTTCGAACGCCTCGGGGCGTTCGAGCACGCTGTAGCCGCGGCGGATGTTGCCGATGGCGACCTGGACCGAGCGGATCAGCATCATCACGAAGCCGAACAGGACCGCGTAGTAGACGACGCTCTTCGGCGCATCGACCATCACCATGGGCTCGTCGCCGACGAGGGCGATGTAGCGCACCATCAGCCACACGCCGTAGGCGATGAAGCTGGTGCGCACGAGGTCCACGAACAGCGAGAGCACGTGCCCGGCCCGCTCCGGCAGGAAGCGGTAGATGAGGTCCACCTGGATGTGCCGGGAGAGCCGCACGCACATGGCCGCACCGATGAACACCACCGCCACGAGGCAATAGGTGGCAAGCTCCTCGGTCCACGAGAAACTGTCGTTCAGCACGTAGCGGGTGAAGAACTGGGTGAAGACCAGCCCCGCCATGATCCAGAAGATGGCGAGGGTGATCCAGTCCTCGAAGGCGTAGCCGGAGAGGTCCACCTCCTCCTGCTGCTCGAACGTATGGGCGAGTTCCTCGCCGGTGACGCGGGTGTGGACTTCTTGGGCCATGAAGGGGTCCGGGCTGAGGGAAAGGTGCGCGCGGAAATCAAGAAAGCGGAGCCCTGCCCGCCGCCGTCATCCCCCGGCTTGTCAGGGGGATCCACGTATCGGCGAGAACGGCGAGAGCATCACGGGCACCGCATCGGCGGCACCGCGGATGCCCCGGACAAGCCGGGGCATGACGGTTGTTGAGACCTGTGAGGCGATATGAGCAGCCGGAGACCGCCCAGCCTCACATGTTGCTCTTGATGGCCTGGATGCGGTCCCAGTCGGCCTTGCGATAGCCGAAGCTCTCGAAGGTGATGTTCTTCATCACGGTGTTGCGGAAGTCGTCCGTGTCCACCTCCACCACGGTGAGGCCCTTCTGCTTGAAGATGTCGAGCAGTTCCTTCTCCCGCTGCGCCACCTCGGCCGTGGCCTTGGCGGCCGCTTCCTGGGTGACCTCGGTGAAGATCTTCTGGTCCTCGGGCGAGAGCTTCTTCCACAGGCTGCTGGAGATGATCGTGTTGAGGTGGTCCACGATGTGGCCCGTCAGCACGATGTTCTTCTGCACCTCGTAGAACTTCTTCGCCTCGATGGTGGTGAGCGGATTTTCCTGCGCATCCACCGTGCCGTTCTGGAGGGCGAGATAGACCTCGGCGAAGGCGATGGGGGTGATGTTGGCGCCGCAGGCCTTGGGCATAGCGAGATAGGCCGGGGCGTCCGGCACGCGGATCTTGAGGCCCTTCATCTCGGCGCAGGTCTTGAACGGCTTGTTCGAGGTGGACTGGCGCACGCCGTAATAGGTGACGGCGACGATATGGTTGCCGGTCTTGTCCTCGTAGCCCTTGGCGAGATCCTTGAACACGTCGCTCTTGGCGTAGGCCAGCAGGTGGCCGGCATCGCGGAAGGTGTAGGGGTAATAGGTGACGCCAATGGGCGGATAGGCCTTTCCGGCAAAGCTCGAGCCGGAGATGATCATATCCACGGTGCCGAGCGTCAGGCCCTGGTTGATGTCGCTCTCCTTGCCGAGCTGCGAGGAGGGATAGACATCGATCTGGTAGCGCCCGTTGGTGCGCTTGGCGATCTCGCCCGCAGCCCAGACGGAGGCGGTGTGGAAGGGTTCGGACGGCTCGTAGACATGCGCCCACTTGAGCTTGGTCTGGGCGCTGGCCGGCCCGCCGAGCGTGAAGGCAGCCGCAAGGGCGAACGCGGCCGCAAGGCCACGGCGACGGTCGATCATCAATTTCCTCCCACACGGAATGCGGCGTCTTTGTCCGCTTTTGTGCTCGATGCAGCTTGGCTTCCGGCGGGAATTTCAATCGTTTCAAATCCCAGCGGGAGACCCGGCCCGGGCCATGGTACTCGGTCGCTGGCGCAGGGCAAGGCTCATGTCGACAAGAGTCACACATGAGCAACGTGGCGCCGCCCGAGCATCCGGGCGGAACGGCCGGGGCTCATGCCCCGGCCAACACGGCCTGGTGACGAGCGGGCGCGGAACTGCAACGGGCGGCAGGGCCGCATTTAAGGCGGGGCCACCGCCCCGGCACAGCGGGTCGCACCGCGCCGCTCGCCGGCCGGATCAGACCCCCTTGAACTGCGGTTTACGCTTCTCGAAGAAGGCGTTGATCCCCTCCTCGTAGTCCGCGCTCTCGTAGACCTGCCGACGCATGTCCTCGATATGTTCGAAGACCTGTGCCGCCACCGGCTGCAGGTCCGAGAGCACCCGAAGCTGCTCCTTCACCACCGCAATTGCCAGCGGCGCCTTGGTGGTGATGTGCTCGCCGAGGGACTGAGTGTAGGCCTCGATCTGAGCCGAAGGCACCAGATGGTTGAGGATGCCCCAGCGCGCCGCATCGTCCGCCTTCACCGGGGTCGCGGTGAAGAACATCTCCTTGATGAGATTCAGCGGCAGGCGGTTGAGGCAATGGAGAAGGCCGGTCGTGTTGTAGGGCAGACCGAGGTTCGCCGGCGTGATGGCAAATTCACTGGTCTCGTCGCCAATGATGATGTCGCAGGAAAGAACCAGATCGAACGCGCCACCCCAGACGGAGCCCTGGATCATGGCGATCACTGGCCCGGGATAGCTGCGGATGGCCCGCAGCGCCCGCTCCAGGGGATCGCCGTAGCCGAGCGGGTCTTCGTGCCCCCGCGGCAGCTCCTTGATGTCGTGCCCGGCGGACCAGACCTTGAGGCCCGGCGCGGCGCGCAGGATCACCGCCCGCACCGACTTGGCCTTGAAGTCCGCAAGAGCGTCGATGAAGGCGTCCAGCAGAGCGGCGCTCAGGGCGTTGCGACGAGCGACGTTGTTGAGGGAGATGGTGCCCACCCCGTTGGTCACCGAGGCGATAACCATGGGCGCCGGGGCCGGCGTCGGCGATGCGGGGGCGCTCATGCCTTGGCTCCTGCACCGGCGCCGACGAACTCGGCGAGGATCTGGGCGCGGTTGGCGTCAAGCTCCGGCGGCGGCGCGAAGGTGGCCGGCTCGGGCTGGCCGATTACCTTGATGGGATTGCCGGCCACCTTGATGGTCCCGGCGACGGGATCATTCACCGAAACCACCATGTTGCGGGCCGCCACCTGCGGGTCCTGCATCATGTGCGGGATGTCGTTGATGGGGCCGCACGGCACGCCCTTGCCGTTGAGCGCATCGAGCCAGTGGGCGACCGGCTGCTTGGCGAGCACCTTCTCCATCTCGTCCTGCAGGGCATCCACATTCTCGTGGCGCAGCTCGTTGGTGGCGAAGCGCGGGTCGGTGAGCAGGGCCGGCTCCTGCAGAGCCTCCGCAGTCAACTTGAACAGGTGGTCGTTGCCGGCGGCGATGATGACGTAGGAATCGGAGGCCTTGTAGGCCTGGAACGGAGCGATGGAGGGGTGGCGCGTGCCATGCGGACCCGGCACCTCGCCGGTCTTGTCATACGCGGTAATGGCGTCTTCCATTATCGCCACCTGGCAATCCAGCATGGCGATGTCGACCTTGCAGCCGACGCCGGTCTGGGCGCGCTTAAACAGGGCCGCATTGAGCCCCATGGTCAGATAGAGCCCCGCCGCGATGTCGCCGATGGAGATGCCGACCCGCACCGGCCGCCCGCCGGGATAGCCGGTAAGGCTGATGATACCGCCCATGCCCTGCACCACCATGTCATAGGCGGCACGGCGGGAATAAGGGCCGTTATCGCCGAAGCCGGAGGCGGCGCCGTAGATAAGGTGGGGATAGCGGGCGTGGAGCGTATCCCAGCCGTAGCCGAGCTTCTCCATGGTGCCAGGCCGATAGTTCTCGACGAGCACATCGGCCTTTTCGAGCAGCTTCTCGAAGATGGCGCGATCGTCGGCCTGCTTGAGATTGAGCGCGATGCTCTCCTTGCTGCAGTTGATGGCTGAGAAATACATGGACTTCCCGTTGGCGAACGGGCCGAACGCGCGCGAATCGTCGCCAGTTCCGGGAATTTCCACCTTGATGACACGCGCGCCGAGATGGGCGAGGTTCATTGTGCAGAACGGCCCCGCGAGCACTCGCGAAAGATCGATCACGGTCACGCCAGAAAGCAACGGTCCAGGTGCCGTATTCTGATTGTCAGCCAACTTCGCCCCCCAAGTAGAGTGTGGATCACACACCCAGTTTCACGATCGGTTGTCCGCTCAAGCGAGCGCGCCGTTCTATGATTTGATATTGGGGAAATGGTCTAGCTCACGCTCAACACTGTGACTAGGAGAGACCCCGCCCAAGGTTAATCGCAGCCGCGAAACGTCACATTTGGAAGTATCGAACTCGCCGCACCGGCTTGGCCATCGGCCATGGCTGGCCCCTTCGAACCTTCCATCGAGCGATTGCGCGACCACCCGATCGGATCACGCTCTACCGGCCAGGACCGGAATCGCCGTCTTCCACCGCCTGATGTCCCGCCGCCCCCTTGTGGGCGAAAAACTGCGTGACGCCGGCCGCGATGGCGTCGGCCATGCGGTCCCGACCGGCTTCGGAGGTGAGCTGCTTGAGGTCGTCGGGACTCGACATATAGCCGAGCTCCACCAGCACGGACGGCACGTCGTGGGCGCGCAGCACGCGGAAGCCGGCAGATTTCAGCGGCGTGCCGTGCATCCGCGTCGCCGCCTTCATGCTGCCGACCAGCGTGCGGGCGAAGAGCGCGGAGAAATTGCGTGTCTCCCGCTGGGCGAGATCCACGAGGATGCCCGCCACCTCGTCGGTCTCGTCGGAGAGATCGACGCCGGCGATGAGGTCGGCCTTGTTTTCCTTGTCCGCCAGATGGGCGGATTCCGTGTCGCTGGCGGTCTCCGACAGGGTGTAGACGCTGGCGCCGCGTGCCCTGCCATCGCCGCGGGCGAGCGCATCGGCATGGATGGAGATGAACAGGTCGGCCCGGTTCGTGCGGGCGATGCGCACCCGGTCGGCGAGCGGGATGAAGGTGTCGGTGGTGCGGGTCAGCACCACGCGATACCCGCCGGCCTTCTCCAGCCGGTCGCGCAGGGCGAGGGCGGTTTCCAGCACGATGGTCTTCTCGACGAAGGCCGAATAGCCGGACGTGCCGGAATCGATGCCGCCATGCCCCGGATCGATGACGATGACCGGGCGCGTGCCGCCGGCCGGCGGCGCGGCGACAGCCGCAGCCGGTAGCGCGGTGCGCTGTTCGGCCTCGGTGGCGATGGAGCGGGCGAAGGCGTCCGCATCGGCCTTGACGAGGTCCACCACCAGACGGGCCGGCTGGTCGTCCACCGCGTCCAGCACGAACGCCTTGTCGATGGCGACCGGGCCGGACACTTCCAGCACCATGCGCGCCTTGCCCGGCGCAAAGACACCGAATCGGTACGCCGTCACCAGTCCGCGTCGGAGCTGACCGGCATCGGGCTTTAGGGCGAAGGTGACGTCGGAGAGGTCGAGAATCACCCGTGGCGGGTTGGCGAGGGTGAAGGCCCGGAAAGCGGGGGCACGATCGAGGTCGACGATCAGCCGCGTGCGCTTGGCGTCGCCGGCGAGCCGCGCCTCCCGCGCCAGTGCCGGTGCGCCCCCCTCCCCCTGCGCCCAAGCGGGGCAGGCGACCCCTGCCACAAAAGTGAACAGGATCAAGAAAGCAGCAGCGCCGCGCAGCCCCCACCTGGGGAGAACAGACAAGGCGGCGGGGCCGGGGCGGCGTCGCATCATCGCAATCTCACCCTCGTGCAGGCCGCCCGTCGGCAGCGGTCAGAAGCGGGCCACAAGAGAGGGGCAGGCTTAAGGCGGGGGTGTAAACGGCCCGTTGACGGAGCGTTATAGCCGTCCGGTGCGAGGTTCAGGACGCATGATCCTTGCCAAGCGGGAAGTCGGGCGGGTAAGAAGGGAACCGTACACAGTTCGCGTTCCGGAACAGGCTCTTCGGCCCCGGTTGCCGCGGCTGCCGCAGGGCGTGTCGAGAATCCGGGCGGGTCGCTGCGCATGCGATAGCCCGGAATCAAGGCAGCCCCAATTGCCGACGGCGGCACCTCAGGGACGATCCCCCGTCACCGAGGACCCTTTAGGCAAGCGCCGAACCGGCGCGGGCGGCATGCCTCGAAGCCAGCTTCGCCGATGGTCCGCGAGGGGACGATCTGGGGAATCGGGCGAGTGTGTACCGTGGCCGGAACGAGGCGCCCGCCTCCGCCCCGGCCTGAACCCTTCATCGAGGAGCGGGTAGCCGAGGGCATGGAATTTTTTCCGCACGACATGCGCGCTGAGCGCGCTTCCGTGTGCCCCGCCCCCGAGCGTGCGAGCGACGCGCTTGGGCGTACCTGTGCCTCCCCTTCTTCCTCACGTCATCACATCCGGCGCCAGAACGGTGTCGCGGCAGCGCCCGCAGGGGTCGAGCCGCGGCCGTCGCGGAGCATTGCTCCCGGCGCCGTGAAGAGAGATTTCCATGGCCAACAAGATGCTCATCGATGCGACCCACCCGGAGGAGACCCGGGTCGTGGTCGTGCGCGGGAACCGGGTCGAAGAATTCGACTATGAGTCCGCATCCCGCAAGCAGCTGCGGGGCAACATCTATCTCGCCAAGGTGACGCGCGTGGAGCCGTCGCTTCAGGCGGCCTTCATCGAGTACGGCGGCAACCGCCACGGCTTCCTCGCCTTCAGCGAGATCCATCCCGACTATTACCAGATCCCGGTCGCCGACCGCCTCGCTTTGATCGAGGAGGAGGAGCGCGCCGCGCGCCTTGCCGAGGACGAGGCCGACCTCAAGGATCGCCGCCGCGAGCGCAGCCGCGCCAAGCGCTCCCAGCCGGACCAGAGCATCAGCACCGCCGCCGAGCCGGTGGAGCATCCGGCCCCCGAAGCCGGCGAGACACCTGCTGCCGAAGAGTTTGAAGCTGCCGAAGGCGCCGCGCCCGCACAGGATGCCGTCACCGAGGCCCCCTTCGAGGCCCCGGAGGTGTCTTCCGCGCATCACGCCGAGCCAATGAGCGCGCTGGTGGCCCCCGCTGAGGCCGCGGAAGCCGCTGCCGCCGTGGTCGAGGCCGCCATCGATGCTCCCCTGGGCACCCCCCTCCCCGCCCCGCAGGAGCAGGCGGCGGATGACGAGGAGGCCCTGCGCCGCCGCGAGGCCGCCGAGGGCGAGAGCGATCCCGCGCCGATTCTCGAAGGCGAAGCGGTGATCCGCGAGGAAGTGACCGTTACCTCCGCGTCCGGCGAGGACGAGGCGCCCGAGTCGGAGACCGACGAGGACGACGACGCCGAAGAGGACGAGGACGAGGAAGACGAAGAGGACTCCGACGAGGCTCCAGAAGAGAAGGCCCCTGAGGAGTCCGCTCGCGAGGAGCGCTCCGACGACGAGGAGCAGCCCCGCTCCCGCCGTCATCGCGGCCGCCGGCATGATCGCAAGCGCGACAAGGACGAGGACGAAGACGAGGACGACAGCGATGTCGACCAGATCGACGAGGAAGAGGAAATCGAGCACCTCGGCGCCGACGAGGACGCCCTCGAGGAGGTGCCGGAGCGCGCGCCGCAGCGCCGCGCCCGCAGCTACAAGATTCAGGAAGTCATCCGTCGCCGTCAGGTGATGCTGGTGCAGGTGGTCAAGGAAGAGCGCGGCAACAAGGGCGCGGCCCTCACCACCTACCTCTCCCTCGCCGGCCGCTATTCCGTGCTGATGCCGAACACCGCCCGTGGCGGCGGCATCTCCCGCAAGATCACCAACGCCGTGGATCGGAAGCGTCTGAAGGAAGTGGTGCAGGACCTGGAGGTGCCGGAAGGGATGGGCATCATCCTGCGCACCGCAGGCGCCAACCGCACCAAGACCGAGATCAAGCGCGACTTCGAATATCTCCTGCGGCTGTGGGAGACGGTGCGGGAGATGACCCTCTCCTCCACTGCGCCGAGCCTCGTCTACGAGGAAGGCTCGCTCATCAAGCGCGCTATCCGCGACCTCTACAACAAGGACATCGACGACATCCACGTCGCCGGCGAGGAGGGTTTCCGCGAGGCGCGCGACTTCATGCGCATGCTCATGCCGAGCCATGCGAAGTCGGTGATGCCCTATCGCGAGCCGCAGCCCATCTTCGCCCGTTACGGCGTGGAGCAGCAGCTCGATGCCATGTTCTCCCCTGTGGTGCAGCTCAAGAGCGGCGGCTACATCGTCATCAATCCCACCGAGGCGCTCGTCTCCATCGACGTGAACTCGGGCCGGGCGACCCGCGAGCACCATATCGAGGACACCGCCCTCAAGACGAACCTCGAAGCTTCCGAGGAAATCGCCCGCCAGCTGCGCCTGCGCGACCTTGCCGGCCTCATCGTGATCGATTTCATCGACATGGAGGAGAAGCGCAACAACCGGTCGGTGGAGCGCAAGCTCAAGGATTGCCTCAAGAACGACCGCGCCCGCATCCAGATCGGCCGCATCTCGCACTTCGGCCTTCTGGAGATGTCGCGCCAGCGCATCCGGACCGGCGTGCTGGAAAGCTCCATCGAGGTGTGCCCGCACTGCGGCGGCACCGGGCACGTGCGCTCGGCGGCCTCTGTCTCGCTCCAGCTGCTGCGCGCGCTGGAAGAGCAGTTGCTGCGCTCGCAGACCCACAATCTCATCGCCCGCACCCGCACCGAGGTGGCGCTCTACGTGCTGAACCAGAAGCGCGCCCATCTGCGCGAGCTGGAGGAGCGCTTCAGCGTCACCCTCTCCGTCGCGGCGGACGAAAGTGTCACCGGCCACCAGCCCTTCATCATCGAGAAGGGTGATCTGGCCGCACCCGCGCCCGCCGCCCCGCGGCCGAGCACGGTGGTGCAGCCCGACTCCATCCTGCCCGACGAGGATTTCCTCGAGGAGGACGAGGAGGAGATCGTCGAGGAAGCCGAGACCGAGGCTGAGGCTGAGGCCGAAGCGTCCGAGGGCAATGGCGAGCGGACCGACGAGGCCGGCCGCAAGCGCCGCCGCCGCCGCCGTCGCCGGCGGGGTGATCGCGAAGAAGGCCGCGAGAGCGCCGAGGGTGCCGAAGGCGAGGAGGAGGATGACGCCTCCGCTGAAGCCTCTGAGGCCCAGGACGGCACGCGCGACGAGAACGCCCGCGAGGATGACGAGCGCGACGACGAAGAGCGTGGCGAAGACGAGCGCGCCGATGGCGAGCGTTCCGACGACGAGAACGGCGACCGCCGTCGCCGTCGCCGCGGCCGCCGCGGTGGCCGTCGCAACCGCCGCGAGCGCGACGACGATGCTCCGGGGAGCGCCGACGGCGAGAGCGACGGCTCCGAGGAAAGCGACGACGAGCAGCCGGTGGCCGCAGAGGCCGAGGTTGCGGCAGCTCCCGTCACCGCGCCCACCTTTGCCGAGGCCCCCGCTGAAGTCCGGGCCGAGCTGGTAGCCGAAGCCCCCGCCACGCCGGCCCCCACGCCCGAGCCGGTGGCGGAAAGCGCCGAGGCGGCGCCCCGCCGTCGTCGCTCCACCATTCGCGAGAAGGCGCCGGTGATCCTGTCCGAGGGCGGCATCGCCACCCCGGTCGCACCCGTTGCGGCGGAAGCGCCTTCCGAGCCGGCCGCCGAGCCCGCCCCTGAGGCTGCTGCTCCCGAGGCGGCAACGCCGGCCCCCGCTGCCGAGCCTGCCCCGGCGCCCGAGACGCCCGCAGCGCCGGCCGAAGAGACCACGCCCCCCGCCAAGCCCCGCTCGGGCTGGTGGCAGCGCAAGCTGTTCGGCGGCTGACGCCTTCCGGCCAAACCTGTCCTGAATGTGAAAGGGCCTCCTTCGGGAGGCCCTTTTCATGTGGGGTATCCGGTTCGAAAGGAGCCCCCGGCCGAAAGCGCTCTTCCGTCGCGAAGAGGCCACGTTTCGCCCCCATAGCGGTGGCCGTGCGAGTCCCTGAGGGCGGACACGGTTGACGAATTCCGATACTGGCCGCCCACCGTGACGCAACGTTAAGGCGAGCGCAAATGCGGTGAACGGTTGCCTTGGGGCCCTGGGTTTCCCAATGTAGTCGCTTCGCATCGGTGCCAAGTCGGGTTATGGCAAGTCGCGCTCTTGAAGATCGCGGTCATGCCAAGGCGGCCGCCGGGTTGGCGGTCGGCGTGGACAGCGTGCGGTCAGGCGAGGATTGCGACGGCCGGACCGGCGGCAGTCAGGGCCCGGCGTAGGGCGTCCCTCGGGTTGCGGCGGGAGGAAGCTGCGAGATGCGGGTGATTTTGAGGTTCCTGGGTTTCCTGTTCGCGCTCGCGACGCTGGTCCTGCTGGCGGGTGCGGCGGGCGCGACCTATCTGGTCTGGAAATATTCCCAGGACCTGCCCGACTACTCCCAGCTGCAGAATTACGAGCCGCCGGTGATGACCCGCGTCCATGCGGCGGACGGTGCGCTGGTGGCGGAGTATGCCAAGCAGCGGCGCCTCTATATCCCCATCCAGTCCGTGCCGCGCCTCGTGATCGAGGCGTTCCTCTCGGCCGAGGACAAGAATTTCTACGAGCACGGGGGCATCGACCCCACCGGCATTTTCCGCGCCGCGCTGACCTTCGCGCAGAACTACGGCAAGAACGTCCGCGCCCAAGGCGCCTCCACCATCACCCAGCAGGTGGCGAAGAACTTCCTCCTGACCAACGAGCGCAGCCTTGACCGCAAGATCAAGGAAGCCCTGCTCGCTCTGCGCATCGAGCGCGCCTACTCCAAGGACCGCATCCTCGAGCTGTACCTGAACGAGATCTATCTCGGCATGGGCGCCTACGGCATCGCCGCGGCGGCGCTGGTCTATTTCGACAAGTCCGTGGACGAGCTGAATGTGCAGGAAGTGGCCTATCTCGCCGCCCTGCCGAAGGCTCCCTCCAACTACAACCCCTTCCGCGAGCGCAACCGCGCCACCGATCGCCGCAACTGGGTGATCGACCGCATGGTGGAGAACGGCTTCGTCTCCCAGCAGGAGGGCGAGGCCGCCAAGCGGGCGCAGCTGGAGGTCACCCCCCGCGCCACGGGCGCGCAGATCTTCGCTGCGGAATATTACGCGGAAGAGGTACGCCGGCAGATCTACGAGCGCTACGGCGAGCGCAAGCTCTACGAAGGCGGCCTCTCCGTGCGCACGCCGCTCGATCCCAAGCTGCAGGTGCTGGCGAAGAAGACCCTGACCGACGGCATGGTGCGCTACGACGAGGAGCGCGGCTGGCGCAAGCCCGTCACCCACATCGACCTCGTGCCCGGCGACGACTGGGGCGTGAAGTTGGGCGAAGTGCGGGAATGGACAGACATTCCCTGGCGCCTCGCCATCGTGCTCGACGTGAGCAAGGACAATGCCCGCATCGGTCTCCAGCCGTCGCGCACCAAATCCGGCCAAAGGTCCATCGAGCGCGAGGTCGGCCTGATCCCGGCCGAGGGCGCCAAATGGACGCGCAAGGCCATCAACCAGGTTCTGAAGCCCGGCGACGTGGTCTATGTGGAGCCGCTCGGCAGCTCCGGCGGCCAGTGGCGCCTGCGCCAGCCGCCCGGCGTCGAAGGCGCCATGGTGGTCATGGAGCCCACCACCGGCCGCGTGCTCGCCCTTTCCGGCGGCTTCTCCTACGACGAGAGCCAGTTCAACCGTGCGACGCAGGCCATGCGGCAGCCGGGATCCTCGTTCAAGCCCATCGTCTACTCGGCCGCCCTGGACAACGGCTACACGCCGTCCACCATTGTGGTCGACGCGCCGTTCGAGCTGGAGCAGCAGGGCCAGGACACTTGGCGGCCGGAGAACTACTCCAAGAAGTATTACGGCCCGCAGACGCTGCGCTTCGGCCTGGAGCAGTCGCGCAACGTCATGACCGTGCGCCTAGCGAACGACGTGGGCATGCCCATCATCGCCGAATATGCCAAGCGCTTCGGCATCTATGACGACATGCCGCCCTACCTCGCCATGGCGCTGGGCTCCGGTGAAACCACGCTTATGCGCATGACCGGCGCCTACGCCATGATCGCCAATGGCGGTCGCAAGGTGACGCCTTCGCTAATCGACCGCATCCAGGACCGCTACGGCCACACCATCTATCGCCACGACGAGCGAGAGTGCCGCGGCTGCGAGGCGACCAAGTGGGAAAACCAGCCGGAGCCGTCGCTGATCGACCGGCGCCCGGTGGTGCTCGACCCCATGACCGCCTACCAGATCACCTCCATGATGGAGGGCGTCGTGCAGCGCGGCACGGGTACGGCGCTCAAGGAGCTGGGCAAGCCCATCGCGGGCAAGACCGGCACCACCAACGACGAGAAGGACGCCTGGTTCATCGGCTTCACGCCGGAAATCGTGGTCGGCATCTATCTCGGCTACGACAAGCCCAAGCCCATGGGGAAGGGCTCCACCGGCGGCCTCCTCTCGGCGCCCATCGCCCGCGACTTCATGAAGGTGGCCATCGCCGATCGCCCGGCCATCCCGTTCCGCGTGCCCGCCGGCATCAAGCTGGTCCGCATCGACCGCAAGAGCGGCCAGCGCACCAGCGCCGGCGACGGCAACGCCATCCTCGAAGCCTTCAAGCCCGGCACTGCGCCGCCGGACGGCTATTCGGTGGCGGGCTATGCGGGCACCGATGGGTCGAATCCCGAGCCCGTCACCCCAGTGGCCCGGACCGGGACCGGCGGCCTCTACTGAAGCTCAAGTCCTGATCCCCCCGCGGCCCCCTCCCCCGCTCACAGCGGTCGGCAGGCCCGCGGCGGGCGCTTGAGCGTTGCTGTGCGTCAGTATGCTGCAGCGCAAAGTGCCCGCGTCTTCCGGGATGCAGCGGCGCTGCATTGGCAAGCTTTCCCGACGGGTCATAGCCTTGCGTTATGCGGTCTCTGCCCCCGGCCACCAGCCCGGATTTTGACGCAGATTAACCTCATTCTCGTACCGTTCCTGTACAAGCCCGCCGAGATAGGTAAGCTAGTCACGCGTGCCACTTGCCATTGGGTAAGCTGAAGTTTTCGCGCGTGGATGGCCTTGTGGCGTCCTCTCACGCAGAGGGCGTACAGCCGGGAGCTTCAGCCATGGACGGGAATATGGCGGATCGCCCAGCAGCTGCCCGCGCCCAAGGCCGCGAGGCTGTTGTCTTCTTCGACACGAACAACCTCGTCACGTTCATCAACACGGCCGCCGAGCGCCTGTGGGGACTGAACGAGGGGGAGGCGATCGGGCGCCCCGTGGGCGATCTCATTCCCGGCGCGGGAGGGGAGCCCAGTGGAGAGCTTCCCCTCTTGATCACGCGGGACGACGGCTCCCGCGTGGAGGGCCTCGTCTCCGTCACCCGCGCGAAGCATAAACGGGAGACCTATTACATCGCCTTCGTCCGCCCCACTCTGAACCCGCCCGTGCACACCAAGAGCCTCGCAATCCTAGCCGCTGTCGCCGAGAAGACCGACCGCGGCGTGCTTGTCGCCGACGCGCACGGCAAGGTGATCTACGCCAACCCCGCTTTCCGTGACATGCTGGATGACGGTACGGAATGGCCGGAGAGCGTCACCCTGGCCGAGTTGTTTTGCGGCCGGCTGGGGAACGCCTGCTTCGCAGACCACATCCAGGACGCCATGGACCGGCGCATCGCCCTGTCCGAAGACGTTGCGCTCAAGGGCAAATCGGGAATGGAGGTCTGGGTGTCGGCAAGCGTCACTCCGATCATGGATCGCCAGACCGGCGTGCTGGAGCAAGTGGTCGCCGTCGTCGCGGACATCACCCACACCCGGCTCGTGGAGGACCTCCAGCGTCAGGTGCTCGGCGCACTGGCCGCCGATGCGCCCATGGCCGACATCATGGACATCCTGTGCCGCAAGGTGCAGGGCCTCGCACCCAACGCGCTCTGCTCCATTCTCGGCGTCACCGCGGACGATCGTCTGACGGTGCTGGCGGCCCCGAGCCTTCCGGCCGAGTTTTCCGCCGCCGTCGAAGGCCTACCCATCGGCCCCCGCAGCGGCAGCTGCGGCACGGCGGCCTTCCGCGGCACGCCGGTGCTGGTCGAGGACATCGCCACCAGTCCCCTCTGGGAGGACTTCCGCGACATTCCCATCCCGCCCGGCATCACCGGCTGCTGGTCCATCCCTGTGAAACTGCGCGGCGGGAAGGTTGCGGCCACCTTCGCCTTCTATTTCCAGACCGCCCACGGCCCGACGCCGTGGCTGGAGAACGTCGTCGCTGCCTGCTCCGATCTCTGCGCCCTGGCGCTGGAGCGCTTCGAGGCCAAGAAGCGCATCGAGATGCTGGCCAATGTGGACACGCTGACCGGCCTCGCCAACCGGCGCCAGCTCCACGCGATCCTCGAGGAATTGTTGGTGGAGGCCCGCACGCTGGAGCAGCCGCTCGCCGTGCTCTACCTCGACATCGACCACTTCAAGGACGTGAACGAGACGCTCGGCCATTCAACGGGCGATCAGCTGCTGGTGGAAGTGTCCCGCCGGCTCAAGGCGCAGCTTCGCACCGGTGACGTGGTGGGGCGGACCGGCGGCGACGAATTCCTCGTGCTGGTGCATGACTGCACCGCGGAGGAGGCGGCCCGCATCGCCCGGCGGCTGCTGGAATACGTGGCCGCGCCCATCACGGCGCAGGCGCTCCACCTCACCATGTCCGCGTCGGTCGGCATCGCGCTCTATCCCGACCATGGAACGGACGCGGAAACGCTCCTCAAGCACGCGGATACCGCCGTACACGAGGCCAAGCGCAAAGGCCGCGGCAAGTTCCACTTCTTTACCGAGGAGCTGAACCGCCGGGTGCTGGACCGCTTGGTGCTGTCCGTCGCGCTGCGCGAGGCCATCCAGAACCGCGCTTTGCGCCTCGTCTACCAGCCGCAGGTGCTGCTCTCCTCCGGCGCGCTCCACGGCGTGGAGGCGCTCGCCCGCTGGACGGATCCGATCCACGGCGATGTCCCCGCCACCCGCTTCATCCCGCTCGCCGAGGAATATGGCCTCATCGAGAGCATCGACGAATGGGCGGTCGAGGCGTCCTGCCAGCGTATCGCCACATGGCGGCAGGAGGGCGTCGACGTCCCCCACGTGTCGGTGAACCTCTCCCCGCTCAGTTTCCGCAGCGGCGATATCGTCGGCTTCATCTCTGGCGCGCTGCGCGAGTACGACCTGAAGCCTTCGGACCTCAGGGTCGAGATCACCGAGCGGGTGATGATGGACCAGCACCCGAACTCCTTCGCCACCGCGCGCGCCATCGAGGCCCTCGGCGTGCGCATCGCCATGGACGATTTCGGCACGGGCTATTCCAGCCTCAGCGCCCTCTCGCGCCTCCCCATTGCCGAGCTGAAGATCGACCGGTCCTTCATGCTCTCCATCGAGCAAGACCAGAACGCCCAGGCGCTGGCAACAGCGGTGATCCGCATAGGCCACAGCCTCGGCATGACGGTGGTGGCGGAGGGCGTCGAGACGCAGGCGCAGGCCGATCTCCTGCGATTCCTCGGGTGCCACGCGGCGCAGGGCTTCCTGTTCGCCCGTCCCATCGAAGCGGCGGACATCGGCTCCTGGCTCGCGGCACGGCGCGCCGGCTGAAGCTTTCTGCCCCCGAAGCCCCCTCCCCGCCGGCCCGGCGTTTACACCCGCGCCCCCCGCCGCTATTTTCCGCGGCCCTCAGCCGGAGAAAGATGAGCCATGCGCGCGGAACTCGCCGCAAAAGTCGACGAGATCAAAGCCTCCCTCGACCTGTTGCGGTCCCACCTCGACGTGGACCGTTCGCGCCGTCGTCTCGCGGAGCTGAATGCCATCGTTGAAGATCCCAAGCTCTGGGACGATCCCGAGCGGGCGCAAAAGCTGATGCAGGAGCGCACCAGCCTGGAGGATGGCCTCGGCGCCATCGATCGGGTGGAGCGCGACCTTGCGGACAATATCGAGCTCATCGATCTCGGCGAGGCGGAAGGCGACGAGGGTGTGATCTCCGAGGCCGCCGGAGCCCTCGACGGGCTGAAGGCGGAGCTGGCCCGGCGCGAGCTGGAGGCCTTGCTCTCGGGCGAGGCCGATTCCAACGACTCCTATCTCGAAGTCCATGCCGGCGCCGGCGGCACCGACAGCCAGGACTGGGCGGAGATGCTGCTGCGCATGTATCGCCGCTGGTGCGAGCGCCACGGCTTCAAGGTGGAGCTGATGGACGAGAGCCAGGGCGAGCAGGCCGGCCTGAAGTCCGCCACCATCCAGGTGAAGGGCCACAATGCCTATGGCTGGCTGAAGACCGAGGCGGGCGTCCACCGCCTCGTGCGCATCTCGCCCTTCGATTCCAACGCCCGGCGCCAGACGTCCTTCGCCTCGGTGGATGTCTATCCCGTGGTGGACGACCGCATCGTGGTGGACATCAAGGAAGCGGACGTGCGGGTCGACACGATGCGCTCCGGCGGTGCCGGCGGCCAGCACGTGAACAAGACGGAATCGGCGGTGCGCCTCACCCACATCCCGACCGGCATCGCCGTGGTGAGCGAGGGTGACCGCTCCCAGCACAAGAACCGCGCCACCGCCTGGAACATGCTGCGCGCCAAGCTCTACGACCTCGAGCTGAAGAAGCGCGAGGCGGAGGCCATGGCCGAGCAGGCGGCCAAGACCGACATCGGTTGGGGCCACCAGATCCGCTCTTATGTGCTCCAGCCCTATCAGTTGGTGAAGGACCTGCGCACCGGCGTTACCTCCGGCACGCCGCAGGAGGTGCTGGACGGCGATCTCGACCCGTTCATGCAGGCCGCCCTCGCCCAGCGCGCCTATGGCGGCGGGCCGGAGAGCGTCGACGACGTGGACTGATCTCCCCCGAGGAAATCAGTCCCGCCACCGGCCATTCCGCCCTCCGGCGGGCTGTGTCGGAGACACGACAATCGGGGCCGCCGGAGCGGCGGCCCAATTCTTGCACGAGCTTTCCCGGTCCCTCCGGACCTGAGAAAGCTCTGTAATGACCGAACTCTTCGCCATCTGCGCCACCTACGAGATTCAGGATGGCGACGCCCGCGGCTTCGTGCTCGCGCGGCTCGACGCGGACGGCAACAAGAAGGCGTGGCCGATCTTCATCGCGCGCCGCGGCAACAGCTTCCACGGCTACGAGAATGTCTGCCCGCACGAGGGCAAGCGGCTCGACGCCTATCCCGGCGAATTCCTGGACCGCGAGGCCAACTTCCTCGCCTGCGGGCGGCACCAGGCGAAGTTCGACCCCGATACCGGCGCCTGTTTCATCGGCCCCTGCAAGGGCAAATCCCTCACCCCCATCGAGATCGTCGTCGATGACGGCGACGTCTGCCTCGTCAACGTCCCCCTCGCCGAAGAGGACGGCCTGGACGTGGAGGACCCCAACGAGGTCCCGGAGGTGCTGATTACCGGCGACTGAGGCCTCACGCCTCCGCTGGACAAGAGGTCGTGTCCGAAGGGGCACGGCAGACCGGGGCCTCGTGCCCGGTCCGGCCCTCCCAGGCCGGCGCACACGAGGTTCTCCACGGCACGCCCAAAAGGGCCTCGCCCACCGCGACCTCACCCAAGGATTTTTCCATGACCGCTGTTGCTGATACGCCTTTTGCCAAGCTGAGCACCGAGGGGCGGCTCCTGAAGCCGACGCTGAATGCCGACACCCATGTGGCCGGCCGCTTCGGCTTCCGCGGCGAGATTTCCTACGACGGGCCTGAGGCGGTGCTGAAGGAAGTGTTCTCGGTGTGCGAGGACGGCAAGCCCGCCATCGGCTTCCTTGCCGGCTCCATCACCAGCTACGAGAGCCTGCCCAAGCTGGTGGAAACGCTCGGCGCCGCCCTCGACGGCGAGGGCAAGTATTTCGTCTATATCTCGGATCTGCCGCAGGGCAACCGCCTGCTGATTCGCTTCGGCGACGTGAAGATCTTCGCCATTTTCCTCGACGAAACCTCGGTCTACAATGAGCTGATCGACACCTTCTACGTGGACAAGGTGAAGCTCAAGAAGTTCGACACCGCCGCCAAGCTCGATGCCCTCGCCGACGTGGGGCTGAAATATGCGGAAGTCTCGCACTACAAGGAAGTGTCCTACGAGGACGGCCTGAGCATCAAGAACGCCGCCTGATCAGGCGCTGTCCGGGGACGGAGGGCTGCCCCGCCTCCGTCTGCGGTCTGCTATGCTCTGCGCGCGACGATATGGGATGGATCGAGCCAAGTGACACGAAGGCCGACTCGTTCGAGGGCAGCCTTCAGTTGCCCCGCACCGTCATCTAGGCCCCGCTTAGCCATTTCGAGGAAGTGGACTTCCACGAAAACAGACCGCAGTTGGGGCTGCGCCAGCGTCCGCGTCAGGCCCCTGACCACATCGAGCTCGAAGCCCTCAACGTCAATCTTGATGACATTGGGACACTGATCGACCGCATAGACATCGCCCCGCTCGACCTTCACCTCGATGCATTCGCTCGACTTGGCACTGGCATTGAGCGTGTTGCTCTCGTGATGGTCGCTGGTGCCGAAATGTGCCACGCCGGAATAGTCGGCAAGCGCAACCGGAACGACGGTCACCTGAGGATAGGGCGCAATCGTGCCGCGCAACGCCTGAAGGGTTGAGGGTGTGGGTTCGAAAGCGACGACCTTTCCAGTCACCCCCACGGCCTCGGCCAATTTTCGGCTGTAAAGGCCAGTATTGGCGCCCACGTCCCAGACGATGTCGGCCGTCCTGACATCGTTCAGGAGCGCCACGCCGAAGGCATCTTCGTAGCCGGTCCTGGCAATCTTGCGGTACAATTTAACGAGAGGCCTGAGTACTCCGGCCTTCTGGCCGATACGGCGAACCGCCAGCGCGAGCGGATGAGCGTAATCCATATCGGCCTCCTGCCATGGTACCAGATTTCACGTGTGTCAAAGGGCGGCAGCGAACCCATCTCTGATGGGGCTGGCGGCGAATATCGGCGGGGCAAACGAAACCACGCCATATTCAGAAATTGCATTGAGGCGTCAACCAGAACCCGCGCTCCACCGCACATTTTCCGCTCAGACATCCACCGTCGGGGGATGTGGGCCGGCTTCCCAATCCCGTGGCGCGAGATCCGTTTCTCCAATCCGACGCTGCGGCGGGAAGCCCGATGCAGAGAGGCGAGTCGACATCCAAGGCTCAAGACCCTGTCAAAACGAAAAATGCCCGGGACCGCAGGCCCGGGCATTGTTCTTACGGAGGCGAAAATACCTCAGCTGCAGCCGGTCGTCCCGCCGCAGGTGTCGCACTTCAGGCAGGTGCCGTTGCGCACCATGGTGAAGTTCATGCACTCGGGGCAAGCTTCGCCCTCGTAGCCCTTGGCCTTGGCTTCGGCGCGCGCCTCGGCCTTGCGGGCGGTCGCGGACCAGGGGAGCGACTTCTCCATCAGGCTCTCCACCGCTTCCTCGATCTCCTCCGGCTGGGGCGCCGGATCCTTGAGTTCGGCGGTGTCAGTCTTCAGCGCGGTGGCACCGACGGTGCTTGCGCGCAGCATCGTCACGTTGTCCGTGCCGGAGCGCGGCTCGGGGGCGACAGGCTGGGGCACCAGCAGGTTCACCGTCTTGCCGCGCACGAGGCCCTTGGAGACGATGCGGGCCGACGGATTGGTCGGCGCCTTGCCCTCGTCCACGCCCTTGCCGAGCGCGTCGAAGCCGGTCTCGGACAGGTCCACATGGCCGAGGTCGTTGCGGCCGAGATAGCTCACCGCCAGCTCGCGGAACACGTAGTCGAGCATGGAGGTGGCGTACTTGATGGTGTCGTTGCCCTGCACCGGGCCGGCGGGCTCGAAGCGGGTGAAGGTGAAGGCGTCCACATATTCCTCGAGCGGCACGCCGTACTGGAGGCCGAGCGAGATGGCGATGGCGAAGTTGTTGAGGAGCGAGCGGAGCGCCGCGCCCTCCTTGTGCATGTCGATGAAGATCTCGCCGAGGCGGCCATCATCATATTCGCCGGTGCGCAGATAGACCTTGTGGCCGCCCACCACCGCCTTCTGGGTGTAGCCCTTGCGGCGGTCGGGCATCTTCTCGCGCTCACGCACGCGGTGCTCGACGATGCGCTCCACCACCCGCTCGACGATCTTCTCGGTGACCGACGCGGTGCGGGCCGCGTTGGGCTGGGAGAGCACGGCATCCAGCGCGTCGTCCTCGTCCTCCTCGTCCGCCACCAGCTGGGCGTTGAGGGGCTGGGAGAGCTTGGAGCCGTCGCGATAGAGGGCGTTCGCCTTCAGCGCGAGGCGCCAGGACAGCAGGTAGGCCGCCTTGCAATCCTCGACGCTGGCGTCGTTGGGCATGTTGATGGTCTTGGAGATGGCGCCCGTGATGAAGGGCTGCGCCGCCGCCATCATGCGGATGTGGCTCTCCACCGACAGATAGCGCTTGCCGATGCGGCCGCACGGGGAGGCGCAGTCGAACACCGGCAGGTGCTGCGGCTTGAGGAACGGCGCGCCCTCCAGCGTCATCGCCCCGCAGACATGCACGTTGGCGGCGTCGATGTCGGCCTTGGAGAAGCCGAGGAAGGCGAGGAGGTCGAACTTCGGGTCGGCGAGCTGGGCCGCCGGCACCTTCAGGGTGTTGGCGAGGAATTCCTCGCCGAACGTCCAGCGGTTGAAGGCGAACTTGATGTCGAACGCGGTCTTCACCGCGGCCTCGGCCTTCTGGATGGCCGCGTCGTCGAAGCCCTTGGCGCGCAGCGAGCCGTGGTTGACGGCCGGCGCGTTGGCGAGCGAGCCGTGGCCCACCGCATAGGCCTCGATTTCGGCGATCTCGGCTTCCTTGTAGCCGAGGGTGCGCAGCGCCTCGGGCACGGCGCGGTTGATGATCTTGAAGTAGCCGCCGCCGGCCAGCTTCTTGAACTTCACCAGCGCGAAGTCGGGCTCGATGCCGGTGGTGTCGCAGTCCATCACCAGGCCGATGGTGCCGGTGGGGGCGATCACGGACACCTGCGCGTTGCGGTAGCCATGCTTCTCGCCGAGCTCCAGCGCCTTGTCCCAGGCCGCGGTGGCGTGGGCGACGAGGCGGGTGTCCGGGCAGGAGAGGTGATCGAGCGGCACCGGGGAGATGGAGAGGCCCTCATAGCCCTCGGCGATGCCATGGGCGGCGCGGCGGTGGTTGCGGATCACCCGCAGCATGGACTGGGCATTGGCCGAATAGGCCGCGAACGTGCCCAGCTCCTTCGCCATCTCGGCGGAGGTGGCGTAGCAGACGCCGGTCATGATGGCCGAGAGCGCACCGCAGATGGCGCGGCCCTGTGGGGAGTCATAGGGAATGCCGCTCGACATGAGCAGGCCGCCGATATTGGCGTAGCCGAGGCCGAGGGTGCGGTACTCGTAGGAGAGTTCGGCGATGCGGCGCGAGGGGAACTGCGCCATCAGCACCGAGATTTCCAGCACCACGGTCCACAGCCGGACGGCGTGCTCGTAGCTCTCCACGTCGAACCTTTTCTCGGCGTCGCGGAACTGCAGGAGGTTCAACGAGGCGAGGTTGCAGGCCGTGTCGTCGAGGAACATGTATTCCGAGCACGGGTTGGAGGCGCGGATCTCGCCGGCCGCCGGGCAGGTGTGCCAGTCGTTCACCGCGGTGTGGAACTGGATGCCGGGATCGGCGCAGTGCCACGCGGCCGAGCCGATCTTCTCCCAGAGCTCACGGGCCTTGATGGTCTTGGCGACCTTGCCGTCGGTGCGGCGGATGAGCTTCCAGTCCTCATCGGCCTCGACGGCGCGCAGGAAGTCGTCGGTGACGCGGACGGAATTGTTGGAGTTCTGGCCGGCGACGGTGATGTAGGCCTCGCCGTCCCAATCGGTGTCGTAGATGGCGACATCGATGTCCTTGTAGCCCTGGCGGGCATACTGGATCACCCGGCGGATGGCGGCGTCGGCCACCGCCGCCTTGCGGGCGGCCTTGATCTCGCGCTTGAGGGCCGGGTTCTTCTCCGGGTCGAAGCAGTCGTCGCCATTGCCTTCGCAGTTCACGCAGGCCTTGAGCACCGCCTTGAGGTGCTTGGCATTGAGCTTGGAGCCGGTGACGAGGGAGGAGACCTTCTGCTCCTCGATCACCTTCCAGTCCACATAGGCCTCGATGTCCGGATGGTCGGCGTCGACCACCACCATCTTGGCGGCGCGGCGGGTGGTGCCGCCGGACTTGATGGCGCCCGCCGCGCGGTCGCCGATCTTGAGGAAGCTCATGAGGCCGGACGAGCGGCCGCCGCCGGACAGCTTCTCTCCCTCGCCGCGCAGCGCGGAGAAGTTGGAGCCGGTGCCGGAGCCGTACTTGAACAGGCGCGCCTCGCGGACCCACAGGTCCATGATGCCGCCCTCGTTGACGAGGTCGTCGCCTACGGACTGGATGAAGCAGGCGTGCGGCTGGGGATGCTCATAGGCCGAGGTGGAGGCCATCAGCTCGCCGGTCTGGTAGTCCACATAGAAGTGGCCCTGCCCCGGCCCGTCGATGCCGTAGGCCCAGAACAGGCCGGTGTTGAACCACTGCGGCGAGTTGGGCGCGGCCATCTGCATGGCCAGCATGTAGCAATGCTCGTCGAAGAAGGCCTGCGCGTCGGCCTCGCTGTCGAAATAGCCGCCCTTCCAGCCCCAGTAGGTCCAGGTGCCGGCCAGACGATCGAATACCTGCTGCGCGGTGGTCTCGCCCACATAGCGCTCGTTCTCGGGGAGGGCGGCGAGCGCCGCCTCGTCGGCCACGGAGCGCCAAAGGAAGGAGGGGACGGAATTCTCCTCCACCTTCTTCAGGCGCGCGGGCACGCCGGCCTTGCGGAAATATTTCTGCGCGAGGATGTCGGAGGCGACCTGCGAGAACTGCGCGGGAACCTCGATCCCCTCCTGGCGGAAGACCACGGAGCCGTCGGGGTTCCGGATCTCGCTCACGGTCTCGCGGAAGGCGATGTCCGCGTAAGGGGAACGACCCTCTTGCGTGTAGCGGCGTTCAACGCGCATGACCGGTGCTCCTTCGGCTCGGCCCCGCTCGGGCCGATCATTCTACAGGACGAATATGGCGGACGTGACAAACCGACAGGCATGGCGCAGCGCGCCGCGCCAGGCGGGTCGGAAGTTCGCGGGTTCCGGGAGGCCCGCCAGCATTCACCGATACGTACCCGTGGGATGCCGGCTGCCGAGGACCGAACGCTAGTGCGAGTCTGGCCCGCCGGTCAAACCCCTCTTTGCCACCAATTGGGGCCATCTGACCCCTCTTCCTACTATATATGGTGCCTACCCGCAGGTTATCAAATTCCTAACGGGCCTTGCGCCGGCTCGATTTTCACGTGCCCGTGACAGGCTGGAGCCCGATGGGGGGAGCCGGGAAGTCATCACCGTCATCCACAGCTTGCGATGGGGATGGGAGACGATCGGCGCCGGTCCGCCATGCGCTGCCCGCAGGGCGGCCTCTCGTCGGCTCAGGATGCAAGCACTGGCGAAGGCGGGCGCAATAAACTATCAGAACCCGCAAACAGCCTGCGCGCCGGCCTTCTCTGCCCCCTGCCGTCGCGACAGAAAATTGCCGGACCCTTCAGCCGCCGCCAACGGCTCCCGGCCTTTACGGGGCGCAGTTGGAAAGTACCGGCATGTCCACGACCTTCGCCGCCGATGCGGCGCCCGCCGTCAATCCCCGCTCGCGCGTCATCCTCGCGAGCCTGATCGGCACCACCATCGAGTTCTACGACTTCTACGTCTATGCCACGGCGGCGGTGCTGGTGTTTCCGCACCTGTTCTTCCCGGCCGGCAATGACACGACGGCGCTGCTCGCATCGTTCGCCATCTTCGGCGCGGCCATGGTGGCGCGGCCGCTGGGTGCCATCTTCTTCGGCCATCTCGGCGACAAGAAGGGGCGCAAGCTGACGCTGGTGGGCGCGCTGCTCACCATGGGCATCGCCACGTTCCTCATCGGCCTGCTGCCCACCTTCCAGACCGCCGGCTGGTTCGCGCCCCTGCTGCTGGTGATCCTGCGCCTCGCCCAGGGCTTCGCGCTCGGCGGCGAATGGAGCGGCGCGGCGCTGGTGGCCACCGAGAATGCGCCGGCGGGCAAGCGCGCCGTCTATGGCACCTTCCCGCAGCTTGGCGCGCCCATCGGCTTCATCATCGCCAACGGCCTGTTCCTCGCCATCGCGGCACTGATGCCGTCGAGCGATCCGTCCCGCCCGTCCGATGCCTTCCTCTCCTGGGGCTGGCGCCTGCCCTTCCTGTTCTCGGCGGTGATGGTGATCGTCGGCCTGTGGGTGCGCATCTCGCTGGTGGAGAGCCCCGCCTTCGCAAAGGCGCTGGAGCACGGCCGCATCCAGAAGCTGCCGCTGGCCGCGGCGTTCAAGACGCACTGGCGTGAGCTCATCCTCGGCACCTTCTACATGCTCGCCACCTACGTGCTGTTCTACCTGATGACCACCTTCTCGCTCAGCTACGGTCGCGCCCCGACCACGGCGGCGGTGCCGGGGCTCGGATATGACTACCGCACCTTCGTGCTGATGATGATCGGCGGCGTGGTGTTCTTCGGCATCTTCACCCTCGTCTCCGGCCCCTGGGCCGACCGCTGGGGCCGCCGCCGCACGCTGATCGGCATCACCGCCGCCATCGTGCTGTTCGGCCTTTTGTGGGTGCCGATTCTCTCCGCCGGGCCGGTGGGCGTGATGGCATGGCTCATCATCGGCTTCACGCTGATGGGCCTCACCTTCGGCCCCATGGGCGCGCTGCTGCCGGAGCTGTTCCCGGCCAATGTGCGCTACACGGGCTCGGGCATCTCCTACAACGTCTCCTCCATCCTCGGCGCGGCGGTGGCCCCGTTCATCGCCGTGGCGCTGTGGAGCTATGGCGGCGGCAGCCCGTTCTGGGTCGGCATCTATCTCTCGGTCATGGCACTCCTCACCCTCATCGCCCTGGTGCTGGGCAAGGAGACGCGCGACGTGAACATGGACCACTGAGGGCACGATGGCCCTCTTGTGACGCCCCTCTTGCGCCGGACGGGAAAAGGGAGTGAACCTCCCCTGCCCCGTCCGCGTAGGAAGGTGCGTCATGACAGCCGCTCCATCCCTCCTGTGGTTCCGCGACGATCTGCGCCTGGCCGATAACCCGGCGCTGAACGCCCTCGCCGAGACCGGCGCGCCCATCGCCGCGCTCTATGTCCTCGACGAGGACAGCCCCCACATCCGCCCGCTCGGCGGCGCCGCCCGCTGGTGGCTCGCCCAATCCCTGAGGGCGCTCCGGGCAGACCTCTCCCATCACGGCATTCCGCTGATCCTCAGGCAGGGACCAGCCACACGCATCGTGCCGGAGGTGGCTGCCGCGCTGGGCGCGGCCACGGTCGCGTTCAATGATCGGGCGGGCGAGGCCGAGGGCAAGCTGGACCGGGCCATCACCGCCCGGCTGGCGGCCGAGGATCGCCGCGTGCTGCACTTCTGCGCCCACCTGCTCCACCCGCCGGGAACGGTGCTGGGCGGATCGGGGCGCATGCCGCGCACCTTCTCCTCCTTCCACCGCGCTGCCCTGCGCGAGCGCGATCTCTCCCCGCCCCTGCCCGCACCCAAGCGCCTCAAGGGCGTGACCCGTGCGCCGGAGGGCGACACGCTGGAAAGCTTCGCACTGGAGCCGGAAAAGCCCGACTGGGCCGGGGGCCTGCGTACCGCCTGGCATGTCGGCGAGGCAGCGGCGCGCGCGCGCCTGTCCGCCTTCATCGCCGACGGCCTCAAGGGCTACGCCACGGGCCGCGACCGGCCGGACCTCGAGCACGTCTCGAGCCTCTCGCCCCACCTGCGGTTCGGCGAGGTGTCCCCACGCCAGATCCTCTTCGCCGTGCGCCACGCGGTGGATGCCGGCGAGGTGCCGGGCAGCGATGCGGCCAAGTTCGAGGCTGAACTGTACTGGCGGGAGTTTTCCTACCATCTGCTCGCCGAGGAGCCAGACATCGCCCGGCGCAATATCCAGCAGAGCTTCGATGCCTTCCCCTGGCGCGAATGCTCGGGCGAATTGAAGGCCTGGCGGCGCGGCCTCACCGGCTATCCGCTGGTGGATGCGGGCATGCGCCAGCTCTGGCAGACGGGCTGGATGCACAACCGGGTGCGGATGGTGGTGGCGTCCTTCCTCGCGAAACACCTGCTCATCGACTGGCGCGCCGGCGAAGACTGGTTCTGGGACACGCTGGTCGATGCGGACGCCGCCAACAATGCCGCCTCCTGGCAATGGGTCGCCGGCTCCGGCCTCGATGCCGCGCCCTATTTCCGCATCTTCAATCCGGTGATGCAGGGCGAGAAATTCGACCCCGACGGCACCTATGTGCGCACCTATGTGCCCGAGCTGAAGCGCCTGCCGGCGAAGCTCATCCACCAGCCATGGACCGCCCCGCAGGACACCCTCGCGGCCGCCGGCATCCGGCTGGGCCACACCTATCCCAAGCCCCTCGTGGACCACGCCGCCGCCCGCGACCGCGCTTTGCGCGCCTTCGAGCATCTGCGGCACGCGGCCCCCGCAGAGGCGCGCGCGGCCGTCCGCTGAGCCTCTTCCCGGCGCAATCCCATGAGTTTGCGCCGGCCCTGCAACGCCGCTATTGAGGGGAGACGCGCGCCGAGGCAGCATAAGGCCCATTAAATTTCACATTGCGATGAAGGTATTTCTTCCATGATCCGTAACGGCCTTGTGGACTCTATCGGAAACACACCCCTTATCCGTCTGAAGCGGGCCTCCGAAGAGACCGGCTGCGACATCCTCGGCAAGGCGGAGTTCCTCAATCCCGGCCAGTCGGTGAAGGACCGCGCGGCACTCGGCATCATCCAGGACGCGGTGGCCCGCGGCGAGCTGAAGCCCGGCGGCGTGATCGTGGAAGGCACGGCGGGCAATACGGGCATCGGCCTCGCCCTGGTGGCGGCGCCGCTCGGCTTCCGCACCGTGATCGTCATTCCCGAGACCCAGTCCCAGGAAAAAAAGGACATGCTGCGCCTCGCCGGCGCGACGCTGGTGGAAGTGCCGGCCGTGGCCTACGCCAATCCCAACAATTACGTGAAGGTCTCCGGCCGCCTCGCCGAGGCGCTGGCCAAGACCGAGCCCAACGGCGCCATCTGGGCCAACCAGTTCGACAACGTGGCCAACCGCCAAGCCCATATCGACACCACCGGCCCGGAAATCTGGGAGCAGACGCAGGGCAAGGTGGACGGCTTCATCTGCGCCGTCGGCACCGGCGGCACTCTGGCCGGCATCGGCATGGCGCTGAAGGCCCGCAACAAGGACATCAAGATCGGCCTCGCCGATCCCATGGGCGCCGCGCTCTATTCCTATTACACGACCGGCGAGCTGAAGGCCGAGGGCTCCTCCATCACCGAGGGCATCGGGCAGGGGCGCATCACCGCCAATCTCGTCGACGCGCCGGTGGATGCCGCCTTCCAGATCCCGGACGAAGAGGCCCTCCCCGTCGTGTTCGACCTGCTGGAGCACGAAGGCCTGTGCCTCGGCGGCTCGTCGGGCGTGAACGTCGCCGGCGCGATCCGCCTCGCGAAGGAGCTGGGTCCGGGCCACACCATCGTGACCATCCTCTGCGACTATGGCACCCGCTACCAGTCGAAGCTGTTCAACCCCGAATTCCTGCGCTCCAAGAACCTGCCGGTCCCGGCGTGGCTGGAGCGCAAGGCCGAGGTACCGAACGTCCTCGTCTGACGGCTTGACGCGGGGCGCGTTCCGGCCGAGGAAACCGCGCCCCGCCCAAACGCGAGCGAGATCGTCATGAGCACATCGCCCGAGAGCACCCTGCCGGTGGACACCCCGCAGAGCCCGTTCGTCTCCACTGAATGGCTCGCGGCCAATCTCGGCGCGCCGGACCTCGTGGTGGTGGACGCCTCCTGGCACATGCCGAATTCCGGCCGCAGCGGCGCCAAGGAATATCTCGCCGAGCACATTCCCGGCGCGGTGCATTTCGACATCGACACCATCGCCGACCACTCCACCTCCCTGCCCCACATGCTGCCGGACGCGCACAGCTTCGCGGTGGCCGTGGGGGCGCTGGGCATCGGCGACGGCCTGCGCATCGTGGTCTATGATTCCGTCGGCCTGTTCTCCGCGCCGCGCGTGTGGTGGACCTTCCGGGCCTTCGGCGCGAGCGACGTGAAGCTGCTGGATGGCGGACTGCCCAAGTGGAAGGCCGAGGAACGTCCTCTGGAAGACGGACCGGTGCGCCGCCTGCCGGCCAGCTTCACCCCCCGCCTCGACCATTCCCTCGTCGCCGACATCGAGCGCGTGGATCAGGCGCTCAAGACTGGCTCCGCGCAGGTGCTGGACGCCCGCCAGGACGCCCGCTTCCGCGGCGAGGCGCCGGAACCCCGCGAGGGCCTGCCCTCCGGCCACATGCCGGGCAGCTTCAACCTGCCGCACGGCCAGATCGTAAAGGACGGCCGCCTCCTGCCGCCGGCCGAGCTGCGCAAGGCCATCGATGGCTCCGGCCTCGATCTCTCGCGGCCGGTGATCACCTCATGCGGCTCGGGCGTGTCGGCGGCCATCCTCTGGGTGGCGCTGGAAATGGTCGGGAAGCAGCCCCTCGCCCTCTATGACGGCTCGTGGACCGAATGGGGCGCGAGCGGCAAGGAGATTGCCGTCGGCTGACGACGTGCGGTGTGCGGCCTCACGCGGGGCCGCACATGCGGCGAAGTTCCGAGCCTGTTCCAGCGGAGCCGGCTTCGGAACGTTTCGCGTCTTGAATTGAAGCGTGCCTGCGCATGCGGGTTCGTGGGCGCTGAAGCTGCCGGATATTGGCGAGGCTATATCGCCTACGGATCCAGCTCGGTATCCCAGTAGAGATAGTCCATCCAGCTCTCATGCAGGTAGTTCGGCGGGAAATGCCGGCCGTTCTGATGGAGATCGTGGACGGAGGGCTGGAAGGGCGTCTGGGCGGGCCACATCCCCGCATCCGCCGGCATATGGCCGCCCTTGCGCAGATTGCAGGGGGAGCAGGCGGCGACCACGTTCTCCCAGGTCGTCTGGCCTCCCTTCGAACGCGGAATCACGTGGTCGAAGGTGAGATCCTCGCGGGAGCCGCAATATTGGCAGGAGAAGCGGTCGCGCAGGAAGACATTGAAGCGGGTGAAGGCGGGCTGCCGCGTCGGCTTCACGAAGGTGCGCAGTGAAACGACGCTCGGCAGTCGGATTTCAAAGCCCGGACTTCGCACCGCCTTGTCGTAATATTCGACGATGTTCACCCGGTCGAGAAAGACCGCCTTGATGGCGTCCTGCCAACTCCAGACCGACAGCGGGTAATAGCTCAACGGGCGGTAGTCCGCGTTGAGCACGAGCGCTGGCCAGGCACCTGGTGACAAAGCAGTGGTCAAGGACCGAACTCCTCGTCTTCGCACCCGAATCGCGCCTGACGATCCCGGTACGCGGCGGATACTCTATATGCTCCGTGTCACTGTTGTGAAGCCGAGGCCAAACCACGGCCATTTCCGGGCATTTACTCGCGCCACCGGCTGTGCCTGCTTCCGTTACCGTCTCAGCGCGACTTGGGTGCGAGGAACTCGGCGAGGAAAGCGCCGCCATGGGCGAGGCCGCCATCGTCGATGCCGTGCCCGAGGCCTTGGCTGAGGTGCCATTCCACCGGCACGCCGGCCTCGGCGAGGCCGCGGGCGGAGGCGAACAGCGCCTGAGCCGGAATCACCTCGTCCTCCGTGCCGTGCACCAGAAGAATGGGCGGGCGCGTGTGCAATTGCAGGTCGCGCGGCACCCCGCCCGCCGCTTCCACCCACAGCCCCGAATAGGCGACCACGGCGGCCGGTGCGACGGCGGCGGTGGTCGCGATCTTCAGCGCCATCATCGCGCCCTGGCTGAAGCCGACCAGCGCCAGCCGCGACGGCGGCAGGTCGTATTTCGCCAGTTCCACCTCCAGGAACGCAGCGAGCATTGGCGCCGCACCCTCGGCTCCGCGGGCCAGTTCGTGGGGATCCCGGAAGCTCAGCGGGAACCACTGCCGGCCCACCGGTGCCTCCCCGCAGGGGTCGGGGGCGTGGGGGGAAATGAAGGCGGTGCCGGGCAGCAGGTCGGCCCAGGCATTGCCGAGGTCGATGAGGTCGCGCCCGTCCGCACCATAGCCGTGCAGCAGCACGACGAGACTGTCAGGCGCGCCGCCGTTGCGCGGACGCAGGCGCGGGCCGTCGAGAATGGGCTCGTCGAGGGAAACGCCGTCGAGGGGAAAGGACATGGGCACGCTCTTCTCAGGCCGGGGCGCCGAGGCGGGCGCGCCGCGCACCATAATACGCCCACAGCAGATGAGCCGCCACGCCACGCAGCGGCCGCCAGTCCTCGGCGATGGCGCGCAGGCCGAGGGGCGTGCAGCGGCCGCCCAGCTCGAACGCATCGCCCATCGCCACCTGCAGCGCGAGGTCTCCATGGGGAAAGGCATCGGCGCGGCCGAGACAGAACAGGAGGTAGATGTCGGCGGTCCAAAGCCCGATGCCGGGTAGCCGCGTCATCACCTCGGCCGCGGCGTCCGCCTCCAGGCGCGCCACCGCCTCAAGGTCGACCTCGCCTTCCGCGAGCGCGCGGGCGATGCCGGTGAGGGTGCGGATCTTCGGTGCGGACAGGCCGGCTGCGCGCAATGTCTCCACCGGCGCGGCCAGCATGGCCTCCACCGTGGGCGTCCCGCCCAGCGCGGCCTCGAACCGGGCGGAGATGGCCCGCGCCGAGGCGACCGACAATTGCTGCGCGATCACCACGGCGCACAGGCCGGCGAATCCGGGCGACCGGCGGCGCAGGGCCGGGCGGCCGGCCACCTCCGCCACCGGAACGAGGCGATCATCCAGCTCCAGCAATTGCGCGAAGGCGCGGTCGAATACGCCTTGGTCGGTGAGCAGCGGCTCCTTCATTGCGCAAACCCGCAGGCTTGTCTGTCACACCGGGATATCGCTCTAATAGCGCACGCCATGCCCCAGCCTCCCCTTCCCTTCGTCTGCCGCTTCGCGCCGAGCCCCAACGGCCGGCTGCATCTCGGCCACGCCTTCTCGGCGCTGGTGAATGCCGAGGCGGCGGCGCGCACCGGCGGCACCTTCCTGCTGCGTATGGAGGACATCGACACCACCCGCTGTCGACCCGAATTCGAACGGGGCATCCTCGATGACCTCGCCTGGCTCGGCATCGTGCCCGCCGCGCCGCCGCGGCGCCAGTCCGAGCATTTCGCCGACTATGCGGAAGCGCTGGCGCGACTGGAGGGCATGGGCCTCGTCTATCCCACCTTCGAGAGCCGTTCCGACATCGCGCGCGCGATAATCGAGGCCGAGGCGAAGCAGGGGCGCCCGGCCCCACGGGACCCGGACGGGGCGCCGCTCTATCCCTTCCAGCGCTCAGGGCTGTCCGATGGGGAACGCGCGCAGCGGCGGGCGGCGGGCGAGCCTTATGTGCTGCGGCTCGACATGGCGGCAGCGCTTAAGGCCGTCGGCAGCGGGCCGCTCTTCTGGCCGGAAGCCCGGGATCTGCCGGAAGGCCCGGCCGTCGCGGCGCCGGCCGATCCGGCGCAGTGGGGCGATGTGGTGCTGGCGCGGCGGGACGTGCCAACGTCCTATCATCTCTCGGTGGTGGTGGACGACGCGTTGCAGGGCATCACCCGCGTCATCCGCGGCATGGACCTGTTCCACGCCACCTCGGTCCACGTGCTGCTGCAGCGGCTCCTGGGCCTAGAGACGCCCGTCTACCACCATCACCGGCTGATCCTGGACGGCAGCGGCCACAAGCTCTCCAAGAGCAATTCGGCCACCAGCCTCCTGGCGCTCAGGACCTGCGGCGCGACGCCCGGGGACATCCGCACGCGGCTGGAGCTCGACGCGCCTCAGCCGACCCCGAGGATGTAGAGCCAGAATGCCACGGTGACGACCGCGAGCCCGGTGGAGAGGGAGACCGCGCTGGTGGAGGCAGCCACCCCCACGCCATAGCGCTGCGCCAGCAGGTAGCCGTTGACGCCGCTCGGCATGGCCGCGAACAGCACCGCCACGCCGGCCCACACCGGCGGCATGCTGAAGACCATGGTGAGCGCGAACACCGCCGCCGGATGGACGATGAGCTTCAGGAAGCTGATGAGCGCCGAGGGCAGAAGATCGCCCCCCGCCATGCCGTAGCGCTTCAACGACAGGCCGAGGGAGATGAGCGCGCAGGGCGTCGCCGCGGCCGAGAGAAGATCGATCATCTGCTTCGGCACGCCCACGGCCTGGATGCCCACCACCTTGGCGAGCGCCCCGGCATAGATGCCGAGCAGGATGGGATTGAAGGCGAGCGCCTTGCCGAGCCGCATCATGGTCGCACGGGAAAAGCCGTGGCTGCCCTCCAGAAGCACGGTGGCCGCCACCAGCATCACCGGCAGGTGGATGGCGATGAGCAGGAACAGCGGCACCGCTCCCGCCTCGCCATAGGCCTTCAGGATCAACGGCACACCAACGAACACGGTGTTGGCCTGGCCCGCGGCGAAGCCGTGGATGACCGCTTCCTGCCGCCCCCGCCCGAACAGCCGTTCCGCCGCCACCATGGCGATGGCGAACACGAAGAAGGCCCCGGCGAAATAGGCGATCCAGTAGCCCCAGGGCTGAGCCTCGGGCAGCTTCGATTCGGTCAGCGTCTTGAAGATGAGGACCGGCACCGACAAGCTGAACACGAACTCCGCCAGCCCGTCCGTCGCCCGTTCGCTGACGAGGCCGATGCGGGCGGAGATGTAGCCCACCAGCACCATGCCGAACACCGGCAGGACGATGACGGAAATGTCCGCGAACGTGTTGAGCATGGCCGTTTCCGTCAGGCCGCCCGCATCTGCGCCGTCTCTTCGGCGGTCGCAAGGTCCACCCTGCGGACGCCGACCATGACGCCGAGCCTCTGGCCGAGGCGCACGGCGACGGCCTCCTCCGCGGCGAACTCGATCGTGACGGTGAGTGTGTCCGCATCCGTCCGGCAGTCGATGCGGCCGGGCAGGACGTCGTGGATCACGAACGGCTCCAGCAGGCGCAGCAGGAGGTTGGTGGCCGGCTCGGCCGCGACGGCGAGGCGGTACGAGGAGTGATGAGGACGAACAGGGGAGGAGCCGTCGCGCTGAGCGGCGGGTTCACGGCTGGACATGGGGGACGATCCGGACTGATGCGGGCCTTGCCGCGCAATTCTCTGGGCAGTCACCTGATGGGCCTGCCCCGGCGGAGGATCGCGCCGCGGCCGTCGACGGCCTCAGGCGCGCAAGTCTACCCGGCCGACAGGGTCGACCGGGCGACGAATTCGCCGCAGGGCCGGAAGGAGGCCCGGCATATGGTATCCGGAACGGAGCATGGCGCGGACGTTAGGCTCCCCGGAAGGAGGCGTCAACCGATGGGCAAATCGTTTTAGCCGCGAAATGCCGGCGACGGGCGCCCGAAACGCAAACGGCCGGGCAGTGCCCGGCCGCGAACGTTGGGTCCGTCGCCGAAGCGGCGATCAGCCCTCGTCGTCGTCGTTATGCTCGGGGGGCACGAGGCCCTGAAGGCCGGCGAGCAGCTCTTCCTCGGTCATGCGGTCGAGCATGACGTCGCTGTCCTCGCCGCCGGAGCTGTCGCTGGACGCGATGAGCGGCACGGCCTCGGGCTCGGGCTCATCCACCTCGGTGTACTTCTGCAGCGAGTGGATGAGGTCTTCCTTGAGATCCTCGGGGCTCACGGTCTCGTCGGCGATCTCGCGCAGGGCGACGACAGGGTTCTTGTCGTTGTCCCGGTCGATGGTGATCTGCTGGCCGGACGAGATCATGCGCGCGCGGTGGGCGGCGAGCAGAACCAGCTCGAACCGGTTGTCCACCTTGTCGATGCAGTCTTCTACGGTGACACGGGCCATGGGCTCGTCACTCCCTTATGCGCGATGCGCACAGAATACAGGCCTTGAGAAGAGGGCGTCGATACAGCAATTCGGCCAAAGGGGCAACCCTGCCGACCAAGCGCCGCGCCTTTTTCGCTTGCCTTGAACGGTTCTTCGTCGGAGAAAGGCGACAGGACGACGTGGTTTGCAGCCGTTCCCCGTTCTGCCCATCCCATTCCATCGGCGGACTTTTGTATGCAGGGCCAGGAAAAGATCGCTCTTCTCATTGATGGCGCCAACCTTTATTCCGCGACCAAGGCGTTGGGCTTCGATATCGACTACAAGCGGCTCCTCAAGGAGTTCCAGAGCCGCGGATACCTCCTTCGCGCGTTCTACTACACGACGCTGATCGAGGACCAGGAATACTCCTCCATCCGGCCGCTGCTCGATTGGCTGGACTACAACGGCTATTCGGTGGTCACCAAGCTTGCCCGCGAGTTCACGGACGCGCAGGGCCGCCGTCGTGTGCGCGGCAACATGGACATCGAGATCGCCGTGGACGCCATGGAGCTCGCCGAGCACGTGGACCACATCGTCCTGTTCTCCGGCGACGGCGACTTCCGCTCGCTGGTGGAAGCGTTGCAGCGCAAGGGCGTGCGGGTCTCGGTGGTGTCCACCATCTCCACCCAGCCGCCGCTGATCGCGGATGACCTGCGCCGCCAGGCGGACGTCTTCATCGATCTGGTGGACCTCCAGCCCAAGATCGGCCGCGACCCGTCAGAGCGGCAGGGCCGGATGCAGGAGACGCCCCGCTTCCTCGAGCGGCGCAGCGCCACGACCGCGGCCGGCGACGGCAACGACTGACACGCCGCCCGTGCCCGCCAAGATGGCTGCCAAGACAGCCGCCGCCCGGCCTGCCGCGGCGTCCGAGCCGGGGCGCGACTGCCCACTTTGCCCGCGCCTCGTGGATTTTCGCGAGGAATGGCGGGCGAATGAACCCGCTTGGCACAATGCGCCCGTGCCCGCCTTCGGGCCGGTCGACGCGCCCCTGCTGATCGTCGGTCTCGCGCCGGGCCTGCGCGGCGCCAATCGCACGGGGCGCCCGTTCACCGGCGACTATGCCGGCGATCTGCTCTACGCGACGCTGATCGAATACGGCTTCGCCCGCGGCCCCTATGCGGCGCACCCGGAAGATGGCCTGACCCTCACCGGCGCGCGCATCGTCAATGCGGTGCGCTGCGTGCCACCCCAGAACAAGCCGACGCCCGAGGAGATCCGCACCTGCCGGCCCTTCCTCTCCGCCGCCATGGCCGAGATGCCGGCGCTCAGGGCCATCGTCACGCTGGGCAAGATCGCCCACGATTCGACCCTGGCCGCGCTGGGCCAGAAGGCCTCGCGGCTGAAGTTCGGCCACGGCGTGTCGGACGAGGTGGGCAGCGTGCGGCTGTTCGCGAGCTACCACTGCTCGCGCTACAATACGAACACCGGCGTGCTGACGCCCGAGATGTTCCGCTCCGTCTTTTCCGCCGTCCGCGCCAGCCTGGGCTGAGCAGCCCGGGCTGAGCGGTCAGTCCTCCCGCCGCCGGCGCAGATGGGCCAGCACGTCCGTCGCGTTCCGGTCCGGCGGGAAAACCGGATAGAAGACATGGCTGATGGCGCCCTCCTCGATGATGAGGGTGATGCGCTTCAGCAGCTTCGCCCCCTCCACCTCGAAGGTCGGCAGGCGGATCGCCGTCGTCAGCTCATGCCGATGATCGGAGAGCAGCGGGAACGGCAAATGGAGCCGCTCCGCCGCCTCGCGCTGATAGTCGCTGTCCTGCAGCGACAGGCCGAACACATGCTCCACGCCGGCGTCGCGCAGATCGGCGAAATGGTCGCGGAAGGCGCAGGACTGGGGCGTGCAGCCGCGCGCACCGGGAATGGCGTTCCAGCCCTCCGGCATGGGCTGGCCGGGAACTCCCGTGCGCGGATAGGCGTAGACCACCGTCAGGCCGGAGAGGCCGGAGAGATCGATGTGGCGGCCGTCCGTGGCGGGAAGGGTGATGATGGGCAGCTCGAGCCCCGGCAGGTGCGCGGCGAGGCCATCGTCTTCCGGCGACGGGAGGTCATCGGGCAGGCTGGTGTAGCCGGAAGTGCTCATGACGCGTCCCCCTGAGAGGTGTCGTAGGAGATGAATTCGAGCAGCGACCCATCCGGATCGCGGAAATAGACGCTGGTGCCATGGCCTTGTGCGCCGAAGCGACGAACCGGGCCAAGTTCGGGCGTGATGCCGTGGGCGGCGAGGTGCGCCACGGCCTCCGCGATCGGCCCATCCCAGCGGAAGCACAGATCGGAATTGCCCGGCTGCACCGGCAGGCGCGCCACCGGCACCGGGTCGACGCCCGGCCCGTGCAGGTTCAGCTGGCGGTCACCGAAGCGGTAGGCGAAGCCCGTGCCCACCGTCACCACTTCCGCGCCCAGCACGGACGCATAGAAGGCGTTGGAGCGGGCGAAATCGCTCACATGGACGACGCAATGGTCGAAGGCGATCTTGCCCGGCATGGCGCCCTTTCCCTCACCCGCGCTCGCGCATCAGGCGCGCCTTGTCGCGCGCCCAGTCGCGTTCCTTGGAGGCCTCGCGCTTGTCGTGCGCCTTGCGGCCCTTGGCCAGCGCCAGCTCCACCTTGGCGCGACCGCGATCGTTGAAATAGATCTTGGTCGCCACCACCGTCATGCCCTCGCGCTCCACGGCCTGGCCGAGCTTGGCGATCTGCCGCTTGTGCAGCAGCAGTTTTCGTGGCCGGCGGGTCTCATGGTTGAAGCGGTTGGCTTCCAGATATTCGGGGATATAGGCGTTGTAGAGCCACATCTCGCCCTCCTTCTGGGCGGCGTAGCTCTCGCCGATGGTGGCCTTGCCGTTGCGCAGGCTCTTCACCTCGGTGCCGGTGAGGGAGATGCCGGCCTCGAACGTCTCGCCGAGCTCGAAATCGAAGCGGGCGCGCCGGTTGTCGGCGGCGATCTTGCGGGGGGCTTCGGTCTTCTTGGATGTCATGATGGGGGAATGTGGTCGCAGCGCACCGCCGAAGCAAGCCGCAAGGGGTCAGGTCGGTTGGCGGAGCGTTGGAGAACGGGGGATCAGGCGACGGCGGGTCGCCTGATCCCCCGATCCATCGACCTCAGTTGATGAGGCCGGCCTGCACCATCGCGCTGCGCACCACGGCGCGGGTGGTCTCGGAGACAGGCACCATAGGCAGGCGCGCCTCTTCGCTCATCTTGCCGAGGAGCGAGAGGGCATACTTGGTGGGGGCCGGGTTGGTCTCCACGAACAGCGCCGTGTGCAGCGGCATCAGCTTGTCCTGGATCGCCAGCGCCGCCTTGAAGTCGCCGGCGAGGCAGGCCAGCTGGAACTCCGAGCACAAACGCGGCGCGACGTTGGAGGCAACCGAAATGCAGCCGTGGCCGCCATGGGCCATGAAGCCGAGCGCGGTCGCATCCTCGCCCGAGAGCTGGATGAAGTCCGGCCCCAGCACCTGCCGCTGCAGCGACACGCGGGTCATGGAGGCGGTGGCATCCTTTACGCCGGCAATGTTCTTGATCTCGAACAGCCGAGCCATGGTCTCGACCGACATGTCGATCACCGAGCGGCTCGGGATGTTGTAGATGAAGATCGGCAGGTCCACCGCGTCGGCAATCGCCTTGAAGTGGCGATAAAGCCCTTCCTGCGTGGGCTTGTTGTAATAGGGCGTGACCACGAGGAGCGCGTCGGCGCCAACCTTCTGGGCGTGCTCGGCCAGCGCGACCGCCTCGGCGGTGTTGTTGGAGCCCGCGCCGGCCATGACCGGAACGCGGCCGGCGGCCTGCTCCACGGTCCATTCCACCACGCGGTTGTGCTCCTCATGGGAGACGGTGGGGCTTTCGCCGGTGGTGCCGACCGGAACGAGGCCGTGCGTCCCCTCGGATATCTGCCAGTCCACGAAGGCACGGAACGCCTTCTCATCCAGAACGCCGTCGCGGAACGGGGTGACGAGGGCGGTGAACGAGCCGCGGAAACGGGACGCAGACGGGATGGGCGACATGGCGAACGCCTTGGGTTCCTGGGAGCTTGTGGTTGGCCGGGACCTGTCGCGAACGACCGGCCCGGCGCCGCGCCGGCTCGGGAGAGCGGCGGGTGCGGACCTTGACCCTTATCCTTTTGCCGCCCGGCCGGAAAGGGGGATGCGCTACGACGATCATTGCCATCAAGGCAAAATGCCCTTCGGGAATGGTAGCGAACTGCCGCAAAGGGGTAGCCCGCGGCAGATTTGCCCCGGCACAACTGCCGGGATCCCGAAAGCCGTGGTTTCGCCCGGTTTTCGGACTTCATTGAGGTTAGGGTTTCGTCAACGCCGGTGGCCGAACATGCGGGTGGGGGAACACGCCGCCACAGCCCGCGCCCGCGAGGAAGCTTCATGTCGCCTGTATCGAGCCTGATGTCCGTGAGCGCGCTTGCGCTCGCCCTTGCCTGGAGCGGGGCGATGCCGGCGGTCGCGGAATCCGCGCCGACACCCCCGGCCAAGCCGTCCGCGTCCGCCTCCAAGGATTCGAAGTCGTCCGACGCCAAGTCCAAGGACGCAAAATCCAAGGACAGCAAGACGGCTGATTCCAAATCGAAGGATGCCAAGGCCAAGGACACGAAGGCCAAGGATTCGAAGTCGTCCACGCCTGCCAAGCCTGCCGCGGCCGCAAAGCCGGCGGCGAGCAAGAGCGCGACCACCAAGCCGGCAGCCGGCAAGCCCGCTGCCGCTCGCGTCGCGCCCACCGTCCATCAGCCCGCGCCGACGGTCGGCACTTCGTCCAGCATCCCCGGCGGTGACCTCGCCGCGCTCAAGGTCGCGGTGACCGCCGCCCGCAACGGCCGCGCCGCCGAGGCCATGGGGGCGGCCCAGCAGCTCGACGATCCGGTGGCGCGCACGCTGGTGACATGGCTCGTCATCCGGCACGCCCCGAACGATCTCGGCTTCAACGCCATCAACGAATTCATCCAGGAAAAGCCGGGCTGGCCGACCCAGTCCACCCTGCGCCGTCGCGCCGAGCGCGTGCTGTTCCAGGAGAACAAGGATCCGGCCAAGGCGCAGGCCTTCTTCGCCGATCAGGCGCCGCTCTCCGGCGAGGGCAAGGTGGCGCTCGCCCGCTATCTCGTCTCCATCGGCAAGCGGCAGGACGCGGCCGAGTGGGTCCGCGACGCCTGGCGCAACGACGAGCTGAACGAGCTCTTCGAGAGCAAGATCATCGACGAGTTCTCCGGCTTCCTGACCCGCGCCGACCACAAGCTCAGGGCCGACCACTTCAGCTACAAGCCGGACACGGATCGCGCCCTGCGCGCCGCCGCGCGCGCCGGCAGCGACATCGTGGCGCTCACCAAGGCGCGCATGGCGATCGCGCGCAAGGAGGCGAACGGCGAGAAGCTGCTCGGCCTCGTGCCCTTCACCTTGTCCAGCGATCCCGCCTATCTCTTCGCCAAGTCCCAGCTGCTGCGCCGGGCCGACAAGCCGCAGGAAGCGGCGCGTGCGCTGCTCGCGGGCTCCAGCTCGGATCAGGTGCTGGCGGACCCCGACGAATGGTGGATCGAGCGCCGCCTTGTCGCGCGTGAACTGCTCGATGCCGGGGATTTCCAGACCGCCTACAAGGTCGCCGCCACCGGCGTGCCGCCGCAGGCCGACAACTATCGCGCCGAGCAGCAGTGGACCGCCGGCTGGATCGCCCTGCGCTTCCTGAAGGACCCGAGCCGGGCGGCCCAGCATTTCGCTAAGGTCGACGACGACCAGAAGCACCCCATTACCCTCTCGCGCGCCTATTACTGGCAGGCCCGCGCGGCCGAGGCCATGGGCGACCGCGGCCGGGCCAATGCCGCCTATCAGGCGGCGGCGAAATTCCCGGCGACCTATTACGGCCAGCTCTCGCGCACCAAGCTCGGCATGGCGCCGGTGGTGCTGCGCGGCGCGCCCTCCCCGTCCTTCGGCGCGCGCGACACCTTCGCCCGCCTGGAGCCGGTGAAGGCGATCCGCATGCTCTATGCGGTGGGCGCACGCGATATCCCGCTGACCATCTATTACGACCTCGCCTGGCGGATGGAGGATTCGAGCCAGCTCGCCATGCTCGCGACCCTCGCCGAATCCAACAACGATCCGCGCGGCGCGCTCGTGGTGGGCAAGGAAGGGCTTGCCGAGGGCCATCCGCTGGAGGCCGAGGCCTTCCCGACCTTCGGCCTGCCCAATTACAGCCCCATCGGCGATCCGGTGGACAAGGCGGCGGTCTATGCGATCGCCCGGCAGGAAAGCCAGTTCAACCCCGCCATCGTCTCCAGCGCCAAGGCCATGGGCCTGATGCAGGTGACGCCGGAAGCCGGACGGCAGGTCGCCAAGATCACGGGCGTCGCCTATGACGAGCGCCGGCTGATGAGCGACCAGTCCTACAATGTGCAGTTCGGCGCCGCCGAGCTGGGCGAGCTGGTGGCGCAATATGGCGGCAACTACGTGCTGGCCTTCGCCGCCTACAACGCCGGGCGCGGCAGCGTCGCCAAGTGGATCGCCCGCTACGGCGACCCGCGCGACCCGGACGTGGACGTGGTGGACTGGGTGGAGTGCATCCCCTTCTCCGAGACCCGCAATTACGTGCAGCGGGTGATGGAGAACTACCAAGTCTACAAGGTGCGCTTCAACATCCCGAGCAAGCTCCAGATGGAAGCCGACCTGCGCGGCGGGCGCTGAGCCCGGCTCATCGCCGCCGACGGGGCGGCGGTGCTCCACCCTCGAGAATGGCCTTCGCCTGCCCCATCCAGTCCTCGCGCTCGATGCGGCCGGGGAAGGCCAGATAGCTGCCGACCCAGGCGGCTTCTTCCGGCGTCCATGCGGCGATCTGCCGAAGATGGAAGATGCCGATCTCGTTGAGCCGCTGCTCGTTCTGCGGCCCGATGCCCTTCAGCTGCTTCAGATCGTCCGCCCCCCCGCCCTCCGGCGCGGCGAGGGCGGGCGGGCGCATGCCCGGCAGGCTCTCCGGCGGCCGGCGCCGGGCGCGCGGGGCCGGACGGGTCGGCGATGGCACGGCCGGGGGCGGTGGCTCGTCCTCCTCCTCGTCATCCAGAGGCGGCACCGCATTCATGTCGGCGATGCCGAGCCGCGCGAACAGATCCTGCTGAGGCGAAGGAGCGGGCTCGACCACGATCGGCGGCTCCGGTGGGGGCGCCGACGTGGCCGGGGCGGGTTGACGCTCCATGGCGGCGGGCGGGGGCGGCACCGCGACCTGCAACGGCTCGGGCGGACGCTGCTTACGGCCGATGCGATAGCCGACGGCAAGGGCCAGACCAAAGACGAGGGCGAGAAGCAGCGCCACCTCGACGGCAAAGGCGGTCATGGCCGGCTCCCCCCGTTCCGGCCGAGCGCGTAGCCGGTGGCCAGGCCGATGACCGCAGCCCCGAGCACGTAAGGCCAAAGCGCGACGGCGAGATAGATCATGGCGCGCGCTCCTTCACCTCGACCTCGATGCGCCGGTTCAGCGCCCTGCCCGCCTCGGTGTCATTGGGGGCCACCGGCTGACCCGAGCCGAGCCCGGCTGCCGTCAGCCGGTCAGGGGCGATGCCCTCGGCGGCCAGCGCGGTGACCACGGCCTTCGCCCGCGCCTCGGAGAGGCGCACATTGGCAGCCGCATCGCCGATGCCGTCCGTATGGCCGGACACCCGCACCAGCCCCTCCGGGCATCGCTTCAGCACGGCGGCAATACGATCCACGAGGCCGCGGCTCAAAGGATCGATGTCCGCCGTGGCGCCGACGAAGCGGACCGTCCCGCGCGACAGCAGCTCCCCGACCAGCCGGCCGCATTCCGCCACGCTCACCGGCGGGGCGGACGGAGCCAGCTGGAGCGCCGTCTCGACCACGAAGGGCGGTCGCGCAGCTCGCTTCAGTGCCGCCTCCACCTCGCCTCCCACGGTTGTGTCGAGCACCGTTCCGCTCAGGCGCATCTGCGCATCGGCGACACTCAATTCGCCGGAGGACAGACGGGAGAGCTGGGCAAGCCCGGCGAGCACCGCGTCGCGGAAGCCGGATGGCGCTCCGCCGCCGACCGCCGACACATCATTGACCTTTTCGCGCAGGAAGTCGCGCTCCAGCGCGGCCTTGATGGCGAGATGCACCGCCTCGTCCGGATAGAAGCCGGAGACCGTGAGCTCGCCGGCCTCCCGCCGGACCGAGAAGACATAAGGCGAGATGGCCGGCGGCCGCACGCCCTTGGCGTCGACGATGACACCGGCCGGCGGCGTCCGCACCGCCTGCATCACGGCAAGGTAGCCCGCAGAATCGGCCGCCTCGCCCGACAGCACCATCCGCGTGCCGGACACCTCCGCCGAGCCGGCATGCATGCGGGCGAGCTGAGCGACGGCGAAGCTGGCGGCGCTCGCCCATACCTCGGGCGCCGGGCCGCCGGAAGCGAGCTGCAGGTCGTCGGCGACCGGCACGCCCTGAAAGCCCGAGCGCGCGGCGTCCAGCAGCAGGCGTCGGGCCTCCTCGGACGGCGCGAAGCCGGAAAGCCGCACCTGCTCGGGACTGCGTTCGATCTGCCAGGTAAACGGCGAGGCGCGCGGCGGCTCCACTGCGAAGCGCACGATCTGGAAGCCTTCGGGCGGCTGCCGGCGCAGCGTGAGGAGGATGTCGAAGGAGGTGAAGCTGGGCGCGGCGCCCTCGATGGAAATGGTCGAATCCGACAGCGTCACCCGTCCCTCGGGAAGCTGGGCCAGGGCCGCGCCAGCGAAGCGCACCGCCCGCATCCAGAGCTCCGCGCTCGGCGCACCATCGGCGAGCAGGGTGTCGTCCTTGATGCCGATGCCCGGCACGGTCGAGGACAGGGCCTTCGCCACCTCGGACCGCGCATCTGCCGATGGAACGTAGCCGCTGAGCCGCAGCACCGTCCCATCGCGCACCGCCGACCACAGGAACGGGGCGGCGACCGGCGGGCGCACCTCGAAGCGCGCGAGCACCATGCCGCCGGGCAGCGGGCCGTGCAGGGTCTGGGCCAGTTCGTCATAGCTCGCGAGGTCGCGGGCCCGCCCTTCCAGCGCAATTGCGCCATCCGACAGCGTGAGCCGGCCGGACGGCAAGCGCTTCAGCTGGCCGAGGCCGAAGATGACCAGCGCCGCGAAATCACCGGGCGGCGCCCCGCGGGCCCGCACCAGCCGGTTCTGCCCGGTCACCTGCTCCCCGCCACTGCGCGCAGCCGCGACGATCCGCACGAGGGCATCGGCGGAGGGAACGTAGCCATCGAGGGCGATCGTGCGCCCGTCCTTCACCGCGCTGAAGGTGAAGGGGTGCCGCTCGGGAAGAAGGGTGGTTGCATCGCGTACCACGCGAACGCCGAACAGGCCTTCCAGCGAAGCGCGCACCTTCGCCCGCGCCTCCTCGGCCAGGGCCTCGCCCTCCATGGTGGCGTCGCGGCCCTGGAAGCGGGCGGACGCCCAGGACTCCCCCGTACGCGCAAGCACATCGCGCGCCGCCGAATCGAGATCGGCCTCGATGGGGCCACGGGCGAACAGGATGGTGAAGACCGTAAGGGCGGCGAGCGCAGCGAGCCCGGCGGCCAGCGGCCACAGGCGCTGCCAGCCCTTGCCCCGGCGCGGCTGGCCCTGCTCGAGCCCGCCCTCGCCCGCCGTGTTCGCCTCGCCTTGCCGCACCACGCACACCCCGCTGTCCGCCCCGCTCTCGGGAGCCGGAAGGGGACTTCAGCATACTTCGCCGTCGCACCGGAAGCCTCGCGGGTGAAGACGGCATTAGAGGGGCGCCGCGGTGTGCCGGGTCACCTCAGAAATCGCGGGAGATGAACAGAAGCACCTGCTGTGCGCCCACCGAAGGCAGCGCCGGCGCGAAGGCCGTGGGCCTGTAGCTGGTGGCGGAATTGTAGGTGTAGTCATATTGCAAGGCGATGGAGACTTTCTTCACCGGTGCAAAGGCGACATAGCCACCGACATTGTAATTCTTGCCACCCGACGCGCCATAGAAGGCCTGGATGCCAGTGGTGTTGAACTCGTAAGCGGCATAGCCGCCGAACAGGGCCGAACTCCACCGCTCGTTCCAATTGTGCAGGAGCGAGGCGGTGACGTTCCAGCCGGACACCCTAGTGACGTTCCTGCCAGCGCCGACGAAAGCGTCCGGCACGCCATAGTCGCCCGAGGGATCCTGCAGGCCGAGATAGGACGTCGCGCTGCTCGTATAGGCCGACTGGAGATAGAGCGTATCCTCCTCGCCGAGCGCCGGCAGGTTGAACATGACGCCCGCCTGCAGCGCATAGCCCCAGCCGCCGCCGAGCGTGACGGTCGGAGTCTGCACAGCGGTCGCACTGACCTGATGCAGGGCGCCGGACAGTTGCAGCGTGCCCCAGGACGCCTGGTATTTCAGGTTCGCGACCAAATCGGGAGCGCTCACTCCACCCTGATCGTCATAAGGGCCGAAGAGGTTTGGATTGCGGGCGAGAATACCGCTTTGGCGGTTCGCCGCATCTTCCAGCGAAAAGCTCGTGCTGAGGTTTTTGGAGAATTCGTAGGTGTAGCTGACGAGGTTCAGCCGCGTGTCGTCGCCGATGGTGGCAGGGTCGGTGCCCAGCACGTTGGCGTTGCCATAGAAATCGAAAACCGATTGGCCGTGGCCGATGGTGAAGCCCGCAATCTGGACGTAGGCGTCGCGCAGGTCGATCTGCGCCGGCTTCGAGCCCGTGGGTGTTATCGGGCCATCCGACCAGGGATCGGATGTTCGCCACCGGAACCGCGTCTCGAAATAGGCGCGCACCGTGCCGTAGTCGGTCGCCGTGCGGGTGTCGAGAATGAGCCCGCCGGTCGAGATGGAATAGGTCTTGTCGTAGTTCGGCGGGTACTGGGTATAGGTGTTGTAATAACCCTCGACCCAAAGGTACCCGCCGACACGCAGGCAGGTGTCAGTACCCGGAATGAAGACAAAGCCCGGCCCTTGTGCCGTGCAGGCTCTCACGCGGGCGTCGGCTGCCCGTTGCGATATCAGGTCCGCGGCGGCAGCCCGTCCCTGCGCCCAACCTGCCGCGACGACGACCCCGCCGGCAAGGATCAGGCAGTGGAGACGGCGCAATACGACGGCGCGGGCGATCGGCATCGACCCCTCTCGCGGTAATCACGAGCGACCAGCAGCGGGCTCAACGTGTACAGACGTGCAGAGCCGCCATTGCCAACCCTAGATGGCACTCACAGAGCAACCCGCGTCCGCGGTAGAAGCGAAAAATTGAAAATGCAGACGGCGGGCGTGCCGCGATCCGCTCATGGCCTGAGCGCAGTATAGCGCGAAGTAAATTCGAGCAATGCCGAAATTGCGCGGGCGCCGGACTGTGATGGCGCGGCCGGCACATCGACGCGCGCACGGGAAATGCGCGATGGGTCTCAGATAAAGACCACACTCGATGGCGAAGACAAAAAGCCCCCGCAAGGTGAAGTACAGACAAAGAAAAACCCCGGTGGTTGCCCACCGGGGTTCTTCGTCCGATCGCGAAGGATCAGAAGTTGCGCTGCACGCGGACGCCGCCCGACCAGATGTCGGTGGAGCCGCCCACGAGCGAGCCGATGGTGGCGCCCGCAGCGTTGACCGCAGCGTACTGGCCGAGCGGCACAGAGCCGTCAACCTTAGAGTACAGAAGTTCTGCGCCGATATCGAGGTTCTTCACCGGCGACCAGATGGTGTTCACACCAACCTGCCACATGTTGAAGTTCTGAGCGGCGACGATGTTCGTGGGAACTTCGTACTTCAGGTAGCCAGCATAGAGCGCCGAGCGCAGGCCCGGGGTCCAGTAGTGGCGGAACTGGCCCTGGATGGCCCAGCCGGTGGTGAGCGCGGGCTGACCGAAGAGGTCGGCCACGGCATCAGCCACGGTGTAGAAGGCGCCCGAAGCGAACAGCGAACCGCCGACCTGGGTCAGGCTGACCGAGCCCACCGAGGTGGCCTGGCCCTGCGACGTGCCCGACAGACCGATGTAGGACACGGCGCCCTGCTCGTAGCCAGCCTGGATGAAGAGGCTGTCGCCAGCCGCAAGCATCGGGAGCTTGAACTCGACGTGACCGCCGATCGCCCAACCCCACTCGCTGGTGGTGCCCATGCCCGGGTAGAAGCCGTTATACAGAGCAAGGGTGCTCACGACCTGGTGCAGAGCACCAGACAGCTGAGCCGTACCCCAAGCGCCGTCATAGCGCAGGTTCGCGACGATGTCGGGAGCCTGCTGACCGCCCTGGTAGTTGGTGTAGGTCAGGCCGGTGGCGGCGGTGGTGACGTTGAAGACAGGCGTCGCGGTGGAGCCGGTCATCTGCACGCCGGTGGTGCGGTTGGCAGCGTCTTCCAGCGAGATGGTCGCCGAGAAGCCGTTACCGAACTGCGCCGTGTAGGCGAGCATGGTGGTCCAACGGTTCGAACCCGCATACGGGGTGGTCAGCATGTAGCCAACGCCCGGGTCGAAGAACGACTGGGTGTAACCGAAGGTGAAGCCCGAGAACTGAATGAACGCGCGCTCGAAGTAGAGGCCGTTGCTCGCGCCGACGCCGGCGCCAGACTGCGAGTTCCACTCGGCGCCGAAGCGCACGTAGGAGCGGAGCGTGCCGTAGTCGGTCTGGGTGCGGGCGTCAAAGTCGATGACGCCGCGGACGCGGGTCAGGTAGTCCGGATCATCGCCATCCGTGAAGGGATAGGCGAACACGCCGACGCCGGGACCGTTGAAGGCCGTGCCGGTGGTCGACGAGATGGCCGGGTTGAAGGTGCCGACAGCGTTCACATAGGTGTCAAAACGGGCGTAGCCGCCGATCTTGATGCAGGTGTCGGTGCCGGGGATATAGAAGTAGCCCGCGCCATACGCAGAGCAGACCTTCACATACTCAACCGGCTTTGCCTTGACAGGCAGGTCGGCGGCCTGGGCTCCAGCGACCGCGACGAGACCCGCCGCGCTGCCGAGGAGAAGGCTCTTCACCATCTTCATCGTGACCTCCAAGTTGGTTCCGAGGGAGCGAGTTCCGCTTCGCCGGTGCGGCTGCACCCCGAGAGGGTTCTTGCCCCGATTCCCATTCCGCCCTCAGACCCCCCGAGCGCGGACCGGTCGACCGGGGACTGCCCCCCTTCGTCGCAAAGCCAACATACAAAAGGCCAACCTGTGATCAATCCAAACCATGCCGATCACGGCCCCGAGAGGGTGCTTTTCCAGCGGGTGTTGCAGGAATGGCACGCTAGGTCATGGCCTACCTCGATACCAAGCCCCATTCGCCGCATGACCGAAGGTCATTAAGGTTAAGTCATTGATAATGATTGTGTATTTTTGCAACACCGGGTTCGGCGATGCGCTTGAGCTGAGCCTTTGAGGCGACCCGTTCCCGTCGTTGGGGACACCCACCATGGTGCCGCCCCGATGGGCCGCCGCACCGGCTCCAGGCCCCGCCGGCCCCCGGTCGTGACGACAAGCAGAAACGGCCGGTGTCCCGCGATTGAGGCGACTTTTCTGCCGCCGCACCATACCGCGCAACGGTTTCCCCTATGGCACCCGGGCTCGAATCGAGGCGCTCGGTTCACCCTGCCATTCAGCGGCGGGCGAAGTGCCGGGCGCCGGCCACGCACAGCACCACCACGCCGGTGGCGGCGAGCATGGGCCAGGCGATGCTCTCCCCCAGCACCGCGGCTGCCAGCATCAGCCCGAGGAAGGGCTGCAACAGTTGGAGCTGTCCGACCCCGGCGATTCCCCCCAGGGCCAGGCCGCGATACCAGAAGACGAATCCGATCAGCATGCTGAACACCGAGACGTAGGCGAGGCTCGCCCAGGCCGGCATTCCGATTCCCGTCCAGTGGTCGGGGCGGACGGTCAGGGCAATCGCTGCCATGAAGGGCAACGCCAGCAGCAGCGCCCATGAGATGACCTGCCAGCCGCCGAGGCGCCGCGAGAGCGTCGCGCCCTCGGCATAGCCGAGCCCGCAGAGCACGACGGCGCCAATCATCAGCATGTCGCCTGACAGTGAGCCGTCCGCACTCCGTGACAGCGCGAAGCCTGCCACAGTCGCCGCTCCGACGCAGGAGAACAGCCAGAAGGCCGGCTTCGGCCGCTCGCCGCCACGGAGCACGCCGAAGATGGCGGTGGCGAGCGGCAAGAGGCCGATGAAGACGATGGAATGGGCCGCCGTGATGTGTTGCAGCGCCAGTCCGGTGAGCAGCGGAAACCCGACCACGACGCCGATGGCGACGATGGCCAAGGATAAGAGGTCATCCGCGGCCGGTCGCACCTGCCGATGCGCGGCCAGGAACACCCCGCCAATGATCGCGGCGATGACGGCCCGCGCGGAGGTGAGGAAGAGCGGCGAGAAATCGACGACGGCGAGCCGCGTCGCCGGCAACGAGCCGCTGAAGATGACGACGCCGAGAAATCCGCTGCCCCAGCCGGCTGCATTGCGTTCCATGTGACCTCGCTTTCGGGCCCGCGATACGCCTGCGCCGGTGGCGGAGACAGCCACACTCACATACAATTCTGCCAAACTGTATTAGTTCACGGAACCACACAGTGGCATTGCCAAAGCCCGGCACGACACGCACCGAGGCCCTGATGGCGGAAATTCGGGCCCGCATCTCAGGCGGCGCCCTGCCGCCCGGTGATCGCCTGCCCTCGGTCCGCCGCTTCGCCGCGGCGATGGGCGTCTCGCCGTCCACGGTGGTGGAGGCCTATGACCGGCTGGAGGCCGAAGGCGTCATCCGCGCGCGGCGCGGTTCGGGCTTCTACGCGACCGCCACCGGCCTGCCGCGCGATCCGCCGCTGATGGCGCTCGGCCATGCGGATGCGCCGCGCGCGCCGGATATCGACCCGTTCTGGGTCTCGAAGCAATCGCTCGATGCCGGGCCGTCCGTGCTCAAGCCCGGCTGCGGCTGGCTGCCGGACGACTGGATGCCCGTCTCCGCCCTGCGCAAGGGGCTGCGGACGCTCGCCCGCGCGGACGGCGCTCTGCTCACGGAATATGGCGGCACGCGCGGCCCAGCGGCGCTGCGCCGGCTGCTGCTCGGGCGGTTCGCCGAGGAGGGTATCGGCGCAACGCTCGACCAGGTGATGCTCACCGGCTCGGGCACGCAGGCCATCGATCTGATCTGCCGGCTGTTGCTGCGGCCGGGCGATGCCGTGCTGGTGGACGACCCCTGCTATTTCAACTTCCAGGCGCTGCTGCGCGCCCATCCGGTTCGCGTCGTCAGCGTTCCCATGACGCACACCGGGCCGGATCCGGCCGCGTTCGAGCGGGTGCTGGGGGCGGAAACGCCGTGCCTCTACATCACCAACTCCGCGCTCCAGAACCCGACCGGAGCGACCCTCTCCCCCCAGGCGGCCCACCGCGTCCTCACGCTCGCGCAGGCGCACGGGCTCACCATCGTCGAGGACGACATCTTCGCCGATTTCGAGCCGGCGCCCTCCCCGCGCCTCGCCATCCTCGATGGCCTCAACCAGGTGATCCGCATCGGCAGCTTCTCCAAGACCCTCTCCTCTGCCATCCGCTGCGGCTACATCGCGGCACGGCCGGAGTGGATCGAGGCCTTGAGCGACCTGCAGATCGCCACGAGCTTCGGCGCGGTCAGCCCGGTGGCGGGCGAATTGGTGGCGGGCATCCTCACCGGGGGCGGCTATCGCAAGCACATGGAGGAGGTGCGCCATCGCCTGACCCGCGCCCGGCTGGAGGCGGCGGAACAGCTCGGCCGGCTCGGCATCGTCCCATGGCTGATGCCACGAGGCGGCTTCTATCTGTGGTGCCGCCTGCCGGAGGGGCTTGAGTCCGCTATGATCGCGGGACGCTGCCGGGAAGAAGGGGTGATCCTTGCCCCCGGCAACGTCTTCAGCGTGGCCCAGTCCGCCAGCGCCTTCCTGCGTTTCAACGTGGCGCAGATGGGCGACCCGCGGGTGCTCACGGCGCTGGCCCGGGCCATGGGATGAGCAGGGCCAGCACCGCCAACGCCTACATCTCCTGGCTCAGGGCATAGACGCGCAGACGGTGGCCGTCCGGATCGAGCGCGACGAAGCTTCGGCCGAATTCGAGGTCGATGGGCAGCAGAGCAATGGCCGCGCCCCTAGCCAGCCATTCGGCGTGCGTCTCATCGACCGCCGCGGGCGCATCCACCTTGAAGCCGATTTCACAGCCTCCACCGGCGGCGACCGGCGCGGGCGTCACGCCGCCGCGTCCCAATAGGCCGAGGCCCAGCCCGGACGGGAGGATGAACATGGCGAAGCTCGGGCTCGCTTCGACGGGCTCCATTCCAAGCAGCGTCGCATAGAAGGCGGCGCTCGCCACCGCATCGGAGACGTAAAGGAGAACGTTGTTCTTGTTGGTCATTTCGGGTTCCTGTCATGAAGGACAGGCGAGACCCTAGAGTTCGATACTGCCAGATTCCGGCAGCATCATGCGTCCGGCGGCTGCTTTTTCTGGGCGATCCGCCATCGCTTCAGCAAAGCCTGACGACGCTCGGGATAGCGTGCATCCAGAAGGTCGGCGAGGGCGATGCGGTCCGTGCGGAAGGAGCGGAAGTCCTGGCGCAGTTCGCACCATCCCAGCAGAACGCGCACATGGTCGAAGAAGGCCAGCGCGAACGGCCAGACCACACGCTGCGACGGCGCGCCGGAGCCGTCGCGATAGGCAATCGACAGCTTGCGTTCCGTCCGGATCGCTTTTCGCAGAATGGCGGGATCGATCGCGTCGGCCGGAATATCCGCACCCGGCGCGATCAGGAGGGAAGACGCGTCCAGCTCGTCCCGCAAATCGGGCGGCAGGACGGCGCTGATGCGCGCCAGCGCGCTGCGGGCCGCGTCACGCAGGCGATTGTCCGCCCGCTCCGCCACCCAGCGGGAGCCGAGGACAAGCGCCTCGATCTCCTCCGGCGAGAACATCAGCGGCGGCAGGAAGAAGCCCGGCTTCAGGACGTAACCAACGCCGGGCTCGCCCTCGATGGTCGCGCCCTGCGCCTGAAGGCTGGCGATGTCGCGGTAGAGGGTGCGGATGCTGACGCCGATCTCATCCGCCAGGACCTTGCCGCTCACCGGGTGACGATGGCGCCGCAAAGCATGGAGAAGGTCGAGAAGGCGTTCCGAACGGGACATGCCCGCAAGTCTACACCACCGGCAGCTGCCATAAACTGGCAGGAGTAGGAATGAGCCCCGACATGAGGCTGTGTCTCGATCACCCAAGCCGTGATTCCAGCGCCTCGGGGATGACGCGGTTGGGCGGTTGGGCTCTTGAGCACTATGGCCGGCCGGTCAGTGGGTGGAAGCGCACACTGCACTGCCGCCCGCCAAAACCGCGGGCTTTTTCAAAACCTTATGGGGAAAGTGGCGGAGACGGAGGGATTCGAACCCTCGAGACCCTTTTGGGGGTCTGCTCATTTAGCAAACGAGTGCCTTCAGCCTCTCGGCCACGTCTCCAACGCCCCTTCCTATGCCGGACCGCTGCGCCCTTTGCAAGGCGCCATAGCCATTCCCTGCACGGCTTCTCCCCGCCAAACTGCTCTGCGGCATCGAAATTCACGCTGCCAACCCGCGTCGGGCCAGCTCAGCGCCCTGCCGCCATGGCACGGATTTCGTCGGCGATTGCGTTGAAAACCCCGCCCCACTCGCCCGCCTCGGACTGCCGGAACAGACGCACGCTGGGAAAGAAGACGCTGCGGTCGCCGGAATATCCCCATCGCCAGTCCGGCACCGCGCGCAAAGCCCCAAAGGTCGGGTGCGCCCGCGCACCGCACAGGTGGGTCAGCGCCGTGTCGCTCGATACGACGAGATCGAGGTGATGGAGAATGCCGACAGTATCGATGAAAATGCCGTCCGCGTTGAAATCGTCGCCAAGCTCGATGATGGAATTGGCGAATGCCACCTTGCGGAGTTGCTCCGTCCCCGGCCCATGCTGGAGGCTGACGAGACGGACGCCGGGAATCTCGGCGAGGGGCGCGAACGCCGCGAGCGGAATGGACCGGCCGACATCCACGTTCCGGGACGGGTTGCCCTGCCAGTTGATGCCGACGTTGAAGCTCCCCTCGTCGCGCACCCAGCGCCACTTGGCGATGCGCTCCGGCGGGGCCGTGAGATAAGGCGCCGCTGGCCATTTCTCGGGCTTCGGTTGCAGCAGGAGCGGCAGGCTGCCGGCTGGAACCCAGCGCAGACCCGGCTGAGTGGTGTCGATGGCCGACAGGTCTCCGGCGACGGCGACGCGCGCATCAAGGTTTTTAAGCAGCGGCACCAGCCCGGGCCGCGTCAGAAGCACCGTGCGGATCCCGTCATCGGCGAGCGATCGGACCAGACGGAAGAACAAGAGCTCGTCGCCGATTCCCTGCTCGCCCACCACCACGAGCAGTTCCGGCCGCTCGCGCCCGTCCCACCGGATGAAATCCAGCGGCCGATAGGGCGGCGGCAGCAGGTGATCGCGCGATTCGTACGCCGCCCAGCCCACCTCCCAGCGCCCCCGCGCCAGATCGTCGGCGGCAGCCATAAAGCGGCCATTGGGCTCGTTGGGGTCAAGGCGAAGGGCAGTGTCCAGCGCCGGGCGCATCTCATCCGGGCGGCCAAGGTCGCCGAGAAGGCGGGCACGGGTGACATGGGCGGAGGCAAGCCGCGGATCGGCGGCGAGGGCGGCCTCCACATCGGCCAGCGCCCCGGCGAAATCGCCTTCCGCCCGGCGGATTTCGGCGCGATGCTGCAGGAAGAGGGCTGCACCGGGGGTCTGGGCCAGAGCGAGGTTGCACTGAGCGAGCGCGGCCGGGAACTCCTCCAGATGCCGCAACACGACGATCAACGCCTCGCGCGCCTTCATATCCGAAGGGTCGCGCTCAAGGCCGGCGACAAAGCAGTCTCGCGCCTCCTTGAGCTGACCGCTCGCCATGAGGCTTCGGCCCTTGATGACGTACCCCTCCGCTGACCTCGGTGCGAGGCGGATCGCCTGCGTCGCCGCATTCACGGCTTCACCCGGACGATTGAGTTCGTAAAGCGTGGTCGCCTTGGCCGCCCAGAATCGCGCCTCGCCCGGCAGTTGGGAAATGAGCTGCTCGATATCGCTGAGCGCAGCCTGAAGACGGCCGAGTTGGAGCAATGCCGTCGAGCGGTTCGCCCGCGCCTCGACCGACCTGCCGTCAATCCCCAGCACGCGGTTATAGCCCGTCACTGCCTCTTCCAGACGACCAAGACGCGCCAGGGTGTTGGCAGCGAGGTAGTGGGCCTCCACGAGGCCAGGGTCGAGCTCTGCCGATTTCTCGAAGGCGGCGAGGGCGCGGTCCCACTTTTCCTCGGCCTGGTAGACGGCGCCCATGATGAGCTGGGCGTGGGGATTGGACTTGTGGCCGTCCCGCGCCTTGCGCGCGACCGCGTGGGCTTCCTTCGGACGGCCCGACTGAAGCAGCGCTAGCGTCAGCAGCCGCGCCACCTCGAAGGAATTCGGGGCCTCGCGCAAGATCGCCCGGTAGATGGGGATCGCCTGATCCAGGCGCCCTTCCCGATGCAGCGCCCCGGCGCGGGCGAGGTCGGCCCGAAAATCCTTCTGCATGCGCCCCCCAATGGCGTGCGTGGTCGGTCCGCGCGGTCGCGTGAACCTTACTGCCGTCAGGTGCGGGCGCGCTGGCCGAACAGGATGCTCTGGGCTTCCTTGTCCTTGGAGAGGTCGTGCTTGGCACGCTCCTCCTGGTTCACCGCGAGGCCCCGCTGCACCGCCGGGCGGGCGAGCACGCGCTCCAGCCAGGCCTTGAAGTGGGGGAATTCCTCGATGTGCTGGCCCTGCCGCTCCCACAGCTTGGCCCATCCGATGCAGGCGATATCGGCGATGGAATAGTCGCCGGCGAGATACTCCCGGTCCTTCAGGCGCGTGTTCATGACGCCGTAGAGCCGGTGCACCTCGTTGGTGTAGCGCTCGACCGCGTAGGGAATCTTTTCCGGCGCATAGATGCGGAAATGGTGCGCCTGCCCGGCCATGGGGCCGAGGCCGCCCATCTGCCAGAACAGCCACTGCTCCACCTCGACCCGCTTGCGCTCGTCGGAGGGATAAAACTGGCCGGTCTTGCGGCCGAGATACTGCAGGATGGCACCCGACTCGAACACCGAGATCGGCTCACCCCCCGGCCCATCGGGATCGACGATGGCGGGCATCTTGTTGTTGGGGGAGATGGCGAGGAAATCGGGCTGGAACTGGTCGCCCTTGCCGATGTTCACGAGCTTCACCGTGTAGGGAAGCCCGCACTCCTCGAGCATGATGCTGATCTTGTAGCCGTTAGGCGTCGGCCAATAATAAAGCTCGATCGGCGAAGACTGGACTGCGGCCATCATGCCCTCCCTGCGGCCTGTGCCGCCGCTTCGGTAAGAGGTAGACACCCCCCGGGGCCGGGGCAAGGGGGGACCACCGAAGGCGCCCGCCTCCTAGGCCAGAACGATCTTGAAGCCCTCGTGGGAATTCGCGAAGCCGAGCCGGCGATAGAATCGATGTGCATCGGACCGCAGCTTGCTGGAGGTGAGCGTGAGCGCGGCCACACCTTCCGCAGCCGCCTTCTCCATGGCGAAGCGCACCATGGCCTCGCCGATGCGCTGGCCGCGCAGGCTCCCGTCCACCTGCACCGCTTCCAGGAATGCGCGCCTGGCGCCCTGCCCCGGGAGGCTGGTCACGAACACCAGCTGGAACGTGCCCACCACACGCCCCTCCAGCTCGGCTGCATAAAGGTGCGCCCGCGGATCTTCCGCAATGGCGGCAAAAGCCGCGCGATAGCGGTCCAGCGCATCCGGTGCGGTGGTGTCGCCATGGCCGCCCAGCGTGTCGGCGGCGAACAGCGCCACCAGCGTGGGAAGGTCGCCGGGGCGGGCCTCGCGGATCAGGAGACCGGCGGGGGGCGCGGGCTCGGGTGTCAGCGGCACAGCGGGTCGTCCGGCGGGAGAATGGTCATCTGCCAATCGCTCCAGCGGTGGGGATTCATCCAGGGGGACCACCATTTCACCGACACTTCGATGGTACTTTGATCCGCCGGCGGCAGGAGCAACTTGGGCAGGCCGTTGAAGATGCCGGTGACGCGGGCGCAGCCGGTGGTGGGGCGGGACGGCGGCCGGTATTGGTTTTCGCGCACGATGACCACCCGCGCCCCGGGGATGGCGGCCCTCAGCCGACCGGCGGAGGTCCGGTCGTCCGCGACGAGGGTCGGGGCGGCGCCGAGCTTGTTCGCCACCGCCACCTGAAGCTTGTAGAGGGGCTCCGCGGCGATGCAGCGCCCGCACAGCCGGGGGTCGGGCCACAGCGGCACCACCATGCGCGAGACCATGATGCCGCCGCTGACCACCGCCAGCAGGGTGAGATAGATCCACACCCGCGGCCGCCAGCCGCCGAGCCGTTCCAGCTCGGCGAACAGATAGACCGGCAGCAGCAGCAGGAAGACGTGGAAATAGCGGTCGCGCAGGCTCGCGGTGCCCATGGCGAGCGTCGAAACCAAGGTGACGGCGATGCCGATGACGATGACGGACCGCAGCACGCGCCGCGCGGCGCCGCGCTCGGGGGCGTCGGGCGTGGCCCCATCGCCGCGATTGTAGGGGAGGAACACCAGCGCGACGACCAGCACCAAAGGCAGCACATAGCCGAACAGGGCGCCGACCGTGGCGGAGACCACCGCGTCCCATCCCGCGCCGGTGATGCCGATGGTCTGGGCCGTGGCCTCGGCGACGTTCTGTCCGTAGTGCCAGAGCGCGAAGCCGTAGATGCCGAGCGGCACCGCTGCCACCACGAAGGTGACGAGCAGGCGGGGATCGAGAATCACCTTCCGGTAGGTCGGCTCCAGCAGGCAGGCCACCAGCAGCACGCCGAGGAAGGCGACGAAGCCGAACTTGCCGAGCGTGCCGGCGGCAATCCACAGCCCGAGCCCGGCATAAAGGCCGAGGCTCCGATGGCGGCTCAGCGCCATCACCGTGAGGAAGGCGCCGGCGATCGCGACGATCATCACGTTGGAATGGGTCAGGATGCGGTGGCTGTGATAGCCGATGACCCAGATGAACGAGAGCGAGAAGGTGGCGAGCGCCTGCAACCGCGGATCGGCGATCATCCGCCGCGCCACCCGATAGACCAGCATGGCGCAGGCAAACAGCAGCGTGTAGCGCAGCACTGCGAAGGACAGGGTGCCGACGCCGAGCACGCGCTGCAGGGCCCACAGCAGCCAGTCGAACAGCGGCGGGTTGCGCGGGACGTAGGAGAGCTCCAGCGACTGCACCATGTAGCTCTCGATGGCGTCGTCCGCGTTCACCGCGATCTCGAACACCACCGCGATCACCGCGTGCAGGACCATCCAGAGGCCGACGATGAAGGCGACGCCTTCGGGCCGGGCCCAGAAGGGGGCCCCCTGCGCGCCAGCCGCTGCGGACGCGGGCGCATCCCTGTCGAGATAAGTGTCGGTCACGGGGCACTCCTCATCAGCGCCTCTATACTGTCGCGGAGGGCGAGGCGCCACCGCGGCGAGCGCGGGGCTGCGGCGTCGAGCGATGCCGGAACGGGCAGGGAAAACTAGAGGGTTTCGAGCACGGTGAAGCGGTCGCGCCCGCCGGCGGCCAGCGCCGCGTCGGACACCTCATGCACCAGCATCTCGTCGACGCGGGCGCCGGCGGGGCCGGAGCGGCAGGCCGCGAGCATGGCCTCGACCACCTCCGGAGGGCCGGCGAACACCGCCTCCACGGCGCCGGAACGGCGGTTGCGCGCGAAGCCCAGGAGACCGCGCCCCTCCGCCTCCCGCGCGCACCAGGCGCGATAGCCGACGCCCTGCACCCGCCCGCGCAGCATCACATGGACATAGCGCATAGGCGCCTATTCCGTGCAGGCGCCGGGCGGCGTCAGCACCTCGAACGACGCCATGGCACCGACCAAGGCGAAGCGGCCGTAGTCGATCTTTAGGCTGCCCACGACGCCGTTGTCATAGAGCGAGAAGCTCATGACATAAGCGGGCGTGCGGTCCACGCCGCCCTCGTCGAAATAGCTGATGGTGACGGGATAGAAGGTGCGCCCGGCGAGCGTCGCCTTGGCCGGGGCCGCGAGGCGGCTCTCGTCGGTGCTGGGGCGGCCGATGACGGCCAGGGTGTCGAACACCTTCTGCGGGTCGCTCGCGCCGTCATAGACCTTGGCTTGATAGACGCTTTCCCCCGCCGCAGCTGCGGCCAGCACCTTCTTCACATGCTCGGTGGGCATCAGGATGTTGCCCTTGAGGGTGAAGGTGGCCGACTCGGGCTTGGTGACGACGACCCTCAGGGCCGGCGGCTCCTGTCGCTCGACATTGGCCTCAAGCTCCAGCCCGTCGTCGTCGCCGCCCTCGGTGGTGGCCAGGAAACGATAGGTCTTGCCGGCGCCGTCCTCCCAGGCCTTGGAGGTGACGGTCTGGCGCAGCGGCTCGCCACCGGTGGAGGCGGCGCTCTGTTGGCTGGTGACGGTGGTGTAGCCGGCGCAGGCGTCGCCGGTGATCTCGTAGCGAATCTCGCCGTTCATCTCCTCGAGCTGGCCCGAGGGCTTGGAGCCGTCGAGGGAGAGGCGGTAGGTCGCCTTGTGCGGCAGCAGGTTCACCGCGCCGGCAGGCAGCGCGGAGAAACTCCACAGGCCGGCCATCATCGCCGCGGCGAGGCGCAAATGCGTGCTCATGTCTCAACTCCTTCCGGGCGTCCGGCGCGGACAACGCATGCGTGCCGCCCGCGTGTCGCGTTGCTTGCGCCGGCGCGGCTCTTCGGCGAAGAGGATGGCTTAATTGCGCGCTGCATATGGCAGGAGGCCATCATGACTTCATCCGTCGAAAAGAAGCTCGCCGAACTCGGAATCACTTTGCCGAGCCCCAAGCCGCCCATCGCCAATTATGTGCCGGCGGTGCGCACCGGCAACCTGCTGTTCATTTCCGGGCAGGTTTCCGTCGACGGCGAAGGCAAGATGGCGACCGGCAAGCTCGGCGCGGGCGTGGACGTGGCGGCCGGCCAGGCGGCCGCGAAGCTCTGCGCCATCAACATCCTCGCCCAGGTGAAGGCCGCCATCGGCGACCTCGACAAGGTGGTGCGGATCGTGAAGCTCGTCGGCTTCGTCAATGCCACCGGCGACTTCACCGACCATCCTAAGGTGGTGAACGGCTGCTCGGACTTCTTCGTCGAGGCGCTGGGCGACAAGGGTCGGCATGCCCGCTCGGCGGTGGGCGTCTCCGGCCTGCCCTTCGATGCCTCGGTGGAAGTGGAAGCCATCGTCGAGATCGCCTGAGCGGAGATGACCATGGGCGACCTGAGCTGGATCACTGCCCGCCCGGTCGCCCATCGCGGCCTGCACGACAAGGACCGCGGCCGCATCGAGAACTCCCTGTCGGCCGCCGAGGCGGCGGCCGTCGCGGGCCATCCCATCGAGCTGGACATCCAGATCAGCGCCGACGGCGAGGCCGTGGTGTTCCACGACTTCACCCTCGATCGCCTCACGGCGGCCAAGGGCGCGGTCTCGGCGCTGAGCGCGGCGGAACTGGGCCGCACGGCTCTGATGGGCACGCCGGACACGATTCCCACCCTCGCCGACTTCCTTGCTTGCGTCGGCGGGCGGGTGCCGCTCTTCATCGAGATCAAGAGCGCGTTGTCCGGCGACACGCGGCTCGCGGTGCGGGCGGTGGATGTGCTCAAAGACCATGGCGGCAAGGTCGCGCTGATCTCCTTCGATCCGCAGATGCTGGCCGAGGCGAAAGCCCGTGCGCCGCACATTCCCCGCGGCATCATCGCTCAGGCGCGCTATGACGGCGCCCACTGGCCGGGCATGACGCCCGAGCGCGCACGGATGCTGGCGGACATGGATCACCATGCCTCCAGCGGCTACGATTTCATCACCTATCATTTCACCGATCTGGACCATCCGGCGCTGATCGCGGCGCGCGCGCGGGGCGTGCCCGTCACCGCCTGGACCGTTCGCAGCCCGAAGGATGCCGCCCGCGCGCTGGCCGGCGCGGACCAGATCGTGTTCGAGGGGTTCACGCCGCAGGGATAGGGGCGTAAATCTGCGGCGTCCTGTCGCGGTGGTTAGTCTCTGCCGCAATGCACACTTAAGCTCGATGCCCGACGCCCACATCCGCATCCTGCCCAACCTGTCCGAGATCAAGGCGGCCGACTGGGACGCCTGTGCGGCGGGCGGGGCGGCCCACCCCGAACCGTTTGTGAGCCACGCTTTCCTCTCTGCCCTAGAGGAATCCGGCTGCGCCGCCGCGCGCACCGGCTGGCTGCCGCAGCACCTCGTGCTCGACGGGCCGGATGGCAAAGCCGCCGCGGTCTGCCCGGCCTATCTGAAATCCCATTCGCGCGGGGAATACGTCTTCGATCAGGGCTGGGCCGACGCCTATATGCGGGCCGGCGGCGAATATTATCCCAAGGTTCAGGTGGCTGTGCCCTTCACCCCCGTCACCGGCCGGCGGCTCCTTCTGAAGGATCCGGACGATCCGGTGGGCCGGCTGGCGCTGGGCGCCGGCATCAAGCAGCTCGTGCGGCTGCGCGGCGCGTCCTCGGCCCATGTCACCTTTTCCACCGAGGAGGAATGGGAGGAGCTGGCGTCTCTGGGCTTCCTCAAGCGCACCGACCGGCAGTTCCACTGGACCAATGCGGGCTACGCCACCTACGACGATTTCCTCGCCGAACTCGCCTCCCGCAAGCGGAAGGCGCTGAAGAAGGAGCGGCGGGAGGCCATCGCGGATGGCATCTCCATCGAGTGGCTCACCGGCAAGACCCTGACGGAAGAAGCCTTCGACGCCTTCTTCATGTTCTATCTCGACACCGGCGGCCGCAAATGGGGCACGCCCTATCTCAACCGCCAGTTCTTCCAGCGCGCCGCCGAGCGCATGGCCGACCAGATTCTGCTGGTGATGGCCCGCCGCAACGGGCGCTACATCGCCGGTGCCCTGAATTTCATCGGCGCCGAGACGCTCTATGGTCGCTACTGGGGCGCGGTGGAGCACCATCCCTTCCTGCATTTCGAGGTCTGCTACCATCAGGCCATCGACTATGCGATCGCCACGGGCCTCAAGGTGGTGGAGGCCGGAGCGCAGGGCGAGCACAAGCTGGCGCGGGGGTATCTGCCCAAGGCCACCTTCTCCGCTCACTACATCGTGCACCAAGGCCTCGCCGGCGCTGTCGCGCAATATCTGGAGCGCGAGCGCACCCATGTGGAGGAAGATTCGGCGGTGCTGACCGAGCTCGGCCCGTTCCGGCGCTGCGAGGAGGAGGAGCAGGACTAGGCGGCTTCCGGGCCGGTCCCGCAGACGCAGGCGTGCGCTTTCTCCCCAATGCGACATCATCCGCCCGTTGCCCGGCTCACGGGCGGGTCGCTATAGTCCCCCCGCCAATCTTGGGGACAGGCGATGACGTATTGCTGTGGGGTTCTGGTTCGGGATGGTCTGGTGTTGATCGCCGACACCCGGACCAATGCGGGCCTCGACAACATTTCCACCTTCCGCAAGCTCCACATCTTTGAGGAGCCGGGCCACCATGTGCTCGGCCTTGCGACCGCCGGCAATCTCTCCGTCTCCCAGTCGGTCGTCAGCATGCTGAACGAGGGCGTGGAGGACCACGAAATCGGGGAGCGCAGGCAGCTGCGCGACTGCCGGACCATGTTCCAGGCCGCCCAGCTTGTGGGCACCGCCATCCGCCAGGTCCACAAGGTCAACGGCGCCTTCATGGAGCAGTCCAACGTCAGCTTCGACGTGTCCTTCCTTCTCGGCGGCCAGATCGCCGGCGACAGCCTGCGGCTCTACATGGTCTATTCCGCCGGCAATTTCATCGAGTGCACGCAGGACACCCCCTTCCTGCAAATCGGCGAGCACAAATACGGCAAGCCGGTGCTGGACCGCGCAGTGAACTACGACATGGAGATTTCCGAGGCGCTGAAATCGAGCCTCATCTCCATGGATTCCACCATGCGCTCCAATCTCGGCGTGGGCCTGCCCATCGACGTGATGGTGGTGACGCCGGATTCGCTCCACTCCGAGCTGATCTATCGCATCGAGCCCGGCGAGCCCTATTTCCACGATCTGCGCGAGCGCTGGTCGGCCGCGCTGCGCTCGGCGCACGCCTCCATTCCGAAGCCGCCTTACCTGAAGAACGCCCGCCCAAGGGTGGTCAACGAGGCCTGAGGCACAAAGCCTTCTGAGGAATGAAAAAGGGCGCCCCAGCGGGCGCCCTTCTTGTTTTCGACCTGTGCGGGAACCGAAGCTCAGGCCGCCTTGGGGGCGAGCTTGGCGGTAACGATCTTGTCCGGATCCTTCACGGGCTCGCCGCGCTTGATCTGGTCGATGTTGTCCATGCCGTCGATCACCTCGCCCCACACCGTGTACTGGCGGTCCAGGAAGCGGGCGTCGGTGAAGCAGATGAAGAACTGGCTGTCGCCGGAATCGGGGTTTTGCGCGCGGGCCATGGAGCAGGTGCCGCGGACGTGGGGCTGGGCGTTGAACTCCGCCTTCAGCTTCTTGCCCGAGCCGCCCATGCCGGTGCCGGTCGGATCGCCGGTCTGGGCCATGAAGCCCTCGATCACGCGGTGGAACGGCACGCCGTTGTAGAAGCCCTCGGAGACCAGCTCCTTGATGCGGGCGACATGGCCGGGGGCCAGATCGGGGCGGAACGCAATGGTCACCGGGCCCTTCGTGGTTTCGAGGATCAGGACTTCATCGCTCATCAATCTCTTCCTTCACTTGCGGCGCACCGGGCGCCGGTCGGGGAAACCGCTGCGGCGGCTGAGCCGGCCGCGGCGGGGCATCTTCTTGCTGACGCCTATTTGGCGTCGGCGGCGACCTGCATCTTCACGATCTTGTCGGGATTGGACACCGTACCGCCGGCACCGGAGCCCTTCTTGATCTTGTCCACGAACTCCATGCCCGACACCACTTGGCCCAGCACCGTGTACTGGCCGTTCAGGCTCGGGGCGGAGTCGAACATGATGAAGAACTGGGAATCGGCGCTATCGGGCGAGGAAGCCCGCGCCATGCCGACGACGCCGCGCGTGAAGGGGGTGTTGGAGAATTCCGCCGCCAATTTCTGCCCGGAGCCGCCCGTGCCGGTGCCGGTGGGATCGCCGGTCTGCGCCATGAAGCCGGCGATCACCCGGTGAAACGGCACGCCGTTATAGAAGCCCGTGCGGGTGAGTTCCTTGATGCGCGCGACGTGCTTGGGAGCGAGATCGGGGCGCAACTTTATAACGACCCGCCCGTAGGCCGTGTCGAGATAAAGCATGTTCTCTGCCTCCTGCTTGGTCTGCGCCGCCGCCGGCAGCGCGAAGGCGAGCACGACGAAGGCTGCGGCGAGGAAGCGGCCGAATAGGCGCGTCATATGGGTCTCTCCCGGAAAGCCCCGGCCTCGGGGCGGTTTGGCCGCATGGGCGCGGCGGCGAATGAGGGCGCTATCGCTTGAACTTGGCATCGAGCCGCGCCAGCACCTGCGGCGGCACGAAGGCGGAGACGTCCCCGCCCATGGACGCGATCTGCCGCACCAGAGTGGCGGTGATGGGGCGCACGCGGGGCGAAGCGGGGAGGAAAACCGTCTGGATGCCCGGCGCCAGCGTGCCGTTCATGCCGGCCATCTGCATCTCGTAGTCGAGGTCCGTGCCGTCGCGCAGGCCGCGGATGAGCAGCGTGGCGCCGAGCCGCTGGGCGGTGGTGATGATGAGATCGTCGAAGGTGATGGCCTCCAGCGTCGCATTCTCTTCCGCCGCCACCGGCCCGCACACCTCGCGCAGCATGGCGAGCCGTTCCTCGGCGGCGAACAGCGGCGCCTTGCCGGGATGGATGCCCACCGCCAGCACGAGCCGGTCGGCGAGGCGGCAGGCGGAGCGCACCACGTCCAGATGGCCGTTGGTGAGCGGATCGAAGGAGCCGCCATAAATGGCGGTACGGACGGTGTGTTCGCTCATGCGGCCTGTCTTCAGCCTGTTCTGGTCCCGCAAGGCCTAGCCTTGCGGGCGCCGGGACGCAATGGGCGGGGCCGGGAAGCCCCCGCTCAGGAGAAGCCCCCTCCCCGCTCAGACCTCGAACGAGCCGCCGCTCTCCGGGACGACGACCTTGACCGGGTGGCCCTTCAGCGCCTCAACGAAGGCGGAGGCGTCCTGCACCAGGATGGGGAAGGTGCCGTAGTGGATCGGCACCACCACCTCGACGCCCGGCAGGAAACGCCTCACCGCCAGCGCCGCGACCTCCGGCCCCATGGTGAAGCGGTCGCCGATGGGGATGAACACCACCTTCGGCGCGTGGATCTCGCACAGCAGGCCCATGTCGGAGAAGATGTCCGTATCGGCCATGTGCCAGACGGTGGGCTCGCCCGGCGCCTTCACGATGAGGCCGGTGGGGTTGCCGAGATATTCGGACGGCGCCGCAGGGCCGCCCGAGGAATGGTCGGCGCGCACCATGGTCACGGTGAAGCCGCCGAGGTCGAGCTTGCCGCCGGTGTTCATCATCTGCGGCGCATTGCCCGCGCCCTTGGCCGACAGGTAGGCGCACAGCTCGGGATTGGCCACCACCGGCAGGGTCCGGCTGGCGTCGGCGGCGTCCTCCACCAGCGAGAGCGTGTCGCCGATATGGTCGCCGTGGCCGTGGGTGAGCAGGATATGCGTCACCCCGCGCGAGGCTTCCTCCACGGTGGAGCGGAAGCTGGGATTGCCGGTGAAGAAGGGATCGATGAGGACGGCCTTGTCGGCAAAATCAAGCCGGAAGGCGGCGTGGCCGTACCAGGTGATCTTCATGGGATTGCCTCGGGTGGCTTGCGGGCGTGCGCGGGATGATCCGGCATTGCGCCGGCGCGCGAGGAAGGGTTCGGGGCGCGGAGTATCCCGGAAGCCCCGCCAACGCGCAATCTCCTCAGCCGATGGTGGACAGCGAGGGGAAGGTCTCGATCAGCCAGTAGCTCACATGGGCGATCCAGCCGGACATGAAGGCAATGCCGGTGAGCACCAGCAGCGCGCCCATGGCCTTCTCCACCACCGGCAGCATCTTGCGCATATGGACGAGGCCGCGCAGGAACGGCCGCACGGCGAACGCCGCCGCCAGGAAGGGCACGCCGAGTCCCAGCGAATAGACGGCGAGCAGGCCCGCGCCCTTGGAGACCGTCGCCTCCGATCCCGCCACCGCGAGGATGGCGCCCAGCACCGGGCCGAGGCACGGCGTCCAGCCGAAGGCGAAGGCGAGGCCCATCACGAAGGCGCCCCACAATCCTGCCGGCGCTTGCACATGCGGCCGCGCCGTGCGGTGCAGCAGATGGATGCGGAACACGCCGAGGAAGTTGAGCCCCATGACGATGATGGCGAGCCCGGCGATGATCGACAGCACGTCGAGATGCGCACGGAGCACATCGCCGATGGCCGAGGCGCCCGCCCCCAGCGCCACGAACACCACGCTGAAGCCCGAGACGAACAGCGCCGCCCCGACCAGCGCGCGCCGCTCCACCTCCTTCACCGGCTCGGCGCCGGCGAGGTCTTCCAGCGTGCTGCCGCCGAGAAAGCACAGATAAGGCGGCACCAGAGGCAGGACGCAGGGGGAAACGAAGCTTGCGAGGCCGGCGAGGAAGGCGGCAGGCAGGGTCACGTCGGCCATTCTTGGGTCGCGGCTCTCTTCTGGTGGACGGGAACGCCCCTCTTTGCGCCCCTATTGGAGCCCCGCGCCGGCCGGGGCAAGCCACACTTCGCCGCGCTCGCCGGCTTGTGAGCGGCGCCCTGCGCGGTTGGCGCGCGCGCCCGGCCCTTGCGGACGCCGCAATTCGGGGACATCTCAGCACCATGAGCGACGAGCGCAATTCCCCCCGGCGGCCGCAGGTGTTCCGCCTCGACGAGGCGAACATCACCCTGGCGCCGCCCGAAATGGCCGAGGTGGAAGCCGCTCTGCCCGTTCCGGTGCCGCCGAAGCGCGGCTGGGGCCTGTCCCTTGCCGGGCTGTTCTGGTCCGCCCTCGGGGGCGTGCTGAGCCTTGCCGCCTATGTGGGGCTCAGCAAGCTGGTCGAAGACCTCTACGCCCGCGCGCCGTGGCTCGGCTGGGTGGGCATCGGCGTCACCGCGCTACTTCTCATCGCCGCCATGCTGATCATCGCGCGCGAGGTGGCGGGGCTCTCGCGGCTGGCCCGCCTCGACGACATCCGCGACCGCGCCGAGCGCGCCTTGGCCGAGGATGACCGGCCGCTCGCCGGAGGCGTGGTCAAGGACGTGCTGAAGCTGTCCTCCCACGCCCCCACCCTCGCGCGGGCGCGCATGGATCTGGAAGGCCATCTCTCCGGCATCATCGACGGTGCCGACCTCGTGCGCCTCGCCGAGCGCACGTTGCTGCCCTCGCTGGATGCGCAGGCACGGCAGATGGTGTCGGACGCCGCTCGCAACGTCTCCGTCGTCACCGCGGTGTCGCCCCGCGCGGCGGTGGACCTCGCCTTCGTGCTCTACAGCGCGGTGACGCTGATGCGCCGCCTCGCCTATCTCTATGGCGGGCGTCCGGGCACGCTCGGCACCTTCCGCCTCGTGCGCCATGTGCTCGGGCATCTCGCCGTCACCGGCGGCATGGCGGCGGGCGATACGCTGGTGCAGCAGATCGTCGGCCAGGGTCTGGCCGCGCGGCTCTCCGCCCGGCTGGGCGAGGGCGTGGTGAACGGACTGCTCACGGCCCGGCTCGGCCTTGCCGCCATCGCGGTGACACGGCCGCTGCCCTTCACCGCCCTGCCCGCCCCGCGCCTCTCGGATGTGGCCACCGGGCTGATGCGCAAGGCCGAGGAAGAGGAAACGGTGGCCTCACGCCGGCAATAGGTGACGCGGCAGGGCCTCGGGCGTGTAGGTGACGGGCCGGTTGCGCCAGATCATCTCGGCGGTGGGCCATACCACGAACGCCCCCAGCGCACCGAGGAACAGGGCAAAGGCCCATTCCTGCTGCCAGATGGCGAAGCCGAAGACCGCAAGCAGGCCGGCGAGCGCAGCAAGGCCCGCCGCGACCATCATCCAGAAGCGGAACGGCGCATAGCCGCCGCGGCAGCGGGGCCGCGCGGCCGTGTTGGCGAGCGCCCGGTGCAGAGCCCGGACGAACGCCGCATAATCCTCCCGCTGGTCGCGCACACCGGTGAGCGAGATGCGCGAGGCAGAGCCCGCTTTCAGACGCGTGCCATCGCGCCCGGCGATCTCCATCTCGAAGCTGGGCGCGGCGAACTTGGCCGGCAGGAAGCGCAGTTGCACCGATGTGATGTCCGCCAACGGCAGCCGGCCCTCGCGCGGGCCGATGCTCCAGGCGAGCGCCACCCGGTCCAGCTCCAGCCGCACTCCCGCGCCGCCGAGGCGGGGCAGATGCGAATAACTGATCGGTCCCGCGGGAGAAGTGGCCGTCACGTCAGCTCCCGCATGGCGGAGTCGATGCCTTTCACAGTGAGGGGGAACATGCGCCCTTCCAGGATGTGGCGCACGAGGCGGATGGATTCCGTATAGCCCCAGTGCGGCTCTGGCACCGGGTTCAGCCAGACCGCCTTGGGATAGGTGGTGAGCAGGCGTTCGAGCCACAGCTTCCCCGGCTCGGCATTGTTGTGCTCCACCGAGCCGTTGGCGAACGTGATCTCGTAGGGGCTCATGGAGGCATCGCCGACGAAGATCAGCTTGTAGTCGTGGCCGTAGGTGTGGAGCACGTCGAACAGGGGAATGCGCTCGGAAGCCCGGCGGGCATTGGATTTCCACACGCTCTCATAGACGCAGTTGTGGAAATAGAAGTGCTCGAGGTGCTTGAACTCCATGCGCGCGGCGGAGAACAGCTCCTCCACCTGCTCCACGTGCCAATCCATGGAGCCGCCCACGTCGAGGAACAGCAGCACCTTCACCGCATTGCGCCGCTCCGGCCGCAGCTTCACGTCGAGATAGCCCTGGCGGGCGGTTTCCCGGATGGTGCCGTCGAGATCCAGTTCGTCGGGCGCGCCGATGCGGGCGAACTTGCGCAGCCGGCGCAGGGCGACCTTGATGTTGCGGGTGCCCAGCTCCACCCCGTCGTCGAGGTCCTTGAACTCGCGCTTGTCCCACACCTTCACCGCGCGGAAATTGCGGTTGCCGTCCTGGCCGATGCGCACGCCCTCGGGATTGTAGCCGTAGGCACCGAAGGGGGAGGTGCCGGCCGTGCCGATCCATTTGGAGCCGCCCTGATGGCGCCCCTTCTGCTCCTCGAGTCGCTTCTTGAGCGTCTCCATGAGCTTGTCGAGGCCGCCCATGGCCTCGATCTGCGCCTTTTCCTCGTCGGTCAGGTGCTTCTCGGCCAGCTTGCGCAGCCAGTCCTCGGGGATGGAATGCCCCTCCTCGCCCAGCGCCTGCTCTAGCCCCTTGAAGCAGCGGCCGAACACCTGGTCGAAGCGGTCGAGGTGGCGCTCGTCCTTCACGAGGCTCGCGCGGGCGAGATAGTAGAAGGCATCCACCTGCCGGCCGGCCACGTCGCGGTCCATGGCCTCCATGAGGGTGAGATATTCCCGCACCGAGACCGGCACGCCTGCGGCCTTGAGCGCCTCGAAGAAGGCAATGAACATCGCGCCCTCACCCTTCCAACGCGGTATGTCGCGGGGCCATTTCGCCCTTCGGGACCGAAACATAGCGCGCCCGCGCGACGCGACGCAAAATTGCCGGCCGAGCGCCTCCCGCCAAGTCACGCCGCAAAAGAAAATGGTCACGCCGCAAAAAGAAAATGCCCCGGCACCGGCCGGGGCATTTTCATGTCTGGAGAGGCCCCGCCGCCTTCGTGGCGGCGGAAATCCTCAGTTCACGCCGTAGAGGTTGGCGTTGGTGTTGGTCATGCTTTCCACGGTCAGCGCGCCGAGGAGCACGAGGTTCAGGAACTTCGTGAGTTCCACCGAACCGGCGTTGCCGATGTAGAGGACGTCCTTGTCCCGCATCGGCACCTTGGTGGAGAGCAGGTAGCCCGTCGGCTCGCGGAAATTCACCTGATAGATGGTGGCGATCCGCTTCTCGGGGAGGTTCGAGACGTCCACGCCCATCCGCTCGAGCGTGGTGCGGTTCTCGATGCGGAACAGGAAGGCCGACTGCGGGTCCGCCTGCGCGTCCACAAGGCCCGACGCCTTGGCCACCGCCTCGCTGAGGCTGATGGCGTCGTTGTCGAAGTTGAACTGCCCCTGCTTGCCGGTCGCGCCGAAGGCCAGGAAGGTCCGCGGGCGGCTGAAGATGTAGATGGTGTCTTCCGGCTGCAGATAGACGTTGTTCGCGGGCTCACGCACCAGACGGTTGAAGCTGATGGTCGCCTCGCGACCGCCGCGCTGGAGGGTCACGAACAGGTCGTAGCCCTTGCTGGAGGTGGCGCCACCGCGGCTCACGGCGTCAAGCACGCGCTCGCCCGTGGGGGTGAGGGGGAAACGCACCGGCGCGCTCACTTCGCCGATGACCGTCACCGAATTGGAGCGCTGGGACTTCACCGAGACCACCGCCTGGGGCTCGATGGCGCGATTGCGCAGGCGCTCGACGATTTCCTTCTCCACCTGCGCGGGCTGCAGGCCGGCCGCCCTCACCTGCCCGGCATAGGGCACAGAGATGTTGCCGTTGACGTCCACCGTCTGGGTGGGGATGTCGACGAAGTTACCAGCGCGCGAGGCCGCCTCGGCGGGGATGAAGAGACCGCCCGAGGAAGCTTCGAAGATCGACACGCCGACGATGTCGCCTACGCCGATCTTGATGTCCGGCACCGGACGGCGATCGTTGCGGAACGTGCCGATCAGGCCCTGGGAATCCATCGTCGAGAGCACGCTGACCACCTGGGCGGTCAACGGCACGAGCTTGTAGCTCAGGCCATCGGTGTCCTGCGTCGCGGGATTGGTCACCTCGACCGAATAGGGCCCGGAGGCGGGAAGGAGATTGCAGCCGGCCAATGCGACAGACACGGCGACGGATACGGCCATCCCCGTCACGCGACGGAACCGTCCAAGCCAATTTTCGGTGGCAAAATGCACTGCCAGAGCCCCCGTGGGATACGTGCTTCTACCTAACACGCAGGGGCCGGAGGGCATATTGCAGAGCAACACAGAAATGGCTCAACGACGCCGTTTCTACCCCCTATGTGACTCATCGGCCACACGGAAAACCGTACTAAGGTAGGGGCAGCGCGAGCTGTAAAGGTTAATGCTGCCAATGGCCTGATAGTCTCGCTTTTTGCAAGCGGCGACGCGGCTGCGACTCAGCGATCGTGCGCGATTGCAACGCAGCGCTACCGTCGCGCTCAGGTTGCGATAAGGAAGCGATCCGCACCTTCGAGCACCAGGCAGGTCAGATGGCCGGTGGCATAGGCGCCGGTGTCGATGTTGATCCGGTTGCTCAGCACTTCCGGGTCCTTCATAGGCGTGTGCCCGTGGACGACGCAGTGGCCGAACCAATCCGGATGATCCAGGAACTCGCGCCGGATCCACATCATGTCCTCGCGGCTCTGCTCTTCCAGCGGGATGCCCGGGCGCAGGCCGGCATGGACGAACACATAGTCCCCGCAGACGAAAAAACTGGTGAGCTTGCGCAGGAACGAGATGTGCTCGGCGGGCACCGCAGCGCGCCACTCATTCCAGAGCCTGGCCTCATCCGCACCGGCGGCGGGACGCACATAGGAGAAGACGGTCTCAAGCCCGCCCATGCGCAGCCAGCGCGAGAAGGACTCCTGCGACAGCAGGGACTCGAGCATCACCGCTTCATGGTTGCCGGAGATGCAGATCGCCTTGCGATCCTTCTGCCGCTGCAGCAGCGCATCCAGCACGCCGGACGACTGCGCGCCGCGATCCACATAGTCGCCGAGATAGACCTCGACGCAGTCGGGGCCGGGGTGAGCGGCCATGTCCTCGTCGATGGCGGCTTGGAGCGCAGTGAGCAGGTCAAGGCGGCCGTGGACGTCGCCGACGGCATAGATGCGCATATGGTCCGGGACGAGCGGAATGGCCGGGTCGCGAAAGTGTTCTGTCACGGTGCTGTTCGGGCGGATCTTCAGCATCGTCATGTCCGCAACATCCCTGCTGGTGTCAATGCCCCCGCACGAACCACTGGTAAGCCCCTAATATAACGCACGAGTTCGATTCTGGCGATCTTTTAGTTGCAATGCAACAATAACAACTCAGGTATCACGCGAGCGGTGCAATATTTTTCCGCAGTGCGGTAGCGGGGGAGAGAATGGCCTTTGACGTCGCGGCACTGGCGGTCCTTTTCGAGGTGCTGCTGGGGTATCCGGCTGCGCTGGTGCGGCGGATCGGCCATCCGGTGATCTGGATCGGCCGCCTCATCCTCTTTCTCGACCGCCGGCTGAACCGCCCGGGATTCGCCCCCGGCCGTCGGCGGCTGATGGGTGTGGTGACGGTCGTGCTGGTGCTCGCGGCGGCCGCCCTGCCGGCCCTCGCGTTGGAGGCGCTGCTGCGTCCCCTCCCCTTCGGGCTGCTCATTCTCGGCCTCGCCGGATCGAGCCTCATCGCGCAGCGGTCCCTGCATTGGCACGTGGCGCGGGTTGCCGACGCGCTGGAGACCGGCAGCCTTGATGCCGCGCGCGAAGCCGTCGGCCATATCGTCGGCCGCGATCCGCAGACGCTGGACGCCTCGGGCGTCGCCCGCGCCTCCATCGAAAGCCTCGCCGAGAATTTCTCCGATGGCGTGGTGGCCCCGACCCTCTGGCTGAGCGTGGCCGGCCTTGCGGGGGGCGCCGCCTACAAGGCGCTCAACACCGCCGACAGTATGATCGGACACCTCACGGAGCGTCACGCCGCCTTCGGCTGGGCCGCCGCGCGGGCAGACGACTACGTGAACCTGCCCGCCTCGCGCCTCGCCGGAATGCTCATCATCGCCGGCGCCGCGCTCACGCCCGGCGCCAATCCCCGCCATTCCCACCGCGCCATGCTGCGCGACGCCCCGCGCCACCGTTCGCCCAATGCGGGCTGGCCGGAAGCGGCGATGGCGGGGGCGCTCGGGCTGCAGCTCAACGGCCCGAAGGTCTATGCCGGCGTTCTCACCCAGGACGCCTATATGGGCGACGGCCGGCGCGAGGCCACGGCGCAGGACGTGCGGATGGCGCTGAAGGTCTACCGCCGGGCGGACGCGCTCATGATCCTGCTGGTGCTCGCCGGCGCGGCCGTCGGCCTGATGGTCTGAGGGGTCAGCGCGCCAGCGTGAGCAGACGGTCGAGATCGAGATGCGTGGCGAGATGGACTGCCAGCGCATCCAGCGTCGCCTCAACGCCGTCCTCATAGGCGATGCCGCCGCCCTCCCCGCCCAGTCGGCCGAGCACGGACGCGCGGAAGGCATCGGAGGCGAAAAGGCCGTGTACATAGGTGCCGGCGACAAGGCCCGAGGCCGAGCGCGCGCCTTCCGGCCGCCCATCGGCGAGATGGCCGAAGGGCCGATCGCAATCGGCGCCGTGGGTTGCGCCCATATGCATCTCGTAGCCGTGGAAGGGGGCGCCCTCGGCGGTGCCGCTCACCTCCTCCAGCCGCTTCTCGCCGGTCAGCACCGTATGGACATCGAGCAAGCCAAGGCCGCGGGCGATGCTGGCCTCGCCCTCCACGCCATCGGGATCGGCGATGGTCCGGCCGAGCATCTGGTAACCGCCGCACAGGCCAAGCACCGCCCCACCACGCCGTGCGAAGGCGAGAATGTCATGGTGCAGGCCGCCGGCCTTCAGCGCCGTAAGGTCTGCAATGGTCGCCTTGGAGCCGATCATCAGCACCAGATCGGTATCGAGCGGCAGGCTCTCGTGCGGGCGGATGCGCCGCACCTCGACGCCCGGCTCGGCATCGAGCGGATCGAGATCGTCGAAATTGGAGACGTGGGGCAGGATCGGCACGGCGATGCGCAGCCGGGCCCCGGCCTTGGGCGGCGGCGGCGCCGACAGGGCGAGGGCATCCTCCGCCGGCAGGCGGGCCGCATTGGGAAAGTGCGGCACGAGGCCGAGGGCGTCCCAGCCGGTGAGGCGAGCGATCAGATCCATGCCGGAGGCGAACAGCGCCGGGTCGCCCCGGAAGCGGTTGACGATGAAGCCGCGGATCATGGCCGCATCGGCCGGGTCGATCACCGCCTTCGTCCCGGCAAGGCTGGCAATGACGCCGCCCCGGTCGATGTCGCCGATTAGCACCACCGGCACGTCCGCCGCCCGGGCGAAGCCCATGTTGGCAATGTCCGCCGCGCGCAGATTGACCTCGGAGGCGCTGCCCGCCCCTTCCACCAGCACGAGGTCGGCCTCGCCCTTCAGACGGGCGAAGCTGTCCAGCACGGCGGGCATGAGCGTCGGCTTGAGGGACTGGTAGGCGGCGGCCTTGGCGGTGCCATGGACCTGCCCCTGCACCACCACCTGCGCGCCGGTCTCGCCCTGCGGCTTCAGCAGCACGGGGTTCATATGCACGCTCGCGCGCACCCGCGCGGCCCGCGCCTGCAGCGCCTGCGCGCGGCCGATCTCCCCGCCGTCCGCCGTCACGGCTGCATTGTTGGACATGTTCTGCGGCTTGAAGGGCCGCACCTTGAGACCGCGCAGGGTGAAGGCGCGGGCAAGGCCGGCGACGATGAGGGACTTGCCCACATCCGAGCCGGTGCCCTGGAACATCAGCGCGCGCGCCATCAGAACTCAATGCCCGGCTGCGCCTTCACCCCGGCGGCGAAATGGTGCTTCACCAGCCCCATCTCGGTCACGAGGTCGGCTGCGGCGAGAAGCTCGGGCTTCGCATTGCGCCCGGTGACGACCACATGCAGGCCGGGACGCCGCGCCGCGAGGGTGGCCACTACCTCGGCGAGGTCGAGATAGTCGTAGCGCAGGGCAATGTTCAGTTCGTCGAGGACGAGGAGGGAGATGGTCTCGTCCGCCATCAGCTCGCGCGCCTTGCCAAAGGCGCGGGCGGCGGCGGCCTTGTCTCGGGCGAGATCCTGTGTCTCCCAGGTGAAGCCCTCGCCCATGGTGTGCCAGCTCACCCGATCACCGAAGGCCTGGAAGGCGTCCTGCTCGCCGGTCTGCCAGGCGCCCTTGATGAACTGCACCACGCCGACCCGTCCGCCACGCCCCAGCATCCGCAAGGCAAGGCCGAAGGCGGCCGTACTCTTGCCCTTGCCGGGGCCGGTATGGACCACGAGCAGGCCCTTCTCGATGGTCTTCTCGGCCACCTCCTTGTCCTGAACCGCCTTGCGCTTCTCCATCTTGGCGCGATGGCGGGCGGCGGCCTCGTCTTCGGCCGGGGACGGGGGGACGGGATCGCTCACGGGGTTACGTCCTTCACGGTCAGGGGCAGGGCGGCCACCACCAGCACCACCTTGCGGGCGCGGGCGGCGAGGCGCTGGTTGAGGAGGCCCGCGGCGTCGCGGAAGCGGCGGGCCAGGGCATTGTCGGGGACGATGCCGAAGCCGACCTCGTTGGCGACGCAGATGGTCGGCCCAGGCCGGGCGACGAGGGCGGCCTCCAGCGCCGCCGCCTCGGCGTCGAGGTCGTGGTCGGCGAGGAGATGGTTGGTGAGCCAAAGGGTGAGGCAATCCACCAGCACCGGCCGATCCGGCGGGAGCGCGCCGAGCGCGGCGGCGAGATCGAACGGCGCCTCCACGGTCTCCCACCCTGCGCCTCGGCGGCCGCGATGCAGCGCGACGCGCGCCTCCATCTCCGGGTCAGGCTGCCCGCCATAGCCGAGCTGGGCTGTGGCGACATAGGTCCAGGGGCCGGGATGGCGCACGGTCTCGCCTTCCGCGAACCGGCTTTTGCCGGAGCGCGCGCCGCCGAGGACGAGAACGAGTTCGGGAGCCGACGTAGCCTCCGCCATCAGGCGCGCACCATGACCGGCACGCTTGGGCACCGGCGTGAGGCGCGGCTCGCACGGCCGGACCGGCATAGTCCCATCACGACTCCTCCACCGCCACCTCCGGCGAAACAGCCGCGACTATAGGCATGGGTCCCCCGCCCGCAAACCGACAGACGGTGAAGGCTGGGCGCCGGGATACCTCCGCACCGCCACGACCGCACCGCTCCCATCCATATCGCCGGATGGGGCAGGGAAGGCTTCGCGGCCCCTTCGTGGCGCATCGCGCGCATCGCAAGTCACTTTAAGAAAGTAGAATTTTTCATATAAATCAATTATTTATTGTTAATGTTTAATGTTATCTTACATGGCTGGGCGCGAAAGGCCTCGCGCGAAATTTCAATTTCATTATTAAAAACAATTGATTATCGAGTAATGATGCCAATGTACGGTTTTAAAATACCACTTAACATAATGCATTAACACATCCATTTATTCCAGTATCATATTGATAAATAATGATTTTTTGATTAAAGGAAAATATTCCTGCACTCGCCGCCGCTCGCCGGGTGGCAAGAGAGACGCACCCTCCCCTCCTGCTTTCCGTTTTGCCGGGATGACTGCTGGTATATCTGCAATTTGGCTGGGCCATTGAGGCTCCGGCCATTGCCCGCGCTGTCGCGGCGTTGCGTACCAACGCTGCAAGCGCTTACAGTAGAGCGCGACCGCTTGTATTCGCGGGCCGCCGCGATGTGACGCGCAAAACGGCGCCGCCACTGCCCCTGACGGCACCCATATACCGATATTCAGGTGTCAGTTCTTGCGAAACGGGGGCCCGTTCCGGCGCCCGTAAGGCCGAGCCGCCGCTCTCACCCTGCCGTGTTGCGCGGCTTGAGGTGGCGGTTCACATAGGTCGAAACACCGTCTTCCAGCGAGGTGAACGGCCGGGTGAAGCCGGCCGCGCGCAGCTTGGAGACGTCGGCCTGGGTGAAATACTGGTAGGCCTTCTGCAGGCTCTCCGGCATGTCCACATAGGTGATGTTCGGCGCCTTGCCGAGCGCGGTGAACACGGCCGTCGCGAGATCCGCGAAGGAGCGGGCCTCCCCGGTGCCCACATTGAAGATGCCGGACACGTCCGGGCTCTCCAGCAGCCAACGCACCACCTCCACGCAGTCGCCCACATAGACGAAGTCGCGCAGCTGCCCGCCGTCCGTGTAGCGCGGGTCGTGGGACTTGAAGAGCGTCACGCTCTCCCCCGCCTCGGCGTTCGGATAGATCTTGTGGACCACCGAGCGCATGTCGCCCTTGTGGGCCTCGCCGGGTCCGTACACGTTGAAGAAGCGCAGGCCCGCAAACTGCGGCGGCCGGGGCCGGCCTTCGGTGATATCCGCCATGATGCGGCGGTCCACGAACAGCTTCGACCAGCCATAGGGATTGAGCGGCGCGAGCGCGGCGAGATCGTCCCCCGCCTCGGAATCGCGGAAGCCCTGGGTGCCGTCGCCATAGGTCGCGGCCGAGGAGGCGAAGATCAGACCCAGCGCCTTCTGCGCGCACAGGTCCCACAGGTCCAGCGTCGCGCGGATGTTGCGGGCGACGATCTTGTCGGCGTCGCGCTCGGTGGTGGCGGAAATGGCGCCCATGTGGACCACCGCGGCGAGCCGCCCGCCTTCCTTCTCCACGAAGTCGTTGATCGTCTCGGGACGGATCACGTCATGGAGCGGGATGTCGGAGATGTTGCGCCATTTGGGGCCGTCTTCCAGCCAGTCGGCCACCACCACGCGATAGCCGTCCTCCGCCGCCGCGCGGGCGATATTGGAGCCGATGAAGCCCGCGCCGCCGGTGACGAGCAGAAGGTCACGACTCAACGCCACCGATCGGGTCATAGCGGGCATCCCATCCAGTCCATCGGACGCAGGGTGTGCCACCCCGCCGATACCTTGTCCATCTCGACCATTGCCGAAGCCGCCAGTATCAGGCTGCCGCGCTCAACCTCCCGAGCGCCTGCCAGACCTCGGCGGCGGAGATGTCGGAAAGGCAGGGTGGCCCCTCGATGGTCGCGGGCGCGATGCGGCAGCGGGCCTTCTCGCAGGGCGCACAGTCGCGACGCGCCTTCAGCTCCACGACGCGCGAGCCGAACAGGCCGGTCAGCACCGGGTTGGTGGGTCCATAAAGACCGACGGTCGGCACCCCATAGGCCGCGGCGAGATGGCCGAGGCCGGTGTCCACCGTCACGACGCCCACCGCTCCGGCGATCTGCGGGGCGAGCCCCTCCAGCCCCTGGGGCGGCAGCAGGCGCACGTTGTCCTTCCCAGCGGCGATGGCCTCGGCGCGGGCACGCTCTTCGGTGCCGTGGGCGAACAGGCGCACCTCCACCCCCGCCTCACCCGCCAGCCCCGCCAAGGCGCGCCAGCCGTCGAGGGTCCACGTCTTGGTCGGCCACGTGGTGCCGTGCAGGAAGACGAGATAGGGCACGCCGCCGGGAGCCGGCCGCAGGCCCGTGTCGGCGGGCAGATCATCGAGCCGATAGCCTAGGGCCGCCGCGAAAAGCTTCCGGAGGCGCACCGCCATGTGCTCCACCTCGGGCACATGGTGGCGCGCGCCATAAAGGAGGCTTGCCAGCCCTTCGCGCGCGCTCGCCTTGTCGAAACCGTGGCGCGGGCCGCGGGCCAGCGTCGCCGCGGCGGCACTCTTCATCAGCCCCTGGCCATCGATGACGAGATCATAAGGCTCGGCCGCCAGCGCCCCGCGCACGCGCCCCACCTCCCCGCCCGAAAGCGCGGCGAACGGCCGGCGCAGCATGCGGCGGAGCGGAACGGTGATGGTGCGGCGGACGGCGGGATGGAGCCGGGCGACCGGTGCGAAGGCCTCCTCCACCGCCCAGTCCACGGTGAGGCCGGGCACGCGGGCGGCGGCATCCGTCAGCGCGGGGAAGGTGTGGACCACGTCCCCCAGCGACGACAGCTTCACCAGCAGCAGCTTCATCGGCGCATTTGCTCGGCCGCGGCCAGCACGTCCTCTGCGGCGATGCCTTCGAGGCACGCCAGCGTCTTCAGCGGGCATTCCCGCTTGTGGCAGGGCCGGCACGGCAGGTCGCGGGAGACCACGCGGGCGAAGGGCGAGGCCGGGGGCGTCATCTTCTCGGATGACGCGCCGTAGATCACGACCAACTTGCGGTCGAAGGCGCCGGCGATGTGCATCAGGCCGGAATCGTTGGAAATCACCACGTCCGCCCCGGCGAGGATGGCGGCGGCCTCGAAGAGGGTGGTGCGGCCGACGAGATTGTCCACCGGCACGCCGGCCGAGGCCTCGATGGCGTCCGCCGCGTCGGCATCCTTGGGCGAGCCGAGGATACGGATGCGATAGCCCTCCTTCACCGCCAGCGCGGCAAGCGCCGCGAACTTCGCCGCCGGCCAACGCTTGGCCGGCCCGTACTCGGCACCCGGGCACAGCACCATCACCGGCCCCTCGCCAGCGAGGGGGTATTTGGCGGCGGCCACGTCCACGGCGCCATCGGGCAGCATCAGCCGCGGACGCGGCGCGCGGGCGATGGAGCCCGGTGGCAGGCCGAGCGCGACGAAGCGATCCAGCGTGCGGGCGGTCTTGCGATCGGGGTCGGGGCGGGCGTCGGTGAGAAGCGCGCTGCGCAGTTCGGCGCGATAGCCCACGCGCTCGGGAATCTCGGCGGCGAGCGGAACGATGGCGGCCTTGAAGGCCCGCGGCAGGATGATCGCCTTGCCGTAGCCTTCGCCGCGCAGGGCGCGGCCGGCTTTCCAGCGGGCGAGAAGGCCGAGCTCGCCATGGCCCAGCCCCAGCGGGATGGTGCGGCGAACGCCGGGGATCATGCGGGCGACGGGAAGGGAGGCGGGCGGCGCCAGCACATCGATGGGCCGGCCGGGCTCGCGCAGGCGCAGCACGTCCACAAGGCTCGCCGCCATAACCATGTCACCGACCCACGAGGGGCCGACGAGCAGGAGCGGCGATACGGAACCGAGGGCACGCATGCGAAAACTCGCGGGGTGGAACGCCCCGCGTCATGACAAGGCGGACCCGCCGCGTCAAGCACGCTGGCCCGGACGCGGCGGTCGTTGATGGAGCGAAGGCTCAGGCGGCCGGACGGATCGTCTTCTCGACCGACGACTTGATCGGCTCGGACGAGTCGGCCGCGACCTTCTGCGCGAGGGCGGAGAGATCCTTGGCCTGGCCGGTCAGGGCCTCGAACTGCTTGCGCGCGTGGCCGGTGGAGAGCTCCACGGCCTCGGCGACGGTCTTGGCCGACAGCAGCGAATTGAAATAGTCGAAGGCCGAGTTCACGTTCGATTGAACCGCCTCGAGCACCTTCGCATTGTACTGGGCCACGCCCTTGGAGGCGGTGGTGCAGGTGTCCTCGAGGGCAGCGTTCACCTGCTCGGCAGCGGCCTTCAGCTTGGTGTAGTTCTCGCGGTAGGTGGCGATGCCCTTCTCGGCGATCTCGCGCACGGCCGGCGGCACTTCGACGCCCGGAACGGCATGGGTCGAGAACGCCTTTTTCGCCGCCTCGATCTGGTCCTGATAAGCCTTGATGAAGGTGTCGTTCATGTCATCCTCGGAAACGGGGCATGGCGATCCGTGCCGAGGTGTATTGCTGCAGTGCCACCAGAACGACACGCAAGGCGCAGCGCCGTGCAACGCTTGCGTTTCGAGCATTCATAGGTGAGCTGTGTTTAACCCCGACAATAGGGTTATACAGCAGTAAACGTGCAGCGCAAAATGAAATTCTGCGCTGCACAAGTCAAGCTTCCGCGACTACGGGGGTAGGTGCGGACGGGTAGAGTAATCCCGTCAGCCCTGCTGCTTGGGGTCGGTGGCCTTGGCCGCGGCGGCCTGGGCCTCGCGCACGGCCGTCTCGCCCACCGTCTTCAGGTCCTGGGCGACAGCCTGGGCGCTCTGGGCGGCGGACGCGGCGAGGGCCTTCAGCCGCTCGGCCAGAGTGCGGGCGTGCTCGTCCATGGTGCGCACGGCGTTCTCGCCGAGGGCCTTGGCGTCGTCGCCGAAGGCCTTCGCCTGCTCGGAGACGGACTTCAGCTGGTTGGTGAGGAACTCCGCCTGCAGGCTCATCATCTCCTGCGGGCTCTTGGCCGCGACCAGCTTGTGCAGGAAGTCGAAGCTCGCCTCGACGTTGGCTTCCATCAGGCCGATGGCCTTCTGGCGGAAGTCCTTGATGTTGGAGCGGACCTCCTCGATATGGCCTTCGCTCTCGCCGACCGTCTCACGCGCATTCTGGAACAGGGTCTCGAACGCCTGCCGGGCCTGCGCCACGTTCTTCTCGGCAATGGCACGCATTTCAGGCGGCAGTTCCAGCTCCGGACCGAATTTCGTCGTCATGGCCGTCTCTCCTCCGGGTGTCGGGCGGCGCAAGCCACCGCGCAGCGACCGATCTTAATCTACGGTACCGCCGCTTCGCCAATATGAATGGCAGGCGCGCGGCGAAGTTGCACTGACGTTAATCAATGGCAGCGAGAATATGAGCCGGCGGGGTGGTCCCGCCTTGGTTCACTCCTCCTCCGCAAGGTGCGATCCTGCAAACGATGACGCAGCACCACGGCAGCCCGGACGACCCGTCTCCCCTCTCCGGGGAGGGCGTGGAAGCCATCGCGTCCGCTCTTCCAGGCGCGGAGGCGGTGCTGGCGCCCCTCGCGCGGCAGGAATTCGCCTCCTTCCTCCTCGACCTCGGCTCCGGGCGTATCCTCGCGGCGACGTCGGCAGCCGCACGGCTGGCGATCGCGCCCGGCGAACCGGCACCCGAGCCGGTGACAACGGTGGCCACCCGCCTCGCCCGGCGCACCGCCGCCGGCTTCGGCGTGGCGCGGCTGCGCCTGCCCGGGGATCTCTCGCCCCGCACCCTGCGCTTTGCCGCCCTCGCTTTGCCCTCCGGCCCCGCGCTCCTCTTCGCGGACCCGGCCGCATTCGCGCCCGCTGCGCCTTCGCCGACGCTCCCGGCGGCGGCACCGGCCGTGCCGGCGGCGCTGCGCCCCCTGCTGGCCCAGCCGCTGCGCGTGACCTGGGAGAGCGATGCGGAGGGACGCCTGCGCGCGCTTTCCCCCCTGTTCGCGGCGGCGCTCGGCAGCCGCTCCGGCACCTTCCTCGGCGCGAGCTTCGCGGATCTTGAGCGTGACGGCCACCTGACCGACGCCGACGCGCTCATCGATGCCATGGCCTCGGGCGAAAGCTTCACCGAGCGCACGGCGACGGTGCCGCCGGTGGGCGTCGAATCCCCGCTCGACCTCAGTCTCGGCGGCGCGCCCCTGTTCGATGCGGAGCGCCGGCTCAGGGGCGTGCGCGGCTTCGGTATCGTGACCGCGGCGGAAGCGCCGCTGCCCCAGCCGCCGAAAGCGCCGCAGGCGAGCGCTCCTGCCCCCCAGCCCCCGGTCGCCTTCGGCCGGAATGTGGTGCCGCTCCGGCAGGGCAGCCTGTCGCCGCAGGAAAGCTCCGCCTTCCGCGAGATCGCCCGGACCCTCGCCGCCGCCATCGAGGACTGGCCGAGAATTCCGCCGGATACCGCGCCCCCCGACAATCTGGACGCCGCATACGCCGAGCCGGAGCCCCCGCCCGCCTCCGGGGATGAGGCGGAGTTGCTGGACAAGCTTCCGGTGAGCCTGCTGGTGCAGCAGGAAGGCGAGCTGGTCCACGCCAACCGGGCCTTTCTCGCCCTCACCGGCTGGAGCGGACTGGACGCACTGGCGGAGGCCGGCGGGCTTGAGCGGGTCCTCTCCCGCGAATCCGGCGCCCTCCATGTGCTGACGCCGGACGGCACCCGCCTGCCGGTGGAAGTGCGCCTCGTCGCCGCGCCATTTCTCGGCCGGCCGGCGCTGATCCACGTCATCCGCGCCCTCGACACCACCGACGACGACCGCGAGGCCCGCGCGAGCGCCCGCCGCGCGGCGCTCGACATGGTGCCCTGGCCCGTCTTCCTGCTGGAGATGGACGGCACCATCCGCCTCGCCAATTTCGCGGCGGCCGAGCGGCTGGGCTTTCCGGCCCATGATCTCGCCGGCGAACCCTTCACCACCGCCGTCGGGCCGACCGACCGCGCCGACGCCGTCGCCACCCTCGACCGCGTGCGGGACGACGGCGCCTCCGCGCAGGTCGCGCTCGCACTGCGCAATCGCGAGGGCGAGCTCCTGCCGGGGCTGGCGGCCGTGACCCGCGCCGGTGCCGAGGACCAGATCCTCTGCGTCGTCATCGGTCCGGTGCCGCAACAGCCCGAGCTGGCGCCCGTGGCGGTGCCCGAGCCGGAACCCGCGACGAACCTCCTGCCGCGCCTCGCCGGCCGCCTCCGCGCCGGACTCGAAGGCCCCATGGCGATCCTTCGCGAGGCGCCCGCCGAGGCCCTGAGCGATCCCCTGCGGGACGCGCTGAAGTCCCTCAACGCCACGCTTGATGACCTCAACGCGCTCTCCCAGCCGACTGCACCTACGGAAGCCGTCACCTGTGACGTGTCGGCGGCGGTGCGCGCCGCCGTGGCCGCGCTTCTTCCCGCTGCCCGGCGGCGACGGCTGGCGCTGCGCCTCGACGATGCCGGAGGAGTCACGGCCCAGGCCGCCGAAGCGCCGCTCGCGGACCTCGTGGCGATGCTGGTCGAAGAGGCCGTTGCGGCCACGCCGGCCGGCGGGGCGGTGGCTGTCTCGGTCTTTACCGACAACGAGGGTGACAAGGGACCGCGCACCAAGGTGCAGCTGAGCGATGCCGGCATGGGCCTTGACGCGACGGAGGCGGCCGCGGCGCTCGATCCGCTGTCCGGCCTCTCGCCGGATGACCGCTTCGCCGCGGAGGGGCGCCCGCTGCGTCTCACCCGCATGGCGGAAGCGGCACGGGCGCTGGGCGGAACCCTTGAGATTGATCCCGTCGGGATGAATCAGGCCGGCGAAGATCTCGGCCGGCGCCGCGGCATGATCGCCCGGCTCACTTTGCCGGCTTGAACGCCGGCAAACGGTGTTCAGCCACCGATCGGGTGGTATCCGCACAATGGAACAACTCCATTGTTCATCCAAAACCCTGTCCGAACGGCGCGCGACCCACCATGTCGCATATCTACGGAGTTGACGGATCCGACCGCCCTCTGCGAAAAATGTAATAGAAACAAGTTTTTAGAAGCCTTCCAAGTTAGCTTCGAGCCGCGCCATGATCGTTTGTTCATGCAACGTCTTTTCAGATCGTCAGGTGCTTGATGCACTTGCCGGAACGCCTTTGCGCTCCCCCAGCGAAGTTTATCGCTGCCTCGGCTGCTCGCCCCAGTGCGGACGCTGCGCCCGAACCATCCGCACCCTGATGGATCAGGTGCAGGCCCACGACTGCGGCGCCTGCGCCGACGAATGTCCCGTCGCGGGACTTACCGGAATGGTCGCGGCCGAATAAGCTTCCTAAAAGCACGACGAACCGCCCGGCGATGAGCCGGGCGTACCCTTGGGTACCTTGCCACCACATTAGAATTAGTCTAACGCTTAATCCAAACTAACTGTCCTTACGGCACCAGGAGCTGATGATGAAGGGCGATCCGAAGGTTATTGAATACCTCAATCGGGGCCTGCGCTCTGAGCTGACCGCCATCAATCAATATTGGCTGCATTACCGGATGCTCGACAATTGGGGCTACAAGGCGCTGGCCAAGAAGTGGCGCGCCGAGTCCATCGAGGAGATGGTGCACGCCGACAAGTTCACCGACCGCATCCTGTTCCTCGACGGCTTCCCGAACATGCAGGTGCTCGACCCCCTGCGAATCGGCCAGGACGTGAAGGAAATCCTCGACTGCGATCTCGCCGCCGAGCTCGATGCCCGCGCCCTCTACCAGGAAGCGGCCACCTACTGCCACTCGGTGAAGGACTATCCGAGCCGCGACCTCTTCGAGGAGCTGATGGCGGACGAGGAAGGCCACATCGACTTCCTCGAGACCCAGCTCGACCTCGTGTCCAAGCTCGGCCTCCAGCTCTACGCCCAGCATCACATCGGCGAGATGGACGAGGACTGATCCCTCCGCCATCCGCACGATACCGACGCAAAGCCCGGCTCTCATGCCGGGCTTTTTGTTTGGGCCGTGAACCAGATTGGAGAAAGTATAAACTGGGTGATCGCGCGGCAAAGCATTTCGGAATTAGATAATTTCCAATGTTTCCGGGCTCACACCCTTCTTCATTGACCCTTCGTAACGCCTCGGGCTAGCCAATTCTCCATAGTCTTTTCGTGCTCGTTCCGAGCCCGCGTGTGGGGATTTCAATGGGTCGCCTTCATCTCTTGCGCAGCCTTCTCGCCGGTGGCGCACTGCTTGTCGCGGCGCAGGGCGCCAGCGCCCAGCAGGTCGTCAACGTCTACACCACCCGCGAGCCCGGCCTTGCCGCCCCCCTCTTCGAGGCCTTCACCAAGGCGACGGGGATCGAGGTGAAGAGCGTATTCATCAAGGACGGCCTCGCCGAGCGGGTGAAGGCGGAGGGCGCCAGCTCCCCCGCCGACGTGCTGATGACCGTGGACGTGGGCAACCTGCTCGACGTGGTGGATGCCGGCATCACCCAGCCGGTGACCTCCCCCGCCCTCTCCGCCATTCCCGCCAACCTGCGCGACCCGGCCGGCAACTGGTATGCCCTCTCCCTGCGCGCCCGCCTCGTCTATGCGGCGAAGGACGAGGTGAAGCTCTCGGCCATCACCTACGAGGATCTGGCCGACCCCAAATGGAAGGGCAAGATCTGCATCCGCTCCGGCCAGCACCCCTACAATGTGGGGCTGGTGGCGGCCTACATCGTCCATCACGGTGAGGAGAAGGCCGAGGCCTGGCTGCGCGGCCTGAAGGCGAACCTTGCCCGCAAGCCGGCCGGCGGCGACCGAGAGGGCGCCCGCGATATCCTCGGCGGCATCTGCGATCTGGCGGTGGGCAATTCCTACTATGTGGGCCTGATGCGCTCGGGCAAGGGCGGCGCGGACCAGAAGACGTGGGGCGACGGCATCAACGTGCTGCTCCCCACCTTCCAGGGCGGCGGCACCCATGTGAACGTCTCCGGCGCCGCCGTGGCCAAGAACGCGCCCCACAAGGACGCCGCCGTGAAGCTGCTCGAATTCGCCGTCTCCCCGGAGATGCAGGCGATCTACGCCAAGCAGAACCTGGAATATCCGGTGATCGCCGCGGCCGAGGTCGATCCCATCATCGGCGCGCTGGGGCCGCTCAAGGTCGATCCCATCCCGCTGGTGGACATCGCCAAGAACCGCAAGCGCGCCAGCGAGCTTATCGACAAGGTCGGCTTCGACAACTGACGGCCGATGGCTGAGACCGCATTGACCGGCGAGCCGCGCGCGACGCGGCTCCGCCTCCCCCGCCACCTCTCCCCGCTCCTCATGGCGTCGGGATTGGTGGCTCTTTTCGTTCTGCTGCCGCTCCTCGCCCTCGCCGGCATCGCCGCGCGCGGGTCGGGAGACATGTGGCCCCACCTCATCGCCACCGTGCTGCCCGATGCGCTGGCCGAGACCGGCCTGCTGGTGCTCGGTGTCGGCGTGGTGACGCTGGTGGTGGCAGTGCCGTGCGCCTGGCTGGTGGCCACTTGCACCTTTCCCGGCCGCTCGGTGCTGGAATGGGCGCTGCTGCTGCCGCTGGCCGTGCCGGGCTACATCGTCGCCTTCTCCTATCTCGACGTGCTGCACCCCCTCGGGCCGGTGCAGGAGGCGCTGCGCGCGCTGCTGGGCATCGCCAGCCCGCGCGGCCTGCGCCTGCCGGATGTCCGCTCCACCGGCGGCTGCATTCTCGTGCTTTCGGCCGTGCTCTACCCTTACGTCTACCTCTCGGCGCGGGCGAGCTTCGTGCTGCAATCGGCGGCGGCGCTGGAAGTCGCGCGCACGCTGGGCGCCAGCCGCTGGCGCGCCTTCCTGCGCATCGGCCTGCCGCTGGCCCGCCCCGCCATCGTGGCGGGGCTGACGCTGGTGCTGCTGGAAGTGCTGGGCGATATCGGCGCTTCCGAATTCCTCGGTGTGCGCACCCTCACCGTCTCCATCTATTCCACCTGGGTGAACCGCTCGAACCTGCCGGGCGCTGCGCAGATCGCCCTCGTCATGCTCGCTCTCGTGCTGGGGCTGATCCTGCTGGAGCGCTGGGCGCGGCGCGCCCGCCGATTCGTCGCCACCGGCTCGGCCCGGCCGCAGGCGCCGCTGCGGCTGACCGGGCTACAGGGCTTCGCCGCCGCCGCCCTCTGCGCCCTGCCGGTCATGCTCGGCTTCCTCGTGCCGTTGCTGCATCTGTCCATCTCGGCCGCGCGGCGCATGGCGGAGACAGGCTTTCCCACCCGGATCCTGGGAGAAGCCGCCACCACAGCCGCCCTCGCCGCCGGCACGGTCACCCTCGGCCTCGGCCTCGGCCTGCTGGTGGCGCTCGGGCAGCGGCTGACGCGCGCCCCCCTCGCCTCCGGCTTCGCCCGGGTTGCGAGCCTCGGCTATGCGGTGCCGGGCACGGTGCTCGCGGTCGGCCTGCTCAGCCCGCTCGCCGGCTTCGACAACATGCTGGATGCCGCGATGAAGCAGGCGTTCGGCATCTCCACCGGCCTCCTGCTGTCGGGCTCCGGGGCGGCGCTGGTGATGGCGCTCGCCATCCGCTTCCTCGCCATTCCCGTCGGCGGCATCGAGGCGGGATTCGCCAAACTCTCCCCGCATCTCGACATGGCCGCCCGCAGCCTTGGCTCGTCGCAGCCGCGCACCGTGCGCCGGGTGCTGCTGCCGTTGCTGCGGCCGGCCCTCGCCACCGCCGCCCTTCTGGTGTTCGTGGACGCCATGAAGGAGCTGCCGGCCACCCTGCTGCTGCGACCGCTGGGCCTCGAAACGCTGGCCACCCACGTCTATGGCGAGGCGGCGCGGGGCACCTATGAGGACGGGGCGCTGGCGGCGCTGGTGATTCTCCTCGTCGGGTTGGGGCCGGTGATGCTCCTCGCCCGCATGTCGTCATCCGCCCTGGCCGCTTCGGCGGACGGCGCACGCGGCAGTTCCCCGGCCCGGGACTGAGCCGCCCGCCGGCACATCCCCCAGGCCATCAAAGCGACACAGAGCCCGCTAAAGGTGCGGCCACGATCCAACGTGGCCACAGGCGTCGCGCGCATCGCCCCGCCTGCTCCCTCGGAGACATCTGTATCTTCATGCTGCGTGTCGGCCAGAACACCCGCCGGGCCGGGCTCATCGCTGCATCCGTGCTGGGCGCGGGTGCCGCGCTGCTGCTCGTCGCCATGGCGGTACTGCCTTTCCTGGTGCCGGCCGCCGAGCTGCGGCGGGTGGCGGCGCAGGCGCTCGCCGGCTCCACCGGCCAGAAGGTGGAGATTCTTGGCGAGCCCTCGATTCGCCTCTTCCCCTCCCCCCGCGTCGTGCTCGGCAAGGTCAGCTTCCCGCTCCCGGCCGGCCAGTCGCTCGATGCCGAGAACGTGGTCACGCGGCTCGACCTGCTCCAGCTCGTCGCCGGACGGGTGGCCGTGAACGACGTGATCGTCGAGCACCCCACCCTCGTCCTCACCGGCGAGGGCATGGCGCCCGCCCTCGGCATCGCGCCGGTGCTTGCGGCCACCGACCGCCCCGAACTGCGCATCGTCGACGGCACCATCGCATGGCGCAGCGGCAGCGGACTGACCCGCGAGCTGGTGAGCGGCATCACCGCCAGCCTCGACCGGGTACTCGACCGCGCGGGCATCGCCGTCGCCATCCAGTTCGACTGGCGCGAGCAGCCGGTGAACGCAACGCTGTTCATCGACGACATCACCGCCTTCATGGCCGGCACGCCGGCCCCCATGCGGGTGACCGTGGCGACGGACGGCGCCAAGGCCCGCTTCCACGGCCGCGCGGCGCTCGGCAAGTCGCCAACCATGGACGGCGCGGTGACGGCGGACGCCGATTCGCTGCGCGACCTGTTCGACTGGGCCGGCATGGAAGCGCCCACGCGCAGCGGCTTCGGCCCCTTCTCCCTCGCCTCCCGCCTCAAGCTTGAGAAGGGCGAGGTGGCCCTGACCGAGGCGAGCGTCGATCTCGACGGCAATCGCGGCGACGGCGGCCTTCTGGTGAAGGTCTCCGGTCAACGCCCCCTCATCCAGGGCACGTTTGCCGCCGACCACATCACGCTGGCCCCCTACGGCGCCATGCGCCTGACCGGCGGCGACCGGCAGGGCTGGGACCGGGGGGCGGTCGATCTCTCCGCCCTCGGCGCCTGCGACCTTGACCTGCGGCTTTCGGCGGCCCGGGTGGATGTGGGCGACACCGCGCTGTCCACCGTCGCCGCCAGCGCGGTTCTGTCCGCCGGCCGTCTCGTGCTCGCCATCGGCGAGGCCCATGGCTGGGGCGGCGTGCTGCGTGCCTCCCTCACCCTCGCCCCCGCGCCCCCCGACGCTGCCGCCCCCCAGGCCCACCGCTCAGCGGGCGCGGAGCTGCGGCTGGAGGCGGAAGCGACCGACGTGGAGCTCGCCCGCGCCCTCGACGACATCGGCGGTTTCCGCCGCATCGACGGCACCGGGACGCTTCAGGTCGACGTGACGGGGGCCGGGCGCAGCATCCAGGACATCGCCGCGAACCTTCAGGGCAGCGCGGGACTGACCGCGGCCAACGGCTATCTCAACGGCTTCGACGTGGCGCAGCTGCTGCAGCGCATCGAGCGGCGTCCCCTCTCCGCGACCAGCGACTGGCGCGGCGGGCGCACCGCCTTCACCGAGATCAACGGCCGCATCGCCATCAGCGACGGCGTGGGCACGGTGGAGGAGCTGGCCATGCGCGGACCGCGCGCGCAGATCGAGATGACCGGCTCCCTCTCCATCGCCCAGCGCGCGCTGGACCTCGCCGGCCACGCCGCTCTGCCGGCGACCAAGGGCGCGAAGACCGGCGCCATTGACCTGCCGTTCAGCGTCCGCGGACCGTGGGACGAGCCGAGCATCATGGCCGACCCGCTCAGCCTCATCGAGCGCTCGGGCGCGGCGCTGCCCCTGCTGGAGGCGGTGAAGGGACGCACCACCGCCCCCGCCGCAGAACGGGCCATGGATGGCGGCGCGTCAGTGGCGGACCCGCAGCAGCCTCCGGCGAACTGACAGCGCCCGCACCAGCACAAGACGGGACGCGCAAACGAAAAAGGCCGGCGCTCTGGCACCGGCCTTCAATGCTGTTTGCCTGCGGCGGAAAATCAGCCCTTGAGGCTGGCCTGCATGGCGGCGCCGAGCCCCTTGAACGACAGCGGCAGAATGACCGGGCGGCGCGATCCGTCCTCGAACACGATCTCACCCTTGCCGGAGCTGGCCTTCAGCGCCGTGAGCTGATCCTGCGTCAGCTCGGTGGAGGCGACGCAATGCTGGCCGCAGCGCTTGAAGGTGAGCACCACGTCCGCCACGCCACCCACCTTCAGCGCCACGTTGGACGGCAGCCACACGCCGGGCGGGGTGAGGACGATGAGGCGCACCGGCCCGCTCTTCTCGGCCCGCACCGCGACATGGGCGAGGATGTGCGCGAGGTCGGGGGTCTGCAGCGTCTGCACCGCCTCGCAGCCGCGCTTGTCGTCCTTGCCCTTGCAGCGCACGGTCCAGTCGTCGTGCACCGAGTGGGTCTCGGTCGGGTCGGCAGAAGCGGCAGCAGGCGCAGCGGCCGGAGCCGGCGCGGCGGCCGTCTGGGCGGCGGCGGGAAGGGCGAAGGCCGATGCGGCGAAGACAGCAGACAGGAGCGAGAGACGGAGGGAAGGGATGAGACCGGTAAGCGCCATCTTTTACATCCTCTCAATCGCACCCGCGCCCCGCAGCGGTGCCGCCGCCGGGACATATCCGACACCGACCCCGTCAGGCAACGCAAATCGCGGTGGCCGATCCCGCTGACATTGGGGAAGACGGCGCATCAAGCACCCTCCCACCCGTATCGTCAGGCGCCAAGGGCATCGAACCGACGGTATCCGGGCGCGACCGTCTGCGCATTCACGCCCGCGCTTGCCCCTCCCGCCGCGCGGCGACGGCGGCGAGCACGCGCTCGGGTGTCGCGGGGGCATCCAGATGCACCGGCCCGTCTCCCGGCAGGCCGGCGAGGGCGTCGCGAATGGCCAGCCAGACCGAGATGGCGAGCATCAGCGGCGGCTCGCCCACCGCCTTGGAACGTAGCACCGTCTCTTCCGCGTTGGGCTTGTCGAGCAGGTGGACGTTGAGCACCGGCGGCACGTCGCGCGAGCCGGGGATCTTGTACGTGGAGGGGCCGCGCGTGGCGAGGCGACCGCGGGCGTCCCACTTCAGTTCCTCGCAGGTGAGCCAGCCCATGCCCTGCACGAAGGCGCCCTCGATCTGTCCGATGTCGATGGCTGGGTTCAGCGAGCGCCCGCAATCGCCCACGATCTCCGCCCGCAGCACCCGCACCGCGCCGGAGAGCGTATCCACCGCCACCTCGGCCGCGGCGGCGCCGTAGGTGTAATAATAGAAGGGCCGCCCTTCGGACTTCGCCATGTCGAAGTGGATCTTCGGCGTCTTGTAGAAGCCGGTGGCGGAGAGCGGCACGCGCTGCTGCCACGCCATGTGCGCCGCTTCGCCGAAGGAGAGGCTGCGATTGCCCACGCTCACGCGGCCCTCGGCGAACACCACCTCCTCCACCGGCGCACCGAAATGCGCCGCCGCAACGCCCGCCATGCGGCCCCGGATTTCCTTCGCCGCGATCAGCGCCGCCATGCCGTTGAGGTCGGAGCCCGAGGAGGCCGCCGTGGGGGAGGTGTTCGGCACCTTCGCTGTGCTGGTGGCGGAGACGCGCACATGGTCGAGCGGGATTCCGAAGGCATCCGCCACCACCTGCGCCACCTTCACGAACAGCCCCTGCCCCATCTCCGTGCCACCGTGGTTCAGGTGGACGGAGCCGTCCGTATAGACATGCACCAGCGCCCCCGCCTGGTTCAGCGTCGTCAGGTTGAAGGAGACGCCGAACTTGATGGGCATGGTGGCGAGGCCCTTGCGGATCACCGGGCTCTGCGCATTGAAGGCGTCGATCTCGGTGCGCCATGCGGCAAGGTTCGCCTTGGCATCGAGATGGGCCATGGCCTCCTCGATCAGGCTGTCCTCCACCTCCTGCCCATAGGGCGTGATGTTGCGCGGGGCCGCGCCATAATGGTTGGCGGCGCGCACGACCTCGATGGGCTGGCCGAGATGGCGGGCGATCTCGTCCATCACCACCTCGATGGCGAGCATCCCCTGCGGCGCGCCGAAGCCGCGAAAGGCGGTGTTGGAGACGGTGTTGGTCTTCACCAGCACACCGCGGAAGCGCGTCGCCGGGATGAAATAGCAATTGTCCGCGTGACACAGGGCGCGGGAGACCACGGCGGGCGAGAGGTCCGCGACGTTGCCGCAATCGGCGGCGAATTCCATGTCGAGCCCGGCGATGCGCCCGTCCCCGTCGAAGCCGGCTTCCCAGCGCACGCGGAACGGATGGCGCTTGCCGGTGGCTTCCATGTCCACCTCGCGCGGCAGGCGCAGCTTCACCGGCTTTCGGGCGTGATGGGCGAGGAGGGCCGCGATGGCGGCGACGATGGTGGCCTGGCTCTCCTTGCCGCCGAAGGCCCCGCCCATGCGCCGCACTTCCACCGTCACCGCCGCGAACGGCAGGCCCAGCACACGGGCGACGCCATGCTGCGCCTCGGTGGGATGCTGGGTGGAGGAATGGACCAACATGTCCCGGTCCTCGCCGGGGATGGCGATGGCGATCTGCCCTTCCAGATAGAAATGGTCCTGCCCGCCACACCGCACCTCGCCGGAGAGGCGCAAGGGTGCGCCGGCAAGCGCGGCCGCCACATCGCCTCGCCCCACCTGCTGGTCCGGCGCGACGCGAGCACCGGCCTCATAAGCCGCATCGAGATCGAGCAGCGCGGGCAGCACCTCATATTCCACCCGCACCAGAGCGGCGGCAGCGCGGGCGGCATCGAGGGTCGGCGCGGCCACGGCGGCGACGGGATGGCCCACATAGTCCGCCTCACCCGCCGCCAGCAGCGGCTCGTTGGTGCGGATGGGGGCAATGTCGTTGACGCCGGGAATGTCGCCCGCCGCCACCGCCACGACGCCCGGCAGAGCCCGGGCGGCGGACAGGTCGATGGCGACGATGCGCGCGCGGGCATGGGGGCTGAGCACCAAGGCCGCGTGGAGCAGGCCGGGCGGCTCCGGCATGTCGTCCAGATAGACGGCACGGCCGCTCACATGGGCGTTGGCGCTCTCGTGACGGGCGGGGACATGGACGGCGCGGGTCATAGCGCCTCCAGCTCCAGCAGCACACCGGGGCGCGTGGTGGCGAGGTGCAGGCGCCGTACGAGATTGGCGGCGGCGGCCTGCCGATAGGCGGCGCTGGCGCGATGGTCGGAGAGGGGTGCGAAATCAGCGTCCAGCGCAGCTTCGATACCTCCGGGCGGAATATCGCCCCATGGTGCGCCGATGACGAGAGCTTCCAGAGCTGGGGCACGCTTCGCCCGGTCCGCCATGCCGCCGAAGGCCGCTGCGAGAGCCGCCATCCGTCCGCCATCCACCCGCACGCGAAAGGCGCCGAGCAGAGTGGAGATGTCCTGATCGAAGCGGCGCGATAGCTTCCACGCGAACAGCTCTTCACCCTCCGCAAGACGCGGCAGGCGCAGCGCCGCGATCACCTCGTCCCGCGCCAGCGCGGTCTGGCGATACCCCGTGAGGAATTCGGCCACCTTCATGCGCCGCACGCCGGCGGGCCCGGCAAGCTCCACCTCCGCATCCAGCGCCAGCAGCACCGGCAGCGTGTCGCCTACCGGCGAGGCGGTACCGAGATTGCCGCCGAAGGTGCCCATGGTCCGGATCTGCCGCGAGCCGATGCGGCGGATGAGGGCGCCGAAAGCGGGAAAAGCCGCCTCCACCGTCTCCAGCCCATCCGCATAGGTGACGGCGGCGCCGAGGACGAGTTGGTCGCCCTCCCACCCCATGCGCTTCAGCTCCGTCACGCGACGGGTGGAGATGGCGAGGGGGAAGCCTTGCCGCTTCTTTGCGGGGATGAGGCCGAGGTCGGTGGCACCGGCGATCAGAACCGCGTCCGGATAGGCGCTGCGCAGCGCCACCAGTTCGGCGAGGGTCTGCGGCACGAGATGCAGTTCCCCCTGTCCCGCGATGCGGGTGCCGGCAACCGGCGGGACGCTCTCAGGCTCCGCCACCGGCGGGGCAGCGCAGAGCGCGCGGGCGGCATCTACGATGGGGCGATAGCCGGTGCAGCGGCAGAGATTGCCCGCCAGCGCCTCGTGGATATCGGCATCGCTCACCGGCGTTTCGCCTGCCCGCTCCTGCGCGAGGGCATAGAGCGACATGACGATACCCGGCGTGCAGAAGCCGCACTGGGTGCCGTCGCTCTCGGCCAGCACCGTCTGCACGGGGTGGAGGCCGGACGGGCCGGCGAGCCCCTCCACCGTCTTCACCTCGCTGCCGTCGATCTGGGAGAGCAGCAGGATGCAGGAATTGGCGACCTGCCAGCGCGCCGCCCCGCTTTCCTGCCGGCCGAGGGCGATGGTGCAGGCGCCGCAATCGCCTTCCGCGCAGCCCTCCTTGGTCCCGGTCAGGCGGCGGCGGGTGCGCAGGAAGTCCAGCACCGTCATGGAGGGGGCGGCATCCGCCACCTCGATCCGCTCGCCGTTCAGGACGAAGGCGATCGCCACGCTCTCAGCCTCCCGCGCTCTGGGACGAGCGGAAGGCCCAGGCCACCATGCGGCGCTCGAACACGGCGAAGATCGCGTACATGAGGATGCCCTGGATGGCGAGGGAGATGAGGCCGGCGAACACGAGCGGCATCTGGAAGTTGGAGCCCGCCTGCACCATGAGATGGCCCACCCCCGCATTTGCGCCGATGGTCTCGGACACCACCGCGCCCACGAAAGCGAGCGTGATGCCCACCTTGAGCGCCCCGAAGAGATAGGGCCCGGTGCGGGGAATGCCAACCTTGCGCATGATATCGAGCTTGGACGCGCCGAGCGCGCGCAGCACGTCCTCCAGCTCCGGCTCGGTGGTGGCAAGGCCGGTCGCGACATTCACCACGATGGGGAAGAAGGAGATGAGGAAGGCGGTGAGGATGGCCGGCACCTCGCCGATGCCGAACCACATGATGAGGATGGGCACCACCGCTACCTTGGGCACGGAATTGAACCCGATCATCACCGGATAGAGCCCGCGATAGATGGTGCGCGACCAGCCCACCACCACCCCCAGCGCGATGCCGAACACCACCGCGATGGCGAATCCCGCCATGGTGGTCCACAGGGTCACGAACGAGTTCTTCAGCAGCGGCCACCAGTATTTTACCATGGCGGCGAAAATCTCGGTGGGCGCCGGGAGTATGAAGGTATCGATCTTGAACAGGCGGCACGCCGCCTCCCAGATCACGAACAATGCGACGGTGAAGTAGACCGGGGCGAGGTTCTCGACGGAGAGCTTCTTCATCATGTCACGCCGCCTGCCGCACTTCGGCGATCTTGTTGCGCAGCTCGTGGACCAATCCGGTGAACTCGGCCCGGTAGCAGACATCGAGATCGCGCGGCCGGGGGAACGGCACCTGCCGCGTCTCCACGATGCGGCCGGGGCGCGCACTCATGACGTGGATTGTGTCCGCGAGGAAGGCAGCCTCACGCAGATCGTGGGTCACGAGGATGACGGTGAAGCCGAACTCCTGCCAGAGGTCGCGCAGCACGCACCACAGCTCCTCTCGCGTGAAGGCGTCCAGCGCGGCGAAGGGCTCATCCAGCATCAGCAGCGCCGGCTGGTGGATGAGGGAGCGGCAGAGCGAGGCACGCTGCTGCATGCCGCCGGACATCTCCCACGGAAAACGATCGGCGAAGGCGCCGAGGCCCACCACGTTGAGCAGCGCCATGGCCTTGTCCTGGAACTCGGCCTTGTCGCGGGAGAAGCGGCGGCGGTAGGGCTCGACGATCTCCAGCGGCAGCATCACATTCTGCAGCACGGTGCGCCACGGCAGCAGGTTGGCATGCTGGAAGGCCATGCCCGCCACCTTCACCGGCCCCTTCACCTCCGCGCCGTCGATGGAGACGGTGCCGGAGGTGGGGCGGATGAGGCCGGTGACGAGCTTCATCAACGTGGACTTGCCGCAGCCCGAAGGCCCCACCACCGCCGCGAACTCGCCCTTGCGCACATGGAGCGTGGTGCCGGCCAGCGCCGTCACCGGGCCGGTGCGGCCGGGATAGGTCAGGGTCACATTGTCGAGGACGATCACGGGAAGGCCTTTCGGTTCGGCGTCGGCCGCTCCCCGGACAAGCGACACCGCAGGTGGAGCGCTGATCCGGGGTCCAGGGGAAAAGTCGGCGAAGCCGGCGATAGCCCCGGCGGCCTCAGATTAGGCCGCCTTCGGCGGTCCCTTGCGCTGGACCCCGGCTCGCATTCCGCTGTCGCTGCATGCGTCCGGGGTACGAAATCGCCTCACATCTTCCGCTCTGCCGCCGGCGGCAGGAACTCGCTGGTGAAGATGTCCGCGGCGGTGGGCTTGGCCTTGAACTCGTAGGTGATGCCCACCTGGTCGATGGACTTCGCAAGACGCGCGGGGTCCACGTCGCCGGTGCCGTTGGCCTTCACCCAGTCGGTGACGATGTTGTCCTTCAGCGCCATTTCGAGGCGGGCCAGCTCAATGGCCTCGTCGGCCGTCTCGTTACGCTTCATGACGGACTTGATGGCGCTCTTGGGATCCTTGGCGGTGTCGATGATGCCCTTGATGGTGGCCTTCACGAAGCCCTTCACCACCTCGGGATGGGCCTTGGCGAAATCGGGGTTCACCATGATGGCGTTGCCGTAGAGCACGAGGCCGTGCTTGGACATGAGCATCACCGCGATGTCATCCGCCGGCACGCCCTTCTGGCGCAGGTTGAAGAAGGAGGAGAAGGAGAAGCCGGTGATGGCGTCCACCTTGCCATCGGCCAGCATGGGCTCGCGCACCGGGAAGCCGATATTCTCGATCTTCACCTTCTCGGCGTCGATGCCGTTCTCCTTCACGAAGGCCTTCCACTGGGCGAAGGCACCGTCCGGCGCGGGGGCGCCGAGGATCTTGCCCTCGAGGTCCTTCGGCTTGGTGATGCCGGTCTTCTTCAGGCTGACGATGGCGAAGGGCGGCTCGTCATAGACCATCTGGACGGCGACGACCTTCTTGTCCGGGTTCTGATCGCGGAACTTCATCAGCGAGTTGATGTCGAAGAAGCCGATGGGATAGGTGCCCGCCGCCACACGGGCGATGCCGGCCACCGAGCCGGGGCCGCTGTCGATGGTCACGTTGAGGCCCTCGGCCTTGTAGTAGCCCTTGTCCAGCGCCACGAAATACGGCGCGGACGGCCCTTCGAACTTCCAGTCGAGCGCGAATTTCACGTCGGTCTCGGCCAGAGCCGGCGCTGCCGCCAGCGTGGCGAGGACCGCGGCGAAAACGGAACGCATCAGGCTCATGAAAAAAGCTCCTCGGTTTCGCTGCCGTGGACTGCAACCGCCATGCCAGCGGCGCCGGACGCCGCAGCGGCAGGCCACGGGCGCCCGGAGCGTCGCGGAATGACGACTGCCGCACGATGAGGCACGCAGCTCCTGCCCTCAAGATCGGCAGATTGCTTAGGTCATGTGCAAACCGCGCCCTTCCCCCCGCTGGACAGATCCCGCCGCGTGGGCCACTCCAGTCGATGAGGGATGCCGACGAGCGGAGGGGCCATGGCACGGCGGGTGCTGCTCACCTGGGAGCAGGGCGCGGGGTTCGGCCACACCGTCCAACTCGCGCGCCTCGGCCGGCGGCTCGCCGAAGCCGGCTCGGAGGTGGCGGCCGCGGTGCGCTATCTGCAGAACGCCGGGCCACTGGCCGAGGCCGGCATCCGCCTCATCCAGGCGCCGCCATGGCCCGCCCCTGCCCCGCGCGCCAACGACCATATCCCCGCCTCGGCGACACTGACCGACAGCCTTGCGCGCGTCGGCCTGCGCGATCCCGACTGCGTGCGCCCGGTGCTGCGCGCGTGGCGCGACCTGCTGGATGCCGAGCGGCCGGACCTGATGGTCTGCGACTATGCCCCCCTCGCCGGGCTTGCCGCGCGCGGGCGCTGCCCGGTGATGCAGGCGAGCACCGCCTATTGCCTGCCGCCGGCCGATCTGGACGCCATGCCGGTGTTCCACGATTTCGTGCCGCCGCTCCACACGGACGCGGAGGTGGTGTCGGCGGTGAACGCCGCGCTGGCGGACGAGGGCCTTGCCCCCATCGACCGCATCGGCGCCCTCTTCACCGGCGACGACGCCTTCGTGCGCAGCTTCCAGCTGCTCGATCCCTATGCGGACCTGCGCAGCCGGCAGGCCGAAGGGCCCGTGATGGCCGAAGCCATGCGCGAAGCATCACCCGGCGCCCGCACCGTCTTCGCCTATGTCCACACCGACGTGGCCTCGCGCCCGGACGTGGCGGCGGTGCTGATGGCGCTGGCCCCGCGGCTGGAAATCTTCGTGCCGGGCGTCGATCCGTCCTGGCTGGCGCCGCTCTCGGCGGCCGGGGCCGTCGTGCACGGGCGGCCGGTCTCCATGGCGGAGGCCATGGCCCGGAGCCGCCTGCTCATCCACCAAGGAAGTGCCGGCGTGGCAGCGGATGCGCTCGCGGCCGGCGTGCCGCAAGTCACCTTCTCGGTGCATGTGGAACACTGGCTGAACGGCGAGGCGCTCGCCGCCGCCGGGCTCAGCCGCAACTTCCCGCTGTTCCATCCCGATGCACGGGTGGCGCCGAAGCCGGTTCTGGCGGCGCTGGAAGACAGGGACATGGCCATGATCGCCGCAGCAGCCGGCCGGATGCACCGGGCGGAACTCGCCGCCCGCGATCCGCTCGACGTGCTGACGGAGCGCTGCCGCGCGCTCCTCTAGGCCCGGTCAGTAGCCGATCGGCCCGCCACCGCCCCCTCCCCCGCCGCCACCGGGGAAGCCCGGAAAGCCCGGGATATTCGGGAAGGTCGGCAGGTTGGGGAAGCTCGGGAAGCCGCCACCGCCGCCATAGCCGCCGGGGAAGCCGCCGCCGCCACCGTAGCCATAAGGCGGCGGGGTGACGGGAATGACGACGTTGCCCTGGTTCTGCTGGGAGGCCTGCTGGGCAATGGTGTCCGCCTCGCCCTGGAGCTGGGTGTTCACCGACCGGCAGGTCGCCGCCGCGAGGTCCATAGTGGTCTGGCCCTGCACCGGCACGCCGCACGGATGGCTGGAACCGCGGTCGAGGCCGGTCGTGTCCGCGACCGGGCCGCGGCGCCCGCCGGTCTGGCCGGTCTGGCTGCGGGTCTGGGCGATGACCGCATCGATCTGGCCCTGCGACACGCGCACCGGACCGTTCATGCCACCGCGCCCGACCGTGACCATGAAGCCGGGCCGGCGGATCACCACCGTCTCCCCGCCCGGCCCCACCACGGTGAGGGTGCCGAACTGGAGGATGGCCTGGGTCTCGCCGTCGCGGTGGATGATGGCCGCGACGCCGCCACGGATGCCGATGGTCGCCACCGGCGTCTTTACTTCGGCGCCGCCGGTGTGGCTGGCATTGCCGCCGACGAAGCGCGCCGCGCCCTTGGTGAGGGTGAGCGCCATGGAGCCGGCCTTGGCGTTGGGGTCGTAGACGAACTCGTCGATAACGAGGTTCGAGTTGGGGCCGATGTTGAGCGTGGTCTTGTCCACGAACAGGACCTGAACGCTGCCGGCGGAGCTGGTCTCGATGCGCTCGCGGTGGATGATGCTGGAGCCGAGCTCCAGCGTCCGCACGCCCGACCCGGCATTGCCGGTGGAGCGGGGATTGACCGCGGCGGCCGTGCCGACGCTGTTCTGCGCCAGCGCCGGGCCGGTGGCGGCCACGATGGCGAGGGAGGCGACGGACGCCAGGAGACGGGCGGGGGTGCTGATGGGCATGATGCGTTGCTCCTCAGAACCGCACGTTCGGGCCAATGGAAACGCTGAAATTGTCGAATGCATAGTTCGGCAAGGTCGAGGTGGACCAGCTGTACTGGACCTGCGTCAGCAGCCCCCACTGCTCGTGGACCGGCACGTCAAGCGCGAGGCCGACCCGGTACTGGTTGTCCTGTTCCGTGATGAACTTGGTGATGAACGGGTTGGGCGCGTCATAATTGTAGCGCGTGTAGCCGACGCTCGGGATGACAATCCAGCGCTTCACACCCCACAAGCCTTGAAACTCGAACGGCAGGGCGAGGTCCACCGCGAAGGTGTTGTAGGAGTACCAGCGCAGGTCGCCCGAGGCGTCGTTGTAGGAGAGCCGCGCGCGCCAGCGCCAGTCGTCGGTGATGCGGCCGAAGGCGTTGCCGCCCACCGTCCACATCTCGCCGCTCTGGAAGGAGGCGGTGGGATAGTCCTGCGACGACTGGTAGTCGCGCTGGCGGATCTCCGCGAAGGGCTCCAGCCCGAACCAGGCGCTGAACGGCAGATAGAGCGAGACGCCCGCGCCGTAGGTGCCGAGATAGCCGGAGCCGCCCAGCGCCACGCCGCCCGCGAGCACATAGGCGCGGATGGACGAGCCCGGCAGCGCGTCCGGCGCCAGCGCGAAGCGCGGGCCGGTGTTGAACTCGGCGAAGCCGAGGTTCAGCTGCTGCAGCTGGAACTGCTGCGAATAATAGAGATTGAGGTTGGTTTCCCAGACATCGCCGCGCTGGTTGCCGAAGTCGTAGACGTGGCGGATGGAGGCGAGGGCGAAGGCGTTGCCGTCTGCCTGCGCGGCCGCGCTCGGCGGCAGCAGGGCGCCCACATCCTGGCCGATCACGAGTCGGCTGGAGGGGCCGTAATTGGCGTTGGACTGGTAGCGCACGCCCACCTGCCCGTAGACGCTCCACTGGTTGGTGGAGAGGCGGCGGTCGATCTCCACCAGATAGGCAGCGATATTGTCCCGCTCCTGGCCGGACAGTTCCGGCGACTGGGCGATGGGCTCGAAATAAGAGCGGGCGGATTCATAAGAGCCCAGCCGGTAATAGAGCCGCGCCAGTTCGAGGCGCACGCGCACCAGCTTGGGATTGTAGAAGAGGATGCGCTCGTAGACGCCGATGGCGGCCTCGTAGTCGCCCACCTCCACCGCACGCCGGGCGAGGCGGAAGGCCAGCTCCACGTCCGCCGGACGCTTCAGGGACTGGTCGAACAAGGCGTTGAATTCGGGGTCGGCATCCGCCAACGCGGTCTGCTGCGCCGCCAGCGCCGGTCCCGCCATCGCGCCCAGCGCCACGGCCAGCACGATGCCGCGCACGGACACCCCAGCCCCCAAGCTACCCCTGCTCGGGTCCGCAACCCGAGTATTGTACCGCTTTACCAGCATGCCTGACCATCCGGCTTTTGCTGGCAAGGCCCCGCCCCTTGCCCATGCAGCGATCCTTACCATTGCGTGTGCCGGAAGGGGATTCCACGCGCCGACGAAGCCAAGGATTCATGCGCATTTCCGTCACGTAAAAGCATTTTTGCCACAGGCGCATGGGGTACGCGCCACGATCATACCGCCACGCAACGCTGTCCTCGCAATTCGCACGACAGCGCTGTGGGACCGACCCAACCCCTCGCATTTTTAGATTGCGCGGATGCAATCAACATCCACTTTCATTCCGCCAATGCTTGCATAGATTGGTTTCAACGGCGGCCCACGGTGCCGCCCAGAGGATCAAGGAGCAGACCATGCGCAGCATCGGACTTCATCACGTCACCGCCATCGCCGGCCCGGCCCGTCGCAATCTCGACTTCTACACCCGCACCCTCGGGCTGCGGCTGGTGAAGAAGACCGTCAATTTCGACGATCCCGGCACCTATCACTTCTATTTCGGCGACGCCGCCGGCTCGCCCGGCTCCATCCTCACCTTCTTCCCCTGGGAAGCCGCCGGCACCGGCCGGGCGGGCGTGGGCGAGACGCAGGAGACTGCGTTCCGCATCCCGGAGGCGGCGGTGAGCTACTGGACCGAGCGCCTCATCGGCGCGGGCCTCTCGCCCGATTTGCCGGAGAAGCGCTTCGGTGAGACGGTCATCGCGTTCAAGGACCCGGACGGGATGCGCATCGCTCTCGTCGGCGTCCCCGGCATCGAGGCCGAGCCCGCCTGGGCCGGCGGCGAAGTGCCGGAGGCGAACGCCATCCGCGGCATGCATTCCGTGACCCTCCTGCTGAAGGAGGCCGGTGCCACCGCGGACATCCTCACCGACGTGTTCGGCTTCGAGGAGGCCGGTCGCGAAGGCACCCGCATCCGCTACCGGGCGCCGGGCGTGGCCGTGGGCGGCATCGTGGACATCCGCGAGGCCGGCGGCTTCCTCTCCGGTCGGCAGGGACGCGGCAGCGTCCACCACATCGCCTTCCGCGCCTCTGACGACGCGGCCCAGGCCGAGATGGTGGAGAAGCTGACGGCCCGCCACGGCCGCCATGTCACCGAGCAGCGGGACCGGAACTACTTCCGCTCCGTCTACTTCCGCGAGCCCGGCGGCGTGCTGTTCGAGATCGCCACGGACGATCCCGGCTTCGCCGTGGACGAGGCGCCCGAGCATCTCGGCGAGGCGCTGAAGCTGCCGGCCCAGTACGAGGCGCACCGCGCCGAGATCGAGCGGGTTCTGCCGCAGGTCGCCTGAGCGGACAGACCCGACACCCCATCATCGCCCGGCCGCGCCAGCGGCCGGGCACCGAAAGGATCTGCCCCCATGAACGCCCTGCCTGCGACCCCCGCTGCCCCCGCGCGGGGCGCCCTTTCCTTCACCCACCGCTTCGTGCCCGCCACCGATCCGGCCGCGGCGCCGCTGCTGCTGCTCCACGGCACCGGCGGCGACGAGAACGATCTCATCCCCCTCGGCCGGATGCTCTCGCCCGGCGCGGCGCTGCTGTCGCCCCGCGGCAAGATCAGCGAAGGCGGCATGCCGCGCTTCTTCCGCCGGCTGGCGGAAGGCGTGTTCGACGAGGAAGACGTGGTGCGGCGTGCCCCCGAGCTGGCCGATTTCATCGGCGAGGCGCGCACCGCCTATGGCCTGGCCGCCCCGGTGGCGGTGGGCTTCTCCAATGGCGCCAACATCGCGGCGGCCATGCTGATGCTGCGTCCGGACGCGCTCTCCGGCGCGGCCCTGCTGCGGGCCATGGTGCCCCTGGCGAACCCGCCGGCAGGCTCTCTTCCGGGAACGCCGGTGCTGATGCTCTCGGGCGCGGCGGACCCCATCGTGCCCGCGTCCAACGCGGCCCGGCTCGCCGCCCAGCTCAATGAGCGAGGCGCCCGCGTGGAGCACCACGTGCTGCCGGGCGGCCATGGCCTCACGCCCACCGACATGACGGCCATGCGCGACTGGCTCGCGCGGACCGGCGCGGCGGCGGCCTGAAACGAAGTCCGGTCCGCTTGGGCTCGAAGCTCAGCGGGCCGGCTTCGCCGGGGCCATCGCGGTGCCGCCGCTGCCCTGCCGAGACGCGGCGACAATGGCCGGCGCCAGGGCTTCGGCAAGGCAGGAATAGCCCGCGTCATTCATATGGAAGCTGTCCCACGCCAGGGTCTTGCGAAAGCCCTGCGGATCCTGCGCGGCCCACTGCTTCATCATGGCATAGCGGCGCAGGAGCGGAACGCCCCGGCCCGTCGCCGTGGAATCCACCGCGTCCACGAACGTCTCGTAGCGCGCGACATCGGTGATGCCGGGGAAATACTGCTGGTCGATCACGATCGCCGCGGCGCCCGCCGCCGCGATGGCCGAAAGCCCCTGTGTCACGGTCGCGCGCAGGCGGGTCGGATCGCCGCCGAACACGACATCGTTGGTGCCCACCTGCCAGATCACCAGATGCGGCGCCGGCTGGCTCTGCACCAGCGACTGCAGGCGCGCGAGGGTGGACGGGCCGGTCTCTCCCGAGACACCGGCATTCATCACCGTCACGCGCCCCTCGCCCATGAGTGTGGCGAGTCGACGGGCCAGCTGGCTCGGATAGCTCTGGTCGGAGCTCGACGCGCCCGCGCCGGCGGTCGTGGAAGAGCCGATGGCGAGGATGCGCAGCGGCTGGCCTTCCTTCAGCGCCTTGACGCCGGCCGGCATGGAGAGCGCCGGAGACGGACGCGCGGTGCATCCGCCGGCCGCCGAAGCGGCTGCGGGAACCAGAGCGGAGAAGGCGACGGCGAACAGGGGAAGAGCGAAACGGCGAAGACGGCGCATGGCAAGACCAGATTGTGAAGACAGCGCCGACCAGTCCGGAGCGCGCTCCGGATTGAACCCAAGGGAATGGCGACGTCAACCTTAATGCTTGTGGCCTCGGGCTATTCTGCGGCGCGCAGCGGGCTTTGCGCGGGCGCCGCCTCGCGGGGATCGACCCAGCGGCCCGCCTCGATCTCGGCGATCTGGCGCGAGACATCGCGCACCACCTTCCGGGAGAAGGGGCCCAGATGCATGTAGAAGAGCGCCAGCGAGAGCAACTGCTCCAGCCTGTCCAGCCGCTTCAGCCCGCGCAGCGCCACCGGCCAGATGTGCACCGCCGCCCGCGGGTGGCGCCAGGTGACGGTGGCGAGCACGCCGAACAGCCGTCCGAGATCGGCGAGCAGCTGCCTGACGTCGATGGGCTCCGGCGGGGCGGGCGGCTCGGTCGAGGTGACGCCCCCCTCCTGCCGCCCCACCAGCTCCGACAGGCGGCGGATGCGGCCGAAGAAGGCGCGCGGGGCATAGACCCGGGCATAGACCTCGCGGTAGCGCCGCAGCACGTCGATGCGCGGTTCCAGCGTCGCGAAATTGAGGCCGGCGCCGGTCTGGTCCCCATGCTGGAAGTCCTCTTCCTTGAGCGGGAACATCCGCCCTTCCCGCTCCAGCCGGCGCGAGAGCTGGGTGTCCGGAAGCGCATAGAGCAGGCCCAGCGAGACCACCGGAATGGCCGCTTCCTCAATCAGCTCCGCCATGGCGTCCGCCGCGCCGGGGGCCTCATTGTCGAAACCGACGATGAAGCCGGCGATCACCACCATGCCCGCCGCATAGATCCGGTGGACGCTGGCGGCGATGTCCCGCCGCGTGTTCTGCTTCTTCTGGGTGGAGCGGAGCACCTCGGGATCGGGGCTCTCGATGCCCACGAACACCAGATAGAACCCGGCCTTCGCCATGAGATCGAGCAGCGCGGTGTCGTCCGCGAGGTTGAGCGAGGCCTCGGTGGAGAAATGGAACGGGTGGCCGTGCGCCTGCTGCCACGCGATGAGGTGCGGCAGGAAGGCCTTCACCGCCTTCTTGTTGCCGATGAGATTGTCATCGACGAAATCCACATGGCCGCGATAGCCGAGCGCGTACAGCGCATCGAGTTCCGCCAGCATCTGCTCCGCCGTCTTGGTGCGCGGCACCCGGCCATAGAGCTCGATGATGTCGCAGAACTCGCAGGTGAAGGGACAGCCGCGGGAGAACTGCACGCCCACGAACAGATAGTCCGGCAAATGGAGCAGATCGAAGCGCGGCACCGGCGTGCGGGACACGTCCGGCCGCTCCTCGGGCGCGGTGATGAGGCCGGAACGGGCTCCGCCCTCCCAAGCCTCGACGAAGGCCGAGAGCGTCGCCTCCGCCTCGCCGAGGACACGGAAGTCGGCGGCCGCATAGGCTTCGGGGCTGGAGGACACATCCGGCCCGCCGACCACCACCACCTTGCCCGCCGCCTGCATGGCGGCGACGGCGGCCAGCGCCTCCTGGCGCTGGGGCAGCATGCCGCTGACGAACACCACGTCCGCCCATGCAAGATCAGCAGGGTCGAGGGTGCGGGCGTTCAGGTCGCAAAGCCGCGCCTCCCAGTGGGCGGGCAGCAGCGCCGCAACCGTGATGAGGCCCAGCGGCGGCGCCATGCAGCGCGCGCCCTTAAGCCGCGCCAGCTCCAGATTGCGCCAGAAACTGTCCTGCGCGAACCGAGGATAAAGTAACAGTACCCGGACGCTCGACATCGCCGCCCCTATCGCCGCCCACGTGATTCGCAGATGACCATAGGGCGGTTGCGGGACCGTGTCATCGCAACGGTGGATGCACACGCGCCAGAGCGATCGAGGGATCTAAGGCTCGGCAGCGCATGTGACGGGAGAGCGAGCTAGCCGGCCATCGATGACGCGAGCGCCGGCTTTTCGGTCGACGCTATCCGGGGGCATGCTGAGGTCCGGGCTGGGCTCCAAAGGGCGCACGGAGATGGCGCCCACTAAACTCGCGCTGCGAAACGCGTTAATTTCAAGAATTTTAGAACGATGATGGTGCCCAGGGGCGGAATCGAACCACCGACACTGCGATTTTCAGTCGCATGCTCTACCAACTGAGCTACCTGGGCATCCGCCGGGCCGGGGCCCGGGTCCGGAGGGGCGTCAACCCCTTCGGAGCGGCGAGTGTATAGTGAGGAAGTTGGGCCGTGTCCAGAGCCGGCGCGTTGTCGGTGGAGCGGCGCCTGCGGGCTGTGGACAAGGGTCGCCCGCGATCGTCGCAAAGCGTTGCGATTCAACCCTTACTGAACGGAATCGCGTGACGGGGGCGCAGCGCCGGCCGCTCCCGCAGGGCGCCCGGGCGCCCTGCGGGAGGTGCTGATTGCTCGCCCACGCGGCGTGGCGCGAGTCGCCAACGGTGCGATGCATTCTTGCGCGGAAGCTGGCACAATGGCCGGCAAATCACCGCTCGGGCGCAGGGTTGCGGCCGGGCGGGACGGGGAACGACGGGGGATGGTGTGCCCGAGCGCAAGATGAAGAGCGTCGCCGAGCCGAAGAGCGTCGACCAGGAGGCAGCCGACTATGTCACCGGGTCCAGCGCGCCCGCGGCGGAGGCTGTGACGCTGGAGGAGGCGCTGGGCGTGCAGGTGCGCTCCATCCGCCGCGAGCTCGACCTGACCGTCTCCGACCTTGCCGGCGCGGCCGGCATCTCGGTGGGCATGCTGTCGAAGATCGAGAACGGGCAGATCTCGCCGTCCCTCGCCACGCTGCAATCCATCTCCAAGGCGCTCAACGTGCCGCTCACCACGCTCTTCTCGGCGTTCGAGGAGCGGCGCGACTGCTCCTTCGTCAAGGCGCAGCAGGGCGTCATCATCGAGCGGCGCGGCACCAAGGTGGGCCACCAGTATGAGCTGCTCGGCCACGGCCTCGGCGGCGACATCGTGGTGGAACCCTATCTCATCACCCTCACGGAGGAGGCGGCGCCCTATACCGGCTTCCGCCATGCGGGCGTGGAGTTCATCTACATGCTCTCCGGCGAGGTGCTCTACCGCCACGCCGACCGCACCTATCACCTGCGTCCCGGCGATGCGCTGATGTTCGATTCCGGCGCCGCCCATGGCCCGGAAGACCTCATCAAGGCGCCGATGACCTACCTGTCCATCATCGTCTACGGCCGCGACCGGCACTGAGCCGGCGGGACGCCTTGCCCGTCCCGATCGCGAAAATTTTCCTGCAGAGAAAATTATATTCTCCGATGATTGACGCCTTTGCCTAACGGGCGTACTCCTTTGTGACAAGGCCGCAGCGGCGGCCCGCAATGGAGCAAAATCAAACGCCATGTGCGGCATCGTCGGACTTTTCCTCAAGGACCCGAAGCTCGAGGGCGAGCTGGGCGCCATGCTCGCGTCCATGCTCTGCGTCATGACCGATCGCGGCCCCGATAGCGCGGGCTTCGCGGTTTATGGCGCAGGCGGCAAGGACAGTGTGAAGCTCTCCCTGCGCGCCGCCAGGGGCTATGATTTCGAGGGCCTCGCCGCCGGCTTGTCCGGCCCGGCGAACGGCATGCCCGCCCTCGCCCTCCACGGCACCCACGCGGTGGTGGAAATCCCGCAGGTGCGTGAGGCCGCCGTGCGCGCCTTCCTCGCCGAGCGCCATCCCGAGGTCGCGGTGGTGGGCACCGGCTCGCGCATGGAAATCTTCAAGGAGGTCGGCCTGCCTTCCTCCGTGGCCGAGACCTTCGGCCTCGCGCAGATGCGCGGCACCCACGGCATCGGCCACACCCGCATGGCCACCGAGAGCGCAGTGACCACCGCCGGGGCGCACCCCTTCTCCACAGGAGCCGACCAGTGCCTCGTGCACAACGGCTCGCTGTCCAACCACAATGCCCTGCGCCGCCAGCTGAAGCGCGAGGGCATCACCATCGAGACCGAGAACGACAGCGAGGTGGCCGCCGGCTATCTCACCTGGCGGATGCGGGAAGGCGCCTCCCTCGGGCAGGCTCTGGAAGCCGGCCTGAAGGACCTCGACGGCTTCTTCACCTTCGTGGTGGGCACCGAGAGCGGCTTCGGCGTGCTGCGTGATCCCATCGCCTGCAAGCCCGCCGTGATGGCCGAGACCGACCAGTATGTCGCCTTCGGCTCGGAGTACCGCGCGCTCGTCGACCTGCCCGGCATCTCCAAGGCCAAGGTCTTCGAGCCCGAGCCCGCCACCGTGTATTTCTGGGAGCGCGCACAGTGAACGCCATTGCGCCCGACGTGACCTTCGACCTCGCCACCACGCCGCTGCGCGAGCTGAACGAGGCCCTTCACAAGGCCACCGCTGAATCCAACGCCCGCCGCTGGCGGGTGCTGAATCCCAACGGCCGCCACGCGGTGGCCGTCGGGCTGGCCATGCCCCTCACCGTCGAGATCGAGGGCAATGTCGGCTACTACTGCGCCGGCATGAATGCGGAAGCCTCCGTCATCATCCACGGCAATGCCGGTCAGGGCGTCGCCGAGAACATGATGAGCGGCTTCGTGCATGTGCGCGGCGATGCCAGCCAGTCGGCAGGCGCCACCGCCCATGGAGGCATGCTGGTGGTGGATGGCAATGCCTCCGCCCGCTGCGGCATCTCCATGAAGGGCGTGGACATCGTGGTGAAGGGCTCCATCGGCCACATGAGCGCGTTCATGGGTCAGTCCGGCTCCCTCGTGGTGCTGGGCGATGCCGGCGAGGCGCTGGGCGACAGCCTTTACGAGGCGAAGCTCTTCGTGCGCGGCACGGTGAAGAGCCTCGGCGCGGACTGCATCGAGAAGGAGATGCGGGACGAGCACAAGGCGCTCCTCGCCCAGAAGCTGAAGGCCGCCGGCCTCGAAGGCGCGGTCGATGTCTCGGAGTTCAAGCGCTACGGCTCCGCCCGCCAGCTCTACAACTTCCACGTGGACAACGCGTCCGCCTACTGACGCGCGCCGCCGTCGCTCCCGCCACGGGCGGGACGCACCGACCGCATTCGAACTTTTCCGGGTGAGGACCCTATGACCGCCCACAACAATACGCCGCGCACCCCGCCGCGCTTCTCCTCGACCTTCGATCCGGCGACGCTGGCCGAGATCCGCCGGGCCGCGGCGACCGGCATCTATGACATCCGTGGCGGTGGCACCAAGCGCAAGCTGCCCCACTTCGACGACCTCCTGTTCCTCGGCGCCTCCATGTCGCGCTACCCGCTGGAGGGCTATCGCGAGAAGTGCGGCACCGAGGTCACCCTCGGCACGCGCTTCGCCAAGAAGCCGATCACGCTGAAGACTCCCGTCACCATCGCCGGCATGAGCTTCGGCGCGCTCTCCGCGCAGGCGAAGGAAGCGCTGGGGCGTGGCGCCTCCACGGTGGGCACCTCCACCACCACCGGCGACGGCGGCATGACGCCGGAAGAGCGCGGCCAGTCCAAGACCCTCGTCTACCAGTACCTGCCGTCGCGCTACGGCATGAACCCGGTGGACCTGCGCAAGGCCGACGCCATCGAGATCGTCATCGGCCAGGGCGCCAAGCCCGGTGGCGGCGGCATGCTGCTCGGCCAGAAGATCTCCGATCGCGTGGCCGCCATGCGCACCCTGCCCAAGGGCATCGACCAGCGCTCGGCCTGCCGCCATCCCGACTGGACCGGCCCGGACGACCTTGAGATCAAGATCGAGGAGCTGCGCGAGATTACCGATTGGGAGAAGCCGATCTATGTGAAGGTCGGCGCCTCGCGGCCCTATTACGACACCGCGCTGGCGGTGAAGGCGGGCGCCGACGTGGTGGTGCTCGACGGCATGCAGGGCGGCACCGCGGCGACGCAGGACGTGTTCATCGAGCACGTGGGCATCCCGATCCTCGCCGCCATCCGCCCGGCCGTGCAGGCGCTCCAGGACCTGGACATGCACCGCAAGGTGCAGCTCATCGTCTCCGGCGGCATCCGCACCGGCGCGGACGTGGCGAAGGCTCTGGCGCTCGGCGCGGACGCGGTGGCCATCGGCACGGCCGCCCTCGTCGCGCTCGGCGACAACGATCCCCAGTGGGAAGACGAATACCAGGCGCTCGGCTCCACCGCCGGGGCCTATGACGACTGGCACGAGGGTCGCGACCCCGCCGGCATCACCACCCAGGATCCCGAGCTGTCCAAGCGGCTCGATCCGGTGAAGGCCGGCCGCCGCCTCGCCAACTATCTGTCGGTGATGACGCTGGAGGCGCAGACCATTGCCCGCGCCTGCGGCAAGAGCCACCTGCACAATCTGGAGCCGGAAGACCTCGTGGCGCTGACCGTGGAGGCCGCCGCCATGGCCGGCGTGCCGCTGGCCGGCACCACCTGGGTGCCCGGCAAGACCGGCGGATACTGATCCGACCCTACAGGCCGCGCCGCTCGATCGGCGCGGCCTTTTTCAAAGAACACCGCTTCCAAATTCCGGGGAATTTCGCATGGACCACTTCCGCACGCCGCTTCGCGAGGCCGAAGGCCGCGCTTCCGCCGCTGCCCAGATCGACCTCGCCAAGGTCGCGAAGGACCGCGGCATCAAGTATTTCCTGATTTCCTACGTGGACCTCTTCGGCGGCCTGCGCGCCAAGCTGGTGCCCGCCGCCGCCATCGGCCCCATGCAGAAGGAAGGCGCCGGCTTCGCCGGCTTCGCCACCTGGCTCGACATGTCGCCGGCCGATCCCGACCTGTTCGCCGTGCCGGACCCGACCAGCCTCATCCAGCTGCCGTGGAAGGAAGAGATCGGCTGGCTTGCCGCCGACCTCTACATGGCCGGCAAGGAGGTGGACCAGGCGCCCCGCACCGTGCTGAAGCGGCAGCTCGCCGCCGCCGCCGCCCTCGGCTACGAGATGAAGACCGGCGTCGAGTGCGAATACTTCCTCATCACGCCGGACGGAAAGTCCATCTCGGACACCGCCGACACCGCCGAGAAGCCCTGCTACGACCAGTCCGCCCTCATGCGCCGCTATGATGTCATCAAGGACATCTGCGACGCCATGCTGAAACTCGGCTGGGGCGCCTACCAGAACGACCACGAGGACGCCAACGGCCAGTTCGAGATGAACTGGAACTACGACAACGCGCTCCTCACCGCCGACCGCCATGTCTTCTTCAAATACATGGTCAAGTCGATCGCGGAGCAGCACGGCCTGCGCGCGACCTTCATGCCGAAGCCCTTCATCAACCTCACCGGCTCGGGCTGCCATGCCCATGTATCGCTGTGGCAGAAGGGCAAGAACGCCTTCTCCGATCCCAAGGGCGAGTTGGGCGTGTCGGAGCTGGGCTACCACTTCATCGGCGGCCTCATCCACAATGCGGACGCGCTCTGCGCCCTCACCAACCCGACGGTGAATTCCTACAAGCGCATCAACGCCCCGCGCACCATCTCGGGGGCCACCTGGGCGCCGAACACCGTTACCTACACCGGCAACAACCGCACCCACATGATCCGCATCCCCGATGCGGGCCGCTTCGAGTTCCGCCTCGCCGACGGCGCGGCCAACCCCTATCTGCTGCAGGCGGGCCTCGCCGCCGCCGGCCTCGACGGCATCGAGAACAAGCGCGATCCGGGCAAGCGCCTCGACATCAACATGTACACCGACGGGCACAAGGTGAAGGGCGCCAAGCGCCTGCCGCTCAACCTGCTCGATGCCATGCGCGCGCTGGAGAAGTCGAAGGTGCTGGCCGACCGCCTCGGCAAGCCCTTCGTCGACGGCTACCTGAAGCTGAAGAACGAGGAATGGAACGCCTTCTCGCGCCACCTCACCCAGTGGGAGCGGGACAACACCCTCGACATCTGATCCTCTTCCCCCGAACCAAATAGAAAAGGCCCCGGCGCAAACCGCACCGGGGCCTTTTTTGCTTGCGAAATCATCAGGGCACCCAGGTGGAGAGGGGCTTGTCCTTCTCCACCACATAATTGGCGACGATACGCGCACCTTCGACGCCCGCCCGGAAGCTGTGAGGCAGCGCCGCCGGCACCTGAAAACCCTGCCGCGCCGGCACCAGCAGATCGGCGTGCCCGTCCATGGCGAGCGTGCCGAAACCGGCAGCCATGTAGCTGCTTTCGACGCCCGGATGGATGTGGCGCGGCAGCAGCGCACCGGGGCCATAATCGACCTCGGCGAGCACGATCACATGGCGCTCGTCGGGATAGTCGATGCGCTTGAGGAAGAGACGATCGACCCCCGGCACGATCTGCTCCGCCCGCGCCGGGCGCACGGCAAGCGCCGCCGCGCAGAGGGCGCAGCCGAGAAACGCCCGGCGGTCGAAACGCCTGGACGTCCCGGCCCCTGTGTCGGGCGGCGCGCGCCGCGGGGCCATTGCGAACCGCGTGAACAGATCACCCATGCCAGCCATGCCCCCTTCCCGGTCGTCACTCCCGTCGGCCCCACAAGCGACGCGCGCCTCACTCCGGCGCGGGCGTCGCCAGCGGCTTGTCCTTTTCAACGATGTAGGTGATGGCGAGCTTCGTCTTGTCGCCCCCCACCTGGAAGGCGTGCGGCACTTCGGGCGGGATCTGGAAGCCGTCGCCCGGTGCCAGCGTGCGGTCGGGCTGGCCCTTCACCGAGAGCACGCCGCCGCCGGCGATGAGATAGGTGCTCTCGATGCCGGGATGGGTGTGGCGCGCCACCTTGAGGCCGCCGTCGAACTCCGCCTCCATCAGGATGGCGACATACTTGTCCCCCGGCACGTCGGTGCGGCCGAGCACCTTGCGCGAGATCCCCGCGGGCGCCGCGGCGGGCGCAGCCTGGCCCTGCGCCATGGCCTGAGTGCCACCGACCTGCGTGGCGACGAACCCCGCCAGGGAGCAGATGGCGCAGGAGATGAACCGGCGTCGAGCGAGCATGATCCTGTCCTCCCAGTATTGGCCCGCGCGCCGCGCAGGCTCCTCAGGATAACGGGATTTCCGCGCGCGGCGAGAGGCCGCGCCACCGGCCTGGACGCAACGAAAAAGGCGCCGCCCCCGCCGGGGTCGGCGCCTTCCTCATGCACGATCGTCGATGCGTCAGCGCTGGGCGACGTAGGGTGCGAGGCGGCCCACAGTGAAGATCTGGACGCGCCGGTTGATGGGGTCCGTCGGCCGCTTCGCATCAAGCAGCACTTCCTCGCCGAGCCCCACCGCCTCGAGGCGCGTGGGATTGACGTTGAACACGGTGACGAGCGCGCTCACCACCGCATCCGCACGCGCCTGGCTGAGCTTGAGGTTCACCTCGCGCGGGCCGGTCACATCGGTGTTGCCGGTGACGATGAACTTGTAGCCGTGCAGGATGGGGTTGTGCATGGCGTCGGCGATCGCGCCGAGCGTGCCGTAGGACGACGGCTCGATGATCGCGGAGCCGAGGCGGAACTGGATCTGCACATTGATCTGCGGCAGCTGGTCCAGCTTCAGGGCCAGCGACGGGCGGGTGAGCGCCTCGCCCGGGTTCTGGGCCATGTGGGTCTGGACCATGGAGCGCAGCTGCTGCGCCGTGATGGTCGGGGCCTTCTCGCTCAGTCCTTCCAGACCCTTGAGGATCTGGCCATCGGAAAGGGCGGTCTGGGCCTTGGCGGGGGTGATCGCCGGCACGGCGGCAGCGAGCAGCGCGGCCAATGCGAGGCGGGTCAAAGGCGATGTCATCGCAATCGTCCTTGGTTCGAGATCAGAAGAGGAGGAAGTGCTCAGCGGTAGCCGGCGTTGGTGATCGCGGCGTTGCAGCGGTCGCTCACCACGCGCGTCGCCTGAAGCAGGCAGGAGAGCAGGTTGCCGTCCTGGGGCACCATGCCGGGGCACAGGCGCGCCGTATCCGCCGAACAGACTTCCTGGATGGAATCCTGCGCCGCATCACGCTCGGCGATGGAGGTTTTCGCCGTCGCATAGTCGGCTTTGCACTTGGCGCTGACCTGATTGATCTTCCCGTCCATGCAGGCGAGCAGCTTGCCCTCGCCCAGATTCACGTTCGAGCAGAACTTGTTGATGTCCGGGCCGCAGCTGCGCGCCAGAAGGGCGCCCGCCTGCGCATAGCTCATGGTCTGCGCGCCTGCCGCAGAGGCAGAGCCAGCCAGGATTACCGCCGCAAATAGAACTCCACCGATCCTCATGTTTTTCCCCACCCCGTTTATATGAACTCCCGAAAACGTATGAGGGGTATCATTAAACTCTTGGGGCCGACAGCGGGCATGGGCCTCCGGCACGCCGGACTTTTCCGCACAAACTTAACGTCAGGTCGGACGCGTGACTTTTTCGGCCGGAGACGGGCGAAGATTCAAAGCTTGGCCTTAGGCGGCGCAAGGCGTCCCGCACCATCTATGCGAGCGTGTCGCCCAGCCACGGCAGGGTGGCGCGCAGGGCCGGCAGCACCGCTTCCTCCAGCGTCTGCCGGCAGAAGGTCGCCACGTCACGCGGCAGGCGGCCGAGTTCCTGCCGCCGCCCGATCAGCGTCAGGCTGCGGGAGAAAGCCGGCCCAGGCAGGGGCGCGTAACGGACCTGATCGCCATCCAGCCCCGCCTCGAAGATGCAGAGCGGCGTCGTCACCGCGAACCCCTCCCCCGCCGCCACCGTGGCGGAGACGCCGAAGGGCGTGTCGAACTCCAGCCGGCGCGGCAAATCGAGCTTGAGACGGCGCAGCTGCCTGTCCACCTCGATGCCGGTGCGCGAGCGGGCGGAGAAGCGCACCAGCGGCAGGCGCTGCGCGAGGCGCGCCATCTCCTCGACCCGCTCGGGCGCCCTCTCGCCGGCTGGCAGGAGCAGCACATAGGGCTCGGTCAAAAGCGGGAAGCGCTCCAGCCCCTCGATGTCGGCGAGTTCGTCCACGCCCACCAAGAGATCGAGCTGGCGGGACAGCAGCGCACTCGCGTGGGCCGCCGTGAGGCCGGCGAGCAACGACACCTCCTCCGCCACCGCGCACAGCCGCCCGGCCAGAGGCGCGGACAGCGCACGGGAGAGGGAATCGACGAGGCCGGCGCGGATCAGCGGCAGGCGGCCGTGCTCGGTCTCTTTCAGCGCCGGCACGATCTGCCGGGCCTCGGAGAGCAGCGCGCTCGCCTTTTGCCGGAGCACGCCGCCCGCGGCCGTGAGCCCCAGCGGCCGGACGCTGCGATCGAACAAAGCGACGCCCATGCGCGTCTCCAGCTCGGCCACCGCCTGCGACACCGCCGGCTGGGTGAGGCCGAGCCGCCGCGCCGCGCCCGCCATGGCGCCGGCCTCGCAGACGGCGAGGAAGATCTCCAGCGCCTTCAGATCGAACGGCAGCAGCTCGCGCACGGGCATCCCCACAGAATAAGCAGGATTTATATTACCTGTGGTTTTTGGTGGGGCTATATCTTTTCCAAAGGGGTGCAGCCGCGTCCGCGCCGAACGGTGTCGGAGGTGTGCAGAGGTGTTCCGAGGGGTTCGATGTCCCGCTATTCTGTATTCAGCCTGATCGCCAACGCGCTCAACGGCCAGAAGGGCTGGACGCCCGCCTGGCGCGATGCAGTGCCCAAGCCCTCCTATGACGTGATCATCGTCGGCGGCGGCGGCCATGGCCTCGCGACCGCCTACTACCTCGCCAAGGAGCACGGCATCCGCAACGTGGCGGTGCTGGAGAAGGGGCATATCGGCTCCGGCAATGCGGGGCGCAACACCACCATCATCCGCTCCAACTACCTGCTGCCCGGCAACGAGCCGTTCTACGAGTGGTCCATGAAACTGTGGGAGGGCCTGGAGCAGGACCTCAACTACAACGCCATGGTCTCCCAACGCGGCATCATCAATCTCTACCACTCGGACGGCCAGCGCGACGCCTATGCACGGCGCGGCAATGCTATGCGCCTCGCGGGCGCGGATTCCGAGTTGCTGGACCGCGAACAGGTGAAGGCGCTCTGCCCCTTCCTCGATTTCGACAATTCCCGCTTCCCCATCAAGGGCGGGCTGATGCAGGCCCGCGCCGGCACTGCGCGCCACGATGCCGTGGTGTGGGGCTATGCCCGCGCCGCCGACAGGCTGGGCGTGGACATCGTGCAGAACTGCGAGGTCACCGGCTTCATCCGCGAGGGTGACGCGGTGGTGGGCGTGGAGACCAATCGCGGCCCGATCCGCGCCGGCAAGGTCGGCCTCGCCGTCGCCGGCTCCACCTCGCGGCTGACCAAGCATCTCGGCCTGCGCCTGCCCATCGAGAGCCATGTGCTACAGGCCTTCGTCTCCGAGGGGCTGAAGCCGCTGGTGCCGGGCGTCATCACCTTCGGCATGGGGCATTTCTACGTCAGCCAGTCGGACAAGGGCGGCCTCGTCTTCGGCGGCGACATCGACGGCTACAATTCCTACGCCCAGCGCGGCAACCTGCCGGTGGTGGAGGACGTGGCCGAGGGCGGCATGGCGCTGATGCCGCTAATCGGGCGGCTGCGCATGCTGCGCTCCTGGGGCGGCCTCGTGGACATGTCCATGGACGGCTCACCCATCATCGACGTGGGGCCCCTGCCCGGCCTGTTCCTCAACACCGCGTGGAACTACGGGGGCTTCAAGGCGACGCCCGCCTCCGGCTGGTGCTTCGCCTGGACCATCGCCAAGGAAGAGGCGCACCGCTTCAACGCCGCCTTCCGCCTGGACCGTTTCCGCACCGGCCATGTGATCGACGAAAAGGGAGTCGGCGCCCAGCCGAACCTGCACTGATGGGCGCGCCTGCGTCCCTCACCCTCCGCCCCTCTCCCGCGAGGCGAGCGGGGAGCCACACCGCTCACCATCCCACCCGGACCTGACCCATGCGCATCACCTGTCCCTATTGCGGCGCGAGGTCGTCCCATGAGTTCGCCTATCTCGGCGATGCCGCGCCGACCCGGCCGGACCCGGCCGATCCTGAGGCGCCGGACGCCTTCAACGCCTATGTCTACGAGCGCGACAACGTCGCCGGCGTGATGGACGAGCTCTGGTACCACTCGGGCGGCTGCCGCCGCTGGCTCACCGTCACGCGCGACACCCGCACCCACGCCATCACCGCAGTGCGCTTCACGACCATGCGCTTCACCGGGACGGAGGCGGCCGAATGACCCGGCTTTCCGCAGGGGGGCTGATCGACCGCAGCCGCACCCTCTCCTTCAGCTTCGACGGCAAAAGCTACACCGGCCATCCCGGCGACACGCTGGCTTCTGCGCTGCTCGCCAATGGCGTGCGCCTCGTCGGCCGCTCCTTCAAGTATCACCGGCCGCGCGGCATCGTCACCGCCGGCTCGGAGGAGCCCAACGCGCTCGTGGAACTGCGCTCCGGCGCCCGGCGCGAGCCCAACACCCGCGCCACCACCATCGAGCTGTTCGACGCGCTGGAGGCCACCAGCCAGAACCGCTGGCCCTCGCTGGACGTCGATCTCCTCAGCATGAACCAGCTCGTGTCGCCCTTCCTCGGCGCGGGCTTCTACTACAAGACCTTCATGTGGCCCGCCGCCTTCTGGGAGAAGGTCTACGAGCCCATGATCCGCCGCGCCGCCGGCCTTGGCCGTGCCGCCGAGGCAGCCGACCCGGACCATTACGAGAAGGCCACCCACTTCTGCGACGTGCTGGTCATCGGCTCCGGCGCCGCCGGCCTTGCGGCGGCCCTTGCGGCCGGGCGCTCCGGCGCACGGGCGGTGCTGACGGACGAGGATTTCCGCCTCGGCGGCCGGCTCCTGTCCGAGCAGGCCGAGATCGACGGCCGCAGCGCGGCGGATTTCGTGGCGCGCGCCCTCGCGGAACTTTCGAGCCTGCCCAATGTGCGCCTCATGCCGCGCACCACCGTGTTCGGCGCCTATGACGGCGGCGAATTCGGCGCGGTGGAGAAGGTGAGCGACCATCTCGCCGTCCCCGCCCCGTTCCAGCCCCGCCAGCGGCTGTGGCGCTTCATCGCGAAGCGCTCCGTGCTGGCGGCGGGCGCCTTCGACCGGCCCATCGTCTTCCCCGGCAATGACCGGCCCGGCGTCATGTCGGCGCTGGCGCTCGCCACCTATGCCACGCGCTTCGGCGTCGGCGCGGGGCCGCGGGCGGCGGGCTTCACCAACAACGACCACGCCGTCGCCGCGCTGCTCGATGCCGCCGCGGCCGGCGTGAAGCTGGAAGCCATCGCCGACGTGCGGGAGGCTGTTGCCCCGGCGCTGGCCGCGCGGGCCAAGGCGCTGGGCGTCGATCTCCTCACCGGGAGCGAGGTCATCGCCACCTCCGGCAAATGCCTGTCGAGCGTCACGGTGCGCACGCCCAAGGGCGTTCGCACGCTCTCCGTGGAGGCGCTCGGCGTCTCCGGCGGCGCGACGCCCAATGTGAACCTCACCTGCCATCAGGGTGGCAGGCCCATCTGGCGCGAGGACATCGCCGCCTTCGTGCCCGGCGCCCTGCCGGTGGGCATGGCGGTGGCGGGCGCGGCGGCCGGGCACCTGACGCTCGCCGAAAGCCTCGCCGATGGCACCGCGCTGGGTGCCGCTGCGGCCGAGGACGCGGGCTTCGCGCCCGTCGCGGCTCCCGCCCCCGTGGCGGGCGATGCGCCCAACGGCCTCAAGGCCTTCTGGCAGGTGCACGCCAAGGGCCCCGCCTTCGTGGACCAGCAGAACGACGTGACCGCCAAGGACGTGGCCCTCGCCCATCGCGAAGGCTTCCGGGCGGTGGAGCTGCTGAAGCGCTACACCACGATGGGCATGGCCACCGACCAGGGCAAGACCTCCAACATGGCGGGCCTCGCCATCATGGCGGAGCTGACTGGCAAGGGCATTCCGCAGACCGGCACCACCGTGTTCCGCCCGCCCTACACGCCCGTGGCCCTCGGCGTGCTCGCGGGCCACCATCGCGGCGTGGACTTCAAGCCCAGCCGCCCCACCCCCACCCATCAGTGGGCGGAGGAACAGGGCGCGGTGTTCGTGGAGACCGGACAGTGGCTGCGCGCCGCCTGGTTCCCGAAGGCCGGCGAGGACTGGCAGGCGGCGGTGAACCGCGAGGTGAAGGCGACGCGCGAAAGCGTCGGCGTCATCGACGTCTCCACCTTCGGCAAGATCGACCTTCAGGGGCCGGACGCGGGCCGGCTGCTGGATCGCGTCTACATCAACATGTTCTCCACCCTCGGTGTCGGCAAGGCGCGCTACGGCGTGATGCTGCGCGAGGACGGGATCGTCATGGATGACGGCACCACCGCCCGCCTCGCCGACGACCATTATGTGATGACCACGACCACCGCCAACGCGGCCAAGGTGTTCCAGCATCTCGAGTTCTGCCTGCAGGTGCTGTGGCCGGAACTGGACGTGTGCCTCGCCTCCATCACCGAACAGTGGGCGCAGATCGCCGTCTCCGGCCCGCGCTCCCGCGATGTGCTGGCAAAGCTCGTGGACGGCGCGGATGTCTCCAACACCGGCCTGCCCTTCATGGGCGCGCTCCAGACCACGGTGATGGGCGGCGTCGAGGCGCGCGTCTTCCGCCTCTCCTTCTCCGGCGAGCTCGGCTACGAGATCGCGGTGCCCGCCCGCCATGGCGACGCGCTGATGCGGGCCATCATGGCGGCCGGCGCGCCCTATGGCATCACGCCCTACGGCGTCGAGACGCTGGCCGTGCTGCGCATCGAGAAGGGCCATGTCTCCGGCAGCGAGCTGAACGGGCAGACCTCCGCCCGCGACCTCGGCCTCGGCCGCATGGCCTCCACCAAGAAGGACTTCATCGGCCGCGTGATGGCGGGACGCCCCGCTTTCACCGATCCCGACCGGCCCACCTTCGTCGGCTTCCGTCCGGTGGACCGGAGCGCGCGGCTCAAGGCCGGGGCGCATTTCCTCGCGCTCGGCGCGGCCCCCACCACTGAGAATGACGAGGGCTACATGACCTCCGTCGCCTATTCGCCCATCCTCGGCCACTCCATCGGCCTCGGCCTCCTCAAGCGCGGGCCGGAGCGCATCGGCGAGACGCTGCGCGCCTATGACCCGGTGCGGGGCGGTGACATCGAGGTCGAGGTGTGCTCTCCCCACTTTGTCGATCCCGAAGGGGAGAAGCAGCGTGTCTGACCTCTTCCAGTCCCTCTCCCCCGCCCGTCTCCTCCCGGCCGGGCACTATGGCGTTCAAGGCATCACCGGCGTCACAGCGCAGGTGGTGACGAACCTTGCCGCCGCGACGCTGGTCGCCCGCAAGGGCAAGACCGCCGCTTTGATCGCCGCCGCCACCGCGTCCGGCCTGCCGCTCGTCGATGCGCCGAAGGCGAGCAGCGGCGCCGGACTGGAAGCCGTCGGCACCGGCCCCGGCAAATGGCAGGTGTTTTCCGAAGGATCGAGCGGCGCCGCGTTGCGCCGGCGTCTGGAAGAGCTGGCGACCGACCTTGGCGCCGTGACCGACCAGAGCGACGCCAATCTCGTGCTCGACATCTGCGGCCCCAAGGCGCGCGAGGCGCTGGTGAAGGGCGTGGCGGTGGATCTCGATCCCCGCGCCTTCCAGCCGGGCGATGCGGCGACCACGCCGGTCTCCCACGTGGGCGTCACCTTCTGGCAGCGGGACAACGCGCCCAGCTATCGCTTCGCGGTGGGCAACACCTTCGCGCCCGCCTTTCTGCGCTGGCTGGCGGCGAGCGCGGCGGAATACGGCTTCGCCCTCTCCGGCACCGATCGAGGTTGACGGCAGCGCGGCGCGCGCCTCCTCTGCCACCCCCGAATTGCCGAAAGGCGCCCGCCTGCGACCTCGCGCGGCGCGCCACCCCAGGACGCATCTTAAGGACGCACCATGACCAGCCCCAACGAGCCGTTCATCCTCGCCTTCTCCTGCCCCAACCGACCCGGCATCGTCGCCGGCGTCTCGACCTTCCTGTTCGAGAAGGGCTGCAACATTCTTGAGGCGCAGCAGTTCGACGACACCGAGACCCGCCGCTTCTTCATGCGCGTGGTGTTCAACGTGGTGGAGGGCGAGGCCAGCCTCGCCGAGATCCGCTCCGGCTTCTCGGCGGTGGCGGAGACCTTCTCGCTGAGCTTCACGCTCCGCCCCGTGTCGGAAAAGCGGAAGGTGCTGCTGCTCGCCTCCAAGTTCGACCACTGCCTCGCGGATCTGCTCTATCGCTGGCGCATCGGCGAGATCCCCATGGAGATCTCCGGCATCGTCTCCAACCACCCGCGTGAGACCTATGCCCACCTCGATTTCGACGGCATCCCCTTCCACCATCTGCCGGTGACCAAGGCCACCAAGCTGGAGCAGGAAACGCAGGTCTGGGAAATCTTCCAGTCCTCCGGCTCGGAACTCGCCGTGCTCGCGCGCTACATGCAGGTGCTGTCCGACGGGCTGTCGGCCAAGCTCTCGGGCAAGTGCATCAACATCCACCACTCCTTCCTGCCCGGCTTCAAGGGCGCCAAGCCCTACCACCAGGCCCATGCGCGCGGCGTGAAGCTGATCGGCGCGACGGCCCATTACGTGACCTCGGACCTCGATGAAGGCCCGATCATCGAGCAGGACGTGGAGCGCATCTCCCACCAGGATTCGCCCGAGGATCTCGTGCGCAAGGGCCGCGACATCGAGCGCCGCGTGCTGGCCCGGGCCATCTCCTGGCACTTGCAGGACCGGGTGCTGCTGAACGGTTCCCGCACCGTGGTGTTCCGCGACTGAGCGTCACAAAGCGGAACCCGACACCGGGGCCGGGGCGTTGAAGGGGCGACATCCACAAAAAGGAGAGCCCCATGCAACGCCAGGGCATGCTTATCGCCGCGGCATTCGTGCTGGTCCTCGCGCTGGTCGCGGCGAACATGTTCTCCAACCGCGGCACGCCGGCGCCAAGCGAGACCGCACCGGAAAACATCACGGTGCCGCGCGGAAATCCCCCGCCGCTGACCACAGCGCCCGATGCGGCGCCCGGCCGGACACTCTCGCCGTCGGAGCAGAACGGCACCCGCCCGTAAACGGCGCCTAATTTCTGGGCACAAACCCCGTTTCCTGCGCCCCGCAGTGGCAAATCCAGCCGCGGCGGGGCGCAACTCTTTTAAATCAACCATCTGATATTTATGAATTTATCAGAAATTGCATACAAGTGGCGCGCTTCCTGCTAGACCCCTGCCATCAGGCGCGTGGAGCGCCGTCATCAGGGTAGACCATGCAGACCGTCGCCAGCCTCCTCGAAGCCCACAGGTCCGGCCTCCGCTCCGTCTCGGATACGGTGCGCGGCGTCTATGCCCGGCTTGCGGTGCATGACGACCCGGCCATGTTCATCACCCTGCGCGAGGAAGCCGACGTGCTGGCCGAGGCGGCCGCACTGGAAGCCGCCAGCAACACGGACCTGCCGCTCTACGGCGTCCCGGTGGCGGTGAAGGACAATATCGACGTCGCCGGCCTGCCCACCACCGCCGCCTGCCCGGCCTTCGCCTATGTGCCGGAGCGCGATGCCACCGTCGTGGCGCGGCTCAAGGCGGCGGGCGCGCTCATCATCGGCAAGACCAATCTGGACCAGTTCGCCACCGGCCTCGTGGGCGTGCGCTCGCCCTATGGCATCCCGCGCAATTCCGTGAACCCGGAGCTGGTGCCGGGCGGCTCTTCCTCCGGCTCGGCGGTGGCGGTGGGCGCGGGCATCGTGCCGGTGTCGCTGGGCACCGACACCGCCGGCTCCGGCCGCGTGCCGGCCATGCTGAACAACATCGTGGGGCTGAAGCCCTCCCTCGGCCTTGTGCCCAATACCGGCCTCGTGCCGGCCTGCAAGACGCTGGACTGCATCTCCATCTTCGCCCTCACCGTGGACGATGCCATGGCGGTGCTGGACGTGATCGCCGGCTTCGACGAGCAGGACGCCTATTCGCGCGATCTGCCAGTCGGCCCGCTCACCGCCGCGCCGCCCGCGCCGGTGCTGGGCATCCTGCCCGAGGCGCAGCGGGAGTTCTTCGGCGATGCCGAATCCGCCGTGGCCTATGAGGAAGCGCTGGCGCGCTTCGCCGCGCTGGGCGCCGTGCTGAAGGAGATCGATTTTTCCGCCTTCGCCGAGACCGCGCGCCTGCTCTATGAGGGGCCGTGGGTGGCGGAGCGCTGGATCGCCGCCGAGCATTTGCTGACCACCGACCCCGATGCGGTGCATCCGGTGACGCGGGCCATCACCGAGCCGGGCGGCAAGGCGAGCGCGGCGGATGCCTTCCGCGCCATGTACCGGCTGAAGGAGCTGCGCGCGCGCGTCGCCCCCATCCTCGCCGGCATCGACGCGCTGCTGCTGCCCACCGCGCCCTCCGCCTACACGGTGGAAGAGGTGCTGGCCGATCCCATCCGCCTCAATTCGCGCAATGGCACCTACACCAATTTCGTGAACCTGATGGATCTGTGCGGCATCGCCGTGCCGACCAAGATCACCGCGGCCGGCGTGCCCTATGGCATCACCCTCCTCGCTCCCGCCGGGCGGGACGCGGAGATGGCGGCGCTGGGCCGCGCCTATGTGGCGGCGGGCACCCTGCCGCTGGGCTGCGGCCATGCGCCGGCGCCGGCTCTGCCTGCGCTCGCGCCTGCCAGCGAGCCGGGACGGCTCGATGTCTGCGTGTTCGGCGCCCACCTCTCCGGCATGCCGCTCAATGGCGACCTGAAGGCCATGGGCGCGCGCTTCGTGCGCGCCGCGAAGACCGTGCCGTCCTATCGCATGAAGCTTCTCCCGGGCGCGATTCCCCGCCCCGGCGTCGTTCGCGTGACTGCGGACGGCGCGGCGGTGGAGGGCGAGGTGTGGTCCCTGCCCTTCGAGGGCGTCGGCCGCCTCCTCGCCACCATTCCCGCGCCCCTGGGCCTCGGGCAGGTGGAGCTGGACGACGGCAGCCGCGTCACCGGCTTCCTCGCCGAGGCGGCGGCGTTGGAGGGGGCGCGGGACATCACCGAGTTCCGCAGCTTCCGCGCCTTTTCCGCGGCCGCCGAATAGGCACGCCGACTGACTGAGGGGAACCGCACAAAAGCGTGCGGTGGGGTGTCGGCGGGCTGGACAAGGCTGAGCGATACACTGTATCAACTAGCCATCGAAAACAGCACGCCGGACCCCATGTCCCTGTCCCTTTCCCCTTCCGCAGCGACGCCGCCGGCCCGCGAGGCGACCGCCCGGCAGGACCGCGCCGCGCCCGTGGGCGCTGCCGCCGCGGGGGGACACGACCCGGCCAGCCATGGGCACGCCGCTGCACATGCCGCTCACGCCCATGCAGCCTCCCCGGCGGACCGCAGGCCGCCCGTGCGCATCGGCGCATCGGTGCTGCGCATGTCCCTGGCCGGACGGCTCGCGCTGGTGTCGGCGCTCATCATCGTCCTGTGGGGCGCCGTGCTGCTGGTGACGGGAGGCGGTGCATGAGCGCGCAGATTTCGTTCCGCAACCTCACCCTCGGCTATGAGCGCCATCCGGCCGTGCATCACCTCTCCGGCGAGGTGAAGCAGGGCGCGCTGCTCGCCATCTGCGGCGCTAACGGCGCCGGCAAGTCCACCTTGCTCAAGGGCATTGGCGGCGCATTGAAGCCGCTCGGCGGCAGCATCGACCGCCACGGCCTCGACCCACGCGAGATCGCCTACCTGCCGCAGGGCGCCGAGATCGACCGCAGCTTCCCCATCCATGTCTATGACATGGTGTCCATGGGCCTGTGGCGGCGGGCCGGCCTGTTCGGCGGCATCGGCCGCGCCGACCGCACCAAGATCGAGCACGCCATCGCCGCCGTCGGCCTCGAAGGCTTCGAGACCCGCCCCATCGGCACGCTCTCCGGCGGGCAGATGCAGCGCACCCTCTTCGCCCGCCTACTGCTGCAGGACGCCCGCGTGATCCTGCTCGACGAGCCGTTCACGGCCCTCGATGCCAAGACCGTGTCGGACCTCGTGGACCTCGTCCGCCGCTGGCACGGCGAGAAGCGCACCGTCATCGCGGTGCTGCACGATTTCGACCTGGTGCGCGCGACCTTCCCGGAGACGCTTCTCCTCGCCCGCACCCCCGTCGCCTGGGGCCCCACCGCGGAAGCGCTCGGCCCCGAGAACCTGCTCAAGGCCCGCCGCCTGGGCGAGTCGTGGAGGGATGACGCCCTCCCCTGCTCCGACGCGGCCTGACGGAAAGACTTCACCGACCGGCCTCAGCCGGTTCCATGGACGCACATCGCTGCTCTTTCGCTTGGCCGGGGACCACGGGCTCCGTCCGAGGCCGATCCGGTTCCTCCAACCCACCGGATCGGCTCCCCGGCCAAGCGCAAGGGCATGGCGATGACTGATCCGGCCGGCCGCCTTTCGCGCGGCGCGCGGCCCGGGATGGTTCGATGAGCCTTTTTGACACCTTCTTCGCTCCCTTCGCGGAGTTCGAGTTCATGCGGCGCGCGCTCGCCGGCGTGTTTGCGCTGTCGCTGGGCGCGGGGCCGGTGGGCGCGTTCCTGATGCTGCGGCGCATGTCGCTGACGGGCGACGCCATGGCCCACGCCATCCTCCCCGGCGCTGCCATCGGCTTCCTGTTCGCCGGCCTCAATCTCTACGCCATGACCGCCGGCGGCCTCGCGGCCGGCCTTCTGGTGGCCGTGGGCGCGGGCGTGGTGGCGCGGGCCACGGGGATGAAGGAGGACGCCTCGCTGGCGGCCTTCTATCTCATCTCGCTGGCGCTGGGCGTGCTCATCGTCTCGCTGCGCGGCTCCAACGTGGACCTGCTGCATGTGCTGTTCGGCACCGTGCTGGGCATCGACGACGCGACGCTCATGCTGATTGCCGGCATCACCACCGTCACGCTCCTGACCCTCGCCGTGGTCTGGCGGCCGCTGGTGCTGGAATGCGTGGACCCGACCTTCCTCGCCTCGGTGAGCCGCAGCGGCGGCGTCAGCCACATCGCCTTCCTGTCCCTGGTGGTGCTGAACCTCGTGGGCGGCTTCCACGCGCTGGGCACGCTGCTCTCGGTGGGGCTGATGATGCTGCCGGCGGCCACCGCGCGCTTCTTCGTGCGGGACCTCACCGCCCTCGTCACCACCTCGACGCTGATCGCCTTCGGCTCCGGCGTCGCGGGGCTGCTCGTTTCCTACCACCTCGGCACGCCGTCCGGCCCATCCATCATCCTGGTCGCCGGGCTCGCTTATGCCGGCGCGGTCATCCTCGGGCCAATCGGCGGCCTCGCCGGCCGCTTCGTCCCTCGCCGTCACCTTGAAGCCTGAAGAGGACTTTCATGATCTCCCGACGCCTCCTCCTCGCCGCCGGCGTTGCCGGCACTTTGGCCGCCGGCCTTGGCCTGCCCATGGCCGGACCTGCGCTTGCGCAGGCGCCCGCCCAGAAGATGCCCGTGGTGGCCTCCTTCTCCATCCTCGGCGATTTCGTGAAGCAGGTGGGCGGCGACCGCGTGGCCGTGACCACCATCGTCGGCCCCAATGGCGACGCCCACGTTTACCAGCCCACCCCCGCCGACGCGAAGGCGGTGGCCGCCGCCAAGGTGGTGTTCGTGAACGGCCTCGGCTTCGAGGGCTGGATGGATCGCCTCATCAAGGCCTCCGGTACCAAGGCGCCCATCGTCGTCGCCACCAAGGGCATCACGCCGCGCACCGGCTTCGTCGATCATGACGACGACGAGAAGCCGAAGGGCAAGGGCAAGGACAAGCACGACCACGCCAAGGAAGGCGGCCACGACCACGGCGGCATCGACCCGCACGCCTGGCAGTCCATCGCCAACGCCAAGATCTACGTCGCCAACGTCCGCGACGGCCTGATCGCCGCCGATCCGGACGGCCGCGACGCCTATACCGCCAACGCCGCCGCCTACACCGCCAAGCTCGACGCGCTGGAGGCCGAGGTGAAGTCCTCCATGGCCAAGATCCCGGCCGAGCAGCGCCGCATCATCACCTCGCACGACGCCTTCGGCTATTTCGGCGAGGCCTACGGCCTGACCCTGATCGCCCCCGAGGGCGTTTCCACCGAAAGCGAGGCGTCGGCCAAGGACGTGGGTCGCATCATCCGCCAGATCAAGGCGCAGAAGATCCCGGCGGTGTTCGTCGAGAACGTCACCGACCCGCGCCTCATCCAGCGCATCGCCAAGGAGAGTGGCGCCAAGGTGGGCGGCGAGCTTTATTCCGACGCGCTGTCCGATGACAAAGGCCCCGCGAGCACCTACATCGACATGATGCACTCCAACGTGCGCGAGCTCTCCACCGCCCTGTCGAGCTGAGCGAGCGCCCGTACCCCTCCGGCGGCCGCCATGCGCGGCCGCCGCCGTACCAAGGTGAAGCCATGGCTGAAACGCAGGCCGAGAAGATCCCCGTCACCGTGCTGACCGGCTACCTGGGCGCCGGCAAGACCACGCTGCTCAACCGCATCCTGTCGCAGCCCCACGGCAAGAAATTCGCCGTCATCGTCAACGAGTTCGGCGAGATCGGCATCGACAATGACCTCGTGGTGGGCGCCGACGAGGAAGTGTTCGAGATGAACAACGGGTGCATCTGCTGCACCGTGCGCGGCGACCTCATCCGCATCATCGACGGCCTGCTGCGCCGCAAGGGCGGCTTCGACGGCATCATCGTGGAGACCACCGGCCTCGCCGACCCCGCGCCCGTCGCCCAGACCTTCTTCGTGGACGAGGAAGTGCAGGCCAAGACCAAGCTCGACGCCGTGGTCACGGTGGCCGACGCCAAGTGGCTGTCCGACCGCCTGAAGGACGCCCCCGAGGCGAAGAACCAGGTGGCCTTCGCCGACGTAATCCTCCTCAACAAGACCGACCTCGTGACCGGCGCGGAACTCGACGCGGTGGAAGCCCGCATCCGCGGCATCAACCCCTACGCCAAGCTCTATCGCACCCAGAAGTCCGAGATCGACATCGCCAAGGTGCTGAACCAGGGCGCCTTCGACCTGGAGCGCGTGCTGGAGCTGGAGCCCGCCTTCCTCGAGGAAGACGAGCACCATCACCACCATCATGAGCACGGCGAGGCCTGCGGCCCCGATTGCGGCCACGACCATCACGACCACGATCATGACCACCACCACCACGGGCTGAAGGCGGTACATGACGAGGAGATCCAGTCGGTCTCCTTCTCCACCGACAAGCCGCTGGACCCGGACAAGTTCTTCCCCTGGGTGCAGAACATTGTGCAGGTGGAGGGGCCGAACATCCTGCGCTCGAAGGGCATCCTCTCCTTCAAGGACGACCCCGATCGCTTCGTGTTCCAGGGCGTCCACATGATCCTCGACGGCGACCACCAGCGCCCCTGGAAGGACGACGAGAAGCGGCTGAGCCGCATCGTCTTCATCGGCCGCCAGCTGAAGCGCGACCTGCTCGAAGAGGGCTTCCTTGCCTGCGTGGCGTGACGAAGCGAGGTTGCCGCAACGAGACCCAAAGGCCCGCCTTCGCGCGGGCCTTTTTGTTGGTGTCAATGACGGGGTACGCTTCCCGCAGTACCGTTCTCTGCTAGCTTGGCCATACCTTGGGCCGGGGCGGCCCGGATGGGCAGCGGCAGACGGCATCTCCGCCGCATGGCCGGAAGACGGGGACGCCGGGCGGCGCTGGCGGCGACGCGGAACGGTCCCCCGCAGCCCACGCGAACAGGGCGCCCCACCAGGGCCAGCCGGCCATCCGGCCAGCAGAATCGCGACCCTGTGAGGCATTCATGTTCACTGCGAACAGCCTGAAGCGCGCCGCCGCGGCCTTTGCCGTGGCCGGCGTCGTGTGGGGCGGCGGAGGCGCACCCGCGGCCGCCGCGCCCCCCGGCCCCGGAAAGAACCAGTCGGCAGCGGCGATCGACCCCGCCGTCGTCACCGGCCTGACCGCCATGGGCAAATATCTCGCCGGCCTGACCCGCTTCGAATTCACCGCCGACACCACCATCGAGACCGTGCTGCGCGGCGGCCATCAGGTGGAGATCGGCGGCACCGTGCACTACTTCGTCCAGTTCCCCGGTCACGTGCGGGTGGACAGCGAGACGGACACGGTGAAGCGGCAATATTTCCTCGACGGGAAGACCTTCACCATCGTCGCGCCGGCGGAAGGCTATTACGGGCAGGTGCCTGCCAAACCGACCATCCGCGACACGCTCATCGACGCCGCCCAGACCCTCGACGTGGAGTTGCCGCTCGCCGACCTCTACGAGTGGTCCGATCCCGCGACCGCGCTGAAGCCGTTCCATCGCGGCTTCGCCGTCGGCACCGCCAAGGTGGATGGCGTGGCGACCGACCATTACGTCCTCCTCGGTCGCAATGTGGACGTGGAGTTCTGGGTCCAGCAGGGCGATACGCCTTTGCCGCTCAAGATCGCACTAGTCGATCACCGGGTCCACGGCAGCCCGCGCTTCTCCGCCCGCCTCAAATGGGTCACCGCTCCGACCTTCGGCGATGACGTGTTCACCTTCACGCCCGGCAAGGACGTGGTGCGCATCGAGGTGCTGAAGCCCGAGGCCACCACCGGCAAGGGAGGCAAGTGATGGCTCAGCACGCAAGATCACGCACCAGGTCGCTCGCCAAGCGCCTTGGCGTGGCGACGAGCCTCCTCGCCCTCGCCGCGGCCACAGCAGGGCCGGTGCAGGCCCGCGGCTTCGCCTTCCACGGGGGCGGTGGCTTCGGCCACGGCGATTTCGGTCGCGGGGGATTTGGGCGCGGCGGATTCGACATGGCTGCCCCGCACATGAATGCGTCGCCCCACTACAACGCGCACCCAAGCTTCAACCGACCGATCCCGCCCGGCCACCATTTCCCCACGCCGGCGCACAATCCCGATCCCGGCCGCCAGTTCCCGAAACCGGCGCCCAATCCCGACCCGGGCCGACACTTTCCCAAGCCGGCCCCCAACCCCGACCCCGGACCGCACCCCGGGCCGGGGCCTCATCCTGGGCCTGGACCTCACCCTGGACCTGGGCCGGGCCCCGGACCGCACCCTGGTCCTGGACCGGGACCTGGACCCGGACCTGGACCCGGACCTGGACCGCACCCCGGACCTGGACCGGGACCTGGGCCGCATCCCTGGCCCGGACCCGGACCATATCCGCCCTACCATCCCGGCTATTGGCCCGGCCCTTACTATCCGAACGGCTGGTGGGGTGCGGCGGCGGCCGGGGCGGCGGTGGGTGCGGCGGTCACGGCCGCGGCCATCGGCAGCTATGTCTATTCGCTGCCGGATGAATGCACGCAGGTGGTGGTGGGCGCTGTCGCCTATCAGCAGTGCGGGCCCAACTGGTACCTGCCCCAGTTCGTGGGTGGCCATGTGGTCTACCGCGTGGTGGCCGATCCGAACTGACGATCAGAGGGCGGCGCCATCCGGCGCCGCCTTTCCTTCCGCCCTCAGGCCACCAGCCCGCGCACCAGCAAGTCGTGATATTCGAGGGCCACGTCTTCCGCCGACTTGTCGCCGCCGGGCTTGAACCAGCGCACCATCCAGCTCAGCAGCGAGAGCACCGCGCGCCCGGTCATGGCCGCGCCCACCGCGCGGAAGGAGCCGTCGGCGACACCGTCGGCGATGATCCGGCGCAGCAGGCCCTCATGGGCGTCGCGCAAGGCGAGGGCATCGTCCTTCAGCCCGGTATTGGCCATGCCGGAGAAGCCCACCAGCATGGTGACGAAGCAATCGTAATTGTCGGCGAGGAAGCGGGCGTGGGCGACCATGAACTGCTTGAGCTGTTCGGCCGGCGTGTCCTCCCGCTTCACCGCCGCCGCTGACGCGTCGTTGAGGCCAGTGAGCGTGAAGATGATGATGGCGTCATAGATCTCCTGCTTGGAGGAGAAATAATTGTAGATGGCGCCCTTGGAATAGTTGAGCGACCGCGCCACCTCGCTGAGCGAGGATTCCACATAGCCCTTCTGCGCGAACAATTGCGCCGCCTGCCGCAGGATTTCCGCGCGCGGGTCGTTCATCATCGGCGGACGGCCGAGGCGTGCGCCGTCGCCTTCCGCCGCGACGCGCAGCGCCGCCGATTTCGGCGGACGTCCGCGCCGCCGGGCGGGGGCCGGGCGGGCCGGCGCATCCTGTTCGTGGTCGCCTCGATCCTGCAGCGTCGTGCTCCTTGACGATTGGCTTTTATTTATATACCGACTGGTAGGAATGTAAATGCCCGCCGCCACCCGGCGGTACCTTCAAGCGCGGGAGACGCACCATGGCCGCATCCGGAAAGCCGATCTTCGATTGGGCCGACCCCTTCGATATCAACAGCCAGCTCACCGAGGACGAGCGGCTGGTGCGCGACACCGCCCGCGACTACGCGCAGGAAAAGCTGCTGCCGCGCGTGACCTCGGCCTATCTCGACGAGCGGTTCGACCGCGAGATCATGAACGAGATGGGCGAGCTCGGCCTGCTCGGCCCCACCATCCCGGCGGAATACGGCGGCGCCGGCCTCGGCTACGTGGCCTACGGCCTCGCCGCGCGCGAGGTGGAGCGGGTGGATTCGGGCTACCGCTCGGCCATGAGCGTGCAGTCCTCTCTCGTCATGCACCCCATCTACGCCTACGGCACCGAAGAGCAGCGCAAGAAGTACCTGCCCAAGCTCGCCACCGGCGAGTGGGTCGGCTGCTTCGGCCTCACCGAGCCGGACGCCGGCTCCGATCCCGCCGGCATGCGCACCCGCGCCGAGAAGATCGACGGCGGCTATCGCCTCAACGGCGCGAAGATGTGGATCACCAATTCGCCCATCTCCGACCTCGCGGTGGTGTGGGCGAAGTCCGCGGCGCACGACAACGCCATCAAGGGCTTCGTCGTGGAGCGCGGCATGAAGGGCTTCTCCACCCCCAAGATCGAGGGCAAGCTCTCGCTGCGCGCCTCCATCACCGGCGAGGTGGTGCTGGAAGACGTGGAGATCCCGGAGGAGAACCTCCTGCCCAACGCCGCCGGCCTGCCCGGCCCGTTCGGCTGCCTCAACCGCGCCCGCTACGGCATCGGCTGGGGCGCCATGGGCGCGGCGGAAGCCTGCTATGCGGCCGCCCGCCAGTATACGCTGGACCGCAAGCAGTTCGGCCGGCCGCTGGCCGCCACCCAGCTGGTGCAGAAGAAGCTGGCGGACATGGCCACCGAGATCGCGCTCGGCCTCCAGCTCGCGCTGCGCGCGGGGCGGATGTTCGATGAGGGACAGCTGCCCATCGAGGCCATCTCCTTCCTCAAGCGCAACAATTGCGGCAAGGCGCTGGACATCGCCCGCACCGCCCGCGACATGCACGGCGGCAACGGCATCTCCGCCGAATTCCACGTCATCCGCCACGCGGCGAACCTGGAGACGGTGAACACCTACGAGGGCACGCACGACATCCACGCGCTGATCCTCGGCCGGGCGATTACGGGGATTCAGGCGTTCTTCTGAGAGCGGGAAGATCTGCCCTTTCAGAAACAGCGTCATGCCCGGGCTTGACCCGGGCATCCACGTCTCGCCACATGCGCTGACAACCGAACATCGTTCCCGGCCCTGCCACGTGGATGGCCGGATCAAGTCCGGCCATGACGATGGTTTTGAAATCGCCGGCCGGTAAAAGCGAGTCCCCCCATGTCCCCTCCCCTCGCCGGCCTTCGCGTCCTTGAACTCGCCCGCATCCTCGCCGGGCCCTGGTGCGGGCAGTTGCTCGCCGATCTCGGGGCGGAGGTCATCAAGGTGGAGCGGCCCGGCGGCGGGGACGATACCCGCACCTGGGGGCCGCCCTTCCTGAAGGGGGCGGACGGGGCGGACCTCGGCGCCGCCTATTTCCATTCGACCAACCGCGGCAAGCGCTCGGTGGCGGTGGATTTCGAGACGGAAGAAGGCCAGAAGATCATCCGCGATCTCGCGCGGCAGAGCGACGTGCTCATCGAGAATTTCAAGGTCGGCGGCCTGAAGAAATACGGGCTCGACTATGAGAGCCTTAGGAGAGAAAACCCGCGCCTCGTTTATTGCTCCGTCACCGGCTTCGGGCAGGACGGCCCCTATGCGCCGCGCGCGGGCTATGACTTCCTCGTGCAGGGCATGGGCGGCATCATGGACCTCACCGGCGCGCCGGATGGGGAGCCGCAGAAGGTGGGCGTCGCCTTCGCCGATATCTTCACCGGCCTCTATGCCACCGTGGGCATCCTCGCCGCGCTGCGGCGGCGGGACGAGACCGGCACCGGCGGGCATGTGGACATGGCGCTGCTCGACACCCAGGTGGGCGTGCTCGCCAACCAGGCCATGAACTACCTCACCTCCGGCAAGGCGCCCAAGCGCATGGGCAATGCCCATCCCAACATCGTGCCCTATCAGGTCTTCCCCTGCGCGGACGGCTATTTCATCGCCGCCATCGGCAATGACGGCCAGTTCGCCCGCTTCTGCGCCGTGCTCGGCGCGCCGGAGCTGGCGCATCAGGACGACTACGCCACCAATCCCGCCCGCGTCGCCAACCGCGCCGTGCTGGTGCCGAAACTCACCGCGCTGACCATGACCTTCGCCCGCGACGACCTCCTCGCCGCGCTGGAGGCGAAGGGCGTGCCGGCGGGGCCGATCAATACGGTCTCGCAGGTGTTCGAGGATCCACAGGTGAAGGCCCGCGGCCTGCGCGTGGACCTCGCCGAGGCCGGCGGCGGCACCATTCCGGCCGTAGCGAGCCCCATCGTGCTCGACGGCGAGCGGCAGGTGGCAAAGAGCGCGAGCCCGCGGCTGGGGGCAGATACGGAAGCGGTGCTTGCCGCGCTGAAGGCGCTGGCGGGGAACTGAAAAGAAAGGGCCGGGCATTCGCTGCCCGGCCCTTTTGCATTCCGGTTCGCGGGCCTGTCAGGCCGTGACCGCCTTGGTCCGCTTCAGGGGCCATGCGAACAGGCCGAAGACGCCGGGATTACGGTTCCACGCATCGAGCGCGACTGCCAGCGAGGCGACGGCCCAGAACACCAGATACTCGATGCCGTGCCCGGCCCAGAACCAGCCGAGGCCATAGACCGCGACGATGGCATAGGCGGCGACCGCCATGACCCCGGCCGAGATGACCCCCACATACTTGGTGAACAGCCCGAAGGTGAGGCCGATCCCGCAGGTCAGCTCCATGACGATCGAGAGCACCACGAAGGCTTCCGGCGGCATGAGGCCCGCCTTGGCGAAGAATCCGACGGCACCGGAAAAGCCGATGATCTTGGAAATCGCGTGGGGAAAATAGAAGAGGCCGCACAGGATTCGCGTCACGACCATCGGATCGGAGACGTCGAAGCGGGATTGAACGTTGGACATGACCAAGCTCCCGATATTCGCAGGCTTTGAGCCTGCAAGCTCGCTATCAAGCTTGGATGAAACCTTAGTCCCGGTAACAGGGTAGACATTGATTTCAGGCAATCCCCTCGCGCACTGCTGCAAATGGCGTTTGCAGCAGTGCATGAGAGAGGACGTTTATCAGGCCGGCGCGCCTTCCTTCAGCAGTTTCCAGGTGATGGAATCCAGCAGCGCCTCGAAGGAGGCGTCGATGATGTTGGGAGAGACGCCCACCGTGGTCCAGCGGTCGCCGGTCTCGTCTGCGCTCTCGATCAGCACCCGCGTCACCGCCTCCGTGCCGCCGTTCAGCACGCGCACGCGATAGTCGGTGAGGTGAAGGCCCGAGATGAAGGGCTGATACTTGCCGAGATCCTTGCGCAGGGCCACGTCCAGCGCGTTCACCGGGCCGTTGCCTTCGGCGGCGGAGATCATCGTCTCATCGTCCACCTTCACCTTCACGATGGCTTCCGCCACGGTGACGAGCTCGCCCTGCGCGTTGTAGCGGCGCTCCACGTTCACCTTGAAGCGCTCCACCGCGAAATAGTCGGGCACCGAGCCCAGCATCCGCCGGGCCAGCAGGGCGAAGGAAGCGTCCGCCGCCTCGTAGGAGTAGCCCAGCGCCTCGCGCTCCTTCACCTCTTCCAGAAGGCGGGAGATGCGCGGGTCCTTCCTGTCCACCTGCACGCCGAGGCGTTCCAGCTCGGACAGGACGTTGGAGCGCCCGGCCTGGTCGGAGACCATCACCCGGCGGCGATTGCCGACCTTTTCCGGTGCGACGTGCTCGTAGGTGGCGGGGTCCTTCAGGATGGCCGAGGCGTGGATGCCGGCCTTGGTGGCGAAGGCGCTCTCGCCCACATAGGGCGCGTGCCGGTCGGGGGCGCGGTTCAGCATCTCGTCCAGCGTGCGGGAGACGTGGACCAGCTCGCCCAGCGCCTCCTCGCTGACGCCGATATCGAAGCGCTCCGCATAGTCCTTCTTGAGCAAAAGGGTGGGGATGAGCGAGCAGAGATTGGCGTTGCCGCAGCGCTCGCCGAGGCCGTTCAGCGTGCCCTGGATCTGCCGCGCGCCGGCCCGCACGGCGGCGAGCGAATTCGCCACCGCCTGCTCGGTGTCGTTGTGGGCGTGGATGCCCACATTGGTGCCCGGCACCACCTTCACCACCTCGGCGACGATGGCCTCCACCTCGTGGGGCAAGGTGCCGCCATTGGTGTCGCACAGCACCACCCAGCGCGCGCCGGCCTCATAGGCGGTGCGGGCGCAGGCGAGGGCAAAGTCGCGGTCTTCCTTGAAGCCGTCGAAGAAGTGCTCGCAATCCACCAGCGCTTCGCGCCCGGCGGCAATCGCCGCCTCGACGCTCTCGCGGATGGAGGCGAGGTTCTCCTCCTTGGTCGTCTCCAGCGCCACCCGCACCTGATAGGCGGAGGACTTGGCGACGAAGCAGATGGCATCCGAATGGGCCGCCAGCAGCGCCGCGACGCCGGGATCGTTGGAGGCCGAGCGGCCGGGGCGCTTGGTCATACCGAAGGCGGTCACGCGCGCCTTCGCCTCGTGCTTCTGCGCGAACAACTGGGTGTCGGTGGGATTGGCGCCGGGATAGCCGGCCTCCACATAGTCCATGCCCAGCCGGTCCAGCAGGGAGAGCACCCGCAGCTTGTCGGCCACGGTGAAATCAACACCATTGGTCTGCGCCCCGTCGCGCAGGGTGGTGTCGAAGAGATAGAGGCGTTCACGCCCGTCTGCGGCTGATGCCGTCATTGCCCGGCCCCTTCCCCCAGCTTCTTTTCCATGGCCGTGTTGGCGAGCCAGGTGTCGGCCAGCGGCACCATGTTGCGGCGCTGGGGTTCGTAGCCGCGCTTCTGGAAGAAGCCGAGGGCGGTGTCGCTGGCGTCCACGGTGAGCTTGCGGCTGCCACGCGCCTTGGCCAGCGTCTCGGCGGCGTCGCACAGGGCCTTGGCGACGCCGGTGCCGACGGCATCGGGCGCCACATAGAGCATGTCGATGTGGGCGTTGTCCTTGAGCGAGACGAAGCCGGCCACCTCCTTGCCGCGCAGGGCGACGAGGGTGAGGCTGGCGGCGAGGCGGGCGGCGAAGGCCTCGGCGTCGTCGGCCTTGGCGGCCCACGCCTCCTGCTGCTCGGTGTCGTAATCCTCGCCGGTCAGCTCCGCGATGGCGGCGCGGAACAGCGCCGCCAGCACCGGGGCATCGGCGGGAAGATAGGGACGCAGGGCGATCGCGCTCATCGCGACACCTCCCAGCTGGTGGTCCCGTCCTTGTTGTCCATCAGCACGATGCCCTTGGCCGCCAGCTCCTCGCGGATCTGGTCGGCGCGCTTGAAGTCCTTCGCCTTGCGGGCGGCGATGCGCTGGGCGATCAGATCGGCGATCACCCCCTCGTCGAGGGCAATGCCTTCCTTCTGCCGCGCGCGCCACCCGGTTTCGGTATCGCCGAGCAGGCCCAGCAGGTTGGCCGCGCCCTTGAAGCGGCGGCGCAAAGCGGAGGAGGTGTCCTCGTGCTCCGCCACCTCGGCGAGGTGGTGCAGGTGGGCGATGACGGAGGGCGTGTTGAGGTCGTCGGCGAGGCGATCGGCGATCTCGGTCTCGAACGGGTTGGCGTCGCCGGTCTCGGCCTCCACGTCGCCGATCACGCGATACCACTTGTCCAGCGTCTTGGCGGCGAAGCCGAGGCCCTGGCGGGTCCAGTTGATGGGCTGGCGATAGTGGGTGGAGAGCATGGCGAGGCGCAGCACCTCGCCCGGCCACTCGTCCAGCAGCTCGCGGATGGTGACGAAGTTGCCGAGGGACTTCGACATCTTCTCGCCTTCCAGCATCAGGAAGCCGTTGTGCATCCACATCTGCGCCATGACGCCGGAATGGAAGGCGCAGCGGGTCTGGGCGATCTCGTTCTCGTGGTGCGGGAAGACGAGATCGATGCCGCCGCCATGGATGTCGAAGGTCTCGCCCAGGTGCTTCCAGCTCATGGCCGAGCATTCGATGTGCCAGCCGGGGCGGCCGGGGGTGGTGATGCCGCAGGGCGAGGGCCAGCCGGGCACGCCCGCGGCGCTCGGCTTCCACAGCACGAAGTCCATGGCGTCGCGCTTATAGGGGGCGACGTCCACGCGGGCGCCAGCCATCATCTCGTCCAGCGAGCGGCGGGAGAGGCGGCCATAGTCCGGCATGGAGGGCACGTGGAACAGCACATGCTCTTCCGCCACATAGGCATGGCCGGAGGCGACGAGCCGCTCGATGAGCGTGCGCATCTCCTCGATGTGCTCGGTGGCGCGCGGCTCCACGGTGGGCGGCAGGCAGTGCAGCGCGGCCGTGTCCTCGCGGAACCAGCGGTAGGTCTCTTCCGTCAGGTCGCGGATGGAGATGGAGCGCTCGGCGGCGCGAGCGTTGATCTTGTCGTCCACGTCCGTGATGTTGCGGACATACTTGACCTGCTCCGCCCCGTAGAGGCGCCGCAGCAGCCGGAACAGAACGTCGAAGACGATGACCGGGCGGGCATTGCCGATATGGGCATGGTCGTAGACCGTCGGTCCGCAGACATACATGCGCACGTTGGCGGGATCGAGCGGACGCAGGAGGTCCTTCGAGCGGGTCAGCGTGTTGTAGAGCCTGAGCTCCATGGATCGTTCCCCCGAATGGCGCAGCACAAGCGCCAAGCCGGTCCACCGGCCGGGGCGTCCAGATCCTTGTCTAAGAAGATGAGCAAAGGACGGCCGCGGCCAGCTTTTCGGCTAACCGCAAATAATCGCCGCAATGGCGCAGATGGTGACGAGACCGCCGTTCATGGCGCGGGACAATGGTTCGGGCGCGGGCGCTCGTCAAGATGTTTCACGCCGCCCGACGTGGCCCCGCACCTCCGGATATCGTTATCTTCCCCAGCTTGACCTGCCCCTTCGTGAGCGTCTATCCCCGGCTGAGTTGCGCCGGGCGGGGGTCGGGGCGCATCCGATGATCCCGCCCGTGACCCGAAAGCGCGCCGCCGCATTCGGGACGCGCCTGTAAAAGAGGTGCCGACCTGTCCATGCCGCTGATCCGAACCCTCGCCGCCGTCGCCGTGGCGAGCCTGTCGCTGATGGCGCCGGCCATGGCGGAGACGCGCATCTTCCTCATCGACAATTCCGACGGCTCCAGCATCGATTCCTGCCTCGCCTCCGGCGCGCCGTGCGGGCAGAAGGTGGCGGAAGCCTGGTGCCGCACCCACGCCTACAGCCAGGTCATCGATTTCGGCCGCGTGACGGCGCACGCCTCCGCCTTCACCCCCTCCAGCGTCGCCCCACCTGCAGCGACCTGCACCGGCCCGCTCTGCCCGGAAACGGTGGCCATCACCTGCTCGCGCTAGCCCGGCTCCGGCGGGCCGTCCCGGCCGCCGCGCCGAAGGCGAAAATGGCGATTTAAGGCAAAGCTTTAGGTCAGCGATTTGTGATCGCCGGGTACGGTCCATCGCTCCCGGATCAGCTATGTTCGGCCCTGACCTGCCCCTGCGACACGCTGCGGGCGGGTCCAAACATGCCTGAACCACCGTTACCGGGAGAGGATCGCCCATGTGCGAGACGTGCTCATCACCATCCATCGGACGCCGACGCCTCCTCGCCGGCGGGCTGGCGGGTGGACTGGCCCTTGCGGCCGCGCCGCTGTTCGCCGCCTCCGCCTTCGCCCAGACCAGCGGTGGATATGGCACGGCGACCCCGGTCACGCCAGACGAGGCCATGAAGCGCCTGGTGGACGGCAATGCCCGCTACGTGGCCGGCACGCCCCAGCAGGCGGACTATTCCGCCGGCCGCCTGAAGCGCGCGACGGGACAGCAGCCGTTCGCGGCCATCGTCGCCTGCTCGGATTCGCGAGTGGTGCCGGAACTGGTGTTCGACCAGGGGCCGGGCGAACTGTTCATCGTGCGCGTGGCCGGAAACTTCATCGATGAAAACGGCCTGGCGAGCCTGGAATTCGCCACCGCGGTGCTCGGCGTGAAGCTGATCCTCGTGCTCGGCCATGCCTCGTGCGGCGCGGTGCAGGCGACCATCACGTCCATCAAGGACAACACCCTGCCGCCCGGCCACCTGCCGAGCCTCGTCAACGCCATCCGCCCGGCCGTCTATGAGGCCATGCGGAGCAATCCGTCCGATCTCCTCGCCGCCGCCAGCGACCAGAACGTGAAGCTGAACGCCAAGCTGGCGCAGACCGCAGGGCCGATCCTCTCCGAGCGGGCGGCCGCCGGTCAGCTGAAGTCGGCCGCCGCCATGTACGACATCGGCACGGGCAAGGTGACCTTCCTCTGAGTACCGCGCCGCGCGTCCGGGCGGAGGGATCACCGGCCCGGGCGCGCGGCGTTCATCCTGCCGCTACTTCAGGAAATCCGCGCACTTCGGCACGTCGGTATTGCCGCCCCACGGCATGATCGGGACGGTGGAGGTGGAGTTCTTCGGGCTGCCGTCGATCAGCTTGTCGGAATAGACGAGATAGACGAGCACGTTCCGTTTGGTGTCGCAGCCGCGGACGATCTGCATCTTCTTGAAGAAGAAGGAGCGGCTCTCGCGGAACACCACGTCGCCCTGCTCGAACTTCGACTTGAACGAGATCGGCCCCACCTGGCGGCAGGCGAGCGAGATGTCGGAGACTTCCTCCGCGAGGCCCACCATACCCTTCACGCCGCCCTTCTCGGGGGTCGTGTAGTGGCAGGCGACGCCCTCCACCACCGGGTCGTCGATGCCGTAGACGGCGAGCTTGTCGTCGGGGGTCAGGAACTTCCAGACCGTGGACTTGCGGAAGATGAGGTTGGGCTCCTGCGCCAGCGCCGGCCCGCCCGCGAGCGCCGCGACGCCGAGCGCGCCGGCCAGCGCGAGGCGCCCGAGACGGCGGGTGAGGCTGGGACGGGTGGTCGAGAAAGCGTGCGTCATGGAACTCCCCGGAAAGCTGCCACAGGCAGGCCATCGACATATGGGATGCCCCGCCCGCAGCGGAAGAGCCGCGCAATATCGCCGTGCCGGCGACCGACGACATTGACGGCTGCCGCGCCGCGTGACACCCCTTTCGCCCCATCGCAAGGTTTCGCCCTACCCCATAGAGCCCGATCAACGGCCCGAGGAGCACATCCATGGAGATCAAGCGCCGCCATTTCATTGGCGCGTCCGCCACCGCGCTCGCCACCGGCGCGGTTGCCGCCCCCGCTCTCGCGCAGACCCAGCCCGAGGTGAAGTGGCGGCTCACCTCCTCCTTCCCGCGCTCCCTCGACACCATCTTCGGCACCGCGCAGATCTTCGCCAAGTATGTGGCCGAGGCCACCGACGGCCGCTTCCAGATCCAGACCTTCCCGGCGGGCGAGCTGGTGCCCGGCCTGCAGGCGCTCGATGCGGTCTCCACCGGCTCGGTGGAGTGCGCCCAGACCGCCACCTATTTCTATACCGGCAAGGACACCGCGCTGGCCTTCGGCACCGGCGTGCCGTTCGGCTTCAACTCGCGCCAGCAGCATTCCTGGTGGTTCTTCGGCGGCGGCGAGCAGATCATCAACGGCGTGCTCGCCAAGTACAACGTCACCTCCATGCCGCTCGGCAATTCCGGCTGCCAGATGGGCGGCTTCTTCCGCAAGGAGCTGGCCGGCGTCGACGATCTCAAGGGCCTGAAGTTCCGCATCGGCGGCATCGGCGGGCAGGTGCTGGCGAAGCTCGGCGTGGTGCCGCAGCAGATCGCCCCCAGCGACGTCTATCCGGCGCTGGAGCGCGGCTCCATCGACGCGGCGGAGTTCGTCGGCCCTTATGACGACGAGAAGCTCGGCCTCGTGAAGGTGGCCAAGTATTACTACTATCCCGGCTGGTGGGAGGGCGGCGCCATGCTGCACCTCGTCATCAACAGCGCCCAGTGGAACGCGCTGCCGAAGCATTACCAAGCCATCGTCCGCAACGCCGCCGAGGCGGCCAACAACTGGATGCTGGCGAAGTACGATTCGGTGAACCCTCCGGCGCTGCGCCGGCTGGTGCAGCAGGGCGTGGAGCTGAAGCCCTTCCCGCAGTCCATCATGGAAGCGGGCTACAAGGCGGCCTTCGAGCTCTACAACGAGCTGGCCGCCACCAACCCGGCCTTCAAGCAGGCGTTCGATTCCATGAACGCCATCCGTGCCGACCAATTGGTGTGGTGGCAGATCGCCGAATATGCCTTCGACAGCTTCAACATCCGCTCGCGCGGCCGCGGCTGAGCGGGCCGGAACGCAACCGGGCCGGCCCCTCACCTTCCGGAGAGGGGCCACAGTTTCGTCACCATTGTCCCCCGCTGTCGGTCTATAGAGGGGCGCCGGATCGGCACGGCGCCAGTGGAGAGAAGAGCTGAGGATGGAGTCCGCGCGAGGGATCGGCGCCATTCGGATGGCCCGGATTGCAGCCCGTGGGAAGGCTGTGCGAGGGGCTGCGCGCCGTCTGGCGCTGGGCCTCATGGTCGCCCTCACCACCGCGGGCACCGCGCTGGCGCAGGCCGGCAGCCCCACCTGCCAGCAGCTCGAAGGCTCGCTGATGGCCCTCGACCGCAGCGCCGGCGGCGTCGCCAACCAGCAGGCGCAGGCCGCCAAGCTCCGCGGCGATCTCGACCGTCTGTCCGCCCAGGCGCGCGGCATGGGCTGCGATGCGCCGCGCGGCTTCCTCATCTTCCAGGGCCCGCCCCGTCCGCCCCAGTGCGACCAGATCGACGATCAGGTCTCGCGCCTCAGGTCGCAGATCGCCGGGCTGGAGCGCGGCGGCGCCGACAATGGCGGCCAGCGCCGGGCGCTCATCATCGCCCTTGCCCAGAACAATTGCGGCCCGCAATACACCGCCGCCGTCCAGGCCGCCCGCCGCGCCGCCGAGCCGGCCAAGCCGAAGAACTTCTTCGAGGCCATCTTCGGCTCCCAGCAGCCGCAGAGCGAGGAAACCTCGCCGGACCTCGACCTGATGCCGCTGGAGCAGCCGAAGACCTATTCCTCGCGCACCGTGTGCGTGCGGACCTGCGACGGCTACTTCTTCCCCATGGCGAGCTCGACCAATTCCACCCGCTACGCGCAGGACGACCAGCTCTGCAAGCGGCTGTGCCCGGGCTCGGATGCGCAGCTCTTCACTTATAGCGGCGACATCAAGTCGGCGGTGAGCATCTCCGGCCAGTCCTACATGTCGCTGCCCAACGCCCTGCGCTACCGCAAGGAGCTGGTGCCCTCCTGCACGTGCAAACCGGCCGGCCAGTCCTGGGCGCAGGCCCTCGCCGGGCTTGAGGACGAGACCACCCTGCGCAAGGGCGACATCCTGGTGACCGAGGAACAGGCGCGCGAAATGTCCGCGCCCCGCCCCGCCGAGACGCCCAAGGGCGGCAAGGCGGCCGCGAAGCCACCGGCGGGCAGCACCGCTGCGGCCGAAGCTGCGGCGGGTGGTCCCGTCGCCGCCACCGTCGCCGCGCCGCTCGCGCCCGCCTCCGAGCAGCCGGGTCAGCGCAAGGTGCGCATCATCCCGCTGCCGCGCTCGCAGAACGCCCAGAATCAGCAGGGCGCCGCCGCTGCCGGCCAGGGCACCGCGCAGTAAAGCAAGGCGCGGGAGTCTGACCCGCCTTCAGCGCGCGTCATCGCCCGGCTTATCCGGGCGATCCACCCTTGCGCCTGCGCGCTCCACGATCATTCGACCCGGCCCGCCCGTGGATCGCCCGGACAAGCCGGGCGATGACAGTCCCCTCCTTACCGAGTGAGCGGGCAAGCCCTCAGGCGACGCGGAACTCGCTGCGGCTGTAGCCCTGCATGTAGAGCAGCGCCGTGAGGTCGCCGTGGTCGATGCGGGCATGGGCGGCCGCCGCCACCGCCGGCTTGGCATGATAGGCGACGCCGAGGCCCGCCTCTCCCAGCATGGCGAGATCGTTGGCGCCGTCGCCCACGGCCATGGTCTCGGACGGGGCAAGGTGCAGCCGGTCGCGCAGTTCCACCAGCGTCGCGAGCTTGGCGTCGCGCCCGAGGATGGGCTCGGCCACCGCGCCCAGCAGCGTGCCGTCTTCCACCAGCAGTTCGTTGGCGCGGTTCTCGTCGAAGCCGATGCGCGCGGCGATCTCCTGCGTGAACAGGGTGAAGCCCCCGGAGACGAGGGCGGCATAGGCGCCGTTGGCCTTCATGGTGCCCACCAGCTCCGGCCCGCCGGGGGTGAGGGTGATGCGCTCGCGCAGCACATCGCCCACCACGCTCGCCGAAAGGCCGCGCAACAGCGCCACGCGCTCGCGCAAAGCCGGCTCGAAGGCGATCTCGCCGCGCATGGCGCGCTCGGTGATGGCGGAGACGTGCGCCTTCAGGCCCACGAGGTCGGCCAGTTCGTCGATGCACTCCTGCCCGATCATGGTCGAATCCATGTCGGCGAGGAACAGGCGCTTGCGCCGGCCGGTCTCAAGCTGCACCACCACGTCGATGGGGGCGTCCCCGAGCGCGCCGCGCACCGCGTCCGCCAGCGCGCCCGCATCGGCCGCAAGCTCGGGCGCGAAATGGATGTCCACGGCCACGCCGTCTTCCAGCACCACCGGGTCCTGCGCCTGCGGCAGCACCGCGAGCGCGGCATGGATTGCCTCATAGGTCAAAGCCGGGGCAGATGGGTTTGAAATCAGCGTCGCGACGTAGGCCATGGAATTTTCGAAGCTCGAAGGGGGAAAACCGTTGGCAGTGCTCATCGCAGGTCCGACCGCCAGCGGCAAGTCGGCGCTCGCGCTGAGCATCGCCGAGCGGACGGGCGGCATCGTCCTCAATGCAGATTCCATGCAAGTCTACGGCGATCTGTCCGTACTCACGGCGCGGCCGACCGTCGCGGAAATGGCCGAGGTGCCCCACGGCCTCTACGGCCATGTGGATGCCGACACGGACTATTCCGTCGGCCGCTGGCTGGAGGACGCCAAGCGCGCCCTCGCCGCGGCGCGTGCGGCCGGGCGCCTGCCGGTGTTCGTGGGCGGCACGGGGCTTTATTTCCGCGCATTGACGCAGGGACTTGCCGAAATTCCCGCCATTCCCGAAGCCGTGCGCGCCGAGGTGCGCGGCGCGGCCGAGGCGCTGGACAGCCCTTCCCTCCACGCCCGCCTCGCCGCGCGCGATCCCGAGAGCGCCGCGCGGCTGAAGGTAAACGACCGCCAGCGTGTGCTGCGCGCGCTGGAAGTGATCCACGCCACCGGCCGCTCGCTGACCGATTGGCATCGGGATGCGCAGCCGCCGGTGCTGGACGCGGCGCGCTGCGCGAAGATCGTGCTGGAGGTGGACCGCGACCTGCTGCGCCAGCGCATCGACGTGCGCTTCGAGGCGATGATGGCCGCCGGGGCGCTGGAGGAGGTGCGCGCCCTCGCCGCCCGCAACCTCGCCCCCGACCGCACGGTGCTGAAGGCCCACGGCGCGCCGGCCCTCACGCGCTATCTGAAAGGCGAGATGTCCCTCGCCGACGCCATCGCCGAGGGCCAGAGCGACACCCGCCGCTACGCCAAGCGCCAAGCCACCTTCTTCTGCCACCAGATGCCCGACTGGGCGCGCGCAACGCCGGAGCAGGCGCTGGGGGTGGTGATGGGGAGGTGGCGACATTTATAGAACGCAAGACACGTGGCCGGCACAGCCACAAACTAGAGTCCAATTGGGGTATTGAAATCCAAGGCTTGCGCGAAGCATACCAAGATGTCTTCTAGATAATATCCTCGTGCTCGGAGATTTCGGCTTTTGCGCCGTTGCTCAAATCCGGCGCCGGCATTGCCAAAAGCCTGGGCGAGAAGGTGCGTTTGAACCTCACCATTTGGGCCATCATCCACGCGTGTTGCCGCGGCCATTCTTCCGGATCTGACGGGTCCTCTCCCGTTTTGAAGAGTGCGATGCGTGTCGCCTTCTTTCCGTCAAGCCTCTGCCACTCGAGCGGCGTGCCAATCTCCGCCTCAATTTCGGGCTTCTGGGCCAAAAGCCGGTCAAAGATCCCCTTGGTGACATCGCCGTGGTTGTAAAGCTCCACTCCGATCCGCTTGTAGCGCTCCACGCTAATCGTGGCTGAAATGACGGACCCGCTCCGCCCAGTGGGGAATTCAAACCAATGGTCCTTGCATGCGCGGCGAATACGGAACTCCGAATTATTGGCTTGAAGGTATTCTGAAAAAGCCGCCCAATACGCCATCCTCTGCTGATGGCGGGTCGCTAGCTCGCCGCCTTCTCCCTCGGCCGACCGAACTCGTACCGTGCGGCTCCAGATGTTCGGCTTGGCCACGACATTGAACCACGGCGCGGGCTCGGAACTTCCGATGCGCAGGACCTCAACCTCAACGGCGAAGAAGGCATATTCGTCATCGGTGTTGGCGTTGAGCCAGTCGATGACCGCACGGTGCTCCTCGTTGAACCGCTCGGCGATCCACACGACCGTCACCGGCCCCTGCTGCCCCGCCAGATAGGTCATGATCTGTCCGAGATGACCATGGTCGGTCTTCCCGAATTGGTTCTCGATGACGATCGTGCCGCCGTCCTGCTCGCGCGCGACAATATCGACCCGAAAGCGTCCGACCGGGTCTTCCCGACGAACGTCGATCAGTTCCTCAATGCCGAGGATATCGCAGAGCAGCTTCAGATTATCGGATTGAGCAAGCCAAGGGGTAAAATCGTGAGCCTCACTCTTCCAGACGTCCGAAATACTGACGGTCGTCAGGCGACCGAGGTTGACAATAGGCATATGAGGCCAGCTCCCTATGGTGCCTGAATATGGCACTCACCGAGCGGTACCCACAAGGCCAAGCTGTCGTATGGAAAGGGGGCCTGGGCTATTGTATCGGCATCCCCTTGCCACAGCCTATCGCCCTCCGGTCAAGCCGGAGGGCGACGCTCAGATGCCCCTCACTCCGCCGCGGCGGGCGGCGGGGGGGCGACTTCGGGGGCCGGTGTGTAGATCAGGCCGCCGCCGTCGCGGAACTTCTGGGCCATTTCGGCCATGCCCGCGGAGGCGAGGTTGTCGGCCTGGGCGCGGGCGATGTCGCCGGCTTCCAGCTTCAGCTCCTGCGAGATCTTCATGGAGCAGAACTTCGGCCCGCACATGGAGCAGAAGTGCGCCACCTTGGCCCCCTCGGCGGGGAGCGTCTCGTCGTGGAAGCGCTCGGCCGTCTCCGGGTCAAGCGAGAGCGCGAACTGGTCGCGCCAGCGGAAGGTGAAGCGGGCCCGGGAGAGCGCATCGTCGCGGATGCGCGCGGCCGGGTGGCCCTTGGCGAGATCGGCCGCGTGGGCGGCGATCTTGTAGGAGATGACGCCGGCCTTCACGTCGTCACGGTCCGGCAGGCCGAGGTGCTCCTTCGGCGTGACGTAGCAGAGCATCGCCGTGCCGAACCAGCCGATCATCGCCGCGCCGATGGCGGAGGAGATGTGGTCGTAGCCGGGGGAGATGTCCGTCACCAGCGGGCCGAGGGTGTAGAACGGCGCCTCGTGGCAGACCTTGAGCTGCTTCTCCACATTCTCGCGGATGAGGTGCAGCGGCACATGGCCGGGGCCCTCGATCATCACCTGGCAGTCGTATTTCCAGGCGATCTCGGTAAGCTGGCCGAGCGTCTCCAGCTCCGCAAACTGGGCGGCGTCGTTGGCGTCCGCGATGGAGCCGGGGCGCAGGCCGTCGCCGAGGGAGAAGGCCACGTCATACTGGGCGAGGATCTCGCACAGCTCTTCGAAATGCTCGTAGAGGAAGCTCTCCTTGTGATGCGCGAGGCACCACTTGGCCATGATCGAGCCGCCGCGCGAGACGATGCCGGTGACGCGGTTGGCGGTGAGCGGCACGAAGGGCAGGCGCACGCCGGCGTGCACCGTCATGTAGTCCACGCCCTGCTCGGCCTGCTCGATCACCGTGTCGCGGAAGATCTCCCAGGTCAGGTCCTCGGCGACGCCGTTGACCTTCTCCAGCGCCTGGTAGAGCGGCACGGTGCCGATGGGCACCGGCGAGTTGCGCATGATCCATTCGCGGATGGTGTGGATGTTCTTGCCCGTGGACAGGTCCATCACCGTGTCGGCGCCCCAGCGGGTGGCCCACACCAGCTTGTCCACTTCTTCCGCCACGCCCGAGGTCACGGCCGAATTGCCGATATTGGCGTTGATCTTCACCAGGAAGTTCCGGCCGATGGCCATCGGCTCGGTTTCGGGGTGGTTGATGTTGTTGGGGATGATGGCGCGGCCGCGCGCCACTTCCTGCCGCACGAATTCCGGCGTGATGTCGGAGGGGATCGCCGCGCCGAGGCCCATGGCCTGATGGTGCGGATGGGCGCCGCCATTCACCTTGGCGAGGTTCTCGCGGGCGGCGACATATTCCATCTCCGGCGTGATGATGCCGGCGCGCGCATAGGCCATCTGGGTCGGGCGCTTGCCCGCCTTGGCGCGCAGCGGCTTGCGGCCGGAAAGATCGAACTGCGGCAGGGTGGAGGACTGGCCCTCCTTCAGGCCGTTATCCTCGGGGCGGACGGCGCGGGCCTCCACCTCTTCCACGTCGCCGCGCTCGCGAATCCACTGGGCGCGCAGCTGCGGCAGGCCCTTGGTGAGGTCGATCACGGCATCGAGGTCGGTATAGGGGCCGGAGGTGTCGTACACCTTCACCGGCGGCTCAGACGGGTCGGTCAGCGAAATCTCGCGCATGGCGACGCGCACGTCCGGCCGGGTGGCGGAGACGAACACCTTGCGCGAATGGGGCAGCGGCCCGGTGGTGACTTTCAGGGAGGACGTCGAGGCTTCGTCCAGCATTGCGGATCTCCGTTCAGCTTGCGCTTTCAACGAGACCCGGGGTGTAGAGCTAGGAGACGGGTGCGGGGCGACGCTGAGCGCCGGGAGCACAAGTTCCGATCCCTTCGCCGGTATGACCCGGATCAGGTTCGAAGGGTCATCGCGGCGCCGCGGAAGGATAACTTCCGCGAACTTGCGATATCTCAGCCCCTTCCGGGGCCCCCCTTGGAACGGGGACACTGTGATGTATACGAAAGCCCAATGTCAACGCTGCACTGCAGCGAACGCATAGGTCAAGTCACCCATTTGGGAAGGCCGGCGGTATTGGAACGCGCCGCAAACACGACTAGACCGGCCCTCCCACATCGCGCGGAAGCAGGAGCATGGGCATGGCCAAGACTGAGGACGGCACGATCCGCCACGACTGGAGCGTTGACGAGATCGCGGCGCTCATGGACCTGCCATTGCTGGAGCTGGTGGGCCGGGCCAATGCCGTCCACCGTGCCAATCACGACCCCAACGAGGTCCAGCGCGCGAGCCTGCTCTCCATCAAGACCGGCGGCTGCCCGGAGGATTGCGCCTATTGCTCCCAGTCCGCCCGCCATGCGGAGGTGGACCTGACGCGGGAGAAGTTTCTCGATCCAGCCTCCGTCGTCGCCCTCGCCGAGCAGGCGCAGGCCAACGGCGCCGAGCGCTTCTGCATGGGCGCGGCGTGGCGGCGGGTGAAGGAAGGGCGCGAGTTCGACGCCGTGCTGGAGATGGTGCGCGGCGTGCGCGGCCTCGGCATGGAAGCCTGCGTCACGCTCGGCATGCTGGAGCCGCATCAGGCCCAGCGCCTCGCCGAGGCGGGGCTCACCGCCTACAATCACAATCTCGATACGGGTCCGGATTTCTACGGCGAGATCGTCACCACCCGCACCTATGCGGACCGGATCGACACCCTCACCTCCGTGCGCGCGGCGGGCATCGAACTGTGCTCCGGCGGCATCATCGGCATGGGCGAGACCATGCGCGACCGCGCCGCGATGCTGCAGGTGCTGGCGGGGTTCGATCCGCATCCCGAAAGCGTGCCGGTGAATGCGCTGGTGGCGGTGGAAGGCACCCCCCTCGCCGATCGCCCGCCGGTGGACCCGCTGGAGATCGTGCGGATGGTGGCCACCGCCCGCCTCGTCATGCCCGCCTCGCGGGTGCGCCTCTCTGCCGGACGCGCCGCCCTGAGCCGCGAGGCGCAGATCCTGTGCTTCCTCGCGGGGGCGAATTCGGTGTTTTACGGGGACACGCTGCTCACCACCCCCAATGCCGGCCTCGGCGCGGATGCCGCGCTGTTCGACGCCATCGGCGGCGCCGGCGTGCGGGGGTAGGCGGAAAGACGCAAACGCCCTCTCCCTTCGGCGGGAGAGGGGAAATCCTTGTTCAGGCCGCGAGTTCGGTCGGGTGCAGGCGCACCCGCTCGTGACCGCGCGAATGGGCGCGCTCACCCTTCACGGTGTGCTCGTCCTTGCAGGGGCGCTGCTGGGCCTTGAGCTGGCGCAGCACCTCGTCGAGCCGGGTGAGGGCATCGCTGGCGGCGTGCTCCTCGCGGCTCGAACCCGCCTCCCAGGCGGCTTCGTTGCGGAAGTCCTCGGCCTGGGCTTCCTGCGCCAGATAGGCGCGAACTTCCATCAGCGCGGCCTTGAGGTTGGTTTGGGAGCTCATGTGTCTTGCCCTTGATCGTCAACTTGAGCGTTCAATGCTGGTCTAATACGGCTACGTCGTGGCGAAAAAGGGGGTCTCCAAGGGTCATACGCAGCGGAAATCACTCACTTTTTCGCCATCAGCCCCCGCCATGCCACACCTGTCCCAGCGTCAGCCCTGCCATAAGACGCCGGCAACCATGTTCCCGCCCGCATGTGGACGGAGGCCGGCGGGTGCTGGCCGCGTCCGGGCGGGCGGGCTAAAGTCGGACGGCGAAAGCCTTATGGCGCTTGATCTTGGCCGGACATACCTAATGGAAGCTTACCAGCAGCTCCTGCGCCGCATTCTCGACGAGGGCGTGCGCAAGGACGACCGGACCGGCACCGGCACCCTCTCGGTGTTCGGGCACCAGATGCGATTCGATCTGGCGCGCGGCTTCCCCCTGGTGACCACCAAGAAGCTGCACCTGAAATCCATCGTCCACGAGCTTTTGTGGTTCCTCGCCGGCGACACCAACATCCGCTACCTGAAGGAAAACGGCGTCTCCATCTGGGACGAGTGGGCGGACGCCAAGGGCGATCTCGGCCCGGTCTACGGCCACCAGTGGCGCTCCTGGCCGACGCCGGAGGGCGGCGTGATCGACCAGATCGCGCAGGTGGTTTCCGACATCCGCCGCAACCCCGATTCGCGCCGCCTCATCGTCACCGCCTGGAATCCGGCTGATGTGGCGAAGATGGCCCTGCCCCCCTGCCACTGCCTGTTCCAGTTCTACGTGCTGGAGGGCAAGCTGTCCTGCCAGCTCTACCAGCGCTCGGCGGACGTGTTCCTCGGCGTGCCGTTCAACATCGCCTCCTATGCGCTGCTCACCCACATGGTGGCGCAGGTGACGGGGCTCGGCGTCGGCGATTTCGTCCATACGCTGGGCGACGCGCACCTCTATGTGAACCACCTCGATCAGGCCCGCGAGCAGCTCTCCCGCACCCCGCGCGCTTTGCCCTCCTTGCGGCTGAACCCGGCGGTGACGGACATCTTCGCCTTCCGCTACGAGGACATCGAGATCGTGGGCTACGACCCCCACCCGGCCATCAAGGCACCGGTGGCGGTCTAGGACCTTGTCCCGACCGCCAGCCAAATCATGATCGAGACGCTGTTCCTGCCCGGCGCAACGGGGGACGCCGCGTTCTGGCGGCCCGTCGCGGACCGGGCCGAATGGGACGGCACGTTCTTCTCCTGGCCCGGACTGGGCCGCCAGCCGGCCCGCGCGGACGTGAACAGCATCGACGATCTGGTCGGGCTGGTCGCGGAGCGGATGCGCGAGCCCGTGGCCATCGTCGCCCAGTCCATGGGCGGGTATATCGCACTGAAGCTGGCGCTCGCCTTCCCGCATCTCGTCAAGACGCTGGTTCTGTGCGTGACGTCCGGCGGAGTTCCGGTGGCCGACCTCGGCGGGGAAGACTGGCGGGCGGACTATTTCGGCGCCTTCCCGGACGCGGCGCGCTGGATCGCCGATCCGGTCGAGGACCTGTCCGACCGACTGTCGACGGTCCGCGCGCCGACGCTGCTGCTGTGGGGCGAAGCCGATCCCATCAGCCCGGTGGCGGTCGGGGAAAGACTCGCTAGCCTGCTCCCCGCGTCCCGCCTGTGCATCGTGCCGGGGGCGGGACATGATCTGGCGCAGACCCATGCGGCGGCGGCAGCGGACGAAATCCGGCGCCATCTGCTCGCGACTTCGTAAGCGCGCCAGACTGGAACGCAGCATCTTCGGGCTTGTCCGGGTGCCGGCTTCGTCCTTAGCTCGAACGCGGGCATGGACCTTCCCATGGGCCTTCCCTAGCGTGAGACCGTGCCCGCGGTTGGACTCAATAAGGTGCTAGCAGCCTCGATCGCGGCCGGGCCTTGCGCCTGTGGCGGCACCAACAGGGAGGAAGCCATGGCCGGAACGGGTGATCTTCTGGGACAGCTCATCGGCGCGGCGCTCGGCTCGGGCAGCGTGCGGGGCGGCGGCGCCCAGCAAGGCGGAGGCGGGCTGCCGGGCGGGCTCGGCGACATTCTCGGACAGGTGCTCGGCGGCGGCGGCCAGCGCGGCGGTTCGGGCGGGGCACCTTCGGGACTGCCGGGCGGCCTTGGCGACATCCTCGGGCAGGTGCTCGGCGGCGGTGGCCAGCGCGGCGGATCGGGCGGGGCGCCTTCGGGCCTGCCGGGCGGCCTCGGCGACATTCTCGGGCAGGTGCTCGGCGGTGGGCGCGGAGCGCCGCAGGGCGGCCCGTCCGGCGGCGCCTCGGGCGGTTCTTCCGGCGGGCTGGAAGACATTCTCGGCCAGATCCTGGGCGGTGGCCGCGCGGGCGGGCCGTCCGGCGGCTCCACGCAGGGGGGCGGCATGTCCGGCGGTACGGGGGGCGATCTCGGTGATTTCGCCTCGGACGCCCTCGGTCGCGGCGGCTCGGGTCAGGCCGGCGGCTATACCCCGCCGGAGATGCCCTCCGATTATCGCCAGCCGCAGCCCTCGCCCCAGCCCGGCCACCAGCCGTCCGGCGCGTCGGGCGGCGGCAGCCTGATCAAGTATGGCGGGCTCGCCGTCATCGGGATGCTGGCGTGGAAGGCGCTGCGCAAGTGGCAGGCCGGTTCCGGCGGGCGCTCGGCCTTCTCCTCCGGCACACCGGACGCCGCCTTCTCCCCCGCCGCCGCGCCGGGGGGCCCGGAAGCCTTCTCCGGCGTGCTGCTCTCTGCCATGGCGGCCGCGGCGCAGGCGGACGGGGAGATCGACGAGGACGAGGTGTCGCGCATCGGCGGCGGGCTGGAGCGCATGGGGGCCGGTTCGCCGGAACGCGACGCGCTGATCGCCATCCTCACGACCCCGGTCGATCCCAACGAGGTGGTCGCCGCCGCGACGACGCCCGAGGCGGCGCTGCAGATCTACGCGGCTTCCGCCCTCGCCATCCGGCCGGACAACGACGCCGAGCACGCCTATCTGGACTGGCTCGCGGGCGCGCTCGGCATCGATCCCGGCCTCAAGGCGCAGATCGACGGCGAGCTGAACGCCTGAAGCACACCCACGTCCCACCTCACGCCATCGTGCAGGCGAGGGCCGTAACGCCGCCGCAGGGGGCGGCGTAAGGGGAAGCAGGCGCCGGGCGGGCGCCTGCACAGCATTGCCGGAAAGGTCCCGATGCCCCTGTTTCACGAGCGGTCCGGCCGTTTCAGCCCCGAGAAGACCCTGTTCCTCGTTTCCAGCATCCTGCCGGCGGTGTGGCTGGTGGGCCTTGCCGCCAACGGCCAGCTGGGCGCGCGGCCATGGACGGAGGCGATCCATTTCACCGGCCTGTGGGCCATCCGCTTGCTCGCGGTGACGCTGGCGGTGACGCCGCTGCGGCGGCTGTTCAACATGCCCAAGCTCTATTTCGGCCGGCGCATCTTCGGCCTCGCGGCGCTCGGCTACGCGGCGCTGCATCTCACGCTCTACATCATCGATCAGGGCTTCGGCCGCGCGCTCAGCGAGATCGTGCTGCGCATCTATCTCACCATCGGCGCGGTGGCGGTGGCGCTGCTGGTGGCGCTGGGCGCCACCTCCACCGATGGCGCCATCCGGCGGCTCGGCTCGACCCGCTGGAACCGGCTGCACATGGCCGTCTACGCCATCGCCGTGCTGGGCACGGTGCATTTCTTCATGCAGTCGAAGCTGGATGTGACCGAGCCGGTGCTGATGGCCGGCATTTTCCTGCTGCTCTTCGCCTTCCGCGTGGCCGGACGCGGCGGGAAGACCGTGACGCCGCTCCGTATGGCCGGCCTCTCGGTGGCCGGGGCGGCGCTTACCGCCGGCGTGGAAATGCTCTGGTATGCGGTCGCGACGCGGGTGGACCCGTGGCTGGTGCTGGACGCCAACTTCACCTTCGACCTCGGACCCCGCCCGGCGGTGTGGGTGCTGGTCATCGGCCTCGCCGTGGCGGTCCTCGCCGCCATCAACCCGCCCGCCCCCCGCGCCGCCGGCCGCCGCACGGCGATGACCGGCAGGGCGATGACCGGAAATACGGAAGGCGCCGGCGCCTGAAGCGGCGAAAGGAAGGGGTGCCCTGAGCCCCCTTCCTCCCGCGTGACGCCGGGCTCCCGGCGAAGAGCCCGGCGGGCCTTGCAAGAGGCTCGACTGCCCCGTCTGCTTGAACGGCCTTACTCCCCTCTCCCCCTGCGGGAGAGGGGTTGGGGGTGAGGGGTATTCTTCCGCTCACCACGCCCCCGCGGCGCTTTGTGCGGTGTCAGCCCCCTCACCCCGGCCCTCTCCCGCGAGGGGAGAGGGGGCGCGAACGGCGAAGTCCGCACCAGAGCCACGACCCACTCCTCACGCCGCGGCGCGTTCCGGCACCGGCAGGCCAAGCCATTCGGTGTAGAAGGCGTCGATGTCCGGCTCGAAGTCGTGGATCACCGGGTACCAGGGGGTCGGCGCCTCCACATCATGGAGCGTGCCGCACTCGGGGCAGAAATACTCCCGGATCACCTGCCACGAGGGCGTCGGAGCCATGAGGCGGGGATAGATCTCCTCCATCTTCTGCGGCGTGTCGCGGACATGGACGCGGGCGTGCAGCTTCCAATTGTCCTTCCAGTCGCAGAAATCGTGGCCGCACTCGCAGCGCACGGTCCACTTCTTCGAGACCTTCTGCTGCACGATGTAGAGCTTCGGGCCGAGGGGCAGGATGATCTTGTCATCCCACGGCACGCGCTCCTGCAGGATCTCCACATAGGTCACGAACCGCTCGGGGTCCTTCGGGGTGGAGAGCATCTGGTGCAGAGTATCGGGATCGATCTTGCCTTCCACGAGATCGACGATCTTGGCGCGGGTATAGGACATGGTTTCCTCCTGATTGGTTTTGAGAGTCCTCCCCTCTCCCCTTGCGGGAGAGGGGCCGGGGGTGAGGGGTAAGGCTCCGGCTGGGGCCGGGCGCCGGGACAAGGGGGCGATACTCCCTCACCCCAGCCCTCTCCCGCCCAAACTCGGCTGTTGCCGAGTTCGGTTCGTGAAGGTCGAAGTCGGCAAAAGCCGACTTTGAGGGGAGAGGGTGTCAGAGCGCGTAAGACCCCTCACTCCTCCACGAACTGCACGGTGGTCACGTCCGGCAGCTCGGAGATGTCCATGGAGTAGCGCGAGCCGTAGGTGGGCACGCCGATGTCTTCCTCGTTGAGCACCCAGCTCTCCGGCAGATCCCAGAAGCTGCGGAACTGCTGCTCGAACCTCGGGCCCAGCTTGAAGGAGGCGGCGAACATCTGCTGCACCTGGGTGCCCGCTTCCTTGGCGAGGATCTTCTCGCGCTCGCCCTTCATCCATTCCCGGGTGGGGACGGACTTTGCGATGCGGTCCTTGCGGATCTGCGCGCGGGCCGCCTTGGTGGCCGCCTCGTCCACCACCACGAGGCCGTCCGCCCCCTTCCGCACCACCACGCCGTAGACATCGCCGGCGAAGCGCTCCAGCACGTAGCCGCCGTTGATGTCGTCGGCCACGGCCTGCGGCTCGCGGTCGAGCGGATCACCGAAGCCGGGGCCTCCGCGCATGTAGTTGAGGTAAAGGTCGTAGTCGGAGAACATCTCCTCGGTGGTGATGGCCTGCTTGTCGCGCTTGATCTGCGCCTTGGGCAGCATCGCATCCCAGGTGGGGTTCTCCGGGTCCGTGTCGCCGCCGAGCGGGATGTCGGCGCCGGAGGCGATCAGCTCCTTCAGCCCGGTCTTGTGGGCGGCGAAGCGATAGCCGGAGGCGGCGGGATAGCCGCCCATCAGGCCCCAATCGGACGAGATGTGACCATTGCCCATGAAGAACATGGTCCAGTCCTTGGCGTTCCAGACCATGCGCAGGCTCTCGAAGCCGCAGCCACCGCGATACTTGCCGGAGCCGCCCGAGGAGGCCTTGATCTGCCGGCCGAGATAGATCAGCGGCTCGGCCAGTTCCCAGATCTCCATGTCGCCCATGTCGCCTTCCGGGTTCCAGATGGCGGCGGCGTGGGAGAGGCCGTCCTGCACCGCGGTCGCCCCGGTGCCGTTGGCGGCGCACTCGAACGAGTTCACGGCGTGGATCTCGTCATACTGGTTGAAGCCGCCGCCCTGGAGCCAGTTGGAGGTGTTGGCGTTGCCCGCATTCACCTCCTCCAGATAGCCGCGGCCGAAATAGGAGCGCGACAGGCCGCGCCACAAGGCCGTCCAGGCGGACACCAGGAAGTGCCAGGAATAGGAGAAGGCGACACGGCGGTCGTCCGGGTTCATCCAGGTGCCCTTCGGCAGGCGGAACTCGGTGCCGTAGGCCGCGCCGTCGTTGATCATCTCCGAGGGGATGAGTGTCTGGGTCATCATCACCCAGATGCCCGAGGTGAAGCTCACCTGATGGGCATTGTAGGTGTGCCAGCCCCAACGGCTCGACCCCTCGAAATCCAGCCGCCAGGTGCCGTCCTTGCGGATGGTCATCTCGCAGGGGGCGTGCATGATGGTGTCGAGCTTGGCGAAATCGGAGGGCACCCGCACGTCCTCATGGGCGTAGGGCACGTCCACGAATCCCACCTGCCGGTAGGTGCCGGGGATGGTCATGGCCTTGATGCGGGCCTGAAGGCCGAGGCGGCCATGCTCCACCGCCTCGTAGGCGAACTTCCAATAGGCCTCGATGCCCTCTTCCGCGACCACCTCTTCCACCAGCTTGCGGATCATGTGGCAGCCGGCGATGCGGGTGCGCTCGTCCAGCATCCAGTAGCGGGTGGTGCGCACCATGCGCTGGCTCTCGTGCAGCCAGTCACGGAACAGCTCGTCATTGGCGCCCACCTTGCGGCAGGTGATGGAATAGCCGTCGCCGAAGCGCTGCACCTGGCCGGTGGCCATGGAGCCCGGCCCCACCGCGCCGGTGTCGATGACGTGGGTGACGCCGCCCACCCAGCCGATCAGCTCGCCCTCCCAGAAGATGGGGACGATGGTGTGGATGTCGCAGGGGTGGACGTTACCGATCAGACTGTCGTTGTTGCAGAAGATGTCCTTGTCGTGGACGCCGGGATTGGCCTCCCAATTGTTCTCGATCATGTATTTGATGGCGGCACCCATGGTTCCCACATGGATGATGATGCCGGTGGAGGTGAGAAGGCTGTCGCCCGCCGCATTGTAGAGGGTGAAGCACAATTCGCCCTCCTGCTCCACGATGGGAGAGGCGGCGATCTTCTTGGCGGTCTCGCGGGCATCCACCACGCCGGCGCGCAGGCGGGAGAACAGCTTGTTGTAGAGGATGGGCTCGCTCTCGCGGAGCTCCAGCTTCTTGAGGCCGGCATAGTGCCCGGTGGCCTTTGTGGCGGTCATCAGCCGGTCGCGATGCTCTTTGAGCGTCTCGCCGCCACGGACGATGCCGCGTGTAGCGCCCTGAAGGCTGGTCTGCTTGACGTTGACGTTCATGGGTTCGTTTCCTCTTGAGATTGTTTGGGTTTGCTCCCCTCTCCCCGTGCGGGAGAGGGCATCTTCCCGTTTCTCCCCTCTCCCCTTGCGGGAGAGGGGCTGGGGGTGAGGGGTGGGCGGCGCCGCATGTCCCGGCTTCGGAGCAAAGGGAGGGACACCCCTCACCCCAACCCTCTCCCGCAAGGGGAGAGGGAGTAACCGTGCTCCCTCACACCTCCTTCAGGTGGAAGAGCCGATGCCCGTCGAGCCAGGTCTCGAAGCCGTCGGGCACCACGAAGGTGGTGGCGTCGGATTCGATGATGGCGGGGCCCATGACGCGGTTGCCGGGGCGCAGCGCTTCCATCTTGTAGAGCTGCGCGTCCACCCACTTCTTCTTGCGATAAAACTTGCGGGTGCCGATCTTTGCTTCCTCCGGCGGGGTCTCGCCCTCTTCCGGCTCCTTCGGGATGCGGGGCTTGGGGATCGGCACCATGCCGCGCATGATGGCGCCGGTGACCGAATAGCCTAGCTCCGGCGAGCGGGCGGACGCCGCATAGACGCGGCCATAGGTGGCGTTGAAGGCGTCGGTGAGCTGGTCCCAGTCCCCCGCGGTGGCGGCGGAGGCCATGGGGCTCTCGATCTCCAGGTCGTTGAGCTGCCCGCGATACTGCATGCGGTAGCCGGGCTGGAGCGTCACCTGGTCGGCCGAATAGCCGTTCAGCTTGAACTCCTCCAGCACATTGTGGGTGAGCTCTTCCCACGCCGCCTGAAGCGTCTCGACCGCCTTCACCTTGTCCGCCTCGGGGGCGTCTGGCGGCATGTTGATGTCGAGGGACTTGTCGTAGCGATATTCGAAGTCCGCCGCCGCGCAGCCGAAGGCGGAGAAGCCAGCCGCCCAGGCGGGCACGATCACATCCTCGAAGCCGAGGCCTTCCGTATAGCCGTAGGTGTGGACCGGCCCCGCGCCGCCATAGGAGAAGCAGACGAAGCTCTGGGGCGAATAGCCCTTGCCCGAGATCATGGAGCGCAGGTAATCGCGCAGATCGGAGTCCAGCAGCTCGATGATGCCGGCCGCCGCATCTTCCACGGAGAGGCCGAGCTTGTCGGCGATCTGCACCTTGATGGCATCCACCGAGCGCTGCCGGTCGAGCTTCACTGCGCCGCCGAGGAAGTTGTCGGGGTTGAGATAGCCGAGCACCATGTGGCAGTCGGAGATGGTGACGGTCTCGATGCCGCTCTCCTTCCAGCACACGCCCACCCGGTAGCCGGCCGAATCCGGGCCGAGCTTGATGGCGCGGGTGTAGGGATCGAGCCGGATGAAGGAGCCGGCGCCGGCGCCCACCGAGTCCATCGCCACCAGCGGCAGGGACAGCACGAGCCGGGCCATGTCCGGGTCGTTCTTGATGGTCATCTCGCCCTGGGTGATGAGCGCCACGTCGAACGAGGTGCCGCCGATGTCCGAGCAGGCGATGTTCTTGTAGCCCAGCACCTCGCCGAGATACTTGGCGCCGATCACGCCGCCGATGGGGCCGGAGACGATGGTGCGCGCCAGCTCCTTCGCCTTCCAGGAGATGGTGCCGCCATGGGTCGCCATCACGCGGAAGTCGAACTTGGTGCCGCGCTCCTTGAAGGCGTTGGAGATCTTGGAGAGCGTCTGGCGCGAGGGCTCGGCGGCGTAGCCTTCGAGGATGGTGGTGTTGGTGCGGTGGGTTTCCTTGCGCACCGGGTAGTAATCGGCCGAGGCGAAGACCGGGATCTTCTTGCCGCTCTTCTCCACTTCCTCGGTCACGATATCGCGCACGCGGCGCTCGTTCACCGGGTTCTTGTAGGAGTGCATCAGCGAGATGACGATGCCTTCCACGTCGGCGGCAATGAGGTCGCGGGCCGCCTCGCGGGCGCTCTCCTCGCGCAGCGGGATCACCTGCGTGCCCATCATGTCCGTGCGCTCGATGACACCGCGGGTGAGCTGGCGGGGCACGAGCGGCGGGTCGTAGCGGTGGGTGTTGAGGTGGATGCGGTCCTCATAGGCGTAGCCGAGGTGGCTCTGCACCGCGCGGCCCATGCGGTGGAAATCCTCCATGCCGCGATTGACGATGAGGCCGCATTTGAGCCCCTTGCGCTGGACCACGCGATTGAGCATCGCGGTGCCGGAATAGACGCCCGTCTGGAGCTGGGCGAGGGCCTCATGGAGCGACATGCCCCAGTTGGCGAGCCCGTCTTCAGAGGAAGCGATGAGGCCCAGGGCCTCGTTCTGCGGCGTGGACTGGGCCTTGCCGACGACGAAGTCGCCGTCCTGATCCACGAAGAAGGTGTCCGTCATAGTGCCGCCGGCATCGATGCCGAGCACCTGGACGCTGCGCAGGTTTCCCACGGGAACGTTCACGCTCGTTTCCTCCCTGTCTTGCCGGCGTTGGCTTTTGGGTGCCGGCTCGCAGCATCAGGGGCAGGATGCGTGCCAATGCGGCTAGACTGTATAAATTCGAGGATTCTCCTGATATTTGTGCAACGCATCATGTAATATGGAAGTCTTCGACTGTCCGGTTTCCGGACACTTGTTGTCCGCCGCCCGATCGTTTCAGACGACGACTGACGCCCACCCCCCGGCCGGACTTGCGAGAGGCATGAAAGTGCGCGTATTCTCCGGCCAAAGCCGCCGCCGCCGGCCTCGATGCCGGCGGTCAGAATGCGGCATATCAGGGAGTGAACCCGCCTGCGGGCACTTCGGCCACCGGCCGGGGCGGCCCGCCGGCCAATGGCTCAGGCGGCGCAACGGGAACGCCGCGCCGCCCGGCCCGGAGGGCAGAGCTGGTGCCACATCGCGAGATTGCGCGCGCCTGGGAGGCGTTTCACCAGGACGGCGCCGCCTCCGCCGTCATCCGCCCGGCGGTGATGGCGTCCTGGCAGCGCTCCCGCCTCCATCTCATCGCCGCCGACCGCGCGGCCGCCCCTCTGGTGAGCGAGGCGGAGCTGTTCCGCCGCCGCCACCAGAACAACCGCCTCGTCACCGCTGCCCGCCCGGCCATGGAGGAGGCGCGTCACCTCCTCTCCGACGCCCATTCCATGCTCATCCTCTCCGATCCGGACGGCACGATCCTGGAGGCGGAGGGCGACGCCCGCGCCCTCGACACCGGGCAGGAGGTGAAGCTCCAGCAGGGCGGCCTGTGGTGCGAGGCCGAGATCGGCACCAACGCCATCGGCACCGCGCTCGCCTGCGGGCGCCCGGTGCAGATCCATGCCGCCGAGCATTTCTGCGCCCCCGTCCAGCGCTGGACCTGCGCGGCGGCCCCCGTGCGCCATCCCCTCGACCGGGAGATCATCGGCGCGGTGGACATCTCCGGCTCCACCGACACCTTCAACCCGCAGAACCTCGCCCATGCGGTGGCCCTCGCCCACCAGATCGAGGCGGTGCTGGGCCGGCGCATGGAGATGGAGCACGAGCAGGTGCTGCGCCATTTCCTCTCCAAGCGCTCGCTCTGGCTCACCGAGGAGATCCTCGCCTTCGGCCGCTCCGGCGCGCTCATCTATTCCACCGACCGCGCGCTGAAGGAGGCCGCCCGGCGCTCGGACCGCCTCATCACCGACGGCCGCCTCACCGCCTTGAAGGACGTGACGCCCGACGCCTGGGCCGCCCGCATCGCCCAGCTGCTGCCCGGCGCCAGCGTCGAGATCGTGCGCGAGGATGGCGAGGAGATCGGCGGCGTCGTGGTGCTCCACGCCGCCCGCCGGCCCAAACCCGCCTCGCGCGAGACCTCCCAGCGCGATCCCGGCCGGGAGCTGGAGCCCCTCGCCTTCGACGCCATCATCGGCGAGAGCGCGATCATGCAGGAGGTGAAGGCCAAGGCCCGCCGCATGGCGGAGAGCGGCCTGCCCATTCTGCTGGAAGGCGAGACCGGCGTGGGCAAGGAGGTGTTCGCCCGCGCCATCCACGGCGCACGCGCCCCCGCCGGCCCCTTCGTGCCGCTCAATTGCGGTGGGCTCCCGCGCGATCTCATCGCCAGCGAGCTGTTCGGCTACGAGAAGGGCGCCTTCACCGGCGCCGACACCTCGGGCAAGCAGGGCAAGGTGGAGGCGGCGGATGGCGGGCTGCTCTGCCTCGACGAGATCGGCGAGATGCCGCTGGAGCTGCAATCCTACCTGCTGCGCGTGCTCGAAGACGGCGTGGTCTATCGCGTCGGCGGCCACACCGGGCGGCGGGTGGATCTGCGCCTCGTCTCCATGACCAATCGCGACCTCACCGGAGAGGTGGCAGCGGGGCGCTTCCGCAAGGACCTGTTCTATCGCATCGCCGCGCTGCGCCTGCGCATTCCGCCCCTGCGCGAGCGGGGCGAGGACGTGCTGCTCCTGCTCGATCATATCGGCCGCAGCGCCGCCGCCCGCGCCGGCCTTCCCGCCCCGCGCTTCACGGAAGCCGCCCGCGCGGCGCTCGCGGCCTATTCCTGGCCCGGCAATGTGCGCGAGCTGCGCAACGTGGTGGAGATGCTGATCGCCATGGGCAGCGCCGACGCGCCCATCGATGTGGGCGACCTGCCGCCGGAAATCGCCACGGCGGCCGCCGCCGCGCCCGCCGCCACCGATCTGCGCACCGTGGAGGAAGCCGCCATCCGCGCCGCGGTGGAGGCCTGCGGCGGCAACCTCACCCGCGCCGCCCGCCGCCTCGGCATCGCCCGCTCGACCCTCTACATGCGTCTTGCTGCTTTGGAGCGCGACGCCTGACCACCTGACGCAGCGCGATCTGCGCAGGTAACGGAGGGCGTGCTAGCCTGCGTGCCGACGCAACGCATCCCGGCAGGCTCTCATGTCCCAGACGCTGTTCGACATCCCCCTGAAGCGCATCGACGGCACGCCGGCGACGCTCGGTGAATTCAGCGGCAAGGTGCTCCTCGTGGTCAACGTCGCCTCCAAATGCGGGCTCACCCCGCAGTATGCGGCGCTCGAAAAGCTGTATGAGGCGCGCAAAGACCAGGGGCTCGAAATCCTCGGCTTCCCCGCCAATGATTTCGCAGGTCAGGAGCCCGGCACCGAAAGCGAGATCGCCAGCTTCTGCAGCCTGACCTATGGCGTCACCTTCCCCATGTTCGAAAAGATCTCGGTTACGGGCGCCACTCGCCATCCGCTCTATGATGCGCTGGTGGCGGCCCGGCCCGAGGCCGAGGGCGCGGAGGCCATGCGCGCGCTCTTGTCCAGCCGCGGCCGCTCCGCCCCCGCCACGTCCGACGTGATCTGGAACTTCGAGAAGTTCGTGGTGGGCCGCGACGGCCGCGTCGTCGCCCGCTTCGCACCGAACGTGGCGCCCGACGACGCGCGCGTCTCACAGGCGCTCGACGCCGCGCTGTCGGCGGCCGGCTGAACGCCAGCCCGGCGCATGTCGCGGGGTGGCGGGACCCTACCTCCCCGCCACCAGCTCCGCCGCCACCAGATCCTCGATGGACGCGCCCACGGACTTGAACAGCGTGATCGCCTTAGGGTCCGTGCGCCCCTCCTTCGTGCCGGCGCACAGCTCGTAGAGGTCCGCCTTCACCTGATCGGTGGACCAGACCCCCGCCGCCACCGGCAACAGCAGGTCGCCGGCCTCGCCGAGGGCGCCGGCATAGGTGTCCACATAGACATCGCTGGCGCGGATGAGGGCGTCGTCGCTCTCGCGCATGGTGGGGGTGAAGGCGCCCACGAGATCCACATGGGTGCCGGGCTTCACATCCTGCCCCAGCACCAGCGGATCGTTCGAGGTGGTGGCGCTGGTGACGATATCGGCGGCGGCGACAGCGGCGGAGAGGTCGCTCACCGGCTCCGCCGGCAGGCCCAGCGCCGCGAGATTGGCCGCCATGGCGGCGGCGCGCTCAGGGGCGCGGCCCCACACCAGCACGCGGCGGATGGGCCGCACGGCGCAATGGCCCTGCGCCAGCTGAAAGGCGAGATTGCCGGTGCCCACCAAGGTGAGCGTCTCGCTGTCCATGCGCGAGAGGAAGGTGGAGGCCAGCGCCGAGGTCGCCGCCGTGCGCCGGTTGGTGAGCGCATCGGCCTCGATGATGGCGGTGGGAATGCCGGTGGAGCCGTCGAACAGGGCATAGACGCCATGCACCGCGCCGAGCCCGCGCGCGCCGTTGGTGGGGAACACGTTCACCAGCTTGACGCCGAACACCTGGCCGGGCCGCCAGGCGGGCATGGTGAGAAGGCGGCCGGGGGTCTCCTCATTGCCCACATGGTGGACGCCGCGCACCGGCGATTCCACCTGCGCCGCGGCGAAGGCCGCCTGCAGCGCCGGCACCAGACGCTCATAGGTCAGCGCCGCCTCGACCTCGCCCGCATCGTAGAACGCGACCATCCCGCCTCTCCTTCCGGAAACATCTTCTACAGCATGCGCGGCACGGCGCCGCAACGCCACGGAACCAAAGGGCCGCGCGACAACTTGGTTCTGCAAAGGAGACCACCGATGCAACACGATGCCGCAAGCAGCGGAAGCATCCGCCATTTTCTCCATCAGGCCGGCAACTTCTTCCAGGCGCCGCCGGGCTCCGAGCCGATCCTCGAGTGGCGCGCGCAGGCGCCGGGAACCGAAATGCTGGTGTGCGACGGCATGCCCATCGCCCGCCTCGACTGCCACGACCGCCGCTGGACATGGCGCGTGCTGGACGACGCCTCCGCCCCCATCCGTGCGGGCTCCGAGGCCGAGGCCCGGCTGCTGGCGCTCTTCTACGCCCGCCGCCTGCACGGGTGAGGCTCTCTCACCTCCGTCATCCCCCGGCTTGTCCGGAGGATCCACGGTTCGGGCGGGTCCGCCCCGCCTTCCGAAGCACCGTTTTGGCGGCGAAGTGGATGCCCCGGACAAGCCGGGGCATGACGGCGAAAGGAACCGATTTCCCTTGCCCGCATATCCGCGCGGGTGTGCTGTGAGCGGCGTTGAGAGAACGGCTGCAACGAGGGGCGAGATGGCGCCACGGGCGAGCTGGAAGGGATTTCTCACGGTCGGCGCGCTGAGCTGCGCCGTCGGCCTCTACGCGGCTGCGTCCACCTCCGAGCGCATCAGCCTGCACATGCTGAGCCGCAAGAGCGGCCATCGCCTGCGCCGGCAATATGTGGACGAGGAGACCGGCAAGCCGGTCGAAAACGACGATCAGGTGCGCGGCTACGAGGTCTCCAAGGGCGAATACATCACCATCGAGCCCGAAGAGGCGGCCGCCGTGCTGCCCGACAACGACAAGACCATTTCCATCGACGCCTTCCTGCCCTGCGATGGCATCGACACGGTGTATCTCGACCGCCCCTATTTCCTCGCCCCCGTGGACGAGGCCGCCGCCGAAGTGTTCGACCTGCTGAAGCGCGGAATGGCGGCGCAGAAGGTGGCGGCGCTGGGCGAGGCCCTCCTGTTCCGCCGCGTGCGCAAGCTGCTCATCCGCCCCTCGGGAGAGAGCGGCGCGCTCCTCGCCTCCACCCTCTCCTTCGATTACGAGGTGCGCTCGGCGGAAGAAGCCTTCGCCGAGGTGCCGGATGTGAAGATCACCGACGAGATGCGGGAGCTGGCCACCCACATCATCAAGACCAAGGCGGGCAAATTCGATCTCGAAGCCTATCAGGACCGCTACGAAACCGCTCTCGCCGAGCTGGTGCGCGCCAAGATCGAGGGCAAGCCTTTGCCCAAGGCGGCGCCGCGCAAGGAGGAGAAGGTGGTGGACCTGCTCGCCGCTCTGCGCGCCAGCGCCAAGGCTTCGGGCGGGGACGGCACGGGCAAAAAGGCGTCTGCCAAAGCCGGCAAGGCCGCCGCCAAGGCGCCCGCTAAAAAGCCGGCCGCGAAGCCCGCCACCGCCCGCAAATCCACGCGCAAGGCGAGCTGATCCATGGCCGACCTGCAACGCTACCGCGCCAAGCGCGACTTCGCCGCCACCCCAGAGCCCTCAGGAGCGGCCCGGCGCAAGGCGAAGGGCGAGGCGGCGCGACCGGAAGGGTCGTTCGTCATCCAAAAACATGCGGCCCGGCGCCTGCACTATGATTTCCGGCTGGAGATGGACGGGGTGCTGAAGAGCTGGGCCGTCACCCGCGGCCCCAGCCTCGTGCCCGGCGAGAAGCGCCTCGCCGTGCATGTGGAGGACCACCCGCTCGACTACGGCGGTTTCGAGGGTACCATCCCCAAGGGCCAGTATGGCGGCGGCAGCGTCATCATCTGGGATCGCGGCACCTGGACCCCCATCGGCGATCCGCACAAGGCCTATGCCAAGGGCCATATGGAATTCACTCTGGACGGCGAAAAGCTGCACGGCCGCTGGCATCTGGTGCGCATGGCCCCGCGCAGCGGAGAGAAGAACGAGAACTGGCTGCTCATCAAGGCCGAGGACGCATTCGCCCGGCCGGAAGGCGCGCCGGATATCCTCGAAGAGGAGCCGCTGTCGGTCGTCTCCGGCCGAGCCGTGGACGCCCTTTCGGCCGATGATCCGCCGCCGAAAATGCGCGCCGCCAAAGCCGGGGCGACGGGCACGAAGAAGGCGGCGCAGAAGTCCCCCACCCCGCCCGCTGACGATCCCCCGCCCCATGACACGACGGGGACCACCGGCACCCCGCTCACCCTGCCCAGGGGAGCGAAGGCCGCCCCCCTCCCCGCCTTCATACCCCCCGCCCTCGCCACTCTGGCGACGAAGGCGCCGGCCGGCACGCGATACCTCCACGAGATCAAGTTCGACGGCTACCGCATCCAGGCGCGGGGCGAAAACGGCAAGGTGCGCCTCCTCACCCGCACCGGACTCGACTGGACGGACAGGTTCGGCACCGGCATCCCTGCCGAACTCAACCGATTCCCCATCCGAACCGCGCTTTTCGACGGTGAAATCGTCGTGGAATCCGGCAATGGCGCCACCGATTTCTCCGCCCTTCAGGCCGACCTTTCGGAGGGGCGCAGCGACCGTTTCGTCTATTACGTCTTCGATCTTCTCCACCTCGACGGCCACGATCTGACACCCCTTCCCCTCAAGGATCGCAAGGGCTTGCTGGAAAAACTGGTGGGACAGGATGGGGACAAGGTGCGCTACAGCGCGCATTTCGAGGACGACGGCGCCCTCGTCCTGCGCCACGCCTGCCGCCTGAGCCTGGAAGGCGTGGTCTCGAAGCTGAAAACCGCCCCCTATCACAGCGGCCGATCGCGCGACTGGATCAAGTCCAAGTGCCTGGAAAGGCAGGAGTTTGTGGTGGGTGGCTTCGTCCCCTCCACCACCTCGCGCACCGCCATCGGCTCACTGGTTCTAGGGGTGTTCGAGGACGGCAAGCTGCGTTACGTGGGGCGGGTCGGAACCGGCTTCACCCAGCGCGTCGCGGCTGATCTCCACAAGCTCTTAACCTCTGAAAAGACTGATGTTTCCCGCTTCTCCGTCAAGCTCACGGCGGAGGAAGCGCGGGGCGTCACCTTCGTCGAGCCGCTCCATGTGGCGGAGGTGGAATTCGGCGCCTGGACCGGCGACGGCCACCTGCGCCACGCCGCCTTCCGCGGCCTCAGGGAGGACAAGCCGGCAACGGAGATCGTGCGGGAAAGTCCTTCTGAACCAAAGGCTTCCGACCCGCCCACGCTGAAGCGCCGGGTGCGCCTCACCCATCCGGACCGGGTCTACTGGCCGGATGTCGGCCTCACCAAGGAGGGGCTGGCGGACTATTATGCGCAGGTCTGGCGCTTCATGGCCCCCTTCGTCACCGGCCGCCCGCTCGCGCTGGTGCGCTGCCCGGAAGGCATTGATGGTCAACGCTTTTTCCAGAAGCACCCGTGGAAGGGGCTGGACAAGAACATCCTCCAGGTCCCCGATCCCAAGGCGAAGGACGAAGCCCCCTACCTCGCCATCCGCGACCTCGACGGCCTCACCGCTTTGGTCCAGGGCGCGGCTCTGGAGATCCACCCTTTCGGCGCCACCCTGGCAGACTGGGAGCGGCCTGACCTCCTCACCATGGACCTCGATCCGGGCGACGACGTCCCCTGGCGGGACGTGATTTCCGCCGCCGAGGAGGTGCGCGAACGGATTGAGAAGAAAGGACTTTCCGCCTTCCTTAAGACATCGGGCGGCAAGGGCCTGCACATCTGCGCGCCCCTCACGCCCAAGGCCGACTGGGCTCGGCTGAAGGCCTTCACCAAGGCGATGGCGGAAGAGATGGCGTCCGACAGCCCGGACCGCTTCGTCGCCACCATCACCAAATCCAAGCGCAAGGGGCGGATTCTGGTGGACTACCTGCGCAACCAGCGCGGGGCGACGGCTGTGGCGCCTTATTCCACAAGGGCGCGGCCGGGGGCGCCGGTGTCCATGCCGTTGGCCTGGGATGAGCTGGGCGAGGCCATCGGCCCGCAGCATTTCAATGTGGGCAATGCCTTGGCAAGGCTGATGAATCTCGGCCACGACCCGTGGGGCGACTTTCGGGCGGCGGCCGTGCCGCTGCCGGGTACGTAGGGCGGGCGCACCCCTATTTGCGCTTGCCCTTCTCGGTGGAGAGGCTGCGGCGGAGCGCATCCATGATGCTCACCACATTTCCCCCCGTCGCCTCCTCCGCGACAGGCTTGGCCGCCTTCTTCGCCGGGCGCTTCTTGCGCTTGGAGGCGATGAGGTCGATGAGACCTTCCTGCACCGGATCGTGCACCATCTCGGGCTCAAACGCCTGGGTTCGCTCGGAAATCAGCTTCTTCACGAGGGTGAGCGTTGCCTTGTCCGGCGCCTCCTCCGCCTCCGGCGCACCATCGAAATGGCGCACCTCGTCGCCGTAGCGCAGGGTCCACAGAATGAGCCCGCGCCCGCGCGGCTCCAGCATGACGCCCCGCTCGCGGCGATACATGACAAGGTGCGAGAGCGCCGCCGTCTTCGTCTCCTCCATGGCCGAGCGGATCACCGCGAAGGCTTCCGCGCCCACCTCGTCGTCGGGCACGAGATAATGCGGCTTATCCAGATAGACCCAGCCGATGCTGTCCCGCGCGACGAAGCTCTCGATGTCGATCGTGCGGGTGGTCTCCAACGCGACGTCGTCGAGTTCTTCATCCTCGACAAGGATATAGCTGTCGTCGCCGGTCTGGTAGCCGCGAGCCTCGTCCTCCTCGGAAACCGGCTTGCCGGAGACCTCGTCCACATAGCGGGAGACGATGCGGTTGCCCGTCACCCGGTTCAGGGTGTGGAAGCGCACCTTCTCCCGCTCAGAGGTGGCCGGCGTCATGGACACCCGGCACGTCACGAGGGAGAGCTTCAGATAGCCCTTCCAGAAGGCACGCGGCGCCATGGCCGGCTCACCGCTCAGTCATTGGAGACATGGGAAGGCTTGCCCTTCTGCTTGGTGGCGGCAAGGTCATGAAGCTCCTTCTCGCTCATGGAGTCCACCATCTCGCGGGAGGCGCCCTTGAGCGAGGATTTCTTGCGCTCGCCCCTCTTGGCGGAGAGGGCGGCGCCCGCCGCCATCTGCTGGGCCTTTGATTTTGCAGGCATTTGGAGCCTCCGTCAGTAGGAACGCCGGCCTTTGAGGATTTCCAGCTCCGCCCGCTCCCAGTATTCCCGGTCGCGGCCTTGCGGACAGCCGTCCTCCCGCCACAGCGCGTGGGCCCGCCAGCGGATGCGGTCGCGCTCGGTATCGGAGAGGCCGGACAGGGCGTTGGTCGCCGGGCCGGGATTGGTGCCGAGGGTGTCAGGGTTGGTGGCGTGGGGCATTTTCGGTCCTCCGCGCAAGTTGAAGGGCGCGCTTCGACGCGCCTCGCCCCCTCGCCGAAAACCCCCGGCCGCGCCCGATGGTTCCCGCCGGCCGAGAGGACGGCTAGAACAGGCCAAATCAGAACGAGGAGACGACCATGGCGCGCTTTCCCGGCACCGGCGAAATTGGAGCGGACGCAGACGCCTTGCTGGCACGCCTCGGCATCCCGGCCGACCGCCTCAAAGGCGCGCGCGCCGCGGTGACGCCGCTGACCGGGGAAGTCATCGCCCGCATCACGGAGATGGACGCCCCCGGTGTTCAGGACGCCATCGGCCGCGCCCATGCCGCCTTCCTCCAATGGCGCATGGTGCCGGCGCCGCGGCGCGGCGAGCTCGTGCGCCTGTTCGGCGAGGAACTGCGCGCCGCCAAGTCCGACCTTGCGGCGCTGGTGACGCTGGAGGCCGGCAAAATCACCTCCGAGGGCCTCGGCGAGGTGCAGGAGATGATCGACATCTGCGACTTCGCCACCGGCCTCTCCCGCCAGCTCCACGGCCTCACCATCGCCACCGAGCGACCGGACCACCGGATGATGGAGACCTGGCACCCGATGGGCGTGGTCGGCGTCATCTCCGCCTTCAATTTTCCGGTCGCGGTGTGGGCTTGGAATGCAGCGCTTGCCCTCGTGTGCGGCAATTCCGTCGTGTGGAAGCCGTCGGAGAAAACGCCGCTGACCGCTCTTGCCGTGGACGCCATCTTCGCCCGCGCCGCCGCCCGCTTCGGCGGTGTTCCGGAAGGCCTCTCCACGCTGGTGCTGGGTGGCCGCGCCGCCGGCGAGGCGCTGGTGGACGATGCGCGTGTGCCGGTCGTCTCCGCCACCGGATCCACCGCCATGGGCCGCCATGTGGGGCCGCGCGTGGCGCAGCGCTTCGGGCGGTCGATCCTCGAGTTGGGCGGCAACAATGCCGCCATCGTCTGCCCCTCTGCCGACCTCGATCTGACCCTGCGCGCCGTCGCCTTCGCGGCCATGGGCACGGCCGGCCAGCGCTGCACCACGCTGCGCCGGCTGATGGTGCATGAGAGCGTCTATGATGCGCTCCTGCCCCGCCTGAAGTCGGCCTACGCCTCCGTGAGCGTCGGCGATCCGCGAGCAGAGGGCACACTGGTGGGCCCGCTCATCGATGCGGGGGCGTTCGAGGCCATGCAAGTGGCGCTCGAGGCGGCGCGCGCGGCGGGCGGCATCGTCACCGGCGGCGAGCGGCTGGGGGCCGAGTTCGCCCTCGATGCCTATTATGTCCGCCCCGCATTGGTGGAGATGCCGGCGCAGACGGACAGTGTGGCGGCGGAGACCTTCGCGCCCATCCTCTACGTGCTGCGCTATTCGGACCTCGCCGACGCCATCCGCCTCAACAACGAGGTGCCGCAGGGCCTCGCCTCCGCCATCTTCACCACCGATTTGCGGGAGGCGGAGCGGTTCCTCTCGGCGGCGGGTTCGGATTGCGGCATCGCCAATGTGAACATCGGGCCATCGGGCGCCGAGATCGGCGGCGCGTTTGGCGGCGAGAAGGAGACCGGCGGCGGGCGCGAGGCGGGCTCGGACAGCTGGAAGGCCTACATGCGCCGCGCCACCAACACCATCAATTACGGCTCCAGCCTGCCGCTGGCCCAGGGCGTGACCTTCGACGTGGGCTGACCGGAGCGATTGGGCTCGACACGGCCGCAGGACTGCGCTTCAAACGATTTAACGGAGATACCTCATGAGCCTTCCGAGCCCCCTCCCCTTCGTCGCCAAGGCCCCGGTGGTGCCGGTGGTGGTCATCGAGCGCCTTGAGGATGCCGTGCCGCTCGCCCGCGCGCTGGTGGAAGGCGGCCTGCCGCTGATCGAGGTCACCCTGCGCACGCCGGTGGCGATGGAAGCGCTGCGTCTGATCGCGGCCGAGGTGGAAGGCGCCATCGCCGGCGCCGGGACCGTAACCAATCGCGCGCAGATCGAGGCGACCATCGAGGCCGGCGCCACCTTCCTTGTCAGCCCCGGCACCACGCCGGAGCTTGCCGCCGCCTTCACCGAGACGCCGATCCCCGTCATGGCCGGCTGCGCCACGGCCTCCGAGGCCATGCGGCTGGCGGAACTGGGGTTCGAGGTGCTGAAGTTCTTCCCGGCGGAGGCCTCGGGCGGCGCGGCCTTCCTGAAGTCCATCGCAGGGCCCCTGCCCCATTTGCGCTTCTGCCCCACCGGCGGCATCGGCCCGGCGAATGCGGGCGACTATCTGGCCCTGCCCAACGTGGTGGCGGTGGGCGGCTCCTGGGTGGTGCCGACCGATGCCATCCGCGCCGGCAACTTCGCCAAGGTCCGCGAACTCGCGACGGCGGCTTCCCAGCTCAAGCGAGCGGCCAAGTTCGGCTGAGGGGGCAACGCCCCTCCAAAAGCAAAAGCCCGGCACTTGGCCGGGCTTTTTCATCTGTTGGGGCTCAGTTCGCCTTGCCTCAGCCGACGTTCTTGCCCTCACCCTCGGCGAGGAAGTGCTCCAGCCAGTGGATGTCGTACTGACCCTCGGCGACGTCGCGGGTGCGCACCAACGTGCGGAACAGCGGGAGGGTGGTGTCGATGCCGTCCACCACAAACTCGTCCAGCGCACGGCGCAGGCGGCGCAGGCACTCGTCCCGCGTCTTGCCGTGAACGATGAGCTTGCCCACGAGGCTGTCGTAGGTGGGGGGAATGACGTAGCCCTGATAGGCGTTGGAATCGACGCGGATGCCAAGGCCGCCGGGCACGTGATAGTGCGTGATCTTGCCGGGCGACGGGCGGAACGTGGTCGGGTGCTCCGCATTCACGCGACACTCAATGGCATGGCCCTCGATCACCACGTCCTTCTGGGTGAGGGTCAGCGGCTCGCCCGCCGCCACGCGGATCTGCTCGTTGATGAGATCGATGCCGGTGACCATCTCCGTCACCGGATGCTCCACCTGGATGCGGGTGTTCATCTCGATGAAGTAGAAGTTCCCATTCTCGTACAGGAACTCGATGGTGCCGACGCCGATATAGCCGAGCTTGCGCATGGCGGCGGCGCAGGTCTCGCCGATCTCGGCCCGCTGGGCCGCGGTGATGACCGGGGACGGCGCTTCTTCCCACACCTTCTGGTGGCGGCGCTGGAGCGAGCAGTCGCGCTCGCCGAGATGGATGGCGTGGCCCTTGCCGTCGCCCAGGATCTGCACCTCGATGTGGCGCGGGGTGGAGAGATACTTCTCCAGATAGACCGCATCGTCGCCAAACGCCGCCTTGGCCTCGGTGCGGGCGGTGGAGAGGGCCTGCGACAGGTCGTCGGCGGTCATCGCCACCTTCATGCCGCGCCCGCCACCGCCGGCAGCCGCCTTCACCAGAACCGGGAAGCCGATCTCGGCCGCGACGCGGTGGGCTTCCTCGTCCGAATGGATGCCGCCATCGGAGCCGGGCACCACGGGGATGCCGAGGGCCTGCGCCGTCTTCTTGGCCTCGATCTTGTCGCCCATGATGCGGATGTGCTCCGCCTTGGGACCGATGAAATGAATGTTGTGATCGGCAAGGATCTCGGCGAAGCGGGCGTTCTCGGCGAGAAAGCCGTAGCCCGGATGTACCGCATCCGCCCCGGTGATCTCGCAGGCGGCGAGCAGCGAGGGGATGTTGAGATAGCTCTCGCGGGCCGGCGGGGGGCCGATGCACACGCTCTCGTCCGCGAGGCGCACATGCATGGCGTCGGCGTCGGCGGTGGAGTGGACCGCCACCGTCGCGATGCCCAGCTCCTTGCAGGCGCGCAGGATGCGCAGCGCGATCTCTCCGCGGTTGGCGATGAGGATTTTTCTGAACATCAGCGGTGCGTACCTTGTGGGTGCCTGCCTCGTGGGTGCCTGCCTCGTGCGGGCGCGCTCATTCGATGATGAGCAGGGGCTCGCCGTATTCCACCGGCTGCGCGTTGCCCACGAGGATGCGCGTGACGGTACCGGACCGCGGCGCGGGAATGGCGTTCATGGTCTTCATCGCCTCGACGATGAGCACGGTCTGCCCCTCGCGCACGCTGGCACCCACCTCGATGAAGGGGGGAGCGCCCGGCTCGGCGGCGAGATAGGCGGTGCCCACCATCGGGGAAGCAACGACGCCGGGATGCTTGGAGAGGTCCGCCGGGGCCTCGGCCGCAACCGCCGGGGCAACCGCCGCGACGGGCGCGCCTGCCGGATAAGGAGCGGCGTAGGGCGCCTGGGCGATGGTGACCGGGGCGGGCGCGCGCACCACGCGGATGCGCAGGCCCTCGTGCTCCACCTCGATCTCGGTCAGGTCGCTGCCCGAGAGGAGATCGGCGATCTCCTTGACGATGGCGGTGTCGATGGGAGGGTTGGAGGGCTTCATGATGTTCCTGGCTCTGGCCGGCCATCAGGCCGCGCGAGGGCGTTGCTGGATCTAAGGGGTCTGCGGCAGGCCGGCGACGGCGCGCAGGCCCAGCACATAGCTCTGGGGGCCGAAGCCGCAGATCACTCCGCGGACGACGGGCGACAGGTAGGAATGGTGGCGGAAGTCTTCCCGCGCGAACACGTTGGACAGATGCACCTCGATGGTCGGCACCCCCACCGCGGACACCGCGTCGCGCAGCGCGACGGAGGTGTGGGTGTAGGCAGCGGCATTGAGGACGATCCCCCGCGCTCCACGCGCCGCCTGGATGAAATCCACCAGCGCGCCTTCCGAATTGGTCTGGCGGAAGACGATATCGAAGCCCAGCGCCTCCCCCTCGGCCCGGCACAATGCCTCGACATCGGCAAGCGTCGCCGCGCCGTAGATGCCAGGCTCGCGGGTTCCGAGCAGGTTGAGGTTGGGCCCGTTCAGGACGTGGACAGTGTCTGTCATCCGTGCGTGATCTGCCGCCGGCCTCCTGTCGGCCGGGTCGCAGCCTTATAGGGGTGCGCGCGTCCGATGGAAAGAGCGCCCGCAGGACGGTCTGCCATGTGAAAGGCGGGCCATGCCTGCGGGCGATCGGGTCTGTTGACCCTTACTTGCCGGCCTGCTTGCTGCGGGCTTCCGCGATGGCGGCCTTCAGCTTGTCGAAACCGACGGCACCGATCACCACCTGATCGCCGACCACATAGGACGGTGTGCCGTTGAGCGAGAGCGCCTCGGCGATCTTCATGCTCTCGTCGAGGGTCGCGTTCAGCTCGGGCGAGGTGGCCTGCTTCTGGATCAGCGCGGGATCGATGCCGACCTCCTTCGCCGCCGCCAGCGCCTTGGCGCGGTCAGCCTGGCCACGGCCGCTGAGCAGGGCCTGATGGAAGGCCATGTACTTCTCGGGGGCAACCATGCGCACGGCCACGGCCACCTGCGCGGCCTCAACCGAGCCCTGGCCGAGCACCGGGAACTCCTTCAGCACCACGCGCAGCTTCGGATCCTGCTTGATGAGATCCTGAAGGTCCGACAGCGCCTTTTTGCAGTAGCCGCAATTGTAGTCGAAGAACTCGACCAGCGTGACGTCACCCTGCGGGTTGCCGGCGACGATGCCGCGCGGGCTGGACAGCAGCAGCGGCTTCAGCTCGGCGACCGCCTTGCTGCGCTGGGAGGCATCGGCCACCATCTGCCGGCTTTCCAGCACGGAGATGGCTTCCTGGAGGACTTCCGGGTTCTGGATCAGATACTCGCGGATGATACCGCCGAGTTCCTTCTTCTCCGCGTCCGTGAAGGCCGCGGCCGGGCTTGCGGCGAGGAAGAAGGCCGGCACGGCGGCCAGCGCCAGCGCGGAAAGGCGGGCGGCGAGGTGCCGAAAGCCGGTTCGGGCCAGGCCCGTGGGGGAGAACATGCGGGGCTCCTTGGGTGAAAAGCGGTCTTTGAGCATCAGCGCTGGTTGGCGGCCGATGCGGGTGGTTTGAAATTCACGAGGTCGTCGGCCTTGAGCCAGCCGGGCGAGCCCTGCGGAAACTTCATGCGGGCGCGGGCGGCAAGCTCACGCCCGAGCTTGAAGTCGCCGGATGCGAAATACGACTGCGCCGAGGCAAGGTCGGCATTGGCGGTGTCACCGGAACGTCCATAGGCGAGCGCGAGGGAGCGCCATGCGGACGGGGAATTGGGATCGCGCTGGGTTGCCTGGATCAGTTCGCGGATCGCTTCCTGCGTGTTGGACTGATTGCCAGACTGCACCAGCGCCTGCCCCAGCATCGCCCGGATGAGCGGCGCGCCGTTGGTCATCTGCACCGCCTTGCGCAGCGGAGCGATCGCCTCGCCCGCTCGCCCGGCCTCCAGCAGCGCCTGTCCCTTCAGCTCCAGGAAGTAGGGATTTGATGGCTCCTTGGCGATCAGGGCATCGATCTGGCGGATGGACGAATCGACGTTCCCAAAGCGGTAGGCCGAGATGGCTCGCGCATACTGCGCCGCCATGGAGGTATCGGACGGCGGATACCGCCGCGCCACCGCCTCGGGTCGCTCCATGAAGCCGATGAGCTTCGCCCGCATCATGTCGTGCCGCGCCTGCAGCGCCGGCGGGTCCTTGACCTCGTAATAGGGGCTCGACTTGGCGAGCTGCTCCAGCGCGCCGATGCGCTCGCGCGCCATGGGGTGGCTCAGCACGTAGGGATCGACCCGCTGGCTGATGAAAAGCTGGTCGTTCTGGAAGCGCTCGAACGTCTCCAGCATACCCTTGGCCGACTGGCCGGTGGCATTGAGATACTTCACCGCCGATCGGTCGGCGGCCGATTCCTCGCCGCGCTGGTAGGACAGCAGCGAGCGCCGGATCATTTCCTGCGGCGCCGAGACTGCGGCTGCGCCGACATTGCCCACGTCGCGGCCATTCATGCCGCTCGCCGCGCCGGCTGCGACACCGCCTGCCGCCAGAAGCATGGCGACGATCGCCATGGTCTGCGCACCGGCGATCTGCTCTCGCATGCGGGCGAGATGGCCGCCGGCGATATGGCCGGTCTCGTGGGCGAGCACGCCGATGATCTGGTTGGGCGTCACCGAATCGACGAGAGCGCCGGTATTCACGAAAATGCGCCGGCCATCCGCCACGAAGGCATTGAAGGCGCGGCTTGAGATGAGCACCACCTCGACATTCTGCTGGGCAAGCCCCGCCGCCTTCAGGATCGGGCGGGTGTAATCCTTGAGCAGGGCCTCGATCTCGGTGTCCTGAATGGTCTGCGGCCCCTTCTGGGGCACCGTTTCCTGAGCCTGCGCGGCACCGATCCATGCCGTCTGGAGCGGCAGGGACGTCGCCGCAGCAAGGCAGAGCACGCGCCCGGCTGCGCGAAGCGCGCCACCGGCACGATCCCCCCATCCGATCCGCTGATCCGCTTGGGCTCGTTCCATTCCGTCAACCACCACGCAAGCCGCCATTCACGCAGGGACTAAGCCGATATCCGCCTTGGCTCGCTCCGAGGCACAGGTTACGAGACTGCCGGACACTGGCTTCGGCAGATGCCGAGGTCAATCCGCTGGCCTTCACGTTGGGGCGAACCCGCCTCAGGGACAGGCAGAATAAGGCGGCAGCACGGCAGCGCGAGCATCGGCGCGGCTTGCACCCGCAGGAACGCAACGGAATTTCGGCAATGCGGCAGGTTCTTCCCCTCCTCTCCCGGCGCAGCGCGGTCGAGCCCTTCATCGTCATGGACGTGATGGAGCACGCCGCCCGGATCGAGGCGCAGGGCGGGCATGTGATCCATCTGGAGGTGGGCCAGCCGGCAGCCCCTGCGCCGCTGGTGGCCCGGCAGGCGGCGACGGCGGCGCTTGCGGCCGGACAGGTGGGCTATACCGCCGCCCTCGGCATTCCCGCCCTTCGGGCGCGCATCGCCCGCCACTACCAAGAGCAGCACGGCGTCTGCGTCGATCCCGAGCGGATCGTCGTCACCAACGGGTCGTCGGGGGGCTTCGTCCTCGCTTTCCTTGCGCTGTTCGAGCCGGGCGATCGCGTAGCCATTGCCGCGCCGGGCTATCCGCCCTACCGCCACGTCCTCTCCGCCCTCGGCTGCGAGCCGGTGCTGATCGAGACCCGCGCGGAAGACCGCCACGCTTTGACCCCCGAGCGGCTCATGGAGGCGCACCGCGCCGCGCCGCTCAAGGGTGTTCTGGTGGCGAGCCCCGCCAATCCCACCGGCACCATGATGGACCGGGCCGCCCTGACGGCGCTTCATGCCTGCGCCCGGGATCTCGGCCTCGCCTTCGTGTCCGACGAGATCTATCACGGCCTCGATTACGCCTTCCCGGCCGTGAGTGCGGTGGAGATCGGCGAGGACGTCACGGTCATCAATTCCTTCTCCAAATACTTCTGCATGACCGGCTGGCGCGTCGGCTGGATGGTGGTGCCGCCCGGCGTCTCGCGCACCATGGAGCGGCTCCAGCAGAATTTCTCGATTTCGGTGCCCACCCTGTCGCAGATCGCCGCCGACGCTGCCTTCGAAGGCCGCGCCGAGATGGATCAGGTGAAGGCGACCTACGTGGAGAACCGCCGGATCCTCACCGAAGGGCTGCCCGCGGCCGGTCTCGGCCGTTTCCTGCCGGCGGACGGCGCCTTCTACCTCTATGCCGATGTCTCCGACTTCACTGACGATTCGGCCGCCTTCGCCCGCAGCCTGCTCGATGCCGCCCATGTGGCTGCCACCCCGGGGGTGGATTTCGACCCCTTCCACGGCCGCCAGTTCCTGCGCTTCTCCTACGCCGGGTCGGGCCCGGACATGGTGGAAGCGGTCCGGCGCATCGGCGATTTCCTCAAGCGGGGCTGACATCGGCGCCCCGTTGCGAGCGCGGCGCGTGTCAATGGGTCGCGGTGGCCCGAGACTGTGCCGTCACGCCGCCGCGCCACACGGGCGCTTGATTTGCTGGTAGGATGGCCCGTCATGAGCCGGCCGAACGACCAGATCGTCGAGATCACGCCCGATGTGCTGCTGAAGGCTTACGCCTGCGGCATCTTCCCGATGGCCGAGAGCGCCGACGATCCCGGCCTCTACTGGATCGAGCCCGAGCGGCGCGGCATCATCCCCCTGGACGCCTTCCACGTCTCCTCCCGCCTCGCCCGCACGGTCCGCGCGGACAAGTTCGAGGTCCGCGTGGACAGCGATTTCGAGGCGGTGATCGACGGCTGCGCCGAGCCGCAGGAAGGCCGCGACAAGACCTGGATCAACGATCCCATCCGCCGCCTCTATGGCGAACTGTTCGCCCGCGGGCGCTGCCACACCGTGGAAGCCTGGCGCGACGGGAAACTTGTGGGTGGGCTCTATGGTGTGCGGTTGGGTGGCGCGTTCTTCGGCGAGAGCATGTTCCACCGCGAGCGAGACGCCTCCAAGGTGGCGCTGGTGCATCTGGTGGGGCGGCTGATTGCCGGCGGCTTCCGGCTGCTCGATACGCAGTTCGTCACCAGCCACCTCAAGACCTTCGGGGCGCTGGAGGTGTCACGACGGCACTATCACAAGCTGCTGGAAAACGCCCTCGAGGTGGAGGGCGACTTCTACTGCTGGCCCCGGGCCGTGACCGGCGAGGCCGCCTTGCAGCCGATCAGCCAGACGTCATAGATCGGGTGCTCCACCGCGTGCAGGCCCGGACTCGCCGCGAACATCCAGCCGGTGAAGATGCGCTTGGCCTGCCCCTGCAGGGTCACCTCGTTCACTTCGGTGAATGAGGTGGTGTTCTGCGTCTCGGTCGCGGGGCGCGTGTAGCAGACGCGGGGCGTCACCTGCAGCGCGCCGAACTGGGCGGTCTCGCCGATGGCGATATCGAACGAGGTGATGCGTCCCGTGATCTTGTCGAGGCCGGCATAGACCGCATAGTCGTTGGCGATCTTCTGCGTCGGCGGCTGCACCACCACTACGTCGCCCTCATCCCCGGGAGGGGCGGGCTGGAGGCCGCCCGGAGGCTGTTGCGCGGCGGCCGGAGGCGGGGGCGCGGGGCCACGCTGAATCGCAGCCGGGGCCGCCGGGCGCTGCGCGGGAGCCGCAGGCGGGGCGGCGATCACCGGAACGCTGTTGGGCACCGCGGGCAGCGGACGCTGGTTGGGAATCGTTCCGGGCGGCGGCAGCGGTGTCTGCTCGATGGTGCCTCGGCTCTGCGCCAGCGCCTGAGGCATCGCGGCGGCGATCAGGCCGGCGGCCAGCAGCGAAACGGAGCAGAGGAAGCGCATCAGTCTGTGAACCCGTGGAATGAAGGCGGCGACGCCGGAAGCGGGCCGGCCCTTCTCCCCTTCAGACCGCCTGAATCAGGCGGCGGCAAGGCGGTGCCGGAAGGAGCCGCCGCAGAAGGAGACCGTGCAGAAGTACCGCGCGACGCCGAAGCGCCGAGGCCGCGGCCTATTCGCCGGGCGTCCAGGCCTTGTAGTCGCCGGTGACGCGGGGACGCAGGCCACCGGCCAGCACCGAGCCCTTGGGGCGGTAGGCGCCAGGCGTGCCGGTCATGTTGCGGCGGTGCGGCTTCTGCCAGGAACGGGCGGTGTAGGTCTCATCCACCGGCGGCGTGTCCACGCGGTGATGAATCCAGCCCCACCAGCCCGGAGGAATCGTCGAGGCCTCGGCATAGCCGGGATAGATGACCCAGCGGCGCTCGAAACCCAGCGTCGGGTCAATCTTGCCGCCCTTGGTGCGATAGTAGCGATTGCCGAACTCGTCCTCGCCCACGAACTCGCCGAAGCGCTTCGTCCACCACATGGTGCCGACGGTCTGCTTGTTCCACCAGGTGAAGATGTAGAGCAGAAAATTCTTCACGGCCCGCGCCTCGTTCAAGTCGCGCGGAACATGCCACTCGACCCGCCCGATGTCCACCGCCGCACAACGACCCACCGGCGCTTTAGGGCGCGAACAGCAGCATCACATAGACGCAGAACACGATGAGGTGGATCACCCCATTGAGCGCATTGGTCTTTCCGGTGCCGAAGGAGAGCACCGCGAGGACGAAGGTGAGCAGCAGCATGGTGCGGTCCTCGTTGTCGAGGCCGAGCACCATGGGCCGTCCGATCATGACGCTGATGAACGCCATGGCCGGGATGGTCAGCGACACCGTGGCGAGCGCCGAGCCGAGGGCGATGTTGAGAGAGTGCTGCAGGTGATTGCGCGCGGCGGCGCGCACTGCGCTCATGCCTTCCGGCAGGAGGATGAGGGTCGCGACGAGCGCGCCGATCACAGCATCCGGGTCGCGCAGGGCGAACTGGGAGATGAAGTCCTCGAACGACATCGCCACCCAGCCCGAAAGCGCGACCACCGCTCCAAGGCTCGCCAGCAGCATGACGATGGCGAGAATGAACGCCCCCAGCTCCGGGGGGGCTTCCGCATGCCCCTCCGGCTGCGCGTTGAAATGTTCGCGGTAGCGGACCGTCTGCATGTAGAGAAAGGCGGCATAGAGCGCGAGCGCGATCGCCGACATGTAGACGAGCTGGAATGGCGAGAAGATGCCCGAGGCTCCGGCTCGCGTCTCGCTGGGCAGGATCAGCAGCATCACGCCGAGGGCGATCGTCGCCGAGAGATAACCCGAGATGCCCTGCTGCTGAATGGTCTGCTCGCGATGGCGGATGCTGCCGAGCAGAAGGCACAGCCCGACGATGCCCGCATTCACGATCATCAGCACGGAGAGCACCGATTCGCGGGCGAGCGTTGGGTTGTTCTCCCCGTTGAGCATCAGGGAGGCCATCACCGAGACCTCGATGACGGTCACCGAGAGCGTGAGCACCAGGGTGCCCCAGGGCTGGCCGAGCCGCGCCTCCACCACGTCCGCATGGCCGACGGCGGAGAAGGCCGATCCGCACAGCAGCGCGATCGAGCCGAAGGCCAGCACTCCGGGCAGGAAGCCCGATGCCGCAGGCGAAAGGCTCGGCCACAGGAAGAAGGTCAGCGCCAGCAGGATGCCCGAAGCGGGCAGGACATAGGCCGAGACGGCGGACCGCTTTCCCATCTCTCCCCTTCCTGAAGCTGGCAATGGCGTTCGGTGAGCTTGCCTTCCCTTATCCTGCCCGTCCGCCAAAAGGTATAGCCATCCTCCGTGCGCCTTTCGGTTTAGAGCCCGGGCGAGCGTCCGCCCTCCTTGCGCTCCGCCAGGAGGCACAGATAGAGCGAGGCGAGCGTCGCGCCGGCCAGTGCCGTTATCTCCGCATGGTCGTAGGGCGGCGACACCTCCACCACATCGAATCCCTTGAGGTCGAGGGCGCCCAGACGCCTGAGGCAGGCGATCACCTCCCGCGTGGAGAGCCCGCCGCAGACCGGCGTTCCGGTGCCCGGCGCGAACGCGGGATCGAGGGCGTCGATGTCGAAGCTGAGATAGACCGGCGCATCCCCCACCCGCTCGCAGATCTGCCGCGCGAGGGCCGCAGGCCCCATCTCGCCCGCGACATTCCCGTGCACGATCTCGATGCCATAGCTGCGAGGCGCATGGGTGCGAATGCCCACCTGGATGGAGCGGTCCACCCTGATCAGGCCGTCCTTCACGGCGCGGGTGATCATGGTGCCGTGGTCCACCCGGTCCCCGTTGTCGTCCCACGTGTCCTGATGGGCGTCGAACTGCACCAACGCCACCGGCTGCCCGAGGCGCGCCGTCAGCGCCCGCAGGATGGGGTAGGTCAGGAAATGGTCGCCGCCGAGGGTCACGAGGTGGCTGCCCCGGGCGTAATGGGCGGCAGCCTGCGCCGCGATGGCACCGGGAATGCCGGCGGGCAGGCCGTAATCGAACACACAGTCCCCACCATCCGCGACGTCCAGCGTCTCGAACGGGTCGAAGCCGAACGGATAGAAGGGATCACCGTCAAGGATGGAGGACGCGGCGCGGATAGCGCGCGGCCCGAAGCGCGTGCCGGGCCGGTTCGACACCGCGACATCGAGCGGCACCCCCCACACCACCACCTCGGCGCCCCCGCCATCGCGGGCATAGCGCCGGCGCAAGAAGGACGCGACGCCCGAATAATTCGGCTCGGTGGACTGGCCGTGGCGGAAGCCCGGATCCAGCGCACGGTCGACGGGGCGGGGAAGGGTCGGATCGGCCATATTGTCCTCGCTGGCTCTTTTCGCGAACGAACCAGCGCCGCCGGCCATCCGCGCGCGCATCATAGCGAAGGCCCATGGGCCCGATAGTACGGCCATGGGACGCAACGCCCCCCCTCCAGGGGGGCAGTGTTGCGCCGTCTCAGTTGCACGCAGGACACCGTCCAAGTTCGGAAACAAAATTACGCCGTACAATAGTAGGACGAACGACTTGTGCGCACGTCATCTACACGCTATTGGCGCATACAACCCATTTTTCTCCCCGCGTGTGGTTCAACGCCCCCGGAGCGGCCCCAGACATGGATTTCCAGGTCCAGACTGTGCTGTCGGTCTCGGCCGTGGTGGGCCTGCTGCTGGCTGGCCTGCAACTTCTGGCGGGATGGCGGTTGCGGCAGTCCTGCCTGTTCGTGTGGTCGCTCGCCAACCTGTTCCTCACCGCCGGGTGCGTTTTCCTTGCCGCGCGCGTGGACATCGGGCTTCCGGCGAGCGTGCTGGTCGGCAATGGCTGCATCCTCATCGGCATGGGGCTCATCTACAGCGGCATCCGCGTCTTCGATGAACGCCCGCCGGGGCTCGCCGCCGTCGCGACGGTGGCGCTGCTCGGCACGGGTCTTCTCGGCCTGTCGCTGTGGAGCGGCAACAACATGGCCGACCGCGTGACCATCAGCTCCATTCTCGTCGGCTGCTGGAGTGCGACAGCCGGACGCGCCCTGCTGCAGACGCCCGGCTGCGGCCCGATCATTTCGCGCGTCGCCTCCGCCATCGTCCTGATCATGGTGGCCGCCGGCTACACGATCCGGGGCGTCGGCGTGCAGTTCGGGCTGCTCCCTTTGCCGGGCAATGGCGGCCCGGCGGAGGTGCTGGTCGTCATCGCCGGCCTCGGCCTCGCCATCTGCTGGACCTTCGGCAGCCTGTACATGGTGCTGGAGAAGGTCGCCTCCCTCGACGACCTCACCGGCCTGCTCAATCGCCGCGCCGCCCTCCAGCGGGGGGAGGAGCTGCTGCGCTTCGCCCGCGCCCGGCGCCAGCCTTTTTCGCTGCTCCTCGCCGACCTCGACCATTTCAAATCGGTCAACGACCGCTTCGGCCACGACGTGGGCGATCTGGCGCTCAAGCACTTTGCCGCCCTGGTGCCCCAAAGCATCCGCGCCAACGATGTGGCGGGACGCTATGGGGGCGAGGAATTCTGCATCCTGTTGCCGGGGGCGGAAGCGAAGGGCGCCTTCGCCACCGCCGAGCGGCTGCGGCTGCTGGTGGAAGAGCAGCTCCGCGATATCGGTGGCCACGACATCGGCGTCACGCTCACCGTCGGCGCAGCGACCTACATTCCGGGCAGCGGCGGGCCGGACACGATTGCCGACCTCATCATCGCCGCCGACGGCGCGCTCTATTCCGGCAAGGCTCTGGGCCGCAACCGCACTGTCATCGCCCAGCCCCCCGCCGGCGAGGCCGTCAGCGCCCCACGTGAGCTGCCGGGACACGGCGTAATCGCCGCCGAGCCGTCGCGCTAGAGGGCGCTCATTCCGGCACCAGCCGCCCGCGATAGACCACGGTGGACTCAGGCCCCTTCAACGTGTCCGGCCGGTCGGCCGGCTCACGCGTCACCACCAGCTCCGTGCCCGCAAGCCCCTTCCGGCCGAGCCGCGCGAGCTCGGGCAGGCGTTCGGACAAGCCTGACGAGAAGGCGCCGATCAGGCGCGCGCTGGCGGAGGGAGAGACCAGCCATAGGCGATAGGTCTCGCCCTCCGGCGGTGCCGGGGCAAACGAGCGCACATGGACGGCGCCGCTATCCGGATCGATCCGCACCGATACCGCCGGCAGCGGCTCCGCCTGCATCACCGCGACCCAATAGCCCTCACCCGGCCAGACCCATTCGCGATAGGCCGCCACTCCACCCAGCCCCAGGCAGAGCAGCGCGAGGAGAAGGGAAATCCCGCGCCAGGGACCATGACGCACGACGACGCGCGTGGGTGGATTCGGCTCGTCCGGCAGCGCCGACACCTCACCAGAAGCGACCTCAGCCGCCCATCCGGGCAACGGCGCCTCCTCGGCCTTCTCGCCGGCAGCAGGATCGGCGGACGGGGGCTCGCTCGCCGGCGTCTCCTGGGGCGCGGTTTCAGGGGAAGACGCCTCGGGGGCATCTGCGGATACGGCAGCCGGAGCGACCGCCTCTGCCCCCTCTTCCAGTTTCTGCTCCGGGGCCTCGATCACATCCGGCACCGTGGGCGCAGGGATAGGCTCAGGCAACGTGGGCACCGCGACAGGCTCAGGCACCGCTTCGGAAACAGACGGCGGAGCGGCCTCCAGCACGGCCGGCTCCGTTTCAACCGGCGGCGGCGGGGAAACGGGAGCGACCGGCGCGGGCTCGGCCATATCCGGCACTTCACCCGAAACCGCCGAAGCCGTCGCCTCCTCCACCACGGGCGGCTCCGGAACGGCCGCGGCCGTTTCCGGCAGCGGAGTTGCCTCGGCCGGCTCAGTCACCGGTGCGGTCAGCGGAAGGCTCTCCGCGACCGGCGCCGTTTCGACGGGCGCGCCATCCCCGGCCGGCGCAGGCGCCCCGGCGACGGGCTCCGGCGGCGGATCAGGCTCCAGGAACATGAAGGCCGGCGGGGGCGTCAGCGGCTCGGGCGCCGGGCGGGGGCGCGGCGGAGGCGGCACCAGTTGCAGCGGCGCTGCCGGCTCCGGCAACCGCGGGGCAATGGACGCGCTCTCCGGCCGGGGCAAGGCCGGATGCGACATTTCGGACGTTACGGGAGACAGCAGCCCCGGGGACCGCGCGTCCCGGATCGCCCCGACCGGCGCCCGGCCTGGATCCATCGATTGGGCCGGCCCCATCGGGCCGGCCTCGAGCGGCGGGAAGGACCGGCGGCGGGACGGCCGCTCGGCACCCCGCAAAGGCTCGACACGCCCCGGCTCGGCGCCCCGACCGAGGCCGAACAGCCGGCGGACCCGCGAGACCGCGCCCTCCCCCGCCCCCGTCCCGGAGCGCAGCGGCCGTCCTTCCGGCATGGCCGGCCGGCGGGGCGGATCGGGCGAAGGCGACATGCCACGCGGCATGGTCGCCCCGCGCAGCGCCGGCGGGGCGCTCCTCAGATCCGAGGCAATGGCGCGCCAGATATCGGGCGAGGGGATGACCGGCACCGCCAGTTCGTGCAGCGGCGCAAGCCGGCGCTCCCACAGGCGGACGAGGGCGGCGAACTGCGGCTCGGCGGCGCAGCGGGCGCGCACGCGACGGCGGTCCTCATTGTCGAGGGTGCCCAGCACATATTCGGCGGCAAGGATGCGGTCCGCATCGGGCGGCGCCACACGCTCGGGCAGGCGATCGGGCGAGGCGGGGCTCATGGGGTGAAACTCATGACCGCCGCCCCAGGAACTCGCCCAGTTGGTGAATGCTGCGGGCCATCCAGGCGCGGATGGCCGGCGCGGGCGCATCGAAATAGACCGAGAGCGCCTCATAGCTCCAGCCGTCATAGAAGGCGAGCAGCAGCATCCGCCGCCGCTCCTCCGGCAGCCGCCCGAGGCAGGTGAGGAGCCGCGTCAAAGCCGGGCTGCGGTGGGGCGAAGCGATGGGATCGTTACCGCGCTGGGCGGCGTCGAACGGCTCGAAGGCGTCGCCCACCGGGCGCTTCCAGGCCATGTCGAGGGCGCAGCCGCGGGCGATGGAGACCATCCAGCACACCGGGTCTTCGTTCTGCCGAAGGGTATGCGCCTCCGAGCGCACCCGTCGGTAGGCCTGCCGCATGGCTTCCGAGGCGAGCTCCGGCCGGCGCAGCAGACGCAGCACGATGCCGTAGAGCTTCGGGCTGGTCAGCCGGTAAAGCTCCTCGAACGCGCGCAGATCGCCGGCGGCAACCGCATCGACGAGGGCATGGACCTTGCGGTGGGGAGTCACGGAACACTCGTGCTCGGGGTTTGGCCGAGCAGAAGCTACCGGAGCGGTAGACCCGAATGGAAGCCTCAAGGTTGCAGGAACCGCCCGCAGACGAGAAAAATCGTCTCCCGCACTGCAGCGACGGCTACCCGCGTACCCCCTTGAAACTTAAGCCATACCGCACTCAGAAGCGGACTGGCGCGTTGGGCCGCAGCGGCGGGCGGCGGGTTGCGTTTTCCACACGCGCGGAACGGTCCATCTCGCCGGCCGCCTCCACCAGCGCCAGATCGGCCTCCGCCTCGGCGAGCGTGGCCTTGGCCTCGTCCTGCTGCACCTTGAGGTCATCAGCGGAGCGCCGCAGATTGTCCCGGCGGTTGCGCGCGGCGAGCGCCAGCGGCGGATAAGCGAAGTGGCGCGGGTCGGTGATGCCGGAGCGCGACTCCTCGGCGGCGATGTCGCGGTCGAGCTCCTGGGCCATGCGCTCGAACTCGGCGATCATCGTATCGATTTGCGCGAGGCGCCGGCGCGCATCGTCGATCTGGAACCGCTTGGCACGGATCAGGGGGTCACGCGACTTCATCGGCGTCTACTCCGGTACTTATGACGCTGCCCTTCGGTCATCGCGCATGCTGCCTGCCCATATTGCCTGCCATGTGCGCCGGGGCCTCCGGGCGATGAGAATGTCCTGTGCTGGTTGCCCTTTCCTTACCTTCGGCGTCGCCGTCGCGGGAAAATCGTACGAACCGCCCCGTCGGCAACCAATCGTTTACCGCCTTCGTTAATGATGACGCTACGGTTCGGGTGATGCGCCGCCGCGCGCTCAGCCGGACGCCGGATCAAGGGGCTCGGGCGAGGGGTGGTCGGACGGTTTGCGTGGGGCCTGTGGAAAAACCTTAAGTGCCTGAAACGGAGTCAGTCTTGACTCTCATGCACAAAGATTTTTGCGCAGACTCTTGTGGGCAGGAATCGAGTTCTGTTAACGATTCTACACACGTAACGCGAATCACCCCGATGGCCGAGCAACGAAAGTCGGCGCCGCCGCCTTTCGGCTAGTTGCGAGGAAAGGGATAGCCATGCGCGTCTTGCTCATCGAGGACGACAGTGCTACGGCCCGAGGCATCGAACTGATGCTGAAGACCGAGAGCTTTAACGTCTATACGACCAACCTCGGTGAGGAAGGCGTGGACCTCGGTAAGGTCTACGAGTACGACATCATTCTGCTGGACCTGAATTTGCCCGACATGTCCGGGTTCGAGGTCTTGCGCTCTCTTCGCGTGGCGAAGGTGAAGACGCCGATCCTCATCCTCTCGGGTCTCGCCAATACGGAAGACAAGGTGAAGGGCTTCGGCTTCGGTGCCGACGATTACCTCACCAAGCCCTTCCACAAGGACGAGATGGTCGCCCGCATCCACGCGATCGTGCGCCGCTCCAAGGGCCATGCCCAGTCGGTGATCCAGACCGGCGACCTCATCGTCAACCTGGATACCAAGACCGTCGAGGTGGAGGGCAACCGCGTCCACCTCACCGGCAAGGAATATCAGATGCTGGAGCTGCTCTCGCTCCGCAAGGGCACCACCCTCACCAAGGAGATGTTCCTGAACCATCTCTACGGCGGCATGGACGAGCCCGAACTGAAGATCATCGACGTGTTCATCTGCAAGCTGCGCAAGAAGCTGGCGAACGCGTCCGCCGGCAAGAACTACATCGAGACGGTCTGGGGCCGCGGCTATGTGCTGCGGGAGCCCATGCACGGTGCCGAGCGCATCGCCGTCTAACCTGACTGCCCTTTCCCTTTCCTTCTCGTCATGAGGCCCCGCTCCAGCGGGGCCTCTTGCGTTTGGGGCCTCGTAACGTCTCGGGCCCTCTTGCCTTTCGGGGCTTGGGCTACTTCTTGGCCGGCGCGCGGGCAAGCCAGGCCTTCATGAAGGCGATCTCCTCCTCCTGGGCCTTGATGATCCCCTCCGCGAGCTTGCGGATCTCGGGATCCTTGCCGAAGGCGAGTTCAACCTTGGCCATGGCGACCGCCCCCTCGTGGTGGGGGATCATGCCGCGCACGAAGTCCACGTCCGTGTCGCCGGAATAGGCGATGTCCATGTCCTTGTGCATCCGCGCCCCGGCGGCCTTGAACGCGGCCGTGGAGGGAGTGTCGGCCGCAGCCGAGGCCGGACCGCCCATGGCATGGGGCATGTTCTGCATGTCGTGCATCATCGGACCGCCGGGCATGGCCGACTGGGCCGCCGCCGGGCTGACGGACAGAAAGCTGGCGACAACGACAGCAGCGAAGGTGAAGGGCACGGCCGCGCGAAAGCGCGCCGCGAAAGTGCGGGACCGCATGGGGTCTCTCCTGTTCGAATAAATGTCCGTTCCGGCGCCATCGGCCGGCGCCGTGGCCTTCAGGCCCGGTTTCTAGGCGGCGGCAGCTGGACTTCCGGCCCTCCAGCGGGCCAATCGCCCGCGGTGGCGAAGCCAAGACGCACGCCGACGCCGAGCGGCGCGACGGCCGGGACAAGCTCCAGCGCGACCCAATGACAGGCCATCAGGCAGCCAGTGCCGAAGCAGCAAGACGCGCCGGATGGCACGGAGGCACCACCCGCATGGCCAAGGTGCGTCGTCGCGACCGGCCGCGCGGGTCGATGCGATGAGGCGTGCTGCTCGGACGAAACGGAGGCCGCTAGGCTCGCCGCCACGGCGGCGGTCACCTCGTCAGGGCCCGCCTTGGCCGGCGTGCCCTGCGCAGCTTCGTGATGACAGCCGACATTGGCGAACACCGCACCGCTGGTCGCACCCGCCAGCCCCAGCGCGCCGCAGAGCAGCGCGACAAGCAGGAGAAGTCGGGCGGTCAGGCTCATGGAGCCACGTCCTTGGGTACGATCAGGCGGCGGTCAGGGTAACCGTATCGCCGTCCTGGGTGAAGCCGATCGAAAGGCTGCAGTCGCGGGCGAGAAGCCCGGCATAGAAAGGCTGGACGGAATGGGCGTCGAGCCCACCCTCGGGAAGGGTGCCCTTGGCCAGCGCCTCGATGCCCTGCGGGATGCGGGCGCTCTGGCCGGTGGAGACGAGGGCAAACGTCACGTCGTCCCCCTCCCCCGCCCCGGTGACGCGGATGACGCCGCCGCGCGGCACGGTGGTGCCGGCCAGCAGGACGAGGTTGAGCAGCAGCTTCACCCGGTTCTTGGGCAGCAGCACGCGCGGCAGCGTCCATTCCAGCGACGTGCGCTGATCCTCAATCACGCCGCGCACCACCTGCTCCGCATCGCCCGTGTCGAGGCGGGCGCCGGCCGAGCCCGCCGCGCCGAAGGCGAGACGGGTGAACTGGAGGCGGGCCGAGGCCTGCCGAGCGCTCTTGGCGATGAGGTCGAGGGCGACGTCGCGCATGTCGGCGGCGTTCTCGTCCTCCAGCACCTCGAGGCCATTCACGATGGCGCCCACCGGGCTGATGACGTCGTGGCAGACCCGCGAGCACAGGAGCGCGCCGAGATCGAGCGCGGAAACGGCGAGCGGAATGCGGGGGGCGTCGGCGGACATGACGTTTCCCGGGCGGCGACGGAGACGGCGCCGGGCACCGCATGCGTCTCGAATGACGAATCCGTCTCAAGGGACGGCCGGCCCTGATACACCGCCGCCGGGAAGGGCCACAAGCCGCGCGAGCCTCCCGCCGCATCGACACGGGGTCCCCACCCGTCTAGAGACGGCCGGAACGAGCCCATCGAGACCCATCATGACCCAGCGCCCTCCCCGCTCCCCCGCGCCCACCGATGCTGCCATCCTCGCGGGGCTGGCCGAGGCGGCGCTTGAGGCTGGCGTTGCCATCCGGCGCATCGAGGCGGAGGGCATCGATCCCAGCCACAAGGCGGACCTCAGCCCGGTGACGGCGGCCGACCATGCGGCGGAAGCGATCATCTGCGCCGCGCTGGCCCGCATCCTGCCCGGCGTTCCGGTGGTAGCGGAGGAGGCCATGGCGCTGGGGGCGCAGGTGAACTGCGGCAACCGTTTCGTGCTGGTCGACCCCCTCGACGGCACCAAGGAGTTCATCTCCGGCAATGGCGAATACACGGTGAACATCGCTCTGGTGGAGGACGGCACGCCGGTGCTCGGCATCGTCTATGCCCCGGCGCGGGCGCTGCTGTTCGCCGGCCGGCCCGGCGCCGCCTTCCGCGCCATCCGCGCGCCCGGCGCGGCGGTGGATGCGCAGGACTGGACGCCCATCGCCTGCCGCGCCGTCCCCGAAGGGCCGATCGTCGTCGCGGCCAGCCGCTCCCACGGCGACCCCGCCACGGACGCGCTGATCGGCCGCTATGACGTGGCAGAACGCATCCCGGCCGGTTCGGCCCTCAAGTTCGGCCTGCTCGCCGAGGGCAAGGTGGACCTTTATCCCCGCCTCGGGACAGTGATGGAGTGGGACAGCGCCGCCGGCCATGCCCTCGTCGCCGCAGCGGGCGGCAGCGTCACCCGCCCGGACGGCAGCCCGCTGACCTACGGCCACGCCGAAACCGGCTACAAGGTGCACGGTTTTATTGCCTGGGGCGCCGGCGGCCCGGCCCGCGCGAGCACCGCCGATTAACGCTGCGATAATACGCGATCACCATGGTGATTGTGATGCAACGGCTCGGGACAAGCGACGGCACGCCTTTGCGCGGTCACACTGGTCGCCATAATCGACCCGATTCGTCCCGCTGCTTGCGAATTTCACCGCCCGCCCGCTGAAGCCCTCCGGCCGAAGCCCACCGCGAGAGACCCCATGCGCTTTGCTTCCGTGCGCTTCTCTTCTGTCCGCTTCCCCCGGAGCCTCCTGAAGACCGCCCGCGCGCTGGCGGTCGCCGTGGGCCTCGTCTCGGGCCTGCCGGTTGCCGCCGGGCTTGCCCCGGCCGCCGCACAGGGCCAGACGCCGCAGAACTATTCAACCAACGAACTGGTGAGCAAGGGTCACTCCTTCTTCGGCAGCGTCTCCCGCGGGCTGGCGCTGTCCATCGAGAAGGCGGTGGGCCAGTGGGGCCAGCCCAACGGCTACATCCTCGGCCAGGAAGGCGCCGGCGCCTTCATCGGCGGCCTGCGCTACGGCGAGGGCGTGCTCTATACCCGCAACGCCGGCGACCTGAAGGTCTACTGGCAGGGTCCATCGGTGGGCTGGGACTTCGGCGGAGACGGCGCCCGCACCATGATCCTCGTCTACAATCTCAAGAGCGTAGACGACATCTTCCGCCGCTTCGGCGGCATCTCCGGCTCGGCCTATCTCGTCGCGGGATTCGGCATGACCGCTTTGGGCGCCGACGGGATCGTGGTCGTTCCGATCCGCTCTGGCGTGGGCGTGCGCCTCGGTGCCAATCTCGGCTACCTCAAGTTCACCCCCAATCCCACCTGGAACCCCTTCTGATCGCATTGGGGGCCTGACGGCGCTGGCACGCGCGCGCGGGCCATGGCATGAATGAGGCTGGCGCCCGTCCGCAACGGCGGGCGGAAGGCTCGGTCGCAGGGCGGCTTCGCCGATGTGGCCTCTAGGCAAAGGGCGAGTGCGCGCGTGATCGAGCAGATCATGTACTTCATGCTGGGCGTGCTGATCGCAACGCTCGTGGCTCTGCTCGTGCTGCCCGCCGTCTGGCACCGGGCCGTCCGGCTCACCACCAAAAGGGTCGAGGCGGCCGTGCCCATCTCCATCTTCGAGGTGCAGGCCGACAAGGACCAGCAGCGCGCCTTCTTCGCCCTCAACCAGCGGCGGCTGGAGCTGCAATCCGACGCCATGCGCGACACCATCGTCGCCAATGCCGCCACCATCGAGACCCAGCGCCAGCGCACTTTCGAGCTGGAAGGGGAGCTGAAGACCCTCCAGGCGCAGCACGCCTTGCTGCAGGCCACCAGCGCCGAGCGCGACGTGCTGCTGGGCGAAACCCAGGACCAGCTCGCCGACCGCACTTCCACCGTTGCCCGCCTCGAAGAGGCGCTGGCCGACCGCACCGCGGCCCTCGCCGCGCTGGAAGCCGCCCACGGGACCCTCACCGGCGATGCCCGCGCCCAGGCCGAGGCCCTGAAGGCCCGCGAGGAGGCGCTGTCCTCCGCCCGCGCCCGCATCACTGGACTCGAAGCGGACGTGGCGAGCCTGAGCGCCCGCCTTGCCGACACCACCCGCCGGCTCGAAGAGACCACCGCCACGCTGGAAGCCGAGCGTGCGGCTACCCTCGAGGCCCGCGCCATCGCCGCGCAGGCCGCCACCGAGCTTTCGACTGATCTCACGGAAACGCAGGAAGCCCTCGCCCTGAAGGCGGCCGAGAGCGAGGTGCGGGCTCAAACCATCGCCGCGCTGGAGGCCGAGCGCGACCGGCTCGCCCAGACCCTCGCCACGGCGGAGGCCGACCTCGACGCCAACCGCTCCGTCGTCCACGCCTTCGAACAGCGCCGCGCCAGCGAGTTCGTCGCGGCCGAAGCCGAGAACCGGCGGCTTGAGGATGCCCTGCGCATGCTCAAGGCCGACCATGCCCTCATGGAAGAGGCCGTGCAGCGCCGCCGGGACGACGGCAGCGCGGCGCCTGTCCCGCTGGCGAGCGAAATCGCTCCTGCCGACGGCGCCGGCAACGCGATCCTGCGCGAAAGCATGACCGACCTCGCGGCCCGCCTCGCCGCCCTCACGGCTCGGCTGGAGGGCAATGGCTCCCCCATCCGCCAAGCCGTGGCGGACGGCGGAGGAGGAGACCTTGCCGCGCGCATCCGCGCCCTGCTTGATCAAACCGACGGCAGCGCCGAAGAAGAGGCATCCACCGGCGACGCTCCGGCGACCGAAGCCAGTGCCGTTCCGTCCGATGGCACCGTCCGTCGCAGTCGCAAGTCGGCGCGCAGCCGGGCGGCCGTCTGAATCATCCGGTCGGACGCGCGCCGCCTCTCGGACAGCCGAGGAGGTTGCATGAGCGACCCTGATTCCCCTGCGGCCCGCATCGACGCGAAGATTGCGGGACTGGCAGACTGGCGCGGCGCCGTACTGGCCCGCGTGCGCGCGCTGATCCACGAGGCCGATCCGCAGGTGACCGAGGTGGTGAAGTGGGTGAAGCCCACCAATCCGTCCGGCGTGCCCACATGGGAACATGCCGGCATCCTCTGCACCGGTGAGGTCTACAAGACCTATGTGAAGCTCACCTTCACCCACGGCGCGGCGCTGGATGACCCGAGCGGGCTCTTCAATGCCGGCCTCGGCGGCGGCACCCGCCGGGCCATCGACATTCATGAAGGGGAGGACGTGGAGGCCGGCGCCTTCAAGACGCTGATACAGGCTGCCGTCGCCCTCAACGTCGCCCGGCAGGCATCGAAGCGCAGGTAGCGCCCTATCGCGAGGCCACCGTGAGCTCGTCGAGGCGCGCCCGCATGGAGCGCGGCAGCTCGGGGAAACGGGACGGCTCGACGAAGTCCGCCGTGCGATAAGGCGGCCCCTTGGTCTTGCCGGTGAAGACGCGGCTACCCTCTCTGGTCATCACCACATCGCCACGCTTGAGCGTAGGATCTTCCATGACGTCCACATGGGTGAGGCCGCCGACCTTGCCGTTGCAGGTGCAGCCCTCCACCAGCCGCTGGCGGTAGACATAGGCATTGGGCAGTTCCGAATAGGGCTTGCCCTCGCGAGTGACAGCCCCGTCGATGCCGCGCGCGGGATCCGAGGTGCTGACCACCGTCATCTTCGCCGCCGGACAGAAGGCGGCGCACTGGGCGATATCGCTCTTCTCCACCCCAGCGCGGCCGGGAAGCGGGAAATAGCGGCCATCACAGGTGCGCACGCAGAAGCCGTGCCCGCCGCCGCTGTAGCTCGGCGCCACGTCGAGCGGTCGCGGGGTGACGAGGATGCGGGGCTGTTCGCTGGACCGGTAGGACGGGCGCCCGCCGAACAAGGCCGAGAAGAAGTCCGTGAGGGGCGACCCGCTGTGTGACGGGAACATTCCGCGCGACTGCGCTTTGGCCTCGCCGCCAAGGGGCGCAAGTGCAAGGGCGAGGCCCAGGGCGAGGGCCGCGATCAGGGCCAGCAGCCCATCATCCCTGCCACGTCCCGATGGCGGCTCGCCCTCGCCAAGCTTTGGGGCCTGCCGCGCACCTTGCTCCGATCGTTCTGCCATTTTCCACCCCATCCCAAGCGTCTCGGCGCGTCGTAGGCCACGCGCTGTCTCAAGGCTGGCGCTGGCGAAAAGCCCGCTCAGGCTTAAGACGCATGCGTCGACCCAATCGTTCCCGCCGGGCGTTCGATGCCGGTCAGGGCAGCAGACATCCGGGCCGAAGGCGCTGGCATCGAATTTGGCGCGGTTCGCCGCGCGTCATGCCCCGGGGCATGGGGCTCAAGACGAGCACTATCGCCAGGAAGCCGGGCCGTGCAAGCCACAGCCAAGCTTGATGACGATAGGATGTCAGGCGAAGGCGGATACGCTGCGAACAGGCGGCCTGGGCGTTTCGGACGGGCGCTCCTGCGGCTGCGTCAGGAAGGCAAGGGTGGGCGTCGCCACCAGCAGGGTGGCGAACAGCATCACGACCACGGAAATCAGAACAGACCCATTGGCTACGCGGGGCATCTCGGGACTCCCTCTCCCCGAACTCGGCTGATGGTCCGCCGCACCATCGCCATCCCTAATATAACCTTAATTCATGGTGGACGGTTCCTGTGCTTAAGGTCACGTTCGCGAGAGGAGGGGTTGTGCGACTCAGCGGATGCACCTTCCGCCTACCACCGCCGCCGGCAGCGATGTTTCCCATTTCGCGCCGTGGCAGTGGATGACATTCGCCAGCGCTGCGGTGCGGCAACGAAGCCGCCTTGCGCGCCACCGCCCGGCGCACTGATATGGCGGCATGATAGACAAGCTCGAATACCTGATCGCTCTTGCCCGTGAACGTCATTTCGGCCGGGCCGCCGAAGCCTGCGGCGTCACCCAGCCCACCCTCTCCGCCGGCATCAAGCAGCTGGAGGACACGCTGGGGGTGCTCCTGGTGCAGCGCGGCTCCCGCTTCATGGGCTTCACCCCTGAGGGCGAGCGGACGCTGGAATGGGCGCGGCGGATCGTGGCCGATTCCCGCGCCATGCGGCAGGACATCGACGCGCTGAAGCGCGGCCTCGCCGGCCCCCTGCGCATCGCCGCTATTCCCACCGCCTTGCCCATGGTGGCGGCGCTGACGACCCCGTTCCGCGCCCGCCATCCGGACGTGCGCTTCACGGTGATCTCGCGCACCTCCATCGAGATCCTGAACCACCTCGAAAATCTGGAGATCGACGCCGGCCTCACCTATCTCGACAACGAGCCCCTCGGCCGCGTGAACACCGTGCCGCTTTATCGCGAGCGTTACCGCCTCGTCACCGCCGCCGACGCCAAGTATGGCGACCGGGAGAGCGTGACGTGGGCGGAAGTGGCCGAGTTGCAGCTCGCCTTGCTCACCCCGGACATGCAGAACCGGCGCATCGTGGACAATCTCCTCGCAGCCGCCGGCGCCAGCCACAAGCCGACGCTCGAATCCAACTCGATGATCGTGCTGTTCACCCATGTTCGCACCGGCCTGTGGTCCAGCGTGATGCCGGCCATGCTCGCGGATTCGCTTGGGCTGACTTCGACGGTGCGGTCGATTCCGATTCTGGAGCCGGACATTTCCCACTCCATCGGCCTCGTGGTGCCCCATCGGGAGCCGACCACGCCCATCACGGCAGCTCTCGTCGCTGAAGCCCGGCGCATCGCGCCGAAGCTCGAACAGGCCACGCTGACCGATCCTGCAATTGCTGCAATGCAATAAAACGGAGCGGCCAAAGCCGCTCCCAAAACCGTGTTCGCATAGAAAAACACGATCAATATACCAAGAACCATCCCAGACTGACCGGAATGACGCAGGCCAGCGCCTTGATTCCCGGTTCCGGGCCGTCTCGAACGGGTGCGGCTTGATAGAGATGTTCTATCGCAACATCCCACAGCTGCCTTGATCGAGAGGCTGCATGTGACACACTTTCCCCCAAGCAACACGAAGCAGCGGCAACGCGGCCTCGGTCAGTTGGGGAAAGTGAGACGTCCATGGCGGTCTATGAGGATTGGAGCACCGAGCGCGCAGCGCAGGTGATCGCAGAGCACAAGCATCTGGACGGCGCCACCATGCCGATCCTGCACGCCATGCAGGAGACGTTCGGGTTCGTGCCCGATCCCGTGGTGCCGATGATCGCGGAGACGCTCAATCTCTCCCGCGCCGAGGTCTATGGCGTCCTCACCTTCTATCACGACTTCCGCCGCGAGCCCCCGGGCCGCACCGTGGTGAAGCTCTGCGCCGCCGAGGCGTGCCAGTCCATGGGCAGCACCGCCCTCACCGCCTATGCGGAAGAGAAGCTGGGCGTCTCCATGGGCGAGACCTCGGCCGACGGCCGCGTGACGCTTGAGCCCATCTACTGCCTCGGCCTGTGCGCCTGCGCCCCCTCCGCTCTGGTGGACGGGCAACTGGTCGGCCGCCTCGACCGCGCGACGGTGGACGAAATCGCCGAATGCGTCGCCGCCGGCAAGCACTTCGGAGAGGTGTGATGAAGTCCCCCCGCATCTTCGTTCCCAACGACGCCACCGCCATCGCCTGCGGCGCAGACCGCGTCGCCAAGCGGCTTGAGGCCGGCCTTCTCGCCCGCGGCATCACCGCCGACATCACCCGCAACGGCTCGCGCGGCATGTTCTGGCTGGAGCCGCTGGTGGAGATCGAGACCGAGCGCGGCCGCATCGGCTACGGCCCGGTCACGCCCGCCGACGTGGACGAGCTTCTGCACGCCGGCTTCCTCACCGGCGCCGACCATCCCAAGTGCATCGGCGTGGTGGATGAGCTGCCCTGGCTGAAGAAGCAGACGCGCCTCACCTTCGCCCGCATCGGCATCATCGATCCGCTCTCCCTCACCGAGTACGAGGCGCACGGCGGCTATCGCGGCCTGAAGCGGGCCATCGACCTGGGCCCCGCCGCCACGGTGGAAGAGGTGGTGGACAGCGGCCTGCGCGGTCGCGGCGGCGCCGGCTTCCCGACCGGCATCAAGTGGCGCACGGTCGCCGCTGCCCCGGCCGACCAGAAGTACATCGTCTGCAACGCCGACGAGGGCGACTCGGGCACCTTCGCCGACCGCCTCATCATGGAGGCGGACCCCTACTGCCTCATCGAGGGCATGACCATCGCCGGCCTCGCCGTGGGCGCGACGAAGGGCTTCGTCTATTGCCGCTCGGAATATCCCCTCGCCTTCGTGGTGATGGAGAAGGCCATCGAGAAGGCCCGCATGGCGGGGCTGCTCGGCGACAACATTCTCGGCTCCGGCGTCTCCTTCGACATGGAAATGCGCATGGGCGCCGGAGCCTATGTGTGCGGCGAGGAAACCTCGCTGCTGGAGAGCCTGGAAGGCAAGCGCGGCCTCGTCCGGGCCAAGCCGCCGCTGCCGGCGCATGTGGGCCTGTTCGGCAAGCCCACGGTCATCAACAACCTCGTCTCGCTCGCCACCGTGCCGATCATCCTCGACAAGGGCGGCAAGTTCTATCGCGACTTCGGCATGGGCCGCTCGCGCGGCACCATGCCCATCCAGCTCGCCGGCAACATCAAGCATGGCGGCCTGTTCGAAACAGCGTTCGGCATCTCGCTGGGCGAGCTGGTCAATGAGATCGGCGGCGGCACCGCCTCCGGCCGTCCGGTGAAGGCGGTTCAGGCGGGCGGGCCGCTGGGCGCCTACCTGCCGGTGCACCAGTTCGACACGCCGTTCGACTACGAGGCCTTCGCGGCCAAGGACGCGCTCATCGGCCATGGCGGCATCGTGGTGTTCGACGACACGGTGGACATGGCCCACATGGCCAAGTTCGCCATGGAGTTCTGCGCCCACGAGAGCTGCGGCAAGTGCACGCCCTGCCGCATCGGCTCCACCCGTGGCGTCGAGACCATCGACAAGATCGTCGCCGGCGAGAAGCGCGAGCAGAACCTCGCGCTGCTGGAAGACCTCTGTCACACCATGAAGCTCGGCTCGCTCTGCGCGCTCGGCGGCTTCACGCCCTACCCCGTCGTCAGCGCCCTCACCCATTTCCCGGAAGACTTCGGCGCCACGCCGAAGCTCCCGGTCGCGGCCGAATGACCGTAAAGGAACGCCCCCATGTCGCTCGTCCATGAAATCGACTACGGCACGCCGGCTTCCAAGTCGGAGAAGCTGGTCACGCTCACCATCGACGGCATGACCGTGCAGGTGCCGGAAGGCACCTCCATCATGCGCGCCGCGATGGAGGTGGGGAACCAGATCCCCAAGCTCTGCGCCACCGACATGCTCGACGCCTTCGGCTCCTGCCGCCTGTGCCTCGTCGAGATCGAGGGCCGCAACGGCACGCCCGCCTCCTGTACCACGCCGGTGGCTGATGGCATCGTGGTGAAGACCCAGACCGAGCGGCTCAAGAAGATCCGCAAGGGGGTGATGGAGCTGTACATCTCCGACCACCCGCTGGACTGCCTGACCTGCTCCGCCAACGGCGACTGCGAGCTGCAGGACATGGCCGGCGTCGTGGGCCTGCGCGACGTGCGCTACGGCTATCAGGGCGAGAACCACACGAAGCTCGGGAAGGACGAGTCCAACCCCTACTTCACCTATGAAAAGTCGAAGTGCATCGTCTGCAATCGCTGCGTCCGCGCCTGCGAGGAAGTGCAGGGCACGTTCGCGCTGACCATCTCCGGCCGTGGCTTCGACAGCCGCGTCTCGCCCGGCATGGACGAGAGCTTCCTCTCCTCGGAGTGCGTCTCCTGCGGCGCCTGCGTGCAATCCTGCCCGACCGCGACGCTGAACGAGAAGGCCATGTACAATATCGGCACCCCCGAGCATTCGGTGGTGACGACCTGCGCCTATTGCGGCGTCGGCTGCACCTTCAAGGCGGAGATGCGCGGCGACGAGCTGGTGCGCATGGTGCCCTACAAGGACGGCAAGGCGAACCGCGGCCATTCCTGCGTGAAGGGCCGCTTCGCCTATGGCTATGCCGTCCACCAGGACCGCATCCTGAAGCCCATGATCCGCTCCTCCATCCACGAGCCGTGGAAGGAAGTGAGCTATGAGGAGGCGATCCAATACGCCGCCTCCGAGTTCAAGCGCATCCAGGAGAAGTACGGCAAGCGTTCGGTGGGTGGCATCACCTCCTCGCGCTGCACCAACGAGGAGACCTACCTCGTCCAGAAGCTGATCCGCGGCGGCTTCGGCAACAACAACGTGGACACCTGCGCCCGCGTCTGCCACTCGCCTACCGGCTACGGCCTGTCCGTGACCTATGGCACCTCGGCCGGCACGCAGGACTTCGACAGCATCGAAGAGTCCGACGTGGTGCTCATCATCGGCGCCAACCCGACCGACGGCCACCCGGTGTTCGGCTCGCGCCTCAAGAAGCGGCTGCGCCAGGGCGCCAAGCTCATCGTGGTCGATCCGCGCCGCACCGACGTGGTGCGCTCGCCCCACATCGAGGCGGCCTACCACCTGCCGCTGCGCCCCGGCACCAACGTGGCGATCGTGACGGCGCTCGCCCACGTCATCGTAACCGAAGGGCTGGTGAACGAGCAGTTCGTGCGCGAACGCTGCGACTGGGAGGAGTTCCAGGAATGGGCCGCCTTCGTCGCCGAGGAGCGCCACTCCCCCGAGGCGGTGGAGAAGTACACCGGTGTTCCCGCTGATGCGGTGCGCGGCGCGGCCCGGCTCTATGCCACCGGCGGCAACGGCGCGATCTATTACGGCCTGGGCGTGACCGAGCACTCGCAGGGCTCGACCACCGTCATCGCCATCGCCAACCTCGCCATGGCCACCGGCAATATCGGCCGCAACGGCGTGGGCGTGAACCCGCTGCGCGGCCAGAACAACGTGCAGGGCTCGTGCGACATGGGCTCGTTCCCGCACGAGCTGCCGGGCTACCGCCATATCTCGGACGACGCCACCCGCGCCGCGTTCGAGGCCCTGTGGGGCGTCGGGCTCGACGACGAGCCGGGCCTGCGCATCCCGAACATGTTCGATGCGGCCGTGGAAGGCACCTACAAGGGCATGTACGTGCAGGGCGAGGACATCCTCCAGTCCGACCCCGACACCAAGCATGTCTCCGCCGGCCTCGCCGCGCTGGAGTGCCTGGTGGTGCAGGACCTGTTCCTGAACGAGACCGCCAACTACGCCCACGTCTTCCTGCCGGGCTGCTCCTTCCTCGAGAAGGACGGCACCTTCACCAATGCCGAGCGCCGCATCCAGCGCATCCGCAAGGTGATGGCGCCGAAGAACGGCTATGCGGACTGGGAAGTCACCCAGATGCTGTCCAACGCCCTCGGCTTCCCCATGAACTACAGCCATCCCGGCGAGATCATGGACGAGATCGCGGCGCTGACCCCCTCGTTCGCCGGCGTGAACTACAAGCTGCTCGACGAGATGGGCTCGGTGCAGTGGCCCTGCAACGAGAAGGCGCCGGAAGGCACCCCCATCATGCACATCGGCGGCTTCGTGCGCGGCAAGGGCAAGTTCATGCTCACCGAGTACGTGCCCACCGACGAGAAGACCGGGCCGCGCTTCCCGCTGCTGCTCACCACCGGCCGCATCCTCAGCCAGTACAACGTGGGCGCCCAGACCCGGCGCACGGAGAACGTGGTCTGGCACGCCGAGGATGTGCTGGAGATCCATGCCCACGACGCCGAGGTCCGCGGCATCCGCGACGGCGACTTCGTGAAGCTGGACAGCCGCGCCGGCTCCACCTCGCTGCGCGCCGTGATCTCCGATCGTGTCGCGCCCGGCGTGGTCTACACCACCTTCCATCACCCGGTGACTCAGGCCAACGTGGTGACCACCGACTATTCGGACTGGGCGACCAACTGCCCCGAATACAAGGTGACGGCGGTGCAGGTCTCGCCCTCCAACGGCCCGACCCAGTGGCAGGAGGAATACGAGAACCTCAGCCGCACCAGCCGCCGCATCGCGGCGGAGTGAGGGCCGGGGGCTTCGCCCCCTGCTCCCCCCTTCCGGGTGCCCTCAGGTGTTCCCATCTGAATGGACGAGATGACCGACGAGCCTGCCTGCCCCCTGCCTGCCGACCTCCCCGCGCCCCCTCCGGCGCGGCGGGTGGAGCGCGTGCAGCTGCGGGACGGGCAGGTCTCTTCCGGCACCCGGGCGGTGCCGGAGGAAGTGCCGGTCGCCCTCACCTTCAACGGCACCACCCATGCGGTGATGATGGCGAGCCCCACCGACATCGCCGCCTTCGCGCTGGGGTTCGCCCTCACCGAGGGCATCGTCGCGGCGAAGGAGGAGATCCTCTCCCGCGATGTGATCGTCGTCGATGAGGGCATCGAGGCGCGCATGTGGATCGCCGAGGAGAAGATGAAGCATCTCTCCGCCCGGCGCCGCGCGCTCGCCGGCCCCACCGGCTGCGGCCTGTGCGGCGTGGAGAGCCTTGCCGAGGCGGTGAAGCCCGCCGCCCATGTCACCGCGACGTCCGTCTTCGCGCCGGATGTGGTGCTGGGCGCCATGGCCACGCTCGGCCCGCTTCAGGCGCTGAACCGCGAAACCCGCGCGGTGCACGCCGCAGCCTATTTCGAACCCGGCCGGGGCATCCTCGCTCTGGCGGAGGACGTGGGCCGCCACAATGCCCTGGACAAGCTCGTCGGCATGGCCGCCGACGCCGGCTTCGACACCGCGCGCGGCCTGCTGCTGCTGACCAGCCGCGTCTCCATCGAGATGGTGCAGAAGGCGGCGGTGCTGGGCGTGGGCGTCATCGCCGCGGTATCCGCCCCCACCTCCCTCGCCATCCGGACGGCGGAGGCGGCGGGCATCACCCTTGCCGCCATCGTGCGCGATGACGGCTTCGAGATTTTCACCCATCCCGGGCGCATCGCGCCCGCTTCATCGGAACGGGACCATGTCGCATAACTCCACCGAGAAGCTGGTCTATATGGCCAACCAGATCGCCACCGCCTTCGCCGCGCAGAAGCACGAGGCGGCTGTGGAGGCGACGCGCACCCACATCAAGAAGTTCTGGGACCCGCGCATGCGCTCCAAGATCGCCGAGCACGTGGCGCACGGCGGCGAGGGCCTTCAGCCCATCGCCCGCGAGGCGCTGGAAGGGTTGCAGGCGCCAAAGGCGGCCTGATTTCGCCCGATCGCCCGCCGCATGCGGGCGATCGGCTTCTACACCACGTCCCTCGGCGCGAGGGCGCACTGCATGCGCCCTTCCTCCACCTGAAGCACCGGGTGGGCGATGCCAAAGCGGGCTTTCAGCTCCGCGCACGTCTCCGACAGGAAATCATCGTCCAGCGTCGCGCCGGGCCGCACCAGATGGGCGCTGAGCGCCACTGAGGTGGTGCTGAGTCCCCAGATGTGCAGGTCGTGTACCTCGCTCACGCCCGGCCGCGCGGCGAGATAGGCCTCCACCTCCGCGGCGTCGACGCCCGCAGGCACCATGTCCATGGCGAGGTTCACGCTGTCCCGCAGCAGCCCCCACGTGCCGGCGACGATGGCGACGGAGATGGCCAGCGACACCACTGGGTCGAGCCACAGCCAGCCGGTGAGCGCGATGACTGCGCCGGCGATCACCACGCCCAGCGAGATCGCGCCATCCGCCACCATGTGGACGAAGGCGCCCCGGACGTTCAGGTCGCCCTTGCGCCCCGCCATGAACAGCAGTGCCGTGCCGATGTTCACGCCGACGCCCACCAGCGCCACAACCATCACGATTCCGGTCTGGATCGGCGCGGGATCGGCGATCCGGCCGAAGGCTTCCAGGATGATGCCACCGGTGGCGACCAGCAGCAGCATCGCATTGGCGAGCGCGGCGAGGATGGACGAGCGGCCATAGCCGTAGGTGCGTTTGGGCGTCGGCGCCCGGCGCGACAGCCACGCAGCACCCCAGGCGAGCAGCAGGCCGAGCACGTCGGAGAGATTGTGTCCCGCATCCGCCAGCAGGGCGAGCGAGCCGGACATGAAGCCGAACCCCGCCTCGATGACGACGAAGCCGAGGTTCAGCCCGGCGCCGATGGCGAAGGCCCGCAGCGAATCCGGCGGAGCGTGGGAATGGCCGTGCCCGCCAGGACCGTGCGAATGGCCGGCGTGGTCGTGGTGGTGGTCTTGGTCGTGGCTATCGTGGTCGTCGTGATCGTGGCCGTGACCGCTCTGAAGGGATGCCATGCCGCGCCTCCACGCATTCGCGCGGCATCTTCCACAAGCGCCGGGCGATGTCACGCCCGGCCGGCGCGGCGCGAGCGCGCGCCTAGCCGAGGAAGGCCGAGACGGTCCGCACAAACGCCTCCGGCTGCTCCATGGCGGAGAGGTGCCCGCCCGGCAGGCGCGCCAGCTTCGCGCCGGGGATGGCGGCGGCGATGGCCTCGCCCCAGGCCGGCGGCGTCGAGCGGTCGCCGTCGGAGACGATGACCAAAGTCTGGGTGGCGATGCGCGCCACGTCGGTGCGGAAATCCATGTCGCGCATGGCGGCGCTGGTGCCCATGTAGCCGGAGGGTCTGGTGCCCGTCACCATCGCCCGCACCTCCGCCACCCGCGCCGGACGCTGTGCCTTCAACTCGGGCGTGAACCAGCTGTCGATGACAGAATCGGCAATCGGACCCGTGCCATCCTTGCGCACTGCCTTGATGCGGTGATCCCAGAAGCGCGTCGGGCCGGCGTGGGCGGTGGTGTTGGAGAGGATGAGGCGGGTGAGGCGCTGCGGCGCGTTCAGCGCCAGCCACTGGCCCACCATGCCGCCGAGCGACAGGCCGCAGAAATCGGCAGTGGCGAGATGGAGCCGGTCCATGATGGCCAGCACGTCGCGGCCGAGGTCGCCCATGGAATAGACCTGGTCGGGCGCCGCGCTCTCGCCATGGCCGCGGGCGTCGTAGCGGACGAGGCGGCGGCCCGCGAACAACGGCACCACCTCGTCCCACATGCCGAGTGTGCAGCCGAGGGAATGGGAGAGAATGAGCGGCGGCGCGCCCTCCGGACCCGTCACCTCCACCCTGAACCGCTCCCCGGAGACCTCCAGCAGCGCCACGGCGCCCTCCCCTCTGGATTCAATATGCCAGAGGTGTAGCGCGTTCAGGCGAAGGCGCAAGCACGGGATGGGCGGCCGTGGCTACCGCGATGCGATCACTCGAGGTCGGTCTCGAAGATGGCCATGCGGAAGTTCTGCACGACCTTCCCCTTTTCCTCGTCCTTGGTGAGGGTGCCGATGGAATCCTCGCCGAGATAGACCTCGGCCGTGTCCTTCGACTTGGCGAAGGCGACCACCTTGAACTTCGGGTTGCCGAACTTGGTCCGCAGGTAGCTGGGAGCGTCCTTATCCAGAACCGGCATGCGGAAATGATAGGAAAGCTCGCCGTCCTCCTCGTCCTTGTCCAGAGTGCCGATGGCTTCCTCGCCGAGGAACACCTCGGCGCTGCCCTTCGGCTTCGCGCGGGCCGCCACGTTGATCTGCGGATTGTTGAAAAGGGTCCGCATATAACGCTGCACCTGCTCGATCTCGGTCTTGTCCAAGGGGTATCCTCCTGAGAGCGGAAGGCCGCCTTATGGCCGCCATCGGGCGTGCGTTCAAGCCGGCGGGGTCAGATGTCCGCACCGGACCAGATGTTGTCCTCGAACATCTGGTCCATGGAGCGCGCGGGCTCGGCGCAGCCGGCCTCGCCCACCACCTTGGCCGGGATGCCGGCGACGGTCGAATTGCGCGGCACGGGCTTCAGCACCACCGAACCGGCGGCGACGCGGGCGCAGCGGCCGACCTCGATGTTGCCCAGCACCTTGGCGCCGGCGCCGATGAGCACGCCGCGGCGGATCTTGGGATGGCGGTCGCCGCTCTCCTTGCCGGTGCCGCCCAGCGTCACGCCCTGGAGGATGGAGACGTCATCCTCGATCACCGCCGTCGCGCCGATGACGATGCCGGTGGCATGGTCGAAGAACACGCCTCGGCCCATGGGCACCTGCGGATGGATGTCCACGGCGAAGACGGATGAGGCGCGGCTCTGGAGGTAGAGCGCGAAATCCTTGTGCCCGTTGCCCCACAGGGAGTGCGCGAGCCGGTGCGACTGGATGGCGTGGAAGCCCTTGAAATAGAGCACCGGTTCCAGGGTGCGGTCGGCGGCGGGGTCGCGGTCCACCACCGCCATCACGTCGGCACGCAGGGCCTGGGAAATGTCCTTGTCGCGGGCCACCGCATCGAGCCAGGCGGCGCGGATGGCCGAGCCCGGCAGGTCGGTGTCGCCCAGGCGGGCGGCGATGCGCTCGCCGATCACGGCTTCGAGGCTGGGCTGGCCGAGGATGGCGCTGGTGAAGAAGCCGGCAAGCAGCGGCTCGCGCTCGGCGGCCTCCTCGGCCTCGTTGCGCAGGCGCGCCCACACGGGGTCCACCACATCGTGCCAGCGCTCGGTGCCAAGGCGCGTCACGCGCGGCACGGCAAGCTCCGGCATCTGGGAAACCATCGGCACTTGCGGCATCTCTGCCTCCTCGGGGATCAAACTTGCCCCTGTTCTAGCACATGCTGCGGCAAGGCGAGAGGCTCCCGCCGGCCGGCGTCAGGGCCGGGACTTCAGGAAGTCGAGAGCGCCCTGCTTGAACACCTTGTCGCCCACGGCGGGATTGTGGTCGCGGTTGGGGATATCGAGCTGGGTGCCGTCCGGCAGCAGCGCCACCAGCGGCGCGGCGGCGCCGGCCACCGCATCGCGGGTGCCGATGGCGACCATCACCGGCTGGAAGATGCGCCCCACCTCCTCCCGCGACAGCACCTGCCGCGAGCCGCGGATGCAGGCGGCCAGCGCCCTCAGGTCCGCCTTGTTGGCATCGGCGAAGGCGCGGAACATGCGGCCCATGGGGTCCGTGACGTCGTCGAGGCTCGGCGCCTCCAGCGCGTCCGCCACCGTCTGCGGCAGGCCCGCGCCTTCCACGAGATGGATGCCGAGGCCGCCGAAGATGGCCGAGCGCACCGCATGGGGAAAATGCAGTGCCATTTGGGCAGCGACCCGCGCGCCCATGGAGTAGCCGATCACATCCGCCCGATCGAGACCGAGATGCCGCAGCAGCCGGTGGGCGTCCTCTGCCATCACGCGGGTGTCGTACAGCGCGGGATCATAGAGCTTCTCGGATTCCCCATGGCCGCGATGGTCGAAGGCGATGACGCGGTAGCCCGCCTCGGTGAGCGTCTTGGTCCAGGAGGGGCCGACCCAGTTGATCTCCTTGGTGGAGGCGAAGCCGTGGATCAGGAGGACCGGCTCGCCGGCGCCCTGATCGAGATAGGCGATATCGACACCGTCGGAGGAGAAATGGGGCATGAGGAACCTTCGCGGGGAACGGCGAGCGGGAATGTGTCGCGCCGCTCGGGCGCGCGGGCCGGGAAACTAGAAGGTCCCTCCCCGCCTGCCAACTCCCCACCCGTCTCGCCGTCCCGCGCCAGCGCCCGCACCGCCTCGGTGGCGGCGAGCACGTCGCGGGTGGCCTCGGCGATGACATCGGCGGCGGCAACAGCGGGAACCGCGATCTCCGCCACGGGCGCAACGGTCGGCGCGCGCCGCACGAAGAGCGTTCCGCGTGGCATCGCGCCGGACGCCGCGTGCCGGCGCCCCCGCCGCCGCTTGTGCCGCCACGTCCGGCGGGCGCAGGCCACGCAGAAGGAATTGAAGCTCGATACCAGCGCGAAGAGATAGAAGACGGCGAGGAAGCCCCACCAGATGAGGTGGAACAACAGGCTGGTGATGGCGATGGCGCCGCGCCCCAGCGTCTTCAGGATGGCGAGCGTCTGGGCGCCCTTGGCGTCGGCGAGGCGGGCGACGCGGGAGAGGTCACGTCCGCCCTCGGCCACCTTCAGGCCTTCCAGCGCGGCGCGGGTGCCGGCCTTCGCCTCGATGCGGGCGGTGTCATCCAGCATTCGGGTGAGTGTGGCGAGGCGATCGGTGCGCACGACGCTTTTCACCGCCGCCCCGTCCACCGCCGTCGAGCCCGAGAGGAGGCGGCGCAGGGCGACGAAATCCACGCTTTCGCGGGCGGCCCGGGTGAAGGCGCGCAGCAGGCCGGCGGAGAGGCGGCCAGTGCGCTTGGCCACCTTCACCAGCGAGATGCCCATGCGCACCGGCAGGCTCGCGCCCACGGTGGCGTAAGTTCCCGCGGTGACGGCGATGCCGACCGCGGACAGGCCGAGGATGAGCTGATCCGGCTCCTCGCCACGGGCCATCTTGAGGCCTTCGCGGCCGGCGTCGCGGATGTCGCCCCACACCATCAGGTCACTCGCCGCCGCCCCCGCAAGGCCGGCGAGATCATTGGGCTGGCCGGTGACGAAGCCCATGCCGAACGACTTGGCGGAATGCAGCGCCTGCGCCGCCCCGCCGTTGGCCGCCTCCACCTGCTTGCGCAGTTCCGGGGGAACGGCGAGGTGCCGGGCATCGGCCAAGGCCAGATAGGAGGTGGCGAGGGCCGTATCGTCCTCCGCCAGCGCCGCCGCGATGGCACGCGCGGCGTCTTCCCCGGTGAAGTCCCGGAGGCCGAGATCGGCAAGGGCGGCGGGATCGTCGCGGGCAGCGAGGAGCTTCGCGCTCTCCTTCGCCACGGGCACGAGCCAGGGCGCCGCGCCGAGCAGCGAGATGAAGACGACGAGGAAGGCGAAGATGCGGGCCATGGTCTTTCCGTGCCGTCATCTTCGCACCGCATTGTGGCAAAGTCGAAGACGCCCACCTGCCGCAAGGACACGGCAGATTGCCGCCGCGCCGTGTCGCTGCGCGGCTTCCGCCGGCCGCTTCGCCCGCATACAAGGGAGGAGCGCCGTCGCGCGCGAGACGAGCACAGGCCCGAAGCCGGGCCGGAGACGCTGGGGCATGAGCGTTACGGGATCGAGAGAACCAGCCGCCGCGGGCGCACCGACGGCGCTGGACCATGCTCTGCGGACGATCCGGCCGGCCTTCGTCAGCGTCGTGGTGTTCAGCTTCTTCATCAACCTCCTCGGCCTCAACGCCTCCATCTACATGATGCAGGTCTATGACCGGGTCCTCGGCAGCCGCAGCATCGAGACGCTGGTGCTGCTCACCCTCATCACCGCCTTCCTCTATCTGGTGTGGGCGGCGCTGGAGGGACTGCGCTCCCGCCTGCTGGAGCGGGCGGGCATCGCCTTCGACACCAAGGTGGCGGCGGATGTGTTCGATGCCGTGCGCCGCATGGCGCTGCGCGCGCCGGGCAACGGACAGGCGCAGGCGCTGCGCGACCTCGACACCGTGCGCGATTTCTATGCCGGTGCCGGCCTCGCCGCTCTCTGCGACGTGCCGTGGGTGCCCATCTACATGATCTGCGCGACCCTGCTGCATCCCTATTACGGAGTGCTGGCGGTGGCGAGCTGCCTGTTCTCCGGCTTCCTCGCCGTGCTGAACAACCGCGCCACCCGCCAGAGCCTCGCCGAGGCGAGTCGCGCCGGCATCAAGGCCAATGCCCTCGCCACCGCCACCCTGCGCAATGCGGAAGTGCTGAAGGCCATGGGCATGTCCCAGGCGCTGCGCGCGCGCTGGAACGCCGCGCACGAGGACGCCATGGGCTGGCAGAGCCGGGCCGGCGACCGGGGGGCGCTTCTCATCGGCATCACCAAGTTCAATCGGGCGCTGGTGCAGAGCATCGTGCTCGGGCTCGGCGCGTGGCTCGCCATCCAGAAGCAGATCTCGCCCGGCATGATCATCGCCGGCTCCATCCTGGTCGGGCGCTGCATCCAGCCCATCGAGCAGGCGGTGAGCAACTGGAAATCGGTGGTGAACATGCGCACCGCCTATGGCCGCATCCAGCTGCTGCTGCGCGCCGCCCCTCCCCCGCCCGAGCGGCTGCGCCTGCCGGACCCCACGGGAACGGTGAGCGTGGAGAACCTGTTCGTGCGGGCGCCGGGCCGCGAGGTGGCGGTGCTGCGCCAGCTGTCCTTCCGCCTCGATGCCGGGAGCGTCCTCGGCGTCATCGGCCCGACGGCGGCCGGCAAGTCCACCCTCGCGCGGGCGCTGGTCGGCGTCTGGCCAGCCGCCTCCGGCGCAGTGCGGCTCGACGGATCGGACCTCGCCCATTGGGACGAGGAGCAGCTCGGCCGCCATGTCGGCTACCTGCCGCAGGACGTGGAGCTGTTCGCCGGCACCATCGCGGAGAATATCGCCCGCTTCACCGCGGCCGAGCCGGAGGCCGTGGTGGCGGCGGCGCAGCTCGCCGGCGTTCACGAGATGATCCAGCAGCTGCCGCAGGGCTACAACACCGAGATCGGCGACGGCGGCCTCGCCCTTTCGGGCGGACAGCGCCAGCGCATCGGCCTCGCCCGCGCGGTGTTCGGCCTGCCGGCGCTGATCGTGCTGGACGAACCCAATGCCAGCCTCGACCCCGCCGGTGAGGCCGCGCTCACCGAAGCGCTGAAGCAGTTGAAGGCGGCGCGCCGCACGGTTGTGCTCATCACCCACAGGCCGGCCGCCCTTGCCCAGTGCGATCTCGTGCTCGCGCTCAAGGATGGCGCCGCCCTCGCCTTCGGCCCGCGCGACGAGGTGATGAAGCGCGTCGCCCAGGGTTCGGCGCCCACACAGATGCCCCAGCCCGCAGCCTCTGCCGCGGGTGGCGCACCGACTGTTCGCGTCCGCAAATCCGTCGCCGGCCTCGGCGCCGCGCCGGCCTCGTCGGCCGGTCCGGCGAACCAACCGTGAGGCGGGCATGACCTCACCCGCTTTCCCCGACCGCCCCTTCGCCGGCGCCTCGCCCCGGCCGCCGTCGGGTTATCGCAGCGTCGCGCTGCTCGGCTATGCCCTGATCGCCGTCACCTTCCTTGGCTTCGGCGGGTGGGCGGCGATGGCCCGCGTCGACGGCGCCGTGGTCGCGCCGGGCGTGATCGGCGTCGAGAGCAAGCGGCAGGTGGTGCAGCATCTGGAAGGCGGTATCGTCGCCGCCATCCTGGTGCAGGAGGGGCAGACGGTGAGGCGGGACGAAACCCTGTTCCGGCTCGATCCCACCCAGTCGCGGGCCAATGACGAAGCCGCCCTCGCCCAGCGCCGGGCCGCCCTCGCCCTGGAAGCCCGCCTCGTCGCCGAGCGGGACGATGCTCCCGCCATCACCTTCCCGCCCGAGCTTCTGGAACTTGCCCGCGTGCCCGCCGTCCGGGAGGCCATGGCCGACCAGATCGCCCAGTTCCGCGATCGCCGCGCCGCCTTCCAGAGCCAGATCGACATCCTGAACGGACGCATCGTCCAGTTCGGCCATGAGCTGGAGGGACTTGCCCAGGAACGCGCCTCGGCCCGGCAGCAACTGGCCTTCGTCGAGGACGAACTGACCGCCGTTCGAGAGCTGGAGCGCAAGCACCTCGTCAACAAGTCGCGCGTCTCCTCGCTCGAGCGGGAAAAGGCGCGGCTGGACGGTCTCGTCGGCCGCAACATTGCCGACGAGGCCAAGGCGCGCGGCTCCATCGGCGAGCAGAAGATGCAGATCGTCCAGCTCACGCAGCAGCGGGCGGAGGATGTCGGCTCCCAGTTGCTCGACATCCGCGAGAAGCTGGCGGAGTTGAAGGAGAAAGTTCAGGTCACTCGCAGCGTGCTGGAGCGCATCGATATCCGCGCCCCCAGCGGCGGGATCGTGCAGAACATCAATCCGCGCATCTACACGGTGGGTGCCGTGGTGCGCCCCGGCGACACGCTGCTGGAGATCGTGCCCGTGGACGCGCCTTTGGTGGTGGAGGCGCGCGTGCCGGTGCAGGACATCGACCGGCTCGACCTCCATGAGGCGGTGGAAGTGCGCTTTCCCGCTTTCCATGGCCGCACAACGCCCATGGTGCTCGGCCATCTCGCGTCGGTCTCGCGCGATCGGCTGGTGGACGAGACCACCCACCAGCCCTATTTCCTCGCCCGCGTCGGCGTGGACGAGACGGACGTGCCGGCCGACCTGCGGAGCCGGCTCCAGCCGGGCATGGATGCGGAGGTCGCCTTCCATACCGGCTCCCGCACGGTGATGAGCTATCTGCTCCGCCCCCTCGCCGACGCCATGGCCCGCGCCTTCACCGAGCGCTGAAAGCTCGCGCCTGCCCGCGAACGGGGCTAGAAGCGCCGCGTCGCACAAGCGGAGGACAGCACATGCTGAAGGTCTGGGGCCGCATCAATTCCGTGAATGTGGAAAAGGTGATCTGGACCGCGCAGGAGCTCGGCCTTCCCTTCGAGCGGATCGAGGCGGGCGGCGCGTTCGGCGTGGTGGACACCCCGGACTTCCGCGCCATGAACCCGGTGGGCCGGGTGCCGGTGATAGAGGATGACGGCTTCGTGCTGTGGGAATCCAACGCCATCGTGCGCTATCTCGCCACCCGCCACGGGCTCGGCACGCTGATGCCCGCCGACCTCCAAGCGCAGGCCGAGGCCGGGCGCTGGATGGATTTCCAGCTCGGCACCGTCGCCGCCCCCCTGAGCGCGCTGACCTGGGGCATCGTGCGCACCGCGCCGGACAAGCGCGATCCGAAGGCCCTCGCGCCGGCCTTCGCCAGTCTCAGCGCGGCGGTGGCCATCGTGGAGGCGGCGCTCGCCGGCCGAAACTATCTGGTGGGCGAGAGCCTCACCGTCGCCGATATCCCCCTCGCCTGCTGCGCCCACCGCTGGTTCAACATGCCGCTGGAGGGCACCGGGCTGGAACGGCCGGACCTGCCCAACCTCTCCGCCTGGTACGTACGGCTGAAGGCGCGGCCGTCGGTCCAAGGGCTCATGCCGACGCCGCTGACCTGAGCGGACGCAACGGGGGGCGCGCTCAGAAGTGCGTCACCCCGTCATAGATCAGCTTCACGCCGACCACGGCGAGGATGGCATAGACGAGGCCGAAGAAGCGCTCAGGCGAGACCCGCCGCACCAGCCAGACGCCGGCCATGGTCGAGAGCACGGCGATGGGAATCAGCACGGCCGAGGTCGCCAGATTCTGGAACGAGACCTGACCCAGCGCGAGGAAGAACGGCAGCTTGACCCAGTTCACCACCGCGAAGAAGGCGGTGGCCGTCGCCGCGAACTGCTGCACGGGAAGCGGGCGCCGCAGCAGATAGATCATCAACGGCGGACCACCCGCATTGGCGATCATGCTGGTGAAGCCGGAAACGGCGCTCCACACCGCGGCGGCGATGGGACCGGACTCCCCCGGCGTCCGCTTCAGCCGCCGCGACAGGAAGGAGCGCCCCGCCTCCGCCACCGAGAGCACGCCGATGCCGAAGGCCACCGCAGCGTCGGACACCGAGGCCGCGAGGAGATAGCCCAGAACGATGCCGGCGATGGCGCCGGGAAGGGTGCGCAGCAGCTCCTTCCGGCTCCAGCGGCGCCAGTAGGCGTAGAGGCTCACCACGTCCTGGACGATCAGCACCGGCAGGATGATGGCGGCCGCCTGGATGGGCGACATCACCAGCGCCAGAATGGGCTGGCCCAGCACCGACAGGCCGGTGAAGCCGCCCTTGGAGAGGCCCACCACAATGGTGGCCGGCACAGCGGCGGCATAGAAGAGGGGATCAACGATCAAGGGGGAACTCGCTGCAGCAGCCGCCCCTCGCGCGGGAACGGGCGCCGGTCGCGCGCAGGCGCCGGCCCCCGCCTATAGCAGCCCGCCCGGCCCGGCACGACAGAAATCCCCTGCAAGGCCAAGCCCCAGTAAGCCTCTCAGCGCCTCTCCCTGCGGCAGGAGCCGAGCCGCGCGAGGGCCAGCGCCTGCTCGAAGCCGGCTTCGAGGGAATCGATGACGGGCAGGGGCGCGGCGACCTCGATCTCGGCCGCATAGCCGGCCAGGGCCGCTCCGCCGAGAATGAGCACGTCGGGCGCCTGCGCGGCGATGGTCTCCTCCACCACCCGCGCCACGGCCCACGTCTTGTCCGAGGAGCCGTCCGCATGGCGCGCGGACAGGCCGAGGGCGTCGCCGGGGACCATGGCGATGCCCGCGTAGCGCCCGTCCAGATGGGTGCGGCGCATCAGCTCGCGCAGCATGGCCGGCCATTCGCCGTGCGGCACCACGATGGAGAAGCGTTCGCCCAACTGGAGCGCGGTGAGGATGCTCGCCTCGGCCATGCCGGCAAATGGGAAGGCGAACGCGCCGCGCAGCGCCTCAAGCCCCGGCTCGCCGAAGCAGGCATAGAGGGCGGCATCGAACGGCGGGCGCCCTTCCTCCCGCTCCTTCGCCACGGCCGACGCCACCGCCTCCAGGGCCGCATGGCCCGCCACCGCCGCGGATTGGCGGGTGGTGACATAGGGCTCGCCGAACGTGGCCGTGACGCCGACAAGTTCGACGCCCGCGGGCGCGCGACGGCCCAGCGCCGCCACCATGCGATCGGTCACGGCTTTGCTGGTATTCGCGTTGAGAACCAGAATCTTCAAAGCGCCCTCCCCTGCCCGCCCCAAAGGAAGCACCCGCAGGCCGCGCTGAAAAGCGGCACGCACGCCGGCGAGGCCAAAATGCATGCGATGGACCGCTTCTGCCTAATAGGTGGGCACATGCGTAATTCGTTGATGATTTGACGACGAACTGTTGCAAGCATTCCGTAGCGGCACAAAGGATCGCGGCGGCTTCGACCGCATGGCACAGGGGTTGCTAGCCAGCATGGGCATCGCGCCGAAGAGGACTCGACGATGCTCAAGAAAGACCTGCGCAACAGCCCGGCCAGCCGCCTCCTGCGGACGGCCGCCTTTCTCGTGGCCACGGGGGGCGCCATCGCCGTCCCGGCCCTTCTGGTACCGGGCTTTGCCGCTGCTGAGACCACCCTGCGCATCGGCATGACGGCTGCCGACATTCCGCGCACCCTCGGCCAGCCCGACCAGGGCTTCGAGGGCAATCGCTTCACCGGCCTCACCATGTATGACGCGCTGGTGCTGTGGGATCTGTCCTCCGCCACCAAGCCCAGCGTCCTCGTTCCCGGCCTCGCCACCGAATGGAAGGTGGACGATCAGGACAAGACCAAGTGGGTCTTCAAGCTGCGCCCCGGCGTGACCTTCCATGATGGCTCGCCGTTCAACGCCGATGCCGTGGTGTGGAACGTGGACAAGGTGCTCAACAAGGAGGCACCCCAGTTCGATGCCAGCCAGGTGGGCGTCACCGCCTCGCGCATGCCCACCCTCGCATCGGCGAAGAAGATCGACGACCTGACGGTGGAGTTGACCACCAAGGAGCCGGACTCCTTCCTGCCCTACAACCTCACCAACCTGTTCATGGCGAGCCCCGCCCACTGGCAGAAGCTCTATGAGACGGCCGAGGGCGCCGACGCGAAGGCGAAGGCCGCCGCGGCCTGGACCATCTTCGCCCGCAGCGCCTCCGGCACCGGCCCGTGGAAGATGGCCGCCTTCGTGCCGCGCGAGCGGCTGGAGCTGGTGAAGAACCCCGTCTACTGGGACAAGGACCGCATCCCCAAGACCGACCGCATGGTGCTGCTGCCCATGCCCGAGGCCAACGCCCGCACCGCCGCCCTCCTCGCCGGCCAGGTGGACTGGATCGAGGCACCGGCGCCCGACGCCCTGCCCCAGCTGAAGTCCCGCGGCTTCAAGATCGAGGCGAACGAGCAGCCGCACGTCTGGCCCTGGCAGTTCTCCCGCATCGAGGGCTCGCCGTGGAACGACATCCGGGTGCGCAAGGCGGCGAACCTCTGCATCGACCGCGAGGGGATGAAGGAAGGCCTGCTCGGCGGCCTCATGGCCCCCGCCACCGGCACCGTGGAGCCCGGCCACCCCTGGCGCGGCAACCCCACCTTCCAGATCAAGTATGATGTGAAGGAAGGCCAGAAGCTGATGAAGGAGGCCGGCTTCGGCCCCGACAAGAAGCTGAAGGTGACAACGCAGACGTCGGCGTCCGGCTCGGGGCAGATGCTGCCCCTGCCCATGAACGAATACCTGCAGCAGGCGCTGGCCGAATGCTATTTCGACGTGAAGCTCGACGTGATCGAGTGGAACACGCTGTTCACCAACTGGCGCAAGGGCGCGAAGGACCCCTCCGCCAACGGCTCCAACGCGGTGAACATCACTTACGCCGCCATGGACCCCTTCTTCGCCATGGTGCGCTTCCTCCAGTCCGGCATGGCGCCGCCGGTGTCCAACAACTGGGGCTACATCAACAACCCGAAGTTCGACGAGCTGGTGAAGAAGGCGCGCAACTCCTTCGATCCCGCCGCGCGTGATGCGGCGCTCGCCGAGTTGCACGCGGCCTCGGTGGACGACGCGGCCTTCCTGTGGGTCGCCCACGATGTCGGCCCCCGCGCGCTGAGCCCGAAGATCAAGGGCTTCGTGCAGCCCAAGAGCTGGTTCGTGGACTTCTCGCCGGTGTCCATCAGCCAGTGAGGCGGTGGATCGCGGCGCAGCCGCGAGACAGATGAGGGGGCCGTCACCGGCCGGACGGTGTCGGGGGCCGAGAAGCCCTTCCCCCTCATCCCCGACCCCTCTCCCACAAGGGGAGAGGGGGGAGAACAGAAGCGACCCACGCGGGGCCCACCGGCCCCGCGCCCCATCAGCATCCACAAGGTGGCCCCGTGCTGGTCTATGTCCTCAGGCGCATCGTCTACGTGATCCCCATCGTCGTCTCGGTGGCGCTGGTGTGCTTCCTTCTGGTGCACATCACACCCGGCGACCCGCTGGTGGCGGTGCTCCCGCCCGACGCTTCCGCGGAACTCGCGGCGCAGATGCGCGCGGCCTACGGCTTCGACCAGCCGCTGCCGGTGCAGTTCGGCATCTGGATCTGGAAGGCCCTGCACGGCAATCTAGGCACCTCCATCGCCACCGGCCGACCCGTGCTCAGCGAAGTCACAGCGGCGGTGGGCAACACCTTCATCCTCGCCGTGACGGCCGCCTTCATCGGCTTCGTCATGGGCGCCTTCTTCGGCCTCATCGCCGGCTATTTCCGCAACACCTGGGTGGACAAGCTCGCCACCTCCATCGCGGTGGCCGGCGTCTCCGTACCCCACTACTGGCTGGGCATGGTGCTGGTCATCATCTTCTCGGTGTGGCTCAACTGGCTGCCCGCCGTGGGCATGGGGCCGGGCGGCTGGGCGTGGAACTGGGAGCATCTGCGCTTCCTCATCCTGCCCGCCGTCACCATGTCGGTGATCCCCATGGGCATCGTGACGCGCACGGTGCGCGCGCTGACCGGCGACATCCTCTCGCAGGATTTCGTCGAGGCGCTGCGCTCCAAGGGCCTGCGCGAGACCCAGGTGTTCCGCCATGTGGTGAAGAACGCCCTGCCCACCGCCATCGCCGTGATGGGCCTCCAGCTCGGCTATCTGCTGGGCGGCTCGATCCTCATCGAGACGGTCTTCTCCTGGCCGGGCACCGGCTTCCTTTTGAACTCGGCGATCTTCCAACGCGACCTGCCGCTGCTGCAGGGCACGATCCTCGTGCTGGCGCTGTTCTTCGTCTTCCTCAACCTCGTAGTGGACATCGCCCAGGCGGCGATCGACCCGCGCATCAAGAGGGCCTGATCGTGGCGATGACCAGCGACGCCGCCCTCGAGGCGGCCCCCGTCGAGAAGGCCCGCGGCTACTGGGCGACGGTGGCCCGCCGCCTCTCCCGCGACAAGGTGAGCATGGCTTGCGCGGCCATCCTCATCCTCATCGTGCTCGCCGCCATCTTCGCGCCCTGGCTCGGCCTCGCCGATCCCTACCAGGGCTCCATGATCCGCCGGCTGCGCCCCATCGGCACGCCGGGCTATCCGCTGGGCACCGACGAGCTCGGCCGCGACATGCTCTCCCGCCTCGTCTATGGCGGGCGCCTCTCGCTGCTCATCGGCATCCTGCCGGTGATCCTCGCCTTCGGCATCGGCACCAGCCTCGGGCTGCTGGCGGGGTATCTCGGCGGCAAGGTCAACACGATCATCATGCGTACGATCGACGTGTTCTACGCCTTCCCCTCCGTGCTGCTGGCCATCGCCATCTCCGGCGTGCTGGGCGCCGGCATCGTCAATTCCATCGTCTCGCTCACCGTCGTGTTCGTGCCGCAGATCACCCGCGTGGCGGAGAGCGTCACCACCTCGGTGCGCTCGCTGGACTTCGTGGATGCAGCGCGGGCGTCGGGTGCCTCGGCGCTCACCATCATGCGCGTGCACATGCTGGGCAACGTGCTGGGGCCGATCTTCGTCTATGCGACGGGGCTCATCTCCGTCTCCATGATCCTCGCGGCGGGCCTCTCCTTCCTCGGCCTCGGCACCCGGCCGCCGGAGCCCGAGTGGGGCCTGATGCTGAACACCCTGCGCACCGCCATCTACGTCAATCCGGGCGTCGCGGCGCTGCCGGGCGTGATGATCTTCGCCGTCTCCATCTGCTTCAACATGCTCAGCGACGGGCTGCGCAGCGCCATGGACATCCGCAATTGAGCACCATCGAACCTCTCGAGGACCTCGGCGGACCGGCCCAGCCGCTGCTCGCCGTCAACAGCCTCACCAAGCACTTCCCCATCGGCGGCGGCCTGTTCGCCGAGAAGAAGACCGTGCGGGCGGTGGACGACGTGTCCTTCGCCGTCGCCAAGGGCGAGACGCTCGGCATCGTGGGCGAGAGCGGCTGCGGCAAGTCCACCACCGCGCGCCTGCTCATGCACCTCATGCCGCGCACCTCCGGCGAGATCCTGTTCGACGGCCAGGTCGTCGGCTACAGCCTCTCCATGCGCGAGTTCCGGCGCGGCATGCAGATGGTGTTTCAGGACAGCTATGCGTCCCTGAACCCGCGCCTCACCATCGAGGACAGCATCGCCTTCGGCCCCAAGGTCCACGGCGTCGCCGACAAGGAAGCACGCGCGCTTGCCCGTGAGCTGATGGGCAAGGTGGGCCTGCGCCCCGAGGTCTTCGCCAACCGGTATCCCCATGAGGTCTCCGGCGGCCAGCGCCAGCGCGTCAACATCGCCCGCGCCCTCGCGCTGAACCCCCGGCTCGTGATCCTCGACGAGGCGGTCTCGGCGCTCGACAAGTCGGTGGAAGCGCAGGTGCTGAATCTGCTCACCGACCTCAAGCGCGAGTTCGGCCTCACCTATGTCTTCATCAGCCACGACCTCAACGTGGTCCGCTACATCTCCGACCGCGTGCTGGTGATGTATCTCGGACAGGTGGTGGAGGTGGGGCCGGTGGATCAGGTGTGGGAGGCCCCCGCCCACCCCTATACGCGCGCTCTGCTCGCCGCCATGCCGGCCCTCGACCCGGACAAGCGCACCGAGACGCCGCCGCTCTCGGGCGATCCGCCCAACCCCATCGATCCGCCCGCCGGCTGCCGCTTCCACACCCGTTGTTCCTTCGCGGAAGAGGTATGCGGGCGGGTGGGCCCGGCGCTCTCCCCGGCGACGCCGGGCGATACGGCGCCCGATGCGCATCTCGCCGCCTGCCACATGGTGATCCCGGGCTCCGGCCATAGCCGCGCGCCCGCCGCGACGGAGGTCGCCGCATGAGCCAGCATCTTTCGTCTGAAGACGCCGCCGCCATCATCCGCGCCGCCGGCCTCGATCTTCCCGCCAGTGATGCGGCGCGCATCGCTTCCGGCATTTCGCCGGGCCTCGCCGCTTTCTCGGCCATCGCCGGCACCCTGCCGTTCGATCTGGAGCCGGCGACCTTCCTCGCGGTGCAGCGGCCCTGCGCGGAGCCGAAGGAGGGCGGCCAATGAGCCTGTCGCTCCGCCCCTCCGCCGGCGCACCGGCCGATCCGGCGCTGATGACGCTGGCGGAAGCCGCCATGGCCATCCGCGCCGGCGTGCTCTCCTCCCGCGAAGCAACCGAGGCGTGCCTGGCCCGCATCGCGCGGCTCCAGCCCGCCATCAACGCCTTCATCGCCATCGAACCCGAAGCGGCGCTGGCCGCCGCCGATGCGGCCGATGCCGCGCTGGCGCAGGGCGAGGTGAAGGGTCTGCTGCACGGGCTGCCCCTCGCCCACAAGGACATGTTCTACGAGGACGGCCACGTCTCCACCTGCGGCTCGAAGATCCTGCGGGAGAAGGTGGCGACAACGAACTCCACGGCGCTCGCCCGCATCAAGGCGGCGGGCACGGTGCGGCTCGGCGCGCTGCACATGGTGGAATTCGCCTATGGCCCCACCGGCCACAACGCCCATTTCGGTGCGGCGCGGAACCCGTGGAACACCGCCCATGTCACCGGCGGCTCCTCCTCCGGCTCGGGAGCGGCGGTGGCGGCGCGGCTCACTTATGGCGCGCTCGGCTCGGACACCGGCGGCTCCATCCGTATGCCCGCGCATTTCTGCGGCGTCACGGGGCTGAAGAGCACTGTGGGGCTCGTGAGCCGCTACGGCGCCATGCCGCTCTCCTTCTCCCTCGACACCATCGGCCCGCTGGCCCGCACGGTAGAGGATTGCGCCATCCTGCTCAGCCTCATGGCCGGGCATGATCCGCTAGATCCCACCACCGCCACCGCCCCGGTGCCGGACTATCTCGCCGCCGCCGAAGGCCGCCTCAAGGGCCTCACCATCGGTATCCCCGATGCCTTCTATGTGGACGATCTCGACCCCGAGGTCGCCCGCGTGCTGGACGAGACGATCGCCACTCTGAAGCGCGGCGGTGCGCGCATCGTCAGCGTGTCGCTGCCCGACCAGATGAAGCTCTCCGGCGCCTCGCAGGTGGTGCTGAACTGCGAGGCCTCCGCCAGTCACAAGGCGTGGCTTCTGGAGCGCCCGCAGGATTACGGCCCGCAGATCCGCTCCCGGCTGGAGAACGGCTTCGCCATACCCGCCGTGACCTATCTGGAGGCGCTCCGCTGGCGCGGGCCGGCGCTGGCCGAGCACCTCGCGGCAGTTGCCGAGGTGGATGCCGTGCTCGCCCCCACCGCACCCATGCCCGCCCCCACCATCGCCGAGACCGACACGGACGGCGGGCCGGGCGCGGAGGCGATGATCCAGCGCATCACCCGCTTCACCCGCCCGGTGAATTATCTCGGCCTGCCGACCGTGAGCCTGCCCTGCGGCTTCACCGGCACGGGACTTCCCGTCGGCCTGCAGGTGATCGGCCGGCCGTTCGCCGAGGCGACGCTGATCCGCATCGGCGCAGCCTTCCAGCGCGAAACCGATTTTCATGAACAGATGCCGGAGGAGGCATGATGGCTGCTGTCCCAACGCCCCTCGTCGACATCCGCGACCTCACCATCCGCTTCACCGGCGAGCGCACCGTCCATGCGGTGAACGGCGTGTCCCTCTCCCTCGGCGAGGGCGAGGTGCTCGGGCTGCTGGGTGAATCCGGCTCCGGCAAGAGCGTCACCATGCGCGCGCTCATGCGCCTCCTGCCCAAGCGGCGCTCGGTGATCTCCGGCAGCGTGCATGTGGCGGGGCAGGATGTGCTCGCCATGGACGACGCCACGCTCTCCGACTTCCGCGGGCGCACCGTCTCCATGATCTTCCAGGAGCCGGCTCTGGCACTGGATCCGGTCTACACCATCGGCCGGCAGATTTCGGAATCGGTCATGCGCCACGAGGGCGCGAGCCAGCGCGACGCCACCGCCCGCGCGCTGGAGATGCTGGAGCTGGTGCGCATCCCATCGGCAAAGCGCCGGCTGGATGCCTATCCCCACGAGATGAGCGGCGGCATGCGCCAGCGCGCCATGATCGCCCTCGCTTTGGCCTGCCGCCCCAAGATCCTGCTGGCGGACGAGCCCACCACCGCGCTCGATGCCACCGTGCAGATCCAGATCCTGCTGCTGCTGCGCGAGTTGCAGCGGGAGATGGGCATGTCGGTGATCTTCGTCACCCACGACATCGGCGTCGCCATCGAGATCTGCGACAAGGTGGCGGTGATGTATGCCGGCCAGATCGTGGAGACCGGCACGCTGGGCGAGATCGTCCGCACGCCGCAGCATCCCTATCCGCGCGGGCTGCTCGCCTCCACCGTGCATGGGGCGGCGCGCGGGGCTCGGCTGGAGACCATCCCCGGCACGCCGCCCTCCCTCGACAAGGCGCCCGTCGCCTGCTCCTTTGCGCCGCGCTGTGCCTTCGTGCAGCCGCGCTGCACCACTGCGCCGCCGCCGCTCGTCCATCTCGGCCCCGGCCGCGACGTGCGCTGTGTTCTGGCTGAAACCCCCGTTCCGGTGAATTGATGTCCGCACCCGCCACCAACCTGACCATTAACGCCGACCGCCTCTGGAGCTCCATCATCGAGACCGCCCGCTTCGGTGGCACCGACAAGGGCGGCGTGCGCCGTCTCACTCTGTCGGAGGAGGACCGGCAGGTGCGCGACTGGTTCCGCGCCGCCTGCGAGGCCGCCGGCTGCACCGTGAGCGTGGACGGCCTCGGCAACATGTTCGCCTTGCGGCCAGGGAAGGACATGACCAGGCCGCCGCTCGGCATCGGCTCGCATCTCGACACCCAGCCCACCGGCGGCAAGTTCGACGGCATCCTGGGCGTGATGGCGGCGCTGGAAGTGGTGCGCACGCTCAATGACGCGGGCATCGAGACCGAGGCGCCCATCTGCGTCTGCAACTGGACCAACGAGGAAGGCTCCCGCTTCGCCCCGGCCATGATGGGCTCGGCGGGCTATGTGGCCGACCTGCCGGTCTCCGACATCCTCGCCCGCACCGATGCGGAGGGCATCAGCGTCGGCGCGGCGCTGGACACCATCGGCTATCGCGGCCCGGAAGAGGTCGGCGCGCGGAAATTCTCCGGCTTCCTCGAACTGCACATCGAGCAGGGGCCGATCCTGGAGGCCGAGGGCCTTCCCATCGGCGTGGTGGAGCACGGCCAGGGCATCATCTGGTATGACGCTCGCATCAGCGGCTTCGAGAGCCATACGGGCTCCACGCCCATGCATCTGCGCAAGGATGCGCTCGCCGCCCTCTCCGAGATCGTTCTCGCCATCGAGGGCCTCGCCAAGGCCCACGGGCCGAACGCGGTGGGCAGCGTCGGCGAGGCGGTGATCGCGCGGCCCTCGCGCAATGTGATCCCCGGCGAGATCGCCTTTTCCGGCGAGTTCCGCACGCCGGACGCCGCCATTCTGGATGCTCTCGACAAGGCGCTTCAGACGCAGGTCAAGGAGATCGCCGCGCGGCGGAAGGTGGACATCCGCCTCGACACCATCTGGCGCAAGGAACCCACCCATTTCGACCCGGCCATGACCGGCGCCATCGCCGCCGCCGCCGACCGGCTCGGCCTGCCGCACCGGCCCATCGTCTCCGGCGCGGGGCATGACAGCTTCCACCTCGCCACGGTGGTGCCCACCGCCATGATCTTCGTGCCGTGCAAGGATGGCGTGAGCCACAACGAGCTGGAATCCGCCAAGCCGGAGGAGTGCGCCGCCGGCGCCAACGTGCTGCTGCACGCGGTGCTCGCGGTGGCGGGCGGCGGCGCGTGAGGCCTCTCGTCCCGCGCCCGCTGACGGCGGCGGCCTTCGCGCCCTATGGCGAGGTGTTCGCGGTGCCAGAGACGGTGGGCGTGCGCACCTCCTTCGACAAGGGGCTAGCCAACCTGAAGCCCGATGTGCCCGCCAGCCTCTCTATCATCCTCGCTTCGCCGGTGCCGCAGCCGGTGGCGGTGGAGGTGATCGAGCGGCACGTCTTCACCTCCCAGAGCTTCGTGCCCATGGCGGCCGCGCGCTGGGTGATCGTGGTGGCACCGGGCACGGCCGAGGACGGGCCGGACCTCACGGCGGCGGAAGCCTTCCTGCCCGCGCCGGGACAGGGCATCACGCTGGCGCCGGGCACCTGGCACGCCCCGCTGACCGTGCTCGATGCCCCCGCCCCGTTCGCACTCCTCATGTGGCGCGACTACGGGCCGGACGACGAAGAGGTGATCCCCATTCCGGCGATGGCGGTGGCTCTCTAAGCCCGCGCGGCGCCTGAGCGAAGGCAACGCACAAGCCCGCGCGGCTACTTAAGCGAACGCAGCGCTCACGCCTCGGCCAGCCGCGCCCGGCCCCATTTGCGGACGGCGTGCAGGCCATCCAGCACCGGCCGCTCCACCAGCACCAGAAACAGGCTGGCGAGGAGGAACGTCGCGAGCGCGGTGAGCGCGAACAAGAGCGCGAGCCCTGCCACGCCCAGAGGCGCGAAATGAACGAAGGCCCATGCCGCCGGCCCGACGATGAGCGGCACATGCACCAGATAAAGCGGGAAGGAGAGCGCGCCGAGATGCTGCAGCGCCGGCCGCTCGAACAGATCGCGCAGCCAGGGCGTGGTGAGAAAGGCGATGATGACGAGCAGCGCCCCCGCCTCCCGCCATCCCTCGGCGCCGAGGCGGGAGAGGATGGCGTCGGCAAGGCCTGGCCCGTCCGCATGGCCGGGATAGGTACCGCCGAGCACGAGGCCGAGGAGCGCAAGCAGCGTGCCCCACATGGGCAGCGGCCTCAGCCAGCCGCGCAGCTCGAACAGAAGCGCCCCGCCGCAGAAGGCAGCGAGTGAGAAATTGCCTGCGATCGCAAGACCAACGAGCCCGGCCAGCAGCGCCGGCACCCGCGCACGGCCGCGTATGAGGGCATAGCCGCCATAGATGAGGAACGAGCCCGTCAGCTCGATGCGCATGGTCCATAACGGATTGTCGAACAGCGGCTGGCCCTTCTGCACGAACACCCCCACCGCCCCTTCCCACGCCGCCACCCACAAGGGCGGGAGGGGCGGCTGATGGGTCCAGCGGAACCACGAACTGCCTGAGAGCGCCTGCGCCGCCTTGCCTGCATCGGGAAAGCCGGTGATCCAGAACCAGGCGATCAGCGAACCGGCGAGCGCCGGCAAAGCGAGGCGGAAGTACCGGAGGCCGATCAACAGAGGCGCTTCCTTCAGCGTGCGCGGCGCCGAGGCCGCCAGCACGAAGCCGCTCAAGGCGAAGAAGACGGCGACGGAGAAATGCCCGTTCCACAGCACGGCGAGCGGCGTGTCGGAGACCGAGAAACCCGTGCGGCCCCAGGAGCGGAAGGGGCCAGGCGTGAAGGCGTAGAAGAAATGGAAGATCGCCACCGTGCAGGAGGCAAAGCCCCGCAGGCCATCGAGACTCATCACGCGCCCCAGCGGAGGCTCGGCATGGGGCGGATCGACGAGGTGCGTTCCGGAAACGGGCATTGGGCAGGCGTCAGGGGCAGCAAGCGGGAGCCAGACCGTAGCCCCGGCGTCGGCGCGGGTCCATCACCTGCGCCGTCGCGCCCCCATTCCGCCACTTGGCTGCTCAGGCCCCGGCGAACGCATCCGAGCAAAGCGCCTTGAGCGCCGCGCGATATTCGTCCCGCAGACGCGCGCACAATTCGGCGGCGCCCGGCAGATCGGCGATGCCGCCCACCCCCTGCCCCGCCGACCACACGGTCTTCCAGGCCTTGGCCTCATTGGACATGTCGAGCTTGGCGTGGCCCTGGAGATTGTCCGGGTCCAGCCCGGCGGCGCGGATGCTGGGCTTCAGGAAATTGGCGTTCACGCCGCTGATGGCCGGCGTGTAGAGGATGTCGGCAGCTGCGGAGGACAGGATCATGTCCTTGAACTCCTGCTGCACCATGGCCTCGCGGGTAGCGATGAAGCGCGTGCCCATATAAGCGAGGTCCGCCCCGGCCGCGCGGGCGGCGAGAATTTGCGCGCCGGTATTGATGGCTCCGGCCATCAGGATCGTGCCGGCGAACACCTGCCGGATCTCGGTGACGAGGGCGAAGGGGCTGATCTGCCCCGCATGGCCGCCCGCGCCGGCTGAGACGGCGATGATGCCGTCCACGCCGGCTTCCGCCGCCTTCTCCGCATGGCGGCGGCTGATGACATCGTGGAAGACGACGCCGCCATAGGAATGCACCGCCTTCACGAGATCGGGCACCGCCCCGAGCGAGGTGATGACGAGCGGCACCTTCTCCTCGACGCAGATGGCGAGGTCCGCCTCCACGCGCGGGTTGGACTTGTGAACGATGAGGTTCACGCCGAAGGGCGCCGCATCCTCCACCTCGGCGAGGCGGCCCTTGATCTCGCGCACCCAGTCGCGAAAACCCTCGCTGGTGCGGGCGTTCAGCGCCGGAAAAGTGCCGACCATGCCCGAGCGCGAGACCTCGACGACGAGATCCGGGCCGGACGTGAGGAACATGGGAGCCGAAACGGCGGGGATCTTGAGGCGGCCCTCGAAGGCGGCGGGAAGCGGCATGGGATGGTCCTTGTTCTCGTGCGGCAGGGCCGCGTGTCCTTGATCCGGGAGCCCGCTCAGACGGCGGCCGCCTTGGCGGCCTGGCGGGCGAAGAAGGCGGCGATCTTGTCCTGCGCCTGCGGGCTCTGAATGAGGCCAGCGCAATAGTCGCGCTCCACTTTCAGCGCCTTGTCCAGGGGCAGGCGCGCGCCCTCGAACACGCAGGACAGGATGGCGCGCGGCGCGGGGTCTTCCCCCCTGGTCCGCGCCAGCACGCGGGCATTCCAAAGGGCGAAGAGATCGCCTGCCGCCGTGCTGGTGGGCGCGATGCCCGGCAGGCGAAAGCCCTTCACATCCCATGGCGCGACCGGGCTGACCCGCCCCTCGCGCAAAGCGGCCTTGGCGGCGGGAATGAGATTCTCCGCAGCCACAATGGCGTCGGTGAGCCCGGCCGCCTGCGCCTCGGCGGCGCTCATGGGCCGGCCATCCACCAGGATCGGCAAGGCGGCGGCGATGCCCAGGCGCCGCAGCACGCGCTGGGTGCCGCCAGCGCCGGGCAATATGCCGAGCGTCACCTCCGGCAAGCCGAACAAGCCCTTGGGATTATCAGTGACGAGCCGGTGATGGCAGGCGAGCATCAGCTCCAGCCCCGCGCCCAGCGCCGTGCCGGGCGCGGCGGCGACCACCGGCTTGCCACACGTCTCCAGCCGGCGGAACAGCGCCCCCATGCGGCCGATGCGGCGCGCCGCCTCCGGCAATGTCACGTCTGACGCCGCGAGGCCGTTCATGATCGCGAGATCTGCCCCGGCGAGGAAGGACGACTTTCCCGAGGTGACGATGATGCCGGAGACGGCGCCGTCCGCCGCCAGCCGATCCACCTCGGCCTCCAGCGCCTCCACCAGCTCCCAGCCCAGCGTGTTCACCGATCGGCCGGGCTGGTCGAGGACGAGAATGGCGATGCCGTCGCCGTCGATCTCCGTTCGCAGCATGGCTCAGACCCGTTCGATGATGGTGGCGACGCCCATGCCGGCGCCGATGCACAAGGTGGCGAGCGCCGTGGCCTTGCCCGTTCGCTCCAGTTCGTCGAGCACGGTGCCGAGGATCATGGCTCCGGTGGCGCCGAGCGGGTGGCCCATGGCGATGGCCCCGCCGTTTACGTTCACCTGCGCGGGGTCCAGCCCCAAGGCGTCGATGAAGCGCAGCGCCACGGCGGCGAAGGCCTCGTTGATCTCGTAGAGGTCGATGTCGGTGACCCGCATCCCCGCGCGCTTCAGCGCCTTCTCGGCCGCGAAGGACGGCGCGGTGAGCATGATGGTGGGTTCCGAGCCGATCTCCGCGAAGGCGCGGATGCGCGCGCGTGGCCTCAGGCCCGCCGCCGCCCCGGCCTCCCGCGTGCCGATGAGCACGGCCGCCGCGCCGTCCACGATGCCGGAGGAGTTGCCGGCGTGGTGGACATGGGCGATCTCGCCGACTTCGGGATAGCGCAGGCGCGCGATCGCGTCGAAGCCGGGGTCCGCCCCCATGGCCGCGAAGGCGGGCTTGAGGCGGGCGAGATCGTCGACACTGGAATTGCCCCGCACCGTCTCGTCGCGGTCCAGCATCACCTCGCCGATATGGTCGGTGACCGGCACGATGGAGCGGGCGAAGCGGCCTTCCGCCCACGCCCGTGCAGCACGGTGGTGGCTCTCCACGGCGAAGGCATCCACCGCAGCGCGGTCATAGCCCCATTTGGTGGCGATGAGATCGGCGCTGATGCCCTGCGGCACGAAGCGGGTGGCGAAGGCCACGTCCGGGTCCTGGCTCCACGCCCCGCCGTCCGAGAGGATGGGAATGCGCGACATGCTTTCGCAGCCGCCGCCGATCACCATGTCCGCCTGGCCGGCCATCACCTTGGCGGAGGCCATGTTGACCGCTTCCAGCCCGGAGCCGCAGAAGCGGTTGATCTGCACCCCCGCCACCTCATCGTCATAGCCTGCACGCAGCGCGGCGATGCGCGGCAGGCACTGGCCCTGCTCGCCGATGGGCATGACGACGCCCATCACGATGTCGCTCACAGCCGCCGTATCGAGGGCGGTGCGGTCGCGCAAGGCGGAAAGCACGGTGGCGGCGAGATGCACCGGCGTTGCCGCATGCAGCGCGCCATCCGGCTTGCCGCGGCCGCGCGGGGTCCGCACATGGTCGAAGATATAGGCGTCTGGCATGGAGGGTCCTTGCAGCCGTGCCGCTCAGGCGTAGAGGCCTTCGATCTCGGTGGCGTATTTCTTCTGGATGTTGGAGCGGCGGATCTTCATGGTCGCCGTCACCTCGTCGTCGTCGTGGTCCAGCTCCTTGGTGAGGAGGTGGAAGCGGCGGATGTGGGAGACCTGCGCCAGCTCCGCATTGGCCTTGGCGACCTCGCCCTCGATCAGCGCGCGCACTTGCGGATTTTCGACGAGGTTGCGGAAATTGGTGTAGGCCAGCGACTTCTCCTCCGCCCATTTGCCCACCGTCTCGAAATCGATCTGGATGAGGGCGGAGACATATTTGCGTGCCTCGCCGATGACGATGCATTCCTTGATGAAGACGGAGGACTTGGCGACGTTCTCGATCTCCGATGGGCTCAAATTCTTGCCGCCCGCCGTAATCATGATGTCCTTGAGGCGATCGACGATCTTCACCTGATCGCCGACCATCTCCACCACATCGCCGGTGTGGAGCCAGCCGTCGCGCAGCGCTGCGGCCGTCGCCTCCTCGTTGCGATAGTAGCCGGCGAAGACGAGGTCGCCCTTCACCAGCAGTTCGTTGTGCGGGCCGAGCTTCACCTCGACGCCCTCCGCAGCCGGGCCGACGCAGCCCGGGCGCAGGTCGTCGAGCCTCTGGCCAGTGCACATGCCGGTGGTCTCGGTTGCGCCGTAGACCTCCACCAGGGGCACGCCAAGGGTGCGGAAGAAGCGCACGATGTTGGGAGAGATGGGCGCCGCACCGGTCATCGCCACCTTCGCGCGCCGGAGGCCGATGAAATTCTGCAGCGCGCGGAAGTAGAGCAGGTAGGCAATGAAGAAGAGCGCGCGCTCCTTCAACGTCCGCGCCGAGGGATGCTTCTCGGCGAACGGCTCGCACACCTTCACGAGGCGTTCGTAGAGCGCGCGGCGCAGGCCGCCCGCTTCCATCATCTTGATGGTGATGGAGGCGGCCAGCTTCTCCCAGATGCGCGGCACGCCGAGGAACATGGAGGGCGCGACCTCCCGCAGATCCTCCTGGATGGTGCGGATGCTCTCGCCGAAATTGACCTGCGACCCCAGATAGATGGGCGCCATGGTGGTGAGCATCTGCTCGGCCACGTGGCAGAGCGGCAGGTAAGAGACGTGGGTGGTGGTCTCGTCGAGCCCCAGCCGCTCGGACAGCGCGATCGCCTCGGCGCGCAGGTTGCGATAGGTGAGCATCGCGCCCTTGGGCTTTCCGGTGGAGCCCGAGGTGTAGATCATCAGCGCCACATCGGAGAGGGACTGGCGCGCCAGAGCCTCCTCGATGATCCAGGGCTGGGCGGCGCGGTGGGCGGCGCCCATCTCGATCATCGCGTCGAAGGCGATGACCTCGCCGCCCGTATAGGTGCGCAGGCCCTTCTTCTCCACCACCACGATGCGCCGGAGCTTCGGAAGCTCCGCCCGCCGCTCCAGCACCTTGTCCACCTGCTCCTGGTCCTCGCAGACGACGATCTCCGCCTCCGCGTGGCCGAGCACATAGGCAACCTCATTGGCCGGGCTGGTGGGATAGACGCCCACCGTCACCGCGCCGAGGAGGCCGGCGCCGAGCTGCGTCAGCACCCATTCGATGCGGTTTTCCGAGAGCACCGCCACATGCCCGCCCTCGGGCAGACCGAGGGCACGAAGGCCATGCCCGGCGAGGGCGGCGCGCTCGAAATAGGCCTGCCACGACACCGGGTTCCAGATGCCGAAATCCTTCTGGCGAATGGCGGTGCGCGCGCCGATGCGCTGCGCGTTGAGGCGCAGCATCTGCGGCAGGGTGAGGTCGGGAAAGCCAAATGCGGTCATGGTCGCGCGCTCACGAAAGCCAGCGCTTGCGGCGCTTGTAGTGCTTGATGTCGCGGTAGCTTTTCGCCCCCGCCTCCCCGGCCATGCCGAGGTAGAATTCGCGCACGTCCTGGTCCGCCATCAGTCGCTCGGTGGGGCCGTCCAGCACGATCTTGCCGGTCTCCATGATGTAACCATAGTGGGAGACGGCGAGCGCCACCGCCGCATTCTGCTCCACCAGCAGCATGGAGACGCCCCGCTCGCGATTGATGCGGGCGATGATGGTGAAGATCTCCTCCACCAGCTTGGGCGAGAGCCCGAGGGAGGGCTCGTCCAGCAGGATCAGCTTCGGCTCCGCCACCAGCGCGCGGCCGATGGCCAGCATCTGCTGCTCACCGCCGGAGAGATAGCCGGCGCGACCATTGCGGCGCTCGTGCAGGCGGGGGAAGTATTCGTAGACCGCATCGAAGGACGAGGATGCCCTGCCGGAACTGGCCTTGCGCCCGGTGAGCGCATAGGTGGCGGCGACGAGGTTCTCCTCCACCGTGAGATCCTCGAAGATGCGCCGCCCCTCCATCACATGGAACAGGCCGCGGCGCACGAGGTCGTGCGGCTTCAGCGCGCCGCTCGGCGCGCCGTCGAAGGTGATGGCGCCGGAGGTGACGTCGCCGTCCTCCAGCGCGAGAAGGCCGGAGACCGCCTTGAGGGTGGTGGACTTGCCGGCGCCGTTGGAGCCCAGCAGCGCCACCACCTTTCCGGCCTCCACCTTCAGCGACAGGCCGCGCAGCACCTGGATCGTCTTGTTGTAGACGACCTCGATGTTGGAGATGTCGAGTATGGCGTGCGCGGTCATCGCCATCACTTCTTCAGGCTGATCCAGTCGGACGCCGGCTTCATCTGCTTGTCGGCGGCGTTGAACTGGTAGATGCGGCCGACGGGGACGGAGTTTCCGGGCACCGAGATCGGCACGCCGATGATGCCGCCGGTGTCGAAGTCCTTGATGGAATTGAGCGCGGCCTTGAGGGTCTTGCCGTTCAGCTCCTTGCCCGCCGCCAGCGTGCGCTTGGCCGCCTCGCCCATGAGCATGGCGGTGAGGAAGCCCTGCATGTAGCCCGTCGCCTGATAGGTGGGGCGCAGCTTGCGGATCTTCTCAAGGATCGGCGCGTCGGGCGAGGTGTCGTAATAGTAGCGATACGGCATCACGCCCATGAAGCCGTCCGCCGGGGCGCCCACATTGGCCCAGAGCGAGTTGTCCATGGACCAGAAGGTGCCCATGAACTTGGTCTTGAGCCCGAGCTGCTTGGCCTGCGACATGAATTCCGGCAGCGGCGCCAGCACGTAGCCGTGGAAGATGGTGAAGTCCGGATTGGCGCGGCGCAGCTTCAGCACCTCGGTCGACACGTCCACCGCGGTGGGCGGCGTGACGATCTGCGCCACCACGTCGAGGCCCATCTCCTTCGCCCGCTTCACGCTCGCCTCGATGGGATCGCGGCCGAACTCGGTGTCCGAATTCACGAAGACGAGCTTCGCCCCCGGCTGCGCCTTGGCGATGTATTCGAGCAGGATGGCGAACATTTCCACATAGTCCGGCCCGGCCATGAACTGGAACGGATACTTCTCGGGATTGTTCAGCTCGCTGCCGAAGGAGGCGCCGGCCATGAGGATGGTGCCGCGGCGGTTCAGCTCCTCGTTGATGGTCTTGGCGAAACCGGTGCTGTCGCCATAATAGAGATGGATGTCGTTCTGGGTGGTGAGCTTGTTGAACACCGCCACCGAGGTATCCACCTTGTAGGCGGTGTCCTCATAGGCGAGGCGCAGCTTGCGCCCGGCGATGCCGCCCGCCTCGTTGGTGAGCTTCACATAATCGGACATCCCGGCCTCGATGGCGACACCGGCGAAGGCGAACACGCCGGTGAGCGGGATGGACCCGCCGATGACGATCTCCTTCTCCTGCGCGTAGGCGGTGAAGCCCGGAAAGGCCGAGGCAAGGCCGGCGCCGGCGGCGAGGCCCATGATCTGGCGTCTGTTGAGACTGGTCATTGGCGTTTGCTCCCTTGGGATTTTTACTTCGTCTTGTCTTTCGTCACGTCCGGAACGGCCACAGATGGAAGAAGCGGCGCGCACGGCGCACCATTTCTGCAAGTCCATGCGGCTCGAATACGAGAAACAGGATGATGAGCGCCCCGAACACGATGGTGCGCACCGGCGAGAGCGCGGCGCCGGCATTGGGGAAGATGGGCGCGAGCCAATCCACCACATACTTCAGCAGCTCCGGCACCAGCGTCATGAAGGCCGCGCCCAGCACCGAGCCGATGATGGTGCCGAGCCCGCCCACGATGACCGCGGCGAGGAAGAAGATGGAGGTGGCGAAGGGGAAGCTTTCCGGCGTCACCACGCGGAAGAAATAGGCCCACATGCCGCCCGCCACGCCCGCATAGAAGGAGGAGAGGGCGAAGCTCATGAGCTTGTAGCGCAGCAGCGGAATGCCCAGCACCTCGGCCGAGATGTCCCGGTCGCGGATGGCGATGAAGGCGCGGCCGATGCGCGTGCGGAACAGGTTCGCCGCGCCCAGCACCATCAGGCAGGTGATGGGCACGATGACGAAATAGAGCGCGAACGGGCTCGCCAGTTCCAGCCCGAAGAACCGTGCCGGCGCGACATTGATGCCGCGCACACCGCCCGTCACCGAGACCCAGTGGGTGAAGACGAAATGCAGGATCACCGAGGCCGCGATGGTGGCGATGGCGAGGTACAGCCCCTTCACCCGCAGGCTCGGAATGCCCACCAGCACGCCCACCAAAGCGGACACGAGGCCGGCGGCGAGGATGTTGAGGAGGAAGGGCGTGCCCACCTGCCCCTCGAAGAAGGCGACCGTATAGGCCCCCACCGCCATGAAGGCCGCCTGCCCGAGGCTGACGAGGCCGGTATAGCCGGTGAGGATGTTCAGCCCCGTGGCGCTCGCCACGTTGATGGCGACGAGGCAGGCCAGATACAACCAGTATTGGTTGAGCATGAAGGGCGCGAGCACAAGCATGGCGAGGAGCACGCCCATCCACGCGCGTTGCGTGGCGGTGACGAGCAGCCCCTCGTCGGCGATGTAGGTTTCCTTGGCGGTTGCGATGCGCATCAGAGCCGCTCGATCTCCACGGTGCCGAACAGGCCGTAGGGCCGGATCATCAGCGCCGCGATGAGGATGGAGAAGGTGGTGACGAGCTTGTACTCGCCGCCGAGGAAGGTGCCGGCCCAGGCCTCCACGAGGCCGATGAGGATGCCGCCGATGAGCGCGCCGAGCACGCTGTCCAGCCCGCCGATGATGACCACCACCAGCGCCGAGAGGCCGAACACGCCCATGGTGGGCGAAATGCCGCCGATGGCCCCCACCAGCAGCCCCGCCCCGGCGGCGGTGGCGCAGGCCACCATCCAGGCCAGCGAGAACACGGCCGGCACGTTGATGCCGCAGGAATAGGCCGCCGCCTGGTCGGTCGCCGTGGCGCGCAGGGCGACGCCGCCACGCCAGAAGCGGAACAGCAGCAGGAACAGGGCGATCACCAGCGCCGACACCACGAAGCCGATGGCGATCTTGCGCGAGACATAGGCCTCGCCGATGAACACCGGCGTCTGCCCCATGAAGTCCGGCAGGGCCCGCGGATCGGTGTTCCAGATCAGCTCCGTGGCGCCGATGAGCACGGACCCGAGCCCCACGGTGAGCATCAGCACGGAGATGGAGCTTTCGCCCAGCATGGGCCGGATGAGCGTGCGCTCCACCACGAAGCCGAACAGGGCGCCGCCGGCGATGGCCAGCGGAATGGCGAGCCATGTGGCAAGCCCGAAGGCCGTGACGAAGGCGAAGAAGAGATAGCCGCCCAGCATCAATATCTCGCCCACCGCGAGATTGATGACGCGCGTCGCCTTGTAGATCAGCACGAACGACAGAGCGGTGAGCGACAGCAACGCGCCGGAGCCGAGCCCCGCCAGCGTCACCTCGGTGAAGAAGAGCCAATCCATCAGGCCGCCTCCCCCACGCCCGAGAGGCGCCGCATCAGCTCGGCGGGATCGCCGGAACCGAGATAGGCGGCGGCGACCTCCGGATTGCCCTGCACTTCGGCGGGCAGCCCCTGGGCGATCACCTTGCCGAAATTGAGCACCACCACATGGTCGGAGATATCCATGACCATCGCCATGTCGTGCTCGACCATGAGGATGGAGATGCCCCACTCCTCCTTCACGTCGAGGATGAAGCGGGCCATGTCCTCGGTCTCTTCCCGGTTCATGCCGGCGACGGGCTCGTCCAGCATGAGGAGGCGGGGACGCATGGCGAGGGCGCGGGCCAGCTCCACGCGCTTCTGGAGGCCGTAGGAGAGGGAGGCGACGGGCTTGTTGCGGATGTGGTCGATCTCGAGGAAATCGATGATCTGGCGCTCCACCTCGGCGCGCAGCTCCATCTCCTCGGCCCGGGCGGCACCCCAATAGGTGAGCGCCTGCAAGAGGTTGGTCTTCATGTGGGCGTGCCGGCCGAGCTTGATGTTGTCGAGCACGGTCATGCCCTTGAAGAGCGCGATGTTCTGGAAGGTGCGCGCCAGCCCTGCCTTCGCCCGCTCCGGCGGGTGCGTGCGGGTGATGTCCACGCCATCGAGGCGGATGGAACCGGCGCGCGGGCGGTAGAAGCCGGAAATGCAGTTGAATAGCGAGGTCTTGCCGGCGCCGTTCGGGCCGATGAGGGCGGTGATGGTGCCGGGCTTCACCTCGAAGGACACATCGGTGAGCGCCTTCAGCCCGCCGAACCACAGGCCGAGGCCATCCACCGCCAGATGCGCGGCGACAGGCGCGGATGTTTCCACCGGGCTGGAAGAGGTGCTCATGCCCCCCTCCCCGGCCGCGAGCCGGCGCACGCGCGCCGCCCGGCCCCATGGACCGAGTTGACGTGTTCCAAGGCATTCCCTCCAAAGCCGCCGGTTTTCCGGCGATCATCTTGGCTTTACTTCACTTCAACTCTGCGACTTGCTCAAAGCGTAGCGCGCGAAGATGCGCTCCACCGGCTCGTCGATCTCCCGGCCAGCCCGCACGAAGCCCTTGCGCCAGTCCACCAGATGCCGGCGCATCCAGGTGCGGGAGAGTTCGAGGTCGCGGGCCTTGACGGCATCGATGATGAAACGGTGCGCCTGCGCCATGCGCCCGGCCCCCTCGGGCACCCTCCGGCAGATCATCTCCGTGGAGGGAAAGAACAGCAAGGCGGCGGGCTCGCGCGCCATTTCCAGCACGCGGTTGCCGCAGGCGCGGGCGAGCAAAGCGTGGAACTCGGAATCCAGTTCCGCCACCACCACGGGATTGTTCACCGCCGCTTCAAGGCGCTCCTGATTTTGCTCCAGCGCGGCCAGCGTCGCCGCGTCCGCATGGAAGACCGCGCCTTCGACGACCCCCACCTCCAGCACCATGGCGGTGTCGAACAATTCGCGGAAGGTCACATCCTGCAGCACCAGCGCGCGGCTGATGCGGGTGGAGAGGCCGCCCGCCCGTGGCTCGCAGACGAACAGCTTGCGGCTCGCCTCCCGCCGCACGAGACCGCCCTGCTCCAACACGCGGATGCCCTCGCGCACAGTGGAGCGGTTCACCCCGAACTGCCGCACCAGCGCCGCCTCGGTGCCGATCTCGTCCCCGGGCCGCAGCCGGCCGGACACGATCTCGGCCTCGATGGCCTCCGCGACCATCTCGTAGGCGGAAGGGACCTTGATGCGGTCAAACCGTTCCATCGCGGGCGGAAAATCCCCAAAAGCAGGCTTTGTCGGACAAAAGGCTATTTCTGGAAAAATGGGTTGTCAACGGAAAGAATGCAAAAGGCAGTTCATGATGCAAGCTATTGATAAGTAATGTTTCTATAGATTCATATGAATTCGCCGGACATTTTGTGCATCGCGGCATTGCAGGCGCACACAGATCTAGCATCCCAAATTGTGCGCCTCCCCGGAGCGGTGATCGAGCGGCAACGCGTCGTGCGCGTGCGGAGCCCGATTTCGGCCCGGCCCTGTTCTTGCGTCGCGCCCCATCACGCGCGCCGGAGGCGCGGGACGCGCCTTGGGTGGGAATGGCCATGCTCTTGTTTTTCCGAAAGGATTGTCCGCCCGAAGAGGAGCTGGGCGCCACGTCGCAAAGCCGACACGCCCCGGTCCGGCCCACTCTTCGGACGACGGCCCAATGACCGCCTGCGCAACCGCATCGGCAGAGACGCCGCAGATCACTGCCGGGCCGAAGATCGCCGCGCTCTCCTGCGGCAAGCCGGTCTATCTCGTGGTGCTGCTTCATGCCGAGGGCAGATGCGGGCAGGAGGTGATCGACCTTGCCCTGAACTGGGCGCCCGAACTGCCGAAGGCGGACTTCCTCGCCGCCGAGGCGCCCTTCCCCGGGTCGGCAGGCGCCCGCTGGTTTCCCGGCGAGGGCTTTTCCCCTGACGCCATCACCGCCGGCCTTACTGCCAGCGCGCCGCTGCTCGATGCCTTTCTCGACGAGATGCTGGCGGCACGGCGCCTGCCGGGCGACCATCTCGCCCTCGTCGGCTTCTCGCAAGGGGCCATGCTGGCGCTCGACGTGGGCCTGCGCCGGGCCGTGCCGCCCGCCGTCATCATCGCCTTCGGCGGCGCCCTGCCCGAGGCACGCGATGTTGGCGTGCCGCGCACGCAGCCGCCGGTGGTGTTCATCCATGGCGAGGACGACACCGTCGTGCCCCTCGCCGACATGGTCGCCACCCGCGATCGCCTGAAAGCGCTCGGCCTGCCGGCGAAGAGCATGCGGCGGCCGGCCCTCGGCCATGGGGTGGACGACGACGGCATCATCGCCGCCGGCAGCGTGCTGACGGCTTCCCTCGTCAAGCCGAAACCGAAGACGGCCAGCGAGCACGACGATCATCACCACGACGATCACGATCATGACCACTGAGACAGGGACCGAGCCCTTGCCGGACACCATCGCCGCCCCGCCCGAGCCGCTCCGCCGCTTCTCGTGGGACATCCAGTCCATGGTGGAACTGGCGGATGATCCGCGCGAAATCCTGATGATCGGCCACGACCTCATGGGCCGGCTGGTGGCTCATGACGATTGGCTCCCGGAGGTTTTCGCCCGGCTCGATGACCAGCCGTTCCGCCAGTACCAGCTTTATGCGGACCAGATGACCCGCTTCACCGTTATCGCCACCGTGCTCGCCCCCGGCGCCGCCCTGCCGGTGTGCGAGCAGACGGTTTGGGAACTGGCCGGCGTGCTGCGCGGGGAGATCGTGCGCCAGCGTCTTGCTCTGCCCGATGGCGCGCCACCGGTGGCGCGGGCGGCGGAGAAGCGACTCGGTGCGGGCGCGGTGGATGCCTTCGCGCCCAAGGACGGAGACGGGCTGGCCATCGCCAACGGCTCGGCCACCACTTCCGCCATCCTGATCGAAGTGCATGGCGCCGAGATTGGCGGCGAGGCCCGCCGCTGGGTTGGGCCGGACGGTGGCATCGGCAGCTTCACCACCGTCTATGCCAACCCGCCGGAGGCACCGGCGTGGGACATCCTGACCATTCAGGCGCGCATCACGGACTGACGGTTGCCGGGCTACGTGCGGCGGTGCTCTAGTCGCTCTGCGCCCGCCGGCGCGGAGACCTGCGAGATGCTGCGCCGCGCCGTCCTTGTCCTCGCTCTTCTGCTGGCGCCGACACTCGCTCACGCCGAGGATCGGTCCGCGGCGGATCGCGCCGTCGAAGCCGCCATCCGCGCTCGCCTCGCCGCCTGGACCGAGGCGTTCAACCGGGGCGATGCCGCCGCCACCTGCGACCTGTTCGCCGACGACCTGAAATCCGACGTCCAGGGCGCCCCGGCGGGGGACAAGGCGGCCGTCTGCGCGCGCATCGCCAAGGCCCTAGCCAAGTCGGCCGGCAAGCTCGCTTATCTCTGCCAGATCCACGAAATCCTGGTGTCCGGCGACCTCGCGATGGTGCGCCTCACCTGGGTGCTCACCGAGCGGCCGGACGGCAATGCGCTCTCGCGCGACGAGGGCATGGACATCTTCCGCCGCGACCCCGACGGCCTCTGGCGCATCGCCCGGTTCATGGCTTTCCCGGTGGATCAGAACGCGCGCGCGGCTCCGGGAAAATGACCAGGGATCGGTGAGCCCCCGCCCATAAAACAGCCCCGGAGCAGCCTTCGCCGCTCCGGGGCGTGCCTCAGCGAGTGAGGATCAATTCTTGGACTTGTCCACGAGGGCCTTGGCCTTGATCCAGGGCATCATGGCCCGCAGCTTCTCGCCGACTTCCTCGATGGGGTGGGCGTTGACGCGGGCGCGGGTGGCCTTGAAGGAGGCCTGGTTGACCTTGTTCTCCAGCATCCAGTCGCGGGTGAACTTGCCGGACTGGATGTCATTCAGCACGCGCTTCATCTCGGCCTTGGTCTCGGCGGTGATGATGCGGGGGCCGGTGACATACTCGCCGTATTCGGCGGTGTTGGAGATCGAGTAGTTCATGTTGGCGATGCCGCCCTCATAGATGAGGTCGACGATCAGCTTCACCTCGTGGAGGCACTCGAAATAGGCCATCTCGGGGGCGTAGCCGGCTTCCACCAGCGTCTCGAAGCCAGCGCGGATCAGCTCCACGAGGCCGCCGCAGAGCACCACCTGCTCGCCGAACAGGTCGGTCTCGCACTCTTCCTTGAAGGTGGTCTCGATGACGCCGGCGCGGCCGCCGCCGATGGCGGAGGCGTAGGAGAGGCCGAGGTCATGGGCATTGCCCGAGGCATCCTGGGCGATGGCGATGAGGGTCGGCACGCCGCCGCCACGCTGGTACTCGGAACGTACGGTGTGGCCGGGGCCCTTGGGGGCGACCATCAGCACGTCGAGGTCCTTGCGGGGCTCGATGAGGTTGAAGTGCACGTTGAGGCCGTGCGCGAACAGCAGCGCCGCGCCGTGCTTCATGTTGTCGGCGAGGCTCTCGCGATAGATGTCGCCCTGCAGCTCGTCGGGGGTGAGCATCATCACCACGTCGGCGATCTTGGCGGCCTCGGCGGGCGCCATCACCTTGAAGCCCTCGGCCTCGGCCTTCTTGGCGGAGGCGGAGCCGGGACGCAGGCCGATGATGACATCCTTCACGCCCGAGTCGCGCATGTTGAGCGCGTGGGCATGACCCTGGCTGCCATAGCCGATGACGGCGACCTTCTTGCCCTTGATCAGGTTCAGGTCGGCGTCGCTATCGTAGTAAACGCGCATCATTGTCTCCTTATGGGCGTTATCTCGAATTGGGGGATGGCCGCGGCTCCTTTGCACCGGATCGCGGCAAATGGAAACAGGCGTTTCGCCCGGCACCCCTGCCGGTGAACGCCTGTTTCCGATCGGTCACACGGTCAGGCCACGATCCTCACATGGCTTCCGGGCCGCGGGAGATGGCCACCACGCCGGTGCGCGCCACCTCCACCAGGCCGAGGGGCTCCATGAGCCAGGCGAACTGGTCGATCTTGTCCGACTTACCGGTAATCTCGAACACGAAGCTCTCGCGCGTCGCGTCGATGACGCGAGCGCGGAAGGCTTCGGCGAGCCTGAGCGCCTCGCCGCGGGCCTCGCCCACGCCGCGCACCTTCACCATGGCCAGCTCCCGCTCCAGGGAGGAGGCCTCCACGGTAAGGTCGCGCACCCGGTGCACGGGCACGAGTCGGTCGAGCTGGTTCTTGATCTGCTCGATCACCATGGGCGTGCCGGTGGTGACGATGGTGATGCGGGAGAGGTGCCCCTCGTGGCTCACCTCGGACACCGTGAGGCTGTCGATGTTGTAGCCGCGGCCGGAGAACAGGCCGATGACGCGCGCCAGCACGCCCGGCTCGTTGTCGACCAGGACGGAGAGGGTGTGGCGCTCGATGGGCTCGGAAGAGTTGGGCATGGAAGTCTCGGATCGAAAAGAGAGCGGCGGGGCGCCGAGAAGAGACCCCCTCTCCCCGTGCGGGAGAGGGGTGGGGTGCGGGGTTTACGTCCGTCTGGCCAGCGCCGGGCGGTTCCGCCCGGCGGCTGCGCGCCTCACACCAGCATCTTGCCTTCGTCGGTGATGGCCTCGTCGAGATCCACGGCCATGTCGCCGAGGATCATCTCGTTGTGGGCGCGACCCGAGGGGATCATGGGGAAGCAGTTTTCCTGCTGGTCCACGATGCAGTCGAAGATCACCGGCCGCTTGATGGCGATCATCTCCTCGATGGCCGCATCGAGATCGGACGGCTTGTCGCAGCGGATGCCCACGCCGCCATAGGCGTCGGCCAGCTTCACGAAGTCGGGCAGCGCCTCCGAATAGGAGTGGGAGTAGCGCCCGCCGTGCAGCAGTTCCTGCCACTGGCGCACCATGCCCATGTACTTGTTGTTCAGGATGAAAATCTTCACCGGCAGGTCGAACTGCACGGCGGTCGACATTTCCTGCATGTTCATGAGGATGGAGGCTTCGCCGGCGATGTCGATGCACAGGGCGTCGGGGTGCGCCTTCTGCGCGCCGATGGCGGCCGGCAGGCCGTAGCCCATGGTGCCGAGGCCGCCGGAGGTCATCCAGCGGTTCGGCTCCTCGAAGCGGAAGAACTGCGCCGCCCACATCTGATGCTGGCCCACCTCGGTGGAGATGTAGACGTCCCGGTCCTTGGTGAGATTGTAGAGCCGCTCGATGGCATATTGCGGCTTGATGATCTCGTCCGAGTGCCGGTAGGCGAGGCAGTTGCGCCCCCGCCAGCGGTCGATCTGCGTCCACCAGGCGTCCAGCGCACCCTTGTCGATGGAGAGGTCCCGCGCCTTCCAGGCAGCGAGCATGTCCGCGAGCACGCGGGTGCAGTCGCCGATGATGGGCAGGTCCACCTTGACGTTCTTGTTGATGGACGAGGGGTCGATGTCGATGTGGATCTTCTTGGAGCCCGGCGCGAAGGCATCGAGGCGGCCGGTGATGCGGTCGTCGAAGCGCGCGCCGATGCAGACCATCACGTCGCAGCCGTGCATGGCCATGTTGGCCTCGTAGGTGCCGTGCATGCCCAGCATGCCCAGCCACTGGCGGTTGGCCGCCGGGAAGGCGCCGAGGCCCATGAGGGTTGAGGTGACGGGCACGCCGGTGATGCGCGCCAGCTCGCGCAGGATGCGGCTCGCCTCCGGCCCGGAATTGATGACGCCGCCGCCGGTGTAGAAGATGGGCCGCTTCGCCCCGGCCAGCATCTCCACCGCCGCCGCGATCTGCGGCGCCTCGGCGTCGAGCTTGGGACGGTAGGTCTTGTGCTGGATGTTCTCGCGGCCGACATAGGTGCCGGTGGCGAACTGCACGTCCTTCGGGATGTCGACGACCACCGGTCCGGGCCGGCCGTTCTGCGCGACATAGAAGGCTTCATGCAGCGTGCGCGCGAGGTCGTTCACGTCCCGCACCAGATAATTGTGCTTGGTGCAGGGGCGGGTGATTCCGACCGTGTCGCATTCCTGGAAGGCGTCGTTGCCGATGAGGTGGGTCGCCACCTGCCCGGTGATGCAGACGATCGGGATGGAATCCATCAGCGCGTCGGTGAGGCCGGTGACGGCATTGGTAGCGCCGGGGCCGGAGGTGACGAGCACGACGCCGACCTTGCCGGAGGAGCGGGCATAGCCCTCGGCCGAATGCACCGCCGCCTGCTCGTGGCGCACGAGGATGTGCTCGATGTGGTTCTGGTGGAACAGCGCATCGTAGATCGGCAGCACGGCGCCGCCCGGATAGCCGAAGATGTGCTCGACGCCCTGGTCGGCGAAGGCCTGGATCACCATTTCGGCGCCGGTCATCTGCTTGCTCATGGTCCAACTCCCTGCGGGATCCATCCGGTCCCGGCCGGCGCGCTACGCCGGACTTTTATCCTTGTCTCCACCCGGCCTGCGGCCCGGCTCGCTCCCGAATTCCGTGCCGGCGCCCCGGCTCAGAAACGACGAAGGGGCCCGAAGGCCCCTCGTCACGCGCCACCTCGTTCGTCACGGCCTTCAGGCCGGACGGAAAGTGGCGCACCACCCTACGAGAAGAATAACGATCTTGCGCATGTCGGCGCCGTCCCTTTCAAAAGTTGCGCGAAATTACCGACGCCCGAGCGCGCCGTCAAGCGGCAACCACCGGAAGCGGAGGCCCAGCCGGCCCGGAGAGGAGCTGACCCATAATTACCACCACAAAGCGGAACAGGCTACCTAACTTCACCCAATAGATTCCGACATAGGGATATACGACTGACGATTAGATACCGCCCCGCGCTCATCCACATTATGCTGGAAAAAACAACGAACGAGTAAGGGAGGCGTCCGATGCAAGAATGGCAAACGCGTCTATACAATGCGTACGTATCGAGCAACCAAGGCGGCCATGATGCATCTATTGGATATTCCGTACGCGGCCCGCACATAAACTCATTCATCAGTCGCCATATTCCGGCGGATCGTAAAATAAAAATACTCGATGTCGGATGCGGCGCCGGAGACGTCATCTACTGGCTGAAACAGGCGAACTATAAAAACATATCGGGTTTCGACATCTCTCCCGAAATGATCGACCTGGCACACAGCCGAGGCGTACCAGAAGCATATCTAAGTGATATCAATCAAGCTCTTTCAAACACACAATCCAACAGCCTTGATGTCGTAATTTGCTTCGACATCTTCGAGCATTTATCAAAATGTGAATTATTCCAGATATCAGATGAGATATTCCGCATACTGAAGCCGAACGGAATTATCTTCATACACACACCAAATGCATCCGGCATTTTCGGAAATAGCATCCGCTATGGCGACGTTACACATGAAATTTCATTCACAGCCACATCGATGCGACAGCTTTTGCGCACCGTAGGCTTCGAAAAAGTCTCGTCGTTCGAGGACAAACCCATTCCCCACGGGCTAAAAAGCACCGTCCGAGCCATCATCTGGGCGGTCGGCACGCTAGGCTTTCGCTTACTTTACGCTGCAGAAACCGGGAAATTCAATTATATCGCGAGCCAGAACTTCCTGACCTCCGCAACCAAGCCAGCACAAAGCCTCTCTTCGCAATTTGAGGTTCAGACCGACCTAACCGCCCCCTCGAAGCCCCACTGACCGCCGCGTCCCAGCTGGACCGTGTTTCCGCGGCCGATCTCGAAAAGGCGCCTTGGGGGAACGCGCCGCGGAGTGTGGAGGACGCCCCCTCTCCGCAGCCGCGCTCCCACAACCGCATCTGCGCAGCCCTGTCGTGCATCCTTAGAAAATTGTTACCTGCGCGAGCCCCCCTGTCAGGCCCCGGCGAGAGGGGCGACACGGAAAGGGGGTATCCAGCGCCGACGCACTCCGTTAGGGAATGCGTGATAGCTTTCTGCGGCTTCCGCCGTGATATTGCCCAAAGTTGGGGGTCTGTATATCAAACCTGCGGTCCCGAGGGATCCCGATGAGGAGGGGCTCTGCCTCATGAAGAAGTTCACGCTCGCGATTTCGGCCACTCTGGTCGCGACTGCGCTGTCCGCCGGCGCCGCTCTGGCGGATTGCCAGAGCGATGTCGCGTCGGTGCGCGGTGAACTGGAACAGAAGGGCAAGGCCCTGCAGGCGGTGGTGAACAAGAAGGAAAAGGATCCGCAGGTGCTCTGCCCCGCGTTTCGCGCCTTCGCCGCCGCCGAGCAGAAGTGGGTGAAGTTCCTCGCCGACAACAAGGACTGGTGCCAGATCCCGCAGCAGGCGATCGATCAGGCCAACGCCTCCAGCAAGAAGACCGTCGACATCCGCAACCGGGTCTGCGAAGCCGCCGCCAACGGCGCGACCGGCGTTGGCGGCCCCAACAAGCCCCCGCCGCAGGGCTCCATGTCCAGCGCGCTCGGTATCACCACCGGCTACAGCATCGATTCCGGCAAGAACACTGGCGTCTTCGGCACCCTCAACGGCAACGCGCTGAAGTGAGGTCGCCGGATTGAGTGCCCGCGAAGGGGCTGCCGCCCCACCGATCGCTGATGCCCCCCGTGGTAACTGGGTGGAGCGCCTGGCCCCGAGCCCGGTGCGTCCGTACCTGCGACTCGCGCGGATGGACCGTCCGATCGGTTCGTGGCTCCTGCTTCTGCCCTGCTGGTGGTCCACGGCGCTCGCCGCCATCGCCAATGACGACCCCTATCCCTCGCCCAAGCTGCTGGTGCTGTTCGCCATCGGCGCCGTCGCCATGCGCGGGGCGGGATGCACCTGGAACGACATCCTCGACCGCAAGATCGACCGGCAGGTGGCGCGCACCCGCGGCCGCCCCATCGCATCCGGGCAGGTGAGCGTTCCCGCGGCCTTTGCTTTCCTCGTGTTTCAGGCCCTCGTCGGCCTCGCGGTCCTGCTCTCGCTGCCGCATTTCGCCATCGTCACCGGCATCGCCTCCCTCGGCGTGGTGGCCGTCTACCCGCTGATGAAGCGCGTCACCTCGGTGCCGCAGCTCATTCTCGGCATCGCCTTCTCCTGGGGCGCGCTCATGGGCTGGGCGAGCGTGATGCGCACCATCGCTGATCCCGCTTTGCTGCTATTCGCCGGCTCGGTGCTCTGGGTGTTCGCCTACGACACCATCTATGCCCATCAGGACAAGGAGGACGACGCCATCGTCGGCGTGCGCTCCACCGCGCTCCTGTTCGGGCGCAGCACCGGCCTAGCCGTGTCGCTGTGCTACGCGCTGGTGGTGTTCCTGTTCGCGGCGGCGCTCATGTCGGTGCCGGTGGGGCCGTTCGCCTATCTCGGCCTGATCGGCTTCGCCATTCACCTGTGGATGCAGGTGCGCCGGCTCGACATCGACAATCCCGAGCTTTGCCTCGCCGTCTTCAAGTCGAATCGCGATGCCGGCCTGATCCTGTTCGTGGGCCTCGCCCTCGACACCCTCCTGCCCAACACCATCCTGCCTCTCCTGCCGTAACGACACCCTTCGGGGTGGTCCGATTGACGCGGTGCAGCATGAGGTGGCTTGCCTCGCGGCGCCTGCGCCCCTATTTGGCAGGGCAATGAGCACCGAACCGACGCGCGCCGGCGGCGGGGATCATCCCCGGTCCGCCATCGATGATGCCTTCGCCCGCCGTATGGTCGATACGGTGGCCGAGGCCGGCGAGATGGCGCGTAGCATGTTCGCGGCCGGCGTGAAGACCTGGACCAAGGGCAACGATTCCCCGGTCACCGAGGCCGACATGGCGGTGGACGCCTTCCTGCGGCAGCACCTGACGGCGCTTGATCCCGCCGCCGGCTGGCTCTCCGAGGAATCGGCCGACACGCCCGCGCGCCTCTCCGCCCAGCGCTTGTGGGTGGTGGACCCCATCGACGGCACCCGCGCCTTCATGGCGGCCGGCAGCGACTGGGCAGTGTCCGTGGCGCTGGTGGTGGAGGGACGGCCGGTGGCCGCCGCCTTGTTCGCCCCGGTCACAGACGAGATGTTCACCGCCATGGCCGGCGCCGGCGCCTTCCGCAACGGCCACCCCCTCGCCATCGACGCCCGCGCGCGGCTAGAAGGCGCCCGGGTCGCCGGCCCGCCGGCCGATCTCGACCGCATCGCCCGCGCCGCCCGCATCGAGCGCCTGCCGCGCATCCGCTCTTTGGCGCTGCGCCTCGCGCGGGTCGCCACCGGCGAGATCGATGTCGCCCTCGCCGGCGGCAATTCCAATGACTGGGATCTGGCCGCCGCCGATCTCGTGGTGAGCGAGGCGCAGGGCCGCCTCACCGGCCACGACGGCATGGCGCTGCGCTACAATGCGCCGGTTCCCAGCCACGCCCCCCTCGTCTGCGCCGGCGCACCCTTGCACCAGGCCGCACTTGAGGCGATGGGCGCACCCGTTTCTTTCAAAGCCGCATTGGATACGCCATGACTGAGACGAAGAAGCAGTTGCCCCACCTGGTTTTCGGCGGGGAGCTCACCGCGATCGACAGCTCCGAGTTCAAGGATCTGACCAAGCTCGACATCGTCGGCATTTATCCCGACTATGCCAGCGCGACGGCGGCCTGGAAGGCAAAGGCGCAGCAGACGGTGGACAACGCCATGATGCGCTACTTCGTGGTACACCTCCACCGCCTCCTCGATCCGGAAACCGGCAAGGTTCAGGGCGGGTGAAGTTCGGGTTCCTCGTCCCGCACCAGATGCGGGACGCAACAACAGTGGGCAAACCATAGATGTGGCGGCGACTGAGGACAAACCGCGCCTTCAAGGTGGCAGCGGGAACGACGTTTGCGTCCTATTTCAAGCTGGTGGCGCATACGACCGATTTCGTCGTCGAACCGCCCGACGTCTTCGAGGCCATCGACGAGCACCTGCCGGTGATCGTCACCTTCTGGCACGGCCAGCATTTCCTCACGCCGTTCGCCATGAAGCCCCACCACAAGGCCAAGGTGCTGATCTCCCGCCATGCGGATGCGGAGATCAACGCCATCGCCGCCGAGAAGCTCGGCGTCGGAACCATTCGCGGCTCCGGCGCCACCTCCAAGCGCGACTTCCACCGCAAGGGGGCGGTCTCCGCCACCTATCAGATGCTGGATACCCTTGCGGAAGGCATCAACGTGGCGATGACCGCCGACGTGCCCAAGATCGCCCGCAAGGTCGGCATGGGCGTCGTTACCATTGCACGCTACTCGGGACGCCCTATCATCCCGGTCGCCATGGCGACCCGTAATCGCATCACCCTGAAGAGCTGGGACCGCGCGAGCCTGAACCTGCCGTTCGGGAAGGGCGCGGCCGTCGCTGGCGCGCCGATCTGGGTCGACCGCGACGTGGACGAGGCCGGCCTCATCGCCGCCCGTGACCAGGTGCAGGCCAGCCTTGAGGACGTCACCCGCCGGGCCGAGGCGCTGGCCGCGCGGACGTCGCGTCGATGAAGGCGCGGGCATGAAGGGGCGCAAGCTGCCTCTCACCCTCCGGGCCTACCGGCGGGCGAGTTCCGTGGCGGCGCTGCTGGCGCCGGCGTGGCTCTCCTATCGCGTCCGCAAGGGCAAGGAAGATCCGGCGCGCCTGTCCGAGCGGCGCGGCTATGCCAGCACCGAGCGCCCCCCGGGCCCGCTGGTGTGGGTGCATGGCGCCAGCGTCGGCGAGGTCATCTCCGTCCTGCCGCTGATCGAGCGGCTGAGCCAGCGCGGCTTCCGCGTGCTGCTCACCTCCGGCACGCTCACCTCCAGCCGCGTGGCCGAACGGCGGGCGCCCCCCGGCGTCATCCATCAGTTCGTGCCGCTGGACGCCCGCTCCTTCGTCGCCCGCTTCCTCGACCACTGGTCGCCGGACCTCGTGCTGCTCGCCGAATCCGAGCTGTGGCCGAACCTGCTCGCGGAGCTGGGCCGGCGCGGCACGCCCGTCGTGCTGGTCAACGGCCGGCTGTCCGAGCGCTCCGCCAACCGCTGGAAGAAGCTGCCCAAGAGCGCGCGGGCGCTGCTCTCCCGCGTGGACCTGTGCCTCGCCCAGAGCGAGGAGGACGGCGCGCGCTTCCGGGCGCTGGGCACGCCGCGGGTGGAAGTCTGCGGCAATTTGAAATTCGACGTGCCGCCCCCCTCCGCCGACCCGGCGGAGCTCCAGCGGCTCGACAAGGCGCTCGGCAAGCGGCCGATCCTGCTCGCCGCCTCCACCCATGAGGGCGAGGAGGCGCTGATCCTGGAAGCGCACGAGATCCTGACCTCCAAGATCCCGGAGCTGGTCACCGTCATCGCCCCCCGCCATCCCGAGCGCGGGCTGGATGTGGCGGCGCTCGCCCAGGCGGCGGACCTCGCCACCCGTCAGCGCAGCCTCGGCGAGTTGCCGGACCGCGAGACCGACATCTACATCGCCGACACCATCGGCGAGCTGGGCCTGTTCTATCGCATGGCACCGGTGGTCTTCATGGGCGGCTCGCTGGTGGAGCATGGCGGGCAGAACCCCATCGAGCCGGCGAAGCTCGGCGCGGTGGTGCTGCACGGCCCCCATGTGTGGAACTTCGCCAACATCTACGAGCGGCTCGATGCGGATGAGGGCGCGGCGGAGGTCACCGACGCGCTGGGCATCGCCCGCGCCGCCTATGCCCTCATCAAGGACCCGCAGCTGCATGGCGAGATGGCGGATGCGGCCCACGCGGCGGTGACGTCGCTGGGCGGCGCGCTGGACCGCACGCTGGTCGCCATCGAACCCTATCTCGTCCACATCCGCCTGCAGGCCCGCTGATGCTGCACGCGCCCGCCTTCTGGTGGCGCGACCGGCCGGGCCTAGCCGCCGCCCTGCTTTCGCCTATCGCCGCCATCATCGGCGGCGTGGCCCTGCGCCGGCTGGGGCAGGCCGGCGGCATGGTGGACGTGCCGGTGATCTGCATCGGCAATCCCACGGTGGGCGGCGCGGGCAAGACCCCCACCGCCATCGCCCTCATCGAGCGGCTCAAGGCGCGCGGCGCGCAGCCCTTCGCGCTGCTGCGCGGCCATGGCGGCGAGGCGAAGGCGCCCCTGCGGGTCGATCCTGCCCACCACACCGCCTCCGAAGTGGGCGACGAGGCCCTGCTGCTCGCCCGCCATGCCCCGACCATCGTCGCCGGCGGCGACCGGCTGGGCGGAGCGCAACTGGCAGTGAAGGCCGGCGCGACCCATGTGGTGATGGACGACGGCTTCCAGAATCCCTCCCTGCACAAGGACTGCACGCTGCTGGTGATCGACGGGGGCGTCGGCGTCGGAAATGGCTGCGTCACGCCATCCGGCCCCCTGCGTGCGCCGCTCGCCCCGCAACTGGCCAAGGCGGACGCGGTGCTGGTGATCGGCGATGGCGCCCCCGGCGCGGTGGTGGCCGGTGCGGCCCGCGCGGCAGACCTGCCCGTGCTCAGCGGGTACCTCGCGCCCGAGGCGTCCGCCATCGCGGCGCTGCGCGGCAGGCCGCTCGTGGCCTTCGCCGGCATCGGGCGACCGGAGAAGTTCTTCGCCACGCTGGAGGCGGAAGGGCTCAATTTGGTCGGGCGCCACGCCTTTCCGGACCATCACCCCTATCGCCCCGAGGAGATGGCCCATCTCGCGGGCGAGGCCCGGCGCCTCGGCGCGCGGCTGGTGACGACGCAGAAGGACTTCGTGCGACTGGGCCCGGAATTCACCGTCACCGCCAACATCGCCCAGCTGCCGGTCAGCCTCATGCTGGGTGGGGGCGATCGTCTCGACACCCTGATCGGCTGGGCGGAGGCCCGCGTCGCCGCCCGCAGGTTGTGACGCCGAACCGGCTCAGTGCCGCCGGGCGAGAAGCGCGGTCGCGGCCACCATCAGCCAGCCGAGGATCATGAGGCTGCCGCCAAATGGCGCACTGCCGCCCAGGAGCTTGACGTCCATCAAGGCCCTCGCGGCGAGATCGCCCGAAAAGAGGAGCGTGCCGAGCGCGATGGTGCTCGCCCCCACCTTCAGCAGCACGCCGCCGCGCGTGAGTTGGAGGGCAAGAGCGACCAGCGCCGCCAAAGTCGCGGCGTTGAACAGCAGGAAGTGCGACGCGGTTTCGAGGTTGGTGCCCCCGCCCACATGGGCCGCAGCAGCCGCGGACGCGACACCGGCCGCACCGAAAAGGCCGGCAAGAAGGACGAGAAGACGGGTCCAGAGGTCCATCGGGTGTATCCTGTCGGGCGTTTTCTGCGGCGCATCGCGGGCGGTTGTCTATACGCCCCGCGGGCCGATCGCGGGAGCCGCGCCGGCTGCGGCATCGCGCGCGGCCTTGGCGGTGCGCCGGTGTGGATCCATGCGAGGCCGAACGGGGGAGCGCACCCCGGAGACCAACCAAGGGCTATGAGCCCAAAGTCTTGACCGGCGGTGCCTTGTGAAGCGTCGAGGCGCTCAGCATAATCCGCCCCAACCAAGGCGGGTACCGCCGTGAATGATGGACAGCGGACGAAGCGGTCCGCGCGAGGGAGGCAGAAGAATGTCCGACAAGGTCTATGACGTTCCGTCCCAGTGGGCCCAGAAAGCCTATGTGGACGACGCGCACTACCAGTCCATGTATGCCGCCTCGGTCAACGACCCGAACGCCTTCTGGGGCGAGCACGGCAAGCGGATCGACTGGTTCACGCCCTACACGAAGGTGAAGAACACTTCGTATGATCCGGGCCACGTCTCCATCAAGTGGTTCGAGGACGGCGTGACCAACGTCGCCTACAACTGCGTGGACCGGCACCTCGAGACCCGCGGCGACCAGGTGGCCATCATCTGGGAGGGCGACAGCCCCGACGAGAGCCGCAAGATCACCTATCGCGAGCTTTCCTCCGAGGTGAACAAGCTCGCCAACATCCTGCGCAACCGCGGCGTGGAGAAGGGTGATCGTGTCACCATTTACCTGCCGATGATCCCCGAGGCGGCGTTCGCCATGCTCGCCTGCGCGCGGCTCGGCGCCATTCACTCCATCGTGTTCGGCGGCTTTTCGCCGGACAGCCTCGGCGGGCGCATCGCCGACTGCGGCTCCAAGGTCGTCATCACCGCCGACGAGGGCCTGCGCGGCGGCCGCAAGGTGCCGCTGAAGGCCAATGTGGACGCGGCGGTGAACCAGATCGACGGCGGCGTGGACCACGTGATCGTGGTGCGCCGCACCGGCGGCAAGGTGGACATGACCCCCGGCCGCGACGTCTATTACGACGAAGCCGCCGCCATGGTGACGGACGAATGCCCGGCCGAGCCGATGAATGCGGAAGATCCGCTGTTCATCCTCTACACCTCCGGCTCCACCGGCAAGCCGAAGGGCGTGCTGCACACCACCGGCGGCTATCTCGTCTATGCGTCCATGACGCATCAGTACGTGTTCGACTATCACCCCGGCGACATCTACTGGTGCACCGCTGACGTGGGCTGGGTCACGGGCCACTCCTACATCGTCTATGGCCCGCTCGCGAACGGCGCCACCACGCTGATGTTCGAGGGCATCCCGAACTATCCGAGCGTGTCCCGCTTCTGGGACGTGATCGACAAGCACCAGGTGTCGATCTTCTACACCGCCCCCACCGCCATCCGCTCGCTGATGCAGGCGGGCGAGGAGCCGGTCAAGCGCACCTCGCGCGCCTCCCTCCGCCTGCTCGGCTCGGTGGGCGAGCCCATCAATCCGGAAGCCTGGGAGTGGTATTACCACGTGGTCGGCGAGGGCCGTTGCCCCATCGTCGATACCTGGTGGCAGACCGAGACCGGCGGCATCCTCATCACCCCGCTGCCCGGCGCCACCAAGCTCAAGCCCGGCTCGGCCACCCGTCCCTTCTTCGGCGTCCAGCCGGAAGTGGTGGATGCGGCGGGCGCGGTGCAGGAGGGCGCCTGCGAGGGCAACCTCGTGATCGCCGACTCGTGGCCGGGCCAGATGCGCACGGTTTATGGCGACCATGAGCGCTTCGAGCAGACCTACTTCTCCACCTATCCCGGCAAGTACTTCACCGGCGACGGCTGCCGCCGCGACGCGGACGGCTTCTACTGGATCACCGGCCGCGTGGACGACGTCATCAACGTCTCCGGCCACCGCATGGGCACGGCGGAGGTGGAAAGCGCCCTCGTCGCCCATCCGAAGGTGTCCGAGGCCGCCGTGGTCGGCTTCCCGCACGACATCAAGGGCCAGGGCATCTATGCCTATGTCACCCTGATGGACGGCGTGGAGCCCACCGAGGAGCTGCGCAAGGAACTGGTGGCTTGGGTGCGCCGGGAGATCGGCCCCATCGCCTCGCCCGACCTCATCCAGTTCGCGCCGGGCCTGCCCAAGACCCGCTCGGGCAAGATCATGCGCCGCATCCTGCGCAAGATCGCGGAAGACCAGTTCGAGAGCCTCGGCGACACCTCGACGCTGGCCGATCCCGGCGTGGTGGAAGACCTCATCAGCAACCGCCAGAACAAGCGCGACGCGGCCTGAGGACACTTCCTCTATGCTGTCATGCCCCGGCTTGTCCGGGGCATCCACCCCGCCGACGGACCGGCATCGACATCAATGATCCGGCCCGGCCGCTCCGTGGATCCACCGGACAAGCCGGGGGATGACGGCGGTGAAAGCGAAACCAAGACCAAGCCGGCGCCCTTCGGGGCGCCGGTTTTCTTTTGAGCCGGCGCACAAGAAAAACCGGACGTTCGCGAGAACGCCCGGCGGGAGGAATGCGACGAAGAGAAAAGCGACGAGGGGGGCTCGTCGCAGCGCTCAGTGCGAGCGGCTGACCACGGTGTATTCGCCGGCGGCGACGCGCTCGGCGACGCGCGCGACATATTCGGAGCTGGCGGCCTCGCCATAGGTGGCGACGAGGCTGCGCAGGGCGGTGAAGAGCGCGGCCTGCACCAGGCAGTCCTCGTCCAGCCCTTCGCGCACGGCCTCGACCCACGCATCGTTCAGATAGGTCAGGGCGGCGTGACGGTCATCGGCGGCCATGTCCGAGATTTCGGGCAGGTCGATGACGGGGTTGGTCAAGGTGGACACGATGGGCTGCCTCCGCGCCGCAGAACCGAACGGCGCACCGGATATCTAGCACTTCACGCTGGGGGATTCAGGCGAGTTCTGACCAAAAGGTTAACACAGAAGGGGTCAATTCCCCCCATACCGCACCACGATTTCGTGAGTGAGCCGCCCGCCCTCGTCGAGCTGGCGATCCACCGCCACGCGCGCGGCCGGCGTGCAGCTGCGATAGACCTCGGCATAGCTGGAATAGCCGCGGTTGAAGCTGGCGATAATCTTGGCGCGGCGGGCATCCGAGGGCTGCTCGGTGTCGATGAGCGCCTGCATCTCGTTGCGCCAGCGCTGCGCCTCGGCGGTGACGCCGCACAGGGGCCGCAGGTAATGCAGGGCGCCGAGAATCTCCGCGAGCCGCATCAGGTCGCCGTCATAGGGCGGCGCGGCGCCTTCCGTCGGCCCGGCGGCGCGGGACGATGCGGGGCCGGCGAGCACGAGGCCGCAGGCGAGAAGAAGGGCGAGGAGACGAGAGGGCGCGCGCATCAGCATGGTTCCGCCGCCACTCCTGCGGCGCCCGCCGTCCGCGGTCAAGGGGGCGGCGAACCCGCGGCTCACATCTCGCCCATCAGGAGCGCGGCCTTGGCCACCACCTCGGCAAGCCCCTCGGTGGTGGTGAGGCCGGCGACCTCGTTGGGCCGGAACCAGCCCACCTCCGCCGCCTCTTCGCCCGGCATGGGCTCCCCGCCGCGCCAGCGGGCGGCATGGGCGAGCACCACGAAATGGGCCTTCAGCTCCCCCTCGCGGTTGCGGACGATGATGTCCCGGGCGGCGGCGAGGCCGACGATCTCGGCCTCGACCCCCACCTCTTCCATCAATTCACGCATGGCGGCCTCGGCCACCGTCTCGCCCGGCTCCACCCGTCCGCCCGGCAGGCTCCACAGCCCGGCGCCGGGATTGGCGGCGCGGCGGGCGAGCAGCACGAGGGGGCCGCGGAACACGGCGGCGCTGGCGGCAAGCGTCGGGCGCACCTCCACCCGCGGGGGAACGGCCGTTTCGCTCTCATGGGTATCGGACATGAAGGGTCTCGGGCGAGGCTAGGCAGCCGGAGCCGTGACGGGCGGCTTGTGAGGTTTCGGCCGGAGCTTACCTTTCCCCGATCCGAGGAGCACGCGATTCGTGACTGAGCCTGACGTCCCCGCCAAACCTATTGCCAAACCCGTTGCAAAGACCGCCCCCCGCCGCGCCGCGCCGCGCGCATGGCAGCGCATGCTCTCCGGCCGCCGGCTCGATCTGCTCGACCCCTCCCCCCTCGACGTGGAGATCGAGGACATCGCCCACGGCCTCGCCCGCGTGGCGCGCTGGAACGGCCAGACCTCCGGCGCCAACATCTTCTCGGTGGCGCAGCATTCCCTGCTGGTCGAGAAAATTTCCCGCCGCACCCATCCGGATCTCGACGCCCGCTGGCGCCTGTGCGTGCTGCTGCACGACGCACCGGAATACGTCATCGGCGACATGATCTCCCCCTTCAAGGCGGTGCTGGGCGGCGACTACAAGGCGGTGGAGGCGCGCCTCCTCAGTGCCATCTGCGTGCGTTTCTCGCTGCCGGTGGGCTGGCCCGATCAACTTTTGAAGATCGTCAAGGCGGCGGACCGCGCCTCGGCCTATTTCGAGTCAACGCGGCTGGCGGGATTCGCGGAGGAAGAGGCCAAGGCCTTTTTCGGCCGCCCGGCCCGCCTCGACGCTGGGGTGGAAAAGGATTATCTCACCCCCTGGGAGGCGGAAACGGCGAAAGCCCGTTTCCTCAAGAGATTCGAGGAGCTTGCGCCATGATCCATGTCTGCTCCCTCGCCAAGCTGCACGAAACGGTGGAACAGACCGGCGCGCGGCATGTCATCACCCTCATCAATGGCGGCACGGTGCTGACCCGGCCGAGCAACGTCGACCCCACCAACCACCTCTTCCTCGGCATCAACGACATCGCGGAGGAGATCGAGGGCCTGGTTGCCCCGGGCGAGGCCCACATGCTCGAGCTGTTCGAGTTCGTGCGCGCCTGGCCGCGGCAGACGCCGCTGGTGATCCATTGCTATGCCGGCATCTCGCGCTCCACGGCGGCGGCCTATGCCACGCTCTGCGCGCTGCTGCCGGATCGCGACGAGATGGAGCTGGCCCAGCGCCTGCGCCATGCCTCGCCCACCGCGACGCCCAACCCGCGCATCGTCTCCCTCGCCGATGCGGCGCTGAAGCGGGAGGGACGGATGGTTGCCGCCATTCACTCTATCGGCCGCGGCGCCGACGCCTTCGAGGGCGAGCCCTTCTCCCTGCCGGTGGCCTGAGGGGAGCGGTCGGCGTCCCCGGGGACGGGGTTTCGCGCGGGATTTCAGGTCTGCACCGGGCGCGTGGCCCGGAGAGCGGCTGCGCGCGGGCGCAACTCGCCTGCCTTGCGGGCGTGGGCTATGTTGCGCCGCAACTCATCCCCGAAAGACCGGGCATCGGGCACCCTGCCTGCCTCCCCACGCTCTGTCGCCCTGCCCCGGCCGCCCCGGCCAGAGACCATTCATGTCTGCTTCTGCCCCGAGCCCGAACCAGCTGGGCTTCGCCCGCATCTTCGCCATGGCCGCCGCCGCCGGGATCGCCGTGGCGAACATCTATTACAACCAGCCCATGCTGGCGGTGATGGAGGCGGACCTGCCTGGCCCGCTTACGCCGCTGGTGCCCACCGTGACGCAGCTCGGCTATGCCGCGGGCCTGTTCCTGCTGGTGCCCCTGGCCGACCAGATGGAGCGGCGGCGGCTCATCGTGGTGCATTTCGTCGCCGTGGCCGCGGCCGCCGCCCTCTCTGCTCTGGCGCAGGGCGCGCTGGCGCTGCTCGCCGCGTCTCTCCTGCTCGGCCTCGGCTCCACGGTGGCGCAGCAGATCGTGCCCTTCGCCGCCCATCTGGCGCCGCCGGAGAAACGCGGGGCGACGGTGGGCACCGTGCTGTCCGGCATTCTTGCCGGCATCCTGCTCAGCCGAACCCTGGCCGGCTTCGTCGCCGCCCATGCGGGCTGGCGCGCCATGTTCTGGCTGGCGGTGCCCATGGCGCTCGCGGCAGCCGCGCTCATGGCGGCCATGCTCCCGCGCAGCAAGCCGGAAGGCACGCTGAGCTATGGCAGCCTGATGGCCTCGCTCTTCGGATTGTGGAAGGAGTTCCCGACGTTGCGGCGGGCGGCGATCACGCAGGCGCTGATCTTCGCCTCTTTCATCGCCTTCTGGACCATCCTCGCCTTCCGGCTGGAGGGGCCGCCCTTCGGCCTCGGTGCGGAGGCGGCGGGCCTGTTCGGCATCCTCGGGCTGGTGGGTGTGCTCGCGGCGCCCCTGTTCGGCCGCTTCACCGACCGGCGGGGACCGTCCAGCGTGGTGGTGCTCGGCACCGTGCTGGCGCTCGCCGCGTGGCTGTTCTTCTCGCTGTGGCCGCAACTGGCCGGCCTGGGCGTCGGCGTGGTGCTGATCGACCTCGGCATCCAGAGTGCGCTGGTGGGCAACCAGCACCGCATCTTCGCGCTCAGGCCCGCCGCCCGCGCCCGCCTCAACACCATCCTGGTGGGCACCATGTTCCTCGGCGGCGCCTTCGGCTCGGCCGTGGCCACCATGGCATGGGTGTGGGGCGGCTGGGCCGCCGTCTGCGCCACCGGCCTCAGCCTGTGCGTGGCGGCGCTCGCCATCACCCTGCTGTCGGGACGGAACGCCGCCAGAGGCTGAAGCGGCCTCAGTCGGCCGCCAGCACGCCCACGAGGCCCGGCACCGGCACGCTTTTTTCCGAGCGGGTGGAGGCCCGCTCCAGCAGGACGACGGCGAGCCCCACATGCTGCGCCAGCGCGCGGACATATTGCTCGGCGTGGGCATAGCGCAGCGTCTCGCGCAGCAGCACGCCTTCGCCCTCATGGGTCTCCAGCGTGAAGGCGAAGAGGCCCCCCGGGGCCAGCGCGGCGCGGGCGGCGTGGAAGATGGGGGCGAGATCGCCCACATAGCAGAGCGCATCGGCGGCGATGACCAGATCGAGGCCGCCGGCCGGCATCGCCCCCAGCGCCGCGCCCATCTCGCCAGCTTCGAGGGCGGCATAGAGGCCGAGGGCCCGCGCCTTCTCCAGCATGGCGGGGGAGAGGTCCACCCCGTCGAGCCGCTCGACCAGCGGCGCGAACAGCACGCCGGCGAGGCCCGTGCCGCAGCCGAGATCCAGCGCCGCGCCGAAGCGCAGCTCCCGGCCGAGGGCATCGCAGCCGGCCCGCACCGCTTCCAGCAGCAGCTCGGGGCCGCGATAGGCGAGCTTCTCGCGCAAAGCGGTGTCGAAGCGGTCGGCATATTGATCGAACAGGGTGCGCACATAGGCCGCCGACATGACGCCTTCCGCCCCTTCCGGCGCCCCGCCGAGCCTCGCGCGGCGCAGCCCTGCGCCCAGCCGGTCGGCGGGATCGAGCGCCAGCGCCCGGCCATAGGCCTCCCGCGCGGCCTCGCCTTCGCCCTGCCCTTCCCGCGCCTCGCCGAGCAGGAACCAGGCGGCGGCGAAATTCGGCGCCGCCTCTACCGTCTCGGCCAGAAGCTCGGCGGCGGCGGCGAAATCGGCTTCGGCCAGGAAGGCGCGCGCCCAGTCGAGCCGTCGGTCGAGGACGGGATCGCCGGAGGTGTCGAAGGCAGCAGCGGACAAGCTCGATCTCGCAGTTGGGGAACCTCGCGCAGGCGCGCAAGTCTCCCCATATAGTGGTGAACCCGCCCGATAAAGTGATGCGCCCGGAAGACCTCATCTGCCCCTCGCCCAAGGGCCTCTACAGCCCGGCCGGCGACTTCTATGTGGACCCCACCCGCGCCGTGCCGCGGGCGGTGATCACGCACGGCCACTCGGACCATGCCCGCGCCGGCCATGCCCACGTGCTCGCCACCCGCGCGACGCTGGACATCATGGCCCTGCGCATGGGGCCGGGCTTCGCGGGGGCGACGCAGGCGCTTGCCTATGGCGAGGAGATCATCCTCAACGGGGTGAAGGTGAGCCTTCATCCCGCCGGCCATGTGCTCGGCTCGGCGCAGGTGCGGCTTGAGAAGGACGGCCTCGTGATCGTCGTCTCCGGCGACTACAAGGATGCCGCCGACCCCACCTGCGCGCCGTTCGAGCCGATCCGCTGCCATGTCTTCGTCAGCGAGGCGACGTTCGGCCTGCCGGTGTTCCGCCATCCTCCGGCGGCGGGCGAGGTGGACAAGCTGCTCGCCTCGGTGCGCATCTTCCCCGAGCGCACCCACATCGTCGGCGCCTACTCCCTTGGCAAGGCGCAGCGGATGATGGCGCTGATCCGCCGGGCGGGGCACGACGCGCCCATCTACGTGCATGGCGCGCTGGTCAACATCACCGAGTACTATGCGAGCTGCGGCATGGATTTCGGCGAGATCCTGCCGGTGAAGGGCGCGCCGAAATCCGCCTTCGCCGGGGCCATCGTCATTGCCCCGCCCTCCTCCATGACGGACCTGTGGGCGCGGCGCTTCGCCGATCCCATCACCTGCTTCGCCTCCGGCTGGATGCGCGTGCGGGCCCGCGCCCGGCAGCGGGGGGTGGAACTGCCGCTGGTGGTGTCGGATCACGCCGACTGGGACGGCCTCTGCGCCTCCATCCGCGCCACCGGCTGCGAGGAATTGTGGGTGACCCACGGCGCCGAGGACGCCCTCGTCCACTGGGCCCACACCCGCCAGCTCCGCGCCCGCCCCCTCCACATGGTGGGCTACGGCGAGGAGGACGAGGAGGCGGTGGTGCCGGCGCCGGAGGGGGAGAAGGAGGCGGGGGGATGAGCGCCGCCTTCTTCGTCTACATCCTCGCCAGCGAACCCAATGGAACGCTCTACATCGGAATGACGAACGATCTCGTGCGCAGAGTTTTCGAACACCGCAGCGAAGAAGCAAAAGGCTTCACGAAAACCTACGGCGTCAAGCAGCTCGTCTATTTCGAACAGCATGACACGGCCTATGGGGCCATCACACGTGAGAAACGGCTGAAGAAATGGCCGCGCGAGTGGAAAATGAATCTCATCGAACGTGAAAATCCGCACTGGCTGGATCTGTACGATGACATTGCCCGGCCTTGATCGCGATCTTTCCAACCGTCATCCCCCGGCTCGTCCGGGGGATCCACCGCGCCACAAGTCCGCCGCCTCCCTTCCGGGCGCCCCTCCGGCGGAGGCGTGGATGGCCCGGACAAGCCGGGCCATGACGGCGGAGAGGCAGGCCACCAAGTGGCCGGCGGCACTGCCCCTGACGCCAGAGGTGAGCCGGCCCCTCTCCAGCCGTCATCCCCCGGCTCGTCCGGGGGATCCACCGCGCCGCAAGTCCGCCGCCTCCCTTCCGGGCGCCCCTCCGGCGGAGGCGTGGATGGCCCGGACGAGCCGGGCCATGACGGCGGAGAGGGTGGCGCGTCAGGGAGCGATGTTGGTCGCAGTTGGACAAGGCCGGCGCCCATGAACCGCTTCGCCGCGCTGCTCGATCGCATGTCCTATGAGGCCGGGCGCAATGCCAAGATCCGGCTCATGGCGGACTATTTCCGCTCGACGCCGGACCCCGAGCGCGGACTCGCGCTGGCGGCGCTCACCGGGGCGCTGTCCTTCGCCAATGCCAAGCCGGGCGTCGTGCGGACGCTGATTGCCGAACGGGCGGACCCGGTGCTGTTCGAGATGTCCTATGATTATGTGGGCGACCTCTCGGAGACCGTCGCGCTCATGTGGCCCCGGCCGGAGGGCGCGCGGCCGCACGCGCCGCTGCTGTCCGAGATCGTCCATGGCCTCTCCACCTTCTCCAAGGTGTCCCTGCCCCGGCATCTGGCGGACTGGCTGGACGGCCTCGACGAGACCGGCCGCTGGGCGCTCCTGAAGCTCATCACCGGTTCCATGCGGGTGGGCGCCTCAGCGCGCCTTGCCAAGACAGCCGTGGCGAGCCTTGGAGCGGTGACGCCCGACGAGGTGGAGCTGGTCTGGCCCGGCCTTGAGCCGCCCTATGAGGAGCTGTTCGCCTGGGTGGAGGGGCGCGGGCCGCGGCCGGAGACCTCCAACCCCGCCCCGTTCCGCCCGGTGATGCTGGCCCACGCCATCGAGGAAACGGACTTCACCACCCTCGACCCGGCCGCTTTCAGCGCCGAATGGAAGTGGGACGGCATCCGCGTGCAGGCGGTGGCCGGCACGGGCCCGGACGGGGTGCATGTGGTGCGGCTCTATTCGCGCACCGGGGAGGACATCTCCGACGCCTTTCCAGACATGGCGGAAGCCATCACCTTCGACGGCGCCATGGACGGCGAATTGCTCATCGTCCGCGATGGCCGCGTGGAGCCGTTCAACGTGCTCCAGCAGCGGCTGAACCGGAAGACGGTGACGGTGAAGATGCTGGCGGAATTCCCCGCCCATATCCGCGCCTATGACCTGCTCGTGGACGGCACGGACGATCTGCGCGAGCAGTCTTTCGCCGCCCGCCGCGCCCGGCTGGAAGCGCTCGTCGCCCGGCTCCAGACCCCGCGCATCGACCTCTCGCCCATGGTGCCCTTCTCGACCTGGGAGGAGCTGACCGCCGCCCGCCGCGACCCCGCCTCCGCCGGGGCAGGGGCGGATGCCGGGGCGGTGGAAGGGGTGATGATCAAAAGGGCCGACAGCCCTTATCTCCCCGGCCGGCCCAAGGGGCCATGGTGGAAGTGGAAGCGCGATCCGCACACGGTGGATGCGGTGCTCATGTATGCCCAGCGCGGCCACGGCAAGCGCTCGTCCTTCTATTCGGACTACACCTTCGGGGTGTGGACGATAGGTGACGAGGGCGAGGACGTGCTGGTGCCGGTGGGCAAGGCCTATTTCGGCTTCACCGACGAGGAATTGAAGCAGATCGACGCCTTCGTGCGCCGCGCCACCATCAACCGCTTCGGCCCGGTGCGCGAGGTGGTGCACGAAAAGGACGAAGGGCTGGTGCTGGAAGTGGCCTTCGAGGGCCTCGCCCGCTCCACCCGCCACCGCTCCGGCATCGCCATGCGCTTCCCCCGCATCGCCCGCCTCAGATGGGACAAGCCGCCGGGCGAGGCGGACCGGCTGGAGACGCTGGAGGCGTTGCTGGGGTAGGATCGCTTGATTCCTGAGACTTGGGACGCTGGTGATGTTCGATCGAGATGACGCATTTCGGCCGGTCGTCTACCAGCGCATGGCTTGGGCCGCAGCCGCGGCGAGCGTCTCGCTCTGCCTCGTCGCGCTCCTGATCCTGTCGAATCTCGATCCAGACGCCCATGGCGCCGATTGCCGCAAGGCAAGCGTTGGCGCGTGGAACATGCTCGTCATTGTTAGCTTGGCGGCGCTCTGGGCCTGCGTTCAAGCGGCTTTAGCTCACCGGCAAAGCAAAAAAATAGCAGATCACGTTGTAAGAACCGGTGATCGGCCAAAAATTTACGGTTTGGGTTCTCCGATCCCGACTTCGTTCACCCTGTTCTTTATCGCTCTCGGTTGCGTGTGGACGATGTTCTGCGCCATCCCGCTCATCGTCATCGCAGTGAATTGTACATTTATCTTTTGAGGAACCGGCCCGCTCCTACTGGCTCGCCCACACGATCCGGGCGATCCAGTCCACCTGATCGAGGGGAATCTGCCGGTCCTCGTGGGCGGGATTGAGGGAGCGCAGCTCGATGTGGCGGGCGGTCTTGCGCACCAGCTCCTTGGCCAGCACCTCGCCCTCCTTGGTCTTCAGCACTACCCGGTCGCCGCGGCGCGGCTCGGAGGCGGGGGAGACCACCACCACGTCGCCGTCGCGATAGACCGGCTCCATGGAATCACCGGCGATTTCCAGCGCATAAGCGTGGGCATCGTGGACGTCGGGAAAGACGATCTCGTCCCAGCCTGCGCCCACCGGGAAGCCTGCATCGTCGAAGAAGCCGCCTGAGCCGGCCTGGGCGAAGCCGATCTGCGGAATGGCATTGAGCGGCCGCGTCGGGGGGGCGGGTGCGTCTTCGGCAAAGCCCGCGCCGCCGCCATGGGCCGGCCTATCGGAGGCGTCCAGCAAGGAGAAGAAGTGTTCCGGGCTGGTGCCGGTGGCGGCGAGCGCCTTGGCGATGCTCTCGGTGGAGGGCCAGCGCGGCCGGCCGTCGATGGTCACGCGCTTGGAGCGGTTGAACGTGGTTGGATCGAGCCCCGCCCGCCGCGCGAGGCCGGAGGTGGACAGGCCGTGCTGCTCGGCGAGTTCGTCGACGGCACGCCAGATCTTACCGTGGGTCAGCATGGGAAAGACGTTCCTTGCCTCGACGTTCCTTGGCCTCGACAGCGAATCCGGATGCGCACCGGGGCCACCCGCGCGACGCCGCGCCCCCCGATGCATGGACGATAAGAATTTGTTCCCCATTTGTACAGGACTTCAGTCCGTATGCAACCATAAGGCGAGCGCAGTTGCCCTTTCGTTCGTGTCGCCCTATGTGCGTCGCCGATCCACCGAGGAGCATCGCCCGTGACTGCCGCCAGCCTCATCTACAAGATCGCCCCCGCCGCCTTTTGGGCCGCCGCCGAGCAGGCGGGCGTGTTTACCGGGGCGCCGGTGGACGTGGCGGACGGCTACATCCATTTCTCCACCGCTGCCCAAGCGCGCGAGACGGCGGCGAAGCACTTCGCCGGCCAGAGCGACCTGAAGCTGGTGGCGGTGGAGGCGGCGGCGCTGGGCGCGGCGCTGAAGTGGGAACCCTCGCGCGGCGGCGCCCTCTTCCCCCATCTTTACGCGCCGCTGCCGCTCACCGCCGTGACATGGGTGCGCGACCTGCCGCTGGGCGCGGACGGGGCGCACGTCTTCCCTGAGCTGGACTGATCCCACCGGCTTTGGTCTTCGACCGATGCCGAGCGGGTGACGCTTCAAGCGCCGCGCGGGCTTGGCCTCAGCCGAAGGTCCGCCGCACGAGCGTCGGCAGTCGCAGTGCCTGGAAACCGCCGCGCGCGAGGAGGAAGGCCAGCATGGCCAGCCACAGGCCGTGATTGCCCAGCGGGCGCAGGGCCAGGAACACGGCGAGATAGACGACGAGGGAGGCGATCATCAGGTTGCGCATGTCGCGCGACCAGAGCGCACCGATATAGACGCCGTCGAAGGCATAGGCCGTGACGCCCGCCACCGGCAGCAAAGCGGCGTAGAGGAGATAGATGCGCGCCTCGGCCCGCACCTCCAGGCTGGTGCTCATGGCGTCCACGATGGCCGGGCCGGTGACGAGGTAGACCACCCCCGCCAGCACCGCGAAGGCAAATCCCCACACGATGGACAGCCGCACCCCGGCGGAGAAATCCGATTTGCGCCGGGCCCCCACGGCGGAGCCGCAGATCTGCTCGGCGGCGGTGGCGAAACCATCGAGGAAATAGGCCGCGACCATCACCATGTTCTGCAGGATGGCGTTGGCGGCGAGCGTCACGTCGCCGGCCCGCGCGCCCTGCGCGGCGAAGAAGGAGAAGGCGAACATCAGCGCCGCGGTGCGGATCATGATGTCGCGATTGAGCATGACAGTCTGGGACAGGCGCGCCTTGTCCAGCAGCACCGCCTTCGCCACCCCGAGGCGCCCGCCCAGCAGCGCGCCGCACAGGATAAGGCCCGCTACTGCCCCAGCAATCTCGGCCACCAGCGTGCCCGCCGCCGAGCCGGCGACGCCCCATCCGGCGCCGAGCACGAGGGCGGCCGACAGCACCATATTGAGGAAGTTGATGCCCACCTGCAGCGCCAGCGCCCGCCCGGTGCGGCCGAGACCCACCAGCCAGCCCAGCACCACATAGTTCGCCAGCGTGAAGGGCGCGGCGAAGATGCGGACGGCATAATAGTCGCGCACCGCCGCATTCACCTCGTCGCTCGCCCCGGCCAGAGACAAGGCCGCGCTCTCGATGGGCGTGCGCAGGAGCACGATCAGGAGGCCGAGCGCACCGGCGACCAGCAGCCCGCGCGCCAGCACGGCCCGCTCCTCCACCGCATCGCGCCGCCCGAGCGCCTGCGCGGCAAGGCCCACCGTGCCCATGCGCAGGAAGCCGAACACCCAGAACAGCATGTCGAAGATGACGGCGGCGAGCGCCACGCCGCCGAGCATGGACGCGCTGCCGAGCCGGCCCACCACCGCCGCATCCACCACGCCCAGCAAAGGCGTGGTGAGGTGCGCCAGCGTCATGGGCAGCGCGATGGCGAGCACGCGGCGGTGCGTTACGCCCCCCGAGACAGCGGCGAGCGACACGGCCTCAGCGCCGGCCGAACACGCGCATGAGGATCCAGAGCGGGATGACGATGACCGCGCCGAGGAGGAAATAGCGCCACATGCGCTCCACCGCCTCGAAGCTGAAGCTGAACAGATTGCGGATGAGCCGCTGGAGGCTGTTGAGAATGTTCATCGGGTCGAGCCCGAGGGCGGCCAGAATCACGCCCACCACCACCGAGAGCAGCACGAGGCGCACCAGCACCCAGGCCGGCGAACCGCCGAAAAAGCGCGTGAACTCGTTGTTCTCGGACATGGGCTGACCTCCTGTGACGGCCGTGATTTAGCACGACCGCCGAGCAGGGGGGAGACGGGCCTGAGCGGGCGTCTACTTCCCGTCGAGGAAGTCCGTCACCAGCGCGATGGTGGCGGCGGGGTTCTCCTCCATGATCCAGTGGCCGCTGCCCGGCACCACGTCGCCGGTCACGTCGGTGGCGGCGAAGCGCATTACCTCGGCCATGCCGAGGCCGAAGGAATGCTCGCCGCCCAGCGCCAGCACCGGTATGGCGAGCTTGCCGTGGGTGAGGAATTCCACATTGTCGACCGCGTCCTGGTCGAAGGCGGCGAACTGGGCAAAGCCCGCATGCATGGCGCCGGGCTGGGCATAGAGCGCGGCGTAATGCTCCCGCGCGGCCTCGGAGAAGTGGCTGGGATCGGCGGAGAACTCGTTCCAGAATCGATCGAGATAGATGCGCTCGCGCCCGGCGACGAGGCGCTCCATGTCCGGCCCACCGAAGCGGAAATGCCAGAGCAGCGGGTTCTTCAGGATCTCGTCCCACGGCCCGACGCCGGGGAGCGGCGCGTCGATGAGGGCGAACTTCGTCACCCGATCGCGGTAGAGCGCGGCGAAAGCGAAGCCCACCATGTTGCCGATGTCGTGGGTGACGAGGGCCGCGGTTTCGATGCCCAGGGCATCGAGCACGCCGGCCATGTCCGCGGCCTGGGTCTTCTTGTCGTAGCCGCCCGCCGGCTTGGCCGAGAGGCCCATGCCGCGCAGGTCCGGCACCACGACGGTATGGGTCGGCGCCAATGCGTTGGCGAGCGCGCCCCACATGTCGCCGGTCTCGCCATAGCCGTGGATGAGCAGCACCGCCGGCCCCTGCCCGCCGGTGCGGACATGGAGGGTGGTGCCGTTGGTCGCGATCTCCGCGATGCGGAAATCGGCGGGAAAGGGAACGATCTGGCTCGCTTCGGGGTCAGCGGTCGAAGGCGTCTGGGGCATGGCTTCCTCCCCGCCGGTGGCCGGCGGACCCGCGCGTGATGCGCTAAGGGAAACATGCGCTCTCCCAATGACAGCGTGTAGGGGCGTTCGGTGCAAACTTCGCTTGCAGGGCGCTGCTTGCCTCACCGCCCGGAGTGGGTGAAGGATGGGCGCGCGCCACGGCCGCGCGCCTGCCCGTTTCGGCGGCACATTTGCCTCCCGGGCCCAAACCTGCTAACAGCCCCAGCTTCACACGGACGGCCATGCCGATCCCGCCGACCGGGCCGAGAGCCCGGAGGCCCCCGCCCGACAGCGCGATGCGCCCTCGGGCGTGCTTTGCGTTGGCTTGATGCGGCGTCATCTCGTCCTGCGCAGCGCGGGAGATCAGAACCGTCCGGTGTGAACCCTCAACGCATGGGTGCCCATGTTCGATACCCTTTCCGACCGCCTCGGCGGCATACTCGACAAGCTGAAGCGGCGCGGCGCTCTCACCGAGGCCGACGTCGGCGAGGCCATGCGCGAGGTGCGCCGCGCGCTGATCGAGGCGGACGTGGCGCTGGACGTGGTGCGGTCCTTCACCGACCGCGTGCGCCAGCGCGCCGTGGGCGTGGAGGTCATCAAGTCCGTCACCCCCGGCCAGATGGTGGTGAAGATCGTCCACGACGAGCTCGTGGCGACCCTCGGCTCCGACGCCGACCCCATCGACCTGAACGCCCCCGCCCCGGTGCCGATCCTGATGGTCGGCCTGCAGGGCTCGGGCAAGACCACCTCCACCGCCAAGATCGCCAAGCGCCTCACCGAACGCGGCAAGCGCAAGGTGCTGATGGCCTCGCTCGACACCCGCCGTCCGGCGGCCATGGAGCAGCTGGCCACCCTGGGCAAGCAGGTGGAGGTCGCCACCCTTCCCATCGTCGCCGGCCAGTCTGCCGTGCAGATCGCCAAGCGCGCCATCGAGGCGGCGAAGCTCGGCGGCTACGACGTGGTGATGCTCGACACCGCCGGCCGCGTCACCCTCGATGAGGGGTTGATGGCCGAGGTGGCCGAGGTGAAGGCCGTCACCGGCCCGCACGAAGTGCTGCTCGTCGCCGACAGCCTCACCGGCCAGGACGCGGTGAACACCGCCAAGGCCTTCGACGGCCGCGTCGGCCTCACCGGCATCGTGTTGACCCGCGCCGACGGCGATGGCCGCGGCGGCGCCGCGCTTTCCATGCGCGCCGTCACCGGCAAGCCCATCAAGCTCTTGGGCACCGGCGAAAAGATGGACGCGCTGGAGGATTTCGATCCCCATCGCGTGGCCGGCCGCATCCTCGGCATGGGCGACGTCGTCGCCCTGGTGGAGCGGGCCGCCGAAAATATCGACATCGAGAAGGCGAAGATCACCGCCGAGCGCATGCGCAAGGGCACCTTCGACCTTGACGACCTGCGCGGCCAGCTGGAGCAGATGGCCAAGATGGGCGGCCTCGGCGGGCTCATGGGCCTCATGCCCGGCGTCGCCAAGGTGAAGAACCAGATCGCCAACGCCAATCTCGACGACAAGGTGTTCAAGCGGCAGGTGGCCATCATCAACTCGATGACCCCCAAGGAGCGCCGCGCGCCCAAGCTGCTCGACGCCTCGCGCAAGCGCCGCATCGCCGCCGGTTCCGGCACCAAGGTGGAGGAGATCAACCGCCTCCTGAAGATGCACCGCCAGATGGCCGACGTGATGAAGTCGCTCGGCGGCGCCGCCGGCAAGCGCGGCCCGCTCGCCGGTCTCGCCGGCATGATGGGCTTCGGCGGCGGCGGCCCCTCGCCCGAGATGCTGCAGGAGATGGCGGAAAAGATGGGCAAGGGCGGCCCCGGCGCGCCCGGCGGCCTGCCGCCGAACTTCCCCGGCCTGCCCGGCGGCGGCCTGCCCTCCAAATTCCCCGGCGGGCTCCCCGGCCTGCCGAAGGGCTTTCCCGGAGTGGGAGGGCCCGGCAAGAAGAAGTGACGCCGCCTCCTCGACAGCCGTCACTTCGATACCGGAAACACCGGACGATCACCCGAACACGACAATCAAGACACTGATTTAAAAAGGAAGAAGACCATGTCCCTCAAGATCCGTCTCGCCCGCGGCGGCGCCAAGAAGCGTCCCTACTACCGCATCGTCGTCGCCGACGCCCGCGCCCCGCGCGATGGCCGCTTCATCGAGAAGATCGGCACCTTCAACCCGCTGCTCGCCAAGGATTCCGAGACCCGCGTGGTGCTCGACACCGAGAAGGCGAAGGCCTGGCTCGAGAAGGGCGCCCAGCCCACCGACCGCGTGGCCCGCTTCCTCGACGCCGCCGGCCTGCTGAAGCGCGAAACCCGCAACAACCCGAAGAAGGCCGAGCCCGGCCAGAAGGCCCAGGAGCGCGCCAAGGAGAAGGCCGACAAGGCCGCCGCGGCCGCCGGTGGCGAAGCCGCCGAGTGAGGCTTTCCTTTCGGGAAGATGAGGAATGGGGGCGCCTGGCGCCCCCTTTTCTTTTGGCACAACGGTTCACAACCGCGCCCCGGCACCTATCTAAGCCCCAGCCCCGAAAGCTCGGGCGCGGCGGCACCACCGTGACGCCAAGGGCGGTTCCCCCTGTCCGCCGACCGGGCTAGACAAGGGCGACGCATATTCTGAATCCATTCTGCCCCTCCCGCTGCTTCTGGAGCGCCTGATGTCCGATCCCGTCACCGTCTCGTTCGCCCGGCTCACCGCCGCCGCCAAGGGCGTCCTCGTGGTGCTCACCGACGAAAGCCTCGCCTTCGGCACGCAGGCGCAGAAGCTGGTGAAGGGGGCGGACAAGGCGCTGACCCGCGCGTTCGACGCCGAGAAGTTCAAGGGCAAGGCCTGGAGCGCGCTGGACCTGCTCGCCCCCGCCGGCATCGAGGCGCCGCGCCTCATCGTCATCTCGGTGGGCAAGGCGGCGGACCTCAAGCCCAAGGACTTCCTGAAGCTCGGCGGCCTCATCGCCGGCAAGCTCCCCGCCTCCGCCCGCGAGGCGAGCGTGGTGCTCGATCTGCCCGGCACCAAGATCTCCGCTGACGCCGCCGCCGAGGTGGCACTGGGCATCTCGCTGCGCAGCTACAGCTTCGACCGCTACAAGACCAAGAAGAAGGACGACGCCGAGCCGACCGCCCGCGCCGTGACCCTCCTCGTCTCCGACGAGGCCGGCACCAAGCGCTCTTATGCCGCCCGGCAGGCGGTGGGCGACGGCGTCCTGTTCGCCCGCGACCTGGTGAACGAGCCCGCCAACGTGCTCGACCCGCCGGAATTCGCCCGTCGCGCCGAGGAGCATCTATCCGGCGTGGGCGTCGAGATCGAGGTGCTGGACGATGCCGCCCTCGCGGAAGCCGGCCTCAAGGCGCTGCTCGGCGTCGGCCAGGGCTCCATCAAGGAAAGCCGCGTCGTCGTGATGCGCTGGAACGGCGGCGCCAAGGACGAGCCCCCCGTCGCCTTCATCGGCAAGGGCGTCACCTTCGACACCGGCGGCATCTCCATCAAGCCGGCCGCCGGCATGGAAGACATGAAGGGCGACATGGGCGGCGCCGCCTGCGTCACCGGCCTCATGTATGCGCTCGCCGCCCGCAAGGCGAAGGTGAACGCGGTGGGCCTCATCGGCCTCGTGGAGAACATGCCCGACGGCGCCGCCCAGCGCCCCGGCGACATCGTCACCTCGCTCTCCGGCCAGACCATCGAGATCATCAACACCGATGCCGAGGGCCGGCTCGTGCTGTGCGACGTGCTCTGGTACGCCAAGGAGCGCTTCAAGCCCAAGTTCATGATCGACCTCGCCACCCTCACCGGCGCGATCCTGGTGGCGCTGGGCTCGGAATATGCCGGCCTCTTCTCCAACGACGACGAGCTCTCGGCGCGCCTCACCCAGGCCGGCCAGGAGACCGGCGAACGGGTGTGGCGCATGCCGCTCGGCCCGGAATACGACAAGCTGATCGATTCCAAGTTCGCCGACATGAAGAACACCGGCGGCCGCAACGCCGGCTCCATCACCGCCGCCCAGTTCCTGCACCGCTTCGTGGACAAGACCCCGTGGGCGCATCTCGACGTCGCCGGCACGGCCATGTCTTCGCCCGCGAGCGACATCAACAAGAGCTGGGGCTCGGGCTGGGGCGTGCGTCTGCTCGACCAGCTGGTGAAGGATCACTACGAGGGGTGAGGGGGCTGCCTCTCTCACCACCGGCCCCTCCGGCTCGACCGGAGGGCACCCTTCCCCGCCGACGCCAACCGCTGACGGCTGGGACCAACGGTGCCACAAGTCCTCCGGTCAAGCCGGAGGACGACCGCCCCACGAGACAGGACGCTCCCGCCCCCGCGTGCTAGCCTCCGCGCAATGACAGAAATCCTCTTCTACCACCTTGAGCGCCGCCCTCTGGAGCAGGTGCTGCCGATGCTGCTGGAGAAGTCGCTGGAGCGCGGCTGGCGGTGTGTGGTGCAGTGCGGGTCGGCGGAGCGGCGGGACGCGCTCGATTCCCATCTGTGGACCTATAGCGAGGCGTCCTTCCTGCCCCACGGCACGGAGGCGCAGCCGCTGCCCGAGCGCCAGCCGGTGCTGATCGCCACCTCCGAGGCGAACCCCAACGGCGCCCAGGTGCGCTTTCTGGTGGATGCGGTGCCGCTCGCCGATGCCTCGCCTTATGCGCGCGTCGTCCATCTCTTCGACGGGCGCGACGACGAGCAGGTGGCCAAGGCCCGCGAGCGGTGGCGCGAGGCCAAGGCGGTGCCGGGCAACGAGCTCACCTACTGGCAGCAGGACGAAAACGGGCGCTGGGTGCGCAAGGCGTAAGGCAGGCGGTCGCCCCTGCGAGGGTTGGTCTGCGCGCGCGTCTTCGGCGGGCGAACGGCCCCTCGTCGCGTCATCGCCCGGCTTGTCCGGGCGATCCACCCCGCCGCGAAAAGCGTTCCGGGACACTGAGAGCCGCAAGGCGGCGAAGTGAATCCCCCGGAACACGGCTGCAGCCGGGTCCGCCTTTGCGAACGGAAGTCGGCAACCGCCAACTTCCGGACTAGCCGACGGATGACGGCGCCCGAAACCCTCAAGCCCGCGGCTGGCGGCGGAACAGGCGGGCGAGCAGCGTCAGCGCCGGCAGGATCAGCCCCGGCACGGCGGCGAGCGAGGCGTAGGAGGCGACGTTGGCCTGGGTGGCGCGCAGGTCCGCCGACACCGCATCCATGGCCGACTGGCTCACCTGGTTGGCCAGCGCCAGCTCGCGGGAGGGCTTCAGCGTCGCGCCGATGATGGCCACGATGAGCGCGAGGAAGAGCCCGCCGCCGCCCACCACCACGGCAGCCCAGATGGGCCCCATGGACTGCTCCAGCGCCAGGAACAGCGCGACACCCAGCATCACCACGCCGAAGCTCGCCACCAGAGCGGCGAAGGCGAAGAGGCCGGCGCGGGCCGCGATGTGGCGCAGGTGGATTTCGGCAATGATGGTGTTGGTGCGCAGCAGAATCTTCAGATTCCGCGTCAGCTGGTCGAAATTCATCCCGCGTCCCTTCCTCTGCGCACCCACCTGACCGGGCGGAGCAGCGAACCCGCCACCGCGCCGGCCAGAAACGACACCGCCATCCATGCCAGCGGATTCATCCGCACGGTCCGCCGCGCCTTTGCACCGCCGGCTGCGGCCGCCGCCTCGGGTCCGCCCGGCGGATCCTTGGCCATGGCTGCCCTCAGCGCCACCCCTGCCAGCTCGCTCTGGAGCCCGACCAGCTCGGATTCCCGTTCGTCGCTCATACCGCCTCCCGGAACGTCTCCGGGCCGCCTGAAGGGAAGCACCGTGCGCCGCCCTGTCAAGCCGCCCCGCGCAAGGACAACTTCCGGATCGGTCGATTGATCCGCTGATTGATCTGGATCAGTGGGCTTCAAGGCGGTGGAAAGAGCCTCTAGCATCCCCCTGCCCAAGGACGTCACGCAAGAAGGCCTGCCCCGAATGAGCCCCACCGCCGCCGCGCCGCGTAGCCTCGACTATTTCTTCTCCAGCGTGAGCCCCTGGACCTTCCTGGGCCATGGCCCGGTGATGGCGGTCGCCGCGCGCCATGGCGTCACCGTGCGCTTTCATCCGGTGTCGCTCGGCCCCGTCTTCGCCGAGACGGGCGGGCTGCCCTTGCCCAAGCGCGCCCCGCCGCGCCAGCGCTACCGCATTCTCGAGCTGCAGCGCTGGCGCGAGAAGCGCGGCGTGGCGCTCAACGTCCACCCCACCCACTGGCCGTTCGACGGCACGCTGGCCGACCAGACCATCATCGCCGCCATCGAGGCGGGGCACGCGCCCGGCGACCTCATGGGCCGCATTTTCTCCGGGGTGTGGGAGCGGCAGGAAAATCTCGGCCTGCCCGAGGTGATCGCCGCCTGCGCCGACGCCGTGGGCCTGCCCGGGGCCGAGCTGGTGGCGGCAGCGCAGAATGAGAAGATCGCCGCCATCTATCTGGAAAACCGCGTCAAGGCGCTCGCCGCCGATGTGTTCGGCGCGCCGTCCTATGTGCTGGATGGCGAGGTGTTCTGGGGTCAGGACCGCATCGATCTGCTGGACGAGGCGCTCACCTCGGGACGCGCGCCCTACCGGCCGGACGTGGCCTGAGGCGCCCTGCCCCCTTCCGGCCCCGATCGGCGTGATTATCTAGCGGGAGTGACGCGGCGGAATGGGCCGCGCAATGCGGAGGCGCGCATGGTCTTCCCGGCTCATCCGGCGCAGTCGGCCGGTCTCTCCCTCGCGGCGGTCCTCGCCGCCACGCTTCTGGCGGCGCCGGCGTTCGCGCAGGCCCCCGCCTCGCCGGCCGGGGAAACCGCCGCCCCGCGCTTCTCCTTCGCGCCGGTCGAGGGCGGCGCGCTGAAGCTCGACCGGGAAACCGGCCGCGTCTCCCTGTGCGCCAAGCGCGGCGCCGGCTTCACCTGCGAGGCGGTGCCGGATTCGCGTGATGCCTATGAGACGGAGATCGCCCGCCTCCAGGCGGAAAACGAGACGCTGCGCCGCGCGGCCCAGCTTCCGCCCATCCCGCCTCTGCCGCCGACGCCGGGGCCCAACGCCGATACATCCGACATGGACCGCGCCCTCGACTATGCCGAGCGCTTCTACAAGCGCCTGCGCGGCCTCATCGACGAATTCCGCGCACCCAACGGGCAGGAGAAGCTGTGAGGGGGGTGCCCCGGACAAGCGACGGCGTCAGCCGGCGCGCTGATCCGGGGTCCAGCGCAAGAACTCCCGCGCAGCGGGGCAGTGCCTGAGAGCGGTGCAGTGTCGGAAGCGCCTTCGGCGAACCCTTGCGCTGGGTCCCGGACGCATTCCGCTGTCGCTGCATGCGTCCGGGGCACGAGAGCTGTTCTCCGAACGGACTGCGGTGCAGATGCCCGCCTCAGAACTCCGTCAGATAGCCGTCGATGCGCTTCAGCGCCTGGTCGGAGATGGTGCCGGGGAAGGCGATGAAGACGTGGCAGCCGCCGGGATAGACCTCCAGCTCCGCCCCATTACCCGCCGCGGCCCACGCATTGGCCATGAAGAGCGTGTCGTCCACCAGCGCGTCCCGGCCGCCGACGATGAACAGCGCCTTGGGCAGGCCCTTGAGGTTGGCGAGGAGCGGCGAGACGTCCGCGTCGTCCGCCTTGCCCTGAAGGCGCAGGTAATTGCCGACGAAGAAGGTGATGTCGCGCGTGTTCAGCACCAGCGGCAGGTCGCCCCAGTTGCGGGCGGAGGGGGTCAGGCGCAAATCGTAGCAGCCGGCGGTGAGCACGGCGGCGGAGAAGGGTGCGATGCCATGCCGGTCGCGCAGGCGCAGCAGCGTGACGACCGCCAGCGTCGCGCCGCCCGATTCGCCGCCGATGGCGAAGCGCTCGGTGCCGAAACGGGCCTTGCCCTCCTTCACCAGCCAAAGCGCAGCCGCCTCGCAATCGTCCGGGCCGGCGGGATAGGGCTCTTCCGGCGCCAGCGCATAGTCCACCGAGACGACGGCGAGGCCGCAATTGGCGGCGATGCGGTCGAGCAGCGCCTCGTTCTCGCGCGGCGAGCCCACCGTCCAGCCGCCGCCGTGGATGTGGAGATAGACGCCCTTCGGCGCCCCGTCCGGCAGGAAGATTCGCACCGGCACCGGGCCGCGCGGGCCGGGAATGGTCTCCACCGAGGCGCGCGGGCTCTCCGGGGCCAGCGGGAACACGCCCTTGCCGGCGAGGCGGGCGGCGCGGATGTCCGGCAGCGGGGTCGCCCAGCGGTCGGGAATGGCGCCCAGGACCTTCACGATGGCATCGTTGACCATGCGCGTGTCGGGCGCGACGGCCGCGTCGGAGAACACGGCGGGATCGAGAACCAGCTTCGACATTGAAGGACCCTGATGGTTCGGGAATAACCGCCCCGAAGGCGCGGCGTGACAGGTCCCCAACTGGTACGTGGCGGGCGAAAGCCGCGCAAGCAGGAGGAGAGATCACCATGGCGCGCACCAGCCGCACCCCGGCGAGACTGAGCGGAGCCGTGCGCCACGCCGAGGCGGTGCTTCACGTGGAGACGCCCGGGGAGGGCTTCACCGACATCACCCGCGAGGCCACCGCCTTCCTCAGCGAGATTTCGGCCGGCGACGGCGTGCTCACCGTCTTCTGCCGGCACACCTCCGCCTCCCTCACCATCCAGGAGAATGCCGACCCGGACGTGCAGACCGATCTTCTCACAGCCCTGCGCACCCTCGCGCCGCGCAATTTCCGCTGGGTGCACGACACCGAGGGGCCGGACGACATGCCGGCCCATGTGCGCACCATGCTCAGCGATTCCAGCCTCTCCATCCCGGTGCGTGGCGGGCGGCCGGGGCTCGGCACGTGGCAGGGGATCTACCTCGTGGAGCATCGCGAGCGGCCGCACCGGCGCGAGGTGGTTTTGACTTTCACCGGAACGCTTGGTCAATTTCCCTGATCGGCTTGTCACCGCTTCGCCACGGATTGATGATCGCAGAATCGATTCGCGCGGACGTTGCGGCGGACAAGCGACAAGAAGCTGAAGCCTTGCGGGGGAGGAAGCATGGTGGAAGATGCCGGGAACGGACTGCGCCTCGTCATCGCCGACGACCATCCCCTGTTCCGCGGTGCTTTGCGCGAGGCGGTGCTCGGCCGCAGCGCCGATGCCAGGATCGAGGAGGTCGGCACCTTCGACGATCTGACGGCGCTGCTGGAACGCGACCAGGACTTCGACCTCATCCTGCTCGATCTCACCATGCCCGGCGCGCGGGGCTTTTCCGGCCTCATCTATCTGCGCGCCCAGTACATGGCGATACCGGTGGTTGTGGTCTCGGGCAACGAGGAGCCGGCGGTGATCCGCCGCTGCCTCGATCTCGGCGCCTCCGGCTTCATCCCCAAGAGCATGAGCGTGGGCAACATGCGCGATGCGGTGGCGCAGGTGCTGAAGGGCGAGACGTTCCTGCCGCCCGACATCAACGTGACCACCAAGGCCGATGCCGAGACCGACGCCATCATCGCCCGCCTCTCCACCCTCACGCCCCAGCAGGTGCGGGTGCTGATGATGCTGGCCGAGGGCCGGCTCAACAAGCAGATCGCCTACGAGCTGTCAGTTTCGGAAGCCACCGTGAAGGCCCACGTCTCCGCCATCCTGCAGAAGCTCGGGGTGGAAAGCCGCACCCAGGCCGTGATCGCGGTGTCCAAGGTGGAGCAGGGCCTGTGGAGCCATCCGCAGGCGTGAGCGCGGACCGGCCCTTTCTGCCGCGGTAGGGACCTCTTCACCGGTCACGCTCATAAAGCAGGGCGAGACCGGGATGCCGCGCGCAGCATCCCGCAGCGGCACGCCACCGGCGTTCCGGGAATGGCGGAAGGATCGAGATGACCGAGCAAAGCCTCAGCCCGACCGGCGCCGACGCCCCCCGCCGGCGCTCCCTGAAGGAGGCCGTCGCGCTCTATACCCAGCGCGACGTGCTCTCCGTCAGCCTGCTCGGCTTCTCCTCCGGCCTGCCGCTGGCCCTCACCGGCGGCACGCTCTCGCTGTGGATGAAGGACGTGGGGGTGACGCTCACCGCCATCGGCCTGTTCAGCCTCGTGGGCCTGCCCTACACCCTGAAATTCCTGTGGGCGCCGGTGCTGGACGCGGTGGACGTACCGATCCTGTCCCGCCTGCTCGGCCGGCGGCGCGGCTGGCTTCTGGCCTGCCAGATCGTGCTCATCGCCGCCATCGCGGCGCTCGCGCTCCAGGACCCCATCACCGCCCCCTTCGGCGTCGCCGCCTGCGCGCTGGCCGTGGCCATCGCCTCGGCGACGCAGGACATCGCGGTGGATGCCTTCCGCGTGGAGCGGCTGGAAAGCGCCCGCGAACAGGCCGCCGGCATGGCCGGATACGTCACCGGCTACCGCATCGCCATGCTGGCCACCGGCGCCGGCGTCATCGCGCTGGTCGCCTATCTGGAGACGGCGCTAGGCCTGCCGCGCGGCACCAGCTGGTTCTGGGGCTACATGATCGCCGCCGGGTGCGTGGCCATCGGCGTCATCGCCACCCTGTTCGCCCGCGAGCCCCGGGCGCCGGTGCGCGCGCCGGACGAAGGCACCGGGCATCGGCTCGTCGCCACCACCGTGGGCGCGTTCGGCGAATTCCTGCGCCGCAACCAGGCGGTGATGATCCTGCTGTTCGTGATGCTGTTCAAATTCTGCGATGCCTTCGCCGGCGTGCTCACCGGGCCGTTCGTGCTGGACATCGGCTTCTCGAAGGCGACTTACGTGGAGATCGTGAAGGTGGTGGGCTTCGGCGGCACCATCGCCGGCAGCTTCGTCGGCGCCTGGATCGCCCGTGCCCGTCCGCTGGTGACGTGCCTGTGGATCTCCGGCGTGCTGCAGATCACCTCCAACCTCGGCTTCACGCTCCAGGCCTATGTGGGCCCGAACGAGGCGGTGCTGACGGGCGTCATCCTCATCGAGAACTTCACCAGCGCCATCGGCACGGTGATCTTCGTGGCCTATCTCTCGGCCCTGTGCGGCGCGCGGGAGCACACCGCGACCCAGTACGCGCTGCTGACGGCGCTCACCGCGGTGGGCCGCACCCTGCTCGGCTCCTCCAGCGGCGCCATCGCCGAGGCGTCGGGCTGGCCGCTATTCTTCATCCTCACCGCCGTCGCTGGCCTGCCCGGCCTGGCGGCCCTCTTCTGGCTGCAGATGAAGGGCCATTTCGCCGAGCTGGCCCGCGACAGGGCCTGAGCGGCGCGCCTCAGCGCCGGCCGAAGGCGGGCCGGCTGAAGAACAGCAGCACCAGGGCAAGCGGGATCATCACGTGGTCCAGGATCTTGCCCGGCGGGGCGTGGGTGACATCCAGCGGGCGCATGTGGCCGAGCAAATAGCGGCCGGTATATTCCACGACGATGAACACCAGCAGCAGCGGGATCAGCGCCCGATAGCGCGCCAGCGCGACCACGTAGAGCAGCCCCATGATGAGCTGCGACAGGCCCCAGAGCGCGAAGACGAAAATGACCGCCTGCCCCGCCTGCACGGGCGAGAAGGTGCTCAGCGGAATATGCGCCACAGACTGCGCCCCGCCATCCGGCGCGAACATGTGGAACAGGCTGCGCCCGATGGTCATGGCCGTGATCACCGCGAACACCGCCACCACCGCACGGTGGCCGGGGAAGTGGTTGTCGATGCGTTCCGGCAGGATCCAGTTCATGCGACGCTCCGGGCAGGCTGGTGCGGGCGGCACGCGAGACGAAGCCGCCCTCCCCGGACTTATGGCATCGCTGGGCGCCAGCGCCCGATGGCGGAAAATGGCCCGAAGGGCGGGTCCGTCCGGGTTGATATCGCCCGCCTGTGAGCGGCGCTCACCCCTATCGGTGCCGTCATGCCCGGCCTTGTGCCGGGCATCCACGTCGGGCCGACGGCGCCACTGTCCGTAGGATTAGTCCCAGCCGGACCACGTGGATGGCCGGGACAAGCCCGGCCATGACGGCGGTTCGGGAGTGAAGGCTGGGACAGGCCCCGCAATGACGACGCCTAAGAGCGCCCCTACCGCCGCCGCCCCGCCTGCTGGGCCACCTGCAGCACCACGCGCTCGCAGATGGCGGGGGCGAGGGGCGCGTTGCGGCGGGCGGCGAGGACGGCGTCGTCCACGGCGAGCAGCGCCTTCATGCAGCGGTCGGGATCGAGGCCGCGCAGGGCCTTCTCCAGCTTGGGCTTGCGCGAGAAATGCACCGGCGGGCGGGCGGAGCCGACCACCGTCTCGGGGCTCGATCCCCCCGCCACGGCCAGCGTCATGGGATGCAAGGCGGTGAGTGCGCGCAGCAAGCCGCCGAGCACGGCATCCGGCCGCGTCGCGGCGCCGAAGGCCTTGGAGAGCGCCGCCAGCGCGTCCCGCGTCTCGCCGGCGAGGGCGGAATCCACCACGTCGTCCAGCGCCAGGGCCGAGGCGTCGCCGACGATGAGGCGCACATCCTCCAGCGTCACCCGCTCGGTGCCCATGGCATAGAGGATGAGCTTGGCGATCTCGCCGCGCGAGGCCAGCCGGTCGCCGCCGATGAGCGAGACGAGCAGTTCGCGCGCGTCGCGATCGATGGACAGGCCGGCCTCCGCCATCATCGCATCGACGAGGCGGGCCAGATCCCGCTCGCTGTCGGCATAGCAGGCGATGGCGAGGGCGTTCTGGGCGTTCTCGCACAGGGTGCGGAGCGGGGCGCCCTTCTTCAGGTCGCCGGCCTCCACCACCACCAGCGCGTCGCAGGGGTTGGAGAGCACCGGCTGGATCGCGGGCACGATGTTCTTGGAGCCGGCACGCACCCACACCACCCGCTCGCCGCCGAACAGGCCGATGGTGGAGGTCTCGTCGATCAGCCGGCGGGGATCGGAGGCGATCTCGTCGCCCTCCAGCCGCACCAGCGCGAAGGGATCGTGGGCATCGGGCACGGCGCGGCGCACCAGTCCCTCGGCGCGTTCGCGCACGAGGCCGGTGTCGGGTCCGTAGATGAGGATGACGCTCTTTGTCCGGTCGCGCCGGGCGAGCGCCGCGTCGGCGTCGCCGGGCCGGACCGCGACCATCCGCTCAGCTCGCCGAACGGGCCGGCGGCGCGTTGCCGGTGCGGATGAACCACGCGGCGAGCTGCGCCTTGATCTGGTCCGCCACGGAGCGGGCGGCGCGCTTCTCGGCGTCGATCTGCGCGCTGTAATTGGCGAAGCGCTGGTCGCTGGTGTCGATGGTGGCCGTGCCGGTGGCGGCGCCTTCCGTCACGGTGGCCTTCTTCTTGTCATCCGCCTTGATGATGCGCCAGTTGGCGGTGACGCGGATGATCTGGTTCTCGGGCAAGCCCGAGGCCGAATTGATGAGCGCGGTGGAGACCGAGGAATCCACCGTGATGATCATCTGCAGCGGCGCGCCCTTGGGATTCCCCTCGCCGCCGGTGAGGGCGAAGATCAGGTCGTTGCGCAGGTCGTTGCCGAGCCGCCCCTGGATCTGGACGATCTCCACGTCCTTCATCTTGTCGAGCAGCGCCGGCCCGCCGGTGGTGGAATTCTCGGCATAGAGCGGCTGAAAGCAGCCCGCGAGCGCCCCGGAAAGGGCGCACACCAGCATCAGCCGCCCGAGAAGGGCGGTGGGGCGCATGCGGAAGGACGGATCAGGCGACGACATTCACGATCCTCTGCGGCACCACGATGATACGCTTCGGCGCGCGTCCGTCGAGTGCCCGCTGGACGCTTTCCAGCGCGAGCACGGCGGCCTCGACCTCGGCCGGGGTCGCCTCGCGCGGGACGACGATATCGTCGCGCTTCTTGCCATTGATCTGGATCGGAAGTGTGACCGTGTCACGGCGCAGCAGATCGGCCTCGGTGGCCGGCCAAGAGGCCTCCGCCACCAGCGACCCGTGGCCGAGCACGCCCCAGCACTCCTCCGCGAGGTGCGGCGTCATGGGCGCCACGACGCCGGTCAGCATCTCGGCGGCTTCGCGGAGCGCGAAGGCGAGGTCTTCCGGAACCTCGGGCGCCGAGCGGGCGGCTGCGATGGCGGAGCCGAAGGCGTTGGCGAACTCGTGGACATGCGCCACGGCCACGTTGAAGCGCAGCCGTTCGATGTCCTCGGCCACCGTCGCCACCAACCCGTGGGCGGCGCGGCGCAGGCCGAGGGCCTGCTCGCCGAAGGTCGCGGGGCGCGGCGCGCCGGGCTTGGCGCCCAGCTCCACCGCCTCGTTCACCAGGCGCCACACGCGCTGCACGAAGCGCCAGGCGCCCTCGATGCCGCCCTGCGTCCACTCGCTGTCGCGCTCGGGCGGGGTGTCGGAGAGCATGAACCAGCGGGCGCAGTCCACGCCGTAGGTATCCGCGACCACCTCGGGCGCCACCACGTTGCGCTTGGACTTGGACATCTTCTCCGGCGGGGAGACGGTGACGGGCGTGCCGTCCGAGATCCGCACCGCCTTGCCGTTGCCGAGGAGCTTCACCTCCTCCGGGAACAGCCACTTGCCCTCGGTATCCTTGTACGTCTCGTGGACGATCATGCCCTGGGTAAAGAGGCCGGCGAACGGCTCTTCCAGGTCCACCCGGCCGCAATGCTTGAGCGCGCGGGTGAAGAAGCGGGAATAGAGCAGGTGCAGGATCGCGTGCTCGATGCCGCCGATATACTGGTCCACCGGCAGCCAGTGGGAGACCGCCGCCTTGTCCAGCGGCTTCTCCACGTTGTCCGAGGCGTAGCGCAGGAAGTACCAGGACGAATCCACGAAGGTGTCCATGGTGTCCGTCTCGCGCCGGGCCGGCTTGCCGCACTTGGGGCACGGCACGTCGCGCCACGCCTTGGCGCGGTCGAGCGGATTGCCGGGACGGTCGAAGGTGACGTCGTCCGGCAATTCCACCGGAAGCTGGTCACGGGGCACGCCCACCGGGCCGCAATCGTCGCAATGGATGACCGGGATGGGGCAGCCCCAATAGCGCTGGCGCGAGATGCCCCAGTCGCGCAGGCGGAAGTTCACCCGCCTTGTGCCCTGCGGCTCTCCGGCGACGCGGAAGCGCTCCAGCTGGCGGGCCACCGCCTCCTTGGCCTCGGGCACGCTCATGCCATCGAGGAAGGCGGAGTTGAACAGGGTGCCGTCGCCGTCATACGGCCCCTCGGCCACCGAGAAGGTGGCGGGGTCCGCGCCCTCGGGCAGCACCACGGGGGTGATGGCGAGGCCGTATTTGGTGGCGAAGTCGAAGTCGCGCTGGTCGTGGGCCGGGCAGCCGAAGATGGCGCCGGTGCCGTAGTCCATCAGCACGAAGTTGGCGACATAGACCGGCACGGTGCGCGTGGCGTCCAGCGGATGGACGACGCTGAGGCCGGTGGCGTAGCCCTTCTTCTCCTGCGTCTCGATCTCTTCCGCCGAGGTGCCGCCGCGCTTGCACTCGGCGATGAAGGCGGAGAGCTGCCCGTCCGTGCCGGCGAGGTGCTTGGCCAGCGGATGGTCGGGCGAGAGCGCGAGGAAGGAGGCGCCGAACAGGGTGTCCGGGCGGGTGGTGTAGACCTTCACCGCCTTGGTGTCGGCCGGCAGCTTGCCGGCGGCGAGCGAGCCCTTGGCGAACTCGAACAGCACCTCGAGACCTTCCGAGCGGCCGATCCAGTTGCGCTGCATGAGGCGCACCTTGTCCGGCCAGCGGTCGAGCGTGTCGATGGCGTCGAGCAGCTCCTGGGCGAACTGGGTGATGCGCAGGAACCACTGCGACAGCTTGCGCCGCTCCACGATGGCGCCGGAGCGCCAGCCGCGGCCATCGATGACCTGCTCGTTGGCGAGCACGGTGTTGTCCACCGGGTCCCAATTGACCTCGCTCTCCTTCCGGTAGGCGAGGCCATTGTCCAGGAAGTCGAGGAAGATGCGCTGCTGCTCCACGTAATAAGACGGGTCGCAGGTGGCGATCTCGCGGTTCCAGTCCAGCGAGAGGCCGAGCAGCTGGAGCTGCTCGCGCATGGAGGCGATGTTCTCGTAGGTCCAGCTCTTGGGGTGGATGCCGCGCTCGATGGCGGCATTCTCCGCCGGCAGGCCGAAGGCGTCCCAGCCCATGGGATGGAGCACGTTGAAGCCCTGCATGCGCTTGTAGCGCGCGAGCACGTCGCCCATCACATAGTTGCGGCCGTGGCCGATATGGATGCGCCCCGACGGATAGGGGAACATCTCCATGACGAAGAATTTCGGACGCGGGTCGTCGTTGCGCGTGCGGAAGATGCCGCGTTCGGCCCAGGTCTTCTGCCACTTCGGCTCGGCTTCGCGGGCGTTGTAGCGGTCCTGGGTGCGTTCTTGCGCGCGCTCGGGGGCGTGCTCCGTCATACGATCTTGGGTCATGGGTCCGTCAGGCGTCGAAACGGCCGGGACTAGGACAGAAACCAACCCTGCGGTCAACCTTCCCGCACCGCCGAAGCGCTTCCTCGAGCGACGGCGGCCAACGCGAGCCCCCCCCACCGTTCCCCGCACAAGCGACGGCGCCAGCCGGAGCGCTGATCCGGGGTCCAGCGCAAGAACTCCCGCGCAGCGGGCCGTCCCCCCTCTCCCCTCGCGGGAGAGGGGCCGGGGGGTGAGGGGGCTGGCGCCGCACGACCCATCCGACGGGGCAAGGGGAACCACACCCCTCACCCCTCACCTCTCCCCTCTCACCCCACCCCTATCCCGCGAGGGGAGAGGGGCATGGCCGGTGCATTCCGATGACGCTGGATGCGTCCGGCGCGGCATGCGTCCGGGGCGCGCGGGCGGTTCTCCTGTCGGACAACGGGGCCGGTTTGGCCTTGCCACATGCCGGCCCATCGTCCATCAAACCCTGGGATATCTACGGGGAGGGTGGCGATGACGGCGCCGGGTCGCGGGATGAGAGTCGCTTCGGGAATTGCCGCAACACTCCTCCTGACCACCCTCTCGGCCGCGCCGGCACTGGCGGCGGACGGAGTCCCCGCCCTCAACGGCGCCAAGCTCCCGCTGCTCTGGGGCATTCCCTTTGCCGGAATGCTGCTGTCGATCGCCCTGTTCCCGCTGCTCGCGTCGCACTTCTGGCACCACCATTACGGCAAGGTGGCGCTGTTCTGGGGCCTCGCCTTCGCCGTGCCCTTCTCCCTCACCTACGGGCCGTCGGCGACGGCGCACGAGGTGGTGCATACGGCGATCCTGGAATACATCCCCTTCATCATCCTGCTGTTCGCCCTGTTCACCGTGTCCGGCGGCATCCTCGTCACCGGCAACATCAAGGGCACGCCCCTGGTGAACACGGTGATCCTCGCCATCGGCACGGTCATCGCCAGCCTCATCGGCACCACCGGCGCCTCCATGGTGCTGATCCGCCCGCTGCTGCGCGCCAATGACGGACGCCGGCACAACGTGCACACGGTGGTGTTCTTCATCTTCCTGGTGTCGAACATCGGCGGCTCGCTGACGCCGCTGGGCGATCCGCCGCTGTTCCTCGGCTTCCTGAAGGGCGTGAACTTCTTCTGGACAACCACGCATCTGCTGCACGACACGGCGGTGGTCGCGGCCTTCCTGCTCGTCGCCTACTACCTGCTGGACCGCTATTTCTACAGCCGCGAGGATGCGACCGCGCGCAAGGCGCCGGACCCGACGCCCACCACCGAGCGCCTCGGCCTGCGCGGCGCGCAGAACGTGCCGCTGCTGGGCGGCATCATCGGCGCCATCCTCATCTCGGCGCTGTGGAAGCCGGGCATCAATTTCGACGTCTACGGCACCCACGTGGAGCTGCAATGGGTGGTGCGCGACGTTCTGCTCCTGGTGTTCGCCCTGATCTCGCTGGCCATCACCCCGGCGCTGGTGCGCGAGCGCAACGGCTTCGACTGGGAACCCATCAAGGAGGTGGCGAAGCTGTTCGCCGCCATCTTCCTCACCATCATTCCGGTGATCGCGATCCTCAAGGCCGGCACCAGCGGCGCGCTGGCCCCGCTGGTCAATCTCGTCACCGCCCCGGACGGCCAGCCGGTCAATGTCTGGTACTTCTGGCTGACGGGCGCGCTCTCCGCCTTCCTCGACAACGCCCCGACCTATCTCGTCTTCTTCAACCTCGCCGGCGGCGACCCCCACCAGCTGATGGGGCCGCTGGCGGTGACGCTGGAGGCCATCTCGGCCGGCGCGGTGTTCATGGGCGCCATCACCTATATCGGCAACGCGCCCAACTTCATGGTGCTCTCCATCGCCCGCCACCGCGGCGTGAAGATGCCGAGCTTCTTCGGCTACATGGCGTGGTCCCTCACCTTCCTGCTGCCGCCCTTCGCCCTCATCACCTGGCTGTATTTCGTCTGAGGGCGGTCCTCGCGGGGGCTATTCCCCCGCGAGCCGCAGCGGCGTGGCGCAGCCGGCCTCGGCCCGGCGGAGCCGTGCTTCCGCCTCGGCGATGTAGCCGCGGGTGAGCGGCACCGCATCCTGCCGGCGGGCAAGCTGGATCTGGAACACGTTCAGCCCCTGGTGCCGGAAGCCCATCTCGCTGGCCGCGAGATAGAATTCCCACATCCGGCAGAAACGCTCGTCGGTGAGCCGCGCCGCCTCCTCCCGGCGGGCGAGGAAGCGCTGGCGCCATGCCTTCAGCGTCTCGGCATAATGCAGCCGCAGCAGCTCGATGTCGGTGACGACGAGCCCGCTCTTCTCGATGTGCGGCGTCACCTCCGACAAAGCGGGAATGTAGCCGCCGGGGAAGATGTAGCGCGCGATGAACGGGTTGGTGACGCCCGGCGGGTCGGACCGCCCGATGGCGTGCAGCAGCATCACGCCGTCTTCCTTCAAGAGGCCCTTCGCCTTGCGGAAGAATTCGCCGTAATGGGCCACGCCCACATGCTCGAACATGCCCACCGAGACGACGCGGTCGAACGGACCCTCCACGTCCCGATAGTCGCGCAGCGCGAAGGAGACATGCCCCGCCATGCCCCGCTCGTCGGCGCGGGCGGTGGCCAGCGCCAGCTGCTCCTGCGAGAGGGTGACGCCGGAGACCTGCGCCCCCGCCATCTCCGCGAGATAGAGCGCAAGCCCGCCCCAGCCGGAGCCGATGTCCAGCACCTTCAACCCCGGCCGGTCCAGCACCAGCTTCGCCGCGATGTGGCGCTTCTTGGCGAGCTGGGCGTCGTCGAGGCTCTGCCCCTCATGCTCGAAATAGGCGCAGCTGTATTGCCGGTCGTGATCGAGGAAGAGGGAATAGAGCCGGCCGTCGATGTCGTAATGGTGCGCCACGTTGCGCCGCGACCGCTCGGGCGGGTTGAACTGGGCGATGCGCCGGCCCAGCCGCCGCAGCACATGGAATGCCTTGGCCGGTACGCTCGGATTGAAGGCGGCGGGCTGGGACATGAGCAGCGCGAGGAGATCGGCGATGCTGCCGACCTCCATCACCAGCGTGCCGTCCATATAGGCCTCGCCGAGCTTCAGCTCGGGATCGAGGATGATGCCGCGCTCGGCCTCGGCGCTGGTGAAGCGGACGGCGAGCGGCGCGGGCGGCGGTCCGGCGCGGGGGGGCGTACTCACTGTGAAGCTCCGGCCCGAGGCCGTCGTGACCTTCAGCGCGCCATCCACGATGACGCGTCGCAGCAGTATTTCCAGCAACCGTTCCATCGGCCGCCTCCGCGCTCGTCCGCTCGATCCTTTCCCGCCTCCCGGCAACGCCTGCGCTGGAGCTTCGATGACTTGCGAACCGGCACCAGCACGCGGCGCAAGGAGCGTTCGGGCCACCCCCTGCGACCCGAAATTCCCTGCCTGAAGCGCCGCAACGGAGAGATGAAAACACCAACCGTGCCGCACCGCAATACGGCACGCGACGATTTGACCCGGCGACGCTGGAGATGGCGGGGTGCGGAGCCTTCGCCCCTCAGGGCGCCGGCCCGGTGCAGGCTTCCGAGCGGGTGGCGAGGGCGCTCCACACCTGCTCCACCGCCGTGCGGTTGTTGCAGCGGTCGGCGGTGGGCTCCAGTTGCTCGTGCAGGTTCATCTGCACGGGCTTGGAGAGCCACCAGCTCATGGAGACCTGCCGGATCTTCTCCGGGGTGGCGGTGCCCACCGGGCAGCGGCCGGCGCTATCCTCGGGCCAGACCTTGATTTGCACGAGGTTCACCGGGCAGCGCCCGCCGAAGCGGGCATCGAGCCAGGCGGCGGCGTGGGCGACGGCGAGCCGGCCGCGTCCGCCGCGCACCGCGCCGATGGCGCCAAACGGACCGGCGACCTCGGGCAGGAAGCTGTGCTCGGCGGCGTCGGGCACCACCACGCCGCGGGCGGTGCGCTCCTCGGTGAGCACGCTCTGCGGATCATTGGAGATGACGAGGACGAAGGGGGCGAGCGCCGGCTCCACGTCCACCATGGCCTGCGCCAGCTCGAGCGCGCTCTCGGCCCCGAAATTCTCGAAATAGCCGCCGTCCACAATGCGGTCCACCACGTCCGTGTCCACCTGATAGATGGAGCCCGGCGGCGAGATCACCGGGAAGCGGGCCGAATTGGTGGCCGCCGTGGAGAGCCGCACGTCGAGGTCCGAGCGCACGAGGCTGTGGAAGTCGATGGCGTGGGTGAAGATGGGGCATTCGGCGTTGGGGCCGCCGCTCGGGCAGCGGCTGGCGGCCGCGTAGGTCGGCAGGAGGTCGGTGGTGATGATGCGCTGGCCGGTCTCCACCGAGGTGCCGTTGAGGACGAGATAGGGCACCCAGTGCTCGGGATCGCGCGGGGCGCTGAGGAACGGCTCGGAGAGGCGGCGGGCGGCGCCCGGGCCGGCAGGGGCGCCCGGCGCCCCCGCGTGACGGGCGAAGCTCGCCTCCCAGGCCTCCTCCAGCAGCGCGGCGCGATCGCGCAGGAAGAGCTGCACCTGATCGTGGAAGGCGAGGCCGAAGAAGGTGGCGGTGAGGAAGTCGTCCGCCGTCATGCTCTCCAGGCAGTCGCGCCAGCCATGGATGGCGCCGCCGAACCAGTGGGCCGGCGCCTTCTCCGGGCAAGGCGGCGCCTTGCCGGTGCGGGCGGACAAGGCGGCGGCGACCACCGCCGCGCCGTAGGAGCCGCCGGAGACGCCGGAGATGGCGAACAGGCGGGTGGCGATGTCCTTCCCATCAAGCGCGCTCTGGATGGCCGGCGTGAAGCGCCCGTCATCCCGCGCCACGCGGCTCACCTTGGAGCCGTCGGCGCGGGTGAAGCTGAAGGCCGGCTTCTGCTGGTCGTAGTCGAGGAAATGGCCGATCACGCTGGCGGTGAAGAAGCCCGCCCGGCTCGCCCCGCCGGCCGCGGCGACGATGATCGGGCGTGGACAGGACGAGGGCTGCCCGGCGCAGCTATTGGCCTGCATCCACAGATGGACGGCCTGCACGAGGCTGGTGCGGCGGTAGGCCGGCTCGTCGGCGGTCACGGTCCGCACCGCGTGATTGTCGCCGAACACATAGACGCCGATGGCGCCGGCGATGAACAGGCCGGTCAGGATCGGCACATGGAAGCGCCGCCCCACCGAGGACAAATAGGCGAGGATGGGCACCCAGCCGCCGAAGATCAGCGGCACGGCATAAGCGAGCGGCAGGCGCGCGGCGAGCCAGTGCGGGCTCGCCACCAGCACGGCCACCACCAGCAATGCGTAGACCAGGAGCGCGAGGCGGCCGGAGGCGTGGAGCTGGCCCTCGGCATCGTCCCGCCGGGGCGCGATGCCGAGCAGCCCGAACACCGGCTTCAGCCAGCGCCCGAGCGCGCGATCGAGCGCGGCCAGGGCCTGCACCTGCGTCAGCCGTCCGCGCAGCACGCAATAAAGATAGAAGAGCGGCACCGCCGCCAGCATGGCCCAGACCAGCAGCACGAGCTGGTGGTGGGCGGCATCGACGGCGGGGCGGTCCGCCAACGTCGGCAGGTTGGAGATGGCCGCGTTGGCGCCGATGGCGAAGATGAGGAAGGGGAGCACGCCGATGAGGCGGGGCACCTCGCGCACCATCGCCGCCATCAGCCAGTCGTGCCCCGCAATGCCACGGCGGCCGGCGGCGGAATCGCGCCGGGCGACCTTGGCGGCGAGGCCGTTGTCCGTCTCCACCAGCAGCCGCGCGGCGTAGTGCACCGGCATGGCCCACAGCAGGAAGACGGCACCGACGAGGGAGAGGATTGCGCGGGAGACGCCGGCTGTCGCGCCCACCGGGGCGCCGGCCATGGCGACGTCGAGGGTCACGTCCTGCGCCTGCGTCACGCCGGCCATCATGGCGAGGCCGAGGAGGACGCTGAGCAGCGGAACCCGGACCACCCACAGAACGAGCGAGAAATCGAGAATGCGGCCCCAGAAACGCGACAGCGCGCCCCTCGGCTTCTGCCGCAAAGGCACATCCGCCGGCCGAGAGCCCGCGCGCACCCGCTCTATCCTCATGCGTGCCTCCCATGCCCCCGCACGCACATCAAGAATAGATGAGTTCCCATCCCGCGTACAACGTCCACCCGGTTGAAGGTACCGGGTGGACGCGACGGGATCGGGTCAGATCATCGCCATGCCGCCGTTGACGTGCAGCGTCTGGCCGGTGACGTAGGCGGCCTCGTTGGAGGCGAGGTAAACGCAAGCGGCGGCGATGTCCTCGGGCGTGCCGAGCTTGGCGGCGGGCACGGCCTTGAGGATGCCCTCGCGCTGCTTCTCGTTGAGCGCGTCGGTCATGGGGGTGGCGATGAAGCCGGGGGCGATGCAGTTCACCGTCACGCCGCGCGAGGCGACTTCCTGCGCCAGCGACTTGGACATGCCGATCATGCCGGCCTTGGCGGCGGCATAGTTGCCCTGCCCCGCATTGCCGGTGACGCCGACGATGGAGGTGATGGAGATGATGCGGCCGGAGCGGCGGCGCATCATGGTGCGCACGGCCGCGCGCGACAGGCGGAAGGCGGCGGTGAGGTTCACCGCGATCACCTGGTCCCACGCCTCATCCGACAGGCGCATGAAGATGTTGTCGCGGGTGATGCCGGCATTGTTGACGAGGATATCCACATGCCCGCCCAGCGCCTCCTCGGCGGCGGGGATGAGCTTCTCCACCTCTTCGGTGTTGCCGAGGTTGCAGGGCAGCACGATGACGCGCTCGCCGCCCATCTCGGCGGCGATGGCATCGAGCGCCTCGCGGCGGGTGCCGGAGACGGCGACGGTGGCGCCCTGGGCATGCAGCGCCTTGGCGATGGCGCCGCCGATGCCGCCGGTGGCGCCGGTCACGAGCGCGGTCTTGCCGGTCAAATCGAACATGTCAGCCCCCAGTTTCTTTCGGGTGTCGCGGCTTTTGCGCCGCCGGTTGTATCGGCTTGGTCGGGTGGTGTCCCGACGCGCGGACGCCCTCGCCCGGATTTTTTTCCGGGGAGGGCGTCCGTCGGTGAGAAGATGTCAGGCGGCGGAAGCGGCCGCGTTGCGGGCGGCGATGAAGGCCGCCACGTCGTCGGGCGTGCCCACGGCGCTGGCCGCGATCTGCTTGTCGATGCGCTTCACGAGGCCGCAGAGCACCTTGCCGGCGCCCACCTCGACCACGCGGGTGACGCCCGCGCCAGCCATGTAGATGACGCTTTCGCGCCAGCGCACGGTGCCCGTCACCTGCTCCACCAGAAGGCGGACGATCTCGGCGGGGTCGGTGACCGGGGAGGCGCGCACATTGGCCACCAGCGGCACGCGCGGCGTCATCACGGTGGAGCCGGAAAGGGCCACTTCCATGGCCTCGGCCGCGGGGCCCATGAGGCGGCAATGGAAGGGGGCGGACACCGGCAGCAGCACCGCCTTCAGCGCCCCGCGCTCCTTGGCGATGAGGATGGCCCGCTCCACGGCGGCCTTGGTGCCGGAGACCACGACCTGCCCGGGGGCGTTGTCGTTGGCCGCCTCGCACACGTCGTCGCCGGCGGCTTCCGCCGCCACCGCGACGGCCTGGTCGTAGTCAAGGCCGAGCAGGGCGGCCATGGCGCCCTGGCCCACCGGCACCGCATCCTGCATGGCGCGGCCACGGATGCGCAGGAGCCGCGCCGCCTCGGTGACGGTGAGGGCACCGGCGGCGGCCAGCGCCGAATATTCGCCCAGCGAATGGCCGGCGACGAAGGCCGCCTCGCGGGCCAGATCAAGCCCGGCTTCCGATTCGAGAACCCGCAGCGCGGCAATGGATACCGCCATCAGCGCCGGCTGGGCGTTGGCGGTCAGGGTCAGCTCGTCGGACGGACCTTCCCACATCACCTTGGTCAGGCTGTCTCCGAGGGCGGCGTCCACCTCCTCGAAGACCGCCTTGGCGGCGGGAAAATTGTCGGCGAGGGCCTTGCCCATCCCCACGGCCTGACTGCCCTGACCCGGGAAAATGAAGGCGGTCTGGGGTGTTGTGCGCGACCCTTCGCTCATGGGCGGCCCTCCGGCTGGAAATTGGGGAGCGCAGAGACACCGGGATTGTGGGCGAGTCAAGGCAGGGGAATCACCCGGTCAATCGGCGCGACTGTGTCAAGCCAACCTTACGATAAGGAAAGCGGGGCTTGGCCACGCCCGCTTCACAATTTATCCATAACGAGCGAGGGACATTGGGCGCAGCTCTGCACGTCCGCATCAGAAAGTGGTTCCGCCGTGAAGCCTGAAGTGAAGGCCATCCGGGGATTTCCGGCGCTTCTTGCCGCCGCTCTCCTCTCCGCCACCGTCATCGTCCCCGCCTGCGCGCAGACGCTGACGCCGTCCGGAACCGCGCCTTCCGCGCCGCCCACCTCAAGCTTCACCCCGCCGAAGCCCGCTCTGATGACCGGTCCGGTGCCCTCCTCCATGATGGAGCCGGCCCCGGCCAACCTCTCGTCGGGCTCCGGCATGTCGGCACCCGCCGCGGAGCTGACCGGCACCAATCCGCACAACCTCATCGCCTACTCCTCGGCGACGGTCGATGGCCCCTACATTGCCATCACCTTCGACGACGGCCCGAACCCCGAGACCACGCCACGCCTGCTGAAGATGCTGGAGCAGCGCGGCATCAAGGCCACCTTCTTCGTGCTCGGCAGCCGCGCCGTCGCCTCGCCCAACATCATCAAGCAGATGATCGCGCAGGGGCACGAGGTGGCGAACCATTCCTGGGACCACCCCCAGCTGCCCAAGATCCCCGTGGCCGCCGCCGACAAGCAGATCGGCGACACCAACGCCGCCATCGAGCAGATCACCGGCCTCAAGATCCACAATGTGCGCCCGCCTTACGGCGCCATGACCCCGGCGCTGCGCGCACACCTGCGCGAGAAGTTCGGCTCCACCTTCATCTACTGGTCCGTGGACCCGCTGGACTGGAAGGACCGCAATCCCACCGTCATCCACGACCGCATTGTCTCCCATGTGCATCCCGGCGCGATCATCCTCGCCCATGACATCCACCCCACCACGGTGGATGCCATGCCCAAGACGCTCGATGACCTCCTCGCCAAGGGCTACAAGTTCGTGACCGTCTCGCAGCTCATCGCCATGAACAAGGCGATGCCCGAGCCCAAGGTCGCCTCCCTCAACCCGGCGCCCAAGAAGAAGCCGAAGGCGCAGAGCACGGCGGCCGCCGCCAACACGACCGGCTCCACCGGCGCCAAGCCGGCCTCCACCGCCCCCAAGCCCGTCAGCGCCAAGCCCGCCAACACCAAGCCGGCCTCCACCGCGCCCCGCCCGCCGGCCAGCGTCGGGCTGTACTGAGGGAACAGGGGCGGGAGAACCACCTCGCGCCCCGGACGCATGCAGCGCGAGCGGAATGCGAGCCGGGGTCCAGCGCAAGGAACCGCCGAAGGCGCTTCCTAATCCCGCACGCTCGGGCTTTGCCCCGCTGCGCGGATGTTTCCCTGGCCCCGGATCGGCGCTCCGGCGCCGCCGTCGCTTGTCCGGGGCGCCTTGCCTTTCCGTCGAAACCTGCTATACGCCCCGCTTCCGTCGCACCCGGCCGGGGGCTGAACGGACGGTCTTCTTTTGCCGCGGCCCATCCCACGGGTTTGGCCAAGGTTTAGGAAGGCAGGGCGAAAGTCCGTCGTCCCGTGTCCCCGCCTTCCGAGCTTCGCGCCTTTCCGAAAGGCAAGAAGGGCTTGGCGCCGGTGGGCGGAAGAGTGAAACCGAAAGGCAGTGAACACATGCCGCTCTACGAGCACGTGTTCCTCGCGCGCCAGGACGTCACGGCGCAGCAGGTCGAGGAACTCACCACCCGATTCAAGGGTGTCATCGAGGCGAATGGCGGCTCGGTCGGTAAGACCGAGTATTGGGGCGTGAAGTCCCTCACCTATCGCATCAACAAGAACCGCAAGGCTCACTTCACCCTGCTCAACATCGACGCCCCCGCGGCGGCGGTGCAGGAGCTGGAGCGCCAGCAGCGCATCGACGAGGACGTCCTGCGCATCCTCACCCTGCGCGTCGAGGAGCACGAGGACGGCCCGTCCGCCATGCTCCAGAAGCGTGACCGGGACGATCGTGGCGAGCGCGGAGAGCGTGGCGACCGCGGTGATCGTGGCGACCGCTTCGGCGGCCGCGAGGATCGCCCCCGCCGTCCGCGTCCGACTGAAGAAGTGCAGGCCGAGGAGGAGAACTGATGGCTTTCGCATCGTCCGGTGGCGCCGGCGGCGGTCAGCGCCGTCCCTTCTTCCGCCGTCGCAAGACCTGCCCCTTCTCCGGCCCGAACGCGCCGAAGATCGACTACAAGGATGTGCGTCTCCTGCAGCGCTACATCTCCGAGCGCGGCAAGATCGTGCCCTCGCGCATCACGGCGGTCTCCGCCAAGAAGCAGCGCGAGCTCTCCACCGCCATCAAGCGCGCGCGGTTCCTGGGCCTGCTGCCCTTCGTGATCCGCTGATCGCCTGATCCGCTGATTGGGGCGCCCCCTTCGGGAGGGCGCCCTTCCTTTAGCGACGCGCTTCGGGGAATGACCTCCGGAGCGTCTGCTGGGGCGGAAAACCCGCCTCTAACCGCACCCGCGGGACAGCTTGTCGAGATGGTGTACCTTCTTCTCACAGGCGTGGCTGCCGGCCTCGCATCCGCCCTTCTTGCCGCCGGAGCCGCGGCGGGATCGGCGTTGGCCGTGCCCCTGTTCTATCTCTCGCCCCTGCCGGTGATGATCGCCGGCATCGCCTTCTCGCCTCTGGCGGCCTTCGTCGCCGTGATGGTGGGCGGGGCAGGCCTCGGCCTCGGCTTCGGCGGCACCTTCCTCCTGACATACATGGTCAGCCTCGGCGGACCGGCCTTCGCCTTGTCCTATGCGGCAATGCTGGCCCGGCCCGATTCCGCCGGGCGCGACGGGCTGGTGTGGTTCCCGGTGGGCGGGCTGGTGCTGCTCTCGGCCGCCGTCTCGACCCTTGCCGTCATCATCGCCCTGTTCGCCGTCGCCGGCGATTACGAGAGCTATCGCCGGGCGGTGATCGCCGCGTTCGAGGCGCTGCTTTCGGGCCAGGTGCTGCCGGGCGCGCAGCCGACCGATCCCGCCGCCGTGGGCGCCATCGTGGCGCGCCTGCTGCCGGGCATGGCGGCGGTGATGTCCATGGTCTCGCAGCTCGTCTGCCTCTATCTCGCGGCCCGCGCCGCGCTGATCTCCGGGCGCCTCAGGCGTCCGTGGCCGACGTTGTCGGCCTTCCGCCTGCCGCCCGTCACCTCGCTGGTGCTGGCGGTGGCGATCGCCTTGTCCATGGCCGGGGCGATGGTGGGACTGTCCGCCTCCGCCGCGGCCGCGACACTGGTGTGCGCGTATGCGCTCGCGGGCTTCGCCGTGGTCCATTCCGTGACCATCGGCCACTCGGCCCGCTTCCTCATTCTCGGCGCGCTGTGGCTCACCACGGCCGTGCTCGGCTGGCCGATCCTCGCCATGGCGGTGCTCGGCTTCGTCGACGCCATGTTCGACTTCCGCTCGCGCATGGGCACGGGGCAAAGCCCGCCCGCCGCGAACGACCGCTGAAATTCAACCCAATCCAACGATCAGAGACAGGAGAATCAAAATGGACGTCATTCTTCTCGAGCGCGTCGCCAAGCTTGGCCAGATGGGCGAAGTGGTGAAGGTCAAGGACGGCTTCGCCCGCAACTTCCTGCTGCCGAACGGCAAGGCCCTGCGCGCCACCAAGGCGAACAAGGACCGCTTCGAGACCATGAAGATCGAGCTCGAGGCCCGCAACCTGGAGCGCCGCAAGGACGCCGAGGCGGTGGCCGAGAAGCTCGCCGGCCAGGCCGTGGTGATGATCCGTCAGGCCGGCGAGAGCGGCCAGCTCTACGGCTCGGTCTCCACCCGCGACATCGCCGACGGCTTCACCGCTTCCGGCTTCCACCTCGATCGCGGCCAGATCGTGCTGAACCACCCCATCAAGACCCTGGGCCTGCACGTGGTGCCGGTGAGCCTGCACCCCGAGGTCGAGGTGACCGTGCAGGTCAACGTCGCCCGCAACGCGGAAGAGGCCGAGCGTCAGGCCCGCGGCGAGGACGTGCGCACCGCCCGTGACGAAGACGCCGAGATCGAGGCCGAGCTCGCCATCGAGCGCGCCGCCGTGGCCGCCGAACTGGCCGCCGAGGAAGGCGAGGAAGCCTGATTTCGGTCTGAGGCCTGCGGCGCTGGCGCCCCGGCGCCGGTTTCGAGCCCTGAACACGGCGTCCCGGCCTCACCGCCGGGGCGCCGTTTTCGTTTCCGGGTGCGGGCTCCGGCTCGCATTCCGCTTTGTCCGGTCGTCATGCACGGGCTTACCGCCCCTCACATCGCGCTGCCTTTGCGGGCGCCCGGTGCCTCGTTCCCCGGACAAGCGACGGCGCAGCCGGAGCGCTGATCCGGGGTCCAGCGCAGAATATCCGCGCAGCGGGGCAATGCCCTGAGAGCGTCGGGGGCCGGAAGCGCCTTCGGCGGTCTTTAGCGCTGGGCCCCGGCTCGCATTGGGCTGACGCTCCATGCGCCCGGGGCGCCTCGCTTGTCCGGGGCGCGAGGCGCGACACGCTGATGCGGCGGGATACCGTCAGCCACGCGTCTCAATTAAACTTCCCCCGTTTCATCCGCCGCCGGCCCGACCGGCACCCTTTTCAGTCAAGTCATTGGAGCTGCCCGCCATGGCGCGCGCCCGCACCGCCTATCTCAACCGGGCCGATGTGCCCGACCGTGCCGCGCTTCAGGCGGCGCTCGATGCCTTTAAGCTCAAGCTGGTGCTGGATGACGGCTATGTGCCGCTGGAAACCTCCGGCTACCTGCCCTGCACCCTCCACGGCGAGGATGCCGGCTTCACCCTGCGGTTTCGCGACGTGGGGGAGGATGGCGGCAAATATCCCGCCCTCGCCCCGGTGCTGGGCGCGCGGGACGTGGCCGCCGACATCAAGTGGACCGGGGACATCCGCGAGGAGGTGAGCGCCATGGCCGTGCTCGCCGCCCTCGCCGGCGCGTTCGGCGCCGTGGTGCACGACCCGGAGAAGGACGCGCTCATCGAGGCGAAAAAGCTCCTCTCCCGCGCCAAGGAAGGCGCCGAGGAGCTGTAGGCGTCTCGCCGATGCTTCGCCTCAGTGGGCGACGCTCTTCGACAAGAGGTTGATGACGACCACGCCGGCGATGATGAGCCCGAGGCCGATCAGCGCCGCGAGGTCCAGCTTCTGGCCGTAATAGATCCAGGCGAAACCCGTGACGAGCACGATGCCGACGCCGGACCAGATGGCATAGGCGATGCCGACCGGCAGGGTGCGGAGCGTCAGCGACAGGCAGAAGAAGGCGATGGCATAGCCGATCACCACGATGACCGAGGGGCCGAGCTTGGTGAAGCCTTCCGCCGACTTGAGGGCCGAGGTGGCGATGACCTCGGCGACGATGGCGATGAGAAGATAGACGTAGCTCATGTGACCGGCCCCCATGCCGCGGCACTCCGCGGCCCCAGCGCAGCAAAGGCGCCGGCCCCGCTGGTGTCAACGCGGGGAAACTCCGCAGCGCCGGCCGGCCCCGCCTTTCAGTTGGAGGTGCCGTCATCGCCCGGCTATGCTCCCTCCCCTCCCCTTCCCAGCATGACGGCCACCGTGACCGAGCCCTTCACCCCCCGCGACCCCGCCTTCGAGACCAAGGTGCGCGACAGCTTCGCCCGCCAGCCCTTCATGATCCTCCTCGGCGCCGAGCTCGGCGCGGTGGCGCCGGGCCGGGTGGAGATCGTGCTGCCCTATGCGGACAAGGTGACCCAGCAGCACGGCTATTTCCACGGCGGCTCCATCGGCGCCATCGCCGACACCGCCGGCGGCTATGCCGCCTTCAGCCTGTTTCCGCCGGATTCGACCGTGCTGACGGTGGAGTACAAGATCAACATCATGGCCCCCGGCAAGGGCGAGCGGCTGGTGGCCGTGGGCGAGGTGACGCGGGCGGGGCGCACCCTCACCGTGGCGAAGGTGGAGGTCTATGCCGAGGCTGACGGCGCGCGCATCCATTGCGCCACCGCCACCCAGACCCTCATGTGCCTCGCCGGCCGCAGCGACGTGCGCGCCTGATGCTGTTCGCGGCCCCCCTGCTGCCGGGCCGGCTGATGGAAAGAATCAGGTAGCCGGAGGCAAAGGAGGGACTGCAGCTTCCAAATTATCCGCGACTGGCGCACTATCCATCACATGATCAACCGGGGGGGCACTTAGGAGAGAAGTGGCACCTCCCTCTCCATCACGAAGGAGAACGGGAAGCTGAGCCTTAATGTACTCGATAAATGGCTGCATCCTCCAATAAGCCAACTGCGCCTGACCTAACTCATATTCAATCGATTTTTTTATTGCCGTTTCCAAATGAATTGCATTTCTCAGACGATAGAATTCCTTAATTTCGCTTCCAATTGACTCTTGAACGAATCCGATTGCAACTGCCGCATCAACTTTGTCGTCGAATTTTATCGAAAATGTACTAGTTTTTTCTTTTCTTTGAACACACAAGAACACCTCTTCTCCGTCTGCGTTTGTGATATTCAATCCGCCTGGAAAAGTCGCAGCCAATTTATATGTTTTATGGTATTGAATCTTTTCCAACTCTGAATGTGATGTAAATTTATCCCATAGAAGGTAAACTATAATCGCCTCATATATTGACGCATATTGCATTATTTGAAATTTTAAATGCGCATGAAGTCGGGCTTCATCAACTGAAAGAGCTTCTCCAAGTTTGTAGATGTACCTTGCCGCGTAGAATTCTTGTGCTAATTTTTGCTTCAGTGGGATATTGTCTACAAAATCAAATTGCCTTAAAAACCAAATGTTATCTGGTAGATCGCGCTCGCAATACTCTAATACCATCTGCTTTTTTTCGACGTCGAGAGGCATTGGGTAGATCCGTGCGAATCGAGATTTCTGATTGTACCAAAAAACAAGATCAACCTCGTATGCTGGCCCGCTGCCGCTGCGACCTTTGATTATCCATCCGATCTAGAAACCAAACTTATGCGCCGCTTCAACGACCATAGCTACTCGACCGCCCGCGCCTCCTGATGCTGTTCGCGGCCCCCCTGCTGCCGGGCCGGCTGGTCCGGCGCTACAAGCGTTTCCTCGCCGACGTGGTGCTGGACGACGGCACCGAGACCACCGCCCATGTGGCGAATTCCGGCGCCATGCTGGGGCTCGATGCCCCCGGCAGCCGCGTGCTCCTCTCCCGCTCCCTCAACCCCGCCCGCAAGCTGGCCCTGAGCTGGGAGCTGGTGGAGGCCGATTTCGGTGCCGGGCCGGAATGGGTGGGGGTCAACACCATGCACCCCAATCTGCTGGTGGCCGAGGCCATCGCCGCCGGCCAGGTGCCGCCCCTCTCCGGCTACGCCCGGATGCGGCGGGAGGTGAAATACGGCAAGGCCAGCCGCGTCGACATCAAGCTGGAAGACGACGCCCGTCCCGACTGCCTCGTGGAGGTGAAGAACGTCCACCTCATGCGCGCCCCCGGCAAGGCCGAGTTCCCCGACTGCGTGACCGCCCGGGGTGCGAAGCATCTGGAGGAGCTGGCCGGCGAGGTGGCGGCCGGGCGGCGGGCGGTGATGGTCTATATCAGCCAGATCGCCTCGGCCGAATCCATCGCCCTCGCCCGCGATCTCGACCCGGCCTACAAGCGCGCCTTCGACCGGGCGCGGGACGCCGGGGTGGAGGCCCTCGCCCTCGCCTGCCGGATCACCCCGGAGGGCATCGCGGTGGCGCGGATGGTGCCCATGCTCGGCTGATTTGGTCGATTCAAGAGCTGACAGCATTGGACAGGCACCGAACCCCGGGCGAAAACGTGGTGAAACCCGATTCGGAAACCTGGGGTGAATCGCCGATGGCCGTCCCGTTCAGCCTCTCCCGCCGCGGAACCCTGAAGCTCGCCGCAACCCTCGCCGGTGCCGTGGTGGCCGATGCGATGCTGCCCGCCATCGCCGCCGACGATCCCGACCTCGCGGAAATTAAGGCTCTGAAACCAGGCACTTACGTCTGGTATCCCGAGCGCGCGCCGGACGGCTTCGTCGCCATCGTGATAAATCTGACGGACCAATTGTGCTTCGTCTACCGCAACGGTGTCCGGATAGGGGCATCCACGGTCTCCACCGGCAAGGAAGGGCACGATACCCCTACCGGGGTATTCACGATCCTGGGCAAGGACGTGGACCACCATTCCTCGCTTTATAACGACGCATCAATGCCTTACACGGAGCGCCTGACGTGGTCCGGCGTGGCCCTGCATGCGGGTGGCCTCCCCGGATACCCCTCCTCCCACGGCTGCGTGCACCTGCCGCTGGCCTTCTCCAAGCTGGTCTTCGGCATCACCCATCTGGGCACCCCGGTGATCATCGCCGACAGCCATTCGGCGCCAGAAGATGTTTTGCATCCGGGACTTATCATGAGCGAGGGGCTGGAGCAGCAGCTCGCCACCTCCGCCACCGGCGAGGGCGCCCCCCAGGATGCCACCGCCGCCCCGGAGCCGGTCTCCATGGTGGTCAGCCGGGCCGACAGCACCATCACCGTCCTCAAGGGCGCGCAGACCGCCGTGCAGGGTCCCGTGAGCATCCGCGATCCGCAGAACCCCTTGGGAAATCTCGTCTATGTGCTGATGAGCAAGGACGGGACCGCGCCCCGCTGGAGCGCCGTTTCCTATGAGGGCAGCGGCGTCGCGGCCGGTCAGGCGCAGAATGCGCTGGCCCGGATCAGCGTCGATCCCTCCATCAACAAGCAGGTGGCGGCGCTGGTGGCGCCGGGCGCGACGCTGTTCCTCACCGACCTGCCCGCCCATCCCGGAACCCGGAGCGATGGAGGATTCGTCGTTCTGGCCCAGAAGGTTACGAGCTGATGCGCCGGCTCGCCGCGGCGGCAGTCATCGCCCTCCTCGGCACCGCCGCCCAGGCCCAGCCGGCGGCCAAGCCCGCAGCCCCGGTGCCCGCCAAGGAACTGTTCGGCCGCGCCACCCAGCCGGCCCCCATGGCCGCGCGCAGCATCGGCTTCTATTCCAAGGGCTGCCTGGCCGGCGGCGAAGCCTTGCCGGTCAATGGTCCGAACTGGCAGGTCATGCGCCTGTCGCGCAACCGCAATTGGGGCCACCCGGACCTCGTGGCCTTCCTTGAACGCTTCTCGGCGCAGGTGCCTAAAGTGTCTGGCTGGCAAGGGATTTTGGTCGGCGACATGGCCCAGCCCCGGGGCGGTCCCATGCTCACCGGCCATGCCTCCCACCAGATCGGCCTCGACGCCGACATCTGGCTGACGCCCAGCCCCGGCCGGGAACTCACCCGCGAGGAACGGGAAAAGCTGTCCGCCTCAATGATGGTCCGCGCCGACCGCAAGGACATCGACCCCGCCAACTGGCGGCCGGACACCTGGAAAGTGATCCGCGCCGCCGCCGTCGAGCCGCGGGTGGAGCGCATTTTCGTCAATGCCGCCATCAAGAAGGCACTCTGCCGGGAGGCGACGGGGGACCGCTCGTTCCTCGCCAAGGTGCGGCCCTATTGGGGGCACGACTACCACATGCACATCCGCCTCACCTGCCCGGCCTCCAGCCCCGACTGCCGGCCGCAGGAAGCCACGCCGACAGGCGATGGCTGCGGATCGGAGCTGGACTGGTGGTTCACCGACGCCGTGCTGCACCCCAAGCCGGAGAAGGAGCCCTCCAAGCCCAAGCCGCCCCTCACCCTCGCCGACCTGCCGGACGCCTGCGCGGCGGTGCTCGACGCGCGCTGAGGCCTCATCCGCGCTCGCGTGAACGTGCTCGGCCGCGGTGCCGGCCTCCGGCTGGTGCCGCTTCCCTCCCCGGCGCATCATGCCACCGCAGGCCGAGGGGCCGCAGCACCATGGGAGGGCGCGATGCTGAAACGTCTGGGTGTCGGTGCAATCGTCCTGTTCGCGGGCCTGAGCCCCGCGGCGGCCGAGAAATGGGACCTTTCGACCATGACTTGCCAGCAATTCCTGCAGGCGGACAAGGATACGATCACCATCATCCTCACGTGGCTCGACGCCTACTACAAGGACGACGACGCCCCGCCGGTCATCGACACGGACAAGTTCGTGAAGAATGCCGAAAAGCTCGCCGGCTTCTGCGCGTCCTCGCCCAGCCTCGGTCTCATCACGGCGGCCGACAAGGTGTTCGACTGATCCCGGAACCCGCCGCCTTGATCCCGTCTTGAAGAGCTGTCCGCAATTCCGGCCGCCCCGGCCCACGGGACGGCTCAAGGGAGGTTCATGTGTCTGATCTGTCTGATCTGTTTCCCGGATTTGCCTCACACTATGTGGACACGAAGGCCGGCCGCATCTTTCTGCGGCAGGGGGGAACGGGCGCGCCCCTGCTCCTGCTCCACGGCTTCCCCCAGAGCCACGTGATGTGGCACCGCGTGGCGCCGAAGCTTGCCGAGCAGCACACCCTCATCATCCCCGACCTGCCCGGGTACGGCTGGAGCGCGGCGCCGGAAGGCGGCACCGATCATTTCCCCTATTCCAAGCGCGCCATGGCCGCCGCCATGGTGGAGGTGATGGAAAACCTGGGCTTTGCCCATTTCTCCGTCATGGGCCATGACCGCGGCGCCCGGGCCGCCTACCGGCTCGGGCTGGACCATCCCGGCCGCCTCGACCGGCTGGTGGTGCTCGACATCGTGCCCACCTACGTGATGTGGCATCGCATGGACCGGGCGCGGGCGCTGCAGGTCTATCACTGGGCGATGCTGGCCCAGCCCAAGCCCCTCCCCGAGAAGCTGGTGGGTGCTAATCCCGGATGGTTCCTCGACTGGACCATGGCGAGCTGGACCGCGCACAAGGACCTTTCGGCCTTCGATCCGCGCGCCATGGCGGCCTATCGTGCCGCGATTTCCTCGCCCGACCGGCTGCACGCCATGTGTGAGGACTATCGGGCCGGCGCCACCATCGACCTCGCCCACGATGAGGCGGACATCGCCGCCGCGCGCACCCTCTCCTGCCCGACGCTCGCGCTGTGGGGCGCAGCCGGCATCCCGAGCCGGGGCGCGAGCCCGCTGGAGGCCTGGAAGGCGTTCGCGCCGCAGGTGGAAGGACAGGCCATCGAGGCGGGCCATTTCCTGGCGGAGGAAGCCCCGAAGGCGACGCTCGATGTGGCGATGCCCTTCCTGGCGCAGGGACGGCCGTAGTTCAGCTACCGGCGTTCCTGGAAGAAGCTCCGCAGCACCTCGGCCGCCTGCCGCTCGGCGATGCCGCCATAGACCTCCGGCGTATGGTGGCAGGTAGGCTGGGAGAAGAAGCGGGGACCATGCTCCACGGCGCCGCCCTTGGGATCGGGCGCGCCGAAATAAAGCCGACGGATGCGCGCGAAGGAAAGCGCCGCCGCGCACATGGCACAGGGTTCCAGCGTCACGTAGAGATCGCAGTTCATCAGCCGCTCGGATTTGAACTGCGCGCCCGCCGCGCGGATCACCAGCATCTCCGCGTGGGCGGTGGGGTCGTTCAGCTCGCGCGTGCGGTTGCCATTGCGGGCGACAACCTCCGACCCGCGCACGAGAACCGCGCCGACCGGAACCTCGCCCCGCTCGGCCGCCGCGCGCGCCTCGTTGAGCGCCATCTGCATGAAGGTTCCCGACATGGTGCCTTTAACCGCCCCTGATCTCGCCCAGCCCATCGCCGCGCTCGCCGCGCAGCCTGCGCTGTGCTAACTCCCCCTCATGCCGCGCACATCACCGCCCCGCAAGGACAAGAACCGCGTTCCGCGCCAGAAGCGCGAACTTCCCGCCGCCCCTCAGAAGGAGGCCGAGCGTGTCGCCAAGGTCGTCGCCCGCGCCGGCCTCGGCTCGCGACGCGAGATCGAGGAATGGATCGAGGCCGGCCGCGTGGCGGTCAACGGCGAGGTGCTCACCAGCCCTGCCGTCACCGTCACGCCCGCTGATGCCATCACAATAGACGGGGAGCCACTCCCCGAGCGGGAGCGCACCCGCCTCTTCCTTTACCACAAGCCCAAGGGCGTCGTGACCACCAACCGCGACCCGGAAGGCCGCACGACGCTGTTCGAGATCCTGCCCAAGGGCCTGCCGCGCCTCGTCAGCGTGGGCCGGCTGGACCTCAATTCCGAGGGCCTGCTGCTGCTCACCAATGACGGCGGCCTCGCCCGCGTGCTGGAGCTGCCCGAGACCGGCTGGCTGCGGCGCTATCGCGTGCGTGCCAACGGCGAGATCGACCAGGCGAAGCTCGATACGCTCATCAAGGGCATCACCGTGGACGGCGTCGAGTACGGCCCCATCGAGGCCGAGCTCGATCGCGTGCAGGGCGCCAATGCCTGGATCACTGTATCCCTGCGCGAGGGCAAGAACCGCGAGATCCGCAACGTGTTCGGCGCGCTCGGCCTCGCGGTGAACCGGCTGATCCGCGTGTCCTACGGCCCGTTCCAGCTGGGCGAGATTCCCGAGGGCAGCGTCGAGGAAGTCCGCACCCGCGTGCTGCGCGACCAGATCGGCGCAGACCTTGCCGCTGCAGCCGGGGCCGATTTCACTGGCCTTCTGGTGGAGCGGGAGATCGAGGAAGCCCCCGTGCGTCCGGCCTACCGCCCCGCCGGACGCCGTCAGGCCGAGGCTGACAAGGCCGGCGGACTGAAGGTGCCGGCCCGCCGCGCCAGCCGCGAGCGGGAGGAGTTCGACGCGCCCGTCGAGGACATCATCCGCCCCGCCGCGCCGCGCATTCGCCGACGCGCCAGCGAGGAGCATGGCACCGAGCGGGTCGGCACGGTCGCCGACCGCAAGGGTCGCTCCGTGAAGGTTGAGCGCGTGCGCGCGCCGAAGGACGAGGCGCCGCGCCGCGCCCGTTCCGCCGCCGGCGAAGGCGAGGGCCGTCCCTTCCGTCGCAGCCGGGACGAAGGTGCCGCTGAGCGTCCGCGCCGCGAGGGTCGCCCCTCCTTCCGCGATGACGCGCCGCGTGGACGCGGCCCGCGCGAGGAAAAGGAAGATTTCCGCCGTCGCCCGACACGTTCCGGCGGCGGCGACGAGCGGCCGCGCCGCTATGAGGATGACGGCGGCGTCAAGCGCTCCGGGCCCCGCCGCGAAGGCGACCGCCCCCAGAGCGACCGTCCGTTCCGCTCGCGCCCTGAGGGACGTGGCGGCGATGTCGGTGAAAGGCCCGCCCGCAGTCGCAGCTTCGGCGGGGACAGGCCCGAGGGCGACCGTCCGACCCGCCGTCCGCGCCCCGAGGGTCGTGGTGGCGACTTCGGTGACAAGCCAGCACGCGGCCGCAGCTTCGCAGGCGAGAGGGCAGAGGGTGAGCGTCCCGCCCGTGCCCGGCCCAGGCCGGAGGGTCGCGGCGACTATGGCGACAAGCCCGCACGCGCGCGCAGCTTCGGCGGAGACAAGGCCGAGGGCGAGCGCCCCGCCCGTGCCCGGCCCCGGCCGGAAGGTCGCGGCGATTTCGGTGACAGGCCGCCGCGCGAGCGCAGCTATGGCGACAAGCCAGCCGGCCGCACCCGCTCGTTCGAGGATCGTCCCGGTGGCGGCAAGCCTGCCGGGCGGCCGGGCGGAAAGCCCGGGGGCTTCGGCGCGAAGGGCCCCGGCAAGGGATTCGGCAAGCCCGGTGGTCGGCCTTCCGGCGGAAAGCCGGGGGGCAAGCCCGGCGCCGGACGCTCAGGCCCCGGCAAGCCGGGCGGTCCGCGCGGCAAGCGCTGACGGGAACGTCTGACCCATGCGCATCGTGGGTGGCCGACTCAAGGGGCGGGCACTGAAAGGCCCGTCCTCCAGCCTCACGCGCCCCACCTCCGACCGGCTGCGCGAGAGCCTGTTCAATATGCTCGCCCACGCTTATGGCGATCCGTGCGACGGCGCGCGGGTACTCGACCTGTTCGCCGGCACCGGTGCACTGGGCATCGAGGCGCTGTCCCGTGGGGCGCGCTTTGCGCTGTTCGTGGAGGAAGCGGCGGAGGCGCGAGGCCTCGTCCGCGACAATGTGGAGGCGCTGGGCCTCACTGGCGTCACCAAGGTGTTCCGCCGCGACGCCACTAGCCTCGGACCCATGGGACTGGGCGAACCCTACGGCCTCGTCTTCTGCGATCCGCCCTACGGGAAGGGCCTCGCCGAGCAGGCGATCGCCGCTGCGGTCGAAGGCGGCTGGCTCACCGCGGATGCACTGCTCATCATCGAGGAGCGCACCGGCCTGTTCGTGACGCCGGACGGCTTCCGCGAGATCGAACGGCGTGCCTACGACGAGAGCGAGCTGACCTTCATCGAGCGGGCCTGAGCCCCTCCGTTACCGCTCGCTGCGGACGATCACCTCCATCAGCTCCGCCACCTTGCGACGCTGGTCCTCCGCGTCGCCCGAGCGGATGGCGTGCTCGACGCAATGCCCCACATGATCCTTCAGCACCTCCTCCTCCACCCGCCGCAAGGCGGCGCGGACCGCCGAGAGCTGGGTGATGATGTCGATGCAGTAGCGATCCTCCTCCACCATGCGGGAGAGGCCGCGCACCTGGCCCTCAATGCGGCTCAAGCGCTTTTGGACTTGCTCTTTGGTCGGGCTGCGCATGGCTTGCCCTATACCCCCTATGGGTATATTGGACAAGAGAGAATACCCCCAGGGGGGTTATTGCCGTCTTGAACATGAGCCAGCGCAAGGCCATCTGCCCCGATGCGGCCTAACGCTGGCAACCGGATTTGCGGAGCCGCCATGGCACAGGATCATTCATCGCACGACCATTCCTCGCACGGCGGCGATTGCTGTGGTGGCAAGGCACCGCCGCCGCTCGACCTGTCGGCGGCTGCCAGGCCGGCCTTGCCCGAGACGGTGAAGGATCCGGTCTGCGGCATGGACGTGAAGACCGACCCGGCGGCCGGCAAGCCCACGACCGAGCATGAGGGGCGCACTTATTTCTTCTGCTGCAACGGCTGCAAGACCAAGTTCGAGGCGGCGCCCGAGACCTATCTCGCGCCGGTGAAGGACCCGGTGTGCGGCATGATGGTGTCGCCCGGCACCGCCAAATACTCGGCCCGGCACGAGAAGAAGCCCTATTTCTTCTGCTCGTCGTCCTGCGAGACCAAGTTCAAGGCCGATCCCGTGCGCTACGTGGGCGGCAGCGCGCCGCCTCCGCCCGCCGAGGTCCCGGCCGGCACCATCTACACCTGCCCGATGGACCCGGAGATCCGGCAGATCGGCCCCGGCATTTGCCCCATCTGCGGCATGGCGCTGGAGCCGGAGGTCGTCACCCTCGACGAGGGGCCGAACCACGAATTGGTGGACATGACCCGCCGCTTCTGGATCGGCCTCGCCCTTACCCTGCCCGTCTTCGTGCTGGAGATGGGGAGGCACCTTTTCGGCTGGTCCCCGCTGCCGCAGCAGATCTCGAACTACGTCCAGTTCGTCCTCGCGACGCCTGTGGTGCTCTGGGTGGGATGGCCGTTCCTCCAGCGCGGCTGGCTGTCGCTGAAGACGCGGCATCTCAACATGTTCACCCTCATCGCCATGGGCACGGGGGTCGCCTACCTCTATTCGCTCGTGGGCACCTTCGCGCCCGGCCTGTTCCCGCATGATTTCCACGCCCATGGCGGCGGCGTGCCCGTGTATTTCGAGGCAGCGGCGGTCATCACCGTGCTGGTCGCGCTCGGGCAGGTGCTGGAGCTGCGCGCTCGCGAGCAGACATCGAGCGCCATCAAGGCCCTGCTCTCCCTCGCGCCCAAGACTGCCCTGCGCATCCGGGCCGACGGCTCGGACGAGACCATCGATCTCGGCCTCGTCGCCCCCGGCGACCTCCTGCGCGTGCGCCCCGGCGAGAAGGTGCCGGTGGACGGCACGGTGGCGGACGGCCGCGCCGTGGTGGACGAAAGCCTCGTCACCGGCGAGTCGCTGCCCGTCTCCCGGGAGCCGGGCGAGAAGGTCATCGGCGGCACGGTCAACGCCTCCGGCGTCTTCACCATGAAGGCGGAGAAGGTGGGCCGCGACACCCTGCTGTCCCAGATCGTGCAGATGGTCGCCCAGGCGCAGCGTTCGCGCGCGCCGATCCAGCGGCTGGCGGATCAGGTTTCCGGCTGGTTCGTGCCTCTGGTGTTCGCGGCCGCCGTCGTCGCCTTCGCGGTGTGGATGGCGGTCGGCCCCGAGCCCCGTCTCACCTTCGCTCTGATGGCGGCCGTGAGCGTGCTCATCATCGCCTGCCCCTGCGCCCTCGGCCTCGCCACCCCCATGTCGGTGATGGTGGGCGTCGGCCGCGGCGCCCAGCTCGGCGTGCTGGTGCGCAACGCCGAGGCGCTGGAACGCATGGAGAAGGTGGACGTGGTGGTGGTGGACAAGACCGGCACCCTCACCGTCGGCAAGCCCAAGGTGATCGCCGTGCGCGCCTTCAACGGCCGCAGCGAGGATGAGGTGCTGCGCCTCGCCGCCGCGCTGGAACGGGCGAGCGAGCACCCCCTCGGCGCCGCCATCGTGCATGAGGCGGCAGCGCGCGAGCTGGTCACCTCCGAACCGTCCGGTGTCGAGAGCCCGGCGGGCAAGGGCATCGTCGGGCAGGTGGAAGGCCACGCTGTCGCCGTGGGCCACGCCGCCTTCATGAGCGAGATCGGTATTCACACCGACCATCAGACGGCGATCGCCGAGAGCTTCCGCCGAGAGGGCGCGACGGCGGTGTTCGTCGCCATCGACGGCAAGGCGGCCGGCCTCGTCGCCATCGCCGATCCGGTGAAGGATACGACCGAGGCCGCGTTGAGGCGCCTCCAGCAGCACGGCGTGCGCGTGGTCATGCTCACGGGTGACAACCGGACCACGGCGCTGGCCGTGGCCAAGCGCCTCGGCATCATCGAAGTGGAAGCGGAAGTTCTGCCCGCCCGCAAGGCCGAGGTGGTCGAGCGCTTGCGCAAGGAAGGTCATGTGGTGGCCATGGCCGGTGACGGCGTGAACGACGCCCCGGCTCTCGCCGTGGCGGACGTGGGCATTGCCATGGGCACGGGCACCGACATCGCCATGGAGAGCGCGGGCATCACCCTGCTCAAGGGTGACCTGGCCGGTATCGCCCACGCACGGGCCCTCTCCCGTGCCACCATGGCAAACATCCGCCGCAACCTGCTGTTCGCCTTCCTCTACAATGCGGCGGGCGTGCCGATTGCGGCCGGCGTGCTCTATCCCAGCCTCGGCCTGCTCCTGTCGCCCATGGTGGCGGCGGCGGCCATGGCGCTCTCCTCGGTCAGCGTCATCGCCAACGCCCTGCTGCTGCGGACCTTCACCCCGCGCTGAGCAAAGGCGCGGCTTTACAGGCGCCGCCCCCGGACGGAAAATCGATCCGGGGGCAGCCATGGGTCTTTCAGCAGCTGATATTTCGGAGCGGATCGGCCGGGCCGGCGCCGTGGCGCGCGGCTTCGGCTCCGCTCTTCTCGGCCTCGCATTGCCGCCTACCTGCATCGCCTGCGGCAGCATCACCGGGGCGGCGGGGGGATTGTGCGGGCCGTGCTGGGGCAAGCTCTCCTTCATCAGCCGGCCCTATTGCGAGCGGACCGGCGCGCCGTTCAGCCATGATCCTGACCGCGTGTTCGGCGATGGCTGGCTCTCAGCCGAGGCGCTCGCCGATCCGCCGGCCTATGATCGCGCCCGCGCGGCTGTCACCTTCGACGACGTGGCCCGTGGCCTCGTGCACAAGCTGAAATACGCCGACCGCCTCGATCTCGCGGCCCCCATGGCGCGGCTGATGCTGCAGGCCGGCACCGATCTTACGGGCTCGGCCGAGATCATCGTGCCGGTGCCGCTCCATCCGATCCGGCTGTGGCGGCGCAAGTTCAACCAGGCGGCGCTCCTTGCCCGGCATGTGGCGGCGGCCACAGCCTTGCCCGTCGAAGCCGGCGCGCTGGTGCGGCGGCGCCGGACGCCGTCGCAGACCGCTCTGGGGCGCAATGCACGACGCGCAAATGTCGCTGGCGCTTTTGCAGTGCCGCATAACGCGGCCCATCGCATTGAAGGCCGGCGCGTGCTGCTGGTCGATGACGTGTATACGACCGGCGCGACGCTCGATGCTTGTGCGCAGGCGCTCCGTCGCGCCGGTGCCACCGGCATTGATGCCCTCACGTTTGCGCGGGTTGTCGAATTCGGCTGAGCCCTTATGATGCGACGCTTTCGTGACGGCACGCCCCCCGAGCCGTCCCATCTGTCGTGACATCATGAAGCCCATCGAAATCTATACCAAGAGCTGGTGCCCCTACTGCCATTCCGCCAAGGAATTGCTGCGGCGCAAAGGCTTGACCTTCACCGAAATCGACGTGACCACCGACGCCGAGGGCCAGCAGGAGATGATCCGCCGCGCCAATGGCCGCACGTCCGTGCCGCAGATCTTCATCGGCGAGACCCATGTGGGCGGCTGCGACGACCTCTATGCTCTGGAGGAAGCCGGCCGGCTGGACGCGCTGGCGGCCTGACCCGGGCCCGGGGCACGCGGACGACGGGCCCCGTGCATTCCGGCCGGGAAGACCATATCTGTCTGATGTCGCGCCGCGCCGGGCGCGACACGGCGATCCCGGCTCCGGCGGCAGCGAGAGAGCAAGCCTCATGACCACCTCGGAACCGACCGCGCCCGACGCGCCCACCGGCAAGACCCTCCGCGTCGGTCTGGTCCAGTTGCGCAGCGGCCGCGAACCGGCCGCGAACCTGGACGCCGCCGCCGCCCTCATCCGCGAGGCGGCGCGGGATGGCGCGCGCTATGTCCAGACGCCGGAAGTCACCAACATCATGGAGCTGGATCGCAAGGTCCTGTTCGAGAAGCTGCAGGAAGAGGGCAACGACGCCACCCTCGCAGCCCTGCGCCAGCTGACGCGCGAACTGGGCATCACGCTCCATATCGGCTCCCTCGCGCTGAAGGTTTCCGACGCCAAGGCAGTGAACCGCGGCTTCGTTATCGACCCGGACGGCGAGATCACCGGCCGCTACGACAAGATCCACATGTTCGACGTGGACCTCGGCAAGGGCGAGAGCTACCGCGAGTCGAACGCCTACCGGCCCGGCGAGCGTGCTATCCTGACCGACGTGGACGGCATCCGCCTCGGCATGACCATCTGCTACGACCTGCGCTTTCCCTCGCTCTACCGGGCGCTCGCAGAGGGCGGCGCCAAGGTGCTGACCGTGCCATCCGCCTTCACCCGGCCGACCGGGGAAGCCCACTGGCATGTGCTGCTGCGCGCCCGCGCCATCGAGAACGGCGCCTATGTCCTCGCAGCCGCGCAGGGGGGGCGACACGAGAATGGCCGCGAGACCTATGGCCATTCACTGGTGATCGACCCCTGGGGCCGTGTCATCGCCGAGGGCGGCACTGACCCGGGCGTGATCCTCGCCGAGATCGACATGGCGGAAGTCGCCGCGGCGCGCGCCCGCGTGCCTTCGCTCGCCAATGGCCGCCGGTTCGAGATCACCGAGCCGGGGCAGATCGGCCACCTCCACGTGGTGCGTGCCTCCTCATGATCCGCTACACTCTCAAGTGCGACGAAGGCCACGAGTTCGAGAGCTGGTTTCCATCCTCGGCCAGCTACGACACCCAGCGCGCACGCGGCCTCGTCACCTGCCCCACCTGCAACTCAGCCAAGGTCGACAAGGCGGTGATGGCCCCGTCCGTCGCGCGCACCGACAAGGGGATGCCGGACAGGGAGCCTGTCGGCGCACCCACGAGCCTGCCCGACGGTGGCGCGGCTGCCGAAGCGCCTTCGTCTGAGGCGACGCCCGTGGCGATGATGGCGCGGCCCGACAGCGAGTTGCGCACGCTGATCCGCCAGCTGCGCGACCACATCGTCGCCAACTCGGATGATGTCGGCGACAGCTTCGCCGACCTCGCCCGCAAGATGCATGACGGGGAGATCGAGCATCGTCCCATCCGCGGCGAGGCGACTGTGGAAGAGGTTAAGGCCCTGCGCGAGGACGAGGTGGAGGTGTTCCCCCTGCCCGTGCTGCCGGAAGATCGGAACTGAGGCCTAGGCCTCGCGCTCCGCCACCATGAAATAGTTCACCGAGAGATCCTCGGTCAGGCGGAAATCGCCGGAAAAGGGCTCGTAGGCGAGGCCCACCTTCTCCCGAGCGGCAAAGCCGGCTGAAGCGAGCGTCGCCTCCAGCTCCTCCGGCGTCACGAACTTCTCCCAGCGATGGGTGCCGGGCTCCAGCCAGCGCAGGACGTATTCGGCGCCGACGATGGCGAGGGCGAAGCTCTTGGGCGTACGGTTCAAAGTGGAGAGCACCAGCAGGCCACCATCCGCCACCAGACGGCCAGCGGTGCGCACGAACAGCCCGACATCGGCCACATGCTCCACCACTTCCAGCGCCACCACCACATCGAAGCGGGCGCCCCGCTCGGCCAGCGCCTCGGCGGTCTCGGCCTCATAGGTCACGGTGAGACCCGATTGCGCGGCGTGGGCGCGGGCAATGTCCACATTGCCGGGGGCGGGATCGATGCCCGTCACATCGGCCCCCATGCGGGACAGCGGCTCGCTGAGCAGGCCTCCGCCGCAGCCGATATCGACGAGGGAGAGGCCCTTCAGCGGGCGAAGCGACCGGGCGTCCCGGGAGAAATGGCGGACCAGCGTGTCACGCAGGAAGGTGAGGCGCGCGGGATTCATGGCGTGCAGGGGCGCCATCTTGCCCTTCACGTCCCACCACTGCGCGCCGAGCGCCTCGAAGCGGGAGACCTCTTCCGGATCGACCGTGGCGTTCATCTGCGGCATCACGGCCTCCTCGGCGGCGGGGGACTATGCCCCACACTTAGGCGCGGCATCCGGCGCGGGCAAGGCCGCGCCGGGCTGGCTCCTCAGCGCACCATGCCCACGATGTCCTTCACGTCGCGGATGGTCTGGTCGGCGATCACCCGCGCGCGGTCGGCACCGTCGATGAGGATGGCATCGATGGCAGCCTGATCGGCCATGAGGCGCTGCATCTCGGTGCCGATGGGGCCGAGCTTCGCGACGGCAAGGTCCACAAGCGCCGCCTTGAAGGCCGAGAACTGGGCATTGCCATAGTCCGCCAGCACCTGCGCCTTGGCGGTATCGGACAGGGCCGCGAAGATGCCGACGAGATTGTCCGCCTCCGGACGACCCTTGAGGCCCTCTTCCTCGGACGGCAGCGGCTCGGGATCGGTCTTCGCCTTGCGCACCTTGCCCGCGATGGTGTCGGCATCGTCGGTGAGGTTGATGCGCGAAAAGTCGGAGGCCTCCGACTTCGACATCTTCTTCGAACCGTCACGCAGGCTCATCACCCGCGTCGCCGGCCCGGCGATGAGCGGCTCGGTGATGGGGAAGTAGCCCTCGCCATAGCCGTTGGCGGCGATGGAGGGGGCGAAGTCCGTGTTGAACTTCTGGGCAATGTCGCGCGTCAGCTCCAGGTGTTGCTTCTGGTCGTCGCCAACCGGCACGTGGGTGGCGCGATAGAGCAGGATGTCGGCGGCCATCAGGGTGGGGTAGGCGAAGAGGCCCACGGAGGCGTTCTCGCGGTCCTTGCCGGCCTTCTCCTTGAACTGCGTCATGCGATTCAGCCAGCCCATGCGGGCGACGCAGTTGAACACCCAGGCGAGTTCGGCGTGGCCGGACACCTGGCTCTGGTTGAACACGATGTGGGCCTTGGGATCGATGCCGCAGGCGATGAAGGCGGCCGTCACCTCGCGGGTGTGGCGCTTCAGCTCTTCCGGGTCCTGCCAGACGGTGATGGCGTGGAGGTCGACCACGCAATAGATGCACTCGTGGCTCTTCTGCAGCTCCACGAAGCGCTTGATGGCGCCGAGATAATTGCCGAGATGCAGGTTGCCCGTGGGCTGCACGCCGGAAAATACGCGTTCTGCGACCGCCGCCATGGCGAACTCCCCAAAGAGCGGCGCGCCGCTCGACCTGAACACGGGCAACGGCCCGCAAAAGTGAATGCGGCGCGTCATGCCACCTGGGGCGGCACGGCGCAAGGGCACGGCCCGCAACGCTGCTGCCTGGCTCAGACGCGGCCCGTCCAGGCCTTGGAGACTCCCGCCTTCACCACGAGCGCACCGGCGCCGTAGATGACGCCGCCGCTCGCGACGAGCCCGGCCAGCCGCAGGGTGCCCACCAGCGTCCCCTCGGGCACGGGCCACATCGTGGCGAGTGCGCCAACCCCGGCCCCCATGGTGAGGCTCGCGGCCGCGAGACCGGCAGCCGAGAGCAGCACCGGCGCCGAGAAGCGCAGCGCGCCACGGGCGATGAGGACGCCCCCCAGGGCCAGGATGGACGCCACGGCGGACAGCGCCACCGCCCCCGCCGCGATCAAGGGGCCGCCCACCGTTCCGAGCCCCGCAGCGGCAACCATGCACAGCAGCAGCGAGCCGAGCGCGATTCGCTCCGCCGCCTTGATCTGTCCGGACGTGGAAGCGGCAGCGGAGAGGATGCGCTCCAGGCCCTGCGCCGGCAGCGACAGCGAGAGCACGGCCAGCAGCGCGGCGGTGAACCGGGCGTCTTCGCTGTCGAAGCTACCCCGCTGGAACAGGGTGACCACGATGGGCTCGGCAAGAACAGCCAGCCCGACCGCCGCTGGCAAGGCGAAGGCAAGCGCCGCCAGCACCGCGCGCCCGGCATCGTCCGCGGCCTCGGCTCTCCCCCGCCGGAGCAGCGCCGGCACGAGGACGGCCCCCGCGCTGGCACCGACGAGGCCCAAAGGGAGATCCATCAACCGCTGCGCGTAGTTCAGGGCGGCGGCGGCGCCCGGGGTGGCGGAGACGGCGGCGACCACGATGATGAAGCGAAGCTGGCTCAGCCCGGCAAACAGCAAGGCGGGCGACGCCGCCCGCAGCACACCGAGCGCCGCCCGGAGATCGCGAACCGTCAGAACGCGGAACAGCGGCTGGGCCGGACAGCCCCCGGCGGCCAGTCTCATGATGGCGAATTGGGCGCAGCCCGCCCCCACCTGCGCCGCCGCGATGGCGAAGGCTGCGGCATCGCTCTCCATCAGCCCCTTGGCGAGCAGCACACCGATAACCGCGAGCACCGTGACATTGGCCGCAGCGGGAGCCAGCGCCGGCAACAGCACGCGATGCGCGGAGTTGGCGATGCCGCCGAAGATGGCGGCGAGCCCTGCAAGGGGGATGTAGAGCACCACCACACGACCGCAGAGGATGGCGACGTCCGCCCGCTGGCCGCCCGCCTCGAAGCCCGGCGCCATCAGGCCGATCACCTGCGGCATGAAGAGCGCGACGACGGCCGCGAACACGAGAAGGAGGCCGCACAGCAGAAGCAGGGTCGCTCCCGCCAGCCGGCCAGCCGCTTCATCGCCCGTTCCCACGACCCCGCTCGTCCGGGCGAGCGCCGGAATGAAGGCGAGATTGAAGGCGCCTTCAGCCAGCAGCCGGCGCGCCAGCAATGGCAGCGCCATGGCCGCCGCCAATGCATCCGCTACCGGCCCTACGCCGAGCACGGCGGCCGTGGCCGCATCCCGTGCAAAGCCCAACACGCGGGACACGAGGGTTGCCGCCGAGACGATGGAGGTGCGGGCGAGGAGGGACATGAGCCCTGCCTATGCCTCGCGCGGCCGATTGTGTCGATGGGCTCCGCGCAGAACTTGCCCTCCGAGCCCAGCGCAGGGCGCGCACCGCGGACGAGGACGCTCGTCACAAACGAAAAACGCCCGCTTGCGCGGGCGTTTTCCGGTCGATCATTCGTCTCAGGCCTGGGGCTGAGGCTCGATGGAGCCGCCGGCACCGCCGGGGCGGGGGCGCTTGGTGGTCGGAATGGCCGAGCCACGCGGGTTGGAGGGCTCGAGCACGCTCTCCCGGTTCGGCGTCTTGCCGTCGAGGAGGTCCACGATCTCGTCGCCCGAGAGCGTCTCGTATTCGAGCAGGCCGCGGGCCAGAGCTTCGAGGTCGTCGTACTTCTCGGTGAGGATGCGCTTCGCCTCGGTATAGCCCTCGTCCACGAGCCGTCGGACCTCCTTGTCGATGGTCTGGGCCGTGGCTTCGGAAACGTTCTGGTGGCGCTGCATGGACATGCCGAGGAACACGTCCTCGTTGTTCTCGCCGTACGCCACCTGACCGAGCAGGTCGGAGAAGCCCCAGCGCGTCACCATCATCTTTGCGAGGCGGGTCGCCTGCTCGATGTCGGAGGCCGCACCGGACGTCACCTTGTCGTGGCCGAACACGAGTTCCTCAGCCACGCGGCCGCCCATCATGATGGCGAGGCGCGAGGTCATCTGCTCGTAGCTCATGGAGAGCTTGTCGCGCTCCGGAAGCTGCATGACCATACCGAGTGCCCGGCCACGGGGGATGATGGTGGCCTTGTGCACCGGGTCGGTCGCCGGAACATTGAGGGCGACGATGGCGTGGCCGCCCTCGTGATAGGCGGTGAGCATCTTCTCTTCCTCGGTCATCACGAGGGAGCGACGCTCGGCGCCCATCATCACCTTGTCCTTGGCGTCCTCGAACTCGGCCATGGTGACCATGCGCTTGTTGCGCCGGGCCGCCATCAGCGCCGCCTCGTTGCAGAGGTTCGCGAGGTCCGCACCGGAGAAGCCGGGGGTGCCGCGGGCGATGGTCTTGAGATTCACGTCGGGAGCGACGGGGATCTTGCGGGCATGCACCTTCAGGATCTGCTCGCGGCCGACCACGTCCGGGTTCGGGACGATGACCTGACGGTCGAAACGGCCGGGACGCAGCAGCGCGGGATCGAGCACGTCCGGACGGTTGGTCGCGGCGATGAGGATGATGCCCTCGTTCGCCTCGAAGCCGTCCATCTCCACCAGCAGCTGGTTAAGGGTCTGCTCGCGCTCGTCATTGCCGCCGCCGAGACCGGCGCCGCGGTGGCGACCCACCGCGTCGATCTCGTCGATGAAGATGATGCACGGCGCATTCTTCTTCGCCTGCTCGAACATGTCGCGCACGCGGCTCGCGCCGACGCCCACGAACATCTCCACGAAGTCCGAGCCGGAGATGGTGAAGAACGGCACGTTGGCCTCACCCGCGATGGCGCGGGCGAGCAGCGTCTTGCCGGTGCCGGGCGGGCCGACGAGCAGCACACCGCGCGGGATGCGGCCGCCGAGGCGCTGGAACTTCTGCGGGTCGCGCAGGAATTCCACGATCTCGGTGAGGTCGCTCTTCGCCTCGTCGATGCCGGCCACGTCGTCGAAGGTCACGCGGCCGTGCGCCTCGGTGAGGAGCTTGGCGCGGCTCTTGCCGAAGCCCATGGCCTTACCGCCGGCGCCCTGCATCTGGCGCGACAGGAAAATCCACACGCCGATCAGCGCCAGGAAGGGCAGCCAGGAGAGCAGCAGGCTCACGAACCACGGCACGTTGTCCGACGGCGCGCGCGCGGTGATCTGCACGCCCTTGCCGTACAGGCGCTGCACGAGCGAGGGGTCGTTCGGCGCGTAGGTCTGGAAGGAACCCGAGCGGTCGGAATAGGTGCCGGTGATGTTCGGCCCCTCGATCACGACCTCGCGCACCTTGCCGGCGTCCACGTCGTTGAGGAGCTGCGAGAAGGAGATTTCGTTCGCGTTCGTGCGCTGACCCGGGCTGTTGAACAGCGAGAACAGCGCCAGCAGCAGCAGGACGATGATCACCCAAAGGGCGAAATTGCGTAGATTGGCGTTCATTGAACCCTCGTGGGGACAGAAGGGTGGTCCTGCTTCGACGCCTCACCATACGGAAGGAAAACCTCCGCACCGCACCGCCGTCGGTGGAACCTCCCGCACCGTCCTGCGCCTAATTTAGGTGCGAGGCCCCGTCTTGCCAAGGACAGGCGCCTTCTGCGCACTTGAATTCGTCGCGATGGTCCCGATCGGCCGTCGGGGTGGTGCGGTGGATACGAGCACCCGCCCCCTCCGGACGGTCACACTGGCACCGGCCAGGGTGCGGCGAAATGGAGCAGCCGGCAACGCCAGCGCGGCCAGAAGCGCGGCCAGCAGAACCTCGAGCTTGGCCAGTTCGACCGGTCCTTCCCTTCCCTGCGCCGCGACGCAGCGGCCCAGCAGACGGAGCGCAATCTCCTCCGGCAGCGCGGCGAACGGCGCGGCCGCGATGGCGGCGTGCGATTTCTCGACGGTAACCAGTTCCGCTTCCACCCGGTCCGTCACCGCCTCCAGTGCCGAGTCGGCACGGGCGAGACGGCGGGCAAGGCGGGCGAGGCCGCGTGCGTCGAGGCCCTCCCGTTCCAAGGCGGGGGCGAGGGCGCGCAGGCGGGGGCGGGCGAAGCGGGCGTCCACATTGGATGGGTCGCTCGCATAGGCGATGCCGGCCGCATCGAGCGTCTCCACGAGCCGCACCTTCGGCAGATCGAGGAAGGGGCGCAGAAGGGTAAGGCCGCTCCGCGCCGTCTCGGCGCTCATTCCTGCAAGGCCGGCGAGGCCGGAGCCCCGCGCCATGCGGAACAGCACGGTCTCCGCCTGATCGTCGCGGGTATGGGCCAAAGCGAGCGCCGGCGCTCCAACCCGGCGGGCCTCGGCGGCGAGCAGCGCATAGCGGGCCTCGCGAGCCGCCTCCTGCAGGCCGCGGTCGGGCTTTTCGCCCTGCCAGCGAAGCGTGCGATGCGGCACCTTCAATTGAGCGGCCAAACGCGCCACATCGGCCGCCTCCTCGGCTGCCGCGGGCCTCAATCCATGATCGACCGTCGCCGCAAAAAGCCGCGGGCCACCTGGATACCGAGCGCGCCAGCGGACGGCGAGGTGGAGCAGAGCTGTGGAATCAGGCCCGCCGGAAACAGCGAGGAGAACGGCCGGACGGCCGGCGAAGCTGGAAAAGAGGGCGTCGAGTTCGCTGTCGGCAACCGCCGAGCGGGAGTCGGGAGACAGGCTTGCGGAATCCGCCGCCATCGGCCTCAGCAACCGACGCGCTTCTGCTCGCGCTCCACGGCCTGCCGGACGGAGGAGGCCGTGCGAGGATATTTGCGGTCCACCTCCTGGAAGGTGGCGCAGGCCGTCTCCTTCTCGCCGAGGCCGGCGAGCGACTGGCCGAGCCGCAGCAGCGCCTCGGGGGCGCGCGCGGAGTTCTGGTATTTGGTGGAGACCTCGAGGAAGGAGGCTGCGGCGTCGGAATAGTTCTGCCGCAGGAAAAGGCTCTCGCCGAGCATGAAGGTCGCGTCCGCGATCAGGCGGTCGTTGGGCGACGACTGGATGATCTGGCGGAAGGTCTGCTCGGCGCCGGCATAGTCCTGTCGCTGAAGCTGGGACTGGCCGGCATCGTAAAGCTCGCGCACGGTGGCGCCGGCGGACGGCAGCGCGGCCACCTGCTGTCCGCCGGTTGGACGGACGGGGGCGACATCCACCGCGCGCGGCGCGGGCGTGGCGCTCGCGGGCGAGCCGAGCGGCTGGGGCGCGCCCGGCGCGGCCGGGTCCATGTTCGGATCGAAGGCGTCGGAGCGGCGCACCGGGGCGGCTGGCGCTGCGGCCGGACGGCCGGAAGGAAGCACCGCCGGCGCCTGGACCGGCGCGGCCACGGGCGCGGCCGCAGACGGCGCAGCGGAGGGTCGGCCGCCGCCGGCCTCCTCCAGCCGGCGTACCTGCGCTTCGAGCTGCTGGTTGCGATACTGCAGTTGCTCGACCTGTCCGGTGAGCTGGCGGAGGGTCGATTCCAGACGCTCCATCCGCTCCATCAGCTCGGGATCCTCGCGCGAAGCTTCCTGCGCGGGCTGAGGCGGCTTGAACAGGTTGCCGAAGAGGTTCCCGTCGTTCTGCGCAGCCGCCGGCGCTGCCGTGCCGAGGGCCGCAGCGCAGGCAAGGCTGAAAAGGACGGCATAGGTGCGAACAAGAACACCGACCGGGCGCAGGCGCATCTTCATGTGACTTTTGCTTGGGGCTGGTGGCGGGGAGCACGGCCGAAAAATTACCGGTTCGGCCTGTGCGACTTTACCCTGCTGATCGCGTCCAAAGTGTGACCCGGCAACGACTTGCCGTGGACCGATCGAGGTTCAGCGGGAGCTGGACGCACAAAGGCCGGCACCCGTGGGCGCCGGCCTTCGCGAGACTTCGGAAAGAGGATCAGGCGCCGCCGCCGTTCAACACCGTCACCGCGCGGCGGTTCTGAGACCAGCACGAGATGTCGTTGCACACCGCCACCGGGCGCTCCTTGCCGTAGGAGATGGTGCGCATCCGGGCCGGGTCGATGCCGCGGGAGGCGAGGTAGTCACGCACGCTCTGGGCGCGCTTAGCCCCCAGCGCGATGTTGTATTCGCGGGTTCCGCGTTCGTCCGCATGACCTTCGATGGTGAAGGTGTAGCGGTTGTACTGCTGGAGCCACTGGGCCTGACGGTCCAGGGTGGCGCGGGCCTGCGGGGTGAGATCGGTCTGGTCGCTCTCGAAGAACACGCGATCGCCGACGGCGACCACGAACTCCTGAGGGGAACCGGGAGGGCCACCCGCGCCGCCGACGCCGGCATTCTGGTTGGGATTGTTGGCGCACGCGGCAAGCGCCAGCGCGAAGCCAAACAGAGCCGCGAACCGGAAGCCGCGAGCAAGGCTGAGGAAACGCATCCGGTAACTCCCTTCTCAACGCTGCACCGGAGGCTTCGGGTCTAAAGCCGTCCGGTTAAGCGAACGTTCCGTACGCGGCCTCTTGGCCGCTCCGAGGGCCAAAAACCGGAGGATGCGGGCCACTCCCGCTCGCCATGGTTTCCGGGCCGTTATCATCGCCCTTCGGGCCGGTACGAGCCTCCCTCTCCCACGTGCAGAAACCGGCACGGCAGGTGAATGAGGTGTTTGCCCGAAAGGCCGGGAGAGGCGACAACGCCCCTCGTCCGACACGCCCTTCACTGATGCCGGGACGTGGCGTCATCATGGCGCGGAGGTGCAGGGGTGAAGGCAGCGATACGGCGGCGGCCGGCGTTGCAAAAGGGCCACAACCGAGCCCTCGCTCGGCCCCCCTCATCACTCCGTCTTCAGGAGCGACCGGATTCCCAGCGTGCGGCCTGGGTCTGCGCCTTCTTGCGATCCGGTTCCGGCAGCTTGGCCACCACCTCGTCCAGCATCGGATCACCGAGGCCACGGTTCTTGGCGACCAGATGCCAGGCCGCGGCCTGCACCTTGTCCTGCGTCACGCCACGTCCCACTGCGAGCAGCCGCGCATAGCGGTTCTGGGCGATGGCGTTGCCGGCCAGCGCCGCCTTGCGGAACAGGGCGGCAGCGGCGGCCTCGTCCTTGGCCACGCCGGTGCCGTTGAACTGCATGATGGCGAATTCCACCTCCGCCGTGATGTGGCCGAGTCGGGCGGCGGCCCCCATCATACGAGCCGAGGCGGCAATATCCTTTTCAACGCCGTTGCCTTCCTTCAGCAGCACGCCCAGCGCGTACTGGGCGTCTTCCACGTCCTTGGCGGCGGCGAGCTCGAACCAGCGTGCGGCCTCGGAGGGCTCCTTGGGGATCTTTCGGCCCTGGAGATAGAGCAGGCCGAGATTGTAGGCCGCGCCCGCGCTCCCCTTCTCGGCCGCCTGCTTGAAAAGCTGCGCCGCGGCAGGCTCGTCCAAGGGAACGCCACGGCCGGCGAGCGTCATGTTGCCGAGCGCGAACAACGCGCCGGGCGAGCCTGCGTCCGCCGCCTTGCGGTACCACTCGATGGCCTTCTTGGGATCAAGCGGAACCCCGAGACCTTCGGAATAAAGCTCGCCGAGCAGCGTCATCGCCGCCGGATCGTTTCCGGCGCGGGCGCGCTTCAGGGCCTCATTGAAGGCGGTGATGTAATAGCCGCGCTGGTAGGCGCCATAGGCGATATCGCCCGAGCCGCCCGGCGTATCGAGGCTGGGATAGGAGATCTGCTGGCCCAGCAGCGGCATGGGCACGGGTTCGCGCGGGCGCTGGGCAGCTTTTGGATCCGGCTTCGTGGTCGGCTTGCTCCCGGACTTGGCATCCGGCTTCGCATCGGTCTTGGGCTTCGCGGCGGGTTTCGCCGGCTGGGTCGAGGACGATCCGCCGGCCGGCGCCTGCGCATAAGCCAGGGACGGCGCTCCCGCCACCGCGACGGCGAGCAGCACGGCGCGGCCCGAAACGGCAAATCTCAATTTGCGGAAGGGCGCGCGGACGGCCGACATCATTGCGCGTCGTCGCCCGTTGCAAGGCGCGCCTGTGCCGCCGCGACCACTTTAGCCGCGCCTTCACCGGATGCCAGCAGTGCGTCCGAGAGCGCAACGAAATCGGCGCCGGCCCCGGCGAGCGCCGTCACCTCGTCGAGGGTCGAGGCGACACCGACGCAGGGGACCTCGAACAGCTCCGCCCACCACTCCACGAGGTCGCGCACGCGAAAGAAGTCTCCGGCCTCGGGCGCCAGCGCGCCGAAAGCGACATAGTCAGCCCCGCTCTCCCCCGCGACCATGGCCTCATGGCGCGTGACCAGCCCGCCCGCGCCGACGATGGCGGCGGGTTTCAGCAGCCGCAGCACCGAATCGAGCCCCGGTCCGGCCGCCACGTGCACGCCGTCGAGGCCGGCGGCAGCGACGAGCCCCTCGGAGCCTTCGAGCAGCACCGCCGCATCATGTCGCTGGGCCGCTGCTGCGATCTCGGCGAGCCGCGCCGCATCGAGCTTTTCGCCGACAGGAGCGCGCAGGACCACGCAGGCCACATCGCCCGCGCGCACCGCCGCCTCCACCGTGCGCGGGTCAAGCGCAGGCGTGACGGTGAAGACGAGCATGAGGCGGGCGCCAGTGGCGGGCGGAGGATTGGCCATGGTCTGATCGGTCTGCCAAGAAATCGGCGAATTGGGGGCACGGACGCGGAATGTCGTCGGCTTTCGCCAGACCATAAGAAAAGGGCCGGCGCAAGCCGGCCCTTTCCGAACGTGATGTGCCCGATGCTCAGGCGGCCTTGCGCTCTTCCTCGGCCGACCACTTGCCGAGGGCCGCGAGGGAGTTCATGTGCGCGCGGTGGGCGAAGGCGGCCTGCGCCTTGGCCACGTTCTCCGGCTTGCCGGACCACGCCTTCTGGGGCGCGGCCTGCAAAGCGCGGCCATAGGAATAGGTGAGCTTCCAGGGCAGGCCGCCGAGCTTCACCATGGCGTCGAGATGGGCGGTGGCGTCCTCGTCCGACTGGCCGCCGGAGAGGAAGGCGATGCCGGGCACGGCGGTGGGCACGCAGGCCTTCAGCACGCGCACGGTCTTCTCCGCCACCTCGGCCACCGAGGCCTGCGCCGGGCTCTTCTTGCCGGGCACAATCATGTTGGGCTTGAGCACCATGCCTTCCAGGCGGACGCGCTGGTAGTACAGCTCCTCGAACACCGTCTTCAGCGCCCATTCGGTCACGCGGTAGCAAGTGTCGATGTCGTGCGCGCCGTCCATGAGCACTTCGGGCTCGACGATCGGGACGATCTTCGCTTCCTGGCACAGCGCCGCATAGCGGGCGAGCGCGTGGGCGTTGGCGCGCAGCGAGGTGTAGGACGGGATGTGCTTGGTGGTGTCGATGTCGATCACCGCGCGCCACTTCGCGAAGCGGGCGCCGAGGTCGTAATACTCCTTGAGGCGACCGGCGAGGCCGTCGAGGCCCTCAGTGATGGTCTCGCCCGGGCAGAAGGGCTGCGGCTTGGCGCCGGCGTCGACCTTGATGCCGGGGATGGCGCCGGACTTCTCGATGACGGAGACGAGCGGGGTGCCGTCCTTCGCCTTCTGGCGGATGGTCTCGTCATAGAGGATGACGCCGGAGATGTAGTCCATGCCCTGAGAGCGGAACATCAGCTCGCGGTAGTCGCGACGGTTCTCCTCGGTGGATTCGACCCCGATGGCATCGAACCGCTTCTTGATGGTACCGCCGCTCTCGTCTGCCGCGAGAATGCCCTTGCCGTCGGCCACCATTTTCTGCGCGATCGCGTCGAGCTCCGCCGTCATGTTCTTCACCTGCCTTGTTGCCGCCCCTCGGCGGGCATGGACGCCGGAGCGTGGCACTCCGGCAGATTGATTGTCTTTGCGCCCGAACCGCGGCGCATCTGTCTGCGCGCCTGCAAGTCCTGGAGCCGGCACCGGGTTCCCGACCGGTGCCCTACCCGAAAAGCGCCCGCCGCGGAGGACCGGGCGGGCGCAATCTTCGTCATTTCATTCCGCAGCGCAATATCAGCGCCGCAGAGCCTCCACGCCCGGAAGCGCCTTGCCCTCAAGCCATTCGAGGAAGGCACCGCCGGCAGTGGAGACGTAGGAGAAGCGCTCCGCCGTCCCCGCATGGTTGAGCGCAGCCACGGTGTCGCCGCCGCCCGCAACCGAGAGCAGCTTCCCCTTGTGGGTGAGGTCGCCGACATAGCGGGCCACGGCCACCGTCGCGGCGTCGAACGGGGTCAGCTCGAACGCGCCGAACGGCCCGTTCCAGACCACGGTCTTCGCCGCGTCGAGCTTCTGCTTGACGATGCCGACCGTCTCCGGGCCGGCATCCAGCATCATCTCGTCATCCTTCAAGTCATCGACGCTGGCGACGCGGTGCGCGGCATTGGCCTTGAACTCGGTGGCGACCACCGCATCCACCGGCAGGACGATCTCGCATCCGGCCGCCTTGGCCTTCTCCAGGATGTCCCGCGCGGTATCGCCGAGGTCATGCTCGCAGAGCGACTTGCCCACCTTCTTGCCGAGAGCGGCAAGGAAGGTATTGGCCATGCCGCCGCCGATCACCAGGATATCCACCTTCTGCACGAGATTGCCGAGCAGTTCGAGCTTGGTGGACACCTTGGAGCCGCCGACAACGGCGAGCACGGGGCGCTGGGGCGCCTCGAGGGCCTTGGTCAGTGCCTCGATCTCGCTTTCCATGGAGCGGCCGGCATAGGCCGGCAGCTTGCGGGCCAGCCCCTCGGTGGAGGCGTGCGCGCGGTGGGCGGTGGAGAAGGCATCGTTGACATAGATGTCGCCGAGGCTCGCGAGGGCTTCGATGAAGTCCGGCGCGTTCTTCTCCTCGCCCGCATGGAAGCGGGTGTTCTCCAGCACGATCACCTCGCCGGAAGCGAGGCGGGAGACGGCGCTCTTCGCCTCGTCGCCGATGCAATCGGAGGCGAAGGCAACCTTGCGGCCGAGCTCGCCCTCAAGGGCCTTGGCGACCGGGGCAAGCGACTGGCTTTCGTCGCGGCCCTTGGGCCGCCCGAAGTGCGCCAGCAGGACGACTTTGCCGCCCTTGCCGGTGATGTCCCGAATGGTGGGCAGGATGGCCTTGAGACGGGTGGCGTCGGTGACGCGCCCGCTCTCCATGGGAACGTTGAGGTCGACGCGAACGAGGACCCGTTTGTCGGCGAGGTCCACGGCGTCGTCGAGGGTGCGGAAGGCGATCATGATGGCGCCTCCTTTTTCCCGGTCAGCCCAGCTTGCCCATGGCGACTGCGGTGTCGGCCATGCGGTTCGAGAAGCCCCACTCGTTGTCGTACCACGACAGCACCCGCACCAGCGTGCCTTCCATGACCTTGGTCTGGTCGAGGTGGAAGGTGGAGGAGTTGGGATTGTGGTTGAAGTCGATGGAGACGTTGGGCTGGTCGGTGAAGCCGAGGATGCCCTTCAGCTCCTGCGCCGCCGCGGCGATGATCGCCTCGTTGATCTCTTCCTTGCTGGTCGCGCGCTTGGCGACGAACTTCAGGTCGATCACCGAGACGTTGGGCGTGGGCACGCGGATGGACGTGCCGTCCAGCTTGCCGTTCAGCTCGGGCAGCACCAGGCCCACCGCCTTGGCGGCACCGGTGGAGGTGGGGATCATGGACATGGCTGCCGCGCGGGCGCGGTAGAGGTCCTTGTGCATGGTGTCCAGCGTGGGCTGGTCGCCGGTGTAGGAGTGGATGGTGGTCATGAAGCCCTTCTCGATGCCGACGGCATCGTTGAGGACCTTGGCCACGGGGGCGAGGCAGTTGGTGGTGCAGGAGGCGTTGGAGACGACGAGGTGCTCGCTGGTGAGCTTCTCGTGGTTCACGCCGAACACCACGGTGAGGTCCGCGCCGTCGGCCGGGGCCGAGACCAGCACGCGCTTGGCGCCGGCGGCGAGGTGCGCCGCAGCCTTGTCACGCGAGGTGAAGATGCCGGTGCATTCCAGCGCGATGTCCACGCCCAGCTCCTTGTGGGGCAGCTCGGCGGGGTTGCGCACTGCGGTGACCTTGATGGGGCCGCGGCCCACGTCGATGGTATCTCCGGCGACCTTGACCTCGCCGGGGAAGCGGCCGTGCACGCTGTCGAAGCGGAAGAGGTGGGCGTTCGTCTCCACCGGGCCGAGGTCGTTGATCGCCACCACCTCGATGTCGGTGCGGCCCGATTCGATGATGGCGCGCAGCACATTGCGACCGATGCGACCGAAACCGTTGATGGCCACCTTGACGCTCATAATTGGGTCCTCCTGAGCCGGCTTGAAGCCCGGCCTCCCTGAATTGCGTTGCGCGCCTGCGGTTCACCCGCGGCGCGGTCCTCTCGCGCCCGCCGTGCGCCGAACCTCAGGCCTGCCGGAGCTGGTCGAGCGCGCGCGCCGCGACCTGCTGGGCAGTAATGCCGAAATGGGCGTAAAGCTCCTTTGCGGGCGCGCTGGCGCCGAACGATGTCATTCCCACGAAGGCGGCGTTCGAACCGACGATAGCGTCCCACCCCATGCGGATCGCGGCTTCCACCGCAACCTTGGCCGGAGCGTCCCCGATCACCTTCGCCCGCTCTGCGGCGGGCCTTTCGAGGAACAGTTCGAACGAGGGGATGGAGACGACGCGGGTGGGAACACCCTGCGCCTCCAACAGCTTGGCAGCCTCAACCGCCAAGGACACTTCCGAGCCGGTGGCGAACAGGCTCGCCTGCGCCGGCCCGGACGCAGCGAGGATTTCGTAGGCGCCTTCCGCCGACCGGTTCACGGCCGTGGCGTCGGTGCGCAGGATCGGCAGGTTCTGGCGCGACAGGATGAGCGCCGAGGGCCTGTCGGTGGACTGTAGCGCAATCTGCCAGCATTCGGCCGTCTCCACCGTGTCGCAGGGGCGCATCACGAGGAGGTTGGGAATGGCGCGCAGCGCCGCGAGGTGTTCCACCGGCTGGTGGGTGGGGCCATCCTCGCCGAGGCCGATGGAATCGTGAGTGAGCACGTGGATCACCCGCTCGCCCATCAGCGCCGCAAGGCGGATGGCCGGGCGGCAATAGTCCGAGAACACCATGAAGCCGCCGGAGAAGGGGATGAGCCCCTTGTGCAGCGCCATGCCATTCATGGCGGCGGCCATGCCGTGCTCGCGCACGCCGTAATGGATGAAGGAGCCGGAGAAGTCGTCCGGCGTCACGGACTTCGCGCCCTTGGCCTTGGTGTTGTTCGAGCCGGTGAGGTCGGCCGAGCCGCCCACCATCTCGGGCACCGCCGGGGTGATGAAGTCCAGCACCATCTCGGACGACTTGCGGGTGGCGACTGCGCCGCCGTCCTTCACCGCCTTTTCCTTGGCGGCGACGATGGCGCCTTCCAGCGCCGCGGGCAGCGTGCCGGCGACCCGGCGCTCGAATTCGGTGCGTTCCTCGGCCGGGCGGGCAGCGAAGCGGGCTTCCCACGCCTCGCGGGTGGCACGGCCGGCGGCACCGGCGGCGCGCCAGCCATTGAGCGCATCCTCGGGCACCACGAAGGCCGGCGATTCCCAGCCGAGGGCGGCGCGGGTGGCGACGATCTCCTCGGCGCCGAGCGGCGAGCCGTGGACCTTCTCGGAGCCGGCCTTCTTGGGCGAGCCGAAGCCGATGGTGGTGCGGCAGGAGATCAAGGTCGGCCGGTCGGAGGCCTTGGCGGCCTCGAGCGCGGCGAGGATCGCCTCGGGATCATGCCCGTCCACGGCTGCCGTCGCCCAGCCGGAGGCGGCGAAGCGCGCGAGCTGGTTGGTGGAGCCAGAGATGGAGGTGGGGCCGTCGATGGAGATCTTGTTGTCGTCCCACATGACGATGAGCTTGGACAGCTTCAGGTGGCCGGCGAGGTCCGCCGCCTCCTGGCTGATGCCCTCCATCAGGTCGCCATCGGAGGCGAGGACGTAGGTGTAGTGGTCCACCACGTCCGAACCGAAGCGGGCGGCGAGCAGACGCTCGGCCATGGCCATGCCCACGGCGGTGGCGATGCCCTGCCCGAGCGGGCCGGTGGTGGTCTCGATGCCCTCGGTGACGAAATTCTCGGGATGGCCGGGCGTCAGCGAGCCGAGCTGCCGGAAGCGCTTGATCTCGTCGATCGTCACCTTCTCGTACCCGGCGAGATGCATCACCGAGTAAAGCAGCATGGAGCCGTGGCCGGCGGAGAGCACGAAGCGGTCACGATCCGGCCAGAACGGACGCGAGGGATCGTATTTCAGCACCTTCGTGAACAGCACGGTGGCGATGTCCGCCGCCCCCATGGGCAGGCCCGGATGGCCGCTGTTGGCGGCCTCGACGGCATCGATCGCGAGGAACCGGATGGCGTTGGCCAGGCGGTCGTGACTCGTGATGCTGTCGCTCGTGCGGCTGGACATATTCCCGTATCTCCGGTGCCGGCGCTCTCGGCAGCCGGCCGGCTAGAGGCACTCAGGGGTTCACGGGCCCGGCGCTTGGGTCCGTCGGCGAAGCTGGCACGGCCCGCCCGGACCCAGGGTCCGGCATTTGAGCCGCCTTGTACCAAGGCTCACCGCGCTGTCAAACCTGCCTCATCTCCCCGCGTCAAGGCGGGCATGACACCACTGGGCGCGCTGCATCGTCGCGGCGACGCAAGATCGCGCTTCGGACACGGTGCAGCGCAACATCGCTCTCGCGCCCCGGTTGCGGGTTGCCTCCTCAGGGCGCCGCATTCATGTTGACAGACTGGAAAGAGCGGCGTTCCGCCGACCGTCCGACTCGGCTAAAGTCTGCCTATGTACGCGCTGAAGCAACGCCCGCCGCTGCAGGACGCCCCCATTGAGGCGGCGACCCGGCGCCTCCACGCCGCGCTCGATGCGCTCACCGACGCCATCGATCGCCGGCGCGACGCCGATCGGCATCAGGAGGCGCTGCTGGCCCAGCTCCACGCCCTCGGCAACGACCGCGCCCGGCTCGCCGCCGAGCTCGACGTGGCCCAGGCGGAGGCCGGCGAGGTGGAAGAAGCGGGGCGCGAGATCATCCGCCGCCTCGACGTGGCCATGAGCACCATTCGCGACGTGCTCGCGACCCACGGTGGCTGAGGCGATGCCGCACGTCTCCGTCACCATTGCGGGCCGGCAATACAGGATGGCCTGCGACGAGGGGCAGGAAGAACACCTCATCCGCCTCGCCCGGGACATCGACGACCGCATCACGCAATTGCGCGGCGCGTTCGGCGAGATCGGCGACCAGCGCCTCGTCGTCATGGCCGCCATCACCATCGCTGACGAGCTGGCCTCGGCCCGCGGCCGCATCCGCGCGCTGGAGAGCGATATCGAGAGCCAGCGCGACGCCCGCGCCTCCGCCATGGCCCGCATCGAGGCCAGCGAGGAAGAGGTGGCCCGCACCATCGACGCCGTGGCCGAGCGCATCGAGCGCCTTGTGGCGGAGCTTGCGCCCAAGGAGCGCGGAACGGTGGGGATGGGCTGAAGCTTCGGCCCGAAGGGACTGGCGTCACGCCCCTTTCGTCCCTACATTGGCAATGCGGGGCTGCGGGGCTCGTTAGGAGACTTTTCCCCGGGGCCTTATCGATCCTTAAGGGAGCTGTCCCTGACCTCGCCTCCGGGCTTGGACATATGGCGCCCACCTACGTTGTAGGTTTCCCGGGATCGACCTCCGACGGCTTTTGTGGCTCCGCACGTCTTCCCTTCACGACACGCTTCAAACGACATGGCCTCTGAAGATGCGGCCGGCGAACGTCTGGCCGCCGAAAAGAAGCGGCTGCGCCTCCTCGCTCTCGGACGGCGCGCGGCCATGGGGCCGGAGGCCCGCCGGGCAGCGTCCGAAGCCGCGGCTCGGTATGCTGTCGCCGCCTTGGGCGACATCTCCGGCCTGACTGTCTCTCTCTTCTGTGCCTTCCGCGATGAGATCGACACCGCCCCGCTTGCGGCCGAGCTGCGCGCCCGGCGCGCCCGCCTCGCTTTGCCTGTCATCCTCGGCCGCGACCGGCCGCTGCTGTTCCGACTGTGGCGGGCCGAAGATACGCTGATCCCCGCAGGCGCCTTCCGTATCCCCGAGCCGCCCGCCGATGCCGAGGAAGTCGTTCCCGACGTGCTGACGGTGCCCCTCGCCGCCTTTGATCGGCGCGGCTACCGCATCGGCTACGGCGCCGGCTTCTATGACCGCACGCTCGCCCTGCTTCGTGTCCGACGCCCGGTGCGGGCTCTGGGCTATGCCTTTGCGTGCCAGGAGGTCGAAGAGGTTCCCGCCGAACCCCATGACGAGCCGGTGGACATGATGATAACGGAAAGGGAATCTTTCAGCGTGACGGCGCGCCCCTGACGCCCGCCCGCTGCCCCTCTTTCGTGCCTGCCGGAAAAGTTCATGCGCATTCTGTTTCTTGGCGATGTCGTCGGCCGCTCGGGCCGCGAATGCGTCGTGTCGCACCTGCCGGGCCTCGTCGCCCAATGGTCCCTCGATCTCGTTGTGGTGAATGGCGAGAATGCCGCCGGCGGCTTCGGCATCACCGAGGCGATCTATGACGAGCTGCGCGCCGCCGGCGCCGACGCCATCACCCTCGGCAACCACGCCTTCGACCAGCGCGACGCCCTCGTCTTCATCGAGCGCGCCCCCGCTCTGGTCCGTCCGCTGAACTATCCGCCCGGCACCCCCGGCCGCGGCGCCACACTGGTGGAAGCGCGCAACGGCGCGCGGGTGCTGGTGTTGAACGTTATGGGCCGCATCTTCATGGACCCGCTCGACGACCCCTTCGCCGGCCTCGATCGGGCACTGGACGGGGCCACGCTGGGCGAGATGGTGGATGCCATCGTGGTGGACGTTCACGCCGAGACCACCAGCGAGAAGCAGGCCATCGGTCATTTCTGTGACGGCCGCGCCTCCCTCGTGGTGGGCACCCACACCCATGTCCCCACCGCCGATTACCGCATTCTCTCCGGCGGCACCGCCTACATGACCGATGCGGGCATGTGCGGTGCCTATGACGGCGTGATCGGCATGGACAAGGAAGAGCCGCTGCGGCGCTTCACCCGCAAGCTCGCCTCCGGCCGGTTCGAGCCGGCGTCCGGCCCGGCGGCGCTGTCCGGCGTCGCGGTGGAGACAGACGACCGGACCGGCCTTGCGGTAAAGGTAGCGGCCGTGCGCCTCGGCGCCGGGCTGGAGCCGTCCCGGCCGACCTTCTGGGACTGACGCCCCCCTGCCCTAGCGGCAGGAAATGCGCGGCCGCGCCATGCTGCACCCGCTTCCTTGCCCTTTTCCCGTCGGGCCGCCTATAAGGCCCGATCCAGTCAACAGGATCGGTCCGGGCGGCGCCGCTTGCGCGGGGCGCGGGGCGGGTCCGCACAACGGGACGGTGGCCATGGCCGGGCATTCACAATTCAAGAACATCATGCACCGCAAGGGGCGGCAGGACGCGATGCGTTCCAAGCTGTTCTCCAAGCTGGCGCGCGAAATCACGGTGTCGGCCAAGATGGGCCTGCCGGATCCCAACATGAACGCGCGCCTGCGCGCCGCCATCCTCGCGGCCCGCGCCGAGAACATGCCCAAGGACAATATCGACCGCGCCATCAAGAAGGCGTCCGGTGCCGATACCGAGAATTACGACGAGATTCGCTATGAGGGCTACGGCCCGGGCGGCGTCGCCGTGATCGTCGAGGCGCTCACTGACAACCGCAACCGCACGGCCTCGGAAGTCCGCTCCTACTTCACCAAGTCGGGCGGCAACCTCGCCGAGACCGGCGCGGTGTCCTTCATGTTCGACCGTGTGGGGCGCATCGAGTATGCGGCCAACAAGGCGGACGCGGACACCATGATGGAAGCGGCCATCGAGGCGGGCGCGGACGACGTGTCCTCCAGCGAGGATGGTCATGAGGTGATCTGCGCGGCGGACAACCTGGCCGAAGTCCAGCGGGCGCTGGAGCAGAAGTTCGGCGAGCCCAGCAAGGCCGCCCTCATCTGGCGGCCGCAGAACACCGTCGCGGTGGACGACGAGACCGGCGAGAAGCTCATGCGCCTCGTCGAGACCCTCGAGGACAATGACGACGTGCAGACCGTCACCGCCAATTTCGAGCTGTCCGACGCTCTGCTGGCGAAGCTGAGCGCCTGATCCGGCGCCCGCCGTAAGAAAATGAGCGCCCGGCAAGACCGGGCCGCTCGCATTCAGGTCTCTTGAGAGGCGGCATCACCGCCTCTCCTTCGGCCTCAGGCGGCGAACGCCGTGGCCATGGACTTCAGCTCGGCGATGGCAGTGTCGATCTCGCCGCGCTGACGCTCAAGCTGGGCGATCTGCGACAGGCAGCGATCGCGCGACAGAGACAGCTCGCTCTCGCCACCTTCATGGGCCGCGACCAGCGCCCGGATCTCCCCCAGGGTGAAGCCGAGGTGCTTGCCCTTCAGGATCACAGCCAGACGCTTGCGATCGGATTCGGAATAAAGCCGGGTCATGCCATCACGGCGGGGAGAGATGAGGCCCTTGTCCTCGTAGAAGCGCAGGGCGCGCAGGGTGATCCCGAACTCGCGGGAGAGGTCGCCGATGGTGAAGACCACGCCCTCGCGGTAGGCCTCGGCAGCCACATGGGTCTGCGAAGGAACGACGGATCCCAGTCCGTGGTCGAAAGTCTTCTCGAACGTGTTGGCGTCCATGCCTCTATTCCCCTTATCGCCATAAAGTCCGTGGCGCGGACGATGGCCGGTGACGATCATGTCGTGGTCGCCGCCCCCCCCACGCACGTCACGTGCGCTCCCCAAGAGCGGAACCGGCTGTCTCGGCGGACTGGAAATGATCAGACCGAACCCCGAGGTGCCGCAGCGCCACTATGCCTACCGTCGCGCCGCTGTCGTGGGGAGGTTCTAGGGGCTACCGTAGGGGAAAGTAACAGTTACAAGTCTATAAAATCATAGACTTAGATAGACGCACTTGCTGCTCGAACAGCGCCGCTCAAGCTCTCTCAGGTTGCCGCAGCGGAGGGTGCCGAACAGATAGCCCGGACGTAGGGGCGCGCTACCCGGGCTGCGGGCGATGAAAATTGCGATGAAGATGCGGCCAGATTTCGCCGCAATGCACTCTCGACCCGGCGAGAGCGTCCACCTGTGCCGCCCGTCACCGCCAGATCGCCCCTGCCGACCGCGGCGCGCATGGTTAACCGGCAATTTACCTTGATCCCAGATTCTGAGCTGAGGACATCACCGAATCGGGGCATGGTACTTTGACACCTCAAGGTCGTCCGTTCGCCCCGCGGGAGGCCGCAATGGAGCGTTTTGAGCGCACGGCCCGGACACGCCCGGGCTTCGAAAGCCATCACGGCTTCGATCCCCATGCGCAGGCCGATCATCCGGACGTCCCCGCATGGGACGTCTTCGATCTCCCCGCCTCGGCCATCGAGGCCCTGCGCGGAGAAATCGGCATCCTGCGTGAGCGTCTGGCGACGGCAGCCCCCAAGCGGGCCGTCACCGAGATGGACCGCGCCATCACCCTTCTCTCCCGCCGCGTCGATGACCTGCGCGAGGCCGGCGCAACCCGGGACGGGGCGGACCAGGCAATCCTCGACGAGCTCGCCTCCATCCGCGACAGCCTGGGCCAGGTGGGCCGCAACGACCGCTTTGGCGAGCGCTTCAAGGTGGTCGAATCGGGCATCGATGCCCTCGGCCGCAAGATCGACCTTCTCGGCGCCCGCGCCGTGGACCCGGTGGAGGTCGCCCGCCTGCAGAGCCAGATGAACGAGATGCGCGACCTCGTGCAGCGCCTCGTCACCAGTCCGCAGGGACAGGACGCCATGGCGAAGCTCGCCCAGCGGCTCAACGCCTGCGCCGAGGGCGTCGCCCTCGCCGGCGAACAGGCCGCCCGGCGTCTCACCGAGGCGGCCGGCGATTTCGAGCGCAATGCCGATGCCCTCCTGCGGCGCTTCGCCGAGGTGGAGGCGCGCGGCCGCGCCGGCGATGCGCAGGCAAGCGAACACCTGCGCACCTCCCTTCTCGAATCGCTCAACGGCGTCCACGCCCGGCTCGATCAGATGTCCGGGCAGATTTCCGATCAGGCGGCGAGCGTCTCGCCGGCGCTCGGACTTGAAATCTCCCAGCGGCTCGGAGCCATCACTGCGCGTCTCGCCGCGGCGGAGGAGAACGGCCGGTCGGGCAATCCGCTCGTCGATGCGATGGAGCGGCACCTGTCTGGCCTGTCGGACCAGCTGCGTCAGGCCCATGACCGGCTTGGCCGGCTCGACGAGATCGAATCAGGCCTCCGGCGCCTCAGCGAAGAAGTCCGCAATGTCCGCGAGGATACCCGCTCGGTCGCCAACGAGGCCGCCGCAGCCGTGGCGGCAAAAGTTTCGGACCATCCGGACGGTTCCGCCGTGCTCGGCTTGAAGCGCGGCCTTGCCGCTCTCGAAGCCCGCCAGGACGAGATGGAGCGCCGGGCCGGCGAGCTCTACGCCACCGAGCTGGAGCAGCAGCTCGACAGCATTTCCGTCGCCCTCGCGCAGGAAGGGGACGGCACCTATGCCCCCCGGACGGCGCCGGCACACGAAGCCGCGTATCAAGAGACGGTGTATCCGGAGCGGGGATATTATCAGGAGCCCCTCTATGAGGAGGCCCCGCAGCCCCATACCTACCAGGAGCCCGCCTACCAGGAACCCGCCTACCAGGAGCCGGAGCACCAGCCGGCCCCTCAGGCCCGCGCCGACCATGCCGCGACGCAGCCGCAGCATCGCTCCGCAGGCGACGCCGCCGAGGCTGATCCGCTTGAAAGCACCCTTCGCGCCGCCGCGAGCGACGTGCCGTGGCCGCGCCCGAACCGCCGCGTCGACTGGGGCACGCCCCCCGCGCACGCAAAGGAAGCGGAGGAGGAGCGTCCGCGCGTCGAGAAGCGTCCCCGCAAGACCGAGAAGGCCCGCGAACGCCGCCCGCACACGCCGGGTGTGTTCGCCAGCCTGTTCGCGCGGCGCCGCCACATTGCCATGGTGGCCCTGATTGCGGGTGCGACCACCGTCTTCACCGGCCTCAGCGTGGGCATGGCCGTGCGCAACGGGCCGGAGATCGTCACCGGCCTGACCGAAGCCCTGCGCCGGCTCGCCGCCCCTGCCGTCGCCGGGGTGACCCCGACCGAACTGCCGCCGGCCATCGGCCCGTCGGCTTTGCAGACCGCCGCCCGCGACGGCGATCCCGCCGCCGCCTTCCTCGTCGCCGGCCGCTATGCGGAAGGCCGGGGCACCGACGTCGATCTCGACGCCGCCACCAAATGGCTCGGCTATGCGGTGCAGCGGGGCTCTGCCCCGGCCGCCCTCAGGCTCGGCGCACTCTATGAGTCGGCCGGAAAGGACATGGGCGAGGCGCGACGCTTCTACACCTGGGCCGCCGAGCAAGGGAACGTGCGCGCCATGCACGCTCTTGCCATGCTTCTGTCCGAGGGCACCCTGCCGGGCCTCAACGGCAAGCCGGACTGGGTCGGCGCGCTCAAGTGGTTCCGCGCCGCCGCCGATCTCGGCCATCGCGACAGCCAGTACAATCTGGGCGTCATCTATGCCCGAGGCCTCGGCGTGAGCGCCGACGCGGCGGAAGCCTGGAAGTGGCTCGATCTCGCCGCCCGTCAGGGCGACGAGGACAGCGCCCGCAAGCGCGACATCCTGAGCCGCGACGCCGATCCCGCCGTGCTGGCCAAGGCCCAGCAGGCCTCCACCGCCTTCGTTCCCGCGACACCGGTCGCCGCCGCCAATACGGTGACCATCAAGCCGGAATGGCAGGAGCAGGCCCCCGATGTGGTGGCCGGTGCCACCCCCACTAAGGCTGCGACGCGGGTCGCAAGCTCCGCCGGCGCCACGCGCTGAGGGATGGGGTGCCGGTCTCCCGGCATCCCCTTTCCCCGGTTCGCCCGCTGGCGCACCTTGGCCCCATGGACCTGAACGCGATTCGCATCCTCGGCCTCGACCCGGGCCTTCGCCGCACGGGCTGGGGCGTCATCGACGTGCTGGGCTCGCGCCTCTCCTTCGTCGCCTGCGGCACCATCCTGCCCCCCGAGGCGGGCGAGATGGCCGAGCGGCTGGCCTTCCTGCATCGCGGTCTGGTGGATGTTCTCCTGCGCTTCGCCCCGGCCGAGGCGGCGGTGGAGGAGACGTTCGTGAACATGAACCCGTCATCGACCCTGAAGCTCGGCCAAGCACGCGGGGTCGTCATGCTGGCCCCGGCGCAGATGGGGCTGCCCGTTGCCGAATATGCGCCGCTGCTGGTGAAGAAGAGCGTGGTGGGCGCCGGCCGGGCCGAAAAGGCCCAGGTGCGCATGATGATCGGCATCCTCCTGCCCAAGGCGACGCCCGAGACCGACGACGCCTCCGACGCCCTCGCCATCGCCATCACGCACGCCCACCATCGCGGTGCGGCTGCGCGTGCGCGCGCGGCGCTGTAAACTCCCCGGCGACCCCAGGGGATGCTCGCCATGATCTATGGACAGCTGGCGCTCGTCACGGCGGCCGTCTTCACCGGCGCCGCCTTCTATATCAATGCGGTGGAGCAGCCTGCGCGGCTGATGCTGCCGGACGGTGCGGCGCTCGCCCAGTGGAAACCGGCCTATCGGCGCGGCTTCGCCATGCAGGCGACGCTGGCTTTGGCCGGCGCCCTGCTGGGCGCCACCGCCTTCGCCACGGACAATGACTGGCGCTGGCTCGCCGGCGCGGTGTTGATGATCGCCAACTGGCCGTTCACGCTGGTCGGCATCATGCCCACCAACCGAGCGCTCATGGGCGCGCGGGAAGAGGAAGCCGGGCCGCACACGCGCCGGCTCATCGCCAATTGGGGGCAGCTGCATATGGTTCGCACCGGCCTCGGCGCGCTCGCCACCTTCGTCTTTTTCACCGCAGCCACGGGCTGAAGGGTCGCACATGATCGGGAAGCTCAAAGGCGTGGTGGACGAACTGAACGAGGACCACGCCATCATCGACGTGCACGGCGTGGGCTATCTCGTCCATTGCTCCGGCCGCACCCTCTCCGCCCTTCCGCGGGCGGGCGAGGCGACGGCGCTGTTCATCGAGACCCATGTCCGGGAGGACGCGATCCGCCTGTTCGGCTTCTCCTCGGCGGCGGAGCGGGACTGGTTCCGCCTGCTGCAAGGGGTTCAAGGCATCGGCACCAAGACGGCGCTCGCGGTGCTCTCCACCCTCACCGCCTCGGAGCTGACGCAGGCCATCGCGCTGGGCGACAAGACGACAGTCGCGCGCGCGCCCGGTGTCGGGCCACGGGTCGCCACCCGCATCATCACCGAACTGAAGGACAAGATGCCCGGCTTCGGCGCGGGCTCGGTTTCCCTCGCCGACATCGGTGGCGCCCCGGCGGCGGCCCCCGTCGCCGGCGGCGCGGCGGCGGATGCGATGTCCGCCCTCGTCAATCTCGGCTATGGCGCGCCCCAGGCCAACGCCGCCATCGCCGCCGCCCTGCGCTCGGCCGGTGAGGACGCGAAGACCGAGACGCTGATCCGCCTCGGGCTCAAGGAACTGGCCAAGTAGGCCACTCAGGGCATGCGCGAGGCGATCTTCAGTTCCTCGCCATCGACCGAGAAGGTGCCGTAGCCGCGATGGTGAATGGTGCGCGGCGCCTTCTGCGCCGGGTCGCGCCACGCCTTCACCACTTCCAGCACGAACAGGTTGAAGCGGTTGACGAGGCGCGTCTCCACCACCCGGCACTCAAGGTTTGCGAAGCACTCGGCCACCAGCGGCGCCTGAACCAGCGCCGCGGGAACGGGCGTGAGCCCGACGGCGGAGAACTTGTCCACCTCTTCGCCGGAGCAGTTGCCCACGGCCACCACCTTCTCTGCCAGCGCCACGGCGGGAATGGCGATGACGCATTCCTTCGTGGTGCGCAGCGCCCTGAAGCTGAAATCGGCGGAGGAGACGATGCAGGCGATCAGCGGCGGGGTGAACTCCACCATCATGTGCCATGACATGGCCATGACGTTGGCCCGCCCCCGCGCCGCCGTCGTGAGCAGGACCACCGGCCCCGGCTCGATCAGCTTGTAGACCTCCGCGAGCGGAAGCTCCTTCATGGCACGGCCCATGGCGACCTCCTGAGATGGAGGCGGCAGCTTTCCACGTGCTGCCCGCGCGCGCATTAATCCAGATCACGCCGGGCCGGTCCGTTCCCCTTCCGTACCCGGCCGGCAGGCACTACAGTCGCGCGAGTCGCTGGTCCCGAGGAGCGCAAGGCTCTCGTCATGAACACCCGCCTCCTCTCGGGCGAAAAGCGCGGCGATGATGCCGCCGATTCCACCCTGCGCCCGCAGCTCCTGTCGGAGTTCGTCGGCCAGGCGCAGGCGCGCGCCAATCTGGAAATCTTCATCAAGGCGGCACGGGCGCGCGGCGAGGCGCTGGACCACGTGCTGTTCGTGGGGCCGCCCGGCCTCGGCAAGACCACGCTGGCGCAGATCATGTCGCGCGAGATGGGGGTGGGCTTCCGCTCCACCTCCGGCCCGGTCATCGCCAAGGCCGGCGACCTTGCCGCCATCCTCACCAATCTCGAAGAGCGCGACGTGCTCTTCATCGACGAGATTCACCGTCTCTCCCCCGCCGTGGAGGAAATCCTCTATCCGGCAATGGAGGATTACGAGCTGGATCTCGTGATCGGAGAAGGCCCCGCCGCCCGCTCGGTAAAGATCTCGCTGCCGAAATTCACCCTGGTGGGCGCCACCACTCGCTCCGGCTTGCTGACCACGCCGCTGCGCGACCGCTTCGGCATTCCCGTCCGCCTCCAGTTCTACACGGTGGAGGAGTTGGAGAAGATCGTGGTGCGCGGGGCGCGGGTGATGGGCATCGCCATCGCCCCGGACGGCGCCACCGAGATCGCCCGCCGTGCGCGCGGAACCCCGCGCATCGCCGGCCGGCTGCTCCGGCGCGTGCGCGATTTCGCGCTGGTGGCGGAGGCGGAGCGCATCGACCGCAAGATTGCAGACCGCGCCCTCCTCGCGCTGGAGGTGGATGCCGCCGGCCTCGACGCCATGGATCGGCGCTATCTCACGGTGATCGCCGAATTCTACGGCGGCGGCCCGGTGGGCGTGGACACGCTCGCCGCCGCCTTGTCGGAGCCGCGCGACGCCATCGAGGAGATCGTCGAGCCCTTCCTCGTGCAGCAGGGCCTCATCCAGCGCACGCCGCGCGGGCGGATGCTCACCGGCGCCGCCTTCCGGCACCTCGGGCTTGCGGAGCCGCCATCCGTCAAGCAGATGCCGCTGTTCGACGAAGGCGAGTGACGGACGAGTCGACGGCAGCGCGCGCGGAATGTAAAGCACATTGACATGAGCTGGACCCGGAACGGCGAAACGCGCTCCTACCATCACGGCAACCTGCGGGAAGCCCTGATGCAGGCCGCGCTCGATCTCGTGGCCGAGAAGGGTGTCGCCGGCTTCACCTTCGCCGAGGCGGCACGCCGCGCGGGGGTCAGCCCCGCCGCCCCCTACCGCCATTTCCGCGACCGGGACGAACTGCTCGCAGCCGTTGCCACCGCAGGGTTCGAGCGGCTGACTGAGACCTTGCAGGCCGCCTGGCAGGGCGGCCGCCCCAAGGCCTCGGAAGCGTTCGAGCGGGTCGGCCGCGCCTATTTGGCCTTCGCCCGCAGCCGGCCGGCGGAATATGTGGCCATGTTCGAATCCGGCCTCTCCCCCGACCGTCACGAGGGTTTGAAGCAGGCGGGGGACAAGGCCTTCGGCGCTTTGCGCGAGGCCGCCGAAGTTCTGGTCTCTCACATTCCCGGCCCCGGCCGTCCGCCGGCGCTGATGGTCGCGCTGCACACTTGGTCCCTCGCTCATGGCATCGCCTCGCTTTTCGGCCGCGCCGATGGCGGACGGCGGAAGCTGCCCATGGACGCGGACGACCTTCTTGAAGCCGGATTCCTCGTCTATCTGAAGGGCCTCGGCGCCCCCTCCGAGTAGGGTCGCGGCAGGCGCCCATTGACAAGAAGCACCCTGCGACCTATCTATGTGAATGTTATTTACATTAACCGGGAACGACAGCCATGGAGCTCGCTTACAAGCTCGACAGCTACGGTAAACCGGCGTGGATCGCGCTCACGGTGCTGGGCTTCATGGCCTGGTGGCCGCTGGGCCTCGCCATCCTCGCCTTCGCCATCGGCAGCGGACGGTTCGGATGCGGCAAGCGCAGCTTCGCCCGCTGGCAGGAACAGGGAGGAGAGACGATGAAGGGCTTTGGATGCTGGACCCGTTCGGCTCCCTCCAGCGGCAACCGCGCCTTCGATGAATATCGCCAGGACACACTGCGCCGCCTCGAAGAGGAGCAGAAGGAGTTCCGCGACTTCCTCGATCGCCTGCGTCAGGCCAAGGACAAGGCCGAGTTCGACGAGTTCATGGCCGAGCGTCGTCGCCGCGCCAACGAGACGCAGCCGGACGCGTCCAGCAACGGCTGACCGAAATACCGGCAGGACTGCCGGTCAAGAACGTCGGTATGGTCGCCAACGCCCCCCAGGTTCCGTACCGGCCGAACCGCGCCCTTTGTTCACAAGGGGCGCGGTCTCGTTTATGGGAGGCGCCATGATCGAGCGTCCGACTCCCTCCCCGTCCGATACGAGCCTCCACCTCGCCGGCCGCCTCATTCCCGGCGGCCATGCGCTGGACGTGCGCGTCTATTACGAGGACACGGATTTCTCCGGCATCGTCTATCACGCCAACTATCTGCGCTTCATGGAGCGTGGCCGTTCCGACTACATGCGGCTTCTGGGCGTGGTGCAGGGCGAACTCTTCGCGCAGGCTGCGGAGGAAGCCCCCGGCTTCCATTTCGTCGTGCGCGCCATGCAGATCGACTTCCTGAAGCCCGCGCGCATCGACGACGTGCTGCAGATCGTCACCCTTTCCAAGGATGTGGCGGGTGCCTCGATCACCCTGCTTCAGCAGGTGAAGCGCGGGGAGGAACTCTTGGTCTCCGCCACCGTGCGGGTGGCCTTCGTCTCCGAGGGCCGCGCCAAGCGCATCCCTGATTCCCTGCGTCAGGCGACCCTCGCTGATGCCCGCGAGGCGGAGGCGCTCGGCGAAATCCGCCGCTGACGCTTGGGAAATCGCGACTTTCGTTACCGCCACGGCGCTGCGCTAACGCCGCATTAAGCGCGTTCATGCACAGCTTCACCGGGCTGCGACGCCTTCGCACCGCAGCGCAGACCGGCACGCCCGTCAAAGTTTAGACAGTTTCGCCCGTTCAAAGGGCCCGCGAACTTTGAATGTGACGTCCGGCGCTCGAAACCCGCGCGGCATCCAGCCGAGGCGGGAGCCGGATGCTCCGGGCGGGTACGCCCCCTCCCGAGCGCAGAAGCGGCCCCTCCTTGAGGAGGGCGCCGCGGAGCCGAGGATGATTGATGTGACGAGCCGCACCGGCACCGTTTCCCGCCTGACGCCGGCGATCGCCACGGCGGTGGGCCTCCTCCTTCTCGGTACCCTGCCCGCGCTCGCCCAGGATCCGATCGGCAGCGCCGTGCCGCCGCCAGCCGCCGACTTCTCCTTCCTCGGCCTGTTCCTGCAAGCCCACATCGTGGTCAAGCTGGTGATGATCGGCCTGATCGTCTCCTCGATCTGGGTCTGGGCCATCATCATCAACAAGTGGATGCTGTTCTCGCGCAACAAGCGGGAGATGGACCGCTTCGAGCAGGTGTTCTGGTCCGGCCAGAGCCTCGAAGACCTCTACCGCACCCTCGCGGGACGCTCCAACCACGGCATGGCCGCGATCTTCGTCGCCGCCATGCGCGAGTGGAAGCGCACTTATGAGGGCGGCGCCCGTTCCCTCGCCGGCCTCAACCAGCGGCTCGACAAGGTGATGAACGTCACCATCGCCCGCGAGGTGGAGCGGCTGGAGAACAGCCTGCTGGTGCTCGCGACCGTCGGCTCGGCCGGCCCGTTCGTCGGCCTGTTCGGCACGGTCTGGGGCATCATGACCTCGTTCCAGTCCATCGCCGCATCCAAGAATACTTCGCTCGCCGTGGTGGCGCCGGGCATTGCGGAGGCGCTGTTCGCGACCGCGATGGGCCTCATTGCCGCCATCCCCGCGACGATTTTCTACAACAAGTTCATTTCCCAGGTCGGGCGCCAGGCCCAGCGGCTGGAGGGTTTCGCGGACGAGTTCTCCGCCATCCTCTCGCGCCAGATCGACGAGCGGGGCTGAACCATGGGCATGTCGGGCGGAGGGGCAGCAGGTTGGCAGAGCCGGCGCTCGCGCCGGCGCGCCGCCCCTGTCATGGCCGAAATCAACGTGACGCCCATGGTGGACGTCATGCTGGTGCTGCTCATCATCTTCATGGTGGCGGCGCCGCTGCTCACGGTGGGCGTGCCCATCGACCTGCCACAGACGCAGGCGAGCGCGGTGAACCAGGACAACAAGGAGCCGATCACCCTCTCGGTGCGGCCCAACGGGCAGATCTATCTCGGCGACAGCGAGATCAAGTACGAGGATCTGGTCTCAAAGTTGCAAGCGGTGACGCAGGCGCGCGGCGGCTTCGAGGAGCGAATCTTCGTCCGCGGCGACAAGAACGCCAATTACGGACAGATCATGCGTGTCATGGGCCGCCTCTCGGGGGCGGGTTTCAAGAAGGTGGCTCTGGTCACCGAAGTCGAGCAGGGGGGCTGAACCATCAATCCCATGCGCAGCAGCCTCGCGGCATCGACGGCGCTCCATGTGGGCGTGCTCGCTCTGACCCTGGTGTCTTTCTCCGGGGTGAAGACGCTTGAGCCGATGACCGAGACTGTGCCCGTGGATGTGATCTCGGCCTCCGACTACACCAAGCTCACCCGCGGCCTCACCAGCGGACAGAAGACCGAAAAGCCCAAGCAGGTGGCCGAGAAGGTCGCCCCGCCGACCCCGGTGGAAGACCCCAAGCTGAAGGTCAGCGACAAGCCGCCGGTGGAGGCGACCACCCCTCCTCCCCCGCCTCCGCCCCCGCCCCCCCAGAAGGCCGAGCAGCAGACCCAGCAGAAGGCCGAGCAGGCGCCCCCGCCCAAGGAAACGGCAGAGGTGGCGCTGAAGAACGAGCCGAAGAAGCACGAGCAGCCGCAGGATCAGGCGAAGGCTGATGCTGCCCCGCCGCTGCCGCCCAAGAAGCCCGCGCCGCCGCGCGAGACGCCGAAGCCCATCGAGGCCAACTCCCAGCCGCGCGAGTTCAACACCGACCAGATCAAGCAGCTGATCGACAAGCGCACGCCCACCCGCCAGGTGGCGAGCGCGAGCGAGATTTCCAACACCTCCTCCATCGGCGTGCCGAACGGACAGGCGGCAACGCTCAGCGTGAGCGAGATCGACGCCTTCAAGCGCCGGCTGCGCGATTGCTGGACCGAGATTCCCGGCAACCTCAACGCGCCGACGCTGGTGGACGTGGACATCTCCTTCAACCAGGACGGCACGCTCTCGGCGACGCCCCGCGTGGTGCCCGGCCAGTCGGGCGCGTCCAACCCCACGTTCCAGGCGGTGGCGAGCATTGGCGTGCGCGCCATCACCCAGTGCCAGCCGTACAAGATGTTCCGGCCTGAGAAGTATGCCCAGTGGAAGACCCTCGGCATCACCCTCAGCGACAAGATGTTCAGCCAATAGAGAGGCCGGCGCCCCCGGTTCGCCGGCACGCGGCGCCGCCCGGCCCCGAAGAGAACGAGGATAAAATGACGCGGTCCGGACGCCCGGAAAACTCCCAGCGCCCACTCGACGATGTTCACGCCGGTGCCTCGCCCCTCGGCGGGACGCTGGCGCGTGGGCTCGGCCGCCGCGCCTTCCTGATGACGGGCATGGCCGCCGGCGCCGCGGGGATCCTCCATGGCGGCTTCGGCGCGGCCCATGCCCAGGCCGCGCGCATTGAGATCACCCCCGGCGCCTTCAAGCCCATCCCCATCGCCATCACCGACCTGCTGGGCGAGCCGGAGCTGGGGCGCAACATCTCCGGCGTCATCACCTCGGACCTGCGCCGCTGCGGCCTGTTCGCGCCCATCGATCCGAAGGCGTTCGTCGAGCAGATCACCAACCCCGATACGCCCCGCTTCCAGGACTGGCGCGTCATCAACGCCCAGGCCCTGCTCACCGGCCGCGTCACGCGGCAGGCCGACGGGCGGGTACAGGTGGTGTTCCGCCTGTGGGATGTGTTCGCCGGCCAGCAGCTCGCGGCCCAGCAGTTCGTGGCCCAGCCGGAGAACTGGCGCCGCATCGCCCACATCGTCGCCGACGCCATCTATGAGAAGATGACCGGCGAGAAGGGCTATTTCGACACCCGCATCGTCTTCGTGGACGAGAGCGGGCCGAAGGAGCGCCGCATCAAGCGCCTCGCCATCATGGACCAGGACGGCGCCAATGTGAGCTACCTCACCCGCGGCGACAGCCTGGTGCTGACGCCGCGCTTCTCGCCCACCAGCCAGGAAATCACCTACATGTCCTACGGACAGGGTGATCCCAAGGTGTTCCTGCTCAACATCGAAACTGGCCAGCGGGAGATCGTCGGCAACTTCCCCGGCATGAGCTTCTCGCCCCGCTTCGCGCCGGACGGGCAGAAGGTCATCATGAGCCTCCAGCAGGGCGGCAACTCGAACATCTTCGTCATGGACCTGCGCTCGCGCGCCACCACCCGCCTCACCGATACGGCGGCCATCGATACCGCCCCCTGTTATTCGCCGGACGGGCGGCAGATCTGCTTCGAGAGCGACCGCGGCGGCACCTCGCAGATCTATGTGATGAATGCGGACGGCTCCGGCGCCAAGCGCATCTCCTTCGGCAATGCCCGCTATTCGACGCCCGTGTGGTCGCCCAAGGGCGACTGGATCGCCTATACGCGGCAGGCGGAAGGCCGCTTCGCCATCGGCGTGATGCGCACCGACGGCTCCGGCGAGCGCGTGCTCACCGAGGGCTACCACAATGAAGGGCCGACCTTCTGCCCCAACGGCCGCGTGCTCATGTTCTTCCGCGATCCGGGCGGCGCCTCCGGCCCGTCCCTCTATACCGTGGACGTGACCGGCTATAACGAGCAGCGCCTGCCCACCCCGAGCTATGGCTCGGACCCGGCCTGGTCGCCGCTGCGCTCCTGAGCTTAGACGGCTACCTCCAAACGATCCCGGGGCGCGGCCGAACGCGCCTTGACGGGGGCAGCTAAGGCGGGCAAACGCTGGTTCAATCGCTTTCCCTGCCCGCTGCCCCGGCGCCGGGCGCGCCGGCTTTCGGCCTCACGTCAGGTTTTTCATGATCCGCTCGCCCCTCATCACTGTCATGGTCCAGGCCGTCCGCAAGGCGGGGCGCACGCTCGCCCGCGACTTCGGCGAGGTGGAGCAGCTTCAGGTCTCCATGAAGGGCCCCGGCGATTTCGTTTCCGCCGCCGACCGCAAGGCCGAGGACACCATCTTCGCCGAACTCTCCCGCGCCCGGCCCAACTACGGCTTCCTGATGGAAGAGCGCGGCGCGGTGGAAGGCACCGACCCGGCGAACACCTGGGTGGTGGACCCGCTCGACGGCACAACCAACTTCCTGCACGGCATCCCGATCTTCTCCATCTCGCTGGCGCTGGTGCGCAACGGCGTGCCGGTAGCGGGCGTGATCTACAATCCGGTGAGCGACGAGCTCTACGTGGCCGAGAGCGGCCAGGGCGCCTATCTCAACGAACGGCGCATCCGCGTCGCCGCCCGGCGCAAGCTGGCCGATTGCGTGGTGTGCTGCGGCGTGCCCCACATGGGCCGGGGCGACCATGCCCAGTTCAACCGCGAGCTCGAACTGGTGCAGCCGCAGGTCTCGGGCCTGCGCCGCACCGGCTCCGCCGCCATCGACCTCGCCTGGACCGCCGCCGGCCGCTTCGACGCCTTCTGGGAGCGCAACCTGTCGCCGTGGGACATGGCGGCCGGCATCGTCCTGGTGCGCGAAGCGGGCGGCTATGTCTCCGACATGGATGACGGCGACAAGATGCTGGACAACGGCCACATCATCGCCGGCAACGAACTGATCCGCCGCGACCTGCAGAAGCTGCTCAAGAAGGCCTGAGACGGGCGGGCTCCCGCGCTAGTCCAACACCCGTGGCCGTCATCGCCCGCCTAGTGCGGGCGATTCCCTTTTGGGCCGGGCGGCATCCATTCTCTGTTGACAGCACAGGCGGATGCGTGGATCCCCCGGAACAGCCGGGCGATGACCGCGCCACGCGTGGGAACAGCCTCCCCTACCGCCGCGCGAACAGCTTCTCAACGTCCTTCAGGGAGAGCGTGACGAAGGTCGGCCGGCCGTGGTTGCACTCGCCGGCATTGGGCGTCTGCTCCATCTCGCGCAGCAGCGCGTTCATCTCCTCGACCCTCAGCCGCCGCCCCGCCCGCACCGAGCCGTGGCAGGCCATGGTGGCGGCCACATGCAGCAGGCGCCGCTCCAGCGGCAGCGCATCGTCCCACTCGGCGGCATGCTCGGCGAGGTCGGTGACGAGGCGGGTGACATCCGCATCCTTCAGCAAAGCCGGCACCTCCCGCACCAGCACCGCGCCCGGGCCGAACGACTCCAGCACCAGCCCCAAAGCGGCGAGGTCGGCGGCGCGCTCGGTGAGGCGGTCGGCATCGGCCGGGTCAAGGTCCACCACGGCCGGGATCAGCAGCCCTTGCCGCGCCACTCCATCCCGCTCCATGGCCGCCTTCAGCTTCTCGTAGACGAGACGCTCGTGGGCGGCGTGCTGGTCGATGAGGACGAGGCCCTCGCGGGTCTGGGCGACGATATAGGTCTCGTGCAGCTGTGCGCGGGCTGCCCCCAGAGGCCGGTCGAGATCGACGGCCGAGACGGGCGCGGCATCGGCGCGGGCATCGGCCGAAGGCTCGGCAATCTCAAGGCGCACCTGCTCCTCGCCCGACCGGAAGGGCTCGGGACGCGCTGGCGACTGCCGCCAGTCGTAATCGAGCCGTGGTGCCGCCCGGAAGCCGGCGAAGGCGCCGCCGCGCTCCGGCTCCGCAAGGCCCGGAGCGGTGCGGGCGGGAAGGCTGGGCGTCTGCGCCAGCGCCACGAGGCGATCCGCCATGCTGGCGGCGGTGGACGGGATGCGGGCGGCCAGCGCATCGGAAAGCGTGCGCACGATGAGCGCCCGGACGTTGCCCCCGTCGCGGAAGCGCACCTCGGTCTTGGCGGGATGGACGTTCACATCCACGTCACGCGGATCGAGCGTGAAGAACAGCGCCAGCACGGGATAGCGATCGGACGGCAACAGGTCCGCATAGGCCGCGCGCACCGCGCCCATCAGCAGCTTGTCGCGCACCGGGCGGCCGTTGACGAACAGATACTGGCTCAGCGAATTGGCCTTGGAAAAGGTCGGCAGGCCGGCGAGGCCATCGAGCCGAACCCCTTCCCGGACGCCGGAGACGGCGATGACATTGCGCCCCGCATCGGCGCCCAGCACATCGGCGAGCCGCTGCGCACGGCCGGCCTCGTCGTCCGGGCGGGCGGGAAACGTCACCGGGGCGCGCTCGTCGGTGGCGAGGGTGAAGGCCACGTCGGGCCGGGCCAGAGCCAGGCGCCGCACCACATCGGCAGCTGCCACGCCTTCCGCCCGGTCGGACTTAAGGAACTTGAGGCGGGCGGGCGTCGCATAAAAGAGGTCGCGCACCTCCACCCGCGTGCCGCCACCCAAGGCGGCCGGACGCGGCGGCGTCACCACGCCGCCATCCACGCGCACCTCGAAGGCATGGGCGGCACCCGGCGGGCGGCTGGCGATGGCAAGATGCGCCACGGCGCCGATGGAGGGCAACGCCTCTCCCCGGAAGCCGAGGGTGGCGATGGCGAGCAGGTCCTCGCCGGAGAGCTTGGAGGTGGCGTGGCGCTCCACGCACAAGGCGAGATCGTCCGGCCCCATGCCCGAGCCGTCGTCGGTGACGCGCACGAGCCGCCGCCCGCCGGCCTGGATCACAACCTCGATGCTGCGCGCCCCGGCATCGAGCGCGTTCTCCACCAACTCCTTCACCACCGCAGCCGGCCGCTCCACCACCTCGCCGGCGGCGATGCGGTCGATGAGGACGGGGGGCAGGCGGCGAATGGACATGGAGCTCATCACGATTCGGATCGGGCGATCTTACCGGGTCGCGCCGGCCGCACGAAATCGCCGGAAACCCGCCCGGGCCCGAGATTCCGCAAGGCCAAGATGACGACCAAGCTTGCTTTGACGCCGGCAAGGACTAATTGTGTAGACTGAATTCCGAGATTGAGGACGGCTTCGCGCGTCGTCCGTGAAGGCAGCGCCATGAACTATGTTGAGGCGGCAAACGCGCCGCTGCGCAAGACCGGCCATATCAAGCTCTACGGGCCGGAAGGCTTCGAGGGCATGCGGCGGGCCGGCGCGCTGACCGCCAAGGCGCTCGATGCCGTTGCGGAAATGATCGGGCCGGGGGTGACCACCACCGCCATCGACGAGTTCATCTTCGACTTCGCCATGGACCATGGCGCCTACCCCGCCACCCTCATGTACCGCGGCTACCGTTATTCGGTCTGCACCTCGGTGAACCATGTGGTGTGCCACGGCATGCCCAACGCCCGCCCGCTGCGCGACGGCGACATCGTCAACGTGGATGTCACGCTGGTGGTCGACGGCTGGTACGGCGATTCGAGCCGCATGTTTCCGGTAGGCGCCATCCCCCGCCGGGCGGAGCGGCTGCTGGACGTGACCTATGAGTCGATGATGCGGGGCATCCGCGCCATCCGTCCGGGCGCGCATGTGGGCGACATCGGTGCCGCCATCCAGGAGTTCGTGGAGCCGCAGCACATGAGCGTGGTGCGCGACTTCTGCGGCCACGGCGTCGGGCAGGTCTTCCACGACGAACCCAACATCGTGCATGTGGGCCGTCGCGGCGAGGGGCCGAAGCTGGTGCCGGGCATGATCTTCACCGTGGAGCCGATGATCAATCTCGGCCGCCCGCATGTGAAGGTGCTCTCCGACGGCTGGACGGCGGTGACGCGGGACCGCTCGCTCTCCGCCCAGTTCGAGCATGCCGTTGGCGTGACGGAGACCGGCGTCGAGATCTTCACCTTGAGCCCCAAGGGCTATCACAAGCCGCCTTACATCACCGCCTGAGGGAGCCGGATGGCCGAAGCTCCGGAAGACGGCCTGAACGAGGCGCCCCACTTCCACGGGCATCGCGACCGGCTTCGCGCGCGCTTCCGCTCGGCCGGGTCGCAGGCCCTCGCCGACTACGAGCTGCTCGAGCTGGTGCTGTTCCGTGCCGTCCCGCGGCGGGACGTGAAGCCGCTTGCCAAGGCGCTGGTGGACCGCTTTGGCTCCTTCGCAGAGGTGGTGGCAGCTCCGGTGCAGCTGCTGGCCGAGGTGCCCGGCGTGAAGGACGCCATCATCACCGAGCTGAAGGTGGTGGAGGCGGCGGCCCAGCGGCTCGCCAAGGGGCAGGTAAAGCGGCGGCCGGCGCTGTCATCTTGGAGCGCGGTGATCGACTATTGCCGCACCGCCATGGCCTATGCCGATCGCGAGCAGGTGCGGGTGCTCTTCCTCGACAAGCGCAACCAGCTGATCGCCGACGAGGTGCTGCAGACGGGCACGGTGGACCATGCCCCCGTCTATCCCCGCGAGGTGGTCAAGCGGGCGCTGGAGGTTTCCGCCTCCGCGCTCATCCTCTGCCACAACCACCCCTCGGGCGACCCCACCCCCTCGCGCGCTGACATCGACATGACCCGCCGCATCATCGACGTGGCGAAGCCGCTGGGCATCGAGGTTCACGATCACATCATCGTCGGCAAGGACGGGCACGCGAGCCTGAAGGGCCTCCGGCTAATCTGAGGCTCCCGGGTCAGCTCTCGATCAATGACCCTCGAAGGCCACCAGCGTGCGGACCGACACACCCATCCCGCGCAGCTTCTCGGCGCCGCCGAGGTCCGGCAGGTCGACGATGAAGCACGCCGCCTCCACCACCGCCCCGCAGGTCTGAAGCAGCTTCACCGCGCCGGTGGCGGTCCCGCCGGTGGCGATCAGGTCATCCACCAGCAGCACCCTCTGGCCGGGCGTGATGGCGTCCACATGCATCTCGATCTCGTCCTCGCCATATTCGAGGGCGTAGGCCATGCGCACCGTCTGGTGGGGCAGCTTGCCCTTCTTGCGGATGGGCACGAAGCCGGCCGAGAGCTGATGCGCCACCGCGCCGCCGAGGATGAAGCCGCGGGCCTCGATGCCGGCCACCTTGTCGATCTTCGCGCCCGCCCAGGGCTGCACCAGCTCGTCCACCGCCCTTCGGAAGGCGCGGGCGTCGCCGAGCAGGGTGGTGATGTCGCGGAACAGGATGCCGGGCTTGGGATAATTCTCGATGGTGCGGATGGACGCGGCGAAGTCGGCAGGGGTCATGACAGGCTCCGGTTTGGCGGAGAAGCTAAGGCGGCGACGGCACGGGGGAAAGCAGCGCAGCCGCCAAAAGCGCCCATCCCGCGCAGTCGTGATCGGTGAGGAGCCGAAACGAAAAAGGGCCCCTTGCGGGGCCCTTGATCGTTCGGTCGGACGTCGCGCGGGCGCGCCCGATCAGTGAGCGACGTTCGACCACACCTTCTTCTTGGTGAAGTAGAGCAGGCCGCCGAGCACGATCAGGAAGATCATGACCTGGAAACCGATGCGCTTGCGCTGGTCGAGGTGCGGCTCGGCCACCCACATCATGAAGGCCGCCACGTCCTGGGAATACTGGTCGACCGTCTGGGGCGAGCCGTCCGTGTAGTCCACCTGGCCGTCGCTGAGGGGCTTCGGCATGGCGATCTGGTGGCCGGGGAAATAGACGTTGTAGTTCAGGCCCGGCTGCAGATGGACGCCGGCCGGAGCATCCTCATAGCCCGTAAGCAGCGCGTGGATGTAGTCCACGCCATGCTCCTGGTACTGGATGAAGGCGTCGGTGATGAAGCCGGGGAAGCCCACATGGTAGGAGCGGGCCTTGGCCAGCACCGAGAAGTCCGGCGGCAGGGCACCGCCGTTGGCGGCGCGGGCGGCGTTGTCGTTCGGGAACGGCGCCGGCCAGTGATCGGACAAGCGGCCCGGACGCTGGAACATGTCTCCGGCATCGTTCGGACCGTCGGTGATCTGGTACTCGCTCGCCACCTGCTTGGCCTGCGCCTCGGTGAAGTGCGGGCCACCCTCCTGGGCGAGGTTGCGGAAGTACAGGTAATTGGCCGAGTGGCAGGCGGCGCAGACTTCCTTGAACACCTTGAAGCCGCGCTGCAGCTGCGCCGGATCGTACATGCCGAAGGGACCCGCGAAGGACCACGACATGCGATGCGGACGCGGCTGGGCGTGGGCATCCTGGGCGCGGGCGCCGGAGGCGCCCGCTGTCAGGAGCAGTGCCGCCGCGACGGCACCGAAGAGAGAGCTACGAATGGTCATTGCTGTTCTCTCCGCGCCGATCACTTGGTCTCGGGACCGGCCGCCCCGGCGACCACCACCGCTCCGCCCTTCGCCTTGGCGAGCACGGCATCCGCGATGGAGGCCGGCACGGGCTTGGGGCGCTCGAACAGGCCGAGCAGCGGCAGGATGACGAGGAAGTGGATGAAGTAGTAGGCCGTCAGGATACGCGAGATGATGAGCGCGCCGCCCTCGGCGGGCTGGGAGCCCATGTAGCCGAGGAGGACGGCAACCACCGCGAACACCCAGAAGAACTGGCGAAACAGCGGACGGTACTTGGCCGAGCGCACCTTGGAGGTGTCGAGCCAGGGCAGGAAGGCCAGCACCGCGATCGCCGCGAACATGGCGAGCACGCCGCCGAGCTTGTCCGGGATGGAGCGCAGGATCGCGTAGAACGGCAGGAAGTACCATTCAGGCACGATATGCGCCGGCGTGGAGAGCGGGTTGGCCGGGATGTAGTTGTCCGAGTGGCCGAGATAGTTCGGGATATAGAAGATGAACCAGGAGAAGAAGATCAGGAACACCACCATCGCGAAGATGTCCTTGATCGTCGCGTAGGGGGTGAAGGGCACCGAGTCCTTCGCCACGTTCTTGATGTCCACGCCGTCCGGATTGTTCTGGCCCACATGGTGGAGCGCCCAGATGTGGAGGCCGACCACGCCGGCGATCATGAAGGGCAGCAAATAGTGCAGCGAGAAGAAGCGGTTGAGCGTGGGATCACCGACCGAGTAACCGCCCCAAAGCCACTCCACGATGGTGGTGCCGACCCAGGGAATGGCCGAGAAGAGGTTGGTGATGACCGTGGCGCCCCAGAACGACATCTGGCCCCAGGGGAGCACGTAGCCCATGAAGGCGGTGGCCATCATGAGGAGGTAGATGATGACGCCGAGGATCCACAGCACCTCGCGCGGGGCCTTGTAGGACCCGTAGTACATGCCGCGAAAGATGTGGATGTAGACCGCGATGAAGAACATCGAGGCGCCGTTGGCGTGGATGTAGCGGATTAGCCAGCCGTAGTTCACGTCGCGCATGATGTGCTCGACGCGGGCGAACGACACCGGGGCATAGGCCACATAGTGCATGGCCAGCACGACGCCGGAGACGATCTGGCAGACGAGCATGAAGCTCAGGATCGCGCCGAAGGTCCACATGTAGTTGAGATTCTTCGGCACCGGATAGGCGATGGCCGAGGAATGGATCAGCCCGACGATCGGCAAGCGGCTCTCGAACCACTGCGCGACCTTCCCCTTGGGCTGGTAGGTGGAATGTCCTTCCATGAGTCCAACCTTTTTGAAAGCGGCGACGATGCGCGCGTCAGCCGATCACGATCTTGGTGTCGGTGGTGAAGGCGTAGGGCGGCAATTCGAGATTGAGCGGTGCCGGTCCCTGCCGGATGCGGCCGGAGGTGTCGTACACCGAGCCGTGGCAGGGGCAGAACCAGCCGTTGTACTGGCCCTGATGGCCGAGCGGCACGCAGCCGAGATGGGTGCAGATGCCGATCACCACCAGCCACTGCTCCTTGCCCGTCTTCACGCGCGCCGAGTCGGGCTGCGGGTCCTTGAGGTCGGAGAGGGGCGTGTCCACCGCCGACTTGATCTCCGCCGGGGTCCGGTGGGAGATGAAGATGGGCTTGCCGCGCCACTGCACCGTGACGATCTGCCCCTCGGCGATGGGGGAGAGGTCCACCTCGGTGGTGGAGAGCGCGAGCACGGACGCGTCGGGCTGAAGCTGGGAGATGAAGGGCCACGCCATTGCGGCGGCACCGACGGCGCCCACGGCGCCGGTTGCGATGTAGAGGAAGTCCCGACGCGTCGTCGTGTCCGACGTCTCCGTATGTGCCACGGCGCAGTCCCCGATAATGTTGTCGTCCCGATGCACGTCCCGCAGCCGCCGGCCTCTGAAACCGCCGGCAACAGGCCGCACGCAACAGGGCAGCCGCATGGACATGCGAGCCGCCAATTTCAAGCGCCTCTAATTGCACCCTAGCCCCATCTTGTCCAGATCATGGCGATGCGGCACGCGGTCCTGCACTGCGACAACTCCATGTCGCTGCGAAAGGTCGGGACGGGGTGCCCCACGGATACCGCCAAACGGCAGCCGCCAAGGATCTCCGAGACCCGCGCCTCCGACCTATGGTTAAGATCAAGCATTGCACTACCGCCAGTCGAGCGGTAGCGTGGCCGTGCTTTCCTTTGGCGCAGTCTGCCCCGTCCTGCCGGTGTCGGCCCCACCCGTCCCGGACCGCGAGGGCGGGTGTGCCGCGCGCCCAATCAGAACGGGGAGAAACGAATGGCAAGACGCACTTTGGCCTGCCTCGCGGCAGTGGCCAGCATCGGCGCGGCAGGAGCCGCCCATGCCCAGACGGTTCCAGTGACGATCGTCAACAACACCGGCATTACCGGCAAGATGTATGTCACCGTCTATGGCCAGGACCCGGCCAATCCCACATCTTATCTGGTGAGCGATGCGGCAGGACAAACAAAACCGCTGAACACATCGAATAACACGCCGTCCGACTACGGCTTCAATACCGATTCGACCAGCACGTATACTTTCAATGTTCCGCGCCTGAATTCCGGGCGGATCTATATTTCCTTCTGCCAGCCCTCCTATCTCACAGTTACTCCGACGGGCAACGGCAGCGGGCCTCTTGCGCCCAATTCGCCGGCGCCCTGGAACACGTCGAGCAAGAACCACACCTCGGTGATCGACTTCGCCGAATATACGTGGGGGCCGGACAACAACTTCAACGTCAACACGACGCAGGTGGATTCACTCGGCATCCCCATGAAGATGGTGCTGCAGAACGCCTCCAAGACGGTGACGGCAGGCTTTACCGACTCCAACTCGGCCCAGACCGTCGTCAAGGCCCTCGTCGCAACGCCTCCGTGGAGCACTCTGCTTATCACCGACAAAAAGGGGCGTCCGACCCAGGTGCTCAGCCCCAACCACGGGATGGAGGCTGGCTATAAATTTCCGACCAATTACTGGGACAGCTACATCGCTCTGGTTCTGAGCACCTATTCCAAGGCGGGCAAGAGCTTCACCCTGAACAACCAGGTCGGGAGCGTCACGACCCCCTATACCGGAACGACCTCTAGCACCCAGATCACGCTGAAGCCGACGACGGGCGGCGCCGCCACGGTCTTCAACAAGCCGTCGTCCAAGGATCTCTGGCAGAATGGCCCCACGTTCGCCAGCGGCGATTCGGGACCCGTCGCCAGCCTGCAGAGGTGGATGCAGGCCGCGTTCCTCCGCTCGACCTTCATCAACAGCACCAACAGCATCTCGAACTGCTCGGTGAAGCCGTACCAGGGCCTGCCGCAGAACCTCTACTCCCAGTACATCCACTCGGCGTCCCTGAACGGCAAGGCCTACACGTTCCCGTATGACGACGTGTGCGAGCAGAGCAGCTACAATTCGGTCCCCGCGCCGACCAAGCTGACGCTCACCTTGTTCCCGCTCAGCTCGACCTGGAACAAGATGACCTGCAGCAACTGACCTGACGACCCGCTCCGGCGGCGTCCCCGCCGGAGCCCTCTCTTGACCCTGCGCATCGCCCTCTATTGCCCGGACATCGCGCAGAATGCCGGTGCCATCCTGCGCACCGGTGCCTGCCTCGGGGCGGAAGTGCACATCATCGAGCCGGCAGGCTTCCCGGTGGGAGATGCCGGTTTCCGCCGCGCGGGGATGGACTACATCGACCAGGTGGTCTGGCGGCGGCACGCCTCCTTTGCCGCCTTCGATGCGGAGCGACGCGCCGAGGGCCGGCGCCTCGTCCTACTCACCACCGCCGGCGCCGAGCCGCTGTTCGGCTTCTCCTTCGAGCCCCAAGACGTGATCCTGTTCGGCCGCGAATCCGCCGGCGTGCCGCCGGAGGTGCATGACGCGGCGGATGCGCGGGTGCGCATTCCCATGCGGCCGGGTATGCGCTCGCTCAATGTCGCGGTCAGTGCCGGCATCGTCCTCGCCGAGGCGCTGCGGCAGACCGGCGGCCTGCCGGCCTGAGCTTTCTTCCGCCGCAGGGAGGCGATAGAAGCGCCGCCAGCCAGAAGAACACCGAAGGCGGAACGCCCATGGAAAATCCCAAGCCTGCCGCCACCGAGCCTGCCGCCCCCGCCGAGCCCGGCAATGCGCTGCTCGATGCCCGCCGCGCCGAGGCCCGCGCCTGGTTCGAGGAATTGCAGGGTCGCATCATCGCCGCCTTCGAGGCTTTGGAGGAAGCAGCCGATCCCGCGCTTTACGGCCCCTCCCCCGCCCGCTTCGTCCGCACGCCCTGGTCGCGCACCGACCATACCGGCGCGCCCGGCGGCGGCGGCACCATGGCCCTCATGCGCGGGCGGCTGTTCGAGAAGGTGGGCGTGCATACCTCCACCGTGTTCGGCGAGTTCGCCCCCGAGTTCCGCGCCCAGATCCCCGGCGCGGCGGAGGATCCCCGCTTCTGGGCCTCCGGCATCTCTCTCATCGCCCACATGGCGAACCCGCATGTGCCGGCCGTGCACATGAACACGCGCTTCGTCGTCACCACCAAGGCGTGGTTCGGCGGCGGGGCGGACCTCACCCCCGTGCTCGCCCGGCGGCGCACGCAGGAGGATTCAGACACCATCGCCTTCCACAAGGCCCTGGAAGCCGCCTGCACCGCCCACAAGGTGGCGGACTACGCCCGCTACAAGGCGTGGTGCGACGACTATTTCTTCCTCAAGCACCGCAACGAGATGCGCGGCATCGGCGGCATCTTCTACGATTATCTCGATTCCGCCGCCGCCGGCACCGGCCGCTGGGAGGACGATCTCGCCTTCACCCGCGACGTGGGCCTCGCCTTCCTCGATGTCTATCCCCGCCTCGTGCGCGCCAACATGGCGACGCCGTGGACGCCGGAGGACCGGGAGGAACAGCTCATCCGCCGCGGGCGCTACGTGGAATTCAACCTGCTCTATGACCGCGGCACGATCTTCGGCCTCAAGACGGGTGGCAATGTGGATTCGATCCTCTCCTCCATGCCCCCGGTGGTGAAGTGGCCGTGATCGGCCCGTCATAAAGGGGCACTAAGGCTGCTGCTGCGTCGGCCCATTCGCGGTCGGCCCGGAGACACAGCCATGGCGTTCGCCCCCGGAGACATCGTTCAGCTCAAGTCCGGCAGCCCCGCCCTCACCGTCGTCACCGCCTCCGAGACGGAGATTTCGGTGGTGTGGTTCGCCGAGGACGTGAGCGAGTTCCGCAGGGAAACCCTGCCCGCCGTCGCGGTGGAGAAGCTCGAGATCGCCGATTTCGAGGAAGAGGACGAGGAAGAAGACGACGAGGACTAGGGTCTACAACGACCCATCATCCGCGGCGATCGCCGCCCGCAGCAGGGCGGCGATGGAGCCGGGCTCCTCGGGAAAGCCGGCGTCGATCCAGTCCGCCTCCGCCTGTCGCAGGGCGGCTCCGAGCGCCCGTCCCGGCTTGAGGCCCAGCGCCATCAGGTCCGCTGAGCCGAATGGCGGGCGCGGCACCGCCCACTGAGCGGTGAGCCGGCCGATCCGTTCCATGCCCGGCCGTCCGTGAGCCGCCGCCAGAAGGGCGCGGTCGCGCGCGGCATCTACCCCAGTGCGGTAGATGAAGGCCTGCGCCGCCGCATCGTCGGCAATGTCCGGCACAGGGCCGGCCATGAGGGCGAGGTGCCGCGCCTCGGCATTGGACAGGCGCAGCTTTTCGCGCAGCCGCTCGGCATCGTCCGGCACGCGCAGGGCAAGGACGGCGAGCCGTCTTATGGCGGCCGGCGGCACCTTCCAGCCCTCTGCGCGCCACAGCGCCTCGATCTCCACCAGCCGTGCGAACGCGTTGGCATCGGCGATGCCGCCGATCAGCGGCTGGATCAGACCCGCATCGCTCATGACGGCAAGTGTCGCCGCCGCCCCGGGGGCGAGGAGCAGTTTGAGCAATTCGGCGCGCACCCGTTCGTGAGAGAGGGCCAGCAGGCCCTGCCGCAGGCGAACCGCACCGGAAAAGGCCGCCTGGTCCACTGCGCCCGCCCCATAGGCCGCGTGGAAGCGGAACAGGCGCAGGATGCGCAGATAGTCTTCGCGAATGCGCGCCTCGGGTGAGCCGATGAAGCGGATTTTCCGTGCCTCAAGGTCCGCAAGGCCGCCCACGAGGTCCAGCACCGCGCCGTCGGGTGCCGCATAGAGCGCGTTCAGGGTGAAGTCCCGCCGCTCCGCATCGTGTTGCCAGCTCCGGCCGAAGCGGACCACGGCGCGGCGGCCATCGGTCTCCACATCTTCCCGCAGGGTGGTGACCTCGTAGCCGTGATGGCCGGACACCACCGTAACCGTCCCATGCTCGATGCCGGTCGGCACCGCCTTGAGGCCAGCGCGGGCTGCACGGGCGACGACCTCCTGCGGCAAGGCGGTGGTGGCGATATCCACGTCGATCACGGGCAGGCCGAGGAGAGCGTTGCGCACCGCCCCGCCAACCACCCGCGCCTCCTCCCCCTGGCCGTTCAGCACGGCAAGGAGCGGCGCGAGGCCCGGCGTCGCCCAGAAGGGGGCCCCGGCAACGCTGGCGGTCATTCGAAATGTCCCGGCACGAACACGCCGTCCTTGGTCTGCGCGGGGACGTAATGGGCGCCGGGCGGGGCCACACGGCCGTGCTCGAAAAAGAACAGCCCCAGCGCCACCAAGGCCACCGCCGCCGCGGCGGTGATCGCGAGAGCACGTGGCGACCAATTGGCCGGCACAGCCGATCCCTTGGTTGCGATCAGCAGGGCGCCGTAGAGCAGGAACGGCGTGAGGAACAGCGCCAGTTCGATGAGCAGGCTGCGCGCCATCAGGCGTAAACCTTCTCGTAAAGGTTGCGCAACATTCCGGCCGTGGCGCCCCAGATGTTATGGCCCTCGAACGGCATGACGTAGAAATGCCGCAGCGTGCCCTTCCACTCCCGAGACTGGCGCTCGTGGTTGCGCGGGCTCATGAGGAAGCCGAGCGGAACCTCGAACGCCTCGTCCACCTCGGCGGGATTGAGCGTGAGCGTGTAGGCGGGATCGACCAGCCCCACCACCGGGACGATCCAGAAGCCGGTGCCGGAAAGATAGCCGTCGAGAAAGCCGAGCGGACGCACCAGCGCCGAATCGAGCCCCACCTCCTCGCGCGCCTCGCGCAAGGCAGCGTCGACCTCGTCCTTGTCTCCGGGATCGATGCGCCCGCCGGGAAAGGCCACCTGTCCCGCATGCTGCGAGAGGTGGGACGATCTCAGGGTGAGAAGGATGGTCGGCTCCGGCCGCGCGATCACCGGCACGAGCACCGCCGCGTGTCGCGGACGGTCCTGCGGAATGAGGCTGACCTTCTCCGGCTGCAAGGCGTGGTCGCCGTTCAGGGTGAGAAAGGCGCTTTCCGAATAAAAGGGAGGCGGCTCCCGCGACAGACGCTCCGTCGCGCGCCGCATGAAATCGTCGAGGCTGCCGCCTGCGCTGTTGGCCTCGGAGAACGCATCATCGGACGCCCGCATCAGTCCAGTCCCAGTTCGGCCGCCGGCAGGATGGGGAAGAAGAGGCCGCCTGACGCCACGCCAAACATGGGGACGCCACCCTCCTCCCGCACCTCCCCGAGATCCATGAGGTCCAGATGGACGGCGCGTGACAACCGCGCCTCAAGCCCCCGCCGGACATGCAGGTAAGGCACCACCTCGCCCTCCCCGGAGCCAGGAGCGAAGCGGAGTTCGTGGCCCGGGCCGCAGCGCACTACGTCATCCAGATTGGTGCGGAAGACGAGCGTGCGATTCGCGGTGCGGCCCACGGCCGCATCCGGCTCAGCCGCCGGTTCCACGGCCAGATCCACCGCGAGGAACGGGGCATCCTCCACCCTGATGCCCACCTTCTCCACCGGCGTCTTCAGGACGAAGCGCTCGCCCTCGCGCGCCAGTACGGAGGCGAACAGCTTCACCAGAGCCGGGCGGGTGATGGGGGTGCCCATGTAGGTCCAGCTGCCGTCGGCACGGATCACCATGTCCATGTCGCCGCAATCGGGCGGGTTCCACAGCTCCACCGGCGCCGGCCCCTTGCCGCCGCCGGCGCGCGCGGCCGCCATCAGCGCCTCCAGCCGGCCCGACGCCGACGGCGCATCGGAAGTGGGGGGCGGGATCGCTGGCGTGTCTGGCGCGGGGGCAGGCATCTGGTCTCCTTGGCCGGGTCACGCTGCGAAAGGCGGCTGGCTCGCGATGACGTGAGTGCGACGCACCCGCGTCGTCTCCGCGGGGGCTCGACGGGCGCGCATCATATCGTAAGCTCTCTGTCCGGGTGGCGCGACGTTTGCAAGACTTCGCGAGACGGGCCTTTTCGCGAGGAGACAGCATGGCGGCTCCGCGGTGCGGCATCCGTCCCAGGCCGGCGCATGGACCGGCCCGCCCGTTGCCCGTTAAACAGGCAAAGGGCGAAACGGTCCGGCGGATGAAGGCCGGAGGCGTTTTGTTGCCGCTTTTGGCAGCAAGCTTGCGGTGCGTGTTCGGCATGCAGGCAATTTGGGCGTGCGGTTCGTATTTGGCGTGTAGGAGATGAGCATATGTCGGCTGCCGGCGAGACCTTCGACCTCGACCAGATGATCATCCGCAACGCGGAAGCCGCCGCCGCCCATGTGAAGGCCGCCCGCGCGGCCATCTCCAACGTCATCTTCGGCCAGGAGACGGTGGTGGAGCGCGCGCTCATCACCATCCTCGCCGGCGGCCATGCCCTGCTGGTGGGCGTGCCCGGCCTTGCCAAGACCAAGCTCGTTGACACCATGGGCACCGTGCTCGGGCTCGACGCCCGCCGCGTGCAGTTCACGCCGGACCTCATGCCCTCCGATATCCTCGGCGCCGAAGTGCTGGAGGAATCGGCCGGCGGCCGCCGCGCCTTCCGCTTCATCAAGGGGCCGATCTTCGCCCAGCTCCTGATGGCGGACGAGATCAACCGCGCCTCGCCGCGCACCCAGTCGGCCCTGCTGCAGGCCATGCAGGAATATCACGTCACCGTCGCCGGCGAGCGGCATGACCTGCCCAAGCCCTTCCACGTGCTCGCCACCCAGAACCCGCTGGAGCAGGAAGGCACGTATCCCCTCCCCGAGGCGCAGCTCGACCGCTTCCTCATGGAGATCGACGTCGATTATCCGGATCGCGACGCCGAGCGGCGCATCCTGTTCGAGACCACCTCGGCGGAGGAGCAGAAGCCCCGCGCCGCCATGACGGTGGACGATCTCATCGCCGCCCAGCGCCTCGTCCGCCGCCTTCCCGTGGGCGAATCGGTGGTGGAAGCCATCCTCACCCTCGTCCGTTCGGCCCGTCCCGGCGCCGAAGGGCCGGAGCAGGCTTACATCGCCTGGGGCCCCGGCCCGCGCGCCAGCCAGGCGCTGATGCTGGCGGTTCGCGCCCGCGCTTTGCTCGACGGGCGCTATGCGCCTTCCCTCGACGACGTGGTGGCCCTCGCCGAGCCGGTGCTGAAGCACCGCATGGCGCTGACCTTCGCCGCCCGGGCCGAACGCCAGAGCGTCACCGACATCATCCGCCGCCTCACCGAGCGGCTCGGGTGAGCGCGGACCGGCCCGCGCCCATGGCCGCTCCCATGGCCAACGCCCCGCAAAAAGGCTCGCCCGAGGACGCGCAGCGTCACGCCGTAGAGACGTCCGCCCTCGCCGCCGCAGACCTCGCGGCGGCCATGCCGCGCCTCGTGCTGGAGGCGCGCCGCATCGCCATGAGCGTGCAGCACGGCCTGCACGGGCGGCGCCGCGCGGGCACGGGAGAGAATTTCTGGCAGTATCGCCGTTTCGTGGACGGCGAGCCGGCCAACCGCGTGGACTGGCGCCGCTCCGCCCGCGACGATCATCTTTATGTCCGCGAACGCGAGTGGGAGGCGAGCCACACGGTGTGGATCTGGCCCGACCTCTCCGCCTCCATGGATTACGCCTCCCGCGGACAGGCACCGAAGCGCGAGCGGGCGCTGGTGGTTGCCTTCGCTCTCGCCGAGCTTCTGGTGAAGGGCGGCGAGCGCGTGGGCATTCCCGAATTGATGCGCCCCTCCGCCAATCGCCGCATCGTCGAGCGCATGGCCGAGGCCGTGGTGCTGGCGCCCCGCCTTCCGACGAGCCTGCCGCCCGAATTCGGCCCTTCGCCGCTCTCCGAGATCGTGCTGCTGAGCGATTTCTGGAGCCCCGCAGAGGAGATTTCGGAGCGCCTTCACATGCTGGCCGCCTCGGGCGCCCACGGCCATCTGGTGCAGATCGTGGACCCCACGGAAGAGACCTTCCCCTTCTCCGGACGCATCGAGTTCCGCGAGCCGGAGGGGGGCGCGCGCCTCACCGTGGGTCGGGCGGAGAGCTGGCGGGCCGACTATGACCTGAAGCTGGTGGAGCACCGCACCCGCATCAGAGCCGCCGCTGAACGCCTGGGCTGGAGCTTCGCCATCCACCGCACCGACCGGCCGGCCAGCGAAATGCTGCTCGCTTTGCACCAGCGCATGAGCGTGGGCGGTGGCCCTTCCGCCATGCCCAAGGGCGGCGGACATGCGTACGTTTCCGGAGGGCCGGCCTGATGTTCGGTCTTCCCCTCGCCTTTTCCGCGCCGCTGCTGCTGACCGCCTTCCTGGCGTTGCCGCTGCTGTGGTTCCTGCTGCGCGTGGTGCCGCCGAAGCCGCGCGAGGTCAGCTTTCCCCCGCTGCGCCTGCTGTTTGGCATCACCCCCAAGGAGGAGAGCGCGGCGCGCACGCCGTGGTGGCTCACCGCCTTGCGGATGCTGCTGGCGGCTCTCGTGATCCTCGCAGCCGCCGGCCCCATCTGGAACCCGCCTGCGGCGGCGCCGACCGGCTCGGGGCCGCTTCTCCTCGTCATCGATCAGGGCTGGCCCGCCGCCGCGAGCTGGGAGGCGCGCCGCAGCGCCGCCGCGGCCCTCATCGACGAAGCCGAGACCAACGGACGCGGCGTCGCGCTCATCCCCACCGGCGACGTGCCGCGTGAGGCGCCCCTCTCCACCCCCGCCGCCGCCCGCGATCGCCTGCGCTCGCTGGAGCCGGTGCCCTATGCGCCGGCCCGCAAGGAGGCGCTGGCGCTGGCCGGGCGCCTCCTCGTCACCGAGCCCGCTGCCGGCGTGGTCTATATTTCCGATGGCGTGGATCTCGGCGCCGATCCCGACACCGCCCGCGCCTTCGCCGACCTCGGCGCCGGGGCGCGTCTGCTGGTGGTGGGCGGCGGTGTTGCCGAGCCGCTAGCCTTGGCCGGCGCGGAGAATGCCGCTGAGGCGCTCACGGTGAAGGTGCTGCGCCCCACCGCCGGCGCCCCGCGCGCCGGGCGGGTGACGGCCCGCGACATGCGTGGCCTTGTGCTCGCCGAAGCCCCGTTCACCCTGCCGGAGGGAACGAGCGAGGTGGACGCCCGCTTCGACCTGCCGGTGGAACTGCGCAACGAAGTGGCGCGGCTGGAGATTGCCGGCGAGCACTCGGCCGGTGCCGTGCAGCTTCTCGACAAGCGCTGGCGGCGGCGGTCGGTGGGCGTCGTCTCCGGCACCTCCACCGACACCGGGCAGCCGCTCCTTGCGCCCACCTATTACCTCTCCCGCGCCCTCGGCCCATTCGCCGACCTACGCGTGGCGGAGACGGGATCGGCCACCGAGAACATCAACCGCTTCCTCGACCAGCGCCTGCCCGTGCTGGCGCTGACCGACGTGGGCACCATCCCGCCCGCCACCCGCAACCGCCTCGCCAAGTTCGTGGAAGACGGCGGCGTGCTCATCCGCTTCGCCGGGCCGCGCCTCGCCAACGCGCAGGACGATCTCCTGCCGGTACGCCTGCGCCGCGGCGGCCGTGTGCTCGGCGGCTCCCTTTCATGGGAGACGCCGCAGAAGCTCGGCTCCCTGACGCCGGAAGGCCCCTTCCGCGACATCAAGCCCGCCGACGACGTGACAGTGAACCGGCAGGTGCTCGCCGAGCCGGACGGCACACTGGGCGACCGCACCTGGGCGACGCTGGCGGACGGCACGCCCCTCGTCACCGGCACCCGCCGGGGCAAGGGCGCGCTGGTGCTGTTCCACGTCACCGGCGACACGTCCTGGTCGAACCTTCCCCTTTCCGGCACATTTGTTGAGATGCTGCGCCACGTGGTTGCCCTCTCCGACGCCCCGCCCCCGCCCGAGACGGCGCCCGCCGGCACCGCGGTCCAGCCCGCCGGACGGCCGGATGTGGCGGCGCTGCCGCCCGCCCGCGTGCTCGACGGCTTCGGCGCCTTCCGTCCCGCCGGCCCCACCGCACGCGCTTTGCCCGCCGATTATCGCGGCCGCTCCACCGCCGACCATCCGCCCGGCTTCTACGGCCCGCCGGACGGCCTCGTGGCGGTGAACACCCTGCTCCCCGCCGACCGGCCCAAGGCGCTCGACCTCGCGGCGCTGGGCGGCCGCACGGAGCCATTGCAGGAGAGTGCGCCGCGCGACATGCGCGGGCCGATCCTCATCGGCGCCATGCTGCTGCTGCTGCTGGATGCGCTGGCCGTGCTGTTCCTCGCCGGCGGTCTCTCCCGCATGGGCGGGACGCGGCCGCGCCCAGGAGCCGCCGCCGTCCTGCTCGCCGCCGTGATGCTGGGCGCCACTGCCGGCGCTTTCCTGCCCGCCCCGGCGCAGGCGGACGACAGCTTCGCCCTGAAGGCCACCACGCAGACCCGCTTCGCCTATGTGGTGACGGGCGACAGCGAGGTGGACGACATTTCCCGCGCCGGCCTCGACGGCCTCGCCACCTTCCTCGCCCAGCGCACCGCGCTGCAGGCCGGCGAGGCCATGGGGGTCGATATCGGGAAGGACGAACTCGCCTTCTTCCCCGTGCTCTACTGGCCCATCCTCGCCAACACACCGGTGCCCGCGCAGCCGGTTCTGGCGCGCATCGACGCCTATATGAAGCAGGGTGGCACGGTGATCTTCGACACGCGCGACGCCATCGAATCCCCCGGCGGCCCCGGCGCGCCGCTCACCCCGGCGCAGGCGCGGCTGAAGGAGATCCTCTCCCGTCTCGACATCCCCGAGCTGGAACCGGTGCCACGCGACCACGTGCTCACCAAGGCCTTCTATCTCCTAAAGGATTTCCCCGGCCGCTTCACCGGCGGCACCACCTGGGTGGAGGCGCTCCCCGCCGCCCGCGACGATGCCGACCGCCCCGCCCGCGCCGGCGACGGCGTGTCCCCCGTCATCATCACCTCCAACGATCTGGCCGGCGCCTGGGCCGTCTCGCGCTCGGGCGAGCCGATGCTGCCGCTCACCCCCGGTGAACCGCGCCAGCGGGAGATCGCCTTCCGGGCCGGCGCCAACATGGTGATGTACGTGCTGACCGGCAACTACAAGGCGGACCAGGTGCACGTGCCGGCGCTTCTGGAGCGGCTGGGGCAGTGAGGAAGACACGGACCTTATGAGCTACGGCCTCACCTTTTCCCCCTTCCTGCCGCTGCCGGCGCTGATCGCGGTCGCGGTCGCGGCCGCGTTGCTGGCCGGGCTGCTGGTCTATTCCCGCACCCGCGGCTCGGTGTTCCGCGCGCTGGCGCTGGCCGTGGGCCTGCTCGCGCTTGCCAACCCCTCCTTCACCCGCGAGGAGCGCGAGCCACTGTCCTCCGTGGTGGCGCTGGTGGTGGACAAGAGCCAGTCGCAATCCTTCGGCGAGCGCACCCAGCAGACCGAGGCCGCCCGCGCCCAGCTCGCCGAGCGGCTCGGCAAGCTTTCCGGCGTCGAGGTGCGCACCATCGAGGCCGATGCAGGCGACGGCTCGGTGGACGGCACGCGCCTGTTCTCCGCCCTCTCGGCCGGCCTCGCCGATGTGCCGCCGGAGCGGGTGGCCGGCGCCATCATGATCACCGACGGGCGGGTCCACGACACGCCGGAAAATGCCGGCGCGCTTGGCTTTTCCGCCCCCGTCCACGCCCTCATCACCGGCCGCGTCGGCGAGCGCGACCGCCGCGTGGCGCTGGAGAAGACGCCGCGCTTCGGCATCGTCGGCCAGAAGCAGACCGTGACCTTCAAGGTGACGGACGAAGGCGCCCCCGCCGGCGCCCGCGTGCCCGTCACCATCCGCCGCGACGGCGAGGTGATCGGCCGGCCCACCGTCACCACCGGCCGCAGCGCCAGCATCGATGTGGACATCACCCACGCCGGCCCCAACATCGTCGAGTTCGAGGTGCCCCCGCTCGAGGGTGAGCTGACGCAGGTGAACAACCGCACCGCCGTGGCCATCGACGGCGTGCGCGACAAGCTGCGCGTGCTCCTCGTCTCCGGCGAGCCGAACGTGGGCGAGCGCACCTGGCGCAACCTCTTGAAGAGCGACGCCAATGTGGACCTCGTCCACTTCACCATCCTGCGCCCGCCGGAGAAGCAGGACGGCACGCCCATCAATGAACTCTCGCTGATCGCCTTCCCGACCCGCGAGCTGTTCCAGACCAAGATCAAGGATTTTGACCTCATCATCTTCGACCGCTACGCCCAGCAGGGCGTGCTGCCGCAGATCTATTTCGACAATATCGTGCGCTATGTTCGGGCCGGCGGCGCCGTGCTGGTGGCGGCGGGAACGGACTTCCTCGACACCGGCTCGCTCTACAACACGCCGCTGGAGGAGATCCTTCCCGGAATACCGCGCGGCGAGGCCACCGACGCTCCGTATCACGCCAAGCTCACGGACCCCGGCAAGCGCCATCCCGTCACTCGCAACCTGCCAGGATCGGAGAGCGACCCACCCCACTGGAGCCGCTTCTTCCGCGTCATCGATGCGCAGGCGCGCTCCGGCACCAGCCTCATGTCCGCGCCCGGCGACAAGCCGGTGCTTCTGGTGGACCGGGTGGGCGAGGGCCGCGTCGCCCTCCTCCTTTCGGACCACATCTGGCTGTGGGCGCGCGGCTATGAGGGCGGCGGTCCGCACATCGATTTGCTGCGCCGCCTCTCCCACTGGCTGATGAAGGAGCCGGACCTGGAGGAGGAGCGCCTCAAGCTCACCGTGTCCGGCCGCGATCTGGTGGTGGAGCGCCAGACCATGGCGGATCAGGTGCCGCCCGCCACCGTCACCACGCCCTCCGGCGCGCTGCGCACCCTCACCCTCGCGCAGGTCGAGCCCGGCCTGTGGCAGGCCAAGACGCCGGCGGACGAGTTGGGCCTGTGGCGGGCGCAGAATGGCACGCTGAACGCCCTCGCCAATATCGGCCCTCTGAACCCCAAGGAATTCGCCGAGGTGACCAGCACCCGCGAGGTGCTCGCCCCCATCGCTGCAGCCACGGGCGGCGGCGTGTGGCGGCTCGCCGACCTCAACGGGCAGGTGCCGCGCCTCGTTCAGGTTTCCGCCTCCGACCGGCTGGCCGGCGAGGACTGGATGGGCCTGAAGACGCGAGACGTCTCGGTGGTGCGCGGCATCGGCCTGTTCCCGATGTTCGCGGGCCTCTCCGGCCTGCTCCTGCTGCTCGGCGTCATCACCGCCGCCTGGGTGCGCGAGGGCCGCTGAGGCGGCCTTCCGGGCGCGGACCCGGGATGCCGAAACTTAAGGTTATGGTTAACGATTTGCTGCCACGCTCCCGGTCACTCGAACACCGGGAGCATGTTGCATGGCCACCGCCGCCTCCGTATCCGCCGACCGCAACCGTGGGCTCGCGCTGCTGATGGGCGGGGCGATGCTGGCCGGCGCCTTGCTGCTCATGATCCAGATCGTGACTGCCTTCAGCGCCTTTGCCGCCGCCGCATCTCCCGCGGGGAGCCGGCCCTCCGGAGCATGGCCAGCGGAAGCCGTCGCCGATGGCAGCGTCATCCACGGCAGCGTCATCGTGCGGTTCGCCGCGATCTAGGGCGCGCGACGCGCCCGTTCCACGGCGCCTATTGCAGGGCCGCCCTCTCCTCCGCCTGCCGCTGGTTCTCCGCACGCTTGGTGACGATGGAGGCGACAATGACCACCACCGTCACAATGGCGATGAGGATGGTGCAGACCGCATTGATCTCCGGCGTCACGCCGAGGCGCACCTGCGAATAGATGCGCATGGGCAGCGTGGTGGCGCCCGGGCCGGTGGTGAAGCTCGCGATCACGAGATCATCCAGCGACAGGGTGAAGGCCAGCATGAAGCCGGACACCACCGCCGGCAGGATGAGCGGCAGGGTGATCTTGAAGAAGGTCTGGAAGGGCGGGCAGCCGAGATCCAGCGCCGCCTCCTCCAGCGTGCGATCGAAGGTGACGAGGCGCGACTGCACCACCACCGCCACGAAGCACATGGTGAAGGTGATGTGGGCGAGCAGCACCGTCCAGAAGCCGCGGTCGAAGTTCACCGCCACGAACAGCAGCAGCAGCGACAGGCCGGTGATGACCTCGGGCATGACGAGGGGCGCATAGATCATGCCCGAGAACAGCGTGCGCCCGCCGAACCGCCCGTACCGGGTGAGGGCGAGCGCCGCCATGGTGCCCAGCACGGTGGCCACCAGCGAGGAGAAGAAGGCGATGCGCAGCGTCACCCAGGCGGCATCGATGAGCTGCTCGTTCTCCAGCAGCGACCAATACCACTGGGTGGAGAACCCCGCCCACACGGTGACGAGCCGCGAGGCGTTGAAGGAGTAGATCACCAGAAGAATGATCGGGATATAGAGGAAGGCGAAGCCCAGCACGATGGACGTGACGTTGAACCAAGTGAGGCCCTTTCTCATTTGCCTGCCTCCAGTTCGCGCTGCTGGATGTTCTGGTAGATCACGATGGGGATCACCAGCACGAGCAGCAGCAGCACCGCCACCGCCGAAGACACCGTCCAGGAGCGGTTCACGGTGAACTCCGTCCACAGCGACTTGCCGATCATCAGCGTGTCGGAACCGCCGAGCAGATCGGGGATCACGAACTCGCCCACCGCCGGGATGAAGCACAAGAGCGCACCCGCGGCGACGCCGGGGATAGAGAGCGGGAAGGTGATCTTCCAGAAGGCCTTCACCGGCGGGCAGCCGAGATCGGCCGCGGCCTCAAGAAGCGTGAGATCCAGCTTCTCCAGCGCCGAATAGAGCGGCAGCACCATGAATGGCAGGTACGAGTAGACGATACCGATATAGACCGCGAGATTGGTGTTCAGGATCTCCAGCGGCGTGTCGATCACCCCCAGCGCCATCAGGCCCTGATTGAGCAGTCCCTCCGGCGAGAGGATGCCGATCCAGGCGTAGACGCGGATCAGGAACGAGGTCCAGAAGGGCAGGATCACCAGCATCAGCAGCGTCGGCTGGATGGAGCGCGGCGCCCGCGCCATGCCGTAGGCGATGGGATAGCCGACCAGCAGCAAAAGAAGTGTGGAGATGGAGGCGATGACGAGGCTGGAGCCGTAGGCCTCCAGGAACTCGTTCGAGAAATCCAGCACATAGCCATAATTGGCGAAGGAGAGGCCGGACAGGAACTCGGTGATGCCCGCAAGGCCGTTGGAGAGATCGAGCTGCGGCGCATAAGGCGGCTGGGCCACCACATCCTGCGACAGCGAGATCTTGAACACGATGAGGAAGGGCGCCAGGAACAGCGCCAGAAGCCACAGATAGGGAACCGCGATCACCACCCAGCGGCCCCTGCCCTTCTCGCCCGCCATGGCCATGATTGCCTCCTAACGGGTCAGAAGGACGCCGGCGTCGGGATCAAACGTGACCCACACCTTGTCGTCCCATGAAATGGGCCGCGCCACGCGGCGCGACAGGTTCGGCTGGGACACCTTGAGGCGCTGACCGCACGCGAGCTCCACATGGTAGATGTTGAGATCGCCCAGATAGCCGATGTCCCAGATTTCCCCGGCAAAGACATTCTCGCTCCCCTCCGGCGGAGGATCGAGGGAGATGCGCAGCTTCTCGGGCCGGATGGCGATGCAGGCATTGCCGCCCGCAGCCACCTCGCAGGGATGCGCCACGGTGAGGGGAGACGTGGTGATCTCCGAGGTGAGGCGCGTGATCTCGCCTTCGCAGGCGGTGACGGTCGATTCGATCAGGTTCACCTCGCCGATGAAGTCGGCGATGTAGCGCGTGGCGGGCTGCTCGTAGATCTCCGCCGGAGGGTCCACCTGCACCAGCACGCCATGGTTCATGACGGCGATGCGGTCGGCCACCGTCATGGCCTCCTCCTGGTCGTGAGTCACGATCAGGAAGGTCATGCCGAGGTCCATCTGCAGGTCCATCAGCTCGAACTGGGTCTCCTCGCGCAGCTTCTTGTCGAGGGCGCCGAGGGGCTCGTCCAGCAGCAGCACCTTGGGGCGCTTGGCAAGCGACCGGGCCAGCGCGACGCGCTGGCGCTGGCCGCCGGAGAGCTGGTGCGGCTTGCGCTTGGCGAACTTCTCCAGCTTCACCAGCGTCAGCATCTCCTCGACGCGGGCGTCGATGTCGGCCTTCGGCATCTTGTCCTGCTTCAGGCCGAAAGCGATGTTGTCCGCCACGTTCATGTGCGGGAACAGCGCGTAGGACTGGAACATCATGTTCACCGGCCGCCGGTAGGGCGGCACCCCCGCGAGATCTTCCCCCGCAAGCGTCAGACGGCCGGAGCTTGGCTCCTCGAAGCCGGCGAGCATCCGCATGAGGGTGGTCTTGCCGCAGCCCGAGGGACCGAGCAGGGCGAAGAACTCCCGCTCATAGATATCGAGGCTGACGTTATTGACCGCGGTGAAATCGCCGAACCGCTTGACGACATTCTCGAAGCGGATGAGCGGGGTCTGGGTTGGATCCTTCCAGGGGGCGAATGTGCGCCGGACGGCGCCGATGGTTTCCTTGCGCGCCTTGTCCGCTGCCATGACTTCCCCCATCCAGGCCTCGTGCAACGAAGGCTAGCCGTGCGGAAGGAAACGCTCAAGCCGCAAGCAGGCGCATTTTTTCAGCGACCGCCGCCCGCCGAACGCCCAACCGGGCCGGCCGGCTACGTCATCCACTGCCATCGATGCCGAGCCCCTTGCACCGCAGCGCCGCATGTACTAGAGGAGCGCTCCTGACGACGGCACACCCGTCGCCGCGGTTCCCGCTTCCGTGCGGCCCGCCGGCACGCTGCGGTAGCTCAGTGGTAGAGCACTCCCTTGGTAAGGGAGAGGTCGAGAGTTCAATCCTCTCTCGCAGCACCATTCCAGCCCATAATCCCCTGATTGGTCCGTGAGCGTACGCGCTCTAGCCGACTGCGCCAGCCATAACAGCCGCCTTCCCACGGCTCCCGAGGTTCGCTCCCTGGCGGAGGTTGCAGTTCTGGTCGCAAGGGGCATGATCGCGCCCTTCGGTCGCGGCGGGAGCCTTCAGGGCGAATGAACATAAGGTTCCTTGAAACCTTCCTTTGGGTTGCCCGGCTGCGCAGCTTCTCCAGCGCGGCGGACCGGCTCTGCACGACGCAGGCGGCCGTCTCCAACCGCATCGCGACGCTGGAGAAGGACCTCGGCGTGCGCCTGTTCGACCGGGACCTGCGCAATGTCAGCCTCACGCCGGCCGGCGAGCGGGCGCTGGCCCAGGCCGAGACCATCGTGCGGCTCGCGGCCGATCTCAGGCTCGGCGTGGGCGATCCGCACCGGCTGCGCGGGCGGGTGGCCATCGGGACTATCGACACCATCGTCTATGCGTGGCTGCCGCGCCTCGTGGAGCATGTGAAGTCCATCTATCCCGAGGTGGACCTGGACCTCACCGTGGACAACAGCCTCACGGTGGCGCGCATGCTGCTCGAGGGCCAAGTGGACCTTGCGCTCATCGCCGGCCCGGTGCTGGCGCCGGGCTGCCGCAACATCGAGCTGTGCAGCTATGGCTGCGTGTGGGTCGCCTCCCCACGCCTCGGGCTGCACGGCCGCCGCCTGATGCTGGAGGACATCACCACCCAGCCCATCTTCGCCTTCTCGCGCGGATCGCAGCCGCACCAGAACGTGCAGAAGCTCATCGAATCCTCCGGACTCGACCCGCACCTCGTCCGCATCCTCAACTCGAACTCGCTGGCCACCATCACCCGCCTCGTACGCGACGGCATGGGCGTCGCGGTTCTGCCCGACGTGGTCGTTGCCGAGATGCTGGAGCGGGAAGAACTCGTGCTGCTGGATGTGGATGCGCGTATTCCGCCCCTGAACCTGCACGCCATTTTCCGCGACGAACCCGGCAGCCCCCTGCCCGGCCTGATCGCCCACATGGCCGCCGCGATCGCCGCCGGCGACCCTCTCGATGGGCATGCTGCGCTGCACACGGAATAAGCAGCCCCCGCCTATGCCGTTCTCATAAGCATTGCTTGTCACGGCGGACAATTATTTCGCGTTTGTCGGGCCTTGGCGCCTCTGCTCTGCTTGCCTCACCAGCAAGGAGGCAGGGGCGTGAAGGTTTCGCTCATCCAGATGAACAGCCAGGGCGACAAGGCGGCGAACCTCAGCGCCGCCAAAGCACTGATCGAGGAAGCGGTCGCTCTCGAACGTCCCGACCTCGTGGTCCTGCCGGAATATTACGCCTGCCTCGGCGACACGCCCGAGGAGACTCAGGCCTCCGCCGAGATCTTCCCGGAAGGGGAGGCCTACCAGCTCATGTCCGGCCTCGCGCGGCGCCTAAAGGTGGCGATCCATGCCGGGAGCGTCGCCGAAAAAGACGGCAACGCCTTCTACAACACCACCCTGGTGTTCGGCCCGGATGGCAGCGAGATCGCCCGCTACCGCAAGATCCACCTGTTCGACGTGGAGATCACCGGCGGCACTGTCTACCGCGAATCCGACACGGTCAGCCGTGGCGACGAGGTGGTGACGTACAGGATCGGCGACACCACCGTCGGCTGCGCCATCTGCTACGACATCCGCTTCCCCGAGCTGTTCCGCAAGCTGGCCGACAAGGGCGCCGACGTGATCGTGCTGCCCGCCGCCTTCACCCTGATGACCGGCAAGGATCATTGGGAGGTGCTGGCCCGCGCCCGCGCCATCGAAACCCAGACCTGGTTCCTCGCGGTGGGCCAGACCGGCTCCCACGCCGGTGGCAGGAAGTGGTGCTGGGGCCATTCCATGGTCATCGACCCCTGGGGCCACATCGCGGCCCAGTGCTCGGACGGGATCGGCTTCACCTCCGCGCGCCTCGACTTTTCCTACACCGGCAAGGTGCGCGCCAACGTTCCCGTTGCCCGCCACCACGTCCTCGCCTGAGCGGAGCCTGCCCCATGTTCATCGTCAACCCCATGCCGGAGCAGATTGCGCCGGACCTCGTCGCCGAGCTGGAAAAGTGCGAGGTGGCGACCATCGGCCACGTGCTGCATTCCGGCTTCGTGGATCCCGACATCCGCGCCGTTCTGCCGGGCAAGCGGGTGGCCGGCACCGCGGTGACCCTGCGCATTCCGCACGCCGATTCCACCCTGCTGCACTATCTCACCGCCTATGTGCGCCCCGGCGACGTGGTGGTGATCGAGCGCTGCGGCGACGCGCGGCATGCCTGTTGGGGCGGGGTCATCACCAACGCCATGAAGATGGCCGGGGTGAAGGCGGGCGTCATCGACGGCCCGGCGACAGATTTCTCGGAAATCGTGCGCGTGGACATGCCCATGTGGTGCCGTGGCCCCTCGCCCATCACCACCAAGCTGCTCGGCCTCGAAGGCGCGCTGAACGTGCCGGTGAACGTGGGCGGCCAGACCGTTTCGCCCGGCGACGCCGTGCTCTGCGACGAGAGCGGCGTGGTGGTGCTGAAGCCGGCCGAGGCACCGGCGGTGGCGGCCCGCGCCATCGCCATGCAGGAGGCGGAGGTCGTCCTCCTGTCGCGCCTCGCGGCCGGCGAGAAGCTTCCCGACATCTCCGGCGCCCGCGCCATGGTGGAGGCGAAGCTCCTGTCCGCCTGAGCCCGCCCAACCGCTGATTCAACCCTTCACGAGAGGCCGCCCAAGCGGCCCGGTCACCTTTCCAGAGGGACAACCAGATGAACGCAGCACACAAGTTCGGAACCCTGTGCCTCCTCGCCGCCGGCCTCATGGCAGGTCCGGCCGCGGCGGAAACCAACCTGACGGTGATGGCCTATTCCGGCCTGTTCCAGGAGCGCTACACGAAGGCGGTCCTTGAGCCTTTCATGAAGGCGCATCCGGACATCAAGGTCACCTTCTTCCCCCTGCCCTCCTCCGCCGCCATGCTGGGCAATCTGCGCGCCCAGAAGGCCGCGCCGCAGGCGGATGTGGTGATCATGGACGTGTCCGTCTCCAAGGCCGGCACGGATGAAGGCCTCTTCACCAAGATCGACGAGACCAACATCCCCAACGTGAAGGACCTCTATCCCAACGCCCGCATCCCCAGCGTGGCCGGCGTGGGCGTGACCTTCGACAACCTCGTGCTGCTCTACAATGCGGAGCAGGTGAAGGAGGCTCCCAAGTCCTGGATGGAGATGGCCAAGGCGCCCTACAAGGGCAAGGTGGTGATCCCCGGCGTGCCGGACATCCAGGGCCTCGGCCTCGTGCTGATCCTCAACAAGGCCAATGGCGGCACCGACTATCTCGCCAACGTGGACAAGGGCCTCGCCGCCGTCGCCGAGATCGCCCCCAACGTGCAGACGTGGGAGCCCAAGCCCGAGGTCTACGCCCCCATCATCACCGGGCAGGCGGCCCTCGGCGTCGGCTATAACGCCCGCGCCCAGGTGAACAGCGAGCAGTCCGGCGGGAAGATCAAGGCGACCATCCCGCAGGAAGGCACCATCTTCCAGATCAACACCATCAATCTGGTGGCCGGCGCCCCCGCGGCCGAGGCGGCGAAGACCTTCGTGAACTATGCGCTCTCCCCCGAGGCGCAGAAGAGCTTCACCGAGACCATGTTCTACGCCCCCACCAATTCCAAGGCCGAGATCACCGGTGCCGCGCTCGACCGCACCGCCGTGAAGAACCTCGACAAGGTGATGGCGGTGGACTGGATCGCCCTCGCGCAGGTGCGCGACAAGATCGCGGAGCAGTGGCGCCGCCGCGTCCTGCCGGCCAGCCGGTGAGGGCAGCCATGATCCACGCCGAGCCCGCCGAGATGACGCGCCTGGCGCAGGGACAGGGCTTCCTGTCCCTGCGGGGCCTAACCCGCCGCTATGACCATTTCACCGCGGTGGACGACCTCAATCTCGATGTGGCCAAGGGCGAGCTCGTCGCCTTCCTCGGCCCGTCGGGCTGCGGCAAGACCACGTCGCTGCGCATGATCGCCGGGCTGGTCCCCGCCTCTTCCGGCCATATCGTCGTGGACGGCCGCGACCTCACCGGCGTGGCGCCCTACAAGCGGGACATGGGGCTGGTGTTCCAGTCCTATGCCCTGTTCCCGCACATGGACATCGCCCGCAACGTGGCCTTCGGGCTGGAGATGCGGAAGGTGCCGAAGGCCGAGGCGGCTCAAAGGGTGAAGGAGGCCATCGCCATGGTCCGCCTCACCGGCCGCGAGCACCATCGCCCGGCCCAGCTTTCCGGCGGCCAGCAGCAGCGCGTGGCGCTGGCCCGCGCGCTGGTGGTGCGGCCCTCCATCCTTCTGCTGGACGAGCCGCTCTCCAACCTCGACGCCAAGCTGCGCGACGAGATGCGCACCGAGATCCGTGACATCCAGAAGCGGCTCGGCATCACCGCCATCTTCGTCACCCACGACCAGATGGAAGCCCTCACCATCTGCGACAAGGTGGTGGTGATGAACCACGGCCGGCTGGAGCAGGTGGGCACGCCCCACGAGATCTACGAGCACCCCAAGACCGCCTTCGTGGCCGGCTTCGTCGGCCGCATCAACCGACTGTCCGGCCGGGCGTCCGGCGGCGTGGCGCAGGTGGCGGGGATCACGGTTTCCGCCCCCGGCTTCGAGGGCGACGTGGACGTGATGGTGCGGCCACACCGCATGGTCCTGTCCACCGGTCCGGCCCCGGCCGATGCGGGGCTGCACCAGCTCTCCGGCACCGTGACCCGCGCCACCTTCGCCGGCGACATCCTCGAATATGAGGTGGAAGCCGCCGGCACCCTCCTGAAGACCGAGGCCTCCACCCGCGGCGGCGAGGCCCTGCTTGCCCCGGGCACGCCCGTCACCCTGTCCTGGCGCCCCCAGGACACGTTCGTGTACGCCGCGTCATGACGAGCCTCACTCTCTGCCACGCGGAACCGCGACGGCTCGGCCCCCTCGGCACGGCCAGCGCCTTGCTGCTGCCGATCGCCGTGGTGAATGCCATCGGCTTCCTGTGGCCGGTGGTGAACCTGCTGAAGATGTCGTTCCGCGAGGCGCAGGCCTCCGGCGCGCTCGGGGCGGGCTACAATCTGGACACCTGGACCAACGCCCTCACCGACAGCTTCACGCTGGAGCTCATCACCAACAGCGTGGGGGTCAGCCTCCTCATCACCGTGCTGACGCTCATCGCCTCCTACCCCATCGCGCTCTACCTGCACCGGTCCACCGGCACATGGAGAACCGTGCTGATGGTGCTGGTGGTGGCGCCGCTGCTCACCTCCGCTGTGGTGCGCACCTATGGCTGGATCGCCATCCTCTCCGACCGGGGGCTGGTGGCCAACGCGCTGATGGCCCTCGGCATGGCGGAGCCGCCGCGCCTCATGTTCAACCTCACCGGCGTCGTCATCGGCCTCACCGAGATCCTGATGCCCTACATGATCCTCGCGCTGCTCTCCGGCTTCGGCCGGCTCGATCCGCGGCTGGAGGAAGCGGCGCTGACGCTGGGCGCCTCGCCGCTCAAGACCTTCTGGCGGGTGGTGCTGCCCCTCACTGCGCCCGGCATGGCGCTGGGCGGGCTCCTGTGCTTCGTGCTCGCCATCTCCTCCTTCGTCACGCCGAAGCTGCTCGGCGGCGGGCGCGTGTTCCTGCTCGCCACCGAGATCTACGACCAGGCCATCGTGACGCTCAACTGGCCGCTCGCCGCCGCGCTTTCCATGATCGTGCTCGTGGTGTTCGGCATTTCCCTCACGCTCTACGCCCGCGCCCTGCGGCGCATCGCCTGAGGAGGAGAGACATGGACGAACGCCCCGTCTCCCCGGCCCTGAAGATCGCCGCCGGACTGATGTTCCTGTTCCTGCTGGCGCCGCTGCTGGTGGTGCTGCCCATCTCCTTCAGCGGCGACGACTTCATGGCCTTCCCGCCCTCCAGCTGGAGCGTGAAGTGGTATGGCGCCATCTTCGCCAATTCGGTGATGATGAACGCCTTCTGGATCAGCCTCGCGCTGGCCTTCGTGGTCACCGTGCTGTCGCTCGGCATCGGCCTGCCGGCGGCCTATGCGCTGGTGCGCCTCAAGCCGCCGGGCGCGGAAGCCCTCTCCAATCTGTTCTCGGCGCCGCTCCTGCTGCCCACCATCGTGCTCGGCCTCGCCCTGCTGCTGGTGTTCGCGCCCATGGGCCTCATCGGCTCCTTCCAGGGGCTGGTGGCCGCCCATCTGATCGTCACGCTGCCCTATGCGGTGCGGGTGCTCTCCACGGCGCTGGCCAACCTGCCGCTCACGGTGGAGGAGGCGGCCGGAATGCTCGGCGCGCGGCCGCTCACCGTCTTCTTCCGCGTTACCCTGCCCATGATGCGCTCGGGGCTCGTCTCCACTACGGCGCTGTGCTTCCTCGTTTCCTTCGACGAGGTGGTGCTCTCCCTGTTCATGACCGGACCGCGCCTGCAGACGCTGCCGGTGGCCATGTACAACCACGTGGATCAGCAGGCGGACCCCATGGCGGCCGCCATCTCGGTGCTGCTCGTGGTGCTGACCCTCGCCGTCGTGCTGGTCGTGGACCGCACCGCCGGCCTCACCCGGACCTTCGTGAAATGACATCGGCCGGCGGCTGACGCCGGCCCCTTCCCACCGCTTTGCCGCCGACCCGCCTTGCGCGGGAACGGGAGAGCCTTGCCTGACGCTCGGAGCCCTGACGTGACCTCCTCCCTCGCCTCCTTCGCCTTCTGGCTCACCGCCCCGGTGTTCCCGCACATCGAGATCGCGCGGGATGCCGGCTTCACCGCCGTGGTGCTCGACATCGAGCACGGCACCTTCAACCTCGACGACCTCGACCGGGTGATCCCGTTCTGCCGGGCGCTGGGCATCAAGGTCTACGCCAAAGTGCTCGGCCCGCTCACCGAGCCGATCCAGCAGGCGCTCGATTTCGGCGCCGATGCGGTCATCATTCCCCACATCGGCAGCGTGGACCATGCGCGGCAGGTGACGGGCGCCGCCAAATATCCCCCGCTCGGGGTGCGCTCCTACGCCGGTGGCCGCACGGTGATGTACGGCCCCGCCTCGCCCACCTACGCTTCGGACGAGAACGCCCGGGTCAAGTGCTGGCCGATGATCGAGAGCCGGGAATCCCTCGCCGACGTGGAGGCCATCGCGGCCCTGCCAACGGTGGACGGCCTGTTCGCCGGCCCCACCGACCTCGCGATGGCCGCGGGCAACGAGCGCTACACCTTCTCCGACGCCGACAAGGCCGACATCGCCCGCATCGCCGCTGCCGCGAAGGCGGCCGGCAAGCCCTGGGTGATGCCCTGCTGGACCCAGCCGGAGCGCGCCTTCGCCAAGGCGCACGACGTGTCCGTCACCGTGGTGGGCGCGCAGTTCTACATGGTGCGCGCCGCCTTCGCGTCCCTGGTGGATGGCCTCTCCGCCGAAGGCCTCATCTGACCCGCCCCTTCATCAAGACATCGAGTGACCCCATGAGCACCCCTTCCATCCGTATCGCCGTGGACATCGGCGGCACCTTCACCGACATCGAGATCCTCGACGGGCGCACCGGCGAGATCCACCAGATGAAGACGCCGAGCACGCCGTCCGATCCGTCCATCGGCCTGCTCACCGGCATCAAGCAGGCAAGCCAGCGCTTCGGCTTCTCCCTGGATGAGGTGCAATACCTGCTGCACGGCACCACCATCGCCACCAATGCGGTGCTGGAGCGCAAGCTCCCCCTCGGCGCGGTGGTGACCACCGCCGGCTTCGAGGACGTGATGCAGATCGGCCGCCACGGCCGCACCGATGTCTATGCCATCACCGCCTCGCCCCAGCCGGCGCTGGTGAAGCGCCGCTTCTGCTACGGCCTCAACGAGCGCATCGGCGCCGACGGCCGCATCATCACCGCCCTCGACCCGGCCGAGGTGAAGGCGCTGGCCGGCCAGCTGAACCAGGCCGGCGTGAAGTCGGTCGCCGTCTGCTTCCTCAACGCCTATGCCAATCCCGTCCACGAGCAGCAGGCCGGCGCTATCCTGCGCGACCTCCTGCCGGGCATCGAGATTTCGCTCTCCTCCGACATCTCCCCCGAGCTGCGCGAATACGAGCGCATGTCCACCACCACGCTGAACGCGCTGCTGGTGCCGGTGGTGAAGACCTACACCGATCGCCTCGCCGGCAAGCTGAAGGAAGAGGTGCCGCAGACGCAGGTCTATCTCGTCCAGTCCAACGGCGGCGTGGCGGGCCTTGCGAAGGCCGGACGCGAGCCGGCGCGGCTGCTGCTGTCCGGCCCCTCCGGCGGCGCGGCCGCGGCCAAGCGCCTGTCGGTGGCGCTCGACGAACCGAACCTCGTCGCCGTGGACATGGGCGGCACCAGCTTCGACGTGTCCGTGGTCCACGAGGGCAACGTCTCCATGGTCAATGAAGGCGAAGTGGACGGCCTGCCCGTGCGCCTGCCCATGATCGAGATGCGCACTATCGGCGCCGGCGGCGGCTCCATCGCCTGGGTGGATGACGGCGGACGCCTGCGCATCGGACCCCACAGCGCGGGCGCCGAGCCCGGCCCGGCCTGCTACGGGCGCGGCGGGAAGCGCCTCACCGTCACCGACGCCAACCTGCTGCTCGGCCGGCTCGACGGATCGAGCTTCATGGGCGGCGGCATGGGCCTTGATCGCGCCGCAGCCGCGCGGGCGGCGGACGAGGTGTCCGGCAAGCTGAAGCTCTCGGCCGAGGAGACGGCGGCGGGCGTCATCGCCGTCACCAATTCCAGCCTCGCCACCGCCATCCGCCTGTCCCTGTTCGAGAAGGGCATGGACCCGGAGGATTTCGCCCTTCTCTCCTTCGGCGGCGCCGGTGGCGTCCATGCCTGCGAGGTGGCCGAGGAGCTGGGCATGAACAAGGTGATCTTCCCTGCCCACGCCTCCACCCTGTCGGCCTGGGGCATCCTGTGGTCGGACATCACCCACGACCTCTCTTCCACCCAGATCGGGCTTCTGGCGGACCTCGGCGACAGCCTCGCCCAGCGCGCCGTCCAGCTGGCGCAGGATGGCGACCGGCTCTTGGCGGAAGATGGCGTCGCAGCCGGAAATCGCGGCTTCGAATGGGCGCTGGACCTGCGCTACCAGGGCCAGGCTTTCGACCTGCGCGTGCCGCTGGACGAGGCCGACTTCTCCGCGCAGGGAATCGCCCGCGCCGCCGCCGCCTTCCACGCGCTGCACCGCCAGCGCTTCTCCTATGACGAGCCCGCCGTGCCGGTGGAGGTGGTGGCGCTGCGCCTGTCCGCCATCGGCCGACTCGCCAAGCCCACGCCGGCTCCGGCCGTGGCGGGCGTCGCCGCCGCAGACAAGTCCCGCTCCGTCTATGGCCGGGGCGGGTTCGTGGACACCCGCGTGGTGGCCCGCGAGGCGGTGACCGCCGAGAGCATCGCCGGCCCCGCCGTGGTGGAGGAGGTCTACACCGCCACCTACTTGCCCGCCGGCTGGACCATCCGCTCCCATGCCACCGGCGCGCTCGTGGCCGAGCGCACCCAGCGCCACTGACACCTTGAGGACCTTCACGTCATGACACCCATCGATCCCGTCCGCCTCGAGGTGATCCGCAATGCGCTGGTCGCCGCCTCCGAGGAAATGAGCCTCACCATCTGGCGCACCAGCCGCTCCACCGTGGTGCGCGAGATCCTCGATTTCTCCACCGCCGTGTTCGATGCCGAGGGCCGCAACATCGCCCAGTCGGCCCGCATCCCGGTGCATCTGAATTCCATGTCCGACTGCCTGAAGCGGATTCTGGAGGCCCACATTCCGCTGGAGGCCTGGTCCGAGGGCGACGTCATCGTCACCAACGATCCCTATGCCGGCGGACAGCATCTGCCGGATATCCAGACCTTCCGCCCGGTGTTCGTGGACGGCAAGCGCGTCGCCATCGTCGGCACGCTCTGCCACCATGTGGACGTGGGCGGCGGCGCGGCCGGCTCCTACTACGCGGCGGCCACCGAAATCTTCCACGAAGGCATCCGCATTCCCCCGCTGCGCCTCGTGGAGAAGGGCACGCTCAACACCGGCGTGTTCGAGATGCTGCTCTACAATGTGCGCCAGGCGGAGGAGACGCGCGGCGACCTCAATGCCCAGATCGCGGCGCTGGGCATCGGCGCCAAGGCGGTGGCACGCATCGCCCTAAAATATGGCAGCGAGACGCTCTCCGCCGCCATGTCCGCCATCCTCGATGGCTCCGAGCGCATGATGCGCGCGGCCATCGCCGCGCTGCCGGACGGCACCGCCTCCTTCGTGGAGACGGTGGACGATGACGGTCAGTCGGAGGAGCCCATTCGCCTTGAGGTGACGATCACCAAGGCGGGGGAGTCCATCACCCTCGATTTCGCCGGCTCCAGCCCGCAGGTGCGCGGCCCGGTGAACAACACGCCGGCCATGACCTGCTCGGCGGTCTATTACGCGCTGCTCGCCGCCCTGGGCTCGGACATCCCCGCCAATTCCGGCTGCTACCGGCCGGTGAGTGTCGTCCTGCCCGAAGGCAGCGTGGTGAACGCGCAATTCCCCGCCCCCGTCGCCGGGCGCATGGTGGTGAACCACCGCATCGCCACCGCCGTGTTCGGGGCCCTCGCCCAGATCGCGCCGGAGCGCATTCCGGCGGCCTATTACGCCATCTCCTACGTCTATGCGGTCTCGCTGGTACGGCCGAATGCCAAGCGGCAGGTCTATTTCGACATCGAGGTGGGCGGCTGGGGCGGCCATGCGGGCGGAGATGGCGCGAGCGCTTTGTCCTGCGGGCTCCACAACAACACCAACGCGCCCATCGAGATGGTGGAGGCGAAGTATCCCGTGGTCTTCACCCGCTACGGCCTCCTGCCGGACAGCGGCGGCGCGGGCGAGAACCGCGGCGGGCTCGGCCTCGTGCGCGAGTTCCGGCTTGAGGCGCCGGAGGGCTCCCTCTCCACCAATTTCGAACGCTTCCGCTTCCCGCCCTACGGCATCAAGGGCGGAAAGCCCGGCTCCCTCTCCTCCACCACCGTCACGCGGGCGGACGGCTCAGCCGTGAGCCTCAATTCCAAGGTCTCGGGCATTCCGCTGCAGGCCGGCGACACGGTGACCATCAAGACCTCCGGCGGTGGCGGCTTCGGCAACCCGGCGGACCGCGATCCGGCGCGCCTCGCCGAGGACATCGCCGAAGGCCTCGTGACGGAGGAAGCCGCCCGCACCCTGTATGGCTACGCCAGCGAGGCGGAAAAGGGAGAGGCGGCGTGAGCGCCAAACCTTCCGTGCCCATCGCCAGCCTCAGCCTCAAGCAGGTGGAGGATCTGACCTTCCGGGCGCTGATCGCCTGCGGCGTCAGCCCGGCCAACGCCCTCTCGGTCACCGCGTCGGTGGTGGCCGCAGAGGCCGAGGGCGTGCACAGCCACGGCCTTGCGCGCCTGCCCACCTACTGCGCCCATGCCAAGGTCAAGAAGATCGATGGCCATGCCGCGCCGGACCTGACCCGCCCGCGGCCCGGCCTCGTGCGTGTGGATGCACAAGACGGCTTCGCCCATCCCGCCATCGATCTCGGGCTCCCGGCCTTGGTCGCGGCCGCGAAGGCGCAGGGCATCGCGGCGCTGGCGGTGACCAACTCCTACAATTGCGGTGTCGTGGGCTACCATGTGGAGCGCATCGCCAGGGCCGGCCTGATGGCGCTGGGCTTCGTGAATGCCCCGGCCTCCATCGCCCCGGTGGGCGGCACGCGGCCGGTGTTCGGCACCAATCCCGTCGCCTTCGCGGTGCCCCGCGCCGGTGAAGACCCGCTGGTGCTCGACCAGTCCTCCAGCGTCATCGCCAAGAGCGAGATCGTGGTGCACCAGCAGCGGGGCCAGACGATCCCCCTCGGCTGGGCGCTCGACCGCAACGGCCAGCCCACGGACGATCCCGCCGCCGCTCTCGACGGGGGCACCATGGTGCCCTCCGGCGGTCACAAGGGCGCGGGGCTGGCGCTGATCGTGGAGCTGTTCGCGGCCTGGATCACGGGGGCGAACCTCTCCATCGACGCCTCCTCCTTCGCCGACAATGCCGGCGGCTCGCCGCGCACCGGGCAGTTCTTCATCGCGGTGGATCCCGGCCCGCTGGCCGGGCCCGACGCGGCGGCGCGGCTGGCGCACCTGTTCGCGGCCATCGTGGAGCAGGAGGGCGCGCGCCTCCCCGGGACCCGCCGCGCCGCGGCCCGCCGGCTGACGGCGGAAGCGGGGGTGAGCATTCCGGCGGCCTTGAAAGACCGGCTCGACGCCATCGCGGCCGGAGCCTGAGGGAAGAGCGTGTGGGCGCGCGTCATTGCCCCGCCCACACGCGCAAGGACGTCGAGGGTGCCTCAGGCCGCCTCGACCACCATGGCGATGCCCTGCCCGCCGCCGATGCACATGGTGACAAGCCCGTACTTGCCGCCGATGCGCTTGAGCTCATGGAGGATCTTGACGGTCAGGATGGCCCCGGTCGCCCCCACGGGATGGCCGAGTGCGATCGCCCCGCCATTGGGATTGACCTTGGCCGGGTCGAAACCGAGCGCCGCTCCGACCGCGCAGGACTGAGCGGCGAAAGCCTCGTTGGACTCGATCACGTCGAGGTCGTCCACGCCAATGCCCGCGCGGGCGAGGGCTGTGCGCACGGCCGGCACCGGGCCCATACCCATTTCCGCGGGATCGACGCCCGCGAGCCCCCAGGAGACGAGGCGCGCCAGCGGCGTCAGGCCGCGCTTGGCGACCGCCTCCCGCGAGGCGAGGACGACTGCGCCCGCGCCGTCATTGATGCCCGATGAATTGCCGGCGGTGACGGTTCCGCCCTTGGCGAAGACCGGGCGCAGCCGCGCGAAATCCTCAAGGCTCGCCTCGCGCCGGACATGCTCATCCGTGTCGAAAATGACGGTGCCCTTCCGGCCGGAGAGCTCGAAGGGGGCGATCTCGTCCTTGAAGTATCCCGCCGAGATGGCGTGCGCGGCCCGCCGGTGGCTTTCGAGCGCAGCGGCGTCCTGGGCCTCCCGGCTGACATCGTAGCGCTGCGACACGGTCTCCGCGGTCACGCCCATGTGGCCGTGGCCGAACGGATCGGTCAGCACACCCACCATCATGTCCGCTGCCTGCGCATTGCCCATGCGCTGCCCCCAGCGGGCGCCGGGCAGCAGGTAGCCGGCACGGCTCATGCTCTCGGTACCGCCCGCGAGCGCGGTCTCCGCATCGCCAAGCATGATCCCATGGGCGGCGGTGAGGATCGCCTGGAGGCCGGAGCCGCACAGACGGTTCACCGTGAGCGCCGGCGCCTCCTTCGGCACGCCCGCCTCCATGGCCACGACGCGGGAGATGTACATGTCGCGCGGCTCGCCATGGATGACATTGCCGACCACGCTCTGACCGATCTCCTCGGCCGCAAGGCCGGACCGGGAGATGGCGGCGCGGGCCGCGTGCGCGCCGAGCGTCGTTGCCGGCACGTCCTTCAGACTTCCCCCGAAATCGCCGATGGCCGTACGCGCTGCTGAAACGAAAAAGACTTCGGCGCCACTCATGGGAACGTCCTTCGGTGTGCGGTCATTCGATACGGAATCGAAATATCAGCGAATTGGAAGCCGGCCTACAATGACGACAGAGCGCCATACTGGCGATGCCGCCGCCCTGCGGTGAGCGGCGAGACGTGCCCGGGGTTCAGCCCTGCCGCCATGCCCGCTCGGCCTCGTCCCAGGCCGCGAGCGGCTGGAGATCGGGCACCCAGGCGAGGCCCGACTTGCCATCGGAGGACACCGCGTCCGACGTGACGACCACATCCAGCAGCGCCGGCCGGTTGGCCAGCGCGCGGGCGATGGCGGGGGCTAGGTCCTCTTCGCGCTCCACGCGCTCGGCATGCATGCCGAAGGCCCGCGCCATCATGGCATGATCGGAATGCTGGAGGCGCGTGCCCACCACCTTGCCATGGGTCTCCTCCTGGTCATGAACCTCGATCTGCCACGCCCCGTTATTGGCGACGACAATGAGCACCGGCGCCTTGTGGCGCACCGCCGTGTCGATCTCGATGGCATTGAAGCCGAAGGCGCCATCGCCGGTGGCCACCAGCACCGGCTTGTCGGGATATTCGAGGCTGGCGGCGATGCCGTAGGGCACCCCCACGCCGATGCAGCCGAACGGCCCGGGATCGAGCATCGCATCGGCGCTGAGGCCGACGCGCCCGAAGGCGAGGAAATCGCCGCCGTCATTGATGACCACCGCATCACGGCCGACCGCGTCCTGCAAGGCGGCGAGCAGGCGATTGGGGTGGAGCCGGCCGTCAGCGCCGGCGGGGGCGGCAGCCATGGACTGGCGCAGCTTCGCCGCACGCGCCCGGTGCCCGTCGCGCAGCTTGCCCGCCCAGTCCGGATCGATGGCGGACGCGCGATTGCCGGCGGCCTCGACCATGGCGCCGAGGGTCGCCGCCACGTCCGCGACGATCTCCACCGCCCCGCGCCGGTTGTCGCGCACCTCGGCGGCGGCATCGCTGATGCGCACGAACTGCGCGGCACCGAACACGGCGGGCGAACCGAAGCCGAGCTGGAAATCAAGCTTGCGCCCCACGGTCAGCACCACGTCCGCATCGCCCATGGCCGCGCCGCGCATGGCGCCGACCACGGCGGGGTGGTCATCGGGGATTACGCCGCGGCTCTCGCCGGTGTCGAGATAGATGGCGCCGAGCCGATCGAGGAATGCGGAAAGTTCGGGCCCCGCCTGCCGCGCACCGCGGCCGGAGATGACGAGAACGCGCCGCGCGCTCCACAGGAGATCCACCGCCCCGGCGACACGGTCCGGGTCAGGCAGCGCGCGCACGCGCGGCTTGGCGGTCATATGCTCCGCCATCTGGAGCGCCTCGGGGACAGGAGCGCGCAGGGTGTCCACCGGGAAATCGATGAAGGCCGGCCCGGGCACGACGCCTTCGCCCAGCGCACACGAGATCGCCTCGTCCAGCTCGGCAAGCGCCAGGGAGGGCTCGCGCACGGTGCGGGCATAACGGGTGATGGGGCGCAGCAGCTGGCTCTGGTCCATGTCCTGAAGGCCGCCGCGGTTCTCCTGCGGACGGGGCGAGGCGCCGGACAGGATCAGGACCGGCGCCCGCGAGACATTGGCATTGGCGATGCCGGTGATGGCATTGGTCACGCCCGGCCCGGCCGTCACAAGGGCGACGCCGAGGTCGCCCGTCAGCTCCGCGTGTGCCTGCGCCATATGCACCGCCGCACGCTCGTCGCGGACATCGATGATGGCGATGCCCTCGGCGTCGAGACGCATCCACAGCGGCATGATGTGCCCGCCGCACAGGGCAAACACGCGCTTCACGCCGCGTTGCTTCAACACCTTAGCCACCATGGCGGCGACGCTGTCGGCAGAGACCTTCATGGACGTTCTCCCTGGCGCCTGCGCAGCAGCGCGGCGCTGTTCTGATGCGGCGAACCTTGGGGGTCAGACCTTCTCGCGGGCGAAGCGGGTCTTCAGCTCGCGATAGAGGATCTTGCCGGTGGCGTTGCGGGGAATGTCCTCGTGACGGACAAAATCGAAGGAGCGCGGGCGCTTGTAGCCGGCGAGCCCATCCTTCGCCCATTCCGCGAGCGCCGCCTCGGAGAGCGAGGCGCCGTTCTCGGTGACGATGACGGCGTGGACGCGCTCGCCCCATTTGCCGTCCGGCACGCCGATGACCGCCACGTCGCGCACCTGTGGATGAGCCGCGAGCACCTGCTCCACCTCGGAGGGATAGACGTTCTCCCCGCCGGAGATGATCATGTTGCTCTTGCGGTCGACGAGATGGATGTATCCGTCCGCATCTCGCCGCGCCATGTCGCCCACAGAGCAATAGTCGCCGCGGAAGGCCTCGCGGGTCTTTTCCGGCAGCCGCCAGTAGCCGTCGAAGGTGTAGGGCGTGCGCGAGAAGAGTTCGCCGACGCTGCCGTCCGGCACCTCGTTGCCGTCCTCGTCCAGGAGGCGGATCGGCGCCGAGCCGATGCATTCGCGCCCCACCGAGCCGAGCTTGGAGAACTGCTCATGGGGATGCAGGAAAGTCACCCAGCCGGTCTCTGTCGCGCCGTAAAGCTCGAACAGGCCGGAATTGGGAAACATCTCCATCACCGCGCGCTTGGTGTCCGGCCGCGCGGGGGCTGACGAGACCATGAGCTTGGTCACCGAGCCGAGGTCGTAGCGCGCCCGCTCGGCACCGGACAAGCCGAGCATCAGCACGTAATGGGTGGGCACCAGCGACGTGAAACTCGCGCCGCTTTCCGCCAAGGTGCGTACGCAATGCTCGGGATCGAAGTTCGCTCGCGAGTAGATGTTGATTGTGCCGCCGCAATAGGCGAAGGCGCCGAAGAAATAGAGCGAGTTGGCATGGCACATGGGCATCACCAGCAGGGCGCCGTCCTTGCGGTGGATGCCCAGCTCGATCTCGGTGGTGAGCGCGAGCAGCGCGCTGCCGCGATGGCTGCGGATGGCCCCCTTCGGGTTGCCGGTGGTGCCGGACGTGTACATGAGCGTCCAGGGATCATGCTCCAGCACCACCTGCCCGGGTTCGCGCGCCGAGGCGGCGGCGAGCAGCGCCTCGTAGTCGCGAAAGCCCGCAGGTGCCGGCCGAGAGCCGAAATGAATGATGCGTTCGTCGCCGATGGGCAGGTCGGCGCGCACCTCTTCCACCACGCCCGCCAGCGCATCCTGCACGATGAGGGCGGCGACGTCGGCATTCTCGGCGATGAAGCGCACTTCCCGTCCGGTGAGGCGGAAGTTGATGGGCACCGCCACCAGGCCGGCCTTGGCCGTGGCGGCGTAGATCTCCACCCACTCGATGCAGTTGTAGGCGAGCACCGCGACCCGGTCGCCCTTGACGAGGCCGAGCCCGAGCAGGGCGTTGGCGAGGCGGCACGCCCGCACATTCCACAGCGCGAAGCTCATCTCCCGCTCCAGGTCGCGGGCACCGATCCGCTCGGGAGATAGGCGCGCGTGGGCGGCGAGCATCTGCCCGAAATTCAGCACGTCAGTCATGATGCGATCTCCGAATGCGGCGCTCGGGGCCGCGCGATCAACGGATGAAGCCGGTTGAGATCCACGGCACGGCGGCGACGATGAGCGTGCCGATGAAGAGCGCCGCGATGTACCCGATCATGGGCCGCATGCCCTCGTCCGGCCGGATGCGGCTGATGGCGGAGGCCGCGTAGTAGCCGACGCCGAACGGCGGGGCGAAGAGGCCAATGCCCATGGCGAGGATCACCACCATGGAATAGTGCACCTCGTTCACCCCCACCTGCCGGGCGATGGGAAACAGGAGCGGCCCGAAGAGCACGATGGCCGGAATGCCTTCCAGCAGGCTGCCGAGCACGATGAAGGCGACGAGGGACACCAACATGAAGCCCACGGCACCGCCCGGCAGGCTCGTCATCATGTGGGCCAGCGCAGCGGAGAAGCCGGACTGGGTGAGCGCCCAGGCCATGGCCGTGGCGGCGCCGATGATGAGGAGGATCGCCCCCGAAAGTGCCGCCGTATCCACCAGCATGGGATAGAGCCGCCGCCAGTCGAACCGGCGATAGATGAGGAGCCCGGCCAGCAGCGCGTAGGCGATGCCGATGGTGGACACCTCCGTGGCGGTGGCGACGCCCTCGATCACCGCCGCCCGGATGATGAACGGCAGCGCGATCGCCGGCAGCGCCACCACGAGCGCCTTCGCGATCTCGCCGAAGCTCGCCCGGCGCACGCCGGAGAGGTCATCCTTGCGGCTGCGCAGCCACACCACGCAGCACAGCAGCGCGCCCACCACCAAAGCCGGCATGAGGCCGCCCGCGAACAGCGCAGCGATGGAAACGCCGGTGACCGAGCCGATGGTGATCAGCACCAGGGAGGGCGGAATGGTCTCTGTCTGCGCGCCGGTGGCGGCGAGCAGGGCGAGCAGCTCGCCGCGATCCGCCCCGCGCTTCTCCATCTCGGGCAGCAGCACGGGGGCGATGGCGGCCATGTCCGCGGCCTTGGAGCCGGAGATGCCGGAGACGAGATACATCGCCCCGACCAGCACATATTGCAGTCCGCCGCGCACATGGCCGAGCAGGCTGGCAAGGAAGGCCAGCATGGCCCGCGCCATCCCGGTCATCTCGATGAGCACGCCGAGGAAGACGAACAGCGGCACCGAGAGCAGGACGAAGTGGCTCATGCCCTCGTCCATCCGTCCGATCACCACCGAATGCGGCAGGCGCGTGGTGAGCGCGATGTAGCCGAAGGTGGCCGTGGCGAAGGCAAACGCGATGGGAATGCCGGCCAGAACCATCGCCCCCACCAGTCCCACGAAGAAGATGAGCAGGTTGAGGTTGCCGAGACCGGTGAAGGAGGGGCGCAAAGCGGCGAAGACCGCCGCCGCCACCACCACGAGCGCCACGGCGGCGAGCGTCACCCGCCAATCCGTCCGTTCGATGAGGCGCAGCACCGCCAGAACCAGCATGAGCGCGAAGCCCACGGGCAGCGCCGCCACGCGCCAGCCGGCGGAGATGTCGAGGGCGGGGGTCGAGACGATGATCTCGTCCACCGCGAACTCGTAGGCCGCGCCGAGGGCCAGCGAGAGGAAGAGCAGCGGAACCGCGATGGCCAGCGCATCGAAGAAGCCACGGAACGGCTGGCGCAGGCCGCCCACGAAGGCGCTCATCCTCATATGCTCGCCGCGCTCGAACGCGACGACGGCCCCGAGCATGGCGAGCCACAGGAACAGGATGCTCGCCAGCTCGTCCGACCAGATCAGCGGCGCGTGGAACACGTAGCGCGCAAGAACGCCGGCGAACAGCACGAGAATTTCGGCCACGACGAGGACCGCCACGGCGGCCCCCGTCACGTTGCGGATCAAGGTGCCGATGCGCGCCGGAATTCCGGTCGCGGCAACGGCCCGTGCGGGGGCGATGCCCATCTCGAGCTGCACGTCGGCCTCCCGTTCAACCGACGGGGCCGGCGAATTTCTGAAGCAGGTTCCAGGCTTCGTCGCCGAACTTGGCGCGGGCATCCTTGTAGAAGGACGTCTTGGCGAGCGCCTGCTGGAAGACTTCGGCATTGGTGGTGTTGAAGACGAGGCCCTTCGCCTCGAGATCGGCCTGCAGGGTCTGGTTGGCCTTCACGATATCCGACCGCTGCTTGATGGCGGCGGCGTTGAAGTGCTTTGCCATCACCTGCTTCAGGTCATCCGGCACACTCTTCCAGACCTTGCCGCTGGCCAGCAGCCAGAAGCCGTCCCACGCATGGTTGGTGAGCGAGCAATACTTCTGCACCTCGAAGAACTTGGCGGTGTAGATGAGCGCCAGCGGGTTTTCCTGCCCATCGGCGATCTTCGTCTGGAGCGCCGAATAGGCTTCGGCGAGCGGGATCGATACCGGCGATGCGCCGAAGGCCGAGAACATGGAGACCCACAGCGGAACCAGCGGCACGCGGATCTTGAATCCGGCGAGGTCGCCCGGCTCCCGGATCGGCCGGGTGGAGCTGGTGATCTGGCGGAAGCCGTTGTCCCACACCTTGTCGAAGCCGACGAGGTTGGCCTTCACGAGGTTGGAGCGGATGAGGTCGCCCACTGCCCCGTCCATGGCCGCCCACACCTTGTCATAGCTGGTGAAGGCGAAGCCCACGCCGGTGAGGGCCGTGATGGGCAGGATGGTGGAGAGCACGGTGCCCGGCATGGTCGCGAGCTCAAGGGCGCCGGAGCGCAGCTGGCTCATCATGTCCGGATCGCTGCCCAGCTGATTGTTGGGGAACAGCGAGATGTCGAGCGCGCCGCCGGTTTCCGCCGAGATGGCGGCGATGGCCTCGCGCAGGCGCACGTTCACGGAATGGCTGTCCGGCAGGTCGTTGCCGAACTTCAGCTTCAGCGGCTCGGGCTTGGCGAACACGGCCGGCGCCGTGAGCGAGACACCGCCCATGGCAGCGCCGCAGGCGGCAGTGAACTGAAGGAACGAGCGTCGATTGAAGGTGGTCATCTGGCGTTTCTCCCGGGGCAGGCGTGCCGGACTGAATGTCCAGTCTGAATTCGAATTCAGAATACGAATTCGAAAATCAAATGCAAGCCCTATCCAGACGCGGCCGGCAGGGGGTATATTTGGGGCTCAGAGAGGGGACAGATGCGCGCGCTTGCCAGCCAGCCCAGCCTTGTCGACCAGGTTGTCGAGGCCATCACCGCGGAGATCGTCCGCGGTGATCTCCCGTCGAATTCGCGCCTGATCCAGGACGAGCTGGCGCGCGCTTATGGCGTGTCGCGCCAGCCGGTCCAGCAGGCGCTGCTTCTGCTGCGCAGTCGGGGGCTGGTGAAGGAGGCGGAAGGCAGGGGCCTGATCGTCGCGCCGCTCGACGTGGACTTCATCCGCAACCTCTACCAGATCCGCGCCGCCATCGAAGGGCTCGCCGCAAGCCTCGCCGCGCGCAACGGCAGCGCCCGGGCGAAAGCGGAAGGCACACGCTTCATCGAGATGGGACTTGAGTCGGTGAAGAGCGGCTCGCTCGACAAACAGATCGAGGCGGACATCGCCTTCCACGCCTTTCTCGGCGAGATATCCGGCAATCCGCTCCTCAATGAGACGACGTCACCCCACTGGCCGGCGCTGCGCCGCGTGATGGGCGAAGTGCTGAGAGAGGACGTGGGCATGCCCAGCAACATCTGGGATGAGCACTCCGCCATCATGGCCGCGGTCGTCGCGGGAGACGGGGAGAAGGCCGAGCGGCTCGGCCGCGACCACATCCTGCGCGCGGCGGACGTGTTCGTCGCGCGGCTGAAAGCCCAGCAGAAGCAGCAAAGCCGTGCCTCGACCAGCCGTCGCATCCGCCTCAATCCGCGCGCGGGCGCGGCCGACTGAGCCGTCCCCGCGAGACGGGTCGGGCGTCAGGTCTGTGCTACGGCGCAAGCGCGCTCAGCGCGTCTTGCCCGCGCGATAGGACGCAATGCGCTCCCGCAGCCCCGGCGCCGCCAACGAGCGGACGAGGTCGGCGAGGTCGGCATCGCCGGTGTCAGGTCCGGTCAGGCCGAGAATGCGGGCGGTGGCCGGCGGCGTCAGTCCGCTCTGCGCGGCGAGGATGAGTTCCGCGCTCGGCAGCAGGTCGTCCTCTTCGACCAGGTGCGTGAGAAGACCGATCGCCAGCGCCTCCTCGGCGCCGACGGTCGCGTCTGCCAGCAGGATGGCGCGGGCGCGATCCGTTCCGACGATGGCTGCAAGTCGCCGCGTGCCCAGCGCCACGCCGAAGCGGAAGCCGGGAAAGCGGAAGCGCGCCCGGCGAGTGCCGATCCTGTAGGTGCAGGCCACGGCGAGGTCTGCACCCGCCCCGATGGCCGCCCCTGCGATGAGGGCGAAGGATGGCACGGGTGCGCGGCTCACGGACTGCAGCAGCAGTTCGAGCCGCACGAAGCGCAGCAGCAAGTCGCCTTCGCTCTGCTGCTCGAAGCCGGCGAGATCGAAGCCGCCGCAGAACACCCCGCCGCCCGCCAGCGCGAACGGCCGCCCTTCCTCCGTAGCCTGCTGGACGAACGCGCTCAGGCCGGCCACCAGCGCCGGGTCGAGGGCATTGGCCTGCTCGGGACGCGCCAGCGTGGCGATCCTGAGCACTCCGGCCTCGCTGAGGTCGATCACTGCGCTGCTTTCAGGGGTCGCGCGGTCCATTCCTCGAACACCTCGTCATTGTGCTCGCCAAGCAAAGGCGGCCGCCGGCTGATCTCGAACGCGAAGTCCGACAGTCCCACCGGAAAGCCCACGGTGTCGGCCACCGCACCATTGGGCATGGCGATGGGCAGCACCCAGCCCCTGTCCTGCACATGTGGATCGGACAGGATCTCGGCGAAGTCGTTGATGGGTGCACAGGGCACGCCCTGCGCGTCGAACGCCGCCAGCCATTCCGCCGCCGTCCGGGTGGCGAAGATGGGCTGGAGGATCGCCGCCAGCTCCTGCTGGTTGCGCGCCCGCAGGGACTGGGTGGCAAAGCGCGGGTCATCGGCGAGATCGGGCCGCCCGACGATGTCGCAGGTGTCGCGCCAGAGCTTGTCATTGCCAGCGGCAATGGTGAACGGCTTGTCCGATGCGTCGAACCCGGCATAGGGCGCGTTGCGCGGGTGAGCCGAGCCGAGCCGGCGCGGCGGCACGCCCGTGCCGAAATATTCGCTCGTCTGCAGCGCGGATATGCCCAGCAACGCCCCCAGGATGGAGCAGTCCACATAGGCGCCCCGCCCCGTCTCGCGCGCCCGCATCACCGCGGCGAGCGTGACGAAGGCAGCGTAGAGGCCGGTGGCGAAATCTCCCACCGGAACCCCGCACTTCACGGGCGGGCCGTCCGGCTCGCCGGTCACGCTCATCACCCCGCTCATGGCCTGCACGGTGACGTCGAACGCCCCTTTCTGGGCATAGGGACCGGACTGGCCGTAGCCGGTGATGGAGCAATAGACCAGGCGCGGGTTGCGCGCCTGGAGCTGCTGATAGCCGAGCCCAGCCCGGACGAGGGCGCCCGGGCGGAAGTTCTCGATGAAGACATCGGCAGATTCGATCAACGTAAGCAGCCGGTCGCGGTCCGCCGGCGATTTGATGTCGAGGGCGATGGACCTCTTGTTGCGGTTGAGCGAGGTGAAATTGCCGCTGAAGACCCCCTCCCCCGCCTCAGGCCCGTCATGAAGCGGCGGCCAGCCGCGCATGCCGTCGCCACCATCGGGACGCTCCACCTTCACCACATCCGCGCCGAGATCGGCCAGGAGGCTGCCGGTGAAGGGGCCGGCGGCGATCTGCGCGAACTCCAGGACGCGCAGTCCGGCCAGCGGCTTGGGGGTGCTGGAAGAGGTGCTCATGCGACCTTCCTCTCGACTTCCAGCGCCGTGTAGCCGCCGCGGTGATAGAGCAGCGGCTCGCCCCCGAACACATGGGTGCGCTGCACTTCGCCGATGACGATCATGTGGTCGCCGACCGTGCAGATTTCCGACAGCCGGCATTCAGCGGCGGCCAGGACACCACCGATGAGCGGGCTTCCGCTCTCGCCGACGACGTGTTCGACGCCCGCGAACTTGTCCTCCTGCTTGGAGGCGAAGACGCGGGAGATCTCCGACTGGCTGCGATCAAGGAAATGCACCGCGAAGTGGCCGCTCTCCTTGAGCGCCTTGAGCGTGTTCGACCGATGATCGAGACAGATCAGGTAGAGCGGCGGGTCGAGGGACAGCGAGGTCACCGCATTGAGCGTGAGGCCGTGAAGGGCACCGTCGGGATGGGCGGTGGTGACCACCGCAACGCCGGTCGCGAAATGACCGGCGAAGGCACGCAGTTCGTTGGCGGAGACGGCTGAGGGGGCAGACTTGGTCTCGGACATGGCTGGAAAGTCTCCGGATAGATCGAAGATCAGGCGGCGGTGGCGAGGGGCTGGTCGAGGCGCAGGCCCGCTTCGCGCATGAGCGGCAGAACCCGCTCACCGAAGAACTTCAGGTCAGGAAGGAAGTCGTAGAAGTTCACCTGAACGCCATCGCAGCCGGCGGCCTTGAGGCGCTGGAAGCCTTCCACCACCTGGGTCGGCGTACCGACGATGTGGACGTTGCCGCCGATGGTCCATTCCTCCCGCGTCGCCGCCTTCCAGGAAGATTGATCGCCGCCGGTGAAGGTGCGGTAGAAGTTCTCCGCCGCCACGGGGTCCTGGTGGCGCAGGATGGCGTCGTACTGGGCCCAGGCCTCCGCCTCGGTCTCGCGGCAGATGACGTGCGGATTGATGAGGGTGCGCACATCTCGCCCTTGGGCCGCCGCCGCCTGCTTGATGCGGGCCGTATGGGGCGGGAGCGCAGCGCAGGCGCGGTCGAGGTTGGCGCCGGCCGGGCTGGTGACGAAGATCAGGTCGGAGTGCTTCACCGCATAGTCGAGCCCCGCGCCCGACGAGGAAGCGTTGACCAGAACGCACTTTCCGCCGGCGGGCTTCGGCGCGATGAAGGCCTCCTTCATCTTCCAGAAGCGGCCGTCGACGGTGATGTTCTCATCCTCCGACCACAGGCGCTTCATCATGGTCACGAACTCGTCGGCCATCACGTAGCGGTGGTCATGCTCGATCTGCTCGAGACCGAACATCTCGAACTCGCTCTTCTTGTAGCCGGTGACCATGTTGAGGCCCCAGCGCCCGCCGCTCATCTCCGAGATGGTGGCGCCGAACTTGGCGAGATGCAGCGGATGCCAGCCGTAGAGGATATGCACGGTGGACACGAGCAGGATGCGCCGGGTGATCGCCGCAAGACCAGCGGTCACCAGCAGCGGATCCGTCGCCATCTCGCGGAACTTCATCTCGCCGCCATAGCCGCCCTTGCCCATCCACTGGGCCAGCCCGAACACCAGGTCGAAGCCGAGCTCTTCCGCCATCACCGTGCAGCGGGCGTTGTAGTCGAAGGTCCAGGATGTATCGCGCGGGGCCGTCGAAGGGCTCCAGGCGCCGGACTGGATGGGCAGGAACAATCCCAGCATCAGCGGGTTGGCCTTGGCTTGTTCCAGCGGAGAGAGCGCCGGCTTATGCCCTGAAATCTTGACCATGACTTTTCCTCCCGTTTCAGGTCCCGCCAGATCCGGGGGCAGGTCTCGCGGTGAGCCACCCTCTTCTTGTCTGGCAGGTAAATCCTAGAGGCTGGGGTTGACCGTAAAAAACGATTGTTTTCGATATTTTTTGATCGTTAAAATCGATGCCTTGGAACAAGAGGGACAGCACAAGGCCGTCCCTCTCTTCACTGTTGCGCTCGGCCTATTCGCTCGGTGACGAGGCCGCACGCGGTGTCATCGGGGATGCGCCGGGATGGACGGCCACGGATCCATCATCGCGCACCCAGCCGGCATTGCTCGTGTAGTCGTCGCGCGAGCGGTCCCTCAGGAAGAGGGTCGAGACGAAGCTGATCGCGGCGATGAAGGCGATGTAGGCGCTGATCGCCGCTGACGTGCCGTAGGTGTGCAGCAGGAAGGCTGCGATGATCGGTGCCGGGCCGCCCGACGTGATCGAGGCGAGCTGGTAGCCGATCGAGGAGCCGGAGTAGCGCACGCTGGGCGGGAAGCTCTCGGCGATGAACGCCGCCTGCGGCGCATACTGCATGTCGTGGATGGGCAGCGACACCAGGATGGCGAGGACGATCAGGGCCGGAACCCCGGTGTCGAGCAGCCAGAAATAGGGGAAGGCGAACACCATCATGGTGAAGGCGCCGATCAGGTACATCCGCTTGCGGCCGATGCGATCCGACAGGTAGCCGAAGAACGGCGTGGTGAAGAGCGAGAGTGTCGCCGCCACCAGCACACAGTTGAACAGGAACGACTTCTGCAGGCCGAGCTGCGACGTCCCATATGACAGGAGGAACGTCGTGAAGATCACGAACGGCGCCTGCTGTCCCGTCCGCATCAGGCAGGTGAGGAGAATTTCCTTCCAGAAGCCGCGGACCGCCTCGATCACCGGCGCCTGGGCGATTTCCTTCTTCTCCTGCATGCGCTGGAACACCGGTGTTTCCAGAACCCCGAGCCGGATGTAGAGGCCGACGAAGATCAGCAGGGCGCTGACCAGGAAGGGAATGCGCCAGCCGATGGTTTCGAACCACTCGGTGGAGCCCATCTGCAACGTGAGCGTGAGCATGCCCACGGCGAGCAGCATGCCGAGGGGCGAGCCGAACTGCGGCCAGCTGGCCGCGAGGCCCCGGCTGCGGTTGAACTTGGACCACTCGGTGGCGACCGCGATCGCCCCGCCCCACTCACCGCCGACGCCGATGCCCTGCAGGACACGCAGCACGGTCAGGGCGACGGCACCCCAGATGCCGATGTGCTCGTATGTCGGCACCAGGCCGATGAAGACGGTGCTGATGCCCATGAGCATGAGCGTCGCCACCAGTGTGCCCTTGCGGCCGATGCGATCGCCGAAATGGCCGAAGATGATGGCCCCCACCGGCCGCGCGACGAATCCGAGGAAGAAGGTGGAGAAAGCGAGCAGCGTCGCCGAATAGGGATCTTGCGACGGGAAGTAGAGCTTGCCGAAGACGATCGCGGCGACAAGGCCGTACAGATAGAAATCGTACCACTCGATCATGGTGCCGACAGTCGAGGCCAGCACGGCGCGTTTCGCATGGCGCGACAGATCAGCGTCGCTCATGGGCGACGTCTGCGGGTTCGGGGCCATTCATTCCTCCCAGACGCTTCCGTGACGGAGCGCTTTTTCTGTTTTTCCCGCCCAGGCGCGCTGCGAGCCCGCGTGGCGATACGGCGCGTGTGGCCGACCACGGCGGGCGGATGCAGACGGCTTCGCCTGCACGGGGCTGTGTTTCGGCAGGGAGTCTCCCCCAGCCGAGAGCAGCGTAACCATGTGGGTTGAGCGCAAAAAGCGATTGTTTTCGATTGAGACGCGACGGAATAATCGATCAGCGGGAGGAAAATAAAAATGAATTTCCGGCAACTACAAACCTTCCTGGAGATCATCCGCCTCGGAAGCTTCGCAGCTGCAGCAAACAATTTGAATGCAACGCAATCAACCGTCTCGGCCCGCATCCAGGAGCTTGAGAGCGAACTCGGCGTCGCCTTGTTCGACCGAAGCCAGAGAAAGATCGCGGTCACCTCGAAAGGGCGCGAGCTCGTCAGCTACGCCGAGCGCGCGCTGCAACTGCACGACGAGATCCTCCACCACATCACGCCCCGGCAGATGCTCTCCGGCATCGTGCGGGTCGGCGTTGCGGAGCTGGTGGCCATGACCTGGCTTCCAGCTTTCGTCGCCACCGTGCACGAGCGCTACCCCCACATCTCGCTGGAGCTGGACATCTCCCTCACCGCGCCGCTGCGCGCACGGATGCTGGCCGGTGACCTCGATGTGGTCCTGCTGCCGGGCGAGATCGCAGACCCGGCGCTGGTGGTCCATCCACTCGGCATGGTGGCGTTCCGGTGGATGGCCGGCGCCGGCATGGATCTGCCGGATCATGTGCTGTCCGCCCAGGACCTGACGCGCCTGAGGGTTCTCTCCCTCGGCGAGAACTCCGTGCACTACAGCACCATCCTGTCGCTGCTGGACCGCGGCAGCTCGGCCCAGCGCCCCGATTTGTGCAACAGCATGACGGTGATCGCCACGCTCATGATCGCCAACACAGGCATCAGCGTGTTGCCGCCGGCCTGCTATGGCGACGACATCGCGTCCGGCCGGCTGCGAGTACTGCGGACGACGTGTGACCCTGCCCCCGTGCCCTTCGTGGCGGCGTACAAGAAGCGGCGGCTGTCCGGCCTCCACGAGCTGATCGCCGCCACGGCGGCCGAGGTCAGCACCTTCGGAACGGCCGAGGACGCCGCCTCCGGCTGACGCCGGCCCACCGGCTGGGGCGTGGCTGGCGCGACTTGACATAAGGGAAGGTCGGGGGCCTCATGACCGCATGAGCGCTGATCGCCACCACCACTGCCGCCCCTGCCCCATCGCAGGACAGTAGCCCCGCGTCCGGCGTTTGCGCCCCGGGCGCCGGGGTGACGCGACGCCGTGCCCGCATCGCGCGCGGCGACCAGCGATAGCGCAGACCAGCCCCCAATCGCGTCTTGAGCCGGCGACAGCCTTCCAGCAGCAGCGTCGGCCTGCGCCTGTTTGAAAGTCCATCCAGATGACAAAGCCATCCCGCCGCGCGCGCTTGCCGGCGCTCGTCCTCAACCGCGCCGATCACGAGCGCCTCACCGGCCTCGCCACCGCCGCCCTCGACCGGATCCCGGACGTCGCGGAGGAGTTGCTGTCCGAACTCGAACGGGCGCGGCTCGTGTCGCCCGATCGCACGCCGGCGAACTCGGTCCAGATGGGCGCCACCGTCACCTACAGGTCGGCGGACAGCACGCGCACCGTGCGGCTCGTCTATCCCGAAGATGCGGATATCGCGGACGGCAAGGTGTCGGTGATGACGCCCATAGGCGCCGCGCTGATCGGACTGTCCGAAAACCAGTCCATCTCCTGGACCGCCCGGGACGGACGACGCCACGAGCTGGAAATCGTCGCCGTCGTGCCTGCGCCGGCACAGGCGCGGGTCTGATCTTCCCGACCCGCCGGCAACCTGCTGGGTGATGCGGCGGCTTCGGCACGGCGCCGGCTCGCACCAGCGCCGCACCGTCCCGTCACGCGTTCACGTCGAACGCCGGCACCAGCCGCAAAGCGGCGCGTGCGCCGCCGCGCGGCGGCGGGCCGCCTTTCACCCTCCACCGCGCTTTCCGCCAGGGCGGAAAGAAGGGCCGCTGGCGCCGCTCCATGGCTGTCCAGCCGGCGTCCTGATCGAGGGACGGCGGATCGGCGGGAAGCGCCGCCAAAGCGGCGAGAATGTCGTCGACGGGAACGACCGCGCCGCTGTCGAGGCGCCTGAGTGCCGGGGCATTCTCGACCGCGTGGCGATCCGACGCCCAGGACGACAGCAGCGTCCGCTTCTCCGCATCACTCATGAACGGATGATCCAGCACTTGGTCCGGATGCACCAGGACGCCTTCAGATTGAGAGGACGGCGGCGCCTGCGGCCGCCCGTCTCGCGTGGTTCTCATAGCCACATCCTCCTTCGAGCAACATGGGTACAAGCACCTCGCACGCATCGTGCGATGTCATGGCCGGCCTGGGGGCCGGCGGCCCTTGATTTGGGTACGTAAGCGCGCGCGTCAAGGGATCGGCTGCGTCCTGCGCTGCAACAGGCTGCAAACCACAAAAGAAGTCGTTTTTACCGCTGCAAGATCAGGTTACCCTATGGAAAGGCGGGTGATTTGCGACGCACTTCGCCGCGCGTGGGAGGGGTTGGCATGTGCATCGCGTGTGAGTGGGCACCCTATTTCGAGGCGTTCGGCCGGGCGAGTGGCCTGAACCGCCGCTCGCTTCTCGGAGCCGGCATGGCGATGACGGCGGCGGCGGCCATCGCGCCCGTGTTCCGCGCGACCGAGGTGAAGGCACAGGATGCCCGCGCCGCCACCAGCGGCCCGGCCGATTTCGTATTCCACAACGGGCTGGTCTACACCGTCGCCGGCGCCCAGCCCTGGGCGAAGGCGGTCGCGGTGCGCGGCAAGACCATCATCCATGTGGGCGACGAGGCCGGGGCCATGGCGCTCGCCGGCCCGAAGACGCAGGTGATCGACCTCAAGGGCCGCCTGCTCATGCCGGGCTTCGTGGAGGGGCACACCCATCCCCTGCTCGGCGCCTTCCTGACCTCCGGCATCGACCTTCAGCTGCCGACCATGAAGGATGCCCTCGCGGCCATCGAGCAATACGCCAAGGAGAACCCCACCGGCCCCATCCGTGGCTTCGGCTGGCGCGTGGACATGTTCCCGCCGGAGGGCCCGACGCGGGCGGACCTCGACCGCATCCTGCCCGACCGGCCGGCCTTCTTCTTCGCCATCGACGGCCACAGCCTGTGGGTGAATTCCAAGGCGCTGGAGATGGCCGGCGTGACCCGCGACACGCCGGATCCCATCCCGCGCTTCAGCTATTACGCCCGCGACGAGAAGGGCGAGCCCACCGGCTATGTTCTCGAAGTCAACGCCGTGCTCGCCCTCGTCAATGCGGTGGAGCCGATCACCGCCGCCAACCTGGGCAAGTTGCTGGATCGCTGGCTGCCCAAGGCCGCAGCGGCCGGCATCACCTCGCTGTTCGACGCCGGCGTGCCGCCCATCGGCTCCGACCAGGGCGCCGTCATCAACATCTATGTGGACGCGGAGAAGCGCGATGCGCTGCCGTTCCGGGTATCGGCCTCCTATTCGGTGAAGAGCCTGCCCATCGACGACGTGGTCGAACAGTTCAAGGACGTCCGCAGCCGGGTGTCGAGCGAGCTGGTGCACGTGGACATCGTGAAGATCGTCGGCGACGGCTCGCAGGGCGGGTACACGGCGTGGCTGATCGAGCCCTATGCCGACATGCCCAACTCCATCGGCGCCTCGCCCTTCACCGAGGCCCAGTGGCACCAGCTGATCGGGGCGGTGGACGCGGCCGGCTACGACGTCCACGTCCATGCCTGCGGCGAGCGCACGGCCCGCGTGGCGCTGGACGCCATGGAGAAGGCGATCGCGACCAATCCCAAGCGCGACCGCCGCAATGCCATCGCCCATCTGGTCTATGTGGAGGACAGCGATTCCCCCCGCTTCGCCAAGATGAACGTGACGGCGCAGTTCTCCGCCAACTGGTCGTCGGCCGATCCGGACACGATGATCAACATGCTGGCCCGCTACGGGCAGCCCCGCGCCAGCAAGCTGTACCGCACCAAGACCATCCTGAACCAGGGCGGGCGCGTGTCGTTCGGCACCGACTGGCCGGCGGCGGGCTATTTCTCCACCTACAAGCCCCTTGATTCCATCGAGGTGGGCGTGACCCGCCGGCTGATCGGCAAGGAGGACGCCGCCGTGCTTGTGCCGGCCGACGAGCGGCTGACGGTGGCCGAGGCGATCCACGCCAACACGATGGGCGCCGCCTACCAGCTCCGCATGGACGACAGGATCGGATCGCTGGAGGTCGGCAAGTTCGCCGACCTGATCGTGCTCGACCGCAACATCCTCGAGGGCGATCCCCGCGATATCCACAAGGCAAAGGTCGAGCTGACCATGATGAATGGTAAGATCCGCCACAAGGCCTGACGCCCCGTTCCTGTCGACGGTGGCGCAAGCCCCGTCGACAGGAACCAAGAACGGCGGACCTTATGAGACGGCTTCTCGGATTGCTGATGCTTCTGGCAGCGCTGGGCGGCGTTTCCGCCCAGGCTCAGCCGGTGCCCGAAATCTGCTCCAAGAAGCGATCCTGCTTCATGACCTTCGACGGGCCGGACCGCGGCTTCTGCCAGGCCTATGTCGAAGGAAAATCGTGCTTCATGTCGTTCAATGACGCTTACGATCGCGGCTGGTGCCAGCACCTGCGCGAGGGCAAGTCGTGCTTCATGGCGCTTGACGGCGACGCCCGGCGCGCCTGCGAAGCCGGCCGCGTCCCGCGCGAACACCGCCACTGGATGCGGCTCTGCAGCGGCTGGTAAACGCGGCGCCGGAGCGCGGATGCGATCTCCCTCGCGCCGTCGCCATCGGCTCTAGCGGCTCGCGCTCCCGCGATCCGCGTGCGCCGCATGGTGGCGGGCGAGATAGAGCCGGTCATCCAGCGTCGAGCAGACCACCGCCAGCACGATGCCGATGATTGCGCCGACCAGCGTATCGAACACCCGTTCCGGCGCCATGGCGGTCCCCGCCGCGCCGGGGGCCGCGAGGTAGCTCATCAGCAGGGCCATGGGGGTCACCAGGATCTGGCCGAGGGCGTAGTTCGCGCCGATGATCATCTCGGTCGCAAACTGAAGGAAGATGAGCAGAGCGACCACGCTCCACACCGATGGCTCCTGCGAGAGGATGAGCCAGACAAGGCCCGCGCCGACCACGGTCCCGGACATACGCTGCATGGCGCGGCTCATGCTGATGTGCAGGTGCGTCCCCTGCATCACCGCCACCGTGCCCATGGCCGCCCAGGCGGGATGCGCCGCGCCGGCGGCATAGGCGGCAAACGCCGCGATCGCCGAGCCGAGGGTGATCCGCGCCGCCGCGATGAGGCGATGGTCCAGCGGCCGAACCGGCTCCACCGGAAAAGGCGCCTCGGGCGTTTCCTGCTGGCGGAACGCTTCCGTCCCCACGCAGATCAGCCACGTCAGTCCAGCCGCCAGCGCGGTCGCGGTCGCGCGCTCGACCACCTCCTGCCAGGACGCCACATGGCCCATCGCCGCCCCGGCGGCGAACACGAAGATGAGCGCGCCCGGCGGCCCATACTGCCCGGTGTTGGCGACGAAGAAGAACAGGCCGCAGGCAAGGGCCAAGAGGGCCAGCTGTAGGAGATAGGGCGCGCCGAGCCACGCCGCTGTCGACATGGCGAGCACCGAGACGGTCAGCCACATGGCGCAGAGCAGGACGATGCGGCCCCGCCCCGCCTGCGGAGCGAAACGACCGAACAGGGCCGCGAGCGTTCCCAGCGAGGCAAAGCCGACAAGGTGCGGCCAGGGCGAGACGAGGGCCAGCGGCAGGGCGATCGCCGCCGCGAGAGATGCCTGCAAGCCGGCCAGCGCCGCATTGCGCTGCCACGGCTGGGCGGCGAGCGCCCAACTCTCGCGGATTTGGTGCGGCTTGAGCAGATGGCGCGCCGCGTCCAAGCGGCGGGTGGCAAGGGCGTCGGAATCGGCAGACGCCGCGTGGGGGGGGTCAGACAGGCTCATGGCATCGCCTTTTCCCGGCGCTGGACCTGAAGGCTTTGCAGCCGCTGCTCGATGCGCTCGAAATGCCCGAGCATGGTTGCGATATCGGCGTCCGAGAGGTCCGCCAACATCTCCGCCTCCCCCCTGGACAGCTCGCTCCGGATCTCGGCGACCCGCGCCCTGCCCGCTTCAGTGAGGTGAACCAGCCGCGCGCGCCCATCGGAGGCGTCGACACGGCGTTCCACGAGCCCCTGCCGGCTCAGGATGTCCAGCAGGCGCACGAGGCTCGACCCGTCGATGCCCACCAGCGCCGCGAGCTCCTTCTGGGTGATGCCGTCGCCGGACTCCTGGAGATGCACCAGCGGCACCCATGTGGCGTCAGACAGCCCCGCCTCTGCGAGACGGGCGTCCAGCGCCCGCCGCCAGCGACGGGCAAGCAGCGCGAAACGCACGCCGAAGCGGGCGCGCGGTGAAGCGGGATCGAGTGTCATGCGGCATGAAGAGCAGAATATAATTTGCATTGCAATACAAATTATATCTGTCCTTCCCCATCCGGTTTCGTCGTCCCGCGCCCCACGGAAGGCGCGGCGGACAGGGGCCGCGCCGGTGCTGGCATATGGACCAGCGCATGACGAACTTGCTGCTTGTTTGATGTATTCTACCCGCCAAGGCGGTGGTGTCACGCTGCCATGAAAGCAGCAGGGAGGAACATCATGCAATACATCGTGCCGATTGCAGTGGTCGGCATCCTGTTACTTCAGGCGAGCGGCGCAATTCCTATGGACAGCGTCGGCGGGCCGATGATGATCGCGCTTGCTGTTCTTTTCGGCGCACTCGCCGTCGGGGTCCATGAGGCTTGGACGAAACACCGAGGAGTCCTTGGCTGGATCGTGAGCATCGTGGTGTCGCTCGTCGGTGCCTTTCTCGTCGCCCCCGCGGGCGGCATGGTTGTGTCGCTCCTGCTCGGTCCGTTCATGGGCGGGTCGACGTCGGTGGCGGCTGCGGGAGGCGGGGTGATGCAAATCGCGCTCGCCGCCATGATGGTGGTCACCCTGCTCGGATCGTGGTGCGCGCTGTGGCTCGTGAACCGGTTGCGCTGAGAGATTGAGGTGCCTTGGTCATTCACAAGGCCTCCTCCGCGCATCCGCGGGGGACTTCAGGGGCGCTCCCCGGCGGGCAGCGCCCCTCTTCCTCTCAGCGCCAGCCGAGGGCCGGCGCCACGTGGGTCAGGATGGCCTCGATGACATGGGCGTTGTAGTCGACGCCCAGCTGGTTCGGCACAGTGAGGAGCAGCGTGTCGGCCTCGGCAATCGCCTCGTCCTCGGCGAGCTGCTTGATCAGCGCGTCCGGCTCGGCGGCGTAGCTGCGGCCGAAGATGGCGCGGGTCTTCTCATCGATGAAGCCGATGGAATCCTCTTCCTTGCCGCCCCCGCCGAAATAGGCGCGGTCGCGGTCGTCCACGAGCGCGAAGATGGAGCGGCTCACCGAGACGCGCGGGGTGCGGGTGTGGCCGGCCTCGGCCCATGCGGCGCGATAGGCGCGGATCTGTGCCGCCTGCTGGACATGGAAGGGCTCGCCCGTCTCGTCGTCCTTCAGGGTGGAGCTTTGCAGGTTGAGCCCCAGCTTGGCCGTCCAAACTGCCGTGGCGTTGGAGCTGGCGCCCCACCAGATGCGCTCGCGCAGGCCCTGCGAATGCGGCTCAAGCCGCAGGAGGCCGGGCGGGTTGGGGAACATGGGCCGGGGATTGGGCTGGGCGAAGCCTTCGCCCTTCAATACCTCCAGGAACACCTCGGCGTGGCGGCGGGCCATGTCGGCGGCGGTCTGCCCCTCCGGCGGGCCATAGCCGAAATAGCGCCAGCCATCGATCACCTGCTCCGGTGACCCGCGGCTGATGCCAAGCTGAAGCCGGCCGCCGGCGATGAGATCGGCCGCGCCGGCATCCTCCGCCATGTAGAGCGGGTTCTCATAGCGCATGTCGATGACGGCGGTACCGATCTCGATGCGCTTGGTGCGCGCGCCCACGGCCGCCAGAAGCGGGAACGGAGCCGCAAGCTGGCGGGCGAAGTGATGGACGCGGAAATAGGCGCCGTCCGCGCCCAGTTCCTCCGCGGCCACGGCAAGCTCGATGGATTGCAGCAGCGCATCCGCCGCCGAGCGGGTCTGCGACTGGGACGAAGGCGTCCAGTGGCCGAACGAAAGAAAGCCGATCTTCTTCAAGGCAGACACTTCTGGGCTGTGAAAATCTGGGGCCAACCTAGCCCGCTACGCCGGCTCGCGCATCTTTCGTGTCCGCAAGCTGGCTTTGCACGAGAACCGGCCTGCACGAGAAGATGTGTTCCCCTGCGGGCTTCGATCGGTTGAATTTGCGGCCTTTGATCCCTATTCGTCACCCATGGACACACAGGTCTGCCCCGCAAAGCCTTTGACTTTCCTGCCCTGGCCCGCCCCGGCCAGCCGGCCGGCACCCTTCCTGCCCATGAGCCGCGCCGAGATGGCGGCGCTCGGATGGGATCAGTGCGACATCGTTCTGGTCACGGGCGATGCCTATGTGGATCACCCAAGCTTCGGCATGGCCATCATCGGCCGTCTGCTGGAAGCGCAGGGGTTTCGCGTCGGCATCATCTCCCAGCCGGACTGGCAGTCGGCGGAGCCGTTCAAGGCGTTGGGCAAGCCGCGCCTGTTCTTCGGCGTCACGGGCGGCAACCTGGACTCCATGGTCAACCGCTACACGGCGGACCGCCGGCTGCGCCATGACGATGCCTATACCGCCGGTGGCGAAGGCGGGCGGCGGCCGGATCGCTCCACCATCGTCTACACCCAGCGCTGCCGCGAGGCATACAAGGATGTGCCCATCATCCTCGGCGGCATCGAGGCCTCGCTGCGCCGGATCGCCCATTACGACTACTGGTCCGACAAGGTGCGCCGCTCCATCCTGGCGGACGCCAAGGCGGACCTCCTGATCTACGGCAACGCCGAGCGCGCCGTGGTGGAGGTGGCGAACCGCATCGCCGACGGCGAGGCCCCGCGCAACATCGACGACGTGCGCGGCGTCGCCCTGTTCCGCCGCGTGCCCGAGCACTACACCGAGCTTCACGCCGACGATCTCGACGCCTCGGACGAGGGCGCCGCCCGCCGCCCCGGCGACGTGGTCATCCGCCTGCCCGCCTATGAGCAGGTGGAGGTGGACAAGGAGGCCTATGCCCGCGCCTCCCGCGTGCTGCACCGGGAGAGCAATCCCGGCAACGCCCGCCCGCTGGTCCAGCGCCACGGCGACCGCGATCTGTGGCTGAACCCGCCGCCCATTCCCCTCACCACGCAGGAGATGGATGCGGTCTACGACCTGCCCTACGCCCGCGCACCGCATCCCTCCTATGGCGAAGCGAAGATCCCGGCGTGGGACATGATCCGCTTCTCGGTGACGATCATGCGTGGCTGCTTCGGTGGCTGCACCTTCTGCTCCATCACCGAGCATGAGGGGCGCATCATCCAGAACCGCTCGGAGGGCTCGATCCTGCGCGAGATCGAGCTGATCCGCGACAAGACGCCGGGCTTCACCGGCGTCATCTCCGACATCGGCGGCCCCACCGCCAACATGTACCGGATGGCTTGCAAGGACCCGAAGATCGAGGCGGCCTGCCGGCGCCCCTCCTGCGTCTTCCCGGACATCTGCCCCAACCTCAACACCTCCCACGACGACCTCATCCGCCTCTATCGCAAGGTGCGCGAGGTGGAGGGGGTGAAGAAGGTGATGGTGGCCTCCGGCGTGCGCTACGACCTCGCCGTGAAGAGCCCGGAATATGTGAAGGAGCTGGTGACCCACCATGTGGGCGGCTACCTGAAGATCGCCCCGGAGCACACCGAGCGCGGCCCGCTCGACAAGATGATGAAGCCGGGCATCGGCACCTATGACCGCTTCAAGGAGATGTTCGACGCCGCGGTGAAGCAGGCGGGGAAGAAATACTACCTCATCCCCTATTTCATCGCCGCGCATCCGGGCACGACCGACGAGGACATGATGAACCTCGCGCTCTGGCTCAAGAAGAACCGCTATCGCGCCGACCAGGTGCAGACCTTCCTGCCCTCCCCCATGGCCACCGCCACCGCCATGTACCACACCGGCGTCAACCCGCTCCGGGCGGTGCGGCGCGGCGGCAGCGAACGGGTAGCGACCGTCACGGGGCTGCGCCAGCGCCGGCTGCACAAGGCCTTCCTGCGCTACCACGATCCGGACAACTGGCCGCTGCTGCGCGAGGCGCTGAAAGCCATGGGCCGCGCCGATCTCATCGGCCCGCGCCCCGACCAGCTCGTGCCGGCCCACCAGCCGCCCGGCACCGGCAAGGCGGCCGGCACGCGCCGTCCGGTGCGGCCCGCCCCTGCGGGGGCGCAGCGCTTCACCACAAAGGGCGTGCCGCTGCGCAAGAAGTGAGGCGCGCCTACTCGGGGATCGGGGCAGTCTCGGGGATCGGCGCGGCCTCGCGCTCCAGCACGGCGGCGAAGAAGCCGTCCGTGTCGTGGCGCGCGGGGGTTAGCGCCAGATAGTCGGGATGCGCCGAGCCGGTGATCTGCGGCGCCACCTCGCTCAGGGGAACCACACGGAAGGCCGGGTGCGCCGCGAGGAAGGCGGCCACCTGCTCCTCATTCTCCTCGGCGAGCAGAGAGCAGGTGGCGTAGACCAGCCGCCCGCCCGGCTTCACCAGCCGCGCCGCGCTGGCGAGGATGCGGGCCTGAAGCGGCAGCAGCGCATCGAGCCCCGGCCCGAGCACCCGCCAGCGCGCATCGGGATTACGCCGCCATGTGCCGGTGCCGCTGCATGGCGCATCCACCAGCACACGGTCGAAGCCGCCCTTGTGGCGCTTCACCCAGCGGTCGGTCTCGCTGGCGAGCGGGCGCGTCTCGATATTGTGGAGGCCGGCCCGGCGGAACCGCTCGGCGGCGCGCTTCAGGCGGTTCTCCAGCACGTCGCAGGCGATGACGTGGCCCTTGTTCTTCATCTGGGCGGCGATGGCGAGCGTCTTGCCGCCCGCGCCGGCACAGAAATCCACCACCCGGTCGCCGGGCTTCGCATCCACGACGACGGCCACCATCTGGGAGCCCTCGTCCTGGATTTCCACCTCGCCCGTCTTCAGCATGGGCAGGCGGTTGAGCGCCGGGCGCTCGTTAACCCGGATGCCATAGGGCGAGAGGGGCGACAGCTCGGCCGGCAGGCCCAGCGCACGCAGGGCCGACAGCATCTGTGCGCGGTCGGCCTTGATGGGGTTGACGCGCAGGTCGAGGGGCGCCGGTGTCAGCATCGCCGCCATCTCATGGGGGAAGTCTTCCCCGAACCGACGATGCAGCTCCTCCGCGCCCCATTCGGGGCATTCGTAGCGCACATCCTCCGGCATGGAGGGATGGTCGATCCGCGCGCCCTGCAGCTTGACCAGAAGCGCGCGCTCCTGCTCGGAAAGGGGCGCGGGGCCGAACTTGACGCCGGAGAACAGCGCCTGCACCTGATCCCGCGTCTTGCCGGCGCCGAGCACCAGCCAGGCCAGAAGCCGGTTGCGCGGGGTGTCCGGACGCCCATGCCGTTTCAGCCACCAGCCGAGACGGGCGTGGTGGCGCAGCAGGATATAGAGCAGCTCGGAGATCGGGCCGCGCTGCGGCGCGGGGATATCGCGCCGGGTGCGGAAGAAGTCGGAGACGACAGCATCGGCCGGACGCGCGACGGCGTCGACCTCCTCGGTCAAATCGAGGGTTGCTTGCAGAATTGCGGCGAAGCTCACTGAGACACGATCAGGCTGGAAATGGGGGCGCACCATAGGCGATGGCGCCAGCCTTGACCATCACGGCCGCCCTTACACCGTCGCCAGCATCTCCAGCAGGGCGTCGCGCGCCTCGGCGATGCGGCGATAGTCGGCATCGCTGCCGCCGGCATCGGGATGGGCGGTCTTGGCGCGGCGGCGGAAGGCGGCGTTGATCTCGGCGGCATCCAGCCGGCCGTCCAGCGGCAGGCCGAGCGCTTCTCGGTGGGTGCTGTCGTCTTCCCCGTCGAACATGGCCATGAGCGCGCGGCGCGCCTTCTGCGCCGCCAGTCGCAGCTCCACCTGATCTTCCTGCCAGCGCCGGCGGGACATGACGAAGCAGGCCCCGAAGGCGATGCGACCCGTCTGCTCCAGTTCGTCCAGGCTGAACGGGCCGACGATGCCGTAGGGCGCATCAAGCCACGCCTGCCGCCCGCCCGCGTCCGCCTCGACACGGCCGATGGTGACCATGTCGAGCACGCCCAGAGAGCCGTTCCAGACGACCCATTGCTCCGTCCCGGTTGAACCCGTGTCGTTCATGCGACGCGCCTTGTGCCTGCTCGCGCATGTGTCTGACACGAGCCGATCCCGAGACGCGCATCCGCCGCCCCCTCCTGTCGGAAAGGCACCGCAATCTTCGCATCCCAGAAACGGCCATGCAGGACTGAAGCCAGATCGGCGGCGCCTCAGGGCTCGGCGTCGCGGACGCCCGGGCGCAGCGTCGCCAGTGCCGCGCCGAGCGCGATCCAGGCGGCGACGACGTAAGGCCACAGATTCCCCGGGAAGGCCGGCACGGGATAGACCGAATTGTAGAGCGGCCACAGCATCGCCAGCGTCCCAAGTAGCCCCAGGGCCAGCCAGACCATGCTCTTCGCCTTCACCGCGTGGGTGAAAGCGGCCAGCGTGACGCCGAGATAGGCGACGATCAGGGCCAAGACGCCGATGGTGCCCACATTGTCGTAATAATCCGCTGGGCCGATGAAGGGCGCCCAGGCGAGGAGCCCCGCGAGCATCAGCAGACCCACGACGACCACCGACACCGAGGGCGTGCCGTGGACGGGATGCACCCGAGCCGCCGTCTCCGACAATCCTGCGCGACCAAGCACGAACAGCATGCGCCCGGCGGCCGAGAGCGTGCCGAGCACCGCTGAGACGGCGGAGACCGCGGCGGCGATGTCCAGCGCGGTCGCCATGCGGACGGTGCCGTATTTCAGCGCCAGCGTGTTGAGCGGCGCCTCGTCTGCGGCGAGCGCCTTCATGTTGTCGACGCCGAAGCCCACCACCTGGATGTAGGAGGCGAAGACGAAGAACAGGCCGGCGAGGACCACCGAGCCCAAGAGCGCGACGGGGATGGCACGGCCGGGCTGGCCCGTTTCCTCGGCCAGCGTCGCCGCCGCCTCGAAGCCGGCGAAGGAGAGCACGGCGAACACCACGGCATAGCCCACACCCCACCAGCCCATGGCCGGGTCGGGCCGGAACGGCGCGGCCGTGAGGCCGCCGGTGGCGCTCACGGCGGTGAGAATCTTTACCCCGAGATAGACGATGACGCAGATGGAGCCCAGTTCCAGCAGCAGCATGAGCCGCGCGGCGACCGCCATGTCGCGGTAAGCGAAGAGCGTGCCGGCGAGGAGCGCCGCGACGCCCAGCGCGAGCCACCAGCCGCCGATATGGATGCCGTGATCGGCGAAGGCGGCGCGCAGGAAGTCGCCCACCAGCGCCGCGCTGCCCGAGCCGCCGGCAATGTAGAGGAGCAGCATGCACCAGCCGGCGATGAAGCCGGCCCGCGGGCCGAAGGTCTGGCCGATATAGGAATAGGCCGAGCCGGCGCGGGTCGTCTTGCGGGCGAAGAAGACGAAGGAAAAGCCGACGATGGCCACCAGCAGCGTGCCGACGGCGAAGCCGAGGGGCGCAGCCACCCCGGCCGCGCCCACTGCCAGCGTCACGTTGAGCGCCATGGACATGGTCGGCGCCATCACCGAAACCGAAAGCCCCACCGCCTCGACCGGCCCGAGATTACGCTTCAGCTTGACCATGGTACGCGCCCCGATTCAGCCTGGAGATCGCGAGCAATGTCAGCGAGCTACCGTCAGCTCGGCAATGCCGGAGATCGACCCGATCTGCTCCGTCTGCTGGCCGGCAAACCGGCAAAAGAAAAGGCCGCCCGGAGGCGGCCTTTCCAATTCATCGGGGCGTTTGACGCCGGGATCACTCCGCCGCGTCGGCGGGGCCTTCCACGAGGGGCTGGCCCTCGCCCTGCTCGTCGCGGGTCGCGACGATGAGATCGTCGCGGTTGGTCGCGATGGTGCGCAGGCGAGACATCTGGGCGCCCGTGCCGGCCGGGATCAGGCGGCCGACGATGACGTTCTCCTTGAGGCCTTCCAGCGGGTCGATCTTTCCGTTGACCGCCGCTTCCGTGAGGACGCGGGTGGTCTCCTGGAAGGAGGCCGCCGAGAAGAAGGAGCGGGTCTGCAACGACGCCTTGGTGATGCCCAGGAGCACGGGATGGCCGGTGGCGGGCTTCTTGCCCTCCTCCGCGGCCTTCTCGTTCGCCTCGAGGAACTCGAGCCGGTCGACCTGCTCGTTGTCGAGGAAGTCGGTCTCTCCGGAGTCGTCGATCTCCACCTTCTGGAGCATGTTCCGGACAATCACCTCGATGTGCTTGTCGTTGATGTGCACGCCCTGGAGCCGGTAGACCTCCTGGATCTCGTTCACGAGGAAGGCCGCAAGCTCTTCCACGCCCTTGATCGCCAGGATGTCGTGCGGCGCCGGGTTGCCGTCGACGATGAAGTCGCCCTTCTCCACCACGTCGCCGTCCTGGAGATGGATGTGCTTGCCCTTCGGGATCAGGTACTCGACCGGATCCCCGCCATCCGTCGGCTCGATGGAGAGCCGGCGCTTGTTCTTGTAGTCACGGCCGAACCGGATGGAACCGGAGATCTCCGCGATGATGGCCGCATCCTTCGGACGACGCGCCTCGAACAGCTCCGCCACGCGCGGCAGACCGCCCGTGATGTCGCGCGTCTTGGCGCTTTCCAAGGGCACGCGGGCCACCGCGTCGCCAGCCTTGAGGGTCTGGTTGGGGTCCACCGAGATGATGGCCTCCACCGGGAGCGCGTAGCGGGCGTCGCCGCCGCGCGGCAGCTTGATGATCTTGCCGTCCTTGCCCTTGATGAGGATGGCCGGACGCAGTTCCGGCCCACGGCCGGACCGCGAATCCGTCACCACGCGCTTGGCGATGCCGGTCGACTCGTCGACCTGCTCGTTCATCGAGGAGCCTTCCATCAGGTCCTCGAAGGCCACCGTACCGTCCACCTCGGAGAGGATCGGGCGGGTGTAGGGATCCCACTCGGCGATGCGCTGGCCGCGCTTGATGGTGTCGCCCTCGTCCACCTTGAGGCGGGCGCCGTACTGCACGCGGTTGACCGCTCGCTCGGTGCCGTCATGATCGACGATGACCACCGCTAGGTTGCGGGCCATCACCACCAGGTCGCCGTCCGAATTCCGCGCCACATTGCGATTGCGGATGCGGACGGTGCCCTCGAAGTTGCTTTCCACGAAGGACGAGTCGGCGAGGGTCGCCGCGCCGCCGATGTGAAAGGTGCGCATGGTGAGCTGGGTGCCCGGCTCGCCGATGGACTGGGCGGCGATGACGCCCACCGCCTCACCCATGTTGACGGGCGTGCCGCGGGCGAGGTCGCGCCCGTAGCAGGTGCCGCACACGCCGTTGCGGGTCTCGCAGGTCAGCACCGACCGGATCTTGATTTCCTGGATGCCCGACTTGTTGATCCGCTCGACGTGCGGCTCCTCGATCATCTGGCCCTTGGGCACGATGACGTCGCCGGTCGCCGGCTCCACGATGTCTTCCGCCGCGGTACGGCCGAGGACGCGCGAGGCGAGCGAGGCCACGATCTGGCCCGCGTCGATGATGGCGCGCATGTGGATTCCCTTCTCCGAGCCGCAATCGCGCTCGGTGATGATGGAATCTTGCGCCACGTCGACGAGACGACGGGTGAGGTAACCCGAGTTCGCCGTCTTCAGAGCGGTGTCGGCAAGGCCCTTACGCGCGCCGTGGGTGGAGTTGAAGTACTCCATCACGGTCAGGCCTTCCTTGAAGTTCGAGATGATCGGGCTCTCGATGATCTCGCCCGACGGCTTGGCCATGAGGCCGCGCATGCCGGCGAGCTGCTTCATCTGAGCGGGCGACCCACGCGCTCCGGAGTGGCTCATCATGTAGATCGAGTTGATCTGCTTCTCGCGGCCGGTCTTCGGGTCCTTCTTGACCGAAGAGATTTCCTTCATCATCTCCTCGGCGACGCGATCGGAGCACTTGCCCCAGGCGTCGACGACCTTGTTGTACTTCTCGCCCTGGGTGATCAGGCCGTCATTGTACTGCTGCTCGTATTCCTTGGTGAGCGCGCGGGTCTCCTCGACGAGCTCCCACTTCTTCTTCGGCACCACCATGTCGTCCTTGCCGAACGAGATGCCGGCACGGAACGCGTTGTAGAAGCCGAGCGCCATGATGCGGTCGCAGAAGATCACGCTCTCCTTCTGACCGCAGTGCCGGTACACGGCATCGATCATGTTGGAGATTTCCTTCTTCGTCATCAGCTTGTTGACGACGTCGTAGGAGAGCTTCGGATCCTTGGGCAGCAGTTCGCCGATCTTCATGCGACCGGGGGTGGTCTCATAGATCTTGGAATACTGCTTGCCGTCCGGGCCGATGCCGATGTAGCGGCCCTTGATCTTGGTGGCGAGGGTGATCGCCTTGGCGTTCAGCGCGTGGTCGATCTCCGCCATGTTGGCGAACATCATGCCCTCGCCGGGCTCCTTCTCCTTCATGATGGAGAGGTAGTAGAGGCCGAGCACGATGTCCTGCGACGGCACGATGATCGGCTGGCCGTTCGCCGGGTGCAGGATGTTGTTGGTGGACATCATCAGCACGCGCGCTTCCAGCTGGGCTTCCAGTGAGAGCGGGACGTGCACGGCCATCTGGTCGCCGTCGAAGTCGGCGTTGAACGCCGAGCAGACGAGCGGGTGCAGCTGGATGGCCTTGCCTTCGATGAGCACCGGCTCGAACGCCTGGATGCCGAGGCGGTGGAGCGTCGGCGCGCGGTTCAGCATCACCGGGTGCTCGCGGATCACCTCGTCGAGGATGTCCCAAACCTCGGGACGCTCTTTCTCCACCAGCTTCTTCGCCTGCTTGACGGTCGCCGAATGGCCCTTCGCGTCGAGGCGCGAATAGATGAAGGGCTTGAACAGCTCCAGCGCCATCTTCTTGGGCAGGCCGCACTGATGGAGCTTCAGCTCCGGGCCCACCACGATGACCGAGCGGCCGGAATAGTCCACGCGCTTGCCGAGCAGGTTCTGGCGGAACCGGCCCTGCTTGCCCTTCAGCATGTCGGCGAGCGACTTCAGCGGACGCTTGTTGGCGCCGGTGATGACGCGGCCGCGGCGGCCGTTGTCGAACAGCGCGTCAACCGCCTCCTGAAGCATGCGCTTCTCGTTGCGGATGATGATGTCCGGCGCGCGCAGCTCGATCAGCCGCTTGAGGCGGTTGTTGCGGTTGATGACGCGGCGGTAGAGGTCGTTGAGGTCCGACGTCGCGAACCGGCCGCCGTCGAGCGGGACGAGCGGACGCAGGTCCGGCGGGATCACCGGCACGTGGGTGAGGATCATCCATTCCGGCTTGTTGCCGGAGAGCTGGAAGGCTTCGACGATCTTCAGGCGCTTGGCGAGCTTCTTGGGCTTGAGCTCGGTGGTCGCCTCGGCGATCTCCTGGCGCAGGTCCGCAGCGATCTTCTCGAGGTCCATGGAGCGCAGCAGCTCGCGGATGGCCTCGGCGCCGATCATGGCGGTGAAGCTCGACTCGCCATACTCGTCCTGGGCGCGCAGGTAGTCGTCCTCGGAGAGGAGCTGACGGTACTTGAGCTTGGTGATGCCCGGCTCGATGACGACGAAATACTCGAAGTACAGGATGCGCTCGAGGTCCTTGAGCGTCATGTCGAGCAGCAGGCCGATGCGGCTCGGCAGCGACTTCAGGAACCAGATGTGCGCCACCGGGGCGGCGAGCTCGATGTGGCCCATGCGCTCACGGCGCACGCGCGACAGGGTGACCTCGACGCCGCACTTCTCGCAGATGATGCCCTTGTACTTCATCCGCTTGTACTTGCCGCACAGGCACTCGTAGTCCTTGATCGGACCGAAGATGCGCGCGCAGAACAGGCCGTCACGCTCGGGCTTGAACGTGCGGTAATTGATGGTTTCCGGCTTCTTGATCTCGCCGTAGGACCACGACTTGATCTTCTCCGGGCTCGCGATCGAGATGCGGATCTGATTGAAGCTCGGGGCCGGAACGGTCGGATTGAAGACGTTCAGGATTTCCTGATTCATGAGCTGGCTCCCAAACGAAGTGGGCCTTTAACTTGAGGCCCGGCCGGCAGAAGCGCCGGTCGGGCAATCCGCTTTTCGCGGGTGCGACGGGCTCTGGCGCCCGTCAGGTATTCTCGAGATCGACGTTGAGGCCGAGCGAGCGCATTTCCTTCACGAGCACGTTGAAGCTCTCGGGAATGCCGCTCTCGAACGTGTCCTCGCCGCGCACGATGGCCTCGTAGACCTTGGTGCGGCCGGCCACGTCGTCCGACTTCACGGTCAGCATCTCCTGCAGCGTGTAGGCGGCGCCGTAGGCTTCGAGGGCCCACACCTCCATTTCGCCGAAGCGCTGGCCGCCGAACTGCGCCTTTCCGCCCAGGGGCTGCTGGGTGACGAGCGAGTAAGGACCGATGGACCGGGCGTGGATCTTGTCGTCGACCAGGTGATGCAGCTTCAGCATGTAGATGTAGCCGACCGTCACCTTACGATCGAACGGCTCGCCGGTGCGTCCGTCGAACAAAGTGGACTGGCCCGAACGGTCGAGACCCGCCCGCTCCAGCTCCTGCTCGATGTCCGCCTCGTGCGCGCCGTCGAAGACCGGCGTCGCCATGGGCACGCCCTTGCGCAGGTTCTCGGCGAGTTCGGGCAGCTCGGAATCCTTGAGCTGATCGATCTCTTCCTTGCCGTAGATGGTCTCCAGCCGATCGCGCACCGGCTTCAGGTCCTGACGCGAATAATAGGCTTCCGCCGCGGCGGCCACCTGCCGGCCGAGGCCCGCGCAGGCCCAGCCGAGATGCGTCTCGAGGATCTGCCCGACGTTCATGCGCGACGGCACGCCCAGCGGGTTCAGCACGATGTCGACGTTGGTGCCGTCCTCAAGGAACGGCATGTCCTCCACGGGCACGATGCGCGAGACCACGCCCTTGTTGCCGTGGCGGCCGGCCATCTTGTCGCCGGGCTGGATCTTGCGCTTCACCGCGACGAAGACCTTGACCATCTTCATAACGCCGGGGGGCAGCTCGTCGCCGCGCTGCAGCTTCTCGACCTTGTCGAGGAAGCGCTGCTCGAGCCGCTTCTTCGAGTCGTCGTACTGGGCGCGGATCGCCTCCAGCTCGGCCATGATGGCGTCGTCGGCGACGGCGAACAGCCACCACTGCGAGCGCGGATACTCACCGAGGATCTCGCGGGTGACGGCGGTTTCCTTCTTGAAGCCCTTCGGCCCCGCGATGGCGACCTTGCCGTCGAGGATCTCGGTCAGGCGGCCGTAGACGTTGCGATCGAGGATCGCCTGCTCGTCGTCACGGTCCTTGGCGAGACGCTCGATCTCCTCGCGTTCGATGGCGAGCGCGCGCTCGTCCTTGTCCACGCCGTGGCGATTGAACACGCGCACCTCGACGATGGTGCCCGTGGTGCCCGGCGGCAGGCGCAGCGAGGTGTCGCGCACGTCGGCGGCCTTCTCGCCGAAGATGGCGCGAAGGAGCTTCTCTTCCGGCGTCATCGGGCTCTCGCCCTTCGGCGTGATCTTGCCGACGAGGATGTCGCCCGCGCGGACCTCGGCGCCGATATAGACGATGCCGGCCTCGTCGAGATTCTTCAGCGCCTCTTCCGAGACGTTGGGAATGTCGCGGGTGATTTCCTCAGGCCCGAGCTTGGTGTCGCGGGCCATGCACTCGAATTCCTCGATGTGGATCGAGGTGAACACGTCTTCCTTGACGATGTTCTCCGAGAGGAGGATCGAGTCCTCGAAGTTGTAGCCGTTCCACGGCATGAAGGCGACGAGCACGTTGCGGCCGAGCGCGAGCTCGCCCAGCTCCGTGGACGGGCCATCGGCGATGATGTCGCCCCGCTTCACCTGGTCGCCCACGCGCACCAGCGGACGCTGGTTGATGCAGGTGGACTGGTTGGAGCGCTGGAACTTCATCAGCCGGTAGATGTCGACGCCCGACTTGGACGGGTCGGCCTCTTCCGTGGCCCGGATGACGATACGGGTGGCATCCACCTGATCGATCACGCCGGTGCGACGGGCGGCGATGGCGGCGCCGGAGTCGCGGGCCACCACGGCCTCCATGCCGGTGCCGACGAGCGGCGCCTGCGAGCGCACCAGCGGAACCGCCTGGCGCTGCATGTTGGAGCCCATGAGCGCGCGGTTGGCGTCGTCGTTCTCAAGGAACGGGATGAGCGCCGCGGCCACCGAAACGAGCTGCTTCGGCGACACGTCCATGAAGTCCACGCGGTCGGGGCTCACGAGCAGCACGTCGCCCGCATGGCGGCAGACGATGAGGTCTTCCTCGAAGCGGCCGTCCTTGTCGAGCGGGATGTTGGCCTGCGCGACGTAGTACTTCCCCTCCTCCATGGCGGAGAGATAGACCACCTCGTCGGTGACCTTGCTATCCACCACACGGCGGTAGGGCGCTTCGATGAAGCCGTACTTGTTCACGCGGGCGAAGGTCGCCAGCGAGTTGATGAGGCCGATGTTCGGGCCTTCCGGCGTCTCGATCGGGCAGATGCGGCCGTAGTGGGTCGGGTGCACGTCGCGCACCTCGAAGCCGGCGCGCTCGCGCGTCAGACCGCCCGGGCCAAGCGCCGAGAGACGCCGCTTGTGCGTGATCTCGGAGAGCGGGTTGGTCTGGTCCATGAACTGCGACAGCTGCGAGGAGCCGAAGAACTCGCGCACCGCAGCCGCCACCGGCTTCGCGTTGATGAGGTCCTGCGGCATCACGGTGTCGATGTCGACGGACGACATGCGCTCCTTGATGGCGCGCTCCATGCGCAGCAGGCCGACGCGGTACTGGTTCTCCATGAGCTCGCCGACCGAGCGGACGCGGCGGTTGCCCAGGTGGTCGATGTCGTCGATCTCGCCCTTGCCGTCGCGCAGCTCCACCAGCGTCTTGATGACGGAGAGGATGTCGTCGCGGCGCAGCACCCGCACGGTGTCGGGGCAGTCGAGGTCGAGGCGCATGTTCATCTTCACGCGGCCGACCGCGGAGAGGTCGTAGCGCTCGGGATCGAAGAACAGCGAGTGGAACATGGCCTGCGCCGAATCGAGCGTCGGCGGCTCGCCCGGGCGCATCACGCGGTAGATGTCGAAGAGCGCGTCCTCGCGGGTCACGTTCTTGTCGGCCGCCAGCGTGTTGCGGATGTAGGCGCCGGTGTTGACGTGGTCGATGTCGAGGATCGGGATCTCGTTGTAGCCAGCTTCCTCGAGCAGCTTCAGCGTCTTCTCGGTGATCTCGTCACCGGCCTCGGCGTGGATCTCGCCGGACGCGATGTCCACGAGGTCCTCAGCGATGTACTGGCCGACCATCTCCTCGTCGGAGATCTTGAGGAACTTCAGGCCCTTCTCGGCCAGCTGCCGGGCGGCGCGCACGGTGAGCTTCTTGCCCGCCTCGAGCACGACCTCGCCGGTGTCAGCGTCCACCAAATCGGAGACCGCCTTGTAGCCCTTCATCCGCTTGGGATCGAACGGCATGCGCCAGCCGCCCTTGGCCCGCTCGTAGGGAATCTTCTCGTAGAAGGTCGAGAGGATTTCCTCGCTGTCGAGGCCGAGCGCGTAGAGCAGGCTGGTGACGGGAATCTTGCGGCGCCGGTCGATGCGCGCATAGACGATGTCCTTGGCGTCGAACTCGATGTCGAGCCAGGACCCGCGATAGGGAATGATGCGCGCCGCGAACAGTAGCTTGCCCGAGGAGTGGGTCTTGCCCTTGTCGTGGTCGAAGAAGACGCCCGGCGAACGGTGCATCTGGGAGACGATGACGCGCTCGGTGCCGTTGACGATGAACGTGCCGTTCATGGTCATCAGCGGGATGTCGCCGGTGTAGACGTCCTGCTCCTTGATGTCCTTGACGGACTTGGCGCCGGTATCCGGGTCCACATCGAACACGATGAGGCGGAGCGTCACCTTGAGCGGGGCAGCGAACGTCATGCCGCGCTGGCGGCACTCGTCCACGTCATACTTCGGGGGCTCGAACTCGTAGCGGACGAACTCCAGCATGGCCGCGCCGGAGAAGTCGGAGATGGGGAATACCGACTTGAACACCGCCTGCAGGCCGTCGTCGTCGCGTCCGCCCTTGGGTTCCTCGATCTGGAGGAACTGGTCGTAGGACGCCTTCTGAACCTCGATGAGGTTCGGCATCTCGGCCACTTCCTTGATCTTGCCGAAGAACTTGCGGATCCGCTTACGACCGGTGAACGTTTGCGCCATCTCGATCCTCGTCCGTCCTGGTCTCTCGGGCCGGCCCCTGTCCTCCTGTTCGGAGGCGGGCTCGCCGCGCCGGCACCGGAACCTCTGTCAGCCATCGTGCCTTCAAGGGTTGGGGGCGAAACGCCATCCCCTTTCAGCACCATGACGGCTCTCCCGGCAGCCCCCGAACCTTGTCCGGACCGGCTGCCGGGAGAACCGTCGCTCTCCGTGTCCGGCCTTGCGGCCGGCTATGGAACGGGTCCCGGCGCGAGGCCGGGACCCGAAACGTCAAAGGCTCACTTGAGCTCGACCTTGGCGCCAGCCTTCTCGAGCTGGGCCTTGAGCTTCTCGGCCTCGTCCTTGGCCACGCCTTCCTTGACGGGCTTCGGAGCGCCTTCCACGAGGTCCTTGGCTTCCTTGAGGCCAAGGCCGGTGATGGCGCGGACTTCCTTGATGACTTCGATCTTCTTGTCGCCGGCGGCGGCAAGCATCACGGTGAACTCGGTCTGCTCTTCCACCGCGGCGGCGGCAGCGCCGGCCGGGGCAGCGGCCACGGCCACGGCGGCGGCGGCGGAAACGCCCCACTTCTCCTCGAGGAGCTTCGCCAGCTCGGCGGCCTCGAGCACGGTGAGGGAGGACAGCTCGTCGACGAGCTTGGTCAGGTCAGCCATGGGATATTCCTTAAGATAGGTTCGGATTTTGGAATTGCGAGATCAGGCCGCCAATGGCGGCCGCCGCCTCACGCTGCTTCGTCCTGCTTGGCATAGGCCCCGAACACGCGGGCGAGCTTGGCCGCCGGTGCCGTGGTGAGCTGCGCGATCTTGGTCGCCGGGGCCTGGATGAGGCCGACGAGCTTGGCACGCAGTTCGTCCAGGGACGGGAGTGTGGCAAGCGCCTTCACACCGTCCACGTTAAGGGCCGTCTTGCCCATCGCGCCGCCGAGGATAACGAACTTGTCGTTGGCCTTGGCGAACTCGACGGCAACCTTCGGCGCCGCAACCGGATCGCTGGAATAGGCGATCACGGTGGGTCCCTTCAGCAGGGACGCCACATGGGCGACGTCGGAGCCTTCCAGAGCGATTTTGGCGAGGCGGTTCTTGGCCACCTTCACGGTCGCACCCTCGGCCTTCATCTGTCGACGGAGTTTCGACATCTGGGCCACGGTGAGGCCGGAATAGTGGGCGACCACGACGACGGAAGTGGTCTTGAACACTTCCGTGAGCGTCGTGACGAGCTCTTGTTTTTCCGCTCGATCCACGTCTGGCTCTCTTTAAGCCTTGGCGGCACCCTCCACCTCCCGAAGGAGGCATCCGGTCCCGCCGGTTGCGCCTTGCCGCGTCCTGCGGCCAACCTGTCTGACGACATGGAAGGCCGCGTTCCGCGACGCTCACATGCCCTGTCCCCTATTGCCCGGGCACGGAAAACCGTGTCGCGAAGCGCAAGGCGCTGGTTCCGAACCGATCTTCATCTCCGCCGACTCAACGCCGGTCAGAGGGCAAATTCCGGTCTTCCCCGTCTATGCTGGCTCCCCATTAACCACCTGTTAGGGCGGATGTCGGGAATTAAGCCTTGATCCTCGGCCCGATTGAGCGAACATCCCTTGCGGGGCGCATCTCCATCAGGCCTCCATCGAGGCACCGGCAGTCTCGGACAGGACTTTGCCTGCTGGTTCGCCCGAAAAGCTCCAAGGAGCCACCCGAACGCCTGACAGACGACAAGGCCGGGCGGGCGAACCCTCCCAGCCCTTCCACCCGGTCAAGGGCGAAAGCCACAATACCTGATCCGGGCGGCACGCCACCCGGAAACAGCCCATATAAAGGCTGGCGACACCCTTGTCACGCCCCGATCGCCGGTCTTGCGCACTTTTTGCATACGGCAACCGCCCGCCTGCCATGCGCCGGCGGAAGGGCCGCGCCGACCTCGCCGAAACGTGACATCCAAACGAAAAGGCCGGACCCACCGGCCCGGCCTTTCCAGAAGCTTGATCTTTGCCGATCAGGCGGTGAGCACGCTGGACGGCTCCACCTTGATGCCCGGGCCCATGGTGGAGGAAACCGCCACGCGCTGCAGGTAGGTGCCCTTGGCGCCGGCCGGCTTGGCCTTCACCACCGCGTCCACGAAGGCGCGGATGTTCTCGGCCAGCTTGTCAGCCGGGAACGAGGCCTTGCCGATGCCGCCGTGGATGATGCCGGCCTTCTCGACGCGGAACTCCACCGCGCCGCCCTTGGCGGCGGCGACGGCGCCCTTCACGTCCATGGTCACGGTGCCGACCTTCGGGTTCGGCATCAGGCCGCGCGGGCCGAGCACCTTGCCGAGACGGCCGACGAGCGGCATCAGGTCCGGGGTCGCGATGCAGCGATCGAAATCGATGGTGCCGCCCTGGATGGTCTCGAGGAGATCCTCGGCGCCCACGATGTCGGCGCCCGCCGCCTTGGCCTCATCGGCCTTGGCGCCACGGGCGAACACCGCCACGCGAACGGTACGGCCCGAGCCGTTGGGCAGGTTGCACACGCCGCGGACCATCTGGTCGGCATGGCGGGGGTCGACGCCGAGGTTCAGCGCGACCTCGATGGTCTCGTCGAACTTGGCGGTGGTGCGCTCCTTGAGGAGCTTCAGGGCGTCATCCAGACCGTAAAGCTTGTTGCGGTCGATGCCCTCGTTGACGGCGCGGATGCGCTTGCCTTCCTTCGCCATGGCGCTCACCCCTGAACCTGCAGGCCCATGGAACGGGCCGAACCTTCGATCATCTGGACGGCGGCCTCGACGGTGTCGCAGTTCAGATCCTTCATCTTCTTCTCGGCGATCTCCGCGAGCTGGGCGCGCGTGACCTTGCCGACGAAGGTGCCCTTGCCGGGCGTCTTCGAGCCCGAGCCGGGCTTCTTCTTCGTCTCGAGGCCGGCGGCCTTCTTGAGGAAGTAGGAGACCGGGGGGGTCTTCAGCTCGAAGGTGAAGGAGCGGTCCTGGTAGGCGGTGATGACCACCGGGATCGGCATGCCCTTTTCCATCTGGGCGGTCTGGGCGTTGAACGCCTTGCAGAACTCCATGATGTTCAGACCGCGCTGACCGAGCGCGGGACCAATCGGCGGGGCCGGATTGGCGCTGCCGGCGGGCACCTGCAGCTTGACGTAACCCGTAATTTTCTTCGCCATTTCAACAACTCCCAGAATGCGCCGCCGTCCGGTGAGGGATCTGCGGGCGGGATTGCGTGGTGCGGATCAAAAGGGCGCTTGGCGAGACGCCCCCTCCCCTCCCACGCCGGTGCACCGCCCTCTAGCAGCGCACCAGACTTCGGACCATCGCCCCACGAGGGAGCGATGGGCCGTTCCGGTCAGACCTTCTCGACCTGACCGAATTCGAGTTCCACCGGCGTCGCGCGGCCGAAGATGGACACGGCCACCTTCAGGCGCGAGCGGCTGTCGTCGACCTCTTCCACGATGCCATTGAAGGAGGCGAACGGACCGTCCGACACCTTCACCGTCTCGCCGACCTCGTAGGAGATCGACGGCTTCGGACGCTCGATGCCCTCCTGCACCTGCTGCAGGATGCGCATGGCCTCCGATTCGGAGATCGGCATGGGCTTGTTGTCGGCGCCCAGGAAGCCGGTGACCTTCGGCGTGTTCTTGATGAGATGGAAGGCCTCGTCGGTGAGGTCCATCTTCACCAGCACGTAGCCGGGGAAGAATTTGCGCTCGGTGTCCACCTTCCGGCCGCGACGCACCTCCACCACCTTCTCGGTGGGGACGAGGATCTGCTCGAACAGATCGGTCAGGCCACGCTGGTCAGCCTGCTCGCGGATCGAGTCGGCCACCTTCTTCTCGAAGTTGGAATAAGCGTGAACGATGTACCAGCGCTTCGCCATGTGGGCCTCCCGCCTCAGTGCCCGAGGGTCAGCAGCGTGGAGACGCCGAACCGGATGATCTGGTCGGAGACGAGGAAGAAGATGGACGCCAGGAAGACCATCACGAACACCATGGCGGTGGTGATCAGCGTCTCGCGGCGGGTGGGCCAGGTGACCTTGGCCGTTTCCGCGCGGACCTGCTGATAGAACTCCATCGGGCTGTTCTTCGCCATGGCGTCTCGCCGTCCGTTCCTGTTGCCGCCCGTTCCCGCGCCGCCGGTTGCCACGCACCGGAACCTTCCGATGACGCGAAGCGGCACACGCCGCGTAAATCCTTTTCCCGCCGGCTTCGGCTCTCGCGAGACGTTGCTGCGGGCTTGCCTTCGGCGGGGCCGGACCTCGCCTCATATGGGCTGCCCGAAACGCGCCTACAAGCCGTGCCATTCCGGCGTCGTCGTCTCGCCTGACCTGCCATCCCGCATCAGCCCGGATCGTGGGCGTCCCGAAGATGGCAGGAGTGGAGGGACTCGAACCCCCAACCCCCGGTTTTGGAGACCGGTGCTCTAACCAGTTGAGCTACACTCCTAAGGCCTGCGCCCCAAAGCTTGGCAGAATCAGCTTTTCAGCGATCAGCCTGCCTCGAGGGTAGACTCCGCCGCGCCGGGAAGTGACCCAGCGCATCGGCCGGCTGTGTTTAGTGGGATGCCGCGCAGCTGTAAAGGGGCTCGGGGCGCTCCGCTACCCTCTCCACCGCTAATGCTGTTCACCGCTATGGCGCCGGGAGGCGCTCCAGCACAAATGCCACTCGTCCCGCGACATCGGTCCGCGGCAGCTCCACCATATCGTAGCCAAGGTTGCGATACGTATCGACCATGACAGCATGGGTCCGCACGGATTCGTCCCAGTCCTGCCGGCGCTCGGCGTCGTTGGCATAAATCTCCCGCCATGGCGGCGCGACGAAGACGACGCGGTCATATCTGAACGCCGCGCAGGCGCGGGAGATATGCTCGGGTATGGGGAGGCCACACAGGGTGAGGTATCCCGCAACGTCGGGAACGCCGCGGTCGAAGAAGACCGGGCCAGTGCGTTCTGCCTGCTCCTCGTGGGAGCGCATGTCCCAGGTGAGCATAGCCTCAGCAAATGCCATGCGGTCCCGCCAGGGTAGCGCTGGACCATCAATGGCCACCTGCTGGCGGATGACCGCCCTGCCGGCCTCTGGCGCAATGGGATACCCGGCGACTTCAAGGGCACCGAGCACTGTGCTCTTGCCCGAACCCGGACCGCCCGTGAGCACGATGAATCGCGAGGAGCCGCGTGCCATAGCCGCCTGCCTCTTCAGTTTCGGAGAGAATGTGGTGGAAGCATGGGGCGGACTGCGTCCTGACGCGTCTCACCCGATCCCCTCCCAGATTGGCCTGCACTGGCAAGACACGCAAGCCGGGGGGAGAAATCCGGCAGCTCAGCGCGGCGCGGCCGCAGGTGGCTGAACCGGCGGAGGCTTCCCGGTGGCACAGGCGCGGTTCTCCCCGGTGCCGGGCGCATTCTCGAAGACGCAGCGCTGGGTCGGCGGCTCGCCGCAAATCTTCGACAGGTCCACAAAGCCAACGCAGCGGCCGTCCGGTCCGCGATAGCCGGGACCGCCCTTGCAGCCACAGCCACGGCACGGCGGCCGCTCGGGGCAAGCCTCCTTGGCCTGCAGGAACGCAGCAGGCAGCAGCAGGACCGCGAGGCAGGCGGCAAAAATCCAACGGCGCATGGCGATACAAACGAAAAAGGCGGCGCCCGAAGGCACCGCCCTATTCCGTCACGCGCTGGACAAGAGGTCCAGTGCTGCGATCACTCGATGATGGCGGCGACGACGCCGGCGCCGACGGTGCGGCCGCCTTCACGGATGGCGAAGCGCAGCTTCTCCTCCATGGCGATCGGAACGATCAGGTGCACGTCCATCGACACGTTGTCGCCCGGCATCACCATCTCGGTGCCTTCGGGCAGCGTGCACACGCCGGTCACGTCCGTCGTGCGGAAGTAGAACTGCGGGCGGTAGTTGGTGAAGAACGGCGTGTGGCGGCCGCCCTCTTCCTTCGTCAGGATGTACGCCTCGGCCTTGAACTTCGTGTGCGGCTTCACCGAACCCGGCTTGCACACGACCTGGCCACGCTCCACGTCCTCACGCTTGGTGCCGCGCAGCAGGATGCCGACATTGTCGCCAGCCTGGCCCTGGTCGAGCAGCTTGCGGAACATCTCGACGCCGGTCACGGTCGTCTTGACGGTCGGGCGGATGCCGACGATCTCGACTTCCTCGCCGACCTTGATGATGCCGCGCTCGACACGGCCGGTCACCACGGTGCCGCGGCCGGAGATCGAGAACACGTCCTCGATCGGCATCAGGAACGGCAGGTCGATGGGACGCTCGGGCTGCGGGATGTAGGCGTCGACCGCCTCCATCAGCTTCAGCACCGCGTCACGGCCGAGCGCCGGATCGCCGTTCTCGAGCGCAACCAGCGCCGAGCCGCGGATGATCGGGATGTCGTCGCCGGGGAAGTCGTACTTCGAGAGGAGCTCGCGCACCTCCATCTCCACGAGCTCGAGGAGCTCCGGATCGTCGACCATGTCGCACTTGTTCAGGAACACCACCAGCGCCGGAACGCCGACCTGACGGGCGAGCAGGATGTGCTCGCGGGTCTGCGGCATCGGGCCGTCGGCGGCGGACACCACCAGGATCGCGCCGTCCATCTGCGCCGCGCCGGTGATCATGTTCTTCACGTAGTCGGCGTGCCCGGGGCAGTCGACGTGCGCGTAGTGGCGGTTGTTGGTCTCGTACTCCACGTGTGCCGTGGAGATCGTGATGCCGCGCGCCTTCTCTTCCGGCGCCTTGTCGATCTGGTCGTACGCCGTGAACGTCGCGCCGCCGGACTCCGCAAGAATCTTCGTGATCGCAGCCGTCAGCGACGTCTTGCCGTGATCAACGTGACCGATCGTGCCGATGTTGCAGTGCGGCTTCGAGCGGTTGAACTTCTCTTTGGCCATTTCGTCTCTCTCACTCTCGGTCAGCGCCCCGCGCGGGCCGCCAAAAAATCCGCCGTGGGATAGGGGGTTTCAGAAGCGGATGCAAGAGGCGGGACAATCGCGCCCACGTGGATCACGCGCGCATGCGCGTATCCTCAGGCTCTTCCGCCGTTCTGGACTTCGCGCCGGCGTGTCGCCGCAACCACACACATCCAAAACGTGCACTCCCTAACGGAATTCGCCTTGTCAATCGCGCGCCGGCACCACAGCCTCGCCAAGCACAAGGTGGGGAGGGACCGCTTGAAACAACGAATCTGCACGATGGCGATGCTCGCCGTCGCGGTCCTTCTTGCGGCCTGTTCGACCCTGCCCAAACACACGCTGACGGAAGCCGACGTCGCCGGCCTCGCGCTTGCTAGCGTGAAGGTAACGTTTCCCTCCGACAGTCGCGTGAAGTGGGCAGAGGCCGACGCGCTGGAGAAGAAGGAGCAGGAGACGCCCAACGCCGACCTCCACCGCATCGAGCGCGCCGGCTTCAATTCCTATGCGGAGCATCGTATCGCGGCGGCCCTGACCACCCAGAGCCACCGCCTCCTCCCGAGCCTGATGCAAGGCACGCGCCCCGCGCGGCTGGAAATTACCGTGCGCAGCCTCCTCATACCCACCGCGTCCGAGCGGACCGGGCAGGTCGTTGCCGCGACGGCCCTGACTGCCATCATCGCGGGCCCCATCGCCGCCGGCGTCGCCGTGAGCACGACACAGGGCATCTTCATCACCTGCGACGTCGCCCTCGTGGACATTCCCTCCGGGGCCGTGCTCGCCTCGGTGGCCGATGTGAAGGCATCGAGCTCGGCGGCGCAGTTCAGCGGCGAATCCGTGGACAGCATCGCCGCCGCGGTGATCGGCAAGGTGAAGGGCTGGCTGGCCGAAAAGCCCTCGGCCTAATCCCTGGGGCGGTGCGGCCCCCTCCCCCGCCTATCCGCCTTCGCCGGGACAGCCCTCCGTGCCACGGCCCGCGCCATAGGGCGTCGCGGCGATAAAGGCGTTCAGCGCCTCCGCAACGCCCGTCGATTTCGTGCGGACGATGAAGGAGAACGGCTCGTTCCGCACCTTTCCGTCCGGCGTCATCATGCAGTGCGACCACACCGGGATGAGGCCCATCTTCTTCGAAAGATACTGAACGGTGCCGAGCCCCGAGCCGAAGGCGAACGGCCCCTCGCCCTCCGCGCCGTCGCGGACCCGCCGGGCATTTTCCACATCGTCCGAGGTGCCGATGATGGTCACGTTCGCGATTTGATCGTGCGCGATGCGGCTGCGGGCATCCACATCCGCCGTCGAGCCCGCGATGACCATGATGGTCCGCCCGGCAAGATCGGCCGCGCGTGTCAGCTTCCCGGCGTCGGCCTTGCGCACGCCGAAGGCGCGCAGCACAAAATAATAGTGATCGGACCACACCCCCGCCGCGCCCGTCGCCTGCCGGCGCGCCTCGAGGTCAGCGATGCCCGAGGCCGCGATGTCGCAGGCATCGGCACCAGGACGCGTCCACAGTCCGTCGAAATCCGCCACCTCCACCGGCTGGAACCGCAGCCCCTGCGCCGCGGCGAAGGCCTTGAGATAGTCCACGTCCCATCCCTCCCAGACGCCGTCGTCGGACTTGCCGACGAAGGGCGGGAAGGTGGCGAACATGCAGACCGAGAGCGTACCGGGTGAGAGCGTTTCAACAGGCGCGGCGGCGAGCGGCGGTACAGCCATGGCGGCAGTGAGAATCACCCCGGCCGCGAAACCGACGGCCCCACGTCGAACTGCACCCACCTGCGTCTCCCCAAAGCTATGCCGGGACAATAGTCGAGGCCGGCGAATGCGCAACGCGGCGGTCCGGCGACAGCAGCTGATCGCCGCGAGCTGGCGCCTTGCCGCCGCGTGCGCGAACCGTCACAGTGCAACTGTCTTTGCGAACTTGAAGGAATTGCAAAGGCCTCACCGCCAGCACGGGTGCGACATGAGCCCTGACATGTCCCCTCTCTCCTGCGCCCCGGATGACCTCCTGTCCGCTTCCGACGTGCGCGCCATCGTGAGGCTGCTCGGCGACGTCATCGTCTCGCGCGCGGATTTCTCCTGCGTGAAGCGGCAGCTCATCGACGGCATCTCGACGCTGATCGGCGCTGATTGCTGGACCTGGAGCCTCGGCTGCCTCGCGGAGCCAGGCGAGCAGCCGGTCTATCTGGGACTGGCGCATGGCGGCTTCGACGAGGCCCGCTATGGACGCCTCCTGCTCGCCGCCGCCCATCCGGACATGGCCTGGACCTCGGCGAAGCTGCTCGGCGAGATGCGCGCCCACAATGCCCACGTCACGCGGACGCGACAGCAGATCGTGGATGAGGCCACCTTCATCGCTTCGGGGGTCGGCGGCCATCTCGCTGACGCGGATATCGGCCCCTTCATCTTCTCGCTGCGGCCCATCGACGAGCGCGCCGTGAGCACCATCGCGCTCTTCCGCCGCCGGGACGCGGACCCGTTCTCGCAGCGGGAAGCGCGGATCGCCCATATCCTTCTCAGCGAGCTGCCCTGGCTGCACGAGCAGGGATGGCCGAGCGATCGCGGCGCCAGCGTACCTCGCCTGTCCCCCCGGCTGCGGCTGGTGCTGAACCTTCTGCTCGACGGGCGCACGCGCAAGGAAATCGCCGTCAGCCTCAACCTGTCCGAATACACGGTCGCGCAATACCAGAGAGCGGTCTATCGCCACTTCGGCGTCCGCTCCCACGCCACCCTGCTGCGGCGGTTCCAGATGGGCGACGGCGGCGACCGCCGGCCGACCGTACAGGAGGCGGGCTGACGACCGCAGTCTCGGCCCCATCCCTCAAATGAGGGAATAGGAAGAAGTCCGGCGCGTTTGGTATGCAGGGCAAGCTGCAGCGTCGGCGGAAGCATGTGTGAAGCGCGGACAGCTTCACGGGACCGTATGCGCCCTCGCCGGGAGCACGGGCGCTTGCGCATCCAAATTAAAAACTGAACGTCTGATTTAAGTTCCATGGTACCAGCAATTATATGGCGTATCGGCTTCCATAAATTGCTGATACCGTGGTTTTTACTTGGTCCGGGGAAGAAAAAAACATGCGTCCATCGCGGCGTGATTTCGTGACCTGGGTTGCCGCCAGCGGCATCATGCTGGCGATGAGCCGCATCGGGCCAGTGCGGGCCGCCGGCTTCGAGGCGAGCCAGACACTCCCCGGCACGGCAGCGTCCCGCCTCCCGGGCGCCACGGCCGGGCGCATCGATGCCCTCGCCAAGGTGACGGGCGCCAAGCTCTACGCATCGGATTTCCGCGCGGCGGACATGGAGGGGTGGCCTGAGACCACCGCTCATGCCCTGCTCCTGCGCGCCGCCGACGCCACCCACGTCTTCACCGGGCTCGATCTCTCCGCGCTGGACGCCGGCGCCCGTCCGGCGCAGGTGGTGACAGCGCAGGATCTAGAGCGCGCAGGGGTCCGCGTGCCGCCCTTCTATGCCGGCGACCTGCTCTGCCCGGCGGGCAAGACACCGCTCTATCTCGGCCAGCCGCTGGCGCTTCTGCTGTTCGAGACGTTCGATGCCTATGACCGGGCGCGGGCGATCCTGCGCGAGAAAAATCCCGCCCGGTTCGGCGCCGAGACCGGGCCCGTGGCGCAGCCGAACTACGCCGCCTTGCGCTTCACCCGCGTCGCTGGGGAAACGCCCGACAAGCCGGATGTCTATTCGCCGCTGATCGAGGGCTGGATCAGCCCCGGCGTCTTCGAGCCCGGCGGCCGGCCCGTCTGGCAGCCGCTGCCCACCTCGGAAGGCGGCCAATACAAGAAGGGCGCGCTCCACGGCGAGGCCATCCGCGCCTTCATCGCCGCCAGCGCGCCGGACATGCTCGTCCTCGATCGCCAATTCCGCACCCAGTCCGTGGACCCCATGTTCCTGGAACCGGAGGGGGGCCTCGCCTGGTACGACCCGCGGGCCAAGGCGCTGCGCATGGTGCTCGGCGTCCAGTCGCCGCTCGAGGCGAGCGAGGAGCTGGCCCACCTTCTGGGAGAGGCAGCGGCGGGGTTTCGCCCCGAGCGGATCGAGAGCCATTTCGCCCATGTGGGCGGCGGGTTCGGCGGGCGCGATCATACCCCATTCCCGTTCTACGTGGCGCTGGCCGCCATGTTCCTGCCGGGCCGCCCCATCCGGCTCGCCCACGACCGGCTCCAGCAGTTCCAGGGCGGCATCAAGCGCCATGCCTTCGACATGCACACGCAGGTGGCCTTCGACCGCGCCACCGGGCGGATGCGGGCGTTTGCGGCCGACCACGTCCTCGATGGTGGCGGCCTCGCCAACTATTCGGCGAGCGTGGCCGCAGTGTCGGCCACCTCCGCCATCGGCATCTACGATATCCCGAAAGTGGACGTGACCACCCTCGCCGAACACACGCGTGGCGTGACGGCCGGCTCCATGCGCGGCTACGGCGTGCTCCAGACCACCACGGCCCTGGAGACCCTGGTGGACGAGGCAGCGCAGGCCCTGTCGCTCGACCCAATCACCCTTCGGCGGCGCAACCTGCTGAAGGCCGGCGGCCTCACCATGACCGGCAATCCGTGGACCGTCTCGATCCGCACGCCGGAAATCCTCGACAAGCTCGAAGGCCACGCCTTGTGGCGGGGCCGCGCTGCCGCCCGCAAGGCGGCCCCGGCCGGGACGCTGGTCGGCACCGGCGTCGCCGTCTGCGCCAAGGATTACGGGACGGGCGCCGACTGCTCCCTCGGCCGGGTGGAGGTCGATCCCAAAGGGCGCATCCGCATCTTCTGCGACGCGGTGGAGATGGGCAACGGCATCGGCACGGCGGTGGCGAACCGCGTTGCGGGCCTGCTCGGGCGGCGGGCGGACGAGGTCTCCGTTGCCCGCATCGATGCGTTCGATGAACTCGGGCTGGTGACATCCGGAGATCCCTACACCCTCACGCAGACGGAGCAGGACGAAGCCGCCCGCAACCCGCGCTGGGTGCCGGCGATCAGCTCCGCCACCAGCGCCTCCATCGGCGCCCATGTGGGAACCCAGGCGGCGGCCGAGGCGGCGCGGCTCATTTTCCGCTTCGGGCTATGGCCGGCGGCACTCAGCCTGTGGGGCATCGCGCAGGACGATCCGCGCCGCTTCCTGTGGCAGGAGGCGTTCTGGTTCGACGGCGCGCTCATCCTCTCCGGCCTGCCGCCGCTGAAGCAGGAGAAGGTGGCCGCCCGCGCCCACGAGATGGGCGGCCTCACCGGCGCCATGGCCCACGCCTTCTCCCGCTGGGCATGGGCGCAGGCGGCCTTTCCGCTGGACGGGTTCGAGTGGGTGGTGGACCTCGATGCGCTGGCGGTACGGCGCGGCGGCGGCGCGTTCAAGGTGCTGGACCGCAGCTTCATCGCCTTCCCGCCGGCGAGCTACAACCGGATCGGCACCTCCTTCACATCGAGCTGCGGCACGCTGGTCAAGGTCGAGATCCAGAAGGCGAGCGGCGCGGTGCGGGTCTCCCAGGCCTACAGCGTGCTGGAATGCGGCGAGGTGCTCACGCCCGAGGTGGTGGTCGGCCAGGCGCAAGGCGGCTTCGCCATGGGCCTCGGCTACGCCCTGCTCGAAACCCTCCCGCCGTTCGAGGACGGACCCGGCAACGGCCGCTGGACCCTCGGCGACTATGTGGTCGCCCGTGGCTCCGACCTGCCCATCCACGCGCTGGAGGTTGAAGTGCTGCCACGGGTCGCGCCGAATGAGCCCCCGAAGGGCATGGCCGAGGTGGTCATGATCCCGGTGGTGCCCGCCATTCTCAACGCCATCCACGATGCCACTGGGCATCGTTTCCGTGCCTTGCCCGTCACGCCGGACGATGTCCGGCGGGTGTTGTGAAGGGAGAAGCCGCGTGCCCCCGGTCTCACTCACCATCAACGGTCGCAGCCACGGTCCCATCGAGGTCCGCGAGGGCCTGAGCATGAACGACTTCCTGCGGGAAGTGCTGGGCATGACCGGCACCAAGTTCGGCTGCGGCGCCGCCCAGTGCCTCAGTTGCGCGGTCATCGTGGATCATGCGGACGGCACCAGCTCGACCACGCCCACCTGCATCGCGCCCGCCACAGACTTCGACACGCTCGTCATCCGCACCGTGGAAGGCCACGCGACGAACGGCGAGCTGACGCCCCTGCAGAAAAGCTTCGTCGCCCATTTCGCCTTCCAGTGCGGCTATTGCACCCCCGGCTTCCTCAATGAGGGGCAGGTGTTGCTGGAGCGGCTGGAACGGGCGCCCATTCCCCGGGCTGATCTGGAGCGCACCATCGCCGAAGCCCTCGACGGCCATCTGTGCCGCTGCTCCGGCTACGTCAAATACCACCAGGCGGTGCGCGACGTGGTGCTCGCCGACCCCAAACGCTTCCTGACCTGAGGGGCTTCGATGCTGTTCGACAGGCGCCTCGCAACGATCCTGCCTGCTACGGCCCTCGCCGGGCTGCTGGCGGCAGCCGGGATCGCGCTTTCGGCACCTGCCGAAACGCTCGCGCCACCGGACGCCTTCGTCGCCATCGCCGATCCGGCACAACGCTCGGCGGCGTATTTCGGTGAGCTGAGCAAGGTGCTCACCCACCCGCGCTGCACCAATTGCCACCCCGCCACGGATCGCCCCCGGCAGGGAAATTCCGCGCGTCTTCATCAGCCGCCGGTGACACGCGGCGCCGACGGGTTCGGCACCGCGAGCCTGCGGTGCGGCACCTGCCATCACGGCGCGAATTACGAGCCGGCCGGCGTGCCCGGCCATCCCGAATGGCATCTCGCGCCCGCCGAGATGGCCTGGGAAGGCAAGAGCCCCGCCGAAATATGCATCCAGATCAAGGACCCGAGCCGCAATGGCGGACGGTCTCTCGCCGATCTCGTCGCCCATATCGGCGACGACACGCTGGTCGGCTGGGCCTGGCATCCGGGCGGCGCACGTGTGCCCGCGCCGGGCTCGCAACAGGAAGCGAAAGCCTTGGTCAAGGCGTGGGTCGAGAGCGGCGCCGCCTGCCCGCAATGAAATATGGAGGAGGAAACAATGAAATACCGTTCCGTCGGATGGGCCGTGGCGGCGGCACTCGCCGCACTGCCGCTGGCCGGCGCCATGGCGGCCGAGCGACCGGACTATCTCAAGCCCATCTCCGGGCCGCCGCAACCGCCCTCCGCGCAGGACCTCGCCAATCGCAATGTCCTCCAGCTCAACACCACCATGTTCTCGCTGTACGACAGCGCCGGCGTCGCCTTCCGCCGCAACATCCTCGCCAACCATCCGGTCATCCTCGCGCTGTTCTCCGGCGCGGGTGGCCGCATGATCCTCTACCGGCCGGGCCAGCCCCCGCTGGAGGCGCCGTCGGTGCCGAAGGCCTATCAGGTGATGAAGTCGCTGGGCCACAGCGCCATGGCCATTTCCGAGGTCGTGCTGCCCTATGTGGATACGCCGGCCGACACCTCCTGGGTCGCGCCCATGCGGGCCTATCTCACGGAAATGAAGAGCGCGCTGGAGACCATCGGCGCGGCGGAGATGCCTGATGCGTGGCGGGCCAATTCCCGCGCGATCCTGGAGAACAACATCGCCTTCATGGAGGCCAGCCTCGCCAAGGGCGCCGTCACCCTCGATGCGGTGCAGGCCTATGCGAAGACGCAGGCGCCGGTTCTGCGCAACGCCATCGCCTGGGCCGCCCAGACGCAGGTGAAGCACTGGATGGGCGTGCTGGACGGCTGGAAGAAAGATCTCGGCGGCAGCTTCGATCAGGCCTTCGGGGCCAGCAACACCATCTATGTGGCGCGCCAGAACAACGTGCTGTTCAGCGTGCTCGCGCAATATTTCGGCGAGAAGGCCATCAACGACCGCCTGTTCCTGATCGAGACCGTCTCCTTCACCACCACGCCGGAGGACATGCTGACCGCGGTGGTGCGCATCATCTCCGACCGCTCGGTGGGCGGCCTGTTCTTCAACAACGACCGGCTGATGGACTACGAGCTGATGGGAGGCGATGCCCGCAAGGCCATCATCGCGGAGATGAAGGCGCGCGGGCAGGAAGCGTTCCTGCCGCCGCAGGTTCCGTTCGGCTCGAAGCAGTGGCCGGCGCTGATCTCCGGCGGATCGGGCGCCGCCTCCCTCGACGATATCCATTGAACGGCGCCCCGGGCGCGGGACGTCCGTGCCCGGGGTCTTGCAGGCAGGCAGGTGGGACATGCGGGTAGCGATCTTCGCCCTTCTCCTTGCCGCTTTCGCGGCGTTGACCCCCGTGCGCGCCCAAGCGGCCGACGGCGCGGGGACCGACTGGATCACCGGCCTGCCCCGGCAGGACATTCCCGTCGCCGCATGGCCGGGCGGAAAAAAGGTCGCCGTGCTGTTCGTCCTCTACGTGGAGACGTGGGGCCACGGACAGGGTCCCAACTTCCGCCCCGACATGACGGGCCGGACGCCCGACCTCGTGGACGAGGGGTTCCGGCAATACGCCATCAATTTCGGCCTGCCCCGCACCGGGCGGCTGTTCAGGGACATGGGCGTTCCTCTCAGCCTCGCGCTGAATGCCCAGTTCCCGAAGGCGCAGCCGCAGGTGTGGGCGACGCTCCGTGCGCTCGTTCCGTCCGCTCCGATCATCGCCCACGGGCTGAACAATTCCACCGATCTCCTGCCCTTGTCGGAGGGGCCCGCAGCCCAGCGCGCCTATATCCGCAAGACGCTCGACATGATCGAGGCGGACACCGGCGTGCGTTCCACCGGCTGGTCGAGCCCGAGCGTCTATCCTGATGCGCAGACGTTCGAGGCGACCGCCGCCGAAGGCATCCGCTACACCCTCGACGGCATGGATTCCGACGTGCTGTCGCGGCTCGACACCAAGCCGTCGCCTCTGGTGCTCGTGCCCTACCCGCCGAGCGTGGTGGACATGGGCCAATATCTCTCCCGCTTCAAGGAAGCCGACGACCTCGCCCGGCTCTGGATCGACTATGTCCGCGAACTGGCCCGGGAGGCGAAGGCCGATCCGTCCCGGCAAGCGACCGTGGTCGCCATCGGCATCCACCCCTTCGTCGTCGGCACGCCGGCGGGCGCCGCGGCCATGCGGCGGGTGCTGGAGGCCCTGAAAGCCGAGGATCTGGTCTGGCTGACAGATACCGATGCGGTGATGCGGGCCGCCGGCCAATCCGCCAATGTGGGCAAGTGACGATAGGCGCGTCGCGAAACGCCCACCACGCTGAGTTCGGCGAGCCGCGTTCCACTCAGCAGAAGTTGAAGCCAATTTTCGGCGGGGAAAAGATCTTCCGCCGCTTGTCAGCCTATAATGGCCATGGAAATCGGCGCAGGCGTTGAAAAAGGCTGACTTTCAAGCCGGCGCTTTCCGCCCAGGCGCGAACACTAGCATACCGCCCGCCGTATCGGCAGGTATCGACATGCGTCCCCGCCCCTTCTGCCATGGCGCGCAAAGCAAAACGCGGCGCTTGGGCTTGATATAACGTCCCGCCGCGCCGCAAGGCGACCAGATGCAACGACGTTGCCTTTGTTGATTGGGGGAAACGCACATGAACCTTTCCAGGCGCACAGTGACGGCCGGTCTCGGTCTTCTGGGTGCGAGCACAGCGCTGGGCTCGGCTCAGGCGGAAGGCTTCATCCACGAGCTGGCGGCAGACGCGGAAGATCTGCGCGCCGCGTCGGAAGCCTATATCTACGGCTATGCGCTCGTAACCATGGAAATGACCCGCCGCGTGATGACGAATGTCGCCGCAGCGGAGGGCACCCGCGCGCCCATGGGCCAGTTCGTGCGCCTGCGCTCCTATCCCGATGCGAGCTTTCGCGACGTCACCGCGCCCAACGCCGACACGCTCTACACCACGGCCTGGCTGGACGTGGGCAAGGAGCCGTGGATCGTCAGCATTCCGGACATGAAGGGGCGCTACTTCCTGTTCCCCATGCTCGACGGCTGGACCGACGTGTTCCAGGTGCCCGGGACGCGCACCACCGGCACCGGCGCGCAGACCTATGCCATCACCGGGCCGGGCTGGAAGGGCACGCTGCCGGCCGGCGTCGTGCAGTACAAGTCCCCGACTGCCATCGTCTGGCTGCTCGGCCGCATCTACTGCACCGGCACGCCGGAGGATTACGCCGCTGTGCATGCGTTGCAGGATGCCTGCAAGACCTATCCCCTCAGCGCCTTCGGGAAGGACTATGCGCCGCCGGCGGGAAATGTGGACGCCGCCATCGACATGAAGACGGCGGTGCGTGACCAGGTGAACGGCCTCAGCGGCGTCGACTATTTCAAGCTGCTGGCGGACCTCCTCAAGACCAACCCGCCCGCCGCGGCCGACGCCCCCATGCTGCCCAAGCTGGCGCGGATCGGCGTGGTGCCCGGCAAGGATTTCGACCCCAAGGCGGCGGACCCCGCCGTGCTCAACCGCGTGCCGAAGCTCAGCGTCGACCGCATCATGCTGCACTTCGTGACCGGCCCCGAGATCAAGAACGTGAACGGCTGGCGCTTCACCACGACGACCGGCGTGTACGGCACGGACTATATCCAGCGCGCCCTCATCGCGGCCATCGGCCTCGGCGCCAACCGTCCCGAGGATGCGGTCTACCCGACCTCGCTGAAGTCTGGCAGCGGCCTACTGGCGCGCAAGTATGACGGCTCGAAGAAGTATGTCATGCACTTCCCCAAGGGGCAGCTGCCTCCGGTGAAGGGTTTCTGGTCTTTGACCATGTATGACGAGAATTATTTCTTCGTCGCCAACCCGCTCAACCGCTATTCGATCAGCGCACGGCAAAACCTCAAGACGAATGCCGACGGCTCGGTCGATCTCTACATCCAGCACGACTCCCCCGGCGCGGACAAGGACGCCAACTGGCTTCCGGCGCCCTCCGGCGAGTTCATTCTCATGCTACGCATGTACTGGCCGAACCCGAAGAAGCCGTCGATTCTCGACGGAAGCTGGAAAATTCCCGCCGTCACGGCGTCCTGACATCGCCGCCGCACGACGCGGCGGAGATCAAGCGAAATCGCAGCTCCCGGAACCCGGGCCGCCAGACCGGCGGCCTGCGGTGGCGGGCGCATCGATGCACATGCCCCATCCGAACATCCACCAGGAAGAAACACCACATGACGTTTAATGCCCTGAAGCTGGCCATCGTCGCCGGCAGCCTCGCCGCCGCCCTGCCGGCCGCGGCCCAGGCCCCCGAAGTGCCGAAGCCCGAGGCGGTCGAGGTTGTGACCCTGCCGGGCGTCGGCACCGCCACCGTCCTCAGCTACAAGGTCCGCTTCGTCTCTGCCGATCCGGCGACCCGCCGGGTCGTGCTGGAGACCCCGGCCGGAAAGCGCTGGGCCGTCATCGCCCCGCCGCTGGTCGGCGACCTCACCGCCTTCCGCAACGGCCAGAGCCTGCTGATCCGCAAGCTGCCCGGCGTGGTCACCGCCATCGCCAAGCCTGCCAAGAACGAGCCCGCGGAAGTTCTGAACGAGGTCGTGGTGAATGACGGCCTGCCCGGCCTGCCCGAGGGCTTCGGCCTGCGCGAGGTGACCATCGTCGCCCCCATGGTCGGCACCGATCCCGCCGCCGGCACCGTGAGCTTCCCGGGCCCGGATGGCTACCTGCGCACCCTGAAGGCCGCCAACGGCAAGGTCCTCAGCGACCTCCAGACGCTGCAGCAGGGCGTCAACGCGAAGTTCACCTACGTGGAAGGCCTCGCCATCAACGCGGTGCAGTGAACGGTCGCGTGACGACCGCTTGAAGGATTGGGACCTCGACCTCGGTGGGGTGTGCGATGTCGGCCCCGGGCCGCCGTGCAGCGAGCGAGGTTCCACAGGCCGTCAGGGGCGCCTAGCGCCCCTGACGGCCATTTTCTGTCTGGAGCGGGCAATGGTCAGAGCCATCGGTGTCGCGGGCATGGTCGCGCCCCGACGAATCGCACGGACGGCGGCTCGGCACCCAACGCTCAGAGCCCGAGGCGATCGGCGCTCATGAGCCGGCTGGAGCGGCGCGGACTAAATTTCAGAAGACGAAGCTGGAGCGGGTGAAGGGAATCGAACCCTCGTATTCAGCTTGGAAGGCTGCTGCTCTACCATTGAGCTACACCCGCATGCCGGCTGGCTTAGCATGCCGGTTCAAAGCGCGGAAGAGGTGGCGGGCGACCGGACGGGCCGGCTCCCTCCTGCTTCCGCGGGCCGGCGAACACCGGCCCCGCTCCTAAGAGCGCATTGCGACGACGGGTGGTGGAGGGGGTTGGATTTGAACCAACGTAGGCAGAGCCAACGGATTTACAGTCCGTCCCCTTTAACCACTCGGGCACCCCTCCATAACGACGCCCGTCATCGCGGACCTGCCTGCCGGAGCAGGACGCCTTCGAGCCGGACTGGTGATGCAGGAAAGCGCCAGCGGCCGAAGGTGACGCAGAGCGTGAACTCAAATCGCCATCCGAGGCCGGGTTTATGTGAAAACACCGTCCCGAAGTCAACCGGAAATCGCCCGGCCCGGCGCCTCGATCCCCGCCCCTGTGGACGGCCGGGCCCGGCGTGCCGCCGCAACCGGCACCGAAACGCCCCTCCGCGCTCCGACGCCCCTTGCGCGCGGCGGCGGTGTCTGACAAAGCCACGGCATGTCTGATCGTCCGCCCCGCGAACCGCGCCGCCCCGGCGCCCGCCCGCCCTTCGCCGGCCGTGGCGGCCCGCGCCCATCCGGCGCGCCGTTTCCCCCGCGCAAGGGCAAGGGTGGCGGCAAGCCGCCGCCGTGGGCCGGCGCCGACGATGTCGCGCTGCTCTATGGCTGGCACACGGTCGCCGAGGCGATCGGCAACCCGAAGCGGCGCTTCCGCAAGCTCATGGCGACGGAGAACGCCATCAACCGCCTGGCCGAGGAGGGACTCGTCCCGCCGGTCACGCCCGAGGTGGTGCGCCCCGGCGACATCGACAAGCTGCTGGGACCGGACGCGGTGCATCAGGGCCTCCTCGCGGAAGTCGACCACCTGCGGTCGCCCCCGCTCAAGGATCTCGCGCAGAGCGAGCTTGTCCTCGTGCTCGACCAGATCACCGACCCGCACAATGTCGGCGCCATCGTGCGCTCGGCGGCGGCCTTCGGGGTCAGCGCCATCGTCACCACCGCCCGCCACAGCCCGGCGGCCACCGGCGTGCTGGCCAAGAGCGCCTCTGGCGGGTTGGAGCATGTGCCCTTCTGCCTCGTGCAGAATCTCGCCCGGGCGCTGACCGAGCTGAAGGACAACGGCATGCTGGTCGTCGGCCTCGACAGCGAGGGGCCGGCGGACATCGAGGACACCCGGCTGAGTGCCCCCCTCGCTTTGGTTCTGGGCGCCGAGGGCAAGGGCCTGCGCCAGCTCACCCGCGAGACGTGCGACGTGCTGGCCCGCATCGACCTGCCCGGCGCCATCAAGAGCCTCAACGTCTCCAATGCCGCCGCCCTCGCCCTCGGCATCGCCCGCCGCGCGCTGAAGAAGAGCTGACGTAGGGAAGCCGGCCAAAAGGCATGCCGCCATGCTGCGGCGCATGCATTTTTCGCCTTGCACCTAAGACCAATGACCAATCGTAAGGCTGCCACACCTTCGCCATGATACCGCTTGGCGCGCCGTGCGCGCCCAGCCCTGCGGGATATCCGCGCGCCAACAATGACGCGGAACCCAGAGGGTCTACCGGAGGAACGCCCTGAGATCCGTCGCACTCCCGCGTGCGCACGGCGCTGTGGGCTTGCGCCGAAAAGACCCTCTCTCGCAGGACCTGTTGGGTCCGACATCCGCCGGCGGCGGAACCCGAAGCGATGGGAGGGATAGGTTCCATGAGCGTGACCACAGCGGGGGCGGCAGCCAAGCCTCGCCCCATGAGCCGGGAGGAGAAGAAGGTCATCTTCGCCTCGTCCCTGGGCACCGTGTTCGAGTGGTACGATTTCTATCTGTACGGCTCGCTGGCGGCCATCATCGGCGCGCAGTTCTTCTCGGCCTATCCGCCGGCCACCCGCGATATCTTCGCGCTTCTGGCCTTCGCCGCCGGCTTTCTGGTGCGCCCCTTCGGCGCCATCGTGTTCGGGCGCATCGGCGATCTCGTCGGCCGCAAGTACACCTTCCTCGTCACCATCCTCATCATGGGCCTGTCGACCTTCATCGTCGGCATCCTGCCCAACGCGGCCTCCATCGGCATCGCCGCTCCGATCATCCTGATCGGCCTGCGACTGCTTCAGGGCCTCGCCCTCGGCGGTGAGTATGGCGGCGCCGCGACCTATGTGGCGGAGCACGCCCCGCACGGCCGCCGCGGCTTCTACACCTCGTGGATCCAGACCACGGCGACCCTCGGCCTGTTCCTGTCGCTGATCGTGATCCTGTTCACCCGCACCATCGTGGGCGAGCAGAACTTCGCGGCGTGGGGCTGGCGCGTGCCGTTCCTCGTCTCCATCGCGCTGCTCGGCGTCTCGGTCTGGATTCGTCTCCAGCTCTCAGAATCGCCGACCTTCCAGAAGATGAAGGAAGAGGGCACCACCTCGAAGGCACCGCTGTCGGAGGCCTTCGCCAAGTGGGGCAACCTCAAGGTCGTGCTGATCGCGCTGTTCGGCCTCGTCGCCGGTCAGGGCGTCGTCTGGTACACGGGTCAGTTCTACGCCCTGTTCTTCCTGCAATCGATCCTCAAGGTCGATGGCTACACCTCGAACCTGCTGATCGCGTGGTCGCTGGTGTTCGGCACGGGCTTCTTCGTGTTCTTCGGCTGGCTGTCCGACAAGATCGGCCGCAAGCCCATCATCCTCGCCGGCTGCCTGATCGCCGCGGCGAGCTACTTCCCGCTGTTCAACATGATCACCACCTACGCCAACCCGCCGTTGGAAAAGGCGATCCAGAACATCCGGGTCACGGTGGTGTCCGATCCGGGGAACTGCGGAAGCCTGTTCAACCCGGTGGGTACCCGCATCTACACCCAGCCCTGCGACCTCGCCCGCGACTTCCTCGCGAAGTCCTCGGTGAAGTACTCGACCGAGGCCGGCCCCGCCGGGTCCCCGGTGCAGCTGAAGATCAACGACACCGTGATCCCCTATACGCCTGACTTCAACAAGAACGCCCTCGCGGCGCTCCAGACGGCGGGTTATCCGGCGGCGGCGACCAACAAGGACGTGGTGAAGATGGCGCATCCGTTCGACATCTTCCGCCCGCAGGTGGCGGCGGTGATCGGGCTGCTCTTCATCCTCGTGCTGTTCGTGACCATGGTGTACGGCCCGATCGCGGCAGCTCTGGTCGAGCTGTTCCCGGCCCGCATCCGCTACACCTCCATGTCGCTGCCCTACCACATCGGCAACGGCTGGTTCGGCGGCCTTCTGCCGGCGACCGCCTTCGCCATGGTGGCCGCCACCGGCGACATCTATTACGGCCTCTGGTACCCGATCGTGATCGCGCTGATGACCTTCGTCATCGGTCTTCTGTTCGTGCCCGAGACCAAGGATCGCAACATCGATCACTGGCACTGAGGTTGCGCGCGGCACCGCCGCGCGTCTCCCCCAAGCGAACGGCTCCGCCCAAAGCGGGGCCGTTTTCATTTCCCCCCGCCCCCGGCTTGTTCAGCCCTCGAGGCGCTGCTAGAGCATGGGGCCGGAGCCGGGTTAGCACAGCGGTAGTGCAGCGGTTTTGTAAACCGAAGGTCGGGGGTTCGATCCCCTCACCCGGCACCATTTCCTCCTTAGCTGACATTCACCGACATAAAGAAAATGGCCCAGATACAGGTTTTTTCGCTAGGTCGGCGTTAGTGGGCATAAGCCATCAGCTGTTGGCATTCAGCGGATTTGTTGGCATGATTGTTGGCATCGTCAGGTGCCAACAAGTCTGGATGCCAACAATATGGCGCTTTCTGATGTCGCCGTTCGTTCCGCAAAGCCCCAGCCGCGCCCCGTGAAGTTGTCTGACGGAGGCGGCCTCCACTTGCTGGTCACGCCCACGGGCGGCCGTCTTTGGCGCTTGGCTTACCGTTTCGAAGGCAAACAGAAGCAGCTCGCGCTGGGCGCCTACCCGGCAGTTGGGCTCGCCGACGCCCGAAAAGCACGGGACGCGGCAAAGTCGGCTTTGGCGGCAGGCGTCGATCCAGCCGCGAAGGCAAAGGCGGAGAAAGCTGCGCGTCAGACGGCGGCAGCGAACACGTTCAATCTCATCGCCGACGAGCTTCTGGAAAAGCTGGCTCAGGAAAATCGGTCCGCCACAACGCTGGACAAGGTCGCTTGGCTGTTGGGGTTCGCCAGGGAGGAACTTGGAAATCGCCCAATCTCGGAGATCACCGCCGCGGAGGTCCTCTCCGTGTTGAAAAAGATGGAGGCACGGGGCCGACATGAAAGTGCCGGTCGGCTCCGATCAACTGACGTTGCCCCTCCTGGCTAATCCAGCTTTGAGTTCGTTCTGGCCCAATGAGAGGACCAGAACATGAGGCGCAGCCGGTTCACCGAGGAGCAGATCATCGGGATCCTGAAGGAGCACGAGGCCGGGGTGCCGGTCTCGGACCTGTGTCGGAAGCACGGGGTCAGCGACGCCAGCATCTACAAGTGGAAGGCCCGTTTCGGCGGGATGGACATATCAGAGGCCAAGCGGCTGCGGGCGCTGGAGGACGAGAACGCCAAGCTGAAGCGAATGCTCGCCGACGCCATGCGGGACAACGTCGCGCTGAAGGATCTCCTGGGAAAGAAGTGGTGACGCCCGCTGCCGAGCGCAAAGCTGTCGCCCATCTCGTGGAGCATCACGGGATGAGCGAACGGCGGGCGTGTAAAGCCACCGGCTTCTGCCGCATGACCATGAGATACAGAGCCAAGCGCGGGAATGACGCTTTGCTGCGTGAGCGGATGAAGGCCATCGCCCAGGAACGGCGGCGGTTCGGGTATCGCCGTCTCCACGTCCTGCTCAGGCGGGAGGGTTTCACGGTCAACCACAAGCGGCTGTTCCGGCTCTATCGTGAGGAACGGCTGATGGTGCGCCAGCGCGGTGGTCGCAAGCGGGCCATCGGAACGCGGGCGCCGATGATGATCCCGCTGCGACCGAACGAGCGCTGGTCGCTCGACTTCGTCGCCGACCAGATGACCGATGGCCGGCGCTTCCGGATGCTGGCCATCGTGGACGACTGCACTCGCGAGTGCCTGGCGCTGGTAGCGGACACGTCGCTGTCCGGGGTCAGGGTCGCTCGCGAACTCGACAGGCTTCTAGCAGAGCGCGGCCGGCCCAAGATGATCGTCAGCGACAATGGCAGCGAGTTCACCTCCAATGCCATTCTGGCCTGGACCGACGCGGCCCGGGTCGAGTGGCACTACATCGCGCCCGGCAAACCGATGCAGAATGGCTTCATCGAGAGCTTCAACGGCCGCCTGCGGGACGAGCTGTTGAACGAGACGCTGTTCTCCAGCCTGTCCCAAGCCAGGGCCGCCCTCGCCCGATGGCAGGTCGATTACAACACCGACCGCCCGCACTCGAAGCTCGGATGGCAGACGCCAAGCGCCTTCGCCTCAACGTTCCACCCGCGGCGGGATCAGACGCTCCGCAACATGAGTGGTTCCGCGTCTGCCCCCGCCGCCCAGCACGCCCGAAAGGGCAAATCCAACCGCCAGAACGAACTCAAAGCTGGATAGAAGTTGGGGGCAACGTCATTGTTCATATGGGAGAGGCTGGCGCGCTCAAGATCCCCTTAGAAATCATGGATGAAATGACCGGCGGCGCAGATAATTTAGCGGACTGGCTTAGGATTCGCGAACATAGAAGCGCTCTATTGCTCGAAGAAGATGTCGATATTTCTTTATTTCATCAAGTAATTTCAGAAGGATACGCGAGTGATCTAGATGATACTGTGCTAATCGAAGTTGGACGAGACCCATTCCTAATCGCATATGCAATGGCGGCGCCTCATGATCGGCACGTCGTGGCTTCCGAGGTGTCAAAGCCAACGTGCCGGCGGGCAAATCGAAGAATACCGGATGTATGCAATCACTTCGGCGTCCGATGGTGCGATAGCTTTACCATGGTACGGACGCTGGACTTTTCAACCGCCTGGAGGGGCAGGCTCAATTCGCGGCCAGACGCCGAAGCACCTGCGCGTCGGCCCTAATTCAGACGCGCCATCTCTGCGGGCAATCTTCACCGCAGAACCTACGCCGCCTGCGCGCAAGCCATGGTGAGCGCGGGCCGCGAGGCGGAGGCGGCCTGAAGCTACTCGGCCGGCGTTGGAGCGACCCCAGCCTCAATAATCTCGAGAAGCGCCTGCCGCGCCCTCTCCGAACTGACGCCTAATTCCCCGCCAGCTAGGTCTCGTCGGAAGCGAGGCCACCACTGTGGCCGGGCGCAGTCTCGACGCCCATGGGCAAACCTCGGTATTGGTGAAAAAGCAGCGCTGCTCCGGCGCTCAGGGTCAGAATGAAGATCAGGATGATTAGGGCACTGAGGACCCGCTCAGGCCGCCCCATCCGCCCGGCTTCTAGGCCCCGCATTTCGGCGGACACTCCTGCTCCTGGCCCGCCCATTCTTCTGCTCTCTGCGTTTGACAACTGACGCATACAACCACTTCAACCGATTGAATATCCCGCCTTTCGTTATAACCCCTCGGAAGTCTTTCCGATTTTGGAGGGAAATGGACGCGACCGTGGTAGCAGGAGGCATTCGCCCCCATCATCGCCCTGACAGGGGCGTACAAGAAGCCGGGCGGTTTGGTGTCAGATCGTCCGGCTCTCCCTCATTTGAGGGGTATTCCGATGCGGGGCTTCTGCTAGAAACACACGTCTGCCCTGACGCTCCGTTCAGCCAGACGGAAAGGGCCGGGCGCCATTCCCCCGCATGTGCGCCCGGCTCTTGCTGCTCTGCTTTAGGTTGCGGTATCTCGCTGCGTCTACCACGGCTCAAGTTTCACACGGCGCGGGCGGTGCCGCGATCCGCGCCGCCCTCGAATCCGCCGGCGTGATCTTCGTTGCGGAGAACGGCGAGGGGCCGGGCGTGAGGCTGAGGAAGGGCCGGTGAGCTTGTGATTAGGTTCGGCGGGTCATCGCGTTGATCGAAGCCCATCCCGGGCTTCAAGAGGCGCTGCTGGCCGCCCTCGACGGCACTTGCGATGCCGCCTTCCGCGCGCTGTTCGCCGAGCGGCTGATGGAGGGGCTCGGCACGCGCATGCGCGCGGCGCCGCAGCCGCTGCTGTCACACATGGTGATCCTCACCGGGCTCTACCGGAAGGCGGTGTAGGGCGCGCCCTACTCGTGGAAGCGCTTCGCCAGCGCCTCGGCGTTGCGGGCGAGGAGGCCGGTGTCGGAGCCCACCGCGGTGAAGACGGTGCCAGCGGCGATGTAGCGCCGGGCCAGCGGCTCGCTGGGGGTGAGGATGCCAGCGCGGTTGCCGGCGGTCACGATGCGGCCGATCAGCCCCTCGATGAGCGTGACAATCTGCTCGTTGTTCTGGTCGCCCAGATAGCCGATCGCCGCCGAGAGATCGCCGGGGCCGATGAACACGCCGTCCACGCCGGGCACGGCGCAGATGGCCTCCAGATTGTCCATGCCGAGCCGGGATTCGATCTGCACCAGAACGCAGATCTCCTCATGGGCGCGCTGGTGATAGTTGCTGATCCGGCCGAAGCGCGAGGCGCGGGAGGCGCTCGCGAAGCCGCGGATGCCGGCGGGCGGATAGCGCGTCGCCGCCACCGCGTCGGCGGCCTGTTCCGGTCTGTCCACCATGGGCAGAAGCAGGGTCTGCACTCCCGCGTCCAGCAGCCGCTTGATGGCGACGGGATCGTTCACCGGCGGGCGCACGATGGGCATGACGGAGGGGTGCTCCATGCAGGCCTGGAGCTGGCTGAGCACCATCGGCACCTCGTTGGCCGAATGCTCGGTGTCCAGCAGCAGCCAGTCGAAGCCGGCGCCGGCGAGGATCTCCACCGACACATGGCTGGCGAGGCTGCTCCACAGGCCGATCTGCTGCTGGCCGGCATAGATGGCGCGCTTGAAGGCGTTGCGAGGCAGTTCCACGGGGGGTTCCTTGCTCAGTAGATGGCCGGTTCGCCGGGGGCGGCACCGAAGGAGGTTTCCAGGAAGTCGAAGTCGCAGCCGAGATGCGCCTGGCTGATGTGCTTGGAATACATCCAGCCATAGCCGCGCTCATAGCGCGGCACGGGCGCGGGCAAAGCGGCGCGGCGGCGCTCCAGTTCCTCCGCCGACACCTCCATGTCGATGCGCCGGTTGGGCACGTCGACGGTGACGAGGTCGCCGGTCCGCAGCAGGGCCAGAGGCCCGCCCACATGGCTCTCCGGCGAGACGTGGAGGATGCACGCGCCGTAGCTGGTGCCGCTCATGCGCGCGTCGGAGATGCGGAGCATGTCGCGCACGCCCGCCTTCACCAGCGCCTTGGGAATCGGCAGCATGCCCCATTCGGGCATGCCCGGGCCGCCGAGGGGGCCGGCATTGCGCAGCACCAGCACATGGCCCGGCGTCACGTCGAGGTTTTCGTCATCGGTGGCGGCCTTGAGGCTGGGATAATCGTCGAACACCAGCGCCGGGCCGGTGTGGACCCGCAGATGGGGCGCGCAGGCGCTGGGCTTGATGACGCAACCCTCCGGGGCGAGGTTGCCCCGCAGCACGGCGAGCGCGCCTTCGTCGTAGATGGCCTTGTCGAGGGGGCGGATCACGTCGTCATTGTGCACCTTCGCCCCCGCGATGGCCTCGCCCACCGTGCGGCCGGAGACGGTGAGGGCATCGAGGTGAAGGAAGTCCGTAAGGCGCCCCATCAGCGCCGGCAGGCCGCCGGCGAAGTAGAAGTCTTCCATCAGGTAGGCGTCGCCGCTCGGCCGCACGTTGGCGAGCACCGGCACGCGGCGGCTGGCCGCGTCGAAATCATCGAGGGTGATGTCGGCACCGGCGCGGCGGGCCTGGGCGATGAGATGGATGATGGCGTTGGTGGAGCAGCCCATGGCCATGGCGACGATGATGGCGTTCTCGAACGCCGCGCGGGTCTGGATGCGGGCCGGCGTCAGGTCCTCCCACACCATATCCACGATGCGCCGGCCCGAGGCCGCGCACATGCGCATGTGGCCCGCATCCGCCGCCGGAACGGAGGAGGCGCCGGACAGCGTCATGCCCAGCGCCTCGGCGATGGCGGTCATGGTGCTGGCCGTCCCCATGGTCATGCAATGGCCGTAGGAGCGGGCGATGCCGCCCTCGATCTCATTCCACTCCGCCTCGCCGATATTGCCGGCGCGCCGCTCGTCCCAGAACTTCCACGCGTCCGAGCCGGAGCCCAGCATCTTGCCGTTCCAGTTGCCGCGCAGCATGGGGCCGGCGGGCACATAGATGGCCGGCACGCCGGCGCTGGTGGCGCCCATCAGCAGGGCCGGGGTGCTCTTGTCGCAGCCGCCCATCAGCACCACGCCGTCCACCGGGTGGGAGCGGATCACCTCCTCCACCTCCATGGCCAGCATGTTGCGGTAGAGCATGGAGGTGGGTTTGAGAAAGGTCTCGGACACCGAGTGCACCGGCACTTCCAGCGGGAAGCCGCCGGCCTGCAGCACGCCGCGCTTGATGTCCTCCACCCGGTCCCGGAAATGGGCGTGGCAGGAGTTGAAATCCGACCAGGTGTTGAGGATGGCGATCACTGGCCGTCCCGCCCAATCCTCCGGGGCGTAGCCCATCTGGCGCAGGCGGGAGCGGTGGCCGAAGCTGCGCAGGTCGTCGGCGGCGAACCAGCGCGCGCTGCGCAGAAGGTCCGGTGTCTTCTGGCGTGTCATGTCTCAAGAACCCGTGTCTCTAAGACTTGTCTTGGGCACCGGGCGAGACCGCCCGGCGCGAAGTTGGGGTGGGCGATTACTGGACCACGATGTTGCCGGCCTTCACCACCTCGCGCCAGCGCTGCTCCTCGTCGGCCTGGAAGGCGGCGAACTCGGCCGGGGTGTTGGCCACCACCTCGAACCCGAGGTCGGTGAACTTGGTCTTGACGGCGGGATCGGACAGGCTCGCCTTGAAGGCCGCCACCACCTTGGCCTTCACCTCCGGCGGCAGGCCCTTGGGCGCTGCCGCGGCCTGCCAGGAATAAACGTCGATGCCGTCCACGCCGCCCTCCTTGAGGGTCGGCACGTCCGGAAGCACGGGATTGCGCGTGGCGGCAGTGACGCCGAGGGCCTTCAGCTTGCCGGCCTTGATCTGGTTCGCCACCGCCCCGAGGTTCTGGAACGAGACGTTCGCATGGCCGGCCATGAGGTCGCTGATGGCCGGTCCGCCGCCCTTGTAGGGCACGTGGATGCCAGAGGTCCCCGTCTTCTGCCAGAACAGCGCGGCGGTCAGATGGTCGGAGGAGCCGACGCCGGAGGAGGCGAAGGTTACCTTGTCCGGGTTCTTCTTCAGATACTCCACCAGCTCCTTCACCGAATTCGCCGGGAAATCGGGGTTGGCCACCAGCACGTTGGGCGTGCGCACGGCCACCGTGATCAGGTCGAAGTCGGATTTCGGCGAATAGCTCAGTGCCGGATAGAGCGCCGGGTTGATGGCGAAGACGCCGATGGAACCCACCAGCAGCGTGTAGCCGTCCGCCGGCGCGGTCTTCACATGGGTCGCGCCGGTGCCGCCGTTGGCGCCGGGGCGGTTGTCGATGACCACGGGCTGGCCCAGGGATTCGCTGGCTTTGGCGGACATCAGCCGGGCCGTGCTGTCGGACGCGCCGCCGGGTGGGAAGGGCACCACCACGGTGACGGGCCGCTGCGGATAGGTGTCCGCCGCCGCCGGGCCGGCGAGGGTGAGCGCGGTGGCGGCGAGCGCGGCGAGAAGCACGCCGCTGGCAAAGGAGCGGGACGGGCGTTGCAGGCGAATCATATGTCCTCCCAGAGGCCGGTTGGCAGCGCGGTTGCGATGCGCGGTCTTCACGGGCGCCATCCATGCCGCCCGGACTGAGGGCGGGCGGATGCGCCGGTGGCGGTCGTTTCCTCGGCGGCCCCTGCCTTAGGCGGAGCCTTCTCGTTTATAGTTCCACTAAAACTCTAATGCATCAGTGGCGTCAAGCGCCCGATTTGCTATCCTTCCGCCATGGACACGACGACCATGGACCTGACGCGCAGCGCGCGGCCCTCCCGCGATCCGTCCCGCCACGCGGCGCCGCAGGTGTTCGACTATTTGCGCGAGCGGATCATCACGCTGGAGATGCCGCCGGGCACCCTGATCTCGCGCGCCGAGTTGCAGGACCTGTTCGGCTTCTCCTCGACGCCGGTGCGCGACGCGCTGCTCAAGCTGCAGGAGGAGCAGCTGGTGGAGATCTTTCCCCAGCACGCCACCGTGGTGAGCCCCATTGATCTGGAACTAGCCCGGCAAGCGCACTTTCTGCGCCGCTCCATCGAGCTGGAGGCGGTGCGCACGGTGGCCCTGGGCGAGGACCATGCGGAGATCGCCGCGCGCCTCGATGGGGTGATCGCCCTCCAGGACGAGAGGCTCGCGCGCGGCGACCTGCCCGGCTTCGATGCGGGCGACCGCGACTTCCACCGCGCGCTGTTCGATGCCACCGGCATCCACAGCCTGTGGCTGATGGTGCGCCGCTATTCCGGCCATATCGACCGCATCCGCCGCCTGCATCTGCCCATGCCGGGCAAGGCGGAGCGGGTGCTGGGCGAGCACCGGGCGGTGGCCGCCGCAGTGAGGGCCGGCGATGCCGCCGGGGCGCAGGAGGCGCTGCGCACGCATCTGTCCAACTCGCTCGCCTATGCGCCGGATCTCGTCGCGCTCTGGCCAGCCTATTTCCGCAGCTGAGCGCGGTGCGTCGGGCGACATCCAAGGCTGGTCCTTCATCGCGCTCCCTTCCGCCAGTTCCGCAGGGCGACAAACTCGGTAGCCCAGACGCCTGCGCCTGCTGCGACGCGGCCGTCGTCCTCAGGCGCCCGCCACGGCTTTACCGAGGCCGGACTTGAGCGCGTGCTCCAAGCGCTCGTCCGGGGGCGCGATCTCGGTCACGAGGTCGCGAAGGTGCGCCTTGTTGCTCAGTGGCTCCAGCACCATCTCGCGCGGCTCAAGGCGGGCCGTGCAGGCATAATCCACCTTGCCGTCGACGATGATCATGCACTCCTTGCAGGTGTTGGCATTGATGCAGGAGTGGCGGACGGACAGCGTGGAATCGAGGTTGGTCCGCACGAAGCGCAACCCGTCCAGAACCGACTGGCCGGGCGTGTAGGGCACCTCATAGGTCGAGGTGCGGCTCTCCTCATCTGCGTGGCCGCGGCGGACGATCAGGGTGGCTGTCTCACGCATCACGCGACCTCGCAGAGGGTACGGCCTTCGACCGGAGCTCGGCCGAGTACGATGTCGTCTCCCGCCAGCTTCACCGTATGGTGCAGCACGAAGGCGGGATCCATGGCGGGGAAATCGTCGCGCTGGTGGGCGCCGCGGCTCTCCTTGCGGAGGAGCGCGGAGCGCGTCACCGCCTCTGCGACGAGGAGCATGGTGCGCAGATCAAACCAGTCGAGCCGCGCCATGTTGTAAGGGCCGGGCGCACCCGGCGGCAGTGCGCCGAGGCGCGTCTTGAGGTCCGCGATGGCGGCGAGCGCCTGGCGAAGGCCCTCCTCGGTGCGGAACGGGCCGACATTCACGGCCATGGTCTGCTGCAGGTCGGCGATGAGGCCGGCGTGGATCTCGCCGCCATCGGGCGTCACTGCGGAGACGAGGTCGAGCGCGCCGGCCGGCACCGGAGCATCGGCATTCCCGGCTGAACGCGCATGGAGCGATGCGGTGCGGCCGGCAATGCGGCCGAACACGAAGGCTTCGGTGATGGCATTGCCGGAGAGGCGGTTGGCGCCGTTGGCGCCGCCGTTCGCCTCGCCGCAGGAGAACAGGCCCGGCACGCTCGTGCGCATCTGGGCGTCCACCTTCACCCCGCCCATGTGGTAGTGCGCGATGGGTGCCACCTCGATGGGCATCTGGGTGAGGTCGATGCCGTTGGCGGCGAGCCGGTCGATGACCGGTCCGAAGGAGGCCCGCAGCGTCTCCGCCGGGATGTGCTGGAACGACAGAAAGGCGCCGCCCGCGGGAGAGCCCCGGCCGGCCTTCACCTCGGAGAGGATTGCGAACGTGGCGCGGTCGCGCGTCACGTTATAGGTGCCGGCCTCCTCATTGCCGTAGTCGTTGACGAACTCGCGCATCTCGGCGTTGAGCAGGCGGCCGCCGAGCTTGTAGCGGAAGGGGTCCCACATGATGGGATCCATGCCCACGAGGCGCGGGGCAAGGTGGCCGATGGGGAAGAACTGCACGAACTCCATGTCGGTCAGCTCGGCACCAGCGCGCAGCGCGAGGGCGTATCCGTCGCCGCTCATGTTGGCGGAGGCGCTGTTGCGCTGGTAAAGCCGGGTAAGGCCACCGGTGGCGATCACCACCGCCTTGGCCTTCAATACGACGGGCCGTCCGTCGGCCAGCGAGAAGCCCGTCGCACCGGTGGCGACGCCGCCGGTCACCAGGATGTCGGTGATGTAGAGGTCGCCGATGCGGGTGACCTCCTTCTGGCGCAGCACGCGGCCGCGCAGGGTCTTGGCCACCGCCGGGCCGGTGGAGAGGAAGTCCACGTAGACGCAACGCGGCCGGTCGTGCCCCGGCGCCAACGCCTGGCGGATGGAGCCGTCGTCGTTGCGCGCCCAGCCCACCTTCCACTCGTCGAGCTGGAGGATGTCGCGGGGACCTTCCTCGCACACCAGCTGGGCGAGGGAGGCGTCGCACAGCTCGCGGCCGGCGGCGAGGGTATCGGCGAGGTGGTGCTCGCAGCCGTCTGGGGTCTGGGAGCCGAGCGCCACCGCCACGGTCATCTGCGCCATGATGGTAGCGCCGCTGCGCCCGATGAGGCTGCGGTCGGCGAGGATGACGCCCGCGCCTTCCTTGCCGGCCTCCAGCGCCGCCATCATGCCGGCAGCGCCGGAGCCGATCACCAGCACGTCGGTTTCGAGTTGAACCACATCGATTGCCACTGCCATGCCTTTCCCAAGATCAGCCCTGCATCGGACCGTGGCCGCCAAGTGGGCCGCCTGTCGCAATATCCGGAGACGGCGCGCAGCACCTCGCCGGGCTCGGAGAGGATCTCCTTAGAAGGTAGCCTGGAACGCGATTACAAGTTCTGCCTTTTTGCCCCAAAGGGAGAGAAATTTCCTCCCATCAAATATTGAACGGAAAAATCGGATCCAGGTCATGGGCCGGGCCTAGCTCATGCGCCAAGTCCTGATGATGGGCGGCTACAAGCGCACAGCCACACTCAAGCTGCCCACGGCTAAACTCGCCCATGCGGCGTATGATCAGTCCCCCAGCAGCGTGGCGCCGCAGACGCGAAGGACACGCGCGGCCAGTCGCCACGATAGTGCGCCCAGGAGATCCGGAGGGGCGGCGTATCTTCCTGCGCTCCATGCCTGCGCAGGCACCATCGCCACCGGGCTCGCCACAGTGGAATAGTTACCGTGAATTTCTATACGCATCCCTTGGCACAGATAGACGATGACAACCCGCGTCGTGAGATACGCGGACGTTAGAATATTTCCAACATACGATCAGTTATGTATGTCATAGCGCATTTAGACGATTGCTTTTGACGCTTCCTTATCATTTCTCCAAATCATCGCGATTGCTCGCTTGCGGCGAAGCGGTTACCAATTCGGCTCTTCTTCACCGAATAGCCGCCTGCCCCGCCACGATGATTGCGAAAACTGACCCCAGCAGCGATCTGATGCTGGCCTACATGCGCCAATGGCGTGACCTGCGGGCCCACCTCAGTCGCCGCGTCGGTTCACGGGACCTTGCCGAAGAGGCCCTTCAGGAGACCTGGCTGCGGCTTGCCGGCATGGGGCCGGCTCCGGTGGGGGTGCGTGACTGCCATGCCTTCCTCCTGCGCATCGCTGGCAACATCGCCATCGATCTGCTGCGGCGAGAACGCCGTCATGCCGCCCGGCAGATCAGCGACGAGGCAGTGCTGCGCGGGATTGCCGACGCCACGCCCTCTCCGGAAGCCTATGCTTTGCACCGCGACGAATTGCGGGCGCTGGTGCATGCCCTTGCCGAGTTGGAACAGAGGCCCCGCGCCGCTTTGCTGCTGAGCCGGTGCGACGGGCTGACACATGCAGAGATCGGCGTACGCTTGAAAGTCTCCGACAGCATGGTCGCGAAGTATCTGGTTCAAGCCCTGCGGCACTGCCGCGACAGGCTGCGCGCATTGGACTAGCCTCGGCACCCTGCATCGGTATCCGCGCATGACGCCCACGCCCCGCTCCGTCTCGCCCGCGTTCGCCCGCGCCCCCATTGCGGCAAGCGATCGCGCCATCGAATGGCTCGTGCGCATCCATTCCGGGGCGCCGGGGGCGGAAGCGGAGGCACAGGCCTTCGCGCGCTGGCGCGCCGAGAGCCCCGAGCACGAGGCGGCGGCGCGTGAGGCCGAGGCGCTGTGGCACGGGCTCGGCGGCGCCGGAGCCGTCGCGCGGGATACGGCGCACAAGGCATCGCGCGGAAAGGTCACGCGCCGGGCGCTGATTGGCGGCGGGGCGTGCGCCGCGCTGGGCCTCGGCGCGCTCGCCGCCGGTGCCATCCGCGATCATCTCGCCGCCGATGTTGCTACCGGTGTCAACGAAGTGCGGGCGACGGACCTGCCGGACGGATCGCGCGTCCTTCTCAATGCCAGCACGGCGCTGGCGCTTGATTTCAGCGCAACCGAACGGGGCGTGAAGCTGCTCTCCGGACAGGCCCTGTTCACCGTCGCGCGCGATCCGGGCCGCCCCTTTGTCGTCACTGCAGCGGACGGGCGGACCCGCGCGATCGGCACCGCCTTCGACGTAGACATGCAGCCCGACGGGGTGGTGGTGACAGTTGTGGAGGGCGTCGTCACGGTGGCGGCGGGCGAGGACGGCGTCACCCTGCGCGCCGACCAGAGTCTGCGCTATGACGCGCGCGGGCGGGTGATCGGCCCACGGACGGTGAATGCCGACTCCGTCACCGCCTGGCGGCGGGGCAAGCTCATCTTCGATCGCCGGCCGCTGGTGGAGGTGGTGGCCGAGCTCCAGCGCCACACCCACGCACGCATCATCATTGCCAGCGGCCGCCTCAAGGGGCTGGAGGTGACCGGCGTGTTCGAACTGGCCGATCCTGCATCGGTGCTGGAGACCATCGAGCAGACGCTGCCAGTGCGCGTTGTCCGCCTGCCGCTGATCAACGTCATCCTCTGAGCGCGAAAAAAAACGCAGGCGCCGCTGCAAGGTCGCCGGTGTCGCTTCGTCCTTGTCTTCGAAGGTCCTGAACGGCGGCGCGCTGGTGGGCCGGCCTGACGGAGAGAGAGACGATGGCGGCGGGATGGGAACGGCTCCGGCGGCGGGCGGACGGGAAGGCGGGGCGGACGGCATGGCTCTCGGGAACCGCCGTCTGCGCCCTGCTGGCGATAGCCTGCCCCGGCGCGGCGCACGCGCAGGAGGGGGCGCCGGGCATCGCCTTCAGCATTCCCGCGCAGGACCTCGGCAGCGCGCTGACGCGCTTTGCTGACACGGCCGGCCTGCGCCTGCTCTTCCCATCCGATCTGGTGGCCGGGCGCCGCACCTCGGGGCTGTTCGGCACCTATTCGCGCGATGCGGGCCTCGCCCGCCTGCTGGCAGGCACCGGCCTTGTCTATCGTTTCACCAGCGCCAACACCGTAACCATTACCTCGCCGCAGGCGCAGGGCGCGGCCGGCTCCGGCGAGGCCTGGCTCGGCACCGTGGACGTGGAAGGCGATAACACCCAGCAGGTGGTGGCGCTCGAGACGTCGGCCGGGACCAAGACCGAGACGCCGCTCATCGACACCCCGCAATCCATCAGCGTGGTGACGCGGGCGGAAATGGACCAGCGCGGCGTGCAGGATTTCAATTCTGCCGTGGCTTACACCCCGGGCGTGCGGGCCGTGGACTATCCCGGCGGCCAGGGGATGCCGGACATCTACATTCGCGGCTTCCGCGCGATCGATCAGAATGCCAATTACCGCGACGGCCTGCGCAACGGCTTCAACAACTATGACAGCGATATCGAGGTCTATGGCCTCCAGCGCCTGGATGTGGTCAAGGGGCCGACTTCGGCTCTCTACGGCGCCGGCACCCCGGGTGGCATCATCGACGCCGTCACCAAGCGCCCGACGGCCACGCCGCTGCACGAGATCGAGATCCTCGGCGGCAACTACGACCGTATCCAGGGCGCCTTCGACATCGGCGGGCCTGCGACCGAAGACGGCACCTGGCTCTATCGCCTCACCGGACTGTTTCGGGACAGCGGCACGCAGATCGACTATTCCCCGGACAATCGCATCTACATCGCTCCCGCCGTTACCTGGCAGCCCAACGCCAATACCTCGCTTACCCTCTTGGCGAACTACCAGAAGACGGAGAAGGGCGGCTCGGAGCAGAGCATCCCCATGGCCAACAGCCTGTTTCAGCTGGGGCCGAAGATATCGCCGAGCCTCTATCTCGGCGCGCCCGGACTGAGCAGCTGGAACGTCGAGAACACCTCGGTCGGCTACGAGTTCAAGCACAGGTTCGAGAACGACTGGCAGCTGGTCCAGAATGCGCGCTACACTCATTCCGATGTGGATTACGCCTCCGCCTGGGGCTGGGACTGGCCGATTGCGGTGGTCGACAACAAATATTTCAATGTCGGCGTGCAGTTGCGGCCGAAGGTCTCGGACAGCCTCCTGATCGACACACATCTCTCCCGCGATTTCCAGACCGGGCCGGTGGCACACAAGATCCTGCTCGGCGTCGACGGGGGATGGTACAATGCGAGCGAAGTCCGAACGAATTCCACCAATTACAACTCCATCAACATTTTCGCCCCGGACTACAATTTCATCTATACGTTCGGTCGCCCCTGGTCGGATACGGAGAGCACCATCTCCCAGATCGGGGTCTACGCGCAGGACCAGATGACCCTCGACAACTGGTTGCTCACCTTGAGTGGACGCCAGGACTGGGCGCGCAACGAGGAAGCCAATTATTACTCGCGCACCATCCTCGCAGACTACGGCTTTACGGACGAAGTTGTTGCGGCCAATTATTCCGCTTTCACATGGCGCGCGGGCCTGGGATACAAGTTCGACAACGGCGTGATGCCCTATGCCAGCTACGCCACTTCCTTCCTGCCGGTGGCTGGGACGGACTTCCAGGGCCGGTCCTTCAAGCCAACGACCGGCGAGCAGTACGAGGCCGGCATCAAGTATGAGCCGCAGGGCTGGCGGGCCATGTTCACGACTTCTGTGTTCCAGATCACCCAGCAGAACGTGCTCACCACGGATCCCGTCAACGTGGGCTATTCGGTGCAGGACGGCGAAGTGCGCTCGCGCGGCATCGAGCTCGAGGCCAAGGCGAACATCACCGCCAACCTCGATATCATCGCCTCCTACACCTATCTCGACACGGTGGTCACGCAGGACAATGCCAACGATGCCGGCGTCAGCAAAGTCGGCACCACCCCTTCCAGTGTGCCGCACAACAGCGCGGCCTTGTGGGCCTACTACACATTCCATGAGGGAACACTGGATGGGCTCGGCATCGGTGCCGGCCTGCGCTATGTCGGAAGTTCCTGGGCCGTCATGAACGATGCGAATGGCGGCCAGATCGCCATCCCCGGCTATACCCTGGTGGATGCTTCGCTTCGCTACGACCTCGGCAAGCTCGACCAGCGGCTACGCGGCGCCACCTTCTCGCTCTCGGGCACCAATATCTTCGACACGGAATATTACACAGCCGGCTTCTACTGGAACTCTGTGATCTACGGCACGCGCCGCACCGTCTACGCCTCTTTGAATTACCGTTGGTAGGAGACAGGGCATCGTCCACGGCGGAGCGTTCAATCTACTCTACGTCGAGCTGGAAAGTTTGCAGCTCGGGATTGACCGAGCTGCGCCGCCGAACCTACGCCGGCTGCGCGCAGGCTATCGGGCGCGGTTCGCGAGGTGGGGATGGCTTGAAGGTCGCGATAGCCTCGCACCGACGACGACTTCGCCGCCGACAGACGCCTGCTACCGGCGACTCGCCTGCGATCCTACGCCGACGTGACGAGCTGTGGCCCCGCGCTGGCGGACCGGCCCGTCGTCGTGGTCTGCCAGAAAGGCAACAAGCTCAGCCAAGGCGTAGCCGCATGGCTGCGGCTCCGTGGGCTTCCGGCGGAAACGCTGGAAGGCCGCTTCGAGGCGTGGAGAGACAGCGGCGGTGTGTTTTATCGGAAGCAGCCCTGCCGCCGCGCGATGCGGCTGGGCGAACGGTGTGGGGCACCCGCGCCCGCCCAAAGGTGGATCACATCGCCTGCCCGTGGCTGATCCGCCGCTTCATCGATCCCGACGCCGCCTTCCTCTTCGTCGGCGCCTCCGAGGTAGAGGGCGTACCGGCCGCCTTCGGTGCCGCGCCCTTTGATATCGACAGCGCCTTCTTGAGCCACCGCGGCGAGGGCTGCACCTTCGACACAATTATCGAGGAATTCGGGCTCAGGTCACCCGTGCTCGACCGCCTTGCGGTCATTGTCCGCGCCGCCGACACGGCGCGGCTCGATTTGTCGCCGCAGGCAGCCGGCTTCCTCGCGGCCTCTCTTGGCCTCTCCCGCATGTATCGGGAAGACCTGCAGCAGCTCGATGCCGGCATGATGCTCTACGACGCCTTCTATCGCTGGTGCCGTGACGCCGTGGAGGAAACCCACAACTGGCCCGCCGGCCAGCAGAGGCAGGGGTGAGGGGCGCGCCATGGCCATCACGTTGGAAACGAGCGGCTCCGCCGTCGCGCCCGCGCGCCCGACCTTCGGGGAGGCCGTGAAAGTCTGGGCCAAGATCGGTTGCCTGAGCTTCGGCGGCCCCGCCGGGCAGATCGCCCTCATGCACCGGGAACTCGTGGAGGAGCGCCGCTGGATCGGCGAGCAGCGGTTTCTGCACGCCCTGAACTACTGCATGCTTCTGCCCGGCCCGGAGGCGCAGCAGCTCGCCACCTATATCGGCTGGCTGATGCACCGCACCGCAGGCGGGCTGGCGGCCGGGCTGCTCTTCGTGCTGCCCGGCGCCGTCGTGATGCTGACCCTCAGCATCCTATATGCGCTGTACCGCCATGTGCCGCTCATCGATGCCGCTTTCCTCGGCGTGAAGGCGGCCGTGCTGGCGGTCGTGGTGGAGGCGCTGCTGCGGATCAGCCGCCGCGCGCTGAAGAACCGCCTCATGGTGGTGATTGCCGGCCTCGCCTTCCTGGCCATCTATGTCCTGCATACCGTTCCCGCTGATCATCCTTGCCGCCGGCCTCGCCGGATGGGCAGGCAGCCGGGCCGCGCCGGACCTGTTCCAGGGCGCGGGCCACGGCGGCGCGAAGGCCGACACCCACGGTGTGGTGGACCAGATGTTGGAGCGGGGGGAACTGACCCATGCCGAGCCATCGCTGCAGCGCGCGGCCGGCATCATCGCCGTCTGGCTGCCCCTGTGGCTCGGCCCAGTCGTGGTGCTGTGGCTGGCCTTCGGCAGCGGGAGCGTGTGGACGCAGATCGGCTCCTTCTTCAGCCTGATGGCGGTCGTTACCTTCGGCGGGGCCTATGCGGTGCTCGCCTATGTGGCGCAGGCAGCGGTGGACGGCTTCGGCTGGCTCGCGCCGGGCGAGATGCTCGACGGCCTCGGCCTTGCCGAGACGACACCCGGCCCGCTCGTCATGGTGCTCCAGTTCGTCGGCTTCCTCGCCGCCTATCGGGCGCCTGGCATTCTCAACCCGATGCTGGCGGGGTGCCTCGGCGCCCTGCTGACCCTCTGGGTGACCTTCGCGCCCTGCTTCTTCTGGATCTTCCTCGGGGCGCCTTATGTGGAGGCGCTCCGCGGCAACCGCGCGCTCGGGGCAGCTCTTTCCGCGATCACCGCGGCGGTGGTGGGCGTTATCCTAAACCTCGCTTTGTGGTTCGCCATCCACGTCGTCTTCCGGCAGGTGGTGAGCGTGGACTGGCACGGCATCGGGCCGGACCTGCCCGTGCCCTCCTCCATCGACTGGCGTGCGGCAGCGCTCTCGGCCTTAGCCATGCTCGCCATGTTCCGGCTCAGGCTCGGGATGCTTCCCACACTCGCGGCTTGTGGCGTGGCCGGGATGGTGCTCGCAGCGCTGGGCTAGGAGAGGCGGCCTTCGGTCCTGGCGGCGGCGCCTTTGTAGACAAGGCCGCGCTCGCCGCTCAGATCTTGAACCGGGTATGGGAGGGGGCCTGATCGGCCGTCGTCCCGCCTCTTCCCGCATAATCCCGGCAGTTCGCCGGATAGCGCCCTCCAGGAGCATCGCCCCGATTTGTTGGCATTTGTGTTGGCGCAAGCTTGATATAAGATTGAAATTTATATTTATTTCCAAATAGATATGCGAAAATTAAGATGCCATCACCCGGCACCATTTCCTCCTTGGCGCAAGTCACATGCGGCGGCACAACTCGGCGTCGCGGCTATACCTACTGCCCCACGGCATCCTTCAGGCACTTCTTGGTGAAGCTGGCCTGCGCCGCGCCTTGCAGCTTCTTCTCCGTCGCCTGGGCCTCGCAGGCTGTCGTCGCATCCTTCTGGCACTTGGTCAGGAAGCTGGTACGCGCTGCGCCGACAAGCTTCTTTGCGTCGGCATTGGCAACGCAGGTGTCAGCCGAGGCGACGGCGGCAGAAAGCGACAGCAGGGCGAGCGCGATTGCGAGCGTCTTCATGGTTCCCTCCCACAGGTGGTGACAGGAAGCTATCACCGCCCGAGACGACGTTCGATGGTGCCGAAACGTCAGGCGCCGAACCACGAGCGCTACCGCCGAACGATCGTGTCCCGAAGCGAGAGGATCCGTGCCGCGACGAAGCACTAGGCCAGAGTCACGTTTCCCGCGGCACGGCGGGAAACGTGACACCTGCCGTGCCGCGAGGGAGAGGCGCGGCTCAGCGCAGGTCGATGAGGATCTTCAGTTCCTGCCCGGCGGGATCGAGCAGGGCCTCGAAGCCCTTCTCCACCACCTCGTCGATGCCGATGCGGCGGGTGACGACCTTCTCCGCCGGCAGCAGGCCCTTGCCGATGAGGGCCGCCACCTTGGGCCACATGAGGGTCGAGTAGCACCACGAGCCGCGGACATCGATGTCCTTGAAAGTGACGGTGAAGGTGTCCACCGCCGGCTTGCCCACATGCAGGCCCACCTGCACCACCACGCCCTGCCGCCGCACCGCATCGATGCCGGTGGCGAGCGCCGCCTCGGCGCCGACGCATTCTAGCGCCACGTCCACGCCCACGTGGCCTTCCGTCTGGTCGCGGATGGCGTCGGCCACCGCATCGCGCTTCGGGTTGAGGGTGATGACATCAGGCAGGATGGCCCGCGCCATGGCGAGGCGGTTGTCGTTGGTGTCGGAGAGAAAGATCTGAGTCGCCCCCGCGGCCCGCGCCGCCAGCATCTGCAACTGGCCGATGGGGCCGGCGCCGGTCACGAGCACGCTCGATCCCGGCTTCACCCCGCCGCGCTCGGCCGCATAGACGGTGACGGCGGTGGGCTCCACCAGGGCCGCCTGCTCGTCGCTGACGAAATCGGGGATGGCGAAGACGTTGTAGTCGTTCACCAGAGAATATTCCGCCATGCCGCCCCATTGCCAGCCGAGGCCGATGATGGCGAGGCTTTCGGAGAGCTGGTAAAGGCCGCGCGTGCCGAAATAGTCGTCGCGCGGCGACACCATGGGCTGCACCGAAACGCGGTCGCCCACCTTCACGTTCCGCACCTCGCCGCCAATGGCGACGACGGTGCCGCCATATTCATGGCCCAGCACCTGCGGCAGCTTCGCGCCGGTGTAGGGATGCGGCGTGGTGGGAATGAAGATGGGCCCGGCAGCATATTCATGCAGGTCGGTGCCGCAGATGCCGCAGAAGGCATTGCGGATAACGACCTCGCGCGGGCCGGGGGCGGGCGGTTCGGGGATGTCTTCGACACGCACGTCGCGCTTGGCATGGAAGCGGGCGGCCTTCATGAGTGGTTCTCCCTTCGGTTCGTTCTTGATGGGGGGGGTCAGGCCGGCTCGGTGGCGAGGGCGTCGAACGCCTCCAGTGCCTTGCCCGCATAGACGGCGGACGGCCCGCCGCCCATCTCGATGCACACGCCGAGAATGTCGGCGAGCTCCGCGCGGCTGGCGCCGTGGCTCCGCGCATTGGCGGCGTGGAACACGACGCAGTCGGCGCAGCCCTGGTGGACGGCGATGGCGAGGGCCACCAACTCCTTCATCTTCGCCGGCACCGCGCCGGACTTCGACGCCTCGCCCATGAGGCCCCGGAAGGCGCTCATCACCTGCGGCGCCGCCTTGGCGAGGGCTCCGAAGCGCTGGTTCATGTCTCTCAATTGCTGGGGTACGGATGTCGTCATGGCGGTTCCTCAGGTGAAGACCATGCCGCCGTCCACGAGCAGGGACTGGCCGGTCATGAAGTCGGATTGGGACGAGGCGAGGAAGCGGGCGACGCCGACGAGATCGTCCGGGCGTGAGGCGCGGCCTAGCACGGCGCCGGCCGCGAAGGTGTCGAAGGCTTCGTTCTCGCCGTGGGTCAGGCCGCTGTCGCGGAAGCCCTTGTCGATCACCTTCCACATGTCGGTGGCCACCACGCCGGGGCAGAAGGCGTTGGCGGTGATGCCCTCCCTGCCGAAGGCGCGGGCGGCGGCCTGGGTCATAGCCACCACCGCGAACTTGCTGGCGCAGTAATGGGCCAAGGGCTCATAGCCCTGCTTGGCGGCGATGGAGGCGGTGTTGATGATCTTGCCGCCGCCGCCCTGCCTGCGGAAGGTCTTCACCGCTTCCTGCATGCCGATGAGCACGCCGAGCGCGTTCACATCCGTGACGAAGCGCCAATCCTCTTCGGTGATGTCGAGGAAGGGCCGCGTCTGGGCGACGCCCGCATTGTTGAAGAGCACATCGAGCCGCCCGAACGCCTCCGCCGTCCGGTCGATGAGCGCGCGCACCTGCGCCCGCTCGCGCACATCCACCGGAACGGCGATGGCGGTGCCGCCCGCCGCCGTGATCTCATCCGCCACCCTGGCAGCGGCGGCGAGAGAGAGGTCAGCGACGGTGATGCGCGCGCCGTCCTGAGCGAGCGCCTTGGCGATGGCGGCGCCGATGCCACCGGCTGCGCCGGTGATGATGATGCTCTTGTCCTTGAGATCGGACATGGGTCCTCCTTCGCCGGTCGCGGTGGCGCGCCGGCGTTCCAGGGTTCAGGAATTGTCGGCGGTCAGCGCTTGAGGTGGTCGAGCAGCAGCTCGTTCACCCGGCTGGATTTCTCCATCTGCACCATGTGGCCGGCGCCGGGCAGCACCTCCACCGTGGCGCGGCCCTCCAGCGCGCCGGCATGGGCGGCGGGAATGACGCGGTCGGTCTCGCCCCACACCACGAGGATGGGCGCGTCCGTCTCCTTCAGCCTGTCGGCCAGCACATGGGTCTGCCGCTGGGCCGGGAAGAGATTGGCCGAGAGCGCGGAGAGGGCACCATCCACGCCATCGAGGCGCTTGTACTTGAGGATGTCCTCGATCAGCTGGCGCGTGACCGTCGCCGGCTCATGGAACAACTGCTCCAGCACCGGCTTCATGTCGCGCCGCGAGCCAGCGGCGACGAAGCCGTCCGTGTAGCCGGAATTGATCTCCGGCCCGAGCCCGGCCGAGCCGATGAGCGCGAGGGAGGCCACGCGCCCCGGATGCTCCAGCGCGGCGGCGCTTGCCACCGCCCCGCCCATGGAATGGCCCACGAGATGCGCGCGCGGAATGGCGAGGGCATCCATGAAGGCGATGAGAGCGCCGGAGAGAAAGGCGAGGCTAGCCTCCCCCACCGCCTTGTCAGATTGCCCGTGCCCCGGCAGGTCGAGCGCATACACGGTGGCGGCGCCGGCCAAAGCATCGATGTTGAACAGCCAGTTGTCGAGATCGCCGCCGAAGCCATGGACCAGCACCACGGTCTTCTCGCCCTCGCCGCGGCGGGCGTAGCGCAGGCGGCCGGCGGGCGTGTCAACGAATTCGTAGCGCGGACCGGCCGCGTCCGCCGCCTCTTCCGTCTCCGCCGGCACCGCGAAGGCGGCGACGAAAGCGTCGATATCGACGTCGGGTACATCTTCATCCGCCAGCACGCCGATGAGCGCCTTGACGGGATAGACCGTGCCAGGCGCGCCGAGCGTGCGGCGCAGGACGCCCGCGTCGCCGGCCTCGACCACGCCGGCAATCTTGTCGGTCTCCACCTCGACGATCTCGTCGCCCACGGCGATCTTGGCGCCCTCGGGCTTCAGCCATCCCGTGACCTTGCCCTCCGCCATGGAGAGCCCCCACTTGGGCATGACGATGGGCTTGATGCGCGTGTCCGTCATTGTCCGATGTCTCCGGCGATCAGGCTGCGAGCGCCTGGGGATGGGTCTTCAGAACGGCGGCGGCGATGGCGTCGGCGGAGGGGATGTAGAGGTCCTCCAGCGCAGGCGAGAACGGCACCGGCGTGTGCGGCGCTGTCACCATCTGCGGCGCCGCCTTCAGCGCCCCGAAGGCGTGCTGGGCGACGTAGGCCGCCACGTCCGTGGCGATGGAGCAGCGCGGGTTGGCCTCGTCCACCACCACCAGGCGGCCGGTGTTCTCCACGCTCTCGATCACCGTGTCCCAGTCGATGGGCGAGAGGGTGCGCAGGTCGATCACCTCCGCCTCGAGGCCACTGCGCTTGGAGAGGGTCGCCGCCGCCTCCAGCGCGCGGTGAACGGTGAGGCCGTAGCTGACGATGGTCACGTCACGCCCGTCACGCACCACGTTCGCCTCGCCGAAGGGGATGGCATAGGGCTCGGCGGGCACGTCGGCCTCGCTGGCGTAGAGGTTCTTGTGTTCGCAGAAGATCACCGGGTCATCGTCGCGGATGGACTGGATCAGCAGGCCCTTGGCGTCATAGGCGTTGGAGGGGCACACCACCTTCAGCCCGGGCACGTGGGTGAACATGGGAGTGAGCATCTGCGAGTGCTGAGCAGCGGCACGGAAGCCGGCGCCGACCATGGCGCGGATGACCACGGGCGTCTTCGCCTTGCCGCCGAACATGTAGCGGAACTTGGCCGCCTGGTTCAGGATCTGGTCGAAGCACACGCCCATGAAGTCGAGGAACATCAGCTCCGCCACCGGCCGCATGCCACAGGCGGCGGCGCCGATGGCCGCGCCGATATAGGCGCTCTCGGACAGGGGCGTGTCGATGAGGCGGTTGCCGTGCTTGCCGTAGAGACCCTTGGTGACGCCGAGCACGCCGCCCCAGGCGTCCATCTCCCCCGGCGAGCCGGAGCCGCCGACGATGTCCTCGCCGAGCAGGATGACGGTGGGGTCGCGACGCATTTCAAGGTCGAGGGCTTCGTTGATCGCCAGCTTGAAGCTGAGGGTGCGGGACATGGTTTCCTCCAGGAAATCGTTTGGCCGTGCGGGTTCGCTGCAAGGGCTCAGTAGGAGACGTAGACGTCGCTGGTCAGCTCGTGATGGGTCGGCTGCGGGGCCGACTTGGCCGAGGACACGGCCTCGTCGATGAGGTTCGCCACCTCGCGGTCGAGGAGCGCGATCTCGGCATCGGACACGACGCCCGCCGCCGTCACGCGATCGGCGAATATCTTGAGGCAGTCGCGGTTGAGGCGGTTGAAGTCGTTCTCGCCCTTGGCCTTGTAGGTCTGGCTGTCGCCTTCGAAATGGCCGTAGAAGCGCACCATCTTGCATTCGAGCAGCGCCGGCCCGCCGCCCGCGCGCGCCTTGGCGATGAGCTCGCCGGCCGCCTTGTGGACGGCGAAGAAGTCCGTGCCGTCCACGCTGACGCCCGGCAGGCCAAAGCCGTGGGCGCGGTCGAGGAAGCTGTCGACGCCCGTGGCGTAGATGACGGAGGTCGCCTCCGCGTATCCGTTGTTCTCCAGCACGAAGATCACCGGCAGGTTCCAGATGGCGGCGAGGTTCATGCTTTCGAGAACCGTGCCCTGGTTGGCCGCGCCGTCGCCGAAGAAGGTGATGCCCACGCCCCCGTCACCCCGGAACTTGGCGGCGAGCGCCGCGCCGCAGATAAGCGGTGCGCCGGCGCCGAGGATGCCGTTGGCGCCCATCATCCCCTTGGAGAGATCGGCGATGTGCATGGAGCCGCCCTTGCCACGGCATGAGCCGGAGGACTTGCCGTAGATCTCGGCCATCATCTCCGCCACATCCACGCCCTTGGCGATGCAGTGGCCGTGGCCGCGATGGGTGGAGGCGATGCGGTCGCTGTCGGTGAGGTGCATCATGATGCCGGTGGCGCAGGCCTCCTCGCCGGCATAGAGGTGGACGAAGCCGGGAATGTCGCCTTTCGCGAACTCCACATGCAGCCGCTCCTCGAAATCGCGGATGGTACGCATGGTGCGATAGGACGCGAGAAGCGCGTCCTTCTCCAGCGGGATCGGATTGTTGGACAAGGCGCCGTGGGTGGACTGCATGGGCGTCTGAATGGACATGGGCTTTTCCTCCTCCTTGAGATCGACCGGACCGGCAGGGAGAAAGGCAACCGCAGGCGCGCCTGCTCACGGCACCGCTTCTGATGGAGCGGGCCACGTTTCCTTCCCCTGCCATATTCTTCGGCGCCGACTTCGGGCCGGCTTGATGGGAAGGACATGAGCAAGGGGCAGGCCAACCGCACCCGTCGCGCCAAACCGTTGCGGCACAAGGCGGAGCCGCGAGCGTAGCGCGTGGACACCTGAGGCGGCAGCGCCACAGGTGTGGCGCCGCGCGTGCCACAGGTGTTGCAGCGTGACCCTCGCCATGGATTTCGCCGACACGCGCCTGACCCTCGGAAAGGCTTGCCGGCGCTTCATTTCGCGGCAACACTCGCTCTCAATAAAAACGATCTGGGAGGATCGTCATGCGACAGGAGCAGGTCGCGCACATCGACGAGCTCATGCGCGCGGCGAGCGGCTTGCCTGTGCCATCACGCGCGACGCGCGATCAGGTCATCACCCAGTCCTGGCAGCGCTGCGTCAGCGAGCATCGTCTTGATCCGGTGGTGCTGCGCGAGCCCCTGATCCTACCCTCGACCCAGTTGCGCGAGCATCAGGACGCCATGGACGAGTTCATCCACACCGCGCGCTTCGGTGTGGAGACGCTGTATCGGGACGTGGCGGGCCTCGGCTACGTGCTGCTGCTGACCGACGCCAAGGGCATCACCGTCGACTTCATCGGCGATCCCACCTTTGACGCCAGTCTCATGCGCGCCGGCCTCTATCTCGGCGCCGACTGGAAGGAGCCGAGCGCGGGCACCTGCGCGGTTGGCACCTGCATCGCCACGGGGGAGGCTCTGACCGTTCACCAGACCGACCATTTCGACGCCACGCACATTCCCCTCACCTGCACGGCGGCGCCCGTGTTCGATCCCTCCGGCGCGCTCGCCGCCGTGCTCGACATCTCCGCCCTGCGCTCGCCGCAGCCGAAGGAGAGCCAGCTGCTCGCGCTGCAATTGGTGAAGTCGATCGCTCACAAGATCGAGACGGCGAACCTGCTCAACCGCTTCCGCGGCGAGTTCATCCTGCGCCTCGCGCCCTCGCCCGAATTTGCGGATGTGGACCCGCCCTATGTGCTGGCGGTGGACCGGGCGGGGTGCATCGCCGGCTTCAACAGCAAGGCCCGCGCCCTGTTGCGGCGCGAACTGGAGTCGCGCCCAACGGCCGATGCCGCGCGGCCGCTGGTGGGGCGCCGCCTCTCCGACATCGTCGAGATCGCCCTCGACGACCTGCCGCGCCTCAGCCCGGCAAGCCCGGTGGCGCAGCGCATGGTGCGCCTCGCCGGCACCGGTACGCCCATGTTCGCCCACTGCCAGCTGCCGGCCCGCATTTCCACCCGGTCGGTCGCCGCCGCCCCGCCAAGCCTGCCGGCGCCTCTCGCCGGCCTCAATGGCGGCGATCCCGCCATGGCCGGTGTGGTGGAGCGCGCCGCGCGGCTGGTGAACACGCAGATGAACCTCATCGTCTGTGGCGAGACCGGCACCGGCAAGGAATTCCTCGCCAAGGCCATCCATGCCGCCGGCGCCCGCTCGGCGCGGCCGTTCGTGGCGGTGAACTGCGCCGCGCTGCCGGAGACGCTGATCGAGGGCGAGCTGTTCGGCTACGAGGCCGGCGCCTTCACCGGCGCGGCGGCGCGCGGCCGCAAGGGGCTGGTACTGGAGGCGGATGGCGGCACGCTCTTTCTCGACGAGATCGGCGACATGCCCCTGCCCCTCCAGACCCGCCTGCTGCGCGTGCTGGCGGAGCGGGAGGTGACTCCCCTGGGTCGCACCCGGCCGGTGCCCGTGAACATCCGCGTCATCGCAGCGAGCCACCGCGATCTGCGCGCCGAGGTCAACGCAGGCCGGTTCCGCGAAGATCTCTATTTCCGCCTGAGCGGCGCGGTGCTCACCTTGCCGCCCCTGCGCCGCCGCGCCGATTTCGACTGGCTGGTGGAGCGCCTTCTGGAGGAGCGTGGCAAGGTGGAGAAAACGCGTTTCAGCCTGTCGCCGGTCGCGCTCGGTCTGCTGCGCGACCATCGCTGGCCCGGCAATATCCGCGAATTGATGAACACGCTTGATCTCGCCTGCGCCCTCTCCTCCGGAGGGACGATCGAGCCCGACGACCTTCCCGAAGGCCTGCTCGCGGGGGACGCCCTGCCCCATGGGTCTGCGATCTCGCCTGCCCTCCTCAGGGGAGAGGCGGACGCCGCGCGTGACGGGCTCGTCGCGGCCCTGCGTGCGCGGGGATGGAACATCTCCGCCGTCGCCCGCGACCTCGGGGTGGACCGCACGACGATCCACCGCCGCATGCGCCGCAGCGGGATCGCGCGGCGCATCTCGACCTAGGCGCAGCAGGTCGCCAAACGTCGCTTTTTCAGGTCGGTATCGCTCAGGTGCTGCGGGTTTGCGACTGGCATCGTCGCGCGGGCATGGGGCTTGATGCGCACAGTCGCAGCCCTGGCTGTGCTGGCGTAGGGGAACGCGTCGACGATGCTGTCGAGATTCTCGGAGACGATGGATCGTTTCTCGGACAGCGCCGCGATCTGCACCGCTCTCGAAGCCGCCGCTGTTATTTTCATTGCGGGAAATGGTGGGGCCAGAGTCAAGGTTGAGGCCGCAGAAATGGACATGTTCGCATTGATTTGAACATATGAAATATCAATCAGATTTTATGATGCCTGAGAGAATACACCGCACCTCATCAAATAAATGATATCTCGATCGACTTTTCTGTAGTCTAAATTTCTTAACTCACCTACGACCCTCGCCGGGGGCATATTTATCTTATAGCAGCCTCGGCGCGGCGAATGAAAAGGTGGGCACCGAAGGTCGCTCGCGGCCATATAGATATCCGCGCGACGTCCTGATTCATTGGTACTATAGTTGGACTGAAAATTGCCACATGGAGTGCGCGGCCAGATGCCGAACGAGAAGCGTGCGGGCCCCGGAGCGAATGCGAAGACCGCATCCAGGAGCCAGGCGGTGCCTCAGCTGTTTGAACGCAACTGCTCGGTCGGACGCACAATCTCCATCATGTCGGATGCGTGGAGCTTCCTCGTCATACGCGAGGCGTTCTTCGGCGCGCGGCGGTTTGAACAGTTCCGGACCGCGCTCGGGCTGCCACGCGGCACGCTTGCGGAACGGCTGAAGCGCCTCACCGTGCGCGGCATTTTCCGCCAGGTGCACTATTCGGCGAATTCAAGCCGAGCCGAATATCATCTCACGCGCTGTGGAATGGAGCTGTACCCGAGCTTCGTCGCACTGATCCGCTTCGGCGACCGCTGGCTTTCCGACCCGGAAGGGCCGCCGCTCAAGCTGATCCACGCCACCTGTGGGCAGGAATGCGAACCCTATGTGGCTTGTTCCCACTGCCTCGGCGAGGTGAAGGCAAACCGTGTGCGCTACCGCGACGGACCGGGCGCTGGCCGCACCCCCGTGGAGCCGGCGAAGCGGGCGCGACGCACAGCTGAGTCATCGAGCTTCTCGCGCGGCCGCCCGAGCTCGGTATCGCGTTCCCTGGAGATCATCGGCGACCGCTGGAGCTTTCTTATCCTGCGCGAGGCATTCTTCGGCGTGCGGCGGTTCGACCAGATGCAGACAGAGCTCAGGATCGCACCCAACATCCTCACCGAACGGCTCGGGCGGCTCGTAACGCGCGGCGTGTTCGATCGGGTCAAGTACCAGGATCTGCCCGAGCGCTACGAATATCGGCTCACCGAAATGGGCAAGGACCTCTACGGCGCATTCATCACCATGGGCGCGTGGGGCGACCGGTGGCTGTCCGCCGGCGATCCGCCGCTGGTCCTGACGCATCTCGACTGCGGGCACGATTTTTCCGCAGTGGTGGTGTGCAACAAGTGCCGCAAGCCCATCGAGGCCCCCGACATGCGCTACCGCCTCAACTACGATCCGGCCCTCTACGGCGCTCCGCAGGCCGGCGACCGGATAGTCGAGATTTTGGTGTCGGGGGAGGATGCGCCTGCTCAGGATGTGCCCAGCCAAGACCGGGCGACGCAGGATGAGGCCCGGCCGGGGAAGCGGGCGGCCCCACGCCGGGGCCGCCCAGGGACCGCTACTTCTTGATCAGCGGGCACTGGCTCTGGGACAGCGGGCGGAAAGCCTGCTCGCCCGGAATGACCTGCACCAGCTTGTAATAGTCCCACGGTCCCTTCGATTCCGAAGGGCTCTTCACCTGATAGACGTACATGTCGTGGATGAAGCGGCCATCGGCGCGGATGTAGCCGTTCTTGGCGAAGAAGTCGTTGACCTTCATCTCGCGCATCTTGGCCATGACGGCCTGAGCCTCATCGGTTCCGGCAGCCTCGACAGCCTTCAGATAGAGCATGGTGGAGGAATAGTCTCCCGCATCGCCCATGTGCGGCTTGCGGCCCATGCGGGCCTCGAAGCGCTTGGAGAAGGCGCGGGTCTCATCGTCCCGATCCCAGTAGAAGGCATTGGTGAGCACGAGGCCCTGGGCATTCTCAAGGCCCATGGAATGGATATCTGTGATCCACACGAGGAGCCCGGCGAGGGACTGCTTGCCGGATTGCGTCAGCCCGAAATCGTGCGCGGCCTTCACGGCGTTGATGAAGACGGTGCCGGAGCCGGCGACCGCAATCACGTCCGCTCCCGATCCCTGCGCCTGAAGCATGAAGGAGCCGTGATCGAGGGTATTGATGGGGTAGCGCACAGCGCCCACCACGTTGCCCCCGCCTGCCTTTACCACCGACGCTGTGTCGGCCTCCAAAGCGTGGCCGAAGGCATAGTCCGCGGTCAGGAAGAACCAGTTCTTCTTGCCTTGCTTGATGAGTGCGTTCCCCGTGCCGACGGCCAGCGCATAGGTGTCGTACGCATAGTGGATCGAGTTCGGCGTGCACATGTCGCCGGTGAGGCGCGAGGAGCCCGAGCCGTTGATGATGGCGATGCCGTTCTTTTCCTTCGCCACCCCGGCGACGCCGATGGCCACGGCAGAATTGATGAGGTTGGCGATCATGTCGACCTTGTCGACGTCGAACCATTCCTTCGCCTTGGCGATGGCAATCTCGGTCTTGTTCTGGTGGTCGGCGACAATGACCTCGATGGGCTTGCCGAGCACCTTCCCGCCGAAGTCTTCCACGGCCATCTTCACCGCCGTGACGGATCCCTCACCCGATTCATGGGAGAACTGCCCCGACATGTCGGTGAGAACGCCGATCTTCACCATGTCATTGGCGATCTTGCCGGCCGCGGGCGGAGCCGCGGGGGTCTGAGCATGGGCCGGCAGCGACATGGCAAGCGCGGCGCATATCGTCGCCACGTGTGCAATCCTGGACATCCGTCTTCCTCCTGCGTGATCCGGCGCGCCTTTCCGGCTTAGCGTCCGGCTGGTCTGTCCCCGCACCGACCCATGTCTTTCATAAATGGACGTTTGAATTGCCGCGTCCCGGTCATTTCATCCCGCGGTGCAGTATGGAGTCTTGCGCGCCGCAGGAAATGCTGTCTGAGGCCGGTTCGTCGGTCCCGTATCGGTCGGTGCGGCATTGACAACAGCACTTTCAGTCTATTAATGCAAGTTACGAATTGATCAGCGGATCCGATCGACGCGACCGCCGTCCGGCGGCACGACGGGCCGGACAAGAACCGCTGGTGCCCGCCCGCGGGCAGGCCTGGAAGGGAGGCGGCAGGTGAGCGCGCGCGAAATGCCGGACCGACGGCAGAACTATCGACACTTCCGGGAGATCACGACGCGCTGGATGGACAATGACGTCTACCAGCACGTGAACAACGTGGTTTATTACTCTTTCTTCGATACGGCCGTCGGTCATTACCTGATCGAGACAGGTGCGCTGGACGTCGAGGCCAGTCCCGTCATCGGGCTCGTGGCGGAGACGCGCTGCCAGTATTTCTCGTCCCTGTCCTTTCCCTCGAAGGTGCACGCGGGCCTGCGCGTCGGGCGCCTCGGAACCACCAGTGTGCGATACGAGATCGGCCTCTTTCGCGATGCGGACGATGTGGCGGCCGCACAGGGGCATTTCATCCATGTCTATGTGGACCGCGCCACGAACCGGCCGGTTCCGCTCCCGGACAAGCTGCGCCATGTTCTTGCGCCCCTCGTCGTCGGCGAGGCGGGCGTTGGGACCAGGGAGGGCTGAATGGCGGATATCGAGGTTGCCGTCGCGGACCACATCGCCACCGTCACGCTGAATCGTCCGGCGCAGCGCAACGCCATGACGCTCGCCATGTGGCGCGACGTGGCGCGGATATTCTCCGAGCTCGGCGCGGACCGCGATGTACGGGCGATCCTGCTCGCAGGCGCGGGCGCCGACTTCAGCGTCGGGGCGGACATCTCCGAATTCCCGGTTGTGCGCCACACGCTGGAGCAGAGCGTGGAATATGAAGTGGCGGTGGATGCGTCGTCCGACGCCATCGCTGGGGCCGGCAAGCCGACCATCGCCGTGGTCTCCGGCTATTGCCTCGGCGGGGGGTGCCACCTCTCCATGTCCTGCGATTTTCGCATCGCCGCGCCGACCGCCATCTTCGGCATTCCGGCGGCCAAGCTTTCCATCGTCTATGGCGTGCGCAGCACCCAGCGCCTGCTTTCGCTCGTCGGGCTCACGCAGGCGAAGCGCATCCTCTACACGGCGGATCGCATCCCCGCCGAAGAGGCGCTGCGCATCGGCTTCGCAGACGACCTGGCTCACGACCCGATGGCTGCGGCCCGAACCCTCGCCGGACGCATCGCGGCGAATGCGCCGCTCTCCGTGAGCGGGGCGAAGTTCATCCTCGACGGTCTCGCCATGGGGCCCGGGGCGCTCGATCTCGATGCCGCCCAGGCGCGCATCGACGGTGCATCCCGCAGCTTCGACTATAAGGAGGGGCGCAATGCCTTCGCCGAGAAGCGCCCGCCGCGCTTCGAGGGGCGGTGAGCGGTCCCGCACGGGAGGAAACAGCCATGAAGATGCACGTGCTTTCCGGCGGCCGCCTCCGGATGAAGCGGCACATCTACCAGCCCGATGCCGACCGCAGCGAGAGCATCGAGCTGCCGGTTGCCTCGATCCTCTTGCGACATGCCCAGGGCAACGTCCTGTTCGACACGGGCTGCCACCCGTCCGTCGTGGACGATGCCGAGGCGCGATGGGGCGGCGTGGCGCGGGCCATGACGCCGATCATGGGGCCCGAGGACAATGTGGTCTCCCAGCTCTCCTGCGTGGGTCTTGGGGCCGACGACATCGACGTGGTGGTCTGCTCGCACTTCCACCCGGACCATTGCGGCTGCAACGGCTTCTTCCGCAAGGCGACGGTCATCGTCCACACGGCGGAACTCGCCGCAGCGAAGGCGGAGAATGCCGCTTCCGCAGGCTATCTCCCGATCGAGTGGGACCAGGGCAATCCCCTGGAGCTGATAGAGGGAGAGAAGGATCTGTTCGGCGACGGGCGCGTCACCCTCATCCCGTTGCCAGGCCACACGCCGGGCCTCACCGGTGCGCTCGTCACCCTGGACCGCGACGGCGCCTTCCTGCTGGCCTCCGACGCGGTGAGCCTGCGGACCAGCCTCGACCCCGGCGTGGTGCCGAAGAACACCTGGAACGTCGATCTTCACCATCGCTCCATCGCGGAAATCCGCAGGATCGAGGCAGGCGGCGCCACCGTCCTGTGCGGCCATGACGACGCCCAGTGGCAGACCCTGCGGAAGGGGGCCGACGCCTACGAGTGAGGCGCAGTCCCGTTTCTATCCATCCTCTCAGTCAAGGCGGATTTTCCATGGATCTCAATCTCAAGGGCAAGGTTGCGCTGGTCACCGGCGGGGCGCGCGACGTGGGGCGCGAGATTTCGCTCGCCCTCGCCGCCGAGGGCGCGACCGTCGCGCTGAACTACCGCAACTCGGCGGAAGAGGCGCAGGCCGTCGTGGACGAGATCCGCGCGCTCGGTGGCGAGGCCAAGACCTACAAGGCGGACGTCGCAGACTTCACCGCCGTAAAGGCGATGGTCGAGGCCATCGTTTCCGATTTCGGCGGCCTGAACATCGTGGTCAACAATGCCGGCCTCGCCATCCGGCAGAAGTTCACCGACTCCACCGAGAAGGAGTGGAAGGCGCAGATCGATACCTGCCTTTATGGCGCCATCCATCTCGCCCATGCGGCCGTCCCGCATCTGGAAAAGGCGGGCGACGGGCGCCTCATCGCCATCGTCGGCGACTCCTCGCGCGTGGGCGAATCCGGCCTCGCCATCGTGGCGGCGGCGCGGGCGGGCACCATCGCCCTCATGAAGTCGCTGGCGCGAGAACTGGGCCGCAGCGGCGTGACGGCCAACACCGTTTCCCTCGGTCTCGTCGAGACCGCCCATGACCGCTCGTGGGTGGAAGCCAATCGCGACAAGCTCACCAAATTCTATCCGCTGCGCCGCCTCGGCCAGCCGGAGGACATCGCACCGACCGTCGCCCTGCTCGCCTCGCCGAAGGGGTCGTGGATCACCGGGCAGGTGATCTCCATCTCCGGCGGCTTCTGCATGGTGTGAAGACAGCCGCGCACAAGAACGCGGTCATCAAAGGGGAGGAACGGATGCTCAAGGCGGATCTGATCGCTCCGGTGGCGGAGCTGTTGCGGCGGCATGCGACGGAGCGCGGCGGGAAAGTCGCGTTCCGAGATGCCCGGCGCGCCGTCACCTATGCCGAGCTGGCGCGGCGCACGGCGAACCTCGCCGGCCATCTCGCCGGCCTCGGCGTCGGGTCCGGCGATCGCGTGGCGATCCTGCTGCCGAACAGCGTCTCCTGGGTGGAGGCCTGCCTTGCCATTGTCCGGGCCGGGGGCGTCGCGGTGCCCATCAGCGCCGAGGCGGCGCCCGGAGAGGTGTCTTACCGCCTGTCCGACGCCGCGTGCCGGATCGTCATCACCACGGCCGCCCGCGCGGAGATGGTGGAGGCATTGCGGGCTGAGGCACCTAGCGTCGCCGGCCTGCTGCTGGTGGACGCCCCGGCCGACGATCTGCGCAGCTTCGAGGCGCTGGCGGAGCTGCCATCCGCCGCGCCTGCGCGCGATCCCGATGATATCGATGCGGCGTCCTTCATCATCTACACCTCCGGGACCACCGGACGCGCCAAGGGCGTGCTGCTCACCTGCCGCAGCATGCTGTGGGTGACGGCGGCGTGCTGGAGCCCGGTCGTGGGCCTGAATGCGGACGACACGGTGCTGTCGCCGCTGCCGCTCTTTCATTCCTACGCCCTGAATTTCTCGGTTCTCTCCATCCTCGCCACGGGCGCAAGCGAGTACATCCTGGAGAAATACTCAACCCGCGAGGCCATGCGCCTTCTCGAGACCGGCGAGTTCACGGTCTTTCCCGGCGTGCCCACCATGTTCCATTATCTGATGGAGGCGGCTCAGGCGGAGGGGCGCAGTTCCCTGCCGGGTCTGCGCGTGTGCGTTTCGGCAGGGGCGATCATGCCGGCGACGCTGAACGCGGCGTTCGAAGGGGCCTTCGGCGTGCCTCTGCTGGATGGCTACGGCATCACTGAAACCTCCACCATGGTGACGATGAACGCGGCCTCGTCCTCGCGCGTCATGGGGTCGTGCGGCCTGCCCCTGCCGGGCGTCGCGCTGCGCATCGTCGATCCCGCGAGCCTGCGCGACCTCGATGCCGAGCAGGAGGGCGAGCTGATCGTGCGCGGGCCGAACGTCATGCTCGGCTATCACAACAAGCCGGAGGAAACGGCCAAGGCGCTACGCAACGGCTGGTACCACACCGGCGACCTCGCCCGTGCCGATCGCAACGGCTTCGTCACCATCACCGGCCGACTCAAGGAGCTGATCATTCGCGGCGGGCAGAACATCGCCCCGGCGGAGATCGAGGAGGTGGTGCTGCTCTTCTCCAGCGTGCTCGACTGCGCCGTGGCGGGTGTCGCTCATCCCCAGCTCGGCGAGGTGCCGGCTTTGTATGTGGTGCCACGCGACTCCAGCTTCGACGCGGACATGCTGCTGGACCACTGCCGGCTTCATCTCTCGTCCTACAAGGTGCCCCATGTGGTGCATCAGGTGGACGAGATTCCGCGCACCGGCTCCGGCAAGATCATCCGCTTTCGGCTGAAGGAGATGGTGCAGCCGTTGCCCTGACCCGGCGGCACCGCCGACTTCCCGCAAAGGGACAGGCGCCGGATCCTTCGGGTCCGGCGCCTGCTCTTTTTTGCGGATGGGTCTGCGGGGGGCGGCTCAGCCTGATGCGGAGGCCCGCGCGGCCTGCACCAGCCGGAAGAGGCGATCGGGCGCCACCGGGAGGGTGTCCACCTCGATGCCGAGCGGCGCCAGCGCGTCCGACACCGCATTGGCGATGGCCGCCGGCGCGCCGATGGTGCCGCCCTCTCCCATGCCCCGGAAGCCGCCGATATTGTTCGGCAGTTCCGCCTCCACGTGCAGGATCTCGATCTGCGGCATGGTGCTGGCGATGGGCACGAGATAGTCGGCGAGGCTCGCGGTCAGCAACTGCCCGCCATCGTCGTGCACGACCTCCTCCAGGAGGGCAGCGCCAATGCCCTGCGCCACGGCGCCGTGCACCTGGCCGTCCACGATCAGCGGATTGATGATGCGCCCGCAATCCTCCGCCACGGCGAAGCGCGTCACCGTGACGGCAAAGGTGGCGGGGTCGATCTCCACCATGGCGAGGTGGGTCGAGGCGCAGGCCGTGCCGAGATAGGGGTCGTAGCTCTCGGAGCCGACGAGATCCTCCCGCTGCTCGTGCGGGATGCGGCCCATCTGCGCATAGACCGCGTGGGCGACCTCTCGAAAAGTCATTGTTGCATTGGAGGAGCGGGCGCGGATGACGCCGCCTTCGGCCTCGAGGTCTTCCGCCGGAACATCCATGAGGAAGGCGGCGGCCTTCAGCACCTTGGTCTTCACCACGCGGGCGGTCTTGGTGGCGGCGCCGCCGCCGAGCACGGCCGACCGGCTGGCATAGGTGCCCGTGCCCATGGGTACGAGAGCGCTGTCGCCGTGCTGGATCTCGATGTCCTCCATGCGGCAGCCCAGTTCGTCGGCCACCACCTGGGCCAGCGTCGTCTCTAGCCCCTGTCCGTGGGACGAGATGCCGAAGGCGGCGGTGACGGCGCCTGTCGCGTCGATGCGGATGGAGGCGGTCTCGGTGCCGGTGTTGATGGGCATGCCCGGCGCGACGGCGATGCGCGAGCCGATGCCGGTCAGCTCCGCATAGCTGGCAAAGCCGATGCCGACCCAGCGGCCCTCGGCCCGGGCCGCATCGCGCTGGCGCACCAGCGCCGGATAATCCACCAGATCGCACACGCCCTGCAGGCATTCCTGGAAGGCGGAGCGGTCCCAGATGATGCCGGAGCCGGTGCGGTAGGGAAATTCCTCGGCCGTGACGAGATTCCGCCGGCGGATCTCGGCCGGGTCCATGCCGAGCTTGCGGGCCGCCATATCCATCAATCGCTCCATGGCGAAGGTGGAGGACGGGCGGCCGACACCGCGATAGGGTCCTGTCGGCGGCTTGGGGGTGAGCACGCCGCGCACCCGGCCGCGATAATGCTCCATGCGGTAGGGGCCGGGCAGGAAACTCACCACCTGCACCGGCTCCAGCGCGCCGGTCCAGGGATAGATGGAATAGGCGCCGATATCGCCGATCACGTCCGCCTTGAGGCCCAGGAGGTGTCCGTCCGCATCCACCGCCAGCTCCGCCTCGATGGTCTCGTCGAAGGCTTGGCTCATGGCGGTGAGGTCCTCCATGCGGTCGGCGACGAACTTCACCGGGCGCTCCAGCTTGCGCGCGAGCACGCAGACCAGCATCTCCTCGTGGTTCAGCGATCCCTTGCCGCCGAAGCTGCCGCCCACGTCGGGCGCCACCACGCGGATCCGGTTGCCGGGCAGGTCGAGGCAGGTGCCGAGCACGTCGCAGATGATGCCGGGGATGTTGGTGGAGGAATGCAGGGTGAGCGCCTGGCGCCGCCGGTCCCACTCGGCGAGATAGGAGCGGGTTTCCATGGGCATGGGCGTCTTGCGCGTCATGCGGAAGCGGCCCTTCACCACCACCGGCGCCGCGGCGATCACCGCGTCCACGTCGCCCCGGGCGAAGGTGCGGGAGATGATCACATTGGTGCCGGCTTCCTCATGCAGGAGCGGAGCGCCGTCTACAGCTGCCTCATCCTTCGAGACGGCGACGGGCAGCGGCTCGTAGTCGATGGAGATCAGCTCCAGCGCGTCCTCGGCGGCGTAACGGCTTTCGGCCACCACCGCGACCACCGGCTCGCCGACATAGCGCACCTTGCCCTCGGCAAGGGGCCGGAAGGGCGTCGCGTAATAGCCCTTCATGCGGGACGTTGGGATGGCGGGCTTGAAATCGCCGGCGATGTCGCCCGCATCGAAGATGGCGACGACACCGGGCACCGCGAAGGCTTCGCCCACGTCTATGGACCGGATGCGCGCATGGGGCTGGTCGCTGCGCAGCAGAGCGACGTGCAGCACGCCCTGCGGGTTCATGTCGTCCACATAGCGGCCGGAGCCGGTGAGCAGGCGCGGGTCCTCGGTGCGCTTGATGCGCTGGCCCACCAGCTTGGGCCGCATTTCCACGGAGGCGTCAAACGCGGTCACGTCAGCGGCCCCCGTGCGCGTGCCAGCTCGCGCACCGCATCCACGATATGCTGGTAGCCGGTGCAGCGGCAGATGTTGCCGGACAGGGCCTCGCGGATCTGGTCGTCGGTTTCCAGCGGGTGATGGCGCAGCATGTCGGTGATGGTCATCAGGAAGCCCGGCGTGCAGAAGCCGCATTGCAGGCCGTGGTGATCGCGGAACGCCTGCTGCACGCGGCCAAGGTCGCCCATGCGGCCGAGCCCTTCCACCGTCTCGATGGTGGCGCCGTCCGCCTGGATGGCAAGGGTGAGGCAGGAGCGCGCGCTGCGCCCGTCCAGGAGGATGGTGCAGGCGCCGCACACCCCGTGCTCGCAGCCCACATGGGTTCCCGTGAGGCCGAGGTCGTGCCTGAGGAAGTCGCTCAGCAGCAGGCGCGCGTCCACCGCGCGGGTCTGGGTCAGCCCATTGACGGTGAGCGTGATGGTGGCGCGGTCTTCCATCAGGCCGGCTCCATATGCGCCTCGCGGGCGCGGTCCCAGGCGTCGGCGAGGGCGCGGCGGGCGAGCGCGCCGGCAAGATGGCGGCGATAGTCGGCGGAGGCGTTGAGGTCGGAGTTGGGCGCCAGCGATGCCTTGAGCCGCGCGACCACCTCGTCGAACGCTTCGGCGGTGCCTTCGCGGCCCTCGAGGGCTGCCTCCACATCGCTCAGCCGCAGAGCGGTGTCGGCGATGCCCATCATGGCGATGCGCACGTTGCGCGCCCGCCCGTCCCTGCGTTCCATGAGCACGGCGACGGCCGCCAGCGCATAGTCGCCGTGGCGGCGGGAAAACTCTTCGAAGGCCCAGCCGGTGCCGTCCGCAGGTATGGCGAGATCGACGGCCGTGACCATCTCGTCCGGCTCCAGCGCGGTGGCGAGGGAGCCTATGAGGAAGTCCCGCGCCGGCATGGTGCGAGTGCCGCGCGGAGACGCGATATGGATGGTGCCGTCGAGCAGCAGCGTCATCATGGGCATCTCGGCGGCGGGGTCGGCATGGCACACGCTGCCGCAGAAGGTGCCGCGGTTGCGCACGGTGAGATGCGCCACATGCTTCATGGCGGCGTGCAGCACCGGGATGTGCCGGGCCACCAGCACATCCTCCGCTGTCATGCGGTGGCGCACCAGCGCGCCGAGCCGCAGCGTGCCGGCTTCGAGGGTGATGCGGTCGAGGTCCGGGATGCGGTTGATATCCACCAGAACCGATGGCTTCACGAGGCGAAAATTCATCATCGGCATCAGGCTCTGCCCGCCCGCGAGCACCTTGCCGTCGCCGCCTGCACCCGCAAGCGCCTCCACCGCGTGAGCGATGCTTTCGGCGCGAACATAGTCGAACCGGGCGGGCTTCATCGGCGTATTTCCGGCATGTCGGTTTCCGTTCCCTAGTGACTTGCATTATTAGACTATGTTAATCGGTGTCAAGCTGCCCGGGCCAGAGGCGGCATGCGCGCTCGAAGGACGTAAGGGAGCACCACGCCATGAAGATCAAAGCCGCCGTCCTGCGCAGCATGGGCGCTCAGATGCCGTACGCGCAGAGCCAGCCGCTCCATATCGAGGAGGTGGAGCTCGATCGACCCGGCCGGGACGAGGTGCTGGTAAAGATCGCGGCGGCGGGCCTGTGCCATTCGGATCTTTCCGTCATCAACGGCAGCCGGCCGCGGCCCATGCCGATGGCCATCGGGCACGAGGCGGCGGGCGTGGTGGTCGAGGCCGGCGACGGAGTGGACGACCTGAAGCCGGGCGATCACGTGGTCATGGTATTCATGCCCAGCTGCGGCCATTGCCAGCCCTGCTCTCAGGGGCGGCCGGCCCTGTGCGAGCCAGGCGCGGTGGCCAACGGCAAGGGCGAACTCCTGACCGGAGCGATCCGGCTACACGAGGGCGAGGAGACCATCCATCATCATCTGGGATGCTCCGCCTTTGCCGACCACGCGGTGGTGTCGCGCCGTTCATTGGTTCGAATAGACAAGGATATCCCGCTCGACGTCGCGGCGCTGTTTGGCTGCGCGGTGCTGACGGGCGTCGGCGCCGTGGTGAACACCGCCCGTGTCCAGGCCGGCGAGACCGTGGCTGTCGTCGGTCTCGGCGGCGTGGGTCTCGCCGCCGTCCTCGGGGCTCTGGCGGCAGGCGCCGCACGGGTGGTCGCCGTGGACCTGTCGCCGGAAAAGCTGCAGCTCACCAAGGACCTTGGCGCCACCGGCGTCGTGGACGCACGCGCCCCCGATGCCATCGAGCAGGTGCGGGCGCTCACGGGCGGCGGCGCCGATTTCGTGTTCGAGTTCGCCGGCTCCGCGCCGGCGCTTGAGAATGCCTACAAGATGACCAAGCGCGGCGGCACCACCGTCACCGCCGGCTTGCCACCGCCGGATGCCGTGCTGCCGGTGAACATCGTGAGCCTCGTCGCGGAAGAGCGGACGGTGAAGGGCAGCTATATCGGCACCTGCGTGCCGGTGCGCGACGTGCCGCGTTACATCGAGCTCTACAAGGCAGGCCGTCTCCCCGTGGACCGCCTGATGAGCGGGCGCATCCCGCTCGAAGACATCAACGAAGGCTTCGATCGGCTGCACGATGGTTCCGTCGTGCGTCTCGTCGTGGACTTCCAGAGCTGAGAGGGCGCAATGACCGACAAGAATTCCGCCGCGACGCTTGGGCTCGCGGATCCGAGCCTCTTCCGAGAGGCCAACCTCATCGGCGGCGAATGGGTGTCCGCCGCCAGCGGTGCGACCATAGCCGTCACCAATCCGGCGGATGGCACGCTCATCGGCCATGTGCCCGCCCTGTCGCGCCCTGAAGTGGCGGGCGCCATCCATGTGGCCCATGCGGCGCAGAAGAGCTGGCGGGCGAAGACCGGCAAGGAGCGCGCTGCAATCCTGCGGCGCCTGTTCGACCTGATGATGGCAAACCAGGACGACCTCGCCCGCATCATGACCGCCGAACAGGGCAAGCCCTTTGCCGAGGCGAAAGGCGAGATCGCGTACGCAGCCGCCTTCATCGAGTGGTTCGCCGAGGAGGCCAAGCGCGTCTATGGCGACACCATTCCCGCTCCCCTGCCGGGCCGGCGCATCATTGTGCAGAAGGAGCCCATCGGCGTCTTCGCCGCCATCACCCCCTGGAATTTCCCCTCGGCCATGATCACCCGCAAGGCGGGGCCGGGCTGGGCCGCAGGCTGCACCGGGGTGATCCGCCCCGCGAGCGAGACGCCCTTCTCCGCCCTCGCGCTGGGCGTGCTGGCTGAGCGCGCGGGCCTGCCGCCCGGTGTCTGCAACATTATCACCGGCCCCTCTTCCGAGACGGGCAAGGAGCTGTGCGAGAACGCCCTCGTGCGCAAGCTGTCCTTCACCGGGTCCACGCGGGTGGGCGCACTGCTCCTCGCCCAGTGCGCGCCGACCGTGAAGAAGACCAGCATGGAGCTTGGCGGCAACGCGCCCTTCATCGTCTTCGACGACGCCGGCCTGGACGAGGCGGTCAAGGGCGCCATGGCCTCCAAGTATCGCAACACGGGGCAGACCTGTGTGTGCGCCAACCGTTTCCTGGTGCAGGCCGGCGTCTACGACGCCTTCGCCGAAAAACTGGCTGATGCGGTCGGGCTCCTGAAGGTCGGCCCTGGCATGGTGGAGGGCGTCACCCAGGGGCCGCTCATCAATGCCGCCGCCGTCGCCAAGGTGGAGGAGCACATCGCCGATGCAGTGTCGAAGGGCGCCCGCATTGTTACCGGTGGGCAGCCTCATGCCCTCGGCCACAGCTTCTTCGAGCCGACCGTCCTGGCTGACGTGCCGAAGGATGCACTCATCTTCTCCGAGGAGACATTCGGGCCGGTCGCCCCGCTGATCCGGTTCGAGACGGAGGCCGAGGCGATCACCCTCGCCAACGCCACCGAGTTCGGCCTCGCCGCCTATTTCTACAGTCGGGACGTGGGCCGCATCTTCCGCGTGGCGGAGGCCATCGAGGCGGGCATCGTCGGCATCAACGAGGGGCTCATCTCCACCGAAGTCGCGCCGTTCGGCGGCGTGAAGTCATCGGGGCTCGGCCGTGAGGGCTCGAAATACGGCATCGAGGACTATCTGGAGATCAAATACCTCTGCCTCGGCGGCATCGACACGCCAGCCTGAAGCGGAAGGGAGACACGCACATGGACATGAGAGGCGAACAGCGCATCCCGGCCCCGCGCGAGGTGGTCTGGCGAGCACTCAACGATCCGGAGATCCTGAAGCTTTGCATCCCGGGCTGCCAGGAACTGGTGAAAAGCTCCGACACGCAGATGAGCGCGAAGGTGGTGCTCAAGGTGGGCCCGGTGAGCGCGCGGTTCGAAGGCGCGGTGACTCTCTGCGACCTCGATCCGCCGAACAGTTACCGCATCAGCGGCGAAGGACAGGGCGGCATGGCAGGCTTCGCCAAGGGCGAGGCAATGGTGCGTCTGGAGGCGGATGGCGACGGGACAATCCTGCGCTACGAGGTCGAGGCCCAGGTCGGCGGCAAGCTCGCCCAGCTCGGCGCCCGGCTCATCGACGCGACGGCGAAGCAGATGTCCGGAGCCTTTTTCAAGCGTTTTGCGCAGGAGATCGTCGCGCGCGGGGACGGACGGCAGGGGGACGCGCCGGCGTCGTCTGCGATGCCTGGGATGGCCTCCACCGCAACACCCCCTGCCACCCCTTCGCATGGCGCATTTTCTGCCGCGCCCCCCGGGCCACAGGCAAGCTCGGGCGGAATGCGCTTCGCTGGCCTTTGCGTCGTCGCTGCTTCACTCGTCGCTTCGGCCTATTTTCTTTCCGGCTCTCTGGTCAGTGAGCCAAGTGGCCGGATCGGAACCTCACCTGACTTCGTCGGGGCGGTGATCCTCATCCTGACCGCGAGCTTGGGCTACCTCTTCGGCCGCCTCCAGGGCGTTGCGTCGACCGTCGTCACGATCAGGCAGGAGGCAGGTTGAGCCAGGGCTGTTGACCATATAGGCCAGACACTGATCATCGAGGCTTGGCGGATCGATAGAAGCGCCGTCGGACACCATACGATCCTCGGCGTCTTGTGCCCGTCGATGTCCGCCAACCGGTCCCACCGGGACACAAACCAGTCGGACCTAACTTATGACCGGCAGGAAATGGGGAATACGTCACAGGCGCTCCACGGGCAGGCGCATTGCGTAGCTCACCCTGCCGCCCCTTGGTTTAGGCAGGCGGTTCGCTTTACGGCCCAGCCGCCATTCTGAAGAACGAACCGGCGGTGCGCGGCGCCGAACTCGGAACAAGCCCGCTGAACTCTCCACAATGCCCCTTACAGCTGTAACGCCGCCGCCAGTGACATTGCGCGAAGGTCAGTGCCCGGCCATCACCGAGGCCGCGCGCAGCAAGGCGGTGTCGCTGCCCGCTGGCCCGACCAGCGACAGGCCGAACGGCGCGCCATCGACCTGCGCCAGCGGCAGGGACACCTGAGGCAGGCCGCCGAGGCCGGCGATGCACAACAGGTTCATCGCCAGATGCCGGGTGGTGACTTCCACCTCGGCGGTGGCCATGCCGCGCAGCGGAGCGGGGCGCGGCACCGTGGGCATGAGGAATGCCGTGCCCGGTTGCAGCAGGTCGCGGAGCCGGGAGCGGATGGCGATCCGACGAGCGGCGGCGGCTTCGACCGCCGAGGGGGCGACGGCACGGGCAGCGTCGAACCGCTCCTTTACACCCGGCCCGAAGGCCGGCCGCACCCGCTCGATCCATGGCCCCACCGAGGTCCAGATTTCGGCCGCCTGCAAGGTGCGGAAGGTGGCGGACCAGGCATCGAGCCCGTCGGTTGTGAGGGCGATCTCCTCACAGGGCGCAATCGTCTCCTGCGCCAGTCGGAGCGAGGGCTCGAGGGCGGCTGCCGCCTCGGGCGACAAAAGGCCGAACGCCTCGCGCGGCGCGATGAGGCGGGTAAGGGGCAGAGCGGGTGCCGCATCGGCCAGGAGCACGCGCCCCACGCGCTCCAGCAGGGCGGCGTCGCGGGCGAACCAGCCCACGCAATCGAAGCTGGGGGCGAACGGGGCGACGCCGTCGAGCGGGATCCGCCCATGGGTGGGACGCATGCCGAACAGGCCGCAATAGCTCGACGGCACGCGCACGGAGCCGCCGCAATCGGTGCCGAGGGCGAAATCCACCGCGCCGCCCGCCGTGGCCGAGGCCGAGCCGCTGGAGGAGCCGCCCGGCACGCGGTCCGGCGCGGCCGGATTGAGCGGTGTGCCGTAATGCACGTTCTCGCCGGTGAGCGAGTAGCACAACTCGTCGGCGATGGTCTTGCCGGCAAGGCTTGCGCCCGCGGCCAGCAGGCGCTCCACCGCCACGGCAGAGCGCGTCGCGGGCGGGTGGGTGGCGAGCCAGTCGGGATGGCCGTTGCCGGTGGAGGTGCCGGCCACGTCCATCACATCCTTCACGGCGAAGGCGAGGCCCGCGAGCACGCCGGACGCCGCACCGGGCCGGGCAAGGCGCGGGCCGGGGATGAAGGCACCAAGGGCGTCGGCACCGCTCATTGTCCGCACCCGCAACCGGGAAAGTGCAGTTTCGCCCGCTCCCGCGTCAGGGTGCGTCGACCGCCCTTGAAGGCCGCGAGGACAGGGGACAGCTCGGCCACCGCAGCGCGTGGAGAGGAACTGTCGATGATGACGAAATCCGCCGGCTTGCCGGCTTCCAGCCCATAATCCGCAAGGTTCATGAGGCGGGCGGGGCGGCTCGTGACCATGTGGAAGCACTCGGTCATGTCGTGGGCCGAGCCCACATGGCAGATGTTGGCGTTGAGGTTCGCCATCCGTAATTGCGAGCAGTCGCCGAACGGGGTGAAGGGGTTCAGCACATTGTTGGTGGAGAGCGAGCAGTTCACCCCATGCTGCAGCAGCAGGTGGGCCGGCGTGACGCCGCGCGTCTTGGCGAAGGCGCGATCCCGGCCCATGAGGAACAGGTCGGTCGAGGGCAGCACCGTGAGCGCGACGCCGCAATCGCGCATGCGCGTGGCGATCTGCGCCAGCCGCTCCGGCTCCACATAAGCGAGCTTGGTGACATGGCCGATGGCCACCCGCCCGCCCCAGCCGAACCGTTCGGTAAGCGTGCAGACATAATCGAGATCGAGCGCCGTGGGGTCGGCGCCGAAATCCAGATGCATGTCGATGTCCACGTCGAAATCACGGGCCATCTCGAACACCCGGTCGATCTGGCCGTGGGGGTCGGTGTCCGTATAGGGCGCGGCGCCTACCGCCTTCGCCCCGCGCCGCAGCGCCTCCACCATCAGCTCGTCCGTGCCGGGATTGTTGGTGAGGCCCTCCTGCGGAAACACGCAGACCTCGATGTCCATGGCCCAGCGATAATCCTCCACCAACTGCATCACCCCCTCGAACCCGCGCAGGCCGATGCCGGGGTCCACCTCCAGGTGGCTGCGCATGTGGGTGGTGCCCTGGGAGATGGCTTTCTCGATGGTGCGCCGGCCCCGGGCGTACACGTCCTCCGGCGTGAAGTCCTTCTTGGCGCGGGCCACCTCGGCGATGGCCTCCTCCAGATCGCCGCGGCGGGACGCGCAGCGATCGAGGATGCACGACTTGTCGAGGTGGATGTGGGTTTCCACGAAGCCCGGCGCGACGAGGCATCCCCCGGCATCCACCACCTCGGCGTCGGCCGTGATGTCGGGCCCGATGGCCTTGATGCGGCCGGCGGCGATGGCGATATCGACGATATGGTCCGGTGCGTCTGGCAGGCGGGCGTTCTTAACGATGAGGTCCATGGGGCGTCTCGACGGGCTGGCGGGGTTCACTTCACGGTGGCGCGGGCCTTCTCGCCCTTGAGCTTGGCGCGCCAGGTTCCGGTCTCGACCATCTCGGCGATGACATCGGCCATCACCTGGGCCACCGCCTCGGAGCCGCGCGGGTTCATGCTGCGCTGGGAGACGACGACGGACAGCCGCCAGGATGGCGTCGGGTCGAGGATGGAGACGGCCACCATCTCGCCGCGCGCCATCTCATCCATGAAGGCGAAATGGGGCATCACCCCCAGCGCCCGGCCGGAGCGCACCAGCCGCGCGATGGTGGGCAGGCTGTCGCACGCCATGGCGACGGGCTCCACGTCATTGCGGGCGGCGAACTGCTCGATCACCGTGCGCATCACATTGGGCGCGCCGGGCAGCACGATGGGCCACGCGAACATGTCGCGGAACGAGACGCTGCCCCGCGCCGCCAAAGGGTGGTCCGGCGCGACGAACAGCATCAGCTCCTCGACCATCATCTCGGTCCAGGCCACGTGCTCGAACGCCTTGTGGTCGTAGAGCAGGGCCACGTCCAGCCGGCCGGCCTGAAGGAAATCGTCGAGATAGCCGGTCATGGCCTCCACGACGTGAAGGGCGATGTTGGGCTGGTGTTCGGCCATGGCCGAGATCAGGGGCAGGCCGAGGCCCCGGCAGGCGGAGGTGGGCAGCCCCACCGACACCCTTCCCGAGGGATTGAGCGACTTGGAGCGGACCTGGTCCTTCACCCGGTCCACCTCCTCCAGGATGCGGCGGGCATGGTCGTAGAATTGCTGGCCGAGCTCGGAGGGCGTGACGCCACGGGCATGGCGCATGAGCAGTGCGACGCCCAGCTCTTCCTCCAGATTTTTCATCTGCTGGCTCAGCGAGGGCTGAGCAATGCGCAATACCTCCGCCGCGCGCGAGAAATTCCCGCTTTCTGCAATCTGGACGAAGTATTTGAGCTGACGAAGATCCATGGATCACCTTTGCACCAGATGAAATGGCATCGCTCAAAAGCGATTGTCAAATTGCATGATATATAGTCATATGCCTAAACTATGAGCGATATTTTCATATATATCTATAAAAATCAACTAGTTATGATCGATACCTAGAGAACACTCCAGCCTATTATCTGATCCTATAGTCATAGCCTATATCTATGATCGGAAAATAATCTTTGTCCTGAGGCTGCGCCTATATCAGCCTCATCTCGCAGATGATTTTCGGGCGGTGATGCCCGGCACGTCCTGTACACGGCAGGAGAAAACAGACATGCCTCCACAGAGCATTTTGCGCGGCCAGCTTCTGGCTGCGGCGGTGGCGCTTGGGCTTTCCACCAGCCTTTCGGCCACCGCGGCGTTGGCCGATCAGGAGCCCTGCATCGGCAATTCCGCCGCCGTCACCGGCCCGGCCGCCTTTTCCGGCCAGGCCATCAAGATGGGCGCGGAGATCGCCATCGAGGAGATCAACGCGGCGGGCGGCGTGCTCGGCAAGAAGCTGCGGCTGATCCAGTATGACGACGCCGGCGCCCCGCCGCGCGGCGTCGACAACACCCGCCGCATCGCGCTGGCGGACAAGTGCATCGCCGTGCTCGGCGGCTTCCATTCCACCGTCGCTTTGGCGCAGGTGGACCCGGTGCACGAGATCGGCATTCCCTACATGGGCGTGTGGGCGGCCAACACCAAGGCCATCGAGAACGGGCGCGATCCCAACTTCATGTTCCGCGTCTCCGCCAAGGACAAGTGGGTCGCCCGCTTCCTGGTGGACGAGGCGCTGAAGGTGTCCAAGACCGGCAAGGTGGCGTTCTTCTACGAGAACACCGGCTGGGGCAACGGCGCATTGCCGGACGTGAAGGCCGCGCTTGCCGCCAAGGGCAAGGAGCTGGTCGCCGCCGAGACCTTCAACTGGAACGACCAGGACATGTCGCCCCAGGTGATCCGCGCCCGCGACGCCGGGGCGGACGTGGTCATCGTGTGGTCCCTCGACCGCGAGGCCAACCAGATCCTGCGGTCCATGGACAAGGCGAGCTGGAAGCCGGCCATTGTCGGCGCCTGGGGCATCTCCGGCAATCTCGGCGAGCTGGCCGGCCCCCTCGCCAACGGGGTGCGGGTGATGCAGACCTATTCCTTCCTCACCCCGCAAAGCGAGGCCGGCAAGAAGCTGCTCGCCGCCGTGGAGGCCCGGACCGGTATCAAGGACCCGAAGGACATCAAGGCTCCCTCCGGCATCGCCAATTCCTACGACGCGGTCTACGTGCTGGCCGACGCCATCAAGATCGCCGGCTCCTTCGACTGGAAGAAGGTGCAGCAGGCCCTCTACCAGGTGAGCCGTGACGGCCTCGTCGCCCCCTACAAGCCGGCCTTCGACAAGGCCGATCCCGAGCGCCAGGACGCCATCCTGCCGCAATACTACCTGCTGACCGTCTGGCACGACGGCAAGCTGATCCCCCTCAAGGGCTCGCCCTACGACAAGTGAGCCCGCGCGGGAGGCGGTTTCCCTCGCCGCCTCCCGCTTTCTGTCTCGTCCACCCTGCCACCACTCGCCTCGACCGGCCACGGCCGGGCCCCTCTCACCGACAGGTCGCCCGCAATGACCACAGTGGTGCAATACATCCTGTCCGGCCTTGCCATCGGCGGCATCTATGCCCTGGTGGCCCTCGGCTTCCACATCATGTGGTCGTCGGCCAAGGCCGTGAACTTCGCCCATGGCGACACGCTGATGATCGGCGGCCTGCTCGCCGTCTATCTGCTGGCGGCGGGCCTGCCGCTGGGCCTCGCCTGCCTGGTCGCGGTGGCGGCCGGCGGGCTGTTCGGGCTGGTGCTGGAGCGCATCGCGGTGCGCCCCTTTTTGTCCCAGCAGGGCTCGGTGGGCTGGATGCTCACCACCATCGCCGTGGGCATCATGGTGGAGAGCTTCGCCACCATCCAGACCCAGGGCTACGCCCGGCCGCTGCCCTCGCCGGGGGTGGTCTCCTCCGTGCACATCCTCGGCGCGGGCATCTATCCGCAGGAGCTGGTGATCCCGCTGGTGGCGGTGGTGGCCATGCTGGGCCTGCGGGCGCTGCAGCGCCACACCCTGGTGGGCCGTGCCATGCGGGCGGTCGCCCACAACAAGAATGCAGCCGCCCTCATGGGTATCAATGTGAACGCCGTGGTCGCCTTCTCCTTCGCCCTCGCCGGGCTTCTGGGCGCGGCAGCCGGCGTGCTGGTGGCTCCGGTGGTGCAGGCCTCCGCCGCCATGGGCGTACTGCCGGGACTGAAGGGCTTCGCCGTGGCCATCATCGGCGGCATCACCTCGGCGCCCGGGGTGGTCATCACCGGCCTCGTCTACGGGGTGATGGAGAAGTTCGTCGAAGGCTACATCTCCACGGCCGCGCGCGAGATCATCGGCTTCTCCCTCATGATCCTCACTTTGCTGGTGTTCCCCCAGGGCCTGTTCGGCAAGCGGGAGGTGATGAAGGTATGAGACACCTCATCCGCCATCTCACTTTGCTGGGTTTCGCGGCCCTCGCCGCCATCCTGGTGATCGTGCCCCTCACCTCCGGCAACGAGTATGAGCTGCGCCTGTTCATGCTGTTCCTGATCTACGGCATCATCGCCGTGGGCCTGAACGTGCTGGTGGGGCTCACCGGCCTCGTCTCCCTCGGACAGGCGGGCCTGTTCGCGCTCGGCTCCTACACCGGCGCCATCGTGGCGACGCGGCTCGGCTTCGACATGATCTCGTCGAGCCTCATCGCCGCTCTGGTTGCGGCCGGCTTCGGCGTGCTCCTCGCCTATCCCACGGTGCGGGTGCGCGGGGTCTATCTCGCGGTGGTCACCATCGCCTTCGGTCTCATCGTGGAGAATGTCGCCATCGAGTGGCAGTCGCTCACCGGCGGCACCACTGGCATCACCTCCATTCCCGCGCCCAATGCGTTCGGGGTCCGGCTGTCCGGCTATGCCTTCTACGGCGTGCTGGCGGTGGTTCTCTTCCTCGCCACCGCGGCCGCGCACAATCTGAAGGTCTCTCGCTACGGCCGCGCCATGCTGGCGGTGTCGCAGAGCGAGATCGCGGCGCGGGCGCTGGGCGTGGACGCCACTGCCATGCGCACGCTGGCCTTCGTGGCGGCGGCGGTGACGGCGGGCTTGGCCGGCACCTTTTACGCCTTCCTCAATTCCTACATCTCACCCGATATCTTCACCTTCTCGGACAGCGTGCGCTTCCTGCTCATGGTGATCCTGGGCGGGGCGGCCTCCACCTTCGGGCCGGTTCTGGGCGCCTATATCCTCACCTATCTGCCGGAATACCTGCAGGATTTCGCCGTGTGGCAGAAGTTCGCCTATGGCGCGCTGCTGCTGGTCGTCATGTTCGTCATGCCGCGCGGAATCATGGGCTCGCTCGCCGCCGGCCTGAAGCGGCTGGTGCCGGTGCCGCGTGCGGTTGCCGCCTCCGAAGGCCTGCCCGCCGAGGACACCCTGCGCCTCGATCCCCGCAGCCAGAAATCCGAGCTGGTGGCGCGGGACCTCACCGTGCGGTTCGGGGGGCTCACGGCGCTGGCCAAGGCCTCGCTGCGGGTGAAGCCGGGCGAGGTGCATGCCCTCATCGGGCCGAACGGGGCCGGCAAGTCCACCTTCGTCAACACCATCTCCGGCTTCTACCAGCCGAGCGAGGGCGCCTTCGAGCTGGACGGCATCCAGCTCGCCGGCAAGGCCTCCCACGAGATCGCCCGCGCCGGCCTCTCCCGCACCTTCCAGAACACCGAATTGTTCGGCGAGATGACCGTGCTGGAGAACGTGATGGTGGGCTACCAGCAGCGCCTCGGCTACGGGCTACTCGCCGCATTGCTGCGCACCGGCGCCATGCGGCGGCAGGATGACGAATGCCGACGCGCCGCCATCGGCCTGCTCGTATTCGTGGGGCTTCAGGATTACGCCAACGAGGAGGCCCGCTTCCTGCCCTTCGGCCTCCAGCGGCGCCTCGAGATCGCCCGGGCGCTGGCCCCCCGGCCCCGCCTGCTGCTGCTCGACGAGCCCGCCGCCGGTCTCACCACCCAGGAGATCGACGAGCTGGAAGAGATGATCCGGCGCATCGCGGCGCTGGGGGTCTCGGTGCTGCTGATCGAGCACCATGTGGAACTCATCATGGCCGTGGCCGACACGGTGACCGTGCTGGACTACGGCCAGGTGATCGCCAGCGACACCCCCGCCGTGGTGCAGGAGAACCCGCGTGTCATCGAGGCCTATTTCGGCACCTCCCTCGATCACGCGAACACGGCCGAGGTGACGGCATGACCCCTCCCGAGACCAACACGGCGGACGTGCTGCTCGACATCCAGTCCATGGAATTGCGATACGGCGCGGCGGTGGCGGTGCGCGACATTTCCCTTCGGGTGAAGCGCGGCCAGCTGGTGGCGGTGATCGGCAACAATGGTGCCGGCAAGTCCTCCATGGTGAAGGGCGCGACGGGCCTCGTCACCCCCTCCGGCGGCAAGGTGCTGTTTCGCGGCACCGACACCACCCGCATGAGCGCCAACGCCAAGGTGGGCCAGGGCCTCGTCATGGTGCCGGAAGGCCGGCTGATCTTCCCCGACCAGAGCGTGGAGGACAACCTCATCCTCGGCGCCTACGTCCATGGCGGGCTGAAAGGCGCGCGGGCGAAGCAGACCCGCGACAAGGTGCTGGAGCTGTTTCCGCGCCTGAAGGAACGCCTCGCCCAGCAGGCCGGCTCCATGTCCGGCGGCGAGCAGCAGATGCTGGCCATTGCCCGCGGGCTGATGGCCGAGCCGGAGCTGCTCATCATCGACGAGCTGTCGCTCGGCCTTGCACCCAAGATCGTCGACCAGCTCATGGGCGTGCTCTCGGCCCTCAACAAATCTGGCCTCACCATCCTCCTGGTGGAGCAGCTCGCCTCCTATGCGCTGGCCATCGCCGACCACGCCTATGTCATCGCCAATGGCCGCGTCGCACGGGAGGGGCCGAGCCAGGTGCTCGCCCGCGATCCCGAGGTGATGGAAGCCTTCCTCGGCCGCAAGAAACCGGCGGCCTGAGCCTCATAATTTTGCAAGTCCGTCCAGTCCAAGGAGCCCCCATGTCCAAAATTGTCGACCTCAGCCTGCTCATCGAAGACAACATGCCTGCTCACAAGCTCTTCCAGCGGCCGGTGATCACCACCCACATGAGCCACGAAAGCTCGAAGGCGCTGGGCCTCGGCGTGCCCGGCGACGCCATGACGTTCCAGACGAATTTCATCGCCATGCTCGACCATGTGGGCACCCACGTGGATGCCTTCCGCCATGTGAAGCCGGACGGCGCGGCCATCAACGAGATGCCGTTGGAGATGTTCATGGGCAAGGCCGTGTGCTTCGACCTGCGCCACATCCCCGACCTCGGCGAGATCACCGTCGAGGATATGGAGAAGGCCGAGGCGGCCGCCGGCGTGAAGGTGGACGGGCACATCGTGCTGCTGTGCACGGGCTTCCACAACCGCAACTATCCGAGCCTGGATTCCGTGTGGAAGAATCCGCTGCTCACCGCGGAAGCCACCAAGTGGCTGTATGACCGCGGCTCGAAGATGCAGGGCGTGGAGGGCCCTTCCACCGACAAGCCCTCCGACAACATCTTCGCTCAGCACCGCCTGTGCCGTGACCTCGGCATGAGTCACTGGGAATGGCTGGTGAACCTGGAGGAACTGGTGGGCAAGGGCGAGTTCCAGTTCTTCGGCGTGCCGCTGAAATTCAAGGGCGGCTCGGGATCGCCGGTGCGCGCCTTCGCCATCCTCAACTGACCTTGCAAATACGTCTCTTCTGCCCTGACTAGACGTATGGGTCTGCTGGATGGTCACTGCCGACCATCCAGCAGCACTCCCCTTGCGATACCATTCCAAGATCCCCCGCGCGCCGGAGCAGCTTCATGTCCGCCGAATTCGACACCCTGAGCGCGACGGCCCTGCGCACGATGGTGGCCCGGCGCGAAGTCTCGCCGGTGGATCTGACGCGCCGCGCGCTGGATCGCGCCATCGCCACCCAGCCGACCCTCAACGCCTTCTTCGTCATCCTGGAGGAGGAGGCCATGGCCGCTGCCCGCATCGCCGAGGATGCGGTGATGAAGGGCGCGCCGCTCGGCCTCATCCACGGCCTGCCGTTTTCCGCCAAGGACCTGATGGCGGTGAAAGGGGCGCCCTATGCCTCCGGTTCCCGCGCGATGGCCGACACCGTCGCCGAGGCGGATGCCCCGGCCGTGGAGCGCGCCAAAGCGCAGGGCGGCATCCTCATCGGCAAGACCACCACCAGCGAATTCGGCTGCAAGCCCATCGGCGACAGCCCGCTCACCGGCATCACCCGCAACCCGTGGAACCTCGCCATGACGCCGGGCGGGTCGAGCGCGGGCGCGGCGGCCTCGGTGGCGGCGGGCATCACCCCGTTCGCGCTGGGCACCGACGGTGGTGGCTCAATCCGCATTCCCTGCGCCTTCAGCGGGCTTTCGGGCCTGAAGGGCCAGTTCGGCCGGGTGCCGGTATGGCCCACCTCGGCGACGCCGACGCTGGCCCATGTGGGTCCCCTCGCCCGTTCCATGGCCGATGCAGCGCTGCTGTTTTCCGCCGTGGCCGGGCACGACCGGCGCGACCCCTTCTCCGTCGCCGGCCCGGTGCCGGACGTGATGGGCGCGGCACAGGCCTCGGTGGCTGGCATGCGGGTCGCCTACAGCCCGACTTTCGGCTACGCCCGCCCCGCCCCTGAGGTGGTCGCCGCCACAGACCGCGCCGCCCAAACCTTCGAGGCGCTGGGCTGCCATGTGGAGGTGGTGGACGCGATGTTCGACACCGACCCCGCCGACCTGTGGACTGCGGAATTCTATGCCGGCGTCGGCACCCGCCTGCGCGATGTGCTGGAAAACCGGCGCGAGCTTCTGGACCCGGCGGTGGCGGACATCCTGATGCCGGCCCTCGGCCAGGAGATGAAGAGCTACTATGCTAGCGTCTTCGCCCGCTACGCGTTGCGCGAGAAGATGCGCCTCTTCTTCGAGCGCTACGACCTGCTCATTTCCCCGGTGCTGCCGGTGAGCGCGCTGGAGGCCGGGCGCAACCTGCCGGAGGGGCTGGAGGACCGCAACCTCGTGTCCTGGGTGTTCTACACCTATCCCTTCAACCTCACCGGCCACCCTGCCGGGGCGGTCTGCGCCGGTCTCTCGCCGCAGGGCATGCCCATCGGCCTGCAGATCGTCGGCCGTTCATACTGCGAGGACGACGTGGTGCGCGCGGCGGCGGCGTTCGAGCGCGCCCAGCCCCCCGGCTACAACCGCCCGCCCGCAGGGGCCTGAAGCACCCCCGCCGTCCATCATTCTGCTCCGCCCCCCGGACGCAGGCCGTTGAACACATAATCGGCGAGGGTCGCAGCCCATTCCGGCGTCAGCGGCGCGTGCGGCACCAAAATGCGGTACCAGATCGGCCCGTAGAGCGCATCGATCACCACGTCGAGATCGATGTCGGCCCGCAGTTCGCCATTGGCAATGCCGCGCAGGAGGGCCTTCTTCGCCTCTTCCCGGCGCGGCAGCACGTAGCCGTCGAGAAGGGCGCGCAGCGCCTCGGGATCGCTCTGGCCCTGGGCCACCAGCGCGGAAATGGTGCGCCCCACCTTCTGGCCGTAGACCTCGGCGACCCGCATCATCTGGCTTTTCACGTCCGCAACGGCGGAGGCCGTCACCGGGTAGCCGATCTTTTGGGCAGTCTCCGCGAGAAAGCCCGCAATCGCCAGAGCCCCCCGATTTGGCCACCAGCGGTAGATGGACGAGCGCGCCGTGCCCGAACGGGTTGCGACGGCATCGATCGTAAATCCCGAAAGTCCTTGCTCTTCGAGCAGCTCGTTCGCGGCCTTCAGGATTGCGATCTTCACCTCATCACCTTGCGGGCGACCGCGGCGGCGAACGGTTTTATTGTTCGTGCTCAAATTTTGACGCCCATCATCGAGATTCTGCCCAGATTATCGCCGTCCCTTCAACTTGACAATCGAACGGGCTGATTAAAACTACACACTGTCGCTTTTATCCGGATCCATCGAGCGAAGCCCACGGTGTGCGTCGGCCGGCGCCGCCATCCTGCGAAGCCCCAAATCCGCCCGCAGATGTGCAGGCATACGCAAACACAGCGAGGAAGCGCAATGACTGGCGTGCTCAGCCCCGAACAGGTCGCGCATTTCAATTCCGAGGGATATCTCTGTCCGGTCCGCGCCTTAAGCGCGGAAGAGGCACGCCTCTATCGCAATAAAATCGAAGACTTCGAGGCCCGGTCCGGCGAGGAGGTCAACAAGCGCCTGAAGATCAAGGCGCACCTGGCCTTCCCCTGGCTCGTGGAGCTGGCGCGGCATCCGCGCATCGTATCCGCCGTCCAGGACATCCTTGGGCAGGATGTCCTGCTGTTCGGCTCCTCCGCCTTCGCCAAGAATGCGCGTGATCCGCGCTTCGTCTCCTGGCACCAGGATTCCGCTTATTACGGGCTGAACCCGCACCAGGAAGTCACCGTCTGGCTCGCATTGTCGCGCGCCAGCACTGAGAGTGGCTGCATGAAGGTGATCCCGAAAAGCCATCTCGGCCCGGACCTCGTCCACGAGGAGACCTTCGATGCCGACAACCTGCTCGCGCGCGGCCAGAAGGTTACGGTGGACGAGAGCCTCGCCGTCGACATGCCGCTCGAGCCGGGCGAGTTCTCCCTGCACCACGAGCGCACGGTGCACGGCTCGCCCGCCAACATGTCCGACGACCGACGCATCGGCATCGCCTTCTTCTACATGCCGGCCCATTGCCGCTCGATGCTCGGGCGCCGTTCCGCCCTGCTGATCGCCGGCGAAGACCGGCACGGCCACTGGGATCGCGACCCCGAGCCGCGTTTCGATCTCGACCCAGAAAGCCTCGCCTTCATGGAGGAGGTCTGGGCGAGCTACCGCGACGACGCGACGACCAAGCAGGCCGCGCGCCTCGCCTGACATCCCTGTTCGGCCGGGCTCCTGCCGCGGCCGAACCCATAACAGCCATCTGGAAGCCGCCCGTCTGCCCCCTTGAAACCGAGAGCGCATTCCATGAAAGCCAGCATCCTTTTCAGCACAGCCCTGTCCCTTCTCTGCGCCGCCCCCGCTTTGGCCGATCCGGTCAAGGTGGGCGTCATCCTGCCCCAGACCGGCGTCGGCGCCGTGCTCGCCAAGCAGATGCAGGCGGCCATTGAGCTTGCCGTCGCACACGAGGGCGGCAAACTCGGTGGCCAGCAGGTGGAGTTCTTCTGGAGCGACAGCCAGGGCAAGGCGGACGTCGCCAAGCAACTGGCCGACGAGATGGTGAAGTCGAAGCGCGTGGACTTCCTCGTCGGCCCGGTCTTCTCCTCGGAGATGATGGCGGTGCACGGCGGCCTCGCCCGCACCGATGCCTTCGTGATCTCGCCCATTTCGGGACCGGCGCCCATCGCCGGCAAGTCCTGCTCGGCGAACTTCTTCAACGTGTCGTCCCAGAACGACCAGCAGGCCGAGGCGCTCGGCGCCTATCTCGAGAAGCTCGGCGTCAAGCGCGTGTATGTCATGACGGTCAACAATCAGGCCGGGAAGGACATGGTTTCCGGCTTCAAGCGCAACTTCAAGGGCGACCTCGTGGGCGAGGTCTACACGCGCTTCGGACAGGTCGACTTCGCCGCGGAATTGAGCGCACTGCGCACCGCTGCCCCCGAGGCCACGTTCATCTTCTATCCCGGCGACATGGGCGTGCAGTACGTCAAGCAATACGCCCAGGCCGGCCTTGCCAAGTCGACGCCGCTCTACACCGTGTGGACCGTGGATCAGGCCACCCTGCCCGCGGTGGGCGACGATGCCATCGGCGTGCGCTCGGGCAATGTCTGGAGCGTCGATTTGCCGAATGCCGCGAACGCCCGCTTCGTCTCCGACTTCAAGCAGAAGAACGGCTTCCTGCCCAACGACTACGCCGCCCACGCCTATGATTCCATCCTGCTCGTCTCCAGCGCGGTCAAGGCGGTGGGCGGCGACATGAGCCGGAAGGACGATATCCGCAAGGCTTTGCAGAAGGCCGACTTCGCCTCGAACCGCGGCAAGTTCGCCTTCAACACCAACCACTTCCCCATCGAGGACTACTATGTCCGCGAGGTGGTGAAGGGCGAGGACGGCACCCTCGTCACCAAGACCGTCGAGAAGGTAATGACCGACGCCAAGGACGCCTATTACCAGGACTGCCCGCTGAAGTGATCGCGGATGATCTTGAAGAGAAATCCTGACACAGCGGGAAGGCGGTCATGCAACTCCTGTTCGTCGAGCAACTCCTGAACGGGGTTCAGCTCGGGGTGATCCTGTTCCTGATGGCGGCGGGGCTCACGCTCACCTTCGGCATCATGAATCTGGTGAACCTTGCGCACGGCTCCCTGTTCATGCTCGGCGCCTATCTGGGCGTCGTCTTCGCGCTGGTCACGGGCTCCTTCGTTGCGGGCTTCGTCGCGGCCGGCCTTGCCACCTTCGTCATCGGCCTCGTGCTGGAGCGGCTGGTGATCCGGCATCTCTACGCGCGCAGCCATCTCGACCAGGTGATGTGCACGGTGGGCCTCGTCTATGTGCTCAACGAGGCGACGCGGATGGTGTTCGGGCCGGAGCCGCTGCACGCACCCATCCCGGCCTTTCTCGCGGGTTCAGTGGAGCTCATTCCCGGCGCGCCCTATCCGGCCTACCGGCTGGCGATGATTGGTGCCGGCCTCGCCATCGCGGGGTTGCTCTATGTCCTCATCGGCCGGACGCGGATGGGCATGCTCATCCGCGCCGGCGCCAGCAACCGGGTGATGACGAGCGTTCTGGGGGTCAATATCGGCGCCATCTATGCCGTGGTGTTCGGCATCGGCGCGGCTTTGGCCGGCTTCGCTGGCTATATCGCAGCGCCCATCCTCACCGTCTATCCCGGCATGGGCGACAATGTGCTCATCCTGGCACTGGTGGTGCTGGTGGTGGGGGGCATGGGATCGGTGAAGGGGGCCTTCGTGGCGGCCCTGCTGGTGGGCGTCATCGACACCATCGGCCGGGCCTATCTGAAGGATCTCATGGCGCTGGTGCTCTCGCCGGTGGCCGCCAACACGGTGGCGCCGGCTCTGGCGTCCATGCTCATCTACATCCTCATGGCGGTCATCCTGTTCTTCCGCCCGCAGGGTCTCATCCCCGCCGCCGGCCTGCGCCGGCCGGAGGCGCCGCCGGAAGCGTCCGACCACGGCCCGACCGGTCCGGGCGTGCTGGCGCGATGGCGCGTGCCCGCCATCGGCCTCCTCGGCGGCGCCTTCCTGCTGCTGCCGCTGGTCGCCGGCCTCGCCGACCAGCCCTTCTGGGTCGATATGGGGCTGCGCGTCATCATCTTCGCCATCGCCGCCCTGAGCCTCGATCTGATCCTCGGCCAGACCGGGCTCGTGAGCTTCGGGCACGCGCTCTATCTCGGCATCGGCGCCTATGTGGTGGGCATCCTGGCGGACGCCGGGGTGGAGAGCGGCTTCGTGCAGTGGCCGCTGGCCATGGCGATCTCGGCGCTGCTGGCCGCGGCGCTGTCGATGGTAGCGCTGCGCACCTCCGGCACCTTCTTCATCATGATCACCCTCGCCTTCGCGCAGATGATGTTCTACGGCGCCTCCAGCCTCTACGACTATGGCGGCGACGACGGGATGCACCTCGCCGTCCGCAGCACCTTTGGCGGGCTGGTCGACCTCTACGATTCCCGGCAGTTCTACTATCTGGCCCTCGCCATGCTGGTGGTGCTCGCCGGCCTCAACATCCGCCTCGCGCGGGCGCGTTTCGGCACGGTGCTGAAGGGCATCCGCATCAATGAGCGGCGCATGGAGGCGGCGGGTTTTCCCACCTTCCGCTACAAGCTCGCGGCCTGCGTCCTCTCTGCGGCGGTGTGCGGGCTTGCGGGGGCGATGCTCGCCAATGCGGCGGAGTTCGTCGGCCCGCAATACATGGACTGGACCCGCTCGGCCGAGCTGATGATCATGGTGGTGGCCGGCGGCCTTGCGACGCCCTTCGGCGCCATCATCGGCGCGCTCGCCTACCTCGGCATCGAGAAATATCTCTCCGATCTCACCATCCACTGGCGGCTCGGCTTCGGCGCGCTGCTCATCCTCCTCGTCTTCCTCGGCCGGGGCGGGCTCAGCGCCCTGTTCGCGCCGGGTCCGGCGGGGCAGACGACGCCCGTTCACAAGGGATCATTCCGATGGGCAAGACCCTTCTTCAGACCGCGGGCGTGACCCGCAGGTTCGGCGGGCTCAATGCGGTCGATGCGGTGGATTTCGAGCTCGCGGCGGGCGAGCTGGTGGCGGTGATCGGCCCCAACGGGGCCGGCAAGACCACTTTTGTCAATCTCCTCTCCGGCGCACTCCGGCCCGATGCGGGCACCGTGATGTTCGAGGGGCGGGACATTTCCCGCCTGCCGATGGATGCCCGTGCCCGGCTCGGCATTGCCCGCTCCTTCCAGGTCGCCAGCATCTTCCCCGAGCTGAGCGTCCTCGATAACGTCGCGCTCGCCGCCCAGGCGCACGCCGGCCACAGCTTCCATTTCTGGCGGGAGGTGGCGGAAGAGGCGCCCCTGCGCCGCAAGGCACAGGCGCAGCTCGCCGGCCTTGGCCTGTCGGAGTGCGCCGACCGGCCGGCGTCCCAGCTCTCCCACGGGGAGAAGCGGCTTCTGGAAATCGCCATGGCCCTCGTCGTCGAGCCGCGCGTGCTGCTGCTGGATGAGCCCATGGCCGGGCTCGGCATCGCCGAGGCGCGCCGCATGATCGACTTCATCACCGGCCTGAAGGGGAGGTTCAGCATTCTCCTGGTGGAACACGACATGGAAGCGGTCTTCAGCCTCGCCGACCGGGTCTTCGTGCTGGCCTCCGGCGCGCGGGTGGCGGACGGGCCGCCGGAAGTGGTGCGCGCCGATCCGCGCGTGCAACTCGCCTATCTCGGCGGCGAAGGGGAGGATCTGTGATGCTGGAGCTGCGGCAGGTGGGAGCGGCCTATGGCTCGAGCCGGGTGCTGTTCGGCGTCGACCTTGCCATCGCCGAGGGCGAAGTGGTGACGCTCCTCGGCCGCAACGGCATGGGCAAGACCACGACGGTGAACGCCATCATGGGCCTCGTCTCCCTCACCCAGGGCGACATCCGCTTCCGCGGCACGCGCATTTCGGGGTTGCCGGCCTACAAGGTCACCCGCAACGGCCTCGCGCTCGTGCCGGAGGGAAGGCAGGTGTTCCCCAATCTCACCGTTGAGGAAAACCTCGTCGCCACGGCGGCGAACCGCGGCCGGGCAAACTCACCGTGGACGCTGGAGGCGGTCTATGGCCTGTTCCCGGCCCTCACCCCCCTCGCCCGCCGCAGCGCCGGCCTGCTCTCCGGCGGCGAGCAGCAGATGCTCTCCATCGGCCGTGCGCTGATGACCAATCCCCGCCTGCTCATTCTCGATGAGGCGACGGAGGGTCTCGCGCCCCGCATCCGCCGCGAGATCTGGGATGCGCTGGTGCGCATAAGGGAACGCGGCCAGTCGGTGCTGGTGATCGACAAGAACATCGACATGCTCTGCCGCTTCGCCGACCGCCACCACATCCTGGAGAAGGGACGTATCGTGTGGAGCGGCAGCTCGCAGGACCTCATGTCCGACCAGGCCCTGCGCATGCGCTTTCTGAGCGCCTGACGAACGGGAGCAGGGTGGAACCGGGCGGGCATTCCGCTCCGAGAGTGCCGGCAGCTCGACTGCCCCGCCGATCAATCGTCATCCCGGTCGGGGATCGGCTCCAGGCGGGCGGGGTCGAATTTAGCCCTCAGCCGCGCGCCCTGCGCGTTGGTGGCGCGCACCTTGTAGCAGCCATCGTCCGAGCGGATGGAGACCACCGTCCAGCCTTCGGCCTCCAGCTTCTTCTGCAGCGCGTCCCGCGGCTGCCAGTCAGCCAGAGGCACATTGCAATCGTGCCCCGCGACCGCTGGCGTGGCGGCAAGGGCGGCAACGACCAGGCCCGCCAGGATATTACGCAATGCCAACCCCGAGCGCTTCACCGCACAGACTCCTTCCGATCAAGCCCGATGAAAAGCATGCCCAGCTGACACCCACCTGAACGTCGAGGCAGATTCTCTCCCCCCTTCCACGTCCGGCCGCGCTAGATTGCCACCCGCCCCGCCGAGGTGACAAATGCGTATCCTGCTGATCGAAGACGATCCCGTCCTGGGCATGGCCGTGCGCGACCAGATCGTCGCGGACGGCCACGGCGCCGACTGGGTCACGCGCCTTGCGGATGCCGAGCACGCCGTCCATGCCGCGGCCTTCGATCTGATCCTTCTCGACCTCATGCTGCCCGACGGGCGCGGCTCCGACTTCCTCCGGAAGCTGCGCAGCACGGGCGATGCGACGCCGGTTATGGTACTCACCGCCCGCGACCAGATCTCCGACCGCATCGCCGCCCTTGATGCCGGCGCCGACGACTATCTGGTGAAGCCGTTCGACCTGTTCGAGCTGTCGGCGCGCATCCGCGCCGTGGGCCGGCGCTATGCGGGCAATCCCAACCCGCTTGTCACGCTCGGCGACATCGAGGTGGACCTTTCCGCCCGCTCGGTGCGCCGTGCCGGGCAGACCATCGCGCTGACAGCGCGGGAATGGGCGCTGTTCGAGGCCTTCGTGCAGCGGCCGCACCAGCTCATGTCGAAGCCGCAACTGGAGGAACGGCTCTATTCCTTCGATGCGGAAGTGGAGAGCAACACCATAGAGGTCTATGTGGCCCGCCTGCGCAAGAAGCTGGGTGCCGACGTGATCGAGACCGTGCGCGGCATGGGCTATCGCCTGGGTACGCCGGGAGGCGGCGCATGAGCGGGCGCTGGAGCCTGCGCCGGCGCCTCGGCCTGTGGCTCGCTTTGTCGGTCGCCGCGCTGTGGCTCGCCGCGGCGACAGTCGCCGGGCTGGTGCTGCAGCACGAGATCGACGAGGTCTTCGACAGCGCGTTGCAGGAGGTGGCCCAGCGTGTGCTGCCCCTCGCTTATTCCGAGCTGCTCGCGCGCGAGGACGGGGCCGGTGCGCACCACATGCCGCCCGTGGGCCCACACCGCGAATTCATCACCTATGTGGTGCGCGACGCCCAGGGCCGTGTGCTGCTCCAGTCCAGCGATGCCGAGCAGATGGCCATTCCGGCCGGCCTCGCCCCCGGCTTTCACACCACGCCCCGGCTGCGCACCTACACGGAAGCGGCGGTGCGGGGCACCGTCATCGTCACCACGGCGGAGGAGCTGGACCATCGCGCCGCCGCGGTCTGGCGGGCGGTCATGGCGCTCATCTGGCCGCTGGTCGCCCTCGTGCCCATCGCGCTTGCCGGTGTCTGGCTCACGCTTCGCCTCACCTTGAAGCCGGTGCTCGCCTTCCGCCATGCCATCGCCGCCCGGGGGCGAGGCAACCTCGCGCCGTTGCCGGAGCAGGGTTTGCCGGAGGAGATGGCACCCGTCGCCGGCGCCGTGAATGCGCTCATGGAGCGCCTGCGCGGCGCGCTGGAGGCGGAGCGGGGCTTTGCCGCCAACAGCGCCCATGAGTTGCGCACCCCCATCGCCGCCGCCCTGGCGCAGACCCAGCGGCTCGTGGCGGAGTTGCCGGAAGGGCCGGCGCAGGAGCGGGCGCGCACCATCGCGGGCGCGCTGCGCCGCCTTTCGCGCCTGTCGGAGAAGCTGCTCCAGCTGGCCAAGGCGGAAGGCGCCGGCCTGCTCGCGGAGGCGCCTGCGCCACTCGCGCCCGTACTGCGCCATGTGATCGCCGACCTCGACCGCCAGACCGGACGCGCAGAAGACATCGACCTGAGCATCGCGGCAGAGGGCGGGCCCGTCAGTGATCTCGACCCCGACGCCTTCGCAGTTCTGGCCCGCAATCTCATTGAAAATGCACTGAAACATGGCGCACCGGACACCCCGGTCCAGGTCCGCCTCACCGCCGACCGGCTCGACATTTCCAACCATGGCCCGGTCGTTCCGGCGGAACGGATGGCCCAGTTGCTGCGGCCGTTCGAGCGGGGGCCGACGGGGGCGGAGGGCTCGGGCCTCGGCCTCGCCATTGCCGCCGCCATCTGCCGCGGGGCGGGGCTATCGCTGGAGATTGCCTCGCCCATCCCGGGGGAGACGGAGGGCTTCAGCGCCATCGTGCGCTTTACCGAACCTGCGAACCTGACAGCAAGCTGAACGCGATTCCGCAGGGGGTTCAGGCGGCTGTCAGGTTGGTTCGAGAGGGTGTCAGCGTCATCAAACGCCGGAGCCCCTCCATGAAGACGCGCACCCTGATCGGGACCGCCCTCCTCCTCTCCACCGCCGGCCTCGGCGTCGCGCTGGCGGCGACCCAGATCGACCACCTCGACCTCCCCTTCCACAGCCGTGACGACGCCCCCCGCGCCGACGCCCGTCCCCTCCGTCTCGCCGACAATGACCACCGGCGGGAGGGCAAGGAGCGCCATCACGGCCGCCATCACGACGACGATGATGACGACGACGACGATGACGGCCGCCCGGGCGCCCGCGCCGGTGCCGTTCCGCAGAACGGCCCGGCCGATCCCGCCGCGCCGGTGCCGGACAACGGCCTGTTCCAGGGCAAGGCCCGGCCCAAGGTCGAGGTGCAGTGACCCTCGGCCGACCCCGCGCACCTTCAAAGGAATAATCAGATGAAATTCGTTCTTCCCGCCGTGGCGGCCACCGCCACCCTGCTCTCGCCGGTGCTGGCCGAGGCGCGGCAGGTCACGTTCGAGACCACCCTGAAGCCCTACGGCGGCAACGGCGCCTATGTGGTGCTCTACGTCACCGATGCGGCCGGCGCCTACAAGGGCACGCTCTGGATGGCCGGGGGCAAGGCGAAATACTACCGCCACCTCTCCGACTGGCAGCGTGCCTCCGGCGGACGCCCCACCGAGATCGACGGCATCACCGGCGCCAGCATCGGCTCCGGCAAGACGCTGAAGATCACCCTCGATCTCGCCGATGCCATGATCGATGCCGGCTACCAGGTCCATGTGGACACGGCGGTCGAGGACGGGATGGACAATCCCTCCGAGGTGGTCGCGCCCCTCGCCTCTGCCGCATCGGGCAAGCCCGTGGCCGGCAAGGGCTATGTGAAATCCTTCACCGTCACCTTCTGATCCCCCTTCGGACACCCCCCAAAATGCTTCGCCGCCTCCATGGCCTGCCCGGCATCGCGCTGGCGCTGGTCCTTGCCGTCACCGCCCTCACCGGCGTGGTCCTTTCCGTGCAGCCGGCGCTCGATCGCGCCGCCGTACCGGCGATCCCGGCGGCGGCCAGCGTCGCGGACGTCGCGGCCCAGGTCGCCGCGCGCCATCCCGGCGTCAGCGCCATCCGGCTGCGGGCGGACGGCAGCCTCACGGCGGCCTTCGATGAGGGCGGCACGCGCGGCGTGGAACGCATCGACCCCGCCACCGGCGCGGGGCTGGGGCCTTACGCGGTGTCGGACACCATTCGTTTCATCACCAACCTGCACCGCGCCTTCCTGTTGGGCGATGCGGGGCGCGTGGGGGCGGCCATCGGCGCGCTGGCGATGCTCGGCCTCAGCCTGTCCGGCCTCCTGCTGCTGGCCCGCCGGCTCGGCGGCATGAGCGCGCTGCTGCGGCCCATCCGCGGCACCCCGGCGCAGCGCTGGCATGGCGAACTCGGCCGGCTCGCGGCCGTGGGCCTGCTCCTGTCGTCGCTGACCGGCCTGTGGATGTCGGCCGGCACCTTCGGGCTTTTGCCGGAAACGGTGGCGACGACCCCCGCCGTCACCGCCAGCGGCGGCGCGCCGGCTCCCGTCGGCACGCTCACCGGCCTGAACACCGTGAAGCTCCGGGATCTGCGCGAGCTCACCTTCCCCGATCCCGCCGACCCCACCGACGTCTTCACCCTCGTCGCCGCCGACGGCGAGCGGCTGGTGGATGCCGCCACCGGCGCCACCCTAGCCATGACGCCGGCAACCACGCTGGAGCGGATGAACGACCTCGTGCGCACGCTGCACACCGGGCGCGGCGCCTGGGTGCTCGGCCTGTTCCTGGGCCTCGCCTCGGCCATGGTCCCCGTGCTCGGCGGAACCGGCCTCGTCCTGTGGCTGCGGCGGCGGGCGGCGCGGCCGCGCATCACCGCCAATGTCCCGGCTCGGGCGGCGGATACGGTGATCCTCGTGGGCAGCGAGGGCAATTCCACCTGGGGCTTCGCGGGCACCCTGCACAAGGCCCTCGTCGCCGCCGGTCACAAGGTCCACACCGCCGCCATGAACGATGTGAGCGCGGCACATCTTGCCGCCCCGCGCGTGCTGGTGCTCGCCGCCACCTATGGCGAGGGGGCGGCGCCCCAATCGGCCAGACTGTTCCTGTCCCGCCTCGCAAAGCTGCCGGGGCAGCCGGCGGTGGCGGTGCTGGGCTTCGGCGATCGCAGCTTCCCGCATTTCTGCCGGTTCGCGCGTGATGTCGCCGATGCGCTGGACGCGCGCGGCTGCCCGCAGCTCCTGCCCATGAAACGGGTGGATCGCCGCTCGCCCCAGGAATTCGCCCAATGGGGGCACGATCTGGGAGACGTGCTGGGGCACGACCTCACGCTCACCCATGTGGCGGAGCCGCCCAAGACCACCCGGCTGGTGCTCGTGGGGCGGGAGCTTTACGGCGAGGCGGTGGGCGCGCCCGTGGCGATCCTGCGCTTCACCGCGCCCGTTGACCCGCGCACCGGCGCGCCCGGCCCCCTGCCCGCCTTCGAGGCCGGCGACCTCGTGGGCATCGTGCCGCCGGGACAAGGGAGGCCCGGGGATGCCATGCCGCGCTTTTATTCGCTGGCCTCCTCCACCCGCGACGACGTGCTGGAAATCTGCGTGCGGCTGCGCGAAGGCGGCCTGTGCTCCACCTTCCTGCACGGGCTGCGGCCCGGCGAGGGCATCGATGCCTTCATCCGCGAGAATCCCACCTTCCGTCCGGCCAAGGGACGCGGCCCGCTCATCCTCATCGGCGCGGGGGCCGGCATCGGGCCGCTGGCCGGCTTCGTGCGGGCCAATGCGGCGGGCCGGCCGGTGCATCTCTATTGGGGCGGGCGGAGCGCGGCCTCCGACTTCCTCTATGAGCACGAGCTGGCCCAGCACCTCGCCGAGCGGCGGCTGACCACGCTGCGCACTGCCTTCTCGCGGGATGCGGACGAGAGCGCCTATGTGCAGGACCGCATTGCCGCCGATGCCCCGCGCCTGCGGGAACTGGTGAAGCAGGGCGCGCAGATCCTCGTCTGCGGCGGCCGGGACATGGCCGAGGCCGTGACCCGCGCGCTGGAGCCGGTGGTGCGCCCGCTGGGCCTCGACCTTCCCACCCTCAAATCGAGCGGACGCTATGTCGAAGATGTCTATTGATGCGGGTCGGGATGCGACGGCGCTCCGGCGCCACGCCCTGAGCGGACCGGCCATGGGCGCCCGCTGGTCCGCCACCTTCTTTGCCGCCGACGATGTGGAGGAAGCGGCGCTCACCCGCCGCCTCCAGGCCGCGGTGGAGAAGGTGGAACAGCAGATGTCGACCTTCCGGCCCGATTCCGATCTGGAACGGCTGAACGCCGCGCCCATCGGGGCGTGGATGCCCATCCCCCGCGAGCTGATGCACGTCCTCTCGACCGCGCTCGAGATCGGCCGCCTCTCGGGCGGGGCGTTCGACATCGGGGTGGGCGATCTGGTGAGGGCATGGGGCTTCGGCGCGTCGCCGGGACCCGATGGCGGACGCATCGCGGGGCTTGCCGGCCGGCCCTCGTTCGAGCCGCCCAAGACCTTGCAGCTCGATCCGGCCGGCTGCCGCGCCCGCCGGCTGGCGCCGCTCCGGCTCGATCTGGCCGGCATCGCCAAGGGCTTCGGCGTGGATGAGCTGGCCCGCGAGATGCGCGGGGCCGGCCTCTCCTCCTGGCTGGTGGGCATCGACGGCGAGATGCGCGCCGAAGGCCTGAAGCCGGACGGCCGGCCGTGGACGGTGGCGCATGAGCGGCCATCCGCCGGCGAGCGGGACATTCTCGGCGTGCTGGAACTCTCCGGCGCCGCCGTCGCCACCTCGGGAAATTATCGCCATCGGGTGGAAGTGGCCGGTCGCGTCCTCTCCCACACCATGGACCCGGCGCGGGGTGCGCCGCTGGAAAACGACCTGTGCGCCGTCACCGTGCTCGGCGAGACCTGCATGGCGGCGGACGCCTGGGCGACCGCTCTGCTGGTGCGCGGGGCCAGCGAGGGACCGGCCCTCGCCCGCCGCCTCGGCCTCGCGGCGCTTTTCGTGCGCGCGGACGGCACAATGGAGGGAACGGGACCGCTGGCTCAGGCCGCCGCAGCGTAGAGGCCGGGGGCGGACCGCCTTCCCGTCCATTGCGCCGGGCGTCTCACTGGGCGAGGAAGCCGCCGTCCACCGCCAGCACATGGCCGGTCACCATCGCCGCCATGGGGCTCGCGAGGAACAGGATGGCGTCCGCCACCTCCTCCGGCTCGGCGATGCGGCCGAGCGGCATCAGCTTCTCGATGGCGGCGAGCCTGTCCGGATCGCGCATCAGCGGATCGATGAAGGGCGTGCGCACCCAGGTGGGCGCAACCGCATTGACGCGGATCTTCACCGGCGCCAACTCGATGGCCAGCGCGCGGGTGAAATTCACCACCGCCCCCTTGCTCGCCTGATAGGCCGGGTTGGGATAGGGCCCGCCACCGCTCAGCCCCATGATGGACGAGACGTTCACGATGGCACCGCCGCCCCGCGCCGTCATGGACGGCACCGCAGCGCGCGCGCAGAGGAAGCCGCCGGTGACGTTCACGGCGAACACCTTCTCCCAGTCGGCGAGGTCCAGCTCCGTCAGCCCCTTGCGGATGGAGAGGCCGGCATTGTTCACGAGGATGTCGAGGCCGCCATGGCCGGCCACCACCTGCCCGAACGCGGCGGAGACCGCCTCTTCGTCGGTGACGTCGAGGGCGAGCGCCTCGGCGCCGGGGATGCCGGCGGCGGCGCGCGCGGCGGCCGCCCCGTCGCGATCGGCGAGGATCACGCGGGCGCCGACCTCCGCCATGGCGGTCGCGGCAGCAAGGCCGATGCCGCTTGCCGCGCCCGTCACCACCGCCACCTGCCCCGTCAGATCGAGCCTTTGCGCCATCGTCCGTCCTCGCTTGCGTCCCGCCGCCGCAGCGGCCGACCAAGGCGGTGATAGAAGATCGCCCGGCCGATCTCCAGCCTTGCGCGGCAGCACCGTGCCCGCATGACAAGACCAGCCGCCATCGACTAGAACACGGCCGTACACAGCGACGATGGAACGATGGAGCAGGGACTTCCAGGCAGCGCCGCAGCGGACGGGTCCGCGCGCAGCCCATTGAGGGCGCGCCTCGCCCGCCTCACGCACGAACCGGCCCCGCTCGCGGCGCTTGAGGCCCTGCCGTGGCATTCCTGGATCGTCGTCAGCCTCGTCTGCATCGGCGCCTTCGTCGGCCAGCTCGACGCGACCATCGTCCAGCTCGCCCTCCCGACGCTCGCCACCACGTTCGATGCCGGGCTGCATGCGGTGAGCTGGGTGTCGCTCGGCTATCTCGTCGCCTTCGCGTCCTTCCTGCCGATCTTCGGGCGCCTGTGCCAGATGTATGGCCGCAAGACGCTCTATCTCCTCGGCTATCTCGTCTTCGTCGCAGCGAGTGCCTTGTGCGCGCTGGCGCCGGACCTGCCGTCGCTGGTGGCGGCGCGGGTGGTGCAGGGGATCGGCGGTGCGCTGCTCGGCGCCAACAGCATCGCCATCCTCATCGCCGCCGTGCCGGAAGAAAAGCGCGGGCGAGCGCTGGGCGTGTTCGCCGCGGCGCAGGCCATCGGCATGAGCGCGGGGCCGGCGGTGGGCGGCATCGTGCTCGGTGCGCTGGGCTGGCCGTGGATCTTCTGGCTGACGGTGCCGTTCGGCATTCTCGCCGCCATCGCCGGCTGGATCGCCCTGCCCCGCACGCGCGGCGCGCGACCCGAGGCACGGTTCGACTGGCTGGGCGCCCTGCTGCTCGCACCGGCTCTGGTCATCCTGGTGCGCGCGCTGAACCACGCCGCTGGTTGGGGCCTCACCTCCCCCGAGACGATCGGCAGCGTCATCCTCTCGGCCGGGCTCATCTGGCTGCTTGTGCGGCAGGAGCGGCGCGCGGCGTTTCCGCTGGTGGACCTGAAGCTGTTCGCCAATCCCGGCTTCGCGCTGGGGGCCGGCGCCGTGGTGCTCGGCTACGCCATGCTCTACGCCATGTTCTTTCTCATGTCGTTCCTGCTGGAGCACGGCTATGGCGAGCAGGCGTGGGCGGCGGGCCTGCGCCTTGCCATCATTCCGGTGATTCTCGGGCTGGTGGCGCCGTTCAGCGGCGCCCTCGCCGATCGCCTCGGCATCCGCATTCTGGGTGCCAGCGGCATGGGCGTGTGCCTCCTCGGCCTTCTGGTGCTCGGCCTCGGCGTCGGCGATCCCGCAGCAAGCCGGCTGATGAGCTTCGTCGCCTTCCTGCTGTTCGGCGCCGGCCTCGGCCTGTTCATCGCCCCCAACAACCACGACACACTCAAGGCCGCGCCCCCGGAGCTGGCGACGCAGGCCGGATCCCTGCTGAACCTCATGCGCGTGCTGGGCACCAGCCTCGGCGTCGCGGGCGCGACGTCCACCCTGTCGCTGGGCCTCAAGCAGGCCGGAGGGATGACCGACCGGATGAGGGATGTGTCGGGTCCCGCGCTGGTGAACGCGGTGGAATGGGGCATCGTCCTCGTCGCCATCATGGCGCTCATTGCCGCACTCCTCTGCGTCCTGCGCCGCCGCAGCTAGCGTTACGCGCAGGGTGCGGCATCCGGGCAGCGGACCGGAGGGGCGTTTCACGCGCCTGCGTATCGACGCCGCCGGTCCCCCCGTCTATGGTCCGACCTGCATCCTGCAGGTTGCATCGCACCCATCCGCGGCGGGATGGCGCGCAGCCCTGCCGGGATTGCCAGGAGCGGACGCCATGGATTTCGATCCCGTCACCCTCGCGCGGATGCAGTTTGCCTTCACGGTCTCCTTCCACGTCATATTTCCCGCCTTCACCATCGGCCTGTCCGCCTTCATCGCGACTCTGGAGCTGATCTGGCTGAAGACCGGCAAGGATGTGTTCCATCGCCTCGCGCGCTTCTGGACCAAGATCTTCGCCGTCTCCTTCGCCATGGGCGTGGTGTCCGGCATCGTCCTGTCCTACCAGTTCGGCACCAACTGGAGCCGCTATGCCGAGTTCGTCGGCTCGGTGATCGCGCCGCTCATCGGCTTCGAGGTGCTCACCGCCTTCTTCCTGGAGGCGACCTTCCTCGGCATCATGTTGTTCGGCTGGAACCGGGTGCCGCCGTGGCTGCACGTTCTGTCCTGCTGCGTGGTGGCGTTCGGCACCTTCATGTCGGCCTTCTGGATCCTCGCCGCCAACAGCTGGATGCAGACGCCGGCCGGCTACGAGATCCGCAACGGCGTCGGCTATCCGCTCGACTGGCTCGAGATCATCTTCAACCCGAGCTTCCACTGGCGCCTGCCGCACATGCTGCTCGCCGCCTACCTCACCACCTCGCTGGTGGTGCTCTCGGTGGGCGCGCGCTATCTGCTCGCCGGCAAGTTCAAGGACGAATCCAAGGTGATGATGGTGATGGGCATCGGCATGCTCGCCATCGTCGGTCCCATCCAGGCCTTTGTCGGCGACAGCCACGGCCTCAATACCGCGCACTACCAGCCGGCCAAGATCGCCGCCGTGGAGGCGCACTGGGACAGCACCAAGCCCGCGCCGCTGGTGCTGTTCGCCTGGCCGGACGAGAAGGCCGAGAAGAACCTGTTCGAGATCTCGATCCCGCACGGCGCCTCGCTGATGATCACCCACAGCCTCGACGGCCTCTTTCCGGGCCTCAAGGACTTCCCGCCGCAGGATCGCCCGCCGGTGTTCGGCCCCTTCTTCGGCTTCCGTGCCATGGTGGGCGTGGGCGTCGTCATGATCCTTCTGGGCTGGATCGGCGCCTGGCTGATCTTCAAGGGCCGTGAGACCACGACGCGCTGGTACCTTGTCGTCACCTCCTGGGCGTGGCCGCTGGGCTTCATCGCCATCCTCTCCGGCTGGATCGTCACCGAGCAGGGCCGCCAGCCCTGGGTGGTGGAGGGGCTGCTGCGAACCGAGGATGCCATGTCGCCCCTTGCCGGCTGGACGGTGGGGCTGTCGCTGACGCTGTTCGTCATCATCTACGCGGTGATCTTCGCCACCGGAATCCACTTCATGAACCGGCTGATCGTGCGGGGTCCCGACCAGACCCTGATCCAGCCACCCGCCCGCGAACTTCCCACCCGCCCCATCGCCGCCGCCCATGGCGAAGGCCAGATGACCCCCGGAACCTGACCCGCCGACGCGCAGGAGGACATGACCATGGAATGGTATCTCCCCGTCATCTGGGGCCTCATCATCGGCGTCGCGGTCATCATGTATGTGGTGCTCGACGGCTTCGACCTCGGCATCGGCATCCTCTTCCCCTTCGCCAAGGAGGAGAAGGAACGCGATGTCATGATGAACACCGTCGCCCCCTTCTGGGACGGCAACGAGACCTGGCTCATCCTCGGCGGCGGCGGCCTGTGGGTGGCCTTCCCCAAGGCCTATGCCGTGGTGATGCCGGCGCTCTATCTCCCGGTCATCATCATGCTGCTGGCCCTGGTGTTCCGCGGCGTCGCCTTCGAATTCAGATGGGTCGCGGCGTCCAGCCGGCGGCTCTGGAACTTCGCCTTCTCCGCCGGCTCGCTGGTGGCGGCCTTCTTCCAGGGCATCATCCTGGGCGGGCTGGTGCAGGGCATCACGGTGAAGGACGGCGCCTTCGCCGGCGGCCCGCTCGACTGGGCGACCCCCTTCGCCCTGCTGTGCGGCGTCGGCGTCGTGGTGGGCTATGCCCTGCTCGGCGCCACCTGGCTGCTGGTGAAGACCGAGGGCGTCATTGCAGACCGGGCGCGCAGCCACGCCATACCGCTGCTTCTCGCCGTCGTCGTGCTGATGGGGCTGGTGAGCCTGTGGACGCCGCTGGCGTTCGATCGCATCGCCACGCGCTGGTTCTCCCGGCCCAACATCTTCTTCCTGGCGCCGGTGCCCATCATCACCGCCGTGCTCACCTATCTGGTCTGGCACTGGCTGAAGACGGGGCGGGAGATGCTGCCCTTCTTCGGCACCATCGGGCTGTTCGTGCTCGGCTTCCTCGGCCTCGCGATCTCCACCTTCCCCTATCTGGTCCCGCCTAGCCTGACCGTGTGGCAGACGGCGGCGGCCCCGCCCAGCCAGATCCTGATGCTGTTCGGCGTCATCTTCCTGCTGCCGGTGGTGCTGGGCTACATCGTCTTCGTCTACTGGATCTTCCGCGGCAAAGTGCGGGAAGGCGAAGGCTACCACTGAAGCCAGGGCCACGGCCGGACGACCCCGGCCCCGGCCCCCGCCTCATAGCCCCCGCCTCAGGCCTTGGCTCAGGCGGCGAGGCTGCCCAGTTCCTTGTCGATGAAATAGGCGGTGTGGGGTCCCTCCCCGATCAGGTCGATCCGGTCGAGGATTTTCCGGCAGAGCTTCTCTTCCTCGTGCTGCTCGCGGGAGAACCACTCGAGGAAGGAATCGGTCTCGAAGCTGTTCTCGGCGCGGGCGAGGGTGATGGCCTCGACGATGTGGGCCGTCACCTTGCGCTCCTCTTCCTGAATGCGCAGGAACAGCTCGCGGACGTTGCCCGCGGAGATCACCGGCCGCTGGTGGCCATGCAGCGCGATTTGGGCGCCGAGATCGTCGAGGAACTCGAAGAACTTCAGCATGTGCCCCATCTCCTCCTTGGCATGGCCGAGAAGGAACTTGGTCACGCCCTCGAACTTGTGGGCGGACGCCCAGGCGGCGGCCTGGGTGTAGACGTGATGGGCCTCCATCTCGCCGTTCAACAGCTCGTTCAGCTTTGCTTCCAGCTTTTCACTGACCATCGCCTTCTCCACCAAGAGGGAACCGCCGCGCATGACACGCCGGCGGAACGGGGAAGAGCGGCACCGGCACATGTGCATCGCCGGCCACGGCCGCGCTTCCCGCACGGGTGTGCAGGAGCCGGCGGCGGCGGATCAATCGGCACGCATCAATCTTGCGCCAGATTTGGATTGGGCCAATTCGAGCGGACCGCTCAAACGCGTGGCGCGGCGCCGGCTTGCGCCAGCTTCTCGACTGCTTCCAATCTCTCGTTGAGAGCTATTCCGCGGCGTCCGAGACCGGCCCACCGCCGAACAGGCCGAGCTGCTGCTCGCGCACCGGCGCGAAGGAGCGGCGGTGGTGCAGGCAGGGGCCGTGGGTGACGAGCGCGGTGCTGTGCTCCGCCGTCGCATAGCCCATGTGCCGCTCGAAACCATAGGCGGGAAAGGCCGCGCCGAGAGAAGCCATCAGCCGGTCGCGCACCACCTTGGCGACGATGGACGCAGCGGCGATGGAGGCGATCAGCCGGTCGCCGCCGATGACCGCCTCGACCGCGCAGGGCACCTTGGGCGGGTCGTTGCCATCCACCAGCAGGAAGGCCGGGCGGCACGGCAATCCGCGCACCGCCTGGGCCAACGCCCAGAGGGTCGCCTGCCGGATATTGTCGCGGTCGATGCGCTCGGGCGGCGCCATGGCCACCGCCACCTCGGCCGTGGCGCAGATTTCGAGATAAAGCGCCTCGCGCCTGGCGCGCGTCAGCCGCTTGGAATCATCGAGGCCCTGCGGCACCCGTTCCGGATCGAGCACGACGGCGGCCGCGACCACCGGCCCGGCCAGCGGCCCGCGCCCCACCTCGTCCGCACCGGCGATGGGCGCATGCCCCTGGGCGTAAAGGCCGCGCTCCCGCGTGAAATCGAGACCGATCCACGCATCCGCGACGGGCACTGCGACCTTGGGCACCTTGACCTTGGGCGGCCGGCCGCGCGGGCGCGCAGCGGGCTGCGGCTCGATCGAGGTGCGGCTGGGGTTCGGCTCTCGGCGCGGCGGCATCGGTCCGGCGTTCGCCCGATGCGGCCCCGGCGACAGGCGGGCCGAGCGATTCGGCCACGCCGTCGTTGATAGCATGGAACCGGCACGGGAGCCGGGGATTGCTCCTTGTGCCGTGTCAGCCCATGTTCAAGTTCAAGGGTGCAAGCTGCCGGCATTGGCGTCTGCGGGAGAAGAGCATGCGGTGGGAGGATTTCCGCTCCAGCGACAACGTGGAGGACCGGCGCGGCGATGGCGGCGGGGGCGGCGGGTTCCAGATGCCCGGCGGCCGTGGCGGCCTCGGCATCGGCACCATCATCATTGTCGGCCTGATCGGCTGGGCGCTGGGCATCAATCCGGCGGTGCTGATCGGCGGGCTGGAGGCCATCAACGGCGGCGGCGGCTCGACCCAGCAGGCCGCCCCCGCGCCCCAGCGCGGCCGGCCGACGGCACCGCCCAACGACCAGCTCGGGCGCTTCGCGGCGGCGGTCCTCGCCCAGACCGAGGATGTGTGGACCGAGCTGTTCCGCGCCGACGGCAAGACCTACCAGGATCCGAAGCTGGTGCTGTTCTCCGGCTCCACGCGCTCGGCCTGCGGCGGCGCCCAGTCGGCCATGGGGCCGTTCTATTGCCCGCTGGACCAGAAGGTCTATCTCGACCTCACCTTCTTCCAGGAGATGAAGAACCGCTTCAAGGCGGGCGGCGATTTCGCGCAGGCCTATGTGATCGCCCACGAGGTCGGCCACCATGTGGAAAACCTCATCGGCATCCTGCCCAAGGTGCAGCAGGCCCAGGCCCGCGCCTCGTCCCGGGCCGAGGCGAACAACCTCTCCGTCCGTGTCGAGCTGATGGCCGACTGCCTCGCCGGCGTATGGGCCTACCACGCCAATGCCCGCTTCCGCATTCTGGAGCCAGGCGACGTGGAGCAGGCCCTCAACGCCGCCAGCGCCATCGGCGACGACACGCTGCAGAAGCGCTCCCAGGGCTTCGCGGTGCCGGACAGCTTTACCCATGGCACGTCGCAGCAGCGGGTGAACTGGTTCACCCGCGGGCTGAAGACCGGCTCCATGCAGCAGTGCAATACCTTCTCCGGCGCGATCTGAGGGAGGCCCACGCCAGCAGAGGCCGAATCGTCGGGCCATTCCCCAACGGAATGGCCCGACTGATGGCCGCTTGTGCCGGCCCCAGCTCACCGGCGACCGCACGCCGCCGGGGCGTCAAACGCCTGTTCCGGGCCGGCTCTCCCGCCTCTGCTTGAGCGCGGCGGGAGCCATGCCCCGACGCATGCCCCCTTGCCTCCGGGCGGCTGGCGTGCGAAGCAGCGGCAACGCACGGCGCCGCCGCGGGAGAAGCCTCTCGCGCGGACCGTTCGGCGTCGGCCATTGAAACCTCTTGCAGCCTTCGCTATAGGGGCCGACAACTCATTCCGAAGGGGCCATGCGGCCATCCCTCGGCCCCGGTCGGTGCCTTGCACCATGCCTGCGCGCCACGCGGGCGGGCCGCGACCGCAAGGGCCGAGCATACGAGAGGCGTCAGTCCATGTCTTCGACGTTCGACACGGTGGCCAACATCATCGCGGAAACCTGCGACATTCCGCGCGACACCATCACGCCGGACAGCCACGCCATCGACGATCTGGGCATCGACAGCCTCGACTTCCTCGACATCGCGTTCGCCATCGACAAGGCGTTCGGCATCAAGCTTCCGCTGGAGCAGTGGACGCAGGAAGTGAACGACGGCAAGGCCACGACCGAGCAGTATTTCGTGCTCAAGAACCTCTGCGCCCGCATCGACGAGTTGGTCGCTGCGAAGGCGGCCTGAGGCCGATAGATGCGTCCTGAAGTCTTCAAGATGATCGACCGGGTCGTCGCCATCGACCCGTCGCTCCAGAAGATCCACTGCCAGGGTATGGTGCCCGAGGAAAGCTCCATCTTCGAGGGGCACTTCCCCGGCTATCCCATCATGCCCGGCGTGCTGCTCATCGAGGCCATGGCCCAGACCACCGGCTGGCTGGTCCTGGCGCGCAACCGCTTCGAGAAGATGCCCTTCCTCGCCACCGTGAAGGAAGCGAAGCTGCGCACCTTCGTGCTGCCCGGGCAGAATCTCGATCTCTACTCGGAAATCCTGCACGAGGGTTCGGGCTTCGTCGTCGCCAAGACGAACGCCACCCTCGAGGGCAAGCCCATCTGCAGCGCCGAACTCACCTTCCGCGTGCTGCCCTGGCCCGAAGGCAAGATGAAGCCGGTGGTGATGAAGGTTGCCGAGTACGTCTCCTTCCCCCTTGCGGATTTTGCCGATGCCTGACGTGACTGAAGGCCGGAGCCGGAACCAGCGCGACGTCTGGATTACCGGCATCGGCCTCGTCTCCTCCCTTGGGGAGGGGCTCGATGCCCACTGGCAGGCGCTCACCGCCGGCTCGCCCCCGGTGACGGACAACACCACCTTCGCTCCCTATGTGGTTCATCCGCTGGTGAAGGTGAATTTCGACAGCCAGATCCCGAAGAAGGGCGACCAGCGGCAGATGGAGCCCTGGCAGCGCATCGGCACCTATGCGGCCGGCCTTGCGCTGGACGCCGCGGGCATCGCCAAGAACGCCGAGATCCTGTCGAACACCGACATGGTGGTCGCGGCCGGCGGCGGCGAGCGCGACTTCCAGGTGGATGCGGCGATCCTGAACGATCTTTCCGCCTCCAACGATGCCGGCCGGCTCCTGAACGAGCGCCTGCTGTCGGACCTGCGGCCGACCCTCTCGCTGGCCCAGCTCTCGAATCTGCTCGCCGGCAACATCTCCATCGTCCACGGCGTCACCGGCTCCTCGCGCACCTTCATGGGCGAGGAAAGCTCGGGCGTTGACGCCGCGCGCATCGCCTATGCGCGCATCGCGGCGGGTCAGAGCGAGATCGGACTCGTGGGCGGCGCCTACAATGCCGAGCGCGAGGACACGCTGCTCCTCAACGATCTCGACGCCTTCTGCATGAAGGGCGCGTTCAGCCCGGCCTTCACCGCTCCCGGCATCGCCTCCGGCTCCATGGGCGCGTTCCTGGTGCTGGAATCGCCTGAGCATGCCAAGGCCCGCGGCGCGACGCCCATCGCCAAGCTGTCGGGCGTCTGGTCGGAGCGCGCCAAGCGCGCCGTGGCCGGGGCCGTGCCCGCCAAGGTGAAGGCGCTTCTCGACAAGGCCGGCACCGCGCCGGGCACCGCCGTCATCTCCGGCGTCACCGGCGCCCGCGATGCGACCCAGGCCGAAGCCGAGGCGCTGACCGCGAGCGGCCTGCCCGTGCGCGCCGTCGCCAACCGCATCGGCCATGGCTTCGAGGCCCAGTTCATCGCCGCCCTCGCCCTCGCGGCGCTGGCGGTGTCCAAGGGCACCCTGTTCCCGCCGCTCGCTGGCGACCCGCTTGAAAAGGCGGCGGACGGCATCTCCCGCGCGATCGTGACCCAGGTGGGCCACTGGCGGGGCGAAGGCGCCGGACTGGTGGAGAAGGCCTGAGGCCACACCTCCCTTCTGGTGCGCCCTTTGGCGCCCCTCTAGGCGTGCGGACAAGGCGGCAGGACGATTGTCCTTTGCGCCGGCTTCGGCGTATTTTCCGGCGCGAGTGCCGGGCCCTCCCACAGCGCGGGTCCCGGCGCGCCCTTCGAGCAGCGCCGGGGCGGGCGCGCTTCAACGACAGGAGCCGCGATCATGACGCAGGCGCATCTCGACAAGTTCGGCCGCCCCATCGTGGTGGTGACGGGTATCGGCGTCGTCACCTCCCTCGGCCAGGGCAAGGAAGACAATTGGCGCCGCCTCACCGCGGGTGAATCCGGCATCCACACCATCACGCGCTTCCCCATCGAGGGCATGCGCACCACCATCGCCGGCACGGTGGACTTCCTGTTCGACGGCCGCGTGGCTGCCCCCAACCTCTCCGAGAAGCTGGCGACCCTCGCCGCCGAGGAAGCCATCGCCGAATCCGGCATCGGCACCCCCGGCGAGTTCCCCGGCCCGCTGTTCGCCGCCGTTCCGCCCGTGGAGCTGGAATGGCCCGAGCGCCAGCAGCTCGCCGAGGCGGTGGGTCATTACCCCATCGTCTATCACGACCTCCTCGGCGCCGCCGCCTCCGGCAAGTTCCGGCCGTGGCACGAGCGCTTCCTGTTCGGCTCGGTGGCGGATCGCCTGGCCGACAAGTTCGGCACCCAGGGCCAGCCCATTTCCCTGTCCACCGCCTGCGCCTCCGGCGCGACCGCCATCCAGCTCGGCGTCGAGGCCATCCGTCGCGGTGAGACCGAGGTGGCGCTGTCGCTGGGCACGGACGGCTCGGTGCATCCCGAGGCGCTGATCCGCTTCTCGCTGCTCTCCGCCCTCACCACGGCCAACGACAAGCCGGAGGAGGCCGCCCGCCCCTTCGCCAAGAACCGTGACGGCTTCGTCATGGCCGAAGGCGCCGCCGCGTTGGTGCTGGAGAGCTACGCCCATGCGGTCGCCCGCGGCGCGAAGATCCTCGGCGTGCTGGAAGGCTGCGGCGAGATGGCGGACAACTTCCACCGCACCCGCTCCAGCCCCGACGGCCGCCCCATCGTCGGCTGCATGAAGAATGCCCTCGCCGATGCCGGCGTGACGCCGGACGACGTGGACTACATCAACGCCCACGGCACCTCGACGCCCGAGAACGACCGCATGGAATATGTGGGCCTCAAGGGCGTGTTCAGCGAGGAGAAGCTGGCGCAGACGCCGATCTCCTCCAACAAGTCCATGATCGGCCACACGCTGACGGCGGCCGGCGCCATCGAGGCGGCGGTGTCGCTGCTGACCATCCAGAATGGCCGCATCCCGCCGACCATCAACTACAACATCCCCGATCCGGCCATTCCGCTGGACGTGGTGCCGAACGTCGCCCGCGACGCCCAGGTGCGGCGGGTGATCTCCAACTCGTTCGGCTTCGGCGGCCAGAACGTCTGCCTCGTGCTGGCGGCAGAGCCGGCGTGAGCGGATCGCGCACCGGGACTGGCCTCAGCCGATGACCGCCCCCATCCTCGTCACCGGCGGCGGCCGCGGGCTTGGCGCTGCCATCGTGCGGCGTCTCGCTGGGGCCAGCTATCCCGTCGTCTTCACCTACCGCTCGGCCGTTGCCGAGGCGGAGGCGCTGATCGCCGACATCCGCGCCACGGCGCCGGACGCCGTCGTCTCCGCCCGGCCCCTCGACCTCGCCGACCGCGCGGCGGTGGAGGCATTTGCCGAGGAGCTGGAAGCCGGGGAGACATTCTTCGGCTTCTGCCACAATGCCGGCGCCTCCTACGACACGCTCGCCGCCATGATCGACCAGGACAAGGCCGAGGCGGTGATGCAGGTGAACCACTTCGCCTTCGTCCGTCTCACCCGCGCGCTGGTGCGGCCGATGACCCGCGCCCGGGCCGGCCGCATCGTCGCCATCGGCTCGGTGGCGGCGCTGCAGGCGAACCAGGGCAATGCCGCCTACGCCGCCTCCAAGGCCGCTCTGCTCGCCCATGTGCGCGGCCTCGCCATCGAGACCGCCCGGCGCGGCGTGACGGTGAACTATGTCGCCCCCGGCTTCATCGATACCGCCATGCTGGAGAAGTTCGCGGACTATCGGGCGAAGATGGAGGCGCAGATCCCCGCCGGCCGCTTCGCCACGCCCGACGACGTGGCGCAGGTGGTGGCCTTCCTCTTCTCCCCCGGCGCGGGCTATATGACCGGCGCCGTTCTGCCGGTGGATGGCGGGCTCTCCGCCTCGCTCGCCGCCCACCGCTGACATCATATTCAGAGAACAACAATGCGTGGCCTCCAGCTCGTCTCCGACCGCAAGCTCGAACTCGTCGATCTCCCCGAGGCGGAAGCCCCGGGCGCCGGAGAGGTGCAGATCCGGGTGAAGGCGCTGGCGCTCAACCATATCGACGTTTGGGGCTGGCGCGGCATGGCCTTCGCCAAGCGCAAGATGCCGCTCGTGGTCGGCGCCGAGGCTGCCGGCGAGATCGTGGCGCTGGGCGCCGACGTGCGCGGGCTCAAGGTCGGCCAGACGGTCGCCATGTATGGCGCCATGACCTGCGGCCACTGCGCCAACTGCCTGAAGAGCCGCGACAATCTCTGCCAGAACGTGGGCGGCGTGCTCGGCTTTCACATCGACGGCTTCGCCCGCGACGTGCTGAACATGCCCGAGCGGCTGGTGATCCCCGCCCCCGATGGCGTCTCCTTCGAGGAAGCGGCCTGCGCCGGCATCACCTTCTCCACCGTCGAGCACATGCTGTTCGACAATGCGAAGCTGGAAAAGGGCGAGACCGTGCTCGTCCATGCCGGCGGCTCGGGCATCGGCTCCGCCGCCATCCGCCTCGCCAAGGATGTGGGCGCCACCGTCATCACCACCGTGGGCGATGACGAGAAGATGGACAAGGCGAAGGCGCTGGGCGCCGACCACGTCATCAACTATCGCAAGGACCGTTTCGAGCACGAGGTCCGCAAGATCACCAAGAAGGTGGGCGTGGACGTGGTGTTCGAGCATGTGGGCGCCGACACTTGGAACGCCTCGCTGCTCTCCATGAAGCCCGGCGCGCGCCTCGTCACCTGCGGCTCCACCTCGGGCGTCTCGGTGCAGATGAACCTGATGCAGCTGTTCCAGCGCCAGTACAAGATCTTCGGCTCGTTCGGCGCCACCATCCGCAACGTGGCCGACGGGCTCGAGAAGATGGGCCGTGGCGTCAAGCCCGTCATCGACACCGTGGTGCCCCTCGAGAACTTCAACGAGGGCCTGGAGCGGCTGGAAAGCCGCAAGGTGTTCGGCAAGATCGTGGTGAAGTTCTGAGGCGGGGGCGGCGCACACAATCGTGGCCCGGCTCCCCCTCCCCGTCCGCAAGGCCATCCACCGGCTGAAGCTGGCGCTCGCGCCCGCCGTCGAGGTGCTGGTCGCGGGCTATGTGCGCTTCTCCGTGTGGTGGCTGCGCCTGTGGCCGCTGTGGCTCTCGGCCGGCGGCATGGCCTTCTGGGCCAAGCTGCTCGGGCCCTTCTTCGCGGTCAGCAAGGTGGCGCGGCGCAATCTCGCCGCCGCCTACCCGGAGAAGAGCCCGGCGGAGATCAACACCCTCGTCCGCGGCATCTGGGCCAATATGGGGCGCCTCGCCGCCGAGTTCGCCCAGCAGGATCGCCTGTGGGACTATGATCCCGCGCATCCGAACGCAGGCCGGATCGAGGTGAAGGGCGCGGAGATCTTCCAGCGCCTGCGCGACGACGGCCGCCCGGCGCTGTTCTTCACCGCCCATACCGGCAATTGGGAATTGTGCGCCATCGCCGGCGCCAAGTTCGACGTGCCCGGCGGCGTTCTCTATCGCGCGCCCAACAACAAGCGCGCCGCCGAACTCATCGAGGAGATGCGCTCCGGCACCATGCCCGGCCTCGTGCGCGCCGGCCGCGATGCGGGACGCCAGATGGCGCGGATGCTCGCCGAGGGGCAGCATCTGGGCATGCTCATCGACCAATACTGGACCGGCGGGCCCGAGGTGATGTTCTTCGGCCGCCCCTGCGCCACCAACCCGACGCTCGCCCGCCTCGCCCGCCAGTTCGATTGCCCGGTGCACGGCATGCGCGTCATCCGCCTGCCCGGCGCCCGCTTCCGGGTGGAGATCACCGAGGAAATCCCCCTCCCCCGCGACGGCGAGGGCAAGATCGAGGTGGTGGGCGCCATGCAGGCGGTCACCTCGGTGATCGAGGGCTGGGTGCGCGAATATCCCGAGCAATGGCTCTGGCTCCACCGCCGGTGGCGGTGAGGGTTTCCACCCCCTCCCCCTTGCCGCGCCCCTGCCAATCCTATAAAGCCCGCGCTTTCCGTTTTCGCGAAGGTACGAGGGATGAGCACGGCTGACGTTGCCGTCATCATGGGCAGCCAGTCCGACTGGGAGACCATGCGCCATGCGGCCGAGACGCTGGATGCGCTCGGGATCGCGCACGACTGCCGCATCGTCTCCGCCCATCGCACGCCGGATCGCATGTATGCCTTCGCCAAAAGCGCGAAGGCGGACGGCTTCAAGGTCATCATCGCCGGGGCCGGCGGCGCGGCCCATCTGCCGGGCATGGTGGCGGCGCTGACGCCCCTGCCGGTGTTCGGCGTGCCGGTGCAATCCAAGGCACTCTCCGGCCTCGACAGCCTCTATTCCATCGTGCAGATGCCGGCGGGAATCCCGGTGGGCACGCTGGCCATCGGCGTCGCAGGTGCCACCAACGCCGCCCTGCTAGCGGCTGCCGTGCTGGCCATCTCCGATCCCGCCCTCGCCGAACGGCTCGACGCCTGGCGCGCCGCGCGCACCGATGCGGTGGCGGAACGGCCCGTCTGACCATGCTTCGTCCCGGCAGCGTCATCGGCATCCTCGGCGGCGGCCAGCTCGGCCGCATGATCGCGCTTGCGGCCGCGGAACTCGGCCTCAAGGCGCATGTGCTCTGCCCCGACAAGGACAGCCCCGCCTTCCATGTGAGCGCCGCGCATGTCTGCGCCGCCTATGACGATTTCGACGCGCTGGAGACGTTCGCCGCCGGCGTCGACGTGGTGACCTACGAGTTCGAGAACGTGCCGCTGGCCACCGCCGAGTTCCTCGCCGCGCGGGTGCCACTGCGGCCCGGCGCCAAGGCGCTCGCCATCACCCAGGACCGGCTCGCCGAGAAGAGCTTCGTGCGCGACCTCGGCATCGAGACCGCGCCTTTCGCCCCGGTGGACAGCCTCGCCGATCTCGAAGCCGCGGTCGCGCAGCTCGGCCTGCCCGCAGTGCTGAAGACCCGCCGCTTCGGCTATGACGGCAAGGGGCAGGTGATGATCCGCCCCGGCGAGGACCTCACCGCCGCGTGGCACGCCCTCGGGCGCCAGAGCGCCATCCTCGAAGGCTTCGTGAGCTTCGTGCGCGAGGTGTCCGTGGTGGCCGCGCGACGCGGCGACGGCGCCTTCTGCGCCTATGACGTGACCGAGAACGTCCATCGCGAGCACATCCTGCACACCTCCACGGTCCCCGCGACCCTCACCGCCGATGCGGCCCGGAAGGCACGCGCCATCGCGCGGGACATCGGCGATGCGCTCGAATATGAGGGCGTGTTCGCGGTTGAGCTGTTCGTGGTCTGCCAGGGCTCGAACGAGCGGGTGATCGTCAACGAGATCGCCCCGCGCGTGCACAATAGCGGGCACTGGACCCAGGACGGCGCCGTCACCTCCCAGTTCGAGCAGCATGTGCGGGCCATCGCCGGCTGGCCGCTCGGCGAGGTCTCCCGTCTCGGCCGGGCGCAGATGACCAACCTCATCGGCGCAGACGTGCATGACTGGCACGCTTTGCTCGCAGAGCCGGGCACACACCTGCACCTCTACGGGAAGGAGGAAGCCCGCGCTGGCCGCAAGATGGGCCATGTTGTGCGGGTTTCGCGCGACCCCGAAGCCTGCGCCAACATACCGGATGGCGAAGGCTGCTGACTTGTGAGCCGGCTCTTCCGCTAGGGACTGAGACGAATCGCCCTGATGACGCGTCGCAGCATTTGACGCATGACTCTGCTGTCCGCGGCGGTTTTCTTGTACCGCCGAAGCCATGACCCGAATTTGTGGTGGCAGATGTCTTTGTCCGACGATCGCATCAAGGACCGCTTCTCCGAATGGCTGCGCGACCTCGCCCGGCACATGGCCCGGTCCGGCCGCTATTGCAGCTGGCGGGTGATCCAGATCGAGCTGCGCTTCATGCAGGGCATCCGCGAGGCCGCCACCTGCTTTTCCGACCCCAGCATCCGCAACGAGCTGGACGGTCTGTGCCGCGAGGCGCAGAAGCGGGGCGGCCCGATCTTCATGTCGCCCGCCCGCAGCGAATCCGGCCTGCCGGCCCCTGGCTGCTGAGGCCTGGAGCTCCCCCCGCCAGGCCAAACCGGCCCGCGGGAAAGTGAGCCGGCGCAAGGCGCCGCCTCCCCTTTCCGCCGCTTCAAGGCGTGTGGACAAGCTGCACCTCTTCTGGTAAGAGAGCGCTTCCTTCGGACAGGTCGAGGACAGGCGCACGCGCCATCTTCTGCGGTCCGGCGTTTCAGATCAGGTAAGGCTCCGGCTCGGCGCAACAGCTCGAAGAGGTAAACACGTGCAAGTTCTCGTCCGCGATAACAATGTCGATCAGGCCCTCAAGGCGCTCAAGAAGAAGATGCAGCGCGAGGGGATCTTCCGCGAGATGAAGCTGCGTGGCCACTACGAGAAGCCGTCCGAGAAGCGCGCCCGCGAGGAGGCCGAGGCCATCCGCCGCGCCCGCAAGCTGGCCCGTAAGCGCGCCCAGCGCGAAGGCCTGATCCCGTCCAAGCCGCGCCCCACCCGCTGAGACGCTGAGGTCGCTGAGGTCCGCAACGCCGGGCATTCGAGCTGACCGTCGAAAGCGTCCCCTCAGTCGGTTTCAAGATTTTGCATCCGCGCGACCTCCGTCGCGCGGATTTGCTTTTGTGGCGGCAGTACCTTTTTTCGTGGACCGCTTGCCGCCGCGCTCCCGCCTGTCGCGCGCCTGTCTCCAAAGCCGTGGGAAGAGAAAGTGTTGTTCCCTCAGATTGCGGTGCAATCCGAGCGACGCCTGCTCTAGACTGAAGTTGCGCCGGCATGCCGGGCCTTGATCCGGCTGCGGGTCGGCCGGTCGGCGCAGGGGGCGCAAGGCCTCCGATGAGGGAGAAAGGCCGAATGGTCGCGCGCGTGGTCACTGTCGAGCCCTTCGATATCGTCGTCTTCGGCGCCACCGGCGATCTCGCCCGTCGCAAACTCCTTCCAGCGCTGTTCGAGCGCGACCTCGCCGGCCAGATGCCGGACGACGCGCGCATCATCGGCACCTCCCGCCGCCCCCTGCCCGACGAAGACTTCCGCGCCTTCGCCCGCGATGCGCTCGGCGTTGCGGATGGCGTCGAGGATGTGGATCAGGCGGTGCTGGCCCGCTTCCTCAACCGGCTGACCTATGTGGCGGTGGACGCCCTCTCCGACGAGGGCTGGCCCGATCTCGCCGCCACGCTGAAGATCGGAGAGGATCGCGTCCGCGTCTTCTATCTGGCCGTGGGACCGGACCTGTTCGATCCCATCTGCGCGCGCATCGGCGCCTTCGGTCTGGTCACCGACCTGTCCCGCGTGGTGGTGGAAAAGCCGGTGGGCAAGGACCTCGCCTCCGCCCAGAAGGTGAATGCGGCGGTCGGGCGCGTCTTCCGCGAGGAGGCGGTGTTCCGCATCGACCACTATCTCGGCAAGGAGACGGTGCAAAACCTGATGGCGCTCAGGTTCGCCAACGCTTTGTTCGAGCCGGTGTGGAACAACGCGCACATCGACCATGTGCAGATCACCGTGGCCGAGAGCATCGGCACCGCCGGCCGCGCCGGCTATTACGACACCGCCGGCGCGCTGCGCGACATGGTGCAGAACCATATCCTCCAGCTCCTCTGCCTCGTCGCCATGGAGCCGCCCGTCTCGCTCGACGCGGACGCGGTGCGCGACGAGAAGCTGAAGGTGCTCAAGGCGCTGGAGCCCATCAACGAGAGCAATTTCGCGCAGATGACGGTGCGCGGCCAGTATCGCGCCGGCGCCTCGGCCGGCGGGGCGGTCCCCGGCTATCTGGAAGAGCTCGGCTCCGGCGAGAGCAGCACCGAGACCTTCGTCGCCATCAAGGCGGAGATCGGCAACTGGCGCTGGTCCGGCGTGCCGTTCTACCTGCGCACGGGCAAGCGCCTCGCCTCGCGCGTGTCCGAGATCGTGGTGGCGTTCCGGCCCATCCCCCATTCGGTGTTCGACGACCATGCCGGCCCCATCATGCCGAACCGTCTCGTCATCCGCCTGCAGCCGGACGAGGGCGTGAAGCTGTGGCTGATGATCAAGGATCCCGGCCCCGGCGGCATGCGCCTGCAGCATGTGCCGCTCGACATGAGCTTCGCCTCCGTCTTCGGCGTGCGGAACCCGGACGCCTACGAGCGGCTTATCATGGACGTGGTGCGCGGCAACCAGACCTTGTTCATGCGTCGCGACGAGGTGGAAGCCGCCTGGCGCTGGGTGGATCCCATCCTCGACGCATGGCGGGCCTCGCGTGACCAGCCCAAGCCCTACACGGCCGGGACATGGGGGCCTTCCGCCGCCATCGCCCTGATCGAACGGGACGGGCGCACCTGGACCGATGACGCCTGAGGCCTCCCGTGACCCCGCCGACCACACCCATCGCCCTCAATGTCTATGACGATTCGGCCGGCCTCGCCCGGGCGCTGGCCGCCCATGTGGCCGAGGCCCTGCGCCGCCGCATCGCCCGCGATGGCACGGCGAGCCTCGCCGTCTCGGGCGGGCGCACCCCGCTCGCCTTCTTCGAAACCCTCTCCGGCGCTCCGATCGACTGGTCCCGGGTGGCGGTGACGCTCGTGGACGAGCGCTGGGTGCCGGAGACATCGGACCGCTCCAACGCCGCTCTAGTGCGACACCACCTGCTGAAGGGGCCGGCGGCCGCAGCCCGCTTCGTGCCGCTCTATACCGGCGCGGCGACGCCGGAGGACGGACTTGCGGAGGCCGTCGGGCGGGTCGCCGCCCTTCCCTCCCCCTTCGCAGCCGTGGTGCTCGGCATGGGGGACGACGGGCATACCGCCTCCTTCTTCCCCGGCGCCGAGACGCTTGCCGCAGCCATCGATGCCGCGACGCCCGAAATTCTCGCCGCCGTACGCGCGGATGCGGCGGGCGAGCCGCGCATCACCTTCACCCTGCCCCGGCTGGTTTCGGCCGACACGCTGGTGCTGCACATCGAGGGCATGACCAAGCGCGCGGTGCTGGAGCGTGCCTGCGCTGGCGGCCCTGTCGAAGAGTTGCCCATCCGCTCCGTCCTGAGGGCGCGTGCGCCCCTCGACGTGATGTGGTGCCCCTGAACAAGAGGTCCGAGCCATGACTGAAGCCCAGCCGAGCGCGACCGACGCCGCCTTCGACGCCCTCGACGCCGCCTGGAAAGGCCGGACCGGGCGCATCGCCGACCTGTTCGCCGCCTCCGACCGCTTCGAGCGCTTCTCCACCAGCTATGGTGACCTGCTGCTCGATTTCTCCAAGACCGCGATCACCGATGAGACCCTGGCGCAGCTGCTGGATCTCGCCCGGGCCGCGGGCGTGGAACAGCTGCGGGACGCCATGTTCGCTGGCGACCACATCAATCTCACCGAGGACCGGGCGGTGCTGCACACGGCGCTGCGCAACCGCGCGGACGAGAGCATTCCCGTCGACGGCATCGACGTGAAGACCGGCGTGGACGAGACCCTGCGCAACCTCACCGCCTTCGCCCATGCGGTGCGCGAGGGGCGCATCGCCGGTGCGCGCGGCAACGCCTTCACCGACGTGGTGAATATCGGCATCGGCGGCTCGGATCTCGGCCCGGCCATGGTGACCGGGGCTCTCGCGCCCTATCATGACGGGCCGCGCTGCCACTTCGTCTCCAACGTGGATGGCGCCCACATCACCGATACGATCAAGGGGCTTAATCCGGCGACGACGCTGTTCATCGTCGCCTCCAAGACCTTCACCACCGTCGAGACCATGTGCAATGCGGGAACGGCCCGCGCCTTCATCGCGGATGCGCTGGGCGAGGCGGCTGTGGGTGACCATTTCGCCGCGGTCTCCACGGCGCTTGATCGGGTAGAGGCGTTCGGCATCTCGCGCGAGCGGACTTTCGGATTCTGGGACTGGGTGGGCGGCCGCTATTCGGTGTGGTCGGCCATCGGCCTGCCGGTGATGATCGCCGTGGGGCCGGACCGCTTCGGCGAGTTCCTCGCCGGCGCCGCCGCCATGGACGAGCATTTCCGCTCCGCGCCGCTGGACCAGAACATGCCGGTGCTGCTGGGTCTCGTCGGGATCTGGCACCGCAATGTCTGCGGCTATCCCAGCCGCGCGATCATCCCCTACGACCAGCGCCTCGCGCGCCTGCCGGCCTATCTCCAGCAGCTCGACATGGAGAGCAACGGCAAGAGCGTGACGCGCGACGGCCGGCCGGCCGCGCGCGGTACCGGGCCTATCGTCTGGGGAGAGCCGGGCACCAATGCCCAGCACGCCTTCTTCCAGCTGCTCCACCAGGGCACCGACACCGTGCCGGTGGAATTCCTCATTGCCGCGCAGGGCCACGAGCCGAACCTGAAGAACCACCAGAACCTTCTGGTGGCCAACTGCCTCGCCCAGGCGGAAGCGCTGATGCGCGGCCGCACCCTGGAGGAGGCCGCGGCCCAGCTCGTCCAGAAGGGATTTTCAGCCGAGCAGGTCGCCACGATCGCCCCCCATCGCGTCTTCCCCGGAGACCGCCCCTCGATCACCATCGCCTATGCGGAGCTCGACCCCTTCTCCCTCGGCCGCATCATCGCGCTCTATGAGCATCGGGTGTTCGTCGAGGCGGCCGTGTGGGGCATCAACGCCTTCGACCAGTGGGGCGTGGAGCTGGGGAAGGAGCTGGCGACTCAGTTCCTCCCCGCCGTGCAGGGCGGCGCCCTCCCCCCCGGCGCATCCGGGTCGACAGCCGGCCTCCTGGCCTATCTCGGCGGGCTGGCCCAAGCCTGAAGTGATTGATTCCAGAGGAGGCGTGCCTGCGCGCTTGTGCGCGCTTGCGGGCGGCGAGGGGCAATGCTGCTATGCAGCATTGCGGGTCCGCCTCTGCGTATTTTGTATACCACGAGATTGGACAAGCGCGGTACAAGGTGACTGTACCGGGACGCGGATGCGTCGGGCGACTTGGATCGAGCCCGGCGAAACGCGCCGCATCCCTTCGGCATCATGCCGGGAGAGAGTTATGAACGCGCTTGAGCTTACGGCCTTCGGCCTTTTCGGGATCGTCCTCACCTTCGCCGCCAACGGCCTTACGGCGCAGAAGCCGTACATGACGGTTGCCGGCGGCCCCGGCATTCCGATCGAGGATGTCCTGCTGCAGACGCCCGAGCCCCGCTTTGCCCGCGTTACCCCCTCGACCGATACGAAGGGCACGGCCTCGAACCTCGTCATGGTCCATGCCGGCCCCTTCGCCGCGCCCGTGTCGCGCGGCAACTGACCAACAAAAAAGAAGGGAGCGGCAAGCCGCTCCCTCAGTTGGGCCCGGGGTAGGTGGGCCGAAAGTTTGAGGCAGAGCCTCAGCCAGTGACCTTCGCGCTCGCAGGCTCGGCAGCAGCCTGAGCAGCGGCGCCGGCGACGAAGCGGGTGCGCATCGGCTTCAGCACGAAGATGGCCATGAGAGCGGCGATCGCGTTGACCGCGGCGGTGATCATGAACACCAGGTCCCAGTTGCCGAGGCTGGCCACAGCCACCGAGGCCATCGGCACCACCAGCGAGGCCGTTCCTTTGGCGGTGTAGAGAAGGCCGGCATTGGTGGTGGCGAACTTGCCGCCGAAGGTGTCGCCGCAGGTGGCGGGGAAGAGCGAGTAGATCTCACCCCAGGCGAAGAACACGAGGCCGGTCAGCAGCACGAACAGCACCGGGTTGGAGCCGAAGTGCGCCAGGGCAAGCACGCCCACCGCTTCGAGGCCGAAGGCGATGAACATGGTGTTCTCACGGCCGATATTGTCCGACACCCAGCCGAAGAAGGGGCGGGTGAGGCCGTTCAGCACGCGGTCGATGGACAGGGCGAAGGTCAGCGCCGGCATGGTCAGGCCGAGGATGGAGACCGGCACGTCGGCGATCTTGAAGTCCTTGGCGATGGAGCCGAGCTGCGCGGTCGCCATCAGGCCACCGGCCGCCACCAGCACGAACATGAGGTACATGACCCAGAACACCGGGGCCTTCACCATCTCGCCCGGGCCGTAATTGCGGCGACTCTGGGTTGCGGACGCCTTGACCACGGGAAGCTGGCCTTCCTTCGGCGCCTGGAGCAGCAGCGAAAGGGCCACCACGACGGCGCCCTGGAGCAGACCGAAGAACAGGAAGGTGTGCTCGTAGCCCTGCGACTTGATCATGGCCGCGATGGGCACGATCGTCAGGGCGGAGCCGGCGCCGAAACCGGCGGCCGTGATGCCGGCGGCGAGACCGCGGCGATCCGGGAACCACTTCAGCGCGGAGCCGACGCAGGTACCATAGACCGCGCCCGCACCCGTGCCGCCCAGGGCCGCCGAGACATAGAGCATGGCGAGGCTATCGGCCCGCGAATTCAGGAACCAGGACAGGGCGCACAGGATACCGCCGATGAACACGACGATCCGCGGGCCGAACTTGTCCACGAACCAGCCCTCGACCGGCACCAGCCAGGTCTCGAACAGCACGAAGATGGTGAAGGCCACCTGGATGGAGGCGCGGCCCCACTGATGCTTTTCGTTCATGGGCTCGACGAACAGCGTCCACCCATATTGAAGATTGGCGATCATCGACATGCAGACCACGCCGATGAGCAGTTGCAGCCAACGCCCTCCAATCGGGCCGCCGACAGGCGCTGCGGAGTTCTGAGCCATTTCCTTCCCTTTCTCACTGGGGATCATCGAATGCGATGAACGGCCCGTGACGGTCGCCATTCTTGTTCGGGCCGTTCATCGACCCGTTCGCGAACCGAGGCGGAAGGTGCACACAGAATCTGGTATACAGAATGCCGTTACGGCTATGTAACTGTTACTTTCCGCTGTAATTCGGGGTTTCGAGGGCCGGTTCGGCAGCCACCGACCAGATGCGGACCGTGAAGAGAGGGCACAGCCCAAGTCTCACTTCCCGATGTCGGAAACCACACATAGACCACGCCAACTAAATAAGCTTTTTGTCTACTTCAGATACATAAACAAACACCGAATCATTACGCACTTCTACATCACCATCACGAGCGCACCAAGCCCCGTCATTCCAGGCCGCGCTGCTCGGCCCGGACCGGGTTCGCGGATCACCGGCACCCTCTCGGCCCTGCTTTCCTGAGCCTCAAACGAAAAAAGCCCCGGCCGAAGCCGGGGCTTGAGGGACCGCCAGATGGCGGTGGAGGGACTCGTTGGCGCGCGAGCGGGCCGCGCGGATTGAAATCTGGCGTATTCGGGTGGGACCTCCCCCTTTCCCGCACACCGGTGCCGCCATGGCGGCGCGTAACCTAGGTTAGTCCGGGCAGCTTTCACCGCCCGGATCCAAGCTTCAGGCCGTGGCCTGGCGCGTGGCCGCGGCAGACGCGGCCGCCTCGGCATTGAGCCGGTGATGGCGGGCGAGCATGGGCCGCAGGACGAAGAGCGCGGCGAAGGCGGCGGTGAGGTCCATGGCGGCGACGGTGTAGAGCACGGTCGTCCAGGTCCCGGTCGCCTCCATCAGCAGGTTGGCAAGCGGCACCAGAAGGGCGGCAAAGCCCTTGGCGGTGTAGAGCATGCCGTAGATCTTGCCGATGTGCTTGGAGCCGAAGGTATCCGCGGCCGTCGCCGAGAACAGGGAGTAGACCTCACCCCAGGCGAGGAAGACGACGCCGGAGAGGATGATGAACGCCCAGGGATTGGTTCCGAACGTGCCGAGGGCGACGATGCCGATACCTTCCAGGGCGAAGGCAAAGAACATGGTCTTCTCACGGCCGATATGGTCCGAGATCCAGCCGAAGAAGGGACGCGAGAAGCCGTTCAGGATGCGGTCCAGCATCAGCGCGAAGGGCAGCGCGGCCATGGCGAAGAAGTACAGGTCGACGTTGATGTGCTTCACGCCGAGGTCCTCGGCGATCACGCCCAGCTGCGCCACCGCCATCAGGCCGCCGGAGACGGTGAGGACGAACATGGTCAGCATCACGTAGAATACCGGGGTGCGCAGCGCTTCACCGAGGGTGTAGTCCCGGCGGGACTGGGCCACCGTCGAGGAGAAGATCACCTCGGTCTTGGACGGCGCGCGCAGGAAACCGGCGGCGAGCATGATCACCGCGCCCTGAACCAGGCCGAAGGTGAAGAAGGTCTCCTGATAGCCGCTCGACTTGATCATCGCGGCGATGGGCAGGATGGTCAGCACGGTGCCGGAACCGTAGCCGGCGGCGGTGATGCCGACCGCGAGACCGCGACGATCCGGGAACCACTTCAGCGCGGCGTTCACGCAGGTGGCGTAGACGCAGCCGACGCCGATGCCACCGAGAGCCGCAGCCACATAGAGGGCGGTCAGCGAACCGGCGTAGGAGTTCATCACCCAGCTGAGGCCGGTGAAGAAGCCGCCGACCAGCACCATCGCGCGCGGGCCGTATTTGTCGATGAAGTAGCCCTCGATGGGCGTGAGCCAGGTCTGCACCACGACGAACACGGTGAAGGCCACCTGGACGGACGCGCGGGTCCAGCCATGCGTCGAAACGATCTCGGGGACGAACAGCGTCCACGAATACTGGATGTTTGCTGCCGCCACCATGCAGACGACGCCGGCGACCAACTGGAGCCAGCGATTTGTCGCTGGCGCCTTTACTGCCATTTCGCTCATTATTCCTACCCCTTAGACCATTTTTATATTTTTGATCTGATTGACCGCCCCACCCTCTTTTTGTCCCTCGTGGCGCGGCGTTTCGTTTTTCGGACGGGTCGTTCCCTCCCCGTCAGACGGCACCGGCGGCACGCATGCCGGCGATCTCTTCGGCCGAGAAGCCCACGCTCGCGAGGACCTCGTCAGTATGCTCGCCGAGGAGCGGCGCGCGCTCCACCGGCACGTGATTGGCGGACAGGCTGATGGGCGAGCCGACCGTCACATAGGTACCGCGCTCGGGGTGCGGCACCTCCACGAGGAAGCCGCGGTCGTAGAGCGCGCGGTCTTCCATGATGTCCTTGGTGGAGAGCACCGGCCCGCAGGGCACGTCGATGGCGTTGAGCGCCTCCATCACCTCGAACTTGGTGCGGCGGGCGGTCCAGCGCTCGATGATCTCGAAGCACTGGTCCAGCCGCTGGGCGCGGGCCTCGTGGGAGGCGAACTTGGGATCGTCGATCAGGTCCTTGCGGCCCACGAGCCGCATCAGCGGCGCCCAGCCCTGAGGCTGGATGATGACGTAGCAATAATCGTTCTCGCCGCCGGGCGCGCACCGCAGCGCCGCACCGGGCTGGCCGCCGCCGGAGCAGTTGCCGGCCCGCGGCACGCATTCGCCCGTGGGCGCGCCGGGATATTCGGCGAGCGGGCCTGCATCGAGGCGCTGCTGGTCGCGCAGCTTCACCCGGAGCAGGTTGACCACGCAGTCCTGCATGGCCACGTCCACCTTCTGGCCCTCGCCCGTCACCGTGCGCTGGAACAGCGCGGCAAGGATGCCGGCGACGCAATGGATGCCGGTGCCGGTGTCGCCGATCTGGGCGCTGGAGGCCGTCGGCGGGCCGGAACGCCAGCCGGTCGTGCTCATGGCGCCGCCCATGGCCTGGGCGATGGTCTCGTAGGCCTTGGCGTCGACACCCGAGGCTTCGGCGAAACCGCGGATGGAGGCATAGATCAGCCGCGGATTGCGGGTGCGGACCTGATCGTAGCCGAAGCCCTGGCGATCGAGCACGCCGGGGCCGAAATTCTCGACCAGCACGTCGCAGGTTTCCACGAGGCGGTTCAATGCCTCCTGGCCGGCGGGGGTCTTGATGTTGAGGGTTACGCTCTTCTTGTTTGCGTTGAGCATGGTGAAATAGAGACTGTCCACGTTGGACTTGTCCCTGAGCTGCGAACGGGTGATGTCCCCGCGCCGCGGCATTTCCACCTTGATGACATCCGCGCCCAGCCACGCAAGAAGTTGCGTCGCCGAAGGGCCGGACTGAACGTGCGTCATGTCCAGGACGCGCACGCCGTCAAGCGCCTTGCCCATGCACCCACTCCCGGAATTTCCTGCCCTGTTCCTTTGGTGCCGGTCTGCGCCAGCTTGGATGCGCCCTCGGAGATACGATCGGAGGAACCCACCCTCTGGCATTTCAAGTTTTGAATTACGTATGCCAGATACAGAACTGTAACACTGCGTTCGGCCGTTCGCAAACGGGTTTTGAGTCATTCTTAGACGAAAGTCGGAAAAAACCTCGGGGCCGCAGCGGGATACAGGCGGCCCCGAAAAGTTCCCGCGCCTCAGCGCAGGGCGGCGAGGCCCGCCTCGATGCCGCCGGAGACGGCCTCAAGTGCAGGATGGGCCTCGGATTCCTTAAGGTAATGGCGCATCAGGTCGGTGGCGCTGATGACGCCCACGAGTGCGTAGCTCTCCATGACCGGCAGGTGACGCACCTGATGCTCCACCATCAGCCGCAGCACGGTCTCGATCGTGTCTTCGAGGGTGCAGGAGATGACGTCCCGCTTCATGAGCGAGGCCAGCACCACCTTCGGCGTGTTGGCCCCGTGCTCCAGCACCGCGCGGGTCACGTCGCGCTCGGAGAAGACGCCCACCACCGTGTTTCCCTCGGTGCGGCAGACATCCTTGATGATGACGGAGGAAATATTCTCCCGCTTCATCACGAGCACGGCGTCGGCCACCGTCTCGTGCATGCGCAGGGTGATGATGCGGGTGTCACGTTTTTCCCGCAGGATATCGTCCACGGTAATCATTGGCGTGTCCTCCCCTGGCGAATGCTCGCCCATTGCCACGGCGAAAGCTTCGCCGGGGCGGGTGGGGCCTTGTTGTCGCCCGTCTTCCCTCGGATCATCGTGGTATTCAAAATACATCCTGTCAACGCAAGAAGCGTCCCGCACCTGCGCAGAAGATGCTGCATTGCCACAAGTTTTCGGGACACCTGCGGCATTGCTTGCCGACGCACTCTTCCTCGCATGTGATATGATGTATTTGGTGCGCAAGACGGGAATCACTTCAGGCCCGACTGACTGCCGAAAGCCTAAGGCGAAGGGGTGCGATGACGTACCAGGATATCAACGTGAAGCCGATCGAGACGGAATCGAGCTTCCGGATGAAGGCCTACAAGGCGCTGAAGGCGGCCATCATGGAGATGGACATCTACAGCCACCCCGAGGAGATTCGCCTCGAGGAGCGCCAGCTTTCAGAGAAGCTCGGCGTTTCGCGCACGCCCATCCGCGAGGCGATGACGCTGCTTGAGCAGGAGGGCTTCGTGCGCTCCGTGCCCCGCCGGGGCATCTTCGTGGTGCGCAAGACCAAGCAGGAAGTCATCGAGATGATTACCGTCTGGGCGGCGCTGGAGAGCATGGCGGCGCGGCTCGCCTGCGAGCGTGCCACCGAGACGGAGATCCGCCAGCTGCGCGAGAACGTCCGCGCCTTCGCCAACCGCAACCCGGAAGAGTTCGTTTCCGAATATTCGGAGGCGAATCTCGCCTTCCACAAGCTCATCATCCGCATGTCCGGCTGCGCCCTGATCGCGGAGACGACGGAAAACCTGTTCCCCCACATGCGCGGCGTCCGCAAGGTCACCATCGGCCAGGCGCACAGGGCCCAGCGCTCCATCGTCGATCACACGCATATCGTCGAGGCCATCGAGAAGCGCGATCCGGACCTCGCCGAGCGTCTCGTCCGCGAGCATACCCTCGGCCTCGCCCGGCACGTGGCGGAGCATGGCGAGTTCCTGAACTAGCCTGCGCGCCGCACGAACCGACAAAAGAAAAGGGCCGGCGCTCGCGCACCGGCCCTTTTCTTTTGTCGAGCGAAGACAGCTCAGGCCGCCTTGTGCTTCTCGATCATCGTGACGAAGCGATCGAACAGATAGTGGCTGTCCTGCGGGCCGGGGCTCGCCTCGGGGTGGTACTGCACCGAAAAGACCGGCTTGTCGGCCAGCGCGATGCCGGCGTTGGAGCCGTCGAACAGGGAGACATGGGTCTCCACCGCATTTTTCGGCAGGCTGTCGCGGTCCACGGCGAAGCCGTGGTTCATGGAGGTGATCTCCACCTTGCCGGTGGTGAGGTCCTTCACCGGATGGTTCGCGCCGTGATGGCCCTGGTGCATCTTCACCGTGCGGCCGCCGACGGCGAGGCCGATCATCTGGTGGCCGAGGCAGATGCCGAAGGTGGGCACCCCCTTCTCGATCACCTTCTGGATGACCGGGACCGCATATTCCCCCGTCGCCGCTGGATCGCCGGGGCCGTTGGAGAGGAACACGCCGTCCGGCTGCAGCGCGAGGATGTCCTCGGCGGAGGTGGTGGCGGGCACCACGGTGACCTTGCAACCGGCGCGGGCGAGCAGGCGCAGGATGTTGCGCTTCACGCCGTAGTCGATGGCGACCACATGATGGCGCGGCGCCTCCTGCCGTCCGTAGCCGGTTTCCGGGTCCCAGGTGGTCTCGTCCCAGTCGAAGCGCTGGATCGAGGTGACGCCGGGCACGAGGTCCATGCCGACGAGACCGGGCCAGGCCCGGGCTTCCGCCTTCAGCGCCTCGATGTCGAACACGCCATCGGGGGCATGGGCGATGACCGCATTGGGCATGCCCGCCTCACGGATGAGGGCGGTGAGCGCGCGGGTATCGATGCCGGTGATGCCGGGGATGCCGCGGGCCTTCAGCCAGTCGTCGAAATGGCGGGTGGCGCGGTAGTTGGACGGATCCGTCACCGCGGTGCGCAGCACCACCCCGCGCACGCCGGAGGCCGAGGCCATGGACACCGTCTCGATGTCCTCCTCGTTGGTGCCCACGTTGCCGATGTGCGGGAAGGTGAAGGTGATGATCTGCCCGGCATAGGAGGGATCGGTGAGGATCTCCTCATAGCCGGTGATGGCGGTGTTGAAGCACACCTCGCCGGCGAGGCGGCCGGTGGCGCCGATGCCGAAGCCTTCGAGCACCGTTCCGTCGGCGAGCACGAGCAGGGCGGTGGGCCGGGGCTCGGCCCAACCCTCGGGGGCGTTGGGGGCGTGGTCTTGTTCGCTGGTCATGGATCGCCTAGATAGAGGCTCGCGCGCCGCGTTTCCAGCGCCTCTCGCAGGAATTTGTGCGCCTCGGTCCAGGCTGACCATCGGGTCGCCGGGCCCCGCCGCCCTCGATGGCGCGCTTCAACACAGGACAGACGATCGTGCTTCGCGACGACATCAACGCGGCTCTCAAAGAGGCGCTAAAGGCCCAGGATAAAAAGAGAACCGGGACGCTCCGCCTCATCAATGCGGCGCTCAAGGACCGGGATATCGAGCAGCGGGGACATGGCAAGGACCCGCTCAATGACGACGAGCTGCGTGCCCTGCTCGCCAAGATGGTGAAGCAGCGGGAAGAGAGCGCCAAGATCTATGACGAGGGCGGACGCCCCGAGCTCGCCGCGCAGGAGCGCGAGGAAATTACCTACATCCAGGCCTTTCTGCCAAAACAGCTTTCCGAGGCAGACACGCGCGCCGCCATCGCCGCGGTGATCGCCGAGATCGAGGCCAAGGGCATCAAGGACATGGGCCGCACCATGGCCGTGCTGAAGGAGCGCCATGCCGGCGCGCTGGATTTCGGCAAGGCCTCCGGCTGGGTCAAGGAAGCGCTGACGGCGGCCTGATCGCGGCCGTTCACACCCCCTTTTCGGGTGCTGTTCAGGGGTGGAATCGGTGACGTTCGGCGAACGTCAGCCTGATTCCACCCCTATCTCTCATTTCCGGGGCGGCCCGCCCCTTACTTCCGGCTCCAGATCTGCCGGTCGACCCCGGGCGGCAGGTCGGCCATCTCGTCGGCGACGAACACCGGCTCCGTCCCCGCCTTGCGCTGCGCCAGGTAGTCCTTCGTCAGCCGCACGACCGTGCCCGAGAGCAGGACGATGGCGACGAGGTTGATGGAGGCCATCAGCCCCATGGAGGCGTCCGCCGCGTTGAACACGGTGGCGACGCTCTGCAGCGATCCCCACACCACCATGGCCAGCAGCGCGAGGCGCAGCACGATGACGCCCGAGACATGGCCGTGGCCGAGGAAGACCAGCGCATTCTCGGCATAGGAATAGTTGCCGATGATGGAGGTGAAGGCGAAGAAGAAGATGGCGATGGCCACGAAATAGCGCCCGAGCCACCCCACATGCACTTCCAGCGCCGCCTGGGTGAGCTGGGTGCCGGTCAGTTCCGCCGAGGGCACCACCTCCGACAGCAGGATCAGCAGCGCGGTGGCGGTGCAGATGACGATGGTGTCGATGAACACCCCCAGCGACTGTACGAATCCCTGGCTCACCGGATGGTGCGGATCGGGCGTCGCCACCGCGGCGATGTTGGGGGCGCTGCCCATGCCCGCCTCGTTGGAGAACAGGCCGCGCTTCACCCCGTTCATCATGGCCGCCGCCACCGAGCCGGCCACCCCGCCCGCCGCCGCGCCCACGCCGAAGGCGCTGCCGACGATGTGACCAAGCACACTCGGCACCAGCGAGATGTGGGTGGCCAGCGCGTAGAAGGCGAGGCCCACATAAGCGAGGGCCATGAACGGCACCACGAATTCGGCGGTGCGGGCGATGGCGGCGATGCCGCCGAAGATGATGACGCCCGACAGCACCGCCACCACCAGCCCGGTGCCGAGCTTGGGTACGCCGAAGGCGCCCTCCACCGCGTCGGCGATGGAATTGGCCTGCACCGCGTTGAAGACGAGGCCGAATGAGATGATGAGGCAGACCGAGAACAGCCCGCCCGCCCACGAGGCCTTGAGGCCATGGGCGATGTAGAAGGCCGGCCCGCCGCGATAGCGGCCTTCGTCGTCCTTCACCTTGTAGAGCTGGGCCAGCGTGCTCTCGGCGAAGGCGGTGGCCATGCCCAGCGCCGCCACCACCCACATCCAGAAGATGGCCCCCGGCCCGCCCAAAGTGAGCGCCACCGCCACGCCGGCGATGTTGCCGGTGCCGACGCGGGAGGCGAGCGAGGTGCACAGGGCCTGGAACGGCGTGATGCCCGACTTGTCGGTGTCGTTGGAGCGCAGCACCGAGCGCAGCATCTCGGGGAAATGCACGATCTGCACGAAGCCGAGCCGCAGCGTGAAATACACCCCCACCGCGAGCAGCCCGTAGATCAGGACATAGCCCCAGAAGATGGTGTTGAGGAAATCGATCACCGCATCCATGTCAGCCAGCCCCCCCTGAATGGCGAAGCTTATCAGCGGCATGCAGGCGGTCTATCCCCAACGTCACCCTGAACGCCATTTTGTGGACACAATTCGGAGACGACGGGAGGTTGTGGATAAGTGGGATTGCGGGGGTATTGCGCACGCCGCTGCCCGACACCGAACCGCCCTCACGCCCCGGACGCATGTAGCAAAGCGGAATGCGAGCCGGGGCCCAGCGCAAAAAGCCGCCGGAGGCGCTGCTAAACCCCAACGCTCTCAGGCTTTGCCCGCTGCGCGGGAGTCTTGCGCTGGACCCCGGATCAGCGCTCCGGCTCCGCCGTCGCTTGTCCGGGGAACGCGATCGTCAAAGCCAGTCTTCGGCCAGATCACGCCACTCGGGGTTATCCCCCTCGATGAGGGCGAGTTTCCAGTCCCGATGCCACTTCTTCAGGCGCCGTTCGTGGGCGCGGGCGGCATCCAGGTCGTCGAACAGGTCCACATGCACGAGGAGATGGACGGCATATTTGCGGGTGAAGCCGGGGACGGCGCCGGAGCGATGCTCGAACAGGCGCCGGGCCAGATCGTTCGTGACACCCACGTAGAGCGTCCCGTTGCGACCACTTGCAAGGATGTAGACGGCAAAGCCCTGCATGGCTGCAGGCTAGCATAGCCGTGGAAGCGCGGGACGCCCCTACCGCCCTCGCGCCCCGGACGCATGTAGCAAAGCGGAATGCGAGCCGGGGCCCAGCGCAAAAAGCCGCCGAAGGCGCTGCTAAACCCCAACGCTCTCAGGCTTTGCCCGCTGCGCGGGAGTCTTGCGCTGGACCCCGGATCAGCGCTCCGGCTCCGCCGTCGCTTGTCCGGGGAACGAAGGCGGCTTCGTTGCCTGTAGCCCCCGTTCCCCCCGCCCGCCATCCCGGCTAGACTGAAGGGCTGCTCTCCGGGCGCCTGACTTTGGGTGACCGACGTCGCGCGCCCCTCACAGATTGCCGGCTCCGCCTGCCCATGCGCTTTTCGCCCGCCTTTCTCGACGAGATCCGCGCCCGGCTTCCGGTGTCGGAGGTGGTCGGCCGTCGGGTGAAGCTCAAGAAGCAGGGGCGCGAGTTCGCCGGGCTCTCGCCCTTCAATGCGGAGAAGACGGCCTCTTTCTTCGTCAACGATCAGAAGGGCTTCTACCACTGCTTCTCCTCCGGCAAGCACGGCGACGTGTTCGACTTCCTGATGGAGACGGAGGGCGCCTCCTTCGGCGAGGCGGTGGAGCGGCTGGCCGCCATGGCCGGGCTGTCCCTGCCGCAGGAGACGCCGGAGGCGGCGGCCAAGGAGCAGCGGCGGCGCACGCTCTATGAGGTGATGGCGCTGGCGGCGAAGCATTTCGAAGCCACCCTGCAATCCCGCCTCGGCGCGAAGGCGCGCGGCTATCTCGCCGACCGGGAGATCGGCCCCGCCACGCAGAAGCGATTCGGCCTCGGCTATGCGGCGGGCGAGCGCTTCAACCTGAAGGAGGCGCTGGGCAAGGAGGGGGTTTCCGTCGCCGACATGGTGGAAGCGGGCCTGCTGATCGCCGGCGAGGACATCCCCGTCCCCTACGACCGCTTCCGCGACCGGGTGATGTTCCCCATCACCGATCTGAAGGGCCGCGTCGTGGCCTTCGGCGGCCGGGCGCTGGAGAAGGATGTTCCGGCGAAATACCTCAATTCCCCGGAGACCCCGCTCTTTCACAAGGGCTCCCTGCTTTATAACGGCTTTTCCGCCCGCACCGCCGCCCAGACCGGCGCCCGCGTCATCGCGGTGGAAGGCTATGTGGACGTCATCGCCATGGTGGAGGCGGGCTTTGGCGGTGCGGTGGCACCGCTCGGCACCGCTCTCACCGAAGAGCAGCTGCAATTGCTCTGGCGCATGTCGGAAGAGCCGCTGCTGCTGTTCGACGGCGACAAGGCGGGCCGCCGGGCGGCCCATCGCGCCATCGACCTCGCTCTGCCGCACCTGAAGGCCGGCCGCAGCCTCTCCTTCGCCGCCCTGCCGGAAGGTCAGGACCCCGACGACCTGATTCGCCGCTCCGGGCGGGAGGCCATGGAGCAGGTTCTGGCACAGGCCCGGCCGCTCGCAGCGGAACTTTGGGCGCGCGAGAGCGAAAATGCGTCGCTCGAAACACCCGAGCGTCGCGCGGCGCTGGAAGGCCGGCTCAACGAGGTGGTGAACGCCATCGGCGACGAGACGGTGCGCAAGCACTATCGGGCCGATCTCATGGGCCGCTTCAACGCGCTGATGGCGCCCGCCGAGCGGGCCCGGCCGTCCGGCCGCCGGGAGAGCTGGTCACCCGGATTCACACCCGGACGGGGACGCGGCGGCAAGTTTCCGGGCAAGCCCTCGGCCCCGCCGTTGGCCCCGCGCGGACAGGAGATTGCAAGGAGCGCGCTGGTGCGCGGGCCCATGGCCGCCCTGCCGCGCAACGAGGCGCTGCTGTTGTTCTGCCTCATCAACCACCCCTTCCTGCTGGACGAGGCGGGCGAGGAGGTCTCCAGCCTGCCCTTTGCCAATCCGGAGGCCGACCGGCTGCGCCGCGCGCTCATCGAGGCGCATCTGGAGGGGCTCGATGGAGAGGCCCTCGCCGCCCATCTGGACCGCTCCGATCTCGACGCCCTGACCCGCCGGGTGAAGGCCCTCGCCAACCCCCGGCATGACTGGCCGGCCTATTCAGATACCGCAGAGACCGATGTCCGGCTCTGGTGGCATCAGCGCACGGCCTTGCATCGCAAGGCTCACGCGCTATCTAGAGAGCTGAAGGAAGCCGAGCGCACGCTGGGGGAAGACCCGAGCGAAGCCAATTTCGCCTGGCTCAGGGATGTCCGAGAGCGCCTTTCGGCGATCGACGGCACCGAGGCGCTGGTGGAAGGGTTCGGTGCCTCCTCAGGCCGTTCGGCGGTTCGATCGCTTTGATCGGAAGCCAGAGCGGCACAATTTGGCCAAGAGCGTCTGGCATGGCCCGCACAGCGGGAAATGCCGGACCCGCGGCCCACGGGACGGAAGGCAGCCTGCCGCCGACGACCATAGGGGTTGGAAGCGCGTTCAGGCTGGTTTAACGGGATGGCGTCAAAAAAGCCGCTCCCGGGTTCAAGGGCAAAAGGTGGCGAGGCTGAGGAGCCGCGCCGCCGTTCTGCTGTTGGAAATCGGCGGGATCAGCAGGAGAAGTCGATGGCGAAGCAATCTTCCGAAGCCACAGAGGCCCCGGAGAAGGAGACCGACGCCCCCGACGGGCCGTTGCTCGACCTGTCCGACGCCGCTGTCCGGAAGATGATCAAGAACGCCAAGCGGCGGGGCTACGTGACCTACGAGCAGCTCAACGAGGTGATGCCTTCCGAGGAAGTCACCTCCGAGCAGATCGAGGACACGCTGGCGATGCTCAACGACATGGGCATCAACGTCATCGAGGCCGAGGAAGCCGAGGCCGAAGAGGGCGGCGAGGAAGCCGAGACGGCGGACGAGCCGGAGGAGGCCGAAGGCGGCGAGCTGACGGAGGCCGCCCCGCGCGCCGTCGCCCGCGCCGAGACCAAGTCCGAGCCGGCCGAGCGGACCGACGACCCGGTGCGCATGTACCTGCGCGAGATGGGCTCGGTGGAGCTGCTCTCCCGCGAGGGCGAAATCGCCATCGCCAAGCGCATCGAGGCGGGCCGCGAGGCCATGATCGCCGGCCTGTGCGAGAGCCCCCTCACCTTCCAGGCCATCATCATCTGGCGCGACGAGCTGACCGAAGGTCGCGTGCTGCTGCGTGACATCATCGACCTCGAAGCCACCTATGCCGGCCCCGAGGGCAAGAACCCGCCCGCCGCGCTCGGCGAGGAGGCGGCCCTTGCCCCCGAGGCGGGCGAGGACGGCCTGCTCGGCGACGGCGCCGGCCCCGAGGGCGAGGAAGACGACATGGAGAATTCCATGTCCCTCGCCGCCATGGAGGCGGAGATCAAGCCGAAGGTCGTGGAGACCTTCGACCGCATCCATTCCAGCTACACCAAGCTGCGCCGGCTGCAGGACCAGAACGTCGAGTCCAAGCTCAAGAACGAGACCCTCTCGCCCGCGCAGGAGCGCAAGGCGAAGAAGCTCAAGGAAGAGCTGGTCGGCGACGTGAAGAGCCTGTCGCTCAACCAGGCCCGCATCGACGCCCTGGTGGAGCAGCTGTACGAGATCAACAAGCGCCTCGTGGGCTATGAGGGCCGCCTGCTGCGTCTCGCCGACAGCTACGGCGTCTCCCGCGACGACTTCCTGAAAAACTACATGGGCGCGGAGCTGGACCCCAAGTGGGTGCTGCGCATCTCCAAGCTCGGCACGCGCGGCTGGAAGGGCTTCGTCGCCCACGAGAAGGACACCATCCACGAGATCCGCGGCGACATCCACGCCCTCGCCACCGAGACGGGGCTGGAGATCGCCGAGTTCCGCAAGATCGTGCAGATGGTGCAGAAGGGCGAGAAGGAAGCCCGCCAGGCCAAAAAGGAGATGGTGGAAGCGAACCTCCGCCTCGTCATCTCCATCGCCAAGAAGTACACCAACCGCGGCCTGCAGTTCCTGGACCTCATCCAGGAGGGCAACATCGGCCTGATGAAGGCGGTGGACAAGTTCGAGTACCGCCGCGGCTACAAGTTCTCCACCTACGCCACGTGGTGGATCCGGCAGGCCATCACCCGCTCGATCGCCGACCAGGCGCGGACCATCCGCATCCCGGTCCACATGATCGAGACGATCAACAAGATCGTCCGCACCTCGCGGCAGATGCTGCACGAGATCGGCCGCGAACCCACTCCCGAGGAACTGGCCGAGAAGCTCGGCATGCCCCTGGAGAAGGTGCGCAAGGTGCTGAAGATCGCCAAGGAGCCCATCTCCCTCGAAACGCCCATCGGCGACGAGGAGGATTCGCACCTCGGCGACTTCATCGAGGACAAGAACGCCATCCTGCCCATCGACGCCGCGATCCAGAGCAATCTGCGCGAGACGACGACCCGGGTGCTGGCCTCCCTCACCCCCCGCGAGGAGCGCGTGCTGCGCATGCGCTTCGGCATCGGCATGAACACGGACCACACGCTGGAAGAAGTCGGCCAGCAATTCTCCGTGACGCGCGAGCGTATCCGCCAGATCGAGGCCAAGGCCCTGCGCAAGCTCAAGCACCCGAGCCGGAGCCGCAAGCTGCGCTCGTTCCTCGACAACTGACATGAAGCGGCTCCGCCATTTTATGGCGGAGCCGTTTATTTTTGGGCTTCAACGCGGCGTCCGAAGAAGAAAGCGGCACCGCTAGCCAAAACACCTAAAATTGCTGTAATTATTTGAGCGTCAGCTCGAGTTAAAGTGATGTAAAGCATAGCTAAAAGCACAACCACAAAAGAAAACGCTGCGACGTAAAACGTCCATTTTCTAATGTGGTATTCGTTTATATCGTCATTTAGCTGCGTACATACTTGCTGAAAATCTGAGAAATACAGAGGATCCGAGCCACTCTTCTCGATCACAAAACGCGTATAAAATTGTCCTTTTTCTGAAACATAAGCCCACACCTCCCAAGCCGCTGAAGATCCAATCGGCGCTGGGCCATATACTTCTTCGACTTTTCCGCCATTGTTGTTTTCAACAAGCTTAGCAACTGCGCTTTCGTTCAGTTTCACGGGCTACCCTCCAAGCTTGGCCATTCAATCTAGCGACAAAGCCTAAGGTTGCAATACGCTCGCAGCGCACTTGGCTCGGAACATCCCCTGCCTCTCGCGATTGACCTCCATATCCACAACGATGGAGGCACACATGCCCGGTCCACTGGACGGCAAGCGCATTCTCATCCTCTCCACCAACGGCTTCGAGCAGTCCGAGCTGGAAGTGCCCCGCGACCGGCTGAAGGAAGCGGGCGCGCAGGTGCATGTGGTCTCGCCCGAGGCCGGCGAGATCAAGGGCTGGGACAAGAAGGACTGGGGCCGCGCGGTGAAGGTGGACAAGACCCTCTCCGAGGCCCGCGAGAGCGACTACGACGCCATCGTCCTGCCCGGCGGCCAGATCAACCCGGATCTGCTGCGGGTGGAGCCCGCCGCCATCGCCCTCATCAGGTCCTTCTACGATGCCGGCAAGACGGTCGCCGCCATCTGCCACGCCCCGTGGCTGCTGGTGGAGGCCGGCATCGCCAAGGGCAAGCGCATGACCTCCTACAAGTCCATCCGCACGGACGTGGAGAATGCCGGCGCCCGCTGGGAGGATGCCTCCGTCGTCACCGACGCCGGCGTCATCACCTCCCGCAACCCCGGTGATCTGGAGGGCTTCAGCCGCAAGATCATCGAGGAAGTGCGCGAAGGAAAGCACCAGCGCCGCGCGGCGTAGGGGGGGGGGCTCTCCCTCTCCCCTTGCGGGAGAGGGCCGGGGTGAGGGGTTCTGGCACCGCTTGGCGCGGACTGCGGAGGCCGGAGCCCGGCCTGCCCCCTCACCCCCAGCCCCTCTCCCGCAAGGGGAGAGGGGAGTTATGGCGGCGCAAGATGGCGACGGGATGCGTCCCCGTCGGTGCGCGGAACGACAGCCTGATATCCCCGCGCCCCGTCGCCGTTTGCCTCCCTCTCCCCTCGCGGGAGAGGGTTGGGGTGAGGGGGAACGGCACCGCTTGGCGCGATCTGCGAGGCCGGGAGCCCTGCCATTCCGTGGATCGCCCGGCTTGGCCGGGCGATCCACGGGAGGGCCAGGTCGGACTTTCGGACAGCGCGCCAGCGGAGGGGTGGATCGCCCGGACAAGCCGGGCGATGACGCGCGCACAGGACAAGCCTGGCGCCCCTGCCGCGCCGTCGCTTATCCGGGAAAGCGATTGCGTCGCCGCCGCCCCTCACACCCCCAGATAGCGCCCCACCAGCCCGGCATCCCCGGCGAAATCCGCGGCCGCGCCGGTGTGGACCACCCGTCCCTTCTCCATCACAGCCACCTCGTCGCACACGCCCGCCAGCGCCGAGACGTGCTTGTCGACGACGATCAGCGACAGCCCCTCCCCCTTCAGCACCGACAGCACTGCCCAGATCTCCGCCCGGATGAGCGGGGCCAGCCCTTCGGTCGCCTCGTCCAGGATGAGGAGGCGCGGATTGGTCATCAGCGCACGGCCGATGGCCAGCATCTGCTGCTCGCCGCCGGAGAGGCGGTTGCCATAGTTGCGCCGCCGCTCGGCGAGGCGGGGGAACAGCCCATAGACGCGCTCCAGCGTCCAAAGCGGCAGGCCGGAGCGGCCGGGGGCGGCGGTGGCCACGAGGTTTTCCTCCACGGTGAGCGTGGGGAAAATCTGCCGCCCCTCGGGCACGAGGCCGAGGCCGAGGCGGGCGATGCGGTGGGGCTTCAGGCCCTTGAGCGCCACACCGTCGAAGGTCAGCGCGCCGCCGCTGGGCGGAAGAAGACCCATGAGGGCGCGGATCGTGGTGGTCTTGCCCATGCCGTTGCGGCCCACCAGCGCCAGCGCGCCGCCGGACGAAACGGAAAGATCGACGCCGAACAAGGCCGGCGTACCGCCATAGCCAGCGGTGAGCCCCGCAATAGTGAGGAGCGGCGCGGTCATTCGCCGTCTCCCAGATAGGCGGCGCGCACGGCGGCGTCGGCGCGCACGGCGTCCGGCGTGCCGCAGGCGATGATGCGCCCGTTGACCAGCACGCTGATGCGGTCGGCGAGGCGGAACACCGCATCCATGTCGTGCTCCACCAACAGGATGGCGCAGCGGCCCTTGAGGCGGGTGAGCAGCGCCACCATGGCGGCGGATTCCGCTGGCCCCGTGCCGGCCATGGGCTCGTCCAGCAGCATCAGGCGCGGGCGGGCGGCCAGCGCCATGGCCAGCTCCAGCGCCCGCTTCTCCCCATGGCTGAGGGCGGACGCCGCGACTTCGGCGCGTGCGCCCAGCCCCACTTCATCGAGCAGGCCGGCAGCCTCTTCCCGCGCCGCGCGGTCGGAGGCGGCGGGCCGCAGCAGGCGGAAGGTGCGCCCGCGCGCCGCCATCACGGCCAGCGCCGCATGCTCCAGCGCGGTGAAGCGGGGGAAGATGGAGGTGATCTGAAACGCCCGCGCGAGGCCCAGCCGCGCCCGACGGTGGACTGGCAGACGCGTGATGTCCGCCCCGTCGAAGCGGATCGTGCCGGCATCGGGCATCACCTCGCCGGCGATCTGGCCGACGAGGGTGGTCTTGCCGGCGCCGTTGGGGCCGATGAGGGCATGGATCTCGCCGGGCCGCACCGCGAGGTCGACGCCCGCCGTCACATGCAGCGCGCCATAGGCCTTGGCGAGGCCGGCGATATCCAGCAGCGCGTCAGCCATCGCGCCGCCCCACGAGCAGGGTCGCGATGCCACCGCGCGCCAGCACCAGCAGCACCAGCAGCGGGCCGAAGATGATGCGCCAGTGTTCGGTGAGGTGGGCGAGCCCATCCTCCAGCAGCACCACGCCCAGCGCGCCGAGCACGGGGCCCAGCGCCGTCGCCGGCCCGCCCGCCACTACCATCACGATGAATTCCGCCGAGCGGTGCCAGGAAAGATAGGCCGGGCTCACGAACTCGGTGAGGTTGGCATAGAGCGCGCCGGCGAGACCGGCGAAGGCACCGGCGATGACATAGGCGACGAGGCGATAGGCATAGGGGTCCACCCCCAGCGCGCGCAGCCGCCGCTCATTGTCCCGTCCTGCCGCCAGCACCCGGCCGAAGGGCGCGCGCGCCAGCACCGTCGAGACGAGCACGGTGAACGCGAGGAGGCCCAGCACCACATAATGGAAGGTCTTCGGGTCCTTCAGCCAGCGCGCCCCCGCAACGGTGGAGCGGGCGGCGAGGGTCAGGCCATCGTCGCCGCCATAGGCCGACAGGCTCTGGGTGACGAAGAAGGCCATCTGCCCGAAGGCCAGCGTAATCATGATGAAATAGACGCCGCGCGTGCGCAGCGAGATCGCCCCCGTCACGAGCGCGAACAGGCCGGCCGCCGCCATGGCCACGGGGAAGGCGACGAGGGCGTCGCGCACCCCCTCCTCCATCAATATGCCCACCGCATAGGCGCCGATGCCCATGGTGGCCGCATGGCCGAAGGAAACGAGCCCGCCTTGCCCCAGGATGAAGCCGAGGCTGGTGGCGGCCAGCGCGAAGATCATGGCTCGCGCCACCAGCGTCAGCATCGCGGTGTCGGCGAAGGCCGGCACGGCGGCGAGGGCCGCGAACAGCACGAAGGCGAGGATGAGCCTGTTCATGCCGGCGCCGGGAACAGGCCGCGCGGGCGGAAGAAGAGGATGGCCGCCATCAGCACATAGACGCTCATGGAGGCGAGCGCCGGCCCGGCCGCGCTGGCGGCGGAGGCGGACATGACGAGCTTCAGGATGTCGGTCAGGAAGGAACGGCCGAGCGTGTCGATGAGCCCCACCAGCAGCGCCGCCACGAACGCCCCGCGCATGGAGCCGATGCCGCCGATGACGATGACCACGAAGGCGAGGATGAGGAGATTGTCCCCCATCCCCGGCTCCACGGAAAGGATCGGCCCCGCCATGGCCCCGGCGAAGGCCGCCAGCATGGCGCCGAAGGCGAAGATGCGGGCGAACAAAGCGGTGATGTCCACCCCCAGCGCCGACACCATGGGCGCGTTGGTGGCCCCCGCGCGCAGCAGCATCCCCGCCCGGGTGCGGGTGACCAGCACATAGAGCAGCCCCGCCACGCCCAGCCCGGCGCCGATGAGGACGAGGCGGTAGACGGGATAGTTCAGCCCGTCCATCAGCCGCACCGAGCCCGACAGCGCCTGCGGCATGGGGATGGCGAGGGGCGCCGAGCCCCAGACCATGCGCACCGCTTCGCTCACGAACAGGATGATGCCGAAGGTGGCCAGCACCTGATCGAGATGGTCCCGCCCATAAAGCTGGCGGATGACGAGGCGTTCCAACAGCAGGCCCAGCACCAGCGCGGCGGCAAGGGCCAGCGGCAGGCCCAGCCAGAAGCTGCCGGTCAGCGCGGTGGCCGTCACCATCAGATAGGCGCCCAGCATGTATTGCACGCCGTGGGCGAGATTGATGACATCCATCACCCCGAACACCAGCGTCAGCCCCGCCGCCACCAGGAACAGCAGGATGCCGAGCTGGAGCCCGTTGAGCATCTGGACGAGGAAGAGGGTGAGGGTCATGAGCGGGGCGAGGCTGGACCGGGACGGCTCAAGGAGGATGCGCCACCGCTTCAGGACCGTCATCCCCCGGCGTGTCCGGGGGATCCACGGCACGGCCGGGCGAGTGACTTAATCGCCGGCAGCAAAAAAGCAGTGGGGTGGATGCCCCGGACGAGCCGGGGCATGACGGCTATTAAACAGGAGGCTGCTCCCCGGACAAGCGACACCGCAGGTGGAGCGCCGATCCGGGGTCTAGAAGAGACGTCGACGAAGCTGGCGAAAGCCCCGGCGGCCTCCGGTCGGGACGCCTTCGGCGGAGCGTTGCACAGGACCCCGGCTCGCATTCCGCTGTCGCTGCATGCGTCCGGGGTGCGACATGAAGTGAGGCCTGGGCCTCACTTCATGTCGCACTTTTCCGCATAGGCGTCGCCATAGTTGGAGAAGACCTTCTCCTGCACCATGGTCTCCACCTTGCCATCCGGGCGCTTGCCCACCTTCACCAGGTAGAAGTCCTGGATGGGGAACTGGTTGGTGTTGAACTTGAAGTTGCCGCGCACGCTCGAAAAGTCCGCCTTCTTCAGCGCCGCGCGCACGGCGGCCTTGTCGGCGGTCTTGCCGCCCGTGGCCTTCAGCGCGCTGTCGATGAGCTTGGCCGCGTCATAGCCCTGCGCGGCGTAGAGCGCGGGGATATAGCCGTATTCCTTCTCGAAGGCGGCGACGAAGGCCTTGTTGGCGGGGGTGTCGAGGTCCGGCGCCCAGGCCGCGCCGGAGAAGAAGCCCAGCGCCGCCTCGCCGGTGGCCGGCAGGGTCGTCTCGTCCACCGTGAAGGCGGAGAGGAAGGGCGTGGTGTCGGCAAGGCCCGCCTGCCGGTACTGCTTCACGAGGTTCACGCCCATGCCGCCGGGCATGAAGGTGAACACCGCATCGGGCTTGGCGGCGGCGATCTTGGCGAGCTCGGCGGAGAAATCCAGCTGGCCGAGCTGGGTGTAGATCTCGTCCGCCACCTCGCCCTTGTAATAGCGCTTGAAGCCGGCCAGCGAATCCTTGCCCGCCTGATAGTTGGGGGCGATCAGCACCACCTTCTTGAAGCCCTTGTCCTGCGCATACTTGCCGAGAACCTCGTGGTTCTGGTCGTTCTGGTAGGAAGCGGAGAAGAAGAAGGGGCTGCAGCCGGCGCCGGCGATGGTGGAAGGGCCGGCATTGCCGGAGATGAGGAAGGTCTCATTCGCCGTCACGGGCTTGGCCACCGCGCCCATCACGTTGGAGAAGACCACGCCAGCGACGAAGTCCACCTTGTCGCGCTCAAGCAGGCCCTTCACCTTCTGCACGGCGATGTCGGGCTTCAGCTCGTCATCGACGACGATCACCTCGGTCTGCTGCCCGCCGAGCTTGCCCCCCAGCTCCTTGACCGCCAGCAGGAAGCCGTCGCGCATGTGCTGGCCGAGCACGGCGGAGGGGCCGGAGAGGGTCGAGACCAGCCCCACCTTCACCGGATCGGCGGCGGCCGCGCCGGACAGTGCGAGGGTGCCGAGGAGCGCGGTCGAGGCGAGAAGTCCCTTGAAACCCATGGCGGTGAAGTCCCCAATCGTTCGTTCTGACGTCGTTCGTCTGACGTCGTTCGTCTGACGTGGCGGCACCCTTGCAGAGCCGCGCGCGGCAGACAAGCCGGGATGTAAGGCGCGCCGCCCGCTAAGGCGCCCGCGCGGGGGGCAGGCCGGCGGCGACGCGCTCTTCCAGATAGGGGAAGAAAGGATTGGAGGACATGCGCACCAGCATGTCCACGTCCACCACCAGCGCGCCATATTCCCCGCGCGCCGCGATGTCGCCGAGGCGGATGCCGAACTTTTCCGCCGGGTCGGGCTCGAGCCCGTAGAGCCCGTCCGACAGGGGGAATGGCACCGCCACGTGGGAGAGGGAATACACATCCTCCGGATAGACGGCGGTGAGCGGCCGCACCGTCTCTTGCGTCGCGCCGGCCGGCGTCTCGCGCACCACGGTGGCGGACGAGCCCGGCGTCGAGTTGCCGATGACGGCGGTGCGGAAGCGGCGCGGCGCCGCCGGCAGCAGGGACGAGATGGCGGTGTCGGAGCGGCGGTTCAAAAGGTCCTCGAACTGACCGGAGCGGTTGATGTCGATGAGCACCAGCTCGCTGCCATTGTCGTCGAGACGGGCGTGCAACTGCTCGATCACCGCCCGCGCGCTCACCGTGTGGTCCAGCACCGACTGGAAGGTGAGCACCGGCGCCAGCCCGGTGAGGCGGCCGGCGCGGGAATGGCGCTCGATGTTGGCCTGAAGCACCTGGGTCAGCTGGAAGGACTCACGCGCGGCGTGCACCGGAAAGGAATTGTACTTGAAGGGGTTGAACTCAGGCGTGATGTTCAGCCACGCCGCCTTGGCGAAGGCCGGGAAGATGGCCGGCAGGCCCGCGAGGCCGGCGAAGCGGGCGAACTCCGTCACCCCCACCATGGGCGACATGAGCACGATGCGCGACGGCGCCACGAGGCTGGGATCATCCAGCGCATCGAGTGCGTGCATCAGCGCCAGCGCGCCACCATTGGAATAGCCGACGATATGCACCGGCTTGTCCGGCCCCACGCGCCTGCGGGCCTCGCGCATGGCGAGGGCGGTCGCGGCGATCCACTCCTCGTGCCCGATCTGCGTCAGCGATCCCGGCACCGTGCCGTGGCCGGGCAGGCGCAGCACGATGGCGATGAAGCCATGGTCCGCATAGAGCTGCGCCAGATGGCGATGGCTGTAGGGCGAATCGGTGAGCCCGTGCAGGAACACCGCCGCCCCCGCTGGCTCGCCCTTGGGCTGGAGCACGTAGGTGCGGTTGAAATCCTGCGCGAAGCCGGGCGGATAGATGGGGCTCGACGCGAAATAGCGATTGAAGCGGACGCGGTCCTCCGGGTCCACCTTGTCGGTCACGTTGGCCTTCACGCCGGCGAAGGCCTTGTCCTCGGCGGCCATGTAGGCGGCAAGGTTGGCGGTCGCGAGGGCGCTGCGGCTCAGCTCCGGGGGATGGTAGGTGTGCCAGCGGTCCAGCGGCGGGCCGCGCTGGGAATCCACCGCCCGCACCACGAAGATGGTGGCGACCACGGCGAAGATCAGCAGCGCCACGATTTTCGCCGTGCGCTTCGTGCCCCGCCACATGAACCCGACCGCCCCCATTCCCCGTCCCCCTTCGCTCGGGGCGAACCTACAGGGCTCAGCCTTGCCGGCAAAGCACGCCGACGCGACCGCCCGTGCGCCCCCCGATTGAGCGTCGCCGGGATGCGGCCGGGACCCGGGAAGGCGCCGGCCGCGCCCCCTCTCCCCTTGCGGGAGAGGGCTGGGGTGAGGGGTGTTTCGCCCTTTGCCCGGAGGTTGGGATTGCGACGCCAGCCCCCTCACCCCCGGCCCCTCTCCCGCGAGGGGAGAGGGGAGGAAGGACCGCTGCGAGACCACCTTCATCCCCTCAACCCCTTGCGGCAGGCGGGTCGCGTCGCTATCTGCGGTTCACGCCCCCAAGAGGCTGCATCGCCATGGAAAACCTGAAGCTCATCGCCCTCGACGAGGAAGACCTCGCCATTTTTTCCGCCCATCTGCAGGATGCGGTGGTGAAGACGGTGGACATGGGCTTCCTGCCCCGGCTGCAGCGCTTCGCCCTGGTGCTGAACCGCTTTGACTGGGACCAGAAGGTCGTCGCCAACGAGACGGTCCGCCGCCGCACCGGCCTGCATTTCGAGCGGGTGCGCGACGTGAAGTGCCGCGGCATGGAGGAGGGGCAGCGCACCGGCGTGCTCAACCTGCTCGCCGTCACCTTCATGCCCGGCGACCTGCCTTCCGGCTTCGTCTACCTCACCTTCTCCGGCGGTGCCGAGGTGCGGCTCGAAGTCGAGTGCATCGAGGCGGGCCTGCGTGATCTCGGCCCCGCCTGGGGCTGCACCCACGCCCCCAAGCATCCGGAAGTTGCCGCGCCCCCCGCCGGCGTCGGCGGGAGCGCCGGACAGAGCTGAACGCCGGCCATTAACCAGGATCGAGACCACAAGAGGCCGCCACTTTGCGGCGGCCTTTCCGCGTTGTATCGCAGGCTGATACGCCCGTTGGGGACACGTCCGCACGGCCGGGCAGATCCGATCCTTGCAACCGGACGTAATAAGGTCGCAAAATCAGCTTAGATGGCCGGAGACCCGCCGGCAGAGGATCGCAGTTCGCGCCGCTATGTTGTTTCGTCCTTTAAATACAGCGTCGGCTTCGACATTGCCGCGGCGTTGGATTCTGATTTTCGGAAGTATAATAGTAACGGCAATCGTAGTATTTCTTGCCCTCCAGCAGACCCATCTCATCCACTCCGTCTTTTTCGTCGGCGAGGCGCATGAAGCCTGGCATCTCCACGAACTGTTCGCCGCGTGGATCGTTGCGACTGGCGCGCTCATCGCGATCCTGATCGTCCGCGAGGGCCAGCTGCGCAAGCTCATCATCCAGCAGCGCGAGACCCAGAAGCTGGTGGACGACGCCTCCGCCTTCGACAGCCTGACCGGCATCGCCAACCGCCTACAGTTTCAGTCGGAATTCAGCCGCGAGCTGAAGGAGACCTCAAACAAGAGCAAGCGCCTCGCCCTCCTCGTGGTCGATGTGGACCTGCTGCGTTCGGTCAACGAGGCCCACGGCCATGGCGCTGGCGACGATCTCCTGCGCCAGCTGGCGGGGCGCCTCATCTCGGTGCCGCACCGCGGCGGCATGGTCGCCCGGCTCGGCAGCGGCGAATTCGCCGTCCTCTTCCCCATGGGGGCTGACGAGACAGAGGAACTGTTCCGTCTGGCGAGCCGCATCCTGTCGCGGCTGCGCGAGCCGTTCGACTGCAATGGCCTCCGGATCAACATCACCGCCAGCATCGGCATCAGCAAATATCCGCGAGACGGATCGTCGGCGACCGTGCTCCTGCAATCGGCGGAAAAGGCCCTGCGGCAGGCCAAGGCCGTGGGCAAGGATTGCTACGCGCTCTACGATTCCGACCTCGACGCGCGCGGGCGCGAGCGCCGGAGCCTGGAATCCGAGTTCAGGCACGCGCTCGAGGCCGGCGAGATCGTGGCCCAATACCAGCCGGTGGTGCGTCTAGCGACGGGCGAGACGGTGGGTTTCGAGGCGCTGGCGCGCTGGCGGCATCCGAAGCGCGGCATCCTTGGCCCCGCCGAGTTTATTCCCATCGCGGAAGACGAAGGCCTCATCGACGCCCTCTTCACCGCCATGCTGCGCCGGGTGGGCGAGGACCTCGCCACCTGGCATATGCCGCTGAGGGTGGCGGTGAACCTCTCCCCGGTTCAGCTCGTGGACCCGCAGCTGCCGCAGCGCATCCTCGACCTCCTGGCGCAGATGAACATTCCGCCGGGACAGATCGAGCTGGAAATCACCGAGACTGGCCTGCTGCTGGATTTCGAGACGGCGCGCGGCACGCTGGCGGTGCTCAAGGAGGCTGGTGTGCACGTCTCCCTCGACGATTTCGGCACCGGCTTCTCCAGCCTGCGCCACCTGAACGAGCTGCCCATCGACAAGATCAAGATCGACCGCTCGTTCACGCGGCTCATCGCCACAGAGGCGCAGAGCTGCAAGATCATCTCCTCCATGCTCAACCTCGGCCGGACGCTGGAGCTGACCACCGTCGCGGAGGGGGTGGAGACGCGGGAGGAGGCCGATTTCCTGCTCAGCCAGCGCTGCGATCTCGGGCAGGGCTATCTGTTCGCCCGCCCGCTCTGGCCGCAGGAGGCGTTCGCCACCGCCAGCCCCTCCGGCGCCTGACATTCCGGGCCGGCGCGGGCTGCGGGCGGTTGCGCGGCAAAGGCCGCCGCACCGCTTGGGGCTTCCCTCGCGCGCGAACCTGCTCTAGCAAGGCGGCATGCCGATCCGCCTCACCATCAGCCAGCCCGACTTTCCCGAGCGCTTCATCGATTTCCTCGGCTCCAAGCGCGAGGCGTCCGTGGACGTGCAGGACAAGGTGTCCACCATCATCGCCGACGTCCGCGCCCGCGGCGACCGCGCGCTGGTGGACCTCTCCCGCACCTTCGACCGGGTGGATCTGGACGCCCTCGGCATCAAGGTGAGCGATGCCGAGCTGGACGCGGCGCTGGCCTCCATCCCGGAGGAGACGCGCGCGGCGCTCGATTTCGCCAAGGCCCGCATCGAATCGCACCACGCCCGCCAGAAGCCGTCGGACGAGACCTATGTGGACGCCGCCGGCGTCACCCTCGGCCACCGCTGGACCAGCGTGGACGCCGTGGGCCTCTACGTGCCCGGCGGCACGGCGGCCTATCCCTCCTCCGTGCTGATGAATGCCGTGCCCGCCCAGGTGGCGGGCGTGCCGCGCATCGTCATGGTGGTGCCGGCGCCGGACGGCGTGATCGCGCCGCTGGTGCTCGCCGCCGCGCGGCTCGCCGGCGTGCATGAGGTCTATCGCGTGGGCGGGGCGCAGGCAGTGGCCGCTTTGGCCTATGGCACGGAAACCATCCGCCCGGTGGACAAGATCGTCGGCCCCGGCAACGCCTTCGTCGCGGCGGCCAAGCGGCAGGTGTTCGGCAAGGTCGGCATCGACATGGTGGCCGGCCCCTCCGAGGTGCTGATCCTCGCCGACGGCGATGCGAGCGCGGACTTCATCGCCGCCGACCTCCTCGCCCAGGCGGAGCACGACACCGCCGCCCAGTCCATCCTCATCACCTCCTCGCCCGAGCTGGCGGGCGCGGTGGAGAAAGCGGTGGAGGGCATGCTCGCCACCCTGCCCCGCGCCGAGATCGCCTCCGCCTCCTGGCGCGACCATGGCGCCATCATCCTGGTGGACCATCTCGCCGACGCCATCCCGCTGGTGGATCGCATCGCCCCCGAGCATCTGGAAATCCATGCGGCCGATGCCGACGCGCTGGCCGCGAAGGTGCGGCACGCGGGCGCCATCTTCATCGGCGCCTGGACGCCGGAGGCCATCGGCGACTATGTGGGCGGCACCAACCATGTGCTCCCCACCGCGCGCTCGGCCCGCTTTTCCTCCGGCCTCGGCGTGCTCGATTTCATGAAGCGTACGTCCATCCTCAAGCTCGATGCCGACGCGCTGGAAAAGCTCGGACCGGCCGCCGTGCGTCTCGCCGCCGTGGAGCGGCTCGATGCGCACGGGCGGTCCGTCTCCATCCGCACCAACAGATGACGGGGAAATAGCGATGAGCGACAAGCCGGAGACAAAGCCCTCGGCCCGGCTCAGCGCCGTGACCCTTGACGACGCCTCCATCGGCCATGCCGGCAGCCCGGATATCGAGCACGAGCGGGCCACCGCGATCTGGGACCTGATCGAGGACAACAGCTTCCTGCCCTGCAACGATCCGGGCGAGGGGCCCTACCAGCTCTTCATCTCGCTGGCGGACAACCGCCTCGTGCTGGACATCAAGCGCGAGAGCGGCGACCAGGTGGTGCAGCACCATCTCTCGCTCACCCCCTTCCGCAAGGTGGTGAAGGACTATTTCCTGATCTGCGAGAGCTATTACAACGCCATCCGCACCGCCTCGCCGAGCCAGATCGAGGCCATCGACATGGGTCGGCGCGGCCTCCACAACGAGGGATCGACGCTTTTGCAGGAGCGCCTCAACGGCAAGGTGGTGGTGGATTTCGACACCGCCCGGCGCCTGTTCACGCTCATCTGCGCCCTGCACTGGAAAGGCTGACCGGCGATGGAGCCCCCTGCGGCGCCACAGCGCTCAGCGCGGCCGCAATCGGTTCTTTTCATGTGCGGACAGAACGTGGTGCGCTCGGTGATGGCGTCCGCGCTGGCCCGGCATTTGTTCGGCAAGTCCATCTATGTGGGTTCGGCCGGCGTGATCGCCGGTGATCCCGACCCCTTCGTCACCGCGGTGATGGAGGAGATCGGCCTCGACGTGAAGAAGCACCGGCCGCAGAGCGTCGAGGATCTGGAGGAATACGAGGGGCTAAACTTCGACCTCGCCATCTCGCTGTCGCCCGATGCCCACCACCGCGCGCTGGAGCTGACCCGCACCAACGCCCTCAAGGTGGAATACTGGCCCACCCCCGACCCCACCGGCGAAGGCGGCAACCGCGAGCAGCGCCTCGACGCCTACCGGGAGGTGCGCGACGAACTGGAGCGCCGCATCCGCGCCCGGTTCCGGCAGCCCTAGCCCCCTGACGCAGCCCGCGCGCCCCGGGCGCAAAGCGCCCGATCGCGGCAGCTCACGGGCATCAGCTCACGCCTGCCCCGCCTCCTCGGTCGCCACCCGGCCGGAGAACAGCTCCGCCACGAACCGCGTGTCGGGGTGGTGGGCGCACAAGGTGAGGCCGGCGATGAGGATGGGCACGCCGATGAAGGCGCCCGCAATGCCCCACAGGAAGGCGAAGAAGAACACCGCGAACAGCACCAGCACCGGCGACACCGCCAGCGCCTTGCCGGCGAGGCGCGGCTCCAGATAGCTGCCCGACAGGAACTGGATGACGTTGAGGCACACGAACACGAACACCGCCATCTCCCAGCTCTCGAACTGGGCGAGGGCGAAGAGGGTGGGCAGCAGCGTCGCCACGAACGGGCCAATGAAGGGGATGTAGTTCAGCGCGAAAGCGATGGCGCCCCAGGCGAGGGCCAGTTCCAGCCCGGCGGTGAGCGTGAAGGCCCACACCACCGCGCCGGTGGCGATGCTCATCAGCGTGCGCACCGCCATATAGGTCTGCATCTTGCGGGCGATGTCGGCGAGCGCCGGGGCGAGGAAGGGCGCGCGGCCGGAGCGGGACAGCCGCATGACCTGGCTCTTCATCGCCTCCACTTCCAGCAGTCCCAGCAGCACGTAGATGAAGGTGAAGACGAGGAAGCTCGCCATGCCCTGCAGGCGGCCGGACAGATCCTGGAACAGGCGCAGCAGCCAGCGCACGTCGAAATGCTCGGCCCACAGGCCGGCGAGGACGAAGCCATGGCCCTCCAGCCAGATCGCCGCCTCGCCATAGAGGCGCTGGAAACGGGAGGCGTTCTGGAACACCCAGGCGGCCACGTGGCTGAAGCCCCACACCACCACCGAGGACACCGCCCCCACCACCGCCAGCGTGATGACGAGGGTGCCGAGCACGGCGATCATCTTCGGCAGCTTCGCCTCCAGCCGCGCGAGGAGCGGATGCACCACGGCGATGACCAGCAGCGCGAAGGCCACCGGCGCCAGCAGCGCCCCCGTCACGTAGAGCGCCGCGAACACGACCACCGCCGCCGCCAGCCCCACCAAACCCCGCATTCGTCCGTCTCCCGTTGCCGGATGGCGATTACCTGACGCGGACGGAATTAGCGAGGGCTCACGCGACAAGGATGCGCCGCATGGCCCGGAGCCCAAGGCCGGCGGCGCCCGGCCCGTTGACGAGCGCGAACACGCCGAAGGGCGAAGGCGCGCCCGTGCCCTGCCAGGCGAGGAAGCCCATCCACGCCGTGAAGCCCGCCACCGCCCCGTCCTTGGTGACGAGGGCGAGAGGGCCGGAGGCATCGGCCACGTCATGCATGATCCAGCCATAGGCCGTGCGCGGCGCCCTCCCGCCGCCGCAGCGGGGGGAGGAGAAGATGTTGCCCTGCTGATAGGCGAGGGCCGGGCTCTCCATGCCGGCCGCGCCATGGCCCATGCTGGCGGTGAGGAAGGCCAGCATGTCGGAGCCGGTGGAGACGATGCCGCCCGCGCCGACGCCGGTGAGGCGGGTCGGCGCGTAGTCCGCGGCCGGTGGCAAAGGCTGCCAGTTGCGCCGGTAGGCGGCGGGCAGGCGGGGCTTCATCGCCGAGCGGAAGATGCCGGTGGCGGACATGCCCATGCCGGCGCCGAAAGCCTTCAGCGCGCGGTCGTAGCGCTCGGCGCCCTCCACCATGCTGCCCTGCCCCGCCCCCGATCCGGCCAGCGCCAGCAGCGACCAGCTGAGGTTGGAATAGGAATAGCAGCTGCCCGGCGGCGAGGGCGGCCGAAGCGTCGCGAGATAGGGGAACATCGTCCCGAAGCTCACTATCACGCCGGGCGGATGCACCCCGCCCTGATTGTCCTGCGCCATGCCGGACTGGTAGCGCGCGATATCGGCGAGCGGAATGCGCGCAAGGCCCGGCGAGAGCGCACGGGGGGCGAGCCAGTCGCCGAGATTGCCCTTGAACGGCCCGTGCGCCTGATAATGGAGGCAGGCGGTGAACACCTTGGAGATGGAGCCGATGGCGAACGGCGTTCCGCCATCCAGCGTCATGGGCCGCCCACCGGGATGGGTGAGGTCCGGCGCAGCGGCGAGGAAGAGCTGGCCGTTGCCGCGCGGATTGACCACGCCGAGCACCACCGCGAGCCGCGCCCCATGCTGCGCGCGGGCCCGCGCCACCTCCTGATCCGTCATCTGCTGGAGCGCCTCGAACGGCACGCGCGGATAGCCCGCGGCGAAGGCCGGGCGGGAAAGAACGCCTGCCGCAAGGGCCCCCTTCAGGATCGTGCGCCGGTCGATCATCGCCCCGCCTCCCTCACCCGGAGCATGGCGCGGCGCGCGGCGGATGGCGAGCCTGCGCGTGTATGCAATGCGCATCAGAACCGGCACATCTGCACAAAATTGCGGCTCCACATGCCCAGCCGAGGCGCAGGCGTGTGCCGGGCGGTTCCGGCAAGGCGTTGAAAACAAACGCGCCATGGGTTGGCACGCCGGTTGCTTCTAGAGATGTCGAGTTGGTGGCTAGGGTTCCGGCATCCAAGAGATGCGCTGGTCCGAGAGCTGCCACCGCGACGGGAGACATCCGGCGCGGGTGCACGGCGGGATAAAAGCCCGGGAGACCTCAGTGGCCAAGGAATTGGCGGCACTGGTCTCGCCAATTCCCAATCGTCGAAGCGAAGGGGAATTTGAATGCGCACTCCGGTTTCGTCCAAACTTCATCGTCTGAAATCCGCGCTCGCTGGCGCGCTGGGCCTTGCCGCCGTCGCCGGCCTCGCGCTCGGCGCCGGCCCGGCCGAAGCCGCGCCCAAGAAGGAATTCAAGGTCGCCTGGTCGATCTATGTGGGCTGGATGCCCTGGGGCTACGCCAACGACACCGGCATCGTGAAGAAGTGGGCCGACAAGTACGGCATCAAGATCGATGTGGTGCAGTTCAACGATTATGTGGAGAGCATCAACCAGTACACGGCCGGTGCCTTCGACGCGCTCACCGTGACCAACATGGATGCCCTCTCCGTGCCCGCCGCCGGCGGCGTGGACACCACCGCCGTCATCGTCGGCGACTTCTCCAACGGCAATGACGCCGTGATCCTGAAGGGCAAGAAGGACCTCGCCGCCATCAAGGGCCAGAAGGTCAACCTCGTCGAATTCTCGGTCTCCCACTATCTGCTCGCCCGCGCGCTCGAGAGCATCAAGCTCAAGGAGCGCGACGTGAAGGTGGTGAACACCTCGGACGCCGACATGGTCGCCGCCTACAAGACCAAGGCGGTCACCGCGGTGGTCACCTGGAACCCGCTGGTGTCGGAAATCCTGACCGACAAGAACGCCCATGCGGTGTTCGATTCCTCCAAGATCCCCGGCGAGATCATGGACCTCCTCGTCGCCAACACCGCCGTGCTGAAGGACAACCCGGACTTCGCCAAGGCGCTGGTGGGCATCTGGTACGACACGACCACCCTCTTCACCGCCGACACGCCGGAAGGCAAGGCGGCGCGGGAGGCCATGGGCAAGGCCTCCGGCACCGACCTCGCCGGCTTCGACAGCCAACTCGCCGCCACCCGCCTTTTCGCCAAGGCGCCCGAGGCGGTGGCCTTCGTCCGCTCGCCGGATGTGGGCACCACCATGGACCGCGTGCGCAAGTTCCTGTTCGAGAAGGAGCTGCTCGGCTCCGGCGCCAAGTCCGCCGACGCCATCGGCATCGAGCTGCCCGGCGGCAAGGTGCTGGGCGACGCCAAGAACGTGAAGCTGCGCTTCACCGACACCTGGATGGCGATGGTCGCCGACGGGAAGCTCTGAGGGGGTAGCGCCTTCCCTCCTCCCCTCTCCCCTTGCGGGAGAGGGGCCGGGGGTGAGGGGGCTTTCACCGCCCCACCCCGGCGCCCGGACGAGGGACACCACACCCCTCACCCCAGCCCTCTCCCGCAAGGGGAGAGGGAGCCCGCCGGGGGGCAACTCGACGAGCTGTCATCCCCCGGCTTGTCCGGGGGATCCACGGCCCAGCGAGTCGGCTCTCCGACACGCCCGAACCCTCCAAGCGGACAAGTGGATGCCTCGGACGAGCCGGGGCATGACGGCGGACGGGCTGATCCGCAATTCGAAAACGCACCCTTCAGGAGCAGCGCTGATGCGCCTCATCAATGTCAGGCCGGATCGGGGAACGGCGCTGTTCCTTGCCGTCCTCCCGTTCGCCTTGGTCGTTCTCGCCTACATCCTCGGCTCGGCGGAGCGCCTTGCGGAGAACCCGGACGACAAGCTGCTGCCGAGCCTGCCCTCCCTCGGCAATGCCATCGTGAAGATGGCCTTCACCGCCGATGCGCGCACTGGCGACTATCTGCTGTGGACCGATACCCTTGCCAGCATGGAGCGGCTGCTCTCGGCGCTGGCCATCGCCACGATCGTCGCCCTCGTCATCGGCGTGCTCGTGGGCATGCTGCCCATCGTGCGGGCGCTGCTGGCGCCGTTCGTCGCCATGGTGTCGATGGTGCCGCCGCTGGCTCTCCTGCCCATCCTGTTCATCGTCATGGGGCTGGGCGAGGAATCCAAGATCGCCCTCATCACCATCGGCATCACGCCCTATCTGGTGCGCGACCTCGCCATGCGGGTGGAGGAGCTGCCGCGCGAGCAGATGATCAAGGCGCAGACGCTGGGCGCCTCTACCTGGCAGATGATGGTGCGCGTGGTGCTGCCGCAGATATTGCCCCGCCTGATGGACGGCCTGCGCCTCTCCCTCGGCCCGGCCTTCCTCTTCCTCATCGCGGCGGAAGCCATCGCCTCGGACTCAGGCCTCGGCTATCGCATCTTCCTGGTGCGGCGCTATCTCGCCATGGATGTGATCCTGCCCTACGTGGCCTGGATCACGCTCATCGCGGTGGCCATGGATTTCGGCCTCGCCCGCGCCCGCCGCGCCCTCTTCCCCTGGTTCGGAGGCGCGAAATGACCGCCATTTCCGTACGCCATCTCTGGAAGGAATATGGCGAGCAGATCGTGCTCGAGGACATCAGCCTCGAATTCGCGCCGCGCTCCTTCATCGCCCTTGTCGGCCCCTCCGGCTGCGGCAAGACCACCTTCCTGCGCATCCTGCTCTCGGAGGAGACCGCGACGCGGGGCGAGGTGCTGATCGAGGGCCAGCCCATCGCCCGCGAGCCGGGCGCCGACCGGGGCGTCGTCTTCCAGCGCTATTCGGTGTTCCCACATCTCACCGTGCTCGGCAACGTGCTGCTCTCCGCCGAGATGGCGGAAGCGCCCCTGACCGGCCGGCTGTTCGGCGCCCGCCGCCGGCAGGCGCAGGACGAGGCCCGCGCCCTCATCGAGGAGGTCGGCCTCAAGGGCGCGGAGGACAAGTATCCCGCCGCCCTCTCCGGCGGCATGCAGCAGCGCCTCGCGCTGGCGCAGGCCATCATGCGCAAGCCCAAGATCCTGCTGCTGGACGAGCCGTTCGGCGCGCTGGATCCCGGCATCCGCGCCGACATCCACCAGCTCATGCTGAAGCTGTGGAACACCTGCGAGATGACCGTGGTGATGGTGACCCACGACCTCAAGGAGGCCTTCACCCTCGCCACTCGTATCATCGCCTTCGAGCGCCGCCGCAACCGGCCGGAGGAAAAGGCCCGCTACGGCGCCACCATCGCCAAGGACATCGAGGTCTGGCCCAAGCGCATTGCGGGTCAGCTGAAGCTGAAATCCACCGCCCCCGGCCGGGACGACCCGGCCATTCCCTCGGGCACCGGCCGGGACGACCCGGCGCTGAAGACGGCTTGAGGAGACAGCCATGACCGTCAGCGTCGAAACCCAGAAGTTCATCGAAGAGAACAAGCGCCGCTACGAGGAATTGAAGGCGGCCGGCCAGCAGCATGCGCCCAAGGCCCTGCCCGGCCCGACGCCGCGCGGCACGTTGTTGCCCGAGGGCGCGGCGATCCATGCCGAGACCATTCCCGGCGGCTGGTACTGGTCCACGCCGCTCAAGGCGGGCGAGGCCCTGCGCATCCATCTGGCGCACGGCCCGGCGGCGGTCTCCATGATCGCCTGGTCGGCCTCCGACGCCTCCGAGCGGCTGAACTACGCCGACACGGTGAAGGTGCAGTGGACCTCCGCCCTCGGAAAGGGCCGCGTGCTGTTCTCCGACATGGGCCGGGTGATGTTCTCCCTCATCGAGGACACCACCGGCATGCACGATGCCCTGGTCGGCGGCTCCACCCCCGCCTCCAACCGCGCCCGCTATGGCGAGACCGTGCTGCGCAACACGCGCGACAACTTCATCCTGGAGGCGCTGAAGCTCGGCCTCGACAAGCGGGACATTCCGCCCGCTCTCACCTTCTTCGCCCCCGTGCGCACCGACGCGGACGGCAACTTCCGCTGGATCGACGGCGCCCGCCAGCAGGGTGATTTCGTGGACCTGCGGGCGGAGATGGACCTCATCGTCGCCCTCTCCAATTGCCCGCATCCCGTGGACCCGGCGCCGGACTATGCCCCGCCCCCGGTGGAAGCCATCCGCTTTAAGGCGCCCGCTCCCGGCGCGGACGACCTGTGCCGCACCGCCACCATCGAGGCCGTCCGCGGCTTCGAGAACAACGCGCGCTGAGGGAGGACGACATGACCAGGTTCTTTGCTTCTCCCGTCCGCGATGCGTCTTCTGCCCTGCGCGACTACTTCGTCCCCGCCAACGCCCCCTTCTCCTGCCTCGTGAAGGCCGGCGAGAGCGTGCGCATCGTCGATCTGGAAGGCCAGCAGGCGGTGGATACGCTGTTCTACAAGGCCGATGACTTTTCCGAGCGCTATTCCTCGCAGGATACGCTGCGCGTGCAAGGCTCGGCCTATGTGTCCACCGGCACGAAGCTGATCTCCAGCGAAGGCAATGTGATGCTGACCGTGACGGCCGACACCTGCGGCCGGCACGACACCTCGGCGGGCGCCTGCTCGTGCGAGGCGAACACGGTGCGCTTCGGCCATCAGGTGAAGTATCTGCACGCCTGCCGCGAGAATTTCGTCATCGAGGTGTCGAAGCACGGCATGACGAAGCGGGACATCGTGCCCAACATCAACTTCTTCATGAACGTGCCGGTGGAGCCCACGGGCGAACTCGCCATCGTGGACGGCATTTCCGGCCCCGGCGACTATGTGGAGCTGCGCGCGGAGATGGATGTGCTCCTCGTCATCTCCAACTGCCCGCAGATCAACAATCCCTGCAACGGGTTCAACCCGACGCCCATCCAGGTGCTCGTGTTCGGCGCGGAGGATTGAGATGTTCTCGAAAATCCTCATCGCCAATCGCGGCGAGATCGCGCGGCGGGTGATCCGCACCGCGCGGGCCATGGGCATCAGCTCCGTGGCCGTCCACTCGGACGCCGACCGCTTCACCCGCGGCGTGCTGGAGGCGGACGAGGCCGTGCGCCTCGGGCCGGCCCCGGCCGCCGAGAGCTATCTCAATGTCGATGCCGTCATCGCCGCCTGCAAGGCCACGGGGGCTGAGGCCGTGCATCCCGGGTACGGCTTCCTGTCCGAGAATGTGCGCTTCGCCCGCCGCCTCGCGGAGGAAGGCATCGCCTTCATCGGGCCGAAGCCGAAGCATCTGGAAGCCTTCGGCCTCAAGCACACCGCGCGCGAGCTGGCCAAGGCGTCAGGCGTGCCCCTGCTGCCGGGCACCGACCTGCTCGACAGCGCCGAGGAGGCGTTGGCGGCGGCCGAGGCCATCACCTATCCGGTGATGCTGAAATCCACCGCCGGCGGCGGCGGCATCGGCATGCAGCTGTGCCACACACCGGACGAGCTGAAGGACGTGTTCGAGCGCGTCCAGCGCACGGCCCGCGCCTCCTTCGGCGATGCCCGCGTCTATCTGGAGCGCTTCGTCTCCGAGGCGCGCCATGTGGAAGTGCAGATCTTCGGTGACGGCAAGGGCCGCGTGGTGGCGCTGGGCGAGCGCGACTGCTCGCTTCAGCGGCGGAACCAGAAGGTGGTGGAGGAGACCCCCGCCCCCCTTCTCTCAGACGCGGTACGCGCCCGCCTCCACGCCGCTGCCGTCCAGCTCGGCGAAAGCGTCCGTTACGAGAGCGCCGGCACGGTGGAGTTCATCTACGACCCGGCGCGGCAGGAGTTCTATTTTCTTGAAGTAAACACCCGCCTGCAGGTGGAGCACCCCGTCACCGAGGCGGTGTTCGGCATCGACCTCGTGGAATGGATGATCCGCCAGGCGGCGGGCGAAGACCCCATCGCCTCCGCCGGCCCGCTCTCCCCCAAGGGCGCGGCCATGGAGGTGCGCGTCTATGCGGAAATCCCCCACGCCAATTTCCAGCCCTCCGCCGGTCTGCTGACGGAGGTGAAGTTCCCGGACTGGGCGCGCATCGACGGCTGGATCGAGACCGGCACGGAGGTGACGCCCTATTACGATCCCATGCTCGCCAAGGTGATCGTCAAGGCGGATGACCGCCCCGGCGCCATCGCCGCCTTGCAGAAGGCGCTGTCGGAAACCTCCATCTGCGGCATCGAGACGAACCTTCAGTATCTCTCCGCCATCGCCGCGTCCGACCTCCTCGCCTCCGGCAAGGTGGCGACCACCGCGCTGAAGGACTTCGCCTTCCGGCCCACCAGCGTGGAAGTTGTCGTCCCCGGCGCCCAGTCCAGCCTTCAGGAGCTGCCGGGGCGGCTGAACCTGTGGCACGTGGGCGTGCCGCCGTCCGGCCCCATGGACGAACATTCCTTCCGCCGCGCCAATGCCCTCGTGGGCAATCAAGAGACCGCCTGCGCGCTGGAGATGACCGTCAACGGCCCCACTCTGCGTTTCCACGATGACGCCACGGTCGCCCTCTCCGGCGCCCACATGCCGGCCAAGCTCGATGGCGCTCCGGTGCCGCATGATGCCGCCTTCCCGGTGAAGGCGGGCCAGATGCTCGCCATCGGCACCATCGAGGGTGCCGGCCAGCGGGCCTATCTGGCGGTGGCAGGAGCCTTCCAGGCGCCGGTGGTGCTGGGCTCGCGGGCGACCTTCGCGCTGGGCCAGTTTGGCGGCCATGCCACCGGCACGCTGAAGGCCGGCGATGCGCTGCACCTTGCCCCCGCATCCACGCGTCCGACCGGCCCGGCGACGCAAGTGCCCGCCCCTGCCCCGCTCACCCGCGACTGGCAGATCGGCGTGCTCTACGGCCCCCACGGCGCGCCCGACTTCTTCCAGCCGGACGACATCGCCGACCTGTTCTCGGCCACCTACGAAGTGCATTTCAACAGCGCCCGCACCGGCGTGCGCCTGATGGGGCCGACGCCCCGCTGGGCGCGCACGGACGGCGGAGAGGCGGGGCTGCACCCCTCCAACCTGCACGACAACGCCTATGCCATTGGTGCCATCGACTTCACCGGCGACATGCCCATCATCCTCGGCCCGGACGGCCCTTCGCTCGGCGGCTTCGTCTGCCCAGCGGTCATCGCCCGCGACGAGCAGTGGAAGATGGGCCAGCTGAAGCCCGGCGACCGCGTGCGCTTCGTGCCCTTGCCCCGGCCGGAAGACCCCATCGCCGGCCCCGCCATCATCGGCGCGCCGGAGGAGACCTCCTCCCCCATCCTCGCCATCCATGAGGACGGGCCGGTGCGCGTGGTCTATCGCCGGCAGGGCGACGACAATCTGCTGGTCGAGTTCGGCGACATGCATCTCGACGTCGCCCTGCGCCTGCGCGCGCATCTGATGGCCGAGGCGGTTCAGGCCGCGAAGCTCCCGGGCCTCATCGACCTCACCCCCGGCATCCGCTCCCTGCAGATCCACTATGACGGGGCGAGCCTGCCGCGCACCAAGCTGCTCGATGCCCTCGCGGAGATCGAGAAGGGCCTGCCGGCGGCCGAGGACGTGGTGGTGCCGAGCCGCATCGTCCACCTGCCCCTCTCCTGGAACGACCCGCAGGCGGAACTCGCCATGCGCAAGTATCAGGAGCTGGTGCGGCCCAATGCGCCGTGGTGTCCCGACAACATCGAGTTCATCCGCCGCATCAACGGGCTCGAAGACGAGCAGGCGGTGAAGGACATCATCTTCGGCGCCAGCTATCAGGTGCTCGGTCTGGGCGATGTCTATCTCGGCGCGCCTGTGGCCACCCCCATCGATCCGCGCCACCGCCTCGTCACCACCAAGTACAACCCGGCCCGCACCTGGACGCCGGAAAACGCCGTGGGCATCGGCGGCGCCTATATGTGCATCTATGGCATGGAGGGGCCGGGCGGCTACCAGCTGTTCGGCCGCACCATCCAGATGTGGAACACGTGGAGGCGGACCCCCGCCTTCCGCGACACGCCCTGGCTGCTGCGCTTCTTCGACGAGATCCGCTTCTTCCCGGTGTCCCACCAGGAGCTGATGGAGGCGCGCGCCGCCTTCCCGCACGGGGCCTATCCCGTGCGCATCGAGGACAGCCGCTTCTCCTATGCGGACTATGCGGCGAACCTTGCCGCCAATTCCGGCGCCATCACCGCCGGCAAGGCCCGCCAGCAGGCCGCCTTCGAGGCGGAGCGCGCGCGCTGGAAGGCGGAGGGGCTGGACAGCTTCGTCGTCGAGGACGGCGCCGGCCCCTTCAGCGAGGGCGAGATGCCAGAGGGATGCTTCGGCGTCGCGGCGAACGTCCCCGGCAATGTCTGGAAGGTGCTGGTGGAGGAGGAGGCGGTGGTCGCCGCAGGCGACACCATCGCCATCATCGAGAGCATGAAGATGGAGATTTCCATCACCGCCCACGCCGCCGGCCGCGTCCGCGAGATCCGCGCCGCGCCGGGCCGCACCGTCCGCTCGGGCGATGTGGTCTGCGTGCTCGAAACCGTGTGAGGACAAAGATGACCAACGAGACCCCGCTCAGCGGCGCTCGCGCCTCTCTCCCGCCGGATGCCGTGCCCATCGCCGTGGTGGGCGCGCACCTCACGGGAATGCCCCTCAACGGCGAGCTCACCGGCGCCGGCGGCGTGCTGGTGAAGAGCTGCCGCACCGCGCCGGACTATCGCCTCTTCGTCCTGCCCGACACCACGCCGCGCAAGCCCGGCGTGGTGCGCGCCCCCGGCTTTTCCGGGCCGGGGCTGGAGGTGGAGGTGTGGGCGCTGGAGCCGGCCGCCTTCGGCCGCTTCGTCGCCGCCATCCCCGCCCCGCTGGGGGTGGGCAAGCTCCGGCTGGAGGACGGCTCGGAAGTGCCGGGCTTCCTGTGCGAGGCCCATGCCGTGGCCCAGGCCGAGGAAATCACCGCACTGGGCGGCTGGCGCGCTTATGTGAGCGGCCGGCAGGCCGCGTCGCAGGCCTAGGACCGACAGGGCGGCCTATCCCGCCCTGCGCCACCCTCCCCGCCCCAAACCACCGTCATGGCCGGGCTTGTCCCGGCCATCCACGTGGATCGGTCGGGAACACATCTGCGTCCATCGTCCCGTCGGCCCGACGTGGTTGCCCGGGACAAGCCCGGGCATGACGGCGGTGAAGGGAAGGTGATGCCCCTTACAAGCCGGGACGTGAGGGCGGTGAGGGAAAGGCCACCCCCCGCGACGCCGGGCCAACAAAACCCATATTGCAGCGCACGCACGCCCCCCGCAGGCGCCCAATCATTACTTCGTGATCCATTAAGACAGCTGAACAAGTGCTGAATCGTCGGCGTCTCCCCGCCCCGGCGCCGCCCTGCGGCCAAGCCCGAGCCGCCTTTCTTTTCAACACCATGAGCCGAAAACTTGCCCGCTTCGCAAAATGCGAAAGCTGAGCCTTGTGTTTACGCTTCGGGAAGGTCCTGTTCAGGCCCCATTAAGACAAGTAAAAATCCTTTTATTTCCATGCTTTAGCAAAGTCTTCATCGGCACCTGCCATCTTCATCGGAGTTGGTTTGAGTAACAGGTGCGTAGACATGACCGATGCCTATCGGCCGAGGGTCAAATATGTGATCGGGCCGGACGGGGGACCCCTCACCATCGCCGACCTGCCGCCGCCGGATACGCGGCGCTGGGTCATCCGCCGCAAGGCGGAGGTGGTGGCAGCCGTACGCGGCGGGCTCCTCTCCCTTGAGGAAGCCTGCAAGCGCTACACCCTCACCGTGGACGAATTCCTCTCGTGGCAGGCCTCCATCGACCGCCACGGCCTGCCCGGCCTGCGCACCACGCGCATCCAGCACTACCGGCAGTAAAAGCGACGGCGCCGGTCCATGACCGGCGCCGCGCGGGTTTTTGCGTGGTTTTCGCTCAAGCGCCGCGCGGGCTTTGTGGCGAACGCGCGAACCGGGCTCCCCGGCCTTCGCCCCGCCTCAGCCGTGCATCAGCGCGGTGACGTGGGCGGCGGCGGAGGTGGCGAGGCCTTCCAGGTCGTAGCCGCCTTCAAGCAGCGAGACCACGCGGCCCTCGCACTTCTTGTCGGCGATCTCCATCAGCCGGCGCGTGATCCAGCCGAAATCGGTGTCCACGAGACGCAGCGATGCGAGCGGATCGCGCACGTGCGCGTCGAAGCCGGCCGAGATCAGGATCAGGTCCGGCGCGAACGAGGTGATGCGCGGCAGGATGCGCGTCTCCATCGCCTCCTTGAACACCGCACCGTCGTCGCCCGAGCGCAGCGGGGCGTTGACGATGGTGTTCACCGCGCCCGTCTCGCCCTGCGCCCCGGTGCCGGGATAGAGCGGCATCTCGTGGGTGGAGCAGTAGAGCACGCTGTCGTCGGCCCAGAAGATCTCCTGCGTGCCGTTGCCGTGATGGACGTCGAAATCCACGATGGCGACGCGCTGGAGCCCGTACTTCGCCTGCGCATGGCGCGCGGCGATGGCGACCTGGTTCATCAGGCAGAAGCCCATGGGCTTGCGCGTCTCGCAATGATGGCCCGGCGGGCGCATGGCGACGAAGGCGTTGGTGACCTTGCCTTCCATCACCTCATCCACCGCGAAGCAGGCGCCGCCCACCGCGCGCAGGGCGGCTTCCCAGCTGCCGGGTGAGAGGATGGTGTCGGAATCGATGCGCACCAGCCCGTCCTGCGGCACGGCCTCGCCCATGGCGTCCACGAAGTCGCCCGGATGCACCCGGATGATGTCCTCCCGCTCGCCGCGCGGCGCGAGATCGCGCACGAGGTGCGAGAACTTCTCCTGCTCGAAGATGCGATCCAGCACGCGGAGCCGGTCAGCGCGCTCGGGGTGACCGGCAGGCGTTGCGTGGCTGAGACCAGCGGGATGGGTGACGAGCAGCGTGGACATGGATCGGAACGCCCTCCCTTGGCGCAATCTTTACGTTCTTTCTTGTGCCATACCATATTCCAGCGACACCGGGAGGATGTTGCGCCGGATCAAGACTATTGCCGCCGCACGGCCCAATGGCCTCATCCCTTTGGGTGCGGCGTGGGCCGGAGGCGCGCCCTAAAAGCCCGCGCGGCGTCTGAGCGAGAACCGCTAGAAACCCTCAATTCCCGTCGAGGCGGCGGGAGAAGACGATGCGCGGCTCCTCCACATAGCCCTCGGCGGCATAGAAGCCGCGGACCTTCTCGTTGTCCGGGCGCACGAGCAGCATCAGCTTCGGGATAGCGCGGGCACGCAGCCAGTCTTCCACCGCGCGCAGCAGCGCCCGGCCGAGGCCACGGCCCTGCAGGTCCGGCTCCACCGCGAGGTAATAGACCCAGCCCCGGTGCCCGTCGTGGCCCACCATGGCCGAACCGGCAATGCGCCCGCCTTCCCGCGCCACCAGGATGGTGGAATGCGGCCCGCGCCGGGCCAGGGCGATGTCCGCATGGGGATCGTTCCACGGACGGGTGAGCCCCGCCCGCTCCCAGAGCGCCGCCAGCGCCTCGGTATCGGCGTCGGTGGCGTGGCCGATGGCGATGGTGAGGCCGTCGACGTCGAGGGTCTGGGTGGTCATTGCGGCATCTCGCGATCGGAGGGGGGACGGGGTGCGGCGGCGCGGGCGAGGCGATCGGCGATGGCTTCGCCGAGACCTTCCCGCGGCAGGGGAACCACGGCGATGGCGTCAACGCCCGCCGCATCGAGACTGCGCAGGGCGCCATAGAGCCGGGCGGCCGCCTCGGTGAGGCTGCCGGCGGGGCTCAGGTCGAGGACAACAGCCGCCGCCGTGCTGCCGGGCGGGCGGGCGCCGGCGAAGGTGAGCAGCGCCTCGCCTTGCGCCACCGCGTCGGCATCGAGCCGCAGCGCGGCGCGCGGCGCGTAATGGGAGGCGAGACGGCCGGGCGCCAAGGGCGCGGCATCGCTCTCGGAAACGGGGAGCAGCAGGGGCCGGCCCAGCGCCGCCTCGATCTCCTCCCGCGCCAGCCCGCCGGGGCGCAGCAGCACGGGATCGGCGCCGGTGCAGTCGACGATGGTCGATTCCACCCCCACGGGCGTCAGCCCGCCATCCAGCACCGCATCGATGCGGCCAGCGAGGTCGTCCATCACATGGCCGGCCTCGGTGGGGGAGACATGGCCGGAGCGGTTGGCGCTGGGCGCCACCACCGCGCCGCCGAAGGCCGCGAGCAGCGCCTGCGCATCGGGATCATCGGGCACGCGCAGGCCCACCGTGTCGAGCCCGGCGCGAGCGAGGTCGCACACGCCCTCACCTCCCGCAAACGGCACGACCAAAGTCAGCGGACCCGGCCAGAAGCGCTCGGCAAGCAGCGCCGCCGCATCATTGAAGAGGCCGAGGCGACGGGCGGCTGCGGCATCGGCGGTGTGGGCGATGAGCGGGTTGAAGGCCGGGCGGCCCTTGGCGGCATAGAGGGCGGCCACCGCATCCGGATTCGCGGCATCGGCGCCGAGGCCGTAGACCGTCTCGGTCGGGAAGGCCACCAGCCCGCCGGCCGCCAGCAGCCGCGCGGCCTCCTCCACCGCGCCCGGCGCATGGGCGTCGAGGAGCCGGGTGGAGCGATCGGGAGCGGACACGGCCATGGCTGGAACCCGCGCCCCCCGACCAATGGGTCAGGGCGCGCCTCTTGACGTAGGAGGCCGGCGCCGCGATGTGGGAGACCGGCAATCGCCGTGCTTAGAGCGTGCCCGCCCGGAGCGGTCAAGCCGGCGTCCCAAACCTTAAGGGAGGGTCCAGTGAGCTATCGCGCGCCGGTGGAAGAGGTCTCCTATTTCCTCAAGACGTCCACCTCGCTTCCCAGCCTGATGGCCCAGGGCCTCGTCGACCTCTCCTTCGACGTGGTGGACGCCGTGCTGGACGAGGCCGGCAAGTTCGCCGGCTCCGTCATCGCCCCCTTCGACCGCGTGGCGGACAAGCAGGGCTGCACCCTCAAGGATGGCGCCGTGACGACGCCGGAGGGCATGCGCGCCGCCTATGAGGCGTGGAGCGAGGCCGGCTGGAGCGGCGTCGCGGCGGAGGAGGAGTTCGGCGGCCAGAACCTGCCCACCTCCGTCACCTCGGCGCTCACCGAATTCTGGAATGCCGCCTCCCCCGCCTTCGGCATCTGCGGGGTGCTCACCCTCGGCGCCATCGAAGCGCTGACCGCCCACGGCTCGGCCGAGCTGCAGCACATCTTCCTGCCTAAGCTGGTGTCCGGCACCTGGACCGGCACCATGAACCTCACCGAGCCGCAGGCGGGCTCGGACCTTGCCGCCCTGCGCAGCAAGGCGGTGAAGCAGGCGGACGGCACCTACCGCATTTTCGGCACCAAGATCTTCATCACCTATGGCGAGCACGACATCGCCGAGAACATCGTCCACCTCGTGCTCGCCCGCCTGCCGGACGCGCCGGCCGGCACCAAGGGCATCTCGCTGTTCGTGGTGCCGAAATTCCTGGTGAATGCGGACGGCAGCCTCGGCGCGCGCAACGATGCGGTCTGCGCCGGCATCGAGCACAAGCTGGGCCTGCACGGCTCGCCCACCTGCACCATGACCTTCGGCGAGAAGGGCGAGGGCGCCATCGGCTATCTCGTGGGCGAGGAAAACCGCGGCCTCGCCTGCATGTTCACCATGATGAACAACGCCCGCCTCGCCGTCGGCGTGCAGGGCGTGGCGGTGGCCGAGCGCGCCACCCAGCGCGCCTTCGCCTTTGCGAGGGATCGCAAGCAGGGCAAGGCGGCGGGGGTGGAGGGCTCCGCCCCCATCATCGCCCATCCGGACGTGAAGCGCATGCTGCTCACCATGCGCGCCGAGACCGACGCCGCCCGCGCGCTCTGCCTGAAGACCGCCGACGCGCTCGACCGCTCGCGCCTCTTGCCCGACCCCATCGCCCGCGCCGCCGCTTTGGCCGAGGCGAGCCTGCTGACCCCGGTGGCCAAGGCCTTCTCCAGCGATGCCGGCATCGAGGTGTCGTCGCTGGGCATCCAGGTGCACGGCGGCATGGGCTATGTGGAGGAGACGGGCGCCGCCCAGCACCTGCGCGATGCCCGCATCTTCGCCATCTATGAAGGCACCAACGGCATCCAGGCCATCGACCTCGTCACCCGCAAGCTGCCCCAGGAGGGCGGCGATGTGGTGAACGCGCTGATCGCCGATTATCGCGAAACGGCGGAAGAGGTCTCGGCCCTCAACGCGCCCGACTTCGGCCATGCCGGCCCGCGCCTCGCCGAGGCCGTGGACGCGCTGGGCCGCGCGACGCGGGTGATGCTGGACCGCGTGGCCGACGAGCCGGCCAAGGCGCTGGCCACCGCCACCCCCTATCTGCGGCTCTATGCCCGCGCGGCCGGCGGCGCCTTCCTCGCCCGGACCGCCCTCGCCGCCTATGCCGAGCGCGCGGCCGGCGCCACCGATCCCCGCCTGGCCGCCCGCATCACGGTGGCGCGCTTCTTCGCGGAGAATCTCGCGGTGGAAGCCAAGGGGCTGGAAGAGGTCGTCAATGGCGGCGCCGGCGGCGTGCTGGAGGCGGAGGCCGTGCACGCCCTCGGGTGAGCGCGGGACGCCGCCCGCTATTGCGGCGGGCGGCGATCGGCGCGCAGGCCGGAATGCGGGAGCATCTGGCGGCGCGGGGTCTCGTGGGCGGCTTCCTCGGCGGTGCGGGCGGCGATGCCCACCGCGCGCCAGGTGCCGCGGCCGGCATCCTTGGCCGCATAGAGCGCCGCGTCGGCCTCGGCGATGAGGGCGGCGGCATCCAGCGTGCGGTCATCAGCCACCGCCATGCCGAGGGAGAAGGAGGACGGCAGCACCAGCCCCTCCACCTCCACCGGCCGCGACAGGTGCTTGTGCAGGCGGTCCGCCATGGCGGCGAATTCCTCCCGGCTCTTGCCGGCGGCGATGATGGCGAACTCGTCGCCGCCATAGCGGGCCACGAGGTCGCCGGCGCGGATGGCCGATTGCAGCCGCCGCGCCGCGGTGGTCAGCAGCAGGTCGCCGGCCATGTGGCCGTGCTGGTCGTTGACCGACTTGAAATAATCGATGTCGATAAGCACCACCGCGAACAGCGCGCCGTCGCGCACGAGGCGGCGGCGCGCCTGCTCCAGCGCCCGGTCGAAACCGGCGCGGTTGGACAGGCCGGTGAGCGGATCGTGGGAGGCGGCGTGCTCCAGCGCGGCTTCCAGATGCTTGCGCTGGGAAATGTCGGTGACGGTGCCCACCGCCCGGGTCGGCCGGCCCACCGGATCGCGCTCGACGATCTTGCCGCGCACCAGCACCCACAGCCAGCTGCCGTTGCGATGCCGCGCCCGCATCTCCGCCTGGAACAGCAGGTGCCGGCCCTCGGCATGGTCCTTCAGCGACTTGGCGACGGCGGGCAGGTCCTCGGGATGGACCACCTCGCCATAGTCCGTCAGCCGCTTCTTCGCGTGGTCGGGGTCGAGGCCGAGCATCCGGTGGGCGCGGGCGCTGAAGAACACGGCGTCGGACGGCAAGTGCCAGTCCCAGATGCCGTCATTGGCGCCTTCCAGAGCATAAGCGAGGCGGCGGCGGTCTTCCTGCACCTCGCGCTGCTGGCGGCTGCGCTGGGCCATGATGGCGGCGATCAGCAGCGCCGGCAGCATGACGAGCACGAGCCGCGCCTGAAGGCGCAGCATGGTGGCAACGAGATCGGTCAGAAGCAGCGGCTGCGGCCAGACCTGGGCCATGCCCAGCCCCAGCACGGCCAGCGCATAGGCGCTGGAGGCCACCGCCGTGGCGAACAGGCCGAGGCGGAAGGCGAACCACAGGAGGATGGCGCCGCCGAGGTCGCGCAGCAGCGGCTCGCGATAATAGGCGCTCGCCACCAGCGACGCGGCCAGCGTGAGGCTGGCGAAGGCCAGCTCCTCCTCGCGGGAGAATTTCGGGCGGCGGCCCTCGCTGCCGCGCAGGCCCACGTCTTCCGCGCGCCCGTGCCACAGCAGGAAGGGCGGCAGCAGCAGCACCACGCTCGCCATTTCGGGAATCCACCAGCGCAGCAGCAGCGGCCCGAACGCGCCATTGGTGTCGATGAACTGGACGAAGGCGGTGATGATGGCGCCCGGCAGTGTGCCGGCCACCGCGACCACGCCGAGGCTGACCACCATGGGCACGCTGCGCAGCGCCCCCCGCTCCATGCCCGCGCGCACGCAGCCCCAGCCCACCAGGGCGAAGGTCAGCGCATTGGCGCAGCCGGCGGCCAGCGCCGTGCCGACGTCATGCCCGAACGCCACCAGATGGACGACGATGGAGACGAGGGCGACGACGGCGGAGAGCCGCCCCACCGCATCCCGGAACATGAGGAAATAGACACCCACCGCCAGCGCGTCGGTGGGCCACACCGCCGGATAGACCCCGAGCCGGCGGCCCATCTCGGTGAAGGCGATGAGCAGGCCGCCATAGAACAGGGCGAAGAGGGTGAGGTCGGTGACGAGATCGGCGGCGGACCCGCGCGGCGCAGGCGGCCCCGGCGGCGCGAACGCGGGCGCGTCCATTCCGGTGGGGCTGTCCGGGGCCGGGGGAACCGGCGGCTTCACCGTCGGCGGGCCCACGGGCTGCATGGTGTACGGGCGCATCTCACCTTGATGAGGGCCGGCCGCTCCCTGTCGGGACCGGCACGCTGGATTGCGGCGGAGAACCCTCCCGTCTTCGCCGCAAACACGACTTACGCGTGAGCCGCCATGCCATTCAAGGTGCATCGCGGATCATGGTTTTCGCATGAATCGCAAAATGCAACAAACGACGGTATCATAAGGTCGTTTCAGCGTCCCTGGAAGCCGTCGAAGATGAAATCCGGTGCGCTGGTGTTGTGACGCGAGGGCACGAGGCGGCCGGCCCACAGCATGGAGGCGTTCTGCGCATCGGCGAAGGAGAGCACCGGCGCCTCGCCCATGATGCCGCCGGCGCCGCCCTTGCCGCTGCCAAGGCTGCGCCACGCGACGCGGGCGACATCCGCATTCCCCTCCGTCACATACATGGAGCGCAAAGCGGCGAAGGTGCCGGGCGGGGTGCCGTCGAGCTGGACCTCCAGGCGCACTTCATCCGACCCCGCCTTCACCACCTGCATCCGCGCCTTGCCCCCGGCGGCGAAATGCAGCGTGAAGGTGCGGGTCTGCGGGGCGAAATCCACTTCCTTCAGCCGCACGATGGGCCGCTCGGCCTGCTCCACCGGGCCGACGAGGAAAGACGAGCCATAGGCGGTGTCGCGCATGTGGGCCGGCGACATGGGCCGCGCGCGCCAGTAGCCGTCCGGCGGGTAGACCACCAGCACCTCCTCGGCCTTGCCCTCGGCGCGCACCCAGAGCTGCACCATGTGGAGGCCCTGCGTCACGTCTCCGCCGATGCGGAAGGGCACGGTCGCCGCCCGCCAGAAGGTGGGGAAGACGAAGCCGGTCAGCCACATGTCCGGCGTCTCGAAGATGGTGATGCGCTTGGGCGCGGCGGTGGGCGGCTGCGGGGCCTTGGCATCGGCCGGCACCACCGGATCGCCGGACATGTCGCAGGTTTCCCAGTCGGGATCGGTGTTGTCCACCAGCAGCATGCCGAGATAAGCGGGGTGGCGCACGCTGATGTTGAACTTCTGCACCTTGTCCGACACCAGCTTAAGCGTCACGTTGTCGGTCTCGGCGCAGGTGGCGTTGACGCTCTCGTTGCGCACCGTGACCCCCAGCGGCTCCGCCTTCGCGGGAAAAGCGGCGAGGAGGGCGCCGGCCAGGAGCGGGACGGCGAAGAGGGCGGCGAGGCTGTGACGGGCGCCGGGGCGCGAGACGCGCGTTTCGAAGGCAGGCATCTCCAAGGCAGGCATCACGATCTCCGCAACTCGGTCGTCCGGGGGCGGGCGGACCTTAGCAGTGCGATCCACCGGCGGGAAAGCGCGACCTCTCCCCACGGCACCGTTGTCCCGGTGCCAGGGTGGCGCACATGACGTAAGGGAAATTATCGCGCGGCCGCCCCTCGCAAAACGCTCCGAGCCTCCCATATGTCCGAGGGAATGCGCAGCGGTGCGGAAGTCGCCGCGCGGGAGGATCGAGGACAGATGTCTAGATTTAGCAAGGGTTCGCGCAAGGTTTCCGGGATTGCGGCCATCGCCGTCGCGATGGCGCTGAGCCTCGTCGTCGCCGATCAGGCCGACGCGCGGCAGGGCGGCTCCTTCGGCAGCCGGGGCACCCGGACCTTCCAGTCGCCGGCCCCGACCCAGACCGCCCCGAGCACCGCGGCGCCTATCCAGCGCTCCACCACGCCCCAGCCCGGCCCGCAGGCGACCAATCCCGCCGCCCGGCCGCAGACGGCGGCGCGCCCCTCCATGTTCGGCAGCGGCTTCGGCGGCGCGCTGATGCGCGGCCTACTCATCGGCGGCCTCGTGGGCATGCTGTTCGGCGGCGGCCTCGGCGGCATGGCGGGCATGCTCGGCCTGCTGCTGCAGGTGGCCCTCATCGCCGGCGTCATCTTCCTGGTGATGCGCTTCCTGCGCAGCCGCAACCCGACCCCGGCCGCCGCCGGCTACGGCCGCTCCATGTCGGGCGGGCCGATGCCCGGTGGTCCCACCCCCGGCGGGCCCAACCCCGGCGCTCCGATGAACAGCGGCCCGATGTCCGGCTATGGTGTCGGCGGTGGAATGGGCGCCGGAATGGCCGGTGGCCCGGTTCCGCCCCAGCCCTCCGCGTCCCCGGCCCGTGGCGGCAAGACGGACGAGATCGGCGTGCTGCCGGCGGACCTCGACACGTTCGAGCGCCTGCTTTCCACCATCCAGACCGCCTTCTCCCGCGAGGACCAGGGCGAGCTGAAGGCGAACACCACGCCGGAAATGTTTGGCTTCCTCGGCGACGAGCTGCGCGACAATGCGGAGAAGGGCCTGCGCAATCAGGTCTCCGACGTGAAGCTGCTGCAGGGCGACGTGGCCGAAGCCTGGCGCGAGGGCATGCGCGATTACGTGACCGTTGCCCTGCGCTACGCCATCCGCGACCAGATGGTGGACCGCACCACCGGCCGCGTCACCTCCGGCTCCGACGCCGTGGGCGAGACGACGGAAATCTGGACCTTCGTGCGCGAACGCGGCCCGTTCGGCGCCGGCCCGTGGCTGCTCAGCGCCATTCAGGAGACCTGAGCGCGGGCGCTTCGGACACCCACGCGAATTTAGAATTTACATCCGCCCGGGTCCACGCCCGGGCGGAACGCGTTATAAGGCGCCCATGCCGAACGTCATTACCGTCTCAGGCCTCAGCAAGACCTACGCAACGGGCCACACGGCCCTCAACAACGTCTCGCTGGATATCCGGCGCGGCGAGATCTTCGCCCTTCTCGGCCCCAACGGCGCGGGCAAGACCACCCTCATCTCCATCATCTGCGGCCTCGTGAAGCCCACGGCGGGCAGCGTCACGGTGTCCGGCTTCGACATCGTCTCCCAATATCGCGAGACCCGCTCGCGCATCGGCCTCGTGCCGCAGGAGCTGACCGCCGAAGCCTTCGAGAGCGTGTTCGCGACCGTGAGCTTCTCCCGCGGCCTGTTCGGGAAGAAGCCCGATCCCGCTTATGTGGAGAAGGTCATCCGCAGCCTCTCCCTCTGGGAGAAGCGCGATTCGCGCATCATGACCCTTTCGGGCGGCATGAAGCGGCGCGTGCTCATCGCCAAGGCGCTGGCCCACGAGCCGGAGGTGCTGTTCCTCGACGAGCCGTCCGCGGGCGTGGACGTGGAGCTCAGGCGCGACATGTGGCGCCTCGTGCGCGAGCTGCGCGATTCCGGCGTCACCATCATCCTCACCACCCATTATCTGGAAGAGGCCGAGGAGATGGCCGACCGGGTGGGCGTCATCAGCCGGGGCGAGCTGATCCTCGTGGAGGAGAAGGCCGCGCTGATGAAGACGCTGGGCAAGAAGAAGCTCTCGGTGGAGCTGAACGCCCCCCTCGCGACCATCCCGGCGCGCCTTGCCCCGTTCAACCTGACCCTCTCCGATGGCGGCGGCTGCCTGACCTACAGCTATGTCACGACCGCCGAGGGTAGCGAAGGCCGCGACCACGGCATCACCGCCCTTCTGGAGGCGCTGTCCGCCGAGGGCATCGCCTTCCGCGATCTCCACACGGAGCAAAGCTCGCTCGAGGATATCTTCGTCAGCCTGGTGAGGCGCTCGTGAACCTGCAAGTGAACCTGCCAGCCATCCGCGCCATCTACACCTACGAGATGAACCGCACGCGCCGCACCATCGGCCAGAGCATCGTCTCGCCCGTGCTGTCCACCTCGCTCTATTTCGTCGTGTTCGGCTCGGCCATCGGCTCGCGCATGTCTGAAGTGGGGGGCGTGCCCTACGGCGCCTTCATCGTGCCCGGCCTGATGATGCTGACGCTGCTGACGCAATCCATCAGCAACGCAGCCTTCGCCATCTACTTCCCGCGCTTCACCGGTACCATCTACGAGCTGCTGTCGGCCCCGGTCTCGCCGTTCGAGATCGTGGCGGGCTATGTGGGAGCGGCGGCGACGAAATCGGTGCTGCTCGGCCTCATCATCCTCGCCACGGCCGCTTTGTTCGTGCCCATGGAGGTGCGGCACCCGTTCTGGATGCTGACCTTCCTCGTGCTCACCGCCGTCACCTTCTCGCTGTTCGGCTTCATCATCGGCATCTGGGCGGACGGGTTCGAGCGGCTGCAGCTCATCCCCATGCTGGTCATCACGCCCCTCACCTTCCTCGGTGGCACCTTCTATTCGCTGGACATGCTGCCGCCGGTGTGGCGCACCGTCACCCTGTTCAACCCCGTCGTCTACCTGGTGGCCGGATTCCGCTGGAGCTTCTTCGGCACCGCCGACGTGCGGGTGGAGGTGAGCGCGGCCATGACGCTGGCCTTCCTCATCGCCTGCCTGCTCATCGTGCGCTGGATGTTCCGCACCGGCTACCGGCTCAAGAGCTGACCCGCCCCGAAAGGCCCATCATGTCCGAAGACTTTGCCCGCCCCACCTACAAGGCGTTCACCGAGCGCGCGCCGGATATCTATGCCGGCCTCGCCGCCCTCACCAAGGGCGTGGACGCCACCGGCCTCGACAAGGGGCTGACCGAGCTGGTGAAGGTGCGCGCCTCGCAGCTCAATGGCTGCGCCTTCTGCCTGAAGTTCCATCTCGGCGTCGCCCGCAAGGCCGGCGTGCCGCAGGAGAAGCTGAACCTGCTGGCGGCCTGGGAGGAGGCCTCCGCGTTCTCCGAGCGGGAGAAGGCGGCGCTTGCCTGGACCGAGGAACTGACTCTGCTTGGCACCGGCGCGGCCTCGCAGGATGCCTGGGAGGCGGTGCTGGAGGAATTCTCGGCGGACGAGGCCATGTTCCTCACCGTCGCGATCGCCACCATCAATGCCTGGAACCGGATCGGCATCGCCTTCAATTTCGAGGCGTGAGGGCGCCGGCCACCGCCGTCATGGCCGGGCTTGTCCCGGCCATCCACGTGGCGAGGCCGGGAACACATTTTGGATAATTGTTTCGATCGGCCCGACGTGGATGCCCGGCACAAGGCCGGGCATGACGCTTGTTCGGATTGCCGGGCGGCTCTCCTGCCTCAGATGCCGCCCATGCAGACGTACTTGATGTTCAGGTAGTCGTCGCAGCCATACTTGGAGCCCTCGCGGCCGACGCCGCTCTCCTTCACGCCGCCGAAAGGCGCCACCTCGGTGGTGATGACGCCGGCATTGACGCCCACCTGCCCGTACTGCAACTGCTCGGAAACGCGGAAGGCGCGGCCGAGGTCCTTGGTGAAGAAGTAGCAGGCGAGGCCGTATTCGGTGGCGTTGGCGTAGGAGACCGCCTCCTCCTCCGTCTCGAACTTGAACAGCGGCGCCAGCGGGCCGAAGATCTCGTCGCGGGCGAAGGCCATGTCCTGCGTGGCATTGGCGAGCACGGTGGGCTCGAAGAAGGTGCCGCCCAGCGCCGGCTGCTTGCCGCCGGTGAGGATGCTGGCGCCCTTGTCGAGGGCGTCCTGAAGGAGCCGCTCCACCTTGGCCAGCGCCCGTTCGTCGATCAGCGGGCCGGCCACGACGCCCTCGTCCACGCCATTGCCCACCTTCAGCTTCTTCGAGGCCTCGGCGAACTTCGCCGCGAAGGCGTCATAGATGCCCGCCTGCACGTAGAAGCGGTTGGCGCAGACGCAGGTCTGGCCCACGTTGCGATACTTGGAGGCGATGGCCTGCTCCACGGCAAGGTCGAGGTCGGCGTCGTCGAAGACGAGGAAGGGTGCGTTGCCGCCCAGCTCCAGCGAAATCTTCTTCATGGTGTCGGCGGACTGCTTCATCAGCAGCTTGCCGACGGGGGTCGAGCCGGTGAACGTCACCTTCTTGACCGCCGGGTTGGAGGTCATCTCGCCGCCGATGGACGGGGCATCGCCCACCACGATGTTGACGACACCCGCCGGGATGCCGGCCATCTCCGCCAGCACGCCCCAGGCGAGGCCCGAATAGGGGGTCAGCTCGGAGGGCTTGCACACCACGGTGCAGCCGGCCGCCAGCGCCGCGCCGATCTTGCGCGAGAGCATGGAGGAGGGGAAATTCCACGGCGTCACCGCCGCGCACACGCCCACCGGCTCCTTGGTGACGAGGATGCGGCGGTTGGGCCACGGCGAGGGGATCACGTCGCCATAGAGGCGGCGGGCTTCCTCGGCGAACCAGCGCACATAGGCGGCCGACCCACCGATCTCGCCCTTGGCCTCGGCCAGCGGCTTGCCCTGCTCGGTGGTGAGGATGAGCGCCAGCTCGTCGGCATTGGCGAGGATCAGGTCGGCGAGCTTGTGCAGCTTGCCCGCGCGCTCGGCGGCGGTGGTGGCGCGCCAGGTCTTGAAGGCCTCGGCGGCGGCCTCGATGGCGCGGCGCGTCTCGGCGGCGCCCGCCTTCGGAATGGTGCCGATGATCTCGCCGGTGGCCGGATTGTCGACGGAGATGGTCTCGCCGCCGTCGGCATCCACCCAGGCGCCGCCGATGAGCATCTTTTCGCGCAGCAGGGTGAAGCGGTGGGCCTCGGACGTGAAGGCGGGCTGGGTGGCGGCCATGGACATGCTCCTTGGGTCTTGCTGCCTCCGGCCGTGGGCTGCCGAAGGGCGCGCGCTCGTGCCGGGCGCGACGGCGCCCGTGGGATATACGATCAGCCGGAGCCGGACCAGTGGGTCGGTATCAGCGCACGCAGAGGATTCAGCGCACGCACGTGATGGAGTGGAAGGGCACGATCTGCTCCTTCTGCCCGGTCCCCGCCGCCACCTGGCAGCGCAGATAGTCCTTGCCGATGCTCAGGGGGGCAAAGCCGGTGATGGTGTTGCCGCCAACCACCTGGATGATGATGGCCTGACCTTCCTTGCCGCCGACGATGTCGAGCACGGCCTGGCGGAAATCGTCTTCCTTGTTCTGGCACTGCATCGCGTCCCTCCCGTGGGGAACCGGGCGTGCTTGCGGCCCGGCGGACCGGCGCGCCTCTGAGGACTATAACGCCGCTTCCGCCAATCCGGTCATGCTCTGAACGCATGCGACACGCGGCGGCCATCTCCCGTTGATCCGCATCAAAGGCGCCGTTGGGGAAGGGGATAGAAGTTGAGCGTCTGCCCGCGGGAGCTTTGTCATGCTCAAGATTGCGATTCTCGTCTGGCTTGTGCTGGCCACCACCCTTGCAGGTGCCGCGGTGCTGATCGTCCTGTCCCTCCCCTCGCTCGCCGGGCAGGACATGCGCCTCATCCCCATCGCTGCCGCCGTCGGCGCCGTTGTCGCCATTCCCTTCGCCGTGCTGGTGGCGAAGCGTATCCTCGCGCTGACGGCCAAGGGGGCCTGATGGCTGAGGGAGCCTGAGTCGGCACCCGACTTCGGAGGCGACGGTTGACCGTCGCTGCGCACCCCGTCCATCCTCCTCGTCTCTGCGGCGGAAGGAAAGCGGGCCATGGGTCTCGATATGGCGCTCGAAACATGGGCGGCGTTCGCCGCGGCGTCGGCCGTGCTCCTCGTCATTCCCGGCCCCACCGTGCTGCTGGTGGTGTCCTATGCCCTCGGGCAGGGGTGGCGGACGGCCCTGCCCATGGCGGTCGGCGTCGCGCTCGGCGATTTCACGGCCATGACCTTGTCCATGCTCGGCGTGGGGGCGCTCCTGTCCGCGTCGGCGAGCGTGTTCCTTGCGGTGAAATGGGCCGGTGCGGCCTATCTCGTCTATCTCGGCATCAAGCTCTGGCGGGCCGGCGGGACACTCGATGCGGCGCCGCGCACCGAACGATCGGCGCCGCTGAAGATGACGGCCCATGCCTGGCTGGTGACGGCCTTGAACCCCAAGAGCATCACCTTCTTCGTGGCCTTCCTGCCGCAGTTCCTCGACCCGCACGCGGCCTTCCTGCCGCAATTGCTGGTGTTTCAGGCGACATTCCTCACCCTCGCCTTCCTGAATGCGCTCGGCTATGCGCTCGCCGCCGCCCGCGCCCGCCGCGCGGTGCGCAGCCCGCGGGTGATCGGCGCCATCAACAAAGCGGGGGGCTCGCTGCTCATCGGGGCGGGCATCGCCACCGTGGCCGTGCGCAACGGCAATCCGTGAGACTCACCCCCGCGCGATGGCGTGGAAGAAGCTGCCGGTGACGCTGCCCCGGCGGCTGCCCGCAGGGCCGAGGGGACGGCCTTCGGCGTCCGAGAGATCGGCGAGGGGCTGGTCGGCCCCGCGCGAGAGCACGGTCGCGTAGTGGAATTCGTGGCCGCGCACCACGGCCCCCTCCGACCCCAGCGGCGAGGGGGCGAGAAGCCGCGCCTGCCGGTAGCCCAGATTCATGCGGCGCTTGGCGAAGCTGGTTTCCAGCTCGATGAGGCCCAGCATGGCATGGCGGACGCCCTCGGCATCCACGAGGCCCGCCCCCAGCGCCATGTAGCCCCCGCACTCCCCATGCACCGGCTTTCCCGCCGCCGCGAAGGCATGCACACCAGCACGGAAGCGGTCCGCCGCCGCAAGCCGGCCTGCGTGCAGCTCCGGATAGCCACCGGGCAGCCAGAGCGCGTCGCAGGACGCATCCGGCGCCGCGTCGGCGAGCGGCGAGAAGGGCACGATCTCCGCCCCTTGCCCGCGCCAGCCGGCGAGCATGTGGGCATAGACGAAGCCGAAGGCGGCATCCTGCGCCAGCGCGATCCTTTGGCCCGGCGGCGGCAGCAGCGCGGCGTTGTTTCCCTGCCCCTCCCCTTCAACCGCCCGAAATGGCGCGGCGGCGGCGAGGATGCCGTCGAGGTCCAAATGCGCCTCGGCAAGATCGGCCAGCGCCGCGAGGCGGGCCGGCAGATCGTCCGTCTCCCCCGCCTGCACGAGGCCGAGATGGCGCTCCGGCAGCACGATGTCCGCCGTGCGCGGCAGCGTGCCGAGCACCGGCACGCCCAGCGGCGCGACGGCCTCGCGGATCATCCGCTCGTGCCGCTCGCTGCCCAATTTGTTCAGCACCACCCCGGCGATGCGCACCGCCGGATCATGCCCGATGAAGCCGCGCAGCACCGCCGCCGCCGTCTGCGACTGGCCGGAGACATCCAGCACCAGCAGCACCGGCAGGCCGAGCCGGGCCGCCACATCCGCCCCCGCGCCGGTGCGGCCCTTTTCCACCGCCACCCCGTCGAACAGGCCCATGGCCCCCTCGCCGATGACGATTTCCGCCCCCTCCCCCGCCAGCGCGGCCAGATGATCCAGCAGCGCCGGGGGCATGGCCCAGCTGTCGAGGTTCAGCCCCGGCCGGCCGGTGGCGGCGGCGTGGAAGGCGGGGTCGATATAATCCGGGCCGGACTTGATGGCCCGCACTACCCTGCCCCGCCGACGCAGTGCCGCCAGCACGGCGAGCGTCACGGTCGTCTTGCCCGAGCCGGAGCGCGGGGCGGCGATGAGAAGGCCGCGAGGCGTCGGAATGCTCATCCCGCTAGCCCTTCCTTGCTGGCACCCGGCCGGCTATCACGGAGCCCATGAGCACGGGCGACACCGCCGACGACGCACCCGACAGGCCGCTCAAGCGCGGCTGGACCACCGGCACCTGCGCGGCCGGCGCGGCCAAGGCGGCGTTCGCGGCGCTGGTCACGGGCGACTTTCCCGACCCTGTAGAGGTGGAGCTGCCCTCCGGCGCCCGCCCGGCCTTCGCCCTCGCCATGCACGAGCGCGGCACGGAGACCGCCACCGCCGGCATCGTGAAGGATGCGGGCGATGATCCGGACGTGACCCACGGCGCCCTCGTCCGCGCCACCGTGCGGCGCGGCGGGGCGGGTGCGGGCGTCACCTTCAAGGCGGGCGCGGGCGTCGGCACGGTCACGCGGCCGGGCCTGCCCATTCCGCCGGGCGAACCGGCCATCAATCCCGTGCCCCGTCGCATGATCGCCGCCGGCATCGCCGAGGTGGCCGCCGCCCATGGCGTCGCCGCAGATGCCGAGGTGGAGATTTCTATCGAGGACGGCGCGGCGCTGGCCCTGAAGACGCTCAATCCGCGCCTCGGCATCGTCGGCGGCCTGTCTGTGCTGGGCACCACGGGCATCGTCGTGCCCTACTCCTGCGCGGCGTGGATCCACTCCATCCATCGCGGCATCGATGTGGCCCGCGCCATGGGGCTCGACCACGTGGCCGGCGCCACCGGCTCCGCCTCGGAGGCGGCGGTGCAGAAGCTGCACGGGCTCGACGAGGTGGCGCTCATCGACATGGGCGATTTCGTCGGCGGCATGCTGAAATATGTTCACACCCACCCCGTGCCCAAGGTGACGGTGGCCGGCGGCGTCGCCAAGATGACGAAGCTGGCGCAGGGCTTCCTCGATCTGCACTCCAAGCGCGGCAGCGCCGATCTCGACGCCCTCGCGCGCCTCGCCGCCGAGGCAGGGGCCGACGCCGATCTCAGCGCCCGCATCGCCGGCGCGAACATGGTGGCGGAAGCTTTCCAGATCGCCGGTGCGGCCGGGTTTCCGCTTGGCGATTGCGTCGCCCGCGCCGCCTGGACCACCGCCGCCCGCGCCCTCGACCGGGCGGATGTTCTGCTGGAAATCGCCGTCTTCGACCGCGACGGCGCCCTCATGGGCCGCGCGCCCTTCCACCCCGCAAAGCGCTGAGCGGCGGATCATTCACCACCCCCGCGAAAGCGGCGGACATAGGCGGTGTCATAGAGCGCGCTCTCGCGGAAATCCGCCGCCGCCAGCGCCCGCCCCACCAGGATCAGCGCGGTGCGCGGGATGGGATCGGCGGCGAGCTTGCCCGCGATATCGCCGAGCGTTCCCCGCACCACCCGCTCGTTGGGCCACGTCGCCCGCGCCACCACCGCCACCGGGCAGTCGGCGCCCAGCACGGGCACCAGATCCGCCACCACCTGATCCAGCGCATGGATGGCGAGATGGATGGCGAGCGTCGCCCCGGTCTGCGCGAACGCCGTCAGCGTCTCGGCCTCCGGCATGGCCGAGGCCCGGCCGGAGACGCGGGTGATGACGAGGCTCTGCGCCACCTCCGGCACGGTCAGCTCGCGCCCGAGCACGGAGGCCGCCGCCGCGAAGGCCGGCACGCCGGGCGTCAGCGTGTAGGGAATGCCCCGCCGCTCCAGCCGGCGAATCTGCTCAGCCACCGCGCTGTAGACGGAGAGATCGCCCGAATGCAGCCGCGCCACGTCCTCGCCCGCCGCGAAAGCGCGGACATATTCCGCTTCGATCCGGTCGAGATCGAGCGGCGCCGTATCGACGATGCGCGCGCCCGGCGGGCACCAGCCGAGCATTTCCGCCGGCACGATGGAGCCGGCATAGAGGCACACCGGGCAGCGAGCGATGAGATCGCGGCCGCGCACGGTGATGAGATCCGCAGCGCCGGGGCCGGCGCCGATGAAATGGACGGTCAAACCACACCCTCCCGCCGCGCCAGTGCGCAGGTGACCGGGCCCAGCGCGAGGCGCGGACCGAGCAGGCGGCCATGGGCCCCCGCCGCTGCCAGCGCGGCCGTCTCTGCGGCGGAGGGCACGCGCAGCAGCGCCACCACCCGCTCCGAATGGGTCTTGGCCCGGCTGGAGGCGGCTTCCAGCTGGCTCTGCGGCACCAGCACCAAGGGCAGGCCGAGCAGCGCCGCCGCCTCGCTGATGCCGGCCTCCCCGCCCTTTATCGCCGGGGTGGCGACGAGGGATACGTCATCCCGCCCAAGCTCGGCGCGCGCCAGGGCGGCGTCGAAGGCGGCGATCACCTCCTCCACCGACACGCCCCGCTTCGAGCCGATCCCGGCCACGATCATGCGCCCTCTCCCTGCCGGGGCTTTTCCCAGCGCCATTGCGTCACCGGCATGGCGGGCCGCCAGCCGGTCATGCCCTTCACCGCCACCGACCGCGCCAGCGAAATGCGCGTGAGCGTCCCGCCGAGGCGGGCATGGGCGGCGATCAGCAGCGCCTCGGTTTCCAGCGTCACCGCATTGGCCACCATCCGCCCGCCGGGCTTCAGCGCTGCCAGAGCGGTATCGAACACGCCGGGCTCGCTGGCCCCACCGCCAATGAAGATCACATCCGGCGTGGGCAATCCGGCAAGGGCGCCCGGTGCCGCACCCTCCACCACCTTCAGGTGGGGCACGCCGAGCTTATGCGCATTGCGGCCGATGCGGGCGGCGCGTTCCCCATGCCCCTCGATGGCAATGGCCGAGAGGGAGGGATGCGCCAGCAGCCATTCGATGGCGATGGAGCCCGCCCCGGCACCGATGTCCCACAGCAATTCCCCTCGTCGCGGCGCGAGGGAGGGGAGGGTGAGCGCGCGCACCTCGCGCTTGGTGATCTGCCCGTCATGCTCGAACAGGTCGTCCGCAAGGCCGGCTGCGAGCGGGAGGATGGGGGCCTCGGGCGCGGCCCGCACCTCCAGCGCCACCACGTTGAGGGCGGCGACGTCTTTTAGGTCGAACGCTTCGGCCGTCGTGCTGCGAATGCGCTCCGCCGGGCCGCCCAGCGCCTCCAGCACAATGAGGCGGGAGGCGCCGCAGCCATGGGCGGTGGCGAAGGCCGCCACCTGCGCCGGGCCGTCGCCGTCCGACGTCAGCAGCAGCAGCCGCGCGCCGTCCTGCAGGAAGGGCCGCAGCCGCGCCAGAGGGCGGCCGTGGAGGGAGAGGAGGTCCGCCTCCTGCTGCGCCCAGCCGAGCCGGGCGGCGGCGAGCGCGAAGGCGGAGGGGGCGGGAAAGGCGGACATCTCGTCCGCCGGCACATGGCGCGCGAGGCTGGCGCCGACGCCGTAGAGAAACGGATCGCCCGAGGCGAGCACGCACACACGCCGCCCGCGCGCGGCAAGCACGCCATCGAGGCTGAAGGGGCTGGGCCACACCCGCGCCTCGCCTTTCACCAGATCGCCGGCCAGCGCCAGATGGCGCGCCCCGCCGAACACGATGGCGGCGGCGGAAACAGCGGCGCGGGCGGCGGGGGAGAGTCCTTCCGCCCCATCCTCGCCGATGCCGACGATGGACAGCCAGCGCCCGGCCGGGGCAGTGTCGGCGGCGATGATCCCCTTTGCGTCAGCCATGAAACCCCACATTCTCCTCCTCGGCGGCACCGGCGATGCCCGTGCGCTCGCGACCCGCCTTGCGCCCCGCGCCGATATCCGCGTCACCCTTTCGCTGGCCGGGCGCACGGAAAATCCGGCGCCGCAGCCGGTGCCGGTGCGCGTCGGCGGCTTCGGCGGGCCGGCCGGGCTGGAAGACTATCTCAAGGCGGAAGGCATCGCCGCCGTCATCGATGCGACGCATCCCTATGCGGCACGCATGTCCTTCAACGCCGCGCTCGCCTGCGCGGCGGCGGGGGTGCCCCTCCTCGCCCTGCGCCGCGCGCCATGGCAGCCCCAGCCGGGCGACCGCTGGCGCGAGGTGGCCGACGTGCCGTCCGCCGTGGCGGCGCTGGGGGACGTGCCCCGCCGCGCCTTCCTTGCCCTCGGCCGCAATGAGGTGCGCGCCTTCGAGGCGGCGCCGCTGCACGCTTATCTCGTGCGCAGCGTCGATCCCGTCACGCCGCCGCTGGCGGTGCCGCACGCCGAATACGTGCTCGGACGCGGGCCGTTCGGCGAGGCGGAGGACCATGCGCTGCTCAAGGCCCATGGCATCGACGCCATCGTGGCCAAGAACAGCGGCGGCAGCGCCACCTATGGCAAGATGGCGGCGGCGCGGGCGCTGGGCATCGAGGTGATCCTGATCGCCCGCCCCTTGGCGCCGGACGTGACCGCCGTGGAGCGCCCGGCCGAGGCCGAGGCGTGGCTCGACGGCATCCTCGCTCACGGCGCGGGCGCCGAGCGCGGCGCGTAGACGAGGGGCGACATCCCCGCGCGCGGCACGATGCGCGTCTCGGTGGTGCCGATGAGGACGCAGGTGGCCATGTCCGCTTGCGCGGGATCGGCCTCGGCCAGCGTCGCAAGCGCCATGCGCTCGTCCTCCCGCCCCGCCGCGCGGCCGAACACCACGGGCACGGAGCCCGGCAGTTTTTCGCGCAGCAGCTCGAACGCACGCCCAAGCTGCCAGGGCCGCGCCTTGCTGATGGGATTGTAGAGGGCGATCACGAAGCCGGCCTCTGCGGCGAGCGCGAGGCGCTTTTCCACGAGCGGCCAGGGCTTCAGATTGTCCGAGAGGGAGATGGCGCAGAAATCGTGCCCCAGCGGCGCGCCGCAGCGGGCGGCCACCGCCAGCATGGCGGTGACGCCGGGGACGATCTCGACGTCCAGCGCCCGCCATTCCGCCGGGCCATGCTCGATGGCCTCGCATACCGCCGCCGCCATGGCGAACACGCCGGGATCGCCGCCCGACACCATGGCCACCTTCGCCCCGGCCACGGCCGCCTCAAGGGCGGCGGACGCACGGGCGATCTCCTCGCGGTTGTCCGAGGCGCGCCGCTCCTGCCCCGGCCGCTCCGGCAGGCGGGCGAGATACGGCGCGTAGCCAAACAGGATATCGGCCGCCGCCACCGCCTCGGCCGCCTCGGGCGTCATCTGCCGCGCCGCGCCAGGGCCAAGGCCCACCACGGTGAGCCGCCCGCTCACGCCGCGCGCTCCCAGCCGGGCACCAGCACGATTGCGAAATAGGGCGCGCGCTCGTCCGCCCGCTCGGCCAGCGGGACCAAGGCGCAATCGGCCATGGTGCCGCGCTCCACATAGACGGCGCGATCCAGCCGGCCAGCGGCGGCGAGCGCGCGCCGGATCTTCGGCAGGTTGCGACCCACCTTCATGATGACCGCCGCGTCCGCCTCCGCGAGGCGCCGCGCCAGTTCCGCCTCGTCCAGCGTACCAGGCAGCACCATCAGCACGTCGTCGCCCTGCGCGATGGGGGCGCCGGCCTCCGACCAGCAGCCGGACATGCCGGTGACGCCGGGAATGACCTGCGTCTGGAAGCGCCCGGCGAGGCGCACATGGATGTGCATGTAGGAGCCGTAGAAGAGCGGGTCGCCCTCGCTCAATACCGCCACCGTGCGTCCGGCCATCAGATGCTCGGCCACCGCGGCGGCGGAGGCGTCGTAGAAGGCGCCGATGGCCGTGCGATAGGCGTCGTCGTGCCGATGGATCTCGGTGGTGACGGGATAGAGCAGCGGCAGCTCCACCGCGCCGGCGGGAAAGTGCGCGGCGGCCACGGTGCGCGCATGGCTGACATTGCCGGCCTTGGCGAAATAGCCCACCACGTCCGCGCTCTGCAGCGCCTTCACCGCCTTGAGGGTGAGGAGGTCGGGATCGCCCGGGCCGACGCCCACGCCAATGAGATGTCCCTTCACAGCCCGGCCCTCGCAAGCGCGTTCACGGCGGCCGAGGTGATGGCGCTGCCGCCCAGCCGCCCGCGCACGATGGCGAAGGGCACGCCGCGCGGATCGTCCGCCAGCGCATCCTTGGATTCGGCCGCGCCGACGAAGCCCACAGGCATGCCGAGGATGGCCGCCGGCTTCGGCGCGCCGCGATCGAGCATTTCCAGCAGGTGAAAGAGCGCGGTCGGCGCATTGCCGATGGCCACCACGGCCCCGGCGAGCTGATCGCCCCACAATTCCAGCGCAGCGGCGGAGCGGGTGGTGCCGAGCTTTTCCGCCAGCGCCGGCACCCCCGGATCGCGCAGGGTGCAGATGACGTCGTTGCCGGCCGGAAGCCGGGCGCGGGTGATGCCGTGGGCCACCATCTGCGCGTCGCACAGGATGGGCGCACCGGCCTGAAGCGCGGCCCGCGCGGCGGCAACCGAGCCGGGGCCGAACACGAAGTCCCGCGCCGCCTCCACGAGGCCGCAGGCGTGGATCATGCGCACAGCCACGTCCTCCTCCTCCGGCGCGAAGCCGGAGAGGTCGGCTTCCGCGCGGATGATGGCGAAGGATCGCTCGTAGATGGCCGTGCCGTCGCGCACGTAATCGAGGGGAAGGGTCATTCTGCGCGGCTCGTCACGTGGTCTTTTCCGGCCCGTCTGTTCATCGCCCCGTCCGCCCACAGGCCCGCCGGATCGAGGCGGGCGAGGAGCGCGCGGGTGGTTTCGCCCGGCCTGCGCCGGGCCGCCAGCGTCGCGGCGAGGGATGCGACGGCGGCGGGAAAGTCCGCCACCGGCCGCACCGGGCGCGCCGCGCCAAAGGCCGGGCCGTCATGCACCAGCGCGACGCCGCCGTCCATGCCCACGAAGGTAAGGCTCGCTGGCGCCGGATGGGCGCAGCCCTTGGTGCAGGCGGAGAGGTGCAGCGACACCGTGCCATCCATGAGCGGCGCGAACGCCTCCGCCAGAACCGGCGCGAGCGCGCGGGCGGGGATATGGGCCGAAGCGCAGGCCGGCGCCCCGGCGCAGGCGGCGACGCGGGCGCGCGGATCGCCGGAAGCGGTGATGCAGCCGAGGGTGGCGATCCGCGCCGCGAAGGCGTCGGCGGCGCCTGCCGAAAGCCCGGTGGCGATGAGGGTGCGCTCCGGCGCCGGCCGCACGTCGCGCGCGCCCGCGGCGTCCAGCGCGTCGGCGATGGCCTCGAACTGCGCGGCATCGCCGGCCCCGAACGGCAGGCCGAAGCCGAAGGCCAGCGTGCCGTCGGCAAGCGGAATGCGCCCCAGCGGCGCGGCGGTTTCGGCCAGGCGCGCCCGCCCCCCGCAGCCCGGCAGATCGGCGGCACGGGCCGCTCGGCCGAGGGCGGCGATGGCGGCGAGCGCGGCCAAGGCCTCGGCCGCGGCGTCCGCCTCCGGCAGCACGCGGGCGGGCGCATTGCCGACGGTGAGCGCCCACTGCCCCGGTCCTATCGCGACAAGCCGCACATCGGCCTTCTGCCCGGCAAGGCTGACGGCGCCGCCGCCCTCCACCACCACCGACACCTTCGGCCCCAGCTTCCCCGCCAGCGGCTCCGCCCCGGCGATGATTTCGGCGGCCAGCTTATGCCCGTCCGCAATCTCCGACGGATCGACCCCGCCCAGCGGCGAGACATCCACCGCGAGGCCGAGGCGCGGCGTGATGCCCAGCGCCAGCACCGCATCCTGAAGCAGCGGAACAGTTTCGGCGGTGAGCCCGCGCACCTGAAGGCTGCCGCGCGCGGTCACCTCCATCATGCCATTGCCGAGGCGACGGGCGGCCGCCGCCAGCCCGCGCAATTGCGCCGGGGAGAGGCGGCCATCGGCGGGCACGAGGCGCAGGATGAGGCCGTCGCCGGTCTCCATGGGGGCGAGGAAGGCCGGGCACGCACCGCGGCGGGTGGGGGGAATGGGCGTCATTCCGCGGCCTCCTGGCCGGCTTCGGCGGTGAGCGCGTCGAGATCGGCATCGAGATCGTTGCGCCGCGCATGCCACAGGCCGCGCCGCCGGGCATCGGCGAAGCGGCGGGCGATGGCGCGGGCGGCATCCGGGTTCTGCGCGAGCAGGAAGGCACGCACCGCCGGATCGCCCAGATAGGCCGCATGGAGACGGTCGAGCAGCGCGGAAGGCACCTGCTCCGTCGTCTCGGCGAAGGCGACGAGGCGGTCCACCGTCTCCGCCAGCTCGGATGCGCCGCGCGGGCCGTGGCGCATCTGTCCGGCGATGAAGCGGGCGGAGACGCGCCCATGCACCAGCCGCGTGAGCGCCTCCTTCAGCGGACGGGCGCGGGGACGGTCGGGGTCCGTGGTATCGAGCACGACAAGATGGGCCGAGCGCCCCAGCGCCGCGCCCGCCGCCGCGAAGCCACCCATGAAGGCGGCATCCTCGCTGCCATCGAGGAGGTCGCGGGCCGCATCGTCCGCGCCGTGTACCAGGGCATCCGCTTCGGCGAGCCGCGCCGCGAACAGGCCGGGCGCCGGGCGCGCCACCCCGTCCGCGCCGCCATAGGCGTGGGAGGCGGCGGCGAGATAGGCGTGGCCAAGCTCTTCGCGGGTCTCGAACGCGCCGCGTTGCAGGTTCGCCTCGATGCCCGCGCCATAGGCGCCGGGGGCGGAGCCGAACAGCCGGGAGAGGTCCTGGCCCTTGCGGCGGGCCTCGGCGAGGGGGTTTTCGCTCCCCTCCTCGTCGCGCGCCGCCACCGCGCGCACGGCGGCATCCAGCAAGGCGATCTGGGCGGGGAAGATGTCGCGAAACAGGCCGGAGATGCGGAAGGTGACGTCGATGCGCGGGCGGCCGAGCACGGCGGGCGGCAACACCTCTACCCCAGTGACGCGGCCGGTCGCCGCCTCCCACACCGGCCGGCAGCCGAGGAAGGCGAGGCCCTGGGCGATCTCCTCGCCTCCCGTGCGCAGGCTGGCGCTGCCCCACAGGTCCAGCACCAGCGCGCGGGGCCAGTCGCCCTGTTCCTGCAGGATCAACCGCAGCGCCTCGTCCGCCGCCTTGCGGGCGAGGTCGCAGGCGGTGGGGGTGGGCAGGGTGCGCGGATCGGCGGTGAAGAGATTGCGCCCGGTGGGCAGCACGTCCCGCCGCCCGCGCGCCGGGGCACCGGCCGGGCCGGCGGGCACGAAGCGGCCGTCGAGGGCGGTCAGCAGCGCGCGGCTTTCCGCCTCCGCCGAAGCGGCGCGCAGCGGGTCGGCCTCGCCCTCGGCCATGGCGCCGAAGATGTGGAGGCCGTCCTTCACCGCAAGGTCCTTCAGGTCGCACAGCCAGGCATCGATGCGGCGCAGCGCCTCGTCGGGATCGGTGGCGGCGGAGACGCCGGCGGTGGCGGCAAGGCCAGTCTCGGCGGCGGTCTCGACGATGAGGCCGGCGAGACGTTCGCGGCGGCGGCGGTCGAGGCCATCCGCCTGCGCATATTCATCCACCAGCCGCTCCAGCCGCTGCTCGGCCTCGCTGAGGCCGGCGGCGGCCAGCGGCGGCGGCAGATGGCCGATGGTGACGGCAGCGAGCCGGCGCTTCGCCTGCGCGGCCTCGCCGGGATTGGAGACGATGAAGGGATAGACCACCGGCAGCGCCCCCATCACCACCTGCGGGAAACAGGCTGGGGTGAGCGCCACCGCCTTGCCCGGCAGCCATTCCAGCGTGCCATGGGCACCGAGATGGACGACCGCATGGGCATCGAGCCCCGCGCGCAGCCACAGGCCGAAGGCAAGTAGCCCATGGCGCGGCGGCAGGCTGGCGTCGTGATAGTCCGCCCGCCGGTCGAGATTCGCGCCGCGATCGGGGGCGAAGGCCAGTGTGATGGTGCCGGAGCGAGCGAGGCGGAAGCGGAAGGCGCCGTCGCTCACGTCCGCATCGTCCTCCGGCGCGCCCCAGGCGGCGGTGACGGCGGCCTGGGCGGCCTCCGGCAGGGTGGCGAAGAGGCGGCGATAGGCCTCCAGTGTCAGTGCCGGTTCGGGACGGAACGCGGCGAGGAGCGCCTTTGCATCGTCGGGCACGGGGCCGGTGCCGTAGCCGGCCGCCGCGAGCGTTCCGAGCATCCGCCGCGCGCTTTCGGGCACGTCGAGACCAACCGCATAGCCGGACCGCCCCTCGGCGCCGGGATAATCCGGCAGGATCAGCGCGAGCCGCCGCTCGGCGCGTGGCGTGGCGGCGAGGCGCACCAGCGCGGCAGCGCGGTCGGCCACATGGGCCACCGCCTCCGGCTCCGGCCGGTTGATGGCGGCGGTGAAGGCGAGGTCGGCGTCGGGTGGCGCGAAATCCTTGAAGGAGAGCGCGCCGGCCAGCACGCGCCCGTCCAGCTCCGGCAGCACCACGTGCATGGCGAGGTCCGCCGCCGAGAAGCCGCGCGGGCTCCCCGCCCACGCCTCCCGCGCCGTGGTGGCAGGAGCCGCCTGAAGCACGGGCGGGCCGCCTTCCGGGAACAGCTCCGCCGCATCACCCGCCGCGAAAGCGGTGGTGGTGAGGATGATTGCGGGATTAAGCGCCGCCGTCGCCGCCCGCACGGCGGCGCGGGCGTCCGACGCCTTCAGGCTGGGGACGAACAGGCAGTGGGCCGCAATGCCCCGCGCCTCCAGCGCTGCCGCCAGCGCATCCACGGCGGCGGTGTCGGCGGCGAGCCATTGGGAGCGGTAGAAGAGAATGAGCGCGTTCGGCCGCCCCACCGCCCGCACCTCTTCCAGCGTCGCGAGGCCGGCGCCGGGGCGGTGGAAGGCGGTGGCCGGCACGGGATGCGGCGCGGGGATGGCATAGGGCGCGGGAAAGCCCGCCGCCTCGCCCATGGCGGAAAGCAGGGCCGCCATGTTCTCCGGCCCACCGGCGCGGAAATAGCCGAGCCAGCGGGCGAGCGTGTCCTGCGGCAGCGTGGAGAGGGCGGCGAGGCGCGGGTCGTCCTGGTCCTCGCCCGGCAGCAATGCGAGAGCAATGCCACGGGCACGGGCCATGGCCGCCAATTGCTCGGCGCCGTAGCGCCACCAGTCCAGCCCGCCGAGCTGGCGCACCAGCACCACCTTCGCCTTGGCCGCGACCTTCTCCACCCACAGGTCCACGGACATGGGGTGGCGCAGGTCCTTCAGCCGCGCGAGGCGGAGGCTGGGGGCCGCATCGCCGCGCGCCCGCCAGGCGGCGGACAGGCCGATGAGATCGCTGTCGGTGAAGGAGAGGGCCACCATGTCGCCGGGCGGCTGGGCGAGGTCGACCGGCTCGGCCAACTCCTCCAGGCTCGTCGATGTGGTGGCGAGGATATGCATGGGCTAGCCGAGGATGGCCTGTTCCACGGCCGCGCGGTCGAAGCCCTTGAGGCCGATGACCACCAGCGCCCCGCGCCGCGCCTCGCCGGCGCCCCACGCCCGGTCGAAATGGTGCGACACGCGCGGGCCGACGCCCTGCACCAGCAGGCGCAGCGGCTTGCCTTCCACGGCGGCGAAGCCCTTCACGCGCAGCACGTCCGGGGTCTCCGCCGCCTTAACCACCCGAGCTGCCAGCGCGGCGGGATCGGCGATCTCGGGCAGAGCCAGAACAATGCTCTCGAACTCGTCGTGGTCGTGGTCTTCCTCGTCGTCATGGTGGGTGCGGCGGGCGTCGATCACGTCCTCCGCGCCGACGCCGAGGCCGAGCAGGACCGCCAGATCCACCTTGCCGCCGGAAGCCCGCACCAGCTTCACCGCACGCGGCAGGGCGCCGGCCACCGCCTTCTCGGCGGCGGCGAAGCCGGCCGCGTCCAAGAGGTCGGACTTGGAGAGCACGACGAGATCGGCGCAGGCGATCTGGTCCTCGAACACCTCTTCCACCGGGTCGTCATGGTCGAGGCTCTCGTCCCCGGCCCGTTGCGCATCCAGCGCGGCAAGATCGGGGGCGACACGGCCTTCCGCCAGCGCCGGGCCATCCACCACGGCGATCACGCCATCCACCGTCACCCGGCCCTTGATGGCCGGCCACTGGAAGGCCTGCACCAGGGGCTTGGGCAGCGCGAGGCCGGAGGTCTCGATGAGGATATGGTCCACCTTCGGGGCGCGGGCGAGGATCTGGTCCAGCGCCGGCACGAAATCATCCGCCACGGTGCAGCACAGGCAGCCATTGGCCAGCTCCACGATGGAGCCCTCGTCGCAGCTCTCGATGCCGCAGCCCTTGAGGATCTCGCCGTCGATGCCCACGTCGCCGAACTCGTTGACGATGACCGCGAGGCGCTTGCCGCCGGCATTCTCCAGCACGTGGCGGATCAGCGTCGTCTTTCCGGCGCCGAGGAAGCCGGTGACGATGGTACAGGGCACGCGGGCGAGCGAGGTCATCGGGTCTCCTTAGCGGAAAGCGGGGGAATGCGCGCGACCATGCCGCGCTTGAGAACATCCGGCCGGCCGCGCCAGGGCATCAGGCCGTCTTCGGAGCCGGCGAGCAGGGCGGCGCCGGTGAGGAGATCGGCGGCGCTGTCCGGAGCGAGGTCACCGAACACATAGGTCCAGCCGTCGCGCCGGACCATGGCGGCGGACAGCGCGCGCTTGCAGTTGGCGAGGCAAGAGACCCCTACGACCGCGACGCCTTCCACGGCCACGCCTTCGGGGACGGCCGTGGCGCAGGCCGAGGCGAGGAGACGTGCGCCGTCGCGCTCGGCCAACTGCTGAGTTTCCTGCGGAGCCTCGACGCCGGGGGCGCGGCAGGTGGTGCAGATGAGGAGGGTGACGGCCGGGGCGGGATGCCGCGCCGTCGCGGGCGCACAGCCGGTTTCCGCGCTGTCGCCGGCCGGCTCAGGCCCTGTGCTGTCGGGAATCGCGCCTCGCTCCACGGAACGGTCCACGGGTGCGAGCGCCCGCGCATGCGGGCTCGAAGGGACGCAGAACCGGAGCACCCCGCCCGGCGCGGACCTCGTCGAAGGCAGGTCTCCTGGCTCGCGGTTCACCGCCCCTGCCGCCTTCCCGGATGGATCCAGTGGCGTCTGGCAGGGGCTCACCGCCGACAGTTGCGGGGGCAGCCGCGGCATTGGAGGCTCTTCGCCTCCGCACCGCATTCCCTTTTACGCCCGTGTGGGAACACGGGACCTTCGACGCCGCCACTAAAGGCAGGGCGGGCGGGATTGTCAAATGAGGGGCTTGGAACCGCTCTCGTGCCCCGGACCAGCGACGGCTCAGCCGGAGTGCCGAGCCGGGGACCAGCGCAATGGGTCGCCGAAGGCGCTTCCGTATCCAGCGATCTCGGGATTTGCGCGCTGCGCGCCGTCCCTGCGCTGGGTCCCGGCTCTCCTTCCACTCCGCTGCGCGGCGTTGCAGTCGGCCGGGACGCGAGAGTGGCATGTGTGGCCGGTCGTGGCCCGACAATTCGACCCGCTGTTCGCGCCCGTCATGGCCGGGCTTGACCCGGCCATCCACGTCGTGGGGCTGGGAACACCTTTCAGACGATAGTACTTTCGGCCCGACGTGGATGCCCGGGACAAGCCCGGGCAAGACGGCGAGAGTGGGGAAAGTCCCCCTGCCCTACCCCTCGATGCGGTCGAAATCGGCGATGCCGCGGGTGGCGGCGCGGATTTCGTCGAGCAGCTTCAGGCGGTTCTCGCGCAGCGCGGGATCGACGTCGTTCACGGTCACGGCGTCGAAGAAGGCATCCACCGGCTGGCGCAGGTCCGAGAGCGCGGTCATGGCCGCCTCGAAATCCTCGGCCGCAACGGCCTTGGAGACGCGGGCCTTCACGTCGTCGATGGCCGCGGCGAGATGTTCCTCGGCCGGCTCCTTGAGCAAAGCGGCGACGGTGGGGCCGGCAAAGGCGCGGCCGTCCTTCTTCTCCTCAATGCGCAGGATGTTCACCGCGCGGCGATAGCCGGCGAGGAGGTTTTTGCCGTCCTCGGTGGCGAGGAAGGCGGCCAGCGCCTCCACGCGGCGGACGACGAGGAGGAGGTCGTCCTGCCCTTCGAGGGCGAAGACGGCATCCACGAGGTCGTGACGGGCACCACGATCGCGCAGGTAGACTTTCAGGCGGTCGGCGAAGAAGGCGAGGAGGTCGGAAACAATCTTATCCATCTGACCGAGCAGCATCTGCTCAGTAGAGGATTTATCGGCATCAACCATACGCAGCGCCAGAGAGCTTCTCTCCTCAGCTGACAGAAGCTCTTGGACTTTTGACGAAAAGACCTCATTACCCAGCTTAGTGAACTCAGCTCCTTTCAGCTGAATCAACAAAGCAAGACAATGCCTCTCAACGGCTCGTCCTGCCAATTTGAGTCGAATCCCATTCTCCAGCACAATCCGGATCACCCCCAGCGCCGCCCGCCGCAGCGCATAAGGGTCCTTGCTCCCGGTCGGCTTCTCATCAATCGCCCAGAAGCCCACCAGCGTGTCGATCTTGTCCGCCAGCGCCACGGCCACGGAGACCGGAGCGATGGGCACGCGGTCGTTCGGGCCCTGCGGCTTGTAGTGCTCCTCGCAAGCGGCGGCGACTTCCGGGGGGAGGTTCTCGCCCTGCGCGTAGTAGCGGCCCATGAGGCCCTGCAGCTCGGGGAACTCGCCCACCACCTCGGTGAGCAAATCCGCCTTCGCCACCAGAGCGGCCTCCTCGGCCAGCGCCACCGGCGCGCCCACCTTGGGGGCCAGCTCCTTGGCGAGGCGGACGATGCGCTCGATGCGCTCGGCCTGCGAGCCCAGCTTCTCGTGGAAGGTGATGGACTGGAACTTGGGCATGCGGCTGGCGAGGCCGTTCAGCCGGTCCGTGTCCCAGAAGAATTTCGCATCCGACAGGCGGGCGCGGATGACGCGCTCGTTGCCGGCGACGATGGCCTTGCCGCCGTCCGAGGCGACGAGGTTGGAGATGAGGATGAAGCGGTTGGCGAGGCGCCCGGTCTTGGGGTCCTTCAGCACGAAGCACTTCTGGTTGGCGCGGATGGTGGCGCGGATCACCTCGTCGGGGATGTCGAGGAAGCGCGCCTCGAACGAACCCATCAGCACCACCGGCCATTCGACCAGCCCGCACACCTCGTCCAGCAGCCCCTCGTCCTCCACCAGCTCGAGGCCGGCGGCGAGCGCGAGGTCCTTGGCGTCGTTGAGGATGATTTCCTTGCGGCGGTCGCGGTCGGCCACCACCTTGGCGGCCTCCAGCTTCGCCATCCAGTCGTCCAGCCGCTTCACGGTAAAGGGCTCTGCCGCCATGAAGCGGTGGCCGCGGGTGACGTTGGAAGCCTCGATGCCGTCGACGGAGAAATGCACCACCTCCGGCTCATCCCCCTCCGCCCCGAAGGTGGCGACGATGGAATGCAGCGGGCGCACCCAGCGCAGCGTGCCGGAACCCCAGCGCATGGATTTCGGCCAGGGGAACTTGCGGATGATGTCCGGCACGATCTCGGCCACCACCTCGGTGGTGGCGCGGCCGGGCTTTTCCACCACGGCCACGTAGAAATCGCCCTTCTTGGGGTCGGACTGGATGGTCGCCTGATCGAGGGAGGCGAGGCCAGCGGCTTTCAGGAAGCCGGCCACCGCCTGCTCGGGCGCGCCCACGCGCGGCCCCTTCTTCTCCTCCCGCTGGTCCGCCTGCCGGCCGGGCAGGCCATGCACGGCGAGCGCCAGGCGGCGCGGCGTCACGAAGGCCTTCGCGCCCTCATAAAGCAGGCCGCGCTCCACCAAAGCGTCGGTGACGAGCTTCTTCAGCGCGTCGGCCGCCTGGGCCTGCATGCGGGCGGGGATTTCCTCGGAGAACAGTTCGAGCAGAAGATCGGGCATCGGTTCGGGCTCGTCCTCCCCATGCGGGGAGGCTGGCGCTTGCGCGCGGCGGGTGAATTTCGGGGCCTGTGCTAGTGCCTTTCGGCCGCCGCGTCGAGGGGGCGGGCTCAGTCGAGCGGCTGGCCGCGCGTCTCCTTGAGGCCCAGAGCGGCGAGGAAGGCCACCACGCCGCCGGCGATCATGTAGAAGGCCGGGGCCATGGCATCGCCGGTGAGACTCACCAGCAAGACCGCCACCATGGGTGCTGTACCGCCGCCGAGGCCCAGGCCCAGATTCCAGCTCAGCCCCACCGCCGTGCAGCGGGTGTGGCGGGGAAACATCTCCACCAACGCCACCGCGATGGGCCCGCCATAGATGGAGACGATCACCGCGAAGCCCAGCTGCCCCAGCAGCGCCAGCCCCGCCGAGCCGGAATGCAGCAGCAGGAAGAGCGGCCAGGTGAACACGGCAAGACAGAGGAAGCCGCCGACGATGAGCGGCTTCCTGCCGATGCGGTCGGAGAGCGCGGCAAAGCCAAGGCAGGCCGCCATCACCACCGCCATGCTCACGGCGTTCAGCTCCAGCGCCACATGGGGGGTGAAGTGGTCCACCTGCTGCAGCCAGGTCGTGAGATAGACGAAGGAGAGGTAGTAGGCGATGCCCAGCACGATGTTGATGAGCGTCGCTCGCAGGATGCCGCCGCCATTCTCGCGGAATGCCTCCACCACGGGCAGGCTCGGGCGATGTACCGGTTTCACGTCGCGCGCCACCGTCCGGCGCAGGACCAAAGCGAAGCCACCGAGCAGGCAGCCGAGCAGGAAGGGAATGCGCCAGCCCCAGGCGGCGAGGTCGTCCGCCGACATGAGGCCGGAGACTAGCGCCCCCACCGCCGAGCCCAGCAGCATCCCGCCATTGCAGCCGACGATGACCAGCGACGTCACCGCCCCGCGCCAGCGCACCTGCGCATTTTCCGCCAGGAACACGGCGGAGGTCATGTATTCCCCGCCCACCGACAGCCCTTGCGCGAGGCGCAGCACCAGCAGCAGCACCGCGGAGAACACACCGGCCGTCTCATACGTGGGCAGAAGGCCGACGCAGAAGGTGGAGATGCTCATGAGCGCGGCGGATGACATGAGCGCCGCGCGCCGGCCCAGCCGGTCGCCGATATGGCCGAACAGGACGGAGCCCAGCGGCCGCATGAGGAAGGAGGCGGCGAACACGCCGAACACCGAGAGCATGGCCGCCGTGGGGCTGCTCTCGGGAAAGAAGTTGCGGGCGAAGATGCTGGCGAGGAAGCCGTAGACGGCGAAATCGTACCATTCCAGCACGTTGCCGAGCATGCCGGCGGCCATCAGCCGGCGGGAGAGGACGGGGACGCCCTGCGGTGTCGCCCCGTCGGCGACGCCTCGGGCATCCGTGCGCGTGATGCTGCTCATCGATCCCGTTCCTGCTCCGCTCAAGCGTTAGGGCCAATCGGAAGGCCCGTCCAGCACCCGGCCCCGCCGTTCGGTGAGGGCCGAGACGCCCACCAGCGCGACGGCCGCCAGCAGCATCAGATGGACCGCCGGCGCCATGGTGAGGCCGAGGCCCGTCACGAAATAGGTGGCGAGCATGGGCGCCAGGCCGCCGGAGACGCCGATGCCGAGATTCCAGGCAAACCCTATGGCGCTGCAGCGCACCGGCGTCTCGAACAGCTCCACCAGCATCGCCGGCATCGGGCTCGTGACCGCCGCGGCCATGACCGAGAAGACCAGCTGCGCCGCCAGCACTGCCCCCGGACTGCCGCCGCGCAGCAGCAGGAACAGCGGCCAGGACAACACGACGAAGCCGGCAAGCCCCGCTGCCACGATCCGGCGCCGCCCGATGCGATCCGACAGGGCGGCGAACAGGAGGCAGCAGGTGCCGGACACGATGAGGCCGAGGGTGGTGAAGGCAAGGGCGGTCGCAGGGGCAAGGCCCGCCTCCTGCTCGATATAGGTCGGCAGGTAAACGAACAGCAGGTAGGTGTCGGCGCCGATGAACAGGGTCACCAGCATCGCGGCGATGATGGAGCCGCCGGCCTCCCGGAACGCGCGTGTCAGCGGCAGCCCCCGCGCCTTGCTACCCCCACGATCGCCGGGCCGGGGCCGGCGCAGCACCAGCGCGGTGATGCCGAGCACCGCGCCGAGCAGGAACGGCACCCGCCAGCCGAAGGCCTGCATCGCTTCCGCCGAGAGAAGCGCGCTGAGCAGCGCGCACACGCCGGAGCCGATGAGCGTGCCGGTCTGCCCGCCCGCCGTGGAAAAGGCCGCGGTGAGCCCGCGATGGCGCGGCATGGCGTGCTCGGCGAGATAGATGGAGGAGGTGGTGTATTCCCCGCCGATGGACAGGCCCTGCACCAGCCGCAGGATGAGGAGCAGCAGGGGGGCGAGGAAGCCGGCCGTGGCATAGGTGGGCAACAGACCGATGCCCACCGTGGCGCAGCTCATGACCGAGACCGAGACAATGAGCGCGATGCGGGGGCCGAACCGGTCGCCCACATGGCCGAACAGGATGGCCCCTAAAGGCCGCATCAGGAAGGCGGCGCCGAACAGGCCGAAGGCGGAGATGAGCCCCACCAGCGCATTCTCGGCCGGGAAGAAGGTGCGGGCGAAGATCGGCGCGAGGAAGCCGTAGGAGGCGAAGTCGTACCACTCGAGCACATTGCCGATGGCGCCCGCCGCGAGCAGGCGCGGCGACGAGCCGCCCGGATTGGACGCGCCCGGCGGCCTGATGCCGGGCAGGTCACGGGTGCCGGCATCGGTGGCGGTCATGGCGTGTCCGGACAGGCGGGCGGTTGTGGCTCGGCTTCAGCTAACACCCGGCCCCGGGCCGGGGCAATCCCTTACCGCTTGAGCCTCAGGCCGCAGCGCCGCCGCCGGCCGTCTTCAGCCATGCAGCGCCGCAGGCTTTGGCCAGCTCGCGCACCCGCAGGATGTAGCTCTGCCGCTCGGTGACGGAGATCACGCCCCGCGCATCCAAAAGGTTGAAGACGTGGGAGGCCTTGATGCACTGGTCATAGGCCGGCAGGGCCATTTCGTGCGTCTCGCCCTTGTCGCCGAAGGCCAGATATTTGTGGCAGGCGGCCTCGGCCATGCGGAACTGCTCGAACAGCATGGCGGTGTCGGCAGCCTCGAAATTGTGCCGCGAATATTCCTGCTCGGCCTGGAGGAAGACGTCGCCGTAGGTGGTCTTCTCGGCGCCCTCGCGGCCGTTGAAATTGAGGTCGTAGACGTTCTCCACGCCCTGCACATACATGGCGAGGCGTTCGAGGCCGTAGGTGAGCTCGCCGGAGACCGGCGCACACTCGAAGCCCGCGACCTGCTGAAAGTAAGTGAACTGCGACACTTCCATGCCGTCGCACCAGCATTCCCAGCCGAGGCCCCAGGCGCCCAGCGTCGGGCTCTCCCAGTCGTCTTCCACGAAGCGCACGTCGTGCAGCTTCAGGTCCACGCCGATGGCGGCCAGCGATTGCAGGTAAAGCTCCTGCAGGTTCTCAGGCGAGGGCTTCAGGATGACCTGGAACTGGTAATAGTGCTGGAGCCGGTTGGGGTTCTCGCCATAGCGACCGTCCTTGGGGCGGCGCGAGGGCTGCACATAGGCCGCCTTCCAGTGCTTCGGGCCGAGGGCGCGGAGCGTCGTCGCCGGATGGAAGGTGCCGGCGCCCACTTCCATGTCGTAGGGCTGGAGCACCACGCAGCCCTGGTCCGCCCAGAATCGCTGAAGGGTCAGGAGCAGCGCCTGGAACGAGCGGTCGGGGCGCATGTGGGCGGGAAGGCTCTGGTCGATCATCGGGACAACTCGCATCAACGTGACCGAGGCGCGCCCTCCCCGGCGGGGCGGGACAAGGGGGCCTCAGGCGCGCGGACACTAGGCAGAGGGCCGCGCGATTGCAACGTGGCGGCAGCAACTTCGCTTTCGCCAATCGAAAATCCGTACTGAACCGAATTGGGGTCTCGGCGGTTGTCCTGCCGTGCAGTCAATTGGAGGGAGACCCCGCATGAACATCGCGAAGTACGCTATTCCCGTCGCCGCCGCCGCCGCCATGATCGCCATGACCGGCGCCGCCAGCGCCCAGACGTCCGGCACCGCGCCCGGCAAGAACACCCAGAGCGGCCCCGCGCAGGAAGGTGGACGCACCCAGGCCACCCCCGGCCCCAGCGGCAGCGGCATGACCGCGCCGAGCCCCGGCATTCCGTCCACGCCGCGCTCCGGCATTTCCGCCGGCCAGGATTCCCACAAGGGCGCGGCGCAGGAAGGCGGCCGCACCCAGGCGACGCCGGGCGGCTCCTCCACCGCGGGGACGCCGGCCGTGGACACCACCGGCACGGTGACCCCGCGCTCCGGCACCGCCGCGGGCCAGGACCCGCACAAGGGCCCCGCGCAGGAAGGCGGCCGCACGCAGGCGACGCCCGGCGGCACGCGCTGAACGCACTGACCAAAGAAAAAGCCCCGGAGCGACGCTCCGGGGCTTTGCCTTGATTGAAGAGACGATCAGCCGCGGGTGCGGGCGCGGACCATGAAGTCGTCGTACGTGAACTCGACGATCTGCCACCACAGATAGGCGTTGTTGCGGAACGTCTTCATGTCCTCGTAGATCTTCTTGAAGTCCTCGTTCTTGCCGCTGATTTCCTCATAGAGCTGCTGCGAGGCCTTGTAGGCCGCATCCATCACGTCGCTGGGATAGCGGCGCAGCTGGGTGCCCGCCTTCACGAGGCTCTGCACCGACACCGGGTTCTTGGCGTCGTAGCTGGCGAGCATGCTCTCGTTGGCCTGCGCCATGGCGGCGGTGAGGATGGCCTTGTAGTTCTTCGGCAGCTCGGCGAGCTTATCCTGGTTGACGAAGAAGTTGAGGGCGGCGGAGCCCTCCCACCAGCCGGGGAAGTAGTAATACTGCGCGACCTTGTAGAGGCCGAGCTTTTCGTCGTCATACGGACCGACCCACTCGGCCGCGTCGATGGTGCCCTTCTCGAGCGCGGGATAGATGTCGCCGCCGGCGAGCTGCTGCGGCACGACGCCGAGCTTGGCGAGCACCTGGCCGCCGATGCCGGCGATGCGCATCTTGAGGCCCTTGAGGTCCTCGACCGTCTTGATTTCCTTACGGAACCAGCCGCCCATCTGGCCGCCGGTGTTGCCGCCCGGGAACATGACGACGCCGTACTTCTTGTAGAACTCGTTCAGCAGGTTCATGCCGTTGCCGAACAGGAACCACGCATTGATCTGGCGGGCGTTGAGGCCGAACGGCACGGCGGTGCCGAGGCCGAAGGTCGGGTCCTTGCCCACGTAATAGTAGGACGCCGAGTGGCACATCTCGACGGTCTTGTTGGTGGTGGCGTCGAGCGCCTGCAGGCCGGGGACGATTTCGCCCGCCGCGAACACCTGAATCTGGAACTTGCCGTCGGTCGCCTCGGCCACCTGCTTCGCCATCAGCTCGGCGGCGCCATAGATGGTGTCGAGGGACTTGGGGAAGGACGACGTGCAGCGCCACTTCACTTCCGGCGCCGACTGGGCAATCGCCGGCATGGCCACAGCTGCGGAAGCGGCGACACCCGCGCTGGCGGCGGTGAGAAACTCACGGCGTTTCATGGAGAACTCCCTGGGGCTCTTTCAACGCAGCGCCGCTTCTGGGGCGGGCCGTCATACCGCTTTTAGAGCAGGCGTCGTTCCGGCTCAACGCAGAGGAAGGTATGATAAGCGGCGCGCCGGGGAAAAAATGCCCCGGCGGCTCAAAATGACGGCACTGGACCGGCCGGAAGTGTCGTTGCGTCACTCGATGACGATGCGGGGCGCCTGCCGGCTCTGGGCCGTGGCCTTGTCGAGGGCCGCCTTCACGCCGGTGGCGACGTGGCGGTAGGCATCCGCCTGCGGGCTGTCGGGATCGGAGACGAGAATCGGCAGGCCGGCGTCCGACATCTCGCGGATGCGCATGTGCAGCGGGATCTCGCCGAGGAACGGCACGCCCAGCTTGTCCGCCTCCGCATGGGCGCCGCCATGGCCGAAGATGTCCGAGCGTCCGCCGCAATGGGGGCAGACGAAATAGGCCATGTTCTCCACCACGCCGAGGATCGGCACGTTCACCCGCTCGAACATAGCGACGCCGCGCCGGGCGTCGATGAGCGCGAGATCCTGCGGGGTGGAGACGATGACCGCACCGGCCAGGTTCACCTGCTGCGCCATGGTGAGCTGGGCGTCGCCCGTGCCGGGGGGCATGTCCACCACCAGCACGTCGAGCGGCCCCCACTTCACGTCCTTCAACATCTGCGAGATGGCGGACATGACCATGGGCCCGCGCCAGATCATCGGCGTGTCTTCCTCCACGAGGAAGCCGATGGACATCAGCTGCAGGCCGAAATTCTCCAGCGGCAGCATGGTCTTGCCGTCCGGCGTCGTCTCTGGCTTCTGGGCGACGCCGGTGAGGCGCGGCACCGAGGGGCCGTAGATGTCCGCATCGAGCAGGCCGACCTTGAGGCCGAGGTCACGCAGCGCGATGGCAAGGTTGATGGAGGTGGTGGACTTGCCCACGCCGCCCTTGCCCGAGGCCACGGCGATGATGGAGGCGACGCCCGGCACGGCGATGCCGCGCGGGGCCGGCGCGCCGCCATGGGCGTGGCCGTGGTTGTGCGCGGCCGGGGCCGGGGCGGCCGGCGCCTGCTTGCGCTCGGCGGTGAGGGTGACGAGGGCGGAGGCGACGCCCGGCAGCGCCTTCACCGCGTTTTCGGCGGCGATGCGCACATCCTCCCACGCCCGCGCCTGGGCCGGATCGATATTGATGGAGAGATAGACCTTGCCCGACGTGACCACGACGCCGGCGAGGGCCGGCGATACGGAGAGGGCCACGCCTTCGGGCGTGCGCACCTTGGCCAGGGTGGAACGGACGGTGTCCTCGGAAAGCTCGGCCGTGTGGCTCATCATGTCACTCAACTCCCCGGCCGGGCGACGCGCATCTGGGGCAGGCGCGGAGGCCGGGCTGGAATGATTTGAAATCATCTTCTGATTCGCACGAGAGGCGCCGACTGCAAAGCCCGACATATGAGCGCTGCTTAAACGCTAGGCAGAACAGACGTCATCTCCCGTCGGGTTACTTCTAGTCCGGCGGTCGCCGGAGAGCCAGAATTCCGTTATTCGCAGCCTGAGCGATACCGGCTCCGGCATCGCGCCGCAGTCCGTTCCTGTTCCGGCTCGCCCAACGGGCGGGCGCCGTCGCCGCCGCGTGCGGCTGGCTTTTCCGCGAGAGGTCCCCCCATGAGCGACTTTCCCATCACGATCTATCACAACCCGCGCTGCGGCACGTCCCGCAACACCCTCGCCATGATCCGCGCCGCCGGCACCGAACCGACGGTGATCGAATATCTGAAGACCGGATGGACCAAGGCTCAGCTCAAGGATCTGGCCGCCGCCACCGGCGCACCCCTGCGCGACCTGCTGCGCGCCAAGGAACCGCTCGTCGCCGAGCTGAAGCTCGCCGGGCCGGATGTCACCGACGACGCTTTGCTCGACGCCATGGTCGAGCACCCCATCCTCGTGAACCGGCCCATCGTGGTGACGCCCAAGGGCACCCGCCTATGCCGCCCCTCGGAACTCGTGCTCGATCTGCTGGAGACCGCGCCGGAGAGCTTCACCAAGGAGGACGGCGAGGTGGTGAAGCGCCCACGCTAGGACGGCGGCGGGCCGCGGCTGGTACGGGAAATGCTTCGCTCACGTCCCGCTGTCGCGAACCCGCCATGACCGTCACGCCCGCCCACGAGATTCCCCTCGGCATCCGCCGCAAGGCCATCGCGGTCCATGAAGCGGGGCACGCGCTGGTGGCCATCCTGCTCAAGCGGGACGTGACCGAGGCGATGCTGCATCCGCCGGACGGCTTGAGCGGGGAGACCCGGTTCGCCAGCGCCGAAAGCCTCCCCCTCGACCTCACTCTGGAGGCCGACCGGCGCCGCGTCGCCGACGCCATCGTCGTGCTCATGGCCGGACAGACGGCGGAGGCGGAATACTGGCGGCGTCACGCCTTGCTCTACAGCCCGAAGGTCACGTCCCACCGCACCGACGCGGCCGAGGTGCACGCGCTCAAGTCCGGCCTCGCCCTCAGCCCGGAGCAGGACGCGCTGTTCACCGGCTACTGCATCGAGAAGGCGAAGAAGCTGGTGCTGCAGGATCCCGCGCAGGCCGCCATCCAGGAGATGGCCATGCGGCTGTCCGAGAGCATGAGCCTCCTGCGGGTAGAGATGAACGAGATCATGGCACGCCACCGGGTGGCGCTGCGGAAATAGCCTCCGGCCTGTCTCTTCCTCCCAAGCGAGCGGCCGTAGGCCGCATCGGCGTGGCGGTGCATCCAGGTTCGACCCCGCAGCGGAAGATATTGATGCGGCGCACAAAACGCCGCGAAAGCGTTGTGCAGCGCGCCCGAAAGCAAAAATGCCGTGGGCAAGCCCCGCGCGGCGGGCCGGATCGCGCCCCATCCGCCCCCTAGCCCCTTGAGCCGGGAGCGAGTTTCGCAGACCGTTCAGCGCGCTGGCGAGTCGATGCGCTGGCTTGCATCCGGGCAAGAGGTCTCCATGTCTTTACACACCCATGACCCTTCGGACGTGATCGGACGCGCCTGGGCGGTCAAGGCCAGCGCCGTCCTCGGATGGCTGACGGAGATCCCCGCCGCGGTGCTGGTGGTGGCCGAAATCCTCGTGCTGCTGGCCGGCGTCATCTTCCGCTATGCCCTGCACAAGCCGCTCATCTGGTCGGATGAGCTCGCCTCCATGCTCTTCCTCTGGCTGTCCCTGTTCGGCTCGGTGATCGCGCTGAACCGCGGCGAGCACATGCGCATGACGGCCATCGTCGGCATGATGAAGCCGCGCGCCCGTGCCTTCTTCGACATGATCGCCATTGCCGCCGCCGTCGCCTTCCTGCTGATGATCCTCCACCCGGCCATCGAATATGCGCAGGAGGAAGCCTATGTGGTGATGCCGGCGCTGGAGATCCCCAACACCTGGCGCGCCGCCGCCATTCCGGTGGGCACGGCGCTGATGCTGATGGTGGGGCTCCTCAAGCTGGCCCAGCACGCCACCGGGCGGGATGCGGTGATCGCCATCCTGGTCGTGGCCGCCATCGTCGGCGGCTTCTATGCGCTGGGGCCGGTGTTCCGCACCCTCGGCAATTACAACCTCCTGATCTTCTTCCTGTTCGGCGTGGGCGTGATGGTGCTGATGGCGGTGCCCATCGCCTTCTCCTTCGGCCTCGCCACCTTCGCCTACATCTCGCTCTCCACCCACACACCGAGCATGGTGGTGATCGGCCGCTTCGACGAGGGCATGGGCCATCTCATCCTGCTCGCCGTGCCGCTGTTCGTGTTCCTCGGCCAGCTCATCGAGATGACCGGCATGGCGAAGGCCATGGTGGCCTTCCTCGCGAGCCTCCTCGGCCATGTGCGCGGCGGCCTGCATTATGTGCTGGTGGGCGCCATGTACCTGGTCTCCGGCATCTCCGGCTCGAAGGCCGCCGACATGGCCGCCGTCGCCCCCGTGCTGTTCCCGGAAATGACGAAGCGCGGCGCCAAGCCCGGCGACCTCGTGGCGCTGCTCTCGGCCACCGGCGCGCAGACAGAGACCATCCCGCCCTCCATCGTGCTCATCACCATCGGCTCCGTCACGGGCGTCTCCATCGCCGCTTTGTTCACCGGCGGCCTGCTGCCGGCGCTGGTGCTCGCCATCGCCCTGTGCTCGGTGGTGTGGTGGCGCTATCGCGACGAGGATCTGAGCGGCGTCGCCAAGGCGAGCTGGGGCGAGGTAGGCCGCGCCTTCATCATCTCCGTGCCGGCCATCGCCCTGCCCTTCGTGATCCGCGCGGCGGTGATCGAGGGCGTCGCCACCGCCACGGAGGTGTCCACCATCGGCATCGTTTATTCGGTGGTGGCGGGCCTGCTCATCTATCGCCGGTTCGATTTCCGTCGCCTGTTCCCCATGCTGGTGGACACGGCCGCGCTCTCCGGCGCCATCCTGTTCATCATCGGTGCCGCCACCGGCATGGCCTGGGCCCTCACCCAGTCCGGCTTCTCCAACGCGCTGGCCGAGGCCATGCGCGCCCTGCCGGGCGGGTCGGCGAGCTTCCTCGCCGTCTCCATCGTCGCCTTCGTGGTGCTGGGCTCGGTGCTGGAGGGCATCCCCGCCATCGTGCTGTTCGGCCCCCTCCTCTTCCCCATCGCCAAGCAGGTGGGGGTGAACGAGGTGCACTATTCCATGGTGGTGATCCTCGCCATGGGCATGGGCCTGTTCGCGCCGCCCTTCGGGGTCGGCTATTACGCCGCCTGCGCCATCAGCCGCATCAGCCCGGATGCCGGCATGAAGCCCATCGTGGGCTACATGATCGCGCTGCTCGTCGGCCTCATCATCGTCGCCGCCGTGCCGTGGATTTCCACCGGCTTCCTCTGACCGGAGACCGTCCCGGTCACACGTAGCACGGGCCTTCGATGAGCGGGTGGGCGGCGAGGAAAGCCTCGTCCACCTCGATGCCGAGGCCCGGCCCCTCGCGGCAGGTGACGGTGCCGTCCGGCGAAAGCTGGTACGGCAGGCCGCACACCTCGTCGCGGAACGGGTTGTGGTGGGCGACGTCGCCCTCGAAATAGCCGGGATTGTCCACCGCGCACATCAAGTGCAGCGTCGCCACCATGTTGATGCCGGTGGCGGAGGTGTGCGGGTTCACCGACATCTTCCAGGCGGAGGCGAGCACCGCGATCCGGTGGCATTCGGTGATGCCGCCGGCCTTGGAGAGATCCGGCTGCACGAAGGAGACGGCGCCGTCCGCGATCAGGCGGGTGAACTCGAAGCGAGTATAGTGGTTCTCCCCCGCCGCCAGCGGCACGGTGCCGAGCTTCGTGGCGTCCAGATAGCTGCGATAATCGTGCGGCGGGAACGGCTCCTCGAACCAGCCCACCTTCGCCGCCTGATAGGCCGGCATCACCCGGCGCACGTCGTCCAGCGAGCAGCCGGTGTTGCCGTCCACGAGGATGTCGATGTCCTCACCCACCGCGGCGCGCACCGCCTCCACCCGCGCGATGTCGCGGCGCGGCGTGTCGCCCACGCGCAGCTTCAGGGCGCGATAGCCCTGCGCCACGTAGGATTGCGCCTCCTCCGCCAGCGCCGCCGGATCCTGCCAGCCCAGCGAGATGCCGCCGGCATAGGCCTTGATCTTCCTCGGCGCGCCGCCGAGCAGGCGATGGATGGGCGCATTCATCGCCTTGCCGCGGATGTCCCACAAGGCGATGTCGAGCCCGCTCAGGGCCAAGGCGGCCGCGGCGCCCATGCCGTGGCTGGCGAGCTGCATGCGGTAGACCTTCTGCCACACGCCCACCACGTCCAGCGCATCCATGCCGAGCACCAGCTCGGACAAGGTGGTGTCGATGAGCTTCGCCACCGCGCCGGGGCAGCGGCCGTGATGGGCCTCGCCCCAGCCGACGAGGCCCTCATCCGTCTCCACCCGCACCAGAACGGCATCCCGCTTCACCGCGCGGCCGATGCCGAGGGTGACGTTCTTGCCCTCAGGCACGCGGAAGGAGACGGGGACAGCACGGACGGAGGCGATGCGCATGGGGCTCTCTCGGTTCTAATCTGGCGGCGCGGATCAGGCGTGCGCGGCGCGGTAGTCGGGATTGACGAGGTTCTTCGGCGCCTCGCCCTTGAGGATGCGCAGCACCTCCTCGGCGGCACCGATGCTCATGGCCCGCATGGAGGTGGCGGTGATGCCGGCGAGGTGTGGCGTCATCAGCAGGTTCGGCAGGCCGAAAAGCGCGCTGCCGGGCGGCACCGGGTGGGTGTCGTAGACGTCGGTCGCCGCGCCCGCGATCCACCCCGCCTTGAGGGCGGTGAGGAGCGCATCCGTATCGACGATGGGGCCGCGCGCCGGATTGATGAGCACGGCAGAGGGCTTCATGCGCGCCAGGAGGCGCCCGTCCACGAGGCCCTTCGTCTGCGGCGTCAGCGGGCAGGCGATGACCACCGCATCGCTCTGGGCGAACAGGGTTTCGAGATCGACGACCTCGACACCCTCCACCGCCCCGCCGGAGCGGGACGTGCCGACGACGCGCATGCCGAACCCGGCCCGCCCGATGGCCGCCACCCGCTGGCCGATGGCGCCGAGCCCGATGATACCGAGGGTCGAGCCCGCGATCTCGCTGGTGCCGTCTCCCAGCGCGCGCGCCGGGTTCCAGCCGTCCGCCCGCAGCCGTGCATCGACGCGCGCCAACGGGCGGCGCAGATGGAAGAGCGCGGAGAACACATATTCCGCCACGGTCTGGGTGTTGCTGCCCGGCAGGTTCGCCACCGGGATGCCCCGCGCGGTGGCCGCCGCGACCGGGATGAAGTCGAGCCCCACCCCGTGCCGCACCACGCCCTTGACACGATCCGCGCCCTCGAACACGTCGTCCGGGAGTTTCGCACGCACGATCACCGCATCGCCGGCGCGGGTGAGGCGGCGCAGGGTGTCGTCGGAGGTGTCGGGGCCGACGACGATTTCGGCGACGCCCTCCAGCAGCGCGGCGCCATCCGGGTGCAGCGCATTGGTGGCGAAGACGATGGGCCGCTCATTCGCCATAGGGCGCACCTTCCAAGATGGGATTGACCAGGGTGCCGAGCCCCTCGACGCGGGCGCGCACCACTGAGCCGGGCCGAAGCCAGGCCGGCGGCTTGCGCATGCCGGCGACGCCGGCCGGCGTCCCGGTGGCGATCACGTCCCCCGGCTCCAGCGTGTGCGCCTGCGACAGGCGGGAGACGAGATCGGCGATGTCGAACACGAGGTCGGAGGAGACGCCCTCCTGCAGCCGCGCGCCGTCCACCTCCAGCGAGAGGGCAAGGGCGTGCGGATCGGCAATCTCGTCGGCGCTGGCGAGGAAGGGGCCGAGGGGGCCGAAGGTCGGCAGGTTCTTGCCGCGGGCGAAGCCGCCGTCGCGCTTGATCATCTCGCTGGCGCTGATGTCGTTGAAGACGGCGTAGGCGGCGACATGGGAGAGAGCATCCTCCCGCGCCACCTTCTCCGCCCGCCGGCCGATGATGGCGGCGATCTCCACCTCATAGGTGCAGCCGCCGATATCCGGAGGCAGCAGGATCGGCGCGCCCGGCCCGACCACGGTGGAGGCCTGCTTCATGAACAGAACCGGCTCGGCCGGCGGCGCCATGCCCCGCTCGGCCAGAGCATCGCGATAATTGAAGGCGAGCGCGTAGATGCGCGGCGGCACATAGGGCGCCAGCAGGTCCACCTCTGCCAGCGGCAGGCGCGCCGCATCGGCGAGGCCATGGGCGGCGATGCGGGCGACCGTCTCGGGCAGGCCCGCGAGGATCAACGCATGGACATGGGCGGCGACACCGCCGAGAGCATCGGCCATGGCCGGATGGGCGAGGTCGAACACCCCGTCATCGACACCCGCGCCATCGCCCTCAAGCACGCCGGCACGGTCTTCGCCGGCGTGGCGGAAGCTCACGAAGCGCATGGCTCAGCCCACCCGATAGCGGTCGATGACCGAGCGGTCGATCTCAATGCCGAGGCCGGGGCCGGTGGGGATCTTCACCCGGCCGCGCTCCTGTACGATGGGCTCCTTGGCGAGGTGATCGCGGAAGGGGTTCTCGCACTGCTCGAACTCCAGCAACGGCTCGAAGGGGAACAGGCTCGGCGGCTGGTCGGCGAGGGAGCCGAGGAAGTGCAGCGTCGCAGCGATGCCCACCGCCGAGCCCCAGGCGTGGGGCACGCACTCGACGCCGTGGGTGGAGGCCAGCGCCGCGATCTTCTTGCACTCGGAGAGGCCGCCCGCGGCGCACACGTCCGGCTGCACGATGTCCATGGCCTTGCGCACGATGGCGTCGCGGAAGCCCCAGCGGGTGAACTCGTTCTCGCCACCGGCCACGGCCATGTCGAGGGCGCGGGAGACCTCCACATAGCCGTCGATGTCCTCCGGCGAGATGGGCTCCTCAAACCACTCCACATCCAGCTCTTCCAGCTTGCGGCCGAGGCGGATGGCGACGGGCACGGAGAAGGCATGGTTGGCATCCACCATGAGGCGGATATTCGGCCCGATAGCCTCGCGCACCGCCTTCACCCGCTCATAGTCCTTGGTGATGTTGCCAAGGCCGATCTTCATCTTGATGGCCTTGAAGCCCTCGTCCACATAGCCCGCGGCTTCCTCTACCGCCTCATCCACCAGCCGGTCGAAATCGGTAAAGTAGAGGCCGGTCGCATAGCAATCCACCTCGGTGCGGAAGGCGCCGCCGAGCAGCTTGTGCACCGGCTTGCCGCAGCTCTTGCCGATGATGTCCCACAGGGCGATGTCGATGCCGCTGATGGCGGCGATGGACATGCCCTTGTTCCCGTAGTCCTTGATTCGGTTGTAGAGGTCTTCCCAGATCACCTCCACGTCGAACGGGTCGCGGCCGAGGATGCGCGGGCCGAACTGGGTCTCGATGAAGGCCTTGGCGACGGCGGAGGGGCCGTAGCACTCGCCCCAGCCGACGATGCCGTCCGCCGTCTCAATCTCCACCAGGCAGGTGCCGCGGGTCTTGTAGAGCCAGCCCCGCGAGGAGGTGAACGGCTTTTCCACCGGCGCCGCCATGACATGGGCCCGGACACTCTTGATGACGCTCACGTCGCGCCCTTTCTGCTGGGATCGGGAAGGAAACAGGGGCGCGGGCGCATCTAGCCCGCGCCGTACCGGGGCGCGCTATTCGGCGCCCTTGAACACCTGGGTGGCGACCGCGTTCAGCGACTTCTGGACCGCGTTCACCTCGGCATCGAGCGCGTCGCCGGTGAGGTCGTCCACCAGCACGCCGTTCTCGGCCGCAAAGGTCTTGAAGCGGGGATCCTGGATGGACTTGCGGAGGGCCTCGACCAGCGTCTTGCGCACCTCCGGCGGAATCTTGGCGGGGGCGACGATGTAGGCCATCTGCACCACCGGGCCGTAGGGGAAGACGTCGTAGCCCTTCTCCTTCATGGTCGGCACGTCGGGGAAGACGGAGAGGCGCTGAGTGTCGAAGATGGCGATGGGCTTCACCTGCCCCGCCTTGATCTGCGCGATGCTCTCGGACGGCTTCAGCACCGCCGCGTCGATCTGGCCGCCGGCCAGATCGGTGATGACCTTGGCGCCGCCGGGATAGGGCACGTTCACATAATCCACGCCCGCCGCCTTGGCGGTCATGGTCGCGAAGATGTGGTTGATGTTGTAGCTGCCCGGCGTGCCGATGGTGATCTTGCCGGGATTGGCCTTCATCTGCGCCACGAAGGCATCCACGTCCTTCGCCCCGTCGGTCTTCACCAGCAGCATCAGCGGATCGCTGGAGACGCGGGCGATGCCGGTGAACTGGTCGTTGCGCAGGGGCGTCTTGTTCTGGGCGATCATGGAGAGGGTGGACGAGGTGCCCATGCCGATGGTGTATCCATCGGGATTGGAGCCGGCGACGCGGCCCATGCCGATGGTGCCGGTGCCGCCGGGCACGTTGTCCACGATGATGCGCACACCGTTCTCGGCGAGGATCGGCGCCAGCATGCGCGCCGCGATGTCGTTGGAGCCGCCGGCATTCCACGGCACGATGAGGCGCACCTCGCGGCTCGGAAACTTGTCCTGGGCATTGGCGCTGCCGGCCGACGCGAGGAGGACCGCCCCCAGCGTCGCTCCGAGGGCCAGGGCCGGGGCAAATCCCCGGGCGAGGGCAAGGCTGTGCTTCATTGGCGCGTCTCCCTTTTGTTGTTTGTTATAACAAACGACATATAAGCTGCTTGTCAACGCGCTTTTCCGGTGCTCCCCTTGGATGATGGACACGAACGCGACCGTCGCCGACCGCAACCTCTCCCGGCTCTCCCGCGAGCCCCTGTGGGATCGCGCCCATGCGCAGCTGCGCGAGGCTCTTCTCGCCGGGCGGTTCGAGCCGGGCAGCGCCCTCGTCCTGCGGCATCTGGCGGAGACGTTCGGCACCTCCATCACGCCGGTGCGCGACGCTCTCGCCCGGCTGGTGGCGCAAGGCGTGCTGGAGCAGGGGCCGCGCAATTCCGCGCTGGTGCCGGACCTGCGCAAGAGCGCGCTGGTCGACATCACGATGGTCCGCTGCGAGCTGGAAGGCCGCGCCACCCGCGAGGCCGCGCAGAAGGCGACGCCGGCCGACATCGACGCGCTGGACGCCCTGCTGGCGGACATGCGGGGCATGATCGCCCGGCGCGCGCTCGACGCCTATCTCGACGTGCACCGCCGCTTCCATTTCGGCATCTATGCGCTGGCCGGCATCCCCATCCTCGACGAGATGATCGAGAATCTGTGGCTGCGCTGCGGGCCCATCCTGTCCTTCGTGGTGCCGGAATATGTGGTGCTGCTGAAGGGCACCGATCACCACCAGGCCGCCCTCGATGCGCTACGCCGCCGCGACGGTGCCGCGGCCGAGGCGGAGATCGTCGCCGATATCGAGGAAGCCGGGCGCTATCTGCTCAGCCTCGCTGACCCGTCCGGCCGGATCCGGCGGCGCGTGCCGGCCTGACCTGCCAACAAAAAACCCCGGCCTGAAGGACAGGCCGGGGTGCGATGTCAGAGGACCGCGCCGAGGCTCCGGCGCGCGTCCCGGCTCAGCTCTTCACCATCGGGCAGTTGCCCTCGGCGATGGGGCGGAAGGCGTCCTTGGCGGGGATGGTCTCGACGAGATTGTAATAGTCCCACGGCCCCTTGGACTGGTCCGGCGTCTTCACCTGGAACAGGTACATGTTGTGGATGTGCCGGCCGTCGGCGCGCACCTGGCCCTTGCCGAACAGCGGATCGTCGGAGGGCATCTCCTTCATTTTCGCCACCACCTTCTGGCCCTCGGTGGTGTTGGCTGCTGCGGCGGCGCGCAAATAGTGGAGTGCGCCGGAATAGACGCCCGCCTGGTTGGCGGTCGGGCGGCGGCCGTTCATCTGCGCCGCGAAGCGGTCGGCATAGGCCCGGGTGCCGTCATTCATGTTCCAGTAGAAGCCCTCGGTGAGGAACAGGCCCTTCGCCACCGGCAGGCCGAGGGAATGCACGTCGGTGAGCTGCATCAGCAGCGCGGCGAGGCTCTGCTTCTGGGTGAGGCCGAACTCGGCCGCCGCCTTCACGGAATTGATGGTGTCGCCCACCGCATTGGCGAGGGCCACCACCTGCGCGCCGCTGGCCTGCGCCTGCAGAATGAAGGAGGAGAAGTCCGAGGCGTTGGTCGGATGGCGCACGGATCCGAGGATCTTGCCGTTCTCCGCCTTCACCACCGCCATGGCATCGGCCTCCAGCGCGTGGCCGAAGGCATAGTCGGCGGTGACGAAGAACCAGGTGTCCTTCTTCGCCTTCAGCAGCGCCAGCGCCGTGCCGTGGGCCAGCGCCCAGGTGTCGTAGGTCCAGTGCACCGTATTGGGCGAGCACTTCTCGCCGGTCAGCAGCGCCGTGCCGGGACCGGAGGCGATGAAGGCCACGTTCGAGCCGCGCGCCGCTTCCTGGACAGCCAGGGCGACGGAGGAGAAGGGCACGTCGAGGATCACGTCCACCGTGCCGTCGGCGATCCACTTGCGCGTCGTGGCGGAGCCGATGTCCGGCTTGTTCTGGTGATCGACGGAGATCACCTCCACGTCGATGCCGGGATGCTCCTTCTTGAAATCCTCCGCCGCGAGGCGCGCAGAGACCACCGAGCCCATGCCGGTGGAATCGGAGGCGAAGCCCGAGAGATCGGTCAGCACGCCGAGGCGGATCTTGTTGCCGGGGATTTCCGCGCGGGCGGGCGTCGGCGCGGCGAAGTGCGCCGCGGCGAGGAATGCGGCGCCCGCGGCGAGCGCGAGCCGGGTCTTCCTGAGCATGGTTCTCTCCCTTGTGTGTTCTTTTGACTGTTCTTGAAACGCCGCGCGGTCAGCCGCCGCGCACCTCTTCGAGCACCTTCTGCGCCACGTCCATGCGCACGCTGGCCCGCTCTACCAAAAGGCGCGCCACGCGGTCGATCTCCTCGCCCACGGCTCCGGCCATCATGGCGATGTTCTGGGCATGCAGCGCCATGTGGCCCTTCTGGATGCCAGTGGTGGCGAGGGCCTTCAGCGCCGAGAAGTTCTGCGCCAGCCCCACCGCCGCGATGATACGCGCCAGCCGCTCGGCAGTGGTGACGCCGAGGATGGCGAGGCACGCGCGGGCCGTGGGATGTACCTTCGTGGCGCCGCCGATGAGTCCCACCGCCAGCGGCAACTCGATGGAGGCGGAAAGGTTGCCGTCCTTGTTCACCTCATAGGTGGTGAGCGAGGTATAGCGGCCCGAGCGGGCGGCAAAGGCGTGGGCGCCGGCTTCCACCGCGCGGGTATCGTTGCCAGTGGCGAGCACCACGGCGGAGATGCCGTTCATGATGCCCTTGTTGTGGGTGGCGGCGCGGTAGGGGTCGGCCGCGGCGAATTCATAGGCGCTGATCATGCCGTCGCGCACCGCCTCGCCGCCGATATCGGCCGCCTTCCACACCGCCCGAGCGCGGGCGAGGCGGCGGTCGGCGAGGTTGGAGAGGATACGCAGATAGACCCGACCGCCGCTCCACGCGGCGATGGCGGGGGCGAGCTTCTCCGCCATGGTGTTCACCGCGTTCGCGCCCATGGCGTCGCGGGTATCCACGATGAGATGGGTGACCACCATGGTGCCCGACGGCGTGTCGAGCAGACGCACCTCCACGTCGCGGAAGCCGCCGCCGAGCGACACCAGCACCGGGTCGCAGGCATCGCACGCGGCCTTGATCTCGTCCCGCTTCTCCAGGATGCGGATGCGCGCGCCGGCCGGGTCGGCCACGTCCACCGCCTGCACCTGCGCGATCATCAGGTTGCCGGACACCGAGGTGAAGAAGCCCGTCTCGTAATTCTGCTTCGCCGCGTTGCAGACGGCCGCGACCACGGAGGATTCCTCGGTTGCCATGGGGATCAGCACGTCCTCGCCGTCGATCTTCATGTTGGTGGCGACGCCCACCGGAATGTTCATGGTGCCGATGACGTTCTCGATCAGCTTGTCGGCGAGCACAGGATCGAGATTGCCCATGTTGGCGAGGTGGGTGACCTGCGCGTCGTCCAGCCCGGCGAAGCCGGCCACGAGATCGAGCCGCTCGCGCGGGCTCAGCTTGTGGAAGCCGGCGATGCGGGAAGAACGGTTGGAGCCGGCGGCGATGGTCATCTTCGGGCCTTCCTGTGGTCTCGCGACATCGCCGGGCGGCGGACGCAAGGCAGGCGCGAAGGCAAGGCCCCTCGCCCCCCCGAGAGGTGGCGCGGTCTCCGGCGTTTCGTCCCTGTCTTTTGTCGGCCGCGCATGGCGTGCCTGTTGGAGCGGACTTTCCGCTGCGGCGAGGGGTACGGCAAGGAACACTTTGCGTCGGAAACGATGTCGCCGTACCCTTCACTTCATGGGTACGATCGAACAGCTTCTTGAGGAGAAAGAGGGCCTGACGCGGGTGGACGCCGTGGTCCGCCTCCTGTCGCGCCGCATCGATGCCGGCCAGTTGCGGCCGGGGGAGAAGCTGCCCTCCATCCGCGCCGCCTTCGCGGCCTTCGGCGTCTCGCGCAACACGCTGGTTGAGGCCTACGAACGGCTCGCCGCCTCCGGCCGCATCGAGGCGCGGCCCGGCTCCGGCTTCTATGTGATGCGCACGCGCGCCGCGCCGGTGCGTCCGCCCGCCGTGCCCGCTGTCATCGAGGCGGTGGACAGCGTGTGGCTGCTGCGCGAGCAGCTGGAGCAGCATTACGACGTGCGCGTGGGCGACGGGCGCCCTCCCCCCTCATGGATGGAGGGCTCGGAGGTGGGGCGCTATCTCAAGCCCATCAACCGCCCCGGCCGCCGCCCCTTCCCCGCCAGCTATGGCAGCCCCTTCGGCTTTCCTCTGCTGCGCGAGGCCATTGCCGGCCTTCTTGCCGAGCGGGCCATCGCCGCCGATCCCGCGCGGGTGTTGCTGACGCAGGGCGCCAATCACGCGCTGGACCTGATCGTGCGCATGCTGGTGGAGCCGGGCGACACGGTGCTGGTGGATTCGCCCGGCTATTACCCCCTCTTCGGCAAGCTGCGGCTGGCCAAGGCGCGCACGCTTGGCGTCCGCCGCACGCCGGAGGGGCCCGACGTGGCGGACCTTGCCGAAAAGGCGGCGCAGTCCGGCGCCAAGCTGTTCTTCACCCAGTCGCTGGCCCACAACCCCACCGGCTCGTCCCTCACGCCCGCTGTCGCCTACCGGCTGCTTCAGGTGGCCACGCGCCACGGCCTGCTGGTGGTGGAGAGCGACCCGTTCGCAGACATTCTCCCCGCCTCCCACCCCCGCCTCGCCTCGCTGGACCAATTGGAGCGGGTGATCCATGTGGGCACCTTCGCCAAGACGCTCTCGGCGAGCCTGCGCTGCGGCTATGTGGTGGCCTCCGGCGACCTCATCGAACGCCTGGGCGCGCTCAAGATGGTGACGAGCGTGAACTCCTCCGGCTATGTGGAGCGCATCGTCCACGATCTCATCACGTCCGGCCAATATCGCCGCCACCTCAAGCGGCTGCGCGGCCGTGTCTCCGCCGCGACCGACCAGGCTCAGGCGACTTTGGGCCGGCTCGGCCTGCCCATCTTCGGCCCGCCCGGTGGCGGCTTCTATCTGTGGTGCGAACTGCCGGAGGGGCTGGATGACAGCGCCCTCTCCCGCCGCGCCGCCGAGCGCGGCATCCTGCTGGCGCCGGGCGCCGTGTTTCATCCCGATGCGGAGCCGCGACGGCCGTCGCTGCGGATCAATGTGGCCTATGCGGACGACCCGCGCTTCGAGAAATTCATGGCCGAGATATTGGCGAGCGCCTGATCTCAATCGAAGCCGTAGAGCGCGGCGGGATTGTCGATGAAGATGCGGCGGCGCGTGTCCGGATCGGCGCGGTCGAGGCCCAGCAGGAGCGCGGGGTCGAGGTCTTCAGGCATCCCTTCGAACAGCTCGGTGTGCGGCCAGTCGCTGGCCCAGAGCAGCCGGTCGCTGCGGCAGGCGACGAGCGCGGCCACATAGGGCGCAAGCGCGCCATATCCGTCCGGCCCGCGACGGCACAGGCGGTAGGGCGCGGAGAGCTTGACCCAGAGATTGCCTTCGGCAACGAGAGCCAGCACCTCGCCGAAGGGGCCGCCTGCCAGCGGCAGGCCGGGGACGAGGAAGCCCATATGGTCGAGCACCACGGGCACCGGGCAGGCGCGCACGATGGGCGCAAGGCTGAAGCCCGGCCCGATGACCGCCTGAAGCTGGATGTGCCAGCCGAATGCCCCGATCCGCGCGGCGAGGCGCGCCAGATCCTCCAGCGAGAGCCCGCCGGGATTGCGCCGGTTGATGCGGATGCCGCGGACACCCAGCCCATGGAGCGCGGCCAGCTCCGCGTCGCTCACCTCCGGCGCCACCACGACCACGCCGCGCAGACGCTCCGGATCACCCCGCAGCGTGTCGAGCAGGGCGGAATTGTCGGTGCCGTAGACGCTCGGCTGCACCAGCACCGCGCGATCGATGCCCAGCGCCGCCATCACCGGCCGGTAGCCTTCGAACGTCACCGGCTGGGGCGTGTAGTTGCGCCCGGCGACCAGCGGATAGCGCTCGGGCGGCCCGAACACATGCATGTGCGTGTCGCACGTGCCGAGCGGCAGCACGCGCGCGGCCGGCGCCGCCTGAACGGGGCGCGGCGGCAGACAGAGTGGGGCGTCGGCGCTCATGGGCGCACCTCAGCGCGGGACCATGAAGTCGAAGTCGCAACCCTCGTCCGCCTGCAGCACGGTCTGCTGGAACAGCCGGGCATAGCCGCGCTCCGGCAGCGGCCTCTCCGGCACGTCCGCGAGAGCGTCGCGGCGGCGGGCGAGTTCGTCTTCCGCCACCAGAAGGTCGATGCGCCGGCCTTCCACGTCCAGGCGGATCATGTCCCCACTCTCAACCAGCGCCAGCGGTCCGCCCACCGCCGATTCCGGCGTGATGTGCAGCACGATGGTGCCGAAGGCCGTGCCGCTCATGCGGGCGTCTGAAATGCGCACCATGTCCTTCACGCCCTGCCGCCCGAGCTTCTTCGGGATGGGCAGATAGCCCGCCTCCGGCATGCCCGGCGCGCCCTTGGGGCCGGTATTGCGCAGCACCAGCACGTCGTCGGCGGTGACGTCGAGGTCGGGATCGTCGATGCGCGCGGCCATGTCGGCCACCGAATCGAACACCAATGCGCGGCCTGTGTGCTGGAGCAGCCGCTCGCTCGCCGCCGCCTGCTTGAGCACGGCGCCGCCGGGCGCGAGATTGCCGCGCAGCACCACCATGGAGCCCTGCGCCTTGATGGGGTTGGAGCGGGGCCGGATGACGTCCTGTCCGGGCACCTCCTCGGCGGCCTCGACCATCTCGCGCAGGGTGCCGCCGTGCACCGTCGGCGCGTCGAGATCGATGAGATCACCGAGCTGCTTCAGGAGCTTGGGCACGCCCCCGGCATGGTGGAAGTGCTCCATGTAGTGCGCGCCGGAGGGCTTGAGATCCACCAGCACCGGCACGTCGCGGCCGATGGCGTCCAGCGTCTCCAGCTCCAGCCGCACGCCGGCGCGGTTGGCGATGGCGGTGAGGTGGATGATGCCGTTGGTGGAGCCGCCGATGGCCTGCATCACCACCAGCGCGTTGTGGAAGGCCGCGGGCGTGAGCAGTTCGCTCGGCTTCGGGCCGCCCTCCACCGCGAGCCGTGCGGCGACTTTGCCGCTCTGCTCGGCCAGCCGCACGCGCTCGGCATGGGGCGCGGGGATGGACGCGCTCATGGGCAAGGAGAGGCCCAGCGTCTCGGTGATGCAGGCCATGGTGGAGGCCGTGCCCATGACCATGCAGGTGCCCACCGACGGCGCGAGGCGGCCGTTCACGATGTCGATCTCGGCCTCGTCGATCTCGCCCGCGCGGTGCGCGCTCCACAGGCGCCGACAATCAGTGCAGGCGCCCAGCACCTCGCCGCGATGATGGCCCACCACCATAGGGCCGACAGGGACCACTACGGTGGGCAGGTCCACGCTCGCCGCTGCCATGATCTGTGCGGGCAAGGTCTTGTCGCAGCCGCCGATCACCACCACCGCGTCCATGGGCTGGGCGCGGATCATCTCCTCCGTGTCCATGGCCATGAGGTTGCGCAGGAACATGGAGGTGGGATGGGCGAAGCTCTCGTGGATGGAGATGGTGGGAAACACCATGGGCATGGCCCCGGCCAGCATCACCCCGCGCTTCACCGCCTCGATGAGCTGGGGCGCGTTGCCGTGGCAGGGGTTGTAATCGCTGTAGGTGTTGGTGATGCCGACGATGGGCCGGTCCAGCGCATCGTCCGAATAGCCCATGGCCTTGATGAAGGCCTTGCGCAGGAACAGCGCGAACCCGTCGTCGCCGTAGCTCGTCAATCCTTTTCGCAGTCCCCGCGCCATCCTCGCCTTCCTCGTGCCGATCATCGCCGACCTGAAAGCGGACAATTTCCCTGCTGGGTTTGATTGTCAATAATATACGCCTCTATAAGCGCAATGAGATGAAAAATGCGCCGATCTTCGGAATCATTATTGACAATCATCCGACCGCCGCCCAGTCTCCCCGCAAACCCGGGGCATAACGGGACTTAGCGGGAGGAACGTGGATGACGAGCATTCGAGGCGCTGGAAAAACGTCGTGGGGCCGCGGCCTGTGCGCGGCGATCGCCATGACGGCAGCGATGGGCGGAGGCCACGCCTTCGCACAGACCGAAATCACCATGTGGAGCAACTGGCCCGACGAGCCCGCCAAGAAGGAGTGGGTGACGGCGCGGGTGAAGGAGTTCGAGGCCGCCAACAAGCAGTGCACGGTGAAGCTGAGCTTCATTCCCAAGGCCGACATCTATACCCAGGCGAAGTCTGCCGTGCGCACCGGGCAGGCCCCGGACATCTTCTACATGGAGCCGGACCAGCCGGAATTCCTCGCCGGCGGCTTCCTGGAGCCCCTCGACGGCTACATCGACCTCAACGGTCTCGAAGACTGGGCCAAGCCGGCCTGGACCTCCAAGGGCAAGGTCTATGGCGTGCCGGTGGAGGCCTATACGGTCGAGCTCTATTACAACAAGGATCTGGTGAAGAAGGTGGGCGTGGACGTGCCGGCCTCCTTCCAGCTCACGCAGGCGCAGTTCACCGACCTGGTGAAGAAGGGCGTCGCCGCCGGCATCACGCCGGTGTCGCAGGGCGTGGGCGACCGGCCTTTCCCGGGCGGGCAGCTGCTGTTCGAATCCCTGCTGCGCAAGCTCGGGCCGGATGACTACATGAAGCTCCTCAACGGCGAGCTGTCATTCAAGGACCCGCGCGTGCAGGAGGTGATGACCTTCGTGAAGGAGCTGGTGGATGCCGGCGCCTATCCCAAGAGCTTCTCCACATTGAAGCTCGGCGAGTCCCATTTCTACTTCTACAATTCTCCGGGCGCCCTCACCTTCCCCGATCCCAGCTGGTTCACCGGCCGCGCCTTCGCCGCGCCGGAGAAGGGCGGCATGCCGGCGAACTTCCCGCTCGGCATCATGAAGTTCCCGGCCATGGACAAGGGCGCCTGCCCGAACTGCAAGACGCTGGCGGTGGCGGGCAGCTTCGTCATGTATTCCAAGGGCAAGAACAAGGATTGCGCCGGCGCGCTGCTCAAATCCATGGCCAATGCCGAGAATGGCACCAAGTGGATCAGCGAAGTGTCGCTGCAGAGCGGGCTCAAGTCCGATCCGGCAAAGATCGTCAGCCCCCACAAGGCCTATTTCGACGAGCTGAACGCCCGCAACAAGGACGTGACCTATTTCTTCGGCACGCCCCTGCTCTACTACCGCGCCAAGTGCGCCGAGACCTACATCCAGGTCATGAACAACGCCTTCCCCGCCGGCCTCATCAGCGTTGCGGATGCGGCGGAGAAGATGGACGCCGCCTGCCTGAAGAAGTGAGCGATGCCCGACGCCATTTCCCTTCGAACCACGGCCAAGAGCGGGGAGGCGAAAGCCTCCTCGCGGGCCACCCTCGCCGATCCCAGGCGCGCTACGCGGCTGGTCCTCGCCATCTTTCTCGGGCCGGCTTTGCTGGTCTATTGCGGGCTCACCGCCTATCCGGCGTTCCGCACCATCTATGATAGCTTCTTCACCATCGAGGGGATGGACGCCACCTTCGTCGGGCTCGCGAACTATCGCGACCTGATGGGGGACGAGACCTTCTGGGTCGCCGTCCGCAACACCTTCATCTGGTCCTTCGTCGCCCCCGTCATCGATGTCGCCACCGGCCTCCTGCTGGCGCTCGCGCTCTATGCCGGCGTGCCGTTCGCGCGCTTCCTCCGCGTCGCCTGGTTCACACCGGTGCTGCTCTCCTATGTGGTCGTCGCGATCCTGTGGATGTGGATCTACAATTACGATTGGGGCGTGCTGAACGTGATGCTGCGGGCGGTGGGCCTCGGCGACCTCGCTTCCTCCTGGCTGGGCGATCCCAATCTCGCGCTCGCCGCCGTCATCGTCACCCATGCGTGGAAGTGGGCCGGATTTAACATGGTGGTGTGCCTCGCGGCCATCCACTCTTTGCCCAAGGAAGTGCTGGAAGCCTCCGACCTCGACAATTGCGGATGGGGCGCCAAGCTGCGCTACATCATCGTCCCCATGCTGCGGCCGACGCTGCTGTCGCTCTACATCCTGTCCTTTATCGGCAAGATGAAAGTGTTCGACCTCGTCTGGATCATGACCCAGGGCGGGCCTTTGTGGGCGACGGAGACGGTCTCCACCTACGTCTACAAGCGCGCCTTCAACTGGAACACCTTCGACCTCGGCTATCCCTCCGCCATCGCCACCGTGTGGTTCCTGGTGGTGTGCGCCGCGGTCATCATCCTCAACCGCGTGCTCGGCTCACGCGAGCGGCTGGAGTATTGAGATGGCCGCATTCCTCGCCGCCGCCTCCGGCCGCGCGCCGCTGCCGCGCCTGTTCTCGCGGGGCATCCTCGCGCTCGTGCTGGGCGTCTACACCATCTACCAGCTCGGGCCGTTCCTGTGGCTCGCCACCATGTCGGTGCGCACCACGGCGGAGATCAGCGCCGATCCCTATGCCTGGCCGAGCCCGATGCATCTCGACCAGTTCCGCACCGCCTGGGTGGATTCCGATTTCGCCACCTATTTCTGGAACTCCACCATGGTGGTGGTGGGCGCGGTGGCGGTGCTCACCTTCATCGGCGCCGCGGCGGCCCATGCGCTCGCGCGCTATCGCTTCCGCGGCAACCGGCTGATCTACGGCATCCTGTTCTCGTCCATCATCTTCCCGCCGCAGATTACCCTGATCTCGCTCTACCAGATCCTGGTGGACTATAATCTCTACAACAGCCTGTTCGGGCTGGCGCTGGTCTATATCTCGCTCCAGCTGCCGTTGACCGTGTATCTCTTGGAAGGCTTCTTCGCGCGCATCCCGCAGGATCTGTTCGACGCGGCCAAGATGGACGGGTACGGCGACCTGGAGATTTTCTGGCGCATCGTGCTGCCGGTGGGCATGCCGGCCATCGCCACCACCTTGATCCTCAACTTCATCCAGCTGTGGAACGAGTTCCTGTTCGCGGTGGTGCTCATCACCGATCCCGACAAGCGCACCCTGCCCATCGGCATCCGCGCCTTCATGGGCGACCATTTCCAGGACATCGGCATGATCGCCACCGGCGTCATGATCTCGGTCATCCCGGTCATCGTCGTCTACGTCTTCTTCTCCGAAAAGCTGATCCGCGGCATGACCGCCGGCGCGATCAAGTGAGGCTGAATCCAGTGAGGCTGCCATGGCGGTGGTGAAACTCGACAAGATCGTGAAGCGCTACGGAGGCGGCGGCCCCGTCGTGGTGGAGGACGTGGACCTCACCATCGACGACGGCGAGTTCATGGTGCTGCTCGGCCCTTCCGGCTGCGGCAAGTCCACGACGCTGCGCATGATCGCGGGGTTGGAGAGCATCTCCGGCGGCACGCTCTCCATCGACGGGCGGGTGGTGAACGACGTGCCGGCGAAGGACCGGGACATCGCCATGGTGTTCCAGTCCTACGCGCTCTATCCGCACATGAGCGTCGCCGACAATCTCGCCTTCGGCCTGCGCCGCCGGTCCATTCCGGGGGGCGAGATCGAGCGGCGGGTGAAGGAGGTGGCGGCCATCCTCGGCCTCGCGCCGCTGCTGGCGCGCAAGCCCAGCGCCCTCTCCGGCGGCCAGCGCCAGCGCGTGGCGCTGGGCCGCGCCATGGTGCGCGAACCGCAGGTGTTCCTGTTCGACGAGCCGCTCTCGAACCTCGACGCGGCGTTGCGCGTCAACACCCGCAGCGAGATCATCAAGCAGCACCACCGCCTCGGCTCCACCATGATCTACGTCACCCACGACCAGGTAGAGGCGATGACCATGGGCACTCGCATCTGCGTGATGAACGCCGGCAAGGTGGCGCAGATCGGCGCGCCGCTCGACGTCTACTGGCAGCCGGCCAACACCTTCGTCGCCCGCTTCCTCGGCTCGCCGCCCATGAACCTGATGGACGCGACGCTCACCGCCGCCACCCGCCGCGCGTCGAGCCCGGCGCTGGATGCGCCGCTCGCCCGCTGGAGCGACGGCGTGCTCCAGGCGCGGGACGGCCGCAAGGTGACGCTCGGAGTGCGGGCCGAGGACATGGCGATCGATCCCGCCGCCCTCGACGGCGCGCCGGGCGGGCGCGTCACGGGGCGCACCATCGCGGTGGAGCCGCTGGGCGCCGAGACGCTGCTCCTGCTGGAACTGCCCGGGGGCGGCGAGATCACCGCCCGCCTCCCGCGCCACGTCACCGCCGCGCCGGACCAGGAGGTGGAACTCTTCTTCCGGGCCGACGCCGCCTATCTGTTCGACGTCGAGACGGGCGACGCCATCGCCCCGCTGGAGACCGGAGCCGCCGCCGTTCGCGCCGCCGTGCAGCGGAGGACGCACTGATGGCCGCGCCGCTCCGCGTCGGGCTGATCGGCGCCGGCTGGGTCACCCAGCATCACCTGAGGGGCTGGGCCGCGCTGGGCGACGCCGCGAAGGTCGTGGCCATCGCCGATCCGTCCGCCGAGCGCGCCGCCGAGCGGGCGGGCGCCTTCAACATCCCCGCCGTCTTCACCAGCGCCGAGGCGATGCTGGAGGCCGGCGGCCTCGATGCGGTGGACATCGCCGCGCCCCGTGCCGTCCATGCCGAGCTCGCCCGCCTCGCGGCGCGCCACGGCCTGCCCATCCTGTGCCAGAAGCCCCTCGCCCCCACGCTCCCGGAGGCCGAGCAACTGGTGGCGGATATCGGCGGGCAGGTGCGCCTGATGGTGCATGAGAACTGGCGTTTCCGTGCCTATTACCGGCAGGCCGCCGAATGGCTGCGGGCCGGCCGCATCGGCGCGGTGCGCGCCGCCCACCTCTCCCTCGTCACGTCCGGTACCGTGCCGGATGCGGAGGGACGTTTCCAGGCGCTGGAGCGCCAGCCCTTCATGCGCGAGGAACGCCGCATGCTGGTGGCGGAAGTGCTGATCCATCACCTCGACACCCTGCGCATGCTGCTCGGCCCGCTGAAGGTGGAGGCGGCCGCCCTCAGCCGCACCTGCAACGCCATGGCGGGCGAGGACGGCGCTGTCATCCAGCTCTCCACCGCTGATGGCGCCGGCGTCTCCATCTTCGCGAGCTTCGCCGCCTATGGCGTGCCCGCGCAGCAGGCGGACCGGCTGACCATCCTCGGCGAGGCCGGCACCCTGCGGCTCGACGGCACCGCCCTCTCGCTCGCCGGACCTGAGCCGGAACGGCTGGACTATGATCCCGAGGCGACCTATCTCGGCTCCTATGCCGCGACGATCGCCCATTTCGTCGCCTGCCTCGCGAGCGGGGCTCCCTTCGAGACCTCGCCCGAGGACAATCTGGAGACCTTGCGGCTGGTGGAAGACTGCTACAGGCTTTCCGGATTCGAGACGGCGAACAGGAGCGCCGCATGAGCGAAGCGTCCCTTCCCGCATCGCGGGCCGACGAGCAGGCCGAGGTGCAGCGCCGGCTGGAGGATGACATCATCTTCGGCCGCTTCGCCCCCGGCTCCCGGCTGGTGGAAGACACGCTGATGGCGCGCTACGGCGCCTCGCGGCACTACATCCGCCAGGCGCTGGTGCAGCTGGAGCGCACCGGCGTCGTGCGGCGCGAGAAGAATGTGGGGGCCACCGTCTGCTCCTATTCGGCGCAGGAGGTGCAGCAGATCTACGCGGTGCGCGAGATGCTCACCCGGCAGGCGGCGTTGATGATCCCCCTGCCCGCACCTCCGGAGCTGATCGCCCACCTCAAGGAGATCCAGGCCGACTATTGCCGCCATGCCGATGCCGGCAACCTGCGCGGCATCCACGAGACCAACGACCTGTTCCACCTCACGCTGTTCTCCGGCTGCGGAAACCCCTATCTGGTGCGCACGCTGCAGGACTACATGGGCTATACCCTGCCCATGCGCGCCAAGAATCTCGCCGATCACGCCGGGCTCCAGCTCTCCCGCCGGCAGCACGACATCATGATCGAGCTGCTCCAGGGCACGGACAGCTGGGCGCTGGCGCAGCTCTGCGTCGATCACATGCAGTACAGCAAGGCCGACTACCTTGCGCGCACCGCCGGCACGGCGGCTTCGGGTCGACTGGCGATCGCCGACTGAATGCCCGCGGACGGATTTGCCGCGCGCCGACATGACGAAGGATGGACCATGGATCTCGGACTGAAAGGCAAGACGGCCCTCGTGCTCGGCGCGGGCGGCGGGCTCGGCAGCGCCATCGCGGCGACGCTGGCGGCGGAAGGCGCGAAGGTCGCCCTGGGCGACATCGATCTGGCCGCCGCAGGTGCGGTAGCAGAGCGCATCGCGGCCGTGGGCGGCGAAGCGATGGCGCTCAAGTTCGACCTCTCCGACCTCGCCGGCATTGATGCGCGCATCGCCGAGATCGAGGCGAAGCTCGGCCCGGTGGACGTGCTGGTCAACAATACCGGCGGCCCGCCCCCCACCCCGGCCGCCGGGCAGGACCCGGCCCTGTGGGCCAAGAGCTTCAACGACATGGTGCTCTCGGTGATCGCCATCGCCGACCGGGTGCTGCCCGGCATGCGGGCGCGCAAGTGGGGCCGCATCATCACCTCCACCTCCTCCGGCGTGGTGGCGCCCATCCCCAACCTCGCCATCTCCAATGCGCTGCGCCTGTCGCTGGTGGGCTGGTCCAAGACGCTCTCCCGCGAGGTGGCGCGCGACGGCATCACCGCCAACATCGTGCTGCCCGGCCGCATCGCGACCGACCGCATCAAGTTCCTCGATGCCAAGAAGGCCGAGCGCGAGAACCGCACCGTGGAAGAGGTGGCGGCGGAAAGCACGGCCACCATCCCCGTCGGCCGCTACGGCGACCCGCAGGAATATGCCAACGTGGTGGCCTTCCTCGCCGGCACGCCCTCGTCCTATGTCAACGGCTCGGTCATCCGCGTGGATGGCGGCCTCATCGCCAGCATCTGATCGGTTTCATCATGCTTCTCGACGCCAGCGCCTCCGGCCTGTTCCCCATCGCCCCCACCCCGTTCACGCCGGACGGGAAGATCGACGAGGGCTCCCTCGACACCCTGATCGCCCGCTATCTCGCGGCTGGCGCCACCGGCGTGACGGTGCTCGGCATCATGGGCGAGGCGCCCAAGCTGGAGCCGGAGGAATCCCTCGCCGTCACCGCGCGCTTCATCGCCGGCTTCGGCCGCCTGCCGGTCATCGTCGGCGTCTCGGCGCCGGGCCTTGCGGCCATGCGCTGGCTGGCCCGCGCCGCCATGGACAAGGGCGCGGCCGGCGTCATGATCGCCCCGCCGCCGGCCCTGCGGACCGACGACCAGATCACCGGCTACTATCGGCAGGCCATCGAGGCCATCGGCTCCGACATCCCCTTCGTCATCCAGGACTATCCGCTCACCCTCACCGTGCAGATGACGCCGAAGGTCATCCGCCAGATCGTTGAGGAGAACCCCTCCTGCGTGATGCTGAAGCACGAGGACTGGCCGGGCCTGGAGAAGATCACGGCGCTGCGCGCCTTCCAGAAGGAAGGCTCCATGCGCCCCATCTCCATCCTCACCGGCAATGGCGGCCTGTTCCTCGATTTCGAGATGGAGCGCGGGGCGGACGGCGCCATGACCGGCTACGCCTTCCCCGAGATGCTGGGCGACGTGGTGCGCCTGCAGAAGGCCGGCGAGCGGGACAAGGCGCATGATCTGTTCGATGCCCACCTGCCGCTCATGCGCTACGAGCAGCAGCAGGGCGTCGGCCTCGCTGTGCGCAAATATGTGATGATGAAGCGCGGCTTCATCGCCTCCGACGCGCAGCGCAAGCCCGGCTCGGCGCTCTCCGCCACCGCGCGGGCGGAAGTGGACTATCTGCTGGCCCGCCTCGCCCGGCATGATCCCCGCGCGCTGGTCTGAGCGCACGCATCTGACGTCCTCGACTGCGGCGGCTCCGAAAGACCGAGTCGCCGCGGTATCGGAAAGAAGGCAATTATGTTTGACGGATTCTGCGTCGCTCACAAGTGGTGAACCTACACGTGATCAGACCAAATCAACCACAATGTAAGGAAGTGACGACAATTTTCTCGACAAAACTTCACTGACAAGATTTTTAGAGAAAAATAATCTATCAATATCCTGGCTAGAACCACGCCACATATTAATATTACAGATAATATTTTGATAAAATGATAATTTTACTGGACGATTGATATGATATTTTGATTTGTAAACGATATCTGAAGTGCTGTAATCTCTCCGCTTTTCCAACCTGACGTTTGAATTCAATACATCTAATGCATCTACCGTTCTCACGACATTCATTATATAGTATGTCTTATTTATTCTTATCCCACCCTTTATGTAAGTTTCTGGGATGCGTATGAACTGATGCACCCCAGGATCGAGCCTCTCGACGATGTCGACAAACGACTCCGACACAAGTTGAAATTCGCCCCATGGCCCATAGCCGAAATCGGGTGGTGATTTTGAGCGGCTATTTATAAAAATACGAGAAGGACCACACGATTCGAGACCCGCCGGCACCCAAATTCGGAACATTAAACATGCTTGAAAATCAAATTTTCTAACAACTCCGTCAAATTCAACATCTTCATAATGCTTATTATATCCGCCGGTGAATTTGCCGTATACATATCGCCTCATGTCAATTAAATCATCGATCATATAGGCGTGATCCATATTATTTCTCTATCCTATGCAACCGCCGGCCTCTTCAATTTAGATCATTTAAGCTCGCTCGCATTCCGCAGCAATGGGCTTCGGCCTTTTCCTGCTCGCCTTATACGTCCCCGATTTTGCTCCATCATTTGCTGCCGCGCTTAAAGATAGGGTAGCTTACTGCACCCAAAATCACCGCGCCACCCACGTGCCGCTGCCGGCGATCTCCTCCGAAATCCGCCGTCCCGCATCGACGACGGCGGCGCGGATGGCCTGGGACGCGCCGGCGAGATCCTCGGCCGCGAGCACGAGGCTGACCCCGGCGATGACCTGCTTGTTGACGAGCACTGGCGCCGCAATGCCCGCGCGCCCCTCGGCGACCTCCGAGACCGTCTCGACCACACCGTCGCGGCGGATGGCGCGCACCTCGGCCTTGAAGGCTTTCCAGTCGCCGTGTCCGAGACGGGCGCGGATGGTGTCCTCGTTGTCGAGATAGATGCGCTTCAGCGAGCGGTCGTCGAGATGGGCCAGCACCACCTTCGAGGAGGCGCCGGCGAAGAGCGGCATGGCGACGCCCCGCTCGTAGGTGGTGATGGGATGGGGCGCGCTGCCGTGCTCCTGGTGCACGCACATCACCGTGTCGCGGTAGCGCCGGCAGAGGATCGCCGTCGCGCGCTGGGTGGTCTGGTCGAGCAGCTCGTGCATCACCCGCGAGGCGATGGGGATCAGGGTGTCCCCCTGCCGCAACAGCCGATCATACTCGATGAAGGCGGGGCCGAGCACATAGCCGGCGCCGATGACGGGATCGAGGAAGCCGGCCCGGCAAAGCTCCTGCACGTCACGATAGGCGGAACTCTGGGACACGCCCGTCTCCTGGGCGATCTCCTCCACCGTCAGCGGCCACGGGCGTCCGCGAAACAAACTCATGACCTGAAGAATCCTGCTGGCCAACCGCACCCTCCCCCAACGAATGATACTTTATATCATTCAGTAGGAATTTCGCAAAATTCCTATCTATTGCGAATTATGCTTGAAGCACCTTCAAAGATCGAGCACTCTTTCGGCAGATGACGCGCGGCAAGACGCGTCCCCCTTCCCGGAGAGAGATGATGAAGCGCGTCCTTCCCCGCCTCGTTGCCGCCGCCCTGGCCCTCAGCGTTCCGCTCGCCGGGGCTCATGCGCAGGCGCCGAAAACCGAAGTGAAGCTCGCCGTTCTGGCCCCGAGTGCGCTGTTGTGGCTGCACGCCATCGCCATGGACAAGGGCTTCTACGACAAGCGGAACATCGCCGTGCGCGAGCTGCGTGCGTCGGACAGCCCGGCGCTGCTGCAGGCGGTGGCGTCCGGCAGCGCGGATGCGGGCATCGCCCTCGGCGACCTCGCGGTGCGCGCCATCGACAAGGGCGCCCCGGTGATCATCGCCGGTGCGGTGCTCGACAAGACCATCCTGCGCCTCTACGGCGCCAAGGGCACCGCGTCCATCAAGGACCTCGCCGGCAAGCCGCTCACTGCCGGCGCGGTGAAGGGCGGTACCGCCAACCTCCTGAAGTATCAGCTGAAGCAGGCGGGTGTGGACCCGGCCGGGGTGCAGATGGTCTCCATCGCCAATTCCCGCGACCGCATCATCGCCATGGGCAATGGTCAGGTCGCCGGCGCGCTGCTCATCGCCCCCTTCGACACCCTCGCCGGGCGCGAGGGCGCCGTGCTGCTCGATGTCTATCGCGAGCCTTATGTCCAGACCCCCCTGGTGCTGAACAAGTCCTGGGGTGAGGCGCCCGCCACGCGCCCTGCCGCCATCGCGGTGACGCAGGCGCTGAAGGAGGCGGCTGCCTTCATCGACAATCCCGCCAACAAGGATGCGGCCATCGACGTGCTCGCCGCCTACACCAAGACGCCGCGCGACGTGGTCGAGGATTCCTACGCCTTCATCGTGAAGGAGCAGAAGGCCATTCCAGCCGACCTCTCCGTTCCGGCGGCGGGCCTTGAAAACCTTTACAAGATCGACGCCGCGGTGGGTGGCGATCCCCAGAGCCAGCCCTTCGACCTCAAGCGCTACTACGACCCGAGCTACATCGCCGGCAAGTGAGTTGAGCGTAGCGAGAGGAGCCGCCGCCATGGCCCATCTTCGCGACATGCGAACGCCGGTGACGCTGCTCACCGGTTTCCTCGGATCGGGCAAGACCACGCTGCTCAACGGCTGGCTGCGCGCCCCGGCGCTGAGCGACGCCGCCGTCATCGTCAACGAATTCGGCGAGATCGGCATCGACCACGCGCTGATCGCCGCGAGTTCCGACAACACCATCGAGCTGTCCACCGGCTGCCTGTGCTGCACGGTCAAGGGCGACCTCGTGGAGACGCTGCGCGACCTCACCGAAAAGCGCGCGCGGGGCGAGGTGAAGGCGTTCGCGCGGGTCATCATCGAGACCACCGGCATGGCGGACCCCGGCCCGGTCATCCAGGCGCTCATCACCTTCCCCGTGGCGCGCACCTATCGCCTCGGGCGCGTGGTGACGGCGGTGGATGCGGTGCAGGGCATGGGCACGCTCGACCGCCACGCGGAGGCGCGCAAGCAGGTGGGCGTCGCCGACGAGGTGGTGCTGACCAAGGCGGACCTCGCGGGCGCCGACTTGGCCCCGCTGGAAGCGCGCATCGCCGGCCTTTCGCCCGGCGCGCGCCTGCATTTGTCCTCGCTCACCCACCTCGCCCAGCCCACGCTGCTCGACGGCATCGACCCCGCCGATCCCAATACCCGCCCGAGCGAAGTGCGCGCGTGGCTGCGGGCGGAGGCGTTCGAGGCGGCAGATCCGGTCAAGCATCGCGAGGATATCGGCTCCTTCTGCCTCGCCTTTGAGGAGCCGCTCCACTGGGAGCACGTCTCGGCCTGGCTCGATGCGCTGGCCATCGCCCATGGCGACGACCTCCTGCGGGTGAAGGGCATTCTCGCCATCGCCGGCCGCAGCAAGCCTGTCGTCGTGCAGGCGGTGCAGCGCCTGTTTTCGCCGCCGGTGGAATTGTCCGCCTGGCCGGAGGGAATGGCGGGCTCGCGCATCGTCTTCATCACGCGCGGGCTGTCGCAGGACTACGTGACTGAGGTGCTGGACGTTATCCGCGGCCGCCCGGTCCCGCTCGACATGGCGTCCTGACCGCCTCGGGCCCTTCCTTTTCAAATTGGCCCGTGCGGGCCTCGTCCTCGGGAGAGTAGTTTGGACACCATCATCAAGAACGGCCTCGTCGTGACCGCGGACGGCCGCTTCGAGGCCTCCATCGGCATCAAGGACGGCGCCATCGCCGGCATCTTCGAGCCCGGGCTGGAGCCGGCCGCCGCCGAAATCATCGACGCGAAGGGCCTCGCCATCCTGCCCGGCGTCATCGACATGCACTCGCACCACCGCGAGGGCTCGCTGCCGGGCTTCGAATACAAGGACACCATCTACACTTCGACGCTCCAGTGCGCCGCCGGCGGCGTGACCACCTCGGTCGCCATGCCCAACGTGACCCCGCCGCCCAACACCCTGGATCTCCTGGAAAAGCAGTTCGCCATCTATGAGCGCGACGCGGTTGTGGACTGGAACTTCAATCCCGCCCCCACCATCCTCGAGGAAGTGCCGGGGATGGCCGCGACGGGCATCGCCGCCTTCAAATTCTTCATGGTGGTGGATACCGGCCGCTCCTATCCGCACATGCCGGGCATCGGCGTGCACGACCACGGCAAGATCCTGGAGATCATGAAGGCGGCGGCGGCCCACGACGTGCCGCTCATGATCCATCCCCACGACCAGGCGCTGATGGACGTGATCGAGCAGGAGTTCTGGGCGCGCGGGGAGCGCGACGCCCTGGCCTATGCCAAGGCCTACGCCGCCCATGACGGCGTGATCTGGGAGACCGCCATCGCCACCCTGCTGCGCCTGCAGAAGGCGGCGGGCTGCCACCTGCACATCCTGCACACCCAGACCGCCGGCTCGGTGCAGCTGATCCGCGAGGCCAAGGCGCGCGGGCAGAAGGTGACGTGCGAACTCAATCCCTGGGCGCTGTTCCTCGGCTGCGAGTGGGCCGCGATCCAGCGCCTCGGCTCCTATGCCCTGTCCTACTGGGTGCCGGAAAAGAACGTGCCCGGCCTGTGGGACGGCGTGCGCGACGGCACCATCGACATCATCGCCACCGATCACGCCCCGCATACCCGCGAGGAAAAGGAGATCGGCTGGACCGACGGCTGGAAGGCGCACACCGGCACGCCGTCCACCCAGTTCTACCTCTCCATGTTCCTCACCGCCGCCACCGAGGGCAAGCTGCCGCTGGAGCGCGTGGTGGAGGCCACCTCCACCCGCCCGGCACGCCTGTTCCGCCTCGACCGCAAGGGCGAGATCAAGCCCGGCTACGACGCCGACCTCGTGCTGGTCGACCTCGACACCGAATATGAGGTGCGCGACGAGGACGTGCTCTCCCTCGTCGGCTGGAGCCCATATGCCGGTCGCCGCTTCAAGGGCAAGCCCGTGCGCACCATCCTGCGCGGCCGCACCATCTATGTGGACGGCAAGGTGGTCGGCGAGAAGGGCTACGGCAAGCAGGCGGTTTCCACCGCCCGCCACGCGCACAAGGCCGCGGCGGAATGACCGCAGCCGCCCCCTTCTGGCGCAGCGTCTACGACTTCCTCGAAGGGCGCTCGCGCGCCGCAGGCATTCTGCGGATGCTCATTTCGCTCGCCTTCGTGCTGGCGGTCTGGCAGGTGCTGGCCACCTATGTGGTCACCAACAAGCTGCTGCTGGTGCCGCCGGCGGAGGTGTTCCGCGCTCTCGCCAAGGAGAGCGGCAACGGCGCGCTGTGGACCAATGCGCTCGCCACCGTGAGCGCGGTGGCGGCCTCCTTCCCGGTGGCGGTGCTGATCGGCGTCGCCATCGGCCTCGCGCTTGCGTCGAGCCGCCTGCTGGCGCTCACCGCCGGCCCGATGCTGACGGCGCTGAACTCCGTGCCGCTGGTGGCGCTGGCGCCGCTCTTCATCGCGTGGCTCGGTCTGGGCTTCGCGTCGAAGTTCGTGCTCGTCACCATCTTCACCATCTTCCCGGTGCTGGTGACGACGGAGACGGGCCTCAAGGCCACCGACAAGATCCTCATCGAGGCGGCGCGCTCCTTCAACGCCTCGCGCTGGCAGGTGTTCACCACGGTGACCCTGCCCTTCGCGGTGCCGTTCATCGTCTCCGGCATCCGCGTCGCCTGGGCGCGGGCGCTGGTGGCCATCATCATCGCCGAATTCTTCGGCTCGTTCGCCGGTTTCGGCTTCGCCATCCTCGCCGCCGGGCAGAGCTTCGACACGGCGACGCTGCTCGCCTACGTGATCATGCTGGGAGCGCTCGGCCTCATGGGCAGCATCTTCTTCGAGTGGCTGGAACGCCGGCTCGCGCCGTGGCGGCAAGAATGAACCGGACGGTGAAAGTCATGGCCGAAGCTCTCTCCATCGCAGGCATCAACAAGGTCTTCGAGCGCGCGGGCAAGCCCTCCGTGGAGGCGCTGCGCGACATCAACCTCTCCATCCGCGAAGGCGAGTTCGTCTCCATCGTGGGGGCGAGCGGCTCGGGCAAGTCGACCCTGCTGCGCATCATCGACGGCCTGCTGCCGGCCTCCTCCGGCGTGGTGAAGGTGTCCGGCCACACGGTGACGCGCCCGGGCGCGGACCGGGCCATGGTGTTCCAGCAGGATGCGCTCCTGCCGTGGAAGCCGGTGATCGACAATGTCGCCTACGGCCTCACCATCGCCGGCACGCCCAAGCGCGACGCCCACGCCACCGCCCAGCGCTTCATCGACATGGCGGGGCTGAAGGGCTTCGAGCAGCACTATCCGCACCAGCTCTCGGGCGGCATGCGCCAGCGCGTGAACGTCGCCCGCGCGCTGGCGGTGAATCCGAAGATCCTGCTGCTCGACGAGCCCTTCGCCGCGCTCGACGCGCAGACGCGCGAGATCATGCAGACGGAGCTGCTCAACATCTGGCAGAAGAGCGGCACCACGGTCCTGCTCATCACGCACCAGATCGACGAGGCGGTGTTCCTCTCCGACCGCGTGATCGTCTTCTCCGCCCGGCCCGGCTCGGTGCGGGAGGAAATCCCGATCCCCCTGCCGCGCCCGCGCGCGCTGGAAGTGAAGCGCCACGAGGCGTTCGGTGCGCTGGTGGATCGCATCTGGCACCTCATTGAGCATGAGGTGCGGAGCGCGGTCGCCGATAACCGCGCCTGAGAACGGCCCCCGTCGGGGCTCCGCAAAAAGGCAACCGAGCCTACGGGCTCGGCGTGCCCTGCCGGGCTTCGGACGCCGGCCGGACAGGCCCCGTTCCCGCCCGGGTCGATATCCAGAGGCCCGCCAGAATGGCCGCGCCGCCCACGATCTGGATCGGCATGATCGTCTCGCCCAGCAACGTTGCGGAGAGCGCGATGGTCGCCAGCGGCGAGAAATAAAGGAACGGGCCGGCCCGCGCCGCGCCCACCCGCGCCGCGCCGTAGATCCAGAACAGGCTGCCCAGGAGCGTCGGGCCTGCCGCGATGTACAGCACCGCCAGGGTGACGGGCTCCACCTTCAGCCCGCTCGTGAAGGGATCCTGCCCGCCGAGGCAGAGAAAGACCACGTACACCGGGCAGAAGACGAGCACGAAGCCGGCAAGCGCCGTCAGCGCAGTCAGGCTCAAGGCCGAGATGCCGATGGGATTTTGCCCGAGGCTGTATGTGTACACGGCGAACAGCACCGCGGCGGCGATGGAGGCGAGATTGCCCGCTCCGAAATGGAAGCCTTCGATCTCCGCTGGCAGGCCCTTCATCAGGACGAGCGTGACCCCCACCATGGCGATGAGGATGCCGGCGATCTGCGCGAAGCGGGGCCGCGCGCGCCCGACGAAGGTGGCGATCAGCAGCACCCAGATGGGCGTCGTTGCGTTCAGGAGGCCCACTTCCAGCGCCGGGCTCAGATAGGCGCCGGCATAGAGGCAGACGGAGAAGAGCCCGACGCCCACAAGGCCCAGGAGCGCGATGCGACCTGCATTTCGGCGGATCGCGCTGCGCTCCCGCAACAGCCCTGGCAAGGCGATCGGCAGCAGCAGCGCGAGCGCGATCGCCCAGCGCCAGAAGACCAGCGAGGGCAACGGCAGGGCGTCATGGATCGCCCGCGCCGCCGCATGGTTGCTGCCCCACAGGAGGGCCGTGGCCAGCAGGGCAAGGATGGCGGAAAGGGGTGCTTTCCCCTGCGCCGCCACCTCAGTGACCTGAGCCGCCACCGCCGCGTTGCGACACGTGCCAGGGCAGGAGCAGGCGCTCGCAGGCTTCGACCACGAAGAACAGCGCCGTCCCCAGCAGGCCGAGCAGCATGAGGCAGACGAACACCCGCGGCGTGTCGAACTGCCCCTGCGCGGTCAGGATGGCGAAGCCCAATCCCTCGGACCCCGCCACGAACTCGCCGACGATGGCCCCGACCAGCGCGAACGAGATCGCCACCTTCAGGCCCGCGAAAATGCTGGGCAAGGCGTTGGGAAAGCGGATCTTGCGGAGAATGTCGAAGGACGAGGCCCGGCTCGCCCGGGCGAGGTTCACCATGTCCGGATCGACGGACCTCAGGCCCAGCACGGCGTCGATGACGACGGAGAACAATGCGAGCATCAGCGCGATGGCGATCTTCGGCTCAACACCCGTGCCCATCCAGATCACGAACAGCGGGGCCAGCGCCACCTTCGGCACGCTGTTGAGCGCGACGAGGAGCGTATAGACCGTGCGCTCGATGAACTTCGAATGGACGATGCCCACCGCCAGCGCCAGCCCCAGCACCACCGCGAGGCCGAAACCCGCGAGGGTGGTGTAGAGCGTGAAGGCGGACATCTGGAGGAAGTAGCCCGGCGAGAGCAGGAATTCCTGCCAGATGGCGCTGGGCGCCGGCAGGATGATGGGCGCGGGCTTGAAGATGTAGACCGCCGCCTCCCACAAAACGAGGGCAACGGCGAGCAGGCCTATGACCATGCCGGCCTCGACGACCGATGTGGGCAGGCGTCCGGGCATGGGCGGGTCGAGATTCTCGGTGGCGCTCATGGGGCATCGTCCTTCAGCACGCCCAGGCTGGCGAAGAGGTGGCGGACATGGGCGACATACCGGCCGAACTCGGCGCTCTCCCGCACGGCGAGGTGGCGGGGCCGGGGAAGGTCGATGTCGATGATCTCGACGATCCGGCCCGGATTGCGGTCCATCATGACGACCCGGTCGGAGAGGAAAATGGCTTCGGTGATGCCGTGGGTCACGAACACCACGGTCTTGCGCGTATCCTGCCAGATGCGCGCAAGTTCGAGATTGAGGTCGTCGCGCGTCATGGCGTCGAGGGCGCCGAACGGCTCGTCCATGAGCAGCAGCTTGGGATCGCAAAGCAGCGCCCGGCAGATGGCGGCACGCTGGCGCATGCCGCCTGAGAGTTCCCAGGGATGGCGGCTCTCGAACCCGCCGAGCCCGAAGCGCCCCAGAAGCGCCAGCGCGCGCTCCCGCACCGCCGGGCCCTTCAGCCCGGCGAACTCCGCGGTGATGAGCACGTTGTCGAGGATGGTGCGCCAGTCCAGCAACACGTCGCGCTGGAACACGATGCCCATGTTCTGGGGCGGCCCCTTGAGGGCGCGGCCGTCCACGGCGATCGTTCCGGCGCTGGCATCCTCCAGCCCCGCGATGCACTTGAGCAGAGTGGACTTCCCGCAGCCGCTGGGCCCGAGGATGGAGACGAACTCCCCCTCGTTCACCTCAAGGTCGATGCCTTTCAGCGCGGTGACGGGTCCGCGGGGCGAGCCGTACGTCTTGCGGACGCCAGATATCGAGAGATAGGCCATCGTCGAGGCATCCGTCATGGAGGCGACGTGAGCGTTCACTGAATGAACTCGTTGGTGAAGTAGGTGGCGGGGTCCGTCCCCGGCTTGATGGCGCCGGCGTCCACCGCGGACTTCGCCGCCTTGGCCCAGTCTTCCGGCGACTGGTAGCCGATGGGCTTGCCCTTGGTGTTCGGCGTATCGAAGAAGTCGATGGTGAGCTTGATCTGGTCGGCCAGCACCTTCTTGTCCAGCTTGGCATTGGGACGCTGCTTGATGATGGCTTCAGCCGCCTCGTCCACATGGCCGTCGCGGATATAGGTCCAGGCCTTCTGCTGCACCTCGACCAGCTTCTTCAGCGCCTCCTTGCGGCCTTCGATGGTCTTCTCGGTGGCGACGAGTCCGTAGCTCGGGAAGGTGATGCCCACATCTTCGGCAAGGATGGCCTTGGAGGGGCGATTGGCGGCGGCCACCGGAATGGCGGAGGGCTCGGTGGACATCAGGCCGTCGGCGCGCTTGGCGGTATAGGTGCCCCACACGGCGGAGGGGTCCACGAACATCACGTTGACCGTGGTGCGATCAAGGCCGCCCTGCTTGAGCCAGTAATCGATGAAGGGCGCCCAGGGGCTCGCGGCGAAGACCACGAGGCTCTTGCCCTTGAAATCGGCGACCTTGGCGACGGGAGACTCCTGGTCGACGAGCACGGCAAGGTCCGTGCGCTTGTCGATGCCCGCGAAGGCCTTGGCGGTGGAGCCGTTCTCGCGGGCCTGCGGCAGAAGCCCGACCTGGATCTGGCCCACATCCACCTGCCCCGCATTCACCAGCTGAAGCGTGTTGCCGGAGCCGCGGCCGTCCTGAATGTCCACATCGAGGCCGGCATCCTTGAACCATCCCTTTTCCTTGGCGAGGTGCATGCCGGCATGCACGCCCCAGGGCGAGAAATCGAGACGGATCGTCATCTTCTCCTCTGCCGCGGCGGCACCGGCAGCGAGCGGGCCGGCCAGCAGGGCGGTGGCGGCGGCAGCCCGGACGAGGCGGGCGGCGATGGACGTCATCTTCATTATTGTGATCCCCTCTTCGGCATCGAGATGAGACTATATGGTCCAATATGTCACGCAAGTAGATTTATGCATCATCCGCCGCAAATGGTTTGTGCAGTTCGTCTCTTGACGCGAATATGGATCAGAACTAACCATTCAGTCCAATAACGCAGGAGACATGTCGTGGGGACAATCACCGGCCTGGAGCACGCTCCGACGGGCGCCCGCATTGGCGTCGATATCGGCGGCACCTTTACGGACCTCGTGCTTGCCGACGGGCGCGGCGCAGTGTTCCATCGCAAGGTCGCCTCCACGCCCGCGGCGCCCGAGCAGGCGGTCCTCGAAGGGGTCGCGGCCATCATCGCCGATGCCCGGCTGACGCCCGACGCCGTGAAGGAGGTGGTCCACGGCACCACCGTGGGCTCCAACACCCTTCTGCAGAAGGTGGGCGCGCCCACCGGGCTCATCACCACCAAGGGCTTCCGCGACGTTCTGGAGATCGGCCGGCTGCGCACGCCGTCCATGTTCGATCTCCAGTGGGAAAAGCCGGTTCCGCTCGTCGCGCGCCGCTACCGCAAGGAAGTGGCCGAGCGCATTCGTGCCGATGGAACCGTCCTTCTCCCGCTGGACGAGGCGGCCGTCCTGAAGGCCGCGCAAGAACTGGTCGAGGCGGGCATTACGTCCTTTGCCGTGTGCTTTCTCAACAGCTACCGCAACCCCGCGCACGAGCAGCGCGCCGCCGATCTGATCGCCGAGCACTTCCCGCAGGTGCAGGTCACCAGCTCCATTTCCGTGCTGCCCGAAGCCAAGGAATATGAGCGCACCAGCACCACCGTCGTGAACGCCTACGTCCGGCCCGTTCTGGAGGCATACCTCACACGCCTGGAGCGCGGCCTCACCGATGCCGGCATCGATGCCCCGCTGCTGGTGTGCAACTCCAACGGCGCCCTCGCCTCTTCCGGCACGGCGCGGGAAAAGCCCGTCTTCTTCATCTCGTCCGGCCGGGCGGCGGGCGTCGTCGGCGGCTCTCGCCTGGGCGAAGCCTTGGACATCAAGGACCTCGTGGTGTTCGACATGGGCGGTACCACCGCCTCCGCATCACTGGTCCAGAATGGCGAGCTGACGCGGGTGAGCGAATACGAGTTCCGCGCCGGCATCTCCACGCCCAGCCGTTTCATCAAGGCCGGCGGATACATGATGAGCGTGCCGACCGTGGACGTGGCCGAGGTCGGCTCCGGCGCCGGCTCCATCGCCTATGTGGACCAGGGCGGGCTGATGCGTGTCGGTCCCGTCTCGGCCGGCGCCGATCCCGGCCCCGCCTGCTACGGCATCGGCGGTTCGCGGCCGACGGTGACGGACGCCAATCTCCTGCTCGGCTACCTGCCCGCGCAGCTCGCCGGCGGCTCCCGCGCGCTCTCCGTGGATGCGGCGCGCGCCGCCATCGCCCGCGATCTCGCCGACCCGTTCAATCTCACCCCCGAAGATGCCGCCTGCGGCGTGCGCGACGTGGTGAACGCCAACATGGCCCGCGCCATCCGGGCGGTGACGGTGGAGCGCGGCGTCGATCCGCGTGACTTCACGCTGGTGGCCATCGGCGGCTCGGGTCCGGTGCATGCGGCAGACATCGCGCGCCTCCTCTCCATGCCGCGGGTGCTGGTGCCGGCCTCGCCGGGCGTGTTCACCGCCATGGGCATGCTGGCGGGCGACGTGGAGCGCTATTTCATCCGTCCGTTCGCGGTGAAGCTCGCCGATTTCCAGCCGGTCGAGGCCGAGACGGCCTTCGCCGCGCTGGAAGCCGATGCCCGCGCCGCCCTCGCCGGCGAGGACGTGGCCGAGCACCTGATGAGCGTGACGCGCGAGGTGGACATGCGCTTCCGCGGCCAGGAAATGTCCCTCTCCGTGCCCTATCTCCCGGACCGGGATCAGCTGCACGCGGCCTTCAAGGCGGCCTATGAGGCCATCTACAGCTACTCCTCCTCCGACACCATCGAAGTGGTGAGCCTGCGGGTGATCGGCCGTGGCCTGAGGCCCGGCAAGATCGACTTCCGCGCCGCCCATGCGCGGGTGGAAGGCTCGAACGAACCCGCGAGCATCCGCCACGTCTATTACGGTGCGGAGCAAGGCCATATGGAGACGCCGGTCTATGAGCGCACGCGCTGTCCGGCGCGCATCGTCGGCCCCGCCGTCATCGAGGGGGCGGACAGCACCGTGGTGGTGCCCCCCGGCGCCACCGCCGAGGCGGACGCCCACGCCAATCTCCTGATCACCCTCGCCTGACGGGATCGCGCCATGCTCGACCAGACCGACAAGACCATCGATCCCGTCACCTTCGCGGTGCTCAAGAGCGCGTTCGAATCCATCGTGGACGACATGGCCTACACGGTCATGCGCACCGCCCGCTCCCCCATCGTGCGCGACGTGCTCGATTATTCCGCCACCATGTGCGACGCCAAGGGGCGCATCCTCGCCCAGGCGAAGACCGTGGCGCTGCATCTCGGCGCCGTTCCCGACGCCATGGAGGCCATTCAGCGCCACTATGGCGACGACCTCAATCCCGGCGACGTCATCATCCTGAACGACCCCTATGACGGCGGGATGCACCTGCCTGATATCTTCATGTTCAAGCCGATCTTCGACGGTGCGCAGCACATCGGCTATTCCGTCGTGATCTGCCACCACTGCGACGTGGGCGGCCGCGTGCCGGGCTCCAACGCCTCGGATTCCACCGAGATCTTCCAGGAAGGGCTGCGCATCCCGCCCCTGAAGCTGTTCGACCGGGGCGTGCGCAACAAGACGCTCTTCGACATCATCTCGAAGAATGTGCGCCTGCCCGATCTCGTCATCGGCGACCTTGAGGCACAGCTGGCCACGTGCGCGCTGGGAGAGCGCGAGTTCCTGCGCCTCACCGAGAAGTACGGCATTCCGATGGTGGAGAAATTCCTCGCGGAGTTCCTGGACTATGGCGAGCGCCTCGTGCGCAAGGCCTTCGCCACCTGGCCCGATGGCGCCTATGCCTTCACCGACTACATCGATGGCGACGGCTTCGACGAGAGCGAAATCCCGATCCACGTGACCATCACGGTCAAAGGCGACCATATCGGCGTGGACTTCGAAGGCTCGTCGCCCCAGGTGAAGGGCGCGATCAATTCCACGCTGTCCTTCGTGAAGTCGGCCACCTACCTCGCCGTGCGCTGCGCGCTGGATGCTGATGTCCCGAACAATGCGGGCCTCTATCGCTGCGTCGACGTGAGCGCGCCGAAGGGCACCGTGCTCAATCCCGAATTCCCCGCGCCCGTCGCCGCCCGCGCCCTGACCGGCTACCGGGTGGTGGATACAGTGCTCGGCGCCCTCGCCGCCATCGTGCCCGAGCGGGTGTGTGCGGCAGGCGAAGGCGGCAATACGGTGGTCTGCCTCGGGGGCTACGACACCCAGACCCGCGAACCCTTCATCGTGGTGGACATGATCAACGGCGCGCTCGGAGCGCGGGCGACGCGGGACGGCATCGACGCGGTAACGAACCCCTCGCAGAACATGTCGAACATGCCCGTCGAGATCATGGAGGCGACCTATCCGCTCATGATCGAGGAATATGCGCTGCGCGACGATTCTTGCGGCGCCGGCAAGACACGCGGCGGCCTCGGCGTCGTCCGGCAATACCGCCTCCTGGCCGACGAGGCGGTGATGCAGCTGCGCGCGGACCGTTATGCCCATGCGCCGTATGGATTGTTCGGCGGCAAGCCCGGGGCGCTCTCGCGCAACCTCCTGTCCGAGTCCGGCAATTTCGAGCTGCTGGCCAGCAAGGTCACGCGCAACGTGACCAAGGGCACGGTGATCCGGCACGAACAGGCCGGCGGCGGCGGCTATGGCAACCCGCTGGCGCGCCCGCCGGAACTGGTGCTGGAAGACGTGCTCGACGGCAAGATCAGCCCCGCTTATGCCCGCGACGGCTTCGGCGTCCTGGTGGTGAACGGCGCCGTCGATACCCCCGCGACGGCGGCCCTGCGCAGCGCCATGGCGGGAGAACAGGCATGAGTCTGGTGCCCGGCGATTTCTCCCGTTTCGCCATCAATCAGATCACCACGCCCTCCCTCTCCCTCGCCGAGGCGGTGGACACCTACGCGCGCCATGGCGCGCGGGGCATCGGCGTGTGGAACCAGTATCTGGAAGGCATCACTCCCTCGGCGGCCGGCCGGCTGATCCGCGATGCCGGATTGTTCGTTCCGTGCCTGTGCACGACGGCGTGGGTCAACCTCGCCGATCCCACCGCCCGCGCTGCGGCCATCGATGAAAATCGCCGGCGGCTCGATGCCGCCCACGAACTGGGGGCCACCTGCCTGGTCGTGGTTCCCGGCGGCCTCGCCACGGGCGAGAAGGATATCGCCGCTGCCCGCCGCCGGGTGGAGGATGCGCTGTCCGAACTCTTGCCGGATGCCCGCGCGGCTGGCGTTGCCCTTGGTCTGGAGCCGCTGCACCCCATGTTCGCGGCCGACCGCTCGTGCCTCAACACGTTCCGGCATTGCCTCGATCTGGTCGAGGTCATGGGCGCGGGTACCGGCATCGTGGCGGACGTGTATCATTGCTGGTGGGACCCCGACTTCCCGGAGGGGCTCAAGGCCGCCGGGGCGGGGCGCATCCTCACCTTCCATCTGTGCGACTGGCTGGTACCGACGCGCGACGTTTATCAGGACCGCGGCATGGTGGGCGATGGCGTCATCGACATCGCCTTCTATCGCCGTCTGCTGGACGAGCTGGAATATGATGGCCCGTTCGAGATCGAAATCTTCTCGAAACTCGACTGGTGGACGCGGGACGCCGCCGAAACAACGCGCATCAGCCTGGAACGGTGCGAGCCCTTCGTCGCACCACGCCCTGGCGCCGCAGTTTGCGGTTGACGGGCACGGTGGCGCGCACCCTCATGGCAATGTCGTCAACAAGGAAGGCCCGATCGTGAGCGAGAAACCCCGCAAGCGCGATTCCATCGGCACGCAGGACAAGATCCTCGCGGCTGCACAGATGGAGTTTGCCAGAAAGGGGTACGACGGAGCCCGCGTGGACGCCATCATCGCGCGCGCGAAGATCAGCAAGAACCTGCTCTACCATCACTTCATCTCCAAGGAGGAGCTGTATGTGAAGGTGCTTGAACGCACCTATGAGGCGATGCGGCGCCGGCAAGAGGAAATTCCCCTCACGGGCCTTGCGCCTCTGGCCGCCATCCGCCGGCTGTGCGAGGCGACCTTCCAGACCTTCATCGAGGAGCCCGAGGTCATCGTGATGATGAACTCGGAAAACATCCACCGCGGGCGCCACGTCGCCAAGTCTCCGATCATCCGCCAGCTTTACAGCCGCCTCGCGGGCACCGTGGACGCCATCCTGCGCGACGGCGAGCAGCAGGGCGTATTTCGGCCGGGCGTGGATGCAATCGACCTCTACATTTCCATCTCGGCTCTGGGCTATTTCTACATCTCGAACCGCTTCACCCTGTCCATGATCTTCGATCGCGACCTGATGCGCGCGGATTATCTGGAGCAGCACCGGACCACCATCATCGACATGACCCTCGCCTATCTCACCCAGGGGGCTCCCAAGAGCCCGACGCCCGGGGAGGCGGCCGACGGACACGCGATGGCCGCTCCCCCTCCTGCCGAGCCCGGTCGGAGAAAGCGCGTGATCGCCAAGGTCTGATTGATCCTGATTGGCCAACCGCGCCCTCCCGTTCCAAGGAAGCCTGTTCCCAGGAAGCTGATTGCGATGCCGAGCTTGCCCTCCCGCGCCCCAGAGTCCCTTCTCATGTCGGGAGGACTGGCCACCGCGTTCCGCACCATTTCGCCGGATGAGGCGGCCGCCGTCCTCCACCGCCATTTCGGCCTCTCGGGGACTTTGACGCGGCTCGACACGGAGAAGGATGACACCTTCCTCGTGGACGGAGCGCAGGGCCGCCACATCGCCAAGTTCTCCAATCCCGACGAGGATCCGCGCGAGATATCGCTGCAATCCGAATTGCTCGATCACGTGGCCCTGACGGATCCCCTCCTGCCTGTCCCGCGTCTGGTGCGCACGTCTGCGGGCGAAGCTTTTCTCCCCCATGAGGACGGGCATGGGCAGATGCGGCTCGTGCGGGTGCTCACCTATCTCGATGGCACGCCGCTCGACCGGCTGGACGCGACCAGTGAAGAGCGGGAGAAGGTGGGGGCGACCCTCGGCCGCCTGCGTCTTGCCATGGCCGGCTTCTCACACCCGCACGACACGCGCGAGATCGCCTGGGACGTCCGGCATCTTCCCAAGCTCGCCTTCCTGCTCAACCGGATCGACGACAGGGAGCGCCGCGCCAAGCTCGAACAGGGGCTGGAGCGCTTCAGGGGATTGCAGGGCCGGCTCGCGGCCTGCCGCACGCAGGTGCTGCACAACGATTTCAGCCGCTCGAACGTGGTGGTCGACCGCAAGAGGCCGGAGTTCATTTCCGGCGTCATCGACTTCGGCGACGTGGTGCGCACCGCCATCGTCATCGACCTCTCGACAGCCCTTCTCAATCATCTGAGCCCGACAGGATCGGAGCGCATGTTCGATGCCGGCCGCGACCTGCTGCGCGGCTATCTGAGCATCGCCGACCTAACGGAGGACGAGGTGCTGCTTCTGCCGCACATGGTCATGGGCCGCATCATCGCCCGCGCGCTCATCACCACCTGGCGGGCGGAACAGTTCCCCGACAATGCCACCTACATCCTGCGCAACACGCACCAGAGCTGGTCGCAGCTCGACCATTTCCTCAGCCGCTCCGCCGACGAGATCAGCGAGACCTTTCTCGGCGCAGCGACCCCGCTTTCAGCCCGCCATGTGAAGGAGGCGTTTCCGTCATGACCGCAGTGAAGGAACGCAAGGTCAACGTCGGGATGGTGAACGGCTTCGATCCGGCCAACATCTCGGCCCTCGATCCCGCGACCCGGGACATGATCGAGCGCCGGCAGGCGCTGCTCGGGCCCGCCTACCGGCTCATGTATGCCAACCCGGTGGAAATCCGGCGCGCGAAGGGCACCCTCCTGTGGGACAGCGCGGGCAACGAATATCTCGACGCCTACAACAACGTCGTTTCCGTGGGCCACTGCCATCCCCGGGTGGTTGAGGCGGTCTATGAGCAGATGCAGACGCTGTGCACGCACACGCGCTATCTGCAGGACGGCATTCTGGAATTCGCGAGCCAGATCGTCCCGACCTTCGGCGATCCCATCCGCCACATCATGTTCACCTGCACCGGGTCGGAGGCCAACGACCTCGCGCTGCGGATCGCCATGCACCATACCGGGCGCAAGGGCATCGTCATCACGTCCGAGGCCTATACCGGCAATTCCTTCCTCACCGCCGGGCTGTCGCCGTCGCTGGGCCGGAAATCGCCGCTCGGCGAGTGGGTCCGGCGCATCCCGGGGCCGGATTCTTACCGGATGAACCGCGCGGATATCGCGGCGACGCTCATTCGCCAGCTGAAATACGAGATCGAGGAACTGGAGCGGCGGGGCCAGGGGCTCGCCGCCTTCATCGCCGATTCCCTGTTCTCGTCGGATGGCATCTATGCCGATCCGACCGACATCCTCGCCCCCATCGCCGAGGTGGTTCGCGCCGCCGGCGGCGTGGTGATCGCCGACGAGGTGCAGGCGGGCTTCGGCCGTTCCGGAGACAAATTCTGGGGCTTCCAGCGCCACGGCCATCGGCCGGATATCGTCACCATGGGCAAGCCCATGGGCAACGGCTTCCCCGTCGCCGCCGTCGCTGTGGCGCCCCATGTCATCGAGCGCTTCGGCAACGAGATGCGCTATTTCAACACCTTCGGCGGCAACACCGTGGCCATCGCCGCCGCGCGGGCGACCTTCGAGGTGCTGAAATCGGAGGGACTGCAAGAGAATGCGGCCCGCATCGGACGGATGATCCAGGACGGCATCCGGGAGATCGCCAAATCCGACGAGCGGATCGGCGATGTCCGGGGCGCGGGCCTCTATATCGGCGTGGAATTCGTGAAGGACCGGTCCACCAAGCAACCGGACTCCGCGACCGCCCTCGCCGTGGTGGACGGGCTGCGCCAGCGCCGGGTGCTGATCTCGGCGACCGGATATCACGCCAACACGCTGAAGATCCGGCCGCCGCTCGTCTTCTCGGCGGCGGATGCCGACCGCCTCCTCACCACCCTGGCCGAAACCTTGAAGGCCGGATGATCGGGCCAGCCGCCGCAAGGTCCTTGCGGCGGCTGAGCGTCACCCTCAGGCGGCGCTTTTCAGCGTGTCGGCGATGACCGAGACGATGGTGTCGATCTGGTGCTTCTCGACGATCAGGGGCGGCGACAAGGCAATGATGTCGCCGGTGACGCGGATGAGGAGCCCCTTGCGGAAGCACTCGACGAAGACGTCATAGGCCCGCGCACCCGGCGCGCCGTCCCGCGAGCGAAGCTCGATGGCACCGACGAGGCCCAGATTGCGAATATCCGCGACATGGGGCATCCCCTTGAGGGAATGCAGGGCCTCCTGCCAGTAGTTCGCAAGCTCCGCCCCACGGGTCAGCAGCCCCTCCTCGGCATAGATGCCCAGCGTCGCAAGCCCGGCCGCGCACGCCACCGGATGGCCGGAATAGGTGTAGCCGTGGAACAATTCGATCTGGCTTTCCGGGCCGGTCATGAGGCCATCATGGACCTTCCGCGAGGCGAACACGGCGCCCATGGGGATCGCGCCGTTGGTCAGGCCCTTCGCGGTGGTGACGAGATCGGGCGTGACGCCGAAATAGTCGGTCGCGAACGGCGTCCCGAGGCGTCCGAAGCCGGTGATGACCTCGTCGAAGATCAGGAGGATGCCGTGCTTGTCGGCAATGGCCCGCAGGCGCTCCAGATATCCCTTGGGCGGCAGGATGACGCCGGCCGAACCGGCCATGGGCTCGACGATGACCGCGGCGATGGTTTCCGCCCCATGCAGGGCGACGAGCCGCTCCAGATCCTCGGCCAGTTCAATGCCATGCGCCGGCAGCCCTCGGGAAAAGGCGTTGCGCTCCATGTCGAGCGTGTGGCGCATGTGGTCGGCGGGGATCTGCGGGAAAACCCTGCGGTTGTTGACGAGGCCGCCCACCGAGATGCCGCCGAACCCGACGCCGTGATAGCCCTTCTCGCGGCCGATGATGCGGGTGCGTGTGCCCTGCCCGATCGCCCTCTGATAGGCGATGGCGATCTTCAGGGCCGTATCCACCGATTCCGAACCTGACCCGGTGAAGAACACACGGTCGAGACCGCCGTCCTTCCCGCCCGGCGCGATGGCGGCGAGCTTTTCGGCGAACGAGAAGACGATCGGATGGCCCATCTGGAAGGTCGGGGCGAAATCGAGTTCACCCAGCTGCCGCGCGACCGCCTCCACAATCTGCGTGCGACCATGCCCGGCATTGACGCACCAGAGCCCGGACGTGCCGTCCAGAACCTCGTTGCCGTCGATGTCGGTGTAGTACATGCCCTTCGCGCCCGACAGGAGCCGGGGTGCGGCCTTGAACTGGCGGTTCGCCGTGAACGGCATCCAGAAATTTTCAAGATTGGGCTGGTTGGTCCGGACGTGAAGGGTCATGCCGCTCTCCTCATGGCTGCCCTCACATCGGCCAATCGGGAAGACCGAACAAGTCGTTTTCTGAAACCCACTATCTCATTGAAAATGCACGTCTCGGATGGCATGATTTTCGATATTCGCAACACCCGAAACGGGGGCTTCCGCCATGGACATCGGGGACCGGCTGCGCCAGCTGCGACTGCTGCACGGCATCTCCCAGCGGGAGCTCGCCAAGCGAACGGGCGTGACCAACTCGACCATCTCGCTGATCGAGTCCAACACCTCGAACCCCTCGGTCGGCGCCCTGAAGCGGATTCTAGAGGGCATCCCCATCGGCCTGGCGGAATTCTTCGCATTCGAGCCGGAAAAGCCGAAAAAGACGTTCTATGCCGCCGACGAACTCTCCGAGATCGGCAAGGGCGCGATCTCCTATCGCCAGATCGGCGAGCGCGTGTTCGGCCGCAAGCTGCAGATCCTGAAGGAATGCTATCAGCCCGGAGCTGACACGGGCGTCGTCCCCCTCGTCCACGAGGGCGAGGAAGGGGGCATCGTCCTCTCCGGCCGGCTGGAAGTGACCGTTGACGATGTCAGGCGCATCCTTGGTCCGGGTGATGCCTATTATTTCGAGAGCCGCCGCCCGCACCGCTTCCGCTGCATCGGCCCGCGCCCCTGCGAGGTCATCAGCGCCTGTACCCCGCCGAGCTTCTAGCAGCCGTTCCCTTCACGTCGCGCCTTCGACTGCCTTCAACCCTGGTCCGGGGAGGACGAACGGGCGCGCCAAGCGGCACGCCCGCTCTGCCCGCTCAGATGCGCACCACCGTGCGCCCGCGCACGCCGCCAGCGATGATGTCTTCAGCCACCTGCGGCAGGTCTTCGATCGTGACCTCGCGGGTGACGAGATCGAAATCGGCCTCGGTGAGGAGTTCGCCGAGCCGGGTCCAGGCCGCGAGGCGGCGCGGAGTCGGGCAATTGACGGAATCGACGCCCAGCAGTGCCACGTTGCGCAGGATGAAGGGGAAGACCGTGGTGGGCAGGTCCGTCGCCGACGCAAGGCCGCACGCGGCCACCGCGCCGCCGTAGCGGGTAGCGGCGAGCACGTTGGCGAGGATGGTGCCGCCGACGGTATCGACCGCCCCATGCCAGCGCTCGCCGGCCAGCGGCTTGCCGGCGGCGGCGTAGGTGGCGCGGTCCACGATGTCGGTGGCGCCGAGGCTCTTCAGGAAGTCCGCTTCGGCCGGACGGCCGGTGAGCGCGCTCACCTTGTAGCCGAGGCGCGAGAGCAGGCGCACCGCGACGCTGCCCACGCCGCCGGCCGCCCCGGTGACGAGCACGTCGCCGCCTTCAGTGATGCCGTAGCGCTCCAGCGCATCCACGCAGAGCATGGCGGTGAGGCCGGCGGTGCCGATGGCCATGGCTTGGCGCGGGGTGAGGCTGGCGGGCAGCTTCACCAGCCACTCGCCTTTCACCTTCGCCCGCTCGGCGAAGCCGCCGGACCAGTTCTCGCCGACACCCCAGCCCGTCAGCACCACCTTGTCGCCGGGCGCGAAACCCGGATTATCGCTCGCGCGCACCGTGCCGGCGAAATCGATGCCCGGCACCATGGGCAGCGCGCGCAGGATGCGGCTCATGCCCTTCAAAGCGAGGCCGTCCTTGTAGTTGAAGGACGAATATTCGACGTCCACCGTCACGTCGCCAGCCGGCAGATCGGCCTCGGTGATGGTCTCGATGGCAATGGCCTGCCCGGCGTCGGTCTTGCGCGCCATGAGGGCGCGGAAGGTCTCGGTGCTCATTGGACGTTTCCCTGTGATGTGCGTGAACCGCGCAGGCGGTTTGCTCAGGGCCTTGCGGCCTTGCGGGCCTCTTCGGCCTTCTCGTACTGGGCGCGGATGTAGCGCACGAGCCCGCCGAGCGCGGCCACAGCCGCCTCGCCGTCGCGATCCCGCAGCGCCGCGAGAAGCGTCCCGTGATGGGCGACGATCTCCTTCCGGTCGCGGACGCGGAAGATGATCATGTTGCTCACCGGCATGAGCGCTTCCACCACCGCATTCATCAGGAAGCGCAGCAAAGCATTGCCCGCGGCATCCACGATGGTGCGATGGAAGCGCACGTCGGAGGCGCAGAAATCCTGATCCGAAAGGGACGCCGTGCGCTGAAGGGCAATCTCCGCCTCCAGCGCCGCAAGGTGCACTTCCGTGCGGTTCTGGGCGGCGAGACGGCAGCAGACGGCTTCCATCTCCAGCCGCGCCGTCGCCATCTCCTCCAGCGAAACGCCGCCTGTGGCAACGAGAAGGGTCACGGACGTGCCGAGGCTGGTGGCCAGCTCCTCCGGCGAGGGGCCGGTGACGAAGGTTCCGCCCGTGGGGCCGCGCCGGGAACGGATGAGGTGCCGCGCCGCGAGCCGCTTCAGGGCCTCGCGTACCGTGGGCCGCGACACGCCGAACTGCGCGGCGAGCTCCTCTTCGGTCGGCAGGCGCTCATCCACCTTCAGCCGGCCGTCCATGATGGCCTGCTGGAGCTGATCGGCGATCTGGCTCGCCGCACTGGTGGTGACGATCTGGCCGTAGCTCGGTTCCATCTGATCCGTTCCGGGAACGCCTGTGGTCATCCCCTTGGTCTCAGATCGGCCGCGTCAAATCAACCGAAATATTATTCGTTTGACAAATCTTCAAATGAGCCTTTTGGTTCCACAGATCGCGGACGGAGATGCCGCGACGCAAGAAGATACTGGAAACGCCGGGAGAGAAGAAATGCGCGCTGCCCTCGTAGCGGCGACCGTGCTGTCGTGCGCCGTCGCCGTCCCGATCACGACCGCTCACAAGGCTTCGGCACAGGATCTGCCGACGTTCCGCATCGGCGTCATGAACGACCAGTCGAGCCTCTATTCCGACATCGCCGGCCCTGGCTCCGTCACCGCCGCGCAGATGGCGGTCGCGGATTTCAATCCGGAGAAGCACGGCTTCAAGGTGGAAGTCGTCTCCGCCGATCACCAGAACAAGGCGGACATCGGCTCCTCAGTGGCGCGGCGCTGGTACGACCTCGACAAGGTGGACGCCATCGTCGACGTGCCCACCTCCTCCGTCGCCCTCGCCGTCGCCGATATCAGCCGCGACAAGAACAAGGTCTTCCTGGTGGCGAGCGCCGGAACGTCCGACCTCACCGCCAAGGCCTGCACGCCCAACACCGTCCACTGGACCTATGACACCTGGGCGCTCGCCAACGGCACCGCCCGCGCCATGATCAAGCAGGGCGGCGATTCCTGGTACTTCCTGACCGCCGACTACGCCTTCGGCCATGCGCTGGAGCGCGACGCGGCCGAGGTGGTGAAGGCCAATGGCGGGAAGGTGATGGGCCGCGCGCTGGCACCCTTCCAGAGCTCGGACTTCTCCTCCTTCATCCTGCAGGCGCAGGGCTCGGGCGCGAAGGTGGTGGCGCTGGCGAATTCGGGCGGCGACACCATCAACTCGGTCAAGCAGGCGGCGGAGTTCGGCCTGTCGCAGAAGCAGAAGCTCGTCAGCCTTCTCATCTTCCTGTCCGACATCCACTCGCTGGGCCTGAAGACCGCGCAGGGCCTCATGCTCACCAACGCCTTCTACTGGGACCTCAATGACGGCACCCGCGCCTTCGGCAAGGCGTTCGGCGCGCGCAACAACGGCCGCATGCCCACCATGAACCAGGCGGGCACCTACGCCGCAACTCTGCACTGGATGAAGGCCATCGCCGCCATGGACAAGGCGAAGGCCCATGACGGCGCCGCCGTCGTCGCGCAGATGAAGGCCATGCCCACCGACGACCCGCTGTTCGGCAAGGGCCACATCCGCGCCGACGGCCGCACCATCCACGACATGTATCTGTGGCAGGTGAAGACGCCGGAGGAGTCCAAGGGCCCCTACGACTATCTGAAGCTGGTGGCGACCATCCCCGGCGACGAGGCCTTCCGCCCCATGTCGCCCGAGGCCTGCCCCATGCTGAAGAAGGCCGGCTGAGGTGACGGCGCCGGCAACAGCCGCCCGCACGGACGGCAAGGCCTTCTCCCTCGCGATCCTCGTGGTCGCGGAAGTGGCGGCGATGGCGACATGGTTCGCCACCACCGCCTCTTTGGGGGCGATCCGGGCGCAGTGGAGCCTGTCGCCCTTTCAGGAGGCCTTGCTCACCAGTTCCGTGCAGGCGGGCTTCGTCGCCGGCACCCTTCTCAGCGCCCTGCTCTCGCTGGCGGACCGCGCCGATTTGAGGACGCTCTTCTCCGTCTCCGCCCTCGTGGCCGCTCTGGCGAACGGAGCCATCCTCCTGTTCGAACCCACCCATCCGGCCGTGCCGCTGCTTCGGTTTCTCACCGGCATGTGCATGGCAGGCGTCTATCCCGTGGGCATGAAGCTCGCGGCCACCTGGGCGAAGGGAGACCTCGGCCTGCTCATCGGCATGCTGGTGGCGGCCCTCACGCTGGGCTCGGCCTCGCCCCACGCCATGGCGGCGATGGGCGGCCTCGACTGGCGGGCGCCGGTGGCGGGCGCAGCCGTGAGCGCGCTGGTGGCCGCCCTCCTCATCCGCTTCGCCAAGGTCGGCCCCAATCACGCGAAGGCGCCGCCGCTGAAGCTCTCCAACGCCCTCGATGCGTTCCGGCGCCCGGCGCTCAGGCTCGCCAATCTCGGCTATTTCGGCCACATGTGGGAGCTCTACGCCATGTGGGCGTGGATCGGCGCCTTCTTCGCCGCGAGCTTCGCCGCGCGCTATGGAGATGCCCCGCCCCTCGATCCCCGCCTCGCCACCTTCTGTGTGGTCGCCATCGGCGCCCTGGGGGCGCTGGGCGGCGGCTTCGCGGCCGACCGGCTGGGGCGCACTTTCGTCACGGCGCTGTCCATGGCGGTGAGCGGCCTGTGCGCGGCAGGCATCGGCTTCCTGTTCGGTGCCTCGATCTGGCTGGTGCTGCCGCTGGCGCTGGTGTGGGGCGTGACGGTGATCTCCGATTCCGCGCAATTCTCCGCCGCCGTGACGGAGCTGTCCGACCGCAGCCTCATCGGCACCATGCTGACGGTGCAGACCTGCGTCGGCTTTCTCATCACGCTGGTGAGCATCCACCTCCTGCCCTATGCGGTGGATGCCTTCGGCTGGCGCTTCGCCTTCCTCATCCTCGCCATCGGCCCCTTCCTGGGCGTCCTCGCCATGCTGCGCCTGCGCCTGCGGCCCGAGGCTGCCACGATGGCCGGCGGCCGGCGCTGATCCCTCTCAACGAGGCTTCCATGACCTTCACCAAGATCGCCTACGAAACCCGCGACGGCATCGCCTTCCTTACCCTCAACCGGCCCGAGCGCACCAATGCGCTGGACCAGGAGATGCTCGGCGAGATCAACGCCGCCATGGACCGCGCCGAGGCGGATGCGGACGTGAAGGCGGTGATCGTGCGCGGCGCCGGCAATGCCTTCTCTTCCGGCTTCGATCTCAAGGCGCAGATGGAGGCCCGGCCGGTGGGCGTCGACGCGTGGCGGCCCGTGCTGCGCAAGGATTTCGACACGGTGATGCGCTTCTGGCACTGCCCGAAGCCCACCATCGCCATGGTGCGCGGCGCCTGCCTTGCCGGCGCATGCGAGCTGGCGCTCGCCTGCGACATGACCATCGCCTCGGAAGACGCCTTCTTCGGCGAGCCGGAGCTGAAGTTCGGCGCCGGCATCGTGGTGATGCTGCTGCCGTGGATCGTCGGCCCGAAGATCGCCAAGGAGATCATCCTGCTCGGCGAGGACCGGGTGAGCGCCCGGCGCGCGGCCGAGATCGGCATGATCAACCGCGTCGTTTCCGCCGACCGGCTGGAGGAAGAGGCGCTGCGCATCGCCCGGCACATCGGCGCCATCGACCCCAGCCTCGTGAAGGAAACCAAGCGCGCCCTGAACCGGGCGCTCGAAACGCAGGGCATGTTGCAGGCGCTGGAGAGCGCGCTGGAGATCGACCTCGCCATCGAGGGCGCGGGCTCGGCGGACAAGATCGCCTTCTTCGACGTCGCCCGCCGCGAGGGGCTGCGCGCCGCCATCGCCTGGCGCGACGCGCGCTTCCCGACCCGCGAAGGCTGAGGGGGCCGTGATGGCGAAGACGGGCGCGCTCTGCCGCATCCTGGACGAAGCGGCCGGCACCGTGGCCGAGGACGGCGGCGCGACACACACCGCCGACGCCCTGCGCCTCGCAGCCTCCGGCCTCGCCGCGCGGCTGCGCGCCGAGGGGCTCGGGCCGGATGAGCCGGTGATCGTCGCCGTCGCCAACCGTGCGGCGGACATTGCCGCTCTCTTCGCAGTCTGGCAGGCCGGCGGCGTCGCGGTGCCGCTCCACGCCGGCGCGGCAGAGATGACGCGCACCGCCATCCTCGACCAGACCGCCGCCCGATTTCTCGTGGCGGATGGTACCGTGTCACGCCTTGCGGAGACACCGCCGCCGGCCCGGCCGCTGCTGGATGGCGCGGCCCTCATCGTCTTCACCTCCGGCTCCACCGGCAAGCCCAAGGGCGTGGTGCTCGCCCACGAGCGCTTTGCCGGAAAACTCGATGCGCTGCAGGCGCTGCTCGCCCTCACGCCCGGCGACAAGGTGGTGCTGCCGCTCCAGCTCATCTTCATCTTCGGCCTGTGGGTGGCGCTGCTCTCTTTGAAGACGGGTGCGCGGCTCGACCTGGTGGGCAAGTTCACGCCCGCAGGCCTCAAGGCGCGCCTTGGCGAGGCCACCGTGCTCGCGACCGTCCCCTCCATGCTGCGCACCCTGTTCGGCGAGGGCGAGGTGGCCGCGCCGCACCTGCAGACCATCCTCACCGGCGGCGAGGGGCTGGGGTCGCATCTGTCCGAGGCCATCGCGGCACAGCTGCCCGGCGCGGGCGTGTTCGACCTTTATGGCCTCACCGAAACCGGTTCGTGCGATTTCTGTTTGACGCCCACGGAGGCGGTGGCCGGGCGCGGCTCCATCGGCCGGCCGACGCCGGGGATCGATTACCTCATCTCGGACGATCCTGCCGCCGGCGCCGCGGGCGCGGGGCCGGACGCGGCGGGTGAACTCCTGATCCGCACGCCCTTCGGCATGATCGGCTACCTCGACAATCCCGACCTCACCGAGACCGCCTTCCGCGACGGCTACTTCCGCACCGGCGACGTGGCGCGGCGGCGCCCGGACCGCTGCGTGGAGATCGTCGGCCGTATCAAGGAGATCGTCTCGCGCGGCGGCAACAAGATCGCCCCGGCCGAGATCGAGACCGTGCTCTGCGCCCACCCGGCGGTCGCTCAGGCCCTCGCCGCAGGCGTGCCCGACGCGCGCCTCGGCGAGGCGCTCCATGCGGCCGTGGTGCTGCGGGCGGGAAGCGCTGCCTCTGCCGAGGAACTGCGCGCATGGTGCGCGGCGCGCATCGAGCGGTTCAAGGTGCCGGATGCTATCCATGTGGTGGCCGCGCTCCCCACAGGCCCCACGGGAAAAGCCTACCGGCCGGGCATCCGGACCCTCGCCGACGCGGCCTCTGCTCAACGCCCGTAAAGGGGCGATCCACCGTCCGAGGCTCCCCTCAAGCCTCGGTGCCCGAAGCGAGACCCAATGTCGCGCTCTCGCCGGGGAACCGTGACGCGCTTTCGCGCCTTCCTGTCCACATGCCGCAGAGGCATGTCCGAACAGCTGGGGGCGGAGGGACGCATTGCTCGACCGCAGGTCATTCATGCTGGGCGCCGCCGTGCTCTCGGCAATTCAGGTCGTCGCGACCTCCGAAGCCTATGCTCAGGAGGGCGAGCGTTTCGATGCCGAAACGGTGCGCAACATGGCGCGCCAGCTCGCCACAAAGCCGTTCAAGCAGGGCAACCAGTCCCTCCCGGCCGAGTTCGACCAGCTCAGCTATGACGATTACCGCAACATCCGCTTCAACGCCGACCGCTCGATCTGGCGCGGCCAGCGGCTGCCGTTCGAAATGCAGCTGCTGCACCGGGGCTTCCTGTTCCGCGACCAGGTGGATGTCTTCGTGGTGGCCGACGGGCGCGCCCGGCGCATCGCCTATGATCCCGGCCTGTTCCGCTTCGAGCATGGGCTGAAGGCGCCCCAGGGCGGCGCGGACCTCGGCTTCTCCGGCTTCCGCCTGCACGGCCCGCTCAACCGGCCTGATTATCTCGACGAGATCGCGGTGTTTCAGGGCGCGAGCTATTTCCGCGCCGTCGCCAAGGGGCAGGGCTACGGCACCTCCGCCCGCGGGCTTGCGGTGAAGACCGCTTCGGCGTCCGGCGAGGAATTTCCGGTATTCAAGGCCTTCTATGTGGAGCAGCCGCGCCCGGACGTGCCCTCCATCGTCGTTCACGCTCTGCTCGACAGCCCCAGCGCCACGGCGGCCCACCGCTTCACCATCCGGCCCGGCGACGCCACCGTGATGACGGTGGAGATGGCGCTCTATCCGCGCACCGACCTCACCGAGGCGGGCATCGCGCCGCTCACCAGCATGTTCCTGTTCGGACCCGCCGATCATGCGGGTTTCGACGATTTCCGTCCCGCCGTCCGTGATGCCGAGGGCCTCGCCATCACCGACGGCACGGGCGAGCAGCTCTGGCGGCCGCTCTCAAATCCGGGGCGCTTGCAGATCAGCGTGTTCTCCGGCTCGAACATCCGCGGCTTCGGCCTGATGCAGCGCCAGCGCTCCTTCTTCGACTATCAGGATCTGGAAGCGCGCTACGAGAAGCGCCCGAGCGTGTGGGTGGAGCCCATCGGCGACTGGGGCGAGGGCGCGGTGCATCTGGTGGAAATTCCCACCCCGCAGGAGGTGCACGACAATGTCGTCGCCTTCTGGCGCCCCAAGGACACCCTGCGCAAGGGCAGTGAATACACCTACACCTATCGCCTGCACTGGACCTGGGACATGCCCACCCCGCCGGGCCTTGGCCGCGTCGCCGGCATACGCGCGGGCGGCACCGATGAGCGGCGCCTGTTCGTCATCGATCTCGTGGATGGCCCCATGCCCGGACTGGCGCTCGACAGCGTGCGCGTGGACGTCTCCGCGAGCCAGGGCGAGGTCCGCGACGTGGTGCTCCAGCCCAACCCCGAAATCTCCGGCACGCGCCTCTCCTTCGCCTTCGAGCCGAAGGGCGCGGCGCTCTCGGAACTAAGGGCACGCGTCTTCAAGGGTGACGTTCCCCTGACCGAAACCTGGCTCTACCGATGGACGCCCTGACGAATGCCGCTCCGGCCGTACGCCTTTTGCCAGAGCCCGCTCTGCCGCCGGAAGCGCCCCTCGCCATGCCGGCGCAGGATTTCCGCCGCAGGCCGCAGCGGGTCAGGTCCGGCACCCGGCTCTGTGCATCGCTCATCGCCCGGCGCGCCTTCGTGTTCGGCGGCGCCATCGCGCTGACCGGCGTTGCCGCCTACGAGATGTACAAGGTGCTCGACGTGGGCGGGCTCACCTATCTCGAATACGCGGTTCTGGTGCTGTTCGTCGTCCTCTTCGCGTGGATCGGCCTTGCCTTCACCAATGCGCTCGGCGGCGCCATCAGCCTTCTGTCGGGACGCAAGGCGCTCGACATCGATCCGGACGCCCCCCTGCCCTCCCCGACGATCCGCACGGCGCTCCTGATGCCCTGCTACAATGAGGAGCCGCACCGGGTCTTCGCCGGGCTGGAGGCCACATGGCGCTCGCTGGAAGCGACCGGGCGCGGCGACCTGTTCGACGTGTTCATCCTCAGCGACACGACCGATCCCGACGTCTGGGTGGCAGAGGAGGCGGCCTTCCTCGCTTTGCGCCGGCGCACCGGCGGCTGCTTCCACTATCGCCGCCGCGCGCAGAACATCGACCGCAAGGCCGGCAACATCGCGGACTGGGTCACCCGCTTCGGGGCGGCATATGAGGCCATGCTTATCCTCGACGCCGACAGCGTGATGACCGGCGACTGCATGGTCCGCCTCGCCGACGCGCTGGAGCGCACCACGGATGCAGGGCTGATCCAGACGCTGCCGGTGATCGTGGGCGGGCGCACACTGTTCTCGCGACTCCAGCAGTTTGCCGGACGCCTCTACGGCCCCCTCATCGCCCAGGGCCTTGCCTGGTGGCACGGGCCGCAGAGCAATTACTGGGGCCACAATGCCATCATCCGCACCCGCGCCTTTGCCGAGGCGGCGGGCCTGCCCCACCTCAAGGGGCGCAAGCCGTTCGGCGGGCATATCCTGAGCCACGATTTCGTGGAGGCGGCGCTGCTCGTGCGGGCCGGGTGGGGCGTGTACATGGTTGCCGGCCTTCCCGGAAGCTATGAGGAAGGGCCCCCTTCCCTCACCGATCTCGCCGTGCGCGACCGCCGCTGGTGCCAGGGCAATCTCCAGCACGCGGCCGTGCTGCCGGTGCGCGGGCTCAGCGCAGCGAGCCGCATTCATCTCCTCACCGGCATCGGCTCGTATGTCTCGGCGCCGCTGTGGCTCCTTATGCTGCTGGCCGGCCTTCTCACATCACTCCAGGCGCGGTTCGTGCCGCCGGACTATTTTCCCTCCGGCTTCGCCCTGTTCCCCGTCTGGCCGGCGCAGGATCCTGTGCGCGCCGCGTGGGTGTTCGGCGGCACCATGGCAGTGCTGCTGATGCCCAAATTCATCGCCTTCGCGCTGATGCTGGGTGACGGCACGGCCCGACGCGGCTTCGGCGGCGGCGGGCGGACCTTCCTCGGCATGATGAGCGAGATCCTCCTCTCCGGCCTAATGGCGCCGGTGACCATGGTGTCCCAGTCCTTTGCGGTGGTCAGCATCCTCATGGGGCGCGACGGCGGGTGGAATCCGCAGCGGCGGGATGACGGCAGCCTCGGGTGGCGGGAGGCCTTCCGGCACTTCTGGCCCCACACGCTCCTCGGCCTCGGCTTCGCGGCCGCAACCGCCGCCATTGCGTGGCCGCTCATGGCGTGGATGTCGCCGGTGATCCTCGGGCTACTCACCGCCGTGCCGCTCGCGGTGTGGACCAGTCGCCCGCGCCGTCCCGGCGGACTTCTGTCGACCCCGGAGGCCCAGCACCCGCCGCCGGTGCTGCGTGCGGCGACCGACCTGCGCGCCGCGCTCACGGGAACCGATGGCCCGGCGGAGGCCGTCGCGCGCCTTGCCGGCGATGCCGATCTTCTCGCCTTCCATCGCAATGAACTGCACGCGCAAGGCAAGCGCCTGCCCGGTGACGTCCGCCCCGATCGCCTCGTCGCGCGGGCCAAGATCGAGGATGCCCGCTCGCGCGGCGAGGCGCTGGCGCTGCTCTCGCCCAAGGAGAAGGCCGCGGCCCTCGCCGACGATCAGGCCCTCGCCCGCCTGCTCGCACTGACCTGACCGCCCGACCCGGGAGCGGCGCGATCAGTTCCGGTCCGACACGGACCGGCGAATGTGGGCGGCGAGGTGATCGGCCGCCGACGAGCCGCCGGGATGGCGCTCCCACAGGATGAGATCCACGCTCTCGAGCGGCGGCAGACCTTCCGCACTGCCAAGCCGCACGAGGCCCTGCGTGCGCACGGATTGCGCGAGAACGCACACCGCGGAATCCGCCAGCGCCATGGATTGCAGCCCGGCGATGCTTTCGGAGATGCAGGCGATGCGCCAGCGCCGGCCGATTTGGTCAAGCGCCGCCAGGGCGTAATCGCGATAGAGGTTGCCGTCCGGCAGCATGGCGAGCGGGATGGGGTCCGCGAGGTGCGCGCTCCCACCCTCGGCGCCGAGCCAGATCAGCGGTTCGGGGCGCAGCAGCGTGCCGGTGCCGACACGAGGCGAGACGCCGGGCATGCGGGTGGCGATGGCGATGTCGAGAAGGCCCTCGCTCATGTCCTGCGCCAGCTGCCGCGAGAGCGCGCAGCGCACCGTCACCTCCACGCCCGGATAGGTGTCGCGGAAGCGGGCCAGGGTCTCCGGCAGGAGAAAGGCGGCATAGAGATCCGGACAGCCGAGCGTGACGCGGCCCGCCACATCGTCTGCGGAAAGCCGCAGGCGGGCTTCCTCATCCAGCCGCAGCATGGTGCGCGCATGGGGCAGCAGCATCTCTCCGTGCCGCGACAGCTTGAGATGCCGCAAGTCCGGCTCGAACAGGGGAAAGCCCGCCGCCGCCTCCAGCCGCCGGATCTGCAGGCTCACGGCAGGCTGGGTGCGGTTCAGGCGCCGGGCGACGCGGGTCACGCTTTTCTCCTCCACCAGGAGAACGAAGGTGCGCAGCAGGGCAATTTCCAGCGACCGGGACATGCCGATCATTAAAATAACTTTGGAAAGTGCAAAGCAATATAAATTTGATTTGATCTGAATGCACCTGTCTAATCTATGAGCGATCAGGATTGACTATCTGATAACTGCTCAAGATCTGAGATTTTGATGCACATCAAAAAGGCATTTGCGCAACAGCGAGGCACTATCGCCCTGCGCCGTGGAGACGATGTGAACCCCAGCCCCTTCCTTCAGGTCAAAGGTCTGACCCGGCGCTATGGCGGTGTCGCCGCACTCGACGGCGTCACCCTCGATCTCGCCCGCGGTCAGGTCACCGGCCTCATCGGTCCCAACGGCGCCGGCAAGACGACGCTGCTCAACGCGCTGACGGGGCTCGCAAGGCCGGAGAGTGGCACGGTGCTGCTGGAGGGAGAGAATGTCACCGGCATGCCGGCCCATGTGATGGCCGGCAAGGGCGTGGTCCGCTCCTTCCAGATCGTGCGCGAGCTGGCCAGCCTCACCGTGTTCGAGACGCTTCTCGCCGCTCCGCCGGCCCAGAGCGGCGAGACGGTCGCCGGCGCCCTGTTCGGCCGCCGCAAATGGTGGGCGCAGGAGCGCGCCAACGCCGATCTCGCCCGCGCGCTGCTGGAGCGGGTGGGCCTTGTGAAGCTCGCCGACCAGCCGTCCGCCATGCTCTCCGGCGGCCAGAAGAAGCTGCTTGAAATGGCGCGGGCGCTGCTGATGAAGCCGAGACTGATCCTGCTCGACGAGCCCGGCGCCGGCGTCTCGCCGCCACTGCGGCTGGAGATCGTGCGGCTGGTGCGGGAGCTGAAGGCGGAAGGCCTTTCCTTCGGCATCGTCGAGCACGACATGCATCTGGTGGAGGAGGTGTGCGACCACGTCCACGTCCTCGCCCAGGGGCGCGCCCTCGTCTCCGGCACCTTCGCCGAGGCCACGGCGGACCCGCGCGTCGTTTCCGCCTATCTCGGGGTGGCAGCATGAGCGCGCGCCCCTGCGATCCGAAGGCGGAGGAACTCTCCCTCGCACTCGCCGTCTCCGGCCTGCGCGCCGGCTATGGCCGGGGCGGCGACATCGTGTGCGGCATCGATCTCGCCCAGAAGGCCGAGAGCATCGTCGCCGTCATCGGCCCGAACGGCTCCGGCAAGTCGTCCTTCATCAAGACCATCGCGGGCCTCGTGCCGACACGGGCGGGAACGGTGGCGGTGACCGGGCGGGACATCACCACCCTCTCGCCGGCGCGCCGGGTGGCGTCGGGGCTCGCTTATGTGCCGCAGGAAGCCAACATCTTCGCAACCCTCACCATCGCCGAAAACCTGAAGCTCGCCACGGAATTCCTGCGCGGGCGGGCCGGCGTCGGGCCGGAGCAGCGGGAGAAGGTGCTCGATCTCTTCCCCGAACTCCGGCTCAGGCCGCGCACGCTCGCCGGCAACCTCTCCGGCGGCCAGCGGCAGATGCTGGCCTTCGCCTGCGCCCTCCTCGCCAATCCCGAGGTGCTGCTGCTCGACGAACCCTCGGCCGGTCTTTCGCCCAAGATCGTCGGCGAGACCATGGAGGCGGTGGTGCGCGTGCGGGAGGCGGGCGTCACCGTGCTGCTGGTGGAGCAGAACGTCGCCGCCGCGCTCGGCATCGCCGACGAGGTGGTGGTGCTGGTCGCCGGCCGGCTCACGCTGCGCGCCTCAGCCGCCGACATCCGCCAGGCGGACCTCGCCGGCCTCTTCTTCGGAAAGGCGGCCTGAGCCATGGCGCTTCAGCTCTTTATCAACGGCCTCGTCACCGGCCTGCTGCTCGCCTTGCCCGCTCTGGCGCTGACTCTGGTGTTCGGCATCCTGCGCTTCGCCAATTTTGCGGTGGGGGCGTTCCTCACCCTCGGGGCCTATGCGGCCTACACGGCCAACGTGGTGCTCGGCCTGCCGCTGCCGATCGCTGCCGCAGTCGCCGCGGCGACGGTGGCGCTCGCCTCCCTCATCGCCGATGCCCTGGTGTTCGAGCGGCTGCGGATGAGGGGGTCCATCACGCTACTCGTCGCCTCCATGGGGGTGTCGCTGGTGGTGGAGAACATCTGCCGCTTCATCTTCGGCAATGCGGCCCGAAGCTTCGATCTCGCGGTGGCGCGGCCGATCCGCTGGAATGGCCTGCGCATCAATCACGAACAGCTCATCACCGCCGGCGTGGTGGTGATCGCGCTGGTGCTGCTGCACCTTCTCATCACCGCCTCTCCGCTCGGCCGGGCCATGCGGGCGGTGGCGGACAATGCCTCCCTTGCCGCCGTGCGCGGGGTGGAGCGGCGCACCATCGCCCGCATCACCTTCGCCCTCACCGGCGCGCTGATCGGGCTCGCCGGCGTACTGGCGGGGCTGGATCGCGCCATCGATCCGCTGATGGGCTGGAACTACCAGATCCCCATCTTCGCCGCCGCCATCCTCGGCGGGCTGGGCAGCCCGATCGGCGCGGTGGCGGGCGCGCTGCTCATCGGCGTGGCGGAGGAAATGTCCGCCCTCATCCTGCCCGTCTCCTTCCGGCAGATCGTCAGCTTCGGCGTCATCCTGCTGCTCCTCCTGTTCCGCGCCAACGGCCTGTTCGGGGCCAAGGCCATCCGAAAGTGAGGGTGCGGCAATGATCTCCTACCTCGTCACCGTCGTCATCCTCGTCGCCATCGCGGCCCTCGTGGGGCTGGCGCTGAACCTGCAATGGGGCCTTGCCGGGCTGGTCAATTTCGGCGTCGCCGGCTTCGTCGCGCTCGGCGCCTACACACTGGCAATCAGCGCGCCGCATGTGGGCTGGCTGGCCGGTCTCGCGCTGTCCGCCGCCGTGTGCGCCGGGCTGTCCATGCTGCTCTCGCTGCTCACCATCCGGCTGGAGGAAAACTACCTCGCCATCGTCACCATCGGCTTCGCGGAGATCGTGCGGATCCTGCTGCTCAACCTCGGCGACCTCACCGGCGGGGCGCTCGGCATCGCCGATATTCCCCGACCCTTCGCGGGCGTCACGCCGGCCGGATGGGGCGATGCGGTGATCCTCGCCTTCGCTCTGGGGCTGGTGGTGATCGTCTTCGCCTTCAGCGAGGCGCTGGTCCGCTCACCCTTCGGCCGGGCGCTGCGCGCGGTCCGCGACGATGCGACGGCCGCAGCGGCGCTCGGCAAGCCGGTGCTGGCCCTGCGGGTGCGCGCCTTCGCCATCGGCGGCGCCATCATGGGGCTCGCGGGGGCGCTGCACGCCTTCTTCCTCACCTATATCGACCCGAGCCAGTTCACCCCCATCATCACCGCCTATGCCTTCATGGCGGTGATTGCCGGCGGACGCGGATCCAACCTTGGCCTCGTCCTCGGCGCCGGCTCGATCATGCTGATCCTGGAGGCGACCCGCTTCCTGAAGGACGTGATCCCCGGCGTCGATGGCGTCCAGCTCTCCGCGCTGCGGCTCGGCATGATCGGGGTGGGCATCGTCCTGCTCCTCATCCTGCGGCCGGAAGGCCTCGTCTCCGAGCCGAAGCGCCGCTTCGCCGATTTCTTCCCGCCCGAAAGCGAGAAAGCCTGATGCCCCGCGTCGCCCCCCTCACCGCGGCCGACCTGCCGCCCCCCTATGCGGAGGTCTTCACAGCCTTCGCCGGCGGCTATTCCGACTTTCGCGACCAGGCGTCGGTGCTCGCCCACGTGCCGCCCGCGCTCGACCATCTCTACCGAATGCTGATGGAGCTGCGGGCGCGGGAAGGCGTGCCGTTCCGCTACATCGAGCTGGCGGTGGTGACCGTCTCGAAGCTCAATGCCTGCCCCTATTGCGTCTCCCACCACACCCCCCTGCTCGAGGTCGAGGGCGTGCCGGCGGACGCGGTGGCCGCCCTCCCCGAGAGCAACCATCCCGCCTTCGATGCCGCCGACCGCGCGGTGATCGACTACGCCCGGCTCGTCACCCAGCGCGCCTGGGGCATCCGCGATCACGTGTTCGATGACCTCCGGCAGCATTTCACCGAGGCGCAGATCGTCGAGCTGACGCTGCGCGCGGCGCTCGCCGGCTTCTTCAACCGCTTCAACGACGCACTGCAGATCGATGACGGCGCCGCGGAGGCGCTGCTCCACCTCCACCCCGAACCCGAACCCGACACAGCAGCAGGAGAACAGCCGTGACGCGCAGTCTGCCCCTCACTCGCCGGCACGTGGTCGCCGGCCTCGCCTCGCTTCCGGCTGCCGCCTTGCTGGGCCGGCCCGCGGCGGCACAGGCGGCCGAGATCCCCGTCGGCATGGTCCTGCCCTTCTCAGGTGCAACCGGCCCCTATGGCCCGGACATGAAGAAGGCCGCCGAGATGGTGGTCAGATGGGTGAACGATGCCGGCGGCATCCTCGGCGGCCGTCCGCTGAAGCTGTTCATTGAGGATTCCGAGACCAATCCCACAGTGGGCGTCACCGCCACCAAGAAACTTCTGGAAGTGAACAAGGTGGAGCTGGTGGGCGGCTTCTGGGGCAGCCCAATCGCACTGGCGGCCAAGCCCATCATTCTCGCCGCCGACAAGGTGCAGATGGTCTCGTGCTCGGCCAATGCGGTGACCGAGGGCGACACCAAGGGCATGGTCTTCCGCTTCCAGGCGAAGAGCACGTCCTGGGGACCCGCCGGCGCGAAGGTGATGAAGACCATCGGCGCCAAGACGGCGGTGGTGCTGGCCCAGCAGAACCCCTTCGTCGTGGCCATGATCGAGCCCTTCAAGGCGGAGTTCGCCAAGCTCGGCGGCAAGGTGCTCGACGTGGTGATGTACAACCCGGACCAGCCTTCCTACCGCTCCGAAGTCGAGAAGGCATTCGGCGGAGATCCGGACGCGGTGTTCTGCCTGTCGCTGCTGACGGATTTCGTCTCCATCGCCAAGGAGGTCTATCGCGGCGGCTTCAAGTCCAAGATCGTCGCGCTCTCCATCGGCGCCGATGCGGAGGGCAAGTTCCTCCAGGCGGTGGGCCCGGAGGTGGCGAACGGCATCTACCACCTTCAGCCCGCGCCGCCGCTGGACGCGCCTTCCTACAAGAGGTTCGTCAAGGAGATGGGCGCGGCGCCCGGCACCGTCTTCCTCTTTGCCGGCAATGCCCATGACCAGATGTGCGTGACGGCCCTCGCCATGGAGCACGCCAAGTCATCCGATGCGAAGGTATGGGCGAAATCCGTATTCGAGGTCTGCAATCCTCCCGGCGAGGAGGTGGACGACGTGGTGAAGGGCCTCGAACTCATCCGCGCCGGGAAGAAGATCAAGTTTGTCGGCGCCGGCGCCACCTGCGACTTCGACGCCCGTGGCGACCAGATCAACCGCTCCTTCCTGGTCCAGGAGATCAAGGGCGGAAAGAACGTCTCCCTCGGCATCATTACCTGACGCCAATTCCAAGCCCACCCTTCCCCGGCACGGTCGGGGAAGGGCCATCCAGTATGACCATCAAAGTCTCATCATCAGCATGCGCGGGGCATCCGGCGCGTGAACCGGAAAGCCTTGCCCGAAATCGGGACAGGGAGGATCAACCATGCCAAAATCCATGCATCTGTGCGGCTTCCTGATCGCCGGCCCGGTGGTTCACAGCCACGCCATCTGGCGCAATCCCGCCCATGACACGCCGTTCCTCAGCCTCGACCACTACGTGCGCATCGCCCGCCTTCTGGAGCAGGGCTGCTTCGACTTCCTCTTCTTCGCCGATCGTCTCGCCATCGCGGACCGCTATGGCGACAGCCATGCCGCCGGCCTCGCGCGGGGCGACCAGGACGCGACCCGCATGGACCCCATGCCCATCCTCGGCGCCATGGCGGCGGTGACGCGCCACATCGGCCTCGGCGCGACCCGCTCCACCACCTATGACGCGCCCTACAACATCGCCCGCGAGTTCGCGACGCTCGACCACATCTCCGCCGGACGGGCGGCGTGGAACGTGGTCACCTCCATGAATGACGGGGAGGCGCTGAACTTCGGCACCGTGCCCCATCTCGGCCATGACGAGCGCTACGACCGCGCCGACGAGTTCATGGAACTCGCCTTCCGCCTCTGGGACAGCTGGGACGAAGACGCCCTCGTCCTCGACCGGGCAGCCGGCATCTATGCCGATCCCGCCAAGGTGCACTACGTGAACCATCGCGGGCCGTGGTTCCAGTCGCGCGGGCCACTCAACATCCCGCGCAGCCCGCAGGGACGGCCGGTGATCGTGCAGGCGGGCTCCTCCGGGCGCGGCAAGGCGTTCGCGGCGCGCTGGTCGGACGTGATCTTCGCGCTCCAGCCCAATCTGGAGCGGATGCACGCCTTCAAGGCCGATGTCGCGGGCGCACTGAAAGCCGCCGGGCGGCCCCCCGGGGCCAGCAAGGTGCTGATGGCCATCATGCCCTTCATCGGCTCCACCCGCGCCGAGGCGGAGGAGAAAGAGGCCCTGCACGATTCCCTCGCCGACCCGGTCGCCGGCCTCTCGACGCTGGCCGCCCACGCCAACACCGATTTCTCCAGCCTGCCGATGGATGCCACGGTGAAGGAGATCGCCGCCTCCGGCAGCCAGGGGAACCTTGCGGCGCTCCGCAGCATCACCCCCGACGGCGGCATGACCATCGCCGAGGCGGGCGGCATCTATGCGCGCGGCGTCATGTGCCCGCGTGCGGTGGGCACGGCAGCGGAGGTGGCGGACCAGCTCATCGCCATCATCGACAGCGGGGCGGCGGACGGCTTCGTCGTGTCGCCGGCCTTCCTGCCCGACACGTTCGAGGACTTCGTGCGCGAGGTCGTGCCGCTCCTGCAGGCCCGTGGCTACCTGCGGCGCGGATATGCCGGGGGCCAGTTGCGCGACCTCCTCGCAGAGGGGGCGGCCTGATGAGCCGCGCCGCTCCCGTCGCAGCGCCGCCCGTGGAGGCGGCGGATTTCAAGGCCGCCATGCGGGCGCTGGCGGCCAGCGTCACGGTCATCACCTCCCGCCGCGGCGACCAGCTCAACGGCATGACGGCGACGGCGGTCTGCAGCGTCAGCACCGCCCCACCGCAGATTCTCGCCGTGGTGAACCGTGAGACTACCTCCCACGGGCTGATCGCCGACAGCGGCGCCTTCGCGGTAAACATCCTCGCCGCGCACCAGCAGGATCTGGCCGGCCGCTTCGCCCGCCGGCTCGATGAACCGTTCGAGGGCGTCGCGCACGGATGGGGTGAGACCGGCTGCCCCCTCCTTGCCGAAGCGGTGGCCGTGATCGAGTGCCGGCTGCGCGAGCGCCACCATGCCGGCACGCACACCATCTTCGTCGGCGAGGTGGTCGGCGTCAGCTGCCGCGGTGCCGAGCCGCTGCTCTATTTCGATGGCGGATATCGCCGGCTCGCGGCGACCGGCGGCGCAGTGGCCTGAGGGGATCAGACACCGTTCTTGCGCCGCGCCCCGCCTCCGGCCCATCTTGCGCCCGTTCGCAAGAGAGAGCCGATCATGCCGCAGGAAGACGTGGGAACGACGCATCCGCTATCGCAGAAGGACAGCCGCCGCCGGCCGGCCCTGCGACGGAGCTGGCTGTTCGTCCCCGGGGGTGATCGTGCCGCGCTGCTCGGAGCGGCGCAGTGCGGCGCCGACGCTTTGATCCAGGAACTGGAGGACTTCACGCTGCCCAACCTTCGCCCTCAGGCGAGGGCCATGGCCGCCGAGGCCTTCTCAGCCTGGCGCGCGGCCGGCATCGTGGCCTGCGTCAGGATCAATCCGCTGGAGGGCGACGGCCTCGCCGACCTCGCGGGGGTCATCGCGGGCCGGCCGGACGCCGTGCATCTGCCCAAGGTCGCCGAGCCGGCCCAGATCACCGCCCTCGACGCCGAGATCACTCGGCATGAACTGCGGCTCGGCCTGCCGGCCGGGGCCATCGAGATCGTCCCGAACATCGAGACGGCCCGCGGTGTCATGCAGACCTACGCCATTGCCACCGCCAGCCCGCGGGTCAGTGCCGTTCTCTGCTCCACCGAGGATCTGGCCGAGGACCTCGGCGCCCCGCGCAGCCGGGCGGCCACGGAACTCGCCTATGCCCGGCAGCGGCTGCATCTGGAGGCGCGGGCCGCCAGGGTGGTGTCCATCGATTGCCCCTACACCTTCGCCGATGTGGAGGGATGCGAGGCGGATACGCGCTACGGACGCCAACTGGGCTACGCGGCAAAGAGCGCCGTGGATCCGGCCCATGTGGCGATCATCAACGCCGTGCTGACGCCTTCGGACGATGACATCGCCGAGGCAAGCGAGATCGTCGCGGCCTTCGAAGCGGCGCGGGCAGCGGGGCTCGACCGCGCCCGGCTTGGAGACTTCCTCATCGAGGTCCCCTTCTATCTCGCCGCCAAAAGGCTCCTCTCCCGCGCCGCGGAGTTGGGCGGCGACAGCGCCGGATTGCCCTGAGCCACTTAGCCCTCGCAGCCCAATTCGGCCAAACACGCCTCCGGCGTGCCGAAGGCGGAGGCGAGCGTGACCGCACGGCGGAACAGCGGGGCGAGGACGTATTCGTCCGAGAAACCGATGGCGCCGTGCATCTGCACGCAGTCCTTCAGCACTCCGCGCGCGGTGGCCGACGCCTTCGCCTTGGCCATGGCACAAGCGACCCGCTCCTTGTCCCCGCCCACGGCAAGGGCCGCCTCGCAGACCAGCGCCCAGGCCGCCGCGTGGGCCACATGCATGGACGCCGCCCTGTGCTGGAGGGCCTGGAATGCGCCGATGGGCTGGCCGAACTGGCTGCGCATGCCGAGATATTCCACTGTGAGCGCGAATGCGCGGGCGACGAGCCCCACAAGGCTCGCGGCCGCCCCGAGTCGCAGCAGATCGCGCGTGGCGTAAAATGCCTGTGCCGCCTTCGGCCCTTCCGCCAGCAGCCGCCCTGCGCCCGCGGCGAGGGACAGAATGCGCTGTGCACCACCGTCGATGGTCCGGCGCAAGGGAGCGTCCTCCATCTCGGCAGACGACAGCGCGACGAGGCGGAACCCGTCCCCCTGCCCCGCCCCGATGACAGCCACGTCCGCCCATGGAGCATCGAACAGCACGAAGCCGCCGTCCGGCGCTAGCGGAGAAATGGCCATCTCCGCCGGCAGCACCACCGTCTGCCCGGCGAGCATATTGGCAAGCAAGGCGTGGGCGGGCTCGGTACCGCAGGCGGCGAGCAGGGGCGCGGTCGCCAGAGCGGCGATCAGCGGCTCCGGCGCCAGCGTGGCGGCAGCGCCTTCCAGCACCATCACCATGTCGATCGCGGTGCCGCCCCAGCCGCCGGACGCTTCCGGCAGGAGCAGGCCCGGCCACCCGGCCTCGCAGATATCGACCCAGACGGCACGGTCGGGAGGGCCGCCATCCGCGCCCCGCATGCGGGAGACGCCATCGCCGAGGAGCTGGATAAGGCTGTCCCGCATCAGCACCTGCTCGGGTGTCGGCGCGATCATGGCCGCTTTCCTTTCGGCAGCTTCAGCACGCGGTCGGCGATGAGGCCGCGCTGGATCTCATTGGTGCCGCCATAGATGGAGAGGCGGCGCGACTGGAGGAACAGCTCGCTGAAGTCGATGACCGTGCCGCCGACAGAGGCAGGGCTCTTGAGCGGCGCCGCCGCGCCGGCCAGTTCCTGTGCGATGTCCAGCACGCGCTGGGTGGTCTCGGTGGACAGGATCTTGAGGCTGGAGGCGTCGGGGGTGCGGCCTTGCTCTGCCTCGGTCGGTGTCTGGAGGAAGGCGGCGGTGAGCGCCGCCACCTCCGTCTCGGCCTCCGCCAACCGGAGGCGGCCCGACGCCCCCAATACAGGCCCCAGTGCCCGCGCCATGCGGCGCACACGCTCCAGCGCACGCAAGGCGTGGGAGGGCGCGCCGAGCTGGATGCGCTCCTCGTCGAGCAGTGCGGTGACGATGTTCCAGCCGCCGTCGAGGATGCCCACCACGTTTGCCCGCGGCACCCGCACGGCGTCGAAGAACACCTCGCAGAACTCGCACTCGTCGGCAAGGGTGCGAATGGGACGGCGCGTGATGCCGGGCAATTTCAGGTCGACCAGGATGAAGGTGATGCCCTGCCGGCGCGGCAGCTCCTCGTTGGTGCGCACGAGGGCATAGATCCAGTCTGCATGGTGGCCCCACGTGGTCCAGATCTTGTGGCCGGTGATGACGATCTCGTCGCCCTCCACCCGCCCGCGCGTCCTCAGAGAGGCAAGGTCCGAGCCTGACCCGGGCTCGGAATAGCCCTGGCACCAGATCACATCCCCGTTCAGGATCGCCGGCAGGTGGCGTGCCTGCTGCTCCGGCGTGCCAAAGCGCTGGAGGATGGGGCCGATCTGGTTGAGGCCCTGCGTCGGCAGTTCGGGCGCGCCGATGCGGGCGGCCTCCTCCATGAGGATCACCTGCTCCACCGGCGAGGCGCCCATGCCGCCGAACGCCTTGGGCCAGTGCGGTGCGATCCATCCCTTCTGCGACAGGCGGCGATACCAGCCGAGCGCCTGCGCCGGCTCCGGGCGGAAAGTGAGGTCGCGCAGGTCTTCGGGAAGCTCCGCCTCGTACCAGTCGCGCACCTCGCGGCGGAACGCCTGCTCTGCCTCGGTCTCAATCCTGAGCATCGGCCACCCCCTGCGCCAGCGTCCGGAATGCGGGATAGGGCGTGCCGTCGCCGAGGTGGTCCCATGCCAACTCCACCGCAGCGCCGATGCGAACGCTCTCCGCTGCGCTGTCGATGATGTTGGCGATGAGGCGCACGCCCTCGACCAGTTCCACCGTGGCAACAATCAACGGCAGCCGTCCGGCGAGACCCGGCCCCGGCACGCGGACCACCGTCACGGCATAGATCGAGCCGAGCCCGCTCACCTGGCGCCATTCCACGTTCTGGCTACCAGTGTAGACACTCAACGGGTGGGGCGGATGCTGGAAGCGGCCCGTATCGAGGCACATCTGGAGCATCAGCCGGCCCTCGCGCGCGCCGTCCCAGAACGGCTGCGAGGGGACATAGCGGTTGGCGGCCGGCACCAGCCGTCCCTCGGTCTCGGCCATCTCACACCTCCAGGATCATCGCGGCGCTGCAGCCCCAGTTGCGGCCGTATGGGATGACGCCGATGCCCGTCACCAGCGCATTGCGCACCCCGGGCACCTGCCGCTCGCCGCCCTCGCCGAACAGCTGCCGTACGGCCTCGGCAAGGTTCAGCCCGCCGCTGGCGAGCCCCGGCTGGCCGGCCGAGATCTGGCCGCCGCCGGTATTGAGCGGCAGGGTGCCGGTGAAGGAAAGATCAGTGTCGCGCACGAAGGCCGAGCCCTCGCCCGGGGCGCAAAAACCGAACGCCTCGAGTTGCATCAGCACTGCGATGGTGAAGTCGTCATAGGGCTGGAACATGCCGATGCCGGCGGGCGTAAGCCCGGCCTTGGCGAACACCTTTGGCGCGATGCGGTAGAAGCCGCTGTCGGTGATATCAGCCAGCGGATCGGCGCCGTTGTGGTTGGTGACCTCGGCATAGGCGGTGGGATGGGCGACCTTCTCGATCCCGCGGGCGCGGGCCTCCTCCGCACTCATCACGAGGAAGGCGTTGGCGCCGTCGCAATACATCACGCAGTCGAGCACGCGCAGCGGGTCGGCGATCGGTCGCGAGGCGAGATAGTCGTCCATGGTGAGCGGCTTGCGAAACTTGTCGAGGGCGTTGGGATTGCGCAGCGCATGCGCGCGCTGGGTGACCGCGATCTTGCCCAGCGCCCGGGGATCGAGCCCATACTGGTGATCGTAGCGACTCATCAGCAGCCCGAAGGTGGCAGGCGGCCCCTGCACGCCCTGCGGGTCCTGGAATTCCGGCCGGTAGGCCCCGTAATTCGCCCGGAAGGCCGTACTCGGCGCATCCGCGGAGAGGACGACCGCGATGCGGCACGCGCCCTCGCGGATGGCCCACATCGCCCGCGCGACGCCGCCCGCCGCCGAGCAGCCGCCGATGCCGCCGACATTGAGCCAGGTGGGGGTGAGGCCGAGCGCGTCGGCCATATAGACCGCGAAGAACGGATTGCTGCCCTCGCTCAAGGCCAGCGTTACCGAGAGGCCATCGATCTCGTCCTTGGCGATGCCCGTCTTGCCGAGGAGCTCGCTCAGCGCGAGGCCGGCAAAATCATAGGCCGAGCGACCGCTCTGGTAGACCACCCTGGTCTCGGCATAGCCGGCGATGACCACGTCTGTCCGTGCCATTCGGCACCTCCGGATGATGAAGCTGGGACGGCCGGCGCCCGGACATGGGCCGGCCGATCACCGGCTGCGCAGCGCCGCCGGTGCTGGAAAGACTGCCGCTCTGGCGATCAGCCGGCGGTGACGGGGGCGAGGCTCTCCTGGTCGTCCGCCTCGCCTTCGCCACCCATGGCTTCGGCAATGCGGGCGTGGCAGGCGCGAACCCGTGCAGGATCGGCACGCAGCTCCGGCGTAATCTCCTCCGTGAGCACGATGCGCGCGCCCGGATTGAGCACGATGGCCCGGTCCGCGATCTCGATCGCGTCCTCGATGCGATGGGTCACGAACAGGCAGGTCTTGCCGAATTCCTTGGCGATGCGATGGAAATCCCGCCGCAGCTTGCCCGCCGTCGCATGGTCGAGCTGGCTGAAGGATTCGTCCAGAAACACGATGGCCGGGTCCACCGCCAGGGCGCGGGCTAGCGACACGCGTTGGCGCATGCCGCCGGACAGCTCATGGACATACTTGTCCTGCGCGCCTTTCAAATTCACCCGCTCCAGCCACGCCAGAGCCCGCGTGCGCGCCTCGGCCTTCGGCACGCCGAGGATGAGGAGGCCGAGTTCGGCATTCTCCACCGCCGTGCGCCAAGGCAGCAGCCGGTCGGTCTGGAAGGAGACGGCGATGCGGCCCTTCAGTTCGCGGAACTGGGCGTAGGGATCAAAGCCCGCGACGCGGATAGAGCCCTGGTCGGGGCCGATGGTGCCCATCACCAGATTGAGCACGGTGCTCTTGCCGGCCCCCGTGCGTCCCAAAAGCGCAACGATCTCGCCCGGCTCGACGCGCAGGCTGAAGTCGTCCACCGCGACGAAGCCGCCGAAGCTCTTGTGGATGTTGCGGATCTCGATGACCGGATCGATCGTGCCCATCACCGCACCGCCACTTCCGGCCGCCACTTCAGGAACAGCTTCTCGATGGCCGAGACGCCCCACTGCAAGGCGATGTTGAGGATGACCAGCAGGAAGGTCCAGGCGAACACCTGATCGATGCGAAAGCTGGACTGGGCAAGGCTCATGCGCGAGCCGATGCCGATGGCCGAGGCGACCAGCTCGGCGAACACCGCCATGCGGATGGCATAGCCGACGACCGATTTGGTGGTGATGAAGATGTAGGGGACGATGTGCGGCATGATCATGTACCGCAGCATCTGCCAGCGGCTCGGGCGGAAGCTCTCCACCATGTCCACGAGGTCCTTGGGCAGCGCGCGGATGCCCTCATAGACGTTCATGGCGTAGAAAGGCAGCAGGATCACCGTGAGGATGAAGAAGATCCGCGTCTCGGTGTCCTTGAACCAGAACACCGCGATCAACATCCACGAGAGCGCCGGAATGCCGGTGTCGATGACGATGATGGCGCGTAGGAAGGGGCGCACCAGCGGCACCATTCCCATGATGGCTCCGACGATCACCCCCGCGACCAGCGAGAAGGCGAGCGCGGCGGCAAGGCGCGCCAGCGTCACCAGAACGTGCATGCGGTCGCCGAAGAGGATGTCGCCGGTGGCGTGCAGCACGCTCATGGGCGAGGGCATGATGTAGTCGGGTACATGGCCGCTGGCGATCTGCATCGCGATGACCATCGCCGCGACCACGACCAGCGTCGCCACCGCGTCACCCTGACCGGAACCGCGCCTTGAAGCCTTGCGGGCGGGCACCGGCCGCAGAGGCGGCCGCCCTGTCGCAACAAGGTTGTCGCTCATCGTGTGCCCTACCTCCCGCATTGCCCGCCATGGGGTGCGCGAGCATCTGCGCGCGACCGGCGGATGGCGCCGTTACGGCGTGGGAGCCGCAGCCCCCGGAGCCGAAGCACCTTCGTTGAACGGACCATAGCACCCCCTCCAGCGGCACAAAGCGCGGATTCGCACAGCGCGTTGTTCCAAAATTGGGACGATGCTAGAAACCATCGCCCGGGAGGAAGAGATGAACTTCGACCTTAACGCGCTGGTGGTGTTCTTCGAGGTGGTCAACCAGGAAAACATTACTAGAGCTGCACGGTTACTTGGCCAGCCCAAGTCCACCGTCAGCCGGAAGATCAAGCACCTGGAGGATCAGGTCGGCGCGGCCCTGCTCAAGCGTACCAGCCGGCGCATCCTGGTCACCGACGAGGGCCGCCGGCTGCACGACCACTGCTCCCGCATCGCGGCGGAGCTGGAAAGCGCGGGGCTGCAGACCACGCAGCGGCGCACCAGCCTGCGCGGCAAGCTGCGGGTGAGCATGCCCATCGATTTCGGCACCGGCTGGATCAGCAGCGCCATCGCGTCCTTCGCCGAGAAGTACGCGATGATCGACCTCGACATCCACGTCAACGGCCGATGGGTGGATGTGACGGAGGAGACCTACGACATCGCCATCCAGCTCGGCAGCCTCGTCAATCCGGGAGTGCCGTCACGTCGGCTGACGGCGCTCACGCGCGGCATCTATGCCAGCCCGAAATATCTCGCGCGGCTCGCCACGACGCCCCGCCGCCTCGCAGATGTCAAGGGCGTGCTCACCGAGCAGCAGGTGGCCGAAGGCATATGGCGGGAGGAGGCTCGGGGGGACGCGGACCGGCACGGCACGGTCCGCGTGAACAATATCGGCGTCGCGCGCGAGCTGGTGATCGCGGGCCTCGGGGCCGGCGTGCTGCCGAATGTCATGTGCCGGGGCGACGTCGCCAACAGCCGTCTCGTGCGTCTGGAGATGGAGGAGGAAATCCCCGCACTCCAGGCGACGGCGACCTATTTTGCGGGCCGCCACGTGCCGCAGCGCACCCGCGTGTTCCTGGACCACGTGGAGTCATTCCTCGCCGCCGACGGGCCGGCGCGGCTCGACCGCAGCGAGCAGGCCGATCCTGTACGGCGCCGCCCGGCGGGCGACGCGCGCAAGGAGCCTTCGAGCCTCAAGACGCGATGAAGAAACCGGGATCAATGGACTGCTTCAGCAGTCCGTTCCGCTTCAGGAACTCGCCGGCCTTGGTCATCTGGGCGCGCTCCTCCGCCGAGGCCATGGAGCCGAAGCGGAAGCTGAGCCGCTTCGAGGTAAGCGCATCGAGCAGCACCGGGGCCGGCGCGCCGGCCGAATCCGCCACGAGGCTCACCGCCTCCTTCGGATCGGCGATGATGCCGTTGATGGCGGTCTCGAACGCCGCACGGATGCGTCGCACCCGCTCGGGATCACGCTCGGCCAGTTCGCGGCGCACGGCGATGCCGAAATAAGGCAGTTCGGCCCCGCCGCTGATCTCCCGATAGACGTTGCCCGCGTTGAAGATGAGCGACAGGTCCTTCCGCCGGGCAAGTGCGGCGCTGATGTTCGGCTCCCAGGAGAGACCTGCGTCCGCCCGGTTGGCCAGAACCATGGTCATGGACGAGGCCGGATTGTCGACGCCCTGGATGTTGATGTCACGCCCCAGCTCCAGGCCGTAGCGCTCCTTGATGAGGCTCGACACCATGCGGAACGTGCCAGTGGATTGCGGCGCCGCCAGCGTCTTGCCCTTGAGATCCGGGATGCCCTTGATCGACGGCTCCCCGGTGAGGATCGAGATCATGCTCGCGGTGGTGATGGTGCATAGCATGCGGATGGGCACGCCGGCTTCGAAGCGCTGGGCGAACACGTCCCAGCTGCCGATGCAGACATCATAGTTTCCGGCGGCGAAATCGTTGTAATAGGTGGAGACGGTCGCGTATTCGTTTGGTGCGGCGAGGCCGACACCCGGCGCTTCACCGAGCTTCTTCTGCTGCATGTAGCGGGCGATAAGCACGGTGAAGCCGGGCACCAGATAGGCCCAGCGCACGGCATCGCCCTGCGCCGATGCTCCCCGCATCGGGAAGCCCGCCAGAGCGCCCGCACCGGCTCCCAGGCCTGCCCGCAGAAGTGTCCGCCGATCGACGAGATGGCCCATTTCGTCCTCCCCTTTTATGTGTTTATTTGTCTTATTGAAGTTCTTCTTGGGTCTATTCGGGGCGCGCCAGCACCGGCGCGCGCTTTTCCAGAAAATCTTCGAGGCGCTTCAGCGCTTCGGGCGGTCGCGTCATGGACGTGTTGAGATATTCCATGAAGAGCCCGTCGTCGTGCGACAAATCGTTGATGCGCGGCAGGACGTTGGTGATCATCCAGTTGGTCTGGGGCACGTTGGAGGCGATGACGCTGGCGAGCGCCTTGGCCTTCGCCAGCGCCTCCCCGGCCGGCACCACATATTGCGCGAGGCCGCAGCGGCTGCCTTCCTCGGCTGTGAGGATACGCCCGGTCAGCATCATGTCGGCCATCATGGGATAGCCGATGATACGCTGGGTGCGCACGCTGCCGCCGCCGCCCACGAAGATGCCGCGCTGGCCCTCGGGCAGGCCGAAGAAGGTGGTTTCATCGGCCACGCGGATGTGGGCCGCGGAAGCAAGCTCCAGACCGCCGCCGATGGTGGCGCCATGGAGCGCGCAGACCACCGGGAAGTTGCCGCGGGCGAGCAGATCGAAGGTGGAGTGCCACAGATGGCGCGGCCTGCGCCTGCGCGGCGCCTGCCCCTCCGGCGTCAGGCGCTTCGACAACTCGGCGAGATCGAGCCCGGCCGAGAAATTCTGGCCGTGGCCGAACAGCACGGCGGCGTCGATCTTGTCGCCGGCATCGTTGAGCACGTCGCGAAGCTCCATCAGCAGCGCGTCGTTCATGGCGTTGCGCTTCTCCGGTCTGTTGAGGCCGATCAGCGCGATGTTGTCCTCGACCTCGTAGGTCACGAGCGCGGGCATGTCAGGCTCCGATACTTGGTGCGTTACTGTCGCTTTGCTTGCCGGCGGAAGGTTCAGCCGCCGGCGCTGACGATGAGGGCATCGAGCGCCACGGCGCCGTGGCCGCGCTCGTAGACCATGAGCGGGTTGATCTCGACATCGGAGATCTCAGGCGTCGCCAGCAGCAGGCGGCCGATCGCCACCGCCACATCCGCCGCCGCCGCCACATCCACGGGCGGCTGGTTGCGGAAGCCGTAAAGCAACTTCGACGCCTTCAGCTTGCCGAACTCGGCGACGAACTCCTCCCGGCTGGCATCCGCTGCCACAAGGCGGACATCGCCCAGCGCCTCGACCATGATGCCGCCGAGGCCGATGAGCACCACCGGCCCCCAGCGTGGATCGCGGCGGCCGCCGACCACCAGTTCCAGGCCCTTCGGCGACATCTTCTCCACCAGCACGCCCTCCAGCACGAGGCCGGGCTGGGCGCGGGCTATGTTTGCATGCAGGGTCGCCCAAGCGGCTGAGAGCGCGTCGGCATCGGCAAGGTTGAGGATCACCCCGCCCGCTTCCGTCTTGTGGGCCAGCGCGCCGGCCTGCGCCTTGATGACAACGGGATAGCCGATGGCCTCCGCCGCCGCCCGGGCCTCGTCCAGGGTCCGAACCAGACGGCCGCCGGGAATCCTGATGCCCTCGCCCGCCAGCAGGCTTTTGCCCAGCCACTCCGGCAGGGTGCCCTGCGGCAGATCGCGCCCCTGCATCGGCGCCGCGGCTGGGGGTGCCGGCCGTGGATCAGGCTGGCGGACGATCCGCGCCAGCGCCTTCAGCACCCGGTCCGATGAGCGCGAGACGATCACCTTGCTGGCGCGGGCGATCTCCACGAATTCGGGCGGCAGGGGCAGTTGGTCCCCCAGCATCGCCATGACCACCGGCTTCGTGCTCTCGCCCCGCGCCGCCACCACCTGCTCCACATAGGCCTTGGCGTGCGCGGGCGACACGATGGGGATGGAGATGGCGACCGCGCCGATGGCCGGCTCCTTGAGCAGCGCCGCGACGCCCGCCCCCACCAGTTCCGGCCGCCACACCGCCTCGGTGCCGAGGTCGATGGGGTTCCGGGGCGAGATGAACGCCGGCAGAAGCGCCTTCAGCTCGGCTTCCGTGGCCGGCGAGAGGGCCGGAATCTCCACGCCCATATCGGCACAGAAATCATGGGCAATGCCGCAGAAGGCGCCGGAGAAGGTGAGGATACCGAGGCCCCCGCGGGAAGGCGCCGGATAGCGCGAGAGAATCTCGGCCACATCCATGAACTCGTCGAGGGTATCCACCAGATGAACGCCGGCGCGCTCCACCTTGGCCTTCATCACCGCATAGTCGCCCGCAAGCGCGCCGGTGTGTGACTTGGCCGCTTCCCGCGCATGGGGACTGCGGCCGGGAAACAGCATGACCAGCGGCTTGCCCATGGCCCGGGCGCGGGCGGCGGCAGCAAGGAACACGTCCGGCCGGCGGATGTCCTCGGCATAGATCATGATTACCCGCGTCGCCGCGTCGTCCACCAGATGATCGACGAAATCGCCGAGACCGAGATCCATCTCGTTGCCGGTGGAGATATTGTAGGAAACCGCAACACCGCGCGCGTTCAGACCATGGCGCAGGTGATTGGCGAGCCCGCCCGACTGGGAGACGATGGCGACCGCATCGCGGGCGCCCTGCGGCATCGCCGGCACCTTGTTGACGCCCACGAAGGTGATGCTGAATCCGGCCGCGTAATTGGTGAAGCCGAGGCAATTTGGCCCGACCACGACCATTCCGCCCACACGCACCCGCGCGCCGATGCGCTCCTGTTCCCGCCGCCCCTCCTCGCCCGTCTCGGCAAAGCCCGAGGCGAAGACGATGGCGGAGCCAACGTCGCGCGCCATGCAGGCATCAAGCGTCGCCTCGACACTTGCGGCCGGAACGGTGAGCACGGCGAGGTCCACGCCGGGCGGCAGCTCCGCCATGTCGGTGATCACACTGAGGCCGTCGATGACGCCGGGGGTGCGCCCCACCAGATGGATGGCACCGGGAAAGCTGTTCTCCCGCAGGTTTTTGAGAACGATCTGGCCCGCCGACTGTGGCTTGGACGACATGCCGATGATGGCGACCGACTTCGCGCCAAGCAGGCGATCCAGTCCCTGGGCTCGCTTCGCCTCGGTCGCCAGTTTGATCGGCATTCCCATATGATCCTCCGTCTTCGGAAGCCCTCGCCACACGGCGGGAGAGTCCGGCTGCCCATTGGTTGGTTTTGCAGCTCTGTGAGGTTGGGTACCAGCCAGCGCGGGGAGCGGAAAGCGCGCATTGAGCGCCCGTCACGTTCCAAAATTGAGACGATCGGCAGAGGCGGGAATGCGGTGTCTTGGCGGGATTGGCCCTCGGGGCGGCCCGATCAAGAAGCGGGCGGTAATGGCAGCCGATGGTCGCTGCCCGGAACGCACCGGAGCAATCTGACCATCAGCGTCCATGCGCGGGTAAAAAAGTCCGGGAAATCACCCGGCTCACTGGCGACCGCGGGATCGGCGTTGTGGGGCCCAGCCAGGGCTCATCTATGGGCAGTCACCTGCTGCCGCTGCCGGCCAAGCCCGGCGATTTCGAGTTCCACCACATCCCCCGGGTGGAGCCAGACCGGCTCGGGCTTCATCCCCATGCCGACGCCGGGCGGAGTGCCGGTGGCGATGATGTCGCCCGGCAGGAGCGTCATGTAGCGGCTGCAATAGGCGATGATCTCCCGGACGTCGAAGATCATCGTGCGGGTGTTGCCGCTCTGCATGCGCCGCCCGTTTACGTCGAGCCTCATGTCGAGGTTCTGCGGATCAGGCACCTCGTCCCTTGTGACGAGGAACGGGCCCACCGGGCCGAACGTGTCGCAGCCCTTGCCCTTGTCCCATTGGGAGGACTGCATCTGGAAGGCGCGTTCCGATACGTCGTTCACGACGCAGTAGCCGGCCACGAAGTCGAGCGAGTCCGCCGCATTCACATGGCGAGCGGTTGTGCCGATCACGACGCCGAGTTCGACCTCCCAGTCGAGCCGTGTCGAATGGGGCGGCTGGATGATGGGGTCGTCCGGTCCCGAGAGGGCCGATGGCGCCTTGAGGAAGATGATCGGCTCGTCCGGCACCGCCATCCCAGCTTCGGCGGCGTGATCCGAATAATTCAGGCCGATGCAGACGAACTTGCTCATGCCGCTGTAGGGCACGCCGAAACGGGGCCGGCCCTCCACCTCGGGCAGGGAGGCGGGATCCACTGCGGCCAAGGCGGCGAGGCCCTCGGGTGATATCTCCCGTGGCCCAACGTCCGCGCAGATGCCGGAGAGGTCGCGCAGCCGGCCGTCACCATCGACGAGACCCGGCTTTTCCGCGCCCGGGGCGCCATAGCGGCAGAGCTTCATAGTCGTTCATCCCAGATTGAAAGAAACCGTCGCGGCGCCGGGCCGTCAGGCCACTGTCACGCCTGCATCCACTGTCCACGCGGCGCCGTTGACATGGGCGGCCGCCGGCGAGAGCAGAAAGGCGACCACGCTCGCCACATCTTCCGGGGCGCCATAGGGCGCGGTACCGGCCCTTCGGATGCCACCGGCGGCGGCCGCCTTGTCGTCGAGCGCGCGGATCATCCGCGTCTCCACCGGACCGGGCAGGACGGCATTGACCCGGATGGCGGTGCCCGCCATGTCGAGCGCGGCGACGCGGGTCAGGCCGAGGACAGCGTGCTTGCTCGCCACATAGCCGGCGAGCCCGGGCCGTCCCCGGATGGAGGAGGTGGAGGCCGTATTGACCACCGCGCCCCGCCCCCTTGGCCGCATCCGCGCCAGCACGTGCTTGAGGCCGAGGAAGACGCCGCGGACGTTCACCGCCATCACGGCGTCAAAGGCATCGTCCGGGTAGTCGAAGATGGGCGCAACCGCCCCCTCGATGCCGGCATTGTTGGCGAAGAGTTCAATGGGGCCGAGCTGCCCCTCGGTCTCGGCGACGAAGGCCGCGACTTCCGCCGGCGACGAGACATCGGCCGCGAGGAAGAGGGCGGCGCGACCCGCCCCTTCCACCAGCCGGGCCGTCTCGGCGCCGAGCGCCACGTCGCGGTCGATCAACGCCACGTCGTGCCCGGCAGCGGCCAGCTTGAGCGCGATGGCGCGCCCGATGCCGCCGCCGCCGCCCGTGACCAGCGCGACGCTCACGACTTGACCAGCGAACAGCCGCCTTCGGACAGCGGACGCCACACCTGCTCCGGCGGAATGGACTTCACCACCGTGTAATAGTCCCACGGATACTTGGATTCGGCCGGCGTCTTCACCTGGAACAGGAACATGGGGTGGATCTTGCGTCCGTCGACGCGGATCGAGCCCTTGCCGAACAGGGGATCGTCTGTGGGCAGGGCCTTCATCTTGTCCACCACCGCCACACCGTCCGTTGCATTGCCGACGGCCGAGACGGCCTTGAGGTAATGCAGGGTCGAGGCATAGGCGCCGGCATGCAGGGCGCTCGGATAGCGTCCGTCGTTGCGCGGCGCGAAGCGCTTGGTCCAGGCGCGGGTGCCCTCGTTGAGGTCCCAGTAGAACGACTCCGTGAACTGGAGGCCCTGCGCCACCTTGAGCCCCAGCGAGTGGACATCGGTGAGATAGAGCACCGTAGCCACCAGGCGCTGCCCGCTCTGCGGGATGCCGAATTCCACCGCCTGCTTGATGGAATTGATGGTGTCGCCGCCGGCATTGATGAGGCCGACCACCTGCGCGCCCGACGCCTGCGCCTGCAGCAGGAAGGAGGAAAAATCCTGCGTGTTGAGAGGCGCGCGCACACCGCCGATCACCTTGCCGCCGGTGCGGGCGACCACGTTCCGGACGTCCTGCTCCATGGCATGGCCGAAGGCGTAGTCGGCGGTGAGCGTGAACCAGTTCTTGCCACCGGATTCCACCACCGCGGTGGCGGCGCCGGTGGCCAGGGCATAGGTGTCGTAGGTCCAGTGCACCGTATTGGGCGAGCAGGCCTTTCCGGTGAGGTCCGAGGAGGAGGGACCGGAGGCGATCATCACCTTGTTCTTCTCGCGGGCGATGGCGGCCACGGCGAGCGCGACGGCCGAGTTCGGCACGTCCACAATCATGTCGACACCCTCGGTGTCGAACCACTTGCGGGCGATGCCGGCGGCCACATCGGCCTTGTTCTGGTGATCGGCCGCAATTACCTCAACCTTGAGCGGCTTGCCGGCGGCGTTGAAGTCTTCGACTGCCATCTGGGTGGCAACCACCGAGCCCTTGCCGGTCACGTCCGCATAGAGACTGGACATGTCGGTGAGCACGCCGATCTTGATCGTCCTCTGGTCCTGCGCGAGGGCGAGCCCCGGCATCGCCAGCATCAGCGCGCCGGCGGCCACCACGGCCCGGCGGGCGAGCGATGGCGGGCGCCGGAGCCGGGCGATGGTCTCGTCTGTCTTGCGGGTCATGGATATTCCTCCCTTCGTTCTTGTTCTGGTGGCAGCTCAGGGAATGAGCCGCTTGAGCAGACGACGGTCCTCCACCGCAAAGCCGCCGCCGTAGACGTCGGAGACCATGAACTGGGCGGAGAGGATTTCCGGCTCCAGCTCGGTCAGCGGATCGAAGGCACTCTCGTGCAGGTTCATGACCGCGCGGCCGGCGACAGGCGCGGAATAGGCGATGGGCGTGCGGCGGTAGACGACATCGGCATAGGCCGTTTCCAGCCGCTCGGGGTGCGGCAGACGACGCACATGGATTTCGCCGCCGGGCTGCTCCCCGTCATCCACGAGGCGCACGATGGGAGCCTGCGGGTCGGGCGTGAACGACACCTCCGCGAGCGGCACGCCGCGCCGGATCACCGCGCTCTCGATGGCGCCCGTCTCGGCCTCGTCAAAGCGGAAGGTACAGTCCTTCTTGGTGTAGCCGAACAGCTCGCGGCCGGCCGCGATGCCCATGGGATCGGAGCAGTACATGTAGATGTGCGTCTGGGTGAATAGGTCCTCGTAGCGCACCGCCACCGTCACCATCAGGTCGAACATGCGACCCTGATGCAGCGACAGGGTGTGTCCCGGCGAGGCCATGAAGCGGAAGGCGACGCGGTCGTTCACCAGCTCGAACGGCGTGTCCGCGAGCAGCGCCCGCGTCTTCGCGGGATCGACGCGGGTCATCACTTCCAGCGTGCGCAGCGCGCATTCCCACTCCACCGGATAGGCCGGGGAATACGGCGGGTTGACCCCGCTGCCGGGGTGCATCGGATACTTGCCGAACATCGGTCCTCTCCTTTTGTGGCGGACCCCGGCGCGCGGGGTGTGTCGTTCAGACGGGCGCGGCAATGCGCGCGGCGGGTTCGGGATAAGCGGGTGCGTCAAGCAACGCGCGGGCGGCGTCGGACGTGTCGATGAGGCCGCACAGGGCCATGGTAAGGTCGAGCTCGCGATGGATGAGTTCGAGGCAGCGCGTCACCCCCGCCTCGCCCATGGCGCCGAGGCCATAGAGAAATGCCCGGCCGATGAGCACGCCAGCGGCGCCCAGGGCCAGCGCCTTCAGCACGTCCTGCCCGGAGCGGATGCCGCCATCAAACAGGACCTCGGTGCGTGCGCCCACCGCCTCGGCGATGGCCGGCAGCGCGGAGATGCTGGAGGGCGCCCCGTCCAGTTGGCGACCGCCGTGGTTGGACACGACGATGGCATCCGCCCCCGCGCCGGCCGCGGCCCGCGCATCCTCCGGGTCCATGATGCCCTTCACGATGAGCTTTCGGTCCCAGATGCGGCGCAGCCACCGCACATGGTCCCAGCCGAGCGTCTGGTCGAACTGCTCGGACACCCAGTGAGCCAGAGAGGAGGCATCGCTCACCCCCTCCACATGGCCGACGATGTTGCGGAAGGTGCGCCGCTCGGTCCGCGCCATATTCAGGCACCAGCGCGGCTTGGTGGCGAGGTTGACGAGATTGCGCAGCGTGGGGCGCGGCGGGGTCGAGAGCCCGTTCTTGATGTCGAGGTGGCGCTGACCCTGCACGGGCAAATCCATGGTGAGCACCAGCGCCGAGCAGCCGGCATCGCGGGCACGGGCGACGAGCCGCTCCATGAAGGCGCGATCCTTCATCAGATAGAGCTGGAACCAGAAGGGCCGCGAGGTTTGGGCGGCCACGTCCTCGATGGAGCACACGCTGACGGTGGACAGGGTGAAGGGGACGCCGAACCGCTCGGCGGCGCGTGCGGCGAGAATCTCCCCGTCCGCCCACTGCATCCCCGCAAGACCGGTGGGCGCGAGCGCCACTGGCATGGCGACATCCTCGCCCAGCATGCGGCTGGAGAGATTGCGTCGGGAGATGTCGATGCCCACGCGCTGGCGCAGGCGAATAGCGGCAAGGTCTTCCTCATTCGCCCGATAGGTCGCACCGGTCCAGGAGCCGCAATCCACGTAATCGTAGAACATGCGCGGGACCCGACGCGCAGCCAGGCGGCGCAGGTCCTCGACGCAGGTGATGGGCGCGTTCGGGAAGATCACTCTGGCTGTCCTGGGCGCGATCAAAAACGTACTTTGGATTCAAAATACGTTTTATGTTAGAAGCCATGCGACGGGTCCTGTCAAGGGCACGTGCCTCTTGCGCAGGCCCGTCGCTGCCGATAGGCGCGGGCGATGCCGCGCAGGGCCCGGAGGAACGGAGCAGGCCATGGGGGACGCAAAAACCAGCAAGGACGCTGATGCCGCGGCGGGCGGCTCCCTCCAGGATCGGACCTATCACCAGCTCCGCGAGATGATCGCCGCCGGCCAGATCCGTCCCGGCGAGCGCCTGCTGGAGGCGGAGGTGGTCCGCGCTTTCGGGATCAGTCGGTCGCCGGCGCGTCAGGCACTGGAGCGGCTGCGCGAGGATGGCGTGGTGGAGCCGCTCGAGGGGCGCGGCTACCGGGTTCCCGGCGGCGAAGCCTCCGACACCGCGGTGCTCGATCCGGTGGACGTGTCGGCGCCCCGGCAGTGGGAGCGCATGTATCAGGAGGTCGAGCAGGAATTGTTCGTGCGCACCCTGTTCGGTTCGGTGCGGCTGAACGAACTGCGCCTCGCCGAGCATTTCGGCGTCAGCCGGACGGTGACGCGGGACCTGCTGGCGCGGATGCACGGCGTCGGCCTCATCGCCAAGGATCATGCAGGCCACTGGATCGCCGAGCAGATGACGCCGGATCGCATCCGCCATCTCTACGAGCTGCGCTGCCTGCTGGAGCCGGCGGCCCTGCGCCAGGCGGCCCCCCGCGTGCCTGCCGCCGTGCTGGCGGACATGCGCGCCCGCATCCTCGCCACCCGCGCCCAGACGCCCATCAGCAGCACGCGCTTCGACGAGGCGGAAACCGATCTTCACATCACACTGCTCGGCTATTGCGCGAACCCGGAGATCATGCGCGCCCTGAAGCGCACGCACCTGCTGTTCGGCCCCACCCGCCACCTCTTCGATCCGTTCCTGGGCATCCCCATCCGGCTGATCGTGGCGGCGCTGGACGAGCACATCGAGATCATCGACCTGCTGCTGGACGCCCAGCCGGAACGTGCCGCAAAGGCGCTCGAGGCCCATCTGAGGGACGCCGTCGAGCGCTGGCTCCGCCGCTTCGAGATCACCGCCAAGGGCAAGCCGATCCCCGTCCCGTCCTATCTCCAGGCCGTGGCGGACTGAAAGGCAGGTCGGCCGTGTCCCCGCTGGCGCCCATCCGCCTTCCCCGAGCCGATCGCCCACCCCGGCCTCGAGGAGGATCAAGCGGGGGTGCCGCATCATCCCCCAGCGTGTTGCGGGTGTGGCTGATGGCGGTGAGTGGACAGGCGTCTACATGAGCCGCCCCCATACCGCGGCGAGGAACTGGCGGTGGGCGACGAGGCAGCCATGATGGCGCACCAGGAGGGCGAGGACGGCGAATTCCTTGCCGCTTGGGCCGGCGGCCGCCGGCAGTCTAAGACGCGGAGACTTGGGCCGTGCCGATCATGCTGTCGCGGGTGACGAGACGGGCGAGATCCTCCTCGCGCGCGTCCTCCGTGCCAGCCGGGCGGCGGGGCAGCACGAGGTAGCGCATGTCCGCATTGCTGTCGTGGACGCGCACATGCACGCTTTCCGGCAGGGCCATGCCGAATTCCTCCAGCACCGCGCGCGGCTCGCGCACGGCACGGGCGCGGTAGGATTTGGAGATGTACCACCACGGCGGCTGGCCCAGCAGGGAGCGCGGATAGCACGAGCACAGGGTGCAGACGATGAGGTTGTGGAGATCGTCGGTATTCTCCACCACCACCAGCTGCGCCTCCTTGATGGTGAAGCCCAGCTCCGCGGCGGCGCTGGCGCCGTCCGCCAGAAGGCGGGCCTTGAAGGCGGTGTCCACCCAGGCCCGCGCCACCAGCCGCGCGCCCCATTCGGGCCTTGGGGCCTCCAAAGCGGCGATCACCTTGTCCGTCTCCTCGGGGGCGAGGAGACCCTCCTCCAGCAGGATCTGGTGCAGGGCCCGAGTCATCAGGGCGTAATAGTCCGCGCCGTCATACCCCTCGATCACGGGGATGGCGCTCATTTCGGCGGGTGTGGAGGTCATGGGGCATCGTCCTGTGCGGGCGCGAGCCAGTGGTCGTAGACTTCGATCTCCAGCGTATCGTCGGGCGCCCCGGCATAATCAGGCCACAGGTCGCGCTGGCCGAGCCGCACGCGATAGAGGTCGATGGCCGGCAGGCCCGGCCGCGCGCAGGACAATTCCTCGGGATTGGGATAGGCGCCGCAATGGCGCTCCACCACCCCCACCTTGTGCCGCACATACCAGGGAATGCGCACATGGCCCGGCTTGCCGATGTCGAGGATCCGCACGCGATCGCCCGGCGCGAAGCGGGGAGCGCTCATGGTGCGGCGCTCCCGGCCGGCGGTGAGATCGTGGGCTTGTTCGTAACCGTCTTGGTCACGTGGTCCACCTGCCGGCATTCCATGGCGGCGATGGCCTCCATCCGCGCCAGCACGGCGGCGCGGGGCACGATGCCCTTCTCGTCCAGCAGCACGGTGAGGGCTTCCGCCCGCCGCTCGTAGAAGCCGAGGGTGTTGTAGAGATCCTCGCCGAAGCTCTCGAACACGCGGCGGATCTCGTCCAGGGAGACAATGCGCCCCTTGGCCTCCAGCGCGCCGCGCATGGCCTCGGACAGCTTCTGCCAGTCGGCGAAGGCGTATTCGTCCTTCGCGACCGCGCCGGCCGGCCGGCCGCCGATGTCGTGATAGCCGCGAAAGGGGCCTTCCGGCTGGCCCTGGGGCGCGTCTGAAGTCATGGGGCGCTGCTCCTCACCGCCGTCTGGAACACCTCCAGCGCGTGGGCCTTCAGTGCCACGAAGCGCGGGTCCGAGATGGTTTCGGAATTGCGCGGCCGGGGCAAGTCGATGTCCATGTATTCGGCAATGCGGGACGGCCGGCGGGTGAGCAGGAGTACCTTGTCGGAAAGCCAGACGGCCTCCTCCAAATCATGGCTGACGAGCAGGGTGGTGGTGCGCGTCTCGGTGAGCACCTTCTGCAAAAGGTCGCGCATGGTCAGTGTCATCTCGTAGTCGAGCGCGGAGAAGGGCTCGTCGAGGAACAGGACCTCCGGATCCACCACCAGCGCGCGCATGATGGAGACCGTCTGCTGCTGGCCGCCGGACATTTCATAGGGGTAGCGGTTGAGGTCGAACTTGAGGTCGAACTGCGCCGCCAGCTTCTCGATGCGCCGCTCCCGCTCCGTCTTGGGCACGCCCATCATCTTCAGCGGGTAATGGATGTTGTCGATGGCTCTCTGCCAGGGAAACAGCGCCTCGCGATAGTTCTGGAACACATAGCCGATGCGCGTTTCGGCGATGGTCTTGCCGTCGAACAGGATCTGGCCGGCATCATAGGGCAGGATGCCGGAGATCATGTTGATGAGCGTGGACTTCCCGCAGCCGTTCGGCCCGAAGATGGAGACGATGCCCCCGCGCGGGAAGTCGATGTCGAAGCCGGTATAGACCGGATTGCCGCGGAACGTCTTGTTGAGCCCGCGAATGGTGATGTGCGTGCCGGGCGTGAACCAGGTGAGGTCCGGCAGGGGGGCGCCCCCTGCCGGCTCACGCGTGGCGGGCTCCACCGCAGTTATGACAGGGGCGGTCATGACAGGTCGGACGGCTTCAGAATGAAGGGCTTGATGTCGAAGTCCTGCTTCAGCGCGCCCTCGGACCGGAACACGTTGACGAAGGTCTGGTAGGAGGTGAGGTCGGTCTCGTTCAGCTCGGTCCACGGCCGCAGATAAGGCTGGGCCACGATCTCCACCTGGTCCGGCTTCACCGCCGTGTAGGCGGGCAGGATGGAGCGCAGGGAAGTGTAATTCTTCTCGGCCATGATGGTGGCCTCGTCGAGCGCTTCCACGAAGGCCTTGGCCACCTTGGGCCGCTCCTTGATGAACTTGGTGGTGAGCAGCGACACGCCCGAATAGAACGGGTCGTAGACCGCGAGCGACATGGGATTGGTGATGGCGCGCTTGGCCTCGCCCAGCGCGACGGCGATGGAGCCGACCGGCTCCAGGGACAAGGTGGCATCCACCGTGCCCGCCACCACCGCCTGCACCTGAAGGCCCACGGCGAGCTCCACGAGGCGCACGTCCTTGTCCGGATCGAGGCCCGCCTTTCGCACCATGTAGCGCGAGAGGGTGCGCCACTGGATGCCCGGCAGGTGGCCCAGCGACTTGCCCTTCAGATCGCCGAAGGTGGCGATGGGGGAATTGTTGGCGACGATGAGCGCATCGTTGATGCGGTTCACCTTGATGCCGCCGCCCTGCAGGCCGAACACCTTGAACGTACCGGGAAACTGCGTCTCGGCGATCACCGCGATGCCGGCGGCGGCGCCCGGCGCGCCGGCATCGGCCCGGCCGGAAACGAGGGAATCGATGATCTGGTTGGGCGCCTGGAAGCGCACGGACTCGATCTCGATGCCGCGCTTCTCGAACAGCTTCTGCTCCAGCGCCACGTAATAGGCGAAGGACTGCATGATGGGGAGCCAGGAGACCACCACCTTCTCCTTCGGCTGGGCCCGGAGCGGCCGGGGGAAGGACGAGGCGGCGGCGAGCGTCGCGGCGCCGGCGCCGGCGCCGAGAACAAAATTGCGGCGGGTGGTCATGGTCGGTTCCTTCAGGGGGCAGGACAGAGCAGGGCGGGACAAGGCAGGGGCGGTCAGCGGCCGGCCCAGTGGACCAGCAGCTTCTCGGCGGCGAGAAACAGAAGGTTGAGGCCGTAGCCGAGGATGCCGGACACCAGGATGGTGCCGTAGAGCTGCGGCAGGTCGAAGGTGATCTGGCTGTCGATGATGCGCTTGCCGAGGCCGTTGTCGGAGCCGATGAACATCTCCGCCACAACGATCACCACCAGCGCCATGGACACGCCGGTGCGCAGTCCGATGAAGGTCTGCGGCAGGCTCTCGTAGAACATCACGTCCTTGAACACGCGCAGGCGGGAGGCGCCCATCACGCGGGCCGCCAGCATGCGGGTGGGCCGCGCGTGCATCACGCCATAGGCCACGTTGAACAGGATGACGAGGAAGGCCGCGAAGGCCGCCACCGAGATCTTGGAGAAGTCGCCGAGGCCGAAAATGATCATGAACAGCGGAAACATGGCCGTGGCCGGCGTGGAGCGGAAGAAGTCGATCAGGAATTCAATGGAGCGATAGAATTTCTCGCTGGCGCCCACCACGATGCCCAGCGGCACGCCCAGAATGGCGGCGAGGGCGAAGGCGTGGAGCGTGCGCTGGAGCGTGTAGAGAAAGTCCTGCCCGAGCCCTGTGCCCATGTTCTCCCAGATGGCCTGGAGGGTGCGCACGGGGGAAGGAAGGAGCTTCGGTGTGACAAGGCCGGCAGCGAAGACGCCATACCAGATGAGAAAGAGGGCCAGGGGCCCTATGGCCATGAACCCCCAGCGACGCCATCCTGAAATGTCAGACTGCATTTATTTGCCTATTTTTAGATCAGAAATGGACAGTTGCATACTGAGGTCGTGATGTCTGAACGCCCCGCGACTTCGCTCGCGCAAGCGCCGCGTCCGCCGTAGGTTCCAAAGCAAGCGCGGGGCCAGCTGCCGGTGGCGTCGGCGCTGCTTCGCGCGGGCGCGGCGGCTCAGCGCAGAAAAGCCTGTTGGCTCAGAAGCCTATGCCATGGCGGGATGGGCACCGTACATGCATCGAAAAGAGGTGACGTACGGGCCGCGCTACCTCTGATTTAGATCGCTCGTGATAAAATAGGACTAAAACTTGGGCAAATGCATATCTAGTGTATGCAAGATGTCCCGGATGGCCGCTGTGGTGCGGTTTCGCTTGCCGCCCCCTCGCGCCAAATCATTGAATAAATTTCAGTTTCAGTTTCACGATAGATCGCGGCCCGCATCTTGCTCCGAGCCGGGCGGGCGCTGGATGCGGCGCCCGGTCAATCTGGAGGAGCCCGTGCCCGTCATTGCCGCCGACCCTTATTCCTGGCCCTTCGACGGCGTCATCTCGCCGAAGGACACCGCGCTGGTCGTCATCGACATGCAGACCGACTTCTGCGGCCCCGGCGGCTATGTGGATGCGATGGGCTACGACATCTCGCTCACCCGTGCGCCGCTGGAGCCCATCTCCCGCGTGCTCGCGGCCATGCGCGCGGCGGGATACTGGATCATCCACACCCGCGAGGGGCACCGGCCCGACCTCTCCGACCTGCCGGAGAACAAGCGCTGGCGCTCGCGGCAGATCGGCGCCGGCATCGGCGATCCGGGTCCGTGCGGCAAGGTTCTGGTGCGCGGCGAGGCGGGCTGGGAGATCGTGCCGGAACTGGCGCCGCTGCCGGGCGAGATCGTCATCGACAAGCCGGGCAAAGGCTCCTTCTACGCCACCGATTTGGAGATGATCCTGCGGACGCGGGGTATCCGCAACTTGGTGCTCACGGGCATCACCACGGACGTGTGCGTCCACACCACCATGCGCGAGGCCAATGATCGCGGCTTCGAATGCCTCCTGCTGGAGGACTGTTGCGGCGCCACCGACCCCGGCAACCATGCGGCTGCCGTGAAGATGGTGAAGATGCAGGGCGGCGTCTTCGGCGCAGTGTCCAATGCGCACGACTTCATCGCCGCCCTTCCCGCCTGAGCGCCATTTGGCGTCCGATCATCTGCTGCACCGTGTGTGCGAGATGATCGCGGACCGCCTCGCGGAGGAAAACGCCGAAAATCGAAGCCGTCTGGCCCGACAACGGCGTGACCGCATTCTGCCTCACCGCTGCCCCTGTGACGAAGCCGCGGTGCTGGCGCCCCATGGCGATCCGCCGCCCGGGATGAAGAGCCCAGTGCTCGCGGAGCCAGCAGACCGATCGGCGGCCATGCTTGCCCATCACGCAGCTACAGGTGACCCAGTCTCAGACGGCGGCCGGCGCAGCTGGCGCTTCGTTCCGACGAAACCTACGGCACCAGCAGCAGCGATCCCGTGGTTTCTCCCCGCTCGAGCATGATGTGGGCATCGGCGACGCGGGCGAGCGGCAACTCAGCGCCGATCGTCACAGGCAGGCCGGCCACGAGCTCACCGAACAGCTCTTTCGTCGCCCGCCTGTAGGCAGAGAGATCGGCCGCATAGGCGAAAACGCTCGGCCGGCTGACGGCCAGAGAGCGGCGTGGGCCAAGCTCCGTCAAAGGCAGATGGGGCAGAGCGCCGGAAGCCTGGCCGATGCTCGCCACCATTCCGAATGGGTGCACGGCATCGAGCGTGCGCGCGAGCGTCTCGCCCCCGATGCCGTCAATCGCGAAATCCACGCCGCATCCATCGGTCAGGCGGCGGACCTCGGCGACGAAATCTTGCTCCCTGTAGAGGATCACATGGTCGGCACCCTGGGCGAGGGCCAGATCCGCCTTGGCGGACGAACCGGCAGTGCCGATCACGCGCGCTCCAAGCCGCTTCGCCCATGCGGTCACCAGCAGCCCCAGCCCACCGGCGGCAGCGTGGAGAAGCATGGTTGTGCCGGCTCCCACCGGAAACACGCGGCGCAACAGCATGTGGGCGGTGACACCTCGCAGCATGGCCGCTGCGGCGATGCGATCGTCAACCCCATCTGGAATCCGGACGAGCCGCCTCGCTGGAATGTTGCGGCCCTGCGCATAGCCCCCCAATGGCAAGCCCGCATAAGCCACGCGATCGCCTGCCGCTACCTCATGTACATCCGCGCCGATTTCCTCGACCACGCCTGCGCCCTCCACGCCCAGCACGGCCGGCATTTCGCCGACCGGATAGAGGCCGGTGCGCTGGTAGATGTCCACGAAGTTCACGCCCATCGCGGTGTGGCGAATGCGGACCTCTCCCGGCCCAGGAGCGGCGAGGGTTCGGGTTGCGGCTCGGAAGCACTCGACGCCGCCGGGCGCGATCAACTCTATGGCGAAGGTCGTGGTCATCGCGGATCCCCTGTGAGGTCGCGGAGACCCTAGCCACGATGGGTCCGGGCAGAAATTCCTGCTAAATGCACACTATCTGGGGATTTTTGCGCAGATGTGGCGATGCTGAACTGGGACGACCTCCGCTTCTTTGTCGAGCTGGCGCGATCCGGGAGCCTGTCCAAGGCCGCGCGGCATCTTGATGCCGACCATTCCACCGTCGCCCGGCGCATCGCCGCGTTGGAAGAAGCGCTTGCCCTGAAGCTCTTCGACCGGCTGCCGCGCGGATATGCGCTCACCGAGGACGGGGAGCAGTTGCTGGATCGCGCAAACCTCGTCGAACAGGCGGTGCACGGGGTGCAGCGCTTCGCATCCGGCGCCGCGCCGGGGATCGCCGGGCGGGTCCGGATCAGCGCGCCGCCTGCGCTTGCGAGCCACTGGCTGGTGCCACGCCTCGTACCGCTGCTCGCTCGCCATCCCGGCCTCAAAGTCGATGTTTCCGGCACACCTGCCGCCGCGCGCCTGTCACGGAACGAGGCGGACCTTGCACTTCGCCTGTCGCGACCGCAGGAGAAGGGGCTCGTGGCCCGACGCCTGGGCGACCTCGCCTATGGGCTCTATGGAGCACGGGCCTATGTGGAGGCGACGCCGGAACCGCGCCGCGTCTACCTGGGCTATGATGAGGAGTTGGCTCGCTCCCCGCAGCAGATCTGGCTCGAAACGGTGGCGCAAGGGCGTCCCATCGTGTTCCAGAGCAACGATCTCTCCAGCCTCATCTCGGCGGTGCGGACGGGCATCGGCCTCGCCGCACTCCCCCATGTGCTGGCGAGGCAGGACGACCTCACTTGCGTGATGGAGGGCGAGGTCACGCGAGAGCTATGGCTCGTAGTTCACCCGGACCTGAAGCGCGCGGCCCGCGTGCGGGCGGTCATGAACCATATCATCGAGGTGTGTCGCGAGCTGAAGGATCATTGAGCCAGAACAATCAGAAACCCGGATCGTTTTTAGCTCAGTTGCGTGGGCGGGGCACCTGCGCCTTGTTCGACCGCCGTTTTTGGCCCCCACCCCGCTCTCCTACCCGGCCGCTGGCTCGGCACCCCCGGGGACCTCGCCTCTCACCTGCCACAGCGGACCCGGGAGGCGGATGGCACGAAAGGCACCTCCGTCGGACGCATCGTGTTGGTATCCGGATGGCGCTCGGCCGATACCCAACAAGTTTGAGCGATGCTGACGGACGGCTATCGAGGTCCCGCGACACTTGGGGCGGACAATTAATTGGTTTTCTTTGATTTTTCGACGTCTATCGACGCCAGCAGATGGTGCCGCGGAAGGGATTCGAACCCCCGACCCACGCATTACGAATGCGTTGCTCTACCAGCTGAGCTACCGCGGCACGCGCGCCTCTATTACGGGCAGGACGATCGGTTTTCAAGGGTCCGCCGCAATGCATCCCCACGCGCGCCGCACCGGCGGGCGGGTCCGGTGCGGCCGGTGCGGGATGGGATGGGCTCAGTAGGTGAGCACGGGCGGCAGTTCCTTGGCCTGCGCCACCCACTTCTCCACCATGCTCTCGGTGGGCAGTGCGCGCACCAGCTTGCGCTTGGCGTTCGCCTCGGCCATCGCCTTGGTGAGATTGGCGGGAACGCGGGTCTTCAGCTCCTTCACCGTGTCGACGCCCGCCGCCTCCAGCAGCTCGGAATATTCTTCGCCCACGCCCTTGATGCGCATCAGGTCGGCCATGTTGGCCCACTTCAGGATCCGGCTCTCGTCGATCCCGGTGGCCACCGCGAGCTCCTTACGCAGCTTGGGCGACTTGGCCTTCTCCAGCAGTCCCTCGGTGGTTGTGATTCCGGCCGTCTTCAGCTTCTCGGCATAGACCGCGCCGACGCCTTCGATCTCGATGATGGGATAGGACATGCGACCCCCCTTCAAACCCGGCTTGTGCATGCCGGCAGCAAGATCAGGCCACAACCGTGGGCCGAGTCAACTGCCCGGCTTCCCGGCGCCTCAGACCACGTGGGTGAGGCCGGGCACTGAGCGCACGAGGAGGTTCACGGGTTCCGCGCCGACCGTCTCGCGGGCATAGGCCACCGTCTCGCGCACGGCGAGCTGCACCTGCGGCATGGTGAGGCCATGGGCCATCATGCGATCGGCGACCAGCATGAGCCGCGCCATGCCGCCGAAATGGCGCTCGGAGGGCAAGGTCGCATCCTCGCGGGGGGCAGCATCGGCAAGCGCCCGCGCCCAGGGATGGGTATCATAGAGGGGCGCCATGGCGCTGGCCGGCGCTTCTCGGGCGAGAAACTGGATGACGAGGGCAACCAAGGCCTCGGCCGTCGGGCCATTCACTTCGACACGCTCGGTCAGACGCGCAATCAACTCGTCCATGCCATCTCCTTGCGCCGCAATCGCAGGCGAGACTGGCGTGAGATTGCCGGGCGTGGCGCACTTTCGCAAGCGCGGCCGGCCGCCCCCTCCAGACGGTGCCCTCAAGCGCAAGCGGTGCAGCGACGGGCTTGCCCGCGTCCCGAAGGCGGGCGAAAACTCCCCGATGCCGCGGCCGGACCCGAACGCGCGATTCGGCTGGACCACGTGCCCCGAATGAGGACACCGCTATGGTCAAGAGCCCAGGGACGAATTCCGGGACGAGCCCTGAACAGAGCGCCCCGGCCAATGCCGCGCCGCCGGCCGGCCCCTGGAGCCGCACTTCAGTTCCGAGAACCTCGTCCGCAGCGCCGTCCGGCGGGCGGGCGCCGGCCCCCGAATCGGACGGCCGCATCCTGGTAGGACGCAGCTTCCTCGGCCGGTCGGAGGCGGCGGCGACCCACACCAAGTCCAAGGACGAATATCTCACCCTGCGCCTCGCCAACCGCCACGGCCTCGTCACCGGCGCCACCGGCACCGGCAAGACGGTGACGCTGCAGGTGCTGGCGGAAGGCTTCTCGCGGGCCGGCGTGCCGGTGTTCGCCGCCGACATCAAGGGCGACCTCTCCGGCGTCGCCGCCCAGGGCGAGGCCAAGGACTTCCTGCTGAAGCGCGCCGAGGAGGTGGGCATCACCTACACGCCCGACAGCTTCCCGGTGATCTTCTGGGACATGTTCGGGGAGCAGGGCCACCCGGTGCGCGCCACCATCTCCGAGATGGGGCCCCTGCTGCTCGCCCGCCTCATGGGCCTGAACGAGACCCAGGAGGGCGTCCTCAACATCGTCTTCCGCATCGCCGACGAGCAGGGCCTGCTGCTGCTCGATCTGAAGGACCTGAGGGCCATGCTGGCCCACGTCTCCGCCAATGCGGCGACGCTGACCGCGACCTACGGCAATGTCTCGGCGCAGAGCGTCGGCGCCATCCAGCGCCAGCTGCTCGTGCTGGAAAACCAGGGCGCGGACAAGTTCTTCGGCGAGCCGGCCCTCGATATCGCCGATATCATGCGGGTCGACCGCTCCGGCTACGGCACCATCAACATCCTCGCCGCCGACAAGCTGATGGGCTCGCCCCGCCTCTATGCCTGCTTCCTGCTCTGGCTGCTATCGGAGCTGTTCGAGCGGCTTCCCGAGGTGGGCGATCCGGACAAGCCCAAGCTCGTCTTCTTCTTCGACGAAGCCCATCTCCTCTTCAACGAGGCGCCCAAGGCGCTGCTGGAGAAGGTGGAGCAGGTGGTGCGGCTCATCCGCTCGAAGGGAGTCGGCGTCTATTTCGTCACCCAGAACCCGCTCGACGTGCCGGAGACCGTGCTGGCCCAGCTCGGCAACCGGGTGCAGCACGCGCTGCGCGCCTTCACCCCGCGCGACCAGAAGGCGGTGAAGGCGGCCGCAGAGACCTTCCGTCCCAATCCGGACCTCGACACGGCCAAGGTCATCATGGAGCTGGGCAAGGGCGAAGCGTTAGTCTCCATGCTGGAGGGCAACGGCATCCCCTCCATGGTGGAACGCACGCTCATCTGCCCGCCCTCCGGCCGCATCGGCCCGCTCCTGCCGGCCGAGCGCGCCGCGATCCTGGCCAAGAGCCCGGTCGGGCATCTCTACGACACGCCGGTGGACCGCGAATCGGCCTTCGAGATGCTCCAGGCGCGGGCCGAGGAAAAGGCCCAGCCGGACGCGGAGGAGGCGGCACCGTCCTCGGGCGGCGGCAGCATTCTCGACACCATCCTGGGCGGAGTCCTGGGGACCGCCACGGGCACGCCCAAGGTGGAGCCCGTGCCGCGTGGCGGTGCGCCGCGGCAGGGCTCGACGGCCCCGCGCGTCCCCACCACGGCCGGCCGATCGGCCGGTACCGGCTCCACCGCCCCCCGGCCGAGCACCCGCATGTCCACCACCGAGGTTGTGGTGCGGCAGGTGGCGCGCTCGGTGGCGACTCAGGTCGGCTCCCAGCTGGGAAAGGCCATCCTGAGGGGGATCCTCGGCAGCATCAGCAAACGCTGAGGCGCTTCCTCCACCAGGCCGATCCGGTCACAGCATCGCTCAAGGTGTTTCTGCACCGCCCGCAGGTACCTAACGGCAGCTTGGCCGCGATCGCTGTCGGCCCGGGCGGCAGCTCTGCGGTAGCGGCGTTGAAAGTGTTGCGTCAGAAGTCTCCTAGCGGTAGGTTCATAGCGTGTCGGTGGGATTGCGGGGTCGCACCGACAGAGATGCTCAACACGCGTGCCCGAGCCTTCTTCCGTGCGGATGGGGACCGAGGCGCGCCATGAACTGGAGCGCCTCATGAAGGTGTTACCCACTGCCCGCATCGTCCTCCTTGATGCAAATATGGAACGTCGCCAGGCGACGCGCCTCGCCCTGTCCGCACTTGGTGTGGGATCGGTGCGCGAGGTCGCGTCCATCGACGAAGTGACCGATCCTTCCGCCCAGGGCACGGCCGATGTGCTCGTGGTGCAGGTGGACGATCCGGAGGACGCCCCCACCAATCCCTTCCGCTTCGGTGCCGGCATTCCTGCCGTGCTCGTTGCCGAAGTTCCGGCGCAGCAGCTGGTGCGCGTGGCCGGCCGGACCGGCTATGACGCCGCGCTCGGCACCCCGGTCGCCCCGCGGCTGCTGTATCGCCGCATCGGCTCGGTTCTCCAGCGCGCGCGCCGTCTAGGGCGTCCGGCTTCCGCAGTGATCGCCACGCCCGCCGATCTCGTCACCGCCAACTGATCTGGCGCCCAACCGTCTGGCACCTTGCCAGACGGTCCCGCTACCGCCAGCATCCCAGCGATTCCGGGTCCATCGCGACCCGTGACAGAGGTTGCGCTGGCGGAGGGCGAGATGGCGGCAACGGAACTCGATCCGGTTCTGAAGGCGGTGGATGCAGGGCTCGACGGGGCGCTGGCGCGTTTGTTCGACTTCCTCAGGATCCCGTCCATCTCCACCGACCCCGCCCACGCGGCCGCTTGCCGGAACGCAGCTGACTGGGTGGCGGGAGAGCTTGAAGCCCTCGGTTTCACCGCCGTCGTCCACCCAACCGCAGGCCATCCGGTGGTGGTCGCCCGGACTGACACCGGTGCATCGCGGCGGGTGCTGTTCTACGGGCACTATGACGTGCAGCCGGTGGACCCGCTGAACCTGTGGGAAACGCCTCCGTTCGAGCCCCGCCTTGGCACCACGCCGGACGGGCGGCGCACCATCGTCGGGCGCGGCGCCTGCGACGACAAGGGACAGGTGCTGACCTTCCTCGAGGCGCTCCGGGCGTTCCGTTCGACCCGCGGGGCATTGCCGGTGGATGTCACCGTTCTGCTGGAGGGCGAGGAGGAATGCGGCTCGCCCAACCTCCCCGGCTTCCTCGCCGCCCATGCAGGCGAGCTTTCGGCCGATCTCGCGCTCGTGTGCGACACCGGCATGTGGGACCAGCGCACGCCCTCCATCACCAGTTCGCTGCGCGGCATCCTGCACACCGAGCTCACCATCGAGGGCGCCGACCGGGACCTGCATTCCGGCCTGTTCGGCGGCGCCGCGCGCAACCCCATCCATGTGCTGGCGGCCATCCTCGCCGATGCCCATGACGCCGATGGCCGGGTGACGCTGCCCGGCTTCTACGACGACGTGCGCGAGCCGCCCGCCGAGGTCCGCGCCCGCTGGCAGGCGCTGGGGCTCACCGCCGAGGCCTTCCTGAAGCCGGTCGGCCTCTCGGTCTCGGCCGGCGAGAGCGACCGGCTGGTGATCGAGCAGATCCAGTCGCGCCCGACCTTCGAGGTCAACGGCATGTTCGGCGGCTATACCGGCGCCGGCACCAAGACCATCATCCCCGCGCGGGCGACCGCCAAGATCTCCTTCCGCCTCGTGGCGGACCAGGATCCGGCCAAGCTGCGGGCGGGCTTCGAAACGTTCGTGGCGGCGCGCGTGCCGGCCGACTGCCGGGCCGTTTTCCACTGGGGCGAGGGCGCCCGCGCCTTCCTCGTGCCGCCGGAGAGCCCCGACCTCGGCCACGCCGCCGGGGCTCTTGAGGCGGAATGGGGAGTCGCGCCGGTCACCATCGGCTCGGGCGGCTCCATCCCCGTGGTGGGCCAGTTCAAGGACCGGCTGGGGGTGGACACGCTGCTGATCGGCTTCGCGCTCGACGACGATCGCGTCCATTCGCCCAACGAGAAGTACGACCTCACGTCCTTCCACAAGGGCACGCGAAGCTGGGTACGGATCCTCGACGCCCTTTCCCATGCCTGAAGTGACGTAACGCCAAGACTTTTTCGCGTCGTGCAATCGTGCGAGGAACGCACGATACGTCAGCGACGGGACCCGCCATGGCCGCACTCGCCTCCACCATCGACACGCAGGGCCTTCTCTCTGCGTGGATGTTCGACGGCAAAGGAGGTGCGAGCCGTCTCCGGCCGGAAGACGCGGTCTCGGCCACGGCGCCCGACGGCGGCTTCGTCTGGCTGCATTTCCGCCATCTGCCCCGGATGCCGCAGACGTGGTTACGACAGGGCGTCGGCCTCGATGCCCCAGCGCTGGAGAGCATGGCGGAAGAGCATTGCCGCCCGCGCTGCGTGATGTTCGCCGAGGGCGCCCTGCTCTCCCTGCGCGGCATCAACCTGCAGCGCAACGCGCTGCCTGAGGAACTCATCACCGTCCACCTGTGGGTGGACGCACGCCGAATCGTTTCGGTTCAGCACGATTTCCTCTCGGCCATCGCCGATTTCGAGGATGCGCTCGGCCGCGGCCGCTGCCCACGCTCCCAGGGCGAGTTCGTGGCCGATCTCTCCATGCGCCTCGTCGAGCGGGTGGATGCCGTGGTGACGACGCTGATCGAGGAGGCGGACGAGCTTGAGGATGCCGTGCTCATCACGGAAACCTCGGAGCTCCTGCCCAAGCTTGCCGTGCTGCGCCGGGTGGCCATCAAGCTGCGCCGGCACATCGCGCCCCAGCGCGAGGCGCTCAATCACTTCGCGCTGGAAGACGATCCCTGGATGGGGCCGAAGGACCGGAACCGGCTGCGAGACGCCGCCGACCGGGTGGCCCGCTTTTCCGAGGAACTGGATAGCGTGCGCGAGCGCGCCTCCGTCATCCGCGACCAGATGGTCGACGCTCGCGCCGAGCAGATGAACAAGTCCATGCTGGTGCTGGCCGTCGTGACCGTCGTGTTCGCGCCCATGACCCTGATCTCGGGCATGTTCGGCATGAATGTGGGCGGCATCCCCGGCAGCAGCGATCCGGCCGCTTTCTGGGCGCTCTCTGTGTTCCTGCTGCTGCTCGGCTTCGTGCTGCTGTGGACCTTCCGCCGGCTGAAATGGATCTGATCTTCCTCTAGGTCATGCAAAGTTCGCGCGGCTGTCGCCGCTGCGTCAAGGATGGTGCCGCAGATGCGGTGCGCACGGACCTTTGGAGGTTTCCCATGCGCACCCTGAACTGCATCGCCCTCGCGCTGCTTGCCGGCGCCGCCTTCGTTTCCCCTGCCCTCTCCCAGGACAAGAACAGTCAGGAAAAAGCCGCCGAAGGCACCGCCTTCCCGGCCGTCCTCGCTGGCCATGTCGTCCTGCCGGCCGCGACCTTCGTCCCCGCCCCTGCCGACGCGCCGGATGCGCTGAAGACCTCGGGCAAGTTCACCAATGCCGACCGTGCGCGCATCGACGCCATCGGCAGCGTGAAGGGCGTGAGCGTCCTGTCCAATCCGGCCGCCCCGCGCGAGACCGGCCTTTCCCTGCCGTTCCAGGGCCAGCCGGTGCAGGGTTTCTCTGGCATCGTCTCCGAGGGCGACGGGGCGTTCCTGGTGCTCACAGACAACGGCTTCGGCTCCAAGGCCAACTCGCCCGACGCCATGCTGACCGCCCACCGGCTGAAGATGGACTTCAAGGCCGGCACCATCGAGCGTCTCAAGACCATCTTCATCAGCGACCCGGACCGCAAGGTGCCCTACCCGATCACGATGGAAGGCACCGCCACGCGCTACCTGACCGGCTCGGACTTCGATCTTGAATCGATCCAGCGCGTGGGCGACAGCCTGTGGTTCGGCGACGAGTTCGGCCCCTTCCTCATCGAGACCGATCTCGACGGCAAGGTGAAGGCCGTGTTCGAGACCAAGGTGGACGGCAAGGTGATGCGCTCGCCCGATCACCCGACCGTCACGACGCCCGGCGCGCCGGACGGCAAGGTCGCGTTCAACGTCTATCGCTCCAAGGGCTTCGAGGGCATGGCGCTCTCCCCGGACAAGACGAAGCTCTACGCCCTGCTGGAAGGCCCGCTGTTCGATGCGACCGCCGCCGGCAAGGAGAAGGTGGGCGACGCCGAGGTCCTGCGCATCGTCGAGTTCGATCTCGGCAAGCGCGAATGGACCGGCCGCTCGTGGAAGTATCCGCTGGCGGTTGCGGGCAATGCCATCGGCGACTTCAACATGGTCGATGACACCCACGGCCTCGTCATCGAGCGCGACAGCCTGGAGGGCTCGCGCTTCAAAGCCTGCGCCGCTGGCAAGGTCGAGCCCACCTGCTTCGACAAGCCGGCGCAGTTCAAGCGCGTCTACAAGATCGCCTTCTCGCCGGAGACCTCCGGCCAGGCGGTGCGCAAGGTCGGCTATATCGACCTTCTTTCCATCAAGGATCCGAACGGCAAGGCGAAGCAGGGCGGCACCGAGGGTGTGCTGGACCTGCCCTTCTTCACCATCGAGGATGTTGTGATGGTGAGCCCCACCGAGATCGTGGTGGGCAACGACAACAACCTGCCCTACTCGGCCGGCCGCAACCCGCAGAAGAACGACGACAACGAGTTCGTCCTCCTCAGCGTGCCCGAGTTGCTGGGCGCCAAGTGAGCCGGAAGACCGGCACATGAATGCAAAAGGCCGGGCTCGCGCCCGGCCTTTTCGATTCGCTGGGAATGGCTGGCCTTACTGACCGGCCGCAAAGACGCTCGGGAAGGGTCGGCCGCGCACGTCGTAGACCGTGGCGTAGGTGACGCCCTCGCGCTCGACCTTCACCAGCAGCGGCGCCTTCACGTCGGCGCAGTAGAACTCGCCGAGACGCATATAGAAGTCCGCATTGCTGCTGTCGTAGGTCGTCTCGTAGCGCGGTCCCAATTCGGCGGCGGCGGCGAAGTGGGGGCCGCAGACGGCCACGCGCAGCTTGCGACCCTGCGGCAGGGTCCGCCGGTGCTGCTCCACATACTCGTCCAGCTCCTCCGTGGCCTGCTTGAAGGCGAGGCCCCAGTAATCGAGCATGAACAGGTCGTCGGCACCCTTGATGCCGCCGACGAAGTGGTTGTAGTAGGTATATTCGTACGGGTGCAGGTTGTGGAAATCCACCGCCGGCACGGCGAGACCCACGGCGAAGGTCGCGGCCACGGCCCCCTGGGCGAGGCGCGGCAGCGCCTGAGCCTTCTGCCATAGCCAGGACGCCGCATAACCCCCGAGGAGCGCCAGCGCCGGCGTCACGAACACGAAGTGGCGAATGCCGTTGTACATCACCGGGCGGGTGACGACGGTGAGCAGGACGGGGAAAGCCGCCGCGGTGACGATGAGCACCAGCCGAGCCCGCTTCGCCGGCGTGTCCCTGCCCACGAAGGCCGACACGATCGCCCCGGCCGCGCCCGCCACCGCAAGGCCCAGGAACAGCTCGGGCATCTGCACGGAGAAGAGGGTCGGCACGTAGGTGCGCGGCATGTCCGGCACCAGGATGGGCCGGCCCTCGAACATTTCACGCCAGGGCACTTCCCAGAAGTGGGAATAGTATTTGAGCGCCATCAGAGGATTGAGCGGCTCCACCACGCCCCAGGGCCAGACCATGCCGAGCACAAAGTAGGCGAGCGGCAGGCCCAGCATGAGCAGGCCGGTGAAGCGAAGCGTGCGGAGCAGCGCCGGCTTGATGCCAAGGCGCACGCATTCCACGGCCAGCACGAAGGCGATGGCCGCGGCCAGATACACACCGCACAGCAGCCCGAGGACGCGCGTGCCGATGGCGAGGCCGAGAAACAGGCCGAAGAAGGTGACGGTGCGCGGCGACGGCTGGGGGAACTCGTCGAAGGCCCGCACGCAAGCATAGAGTACGCCGGCCACGGCCACGGCGAAGGGTGCATCCTTCGCGTTCATGAACATGTGGCCGTAATAGAGCGGGCAGATCATCAGCAGGGCGACGGCGGCAAGACCACCCCAGGGACCGGCAAGACGCCGCCCGGTTCGCCACACGAGAACAAAGCCGACGATGCCCACGAACCCGCCCAGCAGGCGGCGGACGTCGAAGACCTCGACGAAAGGCAGCGCCTTGGCGATAGCCGCGGCGGCAAGGTCGAAGCCGCCGCCGTAATAATACAGGTTGACGAAGGAAAAGACCTTCCGTTGCGTCAGGCCCGAGGAGAAATAGGAATAGAGCAGGTCGCCATACTGGGAATGGGTGAAGTCATCCCAGCCGAGGCCGTAGTCGGAGAAGGTGAGCGCGGCGATGACCGCGACACCGGCGATCAGGACAAGGGCGCAAGCGTCCGCAATCGCGCCCGGCCGACGTTCGATTTCGAGGAACGACATTGATGGAGGATCCCGAACCCAACTCCTGTCGCGCCGTTTCCGGGATCGCTCCCAGGCCCCCAGCGCGATACGCCACCATAATACCGCAGATGGCTACGCGGATCACAGCTAAGATGGAGTAGAGGAGGATCGCAACAAAATTATGCTGTGCGTTGCGAAAAATTAAGGCAGCCTCAGGAGCAATTGTGGCAGCACAGCTGACCGATGGTAAGGTTAAACGGCAAAATGTTCTTGGCAGGCAGAGTCAATCACTGGCGGGAAAAGAAACACATAAAGGCCGCGTCTGAGTTGTGCACTTGATCGCCTGCTAGGCATTCGCGAGCTAAGCGGGCCCCGAAAAACGGAGCGGGCCCGCGCCCCTCAAAGGAAGGCGCAGGCCCGGGGATGGGAAACCGTCAGACGGCCTTGCTGTACAGCTCGGCCACGTAGTCCCAGTTGATGAGGTGGTCGACGAACGCCTTCAGGTAGTCGGGGCGGCGATTGCGGTAATCGATGTAGTAGGAGTGCTCCCACACGTCGACGCCGAGAATCGGGGTCGCGCCCTGCACCAGCGGGTTCTCGCCATTGGCGCTCTTCAGCACGACGAGCTTGCCGTCCTTGAGCGCGAGCCAGGCCCAGCCCGAACCGAACTGGCCGACACCGGCGGCGATGAAGTCCTCCTTGAACTTCTCGACCGAGCCGATGTCCTCGATGATCTTCTTCTCGAGCTCACCGGGGATGGGGCCGCCGCCGTTGGGCTTCATCCAATTCCAGAAGTGGAGATGGTTGTAGTGCTGGCCGGCATTGTTGAAGAGCGGGGCGTTCTTGCCGAACGAGCCCACGACGATCTCCTCAAGGGTTTTCCCTTCAAATTCAGTTCCCTTTAGGAGATTGTTGCCATTGTTGACATAAGCGAGATGATGCTTGTCGTGATGGTATTCCAGCGTTTCGCGCGACATGTACGGCGCAAGCGCGTCATAGGCATAGGGCAGGTCGGGCAGCGTGAAGGACATGAAACATCTCCGCAATCTATCCGGCGTCTCGCCCGGGGCGAAATCGCTGCCCCGGCGCCACACCGGGTATACGACATGTCCGAGCGTGGACCTAGATAGGGTCGCGCTCGCCATCAAACAACCTTGAAGCGGCCGATTTTCGCGCCGAGGTACCACCTTTGATTAGACCGGCCGAGGCCGGCATGCGGAAGCGGGGTGCGAGATGTGGTGGTTCCTGGTCCTTCTCGGCGTTCTCATCGCTCTGGCCGGGCTTGCGGTCATCGGCCTCGGGGTGACGATCTACGTCTCGGCCTTCGGCAATACCCTCATCACAACCGGCGCCGTCGCTGCCTCGGGCGGCTTCGTCATCACCGCCATGGGCCTGGTGCTGCGCCAGCTGGACCGGCTGACCCGGCAGATCGAGCGCTCCTACCCGGCCGGTGAGGCCGAGGCCGAGGAAGCCGCCGCGCAGCCGGCGGCCCGTTCCGCCCGCGCCGGCCGCGGCGCAGCGCCGCGCCTCTCCGTGGACGATCTGGTCGGCTCCGAGGAGACAGACGCCGAGGCCGCAGCGCCTCCGGCCCGCGAACGTGCGGCCGACCGGCCCCAGGAACGTCCGCAGGAACGCGCTCCGGAGCGCGCCCCCGAACGCCCGCAGGAGCGTCAGGCAGAGCGCAACCCGGCGCCCCGCCGACCCGCCGGCCCCTCCCCGCTGCTGCCGCCCCCGGAAGCCGGCCAGCCGGCCGACCCAATGGTCGAGGCGCGCCGCCAGCGGGTTCAGCGTGGTCCAGAGCCGGCTCCCGAGGCGCCGATCGCACCGCCCGCACCGCCCCGTCCGCGCACCGGCTATGAGCCGCCGCCCCGCCCGGCCCGCGCCGCCCCCACCGACGCGCCTCCCCCGGTTCCCGCTCCGGCTCCCGCCCGCGAGCCCGACGAGCCACGCATTCTGAAGTCCGGCATCGTCGGCGGCATGGCCTACACGCTCTATTCGGACGGCTCGATCCAGGCCGAGCTGCCCACCGGCGTGGTCCGCTTTGCCTCGCTTCAGGAACTGCGCGACCATGTGGCCCAGGCCCAGCAGGGAGAGCGCTGAGCCACGGTTCCGCTCCGCCGGGCGGAGGGTCGGATTTGCCGGATCGGGACGCCCGCTCTATTGAGCGGCAGCGTTCCCTGCCCGGCGAAGCCGGCGCCCAGAGGTCATTCCGCCCGATGTTCCCGCAAGATCCCGGCTCGCCCTTCGACGACATCCGCCAGCTCGTCGCCACCCTGCCCGGCCCCAACGAAGGCGCGCGCGAGGCAGCGCTCGCCCGGCAGGAACAGCTGGTGAAGCCCCCGGGCGCGCTGGGGCGGCTCGAAGCCATCGCCGCGCATCTCTCCGCCTGGCAGGGCAATTCCATGCCCACGGTCAACCGGCCGATGGTGGCGGTGTTCGCCGCGACCCACGGCGTGGCCGATCTCGGCGTCTCGCCCTATCCCGGTGAGGTGACGAAGCAGATGATGGCCACCTTCACCGCCGGCAAGGCCGCGGTGAACCAGATCTGCGCCACCTTCGACGCCGGGCTGCGGGTGTTCGACCTCGCGCTCGATTATCCGACCCCGGACATCACCACGAACGCCGCCCTCGATGAGAAGGCCTGCGCCGCCACCATGGCCTTCGGCATGGAGGCCATCGCCGGCGGCTCGGACCTGCTCTGCCTCGGCGAAATGGGAATCGGCAACACCACGGTCGCCGCCGCCATCTGCCACGGCCTCTATGGCGGCACGGCGGAGGAATGGGTGGGCGCCGGCACCGGCGCCGCCGGCGAGGTGCTGGAGCGCAAGATCGCCGCCGTGCGCGCCGCGGTCGCCTTCCACAAGGAGCATCTCTCCGATCCGCTGGAAGTGCTGCGCCGCCTCGGTGGGCGGGAGATCGCGGCCATCGCCGGCGCCATCATTGCCGCGCGGCACGAGAAGGTGCCGGTGGTGCTGGACGGCTTTGTGGTGACCGCCGCCGCCGCCGTGCTCCACGCCATGAACCCGAACGCCCTCGACCACTGCCTCGCCGGCCATGTCTCGGCGGAGAAGGCCCATCGCCAGTTGCTGGACCGGCTCGGCCTCGTGCCGCTGCTCGATCTCGGCATGCGGCTCGGCGAAGGCTCGGGTGCCGCGCTCTCCATCGGTGTGGTGAAGGCCGCCGTGGCCTGCCATCGCGGGATGGCGACCTTCGCCGAGGCCGGCGTCTCCGAGGGCTGAGGCCGATCAGGCGCCGTGCAGGGTCCGGGCGGACGGGAAGGTCACGCGCGCCCGCGTTCCACCTCCCGCGCGGCGGGCCAGCTCCAGCTCCCCGCCATGCAGGGCGGCGAGCCCCCGGGCGATGGCGAGGCCGAGCCCGGCCCCCTGGCCGGTCGCAAGGTCCAGCCGGCTCTCGCGCGCATGGGCGCCGCCCAGCGGCAGCTCGCTGTCGGCGATGCCCGGCCCGCTGTCCTCGACGATGAGGACTGTCCCGCCCTTCGCGTCCACGGCCGCGACGAGCCGCACCTGGCCTTCGACAGGCGTGAACTTCACGGCGTTCGCCAGCAGATTGAGGGCGATCTGCCGGATGGCCCGCTCGTCGCCCCACAGCCGGGGCGTGCCAAGCCGTTCCAGGGAAAGACTGAGACGCCGCTCCGCCGCGACGGGGCGCATCATGGCGAGGCAGTCTTCCGCCAGCGCATCGAGCCGCACCGGGGTCTCCACCAGCGTGCGGTGCCCGCTCTCGATGCGGGCAAGGTCGAGCAGGTCGTCGGCGAGCGCCAGCAGGTGCCGGCCGGCGCCGTGGATGTCGCGGGCATAGCCGGCATAAGCGGGCACCCGGTGCGGACCGAGCACCTCCTCGGCCATCATCTCGGAAAAGCCCATCACCGTGTTGAGCGGGGTGCGCAGCTCGTGGCTCATCTCGGCGAGAAAGCGAGACTTCGCAAGGCTTTCGGCCGCGGCCCGCTGGCTCTCCGCCTCGGCGGCCAGAGCCCGCGCCTCGGCCGCCTCACGCGCCGCATGGAGCCGCCGGACGTGACGGGCCACACCCACGAAGGCAGCGACCGCGACTGCCGCCCCCAGGATCGCACCGGCAAGGCCGGCCGCGAGACCGCCCGCCAGCCCAAGACCTCCGGAGGCGAGTATGGCGAGCAGGATCAAGACCTTGGAGGACAGGAGAGCCGGCCCCGCGAATCCCTCCGCCGCTTCCGCCGGCTCCGGTTTGGAGGCCGCGGCGTTGCCGAGCGGGAGGCAGAGGGGGCCGGACATGCGGCGGGAGCCCTTCGCGAACAGAGTGCCGGTGGAATCGACCACCCTGCGTGACGTCACCTTGGCACCGACTCCTGCGGCAGGTGGGTTAACGATTGGTTAACGCCCCCGCCCCATCCTCCCGCCGAGCCGTGCCACGTCCATCGCGCGGCCGAGGCGGGATCGTCCAACGCCATGCGTTTGTTTGATATTCTGCGCGCCGCAATCATCCTCGCCGTGCTGGCCGCCGCCGTGGAAATGCTCTCGCGCGCCGAACATATGGACGGGCGTGCCGAGGCGGTGGATGGCGACACGCTGGACATTGCGGGCACGCATGTCCGCCTCGCCGGCATCGACGCGCCGGAGCTGCGCCAGACCTGTGAGAGGGATGGCCGCCTTTGGCGCTGCGGCGAGGCCGCGCGGGAGGCGCTGGACGAGGCGCTGGCTGCAGGCCCGGTGTCATGCCGGGCCGAGAAGCGCGACAAATACAGGCGGCCATTGGTTTTTTTGCACCGTCGGCGGCACCGACCTCTCCGCGCTGATGGTCCAGAAGGGACTGGCCGTCGCCTATCTGGGCAAGGCGTATCAACGCGACGAGGCGGAGGCCCGGGCGGCGCGGCGGGGCCTGTGGGCGGGCACCTTCCAGCCTCCCGCCGACTACCGGGCCGAGCATCCCCGCGCGCCCTGATCGCGGAACGGGCGGACCCTTGCGCGGTCGCCGCAGGCATGGTCTTTCGCTGGCCTCAACAATCACCGCACGGGAGGCGCGCCACCATGAAGCTCTATGACACCAACCGGGCGCCGAACCCGCGCCGGGTTCGCATCTTCCTGGCGGAAAAGGGAATTTCGGTTCCGCTCGAGCCCGTCGACCTGGGCAAGGGCGAGCACAAGAGCGCCGAATTCACCGGCCTCAACCCGCGCCAGCGCGTGCCCCTTCTGGTGCTGGACAATGGCACGGCCATCGCCGAAACCATGGCCATCTGCCGTTATTTCGAGGCCTTGCAGCCCGAGCCCAACCTGTTCGGCCATACGCCGGAGGAGCAGGGGCTGGTGGAAATGTGGCAGCGGCAGGTGGAGCTGGATCTGTTCTACCCCATCATGATGGTGCTCCGGCATCTCAACCCGGCCATGGCCCAGATGGAGGTGCCGCAGGTGCCGGAATGGGGCGAGGCGAACAAGCCCAAGGTATTGGCCGCGCTTGGCTTTTTCAACGATCAGCTGGCCGACCGGGCATTCGTGGCGGGCGCCCGCTTCTCGGTGGCGGACATCACCATGCTGGTGGCGGTGGATTTCCTGCGGGTGATCCGCACCGAGGTGCCGGAGCACCACACCCACCTCAAGCGCTGGTACGATGTGGTCTCCCAGCGGCCGAGCGCAAAGGCTTGAAATCATGAAGCTAAAGGTGGTGGGTTGCGGCGATGCGTTCGGCTCCGGCGGGCGGGGAAATTCCTGCTACCACGTGGAGACCGACGGACACGTCGCAACCCTCGACTTCGGTGCGAGTTCACTCGTTCAAATGCACCGGTTCGGTATCGATTCGAGTGGGTTTCACCAGGTATTCATCAGCCATCTGCACGGCGACCATTTCGGCGGCCTGCCCTTCCTCCTGCTCGACGGCCAGTTCGTCCATCGCCGGACGACGCCCCTGACCATCATCGGCCCGCCTGGTACCAAGGTACGGCTGGACGCGGCCATGGAGGTGCTCTTCCCGAAGATGGCCTCCAATGACTGGCGGTTCGACTTCGAGGTGAAGGAGGTGGAGCCCGGCTCGACCTCCCGACACGGCCCCCTCACCCTCACCACGGCGCAGGTGATCCACGCCTCCGGGGCGCCCTCCACCGCGCTGCGGATCACCGACGGCAAGCGCACCCTCGCCTTCTCCGGCGATACGGAGTGGACGGACGCGCTCCTGCCCATCGCCGATGGTGCCGACCTCTTCATCTGCGAGTGCTTCGCCTTCGCCGGCAGCCCCCATGGCCACATGGCCTATGAGACCATCGCGGCCAAGCGCGCGGCGCTGGGCGCGAAGCACATCCTGCTCACCCATATGGGCGACGAGATGTGGGCGCGGCGGGGCGAGGTGGACCAAACCCATTTCACCGTGGCCGAGGACGGGCTTGAGCTCAGCATCTGAGGACGGCCTCGACGCGCTCGTCGCGCGCATCCGCGCCTGCCGGGTGTGCCGGGAGGCGCCGCGCGGATCGGCCCTGCCGCACGAGCCGCGGCCGGTGCTGCGGGTGTCCGCCACCGCTTCCATCCTGGTGGCGAGCCAGGCGCCGGGGACGAAGGTGCACCTTTCGGGCCTGCCCTTCACCGATGCCTCGGGCGACCGGCTCAGGGCCTGGATGGGGGTGAACAAGGACACCTTCTACGATACTGCCCACATCGCCATCGCCCCCATGGGCTTCTGCTTTCCGGGGCAGGATGCGGCGGGGGGCGACCTGCCGCCGCGCCGGGAATGCGTCGCCACCTGGCACGACACGCTGTTCGCCGCTTTGCCGCCGTTCCGGCTGATCCTTGCGGTGGGGCGGCCGGCGCAGGCCTATCACCTCGCCCGCCTCGGCCTCGCGGCGCACCTGAAGTCGAGCCTCACCGAGACGGTGGCCAACTGGCGGGCGGTGCGCGCGGCGGGGGAAAAGCTCGCCCACCCGGTGGCGGTCTATACCCTGCCCCATCCCTCGTGGCGCAACACCGGCTGGCTGAAGAAGAACCCCTATTTCGACGCCGAGCTGCTGCCGCAGCTTCAGGCCGATATCGCCCGCGCACTCGGGCGGAGCTGACCGGGCGGGGCGCTCGCATCGGAACCGGCCGGCCCCCTCTCCCCTTGCGGGAGAGGGCTGGGGTGAGGGGTATCGCGCCATTTGCCCCAACGCTGGGATTGCGCAACCAGCCACGCCCGTCCGGTCAACCGCCCTGCCGCCCGGACGCACGCATCGATAGCGGAATGCGTGCCGGGTCCCGGCGCAAGGGGCCGCCGAAGGCGCTTCCTGATCCCACCGTTCCCGGGCATTGCCCCGCTGCGCGGGCACCTTTGCGCTGGCCCCCGGATCCGCGCTCCGGCTTTGCCGTCGCTTGTCCGGGGAACAGCCTCTGTCTTAGCGGTGCGGCCGGGGAACGCCTCAGATCCGCAGGCGCGCCCACAAGATGAAGCCGGCGCCGACCACCGCGGCGGCGCCCACCAGCGCCACGAAGAGGGCGGACTGGTCGAGCCACGCCACGGCCGGCACGCACAGGGCCATGAACACGCCGTTCAGCCCCATGCGCCACGATTGGGTGTGCACGCCCGCCACGAAGCTGCCCAGCGCCAGCAGCAGGAGCACGATGAGGCTGGTGGAATCCGCATCCGCCACTGCCTGCACGCTCGGCAGGAACACGAGGTTCATGGCGGCGAGGAAGGCGCCCCAGTGGAGAAGCTGCGTCACCACCAGCCGCACGCGCTGCTCCTTCAGCGTGGCGCGCGCCCAGCCGGCGAAGATGCCCACGGCGCAGCTCGCCAGCGCCACGAATTCCCAGAACGTGACCAGCGGCCGGCGCGTCATCGCCACATAGGCGACGCCGCCCACGGTGAGGGCGAGGATGGCGAGATAGGGCCCTTCGCGCAGCCAGAAGTCGCGGCCTGCGTTCGCGTCCATGGGTGAGCCACCCGGCGTGCGATTGTCCACCATTCCGATCTCTCCCGCCTCGCGCCGCGCGCACCCTCTGGACGTGCACCCGCTGGATCGATTCAATCTGCTCGGATCATCCCCCCGAACGCAACGGAAGTCCCATGGGTATCCCCAGCACCGACGTCGTGACCGAGATCAGCGGGCTGCGGGTGCTGCTGTGCGGGGCCGACGCGGTGCCCATTGCCAGCGAGGGCGACACGGACGATCTGCTCGGCACGGCCTTCGGCGAGGGGGCGGACCTCATTGCCATTCCAGCGGCGCGCCTCAGCCCAGATTTCTTCCGTCTGGCGAGCGGGCTTGCCGGGCGCATCACCCAGCGCTTCGTGAACTATCGCCTGCGCCTCGCCGTCATCGGCGATATCTCGGCCCATCTGGCTTTGAGCGGGCCGCTGCGCGACTTCGTGCGCGAGGCCAATGGCGGCGAAAGCCTCTGGTTCGTCGGGACAATCGAGGAACTGACCGAGCGCCTCCGGGGCGCGGCCGCGCGGGGATAGCGCTTCCCCGCGCGCCGGTGGTCTCGCCTCAGGCGGCGACGGCGCGATCCACCGGATGCAGCATGCGCGAGGAGACCGCGATGCGGTTCCACACATTGATGGTGCCGATGGCGATGGTGAGCTTGGCGATCTCCTCGGGCGAGAAGGCGGCCGTCACCGCCGCATAGGCGCTGTCAGGAATGCCGGTCTGCGACACCAGCGTCACGCTCTCGATCCATTCCAGCGCCGCCCGGTCGCGGGCGCTGTAGAGGGGCGATTCGCGCCACGCCGTGAGCATGTGGAGATGCTGGGCGGGAATGCCGTCGGCGAGCGACTCCTTCACATGCATGTCGATGCAGTAGGCGCAGCCGTTGATCTGCGACGCCCTGAGCTTGACGAGATGCAGGAGTCGCTTCTCCAGCCCCGACTTCATCACCGCCCCGTCCAGCGCCCGCACGGCGGCATAAAGGGCGGGGGCGGCCTCGGCCACGTTCATCCTGGGTTCCATGCAGCTCTCCTGTCTGCTCTCGGATGTGCGATCCCGCCAGGCTCTGGCGGAGAATCATGGACATATTATATCGATGATTATCGGAGTAGGAAAGAGGCCGGCCGGTGGTGGAGCCGAGGCAGTATCCGGAGCAGGCATGAGGCGGTTGGGAGACGGGGTGGAGGCGGCGCTGCACTGCGCGCTGGTGCTGTGCTGGCTGGAGCCGGGCAAGGTGCTGCCGGGCAAGAGCCTCGCCGAGATGCACGGCCTCTCCGAGAGCTACCTGCTCAAGCACATGCGCGCCCTCACCGAGGCCGGCCTCGTGGAAGCCCTGCCCGGCCCCCGCGGCGGCTACCGGCTGGCGCGGCGCCCCGGCGAGATCACCCTGCTCGACATCGTGGAGGCCATCGACGGCAAGGATCCCGCCTTCACCTGCAAGGAGATCCGCCGGCGCGGCCCGGGCAAGTCCAAGGACCCCTGCGCCTACAAGACGGACTGCTTCATCAAGCGCCGGATGCTGGCGGCGGAAGAGCTGTGGCGCCAGTCGCTCCGGGCGCAGACGCTTTCTGATCTCGCCCAGGATGGTGAAGAGCTGATCGACGCCGAGAGCAAGAAGACCGTCGCCGCCTTCGTGCGCGAGGCGCAGCGCTAGGCGCCGGCGACGCGACGCTGCGGAACTCCGCCGCCCCCTGCCCGTTGTGCTCGCAGCCCGACGAGCACGCAGCTCCCGGGACATCGCCTGAGACCACTCCCCGCTCCGCCCGTGCCCCACGAGGACGGACCGGCGCCGTCTTGCCGGACGGCGCTTCCGCTCGGGCTTGGAGCAACGCGAAAAAACCGGCGGAAACGCGAACCGAAAGGACCCATCACATGGCACAGGCCAAGTCTTTGCAGGATCTTTTCTCCGAGACGCTGAAAGACATCTACTACGCCGAGAAGCAGATCCTTCGGGCGCTGCCGAAGATGGCGAAATCGGCCCAGTCAGAGGAGCTGAAGGCCGCCTTCCTCACCCATCAGGAGCAGACGGAAGGTCAGATCGAGCGCCTGGAGCAGGTGTTCGACATGCTCGGCAAGGCGGCGCGCGGCAAGCATTGCCCGGCCATCGTCGGCATCGTGGACGAGGGCAAGGAGATCATGGAGGACTTCGCCGGCACCGATGCGCTGGACGCCGGCCTTCTCTCCGCCGCGCAGGCGGTGGAGCATTACGAGATCGCCCGTTACGGCACTCTGAAGACCTGGGCCGCCCAGCTCGGCCTCGCCGATGCGGTGCCCCTGCTGGAAGCGACCCTGAAGGAGGAGAAGGAAACCGACCAGCTCCTCTCCCGCCTCGCCTCCTCCGGCGTGAACAAGAAGGCCGCCTGAGGCGGCTCCCCGGCGCCCGCTCGGCGGGCGCCGATACTACGAGAGGCGGCGGCCTATTCCGCCGCTTCCGCGATCAGGCGCTCGTCCCGCGCGGCGGGATGGGTGGGGAACGGCAGGCCGAGATTCTCGCGCAGGGTCGTGCCTTCATACTCGGTGCGGAACAGGCCGCGCTCCTGCAGGATCGGCACCACCTGCTCGATGAAGTCCTCCAGCCCGCCCGGCAGGTGCGGCGCCATGATGTTGAAGCCGTCCGCGCCCTCCTTGCGGAAGCGCTCTTCCAGCTGGTCGGCGATCTGCTCGGCCGTGCCCACCACCTGCCAGTGGCCGCGCGCCCCGGCGATGGAGAGATAGAGCTGGCGGATGGTGAGGTTGTCGCGCCGCGCGGCGTCGATCACCAATTGCTGGCGGCTCTTGGGGCCGTTGGTCACGGGCAGGTCCGGCAGCGGCCCGTCGAGATCGTAGCCGGAGAGGTCGCCGACCCCGGCCACCACCGAGAGAAGCTGAAGCCCCACCGCCGGATGGATGAGGGATTGCAGTTCCTCGAACTTCTCCCGCGCCTCCGCTTCCGTGCGGCCGATGACGGGGAAGACGCCGGGCATGATCTTCACATGGTCCGGATTACGCCCCGCATTGGCGGCGCGGGTCTTGATGTCGGCATAGAAGGCGCGCGCCTCGGCCAGCGTCCGGTGGGCGCAGAAGATGGCTTCCGCGCTCTCACCCGCCAGCGACCGGCCATCCTCGGAGGCGCCGGCCTGCACCACCACCGGATGGCCTTGCGGCGAGCGGGCGACGTTGAGCGGTCCCGCCACCTTGAAGTGCTTGCCGCGATGGTTGAGCACGTGGAGCTTGTCGGGATCGAAATAGGTGCCGGAAACCTTGTCGCGCTGGAAGGCGTCGTCCTCCCAGCTGTTCCACAGCCCCTTCACCACCTCGACGAACTCGCGCGCCCGGTCATAGCGGTCCGCGTGGGGGATGTGCTCATCGAGATTGAAGTTGCGCGCCTCTTCCTCGCCCGAGGAGGTGACGAGGTTCCACCCCGCGCGCCCGCCGCTGAGCTGGTCGAGGGAGGCGAACTTGCGGGCGATGTGGAAGGGCTCGTTGAAGGAGGTGGAGGCGGTGCCGATGAGGCCGATATGGTGCGTCACCACCGAAAGGGCGGAGAGCAGGGTCAGCGGCTCGAAGCCCACATTGCGCGAGGTGCGGTGCACCGAATCAAGGTTCGTGTCGCGCACGCCGAGGGAGTCGGAGAGGAAGATGGCGTCGAGCTTCGCCGCCTCGGCGAGGCGCGCGAGGCGCAGGTAGTGATCGACGCGGACGTTGGCGTTCGCGGTGGCGCGGGGATGCCGCCAGCCCGCGATGTGGTGGCCGTCCGTCATCAGGAAGGCACCGAGCTTGATCTGTCGCGCTTTGGTCATCTGTCGCCTCCAGGGGGCGAAATCTCTGGCGGGTCGCGCGCCGCGAGGGGCAGGATCGGCGGGCGGAACGGGTGGATGGCTTCGGCCGGAAGAGCCGGTCGGAGGAAGCATCCACCACCAATATGATAATTTCAATCTATTTTATATGAATTGAACAAAGCGCGCCGGCTCCCGGGCGCGCAGCCCCGGAGAACCGTCTGGAAATTCGCAGGAAATCACCCTCCCCGCCCATCCGTGGACGGCCGGGGACTGGCATGTTCTCGACCCGCGCGCCGAGGCGGCACCCCCTGCTCAGCCCTCAGCGCAGGCCGAAACCCAGCGCCGTCAGCGCATCGCGGATGCGGTCGCGGCCGGCGAGGGATTCCGCGCCGCGCACACGCGGCAAAGCGGCGGCGATCCAGCCGATCTCGGGGATGTTCTGGCCCTTCTGGAAGTCCTTCAGCGCCGCCTCGTAATGGTCCAAAGCGTCCTGCGGCAGGCTCGCATCATAGCGCTCGCGGTGAAGCACGAGGCGCTGGGAGATGCGCGGCTTCACGTCCGCCGGGCGGGCGGGGTCGGGATAGCCGATGGCGAGGCCGAATACGCCCACCACATTGGGCGGCAGGCCGAGCAGCTCGGCGAGTTCCACCGGCCGGTTGCGCAGCGCGCCGAGATAGACGCCGCCGAGGCCAAGGGATTCCAGCGCCACCAGCGCATTCTGCGCCGCCAGAGCGGCGTCGATGAAGCCGACGAACAGCGTCTCCAGAAAGCCCAGCGCATCGGTGGGGTGGGCGTTGCGGCGGCCGATCTCCTCCAGCCGCGCGAGGTCGGCGAGCCACACCAGCACCAGCGGCGCCTCGATGACATGCTTCTGCCCGCCAGCGATCTCGGCGAGGCGCGCCTTGGTGGCCGGGTTCTCCACCGCCACCACGCTGAAGGTCTGGAGGTTGGAGGAAGACGGGGCGGATTGCGCCGCCGCCACCAGCGTTTCCAGCAGCCCCTCCGGCAAGGGCTCCTGCGTGAAGGCGCGCACGCTGCGATGGCTCAGCAGGCCGGCAATGGTGTCGTTGAGGAGGATGCCGGGCGGCGCCTCGGCCGCGCCGTAGCGGGTCTCCAGCAAGGCGCGGGCGGCGGCGGCTTCATCGGGCGCGAGGGTGGCGCCGGAGGTGGCGGCAGTGTCGGACATCGGGGCAAGCTCCGTAGGACGGCGCAGCGAACGGCGCTCATATGCGATCAGGCGGTCTCGATCAGGCTGTGGCGCGCGGCTTCTCGACGGCGACGGCCCCCGCAGTCCGGCGGAAGCCGGCGGCGGGGTGGGTGTCGGGCAGGAGGGGACCGCGGCGGAACAGCTTCTCGCGCAGCGTACCCTCATCGTAGGACGTCTTGTAGACGCCGCGATCCTGCAGCTCCGGCACCACGAGATCTACGAACGAGGCCAGCGTCTCGTGGGAGACGAGGCGGTTGAGGTTGAAGCCGTCCACGTCCGTGTCGCGCACCCAGGAGATGATCTCGTCCGCCACCTCGCCGGGCGCGCCGACGATGAAGGGCGCGCGGGCGCCGGTGGCGGAAAGGGTGGCGAGGTCCTTCACCTTCAGCGGCTCGGCGCTGCGCAAGGTGAGGTTTTCCAGCGTGGACTGGATGGCGTTGCTCTTCACGTAGGAGATGGCCTCCTCCGGATCGAGGGTGGAGAGGTCCACGCCGGTCCAGCCGGAGAGCAGCGCCAGTTGCCCGGCGGTGTGGACATATTGGGCATACTCAGCCAGCCGGTCGAAGGCCTCGGCGCGGGTGGGGGCGACGATCACCGTCGCGCCGGGGAACATGCGGATGTCGTAGGGGTCGCGCCCGAAGCTCGCCGCCGCCGTGCGCACCGCGCGCACCGCCTCGGCGAGGATGGGGCGGGTCTGGCCATTGAGGAAGATGGCCTCGGAATGCTTCGCCGCGAACAGCCGCCCCCGGCCCGAAGTGCCGGCCTGGTAGAGCACCGGCGTGCGCTGGGGCGAGGGCTCGGCGAGCTGGATGCCATCCACCTGGTAATAGGGACCGTTGTGGCGGATGCGGTGGACCTTGGCGGGATCGGTGAAGACGCGGGCGGCGCGGTCGCGGCGCACGGCACCCTCCTCCCAGCTGCCCTCCCACAATTTGTAGACGGCGGCGAGGAAGTCCTCCGCCGCCTCGTAGCGGGCGTCATGGTCGCGATTGGCGGTGTCGCCCATGCCGCGCGCGCCGCTGTCCAGATAGCCAGTGACGATGTTCCAGCCCACCCGGCCCTTGGTGAGATGGTCCAGCGTCGCGAAGCGGCGGGCGAACTGGTAGGGGTGCTCGTAGGTGAGATTGGCGGTGACGCCGAAGCCGATGTGCTTGGTGGCGTGCGCCATGCTCGGCACCACCAGAGCGGGGTCGATGTCCGGCGTTTGCGCGGCCGAGATCAGCGCCGCGTCCGGGCTGTTGCCATAGACGTCATAGACCCCGAACACGTCGGCGATGAACACGCCGTCGAACAGGCCGCGTTCGGCGGTCACCGCGAGGTCGATCCAATAATCGAGGCTGTTATAGTCGATGGCGCGGTCGCGCGGATGCGCCCACAGGCCCGCCCAGGTGTGGCCGGGCGAGGCCATGTTGAAGGCGTTGAAGCGGATGTCGCGGTTGAGCGGTTTGGAGGTCATGGCGGCGTCCGCCCTCAGCTGTAGAGCGGGGTCGGCGTGATGACGCCGTTGAGGGCGTAATTGCCCACCTCGCGGGATTTGTAGACCACCGGATCGTGCAGGGTGTGGGTGCGGATGTTGCGCCAGAAGCGGTCGTAGCCGTAATGGCCGGCCGTGGCGCGGGCGCCCATCAGCTCGAAGATGCGGGAAGTGACCTCCAGCGCCGTGCGGCTGGAATGCACCTTGGCCGCATAGATCGCTGCGGCGGCGACATTGCGCTCTTCGGGAGTGATGGCATTGCCCAGCGCGGTCGCCGCCTCGAAGCGTAGGCCGGCCACATCCGCCAGCGCGGTGGAGGCGCGCAGCTCCACGTCGAGATTGCCGTAATGCTCGAGGATGTAGGGGTCGAGGCTCGCTTTCTCCACGCCGGAGGCCTGCCACGGGCGGGAGACCTCGCGGATGTAGCGGTTCGCCTCGGCCAGCGCGCCCTCGGCGATGCCGATGTAGAAATTGACGATGAGCAGCTGGTGGAACGGCACCACGAGGCTGGTGCGCGGCGGCGGCGGGGCGGCGGGATCGCCGAGGATCTCGTCGCGGCCCACCTTCACGTCGGCGAAGGTGATGGTGCCGCTCTCCGACAGGCGCTGGCCGAAGGCGTCCCAGTCATTGCCGTGGGTCACGCCCTCCCGGTCGCCGGGCACGACGAGCACGGCGAAGCCGTCGCCGAGCTGCGCGCGCAGCGTGATGCGATCAGCCAGCGCGGCATTGGAGGCGAAGGTCTTGCGGCCGGTGAGGCGGTAGCCATCCTCCACCGGCGCGAGGCGCGATTCCGGATCGCGCGGGTTGGAGGCGCCGCCCCAGAACCAGCGCCCGGCCACCGAGGCCCGCGCCAGCGCCGCCGCCCGCTCCGGGCTCGCCCGCCACAGCGCATTGGTGAGGTGGAGATAGTGATAGGCGAGCAACTGGGCGATGGAGGCATCCGCCCGGCCGATCACCCGCACGGCGCGGAGCGCGTCGGTGAACGATCCACCGCCCCCGCCGTGCTCGGGGGAAAAGAGCAGTTCGAGCAATCCCGCCTCGCGCAGTAGCGCGAGCTCGCGCTTGGGCGAGGCGCCGATGCGGTCGCGCTCGGCGGCATCCGGCGCCAGGGCATCGGCGACGCCCTGCGCGAGGGCGATCCAGTCGGGCCGCACGGGCGTGGCCGGGGCGAGGGACAAATGGGACGGACGGGCGGCAGGCGGGTTCATGGTCAACGCTCCTCGATGGGGTCCGGCAGGCGCGCTCACCAGGTGGGGATGAGGCTGCCGTTGAACTTGGCGAGGGTGAAGTCCTTCACCGGCTGGGAGCGGTAGACCGCGATGAACTTGGCGATGCGCGGATCGTCCTTGCGATCCTCGCGGACGGCGAAGACGAGGGTGAAATAGGGCTTGGCCTCCTCCAGCGTCGTCTCGGCCAGAAGCGCGCTCTTCAGTTGCAGGCCGGCGAGGTAGGCATAGTTGGAGGAGACAAAGGCGGCGGCCACGTCGTCCAGCGAGCGCGGCAGCTGGGCGGCGTCGATCTCGACGATCTTGAGGTTCTTCGGGTTGTCGACCACGTCGAGCACGCTGGCATAAAGGCCCGAGCCCGGCTTCAGCTTGATGAGCCCCGCCTTCTGGAACAGTAGCAGCGCGCGACCGCCATTGGTCGGGTCGTTGGGAATGGCGATCTTGGAGCCGGCCGGGATGTCGGCGAAGCTCGTATACTTCTTGGAATAGAGGCCGGCCGGCACGAGGATGGATTCATCCAGCGCGACGATGGTGTAGCCGCGCGTCTTCACCTGGTTGGCGAGATACGGCCGGTTCTGGAAATTGTTGAGGTCGATGTCGCCGGCCTGCAGCGCCGCATTGGGCTGGTTCCAGTCGGTGAACTCGATGATCTCCGCCTTCACCCCCTGCTCGGCCGAGAGCTTCGCCGCCTCGCGCAGGATGTCGCCGTAAGGACCTGCCGAAACGCCGATCTTCAGCGGCTTGTCGGCGGCCGGGGCCTGCGCGTTCGCGCCGGTGCCGGCCGCGAACAGCGCGATGCCGGAGAAGACGAGGGCCGCGAGGGGGGAGCGGAAGCGGGAGGTCATGGATCAATCCTGGTTCAGGGTCGGGCGGCCGGACGCACGACCTCAGCCGCACCGGGCGGGGCCGGTGAGGGAGGGGGCTTCGGAGCCGGCGGTGGTGGGGGCGGCACCCGCGGGAGCGTGGATGCCGACCTTTATTTGATAAATTTGATGGAATTAATTTACATAGCCGGAAGGCCGTGTCTACGCTTTTTCTCGCCTGCGATCTGAAGGGCCGCACCGCGCCCAAAAGAGGCGGACAGACGGGCATCCGGAGGGGTTGACAAACTCGTTCGTTAGTTTGTCTATAAATTTAATATAAATAGGTGACTCATGACATCTCCCCTCCGCATCGGCGTCTGGGCGCCGGTTCACGGCCCGCGGGCCGCCTGGCAGGATCCGGCCGAGCCGTTCGACGCCTCCTGGCCGCACAACCGCGACACGGTGCTGGAGGCGGAGGCGCTCGGCTACGACGCGACGCTGGTGGCCCAGCACACGGTCAATCCGCACCTCGGGGACAAGGACCAGATCGAGGCCTGGACCGCCTCGGCGGCGCTGGCGGCGCTCACCAGCCGCATCGAGATCCTCGCCGCCATCAAGCCCTATCTCTACCACCCGGTGGTGCTGGCGAAGATGGCGCTGCAGATCGAGAACATCTCGGGCGGCCGCTTCGGCTTCAACCTCGTCAATGCCTGGAACCGGGCCGAGTTCGAGAAGGCCGGCATCCCCTTCGGCGAGCATGACGCGCGCTATGCCTATGGCCGGGAGTGGATCAGCCTTGTCGAGCCGCTGCTGCGCGGCGAGAGCGTCACCCATAAGGGCGCGCATTTCGACGTGACCGACTATCGCCTCACGCCGAAGAGCCCGGTGCGCGCCCGCCCGCGCATCTATCTCGGCGGCGAATCCGAGCCCGCCCGGGCGCTGGCGGCCGACCATGCCGACGTCTATTTCATCAACGGCCAGCCCCTGGCGGACGTGAAGGCGATCATCGCCGATCTGGCCCGCCGCCCCCGCGCCGGCGCGCCGCTCGCTTATGGCCTTGCCGCCTTCGTCATCGCCCGCGAGACCGAGCGCGAGGCGGAAGAGGAATATCGCCGCCTCCTCGCCCTCGCCGCCAAGGATGCGCCGGCCAAGCAGGAGCAGGCGGCGCGTACCGATCCCAACGTGGTGATGATCCGCTCCTTCGCGAAATCGCCGCGCGTCGGCACCAATGGCGGCACCGCCGCCGGGCTGGTGGGCAGCTACGATCAGGTGGCCGAGCGCATCCACGCCTTCCATGCCGCGGGCATCGAGCTGTTCATGCTCCAGTTCCAGCCGCTCAGGGCCGAGCTTCGGCGCTTCGCCGCGGAGGTCTTCCCCCGCCTCGGCCGCCCCGCTTCGGCCGCCGCCGGCCGGACCATCGCCGCGGCCAGCTGAGCCCAATCCTCAAGACGAGCCCGCGGAGCCCCACGTGAGCAACGCCGACCACACAGCAACCTTCCCCCTGCCCGCCGTCGCCCGGCCGGTCGCCAAAACCGCTGCCGCTCCGGCCGCAGCGCTCCGGCGGGCCGGCCTCGGCCCGCGCCAGCTTCTTCTCCTCTCCTGGGCCGCGCCGGTGCTGCTGGTCGTGGTGTGTGAGGTGCTGGCGCAGGTGGGCTATGTGGCGCCCCATGTGCTGCCGGCGCCGAGCAAGGTGGTGCGCACCGCCTACAAGCTCGCGACCTCCGGCACTCTTCTCGCCGATCTCGGCACCAGCCTCGTGCGGGCGGCGGTGGGGTTCCTGGTGGGGGGCAGCATCGCCTTTGCGCTCGGCATCCTCGTCGGCTTCTCGCGCCTCGCCGAGGCGCTGGTGGACCGCAGCGTGCAGATGGTGCGCGCCATACCCTTCCTCGCTCTGCTGCCTTTGGTGATCGTGTGGTTCGGCGTGGGCGAGGGGCAGAAGATCTTCCTCGTGGCGCTGGGCGTCGCCTTCCCCATCTACATCAACACCACCCTCGGCATCCGGCAGGTGGACCCCAAGCTTATCGAGCTCGGCAGGGTGCAGGGCCTCTCCACCCGCCAGATGATCTCGCGCATCATCCTGCCGGGCGCCCTGCCCTCCATCCTCACCGGCGTGCGCTATTCGCTGGCCACCGCGTGGCTGGCGCTGGTGGTGGCGGAGACCATCGGCGCGCAGGCGGGCATCGGCTTCCTCGCCATGGACGCGCGCGAGTTCCTGCGCACCGACGTGGTGGTGCTCACCATCGTCATCTACGCGCTCATCGGCGTGGTCGCGGATTCGCTGGCGCGGCTGCTGGAACGGCGCCTGCTGGCCTGGCACCCCAATTTCGGCGGAGCGGCCCGATGACCGCGCCCGCCCTCGCCGAGGCAAAACCCGCCGCCCGCGTCACCGACCTCACCCGCGCCTATGGCGACCGGGTGGTCATCGACCGGCTCGATCTCACCATCCAGCGCGGCGAGTTCGTCGCCCTGCTCGGCGAAAGCGGCTGCGGCAAGACCACCCTGCTGCGCGCGCTGGCGGGCCTCGATCCCATCGACGGCGGCCGCATCGAGGCGCCGAGGCGGCCGGCCGTGGTGTTTCAGGAACACCGCCTGCTGCCGTGGGACAGCCTGTGGCGCAATGTCAGCCTCGGCCTGCCCGAACGCGGCGCGCGCGAGCGTGCGGCGGCGGCGCTGGAGGAGGTGGGCCTCGGCGGTCGGCTGGACGACTGGCCGCGCAACCTCTCCGGCGGGCAGGCGCAGCGCGTGGCGCTCGCCCGCGCGCTGGTGCAGGAGCCGGAACTCCTGCTCCTCGACGAGCCCTTCGCAGCACTCGACGCCCTCACCCGCATCCGCATGCATGTGCTGGTGAAGGCGCTCGTGGCCCGCCACCGGCCCGGCGTGCTCCTCGTCACCCACGACGTGGAGGAGGCCATCGCTCTGGCCGACCGCATCCTCGTCATGCGCGCCGGCGTCATCGCCGCCGAGCATCGCCCGCCGGCGCCCGGACAGCCCGCCGCCGATCGCGCCACCCTCCTCGCCGAGCTTGGGGTCGAGAACGACCTTTCGGCCGCCTGAACCAACCGAGAGCCCCATCGAGAGCCCCATGTCCCGCGAATTCACGCCCTCCCGCCGCCAGATCCTCGCCGCCAGCCTCGGTGCCGCCGCAGCCGGCCTCACCCCCTTCGCCGCCCAAGCGCAGAAGGATACCCGCAACACCGACACGGTGCGCCTGACCTGGGGCTATAGCGGGCTCACGCTCATCGCCAAGGAGCGCGGCGTGTTCGAGAAGACCTTGGGCGAGAAGGGCATCAAGGTGGAATGGCTCGGCCCCTTCCCCAACCACGCCCCGACCCTGCAGGCGGTGACCGGCGGCAGCGCGGACTACGGCTTCGGCGGCTCCACCACGCCTGCCTTCGCCGCCATCCTCGCCGGCTCGCCGCTCGTCTTCTCCCAGTTCATTCTCTACGAGCCGCGCACCACCGCCATCATCGCGCGGGAAGGGTCCGGCATCGAGAAGGTGGAGGACCTCGTCGGCAAGTCCGTCGCGGTGAACCGCTCCGGCCTCGGCGAATTCCTCGCCGTCGCTGCGCTGGAGAAGCACGGCATCGACCGCTCCAAGGTGAAGTTCGTCTATCTCAACCCGCCCGACGCCGCCCCGGCGCTCGCCTCCGGCAAGGTGGACGCCTGGAGCATGTGGAGCCCGGGCGTGGACATCGCGCGGCTCGAATACAAGGCGCATGACGTCTTCATCGAGGGCCGCGACCTCGATTTCTTCATCGACTACAATTCCTACGTGACCAGCCGGAAGTTCGCGCAGGACAATTCGCAAATCGTCAAGGCGGTGGCCGAGGCCTACGAGGCCGAGACGAAGTGGAACAACGCCAACATCGTGGAAGCCGAGACCATCGTGCAGACCCGCGCCGGCTACAGCCCGGTGATCCGCGACCAGTTCATCGCGCGCAACCGCACCTATACGGCGATCCCGGTCTCCGACCAGAAATTCGTCGCCAATCTCCAGAAGGCCGCGGACTGGCTTTCGGCGCGCAAGATCCTGCCCGAGCCCATCACCGTCTCGGACCACCTCGCCAAAATCTGACCCCCCTGCCCCGCCCGCGCCGCCCCGCGCGCCCCGCATGCGTCACGCACCAGGATATGCCATGAACAAGCCCGTCATCCCCCTTCCCCCTGTCGCACCCTCCAAGCGCCGCTCGGCCGATCCCGCCGACTGGCGCGACCTGTTCGCGGAGATCGGCGCCGGGTCCAGCGTGCGCGAGCGCGACCGGGTGCTGCCGTTCGAGGCGGTGGGGCTCCTGAAGCAGGCCGGCTTCGGCGCGCTGCGGCTCGCCGAGAAGGATGGCGGGGCGGGCGCGACCTTCCGCCAAACCTACAAGCTCGCGCTGGACCTCGCCGCCGCCGACGCCAATGTGGCGCACATCTTCCGGAACCACTTCACGGTGGCCGAGCAGTACGCCCGCCTGCCCTATGATGAGAAGAGCAAGGGCTGGCAGGCGGAGGTGGCGGCGGGCGCCATCTTCGGCCTCGCCTCCACCGAATCCGGCGACAAGCCGGCGGGCGGGTTCGCGCCCGACACGCGGCTCGATCCCGATGGCGACGGCTTCCGCCTGAACGGTGTGAAGTATTACAGCACGGGCACGCTGTTCGCCGAAACCATGCTGATCCGCGCGGCGACGGCGGACGGGCGGGTGGCGGCGGTCATCATCCCCACACGGCGCGAGGGCATCGAGATCGTCGACGACTGGGACGGCGCCGGTCAGCGTCTCACCGCCTCGGGCACCACGCGCTACCATAATGTGCGGGTGGAGGCGGACGAGGCGGTGTTCGACAGCCCCGGCCGTGGCTACGGCCTCGCTTATTCCAACACGCAGGCGCAGCTTTTCCTCACCACCGTGGTGGCTGGCATCACGCGCGGCGCGCTGGAGGATGCCATCGCGCTGGTGAAGCGGCGCAAGCGCAGCTTCTATTATGCGCCGGTGCCCACCCCCGCCGACGACCCCTTCCTGCATCAGGCCGTGGGCCAGCTCGCGGCCAACGCCTTTGCCGCCGAGGCGGTGATCCTCGCCGCCGCCGAAACCCTCGACCGCGCCAGCGATGCCCGTGATCGCGGCGAGGACGCGCAGGCGCTCGCCGCCGAAGCCGCGAAGGCGGCGGCGCAGGCCAAGCTGGTGGTGGACGATCTCGCGCTGAGGTCCGGCTCGCTGCTGTTCGAGACCGGCGGCGCCTCGGCCACCGAGCGGGCCGTCAACCTCGACCGCCACTGGCGTAACGCCCGCACCATCGCCTCGCACAATCCCGCGAGCTACAAGGCGAAGGCCATCGGCGAACTGCTGGTGAAGGGCACGCCGCTGCCGGCCAAAGGCTTCTTCTGATCCGGCGTCTTGCGCCGCACGCTGATGGCCCCGCCGCACCGGCGGGGCCATTGCTTTTTTAGGGGGTCACGCCGCCGGGAAGGCGCCCTCGAACACGGTCTCGGCCAGCGGGCGGCGGCCGCTCGGGGTCTCGCCCTTGTGGAAGCTCTCCGGCAGCAGGGACTTGTCGCCGCGACGGCCCAGCGCGACGGCGATCTCCACTTCGTAATCGTCAGGCACCTTCAGCTCCGTGCGGGCCTTCTCCACATCGAAGCCGCCCATGCCGTGGGCATGCCAGCCGAGCTTCGTCGCCTGCAAGGCGAGGTTCGCCCAGGCGGCGCCGGCATCGAAGGAATGGCTGCGCGCCGGCACCGGCTCGCTCGTTCCCGGCCGCACGAAGCTGCGAGCCGAAACGACGAAGACGAGCACGGCCGCATTCTGCGCCCACTGCTGGTTGAACGGCACGAGCAGGCTCAGGAAGGTGTCGAAGGCGGGCGTGCCGCGGCGGGCATAGAGGAAGCGCCAGGGCTGGGAATTGAAGCTGGAGGGCGCCCAGCGCGCCGCCTCGAAGATGGAGTTGAGCTCGGCCTGCGGAATCTCCTCCCCGGTGAAGGCGCGGGGCGACCAGCGCTCCAGAAACAGCGGCTCGACGGGATGCTCGCTCTGGCGGGGGGCAACGGCAACGGTCATGGGGCAATCCTCAGGTGGATGGAACGGGTCTCAGAGCCTCAGGCCGGCCTGCTTCAGCAACGGCAGGATATCCGTGGCGAAATGGTCGAGGTCGGCCGCGAAGTCATAGAAGTTGAGCTGCACGCCGTCGATGCCGGTGCGCTTCAGTGCCGCGAGCTGGTCCACCACGTCTTCCGGCGAGCCGATGATCTCGATATTGCCGCCGAGATTGAGCCCCTGCTTGTGCGTCGCATCGCGCCGGCCGAGCCAGGCCACCGCATCGCTGTCATAGCCGCGATGGCCGAAGGAGGTGTGGGTCGGCGCCGGCACCCCGGCGGCGATGGCGCGGGCATAATCGTGCGCCTCGGCCGAGGTGGGGCGGCTGACGATGATGGGGTTGATGATGGCCTTCACCTCCCGCCCCTTCGCCCGCGCCCGCCCCTTGATGGCGGCGATGTGGGCCGGCAGCGTCTCCAGCGCGCTGTCGATATGCGCGCCGCCGGGCGAGGTGAGGAACACGAGGTCCGAATGTCCCGCCGCGAAGTCGATGCCGGCCTCCGAGCCCGTCGCGGTGACGAGGATGGGCCGGCCATAGAGCGGCTTCGGCGTGATGTAGCCGTTGACAATCTTCCACGGGTTCAGCCGGCCTTCGACGGAATAGTTCTCGCTGTCGCTCCACAGGCGGTGGAGCACGTCGAACAGCTCGCCCGTCATGTCGTAGCGCCGGTCATGCTCGATGCGGTTCCAGCCGAACATCTCGTGCTCAATGGCGCGGTGGCCGGTGACGATGTTGATGCCCCAGCGCCCCTTGGAGATGTGGTCGAAGGTGGCGCCGATCTTGGCGATGTGCAGCGGGTGCCACGGGCCGTAGAGCACATGCAAAGTGGAGATGAGGAGGATGTTCTTCGTGGTCGCCGCCATGGCGCCCAGCGCCACGAAGCTGTCCAGCGAGGCCTCCCCGTCATAGCCGCCCTTGGGCAGCCACTGGGTGCGCGAGAAGGCGATGTCGAAGCCTAACGCGTCGGCCTTTTCCACCAGGGCGGAATTGTAGTCGTAGGTCCAGCTGTTGCTGGTGGGATGGTCGGAGAAGTGGATGTCCTGAAGGTTCAGGAACAGCCCCAGCATCAGCGGCTGGCGGGCGGAGCGGGAGAGCGGGCTGTCGGGAAAGTCCAGCGGGCCGCGCAGGTGCGGGGCTTCGGACGGGACAGCAGACACGGGCGCGGACACGAGAGCGGACATGGCATACCTCGCGGGAGAACGGAAACAGCCCCGGCCCCTTCCCCGAGCGACCGGGAAAGGGGCCGGATCCGTGTCGCCGCCTGGGGAGCGCCGGCACGAAGGGATGGGGAATGCCTCAGGCGGTGGCGCGCGCCGCCTCGGCGAACTGGCTCTGCGGCCGCGGCAGGCCGTAATGCTCGCGCAGCGTCCGGCCGGTGTATTCCTCGCGGAAGAGCCCGCGCTTGCGCAGGATGGGCACCACCTGCGAAGCGAAAAGGTCGAAGCCGGCGGCGTACCAGGGCGGCATCACGTTGAAGCCGTCGGCCGCGCCGCTCTCGAACCAATGCTGGATCTCGTCGGCGATCTTCTCCGGCGTGCCCACCACCACGTAATGGCCGCGCGCGCCGGCGAGGCGGTCGATGAGCTGGCGCAGCGTCGGCTTTTCCCGCCGCACGATGTCCACCACCAGCTGGAAGCGGCTGGCCACGAGCTTGGCCGGGCCGGCATCCTTGAAGGCGTCCAGCTCCACCACCGCATTGAGCGGGTGGCCGGAGAAGTCCACGCCGGTGATCTGCTTCAATTGCGAGAGGGAATATTCCGGCTGGATGAGGTCGCTGAACGCCTCATGCAGCTGGCGCGCCTCGGCTTCCGTCGAGCCGATATAGGGGCTGATGCCGGGCAGGATCTTCACATGGTCCGGATTGCGCCCCAGCCCCGCCGCCTGCTTCTTGATGTCGGCATAGAAGGCCTTGGCGCTCTCCACCGTCTGGTGGGCGGTGAAGATGGCTTCCGCATAGCGCGCGGCAAACGAGCGCCCGTCGTCCGAGGAACCCGCCTGCACATAGACCGGACGGCCCTGCGGGATGCGCGGGGTGTTGAGCGCGCCCTTCACCCGATAGTGCCGGCCCACATGCTCGATGGGGTGGATCTTGCTGTCATCCGCGAACAGGCCGGAGACGGGATCGGCGACGAGGGCGTCGTCCTCCCAGCTGTCCCAGAGCTTAGTCACCACGTCCACGAACTCCGCCGCGCGGGCATAGCGCTCGGCATGGCCAGGCGTCTCGGCGAGGCCGAAATTGGCCGAGGCCTGCGGCACGGCGGTGGTGACGATGTTCCAGCCCGCGCGCCCGCCGGAGAGATGATCCAGCGAGGCATAGAGCCGGGCGAGGTTGTAGGGCTCGTAATAGGTGGTGGAGGCCGTGCCGATGAGGCCGATATGGGTGGTCGCGGCGGCGATGGCCGACAGCCAGGTGAGCGGCTCCAGGCGGAAGCGCGAGGCGTAGCGGATGTTGTCCACCTGCGCCGGCCCGTCGGCGAAGAACACCGCATCGAGCTTCGCCGCCTCGGCCGAGCGGGCGAGGTCCTGGTAGAAGGTGATGTCGAGCAGCCGCTCCGGCCGCGCGCCGGGATAGCGCCAGCCGGCCTCGTGATGCCCACCGGGATAGATGAACAGGTTGAGGACGAGCTGCCGCCGGGCCTGGGCGGCTTGGGTCGATGCAAGTGCCATGGGATCTCTCCTTTGATCGCTCAAGGCGTGAAGGGGCAGAACATTCGGTTGGCTCAGCCGACGCGCGCGGCCACACGCGTAGCCACGCGTTCTTGCGCGCGCTCCTGAACGCGGGCGGCCGCATCGCTCCCGCCGGTGTGGGGCACGCGGCCCTCCACCGGGTGGCTGGGGTCGGTGTAGAATTTCGTGGAGACGTGCCCGTCCGGCACGAGGGAGGCCACCAGCGCCTCGTCGGCGGCGGTGAAGCCGTAATCGAGGGCGGCGACGTAGTCGTCCCATTGGGCTTCCGTGCGCGGCCCGGCGATGGCCGAGGTGACGAGGCTGTTGTTCAGCACCCAGGACAACGCGAAGGTCGCCGCCGGAATGCCGGCTTCGGCCGCGTGGCGGGCGATGGCCTCGGCGATGTCGATGGATTCCGCCCGCCACTCGGTCTCCAGAATGCGCCGGTCGCCGCGCCCCGCCCGGCTGTCCGCCGCCGGAGCCGCGCCGGGCACGTATTTGCCGGTGAGCACGCCGCGCGCCAGCGGCGAATAGGTGACCACGCCGAGGCCGTAATGATGGGCGGCGGGAAGCTGCTCCACCTCCGCCGTGCGGTCCACGATGTTGTAGAGCGGCTGGCTGGCGACGGGCCGGTCGATGCCGAACTGGTCCGCGAGATGCGCCACCTCGGCGATGCGCCAGCCGCGGAAGTTGGAGACGCCGAAATAGCGCACCTTCCCCGCCTTCACGAGGTCCGCCACCGCCCGCACCGCCTCGCCGAGCGGCGCGTCGAAGATGGCGCGGTGGAAATAGAGGATGTCGATGTAATCCGTGCCGAGCCGCCTCAGGCTCGCCTCCGCCGCCTCGATGATCCACTTGCGGGAAATGCCCTGCCGGTTCGGCCCCGTGCCGCCGGGATTGGCGAACTTGGTGGCGAGCACATAGGCGTCACGGTCGCCCTTCACCGCGCGGCCGACGATCTCCTCGGTGCGCCCGTTCTGGTAGGCGTCCGCCGTATCGAGGAAGAAGAAGCCCTGCTCCTTCGCCTTGTGGATGATGCGGTGGGACGTGGCCTCGTCGGTGGGCCCGCCGAACATCATGGTGCCCAGCGCCAGCTTGGGCACCTTCAGGCCGCTCTTGCCGAGATAGCGATAGTCCGGCGGCGTCACGGACTTCGCGGGGGGCTGCGGAATGGCGTGGGCGGTCATTGGCGAAATCCTCAGTGAAGCGCCTCTTCGGGCGCGTGATGGCAGGCGACGGCGCGGCCGGCCCCGAGGGGGCGCAGCGCGGGGTCGGATTGGGTGCAGAGGGGCGTCGCCAGCGGGCAGCGCGGATGGAAGCGGCAGCCGGTCGGCACGTTGCGCGCGCTCGGCAGGTCGCCGGAGAGCGGGGCGGCATGGCGCCGCCGCCCGGGCGTCGGCACGGCCTCGATCAGCGCGCGTGTGTAGGGGTGGAGCGGCCGGGCAAAGATGGACTGCCAGGAGCCCGTCTCCACGATGCGACCGAGATACATCACCAGCACCCGGTCGGCGAAATAGCGCACGACAGAAAGATCATGCGAGATGAAGAGATAGGAGAGCCCCAGCTCCGCCTTCAGCCGCGCCAGAAGGTTCAGGATCTGCGCCTGGATGGAGAGGTCGAGGGCCGACACCGGCTCGTCGCAGATGACAAGGCGCGGGGAAAGGATGAGCGCGCGGGCGATGCCGAGGCGCTGGCGCTGGCCGCCGGAAAATTCGTGTGGATAGCGCGTCGGCGCCTCGCGCGGCAGGCCCACCCGCTCCAGCGCATGCCCCGCCGCCTTGAGCCGCTCGCCGCGCGGCACGAGGCCGTGGACCGCCAAAGGCGCGGTGAGGATGTCGGCGATGGACTGGCGCGGGTTGAGCGAGGCGAACGGGTCCTGAAACACGATCTGCGCCTGCCGGCGATAGGCCTTCAGCGGCGCGCCTTCGAGCCCGCCCACATCCATACCGTCGAACACCACCCGGCCGGAGGCGGGGGAGACGAGGCGCATGATGACCTTGGCGAGGGAGGACTTGCCGCAGCCGCTCTCGCCCACGAGGCCCACCGTCTCCCCCGGCTCCACGGCGAAGGACACGCCATCCACCGCGCGCAGCAGGCGCCCGCCGGACTCGTAGCCGGCGTGCAGGTTCTCAACCGAAAGCAAGGGCATGGCGCGCCTCCCTTTGTGCGGCCACCGTGGTGACGGGGCAGGCGACGAGATGGCCGGGCGCCACGGCATCGAGGGCCGGCACGGCGGCGCGGCACAGCGCCCGCGCGTTCGGGCAGCGCGGGGCGAAGGCGCAGCCCTCCTCCCCCGCCGCCGAGGCGATGGAGCCTTCGATCTCCGCCAGCGCGCCGGCCGAATAATGCTGGCCGGCATCCAGCCGGGGCGAGGCGGCGAGCAGGCCGCGCGTGTAGGGGTGCAGCGGCGCGCCGAACAGGGTTTCGAAGGGCGCGTCCTCCACCTTGCGGCCGGCATACATCACCGCCACCCGGTCGGCCCATTCGGCCACCACGCCGAGATCGTGGGTGATGAGCAGGAGGCCCATGGAGAGGTCGCGGCGCAGGGCGTCGAGCAGGTCCAGGACCTGTGCCTGGATGGTCACGTCGAGGGCCGTGGTGGGCTCGTCGGCGATGAGCAGGCGCGGGGCGCAGGCGACCGCGATGGCGATCATCACCCGCTGGCGCATGCCGCCGGAGAGTTCGTGGGGATAGTCCCCCACCCGCCGCCGGGGCTCGGGAATGCGCACGAGGTCGAGCAGTTCCACCGCGCGGGCAAAGGCGGCGCGGCGGGAGAGGCCCTCATGCAGGCGCACCACCTCGGCCACCTGCTGGCCGACGGAGAGCACCGGATTCAGCGAGGTCATGGGCTCCTGGAACACCATGGCGATGTCCCGCCCGCGCACCCGGCGCAGGGCGCGATCGTCCAGCCGCGCGAGGTCGGTAACAGTGCCGTCGCGGCCCCGGAACAGGATCTCTCCGGAGGCGATGCGCGCGGCGTCGGGCAGCAGGCGCATCAGGGCGAGGGCAGTGAGCGACTTGCCGGACCCGCTCTCCCCCACCAGCGCCACCGTCTCCCCCGCCTCCACCGTGAGGGAGAGGCCGCGCACCGGGGTGGCGCGCGGGAAGGCGATGGAGAGGTCGCGCACGTCGATGAGCGGCGCCATTCACCCCTCCCCGCCGAGGCGCGGATTGAGCGCCTCGTTGAGCCCGTCGCCGATGAGGTTCAGCGACAGAACGGTGAGCACGATGGCGACGCCCGGCACGGCGCTGAGGTACCAGGCCGTGCGCAGGAGATCGCGGCCGGTGCCGATCATGGAGCCCCAGCTCACCACGTTGGGATCGCCCAGCCCCATGAAGGAGAGCGCGCTTTCCATGAGGATGGCGGTGGCCACCGTGACCGAGGCGAGCACGATCACCGGCGGCAGGGCATTGGGCAGGATCTCACGGAAGATGATGCGCCCATGCCCGAAGCCCAGCGCCCGCGCGGCGGCGACGAAATCCTTCTCCTTGATGGCGCGGAACTGCGCCCGCACCAGCCGCGCCACCTGCGGCCACGACACCGCCGCGATGGCGAGCGCGATGGCCGGCACCGAGGGCTGGGCGATGGCCACCAGCACGATGAGCAGGATGAAGCCCGGCACCGTCTGGAAGATCTCGATGAGCTTGGAGAGCACATCGTCCACCACGCCGCCGAAATAGCCCGCCGTGGCGCCCACCAGAATGCCGGCAAGGAGCCCCGCCAACGTGGCGCAGGCGCCCACCAGCAGGCTCACCCGCGCGCCGTGGACGAGCCCGGCCAACACGTCGCGCCCCAGCGCGTCGGTGCCCAGCGGAAAGCGCGGGTTCTGGCCCGGCCACTGCAAGGGCCGCCCGGCCATCTCCAGCGGATCGTCGGGGAAGAGAACGGGGGCGGCCAGCGCCGCCCCCACCACGACGGCGAGGATGAGGAGGCCCGCCACCGCAGTGGGATTGGACAGGAACACGAGCAGCGCATGGCGCCGGCCCACGGGCGCCAATCGCGCCACGTCCGCCGTCACGGTGCGCGCGGCATCCGGCGCATGGACGTTGGGCCAGAACTCCGGCTCGGTCGGCGTGGCGGGCGCTCGCTCGGCGCCCAGCGCCGCGGCCGCCGCGCGGTCCTCGGCGTCTGCGGCGAGGGATTTTGCGGCGAGGGCGCCGGCGGGGAAGGTGTCGGTGCCGTGCATCAGCGCACCTCGATGCGCGGATCGAGCCACGCCTGGAGGATGTCGATGGCCGCGTTCACCGCCACCACCAGCAGCGACGACAAAAGCAGGATGCCGAGCAGCACATGGAAGTCCCGCCCCATCACCGCTTCGTAGGCGAGCCGTCCGAGGCCGGGCCAGCTGAACACCGTCTCCACCACCACCGCTCCGCCCATCAGCCCGGCGAGATGGATGCCGGCCATGGTGGTGACGGGGATGAGCGCGTTGCGCAGCACGTGGTCCCGGGTGACAGCGAAGGGCGAGAGGCCCTTGGCGCGGGCGGTGCGCACGTGGTCCTGCGTGCGCACCTCGATCATGTCGTCGCGGGTGAGGCGGGCGTAGATGGCCACGTAGAAGAGCGCGAGGGAGAGCGCCGGCAGGATCTGGTAGCGTGCCCGGTCCAGCACCGCCTCCCATCCGGTGAGGTTCGCGCCGATGGTCTCGGCCCCGCCGGTGGGCAGCCAGCCGAGCTTCACCGAGAACAGGACGATGAGCATCAGCCCGATCCAGAAGCTCGGGATGGAATAGAACAGCAGCGCGACGACGCTCAGCACCCGGTCCGTAGGCCGCCCGGCGAAGCTGGCCATCAGCGCGCCCAGCGTGATGCCGATGACGAGCGCGAACACGAGGGCGAGGCCCATCAGGCTCAAAGTATTGGGCAGCCGGGCGGCGATCAGCTCCGCCACCGGCTGGTTGTAGCGCGGCGAGACGCCGAGGCTGAAATGGGCGAGGTTGGAGAGATAGCCGCCGAGCTGCTCCAGCACCGGCAGGTCCAGCCCGAACTTGGATTTCAGCGCGGCGAGCGTCTCCACCGTCGCTGCCCCCGCCTCGCCCGCGAGAGCGTCGGCGGCATCGCCCGGGGTCAGGCGCAGCAGGAAGAAGTTGAGGATGAGGATGCCGATGACGGTCGGCACCGCCTGCAGCGCGGTGCGCCGCACGGCTTTGAGGATGCGGGGCAGACGGCGCGTGGTCATTTCTCGATCCACACGTCGGCGAAGGAAGCATCGACGCCGGTGACGCCGATGGTGTGGTTCTTCACCTTCTTGTTGAAGATGGTGACGCCGTCGGTGGCGATGAGGCCGAGGGCGGCGACGTCCGCATAGACCACCTTCTGGAAATCGAGCCACAGCTGGCGGCGCTTGGCCGGATCCGGCTCGATGGCCGCCGCCTCCAGCAGCCGGTCCACCTCCGGATTGGCGTAGTGGGAGGCGTTGGAGAAGGGCAGGCCCACGCGGAAATTCTTCGACCAGAGCGTGCGCTGCACGCCGAGGGTGGGGTCGAACAGGTTCTGCAGGGATTCCAGCGTCAGGTCGAAGTCACGGCCGGTATAGGTCTTCTGGATGTAGGTGGAGAAATCGAAGAACTGGAAGTCCACGGCGATGCCGACCTTCGCCAGCGCCTGCTTGACGAAATCGCCCGCCGCCTGGGTGTTGAAGGGGTTGGCATAAAGCTTCAGCGCAAAGCGCGTGCCGTCCGCCTTGCGCGGATAGCCGGCCTCGTCCAGCAGACGGTTGGCGGCCTTGAGGTCGAAGCCGTAGGGCTCGAGCGCGGGGTCGTAGAAGGCCTTCAGCTTGGGGCTGATGACCGAGGGCGCGACCTTGCCGTAGCCGTAATAGACCACGTCCAGCAGCTTCTGCTGGTCGATGGCGTGGGCGATGGCGAGGCGCACCCGCTTGTCCTGCAGGATGGGCCGCTCGAAGTTGAAATAGAGCTGGGTCATCCGCCCGGCATATTCATAGCCGCGCGTCTCGGCGCCGATCCCCGGCAGAGCGGAGACGCGGGCGAGGTCCGCATAGGGCACGGGCGGGCCGCCGGCGAGATCGAGCTCGCCCGCCTCGAACGCCGCCGAGCGCGCGCTCTGGTCGGCGATGAAGCGCACCACGATCCGGTCCAGATAGGGCTTGCCCTTGTCCCAGTAATCGGGGTTGCGCTCCAGGATGATGTGGCTGCCCCGCACCCATTCCTTGAAGAGGAACGGGCCGGTGCCGATGGGCGCCGCGCCGTTCTTGTTGGTGAGCGGATCGGTCCCCGCATAAATGTGCTTCGCCACGATGGGGGATTCATTGGCATCGAGCGCGGTGAGGAGATAGGGCGCCGGCTTCGACAGGCGGATGATCGCGGTGTGGGGATCGGGCGTCTCCACCGCCGTCACCGAGGCGAAGGTGGCGCGGCCGCGCGGGTGGCCTTCCTTCAGGAGCTGGATGGAATAGGCGACGTCATCAGCGGTGAAGTTCCGCCCGTCATGCCACTTCACCCCCTCGCGCAGCTTGAAAATGTAGGTCAGCCCGTCCGGGCTCACGCTCCACTCGGTGGCCAGCGCGGGCTGGGGGTTGAAGTCGAGATCGTAGGTGAGGAGGCCCTCCGTCACCTTGGGCGACACGCGCTGGGTCGGCCCCGCCGTGTGGGCGATGGTCACCAGCGTGGATGGCTCGTGCTCCACCAGGAAGCGCAGCACGCCGCCGCGCACCGGCTGGGAGGCGGGCTGGGCATCCGCTGCAAAGGCGGGCGCTCCCGCCGCCGCGCCCAGCACGCACGCAGCCGCCAGAAGCCCCTTCAGGACCGCCCGGCGCGGGCGCGAGGCGAGGGACAGGTCTGCGTCAGCGGGCGGGGCCATGCCGGGTCTCCTTCGATGGGGGATCGCGATGCGGGGGATCGCGAGGCCCAACGATATGGCCGGGGTCCGGGGCGTCAATTATTTTTTTAATAAAATCTATAAAAAAGATAGAATATAGTCCGTCGAGACGCGCCGGAGGACCATCCGGCGCGACCGGCCGCGCCACGACCGGGAGCCCAACCGCCTGCCACGAAAGGAAAACCGATGCCGAGCGCCGCGCCCGTCCCCTCCCGCGAAAGCGGATTCGCCGACCTGGCGCCGCGCCATATCGCCGTGCATCCGCTCACCGGCCATATCGGCGCGGAGATCGAGGCGCCGGACCTGTCCCGTCCGCTGTCGCCGGAAGTGGTGGACGAGATCTGCGCCGCGCTTCTCAAGTGGAAGGTGGTGTTCTTCCGCGACCAGCTGCTGAGCCATGCCGAGCATGTGGCGCTGGCCTCGGCCTTCGGCGCGCCCACCATCGGCCATCCCGTGTTCGGCTTTGTCGAGGGCTACCCGCAGGTCTATTCCATCGGCCGCGACCGGTTCGCCACGCGCCACACCGGCGAGCCGCTGATCCGCCCCTGGACCGGCTGGCACACGGACGTGACCGCCGCGGTGAACCCGCCCGCCGCCTCCATCCTGCGCGGCGTGACCATTCCGCCTTATGGCGGCGACACCTTCTGGACCAACCTCGCTGTCGCCTATGAGGCGCTCTCCCCCACTTTGCGCGGCTTCGTCGACACGCTGCGCGGCATCCACGCCTTCGCCCCGCCCGAGGGCCAGGCCGGCACCGCCGATTTCAAGGAGAAGAACCGCCGCCGTCCGCTGGTGAGCGAGCACCCGCTGGTGCGCGTCATCCCGGAGACGGGCGAGCGGGTGCTGTTCGTCAGCCCCTCCTTCCTCAAGAGCATCACCGGCCTCACCCCGCGCGAGAGCCAGCAGCTGCTGGACCTGCTGTTCGAGCACATCACGCGGCCGGAATTCACCGTGCGCTTCCGCTGGCGGCCGGGCTCCATCGCCTTCTGGGACAACCGCACCACCGCCCACCTCGCCCCGCGCGACATCTATTCCCTCGACTTCGACCGCCAGCTCTATCGCATCACCCTCAAGGGCGACGTGCCGGTGGGCGTGGATGGGCGCCCCTCCAGCATCATCGAGGGCGAGCCGCTGGAGGCCTTCACCGCCGGCACCGCCTGACCCTCCCGTCTTTCTCTTCCTCCCCGCCTTCCGGGCCTGCGCGACACCCGCGCGGCCCCGCCTTTTTCATCAGCCCGGATGCCCCAACCCATGAGTGCCGCCCAATGAGCCGCGACTTCCTCATCCTCCTCGCCCCCGGTTTCACCGATCCGCAGAAGCCCGGCCGGCGCTACTTCTGCCCGGACTGCAACCAGATCGAGGGGGTGCTCGCGAGCAGTCCGGGCCTCGCCAGCCGCATCACCGTGAAGCGCGTGTCCTTCCTGCGGCCGCGGGCCGAGGTGGTGGCGCTGCTCGGGCCGGACAATCAGGGCCTGCCCGTCCTCATCCTCGGCGACGCGGCGCCCCTCCCGGCGGATGCGCAGGCCTATGGCACCTACCGCTTCGTCACCGACACCCGCCGCATCCTGGAACTGATCGCCGAGCGCCACGGCGTCCCCTTCCCGCATTGACGCGCCCATCCGGCGCGGTCACCTTCCGCGCCGTTCCCTCCTGCGGATTTCCATTTCCCCATGCTTGATTATCGCCCCCTCGGGCGCACCGGCATCTCGGTGTCGTCCATCGCGCTCGGCACCATGACCTTCGGCGAGCAGAACACCGAGGCCGAGGGCCACGCCCAGCTCGACGTCGCCCGCGACCGCGGCATCAATCTCATCGACGCCGCCGAGCTCTATCCCATCCCGCCCAAGGCCGAGACGCAGGGCGCCACCGAGCGCATCATCGGCTCCTGGCTGAAGGCGCGCGGCGGCCGCGACAAGGTGGTGATCGCCACCAAGGTGGTGGGCCGCTCGGACGCCACCTATTTCCGCGCCGACGGCAGCACCACACGGCTCGATGCGAAGAACATCAACGAGGCCGTCGAAGGCTCGCTGAAGCGCCTCGGTACCGACTATATCGACCTCTACCAGCTCCACTGGCCCGATCGCGCCGTGCCCCTGTTCGGCCAGCGCGCCACCACCCGCGCGCGGGGCGGCGGCGACGGCCCGGAGGTGGCGATCGAAGAGACACTGGTGGCCCTCGATGCGCTGGTGAAGGCCGGGAAGGTGCGCCATATCGGCCTCTCCAACGAGACCGCCTGGGGCCTGTCCGCCTTCCTCGCCGCGGCGGAAAAGGGCATCGGCCCGCGCGTCGTCTCGGTGCAGAACGCCTACAACCTCGTGAACCGCGTCTACGAGACCGGCCTTGCCGAATTCCACCAGCGCGAGGACGTGGGCCTGCTCGCCTATTCACCGCTGGCGCAGGGCTTTCTCACCGGCAAGTATCTCGACGGCGCCCTGCCCGCCGGCGCCCGCAAGACGCTGTTCAACCGCGCCCAGCGCTACGAGAAGCCCGGCACGGAAGAGGCGGTGCGCGCCTATGTGGCGCTGGCGCGGGAGGTGGGCCTGAGCCCGGCGCAGCTCGCCCTCGCCTTCGTCACCAGCCGGCCGTTCGTGACCTCCAACATCATCGGCGCCACCACCCTCGCGCAGCTGGAGGAGGATCTCGGCGCGCTCGACGTGACCCTGACGCCGGAGATCGAGGACCGCATCGACGCCCTGCACCAACTGCACGGAAACCCCGCGCCCTGAACGGCCCGCGCCGCCGGCCCGGATGCGGCCGGCGGTGCATCTGGCTCGGCCTGCACGATATTTCTATTAAATTTATAGACAAACTTATTTACGGTCGTAGAGTAGCCGGCACCGATTGGCCGGCCCCGTTTCCAATGTGAGTCCCCGGCCGGTCTCCGCCCTTCGGGAGAGACGCCATGGCCCCACGCCAGCTGCACATGAACGTCAACACCCTCAATGCCGGCTTCTACAGCTCGGCCTGGCGTGCGCCGTCGTCCGATCCCCGCGCCTATGCCGACATCGGCCATTATGTGAAGGTCGCCCAGATCGCCGAGCGCGGCACCTTCGACGCCATCTTCCTCGCCGACGTGCCGGCCTTCTCCGACCGGCCGGACCTGCGCCCCTTCCAGGCGCTGGAGCCGACCATCGTGCTGGCGCACGTCGCCGCCGCCACCGAGCATCTGGGCCTGATCGGCACCGCCTCCACCAGCTTCAACGACCCCTACAATCTCGCCCGCCGCTTCGCCTCCCTCGACATCGCCAGCAATGGCCGTGTGGGCTGGAACATCGTCACCACCGCCGATGCCTCAGCCGCGCGCAATTTCGGCACCGACGAGTTGGAGGCCCATGCCAATCGCTACGAGCGGGCCGACGAATTCGCCGACGTGGTGACGGCCCTGTGGGACAGCTGGGAGGACGACGCCTTCGTCGGCGACAAGGCCACCGGCCGATTCATCGACACCGCCAAGGTCCACCCCATCGAGCATCGCGGCCGGCACTTTTCGGTGCGCGGGCCGCTCAACGTGCCGCGCTCGGTGCAAGGCCGGCCGGTGCTGGTGCAGGCGGGCGGATCGGCGGACGGCATCCGCCTCGCCGCGCGGCATGCGGAAGCCATTTTCTCCGTCGCCCATACGCTGGAAGAGGCGCTGGCCTTCTCGGGCTCGGTGCGCACCCAGGCCCGCACCTTCGGCCGCAGCGGCGACGACATCGTGATCCTGCCCGGCCTTGCCACCATCATCGGCTCCACCGAGGCCGAGGCGCGCCGCCGCGAGGAGGAATTGTGGGCGCTCACTCCCGGCGATTACGGGCTGCGCCGCGTCGCCGGCATCCTCAAGGTGGACCCCGCCTCCCTCGACCTAGACGGCCCGCTGCCTGACGTGGCGCGCCCGGTGGATGGGATGCAGACCTTCTTCGACGCTTTGGTGGGCGCGGCCGACCGCGAGAAGCTCACCGTGCGCCAGCTCATCCGCCGCTTCGGCGGCTCCACCGGCCACCGCGTCATCGTCGGCACGCCGGAGGCCATCGCCGACGACATCGAGGCCTGGTTCACCGCCGGCGCCGTGGACGGCTTCAACCTGATGCCTGACGTGCTCCCCGAGGGCCTTGAAGTCTTCGTCGATCACGTGGTGCCGCTGCTGCGCAAGCGCGGGCTGTTCCGCACCCATTATTCCGGCCGGACGCTGCGGGAGCATTTCGGCCTGCCCCGCCCCGCCAGCCGCTTCGCCCCCGGCACGGCGGTCTCCGCGCCGCGTGTCGCCGCCGGCCGCTGAGCTACCCTTCATCCCGAGGATCCATCCGTCCATGAGCCAGATCGAAGACGCCTGGGGCGCCGGCCCCACCGACCGGTACGAGGAACTCGCCAGCCGGTTCCGCCCCATCTTCCGCGACATCCGCGACAGCGCGGTGGAGCGCGAGCAGACCCACCGCCTGCCCCGCGCCGAGATCGCCGCCCTGAAGGAGGCCGGCTTCACCACCCTGCGCCTGCCCAAGGACGAAGGCGGCTTCGGCGCCACCTTGCCCGAGCTGTTCAACCTGCTGATCGAGCTGTCCGAGGCGGACAGCAACGTCACCAATGCGCTGCGCGCCCATTTCGGCTTCACCGAGGAGGTGCTGAACTCGCCCTTCAAGGACTATCGCGACCGCTGGGTGAAGCGCATCGCCGCCAAGCAGACCTCGGGCAGCGGCTTCACCGAGGGGGCGGACAATGCGGTCGGCCACTTCAACACCCGCATCGTGCGCGACGGCGACCGGCTGCGCCTCGACGGCCAGAAATTCTACACCACCGGCTCCCTGTTCGCCGACTGGATCAATCTCGGCGCCGAGGATGAGGAGGGCAATTTCATCCTCGCCCAGGTGCCCACCGGCGCGCCCGGCGTGAGCATCGTGGACGACTGGGACGGCTTCGGCCAGCAGCTCACCGCCTCCGGCACGGCCAAGTTCGACAACGTCACCCTCTCCGACGACCTCATCAATCCGCAGCGCAAGCGCTTCCGCTATTCGGTCGCCTTCTACCAGCTCGTCCACCTCGCTACCCTCGCCGGCATCGGCCGCGCGGCGGCGGGCGACGTGGCGCGGCTCGTCTCGGCGCGCAAGCGCGTGTTCAGCCACGGCAATGCCGACCGCGCGGGCGCCGATCCCCAGATCCTCCAGATCGTTGGCAAGGTGCGCGCCAGCGCCTACGGGGCCGGCGCGGTGGTGCTGAAGGCGGCCGAGGCGCTGCAGCGGGCCTATGACACCCGCGAGCGGGAGACATCCGAGGGGCAGGACCTTTCGGTGGCCGTGGCGGACCTCGAGGTGAACCAGGGCGTCACGGTGGTGACCTCCCTCATCCTCGATGCCACCTCCCATTTGTTCGACGCGCTGGGCGCCTCTTCGGCGCGGCGCGGCGTGGGCCTCGACCGCCACTGGCGCAACGCCCGTACCCTCTCCTCCCACAATCCGCGCGTCTACCGCGAGCGCATCGTCGGCGACTTCGCGGTGAACGGCACCTGGCCCCCCGGCCCCTACCGCGTCGGCGACGGCATCGCCGCCAAGGCTGGCTGACCGCTCCCGCAACAGGACAAGACCATGACCACGCCCGCCACCCCCGACATCAACGCCCTCGCCCGCCTTGCCGCACAGGCTCAGGCCGATCTCGCCCGCATCGGCGAGACCGGCACGGACTGGGTGCCTCCGGCCGAGGGCATCGACCACAATGTGGTGGTGGTGGGCGCCGGCCAGAGCGGCCTTTCCGCCGCCTTCGGCCTCCGGCGCGCCGGCATCGGCCGCGTCAGTGTCGTCGATGCCGCGCCGGCCGGCCATGAAGGCATCTGGCGCGGCCCCGCGCGCATGACCATCCTGCGCACCCCCAAGGTGCCGCCGGGTCCGGAGCTGGGCCTGCCCAGCCTCTCCTTCCAGGCCTGGTACGAGGCGGCCTATGGGGTCGAGGCCTACGCCACGCTGCCGACCGTGCCGCGTGAAATCTGGGCGGACTATGTGGCGTGGTTCCGCTCGGCGTCCGCCGTCGAGGTGCGCAATGGCGTCACCCTGGCGCGGGTGGAGCCGCAGGAGGGGCGGCGAAAGGAAGGGGGGCTGCGGCTCCACTTCACGGCGGAAGGGAAGACCTTCACCGAGACCACCCGCAAGCTGGTGCTCGCCACCGGCATCGCCGGCTCGGGCGGCCCCTTCATTCCCGATGTGGTCGCCGGCCTGCCCGGCCACCTTTACGCCCACACCCACGCCTTCGACCCGAAGGCCCTTGCCGGCCGGCGCGTCGCCATCCTCGGCTCGGCGGCCTCCGCCTTCGATGCGGCGGGCGCGCTGCTGGAGGCCGGCGCGGGGGTGGTGGACCTGTTCTCCCGCGGCGCGGACCTCGCCCGCGGCTCGGCCATGAAGCCCTTCGGCTTCTTCGGGGCGTGGGAGCATTTCCATGCGCTGCCCGATGCCGACCGCTGGGCGGTGATGGCCCATTTCCGTCGCCGGGCCTCCTTCCCGCCACCGGCGGCGGTGAAGCGGGCGGTGGCCCATGCCAACTTCCGCATCCACCTCGACGCCGGCTGGAACGCGGCCACGCCCCACGGGGACGGCGTGCGCATCACGCTGAATTCGGGCGCGACCTTCGACGCCGACTTCATCCTGCTCGGCACCGGCTATCAGGCCGACGCCCGCCTCTATCCGCCCTTCGCCGATTTCGCTCCCTCAATCGCCCGCTGGGCGGACAAGGTGGCGGTGGACGAGGCCGACGCCGCGCTCGCCAGCGCACCCTATCTCGGCCCGGCCTTCGAGCTGGTGGAGCGCGAGCCGGGCGCCGCGCCCTTCCTCGCCGACATCCACTTCCTCGCCTTCTCGGCCATGACCAGCACCGGGCGCCCGGTGGGCGACATTGCGAGCCTGCGCCACAACATCCCGCGCGCGGTGGCCGCCATCGGCCGTGACCTGTTCGTCGCCGACCGCGCGAAGCACCTCGCCCGCTTCCTCGCCCCGGTGGGCACCGACGACCTGCCGCGCGACCTCTATGCCGGCGCCCTCGCCGCCGGCGACGCTTTGGCCGCCGCCGAATGAGCCGCTGCCGCAGGTTCTGATCCCCTGCCGCCCCGGCCATTGCGCCGGGGCGGGGCATCCGCAGCGACGCCCTTTCGCTGGCATTCGCCGGCCCGCGCCCTATTCTCTGCCCTGCCCGCCGCACGAATCCGGGACGACAGGGACGAGATGCGAGACTTCCGCTGCCTTTACCGCCACGATTTCCTGCGCATCGCCGCCTGCGTGCCGCGCGCGGCCGTGGCCGACCCCGATTTCGCCGTGCGCGAGACGCTGGAAATGGCCGCGAAGGGTCATGAGGACGGCGTCGCCTTGATGCTCTTCCCGGAGCTGGGCCTGTCCTCCTACGCCATCGACGATCTGCTCTTCCAGACACCGCTGCTCGACGCGGTGGAAACGGCTTTGGAGACGCTGGTCGCCGCCTCGCAGGATCTCTCGCCGGTGCTGGCGGTGGGCGCGCCGCTGCGGCACCAGGGCCGGCTCTACAACACGGCGGTGGTGATCCATGGCGGCGCCATCCTCGGCGTGGTGCCGAAGAGCTACCCGCCCAATTATCGCGAGTTCTACGAGCGCCGCCACTTCGCCCCCGGCCTCGACGAGCATGACGGCTTCATCGAACTGTGCGGGGCGGAGGTGCCGTTCGGCGTCGACCTGCTGTTCCGCTCGGAAGGCGAGGTGCCCTTCACCTTCCATGTGGAGATCTGCGAGGACGTGTGGGTGCCCCTGCCACCCTCTACGCGGGCCGCGCTCGCCGGGGCGGAAGTGCTGCTGAACCTCTCCGCCAGCAACATCACCATCGGCAAGGCGGAATCCCGCCGCCTGCTGTGCGGCGGCCAATCCGCCCGCTGCATCGCCGCCTATGCCTATTCGGCGGCGGGGCCGGGGGAATCCACCACCGATCTCGCCTGGGACGGCCACGCCGCCATCTTCGAATATGGCGACACCCTCGCGGAGGCCGAGCGCTTCGCCCCCGGCGCCACCATGGCGGTGGCGGATATCGATCTCGGCCGCCTGCGGCAGGAGCGCATGCGGGTCAACACCTTCGGGGAGTGCGCGCGGCTGGAGCGCGACCGCGCCCCGCCCTTCCGCACCGCCCATTTCGCCTACGAGCCGCCCGCCGAGCCCGTGCGCCTTCAGCGCGACGTGGCGCGCTTCCCCTTCGTGCCCAACGATCCGGCGCGGCTGCGCGAAGACTGCTACGAGGCCTACAACATCCAGGTGCAGGGCCTCGCCCAGCGCCTCGCCTCCACCGGCATGTCGCGGGTGGTCATCGGCGTGTCGGGCGGCCTTGATTCCACGCAGGCGCTCATCGTCGCCGTGCGCGCCATGGACCGCTGCGGCCATCCCCGCTCCAACGTGCTGGCCTATACCCTGCCGGGCTTCGCCACCTCCGACGAGACCAAGGGCAATGCCTGGGCGCTGATGCGCGCGCTCGGCGTCAGCGCGGAGGAAATCGACATCCGCCCCGCCGCGCGGCAGATGCTGGCCGATCTCGGCCACCCCTTCGCGGAGGGCCGGGCGGCCTATGACGTCACCTTCGAGAATGTTCAGGCGGGCCTGCGGACCGACTATCTCTTCCGCCTCGCCAACCACCATCGCGGTCTCGTGGTGGGCACCGGCGACCTCTCCGAGCTGGGGCTCGGCTGGTGCACCTATGGCGTCGGGGACCAGATGTCCCACTACAACGTCAACGCCTCCGTGCCGAAGACTCTCATCCAGCACCTCATCCGCTTCGTCGCCGCCTCCGGCGACGTGAGCGAAGAGACGGCCAGCATCCTCCACGCCATCCTCGCCACCGAGATCTCGCCGGAGCTGGTGCCGGCCACCGAGGGCGGCACCATCCAGTCCACCCAGAGCATCATCGGCCCCTACCCGCTCCAGGACTTCACGCTCTTCTATTTGACCCGCTACGGCTTTCCGCCGTCCAAGATCGCCTTCCTCTCGGAGCACGCCTGGGCGGATGCCGAAAAGGGGCGCTGGCCGCAGGGCATCCCGGCGGGGGAGAAGCGGGCCTACGACCTCGCCGAAATCCGCAAATGGATGAGGGTGTTCCTCTCGCGCTTCTTCACCAGCCAGTTCAAGCGCTCGGCGCTCCCCAACGGGCCGAAGATCTCCTCAGGCGGCTCCCTCTCCCCCCGCGGCGACTGGCGCCAGCCCTCCGACAGCGGCCCCGGCCTGTGGCTGGCGGAGCTGGAGCGCAACGTGCCGGAAGCCTGAGACATCCCCGCCGGCCGCGGCGCAGCCCCCCGCGCACCCTCAAGTTGAGGCACCGGGGCGCACACGCGCGCCCCATTTCAAGGCTGGTTGTTTTCGCATTTTGCGATGAATTTGTTGAGACTCCTCAATAGTTTATGGCGCGCTGGGGCTCACTTTGAGCTTCATTCCAGACCGCACCGGGCTATCGTGGGATTGCCCGCTTCGGTTCGCGGGCCGTCTCGGGGAGGGCCGCATGGCAACCATCTCGATTACCTGGTCGTGGGGCGCGCACGACACCGTCGATTTCGACCCGGCAACCGATATCCTCGACTTCGGTTGGATGAGCGCCGACAACGTGACCATCTCGGAGGTCGACGGCTCGGTGGTGATCTCCATCGCCGGCAACAACCACAGCTACACGCTGGAAGGCGTCACGCTGGCGGATCTCTCCATCGCCAATATCACCGGCAATGACCCCTCCATCTTCACCGAATGGAGCGCGGCGCTGCCGGCCGTCCATACCGTCACCGGCGGGACAACCGTGGACATCGCCATCGCGCGCGGCACCGATACGATCCTGGCGTTCGACCCCCAGCACGACGTGCTCGATTTCGCCGGCCTTTCCGCATCCGACATTGGCATCGCCGAGGCGAACGGCTCGGTGGTGATCTTCCTGCCGAAGTATCAGCAGACCTACATCCTTGAAGGCGTCAGCCTCGCGGACCTGTCGCTCTCCAACATCAAGGGCGACGACAGCGCCCTCCTCGCCGAATGGAGCGCCGCGCTCAACGCGGCCGACGACCATGCCGTCGCTTCGATTGCCGCGAGGTCCTCGGTGGCCGCCGCGGATGCGGGCACCACCTACAGCGTCGGCTGGCAGTGGGACACGCAGCAGGTCATCCACTTCGACCCGGCGCAGGACAAGCTCGATTTCGGCTGGCTGCTGCCGCAGGACTTCTCCCTCGCCGAGGTGAACGGCTCCCTGGTCATCATCCTCGCCGTCAACCAGCAGACCATCACGCTCGAGGGCGTCACCCTCGCCGACCTCTCCCCCGACGATATCGTCGCCAAGACCAGCCTCCTGACCGACTCCTGGGCCGAGGCCATCGCCGAGGCGAAAGGCGAGACGCCGGGAGACGCCGGCAGCGGAACGGACACCAACCTCCAGGTGATCGAGGCGCCGGACTGGTCCGCCGACACGGTCTATACGGCGGGCGACCAGGTGACGGTCGGCCATGTGGTCTATGAAGCCAAATGGTGGACCCTCGCCAGCAATCCCGAGACCGACAACGGCGCCGTCGGCTCCGGCCATGTGTGGACCCGGATCGGCTATTCAGACCTGACCCCCGTCGTCGCCGAAGCGCCGGACGATTTTCACGCCGCCACCACCACCGACAGCTCCGTCACCCTCACGTGGGATGCGGCCGACGTGCTCGGGGTGGGCACCGTCTCGGGCTATGCCATCTATGAGGACGGCACACTGGTCGGCACCACGTCGGAGCGCAGCTTCAAGGTGTCGGGGCTTTCGGCCGACACCACCTACAGCTTCAGCATCGTCGCCCTGGACGAGGCCGGCGCCTCGCAGGCTTCGACACCGCTCTCCGTCACCACCGATGCCGCGGGCAGCCAAGCGACCGATGGGCAGGTGTTCTCGCCGTATGTGGACCTGTCCGTGGTGTCCGGTTCGGATGACCTGCTGCAGCAGGTGACCGATGCCGGCATCACCTCCCTCACGCTCGCCTTCGTGGTCGGCACCGGGGACAACCAGATCGGCTGGGCCGGCCTCGGTGCCGACGGCACGCTCGCCGACGGCAGTTCCATCGCATCCATGGTCGATCAGCTGCAGGCGAACGGGGTCGACCTGACTATCTCCTTCGGCGGCGGCCATGCGGAAGAGCCGGCGCTCTATTTCACTGACGCCACGGCGCTTGCCGCCGCCTACCAGTCGGTGATCGACACCTATGGCGTCACCTCCCTCGACTTCGACATCGAGGGCGATGCCCTCACCAACACCGCCGCCAATACCCTGCGCAACGAAGCCTTGGCGGCGCTGGAGGCGGCCAATCCGGACCTTTCCGTCTCCTTCACCCTGCCGGTGCTACCCACGGGCCTCACCCAGGACGACCTCGACCTGCTCGCCGCGGCCCATGCCGCGGGCGTCGAGATCGACACCGTCAACATCATGGTGATGAACTTCGGCGAGGCGCACGATTCCGGCGACATGGGGCAGGATGCCATCGACGCCGCCGAGGCCACCATCGCCCAGCTCCATGCCCTCGGCATCGACGCCAAGGTGGGCATCACCCCCATGGTGGGCATCAACGACGTGCAGAGCGAGGTCTTCACCCTGCAGGACGCCCAGCAGCTGGTGGATTTCGCGGATGGCAACGACCACATTGCCTCGCTGGCCATGTGGTCTCTCGGCCGCGACCATGGCGATGCGCCGGGCCACGTGACCTACGACAACAGCGGCGTGGCACAGCACGACTGGGACTTCGCCAAAATCTTCGCGACGGTGTGATCCTGGCGACGGTCTGATCGTCGCGGAACACCGCCTACGGCGTCTCGAACACCCGCCCTTCGCCATCGCCCTCACTGCGGGCGGGGCGGGGGGCGACCGTGCGGCGGAAGGCGGCGGGGGTGGCGCCGAAGCGGGCCTTGAAGGCACGGCCGAAATGGGAGCCGTCGGCAAAGCCGAGGTCGGCGGCAATGCGGGCGGCGGAGAAGCGCGTGTTGGCGAGCATCCAGCGCGCATGGCGCAGGCGCAGCGCCAGATAGCTTTCCTGCGGGCTCTCGCGCAGGCGATCCGCGAACAGCCGTTCCAGCTGCCGCACGCCGACGCCGAGGGCGTCCGCAATATCGGCGATGGCCAGCGGCTCCGCGAGGTTCTGCTCCATGAGAAGCAGTGCCCGCGAGACGCGCGCATCATCCACCGTCCCCTCGGCGAGGCGCGGGGCGGGCTGGGCGCTCTCGGCCGCGCGGGGGCGGTCGATGAGCAGGATGTTCAGCGCCTTCTGGGCCGTGGCGGCGCCGAGATGCTCGGTGACGAGGCGGGCGGCAAGGTCCGCGACGCCCGCGCCGCCCGAGCAGGTGATGCGGTCACCATCCACCACGAACAACTGGTCCGCCACCGGCACGAGGGTGGGGAACTCATCGAGGAAATCGCGGTAGTGATACCAGCTCACGCAGCATTTGCGCTGCGCCATGAGCCCCAGCCGGCACAGGAGGAACGAGCCGGTGCACACGCCGATGAGGGGCAGGCCCGCCGCTGCCGCACGCTTGAGATACTCCCCCACGGGATCGCTGCGCGCCGGCACCCCGCGCAGCAGCCCGCCGACCACCACGATATAGTCGAACCCCCTGGGGTCCATCAGGTCCGAGGTGGGCTGGATGTCGATGCCGCAGGAGGAGCGCGCCGGCCGCAGATGCGGGCTCATCACCTGCCAGGAGCAGTCGATGGGGCGGGAGCGGTCGCCCTTGTCGCCGGCAAGGCGCAGCACGTCCACGAAGCTGGAAAACGCCGTCAGCGTGAAATTGGGCAGCAGCACGAACCCCACCCTGAGCTTGGCGGACGGCGCGGGGCGGGCGGTGGAGACGTGTCGCATCTGTTCCAGACGAAAGTCGCACGGGGTCGAGCGGGCGCCCCCGCCGGCAGGCATCATCAAGCTTCGCCCCGCCTTGGGGGCGGGTCAAGTGATGCGCGACAAGTATTTGAAAAAACGATAGAATAATCGCGCCGTTCCCGGAGGGAGACGGATGACCAGCGTGTTCGACCTGTTCAAGATCGGCATCGGGCCGTCCTCGTCCCACACCGTGGGGCCGATGGTGGCGGCGCGCCGCTTCCGGGAGGCGCTGCCGGCCCGAACCGCCCGCATCACCGCCGAGCTGTTTGGCTCGCTCGCCTGGACCGGCAAGGGCCACGGTTCCAACCGGGCCATCGCGCTGGGCCTCATGGGCGCGCGGCCGGAGACTTTGGACCCGGACGACGTACCGGCGCTGGTGGCCCGGCTCTTCATCCGCAAGTCCATCGAGGTCAATGGCGCGCGGATCGCGTTCGATCCCGAGGCCGACCTGATCTTCGATTTCGACACGCTGATGCCGCTGCATTCCAACGCCATGCGCTTCCGCGCCTTGGCGGAGGACGGTGCGCTGCTCGATGAACGGATCTTCTATTCCGTCGGCGGCGGCTTCGTGGTGGCGGAGGGAGAGCCGCGCGAGCCGGAGCCGGTGGAGGTGCCCCACCCCTTTGCCACGGCATCCGAGCTGCTCTCCGCCTGCGCCCGCACCGGCCTCACCATCGCCGGCTTGCAGATGGCCAATGAATGCGCCCTGCGTCCGGCGGAAGAGGTTGAGGAACGGCTGGATGCCATCCTCGCCGCCATGTTCGCGTCCATCGATCGCGGCCTCGCGCAGGAGGGCACCCTGCCCGGCAGCCTGCGCGTGCGCCGGCGGGCCAAGGCCATCCGCGACCAGCTGGAGGCGGACCGGCTCGCCAATCGCCGGCCGCCGCACGAAATCATGGATTGGGTCTCCGTCTTCGCCATGGCGGTGAACGAGGAGAATGCCGCCGGCGGGCGCATCGTCACCGCCCCCACCAATGGCGCGGCGGGCATCGTGCCGGCGCTGTTGCGCTATGTGCGCGACATCTGCCCCGACACCACCCACGCCCAGCTGCGCGACTTCCTGCTCACCGCCGCGGCAGTGGGCGCGCTCATCAAGCGCAACGCCTCCATCTCCGGTGCGGAGGTGGGCTGCCAGGGAGAGGTGGGCTCGGCTGCCGCCATGGCCGCTGCGGGGCTCGCCTCAGTTCTGGGGGCGAGCCCGGCGCAGATCGAGAACGCCGCCGAGATCGCCATGGAGCACCATCTCGGCATGACGTGCGACCCCATCGGCGGGCTGGTGCAGATCCCCTGCATCGAGCGCAACGCCTTCGGCGCCAACAAGGCCATCGCCGCCGCCTCCCTCGCGCTCCGGGGCGACGGGGTGCACCTCGTCTCGCTGGATCAGGTCATCGAGACCATGCGCCAGACGGGGGCGGACATGCAGTCCAAATACAAGGAGACCTCGCAGGGAGGTCTCGCGGTGAACGTCCCGGAATGCTGAGGCGCCGCCCACTTCCCGTGCGGGAGAGGGGTGCTCACGCCCTTTGCCATGACGCCCGGAAGACCGGGGAAAGCCCCCTCATCCCCGCCCCGTCTCCCCGCGACGGGAGAGGGAAAACTTTGTCCGAATAACCCCAAACAAGGAAACCGCCCATGACTCTCCACGTCACCTCCGCCCCGGCCGGCGACACCGCCGTGTTCGATGCCATCCGTGCCGAGCTTCGGCGCCAGCAGGACCAGATCGAGCTGATCGCCTCCGAGAACATCGTGTCCGAGGCGGTGCTGAGAGCCCAGGGCTCGGTGCTCACCAACAAGTATGCCGAGGGCCTGCCGGGCAAGCGCTACTATGGCGGCTGCGAGCATGTGGACGTGGTGGAGGAGATCGCCATCGACCGCGCCAAGGCGCTGTTCGGTGCGGGCTTTGCCAATGTGCAGCCCCATTCGGGCGCGCAGGCCAATGCGGCCGTGCTGATGGCGGCGCTCAAGCCCGGCGATACCCTGCTCGGCATGTCGCTGGCGGCCGGCGGCCACCTCACCCACGGCGCGCCGCCCACCCTCTCCGGCAAGTGGTTCAACGCCATCGGCTACGGCGTCGCGCCGGACACCGCCTTGATCGACTATGATGCGGTAGAGCGCCTGGCGCTGGAGCACCGGCCGAAGCTCATCATCGCCGGCGGCTCGTCCTATCCGCGCATCATCGATTTCGCCCGCTTCCGCGCCATCGCCGATCAGGTGGGCGCGCTGCTGATGGTGGATGCCGCCCACTATGCGGGGCTCATCGCCGCCGGGGCCTACCCTTCCCCCTTCCCCCACGCCCATGTGGTGACCACCACCACCCACAAGACCCTGCGCGGCCCGCGCGGCGGCCTGATCCTCACCAATGACGAGGCGCTCGCGAAGAAGCTCAATTCGGCTGTCTTTCCCGGCCTGCAGGGCGGGCCGCTGATGCATGTGATCGCCGCCAAGGCGGTGGCGTTCGGCGAGGCGCTGACTCCGGAGTTCCGCACCTATGCCGCGCAGGTGGTCGCAAATGCCCGGGCGCTGGCGGGTCGGCTGTCGCGGCGCGGCGCGGCCATCGTCTCCGGCGGCACCGACAGCCATATGGTGCTGGTGGACCTGCGTCCCTTCGGCGTCACCGGCAAGGCGGCGGAAGCCGCGCTGGAGCGGGCCGGCCTGACCTGCAACAAGAACGGCATTCCCTTCGATCCCGAGAAGCCGGCCGTGACGTCCGGCATCCGCCTCGGCACCCCCGCCGCCACCACGCGCGGCTTCGGTGTCGCCGAGTTCGAGACGGTGGCCGACCTGATCGCCGACGTGCTCACCGGCCTCGCGGCGAACGGCGCCGAGGCCAACGGCAAGGCCGAAGTCGCGGCGCGCGCCACCGTGCGCGACATCTGCACCCGCTTCCCGCTGTATGCGGGGATGTGAGGAGCGAGGCACCGCCCTCCTCCCCTCTCCCCTTGCGGGAGAGGGGCCGGGGGTGAGGGGGGCGGGCTTTTCCGGAAGCGCCGCCTCGTCCCGTTTCGGCGCCCCCCTCACCCCGCCCTCCCGAACAGGAAGACGGAGCAGCCGTGGAGCGCCCTCGCCCCGCCATTGCGTCGGCGGCGGGGGTTGCGCATGGTGGCCGCCCATGGATGCCGCAGAGTGAGCGCATGAGCCTGCTTTCCGCCCGAGATCTTGCCGCCGATATCCGTTCCGGCCGCACCACGCCTGAAGCCGTGCTCGAACAGGTCGCCGCCGCCATCGCCGAGCACGAGGGCGCGGTCGGGGCCTTCGTGACGCTCGATCTCGATTCGGCCCGCGCCGCCGCCCGCGCGCCCGGCCTCGCCGCGACGCCGCTGGCCGGCCTGCCGGTGGGGGTGAAGGACATCCTCGACACCCGCGACATGCCCACCGCCTACGGCAGCCCCATCTATGCCGGCTATCGCCCGCGCACCGACGCGCCGGTTGTGGCCATGACCCGCCGGGCCGGCGGCCTTGTCGTGGGGAAGACCGAGACCACCGAATTCGCTTTCCTCCAGCCCACGCGCACCCGCAATCCGCGCCGCCTCACCTTCTCGCCCGGCGGCTCGTCGGCGGGGTCGGCGGCGGCGGTGGCGGCAGGGATGCTGCCGCTGGCGCTCGGCACCCAGACCGGCGGCTCGGTGATCCGCCCGGCCGCCTTCTGCGGCGTCACCGGCTACAAGCCCACCTTCCGCCTGCTGCCGACGTTGGGCATGAAGACCTTCTCCTGGCATCTCGACACGGTTGGCCTGTTCGGCGCGCGGGTGCGCGACGTGGCCTTCGCCGCCGATGCCATCGCCGGCCGCGGCCTCGACATCGGGGACGAGACCGCTCAGGCGCCCCGCATCGCCATCGTGCGCACCGCCCGTGCCAGCGTCGCCTCTCCCGACGCCCACGCCGCGCTGGACGCCGCCGCCCGTGCCGCCGAGGCGAGGGGCGCCCGCATCTTCGATCTGGAATTGCCCGAGGCGCTGGAGGCGGCCGACGCCATCCACGGCACGGTGCAGGATTTCGAGGCCGCGCTCGCCTTGGGCGACGAGCTCACCTATGACGGCGACCGCCTCTCGCCCCTGCTGCGCAGCCATCTTGAAGCCGCGCGCGCCATTCCGCCCGATCTCTATGACGGCGCGCGACGCACCGCCAAGCGGGCGCGGCATGCGCTGGGGGATGTGTTCGCGGAGGTGGACGCCATCCTCACCTTCTCCGCCCCCGGCCACGCACCGGAAGGCTTCGCCTCCACCGGCTCGGCCATCTTCAACCGGCTGTGGACGCTCATGGGCTGCCCGGCGATCAACGTGGCCGGCCTATCCGCCGCCAACGGCATGCCCGTGGGGGTGCAGGTGGTGGGGCGTTTCGGGCGCGATCGGCAGGCGCTGGCCGTCGCCAACCTCGTGGAAGCCGCCATTACCGCTTGATATGCAGTATTCCACCGCGACCGACCGTGCGCCGCAGCGGAAGGGAAAGCGTAGAAGGGGGCTCGACTTGGCCCCCGCCCTGCCGAATAAAGTCATGCGCTGCAACACTTTGCAGCGGCGATGCAGCACAACTTACCTCTTTTCGCAGTCTGAGAGTTTGTTAAGGTTCTCTCAAGATCGACCCTGCGAGGCAAAAGGTGACATTCGGCCATCTCCTCACCGTGATCGAGACGTGCGCGGCCTTCGGCTTCGTTGGCGCTGTGCTGCTCGGTCTGGTCTGAGGTCAGGACCCGCCACCGCCCTCTTGGGACCCGAGAACAGCAATAACCGGGGTCCGGTCGATCGAAGGCGCCGGGGAGCCAACCTCCCCGGCGCCGTTCGTTTCTGAGTCCGGCAACACGGGCAGTCGCGCCTCCGGATACCGCCGTCTTTTGCCTGCCCATCATGACAGGGCGTTGACACCGCACGGCGCAGGACGCCCATCGCCGTCACAAACCGCCTGTCACACGGCGATGCCGCGACCATCGACCCAACCCCCGCCGGCGCCGCCCGACCCAACGCAGAAGCGCGGCGCGGGATCGTCACATGGGTGTTGTGGAGCCGCGCTATCGAAAGGCCGACGCGCTGGTGTGGATCGTTTCGGCTCAGGCCGATCGATTCTCCGCCGGCCAGTGATCGAGACCGCGCTGTCCGGCCGGCTTGCACTGCAAGCGGGCCGGCGCGTGCTCTGGGAGCCTCCGGATGCTGGTGATCGAGGGCCTCACCCGACGCTTCGGCGACAAGGAGGCCGTATCCAACGTGAACCTCGCCATCGGCCAGGGCGCCTTCGTGGGCGTGATCGGCCGATCCGGGGCCGGCAAGTCCACCCTGCTGCGCATGGTCAACCGCCTGCAGGACCCCTCTTCCGGCCGCATCTCCTTCGACGGGCGGGACGTCACCGCCCTCAAGGGCCGAGCGCTGCGCCAGTGGCGCGCCGAGGCGGCGATGATCTTTCAGCAGTTCAATCTGGTCGGCCGCCTGGACGTGCTGACCAACGTGCTCATGGGCCGCCTCGCCACCGTTCCCGCCTGGCGCGCGCTCACCAAGAGCTGGAGCGCGGATGACCGGGCCATCGCCCTCTCCGCCCTCGACCAGTTCGACATCGCCCCCCTCGCCGCCCAGCGCGCCGACAGCCTTTCCGGCGGCCAGCAGCAGCGCGTCGCCATCGCCCGCGCACTGGCGCAGGAGCCGGCGCTGATCCTCGCCGACGAGCCCATCGCCTCGCTCGATCCCCGCAACACCAAGATCGTGATGGATGCGCTGCTGCGCATCAACAAGCACTTCGGCATCACCGTGCTGTGCAACCTGCACTCGCTCGACCTCGCCCGCACCTATTGCGACCGCCTCGTGGGCATGGCGCAGGGCCGCGTGGTGTTCGACGGCGCGCCCGCGGCGCTGACCGAGCAGGTGGCGCACGATCTCTACGGCCTGGAGGCCGGCGAGGTGATGGACATGCCCGCGCGGCGTCCCGTCGCCGCCAACGACGGCATCCCCGAAGCGGCCGCGCTCGCCTGAGCGCGTGCCTTCCGCGCCGACCCGCGACCGCGGGCCGGCCGACCTTGCTTGCCCAATTTCGATTTCGTCCGACAGGAGCACGAGACATGCTGAACCGTCGTAGCCTGATCGCGGCCGCCGCCGCGCTCGTGATGTCCGCCGGCGCTGCCGCCGCGCAGGACTGGAAGGCGAAGTATCCCGAGCTGGTGTTCGCCATCATCCCGGCCGAGAACGCCTCGGGCGTGACCGAGCGCTTCCAGCCGCTCATGGACTACCTGTCCAAGCAGCTCGGCACCAAGGTGACGCTCCGCATCGCCAACGACTATGCCGCGGTGATCGAGGGCCAGCGCGCCGGCAACATCCACATCGCCTCCTACGGCCCCTCCTCCTTCGCCCGCGCCCTGATGACCGGCGCCAAGATCGATGCCTTCGCCATCGAGGTGAACCTCGACGGCACCAAGGGCTATCATTCGGTGCTCTATGTGAAGGCCGACAGCCCCTACAAGTCCATCGAGGACCTGAAGGGCAAGAACCTCTGCCTGGTCGATCCCAACTCCACCTCCGGCAACAACGTGCCGCGCTTCGCCCTGAACAAGATGGGCCTCAAGCCCGACGAGTTTTTCGGCAAGGTGGTCTATGCCGGCTCGCACGAGAACGCCGTCATCGCCGTGCAGCAGGGCACCTGCGACGCCGCCTTCAACTGGTGGAACGACGAGCAGGAATCCAACCTCAAGCGCATGGAGCGCAAGGGGATGGCGAAGTACGACGACTTCCGCATCATCTACAAGTCCGACCTGATCGTGAACTCGCCCTACGCCTATCTCTCGGACATGCCCTCCGACCTGAAGGCGAAGATCCGCGACGCCTTCTTCTCGATCCAGCAGAACGACAAGGGAGCCTTCGACAAGATCTATGAAGGCAAGCAGCAGCCCTGGCAGCCCATCGACAACGAGGCCTATGTGCAGATCATCGAGCTGAACAAGTTCGTCGACGACCTGCGCAAGAAGAAGAACTGAGACTGACGCCCCCCGGCGAAGAAATGCGCGTCATGCCCGGGCTTGTCCCGGGCATCCACGTCGAGCCGCATGCGCGATGTTCCGCGGTGGCTTCCCGGCCGCGGGACGTGGATGGCCGGGACAAGCCCGGCCATGACGGCGGCTCCTAAGGCGCGGACGGCGCCCATCGCATCCTGCGTCTAGACGCCCCCCTTACCCCGGCCTCTCTCCCGCAAGGGCGGAGGGAAGGAACAGGCAGAGCCCACGTGTCCCACGCCATCACCCGGCTACCCGACGAGCAGATCGCCCCGCTGATCGCGCATTATGATGCGGCGGTGCGGGCGCGGCGGCGGCATACGCTGATCGTGTTCGGCGTGATTGCCGTGTGCATCGTCCTCGCCGCATGGATGGGCGAGGTGAAGCCCTCCGTCTTCTTCGCCCATGCCGACCGGCTGCCCAACTATTTCTGGAGCATCACGCCGGTCCTGCACTGGGACACGCTCGGCGCTGATCTTTCCGAGTGGTACTGGAATCTCGACCACTGGCTGAAGCTGCTGGTCGATACCATCATGATCGCCTATCTCGGCACGCTCATCGGCGCCATCGGCGGCTTCTGCCTGTGCTTCCTCGCCAGCGCCAATCTGGTGAAGAGCCCCTTCATCCGCCTCGCCGCGCGGCGCTTCCTGGAATTCTGCCGCACCGTGCCGGAGCTGGTGTTCGCCCTGCTCTTCGTGGTCGCCTTCGGCCTCGGCCCGCTGCCGGGCGTGCTGGCGCTGGCGATCCACACCATGGGCGCGCTCGGCAAATTGTTCGCCGAGGTGGTAGAAAATATCGACATGAAGCCGGTGGAGGGCGCCACCGCCTCCGGCGCCTCCTGGCTCACCACCGTGCGTTTCGCCGTGGTGCCGCAGGTGCTCTCCAATTTCGCCTCCTACGGCCTGCTGCGCTTCGAGATCAATGTGCGCGAAGCTTCCATCATGGGCTTCGTCGGCGCTGGCGGCATCGGGCAGGACCTCGTGGAGGCGATCCGCAAGTTCTATTATTCCGACGTCTCCGCCATCCTCCTCCTCATCATCGCGGCGGTGATGATCATCGATCTCGTCACCGAGAAGGTGCGCCACCGCCTGCTCGGCTTCGGAGCACAGCGATGAGCCGCGCCCGCATCCATCTCTCGGGCGCTGAGCGCGCGCGCCTTGCCGCCGCCCATCCGCACCTCGTCTCGCCGCCGGCCGGCACGCGGGTGCGCACCGGCGCGGTTATCGCGGTGCTCGCCGGCCTCGCCGCCTTCGGCTTCTGGCAGCTCGGTTTCAACTTCAGCCGGTTGGGCTCCGGCATCGCGCAGCTCGCGCACTTCGTCACGCTGATGATGCCGCCCGATCCCGGCACGCAGTTGCCGCTCTACATGCACGCTTTGGGCGAGACGCTGGCCATCGCCTTCCTGGGCACGCTGGGCGGCGCCGTCATCGCCTTCCCCTTCGGCTTCCTCGCGGCGAAGAACGTCATTCCCAACATCTTCGCCCATTTTGCCGTGCGCCGCGTGCTGGACACCGTGCGCGGCGTGGACCGGCTGATCTGGGCGCTGATCTATGTGACGGTGGTGGGCCTCGGCCCGTTCGCCGGCATCCTCGCCATCGCCACCGCGAGCTTCGCCGAGCTGGGCAAGTTGTTCTCGGAGGCCGTAGAGGCGCTGGACCGGAAGCCCGTGGAGGGCGTCGTCTCCACCGGCGGCTCGCCCCTGGAGGCGGTGCGCTTCGGCATGCTGCCGCAGGTGCTGCCGGTGCTGGCGAGCCAGCTGCTCTATTACTTCGAATCGAACGCCCGCCAGTCCACCATCGTCGGCATCGTGGGCGCGGGCGGCCTCGGCCTTCACCTGGCCGAGCAGATCCGCGTGCTGGAGTGGCAGAAGGTGTCGTTCCTCATCCTGATGATGCTCATCATGGTGGCGGTGATCGACTTCATCTCCTCCCGCCTGCGCTTCGCCATCATCGGCAAATCCCGCATGGGGTGACCGCGCTTCGGGTGAGGGGCGCCGCCCTCAGTACAGAATCTCCCGATAACGCGCGACCATCTGCTCCTGGCTCTCCGGCGCCTCGGTGGCGAAGGACAAGGTGGCGCTGGCTTCGTCCTTGCTTGCGATCTGGTCGCGCAGCATCTCGCCCATGGTGGGCAGGGCGGACCGCTCCACCTGCGCCTCCGGCTCCCACAGGCGCGAGCGCATGAAGGCCTTGGCGCAGTGCAGATAGGCCTCCTTCACCTCCACCCGCAACACCGTGCGGGGCGCCTTGCCGGCGACGGTGAAGAGGCGCGTCAGCTCCTCGTCGTCATGGATGAAGGCATTGCCGTTCACCCGCAGGGTCTCGTCGACGCCGGGAATGAGGAAGAGCAGGCCCACCTGCCCGGTGGTGAGGATGTTGGTGAGGGAATCCAGCCGGTTGTTGCCGGGCCGGTCGGGAATGAGCAGCTCCCGCTCGCGCGCCGCGACGAAGCCGGGCACATCGCCGCGCGGCGAGACATCGGCGGCGCCGGAGGCATCGGCCGTGGCGATGAGCACGAACGGGCTCAGCGAGATGAAGTGCCGGCAGTGATGGTCCAGCCGGTCCAGCTGCTTGGCGACGCTGCGCCCCGCGGCGGAGCCATAGAGACGACGCAGGGCGGCTTCATCGGCGACAACGGCCATGGAACGGTATCTCCTTCGGGGCTACCTGATTTTTCGCGCAGAAGATTTGGCTGACGCAAGCACCTAGGGCTTGAAAACCAGCTGGACCCGGTCCGCCGCGAAGGAGGAGCGGCCCCATTGCAGGGGCGTGCCGTTGGCCTCCACGTCGAGGCGCTCCAGCACCATCACGGCGCGGCCGGGGGCGAGGGAGAGAATGTCCATCTCGCGCGGATTGGCGGGGCGGGCGGTGATGCGGGTCTCGCGCCGTCGGAAATCCTCGATGCCCAGCGTCGCCAACGCCCGCGTCAGCGATCCGGTGGCTTCATAGATGAGATCGAGGTCGCGGCAGCGGGCGGCAGGAAACCAGGCCGAGCCGCAGGAAATGGGCACGCCGTCCGCCTCGTGGGTGGTCTCGATGCGCAGCACCGGCGTGCCGATGGCGAGCTGCAGCTCGCGCGCCACGTCCGCATCCGCCGCCTCCACCGTGGAGCCGCGGAACCGGCCGGAGGGCTCGCGCCCGCCCGCCGCCACGATCTCGGAGAAGCGGGTGCGCGGGCCGATGGGATAGCGCAGCGGCGGCTCCTTCACGAAGGTGCCCCGGCCCGCCGTCGCCTCGATCAGCCCGGCCTCGGAGAGATGGGAGAGCGCGCGGCGCAACGTGTGGCGATTGACGCCGAACCGCTCGGCCAAGTCCGCCTCCACCGGCAGCCGCACGCCAGGCGCGAGCGCGCCCGCGAGGATCTCGGCCTCGAGCTTCTCGGCGATCTGCCGCCAGAGGGTGACGCCGCTGCCCCGCGCGACGGAGCCGGCGGGTGCGGCGCCAATGTCGTCCTCCGTCATCGGGCTGTGACCGTCGGCGGCGAGACTGCGCGGCGCACCAGACATTCCTGCCTCCCCACGTCCGCCCCCGGGAAATCGCCAAGGGCGCAGATACCTTCTTGCGCATTTGTATAGACTATTATACAAATCATGTCCAGCAAGGCCCCGCGGCAGCGTTTGCGCCAGGGTCAGGGACATCTGGAGGCCGCCCGTGAGGTCCGAACCGCCCCGCACCGAGCCACAAATCGCCGCCGTTGCCGACCCCGCCGCGGAGCAGACGGCGCGGGAGGTCATGATGGGTCTTTATGCCCGCGCCACCCGCGCCGAGCTTCAGGCCGCCGTGGAGCGCTTCCAGCCGCTGCCCCAGCTCAAGAAGCTGCGCCCGGCCGAGGCCGGCCTCATCATGGTGCAGGGCCGCACCGGCGGCGACGGCGCCCCGTTCAACCTGGGCGAGGCGACCGTGACGCGCGCCGCCGTGCAGCTCGCGGGCGGCGCCACCGGGGTCTCCTATCTGCTCGGCCGCGACCCGGCGAAGGCGGAGGCCGCCGCCATCCTCGATGCACTTTGGCAGGACTCGGCGCTGCGCCTCGCCGTCACCGACGCACTCACCCCCGTGCGCCGGCGCCTCGCCGTGGAAGCGGCGATCGCGGCGGAGGAGACGGAGGCCACCAAGGTCAATTTCTTCACCATGGCGCGGGGAGAGGACTGATGGCCGTCCCCGCTTTCGCGGCGCCCCTCGCCGCCGGCTTCGCCGATCCGGTGCACGACGCCCAGCGCAGCTTTGCCGCGGTGATGCGCGCCATGGCCGAGCCGGGCCTTGCCGTGCCGCTGGCGAGCGACCTCGACCCGCCCGCGCCGCTCTCCCGCGAGGCCGCCGCCTGCGCTCTCGCCTTGCTGGACTATGAAACGCCGGTGTTCCTCGACGCGGCACTCTCCGCTGCGCCGGCGGTGGCCGCCTTCCTGCGCTTCCACACCGGCGCGCCGGTGGTGGACGACCCCGCCGCCGCCCGCTTCGCGCTGATCGCGGATGGCGCGGCGCTGCCCGACTTCGGCGCCTTCGCGCAGGGCGAGCCGGACTATCCGGACCGCTCGGCGACGCTGATCGTGCAGGTTCAGGAGCTGGGCGCCGGTGCCCTCGTCCTCGCAGGCCCCGGCATCAAGGGCCATCGCGGCTTCTCCGCCGCGCCGCTGCCCGCCGACCTGCCCGCCCGGCTCGCCGCGAACCGCGCGCTCTATCCGCTCGGTATCGACCTCATCCTCACCGCGCAAGGGCCTGACGGACTTGGGGCCGTGATGGGCCTGCCGCGCTCGGTGAAGCCCGTGATGGAGGACTGATCCATGTACGTGGCCGTGAAGGGCGGCGAGGCCGCCATCCGCAATGCCCACGCGCTGCTCGCCAAGAAGCGGCGCGGCGAGGAAAGCGTGCCGGAGATCGGGCTCGACCAGATCGCCGGCCAGCTCTCCCTCGCCGTGGACCGGGTGATGGCCGAGGGCTCGCTCTATGACCGGGAGCTGGCGGCCCTCGCCATCAAGCAGGCGCGGGGCGACCTGATCGAGGCGATCTTCCTCGCCCGCGCCTTCCGCACCACCTTGCCCCGCTTCGGCGCCTCGGTGCCGGTGGATACGGGGGCCATGCGCATCGAACGGCGCATCTCCGCCACCTTCAAGGACCTGCCTGGCGGGCAGGTGCTCGGTCCCACCTTCGACTACACGCACCGCCTGATGGACGAGCGGCTGGCGACCAAGGCCGAAGGCGCCCCCTCTCCCCTTGCGGGAGAGGGCTGGGGTGAGGGGGAGGAGGGCCGGGAGTTTGGCGCTGTTCCCACGGATGGATCACACCCCTCACCCCCGGCCCCTCTCCCGCAAGGGGAGAGGGGGGAAACCCCCATGCCCCGGGTCACCGATCTCCTCGGCGGCGAGGGTCTCATCGAGCCCTCCCCGGCCGATGACGGCACGCCGCCGCGCGACCTCACCCGCGAGCCCCTCTCCTTCCCCGCCGACCGGCCGCTGCGCCTGCAGGCGCTAGCGCGGGGCGACGAGGGCTTTTTGCTGGCGCTCGGCTATTCCACCCAGCGCGGCTATGCCCGCACCCATCCCTTCGTGGGCGAAATCCGCTTCGGCACGGTGGAGGTGAGCCTTCCTGTGGAAGAGCTGGGCTTTGCCGTGCCGCTCGGCGACATCTCCGTCACCGAGTGCCAGAGCGTGAACCAGTTCAAGGGCTCGGCCACCGAGCCACCCCAGTTCACCCGCGGCTATGGCCTCGTCTTCGGCCAATCCGAGCGCAAGGCCATGTCCATGGCGCTGGTGGACCGCGCGCTGCGCTTCAAGGAACTGGGCGAGGAAAAGAGCGCCCCGGCGCAGGACGAGGAATTCGTCCTCTCCCATTGCGACAACGTGCAGGCCACCGGCTTCGTGGAGCACCTGAAGCTGCCCCACTACGTGGACTTCCAGGCCGAACTCGACCTCATCCGCCGCATGCGCGCGGAGGCCGAGACAGCCCCCGGCACCGAGGACATGAAGGAGGCCGCCGAATGAACGCGCCCGCCACCGCGCCGGCCTCTTCCATGCCGGCCATCACCTACAATTTCGCCTATCTGGACGAACAGACGAAGCGGATGATCCGCCGGGCCATCCTGAAGGCCATCGCCATTCCCGGCTATCAGGTGCCCTTCGCCTCGCGCGAGATGCCCATGCCCTACGGCTGGGGCACCGGTGGCGTGCAGGTGACGGCGGCCATTCTCGGCGCCGACGACGTGCTCAAGGTGATCGACCAGGGCTCGGACGACACCACCAATGCGGTGGCCATCCGCACCTTCTTCGAGACCACGGCCGGCGTCGCCACCACCACGCGCACGCAGGACGCCACCATCATCCAGACCCGCCACCGCATCCCGGAGGCGGAGCTGAAGGCGGGGCAGACCATCGTCTTCCAGGTGCCCATCCCCGAGCCGCTGCGCTTCCTCGAACCGCGCGAGACGGAGACGCGCCGCCTGCACGGCCTCGCCGATTACGGACTGATGCAGGTGAAGCTCTACGAGGACATCGCCCGCCACGGCCACATCGCCACCACCTATGCCTATCCGGTGAAGGTGGAGGACCGCTACGTGATGGACCCCTCGCCCATCCCGAAGTTCGACAATCCCAAGATGAACGACAGCCCGGCGCTCCAGCTGTTCGGCGCCGGACGCGAGAAGCGCATCTATGCCATCCCGCCCTACACGCAGGTGGTGTCGCTGGATTTCGAGGACCACCCCTTCAAGGTGCAGGCCTTCAAGGAGCCCTGCGCCCTGTGCGGAGCGACCGGCGTCTATCTCGACGAGGTGATCCTCGACGACAAGGGCGGGCGCATGTTCGTCTGCTCCGACACCGACCATTGCGCCACCCGACAGGCGGAGGGGCATACGGGCACCATGAGCGCGCCTTATGCAGCGCAGCCGGGCCCCCTCACCCCCAGCCCCTCTCCCGCGAGGGGAGAGGGGGGCAACCCTACCGGCATTCCCTCTCCCCTTGTGGGAGAGGGTGGATCGCGGCCCAGCCGCGAGACGGGTGAGGGGTTCGCCACAGGCGAAAGCGGAGAGGCGCGATGACGACCGACACCCCCCTCCTCACCGCCCAGGGCCTCGCCAAATATTACGGCCACCGCCTCGGCTGCCGCGACGTCGACCTGACCCTGCACGAGGGCGAGGTGCTCGCCATCGTCGGGGAAAGCGGCTCCGGCAAGTCCACTTTGCTCGGCCTTCTCTCCACCGAGCTTGCCCCCACCGCCGGGCGAGTCGCCTACCGCATGCGGGACGGCGAGACGCGCGACCTCGCGAGCCTCTCGGAAGCCGAGCGCCGGCTGCTGCTGCGCACCGACTGGGGCTTCGTGCGCCAGCATGCCGAGCAGGGCCTGCGCATGGCGGTCTCGGCCGGCGGCAACGTGGGCGAGCGGCTCATGGCCGTGGGCTGGCGCCACTATGGCGACATCCGCAGCGAGGCCACCGACTGGCTCTCCCGCGTGGAGATCGCCGCCGAGCGGATCGACGACGACCCGCGCACCTTTTCCGGCGGCATGCGCCAGCGCCTGCAGATCGCCCGCAACCTCGTCACCCGCCCCCGCCTCGTCTTCATGGACGAGCCGACCTCGGGCCTCGACGTGTCGGTGCAGGCGCGCCTGCTCGATCTCATCCGCCAGCTGGTGGAGGAGTTCGGCCTCGCCGTGGTCATCGTCACCCACGACCTCGCGGTGGCGCGGCTGCTCTCCCACCGCATCATGGTGATGAAATCCGGACGCGTGATCGAACAGGGCCTCACCGATCAGGTGCTCGACGACCCGCGCGAGCCCTACACCCAGCTCCTCGTCTCCTCGGTGCTTGCGGCATGATGATCGAGACTTTCGTGTCCCGGCCAAGTGCAGCGCCACATGTGGCGCGGAACGCGAGCCGGGACCCAGCGCAACATTCCGCCGAAGGCGCTTCCATGCCGAACACCGCTCAAGCTTTGCCTGCTGCGCAGGAATCCTGCGCTGGGTCCCGGCTCGGCGCTCCGGCTGCGCCGTCGCTGGTCCGGGACACGCAGGACCTCCTCCTGTCAGTCGAAAACCTCGCCAAGAGCTTCACCCTGCACCTGCGCGACGGGCTCACCCTTCCGGTGGTGTCGGGCGTCACCTTCGACGTGGTGGCGGGAGAGTGCGTGGCGCTGGGCGGGCCATCAGGGGCGGGGAAAAGCTCCATCCTCAAGATGGTCTACGGCAATTACCGCATCGACGCCGGCTCCGTGCGCATCGCCGATGGCGAAGCGTTCGCCGAGGTGGCGGGCGCCGAGCCGCGTCAGATGCTGGCGCTGCGGCGCACCCGCGTCGGCTATGTCAGCCAGTTCCTGCGGGTGATACCGCGCGTCTCCACCCTCGACGTGGTGGCCGCGCCGCTGCGGGCCGAAGGCGTGGACGAGGAGACCGCCAAGGCGCGCGCCGGCGCCCTGCTCGCCCGGCTCAACCTGCCGGAGCGCCTGTGGTCGCTGCCGCCCGCCACCTTCTCCGGCGGCGAGCAGCAGCGCGTGAACGTGGCGCGCGGCTTCATCGGCTCCCAGCCGCTCCTGCTGCTGGACGAGCCCACCGCCTCGCTGGACGCCGCCAACCGGCAGGTGGTCATCGACCTCATCCGCGAGAAGAAGGCGGCGGGCGCGGGGCTGCTCGGCATCTTCCACGATGCCGAGACCCGCGAGGCCGTCGCCGACCGGGTGGTGGACGTCACCCGTTTCGAAGCCTGATCCCCACACCCGCGAGCCCGGCTCGCGGGTCGAGCCCCCTCGGCACCGGTCGAAGACCGGGGCCGCTGGACTGATCCCGGAGCCCCTTTCATGAGACAGGTTTTCGCCAATGCCCGCCTCGTTCTCGCCGACGAGATCGTGTCCGGCCATGTGAGCGTGACGGACGGCGTCATCTCCGCCATCGGCACCGGCGTGGTGCCTGCGGGCGCCGAGGACCTGGAGGGCGACTACCTCCTGCCCGGCCTCGTGGAGCTGCACACGGACCATGTGGAGGGCCACCTCGCCCCCCGCCCCAAGGTGCGCTGGAACCCCCTCGCCGCCATGCTGGCCCACGATGCGCAGATCGCCGCCTCGGGCATCACCACCGTGTTCGACTCGCTGCGGGTGTGGCCGGACAAGAAGGCGGTGGGCATGGACGGCGACGCGCCGCTCCTCATCGCCGCTCTGGAGGCGGCCCGCGCCGCCGATGCGCTGCGCGCCGACCACTTCATCCACCTCAGGTGCGAGGTGCCCACCGACACGGTGGTTCAGGACGCCGAGGCGATCCTGAAGAAGACGTCAGTCCACCTGATCTCGCTCATGGACCACACGCCCGGCCAGCGGCAGTTTGCGACCATCGACCAGTTCCGCTCCTATTACATGAAAAAGAGCGGCATCAGCGCCGAGGAGATGGACGTGATCGTCACCTCGCGGCTCGACTTCCACGAGCGCTACGCCCGCGAGAACCGCGCGGGGCTGGTGGCGCTCGCCCACGCCCACCGCTGCGTGGTCGCCAGCCACGACGACGGCACCCCCGAGCATGTGGCCGAGGCCATCGGCGACGGCGTCGCCATCGCCGAATTCCCCACCACCGAGGAGGCGGCCCGCCTCTCCCACGAGGCCGGCATCCGCGTGCTGATGGGCGCACCGAACCTTGTCCGCGGCGGCTCCCACACCGGCAACGTCTCCGCGGAATCGCTGGCGCGCGGCGGCAGGCTGGATATCCTCTCGTCGGACTATGTGCCCTCCTCCCTGCTCTGGGCGGCGTTCGACCTCACCCGCCGGGTGCCCTCCATCGCCTTGCCCGAAGCGGTGCGGATGATCACCAAGACCCCGGCCGAGGTGGCGGGCCTTGCCGATCGCGGCGAGATCGCGCCCGGCCGCCGCGCGGACCTCGTGCGGGTGGCGCTGGCCGGCGATATGCCGGTGGCGAAGGGCGTGTGGCGGGAAGGACGGCGCGTGGCATGACGAACACTGCGGCCGGCGCAAGGGAAGGCGACAGGTTCGGCCCCGGCACCCTGCTCCTCGTGGTCGGTCCCTCCGGCGCCGGCAAGGACACCCTCATCGACATCGCCCGCGCGCGCTTTGCCGGCGACGCGCGGGTGCTGTTCGCCCGCCGCCTCGTCACCCGGCCCTCAGGCACGGGCGAGGCGCATGGCACGTTGTCGGAAGCCGAGTTCGACGCGCTGCTGGCCGAGGGACGCTTTCCCCTCTCCTGGCGCGCCCATGGGCTCAGCTACGCCCTTGGACCGGAGGTTGCCGAGGTGATCGCCCAGGGCGGCGTCGTGGTGGCCAACGGCTCCCGTGCCACGTTGCCGGAGGCCCGCCGCCGCTTCGCGCGGGTCAGGGTGGTGCATGTGACGGCGCCGGTGCCGGTGCGCGCCGCCCGCCTCGCCATGCGCGGCCGCGAGAGCGCCGACGACATCGCCGAACGCCTCGCCCGTGCGCCGGAGCTGGACGTGGCCCCGGACCTCACCATCGACAATGTGGGCACCCCCACCGAAGGCGGCACGCGCCTCGTGGCCTTCATCGCGGAGGAACTGGCCACGGTCGCCTGACCGCGGCCGACTTCCTCACCGCCGCTCGCCGGCCGGCAGATAGGGCTGGAGCGCGTGGGCGAGCTTGGACGGGGTGAGCGACTGGAGCCACACCGTGCCGGGCCCGGCGAGGCGGGCGAGGAACAGACCGTCGCCACCGAACAGCATGTTCTTCACACCCCGCACGGTGGTGATCTCGAAGGCGACGCTGTCCTCGAACATGCCCACATGGCCGGGATGGACCAGAAGATCCTGCCCCGGCTGCAGCGTATAGCTGACGATCTCGCCGCCCAGCTCGATGAAGGCCGAACCCTCGCCCGTGAGGTGCTGCAGGATGAAGCCGTCTCCGCCGAACACGCCGGCCCCCAGCGATTGCTGCACCCCGACGCCGATGGAAAGCGTCGGCGCCCCGGCAAGGAAGCCGTGGCGGTGGATGAGATAGCCGCGCCCCGGCGCCACCTGCATCTCGAAGATGCTGCCGGGCACCGTGGCGGCGAACGCCACCAGCGCCTCCCCGCCCTCGGCGGTGAACTCGGTCATGAACAATCCGCCGCCGCCCAGCGCGCGGCCGATGGCGCCGAAGAAGCCGGTCGAGCCGCCGGTGGCCGTGGTGGTGCGCATGGCGACGTTGGATGTCATCCAGGAGAGGCGGTCCGTCTCGGCCAGCACGGTCTCGCCCGGCGCCAGCGTGAAGGTGAGCACGGGCAGCGTCGTTCCGGAAATCTCGTGGCGCATGTTTTCTCTCCCGGTAAGGCCGCACCGACATTAGGGTGAGGAAAACCGCACGCAAGCGGCCGCTTCCGGCCAAGCCTGCAACAGCTGAGGAAAAGCCCATGCGCGCCGCCACGCTCCCGCTCCTCGCGCTTCTCGCCACGCCCTTCGTGGCGCTCCCCGCTCTCGCGCAGCAGCCGGCCTTCCTGCCCTATCTCAACGCGCCGGCCGGGGGCGCACCCATCCTGCGCCCGCCGACGCTCTCGCTCTCCATCAATGGCGGGCCGGCGCGCCGCGCGATCATGGATACCGGCTCCACCGGCGTGGTCGTCTCGGCCAGCGCCATCCCCGGCTTCGACCAACTGACGCCGCTGGGGCCGGGCGAACTCACCTACACGTCCTCCGGCCGCATCATGCGCGGGGTGAACGTGATGGTGCCGGTGACGGTGGCCGGGGCGGATGGCACCAGCGTCACCACCCAGCCCATCCCGGTGCTGGCGGTGACGCGCATCGACTGCCTGCGCAATGCCCGCAGCTGCCGCCCCATGGATGCGCCGCGCCGGGTCTCCATGCTCGGCATCGGCTTCGCCCGGGCCAAGGACCGCCAGCCGGGCGCCGGGCCGGGCCGCAATCCCTTCCTCAACGTCGCTGGCATGGGCACGCCCGCCTTGGGACGCGGCTACGTGGTGACGCGGCGCGGCGTGCAGGTGGGGCTGGCGAAGGATACCGGCGCGAAGTTCAGCAAGGTGAAGCTCGCAGCCGACCCCGCCACCGGCGACTGGCAACCCGTCCCCGTCTGCCTCGCGCTCAACGCCCGCACGCCCGCCGCCTGCGGCACGCTGCTGCTCGATACCGGCGTGTCCGTCATGTACCTGACCCTGCCGCCGGCACAGACGGACGGCCTGGCCGTGCCCGGCCTGCGCGGCGGGCGCGTGGTGGCGGACGGCGCCAGCCTCGCCATCTCGCCGGGCGAGGGCCAGCCGGCGCCGGCCTATGGCTTCACCGTGGGCGACCGCAGCAATCCGGTGACGCCGCAGCGCGTCATCCTGGTCGGACGCGGCGACCGGCCGCCCTTCGTCAACACCACCGTGCGGGCGCTGAACGCCTTCGACTATCTCTTCGATGCCGATGCCGGGGAGGCCGGGTTCCGGGCGGTGGGCGGGCGATAGGGGCGAACAAAGCCCGAAAACAGGCATCCGCCTGATTCGGTCACGCCCCGTTCCCGGTGCGTGCGCGCGGCGGCCGAGCCCCTGTGCCATTTCGGGACAGAAGACTGCTCGCCTGCCGCCTATCCCCCCCGTCATGGCCGGGCTTGTCCCGGCCATCCACGTCGGGCCGACAGGGCAATCGTCCGATGATTATCCCCCAGCCCCTCCACGTGGATGTCCGGGACAAGCCCGGGCATGACGCCGGTGAGGTACGGCGCCAGAGCGACCTCTACCAGCACCAGTCGCCGTGCCGTGAAAAGCGCTGGGGTGCGAACAAATCCCGAAAACCGGCCGCCGCCTGATTCGGTCACGGCCTGTTCCCGCTGCGTCCCCGCCCGGCCCAAACCACTGTCCCGTTCCGGGACAGGCTCACGGCTTCAGATAGAGCGCGAGCCGCGTGGCGGCGTTGCGCAGATGCTCCTCGGCGGCGGCGCGGGCGGCGGTGGCGTCCTGCCGCTCGATGGCGGAGAAGATGGCCACGTGCTCGTCCTGCACCGCCTGGGCGAGGCCGCCGAGGCGGGCGGTGTTGGCGCGGGCGGTGCGGATGAAATGGCGCACCCGGTGGTCGAGAAACTGGGAGAGGTCGCGGAAATAGGGATTGCCCGTGGCCTCGACGATGGCGCGGTGGAAGGCCATGTCCTCGTCCACCCCCGGCTCGCCGCGAAACACCGCTGCCTGCATGGCCTCGAGCTGGTCATGGATGCGGCCGAGATCGTCCGCGGAGCGCCGCACGGCGGCATGGGCGGTGGCGTTCGCCTCCACGGCCATCAGCAGCTCCACGATGGCGCTCATTTCCGCGCGGTCGCTGAGATCGGCGATTTCCAGCCGGAAGGAGGAGGCGGCGCCGGGATCGGCGACGAAGGCCCCCGCACCCTGGCGGCTGGTCACGAGGCCATCATGCTTCAGCCGGCCCACCGCCTCGCGGACGATGGGGCGGCTGACGCCGTAGGTCTCCGACATCTGGTGCTCGGTGGGCAGCTTCTCGCCGGGCTGGAGGCGACCGGAGGCGATTTCCTCGCGCAGGCGCTGGGCCAGCGTGTCGGCGAGCGAGGGCGCGCGGCCGAGAATATCGCGGGGCAACGCGCGGGGCGTTTCGCGGGGTTCCGCCATCCTTGTTTCCTCACCTCCGCCGGCCATTTGCGAAAGGCGCCGTGCTGGTACGGCGCCCTTCGGCTCAGCTCGCAATATAGAGACCACCATTCACATGCACTGTCTCGCCGGTGACGAAACTCGCCCAGTCGGAGGCGAGGAAGGCGACGACCCGCGCCACCTCCTCCGCCGTGCCGAGCCGCTTCAGCGGCGTATTGGCGAGGAGCGCCCCGCCGTTGGCCGCCATCAGCGGGCGAACCATGGGCGTGTCGATGAGGCCGGGAGACACGGCATTCACCCGCACCTTCGGCGCCAGCTCCTGGGCGAGCGTGCGCGAGAAGGTGAGCACCGCTCCCTTGGCCGCCGCATAGTCCGCATGGGTGACGCTGCCGCGATGTCCGGCCATGGAGGCGACGTTCACGATGGACGCCCCCTCCGCGAAATGCGGGATGGCGGCGCGGCAGGTGTAGAATACCCCGTCGAGATTCACCGCGATGCCGGTGCGCCAATAGTCGTCGCTCATCTCCGCCACGCGCCGCTCGCGATAGAGGCCGGCGGAGGTGACGAGCACGTCCAGCGCGCCGAATCGTTCCGCGAGCGCCTTCAGGGCGGCGTCGGCCTCATCCGGCTTCGCCGCGTCCTGCCGGAGCGGGAGCGCGCGGGCGCCGGTGGGGTCCAGCTCCGCCGCGAAGGCGGAGACGCCCTCAAGGTCGAGATCGGTGAGCACGCAATTGGCGCCGAGGTCGAAGAACACCCGCGCGATGGCGCGGGAGATGCCGCCGTTCGCGCCGGTCATCAGCAGGGTCTTGCCCGTAAAGTCGATCATGGCACGCCTCAGGTCATCAGCCAGCCGCCGGCCACGTCCACCACCTGTCCAGTGACGAAGGCCGAGGCATCCGAGGTGAGGAACACGCAGGTGGCCGCCACTTCCTCCGGCTGGCCGAGGCGGCGCAGCGGGGTGGAGAGCCGCACCGCCTCGTTGGCGGTGGAGGCGGTGCCACGCATCATGGGCGTGTCGATGCGGCCGGGGGCGATGGCGTTCACCGTGATGCCGTAGGGGCCGAGCTCGCCGGCCAGATGCTTGGTGAAGCCGATGAGCGCGGCCTTGGAAGCGGCATAGTGGACGCCCACGATGTCGCAATAGGTGCGCCCCGCCACCGAGGCGATGTTGACGATGCGTCCCTTCCCCTGTGCCTTCATGCCGGGCGAGAGCGCCCGCACGCAGTTGAAGGCGCCGGTGAGGTTCACGTCGATGACGCGGCGCCATTCCTCCGGCGGCATCTCCCAGGCTTCCGCGCGGCGGCCATCCGCCCCGCTCTTGGGCGAGATGCCGGCATTGTTCACCAGCACCTCCACCGGCCCCAGGGCCGCGGCCGCAGCCTGTGCTGCGGCCGCCACGGCGGCATAGTCGGAGACGTCGGCGGCGAGGCCGATGGCGGCGACGCCGCGGGCGATGGCGGCTTCCGCGGCCTCGTTGGCAAGGGCCGCGTCGTGGTCCACATAGGCGACGGCGAGGCCCGCATCGGCGAGGGCGTCCGCCTGGGCGCGGCCGATGCCGCGACCGGCGCCCGTGACAAAGGCAACGCGCGCGCTCACCGGCCGGTCTCCAGCATGATCTTGCCGAGATGGGCGCTCGATTCCATCAGCGCATGGGCTTCCCGTGCCTGTTCCAGCGGGAAGGTGGCGTGGATGAAGGGCTTCACCTTGCCGGCGTCGAGCAGCGGCCACACGTCCCGCATGAGGGCGTCCGCGATGGCCTTCTTCAGCGGTACCGGGCGGGCGCGGAGCGTGGAGCCGGTGAAGGTCAGGCGCTTCAGCATCACCGGCATGAGGTCGATGGTGACCTCGCTCGGCTGGAGGAAAGCGATCTGCACGAGGCGCCCCTCCACCGCGAGGGCCTGGAGGTTGCGGGCCACATAGGGGCCGCCCACCATGTCGAGGATTTCCTCGACGCCCTTGCCGTCGGTCAGCGCCTTCACCTCGGCGACGAAATCCGTGTCGCGATAATTGATGGCCGCGTCCGCGCCCAGCGACAGGCAGAAGTCGCACTTTTCCTTCGAGCCCGCCGTGGCGATGACGCGCGCGCCGGCATGGTGGGCGAGCTGGATGGCGGTGGAGCCGATGCCGCTCGACCCGCCATGAATGAGGATGGTCTCGCCCGCCTTCAGCCCGCCGCGGGTGAAGACGTTGTCGTAGACCGTGTAGTAGTTCTCCGGCAGTCCGGCGGCTTCCAGCAGGGACAGCGGCTTGGGGATGGGCAGGCAGAGCGGCGCCTCGGCGATGCAGTATTCCGCATAGCCGCCGGAGATCACCAGCGCGCAGATCTCGTCGCCGATCTTCGGAGAGGTGACGCCCTCGCCCAGCGCGACCACGCGGCCGGCGATCTCCAGGCCGGGCACATCCGTGGCGCCGGGAGGCGGGGGATAATTGCCGGCGCGCTGGAGGCAGTCCGGCCGGTTCACGCCCGCCGCCACCACTTCCACCAGCACCTGACCGGGGCCGGGACGCGGGACATCCGCCGTCTCGACCGTCACCACCTCGGGACCGCCCGCGCCCGCAAAGCGGACCTGGCGCATCGTCTCCGGAAGAGTCGTCTTGGAAATCTCTGCCACCGGCTTCCTCCCTTGCGCCTTCTGCGAGGCTTTCCGGCACCTTTAGGCGGCGTCCCTTGAGGGCGCGCCCGGCACCGGCGGCGCCCTCATCACGGCGCGTTCTGGTCGGCGAGGAAAATACATAGGTCGTACTTGTCAGGCAACTTGGTTATCTGCATTATCCGCCTCGCCAGACGGGCCGGCCGCCATGCCGGACCGCAGCCGAAGGGCACGAAAACCGTGCCCGAGCAACGGTTTGAATCGCCCGGCCCGAACCGGGGTCGGCGGAGGGAGGAAACCATGAAGATGTTTGCGCGCGCGGCGCTCGCCGCCGCTATGCTTGCTGCCGTTCCGCTGGCCGTAGCCCAGCCCGCAGCGGCGCAGGGCACCGTGAAGTTCGGTGCTCTCTATCCCTTCTCCGGCACCCTCGCGCTGCTCGGCGACGAGAGCTTCCGCGGCTTCGAGCTGGCGGTGGAAGAGCGCAACGCGGCCGGCGGCCTCAACGGCCAGAAGATCGAGTTCATCAAGGGCGATGCGGTCGATCCCAACCAGGCGGTCGGCGAGGCCCGGCGCCTCACCTCGGTGGACAAGGTCTCGGCCATTTTCGGCACCTATTCCTCGTCTTTGTCGCTGGCCGCGACGCAGGTGACGGAGCTGGCCAACGTCCCCTATTTCGAGCTGGGCGCGATCTCCGATCCGATCACCGAGCGCGGCTTCAAGTATGTGTTCCGCACCAACGCCACGGCGCGCGACTTCGCCAACCGCATGGTCGATTCGATCATCGAGGCCATCGCCCCGGCGCTGAACGCCAAGCCCGGCGATCTCAAGATCGGCATCATCCACGAGGACAGCCTCTACGGGCAGACCGTCTCCGGCTATCAGAAGAGCCGCGCCAAGGAGAAGGGCCTCAACGTGGTCGAGGTGCTGCCCTATTCGGCGAAGTCGGTTGACCTCACCCCGGTCATCCTGCGCCTGAAGTCCGCGGGCGCCGACGTGGTGCTCCAGACCTCCTACCAGAACGACACCGTGCTGTTCTTCCGCCAGATGAAGGACCAAGGCTACAAGCCCAAGGCGGTGATGGGCGCCGGCGGCGGCTATTCCACCCGCGACACCATGCAGGCCGTGGGCGCGGAAAACATGGAAGGCGCCCTCGACGTCGACTTCACCCAGTACAACACCAACCCCAAGGCGGCGCCGGGCATCACCGAGTTCGCGGCGAAGTACAAGGCCAAGTACGGCATCGAGCCGCGCTCCGGCCACTCGCTCGCCAACTACATGGGCGCCAAGGTGTTCTTCGACGCCATCGCCAGCGCCAAGAGCACGGACGCCGACAAGGTGCGCGCCGCCGTCCTCGCGGTGGACATCCCCGTCGGCCAGACCGCGACCGGCTGGGGCGCCAAGTTCTCCGAGCAGGGCCAGAACACCCGCGCCGTGCCCTTCCTGATGCAGTGGCAGGGCGGCAACCTCGTCACCGTGTTCCCGGTGGACGCCGCGGTCGCCAAGATGAAGACCGGCATCGGCGCCAACTGAGCCTCAGACTCAGGCGGCGCACCTCCCGCGCCGCCGCACCCCGCCCGGGTCTGGCTCCGGGCGGGGACCTCTCGATACCGGACCGGCGCAGCCCGCCGCGTCTTCGGCCGAAGTCGCGCCCCTGCCCCGGCGCGGCGCCGGACCGATGCGCCCGACAGCACGCCTCACCCACCTGCGCACTGGAGCCAAGCGCGATGGACGTTCTTATCCAGCTGGTGCTCAACGGCATATTGCTCGGCAGCATGTATGCCATCATCAGCGTCGGCCTCACCCTCATCTTCGGCATCGTGCGGGTGGTGAACTTCGCCCACGGCGAGTTCCTCATGGTGGGTATGTATGCGGCCTATCTGCTGGCCGCGAAGTTCGGCCTGCATCCCTACGCCGCCGCCGTGCCCATCGTGATCCTGCTGTTCGCCATCGGCGCGGCGGTGCAGCGCTTCCTCATCCAGCCGCTGCTGGGCGCCGAGGAGCACATCCAGATCTTCGCCACCGTCGGCCTCTCCACCGCGCTCGTGAATCTTGCGCTGCTGGTGTTCGGCGCCGACCTCTATTCCATCCCCCCCTCCGCCGCGCAGGGCACGGTGATGGTGGGCGGCTTCTCCCTGGTGAAGGGGCAGCTGGTGATGTTCGTCTGCGCCCTCGCGCTGGTCGCCGGGCTGCACCTCTTCATGCAGTCCACCGCGCTCGGCCGCGCCATCCGCGCCACCGCGCAGAACCGCACTGCGGCGCTGCTCATGGGCGTGAAGGTGGACCAGATCTACGTCATCGCCTTCGGCATCGGCGCGGCCTGCGTCGGTCTCGCCTCGGCGCTGGTGATGCCGCTCTATCCGGTGACGCCCACCATTGGCACCTACTTCGTCCTCACCGCCTTCGTGGTGGTGGTGCTGGGCGGCATGCGATCCATGTACGGCGCCTTCTTCGGCGCCATGATCATCGGCCTCGTGGACAGCCTCTCCGGCTACTACATCGCCCCCGACCTGAAGGAAGTCGTCTACTTCGCGATCTTCCTCGCCATTCTCATCTTCAAGCCCACCGGCCTGTTCGGCCTCGGCCGCGGCACGGAGTGATCCGATGAGCCTTCAAGACTCCTCGCCCGCCTCCACCGCCCCGGTGTCCTCAGGCGGCCCTTCCCTCCTCGCGCGGCTCGCCAATCCGCGGGTCTATTGCGCGCTCCTCGCGCTCTCGCTGCTGGTCATCATCCCGGCCTGGTCGGGCTCGACCTTCGTGATCCACGTCTTCGTCACCATCTGCGTGTTCGGGGCGCTCTCCACCGCGTGGAACATCCTCGGCGGCTATGCCGGCCAGCTCTCGCTGGGCCACACCGTGTTCTACGGCATCGGCGGCTATACGGCGGCGCTGCTGCTGCAGCATTTCGGCCTCTCGCCGTGGATCGGCATGATCGGTGGCGCTGCGCTGGCGGCTTTGGTGTCCATCGGCATCGGCTATCCCTGCTTCCGGCTGCGCGGGCCGTTCTTCTCGCTGGCCACCATCGCCTTCCTCGAGGTGGTGCGGCTGCTGGCCATCCACTTCAACGGCCTCACCGGCGGCTCGGCCGGCCTCGTGGTGCCGCTGCAGCTCGGCTGGCCGTGGATGATCTTCCGCGAGAAGATCAACTATCTCTACATCGCCTTCGGCCTGCTGATGCTGTCGCTCGCCGTGAGCTACGCCATCCGCAACTCGCGGCTCGGCTATGCGCTCACCGCCGTGCGCGAGCGTGACAGTGCGGCCCAGGCGGCGGGCATCAACATCAACGGCGTCAAGCTGTGGGCCATCGCCGCATCGGCGGCCCTCACGGCAACGGTCGGCACCTTCCACGCCATGTACATGACGTTCCTGGAGCCGGCGACGCTGTTCTCTCTCGCCACCGCCATTGAGATCGCCATGTTCGCCCTGATCGGCGGCCTCGGGACGGTGGCGGGGCCGCTCCTGGGTACGGTGCTGGTGGTGCCGCTGGCAGAACTCGCCCGCGGCTGGCTCGGGGCCTCGGCCAACGGCCTGCACGGCTTCGTCTACGGCACCGTGCTGGTCATCATCACGCTCACCCTGCCCGGCGGCCTCGTCGGCACCTTCGGCCCCTTCGTCACCCGCCTCATCGACAAGCTGCCCGGCGGGGGGCGGACCCGGCCGGAAACAGTTGCGCCCGCGGCCAAGCTGGTCGGCGGCACGCTCGGCGAGCCGGTGCTGAAGGCGACCAACCTGGTGAAGCGCTTCGGCGGTCTGGTGGCCACCGACAACGTGTCCCTCACCCTGAAGCGCGGCGAGATCCTCGGCGTCATCGGCCCCAACGGCGCCGGCAAGACCACCGTCTTCGCCCAGCTCTCCGGCTTCCTCGCGCCCAATGACGGCACCGTGGAACTGCTGGGACAGGACGGCAAATGGCACCAGCCGAAGACGCCGGATGCCTTCGCCCGCCTCGGCATCGGCCGCACGTTCCAGATCGTCCAGCCGTTCGGCAAGCTCTCCGTACTGGAAAACATCATGATCGGCGCGTTCCTGCGCCACCGCTCGGTGGACGACGCCCGCGCCGTGGCGCTGCGCGTCGCCCGCACGGTCGGCCTCTATGACGTGAAGGATGTGGAGGCGGGCACCCTGCCCATCGGCGGCCTGAAGCGGCTGGAAGTGGCGCGCACGCTCGCCACCGAGCCGACCATCCTGCTGCTCGACGAGGTGATGGCGGGACAGAGCCAGTCCGACACGCTGAAGATGGTGGAACTGGTCCGCGCCATCCGCGACAGCGGCGTGAGCGTCATCGCCATCGAGCACAACATGCAGGCCATCATGAGCCTGTCGGACCGCATCGTCGTCATCGACAGCGGCAAGGTGATCGCCGAGGGCGCGCCGGAGACGGTCGTGCGCGAGCGCCGGGTGATCGAGGCCTATCTCGGGGAGGATTTCGTCCATGCTCAAGGTCTCTGACGTGACCGCCGGCTACGGCCGGACCGTCATCCTCCAGGGCCTCTCGCTGAACGTGGGGCGGGGCGAGGTCGTCACCATCATCGGCTCCAACGGCGCCGGCAAGACGACGCTCCTGCGCGCCATCTCCGGCCTCGTGAAGCCAACTTCCGGTTCCATCGAGTTCGACGGCAAGCGCATCGACCGCATGAGCCCGGACGAGATCGTCGGCTCCGGCCTCATCATGGTCCCGGAGGCGCGCCAGCTCTTCCCGGTGATGACCGTGCGCGACAACGTGCTGATGGGCGGCTACCACCCGAGCGTCCGCGCCGGGATGATGGAGCGCTTCGAGGAAGTGCTGGACATCTTCCCCCGCGTCCGCGAGCGCCTCTCCCAGCTCGCCGGCTCCCTCTCCGGCGGCGAGCAGCAGATGGTGGCCATCGCCCGCGGGCTGATGGCGAAGCCGAAGCTCTTGATGCTGGACGAGCCGTCGCTCGGCCTCGCGCCCATCATCGTCGGGCAGATGTTCGATGTCATCGACCGCATCTGCAAGAGCGGCACCACGGTTCTTCTCGTGGAGCAGAAGGCGTTCCACGCGCTGAAGATCGCCGACCGCGCCTATGTGATCGAGAACGGCACCATCGCCATCGAGAACACCGGCGCGGGCCTGCTCGCCGACCCGCACATCAAGACCGCCTATCTCGGCATCTGAGACCGGACCAAAGCCCATGACCGCGCCGACCACGGCCCCTGCCTCCCGCGAGATTTCCGGCCTCACGAAGGTCTACGGCATCCTCGCGGACCCCATCCATCACGTGAAGACGCCGCAGATGCTCAACGCGCTCATGGCGCGCGAGGGCCGCGACGGGGTGATGGTGCCCTTCCACGTTTCGTCGCAAGAGCTGCCGCGCCTCGTGGACGGCCTCAAGGCCATGAAGAGCCTCGGCGGTTTCGTGGTGACGGTGCCGCACAAGACCGCCATCGTGGACCTTCTGGACGAGGTGTCCGACAGCGCGCGCCGCATCGGCGCCTGCAACGTGGTGCGCCGGGAAGAGGACGGGCGGCTCATCGGCGACATGCTGGACGGCAAGGGCTTCGTCGGCGGGCTCAAGGCGGCCGGTATCGATCCGAAGGGCAAGAGCGTCTATCTCGCGGGCGCGGGCGGCGCGGCCAATGCCATTGCGTTCGCCTTCGTGGAAGCCGGTGTCGCGCGCCTCACCATCGCCAACCGCACGCGAGCCAAGGCGGAAGACCTCGCCGCCCGCCTCGCCGATGCCTTCCCGGGCGCGCCGGTTCAGATCGGCACCGCCGACCCCTCGGGCCACGACATCGTCGCCAACGCCACCTCGCTGGGACTGAAGGCGGGCGATGCCCTGCCCCTCGATGCGTCACGGCTGACGAGCGACCAGATCGTCGCCGAGGTCATCATGCAGCCGGAGGAAACCGCCATCCTCGCCGCCGCCAAGGCGAAGGGCTGCCGCACCCATCCCGGCAAGCCCATGCTGGTGTGCCAGCTCGACCTGATGGCCGACTTCCTCGGCATGCGTTCCCTGGGAGCCGCCTCGTGACCGGCGCGCTGGCGGGCCGCTGCGCCCTCATCACGGGCGGCGCCTCGGGCATCGGACTTGCCGTGGCGCGGGCCTTCCGGGCGGAGGGTGCCTCCCTCGTGCTGCTGGACCTCGATCCCGCCGCCGCGTCCATTGCGGAGGAGCTGGGCGAGACCCTCGCCATCAAGGGCTCGGTGACGCGCAAGGCGGACATCGTGGCCGCCTTCGATGCCGCCGAGGCGCGGTTCGGGCCGGTGGACATCTGCCTCGCCAATGCCGGCGTCTCGCAGAACGCCCCCACCCTCGACGTGAGCGAGGAGGAGTGGGAGCGCGTCATCTCCATCAACCTCACCGGCGTGTTCCTCACCGCGCAGGAAGCCGGCCGGCGGATGATCGCCCAGGGCGGCGGCTCCCTGCTGCTCATGGCCTCCATGTACGGCATCGTCGCCGCGCCGGAACGCATCGGCTACTGCGCCTCCAAGGCCGGCGTCGCCATGATGGCGAAGGCGCTCTCCTGCGAATGGGCGCGCGAGGGCGTGCGGGTGAATGCCCTCGCCCCCGGCTACGTGCGCACCCCCTTCCTCGACGACCTCGCCCAGCGCGGCCGCCTCGACCTCGACAGGCTCCGCGCCCGCACCCCCATGGGCCGGCTGATCGAGACCGAGGAGGTGGCGCGCATGGCGGTCTTCCTCGCCTCCGACCAGGCGAGCGCCGTGACCGGCCAGGTCATGGCCGTCGATGGCGGCTGGACCGCCTACGGCTACCTCTGAACACGGCTTGCGGCGGGTGCCGCAGGCGACTGAACACAGCTTCCGGCAGGTGCCGGAAGCACTGGAACGAAACGTTTTAATTGACGGTCCCGACGCCACTCCGAGCGCAGGAGGACGCCGCGGCACGGAGATCCAAGAGATGCCCGAGACCATTGCCCTTCATCCTGCTGCGCCCTGGGTCGAACTGAAGTCCACGGAGGCCGACTGGGCCGCCGCCGACCCGGCTTTGCTCAAGGAGCTTCTGGCGCAGATGGCGCTCATCCGCGCCTTCGAGGAGAAGGTGCTGGAGCTGGCCGGCGAAGGCCTCGTGCACGGCCCCGCCCATTCCTCCATCGGCCAGGAGGGCGGCGCGGCCGGCTCCATCGTGGGCCTGCGCCCCACCGATCAGGTCAACGGCTCCCATCGCGGCCATCACCAGTTCCTCGCCAAGGCACTGGCCTATGTGGCGCCCGGGCTCGACCCCACCGCGCCGCTGAGCGACGACACCCACGCGCTGCTCCACCGCTCGCTCGCCGAAATCCTCGGCCTCGAGCCCGGCTTCGGCCACGGGCGCGGCGGCTCGATGCATCTGCGCTGGGGTGAGGCGGGCGCCATCGGCACCAATGCCATCGTCGGCGGCGGCGTGCCGCTGGCGGCGGGCGCGGCCTTCGCCCACAAGCGGGCGGGCACGGGGGACGTGGCCATCTCCTATTTCGGCGACGGCGCGGTGAATATCGGCGCGGTTCTGGAGACCATGAATCTCGCCGCCGCGTGGGACCTACCGCTGCTCTTCTTCATCGAGAACAACGGCTATGCGGTGGCCACCACCGTGGAGGAGGCGACCCGCGAGACGCGCCTCTCCGGCCGCGGCACCGGCTTCGGCATCCCCTCCTTCAAGGTGGACGGCATGGACCCATTGGCGGTCCATCTCGCCACGCAGGAGGCGCTGAAGATCATGCGCTCAGGTCACGGCCCGGCGGTGATCGAGGCGGACGTCTACCGATATTTCCACCAGAACGGCCCCCTGCCCGGTTCCGCCTTCGGCTATCGCACCAAGGAGGAGGAGGCCCACTGGCGCGCCCGCGATCCCATCAAGCGCACGGGCGCGGTGCTGGTCGCGCGCGGCATCCTCAGCGCGGATGATCTCGACGCCCTCTCCGAGCGCGCCCAGGCCGCCATGGCGGATGCCGCCGCGCGGCTGGTGGAGCCGGTGGGCAACAAGCGCCGGGTGAAGCCGGAGATGTGGCCCAACGTATCCTTCGTGGACGAGGGCATCCGCGGCGATCTCTCCGAGCTTTCGGACAAGCGCGCCGAGGAGGAGGCGACCTATCGTGGCGGCCTTTCCGAGCGCAAGTTCGTGGACGCCATCGCCGACGTGCTCCACCGCCGCTTCGAGACGGACGAGCGCTTCGTCATCATGGGCGAGGACATCCACAAGCTGAAGGGCGGCACCAACGGCGCCACGCGCGGCCTCGCCACCGCCTTCCCGGACCGGTGCCTCGGCACGCCCATCTCCGAAGGCGCGTTCGCGGGACTCGCCGGCGGCATCGCCATGGACCGCCGCTACCGGCCCATCATCGAGTTCATGTATCCCGACTTCATGTGGGTCGCCGCCGACCCGGTGTTCAACCAGATCGGCAAGGCGCGGCACATGTTCGGGGCGGATGTGCCAGTGCCCCTCGTGCTGCGCACCAAGATCGCTATGGGCACGGGCTACGGCTCCCAGCATTCGCTGGACCCGGCGGGCGTGTTCGCCACCTCCCCCGGCTGGCGGATCGTCGCGCCCTCCACCCCGTTCGATTACATCGGCCTGATGAATGCCGCGCTGGCCTGCGAGGACCCGGTGCTCGTGATCGAGCATGTGGACCTCTACCAGACCTCCGGTGCCATCCCCGAGGGCGACCTCGACTACATCATCCCCTTCGGCAAGGCGAAGGTGGTACGGCCGGGCGGCGAACTCACCATCCTCACCTATTCCGCCATGGTCCATCGCAGCCGCGAGGCGGTGGAGGAACTGGGGCTCGACGCCGAGATCATCGACCTCAGGTCCCTCGACCGCGCCGGGCTCGACTGGGACACCATTGGTGAGAGCATCCGCAAGACCAACAACGTGCTCATCGTGGAGCAGGGCTCCCTCTCCACCTCCTATGGCGGCTTCCTCGCCGACGAGATCCAGCGCCGCTATCTCGACTGGCTGGACCAGCCGATCCAGCGCGTGACCGGCAAGATCGCCTCGCCCACCATCTCCAAGGTGCTGGAGCGCGCCGCCTTCGCCGGCAAGGAGGAGGTGATCGCGGGCCTCGCCGTCACCATGGCTGCGAAGGGCATGCCGCTGCCGGGCCTGCCCGGCGCCGCCCGCTAATCCGTTCGGGTTCAGGACCATGGACAGCTTCGACTACATCGTTGTGGGCGGCGGCACCGCAGGGTGCATCCTCGCCGCCCGGCTCTCGGAAGATCCGCGGCGGCGCGTGCTGCTGCTGGAGGCGGGCGGCACGGACAAGGGCTTCTGGGTGCCCATCCCCGCCGGCTTCTCCAAGCTCCTGTCGGGCAGCGCCTTCAACTGGCGCTTCAACACCGAGCCCGAGCCCAACACCTACGACCGCCCCATCGTGGTGCCGCGCGGCAAGGGCCTCGGCGGCTCGACGCTCATCAACGGCATGATCTTCGTGCGCGGGCAGAAGCAGGACTTCGACGGCTGGGCCCAGCGCGGCGCCACCGGCTGGGGCTACGACGACGTCCTGCCCTACTTCAAGAAGTTCGAGCGCTTCGACGAGCCGGATGCGGACCCCTCGGTGCGCGGCACGGATGGGCCCATCAGCATCGTGCGCGTGGCGGAGCGGCCAGTGCTCTCCGAGGCCTTCCTCTCGGCGGCGGAAGAGGCCGGCTTCCGCCGCAATCCCGACTACAACGGCAAGGACCAGGAGGGCTTCGGCTATTATCAGGTGAACCAGCGCGGCGGCCGGCGCTGGACCGTGGTGGACGGCTATCTGCGCCCTGCCCTCTCGCGTCCCAACCTCAAGGTGGTGACCCACGCGCAGGCGCTGCGCCTCGTGCTCGACGGCCGGCGGGTGACGGGGGTGATATTCCGGCGGGATGGGAAGGAAGAGACCGCCATCGCCTCCGGCGAGGTGCTGCTCACCGCCGGCGCGGTTCAGTCACCCCATCTGATGGAACTCTCCGGCATCGGCCATCCGGAGGTGCTGAAGGCCGCGGGCATTCCTGTCGTTCATGCCCTGCCCGGCGTCGGCAACAATTATCAGGACCATTTCGCCACCCGCATGAACTGGCGGGTGAAGGAGCCCATCACCCTCAACGAGCAGACGCGCGGCATCGCGCTGGCGAAGGCGGTGGCGCAGTATTTCCTCACCCGTAAGGGCATCCTCACGCTGGGCACCGGCCTCGCCCATGGTTTCGTGAAGACGCGGCCGGGGCTCGCCGGGCCGGACGTGCAGTATTTCTTCATGCACGCGAGCTACGCCAACGCCGCCGACCGGTCGCTGGACCATCTGCCGGGCATGACCATCGGCGTCACCCAGTTGCGGCCCCACTCGGTGGGCTCGATCCATGCGAAGAGCGCCGACCCGCTGACCCCGCCGGCCATCCGGCCGAACTTCCTCGCCGTGGAGGAGGACCGCGTCTGCCTCGCCGCCGGCATGCGGATCGCGCGCGACATCGTCGGGCAGAAGGCCATGGACCCCTACCGCGCCTTCGAGATGAACCCCGGGCCGGATTGCCGGAGCGACGACGACTTCGTGGAATTCGCCCGCCGCACGGGGCAGACCATCTATCACCCGGTTGGCACCTGCAGCATGGGCACCGGGCCGCAGGCGGTGGTGGACCCGCATCTGCGTGTCGTCGGCCTTTCCGGCCTGCGCGTGGTGGACGCTTCGGTGATGCCGACGCTGGTCTCCGCCAACACGGCGGCGGCGGTGATGATGGTGGCGGAGAAGGCGGCGGACCTGATCAGGGCGGACGCCCGGGGCTGAGGCGACCGCCTGCAAAGCGGCGTCATGCCCCGGCTCGTCCGGGGGATCCACCGGCGGGCCATTCAGCACCCAGACCGCCGGGCACCCCTCCGGCGGCTTGGTGGATCGCCCGCACGAGGCGGGCGATGACGGAAGGGAAACGGCACGGGCGTGATTTCTCGAACGCTGCTTCTTCACTCATCTCCAAACGCCAAAAGCCGGCGCGGGGATTTCCCCGGCCGGCGCCGAACGCCCTGTCCGCGATCCCGAAGGATCAGCGGCGGCGGAAATTCTGCTGGCGGCGTGCGCCGGGCGGCGGGGCGTTGCCCTCGGCCTTGTGGCGGAAGTTGATCCGGCCGCGATCGAGATCGTAGGGGGACATCTCCACCACCACGCGGTCACCCTCGATGGTGCGGATGCGGTTCTTCTTCATCTTGCCGGCCGCATAGGCCAGAATCTGGTGGTCGTTGTCGAGACGCACCCGGAAATTGCCGTCCGGGAGCACTTCGGTCACAGTCCCCTCGAACTCCAGCAGTTCTTCCTTCGCCATATAGTCGTCTCCAGCGGTCCCGCTGCGCGGGACGAATTTGGCGGGCTTATCTCACAAAATCGCCCGATTTCCCATAGGTGGGTCACGCCGGCCCGGGAAAAAGGCCCGGCGTGACCTGTTCAACGCAGTGTGACGCGCGAGCGGAGGCTCAATTCACAGGCCGCTTGGCACCGGCCGGGCGGCCCGCGGGACGCTCGCTCCGGTTGGACACGGCCTTCATGAAGCCGAGGCCGCCGAGATCGTTGCCGGGACGGGCGCCACGCTCGCCACCGCGCTCACCGCCACGGCCTTCGCCCTGGGGACGCGCGCCACGACCTTCGCCGCTACGATTCTGGCCGTCACGACGGCCAGCGCCGTTGCCGGCACCCTGGGCGTTGCGATGACCCTCAGGAGCCCGCTCGGGACGCGGCTGGGCGGCACGGGCCGGACGGCCCTCGCCGGCGGGACGCTCACCACGCGGCTCACGCTGCTCGCGGCCTTCGGCGCGCTGGCCCTGGCCACGCCCGCCTTCACGGCCTTCGGGACGCGGGCCACGCGAACGCTGCGGGCCACGCTGGCCGGGACGGCCGCCGCGACCACCGATGAAATCGTTGCGCTCGGCGGTCTCGTCACGCTCCTCGAGTTCGATCGGCGGCGCATCCGGGATGGCGAAGCGCATGCCTGCGCCGCGACGGTCGGTGGCCGGGATCTGCAGCTTGATGAGCCGCTCGATGGACTTGAGATACGCCCTCTCCTCGTGATCGCAGAAGGAGATGGCGATGCCCTCGCGGCCGGCGCGCGCGGTGCGGCCGATGCGGTGCACGTAGCTCTCGGGCACGTTGGGCAGGTCGTAATTGATGACGTGGCTGACGCCGGTCACATCGATGCCGCGGGCGGCGATGTCGGTGGCGATCAGGGTGCGGATCTTGCCTTCGCGGAAGGCGAGGAGCACGCGGTCGCGCTGGTTCTGCGACTTGTTGCCGTGGATCGCCTCGGCGGCAATGCCGCACTTGGCGAGCACGCGCACCACCTTGTCCGCGCCGTGCTTGGTGCGGGCGAAGACGAGGGCGCGGTCGATCTCCTCGGTGGAGAGCACCTCGGCGAGGAGCTGGCCCTTGTTGGGCTTGTCCACGTGGATGACGCGCTGCTCCACCCGGTCGGCGGTCTTGGCCACCGGGGTGACGGCGACGCGCACCGGATCATGCAGCATGCCGCCCGCCAGCTCGGCGATGGCCGGCGGCATGGTGGCGGAGAAGAACAGCGAGTGCCGCTTGTGCGGCAGCCGGCGCACGATGGCGCGGATGGCGTGGACGAAGCCCATGTCCAGCATCTGGTCGGCCTCGTCCAGGACGAGGACCTCGACCTGGTCCAGCTTCACCGCGTGGTTTTCCACGAGGTCCATGAGCCGGCCGGGGGTGGCGACGAGCACGTCGACGCCGCGGGCAAGCGCCCGGATCTGCCGGCCCATCGGCACGCCGCCAATGGCGAGCGTCACCGAGATGCGGGCATGGCGACCGAACTTCTCGAAATTGTCCACGATCTGGCCGGACAATTCGCGGGTGGGCGACAGCACCAAAGCGCGGACGGACTTGGGGTCCGGACGGCGGGGATGGCGCACGAGGCGATCGAGGATGGGGAGGGCGAAGGCAGCGGTCTTGCCGGTGCCGGTCTGGGCGATGCCGATGAGGTCGCGGCCGGCGAGGACCTGCGGGATGGCTTCAGCCTGAATGGGGGTGGGAGTGACGTGATTCGCTTCGGTGAGGGCGCGAACGATGGGCTCGGCAAGGCCGAGGCTCGAAAAAGAGGTCAAGCTCTGACTTTCATATGCGAGCGGCACCGGCGCAGCCTTTTGGGCGCGGCGCGGCTCGCGGGATTTCGACATCCCGCGTGGCCAGGGGTGTCCAGGGCAAAAGATGATATCGGGCAAAGCCGCTTGCGATGCCTCTCCGACGAAACGCCCAGTCACGGCGTCGTCCAGATCGAAGCTCCAGCGGTCTCCGCTACGCGGCCCGAGCGCGCCAAGGGGAGGAAAGCAACTGCCTCCATCTGCGCGATGGACCGCATATGGACGAGACGCGTGACGATTTCAAGGCGAATGGTTGGGCAGGCCGTGCTTTGTCGCCGTCCGGATGCACCGCGCGGCGCCATTTTGCCCGAATGTGCGTCCACAAGGTAAGGAAGCAGCAGTCGCCGCGGAAGTATCATGCGGCCGGGCTTTGCGCCCCGGGGGCCGCGACACAAATCCTTGCGGCAGGAGAAGACATGTTCGATCTGTCCGCCATCGTCGCCGCGACCACAGCCTTCGTCGAGCAGCACCACTATCTCGCGCCGGCCGTGGTGTTCGGGCTCGCCTTCGGGGAATCGCTGGCGCTGATCTCCTTCTTCATTCCTGCCACCGTGCTCCTGCTCGCCATCGGCGCGCTGATCGAGGCGGCCGGGCTGCATTTCTTTCCGATCTGGCTCGCCGCCGCCGCCGGTGCCGCGCTGGGCGATGCCATCTCCTACTGGCTCGGCTTCCACTACAAGGAGCGCGCGAAGAACTTCTGGCCGCTGTCGCGCCGGCCGGACCTCGTGGCCCGCGCCGAGGACTTCTTCCAGCGCTTCGGCGTGTGGGGCGTCGCCATCGGCCGCTTCTTCGGCCCGCTGCGCGCCGTGGTGCCGCTGATCGCCGGCGTGCTCGCCATGCGCCAGACCCACTTCCAGGTGGCCAACGTCGCGAGCGCCGGCCTATGGGCCTTCGCCATGCTCGCGCCCGGTGCGGCCGCGCTCAAGCTGATGGGGTTCTGACGGCCTTCAAGGCCTTTCCGCGGCTTCATGCCGCACCGCAGCAAAGATCGCCGCACGCCAGAGCTTTGGCGGTATCCTGAAGCCACGCTATCGCGACGCTGCCCTTCCGGAAGGGGCAAGCCTATTGTCTCGCTGGGGCATCCTGTATATCGATGGACATATCACAGGCCCATTGCCGAGGTGCCATTGCCATGTCCGGATTTATTGCCTCCCGTCGCCTGATCCTCGGTCTCGTCTTCTCGGCGTTTGCCGCCGCGCCGCTCCCCGCGGCCGCGCAGGAGACCGTGACCGTATTCGCCGCCGCGAGCCTCACCAACGCATTGCAGGACATCGCCAAGGCCTATGAGGCCAAGGGGAATAAGGACAGCATCAAGTTCTCCTTTGCCGCCTCCTCGGCGCTAGCCAAGCAGATGGAGGCCGGCGCGCCCGCCAACATCTTCGCCTCCGCCGACCTGAAGTGGATGGACTATACCGACGGCAAGGGCCTGACCCTGCCCGCCACCCGCGTGAAGCTGCTCGGCAACGAGCTGGTTCTGGTCGCCCCCGCCGACAAGGCAAAGCCCGTGACCATCTCCAAGAGCCTCGACGTGGACGCCCTGCTCGGCCCCAACGGCCGCATCGCCACCGGCCTCACCGACAGCGTGCCCGTCGGCGTCTACACGAAGCAGGCCTTCACCAATCTCGGCCTGTGGGACAAGATCGCCCCCCGCATCGTCGGCGCCGAGAGCGTCCGCGCGGCGCTGGCGCTGGTGGAGCGGGGCGAGGTGCCTTACGGCGTCGTCTATGCCACCGATGCCGCCATCGCCAAGAATGTGAAAGTGGTCGCGACCTTCCCGGCCGACAGCTACCCGCCGGTGGATTACCCCTTCGCCCTCGTGAAGGGCCAGGACACCCCCGCCGCCAAGGCCTTCTTCGCCTTCGTCCAGAGCCCCGAGGCCAAGGCCATCTTCAAGAAGTACGGCTTCTCGGTGAACTGAGCCGCCCGTCACCGGGGCGCGGGGAGCCGAACGGGAATTGCTAATTGGGGGCAAAAGACCGAGCCTGATCAGGAGCGAGGCGAGGCCTTTTCGCAGGCGGATTTGTTCGAGATGTTGCTCACTCCCGAAGAATGGACGGCCGTGCGGCTGAGCCTCCAGGTGGCTTTTTGGGCCACCCTGTGGAGCCTGCCGCCGGCCATTCTCATTGGCTGGGTGCTCGCCCGGTTCGAATTCCCCGGCAAGGGCATCTTCGACGGCATCGTCCACCTGCCCCTCGTTCTGCCCAAGGTGGTGGTGGGCTATCTGCTGCTCATCGTCCTCGGCAACCGGGGCTATCTCGGCCAGTATCTCCACGAGTGGTTCGGCATCTCGCTGATCTTCTCCACTGCCGGCGCCACGGTGGCGGCGGCGGTGGTGAGCTTCCCGCTCACGGTCAACGCCATCCGCCTCGCCATCGGCGGCATCGACAAGGGCATCGAGACGGCGGCGCGCACGCTGGGCGCCAGCAAGCTCGACGCCTTCTTCTCCGTGACCCTGCCGCTGATGATGCCCGGGGTGCTCTCCGGCTGCCTCATCTCGCTCGCCTCGGCGCTGGGCGAGTTCGGCGCCACCATCACCTTCGTCTCGAACGTCGAAGGCCAGACGCGGACCATCCCGCTCGCCATCTACAGCGCCACCCACATGCCCGACGGCGACGCCATGGCGCTGCGCCTGACCGTGGTCTCGGTGGTGCTCGCCCTTGGCTCCCTCATGCTGGCGGAAATGGCGGACAAGCGCATCCGCGTGGCTCTGGGCCAGATATGATCGAGATCGACGTTTCCCTCGCCCGGTCCACCGGTTTTCACCTGAAGGCGAATCTCCGGGCGCCCGAGACGGGCGTGACGGCCCTGTTCGGCCGCTCCGGCTGCGGCAAGACCACGGTGATCCAGCTGGTCGCCGGCTCGCTGACGCCGGACAGCGGGCACATCCGCGTCGGCGACACGGTGTTCTACGACCGGCAGGCGGGCATCAATCTGCCCATGGAGCAGCGCGCGGTCGGCTACGTGTTCCAGGACGCGCGGCTGTTCCCGCACATGACCATCGAGAACAACCTGCGCTACGGCGAGCGCCGCACCAGGCGGCCGCGTACCATCCAGTTCGATGCCGTGGTGGAGATGCTGGGCGTCGGCCACCTGCTGAAGCGCCGGCCGCACACCCTGTCCGGCGGCGAGAAGCAGCGCATCGCCATCGGCCGGGCGCTGCTCTCCCAGCCGCGCCTGCTGCTGATGGACGAGCCCCTCGCCTCCCTGGACGAGATGCGCAAGGGCGAGATCCTGCCTTATCTGGAACGGCTGCGGGATGAGCTGAACCTGCCCATCCTCTATGTCAGCCACTCCATCGAGGAGGTGCTGCGCCTCGCGGATGCGGTGGCGGCGCTTTCGGACGGCAAGGTCATCGCCTGCGGGCCGCTGTCCGACGTGCTGTCGCGGCCCGAGCTGCTGCCGGTGATCGGCCGCTTCGACATCGGCACCATCCTCGATTGCACGGTCACGGCGCACGATCCCGACCTTGGCCTCTCCACCGTTTCGTTTGCGGACGGCGAATTGCGCGTGCCGCTCGTGGGCCGCCCGGTGGGCGCGCCGGCGCGGGCGCGCATCCGCTCGCGCGACGTGTCACTGTCCCTGTCGCGGCCCATGGACGTGTCTGTGACGAACCGCATTTCCGGCACCATCTCCGCCATCACCCGAGCGGAAGGCCCGTTCTCGGAGGTGGAGCTTGCCCTCTCCGCCGGGCGCCTCAGCTCGCTGGTGACGCAGGAAAGCGTGCTGCGCCTCGGCCTCGAACCCGGCATGCAGGTATGGGCGATGATCAAGGCGGTGACTGTGGACAGCCGCCCGGCGGGCTTCCACTCGCCCGGCGCGGAATTCGTCAGCCCGCCTGCTTCGCGACCGGCCCGGCCAGCGGCGCATCCGCCTCAGGATCCCCCGGCTCTGCGTGTGATTTCGGGTGGTAGTCCGCCGAAAGGGCAGACGTAAGCTCGTCCAGTGCCCCGCTGGTGGCCTTGGCCGCCTGCCGCTCCATGGCGCGATAGAGCGCGATCACCCGCTCGCCGAAGGCCGTTACCTCGGTGCCCGCGCCGCGTCGGCCGGGGAAGGTGACGATCACGCGCTGCTCGAACATGCGGTCCAGCTCGTCCACCAGCAGCCAGGCGCGGCGATAGCTCATGCCGATGGCCTTGGCGGCGGCGAGGATGGAGCGGTGTTCGCGGATCGCTTCCAAGAGCTTGATCTTGCCCGGTCCGAGGCGCCGGCCGTCGGCGAAGTCCACGCGCAGGAACAGGCGGGTTGCGTCCCGGCCCTGCCCTTCCTTGCCGCGGCTTTCCTTGCTGCGGCCACTGCCGCCCGTTCCGCCGCCCATGGTGCTTCTCCTCGGATGCCGCCCGGCGCGCCTCCTGCGCCGCGTGTCCCAGAGCCCGGAACATCGCGCGTCAGCATACCGGAAGCCGCAGGCCGCGGAAACGCCCCAGCGGAATGGAGGCGCCCGGAAGATCAGGCGCGGGAAACGTGGCCGCCGGCCGAGTGACCGGCGCCCTGACGGCGCGGGGCGGCGGAAAGCCGTCCGTTGACGATGGCGGAGAGGCCGAGGATGACCACCACCGTCGCCACATAGGCGATCACCTGCATGCCCGTGGGCTCGGCGCGGTAGCCGATCAACGTGCGCAGCACACGGCCCAGCGCACTATCATCCGCCAGCAGCCAGCTGGAATTCCACACCGGGTCGGCCAGCGACTGGATGAAGCCGGCATCCTGCAGGATGCCCACCACCTGCGCCGCAAGGCCGGCAGCCAGCAGCGTGATGAGGACGGACGTGACCTTGAACAGATGCTTGAGCGGGATGGCCACGAGACCGCGATACAGCAGCAGCGACAGGGCGGCGCCGCCGGCAAGGCCCGCAAGGCCGCCGAGGGCCACCTGGGCGGGCGTATCCGCGCCGGTGCTGGCGATGCCATAGAGGAAGAGCACGATCTCCACGCCCTCGCGCAGCACGGCCATGCCGACGACGATGGCGAGCGCGGCGAGCGGCTTGCGGCCTTCCTTCACGTCGCGGCCGACCTCCCGCATCTCCATGACCATGTGCTTGCCGTGGCTCGCCATCCAGACGACCGTCCACACCAGCATGACCACGGCCACGGAAAGGATGGCGGCATTCAGGATGTCCTGCCCGGAGCCGTCGAAGGTGGAGGCGATGGTGTCGGCGAAGAGCGCGAGGACGGCCGAGCCGGCGATGCCGCCGAGAATGCCGAGGCTGATCCACAGGCCGCGATGGCGGATGCCCTCGGAGGCGGCGAGCACCACGCCGGTGACGATGCCGGCCTCGAGGACTTCACGGAACACGATCAGAAGCGCGGCAATCATCGCGACCTGTCCTTCTTGTCCCCGACGGCCGCTGCCGGCACGCACGAGCGGGCACAAACACTGCCCTCAGGGCCATCGCCCCGTGGCGTGATGATCGCCGAAGGGACGAAAACCAATTGAATATGACGAAACCCTATCACCCGCGGGCCGGCCCTGTCACCGCAACGGCAGAGGTTTGGAATTGTTCAAATGAAAAGCTGAGGGCCCGTATCCAAGCCGATCAGACTATAGTTGAAGGGCGCCCGCGCTCGGCCGAAAACGGCGCACGTTCAGCGTTTGCAGCCACGCGCGACGAAAAGACCCGGGGCGCCGCGGATACAAGTGACGTTACGTCTTCTACTAAGGAGTGCGTCGCTTTGACTTGGGGGCGACAAGTCGAGGCCCCGCAGTCTGGACATGGAACAATTCCATTATTTTCCCAAGCGCTTGCCCGCCACCAGCCCGCCTCATACTCTCCGCGGCGACGGGGCAAAGGCCCCGGTTCCGGTTGTCCCGGCCCCGGCTGTCGGGCGCCGGCTTCCATTTGCGAATTTCGAGGAGAGAAGGTCGATGCGCGCGCATTTTCTCGGCGCAGTCATCGCGTCAGTCGCAGCCTTCGCGAGCCCCGTGCTCGCGGACGCGCCGAAGCCGCGTGATGTGATCGTCCACTATGCCGACCTCGCCGAGGTGATGTACGGCACGTCCGCCGCCACGGCCAAGGACATGCAGAAGGCCATCGACGCCTTCCTCGCCGCCCCCAGCGCCGACAGCCTCGGCAAGGCGCGCGATGCCTGGAAGGCGGCCCGCGTCTATTACCAGCAGACCGAGGCCTTCCGCTTCGGCAACAAGATCGTCGACGAGTGGGAAGGCAATGTGAACGCCTGGCCGCTCGACGAAGGCCTCATCGATTACGTGGACAAGAAGAGCTACGGCGAGAAGTCGGACGAGAACCCGCTCTACACCGCCAACGTGATCGCCTCGAAGTCCATCCGCATCGGCAAGAAGACGGTGGACGTCACCAAGATCACCCCCAAGCTGCTGCACGAGCTGAATTCGGCCGGCGGCGTCGAGGCGAACGTGGGCTCCGGCTGGCACGCCATCGAATTCCTGCTGTGGGGCCAGAACCTCCACAATGCGACGCCCAGCCAGGGCCAGCGCCCCTACACCGACTATGACCTGAAGAACTGCACCAACGGCAATTGCGACCGCCGCGGCGAATATCTCAAGGTCGCTACCCAGACGCTGGTGGCCGATCTCGACGAGATGACCGGCCTGTGGGGCGCCAAGGGCAAGGCCCGCGCCGCGCTCATCAAGAAGAACGACAAGGCCGGCCTTGCCACCATCTTCACCGGCCTCGGCTCCCTCTCCTACGGCGAGCTTGCCGGCGAGCGCATGAAGCTCGGCCTCATCCTCCATGATCCGGAGGAGGCGCACGACTGCTTCTCCAACAACACCCAGAACGCGCACTATTACGACGAAGTGGGCATCCGCGACGTCTATTACGGCACCTTCGTGAAGCCGGACGGCTCCAAGATCACCGGCCCCTCGGTCGCCGACCTCATCCGCGCCGTCGACCCGAAGATCGCCGACGAGATCGACGCCAAGTCCGACGCCGCGCTGGCCGCCCTGAAGGCCCTGAAGGACGTGGCGGATTCCGGCGAGATCACCTACGACAAGATGCTGGAAGAGGGGAACACCAAGGGCGCCAAGCTGATCCAGGACGGCGTGGACGCCCTCGTGGCCCAGGCCCACGCCATCGAGCGCGGCGTCGCGGCCCTCAAGCTCCAGATCAAGATGGAAGGCTCCAAGAGCCTCGACGACCCGAAGACCGTGAAGAAGAAGTGAGACCATGACGATGGGACGGACGCGATGATCTCGCGTCGGGCGCTGCTGGCCGGCGCAGCGGCTGCGGGGGCGGTGGGGTTCGCCCCCTCCGCCCTCGGCCGCGTGCCGGCCTCCGTGGACACCCTGCCCAAGAGCGCGCCGGTGCGCCGGCTCGCCCTCTCGGCGGCGGAAATGGAAATGCCGCTGCTCGGGCCGGGCAAGCCGGTGACGAAGGGCTTCTGCGCCTATAATGGCACGCCCTTCCTCACCCTGCGCGCGCCGGTGGGCACGCGGCTGATGGTGGATTTCGAGAACCGCCTGCCGGATCTCACCACCGTCCACTGGCACGGCGTGCGCGTGCCCTATCTCTCGGATGGCGTCTCGCCCCTCACCCAGGCGCCGATCCCGGCGGGCAGCACCTTCACCTACAACGTGCCCTTGCCCGATCCGGGCTTCTATTTCTTCCATCCCCATTGCGACGAGACGGGCCAGGTGGGCCGTGGCCTCGTCGGCCTGCTCGTGGTGGATGATCCCGCCGAGGCGAAGCTGGGCTTCGACGCCGAGCACTTCATCGTGGTGAAGGACTGGCGGCTCGACGAGAAGGACGGCCGCTGGCTGGAGATGTTCACCGATGAGGGCGCCTCCACCGCCGGCACCTTCGGCACGGTGCGCGCCACCAACGGCTCCATCGTGCCGCCCCGCGTCGAGGCGCCGGCCTATGGCGACGTGCGGCTGCGGGTGATCGTCGCCGATTCCACCCGCACCATCGATTTCGGCTGCGAGACGGAAGACGCGGCTATCATCGCCATCGACGGGCAGGCCCTGACACCGCTGCCGCTCTCCAAGCTGCCGAACGAGATCTGGCGCATGGGTCCGGCCATGCGGATCGACGTGCATGTGCGCATGCCCGGCCCCGGCGAAGAGGTGAAGGTCTACGATTACCGCACCGCAGAGCCCTATCTGCTTACCACGCTGGTCGGCGTCGACGCTCCTGGGAACAAGCCGGGCCGCAAGAAGACCGCCTTCCGCCCCAAGGCGCTGCCCCCCGCCAGGGTGCCGCTGCCGGACCTGAAGCGCGCAAGCCGCATCGACTATCTCGTGCAGACCGCCGCCGGCCCCATCGTGAGCGGCGACCCTCTGCCGCCTGAGGATCCGCTGGCCAAGGCCCTCATCGCCTCCGCCTGCGTCGGCAGCAAGACCTTCTGGGCCATCAACCGCAATTCCTGGGGCGCCGGCGCGGACCTGCGCCTGCCGCCGCCGCTGGCGACGCTGAAGGACGGGGCGAGCTACGTCGTCTCCATCACCAACGTCACCAAGCACGTCCACCCCATGCACCTGCACGGGCATGTGTTCCGCGTGCTGTCCTCCTCCAAGAAGAAGGACATCCCGCCCTATCTCGCCGATACGGTCATGACCGAGCCCAACGAGACGGTGGAGATCGCCTTCCGCGCCGCCAGCGGCGACTGGGTGTTCCACTGCCACATCCTGGAGCACATGGATTCCGGCCTCATGGGCTGGATCAGGGTGGTGTGAGCGTGCGCGTGCGTCTTCTCCTCGCGCTGCTCGCCGCCCTCTCCGCGGCGCCCGCCGCCGCCGAAACCCTGGACAAGCTGGACCTCGCCATCGGCAAGGCACTGTTCAAGCGCCCCTGGGTGCCCGCCCCCGCCTCCACCCGGGGCGATGACGGCCTCGGCCCGCTGTTCGATGCCAGATCCTGCGCCACCTGCCATCCCGCCGACCGCCGCGCCCCGGCGCGTCTGGAGAACGGCACGGCGGAGCGCGGCTTCGTGCTGATGATCGGACGGCCGGACGGCACCGGCGATCCCGTCTATGGCCGGCGCTTCCAGATCGATGCGGTCCCCGGCATTCCGGGCGAGGGCATGATCGGCGTCACCGACACGCCGCTGCCGGACGGGCGCATCGCCCGCAAGCCGCACCCGGAGGCGCTGGGCTATGGCCCGCTCGATCCCGCGAGCGGCCTATCCCTGCGCGTGGGGCCGGACCTCAAGGGCCGCGGCGCGCTGTCCGCCGTGCCCGATGCCGCCATCCTCGCGGTGGAGCGGGAGCAGGCGAAGGGCACCGACGGCGTGAATGGCATGGCGCGGCGCATCACCCTCGCCGATGGCAGCACCGCCATCGGCCGCTTCGGCTGGAAGGCGTCGCAGCCCGATCTGGCGCGGCAGTCGGCGGAAGCCTTCTTCCTCGATCTCGGCCTCTCCAACCGCTTCCATCCCGAGCCGTGGGGCGATTGCACCCCCACCCAGACCGCCTGCCGGCAGGCCCTCCACGGCAATGCCAACGCCACCTCCGGGGATGCGGACGACGAACTGGAAATCGGCTCGGCGGTCCTCGACCGGGTGGTCGCCTATGTGGCCTCCCTGCCCCAGCCCGAGCCGGAAGACCTGCCCAAGGCCGAGGCCAAGCGCGGAGCGGCGCTGTTTACCTCCACCGGCTGCGCGCAATGCCACCGGCCGTCTCTGCCCACCGCGGGCGGCGGAGCGGCGCGCATGTATACCGATTTGCTGCTGCACGAGATGGGGCCGGACCTCGGCGATACCATGCCGGAGCCGGGCGTCGGCGCCTCGCAATGGCGCACCGCGCCGCTTGCCGGCCTCTCCGATGCGCTCGCGGCGAACACCGGCCTGCTGCACGATGGCCGCGCACGCACGGTGGAGGAGGCGATTGCCTGGCATGGCGGCGAGGCGGCGACGGCGCAGCGGCGCTTCGGCGCGCTCCCGCCCAAGGACAGGGCGGCGCTGGTGCGGTACGTTTCTTCCTTGTGATTTTGGCCGGCTCCTGCCGGTGTGGACCTGATATTGCGGATCGACGTCATGATCGAAGCCACGCGCCGTTCTTCCTTCCGCCTTGCCGGCGCGGCCCTCGCCGCCGCGCTCGCCTTTGGGACAGGCCCCGCCGCCGCGGCTGATCCGAAGCTCGATCCCGTGCCGCTCATCGAGGGCTGGCTGCTGCCGCGCTACGACGCGCTGGCCGCCGCCACCACCGCGCAAGCGAAGGCCTGGGCCACCTTCTGCCCCGCCCCCTCGGCTGCCGGCGTCGCGCCGCTCAAGGAGGCCTACGGCAAGGCCGCGGATGCGTGGAACGCGGTGGAGTTCGTCACCTTCGGCCCCATCACCCTATCGCTCCGGGCCGACCGCATCTCCTTCTTCCCGGACCGGCGCAACGGCATCAGCCGTGGGCTGTCCGAGATCATCGCCGACAGCGATCCTACCCGCCTCGCGCCCGAGCGCTTTGCCCAGTCGAGCGCGGCGGTGCAGGGCCTGCCGGCGCTGGAGCGGCTGCTCTATGAGGAGGGCGCGGCCGAGGCGCTGGTCGCCGGCCCCGAGGCCGCGCGGCGCTGCGCACTCGGCACCGCCATCGCCAACAACCTCGCCACCATCACGGGGGAAATCCGCACCTCCTGGGGCGACAAGTCCTCCGGCGTGCTCGGCGCCATCGTCTCCGGCAAGGGCGATCCGGCCCTGTTCCCGGATGTGGGCGCCCTGCCCGGCATGATCCTCACCGACCTCTCCGGCGCTTACCAGCGCGTGACCGACACCAAGCTGCTGCCCGTGCTCGGCGCCAGCCCCGCCGATGCCAAGCCGATGGTCGCCGACAGCTGGCGCTCCGGCCGCTCCGGCCGCGTCGCCGCCAACATGATCCGCAGCGCCGACGCGCTCCTCGTCGCCGTGGGGGCGCAGATGCCGAGCCGGCCGCAATATGTGGTCACCAAGGCCGCCACCGCCGCCGATGCCGCCGCCGACAAGCTACCCGCCGACATCGGCGCGGCGGCCTCCACCGCGTCGGGCGCTCAGGGCATTCAGGCCACCATCAAGACCTTCAAGGCGGCACAACTCGCTGTCTACAAACCCATCGCCTCCTATTTCGGCATCTCGCTGGGCTTCAACGCCCTCGATGGCGACTGAGGCGATGGCGACTGACATGCGCGCGCGCCTCGACCACGCTCCGCTCATCGGCCGGCGCGGCCTACTCCTTGGCGGCGCCGCGCTCCTCGCCGCCGCCGCCTTGCCGGGCGGCCTGCGCGCCGCCGAGCTGGATGAGGGCTGGCTGGCGACGGCGGGCGTGGGCGAAGGGTTTGCCGCCGTCGGAATCGACACCAGCTTCGCGGCCACACCGGAGGCCCCCTCCGAGGCCCGCCTGCACGGCATCGAGGCGAGCCCCGTGGGGCCGCTCGCGGTGGCGGTGGGGCGGCGGCCGGGGCGGATCGCTTTGGTGTTCGACCGGCGTAAGGGCGGCGTGGTTGCAAGCTTTGGACCGGGAGAGGGCCGCGTCTTCTCCGGCCATGGCCGCTTCACCGCGGACGGCCGGCTGTTCCTGACCAACGAGATCGAACGCCCCGCCGATGGCGTGCGCGTCATGGGCCGGGGCGTCGTGGCCGTGCGGGCGGTGGACGGCGGCTTCGCCATCCGTGACGAATGGGGGAGCGGCGGCGATGGCCCGCACGATCTGATGCGCTCGGGCGCCGCCCTGGTCATCGCCAATGGCGGCATTGAGCCCAACACGCCGGAGGCGCGCGACGCCGAGGTGACGGGCTCCGGCATCACCCTCGTGGACCCCGCCACCGGCGCCGTGCGCGGCGAGGGGCGGCTTTCTCCGGACCTCGCCAGCCTGTCGCTCCGCCACCTCGCCCGCGACGGCCATGGCGGCACGGTGGTGGCAGCGCAGGACCTCTTGAAGGACGGCGAGGCCCGCCCCCTCCTCTTCCGCATCGCCGCCGATGGCGCGCTCACCCCCTTCGATGCGCCGGACGACGCCTGGCGGGCGCTGCGCGGTTATGTGGGGTCGGTGGCCTATGATCCCTCCGGCCGCTTCGTCGCCTGCGCCACCCCGCGCGGCAACCAGGTCGCCGTCTGGCAGGCGGACGGACGCTATATCGGCGCCGTGCCCCTCACCGATGGCTGTGGCCTTGCGGCGGGAGCGGAGGCGGGCACGTTCGTCGCCGCCTCGGGTTATGGGGAAGTGATCGTGGTCAAGGCCGCGCCCGAGGGCGTCGCCATCACCGCGCGGCGCACCGGCGGGCCGCGATACGACAACCACATGGTCCGCATCGGCTGATTTTCTGCCAAGCTCACGCAACCGTTTCGGTTCTGCGCCATTAATACGGTTAGGCTCGCGCAGAAGGAGCCTGACGGAGAATGGCGATGAACTGGGTCGTGCTGGTCGGCAGCGTTCGCAAGGGATCCCTCAATGCCGCGCTGGCCCGCGCGCTGGCGGGCATCGCACCGGAGGGGACGACGCTGGAAATCCTGCCCTCCATCGCCGAATTCCCCATCTATGATGGGGACATCGAGGCGGAAGGCTTCCCGGCCCCGGTGACGGCCATGGGCGCCAAGGTCGCGGCGGCGGATGCGCTCGTCATCGTAACACCGGAATACAACTACTCGGTTCCGGGCGGCCTCAAGAACGCGATCGACTGGCTCTCGCGCCTGAAGCCGCAGCCGCTCTCCGGCAAGCCCACCCTCATCATGTCCGCCTCGCCCAGCACCATGGGGGGTGGGCGCTCCCAATATCACCTGCGGCAGGTGCTGGTGGCGCTCAACGCCCACGTCATGAACGTGCCGGAGGTGATGGTCGCCCAGGCCCACACCAAGATCGCCGACGGCATCGTCACCGATCCGGGCACGCTGGACTTCGTGAAGAAGCAGCTCGCCGCCTTCGCCACCTTCGTGAAGAAGGCGCAGGCAGGGGATGCAGCGGCCTGAGGCCCGCTCAGCCCTCGCTGTATTCCGCATAGGACATGGGCGTCTCATAGACCCGCACCGAGGCGAGCGTGGGCAGGAGCGGCTTCATGCGCGTCCAGATCCACGCCGCGATGATCTCGGCGGTGGGGTTTTCCAGCCCGGCGATGTCGTTGAGGCAATAATGGTCCAGCTGCTTCAGCAGCGGGCCGAAGGCGTTCTCGACGTCGAAGAAGTCCACCACGAAGCCGGTGACGGGGTCCACCGGGCCCTCCAGCGCGAGGTCCACGCGATAGGAATGGCCGTGCATGCGCCGGCAGCGGTGGGTTTCCGGCACGTTGGGCAGGAAATGCGCGGCCTCGAACGTGAAGCCCTGGGTGATCCGCACGCGGCCGGGCAGCGCCGCCGGGGTGTCACGGGTGGTCATGGAATTCCGATCATCTTGTGGGTCTGGACGGACAGGCGCCAGCGCGGGTTGGCGAGGCAATAGGCCACCGCCGCCTCGGTGTTCGCGCGGCGATCCGGCCCGTCCATGGGCTGCAGGAAGAAATGGGTGAAGGCGAGGCCCGCGACGCTGGCGGGGTCGAGGCCGGCCTGCGGGAAGACGAGCTTCAGCTCCTGGCCGGCGCGCTGCTTCAGCTCGGTGCCGGCCTTGGGGCTGACGCAGATCCAGTCGAGCCCGTCCGGAGCGGCAACCGTTCCGTTGGTCTCCACCGCAATCTCGAAGCCGCGCGCATGCACCGCCGCGATGGCCGCCGGATCAAGCTGAAGCAAGGGCTCGCCACCGGTGAAGACGACAAAGCGGCGCGCGGTGCCGGCCTCTCCCCATACGGCGGCGATGGCCTCGGCCAAGGCGGTGGCATCGGTGAAGCGGCCGCCGCCCTCGCCATCCATGCCGACGAAATCGGTGTCGCAGAAACGGCATTGGGCGGCGGCGCGATCCTCCTCCCGTCCGGACCACAGGTTGCACCCCGCGAACCGGCAGAAGACGGCAGCACGCCCCGCCTGCGCCCCCTCCCCCTGAAGGGTGAGGAACATTTCCTTGACTGAATAGGCCATGGGGCGACGCCTTTAGACCGAACGCGCCCGCGAGGGAAGCGCCGGCCGGGCATAGGTCGCCTGCGAATGCCGAGTCCTATTGCGCGGGGGCCGAGGTGGTGGCGGACGGCAAGACGGGGCCGGACGGCTGGGCGGCACGGGCCTGATCGAGGCCGGTGATGCGCACGCCCTGCAGCTGCACGGTGTTGGAGGTGGCCGTTCCGCCGGCGCGGGCAATGGTGCCCTGAAGCTGCGGCGCCATTTCCGCGAGTTGCGCGAACTTGCCGTGGTTGAAGCTGTCGAGGGCCTTCACGTCGGTCATGTCCACCACGACGGCGCCCAGCTCCACCAGCTCGGTGTCATTGGCATATTCGCCAAGCCGCGGCTTCTTGCCGGCGAGGAAGTCGGAGAAGCCGAGCGCCTTGTCATCCCGCGAGATGACCACGACGAACGGCTTCGGCGGCTTGCCGAAGCGGCGCAGCTGGGTCTTGAACACGTCCACGTCGATGTCGGGCGCGGCGAGGATGATGTTGCCGATCTTGTTCGCCGGCAGCGTCTTGCCGGAGATTCGGATCTGCCGCAGGGCCTCCACCGTCAGCCAGTTGCCCATGGAATGGGCGAGGATGCTCACCTGATCCGCGCCGCTGCTGAAGGCGAGGCGGATGGTCTCCTCCAGCTGGTCGCGGGCGGCGGTGGCACTGTTGTTGTCGTAGACATAGCCCTCGGTGGTCGCCCGCGAGGCCCAGGTGAAGAGGACCGGCACGGCCGGCGCATCGGAATCCGTCGCCATCTGCGCAAGGCGATAGAGCGCCTCGGAGAACATGGTGTTGTAGCCATGCACGAAGATGAAAACGTTGCGCTTGCCGGCCGGCCGGCGGGCCAGTTCGCTCTTCAGGTCGCGCAGGAACTCGCCTTGCGTGTCGCGGTAGATGGCCTCGCGCACCACCATGTCGGTGGCGGGATTGCCGAGGCCGTTCTTGGGCCACTCGATCTCCCCCGGCCGGTGGGACGGCGGGACGGACAGGTCGATCTTCGCGAAATTGAGCTGGGCGGAGCGTTCGCCATTAAAGAAGACGCCGGGGCGCGGATCGCGCTCGCGGGTCGAGGCAACGAGGATCACCTGCTCGCGCGCGCCTTCCGCCAGCGGAGCGGAAACCGGGACGAGTGCATCGATGCCGGGGCGGTCGGAGCAGCCGGCCATCAGCAGAACGGCCGTCGCGGCCGCCATGATGCGCAGCGCCATGGAGCGCGACCCCACCCGGCGCTGATCGACCCGCTCGGTCCCCCGCTCGTCCACTGCTCGCAATTGCACGTCCCCCTCGTAGAGCGGACTTCATCGCACAAACAATGAGGCGTTTGAACGGCGTTCGCCGGAAATGCTGAACACCGGTTGCGGAATGCCATCCGGTGACGCTCACGATTCGGCAACATTGCAGAAGAGGCGAAAGGCGGAAGCATTCCGGGGGGCGCGATTGCAAATCGGCAAATCCGGATTGCGCCCGTGGTTCTCGTCCCGCGGCGGCTTCGCGCCTATCTCTGGCACCAGACAGACACGAGGCTCCGCGCGCCGGAGGAGGACGCCATGCAGAACACCACTGAGACCACCGGGCCGCTGACCGGTCTTCACCACGTCACGGCCATCACGGCGGATGCGCCCTACAACCATCGCTTCTACACGCAGACGCTCGGCATGCGCCTCGTGAAGAAGACTGTGAATCAGGATGACGTCTCCGCCTACCACCTCTTCTATGCCGATGGGGAAGCCAACCCCGGCACTGACCTCACCTTCTTCGACTGGCCGGTGCCGCGCGAGCACCGGGGCACCCATGCCGCCGTGCGCACCTCGCTGCGGGTGCGCGACGAGGCGGCGCTGGAATACTGGGCCGCGCGCCTCACGGACGCCGGCGTTTCCCATGCCGGCATCGAGACCCGCGACGACCGCCACCAGCTTCCGTTCGAGGACCGCGAGGGCCAGCGCCTCGCCTTGATCGTCGATGACGGCAAGGGGCCGGGCGTGCCTTGGACGAAGAGCCCGGTGCCGGAAGCGCACCAGATCCGCGGCCTCGGGCCGATCCTGATCTCGGTGCCGGACCTTGCGCCCACGGCCGCCGTGCTCATCCACGTGATGGGCATGAAGGAGGTGCGCACCTATGCCGCCGAGGATGGACGCGCCATCCACGTGTTCGAGATGGGCGCGGGTGGCCCCGCCGCGGAAGTGCATGTGAAGGTGGAGCCGGGCCTTTCGCCCGCCGGACAGGGCGCCGGCGCGGTGCACCATGTGGCCTTCCGCGTCACCACCTTCGACCAATACGAGGAGTGGGCGCGGCGGCTGAAGGAGCTGCGCATTCCCAATAGCGGAATGGTGGATCGCTTCTACTTCCGCTCGCTCTATTTCCGCGAGCCCAACGGCGTGCTGTTCGAGCTGGCCACCGACGGGCCGGGATTTGCTGCCGACGAAGACGCAGCTCACCTCGGCGAACGCCTCGCCCTGCCGCCCTTCCTGGAAGGCCGCCGCGCCGCCATCGAGGCCGGTCTGAAGCCCCTCTGAGGCGAAGGGGCTGGCCAGCCCGCGCGGCGCCTGAGCGAAGGCGGCTCCAAACGCAAAAAAAGCCGGCCGGACGGGGAAATCCCGTCCGGCCGGCCTTTTGTTTGCGCCTCAGGCAGGCGTCAGGCCCGCTCTTCCAGCGGATGCGTGCGCAGCCGCATGGGGTCGTAGAAGGGGGTGCGCACCACGTTGGCCTCGAAGCTCTCGTCCCCGTCCACCACGGTGAGCGCGGTACCGAGCGCGGTGACGTCGGGTCGCAGCGAGACCAGCGCCAGGGATTTCATGAGGTGGCGGCTGTAGGTGGTGGAATTCACCACGCCCACCTCGGCGCCATCCTTGAAGATCTTCGCGCCGGGCGTGATCGCCTTCCCGGCGAGCACCTCGAGGCCGGCCTGATGGGTCCGTTCCGTGCCCTTGCGGGCGAGGAGCGCGGCCTTGCCGCGGAAGTCCGGCTTGGAGAGGTCCACGGACCAGTCCATCAGCACTTCGAAGGGCGTGGTGTCCTTGTGCGGCATGTCGAAGGGGAAGAAAAGCAGCGCGCCTTCCACCCGCACGATGTCCAAGCAGTCCCACGACACAGGCATGGCGCCGAACGGCTTGCCCACCTCGAGGATCTTGTCCCAGAGGAAGACCGCATCCTTCGCCGCGCAGAATACTTCGTAGCCGCGCTCGGCCGAGTAGCCGCCGCGGGCGAGCGAGACGGGGATGCCGAACAGGGTGGTCTTGCCGTGCCCGAAATAGGGCAGGTCCTTCAGCACCATGGGGGTGTGGGGGGAGAGGATATCGAGGGCGAGCGGGCCCTGCAGCGAGAGGATGTGGACGTCGTTGTCACGGGAGAAGGTGACGTCGAAGCCCTGCGCCACCACCGGAAGCGCGTCTTCCAGCGCGCCGCCGCCGTGGGAGAGGCGGAACGTGCCGTCCCCGTCCACATAGACGAGCACGTCATCGATCAGCCCGCCTTCGTCATCGACGATGGACGAGATCATGGAGCGGCCGGCCGGGATCTTGGCGATGTCGGCGGTGAGCAGCTTGTTGAGGAAGGCGAGGGAGTCCGGCCCCGAGAGGTCGATGATTTTCAGCGCCGACACATCGAAGAGGCCGGCCCGGGTGCGCACCGCCTCCGTCTCCACATAGGGATCGGTCGCGTAGTGCTGGGGGATCGCCATGTCGTTCCAGGATTCCTCCAGCTTGGAGCCGAGTTCCCGGTGGCGGTCGTTGAGGATCGATTGGCGCCAGATGGTCGCGCTGGTCATGTGCCCTCTCTTGAAGGATGCCGGCCCGTATGCCGGGCCCGTCGTTAAGGCGGGCGGGCTCAGGCGGCCTCAAGGCCAGCCATGCGCGCCGCGACGACCGCATCCTGATGGCGGGCCAACGTTCTTGTCAATTACTTTTCCTCAGAAGAAATTTCTTTGGTAGCATGGCGCAAAAGGCGGCAAAGAAAACCGAGGAAACCCCATGCGTCGCCCAGATCGCGATCACCCAGCGGGCCAAAACCGCACAACTAATGGGCTTGCACCAAAAATGGCCCGTGGCACTCTCGTTTCTACCGCGTCAAAAAAGTTCACTGAGGGGAACAGGCGCGCCACAGCGTGATCGCAATTGGCAGGGACGGCCGCGGGGACTGCCCGCGCGCCGGCCCGGGCGGAGCTTGAGATATGTCCGAGACAAAGATGTGGGGCAAGGAAGAGTTCTGGGGGCTCGGCTTCGAGTGGGACCCCCAGTGGCTGCTGAGCGCCGAGCAGAAGGACCTGCAGGCGAAGCTCATCGCTTTGTGCGAGACCACGCTGCGCGCGAACGCCGTGGAGAGCGACGCCAACTACATCTATCCCCGCAAGAATTTCGAGGCCCTGGCCACCCTCGGCCTGCTCTCGCTGAACGTGCCGAAGGAGCTCGGCGGCCTCGGCCAGAACCATGTCTGCGCCGCCATGGTGGTTGAGACCATCGCCCGCTACGGCTGCCCCTCCACCGCCATGTGCTACACCATGCACCTCGGCGCCGTGGCCGCTGCGCTGCTGCGCCACCACGAAAACCCGCTGCTCACCGACATCCTGAAGCGGCTGGACAAGGACGTGCTCATCGGCACGCTCTCCTATTCTGATCCCGAGACCGGCTCGCACTTCTGGTACCCGATCTCCTCCAAGGCCGAGGCCCATGGCGACGGCTGGAAGGTGACGAAAAAGGCCTCCTGGACCACCTCCGGCGGCTTCGCCGACTGGTACATCGTCCAGACCACCAGCCCCGGCTTCTCCGGCGATTATTCCGACCTCTCCTGCTTCCTCGTCACCAAGGACGAGGTGAAGGCCAACCCTTCCGAGTGGGACGGCCTCGGCCTGCGCGGCAACCAGTCCGGCCCCATCGTGGTGGAGAATGCGGTGCTGCCGAAGGAGGCCCTCGTCGGCCCCATCGGCGACGGCGCCAAGTCCAACGACGAGGTGGTGGACCCCTTCTTCCTCACCTGCTCGTCGGCCTGCTGGAACGGCATCTCGCTCGCGGTCATCGACATCGCCAAGCGCCACACCACCCGCAAGACCCACAATGACGTGGGCATGCGCGTCGCCGATTACCCCACCATCCAGGACTATGTGGGCGAGGCGATCATGGACACCAATTCCTGCCGCGCCTTCGACTACCAGATGGCGCAGGCGCTGGATTCGGTGACCAACAATTGCGACTGGTCGATCCACAAGGACATCGACGCCTTGCCCCGCTCCTCCCTCCTCCACTGGCTGTGGCAGGTGAAGTTCGAGGCGGCCAAGAACGTCGCCCATGTGGTGGACAAGATGCTCCACGCCACCGGCGGCACCGGCTTCCGCCCGGCGCTGCAGATCGAGCGCTATCTGCGCGACGGCAAGGCCGGCTGGGTCATGGGCCCCACCAACGAGGTGCTGCGTCAGTTCGTCGGCAAGGCCGCGCTGCTCGGCTTCGGCTCGCTGGACTACTGGAACAAGTCGATCAACGAGCGCGTGCTCAACAACGAGATCAAGAAGATGGACGAGGCGGAGAAGCGCGCCTTCGCCGAAAAGCTGCTGGCCGAGCTTCAGCCGGCCAAGGTGGCGTGAAGCGGGACGCCACCACGCGGAGCCTTCGTCCCTCTTCGTCGCTCAGGAGAGGGGCGAAGGCCCGCGCGCCCGCCATCGAAGGGGATTATCATGGACGGGCTGTCGCATTTCAGGAAGTACCTTGCCATGACGACCATTGATCTCGACGCCCGTTTTGATCCGCGCGAACTGCGCAACGCCCTCGGCCGCTTCGCCACCGGGATCGCCGTGGTGATGGCGCAGGACGAGGAAGGCCCCATCGGGGTGACGGTGAATTCCTTCTCCTCCGTCTCGCTGGACCCGCCGCTGATTCTCTTCTCCATGGCCCGCTCGCTGCACTCGCTGGCGCGGCTGGAGAAGGCCAAGGCCTATTCGGTGAACATCCTTCTGGAGAACCAGCAGGAGATTTCAAACCGTTTCGCCCGCGCCGGCGAGGACAAGTTCTCCGCCACCCCCTGGGAGATCGGCCCTTCCGGCGCGCCGCGCCTCGTGCCCGCCCACGCCATCTTCGAATGCGTGCCCTACGCCCATTATGACGGCGGCGACCATGTGATCTTCGTCGGCCGCGTGGTGCATCTGCACGCCGAGGGCGAGGGCGATCCGCTGCTTTATTACCGCGGCAGCTACCGGCTGCTCGCGGCCATCGCTCAAGAGGGGTGAATGGACGCCTCCCTGCTTCCGCCCGGTCCTTCCCCGACAGCCCCCCCGCGCGAGCGGGTGGTGGTGCGCGGTGGCGGCATGGCCGCCGTCACGCTCGGCGCAGGAGACCGCCTGACCGTGCTGGACCCCGAAGGGCTCCAGCCGGCGCTGCTCTTCGTCACCGATACAGATGCGGTGGAGGATTGGGAGGGCGCCGGCGTCGAGACGCTGCCGGCGCTTCCGGACCAGGGGGGAGAGGGCAGCGTGGAGGTCGCCCGACTGCTGGCGGAAAACGGCTTCGCGCCGGCGTCGCTGGCGGGACGGGCGCTGCTTTCGCGAGATGGCGGCGCGGGCGCGACGGCGGACGTCGCCGCGCGGGCCGACGTGCTCGTAGTGGTCGCCGCCCCCGGCGGCCCCATGTCGCCGGACGCGCAGGATGCGCCCACCGACCTCATCGTGACCGTGACCCGTACCCGGGGCCGCGGCCGGCCCCTCCCCGCCCCGCTCGCGCCGGCGAAGCTCGATGTGCGCGTGCCGGCTGCCGAAGCCCGGGCCTACACGGTGAAGGCCGGCGACTACATCCAGATCATCGACGTGGACGGCCGCCAGTGCGCCGACTTCCTCGCCTTCGATGCCGCCGCACTGGAAAAGGGAGAGGAGTTCGGCCTCGACGCCACCACCACCCGCACCCTCATGGGCGCCGCCTATCCGGGGCCGGGGCTCTATTCCAAATATTACGACGAGCGCCAGCTACCGCTGGTGGAGGTGATCCGCGACACGGTCGGCCGCCACGACACCTTCGCCCTCGCCTGCTCGGCGAAGTATTACGAGGACATGGGCTATCCCGGCCACGCCAACTGCACGGACAATTTCAACGCCGTGCTGGCGCCGCTGGGCATCCGCGAGCGGGCCGGCTGGCCAGCCATCAATTTCTTCTACAATACCGCCGTGGACCACACCAACGCGATCACCATGGACGAGCCATGGTCGCGGCCCGGCGACTATGTGCTGCTGCGAGCGCTCACCGACCTCGTGTGCGCCACTTCCTCCTGCGCCGACGACATCGACCCCGCCAATGGCTGGGAGCCCACCGACATCCATGTGCGCGTCTATGACGGCGCCGAAAACTTCTCCAAGGGGATCGCGTTCCGCATGAGTGCCGACGCCGAGCCGCGCCTGACGCGCGAGAGCGCCTTCCACCAGAGCCTTGCCGCCCATACGCGCAACTTCGTGGAGTATCGCGGCTTCTGGCTGCCCACCTGCTTCACCGGCGAGGGGCCGATCGCCGAATACTGGGCCTGCCGCGAGAAGGCCGCGGTGATGGACCTCTCACCCCTGCGCAAGTTCGAGGTGACGGGGCCGGACGCCGAGATCCTGCTCCAGCGCACGGTGACGCGCGACATGCGCAAGCTGGCCGTGGGCCAGGTGGTCTATACGGCGCTCTGCTACGACCACGGCGGCATGATCGACGACGCCACCGTCTTCCGCCTGTCGCCGACCAATTTCCGGGTGGTGTGCGGCGAGGAATTTACCGGCGCCTGGCTGCGCACCAAGGCGGCGGAGTGGGGCCTCAACGTCCATGTGCGCTCGTCCACGGACCAGTTGCACAACATCGCCGTGCAGGGGCCGCTGTCGCGGGACATCCTGTCCGAGGTCATCTGGACCGGGCCGACCCAGCCCGCCATCACCGAGCTGAAGTGGTTCCGCTTCGCCGTCGCCCGTCTCGGCGGGCCGACCGGGCCGGCGCTCGTGGTCTCGCGCACGGGCTATACGGGCGAACTCGGCTTTGAAATCTGGTGCCATCCCAAGGATGGGAAGGCGCTGTTCGATGCGGTGTGGGCTGCCGGCGCGCCGAAGGGCATGAAGCCGCTCGGCCTCTCCGCGCTGGACATGCTGCGCATCGAGGCGGGGCTGGTCTTCGCCGGATACGACTTCTGCGACCAGACCGACCCGTATGAGGCCGGCATCGGCTTCGCAGTCGCCGAAAAGGACGAGGATTTCGTGGGGAAGGCGGCGCTGGCGCGGCGCAAGGCGAACCCGGCGAGGAAGCTCGTGGGGCTCGTGATCGAGGGCAACGACGCGGTAGGCCATGGCGACCCGCTCTTCATCGGCCGAGCGCAGGTGGGCGTCGTCACCAGCGCCACGCGCTCGCCCATCCTCAAGGCCCAGATCGCCCTGGCCCGCATCGATGTCGCCCATGCCGCGACCGGCACGGCCATCGAGATCGGCAAGCTGGACGGGCACAGGAAGCGCATCGGCGCGCAGATCGCGCCCTTCCCCCATTTCGATCCGCAGAAGACGAGGGTGAGATCCTGACCTGTCATCGCCCGCGCGGTGACGCCTGAGTCCTTGTAGAACCCGCCCGGCCCCGCGCATTGCCCACGCGGGGCCGCAGGCATTTGTTTCCCTAACGACAGTATGCCCATGCATTAAGCGGACGATGATTGCAAATTGAGCCGCTTTCACCGTCCAACCGGCCAATTTATACGTTGACAAAAAAGTTTCTTCTCCGGAAACTCCCCTCATAATCCGAGGGGAAAAACATGAGTATCGCAGCAACCAACGAGGCGGTCGCCGCGCCTGAGGCCGGCTCGCTTCAACGCAAGATCAGCTGGACCGGCGCCTTCTGGATCGCGAGCGGCGTGCCCGCCCTCGTGCTCTTCTCCATCGGTGCCATCGGCGCCACGGTGGGCGCGCCGGCCTGGTTCGTATGGATCCTGTCCATCGTCTTCGGCTTCATCCAGGCCTTTTCCTATGCCGAGATCGCCGGCCTGTTCCCGCACAAGTCGGGCGGTGCCTCGGTCTACGGCGCCATTGCCTGGGTGCGCTACGGCAAGCTGCTCGCGCCGTTCTCGGTGTGGTGCAACTGGCTGGCCTGGTCGCCAGTCCTGTCCATCGGCTCGGGCCTCGCGGCGGGCTATGTGCTCTCCATCCTGTTCGCGCCGGACGCGGCCATCAACACCTGGCAGCTCACGCTGGTGGATCTCGGCTGGCTGAAGGCGGGCCTCGCGCTGCGCATCAACGCCACCTTCGTCCTCGGCGCGGTGCTGCTGCTCGTGGCCTTCGCCATCCAGCATCGCGGCATCAGCCAGACCGCCAAGGTGCAGGTCATCCTCGGCGTGGTCGCCCTGCTGCCGCTGATCCTCATCGGCCTCGTGCCGCTGTTCACCGGCGACGTGCTCGCCGCCAATCTCGGGCCGTTCGCCCCGCTGGCCAAGGACGAGGCCGGCAAGGTAATCGCCGGCGAATGGAACATGGCGGGCCTCACCTTGATGGCCGGCGGCCTGTTCATCGCCGCCTGGTCCACCTACGGCTTCGAGACCGCGGTCTGCTACACGCGTGAGTTCCGCGACCCGAAGACGGATACCTTCAAGGCCATCCTCTATTCGGGCCTGCTGTGCATCTTCGTGTTCACCATCGTGCCCATCTCCTTCCAGGGTGTGCTCGGCCTCGGCCAGCTCGTGACCCCGGCGGTGGTGGATGCCTCCGGCACCGTGACGACGCCGGCGGTCTATTCGGGCATCCTCTCTGCTGACATCTATTCCGGCATGGGTGTCGCGAGCGCCATGGCGGACATGATCAAGGGCGGACCCATCGTCCACACCGTGATCGTGGTGATGCTGATCCTCGCGCTCATGCTGGCCATCATCACCTCCATGGCCGGCTCCTCCCGCACGCTCTATCAGGCGTCGGTGGACGGCTGGCTGCCCAAGTATCTCAGCCACGTGAACGAGAACGGCGCGCCCACCCGCGCCATGTGGACCGACCTCGGCTTCAACCTCATCCTGCTGATGATGTCGGACTACGTGTTCATTCTCGCCATCTCCAACGTCTGCTACATCCTGTTCAACTTCCTGAACCTGAATTCCGCCTGGATGCACCGCATCGACCGTCCCGCCTGGGATCGCCCCTTCAAGGCCCCCGTGTGGCTCATCGGCATGGGTACGGTGCTGGCCTACGTGAACCTGTTCCTGCTCGGCATGGGTGCCGACATCTGGGGCGCGGGCACGCTGGTCACCGGGCTCATCGTATCGGCCGCCATCATCCCGGTGTTCCTCTTCCGGCACTATGTGACGGACAAGGGCCAGTTCCCGGCGGCGATGATGGAGGACATGCACCTCAAGGCCGAACCCGGGGCCGGCACGCGAGCGGGGATGCTGCCCTACCTCGCCCTCGTGCTTGGCGCCGTTGTCATCATCGTGGCCCGCAGCATTGCGGTCTATTGAACGGAGACGAAATGAGCGACCAGGGTATCAAGAGCCGCCCGACGTACGCCCCGCTGGCCCCGGATCCATCCGGACGGCACCACCTGCTGGTGGTCGAGGCGGCCGAGGTTCCGGCTGAGGCGCTGGCGGAGGGGATTTCCCCCTCCGCCTTCGAGGTCTGGACGGTGGCCCGGCGCAGCGCCGTGCCCTCCGTGCCGGCCATGGAGGAGGCGCCGGGCAGCGTCGCCACCTTCCGGTCCGTGACGCACCTCTTCTCCGCGCTGGAGGAGCGGCTCGCCCGCGAGACCATGGGGCTCCGCCTCTATGCGGCGGGCGCCGAGCCGTTCCTGTGGGATGTGTGGGGGCGTGCCCAGAAGGCCGGCCTCAGCCGCCAGGAGACGGCCTTCGCCGAGGCCGGCCCGAAGGCCCGGCGCGTCTACTGCGTCCACTGCCGAACGATGAGCGAAGGTATCACCACCTCCATCTTCACCTGCCCGGGCTGCGGCGCATCCTTGTTCGTACGCGATCATTTCTCACGGCGGCTCGCCGCCTTCATGGCCGTCCAGGTGGACGCCGAGGTGCCGGGTGAGGTGCCTGACGCCGAGGAGCTCTACGCATGACCGCCGCCCAGCCCTTCAGCGTGCGCGTGCGCGAAATCGTCGAGCTCGCGCCGAGCCTCAAGCGCTTCTCCTTCGAGCCCGTCCATGGCGGCGTGTTCCCCACCCCGCCGGCGGGAGGGCACGTCCTCCTCACCCTACGCGACGGCGCCCGGGTGATGAAGAACGCCTATTCCCTCGTCTCCCCGCCGTCCGAGCGGGCGCGCTACGACATCATCGTGCGCCTCGTCGCCCAGTCGCGCGGCGGCTCCTCCTATCTCCACCGCCGGGTCGCGCCGGGCGACGTGCTGGAGATGGCCAATCCGGTGAGCCTGTTCTCCCTCATCTCCACCGCGAAGAAGCACCTGCTCATTGGCGGCGGCATCGGCATCACGCCCATGCTCTCCTTCCTGCCGGAGCTGAAGGCGCGCGGGGCCCGCTTCGAGCTGCACCAGCTCGCCACGCTGGAGGAAGTGCCGGTGTTCGAGCGCCTGCTCGCGCCCTATGCGGCGGGTGAGGAAATCCGCGTGCATGGCGGCGGCCGCGCCGCCTTCGATCTCGCCGGCCTGCTTTCGCGCCAGCCGCTGGGCACCCATGTCTATGTCTGCGGGCCGCACAGCCTGATGGATGCGGTGGCCTCCACCGCCGCCGCGCTCGGCTGGCCCAAGACCAAGGTGCACAAGGAGAGCTTCGGCGGCGACGTCACCGGCCTGCCCTTCCGCGCCGTGCTCCGCAAGTCCGGCATCGAGGTGGAGGTGGGCGAGAGCCAGAGCCTGCTCGAAGCCATCGAGGCGGCCGGCGTGGACGCCCCGTGCCTGTGCCGCGGCGGGGCCTGCGGCCAGTGCGCCACGCCCCTCGTCGAGGGCGAGGCGGAACACCGCGACGACTTCCTCTCCGCGGAGGAGAAGGCGGCCGGCACCCTCATCATGACCTGCGTGTCGCGCGCCCGCGGCCCACGCATCGTCATCGACCTGTGATCCCGGGAGGCCTCACATGACCGTTCAGTTCAAGCCCGCCGAGACCTTCCGCGACACCTTCACCTACAAGAAGTCGCCCGAGGACCTCCTGCGCTTTCCCTTCCCGTTCCCCGAAGACAGCTACATGTATTCGGTGAACATCGAGCCGCACGTGCGCGGTGGCCCCACGGCCGCCTTCCAGGCGCAGTTCGACGTCGACGAGCACTACATCGCCGAGTGCAAGGAGCGCGCCCGCGTGCTCGCCGAGGACCCCAAGCGCTGCCAGGTCCTGCCGCACATGCTGACGGCGGAGTGGGACAGCCTCGAGATGATCATGGAGAATCTCGCGGCCGATTATCCCGAGCACTTCACCCTGTCCAAGGACGGAGACGCCTGGACCTGGGTGAACCGGCCGCTCGGCATCCAGCAGAGCTTCATCTTCGGCAAGGCCGAGACGCTGCCCTGCGGGCCGTTCGAGTACATCACCCGGCAGGCGCAGGGCGACTTCACCCTTCAGGACCAGCGCGAGGACAACCTCTTCGTGGACGGCGGCATGGTGACGACCCAGGCCGACTGGTCGCTGGAGTTCGACATCGGCATGAGCTTCCAGGAGTGGCACGGCCCCGTTCCGCTGGCGCACGAGAAGGGCGTGTTCGACCGCGCCCTGAAGTATCTCCTGCGCCTCCAGTACGGCCAGCCGGTGCGCCGCCTCAACTGGACCATGACGGTGAACCCGCGCCTCGACACCTCGCCGGAGAACTACCCGGTGTGGGGGCCGGACAAGGCGTCGGTCACACCCGAGAACGTGGCGGAGAAGGTGCACCTGCGCGTGGAGCTGCAGACGCTCTATCGCCTGCCCCGCTCCAACGCCATCCTGTTCGGCATCCGCTGCTATCTCACCAGCGTCGCCGACATCGCCAAGGTGCCGAAGTGGCGCCGGCGGCTGCACCGGGTGCTGCGAGACCTGCATCCGGACATCGCCACCTACAAGGGCATCCCCCGCTATCAGCAGATGGTGGTGGACTATCTGGCGCCGCTGGATGACGGCTCGGCCACCTCGCCCGGCATTGCCCCGGACATCGAGAAGATCGAGGCCTGATCCTCAGGCCCCGTGACAGCCAGCCTGCCGCCGCTCAGATCGGCGGCAGGTTGAGCCATTTCTGGAAGGCGTTGAGCACCAGATTGACCGAGAAGGCGGCGAGCAGGATGCCCATGATCCGCCGCAGCAGGCTCGCTCCGCCTTCCCCCAGCACCTTGGCGATGTAGTCGCCCAGCCAGAAGATGACGAACAGCACCACCGACATCAGCACCAGCACGCTCACCGTGATGAGGTGCTGGGAGAGCGGGGCGCCACGGTTGTTGTCGGAGAACAGCACCATGGCGAGGATGGCGCCCGGCCCAGCCACGATGGGCGTCGCGATGGGATAGACCGCGATGTGGACCAGCCGCCGCTCGGGATCGGCCGTCACGGCATGCTGCGTCATCGCCCCGAAGATCATGGTCATCGAGAAATAGAACAGGATGATGCCGCCGGAGATCTGGAAGGCGAGGATGGAGATGCCCATCGCCTCCAGCAGCATCCGGCCGAGGAGCGTGAACACCACCAGGATGAGGAAGGCGAAGGCGGTGCCCATCGCCGCCACCTTGTGGCGCTCCTGCCGGTCGAGGTGGGAGGTGGTGGCGAGGAACATGCTGAGATGGCTCAGCGGCTCCAGCACGACCCAGAGCGTGACCAGCTGGCTCGCGAACAGGTTCAGATCATCGATCATGGGCGCTCCCTTGCGCCCCTTATTACCTCAAGGGAAAGGGCTGGCAACCGGCAGTCGGCAACCACGAGCCTTGACATGACGCAACGACAAGCTGAAGCCTTCAGGTACCTTGATCTTGTGTCAGGAGGAAACGCCAAATGGTGCAGAACATAAAAAGCGTACTCATCGGCATGACCGAAGAGGGTGTGGACGAGCCGTCCTCGGCGCTGGCCTACGGCCTGTCGCTGGCCCAGCAATCGGGCGCCCACGCGACCATCCAGGCGGCTTCGCTGAAGGTGGTGATGGGAAACACCTTCGTCAGCAATATCGCCACCGGCCTCGTCGCCGCCCACAACCGCCGTCTGAAGCAGCTCGCTCAGGACGTGGCGGAGCGGGCGCGGGGCGATGCCGCCGCCGCCGGTGTCGCCGCCTCGGTGGAGACGCCGCAGCTCGCCTATGGGCAGCTGGTGGAGCTGTTCGTCGCCCAGGCGCGGGTGCACGACATCTCGGTGCTGGACGCGGAGGTCGCGACCGTCAATGCCGACCGCGGGCTCATCGAGGCGCTGCTGTTCGAGAGCGGCCGGCCGGTGATCGTGGTGCCGCCGGGGGTGGACACCTTCAAGCACGACCGCGTTCTCATCGCCTGGGACGCGAGCGTACGGGCGACCCGGGCCGTCAACGACGCCATGGGCATCCTGAAGTCCGCTTCGGCGGTGGAGGTGCTCGCCATCGGCTCGGAGAAGGAACTGGCGCACGAAGTGCCCGGCGCCGAGCTGGCGCCCCATCTCGCCCGCCACGGCGTCCATGTGGACGTGAAGAACCTGGTGGTGGGCCGGGACGGCGTCGCCGAGACCCTGCGCGAGCAGGCGGGGCTGATCGGCGCCGATCTCATCGTCATGGGCGCCTTCAACCACTCGCGCATCCGCGAATGGGTGCTGGGTGGGGTCACCGAGTCGCTGCTGGAGGACTGCAAGGTCCCCCTGTTCATGTCCTACTGAGGTCCGCCGGACCGAACGCGACGCGCCTCAGGCCGCCTCGCGTGCCTTGCCCAGATCACGACGTTTCGAAGTCACGTCCCCGCTTCGTGCCCCATCCGCCTCAGGCGGAGGGCCCCGCAGGCGCCAGGATCAGCTCACCGGCTGCCAGCGGCCCTCGGCGGTGCGGCAGGCGGCGCCGCGGGCGATCTGGGGGCGATTGTCGATATAGATGGTGTGGGAATAGTCGCGGCAGCTCTGGTAGCCGGCGCGATTGTAGGGCGGTCCGGCGATGACGGTGCCGCGCGCAGTGCCGTCGCCCTTCCAGCCGATGGGATAGCCGGGGCCACCCGTCTCCAGCGCGGAAATCTCGGCGTCATAGGCACGCTGCCGGTCGGCATCGTCGAGCCCGTTGCCGATGCCGCCGCTGATGAGACCGCCGGAGACCGTGCCCGACATCACCGGCGCCGTGGGCAGGGCCGCAAGCGCGGCCGTGGCCTTGTTGCCGGTCGTGTCGGTCGCGCAACCGCCGAGCGCAAGGGCGAGGACCGCTGCGGACGCGGGAGCAACGCGGAACACGCGGACGAACATGAACAGGCCTCAGACAGAACGGCGGACATGACGGGCGCGGACAGAGCGCCTGCGCACGTCATCAACGATCGAGCCAGCAAATCGGATCACCGATTGGGGCGACACAGAGGCTGACGGCCTCTCTTAGGCGCCGCAAGCCTCACTGTGAAGACGGTTTGCCGCAGCCTGTGGCGCCACGGTGTCACCCCCGACCCGCATCCTCCGGAAACGTCAGGTGGGCGGAGGCGGCGCGGCGGCGGCGGGCAGCACGAGTTCGGTCCGAAGGCCGCCGATGGGAGCCGAGCTTAGCTCGAATCGCCCGCCATAGAGCAGGGCCAGCTCGTGGACGATGGACAGGCCGAGGCCGGAGCCGGGCTTGGATTCGTCCAGCCGCCGCCCGCGCCGGCCCACATCCACCCGCCGGGCGGGATCCAGGCCGGGGCCGTCATCATCGATGCTGACGTGGAAATAGACCCGGTCGCCGGGGGAGCGTGGCCGCTCCACCAGCACCTCCACCTCCACGCGGGAGGAGGCCCATTTGCAGGCATTGTCGATGAGATTGCCGAACATCTCCTCGAGATCCTGCTGCTCGCCGCGGAAATGCACGTCCTCCGGGATGCGCACGTCGATGGCGAGATCCTTGGTGCGGTGGATCTTCTCCATGGTGCGGGCGAGGGAGGTGATGACCGGCGTCACCTCGCACACGCTCGCCACCACGGAGATGCGTGCCGCCATGCGGGCGCGCTCCAGATGGTGGGCCACCTGGTCCCGCATCACGCCGGCCTGGTCGCGCACGCGCACGGCGAGCGGGTCGTCGCGGGTGCCGGCCTCGTTCATCAGCACGGAAAGGGGGGTCTTGAGGGCGTGGGCGAGGTTGCCCACGTGGGTGCGGGCGCGCTCCACGATCTCGTGGTTGGCGTCGATGAGGGCATTCACCTCGCGCACCAGCGGCACGATCTCGATGGGATAGGTGCCCTCCAGCCGCTCGGCCTTGCCGGAGCGCACGTCCGACAGCGCCTCGGAAATGCGCGTCAGCGGCTTCAGCCCGAACCGCACCTGCACGATGACCACCAGCAGGAAGGCGCAGGCCAGCACCACGAGCGTTGCAGCGAGCGAGAAGTTGAAGGCGGAGATCTCCGCTTCAAGATCGGATGCCACCGCCGCCACCGAGACCACGTAGCGGGCATCCGCCCCGAGATCCACGTCGCGCTCGACGATGCGCAGGGCGACACCGCCCGGCCCGGTGGCATAGCCCTGCCGCATGAGGCCGGGGCGGCCGCGGATGCCCTGCTCGGCGAGCAGCGGCAGGCTCGCGCCCACCAGCGAGCGGGACGTGCGCCGCTCAAGCTGCCCACCGGACTTGAGCGCGATCTGCCAGTACCAGCCGGAATTGGGAAAGGCGAACAGCGGGTCGGCCAGCGCCGCCGGCTCGGGCAGCCGCTCGGACGCATTGGCGACATCCGCGACGATGATCTTCAGATAGATGTCGAGCTGCCGGTCGAACGCCCGCTCGGCGGAGCTGCGGTAGAGGGAGGCGAGCACGAAGCCCACCACCAGCAGCACCACCACCGTGATGGCCATGGCGGAGAGCACGAGGCGGAAGGCGAGGGAGCCCGGCGTGTATTCCGGCGGGCGGCGCGCAGCATCCATGGCCATGTCAGGCGGCCGGCATGTCAGGACGCCGCCATCTCAGCGCGGCTCCTCGGGGGCCGCGAGCAGATAGCCGAGACCGCGCACGGTCTGGATCACGTCGCAGTCGAGCTTCTTGCGCAGGCGGCCGACGAACACCTCGATGGTGTTGGAATCGCGGTCGAAATCCTGGTCGTAGAGGTGCTCCACCAGCTCCCCGCGCGACACCACCCGCCCCGCATGGTGCATGAGGTAGGAGAGCAGGCGATATTCGTGCGACGTAAGCTTGACCGGATTGCCGTCCACCGTGACGCGGCCGGAGCGGGTGTCGAGCCGTACCGGACCGCAGGACATTTCGCTGGAGGCGTGGCCAGTGGCCCGGCGCAGCAAAGCGCGCAGGCGGGCCAGCACCTCCTCCATGTGGAAGGGCTTGGCCACATAGTCGTCGGCGCCGGCATCGAAGCCCTGCACCTTGTCGCTCCAGCGGTCGCGGGCGGTGAGGATGAGGACGGGGGTGGTCTTGCCCGCCCGCCGCCAGCTCTCCAGCACGGAGATGCCGTCGAGCTTGGGCAGGCCGATATCGAGCACGATGGCGTCGTAGGGCTCGGTCTCGCCGAGGAACTGCCCCTCCACGCCGTCATAGGCGCGATCCACGGCATAGCCGGCATCGCCGAGCGCCTCGACGAGCTGTCGGTTCAGCTCGGGATCGTCCTCGATCACCAACAAGCGCACGGTGCCCCTCCGCCTTCGCCACAACCTCCTTAAGCGAGAGAGACAAAGAATGACAGAGCCTTGCGCGCCTGTCAGCGATGACGGGGCGCCGCAGGCCGGACTTGGGCCATCGGCCTCGGTCTGTTCGACCGGGCCGAGTGGGCCACGCTCAAGCTCCGCGCGGACTTTTTGACGGAGGCTCACCCTTGCCGCTCGGGCGCGCCCCTCACCTCCAGCCGCACAGCCGCCGCCCCACCGCATTGGCGGCCTTGGCCTGGCGGATGGTCTCGTCGGTGTCGGAGAGCGACCAGCGGATGGGCGCGGCGGCGCCGCAATAGACCCTAGTCGCGCCGGAACCCGTCGTCGTCGCGCAGCCTGCGAGCATCGCCGTCGCGGCGAGCGGCAGCATCCCGCGCAGACCGCGCGGCAGAAAGGCTTTCCGAGACATCGCGTTCTCCTTCCTTCAGGGCGCGCTGATAGCCGCGCTGGGCGGCGCGCCGCGTGACGAGCACGAGAGCGAGGACGGCGGCGGCGATCCCCGCCGCCCGCACCCCGAACAGGCGCAGCAGCACCGCCACGGCGAGGGCACCGGGGAGGCCCCAGGCCCACCAGGGCACGCCATAGCCGAGGATGCCGGCCACCGCGTCGAGGGCGCCGCTCACGGCTTCGCCCCGGTTCCGAGGTCCAGCACCTCGGCCCGCTTCGCCCCGGCGTGGGCGCTCCACCAGACGAAGGCGAGGCCGGCGAGGGTGGCGGCGAGACCGAGGAGGGTGAGCGCGGCGAACACATTGGCCAGCAAAGGCGAGCCGGTGGCATGGGGCTCGATCTGCCGCGCCGCCTCGGCCACGGTGGAGGCGACGATGCCGCCCGCCACGGCGCCCGCCCCCGCCTCGGGCCGCGGCGCCGGCCGGGCGCTGGCGAGGGTGCCCTTGGCCCCCTCCCCGTCCTTGGCGGGCACGGCGACGGAGGAGGTGCGCCCCCCGGTCGCCCACGATTTGCCGAGCTTGCGCACGTCGGCGACGCGCCGGCCCCAGCCCTTGCCGAACACCGGCCAGGTGCGCAGCGCCTGGAGCATGGCGAGGCGACGGTCGCAGATGTCGTCCACGAGGCGCCCCGGCGCATGCTCGGCGGCGGCGCGGGCGGCAGCGAGCGTCACCTCCCCCACCTGCCCGTCGGCAGAGAGGGAAAGCGCGCGCTGGAGCCATTTGGCGGATTGGGCGGGGCCGGAATTCACCGCGCCGTCGAACACCACATAGTCGATGCCGGCGGGCAGCTCGTCGGCCCGCACGGCGTCCCAATACTGGCGGCGGTAGATCTCCTTCAGCTCGGTGTCCTCGATCTCGCGGACCGGGCGCTCGGGAAGCCCCTTGGAGCGGCGCCAGGCGTCGTACACGCGCTGGATGATGCCCTTCATGGTCGGGCCGCCGGGATCGTCGGGATGGTTGGAATAGCCGCCCTCGTGGCGGAGCACGGCGGCGAGCGCCGGCGCGAAGCTTTCGGCAGCCATGGCAAGGCTCTCCTGAAAGAAGCTCTCGACAGAAAACGGAAAAAAGCGGGGGCGCCGGAGCGCCCCCGCTTCTTCGATAACCGGCCTCAGGCGACCAGCGGCAGCATGTCGTTGGCGTAGGCCGAGGCCATGCGACCGGCGAGGTACATGGTCCCCTTGTCGACGGGGTGAACGTTGTCGCCGCCGATGAACTGGCTGATGTTGGAGGTCCAGCTGTAGCTCGCGTTGTTGTGCGAGCCGGTCAGCCACGGCGGAACGGCGGTGAGCATGGACTTGTAGATGATGTTGCTGTTCGGCCGCGCCGCGACAGCAGCGGAGATCGCCGTGTCCACGGTCTGGATGCTGGCATAGTTGCCCGACAGGGGCGCGGGGCCGAACCAGAAGATCGGCGCCGTGCTGCCCACCCGGATCGCGTCGAGGAAGGCCAGCGCCTCGGCCGTGAGGGCCGACTGCGAGTAGCTCACGTCGTTGGTGGAGCCCTGGACGAAGATGGCGTTGGGATTGAGGGCCAGAAGCTGCGGCACCCGCTCGCGATAGGTGTAGTAGGGGCCGCTGCCGGGATTGAGAAGCCCGGTGCCCCCGGTGCCCAGGCGCCACATGTCGTCGATGCCGGTCAGCCGGCCGAAATGCTCGGACAGCGTATTGCCGAGCAGGAAGGGACCATAGCTCGACCCGGCGAGGTAGCTGTCGCCGATGAAACCGGCGCGCAGGCCGTTCGGGCTGGGCGCCGGCCAGATCTGGTCGGCCGAGGTGATCGCGAGCAAGAACAGGGCCGCGTTGGCCTGGCCGTAGTGGATCTCCCACAGGCGCGGCTTGCGGGTGCCCCAGTCGATGGTCGCCCAGAAGTTCGAGCCCGAGAACGGATAGATCGGCCCGGCAGTCACCGGGCGCCCGTCGCAGAAGACGCGGATGCCGAAAGTGTTGTTGGGCACCTCAAAGCCGATCTTGGGCGCATCGGACGTGAAAGACACGAAACCGCCGCGAGAAGCCGCGGCCGAGGCGTTGGGGAGGAACACGTTGAGGTTGGCGCGGCTGGTCGCATACTGCCCGGGGGCGTTGCCATTGAAGGCGAAAAGCGAGCGGTTGGCCCAGACATCGAGGGCCGTCAGGCCGGCAGGGACACTGGTCGAGCCGGTCAACGTCAGGGCGGGCTTCGCCGGGTCATCCGCCGTATCCCAGGAGGGGCCGCCAAGGTGGGTCCACAGCACCGCACCATCGCTGGTCGCCGAGCCGTTGGTGTGCGTGGGCTCGGTCGCGCCGCAGGTGCCGCCGGTCGCCGCGACATACCACTGGGTCGGGGTCGCGGAATTCGAGCGCACGTCGCCTTGCTTGACCGCCTCCCCGGTGGTCCAGGCGGACGGGCCGATCCACGGCCGCGTCCAGAGGGGACGGCCGGCGGCGAGCGCCTGCTGGAGGCGGAGCTTGAGAGCGGCGGTGCTCTGGTTCCAATTTCGAGACGACATGAACGACTCCCAAAGTAAGGGGCAAAACACGCCCGCGCCGGGATGAGCGGCACGGGCGATCCGGGGATGGGGAATGGGGATGGGGCGCGGGCTGGAGTGGCCCCCGCGGGGGCCGGTCAGATGGGCTCGATGAGGCGCGCGCCGGCCGCGTCGGTCAGCGGCGTGCCATCCGTATCCACCAGGAAGATGAAGCCGCGGGGTGGGCGGCGGCCGCGCCGGCCGCGCAGGACGGCGATCGCGGAGAGCGAGAGGGACAGCATCGCCGCCACTCCGCTCAGCGGTCGAACAAAGCGTAGATATCGATGCCGGCGCTGGTGCCGGTCGCCCACACCCGGCGCACCTGGCAGGGCGGTAAGGGCTGCAGGCCCGGCAAGGCGCGCACATCAATGCGGATGGCATCGTCCGCACCCACGGGGGTGATGCGCACGGTGGCGACACCGCCGGAAACCTCCTCGGGCACGAACACCCACAGGGCCTTGGCGTAGGCGGGAAGTTCGTCGCTGTCGGAGGGGGTGACGCGGCTCATCAGCCGCGTCGGCGAGGAGAGCGAGGCGGCGAGCCCCCGCATGGGGTCTCGGGCGGGATCGTAGGCCATGGAACGTCTCCGAAGGCGCGCGTCAGGCGCCGGGAATGGCGAGAAGGAGGAGGTGCAGGCCGAGGCGCACCGTGCCGCCGCCGAAGCTGCCGCCGATGGCGGTGAGGCGGACGGGTGTCGGCGCGTAGAAGGCGGTGGGGCCGATGACGCCCATGTTGGTCGCGCCCACGGCGATGCCGAGGCTGCCGCCAAACTTCGACTGATCCCCGGCAATGCCACAGTCATAGGCGGAGGCGCCGGTCACGGCGGTGAGCGTGCGAGTGGAGACACCGAACACGATGGCCCGGTCGGGAATGACCAGCGCGGTGTCCACGAAGGCGCCGGAGAGGACCACATCCGCCTCCCGCACCTGCGCCGAGATCGCGCCCCGATGGAGGCTCGCGGCGAGCGGCGAGACCCAGGCACCGCCGTCGAACAGAGCGAGCCGGCCCTCGTCGCGGATGAAGGCGAGGAAGCCCGCCGCCACGGGCAGGAAGTCGAATGCCCCCGCCTCATAGGCCGCGATCATCCCCGCCCGGCCCGCAAAGGCGCCGGTGGCGCCCGCCGGCACGAACCAGCGCGCGCCCTCGGCGGGCGAGGTGGGCGGGGCGGGCGCGGTGGCGCTCTCCAGCACCAGTTGCACGAAGGCATCGAGGCGGCGAATGGCCTCGTTGTGGGTGACATGCTTCTGCGCCTGGGCCGCCGCGATATACGGCAGCGCCAGGTTCGCCGATTGCTCGGACATGGCTGGACCTCGAAGGGGTGAGAAGAGCCTTACGGCCGCACGCTCGCCGTCACCGCCTCGCCTGCGCCGACGCTGGCCGAGAGCTGGGCGATGCGGACGGTGAGTTCCGCCTGCGGGGCGCCGAAATCGGCGATCTCGTCGGCGGCCGCATAGAGGGCTTCAGGCGACGTGAGGGAGAGACTGCGCCGCACGGTCTCGCCATCGAGGATGTCGAGCCGGTAGGCTTCGCTCGCCTCGCCCAGCGGCACCTCCACCGCCTCCCAGCCATCGCCGGCGATGCGCGTGCGGCGGATGAAGGAGAGCGCGACACCCGCCGCCGTGCGGCGCGCCCGCACATGCACCGGGGAGAGCGGCGCGAGCGCGCGGCCGGAGACGGTGGCAGCGACTTCCGTCACCTCCTCCGCGCCCTGGTCATCCCGCGCCGAGCCGACGCGATAGATGAAGCTGCGCCCCAGCGCCGCGACGCCGCTGGCGACGCTCACCAGCGTGCCATCGAGGCGCACGAGGCGGGTGCCGGCCGGCCACGCCTCCGCCCCTGCCACCTCGGTGCCGGCGAGGCCGCGCAGCAGGCCGGAGAGACGATAGCTGCCCGCATCCACCAGTTCGGCCTCGGTGAAGGCGACGATCTCCGGCGCGCGACCCTCGGCGAGGAGCACGAGGAGGTTGGCGCCCGCCAGCACCTCCGCCTCACCAGCCGAGACGAGCAGGGAGGTCTGCAACGTCACCTCCATCCCGTTGTGCCGGTCGAACCGCCAGAGCGGCCCCGGCGCCAGCGGCGCGGTGAGCGTGCCGAAGGTGGCGGAGGCGGTGATCGGCGCCAGCGTCTCGAAGCTCGCGCCATCGGTGGAGCGCCAGATGGCCAGCGTTCCCGGCCAGGGCGATGCCGCGGCAGCAAGCCATTGCAGCGGAACGGGTTCCGCCTCCGACAAGGCCGGCAGATCAATGACGCGCACGGCGGGCGGGCCGGAGGCGCCGGGCAGCGCGATGGCGCCCGCCCCCTCCTCCGCCAGCGCCACGTCGAACACTTCCGGCTCGATGGTGCGGGCAGTAACGGCCAGCGCCTCCGCCTCCTCCACGCGGACGATCTCCACGAGGCGCGTGCGGCCATCGAAGGTCAGCCGCACGAGGTCGCCGGGAGCGAGCGCGAGGCGGGAGGGCGGCAGGGAGAAGCTGAGCGTCTCGCGCCCCGCCCACAGGTCCTGAAGCCAGACATCGGCAGCGCGCACCATCACGGCATCGGAGGCGACCACCGCGAGGTCCGCCTGCGTCACGTGCCGGCTCCGGCCCGCGAGACGGCGGGAGGAGACGGTGGCGCGGCGGTAGTCACGCAGGGCATCGACGAAGCCCACCGTCACCTCCAGAGGCAGCTCGGTCTCCTGCGCACGGGTGACGGCGAGGAGGGGCATCCCCTCCACCTGCACCAGATCGTCGGTGGCGATCTCCGCCACCTCCCCCTGCCCGCGCGGGCGGAACACCATGCGGCCATCCTCCTCCCCCGCCTCGAAAGCGAAGGCGCGGGCGAGCGGCTCCAGCGCCGCGCGGGCGGTCATGGGCTGCTCCACCACATAGCCCTCGACGGCACCGGAGAGGCGCGCGCTATCCACGTCGGCAATGCCGAAATCGGCGGCGAGCGTCGCCACCAGCGCATCCAGCGGCGCGGCGCCGAGGCGGCCGGTGAGCCAGTGGCCGGTGGCCCAGTTGGCGCCGTCCGCCCACACATCGGTGGCATAGGGGAACTGGGGATAGGGCCGCGCATCCCAGCTCCACAGGAAGAGCGCGTCGGGCTCCACCATGCGCCCGGGATAGAGGGTCGCGGCGGGGTTGTCCGCCTCCTGCGAGTCCGCACCGAAGGTAGAGAGGATGGCCTCCAGCGTGCGGCGCTGGATGAGATCGTCCCGCGCACCGGAGGAGAAGGGCGGCAGGCGGTTCTCGGCGGATTTCGCATCCGGGAAGGCGCTCGGCCGGTTGGCGCCCTTGTCCACCGCCGGGCACCCCGCCTCCATCAGGCGGATGGGCTTCGCACCCGGCACGAAGGCGGTGGGCGCGGCGCTGCGCACGTCGGCGACGCGCTCGTGATGGGCATTCGCCCACCAGGACCAGAGGTCCTTCTGCCGATACACCCACGGCTCGCCGAAGGCGCCGTCCGTGATCGGGCTGCGCGCCTGCGCGGCGCGGGCGGCATCATCCGCATAGAACCAGTCGAAGGCCTCGCCGCGGCGCAGGTTGGCCTTCAAATAGAAGCGGTCGTGGATGGACTGCGCGAGCCCCGCATCGAGATGGGCGGAGCCGTCCCGCCAGTCGGCGAGTGGGGGGTAATAGTCGATGCCGATGAAGTCCACGGCATCCGCGCCCCACACCGCATCGAGGGGAAAGCGCACGTCGCCGGAGGCGAGCACCTGCGCGCCATATTCGGTCCAGTCGGCGGCGTAGGAGACGAGGGTGGAAGGCCCCACCACGGCCTTCACCTCGGCAGCGAGCTGCGCGAGCGCGGCGGCGGCGGGGAACGCGCCGGTGTCGTCGGTGAGGCGGGTGAGCGCGGCCATTTCCGAGCCGATGAGGATCGCCTCCACCCCGCCCGCCGCGACGGCGAGATGGGCGTAGTGCAGCACCATGCGCCTGACGCTCCATTCCTCCGGCCCGTGATAGATCACACTCGTGCCGATGCGGGTGAAGTCCCCCGCCACAGCCGTGCCGAACAGCGCCGCCACCTGGGCGCGGCAGGCGGCGGTCCCATCGACCGTTCCCACCCGCCCCGGCGCGGGATCGCACACGATGCGCCCGCGCCAGGGATGGGGCGGCTGGGAGGCGGCGCCGGTCCACGGGTCGAGGCGCATGTTGCCGGCGGGGATGTCCATCATGACGAAGGGGTTGAGCGTCACCTTCAGCCCCGCCTCGGCCATGCGCTGGATGGCGCGCACCACGCTGTCGTCGGAGGGCGTGCCGCCATAGGCCGCGCGGCCCTCATACTGGGAGACGGCGGGAGTGGTGAGCCGCGTCTGCCCGCCCACGCTCCACAGCGCCGGGGCGGTCGCCTTGTTGACGCGCTCGCACTTCGGCCGCACGGCGCATTGGCCGGCGCGCAGATCATCGCCGAACCAGGAGACCACCAGCGAGACGCGCTCAAGGTTCGGGCAGGCGCCGAGGAGTTGGTCCAGGGAGGCCTCGAAATCGCTGAAGAAGCTGGTGACGTGTCGGTTTTCCGGCCCGTAGCTCGCCTCGCCATAGACCTGACGGATGTTGCGCGTGTCGTAGCCGAACTCGGTGGCACCGGGGATCAGCGTCACCGCGCGCACCTGATGCTCCAGCGCGCCGATGGAACGCTCCACCTCCACGGTGATCTGCGGCAGGCGATTGCCATAGTCGGTGAGATCGAGGTTGCGGAAGACCAGATAGGCAACGCCGCGATAGGCCGGCGTGCCCACCTCACCCTGCTTCGCCTCGATCCAGCTGTCCGGCGCCTCGTCCGCCCCGCCGAGATGGGTGGTGATGTGAAGGCGCCGCGTGTCGAGCAGCTTGCCGTCCGCCCAGATGCGGCCGATGCGCGAGACCGGGCCTTCGCACAGGGCCACGGCGAAATTGGCGTAATAGGTGTAGGTGGTGGTGCTGGCGGAGAGGCTGCCGCCCTTGCCGCCGACGGACTGCGTCTCCTCCTTCTTCACCTCCTTGAGCTTGGTCGCCCAGATGACCTGCCCGGCGAGCCGCGCGCGGCCATAGATGCGCGGGAGCGGCGCGCCGGCGGTGGAGGCCATCACGTCGAGATCGGTGAGGCGCGGACCCTCCGCATGGCGCGAGCGGTTGCCGCCGAGCAGCGCGCCGTCGATGACCGAGCCGCCGAGCGCGCCCAGCGCCCGCCCCGCCACCGCGCCGATGGGTCCGAACAGCGCGCCGCCGATAAGGCCGCCGGCCGCGCCGAGAAGCAGCGTCGCCATGGGTGAGGCTCCGGGATGGGAGGGATGTGGGAAGACGCTGCCCCCTCACCCCCGACATTGCGCCGTCATCGCCCGGCGTTTCCGGGCGATCCACGGTTGGGCGGGTTCGGGTTTGCGGCGAGCGCTCAAGCGGCCCGGTGGATGCCCGGGACAAGCCGGGGCATGACGGTGGGGAGGACGGCGAAGACGTCGCGGTGGCATAAGCCGGTGCCGCCGTTTCTGCCCCCTACCCCACCCCGGGAAAGGCGAAGACATAGGCCAGCCGCCGGCGCCACCAGGGCGTCAGCGCGGTCTCGCACACGCTCGCGCCGTCATAGGCGTGGATCATGCGGCCGGCCTCGGAGAGCAGCGCCGCGTGCTTCGCAGGGAGATGGTCGCGAAAGCGGAACAGCAGCACGTCGCCGGGCTGCGCCTCGGCCAGCGGAACGGCGACGAGATGGCGCCGCGCGGTGTCGGCGAGGGTCTCGCGCCGGCCGGCCTCGGCCCAGTCGGGCGCGTAGGCGGGAAGCACCTCCGGTTCCGGTCCCACCACCGCGCGCCAGATGCCGCGCACGAGGCCGAGACAGTCCGCGCCATGGCCCTTCAGCGAAGCGCGATGGAGATAGGGCGTGCCGATCCAGGCGCGGGCTTCCGAGAGGATGGCGGCGCGGTCCAGTGGCGCGCTCATTCCCGCAGGCTCCCGTCGTATCCGCCCTCACCGGGGATGGCGACGGAGATGACGAAATCGTTGCCCGGCATGTGGGGGAAGCCGCGGAAATTGAATGCGTTTGAGAAGCGGTCGCGGCAGGTGGCAAAGCGCTTGTCGCAGCCGGCGGTGAGGGTGATCCCATCGCCCTCCGCCACCTCGAACGGCGGGCGTTGCCACAGGCGCAGGACCACCCCTTCCGCATCCACCAGATGCGCTTTCACCTCGCTCGCGAAGCCCTCATTGGCGCCGCTCGAAAACACCGCCCTGCCGCGCGCGAAGACACCGGCCGCGACGCCGTCGAGGCCGCTCACCCGCAGGCGCAGCGCCCCCTCCACGGCGATCACCGCAACGCTTGCGGAGTGGCCCGGCGCGCCGAGGTCCACGCCGCAGCGGGCATCGCCGAGATCGGCATCGCAGGTGACGGTGAGGAGGCGCCCGCGCGTCTGGTTGAAGGCATCCGCCAGGGCGCGGATCTCGGCGGTGAACACGCCGTCCTCGCAGCGCACCTCGCCGATGGTTCCCCGCCGCAGCAGAAGATGCTGCGCGGGGGTCTGCCAGTTGACGAGAAGGACGTCCACGCTTGCCCCGTCATAGAGGCCGGCGGCGAGGTCGGCGGCATGGAGCGCGTCGGCGCTGAGCGCGCCGGAGAGCTCCGCGCCGGTGACGGAAAGCCCCTGCGCCTGCGTGCTCTCCGAGCCCGCGATGCCGGAGGCGGCGAGGAATGTCACGCCCTCGATTTGGAGGTCGCGATCATGGTCGGTGAAGCCGAGCACGGTGCCGTCGCGGCGGGTCACGCGCCAGGCGCGGCACAGCGTGGTGACGCCGCTCGCGAGATGGTCGGCGAGGGCGGGATCGATGGTGCGCATGGCGAGCCTCACACGCGGATTTCGATGATGGGGATGCGGGGGATCGCGCCGGCCGCGAAAGCGGAGAGATCCACCTCGAGAAAATCGGTGTCGAAGCGCACCGGAACGTCGAAGCGGAAGCCCGCCGTGACGACCGCCGACGGAGGCGGAATGGCACCCTCCGCGAAGGTGATCTCGCCGCGCGCGGCATCCAGCGAGAAGTGAGCGCCCTCAACGTGTTCGATGCCGTTCACCGCGACCTTCACACTGCCCGCGACGGGCTTGGTGATGGCGCGCAGATAGGGCGCGTGGAGGGCACCGTAGCGCTTCGTCAGCGCAAAGGTCGCGCGCGCTCCATCGCCCGCGCCGATGAGCTGGTCGAGGGCGCTCACCTCGCCGTCCGGAGCGGCCGAGGAATGGTCGAGACGATCGCGCCAGCGGAAGCCGTGGAGACGCCCGCGACGCTCCTCGAAGAAGGCCACGATTTCGGCCAGGGCAACGAAGGTCTTCACCCCGTAACCGGCATCCCAGCGACGTCGCGAATCAGCCTGCCGCGTGTTGCGCTCCTCGCGTCCGGAAGCGGTCGTGACCACCTCCGTGACGCGCTCGGGACCGCCCGAAGCGCCCAGCGCGACCTCCAGAGGGAACAAAATCTCATGAAAGGCGGCCATATGATGCCCCCATCCCCTAATTCTTGGCCGAAAACAGTAGAGATGGCCTTGACATAGTTGAACGTGACGCCTTGACTTTCCGATGCCCCGTTGAGCATGGAGCGAAAGCATGGCTACCAAGCCCGCGAAGAAGCCGGCCGCCGCCGCCGAGAAACCTGCCGAAAAGAAGGCCGCAGCCCCCAAGGCCGCAGCCAAGACCACAGCACCCAAGACCGCCGCCCCGAAGACCGCTGCACCGAAGGCCGCTGCGAAGGCCGCCGCCCCCAAGGCTGCTGCGCCGAAGGCTGAAGCCAAGGCTCCTGCCAAGAAGGCCCCCGCGCCCAAGGCCGCTGCCCCCAAGGCTGCTGCGCCGAAGGCCGAGGCCAAGGCTCCTGCCAAGAAGGCCCCCGCGCCCAAGGCTGCTGCCCCGAAGGCTGCTGCACCCAAGGCCGCCGCGCCGAAGGCCGAAGCCAAGGCTCCTGCCAAGAAGGCTGCTGCCGCCAAGCCCGCCGAGGCTCCGGCGCCCGAGAAGAAGGCCGCCGCTCCCAAGGCTGCGAAGCCGCCCGCCAAGGCTGCGGCTCCCAAGGCTGCCGCTCCCAAGGCCGCTGCCCCCAAGAAGGCCGCTGCCCCCAAGGCTGCTGCGAAGCCCGCCGCGGCTGCTGCGCCCGCTCCGGCCCCCGAAGCCAAGCCCGCTGCGCCCAAGGCTGCTGCCAAGCCCGCCGCCAAGAAGGCCGCCGCGCCGAAGGCTCCCAAGGCTCCCGCGAAGAAGTGATCTTCGCTCCCCGATGGCGGCGTGCGGCTCAGGGCCCGCGCCACCGCCATCGGAGCGGCGCCGCCACCCGGCGGCATCTGAGGAAACCTGCCGCCCACGGGCGGCACGATGCGCGGATTTCGCGATCCGGCGAGCCATTCACAAACGCCGCCCGAAACGCGAAAGAGCGAAGGATGCCGCCCAAGGGCGGCAGACAGGACCGGTGCCCGGCACTCAGCTCCGGGCTCCCCATGAGTGGCATTCCCATGCGCCCGGGCACTTCGAGGCCTGGGCCTTTGCGTATTCGGACATCCATGCGCGGATGTCTGTTTCAGGTGGACGTCGTATCCGTTCGGACATCGGCCAGAGGGGCAAGGCCGGAATGCCGCGAACGGAACGACCTCGCCGCAAGATGACCTCTCAGCAGGATCACTCTCCGCAGGATTACCTCTCAGCGACGATGACGTCGCCAGCGGCCGAGATGCCGATTGACCTCAGGTCACGCGGGAATTTTCGCCATCACGGTCAAGCTGCCGGTCCGTCAGGGGATTTCCCGGCGGACGCGGCGGCGCTATGGTTCGGCCGCTCGCATCGGGCGAGCCCGTTCGAACCGCAATTCTGCTCATGACTGCTCGCGCCCTCCGCCCCAGATCTTCTGCACCACGCTCCGGCACGACCCGTCGCGTGGCGCGCCTGTCCGGTGCGCTGATGTTCGGCGCGGTTCTCGTCGCGGGGGCCAGCGGCCCGGCTTTGGCGCAGGCGAGTGGTAAAAGCAGTAATTCCGGCAGTAAGAGCGACAGCTTCTGCGCCAGCTACGGCCCCGGCTTCCAGCGGATGCCCGGCACGGATTCCTGCATGAAGACCGGCGCCGCCGTGCGCAGCGATGCCTATAGCGGCAGCGGTCCGAGCAACGCGCCGAACCAGTTCAACAACACGATCTCGTCCTCGCAGCCCTCGACCGCCGCGCCGGCGACGGACCCGTGGAAGTCCTCGCGCTGAAGGTTCACCCGCCGCGCTGCCCGCGCGCCACCGCCCGCGCCACCAGGCCCGAGACATAGGCGTCCGAGCGGCGGAAGCCGGAGAGGTCGGGCGTGGCGATGTTCACCGTCACCGGCCCGCGCCCCGCGCCTTCGGAGGTGCGCACGCCGAGCCGCCCGTCCGCCCCGCGCGCCAGCGGCAGGATGGCTTCCGCCCCCTTCTCCCCCATCAGGCCGAGGGAGGCGCCCAAGGGAAAATAGGTCGGCGCCGCCACCACCCCGCCACGCGCGAAGGGCTTGACCTGCCCCTCCCCGATCACCCCGCCCTTGGCGAAGCCGAGGCCGCCGCCGGCGCCGGAGAGAAGCGAGGTGAGCGAGCTCTCCAGCGGCTTCAAAGCCGCCGTGAGGGCGAGATTGGCGAGCCGCGTCGCCAGCTGCTCCAGCACCGTGCCGAGATCCTTGCCCTGCACGGCGAGGCCGGTGAAGGCGGAAGCGAGGGCGGAGGAAAAGCCGCGCGCGGAAACCTCCGCCGCGCCCAGCGCCGCCATGGCGCTGCGTGTGTCCACCTGGAGGGCGATATCGACGGTCTCGGTCACGGCATCATCCTCTCGTGCCATCGGGAAACCGCGCCATGAGCGCGGCAAGGCCGGCGCGGCGGGCAGAAGCGCGGAGAGCGCGGCCGCGAGTTCGCGCGGCGTCATCCGCCAGAAGGCGTCGGGAGAGAGCCGCAGCAGGCCGAAGCCGGCGCCCATGGCGAGCGCCCAGGGAAAGGCGCGCGCCGGGGGCGCGACGCTGTCCTCAGGCAAGACGCGCGCCGCAGGCGTCGCGCTTAGGCCGGCTGCGGCGACGGAGGGGATTGAGCCGTCTCCGCGCTGCCGAAGGTGGCGGCCAGCAGTTCGGCGACGATGCGCGCGAACCCCGCCGCGCCGCCATCCGCGCGCATCCGCTCCACCTCCTCCACGGAGACGCTCGCCCCCGCGCCATTGAGCCCGGCGGCGATGATGCGCGCCGCATCCCGCGCGGAGAGACGGCCCCGGCCGAAGCGCTCGGCGAGCGCCATGAGATCGTCCGCGCCGAACGCCGCCTCCAGCTCCGCGAGCGCGCCGAGGGTGAGGACGAGCACGCGCGGCGCGCCGTCGAGCACCGCCGAAATCTCGCCGCGCCGGCGGTTGGGCATGCCGCCGCCGCCCATCACAGCGCCGCGAAGGCGATCTCGCCCGCGCTCTCCAAGGTGAGGTCGAAGGTGATCTCGCGGTCATGCTCGGCCGCGATCTCCAGCGCCGTCACCTGGAACGGACCGGTGAGCGTGCCGAAATCCGGGATCAGCAACTGGCAGCTCGCCAGCGCGCCGGAGAAGAAGAGCTGGCGGACGAGGGCATCGGACGCCGCATCCTTGAACACGCCGGAGCCGGAGACGGAGGCGCGCTTCACGCCCGCCCCGTCCAGCAGCTCGCGCCAGCGGCCGGCGCTTTCGGAATGGGTCACGTCCACGCTCTGCGCGTTGAAGGCGAGGGTGCGCGTGCGCAGCCCCGCCACGGTGATGAAGGAGGTGCCGTCATGCACCTTCAGCAGCAGGTCCTTGCCCTTCTGCGCGGCCATTTTCGTCTCCGGTCAAACGGGCTCGGTGACGGCGCGGAACCGCACCAGAGCATGGAAGGTGCGCCCGTCGCTCTCGCGGCGGACCTCGGCGGTGGTGGCGCGCAGATTGGCGAGCCGGTGGCCCGCAAGCGCGAGGGCCGCATCGTGCAGCACCGCCTGCAATCGCGCGGCGATGGCGAAGGCTTCCGCCCGCCCGCCGGAGCGGGAGAAGACGTGCAGCGTCAGCGCCTGCTCGGTGCCCGCCTCGGTGGCGGTGGACCAGTCGGCCACCACCGCCTCGCCGAGGGTGACGAAGGGAAAATCCGCATCGCCCGGCGGCACGTCATGGATGCGCGGCGCACCGATGAGCGCCACCAGCGCCGCGTCAGTGACAAGCGCCGCATGGATGGCCGCGCGCAGCGCCAGCGCGGGGCTGTCGAGGGGCACGCTCATGAGCGCCTCCGTCGCGCAAAGAGCAGGCGGATGCGGTCGAGCACCGGATCTCCGGGCCGGTCGAAGGCGCCGCGCACGCGGTCCAGGAAGGTGGCGCCGGAGACCTGCACCAGCGGCCGCGCAAGCGTGCCCGCCACGGTGGCGACGGCGCCGGCTTCGGCCCCGATCTCCCCCGCGAGGTCGGCGGCGGCGCGGGCGGCGGCCGCCGCTTCCGCATCGGGGAAATGGCGGGCGGCGATGCGGCGGGCGAGGCCGTCGAGGCCGCGGGTGCGGACGCTGAATTCCGTCCTCATGCCTGTTCCTCGCTGCAGCGGATGCGATGGAAGCGGCCCCGCCCGTCCGCATCGATGATGGACTCCACCGCCAGCACGCGGCCGGCATGGATCAGCCGGTCGCCGGCGGCGATGGTGTTGGGCGCGCGCACGGTCACGCGCAGCACGCGCGCGGCGCGGGGCCGATCCTCGCCGAGGCCGTAGGCGGTGGAGACCTCCTCCACCGCGCCCCACAGCACATCCACCGAGATGAAGCTGCGCGCGACGCCACCGGCGCCGTCGGGCACCTCCAGCGGCGTCTGGTGGGTGAGGCGATGGCGCAGGGCGCCGATGCCGCTCACAGCCGCACCACGCGATAGGGCGCGATGAGCGCGCGGGCGGCGGCGGGCAGCGCGGTGGCCTCCCCCGGCCCGTCGCGATGCTCGTAGAGATGGGCGAGCATAAGCCGCACCGCCTGCACGAGATCCGCCGGCACATGGCCCGCATCCCCGCCATAGCCGGCGAGAAGCGTGATGACGATGCCGCCGTGGGAGACGAGCGGTGCTGAGACGCGCGCCGGCTCCACCCGGATCAGCGCCGGGGCGCGGTCCCCCACCAAAGTGAGCGCGTCCTCGGGCAGAGGCACCGGCGTGCCGTCCGCCGCCGCGACGGTGGCGGAGACGATGGTGCGCACCGGAGCGACGGGCGCCGGGATCACGCCCCGCAGGGGCCAGCGATCCAGCGAGAAGCGCCAAGTCTGGTCCATCAGGATGCGCCCCGTCTCCGCCTCCACATGGCGGCGGGCGGCGGCGATCAGGGCATCGATGAGGGCGTCCTCGGTGTCGCCGTCGACGCGCAGAAAGGCCTTCGCCTCGGCGCGCGTCAGCGGCTCGGCGGCGGGGCCGGTAAGAAGCTCGGCCATGGGGGGCTCCGGGTGGGGCTGGGCAGATGAAGCTCCCTCTCCCCTTGCGAGAGAGGGCTGGGGTGAGGGGTGTGGCGCCGCGTGAACACGCGTCGGGACGTGCGGAGCGGCCGCCCCCTCACCCCCGGCTCCTCTCCCGCGAGGGGAGAGGGGAGACGCGGGAACGCGCGAACAGTTTGGGGCGTCTCGCGCCGCCGTCATGGCCGGGCTTGTCCCGGCCATCCACGTGGCTCGGCTGGGAACAGCTTTCGAAGGTCGCTCCCTCGGCCCGACGTGGATACCCGGGACAAGCCCGGGCATGACGGCGGATGGGCTTGAGCGGGTTCTGCGCGGACGGTCTCCCCGGCCTTAGTAGCCGCGCTCCCTCTCCCTTTGCGGGAGAGGGACGGGGAGAGGCAGGAACGGTACACACGACGGCGAATGCCCTCGGCCCACTCCTGCGACCGCCCCCGCGCCGTCATCGCCCGGCTTGTCCGGGCGATCCATGGTTGGGCCGGGACGCAGTCTTGGACGGCGCCCCAGCGGATGGGTGGATCGCCCGGACAAGCCGGGCGATGACGCGGTGTTTGGTTTTCCGTCCCTCTCCCACAAAGGGTGAGGAGCGCGCAGAGCCGCCCGCCATTGACGCTTCCGGCCACGAGCGGCAGAAACGGGGGATGAAGCCTTTCCGCCTCCTCGCCACCGCGAAGTCTCTGGCGCTCGCGCTTGCGCTCATCTCCCCCGGCCCGGCCCACGCCATTGTCGGCGGCGCGCCGGCGGCGGCAGATGTGGCGGCGCAGACGGTGCTCATCGTCTCCACCCGCGGCGCGTCCTGCACCGGCACGGTGCTGGCCCGCGACCTGGTGCTGACGGCGGCGCACTGCGTGGGACCGGCCGGCGACTATGCGGTGGCCATTGTCGGCGATGGCCAGCCCAAGCTGGTGCCGGCGGCGCGGGTGATGGTGCATCCGCGCTTCGACGCCGACCAGTTCCAGACCCGTCGTCCCACGCCGGACCTCGCTTTGGTGAAGCTGGCCGAGCCATTGCCGGCGCGGTTCCGCGTCGCTCGCCTCAGCACGGCCTCGGGGCTGCCGGAGAAAGGCGCCACCTTCCTGCTCGCGGGCTATGGCGTCACCGCCGATGGCGCCATGAAGAGCGCGGGCACGCTGCGCAGCGTCGCCCTGCCCTCCATAGGCACCACCGGGGGCATCATGGTGCGGCTCTCCGCGCCGGAGGGCGCGGCCGGGGCCTGCACCGGGGATTCCGGCGGGCCGGCCTTCCTCGACGGCGCGGTGGCCGGCGTGGTGGGATGGGCGACGGCGCCGGGCGGCACGCGTGGCTGCGGCGGCGTCACCGGCGTCACTTTGGTGTCGCTGCATCGCGACTGGATCACCAGCACCGCCAAGGCCCTGGGGAGTCCCCTCCCCGCTGCCGGGCTCTGAGATGCGCACGGCCGCGCTGCACATGGCCTGGCGCGGCCTCCTGATGCTTCTCGTGCTCGCGGCGCCCGCCCTCGCCCAGTCGCCCGGCGGCGAGACCGTCGATCACGCCATCTGCCGCCTCATCGATACGGCGGCGGGGAAGGAGGGGCTGCCCGCCTCCTTCCTCACCCGCCTCATCTGGCAGGAAAGCTCGTTCCGGCCGGATGTGGTGAGCCGCGCCGGGGCGCAGGGCATCGCGCAGTTCATGCCGGGCACGGCGAAGGAGCGCGGGCTCGTCGATCCGTTCGACCCGGAGGCGGCCATCCCGGCGTCCGCCGCCTTGATCGCCGATCTCAACCGGCGGTTCGGAAACCTCGGCCTCGCGGCCGCCGCCTACAATGCCGGGCCGGGGCGGGTGAACGGCTTCCTGTCCGGCGGCGGCCTGCCCAATGAGACGCGCGCTTATGTGCGCATCATCACCGGCCGCACGGCGGAAGATTGGGCCGGCCTGAAGAAGCAGGGCACCGCCGCCTTCGGCCCGGCGGATTTTCCGCCCGAGCCCTGCCTCGCCACCGTCGCGTCCCTGCGCAAGGGCGCGCCGGCCCCCGCCGCCGGCCAGCCGGCAAATACGCTGTTCGCGCCCTGGGGCGTGCAGATCTCCGGCAATTACTCGCGCGACATCGCCCTCGCCTCCTTCCGGCGCGAGGCGGCGCGCGCGCCGCAGGTATTCGCGGACCTCACGCCGGTCATCATTTCCACGCGGGTGGGCGGGCGCGGCCCGCGCACCTTCTATCGCGTGCGCCTGCCGGCCCAGTCCAAGGCCGAGGGCATGAAGATGTGCGACCGCCTGCGCAAGGCCGGCGGCGCCTGCCTGGTGCTGCCCAACTGAGGGCGAAGAACAGCAGGATCGGTCGAGCGCGGGCCGCCGCGGCGCGGTTCACTGGCGGGGCCATCAGGGAAGGAGCCAATGACCAACGCCGCACGCGAGCGCTACCGGGCGAGGATGCAGCGGGTGCTGGACCACATCGACCGGCATCTCGATGAGGATCTCGGCCTTGAGGCGCTCAGCGCCGTCGCGGCCTTCTCGCAGGCGCACTTTCACCGGCAGTTCACGGCGACGTTCGGCGTCACCGTGCACCGCTACGTCCAGCTCGCCCGGCTGAGACGCGCCTCGTATCAACTGGCCTTCCGGGCCGGGGCCAGCGTGACCGAGGTCGCCCTCGATGCCGGCTACGATGCGCCCGACGCCTTCGCCCGCGCCTTCCGGCAGCGGTTCGACCAGTCTCCTTCGGCATTCCGGACGTCGCCCGAGTGGCAACCCTGGCGCGCGGCCTGCGCGCCGCTGACCAATGCGAGGACCAAGCGCATGACCACCTGGAGCACCGGCGATATCGACATCCACGACTTTCCCGCGACCCCGGTCGCCGTCATGAGCCACCGGGGCGATCCGGCCGCCGTCTATGAGACGGTCCGGCGCTTCATCGAATGGCGGCGTGCGGCGGGGCTCGGGCGCAGCATCGCCGCGACCTTCACGGTGTTCCACAGCGACCCGCGCACGACGCCGGCGGCGGACTTCCGCCTCGACCTGTGCGCCGCCACCGATCGCCCTATTCAGGACAATGCGCAGGGCGTCGCCGCCGGCCTCATCCCCGCCGGCCGCTGCGCGGTCCTGCGCGTCATCGGCCACAGCGAGGATCTCGAGCCCGCGGCGCTGTTTCTCTTTCGCGACTGGCTGCCGGACAGCGGCGAGGAGGCGGGGGACTTCCCGTTGTTCTGCCAAAGGCTGAGCTTCTTCCCGGACGTTCCGGAGCACGAGACCGTCACCGACCTGTTCCTGCCGCTCAGGTCGCACCCGGCCGGCTGAGGCGCGCGGCTGCCTGTGGGCAGCCACGGCCGGGCTTGTTCCCGGCCGTGGCGGCAGCTCCCGGGCGTTCGCCTCAGCTCGCGGCGAACTTCAGGAGCTTGGCGGCCTCGAAGTTCTGCACGCCGCCGCCCACGCGCTTGGTGGTGTAGAACAGTACATAGGGCTTGGCGGAATAGGGATCGCGCAGCACCCGCACGCCCGCGCGGTCCACCACCAGATAGAAGCGGCGGAAGTCGCCGAAGGCGATGGCGAAGGCATCGGCCGCCATGTCCGGCATGGCCTCGCTCTCAGCCACCGGGAAGCCGAGGAGGCTCGCCGGCTGGCCCACCCCCGCGGGCGGGGCCCAGAGGTAGTTGCCGTTCTCGTCCTTCAGCTTGCGCACGGCGCCTTGGGTCTTGCGGTTCATGACGAAGGTGGCGTTCTGGCGATAGCCGCCCTTCAGCGCATAGACGAGATCGATGAGCGGATCGGCCGGCGTCGCGGAGGGGAAGGCGCCGGCGGCGCCGGTCGCCACATAGCCCACCTTGTCCCAGGCCCATGCGCTGTCGGCGACCTTGGTGTAGGCGAGGAAGCCCTTGGGCTTGGCGACGCCATCGCCGGTGACGAAGGCGGTGCCCTCCTGCTCGGCGAAGGCGGCGTCCACCTCCTGCGCCAGCCACTCCTCGATGTTCACCTGCGCATCGTCCAGCAGCGCCTGCGTCGCCGCCGGCATGGCGTAGAGTTCCATGGCGGGGAAGGCCAGCTCGGCCAGCACCGGGCTGTCGGTCTGCGGGCGCGCGGCGGTCTCGGCCGCCCAGCCGGAGGCGGGGCCCGACGTCATGAAGGGCTTGCGATAGGTGCCGGCGCCGATCACCCGCACCGTGGCGAGCGCCCGGATGGGCGAGAGCGCGGAGAGGCGCCGGCCGATCTCCTGCTCCGCCTCGTAGGGCACGAGATAGCCGCCGTCCGCACCGGAGCCGGCGGACAGCGCCTTCGCCTCCAGCGCCTTCAGGCCGCCGGCCTCGCCGTGGCGGGCATAGGTGTCGAAGGCCGCGCCGTGCTGGGAGGCATCGGCCGTGCGCTCGGGCGCCGCGCCCAGCGCCGGGCGGCGGGCCTTGGTGGCGAGGGCATCGAGCCGCGCCTGGTGGGCGTCCAGCGCCGCATCGATGCGGGCGAGCTGCTCGGTGGTGAGCACGTCGGTGCCGCGGCGCTCCATCTGCGCGAGGCGCGCGTCGTTGGTCTCCTTGTAGGCCTCGAAGGCGGAGAGGAAATCGGCGACGGCGATGCGCTGCTCCGCGCCCGCCACCTTCGTTTCGGGAGCACCCGGGTGGATGCTTCGTGTTTCGGGCAAGCCCTCGTGGGCGCCAATGTTCAGCGACATGGGAAGAACCTTCTGTTGAGAGGCATCAGGCGCCGGCAGTGGCGCGCAGGCGGGCGGCCGCCGCCGTGAGCAGCGCGGCCGGCGAAGGAGCCGGGCGCCGGACGCGGGCGTCGGGCTGCATGGGGAAGGTGACGATGGACACCTCCCACAGATCGATGCGGGCGATGCGGCGCAGGCGGGTGCGCGGATCGGTGCGCGCCGACACCGCCTTGAAGCCGATGGAGAGGCCGTCGAGCGCGCCGTCGCGGACCAGCGCCGCCACCTCCCGCGCGCGGGCGACGAAGGGCGAGAGCCGGCCCCGCGCATAGAGGCCGCGTCCGTCCTCGATCAGGTCGGTCCACACGCCGATGGGCTCGGCCGGATCGTGCTGGTAGAGCATGCGCACGCCGCCCGCGCCCTGGCGGGCGAGGCTCGCCGCGAAGGCGCCGCGCTCCACCAGGTCGCGGCCGAGGTCCGGCACCTCGAACAGGCAGGCATAGCCCTCGATCGCGTAGCCATCGGCCGGAAGATCAGAGGCCGCCATGGCTCACGCACCCCGCCGGGCGCGGCGGGCTTCTTGCGGCGGCGGCTCTTCTCCAGCCGTTCCAGCGTGGCCACGAACTCACGGAAGACGGTGCCGGCCGGGGCGGCGGGCGCAGGCGGCCGGGCCTTGGTCTTGGTGGGCGTGTTTGCAGGGCCGCCGGTGAGCGCGCGGATGCGCGGCGCGGACGCCTTCTGGAACGGCGATCGCATGGGTGTCTCCGAGGATGTGTTGGGGGGTCAGGAGAGGTCGTCGAAACGCGCGTTGAAGCGGGCGAGCTCGCGCACCAGCTCATCCATCCGCGCATTGGCGCGGGCGAGCTCACTGAGGGTCCGCCACAGCCCGGCGGTGGCCGCCAGCGCCCACAACAGCAGCGCCAGATGCGCGAGATCGCCCCGCTCGGCGAAGGTGCGGATGAGGGTGTCCATGGGGGGACTCGCGAAGGGGGAGTGCGAAGGGAGGCCGGAGCGTGAAGTCGTCACAGCCGTCATCGCCCGGACAAGCCGGGCGATGACAAGAGGAGAGAACTGCCCTCGCGCCCCGGACGCATGGAGCGTCAGCGGAATGCGAGCCGGGGCCCAGCGCAAAAGACCGCCGAAGGCGCTGCTTGAACGCTCTCTCCCCTTGCGAGAGAGGGTTGGGGTGAGGGGTGTGTCGCCGTTTGCCCGAAGGTTGGGATTACGACGCCAGCCCCCTCACCCCCGGCCCTCTCCCGCGAGGGGAGAGAGGAGAACGGCACGCTCGCGCCCGGATCAGCGGGGAGCGGGGCGATAAAAGCGGTGCGCAGAATTTCGAGCGGCACCCTACCCCTGATACCCCACCGCCGCCCGCTTCTCCGCATCCGTCAAAAAGTCCGCCGCGCCCACCCGCGCCCACAGCTCCGAGCGTTCGGCGGCGAGGGCTTCGATCTGGTCGAGGTCGGGCACCAGCGTCAGGCCGCCGCCGAAGGCCGGGGCGAGCCACAAAGCGAGGGCGTCGCACACCCGGCGCACCAGCGGCACCACGCTCTGGCGCCACAGGGCGCGGTTGGCTTCGGCGTAATTGGCGTAGGTGTTGTCGCCGGGGATGCCGAGCAGCATGGGCGGCACGCCAACGGCCAGCGCGATCTCCCGCGCGGCGGAATTGCGGGCGGCCTCGAAGTCCATGTCCTTGGGCGAGAGGGAGAGCGGGCGCCAGTCCAGCCCGCCCTCCAGCAGCAGCGGCCGGCCGGCATTCACCGCGCCCTGGAAGGAGGCTTCCAGCTCGCCCTTCAGCCGCTCGAACTGCTCCTCGGTGAGCGCGCCCGTGCCGCCATAGACGAGGGCGCCGGAGGGGCGGGCGGCATTGTCGATGAGCGCCTTGTTCCAGGCGCTCGCCGCATTGTGGAGATCGAGCGCCTGCGCCGCCGCCTCCAGCGGGGCGAAGCCGTAATGGTCGTCCAGCGGGTTGAAGGCGGAAAGATGCAGGATGGGCGGCACGTCGGCGCCGGGCACAAGCGTGTCCTGCGCGATGCGCACGGTCTCGGCGCCCAGCGTGTAGTCGAACGCCTCGGGCCAGCCGTCCGGCCCCGGCACCACCCGCACCCGGTCCGGGCGCAGCAGATGCAGCTCGCGCACCGCGCCTTCGAGGGCCACCGCCTCCACATAGGCGTTGCCGGCCACCAGCAGGTGGCAGCCGATGGCCTCGAACAGCGCCGCGCGGGTGAGGCGCGGATTGGGCCGGGCGAGGAGATCGAGGAAAGGGTGGGTGTCGTGCTCGCGCCCATTCACCGTGAGCACCAGCGGCACGGTGGCCGCTGCCTCGCCGATGAGCCGCACGGCGCGATAGGCGATGGCGTTGCGGGCATAGCCCTCGCGGGCCAGCGAGGCGTAGTCGCGGGGCGTCCAGCGCGGCCGGCCGGCGGAGAGCAGGGCGATGAGGCGCCCGGTGCGGCTCGCCTTGGCCTCCTCGGGCGCGCGGCGGAAGGGGGCGAGGAGGCTTGCGAGCATGAGGGGGCTCCGAAATGGAAACGGCCGCCCCCCGAGGCCGCTCATTCGCGCAGATCGGGGCTTCTGCGGGACGTGCGGATCAGGGAGCGGCCGGAGGGTGCGAACCGGCGAACCGGCTGCAGGCCACAGGATCGGCCGGCACGAAGGCCGGCGTCAGATGTGTCGTGGGGCGGCGACCGGCATCAGCCGGCGCAGCGAACAGGTGGTCAGCCGGCGCGACGGAGCAACAGGGCGTCAGCCCGCCCGGCGCGGATAATCGTGGTGGCGCGGCGGCAGCCGGTGATAGAGGCTCGCCACCGCCACGAGGCAGATGGCGCCGGCAATGACGATGCCGGACAATTCGAACGGATCGATGGGCGAAGCCGCCATCAGCACCGGCACGGCGCCGGCGGGTGGATGCGACACACGCAGCAGCAGCATGGCGAGGATGGCAAGGCCCACCCCCAAAGCCGCCGCCCACCAGGCACCGGGAAACAGCAAGGCGAAGACGATGCCCACCGTGACCGACAGGGCATAGCCGCCGATGACATTGGCCGGCTGCGCCAGCGGCGAAGAGGGATGGCCGAACAGCAGCACCGCGCTCGCGCCGAACGGCGCGATGAGCAACGGAAGGCTGGTGAAGGCCGCGGCGCCACCGACAAGGCCCATGCCGAGCATGCCGCCCGCGCCGGACTTCAGCCCGACCTGGACGGAGCCGCAATGGGGCTCATGACGTGCGAAAAATGCTTTCCAATGATGTCTCATGGCTCCAGACGGGGCAGAGAGGGCCAAGGGAAGGCAAATGTCTGCACACAACACTGTCATGCAGCCTCATTTGTAGGCACATGATGGACGTATTCTGGATGCCACGCAAGCGTCGTCACCGGAAAGGCGCCAACAAACCGGTTCGCGCTGGGGCAGCACAGGCGTAGAATGAATGCGGGCCGTGGGTTGGGAGCAGATCGGGAGGGCGCCATGCTCTATGCCCTGGTCCTCATCGTCACCACCACCACGGTCCAGCCCGCGGCAACATCCGCCATGGGCTATGCGGGCGGCCCCTATGCCGGCGCCCGGTTCGTCACCACCGAAACCTCGCAGCAGATCGTCGGCTATTTCCGCAGCGAACGCGGCTGCCTCGGCGCCAGCCTGAAACGCAACGAGCGATGGCCGGACTTCGCGCCCGGACAGAGCGTCACCGGCCTGTGCGTGCAGGTGGAAATCCCCGTCGGCGGCATCGTGGTCGGCAGCTGAGGCCTAAAGCCCCCGCACGCGCGGCGCGCCGGCCCTGGGGCCGAGCGCCAGCGCCGTCACCGCCCACACCAGCGCGTCCAGCCGGTCGGGCGAGCGGCCGGAGGAGAGGCCATCGGTGCCGAAGTCGCACATCTCGTCCTCCAGCTCCGGAAAGGCGCCGGCGTGGCGGACGCGGGCCTGTTCGTAGAGCGCGGCCACCGGCTCGGCGCGCAGGAATTTGCCGCGCGTGGCGCGCACCTGCTCCACCGGCACGGCGGGGTCCACCTCGGCGATCACGGCGCGCACCATCTCGCCGCCCTGGTTCACCTCGGCGACGATGCGATCGGCGGAAAAGCGGTGGAACAGCGCCACCGCCTTCGCCGCCCATTGCGCCGGGCGCAGGCCCTGCTCGGTGGCGTCGGCCAGCACATGCACCACCCCCGCCCCATCGACCCCCGCCGCCACCAGCCCGCAGGAATCGGCGCCGGCGCGGGAGGAGGCGGGCGGGTCCACCGCGACCACGATGCGGGCGAGCGGCGGGGCCTCGGCCTCGCGCAGCGCCTCCAATTGGGGGCGGGAGAACAGCGCGTCCGGCCGGTCCTCGATGATCTCGCCGTCCAGCTCCTGCCGCCCGAGGCGGGTGCCGCCATAGCGGGACATCACCTGCCCGAGGAAGGTGGGGGCGAGGTGGAAGGCATTGTCCGCCGTCTTCGCCCGGCTCACCGCGGTGGCGGGATCGGCGAGGAGGCGGCGCAGCAGCGCGGTGGGGCGCGGCGTGGTGGTCACCATCTGGCGGGGCTGGGCGCCGAGGCGCAGCGCGAATTGCAGCATGTCGAAGGTGGCCTCGCCGCGCTTCCATTTCGCCAGCTCGTCCAGCCAGGCGGCGGCGAATTGCGGGCCGCGCAGGCTCTCGGGATCCTCAGCCGAAAAGCCCTGCGCCACCGCGCCATTGGGCCAGACGAGGCGGCGGCGCGTCGGCTCCCAGCGCGGACGCTCGCCGCGCGGATGAACGGCGAGGACGCCGGAGACGCCCTCCACCATCACCTCGCGCACATCGGCCATGGTCTCGGCGATGAGCGCGATAGGGCTCACCGGCGCAGCGGCGAAGGGGGCGGTGCCGGAGGCGAGGCCGCGCACCCATTCGGCCCCGGCCCGCGTCTTGCCGGCCCCGCGCCCGCCCAGCACCAGCCAGGTGGACCACGGCCCGCCACCCTGCGCTTCCAGGGGCGGAAGCTGGTCCGGCCGCGCCCACAGGGCCCAGTCGGCGAGGAGGCGGCCGGCGTCTTCCTCCGGCAGGGCCTCAAGAAACGCCCGTGCCGTCCCCGCCCTCGCGCAGGCGATCAAGGCGGCGCGCAAGCTCGCGGCGGAAGGTGTCGAGGTCGCGGACGGTTCCATCTTGGTCCTTCGCCTTGCGCCGTTTCTTCGCCTCGGCCTCGAGGGCGGTGAGTTCGCGCAGGGTGCGCGCGAGGACCGCCAGCGCGCGGGCGTCCTTCTCGGGTTCGGGGCGCGGCGCGGCGCCGGGATCGGCGGCGCGGGCGAGGCGGTCCTCGATCTCGTTGATCTGCCGCTCCGCCGCCCGCCACAGCCGCTTGAGCAGGCCGCGCCGGTCCGGCTTGCCGGAGGGATTGGAGGAGCGGTTGTTGGAGGCCTGGGCGGCGCGCGCCTTCGCCGGCTGCCCGCCCACGGGATGGGCGGTGCGGCGCGGCACGGGATTGAAGAGGAAGGAGCCGTCCGGCCCCATCTCGCGGTCGATCCAGTAATAGACGCCGGCGCTGGAGAGGCCGGTCTGCCGGCGGATCTCCGCCATGCTGGCCCCCTCCAGATAAAGCCGCCGCGCCAGAGCCCCCCGCACCGGACGCGCGGACGGCACGGCGCTGCCGTGAGGCTGCTCCATGGCTGGACCCTCGAGATGAGGAGGAAATGAGCGGTGCGCCTGTTCGGCAGGACGTCCGCCCCCACCGCCGTCATGCCCGGCCTCGTGCCGGGCATCCACGTCGATCCGATGGGGAAGATGGCCGAGAACTGGCGCCCGGCCCCACCACGTGGATGGCCGGGACAAGCCCGGCCATGACGGCCTGTCTGGGGCCATGCCGCCGGCCTCGGCCGTCAGGCACACGTCTCGAACATGGGGAAAAGATACCCAGACAGCGCACCGCTGTCAAGGACTAAAATCCCAAAACCTTCCCCTCACCCCAGCATCACCCGGTCCCGCCCCGCCAGCTTTGCCAGATAGAGCGCGCGGTCGGCGCGGCCGTAGGCTTCGGAGAAGGTGTCGCCGGGGGGTGTGAAGGTGAGGCCGGCGGAGAAGGTGTAGGTGAAGTCCGGCAAGGCCGGCAGCGGACGGGAGGCGCGCACGCGGGCGAGGAGGTCGCAGACGCGGCGCTCGGCCTCCGCGAGGTCGGTCTGCGGCAGCACCAGCATGAATTCCTCGCCCCCCACCCGGCCGAAGCAGTCGGCGCGGCCGATGGCGGCGGCCATCAGGGCGCAGTAGGCGCGCAGCAGATCGTCGCCGGTCTGGTGGCCGAAGCGGTCGTTCACATGCTTGAAATTGTCGAGATCGATGACGCAGAGCGCGCCGCCGGGGCCGTGCGGCGCCATCATCTCGTTGGCGCGATGGATGGCGAAGCGGCGGTTGGCGACGCCGGTCAGCTCGTCCGTATGGGCGGCGCGGAGCGCATGGTCGCGGGCCTGCCGGATGTCGCGCGTATCGACACGGAAGGAGGTGACCTCCACCCCCACGGTGAGCATCCAGCCGTCCGCATCCATGGTCTCGTTCACCAGCAGCCAGCGGCCGTCCCTGAGATCGGTCTCGAAGCTGCGGAAGCGCATCTTGCCGCGACGCGACTTGGCGGAGGCGAGCCAGGTCTCGAAATCGTCGGCCTTGATGATGATGCCGGTGCCCGCCGCATGGCTGCGCCGGACCAGTTCCTCCCAGGTGGGGAAATCGCCCTCCGGAATCCCGAAGGTGGCCCGCAGGGCCGGGTTGGCGTAGCGCAGCCGGTCGGTGGGGTCGTAAAGGGCGACGAGCAGCGGCGTGGCCTCGTAGAGGCCGCGCATGCGGGTCAGGAGGTCGGGCACGCCGTCTTCGGCGCCCGCATCTCCGAAGTCACGGATGTCAAACATGGCCGGGCGGAGCATACTGCAAGAGCTGGCGCGACGGGCAGTGGTTTTGTAACACCTGCTGCCTGCTTTCGGGTTAAGCGGAAGCTTGAGCGCGCCAAGACGCGCGCCTGCCTTAGCCCCTGCCCTAGCCCCGTGCCGCCATCACCGCGGGCGGCGCCTCGCCGTCCACCTGGATGCGGTTGCGGCCGCCCATCTTGGCCATGTAGAGCGCGCGGTCGGCGCGGCCATAGAGATCGGTGAAGGTGGTGCCCGGGCCGCCCGTGGCGATGCCGGCGGAGAAGGTGTAGGCGAAATCAGGCCATTGCGGCAGCGGCCGCGACTGGCGCACCAGCGAGAGCATCCGCTCCACGATGAGCACCGCCTCCTCCGCCGAGGTCTGCGGCAGCACCAGCACAAATTCCTCGCCGCCAATGCGGCCGAAGCAATCCTTGCGGCGGATGAGGCCGTTGATGCGGGCGGCGAAGTCGCGCAGCACCGCATCGCCCGCGAGGTGGCCGACCAGATCATTGATATATTTGAAATTATCGAGATCCAGCACGCACAGCGCCCCGCCCAGGGCGCCCGGCGCGAGCATGTCGTCCACCCGCGCGGTGATGAAGCGGCGGTTGGCGATGCCGGTGAGGTCGTCGGTCTGCGCCTCCTTGATGGCGCGGTCGCGGGCCTGCCGCACATCCCGCCCGTCCGCCTTGAGGGTGGTGATGTCGCTGGCGATGCAGAGCATCCAGCCGGAGGCGGAGACGCTCTCCGTCATCAGCAGCCAGCGGCCGTCATAAAGGTCGGTCTCGAAGGAGCGGTAGGGCACCTTGCCCCGGCGCGAGGAGGTGGAGACCAGCCAGGCGTCGAAGTCGGGTGCGGCGATGATGGTGCCCCGCCGCTCGGCATGGTTGCGGCGCATGATCTCCGCCCAGGTGACCTCCTCCCCCGGCGCCAGGAAGAAGGCGGCCCGGAACGCGGCGTTGGCATAGCGCAGGCGATCGAAGGAATCGTACGCCGCCACCAGCACTTGCGTGGCGTCGTAGAGGGCAGCGAGCTGGTCGGGGACAAGGATCATACTGCAAGCATTATACCTGATGCTTGGCCGTTTGGGGGCGCAACGATCCCGGTTGCGCTGCGTGCTGCTGTCTCAGCCAAAGGGCGGGGGCGGCGCCATGGAAAGCGGCTTCGCGCTGCGGTATGGAGAGGGGTGGCGCGCTGGCGCGTCGCTCTGGAGGGTGCGCGATCCCATGTTTCCGCCCGGCTTTCCGTCCGGCCTGCCGTTCCTGGTGCCGCTGATGCTGGCCGCCTGCCTGATGGTGCCGGCCCACGCGCTCGAGGCCCAGTGGCCCGACACCGCCTCCGCCCGCCAGCAGGCGCAGGAGCTGGTGGAGGCGCTGAACGCCGACCTCCTCTCCCATCCGAGCGCCACCGCCACCCTGGAGCGCTGGTGCGCCACCCGCGGCATCTCCGATCCGTCCAAGGTGGTGGCCGAGCGGGTCTACGAGCGGGAGGGCGCCGCCCCCCCGGAGGTGCGCGCGCTGCTCGGCGCCGGACCCGACACGCCGGTGCGGCATCGCCGGGTGCGGCTGGTGTGCGGACCCACGGTTTTGTCGGAGGCGGATAACTTTTATCTGCCGGAAAAACTGACACCGGACATGAACCAAGTGCTGGACACCACCGATACCCCGTTCGGCAAGGTGGTGAGACCCCTCGATTTCCGGCGCAAAACCCTCGATTCCACGGTGCTGTGGATGCCGGCTGACGAAACCGGCTTCAAGCCCGCCCCCGGCGCCGCGCTGCCCCTGCCGGCCTTCGTGCTGAGCCACCGGGCGGTGCTGACCCTGCCCGACGGCACCCCCTTCAGCGCCCTGATCGAGCGCTACACTGCGGGCATCCTCGGCCCCCCGCCCTCGCGCTGAAGCGCCTCGCCGGGGGCCTTTCCCCCTCCCGCGCGGGGAGGAGGAAAGTTCCGTCTTTTCAGATGCTTGTCAGTCCGTCTGCGCCTCGGCGACGGCCACGGCGGTCATGTTGACCACACCGCGGGTCGTCACCGACGGGCCAAGGATATGGGCCGGCTTCGCGGTGCCCATCAGGATGGGTCCGACCGGCAGGGCATCGCCCAGCACCTTGATCATGTTGAAGGCAATGTCGGCCGCGTCGAGGTCCGGCATCACCAGCACGTTGGCCACCCCGGTCAGCCCGGAATGGGGGAAGGACTTCTTGCGGATATCTTCCACAAGTGCTGCATCCGCCTGCATTTCTCCGTCGACCTGAAGGTCCGGGTCGCGCTCGCGGATGATGGAGAGGGCCGAGCGGACGCGCTTGGCCGAGAGCGTCTCGTGGCTGCCGAAATTCGAGTGCGACAGCAGCGCCACCCGCGGCTCCAGACCGAAGCGGCGGACGTGGGCGGCGGCCAGCACCGTCATCTCGGCGAGGTCGGCGGCGGTAGGCTCGGTCTGGATCTGCGTATCGCAGATGAAGAAGTTGCCCTTGGAGGTGATGAGCAGCGAAAGCGCCGCCAGTTCCTTGACGCCGGGGGCGAGGCCGATGATGTCGCGCACCTGCCGGAGATGGCGCACGAAGCGGCCCTCGATGCCGCAGAGCATCGCATCCGCCTCGCCGCGATGGACAGCCAGCGCCGCGATCACGGTGGGATGGGTACGGACCAGCGTGCGGGCGGCATCCGGCGTCACGCCGCGGCGGCCGGCCACCTCGACGTAGTCGCGCACGTAGTCGCGGTAGCGCGGATCGTCCTCGGGATTGATGAGGTCGAAGTCCCGGCCGGGCTGGATGGAGAGGCCGAAGCGCTTCAGGCGGGTATCCACCACGCTCGGGCGGGCGACGATGATGGGCCGGGCGATGCCTTCCTCGACCACCGCCTGCACGGCGCGCAGCACGCGCTCGTCCTCGCCCTCGGCATAGATCACGCGCTTGATGGACTGCTTCGCCTTGGCGAACAGCGGACGCATGATGAAGCCGGAGCGGAACACGAAGGTATCCAGCCGGTCGATATAGGCGTCCATGTCGGCGATGGGACGCGTCGCGACGCCGGTGTCCATGGCCGCCTTCGCCACCGCCGGCGCGATGCGCAGGATGAGGCGCGGATCGAACGGCGAGGGAATGAGCGAATCGGCGCCGAAGGTGCGGCTTTCACCGCCATAGGCGCGGGCCACCACGTCCGACGGAGTCTCGCGGGCGAGCGCGGCGAGGGCTTCCACCGCCGCCATCTTCATCTCGGCATTGATGTCGGTGGCGCCGACATCCAGCGCGCCGCGGAAGATGTAGGGGAAGCACAGGACGTTGTTGACCTGGTTCGGGAAATCCGACCGGCCGGTGCAGATCATGGCATCCGGGCGCGCCTCGCGGGCGGCCTCGGGCATGATCTCGGGCATGGGATTGGCGAGGGCGAGGATGAGCGGCTTGTCCGCCATCTTCTTCACCATCTCCGGCTTCAGCACCCCGCCGGCGGAGAGGCCGAGGAAGATGTGCGCGCCTTCGATCACCTCGTCGAGGCTGCGCTTGTCGGTCTTCTGGGCATAGATCTCCTTGTAGGGATCCATGAGGGTGTTGCGGCCGTCATAGACCACGCCCTCGATGTCGGTGACCCAGATGTTCTCCTTCTTCGCGCCGAGCGTGACGAGGAGGCCGAGGCAGGCGAGCGCGGCGGCGCCGGCGCCCGAGGTGACGATCTTCAGATCCTCGATCTTGCGATTGCCGATCTCCAGCGCGTTGCGCACCGCAGCCGCGACGATGATGGCGGTGCCGTGCTGATCGTCGTGGAAGACCGGGATCTTCATGCGCTGGCGCAGCTGGGCTTCCACCTCGAAGCACTCGGGCGCCTTGATGTCCTCGAGATTGATGCCGCCGAAGGTGGGCTCGAGCGCGCTCACCACGTCCACCATGCGCTCGACGGTCAGGGCATCGATCTCGATGTCGAACACGTCGATGCCGGCGAACTTCTTGAACAGGACGGCCTTGCCCTCCATCACCGGCTTGCCGGCGAGCGGGCCGATATTGCCGAGGCCGAGCACGGCAGTGCCGTTGGAGACGACGCCCACGAGATTCGAACGGATGGTCAGCTCGGCGGCCTGCAGAGGATCGGCGGCAATGGCCTCGCACGCGGCGGCGACGCCGGGCGAATAGGCGAGCGCCAAATCCCGCTGATTCCCGAGGGGCTTGGTGGCCTGGATCTCAAGCTTTCCCGGCCGCGGCGTGCGATGGTAATAAAGTGCGCCCGAACGCAGATCATCGGAAATGTTGGACGCCATGCCCCTCCCCCTTCGTGAATAACGAACGTCGCGGAAAATCGGGCGGCAACCTAACTGCCACGCATGCTTATGTCACGGTGGACCGCACAAATTAGGTTATGTTGCGCACGCATGACGGGTCTGACGGGCGCAGGTGCCGCGATCTTGGGCGGGTCTGATGACTGCCCGCGACGTGAGCGCCCGGAATCCGGCCGTTTGGCCGCGCGGCAGGCGGTTTAATGCGGGCATTGGCCCGAAAGGAATGGACATGACCGAGGGGAAGGCGGGGCGCGGAATCGGGACGAAGGTCGCCGTTGCGATCGGTATCGTCGCCGTGCTGGGGGCGGGCGGCTGGTTCGGCTTCGCCGCCTGGTCGCGGGCCAAGGTGCGGGCGGAAGTGGACCAGGCGTTTGCCGGCATCCGCGCGGCTGGCAGCAAGGCCTCCTTCACGGATGCCGGCTTCGACCCCACTGACCGCGCCGTGACGGTCTCGGGCATCGCCATCGCCTCGGCGGACGGCACCGCCGCCGTGAAGATCGCCCGCCTCGTGGCGCGGGGCAGCGAGAAGCCCATCGACCGACGGGTGACGCTGGAGGCTCTCGACCTCGACGGCGTGGAAGTGACGCTCACCGGCGACGCCGCACAGGGCGGCACGGTCAGCTACAGCCTGCCGCAGGTGATGATCGACCGCTACAACGGTCCCATGACGCTGATCGCCGCTGGCGAAGGCGGCGGCGCCTATGGCGCCTTGCGTGTCGCCCTGCGCCAGCTGGCGGCGACCACCGCCGCCAAAGTGACGATCCCCGAGGCGCGCGTGCGCATGGCGCCGGCCGGCGCGCCGCCCATGGAGGCCACCTACACCAATCTCGCCGCCGAAGGCATCAATGCCGGCGCGATCCGCAGCCTCATCATCGACCGCTCGACCGCCGCCTATGTGCTGCCCGGCGCGGCGCCCGCCGACGGCCAGGGCACGCCGGCGAAGTTCAACCTGCGCATCGAAGGGCTGGTCGCCGCGCAGATCGACACCGCGCCGCTGCTGCTGATGACCCAGCCGGGCGGCCCCGCCGGCAAGGCCGCCGACGCCTATGGGCGCATCTACGGCAAGGTCGTCACCGGCCCCTACGTGATCTCCCAGGAAGGCGGCGCCACCCAGGGCGGCGCCTCCATGCTGATGGAGAATTTCGCCATCCGCCCCTCGGCCTTCGATGCCGGGCGGCTGGCGAAGTTCCAGGCGCTGGTGACGAAGCCGCCGGCCAATCCGTCCGTCGAGGACAGCCGCCGCGCCGCCGAGCTGCTGCGCGACACCATTGGCGGTCTCTCCTTCTCCACCATCGCGGTCACGGAGGCCTACACCACCGACAAGGGCGAGACCGGGCATGTGGGCCTGATCCGCATGGACGGCCTCGCCAACGGCGTGCTCGACGGGTTCGTGCTGGAACGGGCGGACGGCAAGACGACCGAAGGCGGCACCGGCAAGATCGGCCGCCTCGCCGTGCGCCAGCTCGATTTCAACCAACTGGCCGCGCTCGCCGCCGAGGCGCAGAGCCCCTCTCCCACCACGGCGCTGGTGCTGTTCCGGGTGATTTCGGGGCTCGATATCAAGAATCTGGAGGTCCCCTATGGCGAGGGGGACGCCAAGGACGAGCCGGTGAAGATCGGCAATCTCTCTCTGTCCTGGGGCGGGTCGCTGGGGGTGCTGCCGTCCTATGTGGACTTCGCGCTGACCGATGTTTCCGGGCCGATCCGGCCGGAGGATGGCGAGCCCTTCACCTATCTCATCAACGCTGGCATGAAGCGGGCCACGGTCTCCCTCGGCGCCAAGGCTTTCTATGACGTCAACGAGAGCAGCCTGACGCTGGCCCCCATCACCACCGAGGTGAAGGACGCCTTCCGCGTCACCATCGAGACCAAGCTGTCCGACGTGCCGCAGTCGGCCTTCTCCGACGCCGGCAGCTTCGTCAACGAGCTGCCGGCCATCGGTGCCGGCCCGGTGACGGTGACGTTGACGGACCTCGGGCTCGCCAAGCTCATGTACGCCCAGTTCGCCAAGGCCGCCGGGATGAGCGAGGCGGACTACCGCGAGCAGGTCCTCTCCCTCGCGGAGGCCTTCGCCGCCGAGATGGAGGAAGGCATGCCCGAGATGGCGCCGGTGGGTGCCGCCATGGTGTCGTTCCTGCGCAATCCGGGGACGCTGAAGGTGACGGCGAAGCCCAAGGGCTTTGTGCCCCTGATCGCCCTCGCCTCCTCGGGCGACCCGACGGTGCTGCTGGAGACTTTCACCTTCGAGGCGACCGCCACGGCGCCATGAGCGCGCATAGGCGATCGACGGGATGAACCGGCTTCAGGCGGCGCCCCTCAGCGGGGGCCGCCGGTCGTCGCGCTGAGAAAAGCCACCAGCTTCAGGATCTGCTGCTGAACGGCCATGTTGACCGCTTCCGGCGGATTTTCCTGCACCTGCACCATCTTCCGGCCGAGGGGGCTGCCATAGAAGGCGGCCAGCTCCTTGAGCTCGGACAGGCTGTAGGAATCGGCGTAATAGCCGGCGAAGACCCCCACGAGGTCCTCCCGGATGCTCGCGGACTCCGTCGTGAGCGCGGCACGCGCAGCGTCCCGCTTGTCGGCGGGAAGCTTCTCCGCCGCCTGGCCGATCATGCGGCCGAAATGCTTCTCAAGGCCGGGAACGACGGCAAAATCGACCACCTGCCGCGCCAGCGCGGCCTTGTCGGATGCCTCGTCCGCGTGAGCGGCGGCGGGAATCAGCAGTGCCGCGACGAGCAGCACCGCGCGAACGGTCTTCATGGGGCTTCCTCCCGAGGAAGGCCCTGCGCTCTCCGCGCAGGTGCCTCCCACAGGGCAGCTATGCCACCGAAGACGCCCGCCCTCTAGCCCCTTGGCCCGGTGCCTCAGCCCTTGGCCTGCGGCGCGGGGCGGATGTGGAGCTCGCGCAGCTGCTTCGGGCTCGCCTCGTTGGGCGCACCCATGAGCAGGTCGAGCGCCTGCTGGTTCATGGGGAAGATGGAGATTTCGCGCAGATTGGTGGTGCCGCACAGGAGCATCACGATGCGGTCCACGCCCGCCGCCATGCCGCCATGGGGCGGGGCGCCATACTGGAACGCGCGGTACATGCCGCCGAAGCGCTCTACCACAGTCGCCTCGTCATAGCCGGCCAGCTCGAACGCCTTCACCATGGCCTCGGGGCGATGGTTGCGGATGCCGCCGGAGGCGATCTCGTAGCCATTGCAGGCGATATCGTACTGGAACGCCTTGATGGTCAGCGGGTCCTGCGTGTTCAGCGCCTCAAGCCCGCCCTGCGGCATGGAGAAGGGGTTGTGGGAGAAGTCCACCTTCTTCTCCTCCTCCGAATATTCGTAGAAGGGGAAGTCGACGATCCAGGCCAGCTCGAAGCGGTCCTTGTCGACGAGGTTCAGCTCCTCGCCCACCTTGGTGCGGGCAAGACCGGCGAACTTGACGAACTTGTCCGGGTCGCCCGCCACGAAGAAGGCGGCGTCGCCGGCCTTGAGGCCGAGCTGTTCGATTAGAGCGCGCGTGCGGTCCTGCCCGAGGTTGTTGGCGATGGGGCCGCGACCGATCAGCCTAGGAAACGAAGGGTTGCCATCATCAGGAATGTCGACCTTTTCGAACGCCTTATCAACGGCCTCCCGAACAGACCCAGGCTCGGTGTGTTCCTCTAGGGCAACCATGATGTAGCCCAGCCCCGGCTGGCCCTCGCCCTGCGCCCACGAATTCATTCGGTCGCAAAAGGCGCGCGAGCCGCCGCCGGGGGCGGGGATGGCCCACACCTCGTTCTTCTCCACCTCCAGCATGCGGGCGAACACCTTGAAGCCCGAGCCGCGGAAATGCTCCGACACGTTCTGCATGACCAGCGGGTTGCGCAGGTCCGGCTTGTCGGTACCGTACTTGCGCAGGGCTTCCGCATAGGGAATGCGCGGCCAGTTCTTGGTCACCGGCTTGCCCCCGGCGAACTCCTCGAACACGCCGGTGATGACCGGCTCCATGGCGGCGAACACGTCTTCCTGCTCGACGAAGCTCATCTCCAGGTCGAGCTGGTAGAACTCGCCCGGCAGGCGGTCGGCGCGCGGGTCCTCGTCGCGGAAGCAGGGGGCGATCTGGAAGTAGCGGTCGAAGCCGCTCATCATGATGAGCTGCTTGTACTGCTGCGGCGCCTGCGGCAGCGCATAGAACTTGCCGGGGTGCAGGCGGCTCGGCACCAGGAAGTCACGCGCGCCCTCCGGCGAGGAGGCGGTGAGGATGGGCGTCTGGAATTCGAAGAAGCCCTGATCCTTCATGCGCCGGCGCATGGCGTCGATGATCGCGCCGCGGGTCATGATGTTGCGGTGGAGCTTCTCGCGGCGCAGGTCGAGGAAGCGGTACTTGAGCCTCGTCTCTTCCGGATATTCCACGTCGCCGAACACAGGCAGCGGCAGCTCTGCCGCCGGGCCGAGCACTTCCAGCTCCAGGGCATAGACCTCAATGGCGCCGGTGGTCAGGTCCGGATTCTCGGTACCCTCGGGGCGCGGACGCACCTTGCCGTCGATGCGGATCACCCACTCGGAACGCGCCTTCTCGGCGCCCTTGAAGGCGGGGCTGTCCGGGTCCACCACCACCTGGGTGAGGCCGTAATGGTCGCGTAGATCGATGAACAGCACGCCGCCATGGTCGCGGATGCGGTGGCACCAGCCGGACAGGCGGACGATCTGGCCCACCTCGGCGGTCGAAAGCGCGCCGCAGGTGTGTGAGCGGTAACGGTGCATGGGGTCGCCCTTTCAAGGCTGAACGGGGAAGACACGGGGCGAAAAGGCCCTGCAGCCCGGACGCCCGCGCGCAGGCCATTGGCGCGCACCGGACGCCCGAGGCGCCGCTTGCGCGCCGGGCGCCGCGTCACCGCGCGCCACGGCTCGAAAGTCCGCGTCTAAGGCGGGGCGAAGGTGCATGCGATCCCGCCCGTGTCAAGCGCGCAGTCTTGTTCAGCCATGTGCGAAGGATGTACGTTCGGTGCTGCCGTGTCTCAATTGATGGGTCGTGCGGGTGCGGGCGTGACGGAGAGCGAGGCCGGGATGGAGACGCCGAACGGGCGCGAGACCGGGCCGCAGGACGTGGCTGGACCAGCCCTACACGGGCCTTTGTGGCTGGCCCTGATTGCTGCGGCCCTGATCGGCTGCGTCATCGCCGCCACCAGTCTCCTCGTGACGAATCTGTGGGACGATGGGACCGCCGATCGCGCCCGTGAACTCGAAAACCTAGCCGTGACGCTGTCGGAACAGACCGCCCGGGCGTTCCAGAGCGTCGGCCTCATCCAGGACGACCTCATCACCCATGTCCGGGAAAGGGACATCGAGACACGGGCCCAGCTCACGGACGCCATGTCGACCGAAGACGTCCACTCCCAATTGCGGGAGAAGATTTCCGGGCTGCCCTTCATCGATGCCATCACCGTCATCGATCAGACAGGCCAGCTCCTCAATTTTTCGCGCTATTGGCCCATTCCCAAGGTCAACGTGTCCGACCGCGACTATTTCCTGGCCCTCGAAGGGATGAAGGGACCGGATATCTTCCTGAGCGAGCCGGTCCCGAACCGGGGGAGCGGCACCGTCACCATCTATCTCGCCAAGCGCTTCGCGAACAGTTCGGGCCGCTTCCTCGGCCTGGTGCTCGGCGCCATGGAGCAATCGTATTTCGAGCGCTTCTACGGCGGCATCCGGCTTGGACACGACGGCATGATCGCGCTGATCCGTTCCGACGGCGCGCTGCTCGCCCGCCATCCCGGCTCCGCCGGCGTGCCCCCACGCGATTCCGCCGTTCGTGCCCGGACCGCGGCGGCGGTGTTCGGGACCGGCCAGATGACCCAGCTCCCCGCCGGAACGCTGGATGAAAAGACTCGCATCGCTGCCGTCCACCCCGTGAGCGATCTGCCGGTGGCGGTGGTGGTGAGCGACAGCGTCGCCGCTCTGGATATCCTCATGTGGCAGCGCGCGACGCCGTTGATCGTCGCCGCCGGGCTGCTCTGCCTCACCATCGTTCTGGTCGCCTGGGGCCTCGGCCGGCATCTGCGGGACGAGCGAGCCTTCGCCGTGACCCAGCACGCCATGGCGCGGATCGACATGCTGACCGGCCTACCCAACCGCCTTGCCTTCGCCGAGCGCCTGTCCGCGCTGCTGAATGCGCGGGGCGGCGCGACGCCCTTCGCCCTGCTCTATCTCGACCTCGATTATTTCAAGGCCGTCAACGACACCCTCGGCCACGACGCCGGCGACACCATGCTGACCGAGCTCGCCGAACGTATCCGCACCATGCTCGGCCCGGACGATTTCTCCGCCCGCCTCGGCGGAGACGAGTTCGCCGTCGTTCTGGCGGGAGTGACGCACGAGGCCGAGGCGACGGAATTCGCCCAGCGCCTGATCGAGGGGCTGGGCACGCCGGTCCACATCGGGCTCCACCGGATCATCAGCGGCTGCAGCATCGGCATCGTGATGTCGCCGCGCGACGGGGCCGGGGTTGCCGAACTACTCAAGAACGCGGACCTCGCCCTCTACCGCGCCAAGACCGACGGCCGCGGCATCGCCCGAGTCTTTGTCGAGGAGATGGAACGCCTGGTGCGCGAGCGCCGCGAGATGGAGGTGGATCTCCAGACCGCGTGGCGGGAGCGCCAGTTCTTCCTGCTCTACCAGCCCATCGTGGAGGCCGAATCAGGCCGCATCGCCGGGTTCGAGGCGCTGTTGCGCTGGCGGCATCCCGAGCGCGGGCTGGTCAACCCGACCAGCTTCATCCCCATCGCCGAGGAAACCGGGCTCATCCTGCCGCTCGGCGCCTGGGTTCTCACCGAGGCCTGCGCGGCCGCAACCGCCTGGCCCGACGACCTGTTCGTCTCGGTCAATCTCTCGCCGATCCAGTTCCGGGGGGCGGAGGCCTTCCGGCAGGTGCGCAGCGCACTGGAAAGCTCGGGCCTCGCCCCCTCCCGGCTGGAGGTGGAGATCACCGAAAGCACCCTGCTGCACGAGGGGCCGATGGTGCGGGCGACGCTGGAGCAGTTCAGCGAGGAGGGAATCACCGTCGCGCTCGATGATTTTGGCACCGGCTACTCCTCCCTCGGATACCTCAGGACGCTCAGCATCGGCCGCATCAAGGTGGATCGCTCCTTCATCGAGCAGGTAGAGACCTCGCCGCAGAGCCTCGCCATCGTGCGCGCCATCATCGGCCTCGCCCGTACCCTCGGGCTACGCTGCACGGCCGAAGGCGTCGAGACCGAAGGCCAGCGCCGGCTGCTCACGGCCGAGGGCTGCTCGCATCTTCAGGGTTATCTGCTGGGCCGTCCGGGCTCCGCGGAGGAAGCCCTCCGCCGCGCCTGCGCTTCGGCCGCCTGACGCCTTTCCGACAACATCATGCCACATTCCGTTTGCCGAACGCGTCGGCGTGGGTATGTTTGACGGATGGACCCCATCACCTCGACCGAGGCGCTGGCAGCTGCCTGCGAGCGTCTTGCGCGACACCCCTTCGTCACCGTCGACACCGAATTCCTGCGGGAAAGCACCTTCTGGCCGAAGTTGTGCGTGGTGCAGGTTGCATCTTCTGAAGAGGCCATCCTCATCGATGCGCTCTCGGAGGGGCTGGATCTTGCCCCGTTCTACCGGCTCATGGGCAATGAGCGGGTGATGAAGGTATTCCATGCCGGACGGCAGGACATCGAGATCATCTGGCATCAGGCGCGCCTGATTCCCCACCCGGTGTTCGACACCCAGGTGGCGGCGATGGTTCTGGGGTACGGCGACAGCATCTCCTACGACCAGTTGGTCCAGCGCACTGTCGGCCACAGCCTCGACAAGTCCTCACGCTTCACGGACTGGTCGCGCCGGCCGCTGAGCCAGGCGCAGATCACCTACGCCATCGCCGATGTCACGCACCTACGGGACATCTACATCAAGCTCACGGCGGACCTCGACGCCCGAGGCCGCGGCGAGTGGGTGGGCGAGGAGATGCACGTCCTCACCTCCCCCGCCACCTATGAGCAGCATCCCGAACAAGCGTGGGAACGGCTCAAGTCCCGCGTCCGCAAGCCGCGCGAGCTCGCGGTGCTGGTGGAAGTCGCCGCCTGGCGCGAGCGGGAGGCCCAGACCCGCGACCTGCCGCGCGGCCGGGTCATCAAGGACGAGGTGATCGGCGAGATCGCCGTGCAGCAGCCGCAGACCCCGGAGCGCCTCGCGGAACTGCGCTCCCTACCCAAGGGCTTCGAGCGCTCGCGCTATGGCGAGGCGGTGCTGGAGGCGGTGAAGCGCGGTGTCGCCCGCGATCCGAAGACCCTGCCCCGCATCGAGCGCGACAAGCCTTTGCCCAACGGCGCCAGCGCCACCGTCGAACTTCTGAAGGTGCTGCTGCGCATGACGGCGGAGCAGAACGCCGTCGCCGCCAAGGTGATCGCGACAACCGAGGATCTGGAGCGCATCGCGGTGAGCGACGAGGCCGACGTGCCGGCTCTGAAGGGCTGGCGGCGGGAATTGTTCGGCGTGCACGCCCTCGCGCTCAAGGCCGGGCAGCTCGCCCTCGCCGTGGACAAGGGCAAGGTGGTGGCAGTGCAGAAATAGCCGCCACCGGACCAGCGGACCTCAGAGGTGGTCGCGCAGGCCCTTCACGAAGCTGGAAAGCCCGGTGAGCCGCCGCCGCTTCAGCCGCTCCGCCTGGAGGATGGCGGTGAGCTTGGCGAGGCTGTCTTCCACGTCGTGGTTGATGATGATGTAGTCGTATTCGGTGTAGTGGCTGATCTCGTCCGAGGCCTTGGCCATGCGCTGGTGCACGACCTCCTCCGAATCCTGAGCCCGCGACCTCAGCCGCTGCTCGAGATCGGCGGCGGACGGCGGCAGGATGAAGACCTTGACCAGATCCTGCTGCGCGCTCTCGCCCAATTGCTGGGTGCCCTGCCAGTCGATGTCGAACAGCACGTCCCGCCCGGCGGAGAGCGCCTGCTCCACGGCCCCGCGCGGGGTGCCGTAGAGATTCTCGAACACCGTGGCGTGCTCCAGCAGCTCGCCTTCGTCGCGCATCCGATGGAAGGTGTCGCGATCGACGAAGAAATAGTCCTTGCCGTGCTCCTCGCCCGGCCGCGGCGCGCGGGTCGTCACCGAGACCGACATGGTGATGCGGTCGTCGCTCTTCAGCAGCAGGCGGGACAGCGTGGTCTTGCCCGCGCCAGAAGGGGAGGAAAGCACCAGCATCAACCCGCGGCGCGCCAGAACCCCGGAGCCCGGCTTCCAGCCCGGCAGCGCGAAGTGCGACGACACGGAAGATGAGGCGGAGTTGGGCATCGCGGCGGACTTCACTCTAGGTTCTGGATCTGCTCGCGGAACTGATCCACGAGCAGCTTGAGGTCAAGCCCGATCTGCGTAAGCGCCACGGAATTGGACTTTGAGCACAGGGTGTTCGCCTCGCGGTTGAACTCCTGGGCGAGGAAATCCAGCCGCCGCCCGACCGGGCCACCCGCGGCCATCAGGTCGCGCGCCGCGGCGATGTGAGCGACGAGGCGGTCGAGTTCCTCGCGCACGTCGGCCTTGGTGACTGCGAGAATCGCCTCCTGGTGGAGACGATCCGGATCGAGGGAGGCAGCCTCCATCAGCACCCGCACCTGATCGGCGATGCGCGCCTTCACCGCCTCGGCCGAGCGCTCGGGCAGGCGCTCGGCGCGGGAGACGAGGCCTGTGATGGAATCGAGCCGCTCGGTGAGGACGGAGTTGAGGGCACTGCCCTCCCGCTCGCGCATGGTGCCGAGCTCGGCCAGCGCCCGGTCGAAGGCGTCCAGCACGGCGGCCATGAGGGCGCGGCGCTCCTCCTCGCTGTCCTCGGCCTCGGTGATTTCCACCATCCCCTTCACAGCAACAAGCGAATCAAGGGTCGGCGCGGCGGCGCCAAGGCGGCGCGCGCTCTCGGCCATGGCGCGGTAGAGTGCCTCGAGCGCCCCCTGGTTGACCCGGACGGTGGAGGCCTCGCCCTCGCGGGTCGCGGTGAGATTGGCGGCGACGGAGCCACGGGAGAGCACCTGCCCGGTGCGGCTGCGCACGTCCGATTCCAGTGCCTCGAAGCCGGGCGGCAGGCGCAGGCGCAGGTCGAGGCCCTTGCCGTTCACCGACCGCACTTCCCAGCCGAAGCGCCACGGCCCGTGCGAGCCGGAGACGCGGGCGAAGCCGGTCATGCTGGCGAGCGGCGTCCTCGGCTCCACCTTCCCGGCCGAGACGGCTGCGCGCTTGATGATCGGTCCCGCGGCCATTGCCGTCTCCGTGTTGTTCAGCGGCCAGAAGCGGCCGGAGGGGTCGCGGCCGGAGGTGTGGCGGCCGGCGCCGCGAGCGGCTGCCCGCTTTGCGCCGGGGCTGCGCCCTGCTCGATCGCCCGCCAGCGGGCGACGTTCTTGTTGTGGTCGGCCAAGGTCTCGGCGAAGGCGTGCCCGCCGGTGCCGTCGGCGACGAAGAACAGATCCTTCGTCTTCGGCGGGTTGGCCGCCGCCATCAGGGCGTCCTTGCCCGGGTTGCAAATGGGGCCGGGCGGCAGGCCGTCGATGGCATAGGTGTTGTAGGCGGTCGCCGTGGCGATGTCGGTGCGCGAAATCGGGCGGCCGAGCGAGCCCCTGCCGCCGACGATGCCGTAGATAATGGTCGGATCGGACTGAAGCCGCATCTTCTTCGTCAGGCGGTTGACGAATACGGCGGCGACCTTGGGCCGCTCGTCGGCCTGCCCGGTCTCCTTCTCCACGATGGAGGCGAGGGTGACGAGCTCCTGCGGGCTCTTGAGCGGCACGTCCGGCGCGCGCTTGGCCCAGATGGTCGCGAGCAGCTTCTTCTGCGCGTCCGCCATCTCCTGCAGCACCGCGTCACGGGTCATGCCGCGATGGATGCGGTAGGTCTCGGGCAGCAGCGTGCCTTCCTGTGGCACGGCGGGCGTGCCGGTGAGCAGATCATTGTCCATGAGCCGCTTGACCACCTGCTGGCTGGTCAGCCCCTCGGGGATGGTCACCTGGTGGAGCACGACCTTGCCGGAGGCGATGGTGTCGATGACGCTCGCCACCGACTGGCCCGGCTTGAACACGTATTCGCCGGCCTTCAGCGAGGCATCCGGCCGCGCGATCTTCTGCCCGGCAACGAACAGCACCCAGCTCTGGACCACGCCCTCGCGTTCCAGAATTTCGGCCATGTCGCGCACGCCGGCGCCGCGCGGAATGTTCACCACCTTCTCGGTGGTCAGCGGGCCCGGCTCGGTGAAGGCGCGCTGGCCGTACCAGCCGGCAAGCCCCACCCCAACGAAAACGAACAGCAGGAAGGTGAAGATGCCGCTGCCGATGGTCACCGCCGGATGCCGCGCGCTGCGCGAGGGCTTCGGCGGCTTGGGCGGAGGACGGCGCGGCGGTGCCTTGCGCTGCTTCGAACTGCGGGCGGGACCGGTGGGCATCGGAGGAGCGGACGCGCTGGCATCGCCTGGACCAGGACCGCTTGGAGGTGCGGGCGGACGGACCTGCCCCTTCGGCAGAAGCGGCGATTCCTCACCAGCGCCGGTGTGAGATTGCGCCACGGCAGGCTCGGAAGATGCCGACGTGGGGGCTGCCGCACCCCCGGCCTCCCCCGGCTCCTCGCGCGTCGATGATCCGTCGTTGGACTGGGCCATCCCGGGCTCCCTTGTCGTCGGCGAAGGCTCCCGCCATGTCGGCGGGGCAGTCAGCCACCTTTTGGCGGCTTGCTAAAGGGACATTCGGGCGTGACGGGGGCAGGCTGTCCCAGCGTCGTGCGGCCGGGCACGAGCCCGGCCGTCGGGCCGCATCAGGCGGCGTAGCGGCGGAAGACCAGTGACGCGTTGGTGCCGCCGAAGCCGAAGGAATTGGAGAGCACGGCGTCGATCTTGCGCGGCTTGGGCGTCAGCGGCACCAGATCGATCGGCGTCTCCACCGACGGATTGTCGAGATTCAGCGTCGCCGGGGCGATCTGGTCGCGGATGGCGAGGATGGAGAAGATCGCCTCCACCGAGCCGGCGGCCCCGAGCAGGTGGCCGATGGATGACTTGGTCGACGACATGGCGGTCTTGGCCGCCGCATTGCCGAGCAGCCGCTCCACCGCCTTCAGCTCGATCTCGTCGGCCATGGTGGAGGTGCCGTGGGCGTTGATGTAGTCGATGTCATCCGCCGTCATCCCCGCGCGCTTCAGCGCCGCCGACATGCAGCGATAGGCGCCGTCGCCGTCCATGGACGGGGCGGTGATGTGGAACGCATCGCCCGAAAGGCCGTAGCCGACCAGCTCGGCGTAGATCTTGGCACCGCGGGCCTTGGCGTGCTCCAGCTCCTCAAGCACCACGACACCGGCGCCCTCGCCCATGACGAAGCCGTCGCGGTCCTTGTCGTAGGGGCGCGAGGCGTGGATGGGGTCGTCGTTGAAGGCGGTGCAGAGCGCCTTGCACGCAGCGAAGCCGGCGATGGAGAGCCGGTTGACCGGCGATTCGGTGCCGCCCGCGACCATCACGTCGGCATCGCCGAGGGCGATCAGACGGCCGGCGTCGCCGATGGCATGGGCGCCGGTGGAGCAGGCCGTGACCACCGCGTGGTTCGGTCCCTTGAGGCCGTGCTGGATGGAGACGTAGCCGCCGGCGAGGTTGATGAGCCGGCCGGGGATGAAGAAGGGCGAGATGCGGCGCGGGCCGCGATCCTTCAGCAGCAGAGACGCATCCGCGATGCCCTCGATGCCGCCGATACCGGAGCCGATCAGGACGCCCGAGGCGATCTGGTCCTCGTACTCCGTGGGATGCCAGCCGGCGTCGTCCAGGGCCTGGGTGGCCGCGGCCATGGCGAAGACGATGAATTCATCGACCTTGCGCTGTTCCTTCGGCTCCATCCACTGGTCGGGATTGTAGGTGCCGTCGGACCCGTCGCCGCGCGGGATGTTCGCCGCGATCTTGCACGCGAGGTCGGACACCTCGAAATGGCTGATCGCCTTGACACCGCTTTCGCCGGCAAGAAGCCGCCGCCAGGTCGGCTCGACGCCGCAGGCGAGCGGCGTCACCATGCCGAGGCCGGTGACGACAACACGTCTCATGGGAAAAACTCCGGGAGGCGGGCGATCAGCGCGCCTGGCGCGCGGCCCGGTGCAACAACGGCCGCGGGCGCCAGGCGCCACGCGACCGCCAGATGGACACGCGAATGGATCAAGCCGCGTTCTTTTCCAGGAACTTGATCGCGTCGCCCACAGTCAGGATGGTCTCGGCGGCATCGTCCGGGATCTCGCAGTTGAAAGCCTCCTCGAAGGCCATCACGAGTTCCACGGTGTCGAGGCTGTCGGCGCCGAGATCGTCGATGAAGGAGGCGCTCTCCGTGACCTTCTCGGGTTCCACCCCCAGATGCTCCGCGACAATCTTCTTCACCCGCTCGGCGATGTCACTCATAGATCGAACCCTCGGTTGTTCGGATAATCCCGTTGCCGTTCGGCGGCTGGAGGAGGGCATAATGCCTTTTTTCCGCCGTGCCCAGCCCCCCTCCGTCGCGAAGGAGACGAGATTCCGTCGGTCCGTCCTCGCGCCGCGCGCGGATGGTGGAGCGCGTGAACGCCCGCGTGCCCCCGGCCCAGCAATTGGGCTCGTTAGCACACTCCCTGCGGCAAGGCCAGCAATGCACGCAAAGGTAAGGAGAAAGGGTGCCCTTGCGCCGGCTCACCCGCGCCTTTAATGGCACGAAAGGGGAACATCATGGCTTCTGACACGGATCGATCGGACCGCCTCGCCGCCGCATTGCGCGCCAATCTCCAGCGCCGCAAGGCGCAGGCCCGCGCGCGGCGCACCCCGCAGGAGGAAAATCCCTCGCCCGAGGCTTCCGGTGGAAATCCCGCAACGGGTGGTAGCAGCGCCCCGTCCGAGGGAAAGCCCGCGATTGTGCCGGACGGCGAGGCGGGCTAGAGCTTCTCTCTTACACCCGCTTACGGCCGGCTCAGGGGGGCGCCGCCCGCAAGGCAAGGACAGGACGGCATGGACAAGATTCGCATCGTCGGCGGCAACGAGCTGAAGGGCACCATCCCGATCTCGGGCGCGAAGAACGCAGCCCTGCCGCTGATGATTGCCAGCCTCCTGACCGAGGAGAAGCTGATTCTCGAGAATGTGCCGCGTCTCGCGGACGTGGCGCTGCTGCAGCGCATCCTCGGCAATCACGGCGTGGATATCACCACCAACGGCAAGCGCAACGGGGACGACCCCTATGCCGGCCAGACGCTGGAGATCGACGCCCGCGTCATCGTGGACACCGTCGCCCCCTACGAACTCGTGTCGAAGATGCGCGCCTCCTTCTGGGTGGTGGGACCGCTGCTCGCCCGCATGGGCGTCGCCAAGGTCTCCCTGCCCGGCGGCTGCGCCATCGGCACCCGGCCGGTGGATTTCCACCTCGACGCCCTGCGCGCCCTCGGCGCGGACATCGAGATCGACGCCGGCTACGTGCTGGCCAAGGCGCCGCGCGGGCTCACCGGCGCCCGCATCGTCTTCCCGAAGGTGTCGGTGGGCGCGACCCATACCGCGCTGATGGCCGCCGCCCTCGCCCGCGGCGAGAGCGTGATCGAGAACGCCGCGCGCGAACCCGAGATCGTCGACGTGGCCGACTGCCTCATCAAGATGGGCGCGCGCATCGAGGGGGCCGGCACCTCCACCATCCGCATCGAGGGCGTGCCACGCCTCAAGGCCGCCCGCCACGCGGTGCTGCCCGACCGGATCGAGACCGGCACCTATGCCATGGCAACCGCCATGACCGGCGGCGACGTGATGCTCGCCGGCGCCCGCCCGGACCTCTTGGAGGACGCGCTGGAGACCCTGCGCCACGCCGGCGCGGAGATCGACGCCACCAACGAAGGCATCCGCGTGCGCCGCAACGGCGCCGGCATCCTGCCGGTGGAGGTCTCCACCGCCCCCTATCCGGGCTTCCCGACGGACCTCCAAGCCCAGCTGATGGCCCTGATGACCAAGGCCAAGGGGCGCTCGCGCATCACCGAGACCATCTTCGAGAACCGCTTCATGCACGTGCAGGAGCTGGCCCGCCTCGGCGCCCGCATCCACCTCGACGGCGACACCGCCGTGGTGGAGGGGGTCGAGCGCCTGACCGGTGCCCCGGTGATGGCCACCGACCTGCGCGCCTCGGTCTCCCTCGTCATCGCCGGCCTCGCCGCCGAGGGCGAGACCATGGTCCAGCGCGTCTACCACCTCGACCGCGGCTTCGAGAAGCTGGAAGAGAAGCTGTCTCGCTGCGGCGCCGAAATCGAGCGCATCAGCGCCTGAGCGGGGCGCGGAACCGCCCGCGCCCGCTTTTGTTGTCTGGCCTTTCAACGCTATCAGGGTGGCGGAAGAGCCGTGAGCATCCCCAACATCATCACCTTGCTGCGCATCTTCCTGGTGCCGGCCGTGGTGTGGGCCATCGCCTCCGGCGAGCCGCTGCTCGCCTTCTGGCTGTTCCTGGCCGCCGGCATCTCGGACGCGCTCGACGGCTTCATCGCCAAGCGCTTCCATATGCAGACGGAGTTGGGCTCCTACCTCGACCCGGTGGCCGACAAGGCACTCCTCGTCTCCATCTACGTGACGCTGGCGGTGGTCGGGCTCATCCCGCGGTGGGTCGCCATCGCCGTGGTGTCGCGGGATTTCATGATCATCGGCGCGGTGGTGCTGTCGCTGGTGATGGCAAAGCCGGTGACGATCAGTCCGCTGCTGATTTCCAAGGTCAACACGGCGGCGCAGATCAGCTTCGCGGCGATCGTGCTGGCCACGGCCGGCTTCGGCGTGACCGTGCCCGGCCTGTACGATCTGGGGCTGGTGCTTGTCGGCCTCTTGACGGGCCTTTCCGCCGCTGCCTATCTCGCCGCATGGACGCGCCATATGGCAAGCTGAGGGGCAACGGTTCAGGATCGGCGCCTCTTCGGGCGGCCGATTGAAAGGCGCAAGGTGATGGACGGCGACCGCACCCGCATGCCGGAACTCCGCAGCGACCCCACGTCGCCGGCGCGTCGCGGTGCCGCGTTTGCCCGGCTCCCCCGCATGCCCGTGCCGATCCATTCCGGGATGGAGGGAACCTCCGTGCGCATCCAGGCCCGTTTCTGGGTGGGCGCGCTGCTGCTCACCGCCATCGTCCTGTGGCTGCTCTCCGGCATCCTCCTGCCGTTCGTGGCCGGCATCGTGCTCGCCTACTTCCTCAATCCGGTGGTCGCGCGCCTCGAGCGCATCGGCGTGGCCCGCACTCTCTCCGCCCTCGTGGTGGTGGGGATCATGCTGCTGCTGGTGATGCTGTTCTTCCTGCTGGCGCTGCCCATCCTGTCGTCCCAGCTGTTCGAGTTCATCCAGCGCCTGCCGTCCTATGTGACGCGCCTGCAAGGCCTTCTGACCGAAGAGAACCGGGAATGGCTGAGCGGCATCGTCGGCGATCGCCTGCCCGACATGCAGCGCTCCATCTCCGACCTGATGACCCAGGGGGTGAGCCATGTGCTGAGCCTGCTGTCGTCGGTCTGGTCCGGCGGGCAGGCGCTCCTCTCGCTGTTCGCGCTGCTGGTGGTGACACCGGTGGTGGTGTTCTACATCCTGTGCGACTGGAACGAGATGGTGGGGCTGGTGGACCGGCTGGTGCCGGTACCCCACCGCCCGGTGGTGCGTGGCCTCGCCCGCGCCATGGACAATGCGGTGGCCGGCTTCGTGCGCGGCCAGGCGACGGTCTGCCTGCTGCTCGGCGGCTTCTATGCCGTCTCCCTCTCCATGGTGGGGCTGAATTTCGGCCTGCTGATCGGAATCGTGTCGGGGGTCATCACCTTCATCCCCTATGTGGGGTCGCTCACCGGCTTCGTGCTGGCCATGGGCGTGGCCATCGTCCAGTTCTTCCCGGACTGGAGCATGATCGGCACGGTGCTCGCCATCTTCGTGGCCGGCCAGACCATCGAGGGCTATGTGCTCGCGCCGAAACTGGTGGGCGACAGCATCGGCGTGCATCCGGTGTGGCTGATGTTCGCCCTGTTCGCCTTCGGCTATCTCTTCGGCTTCGTGGGCCTGCTGCTGGCGGTTCCGCTCACGGCAGTGGCCGGCGTGCTGGTACGCTTCGCCATCGCCCGCTACATGCAATCCTCGCTCTATCAGGGCGCGGCGGAAGATGATCCGCCGGCCGAGACGCGCTGACCCGATGCCCCGCACCCCGGCCGAGCCGCCGCGACAGCTTCCCCTCGATCTGCCCAACCAGCCGGCCCTGCGCCGCGAGGACTTCCTCGCAGCGCCGAGCAATGCTGCAGCGCTGGCCTTGATCGACGCCTTCCCCGACTGGCCGTCGCGCGTCGCCTGCCTCGTCGGCCCGGAAGGCGCGGGCAAGAGCCATCTCGCCGCCATCTTCGCCGAGCGCTCGGGCGCCCTGACGCTTGCCGCCTCGGACCTCGTGCGCGAGGCGGTGCCGGCGGCCCTCGCCCGCGACGCGCTGGTGCTGGAGGACCTCGACCCGGCCACCTTCAGCGAGCCGGCCCTCTTCCACCTGCTCAATCTCGCCCGCGAGCAGCAGGCCTACCTGCTGATGACCGCGCGCACGCCGCCCTCCGGCTTCACCCTGGCCACTGCCGACCTCGCTTCCCGGCTGCGGGCCATCCCGGTGTTCGAGATCGCCCCGGCGGACGATTCCCTGCTCGCGGCCGTGCTGGTGAAGCTGTTCGCCGACCGCCAGCTCGCAGTGGACGAGGCGACCGTGCAATATCTGCTGCTGCGTATCCCGCGCTCGGTGGCCGGCGCCCAGCGCATCGTCGAGGCGCTCGATCAGGCTGCGCTGGCCGCCCGGCGGCCGGTGACCCGCGCCCTCGCCGCCCAGGTGCTGGCGGCCGGCGGCCCGACGGACGCGGCCCACGCCGGGGCCGATCCGGACGCGGACGATTGAGGAGCGCGCACGGCCGGCCAATGTCATAGAGTGGTCATCCAAGCCAGCCATGGTCCGGCCGGTTTCCGCCAATACGGCATGAGGGAGCGACGGGAGCGAATGGGAATGAACGAGGCTGTGGCTCTCTCCGACACCGAGGTCGTCTCCGAAGTGGAAAGCCCGCTCGCGCAGTCGTCGCAGCGGTTCATCAACCGCGAGATTTCCTGGCTCGGCTTCAACCGCCGCGTGCTGGAGGAAGCGGAGAACCGCAATCATCCCCTGCTGGAGCAGCTGCGCTTCCTCTCCATCTCTGCCAACAACCTCGATGAATTCTTCATGGTCCGCGTCGCCGGCCTGAAGGAGCAGGTGCGCGAGGGCGTGCAGACCCCGAGCCCGGACGGGCTCACCCCCTCCGAGCAGCTGACCACCATCCTCAGCGCCGCCGCCCAGCTGATCTCGGACCAGCAGGGTCGCTGGCGCGAGCTCAGGCGCGACCTCGCCGGAGCCGGCATCGTGCTGATCGATGGGCCGGACGGGACGCCCGAGGACATGGAGGTGCTTGAGCGGCACTTCCTCAATCATGTCTTCCCGGTCCTGACCCCGCTGGCCATCGATCCGGCCCACCCCTTCCCGTTCATCCCCAATCTCGGCTTCTCGCTGGCCCTCCAGCTCGTCCGCCAGTCGGATGGGCGGGGCATGAACGCGCTCATCCGCATCCCCGCCAAGGTCGACCGCTTCATCCGCCTGCCGGACCAAGGCACCGGCACGCTGCGCTTCATGACGCTGGAGCAGATGATCGGGCTGTTCATCGCGCGGCTCTTCCCCGGCTATGCGGTGAAGGGACAGGGTGTGTTCCGCGTCATCCGCGACAGCGACCTTGAAATCGAGGAAGAGGCGGAAGACCTCGTCCGCCTGTTCGAGACCGCGCTCAAGCAGCGCCGCTACGGCGAGGTGATCCGCATGGAGGCCGACGCCGCCATGCCGGAAGAGCTGCGCACCTTCGTCGCCCGCGAACTCGGCGTGAACGACGACGAAATCTTCGTGGTCGACGGCGTGCTGGCGCTGAACGAGTTTTCCCAGCTCGTCTCGGTCGACCGCCCGGACCTCAAGTTCCAAGCCTACAACGCCCGATTTCCCGAGCGCATCCGCGACCACGGCGGAGACTGCTTTCTCGCTATTCGCGAGAAGGACATTCTCGTTCATCACCCTTATGAATCCTTTGACGTGGTGGTTCAGTTTCTGCGCCAGGCCGCCCGCGACCCCAATGTCGTCGCCATCAAGCAGACCCTCTACCGAACCTCCTCCGACAGCCCCATCGTGAAGGCGCTCGCCGAGGCGGCCGAAGCCGGCAAGTCGGTGACGGCGCTGGTGGAGCTGAAGGCGCGCTTCGACGAGGAAGCCAATATCCGCTGGGCGCGCGACCTGGAGCGGGCCGGCGTGCAGGTGGTGTTCGGCTTCATCGAGCTGAAGACCCACGGAAAGCTCTCCATGGCGGTACGCCGGGAAGGCTCCCAGCTTGCCACCTACGTGCATGTGGGCACCGGCAACTACCACCCCATCACGGCGCGCATCTACACCGACCTCTCCTTCTTCACCGCCGACCCGGTGATCGCCCAGGACGTGGCCCGCATCTTCAATTTCATCACCGGCTATGCGACGCCCGGCGAGCTCGACGCCATGGCCGTGTCTCCGTCCTTCCTCAAGCCGCGGCTGATGAAGCACATCGCGGACGAGATCGAGTTCGCCCGGGCCGGCCGTCCGGCGGCCATCTGGCTGAAGTGCAACTCGCTGGTGGATCCCGAGATCATCGACGCGCTCTATGCCGCGAGCGCCGCCGGCGTTCAGGTGGATTGCGTCATCCGCGGCATCTGCTGCCTCCGGCCCGGCATTCCCGGGCTGTCCGAGAACATCCGGGTGAAATCCATCGTCGGGCGCTTCCTGGAGCACTCGCGCATCTACTGCTTCGGCGGCGGCCACGGCCTGCCGAGCCCGAACGCCATCGTCTACATTTCCTCGGCCGACCTGATGCCGCGCAACCTCGACCGCCGCGTCGAGACCCTGTGCCCCATCACCAACCCCACCGTGCACGAGCAGGTGCTGGACCAGATCATGGTTGCCAACCTGATCGACAACCAGCAGAGCTGGCGCGTCTTGCCGGATGGCTCGTCGGAACGCATAGTCCCGGCGCCGGGCGAGGAACCGTTCAACGCCCATCAGTATTTCATGACCAATCCGAGCTTGTCCGGACGTGGAAAGTCTCTCAAGGATTCTTCGCCGCGCAGCCTCTTCGTCCGCCGCGGAGGCGGGCGCTGAGTTGACGCATGCACCCGGCCGGCTGTCCCACGGGGCGCCGGTTGCCGTCATCGACATCGGTTCAAACTCGGTGCGCCTCGTGGTGTACGAGGGGCTCAACCGTGCGCTGACGCCGGTCTTCAACGAGAAGGCCCTGTGCGGGCTCGGCCGGGAGGTGCTCTCCACCGGCCGGCTCCCGCAGGATGCGGTCGATCGCGCCTTCGCCGCGCTGAAGCGCTTTCGTGCGCTCTGTGATGCGATGCAGGTGGGCGAGGTCCATGCCCTCGCCACCGCCGCCGCGCGTGACGCCCAGAACGGCCCCGCCTTCATCGCCGAGTGCGAGGCCATCTGCGGCACCCGCATCGAGCTGCTCACCGGCAAGCGGGAGGCGGAGCTCGCCGCCTGCGGCATCGTCGCCGGCGTCCATGCGCCGGACGGCATCGTCGGCGATCTCGGCGGCGGTTCGCTGGAGCTGGTGGACGTGAAGGCGGGCTATGTCGGCACCGGGGTGACCCTGCCTTTGGGCGGCCTCGCCTTGCAGGACCGGTCCTCTCGCTCGACCCGCAAGGCGGAGAAGATCGTCCGCGATACCATCCCCGAGGCGCAGGTTCTGGAAGGCCTCGCCGGCCGCACCTTCTATGCGGTGGGCGGCACATGGCGGGCGCTCGCGCGCCTGCACATGTTCACCAAGGGCTATCCCCTGCATGTGATGCACGGTTACGTGATACCGGCCCGCGAGGCACTGGACTTCACCCGCATCGTCCATCGCGCCGACACCGAGGCGCTGGCCCATATCGACGTGATCTCCGACGCGCGCCGCCCACTTCTGGCCTATGGCGCGCTGGTGCTGGAGAACATCGTGCGGCAGGGGCGCCCGTCCGAGGTGGTCATCTCGGCGCTCGGCGTGCGCGAGGGCCTGCTCTATTCGCTGCTGCCGGAAGCCGAGCGCGCCGGTGACCCGCTGCTCATCGCCGCCGCCGAGATGAACGTCCTGCGCTCCCGCTCGCCCTTGCATGGCGAGGAGCTGGTGGCCTGGACCGACGGCTTCTTTGCTTCGGCGCCGGTGCTGGAAGAAGCGGAGGAAGAGCGCCGCCTGCGCCGCGCCGCCTGCCTGCTGGCGGACGTGGGCTGGCGCGCCCATCCCGACTATCGCGGCGAGCAGAGCCTCAACATGATCGCCCATGCCGCCTTCGCCGGCATCGATCATCCCGGCCGCGCCTATGTGGCGCTGTCGGTCTATTTCCGCCACGTGGGCCTGGGTGCCGACGAGAGCGACACTCGCATTCTGGAACTCGTCACCACCGGGATGCTGGATCGCGCCCGCATCCTCGGCGCGGCCATGCGGGTGGCCTATGTGCTGTCCGCCGCCATGCCCGGCATCCTGCCCCGCATGCCGCTGAAGGTGCGCGGCGACCAGCTCGCCCTGAGCGTGCCGAAGCAACTGGTACCGCTCATCAACGAGCGGGTGCAGAACCGCCTGCGCCAGCTCGCCCGCCTTATCGGCCGGGAGCCGGCACTGGAGCAGTACGAGGAGGGCGCGGCGGACTGATCCGCCGCCCCCCATCCGGTCGGTCACGAAGCGGTTGCGCGCACGGCAGCGGCGCCGCTCGGATTTCCGCCTGAATTGGCCGGCAGTCTTTCAATCATGAAACAGCTCGTGAACATCTTCGGCGGCATCGCCGGTCTTGTGGTGGCGGGTCTCGTCGGCCTCGCCCTCTTCACGCTCGTGGGCGGACTCATCCTGGTGGCGGGCATCGTCATCACCGCCCTGGTCATTGGCGGCGGCGTCTATGCCCTCGTCACCGGGCGCGCGCCCGGCATGAAGCGCGACGGCGGCTTTTCCTTCCGCGTCATCGACCTGCGCGAGACGCGCACCTACGGGACGCCGGACGACAGCGGCATGATCGATGTGACCCCGCCCAAGGACCCCCGCCGCGGCGCGTGACCTCCTGAGCCTGACGACTTGCAGGGCGCCCGGCGCGCGGTTGGCCAGTCCGAGACATCGAGCCCGCTGAGACCGGCGAAGCGTGGCAGATCACCCGCATAGGTGTCAGTGAGATACGCCGCATCCGCCTCGTCCATGGGCGCCGCAGTGTCGCCGACGAACACACTGCGCGCCTCGACCGGCTCCTGCTCAAGCTCCAGGAAGTCGAACACGCGCGCGAGTGTGTTGCGATGGCGCAGGGCGAGGTCGTCCTGCCGCAGCATCAGAACCTGCGCCCGCGGAAAGATGGAGAGCAGCCGCTCCGCCTGGGCACCGTAGAAGCCCCGCTCCACATACGAAAAATGCCTGTGCCGCGCATCGTTCGGTGCAAGCCCGTCGAGCCGGCTGCGACCGGCGCGGATGGCATTGGAGAAATCCATCGTCTCCAGCCCCCGCGCTCGGCTCATCCGCCAATGGGCATGGGCACGGTCGGCCGGATCGCGGAACAGGGCAATGACCTTAACGTCGCGATTGTGCGCATGAAGACGCTCCAGCGCATTGGGCCACCAGATGTACGAGGGGGTCGCCTCCCCGGCGACGCGTCCTCGGCGTCGCGGAAAACGGCTGAGATAGTCGCGATAGTCCGGACCGTTCCAGCAGCGGGTGTCGTCGTCGAAGAAATGCAGCTCCTTGGCGGAGGGTACACAGATACGCGAATGCTGCGAAAGGAAGTGGAAAAGCGCCGTCGTCCCGGCCTTCTGCACACCGACGACAGCAAACTCCACGCGCGGAATGGGTCCGGGCATGAGACGGCAGCTCCAAGGGAGTTGGGCCCGCCCAGCGCCCCTTGCGGTGCCAGTCCGGTCCCCTCAACTGCCGCCCCTACCCCGACGTTAACCTTAGGCATCCCGCTGCGGAAGTGGGAACAAGTTACCGATCGTAAGCTTCCGTTTCGTCAGGTTTCAGGGCCGTGCCACCTCGCTCACGCTTCGTCGCAAGCGAAGTTTCGCGGTGCGTCGGCTCGTCCGCCATTGCGCCGGTGATATGATCGCCGCGACGCCCTTGGCGACGGAGATCGGGCTCGGGACATGGATGGAAATATAGGTTCGGGCGCGGTTCTGGCGGTGATCGCAACCTGCATCGTGCTGGCGATGCTGACCGTCGTCACCCACGCGATCTCGCTGACGGTCATCCGTCGGCGCCTCACCCACCGGATCAGCGGGAAGGTCTACGCCGACCACGTCTTCGTCGAAGCCGTCATCATCAGCGCGACGGTGCTCAGCCTCAGCCTCGTGCATCTCGCCGAAGTCTGCATCTGGGCGGCCGCCTATGTGCTGCTCGACGCGATCGGCGACCCGCGGGACGCCATCTATTATTCCCTCTCCACCTACACCACGCTCGGCCCCGACGGTGTGACCATCGCCAAGTCCTTCCGGGCGGTGGCCGGATTCGAATCGCTGATCGGGCCGATGATGGTGGCTTGGTCCACGGCCTTCCTGGTGGAATTCGTGGTCCGGATGCGCGGTGGCAACACCGGCACGGGCTGAGCCGTGCCGGTGTTCATGCAGGGGACTTTCGCCCTCAGACGCTGGTCGGGTAGTTCGGGCTCTCGCGGGTGATGGTCACGTCGTGAACGTGGCTCTCCCGCAGGCCGGCCGAGGAGATGCGCACGAAGCGGGCGCGCTCGCGGAACTCCTTCAGGTTGCTGCCGCCCACATAGCCCATGGCCGCCCGCAGGCCGCCGGCAAGCTGGTGGAGCACGGCACCCACCGGGCCCTTGTAGGCCACCTGACCCTCGATGCCTTCCGGCACGAGCTTCAGGGTATCGCGCACCTCGGCCTGGAAGTAGCGGTCGGCCGAGCCGCGGGCCATGGCGCCCACCGAGCCCATGCCGCGATACGACTTGTAGGAGCGCCCCTGGAACAGGAACACCTCGCCCGGGCTCTCATCAGTGCCGGCGAGCAGCGAGCCCACCATGGCGGCGGACGCGCCGGCCGCCAGCGCCTTGGCGAGATCGCCGGAGAACTTGATGCCTCCGTCCGCCACCACCGGCGTTCCGGTAGCAAGCGCCGCCTCCACCGCATCCATCACGGCGGTGAGCTGGGGCACGCCAACGCCCGCGACGATGCGGGTGGTGCAGATGGAGCCGGGGCCGATGCCCACCTTCACAGCGTCCGCGCCGGCATCGATCAGCGCCTTGGCGCCGTCCGAGGTGGCGATGTTGCCGGCGAGGATCTGGGTGCGGTTGGAGAGCTTCTTGATGCGCTCCACCTGGTCCAGCACCTTGCGGGAATGGCCGTGGGCGGTATCCACCACCACAAGGTCCACGCCGGCGTCGATCAGACGCTCGGTGCGCTCGAAGCCGTCCTCGCCCACCGTGGTGGCGGCGGCGACGCGCAGGCGGCCCTGCTCGTCCTTGGCGGCGCTGGGATAGGCTACCGCCTTTTCGATGTCCTTCACCGTGATGAGGCCGACGCAGCGATCGTCCGCATCCACCACCAATAGCTTTTCGATGCGGTACTGGTGCAGGAGGCGCTTGGCCTCGTCCTGGTTCACCTGCCCCTCGCGGACGGTGACGAGCCGGTCCTTGGTCATCAGCTCGGCGACACGCTGGGCGGGGTCACGGGCGAAACGCACGTCGCGGTTCGTCAGGATGCCGACAAGGCGGCCGGCGATGCCGCCGGTGCCCCGCTCCACCACCGGAATGCCGGAGATGGAATAGCGCTTCATCAGGTCGAGCGCGTCGGAGAGCGTCTGGTCGGGGTGAATGGTGACGGGGTTCACCACCATGCCCGACTCATACTTCTTCACCTGCCGCACATGCTCGGCCTGCATCTCGGGCGAGAGATTGCGGTGGATGACGCCGATACCGCCGGCCTGCGCCATGGCGATGGCGAGCCGCGATTCGGTCACCGTATCCATGGCCGCGGAAATGATCGGCATGTTGAGGCTGATGGTCTTGGTGAGCTGGGTGGTGATCTCCACCTGGCCGGGCATCACCTCGGAGGCGCCGGGCGTCAGCAGCACGTCGTCGAACGTCAGCGCCTCGCGGAAGCGCGAGCGGCTGTCGATCGCGGACGAATGCGCAGTCCCATTGGGGGTCGTCATGGCCAACTCCTGGTGGCGGCGCGGAACGCGACCGCTGGATCGGGGCCGGAACGAGGGACTGAGCCGAACCAGCCTTGGGCTGGCCGAAGGGCTCTGGAACCTCGCTACGAGTTGGCAGTGGCCGATACCATGGGTGCGCGACGAATAGAAGACCTGTTGCGAGGGATTCGCCGCAGGGCACGCATGCGCCGGACGAGGGTCGGCGGGGCGCCCGTTCAGCGCGTGACGAGAATCAGCGTGTTTCCCGCTCCGTAGGTCTGCACCAGGGAATAGAGCGTCGCGGCATTGGACGGGTGCAGCCGCACACAGCCGTGCGAGGCCGGCGCACCGAGGCGGCTCACCTCGTAGCTGCCGTGGATGGCATAGCCCCCGTTGAAGAAGATCGAGTAGGGCATGGGCGAGTTGTAGTACTTGCGCGAGAAATAGCTGCGGTACATGCGCTGGGGCCGGTAGGCGCCGGTGGGCGTGACATAGCCGCGGCGGGCAGTGGAGACCGGCCAGGAATATTGCGGCATGCCGTTCACGCTCACGGTCATGGTCTGCCGCGACAGGTCGATCCGCGCCACCACGGTAGCGGTGCCGGCGGAGGACGGTGTGGCAAAGGCCAGCGCCCAGACGAGAGAGGCCGCGAGGAGGAGCGCCGCCAGCCATCTGCCGGAAGCCGGCAACGGGCGCATCGCGGGCAGATGCCTTGCCTCGGCCCGGCCGGCACAGGGCTGCACAACCAACGGTAGACTCATGCCCGTTGCCCTCCCGTCAGCCATAGTGCCACGCTTGCGACTGCACGCAAGGTAATGCCGCCCAAGCGACATTGGCTCTTCGCCAACTGCTGGGACTCGCTGCCCGTTTCCATCCGGCTCCAGCCCAACTAAGGTCCGCCCGACGGCGGCGGACGTTTCGGGTCCGCGCCTTTAGGAGACCTGCCCCATGGTGATGATGCTGCTCGGCCTCGTGGTCTTCCTCGGCATCCATCTGGTGACGACTGTCAGGGGCCTGCGCGCCGGCCTCATCGCCCAATTGGGGGAAGGTCCCTACAAGGGCTTCTATTCCCTGCTGGCGGCGTCCGGCCTCCTGCTCACGGCCTATGGCTATGCGCTTTGGCGCGCCTCCGGTCCGCTGCAGGTGTGGAATCCGCCGGTCGGGATGCGGCACCTCACGCTGCTCCTCATGCTGTTCGCCGCCATCGCCATCGTCGCCGCCTATGTGCCGAGCCATGTGAAGGCCTGGCTCAAGCACCCCATGCTGGTGGGTGTGAAGACGTGGGCGGTGGCACACCTCCTCGCCAACGGCGACATCGCCTCCATCGTGCTGTTCGGCGCGGTGCTGGCGTGGGCGGTGTTCGACCGCATCTCGCTGAAGCGGCGCAACCTGCCGGCCCCGGTGGCGCCGAAGAACTGGGCGGGTGACGCGCTGGTGGTGGGCGGGGGGCTGGTGCTCTATCTCGCCCTCGCCTACCTATTCCATCCCTACGTCGTCGGCGTGCCGGTGATGTAGAAGCGGCCATAGCCGCAGGGGAACAAGAATAACGCACAGGTGAGGACGGCTCCCCCGGGAGCCGCGAACGACCCCGGCCGCAGCCCAGACGGCGGCCAAGCCAAGAGGAACGCCATGTCCATTCAGGCCGATGCCCGCCGCATCACCGCGCCCGAGATCCAGGCCCGCAAGGGGGGCGAGCCCATCGTGTCGCTCACCTCCTACCACGCGCATACGGCGCGCCTGCTCGACCGCCACGTGGACGTGATCCTCGTCGGCGACAGCCTCGGCATGGTGATGCACGGGCTGGAGACCACCGTCCCCGTTACCGTGGAGATGATGATCGTGCACGGCCGCGCGGTGGTGCGTGGCACGCAGCGCGCGCTCATCGTGGTGGACCTGCCCTTCGGCAGCTACGAGGCGAGCCCCACCGAAGCCTTCCACACCGCCGCCCGCGTGCTCAAGGAAACCGGCGCCGGCGCGGTGAAGCTCGAGGGCGGTCGCCGCATGGCCGAGACGGTTCGCTTCCTGGTGGATCGCGGCGTGCCGGTGATGGGCCATGTGGGCCTCACGCCCCAGGCCATCAACACGCTCGGCTCGTTCAAGGCGCGCGGCCGCGACGATGCCGAGGCCTCGATCATTCTCGATGACGCCCGCGCCATCGCCGAGGCGGGCGCCTTCTCTATCGTGCTTGAGGCCATCGCCGAGCCCCTGGCCCGCCGCATCACCGAGGAGGTGGCCCCGCCCACCATTGGCATCGGCGGCTCGCCGGCTTGCGACGGGCAGATTCTGGTGCTGGAAGACATGCTCGGCCTCGGCGACCGTGTGCCGAAGTTCGTGAAGAAGTACGCGAACCTCGGCCCAGACATCGAGACGGCGGTGGCGACCTATGCGGAGGAGGTGCGCGCCCGCACCTTCCCGGCCAAGGAGCACACCTACGCCCCGCGTCTGGTGGACAAGCCGGCCAAGGCCTCCTGATGGGGCGGACGCGCTCCGGGGCGGGAACGCCCCTCGCCCGCCTCGCCCTCACCTTGTCCCTCGCCTTGGTCCCGGCGCTCCTCGGAATGCGCCCGGCGGCCGCGGCGGAGGACTGCCTGCTCGTCACCGACCTCGAAAGCGCCCGGGTGCTGGCGAAGCAGGGGCTGTGCGCCGCGCGGCATCCGCCCAACTCCACCTTCAAGGTGGTGCTGGCGCTGATGGGCTACGACGCCGGCATCCTCAAGAGCGACAGCAAGCCCGTCTATGAGCCCCTGCCCGGCGCCGACCTCGAACGGGAGGTAACGCGCGGCCCCCAGACGCCCCGCTCCTGGATGAAGAATTCGGTGGTCTGGTATTCCGAGGTGCTGGCCGCCGAGCTCGGCCGCGAGCGGATGGCCCACTACCTCAAGATCTTCGCCTACGGCAACGAGAATATGGGCGGCGTGAAGGGCGAGGCGGAGCCCGGCAAACGCTACTGGATCTCCTCCTCCCTCGTCATTTCCCCGCGCGAGCAGATCGAGTTCCTGCGCCGCATGCTGAAGGGCGATCTGCCGGTCTCCGCCGATGCCGTCGACGAGACCATCCGCATCATGGCCATCGACGAGCAGCCCGCGGGCTGGGTGACATTCGGCAAGACCGGCTCGGGCTTTGGCCGCTTTCCGGACGGAGGCATCGACCGGTCGCGGCCGTTCGGCTGGTTCATGGGCTTTGCGAAGAAGGACGGCCGCACCGCCGTCTTCGTGCGCTACACCTCCCTCGACATGGCTTCCCCCGAATCGCTCGGACAGGTGGCCCGGCGGCAGACGCTGGCGGCGCTCGTCCCGATCCTGTCGGCTCAGGTCCCCTGAGCCTGCCGGCGGAGGCCCCCTGAAGATGTAGGCGAGGAGTTGAGCGTGCCGGTCTCCGCCATCGTGTCGGCCTTCGTCGCCGCCCTCGTGGGCTTCGGCGGCACGCTCGCCCTCATCCTCTCCGCCGCTGCCGCAGTGGGGGCGAGCCCGGCGCAGGCGTCGTCCTGGGTCGCGGCGCTCTGCCTCGCCGTGGCGGGATCGAGCGCGTTCCTCTCCATCCGCCACCGCCTGCCCATCATCACCGCATGGTCCACGCCGGGAGCGGCCCTGCTCGCCGCCTTCGGGGCGGGGATCGGCATGGAGCGGGCAGCCGGCGCCTTCCTGGTGGCGGGACTGATGATGGTGGCCTGCGCGGCGATCAAACCGCTCGGCACGCTGGTGGCGCGCATTCCCGTCGCGGTGGCGGCGGCGATGCTCGCGGGCGTGCTGGTGCGCTTCGTCACGGCGCTGGCCGAACATGCGGTGAAGAGCCCCGCGCTGGTCCTGCCGGTGGTCGCCGCCTTCTTCCTGACCCGCCGGCTCGCGCCGAGCTGGTCCGTGCCGGCGGCGCTCGTCGCCGGCATCGGGGCGGCCCTCGGGCTTGGCGCGGTCGGCCCGATGCCGGCGCCGGAACTCTCCGCTCTGGTCTGGGTGACGCCGGAGTTCGACGGCGGCGTGCTCATCAGCATCGCGTTGCCGCTGTTCCTTGTGACCATGGCATCGCAGAACCTGCCCGGGTTCGCCGTGCTCACCGCCAGCGGCTACGTGCCGCCGGTCCGGTCCATCCTCGCCACCACCGGCATCGCCTCGGTGCTCACCGCGCCGTTCGGCGCCCATGCCTCGAATCTCGCCGCCATCACCGCCGCCTTGTGCACCGGGCCGGACTGCGACCCGGACCCGCGGGCGCGGTGGAAGGCGGGGCCGGTCTATGCCCTGTTCTATCTGCTGCTGGCGGCGGCGGGCGCCTCGCTGGTGGCGGTGTTCGCGGCGCTGCCGCCGGCGCTGGTCGCCACCATTGCGGGGCTGGCGCTGATCGCCCCCCTCACCGGCTCGCTCACCGCCGCGCTGAATGTGGACAAGGACCGCACCGCCGCCATCGTGACCTTCGCCACCACGGCCTCGGGAATCAGTGCCCTCGGCCTCGGCGCGCCGGTGTGGGGACTGGCCGCCGGCCTTGCCGTCTTCGCCATGGATAACGTGCGCCGCCGCTGACCGGAGCGGCCCCCTTGAAACGAAAAACCCCGCGGACGATGGACGCCCGCGGGGTGGGAGGATGTCGGGCCGGCCACTGGCCGGAGACTGACGGCCTAGCTGTTGGCCTTGCGGGCCTTCATCTGCTGCCAGACCGCGATGACCTCGCCGACGAAGCCGCGGCGGAACAGCGAGACAGCGAGGACGAAGATGACGCCCTGGATCACCAGCACCCACTCGCCGAGGCCGGCAAGGTAGTTCTGCATGGTCACGATCACCGCCGCGCCCACCACCGGGCCGAGCACGGTGCCCATGCCACCCACCAGCGTCATCAGCACCACCTCACCCGACATCTGCCAGGCGACGTCGGTGAGCGAGGCGAGCTGGAACACCAGCACCTTGGTGGAACCGGCGAGACCCGCCAGCGCCGCCGAGAGCACGAAGGCCAGCAGCTTGTACTGATTCGCCCGGTAGCCGAGCGAGATGGCGCGGGGCTCGTTCTCACGGATCGCCTTCAGCACCTGCCCGAAGGGCGAGTGGATGGTGCGGTAGATGACGAAGAAGCCGAACAGGAAGATCGCCAGCACGAAATAGTACAGGTGGATGTCCTGGCTGATGTCGATGACGCCGAACAGCGGCCGACGCGGCACCGCCTGAAGGCCGTCCTCGCCGCCGGTGAACTTCGCCTGCAGGCAGAAGAAGAAGAACATCTGCGCCAGAGCCAGCGTGACCATGGCGAAGTAGATGCCCTGCCGGCGGATGGCGAGCAGGCCCGCGAGCAGGCCCAGCACCGCCGAGAAGGCGACACCGGCGAGGAGCGCGAGCTCCGGCGTGAAGCCCAGCACCTTGGTGGTGTGGGCGCAGATGTAGGCCGACCCGCCGAAGAACATGGCGTGGCCGAACGACAGGAGACCCGTGTAACCCAGCAGCAGGTTGAAGGCGCACGCGAACAGCGCGAAGCACATCACCTTCATCAGGAACACGGGATAGACGCCGAACGGCGCCACCAGCAGCACCGCCACCGCGGCGACTGCGAACAGGATCATGGCATTGGAGCCGGCGCCCGAGGTGGCGGGGGCGGCGGCGGGATGGGTTGCAGAGCTCATCGCTGCGGCCTCACTTCCTGGGGCTGTTCATTTGGCGGTGCCGAACAGGCCGGCGGGCTTCACCATGAGCACGAGGGCCATGATGACGAAGATCACGGTGGACGAGGCCTCGGGATAGAAGACCTTGGTCAGGCCCTCGATGACGCCGAGGCCGAAGCCGGTGACGATGGCGCCCATGATCGAGCCCATGCCACCGATAACCACCACCGCGAACACCACGATGATGAGGTTGGAGCCCATGGTGGGGCTCACCTGATAGGCCGGGGCGGCGAGCACGCCGGCGAGCGCGGCGAGGCCGACGCCGAAGCCGTAGGTGAGCGTGATCATGCGCGGCACGTCGATGCCGAAGGCCTGCACCAGGTCCGGCCGCTCGGTGGCGGCGCGCAGGTAGGAGCCGAGCTTGGTGCGCTCGATCACGAACCAGGTGGCAAGGCACACCACCAGCGAGGCCGCCACCACGAAGGCGCGGTAGTTGGGCAGGAACATGAAGCCGAGATTGGTGCCGCCCGGCAGCGGGTTGTTGTAGGGCAGGCCCGACGAGCCGTACTGCCGGCGGAACAGGCCCTCGAGGATGAGGGCTAGGCCGAAGGTCAGCAGCAGGCCGTACAGATGATCGAGATGGTACAGCCGTTTGAGCAGCGTCCTCTCGATGACCATGCCGATGATCGCCACCACGATGGGCGACAGCACCAGCGCCCCCCAGAAGGGGATGCCCGCATAGTTCAGCAACATCCACGCCCCGAACGCGCCCATCATGTACTGCGCGCCGTGGGTGAAGTTGATGACGTTCAAAAGGCCGAAGATCACCGCGAGCCCGAGGCTCAGCATGGCGTAGAAGGCGCCGTTAATCAGGCCCAGAAGCAATTGCCCGAACAGGGCCTGGGGGGGAATGCCGAGAAGCTCGAACATCGAAGACCCGTCTCGTCAGGAGGAAACGGCGGAAACCGCAAGCGACAGCCGGAACTGAGGGTACCGGAAACGAAAGAGGATCGGGCGGGCCCTGAGGACCCGCCCCACCCGATGCTGGATCAGCCCTTCTTGACGAGCGGGCAGTCCCCCTCGCCGATGGGACGGAAGGCCTCGTTGGCCGGGATGGTACCCTTCAGGGTGTAGTAGTCGTAGGGGCCCTTCGACTCCGACGGCTTCTTCACCTCATAGAGATACATGGGATGGATCTGCCGGCCATCGGCCCGCACCTCACCCTTGCCGAACAGCGGATCGTCGGTCGGGATCTTCTTCATCTCGGCCACGACCGCAGCGCCGTCCTTGGCGGACTTCAGCGCTGCGACGGCCTTGAGATAATGCAGCACGCCCGAATAGACGCCAGCCTGCACCATCGTCGGGCGCTTGCCGCCGTTGGCCGCCGCGAAGGCGTCGGCGAACTTGCGGTTAGCGTCGGTCTGGTCCCAGTACCAAGCGGAGGTCAGGTTCAGGCCCTGCGCCACCTTCAGGCCGAGCGAATGCACGTCGGTGAGGAAGATGAGGAGGCCAGCGAGCTTCTGGCCACCATCGACGATACCGTATTCCGACGCCTGCTTGATGGAGTTGATGGTGTCGCCGCCGGCGTTGGCGAGGCCGATGATCTTGGCCTTGGACGACTGAGCCTGCAGCAGGAAGGAGGAGAAGTCGGAGTTGTTGAGCGGCACCTTCACGGAGCCGACCACCTTGCCGCCGTTGGCCTTCACCACTTCGGAGGTGTCGCGCTCGAGCGCATGACCGAAGGCGTAATCGGCGGTAAGAAAGAACCAGGTGTCTCCGCCGTTCTTCACGATGGCCTTGCCGGTGCCATTGGCCAGCGCCCAAGTGTCGTAGGTCCAGTGCACGGTGTTCGGCGTGCAGGCTTTTCCGGTCAGGTCGGAGGTGGCCGCGCCGGAATTGATAAAGACCTTGTTCTTTTCCTTGGTGACGGTGTTCACCGCGAGCGCAACACCGGAATTCGGCGTGTCGACGATCACGTCCACGCCATCCACGTCGTACCACTGGCGGGCGATGGAGGTGCCGACGTCGGCCTTGTTCTGGTGATCGGCGAAGATCACGTCCACCTTGAGGCCCTTGGCGGCGGCGCCGAAGTCCTCGACCGCCTTCTTGGCGGCCCACACGGAGCCCTGGCCGCCGAGATCGGCGTAAAGGCCCGACTGGTCATTGAGAACGCCGATCTTGACAGGAACCTGGGCCTTGGCGGCGCCAGCGGCAACGACGACGCTGGCGGCGGCCAGCAATACAGCTGCAAGACGCATGATGTGTCCTCCCCTCCGGCTGGAACCGGATTTCTCTCTCTGTCAGGAACCCGGCGTCACACGCCGAGGAACGCTTCGAGACGAGCCGCGTTTTCCGCGATCTTGTCGTTTTCCACCATGTCCACCACCCGGCCGTGCTCCACCACGTAGTGGCGATCGGCGACAGTGGACGCGAAGTGGAAATTCTGTTCCACGAGCAGCACCGTGAACCCCTTCTTCTTGAGGTTCCGGATGATCTCGCCGATGTGCTGCACGATCACCGGCGCGAGGCCCTCGGAGGGCTCGTCGAGCAGCAGGAGCTTCGCCCCCGTGCGCAGGATGCGGGCGATGGCCAGCATCTGCTGCTCGCCGCCCGACAGCTTGGTGCCCTGGCTGTTGCGGCGCTCTTCGAGCCGCGGAAACAGCTCGTGCACCTCGTCCACGGTGAGGCCGCCGGGCAGCACCACGGGCGGCAGCAGCAGGTTCTCGCGCACCGAGAGCGAGGAGAAGATGCCCCGCTCTTCCGGGCAGATGGCGATGCCGAGCCGGGCGATCTTGTTGGGCGGCAATCCAACCGTTTCAGTGCCCTGATAGCGGATGGAACCGGCGCGCTTGCGCAGGAGGCCCATGATGGCCCGCATGGTGGTGGTCTTGCCCGCGCCGTTGCGGCCGAGCAGCGTCACCACCTCGCCCGGATGGACGTCGAAGGTCATGCCGTGCAGCACATGGCTCTCGCCATAGTGGCCGTGCAGGTCCTTCACCTCGAGGAGGGGAGTTCCGTTCACGGCCATCTCAATGCGCTCCACCGGTGCCCATATAGGCCTCGATCACCTGCGGGTTCTTCGACACTTCGGCATAGGGCCCCTCGGTGAGGATCTCGCCGCGCGCCAGCACGGTGATCCGGTCCGAGAGGTTGGCCACGACCGAAAGATTGTGCTCCACCATGAGGATGGTGCGGTTGGCCGAGACGCGCTTGATGAGGTCCGCCGTGCGGGCGATGTCCTCGCGGCCCATGCCAGAGGTGGGCTCGTCCAGCAGCAGCATTTCCGGCTCGAGCGCCAGCGTGGTGGCGATCTCCAGCGCGCGCTTGCGGCCGTAGGGCAGCTCCACCGCCAGATGCTTCGCGTATTGCGTCAGGTCCACGTCGGCGATCAGCTCCATGGCGCGGTCGTTGAGCGCATCGAGGCTCTTCTCCGACTGCCAGAAGTGGAATGAGTTGCCGATGGGCCGCTGCAGCGCGATCCGCACGTTCTCAAGCACGGTGAGATGCGGGAACGTGGCCGAGATCTGGAACGAACGGACCATGCCGAGCCGCGCCACATCCGCCGGCGGCGTGCGCGTGATGTCGCGGCCGTTCAGCTTGATGGTGCCGCGCGTCGGCTCCAGGAATTTGGTAATCAGGTTGAAGCAGGTGGTCTTGCCGGCACCGTTCGGCCCGATGAGGGCGTGAATCGTGTGACGACGGATCCTGAGGTCAACGTTCTTGACCGCAGCGAACCCCTTGAATTCCTTCGTGAGACCTGAAGCTTCAACGATGTAGGGCACGTCTGAGACGCTGTCCATGATCGTAAGGCGCCCTCGCTGTTCCCCGGCCGCACGTCGCAAGCGACGCGCTCCAGCCGACCTCCAACACATGGCACCTTGGCCGGTGCCCTTGATCTTGTGGCGCAAGCTATCACGCTCCGCCGAGGCTGCAATAGACCGGGCCGCCGACGAATGTCTAGCTCGATCTTACCACTATTGTATGAGCGCCGCTGCGGCAGGAGGTAATCTAAGGCCACACTCGCCGAGGTTGAGACAAAGTTGTTATCGCCTCAGGGCCCGACGGGATCGATCACCATTGCCAGACCTTGGACGGCAGCATCGGTCACGACCAGCACCACCTCGCCCGCCGGCAGGCGAAAGCGCAGGCTCTTGCGTACACCGGGGCAGGCATGCACGCCGGTGAAGGCGAGCGGGGCCAACGACTTTCCGTCCGCGAACACGTCGAGCCACGCGCCGTCCGACACCGTGATCTGATAGTCGCCACCGGGCGCGGGAACGGCGATGCGCGCGAATCCGGCCTGCGACTCCCGCCCCCGCCGGGTCGGCTGGAACGGCAGGGCGGCGGAGGCGCGATCCGACAAGGCGAGCGTAACGGCGCCCTCCAGCGGCAGGGACAGGCGCCCCCCAGCCTCCACCGTCCGAAGCGGCGATGCGAGGCGGGTGCGGGCGGACGCGAGCGGCCATGCCGCCTTGCCGCAATCCTCCCCGGCCGGTTCGGCTTTGGCGATCACCGGAGCGGCCGAGACGGCGGCGCAAACGATGGCGGGTATCACAAGCATCAACAGACGGCGTGCCGGGGCCATGCCGCGCCTCACGATCCGGAAAGGTATATCCTAATGAATATATCTTTCCGGACCGGCGGACGAGCCCTTCGGCGGACCTCAGCCCTTCGGCGTGCGCGCCTGGACGTGGTATTCCTCGTTCGGCCGCATGTCCGTCGCCGAGGCGATGCGGTTGGACATGTTGAAGAAACCGACCACGGCGCCGATGTCCCAGATGTCGCGCTCGGAAAAGCCGACCTTGCGCAGCGCCGCCCGGTCGTCTTCCTCCACCTCGTGGGGGCGCTCCGTGAGCTTGGCGGCGAAGTCGAGCATGGCCCGGCGGCGTGGGTCGAGGCGCGCGGCGCGATAGTTCATCACCATCTGCTCGCCAAGGATGGGATCACCGGAGAGCTGGCGCACCGCGGCACCGTGCGCCGTGAGGCAGTAATAGCAGCGGTTGATGCTGGAAACGACCACCGCGATCATCTCCCGCTCCAGCTTCGAGAGGCCGGACGGGGCGAGCATGAGGTCGTTATACATTCCGGCGAAGGCATTGAGCTTCGCCATGTCGAGCGCGTAGGCCTGAAGGACGTTCGGCACGAAGCCGATTTTCTCCACGCACTTGTCGAAATAAGCCTGATTCTGCGCATCAAGCTCGGCGGGCGGGATCGCGAGGGCGATCGCGGGAAGATCGTCGCGCTGGCGGGCAGGCTCGGCGGCAGGAACAGCCGTTTTCGGTGCAGAAGACTTGGCCGAAGACTTTCGGCCGGACGGCGCCGCCTGAGTTTCGGGCCTGCCTTTATTTGCGGCAGTGGCGCTTTTGGCCTTTTCCACGCCCCCTGCTGCCTTCACTTTCGATGCCATTGGGTCGCCTCGTCATTCCAGCGTCGCCGCTCCCGGCCACAACGTCATGCTCGCCGAACGCGGGACCCGCACCCGGCGACCACACAGTGAGGAAAGGCCATGAACGTCATGGGATTTCAAGCCGGTGCACACGGGCTCCACGACGAGACGGCTCTGGCCGCGATGAAGGCGCTCATCGAACGCGACGCGCCCCATCTGCCGGCCGGCTTCGCCGATACCTTCCTCGCCGCCGTGGCGCCGGAGGATCTGGCGCCGCTTCCGGCGGCCTGCATCGCTCTCCTGCTGCGCGAGGCCTGGACCCATGTGGCCGGCCGTCCCAAGGGGCAGCCGAGCGTGCGGGTGTTCAATCCGCCGCTACCGGGGCCGGCCATCACCGTCATCGAGGCGGTGAACGACGACATGGCCTTCCTGTTTGACTCGGTTGCCGGCGAACTCGCCGACCGGGGGCTGGTGGTGAAGCTTGCGGCCCACCCCATCCTGCATGTGGAGCGCGACGGCGACGGCGGGGTGCGTGGCCTGGAGAACTCCGGTCCCGGCAGCCTGTCGGAAGAGAACCGCGAAAGCCTCATCCACATCCACGTCGCCGCCATCGACGAGGCCGCGGCGGCGGAGCTGAAGGCGGGACTGGACCGGACGCTCGCCGACGTGCGCGCGGCCAATCTCGATTTCTCCGCCATGCGCAAGCAGGTAAAGAGCCTGTCGAAGGGCTACCGGCGCGAGAAGCGGCCCTATGGCGACGACGCCCGCGAGGAAGCCGCCGACGTTCTCGAATGGCTCACCGAGGACAATTTCATCTTCCTCGGCCTGCGCCACTACGAGCTGAGCGAGGACGGCCTGAAGGCCGAGGCCAATAGCGGCCTCGGCATCCTGCGCAATCCCGACGTCCACGAACTGCGCCTCGGCGATGCGCCGGTGGTGACGACGCCGGAAATCCGCGCCTTCCTCGAAGGCCCCACCCCGCTCCTCTTCACGAAGGCCAGCCTGCGCTCGCGCGTGCACCGGCGGGATGTGATGGACTATGTGGGCATCAAGGCCCACGACGAAAAAGGCCGGCTCATCGGCGAGGTGCGCCTCATCGGCCTGTTCGCCTCCACGGCCTACACCCATTCCCTGCGCGAGATTCCCTATCTGCGCCTCAAGGCGGATTCGGTCATCCGGGGCGCCGGGCTCGAACCGGACAGCCATTCCGCCCGCGCGCTGTCGACCGTGCTGGAGACCTACCCGCGCGACGACCTGTTCCAAATCGACGTGCCGACGCTGCTCGTCCACGCCCGCGAGATCCTCTCGCTCTATGACCGGCCGCGCCTGAAGGTGCTGGCTCGTGCCGACCGGTTCGATCGGTTCGTCTCCGTGCTCACCTTCCTGCCCCGCGAGCGGTTCGATGCGCAGGTCCGCGACCGGGTGGGCGCCATCCTTGAGAAATCCTACGGCGGAACGGTCACGTCGCTGGAGCAGGCGTTCGTCGCCGGCCTGCCGCTCACGCGCGTCCACTACGACATCGGCCGCACCGAGGGACGCATCCCGGAGGTGGACAAGGGCGAGCTGGAACGGGCGGTGGCGGACGCCATCCTCACCTGGCGCGACCGCCTCTCGGCCGCCGTGGCGAATGTCCCCGGAATCGACGCCGGGGATGCGGCCCGCCTGTCGCGACGCTACGTGGAGGCATTCGATCCCGGCTACCGCGCGGCCTATGGCGTGCCGACGGCGCTCGCCGACATCGAACTGCTGGAACGCCTCTCCGAGGAACGGCCCGTCGCCCTCGATTTCTACCAGCGCGAGGGTGACGACGACCGGCGCATCGCCCTGCGCCTTCTCTCCTTCGGCGCGCCCCTCCCGCTGGCGGCGCGGGTGCCCATGCTGGAGAATATGGGCCTCAAGGCCATCAACGAGCGCACCTTCCGCATCGAGCCCGCCGGCGGTCCCAAGAGCTGGGTCCACGACATGTCGCTGGAGCGGGCGGACGGGGGCTCCATCTCGGTGGAAGGCTCGGCCGCGCGGCTGGAGGACTGCCTCAACGCGGTGCTACGCGGCGCGGCGGAGAATGACGGCTACAACGCCCTCGTGCTCGATGCCGGCCTCAGCTTCCGCGAGGCGGCGCTGGTGCGCGCCCTCGGCCGCTACCTGCGGCAGGCGGGCATCCCCTTCTCGCAGGACTATATCTGGCAGACGCTAAACCGCCACGGCGCCCTCGCCCACGCCATCGTCAGCCTGTTCCAGGCCCGTTTCGACCCGGCGCTGGACACCTCGGCCGAGGCCCGCGCCGCCCGCGAGGCGCCGCTGCGCGCGGCCATCGACGACGCTCTCGCCGCGGTATCCAGCCTCGACGAGGACCGCATCCTGCGGCGCTTCGTGAATCTCGTGGATGCGGCGCTGCGCACCACCTACTACCAGAAGGATGCGCAGGGCCGCTTGCGCGAGCCCATCGCCATCAAGTTCGAGAGCGCGAAGGTGGAGGGCCTGCCCCTGCCCCGCCCGCTCTATGAGGTATTCGTCTATTCGCCCCGCGTGGAGGGGGTGCACCTCAGGTTCGGCAAGGTGGCGCGCGGCGGCCTGCGCTGGTCCGACCGGCCGCAGGATTTCCGTACCGAGATCCTCGGCCTGGTGAAGGCGCAGCAGGTGAAAAATGCGGTCATCGTGCCCGTGGGCGCCAAGGGCGGCTTCGTGCCGAAGCGCCTGCCGGCCGGCGGCTCGCGAGAGGCGGTGTTCGCCGAGGGCACGGCGGCCTACGAGGTGTTCGTCTCCTCGCTCCTCGACTTGACCGACAATCTGAAGGGCGGCGCCGTGGTGCCCCCGGCCGACACGGTGCGGCTCGACGGGGACGACCCCTATCTCGTGGTGGCTGCCGACAAGGGCACGGCCACCTTCTCCGACACCGCCAACGCCATCTCCGCCCGCCACGGCTTCTGGCTGGACGACGCCTTCGCCTCGGGCGGCTCGGTGGGCTACGACCACAAAGCCATGGGCATCACCGCCCGCGGCGCCTGGGAAGCGGTGAAGCGCCACTTCAGGGAAATGGACATCGACATCCAGACCACGCCCGTCACCGTGGCCGGCGTCGGCGACATGTCGGGCGACGTGTTCGGCAACGGCATGCTGCTGTCCTCGGCGCTGAAGCTGGTGGCGGCCTTCGACCACCGCCACATCTTCCTCGATCCCGAACCGGACCCGGCCCGCGCCTTCGCCGAGCGGCGGCGCCTGTTCGATCTGCCCCGCTCCTCCTGGGCCGACTACGACGCTTCCCTCATCTCCAAGGGCGGCGGCATCTTCCCGCGCAGTGCCAAGAGCATCGACCTCTCCGAAGAGGTCCGCGCGCTGCTGCGCTTTCCGAAGGCCAGCGCCACGCCGGCGGAGCTCATCAACGCCATCCTGAAGGCGCCGGTGGACCTGCTGTTCTTCGGCGGCATCGGCACCTATGTGCGCGCCTCCGCCGAGACCGACGCCCAGGCCGGCGACCGCGCCAATGATGCGGTGCGCATCGCCGCCGCCGATCTCAATGCCCGCGTCATCGGCGAGGGCGCCAACCTCGGCATGACCCAGCGCGGACGCATCGAGGCGGCGCGCAAGGGCGTGCGGCTGAACACCGACGCCATCGACAATTCCGCCGGCGTGAACACCTCCGACGTGGAGGTGAACATCAAGATCGCCCTCGCAAAGCCGCTGGAGATGGGCGACCTCAGCGTGCCGGACCGCGCGGCCCTCCTGAAGCAGATGACGGACGAGGTGGCGCGCCTCGTCCTCGTCAACAATTACGACCAGACCCTCGCTCTGTCCCTCGCCGAGCTGAAGGGGGCGGATGACCTCGCCTTCCAGCAGCGCCTGATGCAGATGCTGGAGGCGCGGGGCGAACTCGACCGCTCGGTGGAGTTCCTGCCCTCGGATGCCGAGATTGCCGACCGCCGCTCGCGCGGGGAGCATCTCACCCGGCCCGAGCTGGCGGTGCTGCTCGCTTATGCCAAGCTCGCCCTCAAGGACGACCTCATCGGCTCCAGCGTGCCGGACGACGCCTATCTCTCCGGCGAGCTGGTGCACTACTTCCCGCACGAACTGCAGGACCGCTATCCCCACGCCATCGAGACCCACCGCCTCCACCGGGAGATCATCGCGACGGGCCTCGCCAACGCCATCGTCAACCAGGGCGGCCCCTCCGCCATGGCCCGCATCTCAGACCAGACAGGCGGGGATGCCGCCTCCATCGCCCGCGCCTTCGCGGCGGTGCGCGACAGCTATCACCTGCCGGAACTGACCGCCGCCATCGACGCGCTGGACAACAAGGTGGACGGGCACGTCCAGCTCCAGCTCTACGCGGCGGTGCAGGACCTGATGGTGGGCCGCACCATCTGGTTCCTCGGCAACGTCTCCTTCGCCGACGGCATCGCCGGCGTGGTCGAGCGCTACCGCAGCGGGGTTGCGGCGGTTGCCGCCGCGCTCGACGAGAGCCTGCCGGAAATCTGGCGTAAGGACCGCGCCGCCCGCGTGGCGGATCTCGTCGCCCAAAGGGTGCCGGAAGAACTTGCCCGCCGCGTCGCCTCCATGCCGGCGCTGGCGGCGGCCTCCGACATCGCGCTGATCGCCGAGACCACCGGCAAGGCCATCCCCAGCGCGGCCAGCACCTTCTTCGCCGCCGGCCGCTACTTCGCCATCGACGATCTGCTCACCCAGTCCCGCAGCATCATGGCCCCGGACTATTACGACCGGCTGGCGCTGGACCGCTCGCTGGCGCAGCTCGAGACATTCCTGCGCCGCATCACTGAGGCGATGCTGGCGGAGGGCATCTCCGGCGAGGCCGCGGTGGAAGCCTATGTCGCCCGCCGCCGCGAGGAGGTGGAGCGCATGCGCCGCACGGTGCGCGACATCGCCCAGTCCGGCCTCAGCCTCTCCAAGCTGACGCTGGCCGCGAGCCTGCTGGGGGATCTGGTGAAGGGCTGAGGGGGCGAACCCCTTCAGGCCGCTCCCGCCCGCACCGGGACCACCGCGGGAGCGGCAGGCTCCGACGCGGGCGCCTCCATCTGCGCCGCCTCCACCGCGCCCTTCACGGTGGACACCGCCGCCGCCTCGCCCTGAAGCACGGGCGGCGGTTCCTCGGCCATGAAGTCGGCCACAACCACGCGCCGGCCGGTGCGGTCGCGGCTCAGGGTGCGGATGGTGTAGCGGCGGTGCGCAGGCGTCGCGGGGGAGAGATAGGCGAGGACAACCATCCCGGCCTGTCCCGTCGCCAGCCGCCGGGCGCCACCGGGCGCCGCCGCCTCGGCCGCGACACCGTCCGCGGTGAGCCGATAGACCAAAAGCTGCGCCGCCGCCTCATCAAGCGCCGAGCGGGCGGGAAGCACCAGCACCGAGGGGCCTTCTGGACGGGGACCGGCATCGTCGGCCTCCGCCCCGTCGGCCGCGACCTTGTCCTCGGGCGCCGGCAGATGCTCCAGCAGATCGGCGAGGGTGTCGCGGATGCGGACCTGACGCTCGGCATCGAGCGCGCCCCGCGCAGCATCGCGCTGGGCGAGCTTCAGCGCCGGCAGCACCACGCCGTCGCAATAGGCGTCGAGATCGGTCTGGCGCAGGACATCCTCGGCGGATGCGGCGGCCTCGATGGGGTCGCCGGCCAAGAGCCGCTGGTAGAGAAGTTCGCTGTCCGAAAGCGGCGGCCGGTCGCCGAGGGCGACGTCCAGGAATTCCAGGCTCTCCACATGACGCCCGAGCACCACGAGGCACAGGGTGAGCGGGGTGGAGAGAAGCAGCCCGATGGGTCCCCAAAGCCAGGTCCAAAAGGTGGCAGCCGCGATCACAGCCACCGGCGAGAGGCCCGTGGAGCGGCCATAGAGCAGGGGCTCGATGACGTGCCCCACCAGCGGTTCCACCACGATGAACAGCGCGAAGGCGGAAAGCACCATGGTCCAGCCGGGGTCCACGGCCAGCGCGAAGCCGATGGGCAAAGCGGCAGCCACCGCCGCGCCCACATAGGGCACGAAGCGCAGCACCGCGGCGGCGATACCGAACAGAAGCGGGCTCGGTACCCCGATGAGCCAAAGGCCGACGCCGATCACAGTGCCGAACGCGGCATTCAGCGCCACCTGCGTGAGGAAGAAGCGGGACAGCCGCCGCGCCGCGTCGTCCAGCGCCGCGGTGGTGCGCTGCATGTCGTGGGCACCGGCGAGGCGTACGAAGCGGTTTCTCAGATCCTCGCGCTGGAGCAGGATGAACAGCACGAAGATGAAGATGATGCCGATGGTCGCCAAAGGATGCAGCAGCGGCGCCATCACGGTGGAGAGGGTGCCGAGCGTACCGGGCGGCGGCTGGCGGATTTCCACCGGCAGCGGCCGCCCGCCCGTCGCGAAGGGCCCGCCCTCCTCCTTCACGGCCTTGGCCGGGTCCGGCGCCTCGAGCTCCCGCCCGAGGTCCTGGATCATGTCCATGGTCCGCTCGAAGGTGCCGGAGCCGCCGGTCGCCTCCTTCACGGAGCGGATTTTCTCGCTGAGGTTGAAACGGTATTTCGGCAGTTCGGCCACGAGATCGGAGGTCTGGAGCGCGATCACCGAGCCCAGCGCCAGAAGGCCGACGAAGGTGGCAATCACCACCACCACCGCGGCGGCCGTGCGCGGCACCCGCACCCGCCTGAGAACGAGAATGACGGGGGCCAGAACGAAGGACAGGAGGATGGCCACCGCGATGGGCACGAACACGTCGCGCCCCACGTAAAGCACGGTGACGATGGCGATGGCGGTGAAGAAGGCGAGCAGCCGGTCCCGCCCGGGCAGATCGACGCCTGCGGCCGGCCCGGGCAACGACGGATCCTGTGACTGCAGCATCGCCGCCTCTCCCCAATCTCGCGCCCGCGGCGCCGAACACGGCATCAACGCTGCGGCGTGGCAGTTGATCCATTCAAACAGAATCAGAATGCGGAAGGATCGGAACGGGGGGCTCGACCGTGGCGTTCAGGAAAGAGATGTCCGCAGGGAGCAGCGAAGCACCATGTACATCTACAAGGTCGTCTGGCAGGCCGCAGGCGAGGAGGACGCGCTGCACGTGCGTGACAAGCGCCCGCCCAAGGCCATCGCGCGCGATCTGATCAAGGACGGCTACCTCGTGACCGAGGCCGTCGCCGTGCGCGCCGCCTCCTCCGCCTTCAAGGACGAGGAGGGCAATGCGGTACAGGAGGACTTCTTCTCCGTCGCGCCCGTGGGGGCCGCCGTGCTCGTCGCCTCCGCCGTCGCGGCGCTAGTGGAGCATGTGGTGCCGGCCGGCGCCGAGCCCATGCCCGAATTTCCCGCCTGAGCGGTTTCGCGCCCCGGACGGTTCCCCTCGGACGTGGGTGCTGCCATGGTGCGGCGTCTTTTGCCAGCCATTGCGGAACCCGCCCTTGCCCTCCTCGCAGTCCTACGCCCGCGTTCCGCGCCGGGCGGTGATCGGCTGGATCCTGTTCGATCCGGCCTGCCAGCCCTTCTTCGCGCTCATCACCACCTTCATCTTCGCGCCCTACTTCGCCTCCGCCGTGGCCTCGACACCGGCCGAGGGGCAGAGCCTGTGGGGCTTCGCCACCGGCGCGGCGGGGCTCGTCATCGCCATCTTCTCCCCCGTGCTCGGGGCGGTGGCCGATGCCTCCGGCCGGCGCAAGCCGTGGATCGCGGCATTCGGGCTGATGCTGATGACGGGATCGGCGCTGCTGTGGTTCGCGGTGCCGGGCGACACCGCGCGCATCCCGCTGGTGCTGGCGGCCTTCGCCATCGGTACCATCGGCGTGGAGTTCGCCACCGTCTTCAACAACGCCATCATGCCGGACCTGGTGCCGCCGGAGCAGCTGGGCCGGCTCTCCGGCACCGGCTGGGCGGTGGGCTATTTCGGCGGGCTGGTGGCACTCGCGCTGATGCTCTGCTTCTTCTCCACCGCGCCGGACACCGGCCTCACCCTCATCGGCCGGCCGCCGGCGTTCGGGCTCGACGCCGCGACCCGCGAGGGCGACCGCTTCTCCGGCCCGCTGACCGCCCTGTGGTTCGCTGTGCTGGTGCTGCCCATGTTCCTGTTCGTGCCCGACCGCAGAAAAAGCGTGCCGCTGGGCGAGGCGGTGCGCAAGGGAGTGTCGGAAATCCGCGGGCTGGTGCCGAAGCTGCGGACGCGCCCGGCGCTCGCCCGCTTCCTCATCGCCAACATGATCTATGCGGACGGCCTCGTCGCCCTGTTCGCCTTCGGCGGCATCTTCGCTGCCGGCCTGTTCGGCTGGGGCTCCATCGAGATGGGCATCTTCGGCATCCTCATCACCGTGACCGCGACCATCGGGGCGCTGGCGGGCGGGTGGCTTGACGATGCCTTCGGCCCGCGCATCGTCATCCTCGTCGCCCTCCTCGCGCTGCTCCTCGCCTGCGTGGGCCTCCTATCGGTGGCGCACGATTCCATCCTGTTCGGGCTGGTGCCCACCCCGCCGGGGACCGGCCTCTACGGATCGCTGCCGGAGAAGGTCTATGTGGGCTTCGGGCTGCTCATCGGCATCGTCGCCGGCCCGCTGCAATCGGCCTCGCGCACCCTGCTGGTGCGCCTCGCCCCGCCCGAGAACATCGGCGAATGCTTCGGCCTGTTCGCCCTCTCCGGCAAGATCACCTCGTTCGCCGCCCCGACATCGGTCGCCGTTGTGACGGCGCTGACCGGTAGCCAGCGCGCGGGGGTGGCGGTGCTGGTCGCCTTCTTCAGCGTGGGGGCCGTTCTTGTCGCAGGTCTGCGGGCACCCTTGCGGGCGGATGGCAGACAGGCGAAGGATGGGCCACGCACAGCGAACCAGGCGCGCAGGGAGTGACCCCATGACCATCCGCTCCATCCGCTTCGATCCCGCTCCGCCGCTGGACCCCAACGCCGCGACGACGGTCCATGAATGGTACCAGGATCGCACCGGCGCCTTTTCGGCGGGCTTCTGGGCCTCCGCCCCGTCGGAGATCGAGGTGAGCTATGACGAGGACGAGTTCTGCGTCCTCATCGAAGGCACCGTGGAACTCACCGACGCTTCTGGCCACACCGAGACCTTTCAGGCTGGCCAGTCCTTCGTCATCCCCTCGGGCTTCAAGGGGGTGTGGAAGAGCGTGACCGCGGTGCGCAAGTTCTACGTGGTGCATCTTCCCGTGGCCGGCCCGGGCGCAGCGTCCCTGCCGGATGCCGCGGCCGATCTCGCCGGAACTTGACCGCGTGCCGGGAACCGCGATCGCCCCGGACATGTTGCCCTTTCGAGACGTCGTTTCCGAAGGAGGCTCGCCCATGTCGATCCGGCTGCAACTCGCCGCCATGCTGTTCATGATGATCCAGGCGGTCACGTTCTTCGCCGCCCTCCTGTTGCTTCTGCTGTCGCCTCTGGCGCGCGACGCCATGACCCTGATGCCCTTTGTGGTGCTCGGCTCGTCGATCATCTCCGCGCCGCTGTCCTGGTGGCTGGCGCCGCGGCTTCGGGCGCGCACCTGGCGGCGCGAAGGCACCGCCGAACTGCTCCGGTAAAGGCTCGCCTGCGGCCAAGCTCGCAATCCGGCGCGCGCGATGCCATTTTGTTCCCTTAAGCGAATCACGCGCACCGAGACCTTTTGCATTGAGACCGCCTGAATCCCCGCGCCGTCCGGGCCACGAGCCCGGCGGAGTGCCAGAGCTACCCGGCCTGAAGCCCGGCGGCATTGCTGCCCGTGCCCGCGCCGGCATTGCGCCCGCCGGGCCGCAGGCCTCCTATCTCTCCGGCCTCAATCCCGAGCAGCGCGAGGCGGTCGAAACCCTTGAAGGACCGCTCCTCGTGCTGGCTGGCGCGGGCACCGGCAAGACGCGGGTGCTCACCGCCCGTGTCGCCCACATCCTCGCCTCCGGCCGCGCCTTCCCTTCGCAGATCCTCGTGGTGACCTTCACCAACAAGGCCGCGCGGGAGATGAAGGACCGCATCCACGGCATGGTCGGTGACCAGATCGAGGGGATGCCCTGGCTCGGCACCTTCCATTCCATCGGCGTGCGCATCCTCCGGCGCCACCACGAGCTGGTGGGGCTGAAGAGCGGCTTCACCATCCTCGACACGGACGACCAGATCCGCCTGCTCAAGCAGCTCCTCGCTGCCGAGAACATCGACGAGAAGCGCTGGCCGGCACGCCTGCTCGCCGCCACCATCGACGGCTGGAAAAACCGCGGCCTGTCGCCGAAGGACGTGCCGCCCGGCGAGGGCGCCGTCTTCGCCAATGGCAAGGGTGGCATGCTCTATGCCGCCTATCAGGCGCGTCTCAAGGCGCTGAACGCGGTGGATTTCGGCGACCTGCTGCTGGAAGGCATCCGGCTGTTCCGCGAGAATCCTGACGTGCTCTCCGAATACCACCGCAGATTCAAGTACCTGCTGGTGGACGAGTATCAGGACACCAACGTCGCCCAGTATCTGTGGCTGCGCCTGCTGGCGCAGGGCTCGAAGAATGTCTGCTGCGTCGGCGACGACGACCAGTCCATCTATGGCTGGCGCGGCGCGGAGGTGGACAACATCCTCCGGTTCGAGAGCGATTTTCCTGGCGCCAAGGTCATCCGGCTGGAACGCAACTACCGCTCTACCGGCCACATCCTCGCTTCCGCCGCCCACCTCATCGCCCATAATGAGGGGCGGCTGGGCAAGACCCTGTTCTCCGAGGGTGACGAAGGCGAGCGCGTCTCCGTCACCGGGGCCTGGGATTCCGGCGAGGAGGCCCGCGCCGTCGGCGAGGAAATCGAGGCGCTGCAACGCGCCGGGCATCGCTTGTCCGAGATCGCCATCCTGGTCCGCGCATCCTTCCAGATGCGCGAGTTCGAAGACCGCTTCGTCACGCTGGGCATGCCCTATCGCGTCATCGGAGGCCCGCGCTTCTACGAGCGGGCAGAAATCCGCGATGCGCTGGCCTATCTGCGCTGCGTGAACTCCACCGCCGACGACCTCGCCTTCGAGCGCATCGTCAACGTGCCCAAGCGCGGCATCGGCGATGCCACGGTGAAGCAAATCCACGATGTCGCCCGCGCCGCCGGCGTGCCGCTGCAGGAAGCCGCGCGCGTTCTCACCGAGAGCGAGGAGCTGAAGCCCAAGGTGCGCGGCACGCTGCGCGGGCTCATCCAGGCCTTCGAGCGCTGGCGCGAGCAGGCGCGCACCATGTCCCACACCGAGATCGCCGAGATCGTCCTCGACGAGAGCGGCTATACGGAGATGTGGCAGAAGGACCGCTCCGCCGAGGCGGCCGGCCGGCTGGAAAACCTCAAGGAGCTGGTGCGCTCCATGGAGCCGTTCGAGAGCCTGCCCGGCTTCCTCGAGCACATCTCCCTCGTGATGGACGTGGACAACGGCGCCGGCGAGGATGCGGTGCAGGTGATGACGCTGCATTCCGCCAAGGGGCTGGAATTCGACACCGTCTTCCTGCCCGGCTGGGAGGAAGGCCTGTTCCCCCACCAGCGTGCGCTGGACGAGCAGGGCAAGGCAGGCCTCGAGGAAGAGCGCCGCCTCGCTTATGTGGGCATCACCCGCGCCCGCGCCTCCGCCCGCATCTGGTTCGCCTCCAACCGGCGCATCCACGGCATGTGGAATTCCACCGTCCCCTCCCGCTTCCTCGACGAACTCCCCGACGCCCACGTGCAGGTCGAGGAAAGCCGCGGTGGCATGGGCTGGGGCGGTTCGTCCTATGGCGGCGGCGGCAGCTACGGGCAGAGCCGGTTCGACCGGGCCGAGCCCTTCGCCGCCTCCTCCTATTCCACCCCCGGCTGGCAGCGGGCGCAGACCAGCCGCGCCCGCACCGAAACCGGTGGCGGGAGTGGCGGCGGCCGTGGCGGCTTCTCAGAGCGCGGCGGGCGCTACGATGCCGGCCCGTCGGCGCGGCGCGGTCCGATGGTGATCGAGGGCACGCTGGTGGCCTCGTCCTCGGCCTCGTCCTCCGCCTTCAAGCGGGGGGAGCGGGTGTTCCACATCAAGTTCGGCTATGGCGAAATCACGGGCATCGACGGCAACAAGCTGACCGTGCAGTTCGACAAGGCCGGCGAGAAGCGGGTGCTGGAGACCTTCGTCGAGAAGGCCTGACCCAGTCCTCAGGGGCGAGGGGAATGGCGCCTCGATCCGGCGGGGCGGCCCCTCATCTTTGCCCTGATCTTCCCCTAGCGTCGCCCGCGCCGCAGATTCCAGATCGATGATCGCACTCAACATCCTCCTGCTCGGCGCCGAAATGCTGGTGTATTTCGGCGCGATGCTCGCGCTGTTCCGCCTGCGCGGAACGCTGGGCATCGGCGTGTTCTTCTGCGCGCTGGGCTCGCTCCATTTCATGGAGACGTACCTGGCTGCCGCCTATTACGTGCAGCTGCCCTTCTCGGTCTCCCTGTCGCCCGGCTCTGTGGTCTTGTTTTCGGGAAAGCTGGCGCTTCTGCTGCTCGTGTACATTCGCGAGGATGCGCTGGTGGCCCGCCAGCCCATCTACGGGCTCTTCCTCGGCAATCTGGTGATGCTGGCGCTCGTCTTCCTGCTGCGCCTGCACGATCTCGTGCCGGCGCCCGGCGTGCCGGGGGACATCGCCTTCATGGACCAGCTCGGCGCGCTGGCGGTGTGGAGCACGCTGCTGCTCTTCATCGATTCCATCGCCATGATCCTCCTCTATGAGCGCCTCTCGTCGCGGGTGAAGCGGTATCCGGTGGCGGTCATCTGGGCGACGCTGGCGCTGGTGCTCACCTTCGATCAATTGGGCTTCTTCGGCGTGCTGCATTTCGCGCTCGACGTGCCGCTCTCGGCGGGCATCGGCGGCTGGGTCGGCAAGATGGTGGCGGCAGGCTTCTATGCCCTGATGCTCGCGCTCTATCTCGACCGCTTCGAGATGGCCGGAGATCCGCTGCGCCCGCGCATCGCCGACGTGTTCGACACCCTCACCTACCGCCAGCGCTACGAGCAGCTGGAGGTGACCTCCCGGCTCGATCCACTCACAGGCGTGCTCCACCGCGGCCAGCTGGAGCCGCTCGGCCGCGACCTCGTGGCGATCGCCCGCAAGACCGGCCGGCCCATGAGCCTGCTGCTGGTGGATGTGGACGACTACAAGGAGGTCAACGACATCCACGGCCATGCCACCGGTGACGCGGTGCTGCGGCAGCTGGCGGGTGCCATCTCCGAGAGCCTTCGGCAGTCGGACCATGTGGTGCGCTATGGCGGCGACGAATTCGCGGTGCTGGCGCCGGGCGTGTCCCATACCTCGGCGGTGGCGCTCGCCCATATGCTCAATGAAAGCGTGACGGCGCTGGCTCTGCCGGACGGCGTGCGGAAGCAGACCCTGTCCATCGGCGTCGCCACGCTGCCCGAGGACGGCCAGACCTTGACGGCACTGCTCGAAGCGGCCGACAAGCGCCTCTACGCGGCCAAGGCCGCCGGGCGCAACCGCGTGACGGGGGCGACGGGCGACGGCGGCCTCAGCGACAACGGATGACGTTTTCCCCATGCTCGAAGGCCTCCCCCCCAACGACGCCACCCATGTGATGCGGGTCGAGGCGCCCCGCCGGCAAGCGCAGCGCATCGCCGACCTGATCTCGGAGACGTTCGACCCCGCCGAGGTGGCGGTGGCGAATTTCGAGCGGACGGACGACGACTGGGTGGTGGAGGTCTATGCCGGCGCCGCCTTCGATGCGGAGACGCTGCGCGAGCTGGTGGAGATCGCGGCCGGCCCCGAGCTGGCCGCCGCCGTGACCTTCGGCGAGATCGAGCAGAAGGACTGGGTGGCCGCGAGCCTGGAAGGCCTCGCGCCCGTGGCCGTCGGGCCGGTGGTCGTGCATGGCTCGCATGATCGCGGCCGGGTGGGGCCGAACCGCATCGGCATCGAGATCGAGGCGGCGCTGGCCTTCGGCACGGGCCACCACGGCACCACGCAGGGCTGCCTACACGCCATCGTCAACGCCGCGCGCCGGGGACGCCCTCAGCGCGTGCTGGACGTGGGCACGGGCACGGGCGTGCTCGCCATCGCGGCCGAGCGGCTGTTTCACACGGAGATTGTGGGCAGCGATATCGACGTCATCGCGGTGCGCACGGCCAAAGCCAATGCGGCGGCGAACAAGGCGCCGGGGGTGCGCATGGTGCATGCGGCCGGCGCAGGGGCGCGGGCGATCCGCATCCACGGACCCTACGACCTGATCCTCGCCAATATCCTGCTGCCGCCGCTGAAGCGGCTGGCGCGCCCACTCGCCTCATTGCTGGCGCCGGGGGGACGCATCGTCCTGTCGGGATTGCTCACCGCGCAGGTTCCGGCCGCGCTAGCGGCCTATCGCGCGCAGGGCCTGCACCTCGTCAGCCAGCGGCATATCGAGGGCTGGGCCACCCTGACCCTCGCCGCGCGGTCGGATCGGCCGCGCGGATGAGGGATCGTCAGTCGTCTCAGTTCAGCGGATCGCGGCCGTTGAGCTGGACGTAGCGGGACAGCTCGCGCTCGGCCTGCTCCATGCGGGCGGCGATGATCGCGTCCATCAGGCGGGCGAAGAAGCCCTTGCCGGCCGCAGCCTTGGGAGCGGCAGAGCGGGTTTCGCGAGAGAGGGTGTCGGGAGAAAAGGTAACGGCGCTCATGGAGGCCTCCTGCACTGGCCCTACGGGGCTTTATCGCAGTGCAATATATGCCTCTGTGCAGCGCACCAGAACTTCCGGCTCGGCATGCCAGACCTGCGCGGAGCGCACGGTAAAGGCATGGTTGCCAATTAGGCAGTTCCCGACCCTGGCCCCACAAAGAGAAAGGCGGCCGGGCGCTCTCGCCTCAGCCGCCATCGGCGCACAGCGCCGCGAGAACCGCGATGGACGTTAAGACCATGGCGGCCTCGAAAGCCGCGCGTCAGGAGCGCGACGGCATGGACACCTTGCGGCCGACGCCATCGAGTGGCGGCAGGCCGGCATGGGCGGCGCGCATGGTGGCGATCCGCTCCAGCACATCGTCCGGGAACGGCACCACGCGCCGCGAGCCGAGATCCACATGGAGCGTGATCTGCTCCGACGTGGCGGACACCCAGCCATCTCTGGCATGATGCAGCGACTGGAAGAGGTGCAGCCTCTTCTCGTCATAGTCGAGCAACCGCATGGTCACGCGCACCGGCGAGTCCGGCGCCAGTTCGCGGGCGTAGCGGATGTGGGATTCGCCGGTGAAGAAGGAGGCGCCACGTCCACGGGCATAAGCCGGCCCGAGCCCGAGCAGGCAGAGCGCCTCGTCCAGCGCCCGGTCGAAGATCAGCGTGTAATAGGCCACGTTGAGGTGGCCGTTATAGTCGATCCAGTTGCTCTCCACCTTCATGGAGGAGGACACGAACGGAGCAAAGAACACGGGTTCAAAGTCGATTCGGTCGAGCATGGCCGCCTCGCTTCGTCAGGTTTCAGATTTTGCCGCTTGTGAGAGCACTGTGCCGTGCTAGGAGGCATTCGTCACCCTGAAAAAGCACCGGCGGGGCGAATCAAAAAAGACACTGTCAAGTCGAAACTGTTCCTAAAACGGTTCAATCCACTTTCGCGCCCTCCGGGACCCGCCCGCTCGGCGCAGACAAAGGTTAAGGATTTGTAAATGGTTGCCGCAGCCGCGAAATCCGACAGTGCAATGCCCGATCGCATCGCCCAGGCGGTGCAGCGCCTGCAGGCCGCACTGGATCACAAGGTCGTTACGGGCCGCGCCGTGCGGGAACAGCACGCGAACGTGACGACCTACCTGCCCAACGAACCCGCGGACGCCGTTGTTTTCGCTGAATGCACGGAAGATGTGCAGGCTGTCGTCCGCATCTGCTACGAGCTGTCGGTCCCGGTGATCCCCTGGGGCGCGGGCACCTCGCTGGAAGGCCATGTGAACGCCCCCTTCGGCGGCATCTGCATCGACCTCTCGCGCATGAACCGCATCCTGGCCGTCAACACCGCCGACCTCGACTGCGTGATCGAACCCGGCGTCACCCGCAAGCGGCTGAACGAGGAACTGCGCGACCAGGGACTATTCTTCCCCATTGATCCCGGCGCCGACGCCTCGCTGGGCGGCATGGTCTCCACCCGTTGCTCGGGCACCAATGCGGTGCGCTACGGCACCATGAAGGACAACGTGCTGTCGCTGAAGGTGGTGACGCCCACCGGCGAAATCCTCACCACCGCCACCCGCGCGCGCAAATCCTCCGCCGGCTACGACCTCACCCGCCTCTATGTGGGCGCGGAAGGCACGCTCGGGATCATCACCGAAATCACCCTGAAGCTCTACGGCATCCCGGAGGCAGTCTCCGCCGCTGTCTGCCCCTTCCCCAGCATCGAGGCCGCCTGCAACACGGTGATCGCCACCATCCAGAGCGGCATCCCGGTGGCGCGCATCGAGCTTCTGGACGAGGAGCAGGTGAAGGCCTCCAATGCCTACGCCAAGCTGGCGCTGGCCGAGACCCCCACCCTCTTCCTCGAATTCCACGGCACGGAAGCCAGCGTCCACGAGCAGGCCGATCGCTTCGGCGAACTGGCGGCCGAATATGGCGGCGGCCCGTCGGTGTTCGCGGTGAAGCCGGAGGAGCGCACCAAGCTGTGGCAGGCGCGGCACGATGCCTATTGGTCCGTCCTGCCCATGCGGCCGGGCGCCAAGGCGGTGGCCACCGACGTGTGCGTGCCCATCTCCAGCCTCGCCGAGTGCGTGATGGAGACCAAGCGCGACATCGTGGAGATGGGCCTCATCGCCCCCATCGTCGGCCATGTGGGCGACGGTAATTTCCACACCACGCTGATGGTGAACGTGGACGACCCGGAAGACCTCGCCAAGGCCAAGCACTACATGAAGCGTCTGGTGGAGCGTGCCCTCGCCATGGGCGGTACCTCCACCGGCGAGCACGGCGTCGGCCAGGGCAAGATGAAATACATGGAGGGCGAGCACGGTGCCGCGGCGCTGGAGGCCATGCGCGCGATCAAGCGGGCGCTCGACCCCAAAAACATCATGAATCCGGGAAAAATCGTCGCGATCTGATCGCATTCCCTGCGCATAGGGTTAAGCGGCCCTTTATGATCGGGGCCTCATCGGGAGACGCGTGTGCAGGGCATTCTCATCAGCCTCGCCTCGGCGATAGTCCTCGCCATCAGCGCGGCGTTCGCCGCGCCGTTCGTGGTGGACTGGAACCAGTGGCGCGGCACGTTCGAGACCGAGATGGGCCGCACGCTGGGCCTGCCCGTGGTGATCCGCGGCGCCATCGAGGCGGAGATCCTGCCCGCCCCCCGCATCGTGCTGCGCGACGTGACCCTCGGCGACGTGGTGTCCACCGGCGGCACGGTGAAGGAACTGACCGCCGAGCTCTCCCTCGGCGCCCTGATGCGCGGCGACATCCAGGCCACCGGCGTCACCCTGCGCAAGCCGCAGATCCGTGTGGTGCTGGACAGCGCCGGCCGCGTCGCCATGCCCACGGGCACCGGACGGGCGGCGGAACTCTCCATCGCCCGGCTGGAGGTGGAGGACGGCAGCCTCGATCTGCTCGACCGCGCCTCTGACCATCGCGTCAGCATCGATGACCTCGACCTGAAGGGCGAGGCGCGCTCGCTCACCGGCCCCTTCCGCCTCGATGGCGAGGTGCAGGCCGGCGAGGCGCGGTTCGCCGTGCGCTCCACCCTCGGCAAGATCGGCGATGACGGCGCCGGCAAGCTGCGCATCGTGCTGGACGGGCGCACCCGGCCCTATGCCCTCGATCTCGACGGCAACCTCAACGTGGCCGGCGCCAAGCCGCGCTTCGACGGCCGCGCCACCCTCTCCCGGCATGCCGGCGACGGCGCGGAGGCCTGGCAGCTCTCCGGCACGCTGAAGGCGAGCCCGGAAGCGGTGCTGGCGGAAAGCCTCGACCTCGCGCTGGGCGGCTCGGCCACCCCGGCGCAGCTCACCGGCTCCGCGCGCCTCGCCCTCGGCCGCGCCATCGGCCTTGATGCGGTGCTGAATGCCCGCAGCCTCGACATCGACGCCGTGCGGGCCGCCACCGGCACCAAGGACGCCGACGCAGGCAGCGGCAGCCCGGCCGCCTCCCTCGCCCGCTTCCTCGGTGGCGTCGCGGCCCTGCCGGCGCCGGACATCGCCTCGCGCATCGGCCTCTCCGTGGAGCAGCTGGTGCTCGGCGGCACCATGGTGCGCGACGTGCGCGCCGACATTTCCGGCTCCGCCGCCGGCTGGCGGGTGGACAGCGCCGAGGCGCAGCTTCCGGGCAAGGCCTCGCTCCGCCTTTCCGGCATGCCGACCCGCGCCAATGGCGGCGGCGGCTTCGACGGCAACGTCTCCTTCGCCGCCGACGACCCGGCCGTCTTCCTGCGCTGGGCCGCCCCCACCGCGCCGCGCGACTATGTGGCGGCGGCGAAGGGGCCGGTGCGCATCTCCGGCCGCGTCACCGCTGGTCCGTCGCGCATCGCGGTGGACATGCTGGACGCCACGTTCGCCGCGAGCCGGGTGCGTGGCTCGGCCTCCGCCGCGCTGCCGGACAACGCGCCGCCCAAGCTCGACCTGCGCCTGTCGCTGGACGGCTTCGACCTCGACCCGCTCATTGCTGCCGTGCAGACCGCGTCCACCGCGGTGGGCGGGGGCGCCGACGGCCAGGTGGCCATCGACGGGCGCAACCTCACGCTCTCCGGCCTGCCGCTGCGCGCCTTGAACCTCGAAGGCTCGGCCACCGGCGGCAACTGGCGCCTCGCCCGCATCGTGATGGACGATTTCGCCGGCCTGCGCGTCGAGGGCGCCGGGCGGATGGAGAACTTCTCCACCACCCCGCGCGGCGAATTCAACATCACCGCCTCCGGCGCCAAGGCCGACGGGCTCGTGCCCGTGGCGCGGCTTCTGGCCGGAGAGGAGACGGCGCAGGTCATCGGCAACCTCCTGCCCATCGCCTCGCCGGTGAAGCTCAACAGCACCGTCGTCTGGGCCGAGGCGGGCGGGCGCAATGTCACCATTGCCGGCACGCTGGGGCAGATTTCCGGCGACATCTCCTTCGCCCGCACCACCGCCGGCGTGCCGCTGCGCATCGCCCTGAAGGCGGACGCGACGGACGGCGGACGCGCGCTCGCCGCCCTCGGCGTGGACGGGCTCGGCCAGCGGCTCGGCCCCGCCCGTGTGGAACTCTCCGTCGATCCCCTGACGCAGGACGAGGCGCAGGTGCGCGGCCGCATCAGCCTCGCCGACCTCACGGCGCAGGCGCAGGGCACGGCCCGCCTTTCCGGCGGCAGCATCGAGCCCAATCTCACCATGCGCCTCGACGGCGCCGACCTTGGCCGGCTGTTGCCGCAGGCCTCCGCCGCCGTCGAAGGACCGGTGCCCACCGCCCTCGCCTTCACCCTGTCCCGCCGCGCCGGGGCATGGCGGCTCGGCGAGCTGACCGGGTCGCTCGCGGCCGCGCCGGTCTCCGGCAGCGTGGAGTTCGAGCCCGGCGCGGTGCCGCGCCTCTCCGGCAAGCTGGCGTTCGATACCCTGTCCGTGCCGCGCATCCTCGCCATGTTCGCCGCCCGCGCCAGTGCGGAGAGCGGGCCGGCCGGCCTGTGGAATACCGCGCGGCTCGCCCCCGCCTCGGCGGGCGGCATCGGCCTCAATCTGGAGCTGTCCGCCGGCCGCATCGCCGCGCTCGGCCCCTATGCCCTCGACAAGGGCCGCCTCGTTCTGGTCAGCGATGGCACGGATTTCGACCTGCGCGACCTGTCCGGCAGCCTCGGCGGCGGGCGCATGGCCGCCTCCCTCCGGCTGAAGCGGCAGAACGACCTCATCCAGGCCGACGGCCGCCTCGTGCTGGAGCAGGTGGACGCGGGCGCCCTCATCGGCCCGACCGGCGCCCGCACCCCGCCCAAGGGGCGGGTGAACCTGCTGCTGGATCTCGGTGGCTCCGGCCGCAGCGTCCAGACCATCGTGCAGAGCCTCTCCGGGCAGGGCACCCTCGGCGTCCGCGACCTCGTGATCGAGAATGCCAGCCCTGCCGCCCTCGACGCCGTTCTCGCCGAGGCCGCACCCCTCTCGCCGCCGCCCGACGAGCGGCGCACCGCGCAGATGCTGGACCGGGCGCTGGCCAAGGGGCCGCTCAAGCTCGCCTTCGTGGAAACGACGCTCGGCGTGGTGAACGGCGTCGCCCGCCTGTCCCCCGCCCGCACCACGGCGGACGGCGTGCGTGTCGGCCTCTCCGGCAGCCTCGACCTGTCGCGGCTCATTCTCGATGCGGGCATGGATCTGGAAGGCGCCGAAAGCGCCGGCGGCGTGCCCGGCGGCGCCATCTCCTGGCGTGGGCCGGTGGCGGCGCCCGAGCGGCGGGTGAGTGCGCCGGCTGCGACCAGCGTCATCGCCATGCGCGCCATCGAGCGCGAGACCCGCCGTCTGGAAGAACGCCAGCGCGGCGGCACGCCGGCCCCGGATCCGGCCACCGCCCCGGCGGCACCCGCGCCTGTCGCGCCGGTGTCCGTGACCCCGGCGCCGGTTGTTCCTGCGCCAGTTGTTGTTCCGGCCCCTGCGCCCGCGGCCATCGCCCCCGTGCAGCCGGCAAGCCCGCAGCCGGGTCCCCAGGTCGCGCCCGCGCCCCGTCCGGCCGTGACGGCGCCTGCCCCTGCGCCGACACCAGCGCCTGTGGCGACCGCTCCGGCAGCCCCTGTGGTCGCGCCCGCGCCCCAGCCGGCCCCCGTGCCGGTGCCGCGTGCAGTGGATCGCAATCAGGAGATCGAACGGCGCGACGTGCCCGCGTCCGGCTTCGGCGTGCCCACCGCCTCCGGCACCGCCGGCACCGCGACACCGGGCGAGGTCCAGTCCCGCCAGACGCACCAGGCCGCGCCGGCCCGCACCGAACCCGAGCGCCAGCTGGAAAGCCACGCCACGCCCGAGCCCGCAGGGGAGGCCCGGCGCCCGCCGGTGGTGCGCCAGACGCAGCCGCAGCCCCCCGCGCCACGTCGCACGGACCGGGTGGAGCCGCCGCCCCCGCCGCGCTTCGCGGTGCCGGCACCCTCGGACGGCCAGCTGCCGCCCACCTCCGGCTTCGGCGACTTGCCGCGCCCGCCGGGTCTGGTGGGCGCGCGCTGAGCGGGTCGGTCAGGTCCGCTCGAGCGTCACATAAGTAAAGGCGGCTTCGTCCTTCTCGCCGCGGATCGGCCCCTCGCGGCCGGTCTCCCGCCATTGGGTGCGATCGAAGGCGGGGAAGAGCACGTCACCCTCAGGCGCTGCATCCACCTCGGTCAGGTGCAGCCAGCGGGCGATGGGCAGGGTCTCGCGAAACACCCGCTCGCCGCCGATGACCATGATGGCGTCCGCGCCCATGGCATCCGCCGCGTCATCCGCCAGCGCGAGCCCTTCCGCCAGCGAGGCGCCCCTCAGCACGCCCTCGGGCGGAGCGAAGGCTGGATCGGCGCTCACCACCACGGAGGTGCGCCCCGGCAGCGGCTTGCCGATGGATGAGAAGGTGCGCCGCCCCATCAGCAGCGGCTTGCCCCACGTGATGGCGCGAAACCGCTTCAGGTCCGACGGCAGGCGCCACGGCAGGCCGCCGCCGACGCCGATGACGCCGTTCCGGGACACCGCGACCACCAGCGCGAGGGGATGGCGGGTCGCGCTCATGCGGCTTGCTCCAATTGTGCGAGGGCGGTCTCGGCGGCGGCGATCCCGGAAATGTGCGCGCCATGGCAGGTGGAGAAGGCGGGGCCGCCCAGTGCCTCTCCCGCGAAGACGATGCGCGGATCGAACGGTTCGTGAAGCTTCGCGCGCAGATGCGCCTTGCCCGGCAGCGCGCAGGAATAGGCACCGCCGATGAAGGGCATGCCCGCCCAATCCGTGGTCAGGCGCCGCACCACATGGCGCCGCACGTCCTCCCCAAAGGCGGACGCCAGCACGCCGAGGGCAAAATCGGCCAGCGCATCCGGCCCCTCGCCCGCCATCGCCTGTGCCTCCGGCCCCGCCACATGGACGAGGGCCGCCGGGGCGCCGCCCGGTCGCAGCATCGCCGAAGCGCCGGCCCGCTGGGGACGGGACGGGTCCACCGCGTCGAGCCCGGTGCGATCGGCCACGCCGAACACATCCCGGTCGAACAGCAGGGCCACCTTCTCAGCAAAGCCGAGGGGCAGCGCGGCGAATGCCTCCGCGACGTCGGGTGGCAAGGCGGGATCGAAGGCGAGCCGGCCGGCAGCGATCACCGCCGTGGACACCGTGACCACCACCGCGCGGCAGGCGATGGCGCCCCGCTCCGTCTCGATGGAGAGGCGCCGGCCCCTGCGATCGATGCGGCGGACGGGACAGCCAAGCGTCACCTTCAGGTCGCCGGCCACCGCCAGCACCAGCGCGCCATAGCCGTCGAGCACCGGCCAATTGTCGTCGGTGTCGCGATAGAGCGCGAAGTCCACGGCCGAGATGTCCGCCGGCCCGGCGGCCGACATCAGCTCCAGCCAGTGCCGCGCGAGGACGCCATAGCGGCCCGGCCCCCGCGCGCGCATGACTTCGGCGGCGGAAATGTCGCTCCCGGCGAGCCCTGCGTCATAAATGGCGTCGAAAACGGCATCCACCTCCGCATCGGCGGCATCCTTCTCGGCGTCCGTGGAAAAGCGATCACCGAGAAAAAGCCGCCGCCGCACCGGCGCGCTGCGTCCAACGCGGAAGCCATGCGTCTCCGCGAGGGCGGTGAAGGGATTGTCCCGCGCGTCGTGCAGCCAGTGGCAGCCGAGATCGAAGGGCACGCCGAGCGTGGTTGTGTCGGTGGACGCCCGGCCACCCGCGACCGGCGCGGCCTCGATGATCTCGAAGGGAATGCCCGCCGCCCTCAGCCGCGCCCCGGCGGCAAGGCCGGCGGCACCGGCCCCGATCACCACCACGTCGGCCTGTGAGGTCACCGGCGGAGTCCGGCCGGCTACTTCTTGTTGCGGAAGACGTCGAGCTGCACCACCTGCGCGCCGCCGGCAGGCTTTTCCTCACCCTCGGCAGCAGTCGCCGCGCTGGCGAGCGCCGGCTCGGAGGCGGCGCCGGGCGCGGGCTTGAGCGGGGTCGGCGCGTTGGAGGCCGGGCCGGGTCCGTTGGCCGAGACGGGCGTCTCCAGCGGGGCGTCGTCCGTCTCTTCCCCATCCGCATCGGCGGTGAGGGTCTCGAACTGCAGGCCGAACTTCACGGCCGGATCGAAGAAGCCCTTGAGCGCGGTGAAGGGCACGAGCAGGCGCTCGGGAATGCCGCCGAAGGAGAGGCCGACCTCGAACGAGGTTTCGGTGACGATCAGGTCCCAGAACTGGTGCTGGAGCACGATGGTCATCTCTTCCGGGTACTTCTCCTTCATCCGCTGCGAGAGCCGGACGCCCGGCGCGCGGGTGTCGAAGGAGATGAAGAAATGGTGGTCGCCCGGCAGGCCGGTCTTGGCCACGTCCGTGAGCACCCGGCGCACCACGGAGCGCAGGGCCTCCTGGGCGAGAAGATCGTAGCGGATGTGATCGACCGTCATGAGCCCGCAGCAGTCCCCTCCGGCCTGATGACGAGCCAGGCTCCGGAGACCTTCCGGGCGGCACCGTGAACGGGTGGCGCCGCGGCCGAAAGGACGAACGAAGGAGCGCGCTTCCCCCCTTCGGCCGGTCGGGAGGGAAGTGGAGGCTTCTGTTGCCAGGTGCCTCCGAACCCCGCCTATCCAGTGCTACCCGGTAGGACTTTGATTTCGATCGTCAAACCGCTCACGCGGCCTGAGCAACCGGAGCATAGTTGTCGTTGGCAACTATAAGTTTAGCCCGATAACGGCGGTACAATGCCGAGCGAAAGAATGCTCTTTACACCCTCGTCGATCCTATTTCGCCCCCGCCGGAGCCCGCCTTTCCCAAGGGAAAAACGGGCTTTGGTGGAGGCGCCGGGTACCGCCCCCGGGTCCGAAAGGCTTATTCCAACACCGATTTATCGCCATAGCCGACTTGCGCCGGCCCGATGAATATAGGCGCCGCCGCCGGCCGATGAAAGGGGCGCGGGGCAGAATGTCCCGTCCTGTCCCCGGTTCCGCTCCGCTGGGCCCTCCGCCCTCACGTCTTGGCGCAGTGGCAGCCTTCCAGATGGTCGTCCACGAGGCCGCACGCCTGCATGGCGGCATAGACGATGGTGGGGCCGACGAACTTGAAGCCCGCCGCCTTGAGTCGCTTGGACAGGGCCTTCGATTCGGCCGTCTCGGCGGGCACGTCGGCAATGCGGCGGGGGCGGTTCACCTTCGTCTCGCCGTCCACCGCGTCCCACATGACGTCGGTGAAGGCGATTCCCTTATCCCTGAGCTCCAGATAGGCACGGGCGGAAAGCACCGCGCCCTCCACCTTGGCCCGGTTGCGCACGATGCCGGCATCCTGCATCAGCGCCTCCACCTTGGCGGCATCGTAGCGGGCCATGGCCTCCGGCTCGAAGCCGTCGAAGGCGCGGCGGAAATTCTCCCGCTTCCTGAGGATGGTGATCCAGGAGAGCCCGGCCTGGAAGCCATCCAGCAGCAGCTTCTCGAACAAAGCGCGGCTGTCGCGCTCCGGCACGCCCCATTCGGTGTCGTGATAGGCCATGTAGAAGGGATCGGTGCCGCACCAGAAGCAGCGGGCATGGCCGTCCGCGTGCGCGATCAAAGGCTGGCGCACGGGCTTCGGCGCGGCATCGTCCATTCTCTCGGTCTCCTCAGGCCCTGAAACGTCAGGTGGGCTTGAACTTGGCGTCCAGCGCGCTGACCTTCTTTTCCCAATCCAGCGGGAAGGTCGCCCATTCCGGCTTGCGCAACTCCACCTCCACCGCCCCGGCGGTCAGCGGCACGCCCTCGGCCCGCGCATCGGTCGCGCGATCGAGGCGGACGGTGGCGATGCCCCGCCCCTCGGTAACGGAGGTGAGCTGGCCCACGCTCTTGTCGCCGGCCACGATCTCCTGCCCCACCGCGAGCGGTGTGGGGAAGATCACTTCCACCAGCCGGTTGCGCGGGGTGGAGCGGTGCTCCATGCGGCTCACCACCTCCTGCCCCACATAGCAGCCCTTCTTGAAGTCCACGCCGCCGAGCTGGTCCATGTCGGCCTCGTGGGGGAAGGTGTCGCCATAGGTGAAGTCGGCCCCGCCCTTGGGGATGCCCAGGGCGATGCGGTGCGCCTCATAGGCGGCGAGATCGCTGGAAAGCCCCTCGGCTGCCGCCTTGTCCAGCACCAGCCGCTGGCCGAGGCCGGGATAGCGCGGATCGGTGAAGAGCCGGCCGTCCGGCAGCGCGCCGTGATCGCCGAACACGGCGGCGACCGCGAGGTCGGCCGCCACCTCGAACGTCACCTTGGCCCGAAGGCGATGGAAGATCAGCCGTTTGAGGAGATCCTCCGCCCGGTCCGCGGGGGCGTCGAACAGGAAGCTCTCCTCGGCGAGTCCATAGAACAGGAAGTCGGAGATGATCTTGCCCTGCGGGGTGAGCAGGCCACCATAGCGGGCATCTCCCGGCGCCATGGTCTTGACGTTGCAGGTGATGACACTGTGCAGCAGCTTTACCGCATCGGGGCCATCGGCACGAATGAGGGTACGATCGGTCAAATGAATGAGCGGCATAGGGGCCGTCCTTGTCAGCAAAATAAAAAACAGATTTAAGGCCGGCTGCCTGTCCCCATCAAGAGCGAGCCCCTCCCATGCCCGTGACTTTCGATCTGCTGCTGAAGGGCGGCGCGGTCGCGACCCCCGCCGGCATTGCCGTTGCCGACATCGGCGTCACGGGCGGGCGCATCCGCGCCATCGGCGATCTTTCCGCCGCGAGCGCGGGCGAGGTGGTGGACGCCACCGGCCTCCACATCCTGCCGGGCGTCATCGACACGCAGGTGCATTTCCGCGAGCCGGGGCTGGAGCAGAAGGAAGACCTGGAGACCGGCTCCCGCGCCGCCGTCATGGGGGGCGTGACTGGCGTGTTCGAGATGCCGAACACCATTCCCCAGACCACCAACCCCTCCGCGCTGGAAGACAAGATCGCGCGGGCGACGGCCCGCATGCATTGCGACTTCGCCTTCTATGTGGGCGGCACCCATGACAATGTGAAGGACTTGCCGGAGCTGGAGCGCCTGCCAGGCGCGGCCGGCATCAAGGTGTTCATCGGCTCGTCCACCGGCTCGCTGCTGGTGCCGGACGACGACGGCGTGCGCAACATCCTGAAGGTCATCCGCCGCCGCGCCGCCTTCCATTGCGAGGACGAGCCCCGCCTGCAGGAGCGCAAGGGCCTGCGCGTGCCGGGCGATGCCTCCTCCCACCCCGTCTGGCGCGACGAGATCGCGGCGCTCACCGCCACCCGCCGCCTCGTCAATCTCGCCCGCGAGACCGGCGCGCGGGTGCATGTGCTGCACGTGACCTCGGCCGAGGAGATGGATTTCCTCGCCGACGCGCGCGACGTGGCCTCGGTGGAGGTCACGCCCCATCACCTCACCATGGCCGCCCCGGAATGCTACGAGCGGCTCGGCACGCTGGCCCAGATGAACCCGCCGGTGCGCGGCGAACGCCATCGCGACGGGCTGTGGGCGGCCATCGCCAACGGCGTGGTGGACGTGCTCGGCTCCGACCACGCGCCGCACACGCTGGAAGAAAAGAGCAAGCCCTATCCCGAAAGCCCTTCGGGCATGACGGGCGTGCAGACGCTGGTGCCGCTGATGCTGGACCACGTCGCCGCCGGCCGCCTGACGCTGGAGCGCTTCATCGACCTCACCAGCGCCGGCCCGGCGCGCCTGTTCGGCATCGCCGGCAAGGGGCGCATCGTGGTGGGCTACGATGCCGACTTCACCGTGGTGGACCTCAAGCGCCGCGCCACCATCACCAACGGCTGGATCGCCTCGCGCGCCCAGTGGACGCCCTATGATGGAAAGGAAGTCACCGGCTGGCCCGTGGGCACCTTCGTGCGCGGCCGCAAGGTGATGTGGGAAGGCGAGCTCACCGGCCCGTCCGCCGGCCAGCCCATCGGCTTCCTGGAGACGCTTCAGCCGCAGGGGTGAGAATTCTCATCGCGCCAGCCCCTACCGTCACCCTCCGGCTTGACCGGAGGGTCCATCCTTCCGCTCGCGGAAGCTGTCGGAGGCTGGGGCAGGTGGCATCATGGGTCCTCCGGTCAAGCCGGAGGACGACAGTGCGATAGATACGGCAAAAGGCAGAAACCCTAGCCCTGCGGCGGCAACTCCCGCACGCGGGTGAGCACGGCCTCGGGGCTGGCATAGGCTTCCTGCAGGTCGACGCTCCAGTAGCGCAGTTCGTCGAGCGGGATGATCTGCCCGGTCACGGCACAGCGCACGAAGCTGCCGGGCCGCAGGATGCGGAATTCACCATCGAGGTAGCGCACTTCCGCCTCGCCATGGGGCTCGGGGAAGCGTTCGAATCTGTTCATCACCTGGGGAGCGTCCCGAAAACTGGTTTGCCCGAAGGATAGCCCTTTGCGCCGCAACGCGAAAGGGGCGCACGATCAGGGGTCGAAAAGCGTCGGCCCCTCTACCTTTCGCGGCTTGCGGCCGGCCGGGCGCGGCGCCGGCCGGGGGGGCGAATCCGGCGGCGGAGCCCCCGCCCCGGCCTGCACGGCGACCCGGCCATCGGCGAATTCCAGGCTCAGCGCCGCGCCGTCCGCGATGTCCGCCGCCCGCCGCACCGCATGGCCGCCGGCATCCCGCACCAGCGCGAAGCCGCGGCCCAGCACCTCCCTGTAGGAAAGCGCCTTGAGCAGTTGCGCCAAGGCGGCGAGGCGCGCCGTGCGGCGCTCCTTCTGCACCTCCAGCGCCCGGCGCATGCGCCCGTCCAGCACCTCAAGGCGTTCGCCCGCCCGCGCCAGCCGCGTGCGCAGCGCCTCCGGCGAGAGGCGCGCCTGCACCGCCGCGAGCTGAAGCCGGTGGGCAGAGGCGTTGGCTCGCAAGGCGCGAGGCAACCGCTCAGCGGCAAGATCGAGGCGCTGGCGCGGCTGGGCCAGCAGGGTTTCGGCGGCTGGCAGGAGCCGGGCGAGCCCGCGCAGGTCGGCGCGGCGCCGGTCCAGAAGGCGCAAGGGCGCGGCGATCAAGCGGGCGCCGAGATCTTCCACCGTGGCGATGAGATCGGTGCGCACCGGCACCACCATCTCGGCCGCGGCCGTGGGGGTGGGCGCGCGCACGTCGGCGGCGAAATCGATGAGGGTCACGTCGGTCTCATGCCCCACGGCCGAGACCAGCGGGATCATGCTCTCCGCCGCCGCGCGCACCACCGCCTCGTCGGAGAAGCCGAGCAGATCCTCCAGCGCGCCACCGCCGCGCGCCACCACGATCACGTCCGGCCGGGGAATGGGTCCGCCCTCCGGCAGATCGTTGAAGCCGCGGATGGCGGCGGCCACCTCGGCGGCCGAGGTCTCGCCCTGCACCCGCACCGGCCACACCAGCACCCGGCGGGGGAATCGGTCATTGAGGCGGTGGAGGATGTCGCGGATCACCGCCCCGGTGGGCGAGGTGACGACGCCGATCACCTTGGGCAGGAACGGCAGCTCCTGCTTGCGGGCGGGATCGAACAGGCCTTCGGCGGCGAGGCGGCGCTTGCGCTCGTCCAGCATGGCCATGATGGCGCCGGCGCCGGCGAACTCGAGCGACTCAATCACGATCTGGTAGCCGGATTTTCCGGGATAGGTGGTGAGCTTGCCGGTCGCCACCACCTCCAGCCCCTCCTCGGGCTTGAGCCGCAGGCGCTGGAAGGTGCCCTTCCAGATCACCGCATCGAGCCGCGCACCGGCATCCTTCAGCGAAAAATAGGCGTGGCCGGAGGAATGGGGGCCGCGATAGCCGGAAATTTCGCCCCGCACCCGAACGTGGCCGTAAGCGTCCTCCACCGTCCGGCGTAGGGCGGCGGACAGCTCGGAAACGCTCCATTCGGGCGCGTTGGCCCTGACTTCGGCATCATCGGTCATGCGAATCGGAACCCGGACGGGTGGTGTCCCAGCATAACGGGAAGGTGCCCCATGCGGCGAGCGCAGAGCCCTGCCCCTTGTTTGCGCGGCCTTGAGCCGATAGGCGAAGAGAGCAGAAAACCAAGATCCGTCGGAAACTCGGGGGAGGCCGCATGAACATCCTGCTGCTCGGTTCGGGAGGGCGTGAGCACGCCCTCGCCTGGAAGCTGGCGCAGAGCCCAACCATCGGTCAGTTCTATGCCTTGCCCGGCAATCCGGGCATCGCCGAGTTCGCGGACGTGGTGGAAGGCATCCCGCTGTCCGCTCACGACACCATCGTGAAATGGTGCCAGGAGCACACCATCGACCTGGTGGTGGTCGGCCCCGAGGCGCCCTTGGTGGCCGGCCTCGTGGATCGCCTCGCCGCCGCCGGCATCCTCGCCTTCGGCCCCACCGCGGCGGCCGCCCGGCTGGAGGGCTCCAAGCTCTTCACCAAGGAATTGTGCAAGGCGAACGACATTCCCACCGCCGCCTTCGGCCGCTTCACCTCCACCGCCGAGGCCGCCGCCTACATCCGCGGGCAGGGCGCGCCCATCGTGGTGAAGGCGGACGGGCTGATGGCCGGCAAGGGCGTGGTCGTCGCCCTCACCGTCGAGGAGGCGGTGGATGCGGTGGAGCAGGTGTTCGCCGGCGGCGGCACCGAAGTGCTCATCGAGGAATTCATGGAGGGCGAGGAGGCGAGCCTGTTCGCCCTCGTGGACGGCGAGACCGTCGTCGCCTTCGGCAGCGCCCAGGATCACAAGCGCGCCTATGACGGCGACCTCGGCCCGAACACCGGCGGCATGGGTGCCTATTCCCCCGCTCCGGTACTGACACCGGAGCTGGAGCGCCGGGCGATCGAGGAAATCCTCATCCCCACCGCCCGCGCCATGGCCAAGGCCGGAACGCCCTATCGCGGCGTGCTCTATGCCGGCCTCATGCTCACCACCTCCGGCCCCAAGCTGGTGGAATACAATTGCCGCTTCGGCGATCCCGAATGCCAGGTGCTGATGCCGCGCTTCGCCGGGGATCTGGTGGAAGTGCTCCACGCCACCGCCGCCGGCCGCCTCGCCGAGGTGACGCCCCAGTGGTCCCCGGTTTCGGCCATGACGGTGGTCTATGCCTCGCGTGGCTATCCCGGCCCGCACCAGATCGGCTCGCCCATCGGCGGCCTCGGCGAGGCGTCGGCGCTGGAGGGCGTCACCGTGTTCCAGGCCGGCACGCGGATGAAGGGCGGCACGCTCGTCTCCAACGGCGGGCGGGTGCTGAACGTCACCGCCACCGGGACGACGCTGGCCGATGCCCGCGCGCGCGCTTACGCCGCCATCGCCCGTATCGACTGGCCGGACGGCTTCTTCCGCTCCGATATCGGCTGGCGGGCGCTGGGGAAGGACGACTGATGGCCGAGAAGGCCCCCCTCCCCGTCCTCGACGACTTCCCGGTGAAGGCGCGCGATACCATCCGCTACGGCGACACCGACATGCTCGGGCACGTCAACAACGCGGTGTTCTCCACCTTCCTGGAGACCGGGCGCACCCACCTGCTGCTGACGCCGCGCCGTCTTGCCCCCCAGGGCATGGGCTTCGCGCTGGTCCGCCTCGTGCTGGACTACCGGGCGGAAATGCACTGGCCGGGCGAGGCGGATATCGGCACGGGCGTCATCTCCATCGGCCGCAGCTCGGTAGGCCTCAGGCAGGCCATCTTCCAGGATGGCCAATGCATGGCGACCGCCGAGACGGTGGTGGTGCTGTTCGATCTCACCGAACGCCGCGCCGCCCCCCTGCCCGACGACATGCGCGCCGCCCTCGAAGCGCTCCGCGTGGCCTGACGGCCTCCGCCAGTCCCTGAATCGCCAGACAGGTGCGCTCCCCCGGGAGGCACCTCGTCGCGCCTCTAAACCACATATAAATTATGTTTTTGACGTTGATTCACATTCGATATTAAATTCGGGGAAATAGTCGAAAGTGAAATTCACGAGGCCCATCATGACAGCGGTTCGCGGACAGGTCCTGCGGGACAGCCTGCTCTTCCTCACCGCCTACGGCATCATCGTCGCGGCGGTCATCTTCGGCTGAAAGGCTTGATGCTAAACGGCTTTCGGACGGGTCAGGCCGAATCGCCCGGCGAGGCGGTCGAAGGCCTCGGCGGTGGCGGGGTCGATGGGGATGCCATCGCGGCGGCGCTCCTCCGCCACCCTCCATTCCCGGTCGCCCGGCGCCATCACAATATCCCCCGGCGCACGACGTGAATTGCGCAGCGTATGACGATAGCGCTGCATGGCCGCGTCAAACTCCTCCTCCGGCAGGAAGGCGCCCGGCTTCATCGCCATCACGAACGCGCCGACATTGCGCGGAGTGCCGAAGTCCGGCCCACCCATGGGCGCGATGTCGAACGAGAGCCGCGCCCCCGCAAGGACCGCGCTGAACACCTCCACCACCCCGGCAAGCGCCGCGCCCTTGAAGCCGAAGGCGGCACCGAGCGGGGCCAGCATCTCCACCTTGTGCGGATCGGTGGTGTCGAAGCCGTCGCCGTCGGAGGCGACTTCCGGCGGCAGGGATTGTCCCAGGCTCCGATAGAGCAGCACCCGATTGTAGGGCACGGCGCTGGTCGCCATGTCGAGGAACCACGGCGCCTCGCCCTTCACCGGCACGCCCATGGCGATGGGGTTGGTGCCATGGAAGCGCTCCGCCCCGCCATGCAGACGCACGAAGCTGTCCGAATTGCAGAAGGCGAGGCCGATGAAGCCCTTCTCCGCCGCCGCCAGCGCATATGCGCCCGCTGCGCCGAAATGGGAGGAGTTGCGGATGGCCACCGCGCCGATGCCGTAGAGGGCAGCATTCTCCATCGCCCGGTCCATGGCCGCATAGGCGGCGCGGGCGCCATGGCCATGGCCGGCATCGAGCGTTGCGACAGCCGCCGCGCCGGCCCGGAAGTCGAGCGTGGGATGGCCGTTCACCCGGCCGCCCTCGATCACCGTCACATAATGGTCCAGCAGCCGCACGCCGTGGCTGTCCACCCCGAAGCGCGAGCCGTGCAGCATGGCACGGGCCGCCGCCTCGGCACTCGCCGCATCCGCCCCTGCCGCCGTGAGAGCCGCGCTGCAGAAGGCGAACAAGGCGTCCTCCCGGTGCTGTTCGAGGGCGGAGGAGCGGACGGGAGCGGGCACGGACATGGGGGCAATCCTTGAGACGGCGCTGGGGCGGCTCAGCGTATGTCCTTTGTATGCATTGGACGGTGACGGTGTAAACTCCCTTTAACGCGGCCGGCGGTGCGGCATCCGGTCAGCCGGCAACCGGGCTAGCAACCCTTTGGACAACTTGGCATTTGCACCATCGTGGGGCACCTTGCCGGCGGGCCGCGACCGGCGCGGCGGAAAGACGGACGAGACGTGAGCGGACGGGACATGACGAGTGATGTGCCCCCGGCGGCTGCGGGCAAGCCGACGCCCGCCGCCGAACGGCGCGCGCGCCCGGTGGCCGGCATCGCCCCCCGCCTGCACGAGCGCGCCTTCGACATTCTCGCCTCGCAGATCGCCTCCGGCGCCCTCGCCCCCGGCGAGCGCCTGCTCGAATCCCGCGTCGCCGAGCGATTCGGCATCTCCCGTGCACCGGCCCGGCAGGCGCTGGCGCGGCTGGAGCGGGTGGGGCTGGTGAGCCGCAGCGACGGCCACGGCTTCCAGGTCATGCCCCTCGCCGGACCGGCGCCGGCCGTCCCGGCCGTCGATGTCAGCGGCGAAACGCCGATCCAGCTCGCCCCCGAATCGACCTGGCAGCGCATCTATGCGGACGTAGAGCAGGAGGTGGTCTCGCGCACCGCGCTCGGCGCCTTCCGCGTGGTGGAGAACCATCTCGCCGCCTATTACGGCGTGAGCCGGACGGTCGCCCGCGAAGTGCTCTCGCGCCTCAACCAGCGTGGCGTGGTGCGCAAGGACAACCGCCTGCACTGGTATGCGCCGGCTCTGACGCCGGCTTATGTGGCCGAGTTGTTCGAGATGCGCGCCATCCTGGAGCCGGCGGCGCTGCGGCTGGCCTTTCCGCGCCTGGCCCCCGGACAGGTGACGACCCTGCTGGCCAATCTGCGCGATGCCGCCGCCCACCCTGATGCGGTGGACGGCGCCCGCCTCGGCGCGCTGGAAAACGAGCTGCATGTGGGCCTGCTCGGCCGCTGCGGCAATGCCACGCTGATGGAGGCGCTGGCCACCTGCCAGACGCTGCTGGTCGCCCTCACCTTCCTTTATGTGCGCTCCCCCCAGCCCCACGGCCGCGAACCGTTCATCGCCGAGCATCTCGATGTCGCCGAGCGCCTCGCGGCGGCGGATGTGGAAGGGGCGGCGGACGCATTGCGCGACCACCTGCGCGGCTCTTTCGGTCGCGCGGTGGAGCGGCTCGACCGGGTGCGGCGGGAGTTTTCCCCCGGCCCCCTGCCCTACCTCTCCCCGCTCTGAGCTTCTCAAATAGCCGTGACAGGTCTTCCGATTGCGCCAAAACGGAACATTTCTTGATCTGAACGGGTGGCGAAGCGCGCGAACCCGGTTAAGATTGCATTGTTCGCCGGCGCATCGGTCGCACTCTCCTTTCGGAAATGTGCGGAAGACATGAGCTTCGGCGTGGTGGTGGAGGATTTGATGTTGTCCCTCGTTGCCGGTTCCGCCCTCGTCCTCGCTGGTCTTGCCGCGGTTGCGCTTGCGCAGCTCGCCGCCAAGCAGAGGCAGATGGTACCGGTGCGCGTGCGCGCCCGCCGCACCCATCGCTGAGGCGCGACGCTCCCCGAACCTTCCGCCGTGACCCCGGTCGCCGGGCCTGATCCCGCAGGCTCCACAATCGAGATTCGCGTCGAGCGGGTCCCGCAGCTCTTCAACATGCTGGACCCGTTCCCCTTCCGGGAACGCGACCTCGACGCGGAGGCGGAAGCCTTCATCGTGGAGTGGGCGCGCGAGCTGCCACGCGGCGCGCCGATCTCCATCGTCGTCCATCTGCCGCCCGAAGAGGCGCTGACCAGGGAGGCGGAGGGCCTTCCCGACGCCATCCGCGGCTATTTCACCCTCCGTGCCCGCGCGCTCTCGGCGGAGCTGTCGGAGCTGTTCCGGGTGGGGCGCATCTCGCTCACCATCGGCATCATCGTGCTGGCGCTGTGCCTCGGCATCGCCGGGCTCATCGCCGAGCCACGGCTCGAAAGCCTCGGCAGCCTCGCCGCCGAGGGCTTGCTGATCCTCGGCTGGGTCGCGCTCTGGCGGCCCATGGAAATATTCCTCTACGACTGGTGGCCCATCGCAGGGCAGCGCCGGCTCTACCAGCGCCTCGCCATGGCCGGCATCAGCGTGCGCGCGGTGCCCTGATCGCGCGCCACTGAGAGGAACAAGGCCGGCGGCAGAAGATTTCCTCTGGAGATGCGGGGCTCGCCCCCGCAACCAGGAGGATATTCATGGCGCCCGACGCGACACCCGACGACGATCTCGTCACCCTCAGCATCTCGCCCGAAACCATCTGCTACATCATCGTCAAGGCCCGCTCCCGCGATGCCAAGGACGCGGTGACCGATCCCGATCCCGGGTCCGACGGCCCCGACGACGGGATGCGCGCAGTGCTGGAGGACCACCCGGACGATCCGGTGGACGAGGAACTGGCCGGCGCCATCACCGCGCTGAACGAGGACCAGCAGATCGATCTCGTCACCCTCGCCTGGCTCGGCCGCGGCGACGAGGACATCTCCACATGGGACGCCCTGCGCGCCGAGGCCGCCGCGAGCCGCGAGGTCTCGACCGCGCGCTACCTGCTCGGGATGCCACTGGTGGGGGATTATCTGGAGGAGGGCCTCACCCGCCTCGGCTATTCCTGCGCCGACGTCGAACTCGGCCGGCTGTGAGGCCGGCCGCTGTCCTCAGGCGGCGGCCATGGCGTTGCGGGCGTGGCCGCGGATACGCTCCACCATGGAGCGCAGGCCGTTGGAGCGCTGCGGCGTCAGATGGCCTTCGAGGCCGATCTGTCGGAACACCCCGAGGATGTCGGTTTCCATGATCTCCTTGGGCGTGCGCCCGGAGACGAGCATGAGCAGCACTGCCACGAGGCCGCGCACGATGTGCGCATCGGAATCGCCCTCGAACTCCAGGAGGGGACCGGAAGGCGTTTCCTTCACGTGGGAGATGAGCCAGACCTGGCTCGCGCAACCCTGCACCTTGTTGATGTCGTTGCGCTCGGCCTCGGGAAAGGGCGGCAGCTTCTTGCCGAGCTCGATCACGTGCCGGTAGCGGTCTTCCCAATTGTCCAAAAATTCGAAATCCGCAATCAGATCGTCAGCATTCATGAGGCCAATTCCTCGTCACCAGATGACGGCCGGGAAAAAGGGCACGGCCGCCTGTCCTTGCGCTGCAGCATAGCACAGCCGGCAAGCAATGCCTGCCTAATCCACATCCCGAACATGGTACCGGATCGGCGCCGCGCAAGGCCGCGTGAGACTCAACCGCCCGTCAGGCCGGGCGGCGGGGCGGCAGCGGCGGCAGGGGCGTGGGCGTCATGGTCTGAGCCGGCTGCCCGGAAACGGGCTGGAAGCCCTGCGGCACCACGAGCTTGGCCGCGTCGCCTCCACCCCACAGGGGCATGAGATCCTGCGGCGTGAGTTCTAGCGCGCTGCCCTTTTCGGCCGCGCTCTTGTCCGCCGTGCCCTTGGCACCGGGCTGGGCACCGGGGACGGGCGCGGGCGGCGCGCCTTCGCGATGGCCGATGGAGTCATAGACCCAGCGCGCGCCCATCTGGGCCTTCTCCACGAGATGTCCCGCCATCTGCCCGCCCACCGCGCAGGCCTGGGGCTGGCGATCGCAGAAGCCGCGCAGGTCCGCCACCAGCGCCTGGGCGGCACCGAAGGCGTCGAACACGCTCACGTCCCGCCCGTCGCTGCCCTTGAGGCCGAAGGGGAGGAGGAGCAGCACGAGGCCGACCCAGAAGGCGAGGCGGAACAGGAAGAACATCGCTCCCTCTTGAAACGGCGGCGAAGCTGAATTCGCGCCCTTCGACATTACCACCGACGCGTCCGCGCGTGAGCCGTCGCGGGCTGGCCATGCCCCGACTTTTCAAGACATCGTTAACGCTGACAGCGTGCGATCCGCGCCGGCTTAGCGTTCGCTTAAAGCCCGCCGTGGCAGGATTTTGCGAAACGTGATGGCGGGGCGCGCAGAAGATGCGCGGCGCCCGGCCGGACAACGGCACTTGACAGGGGGCGACGTGGCTCACGTCTTCGGCGATGCAGCGGCCGGTGCGCGGCCCGTCCCGGCCCGCGACGGCGGCGACCGGGAGGCGCTGCCGCGCCTTGCCGGTCTCGGCCGCCTCACCGGCGCGGTGCTGAGCGGCCTCGGCCTGCTCGGGCTCGGCTCCGGCGGGCTGGTGCTGCTCGCGGAATTCTCCGGCCTCGCCACCGGCGGCCTTCTCAACGCCACCACCCTTCTTGCTAGCGGCTTCGTCTGCGCGGCCCTTGCGGCGGTGGCCGGCGGGCTGGCCCGCGCCGCCACCAAGGCGAGCGCCGCGCCGCCCTCCGACATGTTGCTCGTCACCTGCCACGGCCCGCGCGGCGAGGTGATGCGGGTGGAGCGCCAGGGCGGCCCCTTCGCCGCCTCGCCCGCATCGGCTCTGGAGGGCATGGCCCTGTTCGAGCGTGTGCTGGTAGCCGACCGCCCCGCCTTTCTTTCCGCCGTGGAAGCGGCCTCGCGCGGCCGCGCCGCCACGCTGGAGCTGCGCCTGCGCTGTGATGCGGCCGGCGACGCCGCCCCCTCCTTCCTCACCGCCGAGGCCCGTTGCCGCGCCATGCGGGGCGGCATGGTGCGCGTCTCCTGGCGGGCGCCCTGGCAGCAGGCGCAGACCGAGCAGATGAAGGCGGAGCGCCAGAAGGCCGATGCCGCCGCCCGCGCCCGCGCCGAGGCGGAGGCCGCCAACGCCGCCAAAAGCCGCTTCCTCGCCGCCATGAGCCACGAGCTGCGCACGCCGCTTAACGCCATCCTCGGCTTCTCCGAACTTCTGGCCACGCAGACCGGCGCGCCCCTCGACGATGCCCGCAAGGCCGACTACGCCCGCATCATCCACGAGAGCGGCCAGCACTTGCTCGGCCTCGTCAACGACATCCTCGATCTGTCGCGGGTGGAGGCCGGCGCCTATGTGCTGGAGCGCGAGGCGGTGGACGTGGGCGCCCTCGTCGCCGGCTGCGCCGAGATGGTCGCCCTCGATGCCGAGCGCACCGGCGTAAGCGTGAAGACCAAGGTGCCGGCGCGCCTGCCCGTGCTCGATGCGGACAAGCGCGCGCTGCGCCAGATCGTGCTCAACCTGCTCTCCAATGCGGTGAAGTTCACCCCCGCCGGCGGGCGGGTGCAGGTGGGCGTCAGGATGCAGGGCGACGAACTCATCATCCGCGTCCGCGACACCGGCCCCGGCATGCGCGCGGAGGACGTGGCGCGCCTCGGCGAACCCTTCTTCCAGGCGGGAGACTGCATCCAGAAATCACGCGGCTCCGGCCTCGGCATCGCCGTGGTGAAGGGCCTCGTGAAGCTGCATGACGGCGATGTGCGGGTGGAAAGCGCGCTGGGTCGGGGGACGAGCGTGTCGGTGAGCCTGCCGGTCGCGGCCGCGATCGAGGCCAAGGGACAGGGGGTCGTTGCGCCGTTTCCGGCGCGGACCGAAGACACACGGGCAAAGAGGACGGCATGAAGCTGGAAACGGCCACCGCAAACGCAGCGCCCCCGGAACTCGCCGAGGCCGCAGAGGCGGAGGAGACTGCGCGGCAGGCACGCCGGCTGCGCCGCCTGGACGTGATGGCAGCGCTGGTGGCACTGGCCGGCAGCGGCGCGTTCCTCGCCAACGTGCTCGTTCTCCAAACCTCGCCGCCCGGCGCACCCCTGCCCATGGCGCGCCCGGCCGGGGCCGGCAAGATCAACCACACCACAGTCCCGCTCACCTCAACGGGCACCGGCACCGCGACGGCGTCGGCACCGGCGGGCGGCGCCACCACTGGCTCGCTCGGCTATCTCTCCATCCGCACGTCAGTGACGGGAACAGCGGCTCCCCTCGTGCCGGCGACCGGTGCCCGCACCGCCGATGCCCGCGCCGAGCCGCCGCCCAGCCGCCCGCCCGCGGGGCTCGTCTCGTCGGGGGACATCACCGGCGCCGTGCGCCCGCCGGTGGATGTGGGCGCCTCGCCGCGCATCCTCTCGGTGCAGAAGGCGCTGTCCAAGCTCGGCTATGGCCCCCTCAAGGTGGACGGCCGGCCGGGCGGCGAGACGCGGGCCGCCATCGTGCGCTTCCAGCGCGACCGCAACCTGACCGCCGACGGCGAGATCACCGACAAGCTCGTGCGCGAGTTGGGCTCCGTCTCAGGCATGGCGCTGAACTGATGGCTTTGACCTGAATGCGCCTCAAGAGCGCGATCTTCGTCTCCGCCCTCATCCGCCGCTGCCAGGTGGAGGGGTGCTATGCGACCCTGGTGCGCAAGGGCGCGGAGGAGGCCGGCGCCATCTTCGTGAAGGTGGCCCGCCTCGACGGCACCGCCGCGCTCTACGGCCCGGCACCGCAGTCCGCCTTCGATGAATCCTTCCCGGCGGACCGCAAATTCTCGGTGCTGGTCGCCCCCGGTAGCCCGGAGGCCGACGCCGACGCCCGGATCGCCCGCGAGCTGAAGTTCGACCCGGACATCTTCGTGCTGGAGATTGAGGACCGCCAGGGGCGGCACTTTCTGGATCTGGTGGAGTAGCGGCGCCCCGCCTCCCCTCCCCCATCGTGCGACCGGCGGGGGCCTCGCCCCGCTGCCGGCCTACCTCTCCGTCAGCTTCAGCTCGATGCGGCGGTTGCGGGCGCGGGCCTCGTCGGAGGTGCCGGTGTCGAGGGGCTGGTATTCGCCGAAGCCGGCCGCGATGAGGTGACTGGGGCTCACCCCCTTGGCGATGAGATACTGCACCACCGCGATGGCGCGCGCCGCCGACAATTCCCAGTTGGAGGGGAATTGCGCGGTGGAGATGGGACGGTTGTCGGTGTGGCCGTCGATGCGCAGCGCCCAGGATATGTCCGGCGGGATGGACTTCTCGAGGTCGAGGATGGCGCCCGCCAGCTTGTCGAGGGAGGCGATGGCCTCCGGCTTCATCACCGCCGAGCCGGCGTCGAAAAAAACTTCCGATTGGAACACGAAGCGGTCGCCCACCACGCGGATGTCCGGCCGGTTGCCGAGGATATCGCGCAGGCGGCCGAAGAATTCGGAGCGGAAGCGGGTCAGTTCCTGCACCCGCTGGGCCAGAGCCACGTTGAGCCGGCGCCCGAGGTCGGTGATCTTGGACTGGCTCTCGGCGTCGCGCTTCTCGGAGATGTTGAGCGCCTCCTCCAGCGCCGCCATCTGCCGGCGCAGGGCCGCGATCTGCTGGTTGAGCAGCTCGATCTGCGCAGCGGCACGGGCGGCCACGTCCTTCTGCAGATCGAGTTCGCGGGACAAGGCGTTGGCGCGGCCGGTGTCGGACGGGGCCGGCACGGCGATGGCCTGCCCGCGCAGCTTGTCGCGCTCGCCCTCGCTGGCTTCGAGGGAGGCGCGCACCGAGGCCAGCTCGCTCTCGGAGGACTGGCTGTTCGCGCGCTCCAGGGAGAGAAGGTCGGTGAGCTGGCGGATCTGCGCCTGAAGGCGCTGCATCACGTCATCCTTGCCCGCCATCTCCTGCGTCAGGAAGAACTGGGTGAGGATGAACACCGACAACAGGAAGGTGAAGACGAGGAGCAGCGTGGACAAGGCGTCCACGAAGCCGGGCCAGTAGTCGATGTGGCGGTCGCGCCCGCGCCGGCCGAGGGCCATGGGTTCTGCCTCCGCTCAGTTGCGCCGCGGACCGGCGTCGTCCTCGACCCGTGAGAGCAGGCGCCGCATCTGCTCCTGCTGCGCCTGCTGCTGCTCGATCATCTGCTTCAGCAGCGCCTGTTCGGAGCGCATGTGGGTGACGAGGCCCTGAAGGCTCTCGGCAAGCTGGGCCAGCGCCGTGGTGACGCGCTGGGAGCCCGCCTCCGTCATGGTCTTCTCCAGCCGCCCCATGGCCGAGACCAGCGGATCGAGGTCCAGCACCGGCGGGGGAAGCGCCAGTGGCGCGGCAGGGGTGATCTGCGCGGGGGCGGCGGGCACGCGGGGGGCGGCCTCGCGGTCGGCGGCGAGCGCGCGGTCGCGCGGCCCGTCGTCGAGATCGCGCACGGTGGTGGAGAGCCAGTCCTCGAGGTCCGTATAGAAGCGGTTCTGCGCCTGCCCGGCCTGAAGGTCGAGGAAGCCCAGCACCAGCGAGCCGGAAAGGCCGAACAGCGAGGAGGAGAAGGCGGTGCCCATGCCGCCGAGGGGGGCGGCGAGGCCGCTCTTCATGTCCTCGAAGATGGAGCCCACGTCCGGCCCCACCTGCAGCGCGCCGATGACCGAGCCTATGGAGGAGACGGTCTCCAAGAGGCCCCAGAAGGTGCCGAGCAGGCCGAGGAAGACGAGCAGGCCCGTGAGGTAGCGCCCCATGTCCCGGCTCTCATCGAGGCGGGTGCCGATGGAATCGAGGATGGAGCGCATGGTGGCCTGCGAGATGGTCATCCGCCCCAGCCGCTCGCCCAGAAGCGCGGCCATGGGCGCCAGCAGCGTCGGCGGGCGCGAAACCGCAAGGCCGGGATCGGCGAGGCGGAAGGAGTTCACCCAGTCCACCTCGGGGAACAGGCGGTACACCTGCCGGATGGCGAGGATGATGCCCACGGCGAGCACGCCGAAGATGACGCCGTTGAGCCCCGGATTGTTGAGGAAGGCGGCGACGATCTGCCGGTGCAGCACCGCCGCCAGCGCCGCGCACAGGGCCAGGAACACCAGCATCCGCACCAGGAAGATGCGGGGCGAGGAAAGCTTGATGAACGGATCGACGACGCGCGCCATGGTTCTCCCCGAGCGAGTTTTGTCCTCGAACGCTGAAGGCCCCCTTGAAGGCCGCCGCGCGGGCGGCCCCGGACGGGGGCATCGGCCGGAGAATCAGGCCCGGCCTCTGGCAAGCGCCGGCGCCGACTATGGCACAGGGACACCGCGCGGCGAAACAGTCGCGACCTTGCGGAAGACCAGCGACAGATTGTTTGCCGGCATTTCCTCCACCCGGGCGAGAACGAGGCCGTTCTTCGCCGCCTCCGCCGCCACCTCGGCGAGGTGCCGCAGGCCAAAGCGCGGGTCCTGCCGCCGCAGGTCCGCATCGAAGGCGACGTTGCTCGGCGCCGTCTCCACGTCGTCGCGCAGATAGGCGCCGTAGGTGAAGAGGATGCCGTCCGCCGGCAGGCGGGCGCCGGCGCCGCGCATCAGGCCGACCGTCGCATCCCATGGGCTGATGTGGATCATGTTGATGCAGACGATGGCGTCCACCTTGCCCACCGGCCAGTCCGCGCCCGCCGCGTCGAGGGCGAGGGGGTCGCGCACGTTGGCAAGGCCCTCGGCGGCGGTCCAGGCGGCGATGGAGGCGCGGGCCGCGGGAGAGGGATCGGACGGCTGGAACACCAGATGCGGCGCGCGGCGGGCGAAATGCACCGCATGCTCGCCGGTGCCGCTGGCGATCTCCAACACAGTGCCGGAGCGGGGCAGCAGCGGCAGCAGCAGATCGCCGATGGGGCCGCGGTTCTTGAGCGTCGCGGGCGCCGAGCGGCGGGCGTCGAGGTCGGGGGCAGTCACGGACATCTCCGGCAGGGATCGTTCGCGCGATCTTGGCCCGCCCGGCCCGCCGGCTCAACCGGATTGCGGCGAGCGCGCTCCGGACAAGCGACACCGAAGGTGGAGCGCCGATCCGGGGTCCAGCGCAAGACTCCCGCGCAGCGGGCAGAACCCGAGGACGGCTGGTTTCAGAAGCGCCTGCGGCGAGCCGTTGCGCTGGGCCCCGGCTCTCCTTTCCCTGCGCTACGCTCCGTTGCAGTCGGCCGGGGCGCGAGAGTGCCCGCCGCCCGGCGACGGCTTTGCCGGAGCCACTCCCCGGACAAGGGACGGCGCAGCCGGAGCGCCGATCCGGGGCCCAGCGCAAGACTCCCGCGCAGCGGGGCAAAACCTGAGTGCGGTCGGTTTCACAAGCGCCTGCCGGCTATTGCTTTGAAATATCTCAGGCTTATCCCGCACCCCTTCTTTGGGTCGCAGATTAAGGTATCGTATTAGACTATACCTTCCATCTCGCACTACTCAAATAACTATCACATCCTTTGAAATATGAATCCAATGCTTTCATGACGTCGGCCAGCGTTCTTAAATTTAGGTCGCTTCGCGTCAGAGGAATTTCATTTCCTTTATTGTCTAGTGGATAACGAAATGCAAATGACTGTTCGTCGATTTTTGCAAACTGGGCGATCACGTCCATCACGACAGGGTCAGCCTCATCTGGGTCTGATGTCCCATACTTTTCGAGAATATTTGCAAAATGGCTCCAGAGCTGAACCAAATTGTGAGTATTCCAAATAGGTCCTACGCCAACAGAACTACCGTATACGGCAATGTGATACTTTAAATTTAACTCGATGAATTGACGATAATTGAATACAATTGGATAAACTAGAATATGTCGGTCTACTGGATTTAACTCCGCCGCTTCCACTAAGCGATCAGCAGCCTCCTTGTACCCTTCCATCATATAGACTAGGCGCGCGAACCAATCGCTCGCAATATGAGCATTGTCATCAGGTTCGTTGGTGGAAACAAACGGTTCATCACCCTGTCTTGGCCAGCGCAGCGGTTGATTCAGAATTTCTTCAAAAGCAATTCGCTTCGCCATGACTGCTCCAACGGAGGGGCTCCCGCCCCTCCCTTTATACCTCAAACCCCACCCCTCACCGCGAAAACTTCTTGTACTGAATCCGCTTGGGGATCACCGAGTCCGTGCCCAGGCGGCGCTTCTTGTCTTCCTCGTAGTCCGCGAAGTTGCCTTCGAACCATTCCACGTGGCTGTCGCCCTCGAAGGCGAGCATGTGGGTGGCGATGCGGTCCAGGAAGAAGCGGTCATGCGAGATGATGACGGCGCAGCCGGCATAATCCTCCAGCGCCTCTTCCAGGGCACGCAGGGTGTCCACATCGAGGTCGTTGGTGGGCTCGTCGAGCAGCAGCACGTTGCCGCCGCGCTGGAGCACCTTGGCGAGGTGGACGCGGTTGCGCTCACCGCCGGAGAGCATGCCCACCTTCTTCTGCTGGTCGCCGCCCTTGAAGTTGAAGGCCGCGCAATAGGCGCGCGAGGGGATCTCCTTCTTGCCGACGTAGATCACCTCGTTGCCGTCGGAGATTTCCTCCCACACGGTCTTCTTGTCGTCGAGGGCATCGCGGCTCTGGTCCACATAGCCGAGCTTGACCGAGTCGCCGATGGAGATGGTGCCGCCGTCCGGCTTCTCCTGCCCGGTGATCATGCGGAACAGCGTGGTCTTGCCCGCGCCGTTCGGCCCGATGACGCCGACGATGCCGCCCGGCGGCAGCTTGAAGGAGAGATCGTCGATGAGCATCTTGTCGCCGAACGACTTGCTGAGATGGTCGAAGGCGATGACGTTCTGCCCCAGGCGCTCGGCCACGGGGATGACGATCTGGGTGGCGGAGGGCTGGCGCTCGGACGCGCGCTGCAGCAGCTCCTCGTAGCGCTGGATACGCGCCTTGTTCTTCGCCTGGCGGGCCTTGGGAGAGGCGCCGATCCACTCCTGCTCGCGGGAGAGCGCGCGCTGGCGGGCCTCGTCCTCGCGACCCTCCTGCTGGAGGCGCTTCTGCTTCTGCCCGAGCCAGGAAGAGTAGTTGCCCTCGTAGGGAATGCCGCGGCCGCGATCCAGCTCCAGGATCCAGCCGGTCACGTTGTCGAGGAAGTAGCGATCATGGGTCACGATCAGGATCGCGCCCGGATAGGTGCGCAGGTGACCTTCCAGCCAGTTCACCGTCTCGGCGTCGAGATGGTTGGTGGGCTCGTCGAGCAGCAGGAGTTCCGGCTGCTCCAGCAGCAGGCGGCAGAGCGCGACGCGGCGGCGCTCGCCGCCCGACAGGCGCGTCACCTCCCAGTCGTCCGGTGGGCAGCCCAGCGCGTTCATGGCCTGCTCCACCTTGGAATCGAGATCCCAGAGGCCCTGCGCCTCGATCTCGTCCTGAAGCTGGGTCATCTCGTCCGCGGTCTCGTCCGAGTAGTTCATGGCGAGTTCGTTGTAGCGCTCCAGAATGGCCTTCTGCTTGGCCACCCCGTCCTCAACGTTCTGCCGGACATTCTTGGTAGGGTCGAGCGCCGGCTCCTGCGGCAGGTAGCCCACGCGCACGCCCTCGGCGGGGCGCGCCTCGCCGGTGAAATCCTTGTCGATGCCGGCCATGATGCGCAGCAGGGTCGACTTGCCCGCGCCGTTGTTGCCCAGCACGCCGATCTTGGCGTCCGGGTAGAAAGAGAGGTGCACGTTGTCGAGCACCTTCTTGCCGCCGGCATAGGTCTTGGTCATGCCGTGCATGTGGTAGGCGTACTGATAGGGGGCCATGGGCCGCCGTCTCCTGAAAAGGGGTGCGGGAAAGTTGGCGCCGTTCTAGCCTCGCAGGCGAGGCGCGGCAAGGTTCGCAGCATGTTTCGCGAGACGAATAGAGCCGGCGCGCTCTGGAGGAAAAGATGGGTTCCGACCACCACCACCACAAGGACTGGCGCACCGACGGCGTGCAGGTGATCCCCGGCGACCGCCTCGACCCCAATACCGCCCAGACCCCGGGCATGAACCGCGCCACCGCCATCAACCGCGCCCGCGCCGGGGCGGAAAAGATCTGGGCCGGCACCGTCCACATCCACCCCGACGCCAAGACCGGCGCCCACCACCACGGCGATCTCGAAAGCGTCATCTACGTGGTCAAGGGCCGCGCCCGCATGCGCTGGGGCGAGAATCTGGAGTTCGTGGCCGAGGCCGGTCCCGGCGACTTCATCTTCGTGCCGCCTTATGTGCCCCACCAGGAAATCAACGCCTCCGCCGACGAGACGCTGGAATGCGTGCTGGTGCGCTCCGGCCAGGACCCGGTGGTGGTGAATCTCGACATCGAGCCGGTGGAGAAGCCCGAGCACGTGAAGTGGATTGACCCGATCCATCGGGAGTGAGGTGGCCGCAGGCGTTGCGCGAACAGGCTTTGCGGCCGCTTCCCGGCCGCGCCATCCACAGGCCGGCGGAGAAAGAATGCAAAGGGTGTTGCATTCGCCGCCGGCATTTTCTATAGAACCGCACCTGCCGCCGACACACTGTCTCGCCGGCAAATGGATGCGGGTGTAGCTCAGGGGTAGAGCACAACCTTGCCAAGGTTGGGGTCGAGGGTTCGAATCCCTTCGCCCGCTCCAGTTTCTCTCAAGAAAAATCAATGACATGCCTTAGAAGGCGTGTCATTTTTGATGGAGACAGCGGCCGGGTTGGCGGCTCTTGTCTCCATATTGTCTCCAAGATGAATCGCAGAATCGGCTCCTCCCGGAAATCCTGGAGCAGGCTGCGGGGTAACGCCTTCCCCAAGCCAGGCTATGCTTCTCAAACTCCACCTCTCCTCACCGCGGACTTTTGCACTCCCGCTGCCGCATCATGGCTTTTCAAGCCCGGAGCGCTGGACGGCACGGCTTCCAGACCTCATGTCCTTAGGGAGCTCCACCCGCTCTGAGTTAGCTGTCTATAAACTCCGGCGACATGGGGCTGCCCACCGGTGAGCTGGTGGGATTGCATGCCGACGGCAGCGCAGCCCTCGAACTCGTACGGCTCCTCGTCCAACCCACGAGCAGATCTCGTATTGATAGACGGGCTCCGAACAATCGGCGGCTTTGGCCGAATGCCTGTAGAAGGCGCAGAGGTAGGATTGCTGGCGGCCGGAGAGGGCGGCTACTTTGCCTGCAATGCTCGTTCAGGATCTGTGGCACCCCCAGCGCCCGACGGAGCGAGAGGCCAAGCGATCCTACAATGTGCAGGCGGGACAGTGATGATGAACGGGGTTGACCAAGTTTCAAGCCACCTCAGCCTAGTCTCTCCGGATGTTCTGCGGATCCAGATCCCCCTTCCCTTTCCTCCTGGCGAGGTCAACGCCTGGTTGCTCCGCGATGGCAACGGTTGGACGCTGATCGATTCCGGCATCGACGATCCTGCGACGCGCGCACTGTTCGAGCACGTCCTGGCCAGCCCGCTCCTCGAAGGCCGGCCCATCGCGCGGCTCCTCGTGACCCATTTCCATCCCGACCATATCGGGCTCGCGGGATGGCTTCACGAGAAGACGGGGCTCGATCTCCACATGACCCGCCTCGAGTTCATGCAGGCGCGCCTCCTCCTGCTCGAGGACCCCGCCGCAGAGATGGCGCACCTGCTCGCCCACGTCCGGCGGTGCGGTGCGCCGCAAGAATTCCTGGATTTCCTGCCGGTCCGCGGCACCATCTATCCCAAGTGGGTCGGCCCGCTCCCGCATCACTACCTTCGCGTTGAGGAGGGCGACGCCTTCACCCTCTACGGCACTACATGGCGCGTCATGATCGGAGAGGGCCACGCGCCCGAAATGATCTGCCTCTACAGCGCCGGGCGCTCCATGCTGATCTCGGCAGACCAGATCCTGGGGCGCATCTCACCCCATATCGGCTCCTACGCTTCCGATCCCGTCTCCGACCCACTTGCGGCCTTCCTGGCTTCATTGACCAAGTTCGGAGGCCTTGCCCGAGGACACGCTGGTCCTGCCCTCGCACGGCGATCCCTTCATGGGCCTCCACCCGCGCATCGCCGCCTTGCGCGCCCACCACAGGGAACGGCTCGACAAGCTGATGGAGTTCTGCACCGAGCCGCGAACCGTGATGGACACGTTGAGCGTCCTGTTTCGGCCCCTTCCCGTACCGCAGATCGGCTTTGGCCTGAGCGAGGCTCTGGCTCATCTGCGTCATCTCGTTCGTGCCGGTGAGATGGCCCAGGTGTTGGAGGGCGACTGCTGGCGCTTCGAGCGCAGATAGCATTGCGATCTACCAAATAAGGCAGGCCCACTTGGCTAACGACGGGCGCCAAGCTGCGCCACTACAGCACAAAGGAACGTATGGGTCACTTCTGTCAGCGATGGTGAGCGGTCCGGAACCCGCGCAACAAGCTAGTAGCCCCTGAGGAGACCTATGCCACATTCTCCATTGTCAGATCGAGATCAAACTCCCAACATTCTTTCGCAAGGAACTATTGGAGGTTCATCAAAACTCAACTGATAGCCTGGAGGCGAAGCGGGAGATGGCCATAGCCAGTAGGCGTGGATTCTCCACATGCGCCCAATGTCCGGATTCGTCTATTATCTCAAAGGCCGGGTTGCGGAAGCGCGGAAGTATAGTGTCTCTGATGAGACGCTTTGTGAAGAAAAAATCCTGCTCTGCCGCGATAATTAATACGGGAACGTTTAAGGGAAAGGACATTTGACCGGCAGGATGCCCACCGGTCCAGGCCCTCAACTGCTCTAACGCAAAGGCTTCGGAGGTATTCAGGGTGGCGCGAACCAACTCGGCAATTCCCGCGTCTCCGGCGTTAGGCGACAGGGCTCGCCACGCAGCTTCGATGTTTGCGGGATTTGTCTGTCTAGCACTTGCTGCGAAGCGTGCATATTCTGCCTCAGGCAATGCATATCCAGCCAGAGGCGCCGGGGTGACTAGCACAAGTCCGGCTAGGCGCTTCGGTGGGAGCTGTGAGGCCGCGAGCTCGGCCACTTGCGCTCCCATGCTATGACCGACGATTAAGAAGCGCTTCGTCGGAGCTACCTTTCCGATCTCAGAAAGTACTTGCATCGCGTAATGATCGAGAATCTGCGCTGATTCTTGCCCAAGACCGGCCTGGCAGAGTTTTATGGCAAGCGTCGCCAGGCCCATCCCTTCGAGACGCGCGCGTACAAACCTCCATGTCTCTGCATCATCGCGATAGCCGTGCACAAATACAACAAGTCGCGCATCTAAGGACATGATCGGAAACATCTCCAAAATTCACGCCGCCTGACAGCTTGCGCCCCCCGGATCCTGCACCGGCCTTAGATTAAGTTTTCTATTTGACGTATGTTCGCCCCCTCAGGGCATCCTCGACAAAATCCAATCGATCTTGCCCAAAAAACATTTCGTCTTTTACGAAAAAAGTTGGAGCTCCAAATACTCCCCGATGGACGGCCGCGTCGGTTAGCGTTCGCAACTTTTCCTTGACGGTATATGCTGAAGCCAACGCTATTAAACCGTCACAGTCTATATCTACATCAGAAATAACACTTCGAAATACCTGCGGATCTCCGAGATTTTTCATCCCCACCCACATCGCACGCCATATTGCTTCTGAGTACCGCTCGAAAACTCCGACCTCCAACGCGGCGACCCCTCCACGCATCAACTGAAGACTATTTATTGGAAAAAATGGATTTTCGTTGAATTCAATTTCATATTTATTCGAAAATCTTCGCAAATCAAACGACGAATTTTTCCGCTTTGCGCTCACCGCCGCCGGCGAATGATTCTGCGTTGCTAGAAATACGGCACCGAGAGCTATTGGGATGTATTCTACGGTGGCGCCCGTACGCTCAACAATGGCAGGAAGCCGCCTATAGGCGAGATATGAATTCGGGCTTCCATAATCAAAATAGAAATCGACGTTGTGAAAGCTGGTGGCCATGGGTGCTCCGTCACCAAGTTTCCATCCAGGGGCGCAAATCCAATTCATGCGTCCAGGCATCACGCGGCTGCTGATGAAGCGTCCAGTAGTTCTCGGCTATGTGGGCCGGGTCGAGAATGCCGCCTTGATCCCTGAGGGCATAGCGTTGGGGGAAATTTTCCTTGATCCAGGCCGTGTCGATAGCCCCGTCGATAATGACGTGGGCGACATGCAGTCCTTGAGGTGCGAACTCCTTGGCCATGCTCTGTGCGGTGGCCCGAAGGGCATGTTTGGCGGCGTTGAAAGCCGCGTATCCCGGACGCCCACGTAGGCTGGCGGAAGCTCCTGTGAAGATAACAGTGCCGCGTCCACGCGGAAGCATCACGCGCACGGCCTCCCGTCCCGTCAAGAAGCCCGCGAAGCACGCCATTTCCCACACCTTTGAGTAGACGCGCGCCGTTGTTTCGAGAAAAGGAAAGGTGACGTTTGCCCCGATGTTGAAGACGACGGCTTCGAGCGGTGCTATCTCCCGCTCGATCGTGTTCACGAGTCCGATGACTGCGTCTTCTTTTCGGGCGTCGACGCTGAACGGAACAGCCTTCCCTCCTTCTGCCTGAATGGCTTCCACGAGGGGTGCCAGCTTTTGACCGTCCCGGCGCGCGACGCAGGCGATATACCCCTCGCGGCCAAACCGGCGGGCTATCGCGCCCCCCAAAGCATCGCCAGCCCCCATTACCAGGATCGCACGATCATCCATCCGGTGACACCTTTTATCGGTCGGTACGAGCCCTAATTACTTCGGATTGCTGGCATTCGCGAAGGGGGAGAGCCGGCTGCGGCTCGTCATGCGCCCGCTCCGTAATACCGAACGAGTATTGAAAAACATTGGCGTCGAGAGACTGCTAAGGAAGGAAGCAGCACTTGGGTCATCAATTATGTTCGAGGATATTCATCAAGAAGTCGTTGGTGTATATCCCCGTGTCATGCAGGAAGGCGACGTGAATGCCGGCGCCTGGAGCTGCGGGATGGTCGCTGGCCTGATCAACGACACCCCCACAGTCAAAGAGCTCATCGACAGGATCGTTGAAGAGGCAAAATTCATAATCCGAAGCAAACTTGAAGTGATTTTGTTATAATTAAATTAGTAACATTTAAATTAGTTGAATTTACATGATAATCGCATCACTCATTAGAAAATGAGAACGTTTCAATTGAAAAAATCAATAAAATACATAAGCACTAAAGGTATAATTTATTTTTATAACTCGGCAATAGCGGGGAGCTTCCGAAAAGCCGCCGGCATTGCTGGCGTCCAAGAATCTGCTGTTAGTCGCCGCATACGGGATCTGGAAGATCAGCTCGTCGCATCATTGTTCTTGAGACACCCAGGGGGTGTAAGCCTCACCTTGGCCGGGCAGCGGTTCTTTCGCCGCGCACATCATGCCATGGAGCAGATCGAAGAAGGAACGCGAGAGGTCCGGGCGATCGGCGGGAGTGCCAGCGGGCAACTCACGGTCGGCCTGTTCTCCTCCCTCGCGTCTGGCTTCCTTGCGCGATTGTTCCATGCATATGACGACAGGTATCCGGGCGTGCAAGTCGATTTCGTGGATGCGTCGGCGCGCGAGCATTCTATGTCCGTCAGACAGCTTGAGACCGACGTCGCCTTTACAATCGGTCGGCTGAACGTGCACGACTGTGATGCCGTTCACTTGTGGACGGAAAGCCTGTCCGTTGCCTTGCCTGTCTCCCATCCCCTCGCGCCAAAGGAGCAGTTGTCCTGGTCCGACCTGGCGGACGAAGTTTTCCTGGTACGTCCAGGGGCCTTAGGTTTGGAGGTGCGGGACTATATCGTGGGGCGTCTCGAAGAACTTAACATGCGCGCAACCATAAAAGTGCAGCGCGTGGGCCGCTACAGCCTCCTGGGGCTGGTCGCGGCCCGGCGCGGCATCGCCCTCGTTATTCAATCGGAGACGACGATCTCCATCCCAGGGGTCGTCTATCGTCCAATCGCAGAGGAAAGACTGCCATTCTTCATGATTTTTTCCGCGCGCAACGACAATCCGGCTGCGCGCGTGCTGATCAGCCTTGCCCGGAAGATGTCCCAGGAAACGGCATAGAGGCGGAGCTCCCTCGCGAACGTTGGGCCTTGGCGAATGCCCGATCCGTCGCGATGAACCGCTCAAGCATCGGCACGATGAGCCTAACCGGATCAGAGAGCGTGCTCCGCTTCTCCTCGCTCAGGACCTGCCCATAAGCGACAAGGTCGCGATGCAGCTTCGCCGGCAGTTCCACCGTCACCTTCACCGGTTTGTCGTCGAGGATCTCGGTCAGCTTCAGCTTCGGCATTTCAGCCTCCATAGGTTTCAAGAACGAGGTCGCGCGTGACGATCACCCGCACCGGGTACCCCGGTCGGATGTTCAGCGTCGGCGCGATGTTGAGCTGGCGCTGGACGATTTGCCGACCGGTCTGGCTGATGCTGTCGGAGGCACCCTCGCGCAGGGCGCTCGCAAGGTCGCTGTCGCTGCCGGACGAGCCTGCGCTCGCCCCGACGCTTAGAATGGTGGAGAGCACCGCGGCTTTGAATAGCTCACCCCAGTGATAGTCGACGCCATCTTCCAGGCCGGCATAGCCCTCGGCGTCGGCGCCTGGCTGTCGCTCCAGCACGATGGAGCGACCATTGGGAAAGATGAGGCGGGTCCATACGAGAAGGACCCGGCGCTGCCCGAAGCCGACGCCGCTGTCGTACTGGCCGATGATGCGGGTACCCTGCGGAATCAGGAGGATCCGGCCGGTCGGGCTGTCATGGACATTCTCGGTCACCTGGGCGGTGATTTGGCCGGGCAGATCGGAACGGATGCCGGTGATCAGCGCTGCAGGGATGACCGCGCCCGCCTGCAGGATATTGGCCGAGGCCGGAACTGCGACGCGGTCGAGCGACACGGTGCGTCGGTCGACCGCCTGGTTGAGGAAGGCCGTCTGCCGCTCCTGGGCCGTCGGGGTCGCCGCCGGCGGGGCGAGGCCGAGGGACGGGAGATCAGGGAGAGGTGCCGCGGCGGTCCCAGAGGCCGCATTCACCTGTTGTGCCATGATGGGGTTCGCCGGCCGTGTATTGGTCTGGGCAAACAGCCGTCCGGTCCGCGCGGCCTCACTCTCCTGCTGCTGGCGCTGCTCCTCGGGACTCAGGGCCGGATTGGGCATGCCGCCCATCGTGGGCATCGGCGGCTGGGTTCCCGTATGCGCATTGAGGATCGGCCGGCCAAGGTCTCCCGGTAGCGGCGGTCCCAGCTTTGGGATCCCGGTGTAGTCCTTCGGCAGGCCGGCAAGCCCGTCCGGTGTCGCCTTGACGTCGGTGGCGTAGAGTTCTTCCCCCGGACCGTGGTCTTTCCGCACCTGTAGGGCGTAGATCAGCGCCCCACCGATCCCGAGGCCAGCAACCAGGCCCAGCCCGGCCAATACCTTTCGGGACAGGCGGGTCACCCGCGGCGGCTCCGGCCGCAACCGCATGGCCGCCCCGGCTTCTCCCGTCAGCGGTCGGGCGCCGTCATCGCCGACCGGTCCCGGCCCTTTCTCCTTCCCGGATTCGATGCCGTTCATAGGACAGGTCTCCCGTCGGTGCGGGAGATGCGCACGCGCTTCTGGTCCTTGTCCGCACCGAAGCGCAGCTCGGCTGCGGCGAACAGCCTATCCACGATCATGTAGGTGCCGCGCACGCGATAGTTCACGAGCTCGGAGGTGTCACCTTGCGGACCGACCACGAACAGCGGGGGCATCTCGCCCTGAGCAATGCCCCGGGGAAACTCGATGAACACCTGCTGGCCATCGTCGAAGGCGCGTAGTGGCCGCCACGGTGCTCGATCGCCGCTCACCTCGTAGCGGAAATTGACCTTCGTGAGGTCGATGCCGTTGGCGACGGGTTGCACCGCCTGGGCCTCGGCATTCTGGCGCCGCAGGGCGATGAGCTGGTCCTGAGGGTACTGCCAGGAGACCGAGGCCATGTAGGTCTTTTCGGTGGACCGCAGCTCCATGTGATAGGTGCGCAGATTGGTGTTGATGACGAGATTGGTGGTGAGGTCCGGTCGCGTGGGCTTCACCAGGATGTGGACCTGCTTGGCCGTTCCCGCTCCGCTCTCGGTGTCGCCGATGATCCAGCGCACCGTGTCGCCGGCGGCCACGGGCCCCGTGCCCACCAACTGCTCTCCGGGCTGCAGCGCGATGTCGGTGACTTGGCCGGGCGCGGCATAGACCTGGTAGAGCGCGCCCTCCACGAAGGGATAGATCTGCATGGAATTGATGAAGCCATTGCGCACCGGCTGGACCCGGGCGGCGGCATTGGCCTGGTTCACACGAGCTGCAGGATCGGTCGCTTCCGGTTCTGCCTTGCCATCCTTTCCCACCGGCTTCAGCTGGCCCGGCAGCGGCAAAGGCTTCGGCAGCTCGACGATGCGCACCGGCCTCGGCGGCTCTGCCTTGAAGACGGCGGGCGGAGCATCGTCATATTCGATCTCGGGCGGCTTCTCGAAGGTGGCGCAACCCGCCAATGCCGATGTGCAAATCAGCAGAACCGGCAAGCCGGACCCACGGAGAACCTGAGACGAGAGGCCCCGGAATGCCGGCCTCCCGGATGTGCGGATGGCCGGCGTCATTGTGCGAGCTCCTTAGACCAGTTGATGGCGTTGACGTAGATCCCGAGTGGATTGGCCCGGAGGCGCTCGGCATCCCGCGGCGCCTGCACCACGACGGTGAGGATGGCGCTCCAGCGGGCGGTGTCGGCGAGGCTGCCGTCCTGGTAGCGACGCTCGATCCAGGCAATGCGGAAGGAGTCCGGCGAGGCCCGGATCACGCTCGAGACCTCCACCGCGACCTGTTGCTTGCCGACCCGGGCGAAGGGATCGTTGGCGCGGGCATAGTCGTTGAGGGCGACCGCACCGACCTGCGTCGTATAGGCATAGGCCCTGAGCCAGTTCTGCCGCACGATGACGGGATCGGCGGAGATGCTGCGCACCTCCTCGATGAAGCGGGCGAGGTGGAAGGCGATCTGGGGATCGGAAGGGCGATAGTCCGAGGTGGCGGGCGCCACCGCCTGAGCCTGCCCAAGCTTGTCCACCTGGACGACCCATGGGACCACCGAGCCGTTCAGGGCCTGCCACGCCAGGGCCCCGGAGAGGCCGGCCGAGAGTGCGAGGCAACCGAAGGCCATGAGGCGCCAGTTCTTGGCCTGGACCCGGGCCGAGCCGATGCGGTCATCCCAGACCTGGGCTGCACGCTGATACGGCGTCTCGGGTTCGGGAGATCGGCCGTAACGGACCGACGGTCGCTTGAAGGGCGTCATGGGCGATCGCTTTCGGAGAGGGAGATGGAGGAGCCACCGCCATGGCTGTCGCCGGATCGCACCGCATGGGTTGCGGTCTGGATGCCATGGGCGACCTGCTGGGAGCGCCGCATGCGTTGGGCCCACTCGGGAACATCACCGGAACAGGCCGGAGTGCTCGGCGAGGTGGAATTGGCTCCAGAGGTCGACGAGACGGAGGCCGATCCGCGCAACGGAGAGGCTGCCGCCGCTGCCCCAGCGCGCGCGACACCACCAAGGCCACCCGCGACGCCAGACACCCCGGATTGACCGGCAGCTCCCGCGCTGTACGCGGATGCGGCTCCTCCGGCGAGGCTCACGCCAGCACGAGCCGCAGCGGCTGTTCCGGCGAGCGCAGCACCTGCCCCTCGCACCGTGAGGCCAGTGGCGCCGGCGCCCGCGAGCCCAACACCTCCCGCAGCAAGGCCGGTCCCGACTGCAGCGCCCGCCCCGAGTTGCGGCGCGCCAGTGATCAGTCCCGTGGCAATTCCTGGCCCGAAGATGCCGAGCCCAAGCAGCGCGAGCGCTGCCAGCACGGCGGACAGGGCCTGGCTGATGGTCGGCTGGGCATCGCCATAGGAGGTGGTGAATTGAGAGAACAGCCCCGAGCCGATACCGACGATGACGGCGAGCACCATCACCTTCACGCCTGACGCGACGACGTTGCCGAGCACTTTCTCGGCGAGGAAGGCGGTCTTGCCGAAGAAGGCGAAGGGGATGAGGACGAAGCCGGCGAGCGTCGTCAGCTTGAACTCGATGAGGGTGACGAAGAGCTGCACCGCCAGGATGAAGAAGGCGATCAGGATCAGGAGCCATGAGACCAGCAGCACGGCGATCTGCACGGCATTGACGAAGAGCGCCACCGGCCCGGTGAGCTGGCTCGCGGCATCCAGCAGCGGCTGGCCGGCGGTGAGCCCCACTTCCGCGAGGCGCCCCGGCCGCAGGAACTCCGCCGTGCTGATGGTCGACCCGCCGGCCTTGAGGCCGAGCCCGGCAAAGCTCTCGAACACGATCTTCGAAAGCGCGTTGAAGTTGCCGATGATCCAGGCGAAGAAGCCGATGCCGAGGGTCTTCCTCACCAGCCGGCGCATCACGTCCTCGTCCGCGCCCCAGGCCCAGAACAGGCCGGCGAGCGTGATGTCGAGGGCGATCAGGATGGAGGAGAGACCCGTCACCTCGCCCTTGATCAGGCCGAAGCCGGAATCGATGTAGCTGGTGAAGGTGTTGAGGAAGGTGTCGATGACGCCGACGTCGTTCATGGTGCCGCTCCGTCCGCGGGCTTGCCGAAGAAGCGGCGGCGGTTCGCCTCCCAGAGGGCAGCGCAGCGCGGGTCGACGGGATCGGCCTGCTCAAGCGTGGCGCAGCTCTTCAGGTCGGCCGAGGAGACGCTTCCAGCCGGGACGTGGATCGAAGTGACCGGCTCCGTCTCCCGGCCGGAGGCCATTGCCAGGGTCGCGATCACCGACCCGACCAGCCCGGCGACAACAAGGGTTCTGAGCACGGTGCTCTGATCCATGGCCCGCCCTCAGTTCCCGCGAAACATGGTGACGGCGGACGGCTGGTAGCTCGACGGGGTGGAGAAGCGCCGGTAGCGCTCCTGCCCCTCCGACACCGCGGTCGCCCGTTCAGCTTCGGACAGGGCCTGCGCCCGGCCATTGGCGGCGACCACCGCCGTGAGGTCGGAGAGTTGCTGCGCCTGGAGCGCCTGGAGCTGGTTGCCCGCCTGCATGGCTTGCAGCGCGCCGGTTGCCGCCTGGCTTTGGCCCGCCAGCGTCGAAGCCTGGGTGCGGCTGCTGTCGAGATTGCCGACGACACCCGCTTGCACCCGCAACGCATCCTGGAGGCCGGCGACCGTGGTCTCCCAGCGGCCCTTCGCTTGGGTGACGAGGACGGCGTCCGAGGCGCTCAGGGAGACCGAGCCGTACTGACCCTGGAAGGCCCGATCGATGGCACCGACGTCATAGGCGATCTTCTGCGCCTGCCCGAGCAGTTGCTGCGTGCGCTGGGCCGACTGCTGGAGCGCGCTGAGAGAGGAGTATGGCAGGCTCGCGAGGTTGCGGGCCTGGTTGATCAGCATCTGCGCTTCGTTTTGCAGCGAGGTGATCTGGTTGGTGACCTGCTGCAGGGCGCGAGCCGCCTGAAGGAGGTTCTGGGCATAGTTGGAAGGGTCGTAGACCACATATTGCGCGGCCGCCGGAGCCAGCGAGTACGCGAGGAGCGGCGCGGCCAGAAGTACCGCCCGCAATGAGCTGCGGATCATGGGCGTGTCTCCAGATTGTCGAGGGTGGGAATGAGGTCGGCGGCCCAGCCGAGGCCGCGATGGTGCAGCCAGGCGGCGAGGAAGCCGCCGCGCCCCTGCTCGGCAAAGATCTGCGAGAGCGCGGCCTGGTCGGTCTTGGACGAAGTGGCGCACAGGGCCAGAGCCACCTGCGACAGGCCGAGCTCGAACAGGCGGTTGCCGCGCCGGGACTGGCAGTAATAGTCCCGCTTGGGTGTTGCCCGGGCGAGGATCTCGATCTGCCGGTCGTTGAGGCCGAAGCGCCGGTAGATGGCCGTGATCTGGGGCTCCACCGCCCGCTCGTTGGGGAGCAGTAGCCGCGTCTGGCAGCTTTCTATGATGGCGGGGGCGATGGCGGAGCCGTCGATATCCGAGAGGGACTGGGTGGCGAAGACGACGCTGGCGTTCTTCTTACGAAGGGTCTTCAGCCATTCCCGGAGCTGCCCGGTGAAGCCCGGATCATCGAGCGCCAGCCATCCCTCGTCGATGATGAGGAGGGTGGGCGATCCGTCCAGCCGGTCCTCGATGCGGTGGAAGAGATAGGAGAGCACCGCCGGCGCCGCGCTAGTGCCGATCAGCCCCTCGGTCTCGAAGGCCTGGACGGACGCCTGCCCCAGATGCTCCGCCTCGGCATCGAGCAGGCGGCCATGGGCGCCGCCGATGCAATAGGGCCGCAGGGCCTGCTTTAGCGCATTGGACTGGAAAAGGACGGCGAGGCCGGTCAGCGTGCGCTCTTCAACGGGCGCGGAAGCGAGCGACGAAAGCGCCGACCAGATATGTTCCTTCACCTCCGGGGTGATCGAGATGCCTTCCCGGGTGAGGATCGCCGCGATCCAGTCCGCCGCCCAGCTGCGCTCGGAAAGCTCATCGACGCGGGCGAGCGGCTGGAGCGCGGTGCTATCCTCCGCGAGGCTTCCACCGAGATCGTGCCAGTCGCCACCCATGGCGAGGGCCGCCGCTCGGATGCTGCCGCCGAAGTCGAAGGCGAACACCTGGGATCCGGCATAGCGCCGGAACTGCAGGGCCATGAGCGCCAGCAGCACGGACTTGCCGGCACCGGTCGGTCCCACTACCAGCGTATGGCCCACGTCTCCCACATGGAGCGAGAAGCGGAACGGGGTGGAGCCCTCCGTCTTGCCATAGAACAGCGGGGGTGCCGCAAAATGCCCGTCCTGCTCGTCTCCGGCCCACACGGCCGAGAGCGGGATCATGTGCGCGAGGTTGAGGGTGGAGACGGGGGGCTGGCGGACATTGGCGTAGACATGCCCCGGCAGGCTGCCGAGCCAGGCGTCCACTACGTTGATGGTCTCGACCATGGCGGTGAAGTCCCGGCCCTGGATCACCTTCTCCACGGCCCGGAGCTTCTCGTCGGCGACGCGGGGATCAGCATCCCAGACGGTCACCGTGGCGGTGACATAGGCAATGCCGGCATGGTCGGCGCCGAGCTCCTGTAGGGCGAGGTCGGCGTCCTCCGCCTTGTTGGCGGCATCCGAATCCACCAGCACCGAAGCTTCGTTGGTCATCACCTCCTTGAGGATGGCGGCGATGGACTTGCGTTTGGCGAACCACTGCCTGCGGATTTTCGTGAGCAGCCGGGTCGCGTCGGTCTTATCGAGGAGGATGGCCCGGGTCGACCACCGATAGGGGAAGGCCAGCCGGTTGAGGTCGTCGAGGATCCCAGGTGTCGTCGCCGTCGGGAAGCCGACGATGGTGAGGACACGCAAGTGCTCCGCGCCCAACATAGGCTCCAGCCCGCCGGTGAGCGGCTGGTCGGCGAGGAGCGCGTCGACATACATAGGCGTCTCGGGGATACGGACCCGCTGGCGCCGTGTCGAGACACAGCCGTGCAGATAGGTCAGGGTCTCGGCGTCATCGAGCCAACGGCACTCCGGCATGAAGGCTTCGACCAGCCGGAGCACCCGGTCTGTCCGATCCACGAAGCCATCCAATGCTTCGCGGGGATCGACACCCTCGCGCCCACGCCCCTCATAGAGCCAGCTCTCCGCCCGTGCGGCATCCTCCGCCGGGGGCAGCCAACAGAAGGTGAGGAAATAGCTGGATTCGAAATGGCTGCCGGCCTCGGCGAAGCCCGCCTTGCGCTCGGCCTCCACCAGCGCGGAGGCGGGATCGGGGAAGAGGCTCTCGGGATAGGCGCCCGCCTCGTGCCGCTGGGCTTCCACGAACAGTGCCCAGCCGGAGCCGAGACGACGGAAGGCACTGTTGAGGCGACCTGCCACCGCCCCCAGCTCAGCAGGCACCGCGGAATCGAGGTCCGGCCCGCGGAAGCGCGCCGTGCGCTGGAAGCTGCCGTCCTTGTTGATGACGATGCCCGGGCCAACGAGGGCCGCCCACGGCAAATAGTCCGCGAGCCGGCTCCCGTGTCGACGATACTCGGCGAGGTTCATCATGGTGCGCCCCACTCAGACCGACAGATGGGAGGGGATGCGCAGATGCCGGCGCACCACGTCGACGAAGAGCGGATCGCGCTTGGCGGCCCAGACGGCGGCGAGATGGCCGACGGCCCAAAGGGCGAGGCCGACGAGCCAGAGCCTCAGCCCCAGCCCGATGGCGCCGGCGAGGGTGCCGTTGAAGATCGCGATCGCCCGCGGCGCGCCGCCGAGCAGGATCGGCTCGCTGAGCGCCCGATGGACCGGGACGGAGAAGCCCGGCACCTCGCCGACATCGCCCGCCATCAGACGAGCGCTCCGCCGCTGAAGGAGAAGAAGGACAGGAAGAAGCTGGAAGCGGCGAAGGCGATGGAGAGGCCGAACACGATCTGGATCAGCCGCCGGAACCCGCCCGAGGTGTCGCCGAAAGCCAGCGCGAGGCCGGTCGAGATGATGATGATCACCGCGATGATCTTGGCGACCGGCCCCTGGATGGAGTCCAGGATCGACTGCAAGGGCGTCTCCCAGGGCATGGAAGAGCCGGAGGCGTGGGCAGCCGACACCGCGCAGGCGAAGGCGAGAGCTGCAGCGGCGGTTCGCAGCAAGCGGCGATGGCGGACAACGAGCATCGAGGTCACGGGGAGGCTCCTTCTTCTGCAGGAGGGATAGCGGGAGAGACCCGGTAGTCGCCGTCGGGGCCGAGCCCTTCGACGCGGGCGAGCTCCGTGAGCCGGCGCGCCGCGCCTCGGCCGGACAGCACGGCGATGAGGTCGATGGTCTCGGCGATCAAAGCGCGCGGCACGGTGACCACGGCTTCCTGGATGAGCTGCTCCAGCCGTCGCAGGGTGCCTATGGCACTACCGGCGTGGATGGTGCCGATGCCGCCGGGGTGACCCGTCCCCCACGCCTTCAGGAGGTCCAGGGCCTCCGCGCCGCGCACCTCGCCGATGGGGATGCGGTCGGGTCTCAGACGGAGCGACGAGCGCACGAGGTCGGAGAGCGAAGCGACGCCGTCCTTGGTGCGCATGGCCACCAGATTGGCCGCGGCGCACTGGAGCTCGCGCGTGTCCTCGATCAGGATGACCCGCTCGGAGGTCCTGGCCACCTCGGCGAGGAGGGCATTGGTGAGGGTGGTCTTGCCGGTGGAGGTGCCGCCGGCCACAAGGATGTTAGCACGGGAGACAACACCGTGACGGAGAGCCTCTGCCTGCGGCGCAGACATGATGCCGGCGGCCACATAATCGTCGAGCGTGAAGACCGCAACGGCGGGCTTGCGGATGGCGAAGGCCGGAGCTGCGACGACAGGCGGGAGCAGGCCTTCGAAGCGCTCACCGGTCCCAGGAAGCTCGGCGGAGAGCCGCGGGGCACCGGCATGGACCTCGGCGCCGATATGGTGCGCGACGAGGCGGATGATGCGCTCGCCGTCACCGGGGGCCAGTCGCTCACCGGTGGCGCCGAGCCCGTTGGACAGGCGGTCGACCCAGAGGCATCCGTCCGGGTTGAGCATGACCTCGACGACGGCTGGGTCATCGAGAAGGCGGGAGATCACCGGGCCGAGCGCAGTACGCAGCATGCGCACGCCGCGCATCAGGCCTTCTAAACTGTGATCTGAACCCGCCATATCATCCCCGCCCTGGCCGGGAGCGACGCAGGGGCTTCCCGGACGGGGATGATTAAAGAAGGGGGAATTGGGGGAGATTCAACAAGAGAACGCGGGCATCGCAGCGTGGCGCGCGATCGCCTGAAATCGGCGTGACGTTCGTCCTCGTGACCTTAGACCCTTTTCTCCTCCGGTTCAGGAGAGCCGGCGCAGCTTCTTGTGGTTCATGACGATGCCCTGGCGCCTCAGCATGACGTGAATCCGCCGGTAGCCGAACCGGCGGCGCTCGCCGGCCACGACCTTCATGGCCTCGCGCAAGCCTGCATCGTCGGGACGGACGCTCCGATAGCGCATACTGGTGCGATCGACGCTCAGGGCCTTGCACGCCCGACGCTGGCTCACCCCGTGCTCCGCACAGGCGTGGGCCACGGCTTTACGCCTCGCATCGGGCGTCACCATTTTTTGCGGCGACATCCTTCAGGATGGCGTTGTCCAGCATCTGCTCGGCGAGCAGCTTCTTCAGGCAGGCGTTCTCATCTTCGAGCGCCTTCAGCCGGCGGGCATCGGACACGTCCATGCCGCCATACCTCGCCTTGAACTTGTAGAAGGTGGCCGAGGAGATGCCGTGCTTGCGGCAAACGTCAGCAGTCTTCGCGCCATCCTCATCGACATCCGACGGGCCGAAAGCGCCTGAAACAAAAAAAGGCCCAGGCAACTGCCGGAGCCTCCTCTCGTTCCACACAGCCTGTTCGGCCGCCCCTTTCTTCGTACTCCCTTGCCTCGTAAGCGGAGCCCTTCCCCACCTTTCGCCGGTGAGGTTGAGGCGGTGATGTTCCGAGCCTGGAGGGCTTGGGTATATCGCGATTTCAGAGCTTACGTTTAATTCGAGCGCCGAAGAGCCGGTCCGACGCGCTGGCCATCAAGCTTAGTAAAGCCGCGAATCTATCCGCCGAATGGGGCCAACTCACTGTCAGAACGGCAGCAGAACAACGCCCATGGCGGCATGCCCGAACGTACCGTCGAGATCAACCAGGTCGCCGAAGCCGATGCCAATACCGGTCTTTTGCCATCGCGTCACCGGACGAACTCCTATCCATTCCCCACGCGGCTCACGGGTGAAGTGGATGGCGAGGTCGGTGTTGGGGTAGCCCGCAACTGGTGCTGGTCCCGGCAAGCCAGGACGGGCCATGCCGTGCAAGGTATCGGCGGGAGCAATAGCCGCGAGGAAGGCGGATGCCATTGGTATCACCGGCATGGTCCACCGGAACCAAACGCCGCCGTCTTCGGCCAAACGTGGATCCAGCACGTCCAGAAGCCAGGATTCGCCGTGGCTCACCCCAACATTGCGACGGGGTAAGTCCTGTGGATCTCTATCAGGTGGGGCTGGGTCGGAGGCATAGTCGGCTTCAAGTGTCGAAATCCGGGTTTCTCCCGCGAAGGTCATCGTGCAGCGTGCGGTAACCACACCGTCGACCTCCAGGTGCGCATCGAATAACGCGGTGCGGCGGCCCACCCGCACCGGCTGCACCCTTACCTGAAGCACGCTCCCCAACGGGGTTGGCCGAAGGAAGTCCGTGCGCACCGCAAGGGGCCGCAAACCTTCCGGCGCGGCCTTCTCCATCTCGGCCATCATCGCGGTTGTCACTATGCCGCCATGAACGCCGTCGAACGGACCGCGGGCAAAGCACCCCGCCCACCAGACGCCGTCACCAAGGTTCTCCAAAACGCTCATGGCCCGCTTACTATCGGGTGCGGTGTGGCGTGGCATTGCAGCTCCTTCTGTTTCGCTTCTATTCAATCGTGCCCCAGCGACGGCGGCATCGTACGAATCGGGAGGCGGTGTCCGTCGAAGCGATAAGGAGGAGCCAGGATAGACCTCAGCGCGCTATCGGCCGCGGCGTGCACCACCATGCCGGTGGACCGCGTCCGGTCCGATGTCAGAGCCTCGTGAAGGCCGAGAACCTCGCCGGCGGGAATGCCTTCCGCGCGCAGCTTCGCCAGCAGGTCCCCTCGGCTGTGACGGAGCAGCTCGGAGCCGATCTGCGGCAGCAGCGCCGCCCGGTTGCGCGAGCGTTCGAGATTGGTGGCGAAGCGCGGATCCTCCGCCAGCTCCGGCCGGCCGATCACCGCCGTGCAGAACCGCCGGAACTGGGCATTGTTGCCCACGGTGATGACGAGTGGCCCATCCGCCGCCTCGAACACGCCGTAAGGCACGATGGAGGGATGGGCATTGCCGTAGCGCGGCGGGTCCTTGCCCTGCACCAGCGCCTCCAGCCCGTAATAGGAGGTGATGGCGAGGCCGCAGTCGAACAGCGCTAGCTCCACCTGCCGGCCCTTGCCGGTGCGGGTGCGCTGGTAGAGCGCGGCAAGCACCGCCTGCGCGGCATACTGGCCGGTGAACAGGTCCACCGCCGCCACCCCGAACTTCAGCGGCGGCTGCCCGGCCTCCCCGTTCAGCGCCATCAGTCCGGCCTCGCCCTGCACCAGCAGGTCGTATCCCGGGCGCGTCGCCTCCGGCCCGCTGGAGCCGTAGCCGGTGATGGAGCAGTAGATGAGGCCCGGATTCTCCGCGCTGAGCGCCTCGTAGCCGAGGCCGAGGCGGTCGGCGCCGCCGGTCTTGAAGTTCTCGACCAGCACGTCACTCTCGCGCGCCATGGCCTTGACCCGGGCGAGGCCCTCCGGCGTCGAGAGGTCGATGCCGACCGACGTCTTGTTGCGGTTCACAGCGTCGAAATAGGAGGTGTTGGTGGCGCCGGTTCGCAGGCCCCAGTCGCGGGTGTCGTCGCCGCGCTCGGGGTGCTCCACCTTCACCACCTCCGCCCCGAGATCCCCCAGCACCTGTGCGCACCAAGGCCCGGCAAGGATGCGCGACAGGTCGAGCACGCGCACGCCGGCGAGCGGCAGATCGTCGGCCAGCCCATGGGCGGCGGGATTGGTTTCACTCATCGACGCAAGCTCCAGTTGGCACGCGGTCAGGCCCCCATCACCCCATCGAGCCCGCGCACCATTTCCACGAGCCGCGGGCGCACCTCGTCGAGCAGGAACTGGGGGGCGGTGATGACGGTGGGGGCGCCACAATTGATGGCCATGGGCGGCAGGCCGCGCCCCGGCCGGAAGCCGACGGCGATGGCGCTGACGCTCTCCTGCCACTCGCCGAACGAGCAGCAGCAGCCGAGCGTGGCGTGATCCTCGATCGCCTTCTCGAGAGTCTCCCGCACCTTGGGCCAGGCGAGCGGATCGAGCATGCGCAGCTCCTCGAACAGGGGCGCGCGCTCGGCCGGCGTCAGGGCGGCGATGAAGGCACGGCCGATGGACGAGCGCACCATGGACATGCGCACCCCCACCTCGATGTTGAGCGAGATGGCCGCTGGCCCGCGCATGCACTCCACGTAGCGCATGGAGAGACGGTCGCGCACCGCGAGGCCCACCGTTCCGTTGGAGAAGTTCGCCAGCTCGCGCATGGCGGGCCGCGCGATCTGGCGGACGTCGAGACCGCCCAGCGCCACCGTGCTCAGCGCCATCAGCTGGGTGCCGAGGCGATACTTGCCCACCTCCTCCACGTAATGGAGGTAGCCGAGCTTGGTGAGGGTGTAGGTGAGCCGCGAGACGGTGGAGCGGGGCAGCTTGCAGCGCTCGGTGATCTCGTGGTTGGCGAGGAAGGTCTCGCCGCGCTTGAAGCAGGCCAGCACCTCCAGCCCGCGCGCGAGAGCCGTCACGAAGTGGCGGTCGTCCTTGCCGTCGCCATCGGCGTCGAGATCTTGGGCGGCGTTTTCGGTCTGTCGCATGGTGCTGCTCTCGATGGCATCCGGACACTGCGGCGAGAGGCCCGGACCAACGCCATTATCGGGGATTCGCGGCCGGACGCGTCGCTGGCCCTACTTTCTGAAGAAAGCGGCGAACGCCACCTGCGCGGCCGGCTCCAGCCGCAGGGTGTGGAAGTGCTCGGCCTCCAGCGCCAGCGCATCCGCCACCGGGCCTGCGGTGGCCGCGCGCAGGAGGCGCTTGGTGGTGGCGAGCGAGCGCGGCGGTAGCGCCGCCAGCGCCTGCGCCTTCTCGAGCGCGAGGCCGAGCGCACCACTTTCCGCCGTCACGGCATTGACGATGCCGGCCTCCGCCGCCACCTCGGCGCCGAACACCTCGCCGAGCAGCAGTAGCTCGCTCGCGCGCTTCGATCCGGCGATGCGGGGCAGCAGGTAGCTCGAAGCCCCCTCCGGGCACAGGCCCAGATTGACGAACGGTAGGCGGAAGCGGGCTCCGGCGCCGGCATAGGCGAGATCGAAATGCAGCAGCATGGTGGTGCCGATGCCCACCGCGAACCCCTCCACCGCCGCCACCGCCGGCTTGAGAAAGGCGCTGAGGGCGTTGAGGAAGGTGAGGCCGGCGCTCGGCTCGCCCGCGTTGGAGGTGTCCTGGAAATCGGCGAGGTCGTTGCCGGCGGTGAAGCAGTTGCCGGCGCCGGTCAGCACCACCACGCGCACCGACTCAGCCTCACCGGCGGCGGCGAAGGCATCACCCAGCGCCTTGTAGGTGGCGCGGTCCAGCGCGTTGCGGCGCTCGGGCCGGGACATGGTGAGAAGGCGCACGCCGGGGTGCGGATCGGTGACGATGAGGCTCTGCGTCATGGCGGCGGCTCCTGATCCTTCTGGCGCTCCCCGGGGCGGGGGGCGGTACGGTGTCGGCATTCAGGCGGTAAAGCCCGCCGCATCAACGGCGAGGCGGGCGAGGGCGTCGGCATATTCGCGGGCGAGGCCGGCGACCACCTCGGCCACCAGCGGCGCATCGGCGATGGTGCCCACCCCCTGCCCCGCGCCCCACACGTCGCGCCACGCCTTTACCTTGCCGGAGCTGAAGCTCATGGCGGTCTTGTCGGCGTGGGGCAGGTTGTCCGGGTCGAGGCCCGAGGCGACCACGGAGGGCTTCAGGTAATTGCCCGGCACGCCGGTGAAGAAGGGCGAATAGAGGATGTCGGCCGCCTGCGCGTCGGCGATCATCTCCTTGTAGGGCGGCACCGCGCGGGATTCCACCGTGGCGATGAAGCGCGTGCCCATGTAGGCGAAGTCCGCCCCCAGCGCCTGCGCGGCGAGGATCGCCTCCCCGGTGGTGATGGCGCCGGCGAGCGCCACCGGCCCGTCGTAGAAGCGGCGCACCTCGCCCAGCAGCGCGAACGGGCTCAGCGTGCCGGCATGGCCGCCGGCCCCCGCGCACACCAGGATGAGGCCATCCACCCCCGCCTCCAGCGCCTTTTCCGCGTGGCGCACCGTGGTGACGTCGTGGAACACCACGCCGCCATAGGAATGGGCCTGCCGCACCACGTCGCCGGGCGCGCGCAGGGAGGTGATGATGAGCGGCACCTCATGGGCGACGCAGGTCTCCATGTCGCGCTCCAGCCGGTCGTTGGAGGCGTGGACGATCTGGTTCACCGCGAACGGGGCGATGCGCCGGGTGGGGTCGGCGGCGCGCGCCGCGGCGAGCTCGGCCTTGATGCGGGTGAGCCATCCATCCAGCGTGTCCGGCGCGCGGGCATTCAGCGCGGGAAAGGCGCCGACCACGCCGGCGAGGCATTCGGCGATGACCAACTCCGGTCCTGACAGGATGAACATGGGCGAGGCGATCACCGGCAGCGCGAGCGTGCCGCGGAACGCCGGCGGAAGACGATCTGACGGCGCGATCATCGGCCGGCCCCTTCCTTCGCGCCCTCGCGGGCGAAATAGAGATCATGCAGCCGGTCGAGATCGAGCCCTTCCGCCTTCTCGGACAGGATCACCTTGCCCGAGCGCATGAGGTGCACGTCGTCCGCCACCGAGAGGGCGACGCGGGTGTTCTGCTCGATCAGGACGATGGTGGTGCCCTCGCCCTTCAGCCGGCGGATGATGTCGAACACCTCGTTGACGATCACCGGGGCGAGGCCCAGCGACGGCTCGTCGATGAGCAGGATGCGCGGCTTGGCCATCAGCCCGCGGCCCATGGCCACCATCTGCGCCTCGCCGCCGGAGAGCGAGCCGGCGAGCTGGTGCCGGCGCTCCTTCAGGCGCGGGAAGAAGGCGTACATGCGCTCCAGGTTGGCGGAAAGATCGCCCCGGCAGCGCTCGGGATAGGCGCCGAGGCAGAGGTTCTCCTCCACCGACATGTCGCGGAACACGAGGCGCCCTTCCGGCACCATCACCAGCCCCTGGACCGCGAGGTCCCACGTCTTGCCCTTCAGCGGCGCGCCATCCATCAGGATCTCGCCGCTAAAGGGCAGAAGCCCGGTGAGGGTGCGCAGCAGCGTGGTCTTGCCGGCGCCGTTGGGGCCGACGATGGCGGTGAGCGCGCCAGCGCGGAACGTGAGGTTCACGTCCCACAGCACGGTGATGGCGCCGTAGCCGGAGGAGAGGTTGCGCGTCTCAAGCATGGGCGGTCCCCGTGTAGCTCTCCACCACGGCCGGATTGTTGAACACCTCGGCCGGCGTGCCATCGGCGATGAGCTGGCCGAAGTTGAGCACCACCGCCCGCGTGCACAGGCCCGAGATGGTCTCGATGTCGTGCTCGACGATGACGATGGTGAGGCCGAACAGCGCGTGCAGTTCCTTCAGCTTCAGCATGAAGGAGCGCTTCGCGTTGCTCTCGAGGCCGGCCAGCACCTCGTCCAGCAGCAGCAGCTTCGGCTCGGTGGCGAGCGCCTTGGCGATCTCCAGCCGTTTCAGCTCCTGCAGAGCCAAAGCGGTGGCGGCGTCGGCATCGGCCTTGTGGGACAGCTCCATCACCGCGAGGATCTCGTCGATCCGCTTCTCGTCGTACCGCCCGGCGCCGAACACCTGCGCCACCGCGAGATTCTCGCGCACGGTCAGATGGTGCATGGGCTGGGGGATCTGGAAGGTGCGCCCGATGCCCGCCCGCGCCCTTTTGTGCAGCGGCAGGGAGGTGACTTCCCGCCCGTTGAAGCTGATCCGCCCGCGCGCCTTCACGAGGCCGGAGATGGAGTTGAACAGGGTGGTCTTGCCCGCCCCGTTCGGCCCCACGAGGCCGAGGATCTCGCCTTGCGCGATGCGGAACGAGATGCCGGACAGGGCGGTGAGGCCGCCGAAGCGGACGGTGACGGCGTCGAGCTCAAGCATGGCCCTTCTCCGCGTTCGAGAGGCCGCGGCCGGCGAGGCGCGGCAGGAAGCGGGCGACGAGGCCGGACAGCCCGTTGGGCGCCAGCAGCACCATGATGGCGAGCACGATGCCGAGCAGGATCTGGTGGCCCACCGGAATGAGGCTTTTCGCGATCACCTGGTCGAACAGATAGATCACCACCGCGCCGAAGATGGGCCCCAGCACGCTGCGATAGCCGCCGAACACCGCGGCGATGATGGGCATGACGCTCCAGATGCCGGAGAAGGCATAGTCCGGCTCCAGGAAGCCGATGATGTGGGCGTTCAGCGCGCCGAACACCCCGGCGATGAAGGCGGAAAGCAGCAGCATCCAGGTCTTCAGCACCGTGGCGTTGACGCCCACCACGCGGGTGGCGTCCTCGCTGTCGGCGATGGCGCGCAAGGCGGTGCCCACATGGCTGCGCCTGAGCGCCATGTAGACCAGCGCGAACACCACCACGCAGGCGAGCACCAGCACGTAGCTGCCGGCCCGGTCCGCGAGGTTGAAGCCGAGCACCGTCGGCAGGCCGGGATAGCGCTGCAGGCCGGCCGCGCCGCCGGTGAGCCAGTCGAGCTCGGTGGCGAGGATGCGGAAAATCTGCGCATAGGCGAGGATGGCGAGGGCGAAGTACGGCCCGGAGAGCCGCAGCGCCGGCAGCATGGCCAGCGAGAACACCGTGGCGATCAGCCCGCCCAGCGGGATGGCGAGCAGCACCGGCACGCCGAGCTTGCCGGCCAGCAGCGCCGAGCCATAGGCGCCCACCCCGAAGAAGGCGGCGTGGCCGAACGAGACCATGCCGCCGAGATTGCCCAGCAGCGCCCACGACAGGGCAAGGCCGGCGAGAATCAGCGCCGAGATCAGCAGGCCCAGCATGTAGGGGCTGGCGCCCGCCACCAGCGGCAGCAGCGCCAGCGCGAGGAGGCCCGCGCCGATGAGCGCGCCGCGCCCCCGCTGCGATGCGGCTGCGGGCGCGGCCTGCGCGGATGCGTTGGAAGTGACCGGCATGGCTTCGCCTTTCAGCCGCGACGGGCGCGCGCGCCGAACAGGCCGTTCGGCATCAGGAACAGGACGAGCAGGAACAGCACCATTCCGGCGAGCTCCTGCAGGGCGGACGAGGCGAGCGTCACGGTCAGCGCCTCGGTGACGCCGAGCAGCACCGCGCCCAGGAACACGCCGGGGATGGAGCCGACGCCCGCCAGCACGGTGATGATGAAGGCCTTCACCGTCAGCGCGTGCCCGGTGGCCGGCTGCACCACGCTCATGGTGTAGAGCGCGACGCCGGCGAACGAGGCGAGCGCGCCCGCCACCAGGAAGGACACGGTCTCGATGCGGGTGGGGTTGATGCCCATCAGCTTGGCGGCGCCGCGATTGGAGGAGACGGCGCGCACCGCGCGGCCGTACCAGCTGGACTTCAGCCACCACCACAGCGCGCCCATCAGCACCAGCGAGAGCACGAAGGCGATGATCTCGCTGCGCATGGCGAACAGGTCGCCCAGCGACACCGCATCCTGCAGGAAGGGCGAGGCGGTGGTGCGCACGTCGCTGGCGAACACCAGCAGGATGGCGTTGGTGAGGATGATGCCGATGGCGAAGGTGAGGATGAGCGAGTTCAGCTCGCGGTGGTCCTTGATGCGGTCCACCAGCAGGAACAGCACGAAGCTCGCCGCCGCCACCACCACCAGCGCGAGCGGGATGGCGAAATAGGGATCGAGCCCTGTCCGCGATTCCACCAGATAGGCCATGTAGGCGGCGAGCAGCACCAGCTCGCCATGGGCGAGGTTGATGATGCGCATGGCGCCGAAGGCGAGGGCGAGGCCGAGGGCCACCAGCGCATAGACGCTGCCGATGAGCACGCCGGAGAACAGCGCCTGCAGGATGAGTTCGGTCATGTCACCTCGGATGGGGCAAGGCGGGCGGTACAGAGCGGCGGTGAGGAGCAGGCCGGGGTCGGGGCACCGGCAGGATGCGGCCCGCCGGCGCCGGTGCCGGCGGGCCGCGATGTCAGCCTCGCCTCACCACGGCAGGGCGGGATAGGCGATCTCGCCCGTGGCGGCCGACTTCGGCGACACCAGCACGATCTTGCCGTCGCGGTGCTGGCCCATGGAGAGCGCGAAGTTGGGGTTGTCGCCGGTCTCGTCGAACTGGATGCGGCCGAGCAGGCTGTTGCGGTCGGTCTTGCGCATCTCGGCGGCAAGCCCGCCCTTGTCCAGCGTGCCCGCCTCGGCGGCGCGGACGATGGCCTCGCACAGCGCCATGGTCTCCACGAAGCTCAGGGTGGAGAGATACTCGATCTCTTTATTGTACGACTGCTTGTAGATCTCCGAGAACTTGCGCCCCTCCTCGTCCTTCACTTCCACCGGGAACGGCAGGAAGGAGGTGCCGACCACGTTGTTCATCAGGTCGGGGAACTCGGTGTACATCTTCGGAGTGGCGAGGGACCAGGTGCCGACGATCAGCTTCACGTTGGGCTTCAGCACCTTGGCGGCGCGGATGATGCCCACGTAGTCGTTCTCGTAGGCCGACATCATGATGATGTCCGGCTTGTCCTGCAGCTTGATCTTGTTGATGATCGGCTTGAAATCCGTGATCGCCGGATCGAACTTGTGCACCGTCACGGCGATGCCCTTGGCGGCGAGGTCCTTCTCCAGCCCCTCGGCGAGCAGCGCGGGCGCCTCCTTGGTGGAGGCGACGATGGACACCTTCGCGGGCTTCAGGTCGCCGATGAGGGTGGCGATGCCGCGCTCGTAGCCGGCATTGTTGTTGATGCGGAAGAAGGTCTTCAGCCCGCGCTTGGTCAGCTCGTCGGAGACGGCGCCGGCGGTGATGTAGACCTTGCCGAGCTTGTCGGAGGCGTCGGACGCCGGGCCGATGATGTTGGAGCCGTAGCCGCCGATCAGCGCCACCGCGCCGTCGGACGACAGCTTCTCCACCGCCGAGACCGCCTTGGCCGGAGTGCTCTCGTCGTCGATGAGGTCCACCTTCACCTGGAACTTGGGCGAGGCGGCGTTGCACATCTTCACCGCCACCTGCATGCCTTCGGTGAAGGCTTGGCCGGAGCGAGCAAGCGAGCCGGTGAGCGGCATGTGCGCGCCAATGGTGAAGGTCTTCGGCGCGTCCTGGGCCTCGGTGGCGGTTGCCGCCACGGTGAGGCTGAACACCAGCGCCGCCGACACGATTGTCCTGCCGACCATGTATGTCCTCCCTGAGCGTTTCTGACGCCGGGGCGGCCGATCTCTCGGCGTGGCTGCCCGGCGGGCGCAGACGTATCCGCGACCGGAGCGGCACAAGCCGTCCGCCACGTGACCGCTGCTGCGGTGATCCGGCGGAGAGGGCATGTGCGGGAGGTGTAGCGGCCGCCGCCGCGGACTCGGTGCGGACGGCAAAGACCTCCCCTTCTGCGCAGCCTCTCCGCGTTCTGACCCCGCCACGCGACCGGCGCCCGGGGCTGGAGGATGAATGCCACGCACCGCCGCCACGTGTCAATTGTGCAGTCATCAGTTCTGCATAATGGAACAAGCTATCCAAGACGCTTATCTGGCGCCGCTGACGATTCGAACTGTCTGCTTGACAAGATCTGCTCTGCAAGGCACGTCTTCAGAAAATTGCAGACGGCAATTCTGCATAGCAGAACACAAGGGAGACAACATGGCTCCGGTCCGCACCGAGGTCTCGAACGGCGTCGCCGTGCTCGTCATCGACAATCCGCCGGTCAATGCGCTCGGCGCGGCGGTCCGGGGCGCCATCGCCGAGGGCATCGCGGCCGCCGCCGCCGATCCGGCCGTCAAGGCCGTCGTGCTGGCTGCCGCCGGCAAAGTGTTCGTGGCCGGCGCCGACATCTCCGAGTTCGGCAAGCCCCCCGTTCCCCCTGCCCTGCCGGACATGCTGGCCGCCATCGAGGACTGCCCGAAGCCGGTGGTCGCCGCCGTCAACGGCATGGCGCTCGGCGGCGGGCTGGAGCTCGCCCTCGCCTGCCATGCCCGGGTGGTGGCGCCCGGCGCGCGGCTGGGCCTGCCCGAGATCAAGCTCGGCATCATTCCCGGCGCCGGCGGCACCCAGCGGCTGCCGCGCCTCATCGGCGCCACACCGGCCTTCGGCATGATGCTTTCGGGCGATCCGGTGACGGCGCAGAAGGCGCTCGCCCTCGGCCTTGCCGACGCCATCTCGGACGGCGACCTCCTGGCCGCCGCCATCGATCGCGCGCTCGGCCTCGCCGCCGCCGGCACCTGGCCCCGGGCAAGCGAGCGTGCCGACAAACTCACCAGCGATGACCGTGCTGTCTTCGAGGCCGCCGCCACCGACGCACGGAAGCGTTCCGCCCGCATCCCCAACGTGCCGGCGCTGATCGATGCCGTGCGCGGCGTGTTCGAGCGGCCGTTCGCCGAGGGCCTCGCCGCCGAGCGGGCGCATTTCAAGGCGCTGGTGGCGGACCCGAGCTCCAAGGCCCTGCGCCACGTCTTCTTCGCCGAGCGGGAGGCCGCGCGCACCCCCGGCATCGGCAAGGAGGTGAAGGCCCGGCCCATCGCCTCTGCGGCGGTCGTCGGCGCCGGCACCATGGGCGGCGGCATCGCCATGTGCTTCGCCCAGGCCGGCATCCCGGTGACGCTCATCGAGGTGAAGGCCGAGGCGCTCGACGTGGGCATGGAGCGCATCCGCGCCAATTACGCCACCTCGGTGAAGCGCGGCTCGCTCTCGCAGGAGGCGATGGACGCGCGCATGGCGCTCATCACTCCCAAGGTGGGCCTCGAGGCGGCGGCTGATGCCGACATCGTGGTGGAGGCCGCGTTCGAGGACATGGGCGTCAAGGCAGAGATCTTCGGCACCCTCGATCGGGTGACGAAGCCCGGCACCATCCTCGCCACCAACACCTCCTACCTCGACGTGGACGCCATCGCCGCCACCACCAGCCGGCCGCAGGATGTGGTGGGCCTGCATTTCTTCAGCCCCGCCAACGTGATGCGCCTGCTGGAAGTGGTGCGCGGGGAACAGACGGCGCCCGACGTGCTGGTGACCGGCCTCGATCTCGGCCGCAAGCTCGGCAAGCTGCCGGTGGTGGTGGGCGTGTGCTACGGCTTCGTCGGCAACCGCATTCTGGCGCGCCGCACCGAGGCGGCCGAGCGCCTGCTCCTCGCCGGCGCCCTGCCCCACGAGGTGGATGCGGCGGTGACCGACTTCGGCTTCCGCATGGGCCCGTTCGCCATGGCGGACCTCGCCGGCATCGACATCGGCTGGCGCGCCCGCAAGGCGGCCGGCGACAAGGCGGTGAAGGCCCCGGTGGCGGATGCGCTGGCCGAGCAGGGCCGGTTCGGCCAGAAGACCGGGCGCGGCTTCTATCTCTATCCCGAGGGTGCCCGCGCGGGCACCCGCGATCCAGAGACGGAGGCGCTGATCGCCGCGCTCTCCGCCGAGCGCGGCATCGCCCGCCGCAGCTTCACCATCGAGGAGATCCAGGCGCGCCTGTTCTACCCGATGGTCAACGAGGGCGCGAAGATCCTGGAGGAGGGCATCGCCGCCCGTTCCGGCGACATCGATGTCATCTGGCTCAACGGCTACAACTGGCCGTCCTTCACCGGCGGGCCCATGCACTGGGCCGAGGGCGTGGGCCTTGCCCGCATCGTCGCCGGCCTCGAGGAGATGGCCACCGAGACCGGTGACGACAGCCTGAAGCCGGCGGCGCTGCTGAGGCGCCTCGCGGCCGGGCCCGGCACGTTCGCGGCGGCGGAGGCGGCGTGATGGCGCAAGGCCACTCCCCTGCGCCGTCTCACGCGCCGGGTGGCGAGGCGCCGCCCTGGCAGGCGCATTTTCCGGACGTGTGCGACTGGTCCGCGCCGCTGGAGATCACCACCCTGCCGGACCTGCTCGCCGCCGGTGTAGCAGCCGGAGCAGAACGGCCCGCGTTCGATTTCCGCGACGCGAAGATCAGCTACGCCGCGCTCGGCCGCCTCGTGGAGCGCCTCGCCAGCGGGCTGGCGCAGGACGGGGTGCGGCGCGGCGACAACATCGCCCTGCTGCTGCCCAACACGCCTTGGCACCCCATCACCTTCTTCGCGCTGGCACGGCTCGGGGCGCGGGTGGTGCACATCAGCGCGCTCGATGCCCGGCGCGAGATCATCCACAAGCTGAAGGCCACCGGCGCGCGCCGCATCATCACCACCAACCTGCCCGGCTTCCTGCCGGGCGCGCTGGAGATGCTGGACACCGGCGTGGTGGACGAGGTGCTGGTGGGCGACGACGTCATGTGGGGCGCCGGCGAGACCGCGCCGCTGCCCCTGCCCGCGCGGCCGGGCGTGCGCCCCCTCGCCCGCCTGTTCAGCGATGCTCCGCTCCACGCGCCACTGCCCTCGGCGGACGATATCGCGGTGCTGCAGTTCACCGGCGGAACCACCGGCCTGCCCAAGGCCGCCATGCTCAGCCACGGCAACCTCACCTCGGCGGTGAGCATGTATCGCCTGTGGCGCGACGGCGGCCGCCCGCTGGTGGCCGGCACCGAGAAGGTGGTGGCGGTGCTGCCGCTGTTCCACATCTATGCGCTCACCACCGTGCTGCTGCGCCACCTGCGCGACGGCAACGAGATCCTTTTGCGCCAGCGGTTCGACGTGGAGCGGCTGATCCGTGACGTGAGCGAGCTGAAGGCCAGCCAGTTCTCCGGCGTGCCCACCATGTGGGTGGCGCTGCTCAACCGGCCGGGCGTGGAGGCGGTGGACTTCTCCCCGCTGAAGTCCTGCGTCTCCGGCGGCGCGCCGCTGCCGTTCGAGGTGCAGGCGCGCATCGAGGCCATCATCGGCACCCAGCTCAACAACGGCTGGGGCATGACGGAGACCGGCCCAGCCGGCTCGCGGGTGCCCTTTCGGGTGCCGCGCCGGCTCGGCCTCATCGGCATTCCCTTGCCCGGCCTTGCCCTGCGGATCGTCGCCATGGACGCGCCGGGCGAGGCGCTGCCCCCCGGCGAGGTGGGCGAGATCGCCATTCGCGGGCCCAACGTGTTCAAGGGCTATCTCGGCGACGAGGCGGCCACCGCCGCCGCCTTCCACGACGGCTGGTTCCTCACCGGCGACATGGGGCGCATGGACGAGAGCGGCCTGTTCGAGATCGTCGACCGCCGCAAGAACATGATCATCTCGTCGGGCTTCAACGTCTATCCGGCGGCGGTGGAGAGCGCGATCTACGAGCATCCGGCGGTGGAGGAAGTGATCGTCATCGGCGTGCCCGATGCCTATCGCGGCCAGTCCGCCAAGGCCTACGTGAAGCTGAAGGCCGGGGCCGAGCCCTTCACCCTCGACGCGCTCACCGACTTCCTCGCCGACCGGCTCGGCCGCCACGAGATGCCCCGCGCGCTGGAATTCCGCGCCGAGCTGCCGCGCAGCCCCGTCGGCAAGCTCCTGCCCAAGGTGCTGATGGCGGAAGTGGCCGCGGCCGCCGGCGAAGCCCCCGAAACACACTGAAGACCAGAACGAGGAAGCCCAATGGCTGATGCCGTCATCGTCTCCACCGCGCGCACGCCCATCGGCAAGGCGCAGCGCGGCGCGCTCAACATCACCAAGGGCGCCGACATGGCCGCCCACGCCATCCGCCACGCCCTTGCCCGCGGCAAGGTGGACCCCGCCGAGGTGGAGGAGGTCGTGATGGGCTGCGGCTATCCGGAAGGCGCCACCGGCGGCAACGTCGCCCGCCACGGGGCGCTGGTGGCCGGCATTCCGGTGACCGCGACCGGCGTCACGGTCAGCCGCTTCTGCGCCTCGGGGCTGGAGGCGGTGGCCCATGCGGCGCGGCGCATCGCGTTCGACGGCGTGCCGGTGGCGGTGGCCGGCGGCGTGGAATCCATCTCGCTGGTGCAGCCGGTGAACCGCGAGCTGTTCCGCAACGACTGGCTGATGGCGCACAAGCCGGACATCTACGTCACCATGATCGAGACCGGCGACAACGTCGCCCGGCGCTACGGCATCACCCGCGCGGCGCAGGACGCCTTCTCCCTCGAGAGCCAGCAGCGCACCGCCCGGGCCCAGCAGGCCGGCCTGTTCGACACCGAGATCGTGCCCATCACCGTCGAGAAGGCGGTGACCGACAAGGAGACCGGCGAGACCCGGCGCGAGAGCGTCACCCTTTCCCGCGACGAGGGCAACCGCGCCGACACCACGCTGGAGGGCCTCGCCAAGCTGAAGCCGGTGCGCGGCGAGGACGAGTTCGTCACTGCCGGCAATGCCTCGCAGCTCTCGGACGGCGCCTCCGCGAGCGTGCTCATGTCGTCCACCGAGGCGGCGCGGCGGGGGGCGCAGGTGCTCGGCATCTTCCGCGGCTATGCCACCGCCGGCTGCGAGCCGGACGAGATGGGCATCGGCCCGGTCTTCGCCGTGCCGCGCCTTCTGGAGCGCAACGGGCTGAAGGTGTCCGACATCGGCCTGTGGGAGCTGAACGAGGCGTTCGCCTCCCAGTCGCTCTATTGCCGCGACACGCTGGGCATCGACCCGGAGATCTGCAACGTCAACGGCGGCGCCATCTCGGTGGGCCATCCGTTCGGCATGAGCGGGGCGCGCCTCGTCGGCCACGCGGTGCTGGAGGGGCGCCGGCGCGGCGTGCGCTATGCGGTCGTCACGATGTGCATCGCCGGCGGCATGGGTGCCGCGGGCCTCATCGAAATCAATCCGGAGGCCTGATCCATGGACCTGCGCTTCACCCCCGAAGAAATCGCCTTCCGCGAGGAGGTCCGCACCTTCTTCCGCACCGCCATCCCGGCCGAGATCCGCACCAAGGTGTCGGAGGGCCGCAAGCTGGCGCGCGAGGACTACGTGACCTCCCAGCGCATCCTGAACGACAAGGGCTGGGCCGTGCCCCACTGGCCGGTGGAGCATGGCGGCCAGCCGTGGAGCGCGGTTCAGCGCTACATCTTCATGGAAGAGCTGATGCAGGCGGCGGTGCCGCTGCCGCTGCAGTTCAACTGCTTCATGGTGGGCCCGGTGATCGCCACGTTCGGCAGCGAGGAGCAGAAGCGCCGCTTCCTGCCGCGCATCAAGAGCCTGGAGGACTGGTGGTGCCAAGGCTTCTCCGAGCCCGGCGCCGGCTCGGACCTCGCCTCGCTGAAGACCCGCGCGGTGCGCGAGGGCGACCATTACATCATCGACGGCCAGAAGACCTGGACCACGCTCGGCCAGTATGCCGACTGGATGTTCTGCCTCGCCCGCACCGACCCCAACGCCAAGAAGCAGGCTGGCATCTCCTTCATCCTCATCGACATGAAGAGCCCCGGCGTCACCGTGCGGCCCATCATCACCATCGACGGCCGGCACGAGGTGAACGAGGTGTTCCTCGACGCCGTGAAGGTGCCGGTGGAGAATCTGGTTGGCGAGGAGAACAAGGGCTGGGACTATGCCAAGTTCCTGCTCGCCAACGAGCGCACCGGCATCGCCCGCATCGGCATGTCGAAGGAGCGCATCGCCCGCATCAAGCGCCTCGCCCGCACCACCCCGGCCGGCGCCGGCACCATGTGGGACGACATCGATTTCCGCTCCCGCCTCGCGAGCGTGGAGATCGAGCTGAAGGCGCTGGAGATCACCCAGATGCGCGTGGTGGCGGCGCAGGCGACGCGCGATCCCACCAAGCCCGATCCCGCCTCCTCCATCCTGAAGATCAAGGGCTCCGAGCTGCAGCAGGCCACCACCGAGCTGCTGCTGGAGCTGGCCGGCCCGCAGGCCCTGCCCGCCCTGCGCGACGGCGCCGGCGACAATGATGCCGAGGCCCTGTTCGCCTGGGCGGACGCGGCGGCGCCGGTCTATTTCAACCACCGCAAGGTGTCCATCTACGGCGGATCCAATGAGATCCAGCACAATGTGATCGCCAAGGCGATCCTCGGCCTGTGAGGAGGGCTCCATGGATTTCGACCTGACCGACGAGCAGTCGCTCCTCAAGGATACCGTCCGGCGCTGGGCGGCCGACACCTATCCCGGCATCGAGCAGCTGGCCTCGGCCCGCGCCGAGCCGCTCGGCTTTCCGAAGGCGCGGTGGGTGGAGCTGGCGGAGCTGGGCCTGCTCGGCCTGCCGTTCGCGGAAGAAGATGGCGGCTTCGGCGGCGGCCCGGTGGAAACGCTGGTGGTGATGGAGGCCCTCGGCCGCGCGCTGGCGCCCGAGCCCTACCTCGCCAGCGTCATCCTCGGCGGCAGCGCCGTACGCCTCGCCGGCAGCCCGGCCCAGCGCGCCGCGCTGCTGCCCGGCCTGATGGACGGCACCGCCGGCCTCGCCTTCGCCCATTCCGAGGTGCAGGCGCGCTACGACCTGAATGACGTCGCCACCGCCGCCCGCGCCGTGGACGGCGGCTTCCGCCTCGACGGCCGCAAGAGCGTGGTGCAGAACGCCGATGCCGCCGCGACCCTCGTGGTCAGCGCCCGCACCGCCGGCGACCGGCGCGATGCGGCCGGCATCACCCTGTTCCTTGTGCCGGTGGATGCGGCGGGCGTCAGCCTCATCGCCTATCCCACCCAGGACGGCGGGCGCGCGGCGGACGTGATCCTCTCCGACGTGTTCATCCCCGCCGACGCGATGCTGGGCCCGGAGGGCGAGGGGCTGGCCATCGTCGAGCGCGTGACGGAAGGTGCCATCGCCTCCGTGTGCGCCGAGACGGTGGGCCTGATGGAGGCGCTGCACGAGCTGACGGTGGAATACCTGAAGACGCGCAAGCAGTTCGGCGTCGCCATCGGCTCGTTCCAGGCGCTGCAGCACCAGGCGGTGGACATGTTCGTCGCGCTGGAGCAGGCCCGCTCCATGGCGCTCTATGCCGCCATGATGGTGGAGGCGGAGGACGCGGCCGAGCGCGCCGTCGCCCTCTCCGCCGCCAAGGTGCAGATCAACCGCGCTGCCCGCTTCGTGGGCCAGACGGCGGTGCAGCTGCACGGCGGCATCGGCATGACCATGGAATATATCGGCGCCCACCACTTCCGCCGCCTCGCCATGATCGAGCTGATGTTCGGCGACACCGCCTATCACCAGCGGCGGGTCACCCTCGCCGGCGGCCTCGTCGGGATAGGTTGAAGGTTCTCCTTGGGTGTAAGGGCGCGGCCGGTTTAGGCGCCCCCGCGGTCCACGGGAACAGAGTCAGAGGGGCGTACGATGATCACTCTGGGATATTGACATGAGTACGGAGCACGGACTGCCTGAACGCGAGGGCATGGATTATGACGTGGTGGTGGTCGGCGCCGGGCCTGCCGGCCTTGCCACCGCCATTCGCCTGAAGCAGCAGGCGGCCGAGCGCGGCAGCGACATCTCGGTGGTGGTGGTGGAGAAGGGCTCCGAGGTGGGCGCCCATATCCTTTCCGGCGCGGTCATCGATCCGGTCGGCCTCGACGCGCTCCTGCCCGGCTGGCGCGAGGAGGCGGACGCGCCGCTCTCCGTCCAGGTCAACGATGACCATTTCTACCTGCTCGGCCCCGCCGGCGGCATCCGCCTGCCCAATTTCGCCATGCCGCCGCTGATGAACAATCACGGCAATTTCGTCGGCTCGCTGGGCAATGTCTGCCGCTTCCTCGCCACCAGGGCCGAGGCGCTGGGGGTGGAGATCTATCCCGGCTTTGCCGCCGACGAGATCCTCTTTGACGACAAGGGCGCGGTGACCGGCATCGCCACCGGCGACATGGGCGTCGACAAGAACGGCTTGCCCAAGGGCGAGTTCACCCGCGGCATGGAATTGCGCGGCCGCTACACCGTGTTCGCCGAGGGCGCGCGGGGCCATCTCACCAAGCAGCTCATCGCCAAGTACGGCCTCGACGCCGGTCGCGACGTGCCGAAATTCGGCATCGGCCTGAAGGAGCTGTGGAAGGTGAAGCCGGAGAAGCACAAGCCCGGCCTGGTGCAGCACGGCTTCGGCTGGCCGCTCGACGGCAAGACCGGCGGTGGCGCCTTCATCTACCATATGGAGGACGAGCAGGTGATGGTGGGCTTCGTGGTCCACCTCAACTACCAGAACCCCTGGCTCTCGCCCTTCGACGAGTTCCAGCGCTTCAAGACCCATCCCTTTTTCCGCGACACCTTCGAGGGCGGCAAGCGCATCGCCTATGGCGCGCGCGCCCTCTCGGAAGGCGGCTACCAGAGCGTGCCGAAGCTCAGCTTCCCCGGCGGCGTGCTGGTGGGCTGCGCGGCGGGCTTCGTGAACGTGCCGCGCATCAAGGGCAGCCACAACGCGGTGCTCTCCGGGATTCTGGCCGCCGACCACCTCGCCGGCGCGCTGGGCGAGGATCGCGGCCATGACGAACTCATCAGCTACGAGGCGGCGTGGCGCTCATCCGCCATCGGTGCGGACCTGAAGAAGGTGCGCAATGTGAAGCCGCTGTGGTCGAAGCTCGGCACCTTCATCGGCATTCCGCTGGGCGCGCTGGACATGTGGACCAACACGCTGGGCTTCTCCCTGTTCGGCACCCTGAAGCACGGCAAGACCGACGCCGCCTCCCTGAAGCCGGCGAAGGATTGCAAGAAGATCACCTATCCCCGCCCCGACGGCGTGCTCACCTTTGACAAGCTGTCGTCGGTGTTCCTGTCCAACACCAACCACGAGGAGAACCAGCAGGTGCATCTGGTGGTGAAGGACATGGCCCTGCAGAAGGCGTCGGAGCACGACATCTATGCCGGCCCGTCCAACCGCTACTGCCCGGCCGGCGTCTACGAGTGGATCGAGGAGGGGGCGGACGCGCCGCGTTTCCAGATCAACGCGCAGAACTGCGTCCACTGCAAGACCTGCGACATCAAGGACCCCAACCAGAACATCACCTGGACCGCCCCCGAGGGTGGCGGTGGGCCCAACTATCCAAATATGTGAGGGACGCATCACGACCGGGAGGGAGGCAACCTGAACTGCGTTTCCAGGTGCGGATTTGCGGTCTTATGCCGCTGCCGCCGACCTCGGCGGCTTTCGGTTGCGGTGGCTGGGCGGATTGCTGGCACGAAGGGAAGCCGGTTTGGAAGCACCTGACGCCGCGGCCGCTTCTTCCTGCTCGACGAGGTGATTATCTCGTTTGGCCTCCTCTATGGGGACCACCTTGCTTCCAGTTACGTACGGTTGGCAGTCCCCACAGACCGAACAAAAAGCAAGAGACCGCTTTTCGGCGAGACGCCAACGTCTGCTCCTGTGAAGGGTTTCGGATGCCGGCCCGATCACGACAGCGGGACTGGGCATGCGGGCCGGCGTCGGAAAGCCTCCAGGGGAGGAAACCGCGGTTCGACGTGCACGACGGTCGAGGTCTTTGCGGTGCTATGGGGATTTGAGGCAGGCGTTGACGGGGGAGACACCGATCGAGGGACCGATATCGAGGTACATGATGGGGCCAATGCACTCCGGTCGTGTTCCGGTCTTCGCGGCAACAACATCTTTCCGGTGCCGCAATGATGATGGACGCGGCCTTGCCGATGACAAAGCGCGTGCGGCCCCGATGCCGGAGATGGCGTTGCCTTCGACGAGACACTGGTGCCGGGGAACGGGCTCGGCGCTCATGAGCTGTCGAACCTGAAGGGTTCAGCGGACCATGTCCGGGGCAGTGCCCCATGGGCGAATGTCTCGATGACGGTCATGGAGCCGCCGCAGCACCGGCAGCGCAGAGCTGTTGCCTCCTTTTTCTCGTCGACGGAGGATGGCGCCAGGCGTTGCGAGTTCTCCTCCCGCGGCTCCAGCAGCGCGCGGATCCTGTCGATGTTGGCGGCGCGGACCGCGCTGGCGAACAGGCCGTAGTGCCGGATGCGGTGGATGAACTCGTCCGCCGGCAGGATCAAGGCCTTGATCCAGCCGTTGCCGGTGGCCTTGGCCCGGGCGCGATAGTCCTTCCAGCGGAAGGTGACCCCACGGTCGTCCATGGAGATGAGCCGGCTGTTGGAGATGGCGACGCGGTGCGTGTAGCGCGACAGATAGGCCAGCACCGCGGCAGGGCCGGCGAACGGACGCTTGGCGTAGACCAACCCACTCGGCGCGGCGCAGGGGTGCCAGCATGGCCTCGAACGCCCCCTTCTCCGCCAGCGGGACGAGATCACCGAAGAAGGCGAGCCGGCCGGTGGCGTGGAGCCTCCGCAGACCGTCGAGGAAGAAGCCGCCGGAACAGGCGGGACAGCACCCGCACCGGCAGGAAGAACCGGGCTCGGCCGGCAATCCAGCGGGTACCATCAGTCGAGAGCCCGCCGCCGGGCACCACGGCATGGATATGGGGATGGTGGGTGAGCGCCGATCCCCAGGTATGGAGCACCGCAGTGATGCCGATGCGGACGCCGAGATGCCTCGGGTCAGCGGCGATGGTGGCCAGAGGCATACGTCACCTCGCGCCGGCAGCGGAAGAAGGTGGAGATGCTGTTCGCCCACCTGAAGCGCATCCTCAGGCTCGACCGCCTGCGACTGCGCGGCCCGAACAGTGCCCGGGACGAGTTCCATCTCGCTGCCACCGCTCAGAACCTCAGGAAGCTCGCCAAGCTGGTGCCCAACGGCCCCAGAGCCGTGACGGCTTGAAGGAGAAGCGCACGCCCCTCACGAGTGCCAATGTCGCCACGCCTCCAGCGCCGACTTTTTCAACGGAATCGGCGCGATCTGGAGGTCCGCGGATGCGGTGGACCGAGGCCGGTCACCCCTCGGAGAGCGGCAACCGGTCCAGGTCGGCGATGAGACCGGGGCCGGCCGGCTCCCAGCCCAGCTTCTTCCGAGTCTGCTCGCTCGAGGCAGGCAAGCTGTGGGTCATGAAGGAGGAAAGCCAGCCGAAGTGGGTCTCCGCCGCCTCCGGAGCGATGGGCGTGACCGGAAGCTGGAGCCGTCGGCCGACCGCTTCCACGATATGGCGGAACAGCACGCCTTCTTCCGCCACTGCATGGTACCTGGCCGACGGCTCAGCCCTTTCGACGGCCAGCCGATAGAGGCGCGCGACGTCGAGGACATGGGCGGCGGGCCAGCAATTCTCGCCGTCTCCCACATAGGTGCACACGCCTTGCGCGCGGAACATCGCGATGGCGTAGCTGACGAGCCCTTGCCGGGCCGTGTCGTGCACTTGCGGCAGGCGCACCACCGAAACGTTGGCGCCATCGGCGGCGAGGGCGGCGGCAGCCTCTTCCGAGGCCGCGCGGGGATTGGTTTGCGAACTCAGCGCCGCATTATCTTCCTTGGCGGGCGCGCCGGGCGCGGTTTTCGCGATGGCGGTCCCGGAGGTCACGATCAGAGGACGGCTGGAACCGGCGAGTGTGGAGCCGAGCGCCAGGATGACCCGGCGGTCGTCCTCGCAATTGGCGACGAATTTCGAGAAATCGTGGTTGAATGCCAGATGGATGACGCCGTCGCATTGGGCCGCAGCACAGGTCAGATCTTGCAAATCCTCGAGCGATCCCCGATGAACCCCGGCGCCGGTGTTCAGCAACGCCGTCGCCTTCTCCGGCGAACGGGCCAGCCCGAGCACCTGGTGGCCGGCTGCGATCAATTCCTTGACGACGGCGGAGCCGATAAAGCCGGTCGCGCCGGTGACAAACACACGCATGGGAAAGGTCTCCGCGGGTTGACGGGAGACGGGTTTCGGCGCCTTAGCTATCCGGGTAAAGTCGTGAGCTTATACGGGTATAATGACTAACAGCATGGCCGATCCCACGCGCGACGAAAACCGGCTCGGGGCCTATCTGAAGGATCGGCGCGGGAAGCTCGATCCTGCCGCCCTCGGCTTTTCCCCGGCGCGGCGGCGCACCCCCGGCCTGCGCCGGGAGGAGGTGGCGCAACGCGCCAATATCAGCCCCACCTGGTACACGTGGCTGGAGCAGGGACGCGGCGGCGCCCCTTCCGCCGACGTGCTCAACCGTATCGCGCGCGCCTTGATGCTGACCGACCTGGAGCGCGAGCATCTCTTCCTGCTCGGTCTCGGCCGCGCCCCCGAAGTGCGCTACAGGAAGAATGACGACGTCTCGCCCCGTCTGCAGCACGTGCTCGATGCGCTCGACCCCAGTCCCGCCTTCATCCGGACCGCATTGTGGGACGTGGTCGCCTGGAACAGGGCGGCGACGGTGATGCTCACCGATTACGGCAAGCTGCCGCCGGAGGAGCGCAACATTCTGCGCTTCATCTTCCTCGATCCACGGGTGCGCGCCGCCCAGGCGGACTGGGAGAGCGTCGCGCGGCTCGTGGTCGGCGCGTTCCGCGCGGCGGCGGCGCGAGCGGGTGCTGCGGCGGAAATAAAACCCCTCGTCGAAGAGCTCTGCCGTCTCAGCCCGGAATTCGCGGCCCTGTGGCGCGACAACGACATCCATGGCCAGGGCGAAGGCCTCAAGCACATCCGCCACCCGGTTCTGGGCACCGTGACGCTTGAATTCTCCACCTTCACGGTGGAGGGCCGCTCTGATCTCAGCATGGTCGTCTACAATCCGGCGACCCCTGCCGATGCGGCGAGGATCAGGGGTTTGGTGGAGGCGAAGGCTGGTTCTGAGTGAAGAGCGACGGTGCGAGCGGGGGCGATCTCGGGAAGGACTTCAATGTCTGGAAGGGGAGCGCGGCCCCATTGATCCGGAGGGTCGTCATGCGCTCCGTCTGGCGCGCGCGAATGCGCCCGGTGACGTGCCGACCCGCCGGCGAAACGCGGTGCTGAAGGCGCTTGCGGACTCATAGCCGAGCTGTTCCGCGAGGCGTTCCAGCGATTGTCCGCCGCGGCTCAGGGCGTTCTGCGCCAGGGCCATCCGCCAACGCGACAGATACTCGATGGGCGCGCAGCCGACGACGTCAGAAAATCGGGCAGCGAAGGCAGAGCGCGACATGCCGGCGACAGCCGCCAGCTCGGCCACCGTCCATCCGGTTCGAACGTCGGTATGCATGCCCCGCAGCACCCCGGCGAGCGCCGGGTCTTGCAGTCCCGCCAGCAAGCCCGCGGGCAAGGCGCCGTGGTCCCGGCCGCGCCAACGCAGGCACTCCACCAGCAGCACCTCCAGCAGCCGCTCCAGGATCATGTCCCAGCCGGGCCGATCGGCTCCACATTCCTCCATCATCAGATCGACAAGACGGCCGAGCCGGCCGGTATCACCGTCAGACGAACGGATGTGGATCATGGACGGCAGCAGCTCGAGCAGAACCGGCGCATTGACAGGATCGATCCTGAAGCTGCCGCCGAGCATTCGGAAATCCGGCTCGCCTTCCAAATCCCCGTGGTGGACGGCCTCGCTCGACGGGGCGCACGGCGCACAGGCGACGCCGGGCCGGCTGAACAGGGTGAACGATGGCGTATCGGGCAGGAGCACGAAGTCGCCGCGGTCGAGCAGAACCGGCTCTTCTTTCTCGATCGCAAGCCAGCATTGCCCGGCGAGCACGATGGCAAACCCCGGCTGCCCATAGGCGGCGTAGCTCGCCCCCCAATCGCCGCCCCCGGTGATTGGCTTGGACAAAGCGGCGCTCGGGCGCAGCAGAGAGATGACCTCGCTGAGGGGATCCATTCTGGACGAGCAATAATGATTTTAGGCATATTGATTATATATCGTATCGCCAGCCTGTCTATCCTGCAGGGGAACACGGAGACAGGCATGACCCCCACCATTCTCATCACCGGCACCTCCTCAGGCTACGGCAAGGCGATCGCGGAGCACTTTCTGGCTCAGGGTTGGAATGTCGTCGCCACCATGCGCCGGCCGGCCCCCGGCATCTTTCCCGTTTCGGATCGGCTGCGCGTCCTGCAGCTCGATGTCACCGATGGTGACAGCATCACCCACGCCATCGCTGACGCGGTTGCGGCGTTCGGTGCCATCGATGTTCTGGTGAACAATGCCGGGATCGGCATGGCCTCCGTGGTGGAAGCGACACCGGACAGCATCATCCGCGAGATCTTCGAGACGAACAGCTTCGGCGTGTTCGCAACATGCCGCGCCATCATTCCGCACATGCGCCGGCAGGGACATGGTGTCATCGTCAACGTGACGTCCAGCACGGCCATCGGCGTCATGCCGCTGGTGGCGATCTACGCCGCCAGCAAGTGTGCCGTGGAAGGCTATACGGAATCCCTGTCCTATGAGCTGGAGCCGTTCGGCATCCGCGCCCGCCTCGTGGAACCCGGCTACGCCCCGACGACGAATTTCACCACCAATGGTGGCCCGCGCATGCAAGGCCTGATCCCGGCGGACTACGAGGCCTTCGCCCTCGGGTGCTTCCAGAAGATGGCCCATTATCCGACCGCCTATTGCACCGAGGCAGAGGTGGCGCAGGCTGTGTTCACGGCTGCGACGGCCGAGGGCGAAGAGATCCGCTATCCGGCAGGTCCCGACACCCGGCTCCTCGCGGAGCTGCGCTGGAGCACTTCTGAACCCCATTATCTGGAGAAGATGCGGGAGATGTTCCGCCCGAATCTCCCAAGCCGTGCCCTTGCCGACACGCGCGCGCTCTGAGGCTGCGCCATCGCGCCAGCCATCATGGCGGCGGGACTGTTTGACCGCCTGCGGTGCGAACATTGGTCATCGCGCAAGAGCCCCTGTCTCACGGTTTGGGAACACCGCCTTCCTCAGAGACCTCCTGCACCAACCTCGGCCCCTGCGCGAGCCGCCGCCCCAGCGCCGCGACGAATGCCTCATACCGCTCCCCCACCTTGGCTCGCGCGGCCTGGGCCGTCGGCTCGGGCAATGCCGGCGTGGTGGCCAGCCAGAATCGCACGAACACGGCCAGCGTCTCGACAGAGATGCCGAGGTCTCGTTCCAGCCGGGCGATCCGCCTGTCCAGCTGATCAAGGCGCTTCGCGACGGCAGCCTCCCGCTGCTCGGCCGCGTCTGGAGACAGGAAGGAGGCAATGGCAGCCTCCGCGATCAGAGACTGAGGCTGATCCCGCCGAGCGGCATAATCGGCGAGAAGCCGCATAGTGGCCGGATCGAGATAGACCGAGATCTGCGCCTTCTTCTTGCGTAGGGCCATCGCCGTCACAGCTCCATGCTGTCATTGGGATCGAGCGAAACCTGGCGCGCGACGCCCTGCATCGTGCGTGTCATGCGACTGGTCCGGGCGACGTCGTCCTCGCTGTCGTCGATCAGATAGATCTCGAACTCGTTGGGGGGCTGCTCATGGGCCTCCACCACCCGCGCCAATTCCGGCTGGCGCCGCTGTTCGGAGCTGGTGGTATCCTCGTCGTCGCTCCCCTCGACCATCAAGTTGATCTGTGAAGGCACGGGCTGCGGAAAGACGCTCCAGTCGTCGGGCTGACGATCGCGAGGGGCCAGGAGCTCCGGCGGGTGCAGCACCCGCTCCCTGAACCGCTCATCCTCGTAATATCGCGCCTTCTTCGCCCGGATCGGCGGCGTACCGGCGATCATGACAATCTCGTCCGCCGGCGGAAGCTGCATCACCTCGCCGGCAGTGAGCAGTGGTCGGGCTGTTTCCGAGCGCGACACCATAAGGTGCCCGAGCCAGGGCGACAGCCGGTGGCCGGCATAGTTTTTCATGGCCTTCATCTCCGTGGCGGTGCCGAGGGCATCGGACACGCGTTTCGCCGTGCGCTCGTCGTTGGTCGCGAAGCTCACCCGCACATGGCAGTTGTCGAGGATGGAGTTGTTCGGCCCGTAGGCCTTCTCGATCTGGTTCAGGGACTGGGCGATGAGGAAGCTCTTGAGCCCGTAGCCCGCCATGAAGGCAAGCGCGCTCTCGAAGAAGTCGAGCCGCCCGAGCGCGGGGAACTCGTCCAGCATGAGCAGGAGGCGATGCCGGCCGGCCTTCGCCTGCAGATCCTCTGTGAGGCGGCGCCCCACCTGGTTCAGGATCAGGCGGATCAGCGGCTTCGTGCGATTGATGTCCGAGGGCGGCACCACAAGGTAGAGGCTGGTCGGGCGGCCACCTGCCACCAGGTCGGTGATCCGCCAGTCGCAGCGCCGAGTCACCTCGGCCACCACGGGATCTCGGTAGAGCCCGAGGAAGGACATGGCGGTGGAAAGCACGCCGGACCGTTCGTTCTCGGATTTGTTGAGGAGCTCGCGGGCGGCGCTGGCGATTACGGGATGGGGACCCGCCTCTCCGAGGTGAGCCGTCGTCATCATGGCGGCGAGGGTCGTCTCGATGGGCCGCCGGGGATCAGAGAGGAAGGCCGCGACACCGGCCAGGGTCTTGTCCCGCTCGGCATAGAGCACATGGAGGATGGCGCCCACCAGCAGAGCATGGCTGGTCTTCTCCCAGTGATTGCGCTTCTCGAGGGAGCCCTCGGGGTCCACGAGGATGTCGGCGATGTTCTGGACGTCGCGCACCTCCCATTCCCCGCGGCGGACCTCCAGCAGGGGATTGTAGGCAGAGGAGCGCACATTGGTGGGGTCGAACAGCAGCACGCGCCCATGCTTCGCCCGGAAGCCTGCGGTGAGCTGCCAGTTCTCGCCCTTGATGTCGTGGACGATGGCCGAGCCCGGCCAGGTGAGCAGCGAGGGCACGACGAGGCCGACGCCCTTGCCGGAGCGGGTGGGCGCGAAGCACAGGACGTGCTCGGGTCCATCATGGCGCAGATAGTCCCGCCCATGGCGGCCGAGCACAACCCCGTCGGAACCGACAAGTCCGGCTGACCGGATCTCGTCCGGCTCGGCCCAGCGGGCGGAGCCATAGGTCTCGACGCGCCTCGCCTCCCGCGCCCGCCAGACCGACAGGCCGATGGCGATCGCGATGGACAGGAACCCGCCCGAGGCGGCGATGAAGGCGCCTTCTGTGAAAATCTCCGGCGCATAGGCGTCGTAAAAATACCACCACCAGAAGAAAGCCGGCGGGTGATAGACGGGCCAGTGCCCCAGCACGAACCAGGGCGGGCCGAGCTGGTCCTGGAAGCCCAGCCGCCAGGCGACATATTCCGTCGCCCCCCACGTGGTGGCCAACACGATGGCGAAGACGGCGAGGATCTGGCCCCAGAGGATCTTGGTCGCGGACATACTGCGGTCCCTTCACGGTTAAGGTCAGAGGCCGAGGCCGCGCTTGCGGCCGAAGGACCAGTCGATGCCGCCGTCAGTTCGGGCGACGCCGGAGATGTGCTTGCCCAGCTGCTTCTCCAGCGAAGGCGTCCAGGGCACGAGCTGGAAGCCGAGGCCGTCGTCGATCATGGCGAAGCGCCCCGAGGCCAGCGCAAAGCGCTGACGGTAGGTGCCGGAGACATAGTCTCCCCCGCCAGATCGATTGAACGGCCGTCCGGTCTCGGCAGCGAGCTTCCCGCCCAGAGCGTCCACCTCCCATTTGCGCAACGTCTCGATCAGGTCACGGGCGAAGGTGACGCGCTGGCCTTGACGCTCGGCCAACCCCTCCCGGACCAGATGGTCGGCGCGACGTTCCATCGCCCCGCGCACCTCGGCGCCGAAGCCGCCCTTTGACAGGGACGCCGGCGCACGGCTGAGCGCCTGCCGGTCGAGCCAGGTGGCGCCGGAGGCCGTGATCTGCCGCTCGATGTCGAGGTCGGAGCGGACCGCGAGCGCAACCCGCGCCTGACCCCGCCCATCCTCGAACCTCCGGAGTTCGACGATGGAGCCGGGAGCGCCGTCGCCAGTCGCCTCGAGGTCGGGCAGTCGGATGTGATGGGTCCGTCCGTCGATGCCATCCACCACGGCATAGACCGTACCCTTCAGCTCGTCATCGAGGCCTCGATCCACGAGACGACCAATGATAGGAGCATCCAGGTTCTCGCCGGCGAGCACATAGCTTGCCGTGCCGCGCTCGATACCTTGGTCGCTGAGCGCGCGGTGCATCCGCTTGATGATGTCGCCGCGCTCTCCGAGGGCACGGAGCGTCGCCTCGGCCTTCTCGTCGATCACCCACTGGCCCGGGCCAATCTCATCGGCGAGGCCGAGGGCCTGGAGCTTGCGCAGCCGGCCGACCTTCATCGGCAGGAAAGCGTCCGCCCCACCATCGGCATCGCGCGCGACGTCAATGACGCCAACCTCGCGCTGGTCGCGGATCAGCTGGCGATCGAGCTGGGTCCATCTGTCAGCCTCCACCTGCTGCTCGACGGCGCGGTGGATGTCGAGGTCGGTACGCGGCCCCAGCTCCTGGGTGACGAGATCCTGCGCACGGGCGCGCATGCCCTCCTTGATGTAGTCACGGGAGATGACGAGGTCCTGGCCGTCATCGGTCCGGCCCCGCACCAATATGTGGAGGTGGGGATTGTCGGTGTTCCAGTGGTCGACCCCGACCCAGTCAAGCTTTGTGCCGAGGTCCTTCTCGATCTGGCCCATGAGGTCGCGAGCGAAGGACCGGAGGTCGGCCATGTCCGCCGCATCCTCGGGCGACACGATGAAGCGGAAATGGTGCCGGTCGTCGGTACAGCGCTCCGCAAAGACACGGCCGTTCCCGTCCTCGGCGCTCGGCCCGAACAGGCGCGCCTTCTCTCCGTCCCGGGTCACGCCCTCTCGCCGTAGATAACTCAGGTGCGCGACGAACGGTGTGGCCCTCGCCGTATGCCGGACCACGCGGGTCTTGATCACAACGATCCGCGAACGCCCGGTGAGCAAGCGATTGGCGACGATGCTCGCCGCCCGGCCGCGTCCGAAGTGCGAGTGGGTGCCGGAGGAGATGCGGCCGGATCGGGAGACATGCCCGCCGGCCTTCTGGGCCGCCGTAAGGGCTTGGGCGATGAAGGGGCGGGCCCGCTGCGTGCGGGTCGAGCGGATGCGGCCGGGGCGGACGCGGAATTCACGCTCATCAGCCATGACGCAGCCCCGCAATGTGGGAGAACATCAATGAAACTAGAGGCTTGAGCGTTCGATGCACATTGCAGATCTGCAGCGCAATGTGCGTTTGGATGGAAATCCCCCTGCAAAAACAACCGCCCGACCGGAGCGCACCTTGCGCCCTTTTATCTCGCCATCGAACTGTCGTTTCCTGCGTCTCCCCTCCAAACCTTCGCCTGACCACGATATCGCCCGACAGGATACGAATGAGCCTCGTCGCGGTCATGGCGCGCCTCCCAGGCCGCCACGAGCGACGAACAGAGCCGCCGACTGCGGAACGATGGCTGAGATATCGCGTACCTCAGGCACTGGCTGAACGCGATCGTGTGACGCCAGATCTGCAGCCGACGTGCGGATCGGCTGCACCGCAAAGATTGGAGATTGAGCCCAGGATGGCGTCTCGACCGCCGGCGTGGAGCGCGATGTCGGCGAGGAGGGCTGAGCCTCTCCGCGCGCGATGTCCGGCGCCAGCCTGTCGACATAGGCGCGCGTCTCCGGTGGCAGGGGGCGCCCTTTCCGCGAAGCCTCGTAGCGGCCCGGCCCCGCATTGTAGGCCGCGAGGAAGCCGGGATTGCCATAGCGGTCGAATAGCTCCCGCAGATAGGCGGCGCCCGCCACGATGTTGTCGTGCGGGTCGTAGGGATCCTCGCCGAGACCGTAATGGATGCGCAGTTCGGCCCAGGTCTGCGGCATGATCTGCATCAGCCCCATTGCGCCTTTGGACGAGGTCGAGCGCGCGTCGCCGTCGCTTTCGGCGCGCATGACGGTCCGGATCCAGGCTGCGGGAATGTCGAAACGCTCCGCCGCCTCCGCGATGAAATCGGCGTAGCGATCGCTCGGCGAAGGTGGGGTCTGTGGCCCTCGTGTTTCCGCCGCCATGGCTGTTGTTGGCCAGGCGCAGGGCACTCCGGAAAGGAGAAGAAGCACCAGCGCACGGGGGCAAATGAGCACTCGCATCGATGCGTGTACGCCATCGCAGGCGCAAGAAAACAGTATGGCCCGCAGCATGACGGCCTCTCGAGGTGTGATGAAGGTGGAGATGGTCGGTGGCGCTCAGCGCGTCGGCGCGCGCCAGACAAAGTGCCCGTCGCCAGCCTCGTCGGTGTAGATCGGCACGGCACGGCGCGGCCGATCACGGTGCTTGCGGGCAGTGGCCCGAAATACCGTCCGTCGAGACTGTCCGGCACGTCGAAGTTCATGAGGAAGAGCTCGCCTTCCGCGATGCGCCGACAGCCGCGCCAGACCGGCAGGGGACGGCCGATACTGTCGCGCTCCAGCGCCTCGCCGTAAGCCACGCCATCGACGGTGATGGTGCGGTCCTTGCGGCAGACTTCCTGTCCGGGAAGCGCCGCCACGCGCTTCATCAATGGGACGCCCGCGCCCACATAGCCGCGCTCCACCAGGAAACGGGCGAGCGCCGCCTGCTGCGTGATGGCCAGGAGGTCCGTGACCTCGAGCCTGCGCGCCGGCTCGATGGCATAGAGCCCAATGGGCGCGCTTGCGGAGACGTTCCACACCAGCTTCAGCGGTGTCGGAACGAACACAGCGACTGCCGTGCCCATGACAAAGAAGTAGGTGACCATCACGTAGCCGAAGCGGGTCATTCCTCGCACTCCCGCCGCTTCAGCCACGCCGCATGGCGCTCGACCGTGTAAGTTCGGGGCGTGTGGCCGGCCGCCAGGCGGTTGTGAACGTGACGCCAATGGTCCGGCGCCACGTCTGCGCCATGGATGCCGAGGGTATCGATGGCATCCACGTGCTGGAGCACCTTCTCCACCTTCGGCCAGCCATCGACGCGCAGCAGGATCTCGCCACCCGGTCGCACGAAGGGAAGCGTCTGGTAGGCCTCGCCGGGTGCGACGGCGCGCACGATGTCGATGCGCGACACCACGGTGCCGAAGTCGTTTGCCGCCCATCGGACGAAGGCGAAGATCGTCCCGGGTGCAAACGATACGATGCGGCGGCTGCGGTCGAGGGCTTGCGCATGGACGGGCCGGCCGAAGCGGATCCAGTTCTCGATCCGCTTCTCGATCCAGGTGAGTTCCACATGGGTGAGCGGATCTGATGTCGGCGCGGCGGGTGACGGGACGATAGGCTTGGGAACCGAGGATGGCACCGGCGGGCTCATCATGAGGCCTCTCCTGATGTCGGGGGAAATTCTCGGGCGAGGAGATCGCGGAGCATGTCCGCGACGGTCTGGCCGCGACTGAAGGCGGCGATCTTGATCCGCCCGCGCAGGTCGGGCGTGACGTCGATGGTGAGCCGCGCGGTAAAGGCGCCGGATGAGCCATCACCTGCCGGTTTGGCCTCGGCGGCCTTGATCCAGCGCTCCGGATCAGCCGGGCGCGCGGCGAAGCCCTTGCGGATCGGTGGCGCGCTCATGGCAGGCGTCTCGGACCCGCGAGACCGGCGATCTCCGCCGCCAGCGCCGTGATCTCGCGCGCAGCCGGGCCACCTTCGTCGAGCTCGCTGACGAGCCGCCCGGACTGGGCGGACATGGCGAAGGCGACGCGCTGGCCGATGGTGGTTGCGAGCACGGGCGGATCGTGATCCGCCAGTGTCTCGGCGGTCTCGCGGGCGAGCACAGTGCGGGTGCCGCAGCGGTTCAGCACGAAGCGTGCTGCCAGTTCCGGCCGGTAGATGCGCGCCTCATTCAGGAGCGCGAGCATCTCCGCGGAGGCCCAACCATCGAGGGGCGAGGGCTGCACCGGGATCAGCACGAGATCGGCGGCGAGGAGCGCCGAGCGCATCAGACCGGCCACGCGCGGTGGCCCGTCGATGACGATCATGTCGGCATGGCGTGCCAACTCGGGAGCTTCGCGGTGCAACGTGTCTCGTGCCAGCCCGACGACGCCGAACAGGCGTGGCAGGCCCTCGCGACTGCGTTGCTGCGACCAGTCGAGGGCGGAGCCCTGGGGATCCGCATCGATGAGCGTGACGCGCTGACCGCGGTTCGCCCACGCCCCGGCGAGATGCAAAGCGAGCGTCGTCTTGCCGACACCGCCCTTCTGATTGAGCAGCGCGACGATCATCGCGGGCCTCCCGATGTGTCGGCAGGCATCGTCTCGGTTGCGGAAAGAGGTTCTGGCGCCTGAAATCCGTCTTTACGGAAAGACGGAAGACGTTGATCTTTAGAGGTGCGCAGGTGGGCAGGTTTTCGGGCCGGCTGAGTGCGATTGTCCACATCGCCCGCGCGCCTTTTAAGGTTAGAGTCTATGTTAGACTCTAAGTTAGGGGTGCGATTTTGCGTTTTCGGGCTTGGGGTTAACCCCTGTTTCGGTTCCCGAAAGCACGAGGGGCCAGTTCCTGATGGCACGTGGCACCGGGTTCCCGATGGCACGAAGGGATTCACAGGTCGTCCACAGGCCGGCTCGAAAGCGAGCAGCGCGCGCGCACCCGCGTCACACTCCAGGAACAGGGTGTAGCCGGGCAGCGGCTGGCGGCGAATGATGTCCCTGAGCTCGAAGGCGAAGCGCTTGAAGGGCGAGAGGCTGCCCGATTTCAGGTGGAGGTGGCGGAAGTCGAAGCGCCAGCCGGCGTGCTGGCGGCCGCCGTGCTTGCGCACCAGCCGGTAGAGCCAGCGCTCCAACCCGCCCGTTAGCTCGAAATAGGCCCGGTCGATGGTGAGGACGAGGGCGTCCTCCACGATGGCGCAATAAAACCAGTCGGGGACGATGAGCTCGATTCCCGCGGGTCTGCCATCCCGGTCGGTGCGCTCCTTCCACTCGTTGATCCAGGAGAAGCGATGGCGCCGTCCCTCGGCCCGCTGGCGGATCGAGGTGGACACGGTGGTGGATTGCAGCCGGTCGAGCGCCGCCTTCATGCGCTGATAGTCCCGCAGCGAGGTGCCGCGCCCCACGAACCTGAGGATCTCATAGGGGGTGGCGACCACGAAGCGCGACGTGCGCAGGCCAGCGTCGCGGGCCTCCACGATCTGGCTCGCCGCCCAGATCAGGATGTCGGCGTCCCAGATGGTCGCCATGCCGTGGTCAGGCACGGCCTCGACCCGGATGGAGACATCGCCGGCGGCAAAATCGATGGGCGCGATGCGATGGGTCTTGGAGAGGGAGAAGAAGGGATAGGCCATGAGATCCTGCGCATCTCGTGGCGCGAACGCGCCGGGAAGCGCGCGGAACAGATCGAGCTGTCCGCGCTCCGGCTGGGAGTGATGCCGCGCCGCCATGGAGAAGGGCTCCGATCAGCGTGCGAAGCGGTGGGGCTCGGCAAGGCCAGGCAGGCCCTGGCGCTTGGCCGGCAGGATCGAGCCGCGGGGATCGGAGGTGGAGGTGACCGCGCCGCGGGCGACCCAGGCCTGCAGATCCTCGATGGCATAGACGACGCGACCGCCGAGCTTGCGATAGGCGGGACCGGTTCCGTAGGTGCGGTGCTTTTCGAGCGTCCGGGGCGACAGGCTGAGGAAGACGGCGGCTTCCTTGGTGCGCAAGTAGCGTGGCGGCAGCGGGACAGCGTCGGGTCGCATGGATCGAACCTCCGTGGGCGATCTCGGGCCGCTGGTCATCAGCGGCGGATGGCGATCACGGTGGCGAAGGGCAGCCGTCGAGGGGGATGGGGAAGTTTGGGGGGGCGAAAATCCCCACCCTCAGGATGCCGCCGATGCGGCTATGGTCTTCTGCGATGACGCAGGAGCTTGAGATATCCGCCGCCGATCATGGCGAGGCCGCCTTTGACGAGGCCGATGACCTTGTCGCGCAGCGCCGAGGTTTTCCAGGGCTCGGACGCAACGCGCTTGGGGCCGTAAAGGACCGCGGCGATGTCGCGATAGCTGGCGCCGTTCGCCCGACCATCGGCCGCCAGCATCATGGTGCGCAGTCGGCCACGCTGCTGGGCGGTAACGCGGGTGTCGGGGATCAATGGCCGACCCTCGACAGCACGCCAGAAGCGGGTCAGCGCTTCCATCCGCCCTATGGTGTCCGCATCCAGCGGGATCAATGCCGCCAGTGGCGTGTCGGGGCGAGTCCCGGTCAGCAGCAGCACCTGCGCGGCATGGGGTGCCGGACCATGGACCCAGTATCGTCCCTCGGTGCTATCGCGCGGCGCAACCATGCCGCCGAACGACACGCTGGGCGCGCCCGGAAGAAACGCGGGCTGTTGGGCAAGAAGCACGATGGCCGGATCGACCACCGGCGACCACGGGACGTTCTGTTCCACGGCGGAGAGAGATGGCCGCGCGGCGAAATCGCAGCCCCCAGCGCTGCTCCACCTCCCGGGGGAGCGGGTCGGCATCCGAGCCGGCCTTCACGAGGGACTGGTAGTGGTCCTGGTAGGTCTCGTCCCGGCGCAGGCATTCCCAGGCGAGGCCTTCGACGGAGAGGTCGTCGAAATAATCGTAGCTGGCGCTATCGCGCCAACGCGATGTGTCCGGCTTCATTTTCTCGGCTCCGCATCACTGGCGTGCGTGTCGAGCAAGGACAATCAGGGATTAAGGGTATTGGGGGAAGCCGGCCGGGGAGCATCGCGTGATGCGACTGCGGCATCACCCCTGCGAACGGGCAGCGACGTCAGACAATACGGCTGAGGAGGTCCTTGTAGCCGCTGGAGGCCACCCATCGGGCGCGCGCCAGATGGCTGTCATGGACGCGCTGGGCACGTTCGGGCTCCCGAGCCGCGTCGATGCCGAACAGCACCGAGGCGATCTCCTCCCAGCCAGCGCCATCCGCCGTGGCATCGAGCAGGCGTGCATAGAGCTTGATATGCCCCCGGTCGTAGTCGGTGAGCTCGGGAGCGGTAGGGACGGTATCTGCAAACGCGTCGGTCATGTCACACCACGTTTCCATGCCTGGCGCAGCCTTCGTCCCTTCTAGACGACGACGGATCGTGAAGCGAGCCAGCGCGCTGGGAGCGTTCCCAGGGTCGCTCGATAAGCGCTTGGCATCGGGAGTGCCGCCGTCTAACCCGCTAGGGTCACTTGATTACATATTATAGTTGATAAGCTCAAAGTGTGTAAATTGCGATCCGTCTGCGCATGGATATGCGCAAGCTGGTCGGCCGGAATTTCGCGCGCCTACGTCAGGAGAAGGGCCTGACGCAGGAGGACGTGGAAGCGCGCTCCGGTTTCAGCCAGCAGTACATCAGCGGCCTGGAACGCGGACGACGCAATCCGACAGTGATCACCCTCTACGAGCTGGCTCAGGCGCTGGGCGTCAGCCACGTCGAGCTGGTGCAGCCCGACGGTAACGACTGACCGGCGAACCTGATGGTAGGAAAGCCCCGGCCTGAACCGGCCGGGGCCTTGGGTGGCTCACTCGCCACGGCGCCCGCTCGGTCGGGACCAGATCAGCGAGAAGGTGTCGCCGTCCTCGTCGTCGAAGAGGTTGGCGTAGATGGGGGCGTTGAAGCTCGGGTCGTCGAGCTTGAGGCCCAGATAGTCGCGGCCCTCGCTGGAGCGCTTGGACCAGGCGGCGCCGATCTCGATCCGGCCCACCAGGACTCGGTGGCTGGGCGCGTTCTCGCCGTTGGCCCGCAGGTCGGGGACGATGCGCACGCCCTTGGCCTGGACGCTGAGGGTGACGATCTCGCCGGTGAACTCGTTCGCGCCGGTCTTCTTGAAGGTGCCGATGGTGGCCATTGTCGATCTCCGTCTTCCGTTTCCGAGCCCACACCGTTGCGGCCTCGATGGCGATCGAAAGGCCGCGGGCGAGCGACGCCGCATCCCGCCGGGCCACCGGCTTAGGGGCCGCAGCGCAGCGGAGGACGGCGCAGAGGCGGCTTTCTTGTTCCGCGCGGAATGGGCGATCCGGGCCCCCGAAGGGGTGGTCGTCCAGGGGAAGAAAGTCGTGACGCGCCGTTGCGGCATAGGCGGTCGAGGCGCAGCCGTCCTGCGGCCAGATCCGCCCATCAGAGAGGCCGTATGGAGCGCGCGATGACGGATACCGACGGAGAGGATGGCCGTTGGGTGCCCATGAAGAGAGGGAACGGAAATTTCGGCGTACATCCCGGTGGCTCGTGGCATGGCGAGCCTTCGTTGCGATCCACATGCTGAACCGGCCGCTTCCGAAGCCCGGAGCGTAAGCGCGTCTTAGGGCACCGCCTGTCCCTCGTTTCGGCTGGGAAAGATCGCTGGTCGCCAACGCTCCCGCGCTTCACAGCCCCTCGTCGCAATGGCTCCAGGACGAAATCGGCGGGCCTCCGGAGCTACTGATGCTCTCCTGGGAGCTGGGCCTGGGCGCGAAGGAGACCCGGCTGTTTGGACGGGCGCCGGCACCTTCGTGACTTGCTTGAACGCCGCAATGCCAACCGCCACCGCACCTATTGCGGCGAAGGAGGCCTGCCAGATGCTTGACGGCACGAGGTAGCGAACGATGCCGAAGATGACGCAGTAGCCGCAGACCATGGCCGGCATCACGAACGCACCCACGACGATCGTCCTTGCCCAAAGGGAGCGGGTCGTCAGGATCAGGACGTGACCGGCGCCGAAGACAAGGAGGGCGGCGGCGGTCCCGAGAACGACAGCCCCAATGGCGCCTGCATCGCGCTGATAGGCCCAACTTGCCGCTGTGATCCCCATGATGACGGGGAGTGCCAAGGTCGCGAGCTCGAACAGCAGCCAACAGAACAGGCCCGCGGCAATGCAGGCGACGATGATAACGGGCATGATCATGGCGGCGGCTCCGCAAAGGTGGGGCGCTCGCGCCTCCACCACCGCGGCGCGACAATCAGGATAGCAACCGAAGAAATCTCCCGGAATCCTTGAGCTGGGAATATCCGGGACACCCTCCGTTATCTGGCGAAGGGATCAATGTCCCGGACGATCTGGGAGGCATCCCCATCGAACTCGTCGGCAGGAACGACCGACAGGCTGCCGTCTCCGGCGCGGAAGATCACGATGACGACCATCAGGGTCTTGGCAAGGCTAAGGGCGAAGGCCTGTGCATCGGTGGAGGACATAGGGTCCGGCTCCTGCTCGAAGCGGAGGACCATCCCCCGCTGACAGGCGCCCGACGGGTCCGGCCGTGGGCTGCAATCACCGCGATCGCGAAGCGGGAGCGGCGGCACGCTGTGCGTAGCCGACCCCTTGCGGGTTGATGGCACCAGGCCCTCGGCCGGCACCTAAGGATCAGCGCAGGAAAGCGGGGGTGGACCGTTGCTTGAAGATCGGCAGGTGTGGCCGTCTCTTCGCATGCGCTGGCTCAGGAGATTTCGTTCAGCTCGACGCCTGATGAGCGCTGGTCCTGCTCGCCAGTCCGCTGAAAATCGATGCCGAGAACCTCATTCCCGTGAAAAGCGATAAGGCCCCGTGAAATCAGATTCCGGAGATGGGGAACGGCAGCGCTCATGCGCCGCCCGACCCGAACCGATAGACCGGAATGCCGAGCTTGCGGGCCTTGTCGGCGAGATTGTCCTGGATGCCCGTGCCGGGGAAGATGATGACCCCGATGGGCATGACCGAGAGCATCTGGTCGTTGCGCTTGAAGGGGGCAGCCTTGGCGTGCCGCGCCCAGTCCGGCTTGAAGGCGACCTGCGGCACCTTGCGGGCATCGGCCCAGCAGGCGGCGATCCTCTCGGCCTCCTTCGACGAGCCACCGTGCAGCAGCACCATATCGGGGTGCTTGGCGTGCACCTGGTCGAGCTTCGCCCAGATGAGCTTGTGATCGGCCGTGTCACCGCCGGAGAAGGCGATCCTCGGACCTGCTGGCATCAGCACCTCGATCTCCGCGCGCCTGCGGGCGGCGAGGAAATCGCGGCTGTCGATGAGGGCTGCGGTGAGGTGCCGATGGTTCACCAGCGACCCGAAGCGGGGGCGCCAGGCTGATCCGGTGTGGCGCCCAAAGATGTCGGCGGCTTCGTCGCGCATCAGCTCGAAGGCATCGCGGCGCTCCACGAGGCTCTGGCCCTCGGCGATGAGGCGCTCCAGCTCCACCGAGCGCACCTCGCTTCCGTCCTGCTCCTGCTGGCTGCGGCGCTGGCCTTGCTCGTTATCGTCGAGGGTGCCGGCGATGCGGCCGGCGGCACGGTGGAACAGATGGACCGTCGACCACAGGAGATCGGGAAGGTCGGGCTCCAGGCGAGTATCCTGAAGCGTCGCGATCAGCGCATCGAAGATGTCTGCGATGGCACCGGAGATACGGTCGGCCTCGGGAAGCGGCCGGGGATCGGGCTCGTCCCCGAAGGAGCGGTAGCCGTAGAGCTGAAGGTCCTGCAGCAGGTGATCGGTTGGAGACGAGGCGTGGGGTTCGTCGTGCTCTGCGCTCATGGGATGCTCCGTCGGTTGGACCGCAGCCTTGCGGCCTTCATGGCGACGAAGCCGGCGGGCGGGACGGACCCGCACCCCGCGGGCAGCGTGGGGCCGGAGCGCAGCGGAGGATGGCGAAGGCCAGGGATTTTGTTTCGCGATGGAACGCCGCGTGTCGGGGCCCTGCGACGCCTGCGTCGTGGGGAAGCACCGGCGACGGAAAATCACCGGCCGGAGCCATTGCCGGTCCGGGACGACTGCCGGCCGATCGCCCTCTGGAAGGCCTGGCTGCGGGTCCTCTGTCGGCGGTGAGCCTCAGAGCGTGCCGTTGGCGCATCCCCACTCCCAGCTCCTCCAGGTCACGGGCTCAACGCCATGAAGCGGCTGACATCCTCAGGAGCAAGCAGGCATCGCAGTTCAGCCCGCACCGCATCGACCCCAAAGGCGCGCAGATCCTCGTTGAAGTCTCCGAGAGCTGGTGAGAGCACGATGGCCTCGATCCCGGCAAAAGCCGCTCGTGCGATAAGGCTGTCCCGTGCCCTGTTGCCGGCAGGATCGTTGTCGCAGACGATGTAGAGCCGCCGCAGCCTGGGTGGAAAGGCGATGACGGCGAGGTGTGCGGCCGAGAGCGCCGCTGCCATCGGGAGGCTGGGCAGCGCTGTGCGCACGGAGAGGATGGTCTCGATGCCCTCGCCGGTGGCCATCACGTCGTAAGGTCTGCCGAAGCGAACCGCATGCTCCAGCAGGTGGCCCATAGCGCGCCGGGGTGTGGCGATGTTGGCCTTGTCCGATCCATCCGGAGCGAGCCATGTCCGGTGGATGCCCATGATCCGTCCCGTGAGATCGGTGACGGCCGCGATCATGGCTGGCAGGAGTTGAGTGGACCCGTGTGCATCTGGACGATAGTAGCAGCGTGGGTTGAAGCGCAGGCTGCCGGTTTCGTGCAAAGCCGTGATGCCGCGGTTCCGCAGATACGTCTCCACGATTGTGCCCGGAATAGGCTTTGCGGCTGCAAAGAGCCGTCGTGCCGAGGTGACCGGATCACGTGAGGAACATTGCTTTCCGCCATGAGGAGCTTCCGCGCCTTGTGAGATTGGTGGAAGGTGCAGAAAGGCTTCAGCCTCGGCGACCACTTCGGTGAAATTGGACAGGCCCCGGCTCTCCCGGATCACGTCGAGGAGGTCGCCGTGTTCCCCCGTGGCCGCATCGGTCCATTTGCCGGCCGGGCCTTTTACGGTGTCCATCAGCCGCACGAACATTGAGCGGCCGGGCGTGTTGCGGGCATCACCCACCTGCCAATAGTGCCCTTGCCGCCGACCAGCGGAGAGATAATGGCGGCAGACTGCCTCCGCCTGCCGCCCCAGCCGCCGGGCGAGATCGTGCGCAGCATCCGTCATGGGGACGCTCCAAGAAAATGGCCCGCCGTCCGGGCCACGCGATAGGGGGGATCGCGGAGCCACAGGCGGCGGGCCAAGTTGCCCGGGGAGGATTATTCGGCAGCGATCGAGGAGGAGATCGCTTCGGGCTCCTCAGTGTCGGCGAGGTCTTCGCTGTCGGCCATGGCCGTTTCGCCGTCGGTCTCCGCCGTTTCCTCGCCGACGGTGTCCAAGGGCAGGGTCCGCAGCGCCTCCGGGAGCCAGCCGCTGTCGGCGAGGAGGGTCTCGGCCTCCCGGGCCATGTCGCCCTTCTTGAGGTGGGCGATCCGCTCGGCCGGGCGCTCCCCCTTGGCCTCGGTCACCGCCTGCAGGATGCGGGCCTTGGTGACCCTGCCGAGGAAGGTGTCCACCGTGGGCTTCCATCCGACGGCTGCCATGTCGAGCGACACCGCCTGCGCCAGCCTATCGGCATGGGCGAAGGCGCGAGGACGGCGGTTCCAGGCCTCATGCACCGCATTGACCGATAGGCTCACCACATGGGCGAACAGTGCGGCCCGGCTGTCGAGGTCCCACCCGCTCAAGGTGTCCCAGAGCGAGCCGGACTCCTTGGGCAGAGCCTTGACCCAGCTCTCATGCCGGACACGGATCGCCTCGGCCGAGACGCTGTCATTGAGGCCCGGCGCCTGGGCATTGAACGAGACGCTCTTGAGATCGAGCTCAAGGCAGCTGTCCGAGCCATAGACGTAGAAGGCCTTCAGCGTGAGAGCGTGGACAGCCGCGAGGAAGGCCACATCGGGCTGCTCGCCCAGCGCATGGCGCAGGCCGAGGGTCCGATGGGTGGTCAGCTCCGTGAGCAGCCGGTCGGAGATGGGGGTGAGGCCGTTTTCTTCCTCGGGCTCCGCAGGTGCATCGCACGCCGCTGCCTCCTGGTGCGGTGCCGAGGGCATGGCGGACCCGTCATCGCTCTCGGCGGAACGGTCTTGGTCCTCCTCGACGGGTATCTCGTCCTCCGGGCGGACATAGCCCCGCTCCACCCGGAGCTTGCCGTCCTGAGCGATGCTGACGAAGGCGCCGGCCCGGGCGACCTCCGCCGGATCGAACACGAGGGGCCGCGTCTCGAAGGCCTCCAGCATCGCCTCGAGCTCACCGAGCCGCACGTCGACCTCTTCGGGAAGCTCGTCGACATCGGCATGTTCTTCGGACAGACGATCGTACTCCGCCTGGGCGGTCGCCCGCGCAGCCTCCTCCTCTTCGGTTCGCGGCGTGGGCTCGCCCCTCAGCTGGCGCAGGCCGTAGGTGTGGCCATAGGCGAAGTCGGGCGCCACCTCGATCCACTTCCAGCCTTCGCTCCGGATCACGTCGGCCTCGGCGGCGAGCTTCTCCGCCACCATGCGATCGACGAGGGTCACATCCTGCAGCCAGCCACCGTCATCCCCCTGGAACAGGTCTCGCAGCACGATGCCGCCGGCCGCCTCATAGGCCTTGATGCCGATGAACCGGGTCCGCTTATCGGATGCCCGGACCGCACCCTCCGTCAGCATGCGCCGGATGGCATAGGGCTGCTTGTCGTAAGCCTGGGCGAGACGGTCCAGCACCTGCTCCTGCCGCTCATGGTCGCCCGATACGGTGAAGGCCATGAGCTGGTCGAGGGTGAGACCATCCTCGGCATAGGTGTCGAGCAGCTTTGGTGAGACAGAGGCGAGCTTCAGCCGCTGCTTCACCACGGCGACCGAGACGAAGAAGGCAGCGGCGATCTCCTCCTCGGACTGGCCCTTCTCCCGCAGAGCGAGGAAGGCGCGGAACTGGTCGAGGGGATGAAGCGGAGCCCGCTGGACATTCTCGGCAAGGGAATCCTCCTCGGCGATACCGCCCTCGCGCACGATGCAGGGGATCGGCGCGGTCCGGGCAAGGCGCTTGCGCTTCACCAGCAATTCCAGCGCCCGGTAGCGCCGCCCGCCAGCCGGAATCTCATACATGCCGGTCTCGACGCCATCGGCATCGACAACGGCGCGGACGTTGAGGCCCTGGAGCAGCCCGCGCCGGGCAATATCCTCGGCGAGCTCCTCGATGGACACGCCCGCCTTCACCCGGCGGACGTTGGACTGGCTGAGTACCAGCCTGTTGAAGGGGATGTCGCGGGAGGACGAAAGGGTGATCTTTTGAACGGCCGTAGCCATGGGATGTTTCTCCGCGACGGGCGGCCGGAGAACCTCTCTCTGGCCTCCAACCCGTCACGAAGCACGGCGCGGCCCTCTTCCTCTGAGGGCCGCGCCGCAGAACCGATGATCCGGAAATCCGGAACAACACGAAGCCGGAGACACTGCATTCCACATCTCCGGCAATGCGGATCTCAGGCAACGCGATCGAGCAGCTTCTTCGCCCGAGCCTCCAGATCGAGACGCGCATCCTGGTGGGGCTTGTCCCGCGCCACGGCGGTGATGCCCTGCACGAAGTCGAAGATGCTCTCGGGTTTCCGGCCCTCCTCGGCGAGCACGGTGTCGATCACCTTCTGCGTCTCGGCCTTGGAAAATCCTTTGCGGCGCAGAAACTCGGTGCGGTCCTCGTCGGTGCGCGCCACGATGCGCTCGCGTGCCGCCCTGATGCCGTTGACGAACGGCATGGGCGAGGAATTGGCAAAGCGCTCCAGGGCCGGCGCGGCCTGATGGGCGAAGCGGGATGCGGCATACTTCGAGTGTCGGATGGTGATCTCCTCGAAATCCTCGACGCCCCAGAGGTTGCGGTTCTGGCAGACCGCCCTGAGATAGAAGCTGGCGATCCCCAGCGTCTTCGCACCCACCTCCGAGTTCCAGCAATAGAAGCCTCGGAAGAAGAGGTCCGGTGAGCCATCCGGCAGGCGGCCGGCCTCGATGGGGTTGAGATCATCCACCAGGAACAGGAAGACGTCCCGGTCGGAGGCGTAAAGGGTGGTGGTGTCCTTGGTGATGTCGACGCGGGGATTGTAGATGCCTGTCGACCAGTCGAGCACGCCCGGCACCTTCCAGCGGGTATCGCCGGTGCCGTTGCCGGCAATACCGCGCACGGCGTCCACCAGCTCATGGTCATAGATGCGGCCGTAGTCCGGGCCGGTCACGGCCCGGAGCTCGACACGGCCGTCCTCGACCTCCAGCGTCTTGACCTGCTCGGCGCGATGCGTAAGCAGCCCGTGCTGCAGGTTGATGCCGGCCAAGGGTGCTGGGAGCTGACGCAAATAGGCGGCGGGCGCCCCTATGAGGCTCGCAAGCTGGCCGAAGCTCCAGTGGGTCGGCGCAACAGGAGCCTCCGCCCCCGGCAGCGCGAGCGTCAGCCGGTCCGGCGCCTCTCGGCTCGCCTCGACGCGGATGGCGGCGCTCTCCACAGTGCGTGTCCGGCTCCGGTCGGACCGGCCGCGCACCGCACCATACAGCTCAGACAGAGACAGATAGCGCTCGTCCCCCGGCCGGGAGAACCACTCGGACGACACCCGCCCATTCCTCTCGCCGCGGCTAGCGTCGATTCTGTACCCGCCCGACGCTTCCCGGCACGCCTCTAGAACCTGAATCTCAGTCATGGGACCAAACTCCATGACGGGCGCCGGGAGCCTCACTCCCGGTCCTCAACCCGTCGCGGAAATCCGATCCAACCTCTCACTTTAGGAGTTCGGGAGGCCCACCATCTTCGAAGCCGTTAGTCAATTGATTGAGCTCAGTTCACCACCCAGCGCTTCACCGAGGCGCTGTTGGGGGCCGCGACGTCTAAATCTCCACGGATGGCTGCGGGCGACGGATGGACAACGTGTTCATCGAGCGCCTCTGGCGATCCCGGAAAGACGAGTGCATCTTCCTCGACACCTTCGAGACCGACACAGACGCGCGGGCCGGGATCGACTGGTGGATCACCTACGATAGCCGCACGAGGTTCCGTTCCGCCCGCGGCGGCAAAACGCCGGAGTAGGTCCACAGGGCTCGAGATGGTATCGACACATCGACGTAACGGATACCAGTACCAAGCTTAGCAAAGCAGCCAATGCGGGACCACCTCAGACCACTGGATGGATCATTTCCGACACGGATGTCTCGACGGCTGCTGCACCGGAGGTAGGTTGCAAGGATGCTTCTCGGACTGCACTCACCCGAGCGCTGGCGGCTTCTCACACCAGCCAACATTCAGACACGTCGACTTTGGGGCTGGGGCCATTCAATACAGAAGATACTGGGGGCGTCGGAACCGAAGCCGTGTCAGAGTGGCCAACTCTTGATTGCGTCGGACTTCGGCGGAGATCATAGCAAATCGACCCATCTGATCTATTGCTACCTCATTATCCACGGAGGAACTCCAACGTGGTTGTCCGCTGTTCGGACGGCGCGCCGTGAGCATCTGCCAGACGGGAGAACGCTGTCCTATAAGCGCCTGGATGATCCGGCTCGCCAACAAGCGCTGGTGCCATTTCTGAAAGCGGCTGCGAGCCTCGACGGCCATTTGGTCGCGATTGCGGTAGACAAGAGGAAAAAGTGGCTCTCAACCGTTCCGAATGCAGCAGAGGATTTCCGTAAGGCTCTTCAGTTAAAGGCCTCCTGGAATGCTCGAGCGCTGGAGGCCATGCTGCGGAAAGTGCAATTTACCGCCATCTTGCTCTCCATCTGGTCGCGTCCATATGCCAATGTAACCTGGATAACCGACGAAGACGAGTTTGTGGCGAATGACACGCGTCATGACGATGCTCTCCAGGCCGTCGCACGTATGTGCTCGTTCTATTTCCAGCACCCGATGGGTGTTTTTCGGCTGAACACCACCGGGCAAGACCTTGAGAATCGCGATTTTGAAGATCTCTGTGCGATTCCCGACCTCGCCGCCGGAATGCTTTCAGAGGTTTCTACCCGTCTGGCTCAGGTAGGTAGCTGGGAAGGTCGCATACACAAGGTGCTCGACGGCGAGCTCCCTTTCAAGACTGAGCTGATCGCCGACTGGTTCTGGGATACGGAAATGACCCTTCGGAAGACCCTGATCACAATCGATCTTGAGGGTTCGCGCTTCGCCGTTCGGAAGATCTCGACACAAAATGGTGACATCTCTCCGAACTAAAAATCCGAAGAAAGCAGAGGGTCATCATAGATTCATGGCAGTAACCTAGCTCTACCGCTTCTCCCGCATGCTTAGTTATTCTTATGTTATCTTGACTAACGCCGATATTTGGAATTTCACTACCCAAGACGACTGAACAGAGAGCGTTCGCGGGGGAGGATAACATAATCGCCCCAGCCGATTGTCTTTGCCCGCGGCTTCAGTGATCCGTCTTCCCCCCTGATGAGGAGTTCCCCCTCATCGCGAAGCAGGACGAGCTGACGGCTCAGGATGTCTGAGGTGACCGGCGTGTCGTTGCAGTTGCCCGCGAAGAGCGCCTCGACGGCGAGGCCGGCGCCATCTTGGTTCGCGGCGTGGATCATGCGCGGCAGTTGGTCGAGAACCGCCGCCTCCGACCGACGCATGGCGTCGTCGTCGAACATGAAGGGGAGCAACCCCTGGCGCAGGTCTCTCGCCGGATCGAAGCCGAGCGCGTGGAAACCCGCGCCACCGTGGTGCTGGAACCGGTTGTTAAGGCGCCAATGCAGCTTGCCCATCTCGTCGCGGGCCTGACGATGGTTCGAGAGATGCAGCAACCAGTAGGAACGGTGCGCCTCGACCGAGTGGATAAAGAAGGGTGTGTAGAATCGCGCGCCCGTGCGCCCCTGGACATGACGGTAGAGCCCGTTCTGGATGAGATAACGCCACCCCTCGCCGTTCTTCAGGCCCATGAGGGCGCGAACGTCCTCACGAGCGAGTTCGATGTTGAGGAGCGCCTGCGTTTCCGCTGTCTTTTCCGACAGGAAGTCGATGAGCGCATCGACCGCGAACGTCAGCAGGATCTCTGGGTTCTTGAGCGTGCCGAGGATAGTGCGGATGGTGGCCAGTCTGACGTCGCTCCAGCCATATTGGTCGAGGAAAAAGAGCGAGCGGTGCGCAGTCCCTTTCTTTTTGATGTGCGAGAGGATGTCCGGGCACGCTTCCTCGAACTGTGCACAACGGACGAAGATGTCCTGGCCCAGCCGGGGGCCGTATCCGCGCTTGGTCAGAAGATCGTTCAGGAAGGCGATGTGCTGCGGATTCTCATCGACAAAAAAGAAGTCGGCTCGAACGGCAAAGCCCTTTGACCGCGCTGCTTTGAGCGCAGCGTCGGCCGCCGTCACAGCGGTCAAGAGGCGAAGCGGCGAACCTTCGACTTCCGCCGAACCCAGGCGGTAAAGCCCACCGCCGCTGAAACCATCGACGATGGTCAAGTTGAGCATCGTCTGGCTCGGCGTCCGCGTCAGCCGCTCGATATAGATGCGGACATACTGCTCGAAGATGTCGTGCTTGGCGACACTGTGCTCGCCGAGAAAGGGGAGCGCTTCGCCGAGCTTCCATTCGTAGTGCCTGCTCACTTGGCCGCCCGCTCTCGTTGCCGTCGGTTGAGACGTTCGCCCATGGTCAGGATATAGTCCGCGCCTTCCAAGCCCTTTTTGTTGGGACCGGCCCACAATAGGTAGTAGAGCGGTGCGCCGCGGGTATTCCGGATCAGGCGCGGTGTCGAGACATGGCCGAAAGCTGACTGCAGCCGGGTGCGATATAGCTCAAGCAGCCGCTCCGAGTAGTCTGGTCGTTTCTCAAGGCCGTTCACTGCGAAGAGCCCGCCTTGCCGCCGCTGATAGACCTCATCGAACCAGGCACGGCTACCGAAGTAGCTGTCGAGGGTCGCGGCCCAGCTTTCGGGCACCTCACCCGAGTTCGGAAGCATGCGCTGGATGGCCATGCTGAGCGCGAAGTTGACGACCACTTCGAACAGGCCGGTGTCCGCGAGCCTCTGGATGCTCGCCCAGTCGAGCTTGGCGCCGAAGGGGTCGAGAAAGGCAATGCCGCGGTGCGTCCGGCGCGAGATCGGCTGCGCCGTCACCCAGGCGATGCCTTCGGCGGCCGTAGCCTGGAGGACATTGATGGTGCGAGTGCCCGCGAACTCCGCCTTCAGTGCTTCGAGCTCGGCGGCGCGGTTCGCGTCGGGGTCGACGAAAATATAACGATTGAAGGCGTTGGGGATCCTGAGCGCTACCCGCGGAGATCCATCGATCAACTCCCTTGCTTCGGTGTCGATCGGCGGCTCTTGGCCGAAGAGGTCTGGTCCGCCGTGGGTCGCACGTTCCTCGGTCCGAACGACAGCCCGACCGCCGCCCGCGTAGGCGTCGAGGTAGATCGTTCTCCACGGCTGGTTCTTCAGGACCTTTGTGTAGAAATCGAGGTAGCGCGCCAAGGCGTCCAGCTTCTCCTTGACCCAAGGCCCGACCTCCGGCAGATCCGCCATCAGAGGGCGCTCGCCGTGCGGTCGGGAAACTCGCTCCATTCGCGGCCATCGAGTTCGCGCCCGCCGGACTTCGGACGGATGCCGCCCCATTGTTTGAAAAAGAACGCAACCTTCTGCTCTACGCACTGGTCGCGGATCTCGCGCGCCCATTCGAGGTGGAGGGGCCGCGCCCCCGGTCCCGACTCGCCGCCGGCGATCACCCAGTCGATGCCCGTCAGATCGACTGGTCCGACGGCGCCGATCAAAGGCTCAATCGACAAGAAGCGCACGCCAGCCGGGGTCGCCCGTAGATGCCCGATGCGCCCCTTCGCTTGAGCGTCCTCGACCGACACGCCGCACCAGATGTGCTTTGGTCCTCGCGTAGCGCCGTAGCGGTGACGCAGATAGTCGCGCATCAGGGAGCTGCGCTTCGTAAGCACCTGGAAGACATGCCAGTCGGCCGCCTCCATCGTGTCGAACACCTGGTCGATGAAGGACGTGGGAACCTGCTTGTGGAACAGGTCGCTCATCGAGTTGACGAAGATCATCCGCGGCCTGCGCCATTTGAGCGGATGATCGAGCCGCTCAGGCCGCAACGTCAAGTCGAACCCTGTTGAAAACGGATGCCCTGGAACGCCTCGGAAACGCTCCGAGAAGCGCTCCGCGTAGCAATTATCGCAGCCACGCGAGATCTTCGTGCAGCCCGTTACCGGATTCCACGTCGCGTCCGTCCACTCGATCGCGCTTCCATCAGCCATGCTGGCGTCGCCTCTCGAGTCCGAACTCTAGCACGATAAGAACAAAACATGAACGCCTCTGACGGGGCCCAGCGTGTGGGCTGCACAAAGCGGCACGCGTCATGCCGGCCGTCATTGCAGCACCCGCTTCGCGGCTTGGCGTTCACCGTGCTCGAAAGCATCGGCGAAGCTCGCGAGGTCTTCGTTGGTCATCCCGAGCGCCCGGCCTTCCTCGCGCCACGTCGCGACTGCCGCCTCCACTTCCGTGAGGATGGCTTTCGCGCGCGCACTCGCGATCCGAAAGTAGGGCGCGACTGACATCAAGGCGTCGATGCTCGCCTCGGGGCCGGCCTCTTCGGACACCCAGGTCTTCAACTCGCGTACCCGCTCGGGGAACGGATTCACATCGAACGCCGGGGCCAGCCGCCACTGGCCGCGATCGACATGCAGGAAGCCGTGGTTGAGCAGGTGATCGTCCACGTTGGTGATGAGGATCGAGAAGGCGATGCGGCGCCACAGCTCTTCGATGTCCGCAGCGGGCTCACTTCCATGCTGTCGAAGCGCATCGACCAGTTCGGTGTAGCTGTGCTCGCCTGGATCGCCGGGCACGGCACCGAGCATGGTCGCGGCTGACACATACATGAGCCGGGCACCATTGCCGGTGCGATCAAAGCGTCGGATGAGAGCTACGGGGGAGCCGTCGCTGTCGATGAGGCGGGCTTCTGCAGCATCGATGCCGGCCTTGCGGGCCAGCCGCAAGGCAAGCACCTCGCCCTTGGTGACGGGCCGCTCGTCCGTCACGCTCGGGAATTTGCCGATCGAGAGCCGCCCGTGCTCGTCGATGACGGAGCATTTCGGGCGGAGCCCACCGAGCGACGTGCCGCGGCCGCGGAGATAGGCGAGATCGGCCTCTGTCTCCGTATTGGTTTCGACAGCACGGGTTGCGGCCAGAAGCTGCGCCAGCTCGATGAGCGGCGGGATGGTCCGACGTCCGTCCTCGACCGAGCGCTGGTAGTGGCCATCTTCGTCCTGGAGCCGTAGCGCGCCCACGCGGCTGACGTCGTCCACGGCGAGGAGATAGTCCATCGCGTTGAGCGGCCGCGTCTCCACCGCCTGTCCCGCCCGGCGCGCCTCCTGGCGGCGCTTGGCGTGATCGCGCTGGATCACCCGCCGGCCCCAGCCGTCCGGTTCGGTATCGGCGATGGCGGCGTGGAAAACCGAGCCGTCGCGCGTCTTGCGGTGGAACTGAGGACCGGCCACGAGGGGCAGCCCAGGCTCGATTGCGAAGCGATCGGCGGCCGGGAGCCAGGCCGCGTCGTACTCGAAGGTCGCGCTTTCGCGTGCGCCCTGCTGGTCGTAGCGCAAGACGCCGAGAGGTCTTGCCTCTGCGCCGAGACGTATCGCAATGGTGCGCCTCATAGCGGTCGCGGCGTCTTGCGCGCCCGCACCCGTTTCGGCAGGCGCTCGGCGTCGAGCAACAGCCCCTGGTCGTCACGCCGCGGATCGACGATCTCGCCGAGCGCGCCGTCGAAGCCGAGGACGAAGAAGGTCATGGCGTAGGTGCCCATGGCGACGGTCGGGTCGCCCTTCTCGATCTTCAGATACGTGCTTTTGGCGGTCCCGACCCGCTCGGCCATCATGATGGTTGTCAGGCTGCGCTTCTTGCGGGCGAGCGCGATGTCCGCGCCCAGCTTGGCCAGGGCTCGCTTCACCTTGGGCGGCAGCGTGTCGACGACGGTGGATCGCATTACAGTCTCATGAAGAGAGCCATAATGCTCTCACGGTCGTGTATATAAGTCCTTAACGAGCGGCTGTCGAGTTGCCAGAGGGGTCCAGCCAGAGCCTGAAAGTGGCGCGCGAGGATCAAGTCTCGCCCGTCCCGTTTGCATCTCAGCGCGGCTTTGCGGTGCCCACGATAGTCGAACCGAGGAGAAACACGCCGGCATTCCCCTTGCTCGCGAGCAGCCCTCTTCCGGGAGTCTGTCTCCATGAAATCCGACGATTGCCATATGCCGACTATTCTGCCGCCATAGGAACTGCGGGGCACCTTTCGGCGCCCTTGGTGAGCAATCTCTCGATCTCGTCCGACGTCATGCGCACCGCGAGCTTCAGCGCTTCGTCAATGTGGACGTAGTCCTGGGTGACGCTTCGCGACGCGTGCCCGAGCATCGCTTTGATCGTCAGTTCCGAGAAGCCGAGATCGCCCGCGACGCTGCCGAAGGTGTGCCGAAGGGTATGCGGCGTTACTCCGCTGATGCCGGCGAGCTTGCAGACCCGATCCAGGCAGGAGCTGACGGCCGTGAACGGCCCGTCGGTGATGTCCGAAGGAAACACATGCGGGTTGCCTATGATGACCGGCTGCGCTTCGACGACCCGGATTGCCGCCGGACCGATCGCACGGATTTGTGCGTCACCCTTGGTGTCGGGAAAGGCCACGTAGCCGCCGTCTCGATGGACCCATGCGCGATGCATGGCCTGCGCTTCTTCGCGCCGGTAGCCCGTCAGCAGGAGCAGGCGCATCACGCCGAGAGCCGTCTGATTTTCACCATTGCGTTCGGCATAAGCGATGGCAGTGCCGACAGCCTCGATCTCGGCCACGCTCAGGCGCCGGTTCTTCTTGTTGCCTGTGAGCTTTTTCGCGCCCTTCGTCGGGTGCTCGGCGAGAAGGCCTTTGTGCTTGGCATGGCCGATGATCGCCTGAAGCGTTCCGACGCACCGTCCCGCCACCCCAGCGCCGCCCGAAGCCTTGCCCCCGGGCCCGCCAGCGCGCGGCTTGGCGGTCTTCCCGTTCCTGACATCGGTCTGCATCTGCTCGACGTCGGCGATCATGAGGTGGCGGACGATACGCTTGCCAAGCAGCGGCTTGATGTGCGTCCTGATCCGGCTTTCATCCATGTCCAGTGAAGACGCCTTGATGGGCCGGTTCTTGCGGCCAAGGATGTTTCCCGCTCGCGCTTCGGTGAGATACCAATCGCACATTTCCGCAACCGTCATACCCTTGCGGGCCTGGCGGGCTTCGTCGGCGGGATCTTCCCCGGCCGCGACGGTGCCGAGCTGGATCTTGGCTTTCTCGCGGGCCTGCTCGACGGTCATGACGCCGTAGCGTCCGAGATTGGTCCGGCGCTTGATCCCCTCTGCATTGCGGTACTGCAGCACGAAGGTCTTGAGGCCTGACCTGAGGATCCGGACGCCGAAGCCACGGATTTCGCTGTCCCAGTGAATGATCTGGGCCTCACCAGGTGGTGCGAAGGCGTCAACGGCTTTCTTGGTCAGCTTGATGGTCGGCATGCCGGCGCTCTCCTTCTGGAGACAAAGCTCCGGTAAGGAGGCTTTGTCTCCAAAATGTCTCCAGAAACGCGAGTTTCGTGGGCCAAAAAAGGATACGTCGTCGTAAGGTGACAATCAATAAACATATGATAAATAGTATATTTTAGTGCGACAGCGTGTGGCGGCGCAGGCTCCGCCCAAAGTTGCCAAGGTTGGGGTCGAGGGTTCGAATCCCTTCGCCCGCTCCAGTTTCTCTCAAGAAAATCAGATGGTTGACAAACGCCCCTTGGGGCGTTTTCTGCTTACCGGCGACGGCTCGGTCATATCGGTAAGCAGGCGGTAAGCGCGGCAGGGAAAGCCATGGCGCGCTCCAGAGTAGGCGACCGGCCCTTCCCGACCGGTCAGCGACAACCTGGAACGGGCGGTGATGCTGCTCGGCAGGTGACCTATCCTGCTGACGGGACGCACCCTGTCGTCCATCGAGAGTGAGAGGTTGGACCGGATGCCCGTGACGGGTTGAGGGCAGGGAGAGAGGCTCCCGGCGCCCCGTCATGGAGTTTGGTCCCATGACTGGAGTTCAGGTTCTAGATGCCAGCCGGGAAGCGGCCGGCGGTTACAAGGTCGACGCGAGCCGCGGCGAGCGGATCGGCCGTGTGTCCTCCGAGTGGTTCTCCCGGCCGGCGGACGAGCGCTATTTGTCGCTGTCGGAGCTCTACGGTGCGGTGCGCGGGCGGTCCGACCGGAGCCGGACGCGCACCGTGGAGAGCGCCGCCATCCGCGTCGACGCCAGCCGCGAGGCGCCGGACCGGCTGACGCTCGCGTTCCCCGGGGCAGATGCTCCAGTTGTCCCGACCCATTGGAGCTTCGGCCAGCTTGCGAGCCTCATCGGCGCGCCTGCCGCCTATCTGCGCCAGCTCCCGGCACCATTGGCCGGCATCAATCTGCAATACGGACTCACATCCCATCGTGCCGAGCAGGTCAAGACGCTCGAGATCGAAGACGGACGCGTCGAGCTCCGGGCCGTCACCGGCCCCGACTACGGCCGCATCTATGACCATGAGCTGGTGGACGCCGTGCGCCGCATTGCCGGCAACGGCACGGGCGATACCCGCTGGAAGGTGCCCGGCGTGCTCGATTGGTCGACCGGCATCTACAATCCCCGCATCGACATCACCAAGGACACCACCACGCTCTATGCCTCGGACCGGGACGTCTTCCTGTTCCTGGTGGACGACCTCAACCCCATCGAGGCCGGCCGGCTGCCGGATGGCTCGCCCGACTTGTTCTTCCGGGGCTTCTATTGCTGGAACTCGGAGGTGGGGGCGAAGACGCTGGGCATCGCCAGCTTCTATCTGCGGGCGGTCTGCCAGAACCGCAACCTATGGGGCGTGGAGGATTTTGAGGAGATCACCATCCGCCACTCCAAGTATGCCGCCTCCCGTTTTGCCCATCAGGCCGCGCCGGCCCTGGAGCGGTTCGCCAATTCCTCCCCCATGCCCTTCGTCAACGGAATCAGGGCGGCCCGCGAGCGCATCGTGGCGCGCACCGACGAAGACCGCACCGAGTTTTTGCGCCGCAAGGGCTTCTCCAAGGCCGAGACGCAGAAGGTGATCGACACCGTGCTCGCCGAGGAAGGCCGCAAGCCCGAGAGCATCTTCGACTTCGTGCAGGGCATCACAGCGGTGGCGCGGGACAAGCCGCACCAGGATGCGCGCCTCGATCTGGAGGCCCGGGCAAAGAAGCTCCTTGATCGCGCTGCCTGAGATCCGCAAAGCCGGAGATGCGGATTGCCGTGTCTCCGGCTTCATGTGGTGCCGGCTTTCCGGATCGTCGGTTCTGCGGCGCCGTCCTCAGAGGAAGAGGACGGCGCCGTGCTTCGTGACGGGTTGGAGGTTGAGAGAGAGGTTCTCCGGCCGCCCGTCGCGGAGAAGCATCCCATGGCCACGGCCGTTCAGAAGATCACCCTTTCGTCGTCCCGCGACATTCCCTTCAACAAGCTGGTGCTCAGCCAGTCCAACGTCCGCCGGGTGAAGGCGGGCGTGTCCATCGAGGAACTCGCCGAGGATATCGCCCGGCGGGGCCTGCTCCAGGGCCTCAATGTCCGAGCCGTGATCGATGCGGATGGCGTCGAGACCGGCATGTACGAGATCCCGGCCGGCGGACGGCGCTACCGGGCGCTGGAACTTCTGGTGAAGCGCAAGCGCCTCGCCAGGACCGCGCCGGTGCCCTGCATCGTGCGCGAGGGCGGCATCGCCGAGGAGGATTCGCTTGCCGAGAATGTCCAGCGCGCACCGCTGCACCCGCTCGACCAGTTCAGGGCGTTCCTGGCCTTGCGGGAGAAGGGCCAGTCCGAGGAGGAGATCGCGGCTGCCTTCTTCGTCTCGGTGATGGTGGTGAAGCAGCGGCTGAAGCTCGCATCGCTCTCTGCGAAGCTCCTCGACGTCTATGCCGAGGATGGCCTCACCCTTGACCAGCTCATGGCCTTCACCGTCTCCGGCGACCATGAGCGGCAGGAGCAGGTGCTGGAGCGTCTCGCCCAGGCTTACGACAAGCAGCCCTATGTCATCCGGCGCATGCTGACCGAGGGGGCGGTGCGGGCATCCGACAAGCGGGCCCGGTTCATCGGCATCGAGGCCTATGAGACGGCTGGCGGCACGGTGCTGCGCGACCTGTTCCAGGGGGACGACGGCGGCTGGCTGCAGGATGTCACCCTCGTCGATCGCATGGTGGCGGAGAAGCTCGCCGCCGAGGCCAACGGGATTCGGAGCGAAGGCTGGAAGTGGATCGAAGTGGCGCCGGACTTCGCCTATGGCCACACCTACGGCCTGCGCCAGCTGCGGGGTGAGCCGACGCCCCTGACCGAGGAAGAGGAGGCAGCTCGGGCGACGGCCCAGGCCGCATATGATCGCCTCTCCGAAGAACATGCCGATGCCGACGAGCTTCCCGAGGAGGTCGATGCGCGGCTCGGTGAGCTCGAGGCGGTGCTGGAAGCCTTTGATACGCGTCCTCTCGCGTTCGATCCGGCGGAGGTCGGCCGCGCCGGCGCCTTCGTCAGCATCGCGCAGGACGGCAAGCTCCGGGTGGAGCGGGGCTATGTCCGCCCGGAGGACGAGGTGCCGGTCGAAGAGGAGCATGCCACTTCCACCGAGACCGATGATGCAAACCATGTGGCATCGACTTCTCTCCAGGAGGCGGCCACACCCGATGCCCCTGCTGAGCCCGAGGAGGAAGGCGACCTCGCCCCGATCTCCGACCGGCTGCTCACGGAGCTGACCACCCATCGCACCCTCGGCCTGCGCCATGCGCTGGGCGAACAGCCCGATGTGGCCTTCCTCGCGGCGGTCCACGCCCTCACGCTGAAGGCCTTCTACGCCTATGGCTCGGATAGCTGCCTCGAGCTCGATCTCAAGAGCGTGTCCTTCAACGCCCAGGCGCCGGGCCTCAACGACAGCGTTTCGGCCGAGGCGATCCGTGTCCGGCACGAAAGCTGGGCTAAGGGGCTGCCCAAGGAGCCGGTTGCGCTCTGGGACACCCTGAGTGGATGGGACCGCGACAGCCAGGCCGCCCTGTTCGCCCATGTGGTGAGCCTCTCGGTCAATGCTGTGCATGAGGCTTGGAACCGCCGTCCACGCGCCTTCGCCCATGCCGATAGGCTGGCGCAGGCGGTGTCACTCGACATGGCGGCGGCCGGGTGGAAGCCCACCGTCGACACCTTCCTCGGCCGGGTGACCAAGGCCCGCATTCTGCAGGCGGTGACCGAGGCGAAGGGGGAACGTGCGGCGGAGCGGATCGCCCACCTCAAGAAGGGCGACATGGCGCGGGAGGCTGAGACCCTCCTTGCCGAAGGCGGGTGGCTCCCGGAGCCGCTGCGGACCCAGCCGTCCGACACCACCGGCGAGAAGACGGCGGAGAAGGACGGCGCAACGGCCATGGGCGAAGAGGACGAGCTCGCCGAGACTGAGGAGCCCGAGGCGGCCTGTCCCCCGATCGCCGCCGAATAGTCCTCCTGGGCAACCTGGCCCGTCGCCCGAGGCTCCGCGATCTCCCTGTCGCGAGGTCCGGTCGGCGGGCCTTTTTCTTGGAGCGTCCTCATGGCGGATGCTGCGCATGACCTCGCCCGGCGGCTGGGGCGGCAGGCAGAGGCGGTCTGCCGCCATTATCTCTCCGCAGGCCGGCGGCAGGGTCATTATTGGCAGGTGGGAGATGTTCGCAACACGCCCGGCCGCTCCCTGTTCGTGCGGCTGTCGGATAGCGCGCATGGCCCTGCCGGAAAATGGACCGATGCGGCCACGGGGGAGCACGGCGACCTGCTCGACGTGATCCGCGAGAGCCGGGGCTTGTCCATCTTCGCCGATGTCGTCGCCGAGGCTGAGACCTTCCTCCGTCTGCCGCAATCGCGGCGAGAGCCAGAAGGGGTGGACCGGAGGGCAGCGCCCACCTCCGCCAATCCGGTCATCTCGGCACAACGGCTCTTTGCAGCCGCCAAGCCGATTCCGGGCACACTCGTGGAGACGTATCTGCGGAACCGCGGCATCACGGCTTTGCACGAAACCGGAAGCCTGCGCTTTCACCCCCGCTGCTATTACCGGTCCGATGCGCACACCCCCATCCAGCCCTTGCCGGCGATGGTCGCGGCCGTCACCGATCTCAGCGGACGGATCACGGGCGTGCATCGAACATGGCTCGCTCCGAATGGGTCGGACAAGGCAGCCATCACCACGCCCCGGCGCGCCATGGGTCACCTGCTGGAGCATGCCGTTCGCTTCGGCGGGGCTGACGATGTTATGGCCGTCGGCGAGGGCATCGAGACCATCCTTTCCGTGCGGACCTTACTGCCCAACCTTCCGATGGCAGCGGCGCTCTCGGCCGCACACCTTGCAGTCATCGCCTTCCCACCAGGGCTGCACCGGCTCTACATCGTTCGCGACAACGATCCGGCCGGCGATAGGGCGCGGGACAGTGTCGCTTCGCGGGCGGCGTCCGTCGGGATCGAGGCCATCGTGCTCTCGCCAGCGCTCGGCGACTTCAACGAGGATCTGCGCGCCTTTGGGGTCGATGCGGTGCGGGCTGAACTGCGATGCCTGCTTGCTCCTGAGGATGCCAGCCGCTTCACAATGCTGAACCCGTGACATGAAGGAGCTGGGAGCGGGGATGCGCTAACGGCACGCTCTGATACCCACCGTCGGCAAAGAGTCCGCAGCCAGGCCTTCCAGAGGGCGATCGGCCAGCAGTCGTCCCGGACCGGCAATGGCTGCGGCCGGCGATTTTCCGTCGGCGGTGTTTTCCCCACGACGCAGGCGTCGCGGGACCCCTGCCACCGCCTTTCCATCGCGAAACAAAATCGCCGGCCTCCGCCATCCTCCGCTGCGCTCCGGCCCCGCGCTTCCCGCGGGGTGCAGGTCCGACCCGTCCGCCGGCTTCGTCGCCATGAAGGCCGCAAGGCTGCGGTCCAACCGACGGAGCCTCCCATGAGCACCGAGCACGACGAGCCCCACCACGCTTCTTCGCCCACGGATCACCTGCTGCAGGAGCTTCAGCTCTACGGCTACCGCCCGCTCAACGACGAGTCCGATCCCCGGCCCCTTCCCGAGGCCAACCACATCACCGGCGCCATCGCCGACATCTTCGATGCGCTGATCGCGACCCTGCAGGACACGCGTCTCGAGCCGGACCTCCCCGACCTCCTGTGGTCCACCGTCCATCTCTTCCACCGTGCCGCCGGCCGGATCTCCAGCGCGCTTGACGATAACGAGCAGGGCCAGCGTCGCAGCCAGCAGGAGCAGGACGGCAGCGAGGTGCGCTCGGTGGAACTGGAACGCCTCATCGCCGAGGGGCAGAGCCTCGTGGAGCGTCGCGATGCCTTCGAGCTGATGCGCGACGATGCCGCCGACGCCTTCGAACGCCACACCGGCTCAGCCTGGCGCCCCCGTACCGGATCGCTGGTGAACCACCAGCACCTCACTGCTGCCCTCATCGACAGCCGCGACTTCCTCACCGCCCGCAGGCGCTCGGAGACCGAGGTGCTGATGCCCGCAGGCCCCAAAATCGCCTTCTCCGGCGGCGACACAGCTGATCACAGGCTCATCTGGGCCAAGCTCGACCAGGTGCACGCCAAGCACGCCGACATGGTGCTGCTGCACGGTGGCTCGCCCAAGGGCGCCGAAAGGATCGCCGCCTGCTGGGCCGATGCGCGCAAGGTGCCCCAGGTTGCCTTCAAGCCCGACTGGGCGAAGCACGCCAAGGCCGCGCCCTTCAAGCGCAACGACCAGATGCTCTCGGTCATGCCCATCGGGGTCATCATATTCCCCGGCACCGGCATCCAAGACAACCTCGCCGACAAGGCCCGCACGCTCGGCATCCCGGTCTATCGCTTCGGGGCGGGTAGCGCATGAGCGCCGCTGGCCCGAAAAATATTATTCAAATATCGGGACCCACTACAGTCACGTCACGCGGATATTTTTGTTGCCGGCGCCCAACTCTTCGATGATCTGGCTCTTGTGCGCCTGCAGATGGCGGATTGCATCATCTCGCACGAGTTCGAAGCGTGAGGTGGGAACGGGGATGGAGATCGAATAGACCCCGCCTGCGGCATCGCGGAAGCCAATGCCCACGGCGCTGATCCCAACGGTATGCTCCTCGTGATTGAAGCCGATTCCCGTCCGTCGCACCTCGGCGACTTCTGCGATCACGGCGTCCAGTCGCTTCGTTCCGGGAAGTTCCTTGCGAACCAAGGCCCGCGCTCGCTCGGGTTCGAGCAGGGCGAGGCAGCATTTGCCGTTGGCCGTATTTGTCAGCGGAAAAATGTCTCCCACCGCAGAGACCGCCCGCAGTCGGTGCGTTCCCGTCACCTGGTCAAGGAAGAGCACCTCGCTCCCGCGCAGCACGGAGAAGTCCACGGTCTCACCCGTCGTCTGTGAGAGCGCGACAATATGGGGGCGCACCTGCTCGACGATGTCGATCTTTCCAGAGCGCGAGAGCGCGTGGATCTCTGGCCCGAGGCGGTACCCCCCCTCGGGACCTGCCGAAATCACAAGGTCCTCCTCCAGCAGGGCATTGACGATCCTCTGCACGGTCGAGCGCGGGAGACCGACGCGGCCGGCGATCTGCGCGAGGCTGAGCCCCGAACGCACGTTCTTCAGCGACCGCAGGATGGCCGCCGCCCGGGCAATCACCTGGATCCCACCCCCGTCGCGGATGGCCGTTCCATCCTCCGTCATCGCTTGCTCCATGGATGTGTATCGCATTACAATACACATGTATCATTATGTTTGACCACCCCTTTCGTGCGCCATATCCCGGAAGCAACGAAAAAGATCCGCCCTCGCCGAGGGTAAGACGCTGGGAGGCGTTAAATGACTGTCACGATCCGTGGCATCGAGTTCCAGTCGAATCTGAATAACGACATGGGTCTCAAATTCTATAATCTGTCACACCGTTTCGGATTCCAGTCTCCGAACTGGCCCTATTTCCAGGATGTGCAGATCGAGCGCATCCATTACATGGCGAAATCGGGTGTCCTGACCCAGCGCATCACCACCACGATGCACAACACGACCCATATCGATGCGCCGGCCCACGTGGTGGAAGGCACGCCCTTCATCGATGAAGTTCCCTTGCCCCATTTCTTCGGCACCGGGATCGTGGTCTCGATCCCGAAGAAGAAGTGGGAGCCCATCACCTATGAGGACCTTGAAAAGGCCGCCGGAGCGCATGTGCGTCCGGGTGATGTGGTCATCGTCAACACCGGCTGGCACAAGCTCTATGACGACAATGCCGAGTATTTCTGCTACGCGCCCGGCTTTGTCGCCTCAGCCGGCGACTGGTTCGTCGAGAAGAAGGTGAAGGTGGTCGGTCACGATACGCAGGCCAACGACCACCCGCTGGCGACCGCCATCGGGCCCCACCGCAACGGCCCCCTGCATCCCCACCTCGCCGAGGAATACAAGGCGTGGTCCGGCGGCCGGGACTGGAAGGAGGATCACCCCGAGTGGGAGCCGGTCCACCGCAAGCTCTTCACCAACGGCATTCTCGGCATCGAGAATGTGGGTGGCGACCTCGATGCCGTCACCGGAAAGCGCGTCACCTTCGCCTTCTTCCCCTGGAACTGGGACCGGGGCGACGGCTGCATCATCCGCCTCGTCGCCATCGAGGATCCCCAGCAGGCCTACCGCATCGAGGCGGGCACACCCCTCTGAGGCAGCACCCGACCTGACCTGTTCCGGCATCCCGCCGGGACAGGTCGCACCCTGCGGCAGATGCAGGAGGAGAAGGGCATGACCGCACAGCCAATCACAGCCATTGTCGGCGCCGGCCTCATGGGCCATGGCATCGCCCAGGTGTTCGCGGCACGCGGGCACGAGGTCCGGGTGTTCGACCCGATGCCGGAGGCGCTGGCGTCCCTGCATGCGCGCATCGGTGCCAACCTCTCGGCGCTCGGCCGGGACCCTGCCGCCGCGCAGCGGGTTCTGCCTTGCCGGAAGCTCGCGGATGCCGTTGCCGGCGCCGATCTCGTCATCGAGGCGGCGACGGAGAATCTCGACGCCAAGCGCGCCCTGTTCGCCCAAATCGAGGGCGATGCACCGACCGGGGCCATTCTCGCCACCAACACTTCCGTCATCCCCATCGGCAGCATCATGGCCGGCCTCGCCCGGCCGGAGCGGGCGCTCGGCACCCACTGGTGGAACCCGCCCTACCTGGTCCCGCTGGTCGAGGTGATCGGGACGGACCGCACGGCGCCGGACATCGTCGCGCGCACCATGGACATCCTGGCGGCAGCGGGAAAGAAGCCGGTCCATGTGCGGCGGGACGTGGCGGGCTTCGTGGGGAACCGGCTGCAGCACGCGCTGTGGCGCGAGGCCATCTCGCTGGTGGAAGAGGGCGTCTGCGATGCCGAGACCGTGGATACGGTGGTCAAGGCCAGCTTCGGGCTGCGCCTCGCGGTGCTTGGACCGCTGGAAAATGCGGACCTCGTGGGCACCGACCTGACCCTCGCCATCCACGAGACCATATTGCCCGCCCTCAACCGCGCGGCCGCGCCCTCGGCCTATCTGCGCGATCTCGTTGCGCGGGGCCGGCTCGGCATGAAGTCCGGAGAAGGCTTCCGACATTGGGCGCCACGGGATGCCGATCAGCTGCGTGCCGCGCTCGTGCTCCATCTGAAGGACGCAGTGCGCAAGTCCGGCCAAGGAGCAAACGACCAAGGAGATGAAGTGTGAAACGGGCCAATAAGGTCATCATCACCTGCGCCATCACCGGGGGGATCCACACCCCCACCATGTCGCCCGCCCTGCCGTTCACGCCGGAGGACATCGCGGCCCAGTCCATCGCCGCCGCGCAGGCCGGCGCGGCCATCCTCCACCTGCACGCCCGCGACCCGCGAGACGGCCGCCCGACGCCGGATCCGAAGGTCTTCATGCAGTTCCTTCCAGTCATCAAGCAGGCAACGGACGCGGTGCTGAACATCACCACCGGCGGCAGCCTGAACATGAGCGTGGAGGAGCGTCTGGCCGCCCCGCTGGTGGCGCGCCCGGAGATGTGCTCGCTCAACATGGGCTCCATGAACTTCGGCATCTACCCGCTGGCCGAGCGCTACAAGGACTGGCGGTTCGACTGGGAAGAGCCCTACCTTCGGAGCACTGACGACTTCATCTTCCGCAACACGTTCCGCGACATCGAGCGGATCGTGAAACGCCTGGGCGAGGAGCACGGCACGCGCTTCGAGCACGAGTGCTACGATGTCGGCCACCTCTACAATCTCGCCCACTTCGTCGACCGTGGTTTGGTCAAACCCCCGTTCTTCGTCCAGACCATTTCGGCATCCTGGGCGGCATCGGTCCCGAGATGGACAACGTCCTGTTCATGAAACGCACCGCAGACCGGCTGTTCGGCGCGGACTATGTCTGGTCGGTGCTTGCTGCAGGTCGGCACCAGATTCCGGTCGCGACCCAGGCAGCCATGCTGGGCGGGAACGTGCGGGTGGGGCTGGAGGATAGCCTCTTCATCGGCCGCGGACGGCTCGCTGCGAACAATGCCGAGCAAGTGAGAAAGGTCCGCCAGATCCTGGAAGAGCTCGGCCACGAGATCGCAACGCCAAGCGACGCGCGGTCGATGCTCGCCCTCAAGGGAGGTGACCGCGTCGGTTTCTGAAGTGTCGAACAATCATAAAATCTGGGAGGAAGAACATGACGCAATCAGTGTCGCGCCGGGCGCTCTTGGCCGTGCCCGCGCTTGTCCTCGCTCTTGCAGGAACGGGGGCCGTCGTTGAGGCTGCGGAGCCGATCCGCATCGGCGCCATCCTGTCGACCACCGGACCCGGCGCAGGAGCCGGCATCCCGCAGCGGAATGGGCTGCAATTGGCCGTGAAGCTTGTGAACGAGAAAGGCGGCATCAACGGCCGCCAAGTCCAGCTTATCATGGAGGATGACGGGTCGAGCCCGGACGTCGCGGTCACAAAAGCGAACAACCTGATCTTCTCGCAGAAGGTGCAGGCCATCATCGGCCCGACGCTGACAGCCTCCACCCTCGCCGTGGGCGGTGTCGCCGACCCGGGCAAGATCCCGGTCATGGCCTTCACCGGCCTCGGCGTTGCCATGGAGAAGACCCGGCGCTGCGTGTTCCACATGCTGCCGTCGCAGGACCTGAACGCCCGCGCGCTGCTCGAGGTCGCGACCAAGGGGCTGGGCGCGAAGAAGCTCGGCGTGTTGCATGATTCCGCCTACGGCAACATCGTGATGACGAAGATCCGGGAGGTGAGCCCCGACTATCCGGTGGAGATCGTGGCGGTGGAGAAGTGGGAAGTGGGCGCCACCGACGCCACGACTCAGGCCGCCAAGGTGAAGGCGGCGAGCCCGGATGCGGTGGCCGTCATCGGCAATTCGGCGACGCCCTTCCGCAACGCACGGCAGATCCGCATGACAATGCCGCTCCTGTCGGGCATCGGAACGGCGACTTACGAGTATGTGAAGGCCATGGGCGACGCGGCGGACAACATCGTCTTCGCCGAATTCCTTGTTGCGGAGGATCCTCTGCCCGGCCAGAGCGCGTTCGTGGAGGCCTTCCACAAGGAATACGGGGTGCTGCCAAAGACCATGGAGGCGAGCGCCTGGGATGCCTTCAACGCTGTGGCGGCCGGGCTCGCCAAGGTCGGGCCGGAGGCCCAGCCTGGCGCCCTGTGCGAGGCGATCCGCGGTCCGTTCGACGGCGCCATGGCGCGGTTCGACTTCTCGCAGGAAGACCTGACCGGGCTCACGCTGAAGAGCTACGTCTTCTCGAAGCTCGACAAGGGCAAGTTTGTCCGCCTGCCTTTCAAGGCCGGTTCCTGAACCCAAATAGGGGGACGTCCCTTGGCCTTGATGCTCTTCACCCAGGCACTGCTCGCCGGTGTCACCAACGGCTTCGTATATGCCCTCGTCGGGCTCGGCATCGCCGTCATCTTCAAGGGTAGCCACGTCATCAACGCCATGCAGGGCGAGCTCGCCGTGGTCGGCGCAGCCACGGCCGTGTTTGCGGCTGCCATATGGGGCCTTCCGCTCTGGCTGGCGGTCGTCGCCGGCGCGCTCACGGGGATGGCCATCGCCATCCTCGTGGAGCTCGGCCCGATCCGCGCCCTGTTCGCGCGGCGGGCGCGGGAGGAGTCCTTCCTCCTGCTCACGGTGGGCCTCGGTTTCACCTTCTCGGCCGGGGTGCTCTATCTGTTCGGGCGGGAGGAGCATCTTCTGCCCGCGCTAGGGGACGAGGTGTACGAGATCTTCGGCGCAATCATCCGGGAACATGCCCTCTGGGTGATCGCCATCTCCGCCGTATTGATCCTGGCGCTGCGCCTGTTCTATCGGCACACCCATCTCGGTCTCTCGATGATGGCCGCCTCCATCGATCCCGATGGCGCCGCGACCACCGGCATCAACGTCCGCGCCATGCGCACCGCAACCTTCGCACTGGGCGGCCTGCTGGCGGCACTGGCGGGCCTCCTCGTCGCCCCGCTCATCGGCGTCGGCTACCAGATGGGGCCGCTGCTCACGCTGAAGGGCTTTGCGGCGGCCATTCTCGGCGGCCTCTCCAATCCGCTCGGGGCGCTGGTGGGGGGCCTCGTCATCGGCATACTCGAGGCGATGTCCATCGTCTTCGTCTCATCCGGAATGAAGGATGCGGTCGCCCTCACCTTGCTCATCGTCATCATGATCTTCGTTCCGGATGGAATCCTCGGCCGCGCCGGCCGCAAGGGAGGCTGAGCCATGCTGCCAAACAAGACCTCTCTGGCCCCGCCCGGCATTGCCGGTGAACTGCCGGCGCAACGGCTACGAACCACCCGCCCGTCGGCTGCTGCCTTGTCTGTCCTCGCGCTCGCAGCCGGCCTGTACCTCATCCTGCCGCTGGTCCTGGAGCGTCACGCCGTGGACCTCCTGGTGTTCTGCGGGCTCTATGCCATCGCCGGGGCCGGCGTCGGCTTCCTCCTCGGGCAGGGCGGGATCGTCAATCTCGGTCAGGCAGCGTTCTACGGCATCGGCGGCTACGCCAGCGCCTATTGCTCGGCGCGGCTGGGATGGCCGACGCCGGCGGGGATCGCCATCGGCATCGCGCTTTCGCTGGCCATCGCTGCGCTCATCGGCCGGCCGATCCTGCGGCTGTCGGGTTACTTCCTGGCACTGGCAACGCTCGCCCTCGGCATCATCTGCACCAACATCTACTTCGAGGCGGACTTCATCACGGGCGGTACGCTCGGCGTTCCGGGGGTGCCGAAGCTGGCGATCGGGGGGTTCGTCTTCGATACCCCGGAGAAGTTCTACTATCTCGTCTGGCCCATCGCCTTCGCCACCATCCTCGCCATGCACAATCTGATGGGCAGCCGCGTCGGCCTCGCTCTGCAGGCCATGCGCGACGCACCCGACGCGGCGATGGTGATGGCCATCGACAACGCCCGGCTGAAGCTCTGGATATTCATGCTGTCGAGCGGGCTCGGCGCGCTGTCCGGGAGTCTGTTCGCCCATTATGTGGGGTTCGTGAACGTGGACAGCTTCGGCGTGGACAAATCGATCATGTTCCTCCTGGTTCCGGTCATCGGCGGCGCCTCGGTCCCGGCCGGAGCTATCATCGGCGCGCTGTTCATCGGCCTCGTCCCGGAATTGCTCAGCGCTCTGGGTGACATCCACCGTGTCCTCTTCGGGCTCGCGCTCGTCGCGTCCGTGGTGTTCTTTCCGGACGGCTTGTGGGGCCTCGGCCGTAGCCTGACCGGACTGGTGAGGCGCAGGTCTGGCGCCGCCGCTCGCGGGGAGACCACGCCATGAACCTTGCCCCCCGCAGCGCCGCCAGTGCGCCCGATGCTCCGCTGCTGGAGCTGAAAGCCATCGCCCACCGCTTCGGCGGCTTCCAGGTGCTTCACGACGTGAGCTTCGCGGCTCCGGCGGTGGGCATTACCGGACTGATGGGCCCCAATGGCTCCGGCAAGACGACCTTGTTCAACATCATCTCCGGCTTTCTCACACCCACCTCGGGCGCGGTGCTGTTCGATGGCCGGGACATCCGCGCCGAGAACGTGCGCCGGCGGAGCCTCGACGGCCTAGTGCGCACCTTCCAGACGCCGAAGATATTCGAGCGCCTGACCGTCGCGGAGAATGTGATGGTGGGCGCCTTCAAGGCCGGCCGCTCGGGCTTCTTCGCCGGACTTGCCGGCCTCCCCTCGGCGCGGCGAGAGATGACGGACATGCGCGCGCGGGCCTATGAGACCGCGCAGCGCTTCGATCTTGGCGCCGTCTTCGACCGGCCCTCGCCGCTGCTGACCGCCGGCCAGCGCCGCCTGCTGGAACTGGCGCGGGCCTATCAGGGCCGGCCTCGCCTGCTGATGCTCGACGAGCCCTCCTCGGGCCTCACCACCACCGAGATCGAGGTGCTCATCACCAAGTTGAAGCTTCTGGCGGAAGAGGGGATCGCCGTCCTGCTGGTCTCGCACGACATGGAGCTGATGGGGGTGGCGCAAGCCATCCACGTGCTCAACTTCGGGCGGATCATCGCTTCTGGCACCATGGCGGAGGTCCAGGAGGACGCGGCCGTGCGCGAGGCCTATCTGGGAGTGTGAGATGTTGAGCGTGAAAGGCCTTTGCGCCGGCTATGGCGCGCTGACGATCCTCAAGGGGATCAATCTCGAAATCGGCAGGGGAGAAGTGGTCGGTCTAGTCGGTGCCAACGGTGCCGGCAAGACAACACTGGTGCGCACGCTGGCGGGTCTCCTGCCTGCGCGGGCCGGCGAGATCTGCCTGGGCGGCGAGGACATCACCCGAATTCCGCCTCATCGCCGTAGCGGCTTCGGCCTGGCGGTCGTACTTGAGAACCGGAACCTCTTCGGCGAGCTGACCGTACGAGAGAACCTAGTCCTGGCCGAGCGCGCCGGCCGCGGTCGCAGTCCGGTGTTTAGCCTCGATCGGATCGCCGATCTCTTTCCCGCCGTGGGGGAGAAGCTGAACGTGCGATGCGACCTCCTCAGCGGAGGCCAGCAGCAGCAGGTGGCCATCGGTCGCGCGCTCCTGCAGCAGCCGGACATCGTGGTGATGGATGAGCCCTCCACCGGTTTGGCGCCCAAGGTGGTGAAGGACATCCTGGATGTTCTCGGCCGGCTGCGCGCCGACGGCATGAGCATCATTCTGGTGGAGCAGAACATCGCCATCGCGTCGAGCGCCACGAGCCGGGCCTATGTGATGGCAACCGGCAGCGTCGCGCACGAGATTCCCGAAGGCCACTGGCCGTGCTTCATGGCTGACGAGAAGCTAGTGAGCGCCTATCTGGGCCATCATCAGGGGGCCGCCCATCAGTGATGCAGTTGGTCAGGCCATGTGGTCAACTCCGCGTGCCCGCTGCCGCTCCCGCTTCGCTGTCGCGGTGATTGCGGCCCACGCGCCTGCGCCGCATGACGTCTGCTAGCGGATGGCTCTCCATTTCCAGCAAGAGCTAGTCCCCATTATCTGCAGTAGTGCTTGGGACTTTGCCGAGGCCAAGGGCGAGACGACTGTCATCGTGATCTTCCGCGCCGGCGACGGCAGCCTCTCGGTCGTGCCAGCCGACGAGTTCGACGGTGACGCCTCGCAGATCTTCCGTGAAATCGATCCCTTCGCCAGATAGCGGAGGTGTACGCATGAAGTGCCGGGTATCCCCCTTACTGGGATTCCGGCATGCATCTTCTCTTGCTATGCTGGTGATCGCGCCGTGGTGGTGGTGGAAGGCGCGACCGTCAGAGCTGTCCTTACGGAGCCACCACCATGATCTTCCTCGGCATCCCGCTTGGTCTCGCCGCCATCGCGTTATTCTGCTGGCTGCTGTTTACGCTCGCCGTCTTCGCGCTGCCGCTCTTCGCTGCCATCAGCTCCGGCACTTGGGCCTACCATACCGGCGCGGGCTGGCTCGGTGCGATCATCGTTGGCCTGATCGCCGGGGGCGTCACGCTCGGCATCGGCCAGGTTCTGCTCGCGATCGTTCGTCCGATGTGGGCGCGGCTCCTCGTTGCGCTCGCCTTCGTCGCCCCGGCCGTCTTCGCCGGCTATCACGCCACGCATGGTATCGCGAAGCTCACCATGTCGTCCGAGACGTGGCAGATCGTTTTCTCGATCATCGGCGCTATTGCCATCGGCATCACGACGCTGATGCAGGTCGCGGGCATGGCGCCCCGCGGTCAGTGACGGACCCGTGCATGGTGGGAGTGGCCTTGCCCGGTTGTACCCGGTGCGGTGTACGCACGCGCAACTGACCCGGAACGGGGGACGTGAAGCCGAAGAGAATCGGGCCGGTCTTCCGTGAGGTTGCGGCGGGTCGCCATTTTCCCCGTTCGGCATCCGTCGGTCGACCGCTCCAAACGGCCTCTTCAATGGGCGGATCTGGCCGCAGGACGGCTGCGCCTCGACCGCCTCTGCCGCAACGGCGCATCATGACTTTCTTCCCCTGCCGGACCCCACCCCACGCGACAGGTCGCGTGGGAACCCCGAGGAGCCGTCATTCCTCGCGAGTCAAGAAAGTCCCTCTCGCGCCGTCCTCCGCTGCGCTCCGGTCGCAATCCTCACCCCATCGCGCCAGCGCGACGGGGACCCCGAGGCGATGCGGCGTCGGTCGCCTCCGGCCTTCCGATCGCCATCGAGGCCGCATGGTGCGGGCTCGGAAACGGAAGACGGAGATTTACCATGGCCACCATCGGCACCTTCAAGAAGACCGGCGCGAACGAGTTCACCGGCGAGATCGTCACCCTCAGCGTCCAGGCCAAGGGCGTGCGCATCGTCCCCGACCTGCGGACCAACGGCGAGAACGCTCCCAGCCATCGGGTCCTGGTGGGCCGGATCGAGATCGGCGCCGCCTGGTCCAAGCGCTCCGGCGAAGGCCGCGACTATCTGGGCCTCAAGCTCGACGACCCGAGCTTCAACGCCCCAATCTACGCCAACCTCTTCGACGACGAGGACGCCGACACCTTCAGCCTCATCTGGTCCCGCCCCAGCGGGCGGCGCACTGCAGACTGAAGCCACAAGAAACGCCCCGCCCGGACGGCCCGGGCGGGGCTTCCGCCAGCCGAAGCTGGATCAGTTTCGGCTCTGCTTCGGAGGCCTTATCTATGCCGCCACACCTTCACCGACGAGACGCCGAGGATCAGCGCCAGGATCGGGAGCAGCACGTGATCGGGAACGAGGCCGAGGAGACCGCCACCGATGAAGGTGCCCACTATGGAGCCCACCGCCATCACGGCGACGAAGGCTCTGTTCCGCACAACGGTCGCGAAGGCGCTGTCGCGGCTGTAGCGGGTGAAGGCGACGACCATGGTGGGCAGGCTGACGGCCAGTGACAGGCTGCCGGCGAGCTTGATGTCGGCGCCGAAGAGGAGCACCAGCGTCGGGATCAGCAGTTCGCCGCCGGCCACGCCCATCAGAGAGGCGACCACGCCGATGGCGAATCCCGCCACGACCCCGGCGACGATCAGCCAGGGTCCCGAAAGCAGCGCAGACGCTGCGGTCGATCCATGTCCGAACAGGAGGGCGACGGCGATCAGCACCAGCAGGGCCGCCAGGACCCTGTAGAGGGTGCGCGAGCTCAACCGGGTGGCCCAGCCGGCACCGAACCAGGCGCCAATGAGGCTGCCCGCCAACAGGTTGAGGATGATCGGCCAGTTGGCTGCGATCGCGTCGAAGGGCACCGTCGCCGCCCGGAACGGCAGCGCGCTGGCGACGACGACTAGGCTCATGGCCTTGTTGAGGATGACCGCTTCGAGCGCCCGGAAGCGGAACGGGCCGATCAGCAGCGGCAGGCGAAACTCCGCACCTCCCAGGCCGATGAGGCCGCCGAGCATGCCGATGAGAGCGCCGCCGACGAAGGCGGGCAGTGGCCGGCGGCTGGGGACGGCGTCATTTTCATCATTGGCGACGGCAGGCTCGGGCGGCAGTGGAATGGATTGGTGGGACATGGTTGGGCCTCCGGCGATGACTGCACAGCCGAGGCCGGCCTCATGCACGAAATAATATGAAACTGTATTAAATGAACGAAATAGCGGCTCGACGGCCTCTCGATCTGCATCAATCGTGACAAATAAGAGTGCTTTTACAGGAAGAGTGCAATTCTTGCGGTGGCCAATCCGCATATCTTTGTGCCAAACTGCACGAAATAATATGAAGTGATATGCGGAATTTGCCCATGGATACGCGCAACGCCCTGACCGTCGAGGACGTGGCCGAGCAGCTCAACGTCAGCCGCAGCGGCATCTATGCCTTGATCAAGAATGGGGGAATCGGCTTCTACAAGGTCGGCCGCAAGATCCGCTTCACCGAGGCCCATGTGCGCGACTATATCGAGCGCTCCGGCAGGGCCGCGCGCGCGCTCGCGCCGGCAGGCCGCCCGGCATTCGACGAGAACCGGTATTTCGACCTGTCGGCGGAGCGCCGCGCCGGGGACGGCTTCATCATCTGCGGCCAGGACCTCATCCTCGACATCCTGTCCAACTTCATGCGCATGCACGGCGTCATGGCGCTCAGGGCCTATATCGGCAGCTACGACAGCCTCGTCTCGCTCTATTATGGCAAGGTTTCCGTCGCGAGCGCCCATCTGTGGGACAGCGCAGGCGACGACTACAACGTGCCCTATGTCCGCGCCCTGCTGCCCGGCATCCGCTGTGCGGTGGTCAACGTCACCTACCGCATGCAGGGCCTGTACGTCGCCAGCGGCAACCCCAAGACCATCCTGACGTGGCGGGACTTCGCGCGCGAGGACATCACCATGATCAACCGCGAGAAGGGGGCGGGATCACGGGTGCTGCTCGACGAGAACCTGAAGCTTCTCGGTCAATACGGCAGCCGGATCAAGGGCTACGATAACGAGAACCAATCCCACCTCGCGGTGGCGAGCGCGGTGGGCCGCGGCGACGCCGACGTGGCAGTGGGGATGGAGAAGGTCGCCCGCCAAGTGGAGAATGTCGAGTTCGTTCCGCTGAAGAAGGAGCGCTACGACCTCGTGGTCAAAAAGGAGCATCTCGACACGGCGGAGGTGGCGACCATGCTCAGCATCCTGCGCTCCGAGCGGTTCCAGAACGAGTTCAAGAGGATCGGCGGATACGACATCACCGACATCGGGAAGATCGTCGCCGAGACGTAAGACTCGATCCACTGCCGTCCTCTGCCTTGCGAATTGCCGGACCGCTCACGGGCTTTCCTCCGTCCTCCTTCAAAGCGCGCAAAATGCAGGTGCTGATCTGGTCCCGCCCCAGCGGGCGGCGCGGCGAGTGAGCCTCAGACGAGGCCCCGGCTGATCAAGCCGGCCCCCCGAGTTCACCGCTCAGTCGTTGCCGTTGGGCCGCACCAGCTCGACGTGGCTGACCCCCAGCGCCTGGGCCAGCTCGTAAAGGGTGATGACGGTGGGATTGCGCCGACCGCGTTCCAGGCCGCTGATGTATTGCTGGCTGAAGCCGGAACGTGCTTCCACGTCCTCCTGCGTCAGGCCTTTTTCCTGACGCAGGCGCGCGAAATTCCGGCCGACCAGCTTGCGCATATCCATGCGCAGACGGATCGCAATTTACACACTTTGAGCTTATCAACTATAATATGTAATCAAGCGGTCCTAGCAGGTTAGAGGGCGGCAATGCCGATGCCAATCGACCATCGAGCAGCCCCGGGAATGCCCCGAGCGTGCGGGGCTCGCTTCACCATCCGCCGTCGTCTAGAAGGGACGAAGGCTGCGCCAGGCATGGAAACGTGGGGTGACATGACCGACGCGTTTGCAGACACCGTCCCAATCGCTCCCGAGCTCACCGACTACGACCGGGCGCACATCAAGCTCTATGCGCGCCTTTTGGACGCCACGGCGGATGGCGCCGGCTGGAAGGAGATCGCCTCGGTGCTGTTCGGCATCGACGCGGCTCGGGAGCCCGAACGGGCCCGTCATGTCCATGACAGCCACCTGGTGCGGGCCCGATGGGTGGCCTCCAGCGGCTACAAGGACCTCCTCCGCCGTCCCGTCTGACGTTGCGGCCCGTTCGCAGGGGTGATGCCGCAGCCGCATCACGCGATGCTCCCCGGCCGACTTCCCCCAATACCCTCAATCTCTGATTGTCCTTGCTCGACACGCACACTTGATGCGGAGACGAGTGATGAAGCCCGATACATCGCGCTGGCGAGAGGATGCCAGCTACAGCTATTTCGACACGCTGTCGGCGGAGGGCCTCGCCTGGGAATGCCTGCGCCGGGACCAGACCTACCAGGAGCACTATCATTCCCTCGTGAAGGCCGGCTCGGACGCCGACCCGCTCCCCCGGGAGGTGGAGCAACGCTGGGGGCTGCGATTTCGCCGCGCGGCCATCTCTCTCCGCCGCGGAACAGAACGTCCCGTGGTCGCCGGTTGTCGATCCGGCCGTCGTGCTTCTCGCCCAACAGCCCGCGTTTCTTGTGGGCGCGGCCAGCGTGTCGTTCGGCGACATGGTCGCGCCGCGCGACAGCGCCGAGGGCCGATACTGGGTCCATGGTCCGGCACCCCATGCCGCGCAGGTGCTGCTGCTGGCTGGGACTCGCCCCGACGCGCCGCTGGCGGCATTGATCCCGCTGGATGCGGACACGATTGGGCGGGTGGAGGCCTTGACCCGTTTCTGGCGCGCCGCCGAGGGTCGGCCGACGATCCCCGACACCCGCGTCACCGCGCAGCAGCGTGGCCGGCTGCGCACCATGATGCTGGCGGCCGATGGTCGGACGAACGGCGCCAGCTACCGCGACATCGCCGTGGTCCTTTACGGCCACAAGCGCGTTGCGTCCGAGCCCTGGAAAACCTCGCCGCTGCGCGACAAGGTCATCGGCCTCGTCAAAGGTGGCCTCGCCATGATCGGCGGCGGTTATCTCAAGCTCCTGCGTCATCGCAGAAGACCATAGCCGCATCGGCGGCATCCTGAGGGTGGGGATTTTGGCCCCTACAAGTTCCCCATCCCCCTCGACGGCCGCCCTTCGCCACCGTGATCGCCATCCGCCGCTGATGACCAGCGGCCCGAGATCGCCCACGGAGGTTCGATCCATGCGACCCGACGCTGTCCCGCTGCCGCCACGCTACCTGCGCACCAAGGAAGCCGCCGTCTTCCTCAGCCTGTCTCCCCGGACGCTGGAGAAGCACCGCACCTATGGGACCGGTCCCGCCTATCGCAAGCTCGGGGGACGCGTCGTCTATGCCGTCGAGGACTTGCAGTCCTGGGTTGCCCGTGGCGCTGTCACCTCCACCTCCGATCCGCGCGGTTCGATCCTGCCGGCCAAGCGCCACGCCCTGCCCGGCGTTATCGAGCCCCACCGCTTCGCACGCTGATCGGACCCCTTCTCCATGGCGGCGCGGCATCGCTCCCAGCCGGAGCGCGGACAGCTCGATCTGTTCCGCGCGCTTCCCGGCGCGTTCGCGCCACGAGATGCGCAGGATCTCATGGCCTATCCCTTCTTCTCCCTCTCCAAGACCCATCGTATCGCGCCCATCGATTTTGCCGCCGGCGATGTCTCCATCCGGGTCGAGGCCGTGCCAGACCATGGCATGGCCACCATCTGGGACGCCGACATCCTGATCTGGGCGGCGAGCCAGATCGTGGAGGCCCGCGACGCCGGCCTGCGCACCTCGCGGTTCATGGTCGCCACTCCCTATGAAATCCTCAGGTTCGTGGGGCGCGGCACCTCGCTGCGGGACTACCAACGCCTCAAGGCTGCGCTCGACCGGCTGCAGTCCACCACCGTGTCCACCTCGATCCGCCAGCCGGCCGAGGGACGGCGTCATCGCTTCTCCTGGATCAACGAGTGGAAGGAGCGCACCGACCGGGACGGCAGGCCGGCGGGCATTGAGCTCATCGTCCCCGACTGGTTTTATTGCGCCATCGTGGAGGACGCGCTCGTCCTCACCATCGACCGGGCGTATTTCGAGCTGACGGGCGGGCTGGAACGCTGGCTCTACCGGATCGTGCGCAAGCATGGCGGGCGGCAGCGCCGGGGCTGGCACTTCGACTTCCGCCATCTCTACCTCAAATCCGGCAGCCTCTCGCCCTTCAAGCGCTTCGCCTTCGAACTGCGCGACATCGTCCGCCGTCAGCCTTTGCCCGGCTACACCCTTTTTACGGAGTTAGATGTGGGCGGCCGCGTGCTGCTCTCCTTCGAGCCGGCGGCGCCCTGTGGAAAAGCTGTGAAAGCCTTCGTGCCATCCGGAACCGGGAGTGGCGTGCCATCAGGAACGGGCCTCCCGTGCCATCGGGAACCGAAACAGGGCACAAGACCAGGTTCTGAAAATGAAAATCGCGCCCTTAACTTAGACTCTAACATAGAATCTAACCTTAAAAGGCGCGCGGGCGATGTGGATAACTGTGCTCGATCAGCGCAAAAGGCCGTCCCCAAGCACGCTTCAAATAGTAGGCGAATTTCGTCTTTACGTAAAGGCGGATTTCAGGCTCCCGATCCTTTGACTGCAGCCGAGACGATGCCTGCTGGTACATCGGGAGATCCCCGATGATCGTCGCGCTGCTCAATCAGAAGGGTGGTGTCGGCAAGACGACGCTCGCTTTGCACCTTGCCGGCGCGTGGGCGAGCCGCGGCCAACGCGTCACGCTCATCGATGCGGATCCCCAGGGCTCGGCCCTCGACTGGTCGCAGCAACGCAGCCGCGAGGGCTTGCCGCGCCTGTTCGGCGTCGTCGGACTTGCCCGTGACACGCTCCATCGTGAAGCCCCCGAACTGGCGCGCGGTGCGGATATAATCGTCATCGACGGGCCGCCCCGTGTCGCCGGCTTGATGCGCTCCGCGCTCCTCGCCGCCGACCTCGTGCTGATCCCGGTGCAGCCCTCGCCCCTCGATGGTTGGGCCTCCGCGGAGATGCTCGCGCTCCTGAATGAGGCGCGCATCTACCGGCCGGAACTGGCCGCCCGCTTCGTGCTGAACCGCTGCGGCACTCGCACAGTGCTCGCCCGTGAGACGGCCGAGACATTAGCGGATCACGATCCGCCCGTGCTTGCGACCACTATCGGCCAGCGCGTGTCCTTCGCCATGTCCGCCCAGTCCGGGAGGCTGGTCGGCGAACTCGACGAAGGAGGTCGGGCGGCGCGCGAGATTGCGGGGCTCGCCGCGGAGATCGTCGGCATCGGTGTTCCGGAAACCGCCCCATGAGCGCGCCGCCGACCCGCAAGGGCTTCGCCGCGCGGCCTGCCAATCCTGAGCAGTGGATCAAGGCAGCAGAAGTGAAGACGTCGAATGACGTCGCCGGGGGCTTTACCGCGCGGCTCACCATCGACGTCACGCCCGACCTGCGCGGGCGCATCAAGATCGCCGCCTTCAGTCGCGGCCAGACGGTCGCGGACATGCTCCGCGATCTCCTCGCCCGTGAATTTCCCCCGACATCAGGAGAGGCGTCATGATGAGCCAGCCTGTGCCATCCTCCGTTCCCAAATCCATCGCCCCGTCGCCCGCCGCTCCTGCCGCAGATCCGCTCACCCATGTGGAGCTGACCTGGATCGAAAAGCGGATCGAGAACTGGATCCGCTTCGGACGCCCAGCTCATGCGCAGACCCTCGACCGCAGCCGCCGCATCGTATCGTTTGCGCCGAACTCCATCTTCGCCTTCGTCCGTTGGGCCGCAAACGACTTCGGCACCGTGGTCTCGCGCATCGACATCGTGCGCGCCGTCGCACCCGGCGAGGCTTACCAGACGCTGCCCTTCGTGCGTCCCGGCGGAGAGATCCTGCTGCGCGCCGACGGCTGGCCGAAGGTCGAGAAAGTGCTCCAGCACATGGATGCCGTTGAGGCCATCGGCATCAACGGCGCTGATGTCGCCCCCGACCACTGGCGGCATGTCCACAATCGCCTGGTCGCCGGCCATATGCCCCGCGCCTACACGACTGAGCGCCATCACGCGTGGCTCAAGCGGCGGGAGTGCGGAGAATGACCCGCTTCGGCACGGTGATGGTCACCTATTTCTCGGTGATGGGGGTGGCGACCGCCGCGCTCGTTCCGACACCGCTCAAGCTGGTGTGGAACGTCTCCGCCAGCGCGCCCATCGGGCTCTACGCCATCGAGCCCGCGCGTCGGCTGGAGGTCACCGATCTCCTCGCCATCACGCCACCGGCAGCGATCGCCCGCTTCCTGGTGGAACGTGGCTATATTGGGCCCGGCGTGCCGCTGATGAAGCGCGTGGCGGCGCTTCCCGGGCAGGAGGTCGGCCGCAAGGACCACACCATCACCGTCGATGGCGTGGCCTACGGTGAGGCGCTGGAGCGCGACCGCATGGGCCGTCCCCTGCCGGTCTGGCACGGCTGCCGGCGTATCGCCCAGGGCGAGCTCTTCCTCATGAACTTCGATGTGCCGGACAGCCTTGACGGGCGGTATTTCGGACCATTGCCCGCCAGCACTGTGATCGGCCGCGCCATGCCGATCTACACGGATGAGGCCGGCGACGGACATTTCGTCTGGCGTGCGCCGACGCGCTGAGTGCGACCGACCACCTCCACCTTCATCACACGTCGAGAGGCCGTCATGCTGCCGACGAGACTGTTTCCGCGCGCCTGGGATGGCGTGCGCGCATCGACGCGAGGGCTCATTTGTCCGCCCACGCTGGTCCTTCTTCTCCTTTCCGGAGTGCCCTGTGCCTGGCCAACAACAGCCATGGCGGCGGAAACACGAGGGCCACAGACCCCACCTTCGCCGAGCGATCGCTACGCCGACTTCATCACGGAAGCGGCGGAGCGTTTCGACATTCCCGCAGCCTGGATCCGGGCCGTCATGCGCGCCGAAAGCGATGGCGATGCGCGTTCGACCTCGTCCAAAGGCGCCGTGGGACTGATGCAGATCACGCCGCAGACCTGGGCCGAACTGCGCGTCCACTATGGTCTTGGCGAGGATCCCTACGACCCGCACGACAACATCGTGGCCGGCGCCGCCTATTTGCGGGAGCTGTTCGACCGCTACGGCAATCCCGGCTTCCTCGCCGCCTACAATGCGGGGCCGGGCCGCTACGAGGCCTCGCGGAAGGGGCGCCCCCTCCCGCCAGAGACGCTCGCTTATGTCAACAAGCTGGCGCCGGACATCGCGCGCGGGGAGTCCAAGCCCGCCGCGCTGAAATCGCCCGCTCTGCCAGCGGGCGAGACACCGTCGTGGGCTCACGCGCCGATCTTTGCCGTGCAGCCGGCGCGCACGTCGGCGGCGGATCCGGCGCCAACGGACCACGCACCGCCGACACCCGACGTTCGCGATGTCTCGGACATGGTTCCGCAGACTGCTGGTCTGTTCGTTGATCGTGGTGGCACAGGAGGCGTGCGATGACCACGAACGGACGCATTCGCACCCTATCGGGCTTTCTGCTGTTCGAGCGAACGGCGGGACGGAAGGACTGGGGAACGACCGACCGATGGCGAGATAAAAGGGCGCAGGGTGCGCTGCGGTTGGGCGGTTGTTTCTATTGGGAAATTCGCGACCAAACACACATTGCGGCGTTGATCGGCAATGTGTGTCGAACTCTCAAGTCGCTGCCACCGCAGAACTTCTCGCACCTTGCGGGGTCGCGCCATGGCCGATGAGCGCGAGTTCCGTGTCCGGCCCGGCCGCATCCGCTCGACCCGAGCGCAGCGAGCCCGCCCCTTCATCGCCCAGGCCCTCGCGGCGGCCCAGAAGGCCGGTGGGCAAATCTCCCGATCCGGCCGGATCTCATCCGGCGCGCGCTCGCACTTCGGCCGGGGCCGGACGGCAAGCGTCGTCGCCAACCGCCTGCTCACTGGGCGTTCGCGGATCGTCGTCATCAAGACCCGCGTCGTGCGGCACACGGCGCGGGCCACCCCGCTGACCGCGCACCTGAGTTATCTGCGGCGAGAGGGTGTCACCCGGGACGGAGAGAAGGCGCGCCTGTTCGGGCCTGGTGCCGAGGAGGGGGACGGCCGCGCCTTCGCGGAGCGATGCGCCGACGATCGGCATCATTTCCGGTTCATCGTCTCGCCCGAGGATGCTGCAGACATGGCGGACCTCCGGTCCTTCGCCCGCGACCTCATGGGCCAGATGGAGAAGGACCTCGGCACGAAGCTCGACTGGGTCGGTGTTGACCACTGGAACACCGACAATCCCCACCTGCACATTCTGGTGCGAGGCCGGACCGACGATGGCCAGGACCTGGTCATCTCCCGCGACTACATCAAGGAGGGCATGCGTGCCCGCGCGCAGGATCTCCTGACCCAGGAACTGGGGCCGCGTACCGACCTCGACATCCACCGCGCCGTCGAGCGGCAGGTGGAGGCGGAGGGCTGGACCCAGCTCGACCGCCAGCTGGTTCGCGATCAGCGCGAACCCGGCATAATCGACGTGGCACGCGATGCGAATGGCGGGCCGGACGCCTTCCTCCCTCTGAAGGTCGGCCGGCTGCGCAAACTCGAGGCCCTCGGGTTCGCCGATGAGATCGGCCCCGGCCAGTGGGTGATCGACGAGACGGCCGAGGCGGCGCTACGCGCCCTTGGCGAACGCGGCGACATCATCAAGCGGATGCACCGCGCCCTCACGGCACAGGGGATCGAGCGCGGAACAGCGAGCTATGTGCTCGCGGGCGAGAGCCTGGACGCGCCCATCGTTGGCCGCCTCATTGATCGCGGCCTTGATGACGAGCTGAAGGGCTCAGCCTATGCCGTGGTGGACGGCGTCGACGGGCGCACCCACCACATCCGGCTGCCCGACCTCGATTCGGCAGGCGATGGCGCTCCCGGCTCCATCGTTGAGCTCAGGCGGTTCGAGGATGGGCGGGGCCAGCCCCGTGTTGCCCTCGCGGTCCGCTCCGATCTCGCCATCGAGCGTCAGGTCACGGCATCGGGCGCCACATGGCTTGATCGTCAGGCGCTTTCCCGAGCGCCGGCATCTCTCTCCGAAGGCGGCTTCGGCGCCGAGGTGCGTGAAGCCTTGGAGCGCCGCGCCGACCATCTGGTCCGGGAGGGGCTCGCGGAGCGTCACGGCCAGCGGGTCACCTTCGCCCAGGATCTGATCGAGACCTTGCGTCGGCGGGAGGTGGAGGCACTGGGCGAGAAGCTCTCAGCCGAGACCGGGCAGCCGTTCAGCCGTGCCGGAACTGGAGAGTACGTCACCGGCACCTATCGCCAGCGCTTCGCCCTGGCCTCTGGCCGCTTCGCGATGCTCGATGACGGCCTCGGCTTCCAGCTGCTGCCCTGGACACCTTCCCTGGACAGGCACCTCGGCAAGCACATCTCCGGCGTCGCCCGAACCGACGGCGGCATCGATTGGTCCTTCGGCCGCAAGCGCGGCCTCGGCCTCTGACCTCATCCCTCGCTGGAGCGCCGCATGTCCGCGACCAAGATCCTCTGGGGCCAGATCCTCCTGGTCTTCGCCATCGTGCTCGCCACAACCTGGGGCGCCACGCAGTTCGTGGCGTGGCGACTGGGATTTCAGGACCAACTCGGCGCGCCCTGGTTCCTGCTGGGGCCCTGGCCGGTCTATCCCCCGCCGGCCTTCTTCTGGTGGTGGTATTTCTACGACGCCTATGCGCCGGCCATCTTCACCGAGGGTGCGCTCATTGCCGCCTCGGGCGGGTTCCTGTCCATCGCCGCCGCCATCGGCCTCTCGGTCTGGCGGGCGCGGGAGGTAAGGCGTATCGAGACATATGGGTCAGCCCGCTGGGCCGAGCCGGAAGAAATCCGCGCGGCCGGGCTGCTCGGCCCCGACGGCGTGGTGCTGGGGCGCCACGGAGGGGACTATCTGCGCCATGACGGACCCGAACATGTCTTGTGCTTCGCGCCGACTCGGTCCGGCAAGGGCGTCGGCCTCGTCGTGCCCTCGCTACTGACTTGGCCGGGCTCTGCCATCGTCCATGACATCAAGGGCGAGAACTGGCAGCTCACCGCCGGCTTCCGGGCCCGGCACGGGCGTGTGCTCCTGTTCGACCCCACCAACGTGCGCTCGTCAGCCTACAATCCCCTCCTGGAGGTCCGCCGCGGAGAATGGGAGGTCCGCGACGTCCAGAACATCGCCGACATCCTGGTGGATCCCGAGGGCTCGCTGGAAAAGCGCAACCACTGGGAGAAGACCAGCCACGCCCTCCTCGTGGGCGCCATCCTCCATGTGCTCTATGCCGAGCGGGACAAGACCCTGGCCGGTGTCGCGGCCTTCCTCTCTGATCCCCGGCGGGCCATCGAGACGACCCTCGCCGCCATGATGACGACGGCTCATCTTGGAGAGGCCGGTCCCCATCCGGTGATCGCCAGTGCCGCCCGGGAGCTCCTCAACAAATCGGAGAACGAGCGGTCCGGTGTGCTCTCCACCGCCATGTCCTTCCTCGGGCTCTACCGCGATCCCGTGGTGGCCGATGTGACCAGGCGCTGCGACTGGCGCATCACCGACCTCGTGTCAGGTCCCCGACCGACGTCCCTCTACCTCGTCGTCCCGCCGTCCGACATCAACCGCACCAAGCCGCTCATCCGGCTCATCCTCAACCAGGTGGGTCGACGGCTCACCGAGGACCTGCAGGCGAAAGCCGATCGCCACCGGCTCCTCCTCATGCTCGACGAATTTCCGGCGCTGGGCCGGCTCGACTTCTTCGAGTCAGCGCTCGCCTTCATGGCAGGCTATGGGCTCAAGAGCTTCCTGATCGCCCAGTCCCTGAACCAGATCGAGAAGGCCTACGGGCCGAACAACTCCATCCTCGACAACTGCCATGTGCGGGTGAGCTTCGCCACCAATGACGAGCGCACCGCCAAGCGTGTCTCCGACGCCCTCGGCACCGCCACCGAGATGAAGGCCATGAAGAACTACGCTGGCCACCGGCTATCGCCCTGGCTCGGTCATCTCATGGTCTCGCGCTCGGAGACGGCGCGCCCGCTCCTGACGCCCGGCGAGGTGATGCAGCTTCCGCCCGGCGACGAGATCGTCATGGTGGCCGGCACGCCGCCGATCCGGGCGAAAAAGGCGCGGTACTACGACGATGAGCGGTTCAGGGAGCGAGTTCTGCATCCGCCGGAGCTTTTGGCCCCTGGCGATCGCCAGCCCGACAATTGGACAGTCCTCCAGCTGCCCGTGCCGTCGCAGTTGAGCCTGCTGGTCGAGGGCAGCGACGACGAGGACACCACGGGTTCGGAGCAACGGCGCCAACCCGAACTCGCACGGGTAGAGACGCTGGAGGCTCTGCAGCAAGTGCCGAATGAGTTCGAGATCGATCTGGTCGATGAGACTGAGGACGACGTGGCCCGGACCAGTCGCATGAACAGAGTCATGCAAGGCGTCGCGCGTCAGGTTTCGCTCGATCTCAACGCCGGCATGGAGCTGTGACGGTGATGGCCTCGCGCAAGAAGAAGGCGCAGATCTCGGTCTATCTGGATCCGACGACGATGGGGCTTCTAGCCGATTATGCCGCGCGGAGGGATCAGCCTCAGTCCTTGATCGCGGAAGCTGCCATCGCGTCCTTCCTGTCTCCAGACGCCGCCGAGCAACGGGAAGCTACCATCGCCAAGCGGCTCGATCAGCTGGACCGACGGATGGCCCGGCTGGAGCGGGACCTCGGCATCTCCATCGAGACGCTGGCGGTATTCGTGCGGTTCTGGTTGGCTACGACACCGGCATTGGCCGAGCCGGTGGCCCAAGCCGCGCGAGCCAAGGCGGCGGAGCGGTATGAGGCGTTTGTCGCGGCGCTAGGCCGGCGGCTCGCGAAGGGCCCGAGGTTAGCGCAGGAGATCGCCGAGGAGGGCGGTGCTGCCAAAGCCTGAGAAAGGAGCTCTCGCGCCAGGAGCGGCCCTTGGGAGCGTTCCTGTTAGAAGACATTTACCGCCTTGTCGAAACATCTGGGGCGCCTACCGCACCGGCGTCCCAGATGGCTCCTCTTCGCGCTATCCGATGATGACCTTGAGGGCCTTCGTCTGCGAGGCCTTCTCGAATGTCTCGTAGGCTTCGAGGATGTCGGCGAGGGCGAAGCGATGGGTGATCAGCTTTTGCGGATCGAGCTTCTTCGACTGCACCGTCTTCAGCAGCATCGGCGTCGTCACCGTATCCACCAGCCGGGTGGTCAGGGTGATGTTGTGAGCCCACAAGCGTTCGAGGTGGAGGTCGGCCTTGGTGCCGTGGACCCCCACATTGGCGATAGTGCCGCCGGGAGCCACGATGTCCTGGCACAGCACGAAGGTGGCGGGAATGCCGACCGCCTCGATTGCAGTGTCCACGCCGATGCCGCCGGTCAGGGCCATGACCCGCTCGACCGCATTCTCGCGGCCGCTGTTGACCGTCTGCGTGGCGCCGAAGGTCCGGGCGACTTCCAGGCGGTTGTCGTCGAGATCGATCATGATGATCTCGGCGGGGGAGTAGAATTGCGCGGTGAGGAGCGCCGCGAGGCCCACGGGCCCTGCCCCCACGATGGCTACCGTGCTGCCGGGCTGCACCTTGCCGTTCAGCACGCCGCACTCGAAGCCGGTGGGCAGGATATCGCTGAGCATGACGAGGGCTTCCTCGTCCATGCCGTCTGGGATGCGATGCAGGGAGGTGTCCGCAAAGGGGATGCGGACATATTCGGCCTGCGTTCCGTGGATGGTGTGGCCGAGCATCCAGCCGGCGACGGAGCAGTGGGAATACATGCCGCGTTTGCAGTACTCACAGCGCCCGCAGGATGAGATACAGGAGATGAGGACATGGTCCCCTTTCCTGAAGGCCGAGACCGCCTGGCCAACCTCCTCGATGACGCCGACGCCCTCGTGGCCGAGCACGGTGCCGGGCTTCACGGTGGGCACGTCGCCCTTCAGGATGTGCAGGTCGCTGCCGCATATGGTCGTCCGCAGGATCTTCACCACGGCGTCGGTAGGCTGCTCGATCCGCGGATGCGGCACTTCCTCCAGCGCCTTCTTGCCGGGGCCACGATAGACCAGACCCTTCATGAGGGATCTCCCTTTCCAGTGTCGTTGAATTGGCGGCACGCGGGACAACGGCCGCTTTCCGCGCCGCCTCCTCGGCAAAACAGATGCCACGGCTGAAGGCCGCGCATTCGCATGCTTCTCCCGTCCGGTGGGGCTGCCATGCTGTCCGCAATTGCTACTCCCGCGGACGGATTTCGGTCGCTTGGAGTGCTCCCTTGGGGGCGGCCACGCTTCTCCCAGCGAGGGCCACGCGGTGGCACGCACGGTGCAGGAGCGCCGGCGCAACGACGACGCGACAGCGGCAGGACGCATCATGAAGCTTGGCAACGCAGTATCCATCGTCGGCTGGGGCCATTCGCCCTTCGGCCGGCTGGCTCACATGGACATGGAGGCGCTCATCGCAGCGGTCTGCCACGAAGCGCTGGTTCATTCCGGCTTCCCGGCCGAGCGCATGGACGGCGTCTGGCTCGGCAATCTCAACGGCGGTTTCGTGCCGGAGATCTTCTGCTCGTCCCTGCCCATGAATGGCGAGCCGGGTCTGCGCTGGAAGCCGGCGACGCGGGTCGAGAACGCCTGTGCCTCCGGGGCCGGGGCCATCTTCGCCGCCTGTGACGCCATCCAGTCCGGCCGTGCGCGCCTCGCCCTCGTGGTGGGTGCGGAGAAGATGACCGCGGTCTCCGGCGAGGAGGTGACGCGCATCCTCGGCTCGGCCTCCTACGTCAAGGAGGAGGCGAACTGCGGCAAGACCTTCCCGTCCATCTTCGGGGAGATCGCCGGCGCCTATTTCGAGCGTTATGGCGACCATGCGCAGGCGCTGGCGAAGATCGCGGTGAAAAACCACGCCAACGGTGTGTCCAACCCCTTCGCGCAGATGCGCAAGGCGCTCGATTTCGAATTCTGCAATACCGTCTCGGAGAAGAACCCGGTCATTGCCGGGCCGCTGCGCAAGACCGACTGCTCGCTGGTTTCGGACGGCGCGGCGGCCGTGGTGCTCGCATCCGACGATCTCATCGGCGAGGCACAGCGCGCCGTGCGCATTCGTGCCCGGGCGCAGGTGAACGACCTTTTGCCCATGTCGCGCCGCGATCCAGTGCGCTTCGAGGGACCGCGACGCGCCTTCGCCGCGGCCTTCGCGGAGGCCGGCATAGTGGTCGGCGATCTCTCATTTGCCGAGGTCCACGACTGCTTCACCATCGCGGAGCTTTTGGCCTACGAGGCCATGGGGCTCACTCCGGAAGGGCAGGGCGCGCGGGTGCTGGAGGATGGAACGGTGGCCCGTGGCGGCCGCCTCCCGGTGAACGTCTCCGGCGGCCTCAAGGCGAAGGGCCACCCCATCGGCGCCACCGGCGTGTCCATGCACGTCCTGTCCGCCATGCTGCTCACCGGTACCGCCGGCGACATGCAGGTTCCCGGTGCCAGCCTTGGCGGAACATGGGTGGCTCAGCGGTGGCGAACTATGTGAGCGTGCTTGAGCCGGTGAAGTGAGGCGAGGCCGCGAGCGGTGTCGCCGCGCGGCTTCACGAGGAGGCAACGGCGGGCCGGCCCTTGCCCAGCCTCACGGAATTGATGTGCCAGGCGTCGGTCTCGAAGCGGCTGCGGCCCTGCACCGGCATGCGGGCGCTGAGCCAGCAGCGCGTCGGCAGCAGGGGAGCGGTTGCGGCCGCCCGCAGGGCGACAGCGTCACCGGGCAGGTCGGCGAGGCGGCGGCGGATGTCGTCGATGGCTGCCTCCGGCAGGTTACGGACGATGAACACGAGCCGTCCCCGCATGTCGAAGCGCGTGCCCTCCTTCGGCCAGCGCGGCAGGCGCACCGGGGGATAGGCGACCTGTTCCACGCACTGCACCACCACCGGTGCGCCGAGGCCGGCCACGTTCATCAGCCCCTTTATCCGCAGCAGGTGCGATCCGTATTTGGCGAGAATCTCTCCCATGGCCACCGCGAAGCCGCGCCAGGGCACCTGATGGTTGAAGAAGCAGGTGAAGCTCACCGGCAGCGCCTGCGCCCCATGGGCGGAGGGCGGGGCCTCGCCGGCGCGGGCGGCGGCTTCCGTCTCGGCCACAAAGCGCTCCACCTCCGCCGGCAGGCTGCCCGGCGCATAAAGTCCGGCGCCCAGGATGCGCCGGGGCTCGATCTCGCCATGGGTCACGGCAAGGCGCGGAGCCGACGGATTGAGCACGTCGAGCCGGGCATCGAGCTGCTCGCGGGCGCTACGATCGGCAAGGTCCGCCTTGGTGAGGAGGATGCGGTCGGCCATGCCCACCTGGCGGCGCGCCTCCTCGTTCCGGTCCAGTTGCTCGGCGCCAAGGCCGGTGTCCACCAGCGTGACGACGCCGTCACAGCGGAAGCGGGCGGCGACGTAACGCTGCTCCATCAGGGTCCAGACCACCGGTATGGGATCGGCAAGGCCGGTGGTCTCGATCACCACGCGGCGCACCTGCGGGATCTGCCGCCGCGCGAGCTTGTCATGGAGCGTTTCGAGAGCCGCCACGAGATCGCCGCGCACGGTGCAGCACACGCATCCGGACCCGAGCAGCACCATGGTCTCGCCGCTCTGCTCCACCAACTGGTGGTCGATACCCACGGCGCCGAATTCGTTGATGAGCAGCGCGGTACCGGCCATCTCCGGATGGGTGACGAGGCGATTGAGCAGCGTGGTCTTGCCGGCGCCGAGGAAGCCGGTGAGCACGGTGACGGGGATGCGCGGGTCGATGGGATCGTGTTCGGTCATGGGCGGTCTCGCAGCGGGCGCCGGCAGCGCTGGGATGTCGCGGGAGCGCAGCAACGCCCGTGCCACCGGGGCAAAGCCTGCCCGTGGTGTCCCAAGCGGGTCGAAGGCGTTCGATTTTCAGTCGCCGTCGCATTCGAAAATCGAACGGCGTAGTGCGCCTTCCGCAAGGTTGCGCCGGGGCGGAAACGCGGGAAGTCTCGATACCTGAAGGGCGTGCGGCATGGCATGATCGATGCTAAGCTCACTCCCAGGCATGATGACCTTGCAGCGGCGAGGCGCAGGCCGTTGTTGCTTCAAATGGAGTAGGCCGGAGCGGGTTCGCACCGCGGCTATCACAGACCGAAGACCACAAGACTCAAGACCACAAGACCGAAGAGAAAAGTCCGCCCACGAAAACGCAGACAGCAGATCTGCCCGGGTGGCGGCACACCGGCCGGCTCATGGAGCCCGCCGGGGGAGGACAAATATGCCTTTCGGACGAGCCGGACAAAAGTTCTCGGTGCCCGAGAACGACGACAAGGTAATGACGTCGTGGGAGCAATTCCTCGGCGGTGACGAATTCGGCTCCGACGCGCTGCGCCGGCTCGTCGATGATTCCTGGCGTCGCTGCCTCAACAACAGCGTGGACCCGCAACGCGACCAGGCCCCGCCGCCCATGCGCGAGGACTCGCTGCATTCCCTGCGCGACGACTGCCGTGAGCTGCTGGAGGCGAGCCAGCCGGTGATGGCCTCGGCGCGGGAGTTCCTCGCCGAGACCGGCACCGTGATGGTTCTCACCGATGGCGCCGGCGTCATCCTCAACCTGGAGGGGGACATGCGGCTGCGGGACGCGGCGGCCAACATTCACCTGCTGTCGGGCGCCAGCTGGAGCGAGCAGGCGTGCGGCACCAATGCCATCGGCACGGCCATCGAGGTTGGCCAGCCGGTGCAGATCCATTCGGCCGAGCATTATTGCTCGGGCATCAAGCGCTGGTCGTGCTCCGCCAACGTCATCCGCGACCCTTATGACGGCACCATTCTCGGTGTTGTCGATGTCTCCGGGCTTTCGGACACCTTCAATCGCCACAGCCTCGCCCTCGTGGTGGCGACGGCCGGGCGCATCGAGAATCGCCTCGCCCAGCAGGAGATGGACCTCCGCCTGCGCCTCCTCGACCATTGCATGGACCGCCTTTCGGGGGCGAGCAGCGACGGTGTGGTCGTGTTCGACCGCCGTGGCCGGGCGGTGAAGGCCAACGGTGCCGCCGCCGACGCGCTGCTCGACCTGCAGCGCCAGCGCGGCGAGGCGACGGGCGCCGACCTCTCGCAGCTTCGCCTGAACTGGCGCAAGCAGGCCGCCCTGCCCGATGAACTGCCGCCGTGGATGCGGCGCGAATGGCTTGAGCCGGTGGTCACCGATGGCGAGCGGCTCGGCATCGTGCTGCGCCTTCCCGGGCGCCGTGCTGCGCCGTCCCGAACCGCGGGCCCGGACGCCGCCCCGAAGCCGGGGGCGGGGGGCGATGCCTTCGCGCGGATCGTCGGCGAAGCGCCCAGCCTGCGGCACGCCATCGGCCGGGCGCGCCAGCTGGCGAAGAGCCGGGCGCCGGTGCTGCTGCTGGGCGAGACCGGCGTGGGCAAGGACGTGTTCGCCCAGTGCCTCCATGCAGGCAGCGCCGGGCGCGACGGCGCGTTCGTGGCGCTCAATTGCGGCGGCTTCTCCCGCGAGCTGCTGACGAGCGAGCTGTTCGGCTATGCGGAAGGCGCCTTCACCGGCGCGCGCCGCGGCGGCATGACCGGCAAGATCGAGGCTGCGGACGGCGGCACCCTGTTCCTCGACGAGATCGGCGAGATGCCGAAGGACCTGCAGCCCCATTTCCTGCGGGTGCTGGAATCGGGAGAGGTCTACCGCATCGGCGAAACGCGTCCGCGCAAGGTGAACCTGCGCCTCGTGGCCGCCACCAACCGTGACCTGCGGCGCGAGGTGGAGGCGGGGCGGTTCCGCATGGACCTGTTCTATCGAGTCGCGGTCACCAGCATCTCCATTCCCGCCCTGCGGGAGCGCGCCACGGACATCCCGCTCCTGGCCGAGCATCTGGTGCAGGACCTCGCACGCCGGCAGGGCCTGGCACCCCGCCGGCTCTCGCCCCGGGCCATCGAGGTGCTGCAGGCCTATGCCTGGCCGGGCAACGTGCGCGAGCTGCGCAACGTCATCGAGGGCATGCTCCTCATCGCCGAGGGGGAGGAACTGACCGAAGCCGATATCCCGGACGAGATCTGGGCGGCGCCGGCGGGTGGCGTGGCGTCCCAGCTCGCGCAGGCCGGCGAAGCTGGCGAGGCCGAGCTCTTGCGCGGCCTCACCGGCATGGAGAATGCCGAACGGCTCGCCCTGTTGCGGGCCATGCAGGCGCACAGGGGCAACATGACCGCGGTGGCCCGCGATCTGGGGATCGCCAAGAGCACGGTCTACGCCAAGCTCCGCCGCTTCGGCCTCGAGGGCGCGGTGGGCGAGACGCGGCGGGTCCAGATCTAGGCCCCGGTCCACAACTTGCACCTGTCCGGCACGCCGATTGCTTGAAAGCATCGGCTTTCGCATCCCTCCCGAAAGCTTCCTCCACACCGCCGGTCTCGATCGGCGGTGTTTTTTTGTCTGCGCGGACATGGTGCGGCGCACGCCCTGCGTTCATCGCGTCGCACAATAAAGACCGATTTTCGAACAGGCATTCGTAAAGACGTCGATGCCTCAACCCCCAGAAAAAGCGCCGGCGTCAAAATTCAGCGCAAATAAACAATAGTCGAGACGCCACCTGCCTTTCTCCTCTTGGCACGCCCCTTGCGATCCGTTGCGGGAGCCTTGCGGACCGTGTGTCGACCTGGCCGCGAGTGCCGCTGCGGCGCGCCCGGGCCTGCCGACGCATGAAGCCGCAGCCGGAGAAGACGTGGGAGGAGAAAGAGCGTATGTCCCTGCAAATCAACATCGACAACGGCGGCACGCTGACGGACATCTGTATTCTGTCAGATGATGCGGTGAGAAAGACCAAGGTCCTCACCACGCCTTATGATCTCAGCAAGTGCTTCTTCGAGGGCCTGACCAAGGCTTCCGGCGTGCTCTACGGCGCGCCGGATGTGAAGCGCCTGCTGGAGGAGGTGGACCTCATCCGCTATTCTACCACCCAGGGCACCAACGCGATCTGCGAGCGCAAGGGGCCCCGGCTCGGCCTCATCCTCGATGCATCCGCGCACGACCTGCCGAGCCGCCTCGCGGCGCACGACCAGGATGTGTTCGAGGCCCTTGTGGGCGACCGGATCGCCTTCCTCGATGCCGCGGCCATCAGCGCCGACGAGGCGGACGTGGCGGTGGCGAAGGCCATCAACACCCTCACCGCCGCCGGCGCCAACCGCCTGGTGGTGAGCTTCGGGGGCGCCGATTTCCAGGCGCTGGAGAACGACTTCCGCCTTGTCGCCCTGCGCAAGTATCCGCGCCACCTGCTCGGCGCCGTGCCGATCCTCTACGGCTCCGATCTCACCACCGACCCGGATGGCGAGCGGCGCACCTGGACCGCGCTCATCAACTCCTTCCTCCACCCTTCCATGGAGGCGTTCCTCTACAATGCGGAGAACCGGCTGCGGGCCTATCGCACCAAGAATCCGCTGCTCATCTTCCGCAATGACGGCGACGCCTCGCGCGTGGCCAAGACCATCGCCATCAAGACCTATTCGTCCGGTCCGCGCGGCGGCATGGAGGGCGTGAAGTCGTTCTCGCGCCGCTACGGCTTCGCCGACACCGTTTCCATCGACGTGGGCGGCACCACCACGGATATCGGCCAGTACATCGACGGCACGGTGGCCGAGGTGCGGCGCGGTCATGTGGAAGGCATCTCCGTCTCCTTCCCCCTGTGCGAGATCCTGAGCGCGGGGGCGGGCGGCTCCTCCATCTTCAAGGTGGTGGACGGGCGCATCGTCATCGGGCCGGAGAGCGTCGGCGCGGTTCCGGGGCCGGCCTGCTTCGGGCGCGGCGGGCGCGAGGCCACCATCACCGACGCCAGCCTGCTCATCGGCCTGCTCGATCCCACCTCCTATTTCGGCGGCGGCATGGGGCTCGACGCGGACCGCGCGGCGGCGGCGGTGACCGCCAGCGTCGCCAGCCGGCTGGGGCTCGGGCTCGATGATGCGCTGCTGCGCATGGAATTTGCCTATGAGGAGAAGATCGCGGCGGAGCTTCACCGCTTCACCAAGATCTCCGACGAGACGGTGATGCTCGCCTTCGGCGGCGCAGGCCCCCTCAACGCCTGCGGCATCGCCGAGAAGGCGGGCATTCGCCGGGTGGCGATCCCGCAGATGGCGGCAGTGTTCTCGGCCTACGGCATCGGCTCCTGCGATGTCTCCCAGCGCTATGCGGTGACGCTGAGCGATGCCGCCGAGCTTTCCGGCACCATCGCGGCGCTGAAGGTGAAGGCGTCCCGCGACATGTTCGCGGAAGGCTGCTCCGACGGCACCTACACCCTCGATACACGCCTCGTCGCCGACTTCGGGGACGGGCGCACGCTGGTCCACGTGCTCGGCGACCAGCTGGAGGTGCCGGCCGCCTTCGCCGGGGCCCGCTCGGTGGAAGTGGAACTGAAGGCGGTCCGCAGCCTGCGCGCAGGCGCGGAGCAGTCGGCTCGCTTCGCGCCCCGCTCGTCGGCCGCAGCCCATGGCAAGCGCAACGTGCTGATCCGTGATCGCGGGCGCATTGACGTGCCGGTCTACCGTCTCGCCGACCTTGCGGATGGCGACTTCGCGTCCGGCCCCGCCATCCTTGAGGAAGACTATTTCACCTGCCGGGTCCCTGAAAACTGGCAGTTCGTCATCAGCGATGCAGGCGACATCCTGCTGAGCCGGGAGGATTGAAAAACATGAAAGTCGCCATGACCGAATATCTCCGCATCAACCTGACGTCGGAGAGGTGGGAATGCCGCGTGTGCGATCACGAGATTGCGCCGGCGCGAGGCAACTACAAGGAAGGCCTTCTGGTCCACGATCGCGATCCGCGCGAGATCCATCCGCCGATCCTCGATCCGGACAAGTATCGCTTCACCTTCAGTCCCGATCCGGAGTGGGTGCGCATCCTCGAATATTGCTGCCCCAGCTGCGGCACCCAGGTCGAGACCGAATATGCCGTGCCCGGCCACCCGCCGCTCCACGACATGGAAGTCGATCTCGATGCGCTCAAGGCCCAATGGGCCGCCCGCGGCGAGGCAGCGGCACCCTATGCCGGCCCGGCCGTGGTGCGTGACGACGGCCACGGCCACTGAAGCTTCGATGGTGCCGCCCCATCCCCGCGCGGAACGCGGCGGCCCCATCCCCACAGCAGAACGAATGCGGCGCGACGCGCCCGCCAGCATCCTCTGGGAGGACACATGAAACGCGTTTCCGTGGACATCGGCGGCACCTTCACCGACTGCTTCGTGGTCTGGGACAGGCAGTATATCGAGGCCAAGGCCCTCACCACCCACCATAACCTCGCCATGGGGTTCAACGAGGCCCTCGGCAAGGCCTGCAACGTGCTGGGGCTCGACCTTGAGGAGATCCTCAGCGCCGTGGACAGCGTGCGCTATGCCACCACCCTCGGCACCAACGCGCTCATCGAGCACAAGGGCCCCAGGATCGGCATGCTGGTGACCGCTGGCTACGAGGCCACCGTGCCGCTCAGCCGCGCCCGCGGCTATGGCGAGGGGCTGGACAATCTCGGCCAGCAGGACATGCCAAACGCCCAGCGCCCCGATCCGCTGGTGGAGGCGCACATGATCCGTGGCGTGCGCGAGCGGCTCGATTTCCAGGGCAAGCGCGTCATGCCCCTCGACGAGGAGGACGTGCGCACCCAGATCCGCGAGCTGGTGAACCGCGGCGCCCAGATCATCGTGGTGGCGCTGGTGAACGCCGTGGTGAACCCCGCGCACGAGCAGCGCATCGAGGAGATCATCCTCGAGGAGTATCCCTCCCACCTGCTCGGCGCCATCCCGGTCATCCTGTCCCACCAGGTGGCGGGGCGCAAAGGCGAGTATGTCCGCGCCACCTCGGCCATCGTGGACGGCTATCTGCACTCCACCATGTACCATGCGCTCTCGGCGCTGGAGCAGAACCTGCGCGCCCATCGCTACGACAAGCCCATGCTGGTGATCCACAATTCCGGCGGCATGGCGCAGCTCAACTCCACCGACGCGTTGCAGACCATCCATTCCGGCCCGGTCTCCGGCATTGGCGCCTCCGAGCACCTGGCCATGCTCACCGGGCTCGGCAATGTGGTGGCCACTGACATGGGCGGCACCAGTTACGACATCGGCATCGTGGTGGACGGCGGCGTGAAGCATTACGACTTCAATCCGGTGATCGATCGCTGGCTGGTCTCGGTGCCCATGGTGCACCTGGTGACGCTGGGCGCCGGCGGCGGCTCCATCGCCTCCTATGACCGCATGTACAAGACCGTGAAGTGCGGCCCGGAGAGCGCCGGGTCCGACCCCGGCCCCGCCTGCTACGACCGGGGCGGCATGCGGCCCACCGTGACCGACGCCGACCTTCTGCTCGGCTATCTCGACCCGGCGAACTATGCGGGCGGCTCCATCCCACTCAACCCGCGCCGGGCCAGGGGGGCCATCGAGGATACCCTGTGCGACGAGCTTGACTGCTCGGTGATCGAGGCGGCGCTGCTGATCCGCGAGAAGGTGGACGACAACATGGCCAACGGCCTGTTCACCGAGCTGCGCGCCCGGGGCTACGACCCCAAGGACTTCACCATGCTCGCCTACGGCGGCAACGGCCCGCTGCACTGCTGCGGCATCGCCCAGAACCTCAACATCGACCGCATCCTGGCGCCGCCGCTCTCCTCGGTGTTCTCCGCGGTGGGCGCCGGTAACATGCACCAGCTCCATATCCATGAGCAGTCGCTCTACATGGTGCTCTACGACAGCAACACCCGCGCCCTGTTCGACGACTATGACCGCTTCAACGCCATCGTCGCCGACCTGAAGGAGCGGGGCACCCAGGACCTGCTGCGCCAGGGCGTTCCGCCCGCAGACATCCGCCACAACCTCGAATTGGACATGCGCTACGGCAACCAGCTGGTGCAGACCACGGCGGTGATCGAGAAGCACGCGGTGGACGGCCCGGCGGACGTGCTCGCCATCATCTCCCAGTTCTCGGCGGACTACGGCAAGCGCTTCGGCGAGGGCTCGCAGGCGCCGGAGGCGGGCATCCGCATCAACACCATCCGCATCGCCGCCTATGTCCAGCACGAGACCGTGCAGTTCGAGGACATCAAGCCGGTGCCCGAGATCGAGCGCAAGGCGCCGCCGCCACCCGCGGCGAGCCGCGTGTGCCACTTCGTGGGCCAGGACGGCCCGCTGGAGACGCCGGTGTGGAGCCGCGCCGATATCGGTCCCGGTGTCCAGATCGAGGGCCCGGCCATCATCGCATCGGAGGTGACCACCTTCCTGGTCAATCCGGGCTGGAGCTTCGTGGCGGCAAAGCAGGGGGCCTCCTGGTTCCTGCGCGCGAAGATCCCCGCCACCACGCACTGACGCCGTTTCTCTCCCCGCCCCGCGCGGGGAGAGCGCGCCCCATGGCGCTGCGATCACCTGAGATAATCCGGGAGGATAAACCCATGAACGACATGAGCATCGCCGGCCGCGGCAAGCTGCCCAGCGCCGAAGAGGCCGCCCTGGTCCGGAAGTTCCTGAACGACACCACCTTGTTCCTCGGCCCCGACCCCGAGATCATGCAGAACCACGACCTCATGCCGCGCACGGCAGACGAGGAAGAGGCCATTACCAAGGTGGCCGACAGCCACATCATCGCCAAGATCCGCGATCGCATCCAGGCCGGCTGCGACGAAGGCTACGAGATGGTGGAGCAGATGGGCGCCGCCCCCGGCGCCAAATGGGGCGACGTGATCACCGGCGTGTATTCGGCCTCCGGCGATCTGGCCATCGCCTCCGCCGGCGGCGTGCTGATCTTCTCGGCGCTGGTGCACCACCCCATCAAGTTCATCATCAAGAACTGGATGAATGATCCGACCGTCGGGGTGCGGGAAGGCGACGGCTTCATCCACAACGACAGCCGCTACGGCAACGTCCACAATACCGACCAGTCCATGATCGTGCCCATCTTCCACAACGGCAAGCTCGTGTGCTGGGTGGCCTCCACCGTGCATGAGGGAGAGAACGGCGCCATCGAGCCGGGCGGCATGCCGTCCATGGCGGAGAGCCCGTCCGACGAGGGGTTGAAGATGTCGCCCTTCCGCGTGGTCGAGAACTACCAGATCAAGCGCGATATCCTCACCTTCCTACAGAATTCGGTGCGCGAGCCCAAGCTGCAATATGAAGACATGAAGGTGAAGCTGTTCGCCTGCCTGCGCATCAAGCAGCGCATCGAGGAGACGCTGAACACCGACGGCCCGGAGGCCCTCATCTCCACCCTGCGCCTGACCATGGAGAATGTGCGCGCCGAGGTGAAGCGCCGCATTTCCGAGTGGCCGGACATGACGGTGCGCACCTACATCATCCAGGACTCAACCCTGCGCGAGAACTGCGTGGTGAAGATCAACTGCAAGCTGACCAAGACCGGCGACCGGCTGATCTTCGATTTCCGCGGCTCCGCGCCGGAATTCACCAACCGCGCCACCAATACCATCGTCGCCGGCCTCAAGGGCATGCTGGCGCAGGTGTTCCTGTGTTACGTGTGGCCGGACCTGCCGCGCGGGCAGGCGGCCTTCGCCCCCATCGAGGTCATCACCGACCCCCATTCCATCGTCAACTGTTCCTACGACGCGCCCAACTCGCAGAGCCTGATGTCCATCTTCACGGGCTTCACGGCGGGCCAGCACGCGGTGGCGAAGTTCCTCTATTCCTGCCCGGAGAAGTTCACCAAGGTCCACGCCCCGACCTTCAACATGATCAACACCTTCATCTGGGGCGGCGTGTCCCAGCACGGCGAGACCCTGGGCAATCTCTGCGCCGACCTCAACGGCATGGGCGCCGGCGCCACCGTGGACCGGGACGGCGAGCATGCGCTGGCCCCCATCTTCGCCACCATGGCCGACATCGGCGAGCAGGAGCTGAACGAGGAAGAGGTGCCGTTCCTCCAGCTCGTGTCCAAGAAGATGACACGCGATGCCATCGCGCCGGGCAAGTATCGCGGCGGCCAGGGCTACACCATGATGGTGGCCACCAAGGACAGCGAGCAGTGGGGCTTCATGACCACCTGCCAGGGCGCCAAGATCCCGCCGCTCCAGGGGCTGTTCGGCGGCTATGCCTGCGGCTGCTATCCGTTGTCCAAGGTGAAGGGCGTGGATGTCTACGACGTGCTGCAAAACACGCCGGAGAAGTTCAAGCACTCCATCGAGGAGATCATGAACGAGCAGCCCTTCGAGGGCGCCAGCTACACCACCCACCACATGGGCATGGGCTTTGAAATCTCGAAGCGCGGCGAGCTGTTCATGATCTCGCAGGGGGCAGGCGCCGGCTACGGCGACCTGCTGGAGCGCGACCCAAGGGGCGTCATCAAGGACATCGAGGAGGGGCTGATCTCCCCGGAGGTCGCCGCCCGCCTCTACAAGGTGGCGTTCGACCCCGAGACCCTCGCCATCGACGAGGTGGCCACCGAAGTGGCGCGCGCTGCCGAGCGCAAGGCCCGCATCGCCCGCTCCAGGCCGTATTCGGACTTCGTGAAGGACTGGAGCAAGCCCACGCCGCCGACCCACCTGCAGTATTTCGGTGCGTGGGGCGATGATGTCCAGACCCTCTACATGGGCAGCCCGCACAAGACCCGCGACGCTGATACACCGCGCCCCAACTACATGCCGCATCCCAAGGATGTGCGCATCGCCGAGCTTGAGGCCCGTCTTGCCGCCGTCGGCGCCATGGGGGGCGAGAAGCAATGAGCCCACGGCTCGTGGATGCCCTGCCGCGTCCGTCCGGCGCGCCCGGACTCAGGGTCTGGCTGAAGTCGTCGGGCTATGCCCGGCGCCTTCTGCTCGGGGAGGGGGGCGACCCGTGGGAGAGCGCGCCGCGCTATCTCTCCTTCTTCACTCAGGCCCATGGCCTGCTGCGACCGGACGTGGGCGTGGTGGACGTGGGCGATCTCTACCGCTCCTGGGTGGAGCGGAATCCTGCCCTGAAGACGCAGATGGCGGCGAAATCCCGCGCCGCCTTCCCCCTCAAGCGCATGCTGGAGGAGGAGGATCCCCGCCGGCTACTGGCGGAGGTGGTGGAGGCCGTGGCGGCGAGCCTGCGCGGGCAGACCCCGCTGGTGCTTGCCTTCCCCGCTCCCCGGCGCTGGCTCGCCGAGGCCGCAGCCTTCGCCGGGCGGGAGGGTGTCCCCATCGACGCCGACATGGTCGAGAGCGCCGCCATGTATATGGCGGACCTAGTGCGCGTGGTCTCGGCCCTTCCCATCGGCGGGCTGCTGCTGGAGGAGGACCAGGCCGCCGAAGCCGGCGACATGGATGCGAGCCGTCCACTCGTGAACGTTGCTCGGCATTATCGCTGGGGCCTTGCCTTGCGCGGGCGTGACGGGGGCGCCACCAGCGAGTTCGACACCCTCATCAGCACCGAGCCGGTTGCGGGTGGGGACTTCGCCCTCGGCATCGACGTGAGCCGGGACCTGTGGAGCGGCGGGCCCCTCGCCACGCTTGGTGGCGGCCAGTTCTACTTCGCCGAGATCCCCGAGGGGGCAGAGCCGGAATCCGTGCTCCAGCAACTCGCCCGGCTTCGGGCCTGAGCCACCCCGTCTGCCAGCGACCCCGGACCGTGGCCCACGCCCGGCCGGGGCAGGCAGGCTCCATGTCCGTGCGCCAGCAGGGCGCGGACCACCGCGGCGCGCCAACGCCGTCCATCACCCAAAAATCAGTCTGGAGGAATCATGATCCGTTCGTTCAAGGACATCGTCCTCGCCGTCTTCTGCGCCATGCTCGCCGGCTCGCCCGCCTGGGCTGCCGACGTGAATTCCGGCGACTACCTGCCCGCACCCGCCGGCACCAACCTGCTGGTCTTCTACAGCCAGTATGCGACCCGCGACGAATATGTCAGCGCCTCGGGACAGACCATCTCCAATGGCACCGGCCTTGATTCCTACGTCAATATTCTGCGCTACGTGCATTACTTCGACATCGGCGGCTTCACGGTTGCGCCGCAGGTGCTCATCCCCGCCGGCACCCTCTACAACGGCCGGCTCGGTGGCGCCCCGTTCGACGCCGCCGCCGGCCTCGGCGATCCCATCCTCGCGACCACGGTCTGGGTGGTGAACAACAAGGCGACGCAGACCTATATCGGCATCATGCCGTATGTGTTCCTGCCCATCGGCCAGTACAGTGCAGGCGAGGTGCTGAACCTGGGTGAGAACCGCTGGAAGCTGGATCTGCAGGCCGGATGGTATCAGGGCCTCACCAGTGGCTTCGCGCTTCAGCTGACAGGCGACGTGGTCTGGTACGGGGACAACAGCAAGGCTGGCAACGGGACCCAGACCCTGTCGCAAGATCCCACCTATCAGTTTCAGGCTTGGCTCTCCTACGCTTTCGCCCCCTCCTGGTCGGCTGCGGTCGGTTATTCGCAGTTTTGGGGCGGGAGGGAATTTCTCGCCGGAATGCCGACCGGAAACTCAACCGAGCGCAGTCAGGCACGCCTGGAGCTGTCCAAGTTCATCACTCCGACCTTCCAGGTCTTGGGCCTAGTTCAGCGCGACGTCGCAACGTCGGGAGGTTTCCCGGAGGAACTTCGGGGCACAATACGTCTTCTGCAAGTGTTTTAGCTCACCGTCGGCAGCCGCGAAGGTTTCCAATTCCGGCGGTAAAATACGGAGACCTTCCCTCAGCTCAGGCTGTGTGTCCAATGGTCGGTTGAACCGCCCCTAGATTCCTGGACGCCTTCTTCCCTAAGCTTTTAGGCAAGGAGGCCCCGATGGGCAAAGCGAACTTCACCGAGGACTTCAAACGCGACGCGGTCGTTCAGATCACCGAACGGGGCTATCCGGTTGCGGAGGTGGCGGCCCGGCTGGGGATCAGCAAGTACTCGCTCTACGAGTGGAGGAAACAGTACGGCAAGCCTGCTGCCGTGGCCCACGATGACGGTCAGGCCGCTGAGGTCGGCCGGCTGAAGCGAGAGTTGCAGCGCGTGACGGAGGAGCGCGACATCCTAAACGTATGGCCCGCCCCGTCCGCAAGGGGGATGTCAAAGATGGCAAGATGGTCTGCATCAACGTATCCGGTCTCAAGGCTGAAGCCTTGGCCAAGATGGATATCCGCGCAGCCTGATCCTCATAAAAGCGCCGGTGCCGAGCACCACATTTAGGATCAGGTTTTCAGGCTGCCGGTACGACCTGTTATGCCCTCTTTACTTCATCTCTCGCAGACATCTTGAGCGTGCGGCGTTTCCCGCCCGCTGTTCCGAGCGATTAGGCGGCGGCAAGCGCGTGCCGATCGAAGTCTTTCTGCGTGTGCAACACCGCCCAGGCGATGCGCGCCAGCTTCGCCGCCAGCGCCACGACCACGACATTGGGATGCGCGCGGGTCAGCATCGCCTGCAGCCAAGTGCCCAACGGGTTCGGCTTCGCCGCGAGATGCGGCATGGCGGCTCGGGCACCGTGAATCAGCTGCTTGCGCAAATAGCCGTTCCCGCGTTTGCTATTCCCGAGAAGTTTCGTCTTGCCTCCGGTCGAGTGTTGCCGAGGCGTCAGGCCGAGCCAAGCGGCCAGATCCCTTGCCTTGGCGAAGGCGCTCCCGTCGCCGATGGCCGCCAGCAATGCAGTTGCGTTGATGACGCCGATGCCGGGGATCGTCGCCAGTCGCCGAGCCTGTTCATCCTCACGGGTCAGCGCGGCGAGCTCATCGTCATAGGCCTTGATCTTTTGGTCGAGCCCCGCCCATTCCTTGTGGAGGTCAGCCAATAACGTGCGTGTACGCGCACTGACAGCCGGATCGCCGGCCATGAGCTCTTCGAGGCGACGCATCAGGTTGACACGACCCTTTGGCAGGACGATGCCGCGCTCGAGCAGCACCGCCCGCAACTGGTTGATCAGCGCGGTGCGCGCATTCACCAGCCGCTCCCGCACCCGGTGCAGGATCTGCAGGTCGAGCTGAGCTTCGCTCTTCAACGAGACAAAGCGCATCGTTGGCCGTGTCGCCGCTTCGGCGATCGCCTCGGCGTCACGGTCGTCGGTCTTCTGCGCCTTGACATAGGGCTGCACATATTCCGGCGACATCAGCCGGATCGTGTGCCCATGCAACGCCAGCGTCCGGCCGAGAAAGTGCGCGCCGCAACACGCCTCCATCGCAATGACGCATGCCGGCAACGTCGCCGCGAACGCCACGATCGCTTCGCGCGTCAGCCGCTTGCGCATAACCACGGCACCGGTCGCGTCCATACCTGCCAAGCTGCAGCTATTCTTGCCCAGATCGATCCCGAGCACGGCGATGGGGGGCTTCGTCATCGGTCCTCTCCTCCAAATCCGACATCGTCATCATGCCGGGAAGTGAGGGGCGGGCCATTCCATAAAAGCGGCCGCGTGCTTCGCCAAGGATGCAAAGTGAAGTACGCGTTCATGGCCGAGCATCGCCTTCTGTTTCGATCCGCGCCATGTGTCGGTGCCTGCGTGCCCAGCCCAGCGGCTTCTATGCCTGGCTGAAGGACCCGCTGAGCAAGCGCGCGCAGGAAGACCAACGACAGACCGCGCTGATCCGCGCCGCATGGCGCGAGAGCGGCAAGGTCTATGGCTATCGCAAGCTTCACGACGATCTGGCGGAGCCAGTTAGCGAACCTGGGCGAGAGGTGCTGTCCCAACCGGGTTGCACAGCTGACGCGGCTCGCCGGCATCCGGGCGCAGATCGGCTACAGGCGCCGCCCCGGCCACTATGGAGGCAAGCCATCCCTGGCGGTCGACAACACGCTCGATCGCCGTTTTGACACGGAGGCGCCGGACAAGGCCTGGGTGACCGACATCACCTATATCCGCACCCACGAAGGCTTCGCCTATCTGGCGGTCGTGATCGCCCTCTTCTCCCGCCCGCGTCGTCGGCTGGTCCATGCAGGCCCGGCAGACGACCAACGTCGTGCTTCAGGTGCTGCTGGCCGCCGTCTGGCGACGCAAGCCGAAGGGCCGTGTGATGGTGCATTCGGACCAGGGGAGCCAGTTCTTCAGCATGGAGTGGGCTTCGTTCCTGAAACACCACGATCTGCAGCCCTCAATGAGCCGTCGTGGCAACTGCCATGACAACGCGCCATGACAACGCCGTGGCCGAGAGCTTCTTCACCCTGCTCAAGCGCGAACGGATCCGCCGGAAGGTCTACCGCACGCGCGACGAGGCACGCCGGGACATGTTCGATTACATCGAGATGTTCTACAACCCCACCCGCAGACACGCACGCAACGGGATGCTGTCGCCCATCGAGTTCGAACGGCAGCACAAAGAGAACCCCGAAGGCGTCTAGAAAACCCGGGGCGGTTCAGGTGCGGGCTATGCCCCGAACGACTGGCAGGTGGGCCAGACCGGCAAGGTCGTCGCCCCCGAGCTCTACATCGCCCTCGGCATCTCCGGTGCCATCCAGCATCTCGCCGGCATGAAGGACTCCAAGGTCATCGTCGCCGTCAACAAGGACGAGGAGGCCCCCATCTTCCAGGTGGCCGACTACGGCCTCGTCGGCGATATCAACACCGTCATCCCTGAACTCAAGGCGGAAATCGCCAAGGTTAAGGGATAGGATTTGCGACCGCCGGGCGGCGAGCGTGCTCCGCCCGGCGGTCGGCTGTCGCTGAGGGAGCGAGCGGGAGGTCAGCCCGCCTCCCGAGGACAGGGAACCCGCCCGGAGAGCGACTGGACTCCTCACTCGTGAGGGTGGCCGCCTTGCATGTCGAGCCGAGCTGGCGCCTCAGCATGATCGAGCGTCCATTCGAGAAGATGAGGCAGGGGGCCAGGAAGACCTGTCAGGCGTCGTTTCTCCAGCCCACTTCCGGCCGGCAGTGCTGATCTAAGGCACACTCAAAAGCGCCCGCGCGGCATAGAGTGAGATTTGAGGTTAGCCGGCAGGCTCATCGTGAGCAGAGCTACCGCTAAACGCCCCTGATCCACGTCTTCCTCAACCGGCTCGGATCTGCGGCCGGAAGCCGACCGCCGAAGCCCTCGACACATCCAAATGGATCGTCCCACCAGCCAATCGTTCAGGCGCCCGACACGGACGTAGAATGTCCGCCCCCACCCGCCCGTGGAATGCTTTCCACATCGATCGCGTCAGCAACGCGCGGATCGGCGTCCCGACGAGGTGGATCATGCTCCTTTATACTTACGTGGCACTTGGCGGCGCGCTCGGGTCCATCCTGCGCTTCGGGTTGAACCGCTGGCTCACCCCCCTGTTCGGCAGCGCGCTGCCGTGGGGGACCATTCTCATCAACATCGCCGGCTCATTCCTCATCGGCGCGCTCGCAGCGACCTTCCAGGGCGCCGGGTCGTCCACGCCGAACGAAGTCCGCCAGTTCCTGCTGACTGGCCTGTGCGGCGGCTTCACCACCTTCTCGTCCTTCAGCCTCCAGACGCTCGACCTGCTGCAGACCGGCGAGCCCGCGCGCGCGGCGCTCAATGTGGGCCTGTCGGTGGCGCTGGGCCTGACCGCGGTGGCACTGGGCTTCATGCTCCCGGGCGCCGTCGCCACGGTCTCGCGCAGCGTCGGCGCGTGAAGATCCCGGCGGGGGGCGCCCATACCAGAATATGCCCTGCCATACCAAGTCGGCACAGCACTTCCCCACGTCTTATGGCGAACAGCGCATCAGACGGCAGTTTACTGCGGTACTCGACGGCATCCTTCGAGGTGCAAAGCAACGCCCCGCGTTTTCTCTCAGGCAGGCAATAAAGGAGTAGTCATGACCACGTCCGGCAACCCGCCCACCGGGTTCTACAGCGCCCTCGCTCAGGAAACCGCCGCGGCCGAGCGCGATGTCTCGGCGACAAACCCCGGGCCAAAGAACCGCGCCCTGATGGCGCTCAACCCCAATGCCGATTGCCCGCCGCCCACGGATCACGGCGTGGTCGAGCCTTTCTGGTACTCCTTCGATCTCACCCGTCGCCGCATCCAGGAAGGCGGCTGGACCCATCAGGTCACGTCGCGCGAGCTTCCGGTCTCCAAGGATATCGCCGGGGTCAACATGCGGCTGACCCGCGGCAGCTTCCGCGAGCTCCACTGGCATCTGGCGGACGAGTGGGCGATCATGCTTTCCGGTCGGGCGCGGGTGACGGTCTTCACGCCGGACGGCGCCCTGTTCGTCGACGACGTGGGCGAAGGCGACCTCTGGCTCTTCCCGGCCGGCGCGCCCCATTCCATCCAGGCCCTCGGCGAGGACGGCTGCGAGTTCCTCCTCGTCTTCAACCAGGGCGACTTCTCGGAAGAGAGCACGCTACTCCTCTCCGACTGGCTGAAGCATACGCCGCCGGACATACTGGAAAAGAACTTCGGCCTCGATGCCGAGGCCATCGCCCGCCTGCCCAAGGGCGAGCCGCTCTACATCTTCCCCGCCGCCGAGCCGACCAACACGCTCGATGAGGACATCGCCGAGGTGGCGCGCCATGCCGCGCCACCGAAGGTGTCCTACACCTTCAAGGCGAGCACCATGACGCCCACGCGGGAGAGCGCCTCAGGCAGTGTGAAGGTCATCGATTCCCGCAACTTCCCCGCCTCGCAGAAGATCGCGTCCGCCATCGTCACCGTGAAGCCGGGCTGCATTCGCGAGCTCCACTGGCACCCCAACGGCAGCGAATGGCAATACTGGATCAAGGGACACGGCCGCATGACGGTGTTCCCCGGCCAGGAGGCCGCCCGCACCATGGATTTCAGCTCCAACGACGTGGGCTTCGTGCCGAACATGGCCGGCCATTACATCGAGAATACGGGGGATGAAGACCTCGTGTTCCTGGAACTGTTCGTCGCCGCGGAGTTTCACGACATCTCGCTGAACCGCTGGATGCGCGCACTTCCCGAGCAGGTGGTGATGGCCCACACCCATCTCACGGCCGAGGAAATCCGCCAGATTCCCACCGGCCACCATCCCCTGCTTCCGTGACCCGAGCGGACGATCGACGGCGCCAAGGCCGGCGGTCGTCCCCTTCCGCGCAGTGCTGTTCGGCTAGATGCGGCGACCGCGTGCTGTCTCCGGCAGGCCCTCCCCTATCACACCCAGCAAGGACGCAATGACGCTTCATGCTCATCCGCCATCCCCGCCGATCGAGCCCATCCCGGCGCCGCCGGGCCGGCCGGCTGCCCAGGTTCCATTTGCGCCCACGGCGCCGCTCGATATGGAACATCCTGCCGTCTTCGGTATACTGCTCACCGCTGTCGCCGGCTTTCTCGATGTCGCCGCGTATGTGACATTCAGTCATCTCTACGTTTCCTTCATGAGCGGAAACAGTATTCATCTTGGAATGTCCATCGCGACACTACGCACTTCCGATATCCTGACGATTTTCGGCGTGGTCATTGCCTTCGTCTTTGGTGCGTCAGCCGGAACGCTGCTGCAGGACCATGCCAGCGTGCGGCTCCTGCCCCTCACGCTGTCCATCGAGGCCGGGCTTCTTCTGCTCGCGGCCGCGGCCTCCAGCATCACGCTGTCCACCATCGGCCTTCTGCCGGTCGCCATCGCCATGGGACTTCAGAACGTGCTGCACCAGATGTCCGGAACAACCTCGGTCGGAAAGGGCTTCGTCAGCGGCGCGCTCGTGCGCCTCGGCCAGTCGATTGCCCGGCTGCGCTCTCCCAAGGCGGACCCAGCCGATACGGCGACCCTTCTTGCGGGCTGGATCGCCTTCGTCTCCGGGGCGGCGGGCGGGGCGCTCGCCATCGCGCGGCTCGGCTTCATCCCCTGCCTGTTGCTCGCGGCCGCCGCGCTCATCATGCTGCTGATCGCCGATTTATCAAGTCGTTGAAGTTATTTGTCCCGTCCGGCCCGACGCGCGCGGCGGGCGGGCCGACGGCTAAGTCGGGGGCTGCCCTTCACATCCCGCCGCGAAGCGCCTTGACGCAGATCACCTCCCATGCAAATAGTGATCGAACGATAAATAAAAATCGACCGGGAGGAAAACATGATCTCTAGGAGAGGATTCCTGGGAGCGACGGCGGCTGCCGTCTCCTATGGCGCGCTGCCCGCCATGGCCCAGCAACAGCCCATTCGCATCGGCATGCTGACCATCAAGTCGGGCGCCCTTTCGGCCGGCGGCCGACAGATGGAAGATGGCTTCCGTCTCTTCCTGCGGGAGCGCGCGGAGCGCATCGCGGGCCGCCCCGTGGAATTCATCGTGGCCGATACGGGCGGCCAGCCGGCGCTCGCCAAGACGCGGGCGCAGGAGCTGGTCCAGCGCTCCGGCGTGCAGGTGGTCGTGGGACCTGTGGCAGCGTTCGAGGCTTTGGCCATCAACGATTATCTGCAGGAAGCGGAGGTTCCCTTCCTGTGCTGCTCGGCAGCCGCGGAAGACCTGACCCAGCGCCGCCAGAACCCCTGGTTCGTGCGCACCTCGTCCACCTCCGCCCAGCCGTGCCATCCGCTCGGTGACTACGTGGCGCGCGAACTCAAATACAAGAAGATCGTCGCCATCGCCGATGATTTCGCTTTCGGTCAGGAGCAGACCTCCGGCTTCCAGAGAACATTCGAGGCCGCAGGCGGTACGCTCGTCAAGAAACTGTGGGCGCCCCTGAATGTCGCGGACTATGGCTCCTACATTTCCCAAATCGGCGAGCCCGATGCCGTTTTCGCGGCCTTCGCCGGGGCGAACGGTCTGCGCTTCCTGCGCCAGTATTCGGAATATGGCCTGAAGGGCAAGATCCCGCTGGTCGGCTCCATGACCACGGTGGACGAGGGCGTGCTGCACAGCATGGGCGATGAAGCCATCGGCATCATCTCTGCCGGCTGGTATTCGGCCGCCCTTCCCGGCGAGGCCAACGAACGCTTCGTCGCGGCGCTGCGCAAGCAGACCGGCGTCGATCCCGGCTTCTATTCCGAAGGCGCCTATTCGGCCGGCCTCGCCTTGGAGCACGCGCTCAAGGCGGTGGACGGCAAGATCGAGGACAAGCAGGCATTCATGAATGCCCTGCGCAAGGTCGACATCAAGGACGATCCGCGCGGACCCTGGCGGCTCGACAGCTACGGCAACCCCATCGAGAACATCTACATCCGCAAGACGGAACGTCGCGACGGACGGCTGATGAATACGGTGATCAAGACCTACGAGAACGTCTCGCAGTTCTGGACCTACAAGCCGGAATCCTTCCTCGCCGCCCCGGTCTACTCGCGCAACGAGCCCACCAAGCTCTGAGCCCAAGGCCGAGGGACAAGAAGCGCCGCACGCCACCGTCCGGCGCCCGCCCCGGCCGCGCCCCTGCCCCACACCTTTGCGAGCACGGTTCCATGATCGTCGACGCCCATAACCACGTCATGCCGGAGGCCATCATCCGGCACCTCGAAAGCCGCGAGGATCTGTTCGGCGTCCGGGTCGACCGGGCGGAGGGCGCAACGCGCCTCGTCCACCGCGAAGGCTTCGCCTATCCCTTGTTCGAGGAGTATCTCACCCCCGAACGCAAGATCGAGGCGCTGGATCGTCGCGGCCTCGATGCCGCGATCATCTCGCCCTCGCCGACTTTGTTCTTCTACCGCGTTCCGCCGCTGGCGGAGGCGGAGTTCGTGCGGCGTCTCAACGACGAGATCGCCACCTTCGCCGCGGCGGCACCTGAGCGGCTGCGGCCCATGGGCACCCTGCCCATGCAGTCGCCCGACGCCGCAGTCGCCGAGATCGAGCGCATCGTGTCCGACCTCCACATGCGCGCGGTGATGATCGGCTGCCACATCGACGGCGCCGCGCTCTCCGAGCCGAAGTTCCGGCCGGTGCTGCGGCGCGCGGCGGAACTGGGTGTACTCATCCTCACCCACCCCTATTACTTCGGAACCAAGGCCGGTTTCGAGAAATACTATCTGACGAACCTTGCCGGAAATCCGCTCGACACCGCCATCATGGCGGCGGACCTGGTTTTCGGCGGGGTGATGGAGGAGCTGCCCGACCTGAAGATCGCGCTCTCCCATGGCGGCGGTTTCCTGCCCTACCAGATCGGCCGGCTCGTCCACGGCTGGAAGGTGCGGCGCGAGGCGCAGACCATCGCGACCTCGCCCAAGGAGCTGTTCCGGCGCTTCTATTTCGACACCATCACCCATGATGCCGGCGCGCTCGCCTATCTCATCGATCTCGTAGGGCCGGACCACGTACTCCTGGGCACGGACATCCCCTTCGACATGGCCGACGAGACGGCGCTCGACACGCTCGATGCCGTCCCCGGCCTCACCGCCGATGCGCGCGCCCGCATCGCCGGCCGCAATGCCTGGGGCCTGACCGGCGGCTGACCGCCCCGTATCCCGACCGAACGGAGACACACATGGCACACAATCTGGACCCGGCTTCGGCCGGAACGCCCCGTCACGACCTCATCCGGGGCCTGTTCATCGACGGCCGCATGGTCGATCCCGGCCCGCGCGCCCTCATGAACATCACCGCGCCGCGCGACGGCACCGCCATCGCGCAGGTGATCGAGGCGAGCGCGGAGGACGTGGACCGCGCCGTCGCCAGCGCCGACGCGGCGTTCCGCTCGAAGGAGTGGCGCTCCATGTCGGTGCGCACCCGGGCGCGGCTGGTGAACAAGCTCGCCGACGTGATGGAGGCCCATCTCGACGAGTTGTTCGAGCTCGAGACGCTGAACAACGGCCGGCCGGTGCGCGAGACGCGCGCCCAGCTCGCCCGCGTGCCGGACCTCTTCCGCTACAATGCCAGCCTCGCCATGGCGCGGCGCGACGACGCGATCCCGGTGGAGGGCGACTATCTCACCTATGCCCGCCGCCTGCCGGTGGGGGTGGTGGCCAATGTGACGCCCTTCAACCACCCACTGCTCATCGCCTGCCGCAACCTCGCCCCCACCTTCGCCTCCGGTTGCACCACGGTGGTGAAGCCTTCCGAATACACGCCGCTGACGACGCTGCGCCTCGCCGAGATCTTCTCCTCTGCCGGCCTGCCCCCGGGCGTGTTCAATGTGGTGACTGGCCCCGGCGCCGTCACCGGCCGGGCGCTGTCGGAGCATCCCGGCATCCGCAAGCTGGTGCTCACCGGCGGCACGGAAGCCGGACGCCGGGCGGGCGCGGCCGCCGCCGGCAATTTCGCCCGCCAGACGCTGGAGCTGGGCGGCAAGACGCCGGTGGTGGTGTTCGACGATTACGACCTCGACCAGGCGGTGAACTATGCCGCGTTCGGGGCCTTCGTCGGCGCGGGGCAGACCTGCGTGTGCGCCGCCCGCCACATCGTCCAGCGCTCCATCTACGACGCCTTCGTGGAGAAGCTCGCGGCCAAGGCGAAGGCCATCGCCGTCGGCGACCCCTTCGACGCCGCCACCCAGATGGGGCCTCTCATCTCAGCGCGGCAGCGCGAGCGGGTGCTGGATTTTGCGCGCATCGGCCTTGAAGAGGGCGCGCGGCTGGTGGCGGGGGGACAGGTGCCTCCGGCCCTCGCCAACAGCCATGGCTTCTATGTGGAGCCCACCGTCTTCGCCGATGTGGACCCGCGCATGCGCATCTTCCAAGAGGAGGTGTTCGGCCCGTTCACGGTGGTGACGCCGTTCGACACCGAGGACGATGCGGTGCGCATCGCCAATGACAGCCCCTATGGCCTGGCCGCCGCCATCCGGACCCGAGACATCGCCCGCGCCCACCGCGTCGCCGACCGCATCGAGGCCGGCATCGTCTGGATCAACGATCACCACCGGGTGGATGCGGCCTCGCCCTGGGGCGGGTTCAAGCTGTCCGGCATCGGCCGCGAGTTCGGGAAGGAGGCGTTCGACGCCTACTTCGACGTGAAGGCCGTGATGGTGAACGTCGGCGACCAGCCGTTCGACTGGTTCGACATGAGCGCCCCCGCCCAAAGGCTGAACTGAAACCGCCCGCCCCCGCGGCGGCCCCTGGAGATGGCCTCCATGTTCTGGATCAACGGTCTACTGAACAGTTTCGCGTTCGGCGCGATCCTGTTCCTGCTGGCGGTCGGGTTTTCCCTGATCTTCGGCCTCATGCGAGTCGCGAACCTCGCCCACGGCGCCCTGTTCATGCTGGGGGGCTACATCGCGACCTCCGCGATGGGGCTCGGGTTCGCGGGGGCGGTGCTGGCGGCGGGGGCGGCGTGCGCCGTCTTCGGCGGCATCCTGGAGCGCACGCTCATCCGCCGCCTCGCGGGGCGCGAGCTGGCGCAGGTGCTGGGCACGCTCGGCCTCGCCTTCATCATCGCCGACCAGTGCCTGCTGGTGTGGTCGGGCGATCCCATCGCCCAGCCGGCGCCGGAGGCACTGCGCGGCGCGGTGGGGTTCGGCGGCATCGTCTTTCCCGCCTATCGGCTGGCCCTGGTGGTGCTGGCGCTGGTGGCCTTCCTCGGCATCTGGGCGCTGGTGGAGCGCACCACCCTCGGCGCCCGCATCCGCGCCGCGGTGGATGACCGGGAGATGGCGCGGGCCATGGGCATTCCCGTGTCGCGCCTGTTTACCACGGTGTTCTGCCTCGGCGCCGGGCTCGCCGGCATCGGCGGGGCGCTCGCCGCGCCCATCATGTCGGTCTATCCGGGCCTCGATTCAGAGATGCTGCCGCTGGCGCTGCTTGTGGTCATCCTCGGCGGCATCGGCTCGCTCACGGGGGCGCTGGCGGGCAGCCTCGTCATCGGCCTCGTCTACACCTTCGGGCAGATGCTGCTGCCGGACCTCGCCTACGTCATCTTGTTCCTGCCCATGGTGGTGGTGCTCGCCGTGCGGCCCCAGGGCTTCTTCGGGAGGCAAGCCGCATGAAAAACCCCGGCCTCAAGACCCTCGGCATTCTCCTCATCTGCGCGGCGGCGGTTCCCCTCGTGCTGCCCGGGCCGTTCTATCTCTCCATCGCCACGCAGGTTCTCGTCTACGGCCTGTTCGCGGTGAGCGTGAACCTCATCGCGGGCTATTGCGGTATGGTCTCCCTGGGCCACGCCGCCTTCCTCGGCATCGCCGGCTATGCCTTCGCGCTGCTGACGACCAGCACCGGCTGGCCGCTCTGGGCGGCGATCCCGGCGGCGGTGGGCCTGTCGGTGGCGGCGGGCGCGCTGTTCGGCCTCGTGGCGCTGCGCACCTCGGGCCTGAGCTTCCTGATGATCACCCTCGCGCTCGGGCAGATCGTGTGGGGCGTCGCCTTCCGCTACGTGGACCTCACCAATGGCGAGAACGGCATCTCCATGCCCCGCTTCCAGGGGCTGCTCGCCAACGGCACGGGGCTTTTCTACCTGTGCCTCGTGGTGACGGGTGGCTGCCTCGCGCTCGTCACCATCCTTGCCGGCTCGCCGCTCGGCGCCTCCATGCAGGGCGTGCGCGACCAGCCGCGGCGCATGAGCACGCTGGGCTATGACGTATGGCGCATCCGCTATGCGGCCTATGTGCTGTCCGCCGGCATCGCCGGCATCGCGGGCGTGCTCTACATGCTGCTGTTCCGCTTCATCAGCCCCCACACGCTCTCGCTCACGGTGTCGTCGGAAGCGGTTCTGATGGTGATCGCCGGCGGGCTCGGCACCACCTTCGGGCCGATTGTCGGCGCGGCGCTGGTGGTGCTGCTGAAGAATGTCGCCAGCGCCTACACCGACCGCTGGCCGACGCTGCTCGGCCTCATCTTCCTGTTCATCATCGTGGTGGTGCCGGAAGGGCTTCTGCCCGGCGCGCGGCGGCTGATGCGCACGCTCGGTGCGCACCTCGCCACGCGGCGTGGGCCGACGGCGATCCCCGCCACCCCCGTCAAGGAGGCTCGCCCGTGACCGCGCCAACTGCCGCCCTTCGGATAGACGATCTGCACAAGAGCTTCGGCGGGCTCCACGTCATCCAAGGCGTGAACTTCACCGTCGCGCCGGGCGAGCGGCGCCTGCTCCTCGGCCCGAACGGCGCGGGCAAGACCACGCTGTTCAACCTGATCGCCGGCGACCTCCGGCCCACCGCCGGGCAGATCCGCATCGCGGAAGAAGACGTGTCGGCTCTGCCCACCTTCCGGCGCGCGGCGCGGGGCATCGGCCGCACCTTCCAGATCCTCACCCTGTTTGCGCGGGAGAGCGTGATCGGCAACCTCATCATGGCCCTCCTCGGCGGGCGCCCGCAGCGCTGGAAGCCCTATGGCGCAGTGGCGACGGACCCCGCCTTGCGGCGCGAGGCGCTGGAGGTGCTGGCGCGGGTGCGGCTCGACACGCTCGCCGACCGGCCGGTCTCGGAGACCTCCTACGGCGAGAAGCGGCGGCTGGAGATCGCCATGGCGCTGGCGCAGGCGCCGCGCATCCTCCTGCTGGACGAGCCGCTCGCCGGCCTGTCGAAGGAGGAGCGCGGCACGGTCAGCGCCTTGCTGGCGGAGCTGCCGCGCGACCTCACCATCCTGATGATCGAGCACGACATGGATGTCGCGCTCGCCTTCGCCGAGAAGATCGCCCTCCTACACCACGGCCGTCTGATCGTGGACGGCACGCGCGAGGAGGTGATCGCGGACCCGAGGACACGGGAGGCCTATCTTGCCCAGTGACGCCGCGCTCTCGCTCTCGGGTCTGAACGCCTTCTATGGCGACAGCCACATCCTGCACGACGTGTCGCTGGAGGTGGCGCCGGGGCGCATTCTCGCTCTGCTCGGCCGCAACGGCGCGGGCAAGACCACCTGCATGAACGCCCTCGCCGGCCTGCTGCCCACCCGCACCGGGCGGATCGTGCTCAACGGGCGGGACATCTCCGCCTTCTCGCCCGAGGCCATCTGCCGGGCCGGGCTTGCGCTGGTGCCGCAGGGGCGGCGCATCTTCCGCAGCCTCAGCGTGGAGGAGAATCTCGCCGTCGCCCGCTGCGCCCGGCCGCCGGACGAGCGTGTGGCGTGGACGGACGACGACATCTTCGGCCTCTTCCCCCGCCTGAAGGAGCGGCGCCGCCATCCGGCCGGGCTCATGTCCGGCGGCGAGCAGCAGATGCTGGCCATCGGCCGGGCGCTGGTGACCGCGCCGCGCGTGCTGCTGATGGACGAGCCGACCGAGGGCCTCGCCCCCCAGATCGTCGCCGAGGTGGGCGCCATCGTCGGCCGGCTGCGCGCCGCCGGGCTGTCGGTGATCCTGGTGGAGCAGCACATGGCCTTCGCCCTGAAGCTCGCCGACGAGGTGGTGGTCATCAGCACGGGGCGGGTGGTGGACAAGGCTTCGGCTTCGGCCTTCCAGGCCGATCCGGCCCGGCTGGAGGAGCATCTGGGCGTCCACTGACGGCGGCAGAAACGGCACCTGACCTTCCGGCATCTCGTCGCAGGGTGATGAATCGCACGCGAGCCGTGCTAGGATTGATCGTCCGATAAAGACCGGGTGTCCGCAGTGCCGTCCTCTAAAGCCCCCTCGCCCCAGCGTCGTCGCCTTTCGCCCGCGGACCGGGAGCGGGATATCGTGGCGGGGGCGGTGGCCTTCTTCGCCGAATTCGGCTTCGACGGCGCGACGCGGGATCTGGCGCAGCGGCTCGGCATCACCCAGCCGCTGCTCTACCGCTATTTTCCCGGCAAGGATGCGTTGCTCGACCGGGTCTATCAGGAGGTCTACCAGAGCCGCTGGCAGACCGAATGGGAAACCGCCATCGCCGACCGCTCCATCCCCATCGAGGAGCGGCTGAAGCGGTTCTACCGGGCCTATGCCGCCGTCATCCAGACCTATGAATGGGTGCGGCTGTTCATGTTCGCCGGGCTCAAGGGCCTCGATTTCAACAGCCGCTATCTCGCCTTCCTGCGCGCCCGGTTGTTCGAGCGCATGGTCATCGAGATACGCGCCGCCAACGGCCTCGACGAGACCGCCCCGGTGAGCGAGGAAGAGATCGAGCTCATCTGGTCGCTGCACGCGGGAATCTTCTACATCGGCGTGCGCAAGTTCATTTACGGCATGCCCATTCCTGCCGATCCAGAAGCCGACATCGACGTGAAGGTCAACGCCTTCCTCAATGGCGCCCCGGCGGCCTTCGCCTCGGTGATCGACCGGGCCAAGCCGGCCCGCCGGAAGGTCGCGGCGCGGAAATAATCATTTGATAAATTAATTTGACGCCGGTCAATTTCCGCGTCACTATCTATCATCCGATAAATAATCGGACGGTGTCGCCCAGCCCGGCACAGACCGGCCAACGGCGATCCGACGCGACCACACGCAGGCTCGCGCAGGCCGGCCCTCGCACAGGCGAGCGGCCTGCCGCCTTCAGGAGCCGAGGGAGGACACCATGCCAACGAACATCCCCGCCGCAGGTTCGGCGGAGCGCCCCGCCATGCGCCCGGCAAAGCCCAAGCGCGCCGTCATCATCGGCGGCTCCATCTGCGGCCTCTTCGCCGCGCTCCTGCTGCGCAAGGCCGGCTGGGACGTGGCCGTCTTCGAGCGCATCGGCAGCGAACTCGCCGGCCGTGGCGCCGGCATCGTCACCCATCCCGAGCTGTTCGACGTCATCGGCAAGACCGGCCTGGACGTCACCGAGGCGCGCGTCGGCGTGGGCGTCAGCGGCCGGCGGGTGTTCGGGCCGGACGGGCGGATCACCGGCCAGCTCGACCTGCCGCAGGTTCTCACCTCCTGGGGCCACCTCTACCGCCTGCTGCGCTCGGCTTTGCCGGACGAGAGCTATCACCACGGCCGGAACCTCGTGCGCGTCGAGGACGGGGCCGAGCGCGTGCGCGCGCACTTCGCCGATGGCGTCGTGGAGGAGGCCGACCTGCTGGTGGGCACGGACGGTCTGTTCTCCACCGTGCGCGCCGCCTTCCTGCCCGAGGCCAAGCCCAGCTATGCGGGCTATGTGGCCTGGCGCGGACTGGTGGATGAGAGCACGCTCTCGCCGGAAACCCGCGCCGCCCTGTGCGGCCACTTCTCCTTCAGCCTGCCCCCCGGCGAGCAGATGCTCGGCTATCCGGTGGCGGGCGCGGACGAGCAGCTGGATGAAGGCCACCGCCGCTACAATTTCGTCTGGTACCGTCCCGCCGCCAGCGACGGCCAACTCGCCGAGCTGCTCACCGATGTGAACGGCACCCGGCACCCCCTCTCCATTCCCCCGCACCTCATCCGGCCCGAAGTGGTGGCAGGCATGCGGGCGGACGCCCACCGCCTGCTCGCGCCGCAGTTCGCTGAGGTGGTGGAGCGCACGCAGCAGCCTTTCCTGCAGGCGATCCAGGATCTGGAAAGCCCGCGCCTGCGCCTGTCGCCCCATGTGGTGATTCTGGGCGATGCCGCCTTCGTCGCCCGCCCCCACGTGGGCATGGGCGTGACCAAGGCGGCCGCGGATGCCGCCGCCCTCGCCGCCGCCCTCGCCGACAGCACGGACGTGGAAGCGGCGCTGGCCGCCTTCGAGGCCAAGCGCCTCGCCTTCGGCCGCGCCGTGGTGCAGCGGGCACGGCACCTCGGGGCCTACATGCAGGCGCAGATCCTCGACGAGGAGCAGCGCGCCCGCGCCGAACGGCACCGGCACCCCGACGCCGTGATGAGCGAAACCGCCGTCGCCACGGGGCTTGCCGCATGAAACCCGATGGCGCCTTCCCCCCGAAGCCGCACGCGCGGCCCCTCGATGCGGCTGCCCGCATCGAGGCGATCCGGCAGAATCCCAACTTCCGCCGCCTCGCCTCCATCCGCGCCCGGCTCGGCCTCTCCATGGCCGCGCTGATGGCGACGCTCTACTTCGCCTACATCCTCACCGTGGCGCTGAAGCCCAGCGCCCTCGGCACGCCGGTTCTGCCGGATGCGGTCTCCACCTGGGGGATCGTCGCCGGGGTCAGCCTGCTCGGCCTCGGCTTCGTGCTGACGGCCATCTACGTCGCCGTCGCCAACCACACCTTCGACCGGCTCACCGAGAACCTTAGGGAGGACGTGCAATGAGGTGGACTCCGCTCGTCCGCGCGGCCCCCGCCGCCCTCACCTTCGCGCTCGTCTGCGCCGCCAGCCCGGCCTCAGCCGCCGGCGCCATCGAAGGCGGCACCCGCCAGCCCATCAATCCCGTGGCGATCAGCCTCTTCCTGCTGTTCGTCGCTGTTAGCCTTGGCGTGACCTGGTGGGCGGCCCGCAAGGGCACCGGCGGCGCCCAGGATTATTACGCCGCCGGCGGCGGCCTCAGCGGCTTCAAGAACGGCCTCGCCATCGCCGGCGACTATACCTCCGCCGCGACCTTCCTCGGCGTGACGGCGCTGGTCTACACCTCCGGCTATGACGGCATGATCTACGCCATCGGGTTCCTCGTGGGCTTCCCGATGATCCTGTTCCTCATCGCCGAGCCGCTGCGCAATCTCGGGCGCTTCACCTTCGCCGATGTGGCGGCCTACCGGCTCTCGGAAGTGCCGGTGCGGGTGGTCGCGGCCACCAACACGCTGGTGATCGTGCTGCTCTACCTCATCGCCCAGATGGTGGGAGCCGGAAAGCTCATCGAGCTGTTGTTCGGCCTGCCCTATTGGGTGGCGGTGGGCCTCGTCGGCCTGCTGATGATGGCCTATGTCACCTTCGGCGGTATGCTGGCCACCACTTGGGTGCAAATCATCAAGGCCGTGCTGCTGCTCACGGGCTCGGTGGTGATGTCCGCCCTCATCCTCGGCCATTTCGGCTTCAGCCTGGAGGCGCTGTTCGCCCACGCCGCGGCGCTCCACCCCAAGGGCGCGGCCATCATGGCGCCGGGCGGGCTGGTGAAGGATCCCATCTCCGCCATCTCACTGGGCGTTGCCCTCGTGTTCGGCACCGCTGGCCTGCCGCATATCCTGATGCGCTTCTTCACCGTGGCGGATGCCCGGCAGGCGCGCACCTCCGTGCTGGTGGCGACCGGCTTCATCAGCGTCTTCTACACGCTGCTGTTCGTGCTGGGCTTCGGCGCCATCGCCTTCGTCATGTCCGATCCGAGCTTCAAGGACGCGACCGGCGCTGTGTTGGGCGGCACCAATATGGTGGCCCTGCACCTCGCCAACGCGCTCGGTGGCTCGGTGCTGCTCGGCTTCATCTCGGCCGTGGCCTTCGCCACCATCCTCGCGGTGGTGTCGGGCCTCACCATCGCCGGGGCGTCGGCGGCCAGCCACGATCTCTATGCCCGCGTCATCCGGCGCGGCAAGGCATCGGAACAGGAAGAGGTGCGGGTCTCCAAGGCGGCGGCGGTCGTCATCAGCCTCCTCGCCATGGGCCTCGGGCTGCTGTTCGAGAACCAGAACATCGCCTTCATGGTGGGTCTCGTCTTCGCCATCGCTGCGAGCGCGAACTTCCCCGTCATCGTGTTGTCCGTGTCCTGGCCCGGCCTCACCACACGCGGCGCCGTGACTGGCTCGGTGACGGGCCTCGTGGTGGCCCTCGTGCTCGTGGCCCTCAGCCCCAGCGTGTGGACGACGACGCTGAAGCTCGGCCCAGCACCCTTTCCCTATGACAATCCCGCGCTGTTCTCCGTGCCGCTCGCCTTCCTGGTCTCGATCGTCGTCTCGCTGGCGGATCACAGCGCGGCGGCCGGGCGCGTCCGTGCGGCCTTCGCCGCCCAGCACGTGCGCGCGCAGACCGGGTTCGCGGTGGACTGAAACGCCAGACAACCAGGGAGAAACCCAATGAATATCAGCACCAACCCTACCTACGCCAACATCGAAGCACCGCTTGCATGGCCCGAGCCCATGCGGGCTGACCTCCACGCCAGCCGCGGCAACGGACGCGTCGGCAGCCGCCTCGTCTCGCAGAGCGAGCGGGTGCGCGTGTGGCACCTCGCCCTCAAGCCCGGCGAGCGCATCGGATTCCATACCCATGTGCTCGATTATTTCTGGACGGCCGTGACCGGCGGCCGCGCCCGGTCGCATTATGCCGACGGGCGGGTGGCCGAAGTGACCTACGAGGCCGGCGACACCAAGCACCACCATTTCGGCCCGGGCGAGTTCATGATGCATGACCTCACCAATATCGGGGACACCGAACTGGTGTTCACCACCGTCGAGTTCCTGGACAGCGACAACCCGCCGCTGAAGGTCGACTGAGGCACCGGCCCTTCGCTGACCGCAGCGGGACAGACCCGGACAAATAGAAAAGGGGCCGCCCAAAGCGGCCCCTTTTTTTTCGTCGCGGACGGCTCGCGTCAGTTGTCGTCGGCGTCGTGGGCCGGGCCCGACTGGGCGTTGCCGTTCGCGAACGGGCGCTCGGAAACATAATAGGGGCCGGGGGTGCCGAAGGCGCTGGGACGCTCGAGCCGGCGCTCGTCGCGGGCCACGGCCGCCGGGGAGGTGGGGGTCAGGCTCCCCTGCGCGGAGACCGCATACTGCTCCACATTCTCCTTCTGGACGGTCGGGTCGGCGAAGGCCGAACCCATGGACGAGACGAGCATCACGGCGACACCGGCGGCGAGGACAGTAGACTTGATGGACATGGCAAACACTCCGTTGTTGATGAAATGAATTTAGAAGATGCTGCTAATGACGCGTATTATCCCGTGATTTATTCTTCTCATATGCTTCGATAGATCCGCATACGTGGGTATGATCAGCGATCTCCAGAAAGAATGCTGCACCGGCCCCCCTGCCGTCGGAGGCCCAACGGCGCGAGGCCGGTGCGTTGCCGCGCCGGCCTCTGTTCGTTCGGATCGAAAGGAGAAGGGCGCGTGTCGCGCCGACGCGCTGCGCTAGGCCTGATGGGCCGAGCCAAGCGCGCGGGGGGCCGCAGCGCCACCGTGTGGCGTGCGGGCCATCTGTTCCGACCTCCAGCGATGCGGGGTCGTTGCGGCGAAACGCCGGAATACGGTGGTGAAGTGGGCCTGGGTCTGGAAGCCGACGCTGAAGGCCACCTGCGCCAGGGGCTCATCGCTCTCCATCATCAGCTTCTGGGCGCGCTCCACGCGCAGCCGCAGCAGGTATTCGTGCGGCTTGGAGCCCGTCGAGATGCGGAACTGCGCGGCGAAATGCATCCGGCTGAGGCCGGCCACGCGAGCCATCTCGGCAAGCGTGACGGGCTCCCAATAATGCTCCTCCATGAAGGATAGCACGCGCTTGAGGCGCCACGCCACCAGTCCGGACCGGGCACGCGCCGGCTTCGGTGCCGGCCTGGTCTGGTCATCGGACGCGGGACGCGGGGTGAGCAGACCGAGGCGCCGGACCTCGGCATTGAGTTCCGCATGGGCCTGCGCCGGCATTGCGGCGGCTGCGGCGGATGGCGCGGCATGGAACGACATGCTGGAGACCCCCGAAGGCTGAAGGGCGGTTCCGCGCAGTTCCTCCGTGCAGCTCGGACCGGCACCGGCGCACGAGCTGCGACACCGAACCGTTCCGGCAGAAAGACTTGCGCTTCGCCGATTGGAAACCCAGCATCGGCGACCAGCGTATTTTGCTCCATTCTACTTGGGGTTCGGCGCTCATATGATCGGGTGCGCGCGGGCATACCTTGGTATAGGCGGCTAGACTTTGCGTTTAGCGGGCTTGAGCCGACCGCCCGTTTTTGCTGCACTACTGCCTCGCGAGCCGGCAAATGCGCCGTTCAAACTGGCAAGATCGAGGTATATGTCGGTGATACCGAAGCACGATGCCGGGCAGCTGGCAGCCGCACAACAGGCATCCGTCCGCTGCGCTCCGGCAGATCGCCGGGCGCAAACCACACTCTCGAGGGCATGATGTCGGGTCTGGCCGGTCCCTTGTCCAGCAACAGTGCGGATGCCCCCGCCCGGGCGCGAACCGGCTGGTTCCTTGTCGCGCTGCTGTGTCTCTCGATCTTCCTGGTGGATACGCTCTCGCCGCTCGACATGGCCATTGCCGTGCTCTACGTGGTCGTGGTGCTTCTGAGCGCGGGCCTTTTCGGGCGCACGGGGCTGCTGATCGTCGCCGGGGCCTGCGTCATGCTGACGATGCTGAGCTTCGTCATCATGCACGCCACCGACTACAACGTCTCCTCCACCATGCGGTGCTTCGTCAGCGTCGCGGCTATCACCGTCACCACCGTTCTCTCGCTGCGCAACCAGCAGGCGACGGGCGCGCTGAGAGAACAGGCCGCGCTGCTCGATCTCTCCCAAGATGCCATCTTCGTGCGGAACCTCGCCGACACGATCGTCTACTGGAACCACGGTGCCGAACGGCTTTACGGCTGGACCCGGGCCGAGGCCCTGGGGCAGCAGGCCGGCGCGCTGCTGAAGACCGTCTTTCCGTCCCCCCGCGCGGACATCATGGGCATTCTGCTCAAGACCGGCCAATGGGAGGGCGAGATCGTCCAGACCACCCGCGACGGGCGGAAGCTGGTCTGCACGAGCCGCTGGTCGCTCCAGCGCGATGCGCGCGGGCGGCCCATGGGCACCATGGAGACCAACCACGACATCACCGAGCGGCAGAAGGCCGAGCAGGAACTGAACCAGGTCCGCAGCGACCTTGCCCACGTAACCCGCGTCAGCACCATGGGCGAACTCACTGCCTCCATCGCCCACGAGGTCAACCAGCCGCTCGCGGCGGTGGTGACCAACGGCGAGGCCTGCCTGCGCTGGCTGCGCCGCCCAGTGGCCGACCTCGGCGAGGCGGAAGCCTCCGTCACCCGCATGATCGCCAATGCCCGCCGCGCGAGTGAGGTGGTGGAACGGCTGCGCGCCTTCGCCCGGCGCGGAGAGCCGCTGCGCGACGCACTCGACAGCACCGAGCTGGTGGAGGATTGCGTGCTGCTGCTGGAGCGGGAACTGTCGAACCATCGCGTCCGGCTCGAACTCGCCCTCGCCCCCGATTTGCCGCGCATCGAAGGCGACCGCATCCAATTGCAGCAGGTGCTCATCAATCTGGTCCTCAACGCCATCCAGGCCATGGACGAAGTGCCCGAGGGCCAGCGTATCCTCACTGTCCGCAACGCGCTCGAAACACCGACGTGGTCAATGGATGGCACGGCGGAGCTGACCATTTCCGTGCGCGATACCGGACCGGGGATCGCGCCGGATGTGTTCGCCTCCCTATTCTCGCCCTTCGTTTCCACGAAGCAGGACGGGATGGGCCTCGGCCTCTCCGTCTCCCGCTCGATCGCGCAGGCCCATGGCGGCCGGATCGACGCCACGCCTCACCCCGAGGGGGGAATGTGCTTCACCCTCACGATGCCACTTGCGAGCACGCCCCCCTCTTCCAGCACCAGGGACACCCGCCCGTGACCAGTCGACCGCTGCCCCGCCCGGCGCCGCCCCCGAGCGCCCCCGTCGTGATCGTCGTGGACGATGACGCCAGCCTGCGCGACGCGCTGTCCAGCCTGTTCCGCTCAATCGGGCTCGAGGTGGCGCTCTTTGCCTCCGCCGCCGAGCTCCTGGCCGCCAAGCTGCCGGATGCGCCGCGCTGCCTGGTGCTGGACATCCGCCTGCCGGGCGTGAGCGGGCTCGACTTCCAGGCGCAGCTGGCGCGCTCGGACATGGAGCTACCCATCATCTTCATGACCGGGCATGGCGACATCCCCATGAGCGTGCGCGCCATGAAGGCGGGCGCGGTGGACTTCCTCACCAAGCCGTTCCGCGACCAGGACATGCTGGATGCGGTCTCCGCCGCCATCGAGATCGACCGGGGCCGCCGCGCCGAGCGCGCCTCCTCCTCGAAGCTGCGCGCGCTTTACGACACGCTGACCGAGCGCGAGCGGCAGATCATGGCCCTCGTGACCTCCGGCCTCATGAACAAGCAGGTCGCCGCCGAGGTGGGGCTGAGCGAAATTACCGTGAAAATTCATCGCGGTAACGTCATGAGGAAGATGGAGGCCCATTCCCTCGCGGATCTGGTCCGGATGGCGGAGGCCCTGGGGCTCAGTGCAAAAAGCTAAAGTTGCAAACGTCTGTATGATTACGGGTTGGGCAGGCGGCAGGCTATATAGGGTCAGACCGGCGCGTCATCGCGTGCCGAATGATTGCACGTCGAGGTGCCCCGAGTGTCACGCGCTCCAACCATAACGATTATCGATGACGACGAATCCGTTCGCGTCGCTACGGAAAGTCTCGTCCGCTCCCTTGGGTTCGGCGCGCGATCCTTCGCGTCCGCCGAGGACTTCCTCGGTTCCACGGAGCGCAGCCGGACCGCGTGCGTCATCACCGATGTCCAGATGCCGGGCATGAGCGGCGTCGAGCTTCAGAGCCGGCTGCGCGCCGAAGGCGACCCGGTGCCGCTGATCTTCATCACCGCCTTTCCCGAGGATCGCATCCGCCGGCAGGTCGACGCGGCCGGCGCCTTCGGCTTCCTGGCGAAGCCGTTCGACGGGAACGAAATGATCGATTGCATCGATCGCGCGCTGCAGGCTTCCCCGCGCCGCTGACGCGCCGACGCGCTCGCGGCCTTTCGCGCCCTGCCACCTCTGCCCCCTAAATCTGCGCTGCGGCGACCCTCGCGGGTTCGCGCGCACGCGCCTGCGCACGCCTTCGAGCCCCATACCCTCGTATGATCCAGGCAAACGAGCGCCCAATTCTTTCGTCCGCGCCCCGGTCCTATGGTGACCACCGTGACATTCACAGAGCGGTCGCCGCGGCATCTCAGCCACCACCCGACCGCTGCCCTACAGCTTTTCCATAAGGACGACACCCATGGACAAGACCATCACGAAACTGCGCCAGCTGGCACCGCTTCGGACCCCCACCGATCTCGGCGAAGACGCCACCCGCGACATTGCCGGCGCCCTCACCGTTCTTCTGGCCGACATGTTCGCGCTTTATCTGAAGACCAAGAATTTCCACTGGCACATGTCCGGCCCGCACTTCCGCGACTACCATCTTCTGCTGGACGAGCACGGCGACCAGATCTTCGCCACCACCGATGCCATCGCTGAGCGGGCCCGCAAGGTGGGCGGCACCACGCTGCGGTCGGTGGGCCACATCGCGCGCCTCCAGCGTCTCCCCGACAATGACGCGGACTACGTGACCGCCGAGGACATGCTGGCCGAGCTCGGCGAGGACAACAAGCGCCTCATCACCTTCCTGCGGGAAGCCCATGTGGTCTGCGAGAACTATAACGACGTCGCCACCACCAGCCTCATCGAGGTCTGGATCGACGAGGCTGAACGCCGCGTGTGGTTCCTCTTCGAGGCCACCCGCTCGCACTGACCTGCCCTCCCCTTCCTCCCCGCCTGAGCCCGCCGGTCAAACCCGGCGGGCTTTTTGTGCGCGCCGCCCCCCCGGGATAGAGCGAAGGCAGGCCTTCCAGCGCACCTACACCCGCAATAGCGAGAAGGCCGGCGCCCTCAGGGGACGCCGGCCTTTTCGTTGCAGCGCATGTCGGGTGGCTCACGCCCCCGGCGAAGTGGCATCCTGGGCCGGACCCCAGTGGGCGTCGGGCTGGGCCGGCTGGCCGATGAACGGACGGGCGGAGTTCATGGCCCGCAGCTTCGCGGCGGAGGGCATCTGGAAGATGTTGAACGGCTGGACCACGGCGCCCGACTGGGCATCGAAGAAGGTGGTCTCGCCGCGCGCTTCGGTGGGGAAGCTGGTGTCCGCGTGGGCGGTGCCCGCCACGCCGGCCACCAAGAAGGCAAGAGCGCCGAACGCCATGATGAACTTAGAATTCGCAGTCATGAGAACCTCCTGTGTTTTCGATGATTTAGTTTTGCATCCCGCAGCCTTCGCCGGTATCGAACTCAAATTCATTCCATGAATATCGATGTTTCACCGAACTATACGTCGGTTTACTTTTCGTCACTGCACCTTCTCAGCCCTCGCCCATGCCGGGCGCGACGGGCAGGGCGACCTCCTCGGCATCGGTCTCCCGCAACAGCTTGTGCGCCAGATCGATGGGGATGCGCCGGCGCTGGACGAGACTGACGATGGATCGGCGCTCGGCCTGGATCGCGAGGAGATGCATCCGCCGCTCTTCCGGCCAGGCGGCTGTTCCGCCATCGACGCCCTCGGCCTGGAGCTGGTCGAGTCGGTGCCTGTAATGGTCGGCAACGATGGCGGCGACGGTCGGTGCGTCGGCATCGGCCGTCTGCGTCTCGGCCGTCTCCGCGAGTGCGTCCAGGGCGGCCTGCAGCGCCTCGGCGCGGGCCTCGTGCTCCTGCGCCGCATCGGCCACGTCGGGCGGCACATCGATGCCCCGCAGGAGGATGGGCAGCGCCACGTTGGCGAGCGCCAAGGACACGAGAATGACCGCGGCGGCGATGAACACGGCAAGATCACGCGCGGGAAAAGGCATGCCACCCGTCAAGACCAAAGGCAGGCTGAGCGCCGCGGCGAGCGTGACCGCGCCGCGGACCCCGCCGAACGCCATCACCGCCACCAGGCGCCACCGGGGAAAGGCGCGCGGCGCACCGCTTTGCCCCCGGCCGGCGGGCCAGCAGCAGAGTGCGGCGAGTACCCATGCGAAGCGCAAGGCCGCGAGGGCGAGAACGGTGGCCGCCACATAGAGCCCGAGCCACCCCACGGCGTGATGTCCGCCCTCGGCGATGCTGCGCGCCGCGCCGCTGAGGATGCACGGCATCTGTTCGCCCAGCAGCAGGAACATGACGCCGTTGAGGGTGAACTGGAGCGTCTCCCACACCGCGCCGCGCCTCAGGCGCGTCAAGGGAAGCGCGCGGCCCGACACCTCAATGCGGCTCATCATCATGCCGGCGGCCACGGCCGCGAGCACGGCGGAGCTGCCGGCCACTTCGGCCAGCAGATAGGCACCGTAGGGAATGAGCAGGCTGATGAGAATCTGGCCGGAAGTGTCCTCGCCCACCCGGCGCACCATGAAAGCCTTGGCCGTGGCCACCATCCAGCTGAAGGCGATGCCGATGGCGATGCCGCCTCCGGCCGCCCAGACGAAGGCAGCGAGGGAATCGAGCACCGGCACCGTCCCCGTCACCACCGCCGCGATGGCGAGGCGCAGGCAGATCAGCGCGGCGGCATCGTTGAAGAGGGCTTCGCCCTCCAGCAGGCGCAGCACGCCGCGCGGAATGGGAATGTGCCGCGCCACCGCGCCGGCCGCCACCACATCGGTGGGCGACAGGACCGCCGCGAGCGCGAAGCACACGGCCAGCGGCATCGCCGGGATGAGCCAATGGAGCATCAGCCCCACGCAGCCGACCGTGACCACCACCAGCCCCAGCGCCATGGACAGGATGAGCGGCGCATTCGCCGCAAGATCCGTCTTGGACACGCGCCACCCGTCGAAGAACAGGAGCGGCGGCAGGAAAATGAGGAAGAACTGATCCGGCTTCAGCGGCGCGCCGAGGCTGGTGACCGAGCCGATGGCGGCGCCCACCGCAACCTGAATGAGGGGCAGCGCCACGCGATCGCCCAGCACGCGGCCCATCCAGTTGGTGAGCACCACGCCGGCAAGGAGCACGAGGATGTAGCGAATGTCGGTCATGCGCACCACCGGCCTGTCTCGGCGCCGTGCGCACGCGGCGCGTGCGTTGGCGCGCTCACGTTCCAGATCTCGTCGGAAGTCTCGTCGCCCGCGGGAGCGGACGGCAGCGCCGGTGCGGGACGGCCGCAACCGGCGCTGTGCGCGTCAGCCCGTCAGGCCTTCACAAAGGCGAGCAGATCGGGATTGATGACGTCGGCGTGGACGGTCAGCATGCCGTGGGGATAGCCGGCATAGACCTTCAGCGTGCCGTTCTTCAGCAGCTTCACGCTCAGCCGGGCGGCATCATCGATGGGCACCACCTGGTCGGCATCACCGTGCATGACGAGGGTCGGCACGGTGATGAGCTTGAGATCCTCGGTTTGGTCGGTCTCGGAGAAGGCCTTGATGCCGTCATAGTGCGCCTTCGCGCCGCCGGTCATGCCCTGGCGCCACCAATTCTGGATCACACCCGGCACCGGCGTCGCGCCGGGCAGGTTGAAGCCGTAGAAGGGGCCGGACGCCACATCCATGAAGAACTGGGAGCGATTGGCCGCGAGCGCCGAGCGGAAGCCGTCGAACACCTCGAGGGGCGTTCCGCCGGGATTGGCCGCGGTCTTCACCATCAGCGGCGGCACGGCGCTGACCAGCACCGCCTTCGCCACGCGCCCCTGCGGCTGGCCGTGCCGCGCCACATAGCGGGCCACCTCGCCGCCGCCGGTGGAATGGCCGATATGCACGGCGTTGCGCAGGTCGAGATGCTCCATCACAGCGGCGGCGTCAGCGGCATAATGGTCCATGTCATGGCCCTCGCTCACCTGCGCCGAGCGGCCATGCCCGCGGCGGTCGTGCGCGACCACCCGGAAGCCGTGCTGCAGGAAGAACAGGATCTGCGCATCCCAGTCATCGGAGGAGAGAGGCCAGCCGTGATGGAAGACGATGGGCTGGGCGTCCTTCGGACCCCAATCCTTGTAGAAGATGTCGACGCCGTCTTTGGTGGTGACGTAAGCCATGATCCTGTTCCTCTCGCTGTGTTCCAGGATGAAACTGTCCGTGACGGCAGGCGGGGCACAGCCTGAGATCCAGCACCGACACAAGATCACTCTAGAATAGGGAGAGGGGAAATGAGCTTATACGCGGGTATATTGGATCGCACATCAATATAGGGGGGTGGACTTTTTCAGCATCCCACCCCGGCCGCCTCAGCGGCCGGCCCGCAAGCAGCCGTTCGGCACGGGGGCGCCCGAAAGCCGCGCGAGAAGCCAGGACACGGCCATGGGCGCCACGGCCTTGACCACCCCTCCATGGGACGCCCATGGCACTTCCACATAGGTGACGGACGTCCCCGCCCGGCAGAGGCGCCCCACATAGTCCCGCGTGGTGGCCGGCTCCACGAGGGCATCAAGGCTCCCCTGCGCGAAGAAGACGGGCACGCCCCTAGGATCCGGATTGGAATTGCGCGCGATCAGCTGATCCCAGCCGGGCCGCCGGTCGGCGGCGCTGCGCAGGAAGCCCGTCTGGGCATAGCCCAGCGCGGAGAGGCCGAGCGCCACATCGCCCGCCGGATCGAGGCTGCAATCGGCGGCGATCCCGTCCACCGTCCCGATCGCCTGCGGGCGGACGATGCCGTCGAGCGGCAATCCATAGGCCTGGCCCCAGGACCATGCGGCGAAGGAGGCCACGACCTGCCCCGGCAGCGTGCCGATATCGTCGCGCAGCAGGCGCCGCAGTTCCGTCGGCGCGGCCGCCGCGGCGACGCCGGCGAGGTGCAGCTCCGGCGCGTAGGCCCGGGCGGTGGCGGCGGTGAACAGCGCGGCGTGGCCGCCCTGTCGGCGCAGAGGGCGCGCGACGGCCACAGGGCGACGGCCAGAAGAAGGGCAAAACAGCGTCCCGTGCGCATGGCGGAGCCTCCTTGACCCTTCTTCCGGCCGGTGCCGTTCAGTGCGCCGGATCGGCCCGGCGACTGCGGGCCGCCAGCAGCTGGAGGCCGACCGCGAAGGCGGCGAACGCCGTCCCCAGCAGCGTGACGAGGAACCAGCCGCCGGCCCCCCAGGCGAGCGTCGCCGTGGCCGAGCCGATGGAGCCGCCGAGGAACATGGCGCTCATGAGCACCGTGTTGATCCGCGCCCGCGCCTCCGGCCGCAGAGCAAAGACGATGTGCTGGTTGGAGACGAGGGCGCTCTGCATGCCGAAATCCAGCAACATCACGCCGACGATCAGCCCGACGAGCGAGCCCCACGCGCCGATCACGACCCATGCGGCGAGCGTGACGATGGAGCCCACCATCACCGCCAGCTTCGGGCCGCGCTTGTCCGCGAACCGGCCGGCCAGCGGCGCGGCGAGGATGCCGACGGCGCCCACCAGGCCGAACAATCCCGCCACCTCGGCACCGAGGCCGAAGCGCGGCTCGGCGAGCCGGAAGGCGAGGATGGTCCAGAACACGGTGAAGGCCGCAAACAGCGCAGCCTGCGTGATGGCCGCGAGCCGCAGTGCGGGAAAATCCAGCCACTGCTGCCACACGGAATGGAGCAGCCGGTGATAGCTCAGGCGCGAGTCCGGCTTGCTGCTGGGGAGCGTCACCGCCATCAGCACCGCACCGGCGAGCGCCATGGGCGCCGCGAGCCACAGCATCTCGCGCCAGCCGCCGTGCGAGGCGACGAAACCGGCGACGGTGCGGCTGAGGAGGATGCCCGTCAACAGCCCGGCCATCACCGTTCCCACCGTCGCGCCTCGCTTCTCGGGCGCCGCGAAATGGGCCGCGAGGGGCACGATCTGCTGGGCCACCGTGGAGGCGAGCCCCACCGCCAGCGAGGCCGCCACGAGCAGCAGCGCCGTGGGCGCCACCGCGGCCAGCAGCAGCGCCGCCGCAAGCAGCACGAACTGCACCACGATCAGGCGCCGGCGTTCCACGAGGTCGCCCAGCGGAACGAGCAGCACGAGGCCGGTGGCGTAGCCGAGTTGAGTGGCGGTGGGAATGGCCCCCGTGAGGGCGCCCGGCAGATCCTGCTCGATCAGCGCGAGCATGGGCTGGTTGTAATAGATGTTCGCCACCGCGAGGCCGGCCGCAGTGGCCATGGCGAGCGTGGCGCCGAACCCCAGCGCGCGGGGCTCGGGCGCGGTGTCGGCGAGTGCGGGCGCACCGGGACGCAGGGTTGAAGTCTGCTTGAAGATCATGGTTGCCTCCTCGGGCGGGTGCATGCTGGCTCAGGCCGGGACGTCGATCGCGGCGGCGGCAGCGGCGCGATCGAGCACCTCGATCAGGCTCTGCCTGTCCCTCGGCCCGTCGTAGCGGACACCGTTGATGAAGAGGCAGGGCGTGCCGTTCACGCCGGCGCGCGCACCGCCCACGAAGTCCTGCTGGATGATGGCGTCGTATTGGCCCTGGAAGGCCGCCTGCAGTACGCGGCGTTCAATGCCGAGCTGCGCGCCATAGGACGTGAGGCTCGCCACATCGAGCGCGTCCTGGTGCTCGTAGAGCATGTCATGGGCGGCCCAGAACACCCCGGACGCGGCGGCCGCCTCGGCGAACTGCGCGGCGCGCAGGGCATGGGCGTGCATCTCGGTCAGCGGGAAATTGCGGAACACGAAGCGCAGCCGCGCGCCCATCGCCTCCTGCACGGCCTTGAGCACCGGATAGGCCTCGCCGCAATAGGGGCATTCGTAATCGCCGTACTCGATCAGGGTCACCGGCGCATCGGCCGGCCCGGCCACCTTGTCGGTGGCGCTCACGGGAGGAAGACGGCGCGTCATGCCTGCGCTCCATAAGTGTTCGAAGTGGGGGTATTCGAGGTGGGGGTCTTTGGGGTGGGAACGAGCGCGTCGAGCGCATCGAGAATGCCGTCCGCGCCGGGGTTCAGGCCGAGAGGCGAAAGGTAGCTCCAGCGGATAACGCCCTCGGCATCGATCACGAACAGCGCCCGCTCGGCGACGCCATCCTGCGCGCGGTAGGCGTCATAGCGCCGGGCGACCTCGCCCTTGGGCTCGAAATCGGCGAGCAGCGGGAAATGCAGCTTGCGCGTCTCCGCGAAGGCCGCGTGGCACCACACGCCGTCCGTGGAGATCCCCACGAGCTGGGCACCCGAGCGGTGAAACTCCGGCAGCATCTCGTTGTAGAGGCCCATCTGGTCGCCGCACACCGGGCTCCAATCGGCCGGATAGAAGGCGAGGATGACGGGCGCGCCCCTCAGGTCGGAGAGGGACAGCTTCTGGTCGGGCGTCGCCGGCAGGGTGAAGTCGGGCGCGGCCTGGCCCGGCTGCAGCAAGGCATGTGTGGAAGCGTCGTGCGGATCGGCCATGTGCATGCCTCATCCCTCTCTGCGTCGCAGGTGTCCAATGTCGGCTGCGAGAGTGTCGGGGGGACGGGCCGGGGGAAATCGGCCATTGGCGTGGCCTGCTCATACTTGGGTTTGGCGGGTGCCCCTTTAGTGCGTTTCGGAAAGATGAGAGCGCCGGGCAGCCGCATGGTGCACCCCCAGAAAGGGTGCGGATGATGATGAAGCGCGTGTTGCTGCTAACCCTCGTTGCCGCCGGCTGCGGCGCGCTCGCCGCGCTGGCCTATGCCTGGCATGGGGAGATAGCGCCCATCTCGCCCCCGCCCGCCGCCACGTTCGACCGCGCGCAGATCGAGCGGGGCGCGGCGCTCGCCCTGATCGGGGATTGCCGCACCTGCCACACCGCGCCGGGCGGGACGACCTTCGCCGGCGGGCTCGCCATGCCGACACCCTTCGGCACGATCTATTCCACCAACATCACCCCCGATCCGGAAACCGGCATCGGGCGCTGGCCGCTTGCAGCCTTTGTGCGGGCCATGCGCGAGGGCGTGGACCGCGAAGGCCGGCACCTCTACCCGGCCTTTCCCTACGACCATTTCAGCCTGACCACCGACGCGGATCTCGCGGCGCTTTACGCTTTCCTGATGACCCGCACGCCGGTGGTCGCCACGGCGCCGGCGAACCAGCTGCCCTTCCCCATCAACATCCGCCTCGTGCTCGCCGGCTGGAAGCTCCTGTTCTTCCATCCCGAGCCTTTCAAAGATGACCCCTCGCGCGATGCCGCGTGGAACCGAGGCCGCTATCTGGTGGAAGGCCTCGCCCATTGCGGCGCCTGCCACACGCCGCGCAACCTGATGGGAGCGGAAATCCGCTCCCGCGCCTTCGCCGGCGGCGAGGCCGAGGGCTGGACCGCCTACCCCCTGGACGCGCAGTCGCCCGCCCGCGTGCCGTGGACGAAGGCTGCCCTCGCCCAGTATCTGCGCGAGGGCTGGCAGACGGACCATGGCGTCGCGCTCGGCCCCATGGGGCCCGTGACGGAGAACCTCGCCGAGGCGCCCGCGCAGGATATCGAGGCGATGGCGGACTATCTCGCCTCGCTCGGCGCGCCCGCAAGCGAGACTGCGACGCCGAAGGCGCCCGCGCCCGACGCCTCCGGCCAGCGTCCGCAATCGGCGGGCTGGCAGGCGGCCGCCATGGCCCTGCCCACGGATGCGAGCGCGGGCCGTCGGGTCTTCGCCGCCGCCTGTGCCGCCTGCCACCAGGCGGGCCGGCCACTGCCGCTCGGAGGCGTGGACCTCGCCCTCTCCACGGCCGTTGCGGCCGAGACGCCGCGAAACCTGCTCAACCTCATCCTGCGCGGCGTTCCGGCCGCGGACGGCGTGGCGGCGCCCATCATGCCGCCCTTCGCCGCCATGGACGACACCGCGCTGACCGCGCTTCTCGATTACCTGCGCCGCGATATCGCCGCCCGGCCGGCCTGGCTGGACCTCGCCGCCGCCATCACAGCGGCCCGCCGCGCCGCCGCTCCCCAGACCACCGCGAACCCCGCGAAAGGCGCCCCATGATCACGTTCACCGTCAACGGCACGCGCCGCACCATCGCCGCCGCGCCGGACACGCCCCTGCTCTATGTGCTGCGCGGCGAACTCGAATTGAACGGCGCGAAATTCGGCTGCGGCCTCGGCCAGTGCGGCGCCTGCACGGTGCTGGTGGACGGGGAGCCCGTCTTCTCCTGCATCACGCCGGTGATGCTGCTGGACGAGCGGACAGTGCGCACCATCGAGGGGCTCGGCAGCGCCGATGCGCCGGGGCCGGTGCAGGCCGCCTTCATCGCCGAGCAGGCGGCGCAGTGCGGCTATTGCATCGCCGGCATGGTCATGCGCGCGCAGGCGCTGCTGGAGCGCGATGGCGACCCGGACGACGACGCCATTCTCGCCGCTCTGGAACCCAGCCTATGCCGGTGCGGCACCCATGTGCGCATCGTCCGCGCCGTGAAGCGCGCCGCCCGCACCATGGCCGGCAAACCGATGGCTGGCAAGGTGGAGGCCGTGCGATGACAAAGCCGACGATACACGCCCTCTCCCGCCGCGCGGTGCTGCGCGGCACCGGCGCCCTCATCCTCGCCTTCAGCCTGTCTGGCCGGGCCTTCGCCCAGACCGAAACCGGGGCGAGCGCGACACCCCTGCGGGGCCTGCCCGGCAGCCTCGATGCCACGCCCCGGCTCGACGCCTGGATCCGCATCGCGCCGGACGGCAACGCCACCATCTTCACCGGCAAGGCGGAGCTGGGACAGGGCATCCGTACCGCTCTGCTTCAGGTGGCGGCGGAAGAGCTGAAGCTGCCCCTCTCACGGCTCGACCTCATCACCGCCGACACAGGCCGCACCCCCAACGAGGGCTACACCGCCGCCAGCCACTCGGTGCAGGATTCCGGCACCGCCATCCGCAATGCGGCGGCGCAGGTGCGCGAAATCCTCATCGGCGAGGCCGCGCGCCGGTCAGGCGTCTCCCGCGCGGATCTGACCGCCCGCGACGGCGTCGTCACCGGCCCCGCCGGCCTCAGCCTCGGCTATGGCGAGCTGGTCTCCGACACCTTGCTGCACGTGGATGCCGCGCCTACCTCGACCCTCACCGATCCGCGCGATTTCACGGTGATGGATCGCCCCGTGCCGCGCGTCGACATTCCGGCGAAGGTCACGGGCGGGGCGGCCTATGTGCAGGACATGCGCCTGCCCGGCATGGTCCACGGCCGTATCGTGCGCCCGCCGAGCTACGGCGCCCGGCTGGTCGCGCTCGACGCGGGGCCGGTGGAGGCCATGCCCGGCGTGCTCAAGGTGGTGCGCGACGGCGCCTTCCTGGGGGTGATCGCCGAGCAGGAATGGACGGCGATCAAGGCCATGCGCTGGCTCGCCACCCTCGCCCGCTGGGAGGAGACCGCGCAGCTTCCCGACGAGGCCCGCCTGCCCGAGGCGCTGATGGCCCTGCCCACGCGGGACACCACCATCCTCGACGTGGGGCAGCCGGATGCGCCGGCCTTCACCCTCGATACCCTGTTCAGCCGCCCCTATCTCGCCCATGGCTCCATCGGCCCCTCCTGCGCCATCGCGTATCTGGAGGGCGACGCCATGACGGTGTGGACCCACACCCAGGGCGTCTATCCCCTGCGCGATGCCCTGGCCGGTCTCCTCGCCATGCCCCCGGAGAAGGTGCGCTGCATCCATGCGGAGGGGGCCGGCTGCTATGGCCAGAACGGGGCGGACGATGCCGGCGCCGACGCGGCGATGCTCGCCCGCGCCCTCCCCGGCCGTCCGGTGCGCGTGCAGTGGATGCGCGAGCAGGAGCATGCCTGGGAGCCGTTCGGGCCGGGCATGGTGGCCCGCGTGCGCGCGGCGCTGGGGCCGGACGGCGCGATCTCCGCCTGGCAGCACGATGTGTGGAGCCAGTCGCACATGATGCGCCCCGGCCCGCCCGGCACTCTCCTCGCCGCCCGCGACAAGGCCGAGCCGTTCCCCCCGGCGCCGCCGGTGGACCTGCCCATGCCTGAAGGCGGCGGCGACCGCAACGCCGTGCCGCTCTATGTGCTACCCAATGCGCGGGCGGTGAACCACTTCCTGCCGGAGATGCCGCTGCGCGGCTCCTCCATGCGCTCGCTGGGCGGCTATCTCAACGTCTTCGCCATCGAGAGCACCATGGACGAACTCGCCCGCCGGGCGGGGCAGGACCCGGTGGCTTTCCGCATGCGCCATCTTCAGGACGAGCGGGCGAAGGCGGTCATCACCACCGCCGCCGAGCGCTTCGACTGGAAGGACCGGCCGAAGCCTCCCGCCGGAGGCGGCTACGGCTTCGCCTTCGCGCGCTACAAGAACCTCGAGGCCTATTGCGCCATCGCGCTGGAGGTCGCCATCGATGCGGACACCGGCCGCCTCCTCGTCACGCGCGTGGCGGCGGCGGTGGACACCGGGCAGGTGGTGAATCCGGACGGGGTGCGCAACCAGATCGAGGGCGGCATCGTGCAGGCGACGAGCTGGACGCTGTTCGAGGGCGTGCGCTTCGACCGCCGACGCATCACCTCGGTGGATTGGGCGGCCTATCCCATCCTGCGCTTCTCCCGCGTGCCCCGCGCCGTGGAGGTCCACATCATCCCGCGGCCGGGCCTGCCCTTCCTCGGCGCGGGGGAGGCGGCGCAAGGGCCCATGGGGGCGGCGCTGGGCAATGCCATCCGCGACGCCAGCGGCCAGCGCCTCGCCACCCTGCCCCTCGATGCAAGCCGCATCCGCCATGCCATGATGGATCCACCGCCGCTCCGCTGACCGGAGCCCGATCCCGCGCCGGGCGCGGCATCGGCACACCCACAGGAGACAGCCATGAAGATCAATCTGTCGGGCAAGACCGCCCTCGTCACCGGGTCGAGCGAAGGCATCGGCTTCGCCATCGCCAAGGGGCTTTCGCAGGCCGGCGCGAGCGTCGTCGTCAACGGACGCTCGGAGGCGAAGGTGGCCGAGGCCGTGGCGCGCATCGGCGGCACGACGCGGGGGCAGGCCATCGACCTCGGCACGGCGGACGGCGCCGCCGCGCTGGTGGCGGCCGAGCCGGCGTTCGATATCGTCGTGAACAATCTCGGCATCTTCCAGCCGTCCGACTTCTTCGAAACCGACGACGCGGTGTGGGACCGGCATTGGGCGATCAACGTCATGTCCGGCGTGCGCCTGGCCCGCGCCTACCTGCCGGGCATGGCGGAGCGCGGCTGGGGGCGCATGCTGTTCCTCGGCTCGGAATCCGCCTTCAACATCCCGGCGGACATGATCCACTACGGCGTCAGCAAGACGGCCGACGTCTCCCTCGCGCGCGGCCTCGCCAAGCGCATGGCGGGCACGGGCGTGACCGTGAATTCCATTCTCCCCGGCCCCACCCTTTCGGAGGGCGTCGCGGCCATGCTGAAGGACGCGGTGGCGACCGGGAAGACGCTGGAGGAGGCCGGCGCCGACTTCGTGAAGGCCCACCGACCGACCTCCATCATCCAGCGGCCGGCGAGCGTGGAGGAGGTCGCCAACATGGCGGTCTACATCGCCTCGCCGCTCGCCTCGGCCACCACCGGCGCCGCCCTGCGGGTCGATGGCGGCGTCATCGATTTCATCGTCTAGCTTTCACCCGGAGAGACAGGCCATGCCCCCTCGCATCCTCATCGTCGGCGGATCTATCGGCGGCCTGTTCGCCGCCGTGCTGCTGCACCGTGCCGGCTTCGACGTGCGCGTGACGGAACGCTCGGTGCATGGGCTGGAGGGGCGGGGCGCCGGCCTCGTCGCCCAGCGCGAGGTGTTCGAAATCCTGCGGGAAGTCGGCGTGGAGCACGTCGCGCATGTGGGGGTGACGGCCCACGAGCGCATCTATCTCGATCAGGCCGGGGCCATCATCCATCGCCAGCGCACCCCCCAGACCCAGCTTTCCTGGGACGTGCTGTTCCGCACCTTCCGCCATCTGCTGCCGGATGATCGCTACCACATCGACCAGCAGGCTGTTTCCGTGGCTCAGGAACCGGGCGGCGCCCGCGTGACCTATTCCGACGGCACCGAGGAGCGTGCGGATCTCGTCATCGGCGCAGACGGCGTGGGCTCGACGCTGCGCAGCGCGGTTGCGGGCCCAAAGTCCCGGCCAACTTATGTGGGCTACGCCACCTGGCGCGGCCTCGTCCCCGAGGCCGAGGTACCGGCGGTGGCCGCGGGACAGCTCTTCGACCGCTTCGCCTTCTACGAAATGCCGGGCTCGCACATTCTCGGCTATCTCGTGCCCGGCCCGGACGGCTCCACCACCGCCGGCCGACGCCGTTACAACTGGGTCTGGTACCGGCGCTACACGCCGGATGAACTCGATGGCGTCCTCACCGATGTGGACGGCGTGCGGCGCCCCTTCTCCCTCGCGCCCGGCCGCGTGCGCCCGGACGTGGCGGCCGCGATGAAATCCAATGCCGCGCGGCTGCTGCCCCCGGCCTTCGCCGCCGTGGTGGCGGCGGAGCCGCGCCCCTTCCTGCATGCCATCTTCGACTACGCGCCGCCGCAGATGGTTTCCGCCCGCGTCGCGCTCATGGGCGATGCAGCGTTCATCGCCCGGCCGCACACCGCCATGGGCGTGGCGAAGGCGGCGGGCGATGCCTTCGCGCTCCGCGATGCGCTCACCCACACCCCGGACATGGACGCCGCCCTCGCCGCCTATGCCGCCGAACGCGCGCCGGTGGGGGCGGCGATCGTCGCCTACGGCCAGCGCCTCGGCGGTTCGCTCGGCTAGCCCGGCACTATAGTTAAACCAAGGTAGGGCCTCACTACCTAGTGTATAATTGGCCGTTGCCCCGCAGGACCTATGCTCACCAGAGCCACGATGGGTTCAGCAAGGCACGGTATCCATGAGTTCCACTGCACAAGGCACTCTCGACAGTCGCCCGGAGACAAATTCCGGGGCCCTGCGCGCGCGTCTTCGCTCCTGGGGTCCTCGCGCCTTGTTCGGTGTGCGCCTTGCGGCGTCGGTTTGTCTGGCGCTCTACATCACCTATGCGCTTGAGCTCCAGAATTCCTTCTGGGCGGCGACGACGGCGGCCATCGTGTGCCAGCCGAACCTCGGCACGTCCCTGCAGAAGGGGCGCTGGCGGATCATCGGAACGGTGGCGGGCGCGCTGGCCATGGTGACGGTGCTCGGGCTCTTCGCCCAGAGCCGATACACCCTCGCCTTCTGCCTCGCCGCGTGGTGCGGCCTGTGCGGCCTTGCCGTCGTGGTACTCCGGAACTTCGCATCCTACGCCGCGGCCCTGGCCGGCTTTACCGCAGCCGTAATCTTCGCCGACACCATCGCCGATCCGACGTCGGCCTTCTTTTTCTCCATAGTCCGTGTCAGCGAAATCTGCATCGGCATCGGATCGACCCTCTTCGTCATCCTCCTCACCGATTTCGGCGCCGCGCGCAGGACCTTCGCCAGCCTTCTGGAAGATCTGGCCCGTCAGTTGGTCCGCGGCTTCCGCTCGACCCTCGCCGCGCCAAAAGGCGCGCGCGAGGAACGCTTCAGCCCCAGGGACGTCCTGCGGAAGCTGAGCCTGTTTCAGGCCGCAGCCGATGCGGCCATGGCGGATTCCCCGTATCTGCGCTCACGCAGCGGTCATCTGCGCGATGCCGGGGCACGCCTCATGGACGCGGTGCTCGGCTGGCAGAAGATTACCCTGGAGCAGGAGGCTTCCGGCCAACCGGGTGAGGACGTTCGCAAATGTCTGGACACCCTGCTCTCCCGCCTCGACCCGGCCGATCTGGGCCGAGACCCGGAGCGGCTCCGCAGCGCCTGCGCGCGAGCTTTGCAGACCCTTGAGGCGCTTCCGCGCGATGACGCCCGCGCCTCAATTCTAGCCGACGCGACCCGCGACCTCCTCCTTTGCCTGCGCGAAACAGCCGGAAGTATCGCCTTGCTCATGGGTGCGAGAGCTGAACGTCGGGCCGCACCGTGGACCATCGTCGTCGGCGATCCGCTTCTGCCCCTGCTGAGCGGCTTCCGTGTCTTCTCTGCAGTCGCCGCGGCGGCAGCCTTCACCATCGCCACCGAATGGCCGAACGGCCCCCTCGCCATTGCCTTCGTTGCCATCGCCGCCCTGATCTTCGCTCCGGCGGGCGATCAAGCCCGCATGCTCGTCACCGACTTCACCATCGGCTCCATCCTCGTGACGGTGATCGGCTGCGGGCTCTATTTCGGCGTCATGCCGTCCATCTCCACCTTCCCGCAGCTCGCTGTGGTGCTCGCGCTCGTCCTGGTGCCGATCGGCCTGATGCAGGCGGGAAGCTGGCACACGCCGCTGTTCCTGGCGATGTCCATCAATCTCCTGCCTCTGCTCGGGGTCGGAAACCCGATTTCCTATGACGCGTCCACTTTCTTCAACATCGCGCTGACGATCATCGTGGGCAACATCATCGGAACGCTGTTCTTCATCATCATCCCGGGACTGTCGCCCGAGGTGCGGACGCGGCGTCTTCTCGCCCTCTCGGTTCGCGACCTGCGACGGCTCGCGGCGCGGTCACAGGCCCGGGACGCGGCGCGCTGGACGGCGGTGATGACACGCCGTGTCGAGGATCTGCCGCCCCAGGCGACGGACGCGCAGGCGAGTTCCCTCATGACGCTCTTCATCCTCGGCCGCGCCCTGATCCTCCTGCGCGAAGCATCGGCGAACGAGGTGGAGCGCCGGCGGATTTCGGACGCCAGTGCCGCGCTTGCGGAGGGACGGGTCACGCTCGCGCGCATCGCCTTCGGCGACATGGAGCGCGTGCTCTCGGAGCGGCCGGCCGCCCAGCCCTCCGAGACGCTGGCGGGCCTGCCGTCGTTCGTGCAGATCAAGATCATCACGGACGCACTCGATGCCTGTTCAGATCTCCTGAAGGCGACGGACGGTCAGCGCGCACACATCGGCTAGATCAGGAAAGACGAGATCCACCCATGTTCTCGGAACTCAATCTCCTTGGCGTTCTGTTCTCGCCCTTTGCAGCCATGATGCTGGCGGCGTGGATCATGACCATCCCGCTCATCATGCTCGGCAACCGCACCGGCCTGTCGCGCGTGGTGTGGCACCCGGCCCTGTTCAACCTCGCGATCTACGTGATCGTGCTGTCCCTCACCGTCCTGATCATAGGAGCAGGTTCATGACCGCCATCGACATCCCTGCCAAAAAGGGGACCTCCGTTTCGCGTCGCGTGATGGGCGTGCTCCTAACCCTCGCCGTCGTCGGCGTTGCCGGCGTCCTCGGATGGCGGATGTGGGAGACCTACATGACCACGCCCTGGACCCGCGACGGCACCGTGCGGGCCTATGTGGTCACCGTCGCGCCGCAGATCTCCGGGCGCATCGTCGAGCTTCCCGTGAAGGCCGATCAGTTCGTCCACAAGGGCGACCTCCTGATGGTGATCGAGCCGTCCGACTATCGGATCGCGCTCGCCAACGCCGAGGCCGCCGTGGCCCGCGCCAAGGCCGACCTCGAGAACAAGAGGGCAGAGGCGGAACGGCGGACGAAGCTGAGTGCCATCGCCGCGTCGGACGAGGAAAAGCAGAGCTTCGCGGCCTCGGCGGACATGGCGGTGGCGGCCTATCAGCAGGCCCTCGCCGATCGCGACCAGGCGAAGCTCAACCTCAGCCGCACGCGCATTGTCTCCCCGGTGAACGGCTATGTCACGAACCTCCTCACCCAAGTGGGCGACTACGGCACCAGCGGCCAGCGCGCGCTCTCCGTGGTGGACAGCGACAGTTTCTGGGTGGACGGCTATTTCGAGGAAACCGTCCTTGCCGGCATCCACGTTGGCGACAGGGCGAAGGTCGCGCTGATGGCCTATCCCATGCCGCTCACCGGACACGTCACCGGCATCGGCCGGGGGATCGCCATCCCCAATGTGGCGCCGGATGTCTCCGGCCTCGCCTCGGTCAACCCCGTCTTCACCTGGGTCCGCCTCGCCCAGCGCGTGCCGGTACGCATCGCGCTGGATCCCGTGCCGCCCTCGGTCACCCTGTCCGCCGGCCTCACCGCGACGGTGTCGATCTCCGGAAAGTAACGACCGACCCGAGCCGACCGACGGCCCGCCCCGAAACGGGCGGGCCGTATGCGTTCGCGCCCCTCAGCGCCCTGCCCCGCCTTCATCCTGCGCAAAGACTGTCCCGCGCCATACCAAGGTATGCGCCGGACATATGTGAAGCCCATTTATTCGGGCTGTTCCTGCGGCAATCATACCCTCGTCTTCCGGTTACTTTCACGTCCGGCGACCTGTGCAGTCGAGACGAGCCCCCTCGCTTGACGGCCTCACCCCCTCATTGCTGCGGGAGCCGCCCATGGGCATCGCGAAAACCATCCTTCCCTATCACGAGCCCGCCGGCGGCTGGGGGGCCCTGAAGGCCATGGGCAGCGCGCTGGTGGAGCAGCACGTCGCCGTGTCCGGCATGGCCACCCTCGCCCGCATGAACCAGCCGGGCGGCTTCGATTGTCCCGGCTGCGGGTGGGGCGACCCCAAGCACACCTCGCCCTTCGAATATTGCGAGAACGGCGGCAAGGCGGTGGCCTGGGAGGCGACCACGAAGCGCTGCACGCCCGAATTCTTCGCCGCCCACACCGTCACCGCGCTCAGTGCCCTCGGCGATTACGAACTGGAGATGGAAGGCCGCCTCACCCACCCCATGCGCTACGACGCGGCAAGCGACCGCTACCTGCCGGTGACCTGGGAGGAGGCCTTCGCGCTGGTGGGCCGGCATCTCAATGCCCTGCCCGATCCGAACATGGCGGATTTCTACACCTCGGGCCGCGCCTCCAATGAAGCAGCCTTCCTCTACCAGCTCTTCGCCCGCGAATACAGCACGAACAACTTTCCCGACTGCTCCAACATGTGCCACGAGGCCACCAGCGTCGGGCTTCCCCAGTCCATCGGCGTCGGCAAGGGCACCGTGCTGCTGGAGGATTTCGCGCGCGCCGACTGCATCTTCATCTTCGGCCAGAACCCGGGCACCAACTCGCCGCGCATGATGAGCGACCTGCGCAACGCATCGCGCCGGGGCGCCACCATCATGTCGTTCAACCCGTTCCGCGAGCGAGCGCTGGAGCGCTTCCAGGCGCCGCAGAACCCGGTGGAAATGGCGACGCTGACCTCCACGCCCATATCCTCGCGCATCTTCCAGGTGCGGGTCGGCGGCGACGTGGCCCTCATCAAGGGTATGATGAAGCATCTCGTCGCGGCGGACGAGGCGGCCCGCGTGCGCAAGGCTGCCGCGGTGCTCGACTGGGACTTCATCCGCGGCCACACCGCCGGCATCGACGCGCTCATCGCCGACCTCGCCGCGACCTCCTGGGAGGACATCGAGCGCAAGAGCGGCATCGCCCGGGCCGACATCGAGACGGCCGCCGAGGCCTACATGCAGGCGGAGCGGGCCATCCTCGTCTACGGCATGGGCATCACCCAGCACCGCCACGGCACGAAGAACGTGCAGCAGATCGCCAATCTCGCGCTGCTGCGCGGCAATGTGGGGCGCGAGGGCGCCGGCATCTGCCCGGTGCGCGGCCATTCCAACGTGCAGGGCGACCGCACGGTGGGCATCACCGAGGTGCCGTCCGATGCGCTGCTCGATGCCATCGAGGCGCGCTTCGGCTTCACCCCGCCGCGCGCGTTCGGCCACAACGTGGTCACCGCGCTGGAGGCCATGCTGCGCGGCGAGACGAAGGTGTTCATCGGCCTCGGCGGCAATTTTGCCGCCGCCATCCCGGACTGGCAGCAGACCCAGGACGCCATGCGCCGGCTGGACCTCACCGTCCACATCGCCACCAAGCTCAACCGCAGCCACCTGGTCCACGGACGGGACGCGCTGATCCTGCCCTGTCTCGGCCGGACGGAGATCGACATGCAGGCGAGCGGGCCGCAATCGGTCACGGTGGAGGATTCCATGTCCATGGTGCACGCCTCCACCGGCCACAATCCGCCGGCCTCCGCGCATCTGAAGAGCGAGCCGGCGATTATCGCCGGCATGGCGCGGGCGACGCTCGGCAGCCGCTCGAAGGTGAACTGGGAAGCGTTGACTGCGGACTATGCGCTGATCCGCGAGGACATCGAGGCGGTGTTCCCGATCTTCCAGGGCTACAACGAACGCATCAAGGCGCCGGGCGGCTTCCACCTCACCTCCACCGCCCGCGAGCGCATCTGGGCCACCCCCTCGGGCAAGGCGAACTTCATCGTCTGCGAGGGGCTGTGCGAGGACCCCGGCGTCAGCGGCCATCCGCTCTGGCTCACCACCGTGCGCAGCCACGACCAGTACAACACCACGCTCTATTCGCTCTCCGACCGCTATCGCGGCGTCCATGGCGCGCGCGACGTGATCTTCCTCGGCGAGAAGGAGATGGAAAAGCGCGGGCTGAAGCCGGACGACCGCGTCGACATTGTGACCCTCTCCACCGATGGGATCGAGCGCGCGGTCCGCGGCTTCCGCGTGGTGCTCCATCCGTTCCCGGAGGCGAGCTGCGCGGCCTACTACCCGGAGACCAACCCCCTCGTGCCGCTCTACGCGCACGACCCGCAGAGCTTCACCCCGGCTTCGAAGGGCGTGCCCGTACGCCTCGTGAAATCCGCCCCCGCCACCGGAGCGAAATGACCATGGACGCCCTCGCGCTGTCGCGCCTGCAATTCGCCTTCACCGTTGGCTTCCACATCCTGTGGCCGACACTCACCATCGGCACCGCCTGGTTCGTCACCCTGCTCAGCTTCCTGTGGTGGCGGACGGGCAAGACGGTCTATCGCGACCTCATGCGCTTCTGGATGCGCCTGTTCGCGCTGGTCTTCGGCATGGGGGTGGTGAGCGGCATCGTGCTGAGCTACGAGATCGGCACCAACTGGGCCGGCTTCTCGCGCTCCGTCGCCAACGTGCTCGGCCCGCTTCTCGCCTACGAGACCATGACCGCCTTCTTCCTGGAGGCCGGCTTCATCGGGATCATGCTGTTCGGCGAGTCCCGCGTATCGAAGGCGACGCATTTCTTCGCCTGCCTCATGGTGGCCGGCGGCGCGCTCATCAGCACCACCTGGATCATCGCTTCCAACAGCTGGATGCAGACCCCGGCGGGGGCCGTCGCGGATGCCAGCGGCATCTATCACGTGGTCGACTGGTGGCAGGTGATCTTCACCGCCTCCTTCCCCTATCGCCTCGCCCACATGGTGTGCGCGAGCTTCCTCACCTGCGCCTTCGTGATCGCCGGCGTCTCCGCCTTCCACATGTGGCGCGGCCAGCATGTCGCTGCCTCGTGCACTGCCTTCTCCATGGCGCTGTGGCTGGCGCTGGTGCTCGCCCCGCTCCAGATCTTCATCGGCGACCTGCACGGCCGCAATACGCTCGTGCACCAGCCGACCAAGCTCGCCGCCATGGAAGGCCTGTGGGACACCACGCGCGGCCCGGCCATGACGGTCATCGCCTGGCCGGACATGGCGGCGCAGAAGAACCTCTATGCGGTGGAAATCCCCCACCTCGCCAGCCTCTACCTCACCCACAGCTGGAACGGCAAGGTCGAGGGCCTGAAGGCGGTGCCGCCCGCCGACCAGCCCAACGTGCCCATCGTGTTCTTCGCCTTCCGCATCATGGCCGGCATCGGCATGGTGCTGCTGGCGACGGCGGTGACCGGACTGGTGCTGCGGCTGCGCGGCCGGCTCTATGACGCGCGCTGGTTCCAGTACCTGGCCATGGCGACCACGCCCCTCGGTCTCGTCGCGGTGCTCGCCGGATGGACGGTGACGGAGGCTGGCCGGCAGCCCTGGATCATCTACGGCGTGCTGCGCACCGCCGATGCCGTCGCCCCGGTGACCGCCGGCGCGGTAACCACCAGCCTCATCATCTTCTTCGCCGTCTACAATCTGCTGCTGCTCGCCTTCCTCTGGTTCGCCGGACGGGTGGCGTTCAAAGGCCCGACCGACACCACGCCCCAGGTCGCCGAGCGTCCGGGCATGGAGCGCGCCAGCGTCGGCCTCTTCACCGGCTCCCCCACCTCCCCGTCGCCCGCCTACGGCGCCGGACAAGCGAAGGCCTGACCATGACCGAGCTGATGCAGGCGGACCATGTGCCGCTCCTCTTCGCCGCCGCCGCCCTCTTTTGCGTCACGGTCTACGTGCTCGCCGACGGGCTGGACCTCGGCGTCGGTATCCTCTTCCTCGCCGCCCCGCGCGACGTAGACCGCGATGTGATGATGGCCTCCATCGAACCCGTCTGGGACGGCAACGAGACGTGGCTGGTGATGGGCGGCACGCTGCTGTTCGCCGCCTTCCCCGCTGGCTACTACATCCTCCTGCCGGCCTTCTATCTGCCCATCATGTTCATGCTGTTCGCCCTCATCTTCCGGGGCGTCGCCTTCGGCTTCCGCCTGCAGGCGACGCGGTTCCGGCCGGTGTGGGATGCCGCCTTCTTCGCCGGCTCCCTCCTCGCCACCTTTTGCCAGGGCCTCATCCTCGGCGGGCTGATCGACGGCGTGCCGGTGGAGAACGGCATGTTCGCCGGCGGCGCCTTCAGCTTCCTCAGCGTGCTCGGCGTCATGTGCGGCATCGGCCTCGTGGGCGGATACGCGCTCATCGGCGCCGGCTGGCTGATCTGGAAGGCGCAGGGACCGACCCAGGTGTTCGGCCGGGAGATCGCCCGCGCGGCGCTGATCCTGACCAGCGCGATGATGCTGCTGGTGAGCCTGTGGAGCGCCTGGAGCGTGCCCGAGGTCGCGGCCCGCTGGTTCGCCCTTCCCAACCTGCTGTGGCTCGTGCCCGTCCCCCTCCTCACCCTGGCGGTGATCGTGGGGATCTGGTGGGCCATCTGGAATGGCCGGGAGGCGCAGACGTTCGTCCTGTCCCTCGTGCTGTTCGCCCTCGGTCTGTTCGGCCTCGTGGTGAGCATGTGGCCCTATGTGGTGCCGCGCCAGGTCACGGTGTGGGACGGGCTGTCGGATCCCCGATCCCTCGCCTTCCTCGGGGTGGGCGTCGTGGTCATCATCCCGGTGGTGCTGGCCTATCAGGCCCACGCCTACTGGATCTTCCGGGGGAAGGTGCAGCACGAAGCGGGGCACGGCGGCTACGGCTGACGACCCCCGCCCGGTTCGCGATCGCTCGTCCCGAAGCCACATGGCACGGGGCGAGCGATTGCCGTTTTTGTTCCGGGCGACGCCCGTGATCTCTTGCCCCGAGGACGCGAGGCAGAAGCACCGCCGCCGTCATCGTCTTCCCAAAATCGTACAAAGCGACCGGCATATTCGACAAGAGACCGCTCCCGAACACCGGCAAAATGGCAACGATTTTCCGGGACGCATCGGATGCGAGGATCGATGACCATGAGCCAGGCGCCTGCTCGTCGCCGCGGCGGCAATGTGAGACTGGCGTCGCGGCAGCGTGCCCGCTCGCTTTCGACTAGCCCGCAGGCGCGGGGCGCGCGGGCGATGCCCGACATGTGATCGCCGCGCCCCTCGCCGCCACGCCGATGCCGACGGTAGACACCTTGACGCGGGCGACTATCCCGGAATATTTGATCGAACGATAAATAGCCGGTTTTTCGCGTCCTCTCCGGCGCGTCGACCGCCAGCCGCGAGCGCCAACGGCGCGCTGGACGCACTTGCAATAACGCAATACAAATAATCAATAACATCGATTTTGTGTACATATATGCAATGAACGGATGAAAGATCGCCAGTGGACAGCGTGCGAGACATCGACGGCAACAGCCCTCCGCTGCGCAGCGGGATGGACGCCGCATCCTTCGACCGCCTCGCGCTGACGTCCGAGGGCACCGTTGACGCCATCGAATCCTGTCTCGCCCAGGACGAGCTGACGGGCGAGCGCTGGCGGGTGAAATCCGCTTTGCGCGGCAGTCCGGCGGCGGCGATTCTCGATCGCGAGGCGGCCCTGGCGCAGGGGCTTCCCACCGACCTCGCCGACCCGCCCCATCGGCTGGAGCATCGCAACCGGGTGCTCCTCCTCTACCCGGATCGCCCCACCGCGACCCTCGGCGACCTCACTCCCGGCACGCTCGCCCCCGAAGCGCTCCTCGATCTCGGTACGGCCATCGCCGCCGCGCTCTCCCGGCTGCACGCGCTCGGCACCATCCATGGCGGCCTCAGGCCACCGAGCGTGCTTCTGGAAGAGCGGGGACGGGTCCGCTTCCGCCATCTCGTCGGCCCCATCGGCACCGACGCCCCGCAAGCGGCCGGGTTCATGGCGGCCGACGCCATCGCCTACGCCGCGCCGGAGCAGGCGCGGCTTCATCGCCCGGCCAGCGATGCGCGCAGCGATCTCTATTCGCTGGGCGTGCTGCTCTATGCGCTGCTCGTCGGGCGCCTGCCGGTCCAGGCCACCAGCATGGCGGAGTGGCTGCACGCCCATGTGGCGGTCGAGCCCGTGCGGCCCGGCGCCGTACGCGGCGACGTCCCGCCCATGCTCGACGCCATTCTCATGAAGCTCATCGATAAGGATCCGGAGCAGCGCTACCAGAGCGCCGAAGCGCTCCAAATCGACCTGCGCCTCGCCCGCACCGCGCTGGCGGCCGGCGACGGCGCGGCGACCTTCGCTCTCGGCCGCGGCGAGTTCGCCCGAAAGGGGATCGAGGCGCGCGGGCTGTTCGGCCGGGCGCTGGAGCTGTCGCAGCTCGTGGAGGCCTTCGGGCGCGTGTCCCACACGGGCCGGAGCGAGCTGATCCTGCTGCGCGGCGAAGCCGGCGCCGGCAAATCCGCCCTCGTCGAGCAATTGTCGAAGGCCTGGCTGCCGGCGGACGCCCAGTTCGCGGCCGGCAAGAGCGTCCTGCTGCAGGAGGGCATGCCCTACGCCCCCTTCGCCCAGGCGCTGCGCACCTTGGTGATGCGGGCGCTGGGCGAGAGCGCGGACGTGCTGGACGGCATCCGCGAGCGCCTTGCCGCGCAGTTGTCGGGCTACAGCAGCCTGCTGATCGATCTCGTGCCCGAGGCCGAATTCATCCTCTCGGACGGTGGCGCGCTGCCCGAGGTTGCCGCAAGCATGGCGCAGGCGCGCGTGGTGCGGATCGTGCTCCAGACCCTCAAGGCCTTCGCGACGCCGTCCCGCCCGCTCGTCCTGTTCCTCGACGACCTGCAATGGATGGACGCGGCAAGCCTCGGCGCCCTTCAGGCGCTGTGGCGCGAAGCGCCGCCGCATGTGCTGCTCATCGGCAGCTATCGCGAGGAAGAGGTCGCCCGCCATCCCGAGCTGGTCAGCCTGCTGGCGGAGGCGCACACCGGCCTGCTGCCGACCTTGGAGATCCGCGTCGGCCCGCTCTCGAGCACGGAGACCCTCGAATTCGTCGCCAGCGCGCTGAACGGCGCACCGGCCGAACTCGGCGAGCTCGCGGACAGCATCCATCGTAAGACCGGGGGCAATGCCTTCTTCGTCCGGCAGCTCCTGCAGAAGCTTTTCGATGACAGGGTGATCACCTTCGATCCGGAGGCGCAACGCTGGCGCTGGGATCCGCTGCGCTTCGGCGCGTACAATTCGGTTTCGGACTTCATGCTGCAGCGGCTCGATGCGCTACCGCCGAGCCAGCGCGGCGTCCTGCAGCGGCTCGCGAGCGTCGGCGGGCGGGTTTCGGGCGAGACCTTTGCGCACCTTGTCGGCCAGTCCGAGGCCGAAGCGGAGCTCGTCGCGGTTGGCCTCGTGGAAGCTGGCCTGCTCCTGCGGCGGGATGCGGACTACGTCATCGCCCATGACCGCGTTCTCGAAGCCGCCTACGCCTCCATTCCCGAGCCGGATCGCCCGACCGAGCATCTGGCCATCGCCCGGCGCATGATCGCAGTCGAGCGCGACGGCGACGCCGATTGGGCCTTCGCCATGGCGGCGCAGATCGAGCGCGCCGATCGCACCACACTGGATGAGGCGGAGCGCCTGAGCTTCGTGAGGGCCTTGCGGACCGCGGCCCGCCGCGCCCGCAATTCCGGCGCCGTCCACGTGGCTGCCGGCCATATCGAGATGGCCCGCAGCCTCATGCCCGACGTCTGGCAAGTGAGCCATCGCGCCTTGTTCGCGGAGGTGAAATGGCTCCATTGCGAAATCCTCATCGCCCTCGGGCGCATCGATGAGGCCCTGCCGGCCATTGAACGCTCGCTCGCCATTGCCGCCACCCCGGTGGAGCAGGCCGACCTCTACCGCCTGAAGGCCATCGCGCGGACCATCCGGTCGGACTACGAAGGGGCGATCGACGAGGCCCTGGCGGGGCTCGCGCTCCTCGGTGTCGAACTCGCGCGGTCCGTGACGGACGAACAGCTCGCGCAGGCCTATCAGGCGTGCAGCGCCCGCCTCAACGCCCTCGACGTGTCCCACCTGCGCAACCTGCCGGAAATCACCGATCCCGCCATGCGGTCGGCGCTCGCCCTGCTCTCTGCCCTGAGCGCGGCCTTCTTCGTGCGCGGCGGCCTGCGCGTGCTGCATCTCATCAAGATCGTCGAACTCACCCTCGACCACGGCATGACGCCGGAGGCTGCCTACGGGTTTGCGTGGTTCGGCGTGTTCTGCGCGGATCTCTACGGCGCCTACGAGGATGGCGAGACCTACGCCATGATGGCGCAGGACATCGTCCAGCGGGGCGGCTACGAGGCGCAGCAGACGGCGGTTCTGCTGGCCCTCGACCAGGTGGGCGCGTGGACACGGCCGCTGCGCTTCGCCCTCGATCGCGCGCGCGAGGCGGCGCAGATCGGCCTGACGGCGGGCGATCTCGGCTGGGCCTGCTATGCCCGCAACCACATCGCGTCCAACATGCTCATGCTGGGCGCGCCCCTCTCCGCGGTGCGGGACGACATCGAGGAAGGATTGGCGTGGACGCGCCAGTTCAAGTATCGCGACATCGAGCTCATCCTGGCGGCGCAGTTCCGCTTCGTGGATACACTCGCATCCGGCGATTACGACGGCGCACAGGGCGTTCCGGAAGCGGAAATCACCTCGCTGGCGACCCTCTTCTGGGTCCGCCATTATGCGGGCGTGACTGCCTTCCTGTTCGGCGATTTCGAGCGCGCCGTCCTCCAACTGGAACAGGCGGCGGCGCTGAGCTGGGCGGCGCCAGCGCATATCGACACCGCCTCATGCGCGCTCTTCCTCGCCCTCGCGCTGGCCCGCACCAGTGCAGGCGCGCCCGCCCGGAAGGTGGCGCTGGGGAGGATCGACGAGCTGCGGCGGCGCTTTGCCGATCGCGCGCGACTCAATCCGTCCACCTTCGAGTGCAAGCACCTGCTGCTGGAGGCCGAGGCGGCACGGCTCTCCGGCATTCCTGCGGACGCGCAGCGCCTGTACGAGCAGGCCGCGGACGCGGCGGCGGCCAGCGGGTTTGTCCATGAGCAGGCGCTGGCCTACGAGCTGGCGGCCTATTGCTGCCGGGAGGCCGGGCTCGGCATTCCCACTTCCGGATACGTCCAGGCGGCGATCAGCCACTACCGGCACTGGGGCGCGGAGGGGAAGGCGGAGCAGCTCATGCGCAGCTTCCCCCTCCTGCTCGATGGCGGCGCCGGCGCGCGCCAGCACCGGGCCGGCGACGGAGCGGCAGACGCAACGGGCATCTCGGCGGGACAGGGCGGCCTCAATCTTGAGGTGATGACCAAGGCCGCGCAGACGCTGGCCGAGACGGTGGGGCTCGATCAGGTCATCCGCACGCTGATGCGGGAGATGATCGTCCATGCCGGCGCCCAATACGGTCTCCTGATCCTCATGCGCGGCGGCGATCCCGTGATCGAGGCCTCGGCGCGTGTGGAGAACCAGCAGGTGGAAGTGGACGTCCACTCCGCCGTTCCCACCGCGCGCGACCTGCCGCTGGCCATGCTCAACACGGTCATGCGCACGCGCAGGACGGCGGTCTTCGCCGATGCCGCCAGCGAGGAACCGGGCCTGCGCGCCGCCGGCCACGGGGGGACGCCCGCGCGCTCGCTCCTGTTCATGCCGCTGATCAAGCGCGGCACGCTCGTCGGCATTCTCTATCTCGAGAACAACCTCGCCGCGGACGTCTTCACGCCAAACCGCACGGCGCTGCTGGAACTGCTGGCGACGCAGGCGGCCATCTCGCTGGATGCCGCCCGCCTCTACAACGATCTCGTGGACGAGAACACGCGGCGGGCGAGCGCGGAGTTCGACCTCAGGGAGACGCGCGCGGAACTCGGTCGCGCCTCCCGCATGATGGCCATGGGCAACTATGCCGCCTCTATCGCGCACGAGATCAACCAGCCCCTGACCAGCATCGTTGCGAGCGCCGATGCGGCCATGCGCTGGCTGCGGCGCGCGGAGCCGGACGTGGATGAAGCCTTGCAGGGCGTCGAGCAGATCCGGGCCTCGGGCATGCGCGCGGCGGGCATCGTCAAGTCCCTGCGCGCGCTGGCCAAGCGCACTGCCCCGGTGCTGGAGCCGATCCGCCTCGAAGATCTCACCGAGGACGTGATGCGGCTGGTGGTCAAGGACCTCCAGTCGAACGGTGTCGAGCTGGTCGACCTGCTGGCGGTGGACCGGCGCCACGTGGAGGCCGATCCTGTCCAGTTGCAGCAAGTCGTCTTCAACCTCATCACCAACGCCATTCACGCCATGGAAGCGGTCGATCCCGGCCGGCGGCGCCTGACCATCGAGACGTCTCAGGACGCGGGCATGGTTCGCCTGAGCATCGCCGACACCGGTTGCGGCATGAGCGAGGATGTCCTCTCCCGCATCTTCGAACCCTTCTTCACCACCAAGCACGCCGGCATGGGCATCGGGCTGTCCATCTGCCGCTCGATCATCGAGGCGCACGGCGGGGTGCTCCGGGCACGCTCGACCGTGGGAGAGGGAAGCGTCTTCTATTTCAGCCTGAAGACGCTGGATGACGCCGCCCGGACGGAACAGGATGCGCAAGCCTGAGTGGAGGCGCGGATCGTGCCTTAACGAACGTTGGGCTTTCGCGTCGTAAGAATGTCGGGCCTGCCCCGTCCCCGCCATTCCGCTGGCCGGCCACGCGTCAGTCGTCCGTGACGTCGCCGGAATCGGGAAGGGTGGCTTGGAGCCGTTCCGCCGCTTCCTTGAGGTTGGGTACCAGAGCCCTCGCCTTCTCCAGCGAGAAGCGCGGCAGGGGGCCGTGGCAGGCCACCGCGGCCACCACCGTGCCGCGTCGGTCCTTCACCGGCACGGCGATGGCGACGAGCCCTTCCAGAAACTCCTGATCGTCCGTGCTGTAGCCATTCTTCGCGATGCGCTCCAGCTCGGCGTCCAGTTCCTCGACGGTGGTGATGGTGTTCGGCGTCTGCGCCTTCAGGTGCAGCGTCTCCAGAATGCGCCGGCGCTGGACGGGACGCATGGCGGAGAGGAACAGCTTGCCGGAGGCCGTGCAATGCATGGGCACCCGCGAGCCCACCTCCAGATGCAGGCGCAGGGGCCAGGCGGCCTCGACGCGGTCGAGATAGATCGCCTCGGAGCCCACGCGGGTGACGAAATTGCAGGTCTCGCCCGCCACGTCCACCAGCGCCTCCAGGATGCCTCGCCGCTCGGTGCTCACCGAATTGCGCAGCATGTCGAACCCCATGCGCAGGAAGCGCGGCCCCACCGCGAAGCGCCGTCCATCCGGCTCGCGCAGCAGATAGGATTCGGCCTCCAGCTTCTGGCACAGGCGATGGACGGTGGGCTTGGGCAAGGAGAGCCGCACGCAGAGCTCGGGCACGCCGAGGGGCGTTTCGGACCGCGCGATCTCGCCCAGCAGATCGAGCGCCCGCAGCATGGCCGAGGCGTTGTCCCGCTCCTCGGGCTTCTCCGGCTTCTCCACGCTCTCCAGCTGCTGCTTTGCCTTGGCCATCTGAATCGTCAGCCTCTCGCTACGTGCAGCCTTAGCGGCTGGCAGCGGGGTGTCAAACGGAACGCAGGTGCACACGGCGGCCTTCGCATTGCACAACATAAATCTCACTGAATGAGACGTTTCATTTCAAAAAATGGATTGACTCATCTCATCCCTTCGTCGCATCGTCTGCTCCGCAGAGAGGAAACTGCCATGCAAGGCGAGGAAAACTTCGACTTCGTCGTCATCGGTGCCGGGTCGTCGGGGTGTGTTCTGGCCAATCGGCTGAGCGAAGACGGCAAGAGCCGCGTCGCCCTGCTGGAAGCCGGACCAAAGGACACGAACCCCTGGATTCACGTGCCGATCGGCTACGGGAAGACCATGTGGAATGATCGCCTGAACTGGCGCTTCCACACCGAGCCGGAACCCACCATGGGCGACCGGCGCATCTATTGGCCGCGCGGCCGCGTGCTCGGTGGATGCTCCTCCATCAACGGCCTCATCGTCATCCGCGGACAGCAGGAGGATTACGACGGCTGGGCGGCGCAGGGCGCCACTGGCTGGGGCTTCGAGGATGTGCTGCCCTATTTCCGCAAGCTGGAGGACAACCCCGCCTTCGCCGGCGATCCGCTCCACGGCACCGATGGTCCCGTGCGCGTCAGCTCCATCCCGCGCAAGCACGAGCTGATCGAGGTCATCAAGGAGGCTGGCCGCAAGCTGGGCGTGCCGGAGACGGCGGACTTCAACGGCGTCCGTCAGGAGGGCGTGGGCTACTATCAGCTCACCACCCGCAACGGCTTCCGCATGAGCGCGGCCAAGGCCTATCTCTCCCCCGCCAAGGGCCGCGCCAATCTCTCCATCCTCACCGACACACAGGCGCGCCGCGTGCTGTTTGAGAATGGCCGCGCCGTGGGCGTGGAGGTGAGCGTAGGCGGGCGGGTAAAGGTCATCCGGGCGCGCCGGGGCGTGGTGCTGTCAGCGGGGGCGGTGCAGTCCCCGCATCTGCTCATGCTCTCGGGCATCGGGCCGGCGGAGCACCTCAAGGCCAACGGCATCGGCGTCCACGTGGACAGCCCCGGCGTCGGCGGCAACCTGCAGGACCATCTCCAGCTGCGCCTGCTCTATCGCTGCACCAAGCCCATCACCACCAACGATGCGCTGAACTCCCTGTTCGGGCGCCTCAAGATGGGGCTGGAATATCTCCTGTTCCGGGGCGGACCGCTGGCCATCGGCATCAACCAGGGCGGCCTGTTCACCCGCGTGCTGCCGGAATCGAAGACCCCCGACATCCAGTTCCACATCGGCACCCTTTCGGCGGACATGGCCGGCGGCAAGGTGCATGACTATTCCGGCTTCACCCTCTCGGTGTGCCAGCTTCGGCCGGAGAGCAAGGGCTGGGTGCGGCTCGGCTCGGGCGATCCGCTCGCGCCGCCGAAGATCACCGCCAATTATCTGGCCGCCGACACGGACCGGCGGTGTGCCGTCGCCGCCATGACATTCGCCCGCAAGCTCGCCGCCACCGAGCCGCTGAAGAGCTATGTGGCGGAGGAGAAGCTGCCGGGACCGGGCGTCACCGACGACGAGGGTCTCCTCGCTTTCGCCCGCGAATACGGCGCCACCATCTTCCACCCCGCCGGCACCTGCCGGATGGGCCCCGACGACGACCGCGATGCGGTGGTGGACCCGCGCCTAAGGGTCCGTGGCGTCGATGGCCTGTGGGTGGTGGATTGCTCCGTGATGCCGAGCCTTGTGTCCGGCAACACCAACATCCCCGCGATCATGATCGGAGAAAAAGCCGCCGACATGATCCGCGAGGACGCGATGAACAACAGGAATGGGCGAGACAACGCCCCAAATCAAATCAATGACGGGAGGACACAACAATGGCTGGGCAAGCGGGAGCTTCAAGTCGCGAGCTGAGGCGCGTGGTCGGCGCCAGCGTCATCGGCGCGACCATCGAATGGTATGACTTCTTCCTGTACGGCATCGTCGCCGGCATCGTCTTCAATAAGCTGTATTTCCCGGCCGACGATCCGGTCATCTCCATCCTGCTCGCCTACACCACCTTCGCGGTGGGCTTCGTGGCGCGGCCGGTGGGCGGGCTCATCTTCGGCCATTTCGGCGACAAGCTGGGCCGCAAGAGCATGCTCATCATCACGCTGATGATCATGGGCGTGGCGACGGTGGCCATCGGCCTTCTGCCCACCTATGCGCAGATCGGCATCGCCGCGCCCATCCTGCTGCTGCTGCTGCGCGTGGCGCAGGGCATCGGCATCGGCGGCGAATGGGGCGGCGCGGTGCTGATGGCGTATGAATACGCGCCGGAAGACAAGCGCGGCTTCTTCGCCTCCATCCCGCAGATCGGCCTCGCGCTCGGCCTGTGCCTCGCCTCGGGCGTCACCGCCATCGTCTCCATGCTGCCGGACGAGCAGTTCATGAGCTGGGGCTGGCGCGTGGGCTTCATCGGCTCCATCGTGCTCATCATCGTGGGCATGTACATCCGCCTGAAGGTGCAAGAGACGCCCGAGTTCGAGCAGGTGAAGGCCGCCAACAAGGCGGAGGCCATCCCCTTCATCACCATGCTCAGGGAATATCCGCGCAACGTGTTGCTGGGCATGGGCGTGCGCTACATCGACGGCGTGTTCTTCAACGTCTTCGCGGTGTTCTCCATCGTCTATCTGGCGAACTACGTGAAGGTACCCCGCACGACGGCGCTCTGGCTGGTGACGCTCGCCGCCTTCGTGATGATCTTCACCATCCCCATGTTCGGCAAGCTCTCCGACAAATGGGGCCGCCCGCGCACCTATGCGATCGGCTCCGCGCTGCTGGCGCTGGTGGTGTTCCCGGCCTTCTGGCTGTTCTCCACCGGGTCCCTGCCGCTGATCGCGCTCGGCATCGTGTTCCCGTTCGGCGTGCTCTACGCCATGTGCTACGGGCCTGAAGCCGCGCTGTTCTCGGACCTGTTCGACGCCCGGGTGCGCTACACCGGCATCTCGTTCGTCTACCAGTTCTCCGGCATCGTCGCGAGCGGCATCACCCCCATCATCGCCACCTATCTGCTCGCCCGCGGCGACGGACAGCCCTGGCAGGTGTGCGCCTACGTGGTGTTCGCGGCGCTGGTCTCGATGGTCTCGGCCCTGGCGATCCGGGTGCCGGTCACCCGCGCCCAGTTATCCGACGCCCGGCGCACCACCCCTGAAGCGGCCCGGCAGCCCGCGCGCTGATCCCCCGCCGATCCGGAGGCGGCGCGCGGCCGCCGCCTCCCTCTCCCCAAAGACTTCCAAAGTTCCAAGAGGATTTTTCCGTCATGAAGATGACCACCGAAGAGGCGTTCATCAAAGTCCTGCAGGCGCACGGCATCAACGAGGCCTTCGGCATCATCGGCTCGGCCATGATGCCGGTCTCCGACCTCTTCCCCAAGGCCGGCATCCGCTTCTGGGATTGCGCCCACGAGACCAATGCGGGCCTGATCTGCGACGGCTACACCCGCGCCACCGGCCGCATGGCCATGGCCATCGCCCAAAACGGACCGGGCGTGACGGGCTTCGTCACCGCCATGAAGACCGCCTACTGGAACCACACCCCCATGCTGCTGGTGACGCCCCAGGCGGCCAACAAGACCATCGGGCAGGGCGGGTTCCAGGAAGTCTCGCAGATGGCCATGTTCCAGGACATGGTCTGCTACCAGGAGGAGGTGCGCGACCCCTCCCGCGTCGCCGAAGTGCTCAACCGCGTGATCGAGAAGGCCTGGCGCGCCTGCGCCCCGGCGCAGATCAACGTGCCCCGCGATTTCTGGACTCAGGTGGTCGACATCGAGCTGCCGCAGATCGTGCGCCTCGAGCGTCCCGCCGGCGGCCGCAACGCCATCGCCGAGGCGGCGCAGATCCTCTCCGAGGCGAAGTTCCCGGTGATCCTCAACGGCGCGGGCGTGGTCATCGGCAACGCCATCGGCGAAGCCATGGCGCTGGCCGAGCGGCTCGATGCGCCCGTCTGCTCCGGCTACCAGCACAATGACGCCGCCCCCGGCAGCCATCCGCTCGCCGTCGGCCCGCTGGGCTACAACGGCTCCAAGGCCGCCATGGAGCTGATCGCGCAGGCCGACGTGGTGCTGGCGCTGGGCACCCGGCTCAACCCCTTCTCCACCCTGCCCGGCTACGGCATCGACTACTGGCCGCGCCAGGCCAAGATCATCCAAGTGGACATCAACCCGGACCGCATCGGCCTCACCAAGAAGATCACCGTGGGCATCTGCGGCGACGCCAAGGAAGTGGCCGGACAGTTGCTGGACCAGCTCGCGTCCAGCGCCGGCGAAGCCGGACGGGCGGAGCGCCGCGCGCTGATCCACCAGACCCGCTCGCGCTGGCTCCAGCAGCTCGCCTCCATGGACCATGAGGACGACGATCCCGGCACCCGCTGGAACGAGGACGCCCGCGCCCGCGACAAGGGCCGCATGTCGCCCCGTCAGGCGTGGCGGGCCATCCAGTCGGCGCTGCCGAAGGACGTCATCATGTCCACGGACATCGGCAACAACTGCGCCATCGGCAACGCCTATCCGAGCTTCGAGATCGGGCGGAAATATCTCGCGCCGGGCATGTTCGGGCCCTGCGGCTATGCCTTCCCGGCCATCATCGGCGCCAAGATCGGCTGCCCCGACGTGCCCGTGTTCGGATTTGCCGGCGACGGCGCGTTCGGCATCTCCATCAACGAGATGACCTCCATCGGCCGCGAGGAATGGCCGCCGGTGACCATGGTGGTGTTCCGCAATTTCCAGTGGGGCGCCGAGAAGCGGAACACCACGCTCTGGTACGACAACAACTTCGTCGGCACCGAGCTCGACCCCAAGCTCTCCTACGCGAAGATCGCCGAGGGCTGTGGCTTCAAGGGGGTGCGCGTGGACACGCCGGAGAGCCTCAAGGAGGCCATCCACACCGCCGCCGAGGAGCAGAAGAAGGGCATCACCACCTTCATCGAGGTGGTGCTGAACCAGGAGCTCGGCGAGCCATTCCGCCGGGATGCCATGAAGAAGCCCGTTCCAGTGGCCGGCATCGCGCGCTCCGACATGCGTGAGCAGATCGCGCGCTGACTGAGATCCGGGCGGGGTCGCTCCTCCACACGCTCCGCCCGGCTTTTTCTGCCCCAGAGCGCGATCCGAACGGATTGGATCAATCCGTTCGGTGAATCGCCCTCTAACCTTAAGAAAGAGAACGCGTTATCCGACGTGATTGCGATGCAATCAGGTCGGCGCGTGCTCTAGTCCCCAGAGGAAGGCCATGCTCGCCCTCGACCGGATCATCGACGCCGCGCGTGCCGCCCCCCGCAGCATCGTTCTGCCGGAAGGCAGCGACCCGCGCATTGCCGCCGGCGCCCGTCGCGCCGCGCGGGAAGGGATTGCCCGGCCGATCCTCCTCGGTGCCCGCGAGGAGGTTTTGGCGGCCCTCGATGGTGATGCGCGGGGCATTGCCATCGAGGATCCCGCCACCTCGCCGCGCCTTCAAGCCTATGCCAAGGCCCTGCACCTCTTGCGCCACGCCAAGGGCATGGACCTCGCCACCGCCTCGCGCCGCGTGCGCGAGCCGCTCGCCTTCGCCGCCATGATGGTGCGGCAGGGGGATGCCGACGGCACGGTCGGCGGCGCGGTGGCGACCACGGCCGAGACGGTGCGCGCCGCGCTCCAGATCATCGGCCTCGCGCCGGGCGCGAAGATCGTCTCCAGCTTCTTCCTCATGATCCTGTGCGAGGACTATCACGAGCAGAAGGGGGCCTATGTGTTCTCCGACTGCGGGCTGGTGATCGACCCCGACGCGGCCGAGCTGGCCGATATCGCCCGCGCGGCGGCGCACTCCTACAACGCCATGACCGGCGAGGCGCCCCGCGTGGCCATGCTCTCCTTCTCCACCAACGGCAGCGCGCGCCACCAGCGGGTGGACAAGGTAGTGGAGGCGGTGCGCCTCGTGCGTCAGGCGGAACCGGATCTGGTGATCGAAGGGGAATTGCAGTTCGACGCCGCCTTCGTCGCCACGGTGGGCGCGGCCAAGACGGCGCCCGGATCGAGGATCCGGGGCGATGCCAACGTCTTCGTCTTCCCCAATCTGGATGCCGCGAACATCGGCTACAAGATCGCCCAGCGGATCGGCGGGGCGAAGGCCATCGGGCCGGTGCTTCAGGGCCTCGCCAAGCCCGCCAATGATCTCTCCCGCGGCTGCTCGCAGGACGACGTGTTCCACATGATCGCGCTGACCTGCGCCCAGGCCGGCCGCACGCTTCCGGTCGCGATGTCTGGAAAGATCGACAGCGTCTGGCAGAACTCACGGCCGGCCGCAACCAGCCTCGGTGAGACGCGGGCCGGCTGAAGGGACGGATCAGTTGCCCATCTGGAGCATGGACTCGGAGGCCGCATAGGCCTCGCCCCACTGCGCGAGCGTCTTCGAGACGGCCGACAGCGAGATCGGCTGCCCGGCCGCGCGCGGTGCTGCGGCCGCGAACAGCGCCGCAACCAGCACGAGCGGCAGGAAAACCTTTCGCAGTTCGTCTTGCGTGTTCATCTGGGGTCACGAGCGTCGTTTCAAGCGCCCATTATATCCCCAGCCGCATCCGTCGCCAAATGCGGCGCAACATCGCGCTCTGTTGCGCCGCAACAATTGTCGGAAAAACAAGGCGGCGCCACACTCTCCGGCGGCGGCGCCCCTTCGTATTGAAGCGACGTCAGCTTCCGGGCTTGCCGTGCACGTTGGGCAGGAAGAGGTCCTTCCAGCTCTGCGCCGTGGCGGCGATCATGCCGGTGCGGGTCATGAAGTCAGCATATTTCTGGATCGCCTGCGGGGTGGTGGTGAAGGTCACCTGCGGGTCGTTCAGGATGCCCTCGATGAGCGCCACTTCGCTGCCGTCGCTGGCGAGGCGGACATAGTCCCGGGCGGCAGCGGACTTGTCGCGGTTGATGATGGCGATGGCCTCTTCGAGCGCGGCGAAGAAGGCGGCATAGATTTTCGGATTGTCATTGGCGAAGCGCGTCGTCGTCCACACCACGTTGAAGGTGGACGGCTGGCCCAGCACGTCGAACGTGTTGAGCACCGTGTGGACGCCGGGCTTCCTGAGTTCCAGCTCCTGAATGGGCGCGGCGGTGAAATGCGCGGTCACCTCATTGCCGGCGAGCAGCGCCGCCATGCCATCCGGGTGGGACAGCGTGACGGTCAATTTGTCGAGGTCGTTGCGGCGATCCGGTCCCAGCTCCTTCTCCGCGGCCATTTGCAGGAACATGGCCTGCACCGAGACCTTCACCGCCGGCAGGGCAATCTTGTCCTTCGCCGTGAAGTCTTTCAGCGAGCGCACATTGGGGTTGGACGTATTGAGCAAGAGCGGCATGGAGTTCATGGCGGCCGCCGCCTTGACCGGATTGGAACCGTCCTTGGTCTTGGCCCACAGCAGCACCAGAGGCGGCACGCCCCCGGCAGCGAACTGGATGGCGCCGGACAGCAGGGCATCATTCATCGCCGCGCCACCGGCGAGCTTGATGTAGCGGGTTTTCAGGTTCGCCACGCCGCGCGCCGCCGCCTCCTTTTCCAGCAGGCCGCGGTCTTCCATGATCATCAGCGGCAGATGGCCGAGGCTCGGCTGACGGGCGATGGTCACATTATCCACCTCCGCCGCCGCGACCGACGTCATCGCGGCCAGCAGCACGAGCGCGCCTGCCAGCTTCCGTTTGAATGCGATCATCCTTGAGCCCTCCGTCTGCGTTTCCTCGCCCGTCCCGCGGGCGTCGCCGGGTCTGATGCCCGGATCGGGTCTTGGGCGGCCTGAGGCTCAGCCGCGCCGGATGACCGGAGCGGGAACGCCCTCGATCATCACGTTGATCGCTGCCGGGAGCCCGCTCGCACGGGCCTCGGCGAGGGCGGCCGGCAGGTCGGCGGCATCGGTGACGAGGGCACCGTATCCGCCCAGCGCCCGCACCACCTCGTCATAGCGGGTGGGCAGCAGATCGCAGTAGCGGGTCCGCTCGGTGCCATAGGTGCGCAGCTGGATCTGGTGCTCGGCGTTCCAGCGGGCGTCGTTTCCGATGACCGCGATGAAGGGCGCGCCGACGCGCAACGCCGTATCGAACTCCGCCATGTGGAAGCCGAAGGTGCCGTCCCCCATCACCGCCACCACCGGCGCCTCCGGCCGGGCGAGCCGGGCCGCGATGGCGAAGGGAATGGAGGCGCCGATGGTGCCGGAAACCCCATTGATGATGCGGTTCTGCGTCTTGACGACGGCTTGCGGCCATTGGCCGATCTCGCCGCCGTCGCAGACGAGCGTCCCATGGGGATGGCGGGCGAGGAAATCGCGCACCGCGGCGCACAGCTCCACCGGATGGATACGCCCCGAGGCGGCCCGCGCGCTCGCCCAGGCCGCCGGCAGGAAGGCCAGTGCCTCCCGCGCCCGCGCCAGCCAGGATGCACGGACGGCTGCGGGAGCAGGCGGGGATACGGCGAGGGCGGCGAGCACGCTGCCGGCCTCCCCTTCCACGCGCTCCACGAGGAGCGGACCCTTCGCCTTGGCGGCACGCGCCAGAAGGTCCGGGTCCGCGTCCACCACCGCGAAGCGGCAGGCCGCCGCCACCGCCGGCGGCGCGCCGAACTTGAGCGTGAAATCCAGCGCCTTGCCGAGCAGCACTACGAGGTCCGCCTCGGCCAGCAATTCCGCAAAAGCGCCGAGGCCGGGATCGTTCACCCCGCGCGGGCTCTCCATGCCGATCACCGGAACGCCCGTGGCGGCCTCCAGCCGCGCCATGGCGCCCCGTCCGCGCGGCGTGCACAAGGCGGGACCGCACAGGATGAGCGGCCGGTCCGCGCTCTCCAGCAGCCCCGCGAGGCGCCCTGCGATGGCCTGCGCATCCGGCGTGCCGGCCGGCTGCTCGATCGTCACGGCCGGCTGCGATGCGGCCAGCCGCTGTTCCAGCAGATCCACCGGCAGCGCGAGATGAACGGGGCCGGGCCGCCCCTCCCGTGCAATGCGCATGGCCCGCGCGATGTCGGCGCCGAGCGCTTCGACGCTTTCCACCATCCACGAGGCCTTGGCCATGGGCCGCGCGACGGCCGCCTGATCCATCTCCTGAAAGGCGCCTCGGCCCAATTCGCCGATGCCGGCCTGGCCGGACAGCAGAAGCACCGGGGATTCAGCCCCGAGGGCCGTGAACAAGGCGGCCGCGCCATTGGACAAGCCCTGCCCGCCGGTGACGAGCGCCACACCCACCTCACCGGTCAGGCGCGCATGGGCATCCGCCATGTGCACCGCTGCCGCTTCCTGGCGCACGTGGACAAGGGCGATGTCCGTTTCCAGCAACGCATCATAGATGGGCATGATGTGGTTGCCGGACAGGGAAAAGATGCGCTTCACCCCATGCGCCTGAAGCGCGCGGACAACGAGGTCCGCACCACGCGGGGCGAGGTCCTGCCCCGCGGCGGGGAGAGGGGCAGCGGCAGTGGGGGCGGGTGCGGGGCTCATGCGACGTCCTTCAGCAGGCTCTGGCCGGGCGCGACGCGGGTGAAGGCCACCGCGGCCGTGGAAATGTCGAGGCGGCCCGCCTCCTGCCGCACCAGCGTGTAGCGCGAGGTATCAAGGTCCGAGGTCTCGGGGAAGTCCTCGCGGAAATGGGCGCCCCGGCTGTCCTCGCGGGCGAGCGCAGCGGCGGTGATGGCCTGGCTGACAAGCACCAGATTCTCAAGGTTCAGCCGGTCCATCCAGGTGAGGTTGTAGCGGCGATCCCCATCCGGTGCGCCGGCGCGGGAGACGGCATCGCCGAGGCTGCCCAGCGTCGCCTGCGCACGCTTCAGCCCCTGCGCCGTGCGCAGGATGCCCACGTCATCCCACATGGCCTCGTAGAGCGCCTCGCGGATGGTGGGCAGGTCCCGCGCATCGCGGCCCAGCGGAGAGAAGGCGCGCTCCAGCGCATGTTCCATGGCCGCCGGATCGGGATCGGCAAGGGCCCGCCCGCGCTCCACTTCCCGCGCCATGGCATCGCCGGCGATGCCGCCGAACACGGTGGAGTTGGCGACGCCGTTGCCGCCCAGGCGGTTGGCGCCGTGCACGCCGCCCGTATCCTCCCCGGCCGCGTAAAGACGGGACATGGCGGTGCCGCAATTTCCGCCGAACACCACGCCGCCCATCATGTAATGGGCGGTCGGGATCACCTCCACCCGCCCTCCGGCCAGGTCGAAGCCGCAATCGGCGCAGCGCTCCACCATGCCCTTGAAGGTCTTGCGCACATGGTCGGGGCCGAGATGCCCCATCTCGATGTGCACGCCCCCATGGGCGGTGGCGTAGCCGTCGCGGATGCGGCGCATGATGGAGCGGCTGACGATGTCGCGGGTGGCCCGCTCGCCGCGCGGGTCATAGAGGTGCATGAAACGCGCGCCGGTGCGGTCGGTGAGCCAGCCGCCGGCGCCGCGCAGCCCCTCCTCCAGCACAGTGCCGGTCATGCGCGTGCCGGGTCCGGCGAGGAGGCCGGTGGGGTGAAACTGCACCATCTCCATGTCGCGCAGCGCCAGGCCAGCGCGCAGGGCCATGGCGAGCCCATCGCAGGACTTGTCGCCGGAGGGGGTGTGGTACTTGTACATGGTCGGCCCGCCGCCGGTGGCGAGCAGCACCGCACGCGCCTTCACCAGCACCGGAACGCCGGTCCGCATGTCCAGCATGAGCACCCCGGCAAGGCCCGAGCCGTCCGCGGCGGGGATGAGGTCGAGGGCGCGGTGGTCCTCCATGCGGTTCACGTCGCGCCGCCACACCTGTTCCATGAGGCGGTTGATGATCTCGATGCCGGTGAGGTCGCCCTTGTGCACCGTGCGGTCGAAGGTCTGGCCGGCGAAGGCCTTCTGGTGGACGCTGCCATCCGGATTGCGATCGAAGAAGCAGCCGAGCTCGGTCTCCAGCTCGCGGATGCGCACCTGCGCCTCGGTCACCAGCGTCCAGGCGAGGTCCTGGTCGTTGAGCCACTTGCCGCCTTCGACCGTGTCCATGAAATGGCGCTCGACGCTGTCGCCCGGCGCCAGAGCCACGTTGTAACCGCCCTGCACCATGCGCGTGCAGCCGCATTTGCCGATGAGGCCCTTCACCGCCACCGTCACGTCGAGGTCGGGCGCGGCCTTCTTGGTGTGAAGCGCGGCGAACAGGCCAGCTCCGCCCGAGCCTAGGATGAGGACGTCCGTCTCCCGGATCGCGACGGCGGGGGTCATTCGGAGGCTCCGATGCCGGCCAGCACAGCGTCGCGGCGGCTGGCGACGTCCGCCTGAACCCGGTCGAACAGGGAGCCGCCATGGGCGTCCATGCCCACCAGCAACGGGCCGAAATCGCGGATGCGGAATTTCCAGAGGCTCTCGGGGTGGAGATCGTCCATGTCCACGTCCTCGATCTCCTCGATCCACGTGGTCTCCAGCGCCGCCGCCCCGCCGACGATGGCGAGATAGGCGCCGCCGAGGTCGCGGAAGGCTTCCTGCGTCGCCGGCCCCATGCCGCCCTTTCCGACGATGAGGCGTACCCCTTCCCGCTCCATCAGCGGGCGGGTGAAGCGCTCCATGCGCATGGAGGTGGTGGTGCCGATGCAGAAGGGCGTGTAGCCGGCGGGCGCGGCGGGGGACTTCGCCACGCGGTGCACGTTGGGCGCGGTGTGGATCACCGCATGCCCCTTGAGATCGAGGCGGGTGGTGCGGCCGCGGTCGAACATGTGGATCTGCGTCGCATCGCGGATGCCGAACAGGGTGCGCTGGAGCGTCACCGTATCGCCGACCTTCAGGGCGCGGACCTGATCGGCATCAACCGGCATTTCAAGGACATGGTGGGCCATCGGGGCGCTCCGGATCAGCTGAAGGCGATGCCGCCGGGGGTGAGGGTGGCCCGCGCGCGGCGGGCGGAATGGCACTGGATGTTCACCGCGACCGGGTTCTGGGTGATGTGGGTGGCGGCGACTTCCACATGGACGGCGAAGGACGTGGACCGCCCGCCGAGGCCCTGCGGCCCGATGCCCAATTCGTTCACCGCGCGGGAAAGCTCGGCCTCGATCTTCGCGCCTTCGGCGTCCTCGCACATCGTGCGCAAGGGCCGCGTGGCGGCGATCTTCGCGAGGTGCATGCACAGGTCCGAGGTGCCGCCGATGCCGACGCCGACGATGGTGGGCGGGCACACCCGGCCGCCCAGCTCGATCACCCGGTCCACCACGAAGCGCTTCACGGCGGTGATGCCGTCCGAAGGCAGCAGCATCTTGAGGAACGAGCCGTTTTCCGAGCCCGAGCCCTTGGGGATCATCTCGATGGAGACGGTCTCCTCCCGGTCGTCGAAGTCGATGTGGATCACCGGCACGCGGATGCCACAGGAATTCTGGTCGTTCTTGCGGGTGATGGGATGCACCACCGACGAGCGCAGGGAGTTCTCCCTGGTCGAGCGCGCCGCGCCGCGGCGCACCGCCTCCTTCAGCCCTGCCCCGTCGAAGGCCACGTTGCGGCCGATGGTGATGTTGTAGATGGGGATACCCGTGTCCTGACACAGGATGTTGCGGGTGCGCTCGGCGACCTTGATGTTCTCCACCATGGTGCCGAGGATGGCCTGGCCGGTCGCGTCCGTCTCCGTCCGCTGGAGTTCCGAGAAGCCCGCCTTGATATCCGGCGGCAGCAACTGGAGCGCGCGCAGATAGAGGTCGGCGCAGATCTTTTCGACTTCGTCGAGGTTGAGGTCCATGGGGTGCTCCTAGAAGACCAGCGCCAGACCCGAGATCAGGATCATCAGCGACAGCATCTGCTTGAATGCCTTCTCGTTCAGACGGCCGTAGATCTGGAGGCCGAGCACGGCGCCGATGGCGAGCGGCGGCAGGGCCAGGATGATGAGCTGCCAGGAGCGCCCGTCGATGCCCACCACCCCGACGGCCGCCAGCGTCACCACGTGCGCGAACAGGATGAAGGGCTGGTACACCCCGCGCGCCACCTCCTTCGGCCAGCCGCGCAGTTGGGTCCAGATGGTGGGGACAACCCCGGAATAGCCGCCTAGGCCGCCGAGGATGCCGCCCACGAAGCCGATGCCCGCATTGGCCCACCGGCCGCCGGCGACGATCACCGGAAGGCGCGGGGCGAGCAGCGCGTAGAGGGCGTAGGCCGCCATGCCGAGGCCCAGAGCAAGCTTCAGCGGAGCGGGGTTCACCGCGGTGAGCACGAGGACGCCCAGCGGCACCCCCACCAAAGCGCCCACGAGGAAGGGCGCGAGGCGCACGCCGTCGATGGACCGGCGGATGGGCCAGACCAGCGTGAGATGCAGGATGCTGCCGCAGGCGACGATCAGCGCGGTGGTCTGGATCGGGTCCAGCGCGTGCAGCCAGATGGCGGAGGCGGCGAGGGCGAAGGCAAAGCCTGCCCCGCCCGCGGCCAGCGCGCCGAGAAAGGCGCCGGCCCAGAGCACGGACAGCGTGGCGAGCGGAATGCCGAGCATGCTCACCACCCGCTCAGCAGGAAGAGGAGCCCCACGGCGAGCCCTGCCGCGATGGCGCCCGCCACTACACCGGCGGTGTGGCCGCGGAAGGAGAACCACTCGATGGCCAGCACCCGGAGGCCGAGGGCCATGTGCACGGCAAGGGCACTCACGAGGCCCCATTCGGCGATCTTCACCAGCGGGCTGTGGGTGACCGCCAGGAAGCTGTCGAGCGCGTTGGCGCCGGAGAGGGCGGTGCCCAGCGCGATGAAGTGCATGGGCAGAAACACCGCCAGCGCCACGCCCGACAGGCGGTGGAGCAGCGCCGCGATGAAGCCCGGCTTCAGGTGGGAAGCCTCGCGCAGGCCGGGGCGGGTCGTGGAGGAGAGGGCGGAGGGCTTCACGGCACCAGTCCTCCCGGCTGGTAGACCGCCAGCGCCGCGCGCAGCCCCAGCACCAGGATGGCGGTGGCGAAGGCGAGCATGGCCATGTCGAGGGAGCGTGAGCGCCAGCCGGTCCATTCGCGGATCACGCTGCGCAGGCCGATGGGGGCGTGAATGGCGGCGGCGCAGACGAACACGCAATAGAAGGCGAGGAACCAGCCATTGCCTGCCGTGCGCGACAGGATTTCCGTCGCGCTGAGCCCGCCGCGCACGGCGTGCACCATGGTGGCGAGATGCACGGCCACCGCGAGCGCCAGCAGCGCGGCCGTTCCGCGCTGGGCCATGTAGAGAAGGGGATTCATGACTTCACCAGCAGCGCGAGGAGGCGGCCGATCGGCGAGGGCGCGGTGGCGCGCTTGAGGCCGGCGATGGCGTAGGTGGGCGCCAGATCCTTGGGGCAGAACTCGGTGCAGCTCATGTGGCTGTGGCAGGAGTGGCAGCCCACGTCCCCGGACACCGCGGCGAGCCGCGCCGCATTGCCCCGGTCGCGCTCGTCATTCACCAGCGTCCAGGCGCGATTGAGGGCGGCCGGGCCGAGATAGTCCTTGTTCCAGGCCACCACGTCGCAGGCGGAATAGCACACGCCGCAATTGATGCACTCGACGCCGGCATCGGCGGCCTTACGCTTCGGGCTGTCGGGCCGCACCGGCGCGAAATCTGAGGGCGGGGCCTCGCCCGGCTCGAAGGCGCCGTGGGCATCGCGCCATTTCTCGAAGAAGGGGACCATGTCGACCGTCAGATCCTTCACGATCGGCAGGTTGCGCAGGGGCTCCAGCACGAGGATGTCGCCGTCCACCGCTTCGGAGACGCGGGTGCGGCAGGTCCAGCGCGGCCGGCCGTTCACCACCATCGCGCAGGAGCCGCACATCCCGACCCGGCAGGCGAAGCGGTAGGAGAGCGTCGGGTCCTGTGCACGCTGGATCTCCGTCACCACGTCGAGAACGGTCTGGCTGGCGCGGCGCGGCACCGCGAAGTCCTCGAAGGCGCCATCGGCCTGGCCGCGCCACACGCGGACGCGCAGGGTCTCCTCGGCCGGCGCTGCCGCCGGCCGCCCGTTCTGGCTCGTGCTGGTCATGTCGTTCGTCCTGAGGGCTTCTTGAGACGCCGCAGGCTGCCGCCCGCGACGGGAGGGCACGCGATGGCCGCGCGCCGGCCTAGGAGATATTCAGCCCCCCGGCGCACCGTGGATGGCGGGGAAGAAGATGTCCTTCCAGTCCTTGGTGGTGGCACCGACGAGGCCGGCCCGGTGCATGTAATCGAGATAGGACAGCACCTTCTTCGGGGTGGTGGTCCACTCGTTCTCCGGCGCCTTGATGATGGCCACCGCCTCGTCGACGCTCATCTTGGAGCCCTCGGCCTTGATCCACAGCGCGGCCATGGCGGCAGGATCCTTGCGGATCAGGGCATTGGCCTCCTCCAGCGCGGCGAGGACGGCGGCGAGGGCCTTGGGGTTCTCGGTGGCGAACTTCTCGGTGGTCCAGATGACGTTGAAGGTGTGCGGCCCGCCAAGCACCTGATAGCTGTCCAGCACCTTGTGGGCGCGCGGATCCTTCAGCTCCAGTTCCTGGAAGGGGGAGGAGCCGAAATGCGCGGTCACCTCGGACTTGCCGCCCATCATGGTGAGCTGGGCGTCCGGGTGACCCATGGAGACGGTCAGGGAATCCAGCTTGTTCTGCTGGCCCGCGCCGAAGGCCTGCTCGGCGGCCATCTGCAGCGTCACCGCCTGGATGGAGGTCTTCACCGCCGGCAGGGCGATCTTGTCGGCGGCGGTGAAGTCCTTGATGGTCTTCACGTTCGGGTTCACCGAGACGAGGTAGAGCGGCATGGCGTTCAGCGCCGCGATGCCTTTCACCTTGAGATTGCCGCGGGTGCGGGCCCAGATGGTGAGCATCGGCCCGACGCCGCCGGCGGCGATATCCAGATTGCCGGAGATGAGGGCTTCGTTCATGCCCGAGCCGCCGGTAAAGCGCAGCCATTCGGTCTTCAGGGCAAAGCCCTTGGCGCTGGCCTGCTTCTCGATGAGGTTCAACTCCTCCATCACCGTCATCGGCAGATAGGAGATGCCGAACTGCTTGGCGAGGCGGACCGTTCCGGTTTCCGCGCGCGCCGCTCCTGCGGCGAGCGACAGCGGAACAAGGGCTAGCGCTGCGGCGGCGAACACGGCCGCGCGTTTGAAGAAGAGACCCATTGCGTTCTCCCTGGTGGCAGACTCCCTGGCGCCTCGCAGCCGGCATGCCGAGGGCTGCCCTGGCCGCGCGCTGCGGGCGTGCGGTCTTGTTTTCGTTTCCGGGATCAAAGGCCGATGGACATGTCCGCTCGGGTTTTGATTCCGGCGCGCGACCATTTTCCGATTGAGTGTCGGCAGGGGCAGAGTACCCTCGGCAAGACAGGTGTCAATAGTCTTAGGTCATATATATGACATCGGAATCTATCGCCCCCACAAACGCCCGCGCCACGGCCATCGAGGCACGGCCGCTTTACCAGCAGACACGCGACCTGCTGCTGAAGCGCATCATCGATGGCGTCTGGAAGCCCGGCGGCTATTTGCCGAGCGAGCAGCAGCTCTGCGGCGAGCTGGGCGTGTCCATCGGCACCATCCGCAAGGCCACCGAGGAACTGGTGATCCACGGGCTTCTGGAGCGTCAGCACGGACGCGGCACGCGGGTGGTGCCCCACTCCAGCGCCAAGTCGCGCTTCCGCTTCCTGCGCTTCGTGCACGGGGATGGGCGTCCGCTCGATCCGGTGGCGCATCTCCTCACCCAGACCGTTCGCGCGGCGAGTGCCGAAGAGCGCCGGCAGCTCGATCTCGATCCCAATGGCAAGGTGCTGGCGCTCACCCGCATCCGCAGTGAGAAGGACCAGCCGCTGGTCTACGAACGCCTGGCGCTGCCGGCGCAGACCTTCGCCGCGCTGGGGCTGGAGACCGGCGAGGATATCGTGGAGGAGGTGTACGTCTTCTATCAGGAGCGCTGCGGCGTCACCATCATGCGCACCATGGACGAGGTGGGCCTGGCGATGGCGGACGCCCTCATGGCGCAGCACCTGGGCATCGCGATGGGCGCCCCGGTTCTGGAGGTGCGACGCGTCGCCTACGCGCTCGATGGACGGCGCGTGGAATATCGCGAGAGCTTCACCGCCCACCTCAAATACAAGACCGCCCTCGAGTGAGGGCGGTCCAAGCTTCGCGCCTCCCGGCGCCGCTCAGGCCTGCATGCCCCATCGCTGGATGGTGTGGCGCTCGATGGTCTGGAAGATCAGGTTTTCCACCACGAGGCCGATGAGGATCACCGTCAGGAGGCCGGCGAACACGTTGGAGATGTCCAGCATGTTCTTGTTCTCGAAGATGAACCAGCCGAGGCCGCCGGAGCCGGACGACACGCCGAAGACCAGCTCCGCCGCGATCAGCGTGCGCCACGCAAACGCCCAGCCGATCTTCAGCCCGGTGAGGATGGAGGGAAACGCCGCCGGGATGAGGATGGTGGCGATGAAGCGCGGCCCCCTCAGCCCGTAGTTCCGGCCCACCATCTTCAGCGTCCGGCTCACCGAGAGAAAGCCCGAGTGGGTGTTGAGGGCGATGGCCCATGTCACCGAGTGCACCAGCACGAAGACCAGGCTGGCGGTGCCGAGCCCGAACCAGATCAGCGCCAGCGGCAGCAGTGCGATGGCCGGCAGCGGATTGAACATGGAGGTCATGGTCTCCAGGAAGTCCGTGCCGATGCGCGAGGCGATGGCGAGTGCCGTCAGCACCGCCGCCAGCGTGATGCCGATGGCGTATCCCATCAGCAGCACCCGCAGCGACCCCCACGCGCGCTCCGGCAGCACGCCGTTCATCACGTTGGTGAAGAAGGCGGAGACGGTGGCGCTGAAGGTGGGAAAGAGCAAATCGTTGTTGAGGACGCGCCCGTAGATCTCCCACGCCAATGCCAGCGCGGCGAGGATGATGAGCTTGCGGAAAAAGCTCCAGTTGTAGAGCAGCTCCCAGGTGGAAAGCGGCTTTTCCACCACCGTCATGGCGTCGGCGGGCGTGTCCTCGCGAAAGATTTCCGGACGCGCCTCGGTGGCGGGAATGACCTTCAGGGTGGCGATCTCAGGCATCGATGATCTCCTTCGCCTCGTCGGCGAACAGCATGTGCTGGATGCGCTGCTCGAGGAGCGCGGCGTCCTTGGGATCGGTGGTGCTGTTGAGCTCGGCCTTCACCCGGCCCGGATGGGGCGAGAGCAGGAGGATGCGGTTGCCGATCTTGATGGCCTCGGCGATGGAATGGGTGACAAACAGCACGGTGAAGCGGGTGTCCGCCCACAATTGCAGAAGCTCGTCCTGCATCTTCCGGCGCGTCAGCGCATCGAGGGCGGCGAAGGGCTCGTCCATCAAGAGGATGTCGGGCTCCATGGCCATGCCGCGGGCGATGGCCACGCGCTGCTTCATGCCGCCGGAGAGCATGTGCGGATAGGTGTCCGCGAACTTGGTGAGGTTGACCTTCTCGATGTAGTGCATGGCCCGCTCGTCCGCCTCCCTGCCCTTGAGCTTGCGGGCGGCGGTGAGGGCGAAGGCCACGTTCTGGCGCACGGTCTTCCAGGGCAGGAGCTGGTCGAATTCCTGGAACACCATCATGCGGTCCGGCCCGGGGGCGCGGATCACCTGCCCCTTGAGGCGCATCTCGCCCTCGGTGGGCGTGATGTAGCCGCCGACGGCCTTCTGCAGGGTGGATTTCCCGCAGCCGGACGGTCCCAGCAGGATGAAGCGGTCGCCCTCGAGAACGTTGAAATCCACCCGGTAGGTGGCGGTGACGAGTAGATTCGGCGTCTTGTACTGCAGCGTTACGCCACTCACCTCCAGAAGAGGTTTCTGCGAACCCATGCATCCCTCCCTTGGGACCTGTCGCCGCGACCTTTATTGGCCGTTCTGGCGAGGCGTCGTTTCTGCTCCCGGTCTTCATGGTGCCGGACCACCCTTGGCGGGGCGGCAGGCCTTGTCGTGTCTGTTGGGATCCCGCGGTCGGGGCGCGCGAAATGGCGCATCCGCCCCGCCGTTCTTCGGCTTTTCCTGCGGGCTGCGGACTCCTGTCGCGCCGCCTCAGGTGTGATGACGATAGACAAGGCTGGTAGGCCTGTAAAGGTCATCTACTATCATATATAAGACATAAGTTTTTTCGCACCACTTCGGCGGCCGCTTCGCGCCGAAAGATGAACTTTTCTCAACGGCTTAGGAGAAATCAGGTCAGGTCGGAGAGATAGTGGAAACCGGCCGTGAGGCAGAAGCTGACGCGCCACTCCACCGGCGTGCCGTCGAGCGAATAGGCGAGGCGGTCGATGAGCAGCACCGGCGCGCCGGGCTCCACATGCAGCATGGCCGCAGTGTCGGCATCCGCGCCGACGGCCTTCAGCTGCTCCCGCGCCCGCGCCACGGTGATGCCGTAGCGCTGCGCGTAGAGGCCATAGAGATTGTTCGGCACGGGCGCGTCGGCGAGGCCCGGGAACATCTGGTCGGGCAAGATCAGGCTTTCGATGATGAGCGGCGCGCCATCGAACGTGCGCAGGCGGCGGATGCGCAGGACGCGCCCGTTGCGCGGTAAGGCGAGGGCGGCGCATTCGGCGGCGCTTCCCTTCGCCCGCTCGATGCCTAGCACCCGGCTTTCAGGAAAGTGGCGCTCGCCGTCATCCCCCACCAGCTTGAAGAACTGGAACAGGATGCGCTCCTCGTCGTGGCGCGCGACGAAGGTGCCCCGGCCCTGCCGGCGCACCACGATGTTCTCGGCCGCCATCTCGTCCAGCGCCTTGCGCACCGTGCCCTGGCTGACACCGAGTTCAGCGGCGAGCTGGATCTCACTGGGCAGAGGCTCTCCCGGGGCCCACACGCCGTCCACCATGCGGCGGATCAGGGTTTCGCGGACCTGCCGGTAGAGCGGCTTGGATTCGAGTCCTTCGCCCTCGCCGCGATGGGCGGCGCCGGCCGGGCTTCTCTCCTGCGCCCTGCGGGGCTCGGCCCCGGCGGCGATGTTTGGCTTGCTCACGATCCTCTCGCCCCCTGGTCCGGCGCGTCTTTCTCCGACGCTTATAGGTGCGGCTGGCCCGGCTTGCATCTCCCCCCGTAGAGCTTGCAACGCCCGTCAGTCTCATATCTTATATATGATAACGGAATAGAAGCGCATGCAATGCCCTCGTTCCGCGCCCAGAACGACAATATCCGAAAACGACAACCGGAAACGCCCATGCCCGACATCGTCGTCACCGAGTTCATGGACGAGGCGGCGCTCGCCGCGCTGCGCGACCGTCACGAGGTCCATTATGATCCGGCGCTGGTGGACCAGCCCGATGCCCTCCACGGCCTCCTCAAGGACGCGCGCGCCCTCATCGTCCGCAACCGGACGCAGGTGCGCGGCGCGCTGCTCGCGGCGGCGCCCGGGCTGGAAGTGGTGGGGCGGCTCGGGGTCGGCCTCGACAATATCGACGTGGAGGCCTGCCGCGCCCGCGGCATCGCCGTGCGCCCGGCCACCGGCGCCAACGACCTGGCGGTGGCCGAATATGTCATCTGCGGTGTGATGATGCTGCTGCGCGGCGCCTACCACGCCTCCGCAGAGGTGGCGGGCGGCGGCTGGCCGCGCACGCGCCTCATGGGGCGGGAAACGTCCGGCCGCATCCTCGGCCTCGTCGGCTTCGGCGCCATCGCGCGGGAGACGGCGCGGCGCGCCGTGGCGCTGGGCATGGAGGTGATCGCCCACGATCCTTTTCTCGACGCCGGCAATCCCGCCTTCGCCGCCAACGGCGCGCGCCCGGCCTCGCTCGACGCGGTGCTGCGGAACGCCGACGCGGTGAGCCTCCATGTGCCGCTGACGGCCAAAACGCGCGGGCTCATCGGCGCCGACGCCCTCGCTTGCATGCGGCCGGATGCGGTGCTCATCAACGCCGCGCGCGGCGGCGTGGTGGACGAGGCGGCTTTGGCCGAGGCGCTGAAGGCGGGCCGGCTTGCCGGCGCCATGCTGGACGTGTTCGAGACGGAGCCTCTGCCCGGCGGCGGCCCGCTCGAGGGGGTGCCGAACCTCATCCTCACCCCGCACATTGCGGGCGTCACCGTGGAATCCAACGTGCGTGTCAGCGAGGCGGTGGCCGTCGCGGTGGCGCAGGTGCTTCAGGAGAAGGCGGCATGAGCGAGCAACTTTCCCTCCACGCGGCACGCGCCCTCGCCCGCTCCGTGCTGATCGCGGCCGGCGCCGGCCGCACGGCGGCGGATGCGACCGCCGAGGCTTTGGTTGCGGCGGACGCGGACGGCATCGCCAGCCACGGCCTCTCCCGCCTGCCGGCCTATGCGGACCAGATCCGCTCCGGCAAGGTGAAGGGACAGGCGGAGCCGGCGCTCGAATGGACCTCCGTCTCCACTCTGCGGGTGGATGCGCGCGAGGGCCTCGCCTTTCCCGCCATCGCCGCCGGCCTCGATGCCGCCGCAGGCCGCGTCGCCGAGAGCGGCATTGTCGCGGTTTCCGTCTTCGCCTCGCACCATGCGGGCGTCATGGGTCATCATGTGGAGCAGATGGCGGAGCGGGGGCTGGCCGCCCTCGCCTTCTCCAACTCGCCGCAGGCCATCGCGCCGTGGGGCGGGCAGGCCGGAGTGTTCGGCACCAATCCCATCGCGTTTGCCACCCCGCGCAAGGATGCCGCGCCCCTCGTCATCGACGCCTCCCTGAGCAAGGTGGCGCGCGGCAAGATCATGGTCGCCGCCCAGCGCGGCAATCCCATTCCCGGCGACTGGGCGCTGGATGCGCAGGGCACCCCCACCACCGATCCCAAGGCCGCTTTGGCCGGCACCATGCTGCCCATCGGCGATGCCAAGGGGGCGGCGCTGGTGCTGATGGTGGAGATCCTCGCCGCGGCGCTGACCGGCGGCCAGTTCGGCTTCGAGGCGGCGTCCTTCTTCACTGCCGAAGGCCCCTCCCCCGCCATCGGTCACCTGTTCCTGGTGATGGACCCGGTGCGGCTGGGCGGGCCGGACTATCTCGTGCGGCTGGAGCTGCTGCTCGGCGCCATCCTGGGGCAGGAGGGCACGCGCCTGCCCGGCGAGCGGCGGCTGAAGGCGCGGGCCGTGAGCGAGGCCGAGGGCATCACCATCCCCGCCGACCTGCTGGAAGACCTCCAGCGCCGCTCCGCCGCCTGAGACGGGAAACAGAAAAGGGCCGCCAGCATATCCTGCCGGCGGCCCTTTTTCGTGCGGGGAGAAGGCGGCCGCTCCCGGCCGCCCTGCCCTCACGCGCTGCGGTAGAGCTTGGTCATCACGAACTCGCGGTGGCCGAGGGATTCGGCCGCCGTGAGGCGCCCGTTGGCGGTGCGCACGATCATGTCGATGAGCGCGTCGCCGGCCTCCGGAATGGTCATCTCCCGCCGCAGCACGCCCGACACGTCCACGTCGATATGCTCGCCCATGGTGCGGATGGTGCGCGGGTTGCCCGAGATCTTGATGACCGGGACGATGGGGTTGCCGATCACGTTGCCCTGCCCGGTGGGGAAGGTGTGGATCACGTAGCCCGCCGCCGCCATCAGCGTCACGCATTCGGCCGCCGCGGAGGAGGTGTCCATGTAATAGAGGCCGGGGCCCTTGGCCGGAGCCTCGGCGGGCTCGAGGGCGTCGATGTAGCGGCACTCGCGGCCGATCTTCTCCAGATTGCCCAGCGCCTTCTCCTCGATGGTGGTGAGGCCGCCGGCGATGTTGCCCTTGGTGGGCTGGCTGTCCGAGAGATCGTCGGTCTTGTGAGCCTCGATCACGTCGTCCTGGTACGACTTCCACATCTTGAACCACTTCTCGGCCACTTCCGGGGTGGCCGCGCGCTCCTTGCACAGGTGCTCGGCACCGGTGATTTCCGAGGTCTCGCCGAACACGCCGTAGATGCCGTGCGGGATCAGCTTGTCATACATGTTGCCCACGGTGGGGCAGGAGGATAGGCCCGTGGTGGTGTCGCTCTCACCACATTTGGTGGAGATCCACAGGTCGGAGAGGGGGCAGTCCTCCTGCGGCAGCTCGTTGGCCCACTGCACGAAGCGCTTGGCCTCGTAGGAGGCCTTGGCCACGGTGGCGATGTCGCCGTTCAGCTCGATGCCGAAGCCCACCACCGGCTTGCCGGTCTTGGCGATGCCCTCGACCACCCGGTTGGTCCACTGGTCCTCGATGCCGATCACCACCACCGCGGCGACGTTCGGATTGGAGCCGATGCCGATGAGGGTGCGGAAGTGGATTTCCAGATCCTCGCCGAACTGCAGACGGCCATAGGCGTGGGGCAGCGCCATGGTGCCCTTCACATGGGCGGCCACGGCCTCGCAGGCGGCGTTGGAGAGGTCGTCGAGGGGCAGGATGACGACGTGGTTGCGCACGCCCACCCGGCCATTCTCGCGGCGCCAGCCGCGGACGGTGGCGTTGGCATAGTCGGCCGAGGCGAGCGCCGTGGGGGTCGCCTTGGTGATGAGCTGGTCGGGCGCGCCGCCGCGGAAGGGGTTGGGCGCGGTCTGGGCGTGGAACATGGCGATGTTGGACATTTCTTCCCTCACCAGCGCTTGGTCTTGGCATTGTGGACGTGGACGTGCTCGCCCTTGGCGATGTCGGCCTTGGCGATGCCGATGTCCTGGCCGTACTTCCAGATGGTGTCCCCGGCCTTGATGTCCGCGAGGGCGACCTTGTGGCCGATGGGCACGTCCATCTTGGAGGTGAGGTGGAACGCCGAATTGTCGTGCGTCACCACGCACAGCATGTCGGTGCCGGCCTTCAGGCCCTCCACCACGACGACACCCACGGTGTCCTTCTTCTCGTGAACCAACAGTTGCGGCGCACTCACGCTTGCCTCCTCGTTGCCGTCTTGGCCGGCTCGTGTCGGCCAAGTCTTATATAAGATATAGTACATAAAACTTCGAACAAAACCCTGTCAAGCGGCCCGTCGGGCGCCGGCGTTCTTTCTGGTTTTTCGAATGAAAGGCGCGTCTGGCCGCGCGGAGCGGGCGCCTGCGCCGGAGCAGCAGGCGGGGACAGGATCGAGGGATGAGGAAAGCGCCCCGGACTGGCCGGGGCGCGCAGTCGATCAGAGCCGCAGGACGATCTTCGCCGCGCCGGTGCGGCCGGCATCGATGTCGGCGAAGGCGGAAATGGCCTCCGCGAATCCGCGCTCCTCGATCCAGCCGAGCCCGCCGAGGCGCCCCGAGGCGAGCGCGTCCACCGTCGCCCGGAAGTCGGCGGGGGTGTAGCAATAGGTGCCGGAGACGATGATCTCCTGAAGCGTGATGCGGCGGATATCGAGCCCTTCCGTGCCGGGCAGAAGTCCGGCATGGACGATGACGCCCCCCGGCCGCACAAGCCGGCAGGCCGCGGCGCGGGTCGCAACTGCGCCCACCGCATCAACAACGAGATCGATGCTGCCGTCCTTCGGCTCCCCACTTTCCCCCGGCGCGTAGCTGCGGAACGGGCCGGCGCGCTCCACCGTGTCCCGCCGGGCCGCATTGGGCTCGGCGACGAAGATCTCCGCCGCGCCCTGCATGGCCAGCACCAAAGCCGCCGCAAGCCCGATGGCCCCGCCCCCGAGCACGAGGCAGCGGGCGGCGGGAAGGGGTAAGCCCAGAAGGCGCGCCCCCTGGTTCACCGCGTGGTAGCTCACCGCCACCGGCTCGGCGAGCGCGGAATGGGCGATGGGGAAGTCGTCGGGGATGGGCACCAGATTGCGCTCTGGCACCCGCACCAGCTCGGCGAACGCACCGGGGCGCGGCGGCATGGAGAGGATCTGCCGGTCGGGACACAGATGCGCGCGCCCCGCCTCGCAGGCCGGGCAGGTGCCGCAGGTGACCAGCGGATTGACGGTGACGCGCTGTCCCGCCCGTGGCCCGGAGGCGACGCGCCCCGCAGCCTCGTGCCCCAGCACAAGCGGCGCCGGACGCCGCGCGTCATGGCCGTGATAGGCGTGCATGTCGGATCCGCAGATGCCGACCGCCTCGACCCGCACAAGCACTTCGTCATTGGCCGGCAGGGGCTCGGGCTCGCTGCGGAATTCCAGCCGGTGGGGGCCGGTATAGACCAGGGCTTTCATTTATGGGGCTTTCATCTTGCGGCGCGCTACTTGGCGGTGAACCCGCCGTCCACCGCCAGCACCTGACCGGTGACATAGGCCCCGGCGTCGGAGGCGAGGAACACGGCGGGGCCCACCAGATCCTCCAGCCGCCCGTTGCGGCCGATGGCGGTCTGAGCCGCATTGTGGGCGGCGCGCGCCTCGTCCTCGAACACCGCCTGCGTGAGCGCGGTGGGGAAGAAGCCCGGGGCGATGGCGTTGGCGGTAATACCATGGCGAGACCATTCCTCCGCCATGGCCCGCGTGAGCTGGGCGACGGCGCCCTTCGCCGCGCCATAGGGCGCGGAATTGGGAAAGGCGCGGAAGGATTGCAGCGAGGCGATATTGAGCACGCGCCCCCACCCCCGCCCCGCCATGGCCGGCGCGAGCTTCTGCACCAGCATGAACGGCGCGCGCACATGCACGGCCATGTGCAGGTCGAAGGCCTCCCGCGTCACCGCGCCGAACGGCTGGCGCAGGTTCATTCCGGCGGCATTGACGAGGATGTCGATGCCATCGCCGGCCGCTTCGGCCAGAAGCTCGGCCCCGTCATCAGCCGCAAGGTCGGCGACGATGGCGCGGGCGGCGATGCCGTTGCGGGCGAGATCGGCGCAGGCGGCGTCCAGCTCCGCCGCGCGGCGGGCGGCGAGGACAACGCTAGCCCCCGCCTGCCCCAGCCCCGCGGCGATGGCGAGGCCGATGCCGGAGCTTCCGCCCGTCACCAAAGCGGTGCGGCCGGAAAGGCCGAACAGGGAAGACAGATTGAACATGGCTCAGGCGTCCACCGGCACGCCCATGTCGAAATTGTGCCCGGGGAAGTATTTGGCGAGACGGTAATCCCCGGTGCGCGCGTGCGCCTCCATGCCTTCCAGCCGCGAGATGCGGGCCGTGACCTGGGCGATGGTCTTGCAGGCGTCCCGGCTCATCTGTTGCCAGGTGAGCGGCTTGAGAAATTTGTGCACCGACAGCCCGGCCGAATAGCGGGCCGCGAACTTGGTGGGCAGGATGTGGTTGGGGCCGGATGTCTTGTCGCCAAACGCCACCGTGGTCTCCTCGCCGAGGAAGAGCGAGCCGTAATTCGTCAGGGCCTCGCGCCACCAGCCGAGGTCGGCGGCATGGACCTCCAGATGCTCGGAGGCGTAGCGGTCGGACACCTCCACCAGTTCCTCGCGGGTGTCGCAGACGATCACCTCGCCATAATCGCGCCAGGCGGCGGCCGCCGCATCGCGCGCGGTGGGCGGCAAATCGGCGATGAGGCCGGGCACGGCGCGCATCACCTCATCCGCCAGCGCGCGGGACGAGGTGAAGAGCCATGCGGGGCTCTCGTGGCCGTGCTCGGCCTGGCCCACGAGATCCACCGCCACCATCAGGGGATCGGCGGTCTCGTCGGCGATCACCGCCACCTCGGAGGGGCCGGCGAACACGTCGATACCCACCTTGCCGAACAGCATGCGCTTGGCCTCGGCGACGAACTTGTTGCCGGGGCCAACGATGATGTCCGCCGGCTTGCCGGTGAACAGGCCGTAGGCCATGGCGGCGATGGCCTGCACCCCGCCGAGCGTCATCACCACATCCGCGCCGGCCACCATCATGGCATACAGCACATAAGGATGGATGCCGCCGCCCCGGTAGGGCGTGGAGCAGGCGACCACGGTGCCGACGCCCGCCGCCTTCGCCGTGGCGACGGACATGTAGGCGGACGCGATGTGGGCGTAGCGCCCGGTCGGCACGTAGCAGCCGGCGACATTGCAGGGCACCAGCTTCTGCCCCGCGGTGAGGCCGGGCAGAAGCTCCACCGAGAAGTCCTTCACGCTCTCGCGCTGGGCATCGGCGAAGCGGCGTACCTGATCGGCGGCGAAGGCGATGTCGCGGCGCACCTGATCCGGCACCTCGCGGGCGCGGCGCTCCATCTCCTCGCGGGTGACGAGGATGGGGCCGTCCCACTTGTCCAGCTTCAGGGCATAGTCGCGGACCGCCTCCTCGCCCCGGCGCTCGATCTCGCCCAGCATGGCGGTGACGACCTCGCGGGCCGTTCCCGTCTCGGTCTCGGGGGTCTTGCTCGCGCGCTTCAGGTATTCGATGGCCATTTCAATGCTCCATGGCGCCGGGGAGGAGACGTCCTGCCGTCCGGGCTCTAGTTGGTCGTGTCGAATTCGGTGGCGAAGGCCTTGAGCTTCGGGTCGGCGGCGACCATCCGCATGAAGCTGTCGTCCACGTAGGACTTCGCCTCCGGCGCTGCGGGAATGGTGCCGACTTCCGCCATGAAGGCGCCGATCCGGCCGAGCCAGCCGTCGAGGGCGGACGGTCCCTTGGCGCGATCCATGAGGCGGAGCTGTTCGGTGAGCGCGAAGGTGGGCCGCAGGGCGAATTCCTGGTCGATGGCGGAATCCGAGGCCTCGACGCCGCCGACGGCATAGAAGGCCTTGGTCATGGCGTGCGCCTCCTTCGGATGCGCCTTGGCCCAGCCCCAGGCGCGCAGATACACGGCCGCCACCTTGGCCACGAGGTCCGGGTGCTCCTTGGCGAAGGCGGGACGCACCACCAGCGCGCCGGGCACGATGGCGCCGGCATCCGCACCCGAGCACAGCACCTTGGCGCCGGCCTTTTCCTCCAGCGTGTAGGTGTAGGGCGCCCACACCCCGACGACGTCGGAATTGTTGGCCATGGCGGCGGAGATGATCTGCGCCTGGCCGAGATTGACGAACTGCATGTCGGAGGATTTCAGCCCCCATTTGGCGAGGCAGTTGCGCGCCGCATAGTCCGCCGTGGAATTGGTGGTGAGCAGCAGCTTCTGACCCTTCAGGGCAGACGGATCCTTCTGCAGCGCGGCGACCTTGTCGGCGCGGGTCATCAGCGCGTTGGTCTTGGATTCGTCGTTGGTGATGCCCACCGTGACGAGGCCGAAGCGCGCGGCGCCCAGCACCGCCGGAACCGATCCGGTGCCGCCCACGTCCCATGATCCCGCCTGCGCCGCCGCCACCTGCGGCGCGCCCGCGGGGAAGGTGACGAAGGTCGCGTCGAGCCCCACCTCCTTCCACCAGCCCTTCTCGGCGGCGATGTAGAAGGGCAGCGCCCAGTAGAGCGAGGGCTGGTAGGAGATGCTGATCTTGGTCAGCCCCTCGGCCCGTGCCGGTGCGGCCGGCGCGACCAGGGTGGCCGAGAAAGCGGCGAGCGCCGCCGCGAGGAAGGCGTGCCTGCGCGCGGGGCGTTTGAACGGCGTGTCCTTGACCTTGGTCATGCGTGTCTCTCCCTGGTGCTGCCGGTGGTCCGGCCTGTTCTGGAGCGCGCGCCGGGGCGCCCTGCTCCCTTTTTCGACGCCGTCAGTGCGCGGCGCCGGTCTTTTCCTCGCGGAGCGATCGCCAGATGTGGGTGCGCAGGTGGACGAAGGATTCGAGGTCCATCACGTCCTCGATGCGGCTGTAGCGCTCCCAGCCCTCCGCCTCGCGGATCGACTTCACGTCCACGATCTCCTTCAGGCGGCCGGGGCGGCGGGTCATGATCGCCACGCGATCGGCGAGATAGACCGCCTCTTCCACGCCATGGGTGATGAACAGCACCGTGCGCGGATTGCGCCGGGCGAGGCGCACCAGCTCTTCCTGCATCACCACGCGGGTCTGGGCGTCGAGGGCGCCGAAGGGCTCGTCCATCAGCAGCACCTGGGGATCGAGCACATAGGCGCGGGCGATGGCCACGCGCTGCTGCATCCCGCCCGAGAGCTGGTGCGGATAGGCGCCCTCATAGCCATTGAGGCCAATCAGCTCGACCGCCTCCATGACGCGGATGCGCCGCTCCTCGCGCGGCATGTTCCGGTTGCGCAGGCCCAGCTCGATATTCTCGACCACCGTCTTCCACGGAAAGAGGGCGAACTGCTGGAACACCACCGCCCGGTCCGGCCCCGGCTCGCGCACCTCGGCATTGCCCACCAGCACGCGGCCGGAGGTGGGAAACTCGAAGCCCGCGGCGAGCCTCAGGCAGGTGGTCTTGCCGCAGCCGGAGGGGCCGACGATGGCAAGGAATTCCTTGTCGGCGATGGCAAGGTCCACGTCGTCCAGCGCCTTCACCTGGCCGGCGCCGAAACTCTTGCTCACGGCATCGAAGCGGATGGAGCTCATCTTGTCCTCTCAGGCTCGCTCGAGGCGGTTGTGGATGCGCGCCTCGAGGGCACGAAGGGCGATGTCGATGAGGACGCCGACGAGGCCGATGGCCGCCATGCCGACCATCACCGTTGCGGTGGCGACGCCGCTCTGGGCCTGCACCATCATGTAGCCGACGCCGGTGGAGGCTACGATCAGCTCGGCCCCCACCAGCGACTGCCAGCCGAGACCGGCGCCGATCCTGAGGCCAGCCACGATGGAGGGGGTGGCGGCCGGCAGCAGCACTTCCAGGATCAGGCGATGGGTCGGCGTGCCCAGCATCTCGGCCGCCTCGATGTAGCGCGGCTCCACCTGGCGGGCGCCGCGATAGGCGTTGAGCAGGCAGGGCGGAAAGGCGCCGGAGAAGATGATGAGGACGGGGCCGCCGAAGCCGGTGCCGAACCACAAGGCGGCGAACGGCACCCACGCGATGGGCGCGATGAAGCGCAGGGCGTCGAACAGCGGCGAGACGATGTCGTCGAGCAGCCGGAAGCGCCCCATGAGCAGGCCCAGCGGCACGCCCACCGCCGCCGCCAGCAGGTAGCCGGCGGAAAAGCGCTGGAGGCTGGAGGCGAGATGCTGCGGCAGCGTGCCCCCCGCGAACGAGGTATGGAGCAACGTCACCAGCCGCTCGGCCACCTCCAGCGGGCCGGGAAGGAAGGCCTTGCCCACAAGCCCGCTCGCCGCGACCAGCGCCCACAGGCCGAAGAAGCCGACGAGACCGGCGAGGCCCAGCACCATGCGCCGGGCAGGGTCCAGCGCGCCGGTCATGCCGTGTCTCCCTTGATGCGGACCCAGGTCAGGGTGCGGCGCTCGACAAGCCCCAGCAGAGCGGTGGTGAGCGCGCCGAAGATGGCGACGCAGATCATGCCCACGAGGATCATGCCGGGATAAAGGTCCTGCTGCGCGAGGTTGAGCAGGTGCCCGAGCCCAGCGAGGGCGCCCACGAGTTCGGCTGCCACCAGGGTGGTCCAGCTCGCCTGCAGGGACAGGCGCAGGCCGGTGAAGATCATCGGCGCCGCGCCGGGCACCACCACCTCGCGTATGAAGCGGCCGTGTGGCGTGCCGAGCATGCGCGCCGCCTCGATGAGGGGGCGCTCGATGGTGCGCACGCCGGCCTGGGTGTTGATGACCGAAGGGACGAAGGCGGCGAAGAAGATGACCATGATCTTGGCCGTGTCCCCGAGCCCGAACCACAGGATGGCGAGCGGGATCCAGGCCAGCGGCGGAATGGGACGCAGCAGCATGAACACCGGGTTCAGCACCGCCTCGGCCGTCGCGCTGGTGCCCATCAGCAGGCCGAGGGGCACCCCCACCGCCACCGACACCACGAAGCCCAGCGCCACCAGCTTCAGCGATTGCAGCACATGCACCACAAGCGTCGCGTCGCCGTAGCCCCGCACCATGGCCTGGAGGCCGGCGGTCCACGTATCGGCCGGCGTCGGGAAACGTCCCGGTGAGATCAGCCCGTTGGCGCCGGTGGCCATGAACCACGCGAGCACCAGCAAGCCGAGCGTCGTCACGCCGATGGCGGACCTGCGCCCGAGCGGCATTCGTCTCCTCCCGTCATTGCGTGCTCCATCTGCGGGAGCATCGGCACGCTGCGTCTCCGCTTCGTCGGCGGTTAATGCAAGCGCTTACATGAAAGCTATCATCGAGCCTCCGAGTGTCAAGCGGCCATCCGCCGGAGATCTCTATTTTCACTGCTGCACTGCGGTAATTACCTTGCTGGCACAAGGCTGCAAGCGCATTCATCCCTGTTCATTCCGGCCGCCTGCTGGCATGATGACGAGCATGAATCGCAAGGCGCGGGCGACGCTTCAGGATGTGGCTCAGATGGCCGGGGTCTCCACGGCCACGGTCTCGCGCGCCCTCTCGCGCCCGGACCTGGTGCAGGAGGAAACCCTGGCGCGCGTGAGCGACGCCATCGCGCGGCTAAACTATGTGCCGGGCGGCGCGGCCCGCGCCCTCGCCTCGGGCAAGACGCTGACCATCGGCGCGGTGGTGCCCACCCTCGATCACGCCATCTTCGCCCGCGCCATCCAGGCCATGCAGACCGAGCTTGCGGGCAACGGCTATCAGCTCCTCGTCGCCGCCCACGATTATGCCCCGGCGCAGGAGGCGGCAGCGGTGCGGGCGATGCTGGCGCGCGGCGTCGATGCGCTGATGGTGGTGGGCGCGGACCATCTGGAGGAGACATGGGCGCTGCTCACCACGGCGTCCGTTCCGGTGGTGCTGTCCTGGTCGTTCGACGCGCGTTTGCCCGCCATCGGCTTCGACAACGAGAAGGCGGGGTGGCTCATCGCCGATCACCTGCTCGATCTCGGCCACCGCCGGTTCGGGATGATCTCCGGCTTCACCCACGCCAACGACCGCGCCCGCTCCCGCGTCGCCGGGGTCCGTGCCGCCCTCGCCGCGCGCGGGATCGAGCTGCCCTCGTCCTGCGTGGTGGAGGCCCCCTTTACCCTCGCCGGCGGCCGAGCGGGGCTGGCCGAGCTGATGGCGCGGGCGACGCCGCCGACGGCCGTGGTCTGCGGCAACGATCTTCTCGCGGCGGGTGCATTGTTCGAGGCCCAGGCGAGCGGCATCGCCGTGCCCGGCGCGCTGTCGGTCGTGGGCATCGACAATCTGGAAATCGCCGCCCACCTCGCCCCGCCTTTGACCACGGTTCATCTGCCCACCACCGAGCTCGGACGCACGGTGGCGCGCCATCTGCTGGCTCGCCTCCGCGGCGAAGCGCAGCCGCAGCGCGTGGAGCTGCCCATCGAGCTGGTGATCCGCCGTTCGGCCACGGCGCCGGCCGGAATTCCGGCTCTCGCCCGGGAGCCGTCATAGGGGCGGCCGGCACTCCGCCTGCGTCATCCCGGGGCGCGGAACGAACACGCCGCCCGCAGCGCCGCGCGCAGCCATCGGTGCGCGGGATCGGCATCGAAGCGGGGATGCCAGGCAAGGGACACGGCGAGCGCATCGGTCTTCACCGGCAGGTCGAAGCTGTGGAGGCCGGCACGCGCCGGCTCCGTCAGCCGGGCCGGCACCGCGGCGACATGGTCCGAGGTGCGCACGATGGCCAGCGCATCGTTGAAGTTCGCCACCGCGATGGCCACGAAGCGCTTCAGTCCCAGCGCCGCCAGCGCCAAGTCGATGGGCCCCGAGAAACGCCCCCGGCGCGAGACGGAGACATGGGGAAAGGCCGCGAACCGCTCCGGCGTCACCTCCCCGGCGAGCGGATGGCCGGGGCGCACGACCCCGACGAAACGATCGTGGAACAGCGCCTGCAAGCGGATCTCCGGCCCCATGGCGCCGATGACGCCCACATCGGCGTCGATCCGCCCCTCGCGCAGGGCCTCCACATCCTCCTGGTCCTGATGGGCGAAGCGTAGCCGGACCAAGGGCGCCTCCTGCGCGGCCAATGACGCCAGCGCCGCACCGAAGGTGCCGACAAACCCGTCATTGGCGCGGATGACGAAGGTGCGCTCCAACCGCAGCAGATCGATCTCGTCGCCGCGCACCAGCGCCTCGGCCTCGGCCACGAGGCCGCGCAGCCGTTCGCGCAGGGCCTCGGCACGCGGGGTCGGCACGAGCCCCCGCCCCGCGCGAACCAGCACCGGATCGCCCAGGAGGTGACGGATGCGCGCGAGCTGGCGGCTCATAGCCGGCGCGGAAAGGTTCAACCGCTGGGCCGCCCCCACGACGCTGCCTTCCGAGAGGAGCGCGTCGAGCGTCACCAGCAGGTTCATGTCGAGCGGCGGCATATGGCGCGACACTTGGCGTCGCGTCGGTTTGGCAGGCAAGGGAGCGCCTCCGCATCAGTGCATCTGATGCAATCATATAATAGCGACATTGCACTGTATGCAAACAAGGCCCGCCCCTATCGAAAGACCAGTTCAACGCGCCTGCGCGCTGCTTTCGACAGGACCCCACATGACACGACAAACCTCTTCCCCCACCGCCCAGCCGCACGCCGCGGCCGCGCACCGGCCCATCCATTCCGGCATGGTGCTGACCGGGCTTTCCCTTGCCATCCTGCTGTCGCAGCTCGGCACCAACATCATCAACGTCGCCCTGCCCACCTTGGTCAAAAGCCTCGGTGTGGACTTCGCGGCCGTCCAATGGGTGGTGGTGAGCTATCTGCTCGTCGTCACCGCCCTCATCGTCGGCGTGGGCCGTTTCGGTGACCAGCTCGGCAAGAAGCGGCTCTATCTGTGGGGGCTCGCCGTCTTCATGGCTGCCTCGGTGCTGTGCGCCCTCTCCACCAGCCTGCCGCTGCTGATCGCCGGTCGCGCCGGCCAGGGGCTTGGCGGCGCCATCCTGATGGCGCTCTCCTTCGCCTTCGTTGGCGAGGTGTTTCCCAAGGAGCGCACCGGCTTCGCCATGGGCGTGCTCTCCACCATGGTGTCCTTCGGCATCGCGCTTGGGCCCTCGCTCGGCTCGCTGGCGCTGGCCGCCTTCGGCTGGCAGGCGGTGTTCTGGGTCAACCTGCCGTTCGGGCTTCTGGCCTTCCTTCTGGTCTCGCGCTATCTGCCCAATGCCGTGGATGCGCCGAAGCATCCCGTCCCCGCGGCGCGGTTCGACTGGCTGGGCACGATCCTCCTCGCTTTGACGCTCGGCGCCTACGCGCTGGCCATGACCTTCGCCGGCAAGCAGGGCTTCGATGCACCGCTCGTGCTGCAGCTCGGGCTCGGCGCGCTCGTCGGTCTTGCCCTGTTCCTCGCGGTGCAGGTGAAGGCGCGCGCCCCGCTGCTGAAGCTTTCCATGTTCGGCAACGTGCTGCTCTCCACCAGCATGGTCATGAGCGTGCTGGTCTATGCGGTGATGATGGCGACCCTGGTGCTGGGGCCGTTCTTCCTCTCGAAGGCCCTCGGCCTCGACACCCGCATGGTCGGGCTGGTGATGACGGTCGGCCCCCTCGCCGCAGCCATCATGGGCGTGCCGGCCGGCACCCTTGCCGATCGCATCGGCGCACGGCTTGCCATGGTAATAGGGCTGGCGCTGTTCACCGTCGGGGCGTTCGCCATGTCCTGGGTGTCGCGCGACGGCGGTGTCGCCATCTACATCGTCGCCATCCTGTTCATCAGCGTCGGCCTCGCCTTCTTCCAGACGCCGAACAACACCGCCGTCATGACCGATGCGCGCCCCGAACAGCGCGGCCTCGTTTCCGGCCTGCTGGCCCTGGCCCGCAATCTCGGCCTCATCACCGGCGCCTCCCTCATGGGCGCGCTCTTCGCCAGCGTTGCCGGCGATACGGCCACCGCCACCCCGGACCTCGTGACGGAGGCCATGCGCTTCGCCTTCCGCATCGCGGCGTCCATGGCGGCTGCTGCCTTCCTCCTCTCCCTCACCACGCTGCGCCGGCGTCGCGCCTGACCCGGCGGCCAAGGACCCTTCCGATGAAACAGAACAACACCCCCCTCACGGGCGCCGAACGCCCGGTGCCGCCCGAACGCCGCCTGAGGATCGCCGAGGTCCGCAAGGTCACCGAGGTGAGCCCGCATATGCGGCGCATCACCCTCGCCTCGACGGCGCTGATGGACTTTCCCGTCCGCCGCCCGGCCCAATGGGTCAAGGTCTTCGTGCCGACGGCCGACGGCGGGAAGCCCAACGGGCGCGCCTACACCATCCGCCATTTCCGCGAGACGCTGTGCGAGATGGACATCGATTTCGTCCTGCACGGGGACGGCCCCTGCTCCACCTGGGCGCAGAACGCGGCGCCCGGCGATGTGGTCCAGATCGCCGGCCCGCGCGGCGGCTTCCGGCTGGATCCGGACGTCTCGCATCTGCTGATCGGTGGCGACGAGACGGCGCTTCCCGCCATCGGCGCCATCCTCGAAACCCTGCCGGCCGGGCTTTCCGTCGATGCCTTCGTGGAAATTCCCGAGGGCGCCGATGCGCAGATCATCCACTCGAAGGCCGATGTGGAGATCACCTGGCTTCCGCGCGGCAACGACGATGCCGGCCCGTTCTCAACCCTCGCCGACACCATCACGCGGGCGGAGGTGCCGCAGGACTCGGGCGCGGTGTGGTTCGCCGCCGAAGCCTCGGTCGCGCGAAATGTGCGCCGCCACTTCCGGCTCGACCGCGCCTTCCCGCCCAGTCGGCTCGTCATGTCCGGATACTGGAAGAAGGGCGAGACCGACTTCAAGGACAGCGAGGGAGATCAGTGAGGGGCGAGACTGGCGCGTGTCACGCGGACCGGGGCGCCTGGCTGTCGATGCGCATGAAGAACTGGGTGCGCGGCACGAAGATGCGCTGGAACGAGCCGTAATTCGCCGGGCTCGCCGAGCTGAAGATTTCCACCACCATGCCGATGGTCTTGGCTTCCACTCCGATCTTCGAGCAGATGTCGCGCGGCAGCGGCTCGATGCGGATGTCATACGTCATGCGCTGGACCGTCAGGTTCAGCTCACGGCGCAGATTGACGCCTTCAAGGGCAGTCTGCTTGTCCTTGCGCACCTGGTCGTAGACCCGCGCATCGATGATGAACTGGCTGTAGACGAGGAATTCGTGGCCGATATCAACGATGCGGTCGATCTCGACCACCTCGTCTTCCACCCATTGCATGTGCATGCTCCAGGAACCGCGGTTCCTGTGCCGGTGAATGCGGTCCACCTGGGGGAAGACGGGGAAGAAGTTCTCGCGCCGCTCGTCGCTGAACAGGAAGTGCCAGACCGTGTCCACCTGGCGCGGCTCGCGATTGACGAAGCTGCCGGCCCGCCCCTGCTTGCGGTCCACCGCCCCATCCTGCACCAGTTCGCGATAGGCCTTCTGCACCGTGCCGAGACTGAGCCCGGTGGCGAGCGCCAGATCCTTCTCCGGCGGTAGGCGGTCGCCAAGGCTCCAGTATCCCTCGCGAATTCCCGCCAGCACCGCATCCCGCAGCTGGAGGTATTTGGGGGACTGGCCGGGGTCCTTCGGCGCAAAGCGGCGCCAGAAGTCGTGGCCCGCCTGAGACGCCGGAGCCTTGGTCACGGCATCTGCCTTGTCGTGCGTCGCACGCGGAACCCGAGGCTTTGTCATGGGAGATTCCGAACGCAGGTGAGAGGGCGGTGGTACTGACATTCCCCCAAGGAGGCAAGGCGCCGGCACTTGGCGTGTCCGGTGCCCGCCACGAGGGGTCAATCGCCGGGCAGATCATGGACGTTGCTGAAGAATACGTCCTTCCAGGAGGTCGGCATATTCTTCAGCAGGCCGGTCTTGTGCATGTATTCAGCGAAGACCATCACCTTCCGGGGCGTCGGCGAAAAGCTCATCATGTTCGGATCATTGAGGATCGCCACGATCTCGGCTTCCGACAGCTTCGACTTGTCGAACCGCTTGAACGCCTGCGCCGCCGCGGTCTTGTCGGCGGCGATGAGGCCCATCGCCTCGGTCAGCGCCGCATAGGTGGCGGCGTAGAGCTTGGGATTGGCCGCCCGCCACTTGTCATTGGCATAGGCGGTAATCAGCGTGTTGGCGCCGCCGGTGACGTCATAGGAGCTGAGGATGGTGCGCACGTTCGGATTGGCGAGCTCCATCTGGATGAAGGGCACCGTCGTCACGTGCGTCCTGGCGACGGCCCCGCCCGAGAGCAGCGCGGCGACCCCGTCGGGATGGGACATGGTGATGGCCAGCGTGTCGAACTTGTTGCGCTGGTCGAAGCCGAAGGCCTGGGCGGTGGCCATCTCCAGGATCAGCGCATGCTGCGTTCCCTTACCGGCGGCCATGGCGATCCGGTCGGTGGGCTTGAAGTCCTTGATGGACGTGATCGCGGGATCGATGGTGTTGAAATAGATCGGGGAATCGCAGATCGCCATCATCCCCTTCACGGGGGCGAACTTCACCGTCTTGTCCCACAGATTGAGCATCACCGACGTGCCGGCCATGGCGACGTCGGCATTGCCGGAGATCAGCGCATCGGTGATGGCCGGGCCGCTGGTCAGCTGCGTGTAGACGACCTTGGCATCGGGCACGCCCAGGGCCGCCGCATGCTTTTCGATCAGCTTGTTTTCCGCCGCGACGATCATGGGCAGGTAGCACAGGCCGAGGCCGCTCACGACACGCACCTCGGCCGCGGCAGCGGGCCTCACAAGAGGCGGGGCGATGGTGGCGGCAAGAGCGACGGCCAATGCGGCCAGCCGGGCAAGATGTTTCATCTGGATCCCCTCATGGTCTGGAAGATTCCGCGCCAGTTCGGCGTCTCGTTTTGCGATCGATGAAACGCGACGCCCGCAGGCGTCGCGTTTCCATTTTGAGCGCCTCAGAGCAGGCGGTCGTTCTGCGGTCCCTTGAGCGGGATTTCCATGAGATCTTCGCCGAAGAAGATGTTGCCGCCATAGACGCGGGAGATGTCGGCGACCACCCGCTCCCTGAGGCCCGGCCGGTCGAACTGCTCGGTGATGTGGGTGAGAACGAGGTTCTTCACCCGGGCGTCGCGCGCCAGCTCCGCAAGCTCCATGTGCCCCATGCAGCTGTGCGAGAAATCAGGGCTGTAATTGGTGCCGGAGAGGTAATGACACATGTGCACCAGCACGTCGCAATCCCGCGCCAGCACATGCATGCTTTCCGCCGGCCCGCTGTCGCCGGAATAGACGAAGACGCCTTCGGGCGTCGTCAGGCGGAAGCCGAGGGTCACGAGGAAGGGCTGGAAGTGGTTCACCTGGTCCGTCTCCAGCGTCCAACCATCGCCCTTGATGACGTCGCCGGGCGACAGGGTGGTGACCTCCGGGACGGGGCGCGGCCGGGGCAGCGTGCCGCCGCGGGCCTTGAACAGATCGAGGCTCGAACCGTGGGAGGTGCGCGCCACCAGATCCGCATTGTACACGCCGTCCAGCCCGAACAGGCGCTCGGTGATATCGGCGATGGGCGCCGGCCCGAACACCTTCAGCTCGGGAATGCGGTCGGCGCCCTGGTCCCAGCGCGTCAGCAGCAGGCGGCCATAGTCGCCGCAATGGTCATAGTGCAGATGGGAGAAGAAGAGGTGGGTCACCCGGGTCGCGGGGATGCCCAGCTCGAGCAGGCGATGATGGGCGCCGAAGCCGTGGTCCATGACGATCACGTCGTTTCCGGTCTCGATCACATAGCCGGAGGACATGCGGCGCAGGGAAGGCGTGGGCGTGCCTGTGCCGAGAAGGCGAATACGCATGGGGACTGCTCTTTTCTTGGAGGTGTAAGTGCAGGGTGAGGTCAGCCGCGGCTCATGCCCCAGCGACGGATGGTGCGGGCCTCGATGGTGCGAAAGATCAGTCCTTCCACCAGCAGGCCGATGATGATGACGCAGGTGAGCCCGGCGAAGACCTGATCGGTCTCCAGCTGGTTGCGTTTCTCGAACAGGAACCAGCCGAGCCCGCCCGAGCGCGAGGACACGCCGAACACCAGCTCCGCCGCGATCAAGGTGCGCCAGGCGAAGGCCCAGCCGATCTTCAATCCCGAAAGGATCGAGGGGAAGGCGGCCGGGATCAGGATCAGCGCCACGTAGCGTACGCCGCGCAGGCCATAGTTCTGGCCGGCCAGCCTCTGGGTTTCGGAGACACCCAGAAAGCCCGTCAGCGTGTTGAGGGCGACCGCCCAGAGCACCGAATGCACGATGACGAAGACGAGGCTGGGAACGCCGAGCCCGAACCACAGCAGCGCCAGCGGCAGGAGGGCGATGGCGGGCAGCGGATTGAACATGGCTGTGAGGGTCGCCAGAAGGTCGGCGCCCAGCCGCGAGGAGACGGCGAAGGTCGTCAGCATGGCCGCAAGGGCGATGCCGATGGCATAGCCCGTCATCAGCACCTGGAGCGTCGCGCCGATGCGCTGGAGCAGGACGCCGTGGACGAGGCCATCCCACAAGGCGCTCAGGGTATCGGTCAGCGTGGGGAACATCAGCGGGTTGGACAGCCAGACGGCATAGACCTGCCAGGCCACCATCAGCGCCACGACGATGGCGCCGCGCCGCACCCCCTCCATGTTGGCGAGGTGCTCCCAGAGCGAGAGCGGACGCTCGATCTCGGCCGCATCGCTCACGGGGGGCGTGGTCCGCTCGAATTCCGGCCGGATCGGCGGAGACAGCCGGGCGACCGGCAAGGGGGTGATTTCAGCCATGGTGCCCCTCGGCGAAAAGCATGGTGTTGATCTTCTGGGACAGGGCCATGAAATCGCTCCCGCCCTGGTGGTCGTGCCCGTATTGGTGGGCGTTCAGCTCCGCCTTCACCTGGCCGGGATGGGGCGAGAGCACGAGGATGCGGGAGCCGACCACGATCGCCTCTTCGATGGAGTGGGTGACGAAGAGGACGGTGAAGCGGGTGTCGTCCCACAGCTGCAGCAGTTCGTCCTGCATCTGGCGGCGGGTCAGGGCGTCGAGGGCGGCGAAGGGCTCGTCCATCAAGAGGATGGCGGGCTCCATGGCCATGGCACGGGCGATGGCCACGCGCTGCTTCATGCCGCCGGACAGCATGTGCGGATAAGCATCCGCGAACTTGCCGAGCTTGACCTTCGTGATGCTGGCCATAGCCCGCGCGCGGGCTTCGGCGCGGGGAAAGCGGCGGCTCACCAGGATGGGGAACATCACGTTCTCCAGCACGGTCTTCCACGGCATCAGCTGGTCGAAGTCCTGGAACACCATCATGCGGTCGGGGCCGGCGCCGTCGATCATCTGGCCGTTCAGCCGCATGAAGCCCGCCACCGGTTTCAGGAAGCCGGCGACGCCCTTCAGCAGGGTGGACTTGCCGCAGCCGGAAGGGCCGAGCAGCACGAAGCGGTCGGCCGGATAGACTTCGAAGCTCACGTCGCGGGTGGCCGTGACGAGCAGATCGCGGGTCTTGTACTGGAGCGTGACCCCGGACACCTCCAGCAACGGGCTCGCATACGAAGGCGGATAGGTCTGGTCTTTCGGATGCATGGTGGCAGCGTTCATCGGCCCCCTCATTGTTCCGGCTCTGGCTTCGCCTTCGACAGAGTCCGAACGGGACGCCGGCGCGGCGAATTGCATTTATGAGATGTAGTGAAACATAAATGCTATATAGTTTACTGTCAACCGACAGGGAGCGCATTGGGGCGTTGCCGACCGCCGCGGGGCACGCGGGGGCGCCGTTCATCCGAAGCGTTGCAAGAAGCCGACCGGGGGACGCACGGCGGACAGTCGGCAAGGCCGCATTCGCGGCAGGAGGCGCGGCGGGACGCGCGACGTCGCGGTCGGCCGCAGGCAGGGCTACGGCCGATCAAGGCGCCGATGTCGCGAGACTTCGCGTTGAAGGCGGCAGACGCTCAATGATCGCCGAATGGCTGACGCCGCACACCACTGCCTATTTCGCGTTCAGGGGGTGATGTCAGGCTGCCACGAGGCCAATGCGCTCCGCCCCAGCTCGGTCAGCACATAGACGCCGCGCTCCGCACGCTGGAACCACCCATAGACATTGCGGTGGAGAATTTTCTGGGCATCGGGGCAGATGTGCTTCAGGTCGCGCGGACGCTGCGGCGCGGCTGTCATCGCGGCAGCGCAGGCCAGGGCCTGCTGCCGATACGCGGTCATGATCGGCTTGCGCGTGCCTCCACCCGCAACGGGATCGCCCTGGCGGCGCCTGTGCTCCTCCATCAGCCGCGAGCGGCGGCGGGGATCCTTCCGCGGCATCGGCGCCACCGGCGAAACAAGGACATCGACGCGCCCGGTTGCCGAAACGCCCAGCAAGCCGAAGCCGAGGCGGCGGCACAGATTGCGGTAGCGCGGGTCGCTTTCCCGCCCCTTGCCGTTGGCGGACAGGCGCGCCGCCAGCCAGATCTCGTCGCCCATGGTCGCCCGGTCGACGCCCTGAAGAATGAGTTCAAGATTGAACGCCAGCTTCAGTTCGCCGATCACCACCACCGCCGGATCATCGTCCCGGAGAGCGACGATGTCGCAATTCCTCACCTCGCCTTTCACGGTGTAGCCGAGCTGCTCGAGGAAGCGCTTCACGGGCTCATAAAGGGACGTTTCCACAGCGCGCCTCCGGTTGGACCGCGCCGAACATGTCCTGCCCGTGGTTTAGGAGCCGCAAACGACGGTGATATTCCGACGGCTGGAGCGCCCGCCGCCCCCTAAGACCGCGCGCCGGACACCAGCCGCGCGCCATTGGCGAGAACGGTGTCGCGCACCTCGGCCCCCAGGGGCTCCAAAGCCGCGAGGGCCTTCCGGCCTTCCGCATCGCCGATCTCGAACGGGAAGTCGGTGCCGAACACGACCCGCTCCGGGCCGACCAGCTTCAGCAGGAAGTCGAGCACGGCCGGGTGGGCAATCACCGTGTCGTAATAGAGATCGCGCAGATAGTGCGACGGTGGCTTGGCGATATGCGCGCGGCAGGCCGGATTGGCCTCATAGAGCGGCGCCTCATAGGCGAGATCGAGCCGGCCTGCCAGCATGGGTAGCGTGCCGCCGCCATGGGCCAGCACCAGCTTGAGGCCGGCATGGCGCTCGATGACGCCGGCGAAGATCAGCCGCGCCACGCACAAGGCGGTTTCCGAGGGCCAGCCCACCAGCTGCAGCATGGTGAAGCTGCCGAAGGCCTGCCGCTCCACGCCCGTGGTCGGGTGCATGAAGACAATGCAGCCCTGTCGCGCGCATTCCGCCCACATGGGCTCGAAGGCGGGATCATCGAGCGGGCGTCCCGGCGCCGAGGTCGGCAGGGCGACGCCGATATGACCCTCGTCCAGCCCGCGCCGGATTTCCGCGACACACCGGTCCGGCTCGGCGATGGGCGGAACGAGGAGCCCGCCGAGGCGGCCGCCTCCGTCGCGCACCGCCGCGAGGGTCTGGTCATTGAGCCGCCGGGCGAAGGCCGCATCCGCAGCCCATCCCGCATGGGAGACGACGCGCGGCGGCGGCGACACCAGCTGGAGGCCGATCTCGCGGCGCGTCAGGCTTTCGAGCCGCCCCTCCATGTCGAACAGCAGCGGATCGAGGGGGCCGTAGCCGGCGAAGCGGAAGCCTTCGGGGCATGTCTCGATGCCGAAGGCACCCTCCCGCGCGAGTTCGCTGAGGAAATCGCGCGAGAGGGCATGGGCGTGAACGTCGACGATCACGGGAAGGGCTTGCGCGGATAGACGACGGGGGCCGCCGCGATGGCCGGAGGATAGACCGGCACCGCCTTGCCGCCCTGCACCTGCGCGACCACGGCGGAGGCCTTCACGTCGACGCCGGCATCGTTGTACTTCACCGGGCCGAAGAAGGTGTCGGTGTCGAGCTGGAGCATGGCCTCGCGCACCTTCACCGGGTCAATGCTGCCGGCCTTCTCGATGGCGAGCTGGAGCGACAGCGCGCCCGCCGTGCCGGCGGCGGTGATGTAGGTCGGCACCTCGCCGCCGAACTGCTTCTTGAAGGTCTCCACATAGGTCGCGCTGTCGGCGACCACCGGGCCCTTGTAGGTCAGCGCCGGATCCCAGATCTGCACGCCGAACAGGTCCTCCGCCGCCGGGCCGAGGGCGTTGAGGAAGTCCGGAATGCCCACCGCGAAGGCGAAGCCGATGAGCTTCGGGTTCACCTTCAGCGTCTGGAGCGTCTTGATGAGCAGGATGGAATCCTGGACGTAGCCGGTGAGGATGAGCACGTCCGGATTGCTCTCCTTCAGCGCCGTGGCGACGGAGGAGAGGTCGGCCGAGCCCTTCGGATACTTGGTGGAATAGACCACCTTCAGGCCCTCGGCCTCCGCCTTCTTCTGCGCGGCGCCGGCGAACACGTTGGGGAAGAGGTCGTCGGGACCGGCGATGGCGATGGTCTTGGGCGGGTCCTTCACCGTCTTCAGCAGCGCCAGCATGGGATCGAGCGTGGTCGAGGCCAGCGGCGCGGGACAGAAGATGTACTTGTAGCCGCGCTGGTACAGGCTGTCGGCCGTCGCCATGGGCGTCATGGTGATGACCTTGTACTTCTCGCTGATCGCCGCCGTGGCGGTGGCGATGCCGGAAGAGTACGGGCCGAGGATGAAGCCCACGCCGTCCTCGGTGATGAGCTTCTCGGTGAGGCGCGCGGAGGTCTGCGGCTTGCTCTCGTCGTCGTAATAGATGACCTCGACGGGCATCTTCTTGTCGCCGACCTTGATGCCGCCGGCATCATTCACCAGCTTTTCCCAATAGGCGTAGCCGTTCTTCAAGAGATGGCCTTCGCGGGCGAAATTGCCGGTGAGGCTGACGGCGGCGCCGATCTTGATCTTGTCCTGCGCGGCGGCCGTGCCCGCGCCGAAAAGGGTGGCGAGGCCGAGGGCGGCCACGCTCTTCACCAGAGTTCGTCTGTGCATCATCTCGCTCGCTCCTGCTGGTCCCGGAAGGTTTAGTTTTGTTAGGTTTCTCAGACGGATGCCGCGGTGCCGGGCACGAAGCGCCCGAAGCCCGGCGCGCCGACGAGCTTGCCGTCCTGCGCGACGATGGTGCCGCGCACGATGGTGTGGGTGGCCGCGCCCTTGGTGGCCATGCCCTCCCAGCTGGAGAAGCCGGTGCGCGAGAGCATGTCCTCGTTGCGGAAGACGCCTTCGCGGCTCATATCGACGATGGTGAAGTCGGCATCCGCGCCAGGCTGGATCACGCCCTTCCGCGGGAAGATGCCGAAGCGCCGGGCGGGCGCCTCGGCCGCGAGGCGGGCCACGTCGTTGAGCGAGAGGCGCCCCTCGTTCACCGCGTTCATGAGCAGCGGGATGTATTCCTGCGCGCCGGTGACGCCGAGCGGCACCGAGAACAGGTCCTTCCAGCCCGGGTCCACGTCCTCCTTGGTATGGGGCGCGTGCTCCAGCACGATCATATCAGCCGTGCCGTCCTTGATGGCGTCCCAGCCGGCCTCGGGGTCGTAGGCCCAATTGTAGGTGCGCGGCCCCACCTTCTCCATCTGCGCCCGGTTCATGAACATGGTGCCGAGCTCCAGCTCGCACGACACGTCCTGACCGAGATCGTACTTGGCGTGGTGGATCATCTCGTTGGCGCCCTTGGGCATGACGCCGAGATGCAGCACGTGCAGCTTCACCCCGCAGATGCGGGCGTAATAGAGCGAGGCCGCGAGGCCGGCGACCATGCCGTGGCCGTACATGTACCCTTTCGAGAAGCTCTCGTGATAGGCCATGGCATCGGTGCGGCCCTTGTCGATGTAGTCGCGGAAGGTGAGCCGCTTGCACCACTCGGGATCGTCATGATGCACCGAGGCGACGAGCCCCATGTCCCGCGTCGCCTCATACAGCTCGAACAGGATGCCGTGGTCGAGCACGCCGAGTTCCGAGATGTAGGGATAGACTTCCTTGATGTGGCGCGTGTTGAAGATCTTGATGCCGATGGCGCCCGCCTTGGCCAGCGCCTCCACCGTGCGCGGATAGAGCCCGCCGCCATAGAGCGCGTAGTCCACATGGGCCTTGGGCGCGACCAGCGCCTTCTTCATCTCGTAGTCTTCGAGCGTGGTCGGGTGCGGCGTGTTGTTGGTCATGTCTATGCACATGGTCACGCCGCCGACCGCCGCCGCCGCGGAGCCGGTCTGGAAGTCTTCCTTGTAGGTATGGCCCGGCTCGCGGAAGTGGCAGTGGACGTGCCACAGGCCCGGCAGCACGGCGAGGCCCTTGGCGTCCACGCGCTTCGCCGCCTCCGTGAAGGGGCCGCCGATGGCGGAGATCTTGCCGTCGAGCACGGCGATGTCCGCCTTGAAGGAGGAGGACGGGGTGTGGATCGTGCCGTTTTCGATCACGAGGTCATAGGGTCGGGACACGTCACGCTCTCCAGAAGGATCGGTTGAGGCACGTCAGTTGAGGCCGAGATAGGCGGCGCGGATGTCCTCGCGTCGCAGAAGGTCGTCCGCCGGGCCGTCGATGGTGATGCGGCCGGTGTCCAGCACGTAGCCGCGGGTGGCGATCTCCAGCGCGAGGCCCACGTCCTGCTCCACCAGCAGCACGGTGATGCCGCGCTCGCGGTTCACGAGGCGCACCGCCTCGGCGATGCGATCGACGATGACCGGGGCGAGGCCCAGCGACATCTCGTCGACGAGCAGAAGGCTCGGCCGCGCCATCAGCGCCCGGCCGATGGCGCACATCTGCTGCTCGCCGCCGGACATGAGGCCGGCGAGCCGGCCTTCCAGCCGCTTCAGCTCGGGGAACAGCTGGAAGACGAAGGCGAGGTCGTCCTCCTCGCCCGCGCGGTCCGGGCGCGCGGTGGCGCCGAGCTTCAAATTCTGGCGCACGGTGAGGCCGGCGAACAGGCGCCGGCCCTCCGGCACCATGGCGATGCCACGCCGGGCGCGCTCATAGGGCTTCAGCGGGCCGAGGTCCGCGCCGGCGAAGCGCATCTTCCCGCCGCGCACAGGGACGAGGCCGGTGAGGGCGCGCAGCAGGGTGGTCTTGCCCGCCCCGTTCGCGCCCACCAGCGCGACGATCTCGCCTTCCGCCATGTCGAAGCCCACGTCCCACAGGACGCGGCTGTCGCCATAGGCCACCGCGAGGCCTTCGACCGAGAGAAGGCTCATTGCACGCCTCCCGCCACCGTGGCCGCATGGGCAGCCGAATGCGCCTTGGCGAAGCGCTGGCCGAGATAGGCCTCCACCACCTTGGGGTCGGACACCACGTCGTCCGGCACGCCCTCGGCGAGCTTGGCGCCGAAATTCAGCACCATGATGCGGTCGCAGAGGGCCAGAACCGCCTTCATCACATGCTCGATGACGACCACGGTGAGGCCGGCCTGCTTGAGGCTCTTCACGAGGTCGATCATGCGTTCGATCTCCGTGTGGTTGAGGCCCGCCATCACCTCGTCGAAGAGGATGATGCGCGGCCCCATGGCGAGCGCGCGCGCCACCTCCAGGCGCTTCCTGTCGGCGAGGGTGAGCTGCGGCGGCATGAAGGCGGCCTTGGGTGCGAGGCCCGTGCGCTCCAGCGCGGCATCGGCGGCGGCGAGCCAGGCGTCGCGGGTGCGCAGCCGCGCATGGCCGAACATGGCGCCGATGGCGACATTCTCCCGCACGCTCATGGCCTTGAAGGGCTGCACGATCTGGAAGGTGCGGGCGATGCCGAGGCGGGAGAGGCGATGGGGCGGCAGGCCGGTCACGTCCTCCCCGGCGAAGCGGATGGAGCCGCCATTGAGCTTGTAGACGGCGGAGATGGCGTTCAGCAGCGTGGTCTTGCCGGCACCGTTGGGGCCGATGACGCCGAACACCTCGCCCTCTTCCACGCGGAAGGAGACGCCGGCCAAAGCCTTCACGCCGCCGAAGCGGATTTCGAGGTCGTTCGCCTCAAGCAGCGCCATGGCGCGACCTCCACCGCTGGATCAGGGAGCGCCCCGCCACCAGCATCCCGTTGGGGGCGACGAGGCAGATGACGACGATGAGCACGCCGAACACGATCTGATGCGCCTGCAGGAAGCCGCCCCACACCAGCGTGGAGAGAAATTCCAGCACGAAGGCGCCTAGCACCGGCCCGATCACCGTGCCCATGCCGCCGAGGATGAGCATCATGTAGGCCTTCACGCCGATGGCGGGATCGAACGCGCTGGCCGGCTCGATGAAGGTGATCCAATAGGCCCACACGCCCCCGGCAAAGCCGGTGATGCCGGCGGAGATGGCCCAGGCGGCAACCTTGGTGGCGGTGGTGTCGATGCCCATCACCCCCGCCGCGCGCTCGCCGTCGCGAATGGCCCGCAGCGCGTAGCCGAAGGGGCGAATGAGGATGAACGCCACCAGCAGGGTGGAGACGACCATGCCGGCCAGCATCACCAGATAGATGGCGCGATAGAGCGGCCCCGGCGGCAGGTCCGAGAGCGGCAGGGGCAGGCCCTCGGCGCCGCCGGTGACGCCGCCCACCTGGATGACCAATTGGATGGCCGCGAGGTTCAGCGCGACGGTCGCGATGGCGAAGTAATGCCCCCGCAGCCGCAGGATGGGCCAGCCGACGATGCCCGCCACCAGCGCCGAGAAGGCGACCGCCGCGACCAGCGCCACGGGAAAGGGTGCCCCGAGCGTCATGGCCACGCCGCAGGCATAGGCGCCGAAGCCGAAGAACACCGCATTGCCGAAGGCGTGATAGCCGGTGAGGCCGACGATGACGTTCAGCCCCTGCGTGACCGTGGCGTACATGAACACCGTGGTCAGCACCCGCAGCCAGTAATTGTTGAGGGCGAGGGGCGCGAGCGCGAGGACGACCGCGCCGGCGGCGAAGAAGGCCCAGAAGAGAAGCGCGCGACGCCGCGCGCCTGAGGGGGACGAGGGGGAGATCATGCGTGCTCCCCGAAGAAGGCGCGGCCGAACAGGCCCTGCGGCCTCAGGGCCAGCACCAACAGGAACAGGCCGAAGCCGACGATCTCCTGATAATTGGCGCCGAGGAAGTAGCCCGCCCACGCCTGCACGAGGCCGTAGATGAAGCCGGCGACGATGCACCCCTCCACCGAGCCGATGCCGCCGAGCACGGTGATGACAAATACCGCGCTCAGGAAGGTGACGCCCATGCCCGGCATCACCGGGAACAGCATGGAGGCGAGCGAGCCCGTCGCCCCCGCCAGCGCAGCGCCTGCACCCGCCGTCAGCGCGTAGATCCGCTCGGGATTGATGCCCATGAGGGAGGAGACCTCCCGGTCGAGCGCCGTAGCGAGGATCATCTGCCCGGCGCGGGTGAAGCGCAGGAAGGCGAAGAAGGCGATGCCGAGGGTGACGGAGAAGCCCGCCGCGATGAGGCGCACCACCGGAACGAGGATGCCGAACACCTCGATGGAGCTCGCCGCATAGGACGAGTTCACCGAGCGCACGTCGGAGGTGAAGGCGATGGACACCGCATCCACCATCACCAGCTCGATGCCGAAGGTCACCACCAGCGACAGCAGCAGGCTGGTGCGGATGATGCGGTTCAGCACCAGCACCTGCAGCGCGTAACCCAGCGCGAACATGGCGATCATGGAGACCGGAATGGACGCGATGGGGTCGAGCCCGGCGAACCGGAACAGGCCGTAGGTGATGTAGGCGCCCAGCATGATGAAGCCGGTGTGGGCCAGGTTGATGACCCCCATGACGCCCCAGACCATCGAAAAGCCGATGGTGGCGATGCCATAGAGGCCGCCGAGCAGCAGCCCGTTAGCGGTGGCTTGCCAAAGCACCGTTACCCCTCCAAATCGTTGATATCACGAAGTTATATGCTTGACGGAAGGCTTATTTATACATATCTTATGCAAAATAAATTGAGTCATGCAACAACGATGTCTGAACGAAACGCACAAAGAAGCCGCACCCGTGCCGCCGGACGCGGCAGCCTCGCGGTGCCCACCGCCCCCAAGGCGGGAATTTCGAAGGGCGGATCGAGCGAGTTCGCCTATCAGGTGATCCGCGCCGAGATTGTCTCGCTCGCCCTTGCGCCCGGCTCCGACCTCGACGAGGCGGCGCTGGTGACCCGCCTCGGCCTGTCACGCACGCCGCTGCGCGAGGCGCTGGTGCGCCTTGCTGGCGAGGGGCTGGTGCAGATCCTGCCCAATCGCGGCACGCGCGTCGCGCCCATGGGCTGGAACGACATTCGCGAGCATCTGGAGGCGTTCGACCTCTCCCAGCGCCTCGTCACCCGGTGGGCGGCGCTGCGGCGGACGGAGGCGCAGATCGCCGCCATCGACGCCCAGCGGGAGGCCTTCGAGGCCGCGACGGCGCAGCGGGATTCCGAGGCCATGCTGGAGATCAACTGGCGCTTCCATGCCGCCATCGCCGCCTGCTGCCGCAATGGCGTTGTCGAGCGCTTCTATCTCCAGCTGCTCACCACCAACCTGCGCATCTCCCGCCTCGCCATGACCTACGACTGTTTTTCCACCGAGGAGGCTTACGACGCGCATATCGGCAACATCATCCGCGAGCACCGCGAGATGGTGGAGGCGATCCGCGCCCGCGACGCCGACAGGGCGGACGCGCTCGGCAGCTCCCACGCGGGGCTTGCCCGCAAGCGCGTTTCCGAATGCCTCACCCAGAGCATGCTGTCCGACATGGAGCTGCCGCTCGGCGGCGCGCCCGACAGCCTCGCCTGACTGCGAGAAGGAGAAACCGCCATGTGCGAAGTCTGCGCGATCTTCGGCGCGGGAGAACACTGGAGCGACTTCGCCCGGCAGCGCGACGAGCGCTTCCCGTTCGAGGACATCCTGCACTATCGCGAGGAGCGCCGCCGGCGCGTCGCCATGCTGAATGCGCTGGTGCAGCCCCTCGGCCTCATCTGCGAGGATTGGGACGGGGAGGCGCTGGCGCTGACCGACGCGCGCGGCCGCACCAAGATCGCCCCGACCCTCGGAGACGTCTGGCCGGTGGCCGAAAGTCTCTCCGGCCGCAGCATCGATCCGCTCACCGAGGATTTCATCGCCCCGGTCGCCATCGCGGAGACGCCGGCCCATGGATGAACGTCTGCCCTTGATCGTCGTGACCGGCTTCCTCGGCTCGGGCAAGACGACGCTCATCCGCCGCTTCATCGAGACCCCGGAGGGCGGCGATTCCGGCCTCATGGTCAACGAGTTCGGCGAGGCGGGCGTCGATCATCGCCTGCTGGTGCATGCCAGCGAGGCGGTGGAGCTGATCGACGGCGGCTGCCTGTGCTGCGCGCGCCGCGCCGATGTGGCCAAGGCGATGCACGATCTGGTGCGCATGGCGAAGAACGGCTCCAGGGCCGGCGGCGGCCTGCGCCGCGCCATCCTCGAAACCTCAGGACTTGCCGATCCCGCTCCGGTCATTGCGACGCTCGCGCGCGACCCGTGGCTGAAGGCGCATGTGCGCCTCGCCTCCGTCGTGGCGGTGGTGGATGCGGTGGCGGGCCTGCGCAATCTGGAACACCGGCCGGAGGCGCGCCGTCAGGTGGCCATCGCCGATACGGTGGTGCTGACCAAAGGCGACATGCGCGCCGCCGTGCCGCCGGCACAACTCGCCGCGGCGGTGCGCGCCATCTCCCCCGATGCGCGCATCCTCGACGCGCAGGACGAGACGTTCCGCCTCGCCGACGTATTGGCGGGCCGCGACAGCCTGCATGCCCCGCCCTCCCCTTTCCTCGCCGACGCGCCGGAGCATGACTCGGAGGTCTCCTCCTTCACCCTCCCTTTGGAGGGCGCGCTGGACTGGCCGGCCTTCACGCTCTGGCTCTCCGCGCTGCTGCACGCGCACGGCGACCGCATCCTCAGGGTGAAGGGGCTTTTGCGGACCACATCGTCGGACCGGCCCCTCGCCATTCATGGGGTCCAGCACGTGATGCATCCGCCGACCCATCTGCCGGAGCGCGATGCCGGCCCCTCCTTCCTCGTCTTCATCGCCCGCGGCATCAGGAAGGCCGAAATCGAGCTCAGCCTCGCCCGCCTGCTGGAGCGCTGCGCGCCGTTCGCTGCACGCGAGGCGCGCACCGGGAGTCAGGACGGCAACCAGGCGCTGCTGCTGCCCCATTAGACCACGCGAGGCATCATCACCGGGTCTTCCCCCCCGCACGTCGCTGGCCGTTGCGACACCTAAAAACAGCTTGCGCATCAAGGCCAAGACGGTCGCCGAACTGCCCCACGGGAAGCTCCATCGTGCCGGCGAGAGTGGTTGACCAATCGAGCGGCAGGGTGAAGTTTGGACCGCAATCGCCTGCGATGCGCGGGCGGTTCGGCACCGGCCATCGGGCCGCTCGTCCGCCCTTCCGGCGGGACGGGGAAGCCCGGAGAACGCCGGACAAAAGCAGATCCCGGGGCAACCGGGCTGCCGGGAAGGGAAACGCGGAATGATCACAAGGCGTCAGGCGTTGCGCTCGGTCGGCGGCATGGCCCTCGGGGCCGGGGCCGGGCTCATGGCGGGGTCCCGTTTCGCGGCACTGGCTGCGGACACGATCACGCTTCCCTTTGGCAATGGCGAGCGCCCGCTCGTGGTCTATCCCGGCAAGCGCGCCCTGATCGGCCTGACCGCGCGGCCCCCGCAGCTCGAAACCCCGTTTTCCGTGTTCAACGAAGGCATCCTGACTCCGAACGACGCCTTCTTCGTGCGCTATCACCTGGCCGACATTCCCCTCGACATCGACCCCACCGCCTTCCGCGTGGAGGTCAAGGGCAAGGTCGCGACACCCCTTTCGCTTTCGCTGGACGATCTGAAGACCAAGTTCGACCCGGTGGAATTCGTCGCCGTGCATCAGTGCTCGGGCAACAGCCGGGGCTTCCTGGAGCCGCGCGTGGGCGGCGGACAGGCGGGCAACGGACTGATGGGCAATGCCCGCTGGAAGGGCGTGCCGCTGAAGGCCGTGCTCGAGAAGGCGGGCATCGCAAGCAGCGCCGTGGAAGTCGCCTTCAGCGGGCTCGATCGGCCCGCCATGCCGCAGACGCCGGGCTTCGCCAAGTCCCTCAAGCTCGATCACGCGCTCGATGGCGAGGTCATCCTCGCCTACCAGATGAACGGCGCCGATCTGCCCTGGCTGAACGGCTTCCCCCTGCGCCTCGTCGTGCCCGGCTATTTCGGAACCTACTGGGTCAAGCACCTCAGCCAGATCACGGTGCTCGACAAGCCGCTCGACAATTTCTGGATGGCGACGGCCTATCGCATTCCCGACAACGAATGCGCTTGCGTGCCCCCCGGCACGAAGCCGGAAAAGACCGTGCCGATCGGCCGCTTCGTCGTGCGGTCCTTCCTCACCAACGTCCTCGACGGGGCGAAGGTCGCGGCGGGCAAGCCCCTGCCGTTGCGCGGCATCGCCTTCGATGGCGGCTCGGGCATCGCGCGTGTCGAAGTCTCCGCCGATGGCGGCAAGTCCTTCGCGCCGGCGACGCTGGGCGAGGATCTCGGCAAATACTCGTTCCGCGAATGGCGGACGAGCGTGACCGTGCCGGCGGGGGAGCATGCGATCCTGGTGCGCGCCACCAACGTGCTCGGCAAGACCCAGCCCATGGAGCCGACCTGGAATCCCTCCGGCTATATGCGCAACGTCGTCGAAACCACCCGTATCGTGGCCGCGTGAGGGACATTCCGATGACCAACCATCTCAAGGCCCTCTCCGCCGCCATCGCCCTGGCCTGCGCCGGCACCTTCGCCGGCCTGGCGGTGGCGCAGCCCATGTCCTATGTGCTTCCGGAGGAGACCGCCGTCTTCAAGCCGGGTCCGGGGGTCGAGGCCGCCGAGAACAATTGTGCGGCCTGCCACTCGGCCGACTACATCCTCACCCAGCCGCCCAAGATGGGGCGGCCGTTCTGGGATGCGGAGGTGCACAAGATGATTTCCGCCTACGGCGCTCCGATCGACGAGAAGGACGCCAAGGCCATCGTCGACTATCTGGCGGCGACCTACTAGGCGAAGCTGCAGGCTGGCCGCATTACGCACCCGCCCGATCAGGGGGCGGGTGCGTAATGAGCTGCGTCGTCTGACGGCCTATTTCCCCGCCGGCGTGACACCCGGCGCCGGATGCTCGACGTCGCGGGTGGACGCCGCCTTCAACCACGCGTTCATCGACTCCAGCGAGACGGAGCCGTCCCCCAGATCGACGTCGATGGAGCCGATCTTCCCGGTGAACAGGGCCGGGACCTGATAGTCGGCATCATCCACCGGGGTGCCGGTGTCCTGGCCCACGTCGAAGGTCTCGTCCCAGGCGAAGGTGAAGGGCGTCGTGTGCGGCAGGGTCAGCTTCGCCGCTTCCGTCCCGTCCACGGTGAGCACGCCCGTCCCGCCATGTCCGAACGGGACCTCGCCCTGCTGGACCAGCGCGAAGTCGAACACCAGCGTGTGCCGGCCTGCGGCCAGCGCCTGCGCCGCCTGCCATTTGGGCCGCTTCAGATTGAGCAGGTTCATGGTGAAGGTCGGCTTGCCGTCCTTCAGATAGAGCCCCCATCCGGCGAAGCGGCCGCCCTGCGTGACCAGAACGCCGCTGCCGCCATCGGCCGGCACGGTGATGTCGGCGGTGATGCGGAAGGAGCGGTTGAGAATGCTCGGCGCCGCATTCGCCTGGGTGCAGCAGGAGGGGCCGGTATAGACGAAGTGGCTGCGGCCGGCGGCCGGGCCGGGACGCGGCGCGATCATGGCGGCGATGGAATTGTTCAGCGGGAAGACCTGGTTCCTCTGGCCCTCCATGATGAACAGCTCCTGCATCGCCTTGAGCTTGGCGGGCTCTGCCTTGGCGAGGTCGTGCAGTTGCGTCGGGTCGTCGGCGAGCTTGTACAGCTCCCAGGCATAGCCGTTCATCACATCCGACGGGCGGGCATCGGTGATCGTCGCCCACGGCGGCACCGGCGGGGTGGTGCTGGCGATCCAGCCATCATTGTAGATGGCGCGGTTGCCGAGGATCTCGAAATACTGCGTCTTCCGCGTGGAGGGCAGCGCCTTGTTCTGCGCCGGCAGCGTATAGGCCATGGACACGCCGTCCATGGGCCGCTGCGCGATGCCGTTGACGAAGTTGGGCTGAGGCACGCCCACGAGTTCGAGGATCGTCGGGGCGATGTCGATCACGTGGTGGAACTGCCCGCGGATGCCCCCGTGGTCCTTGATCTTCGCCGGCCACGAGATGGCCATGCCGTTGCGGGTGCCGCCGAAGTGCGAGGCCACCTGCTTGGTCCAGCGATAGGGCGTGTCGAAGGCCCAGGTCCAGCCCACCGCCATGTGGTTGTAGGTCTGGTCGGTGCCCCAGGCGTCGTACCAGGGCATCTGCTCCTCGGCGTTCAGCGCGACGCCGTTGAAATACATCACCTCGTTGGGCGTGCCGTTGACCGAGCCTTCCCCGCTCGACCCGTTGTCGCCGCTGATATAGATGATGAGCGTGTTGTCGAGCTGGCCGAGCCGCTTCACCTCCTCGATGACGCGCCCGATCTCATGATCGGTATAAGCGAGGTAGGCGGCATAGACATTGGCCTGCCGGATGAAGAGCTTCTTCTCCACGTCGGTCAGATCGTTCCAGCGCTTCAGCATGTCGGCCGGCCAGGCCGGCAGCTCCGCATTGGCGGGGATGACGCCGAGCTTCTTCTGGTTGGCGAAGATGCGGTCGCGCAGAGTTTCCCACCCCTCGTCGAACAGATGCATCTGCTCGATCTTCTCCACCCACGCCTTCGTCGGGTGGTGGGGCGCGTGGGTGCCACCGGGAGCGTAATGGATGAACCACGGCCGGGTCGGCGCGATCTCCACGTTCCGGCGGATATAGTCGATGGCGTCATCCGCCATGGCCGTGGTCAGGTTCCAGCCGGGATGACCGTCATAAGGATGGATCGGCGTGGTATTGCGGAACAGGTTGCCCGGCTGCCACTGGCTCGTGTCGCCGCCGACGAAGCCGTAGAAATAATCGAAGCCGAGGCCCCCCGGCCAGTTGGTGAACGGGCCGACGGTGCTCGCCTCCCATGGCGGCACGTTGTGGTTCTTGCCGAACCAGGCCGTGGCATAGCCGTTCTGCCTGAGGATGGCGCCGAGGGTGGCGGTCTCCGGCGGGATGATGGCGTTGTAGCCGGGATAGCCGCTGGAAAGCTCGCTGATGTCGCCGAAGCCGACCTGATGGTGGTTGCGGCCGGTCAGCAGCGCCGCGCGGGTGGGCGAGCACAAGGCGGTGGTGTGGAAGGTGGTATAGCGCAGGCCCTCGTTCGCCACCTCGTCCAGCGTCGGCGTAGGGATGACGCCGCCGAAAGTGGAGGGGGCCGCAAAGCCCACGTCATCGGTGAGAATGAGCAGGACGTTGGGCGCCGCTGCGGGCGGCATCACCTGCGGCGGCCAAGCCGGGGTGCTGTCGACGGTATCGGGCAGGATCCGGCCGACGAAGGGCGGGGACGGCGCCGGCAACTGAAGACCGGGCAGCGTCATGACCGCATCCGGCGCGCCCGGAACACCGCGGATGTCCTGAGCCCGGGACCCCGCTACCGGCACAATGGCGACTGCCACAGCAAGACATGGGAAAATGATCGAACGGAGCATCCGGCCCTCCCTTGCACGCATTTTGTTGATCTGCGTCGCGCGCGATTTTCGCGTGCAATATGCGCCTCCTTGAGAGCTGCCGCTTTGACTTTAGACAGTCCAGCCACGTCCATCCGCCCGGCTCAGGGGCGCGGACGGTTATTTTGGCGCATGGGGTATCATCTGGTGGGTTCGGCACGCGCCGCGCCGGGCAGCGACCGGCCCCGCCTGCGCTCCGACTCCCTTTGCTCCGGTGGCACGTGGGCAAGCCGCCCGGCCGCCAGATGCCAGTTGGGCACCTGCGGCTGAGGTCTTTCATGATCACGAAAATGAGGCCCGCACACGGGGCCGGCGCCATCAAGGCAAGCCGGGCGTCTGAGCCGCGGCTATCCGAGTACGGCGCGCCTCAGCCCTTCACCTGCGGGAAGAAATCGGTCGGCCCCATCTGACCGCCCTTCAGCACCAGTTCCAGCCCGTCATAGAGGGCGTCGTCCGACCATGCCCGGCACAGGGGGGCGCCGGGGGCGAGGCCGGCGACGATGTCCAGGGCGAAAATGTTGAGCGCCTCCATCACCTCGCCGGAACTATCGCCGCCCGCCACCATCACCCGCCGCACCGCGCCGCTCTCCACGATGCGGCGCATGATCTCCGCCAGCACCGTGCCCACCCGCCGCGCCGCATCGGCACGGGAGAGGCCGGCCGCGGCTGCGGTGGCGTCGAAGCCGGTGACGGCCGCATCATCCGGCCCCTCAGCGCTGTAGATGACGGGGCTCTGGCCGCGCGAGAGCGCATCCACGGCGGAAGCGACCGCGCGGGCGATTTCCGCCGGCCCGTCAGCCTCCGAGAGCGCGCGGGGCAGGTCCAGCCGCTCCGTGTGGAAGCCGGCGGCGCGGGCATGAGCCAGTTGCGCCGCCGTCACCGGCGAGCAACTGCCCGAGACCACGGCGATCTTCTCCACGGGCACGGCTTTGGGCAGGCCCGGCGTTTCCGGCAGCAGGCCGAGGCTGCGCCAATAGGCAGCGAGCGCATATTGCAGGCCGGAGGAGGAGGCGGAGAACAGGCCGTCTCCCCGATTCTCCCAGATGAGCCGTCCGGCCTCCACCAGCGTGGCCTCGTCCATCACGTCGATGAGCACCACGGGCGCGTCATCACCCCGCAGCGCCGCGCAGCGCGCTTGCGCCTTGCCGGAGCGGATCTCGGCGAGATCGATGAGGGCGATGCGCCGGTCCGTCTGGCGCGCGAGGTGGCGGGAGAGGTCCGCCTCGTCCATGGGCGTCACCGGATGGCGCGACATGGTGGGGTGGCGGTCGAGCCGGTAGGTGGTGCCGTTCCAGGTGACGAACAGGTTGCCGAACATCTGGTAGCGGCCAAGGCGCGGCACGCCCACCACCATGGGCGACCAGGCGCCGCCCATCTGCTTCACCCCGAGATCGATGGCGCGGCCGATGGAGCCCACATGCGGCGCGGAATCAAAGGTGGAGCACACCTTGTAGTGCAGCACAGGCGCGCCCAGCGCGGCGAGGCGGGCGAACAGGGGCGGCAGCTCCTTGTCCATCCACTCCGGCGAGCGCCCGCGCGAGGAGCCGGCAAGGCCGATGGCCCGGGCATGGGGAAAGCGCGCGCGCATGTCCTCGGTGGGCGGGCGCAGGAACAGCACCGAGGGCACGCCGGCCGCCGTGATCGCCTCCAGCGCATCGGTGGAGCCGGTGAAGTCGTCGCCATAATAGGCGAGGAGCAGGCCCTCCGGCAGCGCCGCCCCGGTCTTCGCCTCAGAGGTCATCGCCAGAAGCCGAGCGCGGTCTTCAGCGCAGTGTTGCGGCTCGCCTCGTCCTCGAGGCTCGCCCCCGCCATGGCCGCCCGCCAGGCCGCCCGGAGCGCTTCGACGCCCGCCGGCACCCCGGCGGGATGGCCGAAGATGCCACCGCCCGCCGTGTGGATGAGATCGGCGCAGCCGATGGCGGCATAGGTCTCCGCTGCCTGCCGTCCGGTCTGGCCGGAGGAGAAGACCGGCATGGCCTCCATGGGGGCATCGGCATTGATGGGCGACAGCACCGCGCGGGCGGCGGCGATGACGCTCTCATTGCTCTCGGAGAACTTGTTGTAGAGCCCGTTCACATGCAGGTGGTCCACCCCCGCCAGCCGCCACAGCTGCTGCCAGGGGGCATAGTCCCACCCCAGCGCCGGGGCGCGGTAAAGAGTGCCCCAGCCGGCGCGGTGGCCGTGCAACGGCAACTGGGCGTGGCGGGCGATCTCCCGCACCCCCACGAGGCCGATGGAATTGAGGCAGACCATCACGCAGGTGCCCCCCAGCTCCAGCACGAGGTCATGACGGCGGCGCATCTCATCCAGGTCGCCGGTGATGTTGAAGGCCACCATCACCTTGCGGCCCCGCCGGTCGGCGGCATCGTTCACCACCCGCATCACCGCACGCGCCCGCTCCTCGAACGGGCAGCGGCCGCCATCGGCCTGCAGTTCGTCGTCCTTGATGAAGTCGATGTCGCCGGCGATCAGCTCACGCACCTGCTGCGCCGTCTCCTCCGCCGTGAGGCCGATGGAGGGCTTGATGATGGTCCCGATGATGGGCCCCTCCGAGACACCGGCGAGGCGGCGGGTGCCGGAAATGCCGAACGCCGGACCCTTGAAAGCTGACGTGTACCCGAATGGCAGCTGAAGGCCGGTGATACGCAGCCCGGAAACCTGGTGTAACTCGAACAGATTGCCGGCGATGGTAGACATCAGGTTCGGCAAGGATGGGCCGAAATTCTCCACCGGCCAGGACAGTTCGAGCGTCGCCCGGGTATAGCGATCGGACGCCATGGCGCCCGGCAGGCTGGGCCGGTCCACCACATCAAGTATCTCGAGACGCTCGACTTTCGCCCCCGAGCGCTGCTTCAGCTCCGCCGTCTCGGTGGCCAGCGCCACGAAGGTGCCGCTCGACTGCTCCCCGGCGATGACCTCCGCCGTCCGCGCCGGGTCGCCCCCGGTCTCCATCCAGTAGGTGGCATGGACACGATCGCTCATCACACGGGTTCCCAAGGTCGTCTGTCAAGCGAGCCCAACCAATTGTCTTTGTTAAGGAATTGGTCGGACTCTCGGGGAAGCTGGCGCCGCTCAGGTGATGCGGCGGATGCTCTCGGCGATCTCGTCATTGTCCAGGCACTTGAGCCAGTCGTCCCGCATCAGCCGCGGCTTGCCGAACTGGATGGCCTTGTTGCAAGCATCTGAGAACATGCCCGGAATCTCTTTGAACGTCACCGCCGCAAGGATGTTCATGTGGCCCAGCAGGAAGTCCCGCGCGCACTCCGCCGGCACCCCCCGCCGCACCGTCTCGTCCATGGCTTCGCGCATGACATCGAGCAGGGTGGCGCAGATGGTCTCGGACAGGCCCGGCTCCAGGATCGCCATCTGTTCAACGGTCAGGCGATAGGAGCGCAGGATGGGGGCGTAGATGGCCTTCGCCACCGCCTCGCCCAGCGCGAACGCCTCGTCCGGCCCCTGCATCAGCGCGGAGGTGATGGACTGCTTCGCCGCGACGCCGCCGAAATAGTCGCGGCGGCCTTCCTCAGTGGTCTCGTCGTTGAAAATCAACGGATGGCAGGGGTGCGAGACGAAGTAGATGAGGTCCGGCCGCTCCGGCAGATGGCCGGCGAAGGGCGCTGCGGCGTCCAGCAGCATCACCATGGTGCCCGCCTTCAGCTTCGGCGAGATGGCGTGCGAGACCTTGCCGATGAGCGTATCCGGCACGGCGAGGATCACCACGTCGGCGCCGTCGAGGGCGGCATCCACCTCGATGCAGTCGACGCCCACCTCGTCCTTGAGCCGCTTGCGGCCGACCTCGCTGACCTCCACATGGGCCACGCGGAAGTCCGTCTTGGCGAGGTTCTTGGACAGGCGCACGCCCATCTTTCCGCCGGCGCCGAACAGCGCGATCTTCGCATCCATCATGTTTCTCCCGTCGTCTGCATCGGCGCCGGCGGGGCCGGCCCCTGCGTTTGTTCTGTGGGGCCCTCAGGCCGAGCGCGCCGGAGCCGCGGTGCCGTCGGCGACGCGATCACCCTGCCGCGCCACCACCAGGGTCAGCACGGCGGAGAGGAGCATGAAGCCGCCCACCAGCAGCATCGCCGCCTGGAAGGAGCCGGTGGTATCCTTCACCCATCCCGTGATGAAGGGTGCCGCAAAGCCGGCCGCGTTGCCCACCGTGTTGATGAGGGCGATGCCCGCCGCAGCGCCAGCGCCGGACAGGAAGCGGGCGGGGATGGCCCAGAAGTTCGGCAGCACCGAGAAGATGGCGCAGGCCGTGACCGTGATGACCGCCACCGTCGCCGCCGGCGAGCTCATGTAGAGCGCCACCGGGATGGACAGGGCGCCGACCAGAGCGGGCAGGCCCACGTGCCACGGCTTCACGCCGGTCTTCGCCGCCTGCCGGCTCCACAGCACCAGGGCGAACGCCGCGGGCAGATAGGGAATGGCGGTGATGTAGCCCTTCTGCATCACACTGAACTTGGAGCCGAACTGCGCCTCGAAGCCGGAAATGATCGTGGGCAGGAAGAAGGCCAGCGCATAGAGGCCGTAGATGAGGCCGAAATAGACGAACGAGAGCAGCCACACTCGCCCGTTTAGCAGCGCCCCGGAGGCGAGGATGTTGTGGGCCCCGGACTTGGCCTTTTCTTCCTTCGCCAGTTCGGTGGTCAGCCACGTGCGCTCGGCGGCGGTGAGCCACTTGGCGTCGGCCGGCTTGTCCACGAGGTAGAACCACGCAATCACGCCCACGGCGATGGCCGGCACGGCGACACCGAAGAACATGATGCGCCAGCCCGCGAGGCCCATCAGGCCATCGGCGCCGATCAGCGCCGAGGCGAACGGCGCACCGATGACGATGGTGAGCGGCTGCGCCACGTAGAACAGCGCCAGCACCTTGTTGCGGTGACGCGAGGGCACCCACAGGCTGAGATAGAGGATCGCGCCGGGGAAGAAGCCGGCCTCGGCAACGCCCAAGAGGAAGCGCAGGAAATAGAGGCCCTCCACGCTGCTCACCCAGGTGAACAGGAGGGCGACGATGCCCCAGGTGACCATGATGCGGGCGAGCCAGCGCCGCGCGCCGAACTTGTGGAGCGCGAGGTTGCTCGGCACTTCAAGGAGGATGTAGCCGAGGAAGAAGATGCCCGCGGCAAAGCCGAACTGCGCGGCGGTCAGGCCGAGGTCCTTCGTCATGCCATTGGGGCCGGCGAAGGACACGGCGGTTCGGTCGAGGAAGTTGATGAAGAACATCAGGCCGATGAACGGCGTCAACCGCCAGCAGACCTTGCTGATGGCCGACCGCTCGACGGCCGACACCTCGGGCTCAGGCATGGTTATCCTCCCAGATAAGGCAGATGAAGTGGCGTCTGCGCATTCTTGATTTTGGGCTCCCGGCCACGCGCGGCATGCCGAACGCGGGGAGCTGGACATAAGCCATTAGGCGCCCCGAGCCCTCGGGAACAATCGATTTGTTGTCCACTGGATGTGAGCTAAACTCACAACAAAGATGCTGCATTGCAGCGAACCGAGAGCATTCAGAGCATGTCCCAGCAGCCGAGCCAATCCTTGCCATCACTCGTGGCGCTGCGGGCTTTCGAGGCCACGGCCCGGCACCGGAGCATGAGCCGGGCGGCGGAGGAATTGTGCGTCACCCACGGCGCGGTGAGCCGGCATGTGAAGGCGCTTGAGGCGACCCTCGGCGTGCCGTTGCTGGCCCGCCGGGGGACCGCCACCGACCCGACACCCGAGGGACAGCGGCTCGCCGAGGGACTGACGACCGCGTTCGGGGTGATCCATGCGACGCTCGAGCGGGTGCGGCCGGGGCCGCTGACCCTCTCCTGCTCGGCCTCCATCATGCTGTGCTGGCTGATCCCGCGCATGGCCGGCTTCCACCGCCGCAATCCGGACGTACAGGTGGAGCTGAACATGAACTACGACAAGGTGGATTTCAGCCGCGACAACATCTCGCTGGCGATCCGATCCTCCACCATCCCCCCACCGCGCGACGCCATCATCCGGGAACTGGGCGCGGAGTGGATCGGCCCGGTCTGCGCGCCGGACTATCTCGCCGCCATGCCGCTGGTGACGCCGGACGATCTGGCGGGCGCGCACCTGCTCGCCACCAACACCCGGCCGGAGGCGTGGCGGGACTGGGCCGAGGTGACCGGCAATGGCGGCCTCACCCTAAAGGCGCAGCGCAGCTTCGATCATTTCTATCTGCTCATCCAGGCGGCGGCCTGCGGCCTCGGCGTTGCGGTGGTGCCGCACATGCTGGCGTTGAGCGAATTGCAATCCGGCCGGCTGGTGGCGCCGTTCGGCTTCACGCCCGGCGCGCGGCACCTGAGGCTATGGATCTCGCCGCAGGCGGCCATCCGCGCGGAATTGAAGGCGCTTGAAGCGTGGCTCGTAGGCGAGATGGCGACATTCGGCGCGGCGCCCCGGCCGGAAGCGCGCGGCGGGAACTGAGCTAGCCCGTAGCCAGGGTCACCGGCATCTTGATTGCAAAGGTCGCGCCTGTCCCCGTCTTTGCGGTGATGGCTCCCCCAAACTCGCCGAGCACCGCGCGGACCAGCCGCATGCCCAGTCCTGTGCCGCCCTCCGGACTGAAGCCTGCGGGCAGGCCGGCGCCATCATCGCTGACAACCAGTTCGATCCAGCGATCGTCGGCGGTGAGGACGACACGAACGTCGCCACGCGTGCCAGCGGCATAGGCGTGCTTGAAGGCGTTCGTGACCAGTTCCGACAGGAGCAGGCCGAGGTTCATCGCCTGGCTCGATTCGAGCGTCAGCTTGTCTGCGTGGACCCGGAGCGCATCCACATTCGCCGGACGATTGGCCGCCAGCGCAGCGCAAAGACCCTCCACGAAATCGCTGACCTCGACGAGGTCCGTACCCGAGCTTCTGTAGAGCTGCTCGTGCACCGCGGCGATGCCGCCGATGCGCTGCTGCGCATCTTCAAGGGCTTTCGCCGCCGACGCATCCGACAGCCGGCGCGCCTGCAGCCCCAGCATGGCGGCGACCAGCTGGAGCGAGTTCTTCACCCGGTGATCCGCTTCCCGCCTCAGGACGTCGTTGCGGGCCAGCAGGTCGTTTCGTTCCGACAGCAGTCGCGCGACTTCGATCCGCGCCGCGCGCTCGGCGTCGAGGCTCCGTCTCAGGCCAAGTTCCGTCGAGGCGTGCCGCGCCAACGACTGCAGAGCCAGTCGCTGGACAGGGGTGAGATCGCGGGGGCTGTGTCCGACGACGCACAGGGTTCCGGCGCCCTGCCCCTCCGACATTTCCAGCGGCACACCGGCGTAAGAGCGCAGGAAGGGCGCGCGGGTGACGCACGCAAGCGTGTTGAACCGCGGGTCCTGGGTCAGGTCCGGCACGATCAAGATGCCGCCCTGCTGGACGGCCTCGGCGAACAGAGCCATGTCGCTCGGCACCTCGTGCGGCGCGAAGCCGAAGCCGAGGCTTGTTCCCTGCGGATGATCATCGTCCACGAGCGTGAACACGGACATGGGCGCCTCGCACAGCAGGGCCGCCAGTCCAACGATCTGATCCAGTGCCGCCTCGCCCGGCGCAGCCATCCGGCCGCGCGGGACCGGCGTGGCCAGGCCATCTTCGAGGGAACGAGGAACGGACTGGTTCATGCGTGACGTTCCTTGGTCCCCGTCGATCCGCTCCCATTGGTGGGGGCAACGGAAAGCATCGGCTTTCCTGCCGATCAAACTAGGCTTTGGGGGACCACTGCCATAGAGCCGGCTGCATCAGTGCGAACTGATGCGCCTGCGCCCCTTCACCGCCTGGGGCGTGTGGGCGGAGATGCCTTTTTGCCCGGCGTGCCGGTGAAACCGCGCTCGCGTGCCCAGACCACCGCTGCCGTGCGGCTGTGGACGTCGGCCTTGCTGTAGATGCGGGCGATGTGGTTGCGGACCGTGTTGCGCGTCAGGCCCAGCTTCTTGACGATATCGGCATCCGCCAGTCCCTCGCACATGAAGCCGAGGATTTCCTGCTCCCGGGCCGTCAGATCGGCAAGACCCACCCGCGGCTTGTCCGAGCGCCGGGGGCGGCGCAGCTCGGCGAGCTTTTCGATGACGGTTCGGCTGAACCACGAAGTATCCTGCATCACGGCCTCGATGGCGGCGATGAGCTCCACTTCCGAGCGCCTGCGCTCCGTGATGTCCTGGATGACCGTCAGCAGGCAGTCCTGCCCGTGGATGGTGACCGTTTCCCCAGATATCAGGCAATCGAGGATATCCCCCGCCTTGGTGCGCAGCTGCACCTCGATGCTGCGGAAGCTTCCGCTCTCCGCGATCTTGCGCTCGATCTGGCGGCGGACGACCGCGCTGGTCCAGATCGGCAGTTCGGGACCGGATCGTCCCACGGCCTCTTCCTCGCTGTAGCCGAGCAGAGCGACGAACGCGGCGTTCACATCGAGCAGCCGAAGGTTTTCGCGCGTGGAGAGGGCGGTCGGCAGGGGCGTCATCCGAAACGCGGAGGCAAAGCGCTCTTCGCTCTGGCGGAGCGCATCTTCCGCCATCTTTCGCTCGGCCATGTCCATGAAGGTGAACAGCATGCAGCCTTCATCGCCAAGCTCGATGGGCTGCCCCGCGACAATGACGAAGCGGGAGCCGCCTTCGGCAACGCGAATGGTGGCCTCGGTCTGCGAAATGGTCCGTCCCTCGCGCAGGCAGGCGATGGCGGTCTCCTTGTTCGGCGCGCCCTCGAGAACGTCGAGCTCATAGACAGAGAGGCCGATCAGGTCCTCTCGCGCATAGCCGGTCATTTCCAGGAAGCCCTGGTTGACCTTCACATAGCGCAGATCGGACAGGCGGCAGATGATGGCGGGAGCCGGATTGGCGTTGAACGTCCGCTCAAAGCGCTCTTCGGCTGTGAAGCGATCGGTCAGGTCCTCGATCACCAGAACATGGGATTCCGCTTCGCCCTTGGTGTTGGAAAGGCTGCGGCCGCCAATCCGGCAGATGCGGCGCCAGCCATCGTCCGGGCTCTCGGCATTGGTGATTTCCACGACGAGGTTCTCGAACGGCTCTCCGGCGAGCAGCCGGTCGATAGGATACTGGCTGTCGGTCAGGAAGTGATTGTTGCGATATTTGAGCAGGTAGGTCTTGCGATACCCTGCCGCCGTGGTGCCGAGGCCGGCAAGCTCCGCCACATCATGCAGGGCGAGCGCACGCTCGTTCGCCCACACGATGCCATCGACCGGATCGATCAGCACGATCCCTTCGGCGAGCCCGGCGATGATCTGCTGAAGCTGGCGTCGATCGACCCGCTGGCGCAGGGCTGCCTCGTTGGGAACATCGGTGTCCATGGCGCTTCCCTGTGTGGCGAAAACGAGGTCCCCGGGGACCAGTTCGCCCGATCACAGCACGGAAAGCAAACGCGACGTGCGCGGATGCGCCGCATCCGGCCGCGGGGCACGGCCGGATGCAGAGGGGCGGATCTGGTCAGATCATTCCGCCGGCAAGCCGGACAAGGCCTGCAGGGCCCGCGTCTCGCCGGATCACTTCAGGGCGTCGCGGGCGGCATCCTTGGCGCCACCCACCGCATTCTGGACCTTGCCGGCGGACTTTTCGGCCTTGCCTTCGGCTTCGGTCTTGACGTCGCCCGTCACCTTGCCGGCGGCTTCCTTGATGGTGCCCTTCACCTGCTTGGCGGCACCAGCGACACGATCCTTATACATGGCAGCTCTCCTGTTATCGGCTCACCGCACGGCGACTGGACCTGATGTACAGATCGCCTCCGCGATCTTCAAATACATAGGCCGCGAGAGCGAGATTAAAAGATGCAGACACGCCAATTAAGCTGACGCATCTGCATCAATGCTCGACATACGATGCTCAAACTTGATCTCGGCAGCAATCTGCCCGCCGATCTATTTCATATATCTGGATTATTTACGGGATTGACGCGGGAACAAAACTGGCATCCGGCTGCTTTATATTCTGCTTTTTTCGCGTTCGGGAAAGGCGGTGCAATACTGCACGACGAAGGACACACCCCATGATCCGCGAAAAAACGCTGGAAGATCTGTTCCACGACACGCTCAAGGACATCTATTACGCCGAGCGGAAGATCCTGAAGACGCTTCCCAAGATGGCGCGCGCCGCCTCTTCGCCGGAGCTGAAGGCGGCGTTCGAGAAGCACAAGGACGAGACCGAAGGCCAGGTCGAACGCCTGCAGCAGGTCTTCGAGCTCATCGGCAAGCGCGCGCAGGGCAAAACCTGTGATGCCATCGAGGGCATCGTCGCCGAAGGCGAGGAGATCATCGAGAACTTCAAGGGTTCGCCGGCCATCGACGCAGGCCTCATCTCCTCGGCCCAGGCGGTCGAGCATTACGAGATCACCCGCTACGGCACGCTCAAGCGCTGGGCCGAGGTGCTCGGGCTGACCGATGTCGCCGCCCTGCTCCAGCATACGCTGGCCGAAGAGACCCAGACCGACAAGTCGCTGACCGCGCTCGCGGATAAGTCTGCCAACGCCATCGCCAAGGCCGCCTGATCCAGAGCGGCCACCGCGCTTATCGGCGGCCGCCTCGCTTTCCCACCACGTTCATTCAAGGAGACCACCCATGGGTCGAGGCATTCTACTGTGGCTGCTGGGGATTCCGATCCCGATCATCATTCTTCTCGCTCTGTTCATGCGATAGGGGGACCGCATGTCATCCACCTACGCACCACCGGTGCCTGCCATCGCGGCCGCCGTGGAGCCGTCCCCATCGGCGGTCAGCTGGGGCGCGATCTTCGCCGGCGCCCTGGCTGCCGCCACCCTCACCTTGACCCTGATGCTCCTCGGCTCGGGCTTGGGGCTGACCATGGCCTCGCCCTGGGCCGGCGAGAGCGCCAGCATCACCACCTTCGCCGTCTCCACGGTCATCTGGCTGGTGATCGTCCAGTGGCTTTCGGCGGGTTTCGGCGGCTATCTCACCGGACGGCTGCGAACCAAGCGGGTTGGCGTCCATAGCGATGAGACGTTCTTCCGGGATACGGCCCATGGCTTCATGGCTTGGGCGGTCGCCACGCTGCTGGTTGCCGGCCTGCTCGGTTCCGCCATGTCGTCAGCGGTGGGAACGGGCGTTCGTGCCGCGTCCAACGTCGCTTCCGGTGCGGCCATGGGCGCGTCCGCCGGTGCCGCTGCCAATGCGGGATCGGGCAGCGCAACCGACGCCGTCTCCTACTTCGTCGACACGCTGTTCCGCCCGGCCGATCCGGCCAGGCTGGCGGCTCCCGAAGGCGAAGGTGACGCGGCCGCGGTGGCACAGGCGTCGCGCATCCTGACGGCGAGTGCGGCGGCAGGCGAAGTCTCCGCGGCAGACCGGGCCTATCTCGGCCAGCTCGTGGCCGCGCGCACCGGCCTCTCCCCGGCCGAAGCGACCGAGCGGGTGAATGCCGTGCTGGCGCAGGCCGAGGCGGCGAAGGTGAAGGCGCAGAAGGCGGCCGACACCGCCCGCAAGGCCGGAGCCTTGTTCGCGCTTCTCGGTGCCCTGTCTCTGCTGGTCGGCGCATTCGTCGCCGGTGTCGCCGCCGCCATGGGTGGGCGGCAGAGGGATGACGACGAGGCGCTGTATCTCGGCATGTCGCGCTGAGTGCCGGGCATCGGCGGGGCTTTCAGCCCCGCCGATGCCCTTCTTTGAACTAGAGCCTCAGAGCTTCACGCTCCCCTCCCGCGCCCACAGGCGCAGCTTCCGGCAGCTCTCGATGAAGCCGGGGACGGCGGAGGCGCCCTCCAGGGCAATCATTCCCTCATCCGCATCAGGCGCGACGCCAGCCTTGGCGAGGAGCGGCACGGCACCGGTCGTGAAGCCGATGAACTTGCAGTGGGCGAATGCGTCCGCCACGAAGTCGCGCGCCGCCGCCTCGCCCGTCAATCGCTCGGCCCCCTCCTCCGACAGCAGCAGCACCACGGCATCGAACAGCACGGAAGGACCGCCATCGATCATGTGATGGGCGGGAAGCCGGCTGCCATCCGAGGCCTCGACGCCCCCGACCTTGGGCGCGACCAGTTCCATCATTGCCCCTTCCTTCTCCACCGCAGCCCGCAGCTTCTTCAGCAGGCCCGCGTCGCAGCCGTTGCTGACGAGCGCCCCCACCTTGCGGCCGGTGAAGCTCTCCGGGCCGTTCAGGATGATGCTGAGGGCCGGAGACGCCGGCAGGTCATCGCGGGGCGACACAGCCGCATCGGCGGGCTTTGGCAGGGGATCCATGCCGAGCTTGTCGGCCACAGCGGCCCCCAGCGCCTCGTCGATCACCAGAAGGTGCGCGACCATCCGCTCCCGGATGGGCACCGCCTCGACCTTGCTGAGCTCGAAGGTCAGCGCCATGGCGATGTGCTTCTGCTCCGGCACGGTCTGGCTGTTGAAGAACTGCCGGGCCTGGCTGTAGTGGTCGGCGAAGCTCTCGGCGCGCTGGCGCACCTTCGGTCCGTCAACCTCTTCGCGAAACGACCGGAAGCCTCGGACAGGGTCCTCGCGCGGCCCCTCGCCCCGCGAATTAGGTTCATAGTTCGTGCGCCCGACGGGATTTCGCATCGCCATGTGCCCGTCCTGCTGGAAATGGGCGAACGGGCATTTGGGGGCGTTGATGGGGATGTGCGTGAAGTTCGGGCTGCCGAGGCGTTTGAGCTGGGTGTCCAGATAGGAAAAGTTGCGGCCCTGAAGCAACGGATCGTTGGAAAAATCGATGCCCGGCGGCACGTTCTGCGTCATGAAGGCGACCTGCTCGGTCTCGGCGAAGAAGTTCTCCGGCATCCGGTCCAGCACCAGCCGGCCGACGGGGACCGGCTTGATGAGCTCCTCCGGAATGAGCTTGGTCGGGTCGAGCACGTCGAAATCGAAACTATCCGCGAAGTCCTGGTCGAACAGCTGCACGCACAGCTCCCACTCCGGAAAATTGCCGGACTGGATGGCCTCCCACAGGTCGCGGCGGTGGAAATCGGGATCGGCGCCGTTGATCTTCACCGCCTCGTTCCAGACGACGGACTGCAGGCCGAGCTTGGGCTTCCAGATGAACTTGACGAAGGTGGATTCGTCCTTGGCATTCAGCAGCCGGAAGGTGTGGACGCCGAAGCCCTCCATGAAGCGGAACGAGCGCGGAATGGCCCGGTCGGACATGACCCACATGATCATATGCATGGATTCCGGGGTCAGCGAAATGAAGTCCCAGAAATTGTCGTGCGCCGATTGAGCCTGGGGAAAGCCGCGGTCAGGCTCGGGCTTCACGGCGTGAATGATGTCCGGAAACTTGATCGCATCCTGGATGAAGAAGACCGGGATATTGTTGCCGACGAGATCCCAATTGCCTTCCTTGGTGTAGATCTTGACCGCGAAGCCTCGCACGTCACGGGCGAGATCGAAGGAGCCCTTGGAGCCGGCGACGGTAGAGAAGCGCACGAAGGCCGGCGTCTTTTCGCCCGCGCGCTGGAAGAGGTCGGCGCGGGTGTAGTCCGCAAGCGACTCGTAGGTTTCGAAGAAACCGTGGGCGCCGTAGCCGCGGGCATGGACGACCCGCTCGGGAATGCGCTCGTGATCGAAATGGAAGATCTTCTCGCGGAAGTGAAAGTCCTCGAGCAGGGCGGGACCGCGAGAGCCAATCCTGAGGGTGTTCTGATCATCAGCGACGGGACCGCCCTGGGCGGTGGTGAGCACAGGGATGTCGCCGCCCGCCAGCTGGTGAAGCTCGCCGCCCGCCCCACGCTGAAGCTTCTGGTCATGGACAGTCGCCGGCTTGCCAGAGGACAAGCCCGATTTTTTAGCCATTGGATTTCCTTCGCGAAAGTATTTCGCGCGCGAGCGCTCAATTCAATGCGAGGGATTTCGCTAAGTTCCCAAAATTCGGGTTGTGCCCGCCTATAAATACAGGAACCGCGCGTGGTGGTGGGCGTTCGTTGAAAGCTGCTATATTTCTCGTTTGGCGGGTTATCGAGCATGCCATCACGGAGTGCTCATCATGTCGTCACGCCCCACCAACACCCAAATATATCTTGCTGCCGGAGTGGCCGCCACGGTGGCCGCCGTTGTCGCCAACGCGCTGATTGCGCGCAAGACCGAGCGCAACAATCCGCCGAACGGCAAGTTCATCGAGGTGGACGGGGTGCGGCTTCATTATGTGGAGCGCGGGACTGGCCAGCCGCTCGTGCTGCTGCATGGGAACGGGGTTTCGATCGATGACCTTGAGTCCAGCGGCCTCCTGGATCTGGCGGCGAACCACCACCGTGTGATCGCGTTCGACCGTCCCGGGTTCGGCCACAGCTCCCGTCCGCGCGCCACCATCTGGACAGCGGAAGCGCAGGCCGCGCTATTCCACAAGGCGCTGCTCCAGCTCGGCGTGCCGCGCTTTCTCCTGTTCGGCCACTCATGGGGTGCCTGCGTCGCGGTCAGGCTGGCTGCTGACTACCCGCAGGCGGTTGCCGGTCTCGTCCTCGCTTCCGGCTATTACTACCCCGGCTTCCGGGCTGACGCGCTTGCGATGGGGGCTCCTGCGGTGCCGGGCTTCGGCGATGTGCTGCGCTATACGGTGTCGCCGCTCCTCGGCTGGCTGATGTGGCCCAAGATGCTGCGCACCCTGTTCGGGCCGGCGGCAGTTCCTGCCAAATTCGGCGCCTTCCCGCGCGACATGGCTCTGCGCCCGTCGCAGCTGCGGGCCTCGGCCGCCGAGGCGATGCTGATGATTCCGGCCGCCTACGGTGCCAGCGAGAAGTATGGCGATCTCAGAATGCCCGTGGCCATCGTGGCCGGCGAGGGCGACCGCATCGTGGATATCGACGACCAGTCGAGCCGGCTTCACGACGATATTCCGGGCAGTACGTTCCGGCGGATCAAGGGCGGCGGGCACATGGTGCACCAGACCGCCACGGGCGAAGTCATGTCCGCCATCGATGATGTGGAGCGGGAAATCGCGACGCGGATGTGAAGCCTGCGTCGCCGCACCCGTTCCATCCAACACCCCCGCCGCTCTCCGCGTCCCGTTTGGGCGCGGAGAGCGGCGGGGTAAAACTTTTGGTCAGCGCCGAGGTATCTGCCCCCCTGCACGCCCGCGCTCCGCGCGGCCGTGGCTGCTCTCCACAAAGAAGCGCAGCATCTCCCGGCTCGCGTCCGGCCCCTTCGGATCGGTGAAGGATCCCGCCGGGCTGCCGCCGGACCAGGCATGGCCGGCGCCGTGGAGCACCCAGTTCTCCAGCACCGCATGCCCCGCGGCATCGCTGTGGACTTCCCTTGTGTAGGCCACGCCGCCCGGAGACTGGCCGGATGTGACCGTCGTCCCGAGCTTCATTTCCCCCTGCGCCTGCGCGGCCGCCTGCGCCACCACCTGCATGCCGTTCACCGGATGGACCGTCCTGTCGCCGTCGCCGTGAAAGACGATGGTGGGCACGACGGTGCCATCGCTCCGGCATGGCGCCGGACTTCCGCCCTGGCGCATCGCCGCGAAAGCGGACGGCATGTCGCGAGCTGCGCCGCATGCCAGCCCGGAATGCACCCCGATGGCGCGGAACAGATCGGGATAGGTCGCGCCCATGATCGCAGCCGTCGCGCCCCCGGCGGACAGGCCGGCGGCGAATACCCGGTCCGGGTCGACCGGGAACTCGTCCATGATCTGGCGCGTGATGCCTGCGATCAGAGAGGGCTCGCCCCGGTCGCGCTTCTGGTCGCTCGCATTGAACCAGTTCCAGCAGCCGGAGGCGTTCGCGTCGTGGCTTTGTGCGGGATAGGCGACGATGAAGCCGTGCTCCTCCGCCAGTTCGTTCATACGCGTGCCGGCCGCGAAATCGTCCGGGGACTGGGTGCAGCCGTGCAGCATCACCACCAGCGGCACGGCCTCGTCCGCCAGGCTCTGGGGCACGTAAAGCTTGTAGGATCGACGGCCGGCCTCATTGGCGAAACTACGCTCCTCGAAGCGCGCGCCTTCAGGCACCGGCGCCTGTGTGCCCACGCGGGGTCCCCTCGCCTTGACGCGGGCGGAGGGGCCGGCGTCGAGGACCAGATCAAGCATTCCGTCCAACCAGGAGGCGGGCCGGGCGGTGCCGTGGTCGACAAGGACGGGGGCAGACGTCTTGGTGGCTGCGGGCGCAGTCCAGGCGCCGCCGGTTTCCGGCGAAGGCGGGACGAGATCGACGGTCTGTGAGCCCGCGTCCGCATCGGCAGGGCGATCGGTGTCAGGGGCGCCGGAAAGGCCGTCACGCAGCACGCTCATGGCTTCTTCCAGTCGGCCCTGACGGGTGAGGCGTGTGGCTTCCAGCACGTCGATCTTGAATTGTCTGGCCATTTCGTACGGCTCCGTAAGTTCATTCTGAGAAAGCGCAGGAGCCGGCCCTGCGGTGAAAGGCTTGAAACGGCCAGCATTGGCGGTTCAGGTCGTCAGCTGGTCCGATCGGCCAGTGCCGCCTTGACGCCCGCGCTGGCCTGGAGAGCCCCGAGAATCTGAAGAGAGGCGATGGTGGACCGCGCCAGCTCAGGCGAGACATCCTCCTCGATGACCGCCATGCCGAGCACATGGATATGCAGCATCTCGCCGGAATTGTGTGCCGCCTCCAGGTCCTTGCGACTATAACGCCGCAGACCGAGGTCCAGCTGATGCCGGCTCAGCGATTTTTTCAGGGCCTCATCATGGCGGTCGATCTGATTGCGAATGGCGGTGCGGATGAAATCGGTACGGTTGGAGTAAAACCCTTCGCGCACCAGAAGGTCCACTTGACCCAGGTCCACATAGCCGAGGTTGATGGTGATCTTCTCGCTCTCCGCCTGCCGCGGCCTTAGCTCCTGCACCTTCTGGGCCATTTTTCCATCCCTAAACCATCTGTGTGGATGGTAAATGGCCCTGCCGGACGCCCCGCACAAGGGGCTCCGGTGAAGGTTTTTGTCGCGTCAGGACCCGAGCCGGACGTGGACGTCATGCTCTCCGGCTTCATCGCGCAGCGGGATGAGGAGCGGACTCGTGGACAATGCAACGCCGTCGAGGGTGGCCGAAGCAACGCCCCGGCTCACCCCCTTCGGATTGTCCACGGTGATCCGATAGCGCGCGGCGCCATGACGGATGGTGAGATCGAACCCGGGCCAGCCGCGCGGGATGCAGGGATCGAGGCGCAGCATGTCCCCTTCCTTGCGCAGCCCGAGGATGCTCTCGATCCCCGCCCGCTGCATCCAGCCGGCAGAGCCCGTGTACCAGGTCCAGCCGCCCCGGCCCGCGTGGGGCGGCTCGGAATAGATGTCGGCAGCGAGCACGTAGGGCTCGACCTTGTAGCGCACCACGTCGGAGCGGGTCCGCGCGTGACTGATGGGATTGAGCATGGAGAACAAGGCACCGGCCTTGTCACCTTCTCCCAAAGTTGCGAAGGCCATCACGGACCAGAGCGCCGCATGGGTGTATTGGCCGCCATTCTCGCGGATGCCCGGCGGATAGCCCTTGATGTAGCCGGGATCGAGCGGCGTCCTGTCGAAGGGCGGCGTGAACAGCAGCGCCAGTCCTTCCCCCGGCCGGATGAGGTCCCGCTCCACCGCCGCCATGGCGCGGACCGCCCGCGCGGGATCGCCCGCGCCGGACAGCACCGCCCAGGACTGCGCGATGGAATCGATGCGGCATTCCTCGCTCATGGCCGTGCCCAGGGCCGTGCCATCGTCGAAGAAGGCGCGGCGATACCAGTCTCCGTCCCACGCCGTGCGCTCGAGGGCGGCCTGGAGTCCTTCCGCGTGCGCGCGCCATCGCGCGGCGTACCCCTGCTCTCCCCTTGCTTCGGCAAGGGGGGCAAACGCGGTCAGCGCGGCATGCAGGAACCAGGCGAGCCAGACGCTCTCGCCTTCGCCGCCTTCGCCCACACGGTTCATGCCATCGTTCCAGTCCCCAGTGCCGATCAGCGGCAGTCCGTGGCCGCCCAGCGCGAGGCTCTCGTCGAGGGCGCGGGCGCAGTGCTCGAAAAGGGATGCAGACTGATCGGAGACGCTGGGCGGGAAGAAGGCCTCGTGCTCGCCGGGATGCAGCCTCTGACCTTCCAGGAAGGGCACCGCCTCATCGAGCACCGCCCGGTCGCCACTCACCTTCACATAGTGGGCGGTGGCATAAGCGAGCCAGGCCCGGTCATCGGAGATGCGGGTGCGCACGCCGCGGCCGGAATGGGGCAGCCACCAATGCTGCACATCGCCCTCCACGAACTGCCGCCCGGCGGCGCGCAGGAGATGGGCGCGCGTCATGTCGGGACGCAGCGGCGCCAGGGCCATGCCATCCTGCAGTTGATCACGGAAGCCGTAGGCCCCGCTTGCCTGGTAGAAAGCCGAGCGCGCCCACACCCGGCAGGCCAGCGACTGGTAGAGCAGCCAGCCGTTCAGCATGATGTCCATGGCGCGGTCGGGTGTGTGCACCTCGACGGCGCCGAGGATGGCGTCCCATCCTCGGGTCACTTCGGCGAGGACCGCGTCGAGGTCGGCGGCGCGGAACCGGGCGATCAGTTCGCGGGCCTCCGCCGCATCGGCGCCCTGGCCAAGCAGGATGACGATTTCCGCGCTGGCGTTGGGGCGCAGATCCACCGTGGTGCGCATGGCGCCGCAAGGGTCCAGACCCGCTCCCACCAGCCCGGAGAACCGTCCGCCCCGCAGCATCGCCGCGGGCGCGGCGAGGGTACCGTTCCGGCCGATGAATTCGCTGCGGTCGCCCGTCCAGTCGGTCTGGTGTCCGGCCATGTCGAGGAAAGCGACACGGGCGCCGAAATCCCCATTCCAGGTATTGCGGGCGAACAGCGCGCCGGTCTCGTCGTCGATGCCCGTGGTCACGAACGGAGAAGTTGCGGCCCGTGACGGGCCAAGCACCCATTCCACATAGGCCGCGAGGGAGATCCGGCGCGGGCGATGGGTCAGGTTGCGCACCTTCAGGCGCGCGATCTTGATCGAGCCTTCCACCGGCACGAACTGGATAAGCTCGCTGGCGATCCCATGGGCCGCATGGGTGAAGGCGCTGTAGCCGCGACCATGCCGGGCGACATAAGTCGCCGCCTCGTCGCGCATGGGCAAGGCGGTCGGGGTCCAGACGGCGCCGGTCTCGTCGTCACGCAGGTAGAATGCTTCGCCGCTCCGGTCGGTGACGGGATCGTTGGACCAGGGGGTGATCAGGTTTTCCCGGCTGTTCTCAGCCCAGGTGCAGCCGCTGCCCTCCGTCGCCACGTGGAAGCCGAACGCGGGGTTGGCGACGACATTGATCCACGGCGCCGGGGTGGACCGACCCGGGCCAAGCACGGTCACATATTCGTGCCCATTTTCGGCGAAGCCGCCAAGGCCGTTGAAGAATTCCAGCTCCGGCACGACAGGCGGCGGCTCCGGCACCACCACGCGGCGCTTGGGCGCGGCGCTGGCGGTGAATTCGGCTTCGCTGATGCGATCCAGCTGGTCCACGAGGCTGCCGCGCTGCGCCACGAGGACGATGCGGGCGATGGAGGACAGGAGCGATCGCGTTTCCCCCGGAATGAGATCGGCCCGCAGCACGAAGACCCGTCCCGTGGGCCCGTTCCGCTCCGCCTGCGGCTGCGAGCGGCTGGTGCGGACGAGGGCCTCGATGGCGATCTGCAGATCCTGCACGTAGGACGACTGGCGGTCATTGAGGATCACGAGATCCACCGCCAGTTGCTTCATGCGCCAGTAAGCGTGCGCCTTCAGCAGCTCGTGGGCGACATCGATGTCCTCGATATCGGAAATGCGCAGCAGCACGATAGGCAGGTCGCCGGAAATGCTCTGCGCCCAGAGGCCGGACTGCGGCCCCCCGCCACGCAGGATGGTGTCGGACGAAGGGCGCAGCGTCGGCGCGGCGTAGATCGCATAACCGGCGAGCCGCTGGTATGTGGCCGCATCGCTCGCGGTGATGCCGAGGTGGTAGAGCTCGACCTGGGCCTGCGTCCAGGCGAGGGTTGCCGCGCGGCTGTAGGCGGCGGTGTCGCGATGTCTGTCGATGCCGTCCAGCAGCGCGCTGCGGGTGGGCGTGGCCATGGTCCAGAACGCCACCCGCGCCATGCCGCCCGGCTCGATCCGCACGCGCCGGCGCAGGGCGAAGATCGGGTCCAGCACCCTGCCGGTGGTGTTCGAGAGGGGGCGCCCATCGATGACCGCGATGGGGTCGCGCACGCCATGACCACGGCCGAGGAAGCGGGCCCGGTCGGTCTCGATCTCCGGCCCGCCCACCGCCTCGCCATCCAGCACGCTGAAATGGGCGGCCCAGATCTCCGGCTCGCCCGGCGAGCGCCGCCGGCGCGTCGCGAGGATCGCGCCGATATCGGGGAGGTATTCCGTCTCGACGAAGAGCTTGGAAAAGGCCGGATGGGCGATGTCGGAGGATTGGGGCGCCAGCACCAGTTCGGCGTAGGAGGTGATCTCCAGCTCCCGCCAACGGGTGCCCGTGTTGGAGAGCGAGACGCGGCGCACCTCGGCATCGTCCTCTGCGGAGACGAGCACATCCAGCGATGTCTCCAGCGTGCCGTCGCGGCGCACGAATTCCGCGCGATCCTCGTGGAAGGTCACATGATAGGCGGTCGGCTCGACGCCGCTGGGCTGCGCTCCGCACGACCAGACCTCTCCGCTGTGCACGTCGCGGATGAAGACATAGGAGCCGTAGTCATCGCAGGTCGGATCCTCCCGCCAGCGGGTGACGGCGAAGTCGCCCCAGCGGCTGTAGCCGGAGCCGGCGGCCGTCAGCATGGCGCAATAGCGCCCGTTGGATAGCAGGTGGGTGGCGGGCGTCGCCTGCCGGGCGGAGGTGAAGGTACGGCCGGCAGGTGGATCGAGATCGCGGGCGCGGGCCGTCGACCGCCCGTCCGCCGACCAGGGGCGCACCACCGCCACGTCCCGGGGCGTGCGCTCCTGCAGCAGCAGTTCCGTCGCCTGGATCAACGGCTCGGCGTGGAAGCGCGCGCGCATGATGCCGCCCAGCAGCGTGTCGGCGATGGCGACGATGGTCATGCCCTGATGGTGCGCCATGAAGGCCTTCACCACGGCATGCCGCGCGCCCACCGGGACGCGGCTCGTGGTGTAGTCCAGCGCTTCGTAGAAGCCGTAGCGGCCGCGGCCGCCGGCCTCGCGGAGCCGGGCGAGATTGGCGCAGGCGGCGATGGGGTCGGCCATGGCGGCAAGAGCGGTCGCGTAGGGCGCCACCACAAGATTGTCGCCCAGCCCCCGCTTCAGCCCCAGGCCGGGAACGCCGAAATTGGAATATTGGTAGGTGAGTTCCAGGTTGCGGGCGTTGTAGGCAGATTCGGAAATCCCCCACGGCACCCGCAGGTCGGCCGCATAGTCGATCTGCCGGCGCACCACGAGCCGGTTGGTCTGGTCCAGCAGGCTGCCGGCGGGTGCGCGCATGATCAGCGACGGCATCAGGTATTCGAACATGGAGCCCGACCACGAGATCAGCGCGCCACCATGGGCGATGGGCGTCACCGAGCGCCCGAGGCGGAACCAGTGCTTGGCGGGGACATCCCCCTTGGCGATGGCGAAGAAGCTGGCGAGGCGGGCTTCCGAGGCCAGAAGATCGTAGCAGCTGGGGTCGAGCGTCCCCTCCGCCACCAGATAGCCGATGGACAAGAGGTTGCGGTCGCGGGAGAGGAGGAAGCCGAACTCCATCTCAAGCGCCATGGCGCGGGCGTCATCCTCAAGCGCGGATAGGCGGGCGGCGAGCGCGGCGTCCTGCGTCTGGCTGTCCGCGATGTCCTGGCGATGGCTGGCGATGATGTCGAGGCTGGCCCGCGCCCAGAACAGCATGTCCGCGCCGCCTGCGTCACCGCGCTCGGTGGCTAGGGCGAGGGCGATATCCATCATCGTGTCCGCACCGGCGGCGAGCTCGGCGAGCCGGAGGGCGGGGTCCTCGCCTTCTGCAGAGCCCCGGCGCGCGCCGGCGGAAAGGCCGGCGAGGGTCTCGTCCAGCTGCGGGAGGGTCACCGTCTGGGTGCGCCGTCCGTCCGCGAGCAGGCCAGCCTCCTCGCGGGTCAGGTCCAGCGCATCGGCGATGCCGGCCAGACGCTGGGCGATGGGCTGCGCGGACGTCTTCCACTCGTTGAGCGCGTTGGCGAGCGCGATGAGGTGCCCGGCGAGGTTGCCGCTGTCGACCGTGGAGACGTATTTCGGGTCCAGCGGGCGCAGGTCGCTAGTATCGTACCAATTGAAGAAATGGCCGCGGAAACGGGGAAGCCGCGCCATGGTGGCAAGGCTCGCCTCCAGCCGCCCCAGAGCGGCGTCGGTGCCGAGCCATCCGAAATCGCGGGCGCTCGCGATGGAGAGAAGGTAGAGACCCATGTTTGTCGGCGACGTCCGGTGCGCCACCACGGGCGCAGGGTCTTCCTGGAAATTGTCCGGCGGCAGATGATGGTCGGACGCCGTCACGAACGTCTCGAAGAACCGCCAGGTGCGCCGCGCGGTCAGCCGCAGGGTCTGGGCCTGGGCGTCGGACATTTCCAGCTGGCCTGCCGGATGGGGCGCACGGCTGATGCGGTACGCCACGGCCGGCGATGCCGCCCACGCGACGGCAAACACGGCCGCGAGCGGCCAGGCGCCCTCTCCCGCGACGGCCGCGACAGCCACCGCGACGGCTGCGATGACCAATCCTCCGGCCATTCGGCGGTAGGAGCCCGCAAGGTCGAGCTGCCGGGCAAGGCTCGCCTGCGCGGCGGGCACCCATTCCAGCAGGTGGCTGCGGGTGACCAGCAGCCGCCACAGGGTGCGCACGATGGCATCGCCCATCAGCCAGGCCTCGTAGGCGAGGAACACCACATTAAGCGTGGATTGCAGGGTGGCCAGCCGCAGGTCGGCCAGCAGGGCCCGCAGATGGCTGACGGCTGCGATGCCGCGCTGGCGGGGCACGATGGCCGCGAGAACGGGAATGAAGTGCGGCAGCGCGAGGGTGACCAGCACGGCGGCGGTCCAGAACAGCGCGGCGGCGAACGGCAGCGTCCACCCGGCGACCAGGGCCGCAACGGCCAGCGGCGCCGAGAGCGAACGGCGCAGATTGTCGAGCATCTTCCAGCGCCCCATGACGGGCATGGTGTCGATGCCGGGGGTGGCGCCGGGGAGCTTGGGGCCGCGTCCGAGGATCCAGGGCAGAAGCTGCCAGTCGCCCCGCGCCCAGCGATGCCGTCGCAGGGCGCTGACGTCGTAGCGGGCGGGAAACTCCTCCACCACTTCCACGTCGGAGGCGAGGCCTGCGCGCGCGAAGACGCCTTCAAACAGATCATGGCTGAGCAGGGTGGAATCCGGCACGCGCCCGTTCAGCGCGGCCTCGAAGGCGTCCACGTCGTAGATGCCCTTGCCGACATAGGAGCCCTCGCCCGACAGGTCCTGATAGACATCGGACACGGCCGAGCCGTAGGGGTCGATGCCGCTCATGGAGGAAAACGTGCGCTGGAACAGCGAACCTTCCTCACCCATGGGCAGAGAGGGTGTCACGCGCGGCTGGAGCACGCCATAGCCTTCCACCACGCGCCCCGCCGCCGCATCGAAGCGGGGGCGGTTGAGCGGATGGGCCATCTTGCCGATGAGCCGGCGGACCGTGTCGCGCGGCAGCCGGGTGTCCGCGTCCAGGGTCACCACATAGCGCACGTCAGCCGGCAGGCTCGGCGGCAATCCGGCGATGTCCACGAACGTCGTGTCGGCGGCACCGCGCAGCAGGCGGTTCAGCTCATGCAGCTTGCCGCGCTTGCGCTCCCAGCCGATCCAGCGCGCCTCGCCCGCGTTCCACACCCGCCGCCGGTGCAGCAGGGCGAACCGGACACCGCCGGGCGCGGGTCCGTAACGTGCGTTGAGGGCGTCGATCCCGGCCGCGGCCTCGGCGAGCAGGGCGTCGTCGCCGTCCGCATGCTCCGTCTCGGAATCGGTCCAGTCGGACAAGAGCGCGAAATGCAGGTCGCCTTCGGGGCTGGCGAGGTGGTGGATCTCCAGCCGCTCGACATTTTCCGCGATGGATGCGGGGCTCGTCAGCAGGGTGGGCACCGCCACCAGGGTGCGCAGATGCGAGGGAACGCCCTCGCGCAGCTCGAGCGCCGGCAGGGCCGTTGCCCCGAAGCCGAAGCTCATGGCGCGATTGACCAGCGCCACCGCGGCATCAATGGCCGGCACCGATCCGAGCAGGGTGAGAATAACGAGCTGTGCCGCACCGACGCCGGCCGCGCCGAGCGCGAGAAGCGGCAGGGCCAGAAGCGCCGCGGCCGCGATGGCGATGGCCGCCACATAGCCGCCGACGCCGAAAGCCCGATTCAGGTGGGTGGAGACATTGCTGATGGGCAGGCGAAATCCGACGCGTCGCTCGAAGGCGCGACGTCCGCTACCAATCAGATAATAGCCGGGCTCGCAATCACGCGGGAGCGGCCCCTGATCGGGATGCGCAGCGCAGGCCCGCTCGGTCGCGGCAATGGCCTCCCGCGCAATGTCGAGCTCGCTGCGGCGGGACCCGCGCGCCAGTTGCTCGATGGCGTCCCGGTAGAGATTGCGTGTCGGGAAATCCATGGCGTCATAGGCGCTGCCGGCGGACAGCAGAGCGTGGACGAGGCTGGTGCGCTCGAAGAGGTCCGGCCAGTCCAGGTCGGAGATCAGCCGCAGGCTGGTGATGATATTGCGGATGGTGACGTTCGCCGCGCCCTGGCTGCGGTGCACGTCGCGCACCACCGTGTCGGCGGTCGTGTGCTGCGCCGCCAGGCGCTGGTCGAGCCAGACCAGAGCCGGTGTGATCCTGGGGTCCTGATCGCGCAGCCGGTGCACCAGCTGGACTGCGAAGGCGTCGGCGATCTGGCCCTGCTCATATTTGCCGAGCACGCTTTCGACCGGCTCGCCCGGTGTCCCGCCGGCGCCGAGCAGCCGATCGGCCAGCGCATCGGCCTCGCGCCGGGCGATCCGGTCGTCGACGATCGCCTGGGCGAGGCGCCGCAGATTCTCGATCAGCACGATCCGCAAGGTGATGGAGACCGCCCACAGCTCGCCGATGGTGAGCGGCTGGATCTCCTGATAGGCCGTGAGATAGCGCGACAGCATCTCCGGATCGAAGCGGCTGTCGGTATGGGCCACGAACGCCCAGGCCACGCCGAACACGCGCGGATAACCCGCGAACGGCCCGCCGGCGAGCTTGGGAAGCTGGCGGTAGTAGCCCGGCGGCAGATCGGAGCGGATCTCCCGAATCTGCTTTTCCACCAGATGATAATTGTCGATCAGCCATTCCGCCGAGGGGGTGATGGCACCGCCTTCCGCGACGGATGTGGCGATGGCGCGGTAGGCGGCCAGCAGAATGGCGCCATTGTCGGCGAGGCGGGCGGAGAGCGCGTGTCCCCGGGCGAGCCGAGGCTCCACCATCTGGGCGGAGGCAAGGCTGCGGGCGTGCTCTTCAAGCCGTTCCGCACCGAACAGTTCCTCGCGGATGGGCTGCTGATCCCACGGCGAAGATGCGGGCGCGCGCCCGAAGGCACTGAGAAGATGGGAAAGCAAATGGACCTTTCTACCGCGTGGTGCGGCCGATGATCGGCCGTGCGGAAAGTGCTGCCGACGTGCGCAGCTTCGCGTGCGGTCTCATGACCGGCGGGACACCGCGCTAATCCTGGATCGTGTCCGCGAAGGCGCGGGCGAAGCGGACGGCAAGGGCGCGTGCGTCGGCCTGGAGTTGCTCGGTGCTCTTGGGAGCGGCCGCGCTGTTGCGGACGGGAATCTCAAGCGTGAGGCTACCGCCGCCGCTGTCCTGCTCGCGCCAGATGACCCGGGCGAGGACGTGCTCCGCGTCGAGCGACTGGAAAACGATGTTGAGGCCCTTGTTCATGCGATCGAACGCCTTTCTTGCCGGAGGCACGGCGTGCGACGCGCGGCTCGCATACGATCGCGCGAAGGGGGCCGGGGCGCCGGCCGATGGTGGGCCCTAGAAGTCGGACGTGGACAGGCGGTGGAAGCTTTGCCGCCGCCGCGCATAGACGCCGCTCGCGGCGCGCTCGATGCGCTGCCGGTTGGTGTCGAAGGTGCGCAGGGACGCGGCCTCGTCATGGCCGCTCTGGGGACTGAAACGCGTCAGGACATCGGCGTCGAGATGGAACGCGACTTCGAAGGCGGAATCGTGCCCCCAAAAGGTCACGCAACGCCTGACGGGATCAAAGACGCGGCTGGCGTTGGGAAACTGAAGGGTCATGGAAGCCTCCTGTTTGCGGCACGTCCATCAAAGGAGGAGCGCGTCCGCCGAAGGGGCTTCGCGCGCCCTCGCGGATGTCTGCTGGTCCTTCAACAAGGCGGCATCGAGTTCGGCGGCATTCACCGACAAGCATTCGTTTCGACCGGGGGGCGCCGCGAGGGCGGGCGTGTGCAGCATCGTCGCCATGCGCCGGTAGGCCAGGAAGGAGACGCCGAGAAGCTGCTCCTCGTCGATGACGAGACGGTAGGTTCCCGCCGGAAGGTCGCCATCCGCCTCGCTGAGGTGGAAGGCGTGATCGAACGTGACCGTGGTTTCACGGGTGCGGACGTTCATGACATCACCTCAGCCTTTCTTCTTAGGCGGACCCAAGGATACGGGAGACCCTTTCACGAACGACGCCGGCGGCTCGGGCACCTTGATCTTCTTCGGCTTCTTGGTTTCGCGGTTGCCGCGCATCTGTCCTTTGGCCATGGCAGTCTCCTCTCGGGCACGTGGGTAGATCCTGCCGGCGAGACGAAAAACGCCCTGCGACCTCAAGGGCCACAGGGCGTCGGACGCTCTGCAGGGCATGGGATGGCACATCGCCACCGGGACTGCCGGTACATCCGCGGTCAGCCTTCGGCAACAATGGGCAGGCCGGCATTCCCGAAAGGCTCGGGCCGCCGGCCATCAGCTCAGCTCAGATCCTTGAGCATGTCCGCGGCCATCTTGCCGCTCTTGCGATCAACGACGAGCTCAAAGCCCACCTTCTGGCCTTCGCGCAGATCGCCGAGGCCGGAGCGCTCGACAGCGCTGATGTGGACGAACGCATCGCTGCCGCCCGCATCGGGGGCAATGAATCCAAAGCCCTTCTGGGCGTTGAACCACTTCACGGTTCCCTCAGTCATAGGAACCCTTTCTATTTTCAGTATTTAGCAGGCCGGCTCACAGCCGGGTGTCGAAATCGCATTTTCGGGCGAGAATTTTGGACGGGCGCAAGAATAAAATCCGCGGAGATCCAAATGATCAGGCTTTGTATCGACTGGGCGAATATGCTCCCCGCCGCCTCGATTTGCAAGATTATTTTATAAACGCCTCTGCTTTGGCGCGGCGGTTGGTCCATTATATGCTACCGGCAAGGGGCCTTGGCTGGGCTGCTCCGCGGCGCGTCTCACGATGCGAACGCAGAGCCTGGCCGGCCCCCTTCAACCGCCGGAACCCGGGCCGGGTGACGTGCTGCCTTGCAGCCCCGTCAAAGACCTCGGGCGTGGTCGAGCCCCATGGAGCGCACTTGATTCCTCTCCAGATCCGCCACACCACCACCTACCGCTTCCATCGGCCGGTGACCTTCGGACCGCATCGACTGATGCTCCGCCCCCGGGAAAGCCGCGACCTGCGGGTGACATCGAACCAGCTGATCCTGACCCCGGCGGCGACGGTGAACTGGGCTCAGGATGTCTTCGGCAACGCGGTCGCCACGGCGAACTTCTCGACGTCCGGCGATCAACTGGTCATCGAGAGCACGACAGAGCTCCAGCTCGATGCCGTGCCGTGGCCGGTGTTCGCCATCGCGGGCACCGCCACGTCCTTTCCGTTCAGCTATTCCGCCGACGAATGGACCGATCTTGGCGCGCTGGGGGTCCCCCAGTTTCCCGATGCCAGCGGCCGGCTGCGGAGCTGGGCCATGGGCTTCGTTCGGGGCAAGTCCACCGACACTCTCTCGCTGCTCAAGGATCTGAGCGCCGGCGTATCCCGGCAGATCTCCTATCAGAGCCGCGACGAGGAGGGCACACAGTCGCCGACGCACACGCTGGATCGCGGCTGGGGCTCATGCCGCGATTTCGCGGTGCTGTTCGTCGAGACGGTCCGCAGCCTCGGCTTCGGCGCGCGCATCGTGTCGGGCTATCTCTACAACCCCGCCGGAACATTCGTGGGGTCTCAGGGCATGGGCTCCACCCACGCATGGGCGGAGGTGTTCGTGCCCGGAGCAGGATGGATCCCGTTCGATCCCACCAATCGCAGCATGGGCGGGTTCAATCTCATCCCGGTCGCCGTGGTGCGCGACATACGCCAGGCCATCCCCGTGCAGGGCAGCTTCATCGGCGACAGCAACGCCTTCGGCGGCATGACGGTGGACGTCCACGTCACGTCATGACGGGACGGGGCGCCGCGCCCCCGAGGAGGTCAGCAGGATCAGGGCCAGCAGCCCGCCGGCGGCCGAGACCACGGACGCCGCGAGGATGCCGAGCTTCGCCGAGGTGAGCAGTCCTCCCTCGAACGCCATCTCGGCGATGAACAGGGCCATCGTGAAGCCGATGCCCGTGAGCATGGCCCCCGCCGCCAGCACGCCCCAGGACAGCTCCGCCGGACGTTTGCCGAGGCGCAGCGCGACGGCGATCGCGCTGAACATCACGATGCCGACAGGCTTGCCCAGGACGAAGCCGGCGAAGACGGCCAATGCAAGCCCGCGGTGAAATTCCGCCGGCACGATGCTGACGCCGGCATTCGCCAGGGCAAAGAGCGGCATGACCGCAAACGCCACCCAGGGATGGAGCAGCATTTCCAGGCGCTCGATGGGCGAAAGGGATTCGCGCGCGGCGATCCTGGCCCGCTGCAGGTCCTGTCGCCCCTTGCTGTCGCCGGTCCAATGCTCATCGAGTGGATAGGCGATCACACGATCGAAGATCGCATGCAGGCGAATGCCGCTGACCCAGCTCCGGGCCGGCGTCATGAGACCAAGGATCACACCGGCCAGGGTCGGGTGAATGCCGCCAGCGTCCAGCGCCAGCCAGATGGCGCCACCGATGGCGAAATAGGCCGGGATGCTGCGAATTCCCAACCGCGAGATGACCGCCACCAGGCCGAATCCGGCGCCGGCAAGGACGATGGGAATCCAGGAGATGGTGCCGCCATAGCCGATGGCCACCACCAGGATCGCGCCCATGTCGTCGAAGATCGCCAGCGACAGCAGGAACAACCTCAGGCTCAAGGGAACGCGGTTTCCCAGCACAGCGAGTGCGCCGATGACGAAAGCGGTATCCGTCGCCATCACCACCCCCCAGCCATGCCAGCCCTCACCGCCGCCCTGCAGCAGGAGAAACAGGGCCGCCGGCACCGCCATTCCCCCCAGCGCGGCCGCAAGCGAGAGCGTGATGGTTCGCAGGTCGCGCAGTTCTCCCAGAACGATCTCGCGCTTGAGCTCAAGGGCGACGACGAAAAAGAAGAGCGTCATCAGACCATCGTTGATCCAATGCTGCAGCGAGCGGGAAAAGCTGATGTGGCCGATCTCCAGGCCCACGCGCATGTCCCAGACCGCGAGAAACGTCTTTGACCAGGGAGAATTGGAGAGCCCGAGGGCCACGACGGTGGCGAGCAGCAGCGCCGCGCTGGCCATGCTTTCGATGCGCAGGAAGCGCATGAACGGCTTGGTGAAACGGTCTGCGGGCTCCTGAGGAAGCCGGCCCAGGCCGTTCGCGATAGTCTTCGCAGATTGCATTATGGGTCGCCCTCGGATGCGCCGTGGGCGGAAGCGCATGCGGCATCGCAGTATTGCTGCTCGGATCGAGCTAGAACTTCACAGCCATACTGGCGGCAGAGTGTCTATGGTGCTGGATAAAGCGCGCGCCGAGCGCCTCCAGCCGTGCTGAGCTACGCGGCTTGGACCGTCGCCCTCGAAAGAGGGCGTGCTCAACTGAAGCTTGCGATGCGTTCCCTAGCTTGAAAACAGCCGCGCCCAAGCATTCGAGAATGCACCTCTTTGATCCAGTCAAGGCGCTGTCGCACCTCAAGGGCGTCCCATCGATGCATAGGCGCACCGCCCTCCCCCTCCCAGCTTGCGATTGCGACCGCCGTCTCTGTAAGATCGGAGGGCTTGTTTTGGTTGATGTCATTCATAGTGAACACCTATCACAGGGCGATCAATTTTACAATTTTCGACCTTTTCTTGCTTTCACCACCTGCCGGAATTTCGGAAATTTCGAGCTTATATCCAATTCACATGGGATCTATTTTCAATTTTTACCGCCGACGCTTGGAACAAGATCGACAATTTGTGTTTAACGGCAAAAGGCAGACTGCACCCGGTTCCCCCACGCCGGCTGATCCATGGCAGAAAACCGTTGGATCTCATCGTGCCCGTCGGAACGGCTCCCCTGGGTCAGGTAACTTCCGTGACCGCGAAGACGAGGCTGGTGCTCGCAATGGGCGCCGTGATGATAACTCGAGGCACCTGGGCGGGAAGCTCGATGCGACGAACGACGACTGATCCGCTATCCTGGTCAGGCAGCCCATTTTTCTCACCATTGGGCTGTAGATTAAGGGACCTGATGCCATTACTCCCCTCACAGGCGACCCGGCGCAGCATCGGTAACGTGATTGCCCCGGCGCGCTTTATCGCGTTCGCGGTACTGCTCGTTCTTGTGGGTGGCGGATCGATCTGGTTCGCGGGCTGGCGCCTTGGCTTCATGATCGGGTTCGACGTCGCCTCGGCCACCTTCCTCCTGTCCTGCTACGAGCTGCTGGACGATGCGCCAAGCGACATGCGCGCGAACGCCAAGCGCAATGACGCCAATCGGCCGGCGCTCCTGGCGCTCACATTTGTCATGGGGCTGTTGATCCTCACGATTGTTGCCAGCGAGCTAATGGAAAAGGGGAACGCCGGACCCGGGACAATCGCCTTGATCGTGCTGACGCTGGTGTTGGCCTGGATCTTCAGCAATACGGTTTACACAATTCACTACGCACACTTGTATTACACGAATTCAAAAGACGAGACAGATCTTGGCGGCCTGGCATTTCCCGAGACGCCGGAGCCAAAATATTGGGATTTCATCTATTTTTCCTTCTGCCTCGGCATGACGTTCCAGACCTCCGATGTGGAGGTGACAAGCATGCATATGCGCCGAGCCGTGACATTCCACTGCCTGGCCGCCTTCATTTTCAACATCGGCATTCTCGCATTCAGCATCAACTCGCTGGGCGGCTGACTTCCGCTTACGCGCTCGCCGCATTCACAACGTTGGCGGCGCTGCCTTGGTGCTCCAGCCGATCACGGACTGAAACGCCGCCACGTTCTCGGGACGGGCGGCAGAACGCAATAAAAAAAGGCCGGCGCACACGGCGCCGGCCAGCTGGGAGGAGAGGAAGAGTCCAGCTCAGGGGGCGTAGGGCCTGTGGAGCTGGACCTCGGGATTGAGCCGCACGCCGAAGCCTGGCTTGTCGAGGGCGGAGGCCTTCATGCGGCCGTTCACCGGCACCGGCTCGTCCAGCAGCAGCGGGCTGAAGGCGGGGCGCACCTCGTCCGCATTGGGCGCGCTCATGATGATTTCGGTGAACGGGCTGTTATGACGCGTGATGACGAAATGGTAGCTGTAGACACCCGAGCCGTGGGGCACCATGAGCTTGCCGTGGGCATCCGCCAGCGCCGAGATCTTGATCAGCTCGGTGATGCCGCCGCACCAGTTCACGTCGGGCTGGATGATGTCGCAGCAGTCCATCTCCAGCAGCATGCGGAAGCCCCAGCGCGTGGCCTCATGCTCGCCGGTTGTCACCAGCATGCCCTTCGGCACGTTGCGCTTGAGGTCCGCATAGCCCCAATAGTCATCGGGGGAGAGGCATTCCTCGATCCACTTCAGGCCAAATTCCTGCGCCTTCTGGGCGAGGCGGATGGAATAGTTGAGGTCGAGGCTCATCCAGCAGTCGTACATGAGCCAGAAGTCGTCGCCGACCTTGGCGCGCATGTCGGCGAGCTTCTCGATGTTCTTCTTCAGGCCTTCGTCGCCCTCGGCCGGGCCGTGCAGCAAAGGAAGCTTGCCGCCGATGAAGCCCATCTCCTTGGCGAGGTCAGGCCGCGCGCCGGTGGCGTAGAACTGCAGCTCATCGCGCACGGGTCCGCCGAGAAGCGCATGCACCGGCTCGCCACGCAGCTTGCCGAGGAGGTCCCACAGGGCGATGTCCACGCCCGAGATGGTGTTCACCACGACGCCCTTGCGGCCGTAGAACTGGGTGGAGAAATACATCTGGTCCCAGATCTTCTCGATCTCGGTGACCTGCCGGCCGATGAGGAAGCGCGAGAGGTGCTTCTCCACGATGAAGGCGCCGATCTCACCCGCCGTGGTCACGCCGAGGCCGATGGTGCCGTCGGAGGCCTCCACTTCCACCACCAGCGTGCCGAGCACGTTGATGCCGAAGGAGCGGCGGCTCTGCCGGTATTCCTCATAGCGCGCCATGGGGGTGGCGATGTGGTCGTCGATCCAGTGATAGCCCTGGGTGTCATGATAGTCGGCACCGCCGCCGCGCACGGTGTAGGCGCGGACCGCCTTGATTGTCGGCATGGCCATGGTCTTGTCTCCTCTTCGCCCCGCGCCTGGCGCGGGGCGTCACATGGTCGAAATCAGGCGTCGAGGGTCACGCGCGGCGCGTGGCCGGAGCAACGGGAAGGGCCCGGGACTGGCCGATGGCAAGGATCAGCAGCGCGCCAAGAAGCGTGGTGCCGGCGAGCACATAGAGGCCCGCCGCCTGGGAGGCGAAGGCCGCCTCCGCCCAGGTCTTCACGTTGGGCGCCACGAAGCCGCCCAGCGCGCCGAGCGAGTTGATGAGGGCGATGCCGCCCGCCGCCGCCACGCCGCCGAGATAGTCGGTGGGGAAGGTCCAGAAGATGGGCTGCACCGAGATAAAGCCCGCCGCCGCGAAGCAGAGCGCGATCAGCGCCAGCGCCGGGGAGGTGGTGGCGACGGAGGCCGCGATGCCGAGACCGGACACTGCGAGGATCGCCGCCGCATAGCCGCGCCGGTTGCCCGAGGCATCCGCCATGCGGGGCAGCACATAGGCGGCCACCAGCGCGCACACCCACGGGATGGCGGAGACGAAGCCGACCTGAAGCCCAACCTTGGTGCCGAGCAGGTTCGCCACCTGCGTCGGCAGGTAGAAGACCACGCCATAGACGCTCATCTGGATGAGAAAATAGATGAGGGCGAAGTGCAGCACCTTCATGTTGCGCATGGCGGAGAGGAGATGCGCCGGGCCGTGGGTGGTCTTGTGGGTCTCCTCGGCGGCGAGCACGCGGGTCAGCTCGTCCTTCTCGGCGGCAGTCAGCCACTTGGCGTCAGCCGGCTTGTTGTCGAGGTAGAAATAGGCCCACACGCCCACCACGGTGGCGAGCAGCCCTTCCACCATGAACATCCACTGCCAGCCATGCAGTCCGCCGAGGCCATGCCAGTCCAGCAGCAGGCCGGACAGCGGCGAGCCGAAGATGAAAGCGAGCGGCGCACCGAAATAGAACAGGCCCATGGCCCGCCCGCGGGCGAAGGAGGGGAACCACAAGGTGAGATAGAAGATCACACCCGGGAAAAAGCCGGCCTCGGCAGCGCCCAGCAGAACGCGCAGCACGTAGAAGGTGAATTCGTTGTGCGCGAACATCATCGCGGCGGAGATGAGGCCCCAGGTGACCATGATGCGCGCCATCCAGATGCGCGCGCCCACCTTGTGCATGATGATGTTGGAGGGCACTTCCAGCAGCGCGTAGCTGAGGAAGAAGATGGAGGCGCCGAGCGCGAAGGCCGCGTCCGAGATGCCGGTGTCGGCCTGGAACGCCTTCTTGGCGAAGCCCACGTTCGCCCGGTCGAGGAAGGCGAGCACGTACATGAGCAAAAGGAACGGCAGGAGCCGCTTGGTAACCTTGGAAATCGTCGCCTGAAGCGACGCGGACGGGGCGGGCATGAGCCTCTCCATGGGAAACGTTGCCTCCGGCCGTCTCGGGCTCATTCCCGGACGACTCTTGTCTTGGCGCGCCCCAGGGTGGCGGGGCGCGCGGGGAGACGGCGGCGTCACGCCGCCAGTAACTTTCGGGCTGCGGTCAATACACCGCGCGGCCGCCGGAGATGTCGAACACCGCTCCGGTGGAGAAGGCGCAATCTTCCGACGACAGCCAGGTGATGAGCGCGGCCGCCTCGTCAACTTCCAGGAAGCGGCCCATGGGGATCTTCGACAGCATGAAGTCGATGTGCTCCTGCTTCATCTGGTTGAAGATCTCGGTGCGCGCGGCGGCGGGCGTGATGCAGTTCACCAGCACGTTCGACTGCGCCAGTTCCTTGCCGAGCGACTTGGTGAGGCCGATGAGGCCCGCCTTGGAGGCGGAGTAATGGGAGGCGTTGGGGTTGCCTTCCTTGCCGGCGATGGAGGCGACGTTGACGATGCGTCCCCAGCCGTTCGCCAGCAGGTGCGGCACCACCGCCTTGGAGGTGAGGAAGGGACCGACCAGGTTCACGTCGATCACCCGACGCCATACGTCGGTGGCGAGTTCCCACGTCTTGCCGTTGCCGCCGGTGATGCCGGCATTGTTGACGAGGATGTCGATCTTGCCGTGCTTCGCCACGACATTCGCGGCGGCGGCGGTGACGGACGTTTCGTCGGTCAGTTCCACCATCTCGGTGGAGACAGTCCCGGCCTTGGCGAGTTCTGCGGCGGCTTCCTCGAGGCGGGCGGCGTCGATGTCCCAGAGCGAGACTTCCGCACCCGAGGCGAGCATGCGCTGCGCCGTCGCATAGCCGATGCCGCGCGCGCCACCGGTGATGATGGCCACGCGGCCCTTGAGATCGATATTGGTCATGGCGCTGTTCCTCAGCCCTGCACGGTGGTCTGGCGCTGCTCGCCGAGGCCCTGGATGCCGAGGCGCATGGTCTGGCCCGGCGTGAGATAGAGCGGGGGCTTCTGCCCGAGGCCGACGCCCGGAGGCGTGCCGGTGGAGATGACGTCTCCCGGCTGCAGGCTCATGAACTGGCTGATGTAGCTCACGAGGTGCGCTACGCCGAAGATCATGGTGCGGGTGGAGCCGTCCTGGAAGCGCTTGCCGTCCACCTCCAGCCACATGTGGAGGTCCTGCGGGTCGGAAATCTCGTCGGCGGTAACGAGCCACGGGCCCATGGGGCCGAAGGTGTCGCAGCCCTTGCCCTTGTCCCACTGCCCGCCGCGCTCGATCTGGAATTCACGCTCGGACACGTCGTTGATCACGCAATAGCCGGCCACGTGGGAGAGGGCATCCTCTTCGCTCACATACTTGGCGGGCTTGCCGATGACGATGCCCAGCTCGACTTCCCAATCGGTCTTCTTCGAGCCGCGGGGGATCTCCACATCGTCATTCGGGCCGACGATGGAGCTGGTGGCCTTCATGAACAGCACCGGCTCGGAGGGCACCGGAAGGCCGCTCTCGGCCGCGTGGTCGGAATAGTTGAGGCCGACGCAGACGAGCTTGCCCACGGAGCCGACGCAGGCGCCGATGCGGGGATTGCCTTCCACCAGCGGCAGGGTCGCCGGGTCGATGGCCTTGAGGCAATCGAGGCTTTCGGGAAGGAGGACGGTGCCGGCGATGTCCGGGACAATGCCGCTGAGGTCGCGCAGGCGGCCTTCCGCATCGATCAGGCCGGGGCGCTCCTGCCCCGCCGCGCCATGGCGAACGAGCTTCATGTGTTTCCTCCCATCGGTCCGCCGTTCGTCCGTTATGGGCCGGACCGGTTCGAGCCAATTCGGGGGGACGCTAGCCGACTGAGCGATAACGGGATAATGAGAAGATCTGTTCAGCCTATTCCATCAGGTTATCGCGATGCGCGACCACGGACCCACGGCGCTCCTCTCGCGCCTGCGCTTCAAGCAATTGCGCCTCGTGGACGTGCTGGGGCGCACCGGAAATCTCCGTCGCACCGCGGCTGAGTTGAACATGACGCAGCCGGCCGCCACGAAGATATTGCAGGATCTCGAGGAAACGCTGGGGGTGAAGCTGTTCGAGCGCACGCCGCGCGCCATGCTCGCCACCGAGATCGGTGCACATGTGGTGGACTATGCGCGCCGGGCGCTGACGGACGGGGAGCGTTTCGCCGGTGCCCTCGCCAATCTCAAGCGCGGTGGCTATGGCGCGCTGGCGTTGGGCGCCATCATGGCCACCGCTTCCGACCTCCTGCCCCGCGCCATTGCCGAGTTGAAGCGGCAGCGCCCGCTCATGACCATCCAGGTGCTCGCCACCACCTCGGACCAGCTGATCGCGGCGCTGGGGCGGGGCGAACTGGACCTCGTCATCGGCCGCCTGCCCACCAGCGAGGACGGGGCGAAGTTCGATTTCGAGCCCTTGTCCAAGGAGGAGCTGTGGGCCTTCGCGGCCGCCTCCCACCCGCTCGCCGGACGGCGCCATCTCGACCTTGCCGATATGGGCGACCTGCCATGGGTGCTCCAGCCGGCACCAAGCCCCATGAGGCGGCTCATCGACACCGCTTTCGCCGCCGCGGGCCTGAGGACGCTGGACAATCTGGTGGAGACCTCCTCCATCTTCGCCACGCTCAACCTGGTGCGGCATGCGGGTATGGTCTCCATGCTGCCGAGTACGATCGTGGCCCAGGAAGTGGCCGGCGGCGGCTTCGTCCGCCTGCCGCTGGAGGTGAAAGGCGAGCTGGAGCCCTACGGCATCGTCACGCGAAAGGGCGTGGTCACGACGCCCAACGCCGCGGAATTCCTCGCCATCCTCAAGGCCCTCGTCGCGCGGGAGGCGGGTGAGGGCATGAATCCAGGCGGCGCAGGTCGAAAGCCCCAGGCTCGGGCCGACACCCTTCCCAGTCCGCGGAACCCGCGCCAGAAATGACGGCGATCTCCGGCCTGATTGCGGTTGCGCGGCATCGTCGAAGCGATAGAAATGCGGCTCCGAGGAGCGAGCGACCGTGTCCCCTGAAGGCCACATCCTGATTGTCGACGATGACGCCGAGATCCGTCGGCTCGCCGGTAAGTTCCTGCGTGAGCACGGGCACAAGGTGACGTCGGCGCAGGATGCCCGCGAGATGCGGGAGGCGATGGCCGCCGGCCCCGTGGACCTCATCATTCTCGACATCATGCTGCCGGGCGTCAGCGGCCTCGATCTGTGCCGGGATCTGCGCCGTAGCTCCAACGTCCCCATCATCATGCTCACCGCGCGCGGGAGCGACGTGGACCGGATCGTCGGGCTGGAGCTGGGCGCCGACGACTACCTCGCGAAGCCGTTCAACCCGCGCGAGCTGCTCGCGCGCATCCACGCCGTCCTGCGGCGGACACGGCCCTCGGACACGGTCCCCACTGCCACCGGTTCGAGCCTGAAGTTCTCCGGCTGGACGCTCGACGCCCGCCGGCGGGAACTGACCAATCCAGAAGGCGCGGTGGTGGACCTTTCCACTGGGGAATACGACTTGCTGCTGACCTTCCTCGAGCACCCCCAGCGGGTGCTTAACCGCGATCAGCTGATGGACGCCGCCAAGAACCGCACCGCCACGGGCTTCGATCGCGCCATCGACATCCAGGTGAGCCGGTTGCGCAAGAAGCTCGAGTCCCACGGGAGCCTGGAGATGGTGAAGACGGTGCGCGGCGCGGGCTATTTCTTCGCCCCGGAGGTGGAGCGCTCGTGATCCGTGCCCTCGACAGCCTCGCCATGCGTACCGCCGTGGTCGCGGTGTTGGGCATCGTCGTGGTGCATGTGCTCAGCCTGTGGACCTACGAGCACGCCATGGAGCGCCAGCGCCACGCCGCCCACGCGGTGCGCCTCGCGGACCAACTGGTCTCCCTGCGCCGGTCGCTTGCGGCCGTGGCGCCGGAAAGCCGCGAGGATGTGGCCCACGATCTGTCTGGCGGCGCCATCGACGCGCATTGGAGCCGGGAGGCGATGGCCGCGGCCGGCGCCCGCGCCCGCGCCACCGAAGCCGCCCAGCGCCTCGCCGAGGAAGTTCGCGCCTTGGCGCCCGAGCTTCAGGCCGGCGACGTGCTGGTGAGTGCCGGGGCCGATCCGCATCTCAGTCTCGTGGCGGTGCGGCTGCCGGACGGCAGCTGGCTCAACGCCCGCCTGTTCGCCTCCGCCCCGCAGGCGCCGGGGGCGCATGGATCCCTGCTCTCCACCACGCTCATGGCGGCGGGCGTGCTGCTGCTCTCGCTCGCCATCGCCGCGTGGCTCACCCGCCCGCTCCGGGCCATGGCGCGCACGGTTGCGGCCCTGCCGCCCGCCGCCCCCCTCGTGCGGCTCCCCGAGACCGGCCCCAAAGAAGTTCGCGAGCTGGCCCATGCGTTCAACGGCATGCAGGCGCGCATCGCCGGACTGGTGGAGCGTCGCACGCAGGCCCTGGCCGCCGTCTCCCACGATTTGCGCACGCCCATGACGCGGCTGCGCTTCCGCCTGGAGGATGTGAACGATCCGCCGTTGCGCCACGCCATGGCCGAGGACATCGCGGAAATGGAGCAGATGGTGGATGCCACCCTCTCCTACCTGCGCGGCGAGGCCAGCGACGAGCCGGTGCGGCCGCTCGATCTGGTGGCGCTGGTGGAGAACATCGTGGACGGAGCGCGGGACCGGGGCCTTTGCGCCGATCTCTCCGCCCCGCCGCGCCTCGTGGTGGCGGGACGGCTCGTGAGCCTGAAGCGGATGGTGTCCAACCTCGTCGAGAATGCCCTCACGTATGGCGGCTCCGCCCATGTGACGCTCACGGACGAGGGCGCCGCAGCCGCGCTGGCGGTGCGCGACCACGGCCCCGGCATTCCCGAGGAGCAACTGGCCGCCGTGCTGGAGCCGTTCGTCCGGCTTGAGGCCTCGCGCAGCCGCGCGACCGGCGGCGTCGGGCTCGGCCTCACCATCGCGCGCACCGTGGCCGAGGCGCATGGCGGCACTCTGACCCTCGCCAACGCTCCCGATGGCGGACTGATCGTGACGGTGCGCCTGCCCAAGGTCCAGGCTGAAACAAACTGATACAGAAGCGATACGCGGCGTGACGCGCCGCCCGCTATCACTCACCCGTACCGGCATCACGAGCGGACGGGTTGAGGCATGGGGCGCCATTTCTTGCGGAACGTCGTGTTCGGCCTGTGCGGGCTTCTCGCCTGCGCAGCGCTGTCCGGCCCCGCTGCGGCCCATGAAGGCCATGACCATGGGGCGCCACCGCCCCCCCAGGTGACGACCCTTGCCCCGCGCGTCGAGGCCGCCTCCTCCGATTTCGAACTGGTGGCGGTGCTGCGCGACGGCATCTTGACGATCTATCTCGACCGCTTCGCCGACAATGCTCCGGTGGAGGGCCCCGCCGTCGAGGTGGACACGCCGGAAGGCTCGCAGCCCGCAAACCCCGCCGGGCCGGGTACCTATGTGTTGCCCGCGCCGTTCGCGACGACGCCGGGCGCGCACGATATCGCCTTCACCGTCACGGCAGGCGACACGGTGGACGTGCTTGCCGGCACCCTGACCATTGGGCCGGCAGTACCTTCATCCGATGCGAGGCCGCCCGCGCCGGCGACGCTGGCGCTGATCGGCGGGGCACCGTCCGGCGCGCTCGCGGGCGTTGCGGCGGGCCTCCTCATCGGTTTCCTCACCGGGGCGCTTGTCGTGTCGCGGCGGCGGGTGGGGGCGCTCCTGGTCCTTGGGGCGGTCGGCCTCGCGCTTGCCGGAGCACGTGACGCCCGGGCGGACGCGCCGAAGCCCGCTCCGCGCGACATGGCACAGCGCCTCCCCGACGGCTCGGTGATCGTGCCCAAACCGACCCAGCGCATTCTCGGCGTGCGCACGCTCGTCACTGCTTCGGGCGCCTTCGCCGGCACGGTGGAATTGCCCGGCCGCGTGGTGCCGGACGCCAATGCGAGCGGCCTCGTGCAGAGCGCTGTGGGCGGCCGCCTCGCGCCACCCGAGGGCGGCTTCAAGCCACTCGGAACCAAGGTCGCTGCGGGCGAAATCCTCGCCTACGTGCATCCGCCCATCGGCGCCTCCGACCTCAAGGACCTGGAGCAGCAGGGCTACGAGCTGGATCAGCAGATCGCTCTCGTGAAGCGCCGCTACGAGCGGCTTTCCGCGATTCCCAACGCCGTCACCCGCCGCGAGGTGGAGGAGGCGGAAATCGAGCTGAACGGCCTCAAGACCCGCCGCACCAAGCTGGAGCGGGTGCAGCGCGAGCCGGAAGCCCTTCGTGCCCCAGTCGCCGGTGTCATCGCTGCCGCCGATGCCGTGGCGGGGCAGATGGCGGACCCGAACACCGTGGTGTTCCGCATCGTCGATCCCGGCCGGCTGTGGGTGGAGGCTCTCGGCTTCTCGCCGGATGCGGGCCGATCGGGCGCCACCGGCCGCCTGCCGAACGGGCGCACCGTGGACCTCGCCTTTCTGGGGGCGGGACTATCCGAACGCGCGCAGGCGCTCCCCCTCCTGTTCTCGGTCGCCTCGGATACCGGGGAGCTGCGCCCAGGCCAGTTCCTGACGGTATTCGCCGAGGCCGGCGCCCCGCGCATTGGCATCGCGATCCCCCGCTCTGCGGTGGTGCGCGGGGCGAACGGCCAATCCATCGTCTATGCGCACGTCAGTGCCGAGCGCTTCGTCTCCTTGGAGGTGAAGACCGCGCCCCTCGACGCCGCCCGCATGCTGGTTCTGGCGGGTCTCTCTCCCGGCCAGCGCGTGGTCACCGATGGCGCCGAGCTCATCGACCAGATTCGCTGAGGCCGGCCGATGTTCACCGTCCTCGTCACCCAATCCTTGCGCAACCGCCTGCTGGTGCTCGCACTCGCGCTCGTGCTGGTGGTCTACGGTGCCTACGCGGTGACGCGGCTGCCGGTGGACGTGCTGCCAGACCTCAACCGCCCCACCGTCACCATCATGACCGAGGCCGAGGGCCTGGCGCCGGCAGAGGTGGAACAGCTCGTCACCTTCCCGCTGGAGACCGCGGTGAACGGCCTGCCGGGCCTCATCCGCCTGCGCTCGGCGTCCGGCGTGGGCCTTTCCGTCGTCTATGCGGAGTTCGACTTCGGCACGGACATCTTCCGCAATCGCCAGCAGATCGCGGAACGCCTCGCCCTCGTGCGGGACCGGCTTCCTGCGAACGTCGCTCCACAGATGGGGCCCATCAGCTCCATCATGGGGCAGATCCTGATGTTCGCCCTCACCAGCGACACCGCCTCGCCCATGGCGATGCGGGAGGCGGCGGACTTCGTCATCCGCCCGCGCCTTCTCGCCATTCCCGGTGTTGCGCAGGTCATCCCCTTGGGCGGCGAGGTGCGGCAGTTCCGCGTCGCGCCGGACCTTGCTGCGATGCGCGCCCATGGCATCACCCTCGATGCCCTGGAAAAGGCGCTCCAGCAATTCGGCACCAATTCGGGCGGCGGCTTCACCGACCAAAACGGGCGTGAGTTCCTGATCCGGAACATCGCGCGCACGCTCGGCCTCGATGACCTGAAAAACCTCGTGCTGCCCCGCCCGGCGGGAGGCAACGTCTTCCTCCACCAGATCGCGCAGGTGGACTATGCCGCGCGGCTGAAGCGCGGCGATGCCGGCTATATGGGGCGCCCGGCAGTGATCCTCTCGGTGGAAAAACAGCCGGAGGCCGACACCCTCGCCTTGACCCGCGCGGTGGAGGAGGCGGTGGCCGATCTCAACCGCACGCTACCCGACGGCATCCGCATCTCCCCGCCCGTGTTCCGGCAGGCCGACTTCATCGCCGCCTCCATCGGCAACGTCGAGAAGGTGCTGATGGAAGCCATGGCGGTGGTTGCGGTGGTGCTGTTCGCCTTCCTTCTCAACTGGCGCACCACCGTGATCTCGCTCACCGCCATCCCGGTGTCGATCCTCGCCACGGCCATCGTGTTCCACGCCTTCGGCCTCTCCATCAACACCATGACGCTGGGCGGCCTCGCCATCGCCATCGGCGAGCTGGTGGACGATGCCGTGGTGGACGTGGAGAACATCTTCCGGCGTTTACGCGAGAATGCCGCCGCCCCGGCGCCCCGCCCCGTGTTCGACGTGGTGGTGGCGGCGAGCCGAGAGGTGCGCTCGGGCATCGTCTACGCGACACTCATCATCGTGCTGGTGTTCGTGCCCCTGTTCGCGCTGCCCGGCATCGAGGGGCGGCTGTTCGCCCCGCTGGGGCAGGCCTACATCGTTTCCATCCTCGCAAGCCTTCTCACCTCCATCACCCTGACGCCGGTGCTCGCCTTCTACCTGCTCCCGGCCATCAGCCGGCATACGGAGCGGGACGGCGCGCTGGTGCGCATGCTGAAGCGTGGCTACGCAGCCCTGCTCGCCACCGCCTTCCGCCACCAGCGACTGGTGATGGGCGTGACTGCGCTCCTTTTCATCGCCGCGCTGGCCGCCGCCGCGGGCCTGCCGCGCGCGTTCCTGCCGCCGTTCAACGAGGGTTCGCTGACCATCTCCATGTCGTTCCGGCCCGGCCTTTCGCTGGCCGAGAGCCATCGCATGGGGCTCATGGCCGAAAAGATCATCCTTGAGGTGCCGGAGGTGAAGGCGGTGGGCCGACGCACCGGCCGGGCCGAACTGGACGAGCATGCGGAGGGCGTGCACGCCTCCGAGATCGAGGTCGACCTTCAGCCCTCCGTCCGCAGCCGCGCGGAGATCACCGCCGATATCCGCGACCGGCTCTCTATCCTGCCCGCCTCCTTCAATGTGGGCCAGCCCATCTCCCACCGGCTGGACCACATGCTCTCCGGCGTCAGGGCCGAGATCGCCTTGAAGCTGTTCGGCGACGACCTCGACACCCTGCGCGCCACGGCCGAAACCCTGCGCCAGCGTCTGGCCGCCATTCCCGGCCTCGCGGACCTGCAGGTGGAGCGGCAGGTGCGCGTGCCCGAAGTCACCGTGCAGGTGGATTATGGCCGCGCCGCCCTTTACGGCCTCCAGCCCGCCCAGGTGACGGACGCGCTGGCGCGGCTCTCGAACGGTCGCGTGGTCTCGACCCTCGTGGACGGCAACCGCCGATTCGACCTGATCGTCCGCCTCCCCGACGCAACGCGGAGCGCCGAGGGCCTGGCCCGCCTCCTCATCGAGACCCCCACCGGCTGGGTTCCCCTCTCGCAGGTGGCGGACGTGAAGGAGACGGACGGGCCGAACCAGATCCTGCGCGAGGGTGGGCGCCGGCGCATCGTAGTGCTGGCCAATACCTCCGGAGGCCGCGACACGGCGGCCATCATCGCCGACATGCGCCGCGTCATCGCCGCGACAGACCTGCCGCCCGGCATCTCTGCAAGTCTTGAGGGCACATTCGCGGCGCAGGAAGACTCCATGCGCACCATCGGCGGCCTCGCCGCGGTGTCGCTGCTGCTGGTCTTCGCCATCCTCTACAGCCGCTATCGTTCTGCGCTGTTCGCGCTCGTCATCATGGGCAGCGTGCCACTGGCACTCATCGGCGCTGTTACGGCGCTGTGGCTCGCCGGGCAGCCGCTCTCGGTGGCCAGCATGATCGGCTTCGTCACGCTCACCGGCATCGCCGCGCGCAACGGCATCCTGAAGATCAGCCACATCATCAATCTCGCCATATCCGAGGGCCTGCCCTTCGGCCCGGCCCTCGTCATGCGCGGGAGCCTTGAGCGGCTGACCCCGGTGCTGATGACCGCCACGTCCGCCGGCATCGCCCTGCTGCCGCTCATGAGCGGGGCGGAAGTGCCGGGCAAGGAGATCCTCCACCCCGTCGCGATCACGATTTTCGGCGGCCTCGTCAGCGCCACGCTGCTCGACGCCGTGCTCACCCCCGTCCTCGTCCTCGGCTTCGGCCGCCGCCCGCTGGAGCGGCTGGTGGCCGCGGCCGGCGAGGCTTCTTCCCTTGCCGGCGCCGCCCGCGCGGACGCCTTCTGACGGAGCCTGCCATGATTTTCCGCCGCCTCGTTCCTGCCCTCCTCGCTGTCACCCTCTCGGCCACGCCGTTGCTCGCGCACGAGCCCGGCACCGGCGCCAATGGCGGTGTGCGGGTGGATGCCGGCCACTATCACGCCGAGCTGGTGGCCGACGGCACGCCCGCCGTCGCGCTCTATCTCAGTGATGGATCCGACAAGCCCGTCGCGGCCGCGGGCTTCAAGGCGAACGCGATCCTCGTGGTGGAGGGCAAGGCCCAGCGCTTTCCCCTGTCTCCCGCCGGAGGCAACCGGCTTGCCGGCACCGCAGCCGTGGCCATTCCCAAGGGGGTGAAGGGCGCCGTCCAGATCACGGCTCCGGATGGCTCCTCCGCTCAGGCCAAATACTGAAACCCACATGAAGCGCGCCTCGCCTCGTCTGCCCGGCGATGCCTCCGAGAGGCCTACCATGACCCGACCAATGCCAATTCCCCGGCTCTCCCGCCGCGCCTTCCTCGCGGGCGGTGCCGCCGCGGGCGCGCTCGCTGTTTCCGGCGGGTGGAACCGCGCCTTCGCAGCCCCGCTCCTGACCGTCGAGAGCCTCACCCTCGACGTGAACGGCAAAGCCGCCAAGGTTTTCGCGGTAAAGGGGCCGGCCGGCGAGGGCATCTTCGCCAGAGAGGGCGACCGCCTCTCCGGCGCCGTGCTCAACGCCTCCGACACCCCGGCAGTGATGCACTGGCACGGCCAGATCTTCGCCCCGCCGGACCAGGACCGGGCCCGCCCCGACGGCGGCGAGTTGGGGCCCGGCGGGACGGACCAGGTGGATTTCCCGCTCACGCCCGGCACCCACTGGATGCATTCCCACACCCTGAGCGAACAGCAACTGCTCGCCGCTCCCCTCGTCACCCGCGAGGCCGACGCCGGCGACGCGCAGGACGTGGTGGTGATGCTGCACGACTTCTCCTTCCGCAGCCCGCAGGAGATCCTCGCCGGGCTCGGCGGGAGCAGCGCCCATGGCAGCCACGGCATGGGCGGGACCATGCAGGGCATGCCGGGGATGGCCATGCCGGGAATGAACCATTCCGGGCATGGCATGAGCGGCATGGGCGGCGGGATGATGACCCACGCCAATGATGTGGACTACGACGCCTTCCTCGCCAACCGCCGCACCCTCGGCGATCCCGACGTGGTGCGGGTGGAGAAGGGCGGACGGGTGCGGCTGCGCATCATCAATGGCGGTACCGCCACCGCCTTCTTCATCTCGGCACCGGGCCTCTCGCCGCGCTGCATCGCGGTCGATGGCGTGCCCTGCGCGCCTCTTCTGGCGGAAGCCTTTCCGCTGGCGCAGGGCCAGCGCATAGACTTGATGGTGGAAATACCCGCCGGTGGCGGCGCCTTCCCCGTGCTGGCGCAGGTTGAGGCCTCGCCGCGCCGCACCGGCCTCGTCCTCGCGACCGCCGGCGCGTCCGTCCCGCGCATCCCCGAGGCCGCCGAGCGTCCACAGGGGCTGCTCGACCTCGACTTCGAGGCGCGCCTTTCCGCCCGCACGCCGCTCGTGCGGCGGAGGGCCGACAAGGTCTTTCCGATCATGCTTGGAGAGGAGGCCGGCTACCGCTGGACCATCAACGGGCGGACCCATGCCGAGGCCGAGCCCTTTGTTGTGAGCCCTGGAGAGCGGGTGGAAATGACCTTCATGAACCCCACTGGCATGAGCCATCCCATGCACCTGCACGGTCATCATTTCCAGGTGGTCGGCTTAGGTGGGAAGCGCTTCCCCGGGGCGGTGCGCGACACGGTGATGGTGCCCCCGCACATGCCCGTAACCATCGCCTTCGACGCCGGACCGAAGGGCGAATGGTTCCTCCATTGCCACCACCTCTATCACATGGCCACCGGCATGATGGCGGTGCTGAAGGTGGCCTGATCCTGCAGAGGAGAGACCGTCATGCACTACGATCAGATGATGAGCGGCGGCATGTGGGGGATGTGGCTCTTCGGCCTCCTCATCCTGGCCCTTGTCGTGCTCGGCATCGCCGCGCTCATCAAGTATCTCAGGCGCTGAGGCGAAGCACTGCCCGGACAGGATAGGGGCGCCTCGTGAAGCTCGGTATCGTCTTTGCCCTCATCTCGGCTGGACTGTTCGGCGCGAGCACGCCGCTCGCCAAGCTGCTTCTCGGCGCCGTCGACCCGTGGATGATGGCCGGCCTGCTCTATCTCGGAGCAGGCGCTGGCCTCGCCGCCGTCCACCTGTCCCGGGCCGCGCTCCGGCTGCCGGCGGTGGAGGCGCCGCTGCGGCAGACCGATTTGCCCTGGCTCGCGCTGGTGATCCTCACAGGCGGCGTCCTCGGCCCGCTGCTGCTCATGTTCGGCCTCGCCCGGACCGATGGCGCGAGCGCCTCCCTTCTGCTCAATCTGGAAGGTGTGGCGACCATGGTCATCGCCTGGATCGCCTTCCGCGAGAATGTGGACAGGCGCCTCCTTCTGGGCGCGCTCGCCATCCTCGCCGGCGCGGCGCTGCTGTCATGGCAGGGCCGGGCGACGCTCGACCTCGGCGCCGTACTAATCGCCGGCGCCTGCCTGTGCTGGGGCATCGACAACAACCTCACCCGAAGGCTCTCCTCTGCCGACCCCGTGCAGATCGCCATGCTGAAGGGCCTGATCGCCGGAACCATCAACCTGGTGATCGCGCTCGGCCACGGGGCGGCCTTCCCTTCTGCCGGGGCCGTAGCCGCGGCTGCCGTGGTCGGCTTCTTCGGCTATGGCGTCAGCCTCGCCCTGTTCGTGCTCGCACTGCGCCATCTCGGCACAGCGCGCACCGGCGCCTATTTCTCGCTCGCGCCATTCGTGGGCGCGGAGCTCGCCATCGTCCTGCTCGGCGAGGCCATTACGTCCCAGCTGGTGATCGCGGGCCTCTTTATGGCGCTCGGCCTCTGGCTGCACCTCTCCGAGCAGCATGAGCACGAGCACGCCCACGAGGCGCTGGAGCACGAACACCGCCACCGCCACGACGCTCACCACCAACACGCCCACGATGCGGGCATCCCGGCCGGCGAGCCGCACAGCCATCGGCACCGGCACACGCCGATGGTGCACCGGCATCCGCATTACCCCGACATCCACCATAGGCACGGACACGGCGTGTGACGTCTGCGACAGGGTCGCGCGCGGATCGCCGGTCCGTCTGATCTGGCATCAATAGGCTTCCGCGATTGCCCCTTGAGGCGCCAGCCTTAATCCCGTCCCGCTTATGGCGGCTCGTGCCTTCAAACACCGCAATCGCCGTGGCGCAACTCGGCCGCTTCGTCGGGCCGCGGACGGCGCCCGTCATCATCGATGTTCGCCGACTACGTCTTCGCCGGTTCGCGATCCGCGTTGCCTTCCAGCATGTGGTGAGCGTGGACTGGCACAGCCATCGGGCCGGACCCACCCGTGCTCACCTCCATCGACGAGCGTTGGCGATGACCGGAGATGGCCCGACGGCACGACTATGCCTTCCCGCGACCTGTCGGGCGTGAAATTATCTTTTTTGGATTTAGGTGGCGCGCCGGGGAAGATTCGAACTCCCGACCCCCAGATTCGTAGTCTGGTGCTCTATCCAGCTGAGCTACCGGCGCCTATGCCCTGGACCGGCGAACCGGTCGGGAAAGCGGGGAGCTTTCCGGGGCGTTCGCGGCTTGGAATTCCGCGAGGCCCGTCTGCTACCCCTTTTTATCGGAGGGTGCAAGGCCCCTGTCCTGCATCACGCACGAGGCGGGCCGGAAACAGCGCGCCTTGTGGAAAACTCGCACCCATTACGCACGGATGCGTTCGCGCCGGTGGTGCCGGCTTTCCGGCTGGTCGGGGATGGTGATGCGGAAGGCGGTGCCGATCTTGGTGTCGAGCAGGTGGATGTGGCCGCCGTGCGCCCGCACCAGTTCGTCGGCGATGGGCAGGCCGAGCCCGGTGCCGCCGCGCCGCGCGGAGGAGACGAAGGCCTCGAACAGATGCTCCCGCCGCGCCGGGGGAATGCCGGGACCGGTATCGCTGAGATCGATCTCCACCACCGGCCCCTTGCGGCGGGCGCGGACGCGAATCTGGTCGCGCTCGGGATCGAGCGGGGCGCGCGCCTCCAGCGCCTGGAGGGCGTTGCGGGTGATGTTGAGGATCACCCGGAACAGTTGGTCGGGATCCGCATCGGCGGTCAGGCCGCGCTCCACGTCCACGACCCAGCCGACCCCCGCGCTGCCGCCAGCCGAGAGGCCGAGGGTCTCGCGCACTTCCTCGAACAGATGGGCGAGCTCCACATCCCGCCGCTCCGGCAGGGGCTCCTTGGCGCGACCGTAGGAGAGGGTCTGCTCGCAATAATGGATGGCGCGGTCGAGGGCGGCGAGCAGCTTCGGCGCAAAGCGCTGCACGGTCGGGTCCGGCACCGAGGCAAGGCGATCCGAGAGCAGCTGCGCCGAGGACAACAGATTGCGCAGATCGTGGTTGATCTTGGACACGGCGAGGCCGAGCGCCGCGAGGTGGCTCTTCTGATGCAGGGTGTGGGAGAGCGCGCGCTGCAGTTCCTCAAGCGCCTCCTCGGCGGTGCCGATCTCGTCGGAGCGGCCGGAGGGCACGATGATGCGGGAGGCATCCTCCGGATCCTCGCGGAAGGCCGACATGCGCTCGGTGAGGCGGCGCATGGGGCGCACGAACAGCCAGTTGAGGCTCACATAGACCAGCACGCCCGCCGCCACCGCGACGGCAAGCGAGATCAGCAGCACCGTGGCCGCAAAGCGCAGCAGCGCGGCGCGCAGCGGGGTCTCGCTGAGCACGATCTCGATGAAGTCCGCCCCCCGCGGCGGCTCGCCGACGATGCGCAGGATGCGTCCATTGTCGGCGATGAGCGTGTCGAAGGCGTCATGCACCGCGCTCCAGAGCGTGGTCTCGCGCATGTCGATATGCACGTCCGCTTCCGGGGGCATGTCGGAGGCGGCGAGCAGGCGCCGGGTGCCTTCCCGCTTCACCACGATCACCTTGGCGCCCACGCTGTCGAGCAGCTCCCGGGTCATATCGACAGTCACGCCATCCTGCGGCGCGGCGTCGAGCACAAGGGCGGCGGTACGGGCGGCGGCGAGGCGGTCGGACAGCCAGGCGATGCGGTAGTTGGCGATGGTCGGCACCAGCACGGCGATCTCCGCCGTGGCCACCACCGCCACCGTCAAAGCGAGCAGCTTTGCCGACAAGCCGAGGCTCCACCGGGTGCGCTTGGGCGCCGGTGCCTCCTCGGGCTTATGGCTCCTCGGCTCGAACATCGTATCTGATACGGGGGGAAGGCCCGTCCCGGATCCCTCGGGCCCATTGCACGAAGGGATCAGCGTTAAGACATAGGCAACCATCGGGGAACCGGCCAGAGCAACCTCAATTTGAGGTAAACGGCCGAAACGGCAGCGCTTTCGCTTGCCTGCCCGTCACTGCACGGGCGCGGGGCTTGTGCCCTACTCTTCCTCGCCGAAACGGCCGCTGACGAGGGTGCCGAGGGCTTCGAGCACGTCGGACGCCTCCCGGCCGGTGGCGGTGACGGTGACGCAGGTGCCGGGGCCGGCGGCGAGCATCATCAGGCCCATGATGGAATTACCGCCCACCGCCTCGCCGCTGCGGCACACCGTGACCATGGCGTCGAAGCGCTCCACGGTCTGCACGAACTTGGCGGAGGCACGAGCGTGGAGGCCGCGCTTGTTGATGATGGGAAGAACGCGCACCAGCGCTTCGGGTGCGATAGGCCGGCCGCAGGCGATGGCGGGATCGTCGGAACAGCCGCCCGCCTCGCAACTGGCGTCGGCGAACAGCTCAGTTACCGGAGAGGACGCGGCTTGCGACATTGATGTATTTCCTACCGGCTTCCTGGGCGACGTCCACGGCCTGGGCCAGCGGCATCTCCCCACGCACCTTGGCGAGCTTGACCAGCATGGGCAGGTTGATGCCCGCGACCACCTCGACGTCGGGCGTGTTCATCACCGAAATCGCGAGGTTCGAGGGCGTTCCGCCGAACATGTCGGTGAGGATCACCACCCCGTCGCCGGTGCGCACGCGATCCACCGCCTCGATGATGTCCTGACGCCGCCGCTCCATGTCGTCTTCTGGACCGATGGTGACAGCGGCGATCTGGGCCTGCGGGCCCATCACGTGCTCCAGAGCGGAGCAGAATTCGTCTGCCAGACGGCCGTGTGTGACGAGGACGAGACCGATCATGCTTCCTCCGCCCTCACCTCCCCCTGATGAAGGCCTCCCGCGCTGCGGGACGGCCATATTCAGAGCGGCTCAAAAATTACGCAAGGGGTGCAACGCACAAAAGCACATTTAGTTTTCGTAAGCTCGAGTTTTGAGAATGCAAGCGATTATGACAGGTGCCAAGGCCAAGGCAGAGATTGGAGTCCTCGGGATTTCAATGCCTTGAATTTGCTCCTGAAGCTCGGCCGCATCCGGCATGCGCGCCGTTTCCGGTGCCGAGAGATCGACCACATGCCGCACTGCGACGTAAGCGCGATGGGGCATCCGCCGCACACCAATACCGCGCAACTCGATGAGCCCTGCAAGCAAAGGCGGCGGCCGAGCGATCAGGATACCATTCTCGGCCGTGAGCACCACCCGATCGTCCGCGACCAGCTCGGCCGGCGGGAGGGCGCGGGGGCCATCGAGGATGAGGCTCAGGGCCAGCGTGGATTTGCCGGAGCCTGACGGACCACGGATGAGGAGCCCCACGTCCCCCACGGCGACGCAGCTGGCATGGATGGTGGGCGGTGCGGCCCCGGTCACGATCAGCCGGTGGGCAGGCGCACGACAAAGCGGGCGCCGGTGACATGGGGGGTGCCGTCGGGATCGGTGGCGGTGCGGTTCTCGGCCCAGATGCGCCCGCCGTGGGCCTCGACGATCTGCCGCGAAATGGAGAGGCCGAGGCCGGAATTCTGGCCGAAGCCCTGGTGCGGGCGATCCGTGTAGAAGCGCTCGAAGATGCGCGAGAGGGCATCGGGGCGGATGCCCGGCCCATCGTCGTCGACCATGATCTCGGCCCCGTCCTTGAGGCGGCGGCAGGTGACGCGCACCGAGCCGCCCTGCGGCGAGAAGGAGCGGGCGTTGGACACGAGATTGTCCACCACCTGGCCGAGGCGCGAGGAATGACCGGCGATGTTGTAGTCCTGCGGCGCTCCGGCCGCGCGATCAAAGGAGAGGGAGACGCTGACGCCGTCGTCCTTGCGCACGTCCTGGGCGAGGCCCACCACCATCTCCAGAAGCTGCTTCAGGTCCACCGTCACGGCTTCCTGCCGCTGCAGCTCGGCGTCGAGGCGACTGGCGTCGGAAATGTCGGAGATCAGGCGGTCGAGGCGCTTCACGTCGTGCTGGATCACCTCCAGCAGGCGCGAGCGGGAGGAATCGGTCTTGGCGAGCGGCAGCGTTTCCACCGCGCTGCGCAGGGAGGTGAGCGGATTCTTCAATTCGTGCGCCACGTCCGCCGCGAAGCTCTCGATGGCCTCGATGCGGTTGTAGAGCGCGCTCGTCATGTCGCGCAGGGCGCCGGAGAGGTGGCCGATCTCGTCGGCGCGGGCGGTGAAATCGGGAATTTCCACGCGGGTCTTGATGCGCCGCCGCACCCGCTCCGCCGCGGCGGCGAGCTTGCGCACGGGATCGGCGATGGTGCCGGCGAGCAGCACGGAGAGCAGCACCATCACCGCCGCCGCCACCAGGAAGACGCGGACGATGACGAAGCGTTCGGCCTTCACCGCCGCATCGATCTCACCGCTCTGGGTGGAGAGCAGCAGCACGCCGAGAATGGCGCGGAAGCGCTGGATGGGGACGGCGACCGAGACCACCACCTGCCCGCGCTCATCCACCCGCACCTCGCTGGCCTTGGTGCCGAGCGCCGCGGAGGCGACCTCCGGATAGTTCTTGCCGGACTGCGGCCCCATCTCGCGGTAAAGTGGCAGATCGCCACGGCCGAGCCAGAGCTGGACGCCGAGCCAGGCGCGCTCCAGGAAGCCGGGCTTGGGCTCGTTGGGCGAGGGCAGGTCGAAGCGCAGGATCTCGCCGCGGGAATAGAGCGAGCGGGAATCCAGCAGCAGCTGGCCTTCCCGATCATAGATGCGGGCGCGGGTCCGGGTTGGGCCGACGAGGCGACGCAGCACCGGGGCGACACGCTCGGGATTGATGGGGAATTCCAGCGGCGCGAAGCCGTCCTCGGGGCCGTAGCTCTCGCCCGCCTGCAATTCCAGCAGGCGATCGGGGTCGAGCGTGATGGCGTTGGTCTCGACCTGCGCCGAGGAGGCGATGGCGGCGGCGATGATCTCGCCCTGCACCAAAAGGCTCTGGATGCGCGCGTCGATGAGGCCGGAGCGGAATTCCGAGAGATAGAGGATGCCGGAGACCAGCGCGCACAGGCCGGCGAGATTCAGGAGCACGATGCGCCGCGTGAGCGACGAGAAGCCCTTGAACGCCACGAAGCGGCGCACGCGCCGAACGGTGGCGAGAATGCCCGCCGGCTCGCTCGGGCGCTCCAGCGGCGCTTCGTTGGTCTCGACCGTCATTTGGTGCCGAACCTGCCGCGCGCGGCCCGGATCACTCCTTGAACCGGTAGCCGACGCCGTACAGGGTCTCGATCATCTCGAACGAATCGTCCACCGACTTGAACTTCTTGCGCAGCCGCTTGATGTGGCTGTCGATGGTGCGGTCGTCCACATAGACCTGATCGTCATAGGCCGCGTCCATCAGCGCGTTGCGGCTCTTGACGACGCCCGGGCGCTGGGCAAGCGCCTGGAGGATCAGGAATTCGGTGACGGTGAGCGTCACCGGCTCGGCCTTCCAGGTGCAGGTGTGGCGCTCGGGGTCCATGCGCAGGTTGCCGCGCTCGAGAACCTTGGCGCTGTCCACCTCGCGCGGGGCGGCGCCGTCCTTGGCACCGGCGCGGCGCAGGACCGCCTTCACCCGCTCCACCAGCAGGCGCTGGGAGAACGGCTTCTTGATGAAATCGTCGGCGCCCATCTTGAGGCCGAAAAGCTCATCGATCTCCTCATCCTTGGAGGTGAGGAAGATCACCGGCATGTCGGTCTTCTGGCGCAGGCGGCGGAGCAGCTCCATGCCGTCCATGCGGGGCATCTTGATGTCGAGGATGGCGAGGTCCGGCGGGTTGGTCTTGAACCCGTCGAGGGCCGAGGCGCCGTCGGTGTAGGTGTCGATGCGGTAGCCCTCCGCCTCCAGAGCGATGGAGACCGAGGTCAGGATGTTGCGGTCGTCGTCGACGAGGGCGATCGTGGGCATGACACCTCTTTAAAGCCGTCCGGAAAGCGGTCCGTTGAACACGGGCCTTCAAGCCGACCATCTGTTGCGGCCGCTCACTGCGGTGAACCGCGTTCGCGTGGCCGAAATGTGACACACAAGACTCGATCGATGCAAATTAGCGGGATTCTCCACCGACACCAAATGGCGGCTGCCGAATACGCTTAATCAAGCTTTTCCTTCCCCGGCCGCCTTACGATAGGGCGTGTGGCCTCTTGCGCCCGCCCGCCGCGCCGGAGCATCGTGGCACCGTCCCGTGGGAGGAGACCATGACCAAGCCGTCCGCGACCGCAGTCCGCCATCTCGTGCGCGAGGCTCGCTTCGGTGCCCTTGCAACGCTGGAGGGTGACGGCGCGCCCTACGCCTCGCTGGTGGCCATCTCCACGGACCCCGAGGGCCGGCCGACTCTGCTCATCTCCCGCCTCGCCCGCCACACCCGCAATATTGCGGGCGATGCCCGCGTCTCCCTCCTTGTCTCGGCGGCCGGCGCCGCGGACCCGCTGAACGCGCCCCGCGCCAGCCTCATCGGCCGCATCGTCCCCGCCCCTGCCCCGGAGGTCCGCGCGCGCTACCTCGCCCGGCATGCGGCCGCGGCGGGATATGCGGATTTCACGGATTTCGCCTTCTACGCCATCGACATCACCGAGGCGCACCTGGTCGAGGGCTTCGGCCGCATCGTGGACGTGCCGGGGGAGAAGCTGTTGACCGGCTGGCAGGGGGCGGAAGCGCTCTCCGAGGGAGCCGCGGGCGTCATCGAGCACATGAATGCCGACCATGCCGACGCCGTGAAGCTTTATGCCACCGTGCTCCTCGGCGCGCCGGAGGGCGATTGGCGGATGCTTTCCCTCGATCCCGAGGGCTGCGAGCTGATCTGCGACAATCTCGTGCGGCGCCTCGACTTTACCAAGCGGGTGGAAGACCTTGCTGCGGTGCGGCAAGAACTTGTGAAGCTGGTCAATGACGCGCGTCGCGGAACTGCGGCCTGAACTTAAACGTTTAGCCTCCGTTTGTCGGAGTTTCCTTGGCGGCGAACTCCCTCTAGCTTGCTCGCCGCGGCTTCGAGGGATGCGCAAAGACATCCCCGGCCCGACACCTCCCGCATAACTCTACGAGAGCGGGAAGGCGGATGAATGCCGGCGTCACGCCGGCGGGAACTGTGGAGGATTTTCCGTGCTCGAAACCGGTCACCGGAACAGCGCCTGCGGCGCGGACACTTTCGGCCTCAAGCATCTTACGGCGGTCCACTGGAATCTTCTGGAGCCCGAGCTCTACGAGCACGCGCTGGCCCACAAGGAAGGGCACCTGTCCTCCGGCGGCGCGCTGATGGCCGAGACCGGCGCCCACACCGGCCGTAGCCCCAAGGACAAGTTCGTGGTGCGCGACGCCACCACCGAGGGCGAGGTCTGGTGGGACAATAACGGCGCGATCACGCCGGAGCAGTTCGAGACGCTGTATCAGGATTTCCTGAAGGAAGCCGAGGACAAGACCCTGTTCGCGCAGGACCTTTATGGCGGTGCCGATCCGGCCTCCCGCATCAAGGTGCGGGTCTATACCGAGTTCGCGTGGCACTCCCTGTTCATCCGCACCATGCTGCGCCGCCCCGAACGGGCCGAGCTGGACGGCTTCGTGCCGGAGATGACCATCATCGACCTGCCGTCCTTCAAGGCCGACCCGGCACGCCACGGGGTCCGCTCGGAGACGGTGATCGCGGTGGACTTCACCCGCGGCATCGTGCTCATCGGCAACTCGTCCTATGCGGGCGAGATGAAGAAGTCGGTGTTCACCGCACTCAACTACATCCTGCCGAAAAAGGGCATCATGCCCATGCACTGCTCGGCGAATGTCGGGGACGCGGGCGATGTCTGCCTGTTCTTCGGCCTGTCGGGCACCGGCAAGACCACGCTTTCCGCCGATCCCAACCGCACGCTCATCGGCGACGACGAGCACGGCTGGAGCCAGGACGGCGTCTTCAACTTCGAGGGCGGCTGCTACGCCAAGACCATCCGCCTCTCCGCCGAGGCCGAGCCCGAGATCTTCGCCGCCTCCAACCGCTTCGGCACGGTGCTGGAGAATGTGGTGCTGGACAAGGTGACGCGGGTGCCGGACTTCGACGACGGCAGCCTCACCGAGAATACCCGCTCCTGCTATCCTCTCGCCTTCATCCCCAATGCCAGCCCCACAGGCCGCGCGGGGCAGCCGAAGAATGTGGTGATGCTCACCTGCGACGCCTTCGGCGTGCTGCCGCCCATCGCGCGGCTGACCCCGGCGCAGGCCATGTATCACTTCCTCTCCGGCTACACGGCGAAGGTCGCGGGCACCGAGAAGGGCGTGAAGGACCCGGAGGCCACCTTCTCCACCTGCTTCGGCGCACCCTTCATGCCGCGCCACCCCTCGGTCTACGGCAACCTGCTCCGTGACCTCATCGCCGAGCACGGCGTCGACTGCTGGCTGGTGAACACCGGCTGGACCGGCGGCAAGTTCGGCACCGGGCGGCGCATGCCCATCAAGGTCACCCGCACGCTGCTCACAGCGGTGCTGGACGGTTCGCTCAAGGGCGCCTCGTTCCGCACCGACCCCTATTTCGGCTTCGAGGTGCCGACCTCGGTCCCGGGCATCGAGCCGCACATCCTCTATCCGTCCAAGACCTGGGCGGACAAGGCGGACTTCGACGCCACCGCGCGGCGGCTGGTGAACATGTTCCGCGAGAACTTCGCCCGCTTCGAGACCCATGTGGACGCCGCCGTTCGCGATGCCCAGCCGCAGGTGCGCATCGCCGCCGAGTGAGCGGCCCGCGTCAGGCTTCAGCAGCGAAGGCTTTAAAAACAAAGGCCCGGCGCGCTGCGCCGGGCCTTCCCGTTTCCGATGGGGGCGCTTCAGCCGCGGCGGCGCTGCTGGCCGAGGCCCATCTGCTTGGCAAGCTCCGAGCGGGCGGCGGCATAGTTGGGCGCGACCATGGGGTAGTCGGCCGGCAGGCCCCACTTCTCGCGATACTGCTCGGGGGTCATGTCGTAGCGCGTGCGCAGGTGGCGCTTGAGCGACTTGAACTTCTTGCCGTCTTCCAGGCAGATGATGAAGTCCGGATGCACGGAACGCTTCACCGGCACCGCCGGCTTCAGCGGCTCGGCGTCGGCCGGCGCCTCGCCGGTGCCAAGGCGCGTGAGCGCGAGGAAGACGTCGTTGATGAGGGCCGGCAGCTCGGTGGCGGCAACCGTGTTGTTGCCGACATAAGCGGAGATGATATCCGTCGCGAGCTCGATGAAGGCCGTCTGTTCCGTGGTGTCGCTCATGGGACCTGCTTCGCGTTGAGATGGCTTGAGAAAAATGCGCCGTCGGTCAGGTTTCGCGCTTCCGAACGATCAGGACATGCAATCGACGGGTGGAGCGGGAGAAGTCGGTGGGTGCGAGCAAGGTGGAGCCCAGTGCTGACAAGGCGCCACCAAGACGCGACACGCCACCGGGACGCTTTAGCGGCGCCCCGCCGCGCTCGTCCGCAGAGACACAGTGTACGAACCCCGGACAGTGTACGTACCCTGAACAGTCGCCCGCGCACGGATGCTGCGAAGACGGCTATAAGACCGTGTTAGTTTCGCACTTTCGACTTTGCAACCGATATTTCGGCTATACGGCTCATCTTCGTCAGTTGTCGCGATATCGCAGATCTGCACTGCCGACCCTCCCCGCCGCGGCGCAGAAGAGCGGCCGCGCCGCAGCGCCCCTTCCCGGTCCGCCCGCGGTCATGTGATCGGCGCAGCCTTGCCGTTGCCATATGGAATGCCTACCTCTGCGACAAATCAGACCGGGGTTCTTCCATGTCCACCTCTGCCCCTTCCGACGCGGACCACACCAAGGTCGTGAAGAGCGAAAGCGAATGGCGCTCCTGCCTCACGCCCGAGCAGTTCCGAATCACCCGTCAGGCCGGCACCGAGCGTGCCTTCACCGGCCCGTACTGGGACGAGAAGCGCGCCGGCCTCTATGAATGCGTCGCCTGCGGCGCGCCGCTGTTCCGCTCCGAGACCAAGTACAATTCCGGCACAGGCTGGCCCAGCTTCTTCCAGCCGGTCTCGCCGGAGGCGGTCGTGACCCATGAGGACGTCTCCCACGGCATGCGCCGCATCGAGGTGCGCTGCGCATCGTGCGACAGCCATCTCGGCCATGTCTTTCCCGATGGCCCGGCGCCGACAGGCCTGCGTTTCTGCATGAACGGCACCGCCCTCTCCCTGAAGACGGATGACGGGGCAGACCGTGGCGTCTGAGCCGCCGCGCGCCCCTCGCCGTCCGTCGACCCGCAACGTCCACGGCATTTCCCTCACCGACGACTACGCCTGGCTGCGCGCCGACAACTGGCGCGCCGTCATGCGCGATCCCTCCGTGCTCGACGGCGACATCCGGACCTATCTGGAGGCCGAGAACGCCTATGCGGACGCCTGGTTCGCGCCGCTGGGAGACCTCAAGGGAAAGCTGGTCGCGGAGATGCGCGGGCGCATCAAGGAGGATGATTCCTCCGTGCCCGCGCCGGACGGCCCCTTCGCCTATTATTCCCGCCACCGGGAGGGGGGCCAGCACCCCCTCGCCTGCCGCAAGGCTCTGCCGGACGGTGAGGAAGTCATCCTCCTCGACGGCGACAAGGAGGCCGAGGGCAAGGCTTATTTCCATTTCGGCCACTGGCGGCACAGCAGCGACCATGGCCGCCTCGCTTATTCCGCCGACACGTCCGGCTCCGAGCTCTATTCGCTTCGCGTCCGCGACCTCGCGACCGGCACCGACCTCCCCGACGCCATCGAGGAGACCACGGGAGACCTCCTGTGGAGCGCCGACGGCAGCGTGCTCTATTACATTCGCCGGGATGCGGAGCACCGCCCGTCCCTCGTCTTCCGGCACGTCATCGGCACCGCGCCCGAGACGGACACGCTGATCTACGAGGAGCCCGACAAGGGTTTCTTCGTCTCGCTGGGCGAAACCCAGTCCCGCCGCTACGGGCTGATTGCCTGCGGCGATCACGAGACGTCGGAGGTCCACCTTCTGGACCTTAATGACGCCGCCGCCACCCCGCGCTGCATCGCGCCCCGCACCGAGGGCGTGCGTTACGAGGTGGAGCACCATCCCGACCTTTGCGGCGTCGATGCCCTGATCTTCCTGACCAATGCGGACGGCGCCGAGGATTTCAAGATCACCACGGCCCCCGTCGCCACGCCGGGGCGGGAGCACTGGAGCGATCTCGTCCCGCATCGCCCGGGCTGCATGATCCTCAGCCACACGGTGTTCAGCGGCCACATGGCGCGCCTGGAACGCGAGGGCGGGTTGCCGCGCATCGTCATCCGGTCGCTCGCCGACGGCGCGGAACACGCCATCGCCTTCGACGAGGAGGCCTATGCGCTGGGCATGTCGGCGGGATACGCCTTCGACACGACGCAGCTGCGCTTCACCTATGCGTCCATGACCACGCCGTCCGAGGTGTGGGACTATGACATGGCGAGCCGCCGGCGCGAGATGCTGAAGCGGCAGGAGGTGCCCTCCGGCCACGACCACGCGCATTACGTGACGCGCCGCCTGATGGCCCCGGCGCCGGACGGCGAAACCGTGCCGGTCTCGCTCATCTACCACAAGGACACGCCGCTCGACGGTTCCGCGCCGCTGCTGCTCTACGGCTACGGTGCCTATGGAATCACCATTCCCGCCGGCTTCGCCACCAACCGTCTTTCGCTGGTGGACCGTGGCTTCATCTATGCCATCGCCCATATCCGCGGTGGCACGGACAAGGGCTGGCGCTGGTATGCCGACGGGAAGCTGGCGAAGAAGACCAACACCTTCACCGACTTCATCGCGGCCGCCGAGCATCTGGTCGCGGAAGGCTTCACCCAGCCCGAACGCATCGTCGCCCAGGGCGGCTCGGCGGGCGGGATGCTGATGGGGGCGGTGGCCAACCTCAGGCCCGATCTGTTCGCCGGCATCGTCGCCGAGGTGCCGTTCGTGGACGTGCTCACGACCATGCTGGACGACACCCTGCCCCTCACCCCGCCGGAATGGCCGGAGTGGGGCAATCCCATCGCGGACGAGTCGGCCTTCCAGCGAATCCGGGCCTATTCGCCGGTGGATAATGTGGCGGCCCAGGCCTACCCCTCCATCTTCGCCCTGGCCGGGCTCACCGACCCACGCGTGACCTATTGGGAGCCGGCGAAGTGGGTGGCGCGGCTGCGGGCGGCCGATACCGGGGAGCGGCCCATCCTGCTGCGGACCAACATGGATGCGGGCCATGGCGGCGCGGCCGGGCGGTTCGACCGGCTGGACGAGGTGGCGCTGGTCTACCTCTTCGCCCTGAGAACGGTTGGCCGCGCCGGCTGAGCCGCGCGGCCATTCACAGACGGAAGCCGGGCAGTTCCCCATCGGCATTTGCGCGGCGGACGGCTTCCGGCTATCCAGAGCGCGCTGTCGATCGACATGCGAGTGAGGGGGCGGCTCCGCGCATTGTAAGGCATGCTGTGATGGGCCGTCTGGATCGTTACATCTTCTCCACGGCGGCTGTCGCCTTCCTGGGGGTCGTGGTCGTGCTCGCCGGCATGATCTGGGCGACGCAGGCCCTGCGCCAGCTCGACCTGGTGACCAGCCAGGGCCAGACCATCCTCGCCTTCATCGCCATCACCAGCCTCACCATGCCCACGCTGGTGCTGGTGATCGCCCCAGCCGCCCTGTTCATCGCCACCGCCTACACCCTGCTGAAACTCAACGGCGACAGCGAGATCGTGGTGATGGCGGCCGCCGGCATGGGGCCGTGGCGCCTGCTGCGCCCGCTCATCCTGCTGGCCATCCTGGTGTCCCTGTTCTGCTCCTCCCTCGCGGTCCATGTGGTGCCGGCCAGCCTCACCAGCTTCCGCGAGCAGGTGACCAAGGTGCGCGCGGACGTGGTGTCCTTCGTCGCCCAGCCCGGCCGCTTCGTGAACCTGACGCACGGCCTCGTATTCCACGTGCGCGAGCGCTCCGCCAACGGCGTGATGCGCGGCATCTTCATCAATGACGCCCGCGAGAAGGAGGTTTCGACTTACCTCGCGGATCGCGGCCAGATCGTCGAGAGCAAGGCCGGCATCTTCCTGGTGCTGGAGAACGGCTCCATTCACCGGCGCGGCGGCGACCTGTGGAAGACCGAGGCGACGCCCCAGCCGACGCCGGAAGAGGCCCGCGCCGCCGCCCGTGCCAAGCTCGCCGCGCAGAATTCCGGTGGACAGGCCGCCAAGGCGTCCGAGCCGGCAGCGCCGGCCGCCGCGGCTCCCGCAGCCGGCGACCAGAAGCAGGGGCGCTCCGACAGCAAGGCCGCCAATTCCTCCGTGGTGGAGTTCCAGCGCTACGCCTTCGACCTCTCGTCGCTGGCGCCGGACAACAAGGGCGTGGACATCAAGCCCATGGAACGGCCCCTCACCTATGTGATGAACCCGCCGCCCGAGGACATGTACGTGCGATTCTTCCCCGGCCGGTATCGGGAGGAACTGCACAAGCGCCTGTCCGCGGGGCTCTATCCCATGGCCTTCTTCGCCATCGCCGCCGCGGCGCTCGCCCAGCCGCGCACCACCCGCCAGAGCCGGGGCGCCGCGCTCACCGCCATCATCCCGGCCATGGGGCTGGTGCAGATCGGCAACTTCGCCATCGCCGGCCAGCTCAAGGCCAATGCCGCGGCGGTGCCGCTGATCTACGCGCTGCCCGTCGTCACCGTCATCATCTGCGCCATGGTGCTGCAAGGCTGGATCCGCCTCGCCCCGCCAGCGGCGCTGACCGCGTTCATCGATTCCATCCGGGCTCGGTTCTCGCGGCGGGCGGCCGCCTGACGATGATCGGACGCATCCTCGGCTTCTATTTCGCGCGCCGCTTCGCGCATGCAGTGGCGGTCATCTTCCTGTCCTGCGTCACGCTGATCGTGCTCGTGGACTTCCTGGAGATGGCGCGGCGTACGGCCGACCGCGATCAGGTGACGGTAAGCCTGCTGGCTTTGCTCACCCTCTACCGGGCCCCCGCCTTCACCGAGCAATTGCTGCCGTTCGCCGTGCTGTTCGGCGGCATGGTGACCTTCGTCATCCTGTCCCGCCGGCTGGAACTGGTGGTGGCGCGGGCAGTGGGGCTTTCGGTCTGGCAGTTCATCACCCCGCCGGTTCTGGTGGCCTTCCTGGTGGGCGTCTTCGCCACCTGCGTGTTCAACCCGATCTCTGCCGACTTCAAGGAGCGGGCCAACCAGATCGAGGGCGACATCTTCGCCAGCGGCGGCGGCACCCCTGGCTTTACCCAGGGGAAGAAGGAATTCTGGATTCGCCAGCAGAGCGTGGACGGCCAGTCCATCATCCAGGCGCAGTCCTCCCGCCAGGGCGGCCGCGTGCTCTCCGGCGTGGTGATTTTCGAGTTCGATCCGGCCGGGAACTTCATGGAGCGTGTGGAGGCGAAATCTGCAACCTTGGGAGATGGTGCATGGATTCTTACCGGCGCCAAGGTGCTCGTCCCGGGCCTCGACCTCGCTTCCTATGATACCTACATGATCGCCACGAAGCTGGACCCCAAGCAGGTCCAGGATTCGCTGATCGCCCCGGAAACCGTGTCGTTCTGGCAACTCCCGTCGGCTATTCGCAGTGCAGAACAATCCGGCTTCGGCGCGGAAAAATACCGCTTGCAGCTCCAGAGCCTTCTCGCGAAGCCGTTTCTGCTGGTGGCAATGGTCCTCATTGCCGCGGTCGTGGGCCTCCGCGTGTTCCGCTTCGGCGGGGTGGGCCAGACGATTCTCGGTGGCGTGCTTGCGGGCTTTCTGCTTTATGTTGGGACCAAGCTCGCCGAGGACCTCGGTGAGGCGGGAATCGTTCATCCCGTTGCTGCTGCGTGGTTTCCTGCAGTGACCGGGATTTTGTTGGGGGCGCTCATTCTGTTGCACCGGGAGGACGGATGACGGTCGGGCATCCCCCCGCCGTAGGGATGACTGCCAGGGGCCTTCGCGCAGCTGCGCGGGGAACGGGTGGTCGCGCGTCTCGACGCGCCTCCTCGGCTGCCGCCTTCAGCTTGATCTTTGCCGGCCTCGTCGCCCTCCTCGCGCCGATGGGGAGCGCCCGTGCGCAGACCCAGCCGGCCGCCAGCCAGAACACGACGCCGGGCAGCAATATCCTCACCGCGCGCCAGCTCGACCCGAACCAGAAGATGCTGGTGACGGCCGACCAGCTTGAATACGACTACCAGAAGGACACGGTCTCGGCGGTCGGCAACGTCCAGATCTATTATGACGGCTCCACCCTGGAGGCGCGCCGCGTGGTGCTGGACCGCAAGGCCAACACCCTGCGCGCGGAAGGCAATGCCCGCCTCAAGGACAAGGACGGCAAGATCGTCACTGCCGACACGCTGCAGCTGACCCAGGACTTCAAGCAGGGCTTTATCGATTCCCTGCGCCTCGACACGCCGGACAACACCCACTTCGCCGCCGTCCGCGCCGACCGGACCGACGGCAACATCACGGTGTTCCAGAACGGCATCTACACGGCCTGCGAGCCGTGCAAGGACGACCCCTCTAAGCCTCCGCTGTGGCAGATCAAGGCCAAGAAGATCATCCACAACGACGACGAGAAGATGGTCTATTACGAGGACGCCTGGGTCGAGTTCTTCGGCCTGCCGGTGGCCTATTTCCCGTACATGTCGTCGCCCGACCCGACGGTGAAGCGCAAGACCGGCTTCCTAATGCCGGAGTTCTTCTCCTCGAGCCAGATCGGCTACGGCGTCTCCATTCCCTTCTTCTGGAACATCGCGCCCGACCGCGACCTGACACTCACCCCGGCCATTGTGACCCAGCAGGGCCTGCTGATGCAGGGCGAATGGCGCCAGCGCCTCATCAACGGCAGCTACACCATCCGCGCCGCCGGCATCGTGCAGCAGAACCCGCAGGACTTCATCACCACCTCGAATGGCATCACCGAGGTGCTGCCGGGCTATCGCCAGGACCGCGGCGCGGTGGAAAGCTCCGGCGCCTTCGCGCTGAACAAGTTCTGGACCTTCGGCTGGGATGCCACCGTCGCGTCCGACCGCGCCTTCCTGCGCGACTACAACCTGATCCCGGACACCACCACCACCAAGACCTCCACCGTCTACCTGACGGGCCAGGGAGACCGCTCGTATTTTGACCTGCGCGGCCTCTACTTCCTCGGCCTCGCCGTGACGGATGACCAGGCGCGCCAGCCCATCGTCGGCACGCTCAACTACGACAAGGTGTTCAACAACGCCCTTTGGGGCGGCGAGGCCGGGTTCAAGGTCAACCTCACCAGCCTGACCCGCCAGCAGGCCGACTTCATCGGGACCTCCGAACTCACCTCCGCCGTCGGCAGCACGGGTGTGCCCACCGGGGCCTGCACCCTGTGGAGCCCGAACGCCAAGGAATGCCTGCTGCGCGGCGCGCCGGGCGACTACACGCGCCTGTCCGGCGAAGTCTACTGGAAGAAGACCATCACCGATTCCCTCGGCCAGCAGTGGACGCCGTTCGTCACGGCACGGGTGGACGTGGCCTCGGTCAACACCTCCTATCTGCCCGCGAGCTACCAGTTCGGCCCCACCTTCCCCGGCCAGAACCCGCTCCAGTCCGGCAGCGACGACCTCATCCGCGCCATGCCTGCGGTGGGCGTCGACTATAAATATCCCTTCATCTCGGCGGAGAGCTGGGGCACCCAAACCATCGAGCCGCGGGCGCAGGTCATCATCCGCCCGAACGAGAGCAACATTGGCAAGTTCCCGAACGAGGACGCCCAGAGCCTGGTGTTCGACGACACCAACCTCTTCGAGATCAACAAATATTCCGGATATGACCGGGTCGAGGGTGGCAGCCGTCTCAACCTCGGCGTGACCTACACCGCCGCCATCAATGGCGCCGGCCTGTTCACCGCCGTCATCGGCCAGTCCTATAACCTGTTCGGCAAGAACTCCTACGCCTACGGCGACATGGCCAACACCGGCCTTGAATCGGGCCTTGAGACCTCGGCCTCGGACTACATCGCCAAGTTCGGCTACTCGCCGACCAAATATCTCGAATTCGTGACCCGCTTCCGCTTCGACGAGCAGAACTTCTCCATGCAGCGCTTCGAGCTGCAGGCGCGCGCCGAAATCGACAAGTTCAACGTCGCCGTCACCTACGGCCGCTATGAGGCCCAGCCTCTGCTCGGTTATTATCAGCAGCGCGAGGGTATCTACACCAACGCGTCCTACAAGCTGACCGACAACTGGGCGGTCCGGGGCGCCGTCCGCTACGATTTTACAGCGGGCGAGGTGGACTACACCCTCGTCGGCCTCAGCTATATCGACGACTGCTTCACCCTCGCCCTCAACTACATCTCCGACTACACCATCAACGGCCCCAGTTCGCCGCCGGTGACGAAGGTGATGTTCCGCATCGGCCTGCGCACCCTCGGCGAAGGCGGCTTCTCCACCAGCTTCGGCTCCGAATCCTCGAATTGATGCCGGCTGCGGCCGCGAACGGTAAGGCCACGTTCGCGAAGCCGCATTGCCGCCACAGGATGAAGACAAAAGTCGCAGGCAGCCCCCCGGACAGGACCATGCCGCTCGTACGCTTTCTTCTCCTCGCCGCCGCCCTCCTCCTTCCCGTGCTTGCCTCGGGAACGCAGGCCCATGCGCAGCAGATCGTGGTCCTCGTCAACGGCGATCCGATCACGAGCTACGACGTCTCGCAGCGCCAGCTCCTGCACAACATGATCGAGCGCAAGCCCGTCAGCGCCAAGGACGCGCTGGAGGAGTTGATCGACGAACGACTGAAGATCCAGCAGGCCGCGCGTCTCAAGCTCGACGTGGACCAGAAGGACGTGGACCGCATGTTCGCCTCGGTGGCCGAACGGTCCGGCCGCACGCCCGAGCAGCTCTCGTCAGGCTTCAAACAGCAGGGCCTCGACGACCGCACGTTCAAGCAGAAGCTGCTCGCCGACTATGTCTGGGGCCAGTATGTCCGCGCCCGCTCCGGCACGGTGAACATCCGCGACGCCGACGTGATCGCCGCTTTGCAGAAGCGCGGCGAGACCCAGATGGTCGCCACCGAATACACCCTCATGCCGATCGTCTTCGTGGTGCCGCGCAATGCCAGCACGCATCAGGCGCGCCTGGCGGAAGCCAACGCCCTGCGCGCCCGATTCACCGATTGCGACGGCGGCGCCCAGATGGTGAAGTCCATGAAGGAAGTGGTGGTGCGCCCCAAGGTGACCCGCCTGTCCTCCGAGATTCCAGCGCAGCTCAAGCAGATTCTGGACAAGACCGAAATCGGCAGGCTGACCCCGCCCGAGGTCGCCCAGGCCGGGGTCGAGACCTTTGCCATGTGCGGCAAGCGCGAGGTGCGCGGCGAGAGCTCGCAGAAGCGCGAGATCAAGGACGAGCTGACCTCCAGCCAGTTCACCGCCGAATCGAAGAAGTTCCTCGCCGAGCTGCGCAAGCAGTCCCTCATCCAATACCGCCGCTGACCGGAACGGGCGTGCATTGCGCCCGTCCTTGCGTGCTATGGTCGGCCGGCGCCCACGCCGGTCGCTGAACCCGTGCTGCTGACGAACCCCTGATGCCCGCCGCCTCTCCCCTCGTTCTCGCCCTTGGCGATCCGGCCGGCATCGGCCCCGACGTCGCGCTCGCCGCCTTCCTGCGCCGTCGTGGGACTGAGGGTGGCGCGGAAACCGTCCCGGCCTTCATCGTCGCTGGCGATCCCGCCGCGCTGACCGCCCGCGCCCGCCTCCTGAACCTCGATATCCCGCTGGTGGAGACGACCCCCGAGGGCGCGGTGGCACACTTTGCCAATGCCCTGCCGGTGTTCGCCGCCGGCCCCACCTTCACCGGCCGTGCCGGCCGGCCGGACGCGTCCTCCGCCGCCTGCGTGGTGGCGAGCCTGGAGGCCGCCCTCGGCCTCGTGACATCAGGGCGGGCCGCAGCCCTCGTCACCAATCCGCTTGCCAAGTCGGTGATGTACGAGGCCGGCTTCCCCTTCCCCGGCCACACCGAATGGCTGGCCGACCGCGCCGCCGGGCCGGGCCGTCCGGCCCCCCATCCGGTGATGATGATCTGGTCGGAGCAGCTCGCCGTGGTGCCGGCCACCATCCACGTGCCCTATGCAGACGTCCCCGCCCTGCTCTCCATCGACCTGCTGGTGGAGACCGGCCGCATCGTCGCCCGCGACATGGCGCGCCGCTTCGGCATCGCCCGCCCCCGCCTCGCCTTCTGCGGCCTCAATCCCCACGCCGGGGAAGAGGGCACGCTCGGCGGCGAGGACGAGGCCATCGTGCGGCCCGCCGTGGAGGCGCTGAAGCGCGAGGGCATCCTCGCCACCGGCCCCCTGCCCGCCGATACCATGTTCCACCCCGAGGCGCGGTCGCGCTACGACGCGGCGGTGGGCATGTATCACGACCAGGTGCTGATCCCGGCCAAGACCCTCGCCTTCCATGACGGGGTGAACGTGACCCTCGGCCTGCCCTTCATCCGCACCTCGCCGGACCACGGCACGGCCTTCGACATCGCCGGCACGGGCCGCGCGAATCCGTCCAGCCTCATGGCGGCGCTCCGGCTCGCGCGCCGGCTGGCCGATGCCGAAGCGGCGGCGCGCCCGGCTTCCGCTCCCGCGCTGGCGCGCGCATGAGCGCGCTCGACGATCTGCCGCCGCTGCGCGACGTCATCCGCCGGCATGGCCTCTCGGCGCAGAAGTCGCTGGGGCAGAACTTCCTCCTGGACCTCAACCTCACCGGCCGCATCGCCCGCGCCTCCGGGCCGCTGGAGGATGTGACGGTGGTGGAGGTCGGTCCGGGTCCGGGCGGCCTGACGCGCGCGCTCCTGGCATTGGGTGCCAAGCGCGTCATCGCCATCGAGCGCGACCGGCGGTGCATGGATGCGCTGGCCGAAGTGGCGGCGCATTATCCCGGCCGGCTCGAGGTGATCGAGGGCGACGCACTGAAGGTGGACGTGCGCCCCCTCATCGGCGAGGGCGAGGCGCGGGTGGTGGCGAACCTGCCCTATAACATCGCCACCGTGCTGCTGGTGGGCTGGCTCTCCACGGACCCGTGGCCGCCGTGGTTTTCCTCCCTCACCCTCATGTTCCAGAAGGAAGTGGCCGAGCGGATCGTCGCGGAGCCCGGCTCCAAGGCCTACGGGCGCCTCGCGGTGCTCGCCGGCTGGCGCACCAAGGGGCGGATCGCCTTCGACGTCGCCCCCTCCGCCTTCGTGCCGCCGCCGAAGGTGACGTCCTCGGTGATCCATCTCGTGCCGCGCCCGGAGCCCCTGCCCTGTGCGCTGTCGGCTCTGGAAAAGGTCACGGAAGCTGCCTTCGGCCAGCGCCGCAAGATGCTGCGCCAGAGCCTGAAGACCCTCGGCGTCGATGCGCAGGCCCTGCTCGCCGCCGCCGGCGTGGAGGAAACCGCTCGCGCCGAGGAGATCGACGTCGCCGGCTTCGTTCGTCTGGCCAACGCCTTCTCCGAGGGCGTCGGCCGCCAGTTCGGCGCGCTCTCCGCGCTCAAGTGAGGCGGACGGGGCGGCTTTACTCCGCCGCCGCCACCCGCGCCGGGTCGTAATTGAGGATGGGGGCGAGCCAGCGCTCGGCCTCCGCCAGGGTCCAGCCCTTGCGCCGGGCGTAGTCCTCCACCTGATCGCGCTCGATACGGCCGACGCCGAAATAGGCGCTCTCGGGGTGGGCGAAATAGAAGCCCGACACCGCCGCCCCCGGCCACATGGCGAAGCTCTCGGTGAGGTGGATGCCCGCCTTCTGGGTGGCATCCAAGAGTTCGAAGAGCGTCGCCTTCTCCGTATGGTCGGGCTGGGCGGGATAGCCCGGCGCCGGGCGGATGCCGCGATAGCGCTCGGCGATGAGGTCGTCGTTGGCGAGGGCCTCGTCGGTCGCATAGCCCCACAGCTTGGTGCGCACGATATGGTGCATGCGCTCGGCGAGGGCCTCGGCGAGGCGGTCGCACAGGGCCTTCAGCAGGATGGCGGAATAGTCGTCATTGGCCGCCTTGAAGGCCGCCACCCGGTCCTCCTCGCCGATGCCCGCCGTCACCGCGAAGCCGCCCACATAGTCGGCGACGCCGCTCTCCAACGGGGCGATGAAATCCGACAGCGCGAGGTTGAAGCGGCCTTCGCGCCGCGCGAGCTGCTGGCGCAGGGTATGCAGGGTGGCGAGGGGGGTCTTTCGCGTGTCGTCGCGGAACAGGAGGATGTCGTCGCCCACGGCGTTGGCCGGCCAGAAGCCCACCACGGCGCGGGCCGTGACCCACTTCTCCGAGACCATCTTCTTGAGCATGGCCTGCGCGTCGGCGAACAATGCGCGCGCCGGCTCGCCCACCACCGCGTCCTCCAGGATCGCGGGGTAGCGGCCCGTCAGCTCCCAGGACTGGAAGAAGGGCGTCCAGTCGATGAAGGGCACGAGGTCGGCGAGGTCATGGTCCTCGAACACATGGGTGCCGAGGAAGGACGGCTTTTCCGGCGTGTGAGCGGAAAAATCCAGCTTCAGGGCGTTCTCGCGCGCCTTGGCCAGCGTCAGGCGCTGCTTGTTCGCGTCGGCGCGGGCGTGGGCCTCGGCGAGCTTGGCATATTCGGCGCGCACGTCGGCCACATAGGTGCCGCGCGTCTCGGCATTGAGCAGGTTGGAGACGACGCCCACCGCACGGCTGGCGTCGGTGACATAAACCGCCTGCCCGCGCTCATAGCGCGGCGCGATCTTCACCGCGGTGTGGACGCGCGAGGTGGTGGCGCCGCCGATGAGCAGCGGCACCACGAAACCCTCGCGCTCCATCTCGGAGGCGACGTTCACCATCTCGTCCAGCGACGGGGTGATGAGGCCGGAGAGGCCGATCACGTCCACCTTCTCGTCCTTGGCCACCTGCAGGATCTTCTGCGTGGGCACCATCACGCCGAGGTCGATGACCTCGTAATTGTTGCACTGGAGCACGACGCCCACGATGTTCTTGCCGATGTCGTGGACATCGCCCTTCACCGTCGCCATCAGCACCTTGCCGGCGGCCGAGGCGGAGGTGATGCCCTGCTCCTCCTTTTCCTTCTCCATGAAGGGCATGAGGTAGGCCACCGCCTGCTTCATCACGCGGGCGGACTTCACCACCTGGGGCAGAAACATCTTGCCGGCGCCGAACAGGTCGCCCACCACGTTCATGCCGGCCATCAGCGGGCCCTCGATGACGTGCAGCGGGCGCGCCACCTTCTGCCGGGCCTCCTCGGTGTCGGCCTCGACGAAGTCGGTGATGCCGTTGACGAGGGCATGCTCCAGCCGCTTCTCCACCGGCCAGGTGCGCCAGGCGAGGTCGGCCTCCTTCTTCTCCTTGCCGGCCGCGCCCTTGAAGCCCTCGGCGATCTCCAGCAGGCGCTCGGTGGCGTCGGCGCGGCGGTTCAGCACCACGTCCTCGCACGCCTCGCGCAGCTTGGGCTCGATCTCGTCATAGACGGCGAGCTGGCCGGCATTGACGATGCCCATGTCCATGCCCGCCTTGATGGCGTGGTAGAGGAACACGGCGTGCATGGCCTCGCGCACCGGCTCGTTGCCGCGGAACGAGAAGGAGAGGTTGGAGACGCCGCCCGAGACATGGGCATAGGGCAGGCTCTGGCGGATGAAGCGGGTCGCCTCGATGAAGGCGACACCATAGCCCGAATGCTCCTCGATGCCGGTGGCCACCGCGAAGACGTTGGGATCGAAGATGATGTCTTCCGGCGGGAAGCCGACCTCTTCGGTCAGGATGCGGTAGGCGCGCTCGCAGATGGAGGTCTTGCGGGCATAGCTGTCGGCCTGCCCCTCCTCGTCGAAGGCCATCACCACCACGGCGGCGCCATAGGCGCGCACCAGGCGCGCCTTTTCCAGGAAGGCTTCCTCGCCTTCCTTGAGGGAGATGGAATTGACGATGCCCTTGCCCTGCAGGCGCTTCAGCCCCTGCTCGATGATCTCCCACTTGGAGCTGTCGACCATCACCGGCACCTTGGCGATGTCCGGCTCGGCGGCGACGAGGTTCAGGAAGGTGATCATGGCGGCCTCGCTGTCGAGGAGGCCTTCGTCCATGTTGATGTCGATCACCTGCGCGCCGTTCTCCACCTGGTCGCGCGCTACCGCGAGGGCGGCGGGGAAGTCGCCGGTGGTGATGAGCTTGCGGAAGCGGGCGGAGCCGGTGACGTTGGTGCGCTCGCCCACGTTCACGAACGGGATCTGCGGCGTCAGCTCGAACGGCTCGAGGCCGGAGAGGCGCAGGCGCGGCTCCAGCTCCGGCACCTCGCGGGGGGCCTTGCCCTTCACCACCTCGGCGATGGCGCGGATGTGGGCGGGGGTGGTGCCGCAGCAGCCGCCCACCACGTTCACGAGGCCGGAGGCGGCGAACTCGCCCACGAGGGCCGCCATGGCCTCGGGGCTCTCGTCATACATGCCGAATTCGTTGGGCAGGCCCGCATTGGGATAGGCGCAGACGAGGGTGTCCGCCACCCGGCCGATCTCAGCGATGTGGGCGCGCATCTCGCGGGCGCCGAGGGCGCAGTTGAGGCCTATGGAGAAGGGCTTGGCGTGGCGCAGCGAATACCAGAAGGCGCTCGGCGTCTGGCCCGAAAGCGTGCGGCCGGAGAGATCGGTAATGGTGCCGGAGATCATCACCGGCAGTCGGAAGCCGCGCTCCGCATAGAGCTTCTCGATGGCGAAGATGGCCGCCTTGGCGTTCAGCGTGTCGAAGATGGTCTCGACGAGAAGGATGTCCGCGCCGCCATCCACGAGGCCACGTGCCTGCTCGAAATAGGCATCGGCCAGTTCGTCGAAGGTCACGGCCCGGAAGCCGGGGTCGTTCACATCCGGCGAGATGGAGGCGGTGCGGTTGGTGGGGCCGAAGGCGCCGGCGACGAAGCGGCGGCGGCCGTCTTCCTTCTGCGCGATGTCGGCCGCCTCGCGGGCGAGCTTCGCGCTCTCGAAGTTCAGCTCATAGACGATCCCCTCCATGCCGTAGTCAGCCTGGGCGATGGAGGTGCCGGAGAAGGTGTTGGTCTCCACCATGTCCGCGCCGGCGCGGAAATATTCGAGGTGGATGGCCCGCACCGCATCGGGCTGGGTGAGGCTGAGAAGGTCGTTGTTGCCCTTCACGTCCCGCGGCCAGTCCTTGAACCGCTCGCCGCGATAGCCCGCCTCGTCCAGCTTCAGCTGCTGGATCATGGTGCCCATGGCCCCGTCCAGCACCAGGATGCGCTCGGCGGCGGCCTTGGCGAGATCGGCGAAGATGGTGTCGGCGTGGGTCGTCGGGGTGGTCGTGGGCGCGGTCATGGGGCGGTCTCGAGGCTCGGGGCGACGCACGCGCGCGCCTCCGTGAAGGACAGGCCGGCGCACCGCGCCGGCAGGAATGGCGTCGCGCTCAGACCGCCATCGCCTGCGGCACCGGCCCCGCATTCGGGCGCAGCCCGAGCAGGTGGCAGATGGCGTAGACGAGGTCGGCGCGGTTCAGGGTATAGAAATGGATATCGGTGACGCCACGATCAACGAGGTCCGTCACCTGCTCCGCCGCCACCGCCGCGGCGATGAGCTTGCGGGTCTCCACATCGTCGTCGAGCCCCTCGAACCGCTTCAGCAGCCATGCGGGCACGCTCGCCCCGGTGCGGGTGGCGAAGTTCGAGGCCTGCTTGAAGTTCGTCACCGGCAACAGGCCCGGCACGATGGGGATGTCGATGCCCCTGGCGCGCACCTTGTCGAGGTAGCGGAAATAGACGTCGTTCTCGAAGAAGAACTGGGTGATGGCACGGGTGGCGCCGGCGTCCACCTTGGCCTTCAGATAGTCGATGTCGGCATCGAGGTTCGCGCTTTCCGGGTGCTTCTCGGGATAGGCCGAGACCGACACCTCGAAATCGCCGATGCGGCGGATGCCCTCCACGAGGTCGCAGGCATAGGGGTAGCCCTCCGGATGGGGCTCGTACGCCGTGCCGACGCCGGTGGCCGGATCGCCCCGCAGAGCGACGATGTGCTTCACGCCGGCATCCTTGTAGGCGCGCACCACGTCGTCGATCTCGGCCCGGCTGGCCCCGACGCAGGTGAGATGCGCCGCGGGATGAAGGTCCGTCTCCTTCACGATGCGCGCCACCGTCGCATGAGTGCGCTCCCGCGTGGAGCCGCCCGCGCCATAGGTGACGGAGACGAAGCTCGGAGACAGTGGCGCCAGCCGGTGGATGGAGGACCACAGGGTCTTTTCCATCTCCTCGGTCTTGGGCGGGAAGAACTCGAAGGAGACGTTGACCGGCGGCCGGTCCATCTCCCGGCTGGCCCGCACGGGCGCCGCGGCGGGAATGGAAGCGGGGGTGGTCATCAGGCAATCTCCCTTTGGGCGAGTTCGGCGTCGGCCACCACGTAGCGCGGATCGCGGGCGAGCCAGAGCGAGACGGTGAGGCCGTCGCCGGCACCGCCATCGGGGGTGAGGGTGTCGAAGGAGACGAGCTCAAGGCCCGCCGCGGCGAGCCAGCCTTCCACCGTCGCACGGGCAAAGCCGAGGTGGCGGTGGGCATGGGCCTCGCGCAGGAATTCGAGGCCATGGGGGGCAAAGTCCACCACCAGCAGCCGACCGCCGGGCGCCAGCACCCGCGCCGCCTCTTTCAGCGCGCGGCTGCCATCGTCGAGATAGTGCAGCACCTGATGGACGATCACGGCGTCGAACGCGTCGCGCGGGACCGGGACGGCATAGATGTCGCTCTGCCGCAGCAGGCAGTTGCGCACGCCGGCGCGCTCCAGATTGGCGCGAGCAACGCCCAGCATGTCGGGGGAGAGATCGACCCCCATGCCGCGGTCGATGTCCGGCGCGAACAATTCCAGCATCCGGCCAGTGCCGGTGCCGAGATCGAGCAGCGCGCGGATGGGCGCGCCGGCGAAGGCGCGGCGGACGGCGGATTCCACCGCCGCCTCGGGCACATGGAGGCGGCGAATCTCGTCCCACTGGCGCGCATGGGCGGCGAAATAGCCCTGCGCGGCGGCAGCACGGGCGGCGCGCACCGCCTCCAGCCGCGCCCGGTCACCGGCGAGGACGGGATCGTCCCTGTCCAGAAGGTCGAGCAGGCTCCGGGCGATTCGCCCGCCCGGTCCTTCCGCGGCGCGGCGATAGAAGACCCAGCTGGCCTCGCGGTGGCGGTCGACCAGCCCGGCATCGGCCAGAAGCTTGAGGTGGCGCGAGATGCGCGGCTGCGACTGGCCGAGAATCTCGGTGAGATCGGAGACGGTCAGCTCCGCCTCGCCCAGCACCGCGACAAGGCGCAGGCGCGTATCCTCCCCGGCGGCCTTGAGGCCTTCGAGGACGGCGGCGAAGGAGGAAACTGCGGGCAAAGGCCGATCTGACATAAAGATATCTTTATATCCTTACCGACCGGCATTCAAGCCCGGCATCTATGCCCCGCGCGCCACACTGCGATCACGATCGCGAGCCTGCCGGAATCTCGCATTGCCGGGGATCTCTTGCGGGCCTAAAGGCGTTTCAGGACAAGAGCTGCAAAGCCGGAACAAGTTACCGCCGGACGGGCCAAATTTTTCCTCGACCCGTTTCCAATTTCGTCACGTTTCACGGTTAACACCTCAAGCATGACCCTTCGCAACACCCTTCTCCTCGCCGCCGTCGGCGCGTCCGTTCTAGCTGGCCCGGCCTTCGCCCAGGGGCCGTACGGGGGGCCGAACTACAGCCTGCCCGGCGGGCAGCAGGACGATGCTACCGGCACGCTCCCGCCCGCGCCTGTCGGCGGCTATGGCGAGGCGCCTCCCGGCTATTCGGACCCCTATGCGCGCCAGCAGGCGCCGGTGCGCCGCGATCAGGTGGAGCGCACGGAGCTTCCCGCGCCGGGTCAACCTTATCCCCAGCAGGCCTATCCCCAGCCGGCGCAGCAGGGCTATCCGCAGCCCGCGCCCGGCGGCCCTGTTGCGGTCGCTCCCGATTCCGGTCCCTACCCGACCGCCGTTCCGGCGCAGGGGCAGCAGGCGTATGGCGGCCAGCCGGTCTACAATTCCGCGCCCGACCTCTACGGTCGCCAGGCGACTCCCACGTCCTATGAGCCCCAGCAGCAGGCCTATGGCCAGCAGCCCGGCTATTCCGGCTCCGGCCGCGGCGCCGTGGATCAGGATGCGCTTTATGCCAGCCTGAACAATGCGCCGGCCCCTGCGGGTTCCTACGGCCCCAACTCCGCCGTGGTGCCCGGCACGACCGAAGCGCCGTCCGGTCCGCGCATCGAGAATGTCGATCCGACCGAGCCCGTGGCCGAGCGCTTCCGCCGCCAGACGGTGGACTACGTGACCACCCAGCCGGCCGGCACCATCGTCATCGATACGCCGAACACCTACCTCTACTTCGTGCTCGGCGGCGGCAAAGCCATCCGCTACGGCATCGGCGTGGGCCGCGAGGGCTTCACCTGGGCCGGCACCGAGAAGATCACCGCGAAGAAGGAATGGGCCGACTGGCGTCCGCCGTCCGAGATGATCGAGCGCCAGCCCTATCTGCCGCGCTTCATGGCCGGCGGCCCCGGCAACCCGCTCGGCGCCCGCACCATGTATCTCGGCGGCACCATCTATCGCATCCACGGCACCAACGAGCCGCAGACCATCGGCAAGTTCGTGTCCTCCGGCTGCTTCCGCATGCTGAACGCGGACGTGGAAGACCTCTACGACCGCGCCAAGGTGGGCACCAAGGTTGTGATCCTGCCCAAGGCGAATTCGGCCCCGCAGGCCAATGCCGCGCCGGTTTCCACCGCCTCGGCCGGCAAGCCCGCCGCCCAGCGCTGAGCGCAGCCCGCTCCCACGGTGGAAAGACATCACCGAAATGGCCCGGCCCACGCCGGGCCGTTTTGCGTTTGAGGGCCCCCTGACCCGGTCGCGGGCTCCGCAATCTGCCGGAGCGGAAGACCGCTGTGCGCGGCGTTCCCGTTCGATATGATGGCCCAGCAGCGATCAAGCTGACAGGAGAGGCCCATGTCCACGCCTGCATCTGCGCCCACCCCCGCTTCCGCCGTCGCCGACCAGTTGCACGCCGTGCGTGCGAGCTGGGGCTGGTTCGCGGTGCTCGGCATCGCCTTCATCGTGCTGGGCTTCGTCGCCCTCGCCCACGTGCTCGCCTCCACGGTCGTCACCGTGCTCTATGTGGGCGCGCTGATTCTGGTGGGCGGCGTGGTGCAGGTCATCCACGCCTTCCGGGTGCAGGGCTGGGGCCGGTTCTTCTACTGGCTGCTGGCGGGCGTGCTCTACGTCGTGGCCGGCGGCCTGATGATGTACAACCCGCTGCTCGGTGCCGGCGTCCTCACGCTGATGATCGGCGTGGCGCTCGCCGTCGAGGGCATCTTCCGCCTCTTCGCCGGCTTCGGCTCGCAGCACGGCAAGGGCTGGGGCTGGATCGTGGTGTCCGGCGTTGTCACCCTGCTGCTCGGCCTCATCATCATTGCCCGCTGGCCGGTGAACTCCGTCTACATCCTCGGCCTGTTCCTCGGCGTCGACCTCATCGTCAACGGCGTCGGCACGCTGATGTTCGGCCTCGCTCTGCGCGAGAAGAAGGACTGAGTCGCGGCACTCCGCCCGATTCGAAAAACCGCCCCGCCCGTCCTCGGCGGGGGCGTTGCCGGGAACGGGCGGAGCGGACGGCCCCGGGGGGCGTCGGGGCGCGTCCTGTTCAGATGAGGGGGATCATGACGCCGGCTGCGGCAGGGCAGCTGGTGCGGTCTCCTCTTCCGTGACCTTCACACGGAACCAGGTGGCATAGAGCGCCGGCACCACCAGCAGGGTGAGCACGGTCGCCACCAGCAGGCCGCCCATGATGGTGACCGCCATCGGTCCCCAGAACACGCTCTCCGCCAGCGGGATCATGCCGAGCACGGCGGCCAGCGCCGTGAGCACCACCGGACGCGCCCTGCGCAAGGTCGCCTCCACGATGGCCCGGTGGGGAGTCGCGCCGTCCCGGATATCGTGGTCGATCTGGTCCACCAAAATCACCGTGTTGCGCATGATCATACCGGCGAGCGCGATGAGCCCGAGCAGCGCCACGAAGCCGAACGGCCGGTGCGCGATGAGCAGCGCCGCCGCCGCGCCGATAAGGCCGAGGGGCGCCGTCGCCAGCACCAGCGCAAGGCGCGAGAAGCTCTGCAGCTGGATCATCAGCAGCGTGAGCATGACGATGATCATCACCGGGAACACTGCCGCCAGCGAGGCATTGGCCTTGGCGCTTTCCTCGATGGAGCCGCCGGTCTCGATGCGATAGCCGGGCGGCAGCTCGGCCTTGAGCTGCGCCAGCTTGGGCAGGAGGCGGGTGGTCACGTCCGGCGGCTGCACGCCGTCCCGCACATCGCCGCGCACGGTGAGCACGAGGTCGCGGTCGCGCCGCCAGAGGATCGGCTCCTCATGGGCATAGCCGATGCGCGCCACCTGTCCGAGCGGCACGGCAAGCCCGTTGCGGGTGGTCACGGTGAGCGCGGCGAGATGCTCCAGGTCCACCCGTTCTTCGGGCACGGCCCGCGCCATCACGTCGATGAGCAGGTTGCCCTCGCGCAGCTGGGTGATGGCGTAGCCCTGAAGCAGGGTCTGCAGCGTCTCGGCGATATCGCGCGGCGAAGTGCCGAGTGCACGGGCGCGGTCCTGATCGACGGTCAGGTTGATGGACTTGACCTGCTCGCCCCAATTGAGGTGCGGATCGATCATGTCAGCATCGGAGGCCATCACCAGGCGCACCTTATCGGCGATGTCGCGCACCGCGATGGGGTCCGGCCCCACCACGCGGAACTGCACCGGAAAGCCCACCGGCGGACCGAACACGAAGCGGTCCACGCGCACCCGCGCTTCCGAGAGTGCGCCTTCGGCCAGCTCCGCATCGAGCCGGGCCTTCAGCCGCTCGCGGGCGGCCACGTCCTTCGCCACGATCACGATCTGCGCGAAGTTCGGATTGGGCAGCACGGGATTGAGTCCGAGCCAGAAGCGCGGCGCGCCACGGCCCACATAGGTGGTGCTGGTGGCCACGTCCGGGTCTTCCCCGACGAGGGCCTCCGCCTTCTTCGCCGTTGCCTCGGTGACGGTGATGGAGGTGCCTTCGGGCAGGCGGATTTCCAGGAACAGCTCCGGCCGGGTGGAGGTGGGGAAGAATTGCTGCTGCACGAAGCCGAAGGCCACCACGGACCCGGCAAACATCACAACCGTCGTGCCGATGACGATGAAACGGTGGCGCAGGCAGAATTCCAGCGTGCCGCGCAGCATCCGGTAGAGCCGGCCGTCGTGCATCTCGTGATGCCCGCCCGCCTTCTTCATGTCCGGCAGCAGCACCGTGCCGAGATAGGGGGTGAAGATCACCGCCACGAACCAGGATGCGATAAGCGCGATGCCCACCACCCAGAAGATGCCGCCGGCATATTCGCCCGAGGAGGACTTGGCGAAGCCCACCGGGAGGAAGCCGGCCGCCGTCACCAGCGTGCCGGTGAGCATGGGAAAGGCGGTGGAGGTCCAGGCGAAGGTGGCGGCGGACATGCGGTCCCACCCCTCCTCCATCTTCACCACCATCATCTCGATGGCGATGATGGCGTCGTCCACCAAGAGGCCGAGGGCGATGATGAGCGCGCCCAGGGTGATGCGGTGGAGGTCCATGCCCGCCGAGAACATGATGAGGAAGACGATGGCGAGCACGAGCGGCACCGAGAGCGCCACCACAATGCCGGTGCGGAAGCCCAGCGACAGGAAGCTCACCACCAGCACGATGACGAGGGCTTCGAGGAAGGTCTTCAGGAACTCGCCCACCGATTCGCCGACGATGTGCGGCTGATCGGCCACCTGCGTCACGTCGATGCCGTGCGGCAGCTCGGCGGTGGCCTCGGCCATGGCGGTTTTCAGCCCCTCGCCCAGCGTGAGAATGTTGGCGCCCTGCGCCATGGACACACCGATGCCCAACGCGGGCAGCCCGTGCTGGCGCATGAGGAAGGAGGGCGGGTCCTCATAGCCGCGCTTGACCGTGGCGATGTCGCCGAGGCGCAGCAGCGCGCCGTTCACCGCCACGGGCACCTCGGCGATGGCCTCGACGCCGGTGAAGGCGCCGGTGACGCGCAAATTGATGCGGTCGGAGCGGGTATCCACCGCGCCGCCCGCCACCACGGCATTCTGCCGGGCCACGCTGTCGAACACCTGCTGCGGGGTGATGCCGAGATTGGCGAGGCGGGCGTGGGAGAACTCGATGTAGATCTTCTCCGGCCGCTCGCCGATGAGGTCCACCTTCTCCACATTGGGCACGCGCAGCAGACGCTGGCGGATGAGCTCCGCCTGCCGCTTCAGCTCGGCCGGCGCCGCCCCCTGCCCGCTCAGGATGTAGAGCGCGGAATAGACATCGCCATATTCGTCGTCGAAGCCCGGTCCGATGACGCCGGCGGGAAGATCGCCGCGCACGTCGGAGACCTTCTTGCGCACCTGGTACCAGAGGTCCTTCACCTCTTTCGCGGGGGTGTTGTCCCGCAGGAACACCTGCACGAAGGAGACGCCGGGGCGCGAATAGCTCTCCACCCTGTCGAGGTGCGGCAAAGACTGCAGCTTCTTCTCGATGGGATCGGCCACCTGTGCCTGCATCTCGGAGGCGGTGGCGCCGGGCCAGGCGGCCTGCACCACCATGACCTTGATGGTGAAGGACGGATCCTCGGCGCGGCCGAGATTGAAATAGGAATAGGCCCCCGCCGCGCCCAAAAGGAGGATGGCGAACAGGGTCAACGCGCGGTGGGTGATGGCCCAGCGCGAAAGATTGAAGCGCGAGGCGCCTTCGGGCGCGGAGCCGGCGCCGGAGGCCGGATCGTGGGAGGGGCCGGCGCCGCTCACGGACGCTGCTCCGCCACGCTGGTGCCGGCGGCGGGCGCCTGCGCCCGGCGGGTATCGACGGACGGAAGGCGCTCGGCCACCTCGGTCACGGCCGGAGCCTCGACGGTGCGCACCTTCTGGCCGGGCAGCAGCGTCTGGACCCCGAGGATCACCACCGCATCCCCCGGCGCGACACCGCCGGAGAGCAGCACCTCGTCACCCGTATAGGCGGCGATCTCCACCGGGCGGGCGACGATGGCATGGGTCGCCCCATCCACCACGAACACCTGCGGGCCGTGGCCGCGGTCGATGAGTGCGGAGAGCGGCAGGCGCGCCACCTGCTGCTGGTCTTTGGGGCGAAGGGTCACGGTTGCGGTCATGCCCAGCGCCACCGCCCCGTCAGCACCCTCCAGGGAGAAACGGGCGGGATAGGTGCGGGAGGTGACGTCGGCCTGCGGCGATAGCTCCCGCAGGCGCGCGGGAATGCGCCGGCCGGGATCGGCCCAGAGGGTCACGACGGCATCGGCCGTGCGGGCGTCGGCAAGGGCGGTCTCGGGAAGGGAGACCAGCGCTTCCTTCTCGTCGAGGCGGGCGACGCGCACGATGGTCTGGCCCGAGGCCACCACCTGCCCCGGCTCCGCCGAGGTCGCGACGACGACACCGGCCGCATCGGTGACGAGGTCGGCATAAGAGAGGCGGTTCTCGGCCAGCTCCAGCGAGCGCTTCGCCCGTTCGAGGCGGCCCACCGCCTCCTCCTTGGCAAGCGACTTGCGGTCGAGATCGGCGTTGGAGGCAGCGCCCTTGGCGGTGAGCGCGCGATAGCGTGTGTCCTCGGTGGTGGTCTGGGCGAGGTTGGCGGTGGCCGCCTGCATCTCCGCCTTGGCGCTCTCCAGCTCGAGCTTCAGATCTTCCTTATCGAGGCGGGCCACCACGGTGCCGGGCTCGATGCGGTCGCCCACTTCCACAAGCCGCTGCACCACCTTGCCGCCCACGCGGAAGGCGAGGTCGATCTCGCGGCGGGCACGGACCACGCCGACGAAGCTCTTCTGCGTCTGCCGCGGTCGGAAGCTGACGGTCGTGACCTGCACCGGCCGGGCCAGCGTGGCCTCCTTGGAGGCAGGAGCCTCGCCGGCATTGGCGTGGTTTTCCTGGCCGCAGCCGGCGAGCAGCACGGCGGCCCCTGTCAGGAGCAACGCTGCCAGGCCCTTCAGGCGGCGGCCGGTTCGGATCGGAACGTCAAGGCGGGGCATGGAACGATCCTGTGGCTTGGGTCTGCGAAATACGGATTTAACACTGACGATTTTCGTCGATCATCACTCTTACGGCGCACGAAAGCGTTTCGCCCACCCGCTCAGGGAAGAGGCGAACGCTCCACCTCGATACTTCTCAGAATGAACCGGAGGCTCTCGCGCAACGCCCCCTCCTGGTCTTCATCAATGTGCTGGGCGACCAGAATCGGATGGCAGAAGCGAAGGAGGGCGCTTTGGATCTGTCGGCTGACCTTCGACGGATCATGGGCCACGAACACCCCCTGCGCGATACCGTCAGCGAGCACACGCGCAGTCATGTCGCACAGGCGCGCCTTGTGGGCCTCGATGGCGTCCCAATTGTTCTCGATGGCCACCAGAACCATGTCGTGCACGCGCCGCTCCTCAAGGAAATTCTCCTTGTGGTAGCGCATGATGGACAGAAACGCGGCGAGGATGCGCTCCTGGGGTGAGCCGACGTCCGCAATGGCCGCGGCCACCTCCGCCTCGCTCTCGTTGAGGCAACGGCTGCAGATGGTGGCGACGATGGCGTTCTTGGAGGGGAAGAAACGGTAGACATTGGCCGGCGACATGCCGAGCTCGGCGGCGATATCCGCCACCGCCGTCTTGGCGAAACCCATGCGGCGGAACAACTCCTGCGCCGTCCGCGCGATGCGCTCGCGGGTCTCGTCCGCCGTCTCCTTCACCCTGACGTTCACGCTGCACTCCTATAAACTGACGATTATCATAAATCGTCAGTTCTAAATTTCCAAGCCCGCGACTCGCCCGTCTCGCAAAATCTTATCGCTGCCGTGTCGGTGCGTCGCCTGCGTCCGCGTCCTCGGGGTGGCCCGAAGCCCCGGGGCCGTGGGAGGGAGAAGATGGCGCAGAAGGTGCTGATCCTGATCGGAACGAAGAAAGGCGCGTTCATTCTGGAGAGCGATCCTGCCCGAACGAGCTGGTCGCTGCGCGGTCCCTTCTGCGACACGTGGCCGACCAACCACGTGGTGGGCGATCGCGCCTCCGGCCGCATCTATGCGGGCGGAGGCAATGAATGGTTCGGCCCTGCCGTGTGGCAGTCGGACGATCTCGGGGCCAGCTGGACCCATTCCTCCCGCGGCCTTGCCCATGCCGAGGGCGAGGCGCCGGTGAAATCCGTCTGGAGCCTCGCGCCGGGGGCGGACGGCGTGCTCTATGCCGGGGTCGAGCCCGCCGGCCTGTTCCGCTCGGATGATGGCGGACAGAGCTTCACCGCCCTCGACGGCCTGCAGAAGCACCCGTCCCGCGGCGATTGGGGTCCCGGCGGCGCGGGCCTCATCCTCCACTCCCTCGTGCTGGATCCGGACGATCCGGATGCGCTGTGGGTGGGCATCTCCGCCGCCGGCGTCTTCCACAGTGCCGATGGCGGGCGCACCTGGAGCGCGCGCAACCGCGGCACCCGCGCCGATTACATGCCGGAGGACCAGCGCTATCCCGAGCATGGCCAGTGCGTGCATTGCGTGGTCAAGGCGCCGGGCTTGCGCCACCGCCTCTACCAGCAGAACCATTGCGGCATGTACCGCTCCGACGACGGCGGCGTGTCGTGGCAGAGCATCGAGAAGGGCCTGCCCTCCAGCTTCGGCTTTCCGGCGGCCGCCCATCCGCGCGATGCGGAGACGCTGTTCCTCGTGCCGCTCAACGGCGACACCGCCGGCCGCTTCATGCCGGAGGCGAAGGCTGCCGTGTGGCGCACCCGCGACGGCGGCGCCTCATGGCAGGCGCTGCGGTCCGGCCTGCCGCAGAAGGACGCCTATTTCAACGTGCTGCGGCAGGCCATGGCCACCGACACGCTGGAGCCCGCCGGCGTCTATTTCGGCACCGGGTCCGGCGAGATTTATGCCAGCGCCGACGAGGGAGAGAGCTGGACGCGCCTCGCCGAGCACCTGCCCACCATCTCCTCCGTGGAGACGCTGGTGGTGGAGACCTGAGCGGTGACGGACGACACAGCGCCGGTGAAGGTGCGCCTGCCGGCCCACCTCGTCCGGCTGTTTCCCGACGGCGAGACCTATCTGGAGCTTCCCGCCGCGACGGTGCGCGAGCTGATGGATGCGCTGGAGACGCGCTGGCCCGGCATGCGCGACCGACTGTGCGACGAGCGCCCCGCCATCCGCCGCCACATCAACGTGTTCGTCGATGGACGGCGGGCGCGGCTGGAGACCCCACTGCGGCCCGGCGCGGACGTGTTCGTGCTCACCGCCATCAGCGGCGGCTAGAGCGTTTACGAGCGAAGTGGGTACGGTTCGCGTGAAGAAAACGCGTTGGAATGGGGAACCTCAGCGCCCGTCGGCGATGAGGCAGCCGGGCGGGAAATCCGTCCCGTCCAGCGCCGCCACCACGCATTGCGCCGAGATCAGGTTGCCGCGGGCCAGAGCCTCGGCGCTGGAGCCGGAGGCGTGGGCGGTCGCCACCACGTCGGGCCGCGCGGCCAAGGCCGCGGCAACCGGCAGCATCGCGGCGTCCGCCTCCGCCTCGAACACGTCGAGGCCGGCGCCGCCGATGCGTCCCGCCTCCAGCGCGGCCAGCAGCGCGCGGTCGTCCACGAGGCCACCGCGCGAGGTGTTGATGACCAGCGCATGGGGCTTCATGGCGGCGAGCGCGTCGGCGCCGATCAGGTGGCGGGTCTCGGAGGTGAGCGGCGCGTGGATACTGATGATGTCGCTCTGCGCGATCAGGTCGTCGAGCGGCACATAATCCACGAAGGGGAAGTCCGGGTCGGGGGTGCGGGTCGCCACCAAAACCTTGGTCCCGAAGCCGTGCAGGCGCCGCGCCACCGCCTTGCCGATGCGGCCGAGCCCGACGAGGCCCACCGTCTTGCCCGTGAGGTCGTATCCGCTCAGCACCCGCCAATTGCCGGCGGCGATGGCGCGGTCGCTCTCCTTCAGGCGGCGCAGCAGCGCGAGGATCATCGCCAGAGTGTGGTCCGCCACCGCATCGTCATTGGCGCCCGCCGCGATGGTGACCACCCGGCCGAGCGCCTTGGCGGACGCCACGTCCACCCGCTCATAGCCCACGCCGCGACGGGCGATGACCTTGAGATCGGGATGGGCGGCGAGAATCTCCCGCGTCACCGCGCGCATGCCGACGATCCAGCCCTCGACGCCTTCCAGCAGCGCGCTCAGGGTGGCGTCGGGAATGTCGGCATCGAGCGCATCGCCCGGCAGGCCGGAGGGGACCACCACGCAGCCGTGCTCGGCGAGATATTCGCCGGCGGCGGCATCGAACAGGCGGGTGGTGACGAGAACCTTGCGGGGCGCGGACACGGCAGGCGACCTTTCCGGAGGGAACGCACGGGAGCGAATGCCCCCTCCTCTCCCGGCCGCGCCTTGAGATCAACCCCCCGGCCGGCATCGGCGCCATGCAGAAGCGACCATGCAAAAGGGCGGCGCCTGCGCACCGCCCTCAAGTCTTGGCGGGCGGGCCGCAGCCCGCCCTCTCATTTCCGCCGCTCAGGCCGCCTGGGCGGCGCTCTCTACCGGCGCGCCCTCGATGGTCTTGGGGGCGGAGGTCGCTCCCGCGATGGGAATGATGCGGGGCTTCTTGGTCTCGGGAATGTTGCGCACGAGGTCCACGTGCAGCAGGCCATTCTCAAGCACCGCGCCCTTCACCTCCACATGGTCGGCGAGCTGGAAGCGGCGTTCGAAGGCGCGGGCGGCGATGCCGCGATAGAGCACCTGGGCGCTCTCGGACGCTTCGGACGACTTCTTCTCGCCCTTGAGGGTGAGGGTGTTCTCCTTCACCTCGATGCCGAGCTCGGCATCGGTGAAGCCCGCCACGGCCACCGTGATGCGATAGGCGTTCTCGCCCGTGCGCTCGATGTTGTAGGGCGGGTAGGTGGGCGCCGCATCCACGCCGCCGACGGAATCGAGCAGCGAGAACAGCCGGTCGAAACCGACGGTGTTGCGGTACAGGGGAGCAAGGTCAAACGTACGCATGGCATATCCTCCTTTGAAGCGACATGCGGGACCCGCATAAAGCCGGGTCCGGTCAGGGCGCCGTCAGGTTTCTGCCCGGCGCCTTTTCGGATGTGGGTAGGCCCGTTTCGGGCGTCAAGGGGGTGCCCCGGCCGCAATCTGAACCGGCGATGAACGCCGCCGCAGGCCCGCGTTCACCCGACGCGGCTAGACTTTTCCCCAACGACATCTGCTCCGTCCGCGGCGTGATCCGGTGAGGAGGCGGGGAGCAAGGGGAGGTCGGGCGATGCGGGCCTGTGCGGCCGCCTGTGCGGCCTTCTTCCTGATGGCGCTCGCGCCGCCCATGACGCGGGCCCTCGCCCAGTGCGGCCCCGAGCCGCCGGCCCCGCCCGCTGTCCAGCCGGCCGTTCCGGCCAAGCCCCCGCCTTTGCACTCGTACCATCCGCCAAGCGAAGCCGGGACGATCGCCCTGCCCGGCCTGCCGCTCGCCCGCGCCGCCTCCGTCACCGCGACCCAGATGCCGGACGAGGCCGCCCTGATGCCCGGCGGCGCCATCGCCCCCCGCGCCTACCGGCCCTACCAGATCGCCCCCGCCGGCCCCCTTCCGCTCACTGCAGAGACCGTCGCGCCGAGCCTGGAGGCCCGCGGCTTCCGCCAGATCGGCGCCGTGCGCCAGCGCGGCCAGAGCTTCCTCGCCGAGGCCACCGGCCCGCGCGGCGAGCGGGTGCGGCTGGTGCTGGATGCCGCCAGCGGCGACATCAGCGGCATGCAGGTCATCGGCTCCGGCGCGCCGCGCTGAGCGCTGCTCCCGCGCGAGACGGCGATTGTGAAGCGGGCGCCCGGCGTGTAACCCTCAGCCCGCCCGCCTTCCATCGCTGCGAGCCTCATGACGCTCTATTCCCTGCCGAACAATCCGGTGCCCGAAGGCGCGATCGAAGGCGAGATCACCGCCCGCGACGGCGTGCGCCTGCGCTTCGCCCGCTTCATGCCCGAGGGCAAGGCGAAAGGCACCGTCGCGCTGTTCAGCGGCCGCTGCGAGTTCATCGAGAAATATTTCGAGGTGGTGCGCGAGCTGAGGTCGCGCGGCTTCGCCGTGGCGCTGCTGGACTGGCGCGGCCAGGGCGGCTCCCAGCATCTGCTGCGCAACCGCCTGAAGGGGCACGTCACCCGCTTTTCGGACTATCTGCTCGACCTCGAGGCCTTCGCCCGCGAGGTGCTGCTGCCGGATTGTCCGCCGCCCCACTTCGCGCTGGCCCACTCCATGGGCGGTTCGATCCTCCTGTCTTCCGTGCTGGAGGGGCAGCGCTGGTTCGACCGCATGGTGTTGAGCGCGCCCATGCTGGGGCTTGATTCGGTGCCCTTCGAGGGCATCGTGCGGCCGACCGCCACCGTGCTCTCCCACATCGGCTTCGCCCGCGCCTTCGTGCCGGGCGGACGCGGGCGCTCGCTGGCGCGGCTGAAGTTCGAGGGCAATCCGCTGACCTCGGACCGCGGCCGATTCGATCGAACCCACGCTCTGGTCACGGCCTATCCGCAGCTCGATCTCGGGGCGCCGACCATCGGCTGGCTGGCGGGCGCCTATTCCACCATGGCGGAATTGACCCATCCCGACGTGATCCCGCGCATCCGCCAGCCGCTGCTCATCATCGCGGCAGGGGGAGAGCGGCTCGTGTCCAACAAGGCCATCGAGCATTTCTCGGCCCGGCTCATCGCCGGCGCCCATGTGGTGGTGCCGGCCAGCCGGCACGAGCTGCTGATGGAACGCGACATCTTCCGCGCCCAGTTCTGGGCGGCGTTCGACGCCTTCATTCCGGGCACGCCGATCTGAGGGTGCTCAGCCGCCGGTGAGCTGGCGCAGCGCCGCCTCGTGCACCTTGCGGCTGCCGGCCGCGACCACGCGGCCGCCCGCCACCGGCGAACCACCTTCCCAGCTGGTGACCACGCCGCCCGCGCCCTCGATGATGGGCACCAGGGCAATCACGTCGTGATCCTGCAGGCCGGTCTCGATGACGAGATCGATAAGGCCCGCCGCCACCATGCAATAGGCGTAGCAATCGCCGCCGTAGCGCGACATGCGCACGCGCTCCTCCACGGTGCCGAAGGCGGCGCGGTCTTCCTCGTTCATGAGACGGGGGCTGGTGGTGTAGAGCACCGCGTCCTCCAGCCGTCCGCAGTCGCGGGTGGCGAGGGTGCGCTCGCCGGCCGGGCCGCGATAGCGCGCCGCGCCGCCGTCGCCGAAGAAGCGCTCGCCGATGAACGGCTGGTGCATCATGCCGTAGACCGGATCGCCCTCCTTCAGAAGGCCAATCAGCGTGCCCCAGGCGGGCAGGCCGGCGATGAATGACTTGGTGCCGTCGATGGGGTCCAGTGCCCACGTGTAGGGTGCGCTCGCCACCACGTTCTCGAACTCCTCGCCGATGATGCCGTGGGCGGGGAAGGTGGAGCGGATGAGCGCGCGCATGGCCTGCTCGGCCGCCCGGTCTGCCTCGGTGACGGGATCGAAGGCGCGGCCCGCGCTCTTGTCCTCGATGCCCAGGGCCGTGCGGAAGAAGGGCAGGATGGCCTCGCCCGAGACGGTCGCAAGCTGATGGACGAAGGCGTCGAAATCGACGGCGGTCATGGGCGCTCCGGAACGATCGGGCGGGCCGAGGGTGCCCGCGCCGGCAAGAAAGCGCGGGTGCCTGCGGCTGCCAAGGAAAATCTGCGGGGGACGGCCGGCTCCGGTCGCGGGGCGGCCCGATCCGGCACGCCTTCCGAATTCGGCTCGCGATGATCCCGGCGGCACACGTGCGATGCGAGATGATCGCCGCAGCGGCAGGCGCGGCAGGCAGGACGCGCAAAGATTGGGCAGGCCCGCCGCAATGGGCTGAAAATAAATGGTTTTAAATGTTGGACAGATGCACAAACTATCTGCCTGTCACGGACTTGATGCAGAGGGGGCCGTTCGTCATATTGATGCAGCGCGGCATTGCTTGTTGCGGTGCCGCTGCCCTCCTTGGGCGTTTCCTCCCTAGACTTGGGCCGCTGTTCTCAGCGGCCCCTTTCTTTTTTCGGCCCCTCATGCCGAGGCAGGAAATGCGCGCCGCCCGGCAAAGTCCCGGTGGCCTGCGTCCGCCTCCGCCTCCCCCTGCTCGCGACCCCTGCCCTGCCAGATCCCGCTCCGCGCCCGTGGCGCGTGAAGAGAAGCTCGCGGCTGTGGTCGACCGCGCGCGTCCACCTGCGTGCGTTTAGCCCTGATCGACTGGCTGTCACCATGGGCCCCGGCGCCGGGCAACAGCCGGACATGCCGAGTCCTGGCCATCCCCGGGCACGGCCGAGTCGGACCAAGCGCACGCTTTTGTCGATTTTTTTTGAGCGGCCCGATCGCGCAGGCCCCAGCCCGGGCTTAGCCGGGAGAAATAAATCCTTATAAAAATCAATCAATTACCGTGGTATACCAGACTGCGACAAACGCGCACTTGATTTATGGCACTGCACTCGGCTATTTGTGCATTGCGACACGGCGATTGGCGTCGCTGTGTCGCTGCCCTCCTTGGGCGTTTCCTCCCTAGACTTGGGCCGTCTGCTCACGCGGACGGCCCCTTTCTTTTTCGGGCTGGCCGATCCGGCATTCGCCGTCACCCGCCGCCCTGTCTAGGCCCCTCTCGTTCCATCCCTGGATGCGGTCTTGCGCCGCCATTCGATCCCGTGTCTCGCGGACGTCTTCGCAGGGCGAAGCCAGTCCGGGCCGGAATTCGATGGTGCCTGAGTAATTCCTCGGCAACCGTGCGCAATTGGTAGCCTTGCCATACGAAAAACGCAAGGCACCTTATGCAAAAATGCAGGGCTTTGTCATTCAGCTGCCGCACGGAGCGGGGCAAGGCCCTCCGACACCGCGATGAACAGATCCCCCATCAGGGTGCGAATATCGGCCTGAACCCGCGTAAATCCGCCATTTCGCTCATAGCCGGCCTCGTCCATGTAGAGGCTGCGGTTGAGCTCGATCTGCACCGCGTGCAGGCCGGCGGAGGGGTTTCCGTAGTGCTCAGTAATATAGCCGCCCGCATAGGGCTTGTTGCGCACTACCCGGTAGCCGCGGGCGGTGAGGGACCGTTCGATGGCGTCGGTCACCAGATCGCTGCAGCTTGTGCCGTAGCGATCGCCGATGACGAAATCGGCCCGCGCCACCTCGTCCCGCGCGGAGGTGGAGGGCATGGAGTGGCAATCCACCAACACCGCCAGCCCCCATTCCCGCTGGATTCGCCCCACGAGGCGGCGCAGGGTCTGGTGGTAAGGCTTGTAATAGGTCTCGATGCGCTCCAGCGCCTCGTTCACGGCGAGGCGGCGCGGATAGATCTCCTGCGCGTCGCCCACCACCCGGGCAATGGTGCCGAGGCCGCCGGACACGCGAATCGACCGCGTGTTGGCGAACGGCGGCAGACGGCCGTCGAACATCCGCGGGTCGAGCTCGTACGGCTCGCGATTGAGGTCGAGGAAGGAGCGCGGGAACAGCGCCCGCATCATCGGCGCGCCGAGCGCGACGCAGTCGCCGAACAATTCGTCGACGAACGTATCCTCGGAGCGGCGCAGGGTTGAAAAGTCGAGGCGGGTCTGCTCGACGAAACTGCGCGGATAGATACGGCCGGAATGCGGGGAGTTGAAGAGGAAGGGCGCGCGCGCCTCGACCGGAGTGAGCACCTCGAATGCGGGTTCAATGGTGTCGGCGAGACAGGCAGTCATCAAGAACCCAGCACCTTGGAATAGTTCCGGAATTCACACCGGCGGGCGGCGGAATGATGGCCCGGCGAAACACCTTTTGGAAAGGGGTGGCGCGGCTTTCACTTCGAATTTACCCGAATGCGGCAGACAAGTCATATGAACCCCCTGCTCTGGCCGGGGGTGGACAGAACATGACATCAGGGGAAGCGGCGTGGCCAAGATCCTGCTCGCTGAAGACGACAACGACATGCGACGCTTCCTCGTGAAGGCGTTGCAGAATGCGGGCTACTCCGTCGCCTCCTGCGACAACGGCCGCTCCGCCTACGAACGCATGCGGGAGGAGCCGTTCGAACTGCTCCTCACCGACATCGTGATGCCGGAGATGGACGGCATCGAGCTGGCCCGCCGGGCCACCGAGCTCGATCCCGACCTGAAGGTGATGTTCATCACCGGCTTCGCCGCGGTCGCCCTCAATGCCGATGGCGAGGCGCCGAGCGAGGCCAAGGTGCTCTCCAAGCCCTTCCACCTGCGCGACCTCGTGAGCGAGGTGGGCAAGATGCTGGCGGCCGCCTGACGCGTCATCCACAGGCCGGAACATCCTTCGACACACCCGCCTTGCCTCCGGCGTTTCGAGCCGATATAGAGGCGGCTCCTGCGAGGGGGCGCGTAGCTCAGCGGGAGAGCACTACGTTGACATCGTAGGGGTCACAGGTTCGATCCCTGTCGCGCCCACCATCCCTCACTTCATCATCCGGCGATTGATCCGTCCGGCGGCACCAGCCGTCCGGGCCGTCATCGCGTGTGCGGCACCGGCCATCCAGCGCGCGCCCGGTCGCGTAAAAGAGCTGCGCCTGCGGGCGCATTGACGCGCCCCGGCCGAGGCGCCATCTCACCGGCAGCAGCCGAGGACCTGATGATCGACGCTCCCGCCTTCTCCGCCGATTCCACCCATCTGCCCAAGGACCACCCGAAGGTGGCGTTCGGGCGCGTGGGCGTGCTCATCGTCAATCTCGGCACGCCGGAGGCGACGGACTACTGGTCCATGCGCGCCTATCTGAAGGAGTTCCTCTGGGACCGGCGGGTGATCGAGGTGAACCGCGCGCTGTGGTGGTTCGTGCTCAACGCCATCATCCTCACCAAGCGCCCCGGCCCCAAGGGCCGCGACTATGCCAGCATCTGGAACAACGAGCGCAACGAAGGCCCGCTCAAGACCATCACCCGCGACCAGGCCGAGAAGCTCGCCGCCCATTTCGCCGGCATCGATGAGCGCATCGTCGTGGATTTCGCCATGCGCTACGGCAAGCCACCCATCGCCGAGCGCCTCGCCGCGCTTCAGGCGCAGGGCTGCGAGCGCATCCTGCTAATGCCGCTCTATCCGCAATATGCCGCCGCCACCTCCGCGACGGTCTGCGACAAGGCCTTCGACGCGCTGAAGGAAATGCGCTGGCAGCCGACGCTGCGCGTCGCGCCGCCTTGGCACGATGATCCCGTCTATATCGATGCGGTGGCGCGCGACCTGGAGCGGAATCTGGCGGCTTTGGACTTCGAGCCGGAGGTAATCCTCGCCTCCTTCCACGGCGTGCCGAAGTCCTACCTCATGAAGGGCGACCCCTATCACTGCCAGTGCGCCAAGACCGCCCGCCTGCTGCGCGCGCGGCTCGGCATGGACGAGAAGCGCTTTCGCCTCACCTTCCAGTCCCGCTTCGGCCGCGAAGAATGGCTGAAGCCCTATACGGACGAGACGGTGAAGGCCCTCGCCGAAAGCGGCGTGAAGCGCCTCGCCGTGTTCAACCCCGGCTTCGTCGCCGACTGCCTGGAGACGCTGGAGGAAATCGGCGTCGAAAACCGAGAGATCTTCGAGCACGCCGGCGGCGAGAAATTCGCCGCCATCCCCTGCCTCAATGCCGGCGATGAGGGCATGCGGGTGCTGAAGACCGTGGTGGAGCGGGAATTGCGGGGCTGGGTGGGGTAGGCCCCCTCCCCGCCTCTTACTCCGCCTTAGGCTCCACCTTCGCGGCTTCCCAGCCGAGTATGGCGCGCTTGCGCGTCAGGCCCCAGTGGTAGCCCGTGAGGTCGCCGCTCTTGCCGATGACGCGGTGGCATGGCACCACGAAGGAGATGGGGTTCTTGCCGATGGCCGCGCCCACCGCACGCGCCGCCTTGGGCCGTCCCACGTGCTCGGCGATGGTGGAATAGGTGGTCGCCCGGCCCATGGGGATGCGTAGCAGCGTCTCCCACACCCGGATCTCGAAATCCGTGCCGATGAAGACGATGCGCAGGGGCTGGTCGCCCCGGCAGGAGGCGGGATCGAATATCTGCGCCACCAGCGGGGCGGTGGCGGTCGGGTCTTCCAGATAGGTGGCGTTGGGCCAGCGCGAGCGCATGTCGGCGAGCGCCGCCGCCTCCTCCCCCAGATCGGCGAAGGCGAGGCCGCACAGGCCGCGCGGCGTGGACATGGCCAGCGCCTGCCCGAACGGGGACGGGTGGAAGCCGAAGCGGATAACGAGGCCGGCGCCGCCGGTCTTCCACTCCCCCGGCGACATGGCCTCGTGCACCACGAACAGGTCGTGCAGCCGGCCGGGGCCGGAGAGACCCAGCTCCAGCGCGGCATCCAGCACGTTGGGGCATTCGGCAACGATGCGCCGGGCGCGATCGAGCGTCACCGCCTGCAGGAATGCCTTGGGCGTGAGGCCGCACCAGCGGCGGAACAGGTCTGTCAGCGCGCGGGCAGAGACGCCGGTGGCGGCGGCGATCTCCTCCACCTCCGGCTGGCGGCGCACATTGCGGGAGATGTACTCCACCGCCCGGCGCACCACGTCATAGTCGCGGGCGGCGATGTCGAGCGGCGCGGCAGGCGTCGCCGTCAGCCTCGGCGCCGCCGCGGGCAGGATGAGATCGGGGGCATCGAGCGCCAGCACGGCACGTCTCCTTCTGATCGAGCGTTGCCCATCTCAGCAGGCGCCGCAAGCGCCGGCCACCCGATTTCCCCCGCCCTTGCCATCAGGCGGGGTCGCGCCGCACGGTCAGCCCGTTGAAGGTCTGCTGGCCCGCCATGCACTGGATGCGGTTGATGTTGACGTGGCGGGGCATGGTGCAGGCGAAATAGACCTGCTCGGCGATGTCCTCGGCGGTCATGGGCGTGTAGCCGGCATAGACCTGATCCGCCTTGCCCTTGTCGCCGGCGAAACGGACCACGGAGAACTCGGTCTCCACGAGGCCCGGCTCGATGTTGGTGACGCGCACCCCGGTACCGGCCACATCCGCCCACAGGTTCAGGGAGAACTGCTTCACGAAGGCCTTGGTGGCGCCGTAGACGTTGCCGCCGAAATAAGGGTAGTCGCCGGCGACGGAGCCGGTGAACACCACATGCCCCTCCTTGCGCGCCACCATGGCCGGCAGGCTCGCGCGCACGGTGGTGAGCATGCCGGTGATGTTGGTCTCCACCATGGTCTTCCACTCGTCCAGATCCGCGTTCTGGGCGGGCTCCAGCCCGAGCGCGAGGCCGGCATTGGCGAAGACGATGTTGTAGTCGGCGAACGGCGCCGGCAGGCTGGAGAGGGCGTCGACCGTCGCCTTTTCGTCGCGCACGTCGAGCTCCAGCGGGAGGATCAGGTCGCCAAACTCGGCCTTGAGGCCTTCCAGGCGGTCGGCCCGGCGGCCCACGGCCACCACCTTCGATCCCGCGCTCGCGAAGCGGCGGACGGTGGCGGCGCCGATGCCCGAGGTGGCGCCGGTCACGACGAGGGTCAGCGTGCGGGGATCGAGCATGGCCATGGGAAGCTCCGGGCAAGGCAAGGACGGGATAAGGGCGCGGAAGACCGTGCCGCAAGGTGCGCCGGTGATTAAACCGCCTTAACCATCGCGTCCATCCGTCGCCGCCGAACGGTACTTAGATACATCACCAGCCTTGCTGCTGCCACGATCTCGCGAAAGGGTGCGTTTACCCGCAGCCGGCTAGGGTTCGCGCCTGTCAGTTGCGGTCCGAACGTCGATGGCGTCCCGTGCAAGCCACTCAGGGGCGGGTGGCGGTTTTCGCGCGAAGACGCTAGGTTGCGGACACGTCCGGAGAACAATGGATGAAGGTGGTTCTGGTTTCGGCGGCGCTGGCGCTGGCCCTTGGTGGGTGCAGCACGGAGCTTGACGGCTTCGGGGCGAAGCCGTCCGCCACGGCGGCCAATCGCGTGCTCACGGCGCCCACGGCGGCGGTCGAATCGTCGCCCGTGCCCGGCAACGTGTCCACGGCCGCGGCCGATACCGCCACCGGCGCCATCACCCCGCGCACCACCGCCTCCAACGTGCCCCTCACCCCGCCCCCGGCCAATCCCGGTGCCACCGCCTTCGCCCCCAGCGCGGCCAAGGAACAGGTTTCCGGTGCCTGGAGCTTCTCGTGGGATGGCGGCAAGGCCTCCTGCCCGGTGCGCCTCGGCACCGATCGCGGCCTCAGCGGCCTGTCAGCCCAGGCCGACGTCTCCTGCCCCAGCGAGATCTTCATGACTAAGGGCTGGGACATGATGGGCTCGGACATCGTGCTGCAGAACCATCAGGGCAAGGTCACCGCCCGCCTGCAGCCGGATGGCCCGAACCACTACGTCGGCACCATCGCCGAAACCGGCCAGCAGGTCGCCCTCGCCCGCTGAGGCGGGCCTTCGGGCTTTCGTCTGACTCCAGCGGCCCTACGTCCCGACCTTCTCCCCGAACCGCTCCGAAAACACCAGCTCCTCCAGCGGGAGGCGCTGACGCCATCCCGCGCGCTCAAGGTCCGGCGTCGCCGCGAACTGGTCGACATAGCCCATGCACAGCAGCGCCACCGGCACGATGGGATCGGGAATGGCGAGGATGCGGCTGAGGTCGGCCAGGTCCAGGATGGACACCCAGCCCACCCCGAGATTTTCCGCCCGCGCCGCCAGCCAGATGTTCTGCACCGCGCAGACGGTGGAATAGATGTCCATCTCGCTCTGGTGCGTGCGCCCCAGCACCACCGGCCCGGCGCGATCCCGCTCGCAGGTGATGCACAGGAGAAGCGGCGCCTCGCGCAGCCCTTCCAGCTTCAGCGTGCGGTAGAGAAGCGCCCGCTCGCCCTCGAACATTTCCGCCGCCTCGGCATTGGCGCGGGAGAAGGCCGCGTGCAGCGCCGCCTTGGTCTCGTCCGAGCGCACCACGATGAAGTTCCACGGCTGCAAAAAGCCCACCGAGGGCGCCGCATGGCCGGCGGCCAGCACGCGGGCGAGCACCGCGTGGGGCACCGGATCGGGCAGGAAGTTTCGTCGCACGTCCCGCCGCGCGGCGATGCAGCGATAGATGGCGGCGCGCTCGTCAGCCGAGAAACTGTCGTCCCGGACCATGGCCGCGCCCTCCCTGTGTTTGTTCATGGCGTCCGCCCCCGGTCTTCGACCGGCGCCGGACGATTGCTTCGCTCAGACGCCGCGCGGGCTTTGCCCAAGGCCACTCGGCCTTGGGCGCCATTCGGCGGCAGCGGGACGGCAAGGTCAATCCCGAAGCCTGCGCCCTCACACCCCGCCGATCAGCCGCCCCACCGCATCCCGCCACTGGGCGATGCGGCCGGTGCGCACCTCCGGCAGCATCTGCGGCGTGAACCGCCGCTCCAGCCGCCACTGGCCGGCGAACACATCCGGCGGCGGGAAGAAACCGCACTCAAGGCCGGCCAGATAGGCGGCGCCGAGCACGGTCGTCTCCTTCTGCACCGGTCGATCCACGGGTGCGCCGAGCAGGTCGGCGAGCCGCTGCATGGTGAAGTCCGAGGCGGTCATGCCGCCGTCCACGCGCAGCACCGTGTCGCCGTCCGGCCAGTCGGCGCGCATGGCGTCGATCAGGTCCACGGTCTGGAAGCACACGCTCTCAAGTGCCGCCCGCGCCAGCTCCGCCGGTCCGGTGGCGCGGGTGAGGCCGAACAGGGCGCCGCGCACCTCCGGCCGCCAATAGGGCGCGCCGAGCCCGACGAAGGCGGGGACGAGAATCACGTCCTGCCCCGCATCCGCCTCCGCCGCGAGGCGGTCGCTCTCGCTGGCGGTGGAGATGATCCTCAGCCCGTCGCGCAGCCACTGCACCGCCGCGCCGGCGACGAAGATGGAGCCCTCCAGCGCATAGGTGCGCTGGCCGCCGATCTGGTAGGCGATGGTCGTCAGCAGCCGGCTGGATGAGGCGACGGGCGTCGTGCCGGTATTGAGCAGGGCGAAGCAGCCGGTGCCGTAGGTGGATTTCACCATGCCGGGCGCAAAGCACGCCTGCCCCACCATGGCCGCCTGCTGGTCCCCCGCCACGCCGCGGATGGGAATGGGCCCGCCGAACAGCGCCGGATCGGTGGTGCCGAAGTCCGCGGCGCAGTCCTTCACCTCCGGCAGCAAAGCGCGGGGCACGCCGAACAAGGCGAGGAGATCGTCGTCCCACGCGCCGCGATGGATGTCGAAGAGCAGCGTGCGCGCGGCATTGGTGGCGTCGGTGACATGCACGCGGCCGCCGGTGAGGCGATGGAGCAGGAAGCTGTCCACTGTGCCGAAGGCCAGTTCCCCCGTCTCCGCCCGCTCCCGCGCACCGGGGACGGCATCGAGGATGTGGGCGATCTTGGTGGCGGAGAAATAGGGATCGAGCAGGAGGCCCGTGCGCGCGCTCACCAGCGCCCCATGGCCGTCCGCCTCCAGCTGGGCGCAAGCCTCGGCCGTGCGGCGGTCTTGCCAGACGATGGCGCGGTGGATGGCACGGCCGGTCGCACGCTCCCACACCAACGTCGTCTCGCGCTGGTTGGTGATGCCGATGGCGGCGATGTCGGACGCCGTGGCGCCGGCCTTGGCCAGCACCGCGCGGCAGCAATTGAGCACGGTGCCGAAGATGTCCTCCGCCTCCTGCTCCACATGGCCGGAGGCCGGGAAATGCTGCGGCAGCTCCTCCTGCGCCAGTGCCGCGACGGACCCGTCCCGCCGCACCAGGAGCGCGCGCGAGGAGGTGGTGCCCTGGTCGATGGCGAGAATGTAGGCGGCCACGGCGTCCTCCTTTGTTCTGTTTCAGGCGCGCCGCGCCGCCATGTAGGCGTCGAGCGCCTCCACCGCATGCGGCGCGGTGCGCAGGCCGAGCTTGGAGCGCCGCCACAGCACGTCGGCGGCGGTCTCAGCCCATTCCCGGTCCATCAGATAGTCCACCTCGCGGGCGCACAGATGCGCGCCGAACCAGTCGCCGAGGTCATCATCGTCGCTCACCCCGTCCAGCAACTGGAAGGCGGACGTGCCATAGGCCCGCGCGAGCCGCGCCAGCAGGGCGGGATCGAGCGCCGGGAAGGCGCCGCGCAAAGCGCGCACCAGAGTGTCATAGCCCTGGCGTGGAAAATCCCCGCCGGGCAGCGGCGCGGTCGCGGTGAAGGGCGCGCCAAGATGGGGAAAGTGCGGTGCGAGGCGCGTCAGCGCCGCCTCGGCCAGCCGGCGATAGGTGGTGATCTTGCCGCCGAACACGGTGAGGAGCGGCGCCCCCTCCTCCGGCGCATCGAGGGCGAGCACATAGTCCCGCGTCGCCGACTGGGCGGCCCCGGCGCCGTCGTCATAAAGGGCGCGCACGCCGGAATAGGTCCACACCACCTCTTCGGGGGCGATGGTGGCGGCGAAATACTCGCTCGCCGCCGCGCACAGATAGGCCACCTCCTCCGGCGTCGCGTGCACATCCTCCGGATGGCCGGAGAAATCGCGGTCCGTGGTGCCGATGAGGGTGAAATCGCCCTCGTAGGGAATGGCGAAGATGATGCGCCCGTCCGCATTCTGGAAGATGTAGCAGCGCTCGTGCGCATAAAGCCGCGGCACCACGATGTGGCTGCCCTGCACGAGGCGGAGCGGGGCGTGTGCCTCGCCCCGGCCGGTCTTCAGCACGTCGAGCACCTCGCCCGCCCAGGGGCCGGCCGCATCCACCAGCGCCCGCGCCTTCACCGTCTCGGGGCGGCCCTCATGCTCGCTCTCGATCACCCACAGCCCCGCCTCCCGCCGCGCGCCGGTGACGCGGGTGCGCGGGCGGATGGCGGCGCCCCGGTCGGCGGCGTCGCGGGCGTTGAGCACCACGAGGCGGGCATCCTCCACCCAGCAGTCGGAATATTCGAAGGCGCGGCCATAGCCCGGCCGCAGCGGCTGGCCGGCGGGATCATGCCGCAAGTCCAGCGTGCGGGTGGGCGGCAGCAGGCGGCGGCCGCCGATATGATCGTAGAGCCACAGGCCGAGCCGCAGCATCCATGCCGGGCGCAGGCCGGGATGATGTGGCAGCACGAAGCGCAGGGGCCAGACGATGTGCGGGGCGAGGCCCCACAGCACCTCCCGCTCGGCCAGCGCCTCGCGCACCAGGCGGAACTCGTAATATTCGAGATAGCGCAGGCCGCCATGGATCAGCTTGGTGGAGGCGGAGGAGGTGCCGGAGGCGAGATCGCCCTTCTCGAACAGCACCACGCTGAGGCCACGCCCCACGGCATCACGGGCGATGCCGCAACCATTGATGCCGCCGCCGACGATGGCAAGGTCGAAGACCTGACCACTCTCCTCCATCTCGGCCTCCCGGCACCGGAATCGGTTCGCTCCGCCAGACGATGCCCGAGACCTGCGGCAGGTCAACGCCTGCGCCGCCGATCCATGTGGACGGGCGGGCGCCCAGGCGCCTCAGACGTTGATGAGACCGCCCGCCGAGAACCCGCCGTCCACGGCGATGGTCTCGCCGGTCACGTATGAGGATGCCTCCTCGTCCAGCAGGAAGGAGATGGCGCCGCACACCTCCTGCGGCGTGCCGGTGCGGCGCAGCGGCAGGGTCTTCAGCCACGCGGCGCGGGTTTCGGCGGTGAGCAGTTCGCGCACCAGCGGCGTCTCGATGGGGCCGGGCGCCACCGCATTCACGCGGATGCCCAGCGGCGCGAACTCCACCGCGAGGATCTTCGTCAGCGTCACCACGCCGCCCTTGGAGGCGCCATAGGCGGAACGCCCGAGATTGCCGCGCAGGCCGGAAACGGAGGCGATGTTGACGATGGAGCCACCGCCCGTCTCCCGCATGGCCTTCGCCGCCTCCCGCGCCACCACGAAGCTGCCGACGAGGTTGATGTCCAGCACCTTGCGGAACAGCTCCACGCTCGTGTCGAAGGCGGGAATGTCGCGGGCGATGCCGGCCGAGTTCACCACGCCCTTGAGCGGGCCGAAGTCCGCCGCCGTGCGCGCAACGGCCGCCGCCACCGCGCTTTCCTCGGTGATGTCCACCGTCTCGAACCGCACCCGCTCGCCATGCGCGGCGAGGTGCTCCCGCGCCTTGGCGATGCTGTCGGCGGCGAGATCCAGCGCGACGACGCGCCAGCCCTCGCCGAGCAGGGTTTCCACCACGGCAAGGCCGATGCCGGACGCACCGCCGGTGACGATGACGCTGCCCTTCATGCCTTCCCCCGTCACAGCCCGATCAGCCCGCCGGCGGTGAAGCCGCCATCCACGCCGATGGTCTGGCCGGTGACATAGGACGATTTTTCGGGATCGAGCAGGAAGGCGATGGTGCCCGCCATCTCCTTCGGCTGCGCATAGCGATTGAGCGGCACGCGGGCGAGCCAGGCGGCGCGGGCCTGATCGGTATGGACCGCCTGCACCAGCGGGGTATCCACCGGCCCCGGCGCGATGGCGTTGACGCGGATGCCGAGGGCCGCGAACTCCACCGCGAGAATCTTGGTGAGCACCACCACCGCCCCCTTGGACGAGCCATAGGCGGCGCGGCCGAGATTGCCCTGTATGCCCGAGACGGAGGCGATGTTGACGATGGAGCCGGCGCTGCGCGCCTGCATCACCTTCGCCGCCTCGCGCGCCACCAGGAAGGTGCCGATGACGTTCACGTCGAGGATCTTGCGGAAGATGTCCGCCGAGGTTTCGAGGGCGGGGATGTCGCGGGCGATGCCGGCGGAGTTCACAACGCCCCACAGCGGCCCGAACCCGCTCTCCGTCTCGGCGACGAGCTTCACCACCTGCGCCTCGTCGGAGATGTCGGCCTGGACGACCCGCACCTTGTCGCCATGGGCGGCGAGCGCGGCCCGCGCCTTCTCGATGCTCTCCGGCACGAGGTCGGCGGCGACGACGCGCCAGCCCTCGGCCAGAAGCTCCTCCACCACGGCGAGGCCGATGCCCGAGGCACCACCCGTCACGATCACGCTTCCCGGTCTCGACACGGCACTCTCCCTGAGGGTGATTGTTGGTTTCCGTCGGCGGCTCAGATGAGCCCGCGCTCGGCCAGGGCCTCGCGCACCATCTTCTTGGTGATCTTGCCGTAGGCGGACTTCGGCAGGGCATCCCAGAAATGCACGCGGCGGGGCAGCTTGTAGCGGGCGACCTTGCCGTCGAGGAAGGCGATCAGGTCCTCCTCGCTCACGCTCTGCCCCTCGCGCGGCACGCAGACGGCGACGCCCACCTCGCCCCACATGGGGTCCGGCACGCCGAGGATGGCCACCTCGGCGATGGCGGGATGGGTGAGCACCTTCTCCTCCACCTCGCGCGGATAGACGTTGGAGCCGCCCGATATGTACATGTCGGAGGCACGTCCGGTGATGTAGACGAAGCCCTCATTGTCCATGTGGCCGAGGTCGCCGGTACGGAACCAGCCGTTGCGGAATGCCTTCGCATTGGCCTCGGGATTGTCGTAGTAGCCCGCCAGCACCGCCGGGCCGCAGACGCAGATCTCGCCGGTCTCGAAGGGCGCGACCTCGCCGCCGGCATCGTCCTGGATCTGAACCTGCATGCCGGTGCGCTCGAAGCCGCAGGTGCCAAGCTTCACATGCGGGCCGTCCTCGGGGTCATGCAGATAGGGCGGCAGGACGGTGATGTTGCCCGTCACCTCGCCGAGGCCGAAATACTGCACCAGCACCTTGCCGAGCTTCCTCAGCGCGAACTTCTGGTCCTCCCGGTACATGGGCGCGCCGGCATAGATCACGTAGCGCAGGGAGGAGTGGTCGAACGCGTCCACCGAGGGGTGCTCGGTGAGCAGCTTGGTGATGGTGGGCACGGTGAACATGTTGGTCACCCGCCAGTCCTGCACCAGCCGCCACGCCTCGGCGGCGTCGAACCGCTCGGAGGGCATGAGGATGGTCTTCACCCCGCGCGCCACCTGCACCAGCTGGTGCACGCCCGCGCCGTGGGAGAGCGGCGCCACCACGAGGGAGGCGTCCTGCTCGGTGGTGCCCGGCATCAGGTCGCAGAGGTGATTGGTGATGACGAAGGCCATCTGGCCGTGGGTCAGCACCGCCGCCTTGGGGCGGCCGGTGGTGCCGGAGGTGAAGAAGAACCAGCAGGGATCGTCGTGCTCCACGTCCGCCACCGGCACCTTTTCACCGAGGCGGGCGGCGACGATCTCCCCATAGTCGGCGCCGAAGGGGGCGGCGCCGATGGCGATGACCTCGCGGATCGCCGGCGCCTCGGCGCGCACCACTTCCACATGCTCGGGAAAGTCGCGGTGGCAGATCATCACGCTCGCACCTGAGGCGGAGGCGAGATAGGCGACCTCGCCCGGCGTCTGGCGGAAATTGGTGGGCACCCACACCGCCCCCAGCCGGAAGGCCGCGAACATGCTCTCGAACATTTCGAGGCAGTTCTTCGACTGAACGAGGATGCGGTCGCCCTTGACGACGCCGCGCGCGGCCAGCTCCGCCGCCATGGCATCCACGCGGGCATCCATCTCGGCCCACGTCACGGTGCGCTCGCCCTCGACGAAGGCGATGTGAGCCGGCAGCCGCCGTGCCGCCTGGCGCAGGAAATGGGAGAGGTTCATCACCCGGCGGCTGGTGCGGGTCACGCCGCCACGCGGGGCCTCGGCAACGGTCTGGGCATTTGCGGACATTCGCTTCACTCCGGGATCGGAAACGGTCAGGGGGCCGGGCGGGCCATGGAACGGGCCGGGCGCTGCGGGGGGCCCCGCTCGCTGCCGCCGAGCTTTGCCTCCAGCGCGGCGGCTTCGCGCTGGAGCAGCGGCACCAGCTCCTTCTGCCGCTCCGCGCCGAGCCGGCTCTCAATGGCGGCGAGCGAGAGGGCGCCGAGCGGGCGCCCGTCCGCTCCGCGCACCGGCACGCCGATACCCCACGAGCCGGCGACATAGAGGCCCGGATTGAGTGCATAGCCACGGGCGCGCGTGTCGCCCATGGCGCCGCGCAGCAAATCGGGGGAATAGCCGGGATAAGCCGCGAGCGCCGCCGCATTCGCCTCGATGATGCGCGCCGCCTCGGCCTCGGGCAGCGCGGCGAGGATGGCGAGGCCGCCGGCGCCGATGCCGAGGGGGTGCCGGTCGCCGGCCTGCAGCACATGGGTGCGGATGGGCCAGGTGCCCTCCTCGCGATGCAGGCACACGGAAAAAGCCCCGCGCGGCACCGAGAGGAAGGCGCAGTCGCCGCTCTGGCGGGCGATGCGGGAGAGTCCGTCGAGGGCGAGGGCGTGGATGCCGAAACGCGGCGCGGCCAGCGTGCCGAGCACATAGGCCTCCGGCCCCACATGATAGCGGCGGCTCGCCTCGTCCTGGTCCACCAGCCCGGCGCGCACCAGCGCCAGCAGCACGCGGCGCACGGTGGGCTTGGAAAGGCCGGAGCTTGCGACGAGATCGGCGAGGCGGGCGCCCTCCGCACCCGCGCGGCCCACGAGCATCAACAGCGCGACCGCGCGCTCGATGCTCTGGGTGCCGCCGGCCGACTCAGGCGCGGCATCCGGGGTCGCGCCCGACGGACGCTCCGGCCCGCCTGCTCCGGCGGCGGGCACTTTCAGTCCCCCTGCCACGCGCGCTCCCTTGATCCAGAATATGGACCTGATTTATCTGGCGAATTGGGATCGCCGCCGCGCGGCGTCCGAAAGGACCATAATCTGCTTGCGAAATGCCCACAAGCGGGCCAGCATGGGCGGCGGGAAAAGAGGTCCATATATTGGACCCAAGGAAACCAGTCGGGCCGGGCCGGAGCCAGTCGGGGCGCCGCGAAACGGCCGCAAGGAGGAGCACCGATGACCCTGACCCGTCGCACCCTCATCAAGGCGAGCGCCGCCACGGCGCTGACCGGCGCCATCGCGCCGGCCCTGTTCGCCCCCACCGTCGCGCGGGCCCAGAGCGCCGAATTCTCCTACAAATATGCCAACAACCTGCCGGTCACGCACCCCATGAACGTGCGCGCGCAGGAGATGGCGGCGAAGATCAAGGCCGAGACCAAGGGCAGGGTCGAGATCAATATCTTCCCCTCCAGCCAGCTCGGCGGCGACACCGACATGCTGAGCCAGCTGCGCTCCGGGGCCATCGAGTTCTTCACCCTCTCGCCGCTGATCCTCTCGACGCTGGTGCCCAACGCCTCCATCAGCGGCATCGGCTTCGCCTTCCCGGACTATGCCAGCGTGTGGAAGGCCATGGACGGGGACCTCGGCACCTATGTGCGCGGGCAGATCTCCAAGGCCGGCATCGTTGCCATGGACAAGATCTGGGACAACGGCTTCCGCCAGATCACCACCTCCACCAAGCCCATCGAGACCGCGGCCGACCTCAAGGGCCTGAAGATTCGCGTGCCGGTGTCGCCGCTGTGGACCTCCATGTTCAAGGCGTTCGACAGCGCCCCCGCCTCACTCAACTTCGCCGAGGTCTACACCGCGCTGCAGACCCGCGCCGTGGACGCGCAGGAGAACCCGCTCGCCATCATCTCCACGGCGAAGCTCTACGAGGTGCAGAAATACTGCTCCCTCACCAACCACATGTGGGACGGCTTCTGGTTCCTCGCCAACCGCCGCGCCTTCGAGAAGCTGCCCGACGACCTGCGCACCATCGTGGCGAAGAACATCAACGAGGCGGGCCTGAAGCAGCGCGACGACGTGTTCGCCCTGAACAACAATCTGCGCAAGGAGCTGGCGGAAAAGGGCCTCACCTTCAACGAGCCGAAGGTGGACAGCTTCCGCGACCAGCTGCGCAAGGCCGGCTTCTACGCCGAGTGGAAGGGCAAGTACGGCGACGAGGCCTGGGCCACGCTGGAGAAGTACACCGGCCAGCTCTCCTGAATCCCGAACCCGCTGAAACCGACAAGGGCGGCCTCGTCAGGCCGCCCCTTTTCGTTTACGGCGCCAGCTGCACGACGATGCCCTCGTTGGGCCGCAGATCGACGGTGTCCCCCACCCGCTCCCCCGCGCGATCGCAGAAGGTCGAGAGCAGGAGGCGACCCCCGCCCACCGCTTCCGGCAGCGTCGCCGACAGCGGGTCGCCGCCGAGATTGAGCGCCACCAGCATCGTCTCCCCCTCCCCCTGCCTGAGATAGGCGACGAGATCGCCCATCGCCGCCACCGGGGACCACATCCCCACGGACAGGGCCGGATGCGCCCGCCGCAAGGCGAGCAGCGCGCGGGTGAGAGTGAGCATGGAAGCCGCCTCCCCCTGCTCGCGCTTCACGTTCACCTCGGTGAAATCTTCAGCCAGCGGCAGCCACGGCTCCACCATGGAGAAACCGGCGAACGGGCCGTCGTCCCACTGCATGGGCGTGCGGGCGCCGTCGCGACCGAGGCCGAGGCCGGGCACGTTCTTCTCGAACGGGTCCTGCACCCGCTCCTTGGGGATGGGCACCTGCGTCATGCCGATCTCGTCGCCGTAATAGAGTGTCGGCGTGCCCCGGAGGGTCAGCAGCAGCATGGCCGCCACCCGCGCCTGATCGGGGCCGAGACGGCCGACGACGCGCGGGCGGTCGTGGTTCGAGAGCACCCAGTTGGGCCAGCCGCCCTCGGGGATGGCGGCCTCATAGGCGGCGATCAGCGGCGCCAGGTCCGCGGCCGTCCACGGCGCCGCCAGCAGGGTGAAGTTGAACGGCAGATGCACGCCGCGCCCGCCCTCGCCGTAATAAGCGGCGATGCGATGGAGCGGCAGGTAGGCCTCTCCGATCAGCACCCGGTCGCCCTCACAGGAATCGGCGAGCGCGCGGAAGCCGGCGATGACATCCATCACCTCCGGCCGGTCGCCGGTGAAGAGCTGGGTCAAAGCGGAATGCGGGTTCATGCCCTCGCGGAAATCGGGGTTCGGCGGATTGTCCCGGAACTCGGCATCCTTGATGACGTGCCAGAGCGCATCGATGCGGAAGCCGTCCACGCCCCGGTCGAGCCAGAAGCGCAGGACATCGTGCATGGCCTCCACCACGTCCGGGTTGCGCCAGTTGAGGTCCGGCTGCTCCTTCAGGAAGGCGTGGTAGTAATACTGACCGCTCGCCGCATCATATTCCCAGGCGCTGCCGCCGAATTCAGAGAGCCAGTTGTTGGGCGGGCCGCTATCCGGGCCGGGATCGCGCCAGATGTACCAGTCGCGCTTGGGATCATCCCGGCCCGAGCGCGAGGCCTTGAACCAGGGATGCTCCTGCGAGGAGTGGTTGGGCACGAAATCGAGGATGATCCTCAACCCCAGCCCATGGGCCTCCTGAACCAGCCGGTCGAAATCTTCGAGCGTGCCGAACAGGGGATGGATGGCGGTATAGTCGGCCACGTCATAGCCGAAGTCCGCCATGGGCGAGGGATAGATGGGGGAGATCCAGATGGCGTCGACGCCGAGGTCGGCGAGATAGGGAAGCCGGGAGATGATGCCCGGCAGGTCGCCCACGCCGTCGCCGTTCGAATCCTGAAACGAGCGCGGATAGATCTGGTAGACCACGCCGGCCTGCCACCACAGCGGCCCGGTCTTCAGCCGCTCGCGTTCCTGCTCCGCCATGGACGCCTTCTCCCGCTCTGCCGGAGCACTCTGGCGCTCCGGCTCAGATTGGAGAAGTACGGTCGGCCCGGTTCGGTTTCATGACCGGCCGTCTGGAAGGGCTGGAACGCCCGCCCCTCAGGCGGCGCGGCAGCGGTCGATGGCCCAGCGCACCAGCTTGCGCACGTCCGGGTCCGGGTCGTCATAGACGGCCTCGAGCGCGGGCACGGCGGCGGGATCGGCGATCTCGCCCAGTGCCGCCGCGGCCTCCTTGCGGACGTTGGACAACTGGTCGCCCAGCGCCTCCGACACCACCGGGACAGCCGCGCGGGCCTTCAGCTTGCCAAGCGCGTTCACTGCCTTGGCCTTCACCTGCCAGGCATCGTCATTGGCCGCGACGATCAGCGGGTCCACCGCCTCGAGAATCTTCGCCTTGCCGATGGAATAAGCGGCTTCCTCGCGCACCTGCCAGTGGCCGTCGCTGAGGCCGGCGATCAGCGCGGGAACGCCCGCCGTGCCGCTCCGCACGAAGACGAGGGCGGCCATAACCGCCCGGCGCACCGCCGGCTCGGGATCAGTGGCCGCCAGCAGCAGCGCGGGGAGCGCGGCATCCGCCTTCAGATAGCCGAGCACGCCCAACGCCTCGCGCCGCACCGCCATGTCGGGATCGGTGAGCGCGGCGAGGGCCACCGGCATGGCCGAGGCATCCTGCATGTCGCGCAGCGCCCGGAGCGCCGCAGTGCGGACGAACGCGCTCAGGGGGCCACCGGTCTCCTGAGCGCGCTCGATGAGGCGGGGGGCGGAGGCCGGCTCCTTCTTGTCGGCGAGGCTCTCGGCGGCGGCGAGGCGCACCGCCTCCACCGCATCGTCGAGGGCTTCGGCAAGGCCGAGGGCCGCCGGCAGGCCGGAATGCTCGTCGAGGGACTTCGCGGCGGCTTCCCGCACGCCGGCATCCTCGTCCTTCAGGCCGGCGAGCAGCAGGTCCACGGCGCCCGGGTCCACGCTCTCGGCCAGGCCCAGCATGGCCACGCGGCGGATGCCGGGGTCGGCGTCGCGGGCACGCTCGGCCACCGCATCGAGGTCGTCGTCGAAATCGTCGAAGATGGCCATGGCGCTCACCGCAGCAGATAGGGGATTTCGACCTTCACCGCGCCGGTGGGGCAATCCACCTCGCACGGCATGCAGTACCAGCACTCGTCATACTTCATGTGCGCCTTGCCCGAGGCCGGGTTGATGGCGAGCACGTCGAGCGGGCACACGTCGATGCAGACGCGGCAGCCCTTCTCGGCGATGCACTTGTCGTCATCGACGGTCACGGGCACGGAGGTGGTGTGGTTGGCGAAAGGCATGGGGCAGCTCCGGGATTCGGGGTGAGGGGCTCACTCGGCGGCGATGGCCGGGGTGCGCAGCTGGTGGTAGGCGCCCATCTCGTCCTCATCGATCTCGACGACATAGGGGTCCACCGCGCGCTTCTTGTGCGCCATGCGGCCCATCTCGTCCTTGTAGAGGAGGGTGTGGCAGAACCAGTTCTCGTTGTCGGTGGCAGGGTGGTCGACGCGCCAGTGGTAGAGCCCCCAGCGGCTCTCGGTGCGGTAGAGCGAGGCGGCGGCGGCCATGTCGGCGCAATCGAGGATGGATTGCAGCTCCAGCGCCCGCATCAATTCATGCGGATCCTTTACGCACAGGGCCGAAAGATCGTCGCGCACCTCGGCGAGGCGGGCCTGGCCGATCTTGTACTTGGCGGTCACCTTCGGCGGCTGGAGATAGTCGTTCACGAGGCGGCGGGCCTTGTACTCCATCTCGAAGGGGGTGAGGCCGTCGTCGCGGCGGGTGGGGGCCATCACGCGGGCCTGCTCGCGGGCCACATCGGCGGCGTCATAGGCGGGCAGGTCGGTGGAAGCGCAATAGTCCGCCGCATCCTCGCCGGCGATGCCGCCATTCACGAAGGCGCCGAGCATGTAATTGTGCGGCACGCTCGCCATGTCGCCGGCGGCATAGAGGCCGGGCACGGTGGTGCGGGCATTCTCGTCCACCCACACGCCCGAGGCGGAGTGGCCGGAGCAGAAGCCGATTTCGGAGATGTGCATCTCCACCATCTTCTCGCGATAGTTCGTGCCGCGCTTCTCGTGGAAGCGGCCGCGCGAGGGCCGCTCGTTGGAATGCAGGATGGTCTCGATCTCGGAGATGGTCTCCTCGGCGAGGTGGGTCATGTTCAGGAAGACCGGGCCGTTGCCGCTCAGCAGCTCGCCGTAGAACTCCTTCATCATCTGGCCCGACCAGTAGTCGCACTCGATGAAGCGCTCGCCCTTGTTGTTGGCGGTGTAGCCGCCGAACGGGCCGGTGACATAGGCGCAGGCCGGGCCGTTATAGTCCTTGATGAGCGGGTTGATCTGGTAGCATTCGAGGTTCGCGAGGCCCGCGCCGGCATGGTAGGCCATGGCATAGCCGTCGCCGCAGTTCGCCGGATTCTCGTAGGTGCCGAAGAGATAGCCGGAGGCCGGCAGGCCGAGGCGGCCGGCGGCGCCGCAGGCCAGCACCACCGCCTTGGCGCGGATCACCAGGAACTCGCCGGTGCGGGTGTTCACCCCGATGGCGCCGGCGACGCGGCCGTCCGTGCCGGTCAAGAGGCGGGTGGCCATATACCGGTTGGTCACCAGCACCTGGTGCTTGCGCAGCTGGCGATAGAGCGCCTTCTTGACGTGGTGCCCTTCCGGCATGGGCAGCACATAGGTGCCCATGTGGTGGACCTTGCGCACATTGTATTCGCCCGAGCCGTCCTTCTCGAACTTCACGCCGATGGAATCCAGATACTGGATCATCGGGTAGGAGCCCGTCGCGTAGGCCATCACCGCCTTCTGGTGGACGATGCCGTCATTGGCGACGGTGATCTCCTTCACATACTGCTCGGGGGTGGCGTAGCCGGGGATGACGGCGTTGTTCAGCCCGTCCATGCCCATGGAGACCGCGCCGGAGCGCTTCACATTGGCCTTCTCCATGAGGACCACCTTGAGGGCGGGATTCTTCTCCTTGGCCTTGATGGCCGCCATCGGGCCGCCGGTGCCGCCGCCGATGACGAGGATGTCGGTCTCCACGATCTCGGTCTTCATCTCGCTGTCGAACGCGCTCATGGGTTCATCTCCGGAAGGTCGTTGGCGGCCTCCGCGGCCAGCGCCGCGAGATAGGCGAAGGGATAGACCCCGCGCTTGTGGCCGTCGGAAAAGGTGAGGTTCAGGCCGTGCGCGCCGAACGGCTCCACGCCGGTGAGGGCGACGCCGGGAAAGGCGGCGGGGAAACGGTCGCGGGCGCGGTCCGCCGTGCAGACGGCGCAGCGGCAGGCGGAGCGCAGGCGCTCGGCCGAGAATTCCGCCCGCGTCCCGCCATAAGCGAGGGTCAGGCGGCGCCGGTCCCGGTCGAGGCGGATTTCCTCGACTTCAAGGGGGAGGGATGCGGGGGCGGAGGTCATCATGGCCCCGATTGGACATCGCGGCCCCTCCTGCCGATAGCAACTAGTTGCTGGCTGGAGCACTTCCAGGGAGCCCCTTTGCGCGGCCCCCGCCTGCGCTATGGTACCGGTCGCGGATCACGGGAAGAGCCGAATGGATCAGGTCGAGTGCATCGTCGCCGGAGCGGGAGTGGTCGGCCTCGCCGTCGCCCGCGCATTGGCGCTGGCGGGCCGGGAAGTGGTGCTGGTGGAGGCGGCGGATGCCATCGGCACCGGCACCTCCTCGCGCAATTCCGAGGTGATCCATGCCGGCATCTATTACGAGCCCGGCAGCCTGAAGGCCGAGCTGTGCGTGCGCGGCCGCGCACTGCTCTATGCCTTCTGCGAAAGCCACGGGGTGGGGCACAAGCGCATCGGCAAGCTCATCGTCGCCGCGGCACCGGACGAAGTCGCCTATCTGGAAAAGCTGGCCAGGACCGGCGCAACCAACGGCGTCGATGATCTGACGATGCTGACCGGCGCGGAAGCGCAGGCGCTGGAGCCAGCGCTCTCGGCCCACGCGGCGCTGCATTCGCCTTCCACCGGCATCGTGGATTCCCACGGCCTCATGCTGGCGCTGCTCGGCGACATGGAGGCGGCCGGCGGGATGCTCGCCCTCTCCTCCCCCATGGTGGCCGCCGAGGCGGGGGCGGACAGTATCGCGCTCACCACCGGTGGACCCGAGCCCATGACGCTCGCCTGCCGCCTGTTCATCAACGCCGCCGGGCTTGATGCCCCGGCGCTCGCTCGCGCCATCTCCGGCATGCCCGCCCCTCTGGTGCCGCAGGAGACCATGGCCAAGGGCAATTACTTCACCTGCCTGCGCAAGGTGCCCTTCTCCCGCCTGATCTATCCGGTGCCGGAGGCGGGCGGCCTCGGCACCCACCTCACCCTCGACCTCGGCGGGCAGGGGCGCTTCGGACCGGATGTGGAATGGGTGAGCGAGCGGCGCTACGAGGTCGATCCCACCCGCAAGACCACCATGATGGCCTCCATCCGCCGCTACTGGCCGGATGTGCGGGAGGAGGATCTGGCGCCGGGCTATTCCGGCATCCGGCCGAAGATCCCCGGCGTGGACGGCCGCGCGCCGGATTTCGTCATCCAGGGGCCAGCGGTGCATGGCGTTCCGGGGCTGGTGAACCTCTTCGGCATCGAATCGCCGGGGCTGACGAGCTGCCTCGCCATCGCAGAGCGGGTGGTGGAGGTGGCGCGGGGATAGCGCGCCTGTGGCGCACGGTGCAGGCTCACCGCTCCCCGGACAAGCGACGGCACAGCCGGAGCGCTGATCCGGGGCCCAGCGCAAGGAGCTCCCGCGCAGCGGGGCAAAACCAGAGGCCGCCGGGATCGGAAGCGCCTTCGGCGGGCCGTTGCGCTGGGCCCCGGCTCGCATTCCGCTGGCGCTGCATGCGTCCGGGGCGCGAGAGATTCCCCAAACAAAAAGGGCAGCGGCCGGAACCGCTGCCCTCTTCAAAATCGGGTCGCGGACGGCCCTCAGGCCATCTCGCTTTCCTTCTTGCGCTCCTCGCGCTTGCGATCGTTGGGGTCCAGCAGGCGCTTGCGCAGGCGGATGGACTTGGGGGTCACCTCCACCAGCTCGTCGTCCTGGATCCACGCCAGCGCGCGCTCCAGCGTCATGCGGATCGGCGGGGTGAGGCGCACCGCCTCGTCCTTGGAGGTGGTGCGGATGTTGGTGAGCTGCTTGCCCTTCAACACGTTCACTTCCAGGTCGTTGTCCCGGTTGTGCACGCCGATCAGCATGCCCTGGTACACCTTCCAGCCGGGCTCGATCATCATCGGGCCGCGATCTTCGAGGTTCCACAGGGCGTAGGCCACCGCCTCGCCCGCCGCATTGGCGATGAGCACGCCGTTGGTGCGGCCGGCGATCTCGCCGCGATAGGGCGCATATTCGTGGAACAGCCGGTTCATGATGGCCGTGCCGCGGGTGTCGGTGAGCAGCTCCGACTGGTAGCCGATGAGGCCGCGGGTGGGCGCGTAGAAGACGAGGCGCTGGCGGTTGCCGCCGGAGGGGCGCATCTCGATCATCTCGGCGCGGCGCTCGCTCATCTTCTGGACGACGGTGCCGGAATATTCCTCGTCCACGTCGATCAGCACTTCCTCGATGGGCTCGAGGGTCTGGCCGGTGGCCTCGTCCTTCTGGAACACCACGCGGGGACGCGACACGGCGAGCTCGAAGCCCTCGCGGCGCATGGTCTCGATGAGCACCGCCAGCTGAAGTTCGCCGCGGCCGGAGACGAAGAAGGAATCCTTCTCGGTGGATTCCTCGATCTTCAACGCCACATTGCCTTCCGCCTCGCGGAACAGGCGGTCGCGGATGACGCGGCTGGTCACCTTGTCACCCTCGGTGCCGGCGAGGGGCGAATCGTTCACGATGAACGACATGGTGACGGTGGGCGGATCGATGGGCTGGGCCGCCATGGCCTCGGTCACTTCGAGCGCGCAGAAGGTGTCGGCCACCGTGCCCTTGGAGAGGCCGGCGATGGCGACGATGTCGCCCTGCACGCCTTCCTCGATGGGCTGGCGCTCGATGCCGCGGAAGGCGAGGATCTTCGAGACGCGGCCCTGCTCCACCAGTGTGCCGTCCTGCGCCAGCACCTTGATGGCCTGGTTCGGCTTGATGGAACCGGAGGTGATGCGGCCGGTGATCATGCGGCCGAGGAAGGGGTTGGCTTCCAGCAGCGTGCCGATCATGCGGAAGGGGCCGTCGTCCACGGTGGGCTCGGGCACGTGCTTCAGCACCAGATCGAACAGGGGCGCCATGCCCTGGTCCATGGGGCCTTCCGGGCTGTCGGCCATCCAGCCGCTGCGGCCGGAGCCGTAGAGGATGGGGAAGTCGAGCTGGTCGTCGGTGGCGTCGAGCGCCGCGAACAGGTCGAACACCTCGTTGATGACTTCGGTCGGGCGGGCGTCGGAGCGGTCCACCTTGTTGATGGCGACGATGGGCTTGAGGCCGATCTTCAGCGCCTTGCCGACCACGAACTTGGTCTGCGGCATGGGGCCTTCGGCCGCGTCCACGAGCACGATGGCACCATCCACCATGTTCAGGATGCGCTCCACCTCGCCGCCGAAGTCGGCGTGGCCGGGGGTGTCGACGATGTTGATGCGCGTGTCCTTCCAGACCACCGAGGTGGCCTTGGCCAGGATGGTGATGCCGCGCTCTTTTTCCAGGTCGTTGGAATCCATCACGCGCTCGGCCACGCGCTGGTTCTCGCGGTAGGACCCCGACTGCTTCAGCAGCTCGTCCACCAGCGTGGTCTTGCCGTGGTCGACGTGGGCGATAATGGCGATGTTACGCAGCTTCATGGGCCGTCCAGCACGAAAACGCGGGTCCGAATGGCTCGGGCCCGCCGGGAAAGGGGTATTTTGCGGTGCAAAATACACACAAACCGATCAAGATCAATGCGTCGCCGCCGCGACCCTGTCACCGCGCCATCTTCGGGCGGTCTGGACACCGGCCGCGCCATGGCCTGTGACGAGGGGCGGAACCCTCTTGCCGCGCCGGCCAAGCCGGTCCATCAGGCCTCATGCGCAGGCGCGCGCTTCCGGACGGGGAGAGAGATGGGCACGTGGATGGACGGGGCCTTCATTTCGGGCGTTCTGGTCAGCATCGTCACGATTTCCATCCAGGCCATGGCCACGCTCGTCGTGATAAAGGCCGTCCGCTATGCCGCGCGCCACCTCAGCGGAAGGCGCAAGGTTGAAGCCCTCGTCATCGTCATGGCCGCCTCGGGCACGCTGCTGACAATTGCCCACCTGGTGGAGGTGATGGTCTGGGCCCTGCTCTACAGCGTCACGGGGGCGACCGAGCCGGACAACGTCTATTATTTCGCCTTCGTGAACTTCACCACCCTCGGCTATGGCGACCTCATCCCGGCCCGCCCGTGGCGCATCCTCGGACCGATGACGGCGGCCAACGGCATGCTGCTGTTCGGCTGGTCCACCGCGGTGCTGTTCGCCGTCCTGTCGCGCTCCATCGCCCATCTGCGCCTGCGATAGGCCACGGCGCGGCCCATCCCGCGTTTGAGGTAAGGTCGTCCCGTCCCGCCTGCGCTATAGTGGTCCATCGCGAGGGGCGCACACGGACCATGGCATCAGGAGCATTGCAGCAGGCGGCAGCCGACCCCGGGGCTCCGGACGTTTCGTCACAGCCCGCTTTCGCCGCCGCGCAGGTGATGGCGCGCCATCCCTATTTCGCCGCCTTCCCGCTGGAGGAGCTGGCCGCCCTGATCGCCCGCGGTGAGCGGATGGACGTCGCCGCCGGCACGCGCCTGCTCTGCCGGGGGGATGTGGGCACCTTCGCCCTGCTGGTGTTCGAGGGCACGGCGGTGGTCACCATCGACACGCCCTATGAGCACGTCCAGCTGGCGCAATTGCGGGCGCCGGCGGTGATCGGCGAGATCGCCGCCTTCACCGGCGTCGCCCGCACCGCCCATGTGGATGCCCTCACCCCCATCCGCGCGGTGCGGATTTCGGCGGAGGTATTGGAGGCGGCCGGGCGGGTGCGGCCCGATCTTCTCTCCGCGGTGATGCGCCAGTTCGGGCGCCGCTTCGAGACCTTCAACCAGGTGTTCGGCTTCTACGCCAATGCCCTGAATGCACTGGAGCGGCGCGAATTCGACCTCGCCTTGCTCGACGACCTGCGCAATCCGCTGCCGGAGATGGTGGATTTCTCCCACTCCTTCCGCCGTCTCGCCGAGGCCATCATGAGCCGTGCGGCGGAACGGCGCGAGATGGCCAACGCCGCCGCCATCCAGCGCGCCATGCTGCCGCCGCCCCTGCCGCCGGAGGCGCTGTCAGGACGGGCGGACATCTTCGCCGCCATGCGCCCGGCGAAGGACGTGGGCGGCGATTTCTACGATTACTTCCTCATCGACGACCGCCGTCTGGTGGTGACTTTGGGCGATGTCGCCGGCAAGGGCACCCCCGCCGCCCTGTTCATGAGCGCCACCCAGACCGCGCTGCGCATGGTCCTGCGGAGCGAGCCGGACCTTGCCGTCGCGGTGGCGCGGGTGAACGAGCTGCTCTGCGCCACCAACGGCGAGGACATGTTCGTCACCCTGTTCTGCGGCGTCCTCGACCTCGACACCGGCGCCCTCACCTACTGCAATTGCGGCCACACGGACTGCATGATCCTGCGCGCCGACGGACGGCTGGAGCGCCCCATGGCGACCGGGCCGGCCCTCGCCATGATGGAGGGCGCGCGCACCCGCGCCGAGACCGTGGCATTTGCACCCGGGGATCGCCTGTTCCTGTTCTCGGACGGCCTGACGGATGCTTTCAATCCCGCGGAAGAAGCGTTCGGCGAGGCGCGGCTCGAAGCCGCCGCCCTTACCGCCCTCGCGGCAGCGCCCGATCTGCCGGCCGCGGCCTTCATCACCGGCCTGCTCGACACCGCGACCCGCTGGGCCGACACCGCACCCCAGTTCGACGACATGACGGCGCTGGCGGTCACCCTCGGCCACCGCTGATCGCGGAACTTCCGCCCCGCCCGCGTGTTGCGCGAAGGGGGCGAGCGCGCGGAGGACGGCCATGGCCGACGAGGACAACACCCACCCGACGGCTCCGGACAGCCTGACGGCCCGGACACCGCTGGAGCTTGACATCGCCGCCGCCGCCCATCGCAAGCTGCTGGTGCTGGCGCTGCAGCTGATGGCGCGGGACGACGTGCTGCGCGCGGCACTGGTGGAGGCAGTCAGCCAGAAGCTGACCTTCCACGATTCCCATGAGGACGCGGGGCTGGAGGCAGACGCCGCCTTCGCCTTCGAGCGGCGGGTGGACGAGGAGTTCCGCCGTGTCCTCTTTGACGTCCAGGCGGTGCTCGGCGACGAGATGCGTTCGCCGGTGGCCTGAGCGGGGCAGGCACGGCACGCCGATTGCTTCGTCAGCCCCATGACCTTGCTGCCCCGCAAAGTGTCGCGACATGCAGGCCGGATGCGTCCGGTTTCTGGCCCAAGCGCCGTCCGCAAGACGCCGCTCGCGCTTTTGCGCCCTATGGTGGCGGGGCTCTCCCCGATCCTTGTCCGTATCCGGACGCACCGCGCGGAAACCCGCCCATGAGCCAGTTCTCCTTCGCCCATGCGGGCAATACCGATTGGCAGGCCGCCCTCGGCGCCTGCTGGAGCCAGCTGCGCACCCAATTGGAGGACAAGCCGCCGCCGACGCTCGGCTGGTGCTACCTCTCCGACCGCTATACCGGCGCCGCCGGCAACATCATGGAGGCCCTGAAAGCGGGCCTGCCGGAGGTACGCTGGGTCGGCACCATCGGGGTAGGGGTCGCGGCGGACGACGTGGAATATTTCGACGAGCCGGGCATCGCGCTCATGCTGGCCGACATTCCGCCGGAAGGCTTCCGCGTCTTCTCCGACCTCGCGCCCCTGGGCACGGACGGCTTCGAGCCCTTCACCGCCCTCGTCCATGCCGACGGCGGCACGCCGGACCTGCCCGAGCGGGTCAAGGCGCTGGCCGGCCAGACCCTCACGGGCTACCTGTTCGGCGGGCTCTCCTCAGCCCGCAACCAGCCCTTGCTGTTCGCCGACGACGTGATGCTCGGCGGGGTATCGGGCGTCGCCTTCGGGCCGCAGGTGCCGGTGCTCTCCCGCGTCACGCAGGGCTGCCAGCCCATAGGCCCCAAGCGGGCCATCGGCCGCGCCGAAGGCAATTACCTCGTCACGCTCGATGGCGAACGGGCCCTCGACTGCGCGATGGAGGATCTCGGCCTGCCCGCCGACATTCCCGACGACCAGTTGCGCCTCGAACTCGGCCAGACGCTGGCCGGGCTCATTGCGCCGGGCGAGGATTCCAGCGCGGCACCGGGCCGCTTCGGCACCGACACGCAGGTGCGCCACCTTCTGGGTGTCGGTCGCAAGGCTGGCGTGCTGGTGGTGGCGGAGCAGCTGGAGGCCGGCACCAAGCTCGCCTTCTGCAAGCGCAATGCGGAGGCCGCGCGCCACGATCTCCTGCGCATCGTCTCGGAGGTGAAGGCGCAAGCCGATGCCGCCGGCGGCGCCCGCGGCGCGCTCTATGTGAGTTGCTCCGGCCGCGGCGGCCCGCATTTCGGCGCCCCCAGCGCGGAATTCAGGATGGTGCGCGAGGCCCTCGGCCCGGTGCCGCTCGTCGGCTTCTTCGCCGGCGGTGAGATCGCCCGCCACCATCTCTATGGCTATACCGGCGTGCTCACGGTGTTCACCTGATGCTCCCGCTCAGGTGAGAGCTCCCAAAGCAAGAGACTGAAGTATTGCCGCGCCGCACGCATCGGCGCAGGCGGCTCTCGGCGTGGCCCGAACCCTCAGCCATGTGACGGGCCCAGGCTCCGCGCCCGTCTCCCCCACCCGCCAGAATTCCTTTGCGTCAGGCCTGAGGCCGGACAGCAGGCGCGATCGCTCTTGCAGTGCCGCATGTCACGATAGTGCCATTTGGCACTATTGCCGGAGACATGGCCCGGCGCGTTAGAGTTATCCCAATAAGAAAACGACCGGGAACAGACAGCAAGCTCTTCATCGAGAAGCGACAGTCTTGATGTGCGCACCCGTGCGCGCAGAGCCTTCTGCTTGTCCTTCTCGGCGAAGAGATCCGGTCGTCACACGCCTGCCTTCCGGATTATTTACGGGGAGTTGAGATGACGCACGAAACGCTGGGTGTCAGCAAATACGATATTCTTTTCGAGCCCATCAAGATCGGGCCGAAAACACTTCGGAACCGCTTCTACCAGGTGCCGCACTGCATCGGCGCCGGTTCCGACAAGCCCGGCTTCCAGGCCGCGCACCGCTCCATCAAGGCCGAAGGCGGCTGGGCGGCCCTCAACACCGAATACTGCTCCATCCACCCGGAATCGGACGACACGCACCGCGTCTCCGCCCGCATCTGGGACGAGGGCGACGTCCGCAACCTCGCCGCGATGACCTCTGAAATCCATAAATACGGCGCGCTCGCTGGCGTCGAGCTGTGGTACGGCGGCGCCCATGCCCCGTGCATGGAGACGCGCCAGACCGCGCGCGGCCCGAGCCAGTACGCCTCCGAGTTCGAATCCCTCACCTATTGCCACGAGATGGACCACGACGACATCCGTCGCGTGCAGGGCTTCTACGTGGAGGCGGCGCGCCGCGCCCGCGATGCCGGCTTCGACATCATCTATTGCTACGGCGCGCACTCCTATTTGCCGCTGCAGTTCCTCTCCAAGTATTACAACAAGCGCACCGACAAGTACGGTGGCAGCTTCGAGAACCGCGCCCGCTTCTGGATCGAGACCCTGGAGCAGATGAAGGCGGCCGTGGGCTCCGAATGCGCCATCGCCACCCGCTTCGCCGTCGACACGCTGATCGGCGAGGACGGCATCGAGGTGGAGCGCGACGGCCTCAAGTTCGTCGAACTGGCCGACGATCTCGTGGACCTGTGGGACGTGAACGTGGGCGACATTGCCGAGTGGGGCGAGGATGCCGGTCCCTCCCGCTTCTATCGTCAGGGCCACCAGCTTTCCTGGCAGAAGTTCGTGAAGCAGGCCTCGAAGAAGGTCGTGCTGGGCGTCGGCCGCTTCACCGATCCGGAGAAGATGGTCGAGGTGATCCGCAACGGCGAGCTGGACGTGATCGGCGCCGCGCGGCCCTCCATCGCCGACCCCTTCCTGCCGGAGAAGATCCGCGACGGGCGTCTCGACGACATCCGCACCTGCATCGGCTGCAACGTCTGCATCTCCCGCTGGGAGATCGGCGGCCCGCCCATGATCTGCACCCAGAACGCCACCGCCGGCGAGGAATTCCGCCGCGGCTGGCATCCCGAGCGCTTCCCCAAGAAGGGCTCGGACGATGCCATCCTGGTGGTGGGCGCCGGCCCCTCCGGCTCCGAGTGCGCCCGCGTGCTCATGGAGCGCGGCTATGTGGTCCATCTCGTGGATAGCGCCGATAAGGTCGGCGGCTATGTGAATGAGGTGGCCACCCTGCCCGGCCTCGGCGAGTGGAGCTATCACCGCGACTATCGCGAAGTGCAGCTGAACAAGCTGGTGAAGCGCAACCGCGACAGCCAGATCGCCCTCGGCGGCAAGAAGCTCTCGGTGGAGGACGTGCTCTCCTACGGTGCCGACAAGGTGGTGATCGCCACCGGCGCCCACTGGGTCACCGACGGCACCAACTGCCTCACCCACGCCCCCATCCCGGGCCTGGAAGGCACGCCGCGCGCCAATGTGCTGACGCCTGAGGACGTGATCCTCGGCACCAAGCCCATCGGCAAGCGGGTGATGATCCTCAATGCCGACCCCTATTACATGGCGCCGAGCCTCGCGCAGAAGCTGGCGGAGGCGGGGCATCAGGTGACGGTGGCGTCGGGTGTCGAGCTCGGCCGCTACATGCACTTCACCCTTGAAGCGCCGAACATGCACCGCATGCTGCACGAGCTGCACATCAACGTGCTGTCCAGCACCTGGGCGAGCCGCGTGGAAGACGGCCGGATCGAGCTCTACAACCTCTGGGGCGACGGGCATAAGCGCGTCTATACCGGCCCCGGCAAGATGCCGCGCAGCGCCAACACCACCCACGCCTGGCACGAGTATGACACCCTCGTGCTGGTCACCGCCCGCCGCTCCGAGGATGCCCTGTTCCGGGCCCTCAAGGCGCGCTCCGGCGAGTGGGATGCCCGCGGCATCAAGGGCGTGTACGTGATCGGCGACGCCTGGGCGCCCAAGCTTATCGCCGACGCCACCTTCGACGGGCAGCGCCTTGCCCGCGAGATCGAAGAGGCGAACCCGCAGGAGCCCAAGCCCTACCGGCGCGAGTCCGCCGTCTATGGCGCGCCCTACCAGCCGGGCGGCTCCTACGAGATCCGCTACCAGGGCTAGTTCCCCTCGTCCTGGTCAGAGCGGGCGGGGCGCGGCAGATCACGCGCCCCGCATGCCCGCCGTCGTCGGGGTCCAATCCCTCGGCCGGCACGGGCATTCGCACGAGCACAGCCAAGAAAAAGATCAGAGGGCGAGCAGCACATGATTCCGAGCGGCATCGATCCATCCAAGGTCACGCGCATCCTGTTCCAGGATTTTTCGCCCTGGATGCTCGCGATCTTCTATGTCTATGCCATCGGCTGCATGGCGGCATTCGCCTGGGGCGTCTACGCCCAGATTCACAAGTATCGCGCCGGACGCCGGGGCGACCGCCTCGCCTGGGGCGACATCGGCCGCAGGCTTCTCGACACGGCGAAGACCATCGCCTCCCATCGCACGCTGCGCCGGCGCGACACCGCGGCCGGGCGGCTCCATGCCTTCATCTTCTACGGCTTCGCGCTGCTGTTCATCGGCACCGCCACCATCACCCTGCAGGAAGACATCCTCGGCCCGCTCATCGGCCTCGAATTCTGGCACGGCCACTTCTACCTGCTGTTCAAGCTCACGATGACCCTGGCCGGCACGGGCTTCATCTGCGGCCTCCTCTACATGATGTGGCGGCGCGGCTGGCTGAAGCCGCCGAAGCTCGATTACGCCCGGCCCGACCGCACGCCGCAGGATGCGGACTTCTCCCGCGAGCGCTACCGCATCGAGGACTGGGCCTTCCTGTGGACCCTGCTGCTCATCGGCATCACCGGCTTCCTGCTCTCCGGTGCCCGCATGGTGTGGCTCCAGAACGATCCGGCGGTGTGGGACACGCGCTGGTGGGCCCCGGTGGGCGCGTCCATCGCCGCCGGCCTGAAGGCGGTGGGCTTCACAAGTGCCGGCGCGGGGGCGCTGCGCATGGGGCTGTGGTGGCTGCACGGCGTGCTGGCGCTCACCTTCATCGCGCTCATTCCCTACACCAAGGCGAAGCACATCTTCACCGCCGCCGCTTCCTGGATGCTGCGCAATCCCGAGGCGATCCGCCACCTGCCGCTCGGCGATCTCGATGCCGCGCGCATCGGCTATCGCGAGCTGGGCGACGTCGCGAGCCGCTATCTCGTCCAGGCGGACGCCTGCACCAAATGCGGCCGCTGTCATGAAGCCTGCCCGGCGCGGGCCGCCGGCTATCCGCTCTCCCCGCGCGACGTGGTGCTGACACTGCGCGAGCAGGCCAACACCCATCTGGGCGAGGTGCTGCCCAAGCCCCGCGCCGCCGGCTGCGCCACGCCCCTCATCGGCCTCGCCACCGGCGAATACCGGCCGGAGACCCTGTGGTCCTGCCGCCAGTGCGGCGCCTGCACGGAGATCTGCCCGGTGGGTGTGGAGCACGTGCCGCTCATCAACATGCTCCGCCGCACTTTGGTGGACGAAGGCGAGATGGACCCAGCGCTCCAGCGCACCCTCGGGGCGGTGAACAAGACCGGCAACTGCTTCAACGAGAGCCGCCGCAAGCGCCCCAACTGGACCAAGGACCTGCCGTTCAAGATCAAGGACGCCCGCAAGGAGCCGGTGGATGTGCTCTGGTTCGTCGGCGACTATGCGAGCTTCGACCCGCGCAACCAGAAGGTCAGCCGCGCCTTCGCCCGCATCCTCCATTCCGCGGGCATCGACTTCGGCATCCTCTACGAGGGCGAGACCACGGCCGGCAACGACGTGCGCCGCGTGGGTGAGGAGGGCCTGTTCCAGCAGCTCGCCGAAGGCAACATCTCGACGCTCGGCGATTGCAGCTTCAACCGCATCGTCACCACCGATCCGCACTCCTTCAACACGCTGAAGAACGAGTATCCCGACCTCGGCGGCACCTATGATGTCAGCCACGCCAGCGCCTTCCTGAAGGAGCTGATGGCGGACGGGCGCATCACCCCCGCCCGCAAGCTGGACTTCACCGTCACCTATCACGACCCCTGCCACCTCGGCCGCCTCAACAAGGGCTATGACGCTCCGCGCGAGGTGCTCGCGGCCACCGGCGTGAAGCTGGTGGAGATGGGCAAGAGCCGGGACAATTCCTTCTGCTGCGGCGGTGGCGGCGGCCGGGTGTGGGTGCCCGATCCGCCCGGCACCACCAAGGTGGGCGAGATCCGCGCGCGGGAAGCCGCCGAGATCCATGGCCTCGACGCTCTGGTGGTCAACTGCCCGAAGTGCATGACCATGCTCGAGGACGCGGTGAAGACCACCGGCAACGAGCGCAACTTCCGGGTGCTGGAGCTGACCGAGCTGCTCGCCGAGGCGCTGGAGCCCGAAGAACCCGCCGTCCTCCCCGCACCCGCCGAGGTCGGCTGAGCGATGCGCGCACCAGCGAACATGGCCGCGCTGACGGGAGCGCTCATCGCCCGTGGCGACGCCTATCTGGCACTCCCCGCCTATGGGGCGGAGGGCGCGGAGTGGGCGCAGGCGGCGCTGGCGCGGCTGCTGCTCTCGAACGCGCGGCTGAAGCTGGTGTTTGCCGCGCTGCCCTTCGCGCCGCCGGCCTTCCTCGCCCTGCTCGCCGGCGAGGACCGGCCCGCCATCCTCCAGCGCATCGTGCGCAACCCGGCCACATCAGGCGCGACGCTGCTGCGCCTGGCGCGGCAGATGGACGACGCGGCGACCCGCGCGGCGCTGGCCGCCCACGCCCACACGCCGTCGGTGGCCCTCATCGGCCTCGCCATGAATGCGGATGCCGCCGTGCGCGCCGCGCTGCTGCGCAATGCCGGAACGCCGGCCCTCGCCCTCCATGCCCTGCTGGACCACGCCGACGCGGCGGAGCGCGCCGCCCTCGCCCGCCACCCGCAGGCGGACGCGGACCTGCTGCGCACGTTGCTCGCGGGCGGCGATGCCGTGGTGCGGGCCGAGGCGGTGGCACACCCCCATTGCCCGCTCACGCAGGTCGCCGATGCGTGCGTCGATGCCGATGCCGCCATTCGCCGCCGGGCGGCCTCCAATCCCGTGCTGCCGCCGAGCCTGCGTCAGGCGCTGATGGGCGACAGCGATCCGGCCGTCCGCGCGGAGGCCCTGCGCCTTCATGCGGAAGGCCAGGACGTGGCCTTGACCGATGACGGCGATGTGCGGGTGCGCCGCGCCCAGGCCCGCCATGTGGCCGTGCCGGAGGATCTGGCGGAGGTGCTTTCCCGCGACGGCGATGTGTGGGTGCGCGTCTGGCTCGCCCGCAATCCGGCGCTGCCCGCCGGCCTCATCCAACGGCTGGGTGGCGATGCGGAGGCGCGGGTGCGCCATGCCGCCGGCCGCAATCCCGCCTGCCCGGCCGATATGCTCGCAACCCTCGCCCGCGATGGCGACGAATGGGTGCGCGCCGCCGTGGCCTGCCGCCCCGACCTTCCGACCGAGGCCCTACGCGCCCTCGAACGGGAAGACGGGGAGGATGTGGCCTCCGCCGTCGCCCGCAATCCGCAGACGCGGGAAGCCGCGCTCCGCCGCCTCGCCCGGCATGGGCAGGCGGACGTGCGCCGCGCGGTGGCGCTCAATCCGGATGCGCCCGCAGCCGCCCTGCGCCTGCTGCTGGACGATCCCTATCCCCTCAATCGCGCTTTCGCCGTGCGTCACCCGAACCTTCCGGTGGCGGATGCCTGGGGCTGCGCCGACGACGGCGCGCCGCAGGTGCGCTTCGCGGTGGGCAAGCGCGCCGTCACCCACGCAGCGGCCGCCGGGCGCGCCGCACGCAGGCACCTCGAAACCTTCCCACAGCCGTGAGGACACCCATGAAGATACTCGTGCCGGTGAAACGCGTCGCCTCGCTCGATGACGAATTCGAGCTGCGCGACGATGGCCGCGACGTCGACCCGGATTTCTGCGAGTTCGACCTCAACGAATTCGACGAATACGCGCTGGAAGCGGCGGTCCAGATCAAGGAAGCCGCGCCCGAAGGCTCCGTCGAGGTAGTGGTGCTGACCATCGGCCCCGACGATGCCGATGACGTGCTGCGCAAGGCCCTCGCAAAGGGCGCCGACCGCGCCATCCGCGTGGACGATGCGGGGCTCGAAGAGGCGGACCGCGTGGCCATCGCCCGCGTCATCGCCAAGGTGGCGGAGAACGAGGAGCCCGGCCTCGTGCTGTGCGGCGCGCAATCCGCCGACCAGGGCAACGCCCAGACCGGCATGTCGGTCGCGGCGCTGCTCGGCTGGACGCGCGCGGCGGTGGTCTCGAAGCTCGACTTCGCCCCCGGCGCCGCCACCGCCCAGGTGGAGCGCGAACTCGAGGGCGGTCTGGTGGAGTGCCTCGACGTGGAGACGCCCGCGGTGCTCACCATCCAGCTCGGTATCAACACGCCGCGCTACGCCTCCCTGCGCTCCATCAAGCAGGCCAATGCCAAGCCCATCGAGTGCCTGACGCCCCACGATGTCGGCCTGTCCGACGCCGAGATCGGCGCCGCCGGCGCGCTCAGCCGGGTGCGGCGCGTCTTCGTCCCCGAGCGGGGCCGGGGCGAAATCATCGCGGGCACGCCGTCCCAGCAGGCGGCCCGTCTCCTGGAGATCATTTCGGAGGTGAACGGCTGATGTCCGGAATTCTCATCCTGGCCGAGCACCGGCGCGGCACCCTGCGCGATGCCACGCTGGAGGCCATCGGCGCCGCCGGCACGCTCAAGGCCGCCCTCGGCGGTCCCGTCACCGTCCTCGTCATCGCGGCCGATCCCGCCCCGCTCGCCAAGGCGGTCAGCGTCGGCGCGGTGGACGAGGTCATCACCGTCGCCCGTCCCGATGCGGCGACCTACGAGCCGCACGTCTACGAAGCCGTCTTGCGCAGCGTGATCGCCCAGCGCTCGCCGGCGCTGGTGCTGATGCCCCACGGCGTGGACAGCTTCTCCCTCGCGCCCGCCGTCGCCATCGGCGAGGGCCTGGGCTTCGCCACCGACGTGTTCGGTGTCGCGGTCGAGGATGGCCAGGTGGTGGCGACACGCGCCGGCTATAACGAGAAGGTCTTCGTGGAGATCGACTTTCCCGGCCGCACCGGCGTGCTCCTCACCCTGCGGGGCGGCTCCTTCGCGCCGGAGACGGCGCCGGCCAGCCCGGCCGTGTCCGCCATCGATGCGGGCGACGGAACGGCCCGCAGCAAGCACCTCGACTGGCGTGATCCGCCGGCCACCGGCGGCATCGACATTCCCGGCTCGCCCTTCATCCTCTCCATCGGCCGCGGGGTCGGGGACGAGGCGAACGTGGCGCAGTTCCTGGAGCTGGCCGACGGCCTCGGCGCGACGCTTGGCTGTTCGCGGCCCATCGCCGACAACGGCTGGCTGCCCAAGGCGCGGCAGGTCGGCCAGTCCGGCCAGCTGGCGGCCAAGTGCAACCTCTACATCGCCATGGGCATCTCCGGCTCCGTGCAGCACCAGTGGGGCATGAAGCACGTGGAGAACATCGTGGCGATCAACAAGGACCCCGAGGCCTCCATCTTCACCATCGCCCGCTACGGCATCGTCGGCGACATGCTGGAGATCGCCGAAGAACTGCGGAAGCAGAAGGGTATCCATTAGAGCACAGCTGAACATCCGGGCCGGGACCGAGCGCCAAATCGGTCCCGGCCACAGGCCCTGTCGATCGCGTCCAGAGGCAAGAAGAGCGACCTCCGAATTCATCGGAAGCGCCGCAAGGGTGACGACAAACACCATCCGGGCCGGGCACGCGCGCCGTCGCCCCGAAGCACCGGGCAAGGGAGGACACCGTGACGACGATAACCAACATTCACGCGACAACGGAGGGTGACGGGAAGCTGCACCGCTCCATCAGCTGGACCGGGGCCTTCTGGGTGGCGAGCGGCGTGCCCGCGCTGGTGCTGTTCTCCATCGGCGGCATCGCCGGCACCACCGGCACGCTCTCGTTTCTGATCTGGGCCATCTCCATCGGCATGGGCTTCATCCAGTCCTTCATCTATGCCGAGATCGCCGGCCTGTTCCCGAACAAGTCGGGCGGCGCCTCCATCTATGGCGCGGCCGCCTGGGTGCGTTACGTGAAGCTGGTGGCGCCGCTCTCGGTGTGGTGCAACTGGTTCGCCTGGAGCCCGGTGCTCTCGCTCGGCTGCACCATCGCCGCCGCCTACATCCTCAATGCCTTCGCCCCCATCCCGGCGGTGAACGGCCCCGAGGTGGCGCAGTGGATCGCCGCCCATGCCACCACCCTCACCGGCACCGATGCCGAGAAGGCCGCCGCCGCGGTGGCGGCGCTGACGCCTGCGGTGCGCGACTGGACGCTGTTCTCCCACGCCATCGGCCCCGTCTCCTTCTCCCTGAACGCCTCCTTCTTCGTGGGCGCGACGCTGATGCTGGTGGTGTTCGCCATCCAGCACCGGGGCATCATGGGCACCGCCAGCGTGCAGAAGTGGATCGGCCTCTCGGTCATCATTCCCATGGTCATCGTCGGCCTCGTGCCGATCCTCACCGGCAAGGTGGACTGGGGGAATTTCTCGCCGCTGGTGCCGCTGGCCGCCGCCGGCGCCGCCGATCCCGGCAGCTGGAACATTCCGGGCTGGACGCTGGTGCTCGGCGGCCTGTTCATCGCCGCCTGGTCCACCTACGGCTTCGAGACCGCCGTCTGCTACACCAGCGAGTTCCGGAACCCCGAGAAGGACACCTTCAAGGCCATCTTCTACTCCGGCCTCCTGTGCCTGGCCCTGTTCATCCTCGTGCCCTTCACCTTCCAGGGCGCGCTGGGACTTTCGGGAATGCTGGACCCGGCCATCGTGGACGGCTCCGGCGTCGCCCAGGCGCTGGCCCACATGGTGGGCGGCGGCAAGATCATCGAGAGCGCCCTCGTGATGCTCATGATCCTCGCTTTGATGCTCTCCATCATGACGGCCATGGCGGGCTCCTCGCGCACCCTCTACCAGGGCGCCGTGGATGGCTGGCTGCCGCGCTTCCTCGACCATGTGAACGAGCACGGCGCGCCCACGCGGGCCATGTGGGCCGACCTGTGGTTCAACCTCGCGCTGCTCGCCGTCGCCTGCGCCGACGCCACCAGCTTCTTCTTCGTGCTGGCGGTGGCCAACGTCGGATACATCATCTTCAACTTCCTGAACCTCAATTCGGGCTGGATCCACCGCATCGATTCCGGGCACGTGGCCCGGCCCTACAAGGCCCCCACTTTCCTCCTCGTGCTCGGCACCGTGTTCGCCTTCGCCAATGCGGTCTTCATGGGCGCCGGCGCCAAGGTGTGGAACCCGGTGGCGCTGTGGGCGGGGCTCATCACGGCGGCGCTCATCATCCCGGTCTTCATCTTCCGGCACTATGTGCAGGACGGCGGCAAGTTCCCGCACGAGACCTTCGAGGACCTGCAGGTCGGCGACGGGACGAAGACGCAGAAGCGCGCCGGCATCCTGCCCTATCTCGCGCTCATCGCCGGCATCGCGGTGGTGATCCTCTCCAACCTCTTCTTCCACCTCTGATCCTGAAGGGACATCGCAGGATGACACAGGCCCTTTCCGCCTTCTCCCGCCTCTCGGCGCTGTCCGATCGCCACCGCGCGCTCGGCACCGCCTTCGAGGCCTCCTGGAACGACATGCCGGTGCCGCAGAACTACGCCAGCGACACCTATGACGAGGTGATCGCGGTGCGCACCGCCGCCGGCCTGTTCGACGTCTCCGCACTGCGCATCATCGACGTGGCGGGCAAGGAAGCGCTCGCCGTGCTGAACGAGACGTGCACCTCGGACATCTCGAAGATCGCGCCCGGCGCCTCCTCGCTCACCAGCGTGGTGGACGAGAACGGCTCCCTCATCGACGACGTGCTGATCTATTGCGACGGGCCCGACGCCTACCGCATCTCCCACGGCGGCGGCTCGCTGGAGGACATCCTGCCCGGCATCGCGGCGGGCCGGGAGGTGACCTTCACCAAGGACAACGACGTCCACATCCTGTCCCTGCAGGGGCCCAAGGCGCTCGACATCCTCAACCCGAACACCCCGTTCGCGCTGGAGACCCTGCCCTATTTCGGGCACCAGCGGACGACGCTGTTCGGCCGTCCGGTGTCCATCGCCCGCGGCGGCTATTCCGGCGAGCGGGGCTACGAGGTGTTCTGCGCCGCGGCGGATGCCGTCGCGCTGTGGGACGCCATCCTCGCCGCCGGAAAGCCGGTCGGGGCCATGGCGGTGTCCTGGTCCTGCCTCGACGTGGTGCGGGTGGAGGGCGGCCTTCTGTTCTTCCCCTATGACATGCCGCAGGGCGACACCACGCCGTGGGAAGTCGGCCTCGGCTGGACCGTGGACCTCTCGAAGCCCGCCTTCCGCGGTCGCGACGCGCTGGTGCGCCGCAAGGGGCAGGAGCGGGTGGCGCAGGTGGGGGTCGAGATCGACCACCACGCCGCCGTGGAGCCCGGCGCCAAGCTGTTCCGGGACGGCAAGGAAGTGGGGCTGGTGAACTCCACCGCCTACAGCCGCTACCTCATGCGCTCCCTCGCCCTCGCGCATGTGACGCCGGACCTCGCCGCCTTCGGCACCGAGCTGGAGGTTCGCGGCGCCGACGGCACGTTCGCGGCGCGGGTGGTGAAGACGCCCTTCTACGACCCGCTGCGCCTGCGCACCCATCCGCTTGAAGAACGTACGGCCTGAAACCTTAGCCACCTCAGGCCGTCGTGCCCCAGGGCTCTCTCCGGGCTTCCTCCGAGGAGCTTCCCCCCTGGGCGCTCGCCGGAGAGCGTTCCGTCCCAATCGCGCTCTCCGGCCCTTCCCCTTGGGGCCGGCTTCGGCCGGCCCCATTTTTCTGAAGCGAGCCCCACGATGGTCCCTGCGCGCCGCCCCCAGAATTGCCAAGCATCGAAGCTTGGGCTTTATTCGCCGCAAGAAGAATTGCGAGAGCGGCGATTCCGTTGGGGCATGTTGCGATGGTCGACGCCGATCAACCCCGGCCCGCTGCCCAGCCTGCCCGCTACAGCGCCGTGCGCCTGAACAGTCCGGAATGGTTCGCGCGCGTGGGCGAGGTGGCCCGCGTGATCGGCTCGGACCGCTTCCACCGGGAACTGGTGGAGCTCGCCGGCGCGGCCATCAACCACGATGCCTGCTGGATCATCCGCTATTCGCGCGTGGCGCCGCCGGATGTGCTCTACACCAAGGATGTGGCGAGCGACGTGGTCGCCTACTACACCAACCTCTATTCGTCCGTGGACCCGTTCTCCGAATACTGGAAGAACAATGGCAGCCCCGGCGTGCTGATGCTGAACGACGTGAGCTCCCCGGGGCAGTCGTGGGACATGTACCACAAGGTGTTCCAGACGCTGGCCAGCATCTCGGACGAGCTGGGCATGTTCTTCTCGACCGTCGGCCATTGCTGCTTCGGCCTGTTCCTAGAGCGGGAGACGGGCCGCTTCTCGCAGACCGACATCGAGCGGGCGCGGCTGATCTTCCCCATGCTGGAGGGCTTTCACCGCTCCCATCTCGGCGCGCTGTTCAACGACCTGCGCAACCCGCGCGGGACGCAGGTGGAAGGCTTCATCACCCGCCCGACCCTCATCGAGGACCGGTTCGGCGTGGATGTCTTCGCCAATGACGCCTGGCGCGACGCGGCCCGGCGCGCCCCGGCCCTCGCCGATGCGGTGGAGGCCCTGCGCGTGGCGCCGGCCGGGACGATCCACGCCTCGGGCCCGCTGAACGTGAAGGTGGAGGTCTTCGATCGCGATTTTCCGCTCGCCCCCGGCGGGCGCATGTATGTGCTCGACGCGCCGCAGCGCGGGGTTGCTGATGATCCCGACCGCCTGCTGGAGGACGCCCTCGGCATCTTCACGCCGCGCGAGCGGGAGATCCTGCTCCTGCTGATGAACGGCCAGACCACCGGCGAGATCGCCCAGAAGCTCAGCCTCAGCAAGGGCACCATCAAGAACTGCCGGCTGCGCATGTATCGCAAGACCGGCGTCGGCTCCGAGCGGGCGCTGGTCAAGCACGTCATGCAGTCCATCGGCGCGCGCTGAGGCGCCGGGGACGTCTCTTGCGGCAGGGCCTTATTGCGGCAAGGCGGCGGAGATGCGCTGGGCGGCGTCGAGCAGCACCGGCAGGAACTGCGTCCGCATCGCCTCGATGGAGGAGCGGCCCTCATGGGTGGAGACGTTGAGCGCCGCCAGCACCTCGCCCCGCCGGTTGCGCACCGGCACGGCGATGGAGCGCAGGCCGAGTTCCAGCTCCTGGTCCACCAGCGCCCAGCCCTGCCGGCGCGCATTCTCCACCGCCTCCTTCAGCGCCACCATGGTGGCGACCGTGCGGGGCGTGCGTTTCTCGATCCGCACCCGGTCATAGACCACCGCAAGCTCGGCCGGCGGCAGGCCGGCGAGCAGCACCCGGCCCATGGAGCTGCAGAAGGCCGGTAGGCGCGAGCCGATGGACAGGCCGATGGTCATCACCCGCGCCGTGGGCACGCGGGCCACATAGACGATGTCGTCCCCGTCGAGCACCGAGAGGGAGCAGGATTCCTGCAGCGTGTTCACCACGTCGCGCATGACCGGCTGCGCCACCTCCCACATGGGCAGGGAGGAGAGATAGGCGAAGCCCAGCTCCAGCACCTTGGGGCGGAGCGCGAAGAGCTTTCCGTCCGTCTCCGCATAGCCCTCGCGCACCAAAGTGAGCAGGAAGCGGCGGGCGGCTGCGCGGGTCAGGCCGGTATGCTGGGCCACTTCGCTCAGCGTCATCCGGGGCTTGTACTGGCTGAAGGCGCGGATCACCTCCAGGCCGCGCACGAGGGACTGGACATAGTCCTTGTCCTCGCCCGCCGCCCCGGCGCGCTCCAGCACCTCGCCCGTCGTCATGCGCCCTCCCGCGAACCGCCGGCAGCGGTCGCTCCAGCCGGGGCATTATAGGGGGCATCCTTCGCCTGCCCAGCCGCCCCGTGCTCGGCGCCGCGGGCCGCCATCAGGCGCTCGTCCCGCCAGGCGACGCGGGCCTCCCAGTCCTCCAGCGGCAGCAGCGCCCGCCGCTCGGCCGTGGCGCGGGCGACGAGGGCTTCGCTCCACCCTTCCGGCTGGCCACGCTCGGCCCCCATCTGCCGGTAGCGCTCGCCCATGCGCTGGGCATGCTCGGCGAGACCGCCGCGATAATTGAGATCCGACGTCTCGAACGGCCCGACGATGGACCAGCGCAGGCCGAGGCCCGAGGTCATCACCCGGTCGATATCGGCCACATCCGCGATGCCCTGCTCCAGCATCCAGTAGGCTTCGCGCAGGACGGCGCCCTGCAGGCGATTGTAGATGAAGCCGTTCACCTCGCGCTTCAGCACCACCGGCACCTGCCCGGCACGCGCCATGAGGGCGCGGGTGCGTTCGGCGGCGGCGGGATCGGTGAAGGGGGCGGGCACGATCTCGACGATGGGGAGGAGATGGGGCGGATTGGCCGGGTGGGCCACGAGGCAGCGCGCCCGGCCCGGCAAGCCATCCGCGAATTCGGAGGCCGGCAGCGAGGAGGTCGAGCTGGCGAGCACCGCATCGGGCGGCGCCAGCTCGTCCATGGCGCGGAACAGCTCCGTCTTCAGGTCGAGCCGTTCGGGCACGCTCTCCTGCACATGAACGGCGCCATCGAGGGCATTGGCCAGGGTATCGACCACCCGCACCCGGGCCATCACCTCCCGCGGGGCGGCGTCGAGCAGGCCATGGGCCGCGAGCGCGGCGAGGCGCTCGGCCACGGCCGGCAGAACCCCGCGGCGGACGTCCGCGGAGGCGTCGTGCACTCGCACCTCGATCCCCGACCGGGCAAACACGATGGCCCAGCCCACCCCCATGCTGCCACCGCCCACGAGGGTGACGGGACCGCTCCGGCCTTCGGTCATACGGGCCTCATTTGTGCGTAATGGACGTGTCAAGTTCGTAATACGAACAATTTTGAAAGACAAGTCGCGTGTTTCGGGAGGCATCTACCGCGATCGGCGGTGCGACGCCAGCCCGCGTGGGATTTGAAGAAACTGTTCAATTGCGGGCCATTGTTCGCAGGTGCAGCATTTAATCTGCTTGACGGAAGAGGCGGCGGGGCCGTACCAAACTACGAACAAAAAGTGCGCCATTCGCACAAATTCTAAATCGGATAAACGCCGTGACGAAAGCCCTCTTTCGTGATGCCGCGCCCACCCCGACGCCCTGACCGGCGGCCCGTGCCGCCCCCAGCTTTCTGTCCGAAGGAGGAAACATGAAGACCAAGGCCCTCGCGGTGCCCTTCGCTGCCGCGCTCCTCGCCAGCGCCATGATGGCAGGCCCCGCGGCCGCCCAGTATGCCGGCGGCGGCGTGAAGATCGGCGTGCTCACCGACATGTCGGGGGCCTATTCGGACCTCGCCGGCTCGGGCTCGGTGGAAGCCGCGAAGATGGCCATCGAGGACTTCGGCAAGCCCATCAACGGCAAGCCGGTCGAGCTGGTCTCCGCCGACCACCAGAACAAGGCGGACATCGCCTCCGCCACCGCCCGCAAGTGGTATGACACGCAGGACGTGGACGCCATCTTCGACATCAACGGCTCCGTGGCGGCGCTCGCGGTGCGCGAGGTGGCCAAGGAGAAGGGCAAGGTCGACATCAATTCCGGCGCGGCCTCCATGTCGCTGACCAACAAGGCCTGCTCGCCCACCGGCCTGCACTGGACCTACGACGTCTATTCGCTGGCCGCCGGCACCGGCAACGCGCTGGTGAGCGAAGGCTTCAAGACCTGGTACTTCATCACCGCCGACTACACCTTCGGCCACGACCTGGAAAACCAGGTTGCCAAGATCGTGAAGGAGAAGGGCGGCACGGTGAAGGGCTCGGTGGCCCATCCCTTCGGCACGTCGGACGTGTCGTCCTACCTGCTGCAGGCGCAGGCGTCCGGCGCCAAGATCATCGCCATGGCGAATGCCGGCTCCGACACCATCAACACCATCAAGCAGGCCCGCGAGTTCGGCATCACCCAGGGCGGCCAGACGCTGGCGGCGCTGCTGCTGTTCCTCACCGACATTCACTCGGTGGGCCTCGAAGCCGCGCAGGGCATGGTGCTGACCACCGGCTTCTACTGGGACACGGACGACAAGACCCGCGCCTTCTCCAAGCGTTTCGCCCAGCGCATGAACGGCAAGATGCCCACCATGGTGCATGCCGGCGTCTATTCCTCGGTGCTGCACTATCTGAAGGCCGCCGAGGCCGCCGGCACCGACGAGGGCGAGAAGGTGATCGCCAAGATGCGCGAGCTGCCCATCGACGACATGTTCGCCAAGAACGGCAAGATCCGTCCCGACGGCCGCATGGTGCACGACATGTATCTCGCCAAGGTGAAGTCCCCGAAGGAGTCCAAGGGCCCCTGGGACTATTACGAGATCGTCCGCGTTATCCCGGGCGATGAAGCCTTCCAGCCGCTCAGCGACAGCACCTGCCCGCTGGTGAAGAAGTAAGTCTCGCGCGCGTCGGCCTCTCCTCCCGGTCCGGCGCGCCCCCGGGCGCCTGCGCGCACTTGCAGCGCGGGCGCCCGGGGTCTTTCCTCCGCTCCGCGCAGCTCAGAAGGCGAAGCCCATGCTGTTTCATGTCGAGATGCAGGTGAACATTCCCCACGACTTTCCGGCCGAGAAGGCGGATGCCATCAAGGCGGCGGAAAAGGCCTATGCGCAGGATCTCCAGCGGCAGGGCAAGTGGGTGCACCTCTGGCGCATCGCCGGCCGCTACGCCAACGTCTCCATCTTCGACGTTTCGAGCGTGGACGAACTGCACACGCTCCTCTCCTCGCTCCCCCTCTTCCCCTTCATGGACATCAAGGTGACGCCCCTGGCGCGCCACCCCTCCGCCATCTGAAGCCGCGCCCGAAGGACCGCCGCATGCCCTACATGATCGAGACCTTCGACAAGCCCGGCACGCTGGACCTGCGCACGCAGGTGCGGGACACGCACCTCGCCTTCCTTGATGCGCACAAACACCTGCTGCTCGCCTGCGGCGCCAAGCTGGACGACGACGGCAACGCCGCCGGCGGCGGGCTCTATGTGGTGGCGCTGGAGACACGGACGGAGGCGGAAGCCTTCATCGCCGCGGATCCCTTCTTCACCGCCGGGCTGTTCGAGCGCGTCCAGATCCAGCGCTGGCGCAAGGCCTATGTGGACGGCGTCTGCTACCTGCCGGAGGCGAAATGAGCCCGCGGACCCTCGTCACCGGCGGATCGAGCGGCATCGGCCTCGCGGTGGCGCGGCAGGAACTGGCCGCTGGCCGCGCCGTGGTGGTGCTGGACCGTGAGCCGCCCCCCGCCGACCTCGATGCCCGCTTCGTCTGCGTCAACCTCATGGACGAGGCGGCCACTGCCGCCGCCCTCTCGGAAGCCCTGTCGCACGGCCCGATCACCCGCCTCGTCAACAATGTGGGCATGGTGCGGCCGGCGAGCCTCGACGACACCACCGGCGCGGATTTCGCCGCCGTGATGCGGCTCAATCTCGGCGTCGCCATTCAGGCCACGCAGGCGCTCCTCGCGGGGATGCGTGCGGAGCGCTTCGGGCGCATCGTGAACGTGTCGAGCCGCGCGGCCTACGGCAAGGAGCTGCGCACCGCCTATGCCGCCAGCAAGGCGGGGCTGCTCGGCGCCACCCGCACCTGGGCGCTGGAACTGGGCAAGGACGGCATCACCGTGAATGCCGTGGCGCCCGGCCCCATCGCGACCCCTCTCTTCACCGCCGCCAACCCGCCCGACGCGCCGCGCACCCGCGCCATCGTGGAGGCCATCCCCGTCGGCCGCATGGGCACGCCGGAAGATGTGGCGCAGGCGGTTTCGTTCTTCCTCTCGGACGAGGCCGGCTTTATCACCGGCCAGACGCTGCCGGTCTGCGGCGGCATCACGGTGGGCAAGGGCGCGGTCTGAGCGCACCGGCGCCGGTGTCTTCGCTCCGGCGCCGCCCGGGCTTCACCCAAACGGAGACGTCCATGCCGTCCAATCCCCGCTGGGCTCGCCGGCCGGAAGGCTCCACCTGGGGCGATTTCGGCCCGGACGACGAGCTCGGCCGCCTCAACCTCATCACCCCCGACAAGGTGCGCAGCGCCGTCGCCGAGGTGAAGGAGGGCCGCACCTTCTGCCTCAGCCTGCCCCTCGACCGGCCCGGCGGCAACGTGCTGAACCCGCGCCGCCTGCCCCCTGTGCTGACGCCCACCGGCAGCACGGAAGCGCCGCGCTTCAACGCCATGCTCTGTGCGGAAGACGCCAGCCTCGTGGACGTGGTGAGCGACGACAAGGTGGAGATCTGCCTGCAATACTCCACCCAGTGGGACAGCTTCGCCCATGTGGGGGCGCTGTTCGACGTGAGCGGGGAAGGCCGGCCCGAGCCGGTCTATTACAACGGCTTCCGCGCCGGCACCGACATCGTCGGCCCGCGCGACGCCGAGGCGCGCGGCATCGCCTCCGGCGCACATCGTCTGGGCATCCACAATGCCGCCGTCCACGGCGTTCAGGGCCGCGGCGTGCTGGTCGACCTCCTCGCCCTCTTCGGCCGGGAGCGCCACCTCGTCGGATATGACGATCTCATGCGCGCCATGGACGCGCAGGCCGTGACGGTGGAGGAGGGCGACATCCTGTGCCTCTATACCGGCTTCACGCAGGTCGTCATGGAGATGAACGGCGCGCCAGACGGCGCCATTCTCGGCAAGAGCTGCGCCGCCCTTGACGGCCGCGACGCGCGCCTTCTGCAATGGATCTCGGACAGCCGCATCTCGGCCCTCGTCGCCGACAATTATGCGGTGGAGCACCTGCCGGCGAAGCGCCTCGCCGCGACGACGCAGGCGGCCATGCCGCTGCACCACCATTGCCTGTTCCGGCTCGGCGTGCCGCTGGGCGAACTGTGGTGGCTCACCGACCTCGCCGCCCACCTGCGCGCCGCCGGGCGCAGCCGCTTCCTGCTCACCGCCCCTCCTCTGCGCCTGCCCGGCGCGGTGGGCTCTCCCGTCACCCCCATCGCCACCGTGTGATCTTCCACAGGAGACCCGGATGCCCTTTATCGCCGTCGACGGCCGCACCACTCACTACGCGCTTGAAGGGGCGGAGGGCGCGCCGGTCCTGCTGCTCGCCAATTCGCTCGGCACCAGCTTCCTCGTGTGGGATGCGGTGATGCCGGCGCTCACCGCCCGCTTCCGCGTGCTGCGCTACGACATGCGCGGCCACGGCCTCTCCGACGCCGCGCCGCTGCCCGATGAAAACACCGGCTATTCCATCGCCGCCCTCGCCGGAGATGCGCTGGGGCTGCTCGATGCGCTGGGCATCGAGAAGGCGCATGTCTGCGGCCTCTCCATCGGCGGCATGGTGGCCCAGCATCTGGCGGCCCATGCGCCGGGGCGGGTGGATCGGCTCGTTCTGTGCGACACCGCCATGCAGATCGGCCCCGCTTCGGTGTGGAACGAGCGCCTCGCCGGCATCCGCCGCGATGGCCTTCCCGCCATCGCCCCCGGCGTGATGGGCCGCTGGTTCACGGATGGCTTCCGCGAGCGGGTGCCGCATATCGTCCGCGGCTACGCCAACATGGTCGCCCGCACCACGCTGGAAGGCTATGTGGGCTGTGCCATGGCGGTGCGCGACGCCGACCTCACCGCCTCCGCCGGCCGGATTTCCGCGCCGACTTTGGTCGTGGTGGGCGACAAGGACCCCGCCACCTCCCCCGCTTCGGCCGAGGCCATGGCGGCGGCCATTCCCGGCGTACGGCTGGAGGTGATTGCCGATGCCTCGCACATCCCCTGCGTGGAGCAGCCGGAAGCGCTCGCCCGCCTGCTGATCGCGCATCTGGCGGGGTGAGCAAGGTGGCGCTGAGCGCCCTCCAGGCGCGCTTCGCACAAGCGCGCCCGTTGGCCGAAACGCGTCAGGTCTTCGCTTTGTCGTCCTTGGCGTCGGGCTTGGGGCCGGCGGCGCGCATGTTCACGAGCTGATTGAGCAGCTGGAACCAGAACGGCGCGCCAAACGAGATCGCGACGGCGGTGAAAATCCAGCCGAAGACGGTCAGGGCATCCGACAGACGCAGATCGCCGCGACCGAGGCGCTCCCACGAAACGCAATGTGTCGGCGCGGTGGAATCTGACGCCGCCGCCCCCGCACCGGCTGGCGGTGCGGGCGGAACCGGAGCCGCACATTGCTGCCAGCCGATGGGCAGCGGTGCCAGATCTGAAAGAATGCGCGAGATGGGGGCCTCACCCGGTTTCGGCTGGCCCTCTTTCACCCAGGCCTGAGCTTTCACCTCGTACTCCGCGCGCAATTGGGGACTTTTCATCAGCGTGTCGACGATGGTGAACGTATCCACGTTCAGAGACGCGGCGAGGAGGAAGCCGATCCCCAGCAGCCACACTTGCGTATGACGCGTGTACTGGCCATTGAGCCGGTCCATGGCTTGATTGTACCAGCCATCCACGGATGTGCGAAACGCATCCAGGTCCGTGCCCGCGCTTTCGACAAGCGTGCCAAGGGCTTGGCGCAGCTTTCCCTCGGGCAACTTCCCGACCGCTTCGCGCAGGCCGACGATGGACTCGGCCTGCGATCCCTCGCTGATGAGCGTGAGCAGCGCGAGGGTGAAGTTGCGCGCCGGCACGTAGGAGGGTTTTCCCTTGGGACTGGGCCCGGACACGAGGGCATGCCCATATAATTGCTCGGCAATTTCCCGAAGGCGGCCATCCTCCCCGCCCTCCGGCGCGATCAGCCCGCGTATGGCGGCTTCGAGCCCTTTCTGGCGCTTTGACAGAACTGCGGACAATTGCTCCTGAAGGGTTGAGGCCAGCAGGCTCATCATCGTGTAGGTGACCATCAGCGCAATGGCGATCGTCAGGACATCGCTTAAGGTCATCGCCCCTTCCCCCCATTGGATTTCCCGGCGGTCTGGCGCCCCTGCCACCGCTTGGTCGGGCCATTGGGAAATATGATTGCAGATCTTCAAAACTACAACTTAAAGTATAATAGACAGCCGCCCCGCAATCCGGAGCCGAGCGCAACACCGCGCGCTGCCGCCATCGCGCCACGCGCAAAGATAATCCCGGGAATCGGTGGACCGGCGCACCATCGCCCGGATCGGCGAGCGCAGCGGCAAGTCCTCAAGGGGTTAGGAGCGGCGCAATGGCCGATGAAGCCGGACCAGCCGACGCGCTTCAGCACCCGACATCACGATGCGGGCGGCGTCTGTATCTGGGATGGCGCTTGATTTGGCTGGGGGACCTGGATTCGAACCAGGATTAACGGAGTCAGAGTCCGCGGTTCTACCGTTGAACTATCCCCCAACACCCGGCCGGCCGCAGGAGCGGGGCGGGTGGGTCTGCCGAGGCAGGTGGGCTCTATACGCAATTCGATCGCCGGGTTCAACTCCCGTTTCGCGCCATTCACAGCCCCGTTTCCAACGGACCCGCCCGGTCGGCGACGGCCCCCCTGCGGCCGGCCGAGCCGGTGGCATACCGCATACGCAATGGTGCCATGCACAATCCGCTATATTGCAATGCACGCGGATGGCCTATCTTCCCTTCATCAAATGGAGGCGAAAATGGTCACGATCACTGCACATGCTCCCCGCGAAACCGGCTTCTTCGGTCGCATCGGCGCTGCGGTGTGCGACTTCCTCGACGCCGTCGCCGAAGCCCGCGCCATGTCGGAGCGCTATGAGTACCTCTCGCGCCGCTCCAACAGCGAACTCGCCGAGATGGGCCTCGACCGTCAGCGCATCGCCCAGGCGGTTGCCCGCGGCTTCTGAGAATTCCTGAAGGCCCGGCCGCGCGGTTTCGCGGCGGCCGGCTCTTAAGTTCCTGTCTTCCGCGTTTCCTCCCAGTGCCCTCCACCCGCTGTCGCAAGGCAGCGGGTTTTCTTTTGCGCGCTACTCCACCTTCACCGTCACGCTGTCGCTGCGTCCATCCGCATCGATGACGGTGAGGCGGGCGAAGCCGCGGCCGGGCGGGGTCCAGAACAGGGTGCGGCGATCCTCCACCCGTGCCACCGGGCGGCCGTCCATGAGCAGGGTGAGAGGGAAGGTGCCGCCGTCCACCTTCAGCGCCAGCGTCTCCGCCCCCTCGGACGAGACCCGCGCGCCGTCGGGCGGATAGACCACCTCCAGCGCCTGCTCCTGACGCGCCCGGCCGAAATGCCGCTGGGGCGGGGGCAGCCGCGCGTTGCCGGCCATCACCGCCCCGCGCGGGGCGGCGGCGAGGCTCGCCGGGGTGCGCACGATGCGGGCGAAGGCGTCGAACAGCAGAGGCGCGGCCGCCGCCCGACCGGTCAGGTCCGGTACCGCCTGCCCGTCCGGCCGGCCCACCCAGACGCCCACTGTGCGCCGGCCATCGAAGCCCACCGCCCAGCTGTCGCGATAGCCGTAGGAGGTGCCGGTCTTGAAGGCGATGCGCCCGCCCAAGGCATTCTCCGGCGCGGGGGTGCCGAGCAGGCACTGGCCCACATACCAAGCGGCCACCTCGTCCACGAGCCGGGCCTTGCGCGGCGCCGCCACGGCCCCGTCGCCCCGGCGGAAGACGGGAGCATGGGCCTCCCCGCCCCGCGCCAAAGCGGCATAGAGGGTGGTGAGATCGATGAGGCGGATGCCCACGCCGCCGAGGCCCATGGGCAAGGCCGGCGCAGCGCCGGGGGGCAGCTCCAGCCGGCCGCCCGCCTGCTGCATGCGGCTCGCCAGCCGCTGCGGCCCCACCGCCTCCAGCAGCCGCACGGCCGGCACGTTCAGCGACAATTGCAGCGCCTTGCGCACGGAGAGGGTGCCCTGGAAGGTGCGGTCGAAATTCTCCGGCCGCCACGCGCCGAAACGGGCGGGCCGGTCCTCGATCAGCGTCTCCGGATGGGCGATGCCGTCCTCGAAGGCCAGCGCATAGATGAAGGGCTTCAGCGTGGAGCCCGGCGAACGCACGGCGCGGGCGAGGTCCACGGCGCCGGCGCGGTCCTTGTCGAAATAGTCGGCGGCGGCCACATAGGCGCGCACCTCGGCGCTCTCATTGTCCATCACCACGATGGCGGCGGAGAGCCCGCGCCCCAGCGTGCGGGTGCGCTCGCGCACCAGTTCCTCCAGCCGCTCCTGCAGGGGTGCATCGAGGGTGGTGAGGTGGCGGGCGAGGTCCGGCCGCTCGGCCGCCATCTCCTCGGAGAGGTGGGGCGCGATCTGCGGCAGGAGCCGGCGGGCGGTGGGCACGGCCTCGGCCTTGGCGACGCGCACCTCGTCCGGAGCGATGATCCCCTGCGCGGCGAGGCGGTCCAGCACGCGGTCGCGGGCCGCCTTGGCGCGGGCGGGATAGCGATCCGGCCGGCGCGTCTCGGGCGATTGCGGCAGCGCCACCAGCAGCGCCGCCTCGCCCAGCGTCAGCCGGCGCGGCTCCTTGCCGAGATAGGTGAGCGAGGCCGCACGCACCCCCTCGATGTTCCCGCCATAGGGGGCAAGCGTGAGATAGAGCGAAAGGATCTCGTCCTTGGAGAGCCGCGCCTCCAGCTCCAGCGCGCGGCGCATCTGGGCGAGCTTGGCGTTCAGCGTGCGGGCGCGGGGCGGCAGGGTCAGGCGCGCCACCTGCATGGTCAGGGTCGATCCGCCGGAGACGACCCGCAGGGACCCCGCCGCCTGCCCCGCCGCGCGCAGCAGAGCGAGGGCATCGACACCCATATGGTCGCGGAAGCGCCGGTCCTCATAAGCGAGGATCATGTCCACGAGGCGCGGATCCACGTCGCCCGCGGAGGCCGAGAGCCGCCAGCGCCCGTCCGGCAGCGCGAAGGGGCGCAGCAGGCGGCCCTCCTTGTCCACCACCTCGGCCGAGACCTTGGGCTCGGGGGGCGGTGGGGCATCGGCGCGGATGATGGCGAGCCCCACAGCGCCGGCCGAGAGCGCCAGCACGAGGCCGAGCCCCGCCGCGCCCGCCATCCAGCGCCAGCGGCGCCGGGGGACAGGAGGCGGGAGGGGCGCGGGCATCTCGCTCATCGGGCCGGCGCGACCTCCATGCTGCCGGCCGCCGTGCGGGCGAAGCGGTCAGGGCGGTACATGTCCTCCACCATGGCCGGCGGGTGGGCATAGCGGCCGGGCGAAACCGCCCGCACCGTGTAGGCGACGACGAAGGGCGCATCGCCCTCCTCCCGCGTCACCGAGGCGACGAAGCGGTCGTCGCGGAACTCCACATGGCCGGCCTCGCTGGTCTCGTCGAGCCAGGTGAAGCCGCCGTCACCGCCCTTGATGAGGTTGGGGTTCTCGATCTCGAAGCCGGCCGGCAGGAAGTCCACCAGCAGCACGTCGGCCAGCGCGCTTTTCTCCTCGGAGAAGGTGAGCACCACGGCGAAGCGCTGGTTCTGCACCGCCTTGGCGGGGTCCGCCGGCTTGCCGTCGAGGGTGAAATACTTGCGGTCCAGCGAGAAGCCCTTGGAGATGGGCGGCTCGGGCGCCACCGGCGCGCCGTTGACGCCCACCACCACCTTCACCGCCTCGGTTCCGGCATTGCGCAGGGTGAGCGGCCCGCGCTCCAGATCGGCGCGCGAGAGCTTGCTGCCGAACGGGCCGCGCACGAGGCCGCCATCCACCTCCAGCGTCATGTTGGCGGCGCTGGCGGCCAGCGTGCGGGCGGCCAGCAGCATCCACGCATTCTCCTGCGTGGACGTGCGTTCCGTGCGCACCCGCGCCGCATCCACGCGGGCAAGCGCCACGGCGGCGACCTTGTCCAGCCCCGCCTCGCGGGCGAGCACGGTCAAGGCGGCGGCGTCGCGCAGCACCGAGCCGAAATCCGAACGGCCGATCTCCGGCGCGGTGGCGCTGGCGGGGATGCCCTCCAGCGCCACGTTGAAGGCCCGTTCCGCGCGGGTGCGGTCGCCGAGCAGCGCGAGGGCCGCGCCCACCTGCCCGCGGGCGAGCGGAGAGGCGAGGTCCTTCAGCCGCGTGTCGGCGATGTAGCGCAGGTCGCCCAAGGGCGCGCGGCCGTTGCGGGCGAGCACGTAGAGGGCATAGGCGAGGCCCTCGCTGGCGGAGCGCATGTCGGCCCCCGCGAGGTTCACCACGTTGCGCAGCCGGTCCAGCGCCAGCGAGAAGGCCTGGTCGGGAACGGCGAAGCCCTTCTCCTTCGCCCGGGTGAGGAAATCCACCACATAGGCGTCGAGCCAGGTGTCGTTGCCGCCCGCCGACCACAGGCCGAACGAACCGTCCGACCCCTGCCGCGAGAACACCCGGACGATGGCGTCGCGGATGCGCTGGTCGGCCTCGGGATCGGCCGCGCGACCCACCAGCACGGACAGCTCGTTGTAGGAGAGGAGCGGCAGCGCGCGGCTCGTCACCTGCTCGGTGCAGCCATAGGGGTAGCGGTCGAGGGCCGCAAGCAACGCCGGCACGTCGATGGCGCTGGAAGGCGACACGCTCACCGCCACGCTGCCGGTGCCCGGCAGCAGGTCGGCGAGGAGATCGCGCGACACGCTGATGCTCTCGCCGGGGGCGAGGTTGCGCACCGTGCGCCGCTCGATGTCCGGATAGGCCGGGCGCACCTGCATCTGGAACGAGCGGGTGATGTCGATGCCCTGCCCCGTCAGCCGCGCCGTGAGCGTGGCCGGGCCGACGCCCCGGCCCTCCAGCGCGAGCCGCACCGACTGGCGCTGCTTCTGGGCGAGGGTGACGGGCGGCATGGTACCGGTGACAGCGGCGGCGCCGGTGGCGGTCACCTCCAGCCGGTACTCGCCGGCCGGGCCTTCCACATTGGTCAGGTCCAGATTGACGCTGGAGCGGTCGCCGGAGGCGAGGAAGCGCGGAAGCGTGGCGAGCATCACCACCTTGTCGCGCACAATCACGTCGGCCGAAGCATGGCCGAGGCGGTTCTGGCTCCAGGCGATGGCCATCACCCGGAGCGTGCCGTCGAAGGCGGGCACTGGGAAGGAGACGGTGGCGGTGCCGTCCGCCCCCACTTCCACGAGGCCGGAGAACAGCGCCACGGGCGGTCCCTGCGGCGGGCTCGCCATCATCAGCCCCTCGCCGCCGTCGCCGCCGGAGCGCAGCCGGCCGGCGGCGCCCTGCATGCCGTCGATGAGCGCGCCGTAGAAATCGCGGATGTCCGCGGCGAGCCGGCGCTGGCCGTACACCACGGTGTCCGGCGCGGGCGGCTTGTAGCCGGTGAGGTTGAGGATGCCCACATCCACCGCCGCCACCGTCACATAGGCTTTCTCGCCGGCGGGGAGGTTCGACACCTTCACCGGGATGGCGAGCGTCGTGTTGGGGCGCATCTCGGCGGGCGGCGACAGCTCCACCTTCAGGGTGCGCGCCGCCTTGTCCACCGAGAACCAGGAGAGGCCCATGGCGCGGCCGGGCATGCGGCTCGCCTGAACGTCCAGCGGGCGGTGGAGGAAGGCGACCACATAGGCCCCCGGCCCCCAATTTCCATCCACCTTGAAGCTCACCTTGGCGGCGCCGGGCTGCACCTGCAGCACCTGCTGGGCGCGCACGCCGTCATTCACCACCATCACCGTGGCGGTGCCGGCCGTGCGAGCGGTGAGTGTGGCTTCCAGCGTGTCGCCGGCGGCATAGGCCTGCTTGTCGAGGGTGAGTTCCAGGCGGTCCGGCGTGTCGGCATTGCCATCGCCGCCGAAGCCGGCCTCGAAGGTCACGGAGGTGAGCGGCAGGCCGTCGCCGGTGAGGTCGAGGCGGTAGCGACCATATTGGGTGGGCACGGAGAGGCGGGCCGGGCCGTCGGCGGTGGTGGCGATGACGCCTTCACCGACGCGGGTCACGGTCTTCACAGGCTCATAGTCCCACGAGCCGCTCACGCGGTACCATTGGTAGCGCGTCTCGATGCGCGAGAGCTTCCAGGTGAGGCCGGGCGAGGCGAGCAGCTTGTCGTCCACGCCGGCCACCACCACGTCGAAATTCGCCGTCTCGCCCTCGCGGACGCGATCGGCGAAGAGCGGCTTCACGCCGATCTGGCTGCCGGCCGGCGCGAGCGGGAGCACGATGGTGCGCTGGACGGCGCGGCCGCCGGCCTCCACGAGGCGCACGAAGGCCTCCATCTCCAGCGGCCGGGCGGTCTTGGGCAGCTGGCCCGCCAGCAGGCGGATGGTGGCGCGGCCGCGGGCGTCGGTAACGGGGGCGTCGGCCGTGGGCTGGCGCTCGGCCAGCACCTCGTCCTGCGCATTGCCGAAGGCATAGCCGGCAAAGCCGGGCCGGTTGGCGGCGGCGCGCAGCTCGGTTTCCGCCTCCACGTCGAGGCCGGAGGCGGGGGCACCGAACAGGAAGCGGCCGTCCACCAGCACCTCCACCGCCTTGTCGCGCGGCAGGCGCGGTTCCCGCGAGGAGAGGTCGAACTCCACCCGGTCGGGCACATAATCCTCGACCAGGAACGTCACCTCGCCGATGGAAGGGGCCTTGAGGTCGGTGAGCGCCTTGGCCCGCCAGGTGCCGGTCATGGCGCCCTTGAGGATGGGAAGATCGAGCGTACGCCCGCCCGCGCCCTGGTCCTGCACCACCACGCGGCGGTCGGCGACGCCGTCCGGGCGCACCAGTTGCACGGTCAACGGCACGTTCGGCGCCGCATTGCCCGCCGCGTCGCGCAGCAGGACGGTGACATGCACGGTCTCGCCGGAGCGGTAGACGCCGCGCTCGGTGGCGAGGAAGGCATCCAGCGCGCCCGGCGCCTCGCGGCCGGAAACGCCCCGGTCCGTGAGGTCGAAGGCATTCTCCTTCATGGAGAGGAAGGCGTAGTCGCCATTGGCGGCACGCGCCGTCACCACCTCCGGCCCCATGCCGGCGGGGCCGCGGGAGAGGCCGGCATCGAAGCGGGCATAGCCGTTGGCGTCGGTCTTCGCCGTGCCCAGCACCTCGTTGGAGCGGGCGACCAGCGTCACGTCCGCCCCGGCCACCGACTCGGCGCTGCCCAGCGACCGCACCAGCACATGCACGCCGTCCGGCGCGGCGAGCGCGGTCATGCCGAGGTCGGAGACGATGAACCACTGGGTGGCGAGGCTGCCGTAATCGTCATCGCCCGAGGTCTCGCGCGGCTCGGCGGTCATGGCGTAGACGCCGGCCTCAAGCTTGCCCACCGCCTCGTTGACGGGGATGGCGGTGACCACATCGGCATTGAGCGCGCCGTCCACCTCCAGCGTGCCGGAGAACACCTCTATGCCCGCGCCCTCGGCGAGGCGCTGGCGCACATAGCCGTCGAGGCCCTGGCGGAACTCGCCCTGGATGGCGGTGGGCACGAGGCCCCGGTCGCCGATGCGCAGCACCTTGATCTTCAGCTCGCGCGAATTGACCGAGGTGACAGGAATGCCCTTCTGCCCGGTGCGAGGCAGCACATAGTTGCGGCCGGAGAAATGGGCCGAGGGCTGGCGGTCGCGCACATAGATGGAGAGTTCGGTGGCCTTCTTCAGCTTCTCGCCATTGGCCGCGGGCACGCCCGGCCGCACCGCGATGGTGTAGCGGGAGCCGTGCTTGAGGCCTTCCACGCAGATCTGCCGCGCCTCGCCGGTGATGGCCGGCTTGTCCATGCCGCCCACCTGAACGAAGGCGGCGAAATCGGTGCCCGGCGCGATGTCGTCGGAGAATTGCACGCAGGCGCGCGGCGACGCGGCATCGGATTCCACCGAATAGTCAACCAGCCGGAAGCCGTGCTCCTCCTTCAGCTTGTCGTAGAAGCTGCGGTCGGCGGGGGTGTCGCGCAGCTCCAGCGCCAGCTTCATGGTGTCGATGGCCGGCTGCCACAGGCGCCGGTCGGCATAGACGTGGCCGATGAAGGAGAGCGCCTCCCCCTCCTCCGCCCGCGTCGTGGCGCGGCGATAGGCGATGAAGGCGGCGGCCAGCGCATTGTCGATGAAGGTGGAGGCGTCCTCGTCGTCGGTGGGCTTGATGGCGGCGAGCGAGCGGGCGAGGCGCATCCAGATGCCCGGATCCTGCGCCTGCACCAGCGCGAGGCCGGCATAAAGCTCGGCGGCGGCGCGGGCATCATTGCGCTGGAAGGCCTGGGCGGCATCGCGCCGGGCCTTGTCCAGGGGGCCGGTGGGGGCGGTCGCCTCGCGACGCAGCAGCCGCTCGTAGCGCCGGGCGCCGGCGATGAGATCCTGCCGCTGGAAGGTCTTCTGGCTCGCCGCGCGCGGCGGCAGCGGGGCGGCCGGCTGGATGGGCGCGGGCTGGGCGGCGGGCGCCTGCGGGCGCGCCTGCTGGGCGAAAGCGGGCGTGCCGGGGACCGCGCCGGCCGTGAGCACGCTGGCCATGAGCGCGAGCGCGAGGCCGAAGCGCGTGGGCAAGGGCGCGCGGTTGTGGCGGATGGTGAGGAGACGACGGCGAAGGTCCATGGACCGCTCCCTCGGTGCGCAGCACCGTTGCGGGAGGCGAGGCGTGCGATGCGGCGGGATAGCTCCAAAGAGCAGCTCCTGCCCGCAGATCGTTCGACCGGCCCCCTCACGAGAAATGACCGACCGGTGCCCGTCATGCCCATTCCGGAACGACGTGGCCCGACCCCGCACCGCCATCTACGCGCAACCCGGGCCGCTCGCCAAGAGGGACGTTTGCGGAACGTCAGTTATTCGCTGTGCGGGGATGTTCCCCGGACAAGCGACGGCGAAAGCCGGAGCGCCGATCCGGGGTCCAGCGCAAGAGGTCCCGCGCAGCGGGGCAAAGCCCGAGAGCGCCGAGGTCAAGAAGCGCCTTCGGCGGACCCGTGCACTGGGTCCCGGCTCACATTCCGCTGACGCTGCATGTGTCCGGGACGCGAGAGTGGTGCCCTTCACGAGAGGCCGGTGCTTGAAGCCGTCGCGCAGGCGTCGCAGAATCGGGCAACATGCGGGGCGCAGCGTCAGGGCGCGAGGGGGCTTGATCCATGGTGTCGTTGAGATTTTCCGCCGGCCTGCGGCCGCTCGCTCGCGCCGCTGTCCTCGCCGCCGGCCTTCTCTGCGTCGGGTTGTCCCTCCCCGCCCATGCTCAGGCGGTCGATCCCCTCCCCTCCTGGAATGCGGGGGCGACCAAGAGCGGCCTCCTCGATTTCGTGAAGGCCACCACAACCCCCGGCGGGCCGGATTTCGTGCCCCCCGCCGACCGCATCGCCACCTTCGACCAGGACGGCACGCTCTGGGTGGAGCAGCCGGTCTATACCGAGGTCGCCTTCGCCGCCGCCCGGGTGCGCGCGATGGCCCAGGCGAATCCGGCCTTGAAGACCGAGGAGCCGTTCCGCACGGCCATTTCCGGTGACGAGAAGGCCAGGGAAGAAGCACTGGGCAAGCTCTCCTCCGCCGATTTCATGAAAATCATCATGCTGACGCTGGAATCCCTCACGGTGGAGGAGTTCCGCGCCGCCGTGCAGGACTGGATGGCCACCGCTCGCAATCCGGTGCTGAACCGCCCGCACACCGATCTCGTCTACCAGCCCATGAGGGAGGTGCTGGAACTGCTGCGCGCCAACGGCTTCCGCACCTATATCGTCACCGGCGGCGGGCAGGATTTCGTGCGCGCCTATTCCGAGAAGCTCTACGGCATCCCGCCCGAGCAGGTGGTGGGCACGCCGGATGCGGTGCGCTTCGGCTACGACGCCTCCGGTCGCCCGGTGCTGCGGCTGGAGCCGGCCGTTCTGTTCGAGGACCTGTTCGGCGGCAAGCCGGAGGGCATCCACCTCGTCATCGGCAAGCGCCCCATTGCCGCCTTCGGCAACTCCACCGGCGACCGGCAGATGCTGGAATATACCAAGGCCGGAAAGGGTTTGCGCTTCGCCGCCCTGGTGCTGCACGACGACGGGAAGCGCGAATTCGCCTATGGCCCGGCACAGGGCCTGCCATACTCCGAGGTCGGCACCTTCACGCAGAAGCTCTATGACGAGGCGAAGGCGCGCGGCTGGTCCGTCATCTCCATGAAGGACGACTGGAAGAAGGTGTTCGCCTTCGAGCCGTGAGGTTGCCGCGCGGCCTCCTCCATTTTGGGGATGCGGCGCCCGTGGCTTCCGTGGACCATGGCCACGCGCTCAACCGAGACCTCCCGGGAAGCGCCGGCCGGGCTGCCGCTTCCCCGCAGGCGCCCGGCCGGATTTTTTCCCGGCACCGCTGAACGGCATCGCGTCACCGACGCCACCCATTTCTGCACCATCCGGATACCATTCCGCAGGTGCGAGCACACGCCCCTTGATCTGCATCATGGAAGGCGGGAGGCTGCGGGCCGACAGCTTGAGGCGAGCATCCGCCAGGAGACCCAGCCGCCCGGCCGGCCCGTGCGGCGGCACGAGGGAGAGCGCACATGACCGCTCATTTGGCCGCAGCGGCGGCTCAAGACACCCAGCACAATCGACACGCCAAGTATGATCGCCTGATCTCCGCGGCGCAGGCGCTGCCCCGGCTCAAGGTGGCGGTGGCCCACCCCTGCGACGACGTTTCCCTGCGTGCCGCGCTGGAGGCGGCCGACCTCGGGCTGATCGAGCCCATCCTCGTCGGCCCGCCGGCCAAGATCGCGGCGGCCGCGGCGGCCGGCCAGCTCGACATTTCCAAGGTGCGGCAGGTGGCGGCGGCGCACAGCCATGAGGCGGCGGAGAAGGCGGTGGCGCTGGTCCGCTGCGGCGAGGCCGACGCCCTCATGAAGGGCAGCCTCCACACCGACGAGCTGATGAGCGCGGTGGTCGCCCGCGACACCGGCCTGCGCACCGCGCGGCGCATCAGCCACTGCTTCGTCATGGACGTGCCGAGCCATCCCGACGCGCTCATCATCACGGACGCCGCCATCAACATCGCCCCCTCGCTGGAGGACAAGGCGCACATCGTGCAGAACGCCATCGAGCTGGCGCACGCGCTCTCCTTCCCCGAGGTGCGGGTGGCCATCCTCTCCGCCATGGAGACGGTGAACCCCGCCGTGCCTTCCACCATCGAGGCGGCGGCCCTGTGCAAGATGGCCGATCGCGGCCAGATCACCGGCGCCATCGTCGACGGGCCGCTGGCGCTGGACAATGCCATCGACCTCGGCTCGGCAGCCATCAAGCACATTTCCTCGCCGGTGGCCGGGCGGGCCAACGTGCTGGTGGTGCCGGACCTCGAAGCCGGCAACATGCTGGCGAAGAGCCTGTCCTTCCTCGCCGGCGCCGATGCGGCGGGCATCGTGGTGGGGGCGCGGGTGCCCATCATCCTCACCAGCCGGGCGGATTCCGCGCCCACGCGCCTCGCCTCCTGCGCGGTGGCGGCGCTGCTCGCCGCCGCCCAGCAGGCCACGGCCCGCGCGGCGGCCAAGGCGCTGGAGGTCTGAACATGGCAAAGGTACAGCTCGTCCTGAATGCCGGTTCCTCCAGCCTCAAGTTCCAGGTGTTCCTGGACGATGGGGCGGACGTGCCCAACCGCATCTATCGCGGCCTGTTCGAGGGGCTGGGCACCGATCCGCACTTCAAGGTGAAGGACCACGACGGCGCGACCGCCGGGGAGCAGCGCTGGGCCGGCCAGACGGCGTTCGGCTTCGAGGAGGCGCTGGCCTATCTCTCCGACTGGCTCGGCGCCCACCGGGGCGGCCACCAGCTCGCCGCCGTCGGCCACCGCGTGGTGCATGGCGGCCCGCATTATACCCATGCGGTGGAGCTGACGCCCGCCATCATCAACGAGCTGGATACCCTCTCCCCGCTCGCGCCTTTGCACCAGCCGAAGAGCCTGGAGCCCATCCGCATCATCGCCCGCCGCGTGCCGGGCCTGCCGCAGGTGGCGGCCTTCGACACCGCCTTCCACCGCACCCAGCCGGAACTGGCGCAGATGTTCGCCATTCCCCAGTCGATGACCGATGCGGGGGTGAAACGCTACGGCTTCCACGGCCTGTCCTACGCCTATCTTGCCACCCAGTTCCCCAAGGTCGACCCGCGCCTCGCCAAGGGGCGGGTGGTGGCGGCGCATCTCGGCAACGGGGCGAGCCTGTGCGCCTATGATGCCGCGCGCTCCATCGCCACCACCATGGGCTTCTCGGCCCTCGACGGGCTGGTGATGGGCACGCGCAGCGGCTCCATCGATCCCGGCGTGGTCTTCTATCTCCAGCGCGAGATGGGCATGAGCGCGGAGGAGGCGGAGCACTTCCTCTATACCAAGTGCGGCCTCATCGGCGTCTCCGGCCTCTCCAACGACATGCGCGTGCTGCGCGAGCGCTGCGAGACGGACGCGGGCGCGCGGCGGGCCATCGACCTGTTCGTCTACCGCATCAACCGCGAGTTCGGCTCGCTGGTGGCGGCGCTGCGGGGCATCGACGCCCTCGTCTTCACCGCCGGCATCGGCGAGAACGACGCCGAGACCCGCGCCGAGGTGATCCGCGCCGCCGCCTGGGCCGGCTTCGAGCTGGACCCGGAGGCCAACCGCGCCGGCGCCACCCGCATCACCCGCGGCACCGGCCCACAGGCCTATGTGATCCCCACCGACGAGGAATGGACCATCGTCCGCGAGATGCGCCAGGTCCTCTCCCACACGCAAGTTCAGGTTCCTTCGGCCTGAGGAGGCCCCCATGCATCCCATGGACATGATGAAGGTCTACGGCCGGGTGGCGGAGATCTACCGCCTGCGCATCGGCGAGGCGGTCTCGGCCTATGGCGCGGCCATGCGCGAAGCGGCCTCCGCCTTCGCCGGGGCGGGTCGCCCGCAGACGCCGGCCGAGGCGTGGCGCGACAGCGTGTCCTACGCTTTCGACGCGGCCCAGCGCTCGCTGATCTTCTGGGACACCATGCGCCAGCGCGGCAACAACTGGATCGCGCACGAGAAGGCCGGCAAGCCGCCGCTGCTCGCCTTCGACTATGAGATGGTGGCCGACGCCCGCACCTTCGCGCGGCCCTGCAACTATGCCCTCGTGCGCATCCTGCCGCCGGACGGCGTGACGCTGGACCCGGAAAAGCGCGCCTTCCTCATCATCGATCCGCGCGCCGGGCACGGGCCGGGCATCGGCGGCTTCAAGAAGGATTCCGAGGTCGGCTTCGCGCTGAAGGCGGGGCATGCCGTCTACATGGTCATCTTCTTCCCCGAGCCGGTGCCGGGGCAGACGCTGGCGGACGTGTCGCTGGCGGAATCCGAGTTCGTGCGCCTCGTGCGCGAGCGCCATCCCACCCACGAGCGGCCGGTGGTGATGGGCAATTGCCAGGGCGGCTGGGCCGCCATGCTGGTCGCGGCGCTGGACCCGGACAATGTGGGCCCCATCGTCGTGAACGGCGCGCCCATGTCCTACTGGGCCGGCAACGACGCCGAGAACCCCATGCGCTATGCCGGCGGCGTGCTGGGCGGGGCGTGGACCGCCTCGCTCGCCTCGGACCTCGGCGGCGGCGTCTTCGACGGCGCCTATCTCGTGGACAATTTCGAGTATCTGAACCCGGCCAACACCTATTTCACCAAATACTATTCGCTCTATTCCAAGATCGACACCGAGCCGCCGCGCTTCCTGGAATTCGAGCGCTGGTGGGGCGGCTACTTCCTGATGAACCGGGAAGAGATCCGGTGGATCGTGGAAAACCTGTTCGTCGGCAACAGGCTCGCCGCCGGCAAGGCGGAATGGGCGCCGGGCAAGACCTTCGACCTCAAGGCCGTGCGCTCGCCCATCATCGTCTTCGCCTCGCTGGGCGACAACATCACCCCGCCCCAGCAGGCCATCAACTGGGTGGCGGACCTCTACCCGACCACGCAGGCGCTGAAGGATGCCGGGCAGGTCATCGTCGGCCTCATGCACGACACGGTGGGACATCTCGGCATCTTCGTCTCCGGCGCCATCGCCCGGCGCGAGCACGCGCAGATCGTGGACCTGCTCGACTATGTGGAGGCGCTGCCCCCCGGCCTCTACGGCATGACCATCGAGGAGGACCGCTCCGGCCCCGAGGTGAAGTATGACGTGACCCTCACCGAGCGCCGGGTGGAGGATCTCGCGGTGCTGCAGAAGTATAACCGCAACGACGAGATCCCGTTCGAGGTGGTGGCCAACGTCTCGCAGACCAATTCGCGCCTCTACGAGACCTTCGTCCATCCCGCGATTGCCGCCGTGGTGACGCCCGAGATGGGCCGCGTGGTGCGCGCGGTGCATCCGCTGCGCGCGGTGCGCTGGGGTCTGTCCGATCTCAATCCGTGGCTCAAGGCCATGGCGCCGCTGGCCGAATTCGCCCGCGGCCAGCGCACGCCGCGGGACGAGAAAGGCGTGCATGTGGCCGGCGAGCGGTTCGCCGCCACCGCCATCACCGCCGGCTGGGACCTCTACCGCCGCCTGCGCGACGCGACGGTGGAGACCGAATTCTTCCGCCTCTACGGCACCTTCGCCATGCTGGACCCGGACCTCACCGCGCCGGCCACCGCCGCTGCCCTGGTGGAGCAGCCGCCAGCCGAAGTGGAGGCGGCGCTCGCCGCCATCCGCGAGGGCGGCTTCACCGATGCCGGCGTGCGCGTGGCCCTCATCGGCTTCAAGCGCGGCGGCAACGAGCGCCGGCTCTCCACCCTGAAGCAGATCCGCGAGCTGGTGGGCTACGAGCTGGGGCTTCTGGCCCTGCCCTCCGATGTCGCGCAAGGCATCATCCGCCGCCAGTCCATCATCGTGGACCGCAACGAGGCGGAGGCCATCGCCACCCTGCCGGCGCTGCTGAAGACGCCGCAGGAGCGCTCGCGCCTCCTCGCTCTGCTCGACCGGCTGCTCGCCAACATGGAGATCGCCCCCGAGGCGGCGTCCGTGGTGGACGAGGTACGCCAGGTGCTGGCGGTGGCGGATGCCTCCCCGAGCCTGCCGCGGGGCGAAGGCGCGCAAGTGGTGCCGTTCCCGCTCAACGTCGCCTGAGGCGACGGCAGCGCGCCCCGGATGGCGCCAAAAGGCAATTGGCCGATCGCGCCCGCTGTGCCAAGCGCAGGGGCGAGATCGGGGCGTTGCTGGACGCGGCCGGGGTGCTAGTGTGCGCGAACGCGGCGCTGCAGGGGCTCAGATCAGCGTTGCGGATCCAGTTTGCGGGGCATCGGGCGAAGCCGCCGGGCGGCATCGACGGGCCGATCAGGGGGAACAGCCATGAGCATCATCGCTCGTCCGAAGCCGGCGCATTTCAAATCCGTTGGTCCCGTCCTGTGGGCCGCTGCGCTGCTGCTCTGCGCGACGCCGGCCGGCGCCCAGCAGGGGCCGATCCCCGTGGGCGTGGCGGCGGCTGAACTCAAGCCGATCGCCGACGCCATGGAATTCGTCGGCCGCGTGGAAGCGCCTGAGCGGGTGGACATCCGCGCCCGGGTGAAGGCCATGCTGGAGGCCGTGCTGTTCAAGGAAGGCGAGATGGTGAAGGAGGGCCAGCCCCTCTACCGCATCGAGAAGCCGCCCTTCCAGGCCGACGTGCAGCAGGCGGAAGGCGACGTGGAGCGGGCCAAGGCGGCCCTGACCCTCGCCAAGATCCAGCGCGAGCGCGCCGAGGAACTGCTCACCAAGAATGCCGGCACCGTGGTCGCCCGCGACCAGGCGGTGGCCAACGAGGAATCCGCCAAGGGCGCGCTGCTCACCGCCGAGGCGGCGCTGAACACGGCGAAGATCAATCTCGGCTATACCGACATCGTCTCCCCCATCGCCGGCCGCATCGGCCGCACCGCCTTCACCCGCGGCCACATCATCGGCCCGGAGAGCGGCCCGCTCGCCACGGTGGTGAGCCAGAACCCCATGTACGTCACCTTCCCGGTGAGCCAGCGCGACTATCAGGAAGCGCAGAAGGACGAGGGGAAGGTGGACCTCTCCAACGTCGAGGTCCGCATCAAGTTTCCCGACGGCAGCATCTATGGCGAGGTGGGGCGCATCAACTTCATCGACGTGTCGGTGAGCCGCACCACGGACACCATCATCATGCGCGCGGACGTGCCCAACCCCAAGGGCCAGCTGGTGGACGGCCAACTGGTGCGGGTGGAGCTGAAGTCCGGCAAGCCGGAGGAACGTGTCGTCGTCCCGCAGGCGGCGCTCATCGCCGACCAGGCCGGCGTCTACGTCTTCGTGGTGGAGGACGGCAAGGCGGTGGTACGGCGGGTGAAGCCGGGCGGAAACGTCGGCAGCAACATCATCGTGGACGGCATCAAGCCCGGCGAGCCGGTGATCGTGGACGGGTTCGAGGCGCTGAGGCCCAACGCCCCCGTGCGCGCGACCCCCGTCCTCGGCGTGAAGGGCTGAGGCGATGCTCTCCTCCGTCTTCGTCGACCGCCCGCGGCTCGCCATCGTCATCGCCATCGTCACGGTGATCGCGGGCCTGCTCTCGCTCTTCGCGATCCCGGTGTCGCAATATCCCGACATCATCCCGCCGCAGGTGTCGGTGACCACCTTCTATCCCGGCGCCTCCGCCGAGGTGGTGGATTCCACCGTCGCCCAGCCCATCGAGGCGCAGGTGGTGGGCGTCGACAAGCTCATCTACATGAAGAGCGTGTCCGGCGATGACGGGTCCTACACCCTCACCGGCTCGTTCGAGCTGGGCACCGACCCGGACATCAACACCGTCAACATGAACAACCGGGTGCAGGTCGCGCTCTCCAAGCTGCCGGAGGACGTGAAGCGCCAGGGCGTGACGGTGAAGAAGAAGTCGTCCGCGCTGCTCGGCGTGCTGGCGATCTATTCGCCCAAGAAGACCTGGGACCCGCTCTACATCTCCAATTACGTCACCATCAACATCCTCGACGAATTGAAGAGCATTCCCGGCGTGGGCGATGCGGGCCTGTGGGGTCCGCAGGACTATGCCATGCGCGCCTGGGTGAAGACCGACCGCCTCACCGGCCTCGGCCTCACCGCGGAAGACGTGGTCAAGGCCATCAGCTCGCAGAACATCCAGGCTGCGGTGGGCCGCCTCGGCGCCCGCCCGGTGTCCGACGACCAGCAATTGCAGCTGAACCTGCGCACCAAAGGGCGGCTTTCCAGCGTCGCGGAGTTCGAGAACATCGTCCTGCGCACCAATGCGGACGGCTCGGTGCTGCGCCTCGGCGACGTGGCGCGCCTCGAAATGGGTGCCGCGAACCTCGACCGCGAGACCCTGTTCAATGGCGGCCCGTCGGCGGTGCTGGCGCTCTACCAGTCGCCCGGCGCCAACGCCATCACCACCATCAACGCCATCCGCGCCCGCATGGACGAGCTGGCGAAGGCCTTCCCCGAGGACCTCGCCTGGAAGGTCACTTACGACCCCACCGTGTTCGTCACCGACACCATGCACGAGGTGCAGAAGACGCTGATCGAGGCGTTCATCCTCGTGGTGCTGGTGGTCTATCTCTTCCTCGGCTCCTTCCGCGCCACCCTCATCCCCACGCTGGCGGTGCCGGTGAGCCTCATCGGCACCTTCATCGTGCTGAACGCCATCGGCTATTCCGCCAACACCGTGTCGCTGCTCGCCATCGTGCTTGCCATTGGCATCGTGGTGGATGACGCCATCGTGGTGGTGGAGAATGTCGAGCGCGTGATGGAGGAGCATCCCGAGCTCTCCCCCGCCGACGCCACCAAGAAGGCCATGGCGGAAATAACCGCCCCCATCATCGCCATCACCCTGGTTCTGCTCTCCGTGTTCGTGCCGGTGGCCTTCATCCCCGGCATCTCCGGCGAGTTGTTCCGCCAGTTCGCCATCACGGTGGCGGTGGCCATGTTCCTCTCGGCCATCAACGCGCTCACCCTCTCGCCGGCCCTTTGCGGCATCCTTTTGAAGCCCTCCCACGGGCCGAAGAAGGGGCCCATCGGCTACGTCATGCGCGGCATCGACAAGGTGCGCGACGCCTACGGCTCGGCGGTGGCGCGGCTGGTGCGCTTCTCGCTCATCGGCCTCGTCTGCGTGTTCGTCGCCTCGGGCGGCATCTTCGCCTTGTCGAAGCTCACCCCCACGGGCTTCCTGCCGGAGGACGACCAGGGCGCCTTCTTCGTCGTCGTGCAACTGCCCGGCGGCGCCTCGGTGGGCCGCACCACGGAGGTGATCCGCAAGGCCGAGGCGCTCCTGAAGGAAGAGCACACGGTGGAGGACTACACCTCCGTCATCGGCCTCAACTTCATTGACAACTATTCCCAGCCCAACGCCGCCTTCATCGTCGTCACCATGAAGCCGTTCGAGGAGCGCAAGGGCAAGGACGAGAGCGCCAACGCGGTGATCGCGCGCCTCGGCGAGAAGATGCGCATGATCCCCGGCGGCACGGTGGTGCCGCTCGGCCCGCCGCCCATCGTCGGCCTCGGCACCGGCGGCGGCTTCTCCTTCGTGCTGCAGGATCTCAGAGCCGGCGATCCCAAGGTGCTGGCGCAGGTGCTGCGCGGCCTCCTGATCGCCGCCAACCAGGACCCCGAGCTGACGCGGGTGTTCTCCACCTATTCCGCCACCAACCCCTCGCTCCAGCTCGACATCGACCGCGACAAGGCGCAGGTGCTGGGCGTGCCGCTCGACAGCGTGTTCACCGCGCTGCAGACCTCGCTGGGCGGCCTCTATGTGAACGACATGAACCTCTACGGCCGCACCTGGCAGGTGCAGGTGCAGGCGGAGGGCGAGGACCGCAAGGATGTGGAGGACATCTACCGCATCCATGTGCGCAACAACAAAGGCGAGATGATCCCGCTGCGCTCCATCGTGGAGGTGCGGGTGGAGGTCGGCCCGCCGGCGCTCATCCGCTACAACAACAAGCGCGCGGTGACGGTGCAGGGCAATCCGGCGCCCGGCGTCTCCTCCGGCCAGGCGCTGGCCGCCATGGATGCGGTTGCGGCCAAGACCCTGCCGCAGGGCTTCTCCGGCGCGTGGACCGACACCTCGTTCCAGGAGAAGAGGGCGGAGGGCAAGACCGGCATCATCCTCGCCTTCGCCGTGCTGTTCGCCTTCCTGTTCCTGGTGGCCCTCTATGAAAGCTGGTCCATCCCGGTGCCGGTGCTGCTCTCCGTCACGGTGGGCATGCTCGGCGCCTATGCGGCCATCGTCATCGGGCAGCTCACCCTCGACCTCTACGGCCAGATCGGCATGATCGTGCTCATCGGCCTCGCGGCGAAGAACGGCATCCTCATCGTCGAGTTCGCCAAGGAGCGGCGCGAGCATGGCGAGGACCTGCTCACCGCCGCCACCGAGGGCTCTCGCCTCAGGTTCCGTCCGGTGATGATGACGTCGCTGGCCTTCATCCTCGGCCTGTTCCCGCTGGTGGTCGCCACCGGCGCGGCGCAGATGGCGCGGCAGAATGTGGGTACGCCGGTGTTCGGCGGCATGATCGCCGCCTCCTTCCTCGGCATCTTCGTCATCCCGCCGCTTTACGTGCTGTTCCAGGGCATCCGCGAAAAGCTGCGCCCCGGCGCCCGGCCCAAGGTGGCGGCGCCGCCGGCACCGGAAGCCGGCAGCGGCCATTGAGACGCTGAAAGCCGGTCGCCCCTTCCGGGGCGGCCGCCTCAGATGCCCAGATACGCCTCGCGCACGCGCGGGTCGGCGATCAGCTCCGCCGCCGGGCCGACCATGGTGACCCGGCCGGTTTCCATCACATAGCCCCGGTCGGCCACGGACAGCGCCCCGAAGGCGTTCTGCTCCACCAGCAGCACGGTCACGTCCAGCGCCTTCAGCCCCTTCACCACCTCGAAGATCTGCGCCACGAGGATGGGCGCGAGGCCCATGGAGGGCTCGTCCAGCAACAGGCAGGCCGGCCGGCCCATGAGGGCGCGGGCGATGGCCAGCATCTGCTGCTGCCCGCCGGATAGGCCGCCGGCGAGCTGGTTGCGCTTCTCCTTCAGGATGGGGAACATGGCGAAGGCGTCCGCCATGTCGCGCTCCACCCGCTCGTCGGCGAAGACGAAGGCGCCGAGCCGCAGGTTTTCCTCCACGCTGAGATTGGTGAAGATCTGCCGCCCCTCCGGCGATTGCGCCAGCCCGCGCGCCACCCGGCGATAGGCGGGCACCTGGGTGAGCGCCTCGCCGCGGAAGGTGATGGTGCCGCCCGACACCGGCTGCACGCCGGAGAGGCAGCGCAGCAGCGTCGTCTTGCCCGCCCCGTTCGCCCCCACCACGGTGACGATCTCGCCGGAGCCGACGAACAGGTCCACCCCGTGCAGCACCTCGATGCGCCCGTAGCGCGAGCGCAGCCCCTCAACCGTGAGCATGGAGCGCCTCCGTCGTGCCGGCGCCGAGATAGGCCTCGATCACCTTCGGATCGCGGCTGACCAATGCGGGATCGCCCTCGGCGATCTTCTCGCCGTGGTCCAGCACCACGATGGTGTCGGACAGGCGCATCACCAGCTTCATGTCGTGTTCCACCAGCAGGATGGCGACACCGGTCTTGGCCACCTCGCAGATGAGGCGGTCGATCTCCTCCGTCTCCACCGCGTTGCAGCCCGCCGCCGGCTCATCGAGCAGCAGCACGCGGGGACGGGCGGCCAGCGCCCGGGCGATCTCCAGGCGCTTGAGCGCGCCATAGGAGAGGGCGCCGGCCTCGCGCTCGGCCGCCCGTTCCAGCCCCACCCGCTCCAGAAGGACGCGCGCGCCCTCCGCCGCCGCCCGTGCCCGCCGGCGCGAGCCCGGCAGGCCGAACAGGTCGGCGAGCACCGGGCCGCGCTCGTGCATGTGGAAGCCGACGATGACGTTCTCCAGAACGCTCATCTCGTGGAAGATCTGGAGGTTCTGAAAGGTGCGCGACATGCCCCGCACCGCCAGCAGGTCCGGACGCAGGCCGGTCACGTCCTCGCCGTCCAGGCGCACCCGGCCGGATTTCGGCAGGTAGACGCCGGAGATCATGTTGAACAGCGTGGTCTTGCCCGCCCCGTTGGGGCCGATGACCGAGACGATCTTGCCCGTCTCCAGCCCAAAGGACACGTCGTTGACCGCCGTGACTCCGCCGAAGGAGATGCCGAGGCCTTCCACTTGTAAAAGGCTCATTCCCCCCTCCCCCGCAGCAGGCGCCGGGCGCTGGGGATGAGCCCCGCCGGCAGGAAGATCATCACCAGCATCATCACGAGGCCGAGGACCACGTGCTCGTAATCCTGCAACACGGTGAGCACCTGCGGCAGCAGCGTGAGCAGCGCCGCGCCGAAGATGCCGCCCAGCACCGATCCCGCCCCGCCCAGCACCGCCATGGTGACCAGCTCGATGGAGTGCATGAAGCCCGCGACATCCGGCGTGATGAGCCGGTTCTGCAGGGCCAGCAGGGAGCCGGCGACGGAGGCGTAGACGGCGGAGATGACGAAGGCATTCAACTTCGCCTTCGCGACATCGATGCCCGCCGTGCGCGCCGCCACCTCCGAGCCATGCAGCGCCCGGAGCGCGCGGCCGGTGGGGCTTTCGCGCAGGTTCAAGGCGAGCCAGGCGCCGATGAACAGCACGAGGCCGCAGAAGGCGTACCAGAATTGCGGGTTGGTGAGTTCGATGCCCACCTGTTCCAGCAGCGCGCGCAGGCCGGGATCGGGCACCTTGATGCCGTCCGGCCCGCCGGTGAGCCAGCCTTCATTGGCGAGCACCATGGACACCAGCACGCCGAAGCCGAGCGTCGCCACCGCGAGGTAATAGCCCTTCAGCTTCAGGATGGGCCGACCCACCACATAGGCGATGGCGCCGGAGAGCGCCGCCCCCGCCACCACCGCCAGCGCGGGCGGCAGGCCGAAATGCGCCGGCAGCAGCGCGCAGGCATAGCCGCCGATGCCGAGGAAGCCCGCATGGCCGAGGCTGATCTGCCCCGCATAGCCGGTGAGGATGACGATGCCCACCACCGCGATGGAATTGACGAAGACCAGCGAGCCCACGCGGTAGTAATAGTTCGACGGGAAGAAGAAGGGACTGGCGATCATCAGCACCGCCAGCACCAGCAGGGTGGACTGCTTCGGGGAGAGCCGCATGGTCACACGCGCTCCACCGGATTGCTGCCATAGAGGCCGCGCGGGAAGGCGAACAGCACGGCGAGGATGACGAAGAAGGCCACCGCATCCTTGTAGTGGGAGGAGATATAGCCCGCCGTCAGCGCCTCCATGAGGCCGAGCAGCAGCCCGCCCGCCAGCGCGCCCTTGGGGTTGCCCATGCCGCCCAGCATGGCGGCGGCGAAGCCCTTCAGCGCCAGCGAGATGCCGATCTCGAAGCTGGTGGGCAGGATGGGGGTGATGAGCACGCCCGCCAGCGCGCCGATGGCGGCGGAGAGGGCGAAGGAGAGCGTCATCACGAAGCGCGTGTTGATGCCCACGAGCTGCGCCGCCAGCCGGTTGTTGGAGGTGGCGAGCACCGCGCGGCCGGTGAGCGTGCGGGTGAAGAACAGCCACAGCGCCACGAAGATGGCCACCGCCCCCGCCACCACCCACAGGCTCTGGGGCAGCACGGTGGCGCCCAGCACATGGATGGGGTCGTCGCCGGAGAAGGAGGGCAGCCGGTGGGTGCCCTTGTCCAGCACGATCTGGGTGACGCCCCGGATGAAGATGGAGGCGCCGATGGTGATGATGATGAGCGACACCACGGGCGCCCCGCGCGCCGGCTCGATGGCGAAGGTGTTCAGCGCCACGCCGATGGCCGCCGTGAGCGCGATGGCGATGAGCGCCGCGAGCGGCAAGGGCAGGCCGGCGGCGACGCCGGCCACGCTGATCATGCCACCCAGCATCACGAACTCGCCCTGGGCAAAGTTCACCACGTCGGAAGCGTTGTAGATGATGGTGAAGCCGAGGGCGACGAGGGCATAGACCGCGCCCACCGTGACCCCGGACACCAGGAATTGCAGCAGATCGGACATGTCGCTCGCTCCCCGCGGGCGGTTCGAGACGGCGCCGAGTGGAAACCGGCAGGCCGTCTCACGCTGTGTGGAAGGGGGTGCCGCGCCTTGCCGGCGGACGCCATGCGTCTCCCCGGCGGGCGGCTTGTCTTGGGTGGGGGCGTCCGCGGCCACCCCTGACGGCGGCCGCGGACCGATGGCGGAAGACCGGCGGACAGACGGGCCGGGTGGGCCCCTCTACTTCACCAGCTTCCAGCCGCCGTTGCTGATTTCCAGCATGCGGAAGGCGGAGAGATCGAGGCCGAGATGGTCGGTCTTCGAGTAATTGTAGGTGCCGGTGGTGCCGACGAGGCCCGTGGTGCCCTCGATGGCATCGCGGATGGCGGCGGGCTTGGCGGACGGCGCCTTGTTGAGCGCCTCGGTGAGGATGCGCATGGCGTCATGGGCATAGCCGCCGAAGGTGGAGACCGGCGCGCCGCCGGCCGCCTTCTCGAAGTTCGCCTTGTAGGCCAGCACCACGTTCTTCTGCGGGTCCTTGGGGTCGAGCAGCTCGCCCACGAGCAGCGCGGTGCCGGGCAGGCGCACGCCCTCGGCATTCTTGGCGCCGGACAGCTCGATGAAGGCGTTGGAGGCGACGCCGTGGGACTGGTAGAGCGGCAGGGTGATGCCCAGCTGCGCATAGTTGCGGGTGATGGTGGCCGGCCCCTGGCCGAAGCCGGTGTTGAGCACCGCCTGGATGCCGCTCTTGTTGCGGATATTGGTGAGCTGCGGGGTCATGTCCGCATCCTTCGGCCCGTAGGTCTCGTCGGCGACGATCTCGATGCCGGAGGTCTTGGCCACCGCGATGCACTGGGCGCGCATGGAGGCGCCGAAGCCGTCGGTGCCGGAGATGAGGCCGATCTTCGTCAGGCCACGGGCCTTCATGTCGTCGAAGATCTTCTGGCACGCCATGCGGTCGGTATGCGGGGTCTTGAAAGTGAAGGGCTTCACCGGATCGATGATCTCGATGGCGCCGGCCAGCGAGATGAAGGGCACCTTGCTCTCCTCGGCCACCGCGAGGATAGCGAGCGACGTGCCGGTGGTGGTGCCGCCGACCATGGCGACGACGCCGTCGTCTTCCACGAGGCGGGTGGCGAAGGTCTTGGCCTTGGAAGGGTCGCCGCCATCGTCATAGAGGACGAGCTTGGCCTTCTCGCCCTTGATGCCGCCCTTGGCGTTCAGCTCCTCCACCATCATGCGGATGGTCTTGGCCTCGGGATCGCCGAGGGAGGAGGCCGGCCCCGTCTCCGAGACCACGGCGCCGATCTTGATCTCGGCAAGGGCGGGGGTTGCGGCGGCGGTGGCGACGAGGGCCAGCGCGAAGGCGCCCGTGACAATCCTCTTCATGTGTCCTCCCCAGAATTGATGGGTGACGCCGCCGAGCCGTCGCCACCGCGGGCAGCCTGAGGAGACAAGCCTGCGGGAGAAAGCGAGGGGGCATCACGCTTCGATCTATTATCGTTAGATCGTTCGGTCTTTTTAATTCAGATCCGTTCGCATTGCCACCAGAATCTGCAGCACCTCAACGCAACGTCAGCCGGGCGGGATTTTTCCACACGTCTCAGGCGTATAGGCGCACCACTGCGGGACTTGGCGCGATCGCGCCGGGAAGATTTCGCGCCGGAAGGCCCCAGGGGCCTGCTTGACATGGCTCAAGGAACGCGAGAATACTTAGATCGATCGTTCGATGAATTATCCGACAATCCAACGCTGCAGATTCAACGCCACACCAGGGGTGGACCGCCATGCCACACGCCGCCGTGTCCGAGGCCGCACAGGCCCGCGACTATCGCGCGCTCATCGAGCCCGCGCGCATCAACAGCCGTCTTTATTATGATCCGGCCATCTTCCAGGAAGAGCTGGAGAAGATCTGGTACAAGACGTGGGTCTATGTGGGCCACACCAGCGAAATTCCCAACAAGAACGACTATGTCACCAAGTCCATCGGCCCCATGCCGGTGCTGATGGTGCGGGACCGGGAAGGCGAGGTCCGCCTCCTCCTCAACAAGTGCCCCCATCGCGGCAACCAGCTGTGCGCCTACCAGAAGGGCAACCGCACCAGCTTCACCTGCCCGTACCACTCCTGGACCTTCTCCAACACCGGCGACCTCATGGGCTATGCCCTGCCGGAGGGCTATGAAGGCCAGAGCAAGGCGGGGCTGAACCTCGGCAAGGTGCCGCGCATCGCCATCTATCGCGGCTTCGTCTTCGGCTCCATGGCGGCCGAGGGCATCTCGCTGGAAGAGCATCTCGGCGGCGCCAAGGCGGCCCTCGACCAGCTGCTCGACAACTCGCCCACCGGCGAGCTGGACCTGACCGCGGGCTTCCTCCAGCACCGCACCAAGGCCAACTGGAAGTTCATGCTGGAGAACGAGACGGACGGCTACCACCCCGGCTTCGTCCACGGCTCGGTGTTCCAGGTGACGAGCTCCGGCATCGGCAGCCTCTACGGCGCGGATTCAACCGCCCTCACCCGCGACTACGGCAACGGCCATACCGAGTTCGACCTGCGCCCCGAATGGCGCAAGCACGACAAGCCGCTCCAGTGGTTCGGCACCACGCCGGAGCGCCTGCCCGAATACGTGAAGAGCATGAACGCGGCCTATGGCGAGGAGCGGGCGCGCGAGATCATGATCGACGGCTCGCCCCACGTCATGATCTTCCCGAACCTCTTCATCGCCGAGATCCAGATCTTCGTGCTCCAGCCGGTGGCGGTGGACGAGACCATCCAGCATGTCACCGCCGTGCAGTTCAAGGGCGCGCCGGACATCAACCGCCGCCTGCGCCAGCAGACCATGGGCTCGGTGGGCCCCGCCGGCCTGCTGCTCGCCGACGACACCGAGATGTACGAGCGCAACCATCGCGGCGCGCAGATCCTTGATCCCGAATGGCTGGTGCTCTCCCGCGGCCTGCACCGCGAGCGCCTCGACGAGAACGGCTTCCGCATCGCCCATTCCACCGACGAGACGCCGCAGCGCGGCATCTGGCGCCACTATCTCAACCTGATGACGGAGGCCCGCTGATGACCGCCCTCGCCCATTCCTTCGCGGACGCCTCCGCCCCCGACCTCGCCAAGCTGGAGCCGGCGACACTCAACCATCAGGTGGCGCAGTTCCTCTATCTGGAGGCCCGCCTCGCCGACACCCACGATTATGACGGGTGGGAAGCGCTGTGGACCGACGACGCCATCTACTGGGTTCCGGCCAATGGCGACGACACCGACCCCGAGAAGCAGATGTCGGTGCTCTACGACAACCGCTCGCGCATCGGCGTGCGCATCCGCCAGCTCAAGACCGGCCGCCGCCACACCCAGACGCCGCGCTCGGAGCTGGCCCGCGTGATCTCCAACATCGAGATCGCCGAGGTGCGCGGCCCCGAGGTGGACGTGCGCGCCAACGTCCTCATCTACGAGGACAATCTGCGCGGCGACACGCTCTGGGCGGCGCGCAACACCTACCGCCTGCGCATGACCGACGCCGGCTTCCGGCTGGTGCGCAAGAAGATCTGCCTCGTGAACAACAACAAGCCCATCTACACGCTGTCGTTCCTGGTGTGAGGGCGGGCCCGGCACGTATCCGCGCGCCTGCGCCCGGCTCTTTTCCGCCGCCTCTCCCCTCCCCGTCATGGCCGGGCTTGTCCCGGCCATCCACGTGGTGAGGCCGGGAGCGCTTATCCGAACACCGCGCCAGCGGCCCGACGTGGATGCCCGGCACAAGGCCGGGCATGACGGCGGCTCAGGCAGCGCCCTCCCCTTTCAGCCCCCGAGGCTCCCATGACACACAGCACCACACACAGCACCCCCGCCCCCGAGAGCTGGATCGCCGAAGGCCCGGTCCTGCTCGATTATGCCGATGGTGTCGCCACCCTCACGCTCAACCGCCCCGGCTCGGCCAACGGCATGAACATCGAGCTGATGCAGGCACTCTACAAGGCCATCATGGTGGTGCACCGCTCCGCCCATGTGCGGGTGGTGCATCTGCGCGGCGCGGGCGCCAATTTCTGCGCCGGCGGCGACGTGCGCGAGTTCGCCTCCAAGGGCGAGGCGCTGGGCGATTTCCTGCGTGAGGTGACGGCCTATCTCCAGGTCGCCATCGGCGCCCTCATCCGCCTCAAAGCCATCGTCGTCACCGAGGTGCACGGCTATGCGGCGGGCGGCGGCGGGCTCGGCCTCGTCTGCGCCTCCGACATCGTGATTGCCGGCGCGGGCGCGAAATTCATGGCCGGCGCGACGCGCGTGGGCATGGCGCCGGATGCCGGCGCCTCGGTCATCCTGCCCCACCTCGTGGGCTTCCGCCGCGCGGCGGAAATCATGCTCTCCAACCGCGTGGTGAGTGCCGAGGAGGCGCAGTCCATCGGCCTCATCACCAAGTGCGTGCCGGACGACGCGCTGACCGAGGAAGCTGGCAAGGCCGCGCGCTTCTATGCCTCCGGCGCGCCGCTCGCCATGGCCGCCACCAAGCGCCTCCTGTGGAACGCGCTGGACGTGGAGCGCGCTTTGCCGGAGGAGGCGCGCACGGTCTCCGAACTCTCCTTCACCGCCGACTCCCGCGAAGGGCTCGCGGCGGTGATCGAGAAGCGCAAGCCCGTCTTCACCGGCCGATGACCGCGCCTGCAACGAAGCGCCGCGCGCTGGTGACCGGAGGTGGCGCCGGCATCGGCGCTGCCATCGTCCGCCAGCTCGGCGCGGACGGCATGGCCGTCACCTTCTGCGATCGCGACGCCACGACCGGCACCGCGCTCGCGGCGGAGACCGGGGGCACCTTCGTCCATATGGACGGCACGGACGCCGCGGCCGCGCAGGCGCTGTTCGCCACCCACGGCGGGTTCGACGTGCTGGTGAACAATATCGGCGCCGACCAGCACGCCTTCTTCACCGACACCACGGTGGACGACTGGCGGTTCCTGCTCTCGGTGAATCTGGAAACCGCCTTCCTCTTCACTCGCCTCGCTTTGCCCGCCATGCAGGCGGCCCGCTACGGGCGGCTGGTGAACGTGGCCTCGGAGGCGGGGCGGCTGGGCTCCAAGGGCGGCGCGGTCTATGCCGCCGCCAAGGCCGGGCTCATCGGCTTCACCCGCTCCATCGCTCGCGAAAATGCGCGCTACGGCATCACGGCCAACGCTGTGGCGCCCGGCCCCATCCGCACCCCCATGGTGGAGCGGGCGGTGGCCGAGGTGGGCGAGAAGATCCTCGCCGACATGGCCGCCCTCACCCTGCTGCGCCGCATCGGCGAGCCGGAGGAGGTGGCGGCGGCAGTGGCCTTCCTCGCCTCGCCGGGCGCCTCCTTCGTCACCGGCGAAGTGCTGGGCGTCTCCGGCGGCATGGGCTGCGGCGCCTGACCTTTCAAGCAAGACCAATACCCCACTGGAAGCCCCCGATGACCCGCATCGTCTTCGTCACGCCCGCCGCTGAGCGCATCGAGATCGATGCGGATGACGGGCTCTCCGTTATGGAATGCGCCCGCCGCGCCAATGTGCCCGGCATCGTTGCCGAGTGCGGCGGCGCCTGCTCCTGCGCCACCTGCCATGTGCATGTGGACCCCGCCTGGTCTTCAGCCGTGGGCGAGGCCACCGGCATGGAGCGCGACATGCTCGAATTCGCCGAGGACGTGCGCGACACCTCCCGCCTCTCCTGCCAGGTGAAGGTGGCGCCGGCGCTGGACGGCCTCGTCGTCCACCTGCCCGCCGGGCAGGGCTGAGGGCGATGCCGGGTCCGCTTTCGGGACTGCGCATCGTCGAGATGGTGGGCCTCGGCCCCGCCCCCTTCGCCGCCATGATGCTGGCGGATGCGGGGGCGGAGGTCATCCGCATCCACCAGAAGGGCGCGCGGGCGGACATCCCGCTCATGAACACGCACTTCGACGTGCTGGCGCGCGGCCGCCGCTCCCTCGCCCTCGACCTCAAGGCCGAGGCCGACCTCGGCGTGATGCGCGATCTCATCGCCCGCGCGGATGGCCTCATCGAGGGCTTCCGGCCCGGCGTCATGGAGCGCCTCGGCCTCGGGCCGGAGCCGTGCCTTGCTGCCCATCCGCGCCTCGTCTACGGCCGCATGACCGGCTGGGGGCAGGAAGGGCCGCTGAAGGACGCGGCCGGGCACGATCTCAATTATCTCGGCATGACCGGGGCGCTGGCCGCCATGGGCCCGGCCGATGCCCCGCCGCCCGTGCCGCTCAACCTCGTGGCCGATTTCGGCGGCGGCGGCATGCTGATGGCCTTCGGCATGGTGGCGGCGCTGCTGGCCGCGAAGACCACCGGGCAGGGACAGGTGGTGGATGCCGCCATGACCGACGGCGCCGCGCTGCTTTCCGCCATGTTCTGGGGCTTCCGCGCCGGCGGAATGTGGAGCGATGCGCGCGGGGCGAACCTGCTGGATGGCGGGGCCTATTTCTACGGCACCTATGCCTGCGCGGACGGGAAGTTCCTCGCCGTGGCGCCGGTGGAGGGCCGCTTCCACCGCATCCTTATCGACCGGCTGGGGCTGGACGCCGCCGACTTCACCCATGCCGCCGATCCCGCCGCCTGGAGGACGCTGCGGGCGCGTCTCGCCGCGCTGTTCCTCAGTGAGCCGCGCGACCACTGGGCGGATCTGTTCGCCGGTACGGACGCCTGCGTCACCCCCATCCTCGACTGGGACGAGGCCGCCGCCCATCCCCATGCGCAGGCGCGCGGGGCGTTCGTGCGCGTGGACGGCGTGACCCAGCCCGCCCCCGCCCCCCGCTTCTCCGCCACCCCCTCCGCGGTCGCCCACGGTCCCGCCAAGCCGGGCGCAGACGGTCGGGCGATCCTGGCCGACTGGGGCCTCGATCCAGCGCGGCTGGGGGGAGGCGTATTCGAGAGTTGAGCAGACCGCGCGCTCCACGCACCAGCCGTCATGCCCGGGCTTGTCCCGGGCATCCACGTCGGGCCGACCGCGCAACAGGGGTAGACCTGCTCCCGGCCGTGCCACGTGGATGGCCGGGACGAGCCCGGCCATGACGCGGCATTGTAGGATAGAGGCCGTGCGTGAACGGAGCAGCCTACGAAAAAGCCGGCCCCCCGGCGGTGGCGGGAGGCCGGCGAGTGGGCCCGGCACATGCGACGTCAAAAGGCGTCGGGAGGAGGCCGGGATTCACAGCGCGCGCAGGAAGGCGCCGATGCGGGCGAGGGATTGGGCCGCCTCCGGCAGTTCCTCGAACACCTGGAAATGGTGGCACATGCCGGGGAACACCTCGATCTCCACCCGCCCACCGTGCTCCGCGGCGCGGCGGGCGAGGAGGTGGCTGTCGTCGAGGGTGATGTCGTGCCCGCCCGCATGGACGAGCACAGGCGGCAGGCCGGAGAGATCGGCCAGCAGCGGCGAGGCGGCGGGATCATCAGGCCGGTTGTCGCGGCCGAGATAGGTGCGCGCCATGGCCTTCAACTGCTCGGGACGGGAGAAGATGTCCTTCTCCGCCAGCGCCGTATAGCTCTCCCCGCTCATGGTGAGATCGAGCCACGGCGAGAGCAGCACCAGCGCCTTGGGCAGCGGCAATCCCGCATCCCGCGCCCGCAGGACCGTGCCCAGCGCCAGCGCGCCGCCGGCGGAATCGCCCACCAGCGCGAGCGGCGTTTCCCCCGCCGCCACCAGCGCGCGATAGACGGCGAAGGCGTCGTCATGCGCCGCCGGAAAGCGGTGCTCGGGCGCGAGGCGATAGTCGAAGCCGATCACCCGCATCCCGCTCGCGCGCGCGATCCGCGCCATCAGGGAAGCATGGGAGCGGATGGAGCCGATCTGGAAGCCGCCGCCATGGCAATAGAGCAGCATGCGGGCGGCATCGCCCCCCGGCGCATCGAAGGCGCAGGCGGGAAGGCCGGCGAGGATGAGGGGCGTGCGCACCACCTCCGGCGCGCCCTCGCCCGCCCCGAGGAAGGCCTCGAAGCTGTCGCGGATTTCGGCGAGCGTCAGACCCGCCGCCCAGGCGGAGGTCGCGGCGGCGATGCGCGCGCGCACCCGCTCGAAGGCGGGTGCGTCGGAGGAAAGAGCCTCTGCCAAGGCCGCCTCAGTGCGTCGCTTCGGGCCGGTGCAGCACGCGCGTGGCCTTGGCCTCGTAGCGCGGCAGCTCGCCCTCGCGGTGGCACTCCACGTTCACGTTGATGCCGAGGCGGGCCTTGATCTCGCGCCGCACATCAGCCGCCGCATCCTCGCCGGGACGCTGCGAGGCGGCGACAGCCTCCACCGCCACGGTCATCTTGCCGATGGTGGTGGCTTCCTTGTCCACGTAGATCTGCCAGGCTTCCTTGGCGAGGCCGGGAATGCCGGCGATCACGTCCTCGATCTGGGACGGGAAGACGATGACACCCTTGAACTTGATCATGTCGTCGGTGCGCCCGATGATCCGGCCGATCTTGCGCATGCCGCGCCGTCCCGAGGGGCAATCGTAGGGGCGCGGGGAGAGGCGCACGAGATCGCGCGTGCGCCAGCGCACCACCGGCGAGGCTTCCTTGCGCAGGGTGGTGATGACGATCTCGCCCACCTCGCCCTCGGACACCGGCTTCATGGTCTTGGGATCGAGGATCTCGACGATCACCGTATCCTCGTTGAGGAGCTGCAATTCGTCGTCGGCGTGGGTGAAGGGCGTGGAGATGGCGAGGATGGGCCCGCCGGCTTCCGTGGTGCCGTAGATGTTGTGGCTCATGAAGCCCTCGGGCATCTCGGCTTCCAGCTGCGCGCGGAACTCGGCCGAGACCGACTGGCCGCCGAGGATGGCGACCTTCAGCGTCCAGTCGTTGCGCGGATTGATGCCCTGATGCTTGGCCGCCTGCACCAAGGTCATGAGCCACAAGGGCGACATAGAGGCGACGTCATAGGCATGGTCGCGCAGCCAGCGGGCAGCGAGCTCGCCGCGGCCGGGGCCGATGGGGAAATTGGTGCAGCCCACGGCGGAGAAGCCGGCATCGAGCGCCGGGCCGCCGATCCACAGGCCGTAGCCATAGCCCTGATAGGCGCGGAAGCCGGGCTTGACGCCCGCGGCGGTGAGCAGCCGCGCCATCTGGGAGGGCAGCAGGCTGTGCAGGTCGTTCTTCGTCATGCCGAAGGTCACCGGCAGGCCGGTGGTGCCGGAGGTGGCGACGAAGCGCTCCACCTTGTCCATGGGCACGGTGAGGAAGGGGAAGGGATAGAGGTCGCGCAGCAGCGACTTGTCCATGAACGGGGCGTTGGCGAGGCCGTCCTCGCTGGCGAGGTCCTCCGGCGTCATGCCGGCCTGCGCAAAATGCGCCTTCCAGGTGTCGCACTGGGCCAGACGCGCGCCGAGGCCGGCAAGGCCCTCGCGCTGGAGCTTCAGAATACCGTCGCGGTCGAGCGACTCCACCTCAGGATGCTGCATGTGGCTCCTCCCCCATCCGACCGTTGGAACACGCGGCTCTTGTGGCCGCTCTCGATTGGCAAATTAATAGACCGAACGACTGGTCTATGTAAACGGCGATTTTGATCTGCATCAACCTCCATGCCCGGGATGCCCGGCGAGGCTACCATGGGGAAGGCGGGGAAGGCACCTGCGACGGGGTTCGGGAGAAGGCCGGGGCAGCGCTCGCGTAGAAGAAGCGCGCGGCATCTCCCCGCCGTCATGGCCGGGCTTGTCCCGGCCATCCACGTCGGGCCGATTTCACAGGCGTTTCAGACCTGTTCCCGGCCAGACCACGTGGATGCCCGGGACAAGCCCGGGCATGACGGCAGCCCAAGACGAGCCACGCATCGTGCGCCCCGCGCTTTTGAACGGCTTCAGGAAGACCCCTCCGGTGCCCGCCGCCCTTGGCACCGTCGCCCCATGCGCTTATAGACCGAATGATCGGAACATTCTTGCAGGTGTGGCCGCCGTGGCGAGAACGCGCTCAGCCGAATACGACAACATTCACGACACCATCCTCGAACGGGCGGCGTCCGTGTTCGCGCAGCGCGGCTATGCGGCCACCTCCATCGGTGACATCGCCGAGGCGTGCGAGTGCTCCAAGTCGCGGCTCTATCACTATTTCACCTCCAAGGAGGCGATCCTTTCCGACATGCTGACCTCGCATGTGGAAAGCCTCCTCATGAAGTGCCGGCAGACCCTCTACGGCTATCAGGACCCGGAAGAGCGGTTCCGCCAGCTCACCCGCCTGTTCCTTGATGTCTATTCCGTCTCGCGTGACCAGCACGTGGCGCTGCTCACCTGCGCCGAGTTCCTCGCGCCCGAGACGCGCAAGGTGCTGGTGGCCAAGCAGCGCGAGCTGATCGCCTATGTCAGGGACATCCTGCTGCAGCTGCGGCCGGACCTCGCCCATTCCAGCACCGCCCACGTGGACACCATGCTGTTCTTCGGCATGATCAACTGGACCTATACGTGGTACCACGCCGACGGCGCCGTGACGCCAAACGAGCTAGCCGACCGCACGGTGGACCTCTTCGTGAAGGGCTACGCCAACGCCCCCGCACCGGCCAATGGCGGCACGCCCCACGCCAAGCCGGACGGCCGCCATGCGGCCCGGCATGAGGGGCGCAGCAAGGAATAGAGGGACGGGGCGAGCTCCCTGTGCAGCCGTCATGCCCGGGCTCGTCCCGGGCATCCACGTCGGGCCGATGGAGCCACTTCCGCAAAGCGTTCCCAGCCGCTCCACGTGGATGGCCGGGACAAGCCCGGCCATGACGAGGTGAGGGCAACGCGCGCTGTTTTCCGTCCGGAGCGTCGCCCCCTCACGCCGCCGACCGCTTCATCCGCGCCACCGGGTCGAATCCCTCCGCCGCCACCTCGTCCAGCGTCAGGACGGCGCCCGCCTCCAGCAGCTTCTTCGCCGCCATGTAGGTGCGCGCATCGTTGAGGGCATCCACCGCGATCATGCGCCCTTCGCGGAAATACCAGAGCGATTCGCCCCGCTCCGAGCGGCGGCGCAGCACCGCGTCGTAGCCGCGGTTGAGGCCGACGATCTGCAATTTCATGTCGTACTGATCGGACCAGAACCACGGCACCGGCGCATAGGAACGGGTTTGGCCGAGCATGTCGTCGGCGGCGCATTCGGCCTGGTCCACCGCATTCTGCACGCTCTCCAGCCGGGTCGGCAGGCCCTGGAACGGGAAGGACGCGCAATCGCCCGCCGCCCAGATTCCGGGCACCGAGGTGCGGCCGTGGACGTCCACCACGATGCCGTTCTCGCAGGTGATGCCGGCCGCGCGGGCGAGTTCGTCGCGCGGCAGGACGCCGATGCCCACCAGCACCGCATCCACCTCCAGGCGCGTGCCGTCGTCCAGCGTCACCGCCGCCACAGTGCCGTCCCGCGCCTCGACCCCGGCCACGCTGCGGCCTTCCAGGATGCGCACGCCGTGGCCCGCATGGAGCGCGCGGATGGCGTCGGACGTCTCGGCGCAGGCGACACGCTCCAGAATGCGCGCGGCCCGCTCCACCACGGTCACCACAAGCCCGGCCTTCGCCGCCACCGCCGCCGTCTCCAGCCCCACATAGCCGCCGCCAAGCACGAGGAGCCGCCGGCCGGGGCGGATCTCGCCTTCCAGCCGGTCCGCATCAGCGAGACCGCGCAGCTCATAAACGCCTGAAAGGCCGGAGAACTCCGGCGGCAGCGGGCGCGGGCGGGTGCCGGTGGCGAGCGCCAGCTTCGTCCACGCCACTTTGCGCCCGCCCACCTCCAGCGTGCGGGCCACCGGATCGATGGCGGTGACAGGCGCGCCCGTCACCACGTCGACGCCGATGCCGCTCCAGAACTCGGCGGGGCGCAGATAGAGCCGGTCCACCGTCCACTCCCGCTTGAGATAGGCCTTGGAGAGCGGCGGGCGCTGATAGGGCGGGTGCGGCTCGTCGCCGAAGAGGGTCAGCGCACCCGAATAGCCGCCATGCCGCAAGCGCAGCGCGAGGGAGGCGGCGGCCTGCCCGGCCCCGACGATGCAGATGTGATCCTCACCGGCGTGTTTTTGGTCCATGGCGTCCCCCATTCTGGATATTTATTGACCGAACGTTCTGATTATTATAATGCCCAAATGCGGGTGGCAATCGGCTTTCCCGCGCGCCGTCGGCCCCGACGTTCGGCGCGTGGACGCCGGTGAAGCCCCCTCCCCCGGCCGCACAGACGGGCACCTCATGACGGGCATCACAGCACTCGCAATCCACCTGCCGCGCCTGCGCCTCCAGCGCGCCGCCATGGCCGCCGCCATGGGCTGGCTCTGCCCCCGCGGCGACACCCGCGGCGTCCGCACTTTGGCCTATTGGGACGAAGACCCCATCACCATGGCCGTCGCCGCCGCCCGCACCTGCCTCGCGCAAGCTGAGCGCAATGGAGTTCCCGAGGCGCGCACCGCCGTCCGCGCCCTCACCTTCGCGACCACCACCCCGGTCTTCGCCGAGCCGCAGCAGGCGGCCCTCGTCCATGCCGCCCTTCGCCTCCCCGAGGCGACCCGGGCGCAGGATGTGGGAGGTACCATGCGGTGCGGACTGCTCGCTTTGCATGCCGCTCTTGAATCCGCCGAACCGGCATTGCTGACAGCCGCCGATATGCCCCTGAACACCCCGGGTGGCACCGCCGAAATGCGCTATTCGGATGGAGGCGTCAGCGCCCTTGTCGGGGGCGGCGTCGGGGGCGGGCCGGACCTCCTCACCTATCGCGGCGGCGCCAGCCTCTCCGCCCCCTTCATCGAGCGCTACCGCGCCCCCGACCGGTCCCTCCCCACCGATTGGGAGGAGCGCTGGGTGCGGGAAGAAGGCTTCCTCGATCTCGTGCCCCGCGCCATAGCGGAAGCCCTTGGAAAGGCGCAGCTTTCCGCAGATGAAATCGACCATTTCGTCCTGCCCTGCGTCATCCCCGGCGCGGCCAAGGCGGTGGCGCAGGCGGCCGGTCTCTCCCGCGCGGAACTCGCCCAACCCCTTGATCTGGAATGCGGAGACACCGGCGCGGCCCATGCCCTCGTGATGCTGGCGCGGGCGATGGAAGACATGCGCCCCGGCGAGCGGGTGCTGGTCGCCCAGTTCGGCCAGGGCGCGACCGCCCTTGTGCTGGAGGCGAGCGACACCATCACCGGCTTCCCGGCCGCCGCCTCGGCCGCTCTGGCGGATGGCGTCGCCGAAGCCAACTATCTGAAACTCCCCATCTTTCGCGGCCTCATGCCGTGGGAGCGCGGCCTGCGCGGACGCTTCCCGGTCAACGAGGCGCTGACCACGGCCTACCGCAATTCCGAGGCCCTGCTGGGCTTTGTCGGCGGCCGCAGCCCCGAGACCGGGCAGGTGCAGTTTCCCCCCTCCCGCCTTGCCGTGTCGGAGGCGGGTTTCTTCGCGGAAACCCAGCAGCCATGGCCCCTTGCGGACCTCGGCGGCACGGTCGCCACCGCCACCGCCGACCGCCTCGCTTTCTCCCGCAGCCCGCCCAATTGCTATGGCCTCATCGACATCCCCGGCGGCGCCCGCCTGATGATGGACTTCACCGACCCCGACGCAGAGCGCCTCTCGCCCGGCGATGCGGTCCGTTTCGTCTTTCGCATCAAGGATCTGGACGAGCGCACCGGCTTCCGCCGCTATTTCTGGAAGGCGGTCGCGGCCCCCGCGTCGCCCGCCGCAGCCTGACCGGAGGGCGACAAAATGGCCAACGGAATCAAGGACAAGGTCGCCATCCTCGGCATGGGCTGCTCCCGCTTCGGCGAGCGCTGGGACGTGGGGCAGGAAGAGCTGATGGCGGAAGCCTATCTGGAGGCGCTGGGCCATGCCGGCATCGCCCCCGACCAGATCGGCGCGGCCTGGTATTCCTCCCATTATGACGACATCGGCGCCGGCAAGGCCGGCACCCCCATGGCCCAGGCCCTGCGCCTGCCGGCCATCGGCGTCACCCGCGTGGAAAACTTCTGCGCCGGCGGCACGGAAGCCTTTCGCGGCGCCGTCTATGCCGTGGCATCGGGGGCGGTGGACATCGCTCTGGCGGTGGGTGTGGAGAAGCTGAAGGACACCGGCTTTGCCGGCCTGCCCCCGGCCTCGCGCGGCACCTTCGCGCCCATGTATCTGCCCACACACACGAATCCCGGCAACTTCGCCCAGCTGGCGCGGGCCTATGGCACGCGCCACAACATCTCCGCCGGCGACCTCAAGCGGGCCATGGGGCACACCTCCATGAAGAGCCACGCCAATGCGGTGAAGAACAAAAACGCCCATCTGCGCAAGGCCATCACCGTCGAGCAGGCGGTGAATGCGCCGCTGGTGGCCGACCCGCTCGGCCTGTTCGACTGCTGCCCGGTGTCCGACGGCGCCGCCTGCGCCATCGTCACCACGCCGGAGATCGCGCGGAGCCTCGGCAAGACTCCGGTGCTGGTGAAGGCCATCCAGCTCGTCGCCTCCAACGGCTGGGAGGTGCAGAGCAGCGGCTGGAATGGCTCCTATGTCCACACCGCCCGCATCGCCGCCCGCCGCGCCTATGCCGAGGCGGGCATCGCCGATCCGCGCGCGCAGCTGAGCTTCACCGAGCTGCACGATTGCTTCTCCATCACCGAACTGGTGACGCTGGAGGATATCGGCCTCGCCGACGAAGGCACCGCCTGGAAGCGCATGCTGGACGGCGCTTTCGATGCGGACGGGGCGCTGCCCAGCCAGGTGGATGGCGGACTGAAATGCTTCGGCCATCCCGTGGGCGCGTCCGGCCTGCGCATGCTCTACGAATGCTGGCTGCAGCTCACCGGACAGGCCGGCGAACGCCAGCTCGCGAACCCGAGCCTCGCCCTCACCCACAATCTGGGCGGCGCGCCGGCGCAGAACGTGTGCTCCATCACCATTGTCGGTGCCGCCTGATCTGACCGTGGCGGCCCGCTGACTGCCCCGCCGCCCGGCACGCGCCGGCGGCGGGGTTTTTTTATTGGGGGCGAGAGACTTAGGCCTTTTGCCAGTCTGCGAATGTCTTCCCCTCGCGCACCAGTTCGGCGAGGAGCGGAGCGGGGTCGGAGCCGGCGCCGCCGGTGGCGTGGGCGGCTTCGATCTCGGTGAGGATGGTAGGAAGGCCGAGGGCGTCGGCCGCGTGCATGGGGCCGCCCTTCAGGCGCGGGAAGCCGTAGCCGTTGACGAAGGTGAGGTCGATGTCGGAGGGCCGCAGCGCGATGCCCTCGGCCAGCGCCTTCGCGCCCTCGTTCGCTATCACCGCCAGAAGCCGAAGCTGGATTTCTTCCGGGGTGAAGGATTTCGGCTGGATACCATTGGCGGCGCGGGCTTGCGTGATGATCAGCGTGACGGCAGGGTCCGGCGTGCGGTTGCCGTTTGCATCGTAGGCGTACCAGCCACCATTGGTCTTGCGACCCAGCCGCCCCGCCTCCACCAGAGCATCGGCGATGGCGACGTAGCGCTCGTTCGGATCGCGCGTCGCCGCCCGGCGCTTGCGCATGGCATAGGCGATGTCGAGGCCGGACATGTCCGATACCGCGAAGATGCCCATGGCGAAGCCGAAGGCCTCCAACGCCGCATCCACCTGTTCGGGGCTGGCCCCGTCCTCCACCAGATATTCCGCGTGGCAGCGGTACACCGCATAGATGCGGTTGCCGATGAAACCGTCGCAATTGCCCGCCACCACCGGCTGCTTGCCCATCTTCTTCGCCAGCGCGAGGGCGGTGGCCAGCACGTCCGGGGCGGTGCGGGTGGCTTTGACCACCTCCAGCAGCTTCATGATGTTGGCCGGGGCGAAGAAGTGCAGGCCCACCACGTCCTCAGGTCGCGCGGTCGCGGCGGCGATGGCGTCGAGGTCGAGATAGGAGGTGTTGGTGGCGAGCACCGCGCCCGGCTTTGCCACCGCATCGAGGCGGCGAAAGATGTCGGTCTTCACCGCCATGTCCTCGAAGGCGGCTTCGACGATCAGGTCGACATCGGCCAGCGCCGCATAGTCGCAGGCCGGGGTGAGGCGGGCGAGGCGCTCCGCCTTCCGGGCCTCGTCGATACGGCCGCTCTTCACCTGCCGGGCATAGAGGGCATCGATGCGCGCGACGCCGGCCGCAGCGGCCTCCGCATCGCGCTCCACCAGAGTCACGGGATATCCGGCGTCCAGCAGCGCCACGGCAATGCCCGCGCCCATGGTGCCGGCGCCGATGACGGCAGTGGATGACACGGACCGCGCCTTGGCGCCTTCCAGCCCCGGCACCTTCACCGCCTCGCGCTCGGCGAGAAAGAGGTGGCGCAGGGCCTTGGCTTCCGGGCTCTCGCGCAGGCTAAGGAAGGCGGCACGCTCGGTGGCGAGGCCGGAGGCGAAATCGCCGTCCCTCGACGCGGTGATGACGCGGATGGCTTCGGCGATGGCCGGCACGCCCTTGGCGCCCTTGAGCGCCTTGGCCGCGGCGGCCGCCTCCCCGGCCGGATCGCCGGCGGGGACCGGTCGGGCCGAGAGCCGGCGCTTGGCCACGGACGGCGCACGGGCGATGGCTTCGGCGAGCAGATCGCCCTCCACCACCGCATCGACGAGGCCCAGGGCCAGCGCCTCGCCAGCCTTCAGCACCCGGCCCTCGCACACCAGAGCGATCGCCTGCGCGACCCCGACCAGCCGCACCAGCCGCTGGGTTCCGCCCGCACCGGGGATGATGCCGAGCCGGGTCTCGGTGAGCCCGACGAGCGCCTTCGCTGACCCAAGCCGCAGATCGCAGGCCAGCGCGATCTCGCACCCGCCGCCCAAAGCCGCGCCATCCAGCGCCGCGACCACCGGCTTGGTGCAGGCATCGATCGCGCCCACCACCTCCGGCAAAAACGGCTCATCGGGCGGCAGCGCCATCTCCTTGAGGTCCGCCCCCGCGATGAACCGCCCCGGCCCGCCGCTCAGCACGAGCGCCGACACCGACGCATCGGCCTCCAGCCCCCGCACCGCATCCAACAACCCCTGCCGCACGCCGCGCGACAGCGCGTTCACCGGCGCATGGTCGATGTGAACCACCGCGACAGCGCCATGGCGGGTGATCGTGAGGGGGACGCTTTCGGCATGCGGGGGCGCGCCGCGCGGGGCCGCGGGCGGTTGCTCGGTCATGGGTCGCTCCTGAGGATGGCGTGCGTCGGCTGTGTCGCCGGGCCTTGCCGGCGATTCAAAGATTAAACGATCGATTTATTATTTCCAAGACGACAACCGGCAGGTCCGCAGCCGAAAGCCAGCCGCCTCATTCGCAACTGTAGCGGCCGTGGGGCTCGTTGCCGGCGGAGGCCATCGCGATGGAGGGGCTGCTGAGCGAGCCCTTCACGGTGAAGCTGTGCCCGGGCGGGCCATCGGGCGCCGTGATCGGACGCGGCGCCACGCGCAGGTCGATGCGGTTGCGCACGAGGTCCACCGTGCCACGCCCAAGCGCCTGAACGTTCTCGGTATTCACCACGATCACCGGATTGGTGCGGCCGACGCCCTTGTGGAACTGGAGGGGCACCTTGGCACAGCGCATCACGCTCTCCCCCTTCTGCACGGAGGAGGTGAAGATGCCCGCGAGAATGCCGACGCCGGCGAGGTCCAGAAGCCCGGTGCCGATGCGTCCGCGGCCGACGCGCCCGGTGAGGGTACCGCCGAGGGTGGCGATCGGGTTGTCCGCATCCATCCGGGTGGTGAGATCGAAGACGACGCTCAGCGTCCCGGACACCGAGATGGGCGAGCCGCGCCCGAACAGGGTCGCCAGCGGCCAGCCCGTCCCGGAGCCCTTGGTGCGCAGCACGGAGCGCCCCTCGCTCGCCATGACGGCGGAGATGACGCCGCCGCGATAGCCGATGCGCAGCGGATCGACCCGCAGGGCGCCATTGTTCACCACCAGACGCGCCTTGACGCCGGTGGCGCTGTCGCCCCCACCCTGCAGGCGCGTCGCGGAGATGTTCACGTCCGCATCCGTCGTGGCGATCAGGTCGATCTGGCTGCCGCCTTCCGGCTCCCGGCTGCCGATCACCTTGACCGACTTGCGACGTCGCTGGCCCTCCGGACGCATGAAGGCGAGAAGCTCGTCGGCATAGACCAGCGGCGAGGTGATGGTGCCCTTCACCACCGACCGGCCGCCGGGCGCGGCGAGACTGGAGAGCGTGCCGTCGATGCGGGTGCGGCCGATATCGGTGCGCCCCTCCATGGTCAGCGCATCAGTGTTGCCGCTGAGGCGGCCCTCGAACGTCACCTGCCCGCGGAAATCGGACGTGTCGCCGAAGGCGGCGGCGAAGGCGGAATAATTCGGCACCTTGAGCCGCGAATCCACCTGGGTGGTGGCCGCGACGCCGGGCTTGCCGAGATCGTCCAGCACGAGGGCGAGCGTCGCCGAGATCAGGTCGCTGCCCTCGATGCGGGCAGCGAAGGAATCCACCCCCAGCCCGCCGCCGGCATCCGACATGGAGAGGCTGCCGACGACACGCCCCAGCTTGTCCTGGGCCTCGGGCGGCAGCGCCAGGATACTGGCGACCGGAATGTCCACACCGCCCGCCAGTTCGACGCCGGCAAACCCGAGGATGTCGTCCACATTGCCCTCCAGCCGGGCGATGGGGCGGCTGGGCGGGCCGGCGATCACCGAGATGCCGCGGAAGGCCACATGCCCCGTCGCATCGCGCGTGACCGAGCGCACATTGATGGGGCCGATCTCCCTCAGGCTCTGGTCGAACGCATTGGTGGAGATGAGGATCTCGTCCAGCATCATGCCTTCGGCGCGGCTGCGGAAGTTCCCTGTCAGGCGGGTGACGACGATCTCCCGCAGGGAGACGGCGGGGGGCGCGGCGGTCGCGAGATCGGCCACCACCTTGAGGTCGGCGCCGGCGAGGGTGGCGAGGTCGTCGGCCTGGCCCGTGACGGAGATGCGCTCGCCGTCCGCCAGAGTGAGGGCGAGGTTGAGATCGTGGAAGCTGAGGCGGTCCGGCTCGGCCTTGAGGCGGGCGGTGACCTTGCCGGTGCCGTCGATGGAGGGAGCGACGCCCGCGAGGACGAGCGCCGTGGCGAGGCTGCCGGCCTCGGCATCGAGCTTCATCACGAGGTCATGGTCGAAATGCTTCGTCGGCGCCCGCACGTCGAGGCGGGCCGAGAGACCAAGGGCGGGGTTACCCGCGCCGCCGGGGGTCGACAGGGTGATCTGCGCGCCATAGGGGTGCTTGCGATCCTCCTTCTCCACCTCGAGGTCGAAGGCGAAGGCGAGGGTCAGGGGCTGGCCGTTCAGCGCGGCATCGGCAACAAGCACGTTGCGCCCCGCATCCAGCGCGCTCTTGAGGTTCGACACCTTGAGCTCGAACTGCCAGCCGGTCATCGCGTCGGTGAACCGCACCACGGTGTCGCGGATGGTGAGGTGCGGCAGCAGGGACAGCACGTAGATGGGGGATTCGAGCAGAGAGCCGGGCCGGGCCTGCTCGGCGCCGTCCAGCGGCACGTCGAACGCGCCGCCCGCCACGTCGAGGCTGTAGCGCAGGCCGCCGGTCAGAAGCTCAAGATAGGGCGGGATCGCGATGGCGAGATGATCAGTCCGGGCGTGGGCGCCATCGATGCCGTGGGCCTCTACGCCGTCGATATCGACGGCCGGATTGGGCCAGAGGCTGACGCTCACCGCCCCGCGCACGCTGACGGGTTCGCCCCACAGATGGGTCAACCCCTGTTCCGCCAGCGACCGGCGCAATCCCTCCGCCTGCGGCAGGTTGGCCGCCAGCACCAGCGCGAGGACAGCGGCGCACGCCAGCACCAGCAGGACCGCGACTGCCCGCCGCGCGAAGCGAAACATGACACCCTCCGCCTTGCCTCAACGACAGCAGCGCCGCCGCCCTCCCCGGCCCGAATGGGACAGGCGAAAGGCGCGACACCTGAAACTTTCGGCGCGCCGAAAGCAACCGGAGCCTGCCTTTCGCGGTCAGCCGTCCCGCATTCCGCCAGGGGTGCGGGACGGCCAGCCAAGCAGCGCCCAGCGATGTCAGTAACCCTGCGGAAAGGCCTTGTCGATGGAACCGAAGCTCTTGAGGCTGCCGGAGATGTCGCCGCTCAGCCCGGCGGCATAGGGGTCCACGGCGAGGATTTCCCGGGACTCCGGCTTGAACTTGGCGAGGTCCACCCAGAACACGTTCGGGCTGTTGACCGGCATCACATAATAGACCTTGTGAGTGTGATCGCTCAGCGTCGCCCAGCGGGTCGGCCAGGCGTCCGCGGATTCACCCCCAGATGTGTCCACCGCGCCGAACGGCACGGCCACCGTGCGCACCACGCCGGTGAGGTGACCCAGCGCTTCCTCGGTCCCGGCCGGCTTGGGTAGGGTCTTGAGGTAGGACGAGGCCCGCACGAAGCGGCTCATGGGGTCGATGTCGCCGGGCATCGCGAGGGTGCCGCCGAACAGCTTGTAGCGCTTGAGGTTGGCGAGCTGCTCGTCGAGGGGCGGCTCGTTGGTCATCACGGTCACGTCCTTGCCGTGATGGATCTCCAGCTTGCCGCCGACAAACTCCAGCACGGCGCTGTCGCCCGACGCATCCTCGATGGCGAGGTGCAGCGGCCATTCGCGCCCATGCGCCACCGTCGAGACGACGCGCACCTTCTTCAGCCCTTCCAGGGCCTCGGAAACGCTGCTGAAATTGTCCAGCACGAACTGGGGCCACAGCAGGTTGGAGACACCGGGCCGCTGGTCCACGGGCTCGTGCTCGGCCCCGTGCAGATAGAGCAGATGCGCGCTGAGGCCGGCTTCGTTGATGCCGTCGCTGGTGGCCGTGTCCAGCCCGGTCAGGACCGCGCTGGCGTATTTCGACGTCCAGGTCGCCGCATTGGCGTCGGGAACGCCGCGGCGGGCGATGCCGCGCGGCAAATAGACGAGGCGCGGCTTGTCGTCGATGTAGAGGTCCATGGTGCGCCCCGACACCACCGCCTGACCGTTGGTGTTCCACAGGATGAGGCTGCACGCCATGGCGACATGGCTGGTATCGAGGCAGGCAACGAGCCCCGCGGTGACGGCGGCTGCGCCCAAAAGCATGACTTTGAGTTTCATATGCCCCCTCCAATGCCTGCAATATTCGCGAGAAGTGCCGGAGTATCCGTGACCTGAATCAACGCTGGACCGGCCGATGGTGGCGCCGCCGCAATTTATGGGATGAGGGGGGCGCCCTCCACCCGATTGGCATATGCGGAAATGCCGAAGGGATATGAGGATCAGCGGCGGGCGGACCGCCCCATGTCCCGCTCCCCCGAGGGCGGATGGCCGAAGCGGCGGGTGAAGGCGAGGGAGAAGTTGCTCACATGGGCGTAGCCCAGCCGGTGGGCCACCTGCTTCACGCTCAGCTCGCCCGAGGCCAGCAACTGCCGCGCCAGATCAAGGCGCCAGCGCACCATGCATTGCAGCGGCGAGGCCTCGAACACCTCGCGGAACACCTCGTTGAGCCGACGCTGCGACAGGCCGACGGCGAGGGCCACATCCTCGATCCGGGGCGGATGCGCGATGTCCGCCAGCATGAGGTCGCGTGCGGCATGCGCCTGGCCGCGCGCCACGCCGCCATGCGCGCGTCCCCCCTCGTCGAAGACCATGCGCAGCATCTCGGCCAGCATCTCGAAGGCCTTGCCTTCCAGATACACGGCCTCCATCGCGCCTTGGTAGGGATGGCTGCCCATCTGCTCGGCGATGGTCCGCAGCGCCGCCGAGGGGCGGGGCGAGAGCACGGCGGGGTCGAAAGAACCCTCCAGGAACCCGTCGATGGCGCCGCACAGGCGCTGCCCCTGCAGCATCTCGCGCAGCCGCGCCGGCGTCACGGCCATTCCCGCCGTCCTGTGCTCGCCCGCCGTATAGTCGAAGGTGGTCAGGGGATCCCGCAGGAGCGCACAATGGCTGCTGTGGGGGAGCACGGGGCCATCGAGCCCGGTCTGGTGGAGATACTGGTTCCGGCCGGAGAAATTCATCGCCAGCCAGAGATAGGGCTCGCCCGACAGCACCTCATAGGTGAGCGCCACCGGCGATCGGACCTTCGCGGCGAAGGTGTAGACCTCAAGGCCGGGGCGCAGGAAGTACTGCGGATACCGGACGTCGGCCACATCCGGCGGCAGATCGCGGTCTTCGGGCGGCAGTTGCAGTCCGTCGCACCCGTTGGGAAGGATCCAGCGGGATTGCGAGGCGATGCCTGCCTCCGCCGCGCTCTCATGTGTCACGTTGGCCCCGCCTGACACCGATGACCGGCCGCTTGCCCGTCCCGTCAACCGTCATGAAGAATAGGATATCACCTCCCGGCCGCCACCTGCTTCATGGCGTCACGGCCACGCCCGAGATGGAAGCCGCAAGGCCGGCGGCATGCCGCAGCGTCATTGCGCGGGCTCGCGGCCCTCGGCGCGACGCACATCGGCGATGGTGGTGCCGATCAACCCCTCCAGCGCCTCGGCCACGATGCGTCCCACCCGTGTCAGGGGCTTTCGCCCGTCCATGGCGATGGCCACCATCTGCGGCTCGGCGCCCTTGTCGCGCACCGGGCGGAACACCAGCGTGCCGGCGATCAGCTCGGGGGCGGCGTCGAGCTCCGAGGTGAAGGCCACATAGCCCTTCTCGCGGGCGAGGATCTTCACCAGCTGGAGCGAATTGGTCTCCACCGTCTTGCGCTCCTGCGTGAACAGCCAGCCGTGCCGCGCCTCCAGATAGCGGCGGATCATCAAGGCGCGGCTCTGCAGCACGATGGGATGGGCCACCACCTCCTGCAGGCTGATGGAGCCGCGGCTCGCCAGAGGATGATCCGGCGCGATGACGCAGCCGAAGGGCAGCTCCGCCGACCACAGCACATGGATGTCGCGCCGGGGCGAGAGATTGAAGATGGCAGCGATGTCGGCGTCCCCGGCCAGCAGGGCGGCGACGGCGGCGTCCGTACTCGCCACCTCCACGTCCAGCGAGATGCGCGGGTGGCGGGCGTCGAGGTCGGCGATCAGCGCGGGCAGGATGCCGTTGACGTGGCTGTCCATGGCCACCACCCGCACATGGCCCTGATTCACCCCCTGAAGCTGGCGCAGCTCGGCGGCGGTGCGCCGCTCGTCCGCCATCCAGCGGCGTGCGAGGGTGACGAGGGCGTCCCCGGCGGGGGTGAGGCGCATGCCCTTCGCCACCCGCTCGAACAGGGGCACGCCCAGCGTCTCCTCCAGTTGCAGCACCTGCCGGTTGATGGCGGAGGCGGCGACGTTCAGGTCCTTGGCCGCGCGCTGGATGGAGCCGGAGCGCGCCACCTGCTCGGCATAGCGCAGGGCCGCGGGAACAAGGGATGCCGGCACCGTCGCCTCCATACGCATTTTGCGTATGGAAAAGTATCAAATCTGCGATGGACGGCAATGCCCCGCACGGCGACACTCCTGGCGTCGCGGGCGATGGGGCGTCCCGATCCGAATGCACCTTTGAGGCTTTCACCATGAGCCAGTCCGCCGGGCACGCGCTGACGCTGAGGGGCATTTCCCACGCGTTCGGGCAGGTGGTGGCCGCGAATGCCATCGATCTCGACATCCGCCCCGGCGAACTCGTCTCGCTGCTCGGCCCGTCGGGCTGCGGCAAGACCACACTGCTCAAGATCATCGCCGGCTTCCTGCGCCAGACATCCGGCGACGTGCTGGTGGATGGCGCCTCCATCTCCCACCTGCCCACCAACCGGCGGCGCATCGGCATCGTGTTCCAGAACTATGCCCTGTTCCCGCATATGAGCGTGGCGCAGAACATCGCCTATGGTCCCATCGCCGCCGGCCGGCCGAAGGCGGAGACCGATGCGGTGGTCTCCGAGATGCTGGACGTGGTGCAGATGGCCGCCTTCCGCGACCGCCTCCCGCGCGAACTCTCCGGCGGCCAGCAGCAGCGCGTCGCGCTCGCCCGCTGCCTCGCCATCCGCCCGCGCATTCTCCTGCTGGACGAGCCGTTCAGCGCCCTCGACAAGAATCTGCGCCTGGACATGCAGATCGAGATCAAGCGCCTCCAGCGCCAGTCGGGCATCACCACGGTGATGGTGACCCACGACCAGGAGGAAGCGCTCGGCATGTCCGACCGCATCGCCGTGCTCTCGCGCGGCAACCTCGAGCAGTTCGCCCCGCCCTCGGACATCTACGACCGGCCGGCCTCCCTGTTCGTGAACACCTTCGTCGGCACCGCCAACCTGCTCAGGGCCACGGTGGCCGGCATCTCGGCCTCGGGCGCGGCGGTGCGGCTGGCCGACGGCATGGTCATCGAGACCGGACGGGAGACAACCCTGTCCGTGGGCGCGGCGGTTCTCGTCGCGGTGCGCCCCGAGGGGATGCGCGTGAGCGCCACCGGCGGCGCGGGAGCCATCGGCGCCGAGATCACCGCCGTCATGCCCATCGGCCCCGCCCTCATCTACGAGGTGACGCTCATCGACGGCTCGTCGGTGAAGGTGGTGCAGGAGCGCGAGGCGGATGCCCCGCTGGCCGGACCGGTCTTCCTCCACCTCAAGCCGAACCGCATCACCGGCCTGTTCCCGGACCATTCGGGCGACACCCACAAGAAGGGGAATTGAGCATGACGTTCGAGATGTCCCGGCGAGCCTTCCTCGCCTCCGCGACGGCGGCCGCTGGCCTCGCCTTTGCCCCGCGCGGCGCCTTCGCCGCGGACGAGCTGGTGGCCGCCACCTTCGGCGGCACCTGGGCCAATGTGCAGAAGCAGATCCTCGCGCCCTATTTCGTCAAGCGCACCGGGGCGAGCGTGGTGCAGTCGCCCATGCTGGCCACCGAGCAGATCGCCAAGCTCACCGCCGCCAAGGGCAACCAGCCGCCCTTCGACGTGGCCATGCTGGACGAGGGCCCGGCGCTGGAAGCCATCGATGCCGGCCTCATCGCCAAGTACGACCCGGCCAAGTCGCCGAACTTCGCGGCGCTGAACCCCAAGTTCCAGGGCGCCTATGGCCCGGCCATCACCATGCAGGCCATCGGCATCGCCTACAATCCGAAGACCGTGAAGACCCCGCCGACCTCCTGGGATGACCTCTGGAAGCCGGAATACAAGGGCCGGGTGGGCATCACCTCGCTCGCCTCCACCCTCGGCCTCGCCTTCCTGCTCGACATCAACCGGCTGGCCGGCGGCACCGAGGCGAACATGGAGCCGGGCTTCAAGAAGCTGAAGACGCTGCTGCCGAACCTCGCCGCCGTCTCCGCCAATTTCGGCGCCCACGGCGCGCTGTTCCAGCAGGGCGAGATCGACATCGGCGTGCAGAACTTCAACTTCGCCGAGGAGCTCAAGGCCAAGGGCGTGCCCATCGAGTTCGTCCGCGTCGATACCGGCACCCCGGCCTGGAAGACCACCATGCACATCGTCGCCGGCGCGCTGAAGCCGGAGCTGGCCTATGCCTATGTGGACAGCCAGATCTCGCCGGACGTGCAGAGCGAGATGCAGAAGTCGCCGTGGAACGTGATCCCCACCTCCAGCAAGGTGCCCTATGCCGGGCTGGTGGCGGAAAAGATCGCCAAGACCCCCGCCGACCTCGACAAGATGGTGTTCTTCGACTGGGCCAAGGTGAACCAGAACCGCGCCGCCTGGACCCAGCAGTTCAACCGCGACATCCGGGTGTGACCATGGCGGGCGCCCTCGATCCAAAACCCAGGGACTGGGCGCTCGCGCTGCCGCTTGCGGCCTTCTTCGCGCTGTTCTTCATCGCGCCGCTCGGCCTGCTCGTCGCCATCAGCTTCGAGACCGAGCGGCAGATGACCGGCACGCTGGGCCTCGGCCAGTATGCCGCCTTCCTCTCCGACGGGCTCAACCTCGCCGTACTGCGCGACACCCTGCTGGTGGGGGCGAAGGCGACGCTCCTGTGCCTGCTGTTCGGCTATCCGCTGGCGTGGCTGTGCACGAAGGTTTCGGCCCGCTGGCAGGCGGTGCTCATCTTCCTCGTGGTGCTGCCCATCGTCACCAGCGTGGTGGTGCGCACCTTCGCGTGGATCGTCATTCTCGGCCGCCACGGCATCGTCAACGAGACGATCCTCGCCCTCGGCCTTTCCGCCCAGCCGCTCAAGCTGCTGTTCAGCGAGACCGGCGTCGTCATCGTACTGGCGCAGGTGCAGATGCCACTCATGGTGCTGCCCCTCATCACCACGCTCCAGCGCATCGATCCCAATCTGGAAAGCGCCTCGCGGGCGCTGGGGGCGGGAGCCTGGCGCACCTTCTTCAAGGTCACGCTGCCCCTGTCGCTGCCCGGCATCATCGCCGGCACCATCCTCACCTACACCGCCTGCGTGACGGCCTTCGTTACCCAGTCGCTCATCGGCGGCTCGCGGCTGCTCTTCATGCCCATGATGATCTTCCAGCAGGCCATGGACCTGCAGAACTGGCCCTTCGCCGCCGCCGTCTCGGTCATCTTCATGGTCTCGGTGCTGCTCATCGTCGCCATGCTGGTGGCGCTCTCGCGCAGCCGCGCGGCCCGGCTCTACGGCTAGGAGACAAGCCATGCTCCGCGACTGGCAGACCCTCTCCTTCAACGCCGTGTTCGGCCTCCTCTCCCTCATCTCCGTCATCGTGCTGGCGGGGCCGACACTGGTCATCCTCATCCTCTCCTTCACCGGAGAGGAGGCGCTGCACTTCCCGCCCGCCAGCTATTCGCTGCGCTGGTATGCGGCGCTCATCGACGCCAACGAATTGCAGGCCGCCTTGTGGGTGAGCCTGAAGGTGGCCGTCATCAGCGTGTCCGCCTGCGTCGTGCTGGGCGTGGCCGCCGCCCTCGGCATCGCCCGCAGCGAGGGGACGGTGGCGCGGGGGCTGGAGACGCTGTTCCTGTCGCCGCTGATCCTGCCGGCGCTGGCGTTCGGCTTCGCGGCGCTGATGCTGTTCTCCATACTGGGGATGCGGCCCTCGACGCTCACGCTCGCCATCGGCCATATCGTGGTGTGCGTGCCCTTCGTGCTGCGCACCACGCTCGCCAGCCTCGCCCAGCTCGATCCGGCTTTGCTCGACGCCTCGCGCAGCCTCGGCGCATCGCGCCTCCACACCTTCCGGACGGTGACGCTGCCGCTCATCAGCCCGGGCGTGGCGTCCGGCGCCTTCATCGCCTTCATGGCCTCGTTCGACAACGTGCCGGTGTCGCTGTTCCTCCAGGATGCCCGCACTCAGGTGCTGCCCATCTATCTGTGGGACATCATCCAGAACCAGCTCGACAGCCGGGCCGCCTCCGCCTGTGGCGTCATCATCATCGCCACCGTGCTGATGATGGTGCTGATGGAGCGCGTCGCCGGCTTCTCACGCTTCATGAAATGACCGGGAGACGGGACGTGCAGAACGACCTCCTGCGCCTCGACGCGCTGAACGCCATGACCGCCGCCGATTTCGCGGCGGCCCTCGGCCCGGTGTTCGAGAATGCCCCGTGGGTGGCGCGCGACGCCGCCGCCGCGCGCCCCTTCGCCACCCTCACCGCCCTGCACAAGGCGATGCTTGCTGGCATCGAGGCGCTGCCCGCGCCGGCCCTTGCGGACTTCCTCAACGGCCATCCCCGCCTCTCCCCCGAGACGCTCCGGCGCGGCACCACGGCGGAATCCACCGCCGAGCAGACCGCCCTCGGCCTCGATGCGCTTGACGCCGACATCAGCGCCCGGCTGGACCGGCTGAACGCCGCCTATGAGGCGCGCTTCGGCTATCCCTTCATCCTCGCGGTGCGCAAGGCCTCGCTGGAGACCCTGTTCGCCACCTTCGAGCGGCGCCTCGCGGCGAGCCCGGAGGCGGAGCGCGCGGAGGCGCTGGCGGAGGTCGCGGCCATCTCCTGGATGCGGCTGCTCGACCGCGTGCGCGCCGCGCCCACGGGCAGTGTCTCCACCCATGTGCTGGACACCGTGCGCGCGGCGCCGGCCGGCGGGCTGGGCGTGGAGCTGTGGCGGCGGGAAAGCGACGGCGGCATGACCCGCCTCACCTCCTTCGTCACCAACGCCGACGGCGCCTGCGACCACCATCTCCTCGGCGGCGGCGACCTTGCCGCCGGCACCTATGAGTGGCGCTACGACACGCCCACCTATTTCGCCCGCCACGGCTATTCCACCACCGCCCGCGCCTATCTCGGCAAGGTGCGCGTGGCCTTCACCGTGTGGAATCCGGAGGAGCATTTCCACGTGCCGCTCCTCCTCTCGCCCGGCGCCTACACCACCTATCGCGGCAGCTGAGGGCGATCTGGCGCGCAATGTGCTTCTGGCCGGGCAATGTCGATTTTTGTCGCATTTCCAACGACCCGCCCGACAGGAGCGTATTTTGCCGGCATTGCAGGAAACCCGCACCAGCGTGACACTGGCCCCCGCCAAGCCCACCGGGCTCGCCGACCTCGGCGTGCTGCCAGCAGAAGGCCTCGCGGTGAAGAAGGGGCGCGTGCACGAATTCCCGCAATTGCTGGCGGACGGCACCATCGGCCGGCGCTTCCAGGACCTGAAGGTCATCGCGATCAAGACGGAAGAGGCGGGCGCGCCGTTGGTGCGGCTCGTCGTGCAGTTCGAGGTGTTCGGCGACAACACCGCCGCAGCCGAGGCCGGCCCCGGCTTCGAGGCGGTGCTGAAGGCGGGCGACACGCCGCTCGCCACCTTCGCCTCCGGCAGCCTGTTCCTGCCCTTCGGCAATTTCTGGTACGCGAACCGCTTCGCCTTCGCCGTGCCCGTGGCGGATTTCGACGCGGCCGACACGCTGGACTTCGTCGCCAAGGCGGAAGAGGTCCGGCCGATCTGAGCGGTGAGGATTTCACCATGACCGGACCTCGCATGACCGGCCCCGCCCTCACCTATCCCTTCGTCCGGCGCGTGCCCCACCGCCTCCTCGGCGACATGCTGCGCATGACGCTGAGCGAGGCGCTGCACTACGACCTCACACTGGAGGAGGGGCGCACCCTGTCGCGCGCCTTCACCGCCGTGGCGCACGACTACCGGCGCACGGATATCCTCTATCTCAGCCCCATCGGCATGGATGGCGATTTCTCCGCCGCCGTCCATGCGGAGGGCGTGGACGTGGACACCAGCGGCACGCCCCATCACCTCAGCTGGGACGACGTGCGCGAACTCGCCGAGCGCCTCGCGGTGGAGTGAGGACCGGGAAGCCTCTGGCCCTGGAAGCCGGCGATAAAGGCCACCTGCCCATTCTCCTTGCCCGGCCCGTGCGCTACGAAAACGCCCTGTCCGGCGGTGACGTAACCGGCAGAGGTCCCGCTGGTTCTGAGAACCGCGGCAACGGGCGGCGCCGCATGTCGCAGGGGGCGGTGAGGGTCTTCGCCTTGCGGAACGGACGAGATTGACCGAGAGAGGGAACGAGTCGGATCGCGCCCGGGAGCAACGCCATGCGCCTCATCGTCATCGGCGCCACCGGCCTCATCGGATCCGCCGTGGTGGCGCGCCTCGCATCGGCTGGGCACGAGGTGGTCGGCCTTGCCCGGCGCATCGACACCGCCGCCCGCCTCCTGCCGCAGGCGCGGTTCGTGGCGCTCGACATCGGCTCCGCGACGCCGGAGCAACTGGCCCGTGAACTGGAGCATGCGGACGCGGTGGTGAACGCCGCCGGCCTGCTTCAGGACGGGCCGGGTGAAAGCGTCGCCGGCGTCCATGTGACGGGGATGGAGACGCTGATCGCGGCCTGCCGGCTGGCCGGCGTGCGCCGGTTGGTCCACATCTCCGCCATCGGCGTCGATACGGGCGCGCCGTCCGACTTCTCCCGCACCAAACAGGAGGGTGATGCCCTGCTGGCGGCGAGCGGGCTCGATCATGTCATCCTGCGCCCGTCCGTGGTGGTGGGGCGCAGAGCCTATGGCGGCAGCGCCATGTTCCGCGGGCTCGCCGCCTTGCCCGTTTTCCCGCTGTTTCCGGACACCGCCGACCTGCAGATCGTGCAGCTCGACGATGTGGCGGAGACGGTGGCCTTCTTCGTCAGCCCCGACGCGCCGGCCGGCGTGGAGCTTGACCTCGCCGGGCCGGAGCGGCTGCCCCTGGAAGAGGTCATCGCCGCCTATCGCCGGTGGCTGGGCTTTGCTCCTGCGCGGACCGTCGGCGTCCCCGGCTGGATCGCCCGCCTGATGTATCGGCTCGGAGACGGCATCGGCCGCCTCGGCTGGCGTCCGCCTCTGCGTAGCACCATCGCGCGGGAGATCGCACGCGGCGCCACCGGCGATCCCGGCCCCTGGACGCGGATGACCGGCATCCGGCCGCAATCCCTGGCCGACGCCCTCGCCGCCGAGCCCGCGGGCGTGCAGGAACACTGGTTCGCCGCCCTCTACACCCTGAAGCCGGCGATCTTCGTCGTGTTCGCCCTGTTCTGGATCGCGACCGGGCTTCTGTCGCTCGGCCCCGCCTATGAGGCCGGCGTCCTGCTGCTGCAGGCGGCCGGTGCCGGGCCGCTCGCCGGGCCGCTGGCGGTTGGCGGCGCGCTGGCGGATCTCGCCATCGGCCTCGGCATCGCCGTTCGCCGCACGACGCGGGCGGCGCTGTGGGCGGCACTCGCCGTCTCGCTTCTCTATGTGGTCGCCGGAACGGCGCTCCTCTCGTCCCTGTGGATCGACCCGCTCGGCCCGCTGGTGAAGATCGCTCCGGTGATGATGCTGAACCTCGTCGCCCTCGCCATCCTGAGGGACCGGTGATGGCCTATTTCATCCTGAAATTCCTGCATGTCATCGGCGCAGCGGTGCTGCTCGGCACGGGCGCCGGCATCGCCTTCTTCATGATGATGGCCCATGTCACCGGCAGCGCCGTGAAGGTGGCGGCGGTGGCGCGCATCGTGATCCTCGCGGATTTCCTCTTCACCGCCACCGCCGTGGTGCTGCAACCCGTCACGGGCGCGCTGCTGGCGCATTCGGCTGGCTATCCGCTCACCGAAGGCTGGATCGTGCTCTCCATTGCCCTCTATCTCGTCACCGGCGCCTTCTGGCTGCCGGTGGTGTGGATGCAGATGCGCATGCGCCAGCTGGCAGAGACCGCCGCCGCGGCCGGTACCGCCCTTCCCGCCGCGTATCATCGCCTGTTCTGGACCTGGTTCGCCTTCGGCTTTCCCGCCTTCACGGCGGTGCTCGGCATCTTCTGGCTGATGATCGTACGCCCCGATCTGCCGGCCTTCAGCCTCGGCTGACTCCCTCAGAAGTCGCCCGCCTCCTCGGGGGCGAGCACCACCAGCATGCCGTCCAGCGCGGTCTCCAGCTTCAGCTGGCAGGCGAGGCGGGAGGCGAGGGTGCGGTTGTGGCTGGTGGCGAGCATGCGGCTCTCGCCGGGGCTGACCGGGGGTGCCGTGCCGCCCTCCGGCAGGGTGACGAAGACATGGCAGGTGGCGCAGGCGCAGCCGCCGCCGCACTGGGCGGTGAGTTCCTCGATGCCGGCCTTGCGGATGGCCTTCAGCAGCGTCGCGCCATCGCGCCCCGTCACCTCGTGACGGGCGCCGCTGCGGGTTTCCACGGTGAAGCGCGCCAAGATTCAGCCCCCCGCTCAGGTGCCCGCCCGCCGGCTCACGGCAGGATGATGGACGCAAGGTCCGCCACGGCCGGGTGCCTCCCGCTGTCGCCACCCGCCCGCGCGATCCGCAGCGTGGCGAGGCCGGCGGAGGCGGCGGCGTCCAGTTCGTCCACATTCTCCGAGAGCACGAGAATCTGCGCCGGGGCGAGGCCGATCTCCTGGGCGATGGCCTTGTAGGCCTCCTCCTCCACCTTCTGGCCCATGCGGGTGTCGAAGAAGCCGTCCAGAAGGCTCTCCGCGTCCGAGCCGGCGGAGGAGAGCCAGAGCTTCTGCGCCAGTTCCGAGGAGGAGGAGAAAGTGAACAGCCGGAGCCCCTGCGCCTTCCAGGCGGCAAGGCTCGGCCCGGCATCGCCATGGACCTCCGCGCGGAAGGCGCCGGCCGCATAGCCCTCCTGCCAGATGCGGCCCTGGATGATCTTGAGCGGTGTCGGCTTGCGGCCCTGCTTCATCCAGCGCAGCAGCAGCGCCCCTGCCTCGGCGGGCTTGAGGGAGAAGCCGCCCATGAGCCGTCCGGCCTCGTCCAGCGCCTCCTCGATCTCCTCGTCCTCCTCGGCATGGGCGGTGATGAAGGCGCCGAGCCGCGCGCTGGCATAGGGCGTCAGCGTCTCATCGAGAAAGGAGAGGGGGCCGAGCACGCCCTCGATGTCGATCAGCACCGCCTCTATGGCCATGAAACCGCCTCTGCCTCTGCGGGCCGCCATGTCGGGAAGGCGCCAGAACAGGCTCTCCCCGGCCCGCGATCCGGGTCCCCTGACAGGGCAAGCACCCGCCGTGCCAGTCCCATCGGGCCGGCACCGCACCCAGCCTGCTGCACGGCCGAGAATGGCGCAGATTGGCGCTTGACTCATTTTCTATAATTTCCATAAAATTACTAGATTGATTCAACTCCTAGCTGTCCGCGCGCGGCCCTGCGTTCGCATCCGCGCTGTGCCCGTTCTTCCCGATACCAGCCGCAGGCGAGACCAACCGATGACAGATCAGCTGATCGAGACGCCCGCAATCGCCGGCGCTCCGCGCCGTCGCACCCGCGATCACGCGGAGCGGGTGCCGCTCTGGCACACGGGGCTGGCGGCCGGCAGCGTCTGGCTCGCCGCCGCCGCTTATGCCGGCCTCGTGCCCGATGCGGACGACTTCGCCTATACGCGGGAATTCGCTTTCGGCCTTGCCGGCATCGGCGGGCTCATCCTCCTCGCAGCGCTCGCGGGACCCGTGGCGGGGCTGCGGCTGAAGGCGCTGCGGCACTGGGGGCCGTGGCTTCTCATCCTGCCGCTCGGCCTCATCGCCTGGGAAGCGGTGACGGCGAAGCTGGAACTGCTGCCGCGCCCCTTCTTCGTGCCGCCGCAGGCGCTGCTGGAAGTCTATCTCGACGACTGGCCGAAACTCGGCCTCAGCGTCGTCGCCTCCCTGAAACTCCTGGCCTGGGGCTATGCCATCGGCGCCGCCGTGGGCATCACGCTCGGCGTCTCCATCGGCTGGTGGCGCATCGCCGGCTACTGGGCGCATCCGGTGCTGCGCTTCATCGGCCCGCTGCCGGCCACCGCCTGGCTGCCGGTGGCCTTCTTCCTGTTTCCCTCCTCCTGGAGCGCCAGCGTGTTCCTGCTCGCGCTCGCCACCGGCTTTCCCGTCACCATCCTCACCTGGTCGGGCATCTCCTCGGTCAACAAGGACTATTACGACATCGCCCGCACGCTCGGGGCCAGCCAGCGCTTCCTGGTGCTGAAGGTGGCCATTCCCGCCGCATTGCCCCACGTCTTCGTCGGCCTGTTCATGGGCCTCGGCACCTCGTTCGCGGTGCTGGTGGTGGCGGAGATGCTGGGGGTGAAAGCGGGCCTCGGCTGGTACCTGCAATGGGCCCAGGGCTGGGCCGCCTACGCCAACATGTATGCGGCGCTGCTGGTGATGGCGCTGATGTGCTCCAGCCTCGTCACCCTGCTATTCCGGCTGCGCGACCGGACCCTCGCCTGGCAGAAGGAGCTGGTGCGGTGGTGAGCGTGGCCCTCTCTTCCCCCGCCGGCGCGCCCGCGCCCGCCCCGGCTTCCGGCCTGCGTCTCGACGTGAAGCATGTGAGCCATGCCTTCCAGCTGGAGGGGGCGCCCCTCCCGGTGCTGGACGACGTGAGCTTCTCGGCCGAGCCCGGCTCGTTCGTCGCGCTGCTCGGGCCGTCGGGCTGCGGCAAGTCCACTTTGCTGCGGCTCCTCGCCGGGCTTGACCAGCCGGTCACCGGCCAGCTCGCGGTGGACGGGACGGCCATCACCGCCCCCGACCCCTCGCGCATCCTCGTGTTCCAGGACCCGACGCTCTATCCGTGGCGGACGGTGGAGGCCAACGTCTCGCTGGGGCTGGAGGCGCGCGGCCTGCTGAAGGCCCAGCGGCGGCGGGTCGGCGATGCGCTTTCCCTCGTTGGCCTGTCGGGCTTCGCCAGCGCCTATCCGCGCCAGCTCTCCGGCGGCATGGCCCAGCGCGTGGCACTGGCGCGCGCGCTGGTGAACGAGCCGCGCCTGCTGCTGCTCGACGAGCCCCTGGGCAAGCTCGACAGCCTGACACGCATCACCATGCAGGGCGAGATCCTGAAGCTGTGGCAGGACGCCCGCTTCACCGCGCTCCTCGTCACCCATGACGTGGAGGAGGCGTTGTTCCTCGCCGAGCGGGTGATCGTCTTCTCCGAGCGGCCGGCCCGCATCAAGGCCGACGTGACGGTGGACGTGCCCTATCCCCGCCATCGCGGCGACCCGCGCCTCGCCGAATTGCGCCACCACCTCCTCGGCCTCCTCGGGCTCGACGCCACCTGGTGAGCCTTTCGCCTGCCCTCGGGCACCCCTCGCATTCATCCAAGTGATTTCAGGAGCCCGCCATGACCCACGACCCCAACACGGACGCCGCAGACGCCCCCCGCTCAGCCTCCCGCCGCAGCCTGCTGCGCTATGGCCTCGCCGCGGGTGCGGCGACCCTCGCCGGCGCCGCCGGCGGGCGGGTGCTCGCCGCCAACCTGATGCGCGCGCCGGCGAGCACGGTGCCGGATTTCCCGCTCTGCCTCACCGCCGCTGAGGGCGCCGCGCCCACCGGCCCGCTGCGGCCGCTCAAGCTCGCCTGGAACGCCAGCGCCATCTGCACCGCCGCCGCGCCGGTGGCGAAGGAGACGGGCATCTTCGCCCGCCACGGCCTCGACGTGGACTTCGTCAATTTCGGCAGCTCCACCGAGCAATTGCTGGAAGCCATCGCCACCGGCAAGGCCGACGCCGGCATCGGCATGGCGCTGCGCTGGCTGAAGCCGCTGGAACAGGGCTTCGACGTGAAGATCACCGCCGGCGTCCACGGCGGCTGCCTGCGGCTGCTGGGTGATGCCAGCGCCGGCGTCACCAAGGTGTCGGACCTGAAGGGCAAGACCATCGCCATCTCCGACCAGGCCTCGCCCGGCAAGAACTTCTTCTCCATCTATCTCGCCGAACGCGGCGTCGATCCGTTCAAGGACGTGGAGTGGCGCCAGTATCCGCTGGAGGCGCTACCGCTCGCCATCGACAAGGGCGAGGCGCAGGCGCTGGCGGATGCCGATCCGCGCACCTGGATCTGGATCAAGGAATCCAAGGGCAAGCTCACCGAGATCGCCACCAACCTCTCGGAGAAGTACGCCGATCGCGCCTGCTGCATCATCGGCGTACGCGGCAGCCTGATCCGCGACGAGCGGCCGGTGGCCACCGCCCTCACCCGCGCCATCCTGGAAGGCGCGCACAAGGTGGGCGCCGACCCGGAACTCGCCGCCCGCACCTTCTCCGGCTATGGCGGCAAGGGCTCCATCGACGATCTCGTGGCCATGCTGAACAGCCAGGACCACCACCATGCGCCGGTGGGCGCCGACCTCAAGACCCAGCTCGCGGCCTATACGGACGAACTGAAGCTGGTGCAGGTCATCAAGCCCGCCACCAATTCCCAGCGCTTCGCCGAGAAGATCTATGCGGACGTGCTGACCGTCTGAGGGCGGCAGCGCATCGGGACCGAGCGGGCGCCGGCCCGCTTTTGGCGGCGGCGGCGGGCCATGTTACCCTCCGGCGCTGCTTCCCCCGATCGATGAGCCGCCCCTTGCCTGCCGGTTGCCGTTGCCTCCTTGCCGGGCTGATCGCCTGGACCTTGGCCCTTACCTTCGCCGCTTCCGCGCCGGCGCGGGCGGCGGATGCCGCCTTTACGCAGTTCATCGCCTCCCTGTGGCCGGAGGCGCAGGCGGCCGGCGTGTCGCGCGCCACCTTCGAGCGGGAGACGGCGGGCCTCGAGCCCGACTACAAGCTGCCCGACCTCGCCTTGCCCGGCCGCCCCTCCACCGGTGCCGGCGGACAAGCCGAGTTCGTGCAGGTGCCGGCGGCCTATGTGAAGGAGGCCACCATCGCCCGCCTCGCCGCCGAGGGGCAGCGGCTGATGCAGAAGTACAAGGCGCCCCTCGACCGCATCGAGGCCATGTTCGGCGTGCCCGCGCCCGTGGTGCTGGCCATCTGGGGCCGCGAGACCGATTTCGGCCGCTACACCTCGCCCCACGACGCGCTCAAGGTGCTGGCGACGCAGGCCTATGCCGGCCGGCGCAAGGACCAGTACCGCACCGAGTTCATCCTCGCCCTGAAGATGCTGAACGACGGCGATGTGAGCCGGAAGGATTTCCGCGCCTCCTGGGCCGGGGCGACGGGCCTCACCCAGTTCCTGCCCTCGGACTATGTGAAGCACGGCGTCGATCTCGACGGCACCGGCCATGCCGACATCTGGCATTCGGTGCCGGACGCGCTCGCCTCCGCCGCCAAGCAGCTCGCCGACAAGGGGTGGCAGCCGGGCGTGCGCTGGGCCTATGAGGTGCTGGCGCCGGTGAATGCCGACTGCACCATGGGCGTGCCGGAGTTCAAGCAGCCCATCGGCGAGTGGATCCGCGCGCGCTACGCCCCCGTCCGCCGCCTCTCCGCCACCGAGGTGGCGCAGCCCGCCTCGCTGCTGCAGCCGGAGGGCACCTACGGCCCGGCCTTTCTCACCACGGCGAACTACTTCGTCATCAAGCAGTACAATTTCTCCGACCTCTACGTGCTGTTCGTCGGCCACCTCTCCGACCGCATGACCGATCCCTCGCCCTTCCGCACGCCGTGGTCAGCCTCCTCCCAGCTCAAGACCAAATCGGTGGAGGCCATGCAGAAGCATCTGGCGCGGCTGGGGCTCTATTCCGACAAGATCGACGGCAAGGCCGGGATGCAGACGCGCGCGGCGCTCGGCGCCTACCAGAAATCCGCCGGGCTCAAGGTGGATTGCTGGCCGAGCGAAGCCGTGCTTAACGCCATGAATGCCGGACGCTGAACGGAAGACACCATGAGCGAGACCCGCGACACGCCCCCGCCACCCCCTATCACCCCGAGGAGATGAAGGCGACGTGGGACCTGAAGGTCGGCAAGAGCATCAGCCTTCAGGGAACCGCCCGCTGGCCCCCTGCGGGCGTGGTCACGGCCGGCATCGCCACCTCCGCCATCCTGCTCGCTTTCGCCGCGGTGATGCGCGCGCGGCGCTGACGCCTCAGGGGATTGCGCGGTCCTCGTCGGGCCGGTGGAAGGCGAGGACGAGAACGACGGACGAGAGCGCCAGCACCGCCATCAGGGCGAAGCCATCGGCGAACGAGCCGCGCAGCGACAGCACGAAGCCGGTGATGACGGGCGCCACGAAGCCGGCCAACGCGAAGCAGAAGTCCATGATGCCCAGCGCGGTGGCCGCCTTCTCCGGCACGATGTCCACATTCACCGCGAAATAGGCCGCGTTCGCCCCCATGGAGGCGGCGACCGCCAGCGAGATGCAGGCGATGGCCACCGGCAGGCTGGCGCTGAACGCCACCGGCACCACCGCGAGGGCCGCCACCAGCTGCGTGCCCGCGATGAGATAGGAGCGCGACACGCGCAGCCGGCCGGTGGTCCTCAGGAGGCGATCCGACCAGCGCCCCAGTGCCCACAGCGCCACGGCGGCACAGAGCCAGGGCAGCACGGTGAAGGCGCCCACGGCGGCAAGGTTCAGCCCGTAGGACTGCTGGAGATAGCTCGGCAGCCAGGCCATGAAGAAGAACAGGAAATAGCCGAAGACGAAGAAGGCCCAGTAGTTCACCAGCAGCGTGCGGTTGGTGAGCAGCACGCGCACCTCGCTCATGCGCGGCCAGCGGCGGACGGGCGCGGTCTCGGCCTTCTGGCCTTCGCGGATGAAGGCGAGTTCCTGCGCATTCACATGGCGCGACTGGGCGGGATCGTCGCGGAAGAGAAAGTACCAGAGCGGCACCCAGACCAGCGAGAGCGCGAACAGCACGGCGAACGTGCCGCGCCAGCCCAGCGCCGCCAGAAGCTGCGTTACGATCGGCCCGCCGCAGGCGAGGGCCACCGGCACCGCCACCAGCGCATAGGAGAGCGCGCTCGCCTGCCGGGCCGGCGGCAGCCAGCGCTCCACCGCGCCGGTGACGGCGGAGAAGTTCGGCCCCTCCGCCATGCCCAGCAGCGTGCGCGCGAGATAGAGGGTGAGGAAGCCGGAGGCGAGGCCGGTGAGGCCGATGGACAGGCTCCAGAGCACCGCCGCGATGCTCAGCACGATGCGCGCGCCATAGCGATCCACCGCGAAGCCGCCGATGAGCGTCGTCACCGCATAGCCGAGGCCGAATGCGCCGAGGATGGTGCCGGCCGCCGCCTTGGAGAGCCCGAGCTGCTGCTCGATGGCCGGGATGGCATAGGAGATGGCGGCGCGGTCGATGTAATTCACCACCGTGATGGCGAACAGCAGGAAGATCACCACCCTGTGGAACCGCGTCGCCGCCATGGATCGCCCCCTGCCCGGGCGCTGTGAGTCACCGGCCGGGAGCACCATGGCCAAGACGGGCAGTCTTAATCAAGAGCCACGGCGGGTCTGGTGCGTTGGGGAGCCCCTCACTCCGGCCCGTCGATGAGCGGATCGGGCCGCGCGAAGGCCGCAAGCGTCGCGCGATCGGCGAGGGTGATGACGGCGCCCCGGCTGGTGACGCCATGGGTCTTCAGCACGGCGAAGGCGCGGGAGAGGTTCTCCGGCGTCATGCCCAGCAGCGAGGAGAGCACGCGCTTCTCGAACGGCAAGGTGATGCGGTCCGCGCGCTCCGCCTCGGCGCGCTGAAGCAGCCAGTTGGCGAGGCGCTCCGCCCCCGTGCGCAGCTTCTGGCCCTTCACCTCTTTCACCGCCCGGCGATAGCCGCGGGCCAGCTCGGTGACCACGGCGCGGGTGAAGGCCTCGTCCGTGCCCAGCGCATCGCGCACCTTCTCCGCCGGGATCATCAGCACCTGTGATTTCTGCAGGGTGCGGGCGGACTGGAGATAGATGCGCGCGTTGAGCACGGCGGCCAGGATGAAGGTGCCCACCGGCTCGACGATGCTCATGGTGGTCTCGCGCTCGCCGGAAGTGGCGAACAGCTCCACCTGTCCTTCCACCACCACGTGCAGGAAATCCGCCTCGTCATTCTCGTTGATGAGCGTCACCCCCGGCGGGAATCGCTGGAGAAAGGCCGTGCGCACCAGTTCCGCGAAGGTCTCCTCGCGGGCATCGGCGAACAGCGGCAGGCTTCTGATGACGGCGGCGTCGTCGGGCCTCATGCACACCTCTTTTCGTCACCCCTACCATGCCATCAGGCCGGCGGATTGACAAATGTCAATTGCCACGTCAAAGCTTGTAAATCACAGAACAGAAGAAAGACATTTATCTTCGACTCATCGAATAAGTACCTCCTGATTTCTGATGACCGAAGTCTATTACTGATACAGATCAAAGAAGCCACGGCGCCCCCGCCGCAGGTTTGCGACGCGCGGCCCGGCCGCGACTTTGCAACTGGCGGGTTGAAGCCATGCACACCCCTTTCGAGGCGAGCCAAAGCGACCAGCGGCGCGCCCTTTCCATGAGCACCCTCGCCTTCACCGTGTGCTTCGCGGTGTGGACGATCTTCTCCATCATCGGCATCCGCATCAGGCAGGATCTCGGCCTCTCGGACACCGAGTTCGGCCTGCTCATCGGCACGCCCATCCTCACCGGCTCGCTCATCCGCGTGGCGCTGGGCGTGTGGGCGGATGTGTATGGCGGGCGCGTCGTCTTCGCCCTCACCATGCTGGCGGCGGCGGTGGCCACCTTCCTCCTCACCTATGCCGCGACCTACCCGCAATTCCTGCTGGCGGCGCTGGGGGTCGGCATCGCCGGCGGCTCCTTCTCGGTGGGCGTCGCCTATGTCTCGCGCTGGTATCCGGCGGGCAAGCAGGGCACCGCGCTCGGTATCTTCGGCGCCGGCAATGTAGGCGCGGCCGTCACCAAATTCCTCGCCCCCTTCGTGCTGGTCGCCTTCGGCTGGCAGATGGTGGCGCAGGTGTGGGCCGCTGCCCTCGTGGTGATGGCCGTCCTCTTCTTCGTCACCACCAAGGACGATCCGGTGCTGGTGGAGCGCCGCCGCCTCGGCATCAAGCCGAAGAGCGCGTGGCTGGAGCTGGAGCCGCTGAAGAACGTCCAGGTGTGGCGCTTCTCGCTCTATTATTTCTTCGTCTTCGGCGCCTTCGTCGCGCTGGCTTTGTGGCTTCCGCAGTATCTGGTGAAGGTCTACGGCCTCGACATCAAGCATGCGGGCATGATTGCCGCCGCCTTCTCCGTGCCGGCGAGCCTGTTCCGCGCCTATGGCGGGCATCTCTCCGACGTCTACGGCGCGCGGCGGGTGATGTACTGGACCTTCCTGGTCTCGGTGGCCGCCACCTTCGTGCTGTCCTATCCGCCCACGGACTATGTGGTGCGCGGCATCAACGGGCCCATCACCTTCCACATGGAAATGGGCGTCGCCGGCTTCACCGTCACGGTATTCGTGCTCGGCTTCTTCATGGCGCTGGGCAAAGCGGCGGTCTACAAGCACATCCCGGTCTATTACCCCAACAATGTGGGCGCCGTGGGCGGCCTCGTGGGGATGATCGGCGGCCTCGGCGGCTTCGTGCTGCCGCTGGCCTTCGGCGTGCTCAACGACCTCACCGGCCTGTGGACCAGCTGCTTCATGCTGCTGTTCGTCATCGCGGTCGGTGCCCTCGCCTGGATGCACCTCGCCATCCGCCACATGGAAAAGGAGGCCTCCGCCCCCGCTCTGGCGAGCCTACCCGAACTTCCGGAGATGCAGGGCATGCCCGCCCCCGGAACCCCCGCGCCTGCCCTGCCCGCCCGCAAGGCCGGCGCGGTGCTGACCGACTGGCGGCCCGAGGACAAGGCCTTCTGGGCCTCCACCGGCCGCGCCATCGCCCGGCGCAATTTGTGGCTCTCCATCCCGGCGCTGCTCTTGTCCTTCGCCATCTGGCAGGTGTGGTCGGTGGTGGTGGCGAAGCTGCCGCTGGTGGGCTTCAAATTCACCACCGACCAGCTGTTCTGGCTCGCCGCCTTGCCCGGGCTGACCGGCGCGACGCTGCGCATCTTCTATTCCTTCATGGTGCCGATCTTCGGCGGACGGCTCTGGACGACGCTCACCACCTGGTCGCTCATCATCCCCGCGCTCGGCATCGGCTATGCGGTGCAGAACCCGGACACGCCCTATGTGGTGCTGCTCATCCTCGCGCTGCTGTGCGGCTTCGGCGGCGGCAACTTCGCCTCCTCCATGGCCAACATCTCCTTCTTCTTCCCCAAGGCGGAGAAGGGCAACGCGCTGGCGCTGAATGCCGGCCTCGGCAATCTCGGGGTCAGCGTGGTGCAGTTCGTGGTGCCCCTCGTCATCACCATGGGCCTGTTCGGCAAGTTCGGCGGCGATCCGGCGCTGGTGAAGGCGGCGGCGGGGCCGGCGCCCATGTGGCTGCAGAATGCCGGCTTCGTCTTCGTGCCCTTCATCGTGCTCTCGGCCTTCGGCGCGTGGTTCGGCATGAACGACATCGCCGACGCCCGCGCCTCCTTCCGCGAGCAGTCGGTGATCTTCCAGCGCAAGCACAACTGGATCATGTGCTGGCTCTATACGGGCACGTTCGGCTCCTTCATCGGCTATTCGGCGGGCTTCCCGCTGCTCACCAACATCCTCTTCCCGGAGGTGAACGCGCTCTCCTACGCCTTCCTCGGCCCGCTGGTCGGCGCGCTCGCCCGCTCCGGCACGGGATGGCTGGCGGATCGCTACGGCGGCGGACGGGTGACGCTCTTCGTCTTCGTGCTGATGATGGCGGGTGTGTCGGGCGTGTTGTGGGCCATCGGCATGCGCGCCGAGCCCTGGGCCTTCTCGGCCTTCTTCGCGGCCTTCCTGCTGCTGTTCTTCGCCACCGGCGTCGGCAACGCCTCCACCTTCCAGATGATCCCCGCGATCATGGCCAAGGAGATGGAGCGCCTGATGCCCGACGCCGACGCGGAAGCGCGTCGCAAGCAGGCGGAGAAGGAGGCGGCGGCCATCACCGGCTTCACCTCGGCCATCGCCGCCTTCGGGGCCTTCTTCATCCCCAAGGGCTACGGCACCTCCATCGCGCTCACGGGTGGGCCGGAGGCGGCGCTCTGGGCCTTCCTCGGCTTCTATGTGAGCTGCCTGGTCATCACGTGGGCCGTCTACACCCGCAAGGGCGGCCTTCTCCACGACATCGAGCGCGGGATCGCCCCGCGCGCCACCCACCGTCCGGCTGCAGCCGAGTAAGACCACCGGTCCGCGAGCCTGGCTCGCGGACCGGTGGTGAAGCCCGCGCGGCGCTTGAGCGAACCCACTTGGCATCGGTCATCGACCGATGCCGACGGTAAAACCGAAGGCATCCCCATGTCCCATTTTCTCGACCGGCTCACCTTCTTCCGTCGCGAGACCGAGCCCTTCTCCAACGGCCACGGCATCGTCACCCACGAGGATCGCTCGTGGGAGGACGGCTACCGGAAGCGCTGGCAGCACGACAAGATCGTGCGCTCCACCCACGGCGTGAACTGCACCGGCTCCTGCTCGTGGAAGATCTATGTGAAGGGCGGCATCGTCACCTGGGAAACCCAGCAGACGGACTATCCCCGCACGCGGCCGGACCTGCCGAACCATGAGCCCCGCGGCTGCGCCCGCGGCGCCTCCTACAGCTGGTATCTCTATTCCGGCGCGCGGGTGAAGCACCCCATGGTGCGCGGGCGCCTCCTGAAGCTGTGGCGCGAGGCGCGGGCGAAGCTGCCGCCGGTCGCCGCCTGGGCCTCCATCGTCGAGAACGCGGACAAGCGCGCCTCCTACACCTCCATCCGCGGCCATGGCGGGCTGGTGCGCGCCACCTGGGACGAGGTGAACGAGATCATCGCCGCCGCCAATGCCCACACCATCCGCAAGCACGGCCCGGACCGGGTGGCGGGCTTCTCGCCCATCCCGGCCATGTCCATGGTCTCTTATGCGGCGGGCGCGCGCTATCTCTCGCTGCTGGGCGGCGTGTGCCTCTCCTTCTACGACTGGTATTGCGACCTGCCGCCGGCCTCGCCGCAGACCTGGGGCGAGCAGACCGACGTGCCGGAGAGCGCCGACTGGTACAATGCCGGCTTCATCATCGTGTGGGGCTCCAACGTGCCGCAGACGCGCACGCCGGATGCCCATTTCTACACCGAGGTGCGCTACAAGGGCACCAAGAGCGCAGTGGTGACGCCGGATTATGCCGAGGCCACCAAGTTCGCCGACATCTGGCTGAATCCCAAGCAGGGCACCGACGCGGCGCTGGCGCTGGCCATGGGCCATGTGATCCTGCGCGAATATCACCTCGACCGGCAGGTGCCCTACTTCGACGATTACTTGCGTCGTTACTCGGACATGCCCTTCCTCGTGCGCCTCGTGGAGCAGGAGGGGCGGCTCGTGGCGGAGCGGATGCTGCGCGCCTCCGACCTGCCCGGCGGCCTCGGCGAGGCCAACAATCCCGAGTGGAAGACTGTCGCGTTCGATGAGGCGAGCGGCGATCTCGTCGCCCCCGTCGGCTCCATCGGCCACCGCTGGGGCGAGCAGGCGAAATGGAACCTGGAGGAGAAGGACGGTACCGGCCGCGCTTTGCGCCTACGCCTCTCGCTGGAAGACCATGCGGACGAGATCGCGGCCGTGGACTTCCCCTATTTCGGCGGCCGCGCCACCGAGCATTTCGTTTCCACCGACCATGGCGAGGTGCTGACGCGCAACCTGCCCGTCCGCCTCATCCAGGGTGCGGACGGCAGCGTGATGAAGGTCGCCACCGTCTACGATCTCATGATGGCCAATTACGGCCTCGACCGCGGCTTCGGCAGCGGCAACGTCGCCGTCTCCTATGACGAGGACGTGCCCTTCACCCCCGCCTGGGCGGAGCGCATCACCGGCGTGAAGCGGGATGCCATCATCACCGTGGCGCGCGAGTTCGCCACCAATGCAGAGAAGACCAACGGGCGTTCGATGATCATCATCGGCGCGGCCATGAACCACTGGTATCACATGGACATGAACTACCGGGGGGTCATCAACCTCCTGGTGTTCTGCGGCGCCATCGGCCAGTCGGGCGGCGGCTGGTCGCATTATGTGGGGCAGGAAAAGCTCCGGCCGCAGACCGGCTGGCAGCCGCTGGCCTTCGGGCTCGACTGGTCGCGCCCGCCCCGGCACCAAAACGCCACCTCCTTCTGGTATGCGCACACGGACCAGTGGCGCTACGAGACGCTGACCGCCGGCGAAATCCTCTCCCCCACCGCGCCCAAGGGGGAATGGGACAAGAGCTTCATCGACTACAATGTCCGCGCCGAGCGCATGGGCTGGCTGCCCTCCGCCCCGCAGCTGAGGCAGAACCCGCTATCCATCTCCGCCAAGGCCAACGCCGCCGGCAAGGAGGTGAAGGACTATGTGGCTGAGGGGCTGAAGAGCGGCGAGCTGGAACTCTCCTGCCACGACCCGGACCACCCGGACAACTGGCCGCGCAACCTCTTCGTCTGGCGCTCCAACCTGCTGGGGTCTTCGGGCAAGGGGCACGAATACTTCCTCAAGCACCTGCTCGGCACCCAGCACGGCGTGATGGGCAAGGACCTCGGCAGCGAGGGCGCGGTGCGCAACACGGAAGTCGCGTGGCATGAGGAAGCGCCCACCGGCAAGCTCGATCTCCTGGTGACGCTGGACTTCCGCATGTCCACCACCTGCGTCTACTCGGACATCGTGCTGCCCACCGCCACCTGGTACGAGAAGAACGATCTCAATACCTCGGACATGCACCCCTTCATCCATCCGCTCTCGGCGGCGGTGGACCCGGCATGGGAGGCCCGCTCCGACTGGGACATCTACAAGGGCCTCGCCCGCACCTTCTCCGCCGTCGCACCCGAAGTGCTGGGCGTGGAGGAGGACACTGTGCTCACCCCCATCCTCCACGACACGCCCGCCGAGATCGCGCAGGCGCTGGATGTGAAGGACTGGCGCAACGGCGAGGTGGAGCCCATTCCCGGCAAGACCATGCCCACCGTCACCGTGGTGGAGCGCGACTATCCAGCGACCTACGCCCGCTTCACCGCGCTCGGCCCGCTGATGGAGAAGATCGGCAACGGCGGCAAGGGCATCAGCTGGAAGACCGGGCATGAGGTGGAGGCGCTCAAGGCCCTCAACGGCACCCACCGCGACGGCCCGGCCGAGGGCCTCGCCAAGATCGAGACCGACATCGACGCCGCCGAGGTCATCCTCATGCTGGCGCCGGAGACCAATGGCGAGGTGGCGGTGAAGGCGTGGGAAGCACTTTCCAAGAACACCGGTCGCGAGCACGCTCATCTCGCATTGCCCAAGGAAGACGAGAAAATCCGCTTCCGCGATGTGCAGGCGCAGCCGCGCAAGATCATCTCCTCGCCCACCTGGTCCGGCATCGAGAGCGAGAAGGTCTGCTACAATGCCGGCTACACCAACGTCCACGAGCTGATCCCCTGGCGCACGCTGACCGGCCGCCAGCAGCTCTATCAGGACCATCTGTGGATGCGGGCCTTCGGCGAGGAGCTCGTCACCTGGAAGCCGCCGGTGGACCTGAAGACCATCACCGGCCATCGCGGCGCGAAGCCCAACGGCAACCAGGAAATCGTGCTCAACTTCCTCACCCCGCACCAGAAGTGGGGCATCCACTCCACCTATACTGACAATCTTCTCATGCTCACCCTCAACCGGGGCGGGCCGGTGATCTGGATCAGCGAGGACGACGCCCGCGCGGCCGGCCTTGCCGACAATGACTGGGTGGAAGTGTTCAACGCCAACGGCGCGCTCACCGCCCGCGCCGTGGTCTCCCAGCGCGTCATGCCGGGCATGGCCATGATGTATCACGCGCAGGAGAAGATCATTAACACCCCCGGCTCGGAAATGACCGGCAAGCGCGGCGGCATCCATAATTCCGTGACGCGCACCGTGCTGAAGCCGACCCACATGATCGGCGGCTACGCCCAGCAATCTTACGGCTTCAACTATTACGGCACGGTCGGCGCCAACCGCGACGAGTTCGTGGTGGTGCGCAAGATGAACAAGGTCGATTGGCTCGAGGACGAGCTTCCGGCCGCTTCCGAAAAGGAGATGGCCCAATGAAGATCCGCGCCCAGATCGCCATGGTGCTGAACCTCGACAAGTGCATCGGGTGTCACACCTGCTCCGTCACCTGCAAGAACGTGTGGACGAGCCGCCAGGGCGTCGAATACGCCTGGTTCAACAATGTGGAGACCAAGCCCGGCGTCGGCTATCCGCGCGAGTGGGAGAACCAGAAGAAGTGGAACGGCGGCTGGCGCCGCAAGGCGAACGGCAAGATCGAGCCGCGCATCGGCGCCAAGTGGCGGGTGCTCGCCAACATCTTCGCCAATCCGGACCTGCCGGAGATCGACGATTACTACGAGCCCTTCACCTTCGATTACGAGCATTTGCACACCGCCAAGGAATCGAAGGCCTTCCCCACCGCCCGCCCGCGCTCCCTCGTTTCCGGCGAGCGGATGGAGAAGATCGAGTGGGGGCCGAACTGGGAGGAGATCCTGGGCGGCGAGTTCGCCAAGCGCCGCAAGGACGTGAACTTTGAAGGCGTGCAGGCCGACATCTACGGCCAGTTCGAAAACACCTTCATGATGTATCTGCCGCGCCTGTGCGAGCACTGCCTGAACCCCACCTGCGCGGCGGCCTGCCCCTCCGGCGCGATCTACAAGCGGGAGGAGGACGGCATCGTCCTCATCGATCAGGACAAGTGCCGGGGCTGGCGCATGTGCGTGTCGGGCTGCCCCTACAAGAAGATCTATTACAACTGGTCTTCGGGAAAGTCGGAGAAGTGCATCTTCTGCTATCCACGCATCGAGGCGGGCCAGCCCACCGTGTGCTCGGAAACCTGCGTCGGGCGCATCCGCTATCTCGGCGTGCTGCTCTACGACGCCGACCGCATCGAGGAAGCGGCGAGCGTGAAGGACGAGAAGAAGCTCTACCAGGCCCAGCTCGACCTCTTCCTCGATCCCAAGGATCCCGCCGTCATCGCCCAGGCCCGCGCCGATGGCGTGCCGGATGCGTGGATCGAGGCAGCGAAGATCTCGCCCATCTGGAAGATGGCCATGGAGTGGAAGGTCGCCTTCCCGCTCCATCCCGAATACCGCACCCTGCCCATGGTCTGGTACGTGCCGCCGCTCTCGCCCATCCAGTCCGCCGCCACCGCCGGCAAGATGGGCATGGATGGCGAGATGCCGGACGTGCGCTCGCTGCGCATCCCGCTGCGCTACCTCGCCAATCTGCTCACCGCCGGCAACGAGGAGCCGGTCGCCCTGGCGCTGGAACGCATGCTCGCCATGCGCGCCTACATGCGGGCGAAGACGGTGGACGGGCGCATCGATGGGGGCATCGCCACCAAGGTCGGCCTCACCGGCGCGGACATCGAGGACATGTACCAGACGATGGCCATCGCCAATTACGAGGACCGCTTCGTCATCCCCACCGCCCACCGCGAGGCGGGGGAAGACCCGTTCGACCTGCGCGGCTCGTGCGGCTTCTCCTTCGGCAATGGCTGCTCGGGCGGGGACAGCGATGTGAACCTGTTCGGCAGCCCTACCCACACGCCCGGCCGCCGGGCCAAGACCCCTATGGAGGTCGAGTGATGGCCGACAATCTCACCCTCAAGGCTCTCTCGCGCCTCCTCCTCTATCCCGAGGCGGCGCTGCAGGATGCGGCGCCCCACCTCGCCGAGGCGCTCACCGAAGACGGCCGGCTCGACGCCGCGACCCGCCTCGGCATCATGCCGCTGCTGCGGTCGCTGGCCGGCGAAGACCTCTACGACCTGCAGGAGGCCTATGTGAGCCTCTTCGACCGCACGCGGCGCCTGTCCCTGCACCTGTTCGAGCATGTGCACGGGGAGAGCCGCGACCGCGGGCAGGCCATGGTGGACCTCGCGGCGCTCTACGCGCAGGGCGGCCTCGCCATCGACGCCAACGAGCTACCGGACTTCCTGCCCTTATTCCTGGAGTTCCTCGCCACCCGGCCGGAGACGGAGGCGCAGGGGCTGCTCGCCGACGTGGACCACATCCTCGCCACGCTGGAAGAGCGCCTCTCCGAGCGCGGCTCGCTCTATGCCGCCGTGCTCACCGCCGTGCGCCACCTTGCCGGCGCCGAAGCGGTGACGATGCCCAACCCGACCTCCGAGGGCGAAGCCGAAGACCGCGCCGCCCCCGACCTCAACGCGCTCGACCTCACCGCCCTGGACAAGGAGTGGGAGGAAACCGCCGTCACCTTCGGCCCCGGCGATGCTGCCTCCTGCGGCGTCGATCGCTTCCGCACCCAATTGCGCGCCGCCCAGCGCGACGCGCGCCATCCCGCGCGCCAACCTGCCGCCTGAAGGAGACGACCATGTCCCAGGCCATCAATTCCGCCCTGTTCGGCTGGTATCCCTACCTCTGCCTCACGGTGTTCCTCGTCGGCAGCCTCATCCGCTTCGATCGCGAGCAATACACCTGGAAGACCGGCTCCTCGCAGCTGCTGCGCAAGCGGCAATTGCGCTGGGGATCGAACCTCTTCCATGTGGGCATCCTCGTCATCTTCATCGGCCATGCCGGCGGCCTCCTCACCCCCATCTGGGTGTTCGATGCGCTGGGCATCTCGCATTCCTTCAAGCAGGGCCTCGCCATCACCGTGGGCGGCATCGCCGGGGTCATGTGCTTCATCGGCATCGCGCTTTTGGCCCACCGCCGGCTGTTCGATCCGCGCATCCGGGCCAACTCCAGCTTCGGCGACACCGCCATCCTGCTGCTGCTGTGGGTGCAGCTCACGCTCGGCCTCTCCACCATCTTCGTCTCGCTCCACCACATGGACGGCCACGAAATGGTGAAGTTCATGAACTGGGCGCAGGGCATCCTCACCCTCCAGCCAGCTGCGGCCGCCTATATCGCGGACGTGAGCCCCATCTTCAAGGCGCACCTCGTGCTGGGCATGACGATCTTCCTCGTCTTCCCCTTCACCCGCCTCGTGCATGTGTGGAGCGCGCCGGTCTGGTATCTCGGCCGGCCCGGCTATCAGGTGGTGCGCTCGCGCCGGCCCGTGCGCAAGCCGGTCGCCGCGCGCCCGCTGCCGGCGACGGCGGCCGTGCGCCCCGCCGCCCGTCCCGTCGGCAATCCGGCGGAGTGAAGGCCATGGTCGAGATCGTCACCCTCACCGCCCCCCGCCCAGCCGGCCGCAGGCCGCAGGAAATCCGCGTGGATGGCGTCGCCATCTCCCGCGCCGACATCGCCCGCGAGGCGCAGAACCATGCGGCCGCCGACCCCGCCGCGGCATGGCAGGCGGCCGCCCATGCCCTCGTGGTGCGCCAGTTGCTCCTCGCCGAGGCCGACCGTCTCGGCATCGCCGCCGTGCCGGAGGAGGACGACGAGGACCGCCGCGAGACCGAGGAAGAGGCGGTCATCCGCGCTCTGCTCGAGGAAGAGGTGAAGGTGCCCACGGCGGACGAGGACACCTGCCGGCGCTATTTCGCACGCAACCCGGCCCTCTTCCGCACCGGCGACCTCTACGAGGTGGCGCACATCCTCATCGCCGCCGACCCCGCCGATGCGGGCGCGCGGCAGGCGGCGCGGGACCAGGCCGAAGCCCTGCTCACCGGCCTTCTCTCCGGCGCCGTGGCATTCGAGGCCGCCGCGCGCGAGGCTTCCGCCTGCCCCTCCCGCGAGGTGGGCGGCAGCCTCGGCCAGATCGGCCGGGGCCAGACGGTGCCGGAGTTCGAGGCGGCGCTGGCGGCCATGGAGCCGGGCGCGCTCCACCCCGTGCCGGTGGAGACGCGCTACGGCTTCCACATCGTCCGCCTCGCCCATCGCGTGGAGGCGCGCGCCTTGCCGTTCGAGATGGTGCGGGAGGCCATTGCCGGCCATCTGGAGCTGTCCTCCTGGCACGCCGCCATGCGCCAGTATGTGAGCCTGCTCATCGGCCGCGCCGACATTCGCGGCATCTCCATGGAAGGGGCCCAATCGCCCCTCGTGCAATAAGGGGGCCGCCATGCTGCTCGGAAGCCTGCTGCGGCGCCTGCGCGATGAACGCTTCGCACAGGAGACGCTCATCGGCCTCGGCGATCTCTCCCTCGTCGCCCGCGCCGATGCGGCCGGGGCGCCCTATGGGGAGCGCGCGGCGGATTATGCCGCCTCCGCCTGCGCCCGCTTCGGCGACCATGCGGGGGACGAGGACTGGCTGGCGCTGATGACCGCGCTGGAGCGCAGCACCGACCCCGCCGCCACCTGCCTTCGGACCATGACCGAATGGGCGCTGAAGGACGATGCGGCCGCCGCCGCCCGCGAAGCCGAAGGCGCTGCCCATGAGGGCTGCGGCTGCGGCGGGGGTGGCGGCTGCGGGGGTGGAGGGCACGGCGGGGGCGACCATGGGCACGGCTGAGCGCCCCCGCCCGGACGGCATCCTCGACGAATTGTTCGACAACAATCTCGCCTGGGCGCGCGCCAAGACGGAAGAGGACCCCACCTTCTTCCGCCGCCTCGCGGAGCAGCAGGCGCCGCGCTTCCTGTGGGTCGGCTGCTCCGACAGCCGGGTGCCGGCCAACGACGTGGTGGGGCTCGATCCCGGCGAAGTGTTCGTCCACCGCAACATCGCCAACGTCATCCATTCCAGCGACATGAATATGCTGGCGGTGCTGGAATTCGCCGTGGAAGTGCTCAGCGTGCGCCATGTCATCGTCTGCGGCCATTATGGCTGCGGCGGCGTGCGGCGGGCGCTCGAGAATGCGGCGGGCGCGGGCGGCGGCGCGCTGGTGGATCACTGGCTCGCCCCCATCGTCGACCTCTATTGCCGCCATCGCCGGGAGATCGCCGCGGCCGGAGATGCCGCCCGGCAGATCGACCGCATGTGCGAGCTGAACGTCGCCCTGCAGATGCGCCGCCTCGCCGCCACGCCGGTGATGAAGTCCGCCTGGGCGCGCGGCCATCAGGTCACGGTGCACGGCTGGATCTACGGCATCGGCGATGGCCTCCTGCGCGACCTCGGCGCCACCATCTCCTCGCCCGAGGACTTCGCCGCTTTGCCGGCCCTCGACACGCTGATCGGCGCACCCTTCGAGCCAATGACCGCCGCGCGGCGGCACGCCATCGCCGCCTTCCTGGAGATGGACGCGGAGGCCTTCCCCGAACTCGGGGCCTGTGGCGTCGGCGCATGTGCCTGCGGCGCCTTTCCCTCGCCATCCGCCCGCGCGGCGGAGGAGGCCTGACCCATGCCCACCCAGATCGCCCCCTGCCCTGCGCCGGCCTCCCCCTGCTCGCTCATCGACCTGTTCGGCCGCCGCATCACCTATCTGCGCCTCTCGGTGACCGACCGCTGCGACCTGCGCTGCGTCTATTGCATGGCGGAGGACATGACCTTCCTGCCGCGCAACGAGGTGCTTTCCATCGAGGAGCTGGACCGCCTCGCCACCGCCTTCATCCGCCAGGGCGTCACCAAGCTGCGCCTCACCGGCGGCGAGCCGCTGGTGCGGCGGGGCATCATGGACCTCGTCGCCTCCCTCTCCCGCCACCTCGCCTCCGGCGCGCTGAAGGAGCTGACGCTGACCACCAACGGCACCCAGCTCGCCCGGCACGCAGACGACCTCGCCCGGCTCGGAGTGCGGCGGGTGAATGTGTCCCTCGATACGCTGGATCCGGATACCTTTAAGCGAGTCACCCGGCGCGGATCGTTGCCCGTCGTGATGGACGGCATCCGCGCCGCGCTGACTGCCGGACTGACTGTGAAACTGAACGTGGTGGCACTCGCCGATTCCACACCGAATGAGGTGGTGAAACTCATCGAATTCGCCCACCGGCACGGCATGGACATCACCTTCATCGAGACCATGCCCCTGGGCGACGTGGGGGTGGACCGGGTCGACCAGTATCTCCCCCTCGACCGGCTCAGAGCCTTGGTCGAGCAGCATTTTTCCCTGGTCGACACGCTTGACCGCACCGGCGGCCCGGCCCGCTATGCCCGGGTGGCGGAAACCGGCGGCCGCATCGGCTTCATCACCCCCCTATCCCACTCCTTCTGCGAGAGCTGTAACCGTATCCGGGTAAGCGCGACGGGCGTTCTCTACACCTGCCTCGGTCAGGAAAATGCTGTGGATCTAAAGACTTGCCTGCGTTCCGGCGGCGAGGCCGCGATGACCGAAGCCATCGCCGACGCCATCCGCGCGAAGCCCCGCGGGCATGATTTCGTCATCACCCGCGGCGGCGCCCCGGCCCTGTCGCGGCACATGTCCGCGCTCGGCGGCTGAGGAAAATTCTTTATTTATTTCAGGAACATAGATATGCGCACCGCCGCAACCTTCCGCGCCTTCACCGGCGCGCCCCTGCTGAGCCGGGGCTACCGCCCCTTCTTCCTCGGCGCCGGCCTGTTCGCCCTTGTCGCCATCGCCGTCTGGCCGGCGGTGTTTCTGGGCGAAGTCATTCTGCCAACTCAATTTTCCGCCGTCGAATGGCACGCCCACGAGATGCTGTTCGGCTATGGCGCGGCCGTCATCGCCGGCTTCCTCCTCACCGCCATCCCCAACTGGACCGGCCGCCTGCCGGTCGCCGGAAAGGCGCTGGGAAGCCTTGCCCTGCTTTGGTTTGCGGGCCGCGCCGCCGTGCTCGTCTCCGCCCGCATCGGCTGGGCGACGGCGGCGGTCATCGACGTCGCCTTCCTCGTGGTCTTCGCACTGGTGGTGGCACGGGAGATCGCGGCGGGGAAAAACTGGCGTAATCTCAAGGTTATAGCTGTGGTGGGGCTGCTCGCCGGCGCCAATCTCGCCTTCCATCTGGAGGCCCATTTCACCGGTGATGCCGACCATGCCGGACGGGCGGCGCTGGCGCTGATCGTCTTCCTGATCCTCCTCTTCGGCGGCCGCGTGGTGCCGAGCTTCACCGGCAATTGGCTGGCCCGCCGCGGCGAGGCGAAGCGTCCCGCCGCGTTCGACCGCTGGGATGCCTACGCCCTCGCCCTGTCAGCGCTGGCCCTCATCGCCTGGATCGCCTTTCCCAACAAAGACTTGACTGGCCTCGCCTTGCTCGCCGCCGGCCTTGCGTCCCTGGCCCGGCTCGCCCGCTGGCGGGGCTGGCGGACCTTCGCCGATCCGCTGGTTCTGGTGCTGCACGGCGCCTTCCTGCTGGTGGCGCTGGGCTTTCTGGCGGCTGGGGCGTCGGCGCTCATGCCGAACCAAATCCCCCCCGCTATCGGTCTCCACATCTGGGGCATCGGCGGCATCGGCGGCATGACCTTGGCGATGATGACACGGGCGACCCTCGGCCATTCCGGCCAGGCCCTCGCCACGACGCCCGGCACCGTCGCGGTCTATCTCCTTGTCGCCGCAGCGCTTATGGCCCGCATTGCCATGGCCCTGCTCCCCGAGTGGACGGCGCCTCTCATGCTGGTTGCTGCATTCTGCTGGTGCGCCGCATTCGCCGGCTTCGTCATCATCTACTGGCCGATGCTGGCAAGGAGGGGGTGAGACCGCATCAAGCTTGGCCATACCCCGGAACCGCATCTACGACTTTAGTCTCAAGAGTCAGAAAGGCACTGGCCTTTACGGTACGAGACGGTAGCCTCCCTGCAACGATCGATAAAAAGGGAGCACGCCAATGCAGCGCCTGTCCGCCGCAGCCAAAGTCTTTCGACCCGCCCATCTCGCCGCAGCCACCTTGTCCTGTGCGCTTGCGCTCGCCCCTGCGGCGGCGCGGGCCGAGTTCGTCAATGTTCTCACCGGCGGGACGTCCGGCGTCTATTATCCGCTGGGCGTCGCGATCTCGAAGGTGATCGGCGAGAAGGTGCCCGGCACCCGCCCCTCGGTGCAGGCCACCAAGGCGTCGGTGGAGAATCTCAACCTCATGCAGCAGGGCAAAGGCGAGGTCGCCTTCACCCTCGCGGACAGCCTCGCCGATGGCGCGGCCGGAAAGGAAGAGGCCGGATTCAAGGCTCCGCTCACCAAGGTGCGGGCTCTGGGCGGCATCTATCCCAACTACATCCAGATCGTCGCCTCGAAGGATTCCGGCATCAAGACCATCGCCGATCTCAAGGGCAAGCGCCTCTCCGTGGGGGCGCCCAAGTCCGGCACGGAACTCAACGCCCGTGCCATTCTCAATGCCGCCGGTCTCAAGTATGAGGATCTCGGCAAGATCGAATATCTGCCCTTCGCCGAATCCGTGGAGCTGATGAAAAATCGCCAGCTCGACGCCACGCTGCAGTCCGCCGGCCTCGGCGTCGCTTCCATCAAGGACCTCGCGAACTCGGTGCCCATCGTGGTGGTGGAAGTGCCCGGCACGGTGATCGACAAGATCGGTGCGCCCTATCTCAAGACCACCATCCCTGCCGGCACCTATGAGGGCCAGAGCGCGGACGTCGCCACGGCCGCCGTGCCGAACTTCCTCGTCACCCGCTCCGACCTGAAGGACGACGAGGTCTACGCCATCACTAAGGCCATCTACGAGAACCTGCCGGAACTCGCCGCGGCCCATTCGGCGGCGAAGTCCATCACCCTCGCCAATGCCATGAAGGGGTCGCCGGTCGCCTTCCATCCGGGAGCCGAGAAGTTCTTCAAGGAAAAGGGCGTCACGCCCTGATCCGAGGGGTTTAGACGCCCGCTCGATTGCCTTGCCGGCGGCGCGCTCCAGCGCCGCCGTTTCCCGTTCCAGACCGTGCCAGCCGCCGCGAGCCCTGACCCATGACCTCCTCGCTCCACACGCCGCAGACCGTCCCGCCGGTGAGCCACGACGTGAACAATCCCGAGCACGGCGCCGCGGTGGTGGTGGACGACGCGCTGCTCGACCTCACCTGGGGGCCGGGAGCGTGGGGCCGGGCGGTGTTCTGGATCGCGGTGGCCTTCTCCACCTTCCAGGTCATCACGGCGGCCTGGAGCCCGCTGGCGAGCCAGATCGTGCGCTCGGTCCATGTGGGCTTCCTGCTCCTGGTGGTTTTCGCCATCGCTGCCAACCACAAGACCGGCAGCGAACGCCTCGTGCTGTGGGGCCTCGGCATCTTCTCCTTCATCGTCGGGCTCTATCACTGGGTATTCTACGCCGCGCTGATCCAGCGGGCGGGCGACCCCTCCACCCTCGATATCGTGGTCGGCACCATTGCGGTGGCGCTCGTGTTCGAGGGTTCGCGGCGGCTCATGGGCCTTGCTTTGCCGCTCATCTGCGGCGGCTTCATTCTCTATGGCCTGTTCGGCGAGTACCTTCCGGCGCCTCTCGATCACCGGCCATTCGATTATGTGCAGGTGGTCGACCAGATGTTCCTCGGCACAGAGGGCATCTACGGCACCCCCATCTACGTGTCCTCTTCCTTCATCTTCCTGTTCATCCTGTTCGGCGCCTTCCTGGAACGCGCGGGGATGATCCAGCTGTTCAACGACCTTGCCATGGGCACGGTGGGCCACGCCAAGGGCGGCCCCGCAAAGGTTTCGGTGATCTCATCGGCGCTGATGGGCACCATCAACGGGTCGGGCGTCGCCAATGTCGTCACCACCGGCCAGTTCACCATCCCTCTCATGAAGAGCTTCGGCTACAAGCCGGCATTCGCCGGCGCGGTGGAGGCGACCGCCTCCATGGGCGGGCAGATCATGCCGCCTGTGATGGGCGCCGTCGCCTTCATCATGGCCGAGACCATCGACGTGCCCTACGCTACCATCGCCACGGCAGCGGTGATTCCGGCCTTCCTCTATTTCTTCACCGTCTTCGCCATGGTCCATCTGGAGGCCGGCAAGGATGGCCTCTCGGGGCTGCCCAAGGAAAAGTGCCCCAACGCGTGGTTGGCGCTCAAGAATAAGTGGTACCTCATCCTGCCGCTGGCGGCGCTGGTGTGGCTCCTGTTCTCCGGCTACACGCCGCTGTTTGCCGGCACGGTGGGCCTCGCGCTGACCGCCCTGATCGTGCTCGGCACGCCGGTGGCCCGGCTGATCGGGCCTTATGGGCTGAGGGTTGTATTCTGGATCGTGCTCGGCCTGTCGGCGGCGAGCTTCGTCGAGTACGGCATCAACGGCGTCGCCACTGTCATCGCGGTGCTGGTCGCGATCCTGTTCTTCGTGAAGGGCGGGCGCGAGACGCTGCGCATCAGCATCGAGAGCATGGCGGACGGCGCCCGCAATGCGCTGCCCGTGGGCATCGCCTGCGCGCTGGTGGGCACCATGATCGGCGTATTCACGCTGACCGGCGTCGCCACCACCTTCGCCACCTTCGTGGTGGAAGTGGGCAAGAACTCGCTGTTCCTGTCGCTGGTGCTCACGATGATCGCCTGCCTCATCCTCGGCATGGGGCTGCCCACCATCCCGAACTACATCATCACTGCCTCCATCGCCGGCCCGGCGCTGCTGGCGCTCGGGGTGCCGCTCATCGTCTCCCACATGTTCGTCTTCTATTTCGGTATCATGGCCGACCTGACCCCGCCGGTGGCGCTGGCCGCCTTCGCGGCAGCACCCATCGCGGGCGCATCGGGGCAGACCATCGGCTGGATCGCGACACGCATTGCAGTGGCGGGCTATGTGGTGCCGTTCATGGCGGTCTATGCCCCCGCGCTGATGCTGCAGAACGGCGATCCCATGGCCGACATCATCGGCTTCTGGCCGGCGGTCGCCTATGTCTTCGTGAAGGCGGTGGTCGCCATCATCCTGTGGGCGGCCACCGCCACCGGCTATCTCCTGGCTCCGCTCAACATCATCGAGCGGATCATCGCCTTTTCTGCCGCGGCGCTGCTCATTCTCGCGCTGCCTATGACCGACGAGGTCGGCTTCGCCGCCTCCGCCGCATTCATCGGCTGGCACTACTGGAGAAGCCGGACGCGGCCGGTCGCGGCCTGAGACGTGGTCTTCGCCTGCCTCGTCTCGGGAGCGACTGTGGTACGGCTCGCCGCCGCCATCACGCTCGCCTGGACCCATTCGGTGCAGAAGAGCGTATGGCAGGAGGACTGGCGCGCCACCCCTGCCGGCCTCGAACTGACAGAGGTTCGCGTCGAAGGTTCGGGCGCCGGCATGGAGCCGCCGGACGGCGCGGTGCTGAAAGAGCGCTTCTACGTCGCCCATCCTGTGCTGGCGCCGCAGCGGGAGGTGATCCTGCGCCGCTCCGGCGCCACTGCCGACTGGCAGGTCTGCATCGCCGGCACCTGTCGCCCCATGGCCGAATTCGTACCGCCCGAGGCCGATCCGGTGACGCTCACCACCTGCGAATGACGTTCGGGCTGGACAGATTTTTTTATCCGGGTATTTTCCCTCCTTTCGCAGGAGCCACCCCGTGTCCGCCTCCCCGGCCCGTTCATGCACCGCCTTTGCCGGAACGCGCCTCCTGAGGCGCGGTCCCCTTGCCGAGGTGGCGCTTGCAGTGAAAGCGGCCATCGAGGCTGGAGAGAACGTCCTCGTCTTCGACGACGCCAGCGGCCGGCTCATCGATCTCGACCTGCGCGGCGGTGACGCGGAAATCCTCGCGCGCCTCGATATCCCGGGCACGCCGGCTACTCCCGTCCCCAACGCGCCCGCCAAGGGCCGCGGCCGCCCGAAGCTCGGCGTCGTCGCCCGCGAAGTGACGCTGCTCCCCCGACACTGGGACTGGCTTGCCGCCCAGCCGAGCGGTGCCTCTGCCACCTTGCGCCGCCTTGTGGACGAGGCGCGGCGCCGGGATGCACCACAGCAGCAGCGGCGCGCCGCCCAGACCGCGGCCTATCATTTCATGCAGGCCCTGGCGGGGGACCTGCCAGACTATGAAGAGGCCACCCGCGCCCTGTTTGCCGACGACCGGGCCGGCCTGGAGCAGATGACGGCCGGCTGGCCGCCCGATGTCCGCACCCACACCCTGCGCCTTGCCTTCGGCGCGGGCGATGGATTGGAATCCTGACGATCGGGTCACCGCACGCCGCTCGTCACGCCTCCGTCGACCGGGCGCGATCCATGTCGGGGCTGCGGTACGACGCCTCGGTAATCTCGCCCAACCGCGATCCAAGCACTTGGTCGGACGCTAGTCCCAGAATTTCTGGAAGCTCATGATGAGCGGCACCACTTGTCCGGATCGATCCGGTTTGGATGGCCGTCCATGAGAATTTCGGGATCGACGTGGACGCGAAGGATACGGACCTCGATGGCCAACAGGCCGCCCTTCCACGGGCCGTCTTCGCCGATGCTGTGCCGGGCACTCCAGAACCCGCGGAGGGGCGACGGTGAGCGAAGCGAGCGGCGTCAGTCCCGTAGCCTCGAACTTTCGCGCCTCGTGGCGATAGCCCCGGGCACGCTTGCTCTCCGGGACAGGATCGCTCCCGGTCAGGTGCGCGAGCCGATCCACCGCGGCAACGTCGTTGACCGACGGCAGGTTGAGGACGCACGAGCCGGTGCGGAGGAGGTTTTCGGTGGTCCTGGAATTGGCCGACAGCCCGAGCATGCAGCGCCAGCCGAGCCACCAGGCCGAGGACATGGGCGCAAGGTTCGCGGTACCATCCTCGTTCTCGGTGCAGATAAGGGCGACGGGCGTACCGAAATAGAGGATGGACGGTTCGACACAGACGCGATCACAAGACATGTGGCCTCTCCTCAAGGATTGAGGCCCGAGGACTAGGCAGGTCCCGCAGCGTCGGCACTCCGGTTCTTGCCCTCCAATGGACGCGCGCGGACGACGACATATCGAGAGCAAGGAACGGGGTGCGCTCGGAGCGGCAGTGCGCCATGCTGGCAGGGTTCGACAGCCGGAGAGGCTATTCATGGATCCGCTGACGGCTGCAGGGCCATTGTCCACCGACCAAGATCCGCGGTGGTCGCAAGTGCTGGGGCGGGATGTCTCGGCCGACGGGGCCTTCGTCTATGCGGTCGTGACCACGGGCGTCTATTGCCGTCCATCCTGCCCCTCGCGGCGCGCCAATCCGCGCAATGTCCGTTTCTTCAAGAATCCAGCGGCGGCCCAGGCCGCGGGCTTCCGCCCCTGCCTGCGGTGTCAGCCCCTTGGCCCGTCCCCAGCCGAACGCAGCACCACCATCATCGCCGAGGCGTGCCGGCGGATTGAGGCGGCGGACGCGCCGCCGAAGCTCGATGAACTGGCTTCTGACGCGGGCATGAGCCCCTGGCATTTCCACCGCCGGTTCAAGGCAGTTACCGGCCTGACCCCGCGTGCCTATGCCGTGGCGCATCAGGCGCGCAGGGTGCGCTCCGAACTGGAAGCGACCGAATCCGGCGGCGTAACCGAAGCCATCTATGGCGCGGGCTTCTCCTCGAGCAGCCGCTTCTACGAACGTTCTGATGGTATGCTGGGCATGACGCCAACACAGTTCCGCCGCGGCGGAAAAGACACCGACATCCGTTTCGCAGTTGGGCAGTGCTCCCTCGGTGCGATCCTCGTGGCCCTCAGCCCAAGGGGGATCTGCGCCATCTCGCTTGGCGACGACCCCGGCACGCTTGTCCGCGAGCTTGAGGACCGTTTTCCCGCGGCAAACCTCATCGGCGGCGACAGCGCCTTCGAAACGTTGGTCGGACAAGTCATCGGGTTTGTGGAGGCGCCGCGGATGGGCCTGGGCCTTCCACTCGACGTGCGCGGGACCGCGTTCCAGCAGCGGGTGTGGCAGGCCCTGCGCCACATCCCCGCAGGTGGCACAGCGACCTATGCCGACGTCGCCGCACGCATCGGCGACGCCAAAGCCGTGCGCGCTGTGGCGCGGGCGTGCGCGGCCAATACCCTGGCGGTTGCTATCCCCTGCCATCGCGTCGTCCGCTCGGACGGTACGTTGTCGGGGTACCGTTGGGGGGTGGAACGCAAGCGTCGCCTTCTGAAGACGGAAACCGAAGGCTGAGCCGATGCGGGCAGGACATTAAAGCCACGGCAACCGGGAGGGCGCAGTGTGGCTCATCCGCCGGAGCGATCAGCCCATCACCATGACCGACCAGACCACGCCCAACTCCTCGGCTTCCTCCGGCTATATCCTTTCGGAAGCCACGCCTGAAGACCGCCCGGCCATGGCGAAATTGTGGGTCGAGACCTGGTCGAAGACCATGCCCGACATCGATTTCGTTGCCCGCCTGCCCTGGCTGGAAAGCCATCTGGACGGCCTCGCCGCTGGCGGCGCATCGATCCGCGTGGCGCGGGAGGAGCGCGAGGACGGGCCTCTGGCCGGCTTCGTCGTCATCCACCCAGGGACCGGCTATCTCGATCAGCTCGCCGTGGCGCCGCGTGTCTGGGGCAAGGGCGCGGCCGAGGCGCTGATGGCGGAGGCGCGACGCCTCTCCCCGGCCCTCGTCGCGCTCGACGTGAACCAGGACAACCCACGCGCGGTGCGCTTCTACGAGAAGATGGGGCTTGCCATCGTCTCGGAGGGCGCCAACCCCATGTCGGGCCGACTGACGTACCGGATGGAGTGGCGCGGCGCCTGAGGCCTATGCCGCCGCGTGGAACTGGAGCTGCGCGAGTCGTGCGTAGAGGCCGCCCTTGGCGACCAGTTCCGCGTGGGTGCCTTCGTCCACGATGCGACCGGCTTCCATCACCAGGATGCGGTCGGCAGACAGAACCGTGGAAAGGCGATGGGCGATGACCAGGGTCGTCCGGCCCTCCATGGACCGTTCGAGAGCGGTCTGCACCAGCGTCTCGCTTTCCGCGTCGAGCGCGCTCGTGGCCTCGTCGAGCAGGAGAATGGGCGCGCCGCGCAGGATGGCGCGGGCGATGACGATGCGCTGGCGCTGGCCGCCGGAAAGCATCACGCCACGCTCGCCCACCATGGTGTCCCAGCCCTGCGGCAGGCGGGCGACGAATTCATCCACCAGCGCTGCGCGGCCGGCCTCCTCCACTTCGGCGTCGGGCGCTTCCGGGCGTCCGAGGCGGATGTTGGCCCGCACGCTGTCGGCGAAGATGGCCACTTCCTGCGGCACCAGCGCCATCTGCCGCCGCACGGCGACGGGATCGGCCTCGCGGATATCTATGCCGTCGAGGAGGATGCGCCCGGCCTGGGGGTCGTAGAAACGCTCCAGCAGCTGGAACACGGTGCTCTTGCCCGCCCCGGACGGGCCGACGAGGGCCACCCGCTCCCCCGGCCGAATGGAGAAGGCGATGGCAGCGAGCGCCGATTGATCGGGCCGCGTGGGATAGGAGAAGGACACCTCGTCGAAGCGGATGGCGCCGCTGATCCGCGCCGGCAGAGGCACCGGCCGGGCCGGCGGGCGCACCTGAGGCTCGACCTTGAGCAGTTCGCCGATGCGCTCGGCAGCGCCGGCGGCGGCCGACATCTCGCCCCACGTCTCGGAAAGGTTGCCGAGCGAGGCGGCGGCGAGCACCGCATAAAGTACGAACTGTCCCAGCGCGCCCGATGTCATGGTGCCGGCCAGCACAGACTGGGCACCCGCCCACAGCACCGCCACCACCGAGCCGAACACCAGAAAGATGGCGATACCGGTGAGCCAGCCGCGCGCCTGCGTGGCCTGCCGGGCGGCACCGAACGCGTCCTCCACCGCGCCATCGAAACGCTGCCGCGCCACGCCCTCCGCGCTCGCCGCCTGCAGCGCGCGCATGCTGTTCAGCGCCTCGGCGGCGTAGGCGGAGGCATCCGCGAGGGTATCCTGCGCCTGCCGGGTCAGGCGGCGCACCTTGCGGCCCGAGGCCATCAGCGGCAGCACGATGATCGGGATGGCCACCAGCACGAGGCCGGACAGGCGCGGGCTCGTCACCACCATCATCGCCACCGAGCCGATGCACATCATGAGATTGCGCAGGGCCGTGGAGGCGGAGGCACCGACCGCCGACTTGAGCTGCGTGGTGTCGGCAGTGAGGCGGGAGGTAAGCTCACCCGAGCGGGCCGAATCGTAGAAGGCACCATCCAGCGTCACGAGGCGGGCGAACACCGCCGTGCGCAGGTCCGACACGATCCGCTCGCCAAGGGTGGTGACGAGGTAGTAGCGGGCGGCGGAGGCGAGCGCGAGCACGGCGGCTACAGCTACCAGCACCCCGAAATACTGGTCCACGAGGCCGGCATGGTCCTCGGCGAAACCGAAATCGATCATACGCCGCACAGCGATCGGCAGTGCGAGCGTGGCCAGCGCCGCAGCCAGCAAGGCGCCGAGCGCCGCCGCGACCCGGCCGCGATACCGCTTCAGATAGGGCGCAAGGCCCGCCAATGGCTTCAGGTCGCGCCTTCGCTTTTCAGCGGCGGCGCGGGTTTCGGAGCTATCGACAGGGGCAGATGAGGTGTCGGCTTGTGTCAAGGCATCCACTCGGCTATAGACCCGCCACTTCCGTCAGGAACCGAAATTGACGCTGCCCTCCCTGGCGGGGCGGGCGTGGCGATAAAGGATTGAACCAATGAAGAGCGACATCCATCCCGATTACCACTTCATCAAGGTGGTGATGACGGACGGTTCCGAGTACACGACCCGGTCGACCTACGGCAAGGAGGGTGACACCCTCCAGCTCGACATCGATCCGCGCACCCATCCCGCGTGGACGGGCGGCAGCCAGCAGCTGATGGACCGCGGCGGCCGCGTGTCCCGCTTCAAGAACAAGTTCGGCGCGCTGCTCAAGGGCTGAGGCCGGTGGGGCCTTTTGGCCCCTGCTGCTGCCGCGAAGCTGCGCGCCTCCGCCGCAGCGACGCAAGCGCACAACCGGTTCGCGCAAAGGGGACTGGCTCAGGGACTGACGAGTTCAAGCCGCGGGCGGCTCTGCCGCCGTCGCGGCTTTTCGTTTTGGGGTTCGACCGCCTGTGCCGCCGCGAGCGCCGCGCTGACCCCCTCGGCGAGGGCGACCAGATCGAGCGCAGCGAGGCGCACGGCGGCCGGCAGACGCCCGATCACGTTTGCGGGAAGGGCCAGCGCGAGCGGTGCTGCGGCGGCCGCTGTTTCAGTCCGGGAGATGCATCCATCCGCCCGGCTGAGCAACAGCACCAGACCGGCCGCGATATCCGAGCGCAGGCGCGAGAGGGTTTCGCTATCAGCAGCGGACAGAGCGGACGCGGCAAGGCGTGTCTCGGCCGCGGCGAGGCGTTCGAAGCTTCGCGCGATTCCGTCCCTCTTGTTCCGCGCCTGATCCACCGGCCCGCTCCTGTGAATGGACCGGCATCAAGCGCAGCGCCGGCATCCCCGTAAAGGGGAACCGCACGGATCAGACTGGGGATATCGGGGGCTAGCCAAAGAAGAGCCGCCTTGCGGCGGCTCGCAGTCCGACAGGGAGAGTTGCCAGAAGTCCGGGGAGGATCTTTTCCGACGGACCACATCAGAGTGCTCGCGGGACATTAACGCCGCGTTAATGCGAACCCGCTAGCCGCGCCCTTCCGCGCTAAAGGGGCCGACGCAATCGCAGGCCCCCAACGCCTTTCCCATTCCTACAGCTTGAACGCCGCATCCGCCGCGGCGCGAGAGGCGTGCTTGGAGGCGAGCGCCGCCTCCAGACGCGCAATCTCAGCCTTGAGCGCGGCGATGCGTGCCTCGATCTCGTCCACCGACAGGCGCGACACGTCCACGCCGGCCAACGGATCGGCAGGCTTCGGCTTGATCTCCTCATCCATTGGCTTTGCTCCTCCCCTTCCCTATTCTCCGCGGCGACCGCCGCTGCCTCAGGCGCGGTTGCCTCCTGTCTGATCACCCTATTTTGCGCGCCGTGGCCGGGCTGGGAAGAGCCTCGTGCCGTGCGCCCCACCGGAGCTTCCATGTCCAGCGCCGCCGCCCTGCCCGAGACCATGACCGCCATCACCGTCAGCACGCCCGGCGGCCCCGAGGTGCTGGTGCCCGGCCCGCGGCCGGTGCCGAAGCCGGCGCCCGGCGAGGTTCTGGTGAAGGTGGAGGCGGCCGGCATCAACCGGCCGGACGTGATGCAGCGCAAGGGCCTCTACCCGCCGCCGCCCGGCGCCTCCGACATTCCGGGGCTCGAGATCGCCGGCACAGTGGTGGCGCTGGGTGAGGGCGCGAGCACCTACAAGATCGGCGACAAGGTGTGCGCCCTCGTCACCGGCGGCGGCTATGCGGAATATTGTCCCGCCCATGAGGCCACTACCCTGCCCGTACCCGAGGGCCTCTCCATGGCCGAGGCGGCGGCCATGCCCGAGACCGTCTTCACCGTGTGGAGCAACATCTTCGACCGTGGCGGGCTGAAGGCCGGGGAGACGCTGCTGGTGCACGGAGGCGCGAGCGGCATCGGCACCACGGCGATCCAGCTGGCCAAGGCACTCGGCGCCCGCGTGGTGGTCACCGCCGGATCGGACGAGAAGTGCGCCGCCTGCGTGAAGCTCGGCGCAGACGTTGCTGTGAACTACAGGACGCAGGATTTCGTCGCTGAGGTGAAGAGCTTCACCGCCGGCAAGGGCGCCAACGTCATTCTCGACATGATCGGCGGCCCCTACATCCAGAAGAACTACGAGGCGGCGGCGCAGGACGGCCGCATCGTGCAGATCGCCTTCCAGCAGGGCGCCAAAGCCGAGGTGGACTTCATGCGCCTCATGCTGAAGCGGCTCACCCACACCGGCTCCACCCTGCGCTCGCGCCCGGTCGCCGAGAAGGCGGCCATCGCCGCAGCCATCGTCGAGCATGTGCTGCCGCTGATCGCCGCCGGAAAGTACCGCCCGGTCATGGACGAAATCTTCCCCCTCACGGATGCCGCTGGCGCCCACGCCCGCATGGATGCAAGCGCGCACGTGGGCAAGATCGTGCTTGTGGTGAGATAGTCCGGGACGAGGCGGGGGCGGCCCCCGCCTCTGCCGTCAGGGACGCCAGTCGCGCGGCGGTACGCCGCCCGAGCGCTGGATGGCCTCGATGACCTCCCGCTGGCGGCGGTCGGTGCGCTTCATGTGCACCGCAATCACCGCATGGGCCGAGGGTACTAGGAACATCAAGGGGAAGATCAGCCCGAGCAGGATGCAGGGCACGATCATCACGAGATTGATGATGGCCGAGATGGGCTGCCCGTTCACCAGCAGGCCGACGGGCGGCAGCAGAGCGGCGAGAATGTAGATCATGGCCTTCCCGGGCCCTCCTTGAGGCCCCAAATCCATATGGTGTGCTCTGCCCGTGCTGCAAGGATCGGAGCAACACCATGCGCCGGGCGACGGTTGATCGCGACGCGCCATCCGCCTATTGCGGGGCAGGGGAAACGGGGGAGCCCGAACGGGCCGGCCCAAGGGTAAGCTGATGCAGCTCAAGGCGCTCCCGCCTCAGGTCCTCATCCCGCTCATCGTCGCCTGCGCGCTCTTCATGGAGCAGGTGGACTCGACCGTCATCGCCACCTCTCTGCCCGCCATCGCCGCCGATCTCGGCGAGGACCCGGTGGCGCTGAAGCTGGCGCTGACCTCCTACCTGCTCTCCCTGGCTGTCTTCATCCCGGCCAGCGGCTGGGCCGCCGACCGCTATGGCGCGCGCACGGTCTTTCGCTCCGCCATCGTCATCTTCACCATCGGCTCGATCCTGTGCGGACTCTCGTCGTCGCTGGCGGACTTCGTGCTCTACCGCATCATCCAGGGCATGGGCGGAGCCATGATGGTGCCGGTGGGGCGGCTCGTCATCCTGCGCTCGGTGCCGAAGTCCGAGTTGGTCTCTTCCCTCGCCTGGCTCACCATTCCGGCCCTGCTCGGCCCGGTGTTCGGCCCACCGCTGGGCGGCTTCATCACCACCTATTTCGACTGGCGCCTCATCTTCTTCATCAATGTTCCGATCGGCGTGCTGGGCGTGTTCCTCGCCACGCGCTTCATCGAGAACGTGCGCGAGGAGGACGTGCCGCCGCTTGATCTCAAGGGCCTGATCCTGTCGGGCGCAGGGCTCGCCGGCCTCGTCTTCGGCTTTGCGGTGCTGGGGCAGGAGGTGCTGGTGCCGCAGTGGGCTGCGCTCGCCATCGGAGCCTCGGGTGCGTTCTTCCTGTTTCTCTATGTCCGCCACGCGCGCGTCACGCCTCACGCCGTGCTGGATCTGAAGCTGCTGCGGCATGGCACTTTCCGCGCCGGCGTGGTGGGCGGCTCGCTGTTCCGTGTAGGCATCGGCGCCATGCCTTTCCTGCTGCCGCTCATGCTGCAGCTCTCGTTCGGCCTCTCGCCCTTTGCCTCCGGCCTCCTCACCTTCACCGCCTCGGCCGGAGCGATGGCCATGAAGTTCACCGCCGCCAGGCTCCTGCAGCGCATCGGCTACAAGCGGGTTCTCCTCGCCAACGTCTTCCTGTGCAGCGGCTTCATCGCCATCAATGCCGCCTTTACGCCCCTGACGCCGCACTGGCTCATCGCGTCGCTGCTGCTTGTGGGCGGCTTCCTGCGCTCGCTGCAGTTCACCGCCCTGAACGCGCTGAGCTATGCCGACGTGGAACCGGCCGAGATGAGCCGCGCCACCTCGTTCGCCAGCGTGGCGCAGCAGGTCTCGCTCTCCTTTGGCGTTGCCGTTGCGGGCCTTGTCCTGGAAACCATGCGGGCCTCGCGCGGCGAGGTGGCGGTGACGCAGGGCGACTTCTCCGCCGCCTTCCTGGTGGTGGCGGCGGTGAGCGCGCTCAGCATCTTCTTCTTCATCCCGCTGCCGAAGGATGCCGGCTCTTCCCTCACCGCACGCAAGCCCGATCTCGACGACCCGCGCAGCGAAGTGCCGCCGGACTAGGCGTCCGCGTCGTCCGCCTCTTCAAAGGCGATGTCGGCGCTGCCGCGGAAGCCGGTAGCTAGGACGTAGAGTTCGGCCGAGTCGGCACGGCTGGCCGCCGGCTTGATGTGGCGCACCAGAGCGAAATCCCGCTTGAGGTTGGCGAGCAGCGTCCCCTCGGTGCCGCCCTGGATCACCTTGGCGAGGAAGGCGCCGCCGGGCGCGAGCACCTGCCGGGCGAAATCCGCGGCCAGTTCCACGAGGCCGACGATGCGCAAATGATCGGTCTTCTTGTGGCCCGTCGCGTTGGCCGCCATGTCCGACATCACGAGGTCCGCCTGCCCGCCCAGCATCTCGATCAGCCGCCCTGGCGCGTCGGGGGTTAGGAAATCCATCTGCGCGAAGGCGACGCCCGGAATCGGGTCAATCTCCAAAAGGTCGATGGCGACGATCTTGCCCTGCCCCTGCTCAAGGCCGATCTTCTGCGCCGCCACCTGGCTCCAGCCGCCGGGCGCCGCGCCGAGATCGACGATGCGCAGGCCGCGCTTCAGGAGCTTGGCTTTCTCGTCCATTTCGATCAGCTTGAACGCCGCGCGGGAGCGCCAGCCCTCGCGCTTGGCGCGGGCCACATAGGGATCGTTCAGCTGGCGCTGGAGCCATTTCTGCTGGGAGGTGGTGCGGCCGCGCGAGGTCTTCACGCGCACTTTCAGCGGGCGGCCGTCCGGCCCACGGGGCGGTGTGGTCACGCTGGACGGCTTCCGTTTGGCGGGGTCGCGTTGTAGCCGTCGGCCGCGCGGCCGTTCCGCCACACGCCGTCCGCCCGCATCATCTGCACCAGCATTCCCTCCCTCAGCCCGCGATCGGCCACCCGGAGCCGGTCGGCGGGAAAAATACGGCGAACCGCCTCCATGATGGCGCAGCCCGCGAGCACAAGATCCGCACGCTGGGCGCCGATGCAGGGATTGGCGACGCGCTCCTCGAAGCTCATTGTCATCAGCCGATCCACCACCTGCTCGATGTGGCTGGCGCCGAGCCAGGCCCCGTCGACACGGGCACGATCATAGCGGTCGAGGCCGAGATGAATGCCGGCGACGGTCGTCACGGTGCCCGACGTACCGAGCAAGTGCAGCCGGGCGGGGGCGCGCACGCCCCAGCTCTGGCGCACGCCGTCGAGCATGGCGCAGACCTCGTCCACCATGGTGTGGAACACGTCCGGCGACACCTTCACGCCGCCGTGGCGCTCGGACAGGGAGACGACGCCCACCGGCAGCGAGACCCAGGAGCGGATGCGGGCACGTGGCGGGCCATCATCTCCGGCCGAGCGGCGGCCGAGCCAGACCACCTCGGTCGAACCGCCGCCAATGTCGAAAAGCACCGCCCCCTCGCAGGAAGGGTCGACCAGTGGCGCGCAGCCCGTGGCGGCAAGTCCCGCCTCGGTTCGGCGGTCCACCACCTCCAGCGTCAGGCCGGTGCGGGCCTCGACCTGAGAACAGAAATCCTCCCCGTTGACGGCCGAGCGGCAGGCCTCGGTCGCCACCATGCGGGCGCGGGTGACACCGCGCAGTTCCATCTTGGTGGCGCAGATTTCCAGCGCACCCAGCGCCCGTTCCATAGCGCCGTCGCACAGTCGGCCGGAGGCGCCGAGCCCCTCGCCGAGGCGCACGATGCGCGAGAAGGCATCCACCACCCGGAAGCTCCGGGCGGTCGGGCGGGCGATCAGCAGGCGGCAATTGTTGGTGCCAAGGTCGATGGCAGCATAGATGCCGTGCGGGCTCGCCGATCGCGACTCCGCCCGGCGATCCTGAGGGAGAGCGGACGTGGCGCAAGGCTGGGCGGCAGGAGGCTGGTCCTTGGGACCATCGCCCGTCCCCGCACGCAACGGAGAAACCGTTGCCTCGGCAGCGGTTCCGCTACGGCAAGACTGCTCCGGACCCCCGCCGGGCCCGTGCGTCTCGTCCCTCATGTCCTGTCCCTCGCCGCAAGGCGGTCCCGTGCGCTCAGGCCGCCGCGAAGCTCCGCGGCCGGCTGCGCCTTGCGGACAGTGTAACAGCGCGCCGCCGCTGCGCAATGCCGCGGCGTGCCCTGTTCGTAATCAGGCGGACATAAGGGTCACTCGGCGGCGGCGCGGCCCTTGAGGTCAAGGGTCAGGCCGGCGGCCAGGGCGTCGGTACGGAAGGCCTTCACCGCGTCCAGGGAGAGTTCGGCGGCGGTGCGCGAACCCAGCGCCGGCAGCTTCTTCAGCACGTCGGCGGGGGCGGTGATGATGTGGCAGCCCATCTCGTCCGCCTCGATCACGTTCCACACCTCGCGGGTGGACGCCCAGATGACTTCGACGTTCGGGGTGGCGCGGGACAGCTCGACGGCGCGGGAGATCGCCGGCTTGTAGTCGATGCCGAGATCGGCCAACCGGCCGGCGAAAACCGAGATGATGGAAGGGGCGCCGCCGGCCAGGGCCTTCACGCCCTCGTCCACCTGGGGCACGTCGAAGATGGCGGTGAGGTTCACCTTCACGCCGTCCTGCACGAGGTCCCGCACCAGCTCGTACAAGGTTTCGCCGCGGGTCGTGGAGACCGGGAGCTTCACATGCACATGCTCGCCCCAGGTGGCGATGACGCGGGCCTGGGCGCGGATTTCGGGGATGTCGTCGGAGAAGACCTCGAACGAGATATGCCGGTCCGGCACCGCCGCCACGAGGTCGCGGGCGTAGGATTCATAATCGGTTACGCCGGCTTTGCGCAGCAGAGAGGGGTTGGTGGTGAAGCCGGCGATGTGGGGCTGCTTCGCCATTTCCACGATCTGCGCCTTGTCGGCGCCGTCGGTGAACAGCTTCACCTTCAGGTCGCTCAGCTTCACGGACATCTCTTCGGCTCCCTTGACGATTTCGGCCATCCTATAGGCCGTTTGCGGCAAATTGGACACCGCCCGGAATCACAATTCGAACCGGGTGTCACCCGAGGTTGCCGGGAGGGGTATCGGTAGCGTTAAGGGGGCGTTCACCATGTATCGAATGCGCCGGTGCCAGCCGGACCGGCAGCAACCTCCGTGAAAGAACCGCCGGGTCATCCTCGCTGTGACGGAAGGACGGCGATGCGCCCAGGTTGCGCACCTTGATACCGTCGCACCCAGAGGGTCAGGGCATCGAGGGGCGGGCATGGTCTCGACGGACATGGTGGAGCGGATGGCGCGGGCGATGCACGCCTATTCGCAGCAGCGTTATCCGCTGCTGGAGCCGTGGGAGGAGCTGTCCCCCGAGCGGCGGGCCTACCAGCGCCAGCTTGCCGCCCATGCCCTCCAGGCCCTCACCCCCCACGACGTGATCGAGATCACCTCCCGCGCCGCGCCGGCCATCGTCGCCGTGCCGGTGGAGCCGGCGCCCTGGGCGCTGGCGGAGTTGCAGGAAGCCGCCATCTCCGACAACGGCACCGCCATGGATGCCCGGCGGCGCTACCGCTCCTTCCTCGCCACCGCCTCCCTGCCGCTGGCGACCCGCCATGCCGAGGGTGCGGTCTGAACTTCTCGCCGGAAGACCGGTCGAAGCTTATTCCGCCGCCAGCGCCGGCCGGTCGAGCCCGCGGCCGGAGCGCGTGAGGTAGCGGCGGCACTGCTGCTCGCGGTCGTAGCCGAGCATGGTCCCCAGCATGAAGTCCTCTTCTGCCGTCAGGGCGTTGAGCGGCCGGGTGACGAACGCCCGCGCCACCGCGACGAAGGCGTCGCGGCCGAAGAAGAGGTTGGCCTTGGCCGGGCTCACCTGCTGCACGAAATGGTCGATGCCCGCCCGCTCCAGCCGCGCCAGAAGCGGCGGCAGCTCCCGCGTCGCCAGCGTCATCAGGAACAGCGGCCGCACGCCCCGCCCCAGCTCGTAGAGATGATGGTGAAACAGGCGCTGCATGGCGCCTGCCTCCTTCGGCACCGCAAGGCGCACCAGCGCGGGCGGCCAGTCGGCCTCCGCCTCCTGCGGCGGATCGCAGACGGCTTCTAGAGAATGGTGCTGAGCCATGCGGTCACTCGCTTGTCGGTGAGACCGGACTGGGTGTCCTGGTCGAGGGCGAGGCCGACGAACTTGCCGTCGCGCTCGGCGGTCGAATTGAGATAGTCGTAGCCCTTGGTGTCGGTGAAGCCGACCACCACCGCCTCCAGCGCCGTCACCTCGTCATAGAGGATGCCCATGGCGTCCACGAAGGAGCCGGGATAGCTCTCCTGGTCGCCGGTGCCGAACAGGGCCACCTTCTTGCCCTTCAGCCGGGCACCGCGGAGCTTGTCGATATGCTCCTCCCAATCGGTCTGGAGCGTTCCGTCGCCATAGGTGGGCGAGCCGAGGATGAGCAGTTCGCAATTCTCGAAGTCGGCCGGGCTCGCCGTCTTGATGTCCACCGCACGGCCCTGGCACTTCTTGGAAATCCGGGACGCAACGCCCTTGGTGGCTCCGCCGTCGGAGCCGAAGATCACGTTAACGATCATGTCCTCGTCTCTTTATGGAATGATTCAAAATCACGCCGCAGACTTCGCCAATGATGCGAGCCTCCGGGCATCTCCAAAAACAGTCATCGACGATGCAAATGCATCGCATGAACATTGGACATCAAGGTTTCATGGAAGACAACAGGGGGCACCCGACATTGGAATGCCTCGATGGTGGGCGGATCGGCCGGTGACGCAGGGGCTTCGAGGGAGGTTTGCTGAAGAGAAGGTCTTTTGGCGGCCGGCCCCTCTCGCCGCGCGGTCATGACCGGGCCGGGACCACCTCACCGGGCAGCGGCACGAGGCTGGGCATGACGCGGGGATAGGGTGGGCAGCTGCGGAGAAAGCCCCCTCACCCCCAGCCCCTCTCCCGCGAGGGGAGAGGGGAGCTGGGCCGGCTCCCACGTCAAGATACTGAAGAGATTGGCAGACTTCTTCCTTCTCCCCTCCCGGGAGAAGGTGGCACGCGGCGCAGCCGTGTGACGGATGAGGGGGCGGGCGTCCGCCCGGCCATCGCGGCTGCGGAGAGAACCCCCTCACCCCCAGCCCCTCTCCCGCGAGGGGAGAGGGGAGCTGGGCCGGCTCCCACGTTAAGATACTGAAGCGACTGGCAGGCTTCTCCCTTCTCCCCTCGCGGGAGAAGGTGGCGCGCGGCGCAGCCGCGTGACGGATGAGGGGGCCAAGGCGTCCCCCACGTCATCGCGGACGCACAGAGCGCCCCCTCACCTCAGCATGAAGCCGATGGCGAGCGCATTGGCGATGTCGATGAAGAAGGCGGAGACCAGCGGCAGGATGATGAAGGCGATGGGGGCCGGGCCGTGGGTGCGGGTCACTGCCGTCATGTTGGCGATGGCGGTGGGGGTGGCGCCGAGGCTGATGCCGGTGAAGCCCGCCGCCAGCACCGCCGCCTGATAGTTCCGGCCCATGGCGGGGAACACCACGAACAGGATGTAGGCCACCGCCACCAGCGTCTGCAGCCCCAGCACCGTGGCCAGCGCCGGGCCGAGGCCGCCCAGCGTCCAGAGCTGCATGCTCATCAGCGACATGGCCAGGAAGATCTTCAGCGACAGGTCCGAGACCAGCGCCAGCGCCGGGGTGCGGGCCGGCCAGGGCATGCGCGGCGCGACCTTCGGCAGGATATTGGTGATGACGATGGCGACCAGCATGCACACCACGAACATGGGCAGCTTGAGCCCGGTTTTCTCCACCACGCCTTCCAGCGCATAGCCGATGATGATGACGAGGTTGAGCGCGAGGATGGTGACGAGGATGTTCTTGTAGTCCACCGAACCGCCCTGGGGCTCGGCCGGGGTATCCGGCAGGCCCACCATGGGGGCGTCGTCGCCGGTGCCACGCAGGTTGAAGCGGGAGATGAGCAGGCCCGCCACCGGGCCGCCCACGAGGCTGGCGATGACAAGGCCCAGGGTGGCACTGGCGATGCCGATTTCCAGCGCGTTGGGCAGATCGAACCTTTGCGAGATCATCGGCGCCCAGGCGATGGTGGTGCCGTGGCCTCCCACCAGCGACACCGAGCCCAGAAGCGGCCCCACGCCATGGGGCAGGCCGAGCACCGCCGCGCCACCGACGGCGACGACGTTCTGCAGCACCAGATAGGTGACCGTCAGCAGCAGCAGGATCACCAGCGGCTTGCCGCCGGTGGCGAGGTCCGAGACGCGGGCATTGAGGCCGATGCCGGTGAAGAAATAGAGCAGCAGCAGGTCCCGGGCGTCGAGGTCGAAGCTCACCGCGAGGCCCACCACCTTGTAGGCAAAGAGCGTGGCGAGCGCAGCGAGGATGCCGCCGGTGACGGCCTCCGGGATGTTCCAGCGCTTGAGCGGGGCGATGATCTCGTTGAGGCCGGCGCCGAGGAAGTAGACGAGGATGGCGATGGTGAAGGTCAGCAGCCCCGAAACCTCGTACGTCGCCGGCATCTGGCTCCCCCTGCGTGACCTTGCTCCGCCCCTCCTCTAGCCTATTCCGGTACGCGCCGAAACGCTTACGCGCCCAGCCGGCGCAGCGCTTTTCCGGCGAGCACGTCCTTCTCGATGTCCTCCAGCTCCACCTGCCGCGTCTCCGGCACATAAGCGAGGGAGATGAAGAGCGAGGCGACGCACACCACGAGGAAGATGCCGATGGTGGCGGCAAGGCCGATGCCCTCCACCACCGAGAGGAAGCTCGCCGCCACGATGGCGTTGAACAGCCAGCTCGTGGCCGAGGCGGCAGCAATGCCCCGCTCGCGGATGGCCGAGGGGAACAGCTCGGACATGAGCACATAAGGCAGCGGCCCGAGGCTCAGGGCGAAGGCGACGATGTAGGCGCACAGGCCCGCCAGCGCCACATAGGGCCAGTCCGCCAGCGCGGCGACGATCACCAGCGCCAGGCTCACCGCCATGGCCGCCGAGCCGGCGATGAGCAGCGGGCGGCGCCCGAGGCGATCCACCAGCATCATGGCCGCCATGGTCGCCAGCACGTTGACGAGGCCTAGGCCGAAAGTGGCGGCGAGGGCGGCGACGCCGGCCGGGAAGCCGAGTTCGGTGAAGATGTGCGGGGCGTAATAGAGGATGCCGTCTATGCCGGAGAAGTTCTGCAGCACGAACAGCACGCTGCACAGCACCAGCACCGCCTTGGTGCTGCCCCGGCCGAGCACGGCCCGCCAGTTGCCGGCCGGCGCGCTCTCGCCGTCGCCGGCGGAGATCTCGCCGGCAAGGCCCAGCCGCTGGGCCGCCGCCTCGCCCTCCGCCATCCGGCCGCGGGAGATGAGCCAGCGCGGGCTTTCCGGCAGCAGCAGCACGGCGCCCGCGCAGGCCCCCGCGATGAGCACGCCGCCGCCCAGCATCTGCGCCCAAGTGGCGTGGCCGGTGAGCGCGAGGGGCACCGCATAACCCAGAAGGATGCCGATGGTGACGGCAAGCTGGAACAGGGAGACCACCGCGCCGCGATGGCGCGCCGGCGTCACCTCCGCCGCATACATGGGCACCACCATGGAGGAGAGTCCCACCCCGAGGCCGATGAGGATGCGCGCCGCCACCAGCATCCCCACGCCCGGCGCCATCACCTGTCCCATCGGCACCAGCGCGTAGCCGGCAAAGGCCAGCGCCGCGGCGAGGAGGCAGGAGGGACGCCGGCCGATCCGCTGGGAAATCGGCGCGGCGAGCACTGCGCCCACGAAGCAGCCGGCCAGCAGCGACGTCACCATCATCTCGGTGGCGCGGGTGGAGAGGGCGAACGCCTCGGAGATGGTGCCCACCACGCCGGCGATGGACGCCGTGCTGAAGCCGAACAACATGCCGTTGAGGAGCACGAGCCCCGCCGTGAGGAACAAGGTTGCCATGTGATCCGACGGGTATGGGGGTAGGGCGCGGATAACGTGCGCGAGATGGAGCGGCCTGCGGGACTTGTAAGCGCCACCTACAGTAGAGCATAAGTACAAAAAATCGAGCGGCGATAGGCCCGGCATCTCGCCGGAGCTGCCGTCAGGGAGGGCGCCCAGTGACCGTTTCCGCGGCAACCCACGAACACGCCAACCGCCTTGCCATCGAGGGCGGCGAACCGGTCCGCACCAAGCCCCTGCCGTGGGAGCTGCCGGGCGCCCACTGGATCGGCGAGGAGGAGCTGGAACTCGTCTCCCGCGTGGTGCGCGCCCAGAGCCCCTTCCGCTTCTACGGCCCCGACCTCCAGCACATGGTGGACACGCTGGAGAAGGAATGGTGCGCCGCCTTCGGCCACAAGCACGCGCTGGGCGTCTCCTCCGGCACCGCCGCGCTGACCATCGCCATGTCGGCCCTCGACATCGGCCCCGGCGACGAGGTGCTGGTGCCCGGCTATCTGTGGGTGAGCTGCGTCGCCGCCGTGGTGCGCGCTGGCGCCATCCCGAAGCTGGTGGATGTCGACGACTGCTTCACCCTCGATCCGGCGGACGTGGAGCGCAAGATCGGCCCCAACACCCGCGCCGCCTTGATGGTGCACATGAGCGGCGCGCCCGGCCGGGTCGCCGACGTCGCCCGCATCTGCCGCGAGCGCGGCATCGCCCTGATCGAGGATTGCGCCCAGACCGCCGGCGCCAGCCAGAACGGCAAGGCCGTGGGCACCTTCGGCGACATCGGCATCTTCTCGTTCCAGCTCAACAAGAACATGACCTCCGGCGACGGCGGCATGGTGGTGACCGAGCGGGACGACCTTTTCCGCCGCATCGTCGCGCTGCATGATCTCGGCTATCCGCGCAACGAGAAGGGCCGGCTCGACACCTCGGACGAGAACTGCCAGCTCTGGGGCGTCGGCGCCCGCATGTCGGAGCTGACGGGCGCCATGTGCCTTGCCCAGATGCGCAAGCTTCCGCAGATCACCGGCAACATGCGCTCGTCCAAGTGGCGCATCCGCGATGCCCTCGCCGACCTCCCCGGCCTCGGCTTCCGCACCGTGCCCGACCCCTCCGGCGACACCGGCCCCTTCCTGCTGATGACGCTGAAGGACGAGGCCACCGCCCGCCGCTTCGTGGATGCCCTGCGCGCCGAGGGCATCGCCGGGCCGTCCGGCTCGCTCGCCTGCCTCGCCATGCGCGAGTGGGGGATGCACTGGTATTCCAACATCCCGAGCCTTGTGAACAAGCGCTCGGACAGCCGCGACGGCTTCCCGTGGACGCACCCGTCCAACGCCTTCGGCCAGAGCTACAGCTACGCCGCCGGCGCGCTGCCCCATTGCGACGACCTGCACGCCCGTGGCGCGCTGCTGACCATCGCCTCCACGCTCACCCCCGAGGACGAGGCCGACATCATCGCCGCCGTCCGCAAGGTGGCGCGCGTGGTGCTGGCCTGACGCCCGCAGGGCTTTTCATGAAAAAGAGGGGCCGCGCCGCGGGGCTGTCCGGCGGGCGGTAAAGCGCGAAGGGAAGCGCCATGATCTATTTGATCGCCGCCATCGCCGGCCTCGCCGGGGCGCTGTTCGGCTTCGACGAGGGCGTCATCGCCGGCGCGCTGGCACCGCTGCGCAGGGACCTCGGCATCGATCCCGTCGCGGAAGGCATGATGACGGCGGCGGTGCCCTTCGGCGCCTTCATCGGCGCCATCGTCGGCGGGCGGCTCGCCGCTGCCGCGGGGCGCCGCAAGCTGCTGCTGTGGTCCGCCATCCTGTTCATCGGCGGCGCGCTCCTGAGTGCGCTGGCCGGCGGCCTCATCACCCTCACCCTCGCGCGCCTCGTCATCGGCCTCGCGGTGGGCGTCGCCGCCATGATGGCGCCGCTCTACATCTCCGAAAGCGCCCCGGCCAAGGAGCGCGGCATGCTGGTTTCCATCTACCAGCTCGCCATCACCCTCGGCATCCTCGGCGCCTATGTGGTGGGCTACGCCTTCCATGAGAACTGGCGCTGGATGTTCGCCATGGGTGCGGTGCCGGCGGTGATGCTGTTCGGCGGCATCTTCGCCCTGTCCGATACCCCCCGGTGGCTCGCCATGCGCGGCCGCAGCGCCGAGGCCAAGGCCGCCCTCGCCCGCATGCGCGAGAAGCCGGAGAACGACCCCGCCGTCGCCGCCGAATACGAGGAGATCCGCGCCGCCGCGGCCGCCGACGAGGGCCGCAAGGCGACCTTCGCCGATCTGCTCTCGCCCCGCGTGCGCCCGGCGCTCATCGTCGCCATGGGGCTGTTCCTGTTGCAGCAACTCTCCGGCATCAACGCGGTGATCTATTACGCGCCCACCGTGTTCGAGCTGTCCGGCTTCAGCTCCACCACCACCCAGATCCTCGCCACCGCCGGCATCGGCGTGGTCAACGTGCTGATGACCGTGGTGGGCATGATGCTCATCGACCGGCTCGGCCGCCGCCTGCTGCTGCTCATCGGCTTCACCGGCACCGCCGTGTCGCTCGGTGCCATCGCCATCGCCGCCGCCACCGGCAGCCCGTCGCTCGGCGTGCTCGCCCTCGCCGGGCTGGTGCTCTACATCGCCTCCTTCGCCATCGCCATCGGCCCGCTGCCGTGGGTGATGATGTCCGAGGTGTTCCCGCTGGATTGCCGGGCGCTGGGCATGAGCATCGCCTCTCTGGTGAACTGGGGCTTCAACTTCATCGTGGTGTTCAGCTTCCCGGTTCTGGTGGCCGAGTTCGGCCTCGCCGGCGTATTCGGCCTCTATGCCGTGGTGTGCGTCGCCGGCCTCGCCTTCACCCAGTGGCTGGTGCCAGAGACCAACGGCGTGAGCCTGGAAGAGATCGAGCGCCACCTCAGAAGCGGCCGCCCCCTGCGCGAGCTCGGCCGCCTGCACGCGGCCTGAGGAGACCCCATGAGCGAGACCTCTCCCGACGCCCCCCTCGATTTCGAGGCGCTGGTCGTAGCCCTCCTGCCGCTCGGCCCCTACCACGCGGCGCTGGCGCCGATGGTGACGGACCTTGCCCGCATCGCCACGCTGAACACCCAGCTCAACGCCGCATTCCGGCGCATCGCCGAACGCTCCGGCTTCCCCGAAGGCGCGGTACATCGCGAGCACCTCGCCGAGGATGCCGAGGCGGTGGGCACCTTCTTCGAATACGTGCATTTCGCCTCGCCCAGCTTCCTGGGCTCGGTGGGGGAATGGCCGCTGGTCGGCGGGCGGCCGCTGGCCGGGAAGGCTTCGGGAGACGCCCATGGCTAAGGCAACCCATTGCGACGTGATCGTCGTCGGCACCGGCGCCGGCGGCGGCATGCTGGCCTACGAGCTGGCGAAGGCGGGGCTCAACGTGGTCTCGCTGGAGCAGGGCGGTCGCCTCGCCGACGACCATTTCAAGCGCGTGGACCCGCCGGGCACCCAGCTTGATTTCGGCATCCGCGCCAACACGGTGTGGCCGGCCGAGCCGCATGACAGCCTGTTCGTCCATCCCTTGTTCGAGAAGGGCGGGGACGGCTCCACCGGCTGGCCGGACAACAACTTCCACCACTACCAGATCCTCGCCGTCAACGGCCTCCAGAACCTCTGGAACGGGGTGAGCGTGCGCTTTTCCGCCCGCGACTTCCGGGACTGGCCGATCTCCTATTCCGACCTCGCGCCCCATTACGAGGCGGTGGAGCGGCGCATCGTCGTCTGCGGCACCCAGGAAAACCTGGAGGAGCTGCCCGACGGCGTCTATGTGCCGCCGAAGCCCCTGCGCCCCGCCGACGTGATGATCGTCGATGCGGTGAACGCGATGGACGAGCCCTATTCGCACGCCATCCCCAACCGCAAGGCCATCGACACCCGCCCCGACAGCCCCAACGCCTGCGTTTCCACCGGCATCTGCACCTCCGGCTGCCCCACCGGCGCGGTCTACAAGTTCACCGCCCGTCTGCTGCCGGAGATCGAGACGCTGCCGAACTACGAGCTGCGCTCCGGCACCAAGGTGGTGCGCCTGCTGCGCGAGCCCGGCACCAAGCGGGTGATGGGCGTCGAATATCGCGACATGGCCACCGGCGAGGCGCGCGTGCTCACCGCCGATCACGTGGTGCTCGCGGCCGGTGCCATCGAGAGCCCGCGCATCCTGTTCAACTCCGCCGACGACGCCGCCCCCGAGGGCATGGGCAACGCCACCGGCCAGCTCGGCCTGCGCCTGCAGGACAATCCCAAGGCCGTGCTCTCCACCTCGCTGTGGAAGCTGTGGGGCAAGGGCCGCGATTTCGACATCGGCTATGGCGACCTGCTCATCCTCATGTCGCGCGGCACGCTGCCGGACGGGGAGGAATTCCCCTTCATCGGCCACGCCATCCACGGCGTGCCGGATATCCCGCACTATCTCGCGGGCATGAAGCGCTTCCCGCCCTTCATGAAGGAGCGGCTCGCCCGCTTCATGTTCCACTCCTACGTCACGCTCGGCCTGTTCTGCGCCGGCGAGCCGACCCCCGCCAACCGGGTGCGGCCCGGCGCGACCCGCGACCGCTTCGGCGTGCGCCATGTGGCCGTGGACTTCTCCGCCACGCCGCGCGCGGAGGCGATGATGGAGGCCATGAACGGCTGGGGCCGCCAAGTGCTGCGCCATGCCGGGGCGACCTCCATCTATCCCTCGCGCGACAATACCGGCACCGGCATCCATTATGCCGGCACCACCGCCACCACCGCCGACCCCGAGCGGGGCGTGGTGGATGCGGACCTGAAGCTGCACGACCTCGACAACGTCTATGTCTGCGACGGCGGCGTCATCCCCGTGCTGCCGGACAAGCACCTCACCCTCACCATCATGGCGCTGGCCCACCGCCTCGCCGGCCATCTGGTGGAGAAGGCGCGCACCGGCGCCGCGGTTCAAGGCGAACCGGCCCACGCGTGAGGCCCAAGGCCTCCGCCTCCAATGCTTCCGTCATGCCCGGGCTTGTCCCGGGCATCCACGTCAGACCGACGGTACAATCCCCGTAAGGCGTTCCCAGCCATGACGGCGGGATAGCTTCCGCAGTTCACTCACCTCTCGGGTACGGCCCCGGCCATAACGGCCCCGACGAAGCCGTTGATGCGGCCGAAGGCGGCTTGGGAGAGCTCCCCCGCCCGCATCACCGCCTCATGACAGGCGCCGGGATCCTGATTGAGATGCGCGACCAGCGCCGCCGCCAGCTCGCTCTGGCCGATGGCGAGCGCGCGCAGGCCGAGCAGCAAATTGTCGAGATCGGTCCGCGTGAGGGCGATGCGCAGCGGCGCGTCCTGCGCCAGCCCTGTCCAGCGTGCAATGGCCTCCGGCGCGATCTGCGCCGCCTCGCTGTGATCGGTCATGAAAATCCCCGGCTGAAATGATCGTCCGGCCCGAAAAGGGCCGCTTGTTCCAGTCTACACTCTCAACCTGCGGTACCGAAGCCGTGGCGCCCACGTTGACGGGCATCAATGTCCCGCCGCCACCCGACCAATATTAAAATACCGCAAGGCAGCCGCTCAGGCGGCTCGACGGAAAGGCAGGAACGCCATGACGGATATGCTCTCCCCCGCAGCCTATGTGGAACGCCAGCGCCCCGGGCAGCCTAAGATGAAGGCGGCCATCTTCGTCGAGAAGAACCGCATCGTGCTGGACGAGAAGCCCATCCCCGATGTCGGCCCGCTCGATGCGCTTATCCGCATCACCACCACCACCATCTGCGGCACCGACGTGCACATCCTCAAGGGTGAGTATCCGGTGGCCACGGGTCTCACCATCGGCCACGAGCCGGTGGGCATCATCGAGAAGCTCGGCTCGGCGGTGGAGGGCTTCCAGGAAGGCCAGCGCGTCATCGCCGGCGCCATCACGCCCTCCGGCTATTCCAACGCCTGCCTGTGCGGCCAGTGCTCGCAGGATGGCCCGCGCACCAAGCACGGCTTCAAGGCCATGGGCGGCTGGCGCTTCGGCAACACCATCGACGGCGCGCAGGCGGAATATCTCGTCGTGCCCGACGCCATGACCAACCTGTCCCCGGTGCCGGAGGCGCTGTCCGACGAACAGGTCCTGATGTGCCCGGACATCATGTCCACCGGCTTCGCCGGCGCCGAGAGCGGCAAGGTGAAGATCGGCGACACGGTGGCCGTGTTCGCGCAGGGCCCCATCGGCCTGTGCGCCACGGCCGGCGCCAAGCTCATGGGCGCGACGCGCATCATCGCGGTGGATCGCGTCGCCGCGCGGCTCGAGATGTCCCGCGCCATGGGCGCCGACCTCGTGGTGGACTTCTCCAAGGTCGATCCGGTGGAGGAGATCCTGCGCCTCACCGACGGGCGCGGCGTGGATGTCGCCATCGAGGCGCTGGGGCGGCAGGAGACGTTCGAGGCGGCGCTGCGCGTGCTCAGGCCCGGCGGCACGCTCTCTTCCCTCGGCGTCTATTCGAGCGACCTGAGAATTCCGCTCGATGCCTTCGCGGCGGGGCTCGGCGACAACGCCATCGTCACCTCGCTCTGCCCCGGCGGCAAGGAGCGCATGCGCCGGCTGATGGACGTGGTCGCCTCCGGCCGGGTGGACGCCCGCGCCCTCGTCACCCACCGCTTCAAGCTGGACGAGATCGAGGCCGCCTACGACCTCTTCGCCAACCAGCGCGACGGCGTCCTCAAGGTGGCCATCACGCCGTAGGGGGCAGGCCGGCTTTACCCTTCTCCCCTTCGCGGGAGAACACTCGACCGCCGTCATCGCCCGGCTTGTCCGGGCGATCCACGGATGGGCCGGGGTCAATCTTTCGACCATTGCTGAAACGGCAGGGTGGATCGCCCGGACAAGCCGGGCGATGACACGCCGATGGGCCGGAGCGAGTGCCGGCCAGAGCGCATAAGACCCGGCCCCTTTGGTTCGGACGGGAAAGCGTGGCGAGGCGACCATGGCAGCACCTGCGCAACCGCCCCAAAAGACCGCCGGCGACCACGTGGTCGCCGACCAAAGCGCCGTCTTCGCCCTCCTCGCCGATCCCGCGACCCATGGGCTTGCGGAGAACATCATCCGCATCGACACCCACGGCGCCGCCGTCTTCCTCGCCGGCCCGTTCGCCTACAAGGTGAAGCGCGCGGTCTTCTTCCCCTTCATGGATTTCTCCACGCTGGAGAAGCGCCGCGCCGCCTGCGCCGCCGAGGTGGCGATCTCGGGCGCGGGGGCACCCGGCCTTTATCTCGGCGTGGTGCCCATCGTGCGCACGCCCCATGGCCTCGCGCTCGGCGGCGATGGCGAGGCGGTGGACTATGCGGTGAAGATGCGCCGCTTCGACACCGACCTCACCCTCGACAGGATCGCCGGGCGCGGCGAGCTCACGCCCGAGCTGGTCAAGGCCGTCGCGGCCATGGTGGTGAGCGCCCACGCCGCCGCGCCCGAGCGCCGGGGCTTCGACACCGCTGCCGCGCTCTCCACCTATCTGGAAGACAATATCGCCGAATTCTCCGCCCGGCCGGACCTGTTCCCGGCCGAAGACGTGGCGCGGCTCGCCGAAGTCTCCCGTGCGGCGCTGGCCCGTGTGCGCCCGCTGCTGGCGACGCGCGCCGGGGCGGGCTTCGTGCGCCGCTGCCATGGCGACATGCACCTGCGCAACATCGTGCTCCTCGACGGCAAGCCGGTGCTGTTCGACGCCATCGAGTTCAACGACGAGATCGCCACCTGCGACGTGCTCTACGACCTCGCCTTCCTGCTCATGGACCTGTGGCAGCGGGGCCTGAGGACAGAGGCCAACGCCATCTTCAACCGCTATCTGTGGGCCAGCGACGACGCGCAGCTCGACGGGCTCGCGGCGCTGCCGCTCTTCCTCAGCCTGCGCGCCGGCATCCGCGCGAAGGTGGAGGCGGCGGGGCTCGCGCATCTGGAGGGGGAGAAGCGGACTGAGGCGGAGGGGCGCGTCGCCCACTTCTTCCAGCAGACCATCGACCTCCTCGGCACCACGCAGCCCGATCCGGTTCGCTTCGGCGATGTGACGGTGAAAACGGCCGACCCCTCCCGGCCCACGCTCTGGGCGGTGGGCGGGCTGTCCGGCAGCGGCAAGAGCACGTGGGCGGCCAAGGCGGCGGTGGGTGTCGGCACGCGGGCGCCCGGCGCGGTCATCCTGCGCTCGGATATCGAGCGCAAGCGCTTGTTCCATGTAGCGGAAACGGAAAAATTGCCCCCTGAAGCCTATGCGGCCGAGGTGAGCCCGCGCGTCTATGAGCGGCTGCGGACGCTGGCGCGCCGTGTCCTCGCCAGCAGTTACACGGTCATCGTGGATGCCGTGCATGCGCGCCCCGAGGAGCGGGACGCCATCGAAGAGGTTGCGACGCAGGCTGGCCTGCCCTTCGCCGGTATCTGGCTCGATGCCCCGGCGGAGGAACTGGTGCGGCGGGTGACCGCCCGCACCGGCGATGCGTCAGACGCCGATGCCGCCGTGGTGCGCCATCAGCTGGCCTATGATCTCGGCCCCATCCATTGGGCGAGAGCCGAGCGCCCCGTCAGCACTTCCCCTGCGGCTCCGGCTTCGGATTGACACCGGAGACCGTATCCGGCTGGCGGGTGGGCGATGCCGGCGTGCCCGCATGGGGCGTGAGGCCGGTATAGGAGCCGCCGGTGCCGCCGCTCCAGGCGGTGGAGCCTTCGCTGCCGGGCTTGGTGCCGGAATCCGGGCCATGCGCGGGGGGCGTCGCGGCGGTGTGGGGCGGCTCCTCGCAGGCGCCGGTCTGGGCCGCGGGTGCAGCGGTCTGGGCGGCGGCCGGCGCGGGTACGCCCGAAACCAGAAGGAACATGATGCCGCCGACGATCGCGGTGGCGCAGATGCGCGCCCTGTTCGGCGAAGGCAGCACGATGGGAGACGGGCGCCGGGGCGCCGTCGAATAAGCGTTCAAGGCGTCGGTGAAGGGCATATCCGTTCTCCTTTCGCCGGGAGAACGACCTGCCACGCCGCATGGTTCCTTGATTTCGGCGCCGGCGTCCCGCCAGAGCCCCCGCTTGTCGCCTCAGCCGGCGATGCGCACCCGCCCCGGCCCGGCCTCCACGCGCCCGATGCGAACCGCCGCGGGATAGCCCGCCGCGCGAATATCGGCGAGCAGGCGGTCGGCCTCCTCCGGCGCGCAGGCCACCAGCAGGCCGCCGGAGGTCTGCGGATCGGTGAAGAGGTGGCGCTGCCAGTCGGGCGTGCCTTCGGGCAGGTCCACCTCGGCGCCGTAGCTCGACCAGTTGCGGTGCGAGGCGCCGGTGACGAAGCCCTGCTGCACCAGCATTTCCGCCTCCGAGAGCCAGGGCAGCGCGGCGCGCTCGATGACGAGGGTGGCGCCCGAGCCGCGCGCCATCTCCAGCCCGTGGCCGAGGATGCCGAAGCCGGTCACATCCGTGATGGCGCTCACCGCCACCTCCTTGCCGAGCGCCGCGCCGACGCGGTTCAGCTTGGTCACCGAGGCGATCATCTCGTCATAGGCGGCGGCGGAGAGCGCCTCCTTCTTGAAGGCGGCGGAATAGACGCCGACGCCCAGCGCCTTGGTGAGGATGAGCGCATCGCCCGCGCGCGCCGTGGAATTGCGGCGCAGCCGCGCCTTGGGCGCCCGGCCGATGACGGCGAGGCCGTAGACCGGCTCCGGGCAGTCGATGGAATGGCCGCCGGCCACCGGAATGCCGGCCTCGGCGCAGATGGCCTGCCCGCCGGCGAGGATGGCCCGCACGGTGGCGGTGTCGATCTTGCCCAAGGGCATGCCGAGGATGGCGAGCGCCATCAGCGGCTCTCCGCCCATGGCGTAGACGTCCGAAATGGCGTTGGTCGCGGCGATGCGGCCGAAATGGTCGGGGTCATCCACCATGGGCATGAAGAAGTCCGTGGTGGCGATGATGGCGGTCTCGCCGTCGAGATCGTAGGCCGCCGCATCGTCGCCCGTCTCGGTGCCCACCAGCAGCCGCTCGAACGGCCCGCCGCTCGCCTGCCCCGCCAGCAGCTCCTGCAGCACGGAAGGCGCAAGCTTGCAGCCGCAGCCGCCGCCATGGGCGAGGCTGGTGAGGCGGACCGGCGCCTGGTCCTGCGGTGAAGCGTGGGGCACGTCGAGCATGGAATGGGTTCCGGAAGAAAGGAGCAGCCCCCCGGCGGGCTTCACCGCGCAGGGAGGCCGGGAAGAATGTCCCCGCCGGGCGACGCTGAGCGCCGCCACAGCGGGGACCACGCCCTGACCGGCGACGTGATCACACCGCGATTTCAGCGGCGCGAATGGTATATTTGAAATTGTCCGGGTCGAGGCAGTCGAGCAGGCCGCTCGCGGTCACCGCCTGCGGATACATGAGGAAGCCGAGATGCGGCCCGTCGAAGCCGGGCAGCGCCACGTCGTGCGCCGTGTTGTAGGCGAACCAGTTGCCCTCCCACGAGCCGAACAGCGCCTTGCGCGCGGCCACCACCTTGGGGTCGTCCAGCGCCAGCTTGCCCGGGGGCTCCTCCAGCACCACCTTGCGCACGTCGGCCGGGTCCATGGGGGTCCAGCCGAACTCGGAGAGGAACACCTCGGCCCGGCAATGCTGCGCCTTGGTGACGATCTCGGAATTGGCGCCGAGGCTCTTGTAGCCGAAGCGCGAGGGCACCACGCGCAGGCCGTAGACATCGCGCGCCGGAATGCCCTGCGCCCGCACCAGGCCCACGAACAAAGCGTTGAGATCGGCGCACTTTCCGCCGAGATCGCCGCTCTTCAGCAGTGCCGCGATATCGCCGATGCCGCAGCCACGGGTGGCGGCGTTGCGATAGGTGTTCTCCACGATCCACTGGAAGATGGCGCCGACCTTGTCCAGCTCGGACGCCTTGCCGGCGACGATCTTGTCGGACGTCGCCTTCACGATGCCGTCGGTGGGGATGAGGTCCGTGGCCGCGGTGTTACGGCGGCGATCCTCGGCGGTGAGGGGCGTCGGCTTGCCGGGCTTGGTCAGGTCCACGGCGAAGTCGCGGGTGGTGGCGCGGCTGACCAGCTCCACCTTCGGCGCCGGCTCGCCCTCGGCCCAGGCGACGTGCAGTATGTCGGCGCCGGAGCGCGCATCGCGCACGATCTTGGCCGAGCGGGCATTGGTGGTCCAGGTGTTCTCGCCGGGCTTGAACCAGTCCGGATTGGAGAAGGAAGCCACCGGCAGCCAGGCCTGCACCTTGCCGGCCGGCTTCAGGATCTCGACCGTGGTGGTGATCTGGAAGCTGCGCCAGTTGCCCACCGTGGGGGCGAACACGCGCGCCTCTGCGGCCTGCGCAAAGGCGGCGCGAGGCAGCAGCGCGGCAGCACCGGCGGAAAGTCCGGCGAGCGCGCCGGCCTTCAGAAGGTCGCGACGGGTGGTCATCGGGTCTGTTCTCCCTGGGCTTCTTTTGGTTGGTTTTTTTGCGGGGGCGCCGCCGCGGCGGCGATCGCGGCGTGGGTTTTGGGATCGGCCCAGTCCACCTCGCCCTCATAAGCGAGGGCGAGCCGGCCGGAGATCACCACGAAGCTCGCCGGCAGCAGGCTGACACCCCAGCCCCGCGCCGCCGCGCGGTTCTGATCGAGCAGAACGGGGCCGGGCGCGGCGCCGGCCGTTCCCTCGGCGAAGAAGCGGCGGATGCGGTCGGCGGGCTCCGCCACGTCCACCAGCAGCACCCGCACGCCGCTGCGACGGGCGAAATCGGCGAGGGCGGGAAGCTCGGTGCGGCAGGGCGCGCACCAGGTGGCGAAGAAATGGACGATGGTCGGCGGCGCGTCCGCGGCAAGGGCCACCGGCGCGCCATCGAGGGCGCCGAGCGAGAGCGCGGGGGCAACGGGGCGGCCTTCGACGGCGGCGAGAAGGCCCGGCGGAGCGCGCTCCTCCTCCGCCGCGATGGCGGGTGCGATGAGCAGGGGGCCAGCCGCAAGCACGAGGGCGAGCGCCATCGCGCCCAGCACGCCGCGCTGAGGCAGAGACCCGACCGTCCGGGATCGCGCGGATACGCGTCCTCGGCCCCGCCAGCGACGCTGCGGTCCGGGAAATGTTATATCCGGCTGGATAGATTGTGCGCCCCGACCCGCGGGAGCCAAACCGACCTTCACGCGGTCACTCTGCGTCAGGGTTGCAAGCGCGGTCAACGCTCGTTTCCGTGATGTCAGCCATGCTTCGGCAGCGCACAACAGGAAGGCGCCGCAAAACCATATGCCGTTACGTCAGAAGCGGTAGCGGGCAGGCGCACGCGTGCCGCATCGCAACATGCGACAAGAAGGCGATTTTCGTTCAAACACGCGGAGTTGCGCGGGCGAAAATTGACATCATTCCAGTTCCAAAATACCGTCCGGTCACGCTGGGTGATCCAGCTCCCGGAGCGGCCCCGAGGCCGTCCGAAACCGTCCCCGGTCGGGGCACGAAAGGTCGGAGGCTTCCTTCGATGAACATGGAGCTCTCGCGGCGCCAGTTTTTGAAAACGGCGGGCGCGGGCGTGGCGGGAACGACGCTGGGCGCGTTGGGATTCGGTCCCATCGAGGAGGCCCTGGCCTCCACCATCAAGCCATTCCGCCTCGTCAACACCACCGAGGTGCGCAACACCTGCACCTACTGCTCGGTGGCCTGCGGCATCCTCATCTTCTCCAAGGGCAATCTCGCCAAGGGCGAGAAGGCGGACATCACCCATATCGAGGGTGACACCGACCACCCCACCAATCGCGGCACGCTCTGCCCGAAGGGCGCGGCCCTGCTCGACATCGTCAAGTCCGAGCAGCGCCTCAAGCAGCCCATGATCCGGCGCGCGGGCTCCGACAAGTTCGAGAAGATTTCCTGGGACGAGGCGCTCGACAAGATCGCCAAGGCCATGAAGGCGGACCGCGACGCCAACTTCATCGCCAAGAACAATGACGGCGTGACGGTGAACCGCTGGCTCACCGCCGGCTTCCTCGCCGCCTCCGCCACCACCAACGAAACCGCGTTCGCCACCTACAAGGTGGTGCGCTCAACCGGAATTCTGGCTTTCGACAATCAGGCGCGCGTCTGACACGGCCCCACGGTGTCCAGTTTGGGCCCAACTTTTGGCCGTGGCGCGATGACCAATTCGTGGACCGATATCAAGAACACGGATCTGGTCATCATCATGGGCGGCAATGCCGCTGAAGCGCACCCGTGCGGATTCAAGTGGGTCACGGAGGCGAAGGCCACCCGTGGCGCCAAGCTCGTTGTCGTGGACCCGCGCTTCACGCGCTCGGCCGCGGTGGCGGACTATTACGCCCCGATCCGGCAAGGCACCGACATCGCCTTCCTGCTCGGCGTCATCAACTACCTGATCCAGAACGACAAGATTCAGTGGGACTATGTGAAGGCGTTCACCAACGTCGGCTACATCGTCAAGGAAGGCTTCGGGTACCAGGACGGCCTGTTCACGGGCTATGACGAGATGAAGCGGGACTACAACCGCTCCACCTGGGACTACGAGATCGGCCCCGACGGCTATGCGGTCGTGGACAACACCCTCCAGCATCCCCGCTGCGTCTTCAACCTTCTGAAGCAGCACGTCTCCGTCTACACGCCGGAGCTGGTCGAACGCATCACGGGCACGCCCAAGGACAAGTTCCTGAAGGTGGCGTCCATGATGGCGGAGTGCTCGTCGCCCACCAAGACGATGACCTCCATGTACGCGCTCGGCTGGACCCAGCACTCGAAGGGCTCGCAGAACATCCGCTGCATGGCGATGATCCAGCTGCTCCTCGGCAATATCGGCGTGCGCGGCGGCGGCATGAACGCCCTGCGCGGGCATTCCAACATCCAGGGCCTCACCGACATCGGCCTGATGTCCAACCTGATCCCGGGCTATCTCACGATCCCGACGGAGAAGGAGCCGGACTTCAACGCCTACATGTCGACGCGCGGTTTCAAGCCGCTGCGTCCCAACCAGATGAGTTACTGGCAGAACTACAAGAAGTTCTTCGTCTCCTTCCAGAAGGCCATGTGGGGTGCGTCGGCGACGGCGGACAACAATTGGGCCTACGACTACCTGCCGAAGCTCGACGTGCCGGCCTATGACGTGCTGCGCGCGTTCGAGCTGATGAAGCAGGGGAAGATGAACATCTACTTCTGCCAGGGCTTCAACCCGCTGCAGGCCTTCCCCAACAAGGCGAAGCTCGCGGAGGCGCTCGCCAAGCTCAAGCTCCTCGTGATCATGGATCCGCTGGAGACCGAGACCGCGCGCTTCTGGGAAAACCACGGCGTCTACAACCAGGCCGATCCGTCCAAGATCCAGACGGAGGTCATCCAGCTGCCCACCACCTGCTTTGCCGAGGACAACGGCTCGCTGGTGAATTCGGGCCGCTGGCTGCAATGGCACTGGGCCGCCGGCACCCCTCCGGGCGATGCCAAGCCCGACACCTACATCATGGCGCAGATCCATCTGCGCCTGAAGGAGATGTACAAGAAGGACGGCGGCGCGTTCCCCGATCCGATCGTCAACCTCACCTGGAACTACAAGGACCCGCACGAGCCCTCGCCCGACGAGCTTGCCAAGGAGCTCAACGGCTACGTGGTCTCGGACGTGTTCGACCCCAACGACCCCACCAAGAAGGTCCTGGAGGCGGGCAAGCAGGTGCCGACATTCGGCGTGCTGCGCGACGACGGCTCCACCGCGGCGGGCTGCTGGATCTATTCCGGCTGCTACACCGAGGCGGGCAACATGATGGCGCGCCGGGACAATTCCGATCCCGACGACACCGGCGCCTACTTGAAGTGGTCGTTCGCGTGGCCGGCCAACCGGCGCATCATCTACAATCGCGCCTCCTGCAACATCGACGGCAAGCCGTGGGACGACACCCGCAAGCTGATCTGGTGGGACGGGGCCAAGTGGACGGGCTACGACGTGCCCGACATCGCCCCCACCGCCAAGCCGCAGGATGTCGGCCCGTTCATCATGAACCCGGAAGGCGTCTCCCGCCTGTTCACCCGGGGCATGATGCGGGATGGACCGTTCCCGGTGCATTACGAGCCGTTCGAGAGCCCGGTCGCCAACCTGATCGCCCCCAAGGTGCGGGGCAACCCGGTGGCGCGCGTGTTCAAGGACGACTTCGCCCAGTTCGCGGACGTGGCGTCGAAGGAGTTCCCCTATGCGGCGACCTCCTACCGGCTCACCGAGCACTTCCATTACTGGACGAAGAACAACCACGTGAATTCGGTGCTCCAGCCCGAATTCTTTGTGGAGATCTCCGAGCAACTGGCGAAGGAGAAGTCGATCCAGAACGCCGGCTGGGTGCGCGTGTGGTCGAAGCGGGGCTCGGTCTTCGCCAAGGCCTACGTGACCAAGCGCATCCGTCCCCTGATGGTGGACGGCAAGCCCGTGCACATCGTCGGCATCCCCATCCACTGGGGCTTCGTCGGCGCCGCCAAGAAGGGCTTCCCGGCCAACGTGCTCACCCCGTTCGTGGGTGACGCGAACATCGAGACGCCGGAATTCAAGGCGTTCCTCGTCAACATCGAGCCCTCCACCGGGCCGGTGGCGTAAGGAAAAGGAGAACCAGCATGTTTCCTCCGATTCCGAACCCCACCACCGCCCCCGTGGCGCCCAAGATGAGCGATGCGGACCTCGTCCGCCGCTCGGCCTCCGGTTCCCCCTCGCAGGTCGAGTTCAAGGAGCCGGTGGCCAAGCTCATCGACGTGTCGAAGTGCATCGGCTGCAAGGCGTGCCAGTCGGCATGCCTTGAGTGGAACGAGCTCCATGAGGAGATCGGCACCTTCAACGGCACCTACACCAACCCGCCGGACCTCACGCCGGCGTCGTTGACACTCATGCGCTTCACCGAGTGGGTGAACCCCGAGACCGACAATCTCGAATGGCTCATCCGCAAGGACGGCTGCATGCATTGCGCCGATCCGGGGTGCCTGAAGGCCTGCCCGGCGCCCGGCGCCATCGTGCAGTATTCCAACGGCATCGTGGACTTCGACCACGCCAAGTGCATCGGCTGCGGCTATTGCGTGAAGGGCTGCCCCTTCAACATCCCACGCATCTCGCAGGTCGATCACAAGGCCTACAAGTGCACTTTGTGCTCGGACCGCGTGGCGGTCGGCCAGGGTCCCGCCTGCCAGAAGGCATGCCCCACCCAGGCAATCGTCTTCGGCACCAAGACGCAGATGAAGGAATGGGCCGAGGGCCGCATCAAGGATCTGAAGTCCCGCGGCTACAAGAATGCGGGCCTGTATGATCCGCCCGGCGTGGGCGGCACGCACGTCATGTATGTGCTGCAGCACGCCGACAAGCCCTCGATCTATGCGGGCCTGCCGGACAATCCGCGCATCAGCCCCATCGTCGAGGCGTGGAAGGGCGTGACCAAATATGTGGGCCTCGGCGTCATGGGCTTTGCCGCCCTCGCTGGCGCGCTGCACTACCTCGTCAACGGCGCCAACAAGGTGTCGCCTGAAGACGAGGCGAACGCCGAGAAGCTGGCGGCTGACAAGCTGTCGTCTGGAGGCCGGTCATGAGCGCACCCTACGATCTGGAGAAAGGCGACGCGGTTCATCCGGGTCGCCCCGTGCAAGTGGACCGCTACACCGTGGGCGCCCGCATCAACCACTGGATCACGGCCATCAGCCTGATCCTGCTGGCGATTTCGGGCCTCGCCTTGTTCCACCCCAGCCTCTATTTCCTCACCGGCCTTTTCGGCGGCGGGCAGATGACGCGCACCATCCACCCCTGGATCGGCGTGGTGCTCTTCTTTTCCTTCGCCGGCATGTTCCTGCGCTTCTGGAAGGCCAACCTCTGGAAGAGCGAGGACGGCACCTGGATGCGCCGCATCCGCGACGTCATCGCCGGCCATGAGGAGAAGCTGCCGGAGCTCGGCAAGTACAATGCCGGGCAGAAGATGGTGTTCTGGGGCATGAGCCTGCTCATCATGGTGCTCATCACCTCGGGCGTGGTGATCTGGCAGGCCTACTTCGCCTCCTACACCACCATCGAGCAGCAGCGCATCGCCCTTCTGGTGCATGCGCTGGCGGCGGTGGCGATCATCTGCGTGTGGATCGTCCACGTCTACGCGGCCATCTGGGTCAAGGGCACCATCAGCGCCATGACCAAGGGGCAGGTGACGGGCGGCTGGGCGTGGCGGCACCACAGGAAGTGGTTCCGCGAGCTGGTCAGCTCCCGCAAGTCGGGGACCCGCGGGACTCCCGCGGAGTAGGCCTTTTCCCTATAATGGCCTCCCGGCCGCCGCGTGCGACCGGGAGGTTCATGTCCGGTGCACGTGACCCGTGAGGTTCGTGAGGTCATCATGTCGCGTACCTTCGGCCCCAGTTCGGCGCCCCCGATTCCCGATCCCTCCGTGCTGGAGGGCGTGACGGCGCCGACCTTCGCCTATCTGCCGGACCCTTCGATCCTGTTCGCGCGGCGCGCGGCGCGGTTCCGGCATCTGGCGCAGAACAATCCCCTCGCCCCCTATCTCACCTTCCTCGCCGGGCTCTGCGAGGCGCAGCACGCCGCCATCGCCGCGACGCCCGCGCCCGAGCCGGTGGAGGCGGCGCAGGTGGAGCGCGCCCGCGCCAACGAGATGCCGCCCCTCGACCGCAGCCATTTCACCACCGACGCCGCCTTCGACACCCTGTTCGAGCGGGCGCTGGCGGAAGCGACCAAGATCGAGCAGCCCGAGGCCGCCCGCACCGCGCTGGAGCGGGTGCGCATGGCCTCCGACGTGGCGCGCGGCGAGATGATCCGCAACGTGCTCGCCTCCTCCATCCCCGAGGAAGCTTTGGCCGAGCACCTCTATGTGGCGGCGGCGCTGGAAGCCCATTTCGCCCGCCTCGCGTCCCAGCTCGATGCCGCCAGGCTCGTTCCGGTGGGCGACGGCGTGTGCCCCACCTGCGGCGGGCCGCCGGTGGGCAGCCTCATCGTCAACTGGCCGACCTCCCATGGCGCCCGCTATTGCGCCTGCGCCCTGTGCGGCACGCTCTGGAACTATGTGCGGGTGCGCTGCACCGCCTGCGGCTCCACCGCCGGCATCGGCTATCAGGAAATGGAGGGCGGCAACGGCGCGGTGAAGGCCGAGACCTGCGACACCTGCCACGCTTATTCCAAGGTGTTCTACCTCACCCAGGATGACGGCCTCGATCCGGTGGCCGACGACGTGGCGAGCCTCGCCCTCGACATCAAGCAGAAGGATGGCCCGTATCGGCGCGCCGCCTTCAATCCCTTCCTCCTCGGCTATTGAGGGCGGCGAGATGGCGAACGCACCGGCGGCCCTCTCCCCCGCCCCGCCCTTGCGCCTGCTTCCCTCCGTGGATCAGGTGCTGAAGGCGGAGGCCGCCCGCGCCGCCGTGGAGCGCCATGGCCGGCAGGCGGCGACGCAGGCGGTGCGCGACGCCCTCGACGAGCGCCGCGCCGCGCTCAAGGCCGGTGCCGGCGCCCCCGCGACGCCCGAGGAGATCGCCGCCGCCGCCCTCGCCCGCCTCGATGTCGCCGCCGCCCCCAGCCTGAAGCCGGTGTTCAATCTCACCGGCACGGTGCTGCACACCAATCTCGGCCGCGCCATCTTCCCCGAGGAGGCCATCGAGGCCGCTACCCGCGCTATGCGCAACGCCGTGTCGCTGGAATACGACCTCGACGGCGGCCGACGCGGCGAGCGCGACGACCATGTGCGCGGCCTCATCTGCGAACTCACCGGCGCCGAGGACGCGACGCTGGTGAACAACAACGCCGCCGCCGTCCTCATCGTGCTCAACACCCTGTCGCCGGGAAAGCCGGCGCTGGTCTCGCGCGGCGAGCTGATCGAGATCGGCGGCGCCTTCCGCATGCCGGAGATCATGCGCCGGGCCGGCGCCGAGCTGGCGGAGGTGGGCACCACCAACCGCACCCATCCGCGCGACTATCGCGACGCCATCGCGCCCGAGACCGGGGTGATCCTGAAGGTCCACACCTCCAATTACCGCATCGAGGGCTTCACCGCCGAGGTGCCCCCCCGCGACCTCGCCGAGATCGCCCGTGCCGGCGGCGTGCCCCTCGTCAACGACCTCGGCTCCGGCACCCTCGCCGACCTCTCCCGCTACGGCCTCGTGCACGAGCCCACCGTGCGGGAGGCGCTGGCGGAGGGCGCGGACATCGTGACCTTCTCCGGCGACAAGCTGCTCGGCGGGCCGCAGGCCGGCTTCATCGTGGGGCGGCGCGATCTCATCGCCCGCATCAACAAGAACCCCATGAAGCGGGCGCTGCGCGTGGACAAGGTGCGCCTCGCCGCCATCGAGGCGACCCTGCGGCTCTACCGCGACCCCGATCGCCTCGCAGCGCGGCTTCCCACACTTCGTTACCTCACCCGGTCGCGCGAGGATCTCGCCGCCCAAGCTGCCCGACTGGCGCCGCATCTTCAGCGCATCCTTGGTGCTCGTTTCACCGTAGAGAGCGTGCCGTGCCGCAGCCAGATCGGCTCCGGGGCGCTGCCGCTGGAGACGCTTGAGGGCGTGGGCCTCGCCATCCGCGCCCGCGACGGCAGCGGCGGCACCATCGGCCGGTTGGCCGATGCCATGCGCCGGTTGCCGGTTCCGGTCATCGGACGGATTGACGATCAGGCGCTGGTGCTGGATGTGAGGTGCCTTGATGACGAAGCGGCGCTTGTCGCGTCCGTGACCGCTTTGGAGGGGGCACATGAGCTGGCTTGACCGACTGAAGGGCAAGGGCGGGGGACCGGACGAGCCGGAAGCGCCGACCGATGCGCCGCAGGATCGCGCGCCGCCCCGGCCGCCCCATGTGCATCCGCCCATGCCCCGCCTGCAGCGCGCCAGCGAGCGCCGCCCGGTGAGCGAGGCCGAGGTGGACCTCGACGCCCTGCTCGGCGACATCGCCAGCGGCCTTGCCCCCACGCGCCCCGCGGCCGAGGAACGTCCCGTCGCCCCCGCGCCGCGCCGGCCCCGCCTTGGCGAACGCATGCGCGAGGACAATCCCTTCGCCCCCGTCTCCGAGCCGGAGCCGGTCGCCCACGAGCCGCCCGCGCGCGAGCCGGAAGCCCCGGCGGTGGAGCTGAATTTCGAGGAGATCGTGTTCGCCCGCGCGCCCAGCACGTCGGACGCGCCCGCCGTCGACGCCCCCGCGCCCGAACCCGCGCCGCATGTCGCGGCACCCGAGGTCGTGGCGCCCGATTTCGTCGAGACCGACGTGGCCGAGGCGAGCTATGCCGCGGTTTCCTACACCGAACCCGCCTTCACCGAGGAAGCGCCGGAAGAGCCGGTGGCCGACACCCGCTCCCCCGAGGAGCTGATGGCCGAGGCGCTGACGGCGGCCACCGCCGGCCAGTACGAGACCGCGCTCAACATCTGGGAGCCGCTGGCCCGCGCCGGCAATGCCCGCGCCCAGAACAATATCGGCGCCTGCTTCGTGGACGGCCTCGGCGTCGACCAGGACCTCGACCTCGCCCGCCGCTGGCTAGAGCTGGCCGCCGAGGGCGGCGATCCGGTGGGCCGGCGCAACCTCGCGACCCTCTATTTCAAGGGCCAGGGCGTGGCGCAGGACTATGCCCGCGCCGCCGAGCTGTACCGCGCCGCGGCCGAGGACGGCGACGCCCCCGCGCAGGACATGCTGAGCTGGATGCTGCTGGAGGGCGAGGTGATGCCGCCCGACACCACCGAGGCCCGCCGCTGGGCGTTGGCCGCGGCCGAGCAGGGCGTCGGCTCCTCCATGACGCGCCTGGGCATGATCGCCCACAATGCGCTCGGCACGGATCGCGATCCGGTGGAGGCCGCGCGCTGGTGGCGCAAGGGCGCCGAGGCGGGCGACGCGGACGGGCAGGCCATGCTCGGCGCCGCCTACCATCTCGGTGCCGGCGTACCCCACGACAAGATCGCCGCCTTCGCCTGGCTGCTGCGCGCCCGCGCCGGCCACAGCGCCCTCGCTGACCGCTTCTTCGACGCGGTCAGCGCCACGCTGAGCCCGGAAGAAGCCGCCGCCGCCCAGCGCCGCGCCGCCATTCCGCTGGGGGAGCTGCCCTAGGTGATCATCGGCACGGCCGGACATATCGACCATGGCAAGACCACGCTGGTGCGTGCGCTCACCGGTGTCGATACCGACCGCCTGAAGGAAGAGAAGGCCCGCGGCATCTCCATCGACCTCGGCTTCGCCTATCTCCCGGTGGGGGACGAGGTGCTGGGTTTCGTGGACGTGCCCGGGCACGAGAAGTTCGTGCACACCATGCTCTCCGGCGCGGGGGGCATCGATTTCGCGCTGCTTGTGGTGGCCGCCGATGACGGTGTGATGCCGCAGACCCGCGAGCACCTCGCCATCCTGGACCTGCTCGGCATCGACAAGGGCGTGGTCGCCCTCACCAAGTCCGACCTCGCCGATGCCGACCGCCTCGCTGCGGTGGAAGCCGAGATCACCGCCCTCCTCGCCCCCACCGGCTTGGCAGGCGCCCCCATCCTGCCCGTGGCGGCAGCGCGGGGCGACGGGGTGGATGCCCTGCGCGACATGCTGGTGGAGGCCGCGCGCACGTTGGGCCGGCGGGCCGGCGGCGGGCGGTTCCGCCTCGCCGTGGACCGCAGCTTCACCCTGTCCGGCGCCGGAACGGTGGTGACGGGCACGGTGCTGTCCGGCGCGGTGAAGGTGGGCGACCGGGTCACGGTGAGCCCCTCCGGCCTTTCCGCCCGCGTCCGCTCCATCCGCGCGCAGGACCGCGTGGCCGAGACCGGCGTCGCCGGCGACCGCTGCGGGATCAACCTCGCCGGCGAGGCCATCTCCAAGGATGCCATTTCCCGTGGCGACGTGGTGCTGGACCCGGCGCTGCACGCCCCCGCCGACCATATCGACGCCGAGCTGAAGGTTCTGGCCACCGAGCCCCGCCCCATCGCCCAGTGGCTGCCGGTGCGCCTGCACCATGCCGCGCGTGAGGTGGGGGCGCGCCTCGTGCTGCTCGGCGATGCCATCGCGCCCGGTGGCACCGGCAAGGTGCAACTGGTGCTGGAGGCGCCCATCGCGGCGGCGGCGGGCGACCGCTTCGTCATCCGCGACACCTCGGCCCAGCGCACCATCGGCGGCGGCCGCTTCCTCGATCTGCGCGGACCGCGCCGCAAGCGCCGCACGCCCGAGCGCATCGCCCAGCTCGATGCGCTGGCGCAGCGCGATCCCGCCGCGGCTTTGGCGGGGCTTCTGGCCGTGCCGCCGCATTTCGTCGATCTCGACGCCTTCGCCCGCGACCGGGCGCTCTCCGCCGAAGAGGTGGAGGCGCTGGCGCAGCGGCTCGATCTCGCCCGCCTCGCCGCGGGCGCCACCACGCTGGCGCTGACCCGGGCGACGCTGGCCACCTTCTGCGCCAGCGTGATGGCCGTGCTCGACGCCTTCCATGCGGAGAACCCGGACATGCCGGGCCTCGGCCGCGAGCGGCTGCGCATGATGCTGGAGCCGCGCCTGCCGTCCGCCGCCTTCCTCGCCGCGCTCGCCGCTTTGCCCGCCGGCACAATCCGGCAGGAGGGCGCCTGGGTGCGCCGCGCGGATTTCTCCGTGAAGCTCGCCGCCGCCGACGAGGCGCTGTGGGCGCGCATCAAGCCGCTGCTCACGGGCGAGGAGCGCTTCCGCCCGCCCCGCGTGCGCGACATCGCCGGCCTCCTCGCCGTGCCGGAGCCGGAGGTGCGCCGCCTGATGAAGCTGCTCGGCCGCATGGGCCGGGTGGACGAGGTGGCCCACGACCACTTCTTCCTGCGCCCGGTGGTGTCGGAGATGGTGGAGATCATCACCCGCCTTTCCGGCCCCCGCATGAAGGACGAGTTCACCGCCGCCGCCTTCCGCGACGAAGTGCAGAACGGGCGCAAGGTGGCGATCCAGATCCTCGAATTCTTCGACCGCCACGGCCTCACCTTGCGTCGCGGCGATCTGAGGCGCATCAATCCGTTCCGGCTGGACCTGTTCGCCGGAGCGGCGGACGATGCGCCTGAAATCACCGCGGCGGCGCCGTCGCGGGGAAGAGAAGCGTCCCTGGTGGGGCGTCCGGACTTCAAATCCGGGAGGGGCCGCGAGCCGGTCCTTGGTGGGTTCGACTCCCACTCTCTTCCGCCAAATTCCATTGCGCCAAATTCCGCTGCGCCGAAGCAGCCCGCGCCCGATGCGCGCCCCCGCAGCTACGGGAAGGGACGATGAGCCCCGAGACCGACCTCCCCGCCCCGCCCCCCGAAGCCGCGCCCGACCCTGCCCGTGAGGCCCGCGCCGCCGTGCTGGCGCGCCTCGATGCCGCGAAGGTCGCGGCCGATGTGGCCGAGACGGCCTATCGCGCCGAGGCCGCCCGCCGCACCGAGGAACTGGCGCGCGATCGGGCCCACGCCTGGCGCCGGGCCGACCTGATGCGATCCCTCGCCACCGCCCTCGACGGCATCGGCGATGCCGAGATGGCGGTTGCCGCCGGGCAGGCGCTGCTGCGCGCCCGGCTCGGCTGGTCCGACGACAGCGAGGCCCGCGCCGAGGTGCTCGTGCGCTTCGCCCCGGTCGCTGTGGCGCTGTTCGAGATGGAGAGCGAGACGGCGCCGCAGACCGCCCTCGCGGCGTTCGAGGACTGGTACGCCACGACGCGGCAGAGCGCCTTCTGGTACCTGTTTGAGCACTATCTTCCCGACACGCCCCTCGTGGACTTCTGAAAGCCCATGGCCACCGATTTCGACGACTGGCTCGCCGCCACCTTCGCCGACCATGGCGGCTTCACCGCGCTGGTGGTGCTGGTGCGCATTGCCGAGCCAGAGGTGAAGCCGCTCGCCTCCACCTTCCTCAACATCATCGGCGACGAGGTGGACTGGGCCGGCATGATCACCCTGTTCGCGGGCTCGCGGCAGGCGTGGGACGGCGCCGCCTTCTTCGCCCAGACGGAGGATGGCGGCCCGCTGGAGAATGGCGAGGCGCGCGGCCGCCTGCGCGCGCTGGAGCAGCGCATCCGCGAGAACCGGCTGGTGCTGAACGAAGGCGATTTCTTCGACACCTTCGGCCGCCGGCTGAAGGTGGAGGAGATCGCGCCGAACTGAGGCTTGGCATGGGCCGGCTGCAGCGTTTTGAGGCCGTCATGCCCCGGCTCGTCCGGGGCATCCACGGTGCCGCTTGCGCGATGCCTTCCCGCTCGGCGCGAGCGGTGGGGTGGATCCCCCGCACAAGGCGGGGGATGACGGCAGCGGAGGCCTGCCGGTGTTGCCTCCCCCGCCCCTACTCGATGGGAAAATCGAAATAGGTGTCCGGGAAGGGCTCGTCCTTCAGGGTGAAGTGCCACCATTCCTTGTCGAACGGCTTGAAGCCGTTCTCGCTCATCAGCCCCGCGAGCAGCCGGCGATTGGCGCGCTGGGCGGCGGTGACGGCGGCGGAATCCGGCCAGGAGCGCGGGCTGAACAGGTCGAACGGCGTGCCCATGTCGATGTCCCGCCGCGTCGCGAGATCGAACAGGGTCAGGTCCAGCGTCGAGCCGCGCGAATGGCCCGAGCGGGCGGCGATGTAGCCCTCCGCGAACAGGTCCTTCTTGGCAACGTCGGGATAATAGGTGGGCTTCGTCTTCTCGTCCCGCAGGTCGCTGGCCCAGCGGGCGAAATGGGCGACGGCGCGGGCCGGGCGGTAGCAATCGAAGATGCGCAGGCCGAGGCCCTTCTTCTTCGCCTCCGCCGCCACCTTGGCCAGCGCCTCGGCGGCCGGGCGGGTGAGGAAGCAGCGGGCGGCGCCGTAGCCGTCCACGCGCGTGCCGACGAAATTGTCGGTGGAGAAATAGCGCACGTCGAACACCGCGTCCGGCACCACGCTTGCGACATCCACGAACAGGTCCGGCCGGTCGGTGCGGGCGTCGGCCGCGAGCGGGAGGCCCGCAATGGTGAGGGCAAGTGCGGCGGGCTTCACCAGTCGATCCATCAGGGCCTTGGCCATGCTGCGTTGCATGGCTTCAGCATAAGCCGCACCGCAGAGGCCCGCCAGAGCGGGCGCTCAGCCCATGCGCGCGGGCGGGTCGGTGGGATCGACGGGATCGCGGAACGGCGGCGGCTCCGGCTCGGGATCGCGGCGCGGCTCGCGGGAGGGATCGCCCTCGGGCAGCGGCGGCAGGTCCGGGCCGGGCTCCGGCAGGTCGGGCGGGTCCTCCACCGGGTCGGGCGGCAGGATGGGCGGCTCCGGCGGACGGCCGGGCTCGGGCGGGAACGGGCCGCCCACGAGGGCGGCCAAGCCTGAAGAGGAGGACCGGCCGCCCATGGGGGCGGCCATATCGTATTCAGCGCCGGAGCGCAGCGGGTGGAAAGGGGCAAGGTTCATCCCGGGCCAACGCCCGGGACCTGCCCCTGTTCCCCCCGCGGTTTCCCGCGGATCAGGAGAAGAAGGAGGTGATGGTCTGCCAGATGCTCTTCTTCGGCGCGGCGGTGGCGCCGGCCTCGGCGGGCTTGGCATCGGCAGAGATCGTGCCCGGCGCGGCCTGCGACTTCGCCACCGCTTCCGGCGAGAAGACGCCGGCGAAGGCGGGAATCTTGGCGAGCGTGTCGGGGCCGGCCATGCCGTCCGCGTCCAGCCCGTTCTTTTCCTGGAATTCCTTCACCGCCTTGGCGGTGGCAGGGCCGAAGGCGCCGTCGGCGGGAATGCCCAGCGCCGTCTGCAGCTTCTTCACCGCCTCGCCCTTGGTGCCCACCGTGAGCAGCACCAGCTCTGGCAGGCCGAGGGCCGTGAAGGTATCCGGCCCGGCGATGCCGTCCGCGGCGAGGCCGTGCTGGGTCTGGTAGGCCTTGAGGGCCGTCTCGGTGGCGGGGCCGAACTGGCCGTCCGCAGTCACGCCGAGCTTCGCCTGAAGGATCTTCACGGGCTCGCCCGCGAGCCCACGCTTGAGAAGTGCCATGACTTACCCCGGTCAAGTTGCTCCGGCCTGAGGGCCGGTGCCTGACATTGGGGGAAAAGAGCCGCTGCGGCACCCTGAAAAATGAACCGCACAAAAGAAAAATGCCGGGTCCTGGTCGGGACCCGGCAAGTATCGCTGCAGAGCAGCGAACCTTCCAGAGGGGAACAGCTGATGCACCGCACAGGATGCAATCAGCGCAAGGGAAAGATGCTCCCCGAATAGGCAGAATGCAACGTATACTGACCGCATATCAGGCATGTGCCCAGCGCTTGGCTAGGCAATCCAAGCCCTACCATAGCACCTACGAACGTCATAAATCAGTAATTCCAGCGCTGCGCCTTGGAAATCAGGAAGTCGCGGAAGACCTGAATCCGGGCCACCGAGCGCATTTCCTGGGCATATGTGAAGTATGCCTCCAGCTTGGGCGTCTCGCGATCGGTGAAGAGCTGCACCAGCGAGGTGGAATCGTCGGAGAGATAGTCCGGCAGCGTGCCGATGCCCACGCCCCGCTCCACCGCGCGCTTGAGGCCGAGCACGTTGTTGACCTCGAAGGCGGGAATACGCGGCGTGGAGCCGTCGCGGCCGGCATGCTCCAGCCAGTTCAGCCCCTGGAAATAGGAGGGGATCGGCCCGCCGAGCAGCAGGATGCGGTGCTTGTCCAGTTCGTCCAGCGTGCGCGGATGGCCGTGGCGCTTGAGATAGTCGGCCGAGGCATAGGCATGGAAATGGACGGTGAAGAGCTTGCGCTGCACCAGATCCGGCTGCACCGGCTGGCGCATGCGGATGGCGACGTCCGCCTCGCGCATGGCAAGGTCCAGCTCCTCGTCGGTGAGGATGAGCTGGATGCGGATGTCCGGGAACAGCTCCACGAACTCGCCCACCCGCGCGGTGAGCCAGTGGGTGCCGAGGCCCATGGTGGTGGTGACGCGCAGGTCGCCGTTGGGCTTCTCGCGGCTGTCGGTGAGCTGGGCGCGCGCCGATTCCAGCTTGAGGAACACCTCATGGGCGGTGCGGTAGAGCAGCTCGCCCTGCTCGGTGAGGATGAGGCCGCGGGCGTGGCGGTGGAACAGCGGAACCTTCAGTTCCGCCTCCAGCGCCGAGACCTGACGGCTCACCGCCGACTGGGAGAGCCCCAGTGTCTCGCCGGCATGGGTAAAGGAGCCCGCTTCCGCGGCCACGTGGAAGACCTTAAGCTTGTCCCAATCCATCCGGCCCGAGCCCCTTGAGCATCACCGGCATCCGGCCGGCGAGGTGGCGCTGTTTTTCGCTTGTCTCGGGAGAAGCCGCGGGCTCCCCTGCCCCGCGGCCTTCCTTGAACCCTTTTAGATCGTCACCGGGCGGTTCCCCGCGCCCGGACGTTTTACTCCGCCGCCTGCGCCACGCTGTGGTGGGCGAGAAACCGCTCCGCCTCCAGCGCCGCCATGCAGCCCCGCCCCGCGGCCGTGACCGCCTGGCGATACACATCGTCGGCCACGTCGCCGGCCGCGAACACGCCCGGCACGGACGTCGCCGTCGAATCGGGCGCCGTCCACACGTATCCGCTCTCCTTGAGCTTCAACTGGTCTTTGACCAGCTCTGTGGCAGGCGCATGACCGATGGCGATGAATATGCCGTCAGCGGGTAGCTCGGTGAGGGTTCCCGTCCGCACGTCGCGCAGGCGCGCGCCGGTGACCTTGGAGATGTCGCCGGTCTCGCCCACCACGTCGGCAACTTCCGAATGCCAGACGACATTCACCTTGGGGTTGGCGAACAGGCGATCCTGCAGGATGCGCTCGGCGCGGAAGGCGTCGCGGCGGTGCACCAGCGTGACCTTGGAGGCGAAATTGGTGAGGAAGAGCGCTTCCTCCACCGCCGTGTTGCCGCCGCCCACCACCACGACCTCCTTGCCGCGGTAGAAGAAGCCGTCGCAGGTGGCGCAGGCCGAGACGCCGAAGCCGCGGAACGCCGCTTCCGATTCGAGGCCGAGCCAGCGCGCCTGGGCGCCGGTGGCGAGGATCACCACGTCGGCGAGCCACGTGTCGCCCGATTCGGTCTCCATGCGGAACGGCCGGCGGGACAAATCGAGGCTGTTCACGTGATCGGCGATGATCCTGGTGCCCACATGCTCGGCCTGGGCGCGCATCTGCTCCATCAGCCAGGGGCCCTGGATGGGATCGGCGAAGCCGGGATAGTTCTCCACATCCGTGGTGATGGTGAGCTGGCCGCCGGGCTGGATGCCCTCGAACAGGACCGGCTCCAGCATTGCGCGAGCCGCATAGATGGCTGCGGTATAGCCGGCGGGACCCGACCCGATGATGACGACCTTGGCGCTGTGGGTGGTCATGACGTCCTCGAAAACCAGAAGCTCGAAAGGCTGAAAGCCGCGACAAGAGAGGGGACGGGACGTATGGCGGGCCCGCCCGATGGCCGCAGCGTGAGCTATGCCCGAATGTAGGGGCTCCCCCGCGTGCCCACAAGGCGGCAGCTTCTGTCCCTTCGCAGCGCAACCGACGCAATATTATTTCGTTGCGTTGCCGCATACGGAGACTAAGGTGCGCGGACGTAACCCCTGCCCGCCGCGTCCGCGGCCGCGTTCCCAACCTTGCCCCCAAGGAGCCGTGCCTTGACCGTTCGCCTTGATGCTGTCGACTGGAAGATCCTCGACGAGCTGCAGCGGGACGGTCGCATGACCAATGTGGAATTGTCCCGGCGGGTCGGCATCTCCGCCCCGCCCTGCCTCAGGCGCGTGCGCGCGCTGGAAGAGGAAGGCATCATCGAGGGCTATCGCGCGCTGCTCGACGAGAAGCGCCTGGGCTACGACCTGATGGCCTTCGCCATGGTGCACCTCATCAGCCAGGCGGAAGCCGACCTCGCCGCCTTCCAGGAGCGCATCTCCGGCTGGCCGCTGGTGCGCAGCGCCTGGATGCTCTCGGGCGACGTGGATTTCCTGATGCTGTGCGTGGCGCCGGACCTGCGCACCTTCCAGACCTTCGTTCTGGACATCACCGCCGCGCCCAACGTGCGCAACGTGAAGACGGCCCTGACGCTGAAGCAGTCCAAGGACGCGCCCATCGTGCCGCTGGAAGCCGGACTGCCCAAGGGGGCGTGACGGGAGGGGCGTGAGCGCAAGGCGTACCCCCGGCGCGCGACGCGAGAGTCACAGATCCTTTTGAACTTGAGCGCCGTCATCCCCCGGCTTGTCCGGGGGATCCACCGTGTGACCGGGCTGGCTTCTCGCGTCTCGGCACTGCGCCTGCCGCGATGTGGATGCCCCGGACAAGCCGGGGCATGACGGCGGAGACGATGGGCCAAGTCACCCTGGCCAAGACATGAGAACCGCGCGTGCCCCTCAGGCCCAGCGGACGTCCGCGATCTCGAACGAGCGGGCGCCCTTGGGGGTGACGACCTCCACCGAGGCGCCCTTCTTCTTGCCGATGAGCGCGCGGGCGACCGGCGAGGAGATGGAGATGCGGCCGGCCTTGGCGTCAGCCTCGCTGTCGCCGACGATCTGCCAGACCTTCTCTTCCTCGGTGTCCTCGTCCACCAGCGTCACGGTGGCGCCGAACTTGACGATGTCGCCGGAGAGCTTCGAGACGTCGATCACCTCGGCGCGGGAGATCTTGTCCTCCAGATCGGCGATGCGGCCCTCGTTCAGCGACTGCTGCTCCTTGGCGGCGTGATATTCCGCGTTCTCGGACAGGTCGCCATGGGCGCGCGCCTCCGAGATGGCATTGATGATGCGCGGACGCTCCACCTGCTGACGCTGCTTCAACTCTCGCTCGAGGGCGGCAAAGCCGCCGGCCGTCATCGGAATCTTCTCCATGGGTCCTTGTCAGACCTCCTGAAACTGCTCGGTGCGCCGGAGACCCACCTCAGGTGGTGCCGGCGCCGAAAAGAAAGCCGCCCCGCGGCGCCTTTCGGCGCCTCGGCTGCGGCGACTGTCCCGGTTCGGGCGATCCATGGCCCCCGGGCGATGCGCCCGCCCCGCGCCTTGAGACGCCGGACGGCCGCGACGGATGCGCGCCGGCCCAAAGGCCGCGCGCCGGTGTTCCCTTCCGGGATCAGGCGACGGAGGCTGCGCCCCGCGGGCTGACGCCAGCGCTGTCGCCCTCGGCACCGAAATAGCCCTGCAGCGGACGCACCGTCAGGTCGCCGCCCACATAGGCCTTGATCCCCTGCGCCGCAGCGATGGCTCCGGACAGCGTGGTGTAATACGGCACTTTCTGCAAGAGGGCGGCGCGGCGCAGCGAGCGGCTGTCCGCCAGCGCCTGCGCGCCCTCGGTGGTGTTGAACACCAGCTGGACCCCGCCATTCTTGATGGCGTCCACGATGTGGGGGCGGCCCTCCAGCACCTTGTTGATCTTCGTCGCCGGCACGCCGTGCTCCTCCAGGAAGCGCTGGGTGCCCGAGGTGGCGATGATCTTGAAGCCGAGGTCCACCAGCATCTTCATGGTGGGCAGGATGCGGATCTTGTCCCCATCCTTCAGCGAGACGAACACCGTGCCCGACTTCGGCACCTTGGTGCCGCCGCCCAGCTGGCTCTTGGCGAAGGCGACGCCGAAATCGGTGTCGAGGCCCATCACCTCGCCGGTGGAGCGCATCTCCGGGCCGAGCACCGTGTCCACGCCCGGGAAGCGGGCGAAGGGGAACACCGCCTCCTTCACCGCGATGTGGCCGAGCTTGGGCTGCACGAGATTGAAGCTCGCCAGCTTCTCGCCGGCCATCACCCGCGCCGCGATCTTGGCGATGGGCAGGCCGATGACCTTGGCGACGAAGGGCACCGTGCGCGAGGCGCGCGGGTTCACTTCGAGCACGTAGATCTCGTCGCCCTTGATGGCGTACTGCACGTTCATCAGGCCGCCGACGCCGAGCGCCAGGGCCATGGCCGCGGTCTGCTTCTCCAGCGCCGCGAGGGTGTCGGGCGAGAGCGAATAGGGCGGCAGCGTGCAGGCGCTGTCACCCGAATGGATGCCCGCCTCCTCGATGTGCTCCATGATGCCGGCGATGAACACGTCCTTGCCGTCGCAGAGCGCGTCCACGTCCACCTCGATGGCGTCGGACAGGTAGCGGTCGAACAGAAGCGGGTTCTTGCCGAGGACGGTGTTGATCTGGCCCGTCTTGTCGTTGGGATAGCGCGCCTTGATCTCCTGCGGCACGAGGCCCGGCAGGGTCTCGAGCAGGTAGTCGCCGAGCTGGCTCTCCTCGCGGATGATCTGCATGGCCCGGCCGCCCAGCACGTAGGAGGGGCGCACCACCATGGGATAGCCGAGCTCGGCCGCGACGAGGCGCGCCTGCTCCACGCTGTAGGAGATTCCGTTGGCCGGCTGGCGGATCTTCAGCCGGTCGAGCAGCGTCTTGAACCGGTCGCGGTCCTCGGCGAGGTCGATGGCGTCGGGCGAGGTGCCGAGGATCGGCACGTCCGCATCTTCCAGCGCCTTGGCGAGTTTGAGCGGGGTCTGGCCGCCGAACTGCACGATGACGCCCTTCAGCGTGCCCCGGGTCTTCTCGCGGGCGATCAGCTCCAGCACGTCCTCGGCGGTCAGCGGCTCGAAATAGAGCCGGTCCGAGGTGTCGTAGTCGGTGGAGACCGTCTCCGGGTTGCAGTTGACCATGATGGCTTCATAGCCGGCATCCTTCAGGGCGAAGGCGGCATGGCAGCAGCAATAGTCGAACTCGATGCCCTGGCCGATGCGGTTGGGACCACCGCCGAGGATGATCACCTTCTCGCGCTCCGAGGGCTGTGCCTCGTCGGCGAGGACGCCGGCGAAGGGCGTCTCGTAGGTCGAGTACATGTAGGCGGTGGGCGAGGCGAACTCGGCCGCGCAAGTGTCGATGCGCTTGTAGACCGGGCGCACGTCCAGCGCCTGGCGCCGCGCGCGCACCTCGCCCTCGTGGAGGCCGGCGAGGGTGGCGAGGCGGGCGTCCGAGAAGCCCATGGCCTTGAGGCGGCGGAACTGGCCGGCCGTCTCCGGCAGACCGAGCCGGCGCACCTTCTGCTCCATCTCGACGATGCCGCGGATCTCGGCGAGGAACCACGGGTCGATCTTGCAGGCGGAATGGATCTGCTCGTCGGAGAGGCCGAGGCGCATGGCCTGGGCCACGTAGAGCAGCCGGTCGGGCGTGGGGGTGCCGAGCGCCGCGCGCACGGCATTCTTGTCGTCGCCCTGGCCGAGGCCCTCGATCTCGATGTCGTCGAGGCCGGAAAGGCCGGTCTCCAGCGAGCGCAGGGCCTTCTGGAGCGATTCCTGGAAGGTGCGGCCGATGGCCATGGCCTCGCCCACCGACTTCATGGCGGTGGTCAGCACCGGGTCGGCGCCGGGGAACTTCTCGAAGGCGAAGCGCGGGATCTTCGTGACCACGTAGTCGATGGTCGGCTCGAAGGAGGCCGGGGTCGCGCCGCCGGTGATGTCGTTCTCGATCTCGTCGAGCGTGTAGCCCACCGCGAGGCGCGCAGCGACCTTGGCGATGGGGAAGCCCGTGGCCTTCGACGCCAGCGCCGACGAGCGCGACACGCGCGGGTTCATCTCGATGACGATGAGCCGGCCGTCCTCGGGGTTCACCGCGAACTGCACGTTGGAGCCGCCGGTCTCCACGCCGATCTCGCGCAGCACCGCAAGCGATGCGTCGCGCATGATCTGGTATTCCTTGTCGGTGAGCGTCAGCGCCGGCGCCACCGTGATGGAATCGCCGGTGTGCACGCCCATCGGGTCGATGTTCTCGATGGAGCAGATGATGATGCAGTTGTCCGCCTTGTCGCGGACAACCTCCATCTCATACTCCTTCCAGCCCAGCACGCTCTCCTCCACCAGCACCTCGTTGGTGGGGGAGGCATCGATGCCGCGCTCGATGATCTCGATGAACTCGGCCTTGTTGTAGGCGATGCCGCCGCCGGTGCCGCCCATGGTGAAGGACGGGCGGATGATGGCGGGCAGGCCCACCTCGTCCAGCGCCTCGAGCGCCTGGGGCAGGGTCTTGATCTGGCGGGACTTGGGCGTCGAGAGGCCGATCTTGGTCATGGCCTCGCGGAACAGCTCGCGGTCCTCGGCCTTGTCGATGGCCTCGGCGGTGGCGCCGATCATCTCGACGTCATACTTCTCCAGCGTGCCCATCTTCTTGAGCGACAGCGCGCAGTTGAGCGCGGTCTGGCCGCCCATGGTGGGCAGGAGCGCGAAGCCCTTGGAGCGGTCGCCGCGCTCCTTCTCGATGATCTTGGTGACGATCTCGGCGGTGATGGGCTCGATATAGGTCGCGTCCGCCATGTCCGGGTCGGTCATGATGGTCGCGGGATTCGAGTTCACGAGGACGACCCGGTATCCCTCCTCCTTGAGCGCCTTGACCGCCTGCGTTCCGGAATAGTCGAATTCGCAGGCCTGCCCGATCACGATGGGACCGGCGCCGATGATGAGGATGGTTTCGATATCGGTGCGTTTCGGCATATCCGTCTTTGAGCTCTCGACCGCCGCCACCCGCGCCGCTGAGCCGGCGAGGACAACGGGATCCGTTTCCATCAGGAGCCGCCCCGTCGCAGCGCCCGCCCCTTCCTAGCGCCCGCCGGGCGCAAAAAAAGGGCCGCGGGTCACGCGCCCCAGAAAGGTACGAGCTTGGCCGGGGCCTGCTCCCAGACTTGCGCGCGGGCGGGACGCGGCGCGGATGTCACACCTCAAGGATGTCACACCTGCGCAATTTCCCGGGCCCTTGGCGCTGATGGGCTTCCTTAGACCATAATTTGCGGCGACGGAAGCCATGTCACCGAGATGACGCCACGCTCGGAATACACATCCTCGCGGGGTGTCCGGCGCCCGCCCCGCGCCAGCTCGGCCTTGAGGATTCCTGTAAGCTTTCCTGCCGGAGACGCCAGTGCTGCCGCCCTCCCTCGCCCGGACGGTCAATGAATACCGCACGCGCCACGGCGATCTGGTCAACCAGTTCGCCCGATTCGTTGGCGTGGGCCTCACTGCCGCCTTCGCCCATTTCTCCACGCTGGCCATTCTGGTGGAGATGGATGCCGTCGGCCCCGTGCTCGGCTCGGCGGTGGGGTTCGTCGTGGGCGGTATCATGTCCTACATCCTCAACCGCCGCTTCACCTTCGACGCCACGCGCTCCCATGCCGGGGCGGTGCCGCGCTTCATCGTGGTGGCGGGGGTGGCCTTCGTGCTGAACGAAACCCTCATGTGGCTGTTCGTGGACAAGGCAGGGCTGTTCTATCTGCTCGCCCAGTTCCTCACCACGGGCATCACCATGATGTGGACCTTCACCGGCTACCGCGTCTGGGCCTTCGCCCACCGCAGCGCAGTGCGCGGCTGAGAAGCCACGCCGGCACGGCCTACGCTCAGGCGCCGCGCGGGGATCGTGTTGCGCTCAGGCGCCGCGCGGGCTTCACGCGCTCCGTCCGCTCAGGCGCCGCGCGGGCTTTCAGGCTCCGCGTTCGCCGATAAAGGCCATGCGCTGCTGGTTGTGGCCGATATTGGGCTGGACCCGCCGCGCCGCGAGGCCGGCCTGGGTGAGCAAGGCCAGCACCTCCGACTCCTCATAGGTGGTCAGCCCGAGTTCCGCGCGCAGCTTGCGATAGGGCGAGATGGCGGTGCGGGCAAGGCCGGCGACCGCGGCCAGCAGGAACTTCTCGCGCGCCGCCAGCCGCAGCAGCGCCTCCGCATCGGCCAGCGCGCTCACATGGGGAGGGATCACGTCGGCGAGGAGCAGCCGTCCACCCGGCGCCAGCAGTCGCCGCCATTCCCGGACGAGGCTGGCGAGCAGGTCGCGCGAGAGATACTGCGCCACCGAATTGCAGATGATGAGGTCGAAGCTGCCGTCCGGCAGCGCCGAGACCTCCTCAGGCGACATCACGTCGATGGCGGGAGCGGCGACGAAGCGGCCCTTCAGGCGATTGCGCACCGCCGGCGCGGCATCGCTGAGCACGAGGCGCCCGCAGCGAAACGCCAGCTCGGCCGAGGCGAGGGCCTCGCCGCAGCCGAAGTCCAGAACCCGCGCGTGCGGCCCCGGCACGAAGCCGACGAGGTCGGCCGCGATGGCCGCATAATGCACCGCCTTGTGCCGGTCATTCACATAGATGGCGTGACTACCGTTCCAGAACGAGATCCAATCGGCCATCAGCAACTTTCCGAAAACAAGGCGGCGCCGCGATCAGCGCGCAAACTGGATGCCGGCCTCGGTCTCGCCGATGGCCCGGTCCACGAGGTCGATGGCGCGCTCGCGATGGCCGCCCTTGTTGGGCTCCGCCTGCTGCAGGAAGGCGCGCGCGGTGCGCAGCGCTTCGAGCGCGCGCTGCATGTTGGGCTGGTCGGCAAAGGCCGACTGCACGAGCCCGGCCGTGGCAAGGCCCGCGGCGAAGGTCAGCGCGAGGGTCAGCGGGCGCAGGGCGGCCTTGGAGCGGATCATGATGTCTCTCACGGTTTCGAGGAACAACGTCCGGCGGCAGCGGGGTGCTGACACGCGCCGGTGAAACGGCACCATCAAGACGGCACCATCATGGCAGACGCGCCACGGACGCAAACGCCCCGCCACGGGTTCCGGGCGGGGCGCGCGTCAATGGGGGGAGATCAGGCTCACCAGCGGCAGTGCAGGCCGCCGTACGGGCCGCGCCAGCAGCCGCCACCGCCCCAGCGGCCGGGTCCGGGACCCCACCAGCGGTGATAATGCCACCAGTCGATGAACAGGCTGGCATTGGTGCCGGAGAGGGGCTTGTCCTCGCTGAGGAGCTTGTAGTCATAGGTCAGCGTGTCGCCGGAGAGCACCGGATTCGACAGCTCGATCACCGACAGGTTGGGCTCGCCGTTCACCGTCACCGAGAGGGTGGCGTTGGGCGGGTCCTTCTGGAAGCTGTCCTTGCCCTCGTTCCAGATCTTGATGAAGGTCGCCGTCGACGCGTCGCCGGTGATCCGCTCGGGGCGGTCGGCGAACATGATGACCTGCGGCGCGACGCCCTTCAGCGTGATGGTCTTGTCGGTGACGGAAATGGAATCCGCCACCTGCACGAACAACCACTGGACGCCATTCAACTCTTCGATGTTGGCGGGCCGGCCACTCGCGGCGGGGGCATTGGCAGGCGCCCCCTGTGCGAAGGCTCCGCTGACGGCACAGACGGCCCCCAGCAGTGCTCCTAGGATCAGGCGTTTCATTGGAGTATCTCCTGCGCGCGGTTGGGTCCGCGACGCGCAGTGGCACTCTACAACCGCCACGCTTCTTGCAAAGATGACGGCGCGCGCCCGGCGGTATTTAGAGAGCGTTAATCTTAACGCCGGCCCCGTTTTCGCAAATCGCGACGGCCGGCCCCGGTCCCGCTACCGGTAGTTCACCCAGAACACGCCCACGCTGGGGTTGGCGGCGCGGATGGCGGGGTCGTTGGAGGCATAGACCTTGGGGCCGGAAATGCGCGCCTGCGTGCCGTCCGAGGCCCCAGCCGAAAGCGCCATCTGCACCCCGAGCACGCAGCCGCCGCCCAGATTGCCCAGCCGTCCGCCGCGCCAGTCGGCCACCACGCCACCGGAATTGCCACCGAAGCCCTGGATGCGGAACGGCTTGCCGTTGGCCCGCTCGAGGTCGGACAGGCTGGTGCCGATGCCGATGCCGTTCACCGTCCAGGCCGTGCTCTCGGTGAAGGCGACGCGGCGCGGGGCGACCATGTTGGCCGGGTCCTTCCAGGCGATCTCCAGGCTCAAGGCGGGATCGTTGGGCAGAAGGATGATGCCCGGCGCGGTGCTGCCGTCCGGCGACATGATGTTGCCGGTGATGACGTTCGCCTGCCCGAAGTCGGCGGCGATGTTGATGGCGGTGGTGTTGGGCGCGAACGGGCCCGTGCATTCGAACTGGCGCGGCCCGGCGGTGGGCTTGGGCACGGAGACCACCGTCTCCGAATAGTCGCCGAACGCGTCCGTCTGCTTCACCACGCCGGTGCCCCAGCTGTCCGGATTGCCCTGGCAGGCGGCGAGGGCGAGGCCCGCGGCGAGCGCCGCGAGGGACAGAGCAGAGACGCGGGAAGAGACCATGGGAACCTGCGGCGCCGGACGGGAGGGGGCGCGCCAAGGGCTGAGAGGCCGCGGAAACGGCCGGGCAGCACGCCGGTGAATGCCTTTCTTAGCCGCTCCCCTTTCGCCCCGCCAGTCCCCGGGGCGGTAGCGGGCCCCGCGACCGTCATAGGCAATTCACGGCTCGCACGCTTTCTGTCACGCTGGAGCGTGGGGGAAGGCCATGAACGAGATGCGGGACCTGCGCGGGTTCAACCACAAGCGCTCGGTGCAGGACTATATCGACGAGACCCCGATCTGGCGCGACGGCACGCAGGTGGCCGCGACGCCCATGACCGCCATGCAGTGGCGCATCTGGTGGCTGGCCGCGGCGGGCAAGTTCTTCGAGGGCCTCGTGGTCTTCATGACGGGCGTGACGCTGCCCCTCATGTCCCGCGAATTCGGCATGGACGCCTTCCAGCACGGCCTCGTGGGCGCGGCGAGCCTCGCCGGCATCCTGGTCGGCGCGCTGCTGCTCGGCGGGTTCGCCGATCAGTTCGGCCGCAAGCTGATGTTCGTGGCGGAGATGGTGATCTTCATCATCTTCCTCGCGCTTCTGGCGGTCAGCCCCTCCTTCGGCTGGACCGTGGTGTTCCTGTTCGGCATCGGCATTGCGCTCGGCTGCGATTATCCCACCGCCCATCTGGTGATCTCCGAGAGCATCCCCTCCGTGGCGCGCGGGCGCCTCGTGCTCAGCGCCTTCGGCTTCCAGGCGGTGGGCGCGCTCACCGGCACGCTGCTCGGCTATCTCGTTCTGTCCAACATCGAGACGGTCTCTGCCTGGCGCATCATGTATGCGGCGGCCATCCTGCCGGCGGTGGCCGTGGCGGTGGCCCGCCTGTTCGTGCCGGAAAGCGCGAGCTGGCTGCTCGCCCACGGCCGCGTGGAGGAAGCGCAGCAAGCGGCGCAGCGTCTGCTCGCCCGGTCGCCGCAATATCCGAAATCCATCGAGCTCGCCCGTCGCAGCCACCATACCGGTGCGGCCGGGGCCGGCGGGCACGATCATGTCCACGAGCGCACCCCCCTCGCTTTGCTCAAGACCCCGCACAACCGGCGCGCGACCATCCTCGCGAGCGTGCCGTGGTTCCTGCAGGATTTGTCCACCTACGGCATCGGCATCTTCACGCCGACCATCCTCGCCGCCGCCTTCGGCCATCAGGCGGATGTCGGGCGCAATTTGAGTGATCTCGTCTCGGCGGATCTCCTCGCCTCGGAGGGGGCGGCGCTGGTGGACCTGCTGCTGCTCGTGGGCATCGGCGTGGCGGTGGCGCTGTCCGACCGCATCGGCCGCATCCCGCTCCAGATCGCCGGCTTCGTCGGCTGTGCGGCGGGGCTGCTGGTGGCCGCGCTCTCCACCTATTACAGCGGCGACCGCGCCGTCACGATGGTGGTCATCGGCTTCATGCTGTTCAATTTCATGACCAATCTCGGCCCCAACGCGCAGACCTACCTGATCGCCGGCGAGGTCTTCCCCACCCGCATCCGCGGCATGGGCGCGGGCTTTGCCGCGGCCTTCGCCAAGATCGGGGCAGTGCTCACCGCCTTCCTGTTCCCGATCCTGCTCGCGGACTTCGGCACCCGCACGCTGCTGTTCCTGCTGATCGGCGCCTCGCTGCTGGGCGCGGTGGTGACCTGGCACTACCGCATCGAGACGCGCGGGCGCAGCCTGGACGATATCGGGCTGTAGGGGGTTTTACGCGTTTCCTTCACGCGAACCGGGGCCCACTTCGCTCGGAAACGCTCCGGCTATTCCGCCGGTTCGGGAACGCGCGCGCTCCACCACGCGTCGATGGAGGCCAGCACGGCCGGGCGCAGCTCGGCGAGGTCGCCGGCGAAGCCCGCCCATTCGTCGGTGATGCTGGGCGAAACCGAAGTGATGACGCACAGCTCGGCCGCCACCGCCGCATGGAAGGCGGCGGTGAGGCCGCGGCCATCGGCTTCCTGCCGGCCGAACTTGGAGAGCACCACCACCGTGTCGGACAGGTCGCCGCCCTCGGCGAGGCGATCGGCGATGGCGCGCTCCACGCCGGCGGAGGCAGCCGCAAGGCCCGCCGGATCGAGGCTGCACCCGGCCGCGCCGGGACCGAGATCCTGATGCAGGCGGTTGGTCTCGCCGGAGACGAGATCGAGCAGCAGCACGTCCTCATGGGCGCAGCCGGGGGTCAGGTGCTCCACCACGCCGAGCACGCGCACGCCCTGCGCGGCAAGCTGCCGCGCGGCTTCCGCCAGCAAGGACTGGATCTCTTCCCGGTCGCCGCCCTGCAGGGCGAGGATCATCGGCCGTTCGTCCCCCGTCATCCCGAACATCCGTCCTCTGCGCCGTTGCCGGCCGGTCCGCCCGTGGCCCCGACAGCCGAAGCTGTATCGTGAACACCATAACACGCGGGCGCCATGGCGTGCGAGACCCCTCTTGCGTACCACGCCACCGTCCCGTCCCATCCCTGCCACAGATTCGGCCTAGAGGCGGCGCGCTTCCCTGTTCTGCGGAGACGCCCGCGCCGTGATTCGCCTTGCTTTGCCCCTCGTCCTCCTCACTGCCGCGACGGCTGCCCCGGCGCTCGCAGGCCCCGGCCGACACGACGACATGATGCTGCACGTGGACCCCGGCACCCGCATCGAGCAGCGCTGCAACGCCCGCGCCATGGGCGAGATCGGGCGCGAGCACAAGGACATGCGGCCGGAGGAGGTGGTGGCCTATGCCTTCGCCGATCCCAAGCTCGGCGACTTCCGGCACGGCGATGCCGCCATCTCCGCCCCCGGCGCGGCCATCCGAAGCCGGCAGCACTGGTATCACCTCGCCTACCGCTGCAAGACCAGCCCGGACGGCATGGATGTGGTAGCCTTCAGCTACACCTTGGGCGCCGAGGTGCCGCGGCAGGACTGGGACGCCCACAGCCTCGTGCCGTGACCCACCGCAATCCGATCCCAAGCCCGCCGATCCCAGGCCCCAGATCCGAGGACATGCGATGACCGCCGACCCCGAGGCCCCCGCCGCAACGCCCGCCCGCAAGCGCCGCATCCGCAAGGTGGGCGTGGGGGCCGGGGCGGTCGGCGCGGGCACCGTGGGTGCGGGGTCTCTGGGCGCCGGGTCCATCGGCGCCATCGCCATCGGCGCACTGGCCTTCGGAGCGCTCGCCGTGGGCGCCGTCGCCATCGGCCGCCTCGCCATCGGCCGCGCGCGCATCCGTCGGCTGGAGATCGACGAACTGGTCATCGGGCGGATCAGCCGGCGCGGGTAGCCGTCATGCCCCGGCCCCTCCGGGGCATCCACTGCGCCCCTCGCCGGGTGCCCAAAAGCAAAACGCCAGCCCGGCCACTCCGTGGCCCCTCCGGACAAGCCGGGAGGGTGACGGCCCGCTCAGGCGAGCCTTCGAAGCCCCCTACCCCTTCCGCCTGCCGCCCTTGCGATAGCCCTTGGTGCCGGGATCGGGCCGCGGGCCGGGGCGGAAGGTGTCTTCGGCCAGCGGCACCACGCGGTCGGAGCCCGGCCCCATGTCGTCGAGGGACGGCTTGTGGGCACGCGTGGGTAGAGGCGCTGCCAGCGGTGTCTCGGCCGGGGTGCGGGCCGCCTTCGGCGTGGCGGCGCCCGGCGGGGTGTAGGGCGCCTGCGCCTCCCCCATCCCGTCCTCGGCGGCCGCGCCACGGCCCTTGGCTGAGGGCTTGCCTCGGCCGCGCGGCAAAAGGCGCCCGGACTCCTCCTTCGGCGGCAGGTTGGCCGCCTTGCCGTATTTGCGCGCGCCCTTGTAGCCGCCGGTGCGGTCGTCCACCGCCTCCTGCCGCGCCAGCGGATCGTCGGAGACGGCGAGTTCGGTGGCCTCCAGCCGGCGGATCTCGTCGCGCAGGCGGGCGGCGGTCTCGAAGTCGAGGTCGGCGGCGGCGGCGCGCATGCGCTTCTCCAGGTCCGCCATGACCGCCTTGAGATTGTGCCCGAAGGCCGCCCCCTCCTCCGCGAGGCCCGCATCCACCTGCACGTGGTCGCGCTCGTAGACGGAATTGAGGATGTCGCCGATGGCCTTCTTCACGCTCTCCGGCGTGATGCCGTGCTCGGTGTTGTAGGCCACCTGCTTCTCGCGACGGCGGGAGGTCTCCGCCATCGCCCGCTCCATGGAGCCGGTGACGTGGTCGGCATAGAGCACCACCCGGCCGTCCACGTTACGCGCGGCGCGTCCGATGGTCTGCACCAGCGAGGTTTCGGACCTAAGGAACCCTTCCTTGTCCGCGTCGAGGATGGCGACGAGCCCGCACTCGGGAATGTCGAGGCCTTCGCGCAGCAGGTTGATGCCGATGAGCACGTCGAACGCCCCGAGGCGCAGATCGCGGATGATCTCGATGCGCTCGATGGTGTCGATGTCCGAATGCATGTAGCGCACGCGGATGCCGTTCTCGTGCAGATATTCCGTCAGGTCCTCGGCCATGCGCTTGGTGAGCACGGTGACGAGCGTGCGATAGCCCTTGGCCGCCACCGCCCGCACCTCGCCGAGCAGGTCGTCCACCTGCGTGCGCGCCGGGCGCACCTCCACCGGCGGATCGATGAGGCCGGTGGGGCGGATGACCTGTTCCACAAACACGCCGCCAGTCTGGTTCATCTCCCATGAGCCGGGGGTGGCGGAGACATGGACGGTCTGCGGCCGCATGGCCTCCCACTCCTCGAAGCGGAGCGGTCGGTTGTCCATGCAGCTCGGCAGGCGGAAGCCGTATTCCGCCAGCGTCGCCTTGCGGCGGAAGTCGCCGCGATACATGGCCCCGATCTGCGGCACGGTGACATGGCTCTCGTCGATGAAGACGAGGGCGTTGTCGGGCACGTATTCGAACAGGGTCGGCGGCGGCTCGCCGGGCTTGCGGCCGGTGAGCCAGCGCGAATAGTTCTCGATGCCGGCGCAGGAGCCGGTGGCCTCCATCATCTCCAGATCGTAGCGGGTGCGCTGCTCCAGCCGCTGTGCCTCCAGCAGGCGGCCCATCTTGTAGAGTTCGTCGAGCCGCATCTTCAGCTCGGCCTTGATGCCGGAGATGGCCTGGATCAGCGTCGGGCGCGGGGTGACATAGTGCGAGGCGGCGTAGACGCGCACGCTCTTCATGTCGCCGCTCTTCTGGCCGGTGAGCGGATCGAACTCCGCGATGCTCTCCACCTCGTCGCCGAACAGGGACACGCGCCACGCGCGGTCCTCATAATGGGCGGGGAATATCTCCACGCTGTCGCCGCGCACGCGGAAGGTGCCGCGGGCGAAGTCCGACTGGATGCGCTTGTATTGCAGGGCCACGAGATCGGCGATCAGGCCGCGCTGGTCGATGCGCTCGCCCACCTTGATGTCGAAGGTCATGGCCGAATAGGTCTCGACCGAGCCGATGCCGTAGATGCACGACACCGAGGCGACGATGATGACGTCGTCCCGCTCCAGCAGCGAGCGCGTCGCCGCATGGCGCATGCGGTCGATCTGCTCGTTGATGGAGGATTCCTTCTCGATGTACGTATCCGTCCGCGGCACGTAGGCCTCGGGCTGGTAGTAATCGTAGTAGGAGACGAAATACTCCACCGCATTGTCGGGGAAGAAGCTCTTGAACTCCCCATAGAGCTGGGCGGCGAGCGTCTTGTTGGGCGCCAGCACGATGGCCGGGCGCTGTAATTGCTCGATCACCTTGGCCATGGTGAAGGTCTTGCCCGAGCCGGTGACGCCCAGCAGCACCTGGTCGCGATCCCCCGCCTCGGCCTGGGCGCACAGCTCCTTGATGGCCTGCGGCTGGTCGCCGGCGGGCTGGAAGTCGCTCTTCATGGTGAAGGCGACGCCGCCTTCCGACTTCTCCGGCCGCGGCGGCCGGTGCGGCACCCAGGTCTGGCCGTTCACCTCGGGCCGCCCGGTCTCGATCAGCTTGGCCAGCGCCTGCACCGTGGCGGAGGCGCCGGCGGATTCGAGATCGACCGTGAGGTCGCCCGGATTCAGACCGAGGGACTGCGCGAGGGCGGGATCAAGCGCCTGCTGGGGCGCCGGCTCGAAATGACGCTGCGAGCGTTCACCGAGCTTTCCGGGACGGGATGCTTTGGCCATGGGGGGGAATATGGGGGCAGGAGGCGTCGGACGGAAGCCTCCTGTCGAAGGCTCAACGCCTGATCAGATCCACAACGCCGACCAGTTGCTTGCCAGTGAATGCAATCTGATAAGCCTTGGAAAACTGGAGCTTTGCCTTGGGCTCGAGAGCTTTGAGCTTGGCAACGAGTTCCGTATTGAACGCGAGGCTTCGCTTAACATCCAGGCTGACGTCACCCACATAGGCCGTACGAATTTGATAGACGTAGAATTTCCGGCCATCTTCCTGATAAGTGTCACGGCACCCAGCTCGTTGCATGAACATCGCGAAGGCATCGCGCGCCGTTTCGCTTGACACCTCGTATCGGGTCACGCCTTTGAGCTTCAGATCATAATAGTCCGTCAGCTTTCCGCTCAGATCAGCCGAAACGACGGATGCCTGAATTCCAGTAATTCCACCCTCCGCGGACAAGGACGAGGTCAGATCCATCTCGTCGATACCTCCAGATGGAGGCACAGTGATTGCAGATGCTATAGAGGAAGGAATGTTACACAGACGGTCCAAAGATACCGGTCCGCTGTTCCTGTCGCTTTGACGCGAAGTGTAGAGGGCACCGACCTTGAGGTCTCCCTTCGGAGGGATGACCACCCTCGCGCCGGGAGGTATCCCGCAGGCCGACAGGCCCAAGCCCGTCATCAGGATCAAAATTCCTCTCTTCATAAGTGCCCCCAATTCGTATGCCCCTTTTAGTTGCATACGAGTTCGAAGCACGGTCAACGTGCAGCCCCTTTGAAACTGCGAAAAAGAATACATAGATGCAAACTTGCAACTATCAATAATTGCAACCAATACGGGAAAGCTTCAAATCAATGAGTCGGCACAAGCGTTGCTAACGTCAGCGCGCTCCAAGCCACCATCTTGAAATTGCGGCGGGCACCACGATTGGGTGAAGGGCCCCGCGACGAATGTGCGGCAGGCCCCTCGGCCGCAACGCAATCGCGGCCTGCATCACGCCCCGGACGAAGCCGCAGGATAAGCAAAAAATAGGCGGCAGGTCTTGGCGCGGGGCATTTCGTGCTAGAGGGCGGATCGGTTCAGATCCGCCGGAACACTGCCTTATGCCCCCCCTGACGAACCTTCTGCCCCCCCAAATCCTGCCCATCGTCATGCTCGTGGCCTCGAACGTCTTCATGACGTTCGCCTGGTACGGACACCTCAAGCACAAGTCGGCGCCGCTCGTTCTCGCCATCGTCGCGAGCTGGGGTATCGCCTTTTTCGAGTATTGCCTCGCCGTGCCGGCCAACCGCTTCGGCTCGGAGGTGTATTCCACGGCACAGCTCAAGACGATGCAGGAGGTCATCACCCTCGTCGTCTTCGCCGGCTTCTCGGTGCTTTACCTAAAGGAACCGCTGGGCTGGAACCACCTGCTCGGCTTCGCCTTCATCTCGGCCGGCGCCTTCTTCATCTTCCACAAGTTCTGAGCGGCGCGACGCCGGGGCGGGAGGAACACAGCCACCCGCCCGGCGCCGCGCGATCAGCCCGCGCGGCGCCTGAGCGAAAGCAACGACGAAAACCGCTCAGGCCAGCGCGCGGCGCACCAGCGCCTCGACGGCGTTCACGGGCTGCTTCAGCCAGCCATATTCGGCCGGGATCACCGCCTCGGCCAACTGGTCGGCGAAACGCTCCACGTGGCGGCGCGGGTCGGCGCGAAACTGGGGCTGGGCCATGAAGAACTGCACGGAGACCGTGGAGCACGGGTGCTTGGAGGCGGCCGAGAGATAGAGCGGCACCTTCTTGGGCGGCCACCAGAATTTTCCGAACCGCCGGTCCGCGTGATAGTGCTCGAACAGGCGCGGATAGCCGTGATGGTTCAGCGCGCGGCCGGTCACGGCGTAATTGTTGGTGTAGATCACCCGCTTGAGCGGCCGCAGTTCGATCAGCGGGACGGTCTGGGAGTCCTCATAGGTGGTCAGCTGCGGGCCGACCAGGATCGAGCCCCACCAGATGCCGTTGAGCGGGCGCGGGCAGGCCTTGTCCAGTTCCTCGAACAGGCCGGGGGACAGCCAGTCGTCGTCGTCCACGAAGGCGATGAGATCGTCGCTCGCGCGCTTCGTCTGACGCAGCACCTCGTGGGAGATCACCTCGGCGCCCCGCACGGCGGCGAAGCTCGCGCGGGAGAGCTTGGCGATCTCGTCGCGGAAGCTGCGGTAATCCACCTTCAGGTTCCGATCCCACAGCGCCATGAAATCCACGAGCAGATTCTCGTCGATGTGGTGGCGGCGCAGGAAGCGGCGGGTGTCGTCGTCGGTCAAGGCGAGCCAGTCGGGACTGTAGCGCACCGCGACGATGCGTTTACCCATCGTCAACTCCGGACGGTCGTCTTCAAAAAGGCGGCGCCGTTTCCGGCACCGGGAGGGCGGGCCGCCAGCCGCCGCGGTCGTCTTATCAAGCGGAAGCCAGGCGCGCCAGTTCGGCGGCCATGGCGTTGTGCCGCGCCACCGCGGCGCCGAGGTCGATGGTGAGGAGGCGCCCGTCGCGCACCACCACCCGCCCGTTGATGACACTGAGGGACACATCCTGCGACTGGCAGAAGATGAGCGCCGCCACCGGATCATGCAGCGCCCCGGCGTAAGCGAGGCGCGACATGTCGAAGGCGATGAAATCCGCCGCCATCCCCGGGGCCAGCGCGCCGATATCGTCGCGCCCGAGCACCCGGGCGCCGCCCAGGGTCGCCAGCTCCAGCGCCGTGCGCGCGCTCATGGCGTCGGGACCATAAGCGACGCGCTGCAGCAGCATGGCCTGCCGCGCCTCGCTCAGCATGTGGCCGCTGTCGTTGGAGGCGGAGCCATCCACCCCGAGCCCCACGCGGATGCCCTCGGCGAGGAAGCGCTTGACCGGCGCAACGCCCGAGGCGAGGCGCATGTTGGAGCAGGGGCAATGGGCGATGCCCGTGCCGGTCTTCGCGAACAGGGCGATGCCGTCATCGTCCAGCTTCACGCAGTGGGCGTGCCAGACATCCGGCCCCACCCAGCCCAGCGAGCGCACATATTCGGTCGGCCCCATGCCGAAGGTCTTCTCGGAGAAGGCCACGTCGCTGTCGTTCTCGGCGAGGTGGGTGTGCAGCGTCAGGCCGTTGTCGCGGCCGAGCTTCAGCGTCTCCAGCATGAAGTCGCGACTCACCGTGAAGGGCGAGCAGGGCGCGAGCACGATGCGCAGCATGGAATAGCGGGCGGGGTCGTGATAGGCGCCGATCAGCCGCTCGGAGTCCTTCATCACGAAGTCCTCGTCCTCCACCACCCGGTCGGGCGGCAGGCCGCCTTTGCTCTCCCCGATGGTCATGGCGCCCCGCGCCGCGTGGAAGCGCATGCCGATCCGCCGCGCCGCACGGATGGAATCGTCGAGCCGCGCGCCGTTGGGATAGATGTAGAGATGGTCCGAGGAGGTGGTGCAGCCGGAGAGGATCAGCTCCGCCATGGCGGTTTCCGTCGCCGCCTCCACCATCTCGCCGGTCAGGCCCGCCCACAGCGGATAGAGCGATTTCAGCCAGGTGAACAGCTCCCCGTCCTGCGCCGCCGGCACGGCGCGGGTCAGGCTCTGCACCATGTGATGGTGGGTGTTGACCATGCCGGGCATCACCACATGGCCGGACAGGTCGATCACCTCGTCGGCGCTCGCCGGCAGGTCCTGCGGCCGGCCCACGGCGACGATGCGGCCGTCCTCCACATAGAGCCCGCCGCCCGCGATCTCCCGCCGCGCGCCGTCCATGGTCACGAGCACGAGGGCGTTGCGGGCGAGCAGGGTCGAGGCCATGGGAACTCCGGAAGACGGCGCCGCGCGTCTGCGGCCCGCCGATCTTAGGTAGCTTTGGGGACCGAGGGAATCCGGTCAGCGCCCGGCCGGCACCACGCGCAGGATCTCACCCGTGCTCTCGGCGGCGAGCCAGAGCGCGCCGTCCGGCCCCATGCGCACGTCGCGGATGCGCTTGCCGAGGGGCAGGCGCTCCTCGCCGATGACAGCGCCGTCGCGCACCTTCACCATCACCAGCGCCTGACCCGCCAGCGCGCCGACGAAGAGCTGGCCGCGCCAGCCCGGCAGCGCATCGCCCGTATAGAAGGCGGCGCCGGACGGGGCGATGGAGGGGTCCCAGTAGAACAAGGGCTGCTCCATGCCCTCCTTGGCCGTGCCGACGCCGATCTGGGCGCCGGAATAGTGCCGGCCATAGCCGATCACCGGCCAGCCGTAGTTCTCGCCCGCCTCCGGCCGGTTCACCTCGTCGCCACCGCGCGGGCCATGTTCGACGGTCCACAGCGCGCCGGTGCCCGGCTCGATGGCCGCGGCCTGCACGTTGCGGTGGCCAAAGCTCCAGATTTCAGGCCGGGCGCCGACCCTTTCGACGAAGGGATTGTCGGCGGGGATGGAGCCATCCGGCGCGATGCGGACGACCTTGCCCAGCGTCGTCGAGAGGTCCTGCGCCTTGTCCATGTGGTTGAAGCGCTCGCCGAGGGTGACGAACAGCATGCCATCGGGCGCGAACACGAGGCGCGAGCCGAAATGGTTGCCGCCGGACACCGCCGGCTGCTGGCGGAAGATCACGTCCAGGTCGGTGAGGCGGGTGAGGTCATCGGAGAGCCTGCCGCGGGCGACGGCGGTGGCGGCGCCTTCCGGTCGCGGCTCGGCATAGCTGAGATAGATCAGGCGGTTCTGCGCGAATTTGGGATCGAGCACCACGTCCAGCAGGCCGCCCTGCCCCCGCGCCGCCACCTTGGGCACGCCGGAGATAGGCGCGCCCACCTTGCCCGTCGCATCGATGGGGCGCAGCCGCCCGTCGCGCTCGGTGACGAGGAGGCGGCCATCGGGGAGGAAGGCGATGCTCCAGGGCGTATCGAGGCCGGTGGCGAAGGGCACCACGCGCACCTGCTCGCCGCCGAGGCGAGCCTCTACGGGCTGGGCGAAGGCGTAGGTCGCCGCCGCAATCAGGATGAGAATAAGGATGGCGCCGAGCGCCGCTCCGCCTGTGCCGCGCCGCCGCTTTGTTCGCGGCCCGGCGGCAAGCTGCGCCTCGGGCAGCACGGCGTTCAGCGGCGTGGGCGTATGCCGCGCTGCCGGATCAACGCGACCGCGCACGCGCGCGGGCTTCAACGCGAGAGGTGGCGAGGCGCCGCGCCGCAAGGGCCGACAGGAGAACCGCGCCGCCGACCGCGCCGAGCGACAGGAGGAAGCCGGAAGACTCCTTGACGCCGCCGGCGATCAGATCCCCCGCCATGGCCGCATGACCGCCGAGGACCAAAGCCACGGCGCCGATGGCGACCATGAGGGCAAAGGTGAGAACGGCCTGGGCCAGCGCGTCGCCTTCCTTGTGGGCGCGCACGGCGCGGGCCAGCAGCTCGGGATCCGCCGGCGACTGGCGCACGGCCCGGCGGGTGAGGGAAAAGTGCCCTGCTTCCATGTAACCGCCGACGTCACAACGTCCGGACATGATGGTCTCGCTCATTGGGGCAGCCTCCTCATCCCCTGTTCCGCGCGCACTCTGGCAACGTGAAAAGGGGCGAATCAGTTCCGCCGACACAAGGCAGGGTGGAAAAGAATCGTGGCGCGACCGCGGCTTAGCCTTCACGGATGATGGCAAGATGATGTCGGTCGCTCACGGACGCGCGAGCCATCCCCGCTGTTTTGCCGCGCCATTGCGCCGCTCAGGCGAGCGCCGGGTCGGCCGCCGCGTTCTCGGGCCGCCAGCCCATGTCCACGTGCCCCGGCTCCGCCGCGACGCGGGCGAGCCAGTCGCGCACCACGGGGAAGGCGGCGAGGGAGAAGTCCCCCTCCTCCGCCACATGGGTGTGGGCGAACAGGGCGATGTCGGCGATGGTCAGCGCATCGCCGACGAAATAGCGGCGGGCGGACAGGTGCCGCTCCATCACCTTGAGCGCCGCATAGCCCTCCTCCATCCAGCGATCCACGTCATGGGCGCGCAACTCGCGGCCGCCGCGCACCTGACGCAGCCAGAAGCGGGCGGTGGCGATGCCGGGCTCGTGGCTGTTCTGCTCGAAGAACATCCAGCGCAACACCTCGGCGCGGGCGAAGGCGTCGACGGGCAGAAGCGGCGTGCCCTCGGCGAGATAGAAGAGGATGGCGTTGGACTCGGCGAGGAAGCGCCCGTCCACATCGAGGAGCGGCACCCGCCCCTCCACGTTCATGGCGAGGAATTCGGGCGTGCGGTGCTCGCCGGCGAAGATGTCCACCTCCACGAGGCGGAACGGCCGGCCGAGCTTCGCCAGCATCAGGCGCACCTTGTAGGAATTGCCCGACGACTGCGTGGAATAGAGCGTCAGCACCTCAACCGTCCTCCCACCCCCGACGCCCCAGCATGTGGCGGCAGGCCGGGGTGGCTGCAAGCCCCGATTGCAGCCGGCCGCACCGCGCGGCGATCCATCAATCCGGCGTGGCGCGACATTCACGATCCTTGCTTGTTCGCGGCAAAGCTCTGAACTAGTGTCCGCCGCGCCGGCATCCGGCCGGCCCTCGACCTGTCATCGTTGCGCCCGTGCCGCGGCATCCGCTCCGCCCACGATCGCGCGTCCCGGAGCCCAAAGGCCATGAGCCTCCTTTCGTCCGCCCTCAAGCGCATCAAGCCCTCCCCCACCATCGCCATCTCCAACAAGGCGCGGGAGCTGAAGGCGTCGGGGCGGGACATCATCGCGCTCTCGGCCGGCGAGCCGGACTTCGACACCCCTGACAACATCAAGGAAGCCGCCATCGCGGCCATCCGTCGCGGCGAGACCAAGTACACCGCCGTGGACGGCATTCCCGAGCTGAAGGCCGCCATCTGCCGCAAGTTCAAGCGCGAGAACGGGCTGGACTACAAGCCCTCGCAGGTGACGGTCGGCACCGGCGGCAAGCAGGTGCTGTTCAATGCGCTCGTCGCCACGGTCGACGCCGGCGACGAGGTCATCATCCCGGCGCCCTTCTGGGTGAGCTACCCGGACATCGTGGAATTCTGCGGCGGCACCCCGGTGCCGGCGATGACCACGCTGGAAGACAATTTCAAGCTGCGTCCCGAGGTGCTGGAAGCCGCCATCACGCCGAAGACCAAGTGGCTGATCTTCAACTCGCCCTCGAACCCCTCCGGCGCGGCCTACAGCTTCGACGAGCTGAAGGCGCTCACCGACGTGCTGGTGAAGCATCCCCATGTGTGGATCCTCACCGACGACATGTACGAGCACCTCGTCTATGACGACTTCAAGTTCGTCACCCCGGCGCAGGTGGAGCCCGCGCTCTACGACCGCACGCTGACCATGAACGGCGTGTCCAAGGCCTATTGCATGACCGGCTGGCGCATCGGCTACGCCGCCGGCCCGGAGGCGCTCATCAAGGCCATCGGGACCCTGCAGTCCCAGTCCACCTCCAACCCCTCTTCCATCGCCCAGTGGGCGGCGCTCGAGGCGCTGGACGGGCCGCAGGACTTCATCGCCGCCAACAACAAGGTGTTCAAGGAGCGCCGCGACCTCGTGGTCTCCATGCTCAACCAGACCAAGGGCCTCACCTGCCCGAAGCCGGAAGGCGCCTTCTATGTCTTCCCGTCCTGCGCCGGCACGATCGGCAAGACCACGCCCTCGGGCGTGAAGATCACCGACGACGAGGTGTTCGCCACCGAGTTGCTCAACGCCGAGGGCGTCGCGGTGGTGCATGGGTCGGCCTTCGGCCTCGGCCCGGCCTTCCGCATCTCCTACGCCACGGCCACCACGGACCTCGAGGAAGCCTGCCGCCGCATCCAGCGCTTCTGCGGCTCCCTGGTCTGACCCAAGCATCGCGAGCGGCGCACGCCGCTCGCGTTCGACCCGGCCAGCGCACCGGCCCCTCGTCCCCCCACCTCCCGCGAAAGTGACCTTTCGGCAGGGTGGGAATTGCAACAGCAGCGGGAAAACGGAACCCGGCGCCAACTGGAGCGTTGGCGCAGCGGTGAAGTCTGGGCTAAGGCTGCGCGGTCGTCGGGCGCCGGATTCGACCCGCCCGCTTCCCACAGGAGGAACGACATCATGAAGACTGTTCTCAAGGCCGGCCTCGCTGCGGCCGCTGTGCTCGTCGCCGGCGCGCTTCCCGCTTCTGCCCAGTCGCGCGTCCAGGTGGGCACGCTGACCTGCAACCTGGCACCCAACGTGGCCTTCGTCATCGGCTCCGTGCGCGAGATGAGCTGCGCGTTCCGTCCCGCCGTGCATGGCGTGAAGCGCGCCACCTATCAGGGCACCGTGCGCCGCTTCGGCCTCGACATCGGCGTGAACGGCCGTGGCACCCTGGTGTGGGGCGTGTTCGCTCCGTCCGCCAAGGTTCCCGCCGGCGCCCTGCGCGGCACCTATGTGGGTGCGGCTGGCTCGGCCTCCATCGGCGTGGGCCTCGGCGCCAACGTGCTGGTCGGCGGTTCGCAGAACACCTTCGCGCTGCAGCCGCTGTCGCTCGAAGGCCAGACCGGTCTCAACCTCGCCCTCGGCGTGTCGGACCTCACCCTGCGCTGATTCGGCTCCACCCCGCGGCAGGACGGCCGAAACGCCACCTGCCGCAGCGGCATAGAGCTAATTGCAAGCCTGCCCCGCGCCCCCGGCCCAACCGGGGGCGCGAGCATTTTCAAGCCCCCGACTCCCCGCGCGCGCCCCGATGATTCCGCCCGCGCCACGCCGACGGACGTCGAGATTGCGCGAGACTCCTCGGCCACGTACCTCTCTCACGTCGCCATCCGGGGGATATTCCATGCGCGCCACCATCGCCGCCGCCGTCCTTGCCGTCTCGACCGTGCTCGCCGCTGCGGTTCCGGCCTCTGCCCAGCCCCTCCCGCCGGTGCAGCTTCCCCCGCCCCCGACCGGACCGCTGGTCCAGTCCGGCATGCTGGTGTGCAAGGTCGCGCCGTCCATCGGCTTCGTGATCGGCTCCATGCGCGAGGCGGCCTGCGAATTCCGGGACAATGCGGCGCAGCCTTATGTGGTGCTGTCGCGCTACAAGGGCACCATCTCCCGCTTCGGCATCGATCTCGGCGTGCTCGCCGCCGATACGCTCGCCTGGGCCGTGTTCGCCCCCACCGCCCGGCCCAACCCGAACGACATCGCCGGCAGCTATATCGGCGTCTCGGCCGATGCCGCCTGGACCATCGGCGCGGGCGCCAACGTGCTGCTCGGCGGCTCCAGCAACCAGATCGCCCTGCAGACCGTCTCGGTGGAGGGCATGGTGGGCGCCGACGTCGCGGCCGGCATCGCCGACCTCACCCTCGTTCTGCTGCCGAACTGAAGGTATTTCGCGACCCACCACAAAAGGGCCGCAGCCTTCGTGGCAGAGTGAGCTTTGCCTCGGCCGGACGACATGTCCCCGCCGAGGCGCCATCCCTGTGCGGAGGGGTTCGGCATGTCCAGGTTTGTGTCTCGTTCCGTGGCGGTCGCGCTTGGCGCGACAGGCCTCGCCGCCATGCTGGCGCCGGCCTTGGGCGGCCCGGCGATGCCGCAGGTGGCGGCCGGCCTGCTGGAATGCCGCAGCGCCTTCGCCACCGGCTACGGCTTCGGCTCTTCGCGCTCCGTGAAATGCGAATACCGGCCCTCCATGGGGGTCAACCACTATTACAGCGGCACCATGGAGCGGATCGGGCTCGACTTCGGCGTGTCCGATCAGGCCAGCATGCTATGGGCGGTGATCGCCACCTCGCCGGCCGTGGCGCCCGGCGCGCTCGCCGGGAAATATGTCGGCATCTCCACCGGCTTCTCCCTCGGCCCGGGCTTTTCCGCCAACATGCTGGCCTCCGACGACGCCACCAAGCAGGTGACGCTTCAGCCGCTCAGCGTATCCTCCGACAGCGGCCTCAGCGTCTCCATCGCCGGAGCGACGCTGACGCTGGAGCAATCCGGCGCCAACCCGCAATGAGGCTCTACACCGGCGCGTAAGACACGCCCGTGTGAGACACGCCCGTGTGACTTGCCCCTTCGTCCCCCCGCCCTGATCTTGGCGCCGCGACGGAGGACACTGAATGCTCATCAGATCAAGGCGTGGCTGGGAACTTCCCGAATCGGCGGCGACGCCGGAGGACGTCTATCTCAACCGTCGGCAGGCCATGGGTGCGGGCGCGATGCTCCTCGCCGGCCTCGGCGCCGGGACGCTCTCCAGCCCTGCCGCAGCCCAGCGCGTCGGCGACGTGCCCGACCCCTCGGCCAGCCTCTACCCCGCCCCGCGGAACCCCCGCTACACGCTCGAGAGGCCGGTGACGCCCGAGGCGAAGTCGAGCCTCGTGAACAATTATTACGAGTTCAGCTACGGCAAGGTCGTCGGCCCCTCCATGACGCGCTTCCAGCGCCGGCCGTGGCTCGTCAAGATCGACGGGCTGGTGGAGAAGCCCCAGGAGATGGGCATCGACGATCTGTTCAAGAAAGTGAAGTTCGAGGAGCGTCTCTATCGCCACCGCTGCGTCGAGGCGTGGTCCATGGCGGTGCCGTGGACGGGCTTTCCCATGAAGGACCTCGTGGCCCTCGCCGCCCCCACCTCGGGCGCGAAATACATCAAGATGGAAACCTTCCTCGATCCCAAGGTGGCGCCCAACCAGCGGGACTTCCGCTATACGTGGCCATACGTCGAAGGCCTGACCCTGGAAGAAGCGACCAACGAGCTCGCCTTCCTCGTCACCGGCGTCTACGGCAAGCCCGCGCCCAACCAGTTCGGCGCGCCGCTGCGGCTCGTGCTGCCGTGGAAATACGGCTTCAAGTCCATCAAGGGCATCGTCCGCTTCACCTTCACCGACAAGCAGCCGGTGAGCTTCTGGGAGCAGTTGCAGGGCTCTGAATACGGCTTCTGGGCCAATGTGAACCCCAAGGTGCCGCATCCGCGCTGGAGCCAGGCCAGCGAGGAGGACATCGCCACCGGCGAGCGCGTGCCCACCGTGATCTTCAACGGCTACGGCGAGTATGTCGCGGACCTCTACAAGGGCCGCGAGACGCAGAAGATCTGGTTCTAGGGGGGACCCTCACCATCCCTTTCGGCCGTCATCCCCCGGCTTGTCCGGGGGATCCACCGGGCGGACGGGGCCGCTCATGGTTCAGACATCGCGCAGTCGGCACAGTGGATGCCCCGGACAAGCCGGGGCATGACAGCTCAGGTTGAAGGCTCCGCCTTTCCTTACCCCTCCACGCCGCCCCGCCGCTCGGGTTCGGCGAAGCCGTCCGGTGCCTCTCCGGCGTCGAACGGCGTCGTCACCTCCACGAAGGTGTCGGGGTAGAAGCCGTTGAAGCGGGTGCGCAAAGAGAGGGAATAGGCCCCGATGTGGCCGATCTCGATCCAGTCGCCCGTATCCACGCTCTCCGGCAGATAGAAGGGGCGGGAGAGCACGTCCACGCTGTCGCAGGTGGCGCCGTAGATGCGGAACGGCGCCATCACGTCCGCCCGCCCCGGCCGGCGGCGGCGGGCGGGATCGGGGATATGACGCACCGGAAGCAGGATCTTCCCCGTCCACGAATCCGACAAAGACGACCACACGCCGTCATTGATGTAGAGCCGCTGGCCCTTCTTCAGCAGCACCCGCACGATGACCGAGAAGGCGCGGGCGACGATGACGCGCCCCGGCTCCGCCACCAGCGGGATGCCGGAAAAGCCGTGCCGCTCAACCGCCCCCATCAGCCCGCCGACGATCTCGCCCAGCGGCGGCATGGGCGGCACCGGCCGGCGGGGGTCCACCGCATAGGTCGCCGGGAAGCCGCCGCCCACGTCGAGTGCAGTGATGGGCACCTTGGCCGCGTCGCGCACCTCGGCGGCGGTGGCGACGGCGCGGGCATAGGTGTCCACGTCCTCCACCTGGCTGCCCACGTGGAAGCACAGGCCACAGCGTATGCCGAGGCCATCGATGCGCTGGAGCAGTTCCGCCGCATGGCCCGGCGCCGCGCCGAACTTGCGCGACAGCTCGTAGGCCGCCTCCCCCTTGGAGGCGATGCGCACGAACAAGGTGAGGTCTTCCGGGTCTAGATCCAGCGCGCGGACGATGCGCACGATCTTCGCCACCTCGTCCTCATGGTCGAGGGCGGTAGCGCGGATGCGGTAATGCTCCAGCGCGAGGCGGATGTCCGACTGCGCCTTCACCGGGTGCATGTAAAAGAGCTCCGCCCCCGGCGCGGCGGCGCGCGCCGCCGCGAACTCGGCGGGCGAGGCCACATCGAAGGCGTTGATGCCGGCGCGCGCCAGCACGTCGAGCACCATGGGCTCGCCATTGGTCTTCACCGCATAGGCGGTCTTGCCCGGAAAGGCTTTGAGGAAGGCCGCGGCGTCGGCGGCCAGCACGTCCGGGCGGAAGCAATAGACCGGCTGGTCCGGCCGCATCTCCAGCGCCGCCTCCCGGCCGGTGGCGAAGCGCGGCAAGGCGGAGGGTTCAGGTCCGCTGCGGCTTGCGGCCACGAGGTGGGGCGTCGTTTGCGGCATTCGGGGCTCCTCCCGCACGAGTCGGACGCCGCCACCTTGCCGGTCTTTTCCGGCGAGAGCACGACACCCGCCATCGAACCGCTCGTTCATTTTCTCTTAAGGTGTTGCCGCCGCGTCCTTGACCGCAGCAAAAGCCGGTCGCATCGTCCCGCCGAGGTACGCCCGGAGGGGCGAGAGGCCGCGAAGTGGAGACGACCATGGGTGAGCGGGCGCTGGGCGCGAAGGCCGTTGGCGACAAGGCTGGCGGCAAGATGAAGCGCATGCGCGCGGCCATGGGAGGCGCCTTCGGCCGGATCGCCGCGGCGGCCGCCGTGGCCGCGCTTGCGTTCGCGCCCGTATCCTTCGCCCCCGCCAAGGCGGCGAATCTGGCCGAGCTGAATTTCTGGCTCTCCGGCCCCAATTATTCCGGCGTCATCCCGGCCTGCGACAGCCAGGAGGCGCTCGACCTCATCGCCACCCGCTTCGCCGAGACCGAGCGGCGCTTCTGGGCTTCCACCCTCTCCATCACCGACTTCGAGAAGGTGCACGAGATCGCCTATCGCCCGTGGGGACCGGAATACCAGCCGCGCCGCTATTGCCGTGGCACGGTCTTCACCAACGATCTCAAGAAGCGCGCCATCTATTATTCCATCATCGAGGACGGCGGCTTCATCGGCGCCAGCTGGGGCGTGGAATGGTGCGTGGTGGGTCTCGACCGCAACTACGCCTACGCCCCGTCCTGCAAGATGGCGGGTCCGTGACGCGGCCTTTCGCGCGGGCCCTGCGGGCGACCGCGGGCCGGCTCGCCGCCGGTCTCGCGCTGCTGCTGGCGTTCGCGGCCCATGGTCCCGCGCGCGCCGAGGGCCAGCCCGGCCAGTTCGATTTCTATGTGCTCTCCTTGTCCTGGTCGCCGACCTATTGCGAGGATCAGGGCCGCCGCGCGGACAGCGAGCCGCAATGCTCGCTCACCCGCCCCTACGCCTTCGTGGTGCACGGGCTGTGGCCGCAATATGAGCGGGGCTTCCCGCAATATTGCCAGAACCCGCCGCCCTACGTGCCCAATCCTTTGGTCAATTCCATGCTGGACGTGATGCCGAGCCGGCGTCTCGTCATCTACGAATGGAAGAAGCACGGCACCTGCTCCGGCCTGTCGCCGCAGGCCTATTTCGATCAGGTGCGCGCGGCGAAGGCGAAGGTGGTCATCCCGGCGGAGTTCTCCCGCCTCGACGACTACAAGATGGTCTCGCCGCAGGAGGTGGAAGACGCCTTCCGCGCTGCCAATCCCGGCCTCGACACCGGCATGATCTCTGTGGATTGCGACCGGCGCCGGCTGCGCGAAGTGCGGGTGTGCCTCAGCCGTGACCTCGCCTTCCAGCCCTGCCCGGAGGTGGACCGCCGCGCCTGCCGGCTCTCGCGCATGGTGATGCCGCCGGTGCGCGGCGGGCGCTGAGGCCCCCGCCGGCCGGTGCGCGATCCGTCTTCAGGGCTGCTTGGTGAGGCGCGCGCAGAGCGCCAGCGCGTCGTCGTCGTCGACTTCCAGATAGCAGAGGTCGAACTTGCCGTCGGGCTGCAGCGTGCCGATGTGGAAGCCGTCGTCGCCCACCACATAGACGGTCTTCAGGTCGGGCGTGATCGTGCCGTGAATGGGCTCGGACTTGGTGCCGCCGGGCACCGGATAGATCACCTTGCCCTTGAAGGAGCGGCCGCGCTGCTCCTCGACGACGAAGCCGTAATCGGCGGTGACATAGCCCATTTCCATGCCCACACCGTCGCTCGGCCCCTTCCAGGTGCCGACGAGGGAGGGGACCTGCTGGGCCGAAGCCGGCACCACGACCGCGAGCGTGGCAACAAGGGACAGCGCGAAAACGAGAGGCTTCATGTTTTCCTCCTGCGGACGCGGAGGCCGCGTGCGGTTGACTGCCGCTTGACGCGCCGGCGTCCATGCGTCACGCCGGGACGGTCGCACGGCGTCACGAGGGCCACAATACCGTTGCGTCACAGCTGCACGCGCCGTCCCCATCCCCCTTCCGCGCCATCGCCGAGCCGAGATGAATTATCGCCACGCCTTCCACGCCGGAAATCCCGCCGATGTCATGAAGCACGCCGCGCTGGCCCGCGTGCTCGCCTATCTCGGCAAGAAGGACGCGCCCTACCGCGTGCTCGACACCCATGCCGGCGCCGGGCTCTACGATCTCGACGGCATCAATGCCCGCAAGACCGGCGAGGCGGATGCGGGCATCGAGGCCGTGCTGGCGGCTCAGGATGCCGGCACCCTTCCCGCCCCCGCCGCGGCGCTTCTTGCGCCCTATCTCGATTGCGTGCGCGGACTGCGCGAGGGCGGGCGCAAGCTCTATCCCGGCTCGCCGGCCCTCGCCCTGGCTCTGTCGCGGCCGCAGGACAAGTTCCTGTTCTGCGAGCTGAACAAGGAGGAGCGGGCGAAGCTGGAAAAGCGGGTGGGCGAGGCGCCCGGCGCCGAGGGCCGGGTGAAGGTGCTCGCCCAGGACGGCTGGCAGGCGCTCGCCGCGCATCTCCCCCCGCGCGAGCGGCGCGGCGTGGTGCTGGTGGACCCGCCCTTCGAGGAACCCGGCGAGTTCCAGCGCATGGTGGCGGGGCTGGAGGCGGCGCACCGGCGCTTCGCCACCGGCATCTTCATGCTCTGGTATCCCATCAAGGACCTGCGCGCGGTGGACGCCTTCCGCCGCGACGTGGCCCACCTGAAACTGCCCAAGACCCTGAGGGTGGAACTCGACTTCGCGCAGGTGCGCGCGCTGGACACCCTCTCCGGCTCCGGCCTCATCATCGTCAATCCGCCCTTCACGCTGGCGGACGAGATGAAAACGGTGCTCAACGCCCTCGCCCCGCTGCTGGCGCGGGACGGCAAGGGGCGCGCGCGGGTGTCGTGGCTGACCGAAGCGGGCTGAGGCCATCGGAATAACCGGGTAGCGAACGCGGCAGGGGAGATGCCGTTGATTTTGCGTGGCAGCATGGCGGCAGGCGCGCTATCCAGAGGGTCCCTCCCCCGTCCTGACGGACCCCCACATGCTGCTCCGCCACTCCCCCACCTCTCCCTTCGTGCGCAAGGTGCGCGTCGCCGCTGCCATCCTCGGCATCTCGCTTGAGCTGGAGCCCGCCGACACCCTCGACGCGAACGACACGCTGCGCCAGCAGAACCCGCTGGGAAAGATCCCGGCGCTGCTGACCGGGGACGGCGAGGTGCTGTTCGATTCCTCCGTGATCCTCGCCTATCTGGACCATCTGGCCGGCGACGGGCGCATCCTCCCCATCGAGCCTACGGCGCGTATCAAGGTCCTGCGCCGGGAAGCGCTCGTGGACGGGATGATGGATGCGGCCATCCTCATCCTCTATGAGGCGCGCTTCCGGCCGCAGGAGAAGCACGAGGCGCGCTGGCTGGAGCATCAGGCCGGCAAGCGCCTGCGCGCGCTCGATGCGCTGGAAGCCGAGGTGGAGCCCTATTCCGGCACGCCGAACGTGGGCGACATCGCCCTCGCCTGCGCCCTCGGCTGGTTCGATTTCCGCTTCGCGGGGGACTGGCGGGCCGATCATCCCAAGCTCGTCGCCTGGTTCGACGCCTTCAGTGCCGCGCATCCGCAGTTTGCAGACTCCACGCCGGTGGCCTGAAACGCCAAAGGCGCCGCCCCTGGGGGCGGCGCCTTCGACGCGGTACCAGACCGTTCCGTCACTCGACGATATAGACCACCTTGCGGGTCCGGGGATCCACGATCACCCGGCGGTCGTTGACGACGGTGTATCCGTACTGGTTGTTGTCCGGAATGTCGTAGAGCACCACGTTGGACGGCAGGGGCTCACCCACGACCACTTCCTGCTGGAGGCGGACGGAGGGACGGCGCTCCTTCATCACATAGGTTCGCACTTCCTGCGGCGGCTCGGCCGCGGCACCAACGCCCGCACCCACCACGCCGCCGACCACGGCACCCACGGGGCCGCCGACCACCGCGCCGACAGCAGCGCCGCCGATGGCGCCCGTGGCGGTGGAGGCCTGCGCGAAAGCGACCGTGGGAACGATCACGGGAGCCGCGAGGCCGGCAACCACGGTACTGATCAACAATGTCTTGCGCATGTTACCTCTCCTGCTGCGTTCATGTTGCAGGAGAAACAGTGCTCGATGGCAAATCGTTCCCGACGGCGATCAATACCTTCTGGACATTTGCGATGATTTGAGAACGAGGCCTCCGCAAACCTTGGCCGTCGCCCCGCGCGCGCCGCTTTTGACTGTGGCTTTGCCGTGAGGGAATCACCCGTCAAAGGTATCGGGGGAGACGGCCGGCTGGTCTACATGTATGGCAGGACATGTGCCGAACGCGCTCCCGCGCGGTTTGGCGGGGATGCCCGGCACCCGGCCGGGCAGCAGAACGGGCGCCCGAGGCACCGGCCTCGCGGGTCCCTCAGACGCTGGCGGTCGCCCGCGCCGGCAAGCGGGGCACCGGCACCATCATCCCGCGCTTGATGAGCTCGGCATGGGTGAGGTCCAGCACCCGCCAGGCGGTCGCGACCAGTTCGTCCGCTTCCTCGTGGGACAGCGTGAAGGGCGGGGCGAGGATCATGCCATCGCGCACCGCGCGCATCACCAGCCCTTCCTTGAAGGAGAAGTCGCGGCAGATAAGGCCCACCGTGCCCTCCTCCGCAGCGAAGGCGGCGCGGGTGGCCTTGTCGGGGGTCAGCTCCATGGCCCCGATGAGCCCCACCATGCGCGCCTCGCCCACGAGGGGATGCTCCGCGAGCTTCAGCCAGCGTTCCTGGAGGTAGGGGCCGATATCGGTCCGCACCCGGTCCACCAGCTTTTCCTCGTGCATGATCTTGAGGTTGGCGAGCGCCGCGGCGCAGCCGCCGGGATGGCCGGAATAGGTGTAGCCGTGGTTGAAGTCGCCGCCATGCTCGATGAAGCCTTCGGCGAAACGATCGCCGACGATCACGCCGCCCAGCGGGAAGTAGCCGGAGGTCACGCCCTTCGCGAAGGTGATGAGGTCCGGCTTCACCCCCATGAATTCGGCGCCGAACCAGCGCCCCGTGCGCCCGAAGCCGCAGATCACCTCGTCGCAGATCAGCAGCACGTCGCGCTCGCGGCAGATCTGCTCCACCTCGGGCCAGTAATTGGCGGGGGGGATGATGACGCCGCCGGCCCCCTGGATCGGTTCGCCGATGAAGGCGGCCACATTCTCCGGCCCCGCCTCGTCGATGGCGCGGGCCACCTCGCGCGCGGCGTAGAGACCGAAATCCTCGCGGCTCATCTCCCCGCCCTCGGCCCACCAATAGGGCTGGGCCACGTGGATGATGCCGGGAATGGGCAGCCCGCCCTGGGCATGCATGGGCTTCATGCCGCCCAGCGAGGCGCCGCCCATGGTGGAGCCGTGATAGCCGTTGCGGCGGGAAATGAAGATGTGCTTCTCGGGCTTGCCCAGCGACGCCCAGTAATGGCGCACCATGCGCAGCACCGTATCCACCGCCTCCGAGCCGCCGGAGGTGAAGAACACATGGTTCATGTGGGCCGGCGCCACCTCGGAGATGGCCGCCGCCAGCTCCGCCGCGCCGGGATGGGTGGTCTTGAAGAAGGTGTTGTAATAATCGAGCTGGTGCAGCTGCTGGGCGATGGCATCGACGATGGCGTGCCGCCCGTGCCCCACCTGCGAGCACCACAGGCCCGACATGCCGTCGAGAATCTTGTTGCCGTCGCTGTCGAAGACGTAGACCCCCTCGGCCCGCGTGATGACCCGCACCCCCTCGGCGTTCAGCGCCTTCGTGTCGGAAAACGGGTGCAGGTGGTGCGCCGCATCCAGCGCGCGCCAGTGGGCGGTGGAGTTGGACAGGGGGGCGGACGTCACGATGGCGATGCTCCGTGTTGAACCTCTTCGGTTCTAGCGCGAAAGCGAGGCCGTGGGCCACCCCCGCGCTGTCGCCGCCCGCCTGATCTGCTAAAGCTGCGGCGGTGGATCGAGCGTGCGGAGGCGAGGCATGGAACCGGGGTTCTGGCAGGCGCGGTGGGAGACGAAGCAGATCGGCTTCCACGAGGGAAAGCCCAATACCTATCTGGTGAAGCACCTCTCCCGCCTCGACCTCGCGCCCGGCGCGCGCATCTTCCTGCCTTTGTGCGGCAAGACGCGGGACATCGCCTATCTGCTCGGACAGGGCTTCGCCGTGGCCGGCGCGGAACTGAGCCGCATCGCGGTGGACGAGCTGTTCGCCGAGCTGGGGGTGGTGCCCGAGATCACCGAGGCCGGCGACCTCCTGCGCTTCCGCGCGCCCGGCCTCGACATCTTCCAGGGCGACATCTTCGCCCTTACCGCCGAGACCCTCGGGCCGGTGGATGCCGTCTATGACCGCGCCGCCCTGATCGCTTTGCCGCCCGACATGCGGCCGCGCTATGCCGCCCATGTCAGGGCCATCACCGGGGCGGTTCCGCAGCTGGTGGTGACCCTAGTCTACGACCAGTCCCTGGTCGGGGGCCCGCCCTTCTCCGTGCCGGCGTCAGAAGTTCACGCGCTGCATGATGCCGGCTATGAGGTGACGCAGCTCGATGCCGTCACCCGTCCCGACGCCCTCAAGGGCCAGTGGGAAGCCACCGAAGAGGTGCATCTTCTGGCGCGGCGCTGACGGATATCGCGTCCCGGACGGCTAGAGCCGCGTCCACACCGTCTTGAGGTCGGAATACTTCTCCAGCGCATGAAGGGACTTGTCGCGCCCGAAGCCGGACTGTTTCACGCCGCCGAAGGGCGTGGTGATGTCGTCGGCGTCGAAGCAGTTCACATAGACGATGCCGGCCTTGAAGCGCCGCGCCACCTTGTGGGCGGCGGCAAGGTTGGCGCTCCAGACGGAGGCACCGAGGCCGTAGATGGTGCCGTTGGCGATTTCCACCGCCTCGTCCAGCCCGTCGAAGCCGATCACTGAAAGCACGGGCCCGAAGATCTCGTTCTGCGCCAGCGCGGAGGACGGTGCCACGTCGTCGAACACGGTGGGCGCCACGAAGGCACCGCCGGTTTCCGTGCGCACGGCCGTGCCGCCCGTCACCAGCCGTGCTCCGCTCTCGCCGCCGGCCTGGATCGCGGAGAGGATGCGGCCCTGATGCTCGCGGCTCACCACCGCACCGGCCGGCGCATCGGGGTCGAGCGGATCGCCCGGCATCCAGCGCGGGGCAAGCGCGGCCACACGCTCCACCAGCTCGGCGCGGATGCGGTTGTCCACGAGCAGCCGCGAGGCCGCCGTGCACATCTCGCCCTGATTGAAGAAGATGCCGCCGGCCACCGCCTCGGCCACGGCGCCGAGGTCCTTCACGTCGTGCGCCACCACGAAGGCGGTCTTGCCGCCCAGTTCGAGGGCCACGCGCTTGATGTTGCTCTCGGCCGAATAGCGCAGGAAATAGCGGCCGACCTCGGTGGAGCCGGTGAAGGCGATGGCGTCCACATCCATGTGGAGCCCCAGCGCCTTGCCGGCCTCGACGCCGAGCCCCGGCACCACGTTGAACACCCCGTCGGGGATGCCGGCTTCCGCCGCCAGCTCGGCGAGGCGCAGCGCGGTGAGCGGGCTCTCCTCCGCCGGCTTCAGCACCACGGAATTGCCCATGGCCAGCGCCGGCGCCACCTTCCAGGCGGCCATGATCATGGGGAAGTTCCACGGCGTGACGCAGCCGACGATGCCCAGCGGCTCGCGCAGCACCAAAGCGAGGTTGTCGTCCGTGGTGGGCGCGACCTCGCCATAGACCTTGTCGCAGCACTCCCCGTAATAGGCGAAGCAGTCGGCCGCCGCCCGCACGTCGATGGCGCGGGCGTCCGAGATGGGCTTGCCCATGTTCAGCGTCTCGGTGAGGGCCAGTTCGTCCCGGTGGGTGCGGATGAGTTCGGCGAAGCGCAACAGGGTGCGCTTGCGCTCCAGCGGGCGCTGGCCGGCCCAGCGGCGATCCTCGAAGGCGCGGCGCGCGGCCTTCACGGCCCGGTCCACATCCTCCGCATCGCAGGCCGCGACTTCGGCGATGGCATGGCCGGTGGCGGGATTGATCGCGCTGAAGGTGCGGCCCGAGGCGGCCGGCACGAAGGCGCCGTCGATGAAGGCCTCAGTCCGGAAGGCGGGATGATCCGCCGACACCCGTTCCACCGCCGCCATGATGCTCGCTCCACTGCCAGACCCGGCCCGCGCCAGACCTGCGGCACCCTCGCGCGCCGTAACGGGAGCCGTCAAGGTGGGGGCGGAGGGCGCCTATTCGCGCTCTGGCGGTCCGCTCTCCCCGTCCTCGTCCTCCTCGGGACGGCCGGGGATGGCGTAGCTGCCGGACAGCCAGCGGTTGAGGTCCACGTCCGCGCAGCGCTTGGAGCAGAAGGGCTTGTAGCGCTCCACCGGCGGCTTCCCGCAGATGGGGCACGGACGAGCGGCGGGGATGGGTTTGGCGGGGGTATCCGCGCTCACGCCGCGCGCTCCACCCAGCCGGCGCGCACGTCGTAGCCCTGGCCGGTCAGGAGGCCGAGGGTTTCCGAAAGCGGCAGCCCGACCACGTTGGTGTAGGAGCCCACCAGTTTCACCACGAAGCCCCCGGCAATGCCCTGGATGGCGTAGCCGCCCGCCTTGCCGCGCCACTCGCCGCAGGCGAGGTAATCGTTGATCTCGTCGCGCGAGAGCCGCTTGAAGCGCACCCGGGTCTCCACGAGGCGGGTGGCCGTGCGGCCGCGCGGATCGATGAGGCAGACGCCGGTATAGACCCGATGGGTGCGGCCGGAGAGCAGGCGCAGGCAGGCCTCCGCCTCGTCCACCAGATCGGGCTTGGGCAGGATGCGCCGGCCCACCGCCACCACCGTGTCGGCGGCGAGCACCAGCGCGTTCATCTCGGCATCCTTGGCCCGGCCGGCCACCAGCTTCGCCTTCTCCTGCGAGAGGCGCTGGGCGAGGCGGCGGGGCAGCTCGCCGCGCTCGGGCGTCTCGTCCACGTCGGCGGGCATGAGAAGGTCCGGATCGATACCGGCCTGGTTCAGCAGCGCGAGGCGGCGGGGAGAGCCGGAGGCAAGGACGAGCTTCACCTGATCGTTCACGGAGCAAATTCCTCCCGGGCCGACCCGCGCCGGCCCCTGTCTGGTCCGTGGTCTAGCGGAATTGGCCGGGCCTGTGAACGCCGATCAACTGGCCGTGATGGCTCCTGCCGCTGTAACCGCCCGCCGCCGCGCCCCGAAAAGCCCGATGTCGGCCACGCGCAGCCGATCCAGGGAAGAAGGACGCCATCATGTTCACCCGCCGTTTCACCCTCGCCTTCGCGATCGCCCTTCCGCTTGCCGCGGCCGCCTTGGCCGGCGCATCCGCCCTCGCCGGCACCGAGCACGGCGCCACCGCACAATCCTCCACCGCCCATGCCGCCTACACGCCGGCGGCCTTCGCCGACGCGCAGAAGGCTGGCAAGCCCATCCTGGTGGAGATCCATGCCAGCTGGTGTCCGGTGTGCGCGGCCCAGGCGCCCATTCTCGGCGAGCTGCTCGCGACCCCCAAATTCAAGGAGATGGTGGTGTTCCGCGTCGATTTCGACAGCCAGAAGGACGTGGTGAAGGCCTTCGGCGCCCGCTCCCAGAGCACCCTCATCGTCTACAAGGGCAAGACCGAGGAAGGCCGTTCCGTGGGTGATACCGCGCGGCCGTCCATCGAGGCGCTGCTGGCCAAGGGCGTCTGAGGCGACCATGGCCCTCGGCAGCCTCGGCCTCGCGTTTCTCGCCGGCGTGCTCTCCATCCTGTCGCCCTGCGTGGTGCCGCTGCTGCCTTTGGTGCTCGGCGCTGCAGCGGCCGAGCACCGCCTCGCCCCGCTGGCGCTGGCGGTGGGGGTGACGCTCTCCTTCACCGTCATCGGCCTGTTCGTCGCCACCGTCGGCTACGCCATCGGGCTGGAAGGCGATGCCTTCCGGATGGTGGGCGCGGTGCTGATGATCGGCATCGGAGCGGTCCTCGCCGTGCCGCCCTTGCAGACCCGGCTCGCCACCGCGGGCGGGCCGGTGAGCGACCTCGCCAGCCGGCACCTGTCCGGCTTCGCGACGGAGGGTGTGGGCGGCCAGTTCGCCGTCGGGCTGCTGCTCGGCGCGGTGTGGAGCCCCTGTGTCGGGCCGACGCTGGGCGCGGCCTCGGTGCTCGCCGCGCAGGGCCGCAACCTCGGCGAGGTGGCGGCCGTGATGGCCCTGTTCGGCCTCGGCGCCGGCCTGCCGCTGGCGCTCGCCGGCACCCTCTCGCGCCCCACGCTGATGCGCTGGCGCGGGCGCATGATTTCCGGCGGCAAGGGCGCCAAGGCCCTCATGGGTCTGGTGCTGGTGGTGGTCGGCCTGCTGATCGCCACCGGTGCCGACAAGCGGATCGAAGCGGTTCTGGTCCAGGTCTCCCCGGCCTGGCTGACAACGCTGACGACGCGGTTCTGACCTCCCGCAGGTCGTTTCCGCTTCGATCCAGAGACGGGCCGAACTGGCGCCGTCTCCCTCCGGCCGCATGAGTCCTGCGCGTCCCGCAGGCTGCGGCCGGCGCCCGGTGGCGCACACCGATCCCACGTGCGCCGCCGGGCTCTTCGTATGCCAGGGGGTATGCCTCTTGCATGGGCGCGGGTGAAAAGGACCCGCGCGGCATGAAAACCTTCCTGGATTGGTCGGCTTACGACACCTACGGCATCGGCGACGCCTATTCCGGCATTCCCGCCACCGGCGGGAACTATGCCAAGGCCGTGGCCGTGTGCATGCATAGCCGCGATTGTCAGAATACCGGCAAGGGCGTGATGTGCCCGAGCTACCGCATCACCGGTGACCGCGCCCATTCCACCGAGGCCCGCGTCGCCGCCTTCAAGGCCGCGCTGAACGACGGCAGCGACGCCGCCGCCTTCGCCGATCCCCGGCTCGACGAGGCCATGGACCTGTGCGTGTCCTGCAAGGCCTGCAAGAAGGAATGCCCGAGCGCCGTGGACATGACGCTCATCAAGACCGAGTATCTGGCACAACGGCACGAGATCAAGGGCGTGCCTCTGCGCACCCGTCTCTTCGGCGGGGTGCCGGAATGGACCGGCCGCCACCGCCGCCTGCTGCGCCTCGCCATTCTCCTGCGCAACCGCGTGCCGACCATGGCCCGCCTCGCCGAGCGTTTCCTCGGCATCACCGCGCGCCGCCCCATTCCGGAGCCGGCCCCCGCCGCCTATGTCGCACCGCCCGCCGCGCCGCATCTGGCGGAGCGGGGCGACGTGATCCTGTTCGTGGATACCTTCTGCCACCATTTCGAGCCGGAGGTGGCGGAGGCCGCCCGCGAGGTGCTGACCTTCGCCGGATACCGTGTCCGCATCGCAAAGCCCGATCCCGCCGACGCGGAGCCCGACCGTCCCCTGTGCTGCGGCCGCACCTACCTCACCACCGGCATGGTGGAGAAGGCGCGCAGCGAGGGTCGGCGCGTGCTTGCCGCCTTCGAGGGCGAGATCGCCGCCGGCACGCCCATCATCGGCCTCGAGCCCTCGTGCCTGCTGTCGCTGCGGGATGAGCTCTACAGCCTCGGCCTCGGCCCGAAGATCGGCGCGCTGGGCAAGCAGCTCTACCTGTTCGAGGAATTCCTCGCCCGCGAGCACCAGAACCGGGGGCTGCGGCTGAAGCTCAAGGCGCTTCCCGGTGCGAAGGCGGTGCTGCACGGCCACTGCCACCAGAAGGCGTTCGGGGTGATGAAGGCGACGCGCAAGGTGCTCTCCTTCATCCCCGGCTTCTCCTACGACATCGTGGAGACGAGCTGCTGCGGCATGGCCGGCAGCTTCGGGCTGGAGGCGGAGCATTATGATGCGTCCATGCAGATGGCCGAGATCGCCCTGCTGCCGGCCATGCGCGCCGCGCCGGACGACGCGCCGCTGATCGCCAACGGCTTTTCCTGCCGCCACCAGATCGAGCACGGGTCGGGCCGCAAGGCGCGCCACATCGCGCTGCTGATCCGGGATGCGCTGGATCGGGACTGAGGCACCACAAGAAGGCCGCACGGGAGCCAATACGGGGAAAAGCTTTATCGGCGACGCTGCGCCAGCTATCTATGGGGGAACCGTCGTCGGCCCGATGCATCGGCCTCAGTGCGAGCGCCCCCATGAACGCCATCACCTCGCTGAAGTCCTTCATCCTCGACCGGGTCGAGATGATCGGCGCCCCCTTCTACACCGACGCCCACCGCGTCTCGGTGCCCGAGGACGACCCCCACGATACCCTCGCCGCCGGCGCGGCGGAGGACCATGACCCCGCCGACGGGCAGTCCTTCGCCATCGATTATGTGGACCATGCGGGCAATATCAGCCACCGCCGCATCTCGGTGTGGGCGGTGCAGCGCAATGTGGAGGGCGTGCCCATCCTCATCGCCAAATGCCACGAGCGGCAGGCGGCGCGCGCCTTCCGGGTGGACCGCATCACCGGCGTGACCGACCTCGACGGGGCGAAGCGCGAGCCGCTGTCGCGCTTCTTCTACGAGACCTTCGGCTTCATCTGGCCCAAGGACGCGGAGCTGGTGGCCCCGGAGGAGCCCGAGGACCAGCGCTGGGACCGCATCCGCCTGGTCATCCGCAAGGCCGGCATCGCGCTCCTGGCCGCGCTGGCGCGGGCGGACCGCGAGATCGGCGCGGCGGAGGTGGAGGAGATGGTCTTCTTCTGCGAGCGCGCCTGCGCCGCGGAGGAGATCGACCTCACCGGCACCGAGCGCGAGCGCCTCGCCGCCTGGGTCGCCCGCCTGCGTCCGACGCCCGAATCCGTGGAAAGCGCTCTCGACACCCTGTTCGAGAGCGGCACCGAGGCCATCGCCACCCTGCTCAAGGCCGGCATGCGCGTCATCAACGCCGACGGCACGCTGAAGGAAGCCGAAGCCGAGATGCTCGACGCCTTCTGCTATGCCCTCACCGGCCGGCACGTAAGATAGGCTTCACCAAAGCAGAGGCGCGGCGGCACCATATGGCCGCGCCTGCGTTGTCCTCCGAAACCATCCGGAGGACACAATGACGTCTGCCCGCCCGATCCGCCTCTTCCGCCCTGCCCTTGCGGGGCTGTTCCTCGCGGGCGCGCTCCTGAGCGGCCCCGCGCTGGCGCAGCAGGCCGCCCCGGCCGATCCCGTCCCCCCGCGCCCCGCGCCGGCCACGGAAACACCCGCGCCGGCCACATCGCCCGTCGTGCCGCCGCAGGTCGCGCCGCCTCTGGCCGCGCCCAAGCCGGAAGATGCGCTGAAGTCGCGGGCGGAACAGACCGTCACCGAGGAGGCGCTCAAGGACGCCGAAGCCCAGGCGCCCGGGGATGCCGAGCGCGCCGCCGCCTGCAAGGCCCATGCTCTGGCACGGCTCAAGGCGAACTCGCCCTCCGTCGACGACATCCTCATCGACATGGACGGCCTCACCATCGCCAAGGCCGACACGACCGTGGGGCAGGAGAAGATCACCGCTGTGCTGATGGGCGAGGCCTATATCAAGCGCGATCGCTCCGACAAGGCCCACCGCTTCCTCTGCCTCGTGGGCGAGAACGACAAGGTGGTGATGACCTTCTTCACCACACGGTAGGCGTCAGGTCTCGACGAGGCCGGTCGTATTGCCGGACGCGACGGAATCCGTGCGGCCGTGCGGCTTGGCGAGATATTCGCTGGAGCGCATCTCGTGCAGGCGCGAGATGGTGCGGGCGAATTCGAACGCCTCCGCCCCCTCGGTGCCGAGATAGAGCTGCTCCGGCTCGGCGGCCGCCGAGGCGATGAGCTTCACGTTGGCATCGTAGAGCGTGTCGATCAGCGAGATGAAGCGCTTGGCCTCGTTGCGCTGGTCCGGCCCGAGAATGGGGATGTGCTCTAGCACGATGGTGTGGAACAGGCGGGCGAGGCTGAGATAGTCCGGGTTCGGGCCAAGCGCCGCCTCGCACAGATTGGCGAAGGAGAAGCGCGCCGCGCCCTGCCCCATGGCGGGGATGACGAGCTTGCGGCCCTTCAGCAGCATCTCCCCGGGCCTGCCACCGGTGGGGCCGGCGAGACGCCGCCACGCTGCCTCCACCGCCGCATCTGCGGCGGGGCCGAGGGGCGTGTGCCAGGTGCTCACGCCCTCCAGCTTCTCCATGCGGTAGTCGGTGCGCGAATCGAGGGACATGACGCGCATGCGCTGCTCGATCTCCCCGATGAAGGGCAGGAACAACGCACGGTTGAGGCCGCCGGCATAGAGATCCTGCGGCGCGACGTTGGAAGTGGCCACCACCACCACGCCGTCGGCGAACAGCTTCTCGAACAGCCGGCCGAGGATCATGGCGTCGGCGATGTCGGTGACGTGGAATTCGTCAAAGCACAGCACCTTGGCCTCGTCGGCCAGCGCCTGCGCCACCGGGGCGATGGGGTCGGCGCTCTTGCGCTCACCCTGCTTCTGCGCCTGCCGCTCGCGGAAGATGCGCTCGTGCACGTCGCCCATGAATTCGTGGAAATGCGCCCGGCGCTTGCCCTTGGCCGGGAGCGCGTCAAGGAACAGGTCCATGAGCATGGTCTTGCCGCGGCCGACCTTGCCATAGACATACATGCCCTTGGGCTGGACCGGGGCGCGGCGCTGGAACAGCCAGCCGAGCGCCGAAGATTTCTGCGCCAGCGCCCGCTGCCGCAATTCCAGCTCCAGCCTGGCGAATTCCTCCACCACTTCGGCCTGGGCCGGATCTTCCGAGATTTCCCCAGCGGCAAGCTTCGCCGCATAAAGTTCCGTGACCCGCGCCGTCGTCTCACCCGCCATGAACGTGTTCCCGTTCACCCGCCGTTCCCGGCGCCTTCACCTGCCGCGCCGCGGTTCGGCGCTTGTGCACTGCCGCATCCGCTTAGAGCAGATTGGCGGAAAGTTGAAGCTCAGGGCGTCGCGGCGACGGCGAGAGGATGGCCGGGCATGAGCTCGTAGGGTGCCTTCCACCCCGGCAATGCGGCGATGCGCCCGGCCCAGCGGGCCAAGGCCGGATAATCCTCCACCACCACGCCCGCCCGCTCGGGATAGTAGATGTAACCGGCGAGCGAGATGTCGGCGATGGTGGGCCGGTCTCCCACGAGGAAGTCCGAAGCCTGCAAGTGCGTGTCCGCGACGGCATAGGCCGCGCTCGCGCGCGTCCTGAGGAAGGCGGTCAGCTCGTTCTCGCCCTCGCCACGCAGGCCCACCATGAAGCGCAGGGTGGCGAAGTAGGATGTGAACTTGTGGTTGTCGAAGAGGATCCAGCGCAACACCTCGCGCCGGCCGGCTTCGTCGTCGGGCAGGAAGCGGCCGGTCTTTTTCGCGAGATAGTCGAGGATCACGCCCGACTGGGACAGCTTCAGCTCCCCATCCACCAGCACCGGCACCTCGCCCATCTCGTTCACGTCGCGCTTGTAGGCCTCGGTGCGGGTCTCGCCGTTGAAATAGTCGACGAACCGGGCCTCCCAGGCGAGGCCGCACAGCTCCAGCATGAGGGCGGCACGATAGGCATTGCCCGACTGGGCGAAGCAGTAGAGTTTGAAGGGTGACACGCCGTCCGGTCTCCGTATTGACCACCAGAGCACACTATCCCCATCAGACCCGCCCCCGTCAGGCCCGCCTGCCAAAAGGCGACCGCGCTTAGGCCAAATTCTTTCGTCATCCACCGTCCCGCCCGACAGGAACAGCCGAGCCCGCACGATGGAACCCCTTGCCCCGCCCCGCCACCGTCCGCGCGAGCCGTTCGCCCGCCGCGTGAAGCGCTGGCTGGCCGATCACGATCCCGGCGGCATCGACACCACCCGCGCGCTGGCGCTGGGCATCTCCTTCGTCATCGTCATCGTCACGGGCTATGCCACCTCGGTGGGCTTCCGCCTGGGCATGGACACCACCTTCCCGATGATGGCCGGCTGCGCCGCGCTGGTGATGATCTCGTTCAACCCCGGCGCCAGCGTCGCCGCCGAGGGGCGCACCATGCTGCGTCTGTTCGGCGTCTCCGTCGTCTTCCTCGCGCTCCTCACCGCCATCGGCCCCGGCAATGGCGCGGCCAACGACATGGTGCAGAAGCTGCTGCTGATCCCGCTGTCCTTCATCGCCCTCGCCTTGCGGCGCAACGGCATGGACGGCCAGCGCCTCGGCCTCGCGCTGATCGTGGTGGCGACGGTGGGCACCATCATCCGCCCCACGAGGATCGAAGCCGCCATGCTGCTTCTCGCCTTCTGCCAGGGCGCGCTGGTGGCGGCAGCGGTGCGCCTGTCGCCTTGGCGGCCATCGGCGGTGCACGCCTTCGTGGACACCACCCTCGACATGCAGGGCGCGGTCGCCAGCTATCTGCGCGAGCTGTCGGCCGCCGTGCGTGACAACCATCCCTTCCCGCCGGACGCCTCGGAGGTGCTGGAGCATCTGCGCGGGCGGGTCTGGAACGCCCTCGCCAACGCCATCGCGGAAGACCCGGCCGCCCACTCCGACTTCGAGCAACTGCGCGTGCGCTTCTACCGGTTGCGTGTGGCGGTGCAGCTTCTCGCGGGTTGCGTGCCCAAGAACACGCCCGACACGGTGGACTGGCGCCAGCCCTTCGCCGCCGCCGCCGACCACATCGCCCGCCGGCTGGAGGCGGTGGACGTCTCCGATGTCCATGCGGAAGAGCGCTTCGAGCGGGCGGTCGCGCAACTGCGTCACGTCGCCTTCTCGCCTGACCTGCCCGGCGAGGCGCGCTTCGCGCTGCTGCGGGCGCTCACCGCTTTCGATCGCCTCTCCATGGTGGTCACCGGCATCGCGGCGGCCGAGATGGCGCCCTTCCCGCCGCCCCATCCGGACGCGGAACCGGACGTCCTGCCCCCGCCCCCCAAGGCCATCCCGCTCTTCGTGAAGGGGCCGGACGGCCGCCAGATCCTCTCCGCGCCTTACCGGGTCGCCTGCCAGGGGGCGGTGGCGACGGCCATCACCACCGCCTTCGATCTCCTCATCCATCTCGATCACGCCTATTGGGCGACGATGACGGTGATGTTCGTCATCGGCAACAGCGTGGGCGAGACCTATACGCGGGTGCGCTACCGCACGGTGGGCACCCTCATCGGCGTGGCGCTGGGCTTTGGCCTGTTCGTCGCGCTCGAGGGGCAGATCTGGGTCATGGCCGCCTTCTGCATGCTCGCGCAGATGATCGCGGTGGTGACCCAGAAGGACCGCTACGACATCGCCTCCGCCGCGGTGGGCCTCTCGGTGGTGCTGGGCCTCCACATCATCTCCGGCCTTGGGCCGGAGGGCATGATCGCCCGCGTCTACGAGACCGCCATCGGGGCGGCGGTGGCGCTCGCCGTGTCGTTCATGGTGCTGCCGGTCTATCTCACCGATCAGGTACGGCCCGAGGTGCGCGCGCTGCTCCGGCGCTGCCGCTCGGCCTTCGCCTCCTGGTGGCCGCATCCGGGCGAGACCACCAGCGTCGCCGCCCTGGTGCAGGACGTGCGCGGCCTCGGCCTGCGCCTGCCCCATCTCGGCGCCGAGCAGGTGTTCGGCCATTCGGCGGGAGACGTGGCCAACATCGTCTCGACGCTCGACGTGCTCATCACCTATCTCGCACTCATGGAAGATGTGGCTCACCGCCTCGCCGCCACGAACCCGTCGGAGCAGTTGGTGACCGTGGTGGAGGCCGCCCGCTCGCGCACCCTCACCGCCTTCGAGGTGGTGCTCGGCCAGGCCGGACCGGGCAGTGCCGATGCCGCCAATCCTGCGGTCGCAGCCGCCGTCTCCACCGTGCTCGGCCTCGCCGACGACGCCAAGCTGCGGGAGACGCTGCCTCTGGTGGCGGACTATCTCGCCTATTCGGAAGCGCTGCTGCGTCCCCTGCGCGAACTCAATGCCGGCCTGCGCGACAAGCCGTGGCGCAAGGAAGACATGATCGCCGCCGGCGCCGCCCCGGCCACGCCAGCGCCTTAGGAACTTCCGCTTCGACGACCTTGCCTCCGGCGTCATCCCCCGGCTCGTCCGGGGGATCCACGGGACAGCCGGGGCCCCACACTGAAGCGGCGCAGAGCAAAAGGCGAAGTGGATGCCCCGGACGAGCCGGGGCATGACGGCTCCAGGACTTAGAGCGCGACCGGCTTGAAGTGCTTGGAGAGCTTCAGCCCCTGGCCCTGATAGTGGGAGCGCATGTCGGCGCCATAGAGCGTGTGGGGTCGCGCCGCCATGCGCTCGTAGACGAGGCGACCCACCGTCTGCCCGTGCTCCAGGATGAACGGCACCTCGCGGGAGCGCACCTCCAGCACCGCCCGCGCGCCGCGCCCGCCGGCCGCCGGATTGCCGAAGCCGGGATCGAAGAAGCCGGCATAATGCACCCGGAACTCGCCCACCAGCGGATCGAACGGCACCATCTCCGCGGCATAGTCCGGCGGCACATGCACCGCCTCGCGGGAGGCGAGGATGTAGAAGGCGTCGGGATCGAGCACGAGGCTGGCCGGGCGGTCCGGCCGCACGTGGATGGGCTCCCAGAAGTCCGCCACGTCCAGCACCCCGGCCTGATCCACGTCGATGACGCCCGTGTGCTTCTTGGCGCGGAAGCCCATGAGCCCGCCCAGAGCATCGCCGGCGAGGTCCACGCCCAGCGCGATGCCGCCCGCCGCCACGTCCGGGCTCGTCGCATCCACGAGGCATTCGGCGGTCTGGAGGTTCAGAAGCTCCAGATCGGACAGCCGCGAGACACCGCGCCGGAACCGCACCTGCGACAGGCGCGAGCCGGTGCGCACGAGAATGGGGAAGGTGCGCGGCGAGATTTCCAGATAGAGTGGGCCGTTATAGCCGGCCGGGATGGTGTCGAAGGCCCGCGCGCCGTCGGTGATGACGCGCACGAACACGTCGAGCCGCCCGGTGGAGCTCTTCGGGTTGGCGGCGGCGGCCAGATCCGCCGGCAGCTTCAGCCGCTCGAACAGTTCCACCAGATAGACGCAGCCGGTTTCCAGCACCGCGCCCTTGGTGAGATCGAAATCGTGCAAAGCGAGGTCGCCGAGCCGTTCCTTCACCGAGACGCCGGCGCCCGGCAGGAAGCTCGCGCGCACCCGCCATGCGGTGCGGCCGAGGCGCAGGTCCAGGCTCGCCGGCTGGATCTGGTCGTCGTCCAGCGCCTTGCGGCAGGCGATGGCGCCGGACGCCTTCAGCGCCCCGATCGCCTCTGCGGGCAGGATGCCGGGCTTCAGATGCTCCGTGGCACGCACCGTCATATCCGCTTTCCCGTCCTTTTTGTTCGATTTACCGGACGGAGCCCTTGACGCCAAGGGGGCCCCGCTCTTTAGTGCGGCTGTGGAGAATTTGAGCCGGCCGGCTTGCAGCCACGTTAAACAACCATGCTAAAAGGCCGGGGAGACGACAAGGGAAGCCTCATCGGCGCGTCCGATGCTGCACGCCCGGTCAGGTCCCCTCGGCCTCCCCTCGGAGACCGTCATGTCCGTGGCGCCAAAGCCCACCCCCCGGTTCGTTCCCCGCGATCCCCTTACACTCCACCCGGAAACACGGCTAGTCCATGGCGGGACGACGCGCTCTCCCTTCGGCGAGACCTCCGAGGCGCTCTTCCTGACGCAGGGCTTCGTCTATGACGACGCCGAGAGCTGCGAGGCGCGGTTCAAGGGCGAGGACCCCGGCTTCGTCTATTCGCGCTATTCCAACCCGACCACCGCCATGTTCGAGGAGCGCATGGCGCTGCTGGAAGGGGCGGAAGCGGCGCGGGCCACGGCCTCCGGCATGGCGGCGGTGAATGCCGCGCTGCTGTCTCAGCTCTCCGCCGGTGACCATGTGCTGGCCGCCCGCGCCTTGTTCGGCTCCTGCCGCTGGATTCTGGAGGACTTCCTTCCCCGCTTCGGCGTCGAGACCACGCTCATCGACGGCTGCGACCTCGACGCCTGGAAGGCGGGGGTGAAGCCCAACACCAAGATCTTCTTCCTGGAAAGCCCCACCAACCCGACGCTGGACCTCATCGACATCGCCGCGGTGGCGGAGATCGCGCACGCGGCCGGCGCGCGGCTCGTGGTGGACAATGTGTTCGCCACCCCCCTACTGCAGCACCCCTTCGAGCTCGGGGCGGACGTGGTGGTCTATTCCACCACCAAGCATGTGGACGGACAGGGCCGCTGCCTCGGCGGGGTGATCCTTTCCTCCAAACAGTTCGTCACCGACCATCTCCAGACCTTCCTGCGCCAGACCGGCCCCTCGATCTCGCCCTTCAATGCGTGGATCATGCTGAAGGGGCTGGAGACGCTGGCCCTGCGCGTGGAGCGCATGCAGGCGAGCGCCGGCAAGGTGGCCGACGCCCTCGCCGCCCTGCCGGGCGTGGAGAAGGTGATCTATCCCGGCCGCGCCGATCATCCCCAGGCGGAGCTGGCGCAGCGGCAGATGAAGGGCGGCGGCACCCTCGTGACCTTCGTGGTGAAGGACGGCAAGGAGGGCGCCTTCCGCTTCGCCAATGCCCTGCGGCTCATCCGCATCTCCAACAATCTGGGCGACGCGAAGAGCCTCATCACCCACCCCGCCACCACCACGCACCAGCGATTCACGCCGGAGACACGGGCGGAGATGGGCATTTCCGACGGGCTCCTGCGCCTCTCGGTGGGCCTCGAGCACGCCGACGACCTGATCGCCGACCTCGCGGGTGCCGCCGAAGCCTTGTGATTGCTGGCGGCGCGGCGCGCGGGTTGCCGCGCTGCACCACGCCCTGTTGCGCGCGGGCGACAACGCGGGTTCACTGTGCGCCGCGGGGGCATTTTCTCCCGCGGTGTGAGGAGCTAGAGCGGGTATGTACCGCGCCATCACTCGGAATATTCAGGTGACTGCGACGCCGCGTTATGTGGCGGAGCGGTCTGAGCCCGACCAGGGCCGTCATTTTTGGGCCTATACGATCGAGGTGGCCAATTTGGGCCAGGAGACAGTGCAGCTCAAGGCGCGCCACTGGATCATCACCGATGCCAACGGCCGCACCGAGGAGGTGCACGGGGCCGGTGTCGTCGGGGAGGAGCCGACCCTGCCGCCCGGCGGCCGGTTCGAATACACCAGCGGGGTGCCGCTCAACACGGCCACCGGCATCATCCGCGGACGCTACGAGATGGTCACCGACACCGGCGAGCCCTTCTCCATCGAGATCCCGGCCTTCTCGCTGGACGTGCCGGACGTGCGCCGCGTCCTCAACTGACCTGATGCATCCGCCCGGCGCCGGCCGGGCGGGACGATTTCAGCTTTAGCCTTTCAGCTTTAGGTTTTTTTGGCCCCTGTCCTTTATTGACGTCGCAGCGAACCGGGCGAGAGGGGAGATCATGCACGCGGGCATTCCCACCGTGGAGGCCGAGGCCGTATCGGTCCTCAGCCTGCGCCCGGTCGCGGCCACGCTCGGCATCCTGCTCGCCATCCTCGGCGCCGCCATGCTGGCGCCGGCTGTGGCTGATTTCGCGGCCCGCGCCAACAGCCAGGAGACGTTCGCGGGTGCGGCCTTCGTCGGGTCGGCCGCCGTTACCATCTTCGTCGGCGTGCTCATGTGGATGACCGGGCGCGGCCAGCTCACCCGCAAGCTCGACCTGCGCCAGGCCTTCGTTCTCACCACCTCGGTCTGGGTGGTGCTCTCGGTGTTCGCCGCTCTGCCGCTGATGTGGGGGTCGTCCCGCCTCTCCTTCACGCGGGCCATGTTCGAGAGCATGTCCGGCCTCACCACCACCGGCGCCAGCGTCATGTCGGGGCTCGACGCCATGTCGCCGGGCATCCTCCTGTGGCGGGCGCTGCTGCACTGGTTCGGCGGCATCGGCATCATCGCCATCGCCATCGCCGTGCTGCCGGTGCTGTCCATCGGCGGAATGCAGCTGTTCCGCACCGAATCCTCGGACAAGTCCGACAAGTTCCTGCCCCGCGCCGGCAGCATCGCCAAGCGCCTGCTCCAGGCCTATGTGCTGCTCACCGTCATCTGCGCCGGGTGCTATCTGGCGGCGGGCCTCAAGCCGTTTGATGCGGTGACGCTCGCCATGTCCACTTTGTCGAGCGGTGGCTTCGCCAATTCGGATTCCTCGCTCTCGGTGTTCGCCAGCCCGGCGGTGGACTATGTGGCCATCGTCTTCATGCTCGCCGCCGCCATGCCCTTCCCGCTCTATGTGCGGGCGCTCTCGGGCGATGCGAGCCGCCTGTTCACCAATCCCGAGGTGCGGGTCTTCCTCGCCATCGTCGCCGCGTTCACATTGCTGTCCTTCGCCCAGCAGAGCCTCCAGGGCATCGCCAGCGGCGAGACGGCGCTGCGGGGCGCGCTGTTCACCGTCAGCTCGCTCATCTCCACCACCGGCTTCATGTCCGTGGACTACACGAACTGGGGGCCGTTCTCGGATTCCCTCTTCTTCGTGCTGATGTTCCTTGGCGGCTGCACCGGCTCCACCTCGGGCGGCCTGAAGGCGCTGCGGCTCGCCATCACCGCCAAGGCCATCCGCCAGCACCTGAAGCGCATCTCGTTCCGGGCCGGCATCTTCCCCATCCGCTATGGCGGTGCGCCGGTGGCGGACGACGTGGTGGGCTCGGTGCTCTCCTTCGTCTTCCTCTATCTCCTCACCTTCTTCCTGGTGGGCGTCGCGCTCAACATGATGGGGCTCGATCTGCGCACCGCCTTCTCGGCGGCCATCTCCTGCCTCGCCAATGTGGGGCCGGGCCTGGGGCCGGTGGTGGGCCCCGCTTCCAATTTCGGCGGTCTGCCCGATCCGGCCTTGTGGCTGCTCACCGCCGCCATGATGCTGGGGCGGCTTGAGATCCTCACCGTGCTGGTGCTGTTCATGCCGCGCTTCTGGGTGCGCTGAGGCGCGCGTCAGAAGTGGGCCAGGGCGGGCAAAGGCCCGCCTCAGAAATGCGCCATGTAGCCGCCGTCCACCGCCAGGATCTGGCCGGTGATGTAGGAGGCCGCCGGCGAGGCGAGGAACACCGCCGCCCCCGCCACCTCCTCCGGGTGCCCCCAGCGGCCGAGCGACGTGCGGCGGGAGAGCCATTCCCGCAGCGTCTGGTCGCGCGACTGCGCCTCGTTGGCGGCGGTGAGCATGTAGCCGGGGGCGATGGCGTTCACCGTGATGCCGTGCGGGCCGAGATCGGCGGCGAGCGCGCGGGTCAGCGCCTCCAGCCCGCCCTTCGCCGTGGTGTAGGCGGCATCTCCAGCGCGGGAGAGCGGACCGGCGATGGAGGTGATGTTGATGATGCGCCCGCCCGCCTTGCGCGCCACCATGCCCCGCGCCACCTGCCGGGTGAGATGGGCGGGGGCCAGCAGGTCCATTTCCACCAGCCGGCGGAAGTCGGCATCCTCCATGTCGAGGAAGGCGCGGCGGTCGCGGGCGCCGGCATTGTTGACGAGGATGTGGATGGGCGGCGCCTTGGCCATGGCCGCGTCCACCGCCTCCGCGTCGAACACGTCGAGCAGGAAGGGCTCGGCCTTGCCGCCCTTGCGGATGATGGCGGTGACGGCGGCGCCGAGCCGCTCGGCATGGCGGCCGTTCACCAGCACATGGGCACCGGCCAGCGCCAGCGCCAGCGCCATCTCGAAGCCGAGGCCAGAGGCCGAGCCGGTGACGAGGGCGGTCTGACCGTCGAGGGCGAAGGGATGGGTCACGGCGGGGCTCCGGGGTTGTTCTCCCCTGCCTACCGCTCCCGGCGGATTCAGGCCAGCAGATAGCCGGTGAGCGCGCCGCAGATGGCAAGCGCAAACAGCCCACCATCATGCAGCGCCAAAGCGAGGCGGCTCGGCTGGCCGGACTGGTAGATCCAGGCGGTCGCCCCCACCGTGGCGACGGACCAGCCCGCGCCGACGCAGATCAGCGCCGCCGTGATGCTCTCCGGCGTCGCAAGACGTTGCAGCGGCACGCCGATGGCGACGAGCACCACGCCCGTCAGCGCGATGGCCAGCGGCGGCAGGCGGTCCCCCGCAAGGGCCAGCGGCACGGCCGGCGCATACATGGCGGCCACGTGCAAGGCGATGAAGCCGAACACCGCCGCACCGCCGATGCCGCAGCCCACCAGCGCCAGCGGCGCCCCGGACATGACGGCGTTCATGCCGAACCAGGCGGTGCCGGCCACCAGCGTCGGCCACACGATGGCCGAGAGCGGCGCCGTCACCTTGGGGCGGAAGGTGGAAGTGGGATCATCAGCCAGCATCACCGCAACGCCCAGCGAGCAGGTGTGCGCCAGCGCAGCCAGCGCCGCGGCACCGACAAGAAAGAAGGGCGCGGCGAGGCTTTCGGCGAAGCTCGCGAGCGTCGGCCCGGCGACGGCAGCAAGAAGGCCGCCGGCCAGCACCCCGGCCGTGGCGGCGGCGGGCCGTCCGCTCGCGGCGGCTGCCTCGTGCCGGTAGAAGAAGGAGAAGCCCTGCGCCATGCCGAGCCAGAGGGCGCCGAGGCAGGCCCAGGCAAACTGCCGCTGGATCAGCGCCGCCACCAGCAGCGCCCCGCCGGCGATGCCCACCGAGGCGCCGAGCGCGAAGCCCGTGCGCCGGCCGAAGGCATCGCGCAGAAAGGAGGCGGGGAAGGAGGCGAGCGCCGCGCCGAGCAGCAAAGCGGCGAACGGCCAGGTGACGAGTTCCGGCCGCGGCGCCAGCTGCGCGCCCGCAAGCGGCAGAGCGGCGGAAGCCACCGTCTGCGCCAGCACGGCGAAGGCGAAGCCCACTGCGAGACCGAAGGTGGAGACGGCGCGGGGGCCGTTGTCATTGGCCGGGGCGTCGAGCTGCGGGTCGCAGACGCAGACCAGCATCCCCGCCCGGGGCTCGGGAGCGGGCGCGGCGCGCCTCACGAGCGGTGCCTTTCCGGTGCGGTGGATGAGGGCCTTGCATTGTCGGGCAGGTCGTCGTCGGACAAGACGCGAACGGCCGCGCCGTCGAGGTCGTCATACTGCCCGCTCTTGAGGCTCCACAGGAAGGCGAACAGGCCGCCGAGGCCAAGCAGCAGCGCGAGGGGCACGAGATAGACGAGGACGTTCACGCCGCCACCTCCGTGAGCGCGCCGGCTTCGCCCGTCGCGCCGTCATCCCCCACCGCTTCTTCCTTGCGCCCGGGACGGGCCGCGCGCAAGGCGTTCACGGTCACAAGGATGGAAGAGCCGGACATGGCGAGCGCCGCCACCAGTGGCGTCACGAAGCCGGCGATGGCGAGCGGTACGGCGATGATGTTGTAACCGACCGCAATGGCGAGGTTCTGCCGCATGAGCCGCGCCGCCGTGCGGGCCCCGTCCACCGCGGCGAGCACCGGCCACAGCCGGCGGCCGAGGAACACCGCATCCGCATGGGCCTGCGTGACCGCGGCTCCGCTCGCGGGCGAAAGGGAGACGGTGGCGGCCGCGAGGGCCGGCGCGTCGTTGAGGCCGTCGCCGACCATGAGCACGCGGCGACCCGCGGCCTTGAGGGCGTCCAGCGCGGCGATCTTGTCGGCGGGCTTCAGGCCGGCCTCTGCCGCGACGATGCCGAGCGCCTCGGCCACCGGCGCCACCGCCGCCGGCCGATCGCCGGAAAGAATGCGCACGTCGAGGCCACGGGCCTTCAGCTCGGCAACCACCTCGCGCGCATCGGGCCGCAGCGCCTGGGCGACGCCCATGACGAGTACCTTCTCGCCGTGGCGGAAGGCGATGAGGGAGGCGTCGGCGGGAAGATCGGAGGGGGCGATGGCATCGCAGAAGGAGAGGCTGCCGAGGCGGGCGCGGCGGCCGTCGATGATCGCCTCGATGCCCTGCCCGCTCATCTCGGTGACGCGCTCCAGCGCCGGCCCCTTCGCCCGGGCGGCGATGACGCCGGCGAGGGGGTGGCGGCTCGACAGGGCCAGCCGGCCGGCTAGCGCCACCATGTCCGGATCGGCGCCGCGCGGCAGAGCGAGGGCCGGCTCCGGCAGGGTCAGGGTACCGGTCTTGTCGAACACCACGGTGTCCACCGCGGCGAGGCGCTCCAGCATGTCGCCGGCATTGATGAGCAGGCCGGCGCGGAACAGCCGGCCCGTCGCGGTCACCTGCACCGCCGGCACGGCGAGCGCCAGCGCGCAGGGGCAGGTGATGATGAGCACGGCCACCGCGATCATCACCGCATCGTGCAGCCCGGCGCCCGCCAGCAGCCAGCCGATGGCCGAGACGAGGGCGGTGAGGTGCACCATCGGCGCATAGAGCCGCGCCACCCGGTCGGCGAGGCGCACATAGGCACCTTTTTCGGCCAGCGCGCCGTCGAGCAGGCGCTGCACGTCGTCCACCAGGGTGTTCTCGCCACCCGCTGTGACGGTGAGGTGCAGCGCGCCCTCCCCGTTCAGGCTGCCGGCATAGACGTGATCCCCGGCCTTGAGCGCGCGGGGCAGCGTCTCCCCGGTGACGAGGCTTTCGTCCACCGCGGAAAGGCCGGACGCGACCACGCCGTCCGCCGCCACCCGCTCACCGGGATGGATGAGGATGGTGTCGCCCGGCTGGAGCGCCTGCACCGGCACCAGCACGGGCACGCCATCGGCGCCGATGCGATGGGCCATCTCGCCCCGAAGCGCCGCGATGTTACCGGCCGTGGCACGGGTGCGCCGGCGCGCCTCGTGGTCGAGGTAGCGGCCGGCGAGGAGGAAGAACAGCAGCATGATGGCGCTGTCGAAATAAGCGTGCGGCTGGCTCATGGCCGTTTCCACCACGCTCATACCCAGCGCCAGCGTGACGCCGATCGTGATCGGCACATCCATGTTCAGCCGGCCGGAACGAATGGCCCTGACCGCGCTCTGGAAGAAGGGCTGTCCGGCATAGGCCGCCGCCGGCAGCGCGATGAGCGCGGAGATCCAGTGGAAGAAGTCGCGCGTCTCGGGGGTGATGTCGGTGACGTTGCCCGACCACACCGAGACCGACAGCAGCATGATGTTCATGGCCGCGAAGCCCGCGACGCCGAGGCAGCGCAGCAGCCAGCGGGCGTGCCGCGCCTCGCTCTCCTCCGCCCGGCCGGCGAAGGGATGGGCGCGGTAGCCCAACGCCTCCAGCTGCCCCACCACCCGATCGGGCGATGTGCCTTCCGACCAGGCGACGGTGAGGCGGTGGGTCGAGTAGTTGAGGCGGGCGCGCACCACGCCGGGCAGCGCCTTCACCCCGTTCTCGATCTCGCCGATGCAGGCGGCGCAGTCGATGCCGTCGATGGCGAGACTCATCTGCGCCAGGCCGTCCTCGGACGTGCCGACGAAGATGGAATAGTCGATCGCCTCAGACATCTTCAGGTCCCCGGGGGCTGCAGGGAGGGTGCGGGCTCAACCCGCGGCACGGATCAGCACCGTGCCATGAAATAAAGTGAGTACGACAGGCCGGCGGCGCGACGAACCGCCCAACCTCTCGTACCCAAGGCACGGGCGGCACTGGACGGTGGCCGCCCGGCAGTCTCGATGCCGCCTCGGGAGGCCCGGAGGATGCCGGTTGCCCGTTCAAGCGGCTTACGGAAGCTGCACACGATTCTTGGACCGGAAGACCCGTTCGCCGCCTTGCGCAAAATCAATCACCAGATCCCACTGTCCGGCGCCGGCCTGGGTGCGGGCGCGGTAGCGGCCGTCGCCCAGCGGTTCGAGGTCCAGCACCACATCGCGGCGGGCGTCGGTGGGATGGGCGAGCACGCCATCGGCGACGAGGTTGGTGAGCGGCTTTCCGGCGGCGTCGCGCACGATGATGTTGACCTCGCGGGCGCCGCCGCCGAGGGAGCCCAGCGACACGTCCACTTTCCAGTGCATGGCCGCCTGCCGCTCGGCCGCCTGATGTTCGGCGGTGAAGGCGAGACCGGCCTTGTAGGAGCTTTCCGTCTCCACCCCCGCGAAGGTGGTGACGGCGAAGCGCGCCATGATGACGTTGACGCCGATGACCACGCCGAAGAAGGCGAGGAGGATGGCGAGCACCGCGCGGCCGGTCAGCTCGCGCGGTGGCTTCGGGGTGCTGGCGGCCGGGGCAGAGGCTCGAGCCATGGTGTGTTTCCCTTCGTGCGGCCCGCTCAGGGGCCGATGAAATGGTCGGTGACGGAGGCCGACAGGCCGGAGGCCTTGTCGCGGATGCGGAACGTCACCGGCAGGGAAGCCGCGGGCGGGAGCTTGTCGCCGGTGGTGACGAGCACGCGCACCTCCCGCGTCTGGTCCGGTCCGATGGTGAGGCCGTCCGCATTGTCGCCGATAACCTCGAGGCTGGCATCCGGGACGCCCTCGACGGAGAGGATGAAGGTCCGCTCCTCCAGCTTCTTGTTGATGAGGCGGATGGTGTAGGCGTTGCGGATCGCGCCGCTGGAGAGCCGCACGAACAGCGGATTGCGGTCGTGGATGGCGGAGAGGCCTTCCGTCGAGCGCCCGATCAGCGCGGTGAGCATGAGGCCGGAGACGAAGGCGATCAGCACGCCGTAGAGGATGGTCCGCGGACGAAGGATGCGCTGGACGAAGGGCTTGCCGGCGGCGCGCGCCTCGAGGTTCGCCTCGCTCTCATAGGTGATGAGGTTCCCCGGACGGCCGATCTTGTGCATCACCGTGTTGCAGGCATCGATGCACAGGCCGCACTGGATGCAGGGCAGTTGCAGACCCTGGCGGATATCGACGCCCGTGGGGCACACCGCGACGCACTGGCCGCAATCCACGCAGTCGCCGGCGGGCAGGCCCTTCTCGCGCAGCACAGCCGCCTTCTTCACCGAGCCGCGGGGTTCGCCGCGATCGTAGAGATAGGTGACGTTGAGCGCGTATTCGTCGGTCAGCGCCGCCTGGATGCGCGGCCAGGGGCACATATAGGTGCAGACCTGCTCGCGCATGTGGCCGGCGAGCGCGTATGTGGTGAAGGTGAGCACCCCGATGGACATGTAGGCCACGGCAGACGCCTGGAACGTGGCCAGCTCGACCACCAGCGTCGGCGCATCGGCGAAATAGAGCACCCAGGCGCCGCCGGTCCACCAGGCGATCAGCAGCCAGATGGAGTGCTTCAGCGTCTTGTGGGCGAACTTGTCGATCGACCAGGGCTGGGCGTCGGCGATCATGCGCTCGCGGCGGTCGCCCTCGATCAGGCGTTCCACGGCCATGAACAGGTCGGTCCACACCGTCTGCGGGCAGAGATAGCCGCACCACACACGGCCGGCCACCGCATTCATCAGGAACAAGATGAGCGCGGAGAGGATGAGCAGGCCGGCGACGTAATAGAATTCCTGGGGCCAGATCTCGAGGAAGAAGAAATAGAAGCGACGGGCCGGGAAATCGATGAGCACGGCCTGATTGGGCGCGTCCGGCCCACGGTCCCAGCGCACGAAGGGCAGCAGATAGTAGATGCCGAGGGTGATCCCGAGCAGGACCCACTTGATGGTGCGGAAGCGGCCGTGGACGCTCTGGGGATAGATCTGGCGCCGGGCCTCGTAGAGCGGGATGTCGTCGTCGCCGCTCACGACCACGGGGGCCTTCTTGTCCTGGGACTTGGTGGACAGGGCAGTCATCATCTTCACCGCGGTTCGCCGGTCAAGACGGACCGGCCGTACGTATCGGGGCCTTGCCCCTCGGGCGCAGATTCGAAGACCCCCGTCTCCGATCCGCAGCGCTACATTCATATCTTAGAATGTAAATGCGATCCCCAAAGCAAAAGGTCGCGCCGACGTTTGGTCGCGCGACCTTTTGGCATCTCCGCCGCGCGGCCTGGTCCGGACGGTGCGCGTGTCCGACCGGGAGGCTGGCCGCCGGCGCGTCCGGGGCGCGAGGCCCCGGAGCTTCAGGCTCAGCGTCCGCCGCCCAGCGAGTGGACGTAGACGGTGAGAGCCTTGATCGTGGTCGGGTCGAGGCGCGCGTGCCAGGACGGCATCACGTTGCCGCGTCCATTGATGACACCATACTCGATGGTGGCCTTGTCGGAGCCGTACAGCCAGATGCCGTCGGTGAGGTTGGGGGCGCCCATCTCCTGGTTGCCCTTGCCGTCGTCACCATGGCACGCGGCGCAGTTGGAGGCGAACACCTCCTTGCCCTTGTCGTAGTCCGCACCCGGCTTGGCGATGCCGGAGAGGGTGCGCACATAGTCCGCCACCGCCGAGATTTCCGGCTTCTGCAGGATGCCGTCCTTGCCAAAGGCCGGCATGTTGCCCTGGCGGGTGTCGGGATCGTTGGCGCGGATGCCATGCTCGATGGTCTGCTGGATCTGCTCCAGCGAACCGCCCCACAGCCAATCGTCGTCATTGAGGTTGGGGAAGCCGGTGGCACCGCCGCCGCCCGCGCCGTGGCAGGGCGCGCAATTGTCGGCGAAGGCGACGCGGCCCTGGGCCCGGGCGAGGGAGAGCAGCGCCGGCGTCTGCTCGATCTGCTCGAGCGAGGCGTTGGTGAGCTTTGCCGCGCTCTCCGACCGGATGGCGTTGAGATCGGCGATCTGCACCGCCACCGCCGAACGCGAATGCCAGCCGAGGATGCCCGGCGTCGCGGAGGAGACGAGCGGCCAGGCCGGATACAGGATCCAGTAGCCGATCGCCCAGACGATGCAGGCATACCACACCCACAGCCACCAGCGCGGCAGCGGGTTGTTCAGTTCGGAGATGCCATCCCATTCATGACCGGTGGTCGAGACGCCGGTTGCCTGGTCGACCTTGCCGTGGGTGTCGTTGGTCGTGCTCACGGGATCAATCCTCTTTGAGCGGAATATTGGCGGCGTCGTCGAATTCCTTCTTCCTCTTCTTAGAGGGCCAGAAGGCGTAAGCGACCACCAGCAGGAAGGCGACGACGAAGAGGATCAGGCCCCCCGTCTGGGCGAAGGCCGCGAGGCCGAGATAGGTGTCGTGCATCGATCACCTCACATTCGCCTGGTTGTCGTAGAGCTTGAAGTCGACGAGCGTGCCCAGCATCTGCAGATAGGCGATGAGCGCGTCGGCCTCGGTGAGTTCACCCGGATTGCCGTCGTAGTCGCGGCCCTGCGCCTTGGGATAGCGCTTCTGCAGGCCGTCGGAGTCGGCGGCATCGGTGGTCGCCTGGGTCTTCAGGTCGTCCTGCGCCTTGGCGATCATCTCGTCGGTGTAGGGCACGCCCAGAACCTGCTGGACCCGCATCTCCTCGCCGATGTGCTTGGCGTTGAGCCTGGTCTTCGCCAGCCAGGGGTAGCTCGGCATGATGGAGGCCGGCACCACGGAGCGCGGGTTGTTCAGGTGCTCCACCTGCCACAGGTCCGAATACTTGCCGCCGACGCGGGCGAGATCGGGACCGGTACGCTTGGAGCCCCACTGGAACGGGCGGTCGTACATGCTCTCGGCCGCCAGGGAGTAGTGGCCGTAGCGCTCTACCTCGTCACGCAGCGGGCGGATCATCTGCGAGTGGCAGTTGTAGCAGCCCTCGCGGACGTAGATGTTGCGGCCGGCCAGCTCGAGCGGGGTGTAGGGACGCATGCCCTCCACCTTCTCGATGGTGCTCTTCAGGTAGAAGAGCGGCGCGATCTCGACGAGGCCGCCGATGGAGATCATCACCAGGATGCCGAGCATCAGCCAGTAGGAGTGCTTCTCGAAGATCTGGTGCTTGGACCAGATGGAGGTGCCTTGGGTTGCCATGCTCGCCTCCTCACTCGGCCGCCTGCAGGGCGAGCTCGCGCTCGGCTGCGGTCTGGGGGGTGGTGATGGTCTTCCAGACGTTCCACGCCATGATGAGAGCGCCCGTCAGGAAGAGGATGCCGCCCAGGGCACGGATCACGTAGAGCGGGTGCATCGCCTCGACCGTCTCGATGAACGAGTATTCGAGGAAGCCCAGCTGCGTGTAGGCGCGCCACATGAGGCCCTGCAGGATGCCCGCCACCCACATGGAGGAGATGTAGAGCACGATGCCGAGGGTCGAGACCCAGAAGTGCCAGTTGATGGCCTTGACCGAATACATTTCGCGCTTGTTCCAGAGCCAGGGCACCAGGCAGTAGATGGCGCCGAAGGAGATGTAGGCGACCCAGCCCAGCGCGCCGGAATGCACGTGGCCGATGGTCCATTCGGTGTAGTGGCTGAGCGAGTTCACCGCCTTAACCGACATCATCGGGCCTTCGAAGGTGGACATGCCGTAGAAGGCGACGGCCACCACCATCATGCGGATGACGGGATCGGTGCGCAGCTTGTCCCAGGCGCCGGAAAGCGTCATGAGGCCGTTGATCATGCCGCCCCAGGAGGGCATCCACAGGATCACCGAGAAGGTCATGCCCAGCGTCTGCGCCCAGTCCGGCAGAGCCGTGTAGTGCAGGTGGTGCGGGCCGGCCCAGATGTAGATGAAGATCAGCGCCCAGAAGTGCACGATGGACAGGCGGTAGGAATAGACCGGCCGCTCGGCGCGCTTCGGGATGAAGTAGTACATCAGGGCAAGGAAGCCGGCGGTCAGGAAGAAGCCCACCGCGTTATGGCCGTACCACCACTGGAACATGGCGTCCTGCACGCCGGACCACAGGATGTAGGACTTCGGCGAGAAGACCGACACCGGGATGGTCGCGTTGTTGCCGAGATGCAGGACGGCGATGGTGATGATGAAGGCAAGGTAGAACCAGTTGGCCACATAGATATGCGGCTCGTTGCGCTTCAGAAGCGTCACCAGGAACACCAGCAGATAGGTGACCCAGACCACCGTCAGGAACAGGTCCGAATACCACTCGGGCTCGGCGTATTCCTTGCCCTGGGTGATGCCGAGCAGATAGCCCGTGCCGGCAATGACGATGAAGAAATTGTAGCCCAGCATCACGAACCACGGGGCGAGATCGCCGGCAAGGCGCGCGCGCGAGGTCCGCTGCACCACGTAGAACGAGGTGGCGAGGAGCACGTTGCCGCCGAAAGCGAAGATCACCGCCGAGGTGTGCAGCGGGCGCAGCCGGCCGAACGAAATCCAGGGCAGATCGAGATTCACGATCGGGAAGGCCAGCTGCAGCGCGGCGATGACGCCCACGAGGAAGCCGGCGATGCCCCAAATCACGGCGGCGACGGTGCCGAATTTCACCACGCCCATGTTGTAGTTGGGCTTGCCGTCGATGAACTGCGGCACCGCGCCGGCCGGACGGTTCATGTAGCGGTTGCCGATGGCGAATACCGACGCGATGCTCGCCGCGGCGAACAGGTACGCATGAAACGCGTATTCCGGCGTGTAGGCCTTTGCCGCCACGACGATCGAGAAAAGGGCGAAGAGGGAGAACACCCCGATGAGAGCGCCCTCACCCCACCTCAACGACTTCGCCGGGGGCTGGATTGGAGCTTGCAATGTTGTCATCTGTGGACCCTTCACGCCGGAGCGCAGAACTACACCCGGGGGACTAGGGCGCAGTACATCGCCCTAGGACCGTTTTTCACCTTGACGCATGTCAAAGGCTATGCCCGGCGAAATACGGATGTGCGCTGTGGCGGGCCGTCGCAAGTCACCTCACCAAATGCCGCAGCGCAGCGGACATCGGGTCGCATAGCCATCAAGCAAACGCTGGACGCGTGAGCCTGGAACGCCTCCAGGCTCCACCACGGGGACCACTATTTTCCACAGGACGGAATCGGGCAAGCGCCAAAGCTTCGCGGCCACATGCCGCACGGCTTTTAGTCCAGAGTTTGCCGGAATCTCGCCACGGCTATGGCCATGGCCACCAGCATCAGCACCACCAGCGCGCCCGCATCGGTGGTCAGGTCCGAGAATCCGGACCCCTTCAGCAGGATGCCGCGCACCATCCGCAGATAGTGGGTCAGCGGCAGTCCCTCGCCGATCCACTGCGCCCACAGCGGCATGCCCGAGAACGGAAACATGAAGCCCGACAGCAGGATGGAGGGCAGGAAGAACATGAAGGACATCTGCACCGCCTGGAGCTGGTTCTGCGCCAGGGTGGAGAAGGTGTAGCCGATGGAGAGGTTGACGACGATGAACAGCAGCGTCGCCACCGCCAGCAGGATCGCGCTGCCCTCGAGCGGCACGCCGAAGAGAATCATCCCCGCGCCCATGATGAGCAGGGCCTGCAGGATGCCCACCAGCACGTAGGGCGTGATCTTGCCCAGCATGATCTCCACCGGGTGGATCGGCATGGAGAGGAGGCTCTCCATGGTCCCCCGCTCGATCTCGCGCGTCACCGACAAAGCGGTGAAGATCAGCATGGTCATGGTGAGGATGGTGCCGAGCAGGCCCGGCACGATGTTGAGCTGGCTGGTGCCGGCGGGATTGTATCGCCGGTGCTGCACGATCTCGAACGCCGCGCTGCCCGGCGCATCCACGAACCGCTCGCGCACGAGGGCCGAATTGACCACGCCGGCGAGCGCGGCCAGCGCATTGGCCGAGCCGACCGGATCGGTGGCATCGGCCGCCACCAGCAGCTGGGGCGCATCCCCCCGCCGCAGTGCCCGCTCGAAGCCGGCTGGGATCTCCACGAAGAACAGCACCTCGCCCGCGCGGATCATGTGCTCGGCATCCTCGGCGCTCTTCACCTCGCGCACGAAGGAGAAGAAGGCAGTGTTGCGCAGCGCCGCGAGAATGGCGCGACTCACCTCGTTGTTCTCATGGGTGAAGACGGCGGTGGGCAGATGGCGCGGCGTGGTGTTGATGGCGTAGCCGAACAGGATCAGCTGCAGCAGCGGGATCATAATCATCGTCGCGAAGGTCACCCGGTCGCGGCGGAGCTGGATGAACTCCTTCACGATCATGGCGCCGACGCGCGTGAAGAAGCCGCCCCGGGCGGCGCGCACACTCATCGCATCTCGTCCTTGGAGCGGCGCATGAGGTCGATGAACACGTCCTCCAGCGTCGGCGCATCGGCGCGGAAGGCCAGGCGCGCGTCCGAGCGGAAGGGGGCGAGGGCCGCCTCCAGCGCCGTGGCGTCACGGCCGGAGATGTGCAGGGCCGTCCCGAAGGGCGCCACCATGTCCACCCCCGCGCGCTGGGACAGGTCGCGGGCGAGGTCACGGGCGAGGCGCCCGGCCTCCTGCCCCGCCTCGCCCTTCACCTCCACCGTCACGGTGGTGAGGCCGGCGGCGGCGATGACCGATTGCACCGTGCCTTGGGCCAGCAGCTTGCCATAGGCGATGTACGCGATCTCGTGGCAACGCTCCGCCTCGTCCATGTAGTGGGTGGAGACGAGGACGGTCAGCCCCTCGGCAGCGAGGTCGTGGATCTGCTCCCAGAACTCGCGCCGCGCCTGGGGATCGACGCCGGCGGTGGGCTCATCCAAGAGGAGCAGGTCCGGACCGGGCAGGATGCAGGCGCCGAGCGCGAGCCGCTGCTTCCAGCCGCCGGAGAGCGCGCCGGCAAGCTGCTTGCCGCGCCCTTCCAGCCCCAGCCGTTGCAATGCCTGGGTCGCCGCGGCTTCCGGCTGCGGCACGCCGTAGAGGCGGGCGACGAACTCCAGATTCTCCCGCACCGAGAGATCCTGATAGAGCGAGAAGCGCTGGGTCATGTAGCCCACGTGCTCGCGGATGGCGCGGGACTCGGTGAGGATGTCCATGCCGAGGCAGGTGCCGCGCCCCGCGTCTGGCGTGAGCAGCCCGCACAGCATGCGGATGGTGGTCGTCTTGCCGGAACCGTTGGGGCCGAGGAAGCCGTAGATCTGCCCGCGCCGCACCCGCATGGTGAGGTTGTCCACCACGCGGTGACCGCCGAAGCTCTTGGAAAGGCCCTCCACCTCGATCACCACATCCGGATCGGGGGCCGGCGCAGCCGCCGTTCTCACGGGGTGGCTCCGAGGCTCACATTCACCGGCTGTCCCGGCTTCGCCTTGGCCGGATCATCGGGCCGCGCCTCCACCATATAGACGAGCTTGGAGCGCTCCTCGCGGCTGTAGATCACCGGCGGGGTATATTCGGCCTGCGCCGCGATGAAGGACACCTTTGCGGTGAACGGCGCGCAGCCATCGCAGGTGACGGTTACAGGGGCACCCGCCGTCACCTTCGGCAATTGCGCCTCCGGCACGAAGAAGCGCACCTTCACCAGCCCCGGCGGCAGCACGGAGACGATGGGCCGGCCTTCCGGCACCATTTCCCCGGGCCGGTAGTAGACGGTCTGCACCGGTCCATCCGCCGGGGCCTTCACCGTGCGGCGGTCGAGCCGGATCTGGGCGGCGGCGAGGTTGGCTTTCGCCGCCTGCGCGGCCTGCTCGGCGGCGTCGATGTCCTGATTGCGCGAGGCGATGCGGGCGGCCGCGATGCGGCGCTGCGCCTCGTCGAGGGCGGCCTGGTTCTGGTCGTACTGGTGCTGGGCGGAATCGAGATTGGCCTGGGACGACGCGCCCTTGGGCACCAGTGTCTTCTGGCGGTTCAGCTCGATGCGAGAGAGGTCGAGGGCGGCGGCGGCGCGCCGCTCCGAGGCTTCCAGCACCGCGACCTCCTCCGGCCGCTGCAGGGGCGAGCGGGCATTGGCGAGGCGGGCCTCGGCCTCCTTGAGCTGGGCGGCGGCAGCGTCCCGGTCGGCGGTCTGGAGATCGTCCTCCACCTTCGCCAGCACCTGGCCGGCCTTCACCTGCGCCCCCTCCTCCACCAGGAGCGCACTGACGCGCCCGGCCTCGGTGGGGCCGATGAAGACCAGATCCCCTTCCACATAGCCGGAGAAGCCCCCTGCCCTATCGCCATCGCAGCCGGCAAGGCCGAGCGCAGCGGCGAGGGCAAGGGCACGGGGAAGCATGGCGCACAAAGCGGGAGCGCGTGTCACGTCTCTCTCCATCCAAGGCCGCGCAGGATCAGGTCGCGATGGGCGGCGAGGAACTGGCGCACGTCGAGCGGGTCGAACGCGCCGAACATGCTGTTCCACACCACCGCGACGATGGCGGGGGCGATGACGAGCTGGGGGAAGCGGGCGGGAATGTCGCTGTCGATCTCGCCGCGGGCGATGCCGCGGGAGACGATGGCGCGGATGAGCGCGAGGCCGCGGACCACCACTTCCCGATGATAATAGGCGGCCAGTTCCGGGAAGCGCGGCCCCTCGGCGATCATCAGGCGCACCAGCGCCTGCGCCGGCGTTTCCAGCACCCGCTGGGCGAGAAGTTCGATGAGCAGGTCCAGAAGCTCCCGGGTGGTCCCCGGAAACAGCGCCACCATGCCGCCGGCATCGACGAGGACGGGCGACAGGTTCTCCTCCACCAGGCCCCGGAACAGGGCCTCCTTGTCGGAGAAGTAGAGATAGAGCGTGCCCTTGGCGACGCCGGCCCGCCGCGCCACGTCGTCGAGCCGCGCGCCGGCAAAGCCGTGGGCCGAGAACTCCGCCAGCGCCGCATCAAGGATGGAGCGACGCCGCTCTCCCTTGTCCATGGCCGGCGCACGCCGCCGCCGCGGGGCCTGCGGCTCCGGCTGCGTCTCCCGTGCGTCTGAAGGGCTTCGCGCCATGGGCGCCTCGCAATGACTGACCCGTCAGTCATTAGCACCGAAGGCGGTGCGCTCCAAGGGTTGGCGCAGCGTCAGGGCCCTGAAACGGGTGGCCGCGGCGCAACAGCGGCAAAAGATCGCAAAATCCGGGGGTAACCGAAAACCGGGCCATTAAGGTTAACAGAAGGTTGACGGAGCCAAGCGCGGCGGCCTGAGGCATTATCTTTTTGTTAACTCCGCTCGGACCCCCGGCAATGTCGAAGCGCTTTTCGCTCCTCAGCCTTCCTCTGGCGCTGACCGTATGGGTCGCGCTTCTGGGCGCCAGCGTCCCCGCCGCCGCGCAGGACGCCCGCGGGCAGATCCGTCTCGCAAACCTCGCCGCAGCCTTCGCACCGCGCCATCTGGCCGACGGGCGCTATACCTCTTCCCCGTCCGGCTATGTCCGCTTCTGCGCCGAGAACGGCGCCGATTGCCGCTCGGCCGGCCCGGTCATTCCCGCCATCCGGCTCGATGCCGATCGCAAGGCCGAACTCGAGCGCGTCAACCGCACCGTCAACGAGATCGTCCAGCCCGAGACCGACCTCGACCATTACGGCGAGACCGAGCGCTGGGCCTATCCCGACGACGGTCGCGGCGATTGCGAGGACTATGTGCTCGAAAAGCGCCGCCGCCTCATCAACGCCGGCTGGCCGACTTCGGTTCTGCTCATCACCGTGGTGCGCGACCATGAGGGCGACGGCCATGCCGTGCTCACCGTCGTCACCGACAAGGGCGACCTCATCCTCGATAACCAAGAAGCCAACATCCACACCTGGACCGACACCGGCTATCGCTTCGTGAAGCGCCAGTCGAAGGAAGATCCCTCCCAGTGGGTGTCCCTTGGCGAGACGCGAGTGCCGCCGGTGGTGGGCACCGGCCGCTGACAGCTTGACCTTCACCGGATCGCCTCGCCGGCTTCTGCCTCTGCGAGACGAAAACGGGCCGGAACCGACGCCGCGGTTCCGGCCCGTTTTGCGTTTCCTGTCCCGCGCTCAGTCGATCCGCTCGAGCCCGGCGGCGTAGCGCGGGAAGCGGTGCTGGTAGCCGGCAGCGGTGGCGATCAGCCGCTCGGCCGCCGCCTCGTCCAGCGTGCGGGCGACCTTGGCCGGCGCACCGACGATGAGCGAATAGGGCTCGAAGGTCTTGCCCTCGGTGACCAGCGCCATGGAGCCGACGAGGCAGTGATCGCCGATGACGGCGCCATTCAGCACGGTCGCTCCCATGCCCACCAGCGCCCCCTCACCGACCGTGCAGCCATGCAGCGTCACATTGTGGCCGATGGTGACCTTCGGCCCGAGCGTCATGGGATAGCCGGGGTCGGTGTGGAGGACGCAGTTTTCCTGAATGTTCGTGCCCTCGCCGACGACGATGGGCTCGTTGTCGCCGCGCAGCACCGCGCCGAACCAGATGCTCGCGCCCTCCTTCACGATCACCCGGCCGATGAGCACGGCGTTGGGGGCGATCCAGAAATTGCCGGAGGCGGGCAGCTCCGGGGCGATGCCGTCGAGGGCATAAAGCGGCATTGGGTTCCTCCAGAAGATCGGTCGGTGGCCGGCGTGGCAGCCGGGCGGGCCAGCCCCTGCCTATCGCCAACGGCGCCCGCATGCTAGAGGCGCCCGGCGCCTGCGTTCGCGCGGGGCCCGCCCTTCCCCTGCCGAGCCCAGTCAGTCGAGACCATGTCCCAGCCCCCTCCCCCGCTCCCGCCTGCGCTCGCGAAGCTGCTCTATGACGGCTACCAGCACCAGTTGCGCGGGCAGTATGAGGATGCGGCGCGGGCCTATCGCAAGATCCTCAAGACGGCCCCGGACCATGCGGACGTGATCCAGCTGCTCGGCATCTGCCGGGCCCGGCAGGGCCGGGAGCTGGAGGCCATCGAGCTTTACCGCAAAGCGCTGACGCGCCGGCCGGACGACGCCAAGCTGCATTACAATCTCGCCCTCGCCTATGGCGCGCTCAAGCGCGAGGCGGAGGAAGTCGCCGCCATGGGCGAGGCCTTCGCGCGGGACCCCTCGCTTCCGCTCGCCGCCAACGTGCTGTTTCCGGCCCGCCGGGGCACCTGCGACTGGCGCGGCCACGACCGGCTTCTGGAGAATCTGCGGCTCGGCGCCATCGGCCAGAGCGCGCCCTCCATTCCCTTCCTCACGCTCTATCTGGACGACCCCGCGATGCATCTCGCCGGGGCACGGCGCTGGGTGGAGGCGGAGAAGCAGCCCGCGCGGCCGCTCGTCTTCGATCACGCGGCCCGGCGCGCCGCCACGGGGCCGATCCGCGTGGCCTACGTCTCGGCCGACTTCCGCATCCATCCCACCACCCACCTCATCGCCGGCCTGCTGGAACGGCACGACCGGAGCCGGTTCGAGATCACCGCCGTCTCCATCGGCCCGGACGACGGCTCGCCCGAACGGGCGCGGGTGAAAGGGGCGGTGGATCGCTTCGTCGATGTGGAGAAGGCGAGCACCGAGGACATCGCCCGACAGATTGCCGGGCTCGGCATCGACATCGCCGTCGATCTCATGGGCCACACCCAGGGCGAGCGCATGGCCCTGTTCGCCCACCGCCCGGCGCCCGTGCAGGTGGGCTTCCTCGGCTATCCCGGCACCAGCGGGGCCAGCTTCTTCGACTATGTGATCGGCGATCCGGTGGTGCTGCCGTTCTCGGATGCGCCCTTCTACAGCGAGAAGATCGTCCAGCTGCCGCACTGCTACCAGCCGAACGATCCCGACCTGCCCGTCGCCGAGCCGCCGGGCCGCGCCGCCTGCGGCCTGCCGGAAGACGCCTTCGTGTTCGTCTCCTTCAACGCCGCGTGGAAGCTTGACCCGGACACCTTCTCCAGCTTCGCCCGCATCCTCGCCGCCGTACCGGGATCGGTGCTCTGGCTGCTGGAGGGGCGGGCCGGCACCGACGACAATCTGCGCCGCGAGGCCGTGCGGCGCGGGCTCGACCCGTCGCGGCTGGTCTTTGCGCCGCGCGTGCCGCTGAAGGAGCATCTCGCCCGCATCGGCCACGCGGACCTCTTCCTCGACACCTTCCCCTACACCGCCCACACCACTGCCAGCGACGCGCTGCGGCGCGGGGTGCCCATCGTGACCCGCACCGGCCGCTCCTTCGCCTCCCGGGTGGCGGACAGCCTCATGCGGCAGGTGGGCGTCGGCGATCTCGCGACGACCACGCCTGCGGCCTTCGAGGCGCTGGCCGTTTCCCTCGCCCGCGATCCCGCGGCGCTTGCCGAGGTCCGCGCCCGCCTCCAGGCGGGACTGCCCGCCTCGCCGCTGTTCGCCGTGGACCTTTATGCCCGCCACATCGAGAGCGCCTACGAGACCATGGCGGCGCGGATGCGCGCCGGGGTGGCGCCCGAGGCGTTTGCCGTCGCGGCGCTCTGAACGGCGGTCGGTTCAGCCGGCCACCGGCGCGCCTGCGGCCTTCCCCCGGCCGGGATCGCATTCCGGCGCCTCGGAGAGGGGCACCCGACCCCTTCTGTCCCCGTCCTCCCGCGCCTTGTCGGCGAGGAGCGCATATTCCAGCCTCAGCCGCTCCAGCACCTCCTCGTCCAGATCCTCCAGATCGAGCAGGCTCTCGCGCGGGCCATCGAGGCGGGCGATCAATTCGTCCAGCTTGATCTGGAGCGCGGCCGTGTCGCGGTTCTGGCTGTTCTGGATGAGGAACACCATGAGGAAGGTGACGATGCTGGTGGAGGTGTTGATGACCAGCTGCCAGGTATCGTTGAAGCCGAAGATCGGCCCCGTGAGCCCCCAGACCACCAGCACCAGAACGGCGATGATGAAGGTGACGGGCTTTCCGGCATAGCGCGAGACCGCCTGCGACACGCGGGTGAAGAAGGGGCGCGGGGCGCGGCCGGATTCGACCTTGCGGCGCAACTCCCGGATATCCTGCTGATGGCTCATGTGCGACGCCTCCGCGCGGCCGCGTGGCCGTGCCAGGACGGGACGCCGCGCGCCGATGCATTCGCCCGCCGGGATTCCCTTCAGAGAGAGCCCCCCACGGCAAAGACTGCGGCGAGGGAACGAACGGACGCGCCGGCGGTTCCGCCTGTGGCAGCGCTCGCGCTTGGCGAATACGATGCCAGGTCGCGCTCCCCGGAGGCATTCATGACCGTTCAGATGATCCTTCTCCCGCTTTTCGTGCATGTGGCACTCGTGCTGGCCGTGCTGCTGCGCGCGGTGCGCTCCACCGAGGTGACGGCGGACGGACTGCGCGCCGGCCTCGCCGCCGTGCTTTTCTACACGCTCACCGCCCTCGCCCTGTTCACCCGCAAGGCGGATGTGGCCTTCGTGGTGCTGGCCTGGATTTTCGTGCTGCTGCGCCTTGCCTCCGCTTTCCCCCAGATACTCTCCCCCAAGCTGCGGGCCGAGCGCGGCATCGGCGGCGTCAGCCTCGACCTTGCGAGCCTTGCGGTGCTCACGCTCATGTGGGTGCTGTTCGCGTTCGCCATCCTCCTCGCCATCTGACAGCGTGGCGGTTGACAGGCGCGCCGTGGCGTCCGAGGAGTCTCGTCCTTGCGCCCGGGGCGCCCGCAGGGGTGCTCGCACTGGAACTTGCGATGACCGATCCCGCCCGCCACGTCCTCGCCTTCGGCGGCCATGACGTCCTCTTCGTCATGGCGACCAGCCAGGAATACGGAGAGCACCTCAAGGCCCGCATCGACCCGCTGATCACCGGCGTCGGGCCGGTGGAAGCGGCGGTGGAGACGGCGCGGGCGCTCGCCATCCTGCACCATCAGGGCCGCCACCCGGACCTGGTGGTGACGCTGGGTTCGGCCGGCTCGCGGCGGCTGGACCATGCCGAGGTCTATCAGGTCGCCCGCGTCGCCTATCGCGACATGGACGCCTCGGCGCTGGGCTTCGAGCGCGGCAAGACCCCCTTTCTCGACGAGCCGGTGGTGATCGAGCTGCCCCACCGCATCGCCGGCGTGCCGGAGGCTTCCCTCTCCACCGGCGGCGCCATCATCTCGGGCGCGGCCTATGACGCCATTCCCGAGGACATGGTGGACATGGAAACCTTCGCCGTGCTGCGCGCCGCCCGCCGCCACGGCGTGCCCCTCCTCGGTCTGCGCGGCATCAGCGACGGCAAGGCCGAGCTGACCGGCTATGCCGACTGGACCGAATATCTCCACATCATCGACGAGAAGCTGGCCCTCGCGCTGGACCAGTTCGCCCGGCAGCTGACCGCGGAAGGGCTCGCCCCCACCGCGCCGCAGGCCTGACCCGACAATAGAAGAGCCACCGTGACCCCTGCCGCCCGCCTTTCCGCCGCCATCGAGATCCTCGCCGACCTCTCCGCGCGCCGCCGCCCCGCCGCCGATGCGCTGAAGGACTGGGGCCTCTCCCACCGCTTCGCCGGATCGGGCGACCGCGCGGCCATCGCCGGCATCCTCTACGACACCCTGCGCCGGCGCGCCTCGGCCGCCCATGTGATGGGATCGGAGGAGCCGCGCGCCCTTGTGCTCGGCATGCTCGCGCTCATGCGCGGCCTTTCGGTGGACGCCATCGCGGCACTGGCCGACGGGGCCCGCTTCGCCCCCGCGCCGCTCTCCGAGGCCGAGCGCGCCCGCCTCGCCGATCCGAGCCTCGAGGGCGCCCCACCCTTCGTGCGTGGCGACTATCCCCAGTGGCTGCATGCCTCGCTGCGGCACGTGTTCGGCGAGAGCGTGGTCGAGGAAGGCGCGGCGCTCGCTGCCCGCGCTCCACTGGATCTGCGCATCAACACGCTGAAGGGCGAGCCCGACGCGGTGAAGGCGGAACTCTCCCACCTTCACCCGGAGTCCTGCCGCTTCTCTCCGCTGGCCCTGCGCATCAAGCTCGATTCCGAGGGCAAGGCGCCTCCCGTCTCGGCCGAGCCCGCCTTCCTGCGCGGCGAGGTGGAGGTACAGGACGAGGGCTCGCAGCTCGCCGCCATCCTCGCCCGCCCCGTTCCCGGCGGGCAGGTGCTGGATTTGTGCGCCGGTGCCGGCGGCAAGACGCTGGAATTCGCGGCGCTGATGGACAACAAGGGCCAGATCTACGCCCATGACAGCGACATCCGCCGCCTGAAGCCCATGCACGAGCGCCTCGCCCGTGCCGGCGTGCGCAATGTGCAGGTGAGGAGCCCACGCGGCGCCGAAGACGTGCTGCACGACCTCGAAGGCAAGATGGACCTCGTCCTCGTGGACGCCCCCTGCACCGGCACCGGCACATGGCGGCGCAACCCCGACGCCAAATGGCGCGTGCGCCCCGGCGCCCTCGCCCAGCGTACCGCCGAGCAGGCGAAGATCCTGGAACAGGCTGCCCATTATGTCCGCCCCGGCGGCCGGCTCGCCTACGTCACCTGCTCGCTCCTGGACGAGGAGAACGGCGCCCAGGTGCGCGCACTCCTCAACAAGCGCGAGGACTTCTCCCCCGTCTCGCCCACAGAGAACGTCCTCGCGCTCGGCGCCTCCGGCCCGGCGCTGGCGGAAGCCGCGCTGACCAGCCGCGAAGGCCTGCTAATGAGCCCGCGCCGCACCGGCACGGACGGGTTCTTCGTGAGCGTGATGAAGCGGGCGGGGTGAGGCCGCACGGGGCCCCTGTCGGACTCGATTGAACTTTCAGCGCAAGCGGAGCGTTGTCCGCGCGAATGCCACTGCGCTGAAAGGACAGGCCATGGGTCTCATCCGCCTGCTGCTCCTCGTGGTCGTCCTCGTCGGCGGCTACTGGGCCTATTATGTCTACGCCTCCGGCGAGCCCTATGACGAGATCGGCACCGCCATCAATTCCCGCCTCCCGGAGAAAGCCCGCGAATTCGGCTGCGCCGAGCTGAAGCGCCGCCACGGCACAGCCGCCATCAACGCCCCCGCCGGCTGCGAGCCGTACTGGGCGCGGATTTGAGGTTCAGGGTGGAGGGTATCGAGATAAAGTCATAAAACTTTTAGTTGCATTATTTATATTAGCAATCACATTCTAACCCCATTCTCGATTGGGGCGCGACGTTCATGGCCGATGAAAAAACCCTCCGCCCGCTTGAGAAATGGGTGCCGGCTTCTGACGTCATTTCCAAGATTGTGATCGCAGCGGCAATTGGGCTGATCGGAGCCTATCTAACTTTTAAAAAGAACAATTCCGACCTCGAAGTTCAATGCAATTCGATGGTTAATAACTTATTGAAAATTGAAGGAAGCAAGAAAATAAACGTTGACGTGATATCTTACCAAATAAAGATGATACCTAAATCATGCAACGTCGACAGAAATGACCTATTTAGGCAAATTACGTCTCTGATCGGACAAGAGACCGCCCCTCTGTCCTCCCAGCCCACCACCCCCCTGCCCGACCAAACGAGCCTATCCGGGTGGGCAGCCGTCGGAGTGCTGGGTACCGGCGCATTCAAAGATGTCAATTTCGATCAGGCAGACGGCAAACCCATCATCGCCCCCCCTTCCAAAGGAAGCGTCCTGCGAGCGCGATGGCAGGTGTATGTTCGCCCCGGCCCGGCTGATTGGTCGAAGGTGAACGGAATTTTGCGTGCTGGAGAGTGTTTCGAGGTTGAGTCCTATCGGCTCCTCAAGGCCGATACGCGGGATCAGATTTGGGTGAACGGTCAAAGGCGAGATTGTCCGCGCCCGTGACCCGAGCGACGCAGAGGAGCCCTGCGCGGCGCTTGACTTTTGGAATCGTCGCTTTGCGGCTAAAGGAGGGGCCGAAACCGCCCTCTCGCCCAAGGCTTGCCCATGACCGCCGCGCCCGCCACCTCCCAGGACACCGTCCTCATCATCGATTTCGGCAGCCAGGTGACGCAGCTCATCGCCCGGCGGGTGCGCGAGGACGGGGTCTATTCCGAGGTGGTGCCGTTCCAGAAGGCGGAGGAGGCCATCGCGCGCCTCAAGCCCAAGGCCATCATCCTCTCCGGCGGTCCTGCCTCGGTGATCGAGGGGCAGAGCCCCAAGGCGCCGGACGCGGCGTTCGGGGCGGGCGTGCCGGTGCTGGGCATCTGCTATGGCGAGCAGTGCATGGCGGCGCAGCTCGGCGGTGCGGTGGAGGCGGGCCACCATCGCGAGTTCGGCCGCGCCGAGGTGACGGTTCACAAGTCCGTGCCCCTGTTCGACGGCGTCTGGCGCCCCGGTGAGCGCCACACCGTGTGGATGAGCCACGGCGACCGCGTGACCCGCCTGCCCGAGGGCTTCGAGGTGGTGGCCACCTCCGAGAACGCCCCCTTCGCCGCCATCGCCGACGTGTCGCGCAATTATTACGGCGTGCAGTTCCACCCCGAGGTGGTGCATACGCCGGACGGCGCGCGCCTTCTTTCCAATTTCGTGCGCAAGGTGGCGGGCCTCGAAGGCACCTGGACCATGGGCGCCTTCCGCGAGCGCGCCATCGCCCGCATCCGCGAGCAGGTGGGAACGGGCCGGGTCATCTGCGGCCTCTCGGGCGGGGTGGATTCCTCCGTCGCGGCAGTGCTCATCCACGAGGCCATCGGCGACCAGCTCACCTGCGTGTTCGTGGACCATGGCCTGATGCGCCAGGCCGAGGCGGACGAGGTGGTCTCCCTCTTCCGCGGCCACTACAACATCCCCCTCGTCCATGTGGACGCCGCCGAGCTGTTCCTGAAGGAGCTGGAGGGCGTCGAGGACCCCGAGGTGAAGCGCAAGACCATCGGCCGCCTCTTCATCGACGTGTTCGACGCCGAGGCCAAGAAGGTCGGCGGCGCCGACTTTCTCGCCCAGGGCACGCTCTATCCGGACGTGATCGAGAGCGTCTCCTTCGCCGGCGGGCCTTCCGTCACCATCAAGAGCCACCACAATGTGGGCGGCCTGCCCGACCGCATGAACATGAAGCTGGTGGAGCCCCTGCGCGACCTATTCAAGGACGAGGTGCGCGCACTCGGCCGCGAGCTCGGCCTGCCCGAGAGCTTCGTCGGCCGCCACCCCTTCCCCGGCCCCGGCCTCGCCATCCGCTGCCCCGGCGCGGTGACGCAAGAGAAGCTCGACATCCTGCGCAAGGCGGACGCCATCTATCTGGAAGAGATCCGCTACGCTGGCCTCTACGACGTGATCTGGCAGGCCTTCGCCGTGCTCCTGCCCGTGCGCACCGTGGGCGTGATGGGCGACGGCCGCACCTACGACCACGTCCTGGCCCTGCGCGCCGTCACCTCCGTCGACGGCATGACCGCCGACTTCTACCCCTTCGACATGACCTTCCTCGGCCGCACCGCCACCCGCATCATCAACGAGGTGAAGGGCGTCAACCGCGTGGTCTACGACGTAACGTCGAAGCCGCCGGGCACCATCGAGTGGGAATGATTTTTGCCACTCCGGCAGTATCCGATTGTACGCTCTTGTACGCTATAACGCGTTGAAAACCAAAGATAATAGTTCCTGCGTCTATCGCCATCTATCGAGGGGCAGCGCTCTGATTTGACGGTATAGCGGACGGTATCGGGGAACTTGTTCGATTGGGAATTTCGCTATACCGTCAGGGCTATGAGAGCTGCTGACGGTATTTTTTTGGGCATTAACGACCTGATTTAAAACGGAAATTACGCCTTCAGCAATGCCTGTTTTGGTCTGACGGTATAATCGGCGCCTCTCTTGAGTTTTTGTACGGTTTTGGAGGCTCCCATGCTTAAGGACACAGCGATTAAGGCGCTGAGATCACAGAAGAAATTGTACAAGGTGAGCGATCGTGACGGTATGTACGTCGTGGTGCAGCCATCGGGTGCGATCGTGTTCCGGTACGACTACCGCCTAAACGGCCGCCGCGAGACGCTAACGCTCGGTCGGTACGGGCCAGAAGGCCTTTCGCTAGCCCGCGCTCGGGAAAGGCTGATCGATGCCAAGCGCGCCATTTCAGAGGGGCGGTCTCCGGCCCAGGAGAAGCAGCATGACAAGCGGCGACTGAAGGAGGCGAAGCGGTTCGGCGAGTTCGGCGAAAAATGGTTCCAGCAGTCGCGCATGGCCGAGAGCACACGCGCCATGCGGCGCTCGATCTATGAGCGCGACATCTTGCCGACGTTTCGAAACAGGCTTCTGACCGAGATCACGCCGGACGATCTCCGGATGATGTGCGGGAAGGTGAAGGAGCGCGGCGCTCCAGCCACGGCCGTCCATGTGCGGGATATCGTGAAGCTGATCTTTGCGTTCGCCATCCTGCATGGCGAGAAGGTCGCCAATCCGGCGGATGAAGTTGGGCCCGCGTCGATCGCAACCTTCGTCCCAAAGGACCGTTCGCTTTCCCCCGCGGAGATTCGCGTCATGCTCGGTCAGCTCGAGCATGTGCCGACCCTGCCGACTATACGGTTGGGAATGAAACTCTTCCTTCTGACGATGGTGAGGAAAAGCGAACTGCAGGACGCGACGTGGGATGAGGTCGATTTCGAGAACGCCGTCTGGTCGATCCCAAAAGAGCGAATGAAGCGGTCGAAGGCACACAACGTCTATCTGTCGGAGCAGGCGGTGGACATCTTCATCGCGCTGAAAACTTGCGCGGGTAACTCGCGCTACGTCCTTCCTTCGCGATACGACGCTGACGCACCGATGTCGCGGGCGACATTCAATCGGATAACGACAGCGGTCGTCGTCAGAGCGAAAAAAGAGGGGCTGCCGCTCGAACCGTTCACTGTCCATGACCTACGACGCACAGGTTCTACGCTGCTGAATGAGCTGGGCTTCAATAGCGACTGGATCGAGAAGTGCTTGGCGCATGAGGACGGAAGATCCTCGCGTGGCGTCTATAACAAGGCGGAGTACGAGCATCAACGCCGCCATATGATGCAGGAGTGGTCCCATATGTTGGATGCCTGGGTTTTGGGTCAGAAGTACCGTCCGACGCTGCTCCCGGCCACGATGGAGTTGCTTGAGTTGGAGCCTAGTGTTTGACGGGCCGCGAACGGCGCAGCCTCACGTCAGGGCTTGGAGCACGTTTGATTGCATTTGCGCGAGAGGCATGGCGCCGAGCATCGAGCCAGGCTTCCACCTCTGCCAAGTCCCAGACGACGCAGCGCGAGGTGAGATAGAAGCGTTGCGGGAATTCTCCCCGCTGCTCCATGTCGTAGATCGTGCTGTCGGCAAGCGGCACGATCTCTCGCAACTGCTGCCGGCGAATTGTTCTGCGGGCGACATGCGGGGCAGCACTCATACCGTATCTCCACTTCTTTGCTCTTGTGGAGATAGAAGGCGATAGATCCTCCGCTTTGAAGCCCGCGCGCGAACGTGTGCGGTAATATCGGGATATAGCGTGTAAATCGGACGGGTGGTCTCAACGGGCAAGTGTCGTCTGGGAGCGTCGGCCGACCTTTCGGCTCTTGTTCGAACCGTCGCCAGTCATGTTGAAAAAAAGGCTTCCAGCACAGGAGCCAAGACCGGCATCGATACGTCGTGAGACTGGCCGCTTAAAACTTTGCTGGTCGCGCTTGGGAGGGCCGACGCCAAAGCGGTTGCGGCCTCCCGCATTAGTTCGGGTCCCTTGCTCCCCGCCAGCGCCAGGGTCGGCACCGATATCTGAGCAAAGCGCTCGCGCGGGAGGTGGAAATCGCCCATCAATGTTGCTTCGTGAAGCAGCGATGGCGCTGACGCCTTGAGTTGTTTCCAGTTTGGAGTGAGCGGCATGATGGCCACGATGAGCCGCGGCATCTGCATCACTTCGGTCATGTAAAACTTCACCGCGCTGCCTCGATCGTCAGCATCGAGCATCGCCTGAAGCTGCTCCGCGTAGTCAGCAGGTGCGCGTGGCGTTGTTGCATTTACGAGATAGGGTGCCTCGTAGAGCGACAGCTTGTCCATCGGCACGCCGCTCGCTGCCGCTTCAAGAGCCAAAACGGCGCCGGATGACATGCCGAACACCCTAGCCGACCCGCCGGCGATCGCTATAAGCGCTGCTAGATCTTCAATCTCGCGAGAGATCGAATAAGGGGCGACGTCTCCGCTATCGCCTCGACCGCGACGGTCATACGCGAATACGGTAAAGTGCTGGGCAAGCAACGGTGCAAGCTTGTCCGTAGGACCGAACCTTCGCGAGCAAAATGCTCCGTCGACCAGCACGACGGCTGGCCCCGATCCCCACCGCTCAAATGCGATCGGCGTCCCGTCTTTGGACGTGAAGTGCTCGGGAGGTCCGGGCTTCAGCTTATCGTTGGCCATCTTGGTCTCCTGGGAGTCGCAGCCGGCCAGTAACGCGCTGCCAGCGAGAATTAAGGTTCGTCGATCGAGCAGTGGAACGCGTTCGGCAACCGGCGTAGCGGCTAGGCTCGGCATTGCGGCTTTGCCACAACTCATCGGGCTACGCATCACGCGGCCTCACGCCGTCAGGTTGTACCAGCCTGACGCTGGCGGTGGCCCGTGCGACGAGTCGACCGTCGCCGTCAGCGAGTTGAGCTTCAAGAAAGGCGATAGTCTTGCCGAGTTGCACAACGCGCGCCTCGCCGATCAACTGGCCAACGCTGGCAGCCCCGAGAAATGATACTGAGAAATCGATCGTGACCGGAAAAACCTTCCCCTCCGTCGCCAGCCAGATCGACGGGCCCATCGTGTCGTCCATCATCGCGGTCAGGAAGCCGCCTTGGATGTATCCGGCTGGGTTCAAGAATTCCGGGCGGCCGGTAAACGCAACGCGCGCTCGCGTTGACGCGGCGTCATATGCAAGGAGCTTCTGGCCGAGCAATTCTGCGGTTCCAGAAGGCGGTATGGCTGCGATTGCATCGGCTAGAAGCATATTATCTCCCGGAGAGTTAGGCGGAGAGGGATCTGGATCGAAGGGGCTCCGTCCGTGAATTTAGTTCGCGACCGGGGAAGCGGCCGTGCGAGCGTCAACCTGCCAACAGAAAGTCAGTTGTGGGGCCAACCAGAAGCTCAGGCCGCATGTCCTGGGTGAGCCCAGATATCGAGACGTGTTTTCCGTCCGGCAGCAGCTCGGCGATCACGCGTGCTGTGTGTCCGATCCAAGGCGGTCCATCGCCGCCGTCGATTACGAGCGTGGGCATTGCGACGGACCCAAGCAGATCGAGAGGATTTGGGCTCCCTGCAATAATTGTTAAGTCGTTGAAAAGCGTATGGGCGACCGCTTCAAGGCCAGGTCGGAACGGCGCATGCCGCATCCTTTCGACGATCTGCGGTGGCATACCTATCGCCTCAAGTTGGAATAGCTCGACGGCATCTCCGCGCTTGCCTTGCTCGACAAGCGCCTTAACGCGTTGCGCGATATCAACGGGCACGGCGGGACGGCTGTCGTCGGTCACGATCGGCGCTCCGAAGAGCACGAGCTTATCGATCGAAATCTCCGTTACCGATGCCCTGAGCGCCAGCACCGCGCCCGAAGAGAAGCCGAACACGGAAGCAGTCCCTCCGGCAGCTTCGACGATCGACGCTAGATCTTCGATCTCGCGATCGATCGCGTAGGGAGGTGAATCGCCGCTTTCGCCACGGCCGCGACGGTCGTAGGTGTACACTGTAAATCGACTAGCCAGCGCATCGGCAAGCGGCGCGCCAGTCGAGCGGTCATTAAACGCCCCGACGACGATAACCAGCGGGGGACCATTGCCCACGGAGTCATAGGCAATGGTCGTCCCGTCGAGGGATGTCGCTTTTGTGGGTGGGTTCTTTCTCTCGATACGCATTATCGTCGTTCCTTACGATCGTTATGCAGGTCAGTGGCTTTTTCGCCTCGCCGACCGTGGTGTATGGCGGACTAAGGGGATTCCGAGGCGTTCAGCGCCGCGCGTCCTTGCCGGCGAAAATCGTTGAGCAATGCAGTGAGGCGGTCAAAACCTTGCTTCAGCCCGTCTGGCATCCCGAACGCGATCATCCGATTGCGGTCGGCCTCTGACGCCATCTGCACCTCGAGAGACACGTAGGTTTCCTCACCGCGCCAATCAAAAGTGACCGTGTGCAACCGCGGCGCAGGCGGCACGCCCTGCCATTCCGGCATCTCAGGGTCGGGAATGTCAGAATAGACGAGGCGCTTATTCTCCACGACCTCAAGGAACACACCCTGGTTGCGATAAATCTTCCCGCTTGGGGTCCGCATATCGATCCGCCATCGGCCGCCAGGCCGGACGTCCATCTCACATACTGGATTGGTTGCTCCCTCTACGCCCCACCAGAGGGCAACCAGCTTGGGCTCAGTCCAAACTCTAAAGACAAGATCGGCCGGCGCGTCAAAGACCCGGTTCAATGTGATCGTGGAGAGCGACGTTGGTGCTTGCTTGATCAATTTCGCCTCCGCGATCTCCTTGAGTGCGCGGCTTCGCGCGCCTCCACTCCCGCGGGCCGGACTTGATATCGGCACACAATCACGCCGCGGCGGGTACGATGCTGGTCGATCAAATTTAATCGCTGTAGCGCGTCATCGCGCCCAAACAGCCTTCGGCCGGAACCCACCAGCACAGGCAGGAACACAATGATCAGTTCATCGACGAGGTCGCGTGGTAGAAGTGCGCGTACGAGACGCAGGCTTCCATGAATGCCAATGTCTCCCCCCGGCATCGACTTAAGCGCAGCGATGCCTTCAAGAGCATCCTGCATCACTGTAGATGCATTCCAGCGAGCGACATCCAACGTCGATGACGCAACATATTTGTGCGTCCCGTTGATAAAGCTTGCGAAGGGTTCGCGTGTAGAGTGAGGCCATGTCTGAACCCAGGCATCGTACGTGGCCCGGCCAAGCACGACTGCATCTTGACTGGCGATGATCTGGCGGAGGTGCTCGGACATCTCATCATCGAAGCAGTCGAACACCCAGTCGCCCGGGCCTTCTAACACGCCATCAATGGATGAAAGGAGGTAGGCGACCACCTTTCGTACGCGCCGCGGGTCCGAGGATTCTGCATTTTTCAGAACCGGGTTGCCGATGTGTCCCTCTGTGGCGAGGCTATTTCCTGGGGTCATCAAGATCGCCTTTTTTGATCCGGGCGAGAACATCCTCGATGTTGTCCAACCGCTGATCCCAAATGCGCCGGTAGGTGGCTAACCAATCGTCCACCACGCGCAGCGGTGCTGCTTCCAGATGACTAAGGTTTCGCTGGGATTCCCGCCGCCGGGAGATCAGGCCAGCTCGTTCGAGGACGCTCACATGCTTCGAGATGGCTTGTGGAGTCATTGCAAACGGTGACGCGAGTTCAACGACGGATGCGTCCCCTTCGCTAAGCCGGGCGAGAATTGCGCGGCGCGTCGGATCGGCGAGGGCGGCAAGCGTCTGCGAAAGATGATCCATTGAATGAAACCGTGTGGTTGCACAACCAGATGGTTTCTATATAGTGATGGCGGCGCCGTCAAGTATGCCCGGCGAGCTTCGCAGCGCGCGGATAAGAGCGGCGTGGAGCGCAACGATGTTGGAGGAAGCAGTGCAAATCGCCTCGGTAAATGTCCTCGCTTTGGCCGCCGCAACCATTGGTGCGTTCAGCCTGAACTTTGTGTGGTTCACGATCTTATTTCGCCGAACCTACCTAGCTGGTCTTGGGAAGACGCAGGCCCAACTGAATCATGGACCATCGATGGTGATGGCGTCTGCGCTACAACTCGTCGGATTTTTCGTTATGGCGCTTGTGCTGGGTTGGTTGATGCACCGTCTCGGACAGGCGACGGTGAAAGGCGGTCTCCAGATCGCAAGCATTGCCTGGATCGGGTTCGTGGCATCGATTTTGGTCCCGATGCACGCCTTCCAAGCCTATCCAATTTCTTTCACTGCGATAACAGCCGGCGGATATCTCGGCGCGTTGCTGATTAGCGGTGTGATCATTGGACTCTGGCGCTGAAGCGGCGCTCGCCCATGATGGAACTCGCGTCGGGGGCCCCGAAAAATAGTTGGTGGAACGGCCGAAGCCGGTGGAGCGTCCTAGCCGACCAACGTCACCTGCGCTCGTCCAATGACCAACCGCGAACGTGAAGGTCTGCCGTGCCAGACCTGGCTCTCGATCTCCGTCACCTTCAATACGCCATTCTCGTTGCTGAGCACGGTAGCTTCCGGCGCGCGGCGGATGCGCTGAATCTATCCCAGTCGACGGTCAGCCGGCGGGTCCAGCTTTTGGAAGCTCGACTTGGCGTCCCCTTGTTTGAACGGAGTCGATCGGGGACGCGCCTCACCTATGCTGGTGAGCGCTTTCTCCAGGACGCAAAAGTTGGCGCGGGACATTTACATCAGGCAATCAGCGATTTGGCGCTCGTCCAACGCGGGCATTTTGGCGAACTGCGCCTCGGACTCACGATCTCATTCGCTGGGGGATTCCTGAGCGATCTGCTGGGTGCCTATCGAGCGCGCTTTCCGAGCGTGGAAGTGAAGTTGGAGGAGGCCGCATCTCAGTCGATCGCTGCGGGCGTCCTTGCGGGTCGGCTCGATGCCGCCTTCATTTCCGGCGTCCCGCAACTCCCAGGGTGCCGTACTCGCTTGTTGTGGCACGATGACATCGTAATCGCGTTGCCGTCGAAGCACGCGCTGGCTACCGCAGGCGCAGTGAAGTGGGAAGACGTACGAGAAGAAACCTTTCTCGTAGGCGCGGATGGACCAGGGCCTGAGATAGAAGATTACTTGGTCAGGCACCTATCCGCGATGGGCTTTCGACCAAAGATTCTCTTGCAAAAGGTCGGGCGCGAAAACCTACTAAATATGGTGTCGAAAGGGTTTGGGCTGACCCTTACAACTCGTTCCGCTGTCACGACCACCTATCAGGGTGTCGTCTTCGTGCCTGTTGGAGACGCGTCAGAACAGATTTCGTCGAGCGTCGTGTGGGCCGAAGGTAATCACAATCCAGCATTGAAGAAATTACTGGAGCTTTGCGCTGCCCTGCAGGCCGGTCGGCTCGACCGATTTGATCCAGCAAAGCAGTTCCTCATTGATTCAGAGGAGCTTGGAGGGAATGGATCTTGTCCATCAGGATGACATGCGCTTCGCTCGCCAGAAGCCGCGGTCCGTTGCGATGAAGCGCTCGACCATCGGAACGATAAGCTTCGTCGGATCGTCGATCGGCCTGTTTTGTTCGCGCGCTAAGACCTGGGCGTACTGCACCAACTCCCGGTGAAGCGTCGCCGGGATCTCGATCGTCACTTTCACCGGCTTTTCGTCAACAAGTGCGCCAAGCTTCAGCTTTGTCATTTTCAGCCTCCGTACGGCTCGAGGACGAGATCGCGCGTTACAATCACGCGAACGGGAAACCCCGGCCGGATGTTGAGCGTCGGCGCGACGTTGAGCTGGCGGCGCACGATCTGCTGCCCGGCGTCATTGATCGTATCCTGCCCGCCGTTGCGGATTGCGCTGATCAGGCGGTCATCGTCGTTGGTCGCAAGCTCGGCGCCTACGCTGAGCAGCGTTGAAAGACCGGCAGCCTTTGCGAGGTCCCACCAGTGATAGTCGACGCCGTCCTGCAGACCGGCATAGCCCTCGGCGTCGGCGCCCGGTTGACGCTCAAGGACGATAGATCGGCCATTCGGCAGGATCAGCCGGTTCCAGACCAACAGCACGCGACTCTGCCCGAACTGCACATTGTTGTCGTACTGCCCGATGACGCGCGTGCCCTGCGGTACGAGCAGGATGCGACCGGTCGGGCTGTCATAGATATTCTCGGTCACCTGGGCCGTGATCTGGCCGGGGAGATCTGAGCGGATCCCCGTAATCAGTGCGGCCGAAATCACGGCACCTGCCTGAAGGATGTTCGGCGAAGCCGGCGCGGCGACGCGATCGGGCGCCACAGTCCTTCGATCTGCTGCGGCATTGAGGAAGGCGTTCTGCCGATCCTGCGCCGTCGGCGTCGCGGGTGGCGGAGCCAGGCCAAGGCTGGTGAGATCGGGTATAGCTTGCGCGCCGGGCGTCGCCTGGGACGGCGTCGCAGCGGACGTCCGGGTTTCGGTGCTCGCGAACAGCCGGGCCGTGCGTGACGCCTCCAGTTCCTGAATGCGGCGCTGCTCTTCCGGGCTGAGACCTGGGTTTGGGGTGGCCATGCCGGGTGTCGGCACGGGCTGGCCACGATTCTGCGCTCCGAGGATCGGGCGACCGAGGTCGCCGGGAAGCGGCGGACCGAGCTGCGGCACGCCGCTATAATCGCGCGGCAGGCCGGCAATCCCGTCTGCCGTTGTGCGGTTCTCGGTGGAGTAGAGTTCCTCATTCGGCCGACCGGCATCGCGGGTCTGAAGCGCATAGATGAGCGCACCGCCGATCCCGACGCTGGCGACCAGGCCGAGACCTGCCAGCACCTTGCGCGACAGGCGGGTGACGCGCGGCGGCTCCGCGCGCAGCCGCATCGGCGCCGGCCCGGCGGCCTCGCCGGTCAGCGGCTGGGTCTCGTCGTCCGGCCCTTCCTCTTTCCGGGACTCGCTCTCGCTCACGATGCCGGCCTCCCATCGGTACGCACGATGCGAACACGCCTTTGGCGATCGCCGGAGCCGAAGCGCAGCTCGGCGGCGGCGAAAAGCCGATCGACGATCATGTGGTGGCCGCGGACGCGGTAGTTGACCAGCTCCGAGGTGTTGCCCTCGGGACCGACCAAGAACAGTGGCGGCATCTCTCCCTGGCCGATCCCTCGCGGGAATTCGATGAAGACTTGGCGGCCGTCGTCGAAGGCGCGCAGCGGCCGCCACGGCGCGCGGTCGCCGTCGATTGCGTAGCGGAAATTGACGTTGGCGAGGTCGACGCCGGATGCGACCGGCTGCGCAGCTTCGGCTTGGCTGTTTTGACGGCGCAGCGCGATAAGCTGGTCCTGCGGATACTGCCAGGAGACCGAGGCCATATAGGTCCGCTCGGTCGAGCGCAGCTCCATGTGATAGGTGCGCAGGTTAGTGTTGATGACGAGGTTGGTCATCAGGTCCGGCCGGGTCGGCTTCACCAGGATATGGACCTGAAGCGTCGGCCCGGCGCCGCTCTGCGTGTCGCCAATGATCCAGCGCACTGTGTCACCAGCGGCGACCGGGCCCGATCCGACCAACTGCTCGCCCGGCTGCAATGCGATGTCCGTGATCTGCCCGACGGCGGTGTAGACCTGATAGAGCGCGCCTTGCGTGAAGGGGTAGACCTGCATCGAGTTGATAAAACCGTTGCGCACGGGCTGTATGCGCGCTGCGGCGTTTGCCTGGTTGACGCGCGCCGTTGGGTCGGTCGGCTCCGGTGTCGATCGAGACGGCTCAACGTGCTGCAATTGTCCAGGCAGCGGAAGCGGCCGCGGTATCTCGACCACGGTGACCGGCCCCGGCGGATCGACGGTCTGCACGGCCGGAGCCGCATTGTCATAGGAGATTTCGGGAGGCGGTGTGCTGGTGGCGCAGCCTGCCAGCGCGGTTGTCGCCAGCAGGACCATGGGGAATCCGGCTCTGCGGAAAGCCGAGACTACGGATGTGTGTGAAGCCGGGTTTCCGGCTTTACGGAAAGACGGCTTCATTGCCCAAGCTCCCGTGACCAGTTGATGGCGTTGACGTAGATGCCGAGCGGGTTCGCCCTGAGCCGGTCGGCGTTGCGTGGAATCTGGACGACGATCGTCAGGATCGCGGTCCAGCGGGTGGTCTCGGCGAGTTGGCCGTTTTCATAGCGGCGCTCGACCCAGGCGACGCGGAAGCTGTCGGGCGATGCACGAATGACGCTGGAGACATCCACGGCGACCTGCTGGCGGCCGACCTTCGTGAACGGGTCGTTGGCGCGGGCATAGTCGTTGAGCGCCATGGCGCCGCGATCGGTCGTGAAGTCGTAGGCGCGCAGCCAGTTTTGCCGGACGATGATGGCGTCGGCGGGGATCGAGCGGACCTGCTCGATGAAGCGCGCCAGGTGGAAGGCGATCTGCGGATCGGTCGCACGATAGTCGGCGACAGCTGGCGCCACGGCCTGCGCCTGGCCGAGCCGGTCGACCTGCACCACCCACGGCACAATCGTGCCCCGCGCCGACTGCCAGACCAGAGCGGCGGCGAAGCCGGCCGAGAGGATAAGCGAGCCGAACGCCATCGTCCGCCAGTTCTTCGCCTGGACGCGCGACGCGCCGATGCGTTCGTCCCATACCTGTGCGGCGCGCTGATATGGCGTTTCGGGTTCGGGGGCTTTGCCATAGTGGGTGGAGGGTCGTTTAAACATCAGCGGTCGCCTTCGGAGAGATTGACGGAAGAGCCGCCGCCATGGGCGTCGCCGGAGCGCACGGCGTGGGCAGTCGCCTGGACGGCATGGGTCATGCGTTGGGAGCGGCGCATGCGCTGCGCCCATGCGGGCGGCCCGCTTGGGGCTGCCGGCGCGGCCGAGCCGCCACCGTCGCCGGCTGCGTCACCACCGACCGATCCCATCGTCGAGGAGCCACCAGTGGCTTCAAACGCGGCCTTCCCGCCGGCATTGAAGCTCGAGCGCATGCTATCGGCGGCGCGTGAGGCGGCACGCCGCAGCGGCGAGACCGCTGCGCTCCCGCCGGCGCGGGCGACGCCGCCAAGGCCGGACGCCACGCCCGCAGCGCCAGATTGCCCGGCGGAGCCCAGGCTATAGGCGGTCGAGGCGCCGCCTGCGACGGCGGCTCCACCGCGCGCCGCGGCCGCCGCGCCACCGGCCAGCGCCGCGCCACCGGAGGCGACCGCACCGACAGCGCCAACACCGGCGGCGACCATGCCGCCTGCCGCCATACCCGTGCCGACCGCGGCGCCGGCGCTGAGCTGGGGGCCGCCAGAGACGATGCCGCTGGCGATGCCGGGGCCGAAGATGCCGAGGCCGAGGAGCGACAGGGCGGCCAGGACGATGGCCATGGCCTCGTCGATGGATGGGGTTGCGCCGCCGAAGCCGGCAGTGAATTCGGAGAACAGCGTCGAGCCGATGCCGATGATGACGGCGAGGACCAAGACCTTGATGCCGGACGAGATGACGTTGCCAAGCACTCGCTCGGCCATGAAGGCGGACTTGCCGAACAGGCCGAACGGAATGAGGACGAATCCGGCGAGCGTCGTCAGCTTGAATTCGATCAGCGTGACGAAAAGCTGGATGGCCAGGATGAAGAAGGCGAGCAACACCAGCGCCCAGGCGAGGAACATGCAGGCGATCTGGATGAAATTCTCGAAGAACGACCAGTAGCCCATCAGGCCTGAGATGGATTCCAGAAGCGGACGTCCGGCGTCGAGGCCGGTCTGCGCCACCTTACCGGGCCGCAGCAGATCGGCGGTCGTAAAGCCCGTGCCGCTGGCCTTCAGGCCCAAGCCGGCGAAGCTCTCGAAGACGATGCGGGCGAGGTTGTTCCAGTTGCCGATAATGTAGGCGAAGACGCCGACAAAGAGGGTCTTCTTCACCAGGCGCGCCAGGATGTCGTCGTCGGCGCCCCAGGACCAGAACAGCGCCGCGAGCGTCACGTCGATGACGATCAACGTGGTGGCGATGAAGGCGACTTCGCCGCTGAGCAGGCCGAACCCGCTGTCGATGTAGCGGGTGAAGACCTCAAGGAAATGGTCGATGACGCCGGTGCCGCCCATGATGCTATCGAGCCTCTTCGAGGTGTGGCGGAGCGACTGGCGCGGATGGCCCCAGAGCCGGCTGATCGGTGCGATCTGTCGGGGACGCGGGGTTGTCGCGTGGCGCCGGGGGTGGCTCCGGTAGACGTTCGGCCGGTCGGGCGCCGGGAGCGAGGAAGCGGTTGCGGTTCTCGGCCCAGGCTCGCAGGCAGGCGGTATCGCGGGGACCGGCTTCGCCGAGCGTCTGGCAGCGGATCAACTCGTCGCGGAGCGGATCGGCCTGCGTCTGGATGGTCCGGCCGGACGCCCACGGCTCGGGCGTTTCCTCTTTCCGGTTCATCTCGATCGCAGTCGCGGTGATCGCGACCGCGACGAAGACGACGGCTCCGAGCCGGGCGAGCGTCTTGCCGTCCATGGTCGTGCCCTCAGTTGCCGTTCGGGAACATGCGAGCGTTGCCCGGCTGGTAGCCGCTGCCGGGCGTCAGGAAGCGACGGCGCTGCTCGCGGCCTTGCTCGGCGGCCGCGGCTCGCTCGGCTTCGGAGAGCGCCTGCGCCCGGCCGTTCGCCGCGACGACGGCGGTCAGATCGGCGAGTTGCTGCGCCTGCAGCGCGAGAAGCTGGTTGCCGGCCTGCGTCGCCTGCAGCGCGCCCGTCGCCCCTTGGCTGCGGCCGATCAGCGAGGACATCTCGGTGCGATTGGTATCAATATTGCCGACGACGCCAGCCTGTACCCGCATCGCGTCCTGAAGCCCGCCGACCGTGTTCTGCCAGCGCTCGCGGGCGCCCGCCACGAGCTGCTGGTCGGACGCCGACATGGAGGCGTTGCCATAGGTAGTCCGGAACGCCTGGTCGATGTTCTGGACATCATAGGCGATGCGCTGCGCCTGGGTGAGAAGCTGCTGCGTGCGCTGGACGGACTGCTGGAGCTGCTGGAGCGAGGAATAGGGCAGGCTCGCGAGATTGCGGGCCTGGTTGATCAGCATCGTCGCCTCGTTCTGAAGCGAGCTGATCTGGTTGTTGATCTGCTCCAGCGACCTGGCCGCCTGCAGAACATTCTGCACGTAGTTCGTGGGATCCTTCACGATCAACTGTGCGGACGCCGGCGGAGCCCATAGTACCGGCGACAGCGCGATCGGCGCGGCCAGCAGAACCGCGGCGACGCGGGCGATGGATGAGCGAGTATGAACGGAACGAGTCATGAGCGTGCCTCCGGATCGGTTTGGGGAATGACGTTGGTGAGATCGGCGACGAGGTCCGCTGCCCAGCCGAGCCGGTTCTCCGCGAGCCATTCGGCGAGGAATCCGTCCGTGCCGCTGCGGGCGTGGACAGTCGCGATGAGCGCCTGATGCTGCTTCGACGAGGCGGCGCAAAGCGCCAGCGCCACGTCCGACAGGCCCAGCTCGAACAGCCGGTTGCCGCGTCGCGACTGGCAGTAATAGTCGCGCTTGGGCATCGCCCGCGCGAGGATTTCGATCTGACGATCGTTGAGACCGAAGCGCCGATAGATGGCGGTGATCTGCGGTTCGATGGCGCGCTCGTTCGGGAGCAGGATGCGGGTCTGGCAGCTTTCGATGATGGCCGGCGCGATCGCCGACCCGTCGATGTCCGACAGCGACTGCGTGGCGAAGATGACGCTCGCGTTCTTCTTGCGCAGCGTCTTCAGCCACTCGCGGAGCTGGCCGGCGAAGCCCTCATCGTCCAGCGCCAGCCAACCCTCGTCGACGATCAGCAGCGTGGGCCGCCCGTCGAGCCGGTCCTCGATGCGGTGGAAGAGATAGGCGAGCACAGCGGCAGCCGCGCCTGTGCCGATCAGCCCTTCGGTCTCGAAGACCTGAACATTGGCTTCGCCGAGTTGCTCGGCCTCGGCGTCGAGCAGACGGCCATAGGGACCGCCGACGCAATAGGGTCGGAGCGCTTGCTTCAGGTCGTTCGACTGAAGCAGGACGGACAGACCCGTCAACGTCCGCTCGGCGATTGGTGCGGAGGCCAGCGAGGACAGGGCCGACCAGAGATGTTCCTTCACCTCGGGCGTGACCGGCACGCTCTCGCGCCCCAGGATCGCGATCAGCCAGTCGGAGGCCCAGGCGCGTTCGGCGACGTCGTTGATCCGGGCCAGCGGCTGTAGCGACACGCTGTCGTCCGAGCCTTCGGTCAAGCCACCGCCGAGATCGTGCCAGTCGCCGCGCATGGCGAGCGCGGCGGCGCGGATCGATCCGCCGAAGTCGAAGGCGAAGACTTGGCTTTGGAGATAGCGCCGGAACTGCAGGGCCATCAACGCCAGCAGCACCGACTTGCCGGCGCCGGTCGGGCCGACGATCAGCGTATGGCCGACATCGCCGACATGGATGGAAAGCCGGAACGGGGTCGAGCCTTCGGTCTTGCCGAACAGCAGTGGGGGTGCTGCAAAATGCTCGTCCCGTTCCGGTCCCGCCCACACCGCCGAAAGCGGGATCATGTGGGCGAGATTCAATGTGTTGATCGGGGGCTGGCGGACATTGGCGTAGACATGGCCGGGCAGCGAGCCGAGCCAGGCGTCCACGGCGTTGATCGTCTCGGGCATCGCCGTGAAGTCGCGGCCCTGGATGACCTTCTCGACCATCCGCAGCTTCTCGGCGGCGATGCGCGGATCATCGTCCCAGACGGTGATCGTCGCGGTCACATAGGCTTGGCCGGCATAGTCCGCGCCCAGCTCCTGCAACGCCATGTCGGCATCGGCCGCCTTGTTGGAGGCATCGGTGTCCACGAGGGCGGAGGCCTCGTTCGTCATCACCTCCTTCAGGATGGCGGCGATCGATTTGCGCTTGGCGAACCATTGCCGCCGGATCTTGGTCAGCAGCTTGGTGGCGTCGGTCTTGTCGAGGAGGACGGCGCGCGTCGACCAGCGATAGGGAATGGCCAGCCGGTTCAGCTCGTCGAGGATGCCGGGCGTGGTCGCGGTCGGGAAGCCGACGATGGTGAGGATGCGCATATGCGCATCGCCGAGCCGGGGTTCGAGCCCGCCGGTCAGCGGCTGATCGGCCAGCAGCGCATCGAGATACATCGGCGTTTCGGGGACGCGGACGCGATGCCGCTTCGTCGAGACCGTCGAATGCAGATAGGTCAGGGTCTCGCCGTCATCGAGCCAGGCGCATTCCGGCATGAAGGCATCGATGAGCTGGAGGATGCGATCGGTGCGGTCGGCGAAGCCGCGCAGGATCTCGTGCGCATCGACGCCGGCCTGATCGCGGCCCTCGTAGAGCCAGGTCTCAGCGCGGGCGGCGTCCTCGGCCGGCGGCAGATAGAGGAAGGTCAGGAAATAGCTGGACTCGAAATGCGCACCGGCCTCCTCGAAGTCGGCCTTGCGTTCGGCGTCGACCAGGGCGGAGGCGCTGTCGGCGAACATGCTGGCCGGATAGGTCGCGGCGCCATGGCGCTGCGCTTCGACGAAGATCGCCCAGCCGGAGCCGAGGCGACGAAATGCGTTGTTGAGCCGGCCGGCGACGGCCACCAGCTCGGCCGGCACGGCGCTGTCGAGATCGGGGCCGCGGAAGCGTGCGGTGCGCTGCAGGCTCCCATCCTTGTTGAGCACGATCCCTTCGCCGACCAAAGCGACCCAGGGCAGGAAGTCGGCGAGCCGGGTGTTGCGGTTTCGATATTCAGCAAGGTTCATCATCGGCGTCGCTCCTCAAACCGACAGGTGGCCGGGGATGCGCAGATGCTTGCGCACGACGTCGACGAACTGCGGATCACGCTTAGCGGCCCAGACGGCTGCGAAGTGCCCCAAGGCCCAAAGGCCAAGGCCGACCAGCCAGAGGCGAAGGCCAAGGCCGAGTGCGGCGGCGAGCGTGCCATTCAGAATGGCGAGCGAGCGCGGGGCGCCGCCGAGCAGGATCTGCTCGGTCAGCGCCCGGTGAACCGGGACCGAAAAGCCCGGCAGCTCGCCGCCATGGTCGGCGCCATCGGCCATCAGACGAGCGCCCCGCCGCCGAACGAGAAGAACGACAGGAAGAAGCTGGACGCAGCGAAGGCGATCGACAGGCCGAAGACGATCTGGATGAGCTTGCGCGCGCCGCCCGACGTATCGCCGAACGCCAGCGTCAGGCCGGTGATGATGATGATCATCACCGCGATGATCTTGGCGACCGGGCCCTCGATCGATTCGAGGATCGATTGCAACGGCGCCTCCCAGGGCATCTGGGAGCCGGAAGCGTGAGCGGCGGGCGCGAGCGCCAGCGTGACGAAAGTGACGGATACCGCCGTGGCGAGCTGGCGGCGGAAACGCAGGGCATGCTGGATCATGACGGATCTCCTGTGAGGGGCTGGCTTACGGGGGTGACGCGGTAGTCGCCGTCGGGGCCGAGGCCCTCGATGCGGGCGAGTTCGGTGAGGCGGCGCGACGCGCCGCGACCGGACAGCACGGCGACCAGATCGATCGTCTCGGCGATCAGGGCGCGCGGGACGGTGACGACGGCTTCCTGGATGAGCTGCTCCATACGGCGCAGCGCGCCGATGGCGGTGCCGGCGTGGATGGTGCCGACACCGCCGGGGTGTCCGGTGCCCCAGGCCTTGAGCAGGTCGAGGGCCTCGGCCCCGCGGACCTCGCCTATCGGGATGCGGTCGGGGCGCAAGCGGAGCGAGGAGCGGACGAGGTCGGAGAGCGAGGCGACGCCGTCCTTGGTCCGCATGGCGACCAGGTTCGGCGCGGCGCATTGCAGTTCACGCGTGTCCTCGATGAGGACGACGCGGTCCGAGGTTTTGGAGACTTCCGCGAGCAGCGCGTTTGTGAGGGTGGTCTTGCCGGTGGATGTGCCGCCGGCGACGAGGATGTTGCGCCGGTCGGCCACAGCCTGGCGCAGCGTCTCGGCCTGATCCGCCGCCATGATCCCGGCGGCGACATAATCGTCGAGCGTGAACACGGCGACGGCGGGCTTGCGGATCGCGAAGGCGGGCGCGGACACCACGGGAGGCAACAGCCCCTCGAACCGCTCGCCCGTTTCGGGCAGCTCGGCCGAGACTCGCGGTGCGCCGGGATGAACCTCGGCGCCGACATGGTGGGCGACCAGACGGATGATCCGCTCGCCGTCCGAAGGCGACAGCAGCTCACCCGTATCGGAAAGCCCTTCGGAAAGACGGTCGACCCAGAGCCGCCCATCGGGGTTGAGCATCACCTCGACGATCGTGGGATCTTCCAGAAACCGGGCGATCGCCGGCCCGAGAGCCGTGCGCAGCATGCGGGCGCCGCGAAGGATCGCCTCCGATTTCTGGTGAATGGCCGCCACGTCGTCCCCGTTCTCTTGCGGGACCGCGACATGCGGCCCTGGATCGGGGATGAGTAGAAGAGGCAGAAATCACGGCCTGACAACAACCACAATGTGGTCGTCGTACTGTGGCGTACAAAGACAGGGAAATGGCGGAACGCCGGAATACTTGCGGTCGACGTAGCCGTGATTAATCCGCGTCGTGCGCGGGCGCGATGTCCTCCGAAATCTCTTGCCGAAGCTTCGGCCCGTGAGCGAGTCGGCGGCCGAGCGCGGTGACGAACGCCTCGTAGCGCTCGCCGGCCTTGGCGCGCGCCGCTGCCTGGGCGGGCTCTGGTAGCGGCGGGTTCGTGGTCAGCCAGAAGCGGATGAACACGGCGAGCGTTTCGACGGCTATACCAAGGTCGCGCTCCATGCGCGCCATTCGCCGGTCGAGCTGATCGAGCCGCTTCGTCGTCGCCGCCTCCTGCCGTTCGGCGGCGTCAGGCGACAGGAAAGAGGCGATGCCGGCTTCCGCGATCAGCGAGAGGGATTGATCGCGCCTGGCGGCGTGCGCGGCGAGCGCCTTCATGACGTCCGGTTCGAGATACACAGACAGCCGCTGTTTTTTGGGAGGCTTTGCCATGGTGCCTCCTAAAGCTCGATGCCGTCGCCGGGATCGAGCGACGCTTGGCGTGCCACCTGGCGCATGGTCTGATTCATCCGCGAGAGACGTGCAGCGTCCTCATCGGCGTCGTCGCGGGGATCGATCTCGAACTCGTTTTCGATGGGTTGCTTAGGCTCGACGGGTTTTGAGCGGCTCAGTTCCGGCTGGTGCCGGCGCTCGGAGTCGGTCGTATCCTCATCTTCCGATCCGCCGCCGGCGGTAGCCGTCGCCACCGTGGGCGTCACCGGAAGGGGCAGCGCGCTCCAGTCGTCCGGCCGAGCCGTTGTCGACTTAACGAGGTTCGGCGGCGGTAAGATGCGCTCCTGAAACCGGCGATCCTCATAATATCGCGCTTTCTTCGCGCGGATCGGCCGGATGCCGGCGACCATGACGATCTCGTCGGACGGCGGAAGCTGCATGATCTCGCCAGGCGTCATCAGTTGCCGGGCTGTCTCCGAGCGCGAGACCATCATGTGGCCGAGCCATGGCGACAGGCGATGACCGGCATAGTTCTTCATCGCGCGCATCTCGGTCGCAGTGCCGAGCGCGTCCGAGACACGTTTGGCGGTCCGCTCATCGTTGGTCGCGAAGCTGACGCGCACATGGCAGTTGTCGAGGATCGAGTTGTTGGGCCCGTAGGCCTTCTCGATCTGGTTCAGCGACTGTGCGATGAGGAAGGCTTTGAGGCCGTAACCCGCCATGAAGGCGAGCGCGCTCTCGAAGAAATCGAGGCGGCCGAGGGCCGGGAACTCGTCGAGCATCAGGAGGAGGCGATGGCGGTTGCCCTTCGCCTTCAGATCCTCCGTGAGCCGCCGGCCGATCTGATTGAGGATCAGACGGATCAGCGGCTTGGTCCGGTTGATGTCCGACGGCGGCACGACGAGGTAGAGCGTCGTCGGATGCTTGCCGCCGACTATGTCGGTGATGCGCCAGTCGCAGCGGCGTGTGACCTCGGCAACGACGGGGTCGCGATAGAGCCCGAGGAACGACATCGCGGTGGACAGCACGCCCGAGCGCTCGTTGTCGGATTTATTCAGCAGCTCGCGGGCCGCACTGGCGATCACCGGATGCGGTCCGGCTTCGCCAAGATGCGGGGTCTTCATCATGGCGGCGAGGGTCGAATCGATCGGCCGCTTCGGATCTGAGAGGAAGGCGGCGACGCCGGCGAGCGTCTTGTCGGCCTCGGCGTAAAGGACGTGCAGGATCGCGCCGACCAGCAACGCGTGGCTGGTTTTCTCCCAATGGTTCCGCTTCTCCAGCGAGCCTTCCGGATCGACCAGGATGTCGGCGATGTTCTGGACGTCGCGGACCTCCCATTCGCCGCGTCGGACCTCGAGCAGCGGATTGTAGGCGGCGGACTTCGCGTTGGTCGGATCGAACAGCAGCACACGGCCGTGCCGGGATCGGAAGCCGGCAGTGAGCGTCCAGTTCTCCCCCTTGATGTCATGGACGATAGCGGAGCCCGGCCAGGTCAGCAGCGAGGGCACGACAAGGCCCACGCCCTTGCCGGATCGCGTGGGCGCGAAGCACAGCACATGCTCAGGACCATCGTGGCGGAGATAGTCGCGCTCGAATTTCCCCAGGATGACGCCATCCGCGCCCAGCAGGCCGGCGGCGCTCACTTCGGGGGCGACCGCCCATCGGGCGGAACCGAACGTCTCGGCGTTCTTGGCCTCACGCGCCCGCCAGACGGACATGCCGATCGCGACGGCGATGGACATGAAGCCGCCAGACGCCGCGATATAGGCGCCCTCGATGAAGATCGGCGGCGCATAGGCATCGTAGAAATACCACCACCAGAAGAAGGCGGGCGGATAGTAAATCGGCCAGCCGGCCAGTTCGAACCATGGAAGCCCGAGCTGCGGTTGGAAACCGAGCCGATAGGCCGTCCACTGCGTCGCCGCCCAGGTCGTCATGAGCACGATCAGGAAGACGGTGAGTATCTGGCCCCAGAGGATCTTGGTCGCCGACATGGCGGGCACTCCTTCCTTGATTGGGCTACATGCCGAGGCCGCGGTTGCGGCCGAAGCTCCAGTCGACGCCGCCGGCGCCGCGCGACACGCCGGAGACGTGCTGACCGATCTGACGTTCGAGGGAGGGCGACCAGGGCACGAGCTGGAAGCCGAGGCCGTCGTCGATCATGGCGAAGCGGCCGGAAGCGAGCGCGAAGCGCTGGCGATAAGTGCCCGCCACATACTCGCCCGTTGCGGCCTTGGAGAATTGTCGGCCGGTCTCGGCCGCGAGCTTTTCGCCCAGGGCCTCCACCTCGCGCTGCCGCAACGTGTCGATCAGGCCCGGGGAGAAGCTGACGCCGCGCGCTTGCCGCTCGGCGAGACCCTGGCTGACGAGATGCTCGGCGCGCCGGTCCATCGCCTGGCGAACCTCCGCGCCGAAGCCGCCGCCGCCGAGTGCAACCGGATCGCGCGCGATGGCCTGCCTGTCGAGCCAGGTAGCTCCGGTCGCGTTGACTTGGGCGGAGATGTCGAGATCGGAGCGGACGGCGAGCGCAACGCGGCGGCGGCCTTGCGCGTCGTCGAATTTGCGCAGTTCGACGATGGAACCCGGCGCGCTGTCGCTGGCGGCGTCAAGGTCGGGCAGCTTGATGTGGTGGGTGCGTCCGTCCGTGCCATCGACCACGGCATAGGCCGTGCCCTTCAGCTCGTCGTCGAGACCGCGATCGACCAGTCGGCCGACGACGGGATCGTTGATGCTCTCGCCGGCGAGCACATAGCTGGCGGCGCCGCGTTCGATGCCGCGTTCGGTTAGGCCGCGATGAATGCGCTTGATGATGTCGCCACGCTCACCCAGCTCGCGCAGGGTCGCCTCGGCATTCTCGGACACGGCCCATTGGCCGGGGCCAACCTGATCGGCGAGGCCGAGCGTCTCCAACTTGCGCAGGCGGCCGACCTTCATCGCGTGGAATTCGTCGGGCTGGCGGTCAGGGTGCGGCGCGAGATCGACGACCCCGGCGCGGTAGCTGTCTCGGGCAAGCTGCCGGTCAAGGTTGGTCCAGCGCTCCGCGTCGATCTGGCGTTCGAGATTGCGGCGTATCTCGTGGTCGGTGCGCGGTCCCAACTCCTGGGTAACGAGATCCTGCGCGCGGGCGCGCATGCCTTCCTTGATGTAGTCGCGGGATATGACGAGGTCCTGGCGGTCATCGGTGCGCCCGCGCAGGATGATATGGACGTGCGGATTGTCCGTGTTCCAGTGATCGACGCCGACCCAGTCGAGCTTGGTCCCGAGGTCCTTTTCAATCTGCCCCATCAGGTCGCGGGCGAAGGTCTTGAGGTCGGACATCTCGGTCGCGTCCTCGGGCGAGACGATGAAGCGGAAATGATGCCGGTCGTCCTGGGTGCGCTCAGCAAACGCCTTGGGATCGGCGTCCTCGGTCTCGGGCCCGAACAGCCGGGCCTTCTCTCCATCCCGGGTGACGCCCTCGCGCCGGAGATAGCTGAGGTGGGCGGAGAGCGGCGCGGCCCGAGCGGTGTGCCGGACGACGCGTGTCTTGATCACCGTGTTGCGCGATCGGCTGGTGAGCAGACGATTGGCCTGCACCGTCGCGCGCTGGCCGCGCCCGAAACGCGAGCGGTTGCCCGAGCCGATCTTGCCGGAGCGCGAGACGCTGCCGCCGGCGCGCTGGGCTGCGGCGAGCGCCTGGGCGATGAAGGGCCGCGCCTGTTGTGCGCGGGTGGATCGGATGCGGCCCGGCCGGATGCGGAAATCGTCCTCGCCGCTCATCGCCGGGACCCCGCACATCGTGCAAACGCGCGGAAATACTTAGCGAAATGGCGGATGCGCAGGCTGCGCCGATCAGGCGCACCTCGCGCCAATGCGCCATAAGTCTCTGAAAACACACGACCGCACCAAGCCGCACATCGCGCGCTTTTATCTCGCCATCGTTCGGTTGAGCTGCCTGTTCTTCCCGCCTCTGACGCCAAATCCACGCCAGAGCCCGACAATGCAGCAGGGAGTGCGAAGTCCCTCATCGCGGCCCCTCAGTATCGGTTCGCGCCACGAATAGGCCGTCCGATCGCGGTGCAGGCAGGACCGGATCGCGCGCGGCTTCCTGCGCAGAGGGCGCAGCCGGATCGCCGTCCCGCTGCCGCTGGATTGCACCCGCGCTGCTGTCGACCTGCACGATGAAGAGCGGCGCACGGGTCCAGGCGAGAGGATCGGCGGTCGCCACCGTGACGGGGGCAGCAAGATCGCCGCCGCCGATGATTGGCGCGAGAGCGGCGACATAGGCGCGCGTTTCCGCCGGCAGCGGGCGGCCGGTCGCGCGATATTCCTCGTAGCGGCCGGGACCGGCATTGTAGGCCGCCAGAAAGCCCGGCGAGCCATAGCGATCATGCATCTCGCGCAGATACGCCGCGCCCGCCGTGATGTTGTCGCGAGGGTCGTAGGGATCATTGCCGAGACCATATCGGGCGCGCAGTTCGGCCCAGGTCGCGGGCATGATCTGCATCAGGCCCATCGCGCCGGCCGAAGAGATCGCGCGCATGTCCCCGGCGCTTTCGACGCGCATGACCGCACGAATCCAGTGCTCGGGAACGCCGAACCGATGCGCGGCCTCGGCGATGAAGGCGCCGTAGCGATCGACGCGAAGGGGACGCTCGGCCGACACGCTCTGCGCATTCGCGTTGGCGCAAAGCGGCGCGGCGACCAGCAGGCCGGAAAGGAGAAGGAAGGCTGTGCGTCGGACGGTGGGAAACCGTCCGACGACAGCGCGATGGCGGCGGGCCGGCATCGCTCAATCCCGCTCGCTGCGCTTGGGCGGGCGGTTCCAGTGAAGGCCCCAGGCGGATTTGTCGTCGGCCGACTGGAACAGATTGGCGCGGATCGGCTGGCTGAAGGTCGGATCGTCGAGCTGCAGCGAGACGTAGTCGCCGGCCTTCTCGCCGGTGCGCTTCCAGCCAGCGCCGATCTCGGCGCCGGGTTCGTTGTTCATGCCGTTGAAGACGTGAACGCGGAAATCCGGCGCATTCTCGGCGTCGGACGACTCGGCCGGAATGATGATGATGTCCTGGTGCAGCAGGAGCGTCGCCAAATGGCCGATGAAGCCGGACTCGTCGCGCGTAAATTGACCGATCAGGGACATGATTGCCTCCATTGATGTGCGGTGAGATTGGGAATGGGCACGTCGTCACCGCGTCGGCGCGCGCCAGACGAAGCGGCCATCGCCGTCCTCGTCGGTGTAGAGAGGGATGGCCCGGCCGATGACGGCGGAGGCGGGGAGCGGCCCGAAGTAGCGGCCGTCTAGGCTGTCGCGGACTTCCCAGTTCATCAGGAACAGTTCGCCCTCCGCGACGACGCGGCAGCCCTGCCAGACGGGCAGCGGATTGCCGCGACGATCGCGATCGAGCGCATCGCCCATCGGCACAGCGTCAACGGTGATGGCGAGGCCGGTCCTGCAAACCCGTTGGCCAGGAAGCGCGACGACGTGCTTGATCAGCGGCACGCCGCGCGGCAAATAACCGCCCTCGGCGAGGAAGCTTGCGAGCGGCTCGGGCGCGCGCACGGCGACCAGATCGGTGACTTCCGGGGACGGGTCTGGCGCGACGGCGTAGAGGCCGATCGGCGTGCTGGCCGACGCATTCCAGATCAGCTTCGGCGCGAAGGACACGAGCGACAGGATGCCGAGCAACGACACTGCGGCCGTCGTGGTGATGGCGTAGCCGAGCCGGGTCATGCGCCGATCCTCCGCGCCAGGAGGAAGGCCCGATGGCGCTGCATCGTGTAGGCGCGCGGCGTCTCGCCGACGGCCAGGCGGTTGTGAACGTGTCGCCAATGATCGGGCGCGACATCGATGGGATCGATGCCGATGGCCTCGATCGCGTCGATGAGCTGGAGCATGCGCTCCACCTTCGGCCAGCCATCGACACGCAGCAGGATGTCGCCGCCGGGCGTTACGGTCGGGATCGTCTGGCAGGCTTCGCCGGCACCCACCGCGCGCAGAATGTCGAGGCGGGAGAGCACGGTTCCGTGCTCGTTCGCAGCCCAGCGCACCAGCGCGAAGGTCGTGCCGGGAGGGAAGAAGAGGATACGGCGACGGCGGTCGAGGACCTGTTCGCGGACCTCGCGGCCGAAACGGATCCAGTGCTCGATCTGCTTCTCGATCCAGACGAGTTCGACCTGGGTGAGATCCTCCGGCGGTGCGTGTAGGGCGCGGCCGGCGCGCGCGGATGCGGCGGCAAGGCCGGTCATGGGGCGTCTCCTTGGGATGGTGGGAATTCGCGCTCGAACAGCGCGCGGAGCATGTCGGCGACAGTCTGGCCGCGCTGGAAAGCGGCGATCTTGATCCGGCCGCGCATGTCGGCGGTGACGTCGATCGTGAGCCTGGCAGTGAAGTCGGCGGCGGCCTCCGCGCGCGGCGACGGACGGTCTGGCGCCTTGACCCAGCTTTCCGGATCGGCCGGACGGGCCGCGAAGCTGCGTTTCGGGGACCGCTCGCTCATGCCCCGATTTCCATCACTTCGGCGGCGAGCGCGGCGATCTCCCGCGCGGCCGGCGATGTCTCGTCCTGCTCGGCCGCGAGCCGCCCGGTCTGCACGACATCAGCGAAAGCGATGCGCTGACCAATGGTGGTCAGGAGCGGCGGCGGATCGTGCTCCGCCAGCGTTTCAGCGGTTTCGCGGGCGAGGATCGTGCGGGCCGCACAGCGGTTCAGCACGAACCGCGCCTTGAGCTCCGGTCGATAGATCCGCGCTTCGCCGAGCAGCGTCAGCATCTCGGCCGACGCCCAACCGTCGAGTGGGGACGGCTGCACCGGGATCAGCACAAGATCGGCGGCGAGCAGCGCCGAACGCATCAGACCAGCGACACGCGGCGGTCCGTCGATGACGACATGATCGACGTCGCGAGCCAGCTCCGGCGCTTCGCGGTGGAGCGTGTCGCGCGCCAGGCCGACGACACCGAACAGCCGCTTCAATCCCTCCCGGCTGCGCTGCTGCGACCAGTCCAGCGCTGAGCCTTGGGGATCGGCATCGATCAGCGTGACGCGCTGCCCATGCCGAGCCCATTCGCCGGCGAGATGGAGGGCGAGCGTCGTCTTCCCGACACCGCCCTTCTGGTTGAGGAACGCGACGATCATGACGGTCTCCCGGCGATCGGGGACTCGTCCACAGCGGCCGAAAAAGCCGGTTCCGTTAGAAAGATTCCGTAGGAATCTAGGTTAGATAAGTTACGGGGCTCGCAAGCTGCTGATTCAGCGCGATGAATCGGCGATTTCGGTCCCCGATAGCACGAGAGTCCGGTCCCCGATGGCACGATAGAGCCGGTCCCTGATAGCACGAGATGATTCACAGCTTATCCCCAGGGCGAGTTGTCGAGCGGCGACGGCGGCGCGGGATGCCGAGCGCGTCGGGATCGGTGGGTACGAAGGACAGGATTTCGGGACCGCCGACGCATTGCTCGATGGTCAGGCGATAGCCCGGCAACGGCTGGCGGCGGACAATGTCGCGTAGGTCGTAGGCGAAGTGTTTGAGCGGCGAGAGGCTGCCGGACTTGGCATGGAGGTGGGGGAAGTCGAAGCTCCAGCCGAACTCTTGGCGACCGCCGTGCTTGCGCACCAGGCGGTAAAGCCAGCGCTCAAGACCACCGGTGAGATCGAAGTATTTGCGGTCGATCGTCAGTACGAGCGCGTCGTCGAGGACGGCGCCGTAAAACCAGTCGGGGAGGATCAGCTCGAGGCCAAGCGGGCGGCCGCGGTGATCGGCGCGCTCCTTCCATTCGTTGATCCAGGAGAAGCGGTGCATCCGCCGCTCGGTCGGCTGACGGATTGAGGTCGCGACCGTGGTCGATTGTAGCCGGTCGAGCGCGGCCTTCAGGCGGTCGTAGTCGCGAAGCGACACGCCGCGGCCGATGAAGTTCAGAATTTCATAGGGGGTGGTGGCCATCAGGCGCGACGGACGCAGGCCGACATCGCGTGCTTCAACGATCTGGGAGGCGGCCCAGATGAGGACATCGGCGTCCCAGATGGTCGCCATGCCGTGCTCGGGGACGGCTTCGACACGGATCTTCACCGAGCCCGCCTTGAAGTCGATCGGCGTCAGGCGCTTCGACTTGGCGAGCGAGAAGAACGGATAGGCCATGAGGTCCTGCGCGTCGCGCGGCGCGAGATCGCCGGGCAGCGCCCGGAACAGATCGAGCTGCGCGCGCTCCTCGCGATGGTGGGGGTGGAACGACATGGCCGGTCGTCTCAGCGCGGCTGGCGGCCGGCGAAGCGGCGATCCGAGGGCTCCTGCCGCTTGGCGGGAAGCACCGTGCCGCGCGGATCGGAGGTGGAGCTGACGAGGCCGCGATTGGCCCAGGTCTGGAGATCGTCGATAGCATAGACGACTCGGCCGCCGAGCTTCCGATAGGCCGGGCCGGTGCCGTAGGTGCGGTGCTTCTCAAGCGTGCGCTCGGACAGTCCGAGGAAGCGGGCAGCTTCCTGCGTGCGCAGGTAGCGTGGCGGGATGCCGGCGGTCGTATCGGCCATTGTCGAGCCTCCGTGGTCTCGTTGGGGGCCGCTGCCGTCAGGCGGCGGTTCGAGAGCACGGTGGCGTGAAGGCGGTGGGTCGGACGATGTCGAAGATAGACGCTATAATCGACACCCGAGCGGTGTCAGCGATCCCGGCGTGGGCGGCGCAGCAATGTGCGGTAGCCGCCGCGAACGAGCTTCATGCCGTCGCGGGCGAGGCGGATGGTGATTTCCCGGATGGGGTCGCCGACCCAGGACGCTGCGTCGATTCTGTGCTGAGGGAAGAGATGCTCGGCGACGACGCGGTAGATGGCGCCGGCGTGTCGCGCGTCGATGGCGCGCAGCATCTGCTGTGCCCGCTGGTGTCGTTGCGGCGTCAAGCGTGGATCGGCCGGTACTGGCCGACCTGTTGCAGCCGCCCAGAACCGCCCCAGCGCGGTTAGGCGATCCGGTGTGAGTTCATCGAGAGGGATGACGGCGGCGAGCGCCCGGTCCTCGATCGGACCGGCAAGAGTGACGTCGAAGCGCGCTCCCCGCATATCCAGCCGAAGCAGCGCGGCTTCCCGTTGAAGGACAGCATGAATCCGCAGATCGTCAACGGTGAGATGCGATCCGTCGGACGGAGCCGGGCCGGTTTTGAGGATGATCGCCGCCGGATCGGTTTGCGGTGTCCAGAAGATCGGCTGGGCGAGAGCTGTGATGCGTGGGTCGGCTGCGAAAAGACAACCCCCATTGCTCGGCGAACGACGTCGCCGTTTCATCGCTCAGTCGCCTGGAGGACAGTAGTTCCTGAAAGGCGATCCTGTAATCCGGGTTGCGCCGCAGGAATTCCCAGGCGAGATCGCTTGTCGTGAGTTGATCGATATATTCATAGGCGGCCTCGGACCGCCAACTCTCTTCCTCGGACATCCTCTGCCGCCTCCGCGTAATTGTTAAGCAACGCGAGTGTTGTGGCTGGCACGATTCCAAGTTGAGTCGGTGCGGGGAAGAACGAAGTGGGGTCAACGTGATGCAGGTTCTGCATCACCTCAGTGCAGACGGGGGCCGAGAAGCTCGCCGTAGCCGCTTGTCGTCATCCATTTTGCGCGGGCGAGATGGGCGGTGTGGATGCGCGCGGCCCGCTCTGGTTCGGCTTCGGGACAGATTCCGAACAGCGTTTCGACGACTGCTTTCCAGTCCGCACCTTCGGCGTCTGCATCGAGAAGGCGCAGGTATAGCTTCAGATGAGCACGGTCATAGGCCGTGAGTGCTGCGCCGCCAGGCGGCTGGTCCAGAAAGTCTTCTATGGTCACCGCATCCCCCGACAACAGATGTATCCATTTTGAAGGGGATTGTTAACGATGTTTTGAATGCATTGCGTCCCGGCAGCGCCGTCGCGTGAAGGCCGGTCGGTGTGGGCATGCGCCCCTATGTCAGGCTTCTCTCTTTGCATCGACCAGCATCAACCCCACGCCTTGGTCGGAGTTGAGGAAGACAATCCCGCCACGTTCGAAGGCGCGCCTGACCTCATCCCGCGTCGACTCGTACACCTCGAGGCCGCTTGCGGATTCGAGGCGCTTGAGCGCGGTCAGTGATACTCGGGCCTTGTCAGCGAGCGTCTCCTGCGTCCAACCCAGCAACGCGCGTGCGGCCCGCGATTGTCGGGCGGTGATCATGCATGATCACCTCCCACTCAGACCTACGCGCACGCCAGAACTACGACTATTATAGTCGTCCTGGTGTCGTCTGACTACCCAAAAGCTACTGCTGGGGCATTGCCGGGGCGTCTTCGGCGAGAACTGATTCGGTCGCCTCGGTGCCGAAGGCCCCGGCCTGTTCGGCCGGGACCTTGCGCGGGCCTCAGTCGCCGCGCCGCCCGTTGGGGCGGGACCAGATCAGCGAGAAGCTCTCGTCCTCGTCGTCGAAGAGGTTGGCGTAGATCGGGGCGTTGAAGCTCGGATCGTCCAGCTTGAGGCCCAGATAGTCGCGGCCTTCGTTGGAGCGCTTGGACCAGGCGGCGCCGATCTCCGCGCGGCCGACCAGAACCCGGTGGCTGGGGGCGTTCTCGCCAGTGGCACGCTGGTCGGGGACGATGCGCACGCCCTTGGCCTGGACGCTGAGGGTGACGATTTCGCCGGTGAATTCGTTCGAGCCGGTCTTCTTGAAGGTGCCGATGGTCGCCATTGTAAATCTCCGTTTTCCGTTCCCGAGCCCGCACCATTGCGGCCTCGATGGCGATCGGTTGGCCGGAGGCGATCGACGGCGCACCCCGCAGGGGCCTGACAGCCAAGGAGGACTTTCTTGTCTCGCGAGGAATGGCGGCGCAGCCGGCAGGGGAAGAAAGTTCGACGCCGCTGTTGCGTCATAGGCGATCGAGGCGCAGCCGACCTTCGGCCAGATCAGGCCATTGAAGAGGCCGGTTGGAGCGGTCTAGGCACGGTCAGAAAACGGAGAAGATGGCGGCCGTCCCGCACCGGCAGACCGGCGTCACGGCAATGCTCACCGGCTTCGTCCCCTCCCGGCAGGGCATCGTTCGGCATCCTGACCCTCCACCACCAACTGGGAGATCGCCGCACCGGATCTTGGTTGTGCCGCCGAGATATGGTCCTGCCACGGCAGCGCTCTAACGAGGGCCGCTTCCCGGGCCTCAGCGTCAATCCGCACCCCACGCTTCAATCCCAACGGTCTCAGACGATGTGGGCGGCCGTCGCCCACCCCTGATCTGGCCTTCGCAACGGCGATGACACAGGTTAGGTCCGCGCCAGGTCCCGGCCGGACGGGCCCGTGGCCGCCGCCATTCCCGCGATCCGCACGAGGGCGGTGATGCCGACCGCGACCGCGCCGATGACGGAGAAGATGATCTGCCAGGTGTCGGACGGCATGGCGTGTTTCACGATGCCATGCGTCGCGTGATAGCCGGCAAGCGCCGCGGGCGCGACGAAGGCGAGTGCGATCGCGAGGCGTATCCAGAGCGGACGGATGAAGGCGAGCAGGAACTGCCCGAGCCCCAGCGTCACTGCGGCGACGACGAGGCCGACGATGATCGCGCCGAGCCAGCCGGCGCCGGTCTGGTAGGCCCATGTCCCGGCGCTGACGCCTGCAAAGAACGGCAGCGCGAAGACAGCTAGAGTGAACAAGAGCCAGCATAGTCCGCCAATAGCGGCGATGCTGACGATGATGCCAAGGAACATCATGACGGTGGTCTCCGTGAGAAAGGTCTGACGGTTGCGCCTCCACCACCACCACGGCGCGTTGCTAGTATAGCCGAAGAGGAGGCGGGACGGGAGCGGAAATCCCGAGGGATTTCCGCTTGCGGCCGTGACGCCTTGCCCTCGATCAGCGGGCGAAGGGATCGACCTCGTGAACGATGGCGGCGGATTCGCCGTCATATTCGCCGGCGGGCATGACGCCCATGGTGCCGTCGCCGGCCTGGAAGATGACGATCGAGACCATGAGGGTGGCGGCGAGGCTGAAGGCGAAGGCGTGAGCTTGCTTGAGGGACATCTGACCGGCTCCTGTCTTGGAGGCGGGAGACCATCTCCCGCGCGACAGGCGCCCGATGTGTCCGGCCGATGGCCGCAATCACCGCGAAGGCGAAGCCGCAGCGGCGGCATGCTCGCATAGCCGACCCTTCACGGGTTGATGGCGTCAGGCCCTCGGCTGGATCAAGGATCAGCGCATTGGAAGCGGGGGATGGTGTCTCGTTTTGACCGGGTGCTAGGACTGTCCCTCAACAGTTGCACTGCGTTGGATTCGAGCCTCGTGCTGGTCGTCCGCGTCGGAAGGCAGGAGGACGCGAGCGAGCGATGGCAGCAGCCGGATTTTACATACCCGACGGTAACGAGGCGCTCCGGGACGATATCCCTGCCGTGGTCGAACTGATCGAACGAACAGCCCGCTGGGTCCATCCGGAGACGTTCCGCCGCCTGCCGGTATGGGCGCCGCATACGGCTCGCGGTCGTCCGCTCTATGACTCTGTCTGGGCGCGCCGGTACACGAATACCAAAAAGGCAACGAAGATCACCGCTGAGAAATTCGAGGGCAATGTCGCCGCGCTCAACGCGCTAGTGGCCGCGCTCGGCGTCGCGGCTCCAAAACCGAAGAATTGGACCGTCTGCCACATATGGGGATACGACGATCCGTCGTTCGCGCAGCAAAGCAGCGTGGTACAAGACCCGCGCTACTTCTCCTGCGTCGCGAATATGGTGTGGCTGCCGACGCCGCTGAAAGGCTTCACGGACACGCTGCCGGAGATCAAGGCCATGTTGCGGGTCTGCGCTTTCCATCTCTATGGCTGGGCTTGCGAGCACCCATCGGTTGCCGAGCAATCCGAGAAGGTCAAGAAAGGCTGGATCCCCGTAGGCTATCCAAAGACGTGGCCACGTCCGGAGCAGCGAGAGATTCTGCCGCCTGGGACAGCACCGTTCAGCGAACAAATCGAGCGCGAAATTGCGAAGCGCAAGAACAAGATGAAGGCCGACCTCGCGAATGCTGCGTTCTTGCACTATCCCAAAGAGGAGGTGCTTTCCGTCCTGAGGTTTTGGGGCATCGACCTGGAGTGACGGCGCTCACGCGCCGCCTCCCTTCGGGCGGAAATCGAACAGTGGGATGCCGAGCTTCCTCGCCTTGTCGGCGAGATTGTCCTGGATGCCGGTGCCGGGGAAGATGATGACCCCGATCGGCAGGACGTCCAGCATCTGATCGTTGCGCTTGAACGGTGCGGCCTTGGCGTGTTTCGACCAGTCGGGTGCGAAGCCGACCTGCGGCACCTTGCGGGCGTCGGCCCATTTGGCCGCGATCTTCTCGGCGCCCTTGGGCGACTTGCCGTGCAGCAGGACCATGTCGGGGTGCTTGGCGTGGACCTGATCGAGCTTGGCCCAGATCAGGTGGTGATCGTTGAAGTCGAGCCCGCCGGTGAAGGCGATCTTCGGACCTGCGGGGAGCAGCACCTGATTGTCGGCGCGCTTCTTGGCGGCGAGGAAGTCCCGGCTGTCGATCATCGCCGAGGTCAGGTTGCGATGGTTGACCATCGATCCGGAGCGCGGTCGCCAGTTCGAGCCGGTGTGGCGCTCAAAGTGTTCGGCGGCCTGGTCGCGCATCAGCTCGAAAGCGTTGCGGCGTTCGATCATGGTCTGGCCTTCCGCCGTCAGGCGTTCCAGCTCGACGGCCTTCACTTCGCTGCCATCCTGTTCGCGCTGGCCGCGACGCTGCGCCTGTTCGTTGTCGTCCAGCTCGCGCTCGATCCGTTCGTTGGCCCGGTGGAAGACGTTGACGGTCGACCAGAGGAGATCGTCGAGGTCGGGCTCGAGGCGGGTGTCTTCCAGGGTGGCGATCAGGGCGTCGAAGATGTCGGCGATGGCGCCGGCGACATGGTCGCCCTCTGGAAGCGGTCGGGGATCGGGCTCATCCGCGAAGGGACGGTAGCCGTAAAGCTGGAGTTCGCTCAGGACATGGTCGGTGGGTGAAGAGGCGTGGTGCGGTTCGTGATCGTCGTGCTCGCTCATCGGGATGCTCCGTCGGTTCGACCGCGACCCTCGCGGCCTTCATGGCGACGAAAGCCGGCGGGCGGTTCGGACCTGCACCCGCAGCGAAGCGGAGGGCCGGAGCACAGCGGAGGATGGCGAAGGCGGGCTATTTTGTTTCGCGATGGAAAGCGGCCCTCGGCCGCGCCGGAAAATAGTCCGCCGCAGACATTGCGGGTCCGGGCCGTTTGCTGGCCGATCGCCCTCTCGAAGGCCGGGGGCGCGGTACTCTCCGACATCAAGATCATCCGAGCGATGCCGACGGCGGCGCTCCCGCCGTCTGCATTCTCCTGTCGGCCTATGCCGCAAGCTGCATAAAGCGTGCGACATCCTGTGGCGCGATCTGCACCCGGGCCGCTGCCCGGAGGCTATCCAGCCCCGCTAGGCGGAGATCCTCGTTGAAGTCGCCCAATCTCGGAGACATCACGACCGCCTCGATCCCGGCTGCGTTCGCCCGTTCGATCAACGTCGCCATTGCACCGTCGCCTGCCGGATCGTTGTCGCGGGCGATGTAGAGCCGGCGCAGCGTGTCGGGGAACAGGATGGCCGAGAGATGTGCCGCCGAGAGCGCCGCCGCCATCGGCATAGTGGGCAGCGCCATCCTGAGCGACAGCATCGTCTCGATACCTTCGCCGGCCGCCATCACCTCGCCCGCCACGCCAAAGCGAACGGCGTGCCCCAGGAGGTCGCCCATTGCCCGTCTCGGCGTGTCGATCGGGGCCTTGTCCGATCCGTCAGGGGCGAGCCAGGTGCGATGCGCGCCGGTCTGACGCCCGTCGAGATCGGTGACCGATGCGATCATCGCTGGCCAGGTCTCGGTCGGAGAGTGCTCGTCAGGCCGGTAATAGCAGCGGGCATGGAAGCGCAGGCTGCCGGTTCCGTGCAAATCCGTAATGCCGCGTGTGCGCAGATACGTCTTTACGAGTGTGCCTGTAATCGGCTGCGCCATGGCAAAGAGCCGCCGTGCCGCTTCCGGTGATCCTGATGGCGCCGGTGACTTGCGCTCACCACCATGCGGACGATCCGGTTCGGGATGCGGCATCGACAGGAATGTGCGCGCCTCGTCGGCGACGTCCTTGAAGTCCACCAGGCCGCAGCTTTCGCGGATAACATCGAGGAGATCGCCATGCTCGCCGGTGGCGGCGTCCGTCCATTTGCCGGCGGCGCCCTTGCCGGTCTCGCCACCCTTCAGCCGCACGAACATCGAGCGACCCGGCGTGTTGCGCACATCGCCGACCAGCCAGTAGCGGCCCTCGCGATGCCCGGCGGAAAGATAATGACGGCACACCGCCTCGGCCTGCCGGCCGAGACGGATCGCCAGTTCTGAGGCGTCGTGCCGTGCCATCACGCCGCCTCCCGCTCACTGACGCGCTCGACGGGAAAGCGCTCGAGCACCTTGGTCAGGATCGCGGGGCCGGTCGCATCGGTCGGCACGAACATCCGCAGCTTCCACGAGATGATCTCGTGAAACAGCCCATAGGCGCGCAGGCGATCGCGCATGGCGTCGGTGAAGCCCGATAGCTCGATGCGGTTGGCGCCCATGACCCGGACACGGCGAAGCTGAAGACCCTCAGTGAGGTCGAGGATGGTCTTGCCGTCCATCAGCGCCATGAAGGCGTCGTCCGGCGTCAGGGTCGATGTGCCGTTGGCGAGCGCGCCGGCGACCCAGGCCGGGGAGACGCGGCGACCGACGATGCGCTCGCCGTCGTCGGTCTGGAGCCGATAGACCCGCGTCGACTCGTTCGGCAGCCGCTTCCAGATCGGTAGCAACAGCCCGCTGACGACATGGATGGTGCTCTCGGCAAACTCTTGCACCTCGGTCAGCTCGGCGTTCCATGCCGCGGTGAAGCCGGTTCGGTCCGCGTCGATCCAGTGGGTCTCGTCCATCATCCTGATGGGAAAGTTGTGCGCCTCCATCGGCCGGATCAGGCGGACACGCCGTTCGATCTCGCCATCGTCCAGCATGATGCTGGTGGTCGGGATCTGCACGGCGGCGCGGCCTGAGCGCTCGTTGATCAGCAGTCTGGCGCGTGGATCGTCGAGATGGTCGAGCGCCTCGGCCAGCATCACCGGCCGGTTGCGCTGGCGCTGGGTGATGGTCAGCAGCCGGGCTTCGGCCCCCGTGCTGGGATGGATATGGATGGTCCGGCGATCGGTGACGATGAAGCTTTCGGCCTGCAGCGTCTCCAGCCCGACGTCATAGCTGCCTGATGCGATGGCGCCTTCGATCTTGGCGTTCAGCAGTTGCTCGAACGCCGTGAACAGGACGCCCTGGAGTTCGATGGTCAGCGCCAGCAGCCGGTTGAGGAAGGTGGTGATCGGCGGCAGCTCGTCCTTGATGCCGGTGGAATCGGTCAGCGACAGGCCGGTGGCGTCCTCGAACATCTGGAGCGAGCAGCCGTCGACCTTGCCCCGCACCAGCAGCAGGTAGAGCTGCCGCAGCGCGTCGCGAGCGTAATGGCTTTCGAGGTTGTCCTCGGGCCGGAACAGGCCTTGGCCGCCCGTCTGGCGCTGGCCGCGCGTGATGGCGCCCAGCGTGTCGAGGCGGCGGGCGATGGTCGACAGGAACCGCTTTTCCGCCTTCACGTTCGTCGAGATCGGCCGGAACAGCGGCGGCTGGGCCTGGTTGGTCCGGTTGGTGCGACCCAGGCCTTGAATGGCGGCGTCGGCCTTCCAGCCCGGCTCCAGCAGATAGTGGACGCGCAGCCGCTGGTTCCGCGCCGACAGATCGGCGTGATAGCTGCGCCCCGTGCCGCCGGCGTCGGAGAAGATCAGGATGCGCTTCTGATCGTCCATGAAGCCTTGAGTCTCGGCGAGATTGGCCGACCCTGCACGGTTCTCGACGGCGAGGCGATCGATGCCGCCGGGGCTGGTCCTGCGGACGATGCGGCGCGAGCGTCCGGTCACCTCCGCCACGACATCGGTGCCGAAGTGCTGGACGATCTGGTCGAGCGCCCCGGGGACCGGGGGCAGCGAGGCGAGTCTCTCGATCAGACGGTCGCGGCGGGCGACGGCGTCGCGGCTCTCGACAGGCTGGCCGTCTCGGAACACCGGCCGCGACGACAGATTGCCCTCGCTGTCGGTGAAGGGCTCGTAGAGCTGCACCGGGAAGGAATGGGCGAGATAATCCAGAACGTATTCACGAGGGGTGATGTCGACCCGGACGTCGTTCCATTCCTCGGTCGGGATCTCGGCGAGACGACGCTCCATCGGGGCTTCGCCGGTCGACACGATCTGGATCACGGCGGCATGACCGTCGGTCAGGTCCTGTTCGATCGACCGGATCAAGGTCGGCGTCTTCATCGACGTCAGCAGATGCCCGAAGAAGCGCTGTTTGGCGGATTCGAAGGCTGAGCGGGCGGCGGACTTGGTCTGCCGGTTCAGCGTCCCGCTGTCGCCGGTGATGTTGGCGGCCTGCATCGCCGCGTCAAGATTGTTATGGATGACGGCGAAGGCGCCAGCATAGGCGTCGTAGATGCGCGTCTGCTCGGGGGTAAGCTGATGCTCGAGCAGCTCGTATTCAACACCATCATAGGAGAGCGACCGCGCAGTGTAGAGGCCGAGCGAACGCAGGTCGCGGGCCAGCACTTCCATCGCCGCGACGCCGCCGTCCTCGATCGCCTCGACGAATTCGGCGCGGGTCGAGAACGGGAAATCCTCACCGCCCCAGAGACCGAGGCGCTGGGCATAGGCGAGATTGTGAACCGTGGTCGCGCCGGTCGCCGAGACATAGACGATGCGCGCATTCGGCAGGGCGTGCTGGAGACGCAGGCCCGCACGGCCCTGCTGCGAGGCGGCGACGTCGCCGCGTTCGCCCTTGCCGCCTGCGGCGTTCTGCATGGCATGGCTTTCGTCGAAGATGATCACTCCATCGAAATCGGAGCCCAACCATTCGACGATCTGCTTGACGCGCGAAAGCTTCTCGGCCCGATCGTCGGACCTTAGCGTGGCATAGGTGGTGAATAGGACGCCTTGCGACAGGCGGATGTCCTTGCCCTGCGGGAAGCGGGACAGCGGCGTGACCAGCAGGCGTTCCATGCCGAGCGCTGACCAGTCGCGCTGGGCGTCTTCCAGCAGCTTGTCGGATTTGGAGATCCACACCGCCTTGCGACGGCCCTGCATCCAGTTGTCGAGGATGATGCCGGCCGACTGGCGGCCCTTGCCGGCGCCGGTGCCGTCACCGAGCATGAAGCCTCGGCGGAAGCGCACGGCGTTGGGGGCGTCATCGGGCGCGGCCGAGACGATGTCGAAGGTCTCGTCGAGCGTCCAAGAACCGGCGAGGAAATCGGAATGCGCCTCGCCGGCGTAGATGACGGTTTCGAGCTGTGCGTCGGAGAGAAGCCCGTCGGTGACGATGTTGGCGGGCAGGCGCGGCCGATAGCTCGGTTTGGGCGGCGCGACCGAGGCCATCGCCACGGATTGAACCAGCTTGGTCGGGTGAGCCTGAGCGCCGGGAATACGGATCGCCTGCAATCCGTATTCTTCATAGAGGGCGTCGGTGATCCGGCCATCTTCGGCAGGCGTCCAGTCCACGGTGTCATAGGCGAGTTCGACGCCTTCGGGCTCGGTGACGGTGCGGGCCGGTGAGGACGCGGCGGCGCGGGCGACATAACCGCGAACGGTCCGCGGAGCCTGCGCGGGCGAAACCATGGCGACGCCCACGGCTGGATCGACAGGCAGCCGCGCGGGAACGTATTCACCGATCCAGGCGATGAGTGTTGCGACATCGGGCGCGACGCCAGGGGGCGCCGGAAACGCCGCCGCATCATCGGCCGGCGCCTTGTCGATGACGGTCAGGCGAGTGTCGATCGTCGTGCCGTGCTTGGCGTAGACCGCGCCGTCGATCGCGGCGGTGAAGACGACGCGGCCCTGTTCCTGCAGGCGCGTGAACGCGGCCCGCCATGCCGGCGCGTCCGGCGCGAAGCTGGCCCCGGTGATCGCCACCAAGCGACCGCCGTCGGCCAGGCGCGCGAGCGCCGAGGCGACATGGCGATAGGCGGCGTCGGCCATCCGGCCCGTGACGTTCGCCATGACCGAGAACGGCGGGTTCATCAGGATGACGCTGGGCACGATGCGCGCGTCGAGATGATCGTCGATCTGGGCCGCGTCGAAGCGGGTGACGGGGATGGCCGGAAAGAGGGACGACAGAAGGTCGGCCCGGTTGTCGGCCAGCTCGTTCAGGACGAGCGTGCCCCCGGCGATCTCGGCCAGAACAGCGAGAAGGCCGGTGCCGGCGGACGGCTCCAACACACGATCGGCAGGCTCGATAGCCGCAGCGGTCAGCGCGGCGACGCCGAGCGGAAGCGGCGTCGAGAACTGCTGGAAGGACTGGCTTTCCTCCGATCGCCGTGTGTGGGTGGGAAGAAGGTTGGCGACCTTTGCCAGCATCGGCAGGGCTGCGGCCGGGGACCCGGCTTTTCGGAAAAGCGCGTTTCCGTATTTGCGCAGGAACAGAACCGTTGCGACTTCGCATGCCTCGTAGGCCGACTTCCAGTCCCAGGCGCCGGTCGTGTCGGAGGCGCCAAACGCAGCTTCCATGGCGGCGCGCAGGATCGGCGCGTCGATGCGCTGGCCGTGTTCGAGATGGGGAAGCAGTCGCTGCGCGGCATGGAAAATCGCGGCAGAAGGATCGGAAACATGGCCGAGGGGAAGCGGCGCGGCCAGCGGAGCTGCCGCGGATGCGGGGATCATCGTCATGGGAAGAACCTCGGAGAGCGGATCGGGACGAACCGGCGGCGCTCTCTCTCGACCAGACCGGCTCGACACGTCCCGGCCAACCTCTCACTCTGACGCGGGCATGCAGGAAGGTGCGGGGCGGCCGAAACCGCCCCGCAAGCCCATCATTCGGCGGCGATCAGGTGACCTTCGTCGTCCTCGGCGACGGCCGGGACTTCCTCTTCGTCATCGGTGCTGAGGAATTCCGGCAGCGTCGCGCCGTCCTCCTCGCCGTCGGTGCCCGCCGCGCGTTCGATGTCGGCGAGACGCAGCGGCTCGGGAAGCCAGCCGGTGTCGGCCAGCAGACGCTCGGCTTCCTTGGCCATGTCACCCTTCTTCAGGTGGTCGATGAGCTGCGCCGACGCCTCGCCCTTAGCTTCCCGTACCGCTTCGAGGATGCGGGGCTTGGTCACCCGGCTGAGATAGTTGTCGACGGTCGGGCGCCATCCCGCGTCCGCCATGTCGAGACCGACGGCGTGCGCGATCCGGTCGGCCTGCTTCAGGCGACGTTCGAGCCCGTGCTGAGAGATGCCAGAGCCGCCATAACGGTCGACCTTCTCGGAGAGCGCATTGACGCCGTAGGAGACGCAATGCGCCAACAGGGCGGTCCGACTGGCGTCGTCGAGATCGACCAGCCAGTCCCACAGGGCATCCTCGTCCTGCGGGATGTCGGCCTCCCAGCCTTCCTGCCGTTCCGCCACCGACTTGGCGGACGTGCTGTCCTTCAGGTCGGCGGCCTGGGCGGAGAAGAAGACGTGGCGGACCGACACCTCCAGGCACCCGCCGGACGACCAGGTGCGGTGGAAGGTGTCGAGCACCAGCTTGTGCAGCAGCGCCGTAATGGCGACGTGCGGGTTGCCGGCCAGCGCATCCCGCAGCGCAAGTGTGCGGTGGGCCGTCAGCTCGCTGACCAGGCGTTCGGGCAGCGGCTTGACGACATCGTCCTCCTCATCCTCCGCTTCGGGCTTGCCGCCGATGGTGATGACCGCTCGCATCGGCTGCGCGTTCGGCGCGTCGCCCTCGGTCTCGCCGTCGCCGTCGTCGTCGGTCTGGGGCTCGATCGACGCTTCGTCCTCGGGACGGACATAGCCGCGCTCGATGGTCAGTCGACCGGAGCTGTCGATGCTGACGAAGGCGCCTGCGCGCGCGATCTCGGCCGGATCGTAGAGGGTCGGCCGGTTCTGGAAGGCGGCGATCGCCGTCTCGATTTCCTCGAGCCGCAGATCGACCGCCTCCGGCAGGTCCTCGCCATCGTCATGCTCGGCGTAGAGCCGATCCAGCTCCTCGGTCAGGGCCTCGTAGGCGGCCTGCTCGTCGGCGGAGAGTTCGGGGCGTTCGCCCGTGATCCGGCGCAGGCCGGTGGTGTGGCCGTAGGGAAAGTCCAGCGCGGCTTCGATCCAGCGCCAGCCTTCGGCCGCGATCTCCTCGGCCGCTGCGCCGAGCTTCGCGGTGGCGAGGCTGTCGAGCAGCGCCGGATCCTGCAGCCACCCGCCGTCGTCGGCCTGGAACAGGTCGCGCAGCGTTGCGCCGCCGGCCGCCTCATAGGCTTCGATGCCGACGAACTGCGCACGCCGATCGGAAGCGCGGACAGCGCCCTCGGTCAACATGCGGCGAATCTCATAGGGCTGACGGCTGTAGGAGCGCTGGATGGTCTCCCAGACCTCCATCTGCCGTGCATGGTCATGCGACACCGTGAAGGCCATGAGCTGGTCGAGCGCGATGCCGTCCTCGGCATAAACCTCGAGCAGCGCCGGGGCGACCGAGGCGAGCCGCAGGCGCTGACGGACCACGGCCGGGGTGACGTAGAAGCGGGCGGCGATATCCTCCTCGCCGATGCCGCGCCCGATCAGCGCCTGGAAGGCCTTGAATTGGTCGAGCGGATGGAGCGCCTCGCGGTGGACGTTCTCCGCCAAGCTGTCCTCCTCAGCCGGGATCGCGGAGGCCGCATCGCGGACGTTGCAGGGGACTGGTGCGGTCTTCGCGAGACGCTTGGCCTTGACCAGCAGTTCGAGCGCCCGGAACCGGCGACCGCCGGCCGGAACCTCGAAGATGCCGGTTTCCACGCCCTCGCCATCCAGCACAGGGCGGACGTTGAGGTTCTGAAGAAGACCACGGTGGCCGATATCCTCGGCCAGTTCCGGGATCGAGACGCCGGCCTTGGTCTTGCGGACGTTGGCCTGGCTGAGGATGAGCTTGTTGAAGGGGATGTCGCGACGCTCGCCAAGGGACGCGATCTTCTGAACGGCGGTTGCCATGTCGGGATACTCCATGACGGGCGGCCGAAAGACTCTCTCTCAACCTCCAACCCGTCACGAAGCGAAGCGCCGCCCTCTTCCTCTAAAGGGGGCAGCGCCACGGACCGGCAAACCGGAAAGACACGGATGCGCAAAGCCGGAGACACGGAAAACTGTATCCCCGGCTTCACGGAAATCAGGCCGCCCGGTCGAGCAGCTTCTTCGCCTTGGCTTCCATGTCGAGGCGGGCGTCCTGATGCGGCTTGTCGCGCGCGACGGCGGTGATGCCCTGTACGAAATCGAAGATGGACTCCGGCGGGCGACCTTCCTCGGCCAGTACCCTGTCGATGATCTTTCCGGTCTCGGCCTTGGAGAAACCACGACGACGCAGGAAGTCGGTGCGGTCCTCGTCGCTGCGCGCCACGATCCGCTCGCGGGCCGCCTTGATACCGTTGACGAAGGGCAGGGGCGAGGAGTTCGCGAAGTTCAACAGTGCCGGGGCCGCCTCATGCGCAAACCGATTGGCGGCGTATTTGCTGTGGCGGATGGTGATCTCCTCGAATTCCTCCACGCCCCAGAGATTTCGATTCTGGCAAACCGCGCGCAGATAGAAGCTCGCCATGCCAAGGGTCTTGGCGCCGACCTCGGAGTTCCAGCAGTAGAAGCCCCGAAAGTAGAGATCCGGCGAGCCGTCCGGCAAGCGGCCGGCCTCGATCGGATTCAGGTCGTCGACGAGGAACAGGAAGACGTCGCGATCGGAGGCATAGAGCGTCGTCGTGTCCTTGGTGATGTCGACGCGAGGATTGTAAATGCCGGTCGACCAGTCGAGCACGCCCGGCACCTTCCAGCGGGTGTCGCCCGTGCCGTTGCCGGCGATGCGCTGCACGGCTTCCACGAGTTCTACGTCGAATATCCTCCCATAGTCCGGCCCGGTGACGGCGCGCAGTTCCGTGCGGCCATCGTCGGTTTCCAGCGTCTTGATCTGCTCGGCCCGGTTGGAGGTCAGGCCATATTGCAGATTGATGGCTGCGAGCGCGGCGGGGAGTTGGCGTAGATAGGCGGCGGGTGCGCCGACAAGACTGGCGAGCTGGCCGAAGGACCAGTGTGTCGGCGCAATGGCCGTGTCGGTGCCTGGCAGGATTAACGCCAGCCGCTCCGGGTCGCTCCGGTTCGCCTCCACATGGATGAGGGCGCTCTCCACCACGCGGGTCCGGCTGCGATCGGCGCGATCGCGGACCGAGCGCGCCAGTTCGGAGAGTGAGAGGTAGCGTTCGTCGGCGGGACGCGAGAACCACTCCGACGAGACGCGGCCGACCCGCTCGCCGCGACTGACATCCACCTTGTAACCGCCGGTCGTGTCACGGCGGGCATCGAGAACTTGCATGTTCATGGACCAATCTCCACGACGGGCGCGGGAGCCTCTCTCCCACCTATTCACCCGTCACGGAAAACCGGTCCGCACTCTCACTCTCCGGGGCGTTGCGGGGGTCCCCCGCAGAAGGGGTCGCCCGAGACCTCGGCTCGGGCGTAGGGGAAGACGTTCCCCTCTTAGGCCCGCCATTCTGGCCACGAAGCGAAGCTCTCGGCGTTTTGTTCTTTATTTGTTCTCGTATTTTTGGTATAGCTTGGGCTTCTGACCGCGTCGCGGGTCGGGGTACGACAACCTCAGGCGGCGTACCCGCAGTGGGTAAGATTGGTTTGTGGTTGAAAAATTAGTGATTCGGCTTCAAAGTGCCCGCGCCGCGGAATGCCGCGGATTGCCGCGGAGGCCGGTTTGGGCAAAGACGGTCGGGATGCCGAGCGTGTAACTACAACGCTGACGCGGACGCAGAAGGCGGAGCTTGATCGCCTTGCGAAAGCGCAGGGCGTGAAAGTTGCTTGGCTGGTCCGTCGCGCAGTCGAGAGATTTTTGGAAGAATCCGCAGGCGGGCCGATGCTGCCGCTGGATCAAAAAGGGGGCGAAGATGCAAAGCGCTGAACTCTTCGCCGGCTGTGGGGGCCTGGCGCTCGGAATGTCGCGAGCGGGCTTTCGCCACCAGCACATGGCGGAGTTCGATCGGGATGCCGTTGCGACGGTCCTGCATAACAAGACCAAGGGCGTCGAGCACGTTCGCGATTGGCCGATGGGTCTTCAGGACGTCCGGGAAATTGACTGGAAGAAGCTGACCTCGCTCGATTTGGTCTCAGGTGGCCCCCCATGCCAGCCGTTCGGAATTGGCGGTAAGAAGCAGGGTCAGGACGACGACCGCGACATGTGGCCGGAAGCCATCCGAGCGGTGCGTGAGGCAATGCCTCGATCGTTTCTCTTCGAGAATGTCAGGAATCTCGCGGGTCCCCGTTTCCGCCCTTACCTTGAATGGATTGTCTCGCATCTGGAGCGGCCTGGGCTGATCCGGAAGCCGGGCGAGTCGCACGCGGCGCATCGCGCGCGGCTCGTGGCGTCGAAGACGCGAAAGGAATTCCAAGTTGTCTGGCAACTTGTGAACGCCGCCGACTACGGCGCGGCTCAGATTAGGCATCGCGTATTGATTTTTGGCATCAGAAGCGATCTCGATGTTCTTCCGACACACATGACACCGACGCATAGCCGCGACCGGCTTCTCTGGGAGCAGTACGTCACGGGTGAGTATTGGACCCGACACGGGCTGAAGAAAGGGCGCACGCCCATTCTTCAGCAAGATCGCGCGCGGGTTGAGCGCTTGAAGCTGGCTGGTATCGCACCGGCTGGCGCTGCTTGGGTAACTCTTCGTGACGCGTTGAAGGGCCTCGGCGAACCGAACGGGAAACGCAACCACGTCCTTCAAGTCGGCGCGCGGGTGTATCCGGGCCATACTGGTAGTCCCCTAGATCTTCCCGCGAAGGCGTTGAAGGCCGGCGATCACGGTGTTCCTGGCGGCGAAAATATGATGGTTCGCGACGACGGATCGGTTCGCTACTTCACCACCCGGGAGGCCGCGCGCCTGGTAGGCTTGCCGGATGATTACGAGTTTCCACGGTCGTGGACCGAAAGTATGCGCCAGCTAGGCAACGCTGTCCCGGCTCCTCTGGGAACCGCAGCTGGTGGATGGCTGGCGGCACAGCTCGACAGTGGAAAGGTCAGCGGGCGTCTGGTCCCCGTGCGTCGCGCGGCGTAGTTTGTCTTTAATTTCAGCCGGAGGGCGAGTCGCGGCCGTTAGACCTCGTTCGGCTACCGAGGGGGTTTAGTGAATGGCATTGGCACCGGATCGAGCCGCGATTAAAGCACTTGAGGACGCGCTGGCGGCGGTGCTCGCGGCGGCCGGTACTAATCCTCCTCAAGCGGTTGTCCGACGGATTCGGGAAGGTCTGGCCACGCACGCCGACGCGGTTGAAGCCGCGCGCTCTTCCACCGACCCAGTTCGGATGCCTCGCGCGACCTTCGATCCAGCCGATCCAAAGGCGATTGGCCGAATGGTCTCGATCGCGCTGATCGCGCAGCCTCTGGTCGCGTTGACCGATGTCCGGCCAGCATACGGTTCTGGTGTCTACGCGATCTACTATCGTGGCGATCACCCGCTTTATGGCGGTATCTCTGGATCCGAGACACCGATCTATGTCGGCAAGGCCGACCCCGCCAAAGATGATGCCAGTACGACGCGGGAGCAGGGTGCGAAGCTCACGGCGCGTTTGCTGGAGCACGCGGGAACAATTGGCACGGCGGAAGCATATGGCGACAAGCTACCGTCCCATCTGTCACCCATAAGACTGGCGGACTTTGTCTGCCGTCGTCTCGTATGTGCGACAAATGCCCAACTCGTCGCTGAGAAGCATCTCATCCGGACGTTTTGGCCGATTTGGAACTCAGAGACCAAGGCTTGCTGGGGAATGAGCAAGCATGGTGACGCCGCGACCACGCGAGCCAATAAGCGCTCGCCATGGGACGTCGTGCATCCTGGGCGACTCTGGGCATTGGACGAGCGGCTGGCGGACTCTCTGACGCCGGATGAGATCGCCAAGCGGATCGCCGCGACGCTGGAGCGGGTGCCGGCGCGACAAGATCATGCCGCGCTACTGGAGGAAATGTTGGCCGGCTTTCGTCAGGACGATGCCGTGTCAGTGGAGCCCGACATTCCGCCGGTGGGTGAGAACGTCGCGGGTCCCGAACCGGACGAGGCTGGCGGTGTCGACGACGAATGAGACGGATACCGCCAGAAGCGCGCAGATGTCTCGCATACGGGGGCGTGACACCAAGCCGGAAATGCGTGTGCGTCGGGCGCTTCACGCGGCGGGATTGCGATACCGTCTTCATGCGAAGGATTTGACCGGGAAACCCGATCTTGTCTTTCGGGGCCGGCGGATAGCCCTGTTTGTCCACGGGTGCTTTTGGCATCAGCATCCGGATCCGAACTGTAAGCTTGCACGAATGCCGAAGTCGAAGCTCGATTTCTGGCGCCCGAAACTTGAGGGCAACAGGTTGCGGGACGAAAAAACCCGATCCGCCCTGGAAGCGGAAGGTTGGACGGTTGTCGAGGTTTGGGAATGCGAGAGCAAACCGGACCATCTACAGCGACTAATTGCGAGCCTTCAGACATCAAACCCGCTGCGCGCAGCGGAGAATAGATCCCGATCGAGAGTCGGGGCAAAGCCAAAGGCGGGGAAATGACTCAGGAACTGGACCTCACGCCCGCGCCGCGCGTGTTGCAGATGCTCGGCGAGATTAATCTCGAGCAATGGCGATGCCTGGCTGAGCTCATCGATAATTCCATAGACGGTTTCATCGACGCCGCCAGGGCCGGCTCGCCTATCGCTCAGCCGGAGATCGCAGTCAGCATTCCGACCGCCGATACCGAGAACGCGCGCGTGTCCGTTAAGGACAATGGGCCGGGGATGTCCCTGGAGACTTTGGAGAACGCCCTTCGGGCGGGCTGGTCGGGCAACGATCCGCTGTCAAAGCTCGGCCTTTTTGGCATGGGCTTCAACATCGCTACCGCCCGTCTGGGTATCGTGACGGAGGTCTGGACAAGCCGTCGGGGCGATCCAGAGCAGGTTGGCGTTCGTATTGACCTGGAGGAGCTTCGGGCCTCGGGGAATTACAAGGTGCCTCGCCAGACGAGGGCGAAGTCAAACCATGAGGATCATGGTACTGAGATCGTTGTTACGCGGCTTAAGCCTGAGCAACGCGCCTATCTGGCGCGTGCGAACAACCGCACGACCATCAAGAAACATTTGGCGAAAACGTATTCGTCGCTCCTGTCCAATTCGGAAGCTGGCGCGATCCGACTGATGTTGGGCGGCGCGAGGGTTACGCCGCTCCGACCCTGCGTCTGGGATGCGAGTCGGTCGATCGAGCTGCCTGATGGCACCGCCGTTGGCGCGGTGGAGCAGTTCGATGTCGCTCTCGCCCCTCGGCGATATTGCGAGCACTGCATGCGCACGTTGACGAGCGACCAGGAGCAGTGCCCTACCGGAAGCGCACACTGCGCCATCGTGGAGACCCCGCGAAGAGTAAAGGGCTGGGTCGGCATCCAAAGGTATCTGGACAAGACCGACTTCGGTATCGACTTCATCAGAAACGGGCGAAAAATCGAGATTGGAAGCAAGGATCTTTTCATCTGGAACGATGGAGAGACCCAGGAGGTCGAGTATCCGATCGATGATCCGCGAAGCCGAGGTCGCTTCATAGGAGAGATTCACCTCGACCATTGCCAGGTGAGTTACACCAAGAACCGCTTTGAGCGTGACGATCCGGCGTGGAATGAAATGGTTCGGGTCGTGCGCGGCGAAGGCCCGTTGCGGCCCAACACCGCGCGCCAGAAGGGTTTCGATGGCAATCAGAGCCCACTTTATAAGCTATTCCAAGCTTTCCGCCGCACCAGCCCTCAAGGCAAGAATGGTCTGTGGTCCCGGATTATGGTCGTTCAGGACAACGATCGCGCCCTACAGATGGCTGGCTTATTTGCCAGCGCGGATGCCGACTATCTGACCGATGAGCGTTGGTGGCAGCTCGTCGAGGAGCAGGATTCGAAGATTCTCGGCGACACGCCTGGCGCTGGCGACGGAGCGGCGATTCCTCCGGGTTTTCTTGGGGACGATGTTAATCCCGAAGGTCCGGGCGATGGCGACGGCGGCGGTGTCCCATCCAGCGGTGAACAGCCGCCTGCAGCACCCCCAGCGGCGCCAGAGCCGGCCCCTGTGCGGCGGCCGATATTCGAACTTACCCGCAAGTACATTCATCCGACCTATCGCGCCGAGTTCGATGTCGAGGCTTTCTCCGTCGATCCAACTGACCCGCAATTGCCGGCGGGCCAGCCGTGGGCCGTCCGCTTAGATAACGTCGCTACGCGCACCTATTCGTATCTCGTCGATACGGCACACGACGTTTTTCGATCGTCGACGATGACACCCCTCGACGCTCTGCTCGTCGATCTGACTTATCGGACGATCGAGTTTCTTCGCGGGCATAGTCAGGATGCGACGCCGGCGAGTGTTCTCGCGGATTTTCGCGCTGAGTATTGTGGCGACACCCGCCTAGACGAACAGGAAATTATCGCCCTAGCAGGCAACATTCTGAGCGATATCTGCCGTTCTGTGGCTGGTCTTATAGACGGTCAATCCGCCGAGGCCATGTATGACGAACTGACCGATCGTGAAAAGGAGGGCATCGCTCGCAGGATGGCCGGCCGCGGCGTCGCTGATCCACGAGCCCTCATGTTGGACGGCCGATTTTGGGACTATGCGGACGGCGGTACGGTACGTCGGTTATTCATGCGGCATCCCGAGCTCTTTCTTGATGGAAAATACTGGGAGGACGCATACGCTGTCCTTGATTTCGGAGCCCATGAGGTGACGAACGATGCCAAGGCGGCAACCGTCGCGCGTTATGACGCGTATCTCGGTGACGCCATTTGGCTCGCTGATCAAACGCCAGCGGACTTGGCGCGCGCCTCACGCGACACCGTGATCCGAGCGACTTGTTCGCTCCGGCTCCTCAGACCGGATGTCGCGGTGTGACAGCGGAGCCCTTCCTCCACACTCAACGACTGTTAAAGGGGCCATGGCAAGCCTTCGAGCGGGATGTTGCTCGGCTGTTAGTATGCAACGGCTTTGAGGATGTCAGGCTCATTGGTGGTTCTGGTGATGCTGGCGCCGACGTCCTTGGGGTCAAGAACTCCGAGTTGTGGGTGATCCAGTGCAAATTCACAACCGGCGGCTATCCGTCGCCGGCGGCTGTGGATCAGGTCGGCGAAGCGGCTCGCTACTATCAGGCTGACCGGCTCTACGTTGCCACAAGTCGTCGTGCTGGACCGGCGATGCAGGCGTCAGTTCGCCGTTGGGCCGCGTTAGGCATCGAGATTGGTATTCTTGAACCGGCGACCTTGCTGGAGATGGCGAGGCGCAGCCCGGAATATCCGCCCAGCAGACGCGATCTTCGCGATTATCAGCTAGAGGCCGTCGATCGATTTGTCGGCTCTCTGCGCGAAACGGGCCGCGGACAGGTCGTTCTCGCGACCGGACTTGGAAAGACAGTCGTCTTGGCGGAGAGCATCGCTCAGCTCTTTCGCGATGAGGCGATCCCAGGGGGGCGGGCATTGGTGCTCGCCGGCACGAGGGAGCTGGTCGATCAGCTTCAGAGGGCTTTTTGGGACCAGCTTCCAAAATGGGTTCCGACGCATCGCCTGATCGGTGGCGAGTATCCGAGCGAATGGAATGGGATCACGTTCGCGACCGTTCAAAGCGCTGTATCTCGGCTCGATGACTTACCCGACTTCGGGGTCGTGATGATCGACGAGGCGCACCATGTCGGCTCCGACACCTTCCGCCGGGTGACGGATAAAATGGCGGAGGCGATGATCGGCGGTGTCACGGCAACTCCGTGGCGGGGGGACGGCTATGATATCGACCACTTGCTGGGCCCACCCGTCGTTAGAATCGGTATCGCTGAGGGCCTGAGACGGGGATTTCTCTGCGAAGCGGATTACCGGCTGCTCGCCGACAACATCGATTGGTCGTTTGTGCGATCGCACTCGCGCAACAGCTATTCGATCACGCAGCTCAACAAGCTCTTGCTACTGCCAACGCGTGATGAGGAGGCGGCGCGCGCGATCCGGGACACCTTCGACAAGGAGGTCCGACGTTCGGCGATAATATTCTGTTCCTCCGTGACCCACGCCAAAAGCTTCGCGGCCATGCTGAGACTGTTTGGCTTTCGCGCTGAGCCGATCACCGGCGACATGACGCCTCGGGAACGTGATCGGACAATGGCGGCCTTTCGAAAGGGTTCGCTCGACATTGTCACAACTCGCGACCTGTTCAATGAGGGCGTCGACGTACCGGACGTTGACATGATCGTCTTCATGCGAGTCACGCACAGCCGTCGGATCTTCGTTCAGCAATTGGGTCGGGGCCTGCGCATCAGCCCGAGGAAGAAGAAAGTCGTCGTTCTCGATTTTGTTAGCGACCTGCGTCGCCTCGCGGAAGTTGTCGAGCTTGAGAAAGCTGTCCGAGGGGACGTCGAGCGGCTGCGTCTGCCAGGCGTTATACAGTTCCGCGACGAGGGCGCGGGTACATTCATGCTCGACTGGATGAAAGACCAAGCCGATCTGTTCACCCGTGAGGGTGATCCGACACTTGAACTGCCCGCTTTCGATTTCCCGGCGCCTCATACCAGGGGCGGTATTCAATGACTGCCATCTCGACGGCCCTACGTGACAACCTGAGGGACAAACTCTGGCAGCAGTGTGATGACCTTGGCTGGATGTCGCTCCAGGACGTCGAGCGGGCCCGCTACTATGAGCTTTGGACGCGGGATGCCTCAATCGGCGGACAACTTGCGCATGTGATGGATGCCCGGAAGGTGCGCGTCTATATCAAGGATTCCCTGGTAAAGCCCTATGTCAGGGCGCGGCTGTCCTTAAATGAAGGCGAAGTCTGGCGCTTACTTGGACTTACGGCCATCGATCGCGTTGTTCACGTCTATATCAAACCACATGGACGGAGGACCGAGGACGGTCGGGTCATCGGCTGGGGTCGAAGTCGCGATTGGAAATCCGTCCTAATGGCGGTCTTCGAGCGCGGTCGCGCGCAAAGTTCGTTTTCGTCATTCGGTGTCGTCCTGCTCGAGAGCGGGAAGACCGAGGACGAACGATCCCGCAACCTTGTTAGAGAGGCCGCGCAGAGGCTTGGCATTGAAAAACTGGCCTGGTTGGAGTGATCATGAGAGATAAATATCCAGGCTGGTATCCAAAGTCTGCGGTCGAGGCCTCGGCGTTGTGGGACAACGCCATTTTTGTCCCTGACGCGAATGTTTTGCTGCACTGCCTCCGTCACCCCGCTGCGGTTCGCGAAGAACTTTTGCGGCTGTTCGACGCGCTAAAAGGATCCCTGTGGATTCCATATCAGGTTGGGTTGGAGTTTCATCGTAATCGCTTGGATGTTGAGCTTGGCGCGCAGGATGCTTACGACGTCTTGATCAAAGATCAGGAAGCAACAATCGAGAAGGCGCGCGAGCGGCTGAGGCAACTTCGCGCTCATCCCACGATAAGCGTGCCTAAGGAATTGGCCGCCTTGGATATGTTCTCGGCGGATTTTCGGGCGCGAATGGCAGCCTCGCAAGCTTCACATCCGGCCGAGGACATCGCGGCCGCCGTCACGCGCCTGACGCAACTCTTGGATGGCCGAATTGGTGATAAGTGGAAGCCCGAGCAGCTCGCCGCACTTAAGAAAGAAGGGGACGATCGCTATGCGAAGAAGATCCCGCCTGGATACAAGGACGCAAAAAAAGATGTTGGCGAGTTCGATAAGTACGGTGATCTGATTATTTGGAAGGACATGATCGGCAAGGCAAAGGCGGACAAGCGGCCGATCATTTTCATTTCAGATGATGCCAAGGAAGATTGGTGGTGGATTCATAAAGGTCGGAAGCTAGGTCCTCGCCCTGAACTGATCGAGGAATTTCAAGCCGGTTCGGATCAGGACTTCCACATCTATGAGTTCAGCCAATTCCTGCGGTTTGCGGCGGAGCGCTTTCCCGAGATCAAGGCGGGAGTCGATCAGGTCGAGAAAAGTCTGCAGGACGATGTGCGCGCTCGCAAGAAGCAGCATGAGGTGGCGGAAGCGATCGAGACGCGGGCAAGGGTTCGGGAACTCGAAGACGAACGTGATAAAATTGTTGCCGCCCTGTCGGGCGCGCCGGGTGCGGCGATGCCGGTAGCGACCGTTGATAGAGCTGCGCTCAGAGCGCGCCTCAGCGAGCTCACCGCGGAATTGGAAACCCACCAACCAGGGCCAGAGACGAGCTCCGCGATTTTGGGCGGCAGCGACGCCGCCGGAACCAAGGAGGAGGCGCCGTGATCGGCGCCATGCTCGTTTGCATGAGTTGCCCCATGAGGAGCCCTAATGCCACCGTTCGCCATGCGCCGCGTAGGATTCGAGCGGAGTAATGTCACCTGATGGATGAGCCAGCGCGGACCGCGCCCGCGTCCCTGGAGATTGCGGACCGGCTCGACTGGTTGGCGCGACAGGAGCTCGATGAAGTCGAACGGTTCATTGGGACTGTTCCCCCGCTCGAGTGCGCGGTCCTGCTCATCGAGGCCTGCCGCTGTCTCGACCATATGCATGTCGTTCAGAAGCTATCGGCCAAGGAGGAGGGGAAGCTCTCCGTACATGATTTCGACATCGTCGTCCGTGGTTGGAATGTTCTGTTTGGTCTCCTCATGCAGCGGAAGGGAGAGTTCAATGGCGTCCCGCTTAGAGAGAGCGTTCCGGAACTCCGCCAGGCGCTCATGGGCATGCTGCATTTCGCTGGCCGATATGTACTGCTCAACCGCACGGCGGAGATGGTCCGCCACGGGATGGTCTCCGCGATGGCGGACGGGGACAAGATCGAATTGAAGCTAAGCGACCGAACCCTCTCGGACCATTTCCATGACCAGGTTGACCATGGGAAATTCGCTGAACTGAATGCGAAGGTGCTGAGGGGGTACAAAGCCGTAGCTACCGACGCCGATACCGCGCAACATCTCAGTGATGTGATGGGCAGGCTGACGTTTCCCTGGAAAACGCCGCAGGGTGTGATGGTCGGCTACAGCGCTGATCCAGAGATTGACGCCTACTTCCTCGATGCCGTTACGCAGAATACCCTGCAGTGGCGGGACGACGCCGGGATCCATCCTAGCGCAAAGCTAGGCGGTTGCTCTGGGGGATTGCTGACGACCGTTGTCCATGTGCTGATGAGCTTTTACACGAAGCACATCATGTTTGTTGAAGAGGCGATCAAGCTTCATCCAGGCGTCAACCAGCATATGAGCCTGACTATCTGGAAGACGCGAGCCGACCTCATAAAGTCCCTCTTGACCGCCACTGAGGCTTCTGAGGAGGAGGTCAGCGCGGCGCTCGACCTGATCACGGTGCGTGCTGATGATGCCGCCTACTTCCTCACGGAGCAGGCACCTGGCATTCCCTTGGTAATCGAGCTCTGCAACGGATATCTCCTGACACCAGTGAGCGGCGTCTTCCGCAATCCGTTTAACGCGATCCGAATGCTCCGCGAGTCGACATCTGTAGCGATCCGGAACGCGCTTCGCGAACATCGTGAAGAGTGGATGGCCGAGGACCTTTACGCGCTCTTCGAAGGTCCACGGTTTCAACGTGTGTCTGGTCAAACGAAGCTGCGGCGAGACGGCCAGATTGTCACAGACATCGACGCGGCAATTTTCGATAACGCGACGGGCGAGCTAGTGCTCTTCCAGCTGAAGTGGCAGGACTTCACCAGCAGCAGCGTCCGAACTCAACGAAGCAAGGCCAAGAACTTTAGCGATCAGGTGCAGGACTGGGCTGAGAAGGTCATGTTCTGGATCAACCAGTTTGGGGTGGCGGCGCTTTGTCGAGCGCTCAAAATCAAGCCTCCGGATGGTACAGAGCCCCGCATTGTGCGGCTGATTGCGATCGGCCGTTCCAACGCTCGCTTTCGCAGCTACGGTTATGACACAGCAGGAAACATGCTGGTCCTGCCATGGCCGCAATTCGCGCGCCTTCGTCTCGCCATCGGTCCGGGTCAGGATTTCTTCAAGCTCCTGACACAGGCGGTCATCAGCGAAAATGCCGTACCCGTCGAGTGCAAGCCGTTGCCCTATGTCCTTGAACGCCACGGATTACGAGTGACCTTTCGAGACATCTGGTGCGGCTTTGAAAACGGTGATGACGATCCTGGCGCTGCGGCCGGGCAGTCAGGGTGACGTCGATCGGCGTAGTTTGCCGCGCATGGCCAGGACGCCCGGAGCGACCGTGCATGGCGATAGATGGTGGAAGGTGCGTTTTGCGAAAGCAGCCGAAAAAGCCAATGTTTTCAGTAGCCGGTATTTTTGACGGTGTGTCGGACGGTATAGCTCTTCGCGGAAAATATTTTCGTGTTTTAAAACAGTGACTTATGATGCTAGGAAATAATCGAGTGGGAGTGAACTAGGGTGGTTTCAGACCATCCCGCGCCGCGCCGAAAATCGCACCAACCCTCTGACTAACAAAGAGTTTTATTCCTACCCCGTATCACTGCGTTTCACCCGAGCCGGACCACTTTGTTGGTACCGATGTTGGTATAGCGCAGGATGGTCGAGAAACGGGCTTCCGGTACCAACAGCGCCTGTTGATGGTATCCGTTCGCCCCTCGACCGGATGCGGATTTATGAGCGAACTCACTGATAAAGAACTGAAAAATCTCAAGCCGAGGGCCAAGCTCTACAAGGTGACGGACCGCGACGGGATGTATGCGGCTGTCACCCCGACCGGGGTTGTCTCGTTCCGGTATCAGTACCGGGTGAACGGGCGGCAGGAGGTGTTGACCATCGGCCGATATAGCGCCGAGGCGGCGCGCAAGCTGACACGGGCACCCGACGCGCTGGAATACGGGATGGAGGTGTCCCTTGCCGAGGCAAGGTCGCTGCTGGGGCGCGCTCGTCGTCAGGTCGAGAGGGGCGAGTCGCCGTCGAAAGCCAAAGTGGAGAAGCGCACCGCGTCAGCCGAGGCATTGACGTTCGGCGGGTGGGCGGAAGCCTATTTCAAGCACAAGGCCGATCCCAAGTCGGGAGCTGAGAGACTGGCCGACAGCACCCTGGCCATGCGCCGGTCCGTCTATGATCGCGCCATCGCGGGAGAGTTGTCGAAGCTCAAGCTCGGGGAAGTGACGCCGCAGCGCCTCAAACATCTGTGCGACGAGGTCAAGGAGAAGCGCGGGCCGGCCGTCGCCGTGCATGTCCGCGAGGTCGTGTTGCTGGTGTTCCGTCATGCTCAGGGAAGCGGGCTGGACGTGAGCAATCCGGCCGAGTCGATCCGCACCAGCGCCATCGCCACCTTTGAGCCGCGCGAGCGCGCCCTTTCGCCCTCCGAGGTCCGCGCGGTCCTGGCAGCCTTGGATCATGTGTCGGCCGCGCCCACGCTACGCTTGGCGGTGAAGTTTGTCTTGCTGACCGGCGTCCGCAAGTCGGAGTTCATCGACGCCACCTGGAAGGAAATCGACTTCGCCGCCGCCCGCTGGACGATCCCGGCCGAGCGCATGAAGGCCGGCAAGGCGCATGTGGTCCCACTGAGCGATCAGGCTCTCGACATTCTCACGGTGTTCCGCACCATGTTCGGCACCAGCCGATTTCTGCACCCCGGCCGATACGACAGCGATACGCCGATCAGCAATGCCACCCTCAACCGCGTGATCGACACGGTGGTGGAGCGCATTCGGGAGACTGATCCTGATTTTCAGAGCTTCGGGGTTCACGATCTCCGTCGCACATTCTCAACCGGCCTGAACCGCGCCAAGTTCGATGATCGCTGGATCGAGATGAGCTTGGCCCACGCGCCCCGGAACCGGATCGCCGCCGTCTACAACGTGAACCGCTATCTCGCCGAGCGGAGGATCATGCTTCAGTGCTGGGCTGACATGCTCGACGCCTGGGTAGACGGGCGATCCGCGAAAGATCTGATCGCCGACGCAAAACAGCGCGCCGCCGAGGTTCACGATGACGAATTGGATGATGATCTCTGAGTGATGCTTCCCCGTCCATTCTGTCAGTCGTGGGTGGCCCGCCATCGCGGCGGATCGGCAACCCATCGGTCGATGTCGGATTCCCGCCAGCCGGCGCCGTTGGTGCTAATCTTTAGTTGTGCGGGGAAGGTCCCCTCGGCAATCTTGCGATAGATGGTGGAACGGGACAGGCCGGTGCGGGCGAGGACGGTCTTCAGGCGTATGATACGCTCTGGTGTCTGCATGGCGGTGCTGCCTCCTGCTGGATGCGCCTGAGGGCGCTTGCGCAAGACAAGGCATGGGACCGCCGACCGGCAAGTGGATGAACGGTGCTGGTGGGGCGTGGCGAACCGGCGGCGGTACATCGGACGGGTTAGAGCCCAAGGCCAAGGCTGCGGTCGAAGTCGATGCCGTGGCTCCGGGCGAGTTCGCGACCCAGACTGCGACCGGTCTCGGTGCTGATGCCCAGTTCCTTCTTACGCGTAGCGAGCAGGGATTCGAGCTGCGGGTCGCGCTCCAGGCTCCGCGCCATGTTGCCCATCTGGACGCGGGTAGCCTTGTAGCCGGAGTAATCGCCGTCGCTGTACTGGCGTTGACGCTGCTGGTCGAGCTTCTTCCAGCGCTCGACAAATTGACCGGCGCGGCGCTCCGGATCGGTCCGGATTTCCGTTTCGAGCTGGAGGGCGCGAATGGTGCGATTGAGCTTGCCGCCGGCCGCCTCGTGCACCAGCTCCGGGTTCTTCTCATAGGCCGCCTCCGCATCCCGCCAGCCATGGGGACGCACTTGCTCGAACTCCTTGCGGGCGTCGGAGAGTTCGCGAATCTGCTCGGGCGTTCCCTGGCCGGTCGCGTCGGCCGTAGAGAGGATCGCGTCCCACGCACGGGCATGCCGAACAAGCGCGCGGGTTCGCGCCTGCCGCAGCACCGCCTCTGGATCCTCGGGACGCTCCTGGGTGATTGGCCTGACTTTGTTTCCTAGCTCATCGCGCACAGCTGGCGCTTCTCGTGCCATATCCACGGACGGCCTGAGCGTGTCGACTAGGTCGCGCAGCTTCTCCGGGACCCTGCGCGCCATCTCCACGACGCGCTGGCGGAAGGTGATGCCGCGCCGCTCGGCATAGTCCCGCGCCGGGTCGGACCGCTCGTAGTCGGACGCCATGTCCTTGGCCCGGTCGCGCGACAGGGTGCGCACCAGCCGGTTCCCATCCGCGAAGTCGTCGCGGCCAAAGTGCAGCTCCATGCCGTCGCGGTGGCGCGAGAGGGCGACATAGCTGGAATGGGCATCCAGGCCGGGCGTGGCCAGCACATGGGTGCGGTCCACCGTCATGCCCTGCGCCTTGTGAATGGTGGCGGCATAGCCATGGTCGATGCGGTCGTAGTCCTTCAAGTCGAAGGCGACGGACCGGCCATGATCAATACGCACGGACATGGACTGCGCGCTGACCTCTACGATGGTGCCGAGCGTGCCGTTCTTCACTCCGAGCCCGCGCTCGTTCTGCAGGAACATCACACGGTCGCCACTGGCGAAGGAACGCGCGCCGCGCTCGACGGTGACGCGCACCTCCTCGCCGAGATCGCCGGCCTCCCGCATCCGCGCGCGGGCGGCCTGGTTGAGGGCGCGCACCTCGTCATTGGTGTGGGTGAGGATGATGCGGCTACGGTCTGGTGCGGCCTGCCGGTCGCGGTCCCAACGCTCGATCAGCTCGCCCCGCGCCTGCTCCCGCGCTTGAGCGGCATGGACCATGCCATTCCTCTCATAGGCCTGGATAGCATCGTCGATCCTGCCAGTCGCCAGATCGCGCGTGGCGTCGCGCTGCCAGTCCTCGCGCTGGCGGCGTACCTCGCTGATCTCCGCGCCACCGTGACGCTCCACGAGGGACCGGAAGGCCGCTCCCGCCTCGATGGATTGCAACTGCTGCGGATCGCCAACCAGCACCACCTTGGCGCCAACATCCGCAGCATGGGACAGCACGCGCTCCAGCTGGCGCGTGCCAACCATGCCGGCCTCGTCGATCACCAGAACATCGCGCGAGGTGAGCAGATCCCGGCCTTGCCCCCAGCCATGTTCGAGGCTGGTGATCGTTCGGGAGGTGATGCCCGATCCGCTCTCCAGATTTTCCGCCGCGATGCCGGACAGCGCGACGCCGCGAACCTCCATACCGGCCGCCTCCCAGGCCTCGCGCGCGACACCCAGCATGGCGCTCTTCCCCGTCCCGGCATAGCCGACGACAATGCCGAGATCGCGCGTGCCTGTGATGTGCGCCAGCGCGTCAGACTGCTCACCGGAGAGAACAAGGCCACGCTGCTCAGCACGCTGAAGAGCCGCCTTCCTCTCTGTATCCTTTACGGCATGGCGTTCGCGGTCCGCCATGAGCCCGGCAGCCCTGTGCAGACGCTGCTCGGCCTCGATCATCTGACGCGTCGTGAAGCGGTCCTCGCCGCGTCCGTCCTTGCGGAGCTCGACGAGATCGGGCTCACGGCCCATCGCACCCATCACCTCGTTGAACTGCTCGATGCCGTCGCTGTGACGGTGCGCGAAGCGCGCCATATCGCGCCGGGTGAAGGTCGATTGCTGATGGGTGATGGCCTCCAGTGCCAGTGACGGATCGGCGATGATGCGCGCGCCATTGCCGCGCGCGATCTCCCGATGCAGTTCCGCCCGATCGGCGGCTTCTATCCCCTCCGCCCCCTCCGCTTCGATCCGCTGGGCGGGCGCGCCGATCTGGCTCTGCGGCTCCAGCGCGATGCCTTGGGCTTCCAGGCTGCGATGATCGATGCGCGCGTCGATATCGAGCTCGGCCAGCCGCTCATTGGCGAGTTCGGCCCACCGCTCGCGCCAGCGTTCCACCATCTCGGTCGCGTTCCACTCCCGCACCTTCGGACCGAAGCCGTCCTCGTCAACCGAGCGCATCGTGAGCATCACATGGGCATGGGGTTTGGCCATGCCGTCCTCGCCCTTATCCCAATGCACATTGAGATCGGCGATCATGCCGAGATCGACGAACTCCGCCTCGACGAAGTCACGGGCGAGCGCGATCCCCTGCGCCTGACTCATCTCGCGCGGCAGGGCAAACTCGACCTCGCGGGCGAGCTGGGCGTCCTTCCTCACCTCGAAGGCTTCGACATCGTTCCACAGCCGCTCGCGGTCGCGCCACATCTCGGGCGCCCCGTCGGGCAGCAACACCTCTGAGTGCACGACACCGCGCTTCGACGAGAAGTCCTGAACGCGATCAATCCGCGCGTCGCGCAGCCGCGAGGCCGAGCGGTAAGCTGCGGACGCCACCGCGCTGGAGCCGGCCTTGCGGCCAATGACCTTGACGTGAAGATGATAGATCGCCATCGCGATCCGAACATCACCATGGCGAAGCGCGCGTCGGAACGACGTATAAGCGCGCCCTCGAAACTAATTTCTCGGGACTGATCGCGCCGTTCCAGGCCGTCCCGTCACCCTTAAAGCATTTCGGCAGGCGCTCAACTATCATCGCTCAATCGACAGCTTATGGAGACGATGATGCGCAAACCACGGGACTTCGATGCAGAACTGAAATCGCTGGAAGACAAGGCACGGGACTTGAAGGCCCGCAAAGTGCAGCAACTCGGCGAGTTGGTCATCTCCACAGGGGCCGACGCGCTGACCGCCGACGAACTGGCGGGCGCGCTGATTGTGCTGGCCGAAACCAAGGACGCCGGAAAGAGGGAGGCATGGGCGAAGCGTGGCGCCGCGTTCTTTCAGGGGCGGACACGCCGAACTGCATCAGCGTCTGACCGCGACGTTGGTGGCGCTCAACCGCAACCGGGCGGCGCGCAACCGGCATCAGGGAGCGCGGGCGCGGAATGATATGCGCACCTGGCAGGTCGAGCGTCGCAGGCGGACGCGGCATCTGATCGAACTCGGCGGCCTCGTGGTTAAGGCCGGGATCGTGGACCTGACCGGCGATGATCGCGCCATGATCTACGGCGCACTGCTCTGGATGGCCGACAAGCTCCGAAGCGAAGAGCGCGACAAGGCGCTGGCGCTGTGGGTTGCGAAGGGAAAGCAGGCGTTCGAGAATAACTGAGCATCAGCCCATCAAATGACACGCCCATCGATCGCGTTGCGGTCAGGGAAGGAGAACGCGCTCCAATGCATCGACCAACTCGCGCCGTTTGGCATCGGGCAACTGGGCGAGGTTGTGCTGCTTCCATATGACGGCGGGCAGATGCTGGGCTTCCGGTATCCCGAGAAGTGCCCAAGCCGGTTCGCCGCGTTTGAAACCGGAAAGGAAGCGCCGGTGGTCTTCCGGCATTTCGGCCACCATCGCGGCGATGATCGCTTCCCGCGCGGCCTCAAGGTCCGCGAGCGCGACAGGCTCCAGAGTCATGCCGGCGAAGCCCCGCGCAAACTCCTCCTCCAGCACCTTGCGGGTCGGGGCGAGAACTTCGGCCATCGGACGGTTGTGACTGATGACGTAGACCAGAAAGGCGCGGCGCAACTCTTCGCCGACGCCCTCGTTTGCCAAGAGGCTGCGCACGTCGAAGAGATCGCGCGGATGCTGGCGGTCGAAGGCCGCCACGATCTTGCCCGCGTAGAGGTCGGCGAATGACACGACCTGCATTTCGGCGAAGCCGAAGGCGTCTTCGACAACGGGCACCACGCTCATTACAATGGGATCATAGACCGCACCACGGAGCACTAGCGTCACCTCGATCTTGATCTGCACGCCGTTCGTCCGAACGATCAGCTTGGTGACGATATTCTCGGCGGCGGAACGCGAAGCATTGACGCGCGCGACAGGGATCGCCCGCTCGATCCGTCCCTTGATCCTCAGCATGGCGGCGTTGATTGCCGCGAGCGATGCGGCCCGATCTTCGACCGGCAGATAGGTCAGGTCGATGTCCACCGAGAGGCGCGGCATGTCGCGCACAAACAGGTTGATCGCGGTGCCGCCCTTGAGCGCGAAAGTCCGCTCCTCCGCCACGAAAGGAAGGACGCGAATGAGCAGGGCGACCTGCTGCCGATATGTGTCCAGGAAGGCCATGAACTTCACGGACCTCCAAGATCGGACGGCACGGTGATGTTGTAGCGCGGATCGAGCTTCCCGCCTTTAGCGAGGACGCGCTTGCCCGAACCCAGATCGACGCGGGATACATCGAGCCGGGATCGCCACGCATGGCGGTGGCGGTCGGCGAAGTAGAGAAAAAGCCGCTTCACCTTCACGCTGGCGCAAGCCTCCAGTAGGGCTTGCAAACGGCGTGGGCTCAGATCGCTCAGCCCCTCCATCAAGGCGTCGGCCTGATAAAAGCTTTCATGCTCGGGCAGTTCGTCGAGCAATTCGAGAACGGCGCGCTCCTTGCTGGAATAGCGGACAGGTAAGGTCAGGCCGCCGGCGCTGACCATGACCGGGCCTGACTCGGGCGGTGCGTCGGCGCCGCCGGGAAACAGCCGCAGGCTGTTGTGCCAATGAAAGGTCACGTCGAGCGGTAGGTCCGCCAGCCAGGTCGGCGGGCGCTTCGGCCCGTAGAGGTGAACCTCGCGCACGGCTGTCGAAAGGTAGTGGGCGTAACCCTGCTGTTCGAGCGCGGTGCGCCCGCCAACGGTCAGCGGAAGGTCCAGCACCGTCTGGAGCGAGACGGCCACCTGCTGCCAGGTGAGTGGCGTGCGTGACCGGCGATAGACGCGCCGGGCCGGGCTATCGAGCCAGCCCGCGCGAACATACTGGCTGCGCAGTGCCGACGAATAGCCGTGAGCCTCCATCCAGGCGGCATCGGCCAGAAGCCCTTCCGGGAGCTCCTGCTGGAGTCGGTTTAGCTTACCGCCAGAACGCATATCCATGCTTGGTATTTTGGCCGATTTTCAAACCCATGTCGAGTTTACATTTTTTCAAATATGCTAAACTTTGCTATGTATTTCGCAAATTTTATAAACCTCCCCACCACCGCCAAAGAGAGGGCCGGCTACCCCGAGTGGTCCCGAAAAATCCGCTTCGAGGGCGGAAATTTTCAATATCGGACTGCGGCCGCGGCTCAACCGCCGCTGCTCGCCCCAAGACAGGGAGCTACCGCTATCTTCCCTGATTTCCTCGGATCTTTTATACACTTCCCCAAATCACGAGACACGGCACCTGACTGTACTGCGCTGATTTGACTAGGGGGAATCGTGCTAACTGAACGTCACAAGGAAGTTGCCGGAAAGATTTTGGAGATCGCCAACCGGCTGCGTGGGCCATATCGCCCGCCGCAATACCGGCTGGTCATGCTGCCGATAGTGGTGCTGCGGCGCCTGGATTGCGTGCTGGAGCCGACTAAAGATGCGGTGCTGGCTGAACACGCCCGCCTTGTCGCCGCCGGCACGGCCGAGAAGGCCATTCCCCGTCTGTTGACCCGCGTCGTCGGACAAGACCGCAAGCAGCCTCTCTACAACACCAGCCCCTACACCTTCCAAAAGCTGTTGGGTGATAGCGAGAACATCGCGCCCAATCTCGTCGCCTACATCAACGGCTTCTCCGATACGGCGCGGCGCATCTTCGAGAAGTTCAAGTTCGGCGACCAGATTGAGAAACTCGATTCGAGTAACCGGCTCTACGCCATCGTCCAAGCGATGGCGAGTATCGACCTGCACCCAAATCGAATCGACAACATCGATATGGGCTACCTGTTCGAGCACCTCGTCATGCGTTTCAATGAACAGGCAAACGAGGAGGCGGGCGATCATTTCACCCCGCGTGAGGTGATCCGGCTGATGACCCATCTCGTCTACACCGGCGAGGAGGATGTCTACAAACCCGGCGTCTATCGGGAAATCTATGACCCCGCCTGCGGAACCGGCGGTATGCTGTCCGTCTCCGAAGAGACGATCCGAGCCGGCAACACGAAGGCCAATGTCGGCCTATATGGGCAGGAATACAACGACGAAAGCTGGGCAATCTGCTGCTCGGACATGCTCATCAAAGACGAGGAAACAGATCACATCATCCTCGGAGACACATTGGGAGACGGAAAAACTTCCGACGGCTTCCCCGGCCGGCAGTTCCATTACATGCTCGCCAATCCGCCGTTCGGTGTCGAGTGGAAGGACCAGCAGAAGGTCGTCGAAAGAGAGGCTGGGGAGTTGGGCTTCTCCGGCCGTTTCGGCGCGGGCCTGCCCGCGATCAATGACGGCTCGCTCCTTTTCCTCCAGCACATGATCTCGAAAATGAAGGATCCGCCGGAGAAGGGCGGCGAAGGATCGAAGATCGCTATCATCTTCAACGGCTCGCCCCTGTTCAGCGGCGATGCCGGGTCCGGCCCATCCAATATCCGGCGCTGGATCATCGAAAATGACTGGCTCGACGCCATCGTCGCCCTGCCTGACCAGCTTTTCTACAACACCGGCATCTTCACCTATGTCTGGCTCGTCACCAACCGCAAGGTCGCGGAGCGGCGCGGCAAGGTGCAATTGATCGACGGAACGCGCTTCTTTGACAAGATGAAGAAGAGCCTCAACAACAAGCGCAACGAGCTGTCAGACGCACACATTCGCCGACTGACAGAGATTTACGGAAACTTCCGGGACGGGGAGCGTGAGACCGTGCCGATCAACGGTAACCTTGAGGAGCGCGTCGTTAGCCGCATCTTCGAGAACCGCGAGTTCGGATTCCTCAAAGTGACGGTCGAGCGGCCCTTGCGCCTCAACTTCGAAGCGACGGAGGAGCGCATCGCTCGGCTGGATGACCAATCCGTCTTCGCCGGGCTGGCGGTGTCGAAGAAGCGCAAAGACGCCAAAGCCGTGGAAGCGGAGGAGGAAGAGGGCCGCGCCCATCAGGCGGCGATCCGCGCCATGCTGGCGAAGCTGGCGCCCAAAGGGCGCTACATGAACCGCGATCGTTTCGAGGCAGATTTGGACGCCGCTGCTAAGCACGCGGGGCTGAAGCTGCCGGTGCCGATCAAGAAGGCGATCTTCGCTGCCCTGGGCGAGCGCGACCCGAAAGCTGAAATCTGCCGTAACGGCAAGGGCCAGCCTGAGCCCGATAGCGAAGTTCGCGACACCGAGAACATCCCGTTGCCGACCGGCACGGCACTGCCTCTGCCGATGAGCTTCGGACCGGACATGCCCAATGACGATCTGGTTGACGCCATGCGGGAGGCTATCGACGCCTATATCGCGGCGGAGGTGCTGCCCCATGTGCCTGATGCCTGGGTTGATTATGGCAAGACCAAGGTCGGCTACGAAATCCCGATCAATCGGCATTTCTACGTCTATAAGCCGCCGCGCCCGCTGGCCGAAATCGAGACGGACATCGCGGCTCTGGAGAGTGAGATTGCCGGGCTGCTTAAGGGGCTAGTGTCGTGAGTGACGCTGATTGGTTCGCCGACTTTCCGAGTGATTGGCAGGAGCTTCGTGCTGATTTCCTTTGCTATCCATATCGGGAAACCGTCTCTCCAGAACGCTTTAGGGGCGAACTGGTCGCCCACTATTCCATTCCGCAGGTGCAGGAGACCGGCGGTCCGCTGGTAGAGCCGGCCGATGACATTGACAGCACCAAGTTGCTGATTCGAGCGCCGACCTTGCTGGTTTCAAAGCTGAACCCGCGAAAGAAAACGATCTGCATCGCCGAGCCGCAAGGCGAGTTGCCGACCTTAGCATCCAGCGAGTTCATACCGATCCGTTCTGACGAATTTGACCAGCACTATGCCTACTATCTGTGGGGCAGCGAGAAGGTAACGGATCGACTGTCAGCCATCGTGCAATCGGCCACGCGCAGCCATCAGCGCGTTCTTCCTGCCGACATTTTGAAGTTGCCTTGGAAGTGGCCACCCCTCGAAACTCAGAAGCGTATCGCAGCCTTTCTGGATGAAAAGACGGCGCAGATCGATGGGCTGATCGAAAAGAAGCGGGCGCTGCTGGATCGGCTGGCGGAGAAGCGGCAGGCGATCATCACCCAGGCCGTCACCAAAGGCCTCGACCCCGCGGCCCCCATGAAAGACAGCGACATCGACTGGCTGGGCCAGATCCCGGCGCATTGGGAGGTGAAGCGGTTGAAATACATCTCTCCGCGCGTAACGGTCGGCATCGTTGTAACGCCAGCCGCCTATTATGCCGACGAAGGTATCCTTGCGCTCCGCGGCCTCAACATCCGAACGATGGGATTTGATTTTTCCGATACCCGGAACATCACTCAGGAAGGACACCATCTTAATATAAAGTCTATGCTCCGCGCGGGCGACCTTGTCGCCGTCCGCACAGGCGCGCCAGGAACTACAGCCATAGTACCGGAAGAATTAGCGGGCTCAAACTGCATCGACTTGGTCATAATACGGCGCCCGCATTGTGCGTCCGGGCGATATGTGGGTTGGTTTTTGAACAGCAATATCGCTCACACTCAATACGCAATCGGATCAGAGGGTGCGCTCCAGCAGCATTTCAACGTCGAGACCTCGAAAGAGGTCCTAGTTACCTTGCCGCCACCGTCTGATCAGGTCGAGATCGCCAAGTACATCGACGACAGCATCGCCGCCCACGATGTTCAGGCAGACAAAGTGCAACTAAGTATCGAAAAGCTTACGGAATACCGCTCCGCCCTCATCACCGCAGCCGTCACCGGCCAAATCGAGGGGCTTCAATGAGCCTTGATGCGGCAACCTATTTTCAGCACCTGAAGGCTTACGTGAATGGTGATTACATCATGCACGATGGGTCCGATGGCAAAATCATATTGAAGGAAACATATTTCCGCCCGGAAGATGTCAAGCCCAAAGTGCGAAAAGTTGAGCTTTTGCTTTCGGGACTGGGTATGGCATTCAAACTCGACAATGACGATTTCGAACATTCCCAGAAAAAGACGAAGCCCGCCTTATTTCATTTTCTAAATGACGTGGCTAAACCCTGGTCTAAGCGATGTGACTTCGTTGTCTTCCACGTTAACGGTCGTACTTTTCATGCTGACTGCATAGAGTTCAAATCGAAAAGCCTGACAGCAGAAAAGGTCGTCCCGCAGCTCAAGGCCGGTGTGTGTTGGGTCAGCAGCCTGAAACGAACAATTGAAAATTACACGGGTGACAGACGACTTATTCGTTTGCGAAAATTTGTCTTCGCGGACAACACGAACCCTGAGGCATATCTCGATGGCAACCGTCAGCTAATCGCCGACCCCTCGGTCCGGTATTACCACTTCGATGAAGTTCAAGGGCAGCCTCTGCCTGGCCTCCAGAACGCGTCGATCCAGGAGATTTAGGGGATGGCCGGCCATACTGAACACGCCTTCGAGTCCGCCATCGAGCACGGTCTCATCACCGGCGACCGCTACAGGAAGCGGGCACCGGATGCCTTCGATCCCGCTACAGCCCTGTTCCCGGATGACGTGATCGGCTTTATCCGAGACAGCCAGCCCGCGCGCTGGGGACAGCTCGAAGCGATGCTGAAGGATCGCACCGCCGCCACTGTGATCGATAGCCTGACCAAGGAACTGGGGAGCAAGGGGGCGCTGGGCGTGCTGCGCCATGGCTTCAAGTGCTATGGCAAGGAACTGCGCCTTGCTTGGTTCCAGCCTAATTCGGGCATGAATATGGAAAGCGCCGCGCGCTACGCAGCCAACCGGCTGACCATCACGCGCCAGCTCTCCTTTTCCTCACAGGCGCTCAAGCGACCCGATGGCGGCCCGCGCACGTGCGTGATCGACGTAGTGCTGAGCGTGAACGGGCTGCCGGTCGTCACCGTGGAGCTGAAAAATCCGCTCACTGGCCAGCGCGCCGAGGGTGCCTGCAAGCAGTACATGACCGACCGGGACGGTCGCGATCCACTGTTCCGATTCAAGGAACGCGCGCTGGTCCATTTCGCCGTCGATCCCGACGAAGCTTGGATGACGACAGAGCTGAAGGGCGCGGAAACCGTTTTCCTGCCGTTCAACCGGGGACACGACTTCGGGGCGGGCAACCCGCCGGTCGAAGGCAATTGGAAGACGCATTATCTCTGGGACGAGGTGCTGCGGGCCGACAGCCTCCTCGACATCCTTCAGCGCTTCATGCACCTCGACGTGAGCGAGCGCACGGTGGATACGCCTACCGGCAAGCGCAAGGTGCGACGGGAAGCGATGATCTTCCCGCGCTATCATCAGTTGGACGCGGTGCGGAAGCTCGTCGGCCATGCGCGGGACAACGGGCCGGGGTGCAACTACCTGATCCAGCACTCCGCAGGCTCTGGCAAGTCGAACAGCATCGCGTGGCTCGCGCACCGGCTGGCCAGCCTGCACGACACCGCCGATGCCAAGGTCTTCGACTCGGTCATCGTCATCACCGACCGGCGCGTACTCGATCAGCAATTGCAGAACACCGTCTATCAGTTCGAGCACAAGACCGGCGTGGTCGAGAAGATAGAGGAGAATACACAGCAACTCGCCAAGGCGCTGGCCGGTGGTGTGCCGATCATCATCTCGACCATCCAGAAGTTTCCCTTCATCAGCCAGGCGATCCGCACCCTGGAGAACAAGGGCGAAGGGGTGACGCTAAACACCACCGGCAAGCGCTTCGCCGTGATCGTGGACGAGGCGCACAGCTCGCAATCGGGCGAGACGGTGGCGGCGCTCAAGGGCATCCTGAACAAGGACGGCATCGCCGACGCCATTGCCGCGCAGCTCGGTGAGGAGGAGGACGGCGAGCTATCCGAGGAGGCCAAGGCGGCGATCCTCAAAGAGGTGATGAGCCGGGCGCGTCAACCCAATCTCAGCTTTTTCGCCTTCACGGCCACGCCCAAGTTCAAGACCAAGGCCGTATTCGACGAGCCAGGGCCGTCGGGCGCCGCGCCGTTTCACGAATATTCGATGAGGCAAGCGATCGAGGAAGGCTTCATCCTGGATGTGCTTCAGAACTACACCACCTACAAGCGCTTCTTCGGTCTGGTGAAGCAGGTCGAGCACGACCCCGAGGTGCCGAAGAAGGCAGCAGCCAAGGCGCTGGGCCAGTTCTTGGAGCTGCACCCCGTCAACATTGAGCAGGTGGTTCAGGTAATCATCGAGCATTTCCGCCTGAAGGTGATGCATGAGCTGGGCGGGCGGGCGAAAGCCATGGTCGTCACCGCCTCGCGCCTCTCCGCTGTCAAGTACAAGCAGGCGTTCGACCGTTACATCAAGGACAAGGGCTACACCGGCATCCGAGCGCTGGTCGCCTTCTCCGGCAAGGTCGAGGATCCGGACCAGCCAAGATCGGCCTTCACCGAGGTCGGCATGAACGATGGCTTGCCCGAACGCGAGCTGCCCGAACGCTTCGCCGGCGAGGAATATCGGGTACTCATCGTTGCGGAGAAGTATCAGACCGGTTTCGACCAGCCGCTGTTGCAGACCATGTATGTGGTTAAGAAGCTAGCGGGTGTGCAGGCGGTTCAGACGCTATCCCGCCTGAACCGCATTGCTCCCGGCAAGACACGAACCTTCGTCCTCGATTTTCGCAATGAGGAAGACGACATCTTCCTGGCATTCAAGCCGTACTATGAGGCAACGCCAGTCGGTGACAACGCTGATCCGCAGCGGCTGAACGAGCTGCATCACAAACTGCTGCAACCGGCTATCTTCACCCCCAAGGACGTGACGGACTTTGCCGCCGTCTGGTTCAAAGCACGGCGCGATCCAAGCGGCCAGGACCACAAGCAGATGAACGCGATCCTGGATCGCTGCGTCGCCCGTTTTACGGAGCGCGAGGAGGCGGAGCAGGAGGAGTTTCGGGGGCTTCTAAGGACCTTTCGCAACCTTTACGGCTTCTTCTCTCAGATCCTTCCTTACTTCGATGAGGAGCTGGAGCGGCTCTACGCCTTCGTGCGCAACCTGGGGCCGAAGCTGCCGCTGCCGGGTGACGGCGCCAAGTTCACGCTCGATGATGACGTCGCGCTCAAGTTCTTCCGCCTCCAGCAAGTAAACGAAGGCGCTATCGATCTGTCTGAGGGCGAAGCCGATCCTCTCAAAGGGCCGACCGATGTCGGCACAGGGCGGGAGAAGGACATCGAGGTAGCGCTCTCCACCCTTGTCGATCAGCTCAATGAACGCTTCGGTACGGATTTCACAGAGGCGGACCAGTTCTTTTTCGATCAGGTCCGCGCCACAGCCGAGCTTAACGAAAAGGTCGTGGAAGCGGCAAAGGCCAATACGGAAGCCAATTTTACCACCTTCTTCGGCCGCATCCTCGACGACCTATTCATCCAGCGAATGGAGGGCAATGACGAGATTTTCAACCGTGTGATGAAAGATGAGCAGTTCCGCACTGCCGCCCAGGAACACCTGGCGCGAGAGGTCTACGAGCGCATCCGCGGCGGTCGACAGGGGGAGCAATAAGTGTAGTGCACGAGAGGCCGAACCTTCGCGACGCTCGTTTATGATGCGAACGTGCTAATGGCCGGACAATCGCTGTAGAGAATCCGCGAATCCAGCCCCCTCGGCTTGGTGGTATCGCAGTTGGTATGGAGTTGAGGCGCAGGCAGAAAGCCTATTAATTACAACGCGCGCCCAAGCCTATTGACCATCGAGTGGGAATGAAATGATGTGGTTCGCAGCGTTTCGCGAACTATCGCCACGTCCTCATAACCTGCTGAAATCAAACAAGAAGTCAATCTATCAGTATCGGAGCTTATCGCCTTGAAGCGATGGACTCTGACGGTGCGCGCGACGGTATGCGTTTTTCGCCATCCGCAGGATTTTTGCCATACCGTCAGGCCGAAAACACAAGCGGTCCATGGAGAATCAGCCTAGCGCACTGTTATATAACGATTATTCGTGTTGATTGACGGTATCGGATTTGACGGTAAAATTGGGGCTCGAAAAGACGCTTTCGATCGTCAACGAGGCCGTCCCCATGCTTACAGACATGGCCATCAAGATGGCTAAAACCAAAAGATAAATTATCAAGATCATGCTCCAGCAGATCGAGCATGTGCCGACCCTGCCAACGATCCGCCTCGGCCTGCGTCTGATCCTGCTCTCCATGGTGCGCAAGAGCGAACTGCAGGACGCCATCTGGGACGAGGTGGATTTCGAGAGCGCCGTTTGGACCATCCCGAAGGAGCGCATGAAGCGATCGAAGGCGCACAACGTTTATCTGTCGCAACAGTCGCTCGACATCCTGATTGCGCTCAAGACCTGCGCCGGCAACTCACGCTATCTCCTGCCGTCCCGCTATGATGCCGATGCCCCCATGTCGCGCGCGACCTTCTGACGTGCTCCCCGTTTTTTAGGCCAGTTTGAGCTGGAATTTTCCACTTATGATCCCCTGTCCGGGGACGAGGAGAGTTCCATGAAGGCGTCGAAGTTCACGGAAGCGCAGATCGCGTTCGTGCTGAAGCAGGCGGAAGACGGAACACCCGTGGCTGAGGTGTGCCGGAAGGCCGGGATATCGGACGCGACGTTCTACAACTGGCGCAAGAAGTATGCGGGTCTGATGCCTTCGGAGATGCGGCGTCTGCGCCAGCTCGAGGATGAGAACGCCAAGCTGAAGCGGATCGTGGCCGACCTGTCGCTCGACAACGCGATGTTGCAGGACGTGCTGTCAAAAAAGCTCTGAGGCCTGCGCGCAAGCGCGCGCTTGTGGACGGGCTGCGGGAAGACTGGAAGGTGTCGGCCAGGCGTGCCTGTGCCACCCTGGCGGTTGATCGCGCGCTCTATGCCTACAAGTCGAAGCGCGGCACGCAGGCCGAGCTGAACCAGCGGATCAAGGATATCTGCGAGACGCGCGTGCGATATGGCTATCGCCGGGTGCACATCCTGTTGCGTCGGGAGGGCTGGGCGGTCAATCCGAAGCGGATCTATCGCCTTTACAAAGACTTGGGTCTTCAGTTGCGGAACAAGGTGCCCAAGCGCCGGGTGAAGGCGAAGCTGCGGGACGACCGCCGTCCGGCGACGCGGCGCAATGAGACTTGGGCGATGGACTTCGTCCACGACCAGCTCGCCACGGGCCGCAAGATCCGGGTTCTGACCATCGTCGACACCTTCACGCGGTTCTCGCCGGCGGTGGATCCGCGGTTCAGCTATCGGGGCGAGGATATCGTGCTGACCCTGGAACGGATCTGTCGCAGCGTGGGCTATCCGCAAAGCATCCGGGTGGATCAGGGCTCGGAGTTCGTCAGTCGGGATCTCGACCTGTGGGCCTATCAGAAGGGCGTGGTGCTCGACTTCTCGCGGCCTGGCAAGCCGACGGACAACGGCTTCATCGAGTCGTTCAACGGCAAGCTCCGGGCAGAATGCCTGAACACGCACTGGTTCATGAGCCTTGACGACGCGCGGGCGAAAATGGAGGCTTGGCGTAGAGACTATAACGAGGTCCGGCCGCACAGCGCGATCGGCAACAAGCCGCCGATCGCGCTCATGAATGGCTCTCCGGCATCCCCGCCGGAATGAGCCCTAACCCCGGAATTTTCCAGCTCCGGCTGGCCTAGATTTAGGGAGCGCTTCAAACCCCGGAATTTTCCAGCTCTGGGTGGCCTAGAAACGGGGAGCGCTTCACGAGGCCACACAACGAGATCGACTGCTCATTGCGGTGACGGGGGCAGGTTTCATCGAACAGTCGCTCGGTGATGGCGGTGGCGAATCCTCGCCGTTCCGCCCATTGGCGGTAACGCGCGTCTTCTTTTCGCCAAGCATCGTGCGGTCCGAGAGGATTGAGGTGCTTTCGGTCGAGGGGGTGATCACATCTACGTCCTGGAGGAGCAATTCCACTTTCGCGTCGGCCGAGTATGGCAAAAGCCCGAGTCCCCAGAGATAGGCCTTGCCGAGATGTCCGAGGCCGATGAGCCAGAGGCGGGATGGAAGATAGGAGAGCTCCGGCGTGCTCGCGTCACACGACATCCAGTCGGTCGACCGCGACAGGTTCCAGAGATTGAGTCCGGCGGTTCGCTTTCCGGCGAAGGGTCTGTCGCCCAAAAGATGGAGGAATGCTTCGTTGATCGCAAATGCGGCGGCGAGCATCGGCGCCAAAGCCATCGGGCCGATCTCGCCGCGGTCAGGACCTTCAGCGTGACCGGGCACGATCCCGCCGCGCCAGCCATCGAATACCGCCCTGATCGAGAAGCCATCTGACTTTTGCTTGGCCAGACCGCCGATCGAGATGTGCGGGATGCCCGCGGTCGCTGCCTCTAGCGTGCCGCCTGCGGCCGCGACGGCGTGTCGGAGCGTCTGGCCGGGGGACACCGGAACGTTCAGCGGCACATCAAGGTCTTTCTCGACGGTTACGCCGCCGAGAAAAACGCGCCGGCCGAGCTCCACTGCGGTCAGCAGCGCGGCCTGATGATGACGATCGATCGCCTCGTCCGGTCCTATGGACAAAGCGATCCGATAGCAGCGTAGCAGAGCCTCGGCCTCTTGGCGGCTTGCGACCGTGCCATTGTCCATGGCTCGCTTGGCGAGCCGATGCATCTCGTCGGCAGGGGTAAAAGTGATCATCGCAATCCTCAAACTCCAATGTTGAAGAATTGGCGACGTTGAACACGCGGCACGGTGTGCCAAGCGCCGCCGCCGAGGTAACGGTAGATGCCGATGTCGTCGTGCTGGATCGGCTTGCGCGCGAAGCGCGGGAGGATCAGCGCGATATGCCCGGCCTGCGATACCATGGGATAGGCGCGATCGGAGTTACTCTGCCCGGAATCGCCGGGATGGACATGCACGTCGGCGACAACGGTCAGACCGCGCTCCCGGCACATCGCCCACAGCCGTGCGGAACACATCGCGCCTGGTCTATGCTGGCGAAAAGCGCGGGAGCGAAACCACATGGCGGAGGCAAGCCGCTACAAGACTGTTCGGGGGCTGAGCCGCGGGCTCGCGCTCCTCAATGTCCTCAACCGCATTGATGGAGGCGCAAACGTCGCGCGACTCGCGGAGCAGACCAAGCTGCACCGCACCGCCGTGCAGCGGCTTCTGGAGACGTTGCAGAGCGAAGGCTATGTCCGGCGCAGAGGGGCCGATGATCGCTACGGCCTGAACCTTCGGGTGCGCGAACTCAGCGAGGGCTTTCGCGACGAACACTGGATTTCCGCGCTGGCATCGCCACTGCTCGGCGAGTTGCTGCGGGAGGTGGGCTGGCCGACGGCCCTGTGCACCTTCGACGTGGACGCCATGGTGGTGCGCGAGACCACCCACCGCTTCAGCAAACTCTCCTTCCACCGCTCCATGATCGGCCGGCGCCTGCCCATGCTCCAGACAGCGAGCGGCACAGCCTATCTCGCCTTCTGTCCCGAGGATGAACGCGAACGCATCATCGATTTTCTCGCCAGACAACCGCGGATGGAATGCCGGCTGGCCCGCGACCGCCCAGCCCTGAACGATCTGCTCGCCCGCGTGGCGCAGCAGGGATATGGCTTCAACCACATGAACTGGACGGAAGAGCCGAAGATGGCCGGGATCGCGGTTCCGATCCGCAGCGCGCAAGGTCTTCTGGGCTGCCTGAGCGTCGTCTACATTGCGTCGGCGATGACGACTGCAGTCGCGGCCTCTCGATATCTGGAATCGCTGCGCAAGGTCGTCAGATCTCTGGAAGTCGAGACCGTGAAGGCGGATGCCGTCTAGGCGAATTTTGGCCGGGAATACGGCCACCACCCGCGATCCGAACTGACGTCCGGCTTCAGCCTTCGCCCCGTTCCAAGGCCGAACCAAGCGCCTCTAGCAGAGTGTGCGCGGGCGCGATGGCTTCGGCCGGGATGGTGGTCGAAAGCGCCTCGATCCATTTGGCCTGCACCTTCATCAGCATGCGATAGGCATCGGCGCCCTGGGGAGTGGGCTCGAGCAGCTTGGCGCGGGCATGCCGCGGATTGGGATGGTAGGCCGCGAGCCCGAGGCGCACCATTTCATCGGCGAGCCGCTGGACGTTCTGCCGGGTTTGGGAGAGACGCCGCGCCACATCGGCGACGGTCGAAGGGTCATGGACGATGACGCCCATCACCTGCCATCGCGCAGCCGTCAGGCCAAAGCGCGCGCTGAGCCTGTTGCCGGCCTCGACCAGCCGGTTGGACACCTGAAGGATGTCCCAGACCAGGCGGCTCAGCTCTTCATTCTTCCTGCGATCCACGACGGCCTTCCCCGGCTTCGATGCAAATTGACAACAAGCTGTCATTTATACAATTTGACAACATACTGTCAATGAGGACGCGGCCATGACTCCCACCGAACTCGTGAGATCCCTCTATGAGGATTGCCTCAATCCGCGCCGGCTCGATCGGCTTCCGGACTATTTGTCAGACGGCTTCATCGGATCCAATGGTGAACAGGGTCCGGCCGGATTCCGGCAGACCATCGAGCGCATGGTTGGGGCCTTTCCCGACCTTCGCTTCGAAATCGAGGATCTGTTCGGTGTCGGTGAAAAGGCATGCGTCCGCTGGCGCTTCGAGGCGGCGCAGCTTGGCCCGCTGTCCGGCTTCGCCCCCACCGGAAAGGTCGCGGTTCAGCAGGGCATTGCCATCTATGAGGCCGACCGGGGCAAGCTCACGCGGGCATGGCTGCAAGTGGATCGGCTGGGCGTCCTCATGCAGATCGGGGCGGTGAAGCTCGGCTGAGGATGCAGCGGAGAAGCGGAGGCCCTGCGCTACCCCGCCGGCACCTCCATGCGCCCGCGCAACGCGCCCGCCAGGTGCTCGGCGAACTGGGCGCTGGGCAGAGGCAGGTTGCGGTCGCGCAGCTGGCCCAGCACGAGGTCGGCGCTCGGCAGGTCGCGCTCGTCCACCGGGCGCACGACTATGCCGGGCGGCATGGCGTCCGGCTCGGCACCGATCTCGATCTGGAACGAGATCATGCCGGTATGGGCGACGAGGCCGCGCAGCAGCTCGAAGGAATTGGTCTCGGCCGCCACCGACAGCTTGAGCCCCGCGCGGGAGAGGCGCTCCTCGATCATCTGCCGCCCGCCGGTGGAGAATTCCGGTAAGGCGAGGGGATGACCAGTGCAGTCGGCGAGGCGCAGCTTCGCCTTGCGGGCGAGCGGGTGGTCCGCATTCATCAGCGCCACGAGCCGCTGCGGCAGGGTCATGATCGGCCTGAGGCGCCCGAGGAAGGGCGGGCGGAAGACGAGGATGAGGTCCACCACATAGTCCACCAGCAGGCCCATGGCCCGCTCATGGTCCACCACCATCACCTCGAACGTCATCAGCGGATAGCGCTTGCGGAAGGCGCCGATCTGCCGGGGCAGGAAATCGTGGGCCAGCGCCTGGCTGCAGGCAATCCGCACCGTGCCCCGGCGCAGGCCGCGCAGATCCTCGAGCTGCGAGCGCATCCGGTCGGCGTCATTCAGCTGCTCGCGCACATAGGTGAGGAAGACCTCGCCGGCCGAGGTGAGGCGAACGCCGCGGGGGCGCCGCTCCAGCAGCTTCAGCCCCAGTTCCTCCTCCAGATCCATGATGCGCCGGTTGAGGGCGGAGGGCGTCACGTTGAGCCGGTCGGCCGCACCGCGGATGGAGCCGGTGCGCGCCACCTCGTCCATGTAGCGCAGGAATCTGAGGTGCCGCATGCCGTCTCCACCCATCGTAGCCTTTTAGGCTACAGCATGTGGAATAATCGGCAATGGATCGCATCAGTGACCCATGCCAGTCTCCATCCGTTTGGAGAGCCCCTCTCCAGCCTGCCGCGAGCGCCCCATGTCCCTGTCCAGCCCTCCCCCGCTGCGCTTCGCCCGTCCCGTGCCCACGCCCCGGCCGGTCACGATCCCCGGCGCGCCGCAGCCGGCCGAGATCGACCTCGCCCGCTCCGCGCTGGTCATCGTGGACATGCAGAACGATTTTCTCGAACCCGATGGCTGGTTTCCCCGCCTCGGCGTCGATCCCTCACCGCTCCTCGCCATCGTGCCGCGCCTTCAGGCGCTGATGACGGCCGCGCGGGCGGCGGGCCTGCCGGTGATCTTCGTGAACTGGGGGGTGCGGGCGGACCGTGCGGAGCTTTCGGCCCCGCTCCTCGCCAAGGCGTCGGGCGCGGGCACGCGGCCCGTCTATGCCGATCCCTCGGTGGAAGGGCGCGGGCGCATTCTCGTGGAAGGCGACTGGGGCGCCGCGACCATCGACGCGCTGGCGCCGGAGCCGGGCGACCTCGTGGTGCACAAGCATCGCCTGTCCGGCTTCCACGACAACGAGCTGGACTCCATCCTGCGCAACCGCGGCATCGACACGCTGCTGTTCTCGGGCGTCAACATCGACCGCTGCGTGTTCTCCACGCTCTGTGACGCGAGCTTTCGCGGCTATGGCTGCCTGCTGGTCGAAGACGCCTGCGCCACCGTCTCACCGGCCTATGTGTCGGACGCCATCCTCTTCCTCGTGCGCCAGCTCTATGGCGTGACGCTTTCGAGCGGCGACCTCCTCGCCGCCCTTGAAGACCAGCCTCAACAATAACCAGAGCCAGACGGGACCTTCAGAATGACACTCCGGACACTCTCGCGACGCCTTGCGCTTGCCCTTGCCCTCGGCGTCGCCTCGACGGCCGCCGCCGGCCTGCCGGCCCTCGCCGACACCAAGCTGAAGATGGTGCTCAACTGGAAGTATCAGGGCCCGCAGGGCATGTTCTTCCTGGCTCAGGACCGCGGATACTTCAAGGCGGAGGGCCTGGACGTCACCTTCGACCAGGGCAACGGCTCCGGCGCCGCGGTGCCGCTGGTGGCGAACGGCACCTATGACATGGGCTTCGGCGACGTGAACGCGCTCATCGAGCTCGCCGCCAAGAAGCCGGAGGGCGCCCCGGTCGCCGTCTACATCATGTTCAACCAGCCGCCCTTCACCATCGCGGTGAAGGCGGACAGCCCGATCAAGACGCCCAAGGATCTGGAAGGCAAGACGCTCGGCGGCGCGGCCAATGACGGCGCGCTGAAGCTCTTCCCGGCCTTCTGCAAGATGGCGAAGATCGACTGCTCCGGTATCAAGATCACCAACATGCAGCCCAACCTGCGCGAGCAGATGCTGATGCAGGGCCAGGTGGACGGCGTGTTCGGCTATGTGAACACCATCCGCTTCTCCGCCAAGCTGATCGGCGCCGGCGATGACAAGCTGCGCTACATCAACTTCGGCGATTACGGCATGGATCTTTATTCCAACGGCATCATCGTCTCCGCTGATCTCATCAAGAACAATCCCGAGGCCATCAAGGGCTTCCTGCGCGCCCTCAACAAGGGCGTCATCGACACCCTGAAGGACCCGGACGCCGCCGTGGCCGCCGTCGCCAAGCGTGAGCCGCTCATCAAGATCCCGGTGGAGAAGGAGCGCCTCGACGCCACCCTGAAGGCGGAGATGAACCACCCGGAGATCGCCAAGATCGGCCTCGGCAACGTGGACATGAAGCGCCTCCAGGACTCCATCGACATCCTGGTGGACGCCAACAAGCTGCCCACCACGCCGAAGGCCTCACAGATCTTCGATCCCGCCTTCCTGCCGCCGGTGGCGGACCTGCCCAAGAAGCTGTTCTGAACGAGCTGTTCTGAACGAGCTGTTCTGAACGAGCAGTCCTGAACCAGACGTTCCGACGTCCCGACCCGGCGCCGCTCCCGCGAGCGGAGCGGCGCCCGCCCCCTACCCAACGGACCTCCCATGGATCTCAAGCTCAAGGATCGCGTCGCGCTGATCACCGGCCCCGCCAAGGGCATGGGCGCCGCCATCACCCGCGCCTTCGCGGCCGAAGGCTGCCGCCTCGCCCTCATCGGCCGTGACACGGCGGCCATCGCGCCGATCGCCGACGAGCTGCGCGCTGCCGGCGCCGAGGCCATCGTCATCGCCTGCGACCTGACCGACGCCGATGCCTGCGATGCCGCCGCCGCACGGACGGTCGAAGCCTTCGGCACGGTGGACATCCTCGTCAACGTGGCCGGCGGCTCCGGCCCCATCGGCAAGACCGGCGTGGAGACGACGCCCGCGGAGTTCGACGAGATCGTCACCCTCAACATGAACGGCTGCTTCCACACCATGCGCGCCGTGCTGCCCACCATGATCGAGCGCCGCTATGGCAAGATCGTCAATGTGGGCGGCACCTTCGGCATGCGCGGGCGGGCCGGGCGCATGGCCTATTCGGCCTCCAAATGGGGACTGCGTGGCGTCACCAAGAGCTTCGCGCTGGAGGTGGGCCAGCACAACATCAACGTGAACTGCGTGGAGCCCGGCATGGTGGACGGCCCGCGCTTCCGCGAGAAGGTCTGCGCCGACATGGCGAAGAAGCTCTCCATCACGCTGGAGGAAGCCATGGCCCGCCACGCGGCGGACTATGCGCTGCGCCGCGTGACCACCGACGAGGACGTGGCCAATGCCTGCCTGTTCCTCGCCAGCGACGTATCCCGCCAGCTCACCGGCATCGACATGCCGGTCGACGGCGGCTGGGCGATGCTCTGAGGAGGATGACATGAACGAACCGGTCGATCTCGTCATCCATGGCGGGCGCATCGTCTCCCCCGAGACGGTCATCGAGGCCTCCATCGCCATCCGCGGCGAGACGATCGTCGCCGTGGGCGCGCCCGATGCCATGCCGGAGGCGAAGGAGACCTTCGACGCCACGGGCCTCCACATCCTGCCCGGCGCCATCGACGTGCATGTGCACTTCCGCGATCCCGGCTACACCCACAAGGAAGACTTCGAGAGCGGCACCGCCGCCGCGGCGTTCGGTGGCGTGACCACCGTGTTCGACATGCCCAACACCATCCCCACCGTGGCGGATGGGGAGACGCTCAAGGAGAAGCACGCCATCGCCGCCTCCAAGGCGCATGTGGACTACGGCCTCTATGCGGTGCTCGGCGAGGACACCATCGACAAGGTGCCTGAGCTGATCGAGGCCGGGATCATCGGCTTCAAGTGCTACATGGGGAACACCTTCGGCCGCATCCCGACGCCCTCCACGGGGGCCATGCTGGAGGCGTTCGAGATGGTGGCGCCCACCGGCAAGCGCATCTCGCTGCATGCCGAGACCAATTCGGTGATGGAACGGCGCCAGAAGCGCCTGACCGAGAGTGGCCGCAACGATCCGCTCGCCCATCTCGCCTCCCGCCCCGCCGTTGTGGCGGTGGAAGCCGTGGCCCGCGCCGCCATCCTCGCCGAATGGACCGGCGCGCGCATCCACATCCTGCACATTTCCTCCGCCGCAGAACTCGGCCCGCTGCGCGATGCCAAGGCGCGCGGCGTCGACATCACCGGCGAGACCTGCCCGCATTACCTGATGCTGGGCGAGGACGATTACGCCCGCTGCCGCGGCATCATCCGCGTCAACCCGCCGGTGCGCGAAAGCGTGAACAACGAACCGCTCTGGGCCGGCCTCCTCGACGGCACCATCGACATGATCGCCACCGATCACGCCCCACACACGCCGGAGGAGAAGACCCGCGCCGACATCTGGAGCGTGGATTGCGGCTTCCCCGGCGTCGAGACGCAGATGCCGCTCATGCTCACCGAGGTGGCGGCCGGCCGCTACGACATCCGCGACTATGTGCGCTGGAGCGCGGTGAACCCGGCCGAGGTGTGGGGGCTCTACCCGAAGAAGGGCGCGATCCTGCCCGGCGCCGACGCGGACCTCGCCTTCGTGGACCTGAACCACGCCTGGACGCTGCGCGATGCCGATCTCCAGTCCCGCTCCAAGATCTCCCCCTGGGACGGACGGGGCGTGGTGGGCCTGCCGCGCCATACCATGGTGCGCGGTCGCTTCGTGATGAAGGATCGCGCGCTGGTGGCGGAGACGAAGGGCCACGGTCGCTCGGTCCACGCCATCCAGCAGATGCCAGAGGCGAAGCCGCTGCACACGGACGAGACCATGGCGGCCGTCATCGCCCACCGGCCGGAGGCGGCGGCATGAATGAGGATGCCCCTCCCTTCGTCCATCTCCAGGACGTGCGCCTCACCTATGGCCACGGCGATCGTACAGTGGAGGCGCTCGGCACCACCAATCTCAAGGTCGGCAAGGGCGATTTCGTCGCCCTCGTCGGCCCCTCCGGCTGCGGCAAGTCCACGATCCTCAAGCTGGTGACAGGGCTGATCCCCGCCTCGGCCGGCTGGGTGTTCGTGGCCCAGCGCGAGGTCGGCGCCGAGCCGGTGCGGGTGGGCATGGCCTTCCAGAACCCGACCCTGCTGCCCTGGCTCACCATCCGCCAGAACGTGATGCTGCCGCTGAAGATCGTGCCGCCCTTCCGGCAGCAATATCGCGCCAAGAAGAAGACCGAGTTCCGCGACCGCGCCGACGCCCTGCTGGAACAGGTCGGCCTCGCAGGCTTCGGCGACAAGTTTCCCTGGCAGCTCTCCGGCGGCATGCTCCAGCGCGCCTCGCTCTGCCGCGCGCTGATCCACGACCCCCAGCTCCTGATGCTGGACGAGCCGTTCGGCGCCCTCGACCAGTTCACCCGCGAGGAATTGTGGGCGATCCTTCAGGACCTTTGGCTGACGCGCCGGCCGACCGTGCTGCTCGTCACCCATGATCTCAAGGAAGCCGGCTACCTCGCCAATCGCGTCTGCGTCATGCGCGCCCGGCCGGGCCGGATCGTCGAGGATTGCGCGGTGGATTTCGTCCGCCCCCGCACCATCGAGATGACCTACGAACCGGGCTTCGTCTCCCTCACCCAGCGTTTGCGCGAACTCATCGTTTCAGCCCGCGCGCCCGACGCCGCAGTGGAGAGCGCCGCATGACCTACGCCCTGCGCCGCCGCCTGAATTCAGCTGCCGTCATCATCGGCTTCTTCGTCGTCTGGGAACTCGCCTGCGTGATCTTCCACATCAAAGAGATCGTCCTGCCGCGGCCGAGCCAGGTGTTCGAAACACTCTGGCTGCAGGCTCCCGCCATTTGGCCGCACACGGTGCAGACGCTCTACACCACGCTGGTGGGCTTCGCCCTCGGCATCATCTCCGGTGTGCTGCTGGGCGTGCTCATCGGCTCCTCGCGCCTCGCCTATGACACCGGCTATCCGCTGCTGATCGGCTTCTCCTCCATCCCGAAGGTGGCGGTCGTGCCGATCTTCGTCCTGTGGTTCGGGGCGGGCACGGTGCCGGCGGTGCTCACCGCCATGATCATGAGCCTCTTCCCAATCGTCGTGAACGTCGCCACCGGCCTTGCCACCACGGAGCCGGAGCTGGAGGACGTGATGAAGGCGCTCAGGGCCACCAAGCTCGACATTCTGTTCAATGTCGGCCTGCCCCGCGCCATGCCCTATTTCTTCGCCTCCCTGAAGGTGTCCGTGACGCTCGCCTTCGTGGGCACCGTGATCGCCGAGACGGTGGCCTCGAACCAGGGCATCGGCAACCTCATGATGATCGCCTCTTCCTCCTTCGATGTGCCCCTCGTCTTCGCCGGGCTGCTCGTGCTGGCGCTGCTGGGCGTCGGCCTCTACGCCATCTTCTCCCTCATCGAAGGGCGGGTGATCGGCTGGGCGCGGCGCAAGGACGATGCGGGCTTCGCCTGAGACACGCCATGCCCACAGCCAAGGTCCATCGCATCCCCACGGCAAGCCCCGACGACGTGTCGGGTCTTGCCGCCGCAATCGCCTCCGGCGCCATCGCGCCCGAGGGCATCCTCGCCATCTTCGGCAAGA
>NZ_CP032674.1:0-595000 GCF_021730305.1 Xanthobacter sp. YC-JY1 | reverse complement strand
CGGCACGAAAGCACGGGCGAGATCGCCGCCCGCCTCCTCGATGGCGGCGGAAAGATCGGCGCCGCTCGCCTTCAGCCACAGGGCGAAGCTCGGCTTGAGGCCGACCTCCATGCGCGCCACAGGTACGTTGAGCAGGTGGCGCGGGTCACAGGCGCCATAAGCGAGGCCGGGGCCGGCCTTCGCCTCCCGTTCCACCAGCACCACGTCGAGCCGCGCGGCAGCGACCGCCAGCGCGAACAGGGTTCCGCTGAAGCCGCCGCCGACGACCACCACGGTGGTGCGCGCGTCCCGCTGCGGTTCCGAGCCCTGCGCTTCCCAGGCATTCAGCATGGCGTTGCTCCTCGCGAGGCGGTCCGATCAGGAGGCGGAGACGCGGCGCGCCTCAGGCACAATGGCATTGCCGATGATCTCCCCGAACGGACCGCGATGATTGGTGACAACGCCCGGCGCGCCGGTTCCGGCTGCACGCGGCAGCAGCGGCAGCACGCTTTCGCCGAAACGATAGGCCTCCTCCAGGTGAGGATAGCCCGAGAGAACAAAGGTATCGACGCCCACCGCCATGTATTCCTTCAGCCGCTCGGCCACGGTCTCCGGATCGCCCACGAGGGCGGTTCCGGCGCCGCCGCGCACGAGGCCCACGCCGGCCCACAAATTGGGCGCCACTTCCAGCTTGTCGCGGCGGCCGCCATGCAGCGCGCTCATCCGGCGCTGACCTTCGGAATCCATGCGCGAGAACACCTTCTGCGCCTCGGCGATGGTCGCATCGTCCACATAGCGGATCAGGTCGTCCGCCGCCGCCCACGCCTCGGCTGCCGTATCGCGGACGATGACATGGAGGCGCACACCGAAGGTCACCTCGCGCCCCAGCGCGGCAGCGCGGGCGCGGATGTCCCGGATCTTCTCCGCCACCTGCGCCGGGGGTTCGCCCCAGGTGAGATATTTCTGCACCTGCCGCGCCGCCACATCATGGGCCGGCGCGGAGGAGCCGCCGAAGAACAAAGGCGGATGCGGCTGCTGGACCGGCGGATAGAGAAGCTTGCCGCCCTCCACCTTGAAGTGCTTGCCCTCGAAGTTCACGTCCTCGCCCTTCAGAAGGCGGGTGTAGATGTCGAGGAACTCGGCGGTGATCTCGTAGCGCTCCGCATGGTCGGCGAAGAAGCCGTCGCCTTTGTTCTCCACCGGGTCGCCGCCGGTGACGACATTGATCAGGGCGCGACCACCGGAGATGCGGTCGAGCGTCGCCGTCATGCGCGCGGCCACGGCCGGCGAGAGCAGGCCGGGGCGCACCGCCACCAGAAAGCGCAGGCGCTCGGTGAGCCCGGCAAGGGCGGAGGCCACGATCCAGCTATCCTCGCAGCTGCGGCCGGTCGGGATGAGCACGCCGAAATAGCCGAGCTGGTCCGCCGCCTGGGCGATCTGCCGGAGATAGCCGAGGCTCACCTCGCGCGCCTTGTGCGACGTGCCGAGATAGTGGCCATCCCCATGGGTGGGCAGGAACCACAGGACATTGGCTTCGGTCGCAGCGGGCAGGGTCGGATCAGCGACAGCGGACGCGGCAAAGAACGACGCGGGACTGGTCATCGACAGGCTCCAGATGGGGCCGGAAGCGTCGGGCCCACGCTCTCCGGCTTTAACTCGATAAACTTGATAGAATTTATTGACCGCCTTTGATCGGCCTGTCTATTCTTTTCTCCGATCCACCCCCTCCGGATTCCTCCGGAGGCGCGCTGGAAGGTGTTGCCCTGAGGGGCTGAACCCGCGGGCAGGACCTTTTCGCCCGCACGTTCGAAGAAGGCAGATCGATGAACGCGCACGTCGCCGCCGCCCTGAGCCAGCCGACTCACGTCGCTCCCGCTCCCGCTCCCGCCCCGGCTCCCACCCCCGCTCCCGAGCTTTCCGCCGCCTCGCTCGCCTTTCGCAGCGCGATGCGCAAGCTGGCCGGCGCCGTGAGCGTGCTTACGGTGGGCCAGGGCGACGAGCGCACCGGCCTCACCGCCACATCGGTCACCTCCCTTTCGGTGGAGCCGCCGACGCTCCTCATCTGCGTCAACCGCGCCACCTCTTCGGTCGTGCCGCTGCTGAAGGAACGCGCCTTCGCCATCAACGTGCTGCGGCCGCATCACGAGCCAGTGGCCGATCGCTTCGCCGGCAAGGGCGGCCTCAAGGGGCCGGCCCGCTATGACGGCGCCGACTGGACCCGTCTCTCCACCGGCGCGCCGGTGCTCGCCGACGCGCTCGCCGCTTTCGACTGCGAGCTGGAAGACGTCATCGAGCGGCACTCGCACCTGATCGTCATCGGCCGGGTGGTGGCCTCCCGCATCACCGAGAGCGCCGAGCCCCTCCTCTACTGGGCCGGCAGCTATCGCGGCCTCTCCTTCTGATCCCCCCATTCCAAGGAACCGAGACATGAGCACGGGCATCACGCGCCGACACTTCGCCGTCCTCGCTTCCGGCCTCGCGGGGGCGCTTGCCCTGGGCGCCGCCCCCGCGCGCGCTCAGGAAAAGGTGGTGCGCATCGGCTACCAGAAATACGGCACCCTCATCCTGCTGAAGAACAAGGGTCTGCTGGAGCCCCTCCTGAAGCCGCTCGGCTACAGCGTGAAATGGGCGGAGTTTCCGGCCGGCCCGCAGCTGCTGGAAGCGCTCAATGCCGGCGCGGTGGACTTCGGCAACACCGGCGAAGCGCCGCCCATCTTCGCCCAGGCCGCCGGCGCACCCCTCGTTTATGTGGGCTACGAGCCCGCCGCCCCGCAGGGCGAGGCCATCCTCGTGCCCAAGGACAGCCCGCTCAAGACCGTCGCCGACCTCAAGGGCAAGACGGTGGCGCTGAACAAGGGCTCCAACGTCCACTATCTCCTCGTGAAGGCGTTGGAGAAGGCGGGCGTACCCTATTCCGACATCAAGACCGCCTATCTCACCCCGGCCGACGCCCGCGCCGCCTTCGAGCGTGGCTCGGTGGACGCCTGGGCCATCTGGGACCCCTTCCAGGCGGCGGCGGAGAAGACCATCGACGCGCGCCAGCTCGCCGACGGCACCGGCATCGTCTCCAACTATCAGTTCTATCTCTCGACCAGATCCTTCGTGGATCAGGCCCCGCAGGTGGTGGACGTGCTGCTGAAGGGCGTCGCCGAGGTGGGCGCGTGGGTGAAGGCCAACCCGAAGGCCGCCGCCGCCGAATTCTCGCCGCTCATCGGCATCCCCGCCCCCATCCTGGAAGTCGCGCTTGCTCGCCAGCAGTACGACGTGAAGCCGATCACCCCCGAGGTGGCGGCGGCGCAGCAGCAGGTGGCGGACGCCTTCCTGGCCCTCGGCCTCGTCCCCAAGCCGATCCGCATCGCCGACGCCTTGCGCGCGCCGAAGTCGTGACCGGGACGCGAGGAGCCTGCCATGAGCCCGCCCGCCCAGAGTGAGGCCGCCGTTCTGCCGGCGGCGGCCGCGTCCGTCGCTACGGAACCAGCGGATGTCCGTCGCCTCGCCGGTGCCCGCGCTGCCGCGGTCGGGCGAGCGCTCCTGCCATGGGCGCTACCCCTCGGGGTGCTGGCCCTGTGGCAGGCGGCGGCCAGCCTCGGCTTTCTGTCCTCGCGGGTGCTGCCGGCGCCGAGCGACGTGGCGGTCGCCTTCTGGCGGGCGCTGGGCGACGGCTCGCTCCTCACCAATGTGGCGGTGTCGACCCGGCGGGCGCTGATCGGCCTCGCCATCGGCGGCTCCATCGGCATTGCGCTGGGGGTGCTGAACGGCATCGTGCGGCCGGCCGAGACGGCGTTCGATTCCACCATGCAGATGCTGCGCAACGTGCCGCATCTCGCCATCATCCCGCTGGTGATCCTGTGGTTCGGCATCGATGAGGAGGCGAAGATCTTCCTTGTCGCCATTGGCGTCGCCTTCCCGATCTATCTCAACACCTTCCACGGCATCCGCACGGTGGACCGCGGCCTGGTGGAGATGGCGCGGGTCTATGGCCTGTCCAGCACCGCATTGTTCTGGCGCATCGTGCTGCCGGGGGCTCTGCCCTCCGTGCTCGTGGGGCTGCGCTACGCGCTCGGCATCATGTGGCTGACGCTTATCGTCGCCGAGACCATCTCCTCCACCGAGGGCATCGGCTACATGACCATGAACGCCCGCGAGTTCCTGCAGACCGACGTGGTGGTGCTGGGCGTGCTCGCCTATGCCCTCCTCGGCAAGCTCGCCGACAGCTTCACCCGCGCCATAGAGCGCCGGGCGCTGGCCTGGCATCCCGCCTATCAGCACGGCTCGGAAGGAACGGCCTGATGGAAATCTTCGCCGCCGCCGACGCCGACGTCGCCGCAAAGGTGCGCGCCGACGAAATCCGCGCGACCTTTACGCTGCCCGAGCCGCGCGCGAGCGCCCCGCGCTGGAAGGGCGAGCCCATCCATCTTTCCGCCGTCACCAAGAGCTTCGGCGCCCGCCCCGTGCTGCGCCGGCTCGACCTTGATGTTCCGGCCGGGCAGTTCCTCGCCGTGGTCGGCCGCTCGGGCGGTGGCAAGACTACGCTCATGCGCCTGATCTGCGGGCTCGATCTCACCACGTCCGGCGAGGTGCGGGTGGGTGAAAGCCGCGTCACCGGCCTGATGCCGCAGGTGCGACTGCTGTTCCAGGATGCGCGCCTCGCGCCATGGCAGCGCGTGCTTGCCAATGTGGGCATCGCGCGCGGTCCGCACTGGCGCGAGGAGGCCCATGCGGCGCTGCGCGACGTGGGCCTCGCCGATCGGGGCCGGGACTGGCCGTCGGTCCTCTCCGGAGGACAGAAGCAGCGCGTGTCGCTGGCCCGCGCCCTGGTCTCGCGCCCCGGCGTGCTGCTGCTGGACGAGCCGTTCGGCGCCCTCGACGCCTTGACCCGTACCGAGATGCACCGTCTCACCGAGCGCATCTGGACCGAGCACGGCTTCACCGTGGTGCTCATCACCCATGATGTCGCCGAGGCGGTGGCGCTGGCGGATCGGGTGGTGGTGCTGCGGCAGGGCGAGATCGCCCTCGACGTGCCGGTGGACTTGCCCCGCCCGCGCACCGGCATCGCGTCCGCCGAGGCACTCGACCTCCAGCGGCGCATTCTCGCCGCCGTCTGAACACCCCGACAAACAAAAAGGGCGCCCGGTGACAAGCCGGGCGCCCTTTCCTTTTCTGCGACGAAGCCTCAGCGCTGGAGGCCCCAGGCGCGCACCGTGCGCTGCTCCACGAGGCGGAACAGCACTTCCACCAGAAGGCCGATCAGGATGACGGTGACGAGGCCGGCGAACACGCGGTCGGTGAGCAGCTCGTTGCGGTTGCGATAGATGAACCAGCCGAGGCCGCCCGAGCGGGAGGAGACGCCGAACACCAGCTCCGCCGCGATCAGCGTGCGCCAGGCGAAGGCCCACGCGATCTTCAGGCCCGATAACAGTGAGGGCAGCGCCGCCGGGATGAGGATGAGCGCCACATAGGCCGGCCCCTTCAGCCCGTAATTGCGGCCCACGAGACGCTGCGTCTCCGGCACCTGCTCGAAGCCGGTTAGTGCCGCGAGCGCGAACGGCCAGAGCACCGCATGCACCATCACCAGCAGCAGGCTCGCCTCGCCGAGGCCGAGCCACAACATGGCGAGGGGCAGCAGCGCGATCGCCGGCAGCGGATTGAACATGGCGGTGAGGGTGAGCAGCACTTCCTTCACGAAGGGCACGGCGATGGCCACCGAGACGAACACCAGCGCGAGGGTCAGGGCCAGCACGTAGCCCTTTATCAGCACGGTCAGCGAGGCGATGGAGGCCGGGAACAGATCCTCATGGCGCAGCGCCTCGACGAGCGCCGAGATGGTGTCGGTGAAGGTGGGAAAAAGAAGCGGGCTGTTCTGCCACGTCGCCGCCACCTGCCACAAAACAGCAAGGCCCGCGAGCACCACCAGCCGGCGCACCAAGGTGAAGCGCCAGAGGCCCGCGCCGGCCGTGGCAAGCCATTGTGCCGGCGCGGTGCGGGTCGTGGCGTGGGCCACCCGGAACAGGGCAGGTTGCCGGCTGAGATCAATGTCGGACATGGCGGGCCTCATGGTCTTGTCAGGCAGCTCACGGGTGGAGAAATGCCAATTGGTGTTCGTCAACGCGTTCCGGGCGCAGCCAACGCCCCAGATCAGAGCGTCAAAGCCGACGCCGGCAACACAACCTGATGTCGGCTTGATATTCTTCAAAAGTCTTGCGACAGTCCTGCGCGTAAATTCACATGGGGGAGTGGGGAAAAATGGGGAAAAGAAGAAATATCAGCGTATTCAGTTCCGTATTTCTGCTTTTTACATGCGCTTCTTATATTGACGTTGCGTCAGCTCAAACCGGAAAGAGCGGCGAATTCACTATCCACAACGAGACCGAGGCAAATACTGTCATCGGTTTCTATACAAATGACGGGACCGGCTGGAGCACCAACTGGCTGAGCGAGCCCGTCGGCCCCGGCGACAACGCCGCCCTCGTCTTCACCAAGACGAGCGGCCGTTGCCAGCAAACGCTGCGTGTGGGCTGGCGCGGGAAGTCGGGCGGCGAAGTGAAGGATGATCCGATCCGCATCGACATCTGCAAGGCCAGCAACGTCTACCTGCACGACAACGACATCACCTACGATTGAGCCATTGGCCGGCGGCGGAACACACACCGTCGCCGGCTCCACTCATCTCCACGGCCTTCGGCCCCTGCCCCGAACGTCAGTCATGGCGGGCTCCGTCGGCGAAGAGCAGGTCGCTCACCTCCCGCACCACGCCCTCGAAGGCCGGCGAGCCACGCTCCGCGAGGCCGAGGCCGGACGTATCGAAGCTGGCGATGGTGCGGCCGGGATGGGCGGCGAGAAGATGCAGCCGCGTGCCGATCAGCACCGCCTCGTCGATGGCATGGGTGACGAAGACGAGGGTGAAGCCCTGTTCCTCGGCCAGCCGCAGCAGATCTTCCTGAAGGGTGCGCCGGGTGAGGGCATCGAGCGCAGCGAACGGCTCATCCATCAGCAGCACGTCCGGCTCGGCGGCAAGTGCCCGGGCGATGGCGGCGCGCTGCTTCATGCCGCCGGAGAGCGTATGCGGATAGGCATCGAAGGCACGGGCGAGACCGACCTTGGCGAGGGCCGCACGCGCCCGCTCGCGAGCCTCCTTCTGCGGCACCTTGCGGGCGACGCGCAGCGGGAAGGCCACGTTGTCCGTGATGCTTTTCCACGGCAGCAGCTGGTCGAACTCCTGGAAGACCACGATGCGGTCCGGCCCTGGCCCGCGAACCTCCTTGCCGCGCAGGCTCACCGTACCGGCGGCGGGCTTCAGGAAGCCGGCCAGCGCCTTGAGGATGGAGGACTTCCCGCAGCCCGAGGGGCCGAGCAGCACGAGCCGTTCACGCGCATGGACGGTGAAGCTCACATCCTCCACCGCCCGGTGCCGACCCGCCGGACCGGCATAATCAAGGGTGATGCCGCGCGCCTCCAGCACGGCCGGGGCGGCGGGCGTCAAGGTGGGCATGGCGGCGGAAACGGGGGAGTGGACCGTCATCGCATCCCCCTCAGCTGCCCGACGCGGAATGCAGGTCCTCGAAGGTGAAGTCCTTGAAGCTCGTCGGCTTCGCCTTGATGGCCCCGATGCGGTTCATGAAATCCGCGAACTTCAGCGTGCCCAGCGGAACAAACGTGTATTGCGTGTCCGGATCGCTCAGCACTTCGGCGACGAAGGCGGGATCGAGCTTGGATTTCTCGACCTTCACATAGATGTCCGCCGCCTCCTTCTTGTTCTGCTCCACCCACTTGGTCGCTTCCTCGAAGGCTTCGAGGAAGGCCTTGTAGGTCTTCGGGTTCTCCTGCCGGAACTTGACGGTGGCGTAGGCCACCGTGGGCGTCACCGGGCCGCCGAAGATGTCGTAGGAGGAAAACACTTTGTGGATCTTCGGGTCCTTCAGCGCGTGGTTCTGGAACGGCGCGTTGGAGAGATAGCCGGTGATCTCGGTGGAGCCGGAGAGGAGGGCCGCCGTGGCGTCGGGATGGGGCAGCGTCACCATCAGCGCATCGAGCTTCTTGGCATTGCCCGGCCCGAAGGTCTGCTCGGCGGCGAGCTGGAGGATGCGCGCCTGAACCGACACGCCGGCCACCGGCATGGCGATCTTGTCCTTCTCCGTGAAGTCCTTGATTGTCTTCACGTTGGGATTGTTGGTGAGCAGATAGTTGGGCTGCGCGCCGAAGGCACCGACGATCTTCACCTCGTTGGAGGTGCCGCGGGTCTTGTCCCACAAGGTGAGGAAGGGCCCGATGCCCGCGGAGGCGATGTCGATATTGCCAGCGAGCAGCGCGTCGTTCACCGCCGAGCCGCCGGAAAGCTGGATCCAATCCACCTTGATGTCGATGCCCAGCGCCTTGCCGCGCTGCTCCACCAGCCCCTTTTCCTTCATCACATGGAAGGGCGTGTAGAGGGTGCCGAACTGCTGGGCGATGCGCAGCACGCCCTCCGCCTGAGCGGGGGCGGCGGCCAGCGCCGGCGCAAGGGCGAGAGCGGCGGCAAGGCCGAGGACGGTGCGACGGGTTTTCATCTCGAAGACCTCTCGAAGATTGCTCAGGAGACGGCGGCGAGGCGCCGCTCCGCGCTGTGGGAACCCACGGCGAATTCATTGACGATGTTGTCGGAAACCTTGCGGCGGCGGCCGTCGATGCCGAGTTCGGGGAACAGCAGTTCCGCTACCCGGTAGGCCTCTTCCAGATGCGGGTAGCCCGAGCCGATGAAGGTCTCGATGCCGATCTCCTGATATTCGCGGATGCGGGCGGCGACGCTCTTCGGGTCGCCCACCAGCGCGGTGCCTGCGCCCCGTCGCACGAGGCCGATGCCGGCCCACAGGTTCGGCGCGATTTCGAGCTTGTTGCGATCGCCCGGCTGGAGCGCGGCCATGCGCGCCTGGCCGACGGAGTCCATCTCCACCTTGAAGCGCTTCTGCGCGTTCTCGATCTGCTCGTCGGAGATGCGGGAAATGAGCCTGTCGGCGGCGGCCCAGGCTTCCGCCTCGGTCTCGCGGACGATGAAGTGGATGCGCAGGCCGAACTTCAGCTTGCGCCCGCGCTTGGCGGCGCGGGCCTGAACGTCGGCCAGCTTGTCCTTCAGGATGTGGGGCGGCTCGCCCCAGGAGAGATAGGTGGTGACATGCTCGGCCGCGACCTCGTGGCCGGCCTCGGAAGAGCCGCCGAACCACAAAGGCGGGTGGGGCTTCTGCACCACCGGGAAATCGAGCCGCCCGTGCGCGACACGATAATACTTGCCCTCGAAATCCACCGTCTTTCCGGCGACGAGATCGCGCCAGATGGTCAGGAACTCGTCCGCCTGCGCATAGCGCTCGTCATGCTCCAGGAAGATGCCGTCGGCGCCGAGCTCCGCAGGATGACCGCCCACCACCACATTGAGCAGCAGCCGGCCGTCGCTGAGACGATCGAGGGCCGCGGCCTGCCGCGCAGCGAAAGCCGGCGAGGTGACGCCCGGCCGCAGCGCCACGAGGAATTTCAAGCGCTCGGTGGCGGTGGCGAGGCCCGCGGCGGTGATCCAGCTGTCCTCGCAGCTCTGCCCGGTGGGCAGAAGCACGCCCTTGAATCCGAGCCGGTCCACCGCCTGCGCCACCTCGCGGAAATAGGCGAATTCCGGCGGCCGCTGCTGCGTTTCCGAGCCGAGATAGGAGCCATCCCCATGGGTCGGGATGAACCAGAACAGGTCGGGGGCGACAGGAGACTGGGACACGCTCATGTGGAACTCCGTTATTCCACATCAAAAAGCGGCCATCACCACACAAAGTCAATGGATTTTATGTTTTTAAAAATTGGTCGATTTTTCAATGTGATTTGAGTGGGACTGGCGGGCCCAAAGACCGACGCCGTCATGACGGCGCGAAGAAAGCCCCTGTCCACGTCGGTCAAGGCGTCCATGGCCCCGTTCAAGCTGCCTTGACCAATGCGCGGTACAACTCTAGGGAACCTCTTGGCGCCAAGGCATCCTAAGGACTGTCTTGCCGGCGGTGGGCACTGACCTCGGGCAGAGAGAGCGCGGCTCGCCCAGCACCGTCCGCAGTGTCACCTCCAGCTGCGCAAGGTTGGCACGACCGGAACAGATCGGCGGTCCGATGGCACACCCGTCCTGGGATGATAGTCACAGTCGGCGCGTCAGCGCGTTGACACTTCTTGAATCCGTTCTGCTGATGGGCATTGGCGGCCTCTGGTGCGTTGGCCTGCTGATGATCGACCGGCCGCTCCTGGCCGGGATCAATTTCGCCATGGCCGCCCTCGGGGCATGCCTGCTGGTCCTGCTGCGGCGCGGGCAGCTGCGTCTGGCGACGCTCCTCGCCGTTCACCTCGCGCCGCTCGCCGTCGCGGCGTCCTGTCTGTTCGACAACCCTCCGCTCGGCGTGCCGAAGGCGACCGTCCTGTACTTCCTGCCGATCGCAGCCGGGAGCTATTTCGCATTCCAGCGCGACGGCCTTTACCTGCGCATCGTGCTGCCGATCCTTTATTTGCTAGCCTTTGTCGCCTTCAGCCTCCTGCCGCTGGCGATCAGCGACCCAACCCTGCTCGTCCCGGCCGAGGCAGCTTCCATTGCGGCGTGGGTGAACACCGTGTTGGCCCTTATCGCCCTGGTCTTCACCCTCGGGCTGATGCACGCCGATCTCACCGACCGTCGCGGCTGGGAACACGACCTGGGGCGGGCCATCGCCCGGGGCGAGTTCCGCCTTGCCTACCAGCCGCAGGTCGATCGCAACGGCCATCTGGTGGGCGCGGAAGCGCTCGTTCGCTGGCACAGTCCCCGGCGCGGCAACGTCCCGCCCGGCCAGTTCATTCCTCTGGCGGAGGAAACCGGCCAAATCGTCGCCATCGGGGACTGGGTGCTGCGCGCCGCCTGCGCACAGCTTGCCAAGTGGAACGCGCAGCCCGGCACCGCGCACCTTACCCTCTCGGTCAACATCAGCGTCGCCCAGTTCCTGCAGCCCGACTTCGTCCGAAACGTCACCGACATCGTTACGCGGAGCGGCTGCGACGTGTCACGTCTGAAACTGGAGCTGACGGAGAGCATGCTGGCCGAGAACATGCCCGACATGGCCGCCCGCATGCAGGCTTTGTGCGACATCGGCCTCGTCTGGGCCCTCGATGACCTGGGCGCGGGCTACTCATCGCTTCAGGCTCTCGGTCAGTTTCCCTTCGCCCAGATCAAACTCGATCAGTCGTTCGTGCGCGGCCTGCCGGCGGACGAGTCGAGTCTGCGCATCGTGGAGGCCATGATTTCCCTGGCCGACACGCTCTCCCTCATGTCCGTCGCCGAGGGCGTCGAGACGGAGGAACAGTTCAGGTGCCTGGTGGAGGCCGGCTGCGAGGCATTCCAGGGCTATCTGTTCGGCCGGCCCATGGACATCGACAGCTTCGATGCGCTCATCGCGCCCGCACCGGACGCGATGGCCAGCATCATGGACGGCGGCGGCGCTCCCCACGCGCGATAGGCCGGGGCCGACGTACCGGGGTGCATTTGCCCGCGATCCTGCCTAAATGGGTGCCGTTGAGCCTTCGCTGCAAGGAGCCGCGCGCCGCCCCATGATCCGTTTCCTGCTCCGCTTCACCGGATTCTGGCTGCTCGCCGGCGGCTTTGTCGCTCTCATCGTGGATGGCACGCGCTCCATCGCGGCCTCCGGCCTCGTCTTGACCTCGGCGGGGGATGCCTGGTTCGCCTTGGCGCCGGGCAGCCTGGAGCGGGCGGAGACCTCGGCCAAGGCTGGGATGCCGGCTGTGTGGAACGCGGTGCTGCTCCCGCTCCTCTCCATGCCGGCCTTCGCGCTGCTCCTGCTCATCGGGCTGATCCTGATGGGCCTCGGCAGGGTGCGCGAGCGCTCGCGCTTCGAGATCGGCTGATCTCCCGCCCCCCTCCCCTCGCGCAAGCACGGCCGCATCCCCATATTGGGGATCCAGCGGGGATTTCCCCCTGCCCCATCCAACATCATGCCGTGGCCCCAGGGTCAGATGCCCTCCGGTCGCGAGACGAGGAGCCTGCCATGTTCTGGCTGAAGAAGTCCCTCGACCTGCCCACCGCCGCCGAGGCCCTGCCCGGCCGTGCCACCACCATCCCCACCGCCGAAGTCCACTACGTGAACGGCCATGCCCTGAAGGGTCCGTATCCGCAGGGCTTCGAGACCGCCGTGTTCGCCCTCGGCTGCTTCTGGGGCGCGGAGCGCAAGTTCTGGCAGCAGGACGGCGTTTGGGCGACGGCGGTCGGCTATGTTGCCGGCCATACGCCGAACCCGACCTATGAGGAGGTCTGCTCCGGCAAGACCGGCCATACCGAGGCGGTGCTGGTTGTGTACGACCCGGCCGTGGTGTCCTACGCCGAGTTGCTGAAGCTGTTCTTCGAGAGCCACGACCCCACCCAGGGCATGCGGCAGGGCAATGACGTGGGAACGCAATACCGTTCCGGCATCTATGCGACGAGCCCCGAGCAGCGGGCGGAGGCGGAGGCGGCGAAGGTGGCCTATGGGCCGGCGCTGAAGGCGCGGGGCTTCCCCGCCATCACCACCGAGATCGCCGATCTCGGGCCGTTCTATTTCGCCGAGGGATATCACCAGCAGTATCTGGCGAAGAACCCCAACGGTTATTGCGGCCTCGGTGGCACCGGCGTCTCCTGCCCCATCGGCACCGGCGTCGCCGCGCAGTAGGGCAAACGCGAAGCCGCGCTGACGCGCTGGGCCTCGACGGGTTTGGCGGCGCTCATGCGCCGCCTTGCCAAATCGACACGCGGCGGGCTTGAGTGGGCGCCTCTCATCTGGTCCCGATCATGCCCGCTGCTCCTTCCCGAACCCTCCTCGCGCGTGGCCACGCCCTTCACCTTGGGCCGCGCACCCTCATCATGGGCATCCTCAATGTGACGCCCGATTCCTTCTCGGACGGCGGCCGCAGCGCTGCGCCGGACGACGCCCTGGCCAATGCCCGGCGCCTCGTCGCTGAAGGCGCCGAAATCCTCGACGTGGGCGGCGAATCGACGCGGCCGGGCCATACGCCGGTCGCGGCCGAGGACGAATGGGCGCGCATCGCCCCGGTCATTCCCGCCCTCGTGGCGGAGATGGGGGTGCCGGTCTCGGTGGATACCTACAAGGCCGAGGTCGCCCGCCGCGCGTTGGAGGCAGGGGCGAGCATCGTCAACGACGTCTGGGGCTTCACCCACGATCCCGACATGGCCAAGGTCGTGGCTGATTACGATGCCGCGGCGGTGGTGATGCACAACCGCGCCGAGGTGGATGAATCCCTCGATATCATCTCGGAGATGCTGGGCTTCTTCGAGCGGGTGCTGGAGATCGCCGACCGCGCCGGCGTGAAGCGGGAAAAGCTCGTTCTCGATCCCGGCATCGGCTTCGGCAAGAGCTTCCCGCAGAACCTGGCCGCCATCCGGCGCCTGCCGGAGCTGCGCGTGCTCGGCCTGCCGATCCTCCTCGGCACATCGCGCAAGTCGCTGATCGGCAAGGTCATCCAGACAACGCCGCAGGAGCGGGTGCCGGGCACCATCGCCTCCAATGTCATCGCCATCATGGATGGGGGGGTGGAGATCATCCGTGTCCACGACGTGGCGGCCCATGTGCAGGCGGCCCGTGTGGCCGAGGCGATCCGGGACGCATCATGACCGTTGCCTATCTCTGCCTCGGCTCCAATGTCGGCGATCGCGCTGAGACCATGGCGCAGGCTCTGGCCACCCTGTGCCGCGCCGGTCTCACCCTGCGCCGCAGCTCTTCCTATTACGAGACGCCTCCCTGGGGGCCGGTGCCGCAGGGGCCCTATCTGAACCAGGTGGTGGAAGTGGACAGCCCCATCGGGCCGAAAAGCCTTCTGGCGTTGGGCCTTGAGGTCGAGCGCATGCTGGGTCGCGACCGACCCAACGAGGTGCGGTTCGGCCCGCGCCGCATCGACATCGACATTCTCCTGTTCGGCGATGAGACCGTGCGGGAGGAGGATCTCGAAATCCCCCATCCCCGCCTCATGGAGCGCGCGTTCGCGCTGGTGCCGCTCACCGAGATCGCGCCCGACATCGTGGTCGGTGGCGTCCGCGCGGCGGAGGCGCTGGCCAAGCTGGACCAGAGCGGCATCACGCGCCACGAAGACAGCGCGTCCCACGCATGAAAATGCCCCGCGCCGAGAGACGCGGGGCCGGGGCGCGAGGCCCGTCCTTGCAGGAGCGTTCGGCTCACATGGTGCGGATGTTGGTGGACCAGGTATCGACCTGGCGCTTCACCTCGTCCTTCGCATAGCCGTAGCGTTCCTGCAGCTTGCCTTCGAGAACCTCGCGGTTCCCGTTGATCTCGGTGAGGTCGTCGTCGGTAAGCTTGCCCCACTGGGCCTTCAGATTGCCCGTGAACTGCTTCCAGTTACCTTCGATGCGATCCCAGTTCATCGCGTCGTCCTCCGTATAGAGTGGAAAGATGCGACAACAACGTTCACGCTTGAACCGGAGTTCCGCTGAGTTTTACAGAATGGGGGAGAGGTGATGACCGCCGCGGTGCACGACGACGAGAAACTGGCCGCCGGCGTCGCGCGGGGAGAGAGGGCCGCGCTGGCGCGCGCCATCACCCTGGTGGAATCCCGCCGCTCGGATCATCGCCGCCGCGCCCAGGCTCTGCTCCAGGCGCTTCTGCCGAAGACAGGCCACGCCTATCGCATCGGCATCACCGGCGTGCCGGGGGTGGGCAAGTCCACCACCATCGACGCGCTCGGCACCTACCTCACCGGGCTCGGCCACCGGGTGGCGGTGCTGGCGGTGGACCCCTCCTCCACCCGCACCGGCGGCTCCATCCTCGGCGACAAGACGCGCATGGCCCGCCTCTCGGTGGACCCCGCCGCCTTCATCCGCCCCTCCCCCTCCGGCGGCACGCTGGGCGGCATCGCCGCCAAGACGCGCGAGACCATGCTCCTGTGCGAGGCCGCCGGCTTCGACGTGGTGCTGGTGGAGACGGTGGGCGTCGGCCAGTCGGAGACGGCGGTGGCCGATCTCACCGACACCTTCCTCGTGCTCATGCTGCCCGGCGCGGGCGACGAGTTGCAGGGCATCAAGAAGGGCGTGCTGGAGCTGGCGGACATCGTGGCCGTGAACAAGGCCGACGGCGACAACATCAACCGCGCCCGCGCCGCCGCCGGCGAATACCGGACCGCGCTGCACCTCCTCGGCGCGCGGGAGGCCCACTGGTCGCCGCCGGTGCTGACCTATTCCGCGCTGACCGGGGACGGAATTCCGGGCGTGTGGGAGCAGGTGGTGCTTCATCGACAGAAATGCGAGGCGGCCGGCACCTTCGCCGCCACCCGCCGGGCCCAGCAGGTGCGCTGGATGTGGACCCTGCTGAACGAGCGCCTCGCCGAGAAGGTCGCCCACGATCCCGGCGTCAAGGCGCGACTGCCGGCGCTGGAGCGGGAAGTGGCCGAAGGCGCTCTCTCGCCCGCCCTCGCGGCGGCCGAGATCGCCGGGCTCATCGGGCTTTAGGACGATGAACCGGCCGTTGCGCATCCTCGTCTGCGCCTTCGGCTCGTTCCCGGGCGTGCCGGTGAACCCCTCGCAGCAGCTCGCGGCGGATCTCCTGCGCCTGCGCCGCCCTGCGCTCTGCGGCATCCAGATCGCGCTGGAGATCCTGCCCACCCGATGGGATGCGCTGGCGCGGCTCGATGCCCGCCTCGATGCGTTCGACCCGGATGCGGTGCTGCTCCTCGGCGTCGCGGCCCGGCGCCGCCGTGTGTCCATCGAGATGCTCGCCGTCAACGCCGCCCGAGCCGCCCCCGACGCCGCCCGGCGCCATCCCCCGGCGCGCCGTCTCGCCGCCGACGGGCCGCCCCTGCTGCAGTCGCACGTCCCAGCGGGGCCGCAGGCCAACGCCCTGCGCCGGGCCGGCATCGCCGCCGTTCCGTCCCGCGATGCGGGGCGATATCTGTGCAATGCCAGCTATTTCCACGCCCTCGCCTGGGCTGCGCGACAGGGCGGACACCCGCGGCCGGTGCTGTTCGTCCACCTGCCGCGGCGCGAGGGCCGGCCGGCCGGGGTATCGCGGACGCGGATGGGGCGCGGCCTGTCTTCCATCCTTCTTGCCCTCGCCGCCGGGGCCCGGTGCCCAGTCTGACACCTAAGTCGATGGGATAGCTACAGCTTTCGCCTTGGGAAACGAACCGCTATAGGCTCGCCCACCCCCACGTACCCAAGGCCGGCCCGTGACGATTTATTTGCCTATCGCCGAGCTGCCCGTCGCCATCTTCACGATCCTCGCCATGGGCCTTGCGGTGGGCTTCATCTCCGGCATGTTCGGGGTGGGCGGCGGCTTCCTGATGACGCCGCTGCTCATCTTCACCGGCGTGCCGCCAGCGGTGGCCGTGGCCAGCGTCTCCCCCTACATGGCGGCCTCGTCCCTGTCCGGAGCCCTCTCCTACTGGCGCAAGGGCTTGGTGGATACGACGCTGGCATGGGTGCTGCTCTCTGGCGGCCTTGTCGGCACGGTATCAGGCGTCCTTCTCTTCCTCTGGCTGCGCTCCATCGGGCAGGTGGATCTCGCCATCCGCCTCTCCTACATGCTGCTGCTGGGCGCCATCGGCCTCCTGATGCTGGTGGAGAGCGTGCGCGCCATTCTCAGGGCGCGATCCGGCGCACCACCCTCCGTGCGGCGGCCGGGAACGCGCCCCGCCTTCATGCGCCTGCCGTTGAAAATGCGGTTTCGCCGCTCGCGCATTTACATCTCTGCCCTGCCCGTCATCGCCATCGGCTATGTCATCGGCCTGCTCGGTGCGGTGCTGGGCGTCGGCGGCGGCTTCATCCTGGTGCCGGCGCTGATCTATCTACTGAGGGTGCCGACCCAGACCTCGGTCGGCACCTCCCTCGTGCTCACCCTCGTCACCATGGCGGCGGCCACCGTGCTCCACGCGGTGGCCAACGGCACCGTGGATGCCGTGCTGGCGCTGGTGATGATGATCGGGGGCACGGTCGGCGCCCAGTTCGGCGCCCGCACGGGACAGACCCTGAAGGCGGAGAACCTGCGGCTGCTGCTGGGTCTCCTGGTGCTGTCGGTCGCGCTGCGGGTGGGTGCCGAGCTGGTGACCGCGCCAGGCGACACGTTCGCCGTCACCATGGTGGAGACGGTCCGATGAGCCCGCTCCACCCCAGCGCTGGAGCCGGACCGGCATGGTTCCTTCGGTTCGCCTTCCTTACCCTGGCGCTGCTGGCGAGTTTCGTCACCGCGCCGGCGCGCGCGGATCGGCTGGTGCTTTCCGTCTCGCAGCAGACGGTCAGCATCTCCTCCAGCTTCTCCGGCGCGGAGCTTGTCCTGTTCGGCGTCGCCGAGGCCACCGATGGCGCCCCAATCGATGACGCGCCCGACGTGGTCGTCACCGTGCGCGGGCCCGCGGAGGATTTCACCACCTGGCGCAAGGCCCAGGTGCTCGGCCTGTGGGTGAACACCGACAGCCGCACCTTCATCGGCGTGCCGGCCTTTCTGACCGTGCTGTCGAACCGTCCGACGGACGAGATGGCGAGCCTCGCGATCCTGCGCCGGGAGCAGATCGGGCTCGCGCGCAACATCTTCGTCCAGCGGGTGAGCGGCGACTTCGCCGACGTCGTGCCTTCCGACCCCTTCCGGGCCGCCTTTCTCCGCCTGCAGTCGGCGCACGGGCTCTACGAGGAGAACCCAAAGGGCGTCACCTTCCTTGCGCCCCGCGTCTTCCGCGCCGAGGTCCGGATCCCCGGCGCCGCGCCCATCGGCGCGTATCAGATCGAGGTGAAGCTGCTGCGAAACGGGCTGATTTCCGCAACGGAACAGGCCACGTTCGAGGTGCGGAAGATCGGGTTCGAGCAACGCGTAGCAGAGTTCGCCCTCAACGATGCGTTGCTATATGGACTGGCCGTGGCCCTAGGCAGTCTGATTGTAGGCTTCATCGCCAACATATTGTTCCGCAAGGAATGAGCTGTGAAGAGCGGGCATCCGATGCGCTTTGGTATGCAACCTGTGCGAAGATCAACAGAAGGATGCGAATACCAACACGCAAATTTAAAACTGTTCTAACATTTTTTCCTTGAATCTGCTTCCATCCCCGTCCACACAGAGACGACGATAGATAAAATACTATAATACCTTCCGAAAGGCATTTGCGGCGCTCGCGCGCGGCCTGGAGGACGTGCTTCGGGTGCCAAGCCCTGACCGGCGCCCGTAGGGGACGGGGTGGCGCACTCGCGCCGCCCCGAACCCCTTTACCACCCGACACCCTCTCGTCGTGCCAGTGCCGCACCCAACCCGGCCCGCTCTCGGAGGCGCGCCGGAGTCTCCGATGGCGTTGCAATCCCATCGGCCCGTGCTCTAGGAACGTCCAAGCCACCGGCAATCGTCGGCAGGCAAGGAGCCGCGCCCGCAAGGAGCGACGGCGGGAGCAGGGAGACGACCTTGGCCGGTAGCATCGCCATCACCGTCGAGGGGGGCATCGCCCGCCTTGCGCTGACCAATCCCGAGCGCCGCAATGCCATCTCCAGCACCATGTGGCGTGCGCTCTCCGCCTTCGCCCAGGAGGCGGCCCGGCGAACGGACATCCGCGTGGCGGTGCTGCGCGGCGCCGGCGACCTCGCATTCTCCGGCGGGGCCGACATCTCGGACTTCGACAGCGCCCGCTCGGATGCCTCCGGTGCGCAGAGCTATGATGATCTGGTGGAGCAGGCGTGCTCCGCCATCGAGGGCCTGGCCTTCCCGACGGTCGCCGTGATCCGCGGCGCCTGCGTCGGCGCGGGGGCCGCGCTGGCGGCGAGCTGCGACATGCGGATCGCCGCCGACGACGCCTTCTTTGCCATTCCCGCGGCGCGCCTCGGCCTCGGCTACGATCCCCGCGGCCTCGGCCGGGTGCTCAGGGCCTTCGGTAGCCAAGGTGCGCGCCAGTTGTTCTTCACCGCCGACCGCCTGCCGGCCGAGCGCGCTTACATGACCGGCGCAGTCGACCTCATCGCCCCGGCGGCCGAAGTGGACGCGCTGGCCGAGCGCACGCTCCACCGCATTGCCGAGAATGCCCCCCTGACGCTCAAGGCCGCAAAGCTCGCCATCCGCGCGGCGGAAAGCGGCAGCCAATCGCTCACCGGCGAGGCAAAGCGCGCCACCGCCCTTGCCAATGCCAGCTCCGACTATCGCGAAGGCCGCCTCGCCTTCTCCGAAAAGCGGGCGCCCCGGTTCTCGGGCAGCTGACGCGGCTCTGGCTCACCAGCCGACGCGCGAGGGTCGGCTGGATCTGGGAGCATGGGCAGCGCTGATGGGCACGGCTCAAGCGGGATACGCCTGGGCCGGCCTCGTCATTTCCCCTGCGCCTTGAGGCGCGTATTGCAGGCACTCCAGTATTTGGGCCAGGTCTGGCCGGAGGGAATCTTCCCCGCAGCCTTCGCCGCGCGCCACTCTGCGCCGCAGGCCTCCTGACGCTGGTGCGCAGCGGTCGCCCCGGCCGAGGGCTTCGCACCCGGCTTGGCCGCAGTCCCGGCACCCGTGGCGGCTGGAGCAGTCGCTGCCGGCTTGGCTGGCGTCGAGGCCGCCGGCGCGGTGGTCGCAGGAGTCGTGGCGGCAGGAGTCGTAGTCGTTGCAGCCGGCGGCGTGGTTGCGGCCGGCTTGGTCGTGGCGGGTGCCGTCGTTCCCTGCGCGAAACCAGGGGCGGCGAAAGCGGCGGCGAACGTCAAGGCGAGGATGGCAGTACGTGCACGCATGGTGCAGGCCTCCAAAGGGGCCGCGCAAAGCGGCGCGGCACACGGTCCGGTCGCGGACACAACGTCAGCACGCCATGCGACAACGGCAAAATCGCGGCGCAAATGCTTGATGACGCTACGTAATTTCACACCCATGCACAGCTGCCGAGCCGCCTTTGTGCCGGGCGCATCAACCACTGCGCCCGGCTCCCTCCATTAGCATCGGCAATCACACGCCCATCCGTGGACATGCGCCCCCCACGCCTATATGTTCCGCCGCCGCGTTGGGGCGTAGCCAAGTGGTAAGGCAGGGGATTTTGATTCCCCCATTCCCTGGTTCGAATCCAGGCGCCCCAGCCACCGCGACGCCTCCCCCTACGCCCAGCCTTCCAGTACGATCTTGCCGATGGAGCGCCCGCTCTCCAGCGCGAGGTGGGCGCGCCTGAGGTTGTCCGGGGTTATGGGGCCGAAATGGGCGCCGAGGGTGGTGCGCAGGAGGCCTTCGTCCACCAGTCCGGCGACTTCGGAGAGGATGCGGTGCTGGGCGTCCATGTCCGGGGTCTCGAACATGGAGCGCGTGAACATGGACTCCCAGGCGAGCGCTCCGCTCTTGGGCTTCAGAAGGCTGGCGTCGAGCGCGGCAGGATCGTCGATGACGCAGATGGCGCCCTGGGGCACCAGCGCCTCGACCAGCTGCGGCCAGTGCTGGTGGGTGCCGGTGATGCTGAAGATGCGGTGCGCGCCGCCAAGGCCGAGCGCCTTCAGCTCGCCCGCGAGCGGCTTGGTGTGGTCGATCACATGGTCGGCGCCCAGTTCCTTCACCCAGGCGATGCTCTCGGGGCGGGAGGCGGTACCGACGATGGTGGCGGAGGCGAGCCGGCGTGCCAGCTGCACCGCCATGGAGCCGACGCCTCCGGCGGCGCCGACGATCAGCAGCACCGTCTTGTCGTCGGCAACGCCGCGCGGCAGGCGCAGGCGGTCGAACAGGCTCTCATAGGCCGTGAGCGCGGTGAGCGGCAGGGCAGCGGCTTCGGCAAAGGAGAGGGTTCGCGGCTTGCGCGCGGCGATGCGAGCATCCACCAGATGGAGCTCGGCATTGGTTCCGGGCCGGGTGATGGCACCCGCATAATAGACCTCGTCGCCCACCGCGAACGACCCGGCATCGGCGCCCACCGCCTCCACCACGCCGGCCGCATCCCAGCCGAGGATCACCGGCGCCTCGGCCGTCCCCTGGCGGCGCATGCGAACCTTCGTATCCACCGGATTGACCGAGATGGCCTTCACCCGCACCAGCAGGTCGCGCGGGCCCGGAACGGGGTTCGGCGCCTCGAAGGCGAACAGAGCATCCGGACTGTCGGCGGGACGGGAGGCAACGTAACCGATGGCCTTCATGACGATCTCTCTCGAAGCTGGCGCAGGGCGCGCCGGTGTCCCCTAATCTTGATCGTCCGGCGCGCGGCGCAAGACGGCACAATCGGGTGGGCTGGTATCAGTCATGATACGCCGTGTGGCGTGGGCGATCGCCCTCCGCCATACTTCGCCGCCACAATGGCGGTTGGAGGGACGAGCATTGGCAAGGCGCCACGTGACCTATCCGGGAACGGGATGTCCCGTCGAGGCGGCGCTGGCGCTGATCGGCGCCAAATGGAAGGGCGCGACCCTCCATCACCTCATGGGCGGCGAGCTGCGTTTCTCCGAGCTGCGCCGGAGGATGCCGAACGTGACCCAACGCATCCTCTCCAAGGCGCTGCGGGAACTGGAGGCGGACGGGCTGGTGCTGCGCCGGGTCTATCCCACCGTGCCGCCGCAAGTCGGCTACCGGCTCACGCAGAAGGGCGAGGCCCTGCGCGACGTCGTCGAGGCGCTGGCCGATTTCGGGCGCGGCCATCTGCAGGGCGCGGCCTGCCCGTTTCCCGACGCCGGGCATGTGATGGCGGCCGAATAGCGCCAAGGCGCGCCGCTTCGCCGCGCGCGCCGGTTCCGGGAAATTCGGCTAGTGTCGGGCCATGCCCCGTCCGTACCATCATGGCCCGCCCTCGGATCATTTCGACGGCACGCGCTTCTTCAATCCCGACCACCCCTCCACCGACAAGAGCCTGAAGGATCTTCTCGCCTGGCGCCGCGCCAAGCGGGAGGAAGAGCCCGCGCCCGTGGGCTGGCCAGCCGAGCGGCCAATCCCGATGCGGCAGGAGACGCCGCCTCCGCGCGTCTGGTCCGGCATCCGCGTCACCATGGTCGGGCACGCCAGCGTGCTCATTCAGGTGGCGGGCCTGAACATCCTCACCGATCCGGTCTGGTCGGAGCGCGCAGGCCCGCTCCGCTTTCTGGGGCCGAAGCGGCACAATCCTCCCGGCATCGCCTTCACGGCCCTGCCGCCGATTGACTGGGTGCTGCTCAGCCACAACCACTACGACCACATGGATCTTGCGACGCTGCGTCGCCTCCAGCGCACCCACCGCCCGCGCGTGCTGACGCCGCTCGGCAACGACAAGATCCTGCGCCCACGGCTCAAGGCCCTCGATATCACCACCGGCGACTGGGGCGCACGCTTTGATCTCGGCGCGGGCGTGGAGGCGATCCTCCATCCCGCCAACCACTGGTCCGCGCGGGGCATAAGGGACCGACGGTTCGCCCTGTGGGCCGGCTTCGTGCTGGCGACGCCGGAGGGGCTGATCTATTTCGCCGGCGATACGGGCTACGGCACCGGCGCCATCTTCCGGTCGGTCAAAAGCGCGTTCGGCGCGCCGCGCGTGGCGCTGATCCCCATCGGCGCCTATGAGCCGCGCTGGTTCATGGCGCCCCAGCACACAAATCCCGAGGAGGCCGTGCGCATCCTGGAGGATACCGGCGCCACCCAGGGCCTCGGCATCCACTGGGGCACGTTCCGCCTCACGGACGAGGGGCAGGATGCGCCGAAGCGGGCACTCGGCGAGGCGCTCGACGCCGCCGGGATCGCGCGGCACCGCTTTCTGCCGCTGCACCCCGGACAGGTGTGGGACGCGCCCGGCGTCTAGCCGAGCGCCTGTTCCAGCCGGTCGGCGATGGTCTTCAGCACCTTGACCCGGCCGTAGCGCTTGTCTTCGGATTCCACCAGCGTCCACGGGGCGATGCGGGTGGAAGTGCGATCCACCATCTCGGTCACGGCCGCCTCGTAGAGCGGCCATTTCTCCCGGTTACGCCAGTCCTCGGGGGTCAGCTTGAAGCGCTTGTAGGCGACGGTCTCGCGCTCCTCGAAGCGACGCGCCTGCTCCTGCTGGCTGATGGCCAGCCAGAACTTCACCACCACATAGTTCGCCGCCGAGAGCTGGGCCTCGAAATCGTTGATCTCGCCATAGGCGCGGCCCCAGTCGTCCGGTCCGCACAGGCGCTCCACCCGCTCGACCAGCACGCGGCCATACCAGGATCGGTCGAAGATGGCGGTGCGCCCATGGGTCGGGATGTGCCGCCAGAAGCGCCAGAGATAGGGCCGCGCGCGTTCCTCGTCGGTGGGGGCGGCGATGGGGTGGACGCGGAAGTGCCGGGGATCGAGCGCTCGCCGCAGCCGCATGATGGTGGAGCTCTTGCCGGCCGCATCCGAACCTTCGAAGGCCACCACCAGTCCCGCATCGGCGAAGCGCGGGGAATTGGTGAGGCGGGTGATGCGGCTCTGCTCCTGCGCCAGCTGGCGATCGTAATCGTCCTCGTCGAGGGACTTGGAGAGGTCGAGGGTCGAGAGGATGGAGAAGGTCGGCAGCGTCGAGGGCAGCTGCGTCGGGTTGGGCGCGAGGGGCTGAGGCGCCGGCTCCGGCTCGGCGGCCATGGACCGCAGCTTCTCCAGCAGCAGGCTGCCGGCCATGGCGTCGCGATACTCCTCGTCGGCAGCCGGCACCACATGCCAGGGCGACGTTTCGGTGGAGGTGGCCCGGGCGGCGTCCTCGGAGATGGCGAGCAGCCGCTTGCGCGGGCCGGAGCCCTTCAGCTCCTCCCACTCCCGCACGACCGGGCGCTGCCATTCGCCCTTGGTGACACCCTTGAGGCGGGTGCGCGCCTCCTCCGGGTCGAGATAGAGCCAGATCTTGAGCAGGCTCACGCCTTCGGCGTGGAGCATGGCCTCGAAGCGCTGGATATCCTCCAGCGCCGCCATGAAGTCACCGCGCTTCATCTCGTCCAGCGCCCGCTTGCAGAGGGGCGCGTGGTACCAGGAGCCGAGCATGATGCCGATCTGGCCGAAGGGCGGCAGCTCGCGCCAGTATTTCCACATGGCCGGGCGGTCTTCCCGCGCGCAGGGCATGTCGAAGGTCAGCGTCTGGAGCTTGCGCACGTCCAGCCAGCCGTAGAGGCGGTTCAGCACCGCGCCCTTGCCGGCGCCGTCGGGGCCGTGGATGAGGACGATGAGGCTGCGCCGCTTCTGCTCGATGAGCTGGAACTGCGCGGTGAGCAGATCCTCGCGCAGGCTGGGTTCCATGGCCTTGAAGGCGGCCTTGTCGAGATGATGCGCGAACGTCGCGGATTCGAACATGCCGCCTCTCCTCGTGCCGGGAGAGGCAGCGTGTACGACCGCTCAGGCCGATGCAACCTTCTGGGTGGCGGCGGACGGCACCTTCACCCACGCCTCGCCATCCAGCACCACCTCGCCCTTCACGGTGCAGATGCAGGAGAGCCGCGCGCGGAAGCGCTCGGGGATCAGCTCCACCACGCGCACTTCCACCTCCACCGTGTCGTCGATGCGCACGGGGGCACGGAAGTTCAGCGTCTGGGAGATGTAGACCGCGCCCGGACCCGGAAGACGGGTACCAAGTACGGCGGAGATCAGGCTCGCCGTATAAAGACCGTGTGCGATCCGGCCGCCGAAGGGCGTGCGCGCGGCGAAATGCTGGGACAGATGGATGGGATTGCGGTCGCCGGTGAGTTCGGCGAAGCCAACGATGTCGGAGGAAGACACCGTCTTCGACATGCGCTCGATGCGCCCAACCGTCAGGTCTTCAAAAAAGAGGTTCTGCAATTCGAGGAACATGGGCGCGCTTCCGTTATGCTTGTCGGGGCGCGCACTCTAGAAGCCAGCCGCACGGGTGGAAAGTCGGCCGAAATGGTAAGCTGGAACGTCGCAGGGGCGGCGGACCAGAGCAGAGGCGGCGTCAGGCCGCCTCCCCCTTGAGCTTGCGCATCAGCTCTTCCAGCTCCGCGCTCTTCTCCGCCGGCAACACCACGTTCACCCGCGCCAGCAGGTCGCCGTGGCCGCCTGTCGCATTGGGCAGGCCCTTGCCGCGCAGGCGGAAAGTGCGCCCGCCGGAGGTCCAGGCCGGGATGGCGAGTTCCACGGCGCCGGTGAGCGTCGGCACCCGCACCTTGGCCCCAAGCACCGCATCGGCGAGCGGCACGTCCAGAGACTGCCTGAGATCGTCGCCATCACGCTCGAACAGCGGATGCGTGGCATAGGAGATGGTTACGTAGGCATCGCCGGCCGGGCCGCCCATGGGGCTCGGCTCGCCCTGCCCCTTCAGGCGCATCCGGTGCCCCTCGCGGGTGCCGGGGGCGATCTTGATGTCGATCTGCTTGCCGTTGGGCAGGCCGACACGCTTCGACGCTCCTTGCGTCGCCTCCTCGAAGGAGACGGGAAGCGTGATTTCCATGTCGGCGCCCGGCTGGGGCGCAAAGCCGCCACCGGCGGACCGGCGCTGCCGGCCGAAGCCGAAGATGTCGCCGATATCCTCGAACCCGCCACCACCACCACGGGACGTGCGCCGGGCCCCCTCGGGACCGAAGGAGAAGCTCTCGAAAATCGTGTCGCCGTCGAAGCCGGAAAAGCCACCGGGGCCGCGCCGGGGGCCGCCACCGCCGAAGCCGGTGAATTCCGGCGCGCGCGGCTTGCCCTCCGCGTCGATCTCGCCGCGGTCGTACTGGCCCCGTTTCTCCTTGTCGGAGAGAATCTCGTGCGCCGTGTTCAGCTCGGCGAAGCGGTCCTGGGCCTTGGGATCGGACGCATTGGCGTCCGGGTGGAGCTTCTTCGCGAGCTTGCGATAGGCGCGCTTGATCTCTGCCTCGTCGGCGGTCTTGGAAATACCGAGGACGTCGTAGGGATCACGCATGAATTGTCACCTCGCCGGCCGGCACTCAGGCGGCCAGCCGCACGGAACATGTGGTTCGCGGCGCAAAAAATGCAACGGCACCGCTCAAACGGCCTGCGCTTTTTCGCGCCATGCCTTTCGATGAGGCTCAGGCGCGCCCGAGCAGGCGGACCTGATTGAGCACCGTGCCGGTGCGGCCCTTGCACGCCTCGCCCTGCACCCAGCGATCGGCGGACTTGCCGTCCACCAGCGAGATCATGAAGCCGCGGCAGCCGGCCTGGGTCGGGCCGACCGGTGTCGCCGTTCCGCGGGTGCCAGTCTCCGGATTGTCCCACGGGACCGAGACATCGCCATCGCGGGCGGCGAGCGCCTGATCGAGGGCGAGCTTGGCCTGCGTCCAGTCGCCGGCGGTGATGCCCTTGGGGGCCGGCCCTTCCGGCACCGGCAGGGAGGCCGGCGTCGCCTTGATGGAGCCGGTGACGAGCGAATCGTCGTCGTGGAACGGCGCGCTGGCGCAGCCGGACAGGAGCGCGGCTAGAAGACACGCGCCTGCCATGGCGGCGAGCCCTTCGCGCGGGCGCCCGACACTTCTATATAGAACGATGAAGCCGCCCCGAGAGGCGTGCGAACGGTCAGACACGAGGGGCTCCACATGACGGCGAGCGACACCATGGAACCCCGTGATCCCTTAACATCCGGTGATTTCACCGAATCTTCCGAGCCTTTCCGTCTTTTCTCCGAGTGGCTGGAGGAAGCCGGCAAGTCCGAGCCGAACGATCCGAACGCCATGACCCTCGCCACCGTGGACGAGGACGGGCTGCCGGACGCGCGCATGGTGCTGCTCAAGGGGCTGGACGAGCGCGGATTCGTCTTCTTCACCAATACCGGCAGCGCCAAGGGCCGCGAACTCACCGCCCACCCGAAGGCGGCTCTGGTGTTCCACTGGAAATCGCTGCGCCGTCAGGTGCGGGTGCGTGGGCCTGTGGAGTTGGTGAGCGACGCGGAAGCGGATGCTTATTTCGCTACCCGGCCCCGCCTCTCGCAGATCGGCGCCTGGGCCTCGAAGCAGTCGCACCCGCTGGAAGGACGCTTTGCGCTTGAGGCCGCCGTAGCGACGACCACCGCGAAATATGCCCTCGGCAGCGTGCCGCGCCCGCCCCACTGGACCGGCTTCCGCATCCTGCCCGTGGCCATCGAGTTCTGGCACGATCGGCCGTTCCGCCTGCACGATCGCGTGGTGTTTCGCCGCGCGGGTGAAGGCGAGGCCTGGACGAAGACCCGGCTTTATCCCTGATCCCGGACCGGCCGGACTGGACCCGGACTCGGGCTGACACTACATCACCTTACCGGCTGCGGCCGAGGCTCACACATGACATCGGAAACCGAAGACCGGCCGCGCATCATGCTCCTCACCGGAGCCTCGCGCGGCATCGGCCACGCCACGGTGAAGCGCTTCTCCGCGGCCGGCTGGCGCGTCATCTCCTGCTCGCGCCATCCCTTCCCCGAGCAATGCCCGTGGGGTGCCGGCCCCGAGGACCATCTTCAGGTGGACCTTTCGAGCCCAGCCAGCACCAAGGCGGCCATCGCCGAAGTAAAGAGCCGACTGCCCGAGGGCAAGCTCGACGCCCTCGTCAACAACGCCGCCATCTCGCCCAAGGGCGAGGGCGGCGCCCGCCTCGGCACGCTGGATACCGATCTCGAAACCTGGGTGGACGTGTTCCAGGTGAATTTCTTCGCCCCCATCATCCTCGCGCGGGGGCTTTCAGCCGAGCTGGAGAAGGCGCAAGGCTCGGTGGTGAACGTCACCTCCATCGCCGGCTCGCGGGTGCATCCCTTCGCAGGGGCGGCCTATGCCACCTCCAAGGCGGCCCTCGCCTCCCTGACCCGGGAGATGGCCTCCGACTTCGGCCGCCGTGGCATAAGGGTGAACGCCATCGCGCCGGGGGAGATCGACACCGCCATCCTCTCGCCGGGCACGGACAAGATCGTGGCGCAGATCCCCATGCAGCGCCTCGGCACGCCGGATGAGGTGGCGAAGATCATCTACGTGCTGTGCACGGAGACCTCCTCCTACCTCAATGGCGCCGAGATCCACATCAATGGCGGCCAGCACGTCTGACGCTGCGGTCTAGAGCCAGCGGCGCCACTTGAAGAAGACGTAGGGCAGGATGCCCGACACCACCATGGCGCACAGTGCGAGCGGGTAGCCATAGGTCTCCGCCAGTTCCGGCATGTGCTGGAAGTTCATGCCGTAGATCGAGGCGATGAGCGTCGGCGGCATCAGCACCACGGAGAGCACGGCGAAGATCTTGATGATGTTGTTCTGTTCGAGCCCCACCATGCCGATGGTAGCATCCAGCAGGAACTGCAGTTTGTCGCCGATGAAGGCGGCATAGTCCGAAAGGCCGGCCACATCCCGGCTCATGGACTTGATATTGGCCTTGCCGTCTTTGGCGATGGTCGAGCCGTCAGAATCCGCCCCCAGGAAGGAAATGAGCCGCTGCAGCGAGGCGAGGCTCTCCCGGGCGTAGGAGACGAGCCCTTCCTTGCGGCCGATATGGGAGAGGATGGCGCGGTAGCGCTGATTGGCATTCTCCCGTCCGTCGGAACGCTCGAAGATGCGCCGGGAGATGCGCTCCACATCCGCGCCGATCTGCTCCAGCACGTCGGCGGAGCGATCCACCACGGCTTCCAGAAGCTCGATGAGGATATCCTCGCCTTTCACCGTTGTGGGGCATGACTTGCCCAGCCGGTTGGAGACCGAGGGAAATGCACGGGGCTCGCCGTAGCGCACGGTGATGAGGCGGCCGCGGGTGAGGATGAAGGTGACGGCCAGCATCACCGGCGTCTCGGTATCGGCCCCGCAGAGGATGGTGGCGGTCATGTAGCGCGCGCCGCCCTCCATATAGAGGCGGCTCGACTGCTCGATCTCGCCCATCTCCTCCCGCGTGGGCACGGAGATGCCGGCGAACGCTTCCGCCCGGGTGTCATCGGCCTCGGTGGGGGAGATCAGGTCGACCCAGACCGCAGCCTCGGGGATGGGTCCGTCCGTGATCGGAACGGCCTCGAGGCTTCCTTGTCTGGAGATGTAGGCGAAGATCATGCGGCGGTCCTTGATCGGCCCGCCCTTCTAGCCCGCCGCGGGTCGCGTGGGAACCGAGCCGATCGGGAGGTGCGACCGCCGTCGCGTCCACTCCCCGCTGCGGATACCACCCACCCGGACGTCCGGCGGCAAAACAGTGTCGCCGCCGATCGGGACGTGGGGTTGTCGATGCGTGACACCTTGCGGCCAGCGCACCGCCTTCACCACCCCGGTCCGGCCCCCGCGCCGGTTCCGGGTGGACCATCGTTCCTGCCTCAGGCGGCGAGGAAGTCGATGTCCTTGAGGGTGACGACCTTGTTGGCCTGGGCCGCCTTGGCCTCGACCGCCTTCTTGTCGCTCGCCTGCTGCGCAGCCGCGGCGACGGCGGAGATGCCGATGTCGCGCCACTGCTGGCTCTGCGCCGTACGCTTCAGATCCGATTCCTCCCGGGGGCTGAGCCCTTGGTGTCCGGTAGACATGTCCCAACTCCTGTGTGGTGCGCCGTTACGCAGCGGCACCTTCGCGTGACCCCTTCAGAGATGGCGATCAACTGCGTCAAAACTGTGCAGCCGATGCGTCTTCTCCGCGGTCATACGAAGAGTAGGCGCCCCAAAGCTTGCGAAACTCCAAATAGGGTGCCGAAAGGTCAATCTGTGAGGCATTTCTGCAACGCCTTCGCACAAGCAACACCGCCCCATCCGAACACCCTTCTAGCGAAGCGGACATTGGGTTAATTCATTCTCGCGGGTCGAATCCTCCTTGTGCGTCAAGGGCAGAGTTAAGAGGCGAGACATGATGTGGCGAGCGGTCGGGGCACTGCTGACAGGTTTGATGCTCAGCGGCTGCATCTCCGGAACGGTGGCGCCGGCGCCGGACACGGCAATGACGGCGCGGGACAAGCAGCTTCTTGCCAACAAGCCGTATCCGAATGTGAAGCCTTCGGGCGATTTTGCGCGGCATATCGTTGAGTATCCGACCAATAAGAAGCCGGGCACGGTGGTCGTCGATACTCCGAACAAGTTTCTTTACTATGTGGAAGGCAACGGTAAGGCGATCCGCTACGGCGTGACCGTCGGCGAGGAAAGCCTCGCCTTCCGCGGCCAGGCCAAGGTCGGTCGCAAGACCGAGTGGCCGAGCTGGACTCCCACTCCGGAAATCCACCAGCGCATTGCTGGCCTGCCGTCCTACGTGGCGCCCGGCCCGCACAATCCCATGGGCGCCCGCGCCCTGTACCTCTACCAGGGCAATCAGGACACCCTGTTCCGCATCCACGGCACCAACCAGCCGGAATATATCGGCCAGGCGATCTCCTCGGGCTGCATCCGCATGCTCAACGAGGACGTCATCGACCTCTACAGCCGCGTTCCGGTGGGCGCCGAGGTCGTGGTGCTCTGAGCTGATTTATCTTCAGACGTAAAAAGGGCGCGGCTTGGCCGCGCCCTTTTTGTTTGGGCCTCGCCCGACGAACACGACGAAGCCCGCCGGCTTTACCGCCCTACGAGGTCGATCCATCGGATGGACCTCCCTATCTGCGCGCGCATCTTAGCAACGCTCAATCGGACTGGCTCTGCCTCGGCTGGGTGCTCTTTGAGCTACCACCCTTGTCCTGAGCATTCTTGTCCTGGGCACTCTTGTCCTGGGCACTCTTGGGCTTGGAGCCGTTGGTCTGGCCGGTCTTTGCCTGGCCGTTTGTGGACTGCCCGCCCTTCTCGGCCGCGCCCTTGGTAGCCGTTCCCTTCGCATCCGTCCCTTTGGCAGCCGTGCCTTTGCCTTGAGCGGCCTTCCCCGCCGCGGGAGTGCCCTTGGGCGCAGACGCCGGAGCACTCTCCGGCTCGGCCTCGGCAGTCCCGGCGGAAGCCCCAGCCTCCTTGTCCGCCGCCTCCTTGTCCTCGGACGCGCCACCCGCCCCACTTTCGGCAGACGCTGCCGGAGCATTCGCCCCCGGCTTGTCCTTGCGTGATGCCACGGCAGAACCGGCGTCGAGGTTCCAGTGACAGAGCTTGAAATCGTTCCGGCGCTGGGCGAGGTCCACGTGGATGTGGTCCTCGTGGTACCCGTCAGAGCCGGGGCCGAGCACCGTGGCAAAGCGGGTGCAGGCGCTGTCCTTCATGGACGCGCGCAGCGCCATCGGCAGGCCCCCCTTCGCGACCGTCCACACGCGTCCGTCGCCCAGCTCGAAGCCGCCCACATCCACCGCATTGCCGCGGCCGTGCTCGCTCATCTTGGCGCCCGCCACGCGGTTGCGCGGGCGACAATTATAGGAATCGGCGATGCGGATCGCCGACAGCACCCCGCCGGCCGCAGCCACGGCGGGGGCCAGCGCCTCACTCATCCACGCCGCGGCTGCCACGGTCATTTCACATCGAGAGATCGCGGCCGGTTTCAGCGGAATCATCCGTCCATCGGCGAGCCGCACCGCGGTCAGTCGAACCGGGATGAACGTGCCGCAGACTGGACTGGGAGTGAGGGACGTCTCGAGGCTGGCTTCGATCGCGCCTTCCGCCACCAGATCAGCGCAGGCGGCGGGCATCACCATGGGACCTGCCGGCACCGAGGGCGCGACGATGGGGGGTACGGCCGATGGAGAGGCCCCCCTCGGGCCGCCTGGGGCTAACGCTGCGTCGGGCGCCGTCTCCCGCGAGGCCACCTGCGGCCGCGGCGGGGGCCGTGCGGGATCCCGCACGAACCCATCGGCCGTGCCAATGTCCACCGGTCCCTCGGGCTGCGCCGCACTCTGCCCCTCGGTCTCCGCCTCGCTGTCCTCTTCCGTCAGTTCCGGCGGACGCCGTGGCGGAAGCGGTGCCGCGCGCAGGGACGGGACCCGCGCGACGACGGCAGAGGACGCCTTCATGTCCTTGGGCTTGGTGGGTGGCAGCGGGGTCGCTGCGCTTGCTGGGCCGGGCGCTGTGAATGCGGCGAAGCCGATGCACATGGCAACCGGCAACCCGGCCATCCACGGCACCGCCTTCCGCAGCGCTGCGTGCGGCTTGGTCTGGCAACGGCTCGGAACGGCGGGTCGTCTGGATGACATGCACGTGATACTAAAGACGTCCTCCGCTGCGGTCGAGCCGGCCTGCGGGAGCCCCCTCCCCGCCCAGCGGATGAACCCATGCAGGATCTGACCGCGCTGCTTTTCGACAAGGACGGCACCCTGGTGCACTTCGACCGCACCTGGGGCCGGGCGGCCGGTGCAGTCATGCGGCAGATGGCGCGCGATGACGCCCATGCCGTCGCCCGGCTGGAGGCGGTGAGCCATTATCTCCCCGACGAGGAGCGTTTCCTGCCCACCTCGCCCCTCGTTTCCGGCTCGTCGGCCCATTACGGCCCGCTCTGGGCTCATGCTCTGGGCCGCCCCGCCGACGGCGACTTCCTTGCGGAGATCGATCGCCTGTTCGCGGCCGCGGGTCTCGCGAACCTCACGCCCATCGGCCATCCCGCCCGAGCGCTGCAGCGGCTGAAGTCGGCGGGCTTCGCCCTCGGCATCGTCACCAATGACGCCGAGGAGAATGCCCGCCAGCAGTCCGAGGCCCTCGGCTTCCTGGACCTCCTCGAAGCGGTTCACGGCTACGATTCCGGCTTCGGCTCCAAGCCCGGCCCGGGAATGGTGGCGGCGTTCGCCGCGCGGTTCGGCCACCGCCCGGACGCCATGGCGGTGATCGGCGACAGTGCCCACGACCTCGCAGCGGCACGCGGCGCAGGAGCCCGTTTCATCCTGGTGCGCAGCGGGCCAGCGCCGGTCGACGACCTCGTCGGCGATGCAGACCTCGTGGTGGACAGCGTCGACGATCTGCCTGATGCACTACCCGCCCCGGCCGGGAAAGCCTCTTCCCTCGCCGGCGAAAACGCGGTCTAACCGACCGGCAACGGCGCAGGACGCGCAGCACGGGCGGCAGGATGATCAGACGCCGGCTTTATACCGAGGAGCGCTATTCGCCTCTGGCCCGCTGGAGCTTCCGGCTGGCGCTGTTTTCGGTGCCGGTGGTGGCACTGGCTGCGCTGCTCTATCGTGCGGGCATGCTCGACTTCCAGCCGGCGATCGCCACGCTGGGGGCTGGCCTTGTGCTGGCCCTCGTCGCTGCCGCCATGGGCATCGTCGCCTTCTTCATCACCTGGGAGACGGGGTGGCTGGGTATCGGCCGCGCCATCGCCGCCGTGGCCATCGGCGGGCTGGTCCTGGCTGGTCCTGCCGCCGTTCTCGCGCGTGGCATGATGCTGCCGAAACTCACCGATATCGCCACCGACCCCACTGATCCGCCCCGCTTTCGTGCCCTCATGCTCGCCCATCCCCGGGATGCCAACAGCCTCGCCTTCGGCGGGTCCGCGGCGGCCGAGGCCCAGCGTATGGCCTATCCCGGCATCAAGCCGGTCGACCTCACGGCAACACCGGAAGAGGCGTTCAATACGGTCCTCGCCCTGGTGCAGAAGCGGCGCTGGCACATCCTCGATGCGATCCCCCCGCGCGGAACCAGGCGCGACGGGCAGATCGAGGCCGTGGCCGTTTCGCCCGTCATGGGCTTCCGCAGCGACGTCTCGATCCGCATACGGCCGACTGCGAAGGGGGCGCGGGTCGATGTGCGCTCCTCGGCGCGCTACGGCATCCATGATCTTGGCACCAACGCCCAGCGCATCGAGGCGCTGATGGCGGACCTCGCGGCCGAGCGTCGGCGGCGCTGAGTCTCAGACCGCAGATCGCGCCAAAAGCGCGGCGGCGGCCGCGGCCTCGTCCGGTGCCAACGGCTCCACCAGACTCGGACCTTCGTTGCGTACGGAATTGACGTCGGTAGAAACCGGGGTCAGGCGAAGCGCTTCGCCGGGGTAGGAGCGCATCAGCGCTGCGCCCTCCTCCCCCACCAGCCAGGCCGAGATGTCCGTGTCGGGCAGGATTACCGGCATACGCTCGTGCAGGGGGCGCAGGCGTTCCGTTGCCGGGCAGGTGAGGATGGTGAAGGTGCGGAGCCATTGGCCGGTGCCGGGATCCTTCCAGCCGTCCCACAGGCCGGCGAAGGACATGGGAGAGCCATCGGCGCGGGAAATGACGAAGGGCTGGCGCCGCTTGTCCACGGCCTTCCATTCATAGAAAGCGTCGGCAGGAACGATGCAGCGGCGCCGCGCCCGCCAGGCGGCGCGGAAGGTGGGCTTTTCGGCAACAGTCTCCGAGCGGGCATTGATGAGACTGGCGCCGCCGGATGGCCCCTTGGCGAAAGACGGCACCAATCCCCAGCGCAGCAGATCGAGATGGCGCCGCCCCGTCTCCGGATTTCGGCGGACCACCATGAGATCCTGCGTCGGCGCCGCGTTGTAGCGGGCTGGAACGTTAGGCAGGGGCGACAGTGCTGGATCAACCCCGAACAGAGCGGCAAGGGCCGCCGGGGGCGTCAGCTGGACGAACCGCCCGCACATGGCTGCCGTCTCGCGTGTCAGGCTGCCCGGCGGAATCGGCCGGTTATGGCTGCCGTTCCGTCGGTGACGACCCGGCCACTGGCCACCAGATGCTCGAGATGCGCCAGAACGGTGAGCGATGCCGCCCCCACCAGTCGGGGATCGAGGCCGATATAGATGCCCCGGACCAGATCGGGAATCGTCTCCACATCGCGGTCCAGCGCGCGCAGGATCGCGGCCTCCCGCGCCACGCGGTGGGCGAGGTAATCCTTCACGAACGCCGGGGCGTCGCGCACCGGCCCGCCGTGTCCCGGGAGGTAGACCGCCTCGGTGCGTGCCGCGAAACGCTCGAGCGATCGGATGTAGTCGCCCATGGATCCGTCCGGGGGCGCGACGATGGAGGTGGCCCAGGCCATCACATGGTCGCCGGAGAAGATGAGATCTTCCTCGGCCAGCGAGAAGGCCATGTGATTGGCGCAATGGCCAGGGCTGGCGATGCCGGACAGCGTCCAGCCCGGACCAGCGACCGCCTCGCCGTCGGGCAGGACAACGTCCGGCCGGAAGTCCATGTCGGCACTGGCGTCCAACGGGTTCACTTCGCCGATGGCGAGCGGGCGAGCGGCACGATGTTGCCCTTCCGCAACAGTCGGCGCACCCGTGGCGGCCTGAATGGCGCGCGCCGCGGGGGAGTGGTCGCGATGGGTGTGGGTGATGACGATGTGGCTGACGGTCTCGCCCCGGACCGCATCGAGCACCGCCGCAATATGGCTGGGGTCGTCCGGCCCCGGATCGATGATCGCCACCGTACCCGTGCCCACGATGTAGGAGCAGGTTCCGGTGAAGGTGAAGGGCGAAGGATTGGGCGCCACGATGCGCCGGACAAGCGGCGTCACCTGATCGAGGCGGCCGGCTGGAACATCGAAGCTGCGGTCGAAGGCGATTTCGTCGCTCATGGGGGCAACGCTAGCCCAGTTGAGGCATCAGCGACAACCGCGGCGGTGGCGGGCTCCGGCGGATCGGTGCGTGCTGATGCGCTTGGATCGGTCGGAAACGGCGGCCCGGACCGGAACTGGCTCGGGTCTCTAAGCCGAGGCCGCGCAGGCAAAAGAAAAGCCCGCTGCCGAGGCAGCGGGCTTCGCGATGAAGCAGAGCTTCGATCAGAACTTGTAGTTCACACCCGCGCGGAACGAGTTGAACTTGGAGTCCGTGCTGGCGCTCAGGCCGGGCGCGATCGCAACGGCGTCCACGCTCGCAGAGCCGAGGTCGACGTAGAGGTATTCGGCCTTGAACGTCCAGTTGTTGGTGATGGCGAACTCGCCGCCGGCACCGATGGTCCAGCCCCAGTTGGTGCTGGACTTGTCGAACACCTGAACGCCGAGGACCGAGGCAGAGGTCGCGGTCTTGCCGTAGGCCACACCACCGGTGATGTAGGGCAGGAACCGGTCGATCGCGTAGCCGAGGCGGGCGCGGATCGTGCCGAAGTAGTCGATGGTGGTGCCAGCGCTCACGACCGGCAGACCGAGCACGGAGGCGCTGACGGTGCCTTCGATGTTGGACCACTGCAGGTCGGTCTCGATGCCGAGCACGACGTTGTTGGCGAACTGGTAGTTGTAGCCGATCTGGCCACCGGCGTAGAAGCCGGAGGAGTTCAGGCTGGCCGAGGCGACCGGGGAGCCGAAGTAGTTGACGTCGTAGGTGAACGAGTCACCGCCGTAGCCAACGTTGGCGCCGATGTAGAAACCGGTCCAGGAGAACACCGGGACAACGGCCACCGCCTTGACGGGATACTTCGTCGCCAGGTCAGCAGCCGCGGCCGGAGCCGAGAGCGCCGCCAGCGCGACAGTGGCGAGAAGGAACCGCTTCATGACCAAAACCCCCTTGCTTGGGTAACTCGTGCTTTGGGCGAAATCGTCGGCAGCTGCGGAGAGCCACGAGTCGTTTCGTCCAGTGAGGTTTATTTAGCAGGGGTCTCGCCGGAATGCCGTAACATTCTTGCCACAGTCACCCCAAATCAGCACAACCCGGAGCCAAATTCCTAGTATGCTACCGCTACATAGGGGTGATGACCGACCCTTCGCCGCCTATCGGCCTTCTCACCGGACCCAAAAGGTAAATTGTTCGTAAAAACAAGGGCCTTCACGCCATTCTCATGGGCCCGAGCGTAGACTGGGTTCCTTGGTCCCCAAGGAGGACGCCATGCAACTTTACCGATTCCCCCCTTTCGCGCGGTCGGTCGCGGCCGGGGCGGCGCTCGCCATAATGACCTCCGGCGCCGCATTGGCGCGGCCCGACAGCCTCACCATGACATGCGCTGCGGCTGCCGGAATGGTCGCCTCCAATGGCGCCATGGTCATAGGCACGGGGCCCAACATCTTCGACCGTTACGTAAATTCCCTGCGTTACTGCTCCGGCTTCGAGCAGCTGAAGCCGGAATGGATCAAGACGAAGGACAATCCGCAATGCTTCGTGGGCTATACCTGCTACGTGCCGACCCGGGAGAATTCCTTCCGGTGAGGAACGACCGGCCGGAGCCGTCTGTCGTGAAGGAGGATGCCGTGAAGACTTGCACCACCCGCCGGGTCCGCCCGGCTATCGGCCTTGTGATTGTGGCCGGCCTTGCCGCCCTCGCGGAGCCGGCGGCGGCGCAGACGCAGAGCCGCTCCTTCACCTGCACCCAGGCCGCGGCCCTCATTCAATCGAAGGGCGCCGTGGTGCTCGCCACCTCCCCCACCCTCTATGATCGCTACGTGCGCGACCGGACCTTCTGCGTCTATGACCAGGACACCCGTCCGGAATGGGTGCCGACGCGCGACAATCCCCAGTGCTTCATCGGCTACAGCTGCTACGTCCCCTATCGCGATGGCGGGCGGCGTTGACTTTGGATGCCCGAAAATCCCGGTAGCCGAACGCAAAAAGGCCGGGCATTTGCCCGGCCTCGATAGGGTCAAAAAGCGGCACCCCTTCAGGCGATGCCGCGCTCCTTGAGCACCCCCTCGATCTCCTCCAGCACACCGGCATCGTCGATGGTGGCGGGCACGGTCCAGGGATCATGGTCGGCGATCTTCTTCATGGTGCCGCGCAGGATCTTGCCGGAGCGGGTCTTGGGCAGGCGGTTCACGGTGACCGCGAGCTTGAAGGCCGCCACCGGCCCGATGCGGTCGCGCACCAGCCCCACCAGTTCCTTCTCGATGACATCCGGTGCCCGCCGCTCTCCGGCCTTGAGCACGACGAAGCCGCACGGCACCTCACCCTTCAGCTCGTCCTTCACGCCGATGACGGCGCACTCAGCCACGTCCGGATGGGAGGCGAGCACCTCCTCCATGCCGCCGGTGGACAGGCGATGGCCGGCAACGTTGATGATGTCGTCGGTGCGGCCCATGACGAAGACATAGCCGTCATCGTCCAGGAAGCCGGCGTCGGCGGTCTTGTAGTAGCCGGGGAACTCGGCGAGGTAGCTTTCGGCGAAGCGGTCGTCCTGCTGCCACAGGGTGGGCAGGCAGCCGGGCGGCAGCGGCAGTTTCACCACGATGGAGCCCATGGTGCCGGCCGGAACGGGCTTCGACGCTTCGTCAACGATCTGGATGTCGTAGCCGGGCATGGGCACGGTGGGCGAGCCGAGCTTGATGGGCAGCAGGCCGAGGCCCACGGGGTTGGCGGCGATGGCCCAGCCGGTCTCCGTCTGCCACCAGTGGTCCACCACCGGCACCTTCAGCTGCTCCTGCGCCCAAACCACGGTATCGGGATCGGCCCGCTCGCCGGCCAGGAACAGGGTGCGGAAGCGCGAGAGGTCGCGCCCCTGCTTCAGGAGGCAGTCGGGATCCTCCTTCTTGATGGCGCGCAGCGCGGTCGGCGCCGTGAACAGCGCGACGACGCCATGCTCCTCGATCACCCGCCAGAAGGCGCCCGCATCGGGCGTCCCCACCGGCTTGCCCTCGTAGACCAGCGTGGTCGCGCCCAGGATCAGCGGGGCATAGACGATGTAGGAATGGCCAACCACCCAGCCGATATCGGAGGCGGTCCAGAACACCTCGCCGGGCTTGATGCCGTATAGGTTCTTCATGCTCCAATCGAGCGCCACCATGTAGCCGCCGGTGTCGCGCACGACCCCCTTGGGCTTACCGGTCGTGCCGGAGGTATAGAGGATGTAGAGCGGGTCGGTCGCAAGCATGTCGGCGCAGGGGGCGGCCTTGCCCGCTGCAGCGGCGGCATCCACCGCGGCCTGCCAGTCGAGATCGCGGCCCTCCACGAGCGCGCCGGGACCCTGGGTCCGCTGCAGCACGAGGCAGCGCTCCGGCTTCACCGCCGACATGGAGATGGCGAGGTCCAGGAGCGGCTTGTAGGGCACGACACGGTTCGGCTCGATGCCGCAGGACGCCGCGAGGATCACCTTCGGCTCGGCATCCTCGATGCGGGTGGCGAGCTCCTTGGCCGCGAACCCGCCGAACACCACCGAATGGATCGCCCCGATGCGGGCGCAGGCCAGCATGGCGCAGATCGCTTCCGGCACCATCGGCATGTAGACGAGCACCCGGTCGCCCTTGCCGACGCCCATGTCCTGCAGCACGGCCGCAAGGGTCGCCGTTTCCGTCAGCATCTCGCCATAGGTCAGCGTGCGCTTGGTGCCGGTGACGGGGCTGTCATAGATCAGCGCTGCCTCATCGCCACGGCCGGCCGCAACGTGGCGGTCCAGCGCGTTGTGGCAGACATTGCCCACCGCATCGGGAAACCAGCGGCCGTAGACGCCGGCGTCGGCGTCGAAGATGGCCTGCGGCGGCCGGGCCCAGTCGATGCCCCGGGCGGCCTCGGCCCAGAAGGCGGACGGATCGGTCTTCCAGCCGGCATAGGCCTGCGCGTAGCGGCTCGCGCCATCAATGGACATGGACGTCTCCCTCAAGGGTCTTCTTTGGCCCGGTAGTGCCGGGAGCGTTTTTACGGCGCAAGCTCGCACAAATGCGTAAGACGTTTGTCGCCCGGGTCCGCAACCTCATGCTGCGAACTGGTACTTTGGTATCGGGCTCGGCCGATTGCACCGCCCTGCCGCCCTCGGCTAGGTTCGCGCTCCAATTCGACCGGAATCCCGGCGCGAACACAAGCTTTCGGGCGAGAGGGGGGACACGATGGCCGGCATCTACGACCAGGATCTCGAACGGAACGCAGCCAATTTCCAGCCGCTGACACCTCTCGGCTTTCTGGAGCGGGCGGCGAGCGTGTTCCCGGACCACACCGCCATCCTGCACGGGAAGTTGAAGCGCAACTACCGCGAATTCTATGCCCGCAGCCGGCGGCTTGCCTCGGCGCTGGCCAAGGTGGGCGTGGGGGTGGGCGACACCGTTGCGGTGATGCTGCCCAATGCACCGGCCATGCTGGAAGCCCACTACGGCGTGCCCATGGTGGGCGCGGTGCTCAATTCGCTGAACACCCGGCTCGATGCCGCCATCCTCGCCTTCACCCTCGACCACGGCGAGGCGAAGGTGCTCATCACCGACCGGGAATTCTCCCCCGTCATCAAGGCGGCCCTCGCCCTCGCCGTCCGCAAGCCGCTGGTCATCGACTATGACGACCCCGAGTTCACCGGCGCCGGCGAGCGTATCGGGGTGATGGAATACGAGGATTTTCTCGCCACCGGCGACGAAGACTTCGCATGGAAGACGCCGGCGGATGAATGGGACGCCATCGCCCTCAACTATACCTCCGGCACCACGGGCGATCCGAAGGGCGTCGTCTATCACCACCGCGGCGCGCATCTGCTGGCGGTCGGCAACGTGGTGACGTGCGGGCTGGGCAAGCATCCGGTCTATCTGTGGACGCTGCCCATGTTCCACTGCAACGGCTGGTGCTTCCCCTGGTCCATCACGCTGGTGGCCGGCACCCATGTGTGCCTGCGTCAGGTCCGGGCGAAGGCCATGTTCGACGCCATCGCCGACCACAAGGTGACGCACATGTGCGGCGCGCCCATCGTGATGTCCACGCTGCTCAACGCGGCGGAAGCGGACAAGCGCCCCTTGCCCAGCCGGGTGGAATTCATCACCGCCGCCGCCCCGCCGCCGGAGGCCGTGCTCGCCGCCATGCAGGACGCCGGCTTCAACGTGGTACATGTGTACGGCCTCACCGAGGTTTACGGCCCGGCGGTCGTCAACGACTGGCACGCGGAGTGGGATGCGCTCGACGCCAAGCAGCGGGCCTTCCTCAAGTCCCGGCAGGGCGTGCGCTACAGCGCGCTGGAAGCCCTCGACGTGATGGACCCTGAGACCATGGTTCCAGTCCCCGCCGATGGCGAAACGCTGGGCGAGGTCATGTTCCGCGGCAACGTGGTGATGAAGGGCTATCTGAAAAACCCCTCGGCCACCGAGAAGTCGTTCGCGGGCGGCTGGTTCCACTCGGGCGACCTCGGGGTGAAGCATCCCGACGGCTATATCCAGCTCAAGGACCGCTCCAAGGACATCATCATCTCCGGCGGCGAGAACATCTCGTCCATCGAGGTGGAGGATGCCCTCTACAAGCATCCGGCGATCGCCGCCGCCGCCGTGGTGGCCAAGCCCGACGAGAAGTGGGGCGAGACACCCGTCGCCTTCGTCGAGCTGCGCGACGGCATGAGCGCGACGGCCGAGGACATCATCGCCCATTGCCGCGCCCATCTGGCGGCGTACAAGTGCCCCCGCCACGTGGTTTTCGAGGAAATCCCCAAGACCTCCACCGGCAAGATCCAGAAGTTCCGCCTGCGCGAGCTGGCCAAGGAGGTTTGAGGAAAGATGTCCGATATCGAAGTCCGCGACGCCAATGGCGCCGTCCTGAAGGACGGCGACAATGTCACCCTCATCAAGGACCTGAAGGTGAAGGGCACCTCGGTGACCCTGAAGCGCGGGACGCTGGTCAAGGGCATCCGCCTCACCGGCGACCCCGAAGAGATCGACTGCAAGGTCGAGAAGGTGAAGGGCCTCGTGCTGCGCACGGAGTTCGTGAAGAAGGCCTGAGCGCGTCACTTGGACTACGCGCCAAGTCCAGTGCGGCCCATTTCGGGAGGACTGGTCAGGCTCCCCTTACGTGATTGCCCGATGACCCGGGGTTACAGACACGATTTGCAATCCTGTCTGTAACCCCGCATCCCCTGCCCCACCGGCACCTTTCCAATCCTTCATCCTGCGGCCATGGTTCAGCCATGCGCGGGGGTTCAATGCTCGCCGCGAAGCCCCTTCCGGAGAGCCCGGCCTTGCGCGCCCTTCTATCCCTACTCGGCGACATCCGCCGCCTCGCCGTGCCGTATTTCAAGAGCGAGGAACGCTGGATCGCCATCGGCCTCCTCGCCGCGGTGATCGCTCTGGAGCTCGCCTGGGTATTCGCCACGGTGATGCTGAACGAGTGGAACGTCGCGTTCTACAACGCCATACAGGAGAAGGACTTCGCCGCGTTCAAGACGCAGATCCTGATCTTCTGCGCCATCGCCGCAGGCGCCATCGTCGTGGCGGTCTACCAGATCTACCTGAAGCAATGGCTGGAGGTCCGCTGGCGGCGCTGGCTCACCCGGCGCTATCTCGGCGCGTGGCTGGGCGACGACGTGCACTACCGCCTGCGGCTCGGCGGCGATGAGGCTGACAATCCCGACCAGCGCATCGCCGAGGACGTGCAATCCTTCATCAGCCGGACTATCTCCGTGGGCGTCGGCCTGCTCGGCACCGTGGTGTCCCTCGTCTCCTTCTCCGTCATCTTGTGGAATCTGTCCGGCTCGCTGCCGCTGAACCTGTTCGGGCAGGAGCTGAACGTGCCGGGCTACCTGTTCTGGGCGGCGCTGATCTATGCCGCGGGCGGAACGCTCCTCGCCCATTTCATCGGCCGCCCGCTGGTGAAGCTCAATTTCGAGCAGCAGCGCTATGAGGCGAACTTCCGCGTCGATCTCGTGCGGGTGCGCGAGAATGGCGAGCAGATCGCCCTCCTGGACGGCGCGCAGGCCGAAGAGCGCAAGCTCGAGGGGCGGTTCTCCCACATCTTCGGCAATTTCGTCGAGCTGATGAAGGCGCAGAAGCGCCTCACCTGGTTCACCGCCGGCTACAACCAGATCTCGACTATCTTCCCCTACGTAGTGGTGGCGCCGGCCTATTTTTCCGGCCAGATCCAGCTCGGCCAGCTGATGCAGACGGCCAGCGCCTTCTCCTCGGTGCAGGGCTCGTTCTCCTTCTTCATCTCCAGCTATGTGACGCTGGCGGAATGGACTTCGATCGTGCAGCGGCTCACCGGCTTCGAGAAGGCCATCGCGGCGGCGCAGGCGAGCCGTCCCACCGAGAGCCTCGCCTCCCTTCCCGCCACCAAGGCTCTGGCGCTGCGCGGGCTTGATGTGCGCCTGCCGGGCGGCGCGCCGCTCATCGCCACCGACGAACTCCATATCGCGCACGGGGAATGCGTGCTCATCACCGGCCCGTCCGGCGCCGGCAAGACCACGCTGCTGCGGGCCATTGCGGGTATCTGGCCCTATTCGACGGGCTCCGTGCATCGGCACGCGGAGCATCGCCTCATGGTGCTGCCGCAGAAGCCCTATGTCCCGGCTGGGCGGCTGGATGTGGCCCTCGCCTATCCCCGCCCCGTCGCCGATGTGCCGCGGGACCAGATCGCCGAAGCCTTGACCGCCGTCGGGCTCTCCGACCTCGCCGGGCGGTTGGATGCGGAAGCCCTGTGGCCGCACGAGCTCTCGCTGGGTGAGCAGCAGCGCATCTCCATCGCCCGCGCGCTGCTGGAAGCGCCCGAGGTGCTGCTGCTGGACGAGGCGACCTCCGCCGTCGACGAGGCGACCGAAGCGGCGCTCTACCGCCTGCTGCGGGAGCGTCTGCCGGAGAGCACCTTCATCTCCATCGGCCACCGCAACACCCTCGTCGACCTGCATGACCGGGTGCTGCATCTCCATGGCGAGGAGATGCCGCGGATGCTGGGACCGGCCGCGCCGCCGGCGCTCAAGGCGGTGTGAGGGCAGGCGGGCGCGGGACGGGTCGAGTCGGTCGGTCCTTGCCCCTCACCGCGCGCGTCAGCTAAGTCTGGTGTTGCAGTGCATCAGGCTGCCCAGCTGCCCCGCCCCGAGGTCCCGCGTGACATCCGCCGAGCCCGCCCAGAAGCCCCGTGACATCGTCTATTACGCCCTCGCCGCGCTGGTGGGCTTCATCGGAGGCGGCGTCGGCGCCGGCTTCCACTGGGCGACGGTCAAGGCCGGCGAGTGGCCGCTGCTGTTGCGCGAGCATTTCCAGGGGCCTGAGCTTTACGCCGCGCTGTCGGTCGGCGCCGCGCTGATGGTGGCGCTTGCGGTCTTTCTGGTGCGGCGCTTCGCGCCCGAGGCGGCGGGCTCCGGCGTGCAGGAGATCGAGGGCGCGCTGGAGGGCCTGCGCGAGGTGCGGTGGAAGCGGGTGCTGCCGGTGAAGTTCGGCGGCGGCGTGCTGGCCCTCGGATCGGGGCTGGTGGCGGGCCGGGAAGGCCCGACAATCCACATGGGCGCCTCCATCGCCAAGGCCATTTCCGATGCCGCCGGCCTGAGCACCCGCGACAGCCGGGGCCTACTCGCGGCTGGCGCCGCGGCGGGTCTGGCGGCGGCGTTCAACGCTCCGCTGGCGGCCATCCTGTTCGTCATCGAGGAGACGCGGCGGCAGTTTCCCTATGGGCTGCGGACCTATAGCGCGGTCATCATCTGCTCGGCGGCGAGCGCCATTGTGGCCCAGGTCATCGGCGGCACCGAGCCGGACATGCAGATGGATGTGGCCGCCGCGCCGCTGCACTTCTTGCCAGCATTCATCGGGCTCGGCGGGGTGCTGGGGGTGGTCGGGATCGCCTTCAACGCGGCGCTGGTCTTCTCGCTGGATGCCGCACGGGGACTGGCTTTGAAGGTCTCGCCCTATGTCCTGCCGGTGGTAGTCGGCGCGGCGGTGGGGCCGCTTCTGGTGCTGCGGCCGGAGGCGACGTTCGGGGGGGAGATGCTGGCGGTGTCGCTGCCGGGCATGGGGTTGCCGGCGCTCACTTTGGCGGGGATCGTCCTGATCCGCTTCGCCATGACCATGGCGAGCTATTCCACGGGCATTCCCGGCGGTATCTTCGCGCCCATCCTGGCGCTGGCGACGGCTGTGGGCGTGTTGTTCGCGACCTTGCTTGGGAGCCTTTTTTCCCTTCCACCCCAGATGCTTGCGGCCTGCGGGATCGCGGCCATGGGCGGGCTGTTCTCGGCCACGGTGCGGGCGCCGCTGGTGGGCATGGTGCTGGTGGCGGAGCTGACCGGGGCCTACGATCTCCTGCTGCCGACCATCCTCACCTGCGTCACCGCAAACCTTGTGGCAGAAGGACTTGGCGGCAAGCCGATCTACGAAGTGCTGCTCGACCGCACCCTGCGCCTCGCCGGAATGCCCCGCCCGCCGGAGCCGGAACAGGACGTCATCGGCGGCTGGGACGAGCGGGAGCGGCGGCCGCAATAGAGGCCCGATATCGGCAGGTTCAGGTGGGGGTAGCACCGGGGGTATCGGCGGGATTCGGCACCGGTTCAGGTCGTGCCCAGTCCAGAATCGACCCCATCGGGCCGAACCTCCTGTCCAACGGTATCAAAATACATCTCGACCTCGCCCCCGAGTCCCCGCTCCGCATCGGGGTGGGCGGCATCGGGACGCGACACGGAGGACGCCCATGGCGGTGCGGCAGATCGTGAAGTTCCCCGACCCGCGGCTGCGGCAGCCGGCGGTGCCGGTCGTGGTGTTCGACGCCGCGCTGGCAGCCCTCGCAACCGACCTTCTCGACACCCTGCGCGCGGCGCCAGGCATCGGCATCACGGCGCCCCACGTGGGGGTGCTCGCGCGGGTGGTGGTGTTGGAGCTTTCCCCGGAGGAAGGGCCGCGCACCTACATCAATCCCGAAATCGTGTGGTCCTCGCCCGAGACGATCCGCCATGCCGAGGGCAGCGTCTCCATGCCCGGCGCCATCGAGGAGGTGGGGCGCCAGGCGCGCGTGCGGGTACGCTACCAGGATCTCGCCGGCGCTTTTCAGGAGGAAGAGGCCGAGGGACTGCGCGCCGTCTGCCATCAGCACGAGTGCGACCAGCTCGACGGCATCTTCTGGCTGCAACGCCTGTCGCGGCTGAAGCGGGAGCGGGTCGTCCGCAAATACGAGAAGGCGCAACGTTCCGACGCGGGCCGATGACTCCGGCTGGCGCGGAAAGCGCCCTCATTGGCCAAGCTTGTGCTTGCACATTCCCCGCCCTTGCGCTCACTCTCACAGGAATATCCCTCCCCGGCGTTGCGGTTCGGGGCGGGCGGCTGGCCTGAAGGCGGGGCCGGAAGATGCGGGCGCGACGCAGGCGAAAGGCGATTCACAGGCGAATCGGGACGGCGCGGGCATGCCTGCGGCAGCTCTTGCCCTCCTTCGCTTTGCTCCTCATGGCGCTGGGCCTGACCTCTCCCGCACGCGCCAAGGATGAACCCATCCGGCTGCAGGTGGTGGGCGGGCTCGGGGGCGTCACCCAGTTCACCCGGCTGGAACAGCCGTTCTGGGAGCGCGAGATCCCCGAGCGCACCGGCGGGCGGGTGGTCGCCACCATCATCCCCAATGACAGCGGCGGCCTGCGCGGGCAGGAGATGCTGCAGCTCATGCGGCTCGGCGTGGTGCCGTTCGGCACCGGCCTTCTCTCCGTGGTCTCGGCGGAGGAGCCGGAGCTCAACGCCGTGGACCTGGCCATCCTCAATCCCGACATGGCGACCCTGAAGAAGACGGTCGCCGCCTTCCGCGCGCATCTCGTCAATATCCTGCGCGACCGGTGGGATATCGAGCTGCTCGCCATCTATGCCTATCCGGCGCAGGTGCTCTTCTGCCGCTCCGCCTTCCGCGGCCTCGACGACATTGCCGGCCGCCGGGTCCGCACTTCCTCGGTGGCCCAGTCCGATTTGATGAAAGCGCTCGGGGCCATTCCCGTCGTGGTGCCGTTCGCGGATGTGGTGGATGCCGTGCGGCAGGGCGTGGTGGACTGCGCCATCACCGGCACCCTCAGCGGCTACGAGATCGGCCTCGGCGACGTCACCACCCATGTCCACAGCATGGCAATCAGCTGGGGAATCTCCTTCTTCGGCGCCAATTTGACCGCCTGGCAGGCCCTGCCGCAGGACGTGCGGGCGCCGATCCGTGACGGCCTCGCGGATCTCGAAGGGCGCATCTGGCAGCAGGCGGAGTCTGATACCGCTCGCGGGCTCGACTGCAACACCGGCGCGAGCGTCTGCGGGCGGCCGCAGGCTCACCGGCTGGTGGTGGTGCCACAATCTGAAGCCGACGCCGCCCGCCGCCTCAGTCTGCTCTCCGGAACCGTCCTGCCGCGCTGGATCGAACGGTGTGGCTCGGCTTGCGTCGATGCATGGAATGCCTATCTTGCGAAGCTGCATACCACGACTGCAAAAGCCGAGTGATCGCAGCCGGCCGGACAGTTCGGACGGAAGGGTATCCCTCAGGATTACCCGCGGCGCCCTCGAGCCTGGCGGATGACGCCGACGATGATCTGGCACCGCCTCAAGCTCTCCGTCATTGCCGGGACCATCGTGATCTTGGGCCTTCTGGCTATCGGGACGGCGTTGCTCGCCGATCGGAGCCTCGTCGCCACGCAGCTCGCCGCCGAAACCAATATCGAGCGCTCGGCGCAGGGTGTGGAGAGTGCGCTTAACCGGCAATTGCTGCAGGTCCACAGCGCGCTTGCCACCATACGCCCGCTGTTCGCCGCGGCCGGCGTGGCCCCCGCCTCACTGGGCGCCAACGAACTACTGCGCGGCCTCAACTTGCAGACCATCGCTTTCCGCGACCTGATGCTGGTCGCCCCCGATGGCGCCATCATCGCCTCCGCGCGCCCCCGGGGTGTGCTGCGCTCGCTGCCCCTCGCCGCGGGGCTTACCGGGCTGGAGCCCACCGCCATGCTCGGGCCGGTGCAGAGTCCGGTGAACGGCGACTGGTCGCTCTATGCCGTCCGGGCCGTCCCCGGATGGGGCGGCGTGGTCGCCGTCGCCGACGTCCCGATCCTCGCCCTCATGAAGATCCTGGCAGAGACCGGTCTTGCCCCGGAAATACGCATCCGCATCGAACGACCCAACGGCCAGTTGATGGCCTCCTTCCCCCATGACGAATTGGCAATCGGCGAGTGGCGGCACGGTGCACTGGGAACGCGCCCGCCCGACGGCAAGGCCTTCGTCACCACCGGCGACAGGGGAGAGCCGGAACTCGCCGTGGTGCGCGCCTCGTTGCCCGGCGACCTGCGCGTTGTGCTGACCACCAAGCTTGACGACGTGCTGGCCCCCTGGCGGCTCGACCGGGACCGGATGGTCGCGGCGGCGGCCATCGGCGCGGCGCTGGTGACGGCCTTCGCCGGCGCCCTGCTCATCGCCCTGCGCCAGCGCGAGAAGGTGGATTCCGAGCGGGCCCGCGCCACGGCCGTGCTCGCCAATGCGGTGGAGGCCATGTCCGATGGCTTCGCCCTGTGGGACGGAGACGACCGGCTCGTCGCCTGCAACCAGCGCTACCGCGAACTGTTCGCCATCACCGCGCCTTTTCTCATCCCGGGTGCCCGCTTCAAGGACATCATGCGGGCAAGCGCCAAGGCGCGACAACTTCCGTTCGCCGGCCCGGTGACCGAAGAGGCCGTCGCGGAAAGGGAGCGCTGGCATCGTCCCGAAAACAGTCCCGTCGAGCGACAATTGTCCACCGGGCGCTGGGTGCTGATGACCGACCGGGCCACCGCGGACGGCGGCGTGGTCGGGATCCGCACCGACATCACCGCGCTCAAGGCGGTGCAGGCGGAGCTGGCCGAGGCGAACCTGCGCGCCAATGAGGCCGCCGCCGAGGCGCAGCGCCAGAACATGGTGCTGATCGAGCGCGAGGGGCGCATCCGCTTCCTCGCCCACCACGACGACCTCACCGGCCTGCCCAACCGGGTGGTGTTCCGCGAGCGCATCGGCAAGTCGCTCCACCAGGCCGCCGAGCTGGGCGAGAAGATGGCCCTGCTCTATCTCGACCTCGACCGCTTCAAGGACGTCAACGACACCCTCGGCCATCCGGTGGGCGACGCCCTGCTGCGGACGGTGGCCGCCCGCCTCACCAATTGCGTCCAGGCCCCCGGCGCGGTGGCGCGCCTCAGCGGCGACGAGTTCGCCATCATCAGCATCGGGCCGCAGCAGCCGGAGGCGGCCACCGAGCTGGCCGGGCGCATCATCGCCCTGCTCGGGGAGCCCTATTCGGCCCTCGGCCATACCATCTCCGTCAGCGTCAGCGTCGGCATCGCGGTGGCCGAGGCGGCGTGGACCGACGCCGACACCCTGCTCAAGCAGGCCGACCTCGCGCTCTACCGCGCCAAGGCGTGGGGTCGCGGCACCCTGTGCGTGTTCGAGCCGGAGATGGACGTCCATCTGCGCGCCCGGCTGGAGATGGAGCAGGACCTCCGGCAGGCGCTGGCGCAGGACCAGTTCGAGCTCGCCTACCAGCCGATCTTCTCGGTGGTGACCGGCGCGCTCACCGGGTTCGAGGCGCTGCTGCGCTGGAACCACCCGCGCCGCGGCCTCGTCGACCCCTCCATCTTCGTTCCGCTGACCGAGGATTCCCGCAGCATCGTGGAGATCGGCGCGTTCGCCATGCGGCAGGCGGTGGCCGACATCGCCGCGCTCCCCGGCGATCTGAAGGTGGCGGTGAATCTCTCGCCGGTGCAGCTCGCCTTCGGCGACATCATCGGCACGGTGGAGGCGGCGCTGCGCGACAGCGGACTGCCGCCCGAGCGGCTCGAATGCGAGATCACCGAGACCGCCCTGTTCGAGAGCGAGCAGACCAGCCTCGCCGTGCTCCAGCGCCTGCGCGACCTGGGGGTGAGGATCGTGCTCGACGATTTCGGCACCGGCTATTCCAGCCTCAGCCGGCTGCGCCTGCTGCCCATCGACAAGATCAAGATCGACCGCTCCTTCGTGCTGGATGCCACCGAGGGCTCCGCCAGCGCCGCCATCATCGAGGCCGTCACCGTGCTCACCGGCCGGCTCGGCATCGCCACCGTCGCCGAGGGCATCGAGACCGAGGAGCAGTGGGCGCTGCTCGCCCGCACCTCTTGCGCCGAGGCGCAGGGCTTCCTGCTCGGCCGGCCCCTCCCCATCGCCGAGGCCGCGGCGCTCGCCCGCGCCGGCGCCGGCGTGCCGGTGGCGCTGGCGCGGCGCTTTTCCCCGCTGGCCTGACAGCGCGCCCCTACCCCGCCTTCCGGTACAGAGTGGTGAGGATCACCATGGGGGAGAGCAGCGGCTGCGGCGCCGCGCGCATGCGGCGGCCCAGCGCCTCCATCAACCGCCCCGTGAACGCCTCGCGGAAGCCGGCATCGCGGCCGGCATCGAGCGCCGCCAGCAGCGAGGGCAGGAACGGCGCGCGGAAGAAGCCGAGATGCTTGTCCGCCAGCGCCGCCGCATCGCCATCCAACCCATAGGCCGGCCAGAACGGGTCCGGCATCTCCCGCGCCTCCTCGACCACCAGCGTCAGCCCCGCGAACGCCCCGTCGGCGAACGGAATGCGGGCATCGGCGGCGGTGCGCTCGAAGACGAGGATGGTCATCCGCCCGCGCTCGTCGGGCGTGAGGACGCCGCCGAGGGCCAGAGCGTCCAGCTCCGCCTCCACCCAGGCCATCAGCACGGGGAAGGTGGTGGGCTCCGCCTCCGGCAGGCTCGGCTGCACCACCACGAGGGCGCCGCCCGGCTTCAGCTCCCGCGCACGGGCGGCGAGGAAGGCCCGCCAGTCCGCCGCCGCCTGCGCGGCGAAGGCAGCGCGCACCTCCGGCGCCGTCTGGCGCGGCCACACATGGCCGGCCGGCATCACCGGCGCATGGCTCATCCAGTGGGCGGCGAACGAGCACCAGCCGAAATCCACGCTGGCATCCGGCAGCACCTGCTCATGGAAGGTGCGCCCCACGGCGGAGGCGAAGACCCGGCCGTCACGCCGGAGATAGCTTTCGGGATCGTCCCGCAGCAGCTGGAACAGGCCGGAGAAATCATTGCCCGGCTGGTCGGTGTGGACGACGCTCACCGGAACGTCCGGCCCCAGCTGCCGGCGCACATGGCCGAGCGCGAGCCCCATGGGCGCCAGCGAATTGCGCCCCGTGGCGCTGCCATAATCGGCCAGCGTGACGGGGCCGTGCAGCACCATCCCCTCGAACGCCCGGTCGATCAGCGGCAGCCCATGGGCGCCGCCCTGCGCCTGATGCTGGGCATGATCATTGTAGAACCCACCCCCCTGCATGGGCGCCGGGCCCGTCGCCCGCTCGTCATCCCCGGCCATCCTGGATCTCCCGTCCGGCGGAGGATGGCACATCCGAGGGGGACGCGGTAAGCATTGACCCATTGGAAGGCAGGCCGCGGCGACACGGGCCACGGCCATCCCGGGGCGGAGGAAGCAAGGTCCCGTGCGCATCCTGCTGATCAACGTGCCGCACCCCTCCATCGGCAGCCGCATCCCCGACGATCACCTGCCGCCGCTGGGCCTCCTCGCCATCGGCGGCCCGCTCATCGATGACGGGCACGCGGTGCGCCTCGTGGACGGCGAGCTGAAGCCGATGACGGCGGCCGAGCTCGTCGCGGCGGCGGCGGCCTTCCAGCCGGATGCGGTGCTGTTCGGCCATTCCGGCTCCACCTCCGGCCATCCGGTGATCGCGGCCGTGGCGGCCGGCATCGCGCAGGCGCTGCCCGAAGCCTTCATCGTCTATGGCGGGGTGTTCCCCACCTATCACTGGCGCGACATCCTCGCCGCCGAACCCCATGTGACGGCCATCGTCCGGGGCGAGGGCGAGGAGACCGCCCGGCGCCTCATGGCGGCCCTGGCATCCGGCACGCCGCTCGCCGACATCCCCGGCATCGCCTTTCGCGACGCCGCCGGCCCGCACGCCACCCCGCCCGCGCCGATGATCCAGAATCTCGATGCCTACCGCGTCGGCTGGGAGCTGATCGATCACGCCCGCTATTCCTACTGGGGCGGGCTCCGGGCGGTGGTGGTCCAGTTCTCCCGTGGCTGCCCGCATCCCTGCACCTATTGCGGCCAGCGCGGCTTCTGGAGCCGTTGGCGCCACCGCGATCCCGTGCTGTTCGCCAAGGAACTGGCGCGGCTCCACCGCGAGCAGGGCGTCCGGGTCATCAACTTCGCCGACGAGAACCCCACCTCGTCGCGCAAGGCCTGGCGCGCGTTTCTGGAGGCGCTGATCGCGGAGGATGTGGACCTCATCCTCGTCGGCTCCACCCGCGCCGACGACATCGTGCGCGACGCGGATATCCTTCCCCTCTACCGCAAGGCCGGCTGGGTGCGCTTCCTGCTCGGGCTGGAGAATACGGATGCGGCCACCCTCGCCCTCATCCGCAAGGGCGGCGGCGTCGATACCGACCGGGAGGCGATCCGCCTGCTGCGCCGCCATTCCATCCTCTCCATGGCCACCTGGGTGGTGGGCTTCGAGGAGGAGACCGACCGCGACCACTGGCGCGGCCTCCGGCGCCTTCTCGCCCACGATCCGGACCAGATCCAGATGCTGTACGTGACGCCGCATCGCTGGACGCCCTACTACCAGCTCGCCGCCAGCCGGCGGGTGATCGAGGCCGATCGCCAGCGCTGGGACTACAAGCACCAGGCGCTCGCCACGCGCCACATGCCGGCGTGGCGGACGCTCGCCTGGGTCAAGTTCACCGAGGCGGTGCTGCAACTGCGGCCCAAGGCGCTCCGGCGCACCTATCTGGAGCGCGACGCGCGCCTGCGCCATGCCATGCGCTGGTATGCGCAGATCGGACGGCGGGTGTGGCCGCACGAGATCCTCGGCTTCCTGCGCCGTCCCTCGCGCGACACCGGCGCGACGGTCGCGGATATGTGGGGGCCGCCGCAGGACCGGGAGGAATATGCGATGGCGCCATCGCCCCGCAGGCCGGCGGAAGCGCGCGAGCCCGCCTGATTCCTCGCCTTCAACGCCCCTGCACGCCCACCAGCGCGCGGAAGAAGGCGGCGATGCGGGTGCCGAGGGGGAGGGCGTCGGAGACCTCGCGCTCGAAGGCGGTGAAGGCGGCATCGAGGCGGGATTGCTGGCGGGCCTTTTCCGGCGGCGACAGGAAGGCCTTTTCGATGGCGGTGTGCGCGAAGCCCTTCAGCCGGCGATAGCCGAGGCCGTGGTCCTGCGCGGCGCGCACATATTCGTTGGTGAGGTCGATGCGCGAGACGCCCGCATCGTCGGTGGCCAGCGTCACCGGTACCCCGGCCGAGAGATAGGTGCGGATGGGGTGGCGGCGGTCGCGCACGCCGAGGATCACGTCGGACGAGGTGAGCGCGATCTCGATGGCGACGCCGCGCGCCTTCAGCTCCGCCAGCAGCCCATCCATGTCGCGCTCGAAGCCGATGGCGGTGCCATGGCCGATGCGCCGCGCGCCCGCCGTCTCCACCGCATCGCGGATGTGGAAGTCGAGGTCGGACGGCGGCACCAGCCCGAGCCACAGCTCGCCCGCATGGAGCGCCACCGGCACATCCTTGCCCGCGAGGAAGCCGATCCACTGCATGTGGGTGCGGTAATCCTGCCGGGCCGTGCGGTAGTCCTCCGGGCCGACATAGTTGAAGCCGGCCACGATGTCCGGCAACGCCCGCACCAGCGCCGCCGACACCGCCGTCTGGGCGAACACCTCGGCCGGCGCGCCGTTGCGGTTCACCTGCGCGATATAGCGGAAATCCACCCCGCAGCCGGGTCGGGTGGCGTCCGCCGCGCAGCCGCGCAGCGCCTCCACCCGGGCGACGAGGGCCTTGATGTCCTCCACCCGGCGGCGGACCACCTCGGCCATGCCGGCCGCCTCCAGCGCCGCCAGCATGGCCTTGGGATCGCGCTCGGCACCGATGGCCTGGCCGAGGCGGCGGCGGTCCTCGCCCTCGAGCAGCGTCACCATCAGCTCGGCATATTGCACGTTGTCCGCGCGGTACTGGCGCAGCTGGTCCACCGTCATCTCGGCGGTGCGCTCCATGGTGCGCGTCCAGTCCGGGCCGCCGGCGGCGGGGTTGAACTTGGAGAAGGAGGCGAAGAACTGGTCGTGGCCCGAGGGCACCGCCGGGGTGGGCAGGAACCAGCGCAAGGAGAGGGCATCCACCAAGAGGTCGAAGGTGGTCTGGCCGCGCCAGCCGGCCACCGCGTCGGCGATGGGGACGATCTTCGGATCGGCGCCGCACGGCTTCTCGGCGCTCGCATCGGCGGGCGGGGAGAGGATGTTCATGGCCACGGGATCGAGGCACAGGCCATCCTTGATGGCCCAGGCGATCAACCGCTCGGCATAAACCGCGCCGGAGAGGTGGGTGTGCAGGTCGCCGCCCTTGGGCATGCGGTGCAGGAAGGCGCGCTGGCGGTTCGGCTCCGGCCGCAGCGCCTCGAAATGCGCGGCGGTGAGCGCCTCGGGCAGATGGCTGGCGACGACTGCGGCCCGGATGGCGACAAAAGCCGCGATCAGGACGAACGCGGCGATCAGGATACGGCGACGCAACTGGGCCTCCGGGGCGCGGGTCTCAACTCGAGCGGGAGGGTAGAGGGTTTCTCCGATTCACGGAATCGGGGAAACGGACCGGGAACGGTCATCGACCGCCTCGGCGCGCCTCACACGAACCGACGCCGTCATCGCCCGAGGCAGCGGATGAGCGGCGCGGTGGATCCCCCGGACGCGCCGGGGGATGACGGGGGTGCGGATGCGCGCGGAATGCGGGGGCGGCAGGAGCCGGCCGAACCTCAGCTCTTGGCCAGCCCGGTCAGCACCTTGTCCACGCCGGTGACGCCCACCTTCACGTTCACCTGCCGGCCGTCCTGCAGGCGGAAGGCGATGGTGGCCTCCTTGGCCGCGGACAGTTCCTTGGCGAGCGCCGCGTCGTAGGCAATGCTCGCCTCGCACTCGGTGCCATTGCACCACTGGTAGGCGAGCTTGCGGGTGTTCTGGCCGAGCACGAGGTCCACGCCGTCGCGCACCAGCACGCCGGTGGGGGTGGTGATGGCGATGGTCGGCACGTCCTTGCCGTCGCGGCCGATCTTCCACACCACGACCACGCGCTTCGACTGATTGTCGGTGATGCGTAGGACGCCGAAGCAGGTCTTCTTGCCGGTCTTGGCGCCGGCCGCCGGGGGCAGCTCCTGGCAGGTGAGCACCCAATTGTCGAACGACTGGGTCTCCGTCTTCACCGGGCCGGCGGGCGCGGCGGGCGCGGCCGGCTGGCTCTGGGCGGTGCGGTTCTGGGCGGGCGCCTGCTGGGTCTGCGCCACGGTGACGGCGCCCGTATCCTCGGAGAACAGCACGGCGAACGGCGTCGCCGCGAGCAGCGCGGCGATCGCCAGGAACGGGCTGGCGCGGAAGGAGGTGGAGCGGAACGGACGGGGAAGGATCACGAGACGCCTCCGTGGACAAGGACCCGGGGACAGAAGGGCGGTGACGAAAGGGCCGTATCAGATGACGCGAATGAAGAAACCCGAGGAAAGACCGGACAGGGGCAGATGGTCCCGCTGCGGTGCGCTCCCGGACAAGCGCTCTGCGGCACCCCTGGCGGGGCCCCGCACCCGGCGGGCGAGGATGGGACGGCACGGCGCGAAAGCCAAGCTCCGTCACGATCTTGTCCCCGGAGAAGGAACGGGCGGCGCACCTTCAAGGCACGCCGCCCGCTGGACTGATCGAGGATCAGGCGCCGCTCACCACTGGTAGCGGACACCGCCCTTGGCGCTGCCGGCCGTGTAGTTGTCGCCGAACTTCACGTCGGCATTCACGAAGCTGTTCCAGCCCGAGTCCTTGGCGAAGACGTTGAACCCGACGCCGACTTCACCGAACAGGCCGTCGAAGTTGTCGACGGTGCCGAAGGGCACGCCCGGATTGAAGATCGTGACGGCGTTGTCACCCAGGAACTCGTACCAGAGGCGGCCGGTCACGCTCGCCTGCACCTTGTAGGTGGCGGCGTCGTAAATCTGGCCACCGACGCGGGCGCCGAGGCTGCCGCGCAGGCTGTCGTTGTTGCCGAAGTCCACGAAGGTGTTTCCGGCGATGGCGAGGTTGGAGATGTTGGTGTTCACGTAGGACAGGGTGGCGAGGCCGTCGACGAACCCGCCATTGGCCCAGGTGTAGAGCCGGTAGCCGGTATCGAGCGCGAAGCCGACGTTCCGGGCGTCCGTGGACTTTCCGAAGTAGCCGATGCCCGCGAGCGTCGGCGCGTTGTAGTCCATGGAGAGGAAGTCGGCCTTGATGAGGGCGTCGAAGTACCAGTTGCCGGTGATGTAGGTGGCATACGCACCGACCGTCCCGCCCGAGTAATCCGCCGAGGTGGGCGAATTGCTGAAGTTCAGGTTGGACCCGACATAGCCGCCGAGGACACCGAACACCACCGCGTCATTGGTGGCGAACACGCTCTCCTTGCCGAAGTCGGCACCGGCCATGAAGCCGTAGATGCTCTGATTGTAGCCGGTGTCGAACCCGTAGAGGCCGCCGCCGGCCGCGAAGGTGTTGGAGGCGTCGCGAGAGCCCCAGCTGCCGACCACCTTGCCCCAGATGCCGGGGGTGACGGAGGCCGGAGCCCCGTCGATGGTCTTCACGCCTTCCTTGGTGACGAGCTGCTTGGGCGTGCCCTGCAGGTAGGTGCGCAGGTCGGCCTGGCGGTCGAGCCACACGCCGGTGGTCTCGTGCCAGATGGCCTGGGCGCCGGTGACGAGCTTCGGCAGCTCGAACACTTCCTGGTCCGGCAGGCCGATCAGGTACTGGTCGTTGCCGATGACCGTGAGGTCATAGAAGAACAGGCCCTTGTCGATCACGCCGCCGAACTTCGGCGCGTAGTTGGTGGAGCTGGGATCGATGTAGAAGCTCGCCGGGTTCGTGGTGCCGGCCACGCTTTGCACGTCCACCACGCGGATGCCGGCGAGGTTGAAGGCGCCGGGGCCGGGGTTGACGTCGTTGATGACGAGGCCGGTCGCTCCGGTGGTGACGAGGCCGGCGATCTCCACGCCGTTCACGTCGAGCCCGCCCACCGCAAGCTGGTCCGAGGTGGAGCCGGCCGCGCCGAGGAAGCTGTCGAGGCCCACCCGGCTGTTGCCGACGCCGTTCCAGGTGCCGCTCACGTAGGTCACGTCACGGGCGCCGTTGAAGGCGATCTGCCCGGGCACCTCGTCGATCATGGTCAGCAGGCCGCTCTGCAGGAAGAGCGGGTCGCCGTTGTTGAAGGTCTCGAGGCTGAAGAAGTTGGTGTTCTCGGCCACCGCGCCCTGCAGCGCCGTGACGATGCGGCCGGTATTGTTCAGGGTGTCGGTGCCGCCCCCGAAGTAGTTGTTGCCGACCGTGATCCAGGTGTTCGACGACAGGTTGTTGAAGGTGTCGTCGTTGTCGGTGAGGCCGATGCGGCCGACGATGGTGCCCTCGTTGGTGATGGTGGTGGCGCCGCCATCGGTGTCGATGACGATGTCGCTCGCCGCCACGATCAGGCCGGGCAGGTTGTTGCCGCCCAGGTAGCTCCAGGAGCTGACCAGCGTGCCGGCGCCCACGTTGATGGTGGTGCCGTCGTCGCTGTTGACCGAGATCACCGCCTCGCCCCAGCTCTTGCCGGAGCCGATCACCGCATTGTTGGTGCCGATGTTCACCGTGGCGAAGTCGGCCTCGAAGATGCGGATGGCGTTGCCCACCCCGCTCTGGTCCGCGTCGCCGCGGATGAGGCTGAGGTCGGAGGTGGTGATGTTGACGTTGTCCCAGCCGCCGGCGCGGATGCCCTTGTCGTTGGCCACGACCGAGGAGTTGAGGCCGGTGGTGACGAAGATGTCGTTGCCGGCACCGAAGGCGAAGTTGGTGGCGGTGAGGCCGTCATCGCCCGCGGCCACCGTGCTGGAGGAGCCGGTGGTGAGGAAGATGTCGCCGGAGCCGGCGAACTTGTTGGCCACGATGCCGTCATTGCCCGCGGTAATGCCGCTGGCGAGACCGGTGGTGACGGTGACGTTGCCGTCGGCGCCGATGGACTGGGCATTGATGCCGTTGCCGGAGGTGGTGATGCCGCTGGCGATGCCAGTGGAGACCACCACGTTGCCCGTGCCGCCGAACCGGCCGGCGAAGATGCCGCCCGCGGTGGCGTTGATGGCCGAGAGCGTACCCGTGGTGACCGTCACGTCGCCCGTGCCCAGGGTCTTCGAGGCGATGATGCCGAAGTCCTGCGCGGTGATCGTGGTGAGCCCCGCCTGCGCCACCGTCACGTTGCCGGTGCCGAGGACGGCGTTCGCCTCGATGCCGTTGGCGGTGGTGGAGGTGATGTTGGCGTTGGCGTTCACCGTCACCGCGCCGTCGCCGCCCTTCAGGATGAAGATGCCGTTGTCGGTGGCGGTGATGCCGGCGTTGTTGGTCACCGTCACGTCGCCGGTGGTCAGCGCCGCCGAGAGCACCTGGATGCCCTCGTCGCCGGCGGTGATCGCCGCATTGGTGGTGATGGTGATGTTGCCGCCGCCGATGTGGCCCACCGAGATGCCGTCGTCGCCGGCAGTGATGGTGCCGTTGGCGGTGGTGTTGATGGTCACCGGGCTTTCGCCGAAGGCGAGGGCGAAGATGCCGTCGCCGCCGGTGGCCGCGCCGCTGAGGCCGCCGACCGCCGCATCCACGTCGATGTTGGTCGGGCCGTCGCCCAGCTTGAAGGTCAGGATGCCGATGCCGTCGGACTTGATGGTGCCGCCCGCATTGACGTTCACGTCGATGGCGCCGTTGCCGATGTTGGCGCCGACGATGCCGATGGTGGTGGCCTGGACCTCGGCGTTGACGTTCACCGTGGCGGTGCCCGAGCCGATGGTGAGCGCGCCGCCGCCGATGGCGGGCGGATCGATCACGCCGTTGATGGTCAGGGTGGCGTTGCCGGTGCCGCCGGAGATGGCGGCCGCGCCGATGAAGCCGCCGGGGGCGACCGACACCTTCTGGTTCACCGTCACGTCGGTGTCGCCGCCGGTGTTGAAGCCGACCACGCCCGCGATGGCGGCGTTGACCGTGCCGTCAGTGACCACGGTCACCTGCTGGCCCGCGCCGATATTGCCGCCGAGGACACCGATGCCGTTGGCCGAGGTCACGGCCGCCAGCGTGTGGACGTCCACCGTGCCGCCGTCGCCGATGGAGAGGGCGCCGACGCCGAGCAGGTCACCGCTCACGGTGCTCTCGGTGAGCACCTTCACGGTGTTGTTGTTGCCGAAGGCGAGGCCGGCGACACCGAAGCCGTCCGCGGAGGTCACGGCCGCCTTGGTGTTGATGTCCAGCGAGCCGCCGGTGGCGCCGAGGATGCCGCCGACGCCGAGGAGGCGGCCGTCGACCGTCTGGTCGGTGGTGACCTTCACGGTGTTGGCGCCGCCGCCGATGGCGCCGCCGAACACACCGAAGCCATCAGCCGACTTCACGGTGTCCTTGGTGTGGACCGTCACCGCGTTGGTGTCGCCGAGCGCCAGGGCGCCGACGCCGAGATAGCGGCCGGTGACCGCCTTGTCGGTGGTCACGTCGATGGTGTTGGAGCCGAAGCCGAGGGCCGCCACGCCGAAGCCGTTGGCGCTGTCCACGGTGTCCTTGGTCTCGATGGTCAGGCTGCCGCCCGTGCCGCCGATGACGCCGCCGACGCCGAGCAGGTCGCCCGCGACCGCCTTGTCGGTGGTGACGGAGACGACGTTCGGGCCCGCGCCGATGGCGCCGCCGAGGACGCCGAAGCCATCCGAGGAGGTCACGGTGTCCTTGGTGTGGACGGTGACGGTGTTCTGGTCACCCAGCGCCAGGGCGCCGACGCCGAGATAGCGGCCGGTGACCGCCTTGTCGGTGGTCACGTCGATGGTGTTGGAGCCGAGGCCGAGGGCCGCCACGCCGAAGCCGTTGGCGCTGTCCACGGTGTCCTTGGTCTCGATGGTGAGGCTGCCGCCCGTGCCGCCAATGATGCCGCCCACGCCCAGCAGGTCGCCGGAGACCTGCTTCTGGGTGAGGACAGTGACGGTGTTGGCGCCGGTGCCGATGGAGCCGCCGAGCACGCCGAAGCCGGAGGCCGAAGTGACCTTGGCCTGGGTCTCGACGTTCACCGTGGTGCCGCCGCCGCCGAGGTTCAGCGCGCCGACGCCGAGCAGGTCGCCGGAGACTTCCTGCTGGGTGGTCACGTTGATGGTCTGGCCGGTGCCGAGGCCGAGGGCCGCGACGCCGAAGCCGTCGGAGGAGGTCACCTTGTCCTCGGTGACGATGGTGAGCTGCGAGCCCGCGCCGCCGATGAGGCCGCCGACGCCGAGGAAGGTGCCGTCCACCTGCTCGCCGGTGGTGACCTTCACCACCGAGTTGTCGCCGATGCCGGCGCCGACCACGCCCGCGCCGCCGGAGGTGACGGCCGCGGTGGTCTTCACGTCCACATTGCCGTTGGCGCCGATGGAGAAGCCGCCCACGCCGAGCAGGCCGGAGTCGATGGCGCCGGAGGTGGAGACCTTCACCACCTGGTTGTCGCCGATGCCGCCGCCCAGCACGCCGATGCCGTCATTGGTGACGGCCGCGGAGTTCTTCACCTCCACGGTGGTGGCGATGCCGGTGGTGTTGTCGCCGATCACGACACCGCCCACGCCCAGCAGGCCGCCGTTGATGGCGCCGGTGTTGGTGACCTTCACCTGGCCCTCGTCACCCACCACGAGGCCGGCGACGGCCGCGCCCTGGGTGGAGATGGCGCCGGAGTTGGTGACGTTGAGCTTGCCGTTGTCGCCGCCCACCACGCCGACCACGCCGCCGAGGTCGGCGGTGATCGCGCCCTGGTTATTGAGGGTGACGGTGTGATTGTCGCCGAAGGCGCCGGCGAGCACGCCGATGCCCGCATTGTCAGAGATGGCGCCGGAGTTCACCACCTTCACCGTGGTGCCGGAGCCCTCGCCCACCGCGATGCCCGCGACGCCGAGGAAGCCGCCGGTAACGGTGCCGGAGTTGTTGACGTCGACATTGGTGCCGGCACCGGTGCCGTTCAGATCGAGGGCCGCGCCCAGCACGCCGATGCCGCCGGTCTCGATGGCGCCGGAGTTGCGCACCGTGACCGTCTCGACGCCGGTGCCTTCACCGACGACGATGCCGCCGACGCCGAGGAAGCCGGCATCGACCACGCCCTTGTTGTTCACCGAAACGTCGTTGCCGTTGCCGACCGCGAGGCCGAGCACGCCCACCGCATAGTCGGTGACGACGCCGTTGTTCTGCACGTCAACGTCGAGGCCGGCATTGTTGTTGCCGACCTTGATGCCGCCGACGCCGAGCAGCGGGTTGGCACCCACGCTGGACTGGACCGAGGCGTTGTTGTCCACCACCGCGCGGCCGTCGCCCACGTTCAGGGCAATCACGCCGATGAGGTCGGCGTCGATGGTGCCGGCGGTGTTGGTGGTGGCGGTGCCGTTGCCGATGGTCAGCGAGCCGGCGCCGATCAGCGGCGGGTCGATGACGCCGGAGAAGTTGACGGTCGCATTGCCGTTGTTGGAGATGGCGCCGACGCCGATCAGGCCGCCCGAGGCGACCTCCACCGTGCCGGTGGTGTGGACGTTCACATTGCCATCGGTGTTGAAGCCGAGCACACCGCCCTGGGTGCCGGAGACGCTCTTCGTGGTGACATCCACGGTGCCGCCGGTGCCGATGGAGCCGGCCAGCACGCCGAAGCCGCCGGTGGCGTCGACATTGTCGCGGGCGTCGACGGTCACTTCATTGCCGGTGCCGATGCCCACGGCGAGGATGCCGGTGCCGTTGCCGGCGGTGACATTGTCCTTGGTGGTGACGTCGACGGTGGCCTTGCCGGTGCCGACCGCCGAGTTCCAGGTGGAGGGATCGTTCGGGTCGAAGCCGGTGAAGTCGCCGACACTGGCGCCGAGGGCGAAGACGCCGTTGCCGTTGGTGCCTTCCACGTCGCCGGAGACGTTCACCGTGGTGTTGGCGTTGCCGTTGAGGCTGCCGGCCAGGGCGAAGATGCCGTTGGAGCCGCCGGTGACGTCGGCGGAGCCCTGCACGGTGGTGGAGGCGGTGTTCGGGCCGCCCGTGACGGGCGCGGTGATGGCCGAGGCGAAGATGCCGGCGCCCGTGCCGCCGGTCACCGACCCGCCATTCGCGGTCACGGTGGTGGTGGCGTCCACGCCGACGCCGGTGAGGCCGACAGCCGTGGCGGTGGCGTTGATGCCGTTGGTGCCGCCCTGCACGAAGGTGCCGTTGGTGGTGACCGAGGAGACGGCCGGGATCTGCGTCCCGCCGAGGGAGAAGCCCACCGCGGTGGCGTTGATGCCATCGCCCGAGGTCCCCATCGCGGTGCCGCCGACGAACCGCAGGTCGAGGTCGGCGCCAGTGGCGGCGACGCCGTTGGTGCCGCCCATGAAGAAGGAGTTGTTGGCGGTGAGGTTGACTTCCTGGCCGAGGAAGTTGGCGCCGGAGCCCGAAGTGCCGCTGAAGAAGCCACCGTTGGTGGTGGTGTTGATGGTGCCGAGGGCGGTGAAGTTCAGGCCGTTCGTGCCGCCGCTGACAAAGGCGGCGGGCGTGGAGGTGAAGGTGATGTTGCCCAGGGTGGAGGTGAGGTTGATGCCGTTGCTGCTCGCCTCGGTGCCGGTCGCCGTGCCGGCGAAGCCGGTCATGGTGATGCTGCCGACCGCTGCGGTGGCGCTGATGCCGTTATCGCCGCCCGTCGCCGTGCCGGTGAAATTGTTGGCGGTGATGTTGCCGGCGGTGGCGAAGAGCTGGATGCCGTTTCCGGTGGTGCCCGTGGCCGAACCGGAGAAGTTGTTCAGCGTGATGCTGGTGCCGGCGTTATAGACGATGCCGTTGGCATCGCCGGTGAAGGTCGCGGCCGTGTTGTTGCTGGTGATCGAGGTTAGAGAACCGACGTTCAGGGCGGTACCGCTCGGCGCGGTCTGCACGATGACGCCAGCACCGGCATTGACCGTCGTGCTTCCGAAGATGTTGTTGTTCGAGAAGCCGTTGTTATCGGTCCCGGTGCAGTCCACCGTCACATTCGGAAAACCCGCACTGGAGCACGCCGCGTTCGCCGTGCCCGGCTGGATCACGCCCGCAAGCACCGTCGCCAGAGCGGAGCTGAGAAGCAGTGCGCGCATGCGACCCCGGTTCACCGAAGGATGCGCCTCAACGCCAGACAGGATGGTGCCGCCCGTATTGACCATCTTCACCCCCAACATGCGGCGGCAGGAGGGGAGCCCTCCGCCAGCCAGAACCTGTTTCGGCCGCCACAATCTGCGACCCATGGTTGTGGAGCGATTCTCACACTCCTCGAACTGACGCGAACTTACCCAGCGTCTGCAATCACCTCTCCGCAGGGCGCGAATCATCACTGCTCAAAAAGCGAACTTCTTCATATTCGCGTGAGGTGTTGCACTTCTGCCATAGTTTGAATTGTATAGTTATTTCAATACATTAACTATAAAGTCGGCATTTGGTGGTTGCCTGCAACCACCCTACAGCTTAGTCAAAGATAGAATAGATGACGGTAATTTAGTAGCGTGGATTGCGTTTAGACTCTGTTTGCCGTGTTGTAGCGCCGATCAAGGGAGGCGTGGCGGCCAGTCATGGAGGGATTTCGAAAGATTTCGCAGACGCAATATTTGAGTATTCATGACTGCTCTGCATCAGACTCACAGTCTCATCGTGCGCTGTTGCAAGGTAGCGATGCACCCGTCCCCAAGGTCACAGCGGTTAACAAGCGGTTAACCGTGCGTCAGACGCTGTTACCGAATGTGGCCATTATTTGTGCGGAGGCGCCACAATTGGGGGGTCTGCGTATGACCGCATTGGAGCTGCCGCTAACTCTGGCGGGGCGGGCCAGCGAATCCTCTACCATCGCGCTTGATCAGGGGCCGGCACAACCAATTCCCGCCAACGTGCCCTTTCTAGCAACGGTGCGCCGCGGCGCGGATATCCGCTTCCCCGCGGGGTCGGTGATTCTGGTGGCGGCCCCGGACCGCACGCCGGGCGCCGGAGCGGCGGGCGCGGGCGGCAGCGCACTGTCCACGACGCCGGACGCGTCGGTGGAACTGCTCATCACGCAGGCACAGTGCATCGTCGGGCGCGACCTGCCGCCGGCTTTGGCTCGGGCCTGCGAGGCCGGCCTTCTCGCGCTCCTCTCGGTTGCACGCGAGGACGAGCTCGGCGGCCAGCCCGGCGGCGACCATCTCTTCCGCGACATCCTCGCCGACATCGCCGCCAATTGCCGCCAGCAGGATTACGGCGTGGCCCAGGTGGCCCAGCGCTACAAGCTCAACGTGCGCACGCTCCAGAAGATGTTCCAGAAGCACGGCACCACGCTGCGGGAACACATCACCACCGCGCGCCTGAAATATGCGGGCGCCGCTTTGCTCGATCCCGTCAATGCCGCGAAGAAGGTGTCGGACATCGCGTTCGAGGCCGGCTTCAACGACATCGCCACCTTCAACCGGCTGTTCCGGCGCACCTTCGGCCGTGCCCCCTCGGCGTTCCGCACCGAGGCCAACCAGGCTACCGCCGGCGTCGCCCGCGCCGAGGAAGCTGACGTCAGCCAGACGGGCTGAACCCTCCGGCCATCACACCTCTTGCGATCACCCCTGCCGCGCTCACCCTTGCCGCGATCACCCTTGCCGGTCGAGCGCCTCCCGGCGCCGCCGCACCGCCGCCGCCAGCGTGTCGAGGGCGCAATCGCGCACCCCGTGCTCCGCCAGCCCCTCGCAGGTGGCGAACAGATAGTCGGCGGCCGAGCCGATGGCGCCCCGGGCGGTGGCGAGGCGGTCCACCACCTCTTCCTCGCTCAGGCCGCCGGCATACTGCACGCTGGTGCGGTCCATGGTGAAGGCGATGGCCGAGCCGATCCGCCCGCCGTCGAGGTCGATGACATCCAGCCATCGCGGCACATAGGCACCCGAGAGCATCTCGCGCCGCCACAGCAGGGAGAGCTCGTGCTCCAGCCCCTCCTCCGGCAGGCGGAAGGCGACGCCGGTGCAGTCGCCGCCCTCGTCGAGGGCGAGGGTGAGGCCGGGATGGGCGGGCGAGCCGCGTCCCACCACCGTCTCCAGGCAGAAGGCGCGATGCCAGCCGTCGATGCGGCCGACGCGGCAGGCCTCCACCCGCACGGTGGGGTTCCAGATCAGCGAGCCGTAGGCGAAGAGCCAGGCCGGCCCCTCCGGCCGTTCCGCCAGCGTCGCCTGCAGCGAGGCGGCGCGCTCGGCCTCGGTCAGCACGGCCAGATCCGGCGCATCGCGCGCCACCAGCGCGTCAATGCCGCCGGCCTCGATCAGTTCACGGGTCAGAGCATGCATCTTCATGGCTGCCCCTATTTAAGCAGGAACCGCGCCAATTCCCATGCCCGCGTCCCATCGGCGCCTCATCCTTCCTCGGGTACGGCATCCCGCGGGGTATAGGCTTGGCATCGGGCGTGGCATCGGGCTCGGCATTTGGCTTGGCAGTAAAACCCGTGCGATGAAGGGTGAGGAATCGCGACTGGAACCGCCCGCCACGGGCGGCGACCGGCGCGGGCGTCGGGGGCGCGCCGGGGGGCGCGGCCGGCTCCGATCATCAGCGGCGCAGGGTTTCCTGCGACGAGAGAGGACGAGCGCGAACGGCCCCCATGAACGACGCTTCCGTCAGCAGCACCGCGCCCCGCACCACGCCGGATCTCGGCGCCTGCGACCGCGAACCCATCCACATTCCGGGCTCCATCCAGCCGCACGGCCTTCTGCTCGTGGCCGACTCGCGCACCCGCACGGTGGTGGGCGGCGCCGGCGACATCGAGGGCCGCCTGGCCGAGGACTGGCTCGGCGCCACCCTCGACACCCTCCTCGGACAGGATTTGTCGGCGCAGCTGCGCGAGGCGCCGCAGAGCGGCGTCACCCGCGTCGGCCTCGTGCCCGGGCGCGCCGAGACTTTCGAAGTGCTGCTGCACCGCGCCCCGCAGGGCCTGCTGGTGGAGCTGGAGCCGGCGCCCGAAGTGCGGCTCGGCGCGGCCGAGGTGCTGGCCGGGCTCGACGCCGCGGCGGTGAGCTTCGAGCGCGCGCCGGATCTGCGCAATCTGTGTACAGAAGCCGCCTCCGTGTTCCGCCGCATCACCGGCTTCGACCGGGTAATGATCTACCAGTTCCTCGACGACGAGGCGGGGACGGTGCTCGGCGAGGCGAAGGCGAAGGAGATGGGCTCCTTCCTTAACCATCATTTCCCCGGCAGCGACATCCCCCGGCAGGCGCGCGCGCTCTATGTGCGCAACCGCGTGCGGGTGATCCCGGACGTGGCCTACGAGCCCGCGCCGCTGCGCCCGGCCGAGGCCGGGCTCGCCCAGCTCGATCTGTCCGATGTGATGCTGCGCTCCGTCTCGCCCATCCACATCCAGTATCTGCACAACATGGGGGTGGTGGCCTCGGCCTCCGTCTCCATCGTCAAGGACGGGGTGCTGTGGGGGCTCGTCGCCTGCCATCACCGCACGCCCCGGCGCCTGCCTTACGAACTGCGCATGGCCTGCCAGTCGCTCGCCTCCAACCTCGCCCGCCAGATCCGCACCCGCGAGGAGGCGATGCAGTATCGCGACCGCATCCGGCTGCGCGGCGCCGAGGATTCCCTCGCCGACTATCTCGCCGCCGACGCTCCGGTGGAGGACGTGCTGACCCGCCACGGCGACGATTTGCGCCGGGCGCTGGGCGCCGACGGCTTCGCCGTGGTCGAGGCCGACCGCGTGCGCACCTGCGGCCGCTGCCCGGACGAGACGGCGCTCCGGCGCATCGCGCGCTGGGTGGAGGGCAAGGCGCAGACGCGGGCCTTCAGTACCCGCGCCCTGCCCAGCCTGCTGCCGGCCGCAGCCGACGTCGCGCCGCTGGCCAGCGGCGTCGCGGCGGTGAACATTCCCGGCGACGCACCGCTGGTGCTGCTGTGGCTGCGCGCCGAGCAGGTGGAGGTGGTCAACTGGGCCGGCAATCCGCATCGCGATGAGCCGGCCGATCCCAATGCCCAGCTCACCCCGCGCGCCTCGTTCGAGGCGTGGAGCGAGACCGTGCGCGGCAAGGCGCGCGCCTGGTCGCTGGCGGAGGTGGAGACCATCAACCGCCTCGGCCACGCCGTGCTGCAGGCGCGCCAGAACCGGCGCGTGCGTGACCTCAACCGCCGTCTCTCCGCCACCGTGGTGGAGAACGAGCAGCTGCTGCAGCACAAGGACTTCCTGATGCGGGAGGTGAACCACCGCGTGCAGAACAGCCTGCAGCTGGTGTCCTCCTTCCTGCGCCTGCAGTCGCGCCGTCTCGGCGAGAGCGAGGCGGCCTCGGCCCTGGCGGAGGCCGAGCGCCGGGTGGCGGCGGTGGGCCTCGTGCATCGCCAGCTCTATGCCGGCGAGCAGGTGGAGGCGGTGGACCTCTCGCGCTATCTCATCGACCTCACCAACGAGGTCACGAGCGCCCTCGGCAAGGAATGGGAAGCCCACATCATGCTCGATGTGGCGCCGGTGCTGATGGCGGCCGACCGCGCGGTGCGGCTTGGGCTGATCCTCACCGAGCTGGTGCTCAACACCGCCAAATACGCCTATGGCGGCGCCCCCGGCCCGCTGCGTGTGGCGCTGGAGCAGCACCGCGACCGCTTCCGCCTCATCGTCGCCGACCACGGCAGCGGCAAGGTGGGCGAGCGCCAGGGCTTCGGCACGCTCATGATCAAGGCCATGGTGCAGGGCCTCGACGGCGTGATCGCCGACGAGGAGAATGCTCCCGGCCTGCGCACCATCGTCACCGCCCCCCTCTGCCCGTCGGGGGCCTGACGCTCACAGCGCGAAGGAGACGGGCCGCCCCGGCTCCGGCGCCGCCAGCCTGTGCCCGACGCCGAGGCTGGCGAAGGCCGCGGCGAGGCGCTCCGCGCTCTCCTTGAAGTGCACCCACCCGTCCGTATGGGCGGCGAACAGCGTCGCGCCGGGGAAGGCGCGCGCGGTCTCCAGCGCGTCGTTGGCATCCATGGTCATGTGGAACGCGCCGCGCGGCTGCGCCGAGCCGGCGAACACCACCACCACCTTCGGCGAAAACCGCCGCGCCACCTCGGCCACGCCCTCATACCAGACCGTATCGCCGGTGACGTAGACCGCGTCGCCTGGCGCCTCCACGCCGATCAGCAGACCGACCACATCGCCGGAGATGGGCTCGATGCCGGGCGGGCCGTGGCGGGCCGGCGCGCCGGTGACGAGCAGGCGTCCCTTGCCCGGCACCTCGATTTCCCGCGTCTCGAACGGCGCCAGCCCCACCGCATTGCCACCGAGCCGGGCGGCGGCCACGGGGGTGGTGAAGACGGCGCGCGCCTGAGGCAGCAGGGCGCGACCCGAGGCATCGAGATTGTCGAGATGCTGGTCGTGGCTGAGCAGCACGGCATCGAGCGGCAGCACCTGCTCGACCGCCAGCGCGGGGCCGGCGGTCTTCTCGAAGCGCACTGGCTCGGTGCGGTAGAGGCCGGGCGGATCGAAGGTGGGATCGGTGAGGAGGCGGAAGCCGCCGATCTCGATCAGCACGGTCGGGCCACCGATGAGGGTGAGGGTGACGGAAGCGGACGTCATGGGGCTTTCCTTCGATTTGTCCTGTCGCCGCCAGCATCCAGACTTCGCCCCTGAGCGAAAATTCCCTATTCTTTCTCAATGACCGATCGTTTTCGCACAACCCTCGACTGGGAGGACGCCCGCGTGTTCGTGGCGCTAGCCCGCCACGGCAGCCTCTCGGCCACGGCGCGGGCGCTGGGCGTGAACCATGCCACCGTCGCCCGGCGCATCACGGCGCTGGAGACGACGCTCGGCGCGCGCCTGTTCGATCGGCGCAGTGACGGCTACGGCCTGACGGCGGCGGGCATGGACGCTTTGGAGGCGGCGGAGGCCATGGAGAAGGCGGCCGCCCGCCTCGCCCGCGCCCCGCGCGAGCCGTCGCTCTCCGGCCTGGTGCGCATCAGCGCGACGCCCAGCCTCGCCGACGGCTTCCTCGTGCCACGGCTCGGCGCCCTCGCGGCGCGCTATCCAGCCATCGACGTGGAGATCATCTCCGAGCGCCGCTTGGCAAGCCTCTCCCGGCGCGAGGCAGACATCGCGCTGCGCTTAGGCATGCCCGGCGATGGCGCCGTGGTGGCGCGGCGGCTCGCCACCATCGGCTTCGGCTATTATGCGGCGCCCGCCCATGCCGCGACGCTGGCGGACGGCGCTGCCCCGGTGTTCGTCGGCTTCGACGCCGCCAATGCGCACCTGCCGGAAGCGGCTTTCCTCGCCCGCCACTTCCCGCGCGCCCGGCTCGCCTTTCGCGCCAACAGCCAGTTCACCCAGGCGCAGGCCGCCGCTGCCGGGCTGGGGGTGGCGCTGCTGCCGCATTTCATCGGCGCCACGCTGCTGGGCCTCGTCCCTGTGGCGCTGGCGCCGGCCTGCCCGGCGCGGCCGCTGGTGGCCCTGACGCGGCCACTTCAGCCGGAAGATGGCGCGGTGCGGGCGGTGCGCGATGCGCTGGCGGCGCTGTTCGCGGCCGAGGCCGGCCTTTTCGCGCCGGACGGGGCCTGAGCCGCCCCTTCCGCTTCGCCCCCGCGCTCCCTATCTCACGGCCATATGTCGTTCGGGGGCGGACGAGGCAGTTGATGGCCCAGCTTTCCATTCTTGATCTCGTCCGGGTGCGGGAGGGGTTCGGCCCCCGTCAGGCCTTGGACAATGCCCGCGACCTCGCCGCCCATGCGGAAGACTGGGGCTATCGCCGCTTCTGGGTGGCCGAGCATCACAACATGCAGGGCATCGCCAGCGCCGCCACGGCGGTGGTCATCGCCCATATCGCGGCGGGCACCAGGCGCATCCGGGTGGGCGCGGGCGGCATCATGCTGCCCAACCATGCGCCCCTCGTCATCGCCGAGCAGTTCGGCACGCTGGAGCATCTCTTCCCCGGCCGCATCGACCTCGGCCTCGGCCGCGCGCCGGGCACCGACCAGATGACCATGCGGGCGCTGCGCCGTTCGCTCACCAATTCCGACAATTTCCCCCAGGACGTGCAGGAGCTGGAGGCCTATCTCGGCCCCGCCCAGCCCGGCCAGACGCTGTTTGCCGTGCCGGCGACGGGGACGCAGGTGCCGCTCTGGATTTTGGGTTCCAGCACCTACGGCGCCCAGCTCGCGGCGGCCCTCGGTCTGCCCTACGCCTTCGCCTCCCACTTCGCCCCGGCCGACCTCCTGCCGGCGCTGGACATCTACCGCGCGCGCTTCAAGCCCTCGGACGTGCTCGCCAAGCCCTATTCCATGGCCGCCCTGAACGTCATCGCGGCGGAGACGGACGCCGAGGCGCGCCGCCTCGCCACCACCCAGCAGATGTCTGTGGCCGACATCTTCCGCGGCGCGCGGGGCCTCTCCAAGCCGCCCATCGACGACATCGAGGACTATTGGACCCCCATGGAGAAGGCGCAGGCCCAGCGTTTCCTCGCGCGTTCGGTCATCGGCGGCCCGGAGCGCGTGCGTGAGGGCGTCGCCGCCTTCGTGCGCGAGACCGGCGTGGACGAGGTGATGATCGTCTCCGACGTGTTCGACCACGACAAGCGCCTCGCCTCCTACCGCATGATCGCGGAAGTGGCGGGCGAAAGGGCGGAAGCGGACGCGGCGGCGGTGGTGTGAGCGGCCGGACGCCGCCATCCCTCTCCGCCCGTCATCGCCCGGCGCGTCCGGGCGGTCCACCCGTCCGCCGGAGCAATGCCCCAAGACCCGACCCAGCCCAACCGTGGATCGCCCGGACGCGCCGGGCGATGACGGCTCAATCTATTGGCATCACCCCGCCAGCTTGGCGTCCAGCGTGATGTTGGCGCGGATCACCTTGGACAGCGGGCAGTTCGCCTTGGCCTTGCCGGCCAGCTCGGCGAACTGCTCCGGCGTCGCGCCGGGCACGGTGCCGACGAGGGTGAGGTCCACCTGGGTGATGGCAAAGCCGGCGTCCTGCTTCTCCAGCGACACCTTCGCCGTGGTCTCCAGCTGCGTGGCGGTGAGGCCCGCCTCGCCGAGGATGAGGGAGAGCGCCATGGTGAAGCAGGCGGCATGGGCCGCGCCGAGCAGTTCCTCGGGATTGCTGCCGCGCTGGCCCTCGAAGCGGCTGGCGAAGCCGTAGGGGAAGCCGGCCAGCGCCCCGCTCTCGGTGGAGATCTTGCCCCGCCCGTCCTTGATGCCGCCGCTCCATTCCGCCGAACCGCTGCGCACGATCGCCATGGTCGTCTCCTCGCTCTGATGGCCCGCGCAGGGGTGCGCTTGGGCTTTGCAGTGCCTGCGGAGGGAGGAACGTCCGAGGGGGCCAAAACGTTCATTTCGCCATCGTGCGAAACGGAAACATTCGTTCACACCCGCGACATCAAAAGTCGCAGCGCGGTCCAACTTGCGACATCTCGGCCGTGACAATGGGGAGCGTTCCGAGGGGCCCCGCTTTGCGGCGGCGCGGCACGGGACACAGGCGGATTTGTTTGGACCAGAGGGGCGGCACCCGGCGCGGCGACCGGACACCAAACGGTGTTCCGGGCGTTGCCTTCCAGATGAAAGGTGAAGCCCCATGAGCTTTTGTCCCGGCCAGCAGGATGCTGGCAGCCGGCCTTTGCCCGCCCGCAGCCGTTTCGCTCTCGCTCTTGCGCCGACCCTCTCGGCCCGCCAACGGGCGCGCCTCAGGCCCTGGCTCGTGGCCCTCGCGGTGGCAGGCCTTGCGGCCGCGCTCGTGGCGCTGGCCGTGCACCAGATTCCCCTGCGCGCCCGCATCGCTTTGGAGGCGGATGTGCGCGCCCGCTTGAGCAATGCCCCGGTGCTCGCCATCGGCGACAGCATCACCTATCAGGCCGCCCCGCGCAGCCTGTGCGGCGAAGAGGTGCTGAACGCCGCCGTGCCCGGCGACAAGATCGACGATCTCGTCTCCCGCGCCGGATCGCTGGAAAGCCACCTGCAGCCCGCCCGTGTGGTGATCGCCATCGGCGCCAACGATGCCGTGAAGCCGAAGCATTCCATCGCCGAGTGGCGGACGCTCTATCGCGAGATCATCTCCCGCTTTCCCGGCAGCCAATTGGTGCTGGTGGAGGTGAACCCGGTGGAGCACGGCCGCTCGCCCTATGCGGACATGCTGGACCAGTCCTACGTGGCGCAGCAGAACGCCGCCATCCGCGCCATCGGCGCCGAGACGGGCGCGGTGGTGGTGCCGGCGCCGCAATCGGTCTCGACCACGGACGGCATCCATCCGAGCCGCGCCGGCGCCCTGCTGTGGCGGGCGCGCCTGTTCTCGGCCGCCTGCCGCTGATCCGGCTCAGGCGTCGAGGGGGAAGCGCCGGGGCACGATGGCGTAGCGGGCCCGCAGGGCGTCGATGTCCTCCGCGACCACGGCGAAGAAGTCCCAGCCCGGCGCGAAGAGGTCCGTATTCATGCCCGCCCCGCGCTCCCACGCCTCGAAGAAGGCACCGGGCTTGAGCGCGCCGGTGGCCGAGGCGGCGACATCGTTCAGCTTGATGCCGAGATGCCAGCTCACGATCACCGGCAGCACATGGGCCGCCATGGAATTCTTCGGGTGCATGGCGGCGGTGAAGGTGGAGACCAGGATTTCCCCGGGCGGCGTCGTGTCGTAGCCCGCCAGCACGTGGCAGGAATCGTGCGGCACGCAGAACACGGCGGAGAGGCCGTTCGGCTCGCCGGGGAAGGCGTATCCGTTGTCGCGGAAATGGTGGAAGAAGTGGTTGCCGAAGCTCTCCGGCGGCAGGTGCTCCAGCGCATGGAAGCGGGCGGCGAGCGCGGGGTCCGGCTTGTCGTTGTAAGGCAGGAGATAGGCGGCCACGTCGCTCGTGACGTTGCCGCTCCAGGGGCGACCGGTGACGCTCTCCATGTTCGCCCGGATCATGCATCCGAGTGCTGCATGGAGATGGCCGTGGGCCGCCTCGGCGAGATCGCGCACATAGTCTGCGCCGCCGAGCCCGGCGGCCTGCGCGCACGCGACGAGCCGGTCGATGCGGGCGGCATCGATGCTGCCATCCACCAGCGCAACCACGGTGATGAGCCGCATGGCCTCGGCCGCAGCGGGGCCCCGGAGCCGCGCCGCGAGGCCGGCGGGATCGACAGGCCCCGGCAAGGACCCGCCGGGCGGTCGGCCGAACACCACCTCGGCGGCGGCGGCGATGGTGTGGCGGTCGGCCGGCGTCACCGCCGCCGCGCCCCGCGCCTGCGACACCCAGAGCATGGCACCAAGCGCCGCGTCCTGCTGATCCGCATCCAGGTTGATGCGCATGACAGCCCCCTCCCCTGCCTTTCGATGGCGGGAAGGTGGCACAAGCACGAGCGTGGCGGAAGCGCCTGAAGTCGCGGGGATTATCCCTCCACACCGCGCACGGCGAGCACCGCTTTCATGCGCGTCACCGCAAGGTCCGGATCGGTGAGGAGGCCGGCCGCGTCGGCGAGCCGGAACAGCTCGGCGAGGTGCTGGGTGGAGCGGGTGCTCTCCTGCCCGCCCACCATGGTGAAATGGTCCTGGTGGCCGTTGAGGTAGGCCATGAAGACGACGCCCGTCTTGTAGAAGCGCGTCGGCGCCTTGAAGATGTGCCGCGACAGCGGCACGGTCGGCCCGAGGATGTCGTGGAAGCGCGCGGTGTCCCCCGCCGCCAGCGCGGTGAGCGCGGCGGAGGCGGCCGGGGCGATGGCGTCGAAGATGCCGAGCAAAGCGTGGGAATAACCCTGCGCGTCGCCCGCGATCAGCTCCGCATAGTTGAAATCGTCGCCCGTATACATGCGCACGGCCGGGTCCAGGCGGCGGCGCATGACGATCTCCTTGTCCTTGTCGAGGAGGGAGATCTTCACGCCGTCGATCTTCGCCGTATTGGCGTTGATGACGGCGACCGCCGTGTCCATGGCCACGTCGAGGTCGCGCGTGCCCCAGTAGCCGGCGAGCGCGGGATCGAACATGTCGCCGAGCCAGTGGATGATGACCGGCGCCGACACCTGCGACAGCACGCGGGCATAGACCTTCTCATAATCCTCCGGCGACTTCGCCACGCGGGCCAGCGCGCGCGAAGCCATGAGGATGACGCGCCCGCCCACCTTCTCCACCGCCGCGATCTGCTCCTCATAGGCGCGGATCACGTCGTCCAGCGATGTCGCCGCCTCGGGGGCGAGATGGTCGGTGCCGGCGCCGGAGAAGACCAGCGCCTCCGGCCCGTGCGCCTTCGCCGCCTCCACCGAGCGGCGGATCAATTCCAGCGAGGTCGGCCAGTCCAGCCCCATGCCGCGCTGGGCGGTGTCCATGGCTTCCGCGACGCCGAGGCCGAGGTCCCACAGGCGGGCGCGGTAGGCGATGGTGCGGTCCCAGTCGATGGCGGCATCGAGCCACGGGTCGCAATCCTTCAGCGGGTCCGCCACCACATGTGCGGCGGAGAAGGCGATGCGGTTCATGGGGCCGGAGGCGCGGGCGGGAAAATCGCGCGGGGCGGAGAGGCGGAAGGTCTCCAGCCCTCCGCTTGCCACGGGCAGGCGGATGGAAAGGGCGGTGGCGCGGGCGTGCTCGTTCATGGGGGCGATCCTGAAAAGGCGGCGCGGGCGCTCAGGCGAGCGTCCCGTGCGGGATGGGTTCGGGCACCGCGGCCGGCGCGATGGGGGTGAGGCTGGCCCAGTCGGGCTCGGCGGCGCGGGCAAAGCCCGGCGCCTCCAGAAGGCTGCGTGTGGGCAGCAGCCCGCGCGAGACATCGAGGCCGAGCCGCCCGCCGCGCTGGGTGTAGAGGTCGGGATGGGCGTCGAAGAAGGCGCGGGCCTCCCGCTCCGGCGCCGGGCCGAAGCCCTCCACATAATGGTGGCCGTTGCGCTCGCCATGGGCGAGGCCCAAAGCGGCGACGAGGGCCGTGTCCTGCTCGATGCCGAGGCCCGGCTGGCAGGTGAGGTCCTCCGCCGAGATGAGGAAGGGCGCGCGCGCCCCGCCCGCATTCCACGCCTTCACCCGCGCCGCGTTGAGGATGGCCTTGTAGAGCCCCTTGCAGCTCTTGGAGGAGACGCCGCGATACCCCAGCGCCGCCGCGCGCGGGAAGGCGTCCGGCGCATCGTCCGCCTCGTCGATGATGACCGGCAGGCCATCCAGCGGCGGCAGGGGCGCGGCGAAGGTCTGCGCCCTGTCGAACGGCTGCTCCACATAGAGGAGCCGCGCGCGGAAGGCGGCAAGGCGCGGGCCGTCGAGCGCCTCGGCGAGGGCCATCAGGCGGTCGGGGTCGTATTGCTCGTTGGCGTCCAGCGTCGCCACATAGCCCGGCGCCGAGGCGGCGAGGATGGCGGCGATCTCCTCCAGCCGGGCGATGTCGGCGGGAAGGTCCCCGCCGATCTTGATCTTGAAGAAGGCGAGGCGCGCCGCCGCGATCTCGGCGGCGAGGCCGTGCGGGCCGTCGAGCGGGTCCATGAGGCCGACCGTGTGGCGCAGCGCCACCGCCGGGGCCGGCGTGAGCGCGGCGAGGAAGCCACCGATCTGCCCGGCGGAGAGGTCGGGCGAGAGGCGCCCGTCGAGCCCCATCACATTGGCCTTGAGGCCGGCCACGAGGCCGATGCCCATTGCCCTCAGCAGCGCGTCCAGCACCGCCTTGTCGAGCAGCGCCGGGCCGAAGCCGGCGGCGAGCGGCGGCACGCCTTCGCGCTTGCCCCACATGAGCTGCGGCGCCCGCGCCGCCACCGACAGGCCGAAGGCGCTCGAAGGCAGCGCATTGGCATAGACCCGCGCCGCCTGGGCGAGGCCCCGGCGCAGGTCGTCCACGGTGTCAAGGGGGCTTTTGTGCGGCGCCTTGTCGAACCAGCGCGGCATCATCATCTCGGCGGCCATGCCCGTGGCCGGGCCGAAGCCCTCCACCTCCGCCGCGACCTTCACGAAGGCCTGCGGCGCCGTCTCCACCACTGAGGGGCCGAAGCGGAACGGGCGGACGAAGGGCATCAGCCGCTCGCCGATCTCCACCTCGCGGATGGTGATGCGCGGAAAGGGCATGTTCGTCCTCTCAGTCCTGCGGGCCTCAGGCCCGCGCGGCGATGGAGCGAGGTCCGCCGGTACCGGTGCGACCGGCGCCGGCGGCACCTCAATCGAGATGGCCGCGGGCGTAGAAATGTCCGCGGATGGTCTTGGCGAGTTCGGCAAAGATGGGGCTCGCCATCATGTCGAGCGCGCGCGGGCGGGGCAGCGGCACGTCATAGATGGCGGCCACCGAGCCCGGGCGATCGGTCATCACCACCACCCGGTCGGCGAGGAAGATCGCTTCGGGGATGGAGTGGGTGATGAGCAGGATGGTCTTGCCCGTCTCGTACTGGATGCGCTGGAGTTCCAGGTTCATCTTCTCGCGCGTCATGGCGTCCAGCGCGCCGAACGGCTCGTCCATGAGCACGATCTTGGGGTCGTGCACCAGCGCCCGGCAGATGGCGGCGCGCTGCTGCATGCCGCCGGAGAGCTGCCAGGGATACTTGTTCTCGAAGCCGTTGAGCCCCGCCGTGTTGAGCAGCTGGCGGGCGCGCTCCAGATGGCTGGCGCGGTCCAGCCGGCGCACCTCCACCGGCAGCATCACGTTGCGCAGCACGGTGCGCCAGGCGAGCAGGACCGGGCTCTGGAACACGATGCCCACATCGTCCGGCGGCTCGGTCACGGCCTTGCCGTCGATGAGGATTTCCCCCGCCGAGGCCGGGATGAGGCCGGCCACCAGCTTCAGGAGGGTGGACTTGCCGCAGCCGGAGGGGCCGACCACGCAGATGAACTCGCCCTCGGAGATGTCGAGGTCCATGGGCTTCAGCGAGGGCACCTCGCCGTCGCGGGTCTGGTAGGTCTTGGCGAGGCCGCGGATGTCGATGAGACGACGGCGGGTCGAAGGACCCTCGTTGCGGGAGATCACGCGCAGGGTGTTGGGTCTGGCCATGTCGCCCTCCTCAGACGGTGACGAAGACGTCATGGCGCTGGCTCGCATGCCACGGGACGATCAGGCGCTCCACGAGGTCCACCACCCAGAACAGCACCACGCCGATGAGCGCGAGCACGATGAGGGCGGCGAACATGGTGGGCAGCTCGAAATTGCCGATGGAGCGCTGGAGCACGAAGCCGAGGCCGGAATTCGAGCCCACGAACTCGCCCACCACCGCGCCCACCACCGCCAGCGTCACCGACACCTTCAGGCCGGCGAAGATGGCCGGCATGGCGTGGGGCAGGCTCACCATGGCGAAGGTCTGGAGCCGCGAGGCCTTCATGGAGCGGGCGAGGTCGCGCATGTCCGCCTCCACCGACTTGAAGCCCTGCACCCCGGCCACCACCACCGGGAACACCCCGAGCAGGAAGGCGGAGATGACCTTCGGCACGATGCCGAAGCCGAACCACACCACGAACAAAGGCGCGATGGCGACCTTGGGGATGGACTGGGAGAACACCAGCAGCGGGTAGAGATAGGCCTCGATGGTGCGCGATCCGGCGATCAGCATGGCGAGCGGAATGCCGATGGCCGCCGAGAGCGCGAAGCCGGCCAGCGTCGCGATGGTGGTGGGCACCGCCTCGCGCGCCAGCATGGCGCCATCGTTGCGGAAGGCGATCATCACGTCCCACGGGGTGGGGATGAGATAGGCCGGGATCTGGAAGATGCGGACCGAGATGTCCCAGATCGCGATGAGGATCACGAGCAGCCCCACCGGCCTCGCCCACGGCGCGTCGATGACGGCGAGCACGGGATTCCTGTGGCGCGGCGACGCCATGCTGGCTTCCTCCCTTTAGCGTTTTGTCCCGGCCGGGACTCTGTGGTCCCGTTTTAACTAACTAGTGAATTACATTTCCCGGCGCGCCCGTTGTCAAGCCCATGCCGACCTGGTCGAGGCGGCACCGCAGTAACGCGAGCGGCGCTTTTTCCGCTTCTTTTCTTGCCGCACTGCAGCGTGAGCCTTGAGCCGCCAGCCCTTTCCCGCTTATCTCGGTAGGGGAGGCTTCCACGATGCCGCGTCGCTGTCCAGACACACGGACGATACCGCCCCGGAACGGGGACGCCTGAGCCGTGCGCCTCGTCTGCCTGCCCCATGCCGGCGGCTCCGCCGTGCTCTACCGCAGCTGGAAGGCCGCGCTCGCCGGCCTTGCCACCGTGGACAGCCCCGAGCTTCCCGGCCGCGGTTCCCGCCACGGCGCGCCGGTGCCCGCGAGCCTCGCGGCGCTGGCCGAGGACATCGCCGCGCCCCTCGCCCATCGCCATGTGCCGGTGGCGCTCTACGGCCATTCCATGGGCGCGCTGCTCGCCTTCGAGATGGCGCGAGCGCTCGCCCGCCACGGCGTCACCGTGGCCGGGCTGGTGCTCTCCGGCCGCGCGGCGCCGCATCTGCCGTTTCCCCGGCTCGACCGGCATCTGATGAGCGATGCCGCGCTCATCGAGGAGCTGAAGCGCTTCGGCGGCACGCCCGAGGTGCTGTTCCGCCGCCCCGACATCCTCGCCATGACGCTGCCGGCGCTGAAGGCGGACTTCCGCATGGTGGATACCTACGCCTTCACCCCCGGCCCGGCACTGGCCTGCCCGGCGGTGATCCTCGGCGGCGCCGATGATCCCGCCACCCCCGCCGCCAGCCTCGAAGCCTGGCGCGAGCACATCGCCGGCCCGGTGGCGGTGGAGGTGTGGCCCGGCGGGCATTTCTTCACGCGCTCCGACGAGGAGCGCCTTCTCACTTTGCTGAAGCGCACCCTCTCCGTCTGGCGCGCCGCCCGTGCCTGATCCGTCCTCGCCGGTGGATGCCGCGCGCCTCGCACCGGCCGCGAGTCTTGTCGCCATCGCGCGGGTCGCCGATGCGCCTGTGAATCCCGACCTTTCCATCGCGCTGCCGGACGGGGAGGCCACGCGCATCGCCCGCCATGTGAAGGCGGACGACCGCGCCGCCCGCACCGCCGCCTGGAGCCTCGCGCGCACCCTTCTGGGCGCCGCCCTCGGCCTTCCCCCCGCCGACGTGCCGCTGGTGCGCGGCGCCAACGGGCGGCCGGCGCTCGGCATCGCGTCGGATCTCGACTTCAACCTCACCCATTCCGGAAGCTGGGTGGCGGTGGGGCTCGCCCGCGGCGGCACCATCGGCGTCGATGTGGAGAAGGCGCGCGGGCTCGATCTGTGGACCCGCCTCGCCCCCGATTTCATGCATGACGACGACCGCGCCCGCTGGTCCGCCCTCCCCGAGGGCGACCGCGCCGCAGCGGCCCTGCGCCAGTGGTGCGGCAAGGAGGCGGTGCTGAAGGCGACGGGCGAGGGCCTTGCCGGAGATGCCCGGGGCGTGCGCCTGCCTGAAGGCGGCGGCCTCGTGGCGCGCGCCGGCCGCGCCTTCCTGACCGGCAGCGGCGCTTTGCCCGCCGCCGCCTACGCTTTCGCCGTGGAGGTGGAGGCGCCGATGCTGTTCCTCTCCGCCGGGGCGGGGTGGGAGCGGATGTAGGGGGCGCTTCGACCCCTTCCCACCAACACCGTCATGCCCCGGCTCGTCCGGGGCATCCACCCATCCGTTCGCACGGTGAATGGCCGCGAACACCCCGCCCGGCCAAGCTGTGGATCGCCCGGACGAGCCGGGCGATGACGGCGCTCAAAGGGGTTCAGAGCTGGCGCGTCAGGTTTTCGGCGAAGGAGAGGATGTGGGCGCGGGTGGCCTGTTCGGCGGCGTCGGCGTCGCGGGCGGCCAGCGTGTCGACGATGGCGGCATGCTCGTCCACCACGCGGCGGTGGTGGGCGACGTCGCGCAGGGAAACGAACCACACGCGCTGCGCCCGCTCGTGCAGGTTCCGCAGGATTTCGCCCAGCACCGGATTGCGGGCGCCGCCGGAAATGGTGAGGTGGAATTCGCGGTCGAGGGCCATCAGTTCCACGATGTCCCCGGACCCCGCGGCGGCGGAGCCCCGGCGCACATTCTCCTTCAAAGCGGCGATGACGCCCGCATCCGCCCGCTCGGCAGCGAGGCGGGCGCAGAAGCTCTCGTTGAGGAGGCGCACCTCCACCATGTCGCGCACCTCGTCCTGCGAGATGGGCCGCACGATAATGCCTTTGCGCGGCAGCACCTCCACGAGGCCGTCGCGCATCAGCCGGTCGAAGGCCTGGCGCACCGGCGTGCGGCCGAGGCCGAGGGAGGCCGCCACTTGCGCCTCGCTCAGCGCCTCGCCGGGGCGGAAGGCGCACATGATGATGCGCTGCTTGATGACGTCATAGGCCGTGTCGCGGAGGGAGCGGACCTGCGGCGGGCCGACATCCTCGGAGATCTCCTGACCCACGTCGCGCGCATCGAGCTGCATGGCGCCTCTCCCCTGACCGGTGCCGGTCGTTCTGCCTTGGCCCCGCCCCTCGCTCAGCCGGCAACGAGAAGGACGGTCACATCATACCCATGACGGATAATCCGGCCCAGCACGGGATCCTCGATCTCGAACTCGAACCGCTCGGCGGGACGGATGCCGCCGATGGCCGCGAGCGTGCCGCAGAACATGGCGGTGCCGTCCGCAAAGCCCGGCTCATAGCCGGCGATGATCTCCTCCGGCGGCAGCATGGCGGCCACCGAGCCCTGCTGGTAGAGCACGCGCGCGCCGTCGATGACCGCATAGGAGCGGATGAGCAGGCTGTCCCAGTGCGGCAGCACCTCGTCCAGCGCCCAGAGGGTGGCGGCGACGGGCTTGTCGCACATCTGCTTGGACACGGTGATGCCGTAGGTCTCGACCTTGCGGTCGGTATGATCGGAGCCGACGCCGAGCCAGCGGCGGCCATCAGCCTGAAGGATCATGAACTCCACCTCGCCGGACGACTCCGCGCCGGTGGATTCGATCTCGCCCGCCGTGGTGAAGCGGGCCGCGGCGACGCGGTAATAGATGGGCGTCGAGGCCGGGCGCGCGACGCCCAGTTCCTCCAGCTCCACGATGTGCTTTTCCAGCGCGACCTTGTCGCGGCCGGTCCAGCCCGCGATCACCGCGTGGCGGATGGCGAGCGTCTCGGTGCGGCTCTCGCCGCCGGCATGGAGGGTGAAGGTGAGCTCGGTGCCCATCGGGATCTCTCGTTCAGGAAAAGGAGAAGAGACCGGCGCCTCCGAAAGGGGGAGGGAAAGGAGGCGCCGGCCGCACGCTTCGGCCGAGGTCAGTTCGGCGTGCGCGTGTCGAGAAGGGTCCACTTTCCGCCCTTCACCTCGAGGATGTAGACGGGCTTCACGGCGTCGCCGTCGGTGAAGGAGATGGCGCCTTCGAGGGCCTGATAGTCCTTCAGCTTGGCGAGCTGGTCGCGGATGGCGGCGCGCTCCTCGGCGAGCTTCGCCTTGTCGCCGGTCACGTTGGCCCGCTTCATCGCCTCCGAATAGAGGTAGACGATGTCATAGACCGAGGCGTCCATCTGGTTCGGGTCGGTGCGGTTGAGGCCGGCGGCCTTGGTGCGCTTGCCGAACTCGGCGGTGAAGGCCTTGGTCTTGTCGTTCACCTCGGGGAAGAAGGTGGTGCCGATGGTGAGGTTGTCGCCGGCGCCGTCCATGCGCTTGGGCAGCTCGGGATCGGCGATGGTGGTGCCGCCGATGATGCGGGTGGAGACGCCCTGGCGCTTCAGCTCCTTGGCGAGGTTCACCGCGCCTTCGGGCGGCGAGCCGAGGCCGACGATATCCGGCGCCATCTGCTTCAGCTGCGCCACCTGGGGCGACAGATCGAAGGCGGCGAGCTGGAAGTCCACCGAGCCCTTGGAGGGGATCGCATACTTCTCGAACATCTTCGGCACGACCACCGTGCCGATGGACTTGGACACCACGTCGTCGGTGGCATAGGCCGCAGCGCCCGAGGCCATGGGCAGCTTCTTGTCCTTGATGGCGGCGAGCACCTGGTCGATGACCTTGCCCTCGTCCGTGGTGTTGCGGAAGCCGTAGGTGAAGCCCTTGGTGAGGCCCGGGGCCGAGGAGGCCATGGACATCTGCGCGAGGCCCTCGCGCTCGCCCACCGGGAAGGTGGTGCGCACTTCCGAGGACGAGAACGGGCCGATGACGGCGAGCGCGCCGGCATCCTGCGCGAAGGAGCGCAGCGCGGTGGTCGCCTGCTTGGGATCGCCGGCGGTGTCGAACTTCACCACCTTGATCTTCTTGCCGTTGATGCCGCCCTTGGCGTTGATCTCCTCTACCGCCATGTCGACGGCCACCTCATTGGTGTTGGCGAGGCTCACATAGGGGCCGCTCTTGGCCATCATGTAGCCGAGGACCAGTTCGCCCTCGGCCCGCGCGGCGCCGGAGGCGACCAGCGCCGCCAGAAGGCCGGCACCGAACAGCACGCTCTTCTTCATGTCCCGTTCTCCTCTGTGGCTCTTGTTTCCCGCACGCTCAATCGCCGCGCGGGCTTCACCCGAGGGCCCATGGGCCCTCGGACCCTGGTTCAATGGGCGGCCGACCCGCCGCCGAGATACGCGTCCTGCAAACGGGGATCCGCCGCGAGCACGTCGGGCGCGCCGGCCATGGCCACGCGGCCGAGTTCCAGCACGGTGGCGGAATGCGCCGCCTTCAGCGCCTTGCCGGTGTTCTGCTCCACCAGCAGCACGGACAGCCCCCCGGTGTTCAATTCGCGGATGAGATCGAACAGCTTGGAGACGAACAGTGGCGAGAGGCCCAGCGACGGCTCGTCCAGCATCATCAGGCGGGGCTTCGCCATCATGGCGCGGCCGATGGCCAGCATCTGCTGCTCGCCGCCGGAAAGGCAGGAGGCGGCCATGTGCCGGCGCTCGGCGAGGTTGGGGAAGCGGTCGTAGATGGCCGCCATCTCCCGCTCCACCGCCGCCGTGTCGCGCCGCATGTGGGCGCCGAGCCGCAGGTTTTCCTCGACCGTCAGGGTGATGAGGATGCGCCGGCCTTCCGGCACCAGCACCAGCCCCGCCCCCATGCGCCGGTGCGGCGGCAGGCGGGTGATGTCGGCCTCAGCGAAGGCGATGCCGCCCGCTTTGGCCGGCACCGCGCCGAGGATGGCCTTGAGCAGCGTCGACTTGCCCGCGCCATTGGCGCCGAGCACGGTGACCACCTCGCCCTCGTTCACGGTCAGCGACACGTCCGAAAGCGCCGCGACGCGGCCGTAGGAGACGGAGAGGCCGGAGACTTCGAGCAGCGCCATGGCTCAGGCCTCCTCGTCCGTACCGATATAGGCCTCGCGCACCAGCTTCTCCTGCCGCACGCGCGAGAGCGGGCCCTCGGCGATCTTCTCGCCGAAGTTCAGCACCACCACGTTCTCGCAGATCGAATCCACGAAGTGCATGTCGTGCTCCACCACGAGGAGGGTGACGCCCTTCGCCATCAGCGCCTTGAGATGATCCCGGAGCGCGTTGGTCTCGCTGGGATTGAGGCCGGCGGCGGGCTCGTCCAGCATCAGCAGGCTCGCGCCGGCGAGCGTCGCGCGCACGAGGTCGATGCGCTTCCTGACGCCATAGGGCAGCGCGGAGACCATCTCGTCCGCCCAGCGGCCGAGGCCGCTCTCCTCCAGCGCCGCGCGCGCCTCGCGCTTCCAGCGATGGTTGGGAAAGAGGCGGTAGGGGGTGAGCAGCGCACCAAGCGAGGAGGCGCGCACGTGCTGGCCCACCAGCAGGTTTTCCAGCACCGAGAGGTGCGGCATCAGGCGGATGTTCTGGAACGAGCGGGCGACGCCGGTGGAGATGCGCTTGCGCGACGGCATGTGCGTCACGTCCTGCCCGTTCACCTCGATGCGCCCGGCATCGACGCCGTAGACGCCGCTGACGAGGTTGAACACCGTGGTCTTGCCCGCCCCGTTGGGGCCGATGAGGGCGGTGGTGACGCCCTTCGGCACCGTGAAGGACAGATCGCGGATGGCGCGCACGCCGGCGAAGGATTTCGACAGGCCGGAGATGGCGAGAGCAGCGGACATCACGCGGCCTCCGCCTTGCGCCGGAACAGGCGGAACAGGGACGACGTCACCAGCCCCTGCGGCCGCACGGCCATGAACAGGATGATGAAGACGGCGAAGAGGGCGTAGCGCCACTGGTCGGAGGCGCGCAGCAGCTCCGGCACCAAAGTGAAGAAGGCGGCGCCCACCAGCGGGCCCCACACCGTCTGCGTGCCGCCGAACAGCACATAGAGCACGGTGAAGACCGAGAGCAGCACGTTGAAATGCTGGGCTTCGACGAAGCTGTAATGGTGCGCGTACAGCCCGCCGCCGAAGCCGGCCACCGCCGCGCCCAGCGCGAAGGCCGCGACCTTCATGCCGCGCACGGAAACGCCGAGCAGGTCCGCCACCGTCGCGTCGCTCTTCACCGCCGTGAGGCAGAGCGCGAAGCGGGTGCGCGACACGAGCAGCATCAGCACCACCACGCCCGCCGCCGCCGCATAGACCACATAAGGGCCGGCATAATCGGTGACGGGATAGCCGGCGGCGCCGCCCACCACTTCCAGATTGAGGAAGACGGCGGAGATCACCTGCCCGAGGGCGAAGGTGGCCATGGCGAGATAGATGCCGTGGGTGCGCAGGACCGGCACGCCGATGAGGAGGCCCACCAGCCCGGCAAGCCCCGCGCCGAGCGGGATCGCCGCCCACATGGGCCACATATATTCGTTGGTGAGGAAGGCCGAGGCATAGGCGCCGATGGCCATGAAGCCGGCGATGCCGAGGTTCAGCTGCCCCGCCGCGAGCGGCAGATAGACCGCATAGGCGGCGATGACATTGAAGGCGAGGACGACGAGGACGCCCGTCAGATAGCCGCTCATCACAGCTTCTCCCGGCTGGCGGCGCGGCCCATGAGGCCCTGCGGACGCACGATGAGGATGAGGAGTAAGAGGCCGTAGACGGAGATGTTCACCACGTCCGCGCCGATGAAGGAGATGGACAGCACCTCCGCGAGGCCGATCACCAGCCCGCCCAGCACCGCGCCCCAGATGGAGCCCATGCCGCCGACGATCATGGCCGCGACGCCCTTGAAGCCGACGCCCTCGCCCATGAAGGGCGACACCTGCTGGTAGTTCACCGCGAACAGGATGCCGGCCAGCGCAGCCAGCAGCGCGGAGGCGATGAAGAGCTGCGGCACGAGGCGGGAGATGTCGATGCCCATGAGCAGCGCCGTCTCGCGGTTCTCCGCCACTGTGCGGATGCGCCGGCCGCCGGCGGTGGAGGACAGATACCAGGACAGGAACGTCACGAGGCCGAGGGAGAGCGCCAGCGAGATGAGCTGCGCGATGCCGATGACGAGGCCCCCGAGGCGGATGTTGAGGTCCGGCAGCAGGGCCGGGAATGCCTGCTGGTCCGAGCCGTACTGGATCAGCATCAAATTCTCGAGCAGCACCAGGAAGCCGAGGGAGGACACCAGCGGCACCTCGGGATCGCCCCCCTGCATGGGCCGGTAGGCGAAACGCTCCACGAGGAGCGAGACGAACGCCGCCGCCGCCAGCGCGCCCGCCGCGGCGATGAGGAAGGGCCAGCCTGCCTTCATCAGCCCGAAGGCGAGCATGCCGCCCACCATGAACAGGCCGGGCAGCGAGAAGTTCAGAAAGTTGAGCACGCCGATGGCGAGGGTGAAGGCCACCGCCACAAGCATGTAGATGGCCCCGAGCATGAGGCCGTTGACGATCTGCTGCGCGAGCATGGGCCGGGGCAACCTTCCTCTCGAACGCCGGACGCAGGCACTGCCCCTCCCCTTCCGCCTGAGGCGTCGCCCTCCGACGATTGCGGACGGCACGGAAGCGGGGCAGCGATTAGTTTTGATACAAAGCTATTTTTGACGTGGCTTCAAGCTGAAATTTCAGGCGGATTTCACTGCATTGCAGCATAAAGGACGTGCCCCTTCCACGCTGTGCTGGCAATCTTTTGCGGGGATTTCCGCGCGCCGGAGCCGGGCCGGACTGCACGCCGGGGAGGCGGCGGAGTGCCCATCGGGGCGGCAGGCGGACGCCGGAAAAAGGCCCAGCCCGGCTCCGGCCCCGATCTTGCTATCGCCCTTTCATCCCCGTTCGCGATGCCAGGGCGTGTCACAGGTCGACCAAATTGTCGAAGCCCCGACATCGTTCGAGACATGAGGCTGCCCCATGAAACTCATCGTCGAACGCCTGGTGGTCGAAAGCCTGGTGGACGCCTTCCCGGACCAGGCGCACCTGCTCGCCCAGCCGCGTCTTTCGAGCCGCATGGAGCTGGGCCTCGATGCGCTGAAGCCCGACGAGCTGGCCCACCTGCACGAGCTGGTGCTGAGGACGGGCGGCACCACCATTCGCGGGCAGGAGGAGCAGCTCGCCAACCTCGTCGGCGTGTTCCGCGACGAAGGCAAGCGCTTCGGCGCGGACGAACTGGAGGATCTGGCGGGCGCCATCGCGCTTTATTTCGTCAAGCACTGCATCCGCGGCTGGCTGTTCCGCATGAACCCCTCGGGCAAGCCCGAGCCCTATCTCATCACCCGCCTCGACTACACGCCCCCCGGCGAGGAGGAGGCCGGCCGGCTGATCGTGGAACTGAAGGCCAACAACCGCGGCAAGACCCATGTGGAGAATTTGCTGATCCGCTCCAAGGACCTGCGCGGCCTCACCATCCCCGGCACGCTCGCCGCCAAGGGCTGGCTGATGGAGGACGAAGGCCTGCTCAAGTCCTTCGACGACCAGATGGTGCGCTATTTCGAGTGGCGCGGCCGCTATGGCGAGCAGTTCTCCGGCCGCGGCACGGGCCTGTTCGCCGAAGATCCCACCGCCAACCGGCGCGACACCGACTGGGCGCGCAAGGCGACCGTGGTCCTCTCCTCCTCCGGCAGCGAGGCGCGGCTGGTGAACGACGAGGAACTCCTCGGCGAGCGCACGCTGGGCACGGAGACCTCCGGCTTCTTCCTCGACAAGATCGTGAAGAAGGCGGACAAGCAGAACCTCTTCCACATGGCGGTGGACGAGGCCCTGCGCGCGGCGAAGGACAGCATCCCCAAGGGTGCCTTCACCGACATGCCGGTCCACCCGCTGATCCTGATGTTCCATCTGGAGCTGCACCACCATGTGTGGGTGCATGTGGACGACATCCGGCCTTACGAATACCACCCGGAGCTGAAGCAGAAGCTGGTTCTGCCGCCGGAGCAGACCGACCTCATCGACATTCTCACCGCCGAGATGAACACGTTGATGGACGACGTGGTCGCCGGCAAATCCGGCGGCACCACCGTGCTCTGCGCCGGCCCGCCCGGCGTCGGCAAGACGCTCACCGCCGAAGTCTATTCGGAGATCATCCAGCGCCCGCTCTACCGCGTGCATTCCGGCCAGCTCGGCCTTGACGTGGCCCACATGGAGCAGGCGCTGAAGGATGCGTTGACGCGCGCCCAGCGCTGGGGCGCGGTGATGCTGATCGACGAGGCGGACGTCTACATCAAGCGCCGGCAGGACAATCTCACCATGAATGCGGTGGTGGGCGTGTTCCTGCGCGTGCTCGAATACTTCAACGGCCTGCTGTTCCTCACCACCAACCGGGTGGACGACATCGACGAGGCCATCGTCTCGCGCTGCATCGCCCTCATCAAGTATCACTCCCCCGGCCCGGACGACCGGCGGAAGATCTGGCGCGTCATGTGCGACCAGTTCGGCCTCATCCTCTCCAACGAGCTCATCGACACGCTGGTGGAGATGTTCCCGGAGACCTCCGGCCGCGACATCAAGGGCCTCGCGAAGCTGGTCGCGAAATACTGCTCGCAGAAGGGCGAGCCGCCCTCCATCGACGCCTTCCGCCGCTGCGCCATCTTCCGCGCGCTGGATGTGCCGCCGCTCGCCTGAGCGGCCTCCCATAGGGCACCCCCATTGCCCTTGACTTACCCGCCCGGTCCCTCGGGCGGGTCTTTTTTGTCTGCGGCCCTTGAGCGTGGCCTCCAGAACCGGTCGAAGACCGGTCCAACGGCATTAGGCCCCGTTGAAATGCACCCGGCCGAAGCCGGAGACGTCGTAGCCACCCAGCTCCGCCGCCCGCGCGTGGAAGGCGGGTTCGCGGCAGAAGGCGACGAGCTTCTGGAACGACGGCTCGAAATAGGCCCGGCGCCAGACCATGAGGTCGAAGCGCTCCTCCACCAGCGGCACGAAATCGAGATTGTGCAGGCGCGCCGCGGCGGCGATGCCGAGGCCCACATCCGCCCGCCCGGCGGCCACCGCGAGGGCGAGGTCGGTTTCCGACCGCTCCACCGTGCCGGCGCAGGTGAGGTCGTCGCGGCCCATCCCTTCCGCCGCGAGCAGGCGGTCGAGTACCAGCTCGCTCGCTGCCTCCTTCTGGCGCATCTGGAATCGGAAGCCCCTGACCTCCGCGAGGCAGGTGGGTGGACGGGGAAGGCCCGGCCGGCAGATCAGCCCGCGCACGCGCCGCGCCCACTCCACCAGCACCCACGGCGCCCGGCCGAAGCGCTGCTCCACCACAGAGGCGTTCCAGTCGTCGCCCTCCGGCACATGCAGGCCGACGGCGATGCACTCGCCACGGTCCGCCCGGTCGAGGCCGTCGAGCGCGCCATCCATCAGGCAGGCGATACCGGAGCGCGATTCGCGCAGCGCCCATTCGAGCAGCGGATCATGCCCGCCCGTCATCACCGGCGGCGGGGCGTGATGGTCCGAAGGCGCTGAATGGTGGGCGCCATCCGGCGCGGCGGCGTGGGCCGGGGCGGTGTCCGCCGAGCCGGCGATCCAGTCCTGGATTTCCCGGCGCGGGAACAGCAGCTTGCCGGTGACGCGCCGGACCGGAAGGCTGCCGGTGGCGACGAGGTCATAGACCTTGCGCTCGCGCACCCTCAGCAGCGCCGCGAGTTCGCGGGTGGTGAGATATTCCGACATCCGGCCCGGCCCGATTGGCCTCCACCACGCTGGGCGCGCCGGAGGAAACGACACTTTTATCTTATGTTCACATGAATACGGCATGGGCGGCGCGTCGCAAGCCCAAATTGTACCCTGCGACGGGGCACCGCTGGTGCGGCGCTTGCTTTAGGATGCTTGGCACGCCAGCACAGGCGGAATGCTTTCCAGCCGGATTTGCCACATGACCCCCGCCCGCATCGGCATCGTCACCATCTCGGACCGCGCCAGCTCCGGCACCTATGAGGATCTGAGCGGCCCGGCCATCGAGGCCTGGCTGCGCCGCGCCATCACCAGCCCGTGGGTCGCCGACTATCGGGTGATCCCGGACGGGTTCGAGAGCGTGCGCGACACCCTCATCACCCTCGCCGACGCGGAGCACATGGACCTCATCTGCACCACGGGCGGCACCGGCCCCTCCCCGCGCGACCTGACGCCCGAGGCCATGGCGGCGGTAATCGAGAAGCCGCTGGCCGGCTTCGGCGAGCAGATGCGGCGCATCAGCCTCAATGAGGTGCCCACCGCCATCCTCTCACGGCAGGAGGCGGGGGTGCGCGGCAAGACGCTGATCGTGAACCTGCCCGGCAAGCCGGCGTCCATCGCCGTGTGCCTCGCGGCCGTGTTCCCGGCCATCCCCTATTGCCTGGACCTGATCGGCGCCGGGCGCATCGAGACCGACCCGCAGGTCTGCGCCGCGTTCCGGCCCAAAGGCGCCTGACAGGACTTAGACCACCACCACGCCGCGGTGCTTGGCCTCGCCCTCGGGCTCCACATGGATGGTGATGATCGCATCGTCCATGTCGCGCTCGAAGGCGTTCTCGATGCGGTCGCAGATGTCGTGGGCGGCGGCCACCGTCATGTCGCCGGGCACCACCAGGTGGAATTCCACGAAGGTGATGCGCCCGGCATGGCGGGTGCGCAGATCGTGCGCCTCGATGGCGCCGGCGGCGTGGAGCGAGACCAGCTCGCGGATGCGCGCCACCACGTCCGGCGGCGGGGCGGCATCCATCAGGCCGCCCACGGATTCCTTCATCAGGCTCCAGCCGGTCCACAGCACGTTGAGCGCCACGAGGCCGGCGATCAGCGGATCGAGCACCGGCCAGCCGGTGACGGGCACCAGCACGAAGCCGATCAGCACGCCGACGGAGGTGACCACATCGGTCATCACATGCTTGCCGTCGGCGACGAGGGCCGGCGAGCGCATGCTCTTGCCCACCCGCAGCAGCACCAGGCACCAGATGGCGTTGATGACCGTCGCCGCGCCGTTGATGAGCATGCCGGTGAAGGGCTGGTCGGGCAGATGCGGGTCGAGGAAGCCGTAATAGGCCTCGCGCATGATGGTGATGGCCGCCACCACCACGAGCACACCTTCCAGAACGGCGGAAAGATATTCCGCCTTGTGGTGGCCGAACTGGTGGTTGTCGTCGGCGGGACGCGCGGACACCGTGATGGCGAACAGCGCGGCGGCCGAGGCGGCGACGTTGATGATGCTTTCCAGCGCATCCGACAGCAGCGCCACCGAGCCGGTGACCCACCAGGCCAGCGTCTTCAGGCCGAGCACGATGGCACCGACGAGCACGCTCGCCGCCGCGATCCAGAGCACCTTGCGGCTCATGTCGGCCTCCATTCTGCAAACCGTCGGGGGCGGTCCCGCGGGTCCGTCCCCGGCGGTCGGCAGGACGTACCGAACCGCGCGCCCCGGCGCAACCGCGCCAGGGTCGCACTCCCGGACAAGCTGGAGGTTACACCCGCCTTACACCGCCCCTTAGGGAAGCTTCATGTGCTCGAGCGAGCGCTGGATGGCTTCCGGCCCCACCATGATGACGCCGTCGAACGGGGAGCTCATCTCCAGGATCAGGAAGATGGCGCCGGCCAGCGACAGCGAGCACAGGGGAAAGACGATGAGCGAGACCAGATTGATGGGGGAGAACAGCCCGAAGCTGGCGAAGATCAGCGTCAGCCAGACGATCAGCACTACGATGAAGACCGGCGGGATCTCGGTGACGGCCTCGGCGATCAGCGTCCAGCGCAACGCGTTGAGCGACTTGAACCGGTCGAGCGCCTCCGCCTTGAGATCGGTCTGCTCGGGACCAGAGGGCTCGAGGATGCGGATCTCGTGGCCGACCCGCTCCAGCTTCTGCTCCGAATCGAAGCTGGCGACCATCACCGGCGCGCTGTCGGCGGCGGGCCAGGTCTCGTTCATGGCGTGCACCGTGTAGACCCGCAACGCATCGCGCGCCGGCCTGGCGGCGGGTCCGTAATGCTGGAGCGTGGCATCGAGGATGGTGAGGAGCGTCGCATATTGCTGCACGTCCTTGCCGGTGGTGTCGAAATTGCCTTTCACCGAGGCCGTCATCAGGCCCAGGATCAGCGACGCCATGGCCGCGACCATGCCGACACCCAGCTTCACCGCCTCCTGCGTGTCCTTGGAGAGGTGATGGGCCTTGAGCCAGCGCTGCGAGCCCATGCCGAACAGCGCGCCGCATTCGAGCGCCAAGAAGACCAGTATCGCGACCTGCCACGCCTCCATGGCTTCCCCCCAGCCTGCACTCCCGTCTGAATATTGCTGGATTATCGACGCAGGCGACCGAATGTTCGCCCGATACGACGCCGGCTTTGCAGCGTAAAGGGAGAAAATCGCGGGCCGGCGCCCGCCCGCTCTAAAACCGCGCGGCGACCAGCGTCCGCTTGCGGGCAAGGTCGGCATAGCCGGAGACGACGTCCGCCCCGATCACATAGGCCGGCGTATCGAGCACCCGGAGCGCGGCGGCGAGCGCCACCCCCTTGGTGAGGATGTCGGTGATATCCGGCTGGTTGGCGGCGCGAAACACCTTGTAGTGGTCGAGCCCCTCGCTGCGCACCACGTTGAGCGCCTTCACCCCGTCGATGTCGCCGCTGGTCGCCGCAAGCGCGAGGTAGAAGTCGCCGAACTTGGCCGGCTGCATGGCGAGCACGGCCAGCGCCACCCGCGCCGCCTCGATGGAGCCCACGTCCACGCGCGGCGTCTGCACGATGGCATAAGCGAGCTTGGCATCGCCGGCGAGCAGCTCGCGCATGTCGAAGGCGGAGCGGCGCCAGTCCGGGGCGTTGAAATCCACCAGCTCGGTAACGAGGGGCTTGGTCTTCTGCGCGCCCAGCACGGCCTTGCCGGGCATGGCGTCGAGCAGCTTGCGCGCGTCGGGGGTGAGGGGATCGGCGAAGGCGGGGGATGCCGCTGCGGCAAGGAGGCCGGCACCGGCGGCCAGAAGCCCCCGGCGGGTCAGCGGACGGCAAAGCTGCTCGGCCCGGGCGCCCATGCCCGCCGGCCCTATTCGGCCGCCTTGGTCGGCACCTCGGAGGCGGCCTGCGCTTCCGCATCCTCCTGCGCCTTCAGCACGTCGGGGTGCGGCATGGAGATGATGTTGTAGCCGGAATCGACGAAATGCACCTCGCCGGTGACGCCCGCGGAGAGGTCCGAGAGGAGATAGAGGGCCGAGCCGCCCACCTCCTCGATGCTGACCGTGCGGCGCAGGGGAGCGTGGCGCTTCTGGTAGTTGAACATCACCCGCGCGTCGGCAATGCCGGCGCCCGCCAGCGTGCGCACCGGGCCGGCGGAGATGGCGTTGACGCGGATGCCCACGGGGCCGAAATCCGCCGCCAGATAGCGCACGGAGGCCTCAAGCGCCGCCTTGGCCACGCCCATCACGTTGTAATTGGGCATGACGCGGGTGGAGCCGCCATAGGTGAGGGTGATGAGCGAGCCGCCCTCGGTCATCAGCGCGGCGGCGCGCTTGGCGATCTCGGTGAAGGAGAAGCAGGAGATCACCATGGTGCGGGAGAAGTTCTCCCGGCTGGTGTCGGCGTAGCGGCCCTTCAGCTCCGACTTGTCGGAGAAGGCGACGGCGTGGACCAGGAAGTCCAGGCTGCCCCAGCTCTCCTTCAGCGCGGCGAACACCGCGTCCACGCTGGCGAGGTCTTCCACGTCGCACGGCAGCAGGAGGGAGGAGCCGACGCTCTGCGCCAGCGGCTTCACGCGCTTGGCCACCTGCTCGCCCTGGTAGGTGAAGGCGAGTTCCGCGCCCTGACCCGCCAGCGCCTTGGCAATGCCCCAGGCGATGGAATGATCGTTGGCGACACCCATCACCAGGCCGCGCTTGCCCTTCATCAGGTCCTGCATAACCTACCCTCTCGCGCCTGAGACGCCGATAGCAGACGGCGCCCGGCCACGCCATCGCGTTTCGGCCGGCGCCGGCTCACCATTGATGACCAATCCTGAACGCCGCCCTATCGGAGCAGCAGGCGTCCATCCGCTTCAGGCGTCGACGTGCTTGATGACGAGGCTGGCATTGGTGCCGCCGAAGCCGAAGCCGTTCGACAGCACATGGCCGAGCGTCACGTTGTCCACCCGCTTGCGCACGATGGGCATGTCGGCGAAGGCCGGGTCGATCTCCTCGATGTTGGCGCTCTCGGCGATGAAGCCGTTCTGCATCATGAGGATGGAATAAATCGCCTCGTGCACGCCGGTGGCGCCCTGCGAGTGGCCGGTGAGCGACTTGGTGGCCGAGATGGGCGGGCACTTGTCGCCGAACACGGCACGGATCGCCTCGATCTCCTTGAGATCGCCGATGGGCGTCGAGGTGGCGTGGGGGTTGATGTAGTCGATGGGCGCCTTGATGCCGGAGATGGCGAGCTTCATGGCGCGCTCCGCGCCTTCGCCCGAGGGGGCCACCATGTCCACGCCGTCGGAGGTCGCGCCATAGCCGGCGATTTCGCCATAGATGCGGGCGCCACGGGCCTTGGCGTGCTCCAGCTCTTCCAGAACAAGAACGCCGGCGCCGCCGGAGATGACGAAGCCGTCGCGGTTCTTGTCATAGGCGCGGGAGGCCACCGCTGGGCGGTCGTTAAAGTTGGAGGACATGGCGCCCATGCCGTCGAACAGCACGGAGAGGGTCCAGTGCAGGTCCTCGCAGCCGCCGGCGAAGATGATGTCCTGCTTGCCGTACTGGATCAGCTCGTAGGCGTTGCCGATGCAGATGTTGGTGGTCGCGCAGGCGGCCGAGATGGAATAGCTCAGGCCCTTGATCTTGAACCAGGTGGAGAGCGTCGCCGAGGCGGTGGAGCCCATGGCCTTGGGCACCGCGAACGGGCCGACGCGCTTCGGCCCCTTCTCGCGGGTGATGTCGGCCGAATCCACGATGGTCTTGGTGGAGGAGCCGCCGGAGCCCATCACCAGGCCGGTGCGGATGTTGGAGACCTCGTTCGGCTCAAGGCCCGAATCGCGGATGGCCTGCTCCATGGCCACGTGATTCCACGCGGTACCGCCGCCGTGGAAACGCATGGCGCGGCGGTCAACCACCTCTTCCGCATTCAGGGTCGGCGCACCGTGCACCTGGGAGCGGAATCCGAGCCGGGAATAGTCCTCGGCGAAGGAAATACCGCTCTTGGCTTCGCGCAGGCTGGCAAGAACCTCCTGCGTGTTGTTGCCGATGGACGAGACAATGCCCATCCCGGTGACGACGACGCGCCGCATGTCAAATCCCCATTGGAGTGCACCCAGTGTCGCCGCAGATCGTGGCGAGGCCTTGTCAGGCGCTCGCGGCGCCTGCGGGCTGGGGTGCCGTCTCGGCCTGGAACAGGCCCACCTTCAGATCCTTGGCGCGGTAGATCACCTCGCCATCCGCCGCCAGCCAGCCGTCGGCGATCCCGAGCACGAGCTTGGAGCGCATGACGCGCTTGAACTCGATGCCGTAGACCACCTTCTTCACGCCCGGCAGAACCTGGCCGGAAAATTTCAGTTCGCCGAGGCCCAGCGCCCGGCCGCGGCCGGACGAGCCGAGCCAGCCGAGGTGGAAGCCCACGAGCTGCCACATGGCGTCAAGGCCGAGGCAGCCGGGCATCACGGGATCGCCCTTGAAGTGGCAGGCGAAGAACCAGAGGTCGGGGTTCACGTCCAGCTCGGCGCGCACCATGCCCTTACCGAACTCGCCGCCCGTCTCCGAGATTTCGGTGATCCGGTCGAACATCAGCATGGGCGGCAGCGGCAATTGCGCGTTTCCGGCCCCGAACAGCTCGCCACGTCCGCACGCGAGGAGATCCTCATAATCGAAGCTGGTCTGCCGGTCCGCCATTCTTGCCAGTGTCGCCATTTGCCGCCTCTGCACCACCCGCAAGGGCAGCCGAGGGTTGCTGTTGATGAGCCCGCAAGGGCCGCCCCCGCCATCGGTGGCGGGCACTCCCTAACATAGGCAAGGGCGCGCTCAAAGTCATGAAAGCGTCACGGGTGGCACGATGCGCGCGATATCCGGCCGCGCCCGGCGAACCGGATCGGCAACTCGGGCGTTGCCCTTGGGGCGCTGGGCTATGGTATCGCCAAAGGGTGGGGCGCGTCGGCGCCCCGGTCGCGACATCGGGCGGGAGTACGCAATGCCGATTCTCAAGGAGTTCAAGGAGTTCGCGGTCCGCGGCAACGTGGTGGACCTGGCGGTGGGCGTCATCATCGGCGCCGCCTTCGGCAATATCGTCACCTCGCTGGTGGGCGACGTGTTCATGCCGATCATCGGTGCCGTCACGGGCGGGCTCGACTTCTCGAACTATTTCGTTCCGCTCTCCAAGTCGGTCACCGCCGCCAACCTCGCCGACGCCAAGAAGCAGGGTGCGGTACTGGCGTACGGATCATTCATCACCATCGCCATCAATTTCATCATCGTGGCGGGCGTTCTCTTCCTCGTGGTGCGCGGCATCAACGCCTTGCGCCGGGCCGAAGCCGGCAAGCCGCCGGCCGCACCCACCAAGACCGAGGCGCTGCTGATGGAGATTCGCGACCTGCTCGCCTCCGAACGGCCCGCTCCCCGCCCGCCGGTGACGCCCGCGCCCCCCGCGCCGCCGTCGGCCTGAGCCGGCATCAGGGCTTCACGGGTTTCAGGGCTTGGCGGGCTGGGACGCCGGCGCATCCTTCTGCGCCAAGGCATCCTGTCGCCGCAGAAAGCCGCGGACGACTGCCACCGACTCGTCGGGGCGGTCGTTGAAGATGCCGTGGGCGGCGCCGGGGATCACCGCGAACTCGGCGCCGGGCACCTGCTCGGCAAAGGCCGCGACGGTCGCGATGCGCGTCTCGTCATACTGGCCGATGACGAAGAGCGTCCGCGCGCCATCGAGCCGCGCCAGCAAGGGTTCCCCATCGTAATCCTTGAGGGTGCCGGTCTGGGTGAACTCGCCGGCGCCGTTCATGGCCACATAGAGCTTTTCGTTGAGCTTGAGGTTCTGCGCCGCCTCATAGGCCTTGCGCATGGCCGGCAGCGGCTCGCGCCGGTTGAAGGCGGCGTAGAAAGCGCCGGCGGCGGCATCGCAGGTGGCCTGCGGCGGCGGGGCGCTGCCTTCGCAGGCGTCGATCACCGCCTGCACGTCCGCCGGCAGCGCCCCGCGGCGGGCGGCGACATCGGCGATCCAGCTTTTGCCGGAGACGAAGGGGCTCGCCAGCACCAGCCCGGCCAGCGTCGGGGGACGCCGCGCCGCCCATTCCAGCGCGATGGTGGCGCCCCAGCTGTGCCCCAGCACATGGAAACGCCTGAGGCCCAGAGCGGCGGCGATGGCGTCGATCTCGTCGGCGAAGCGGGCGACGGTCCAGTTGGCGGGATCGTCGGGGTGGTCGGAGCGGCCGCTGTCGAGCTGGTCGTAGAGCACCACCATGCGCTCGTCGGCGAGCTCCAGCGGGTCGTGGAAGGTGGAATGCATCCCGCCCGGCCCGCCATGGAGGAGCAGCACCGGCAGCCTGCCGTTCGCGCTCACCCCGTTGGTGCGCACATAGAGGCGCCCGCCCTTCACCGGAACCATCAGCTCCCGGTCCGCCGGCGGAAACACCGCCGGCCGCGCCAGCGCCGGCTTTGCGGCCGGGAGTAGCGCCGCCGCGCCGAGGAGAGAGAGGAAGGCGCGTCGATCCAGCCCGGCCATGATGCCCTACCGTGAGGAGGAAGGAGCATCAGGGGTAACAGAGTAGCCGCCGCGGTCAAGCGCGACACGCCGCCGGATCGCGATCAGCGGACGTCCGCGCCCACCGCGTCCGACACGTGGGCGAAGCCGTCGGCCTTGAGGCGGGCGGCGAGGTCCGTCTTGATGCGGCCGACGAGGCCGGGGCCGTGGAACACCAGCGCCGAATAGAGCTGCACCAGGCTCGCCCCGGCCCGGATCTTGGCATAGGCGTCCGCGCCCGAGCTGATGCCGCCGGAGCCGACCAGCGGCAGGCGACCACCCACCAGGCGGTAGAGCGCCCCGAGCCGCTCGGTGGAGAGCGTCATCAGCGGCTTGCCGGAGAGGCCGCCGGCCTCACCCTTGTGCGCGCTGTGCAGGCTCGCCGGGCGCGACAGGGTGGTGTTGCCCATGATGATGCCGTCGATCCCGGTCTCCAGCGCCACATCGGCCACATCGGCGAGGCCGGCGTCGTCGAGGTCGGGCGCCACCTTCACCAGCAACGGCGGGCGTTCCGCAGGGTCAGGCACCGAGGCGTTGCGCACGCCGACGAGATGGGCGAGCAGCGCCTCCATCTCCGCCCGCGCCTGCAGGGCGCGCAGGCCCGGCGTGTTGGGGGAGGAGATGTTGCACACGATATAATCGGCGAGCCGGCAGGTGGCGGAAACGCCGGCGGCGTAGTCCTCCAGCGTGTCCTCGCTCTCCTTGTTCTTCCCCACATTGGCGCCGAGAATGCCCTTGCCGCCCGCCGAGCGGCGCTTGGCCAGCCGGTAGACGAAGGGGGCAAGGCCCTCGCTGTTGAAGCCGAAGCGGTTGATGACCGCCTCGTCCTCCTCCAGCCGGAACAGGCGCGGCTGCGGGTTGCCGGGCTGCGGGCGCGGCGTGACCGTGCCCATCTCGGCGAAGCCGAAGCCCATCTTGAGCAGGCCGTCCGCCACCTCGCAATGCTTGTCGAAGCCGGCGGCGAGGCCCACGGGATTGGGGAAGTCGAGGCCCCACACGCGGGTCGCGAGCACCGGGTCGTCATGGCCGGAGAGGTCCGGCATCAGCCCCTTCGCAAGGGCGCGGACGGCATAGCCGTGCGCCCGCTCGGGGGTCACCAGCCCGAGAAAGGGCCGAACGAGGGCGTAGAGGTCCATTTAGGGCGTCACTCGCCGGTGGTGGCGGTGCCGCCGTGGGCCTTGGACCAGCTGTGCGGGTCGTTGAGGAACGATTCGATCTCGGCCACCTGCTTCGATTCGAAGCGGTTCATCTTCTTCACCTGCGCCAGCACGTCCCACCAGGTGGCGAGGCGGTGGAGGCTGAGGCCGGCGCTGTCCAGGATGCCCGCCGCCTCGGAGAAGATGTCGTAATAGAAGAACACGAAGCAGTGCTGGCACTCCGCCCCGGCCTCACGCAAGGCATTGACGAAATTGACCTTGCTCTTGCCGTCGGTGGTCAGGTCCTCGACCAGGAGCACCCGCTCGCCGGGGGCGAGGTGGCCCTCGATCTGGGCGTTGCGGCCGAAGCCCTTGGGCTTCTTGCGCACATACTGCATGGGCAGCATCATCCGGTCGGCGACCCAGGCGGCAAAGGGAATGCCCGCCGTCTCGCCGCCCGCCACCGTGTCGAACTGCTCGTAGCCGATCTCGCGGTAGATGGTGGAGATGCCGAAATCCACCAGCGTCTGGCGCACCCGCGGGAAGGAGATGAGGCGGCGGCAGTCGATATAGACCGGGCTCGCCCAGCCCGAGGTGAAGATGAAGGGCTCGCCGGAGGAAAAGCGCACCGCCTCGACCTCGAGCAGCATCCGCGCCGTCTGCTCGGCGATGGTAGCCTTGTCCGGGAAAGCAGTGACATTCGCCATGGGGAAAGCCTTCGTCGCGGTTTCGTCGCTTGTGTGTGACGCGCATATATCAGAGCGGAGCGGCATTGCGACAGGCCCGGCGACGCGCGACGACAAAAAGCGCCGCACCCCGCCCGCAGGCCCCCGGCCCGGCCTGGTCAGGCGGACGGAGCACCTGCCTGCGCCAGCAGCGCATCCGCATAGGCCTCCGCGCTGGTCGCGTGCGCGAACCGGTCGGCGAGACCTGCGGCGCGCGCATGGCTGTCCTCCAGCCGGCCGGCCAGCCTGAGGATGGCGGCCGCGAAAGCGGCGGCGTCGTAAGGGGCGAACACCTCTCCCTCCGCATCGCCGCTGGCGATCGAGGCGGCGGCGTAGGTCCCGGCCGAGGCGACCACCGGCCGGCCGGCGGCGGCGGACTGGGTGAAGATGCCCGAGCCGCGCATGCCGAACACCTGCGGGTCATAGGGCAGCAGCATGGCATCCACCTTGCGGGTTTCGGCGGCGAAGTCCTCGTCCGTCAGAACCCGGTCGATGAGGCGCACATAAGGGAGCGCGCGCAGTGCCTGTTCGGCCGCCGCCGTTTCAGCCTCGTGCCCGTCCCGCTGCACCTGAACCACGAAATCCCCCGCGAGCCCCTGCTCCCGGCACAGCCGGATGGCGTCGGGCAGGAGATGAAACCCCTTGTCGTTCTTGGAAACGCCCAGGAAGCCGAACACCGGTCGCTCCGGCACCGGCCGCGCCCGCTCCACGTTGCCGAACGGAACCGGCAGGCGGATGGGCTCGATGCCGTAGCCGTCGCGATAGAGAGCGGCGATGGCAGCATTTTCCGTTCCGAAGACGAGGCAGCGGCCCATCAAAGGGCGCGCCAGCGCGAACGCCTGCGCGTAAATGCCCGGTCCCAGCTGGCCGGACCGTCGCCAGGGAATCCAGTCGGGCGCGAACATCAATTGGCAGACGACGCGGGGGCGCCCGGCCTCCGGCAGCGCGCTCAGCGCCTGGACGACGCCCATGATCTGGTTCTGCATGACATTGGGGAGGACCACGAGGGTTCCCCGCGCCAGCACCCCGGCAGGCAGGGCCTCCAGATCAGCGCGGAAGCCGGCATTGAGCCGTTCCGCGCTGATCCGCTCCCGCAGAAGGTGGGAGCGGGCGCGTTGCAGGCGCAGCGCACCCCCGAAGCGGTGCCTGGCCAGTTCCCACGGCGTCGGCTGGACGCTGTCATAAAGCGATGCGCTGAAATGGGGGACGGCACCGAGTTCGTCCGCGATCTCCCGGTCCATGGTCCGCATGCCGAAGATCCGCACGCGATGGCCGCGCGCCGCGACCGCGGCCCCCACCTTCTTGACCAGGCTGTAGCTATGCCCGCCGCGGGCATTCAGACCACCGTCCAGAAATACAACGTCCACCGCTCCCCCTTGATGCTGACGCACGGCATGCTCATCGAAGACGAACGCCGTACCGCCAAGTCCGGGCCGAAAAGGGGCAGCCGCGTTGGACCGCATTCCGGGATGCGGCTCCGGCAGATCGCCGCCTGGGCAGATGGTCGCCCCTCACGCCGCCCGGGCGAGGCTCCGGGCGTGCTGCAGCGCCATTTCCAGCCGGTCGTTGCCCCAGAACAGCTCGCCGTCCGCCGTGAAGAAGGTGGGGGCGCCGAACACGCCGCGGGCCTGCGCCTCCTCGGTCTGGGCGCGCAGGCGCGCCTTGTTCACCTCGGACTCGGCGTCGGAGATCACCTCGTCCCAGAAATGGCCGAGGCCGGCGAGCACCTGACGGATGGTCTCCCGGTCCGAAATATCGCGGCCCTGCGCGAATTCGGCGGAGAACAGAGCGCGGGTGAAGGACGGCCGGCAGGCATCGTTGAGGTGGATCGCCACCCGCGCGGCCAGAAGGCCGTTGGCCGGAAAGGTCGCGGGCTTGGTGATGGGCGGCAGGCGCTGGGCGGCGGCGAGGCGGTCGAGATCCCGCCACATATGCGCGCCCTTCAGGGGATAGACGTTGAACGGCGAGCTTGTGTAGCCCTGCGCGGCGAAGATGGGGCCGAGCAGGAACGGCTTCCAGTTCACCCGCACGTCCGCAAGCTCGGCCAAAGCGGCGATGCGGCAGGCGGCGAGATAGGAATAGGGCGAGGCGAACTCGTAATAGAAATCGAGGGTGCCGCTGGCCATGGGCTCCTCCGGCCTGTACATCGCGGCGGAAGAGTGCGGCGGGGGAAGCCCCGCGTGCAAGGGTCTGGATCAACAGGCTGGATCAATCCCGGATCGGAGCTGGCGACACGGTGAAGTGGGTGCTGTTCTTCGCGCTGGTGACCGGGGCCGCGGTGGCGATCCTGTTCACGGTGTTCCCCGAGTGGGACATGGCCATCTCCAGCCTGTTCTGGAACGCCAGCCGGCGCAATTTCGGCGTCGCCGGCCTCGGCTGGGCGGCCAATATCCGCACCCTCGCCAACTGGCTGCCCTGGGTCTTCGCCGGCCCGGCCTTCGCCGCCATCATCCTCAAATTCATTTTTCCCCGGGGTAAAATGTTCATGGCGGCGCGGGCGGCGGTGCTGCTCGCCGTCACCATGGCGCTGGGGCCGGGCCTCATCGTCAACGGCATCCTCAAGGAGCATTGGGGCCGGCCGCGCCCGGTGCATGTGAATACCTTCGGCGGCAAGGACACCTTCCGCCCCTGGTATGCCACCGACGGCACCTGCCCCACCAATTGCTCCTTCGTCTCCGGCGAAGGCTCCCTCGGCTTCTGGCTGGTGGCGCCGGCGAGCCTCGTGTCGGGCCCGGCGGGCGCGGTGGCGATGGTGGCTGCGGTCTCCTTCGGCGCGCTGGCCGGCGGGTTGCGCATCGCCTTCGGCGGGCACTTCTTCACCGATGTGGTGTTTTCCGGCGTGCTGGTCATCCTGCTCATCGTCGGCATGCGGCTCTGGCTCTACGACCGGGCGCGCAGCCCAACCGATGCCTCTTTAGAAGACGCCATCGGCAATGCCGGCCTCGCCCTGAAGGCGGGCATCCACCGGCTTGCCGGCCGGGCCTGAGCCGATCCTTGACCGAGACGGCTTGCCACGCCGCCCCGCGCGCCTATAGTCCGCGCCGATTTTCCCCAAACAGCCGAGAGACGTGATGGCGCGTGACGTGAAGAAGGTGGTGCTGGCCTATTCCGGCGGGCTCGACACCTCGGTCATCCTGAAGTGGCTCCAGACCACCTATAATTGCGAGGTCATCACCTTCACCGCCGACCTCGGCCAGGGCGAGGAGCTGGAGCCGGCGCGCAAGAAGGCGGAGCTGCTCGGCATCAAGCCCGAGAACATCTTCATCGAGGACGTGCGCGAGGAATTCGTGCGGGACTACGTTTTCCCCATGTTCCGCGCCAATGCGGTGTATGAGGGCCTGTACCTGCTCGGCACCTCCATCGCCCGCCCGCTGATCGCCAAGAAGCAGATCGAGATCGCCCGCAAGATGGGCGCCGACGCGGTCGCCCACGGTGCCACCGGCAAGGGCAACGACCAGGTGCGCTTCGAGCTGGGCTATTACGCCCTCGAGCCGGACATCACCGTCATCGCCCCCTGGCGCGAGTGGGACCTGACCTCCCGCACCCGCCTCTTGGAGTTCGCCGAGGCGCACCAGATCCCGATCGCCAAGGACAAGCGCGGCGAGGCGCCCTTCTCGGTGGACGCGAACCTCCTGCACTCCTCTTCCGAGGGCAAGGTGCTGGAAGACCCGGCCGACGACGCGCCGGAATATGTCTATCAGCGCACCATCTCGCCGGAGGAAGCCCCCGACGAGGCGACCCTCATCACCATCGCCTTCGACAAGGGCGACGCGGTGGCCATCAACGGCGAGGCGCTCTCCCCCGCGACCCTGCTCACCAAGCTGAACGAGCTGGGCAAGGCCAACGGCATCGGCCGCCTCGACCTCGTGGAAAACCGCTTCGTCGGCATGAAGAGCCGCGGCATCTACGAGACCCCCGGCGGCACCATCCTTTTGGCGGCCCACCGCGGCATCGAGAGCATCACGCTGGACCGCGGCGCGGCGCACCTCAAGGACGAGCTGATGCCCCGCTATGCGGAGCTCATCTATAACGGCTTCTGGTTCTCTCCCGAGCGCGAGATGCTGCAGGCGGCCATCGACCACTCGCAGGCCTATGTGACCGGCGAGGTGACGGTGAAGCTCTACAAGGGCAACGCCACCGTGGTCGGCCGCAAGAGCCCCTACTCGCTCTACAACCAGGAGCTGGTCACGTTCGAGGAAGGCGCCGTCGCCTACGACCACCGCGACGCCGCCGGCTTCATCAAGCTCAACGCGCTGCGCCTGCGCACGCTGGGCAGCCGCGCCCGCAAGATCTCGGAATAGGGATCGCCTAAAGGGCTGAAATACCTCTGGCGCGAGGCGCATTTTGCGCTTTGCGCCAGACATTTAAACGGACACACTCCGTCTCGCTTCGGGGGCGGAATCATGGATCGTCGGGACCTTCTGAAAGGCGCTGCGGGCTCCACGCTGCTCGCCGCCACCTCCGGCCTTGCGGCGGCCGATGATGCCCCCGCCCCGGTGCTGCGCATCCATCCCGCCATCGGCATCGCGCGTGTCGGCAACAGCCCGGACTATTACCTCGCCCCCGAGACCGCAGCCGGCGAGCTGCCCCCGTCCGGCGCGGGGCTGTGGGGCGGGCTCCCCCTCGATGCCGCGACCGGCCAACCCATCACCGCAGACGGCTTCCGCGATGGACAGGGCCGGCTCAAGCGGCAGGCCGCGCGCTTCCGCATCTATGCCTATACCCGCACGGGCTGGCCCACCGGCGAGAGCACCGAGGTCACGCTCGGCGCGGTCATCGGCGGCAAGCGCGTCGCTGACATCGTCTGGCAGGCGCACCTCGCCAACAAGAAGCTGAACTGCTTCTCCATGGAGGACACGCCGGGCCACTTCCCCGCCCTAGCCGGCTTCGCCGATGGCCGGCTGATGCCCATCCGCCGCCCGCACGACGGCCCCCTCGACAGCCCCGAGCGCCTCAAGCGCCTCGTCATCGATCCCGGCCCGCGCGCCCTTTCCGCCCGCGCCGATCAGGGCCGTATCTCCATCTTCGACCGCGCGACGCCCGCGAGCTGCCTCGGCGAGGGCGCGACGCCGGTGCGGACGCTGCCCGATTATCCCGTGAGCTTCCCCGGGGACCATTTCACCCTGCATGTGCCGGCCGATCCCCTCACCCGGCTCGGCGACATGCGGGTGGAGGCGGGCACGGGCCGCCTCATCCTCGCCGGCGGCTTCGGCGCGACGGTGGGCATATCCACCCCCAAGGGTCCGCCGAACGTCAACGAGCGCAGCGGGGCGGAGAACACCAGCTGGTTCGACGATATCGGCGACGGGCCGGTCTCGGCGCGCATCATCTTCGAGGATGGCTCCTCGCTCATGGCCGCCCCGGCCTGGGTGATGTGCGGCGATCCGGGCTTCGCGCCGCAGACGCGCAATGTCGTCACCGCCTGGGACGAGGTCTACGACACCTTCGTTCGCCAGCTGGCGCTGGAGCCGTCTCTCTATGCTGACGGCACGTTCAGCCCGCGCTTTGCCGCCTCCTTCGCGGACGATGCCCGCCCGCTGTTCCATGCGGTGATGCTCCAGCGCTGGAACACCAATCTGCCGGCACCCGCCATCGCCGCCCACAACCGCATCGGTGCCATCACCCCGGCCGACCGGCCCACCGACAAGATCCCGGATTTCGACGGCCTGATCCGCAATCCCGACAATCCCAAGAGCCTCGCCGCGGGCACGCCCATGATGCCGCTGGCGCTGGGCGACACGGACCGGCCGTTCCTCACCCTCACGCCCACGCAGTATTACCTGCTGCGCCAGTGGCACAAAGGCGTGTTCACCCCCGAGCGGCGCCTGAAGCTGGGCGACGGCGAGGAGATGGACCGGGTGGCGCTGGCCAATTGCCTCGGCGGACGCTTCAGCCCGGGCATCGAGGTGTCCTATCCGGTGCGCGACCGCAACCTGTTCGTCCAGGACTGGGCGAACACGCCGGGCGGCCCGTTCCGCATCAACGCCGCCCCGCTCGACTATACGAAGGCCCGTGCCGACCGGGCGTTCCTCACGGTGGGCTATATCCCCCTGCGCCCCATCCCGCTGGAGCCGGGCGACTTCTCCAAGTTCATGGCCGCGCCCTGGCACACGGACTACAACCACTGCGCCTCCCACCCGCCGGAGAGCCCCTCCAATACCGACCAGACGCTCTACTGGTCGTGGCCCGCCGAGCGGCCGGTGGTGGTGTATCCGCAGGGGCTGGCGCGCTTCGATCCCGCCACCGGCTGGGTGCCGGGGCGCCAGCTCTTCGCCGTGCGCGGCGCAGGGACAACCACCATCTATCCGGCCAATGCCGGGCGCTTCCAGCGGGCGGCGGATTTCCTCGTCAACTGGCACAAGGTCGGCTTCGTAGTGCAGGCGAGCCGGATCAACCCGGACGCCCGCCCCGCCGCGCCTGAGGATCCCTTCCTCGAAGTCGCCTGCTTCTTCGAGAATGACACGAGCCAGATGGTCGCCCCCTGGCCCACCTTCAACAACCCACCGGCGCCGTGAGCAACCCGATTGCAAATCGCGTGGGCGTCGCCATCGTCGGCGCCGGCCCGGCCGGCTGCGCCACGGCGATCGCGCTGGCGCGGCACGGCATCGGCGATGTCACGCTGTTCGAGGCCGGCGCGGGGGATGGCCCGCGCATCGGCGAGACCATTCCCGGCGCCGCCCTGCCGCTGCTCTCCCGCCTCGGCCTCATGGACCGCTTCGTCGCGCGCGGCCACCTGCCGGCGCTGGGATCGACCGCCGTGTGGGGCAAGGCGGAGCCCCACCACAGTGACGGCTTCGCCAATCCGTTCGGCGGCGGCTGGCATCTCGACCGCGCCGGCTTCGATGCCGATTTGAGGGCCGAGGCGCAGGCTGCAGGCGTCCCACTCCATTCCGGCCGCCTGCGGGCGATGTCGCCGGAGGGGGCGGGCCACCGCCTCCGCTTCGAGGGCGCGGATGGTCCCTTCGAGATCACCGCCGGGCTGGTGGTGGACGCCAGCGGCGTGCGCGCGGCGGCACTCCGCAGCCTCAAGGTGGCGCGCAACAGCGTGGATGCCATCGCCTTCCACTGGACCTTTCTCGCTCTCACAGAGCCCGAGGCGGTGCCCGCCCGCACCTTCCTGGAAGCCGCGCCGGACGGCTGGTGGTATGCGAGCCGCATTCCCGGCGGACGGGCGGTGTTGGGCCTCGCCACCGATCCGGACACCGGCGCGCGCTTCGCCGATGCCGCCGCCTTCCGCGCCGCCCTCGCCGGCACGCGCCTCATCGGTCCCGAGATATCGTCCGGCCGCCCGGAGGATGCGGAGGCGCCGCCGCGCATCGCCATCGCGCCCACGGCCATCCTCAGCGCCGTCGCCGGACCCGGATGGCTCGCCGTGGGCGATGCCGCCGCCTGCCTCGATCCCCTGCTCTCGCAGGGCCTGACCCGGGCGCTGGAGGATGGCATCGCCGCCGCCGACGCCATCGCCGGGGCGCTGGCGGGGGATGACGGCGCGCTGCGCATGTATCAGGACCGCGTGTTCGCCCGCTTCACCGCCGGCGTGCGGCTGCGCGCGGCCTTCTATGCAACGGAGGCGCGCTGGCCTGAGGCGCCGTTCTGGCGCCGGCGGCAGGTTCAGGCCGCCGCATAGGGCTCAGTCCGCGCCCTCGCCCGGTCCCGGAATGAGCACGCGCAGAGCGTTGAGGATGACCACCACGTCGATGGCCTCCTGCAGCAGCGCCCCCTGCACCGGCTGGAGATAGCCGAACGCCGCCGCCACCATGCCCACGAGCGACAGGCCGATGCCCCAGCGCACGCTCTGCCGCGCGATGGCGAGCGAGCGGCGGGCGATGGCCATGGCCTCGGCGAGGCGGTCGAGCCGGTCCACGAGCAGCACCGCATCGGCCACCTCCGCCGAAGCCGCCGCCCCGCGCGCGCCCAGCGCGACGCCGATGTCGGCGGCGGCGAGGGCGGGAGCATCGTTCACGCCGTCGCCCACCATCATCACGCCGCCGCCATTGACCGTCCCCCGCGCCAAGGCGATGTGCTCGATCTTGCCCTGCGGCGTCAGCTCTCCCGTCCAGGCATCGAGGCCGAGGGCCAGCCCGACCGCATCCACCGCCTCTTCCCGATCGCCCGAGGCCAGCGCCACATAGGTGACGCCGCCCCGGCGCAGCGCGGCGATCATCTCCGGGGCATCATCGCGCACGGGATCGGCGAACAGCAGCAGCCCCGCCGGCCGGCCATCCACGGCCACCGCCACCACTGCGCTCGCGGGGGGCAGTTGCGCCCTGAGTTCGCTCCAGTCTCCGGACGCGCGGGCGGCCACATAGGCCGTGCCGCCCACCGCGACCGCCCGGCCCTCGACCCATCCCTCAAGCCCCGCGCCGCCATCCTCCTTCACCCCGAGGGGCGGCGAGAGCGCAAGGCCACTGCCCTGCGCGGCGCCGACCAGCGCCTGCGCCACCACATGGCTCGAGGCCTGATCGAGGGAGGCAGCAAGGCGCAGCACGTCGTCCGGCTCGAACTCCGGCGCGGTGCGCACCTCCTCCAGCTCGGCCCGCCCGTGGGTGAGGGTGCCGGTCTTGTCCACCACCAAAGCACGGACGCGGGCGAGCTTCTCCAGCGCGCCGCCGCTCTTCACCAGGACGCCGCGCTTGGCCGCCCGCGACAGGCCGGCCATGAGCGCCACCGGCACGGCGAGAATGAGCGGACAGGGCGTCGCCACCACCAGCACCGCCAGCGCCCGGCGCGGATCGTGCGCCAGCACCGCGGCGCCGATGGCGAGGGCCAACGAGACGAGAAGGAAGGCGAGCGCGTAGCGATCGGCGAGGCGTACCATGGGCGCGCGGCTGGACGCGGCCTCCTCCACGAGGCGCACGATGCCCGCATAGGTGCTTTCCGCCGCCGGCCTGACGATGGCGAGATCGAAGGCATCGCCGGCATTCACCGCGCCGGAGGGCGCCTCCTCGCCATCCTCCAGCCGGGCCGGCCGTGTCTCGCCGGTCAGGGAGGAGAGGTCGAGGACCGCCGGGCCGCCAATGACCGCGCCGTCGGCGGGCACGGTATCGCCGGAGCGCACCAGCACACGGTCGCCGGCCACCAGATCCACCGCCGCCACGATCACCAGCCCGCCATCGAGATGCAGCACCGCATCGCGCGGGGCGCGGGCGGCAAGGGCGGTCATCTCCCGTCGGGCACGGCCTTCCGCGAACCGCTCCAGCTGCTGGCCGCCCGCATACATGAGCGCGACCACGTTGCCGGCCAGAGGCTCGCCGAAGGCCAGAGCCGCGGCCATGGAGAGCGCGGCCAGCACATCGAGCCCGAACCGGCCCGCGCGCAGGGAACGGGCGATGTCAATAAGCAGCACCGCCAGAACCGGCACGGTGCCCACGGCGAAGGCGGCCGAGGCGGCGGCCTTCATCCCCATCAGCTGGAGCAGCAGCCCCACGGCCAGCGGCAGCACGGCGGCGGCGAGCAGAAGGTACCGGTTCCGCCCGGCGGCGGCCTCGCTCTGGATCTGGCCCGGCTCCGACATCTCTCCCCCGGTGCGGCGCTTTGGTCGCACTGCCGTCGCTGTTGTCGCGCGCACACCAGATTGTTAGAAGAGTTCTAAACAGGAGTCACCCGGCATGTTGTCGTTCCTTTCCGGCCGCCGCCGATTTGCAGACCTTTCGGAACGGGAAGTGCTCGCCCTCGCCGTCTCCTCCGAGGAAGACGACGCGCGCATCTACATGGAATATGCCGAGGCGCTGCGCAGCGAGTATCCCGACACGGCCAAGGTGTTCGAGAGCATGGCGGCGCAGGAGCGCGGCCACCAGACCAGCCTCACCCGCGAATATGAACGGCGCTACGGCGGCACCGTGCCGCTGATCCGCCGCGAGAGCATCGCCGGCTATTACGGCCGCCGGCCGGTGTGGGCGGTGGTGAACCTCGGCATCGAGCGCATCCGCGCCGAGGTGGGGCGGATGGAGGACGAGTCCGCCAGCTTCTATCTGAAGGCGCAGGAGAAGACGTCCGATCCCGGCACGCGCAAGCTCCTGGAAAGCCTCTACCAGGTAGAGCTGCAGCACGAGGAGATCGCCGGCAACCTCGCCGACCGCTATCTGCCCGCCGACAAGAAGAAGGAAGAGGACGAGAAGGCCCGCCGGCAGTTCCTGCTCACCTTCGTGCAGCCGGGCCTCGCGGGCCTGATGGACGGCTCGGTCTCGACGCTGGCCCCCATCTTCGCCACCGCCTTCGCCACGCAGAATTCCCACACCACCCTGCTCGTCGGCCTGGCCGCGGCGGTGGGCGCCGGCATCTCCATGGGCTTCACCGAGGCGCTGCACGATGACGGCGTCATCTCCGGCCGCGGCTCGCCACTGAAGCGCGGCCTCTCCTCCGGCATCATGACCGCGGTGGGGGGCCTCGGCCACGCTCTGCCCTACATCATCCCGGAATTCTGGACCGCGACGGCCATCGCCATCATCGTGGTCTTCATCGAGTTGTGGGCCATCGCCTTCATCCAGAACCGCTACATGGAGACGCCCTTCTGGCGCTCGGTCTTCCAGATCGTGCTCGGCGGCGCGCTGGTGCTGGCGGCCGGCATCTTCATCGGCGGCAGCTGAGCCGCCTGCCGTTGCGGGAGATCATGGCTCCCGCGCCCGCCGCATGAGAGGGTGCCTGCCTGCGATATCGCGAGGCCCCTCATGCGCGCCATGATCCTGAAAGAGGTCGGCGGTCCCCTTGTCGCCGAGGAGCGGCCCGATCCCGTGCCGGGGCCGGGGGAGGTGCTCATCAAGGTCGGCGCCTGCGGCGTCTGCCGCACCGATCTGCATGTGGTGGACGGCGAGCTGCCGCAGACGCTGCTGCCCATCATCCCCGGCCATGAGATCGTCGGGCGCGTCGCGGCGCTGGGCGCCGGGGTCTCTCATCTCACGATCGGCGAGCGGGTGGGTGTCGGCTGGCTCGGCCGCGCCTGCGGCTGCTGCTCCTATTGCGAAGAGGGCGCGGAAAACCTGTGCGATGCGCCGGTCTTCACCGGCTGCACCCGCGACGGCGGCTTCGCCAGCCATACGGTCGCCGATGCGCGCTTCGTCTATCCCCTCGGTGAGGCGGGCGAGGACATCGCGCTGGCGCCCTTGCTCTGCGCCGGGCTCATCGGCTGGCGCACGCTGAAGATGGCGGGCGAGGGCAAGCGCATCGGCCTCTACGGCTTCGGCGCCGCCGCCCACATCATCGCCCAGGTGGCGCGCTGGCAGGGGCGCGAAATCTACGCCTTCACCCGCCCCGGCGACAGGCGGGCGCAGGACTTCGCGCGGACGCTCGGTGCCGTCTATGCCGGCGCTTCGGATGCCCCGCCGCCGGAGCCGCTGGATGCCGCCCTCATCTTCGCACCGGCGGGCGAGCTGGTGCCGCAGGCGCTCAAAGCCGTGCGCAAGGGCGGGCGCGTGGTGTGCGGCGGCATCCACATGAGCGACATCCCGGCCTTCCCCTATCGCTGGCTGTGGGAGGAGCGGAAGATCCTCTCCGTCGCCAACCTCACCCGCGACGACGCCCACGAATTCCTCGCGCTGGCGCCCAAGGCCGGCGTTTCCACCCACGTCACGCCCTATCCCCTCTCCGAGGCCAACCGCGCGCTGGACGATTTGCGCGGCGGGCGGCTGGAAGGGGCGGCCGTGCTGGTGCCTTAAGGCTCAGCGCTCAACTAGGTTCAGGCACGAACCATATCTTTAACGCGCTTTGAGAATTTTCTCTCAATGCGCTCAGCCTCTTTCTGGTCAGGCACAGATTTAACCGCCCTATAGATAATTCCGTCAAAAAGAATACCATTAATGTTGCAATTTTGAAATGCAACTTGACCTCCACCGTCCACTCTGACGATTGAGCTGATCATCCGAAAGAACGGATCGGACGGAGAGCCGAGATGCACATCATCTACTGTCATGGAGTCCGGAACGCTAATCTTCTCAAAAATGTCGATCAGTAATTTATAAGTTTTTCTACGACCAATCGTGTCAACGAGCGACGTCACGAGATAATAACGCCAGTCGTTTAGCGAGTGGTCGAAGATCCACATCGCACCTTGAGCCTGCATCGCCAACGCATCGGTCGCTGCCAGAATGGCAGCTCCCGAGTCAATCAGATCGATTGGTAAATCCTGCGCAGCCATTGCCAGACTCCGTCTCGATCGTTGCACACTGCGACAAATAAGTCATTAAGCTCCTGCTTCGGAACCTTCATATCGGGGAAGCGAGCGTTGCTTTTCCAATCTCTCACAGTGAGCCACGCGGCACGCAAGTCTCTCGAAATACCGGGTTGCTTTAGATCGATATGTAGGCGCGCGGCCGTCGCACACATCGCCAAATTATGCCAGTTCGCTCCCTTGTGATCCGCAGGCATTTCCGCGAGATTGTTTCGCTTAAGATACAGCGCTTTAAGACCAAATTCGATAGCCTGCCCCGCATGGAAATATGCTTCAGCTGCTTTACCGCTGAATTTGAGAATTTTGGCGGATTCGAGCTCGCTTTCAGCTCGCCGCCACCACTCGTCTGCCGAAGCACCCGCCATACGCCAAAGCTAACGCGCAATATCGAGAGGTCAAGGCAACCGCCATTGCCCCCTCAGCGCTGCATCACATAGGTTCCCGGCGCCGGGCAGAGCACGGGATAGCCGGGCGCGCCCAAGGGCGGCAGCGCGCGGCCGGGGGTGGAGCGGGCGGACAGGAAGGCCTCCCACGCCGGCCACCACGAGCCCTCCTCTATCGGTGTCGCCTCCACCCACTGGTCGGGGCCGAGATGGTGGTCGCCGTGGCGGGTCTCGTGCAGGCGGAAATGCCGGTGCTTGTGGCCCGGCTCGCTGACGATGCCGGCATTGTGCCCGCCGGAGGTCAGCACGAAGGTCACGTCCGTGTCGGTCAGCTGGTGGATCTTGTAGACCGAGCGCCACGGCGCCACGTGGTCCCGCTCGGTCCCCACCACGAACAGGGGAGCGTCGATGTCCTGCAGCGAGACGGGGCGCCCCTCCACCTTGTAGCGGCCGGCGGCGAGGTCGTTGTCGAGGAAGAGCTGGCGCAGATACTGGGAATGCATGCGGTAGGGCATGCGGGTGGCATCGGCGTTCCAGGCCATCAGGTCGTTCATGGGCGTGCGCTCGCCCATCAGATATTCGTGGACGAGGCGCGACCAGACGAGATCGTTGGAGCGCAGCATCTCGAACGCCCCGGCCATCTGCCCGGACGAGAGCACGCCCTGGTCCCACATCATGCTTTCGAGCGTGTAGAGCTCGCCGGGGTCCACGAACAATTGCAGCTCGCCCGCCTCGGAGAAATCGGTCTGCGCCGCGAACAGAGTCACGGAGGCGAGACGGTCGTCGTCATCGCGCGCCATGGCCCCGGCGGTGATGGAGAGCAGCGTGCCGCCGAGGCAATAGCCCACCGCATGCACCTTCTCGCCCGGCACCACCGCATTGATGGCCTCCAGCGCCGCCATCACGCCCTCGCGGCGATAGTCGTCGAAGCCGAGGTCGCGGTCCTCCGCCGTCACGTTGCGCCAGGAGAGGCAGAACACCGTGTGGCCCTTGGACACGAGGTAGCGGATCAGCGAGTTCTCGGGCGAGAGATCGAGGATGTAATATTTCATGATCCAGGCCGGCACGATCAGCACCGGCTCGGCGGCGACCGTGGCGGTGGTTGCGCGATACTGGATCAGCTCCACGAGGTGATTGCGGAAGATCACCTCGCCCGGCGTTACCGCCACGTTGCGGCCCGGCTCAAACGCCTCCGCGCCCATGGGCGGCTGGCCGGATGCCTTGCGCGCCGCATCCTCCAGAAGGTTGCGCGCGCCCTGCACGAAATTGAGCCCACCCGTCTCCCGCGCCCGGCGCAGCACCTCGGGATTGGTGAAGGGCGAGTTGGAGGGCGAGAAGACGTCGAGCAGCTGGCGGGCCGTGAAGGCCACCACCGCCTCGTTGTGGGGCGCGACGCCCGGCACACCGTGGGTGGCGTTGTGCCACCATTGCTGGTTCAGCAGGAAGGCCTGGTACCAGAAGCGGAACGGCCAGTCCTGCCACGCCGGGGCGCTGAACCGCTCGTCCCCCGGCAGCGGCTGGATGCAATTGGGAAAGTTCCGGTCGAAGCTGGAGGCGACCATGTAGGCGCCGAGCCGCGCGGACTTGCGCCACGCCTTCAGCGCCAATTCCGCCTGCTTGCCGGGGGCGGCGGCCAGATGCATCCACCAGTCCATCAGCGACAGGGAGAGCGCGGTGGGCGAGAGGCCCGAAGTGGCGCGGGCGGAAAGCGCGGCAGCGGCGCGGTCCACCGCGCGCAGGGCTTCCGGCCCGGGGCCGCGCTCGAAATCCTCCTCGTCATGGAAGGCCATGCGCGCCCAGGCCTGGGCAAACAGCCGCCCGGCCTCGGGCAGCTTGGAGAAATCCATGGCGGCGCGGGCGAGATCGGCGCCGGATGCCGGCGCCTCCGGCGCAGTCACGGCGGGCGCGGGGGCCGGCTCCGGCGCGGCGGCGGGCGCTCCGCCCACGGTCTGGGGCTGGATACGGGGCGAATTGGCGGGCAGGTTGACCATCGGTCGATCTCTTCAGGGCGCGGAACGCACCCGGGACTTGAAACGAATGCCGGAGCCTCGCCCGGCCTCGTGCCGGACGCTCGAGCTTTGCTGACTTAGCTTTTGCCGCTTCTCACGGCGCTTTGATGACGATGAGGCCGCCCCGCGCCGCGACCGGCAATGATACGCGTCAATTGGACACCGCGCCGACGCGCTCCCGGCAGCTGTCGCGAAAGGCCTTGGCGCTGCGGCGGAACAAGGCCGCATGCTGCCGGAGCGCCCGCTTGCGCAGCCGCTTCTGCGCCCGGTCCATGGCGAGGCCGAGCCGCTCGCGCGTGCCCTCCGCCAGCGCGTCACCCGCCGCATCCAGCATGGGGCGCAAGGTCTCGATGTCCTGATAGGCGCCGAGCAGGTCGCGCAGCCGCTGCGCGGCGCGGGCGCGCTTCGCCCCGTGGCCGAAGGCTTCGGCGAGAAAGCTCATCTGGTAGCGGTGGGTGACGACGCGCTTGCGCGCCTCGTGCATGTCCTCTGGCGTATCGAAGGGGGCACGGCGGGCCTGCCTGTAGGCCTTCACCAGCCCCTTCGTCACATCCGCCTCCCGCGCCTGCGCCGCCAGCGTGTCGGCAAGGGCCGCGCGGGCGGAGACGAGGAAACCGCCGAGCGTGGCGCGATGCTCGCCGCCATCCTCGGCCGCGTCCTCGCCCAGCACCCCCTCGGCGTCGGTCTGGTCGCAGGCGAGGAGGAAGCCGCCCTTGGCCATCACGTCCAGCGCATCGCGGGCCGCCACCTGGTCGCGGGCGCCGGAAAGCTGGCGCGCCACCTCCGCCGTGCGCCGCCGCTCGGCCTTGGCATCCTCGCCGGGAATGAGGCGGAGCAAGGCCCGATACTGCTTCATGGCCTTGCGGGCGTCGTGCACCATCTCCACCGGATCGGGATCGGCCACCGCGGCGGCCACGGTCTCGATGGTCGCCGCGAGAGCGTCCGCCAGCGCATCTCCCGCCGCGCGGGGCGGCGGCAAGGGCGGGGTCACGCGTTCGGCATCGGGGGTCGCGACATCCAGCATGGGCATTTTGCTCCGGAACCCGGGCTCAACGGTCGCACGCCGGGCCGGTTCCGTCCCGGTCCAGCATCAAGGCGGTGGCGATGCCACCGGCACCGGCGATGGCACACAGCGCGCGGCCTGTCTCCATCGCTCTCAACCGATGATACGCCCGTACCGCCAGGATTGCACCCGACGCGCCGATAGGATGGCCCCGCGCCAATGCGCCGCCCCCCGCATTCACCCGCGCGGGATCGAGTCCCAGCCGGCGGATGGCGACGAGGGCCTGCGCCGCATAGGCCTCCATCAGCTCCACAACATCGACCGCGCCCGGGGCGATGCCGAGGCGGGCGCACAGGGCCTCCACCGCCGTGATGGGCGCAAGCGTGGGCACCAGCGGGTCTCCGCCGCGCGCCAGGCCCCCGGCAATCGTCACGTCTCCGGCCTGCGCCGGGCCCAATAGGACGAGGCCGGCCGCATCCGCCTCCACCGCGATGGTGGCGGCGGTGACGCCATGGGCCGCATCTCCCGCCAGCACCGGCAGGCGCGCCATCAGCGCGGGCGAAAGGCGCCGCGCGAAGGCATCGGCGGCAAGGCCCGCCACTGGCACGATCTCGCCATCCGCAGCCGGCACGACGAGGGCGCGGCGGTGGCTCTCGGCGGCGAACGCCTCCTGTTCGGCGCGGGAGAGGCCTTCCGCCTCAGCCATGCCGGCGGCGGAAGCGTCGAGGGCGATCTCGCGTTCGGGCCAGGGCGTGAAGGCCGGCTGGCGATAGAAATCCGGCGCGCCGTGCTTCTCGCACGGACGGTGGGCGCGCAGCGGCGCGGTGCTGAAGCTCTCCGCCCCACCCGCCAGCACATAGCGCGCCTCCCCCGCCGCGATGCGCGCCGCGCCCAAGCGGATGGCATCGAGTCCGGAGCAGCATTGGGTGTCGAGGGTGAGCGCTGGGACGCTTTCCGGCAGCCCCGCCGCCAGCGCGGCGACACGGGCCATGTTGCCGCCGCCCGAGAGGGCATTGCCGAGGATCACCTCGTCCACCTGATCCGACGCCACCCCTGCCGCCGCCAGCACCGGGCCGATCAGCGCCGCTGCCAGCTTGTGGGCCGGCACACCGCGAAAGGCGCCGCCGCGCGGGGCCACCGCCGTGCGCATGGCGGCGAGGAGGGCGACCTTCATGGCAAAAGCTCGCAGCGGTCGGGCCACAGTCGGGCGATGGCGGGAAAATCGGTCTTCCCCGTGGGCGTCAGCGGCCAGTCGGCCACCTGCGCATAAAGGCGCGGCACCTTGAACAAAGGCAGGCGGGATTTGAGGAAGCCGATGAGGTCCGCGCGGGCGGGCACCTCACCCTCGGCGAGCGAGAGGAACGCCACCAGCCGCTCGCCGCGCTTGCCGTCCGCCACGCCCAGCACGGCGGCGGCGGCAATGGCGGAGTAGGTCTCCAGCACGCGCTCCACCTCTTCGGGAAAGAGGTTTTTACCCGAGGTCACGATCATCCGGCGCGACCGGCCCACGAGATGCAGGAAGCCGGCATCATCGAGGAAGCCCATGTCGCCGACGCTCACCTCGTCGCCGCTCACGAAGAGGTCGGGGCTGTCGCCGGTGGCATAGTCCATGAACAGGAAGGGGCTCGCCACGAACACCCGTCCCGTGCGCCCCGCCGGCAGCCGCCGCCCCGCCGCATCGCGGATGGAGAGGCGTACGCCCGCGAAGGCGCGGCCCACCGAGCCGGGCGGCACGCTTTCCGCCTCCTTGGCCACGGTGACGAAGGAGAGTTCGGAGGCGCCGTAGAACTCCGCGAAGGCCGCATTGGGCATGAGGTGCCCGAGCATCTGCCGCCGCCCCGGCGGCCATTTGGCACCGGAGCAGAGCACGAGCCGTAGCCCCGGCAGGCTCTCGCCCTCGGCGGCGAGATGGTCCAGCAGCAGCGCGATCTGCGTCGGCACGCCATAGAGCACCGTGGCGCCATGGGCGCGCGCCAGCTCGGCGGCGACGCGCGGGCGGAAGTGAGGGGCGAGCAGCACATGCGCCCCGGCATCGATGCCGCGCGCGAGCGCGTACAGGAACAGGGAATGGGTGAGCGCGCCGGGGGCGAGGATCACGTCCCCCGCGCCGATGCCGAATTCCGCCGTGTCCGCATCGAAGCTTGCCGTCCAGGAGCGATGCGCGCGGCGATAGCCCTTGGGCAGGCCCGTGGAGCCGGAGGTGAAGCCCACATAAAAGGGCAAATCCGGGTCGGGCTCGGTGATCGCCGCCACGGGGCCGGCGCCGATCGCCTCGGCCAGCCCCGCCGCGCCCTGCCCCGGATCGAGGCGGATATCGCCCGCTTGCGTGCTTGCGATGAGGTCAGGCGCGACCCGCTCCAGCACCTGCTGGCGCTGCCCCTCCGGCCAGCCGGGATCGAGGATCTGCGCTTCCCGTCCCGCGCGGGCGGCGGCGAGGAACAGGATGGCGAGGGCTACGCCATTGGGCAGATCGAGCCCGATGCCGCCCGCCGGTGCTGCCGCGAACCGCGTCGCGCAGCGCGCCACCAGCGGGGCGAGTTCGGCATAGGTGAGCGTTTCGCCGCCGCAGGTGAGGGCCGGAGCATCCGGTCGCTCTTCCGCATGGCGGGCAAGATGGCGCGTGATGCTCACGGCCGGTGCGGCGCCGCGATCGACCAGTTGCGCAGCACCGTGGTGGCGAGCACGGCGGCGCCCACCGCCTTGATGAGATCGCCCGGCACGAAGACGGTCGTGCCGATAAAGGCCTTGGCGAGGCTGATATGGGCCATCATCGCCAGCCCGGGAATGCCGAACGCATAGACGGTGAGGATGCCGCCGGTGATGGCCGCGATCAGCGCCGTCGCCAGCGCGGGCAGGTTGCGGGCGGCGAGGCGCTCTGCGACGAGACCCGTGACATAGCCGCCGGCGACGTAGCCGATGAGGAAGCCGGCGGTCGGCGTCGCCAGCACGCCGAGGCCGCCACGACCGCCGGAGAGCAGCGGGGCGCCAAGCAGCACCACGAACACGAACAGCCCCACCGCCGCCGCCCCCGCGCGGGCGCCGAGCAGCAGGCCGGCCAGCATCACGCCGAGGCTCTGGGCGGTGATGGGCACCCCGGCCGCGAGGGGCAGATAAATGGGCGGCACAAAGCCGAGTGCGGCGATCAGCGCGGCGATCAAAGCGATGCGCACGAGGGTGCGCGTCTCGAATGTGCGGTTGTCCATGGGCCTGTCCCCTTTCAAATTCTGGGCTTGCGCGGGGTGCGCGGACGCCGCGGGGCGCCGAAGCCGCGGGCGTCGAGGGCTTCCGCCACCTGATCGGACATGGCGAGCGCGCCGGAGAAGAAGGCGCCGATGAGAGGCAGCCCCGGCCGGCGCGGGCTGCGCGCCCGCCAGGCTTCCTCGCGCCCCCGCCAGGTGTCGAGCAGCACCGGCACGAAACGCAGCACCAGCGCCACCGCCAGCGCGATGCGCTCGGGATCGAGCCCGAAGCGCTTGAGCGGGCGCATGGGCAGGGCCAGCGCATCCATCATGTCCTGCAGGCGGGTGGAGTGGGTGACGAGATCGGCCAGTAGCACCATCACGGCGATGCGCAGCACGCTCGCCAGCGCCACCTCGACGGACGCCGCCCACACCTGCAGCGCGAAGATGACCACGAGCAGCGGCGCAAGGCTGCGCCACTGGGCCAGCCGTCGGAGCCCCGGCCGGCCGAAACTGGAATAGACGATGAGCACGGCGGCGAGCGCCATGGCCAGCAGCACCGGGCTGTCCAGCGGCACGATCAGCACGGAGAGCACCGCGAGCGCGATCAGCTTCACCCCGGCGGGCAGGCGATGCAGCAGGCTGCGGCCGGAGAGATAACCGGCGATCACGTCAGCGCCCTCCCGGACGATCGGGCAACGGCGATCTCGGCGCGGGCCCGCGCGTCGGCTTCATACAGCGGCACGATCTCGGCCGGCGGGCCGTCCGCTGCCACCTCCCCACCCTTCAGCCAGATGACGCGATCGAAGCCGGCGAACAAATCCACGTCGTGGCTGGCCATCACCAAAGTCACGTCGAGGGCACCGAGGCGCGCGGCGAGGGTGAGGCGGGTGGTGAGGTCGAGGCTGGAGAAGGGTTCGTCCAGCAGCAGCACCGAGGGTCCGGCGGCCAGCGCCGAGAGGATGCAGACGAGCTGCTTCTGCCCCTCGGAGAGATCGGACACCGCCCGGTCGCCCCAGCCGGCGCAGCCGTGGCGGGCGAGCAGCCGGTCGGCGGCGGCATTGGCCTCGGCCTTGGGCGTGCCCTGCTGGATGGGGCCGAAGGCGATCTCCTCCCGAACCGAGGGGAAGATGATCTGGTGGTCCACATTCTGGAACACGAAACCCACCGTCGCCGGCAGCCTGCGGCGGTCGCGGCGGGTGTCGAGGCCTTCCACCGTCACCGTGCCGGCATCGGGCAGGATCAGTCCGTTGATGAGGCGCAGCAGCGTCGACTTGCCCGAGCCATTGTCACCGACGAGGCCAATGCGCCGCTCGGTGAGGGTGAGATTGAGATTGGAGAACACCGTGCGCGGACCGCGCGTCACCTCGACCCCGGCGAGCCGCACGGGCCCGGCCTCAGCGGGGGAACCAGATACGGCACCGGAATAAGGGATCATCTCGCCTCCTGCGGACGTCCCCGATTAGCCGGATTTCCGCCCCGCGCAAACCCGTTCGTTCCGGGGGGTTGCGCGGCACGCGCCGACGACCCCATCCTGCGCCGGGACGGCGGGCGGGTGGGAGGCGGCATGACCGGGTTCGGGGCGCGGGCAAACCTGCTGCGCGAGACGTCGGAAAGGGGCCATCACAAGGTCACCTTCGTCGAGCTGTTTTTCGACCTCGTGTTCGTCTTCGCGGTCACGCAACTCTCCCACCATCTGCTGCACGACCTGTCGCCGCTGGGGCTGCTGCAGACACTGGTGCTGTTCGTGGCGGTGTGGTGGGCGTGGATCGACACGGCGTGGGTCACAAACTGGCTCGATCCCGACCGGGTTCCGGTACGGCTCATGCTGCTCTGCCTGATGCTGGTCGGCCTTGTGCTTTCGGCCACGCTGCCGACGGCTTTTCACGCGGGCGCCCTGCCCTTCGCCCTGGCCTATACGGTGTTCCAGACCGGCCGTTCGGCCTTCACCATCTGGGCGGTGGCGCGACACGATCCCGCCCAGGCGCTCAACTTCCGGCGCATCGTGACGTGGCAGGCGGCGGCCTCGTTTCTCTGGATCATCGGCGCCGTGCTGCACGACGGCGGCCGCCTCGCCGCCTGGGGACTGGCCGTGGTGCTGGAGAGCCTGGCGCCCGCCACCGGCTTCTTCGTGCCGGGCCTCGGCGCATCCAAGGCCTCGGAATGGAAGGTCGAGGGCGCCCACATGGCGGAGCGCTGCGCGCTGCTGGTCATTATCGCACTCGGCGAATCGATCCTCGTCACCGGCGCCACCGCCTCCGGCCTCGCCTGGTCCGGCACGAACATCGCCGCTTTCGCCGTCGCCTTCCTCGGCACGGTCGCCATGTGGTGGATCTATTTCGACACCGGCTCGGAGCGCGCCAGCGCGCACATCGCCCATGCGCCGGAAAGCGGGCAGATGGCGCGGCTGGGGTACACGTACATCCACGCGCTCATCGTCATGGGCATCATCGGCTGCGCCGTGTCCGACGAATTGATCCTCGCCCATCCGGACGGTCATGCCTCGCCTGCGGCGACACTGGCGATTCTGGGAGGGCCAGCGCTGTACGTGCTCGGCTGCGGGCTGTTCAAGCATCCGCTGCTCGGCCGCTTCCCGCTGTCCCACTACGTGGGGCTGGCCGCCCTGGCGCTTGCGGTCCCCTTCGCCGGATGGCTCAGTCCGCTCGCCCTCGCCGCATGGGCCACCGGCGCCCTCGTGCTGGCCGCCGCCTGGGAAACCATCGCGCTGCGGGAGTGATAGCCACCCCTTCCCACCCCTCTCTCCCTTCCCCGCTCCCTCCCTCGCCTGCGCCCCGGAATCCTTCCAGTCCGGATTGATTTCCGCGCCGGCCGGGCGCATAAATCCCGCCGATCAAATCGATTAAAATCCGGCGCACCCGAACGCTGGAGCAGTGGAGAAAGCCATGTCCGGTCCTGCCGACCAGGGAAAAAAGGGAACGATCGAGCACAAGGGCGACCAGCCCGAAAAGCACGGCCTGAAGCTCAGGTCGCAGCTGTGGTTCGACAATCCGGACAATCCCGGCATGACCGCGCTCTATCTGGAGCGGTATCTCAATTTCGGCCTCACCCGCGAGGAATTGCAGTCCGGCAAGCCCATCATCGGTATCGCCCAGACCGGCTCGGACCTCTCCCCCTGCAACCGCCACCATCTGGACCTCGCCCACCGCGTGCGCGCCGGCATCGAGGCCATGGGCGGCGTGCCGTTCGAATTTCCGGTCCATCCCATCCAGGAGACCGGCAAGCGGCCCACCGCCGCGCTGGACCGCAACCTTGCCTATCTCGGCCTCGTGGAAATCCTCTACGGCTACCCGCTCGACGGCGTGGTGCTGACCACCGGCTGTGACAAGACCACCCCGGCCTGCATCATGGCCGCCGCCACCGTCAATATCCCGGCCATCGTGCTCTCGGGCGGGCCGATGCTAAACGGCTGGTGGAAGGGCGAGCGCACCGGCTCCGGCACCGTGGTGTGGAAGAACCGCGAGCGCTTCGCCGCCGGCGAGATCGACTATGACGAGTTCATGAATGTGGTGGCCTCCTCCGCTCCGTCGGTGGGCCACTGCAACACCATGGGCACCGCCTCCACCATGAACGCGCTGGCGGAAGCCCTCGGCATGTCGCTCCCCGGCTGCGCTGCCATCCCCGCGCCCTATCGCGAGCGCGGGCAGATCGCCTACGAGACCGGCAAGCGCATCGTGGACATGGTGTGGGAGGACCTCAAGCCCTCCGACATCCTCACCCGCGAGGCGTTCGAGAACGCCATCCGCGTGAACAGCGCCATCGGCGGCTCCACCAACGCCCCCATCCACCTCAACGCCATCGCCCGCCACGTGGGCGTGCCGCTTTCGGTGGACGACTGGCAGAGCGTCGGCCACAAGATCCCGCTGCTCGTGAACCTCCAGCCCGCCGGCGAATATCTCGGCGAGGAATTCCACCGCGCGGGCGGCGTGCCGGCGGTGGTGGCGGAGCTGATCGAGAAGGGCAAGATCCACGAAGGCGCGCTCACCGTGAACGGGCGCACCATGGGCGAGAACTGCAAGGGCAAGCTCTCCTGGGACCGCGAAGTCATCAAGGCCTATGACGCGCCCCTGAAGGAGGATGCCGGCTTCATCGTGCTGCACGGCAACCTGTTCGACAACGCGGTGATGAAGACCTCGGTGATCTCCGAGGAGTTCCGCGCGCGCTTCCTCTCCAACCCCAACGACCCCGAGGCCTTCGAGGGCCGCGCCGTGGTGTTCGACGGGCCGGAGGACTACCACCACCGCATCGACGACCCCTCCCTCGGGATCGACGAATACACCCTGCTGTTCATCCGCGGCACCGGCCCGCTGGGCTATCCCGGCGGCGCGGAGGTGGTGAACATGCAGCCGCCGGCCGCCCTCATCAAGAAGGGCATCCATGCGTTGCCCTGCATCGGCGACGGCCGCCAGTCCGGCACCTCGGGCTCGCCCTCCATCCTCAACGCCTCGCCGGAAGCGGCGGCGGGCGGCGGCCTCGCGCTGCTCCGGACCGGCGACCGGGTGCGCATCGACCTCAACACCTGCACCGCCGACATCCTGATCTCGCCGGAAGAACTCGCCCAGCGCCGCGCCGACCTTCAGGGCCATGGCGGCTACAAGGCGCCGGAGAGCCAGACCCCCTGGCAGGAGATCCAGCGCTCCATGGTGGCCCAGTTCGACGAGGGCATGGTGCTGAAGCCGGCTGTGAAATACCAGCACATCGCCCAGACCATGGGCGTCCCGCGCGACAACCACTGATCGCGATGCGGACGGGTGGACGGGTCTTTCCCGTCCGCCCGCCCCGGTCCTAATCTCCCACCCCGCCGCCACGCCCCGGCGGCGCACGGGAATGACATCATGACCTCGCCCGCCGAAAAGCGCAGCGCCTTCCGCACGCTCCACGAGAGCGGCTGCTTCGTGCTGCCCAACCCCTGGGACGTGGGCACGACGCGCTATCTCGAGGCCGCCGGCTTCAAGGCGCTCGCCACCACCAGCGCGGGCTACGCCTTCTCCACCGGCCGCCCTGACGGCGCCGTGGGGCGGGACGAGATGCTGGCCCACATCGCCGATCTCGTCGCGGCCACATCCCTGCCCGTGAATGCGGACTTCGAGGCGGGCTATGCGCCCGATCCGGCCGGCGTCGCCGAGAGCGTCACGTTGTGCGTCGAAACCGGCGTGTCCGGCCTCTCCATCGAGGACGCGACGGGGGATGCGGCGCACCCGCTTTACGATCTCGACGACGCGGTGGCGCGGGTGCGCGCGGCGCGCAAGGCCATCGACGCCACCGGCGCCGACGTGATCCTCACCGCCCGCGCCGAATGCTTCCTGGTGGGCCGGACCGACCTGAACGAGGTCATCACCCGCCTGAAGGCCTATGCGGCGGAGGGGGCGGACTGCCTCTATGCACCGGGCATCCGGACGCGGGACGACATCTCCGCCGTGGTGGAAGCGGTGGCGCCGCTGCCCGTGAACGTGCTGATGCCGGGCTCGACCGGGCTTTCGGTCGCAGACCTCGCCGGGCTCGGCGCGCGCCGCATCAGCGTGGGCAGCACCTTGAGCCGCGTGGCCTGGGGCGCGTTCATCGCCTCGGTGGAGGAGGTACGCGACGCCGGCACTTTCCAGAAGTTCGCGGACGCGGTGCCCTTCGCCGAAATCAACGGCTTCTTCCGCGCCGGGGGCGACAAGTGATGTCCGGCGATCCATCCCCTCCCCTCGGCGCGCCCGTGGACACCACCCCCGCCCGCCGGCCCGAGCCGACGACGCTGGCGGGCCGCCACGTCCGCCTCGTGCCGTTCGATGCGGCCCGGCATGCAGCCTCGCTCTTCGCCCTCTCTCACGGGCCGGAGAAGGAGGCGCTCTGGGCCTATCTCTCCCCCGCGCCCTTTCCCGACGAAGCCGCCTTCGCCGCCTTCTATGGCGAGGCCGCGAAGAAGGCGGACCCGCTGCTCTTCGCGATCGAGGAAGCCGAGGGCAGCCGGGCGGTGGGCCATGCCACCTATATGCGCATCGAGCCGGGGCAGCGGGTGATCGAGGTGGGCAACATCCTCTACACCCCCGCGCTCCAGCGCACGCGGGGGGCGACGGAGGCCATGTATCTCATGGCCCGCCACGCCTTCGAGGCGCTCGGCTATCGCCGCTACGAATGGAAGTGCAACGCGCTCAACGCCCCTTCCCGGCAGGCGGCGGCGCGGCTGGGCTTCACCTTCGAGGGGCTGTTTCGCCAGCACATGATCGTCAAGGGCCGCAACCGGGACACCGCCTGGTTCTCGCTGCTCGACCACGAATGGCCGCGCGCCAAGGCGGCCTTCGAGGCGTGGCTGGCACCGGAGAATTTCGATGGGGATGGCCGCCAGGTCTGGCGGCTGGAGGACATTCGCGCGGCTCTGTAATTCCGCGCGACAATGAAAGAGGACATGACATGGGTGGACGACTTCAGGGCAAGACCGCGCTGGTGACGGCGGCGGGACAGGGCATCGGCCGCGCCATCGCGGAAGCCTTCGTGCGCGAGGGCGCGAGCGTCATCGCCACCGACCTCGACGTCGGCAAGCTCGCCGGCCTCGCGGGCACGCAGACGCGGGGGCTGGACGTTCTCTCCACCGACGCGGTGACCGCGCTCGCCAAGGAGATCGGCCCCGTGGACGTGCTGGTGAATGCCGCCGGCTACGTGCATCAGGGCACCATCTTCGACACCAGCGAGAAGGACTGGGACTTCTCCTTCGACCTCAACGTGAAGTCCATGCACCGCACCATCTCCGCTTTCCTGCCGGGCATGCTGGAGAAGGGGAAGGGCTCCATCGTCAACATCGCCTCGGCGGCCTCCTCCATCCGCGGCGTGCCGAACCGCTACGCCTACGGCACCACCAAGGCGGCGGTGATCGGCCTCACCAAGGCGGTGGCTGCGGATTTCATCCTGAAGGGCGTGCGCGCCAACGCCATCTGCCCCGGAACCATCCAGTCGCCCTCGCTGGACGAGCGCATCGCCGCCGTCTCGGCCCAGACCGGCCGCTCGCTGGAGCAGGTGCGCGCCGATTTCGTCGGCCGCCAGCCCATGGGGCGCCTCGGCACGCCGGAGGAGATCGCCGCGCTCGCCCTCTATCTCGCCTCCGATGAAAGCGCCTTCACCACGGGGCAGATCCACATCATCGACGGCGGCTGGGCGCTCTGAGCGCGAGGGGATTTTCCAAGATGCACATTCTGGTCATCGGCGGCGCCGGCATGGTCGGCCGCAAGCTCATCGAGCGCCTCGCCCGCGACGGCCGCCTCGGCGGCACGCCCATCACCCGCATCACCGCCCACGACGTGGTGACGCCGAAGCCGCCCGAGGCGCCCTTTCCCATCGACACCCGCGTCTCCGACCTCTCCGTTCCCGGCGAGGCGGCGGCTTTGGTGGCGGACCGGCCGGACGTGATCCTGCATCTCGCCGCCATCGTCTCCGGCGAGGCGGAAGCGGATTTCGAGAAGGGCTACCGCATCAATCTCGACGGCACGCGCCATCTGTTTGACGCGGTGCGGGTGATCGAAGGCTATACGCCCCGCCTCGTCTTCACCTCGTCCATCGCGGTGTTCGGCGCGCCCTTCCCGGAGGCGATCCCGGACGAGTATTTCCACACGCCGCTCACCTCCTACGGTACGCAGAAGGCCATGGGCGAGCTGCTGCTGGCGGACTATACCCGGCGCGGCTTCTTCGACGGCATCGGCATCCGCTTACCCACCATCTGCGTGCGGCCGGGCCTGCCGAACAAGGCGGCCTCCGGCTTCTTCTCCGGCATCATCCGCGAGCCGCTGGCGGGGCAGGAGGCGATCCTGCCCGTGTCGGAAGAGGTGATGCACTGGCACGCCTCGCCGCGCTCGGCTGTGGGCTTCCTCATCCACGCCGCCACCCTCGACGGCGCCAGCGTGGGCACCCGCCGCAACCTCACCATGCCCGGCCTCGCCGTGACGGTGGGCGAGCAGATCGAGGCGCTGCGCAAGGTGGCCGGTGACAAGGCGGTGGCGCGCATCAAGAAGGTGCCCGACCCGGTGATCGAGACCATCGTCTCCGGCTGGCCGCGCAAGTTCGACGCCGCCCGCGCGACGGCGCTGGGCTTCAAGGCGGAAAGCTCCTTCGAGGAGATCATCCGCATCCACATCGAGGACGAACTCGGCGGCAAGATCGCCGACTGAGGCCGGCGTTTCGCGCGGGCAATCCAAGCCCGCGCGGCGCTTGAGTGGAGGCAACGCCAAAAGCCCGCGCGGCGCCTGAGCGAAGACGATGCGAGGCGCTACGCGGCGACCCCGGAGAGGCGGAGCGCGATGCGCTCCTCCAGCCGGGCGATGGCGGCGCCGATTTCCGGCAGGAGACGGCGATAGGCGCTGCGGCGGGCAGGCGCCGGCAGGCTGCGGACCACTTCCGCGAGGCCCCAGGTCTCCAGCCGCAAAAGGCCGAGGAAGGGCTGGCGGCGGATGGCCCGCCGGCTCGTCTCGCCCAGCGCCACCACCACATCGAGGCGCGGCGCGCCGGAGAGCAGAAACACCCCGGCCGGCTTGGCGGAGAGGCCATCGGCCGGAACGTCCTCATCCTCCAGCGCGGCGACGAGAGCATGATCGACACTGCCCGGTGTCGTCGCGGCGGCGCTGAAGGGGCGCAGGTCGGGATGGCGATGGAGCGCCACCGCCTCGGCCATCAGGCTGAGGGCCCCATTATCGGGGCACAGGAAGAGCACGGTCGGACGGCCGGGCATGTCAACCCCTTCATCTATAACGGGAAACGGAGAGCATCGCGCCCCCGCGCCCGCTGCTGATTCGGCACCCTAGACCGATGGTGGGACGAGGGTGTGACACCCTCCCCGGCGCCGCCGGAGGGCGTGCGCCCGCGCATTGGAACGCACTGATAAGACTGGCGTTAACCATTCCGAAAATTTTCCGGGGGATGGATCACATGCTGGCGAATGTCGTGATTCGACAAGGAATTCGCGCCGGCGCGTAGAATTTCGGAGAAGAGTCATGGCCAAGAAGCCGGAAGTCACCAGTGACGAAGTGAGCAGCCTCGCCGCGAAGGCCCTTCGCGATCCGGGCAGCCTCACCCACGCGGAGATCAAGTCGCTCGCGGCTTCCGCTCTGACCCAGTCCCCCGACAAGCCCAAGCCTGCTGCGAAGACCGCTGCCGCGAAGCCTGCCGCTGCCAAGACCGCCACTGCGAAGCCTGCCGCCCCGAAGGCGCCGGCCAAGACGCCCGCGGTGAAGGCTGCGGCCCCGAAGGCGGCCGCCAAGGTTGCTGCGCCCAAGGCTGCTGCTCCCAAGACCGCCGCGCCGAAGACCGCCGCTCCCAAGGCGACTGCGGTGAAGGCTGCGGCTCCGAAGGCTGCCGCCCCCGCCAAGGCGCCCAAGGCTGCCGCGAAGGCCGCCGAGCCCAAGGTTGCTGAGCCCAAGGTTGCCGAGACGAAGGCTGCGGCCCCGAAGGCCCCCAAGGTCGCCAAGGCACCCAAGGTCCCCGCCGCGAAGCCCACTGCTGCCAAGCCTGCCGCCCCCAAGACTGCAGCTCCCAAGACCGCCGCCCCCAAGGCCGCTGCTCCGAAGGCCGCTCCTGCGCCCAAGGCTCCCGCTCCGAAGGCGGCCCGCGCCAAGGCTGCGGCCGTGAAGACGGCGCCCGCCCCCGTCGCCAAGGCTCCGGCCAAGGCCGCGTCGAAGGCTGCCAAGCCGGCCCGCGCCAAGAAGGCGTGAGACCCGACCTGAGACGGGCCGGCATTTCGGCCCTCTCAAGGTCTCTGGAAACAGGAACGCCGCCGTCGGGGATGCCCGGCGGCGGCGTTCTTGCGTTGAAGGTCCGGCAGGATCAGGGGGCAAGGACGCCCGTGCTGCCCAGGTTGAAGATCTGCACACGCCGGTTGATGGCGGCTTGCGGATGCTTCACGTCCTGCAGGTTTTCCTCGCCGAGGCCCACGGCCTGGAGCCGGCGCGGGTCCACGCGGAAGGTGGTGGCGAGCGCCTGCATCACCGCGTCGGCGCGCTCCTGGCTGAGCTTGAGATTGATCTCGCGGGTGCCAGTGGTGTCGGTGTTGCCCACCACGAGGAACTTGTAGCCGAGCAGGATCGGATTGTGCATGGCATCGGCGATGGAGCCGAGCGTCCGGTAGGACGAGGGCTTGATCATCGCGGAATTGAGATCGAACTCGATCTCCACATTGATCTGCGCCAACTGGTCCAGTTGGATGGCCAGCGGCGGGCGGCTCTCGGGCGGGCCGGTATACTTCATGTGCGCGACGGCAAGGCCGCGCAGCGCCTCGGCCGAGACGTTCGGCACATCGGCGACGCTGGCCTGAAGGCCCTGCACGATCTGGGCGTTGGAGGTGACGGCCTGGGCGGACGCCGGCGCGGCGAGCGCCACGGGGGCCATGAGGGCCGCCGAGAGCAGCAGGACGGAACGCATCTGGATCTTCATGTGTCCCTCCCCCTCACTGCTGATTGTAGCCGGCGTTGATGAGGGCGCTCGTGCAGGCCTGGCTCACCACCTTGGAGGCTTCGAGCAGGCACGAGACGATGTTGCCGTCGCCGGGCACGAGGCCGGGGCAATACTGGGCGCGGTCGCGGTCGCACACCTTGTGGACCTCGAGCTGGGCAGCGGCGCGCGCCTCGGTCATCTGGCGGATGCCCTCATGGTTGGCGGCACATGCGGGCGAGAGGCGGCTCACATTCTGGCTCAGGCAATTGTAGATGGCGCCATTGCCCAGGTTCTGGCCGCGGCAGACCTTCATGATGTCTTCGCCGCAATGCTGCGCCAGAAGTCCGGCGGCCTGCGCGTAACTCATGGTCTGCGCCTGGGCGCTGCCGGCGGCGCCTGCCGCGCCGAGCGCGATCAGGACCGCGAAGGCCAATCCTCGAAGTTTCATATGTCCCCCCATAGCCCGGATTCGCGAGCCGAGGGGGGAATTGACCACTCCACCTGCCGCTTGGTCAACCAACCGGGGGCGCGGGCGTGGCGTGTTCAGGATGCCCGACGGTAAGTGCCTGCCTCGATCTCGTCGCCGGACGCCCCGACGAGGCCGAGCGGATCGGCAGCCAACTCCAGATCGGGGGCGAGGTCACGGGCTGGCTCAACCTCCAGCGGCGCGGCCTCGCGGCGCGGCGCGAGCGCGAGGTGGAGGGTGAGCGCCATCACCGCCATGGCGGGCACGAGGATCGTCATGGCCAGCAGCGGCGAGGGTAGCAGTGCCGAGATGGACGTGCCGATGAACCCGCTGCCGATCTGCAGGAAGCCGGTGAGCGCCGAGGCGGCGCCGGCGATGGAGCCGAAGCGGGCCAGCGCGTTGGTGGTGCAGCCGGGCAGCAGCAGCGCGCAGCCGCAGGCCCAGAAGGAGATGGGCAGCATCACGCTCAGGGTCGAGAGCGCCACCACATGCGGGCCCACCGCCATGGCGATTGCCCCGGTGAGCACCAGCAGCAGTCCGGGCAGGATGAGCTGCTGCGCCTTGAAGCGGTTGAGCAGCGGGCGGGCGATGAGCGTACCGAACATGAAGGCGCCCGTCTGCATCATCATGGCGACGCCGAATTGCGTGGGCGAGAGCCCCACCCGGTCGATGAGCACGAAGGGCAGCGCCGCCGCCAGCGTGTAGATGCCGCCCAGTGCCGATCCGGCGGTGAGCGCGGCGCGCATGAAGCCGCGGTCGCTGAGGAGGCGGCGATAGCTCGCCGCCACCGCGCGCGGAGCCGCGAGGCGCGGATCGGGCGTGCGGTTGGTCTCCGGCACGCGCAGCAGCAGCAGCGTCATCAAGGCCAGGCCGAAACAGGTCATGGCCACGAACACCGAATGCCAGCCGAACGCGCCGAGCAGGAAGCCGCCGATGGTGGGCGAGATGGCCGGGCCGATGGCGAGGATGGTGCCGATGAGGTTCATCACCCGCGCCGAGGCCTGCCCGGTATATTGGTCGCGCACCAGCGCGCGGGACAGAGCGATGCCCGCCGCCGCGCCGATGCCCTGCAGGATGCGCCCGGCCACCAGCCAGCCGATGGTGGGCGCCAGCATGGCGACCACCGCGCCGGACAAATAGATGCCGAAGAAGCCGAGCGCCACCGGCCGCCGGCCATAGGCATCGGAGAGCGGGCCGCAGATCAGCTGCGACACGGCGAAGCCGAAAAAGAAGACGGTGAGGGTGAGCTTCACCGTGGCGATGGACGTGCCGAACACCTCCACCAGTGTCGGCAGAGCCGGCGTGTAGAGGGAGAGGCTGACCGGGCCGAGCATGACCATCATGCCGCCGATGATCGACACCTCGCGCTCGGTCATGAGCGGCGCGCGTTGTGTCGGCTGCTCAACCGGATGTGTCGCCGTCACCGACGCGCCTCCTTCGTGCGGGTCTCGCGCGGTGCGCCCTCGCGGCTCGTGCATTCGCGGGCGAGGTTGCCGCGGATGCGGTCGAGGAAGTCGCGGAGCTGGGCGCGCTCTTCGTCGGAAAAGCCGCGCGTGGCGTCCGCGCGGACCTTGCTGGCCGCCAGCTCGACGCCTTCGAGATAGGGCTGCGCAGCCGGCGTCAGCACGACGATCTTGGCCCGCCGGTCGGTGGGATCGCTCTCGCGGATCACTAGGCCGAGGCCTTCCAGCCGGTCGAGGAAGCCGACGAGCGTCATCGGCTCCACGCTCATCTTCTCCGCCAGAGCCGTCTGGCGCAGGCCGCGATGGATATTGACGTAGGCCAGCGCCCGCGCCTCCCCGGGGGTCAGGCCGAGGCCGGCATGCTCGAAGGCGCCGTCCATGCGGGCCCGGTAGAGGCGACCGGCGTCCACGAGCATGAAGCCGAGCTGCGGGGTCGGAGCGGGGAGAGGCTGATCCATAAGGGCACAATATAATAAGCTTACCTTATCAACAAGAGGTGCAATTCTCCCCGCGGCGACATTTCCGCAAGCGCTGGCGCCCGTCATTGCGCGGCCGGCCCGAGGCGCTATGTGTGGAGCGACATCCCTCAGGGAGACTTCGAATGCCCTGGTCCCTGACCATCGGCCGCCTCGGCGAGACCGCCATCCGCATCCACGTGACCTTCCTCCTGTTCCTGGTGTGGATCTGGGCGGCCTATTACCGGTCCGGCGGGTCGCAGGCGGCGTGGGAGGGTGTGCTGTTCGTGGCGCTGCTGTTCTTCTGCGTCCTGCTGCACGAGCTGGGGCACGTCTTCGCCGCCCGCCGCTACGGGGTGAAGACGCCGGACATCACGCTCTGGCCGTTCGGCGGCATCGCCAATCTGGAGCGCATCCCGGAGAAGCCCTCGCAGGAGCTGGTGGTGGCCATCGCCGGGCCGGCGGTGAACGTGGTGATCGCCGTCGCGCTGCTGGCGGTGCTGAGCTTCACCCTGGCCGACGGCGACCTCAAGGCGGAGGATCTGGCGAAGATCGAGGATCCGCGGACCTCCATGCTGGTCAAGCTCGCGGGGGCCAACATCTTCCTCGTGCTGTTCAACCTCATCCCTGCCTTCCCCATGGACGGCGGGCGGGTGTTGCGCGCGCTCCTCGCCATGAGGATGGGTTTTGCCCGCGCCACCGCCCTCGCCGCCTCCATCGGCCAGGGCCTCGCCATCGGCCTCGGGCTGCTCGGCATCTTCACCAATCCGATGCTGATGATCATCGGCGTCTTCGTCTTCCTCGCCGCCTCCGGCGAGGCCGGTCAGGTGCAGCTGAGGGAAGCCTCGCGCGGGCACATCGTGGCCGACGCCATGATCACTCATTTCGAGACGCTGGGGCCGCAATCCACCGTGGACGATGCGGCGGAGGCGCTCATCCGCTCCACCCAGAAGGAATTCCCGGTGGTGGACGGCGCCGGCCACCTGCGCGGCGTGCTCACCCGCGACGCCATGATCCGGGCTCTGAAGGAACAGGGGCCGACCACGCCCGTCATCGAGGTGATGCAGCACGACATCCCGACCGTGGAGGCCCGCTCAATGTTGGACGCGGCGCTCAAGCTCATCACCAGTGCCCAGGTCCCCGCCGTCGGCGTGCTCGACGCCCCCGGCGGCCGGCTCGTGGGCCTGCTCACGCCCGAGAATGTCGGCGAGCTGATGATGGTGCATGTGGCACGGGACGCGCGGGCCGAGAGGACGAAGGGCACAAGTATCTGATTCAGAATATCACGGCTTCACGTAGTCATCGCAGAATGCAATTCGAATGGTACACGTCACGCCCTTGGCTTCGCAACTGTTTGCGGCCGCTGTTTCCGCATCGCCCCGAAGGAACTTCTTGGACCAGTAGCCGACAGCCTTGCCCTTGTCGGGAACGGCAAGGGCGACACACTGCTTGTTGCCGGTGACGATCAGCCGGCATTCACGCGTGCCGCCCTTCTGGCACAGGTCCATGGCGATCTTTTTCGCCTCCGCTGCTGTTTTTTTGTTTTTTGCCCATCCATGCCAAAACTGGCTGTCTCTCTGACCCCAGGCGATGGCGAATTCGGCATGTGCGGGCGCTGCTCCCAAAGGCAGGGCGCAAGTCAATAATGACAGACTGAGAAGGTAGACCACATTCTTCACGGGAAACACTCCTGCGGTCAACCAACTTAACCTTTGCCACAAGATATCGCCATGGGGACGCGCAAGGCGCGTGAGAGGCCCGGCTTCGAAGGCCGGCCCCATCGCTCACCCCTACCCCAAGCCAAATGCGCCCCGCTCACACCGAGCGCATCAGGCCACCATCCACCTTCAAATTCTGGCCGGTGATGTAGCCGGCGTCTTCGGAGGCGAGGAAGGCCACCGTGGCTGCGATCTCGGCGCTGGTGCCATAGCGGCCCATGGGCACGCCGGCGCGGCGCTCGTCGGTCTGCGGCAGGCTATCGATCCAGCCGGGCAGCACGTTGTTCATGCGCACATTGTCGGCGGCATAGGTGTCGGCGAAGATCTTGGTGTAGGCGGCAAGCCCGGCGCGGAACACGGCCGAGGTGGGGAACATGGCCGCCGGCTCGAACGCCCAGGCGGTGGAGATGTTGACGATCGCCCCGCTCTTCTGCGCCACCATGACGGGGGTGACGAGCCGCACCGAGCGGATCACATTCATGAGATAGATGTCGAGGCCCTGGTGCCACTGCTCGTCGGTGATGGCGGTGATGGTGTCGCGCGGGCCGTGGCCGGCGCTGTTCACCAGCACGTCGATGCGGCCGTAGCGGGCCATCACCTGGTCCACGAACCGCGCGATGTCCTCGCTGTTCTGGTTGGAGCCGGTGACGCCGAGGCCGCCCAGCTCCGCCGCCAGCGCCTCGCCCTTGCCGGACGAGGACAGGATGGCAACCGCATAGCCGTCCGCCGCGAGACGCCGCGCGCACGCCGCGCCCATGCCCGAACCGCCCGCGGTGACGACGGCGACCTTGACCTCTGCCATGTCGAATTTCTCCATTTGGCGCATATCGCACCGATCGATCACGGGAATGGCAGAAACGTCGACGTATAGGAAGGCGCTTTCAGTTAACTCGCTGGTCTAATGCGCAAGTCTCCTCTATAGCCACGCTAGTTGCACTGCGAAGAGGAGCTGCTCGTGCGCGACCATCGGGTAAATCGCGGGCAGGATGCTGGCGTGGTCAAAGGTAAGCACATGCTGCTGGGCGTGCTCGGCGCGTGCTTCTTCCTTTCGGCCTGCGGCGAGGCGCAGAAGCCGCAGGCGCAAGAGCCGCGGCCGGTGCGCACGGTGGTTGCCACCAACCGCGCGGCGAGCGACGCCGTGAGCCTCACCGGCGTGGTGGAGGCGCAGAACGAGGCCACCTACGGCTTCCGCATTTCCGGCCGCGTCATCGACCGACTCGTGAACGTGGGCGATCGCGTCGCCCCCGGCCAGGTGCTCGCCCGCCTCGATCCGCAGGACGAGCAGAACGCCCTGCGCTCGGCGCAGGCGGCGCTCGGCGCGGCCAGTGCCAACCTCACCCAGACCCGCAACCAGTATGAACGCCAGCGCCAGCTGCTGGCCCGCGGCTTCACCCCGCGCGCCCAGTATGAGCAGGCCGAGCAGGCCTTCCTGAACGCCCGCGCGCAGGTGGACGACGCGGAAGCGCGCCTGCAGATGGCCGAGGACCGCCTCGGCTTCACCGAATTGAAGGCCGACAGCGCCGGCGTCGTCACCCAGCGCCGGGCCGAGCCCGGCGAGGTGGTGCAGGCCGGCCAGCCGGTGATCGAGGTGGCGCGCCAGGACGGCCGCGATGCGGTGTTCGACGTGCCCGCCGCCATGCTCTCCGGCCTGCCGGGCGATCCCGAAGTGACGGTGGCGCTCGCCACCGATCCCGCCATCACCGCCACCGGCCGCGTGCGCGAGGTCGCGCCGCAGGCCGATCCGGTGACACGCACCTTCCGGGTGCGCGTCGGCCTCACCAATCCGCCGGAGGCGCTGCGCCTCGGCACCACGGTGGTCGGCCGGGTGATGGTGGATCGCGGGCCGGTGGTGGAAATCCCGGCGAGCGCCCTCACCCGCCTCAATGACAAGCCCGCCGTGTGGGTGGTCGATCCCAAGACCCAGACGGTGGCGCTGCGCACCATCGAGGTGCTGCGCTTCGGCCCGGCATCCGTCAGCGTCGGCGAGGGGCTGAAGCCCTCTGAGATCGTGGTGACGGCGGGCGTGCAGGCCCTGCATCCCGGCCAGAAGGTGCGCCTGCTTGCGGCGCCGGCGGGAGCCAGCCTGTGAGCGGCGGCTTCAACCTTTCAGCCTGGGCGCTGAAACACCGCTCCGTCATCATCTACCTCATGGCCATCTCTGTGGTGGCCGGCGTGATGGCCTTCCGCAACCTCGGCCGGGCGGAAGACCCGACCTTCGTCATCAAGACCATGGTGGTGCAGGCCAACTGGCCGGGCGCCACGCTGGAAGAGACCTTCCGGCAGGTGACGGAACGGCTGGAGCGCAAGCTCCAGGAAACGCCGCAGCTGAACTTCCTGGAAAGCTACACCAAGCCCGGCGTCACCACGGTGTTCGCGCATCTGAAGGGCTCGGCCACCGCCGCCGAGGTGCCGGACATCTGGTACCACGTGAGGAAGAGCATCGCCGACATCCGCCACACCCTGCCGCAGGGCATCGTGGGGCCGTTCTTCAACGACGAGTTCGGCGACACCTTCGGCATCATCTACGGCTTCACGGCGGACGGCTTCTCCCATCGCGAGCTGCGCGACTATGTGGAGGAGGCGCGCTCCGAGCTGCTGCACGTGCCGGACGTGTCGAAGATCGAGATCCTCGGCGCGCAGGACGAGCGCATCTTCATCGAATTCTCCATGCAGGAGCTGGCGAGCCTCGGCATCGACCGGCAGGCGGTGCTCTCGGCGCTGGCGGCGCAGAACATCGTGCGCCCCTCCGGCGAGATCCAGACCGGCAAGGAGAACATCTCCGTCCGCGTTTCCGGCGCCTTCGCCTCGGAAGCAGACATCGCCAATGTGAACCTCGCGGTGAACGGCCGGCTCATCCGCCTCGCCGACATCGCCACCATCCGCCGCGGCTTCGCCGATCCGCCCCAGCCCATGTTCCGGGTGAACGGCAAGGATGCCATCGGCCTCGCGATCGCCATGCGCGACGGCGGCGACATCCTCGCCATGGGCGCCAACATCGACCGCGCCATGACGCGCATCCTCGCCAACATGCCCGTGGGCATCGACGCGACGCTGGTGGCCGACCAGGCGGTGACGGTGAAGAGCGCCATCTCCGAGTTCATGGAGAGCCTGTGGCAGGCGGTGGGCATCATCCTCGTGGTGTCGTTCATCGCGCTCGGGGTGAGGGCCGGCGCCATCGTGGCGCTCGCCATCCCGCTCACCCTCGCCATCGTGTTCGCGCTGATGCAGCTCGCGCACATCGACATGCAGCGCATCTCGCTGGGCGCCCTCATCATCGCGCTGGCACTGATGGTGGACGACGCCATGACCACGACGGACGCGACGCTGACACGCCTCGCGGCCGGCGACGACCCGCCCACCGCCGCCTCCTATGCCTTCAAGGCCTATGCGGCGGCGATGCTCGCGGGCACGCTGGTGACGGTGGCGGGCTTCGTCCCAGTGGGCTTCGCGGCCTCCTCGGCGGGCGAATACACCTTCACCTTGTTCGCGGTGGTGGCCATCGCGCTCCTCGTCTCGTGGATCGTGGCGGTGCTGTTCGCGCCGCTGCTGCAGGTGCTGATCCTGCGCGCGCCGGCGAAGGACAAGATCCCCGATCCCAATGCCCCGCCCAAGGGCGTGATGGGGATGTACCGCGCCTTCCTCATCCTCTGCCTGCGCCTGCGCTGGGTGACGCTCGCCGTCACTGCCGGCCTGTTCGTGCTGTCGGTGCTGGCGCTGCCGCTGATCCCGCGGCAGTTCTTCCCCTCCTCCGACCGGCCCGAGCTGCTGGTGGACCTCGCCTCGCCGCAGAACGCCTCCATCTACGCCTCGCAGAGCGTCGCCGAGGCGTTCGACAAGGTGCTGGCCAATGATCCGGACGTGGCCCGCTGGTCCACCTATGTGGGCCGCGGCGCCATCCGCTTCTACCTGCCCCTCGACGTGCAACTGCCCAACGACTTCTTCGCCCAGAGCGTGATCGTGGCGCAGGACGTGGCCGCCCGCGAGCGGCTGCGCGTCAAGCTGGAGAAGGTGCTCGCCACCGACTTCCCGCAGCTCGTCGCGCGCATCTCGCCGCTGGAGCTGGGGCCGCCCGTGGGCTGGCCGGTGCAGTATCGTGTCTCCGGCCCGGAGATCGAGAAGGTGCGCGCCATCGCCTTCGACCTCGCCAAGGTGATGGCCGAAAACCCGCAGGTGGAGACGGTCAACTACAACTGGATCGAGCCCGCGCGGCAGGTTTCCATCCGCGTGGACCAGGACGAGGCGCGGCTGCTCGGCCTCTCCACGGCGCAGCTCGCCGGCGTGCTCAACACCGTGCTTTCCGGCCAGCCGGTGACGCAGGTGCGCGACGACATCTACCTCGTCAACGTGGTGGCCCGCGCCACCGACGAGGAGCGTGTTTCGCTTTCCTCCCTCGCCACCCTGCAGGTGCCGCTGCCGGGCGGGCGCACCGTGCCGCTCTCGCAGATCGCCACCTTCGAATACGGGCAGGACTATCCCGCCATCTGGCGGCGCGACCGCGTGCCGACGCTCACCGTCCAGTCGGACGTGAAGCGCGGCGTGCTGCCCGAGAGCGTGGTGGAGAAGCTCGACCCGAAGATCGAGGCCCTGCGCCGCACGCTGCCGGCCGGCTACGCCATCACCACCGGCGGCACGGTGGAGGAGAGCGCCTCCTCCCTCGCCTCCGTCGTCGCGGTGGTGCCGGTGATGCTGCTGCTCATGTTCACCGTGCTGATGTTCGAGTTGAAGAGCTTCCAGCGGCTCGTCATCGTGCTGTCGGTGGCGCCGCTGGGCCTCATCGGCGTGGTGGCGGCGCTGCTCGCATCCGGCCGGCCGCTGGGCTTCGTCGCCATCCTCGGCGTGCTGGCGCTCATCGGCATGATCACCAAGAACGCGGTCATCCTCATCGGCCAGATCGAGGCGGACCGGGCGGCGGGCAAGACTGTGTGGGATGCGGTGGTCTCCGCCTCCTCCATGCGTTTCCGGCCCATCATGCTCACCGCGGTCTCCACCGTGCTCGGCATGATCCCCATCGCCCCCACCGTGTTCTGGGGGCCCATGGCCTTCGCCATAATGGGCGGGCTGCTGGTGGGCACGCTGCTCACCCTCATCTTCCTGCCGGCGCTCTATGTGGCGTGGTTCGGGCCCGACACCGGGCCGGAGCGCGTCGCGGGCGCGGGAAAGACGCAGCCGGCGTGACCGGCCTGCGGACGGCGGGCCTTCCCGCCGCCGCCAAAGAGAACAGCCGACCCGAGGATCGCCCGCCCCGCCAAACGGCGACAGGCCCGCACCAGATGCGGCCTGCTTGTGAATGAGGTCTCAGATGGAACGGGAACCGGTACTCGTCGATCTTGCCCTGCAGGGCGGCGGCTCCCACGGGGCCTTCACCTGGGGGGTGGTCGACCGGCTCCTCGACGAACGCTGGCTCGAGATCGAGGGCGTCTCCGGAACCTCGGCCGGCGCCATGAACGCCGCCGTGCTGGCGGATGGCTTCGCCGCCGGCGGCCGCGAGGGCGCCAAGCTCGCCCTTGAGAGCTACTGGACCCACGTCTCCGAGGCGGCCCGCTTCAGCCCCTTCAAGCGCTCGCCCTTCGACAAGATGCTCGGCCGCTGGTCCATGGACACCGCGCCGGGCTTCCTGATGATGGATTTCATGACGCGCATGTTCTCGCCCTACCAGTACAATCCCCTGGGCGGGAATGCGCTTGCGCCGATCCTCGAAAAGCAGATCGACTTCGAGCGGCTGCGCTCCTCCCCCATCAAGGTCTTCATCACCGCCACCAACGTGCGCACCGGCCGTCCGCGCGTGTTCCGCAACGCCGAAATCACCCCCGACGTGCTGATGGCCTCGGCCTGCCTGCCCACGCTGTTCCAGGCGGTGGAGATCGACGGCGAGGCCTATTGGGACGGCGGCTATTCCGGCAACCCGACGCTGGCGCCGCTGGTGAGCGAGCTGAAGTCCGACGACACCATCCTCGTGCCCATCAACCCGCTGGAGCGCCCCGGCACACCCAAGACCCCGGCGGAAATCCTCAACCGCCTCAACGAGGTGTCGTTCAATTCGGTGGCGATCAAGGAGCTGTACATGATGGCGCTGCTCCAGCGCCACGTGAACGAGCTTTCCGGCGACAGCGAGGCCTGCAACTGGGCGCGGATGCGCGTCCATGTGGTACGCAACCCGGTGATGAACGAGCTGGGCTTCTCCTCCAAGCTGAATGCCGAGTGGGACTTCCTCACCTGGCTGCGGGACGAGGGGCGCAAGGCCGCCGACCTCTTCCTCACCGAGCACGGCCACGACATCGGCAAGGCCTCCACCGTCAATTTCGACCAGCTGATGGCGGAGCTCTGATCCATGGGTCTCATCGGCATTCTGATCGGCCTCGCCGTCCTCATCTTCCTGGCCTTCCGCGGCTCCTCCATCCTCATCCTCGCGCCCATCGCCGGCCTGATCGCGGCGGCCTTCTCCGGCGAGCCGCTGCTGGCCAGCTGGACGCAGACCTTCATGCGCAACGCGGCGGATTTCGTCGCGCAATTCTTCCCGCTGTTCCTGCTGGGTGCGGTGTTCGGCAAGCTGATGGAGGATTCCGGCTCGGTCACCTCCATCGCCAACTACATGACGGAAAAGCTCGGCCCCAGCCGCGCCATCCTCGCGGTGGTGCTGGCCGGCGCCATCGTCACCTATGGCGGCGTGTCGCTGTTCGTCGCCTTCTTCGTGCTCGCACCCATGGGCGTCGCCTTGTTCCGCGCGGCCGGCGTGCCGCGGCGGCTGATGCCGGCGGCCATCGCGCTTGGCACCTCCACCTTCACCATGTCGGCCATGCCCGGCACGCCCTCCATCCAGAACGCCATCCCCATGCCGTTCTTCGGCACCACGCCGTTCGCGGCGCCGGGGCTCGGTATCATCGCCTCGCTCATCATGCTGGGCTTCGGCATGTGGTGGCTGAAGCGGCGGGAGAATGCGGCGCGTGCCGCCGGCGAGGGCTTCGGCTCGCTCATCGCCGCCCCGGACGAAAGCGCGGACCTCGCGGCGGACGACCCCATCGTGCGCGAGCGCGCCTCGACGGCCGGCCCGTTCGATCCCTCCGAGATCCATTCCAGCGATGAATCCCCCCGCGCGCCGCCCATCCTGCTCGCGGCGCTGCCCATCGTGGTGGTGATCGTGGTCAACCTCCTCATGTCCTTCGTGGTGCTGCCGCGCATGGACGTGAGCTTCCTCGCCGATCCCCAGTGGGGCGGCGTGACGCTCTCGGCGGTGGGCGGCGTGTGGTCGGTGATCGTGGCGCTGGCGGCGGCCATCGTCACCTGCATCATCATCAACTTCACCAGCGTGCCGGAACTGCGCGCCACCATGACGGCGGGCGCCAATGCCTCGGTGCTGCCGATCCTGTCGGTTGCGAGCCTCGTCGGCTTCGGCGCCATCGTCGCGGCGCTGCCCGCCTTCACCGACGTGCGCAACTTCGTGCTGGGCATCGAGGGCGGGCCACTGGTGTCGTTGGCGGTGGCCACCAACATCCTCGCCGCCCTCACCGGCTCGGCCTCCGGCGGCCTCACCATCGCCCTCGACGCGCTCGGGCCGACCTACATGAAGATCGCCCACGAGATCGGCATGGATCCGTCCCTCATGCACCGCGTCGCCGTCATCGGCTCCGGCACGCTGGACAGCCTGCCCCACAACGGCGCAGTGGTGACGCTGCTCTCCGTGTGCGGCGTGACCCACAAGGAAGGCTACCTCGACATCGTGATGGCCGCCGTGGTGGGTGCCCTCATCGCGCTGGCCGTGGTGATCGGGCTCGGCACGCTGGTCGGCAGCTTCTGAGCGGGAGGGGACAAAGCGATGCGCAAGGCGATCGTACGGCTGGTGACGCTGAGCCGCTGGGCCATGGTGCCGCTGTTCGCGGGGCTCTCGGTGGCGCTCGCCTTGCTCGTCGTCGCCTTCCTTCTGGAACTCGTGCGCTTCGCCATCGCCCTGCCGAGCATGAACGAGACGCACGTCATCATGGGCATCCTCACCCTCATCGACCTTGCCCTGGTGGGCGGGCTGCTGGTGGTGGTGATCGCCTCGGGCTACGAGAACTTCGTCGAGAAGATCGACCGCGCCGACACCCCCTCCTCGCCGGTCTGGATGACGCGCATCTCCTTCTCGGGGCTGAAGCTGAAGCTGTTCGCCTCGCTCATGGCCATCACCGGCATCACGCTCCTGAAGGCACTGATGCGGCTGGAGACGGACGTGAGCGAAGCCCAGGTGAGATGGCTGGTGGTCGCCAACATCATCTTCGTCGCCGCCTACGCCGTGCTGGCGCTGACCGACCGCTTCCACCCCTCCTCGCGCGAGGATTGACGGGGCGAACTCTCCCCATGGGGCGGCTCCTCCCCTGCCCTATCGTCAAGCCCCAGCCGCGGCAAAGGCGCGCGATGTCTGGACTGACGCGGCAAAATCGCTAATTTCGCGCCGCCGCCGGGCCGCATCCGCCACCCGGCAACCACCATTTCAAGCCGAACCTTATTTGCGGCAGCTCATTTCCGCGCGGGTTCGCCTGTTGATCGCCGAAGGACGTCGCGCCCCGTGACCCAAAACGCCCCCCACCTGTCCCTGTCCCGCGACAAGATCAAGGTGCTGCTCCTCGAAGGCGTCAATGACAGCGCCGTCGAGATGATGCTGGCCGCTGGCTACACCAACCTGACCCGCCTGCCCAAGGCGCTGGACGGCGAGGCGCTGAAGGAGGCGCTGAAGGGCGTCTACCTCCTCGGCATCCGCTCGCGCACCCAGATCACCGCCGACGTGCTGGAGGCGGCCGACCGTCTCATCGCCATCGGCTGCTTCAGCGTCGGCACCAACCAGGTGGACATCGACGCCACCCGCATCGCCGGCATCCCGGTGTTCAACGCCCCCTTCTCCAACACCCGCAGCGTGGCGGAGCTGGTGATCGGCGAGATCGTGATGCTGCTGCGCCGCATCCCCAACCGCTCCGCCGCCGCCCATGAGGGCCTGTGGGACAAGTCGGCCACCGACAGCCACGAGGTGCGCGGCAAGACGCTGGGCATCATCGGCTACGGCAATATCGGCTCGCAGCTCTCCAACCTCGCCGAGGCGATGGGCATGCGGGTGATCTATTACGATCACACCGACAAGCTCCGCCACGGCAACACCGAGCCGGTGGCGACCATGGCCGAGGTGCTCTCCCAGAGCGACGTGGTGAGTCTGCACGTGCCCGAGACGCCTGCCACCCACGGGCTGATCGGCCGCGCCGAGATCGCCGCCATGAAGAAGGGCGCCTATCTCATCAACAACAGCCGCGGCACGGTGGTGGACCTCGACGCCCTCGCCGACGCGCTGAAGGCCGGGCACCTGCGCGGCGCGGCGGTGGACGTGTTCCCCGTGGAGCCCAGCGCCAACGGCCAGAAGTTCGTCTCCCCGCTGCAGGGCCTGCCCAACGTGATCCTCACGCCGCATATCGGCGGCTCCACCGAGGAGGCGCAGGAGCGCATCGGTGCCGAGGTGGCCCGCAAGCTGCTCGACTACAGCGACACCGGCTCCACCATGGGCGCGGTGAACTTCCCGCAGGTGCAGCTGCCCGCGCGCCCCACCGGCACCCGCTTCATCCAGGTGCAGCGCAACCTGCCGGGCATGCTCGGCCGCCTCAACGAGGTACTGGCCCGCCACGCGGTCAACATCGCCGCGCAGTATTACGAGACCAATGCCGACATCGGCTATGTGGTGCTCGACGCGGACGCCTCCGCCGTGGACAGCCAGGCCATCCTCTCCGAGATCCGCGCCCTGGAAGGCACCATCCGGGCCCGCCTGCTCTACGAATACAAGGCCTGAGCGGCAGCCTCTGCCGATAGGGCGGAGAGACGCGGAACAGACGGCGTGGTGGGGCTCCGCCACGCCCGGCCATGAGGCCGAAGATCCCCTTTCCCGATTTCAGGCGTGGGAATACATGCGCCGGCCCGGCACCGGCAGATCGGCGCAGAGGATGGTGCCGGTCTTCGATTCCGTAATGAAGAGCGTCCGGTTGTCCGGCCCGCCAAAGGCGCAATTGGTGGTGAGATGGCCCTCCGGCGACCGGATGCGCAGCATAGGTTCGCCGAGCGCGCTGAACAGCCAGACCGAGCCGAGGCCCATGTGGCAGATGACGAGGTTGTCCTCCTCGTCGATCGCGAGACCGTCCGGCCCCCCGCCCCCTGAGAGCTGGATGAAGGTGCCAACCTTGCTCGCCGTGCCGTCGCGCATCAGCGGCACGCGCCATATGGCATTGGCCCGCGTCACGGCAAGGAAGAGCACCGTCTCGGTCTTGTTGAGCACGAGGCCGTTGGGGCTCGGGATGCCCTTCAGCACGCAGTCGAGCCGCCCGTCTGTCCGCAGGCGATAGAGGCCGCCGGACGGGTCGTGCAGGCCGGTCTGGCCCTGGTCGGTGAAATAGAGGTCGCCGTTGGCGGCGAAGATCAGGTCGTTCACGCCCTTGAAGCGCTGGAGCATCGCCCGTTCGAGATAGGGCTCCACCCGCCCGGTGGCGGGATCGAAGACCATGATGCCGTGGCGGTGGTCGGCGATGAAGCCGCGCCCGTCCTTGTGGAACTTCAGGCCGTTGGGCTCGCCGTCATATTCCGCCTCGACGCTGACCTTCCCTTGCGGCATCACCTTGATGAGCCGCCCCCACGGAATGTCCACGACCCACAGATTGCCTGCGCGATCGAAGGAGGGTCCTTCGAGGAAGGTGGTCAGCGGCACGCCGCCGAACTGGACCTCGCTCCACTCGGAGCGGCGGCCCTCGATCCTGAGGGCGTCGGGCATCACCACGAACGGGCGGGCGACGACGGCGGGCGGGGCTGCGAACATGCGTGTCCTCCTCGCGCGTCCGGCTTGGCCACACCGGCAGCCTCTCGCCTCCGCGGGCGGTCGCGCGCTTGAGCTTTGCCTTTGGTTCTACACGCCCGGAGGGCCGGCGTGTAGCCGGATGAGCGGCCGCCGCCGCGCCGCATCCGTGTTGCCCGGACACGCCAGCGCCGCCGCCGGCACCGCCGAATGCCCCTTGCCAGCGGGCCGGTTTGCCTGCGTTCATGCGGCCACGCTTGGCCGGATCGACGCTGGGCGACAGGGGGGATCGTTCATGGACTTCAGACCCGCGCAATCAGCCTTCACCCATCCCCTTGCGAGGATAGCCCTTGGCCTTGCGGCGGCCCTCGCTCTGTTGGCGCCCGTCCGTGCCGCGGAAAACCTCGACAGCTATCTGGAAGGCGTGCGCGCCAAATACGGCCTGCCGGCGCTGGCCGCCGCCGTCACCCGCTCGGGCGAGATCGTGGCGTCGGGGGCCGTGGGCAAGCGCGCCATCGGCCTCGACGTGCCAGTAACGGTGGAGGACCGCTTCCATCTCGGCTCCGACACCAAGGCCTTCACCGCCACCATCGCCGGAACGCTGGTGGAGGAGGGCAAGATCAAGTGGACGAGCACGCTTGGCGAAGTGCTGGGCGGCAAGGTGAAGGACATGGACCCGAAGCTGGCGGCGGTGACGCTGGAGCAGCTTCTCTCCCACACCAGCGGCATCCCTTCCGACACGCCGGAGATCGTCGGCATCTACTTCAACGCGGTCGGCTTCGAAATGACCCCCACCCAGCTGCGCCTCGACGCGCTGGAGCGCTGGAAGAAGCACGCCCCTGAGGTGCCCAAGACCGGCTCGCCGTTCCAGTATTCCAACCTCGGCTACACCTTCGCCGGCGCCATGCTGGAAGAAGTTTCCGGCAAGCCGTGGGAGCGCCTGGTGGAAGAGCGCATCTATGCGCCGCTCGGCCTGAAGAGCGCCGGCTTCGGCCCGCAGGCCACCTTCGGCAAGTATGACGCCCCCATCGGCCACATGCTCGACGACAAGGGCAACGCCACGCCCATGGCCTGGGGGCCGTCGGCGGATATTCCGCCCGTGGTCGGCCCGGCCGGCATCGGCCACATGTCGGTGCTGGACTTCGCCCGCTGGGGTGACTGGAACGCCGGCCAGGGCAAGCGCGGCCCGCACATCGTCTCGCCGGAGACGCTGGCCGTCATCCACAAGCCCCACGTCACCACCCCGCCGTTCAAGGACCCGCCCCCCGGCACCCCCTCCACCGGCGACTACGCCTTCGGCTGGGGCGTGGTGAAGCTCGACTGGACCAAGACGCCGGTGCTCACCCACAACGGCTCCAACAGCATGAACTTCGCCAAGATCCTGGTGGAGCCGGCGAGCGACATGTCGGTGGAGGCGGTCACCAACTATCCCGGCCAGAAGGCCGAGGCCGCCACCACCGAAGTCCTGAAGCACCTCTACGGACAGTTCGCCCCGAAGTGAGGGCATGAGGGGCGCCCCGTTCCCCGGACAAGCGACGGCGCAACCGGATCGCTGATCCGGGGTCCAGAGCAGGGCTCCCACGCAGCGTCATCGCCCGGCTTGTCCGGGCGATCCACGGTTGGGCCGTGTCGATCTTTCGGTCATAGCTCACGCGGCTCGGTGGATCGCCCGGACAAGCCGGGCGACGACAAACGGATAGGATTGTGCCGGACCCGCCGGCGCCGCATGCCTCCGGGACGCTCCCACGCCGCCCCCTACCTCCCCTTCCCCTTGATCTCTATCAACGCTCTTCAGCCGGCTAAGGCCCATGTTTTGACGCGGTTTTTCAGCCGCGGATGGCGCGCGCCTCGGCGCCGAAGGAGCACAGCATGGCCAGCACCGACGACCTCCCGCACGCGGCCGGCACCGACGCCATTCCCGCCGAGATGGAGCGCTCGCTGGCCGAGGAGCGCCAGCTGGCGGCGCAGGAGGCGGAACTGTCCGCCGTCACCGCTTTGTCGGCTTCCCTGGAAGCAGCCCAGCCGACCACGGCGGCGGGCGTGGACGACGTGAAGGCCGGCATCGCCGCCATCCTCGCCGGCGCCTCTCCCGACGACGCCGTGCGGCTGCGCAAGTCGCTCGGCATGCCCAAGCCCACCGGCCAGCCGCGCGTGACCAGCGACGAGCTTTCCGACGACTGGCGCACCGGCGGCTATCCCTTCAAGTACAAGATGCTGCGGCGGGACTACGAGCAGCAGAAGTTCATCCTCCAGACCGAGCTTCTCAAGCTCCAGTCCTGGGTGAAGGATTCCCGCCAGCGCGTCATCATCCTGTTCGAGGGGCGCGACGCCGCCGGCAAGGGCGGCGCCATCAAGCGCTTCATGGAGCACCTCAACCCTCGCGGCGCGCGGGTTGTGGCGCTGGAGAAGCCGAGCGAGGTGGAGCGCGGCCAGTGGTATTTCCAGCGCTATGTGGAGCACCTGCCCACCACCGGCGAGATCGTGATGTTCGACCGCAGCTGGTACAACCGGGCGGGCGTGGAGCGGGTGATGGGCTTCTGCACGGATGACGAATATCGCGAATTCCTGCGCCAGGCGCCGGAATTCGAGCGCAACCTCGTGCGCAGCGGCATCCACCTTATCAAGTTCTGGTTCTCGGTGAGCCAAGACGAGCAGCGCCGCCGCTTCAAGGAGCGCAAGGTGCATCCGCTGAAGCAGTGGAAGCTCTCGCCCGTCGATCTCGCCTCCCTCGACAAGTGGGACGACTACACCCGCGCCAAGGAAGCCATGTTCTTCCACACCGACACGGCGGATTCGCCCTGGACGGTCATCAAATCCGACGACAAGAAGCGCGCCCGCATCAATGCCATGCGCTACGTGCTGCATTCCCTGCCCTACAAGGACAAGGACCAGAAGCGCATCGGCCCGGTGGAGGCCCTGCTGGTGGGACGGGCCAACACCGTGCACGAGCGCGGCGAATATGTGATGGGCGGGCGCTAAGCCGCCGCAACGTCACCCCGGCGCGACGGGAAGCGCGGCCTCGCAGGTCGCGCCACGGCATGTCCCCGGTGGTGTCGGAATGACTTGTCTCGCCGGCGCCATCGACGTTATGTCCTGTTGAGGCGAAGTATTTTTCGCGCCACGACAGGGGCGTCAGCCTGAGGCATGGATAACACCGCGCGTTCCGAACGCACGAAGGCCGCCGTCATCCAGGCGGCCCTCGCCATCATCGCCCGCGACGGGGCCGGCCGCCTCACCCTCGACGCCATCGCCAAGGAGAGCGGCGTCAGCAAGGGCGGGCTGCTGCACCAGTTCCCCAACAAGCGCGCGGTGCTCGCGGCCCTGCTGGAGTATCAGGCGGACTATTACACGAGGTTCGCCCAGACCTTCATGGAGGCGCACGGCGCCGACTATGCGGAGCCGGCCCTCGCCGCGCAGATCGCCGTGTTTCGCGAGGTGGTCAAGGGCTCGAACTCCATCGCCTTCGCCATCCTCGCGGTGGCCGCGCAGGAGCCCACCTTCATGAGCCCGGTGCGCGTGCGCGACGAGGAGACCGTCGCGCTCATCCTCAAGCAGGCGAGAAACCCGGCGCGCTCCCTCAGCCGCCTGTTCTCCGCGCGCGGCCTCGCCTTGTCGGCCATGCTGGGCACCTGCCCGCTGGGCGACGCCGAGCGCGAACAGATGTTCGACTACCTGCTCGACGACCGAAACTGGCCGGCCGAGCCCGCGGCGCCCCAGGCCGCCGAAAAGCCCCGGCGCTCCCGTCGCACCCCCTCCTGATCTCGCGCAGGCGGTATCCCCACAGCGGCGCCAGCCGCAACGCCATCCTCGAGCACCGCCGCAATAGATCCCGATACCGGCCCGAAAATATTTGCGATTAAAACCGTCCAGACGGTTTGTTATCAGGCCAGTCTGAGCTAGACTGCAGGGGTGATTGCAGCCCGCTCGCCGGAGCCGCTGACCGGCATCGGACCCTCAACCGATGCGGTGGCCTCCCTGAGCAGCAAAGCTGCCCGTCCTCCGCCGGCGTGGCCGCAAACTTGGCCGGTGGGGACATGAGCTGCGGGCGGTATTGCCGCCCCCTTGCGCCGCCCGCAGCTCTCCCTCTCCCCCTGACATCGTGCGCGCCGCTGCTCGCGTTCCTTCGACCTGTACACAGAACACGCCGCCGCCCTGCCCCCGGGCGCGCGGCGCGCTCTCGTTTCAGGCTTCCGCTTTGGCACCGGGACCACGCGTCTTCCCGCGCAGGCGGCTCGCGTTTTGTCGAAATGTGGAGTAGAAATAAGATATCCACATCTCACAGATGCGGAATAGGACGGTGTCCCTGCGCCGTCCGTTGCGTCGCGTTGGGACCGAAGAGCGAAGAACCGATGAGCCTGACCCATCTCCAGCGCCTCGAGGCGGAGAGCATCCACATCATGCGCGAGGTCGTCGCCGAGGCCGAGCGCCCGGTGATGCTCTATTCGGTGGGCAAGGATTCGGCGGTGATGCTGCATCTTGCCAAGAAGGCCTTCTTTCCCTCCCCGCCGCCCTTCCCGCTGCTCCACGTGGACACCACCTGGAAGTTCCGCGCCATGTACGAGCTGCGCGATCAGGCCGCGCGCGAGGCCGGCATGGACCTTCTCGTCCACCAGAATCCGGACGCGCTGGAAAAGAGCATCAACCCGTTCGACCACGGCCCGCTCCACACCGACATGTGGAAGACGGAAGGCCTGAAGCAGGCGCTGGACAAGTGGGGCTTCGACGCGGCCTTCGGCGGCGCCCGCCGCGACGAGGAGAAGAGCCGCGCCAAGGAGCGCGTCTTCTCCTTCCGCTCGGCCAACCACCGCTGGGACCCCAAGAACCAGCGGCCGGAACTCTGGCACCTCTACAACGCCCGCAAGAACAAGGGGGAGAGCATGCGCGTCTTCCCCATCTCCAACTGGACCGAGCTGGACATCTGGCAATACATCCACCTCGAAGGCATCCGCATCGTGCCGCTCTATTTCGCCGCCCCACGCCCCACCGTGGAGCGCGACGGCCTGATCCTGATGGTGGATGACGACCGCTTCCCGCTCCGCCCCGGCGAAGAGCCGCAGATGCGCTCCGTGCGCTTCCGCACGCTGGGCTGCTACCCGCTCACCGGCGCGGTGGAGAGCACGGCCGACACCCTGCCCCAGGTGATCCAGGAAATGCTGCTCACCACCACCTCCGAGCGACAAGGCCGGGCCATCGACAAGGATGCCGGCGGCGCCGGCATGGAGAAGAAGAAGCAGGAGGGGTATTTCTGATGAGCGCGCCCCTCGATCCCGTCTACAAGACCGACGCCCTCATCGCCGAGGACATCGACAAGTATCTCGACGTGCACCAGCACAAGACCATGCTGCGCTTCATCACCTGCGGCAGCGTGGACGATGGCAAGTCCACCCTCATCGGGCGGCTGCTCTACGATTCCAAGATGATCTTCGAGGATCAGCTCGCCGCGCTGGAGGCCGATTCCAAGAAGGTCGGCACCCAGGGGCAGGAGCTGGACTTCGCGCTCCTCGTGGACGGCCTCGCCGCCGAGCGCGAGCAGGGCATCACCATCGATGTGGCCTACCGCTTCTTCGCCACCGAGAAGCGCAAGTTCATCGTCGCCGACACCCCCGGCCACGAGCAATACACGCGCAACATGGTGACGGGCGCCTCCACCGCCGACCTCGCGGTGATCCTCGTGGACGCGCGCAAGGGGGTGCTCACCCAGACCCGGCGGCACTCCTACCTCGCCCACCTCATCGGCATCCGCAACATCGTGCTCGCCGTGAACAAGATGGACCTCGTGGGCTACAACCGCGAGGTGTTCGAAAAGATCGTGGCGGACTACCGCGCGTTCGCCAGCTCCATCGGCATCACCGATTTCGTCGCCTTGCCCATCTCCGGCTTCAAGGGCGACAACATCACCACCCTCTCCCCCAACACGCCGTGGCATGCCGGCCCGACGCTGATGGAGCATCTGGAGACGGTGGAGATCGACGCCGCCCATGATGCGGCAAAGCCGTTCCGCATGGCCGTGCAGTGGGTGAACCGGCCCAATCTCGATTTCCGCGGCTTCGCCGGCCTCATCTCCACCGGCACGGTGAAACCCGGCGATGCCATCCGCGTGCTGCCCTCGGGCAAGACCAGCACGGTGTCGCGCATCGTCACGCTGGACGGCGACCTCAAGGAGGCCGTGGCCGGCCAGTCCGTCACTTTGTGCCTCGCGGACGAGATCGACTGCTCGCGCGGCGACGTGATCGCGGCGGCGGAGGCCCCGGTGCAGGCGGCCGACCAGTTCGAGGCGGTGATCGTGTGGATGGACGAGCAGCCCATGCTGCCCGGCCGCCCCTACTGGCTGAAGCTCGGCACCCAGACGGTGTCCGCCACCGTGACCGAGCCCAAGTACCAGGTGAACGTCAACAACATGGACCACCTGGCGGCGAAGACGCTGGAGCTGAACGCCATCGGTTCCTGCAACATCGCCACCGACCGGCGCATCCCGTTCGAGCCCTATGGCGAGAACCGGGAGCTGGGCGGCTTCATCCTCATCGACAAGATGACCAACGCCACCGTCGGCGCGGGCATGATCCACTTCGCGCTCAGGCGGTCGGACAACGTCCACTGGCAGGCCACCGACATCTCCCGCGAGCACCATGCGGCGCTGAAGAACCAGAAGCCGGCGGTGGTCTGGCTCACGGGTCTCTCCGGCGCTGGCAAGTCCACCATCGCCAATCTGGTGGAGAAGAAGCTCGCCCGGATGAACCGGCACACCTTCCTGCTGGACGGCGACAATGTGCGCCACGGCCTCAACAAGGACCTCGGCTTCACCGCCGCCGACCGGGTGGAGAACATCCGCCGCGTGGGCGAGGTGGCGAAGCTGATGACGGATGCCGGCCTCATCGTCATCACCGCCTTCATCAGCCCGTTCCGCGCCGAGCGCGACATGGTGCGCGGCATGATGCAGCCGGGCGAGTTCTTCGAGGTGTTCATCGACACGCCGCTGGCGGAAGCCGAGCGGCGCGACGTGAAGGGCCTCTACAAGAAGGCCCGCGCCGGCCAGCTCAAGAACTTCACCGGCATCGACAGCCCCTACGAGGCCCCCGCCGCCCCCGAACTGCGCGTGGACACCACCGCCATGGATGCGGAGGAAGCCGCCGAGGCCATCGTGCGGATGCTTGTGCCCTGAGAAGCCGGTCACTCCCTCGGCCCCGGTCCTTGACCGGTACCGGGTGGGTTGGCGCTCAAGCGCCGCGCGGGCTTGGCCAAAGGCCCATGATTAACCTCATGGGCCTTTGGCTCACACTGGCCCCACCTCCTCCATCCGCACTTCCTTGAGCTTCTTGATGCCGAGCAGGCTCAGCGCGGCATTCTCATAGAAGGTCTCGCTCACACCCTGCCGCACCTTGTGCAGGAAGTAGCGCTCGAAGCCGACCTTGGCGGTGTGCACCCAGGCGCCTTGCGACGACCAGTTGACGTTGCGCGGCGGAATCTGCGGCTGGGCGATGAAGGCGATGCCTCCGTCGCCGAAATCCGCGAGGCACACCGCGTTCCACGTGGCCACCGCGCGGGGCTTTTCTCCAGCCAGCAGCGCAGCGACGTTGGCCGCCGTGGCCGTCACCATGGATTCGATCATGAACCCGGTCTTGGGCACGCCCACCGACAGGGGCGTCTTGCCCATGGGCGGAATGGCGACGCACACGCCGATAGCGAAGATGTTGGGATAGGCCGGGTTCTGCTGGTGCCGGTCCACGATGATGAAGCCGCGGGGATTGGAAAGCCCCTCATGGCCCGACACCGCCGGCACGCCGCGGAAGGCGGGCAGGATCATGGAGAAGGCGAAGGGCAGATCGTGGGTCGCCTTCACGCTCGCGTCCTCGTTCACCTCCTCCACGTTCATCCGGCCCGCCTCGACGCGGGCGACGCGGGCGTTGGTGATCAACTTGATGTGCTTCTCGCGCAGCGCGCTTTCGAGCAGACCCTTGGTGTCCCCCACCCCGTCGAGGCCGAGATGGCCGACATAGGGCTCGGGCGTCACGAAGGTCATGGGAACCTGGTCGCGCACGCGAGCCTTGCGCAGCGCCGCATCGAGGATGAAGGCAAATTCGTAGGCCGGCCCGAAGCAGGAGGCGCCCGCCGCCGCGCCGACCACGATCGGCCCCGGTGAGCGCACCAGCGCATCGAATGCCTTGCGCGCCTCGGCGGCATGATCGGTGAGGCAGACCGACTGCGTATGGCCGGCGGGGCCGAGGCCCTCCACCTCGTCGAAGGCAAGGTCAGGGCCGGTGGCGATGACGAGATAGTCGTAATCGAGCGTCTCGCCGTCGTTCAGCTCGATGGAATTGGTCTTCGGATCGAGCCGTTTCGCCCCCATGGGCATGAGGCGGATGCCGCGCGACTGGAAAACCTTGGTGAGGTCCACCGTGATCTCCTCCGGCTTGCGCCAGCCGACGGCGACCCACGGATTGGACGGCACGAAGCTGTAGGTGGAACCCTTGTTGACCACCACCACCTCGTGCTTCGACCCCACCTTCTCCTTCATCTCGTAAGCCATGATGACACCGCCGAGCCCGGCGCCGAGGATGACGATCCGCGACATTGTTACCTCCCTTTGATGCGCCCGCCGGTCCTACCGACGGATGCGGGGCACGCTCGGGACCTGTTGACCCCACATCGCGCCTCTTGACATTCAAGAATTAGAATTTCATTTTTTTGAATGTCAAGGGATTTGGGCGTCGTCACGACGTACCGTCAGGGAGGAAACCCCATGAGCGAAATCGCGCAGACCTGCCCCGGGTCTGGTTCAGGCTTCGCCTGTTCGCTGAAGGCCAAGGCGTGGTCGCCCTATGTGGCCGGCATTCTCATCGGCCTTCTGCAGGTGCCGGCCTTCCTGCTCATCGAGACGGCGCTAGGCGCCTCCTCGTCCTACGTCACCGTTGGCGGCATCGCGGCGTCGTGGATCGACCCGGCCGTGACCAACATCGACTATGTGGCCAAGCACATCGCGGCCACCGGCAAGAACTGGTGGCAGGTGGCGCTGGTCGTCGGTGTCGCCATCGGCGCCTTCCTGTCCATGCGCATCTCCGGCGCGCGCCGCCGGCCCATCTCGCCCATCTGGTCGCGGGCGCTCGGCACGTCGAGCCAGGGCGTGCGCTATGCGGTGGCGTTCGGCGCCGGCTTCGTGATGCTGTTCGGCGCCCGCGTCGCCGATGGCTGCACCTCCGGCCACGGCCTCTCCGGCATGGCGCAGCTTGCCGTGTCCTCCACGGTGGCCGTCGCCGCCATGTTCGCCGGCGGCATCGCCACCGCCCTGCTCCTGCTGCGCCGCATCTGACGCCGAACATCGGCAAGGAGAACCTCCATGTCTCTGGTCCAATCCATCGTCATCGGCCTGCTCATGGGCACGGTGTTCGGCGTCGCCCTCGAAAAGTCCCGCGTGTTCGAGCCGGGCATGATCGTGGGGCAGATGCAGCTCAAGAATTTCATCATGCTCAAGGTGTTCCTCACCGCCGTCGCCACCGGCGCGGTGGTGATCGCGACGCTCCACGGCTTCGGCCTCGTCAAGCTCGCGCCCAAGGCGACCTTCTATGCCGCCGACGTGGTAGGCGGCCTCATGCTCGGCGCCGGCATCGCGCTGGCCGGCGCCTGCCCCGGCACCGTCCTCGCGCAGGTGGGGGTGGGCTATCGCGATGCCCTGTTCACCCTCCTCGGCGGCCTCGCCGGCGCCACCGCCTTCGGCTATGCCGAGCCGGTGCTGAAGCCGATCCTCGCGGCTTCCGGGCCGGGCAAGATCACCTTCATGGACCTCACCGGCCTCTCATATCCGGTGATGGCCGGCGGCCTCGCGGCGGTGCTGGTGCTGATCCTCGTGGGGCTGGAGATGTGGCGGCCGTGGCGCGCCGACCTCGGCGCCGACGTGGACGGCGATTTCGGCCCCACGCCGGCCAAGGCCGCGCGCCCGCACCTCGAACCGGCGGAGTGATCCCCATGTCCGCGCCGCGCATCGTCATTCTCGGTTCCGGCTTTGCGGCGCTGACGGCCGTACGGGAGCTGCGACGGCGACACGTCGGTGCCGACATCACCGTGGTGTCGCCCGCGCCCGTGCTCACCTATCTGCCGAGCCTCATCTGGGTGCCGGCAGGGCTGCGGCGGGCGGAGGACCTGACGATCCCGCTCGCAGGCTTCTTCGCCCGCCACGACGTCCGCCATGTCCCCGCCACCGTGGAGCAGGTGACGGACGGCGGACGCCGCGTCCACACCAGCGGCGGCGTCATTGAGAATGACGTGCTGCTCATCGCCACAGGCGGGCGCTACATCCGCAAGCTGCCGGGCATCGAGAACGCCATCATTCCCTGCGAGGGGGTCGCGGTGGCGGACGCCCTGCGCCAGCGTATCGGCGCGCTCCAACATGGCGCCATTGCCATCGGCTTCGGCGCCAATCCGCAGGAGCCCTCGGCGGTGCGCGGCGGGCCGATGTTCGAATTCCTGTTCGGCCTCGACACGCTGCTGCGGCGGCAGGGCCGGCGGGAGGCGGTGGATCTCGTCTTCTTCAACGCCTCCACCCAGCCCGGCCAGCGCCTTGGCGCCAAGGCGGTGGCCGGGCTTTTGAAGGAGATGGAGCGGCGCGGCATCAGGACCCACCTCGGCCACAAGCCGCTACGCTTCGCACCCGACAGGGTGGTGACGGAAGGCGGCGAGATTCCCACCGACCTGATCCTCTTTATGCCCGGCCTCACCGGGCCGGCGTGGCTGACCGAAAGCTGCCTGCCGCTCTCGCCCGGCGGCTTCATCGCCGCCGATGCCACCTGCGCCGTTCATGGGCTCGATGACGTCTACGTGGCAGGCGACGCCGGCTCCTTCCCCGGCCCGGACTGGATGCCCAAGCAGGCCCACCAGGCCGACCTCCAGGCCCGTGCCGCCGCCCGCAACATCGCCGCCGCCCTCGCCGGCCGGCCGGAACGCGAAACCTTCCGGCCGGAACTCGTCTGCATCGTCGATACGTTGGATGCGGGCATGCTCGTGTTTCGCGACGTGCGACGCAATTTCAGCCTGCCCCGGCTCGGTCCGCTGCACCATGTGAAGCGGATGTTCGAGGCCCACTATCTGCGCGCCTATCGCGCCGCCTGAGCGAGGCGCCCCTTTCGCACCGCAACAGGATGGATTAAGCCCCCGGGAAAGCGCGCCACGCGCACGACCTCCAATTCCCCGGGTGCCCCTGTCCCATGATCCGCCTCGACAACATCAGCAAGCAGAACGGCCGGCAGCTCGTCTTCATCGAGGCGTCCGCCGCGCTGCTGAAGGGGGAGAAGGTGGGTCTCGTCGGCCCCAACGGCGCCGGCAAGACCACGTTGTTCCGCATGATGACCGGGCAGGAGACGCCGGACGAGGGGCAGGTCTCGGCGGATCGCGGCATCACCATCGGCTATTTCAGCCAGGATGTGGGCGAGATGGCCGGCCGCTCCGCCCTCGCCGAGGTGATGGACGGCGCCGGCCCGGTCAGCACGGTCGCGGCCGAGCTGAAGGAGATCGAGGCGGCGCTGGGCGATCCCGACCGCATGGACGAGATGGATGCCCTCGTCGAGCGCTATGGCGAGGTGCAGGGCCGCTTCGAGGAGTTGGGCGGCTACGCGCTGGAAGGCCGCGCGGCAGAGGTTCTCGCCGGCCTCGGCTTCTCCCAGGAGATGATGGACGGCGACGTGGGCAAGCTCTCCGGCGGCTGGAAGATGCGCGTGGCCCTCGCCCGCATCCTCCTCATGCGGCCGGACGTGATGCTGCTGGACGAACCCTCCAACCATCTCGACATCGAGAGCCTGATCTGGCTGGAGAGCTTCCTGAAGGGCTTCGACGGCGCGCTGATGATGACGTCGCACGATCGCGCCTTCATGAACCGCATCGTCAACAAGATCGTCGAGATCGACGCCGGCAGCCTCAACACCTATTCCGGCGACTATGAATTCTACGCCGGCCAGCGGGCGATGAACGAGAAGCAGCAGCAGGCGCAGTACGAGCGCCAGCAGGCCATGCTGGCCAAGGAAATCGCCTTCATCGAGCGCTTCAAGGCCCGCGCCTCCCACGCCGCGCAGGTGCAGAGCCGGGTGAAGAAGCTGGAGAAGATCGACCGGGTGGAGCCGCCCCGCCGGCGCGAGGCGGTGGCCTTCGAGTTCGCCCCCGCGCCCCGCTCCGGCGAGGACGTGGCGAGCCTCAAGGGCGTCCACAAAAGCTATGGCAGCAAGGTCATCTATGAGGGGCTGGATTTCCACATCCGCCGCCGCGAGCGCTGGTGCGTCATGGGCGTCAACGGCGCCGGCAAGTCCACGCTGCTCAAGCTCATCGCCGGTGCCGCCACGCCGGACGAGGGCACGGTGAATGTCGGCGGCAGCGTGAAGATGGGCTATTTCGCCCAGCACGCCATGGACCTCCTGGAGGGCGAGCGCACCGTGTTCGAGACGCTGGAGGACGCCTTCCCGCAGGCCGGACAGGGCGCCCTGCGCACCCTCGCCGGCTGCTTCGGCTTCTCCGGCGACGACGCGGAAAAGCGCTGCCGCGTGCTCTCCGGCGGCGAGAAGGCGCGGCTCGTGATGGCCAAGATGCTGTTCGACCCGCCGAACTTCCTGGTGCTGGACGAGCCCACCAACCATCTCGACATGACCACCAAGGAGATGCTGGTGGAGGCGCTGGCGAACTACGAGGGAACGATGCTGTTCGTCTCGCATGACCGCCACTTCCTCGCCGCCCTCTCCAACCGCGTGCTGGAGCTGACGGAAGACGGCATCCACCAGTACAATGGCGGCTACACGGAATATGTCGCCCGCACGGGGCAGGAAGCGCCGGGCCTGCGGAACTGAGCGCCGGCCCCCCCGCGGCGCGCCCCGGCGGGCCGCGGCACGCTCACAGCGCCCGTTCGCCCGCCTCCATGGCCTCGATCAGCGCGGGCACCACGGTGGCGCGCATCCGGCGGCCGTAGAACAGGCCGAAATGGCCGGCACCCGCCACGCTGACATGGCGGCGAAGGGCGTCCGGAACGGCGCGGCACAGATCGTGGGCGGCTTGCGTCTGGCCGGGGGCGGAGATGTCGTCGTCAGTGCCCTCGATGGTGAGCAGCGCGCCGCGAAAGGCCTCCGCCCGCACGGCGTGGCCACCGATCTCCAGCCTGCCATGGGCGAGGGCGTTGTCGCGGAAGATGGTGGAGACGTTCTCCATGAAGAATTCCGCCGGCACGTCCATCATGGTCCAGCACAGCCGGGAAAGCGGGAAGCGCAGCGGGTCCGCGCCGTCGTCGAACAACAGGCGCATGGGCAGCTCGCCGCCGGTGATGGATTGCCGCCAGAGGTAGAGGGCGAAGGTGTCGATCTGCCGCCAGGCCGGGAACACGCGGCGCCCGGCGCCGGGCAGGCCCTGCGGCACCTCCTCCACCACCTGCGCCTCCAGCGCCTCCAGCGAGCGCTCCTGCAGCATCTTCCACAGGCGGGTGGGATTGCGCGCGGGGTCCATGGGTCCGCCCACGAGGCTCAGGCTCGCCACCGGCAGGCCCTCGTCCGCCAAGAGGCAGGCGGCGGCAAAGGCGGGCAGCGCCCCCTGGCACACGCCCACCACATGCACCGGCCCCGCTACCGCCAGCGCGCGGGCCATCTGCGCGGCCTCGAGGCAGTTCTCGGCGAAGCCGAAGCGTCCGGCATCGAGCGGCAGATAGCGCGCATTGGGCCATTCGGTAATGCCTACCCGGCCGGCGCCCGGCAGCAGAGCGGCGAGAAGATCGCGCATGAGGAAGGGATAGCCGCCGGCGATGGGCGCCACCACCAGCACGCTGCGGGCGGGCGCATCTGCGCGCGAGAACAGCCGCAGCCGGCCGAAGGCGAGGCTGGCCGGAACCGCGTCGCGCACCGTGCCGCGCGCCAGCCCGAACGCGCGATAGGCGTCCTCGGTCGCGCAGGGGAGCGTGTCGGCCGCTGCGGGACGGAAGGGACGCAGATCGTCAAGCCACATGGGGCGCGGTCCGTCCTTTGCGATCCGGGTGGGGGCGACGGCCCATCATAGCCGAACGCCCCCGGCGCACCATGCCCGCGCGGGCGGAATCTTAAGCCGGCTTCAGAGCGACGCGGCGGCGCGCGCGGCCTGGTCGTAATGGCCGGAAAGGGTGCGCAACAGCGCCGCCATCTCGGAGAGCCGGGCCGGATCGATGCCGGTGGCGGCGACCGCGTCTGCCAGCAGCGCCTCGCGCACCTCGCGATAGCGCGCGCAGACGGCGCGGCCGGTCTCGCTGGCGGAGAGCGTCTTCTCCTTGCCCCGCCGGCCGCCTTCCACGAGGCTGAGGCCCTGCAGCTTCTTCGCCGCATAGGTGACGAGGTGGGTGTCCTCCACGTCGAGCACGAGGCAGAGGTCGGCGATGGTCTTCGGCCGGTCGCGATGGACCACGTGGTGCAGGATCAGCACGTCGAGGGCCGAAAGGTCCGGCACGCCCGCCGCCGCCATGCAGCGCACCATCCAGCGGCCATAGGCGTGGGTGAGCATGTTGAGCCCGAACTCGAACTCGGACAGCGCCGGCAGCGCCCCGTCCGCGAGATGGGCGGAGGAGACGATGGAGGGGCCGGCCTTGCGGCGAGCGCCCTCGAGCGCCTTCGGGGGGATGTCCTTGGTCACGGGATCGATCCTGTGGTGCGGCCGGGGCGGAGTGCCCTCCCCGGCCGCGGGGTCACGTCGGGCTCACTTCTTGTAGGCGGCGATGATCTCCTGGCCCGCCGGGCCGGCCTTGGCGAGCCACGCCTCGGTCAGGGTGCCGCCAATCTTCTCGAAGCCGGCCTTCAGCTCGGGCGAGGGCGGGGCCACTGTCATGCCCTTGGCGGCGAGGATGTCCATATAGGCCTTGGTCTTCTCCTCGGAGAGCTTCCAGCCGCGGGTCTCGGCGGCGGCGGCGGCCTTCAGCACCGCTTCCTGGGTGGGCTTGTCGAGGGCGTCGAACGCCGCCTGGTTCACGAAGATGACGTTCTTCGGCAGCCAGGCCTGGATGTCGTAGAAATAGGGAATGCTCTCCCAGATCTTCACGTCATTGCCGGTGGCGCTGGAGGTGATGAGGGCGTTGACCACGCCGGTGGCGAGCGCCTGCGCCAGCTCCGCCTGCTGCACGGTGACGGACTGGGCGCCCACCGCCTCGCCGATGCGCGAGGTGCCGGCATTGTAGGCCCGCCACTTGGCGCCCTTCAGGTCTTCCACCTTGGCGACGGCATTCTTGGAGAACAGGCCCTGCGGCGGCCACGGCACCGCATAGAGCAGCTTGATGCCCTGGGCGGCGAGCTTCTTCTCCACCGCCGGGCGGGAGGCATCCCACAGCTTCTTGGAGGCGCCATAGGAGGTGGCGAGGAAGGGCACCACGTCCACGCCGAAGATGGGGTCCTCGTTCTCGTGGATGGAGATGAGCACCTCGCCCGCCTGCACCTGCCCGGTGGCGACGGCGCGCTTGATCTCGGGCGCCTTGAACAGGACGGCGTTGGGCTGGAGCGTCACGGCGAGCTTGCCGCCGCTCGCCGCCTCCACGTCCTTGGCGAACTGGGCGAGGTTCTCGGTGTGGAAATTGTCCGCCGGATAGGCCGAGGCGAGGTTCCACTTGGTCTGCGCGGCGGCAGGCGCGGCGCTCGCCAGAGCGGCGAGGCCGGCCGCGAGCAGCGCGGAAGCAAGGGTGCGGAAAGGCGCCATGTTCTGGTCTCTCTCTGGTTCGTTGTGGACGACGCGTACTCGTTTCCTCTCAGCCGCCCGGGAACACCCAGCGCGGCAACACCAAAGCGATCTCCGGAAACGTCGTGATGATGATGACCGCGATATTGAGAAGAATGAAGAACGGCAGAGCCGCCTTCGCCACGGTGAGCGTATCGCGACCGCTCATGTTCTGCAGCACGAACAGGTTGAAGCCCACCGGCGGGGTGATCTGCGCCATCTCCACGTGGATCACGAGATAGACGCCGAACCACACGAGGTCGAAGCCCGCCTGCTTCACCATGGGCAGCACGATGACCGCGGTGAGCACGATCATGGAGATGCCGTCCACGAGGCAGCCGAGGATGATGTACATCACGGTCAGCGCGAGGGCGAGCTTGCCGGGGGTGAGGTTCAGCCCCTGCACCCACTCCGCCAAGGCGACGGGAATGCCCGTATAGGCCATGGCCGCGGTGGTGAAGGCGGCGCCCGCGATGATGAGCATGATCATGCAGCTGAGCCGCGTGGCGCTCATGACGCTTTCGACCAGCGTCTTCCAGGTGAGCGTGCCGCTCCACCACGCCAGCGCCAGAGCGCCGGTGACGCCCCATGCTGCGCATTCGGTGGCGGTGGCGATGCCGAGCACGAGCGACAGGAACACCCCCGCGATCAGGAAGAGGCAGGGCAGCAGCTTGGCCGACTGGCGGAGCTTCTCTGCGAACGGCATGGGCGGGTCGCGCGGCGGGGTGCGGCCGGGATTGAGCAGCGACCACAGCATGATGTAGCCCGAATAGAGACCCATCACGAGAAGGCCCGGCAGGAAGCCCGCCAGGAACACCTGCAGCACGGAGACGTTGGCCGTCACCGCATAGACCACCATGGGGATGGACGGCGGGATGAGCAGGCCGAGCGTGCCGGAACCCGCCAGCGAGCCGAGGCTCATGCCCTTGTCGTAGCCGCGCTTGTCCAGCTCCGGCAAAGCGATCTTGCCGATGGTGGCGCAGGTGGCGGCCGAGGAGCCGGACACCGCCGCGAAGATTCCGCAGCCGATCACGTTCACATGCAGCAGCCGCCCGGGCAGCCATTGCAGCCAGGGGGCAAGCCCCCGGAACATCTCCTCCGACAATCGGGTTCGGAACAGGATCTCGCCCATCCAGATGAACAGGGGCAAGGCGGCGAGGGTCCACGAGGCGCTGGCGCTCCACACCGTGGTGGCGAGCACCTGGCCGATGGGCACCGGCGTGGTCAGCACCATGGCCAGAAGGCCGACGAGGCCGAGCCCAAGGGCGATCCACACGCCGGAGGCGAGGATCGCGATGAGGAAGACGAGGAGGACCAGCGAGAGCTGGATGAGATCGAGGTGGGGCATGCTCAGACGCCTCCCCCCGACGCGATGCGGTCGACCAGCTCATCGGGCGAGGAGACCGGCTCCTTCTCGTAGCGGGGGCGATTGCCGCACGCCACGTTCACGAGCTCGTCGGTCATGGCGATGAGCAGGATGGCGAGGCCGCCGGCATAGCCCAGCTGGGGGAACCACAGCGGCACAGCGACGACGCCCTGCGACATGTCGTTGAAGCGCCAGGAATCAAAGGCGAGGCGACCGGCATTCCAGGTGAAATAGGCGAGGAAAGCGACGCCAACCGTCAGCGAGAACAGTTCCAGCGCCTGCCGCCGCCGCCCGGTGAGCCGCTCCAGCACGAGGCCCACGCGGATCATCTCGCCATAGCGGAAGGTGTGGGCGAGGCCGAGAAAGGCCATGGCGGCCATGGACCATGCGGCGAAGTCGTCGCCGGAAGGAATGTTGATGCCGAACTGCCGGCCCACCGACAGACCCATCATCAACGCGAAGATGAGCACCAGAAAACCGGCCGCAGCGACGCCGGACGCGAAATAAAGGCCATCGAGCAGCTTGCGGATCATCGCGACACCCCCGGGGTGTGCGCCGGGGCCAGGGCGCAGGTCCGCGCGGCCCCCGTTCGGTGACGGAATTCTTCGCTGGTCATCGGAACCCCTCTGGAGACCGGCACCCTTGTTCTGCCGGCCAAGAAGAACCGGCCTTTCGGGTGCTCTTGGAAGGATGTTCTCCTGCCTTCGATATTTCGTCAACAAATTGTTGACGTTTTATCGCCCCCATGACTTCCTTATTCGCGAGCGGGGCGTTTTGCTTCGCGGGCGCGCCCTTGCTGCGCCCGAACTGGGGAGCAGGAAGCCTGCCAACCCCGCCAGCCACCATCCAGACGGGAAACGGGGCCGATGTCGAGCGACGATGTGAAGACGAGCGCAGCCGCTGAAACCGACGCCGCGGCGCCCCCCTCTCCGTCAGCCGCCGAACCCTCGCCCGCCCCTTGGGAATTCTGGATCGACCGGGGCGGGACCTTCACCGATATCGTCGGCCGCAAGCCGGATGGCAGCCTCGTCGCCCACAAGGTGCTGTCGGAAAATCCGGAGGCCTATCGCGACGCCGCGGTGCACGGCATCCGCGAACTGCTCGGCCTCCCCGCCGGCGCGGCGATCCCGCCGGGGCTCGTTTCTGCCGTGAAGATGGGCACCACGGTCGCCACCAATGCCCTTCTGGAGCGCAAGGGCGATCGCACCCTCCTCGTCACCACCCGTGGCTTCAAGGATGCGCTGAGGATCGGCTATCAGGCGCGGCCGAAGATCTTCGCCAAGAAGATCGTGCTGCCGGACATGCTGTTCGAGAGCGTGCTGGAAGTGGACGAGCGGGTCCGCGCCGACGGCACCGTGGAGGCCGCCCCCGACCTTGCCACCGTGCGCACCGCGCTGGAGCAGGCGAAGGCGGACGGCATCGCGGCGGTGGCCATCGTCTTCATGCACGGCTATCGCTTCCCCGAGCATGAGCAGCAGGTGGCGGCGTTGGCGCGGGAGATCGGCTTCCCGCAGGTGTCCGTCTCCCACGAGGTCTCGCCCCTCATCAAGCTGGTGGGGCGCGGCGACACCACGGTGGCCGACGCCTATCTCTCCCCCATCCTGCGCCGCTACGTGCGGCAGGTGGCGGAGGAACTGTCCGGCGGCAAGGAAGCAACTGCGGGGGAGGCCGAGGGCGAGGCCATCCGCCTGATGTTCATGATGTCCTCGGGCGGCCTCACCGCCGCCGATCTGTTCCAGGGCAAGGACGCTCTGCTTTCGGGACCTGCCGGCGGCGTGGTGGGCGCGGCGGAGACCGGGGCGCTCGCGGGCTTCAACCGCATCATCGGCTTCGACATGGGCGGCACCTCCACCGATGTCTGCCACTATGACGGGGAGCTGGAGACCGCCTTCGACACGGAGGTGGCGGGCGTGCGCATCCGCGCGCCCATGATGCGCATCCACACGGTGGCGGCGGGCGGCGGCTCCATCCTGCATTATGACGGCGCGCGCTTCCGCGTCGGCCCGGATTCTGCCGGCGCCAATCCCGGCCCCGCCTGCTATCGCCGCGGCGGGCCGCTGGCCGTCACCGACGCCAATGTGATGCTGGGCAAGCTGATCCCGGACTACTTCCCGAAGATCTTCGGCCCCGCCCAGGACCAGCCGTTGGACGCCGAGGTGGTGCGCCGGAAGTTCTCTGATCTTGCCGAGGAGATCGGCGGCGGCCGCTCCCCCGAGGAGGTGGCGGACGGCTTCGTCACCATCGCGGTGGAGAACATGGCCAATGCCATCAAGAAGATCTCGGTGGAGCGCGGCTATGACGTGACCCGCTACGCCCTGAACTGCTTCGGCGGCGCCGGCGGCCAGCACGCCTGCCTCGTCGCCGACGCGCTGGGCATGACCAAGGTGCTGCTGCACCCCTTCTCCGGCCTCCTCTCCGCCTATGGCATGGGCCTCGCCTCCGTCCGCGCCCAGCGCACCCGCGCGGTGGGCGAGGAGATGACCACAACCCTCATTCCCGGTCTGGTTGAACTCAAGGCTGAACTGGCAGCGGCCACCCAGGCCGAGCTGGCCACGCAGGGCATCCGGACTGACTCGATCCTGACAGAGGCGAAAGCCCACCTGAGATATGGTGGAACCGATACTGCACTGCCGGTTCAACTCACCGACATCGCGTCGATGACCGCCGAGTTCGAGACCAAGCACCGGGCCCAGTTCGGCTTCGTCTCGCCGGAAAAAACCATTGTTGTGGAGGCGCTTGAGGTGATTTCGGCGGGCGGCGGCGCGGGCATCGCCGAGCCGGACCTTCCACTGAATGCCGGCACCCCTTCCGATACCTCCCAGACCCGCTTTTTCGCCCGCGGCGCATGGCACGACGCGCCCGTGGTGAAGCGGGAAAACTTCAAGCCTGGCATGAACTTGCAGGGTCCGGCCATCGTCATCGAGCCGAACCAGACGGTGGTGGTGGAGAAGGGCTGGCGGGCGGAGGTCTCGGCCAAGGACCACCTGATCCTCACCCGGACGGAAAAACTCCAACGTTCAGAAGCGGTTGGTACCCATGCTGACCCGGTGATGCTGGAGGTCTTCAACAACCTCTTCATGTCCATCGCCGAGCAGATGGGGGTCACCCTCCAGAACACCGCCTACTCGGTCAACATCAAGGAAAGACTAGACTTTTCCTGCGCCGTCTTCTCCGCGGAGGGCGATCTCGTCGCCAACGCGCCGCATATGCCGGTCCATCTCGGCTCCATGGACCGCTCGGTGGAAACCGTCATCCGCGAAAACGCCGGCGACATCCACCCCGGCGATGTCTTCGCCCTCAACGCGCCCTACAATGGCGGGACGCATCTGCCTGATATTACAGTGGTAACGCCTGTTTTCGACGACGCCGGAAAGGCCATCCTGTTCTGGGTCGCCTCCCGCGGACACCATGCGGACGTGGGCGGCGTCGCCCCCGGTTCCATGAGCCCGCTGGCCACCCATATCGAGGAAGAAGGCGTCTATATCGACAACTTCAAGCTGGTCTCGGAAGGCACCTTCCGTGAGGCCGAGTTGCGCCATCTCCTCACCTCCGCGCGCTATCCGGCCCGCAATCCCGTGCAGAATATCGCGGACCTCAAGGCTCAGATCGCCGCCAACGAGAAGGGCGTGCGCGAACTCCTGAAGATGATCGACACGTTCGGCCTTGATGTGGTGCAGGCCTATATGGGTCATGTGCAGGACAATGCGGCCGAAAGCGTGCGCCGTGTTCTGGATCGTCTTGACGACTGCTCCTTCCATTATGAGATGGACCAGGGCACCGTCATCAAGGTCAAGATCTCGGTGGACAAGGAGAAACGTGAGGCGACGGTGGATTTCACCGGCACCTCGCCCCAGCAGCCCACCAATTTCAACGCCCCCGCCCCCGTCACCCGCGCCGCGGTGCTCTATGTGTTCCGCGTCATGGTGGAGGACGAGATCCCCATGAATGCGGGCTGCCTGCGCCCCATCCGCATCATGGTGCCGGAAGGGTGCATGCTGTCGCCTGTCTATCCGGCTGCGGTCGTGGCAGGAAATGTCGAGACTTCGCAGGCGGTTACCAACTGCCTGTTCGGCGCGCTGAAGGCCATGTCCGCCTCCCAGGGCACCATGAACAACCTCACCTTCGGCAACGACATCTACCAGTATTACGAGACCATCTGCTCCGGCTCCCCCGCCGGCTCCGGCTTTGACGGGACGGATGGCGTGCACGTGCACATGACCAATTCCCGCCTCACCGATCCGGAGGTGCTGGAGACGCGCTTTCCCGTGCTGCTGGAAGATTTCCACATCCGTCCCGGCTCCGGCGGGCGGGGGCGTTGGCATGCGGGATCAGGGACTTACCGGCGCATCCGCTTCCTTGAGACGATGGACTGCGCCCTCCTCTCCTCCCACCGCCGCATCCACCCGTTCGGCGTGGACGGGGGCGAGAAAGGCCAGTTGGGAGAAGGGTTTGTGCGCCGCCTGGATGGCTCCACCGAGGTCCTTCAGGGCTGCGACCAGAAGGTATTGGAGGCAGGTGAGGCGGTCATCATCGTCACCCCGACGGGGGGCGGATATGGGGATGCGAAGCTGAGGAAGCGGTAACCAGACCCTCCCGCAGCCAACAAAAAAGGCGCCCCACGGGCGCCCTTCTGCTGCGGTGCGGCAAAATGTCAGTAGGCGAGCGCGCCCACCTTTTCCACCTGGATGGCGTCGCCGACGCGGACGATACGCAGCGAGGTGCCATCACGGCCGACCGGGCCGGGAAGGGAGACGATCTGCTCGTCGCCGGGCTGCTGGAGCACGGTGGACACGCGGACCACGGCCGGTGCAGCACCGGGCTCGCCGGCGGCGTCGAGGGTGGTCACCACCTGGTAACCCTTGGTATTGCGAACAAAATAGGTGACGGCGGAAGCCTTGCCACCCAGATTGGTCACGATGGCCTGACGCTCGGCGGGGAGGGTCTCACCGGCGAAGGCAGGGGCGGCCGCGATCACAGAGGTCGCGGAAAGGAGGCCGGCAACGCCGGCGAGGAGGATGTTCTTCATGTCAGCCTCGCTGCGCTCCGTGCGGCCCGCGGCCAAGATCTCGGTGCGCTTTAGCTGTGGTGCACCATAGCGGACTTGCTGCGATGCAGCACGCTTATTTTCCGCATTCCAGAAATGCATTCCACGCAAATCTCCACCTACCTTGATACCTACTCAGCCAGGCGGCCCGAACAGGAGGCTCAGGCGGGCCCTGACTCCCCTGCTGACACCCCACTGCCGGTACATGTCCACCCAGGTATTCGAGACGATTCGGATGGGGTTCAGGCTCGATTCCACACCGGCCACGCCGAACACCAGCGGCTCGCCCTTCGGCGCCTGCGCGAAAGTGCCGAACATCCGGTCGAAGATGATCAGTACGCCGCCGAAATTGCGGTCGAGCACCGCGCTGTTGGCCGCGTGGTGCACCTGATGGTGGCGGGGCGTGTTCAGCACCCATTCCAGCGGCCCGAGATGGGGCGGTGCGGCGAGGTGGAGGAAGAACTGGTAGACGAGGCTCGCCCCCAGCATGCCGAACACCGCCAGCGGCGGGAAGCCGATCAGTACCAGCGGCAGGTAGAACACGAACCCGCCGGTGAGATGCCCGCCCCAGCCGAGCCGCACCGCCGCCGAGAGGTTGAGGCGGGTTGCGGAGTGGTGGACGGCATGGGTCGCCCACAGCCAGCGCACCTTGTGCATGGCGAAGTGGTGGACGTAGTAGCTCAGCTCCACCCCGAGGAAGAGGGCGATCCAGGCTAAGGCACCGCTCATGGGGATGTCGAGCAGCCGGTGGCCGGAGACGAACACGACGGGCGCCGCGACGACCCCCACAGTGAACGCTTCGATCACCTTGTGGCCGACGGCGATGGCGAGGGAGGCGGCGGTCTCCCGCGGATCGTAGCTGTCGTGATGGTTGAGCCGGTGGAACAGGTATTCCACCAGCATCAGCAAGAGCGCGATCAGCGCGAAGGCGGCCGGGTGGGGCACGGCGGTGCCGCTGGCGAGAATGCCGAACATGACGATGGTCCCGTGTGGTGCCCCCCTGCCCCGCCGCCTGAACGATGGAAGAAATCAGCCGGGCCGCGGCTAGGGGCGGCTTGCCGCGACCCGGCTTTCCGGGCCTTGCGGCCCGGAACCGAGACCTGGGCTCAGTAGCGGCTCACCGTGCCCGAACGGCTCACACTGTTGCCGGCCGGGCCGGTGCTGGAGCCCTGGTAGGAATAGGTGCCGGGGGCGGTGCGGGTGACGCTCCCGGTATGGGAAGCCGTGCCGCCGGCGGGGCCGGTGACGGTGGAGGCGCGGCTGCAGGTGCCGCCCGCACAGCCGCCGGCACCCGAACTGTTGTAGGTGCCGCGCGGCGTGGTGGTGCTGCCGGTCCGCGTCCAGGCGGCCGCTTCGCCGATGCCCGAAAGCATCGTGAAGCCGGCGACGGTGAGGATGGCGGCGGAACGGGAGAAGGGGATCAGGCTGGGCATCTCGGTTCTCACTCAGGCGCCATCCCGCAGGGCATGGCCGGTTGCGATGGTGAGAGCTTCACGGATACCCGTTGCATCGCGTTTGCCTGCCGGTGAGGTGCTGTAACGTTTTGTATCCTCGACACGGCCGCGCATTGATGGCGTGCTCCCGTCCGGCGAAACTCGCCCCGTCCCAGCCGAGACCCACGCCCTCCTTGGAGACCCGCTTTTGGCCCCGCGCACGCTGCTCATCGTTGAGGACGACCGCGAGATCCGCGCTTTGCTCGCGGACTTCCTCGGGCGCGAGGGCTATGGCGTGCTGGCGGCGGAGGATGGCGTCGCCATGGACCGCATCCTCGCCAGCGCGCGGCCGGACATGGTGATCCTCGACCTCATGCTGCCGGGCGAGGACGGGCTTTCCATCTGCCGCCGCCTACGGGCGCGGGGCGGAATGCCCATCCTCATGCTCACCGCCAAGGGTGACGACGTGGACCGCATCGTCGGGCTGGAGATGGGCGCCGACGATTATCTGCCGAAGCCGTTCAACCCGCGCGAGCTGCTCGCCCGCATCCGGGCCGTGCTGCGCCGCGCGGACGGGACGCTGGCCGAGCCCGCCCCGCGCAACCGCCGCGTCGCCTTCGCCGGCTTCGTGGCCGATCTCGACGCCCGCAGCGTCGCCGAGGCCGATGGCCCCCTCCTCGATCTCACCTCGGCGGAATTCGAGCTGCTCGCATGCTTCCTGGAGCGGCCGAAGCGCGTGCTTTCCCGAGACCAGCTTCTGGACTGGACCCGCGGGCGCTCGGCGGACCCGTTCGACCGCACCATCGACGTCTCGGTCAGTCGCTTGCGGCGCAAGCTCTCCGCCGTCTCCGAAGAAGCCGCCCTGCTCATCAAGACCGTCCGCAATGGCGGCTATCTGCTCACCGCCGATGTCCGCCAGCTCTGATCCTGCAGCGGCGCGCCCTCACCGCCGGTTCGGGCTCGGCACGCGGCTGGCGCTGATCATCGTCGCCGGCCTTTTGGCGGTGCAACTGCTGATGCTCGCGGCCTATGTGCTGGAGCGCCAGCGGTCCTCCTCGCCCGTCGCCGTCCTGGTGGTGATGCAGCGGATCGCCGCGCTGGCGCAGCTGCTCGATCGGCTGCCCCCAGCCGAGCGCGATCTCGCCGTGCGCGCGGCCGCCGGGCCGGGCTTCCTCGTCGCCATCCGGGCCGAGAAACCGGACATCGAGACGCCGCGCCTGCTCGGCTTTGCCGAGCGCCGGCTCCGGCTGCTCACGGGACTGCCGCCGGACCGCTTCATCGCGCTGTCGCTCGCAGGCGACGATCACCCCCACGGCCTCGTCGAGCGCCTGCGCGACCTGCGCGGCGCAAGGCTCACCGTGGCCTTTGCGCTGGCCGACGGCAGCTATCTGGAGATCGTGGCCGGAGGCGACGTGACGGTGCGCTTCCTCGGCCTGCCGGTGGGGTTCCTCGGCGGCATCCTCGGCTTCCTCGTGGCCCTTGCCGCCCTGCTCGCCGTGCGCCGGGAGACCCGCCCCCTCTCCGAACTCGCGGCGGCGGTGGAGCGGTTCGGCGCCCAGCTCCAGCCCTCGCATGTGACGGAGCGCGGTGCCGCCGACATGCGGCTGGTGATCCGCACGGTGAACGCCATGCAGGCCCGCATCTCGGAGCTGGTGCGCATGCGCACCCTCGTGCTGGGGGCCATCAGCCACGATCTGCGCACCTATCTCACGCGCCTGCGGCTGCGGCTGGAACTGATGCCGCCCGGCGATCAGGTGGAGAAGGCCCGCGCCGATCTCGACGGGATGCAGGCGCTGGTGGACGACGCCCTCGCTTTTGCCCGCGCCTCCTTCGCCCCCGCCTCCGGGGAGACCGTGGACCTCGCCGCGCTGGCGCGGGCCGAGTGCGAGGCGCGCCGGGCGCAGGGCGCGGCCGTCACGCTCCATGGCGCCGACGCGGAGCTGGTGGTCGCCGGCAATCGCGGCGCGCTCGCCCGCGTGCTCGCCAATCTCGTTGGAAACGCCATCGCCTATGGCACGTGCGCGGACATCACGCTTCAGGATCGCGGCGACGCGGTGGACCTCGTGGTGGAGGATCGCGGACCGGGCATTCCTGCGGGCGAACGGGAGACGGTGTTCGAGCCCTTCTACCGGCTGGAGCCCTCGCGCAACCGCGACAGCGGCGGCGCCGGGCTCGGCCTCACCATCGTCAGGCAGATCGCCGAGGGGCACGGCGGACGCGTCACCATCGAAGACCGCTCCGGCGGCGGCGCCCGCCTCACCGTGCGGCTGCCGAAGCCGGCACGGACGGAGCGCGCCTCCTGAGGGACGCCCTCAGTTTTTCAGCGCCGCCTCGACCCCGGCGGCCACGGCGAAGAGGGCGGCATCCGTCCCCGGCGCGCCGGCCAGCATGAGGCCGGCGGGCAGCCCGCCTTCGCCGGTGAGGGGCAGGGAGATGGCGCAGCCGTCGATCATGTTGATGAGGGTGGGGTTGCGCAGGGCCATGAGATTGGCGCGGCCATAGGCGTCGTCGTCGGTCAGAAGGTCGGCGATGCGCGGCGGAGCGATGGCGACGGTGGGCAGCGCCAGCGCGTCGAAGCCGGCGAGCCGCGCGGCGGCACGGGCGACGAGGCCGGCGCGGGCGGCGACCAGTTCCACATAATCCGCCGCCGACTGCTCGGAGCCACGGCGCACGCGGACGGAGACGCGGGGATCGTAGCCCTCGCCCTTCTCTGCCAGCAGGCGGCGGTGGACCGCGTAGCTCTCGGCCGCGGCAAAGCCGCCCTTGGCATTGAGCGTGGCGATCTCGCCGAACTCGGGGAAGGGCGCGGAGACAATGTGCGCGCCGGCCTTGGCGAGACGCTCCAGCGCGGCCTCGAAGGCGGCGGCCACCGGCGCATCCAGCCCGTCGAGGGCGACGGTGGTGGGCACGAGAAGGCGCAGTCCCGCCACCGGGCGGGCCGGCAGCGGCGCGTCACCGCCCGAGAGGATGGCATCGAGCGCCGCGCAGCACGCCACCGAGCGGGCGATGGGGCCGATGGAATCCAGCGTCGTTGACAGCGGGAAGGCGCCCTCGCGCGGCACGCGGCGCGCGGTGGGCTTGAAGCCGACGAGGCCGCAGAAGGCCGCTGGGATGCGGCAGGAGCCGCCCGTGTCGGTACCGAGCGCCGCATGGGCCATGCCATCCGCCACCGCTACCGCACCGCCGGAAGACGAGCCGCCGGAGACGCGCGGCGTCGTCGCCCGCTCGAAGGGGGCGGCGGGGTTGCCGGTGTGAGGGTTCATGCCGAGGCCGGAATAGGCGAACTCGGTCATGGTGTTGCGGCCCACGACCACGAAGCCGGCCCGGCGCAGGCGCGCCACGGCGGGGGCATCCGCCTTGGCCGGGGGAGAATCGCGCAGCACCTTCGAGCCTGCCGCCGTCACCTCGCCGGCGACGTCGAACAGGTCTTTCACCCCGATGGGGATGCCGGCGAAGGGCGAGGGCGCGGCCCCCGCCTTGCGCAGCAGGTCCTGGGCATCGGCGGCCGCGCGGGCCGCCTCCCGGTTCACGCGCACGAAGGCGCGCCCGCCCTCCCCGTCCGGATCATCGATACGGGCGATGCACGCCTCCACCAGCGCCCGCGCCGTGGTGCGGCCGGAGGCGAGATCATCGGCGAGGTCGGCAAGGGTGGGCAGCATGGGGGCGTCCGAAAGAAGAGAAATCAGGCCGGATCGAAATAATGGATTTCGAACAGGATGCAGCCCTTATCCGACTTGAACGGCCCGTGCACGGCGCCCGGGGGACGCACAGCATAGGTGAAGGGGGGAAAGCTCTCGCCACCCTCGCCCTTCTCGTCATTGCCCACGGTGAGGTCGCCGGAGACGAGGAACACCTCTTCCCAGTATTCGTGCACGAAGGGCTTCGTGGTGAACACGCCGGGCTCGAACCTCAGGAGGCGCGAGCGCGAGCCGGCGCGGTTCTCTTCATCGAGGCCGCCGGAGAGGATCTTCTGCTGGATGCCCGAGGGATAGCCGGGGGGCACTTCCCAGCCGGTCGTCAGGTCCAGGGTATGGAACTCGTCGTGGATCTTGTTGATGGCCATGGCTGTGTCTTCCGGTGGATCTCAGGTCACTCGGCGGCGCGGGCGACGCGCGGCGTCACCTCGTCGGCGAGGTCGTAGGAGGAGAGCATGGAGGCGAGCAGCTTCTCCGCCCCCGCCCAGTCATAGGTGCGGAAGGAATGGCCCTTCACCACGAAGGAGGCGCCAGCATAGAACATCTCGTACTGGGTGTGGCGCGAGGCGAATTCCGAGCCCACCGCATCCCAGGCGAGCTTGTAGAACTTCACCTTCTCCTCGGCGCTGGCGGCGGGAGACTGCTGGGTCTTGCCGATGAGGCGGACCAGCTCGGCATTCTCGTAATCGTGCACCGAGGAGGGCAGCATGATCATGCCGCCGCCGGCCAGCTCGCGCAGGGTGGTGATGAACTTGCCGTAGAGCTGCTGGGCCAGCGTCTGCGCGGCGTAGAGGGTGTGGCGGTCGGGCACGAAATAGGGGCCGTAATAGCTGCCCTTGGCCTCCATGGCGGCCACGAAGGCATCCACCATGCCGGCCTCGGCGGCGAGCTGGCCGAGCGTCTCGCGCACCTGTGGGAAGTTGGTGGTGCCGTTCACCTCGGTGATGCGGCGGGCGATGCCGAGCAGGAACTTCAGCTTCACCGAGAGGCGGATCTGCGCCTGGTAGTTCTGGTAGACGTGCGCCGGCGTCGCATGGAACTGCTTGTTCGTCATGGCGATGTCGCGGGCGATGAAGATGCGGTCCCACGGCACCTTCACATCGTCGAAGTAGAGCACCGCGTCGTTCTCGTCGAAGCGGCTCGACAGCGGGTTGTCGAACACGCTGGGCGCGCCCGCCTCGTAGGACTTGCGGGAGAGGATCTTCAGGCCCTTCGCATTCATCGGGATGCAGAAGGAGAGCGCATAGGGCTCCTCACCCTTCTGCAGGGGCTGGATGCAGGTGACGAACACCTCATTGGCCATGATGCCGCCGGTGGCCAGCATCTTGGCGCCACGCACGGTGATGCCCGAAGTGTCCTCGTCCACGATGGCGGCGGAGAGGAAGGGGTCGGCCTGCTCGGCCGCATTCTTGGAGCGGTCGGCCTGCGGGTTGATGATGACGTAGGTGAGATAGAGATCGTTGTCGCGGGCGTAGCGATAATAGTCCGCCAGGGCGCGGGCGCGGGCCGGGTCGTAGAGCTCGAATTGGTCGAGGCCCATATACATGCCGGAGATACAGGAGGCGACGTGATCCGGCGCGCGGCCGAGGAAGCCGCCATGCAGCTCGGTCCAGGCCTCGAGGCCCCGGCGGCGGGTCTTCAGATCCTCATAGCTGGTCGGAAGCTGCCAGATGCGGTTGGCGCGGGTGCCGGTGTCGGTCTCGAAGGTCATCAGCTCCCGGTTTTCCGGGGCGCTGTGAAAGTCGAACATCTTCCCGACCGAGGCGATGGACCGGCGGAAGGCGTGATGGGTGGTGGCATCGCCCACACGCTGGCCTTCGATGAAGATTTCCCGGCCGTCCTTCAGGCTCTCGATATGCTCGGCACCGGTCTTGATCATGGCATGGTCCTCAAGTTCGGTTCAGCCGGCGACGGCCGCAAGCGTGCGGTAGCGTCCGGCATGGAAGATAAGCGGCTCGGCCACGGCCGAGCGATGGGCGACGACGCGGGCGATGAAAACTTCGTGATCGCCGCCGTCATGGATGGCGTGGGGCACGCACTCCAGATGCGCTGCCGCACCGGCAAGCAGCGGCGCGCCGCCATGGCCGCGCAGATGGTCCACACCGGTCCACTTCTCGCCCTGGGCACGGGCGAAGCGGCCGGACAGGTCCTGCTGGTCGTGGGCGAGAACGGAGATGCCGTAGGCCGCGGCCGACCGCAGAGCCGGCAGCGAAAGCGCCGTGCGGGCAACGGAAAACAGCACCAGCGGCGGGTCGAGCGACACCGAATTGAAGGAGCTCATGGTCATGCCGATGAGCGTGCCGTCGGCCGCCTCGGCCGCCACCACGGCGACGCCGGTCGCGAACGCCCCCAGCGTCTGGCGGAAGGCGCGCGGGTCGAACTCGGTCATGCCGGAAGAGCAGGGCGAAGACATGGGGCAATGTCCACGGAGCTAGATAGCTTTGTAATAAAGCTATTATCAAATGGGTGATGGACGTCAAGCCCCCTCCCCGGCTAAAAACATGCCGGCGCGCCGCCCCTCTGCAGGGGGAGGGTCCACGGCGCGCGGGAGCACGCGTTCATGCCTCAGACGACGAACGGGCGTGGCCGGAGGCCGTTGCCTTTGACAGCGTCACGCGCCGCCTTGCTTATCGACGGTTCGGACACCGAATTCCGTGAGTTGGTGCATGACATGCTCGCGTTCGCGGCCGCCATCCAGGAGGTGCGCAATCGCCTCGGCGGCCTCATCGGCCTGTCGGGCACCCAGTACACGATCCTGATGTCCATCGCCCGGCTGACGGGCAAGGTGCCGGAGCTAGGCGTCGCCACCCTCGCCGAGCACCTGCATCTGTCCGGCGCCTTCGTCACCATCGAGGTGAACAAGCTGGTTGCAGCGGGCCTCGTCAGCAAGACCACCAATCCGGGCGATCGCCGCCGGGTGCTGCTTGCCGTCACGTCCGAGGCAGAGCAACGCCTCGCCGAGCTGACGCGGGTGCAGGCGCCGGCCAACGACACGTTGTTCGGACCGCTTTCGGCGAGCGAGTTCCGCGCCATGCGCACCATCATCTCGAAGCTCGCGGGCACCGGCGACCGCACCCTCAAGCTGATCGACTACCTCGCCCCCGACGGGAAGATCGAGACGGCGCGTGAGCTGGTCTCGCCGCTGGTGTGAGGGGCCGGGGTTGGTGGGCGCCCCTACAGATGCCCCGCCACGCCCCCGGCACGCTCTGACACCATGCGGCCGTCGCTCATCTCCACGATGCGGTCGAAGATATCAGACCAGCGCGGATCGTGGGTGACCACCCCCACCGCCACCCGCCGCTCGTCTGCCAGCGCGCGGAAGACTTCCATCACCTGCCGACCGCGCGTGCCGTCCAGCGCCGCCGTGGGTTCGTCCGCCAGCAGCAGCACCGGATCGTTGGCGAGAGCGCGGGCGATGGAGACACGCTGCTGCTCGCCGCCGGAAAGCTGGGTGGGGTAATTGTCCTCGCGATGACCAAGGCCGAACTGGGCCAGCAGCTCGCGCGCCCGCTCCCGCGCCAGCTTCGGCCTGACATCGTTGATCTCCAGAGCGATCTGCACGTTCTCCACCGCCGTCAGGAAGGGGATGAGGTTCGCCTTCTGGAAGATAAAGCCCACATGGGTGCGGCGGAAGTCGCGCAGGCTGTTGAGCCTGGTCTGCGGATCGGCGATGGGCCTGCCGCGGAAATGGACGACGCCGGTGGAGGGCGGCTCCAGCAGTCCGGCGATCATCAAGAAGGTGGTCTTGCCCGAGCCGGAGGGGCCGACGATGCCGGTCAATTCGCCGGCGTTCAGGGCCAGCGTCATGTCCGAGAGCGCGGCCACCGCATTGGGGCCGGAGAGATAGATCTTGCTGGCGCCCCGCACCTCCATCACCACCTCCGGCGACGGCGCGGCGGGACGGGGAGCGGACGCGGCATCCGGCCCGGCGAGGGCGCTCATGCCAGCACCTCCTGCGCCCGCACCCGCATGGCGCGGCGGATGGCGAACCAGCTGGCGAACAGGCTGATGAGAAGCAGGGAAAAGGCGATCCAGGCGAGGTCATCAGGCAGCAGCAGCACGGTGCGCGGGAAGTTCGGATAGAGGGTGAAGGAGATGGCCAGCGCCACCCCATAGCCCAGCACGCCGATCCACAGCGCCTGCTGCACGATGAGGCCGATGATGACCCGGTCCCGCGCCCCGATGAGCTTCAAGAGGGCGATCTGGTTGATCTTCTCCAGCGTCAGCATGTAGATCGTCAGCGCGATGATGGAGCCCGCCACCAGCAGCGTCATGGCGGTGAAGGCGAGGATCTGCACCCTGAGGCGCCACAGGCGACCGTTCAGCAGCATGTCGCGCTCCTCGTCCTGGGTCAGCACCTCCACGTCGCCCCACGCCTTGATGCGGCGCTGCACCTCCTTCACGTCCGCATTGGGCTTCAGCTCCACCATCACCGCGGCGACGGAGCCGCCATCGCCCATGCCCATGCGCGAGCGGCCCTTGGCGAGGCGGTTCAGGAGCACGGCCTCGGAGGGCAGCACGCGGTTGATGGATTGCGCATCGGGAATGGTGACGAAGAACATCCCGTCGCCGCCCATGTCCACCTGGCCCTTGGTGAGGCCCACCACCGTATAGTCGTCATGGCCGAGGCGGATCACGTCGCTCACCAGCAGGCCGGTGGACTGGTCGGCAATGGCCTCGTAGCGGGTGGAGCGGAAGGCGCGCCCGTCGATGAGCGGGATCCAGGCGGCGGAATCCTTGGGATAGTCCACGCCGGTCACGGCGAGGCGCACCGGCTTGCCGTCGATCGTGTATTGCTGATTGTACTGGATGAAGCGGCGGGTCCCACTGACCCCCGGCACGCCCTCCACCCGCCGGTCGAGATTGGCCGGCACGGCCGAGGTCTCGGCAAAGGGGCCGGAGCGCCCGCCCTCCACCACCCAGAGGTCGGCGCCGATATCGTTGATGATGAGCAGCGCCTCGTGGACGATGCCGCGATAGAGGCCGATCATCCCCATGGTGGCGCCCAGCAGCATGCCGATGCCCACCGCCGTCAGCGCGAAGCGCAGGGCGGAAAAGCGCATGTCCCTCAGGGCGATATTCATGATGCGCTTTTCATGGGGGGCGCCTCAGGGCAGCCGGGTGCCGAGGCTGACTGGCTGGAAAGCGTAGCGCCCGGCCGGGGCCAGCACCACGTCGCCCTCCTTCAGGCCGCGCGTCACCACCACGTTGGAACCGCTGATGTAGCCGAGGGTCACCGGCGTCCAGCTGGCGCGGCCGCGCTGGGCCAGCCACACGCCGGCCCGGCCGTCGCGGCGCATCACCAGCGATTCCGGAATGCCGATGACCTGCTCGGGCGATTGCGCCTCCACCGCCACATTGGCGCGCTGGCCCATGGCCCAGCTGTCGGGCAGGGAATCGAGGGTGATGTCGGCGGTGAACTCGCGCGTCTCCTGGTCCACCTGCCGCGACAGGCGCAGCACGCGCCCGTTCCATACCCGCCCCGGATCGGCGGCGAAGGTGACGCGCGCCGGCTGGCCGGCCTTGATGGTGGCGCGGGCGGATTCGTCGAAGCGGGCGGAAATGATGATGGAGGAGAGCTCCACCACCTGCATCAAATTGGCGCCGGGCAGCAGCAGGTCGCCGGGATTGCGCTCGCGCGAGATGACCACGCCGTCCAGCGGCGCGCTGATGGTGGCCTCGCCGAGGCGCGCCTCCAGCACCTTCACGTTGGCTTCCTGCGAGAGGACCTGCGCCCGCGCCCGCTCGATGCCGGCCTCCGAGCGCGCCATGTCCGCCTCGGCCTGCTTGAAGGCGGCTTCCGTGGTGGTCAGCTCCGCCTGCGAGGCGGCGTTGAGGCGAACGAGGGTTACGCGGCGCTCGTATTCGATCTTGGTCTTGTCCAGCACCGCCTGCGCGCGGGCGCGGTCGGCCTGGGCCTCCGTCACCATGCGCCCGGCGGCGCTCGCCTCCGCCTGCGCGGCGGCGAGCTGGTTCTGCAGGTCGACGGATTCGAGCCGGGCCAGCACCTGCCCGCGCTTCACGCTGTCGTTGCGGTCGGCCTCGATGGCTTTGAGGAAGCCCTGGATGCGGCTCGTCACCACCACGCGGTTGATGGCATCGAGGAGGCCGGGGCCGTTGATCTCGAGGCTCATCATGCGCAGCCGCACCTCGTGATACGCCACCGGGGTCGGCAGCACATACCACCAGAAGCCTGCGCCGCCGGCCGCGAGGGCCAGCAGCATGACGACGGCGAAGCGCCGCCACCCGGCCGAATGGTCGGGCTTGAGATGGACCGGCTGGACACGCTCCGGCTTCATGGCCGGCGCTCGCTGCGACGGCGCACGTCCCGATGCGCGGAAAGGATGGCCTTAGGCTTAGGGGAAAGGCGCACGCGCCGTGCCCACGCGGGGCACGGGCTTGTCATCTCGCTGGGGCTCACGCGGGCTGCTCCTCGTCTGCATCGACGATCGCGGTGCAGCCGTTGCCGCCAAGCCCCATACGGTCCAGCACCTCCACCAGCAAGCCTCGTCCTTCTTCCGGAGTCAAGGCGGTGAGGTCGAAGCCGAGGCGGTAGGCGAGCCCGTCCGTGCTCTGGAAGGAGCGCAGGTCGAACTCGTTGATGGCGTAGCGCATGAGCCGCGAGCTGACGGGCGCGACCTTGATGTGCCCGAGGTCCAGCACCTCGCTCTTGCCCTGCCGTTGCAGCGTCGATGTGGTGGCGCCGCGGGCGAAGCGGTCGGGCGCTTGCATGCCGGTCTGGTACAAAGCGAGGTAGGAGCCGGCGGCGATCACCTCGTCATGCACCGCGCCGTCCAGCGCCGCATATTCGAACGGCACATAGGGCATGGCCCGGTTGAGCTGGTCGGCAAGGCTCGCGGCCAGAGTCTCCAGCTTCGGCAGCGCGCGGGCCGGCGCCCGGAGCAAAGCCGAGCCGGCGACCCAGCTGATGAAGCCGTTGAGCCGGCGGTCCGTGCGCATGGCGGCGGGCACGTTGAGCATCACGTCGTCCACCCCGCCGCGCGCCGCCACCGTCTGCGCGACGGCGGCGATGAGCAGCGCCGTCTCGGTGACGCCGGCCCCGCGCGCCCGCGCCTGGAGCCGCTGCTGGCCGTCGGCGCTGAGGAAGGCGAACATCTCGCCGGACGGCCCGCCCTGGGTAAGGTCGAAGTTCGGCGTGAGGCCCTTGGCCCGGCGGCCGAAGTGCGGCACCGGCGGCGGGTCCACCGCATAGAGGCTGCGCAGATAGGCGTCGCGCTCGGCCATGAAGGCGGGGTCCGTCGCCCGCTCGAACGTGTTGACGTAGGTCGCGACATCCATCTCCGGCGGCGGCAGCGGGATGCCGAGGAAGGCCTGGAACAGCTCTTCCACGAACAGGCCGAGGGACCAGCCGTCGAACACCGTGTGATGCCCGTGCGCCACCACCACGTCGCCCTCGGGCCCGCAGCGCAGGACGGTGATGCGATAGGGCGGGTTGGTGAAGGGGTCCATCTCATCGTCCATCAGGGCGGCGATGCGGGCGTCCACGTCCCCGCCGGCCTCGGGCATGTCCTCCACCACCAAAGGCGGCTCGCCGGGCGGCAGGATGAAGACGCGCGGGCGTCCGTCGTCGCCGAGCACGAAGCGCGAGCGCAGCGCCTCCTGCCGCTCTTCCACCAGCCGGAGCGCGCGGCGCAGGCGTTCGAGGTCCATGCGCGGGGTGATGCGGAAGGCGCGGTTGACCGTCCAGGCCGCGCGGCAGGCATGGCCGGTCTCGGGCTTCAGGAAGGAGCGCAGCAGCAGGCCCTGCTTGAGCGAGAGGGGCACCTCCCGCTCGCCGCTCACATGCACCGGGGCGGACGACGCCGCCACCGGCTCGGGCACCGCCGCAGCCGTGCGGCGCAGGGGCTCGGCGGGGGCGTGCCATGTGGCGTCACAGACGCTTGAGGCACTGCCGCCGAGGGCTTCCAGCGTGGTGGCGAAGGCATCGATGAAGGCCTTCCCGCCCCCGGCATCGAAGGCCGCCGTGTCGAGGGCGAGGACGAGGCGCACGCCGTCGCCCTCCGCCAGAGCATCGAGCCGCAGCTCGTTGAACGGATCGGCCAGCGCCGCCAGCGGATCGGCGATGCCGAGCGCGGCGAGCGCCGAGGCGGACGCGGCATCCAGATAGGAGAAGCCCAATTGCCGGAGCGCCGCTCCGGCGGCATTGAGCTTGGCGCCGAGGATGGCTTCCAGCGCCGCCGTGTCGATGGCCCGATGATCGCGGGCCATAGCGAGGCGCTGGCGGGCGCGGCGCACCAGCCGGTCGGCTTCGCACAGCCGGTCCAGCAGCAGTGGCACGGAGGTGGAAACCGGGCCGAGGAGGGCTGCGGGACCGCCTGTCCGCGCCGGGTCGTGGCACTCGATGGCGAGCGCAATCGCGTTGTGCCGTGTGGCGAGGGTGCGCGCGAAAGCGGAGAGCAGCAGCGCCTCCTGCTCGGTCGCCGGCAAAGCGGCGAAGCCGGGCATGGCGATGCGGGCGGAGATGCGCCCCACCGGGCCGCGATTGATGCCGAAGCCGGCGGGCGCCAGCGCCAGCGAGCGCACACCCGTCGCGAGGGCGGGCGGCGCCGCGCGCAGCACTTCCTTCCAGAAGGCGAGATGGCGCCCCTGCTCCGGCGAGCCATCGGCCGGACGCCCATCCGCCGCAAAGGCGGTGAAGGGCGCGCCGGGCGCGGGGACCGTCTCCACGGCAGCTATCAAAGCGGCGAGGGCGAGATGGGGCGAGAGCGCATCCGCCGCCGCGCGGTGGGCGCGGGCATGGAGCGTGAGCGTGCCATCCTCAACCTTGGAGACGCCGAACCGCCACAGCGGCCCCGGCTGCGTCACCGGAGCGAGAGCCCCGGCGGAAGCGACCCATTCAAGGTCCGGCGCGCCGTTGAGCACGATGGCGCCGGTCTCGGTGGCGGTGAGGCGCAAGGCATCCTGCGCCGCCGCGAGGTCCGCCAGCGCTCGCGCCAGCGGCTCGAAGGCGAGGCCAGTCGGGACGGGGCGTGACGCCGCCACCTCCAGCGCGCCGCGCACCGCCTGCGTGGTCATGGGACGGGTGGCGAGGGCAAGCATCGCCTCCTGCCGCACCAGCGGGCGGAAGGCGAGCGGGCCGGCGCTTCCGGCCGCCCCTTCGCCACCCGCCGCGAGGGCTTCCGCACTCGCCGCGCGGGCCTTCTGCGCCGCCTCGAAGGTGGCGGCCACCACGCCGGACAGGCCGGTGATGGTGGGCGTCTGCAGGAACTTGGCCACCGGGATGTTCACATCCACATGGGCCTCGATGCGATTCTTCAGTTCGAAGGAGGAGAGGGAATCGAGCCCCAGTTCCGACAGCCGCCGATCGGGCGGGATATCGGCGGCGGCCACCTTCAGCACCTTCGCCACCTCGCCGCGAATGAGGTCGGCGAGCATGGCGTCCCACTGTTCGCGGGGGGCGGCGAGAAGATCCGCCTGGATGCGCGAGCGGCCGGCGGAACGCTGCGCCAGCAGCGGCTTCACCCGTCCCGTCGCGGCGGTGCGGGCGAGCGCGCGGGCGATGGCGGACCAGTCGGCGCGGGCGAAGGCGGGGTTCTCCCCCTCCGCGCGCAGGAGCGTGCCCAGCGAAGCCGCCGCCTCGGTGTCCGGCACCGGCTTCATGCCGATGCTTTCCAGATAATTGCCCAGCGCCTCCGAGCGCGAGACGAAGCCCGAGCCGGCGATGGAGCCCCACGCCACCGACGAGCCGGCGACGCCGTGCCCCTTGCGGAACGAGCCGAGCGCATTGAGGAAGGCGTTCGCCGCCGTGTAGTTGGCCTGTCCCGGGCTGCCGAGCACCTGCGCCAGCGAGGAGAAGCTGACGAAGAAATCCAGCGCCACGCCGTGCTTCGCCACCGCGCGATGCAGGCTCCAGCCGCCGCCCACCTTGGGGCGGATGACACGGCTGATCTGCGCCGCGTCGAGCTGGGCGAGGAAGCCGTCCTCGATCACCGCCGCGCCATGCACAATACCCTTCAGCGGCTTGTCGGACGCGGCATGGGCGGCGATCACCGCCTCCACCGCTTCAGGGTCGGTGACATCGAGGGCGAGCGGCACCACCTGCGTGCCCCGCGCCGCGATGGCGGCGATGACCGGCGCCGCATCCTCATCCGGCGTGCCGTTGCGGCCCGCGAGCAGCAGGCGCCCGGCGCCGGCCTTGCTCAGATAGTCCGCCACCGCGACACCGAAGCCGCGCAGGCCGCCGGTGACGAGATAGCTCGCGTCCGCCGAAAGCTGCATCGGCTGGGCGAGGTCGATTTCCACCTCCACCTCGGGCTCGTCGAAGGTAAGCACCACCTTGCCGATGTGCTGCGCCTTGGCGAACAGCCGCATGGCATCCGCCGCCCGCGATACGGGGAAGCGCGTCGCAACCAGCGGCCGGTAGGCACCGCGCGCCACTTCCGCCTCCACCGCCCGCAGCAAAGAGGAGAGCCGCGCGGGGCGCTCGTCGGCGATAGTGGAGAGGTCGATGACGGAATAGGAATTGTTGTAATAGAGGGACTTGAGGCCGATGGGCTTGTCCTGCGCGAGGTCGCGCTTGCCGATCTCCACAAAGCGGCCGAACGGCGCGAGGCATTCCAGCCCCTTGTCGATGCCGGCGCCGGAAAGGGCGTTCAGCACCACATCCACGCCGCGCCCGCTCGTGGCCGCGCGCACGTCCTCGGCAAACTCCAGGCTGCGCGAGTTCATCACGCAGGTGATGCCCAGCGCGCGCAGATGATCGCGCTTCGCGTCCGATCCGGCGGAGGCGAGGATGCCGGCGCCGATATTGCGCGCCACCTGAATGGCGGCGAGGCCCACGCCGCCGGTGGCGAGATGCACCAGCACCTGCTCCTCCGGCAGCAGGCGGCCGATGTCCACCAGCGCATAATGGGCGGTCATGAAGGCGGCCGGCAGGGTCGCCGCGTCCTTCAGGTCGACACTGTCCGGCACATGCATGAGGAAGCGGGCATCGGCGGCGGCGAACCGGCGCAGGAAGCCCTTGCCCATGCCCATCACCCGGTCGCCGGGCGAAAAGCCGGTGACGCCTTCGCCCACCATCTGGATGGTGCCGGCGAATTCGAGGCCGAGATTGCGCCACCATGCGCCCGCCCCGTCCTGCTCGTCGGGCAGGATGGAGGTGGCGGCCATGATGTCGCGGAAGTTGAGGCCGACGGCCGCGACTTCCACCACCACCTCCCCCGCCTTGGGGGTGGGATAGGGGCAGGCGCGCAGCACCACATTGTCGATGACGCCGGGCTGGGTCATCGTCACCGTGAAGTTGGAGCGGTCGGTGTCCGCCGCGATCACCCGATGCTTCGGCGCCTGGGCGGAAAGCTCGCTCTGGCGCAGGCGCGGCACGAGGCGTCCGGCGCCGCGCAGCACGATCTCCGCCTCCGCGCTCTCCTCCGCCACCGCCTGGGCGAGCGTCGCCCCGGCCGCGAAGGCCGCAGCGTCCGCGTCCACATGGCGGACGGCGAATTCGGGGCATTCATTTGCGATGGTGCGGGTGAGGCCGAGGAGCGGGGCGTCGGCGAGGCCGTCCGTGGTCATGGCGCCGTCGCCCGGCACCCGCCGTCCGGCGCGGCCGAGCACCACGAGGGTGGGCCGCAGGGGGGCAGTGCGCAGGCGGTCCAGCGCCTTGCCCACCGTGACGAGGCCATTGGCGGCCGGTTCCACGGCCGCCAGCAGCGCCTGCGCGGAAAGTGCGTCCGCATCGGCGAGATGGGTGCCAATGGTGGCGGCATAGAGGATGCCGGCGAGGCCTTCCGGCGACGCGAGCATCGCCTCCACCTGCGCGGTGAAGGCATCGGCCTCCATGGCGAACAGGGGCGCCGGGTCCATGGTCTCGACCGTGGAGCCCTGAGCCTCCAATGCGGCGGCGAGCGGGGCGGTCTCGGCGGCATCGCCGGTCACCAGCAGCCAGCGGCCGGTGCGCAGCGGCGCCGGGGTCTTGTCGGCGTCGCTCTCATAGGTCTCGTCGATGACGACGGCGCCCTCGCTGGTCGACGCCTTCAGCGCGCCCAGCGTCTTCACCTGAAGGTTCTCCACCGCCAGCAGCGGCGTGCCGTCCGTCGCGTAGACGCGATAGATGCCGGTGTCGTCGCGCGGATCGGTGAAGAACTCGCAGATCACCTCGCTCGGCAGCGGGCCGGCCACCATCACCTTGCGGATGCCCACCGGGAGCATGAGGCGATATTTGCCGCCCACCTCCTCCATCTCCGGCAAGGGCTCGCCGGGGATCCAGAGGCCCGCTTCCACGTCGTCCACCACGAGGCCGGCCTGCAGCACGGAATCGAACAGGCCGGGAAAGGCGACAAAGCCCGTGCGCCGCGCCGCCTCGGCGCTGACGATGCGCGCCACCGCATGGCGCGGACCGGGCAGCCAGAGCGCCTCCACGGCCTGGAAGGAGGGGCCGTAATCGAGCCCGTGGCGGGCGGTGAGGCGATAGAAATCCTCCCGCGTGATGGCGGGGGTGCCGGAGAGCACGGCCGGATCGAACGTCGCCTTCGGCAAGGTGAAGGCGTGCTGCCAGCCATAGGCTTCCACCCGCAGGCGCCAGTCTTCCTCGGTGTCGCGCTTCAAAGAGGAGATGCGCAGGCGACTGGTGACGGGATCATAGGAGGTGCGCAGCAGCACCACGTCGTCGGAACCGATGGAGAGCGCCTCCATGATCTTGAAGTCGCGCAATTCCACCGGGGCCGCGCCGAACAGCTCGCGCAGCGCCGCCGCCATCATCTCCACATAGCCCACGGTGGGGAACAGGCAGTCGCCGCCGGGGCGATGGTCGGCGAGATATTTGAGGCTTTTCAGCGTGATTTCGTTGGTCCAAGCCGGCTCCGGCCCGCTCTCGCGCCAGCCCAAGAGCGGGTGGCGGTCGGTGTCGAACAGGAATTGCCGAGCCTCCAGCGGCAGTTGCACCAGCCGCTCGGTGACCCACGGGCGGCGCGGCAGGGCCAGATGCTCAGGGCGGGCGGGGGCGTCGGCCTCGCCGTCCTTGGCCGCCTCGGTCCAGTCGAAGGCGACGCCGTTCACATAGAGGTTCGCCATGGAGCGGGCCATGACGAGGCGATCGTCGCCCTGCCGCTCCAGCGAGGGCACGGCCACCACTGACGCATTGCGCTCCTGCGCGATGCCGTGGATGAGGGGCGTGACCGTGCGGTGCGGCCCCAGTTCCAGGAAGGCGTCGATGCCGAGATCGAGACAGAAATCGATGGCCTTCTTGTAATTCACCGGCTGGCGCAGGTTCTGCCACCAGTATTCGCTGTCGAACCGCGTCTCCAGCATGGCGGTGACCGTGGAGACGATGGGGATGGACGGCGGCTTCCAGTCGATCTCGCCGAGGCCATCGCGGAACTTCGCCTCGCAATCGTCGAGGTGGGGCGAGTGCCAGCCGAAATCCATGGTGAGGCGGCGGGCGGTGACATCCGGGAACAGCCGGCGCACCTCGGCGAGCACGGCATCCACCGGGGCTTCCATGCCGGAGATGGTCTGCGCGGTGGGGCCGTTATAGGCCGCCACCACCACGCTGCCGTCATCGGGTAGCAAAGGCGCAAGCTGATCGAAGGTGACGCCCAGCGTCGCCATGGCGCCGCGCCGCGTGCTGCCGTGGGGGATGAGGCCCCGGTGGTAGATGATCTTCGCGCAGGTTTCGAGGTCGATGCAGCCGGCGATATAGGTGGTCGCCACCTCGCCGAAGCTGTGGCCCACCAGCAGTTCCGGCGTGAGGCCGCGCTCGCGCCACATGCGGTAGAGGCCGACCTGCATGGTGAAGATGGAGGCCTGCGTCACGTCCGCATCATTGATGCGGGTCTTGTCCTCGGCCTTCAGCACCTCCTCCACCACGGACCAGCCGGTCCACGGCTTCAGCACGGCGTCGAACTCCTCCACGAAGGCGCGATAGGTGGGTTCGGTGGTGAGCAGCTTGCGGCCCATGGCCCACCATTGCCCGCCCTGCCCCGAGAAGGTGAAGGCGAGCCGGCGCGGCCGGGCGCGACCGGTGATGATGTAGGGGGCGACGGCCTCTGCCTCCTCGGCCGGCGCATCGGCGCCCAGCGCCAGCATACGCAGCTTGTGCGGCAGATCCTGCGCCACACGGTCGGCGAGAAGGACCGCGCGCTCGCTGAGATGGTCGCGGCTGGTCTTCAGCACCTGCGAGAGGCTGTCATAGGACACGCCGGCGAGGGCGCCGCCCATGTCCACCGCCTCGGCCAGTTCCTCGGCCCAGAGGGCGAGCGCCGGCTTGCCGTTGGCGGAGAAGGGAATGAAGGCGGGATCGTCCGAGGGCACAACCCGCGCGGGCGCGGCCTTCGCGGCGCGTCCACCGCCGTGCCAGCTCTCCACCGCCACCGAGGCATTGGTGCCGCCGAATCCGAAGGAGTTCACCACGCTGAGGCGCACCCCATCCTCGGCATCGTAGGGCGTCGGCTCCACCGGCACTTTCAGGCCGAGGGCATCGAACGGGATGTTGGGGTTCGGCCGCTCGAAATTCAGGTTGGGCGGCACCACGCCATGGTGCGCAGAGAGCACGATCTTGATGAGCCCGGCGATGCCGGAGGCGGATTCCAGATGCCCGAGATTGGGCTTGAAGGAGCCGACCAGCACCGGCCGGTCCACCCGACCCGCGCCGAACACGCGGCCGATGGCGCTGGCCTCGATGGGGTCGCCCACCGGCGTGCCGGTGCCGTGCGCCTCCACATAGCCCACGTCCTCCGGGTCGATGCCAGTCTGCTCCAAGAGGCTGTTGAGCATGGCCGTCTGGGCCACGTCGCTGGGGGCGGTGAGGGTCGGCGTGCGGCCGTCCTGGTTCACGGTGGAGCCACGCAGCACGCCATAGATGCGGTCACCATCCGCCACCGCGCGGGCGAGCGGCTTCAGGAGCACGAGGCCGCAGCCCTCGCCGCGCACGAAGCCGTCGGCGCGGGCATCGAAGGTGTAGATGGCGCCCGTCGCGGACAGCATGTTGGCGCTGGAGAAGGCGACGAAGGGCCCGGGGTCCAGCATCATGTTCACGCCGCCGGCCAGAGCCACGTCGCAGGTGCCCATGGAGAGATGGCGGATCGCCTGGTCCACCGCAACCAGCGCCGAGGAGCAGGCGGTGTCGAGGGCGATGCTCGGCCCGGTGAGGTCAAGCCGGTGGGAGATGCGGTTGGCGGCGATGGAATAGGCCGATCCCGTGCCGGCGAAGATGTCGGTGGCGACGCGCCGGTAGCGCTGGGAATAGCTGAAGTCGGACGTGGAGATGCCGACGAACACGCCGGTGCGCTTCTTCTGCAGCGTGCGCAGCGTGATGCCGGAATCCTCGACGGTCTCGAACGCCACCTGCAGCAACAGCCGCTGCTGCGGGTCCATGGACATGACCTCCCGCGGGGCCATGTCGAAGAAGGCGGGATCGAAACTGAAGACGTCGCCGGTGAGAAAACCGCCCCATTTCGAATAGGAGCGCCCCGCGCATTCGGGGTCCGGATCGTAATAGTTGCGGTAATTCCAGCGGTCCGCTGGAATTTCCCGGATGCCGCATCTTTTGCCGACGAGGAAGGACCAGTAATCCGATCCGCTCGCGATGCCACCGGGAAACCGGCAGCCGATGCCGACCACGGCGACCGCCAGAGTTTCGGTGGCCTGCGTTTCGGTGAGAGAGTGGGAGATGACGGTTTTCAACTCGCCGTCGAGCAGATCGACACTGTCCATCGGAAGCGCCCCCTTCCGTGTGATCCCGCACTGCAAAATAGGCTCATATCAAAAATATTGTCATCACCAATTCTTGAGTTCTGGCATAAATACTTTGAGACGGTACCATAATAAGAATAACGTTTACCAGATTACCGATCGCTCTGCTATATTTTCGGGCAGCGTGAACAAGATTAATGCGCCAATACTCAAGCTTGCCCGCACGCACCTCCCTGCGGTTGTGCCGACGCGAAAAGGCCGCCGGCACGCAGCGCGCCGGCGGCCCCTTTCGGCCAGTCGCGATGACCCGTCGGGCTCAGCCGTCCTCTTCGGCGGCGAGCAGGACGAGGTCGCTCAGGGTGAAGCGGTCGAAGTCGCGCAGTTCCCCCGGCGCGAGGATGGAGGCATCCGAATGGCGGGCCAGCGTCCACAGGGCCTCCGCGACGATGCGGCTGCCCACCGGCCCGAGATGCTTCCCGGCCGGCCCGGCGGGATCGCCCGCCTCGGCGAGGATGTAGAACCAGAGCGGCGTCGCCTCGCAGAACGGCAAGGCGGCAACGCGCTGGGCTTCCGGCAGAGCGGCGAGCAGCGTGTCGTCCCGGAGCGGCTTCAGGCCGAGATGCTGCGCCACCGCCTGCCCGCTGGGCAGGCCGAGCCGGTAGCCGCGCGACAGGTGCCGGAGCGCCGCCGCCTCCACCGTATCCGGCGCGCCGGCAAGGGTGGTGTCGAGCCGCCGCGCCCGCTGCGGCGCCTCCGCCTCCAGCGGCAGAAAGCCTTCCCAGGCGATGACGAGGTTCGCCGGAAGGCCGTCCGGGCCCGAGCCGGAGGGGCCGAGGGCGGCACGGGTGGAGAGCGCCGCAGCTTCCGTATCCCTCAGGTGGCGGTTGTAGTCGTAGCTCGGCCGGGCGAGGCTGGGGGCAATGGCGAAGGCCGCCGCCCAGAATTCCACCGGGATGAAGATGTCCCCCGGCCTGTCCTGCCGCCACAGCAGCGGCCCCTCGCTCATCACCGCCTCCACCACCGCCGGATCGGCGATCTTCGGCAAGAGGTCGAACAGCACCATCCATTGATAGCGCTGGCGCAGTGCCCGGCGCGCCGCCTCGAAGGAGCGTCCGGTGGCGACCAGCGCGTTGTGCGCCTTGAGGAAGGCGACGTGGAGTTGGCTGAGCGGCAGGCTGCGGTCGTTGCGCGCGTCGCTCATGCGCGGCACGCGATCGCGGGCGGGGTCGAGGGCGCGCGGCTGGCGCGGCAGGTCGTTGCGCGGGCTCTTCTTCGGCGGCAGCGCGGGCTCGCCCAGCGGATTGCGCCACACCTCCCCCAGCAGCATCCGCCGCACGGCGGCGGGATCGCGCGGTGCGTCATAGACCGATTCGAGGTCGAGGCAGCCGGAGCGGCGGTTGAACAAGGAGGAGAAGGTGCCGATGGGGGCGCAGCCCGTCGCCCCCGCCTCCTCCACCGGCCGACGCTCCCACACGAGATCGTTGAGCACGAACTCCACGAGGAAGGCATAGGCGGCGGGAATGTCGGCATCGCCTTCGCCGCGGCGGCGCGGCGGGCGCCCGTCCGGCGCCTCGGCGGTGGCGGCCATGGCGGTGGCGAGGCGGGCGAGGTCCTTCAGCGTCCGCGGCCCCTCGCCGATGCCGCGCGAGGGCGTCGCGAGGGCGGGAAACATGCGACCGAAGCCATGGTCGCTCGGCCGCGCACCCGCCTCGATGGCGAGGCTCCGGACGCGCGCGCTGATCGCCTCCCGGGTCGAGGGGCGCTGCTCGCCGCTTCCGGTGGTCATCTCAAGGGGCCTTTCGACACGCATTCTCAGGGCACGCTCCTCTGATGCCCCCGCCCCGGGGCTCCCCCTTACGTCAGCATTCCAACGGTTCGGGAAGCATCATCCGAATGGGGGATGACCGACCTTGGGACGTCTTGCAGCCTGAGGTGGTTGTGCAATGCTGCGCTCACGATCTCCGTGGGCCGCCCTTCGGCAGCGGCAGTCACCAAGGCACGCAGACACAGTCGCCGTCCGGTCCTCGCGGGGTGGGCCATGGCGGCCCATCGGATCATGGCGACGCGATCGCCGGCCCGGCCGGAGAAATCGCCTCGCGAAAAATGGGACGGACATGGGCGAACTCGATCACTACTCCCGCCTCGTCGGGGACGTTTACGAGCTTTCCGGCGATCCCCGTCAGTGGGGCATCCTCCTGGAGGGCGTCACCCGCTTCATCGACGGGCGCGTCGGCCAGCTCGCGGTCTTCAGCCTGAAGCAGCAGACCAAGCCGACCTGGCGCGTGTGGGGCCACGACCACAACGACTACAAGACCTTCCTCTATCGCCACGCGACGGAAGACCCCCGCCTCTCCTACATCCTCTCCAATCCCGGCCGCGTCATCTGCGGCGAGGACGGGGTGGACCCCGACCAGTTCCGCGCCTCCGCCCTCTTCCGCGAGGTGGTGGAGCCCATGGACATCGAGCATTCGCTCGTCTCCTACTTCGCCCAGGAAGCCGACGTGATGGCCACCATCTGCGCCATGCGCGGGCGGGCACAGGGCCCGTTCGGGCAGACCGAGCGGCAGAAGCTCGGCCTCGTGGTGCCGCACCTGCGGCGCGCGTTCGAGCTTTACGCGCTGCTCGACGAGGCGAAGGCGAAGGTGGGCGACATCGCCGCCGCCCTCGACATCGTGGATGCCGGCATCTTCCTCGTGGATGCGGAGATGCACGTCGCCCACGTCAATCGCGCCGGCGAGACCATGGTGAAGTCCGGCGACATCGCCGTGCGGCAGGGACGGCTCGCCTTCCGCGACGACCGCGCCTCCCGGCAGGTGGCTGCCGCCGTCGCGCTGGCGCTCGCCGCCGCGCGGGGCGAAACGAACATCACCCATGCCGAGCACATGGAAGTGGCGCGCGCCGGCGAGGATGCCGGCCCCTTCCGGGTGTCGCTGCACCCGCTGCCCGCGGGCGAGGGCAGCCCGCGCCTTGCCACCCGCTCGCAGATCGCGGTGGTGGTGCGCCAGCCCGGGCGCGGCGGCGCCGATGTGGCGCGGCGCATCCAGACCACCTTCAAGCTGACGCCCTCCGAGGCGGCGCTGGCGGCGGCGCTGGCGGTGGGGGCCTCCCTCGCCGACTTCGCCCAGCAGCGCAACGTGGCGCTCTCCACCGCGCGCAGCCAGCTGAAGGCGCTCTACGAAAAGACCGGCACCAACCGGCAGGGCGAGCTCGTCGCACGGCTGCGCGAGAGCCTCGATCTGTCGCTGGTCTGACGCTTCATCGCGCGTTCATGTCGCGTGAACATCATACGGCCGCGCCCGAGATGGCGCGGCCGCTCACGCTTGAGGGGTTGCAACGGGCGTCCGCCGGCAGGGGCCGGGGATGCGGCAGGATGCGGGGGAAAGAATGTTGGGGCGCAAGGGTCTGATCCTCGGGGCGGGGGTCATCGTGTTTCTCGGGCTGGCCGCGCTCACCGACGTCATCATGTCGCGCAACGAGGCGCCGGCCGAGCCGGGCAAGGCGCAGGCGCTCGACCAGGGCTGGTCGAAAGAGCTGCGCGAGAAATTCTATTTCACCTCCCAGGGCTCCCAGCTGATGCCCTACGCCATGCTGCGGGCGCTGGAGCAGCCGCTGTCCGACAAGCCGTTCCTCGATCCCGCCCACGTGGCGGAGATGGGCTTCCTGCCCGCGGACGGCCCCTCGGCGCTCAATCCGGATGGCCTGCCCATCGGCTTCGTGAAGGACCCGCGCCCCGCCACGGGCGCGCTCGGCCCCATGGTGGGCCTCACCTGCGCCGCCTGCCACACCGCCGACATCGAGGCGAAGAACGGCGCGCTCATCCGCATCGACGGCGGCGCCTCGCAGGGCGACTACCAGCTTTTGATGGCGCGCCTCAGCAAGGCGCTCGACATCACCCTCGCCGATCCCGCCAAGTTCCAGCGCTTCGCGGCGCGGCTCGTGGCCATGGACCCCAAGACCGTGCGCCCGGCGCTGGAAGCCCTCGCCACCGAGATCCGGCGCCTTGAGGCCGCCTCCTGGACGCCGGTGCCCTATGGCCGCGGACGGCTCGATGCCTTCGGCCACATCCTGAACGCGGTCGCCGCCACCGCCATCAACGAGCCGGCCAATTACCGCATCCCCGATGCGCCGGTGAGCTACCCCTTCCTGTGGACCACCCCCTGGCAGCGTTACGTGCAGTGGAACGGTGTCGCCGGCAATCCGCTCGGCCGCAACCTCGGCGAGGTGCTGGGCGTGTTCGGCCATGCGGACTTCGCCAACGGCAACCTCGCCGCCGCCAGCTCCACCGCGCTGGGTGAAAACCTCGTCGCGCTCGAAGCCTGGGTCTCCGGCCTGAAGCCGCCGCCGTGGCCGGAGAAGCTGCTGGGCAAGGTGGACGCCGCCAAGGCGAAGCGCGGCGCCGAGCTGTTCAAGGCCAACTGCGCCGGCTGCCACGGCGGCCCGGACTATCGCCTCACCCCCGCCGCCGAGACCGAGGGCGGGCGGCAGTGGCTGGCCGTCTCCATGGTGGACGTCAACACCGTGAAGACCGACCCGAAGATGGCGATGAACTTCATCATCCGCTACGCCAAGCCCGGCCCGTTCACCTTGCCGCCGACCGCGCCGCGCCTGCCCGACGGGCAGGTGCTCGCCGGCTCGCTGCTGCTGGCGGCGGTGAGCACCATCACCGAGAACGACCTGCGCGCCCGCGGCATCACCGGCGATGCGCGCAAGGCGGCCTATGGCTGGCGCTTCGCCCCCGGCAGCAACACCCCGCAATCGGGCTGGCTGCTGCCGCCGAGCTACAAGGCCGGCCCGCTCGCCGGCGTGTGGGCGACGGGGCCGTTCCTGCACAACGGCTCGGTGCCCACAATCTATGACCTGCTTTCGCCCGAGGAGGAGCGCCCGGCAGTGTTCTATGTGGGCTCGAAGCGGTTCGACGCGGAGAAGCTGGGCTTCGTGTCCTCGTATGACTCGATCCCCGAGGCCGAGCGCGTCCGTGTCTCCCGCTTCGACACCAGCCTGCCCGGCAATTCCAACCGCGGCCACGCCTTCCCCACGGGAGCGAAGCTTCCGCCTGAGGATCGCACCGCCATCATCGAATATCTCAAGGTCCTGGAGGGACCCGATGTCCGCCACTGAGGCCGCGGCGCGCGTGCGCCCCTACACGCCCTATCTCGACAAGCTCGCCGCCGTCCGCCCCGCCGAGCGCTGGCCGCTGGCCCGGGGCTGGATTTCCAGCGAGCCGCGCCCCTTCTTCGCCGAGCTGCGCGCCCACGCGCCGGTCTACGAGACCAGCGAGGTGACGCTCGTCGCCAAGCGGGCGGACGTGATCGAGATTCTGTCGGTGCCGAAGGTGTTCACCGTCGATCTCTACAAGCCCAAGATGGGCGACTTCATGCTCGCCATCGACGAGACGGTGGTGAACTACCGCGACAAGTCCGTGATGCGCGCCATCCTCGCCTGGGACGACCTGCCGAAGATCCGCGCCGCCGTGGCGGAGAGCGCGGATGAGGCGCTGAACACGGCGGGCAGCGAAATCGAGGCGGTGCAGAAGCTGGCGCGCCTCGTGCCCCTGCGCATCGTGCAGCGCTTCTTCGGCATCAAGGGGCCGGACGCCGACCTGCTCGACTGGTCCTATGCCAACCAGATGGACCAGTTCAACAACCTGCCCTATGACGACCGCCCGGACGCCGACGCCATCCACCAGGCGGCGGAGGACAGCCGGGTGAAGCTGCGCGCGCTGTTCGCCCAGCTCATCCCGGCGCGCATCGCCGAGATCAAGGCCGGCACCGCGCCGGACGACAGCCTCACCCGCATGCTGAGCCTTAACCTGCCGGCGGCCGACCATTTCGGCATGGACCGGGTGGTCATCAATATCGGCGGCCTGCTCATCGGCGCCATCGAGACCACGGCGGAAGCCGTCATCAACGCGCTGGCCGAACTCTTCGCCCGCCCGGAGGCGCTGGCCGGCGCACGGGCGGCGGCCGCGGCGGGGGACGATGCGCTGTTCGACGGCTATGTGTGGGAGGCGCTGCGCTTCTCGCCCATCGTCGCCTTCATGTTCCGCGAGGCGGCGGCCACCTACACCCTCGCCAAGGGCACGGCGCGGGAGAAGGTGCTGGGCAAGGGCACGGTGGTGCTTCCCCTGAGCCTCTCGGCCATGTTCGACCCAGATTTCGTGCCGGAGCCGGACGCCTTCAAGCCGGACAGGCCGTTCCACACCTACCTGCATTTCGGCTACGGGCACCACGAATGCCTCGGCCGTTATGTGGGCGGCACCATGATCCCGGAGATCGTGAAGCGCGTCCTGCTGCGCCCCGCCGCCCGCCCGCTGGCGCCGGTGGACATGGCGGGCACGCCGTTTCCCCAGACCTATCGCATCGGCCTGACCTGACGGAGTAGAGTTGCGGGATGGCTCCCGTTCCCGACGTCCCTCCCGCCATCTGCCAGCCCGCGCCGCTCGCGAAACCCGCTGCGAAACCTTCCGCCAAACCCGCCCCGCCCCCTTCGGGCAAGGCTGAGGAGGCGCGGCAGGCGGCGGTGGCGAAGTATAGCGAGACGCTGTTTTACCGCGCCGGGGACGACCTCTTCGCCTTTCCGGCACGCTATGCCCTCTCCCCGCCGGAGCTGGGCCTGCTCGGCTGCGTCATCCGCAGCCGCGAGACCGCCTTCGCCTTCCCCCTCTCGGACATGGCCGCCGCCATGGCAGCCCATGCCGCAACGCCCGGCGTCGCGCCTCCGCGTGTAGAAGGCGCCCCGGCGGCGGATGATCCGGCCATCCGCGTCACCGCCTTCTATCTCGGGCCCCATCCCGATTTCGCCGGCATGACCAAGACCATCGCCAGCGTCCGGCGGGAGGACAAGAGGCAGGGCTTCCTCAACGATCTGGAGCGGTTTCCGGCGGCGGAGGGCGATTATCTGGTGCGCATCTCCGAGGATCGCGGCGTGCTCGCCCGCCTGCCGGCGAGCCCCGATGCCGCCGACGCCCGCGCGCAGCTCTGGTTCCAGACGCCCGTCTGGTCGGCCGCCGTGGAGGTGCCGGCGAACGCTTTGCCCCGCTGGGACACCATCCACGCCGCCATCGACGCCTTCGTCGCCCAGCATCTGGCGAAGGGCTATTTCAAGCGCTAGAGCCCCTTGATACCGGCGAGGCGCGCAACAAAGTTTTGATTCCCGCGCCCGTTCCCGGTAAGCCTCGCCGGCTGGAGGGCGTGCCGGAAGCCTGCGACGCAGGCGGATCGGGTCCCGCGGTCTCCGTCCCCGAGTTGGAGGGGCGTTTCATCCGGCGGACGGACTTCATCCGCCTGGGCGTGCGCTCCGGACGCGCGAACGCCATGACCCAGAGCGCCATGCCCCAGAACGCGACACAGAACGACGCTCCCCTCTCCCTCGCAGACCTTCGCTCCGAGATCGACCGCATCGATGCGTCGATGCACCAGCTGCTCATGGAGCGCAGCGAGATCATCGATCGCCTCGTGCAGGTGAAGCACACGCAGGGCACCGAGGGCGGCTCCGCCTTCCGCCCCGCCCGCGAGGCGGACATGATGCGCCGGCTGGTGGAGCGCCACCGCGGCCTGCTCCCCCTCGACACGGTGGAGAGCATCTGGCGCGTCATCATCGCCACCTTCACCTATGTGCAGGCGCCCTATTCCGTGCACGCCGACCTCTCCGGCGGCGAGGCGCCCATGCGCGACAGCGCGCGCTTCCATTTCGGCTTCACCGTGCCGTTCCTGCCCCACATGGGCGCGCGCGGCGTGATCGATGCGGTGGCCGGCTCGCGCGGCGATCTCGGCCTGCTCGCCGCCGCCCCCTCTCCCTCGGCCGCCGACCCGTGGTGGACAGCGCTGGAGGCGGAAGGCGCGCCCAAGATCATCGCCCGCCTGCCCTTCGTGGAGCGCGACGACCACCCCGCCGGCCTGCCGGTGTTCGTGGTGTCCCACCCCATCGCCGACGCCGCCGTGCGCGAGGTCCGCGTCTATTCGCTGCGCGTGACGGGATGGAGCGCGGCCGCGGGCCGTGCCATACCCGCCTTCGCCGAGGTGGTGGTGGCGCCGGATGAAGCCCTCGACGGCGCCGCCTTGCTCGTGTCCCTGCCTCCCGGCCATGCCGTGGACGAGGTGACGGGCGCCCTCGCCGAGGCGGGCGCGGGCATCCGTGCCGTCGCCGAGGTGGGCAGCCACGCCGCCACCCACAAGGTGGTGCGCCCCGCCGCCCGGCCGTGAAGAAAGATTGTCTGGAGTTACCTGAGATGTCCGCCGTGCTGAACGACCCGATCCCCACCGGCCGGCCCGAGCCGAAGCCGGGCGTGCTCGCCATCGAGGCCTATGTGCCGGGCAAGAGCCACGCGCCGGGGGTGGAGAAGGTCTTCAAGCTCTCCTCCAACGAGACCCCCCTCGGCCCGAGCGAGAAGGCCGTCGCCGCCTTCGCCGAGGCGGGCCTGAAGCTGGAGGACTATCCCGACGGCTCCGCCCGCGCCTTGCGCGAGGCCATCGCCAAGGCCAACGGGCTTGATCCCGACCGGATCATCTGCGGTGCCGGCTCCGACGAGATCCTGAACCTCGTGACCCACACCTATGTGGGCGCGGGCGACGAGGTGATCTATTCGGAGCACGGCTTCCTCGTCTACAAGATCGCGACGCTCGCCGCCGGCGGCGTGCCGGTGGTGGCGAAGGAACGCGACCTCACCGCCGACGTGGACGCTTTGCTCGCGCTGGTGACGCCGAAGACGCGGCTCGTCTTCCTTGCCAACCCGAACAATCCCACCGGCACCTACCTGCCGTTCGACGAGGTGAAGCGCCTGCACGCGGGTCTGCCCTCCAACGTTCTGCTGGTGCTGGACGCGGCCTATGCCGAATACGTCCGCCGCAACGACTACGAGACCGGGCTGGAGCTGGCGCTCTCGGCCGAGAACGTGCTGATGACCCGCACCTTCTCCAAGATCCACGGCCTCGCCGCCCTGCGCATCGGCTGGGCGGTGGGTCCGGCCCATGTCATCGACGCCATGAACCGCATCCGCGGGCCGTTCAACATGAACACCCCGGCCCTGCTGGCGGGCGCCGCGGCCATCGCCGATGCCGCCCACGTGGAGAAGTCGGTGGCGCACAATTCCAAGTGGCTGCCCTGGCTCACCGGCAAGATCGAGGCGCTGGGGCTGCAGGTGACGCCGTCTGTCGCCAACTTCCTGCTCATCCACTTTCCGGAGGAGCCCGGCCGCACGGCGAAGGAGGCGGATGCCTTCCTCATGCGCCGCGGCCTGGTGCTGCGGCAGGTGGCGAGCTACGGCCTGCCCAATGCCCTGCGCATGACGGTGGGCACCGAGGAGGCCAACGAACTGGTGGTCGCCGCCCTCACAGAATTCATGGCCAGCGGAGCGGCGGGGACCACCAAGTGATCCAGCCCCTCGTACCGCGCCTCGCCATCATCGGCGCGGGTCTCATCGGCTCCTCGCTCGCCCGCGCCGCGCGGGAGAAGCATCTCGCCGGCACCCTCGTCGTCGCCGACGCCGATCCCGCCGTGTGCGAGCGCGTGCGGCAGCTCGGCTTCGCCGACGTGGTGACGGTGGATGCGGCAGAGGCCGCCGAAGGCTCCGACATCGTGGTCGTCGCCGTGCCGGTCGGCGCCTCCGGCAAGGTCGCCGAGGTGGTGGGGCCGCGTCTGAAGCCGGGTGCCATCCTCTCGGACGTGGGATCGGTGAAGGGCTTCGTGGTGGAGGCCATGGCCCCCCATGTGCCGGCCCACGCCCATCTCATCCCGGCCCATCCGGTGGCCGGCACGGAATTCTCCGGCCCCGACGCGGGCTTCGCCACCCTGTTCGAGAACCGCTGGTGCATCGTCACGCCGCCCGAGGGCGCGGCCCCCGAGGCAGTGGCGCGCATCGTCGCCTTGTGGCGGGCGGCGGGGGCGAACGTGGAGACCATGAGCGCCCAGCACCATGATCTGGTGCTCGCCATCACCAGCCATGTGCCCCACCTCATCGCCTACAACATCGTGGGCACGGCGGCGCATCTGGAGGAGACGCTGACCTCCGAGGTCATCAAGTTCTCCGCCGGCGGCTTCCGCGACTTCACCCGCATCGCCTCGTCCGACCCCACCATGTGGCGCGACGTGTTCCTGACCAACCGGGACGCCGTGCTGGAGATGCTCGGCCGCTTCACCGAGGATCTGACCGCCTTGCAGCGGGCCATCCGCTACGGCGACGGGGACGCGCTGTTCGAGCACTTCGCCCGCACCCGCGCCATCCGCCGCTCCATCATCGAGCAGGGCCAGGAGACCGCCGCCCCCGATTTCGGCCGCCGCGCGGCGGAAAAGCCGAAGCACGAGGACAGCTGACCCGCGGGAAGAGCGCGCCGGTCAATGTGACGCACGGAATATGACGCTCGGGCAGGCCCTGTCACACCCGCGTGTCATATCCGCGTGTCATGAGGCCTGTAGGGACCGGCGTCACCATTCCGCCGAAGTCTCGCGCGACCTGAGAGGGGTTCGCCCCGACACAAGGAAGTAGATTCGGATGCTGGCGCGCCTGCTGCCCGTCGTCATGCTGCTCGCCGCGGCGCTCCTGCCCAGGGCGGCCGAGGCGCATCCTCATGTCTGGGTGACCATGAAGACAGAAGTCGTCTACGGCGCCGACGGCAAACTCACCGCCCTCAAGCAGGCCTGGACCTTCGACGACGCCTTCACCGCCTTCGCCTTGCAGGGGCTGGAGAAGCAGAAGGACGGCAGCTATGGCGACGACGTGCTGAAGCCGCTCGCCGAGGTGAATGTCACGTCCCTGAAGGAATATGACTATTTCGTCCGGGGCAAGACCGCCACCGGCAAGCTCGCCTTCAAGGACCCGGTGGATTACTACCTCACCTACGAGAACGAGCTGCTGACCCTGCACTTCACCCTGCCGCTGGCGAAGCCCATCGCGGTGAAGGGGGCGGCCACCATCGAGATCTACGATCCCACCGTCTTCGTCTCCTTCTCCTTCGCCGACAACGACCCGGTGAAGATGGTCGCGGCGCCGGCCGGCTGCACGCAGGAAGTCACCTCGCCGGAGCCGCCGCCCAGCTCGACCCTCAACGAGTCCTTCTTCGCTGGCCTCACCTCGGGCAGCACCTATGGCGCCCAGTTCGCGGACAAGATCACGGTGAAGTGCCCGTGAGCGCATCCACCGCGGCCATCACCGGCCGGATGCGCCGGGCGGGCCTGATCGCCCTCGGCCTTGGCGCGGCGCTGCTGTTCGGGCTGCTCGTGGCGCTGGTGCTCTATCCTGATCTCGCCTTCGCGCAGGGCTTCGGCCCGCCCGGCGGCGGCGGACCGAAGGCGACGCCCTTCGGCCTCGGCGGCGGCGGCGCGCCGCCCTCCGGCATCACCGGCTTCATCCTCGCCAAGCAGTCGGAATTCTATCGCTCGCTGGTGCAGGCGGTGCGCGCCGCCAAGCAGGACGGCCACGCCACCTTCCTGCTCGCCGGCCTCTCCTTCGCCTACGGCGTCTTCCATGCGGCAGGTCCGGGCCACGGCAAGGCGGTGATCTCCTCCTATCTCCTCGCCGATGGCGGCACGCTGCGCCGGGGCGCCGTGCTGTCGCTGGCCGCGGGTATGGTGCAGGCGGTGGCGGCCATCCTCTTCGTCGGCATTCTCGCGCTGGTGCTGGGCGCCACCGCTGTCTCCATGGCGCAGGCCATGACGGTGGTGGAGGTCGCGGCCTATGGCGGCATCGGCCTGTTCGGGCTTTATCTCGCGATCGTGAAGGGCCGCGCCCTCGTTGCTGCGGCGCGGGGCGATGCGGCGCACGTCCACGCCGCCGACTGCGATTGCGGCGACAGCCACGCGCCCGATCCCATGCTGCTGGCGGGACAGGGCGGATGGAAGCGCGCCGCCGTCGCCGTGGTCTCGGCCGGGGCGCGGCCGTGCTCCGGCGCGATCCTCGTTTTGACCTTCGCTTTGTCGCAGGGCGTGTTCATGAGCGGTGTCGCCGCCGCTTTCGCCATGGGCCTCGGCACCGCCGCCACCGTGACGGCCATCGCCGCCATCGCCGTCTATGGCAAACGGCTCGCCGTGCGCATCGCCGGCCGCGACACCAAATGGTCGGTCATGGCCCGGCTGGGGGTGGAGCTTGGCGCCGCCCTGCTGGTGATGCTGTTCGGTTTCGGCCTGCTCACCGGGTATCTCGAAAGCGAGCGCCTGCTGCCGGGCTGAATGCCGCAGCGCAGCCAATTTCAGGTGCAATGCACCAAAATTCGTCACGCCCAGCTTTTCGGCAATTTCGTTGCGCCTTGAATTGGAACAACGAAATTGCCGGGTGCGACACTCCGTGCCAGCCTAAAGGCGAACGGTGCGCGTGATTTCCACGCGTCGCCGTCCCCTGCCCGGCCCCGCTGGAGGCGTCGCGATGGCTCTGAAGCCTGTTTCGCTGGACGACAAATATGACCTGTCCCAGGAGCGCGTGTTCGTATCGGGCACGCAGGCTCTGGTCCGCCTCGCCTTGATGCAGAAGGAGCGCGACCGGCGCGCCGGCCTCAACACGGCCGGCTACGTCACCGGCTATCGCGGCTCCCCGCTCGGGGGGCTGGACCAGCAGTTCCTGCGCACCGAAAAGGTGCTCAAGGCCAACGACATCAAGTTCATGTCCGGCCTGAACGAGGATCTCGCCGCCACCGCCTTGTGGGGCTCCCAGCAGGCGGAGCTGCGCGGCGAGGGCAAGTATGACGGCGTGTTCGGCCTCTGGTATGGCAAGGGGCCGGGCGTCGACCGTTCCGGCGACGTGTTCCGCCACGCCAACAATGCCGGCACCTCCCGCCATGGCGGCGTGCTCGCCCTGATGGGCGACGACCACACCTGCGAAAGCTCCACCACCGCCCACCAGAGCGAATTCCACTTCGTCGACGTGATGATCCCGGTGCTGAACCCCGCCGGGGTGCAGGAGATCATCGATTACGGCCTCTATGGCTGGGCCCTGTCGCGCTTCGCCGGCACCTGGGTCGGCCTCAAGGCGGTGAAGGACACCATCGAGTCGACCGGCATCGTGGACGGGCGGCTGGACCGCGTGCGCATCGAGCCGGCTCTGGGCTTCGCCATGCCGCCCGGCGGCCTCAACATCCGCCTCGGCGACACGCCGATCGCGCAGGAGGAGCGGCTTCAGGAGTTCAAGCGCGACGCCGTGCTGCACTTCCTGCGGGCCAATCGCCTGAACCGCTTCATCACCTCCGGCGGCGCCCGTCCGCGCATCGGCATCGCCACCGTGGGCAAGTCGTATCTGGACGTGCGCCTCGCGCTGGACGAGCTGGGCATCGACGAGGTGCGGGCCAACGATCTCGGCCTGCGCATCTGGAAGGTGGCCTGCCCATGGCCTCTCGAGACGCAAGGCCTCACCGAGTTCGCCAAGGGCCTCGACCTCATCATGGTGGTGGAGGAGAAGCGCTCCCTCATCGAGGTGCAGGTGCGTGAGGAGCTGTACGGCACCGCCAACCAGCCCGTCTGCATCGGCAAGAAGGACGAGCAGGGTCGCTGGATGTTCCCGGTGAAGGGCGCGCTCGATCCCAACGACATCGCCATTCAACTCGGCCGCCGCCTCCTCGCTTATGGCGACATCCCGGACATCGCCGCCCGCGTGGCGGAGCTGGAGGACGCCCAGCGAGTGCTCGCCGCCACCTCGGACGTGGCGACGCGCATCCCCTATTTCTGCTCGGGCTGCCCGCACAACTCATCCACCAAGGTGCCGGAGGGCATGCGCGCCTATGCCGGCATCGGCTGCCACTACATGGTGCAGTGGATGGACCGCGAGACCACCGGCTTCACCCAGATGGGCGGCGAGGGCGCCAACTGGATCGGCGAAGCCTCCTTCTCCAAGCGCAACCACGTCTTCCAGAATCTCGGCGACGGCACGTACAACCACTCGGGCTACCTCGCCCTTCGCGCCGCCTGCGCCGCCAAGGTGAACGTCACCTACAAGATCCTGTTCAACGATGCGGTCGCCATGACCGGCGGCCAGAAGCATGACGGCGACCTCACCGTCCCCGTCATTGCCCGGCAGGTGGCGGCGGAAGGGGTGGAGCGCGTCGTCGTCGTCACCGACGAGCCGGAGAAGTACGCGGCCAACACCCTCTGGCCGGCCGGCCTCACCATCCACCACCGCGACGAGCTGGAGGCCGTGCAGCGCGAGCTGGCGGCGGTGCCGGGCGTCACGGTGCTGATCTACGACCAGACCTGCGCCTCCGAGAAGCGCCGGCGCAGGAAGCGCGGCCAGTTTCCCGATCCGGACAAGCGGGTGCTCATCAACGAGCGCGTCTGCGAGGGCTGCGGCGATTGCGGGGTGAAGTCCAATTGCGTCTCCGTGCAGCCGCTGGAGACCGAGTGGGGCCGCAAGCGCGAGATCGACCAGTCGTCCTGCAACAAGGACTTCTCCTGCGTGAACGGCTTCTGCCCCTCCTTCATCACGGTGAAGGGCGCCAAGCCGAAGAAGAGCGCCGGCGCGGCGGCCGGCGCCGACAGCTGGCCGGATCTGCCGGAACCGGCGCATCCTGAAATCCACGGCACCTATGGCGTCATCGCCACGGGCGTCGGCGGCACCGGCGTTGTCACCATCGGCGCCATCCTCGGCATGGCCGCGCATCTGGAAGGCAAGGCCTGCGGCATGATCGACATGGCCGGCCTCGCCCAGAAGGGCGGCGCCGTCTACAGCCATATCCGCCTCGCCAACGATCCCGCCGACATCACCGCCATCCGCGTGCCGGCGCGCGGGGCGGACGTGGTGCTGGGCGGCGACCTGGTGGTGGCCGGCACCAAGAAGGTGCTGGCGGCGGTGAAGCCGGGCAAGACCATCTGCGTGGTCAACACCCACGAGGTGCTGCCCGGCGACTTCACTCGCAACGCCGACTATTCGCTGCCCACCGAGCGCATCAAGCGCACCATCCGCGAGGCGGTGGGCGAGCCGCAGACCCACTTCATCGAGGCGAGCCGCCTCGCCCAGGCGCTGTTCGGCAATGCGCTGGCGCAGAACATCTTCATGGTGGGCTATGCCTACCAGTTCGGCGCTTTGCCCCTCTCGGCCGCCGCCATCGAGCGGGCCATCGAGCTGAACGGGGAAGCGGTGGCCATGAACAAGGCCGCCTTCCTGTGGGGCCGCCGCGCCGCGCATGATCCGGCCGCGGTGGAGGCCATCGCCACGCCGAAGGGCACCGTCTCCAGCGATGCCCGCCGCCTCTCCCAGAGCCTCGACGAGGTGATCGCCCGCCGCGTCGCCGACCTCACGCTCTACCAGAACGCCGCCTACGCGGCGCGCTACAAGGCGCTGGTGGACAAGGTGCGCGCCGCGGAAGGGGCGAAGGCGCCCGGCCGTGGCGGTCTCGCCGAAGCGGTGGCTAAGAACCTCTACAAGCTCATGGCCTACAAGGACGAGTATGAGGTCGCCCGGCTCTATGCCGACGGCGCCTTCCGGGCCCAGGCGGACGCGGCCTTCGACGGCGATCTGCGGTTCGAATTTCACCTCGCCCCGCCGCTCCTCGCCCGCCGCAACGAGACCACGGGGGAGCCGCGCAAGATCACCCTCGGGCCGTGGATGATGAAGGGTTTTGGGCTGCTCGCGAAGCTCAAGGGCCTGCGCGGCACGGCCTTCGACGTCTTCGGCTACACGGACGAGCGCAAGACCGAGCGGGCGCTGATCGCCGAGTATGAGCGCACAGTGGGTGAACTGCTGGCGAAGCTCGATCCCGCCAACCACGCAATCGCGGTGGCCATCGCCTCGATCCCGGAGAAGATCCGTGGCTTCGGCCACGTGAAGCTGCGGCACCTGGAAGCCGCGAAGGCCGAGGAGAAGGACCTCCTCGCCCGCTTCCGCAACCCGCCGGCGCCGACGGCGGTCGCGGCGGAGTAGGTCTCGGAGAAATCCCTTCTCCCCTCGCGGGAGAAGGTGGATCGCGGCGCAAGCCGCGAGACGGATGAGGGGGCCGCTCCGCTTGCCCCCGACGCCGGTGAGGCGGAGACGACCCTCCCCCTCACCCCCAACCCCTCTCCCGCAAGGAGAGAGGGGAGAGGGAAGGAGAACTCTCAGTTCCCGCCCAGCATCGCCTTCAGCTCAGCGCGGAACTCACCCTCGATGTCGGGGCGAGACAGCGCATAGGCGACGTTGGCCATGAGGAAACCGATCTTCGAGCCGCAGTCATAGACGTGGCCGTCGAACTGCACCGAATAGAACGCCTCGGTTTCCTTCAGCTTCAGCATGGAATCGGTGAGCTGGATCTCGTTGCCGGCGCCGCGCTCCTGCTTGGCCAGCAGGTCGAAGATGCCGGGCTGGAGAATGTAGCGGCCGGAAATGGCGAGGTTGCTCGGCGCGGTGCCGGCCTTGGGCTTCTCGACCATCTGGGTGATGGCCTTGGCGCCCTTGCCCGCATCGGCGCCGGTGCCGACGATGCCGTATTGGTGGGTCTGGTCGTCCGGCACCTCGTACACCGAAACCACGTTGCCGCCGGTCTCGTTGTAGGCCTCGACCATGGAGGCGAGGCAGCCGTGGCCGTTGCCATTGCCGTCCTTGGGCATGTGCAGCATGTCGGGCAGCAGCAGCGCGAACGGTTCGTCGCCGATGATGTCGCGCGCGCACCACACCGCATGGCCGAGGCCGAGGGGCAGCTGCTGGCGGGTGAAGGAGGTGGTGCCGGCCTTGGGCGTGTCGCGGTCGAGCTGCTCCAGCTCCTTGACCTTGCCACGCTCCTGCAGGGTGCGCTCCAGCTCGAACTGGCGGTCGAAATGGTCCTCGATCACCGCCTTGTTGCGGCCGGTGACGAAGACGATGTGCTCGATGCCGGCGGCGCGGGCTTCGTCCACCACGTGCTGCACGACGGGCCGGTCCACCACCGTCAGCATCTCCTTCGGCACCGCCTTGGTCGCCGGCAGGAAGCGCGTGCCGAGGCCCGCGACGGGTAGGATCGCCTTGCGAATGGGTCTACGCATCTTGAGTAATGCCCCTCCTGAATACCCACGCCCGTCGTCTAGCACAGCTTGGCGCGGACGGCGCCCTTCGCGGCACGCCGCCGCCTAGAAACCTTTCCTGCCCCTATGGCAGCCGAGTGGCAACGGCAGAGATCGCGGCCGTGTTCCCCAACTTCGGTTAATGCCGCCCCAACGGCATACCGGCCGTTGAAACTTGCCATCCATTAACCGCGACGCAACCATATTGCCGCCCAGTAGGAGCCTCAGACGATCATCCCGGCGCCCTCGCGGCAGGCCGGAAAGGGAAGGCTTTCAAGATGGCATCGACGACGCGCGAAAGGACCACATTCGGAAGCGGCGTGGCCGTGACGCTCGCGCTGTTCGCCGGCCTCGTCAGCCCCGCCGCCGGACAGGCCCAGACCACCGGCTCCATCTTCGGCTTCCCGCCGGCCCAGCAGACCCCTCCGGCCGGCGCCGGCCATCCGCTGATGACGCCGCAGGCCCTCGCCCAGGCCGAGGCGAACTTTCCCCAGTGCATCGCCAATCTGTGGCCGCTGGCGCAGGCCAAGGGCGTCTCAAGGCGCACGTTCGACAGGTACACGGCTTCGCTGCAACCGCAGATGAAGATCATGGACTTCATGGACAGCCAGCCGGAATTTTCCAAGCCCATCGGTGCCTATGTGAACATGCTCGTCACCGAGTGGCGGGTGAAGAAGGGCCGGGAGGTGCTGGAGCGCTACAAGCCCATCTTCGACCGCGCGGAGAAGGCCTACGGGGTCGACCGCTACGCCGTGACCGCCATCTGGGGCATCGAATCCACCTATGGCGACCCGAACGGCATCGGCTCGCGCAACGTGCTGGAATCCACGGCCACCCTCGCCTGCATCGGGCGGCGGCAGGACTATTTCCGCGACGAGTTCATCGCCACCCTCCAGATCCTGGAAAAGGGCGACGTGCCCTATGACCACCTGAAGGGGTCGTGGGCGGGCGCGTTCGGCCCCACCCAGTTCATGCCCACCTCGTTCCAGCGCTTCGCCGTGGACTTCGACGGCGATGGCAAGCGCAACGTGGTGGATTCCATCCCCGACATCATCGCCTCCACCGCCAACAACCTGAAGCTCGATGGCTGGGAGTTCGGCAAGGCGTGGGGCTATGAGGTGGCGCTGCCGCAGGGCTTCGACTACCGCCTCGCCAGCCGCAGCACCAAGAAGACGCTGGGGGAATGGAACGCGCTCGGCGTGCGCCGGGCCAATGGCGTCGCCTTCCCGCGCCCCACGGACACCGCCTATCTGCTGCTGCCGGGCGGCGCCAACGGCCCCGCCTTCCTGATGATGAAGAATTTCGACGCCATCCTGAAGTACAACCCGGCCGACGCCTACGCCCTCGCCATCGGCCACCTCGCCGACCGGCTGCGTGGCGGCGGTGCCTTCGTCCAGTCCTGGCCGAAGGAAGAGCGCGGCCTCTCCAAGGCCGAGCGGCAGGAAATCCAGGGTCGACTCGCCCAGATGGGCTACGACATCGGCAACGTGGACGGCATCCTCGGCCAGAAGAGCCGCGTCGCCATCCAGGACTTCCAAGTCCGCGCCGGCCTACTGCCGGACGGCTATCCCGACCTCGCGCTGCTCCAGCAGATGCGTCGCTGAGGGGCGGGCGCGCCCCTCGCGCCCCGGACGCATGCAGCCACAGCGGAATGCGAGCCGGGGCCCAGCGCAAGAGTTCGCCGAAGGCGCTTCCGAACCCTACAGCCCTCAGGCTGCCCGCTGCGCGGGAGCCTTGCGCGGGCCCCCGGATCAGCGCTCCGGATGCGCCGTCGCTTGTCCGGGGAACGGTCTCACACCAGCCCTTCCACCGCCTCCGTCAGCCGCTCCAGATCCTCCGGGCGGGACAGGCGGTGGTCGCCGTCCTTGATGAGGGAGAACACCACATCGTCCTCGGCGAGGCAGCTCACGAGGCGCATGGCGTGCTCCCACGGCACATCCTCGTCCCGCGCGCCCTGCAGGATGCGCACCGGGCAGCCCACCGCGAACGGCGTGCCGAGCAGCAGATGGCGGCGCCCGTCCTCGATCAGCTCGCGGGTGATGACATAGGGGTCCTCGCCATAGAGCGTCGGCTTGAGGAAGCGGCCGGAGGTCTCGATCAGCTCGCGCACCGGGGGCGGGAACTTGTCCCACATCAGGGCCTCGGTGAAGTCCGGCGCCGGCGCCACCAGCACCAGCCCCTTCAGCCGCTTCTCCCCCCGCGCCGCGAGGGCGCGGGCGAGCAGCAGCGCGATCCAGCCCCCCATGGACGAGCCGATCACCACCTGTTCGCCGGAGGTGGCGTGGTCGAACACCGCCAGCGCCTCACCGAGCCAGCGCGAGATGGTGCTCTCCTCGAACGCCCCGCCGGATGCGCCATGGCCGGAATAGTCGAACCGCACATTGGCCTGCCCCCGCGCCTGCGCCCAGCGGGCGAGGTGCTCGGCCTTGGTGCCGGTCATGTCCGATTTGAAGCCGCCGAGCCAGAACAGGCCGGGCGCCGCGCCGGGAATGGCGCGGATGGCGATGGCGCGGCCGTCCACGTCGAGGGTGGAGGCGGTTTCGCCGGGGATGGTCTCGGTCATGGCGTCAGCTCAGGCGAAGGTGGCGAAATAGCGCGCGATGATGCGGGAATAGATGCGCGTCAGCGCCTCGAGGTCGGCGACCGGCGTCGCCTCGTCCACCTTGTGCATGGTCTGGCCGACGAGGCCGAATTCCACCACCGGGCAGATGTCCTTGATGAAGCGCGCGTCCGAGGTGCCGCCCGAGGTGGAGGCCTCCGGCCGCCGACCGGTTTCCGCCTCCACCGCATCGGCCACCAGCTCCACGAAGGGGCCGGGCGCGGTGAGGAAGCTCTGGCTGGCCCCAGGCTGGAATTCGAGATCATAAGTGAGGCCGGCGCCGTCGATCCGGCGGATGATCTCGGACTTCAGCGTCTCCAGCGAATAGAGGTCGTTGAAGCGCACGTTGAAGCGGGCAGTGGCCTCGGCCGGGATCAGGTTGAACACCGGATTGCCCACATCGATGGAGACCACCTCCAGGTTCGACGGCGGGAAGAAGTCCGAGCCATGGTCGAGGGGGGCGGACGTCAGCTCGCCCACCAGCTTCAGCAGGCGGGGAATGGGATTGTCGGCGAGGTGCGGATAGGCCACGTGCCCCTGCACGCCCTTCACCGTGAGGATGCCGGAGAGGCTGCCGCGCCGGCCCACCTTGAAGGCATCGCCCATGGCCTGCGGGTTGGTGGGCTCGCCGAGGACGCAGTGGTCGATGACCTCGCCCTTCTCCTTCAGCCACTCCACCACCTTCACGGTGCCATCGAGGGCCGGGCCTTCCTCGTCGCCGGTGATGAGGAAGGAGAGGCTTCCCGTCTCCGGCCGCCCATGGGCCAGTGCAGCGGCGAGGAAGGCCGCCACCGCGCCCTTCATGTCCACCGCGCCGCGGCCGAAGAGCTTGCCGTCCTCCACGGTGCCGGCGAACGGGCCGTGCAGCCAGTGGGCAGGATCGCCCTCGGGCACCACGTCCACATGGCCGGCGAAGCAGAGGTTGGGGGCGCCGGTGCCGATGCGGGCGTAGATGTTGGGAATGGGGATGCCGCCGCTGTCGAAGGTCAGGCGCTCGACATGGTATCCGAAGGCCTCCAGACGGCGGGCGACGATTTCCAGCGCGCCGCCCGAATCGGGGGTGACGGACGGCGCCCGGATCAGTTCGGTCGCCAGGGTCAGCGCATCGGGGACATTTGCCCGAAGCTCGGGCTTGACGGAAGCATCGGCGGTCATCAGGAAAGCCCTTCGCTACCGGGGGATGTCGAGATAGCGGCAAAGGCGCTGGTCTTTCCAGCGGTTTTGTCGCGGTTTGGGGCGACTTGGCCGCCTTTATCCCCCATCCGCCACGAGGCTGCCGCCTTCAGGCGACAGGAACGCCGCCGCGGAGGTTCAATATGAAGGTGAAGACGTCCGCGGCCTTTCTGGTCGCGCTCGCCCTGTCGGTTTTCCCCCTGGCCCAGGCCGGCGCCCAGCAGGCCGCCAGCCCGCCGGCGCAGGGACAACAGCAGGGACAGGGCCAGACACAGGGCCACGGACAGGCTGCGCCCGCCGCCGCCACGCCCAATGCCGCAGCCTCGCCCCCCGCCGCGCCGGCGGCCGCACCTGCCGGCGCCCCCGCTGCCGGCGATGCCACGCCGACGCAGCCGGTGGCCAAGCCCGCGCCGCTGCCGCCCGATCCGACCATCGTCGCCGCGCGGGAGAAGATGGAGGCGGCCCGTTCCGCCCTCGATTCCATCGACGCCGCCCTCGCGGTGGAGGGTCTGCGCCCCGGCGACCTTGATGAACTGCGCCAGCGCCTCGACCCGGCCCGCAAGGACCTTGCCGCCGTCTCCGACCAGATCGCCCCCCGCGTCGCGGACGCGGAGAGCCGGCTCAACGGCCTCGGCCCCAAGCCCGCCGAGGGCGCCACCGAAGAACCCACCATCGCCGCCGACCGCGAGCGCCTCACCAAGATCTCCGCCGAGCTCGGCGCCGTGCTGAAGCAGAACCGCGCGCTGGTGCTGCGCGGCGACCAGATTTCCGACCGCATCAGCTCGCGCCGCCGCGCCTTGTTCACCGGGCAGCTGTTCGAGCGGGTGGATTCCATCATCGACCCGGACCTGTGGACCAACGCCTTTAACGCGCTCTCCTCCGAATTCCGCGCCCTGAGCTATTTCGGAAACGACCTGCGCGCCTATTCGGTGCGGCGCCTGTCGCCGCTGGCGGTGATCGGCATCCTCCTCGGCGGCCTCGGCATCATGGGCGCGGTGGTGGCGGGCGGGCGCCTGCTGCGCAAGCGCCTGCGCACCCCGCCGCCCGGCGAGGGCGAGAGCTTCACCCGCCTGCGCTCCGCGCGCGAGGCGATGAAGGTGCTGTTCCTCAACGCCACCGTCGCGCCCGCCGCGGCCATGGCGGCCATCGCCTTCATCGGCGCCTTCGAGATCATCCCGCCCCGCGCCGAGGAACTGGTGCAGGGCATCATCATCGCCATCTTCATCAAGGCCATCGGCAATGCCGTGGGCCGCGCCTTCTTGGCTCCGAACGAACCGTGGCGCCGCCTGCCGCAGCTCTCGGACACGGCCGCAGCCCTCGCCTTCCGCTACTACTCCTTCACCGTGTGGACGCTGGCCATCGCCGCCGCGCTCAACGCCCTGCACCGGGTGCTGTTCGCGCCGGTGGGGCTGACGGTGGTGACGAGCGCGATCATGTCGCTGCTCATCGCCGGCTTCATCTCGCGCTTCCTCGTGGGCGCCGCCCGCGCCGAGGCCAATGCGGATACCGCAAAGGAAACCACCGACCCCTCGGCCATCGCCGCCACCGGCCCCTCGCAGGCGCCGCCGCGCTACATCCGCCTGTTCGTGTGGGTGGCGGTGTTCGCGCTCATCGGCGCGCTGGTGGCCGGCTACATCAGCTTCGCCGCCTTCGTGGCCGCGCGCATGGTCATCGCGGCCGCCGTGCTTGGCGTGCTCTATCTGCTCTATGCCCTCATCGACGCCTTCTTCGGCGAGGGGCTTTCGGCCGAGACCCATCGCGCGCGGATGATCTCCAGCATGCTCGGCCTGAAGCCGGAGCGGGTGGAGCTGATCGGCGTCCTGGCGTCGGGCCTGCTCAAGCTGCAGCTGTTCGTGGTCGCCGCGTTCCTCATTGTCGGCAGCTGGGGCACCTCCACCGCCGACATGATGGAGACGGTGGAGCGCGTGTCCTTCGGCGTGCGGATCGGCAACGCCACGATCACGTTGTGGAGCGTGGTCTATGCCGTGCTGCTGCTGCTCGTCAGCCTCGCGGCGGCGCGCGGGCTGCAGAAATGGGTGTCGAGCGCGCTGCTGCCCCGCACCGGGCTCGAGCCCTCGCTGCAATCCTCCATCGCCACCATCGTCGGCTATGTGGGCACCATCGTCGCCGTCATGGTGGCCATGGGCCAGTTGGGGCTGAACCTCGAGAACATCGCGCTGGTCGCCGGTGCCCTCTCGGTCGGTATCGGTTTCGGCCTGCAGTCGATCGTTTCGAACTTCGTCTCGGGCCTGATCCTGCTCGCCGAGCGGCCGATCCGGGTGGGCGACACCATCAACGTGAAGGGCGAGGAAGGCTACGTGCGGCGCATCTCGGTGCGCTCCACCGAGATCGAGACCTTCGAGCGCGCCACGGTGATCGTCCCCAATGCCGACCTCATCACCGGCATGGTGAAGAACTGGACGCACTCCAACACCACCGGCCGCATCATCGTCGCCGTCACCGTCTCCTATGACAGCGACCCGGAGGAGGTGCGCGACATCCTCGTCGGCTGCGCCTGCGACCATCCGCAGGTGCTCCAGACGCCGCCGCCGCGGGTGTTCCTGATGAAGTTCGCCGATGCGGGCATCGTGTTCGAGCTGCGCTGCGTGGTGGCCAACGTGGACTATGCGCTGACCGTGAAGAGCGACCTGCACTTCCAGGTGCTCTCGCGCTTCCGCAAGGCGCATGTGGGCATGGTGGCCCAGCCCTGGGCCGCCCTCGCCCGCGCCCCCCGCGACATGGTGCCCCCGCCGCCGGCGCCCCCTGATCCTCTGCAATAGGCCGGTGCGGGAGGGCGGGGCGCGCTAACGCTTCCTCAACCCTCCCGGCGCACAAGACAGGGGGACCGCCGGGGGCCGCCCCCGAAAGCCCGCCCGAAAAGGCCAGCCGGAAGCCGAGACATGCGCGAACAGATCCTCCGCCGCTCCCTCCTCGCCGGTGCCGGCCTTGCGCTTCTCGCCGCCATCGCCGGCTGTGCCACCACCGAGCAGATCGACACCCAGCCGGCCTTCTACATCAACCTCGCCAAGACCGGTAAGCCGGTGGACGCCGCCGCCGCGGCCTCGCTCCTCTCCGACTACCGCACCGCGCGCGGCCTGCCCGCGGTGACCATCGACGACACGCTGAGCCGCCTCGCCCAGGACCAGGCCAATGCCATGGCCAAGGCGGACAACCTCTCCCACGAGGTGGGCGGGCGCAATTTCATCACCCGCATCAAGGCCTCGGGCTATGATGCGAAGCGCGCGGTGGAGAATGTGGGCGCCGGCTACCACACCCTCGCCGAGGCCTTCTCCGGCTGGCGCGATTCCCCCTCGCACAACAAGAACATGCTGGAGCCGGGGGTGACCCGCATGGGCATCGCCACGGCCAATGCCCCCAATTCCAAGTACAAGGTCTATTGGGCGCTCATCCTCGCCCAGCCGGACGCGCCCGCGCGCTGAGAAACCATCCCCGCACGGTCTGCGCTATGGCCAAGCCGCGCGGGTTCGTGATCGCGCGGTACGGGCGGAGGGCTTTCCCGCCGCGCCCTTCTCTGGCCTAATCATCGGGTCCAACCCCGTGACAGGCAGGAGAGGAAGATGAAGCGGATCGCTTTCGTCGTGTGCGCCCTGAGCATCCTCGCCGGCCCGGCGCTCGCATGCCCGGGCATGACCAACGCCTCCATCGGCGACACCACCACCACCGCCAGCAATCCGGTGACCCAGAAGGGCGGCTGATTTCGGCGCATCTCGCGCCTCGGCTTCCTCCCGGACGGAACCTCCGTTCCCCGGCCCTCGGGCCGGGGCTTTTTTATGCGCGAAACGCAAACGGCCGGCGGGATGCCCGCCGGCCGCTCACGCTCAAACCATTGGCAGCGCCCGGGCGCCGCGCCCTCACATATGGATGGCGCGCTTCTCCACGGCCATGGCCGCCTCCTTCACCGCTTCCGAGCGGGTGGGGTGGGCGTGGCAGGTGCGGGCGAGGTCTTCCGACGAGCCGCCGAACTCCATCAGCACCGCGCATTCGTGGATCATCTCGCCGGCCTCGGGGCCGATGATGTGGGCGCCCAGCACCTTGTCGGTGGCGGCGTCGGCGATGATCTTCACGAAGCCGTCGGTGGTGTTGTTCACCTTGGTGCGGCCGTTGGCGGTGAAGGGGAACTTGCCGACCTTGTAGGCGACGCCCGCGGCCTTCAGCTCGTCCTCGGTCTTGCCGACGGAGGCGACCTCCGGGAAGGTGTAGACCACGCCGGGGATCACGTCATAGTTCACGTGGCCCGCCTTGCCGGCCAGCTGCTCCGCCAGCGCCACGCCCTCGTCCTCGGCCTTGTGGGCGAGCATGGGGCCGACGATCACGTCGCCGATGGCATAGATGCCGGGCACGTTGGTGGCGAAGTGGTGGTCGGTGACGACCCGGCCGCGCGCATCCTTGGCGACGCCCGCCTCCTCCAGCCCAAGGCCGGCGGTGTAGGGAATGCGGCCGATGGCCACCAGCACCACGTCGGCCTCCAGCACCTCGGCGGCGCCGCCCGCGGCGGGCTCCACCGTGACCTTGAGGGTCTTGCCCTTGGTGTCCACGCCAGTGACCTTGGTGCCGAGTTTGAAGGCGAAGCCCTGCTTGTCGAGGATGCGCTGGAACGACTTGGCCACGTCCGAATCCATGCCGGGCAGGATGCGGTCGAGGAATTCCACCACCGTCACCTGCGCGCCCAGACGCCGCCACACCGAGCCGAGCTCGAGGCCGATGACGCCCGCGCCGACCACCACCAGCTTGCCCGGAACCTTCGGCAGCTTCAGCGCGCCGGTGGAGGAGACGATGCGCTCCTCGTCGATGGTCACGCCCGGCAGCGGGGCGACGTCCGAGCCGGTGGCGATGACGATGTTCTTCGTCTCGAGCACCTCGACCTTGCCGTCGGCATTGAGGGTGACTTCCACCTTGCCGGTGCCGAGGATCTTGCCGGCGCCCATGTAGACGTCGACCTTGTTCTTCTTCAGCAGGAACTCGACGCCCTTCACGTTGCCGTCCACGCCGCGGTCCTTGAAGGCCAGCATGGCGGGCAGGTCGAGCTTGGGGGCGGGGACGCCGATGCCCATCTCGCCGAACTTGTGGCCGGCTTCCTCGAACAGCTCGGAGGCATAAAGGAGCGCCTTGGAGGGGATGCAGCCCACGTTCAGGCAGGTGCCACCATGGGTGCCGCGCTTCTCCACCACCGCGACCTTGAGGCCGAGCTGGGCCGCGCGGATGGCGCACACATAGCCGCCGGGGCCGGTGCCGATGATGGTGAGATCGTAGGACATGCGGAGTTCCTTCAAGGTAAGGGGCCGGAGCGCGTCAGGGCGCGGCAACGGCCCTTTGCAAGGCGAGGCGGATACCGAGGCAGATCAGGAGTGCGCCGGTGACGCGATTGAACCAGCGGCCGAAGCGGACGAGCCCGTCGCGCACCGCTCGGCCGGTGAAGAACATGGTGACGAGGGCGAACCAGCACACCAGCAGCACGCCCATGGACAGCCCGTAGAAGCCCTGCACCACCAAGGGCGTCTCGGTGCTCACCAGCGTCGAGAACAGGGATAGGAAGAACAGCATCGCCTTGGGGTTCAGCGCATTGGTGAGAAACCCCAGAGCGAAGGCGCGCCGGTCGGTCATGACACCGGCGGGCGCGGGCGCGGCCTCGCCGTCCATTGCGGGCGCAGGCGCGGCCCACGTCTTCACGCCCACATAGATGAGATAGGCGCAGCCCACCCACTTCAACACCGAGAAGGCAACGAGGGAGTGGGCGACGAGGAATCCGAGACCGGCCAGCGTGTAGCTGGCGTGGAGAAGGATCGCGAAACCGATGCCGAGGCTGGTGAAGAGGCCGGCGCGCCGGCCGAACACCACGCTCTGGCGCACCACCATGGCGAAGTCCGGCCCCGGCGCGATCGCCGCGACGGCGAACACCGCCATAAGTGTGAGGTATTCGGCCAGATGGCTCGTCATCGACTACCCTCAAGGATGATCGGGAGCATCATGCGCCAGCCCGTCATCTGCCGGAACGATCTTCCGGACCAGGAAGAGAAATGCCAGCCCCAGAGCGACGGCTCCGGCAAAGAGCCAGTAGGCCAAGTCCAGTTCCGGGGGGTGCGGCCCGAACATGGCAAGCTCCGGATGGGCCATGACAGTCTCGAAGACCCGTCCCCCGAACCAGCCGCTGAAGGCCGCACAGATCGCCCCCGCATAGGCGAGGAGAAGGATGGCCAGACGCTTCCGGGCCTGGCCATCCCTCAGTACCTCACAGATCCAGCACGAGGCGCGCGGGATCTTCCAGGGTCTCCTTCACGCGCACCAGGAAGGTCACGGCCTCGCGGCCGTCGACGATGCGGTGGTCGTAGGACAAAGCGAGGTACATCATCGGGCGGATCACGATCTGCCCCTTGACCACCACCGGGCGCTCCTCGATGCGGTGCATGCCGAGGATGCCCGACTGCGGCGCGTTGAGGATGGGGGTGGACATCAGCGAGCCGTAGATGCCGCCGTTGGTGACGGTGAAGGTGCCGCCCTGCATCTCCTCGATGCCGAGCTTGCCGTCACGCGCCTTGCGGCCGTAACCGGCGATGGCCTTCTCGATCTCGGCGACGGAGAGCAGGTCCGCGTCGCGCACCACCGGAACCACGAGGCCCTTCTCGGTGCCCACCGCGATACCGATGTTGTAGTAGTTCTTGTAGACGAGATCCTGGCCGTCGATCTCGGCGTTCACCGCCGGGATGTCCTTCAGAGCCGCGATCACCGCCTTGGTGAAGAAGCCCATGAAGCCGAGCTTGGTGCCGTGCTTCTTCTCGAAGGCATCCTTGAACTGGCTGCGCAGGCTCATCACCGCGGTCATGTCCACGTCGTTGAACGTGGTGAGCATGGCGGCAGTGTTCTGCGCATCCTTCAGGCGCCGCGCGATGGTCTGGCGCAGCTTGGTCATCTTCACCCGCTCTTCGCGGGCGGCGTCGGTGGGCGCCGAGGGGGCACGCACCGCCACAGGGGCGGCGGCGGGAGCCGCCGAAACGCCCGAAGCGATGGCGGCCAGCATGTCACCCTTGGTGACGCGGCCGTCCTTGCCGGAGCCGGAGACGTCGGCCGGGTTCACGCCGGTCTCGGCGGCGATGCGGCCAACGGCTGGACCGTTGCTGCCGGCCGCAACAGCGGCGGCGGGAGCGGCGGCCGGGGCCGGAGCGGGCGCAGCGGCGGGAGCCGGAGATGCGGCGGGGGCAGCGGCAGGCGCCGCCTCGGCGCCCGAGCCGGCACCGATATTGCCGAGCAGCGCGCCGACGCCGACGGTCTCGCCGTCCTTGGCGACGATCTCGGAGAGGACGCCGGAGGCCGGAGCCGGCACCTCGACGGTCACCTTGTCGGTCTCGAGCTCCACCAGCGGCTCATCAGCCTTGACGGCATCGCCGGGCTTCTTGAACCACTTGCCGATGGTCGCCTCGGTAACGGACTCGCCCAGGGTGGGCACGCGGATCTCGGTCATTGTGTTCGCCCCTTGAGGGGGCCTCCCTCAGACTTCGGCTTGGGCCGGGCGTGGCGCCCGGCGCTCGATGAGCGACAGAATGGGCATCACCGCATAGGTGAAGCCCAGGTCCGCCTTGATGACGGGATCCCGAAGCGAGAGGCCGGTCGCGGCGGCCTCGTCGGGTACTTCGATGACGGCCATCCCCCAGATGCCCGCCGGGTCCGCCACCGGACCGACGGCGAGGGCCGTGCCGGCCTCCGCCTCGGCCTGCCAGAAGGCGAAGTGCGCGCCCATGGCGTCCATCTCGGCAGCGCTGGCGTCCGAGGGAAAGCTCGGGCGCGGCGGGGAAAGGCGGAGCAGGAAGTGCGGCACGGCGCGTCCTCTTTCGGGGCGGGTCTGCTTGTGACCGTTACTGGGGTCGGATCAGCCCAGGGCTTCCTCGAGGAAGGCCTTGAGCTGCGCCATGTGCTTGGACATCAGGCCCGTGGCGGTGGCGGCGGACGCCGGACGGCCGGCATAGCGCGGACGCCGCGCGGTGCCGCCAGCCTGCTCCAGAACCCACTCCAGGTAAGGCTGCACGAAGGCCCAGGACCCCTGGTTCTTCGGCTCTTCCTGGCACCACACCACCTCGGCATTCTTGAAGCGGCCGAGTTCCTGCACCAGCGTCTTGAGCGGGAACGGATAGAGCTGCTCCACGCGCATCAGGTAGACGTCGTCCACGCCCCGCTTCTCGCGCTCCTCCAGCAGGTCGTAATAGACCTTGCCCGAGGACAGCACGACGCGCCGGATCTTGTCGTCCGGCTGGAGCTTGATGGCGCTCTCGTCCGGGTGCGACTGGGCGTCGTCCCACAGCACGCGGTGGAAGGTGGTGCCGGTCACCATCTCCGCCAGGCTGGACACCGCCCGCTTGTGGCGCAGCAGCGACTTGGGCGTCATCAGGATCAGCGGCTTGCGGAACTCCCGCTTCATCTGCCGGCGCAGGATGTGGAAGTAGTTGGCCGGGGTGGTGACGTTGGCCACCTGCATGTTGTCCTCGGCGCACAGCTGCAGATAGCGCTCGAGGCGGGCGGAGGAGTGCTCCGGACCCTGGCCCTCATAGCCGTGCGGCAGCAGGCAGACGAGGCCGGACATGCGCAGCCACTTGCGCTCGCCCGAGGAGATGAACTGGTCGAACACCACCTGCGCGCCGTTGGCGAAGTCGCCGAACTGCGCCTCCCAGAGCACCAAAGTGTTGGGCTCGGACAGCGTGTAGCCATACTCGAAGCCGAGCACCGCCTCTTCCGAGAGCATCGAATTGATGACCTCGTACTTGGCCTGGGTCTCGGAGAGGTGGTTGAACGGCTTGTAGCGGGCCTCGGTCTCCTGGTCGAGCAGCACCGAATGGCGCTGGGAGAAGGTGCCGCGCTCCACGTCCTGGCCCGACAGGCGGACCGGGTGGCCTTCCAAGAGCAGGGAGGAGAAGGCGAGCGCCTCGCCGGTCGCCCAGTCGATGCCCTTGCCGTCCTCGATCGCCTTCTTGCGGTTGTCGAGGAAGCGCTGGATCGTGCGGTGGACCTGGAAGCCCTCCGGCACGGTGGTGATCTTGGCGCCGATGGCCTTCAGCTCGTCTTCCGGCAGGCCGGTGTTGCCGCGGCGCGGATCGTCATCCTCGTGGGTGGGCTTGAAGCCGGCCCAGCGGCCGTCGAGCCAGTCGGCCTTGTTGGGCTTGTAGGCCTGGCCGGCCTCGTGCTCGGCCTCGAGGCGGTCGCGCCACGCATTGCGCATGGTGTCCACCTCGCCCGCGGTCACCACGCCCTCGCTCTCCAGCTTCTTGGTGTAGAGCTCGAGCACGCTCGGGTGCTGGCGGATCACCTTGTACATCTTCGGCTGGGTGAACGCGGGCTCGTCGCCCTCGTTGTGGCCGAAGCGGCGGTAGCAGAACATGTCCACCACCACCGGCTTGTGGAAGCGCTGGCGGAACTCGGTGGCCACCTTGGCGCAGAACACCACGGATTCCGGGTCGTCGCCGTTGCAGTGGAAGATCGGCGCCTCGATCATCTTCGCCACATCCGACGGATAGGGCGAAGAGCGCGAGTAGCGCGGATTGGTGGTGAAGCCGATTTGGTTGTTGATGATGAAGTGGATCGAGCCGCCGGTGCGGTGACCCTTCAGGCCGGAGAGGCCGAGGCACTCGGCCACCACGCCCTGGCCGGCGAAGGCGGCATCGCCGTGCAGCAGCAGCGGCAGCACCTTGGTGCGCTCGGTGTCGCCCAGCTGGTCCTGCTTGGCGCGCGCCTTGCCCAGTACCACCGGATCGACGATCTCGAGGTGCGAGGGGTTGGCGGTCAGCGACAGGTGGACCTTGTTGTTGTCGAACTCGCGGTCGGACGAAGCACCGAGGTGGTACTTCACGTCGCCCGAGCCTTCCACGTCATCGGGGGCCCAGGAGCCGCCCTTGAACTCGTGGAACAGCGCGCGGTGCGGCTTGCCCATCACCTGGGTCAGCACGTTCAGGCGGCCACGATGGGCCATGCCGAACACGATCTCCTTGAGGCCGAGATTGCCGCCGCGCTTGATGATCTGCTCCAGCGCCGGGATCAGGCTCTCGCCGCCGTCGAGGCCGAAGCGCTTGGTGCCGGTGAACTTCACGTCGAGGAACTTCTCGAAGCCCTCGGCCTCAACCAGCTTGTTGAGGATGGCGCGCTTGCCCTCGCGGGTGAAGGTGACTTCCTTGTCCGGCCCCTCGATGCGCTCCTGGATCCACGCCTTCTCCTCGGGCGAGGAGATGTGCATGAACTCGACGCCCACGGACGCGCAATAGGTGCGGCGCAGGATGGCGACCATCTCGCGGACGGTCGCGAATTCCAGGCCCAGCACGTGGTCGATGAAGATCTTGCGGTCGAGGTCGGCCTCGTAGAAGCCGTAGGACGCCGGGTCGAGCTCGGGCGCCTCGCGCGGCGGGGTCAGGCCCAGCGGGTCGAGATTGGCGTGCAGGTGGCCGCGCATGCGGTAGGCGCGGATCATCATCAGCGCCTTGACGGAATCGCGGGTGGCCTGCTGCACCTCGGTAGCGGAGAACTCGACGCCGGACTTCTGCGCCTTGGCCTTCACCTTGTCGGCGATGGCCTTCTCCACCTCGATCCACTGGCCGTCCATGGCCGAGACCAGCTCGCCATTGGCGTGCACCGGCCAGTTGGGCTTCTTCCAGGAGGCGCCGCGGGCGTTCTCGATCACCTGGTTGGGATCGTCCTTCAACGCCGCGAAGAAGGCCTGCCACTCAGCGCTGACCGAATTGGGATCGGTCTCATAGCGGGCGTAGAGATCCTCGATCCAGGCGGCATTGGCGCCATAGAGGAAGGAGGTGTTCAGGAAAACGTCGTTCTGTTCCGCGCGCGACATGGGCTTGTTCCCGGAAGACCGTGGGCGCCTCACTCTCCTTGAGCGCATTTCGCTCGGAAAATGAAGCCCCAAGGCCGCTCGTCTGCCACAAATCCGGCGCCCGGCCCTTGCCGGACGCCCCGTCACCCCTGCGAGGCTCGTGGCGGCCTTCGACAGCGGTGCTCGACAACCTTTATATGGGCAGGGCTGCCACCAGCCGAAAGGCCGGTTCCGCGCCCCACCCGAACCGCGCTCGCCAGTCGCCGAACTTCATGGCGATTGCGCGGCGGATGCCCTTGCGGGAGCGGAATTCCAAGGCTTTGGCCTCATCGGCTTTCGCCCGGCATCCCCGCTCCCGGTCCATCCGTGTGGCGATCCCCCGGCCGGGCCGGGGGATCTGCCTCAGCCCTTCAGCACCTCAACGAGAGTCTTGCCGAGGCGCGCGGGGGACGGAGACACGCGGATACCCGCCGCCTCCATGGCCGCGATCTTGTCCTCGGCGCCGCCCTTGCCACCGGAGATGATGGCGCCGGCATGGCCCATGCGACGGCCGGGAGGGGCCGTGCGGCCGGCGATGAAGCCCACCATCGGCTTCTTGCGGCCCTTCTTCGCCTCGTCGGCGATGAACTGCGCGGCCTCTTCCTCGGCCGAGCCGCCGATCTCGCCGATCATGATGATCGACTCGGTCTTGGGATCGGCCAGGAACATCTCCAGCACGTCGATGAACTCGGTGCCCTTCACCGGGTCGCCGCCGATGCCCACCGCCGAGGTCTGGCCGAGGCCCACCTGCGAGGTCTGGAACACGGCTTCGTAGGTCAGCGTGCCGGAGCGCGAGACCACGCCCACCGAGCCGGTCTTGAAGATGTTGGCCGGCATGATGCCGATCTTCGACTGGCCGGCGGTGACGATGCCGGGGCAGTTGGGGCCGATGAGGCGGCTCTTCGAGCCCGAGAGGGCGCGCTTCACCTTCACCATGTCGAGGACCGGGATGCCCTCGGTGATGCAGACGATGAGCGGGATTTCCGCGTCGATCGCCTCAAGGATGGCGTCGGCGGCGCCCGGAGGCGGCACGTAGATCACCGAGGCGTCGGCGCCGGTGGCTTCCTTGGCTTCCAGAACGGTGTCGAACACCGGCAGGTTGAGGTGGGTGGTGCCACCCTTGCCCGGCGAGGTGCCGCCGACCATCTTCGTCCCGTAGGCGATGGCCTGCTGGGCGTGGAAGGTGCCGTTCTTGCCGGTGAAGCCCTGGGTGATGACCTTGGTGTTGGCGTCGATCAGCACGGACATCACGCAGCATCCTTCTTCACGGCAGCGACGATCTTCTGCGCCGCGTCATCGAGATCATCGGCAGGGATCACATTGAGCCCGCTCTCACGGATGATCTGCTTGCCTTCTTCCACATTGGTGCCTTCGAGGCGCACCACGAGGGGCACCTGGAGGCCCACCGCCTTCACCGCCGCGATCACGCCGTTGGCGATCACGTCGCACTTCATGATGCCGCCGAAGATGTTGACGAGGATGCCCTTCACGTTCGGGTCGGCGGTGATGATCTTGAACGCCGCCGTCACCTTCTCTTCGTTGGCGCCGCCGCCCACGTCGAGGAAGTTCGCCGGGCTTTCGCCGTAAAGCTGGATGATGTCGAGGGTCGCCATGGCAAGACCCGCGCCGTTGACCATGCAGCCGATGGTGCCGTCGAGGGCGATGTAGGCGAGGTCGTACTTGGACGCCTCGATCTCCTTCTCGTCCTCTTCCGTCAGGTCGCGCAGCTCGGTGAGCTTGGGATGGCGGAACAGGGAGTTGGAATCGAAGGACACCTTGGCGTCGAGCACGCGCAGGTTGCCGTCCTTGGTGACGATGAGCGGGTTGATCTCCAGCATCGCCATGTCGGTCTCGACGAAGGCGGTGTAGAGCACCTCGGCGAGCTTGCCGGCCTGCTTGGCGAGTTCACCGGAGAGGCCGAGGGCCTTGGCGATCTTGCGGCCGTGAAAACCCTGCACGCCGGTCACCGGGTCCACCGAGAAGGTCACGATCTTCTCAGGGGTGGAGTGGGCGACTTCCTCGATGTCCATGCCGCCTTCGGTGGAGACCACGAAGGCCACGCGCGAGGTGACGCGGTCCACGAGCAGGGAGATGTAGAACTCCTTCTCGATGTCCGAGCCTTCCTCGATGTAGAGGCGGTTCACCTGCTTGCCGGCCGGGCCGGTCTGGATGGTGACGAGGGTGCGGCCGAGCATCTGGCCGACGAACTCCTTCACCTCTTCCACGGACTTGGCGAGGCGCACGCCGCCCTTCTCGCCAGCCTCGGGCTCCTTGAACTTGCCCTTGCCGCGGCCGCCGGCGTGGATCTGCGACTTCACAACCCAGAGCGGGCCACCCAGCTCCTTGGCGGCGGCTTCCGCCTCCTCGACCTTCAGCACGGGAATGCCGCGCGAGACCGGGGCGCCGAAGCTCTTCAGCAGCGCCTTGGCCTGATACTCGTGAATATTCATCTTCCGTGTCCCTCAGGGTTGCGATGTGTCCCTTTCCCCGCCCCGGCCCGTCCCGGATCCCGCGCAATTGCGGGACCACCCTGTCCGAACCGCCTCCACCGCAGAAGGGGGACCCGCGCCACCACCCCGGCCCGAAGGACTGGGGCGAAGATGCGGTCTCCCCCGAGGAGGGGAACACTCGTCTCCTTCACCACGCCGGTTGTACCCCGGCACGAAAACGGCGCGCCTTCCGGCACGCCGTCATGAGCGAGATCACTTCCCGAGGCCGGGTGCGATCTTCAGGCAGGCCTCCACCAGTCCTTCGACTGCGGCGACCGATCTTTCGAACATGGCGCGTTCGGATCGGTCGAGCTCGACCTCCACGATACGCTCCACCCCCCGCGCGCCGATGACAGCCGGCACGCCGAGATAGATGTCCCTGAGCCCGTATTCCCCATCGAGCCTTGCAGCGACCGGGAGCACGCGCTTCTTGTCCTTCAGGTAGCTCTCCGCCATGGCGATGGCGGCGGCGGCCGGCGCATAGAAAGCCGAGCCGGTCTTGAGCAGGTTGACGATCTCCGCCCCGCCGTCGCGCACGCGCTGGACGATGGCGGCGATGCGCTCCTCGCTGGTCCAGCCCATGCGGATGAGGTCCGGCACCGGGATGCCGCCCACGGCGGAATAGCGCACCAGCGGCACCATCGTATCGCCGTGCCCGCCCATGACGAAGGCGGTCACATCCTCCACCGATACGCCGAACTCCTCGGAGAGGAAGAAGCGGAAGCGGGCGGAATCGAGCACGCCGGCCATGCCCACCACCTTCTCCGGCGGCAGGCCGCTGGTGCGCTGGAGCGCCCAGACCATGGCATCGAGCGGATTGGTGATGCAGATGACGAAAGCGTCAGGCGCATATTTGCGCAGGCCCGCGCCCACCTGCTCCATCACCTTGAGATTGATGGCGAGGAGGTCGTCCCGGCTCATGCCCGGCTTGCGCGGCACGCCGGCGGTGACGATCACCACGTCGGCACCGGCGATGGCGTCATAGCTCGAGGCGCCCCAGATGCCCGCATCGAACCCCTCCACAGGGGTGAGCTGGGCGAGGTCCAGGGCCTTGCCGTCGGGAACGCCGTCCGCGACGTCGAACAGCACGATGTCGCCCAGCTCCTTCAGTCCAGCCAGAAGGGCGAGCGTGCCGCCGATCTGGCCGGCCCCGATGAGGGCGATCTTGTTGCGGGCCATCACAAGTCCCCGGAAAACGCTGCGAGCCGGCACATGAGACGAGCCGCCGCAGGAACGCGGCGCTTGACTACTCCCATCCGTCCGGGCGTTCAAGCCGGCCGCACTGCACAAATAGTGGCATGGAGCGGGATTTTGCCGCAAAAACGGGTCGTTTCACCGCGATTTTCCGCTCTTTTGCACCATGCGGAAAACCATCCCGCAGAGCGGTGCAGCGGCCTACCGCCGGAGGCCCCCGGAACGGTCACCCTTGCCACCGCCCGGGCAGGGCATGGCCGGGCCGCGCCGGACCGGTGCGGCACCGTGCGATTTTGAAAAAGGCGCGAAGGTCCGGCCGTTTGCAGGCGGGACCGCGCGATATCTGCCGTGGAATGTGGAATTTGGGGCGCCACTGGCGCGACGGGCGCGCCCCGTCCGCATGCTCGCGCGGATAGCTGGCTAAAGCCGGGATCGGCCCGGCGGCCATCGGCACCAGGGCGGGCGCAGCGCGGTTATCGCTGCGCTTTCATCGGCGCGATGAGGCGCCGGAACCCAGGGAAATCTGCCCTCTCCCCGCACACGGCCGAGCGACCAGCCGGATGAAAAAAATAAAACAACGTAAATATCAACGAACAATCAGCAGGGAGAGGGCAGCCGGCCGGAGCGCTTCGGGGCGCTCCGGCGGAAGGTTGGCCCCGCACGCCGGGCATAGACGCCGGCGGGCGGGACGAAGGAGGCCGTCTCAGCTTCCGGTCTTGAGCGAGCCGAGCTGGACGAAAGCGGGCTTGGCGGCGGGGGCCGCCGGGCGGTTCGGGTCGTGCTCCTTCAGCACCTTGAACACCCGCTCCGCCATGGGGTTGGAGGCGATGAAGTCGGCATAGGCCTGCCCCAGCATGGTCTGGGCGGCGGAATAGATCTCTTCCTCGCTCATGCCGTCGAATTCGGCAGAGACGAGGTACTGGCCCATGCGCCTGAGGATGTGGAGGCGCAGCACCTGCAACACTTCCGGCTGGTATTCCACCTGCAGCACCTCGAAGAATTCTTCGGCGCTGTGGAGAGACTTCAGCTTGTCGATGATGGACATGTCGCTCTTTCTCCTGTCGATCAGCTCAAGTCCGGTATGTCACGCCGCCTCGTCCGCGCTCGCCGGCCGGCCGCGCTGTCGCTCGCCCTGCAGGTGCGAGAGGCGCGCCTCGAGGAACTCGATCCGGTCGAGCAGGGAGACGATGGCCTCGCCCACCGGATCGGGCATGAGGTGGTGCTCGAGGTCGATGCGGCCGTCGCCGAGCTTGCGGCGGTCGGAGGTGGGCTTCACCACCCGGCCGGGAATGCCCACCACCGTCATGGCGGGGGGAACGTCCTCGATCACCACGGAATTGGCGCCCACGCGGCAGCCCGCCCCGACCGTGATCGGCCCGAGGATCTTCGCCCCGGCCCCGACGAGAACGCCGTTACGCAAGGTGGGATGGCGCTTGCCCGACGTCCAGGACGTCCCGCCGAGGGTCACGCCATGGTACAGGGTTACGTCGTCCCCGATCTCGGCGGTCTCGCCGATCACCACGCAGGCGCCGTGATCGATGAAGAAGCGCCGGCCGATGGTGGCGCCGGGGTGGATGTCCACATTGGTCAGAAAGCGGCCCAGCCAGGACAGGAAGCGGGCCGGGAACTTCACCCCCCGCCGCCACAGCCGGCTGGCGAGGCGGTGCCAGATGATGGCGTGGACGCCAGGATAGGTGAGCACGATCTCGAACGTGTGCCGCGCCGCCGGGTCCCGCGCCTTCACGCAGTTCACATCCTCGCGGATGAGCTGCCAGACCGAGAAGGATGCCGCCGGCGCATCCGACGCGACGGCTGCGGCGAGGGGCACTTCGCTACCATGCCACTTCGGACTTCCCATGATCATGGGTCAGGCTCCCATCACGGCTGCGTGGCGGCGCTTCAGCGCTTCTTCGGTGAAGCTGTCCTCGTAGAAGCGGCGGAGCACCTGGGGCGTCACCGTCTCCTTGGTGCGCACCGAGAAGTCGCGGACCCGGGCGAGGATGGCCCGGCCGCGCGCCTCGTCCACCGCCAGCCCCTCGTCGGCGAGCGCCTTGGAGATGGCGGCAAGGCCCGAATGCTTGCCCAGCACCACGCGGTGGGAGCGGCCGAGCAGTTCCGGGTTCAGCGCCTCGTAGGTGCCGCGATCCTTCAGCAGGCCGGAAACATGGATACCGCTCTCGTGGGTGAACACGTCCTCGCCCACGATGGCCTTGGTGCGCGGCATGGCGCGGCCGGCCGCGGCCATCACCTTCTCGGCCAGCGGGCGCAGGGCGCGCGGGTCGATGCCGCTTTCGGCGCGGGCGGTCTGGCGCAGGGCGATGGCCACTTCCTCCAGCGCCGCATTGCCGGCCCGCTCGCCAAGCCCGACCACGGTCACGCTGGCATGGCGGGCGCCGCCGGTGACGGCGGCGAGCGTGTTGGCGGTGGCAAGGCCGAGATCGTCGTGGGCGTGGAACTCGATCTCGAGGTCCGTCGCATTGGCGACGCGCCGCACCAGCGCATAGGTGGAGAAGGGATCGAGCACGCCCAGCGTGTCGGCGAGGCGCAGGCGGAAGGCCCCCGCCTCCCGCGCCGCCTCGGCCACGCGGCACAGGAAATCCGGATCGGCGCGGGAGGCGTCCTCGCAGCCGATGGCGACGGTGAAGCCGAGCTTGGTGGCGAGGGTCGCCACATGCTTGATCGCCGCAAGCGCCCACTCGCGATCCCGGTTCAGCTTGCCCTGAAGCTGGCGATCGGAGGTGGGAATGGAAAGATTGACGTAATTGACCCCGGCCGAGACCGCCGCGAACAGGTCCTCCTCGCTCATCCGGCACCAGGCCGCGACGCGCAGGGGCAGCTTGAGCGAGACGATAGAGCGAAGGGTCTCGATCTCCTCGTCGCCCATGGCCGGCGTGCCGGCCTCGATCTCGGGCACGCCCGCGGCGGCGAGCGCCTCGGCGATCTCGATCTTCTCCTTGCGGGTGAAGGCGACGCCGGGCGCCTGCTCCCCGTCGCGGAGCGTTGTGTCGTTCAGGAAGACCGTGCGGGTGGCCGCAGCCCCCTTCGCCGAACCGCCGACCTCCGCCGAGGCCCGGCCGGAGCGCCCAGATGTCACCGATGGAGACTTCGCGAGCATGGTGTCTTCCTCAAGTCCCGTGACCCTAAGTCCCTTGGCCCTGAACCGCGCCTGTGGTGAGCCGGAGCATCGAAACCGCCCACTTGAGCCAGCAGCGCCTGACAGGGATCACGCAAACCGCGTGCCATTGCCGCAAGCCATTCTGAAATCGATGAAAATCGTGGGCTGCGAAACTGTCGCAAAGCCGACAGCCGGCAAGCTTGTCCGAGGTTCGACAGGATCACGACAGACGAGACACGTGCGACACGCCGCCTTGTCGGTATCGAACATACGTATAACTACGTAGCCGCCCGTTCCCGTCCCGTCATTTCTTGCCGGAGCCGGACGAATTCACAGGTGAGGGCAGATCATCCGGCGCGAGAGCCGGCGGCAGGCGCCGCTCAGGCCGGGCCGATCACCACCTTCACGTCGGCGGGCTTCGCCCAATAGGGCGCGGACGTCACCAGCACATGGGCGCCAGCCGCGGCATAGGCGGCGGCGTTGGAGAGATTGACGCCGCCAGCCGCCGCGACCTTCGTGCCGGGCGAGCGTTGCGCGGTGATGGCGACCACCTGTCGGATGTCGTCCGGTGTCATCTTCTCGCACTGGAGCACGTCCGGCCGCGCGGGGAGAACGGCCTCAGCCTCCTCCGGCGTCTTCACCTCCACCACCACCTTCTTCTCCGGCGCCTGCCGGCGCAGCCGCGCGATGCCCTCGGCGGGATCGGCGAGGAAGGCGGCGTGTTCGGGGAAAAGCAGCAGCGTCTCGGAGAGGCCGAGCCGGTGCGGGAAGGCGCCGCCGGCGCGGATGGCGGCGATCATCTGCGCCTTGGCGCCGGGCAAAGTCTTGCGCGTGGTCACCACCGCCACCTCGGGCGACACCGCCCGCGCGGCGGCCACGATGTCGGCGGTGAGGGTGGCGATGCCGGAGAGATATTCCACCAGCGTCTGCGCCACCTTCCAGGCGCGGAAGATGGGGCCGGCCGCGCCTTCGGCGAGGAGGAAGGTGTCGCCCTTCGGCACCCGCGCCCCGCTCGCCGCCAGCAGGTCGGCCTTGGCGCCAGCCGTGAGGAACAGATCGCGCGCGAGTTCCACCCCGCACAGGGTGGTATCGCCGCGCACGGCCATGGAGAGGCGCGCGTCGCGCCCGGCGAGGCCGAGGCTCTCGGTCGTGAGGTCGCCATAGGGCGCGTCCTCGGCGAGGAGGGCGTCCACCATGGCCTGCGTCCACCAGCGGTAGGTCATGCGCCGTATCCTCGCTCAGTCCCGATACAGCAGGAGGCATAAAACATTTTCGAGCGAAGTGGATACCGGTTCGCGTGAAGAAAATGCCTGCCTCTCGCGCGGGTAGGCCGAAGGGGCCACCGGGCAAGGCGCAATGCGACAATCGGGCATCAGGCCGGGGTGGCGACCCTGGCCTCCTTGGTCGCGCGCCGCAGCAGCGTGAGGCATTCGATGGTGGAGGCGAGATCAAGCGCGGAGAAGCCGTCCAGCGTCTCCGGCCTTGGATCGGCCCCGCGGGCGAGCAGCCTCTCCACCACGCCGGCCTTGCCGGCGGAGGCCGCATACATCAGGGCCGTAGCGCCATTGTCGTTGGCGCTGTCGATGGCGATGCCCGCATCCACCAGCGCGTCGATGATGTCGAGATGATCGCCCACGCAGGCGATCCACAGCGCCGTGTTGCCGTCCGCATTGCGGATGTCGAGGGTGGCACCGGCGGCGATGAGGGCGGCGACGGTCTCGGGAAGCCCTTCGGCGCAGGCCTTCATCAGCGGCGTCATGCCGTTCTCGGCGGTGGCGTTCAGCCCATCCGGGGGAAAGCCACGGCTGGCGATCCAGGCCGAGAGCGCGGGGTCGAGCGCGGCGGCGGGCTTTTGCGCCTGCGCGTGGTTGAACCAGGCCTCATAGCCGCCGTCGACGCTCGTCACGTCGGAGAAGCCGAAATCCGACAAGGCCTGCGCGTACTCCTGGCTGGCATTGCCGTGATAGCAATAGATGACCACCGGCTGCGCCTTCGGCGTGGTGCCGATAATGTCGCCGAGATTGCCGAACGCCATGTTCCGCGCGCCCTCCACATGGCCGGCGGCGTAGGAATTGGCGTCACGCACATCGAGCAGCAGGGCCTTGCCCGTGCCGACGATGGCCACCGCCTCCGCGACGCCGATGCGGCGGAAGGGCGTGCGCTGTCTCATGATGGTCTCTCCCGTCCCGCTCAGAGCGCGATCCGATCAAGTTGAAACAACTTGATCGGTGAATCGCCCTCCAACTCTAAGAAAGAGAACGCGTTATCCGATCTGATTGCCTCGCAATCAGATCGGCGCGTGCTCAAGCGCCCCGGCCGAGATAGGCCGGCTCGGTGGTGATGCGGTCGTCGACGGCGGCGCGCCCGACGGTGAAGTGGTAGATGGACTGGAAGGCCCCGCCTTCGAGCCCCAGGAGCTGGTGCAGGTCATCATCGAAGAAGCAGCCGATGCCGGTGCCGCGAAAGCCCGCCGCCTCCGCTTCCAGATAGAGCGACTGGCCGACCATGCCCGCCTCCCAATGGAGCTGGCGGTAGCGCCACGCCTCAGCCGTCACCAGCGGCTCGAACTCCGCCAGCATGGCGAGGGCGAAGGAACTGTCGCTGGCGATGGCCTGATGGCAGCTCACGGTGCGGGCGATGCCCCGGCAGTCGGTTTCCACCAGCCGGTAGAGCGGCAGGTGCGCGGGCACGCCCTCCGGCTTTTCCCAGGTGAAGTCGGAGCGGAGCGCGGCCTTGAGATCCGCGATCACACCATCCCGGCGCGGCAGGGCATAAAGGCCGGGAGCCAGCCCCTCCACCCGGTGGACGAACAGGAGCGGATGGACGCGCGCCTCGAAGGGAGCGGCATCGAACGGCGCCAAGGCGCGCGGCATCAGCGCATCCATGAGGCCAAGGAAGACCTCGCGGGGCATGAGGCTGCCCTTGGCGGTGAAGCGCTGCGCGCTGCGCCGGCCGAGGATGACCGACGCCGCCCGCGCCTCGCCGGAGACATCACGCGCGGGGAGGGCCGGAGCCGTCAGCACCTCCCCCGCATCGACGCCGGCGCGATGGGTGGCAAGGCTCACCTGATCGATCACCGGCCAGCGATAGAGCGGATGCCGGTCGAGCACATTGGCCCGCCCCATCCAGCGCCCGCCAAACGGCACCGCCGGCAAGGCCGGCAGATCGCCGCCGACAGGAGCCAGCGCGATTAGGATGTCGGGATCCTCGCGCTCTGCCCCCGCAAAGTCCACCGCCCGGTCGAGGCCGATGCGGCGGGCGATGTCGGCGCTGGGGATGGTCTCCACCAGTCGCGCGGTCCAGCCGAGGCAGGAGGCGGCGTAGCGCACGGCGGCCAGCGCGTGGCCGAGGTCCAGCTGGCAATAGCGGAAGGCCCGCTCGCCATATTTCCACGCCTCGCGCCAATGGATGGACGACAGGGCGAGGAACAAAGACGGCACGCCGCCGGTCGGGCCGAACCTCTGCTCCATGGCGAAACCGGAGGCGCTCGCCACCGCCACCACGTCCGGCCCCGGAGGTGCGAAGCGATGCTCGAGCACATGGTCGCGGCTGACATAGTGGTGCACGCCATCGTCGAGACCGGCGATGCGCCCGGCGATCACATAGGCCTCGGTGGGGTGCAGATTGCCGCTGGAAGGATTGCAGCGCAGCGCCCAGCGATCGGGGCCGAGCTGCTTCCAGGCGGCGAGGCCGAAGGAAAGTTCCAGCAGCAAGGCGACGCCGGCAAGGTCCAAAGGTGCGGGCGCCACCGTTCCCGACACCATCTCGGCAAAGGAGACGTCGAGCCTTTCCGCCGCCAGCGGCAAAGCGGTGCGCGGCGCGCCCTCATACTCCCGGAACGGATTGGGCTGCATGTCCCAGTCCAGCGTCTCGGGGCCGGCGGCATAGGCCTTCAGGCTGTGCTTGGTGCGGGCGTGGTAGGCCAGCGCCGCCTCGAAGGGACGCGCGGGGGGCAGCAGCGCGTTCATGTTCAGGATGCCTTCCGTTCGCCGGGGTCCGGACAGGGATGGGCCTCGCCGGGATGGGAGCAGCCTTCCAGGGGCCTCGCCCCCGGCGCGGCCGGCCCCAGCAGGGAGGTGACGGGCTCGCGGTCGAAGCCGGCGCAGCGGGCGCCCTCCACCTCCACCAAGGGGCGGCGGATCAGCAACGGCTCCGCCAGCATCAGCGCGATGGCCGCCTCAGCCTCCACCGCCTCGGGCTTGACCTCGCCCGACTTCACCTTCGGCGCCGCCGGATTGAACCAGGTGGCGACCGGCGTCGCGCCGAAGAACTCCTTCAGCCGCTCGGCCGTCCACGCCTCGGTCAGGAGGCTGCGGACGTCCAGCGTGTGGCCGGCATTGGCAAGGGCGAGCTTCTGCCGGGCATTGGTGCCGCAGCCCGGCTTCTCCCAGAAGGTGACGTGGGCCACGGCCGGCCTACTTCATCACGGACAGCTGGACGAGTTGCGCGCCGCCGTCGCGGCCGAGCACCGTATCCACCTTCTTGCGCACGCTCTCCAGCGTCAGCGGCTTCACCACCGCGCCATGAGCGCCGGCCTTGAGCCCGCTCACCGCCACCGCCTCTTCCGACTTGTCGGTGACGATGAGGATGCGCACGCCGGGAAACTTCGCCTTCATCTCCGCGATCAGCGCATCGCCGCGGGCCTTCAGCAGCCCGACGCCGAGCAGGATCACATGCGGGACTAGCCAGCCCTGGCCCTTCTCATAGGCCTCCTCGGGGGTGGCGAGCTCGTGGGTCTCGATCTCGTCGTGCAGCATGAACTGGAGCGCCGCGCGGGTGATCTCGTCTTCGTCCACCACGAAGACACGCCGCTGGTCCACCGCCTTGGACGTCTCAACGCCGATCTGCATCTGTCGCCTCGCTCATTACTTGCGTTTATCGCGCGCCGATCCCCGTCGTCGGCACGGCCCGCCTGCTGCAGCGGACCGGGTTCGGGACCACGGCCATCCGCGCGCGAGCGGGTTGATTGACCGTCAAGCAAGTTCCGTTCCTCCCCGGCAACGACAGGTTTGGAGGGGATTGCTCCGGCCACGGCGCACGGGGCGCACGGGATGTGTCCAAATCCCGACACACAAGACCCACCTGTCGGGTTCGACACACCATCCGAAAGGCCAAGGAAAGCCCCCTCACACCCCGGGAATTTGATTGAGATCAAAGGCCTGCGGGGAATGGAGGCGACTGGCACGCTGGTTGCTCCTGCCATGGCGCAACAGCGAGTGAGGGCTGAGTGCACGCCTAGGCCGGCTGCCAGCGATGCGCTCCTTCCCGTAACCCGCGGGGCGTTTCCGATCGATATTGCTGACGAGAGAAACGGCCTCGCGCCAATTCGCGCGGTGGTCTTCCAAAGTAGGTTCGAAGGAGAGCAAGATGGCTTCGCTGCGACAGATCGCGTTTTACGGCAAGGGTGGCATCGGCAAGTCCACCACGTCCCAGAACACGCTTGCGGCCCTGACCGAGCTTGGTCAGCGCATCCTCATCGTGGGCTGCGACCCGAAGGCGGACTCGACCCGCCTGATCCTGCACGCCAAGGCGCAGGACACCATCCTTTCGCTGGCCGCGAACGCGGGTTCGGTGGAAGACCTCGAGCTCGAGGACGTGATGAAGGTCGGCTACAACGACATCCGCTGCGTGGAGTCGGGTGGCCCGGAGCCGGGCGTCGGCTGCGCCGGCCGTGGCGTGATCACCTCGATCAACTTCCTTGAGGAGAACGGCGCCTACGAGGACATCGACTACGTGTCCTACGACGTGCTGGGCGACGTGGTGTGCGGCGGCTTCGCGATGCCGATCCGCGAGAACAAGGCTCAGGAAATCTACATCGTCATGTCCGGCGAGATGATGGCCATGTATGCGGCCAACAACATCTCCAAGGGCATCCTGAAGTATGCGAACTCCGGCGGCGTGCGCCTGGGCGGCCTGGTGTGCAACGAGCGCCAGACCGACAAGGAGTACGAGCTGGCGGAGTCCCTGGCGAAGAAGCTCGGCACGCAGCTGATCTACTTCGTGCCGCGCGACAACATCGTGCAGCACGCCGAGCTGCGCCGCATGACGGTGATCGAGTATGCGCCGGATTCCGCGCAGGCTCAGCACTACCGCAACCTCGCCACCAAGGTGCATGGCAACTCGGGCAACGGCATCATCCCGACCCCGATCACCATGGACGAGCTGGAAGACCTGCTCATGGAGCACGGCATCATGAAGGCCGTGGACGAGAGCCAGATCGGCAAGACCGCCGCCGAACTCGCCGTCGGCTGAACGAGGATCGACGGGCCGGCCCCCGCCGGCCCGTCCACCCGACGTCCACCCCCGCGGCTTGCCGCGCACATTTGAACGGGGCAGGGCGTGACCTTTGCGAATACGCCTTTTCACACACCGTACGCTGAAGACTATTTTAGGTTCCGGTCCCTCGCCGCAAGGCGGGGGACCTTTTGCGAGAACCTCCCATCAGCGACGCCGAATACTTCAAAACCATCCCCCACGCGCCGCGGCCCTGTCACCCCCAATGGGCGCCGGCCGCATCGTCCCCTCCCCGACACATCGCCTGTGAGCCCCGACGTCGCGTTCGCGACGCGCCGCCGATGCGCGCAAATACGACACTCCGCGCACCACCACCCAGCGACGCCCACCTGTCACCTTCCCGACACGGACACGCGTTGTTCCATGTATTCGTGTGTCGTCGAGACCCGACAATCGACCGATCGGCATGACAAATCACTGAAAATGCGAGCGATTCACAAGTGACGCCGGCTTGGTACGCCGCTTGCTAGTCATGGCTCAGGAGCCGTTGGGTTTGGCTCGGAGCGAATTCATGCACATCGTCGTCTGCATCAAACAGGTTCCGGATTCGGCGCAGATCCGCGTCCATCCCGTCACCAACACGATCATGCGGCAGGGCGTGCCGACGATCATCAACCCTTATGATCTGTTCGCGCTGGAAGAAGCGCTTCGCCTGCGCGACAAGTTCGGCGGCGAAGTCACGGTGCTCACCATGGGCCCGCCCTCCGCGGAAGACTCCCTGCGCAAGGCGCTGACCTTCGGTGCCGACCGCGCCGTGCTGCTGACCGACCGCTTCTTCGCCGGCTCGGACACGCTGGCCACCAGCTTCGCCCTCGCCACCGCCATCACCAAGATCGGCGAGACCTGGGGCGTGCCGGACTTGGTCTTCACCGGCAAGCAGACCATCGACGGCGACACCGCCCAGGTCGGCCCCGGCATCGCCAAGCGCCTCGGCCTGATGCAGATCACCTATGTGGCGAAGATCGCCGAGTTCGATCCCGCCGACCGCACCATCACCCTGGAGCGGCGCGCCGAGGGCGGCACGCAGGTGCTGAAGTCCCGCCTGCCCTGCCTCGTCGCCATGCTGGAAGCCACCAACGAGATCCGCCGCGGCACCATGGTGGATGCCCTGCGCGCCGCCCGCGCCGAGGTGGTGAAGTGGAATGCCAAGGACGCCGGCGTCACCGATCTCAACATGTGCGGCCTCAAGGGCTCGCCCACCATCGTCAAGCGCGTGTTCGCACCGAGCGCGCGTTCGGAGAAGGCCAAGTTCATCGAGGCCGGCGACGGCGGCAACCTCTCCGAGGCGCTGATCGCCGAAATCTTCTCCCGCCAGCCCAGCCTGGAAGCCGACCTGACCGCGCTGGCGCGCGGCTTCTGACGGCCCCCGCCGCAGAGCCCGCGCGCCCTTCGTGACTCAAGATTAAAGAGCCGACCATCATGAGCGAGCCAACCACCCCCAAAGCCCCCGCCGCCGGTGGACGCGCGTCCACCAAGAAAGAGCTGCCGGAACACTTCAAGGCGTACAAGCACGTCTGGGTGTTCATCGAGCAGGAGCGTGGCCAGGTCCATCCCGTGTCCTGGGAGCTCATGGGCGCGGGCCGCAAGCTCGCCGACAAGCTGGGTGTCGAGCTTGCAGCCGTGGTGGTCGGCGCCGAGGGCGAGACCGTGCGCGGCGCGGTGGCTGAATCCTTCTGCTACGGCGCCGACCTCGCTTATGTCGTGGCAGACCCGGTGCTCACCGACTATCGCAACGAGGCCTACACGGCCGCGATGACCGACCTCGTGAACACCTACAAGCCGGAAATCCTGCTGCTGGGCGCCACCACGCTCGGCCGCGACCTCGCCGGCGCCGTGGCGACCACCCTGCTCACCGGCCTCACCGCCGATTCCACCGAGCTGGACGTGGACGCCGACGGCTCGCTCGCCGCCACCCGCCCGACCTTCGGCGGCTCCCTGCTCTGCACCATCTACACGCTGAACTATCGCCCGCAGATGGCGACGGTGCGCCCGCGTGTCATGCCCATGCCGATCCGCGTGGAGAAGCCCATCGGCCGGGTCATCGAGCACAAGCTCGGCGTGGTGGAAGCCGACATCGTCACCAAGATCCTGAACTTCATCCCCGACCGCGATTCCAACAAGGCCAACCTCGCCTATGCGGACGTGGTGGTGGCCGGCGGCATGGGCCTCGGCTCGCCGGAGAACTTCCAGCTGGTGCGCAACCTCGCCGTGGCCATGGGCGCCGAATATGGCTGTTCGCGCCCGCTGGTGCAGAAGGGCTGGGTCTCCTCGGACCGGCAGATCGGCCAGACCGGCAAGACCATCCGCCCCCGCCTCTACATCGCCGCCGGCATCTCGGGCGCCATCCAGCACCGGGTGGGCGTCGAGGGCGCGGACCTGATCGTCGCCATCAACACCGACAAGAACGCGCCGATCTTCGACTTTGCCCATGTGGGCATCGTCACCGATGCCATCCGCCTTCTCCCGGCCCTGACGGAGGCCTTCGCCAAGCGCCTCTCGGCCCACTCCAGCGACAAGCTCGCCAGCTGACAGCCAGCGAAAGGAACATCCGATGATCGACGAAAGGTTCGATGCGATTGTCGTCGGCGCCGGCATGGCCGGCAATGCCGCCGCCTACACCATGGCCTCCCGCGGCCTGAAGGTGCTGCAGCTGGAGCGTGGCGAATATTCCGGCTCCAAGAACGTGCAGGGCGCCATCCTCTACGCCGACATGATGGAAAAGATCATCCCGGACTTCCGGGAGGATGCCCCGCTGGAGCGTCACCTGATCGAGCAGCGCTTCTGGATGATGGGCGAGAACTCCCACACCGGCCTGCACTACCGGTCCGACGACTTCAACGAGGAGAAGCCGAACCGCTACACCATCATCCGCGCGCAGTTCGACAAGTGGTTCTCCTCCAAGGTGCGCGAAGCCGGCGCCCTGGTGGTGTGCGAGACCACGGTGACCGAGCTGGTGCAGGACGCCTATGGCAAGGTGATCGGCGTGAAGACCGATCGTGGCGGCGGCCAGATTCATGCGGACGTGGTGGTGCTGGCGGAAGGCGTCACCGGTCTGCTGGGCGCCCGCGCCGGCCTGCGCAAGATCCCCAAGCCCACCGAGGTGGCGCTGGCGGTGAAGGAAATGCACTTCATGCCGCAGGAGGTGATCGAGCAGCGCTTCAACGTGAAGGGCAATGAGGGCGCCGTCATCGAGGCCGCCGGGACCATCTCGGAAGGCATGACCGGCATGGGCTTCCTCTACACCAACCGCGAATGCGTGTCGGTGGGAATCGGCTGCCTTGTGTCGGACTTCCAGAAGAGCGGGGAATCCCCCTACACGCTGCTCGAGAAGTTCAAGCGCCACCCCTCCATCGCCCCGCTGCTGGAAGGCTCCGAGGTGAAGGAATACGCCGCCCACCTCATCCCCGAGGGCGGGTTCAAGTCCATCCCGCAGCTCTATGGCGAGGGCTGGGTGGTGGTGGGCGATGCCGCCCAGCTCAACAACGCCATCCACCGCGAGGGCTCGAACCTCGCCATGACCTCCGGCCGCATCGCCGGCGAGGCCATCTTCCAGGTCAAGTCCCGCAAGGACCCCATGACCGCGTCGAACCTCTCGCTCTACAAGAAGATGCTCGACGACAGCTTCGTGATAAAAGACCTCAAGAAGTACAAGGACATGCCGCAGCTTCTGCACATCCAGTCGCAGAACTTCTTCCTCACCTACCCCCAGCTGGTCAACAAGGCCATGCAGAACTTCGTGCGCGTCGACGGCACGCCGAAGAAGGAGAAGGAGAAGATGACGGTGAAGTCCTTCACCTCCGCGCGGTCGTGGGCGGGCCTTTTCGGCGACGCCTTCAAACTCGCCCGCGCCTGGCGCTGAGGAGCTTTCAGCTCAGCGCATCCTGTTTTCCCACCTTGCGCGGCGGGCCTCGCCCGTCGCCGATTTCCGGGAGATTTTTCATGGCCACCGAAACCGCCTTCCGCGTCGAGGACAAGCTTTTCCAGAACCGCTACCTGGTGGATGCCGGGCGCGCGCACATCAAGGTACGGCCTCACACCACCCCGTCCGCCGCACTGCGCACCCTGCTCACCACCTGCCCCGCCCGCTGCTACGAGCTGAATGACAAGGGCCAGGTGGAGATCACCGCCGACGGCTGCGTCGAGTGCGGCACCTGCCGCATCATCGGCGAGCCCACCGGTGACATCGAGTGGAACTATCCCCGCGGCGGCTACGGCGTGCTGTTCAAGTTCGGCTGAGGCATTCGGCCCCAGAGGTAACAAAATAGCGATCGGAAGCCGGCGCACGGCTTCCGATACGCCATCTGGCATCCAATCGCCTTCGCCCCTAGATTAGGGGTCGGGAGGACGATTTCATGTCCGCATTTTCGTCAGGATCAACGGCCGGAGAGCCGGGGTTCGCCGAAGGCTTCGCATCCGACTTCGCCGTCGAGGCGCTGGACTGGCAGGGGCGGCCGCTGCGCTGCCAGGATTGTCCGCACGAGGACATCAAGGCCGAAGGGCGCTGCGACCTCGGCAAGGCATGCGTCCTCGACCGGCGGCGCAAGCGCATCGATCGCTTCTTCGCCAACAATGCGGCCCTCGCCGCGCGCTATCTCGACCATCCCTATTTCGAGGTGCGGGCGCTGGCCGCCCGGCATGCCAGCGTCTTCCTCCTTACCCCGCTGAAGGACGATCCCGAGCCGGACGTGCGGATGGTCTGCGCCGAGCGCCTGCCCATCGCCCGCGTGCGGGACATGCGGTTCGACCCCGAGCCGCGGGTGCGCATCGCCGTCGCGCGCCGTCTCGAAGGCAGCGATCTCGTCGCCCTCATGTCGGACGTGGACTACAGCGTGCGCATGGCGGCCGCCCGGCGCGCGCCGGCGGATGCGCTGGTCTATCTGATGCACGACCCGGAAGTGGACGTGCGGCGCATCATTGCCGCGCGCCTGCCGCAGGTGCCTCTCGCCCGCATGGCGGATGACCCCGATCCGCTGGTACGCGTGGTGGTGGCCGAACATCTCGATCCCGAGCGTCTTGTCGCCCTGCGTGGCGATCCCGACATGCGCGTGCGTTTCGTCGTCGCCGAGCGGATCTCCCCCGCCTTCCTCGCCCCGCTCACCCATGACGACGTGCCGCCCATCGCCGAGGTGGCGCGGGAGCGCCTTGCCGCCGGCTGAGGCGCGCTTCCTGTCCGACGATCCAATGGCCGGCCTCCCAGGGCCGGCCATTTTCGTTTGCGCACGTCATGACGCGAATGATTGGCGCTCGCGAAGTATATTTTGCTGCGACGCGATATTTACTTGATCATGACGCACAAACCGCGCTGCACCGCACGTATTTCCCGCCCTCTGGCGTCCATTTTGCATGTGGAAGCTGTTTCAGACTGGCAGAGCGAGCGGCCCTGCCCCTTTTCAGCCGCTCGGAAATCGAGGATGCCATGGTCGAAGTCACAGCAAGCAACGTGAAATTCTCCGCCTATCGGGCAGATCCCGAAGGCGCGCCCAAGGGTGCGGTGGTGGTCCTGCAGGACGTCTACGGCGTCAATTCGGACATCCGCCAGATCGCCGACGGCTTCGCCGCCGCCGGCTATGTCGCCATTGCGCCGTCCTTGTTCGACAAAGTGAAGTCCGACATCGAACTCGACGCAGCCGCCACCGACGAAGGCAAGGCCCTCACCGAGGAAGTCGGCACCGACTGGTCGCTGGAAGCCATCCAGGCCACCGTCGATGCGGTGAAGGACGCCGGCAAGGTGGCCCTCGTCGGCTATGCCTGGGGCGGCTTCCTCGCCTACACGGCCGCCAACAAGGTGAAGGGCCTCGCCTGCGCCATCGGCTATCACGCCGAGGAGGGCATCCTCGACGGCATATCGGAGAAGCGCCGCATTCCCACCCTCATGCACTTCGCCGAGGCCGACCCCGCCATCGCCGAAGCGGACATGATCCAGTTCCGCGCACGCCGGCCCGACGTGTCGGCCTTCTCCTACCCCGGCGCCAATCGCGGCTTCAGCTACAAGGCGAACCCGGCCTATGACGCCGCCGCGGCCGACCAGGCCATGGAGCGCACCCTCTTCTGGATCTCTCAGTTCGTGGTCGGGCAAGGCCCCGTGCAGCTGAAGAATGCCGGTGCCTATGCCCTCGCGAAGACCGAGAAGAAGGGCAAGAAGAAGTCCGAGGGCAACGACATGGGCCCGCCCATGGATTGACCTGTGGGGGCCAAGCTTCGGCCTTCCCTATCCGCGTGCCGGCGGCCGTCCCCCTTGACGCGCCGCCGGCCCGGACGTTTCATCTTGATGACGGGCGATGGGTCCGGTTCATCACCCCGGATCATGGGGGCGCACATCCGCCGGAGCGTCGGACATGAGCGTGATCGAGCATGATTTCGGGGCGGGCAAGCGGCGAACGGAAAAGCGCTTCCGCGACCTCCTGAACCTCGACGCCCTGCATGAGCAGAATGTGCGCGCCAATCCCCTGCCCTATCTGGAACGGGCGAGCGAGCGCATCTACCAGCTCGAGAAGACCATCTTCGAGGCGGCGCTGGCCGCCCGGCCGGCCTTCGGCGCCGAGGCCGACGACAAGGGCCCGTCCGTGACCCTCAGCAAGGCGGAATACGACCGTCTTCTCGCCTGCCGCGCCATCGTCGATTCCGCCCTCGCCGAGATCCAGGCGCGGCCGGAGGAGGACAAGCCGCGCTGAAGCGCCGCCCCGAAAACCCGTGAGCGCGCGGACGCGCCCACGGCGCATTGTTCAATTGTGGACGGAGGGCGGCGGGGTCCACTGATAGAGGTCGCCCCAGCCGTTGAGCGCCTTCACCTCGTGGGTGAAGCCGAGATCGCCCAGCGCGGCCGCGAAGCCCAGCTGCTCGCCGCTCTTCACGCTGGCGAGCAGCGGCACCTTCCGACCCTGCAATTCGCCGAGGAGCGCGGGGAGCACTTCGTCACCCTTGGCAGCCGGGGCGACGGCGGCATAGGTCACATGGATGGCTTCGCTGTTGCGGAAGCCCCACTCGAATGTGTCGCGTCGCGCCAGCAGCGCGCCCACGATGCCCTTCTCATGGTCCACCACCACCGGCGACAGGCCGGACGTGCAGCAGGCGACGAGCTCGGACAGAAGCGTCTCCTGGTCGGCCTCGTCTTCCGCGTTGAAGGGGACAGCGGCGGCGGCCTGCCGCAGCAGCCCCCACAGGCCTTGGACGTCGCTGAGGGACGCCATACGGCGAGTCAATTCAGCCATGAAATGTATCTCCGGAGCAGACAGAAAAACAACGTCGACATCTTAGTTCAAAGACTAGTAAATTCAATAATTACCGATCATGATCCGATCATAAGTCGATGATTTCATCTTACCGCACGACAGTGTCATGAAGCATACGTCCTCATCCGGCAGATGTGCGATGCGCGACACCCCGGGCCGCGTGCGGCCGCCGGCGCCTCTTGGCAAGAACCTTGCTGCGCGCAATACGCGGGGGCAGCGATCGCCCCGCCAAACCTGTTTGGAGCCCCGGCCTCCGGAAAGTCTTTTTCCCGGAGCGCGTCCATTGGAGTGAGGCATGTCGACGAGCGAAGGCTTCTTCATCGACTGGGACGGCAACGCCCGCAGCGTCGATGATCCCGGCGGCGGATATCTGTGCGAGACCGACCGCGTCGCGAAATACGTGGCGGTGACGACCAAGACCGGCACGCTGGTGCACGAGGGCACCTTCTACAAGACCATGGAAGACATCGCGAAAGCCGGCATCAAGGCCGGCTTCGTGCCGGGCTCCCATCCGTGGGGCTCCAAGCAGGACGGCTTCTGAGCCTTCAGGCCGGTGCCGGCGGCCGGTCCGTGGCCGTCCTCGGCGCCGGCCTGCCGCCCCCGCACAGCTGACACAGCACTGGAGAATTGGCGATGCTCCCGACGACGATTCTCATCGACGAAGCCCCCCGCTGCGTCGTCCGCCCCAACGACACCAAGGCCCTCAACCGCTTCCTGCGCAACGCCAAGGACTTCCTCCTCGCCGAAAAGCCGGAGGGGAAGATCACCCACCGCACCGCCTCCGAGGACGAGATGGCCAAGTGGAAGAATGCCCTGGCGCTGCACCAGGCCTGGGGCGGATCCGACGAGGATTTCTTCGGCGTGCCGCTTTAGCCGCGCCGCCCTTTTCAGGGCCGCGCGGCGTGGCCCACGGTGTCGTGCGGATTGCCGGCGGTGTTGCGCATCCAGTCGGCGAGCTTCGCCATGGCATCGTAGATGGCGGCACGCGCGGCGGCATCCGCCACCGTCTCCTCCAACGCGCCCTGCATGCACAGCAGCCAAGCGTCGCGCTCCGCATTGCCGATGGAGAATCCCATGTGCCGCTGCCGCAGGCGGGGGTGGCCCTTTTCCGGCGAATAGAGCTTGGGGCCGCCCGTCCACTCGCTGAGATAGCGCTTCAGCACCTGCTTGGTGTGGCCGAGGTCGTCGGCATGCATGGCGCGGATGCCCTCCGCCTCCGGCAGCCGATCCATGCGCGCATAGAAGGCCTCCACCAGCCGATCGATGACGACGGCGCCGCCCAGGCGCTCATACATGGTTGTGGTCTCGGCGACGTCCGACATGATCTGTCCCCTCGGGCTCGGCCCCTATTCGTCCATGTTGGGCAGCAGGATGACCTCGGCCGGCGCACCGGCGCCTTGCGCCTCGACAAAGTCGAGGGCCGACACCAGCGAAAGTCCGCCGTCGGCCTCCATCAGCACCACGGCGTCCGGCGGCATCCTGCCGAGCGCCTCGACCAGTTGAGCCACCGTCATCCGTCCTGCCCTCCTGTCGGCGCCGGGCTATTCCGGCCGTATCGGCGATCCCGCCTCGTCGAAGGCGACGATCACCGTGTCCTCATCCACCATGCGCACCTCGGCACGCTTCAGCGCCCCGTTGCCATGGTAGCTGTAGCGATGGGCCAGCTCGACCTCGCCATAGACCATCTTGTCGAAGCCGGTCAGCTGGCCGGCCGCGTCGAACCAAGCCCGGATGAAGGTGTTGCGGTGGGTGAGCTGCGCCTCGGGGATGGGCTCCACCAGCCGGAACGGCATCTTCACGCCGGTATAGGTTATATAGAAGCGGCACTCGCCCGGCATCTCCGGCGGCACAGCACTCGCGGCCCCTGCACTCATTCGCACGTCTCCCGACACCCGCATTTTCACCATCACGACTGCCGATCAGTCGGGAGAAATCATGATTTCCATGGTCTCGTCGAAATCGTCATAGGGAAAGCCGGCGACCTCCGCCTCCACCAGCGGCACGCCACACAGGCACACGTCGGCGCCCACGATGGCCACCGCCACCGGCTCCAGGTGCGCGCCCTCGCACTCGCCCTTTGTGCAGGCCCCGCTCTCGATGTCGAACAGCGCGCCATGGCGGCCGCAGCGCAGATGCGTGCGCTCGGCATTGAAGAACTGGCCGCCGCCGATATTGAGCCACGCGCCCTTGTGCGGACAGGCATTCACATAGCCCACCACCTCGCGCGCACCGGTGCGCACCACCACGATGCGGAACGGCCGCGCGTCCCCTTCCGGGGTCAGACGGGACAGATCGAACGCCTTCGCCTCGCCGGGCGGCAGCTCGTGCGTCCCGCAGATGGCGAAGACCTCGATCCCGGCATCGGCATCCTGTTGCTCGGCAGATTGTTCGGCAGACATCAATTTTCCGCCCGCCCCTCCCGGAGGCGCCGGCCCCTGTCGCAAATGAAACAGTCCCTGTCCGACCGTGGCAGCAGTCCCGCGGCCGGCGTGAAACCCTCCGGGATTAGCAGGAAGCGTGCCGAACTCCGGCGCCAACGAAAATGGCCGGCGCAGGGCCGGCCACTCCGCTTCTGTCGAGGTGTCTCAGAGGAGGCCCAGCTCGAGCTGGACCTCGTCGCTCATGCGCGACTTGTCCCATGGCGGATCGAACACCAGCTTCATCTTCACGTCGCTGACGCCGGGCACCACCACCACGGCCTCCTGCACCCAGCCGAGCATCTGCCCGGCAACCGGGCAGCCCGGGGCGGTCAACGTCATGTCGATCTCGACCGCGCCCTCGTCCTTGACCTCGATCCGATAGATCAGGCCAAGATCATAGATGTTCACCGGAATTTCCGGGTCGTTGACGGTTCTCAGCGCCGCAACGATGCCTTCGAGAAGAACGGCATCATCCTCGGCGAATTCTTCGAAACTGCGCACCTCACCGTGGACGATCATGGTCGTCGGTGCGGCAAGGCCGTGCTCCACAGGGTGAGTCATGGGACCAATGCCTCCTGCCCCCTCATCGTACCCGATAACGTAGCAAGCACGATGCCAACGATGGCCGGGCTCTTCAATCCAGACCCTCGGCGAGGGCCGCGACAACTGGCCACCCTACCGCGCCGGTGGGGTCGAGCACCTTGAGCGCCTCGAGCTTCTCCACCGCCAGCTCCGGCTGGTTCTGGCGCAGGTGAATGAAGGCCAGCGCCTTGAGCGTGTAGAGGGCGAACCGGCCCGGCCCGTCGGGCAGGAGGTCGTAGGGCACCCAATTGCGCCAGTCCGTGTCCCAGCCCGCCTGGGTCGCCGCCTCGATGAGCCCACCCCGTGCCGCGGCTTCAGCTTCGTCCAGATTGCCCTGGTAGGTGTGGATCTTGTAGAGGCAGAAATAGACCGGCAGCTCGGACGGCGCCGTCGCGAGCGCCTGGCGGAACAATTCGTCCGCGCGCTTGCGGTCCTTGCGATAGGCGATGACGCCCTGCTGCAGCAGGGCGTTCACCGGGCCGGAGACCTCGCCGAAATTGATGACATCGGTGTTGGGGAAAAGATCGACGCTCACGTTTCTACCCTTCGGTGGGGCCGGCGAAGGGCGCCGCCAATTGCCTCGTTCGCGCGCCTATTTCACCAGATGGGGATTGGCCGCGGCTTCGGTGAGCCGGGCGCCACGGAAGGTCAGCGCCCGGCTCACCGCCTTGGCGATGACGAGGGCGCGGGCATCGAGCCCGGTCCAGTCGGCGCCGCGGCCGCGCGGATCGATCTCCAGAAGCTTCACCCCGGCGGGCACTTCCGTGCCGTCGCGGACCACGCCGCGCACCACGCCGTCGAATGGGGCGCGGATCGGCTCGTTGCCGAGGAAGCCGATATGGAAATCCTTGTAGACGCGGGTGCCGATCTCGATGGCCGTGTGCCAGCGACCGGGAGCGGCGGAATGCACGAAGCGCTCGGTCGTCACGCCGCCGAGATCCCGGGGAATGTGGTCCGGCTCGTCCGTGGGGCCGTGCTGGATCACCTGCCCCTCCTTGCCGGGGCGTGTCTCGATGGCGAGATCGCAATTGGTGCCGCCGCTGAACCCCGGCCCGAGGCCGATGGTGAGGCGCGCGAGACGGCGCAGGTCCGGCGTCACCTGATATTTGTTCATGCGGGCATCGACGAGCAGCTCGATGGGGCCGAGGACGATGAGATCGAGCAGCCCGAGGGTGGTGACCATCACATCGCCGCGCGCCAGCCCCTTGCGGACATGGATGCCGGTATCGGCCCGCACCGCGCGCACGCCGTCCACGCGCACATCGTCCTCATAAAGGGCGTCGTGAAACGCCATCTTGCGCCGGATCACCGGCGGGGCCGGATCATGGGACAGCACGACGCCATAGCCGCCGCGATGCAGCTCAATGGCCACGGCCGATGCGATCTCGTTGGTTCCGAGTATGGTCGCAAAGCCGTTGCGCGGCGCACCGCGTCCCTGCTGTAGCAAATCGCTCATAACGGTTCTCGTTTCCCCGGGGCGACAAGGCGTAAGCAAGAGGCGGGCCGTTTGGAACGGCCCCAGGGTCACCCCCAGCATCCCGTCATGCGCGCGCCGTCCGGCGGCATCCAACCTCCCCGGCCGGCCGCGCTGTCAGATTCGCGACAGCCCAGCCACCGCTACGGCTGCATTTGCTGCAATGGCGAGTGGTGCCGGGCTTGCATGGGGGCGTCGTATATCGAAGGAGATAGCGCGATGGCCATGGCCGCAGATGAAATCGAGCGCCTCGTGAAGGAGGCTCTTCCAGACAGTCAGGTGGTGATCATCGATCTCGCCGGCGACGGCGACCACTATGCCGCCCGCATCACCTCGGAGGCCTTCAAGGGCAAGAGCCGCGTCCAGCAGCACCAGATGGTCTATGCGGCGCTCGGGGAGCACATGGGCGGCACGCTCCATGCCCTGAAGCTGGAGACGCTGATCCCCAAGTGAGATCGTCCGCAGCGCGATCCGCGCGGCGAGTTCAGGACCATTTCAAATTCCCATTTTCATCCGCTTCGTTTCAATCAGGAGACTGCCCCATGGCCACCACTGCCGAACGTATTGAAGACATCATCGCCTCCAGCGATGTGGTCCTGTTCATGAAGGGCATTCCCGCCGCCCCCCAGTGCGGCTTTTCCGCTGCCGTCGTGCAGGTGCTCGCCGGCGTCGGCGTGCCCTATCGCGCCGTGGACGTGCTGCAGGATCCGATGGTGCGCGAGGGCATCAAAGCCTATTCCAACTGGCCGACCATTCCCCAGCTCTACATCAAGGGTGAATTCGTCGGCGGCTGCGACATCGTCCGCGAGATGTTCCAGGCCGGCGAGCTGACCCAGCTCCTCGCCGACAAGGGCGTCGCCGTCACCGCCTGACAGGGATCGACCCACAAAAAAGGGCCCGGATGCGCGCGCATCCGGGCCCTTTTGCTGCACTATGGAACGACCTCGAAAACACGTCGGGCCGGATGAACCAGTCGGCCCTCAAGTATTCGCAAAACGATCACGGCATCGGCCCGGTACGGGCCGGATGCAGCGGCGCGCCGACCACAAACCCGGCCGGGATACGCCGCGGCAAACGTCGGCTCACGCCGCCTTGGTGGTCGCGTCGACCTTGGAGGCCTCGACCTCGGCGCGGGTGAGGCGGAACACGCCGCGACCGCCGGCCAGCGCCTGGTACTTGTCGGCGGAACGGTAGGACAGGAAGTCGAACCACTCCTGGGGATTCAGTCCCTGAGGCCGCTCGCTGATCTCCGCGATGGTGCCGTTGGCGGCAAAGCGGGCGTGAATGATCACAGTCTCGTCGCTCATCTCGTCTCTCCTCTCAAAGCTCTTCACTGGCGCAGGCCCGGAGCGAAACCGACGTTTCACCGCAAACCCGCACGACGACTTGATTACCCGGCACGCTTTTTGTTGAGCTTCCGGCAGCGCGCCACCGGAAGCTTGTGTCTTCAGCCGCGACCGGAAGGCTCCGCCCTTCCCGTCGCCGACAGCCCCGGCGCCCCCGCGGAAGCGCCGCTCCCCGCCATCAGAAGCCCGAGAACTCGCCGAGCAGCTCGATGGTCACGTTCTCGGTGCCGAGCACGGTGACATGCTTGGCGAGGCGGGACTTGGAGCCGACACCGACGATCGCGTCGAGGCTCTCGTTCTCCTCACGGGTGGTCTTGGACAGGCCCTTGCGGCCTTCCTGGACGAACACGTGGGACGCGCTGCCGTCCTTGTCGCTCTTCTGGCGCTCGGCGAGCCCCGGCTCGACGGTGATGAGCGCCTCGAGGAGGTTCGTGCCTTCCGCGACTTCAATGGTCTTGCCCATGGGGAGGACCTTCAGCGTAACCGTGGACATCAACAACTCCTGTCGTTTCGTCTTAGTGTTTGGGGTGCGATCTTGTTGCGTTTCAGTAGATGGCGGCGCCCGCCCCTACATTGACCGAGGCATCCTTCATCGTTGCCACGATGAACTCGATCTCCTCCTCGTTCAGGTGGGTGTGGAACGGCAGCGCCACCGCGCGGTCGGCCACCTTCTCCGTCACAAGGAAATCGCCCCGGCGATAGCCGAGGTCGAAATAGTGCCGCTGCACATGCAGCGGGGTGCTGTAGCCGGCGGATTCGACCTTCTCCACCTTCAGATCCTCGACGATGGAATCGCGGCTCGACTTGGAGAAACGGGTGCCGAGATGGACCACGTAGAGGAACCAGTTCACCTCCGTCACGTCCGGCCCGATGAAGGGATCCTTGATGCCCTCGAAGGACTGGACGTACTTCTGGTAGAGGTGCTCCACCGTGTGCCGCTGCTCGAGGATTTCCTCGAGCCGGCGCAGCTGGGTGAGGCCCAGCGCGGCGGTGATATCGCTCATGGCGCCCTGGTAGGGCGCGCTCATGCTGACGACGACGGAGGACCGCTCCTCCAGCTTGTGAGAGCGGAAGCGCCGCAGCGCCACGGCGACGTCGATGTCGTCCGTCACCACCATGCCGCCCTCGCCGCACACGATGGGGAAGGGCTGTGAGAAATCGAACACGGACGTGTCGCCGAACGTCCCCACCAGCGCACCCTTGTAGCGCGAACCGATGGCCTCGGTGGAATCCTCTATCAACGCCAGCTTGTGCTTGCGCGCCAGCTCCTGGAAGGCGGTCCAGGGCGCGGGATGGCCATTGGTGTTGCCGGCGACGATGGCCTTGGTCTTGTCGGTGATCTTCGCCTCGGCCTTCTCCGGCACGAGGGTTCCCGCCCAATAGTCGATGTCGGCGAACACCGGGCGCGCGCCGGAGAGGCTGATGGCGTGCACCGTCTCGCGGAAGGAATAGGGCGAGGCGATCACCTCGTCCCCCGGGCCGATGCCGTAGGCCTTCAGCGTGTAGAGCAGGCCGAGGGTGCCGCTCGGCACGGCGACGGCATATTTGCGGCCGAGATAGGCCGCGAACTCCGCCTCGAACTGCTCCGCCAGGGGACCGCTGGACAGGCGCGGCGCCTGCATGGCCTCGGCCACCGCCTGCAGCTCGATGACGGTGATGTCGGGATCCGACAGAAGGATATTGGTGGCCTCGCCACCTTCTCCCTCGCCGAGATCGAAATCGTCCAGGAAATCGGCGTCGCTCATCACGCGCTCCGCCGTGCGAGGATCACGCCGGTGGCGGCGCCGGGATCGGAGGTGATGTGGGCGCAGTGATCCGCGGTGTCGAGCAGATGCACGTCGTACCGGGGATAGGTCCGGAACGGCGCCTCGGTGACGTCGGAGGCGTCGCACTGGGTCCAGGAGAGGGCCGGAAAGCGCTTGCGCAGTTCGGCGAAGACCGGGCCCGCCGGCTCCTCGGCGGTGAGCACCTTCTCGATCTCGGTGAGGTCGCTGTCGCTCAGGGCCATAACCTTACTCTCCCGTGCCGGAATGAGACACGACCGGCGGCTTTGTCGCGGTCCATCCCATGCCATGCAGGATCATTGCCAGTTTGGATCACTGCCAAAATCGACGCTCGGTGTCGTCGTTCAGAAGCTCCAGCAATTCCTTCAGCCGCTCGTGAATACTGTCGAGCTCCCAGAGGCGCTTGCCGTGGTTCTTGCGGAACAGCTGCCACGCGGCCTGCTCCGGATCGAAGATCATCAGGGCGATGTCGACCACCCCGCCTTCGGGATCGATATTGCGCGAGCAGCACGCGCTCTCGATCCGGTAGCCGCCTTCCGTGGCCAGGACGCGGGGCGTGACATAGCGATAGCGCTTGCGCGCCCGGATGGCGCGCTCGATGCGCTTCCTGTCGAGATCGTTCGGATGAGCGGGCAGCCTCATCGTCCTATCTCTCGCGGCTGTGTCTCGCGCGGCGCCGATGCCCCGCATCGAGGGATCAGAGCGGCTGGATCTCTTCCTCGAGGCAACCCACGACCAGGCGCTCGTTGAATTCGATGAGGTAGATGGGCGTGTTGGTATCCGTGTGCTGGCCCACCTGCACGATCTCGCCGACCGTGCCGACGCCGACCAGAAGCCCCTCCTCCGGCATGTCTGGATAGGACCCGTCATTGTAGAGATCGATGAGGGTCTTGACCTTCATGCCCCAGTCATACTTGGGCAGGCGCGGTTCGAGCATCATGGCAGTCAAACTCCGGGGGCGGGGGGCAGCGGGATGTCCTGTTCTTCGCGCGGAACGGCGCTCTCCAGTTCCTTGCGCTTCATGCCGACGCGGTTGCCACTCTCGGTAAACTCGACGCCGTAAATGTAGAACTGCTGGAGGAAGGTGCCGATGGAGACCACGTAGCCGATCTCGCCCTTCTTCGCGAGAATCTCGCCGATCTCCTTGCCGGCATAGGTTCCGTCGTTGCGGATCACCCGCTTCGCCTTCACCTTCTCGCCGAAATTGAAGTAGGGCGGCTCGGAAATCTCAACCACATCACTGTCGCGGACGATGTTGCTCATAGCGGCATCTCCCTCAAGAGCGGCCCGCCCGCCTCCATGCGGGAGCGGGCGACCTCGCGCACGAAGTCGTCGTCGTCATCCAGGAAACGGGCGAGCTGGGACGGCGCCACGCGGCCCGCCACCTCGTAGCGCACCCGCCAGTCCGCATCGCCGGCGAGCGCCGGGAGCAGGTCCGGGGCAAGGCGCTGCGCCACTTCCAGGCGGACGGCGGCGCTGCGATCCTTCGCCATGCACATCAGCCATTCGGCCGGCAGCCGCTGGGCCACCACCTTGCGCACCTCCGGCTCCGGATCGTCCACGAGGCGCGACAGCAGCGGCGGCGCGATGCGGCGGGCCACCACGAGGCGCACGTAGTAATCGTCATCCGCCAGCATGGGCGCCAGTTCCGCATCCTCCAGCAGCGAGACGATGCGGATGCGCACTTCGCGATGGGGATCGTTGCGCAGCGGCAGGATGAGCCGCTTGGGCAACCGGCGCGCCGCGTTCCAGCGCACGGTCTCCTCGGGATCGTTGAGGAGCGGCTTCAGGAAGAACACGTCGGCATGCTTCGCCGCGATGGCACGGACCTCGAAATGCTCGTGGCCCACATAGGAATTGGCGAGCTTCGGATTCCAGTTGAAGAAGCGGTCGATGCGTCGGGCGTACCGGTCGTTCACGCAGGCGCGCCGCAGCTGGCATTTGCCGGCGGGCAGAAGGTCGCCCGCATGAGCGCAGCTCCGGCAGTCGACGTCTTCGCCGAGCCAGGTCTTGGCATCCTCGATGTCGTCGTCAGTCATCATCGTCCTGCCCCGCTCTGTTCAGCACGTCGAGCAAGAGCTTCGCGCCGATCTTGTCGGACGGATCGAGCTCGAGCAGCTTCATCACCGCGGCGCGCCCCTCGTCGAGATCCCCGAGGCGCATGTTGAGGTAGGCGTAGCCCTTCAGCGTGAACAGGAAGAAGCGCGGCATCAGGCGGTCATAGCGGGAGAATTCCGCGTCCTCCGCCCGCACGTCCCGCCAGTCGGCCGGGAGATTGGTCTCCCGCTGCGCCTTGGCGAGACACTCCCGCGCCACCCCGAGGCACTCCCGCAGGCGGCCCTTGTAGAAGTAGAAGCGGTAGAGCCCGATCAGCACCGCCGCATGACCGGGGGCGATGGCCTCGGCCTTGCGAAGATGCGCTTCCGCAACGTCGTACTGTTGGTAGGAGAGGCCGGCTTCCCACAGATGAAACTGTGCGTCTTCCGGCAACCCTCCGCCCATCACCGCGCTCGCAAGGAGCGCTTCGGGGGTCAGGAAATCGGGCTCGCCGGAGACCTGCGCGGAACCCACGATCCCGTCCATTCCCTGTCCCCGTCCTGTCCTGGTGCCGGCGGAAATCCGGCCCGGAAATGCCGGGACGGCGCCAGGCCGCCCCGGGTCGTGATCAGACGTTGCCGCCCTCCCCGCCCTCAATGGGCGTGGGAGGAGCAGGTGGTCGCCTTGGGATCGTTGAAGACGAGCCCGGTCTTGGCGGCCGTGTCGGTGAAGTCGATGGTCACGCCATCGAGCAGCAGGCGGCTTTCCGCCGGCAGGAACAGCTTCACCCCGTCCTTCTCCACCACCACATCGCCGGGCTGCGGCTCGGGCAGCACGGAGATGTCGGCGTTGAGACCGGAGCATCCGCCGGGCGTCACATGCATGCGGAAGCCGGCGGTGGGGCCGCCGTCCGCCATGATCATCATGCGCATGAAGCGGGCGGCGGAGCGGGTCATGGTGAAGTTCATCGCGCAGATCCTCAGGCGGTGGGCTGGTAGCGGGGATACGCGTTGTCGATCACGCACGTATCGTCCACCGGGCAGACCGCCGCGCACTGCGGCACGTCGAAGTGGCCGATGCACTCGGTGCACTTCTTCGGATCGATCACGAACGTCCCGTTCTTCTCCGAAATGGCCACGTTGGGGCATTCCGGCTCACAGGCCGAGCAGCTCGTGCACTGCGACGCGACGATTTTGAGGGTCATGGCGATGCTCCTTTACTTCGCCGGTCAGGCCGCGTTGATGAGCGCGCCCTGCCGGATCTCGGCGTCGCCGCGCGCGGTGTGGACGATCTCGCCGGTCTTCACCTTGTTCAGGTATTCCTTGAACCAGGTGATCGCCGACTTCTCGATGAACTCGTGGGCGAAGGTGTCGACGGGCTCGATGCCGGCCTTGATGAGGTCCGCCTTCGGGCAGCCGCCGATCTTCGCCACGAACACCGCATGGCAGTCGTTGATGGCGCGGATGATGGTCTCGAGGCTGTCCTCCTCGCCGTAGCCGCCCTGGCAGTACAGGTCGACGCGGCGATGGCCGACGAACTTGGCGCCCGCCGTGGAGAGTTCCCACACCTGGAACTCCTTGGCGTGGCCGAAGTGCTCGTTGATGAGGCCCGAGCCCTTGGTGGCGACAGCGGTGAGCAGCTTGATGTCGCTCTGCTCGCCGGCGAGAGCCTCCAGCTCCTCCTGCTTCGCCGCCACCTTGGCGACGCGCTCTTCCTCGACGAGGGCCTGGTAGGCCTTGCGGCTGTCGAGGTCGTAATTGACCTCCATGGCCATGATCTTGTCGGTGGTGAACTCGGCGGAGCGGTCCTCGCCGAGGAGGCCCACGGCGTCGGCGCGGCACTGGCGGCAGTGACGCATCATGTTCATCTCGCCCTCGCACTCGTCCTGGAGCGCCTTGAGCTCCTGGGCGGTCGGGCCGCGCTGGCCGTTGAGGCCGAACACGGTGCCATGCTCGGGGGAGGAGATGAGCGGCATGATGTTGTGCAGGAACGCGCCGCGCGACTTCACGGCACGGTTCACCTCGACAAGGTGCTTGTCGTTGATGCCGGGGATCATCACCGAGTTCACCTTGCACAGGATGCCGCGCTCGGTGAGCATCTCGAGGCCGAGCATCTGCCGGTCGGTGAGGAGCTTGGCCGCCTCATAGCCGGTGTAGCGCTTGTGCTTCCAGAACACCCAGGGATAGATCTTCGCGCCGACCTCGGGGTCCACCATGTTGATGGTGATCGTCACGTGGTCCACGTTGAAGCCGGCGATGGTGTCCACGTGGTCCGGCAGGGCAAGGCCGTTGGTGGACAGGCAGAGCTTGATGTCCGGCGCGGTCTTCGCGATCAGCTCGAAGGTCTTGAAGGTCTTCTCGGGGTTGGCGAGCGGGTCGCCGGGGCCGGCGATGCCAAGCACGGTCATCTGCGGGATGGTGGAGGCCACCGCCAGCACCTTCTTCGCGGCCTGCTCGGGCGTCAGCTTCTCCGAGACCACGCCGGGGCGGCTCTCGTTGGCGCAGTCATACTTGCGATTGCAGTAGTTGCACTGGATGTTGCACGCCGGGGCAACGGCAACATGCATACGCGCATAGTGGTGGTGGGCTTCTTCACTGTAGCAGGGATGGTTCTTCACCTTCTCCCAGATCTCGGTGGGCAGGTCGCCCTGTCCGGCCGACGAGCCGCAGCTCGCCTTGCCCGAACCACCCGAGGTGCCGCAGCCCTGGTGCTCGGCCTTGGCCTGCATGACCTCGGCCAGCTTCTCGTCCATTCCGACGGCGTTCAGGCCAACCGCGTTTTCTTGCTGTGTCGACGCGTGCATCTATCTGCTCCTCGCTTGCAGCAGGATCCCGATAAATCCTTGGCCCAAGGAAGAGCAACAGCCGTGCCAGCCCATCAGAGACAAAATAGCTGATATATATCAAGAGACTAGGAGCGACCGACAGGCTGTCGGCTTGTGAACATCGAGCCGCGACACGACTGACATGTTGGAAAAGTTACATGCTCCGGCGTCGAATTCCGGCCCGCCCCTGCGCGCAATTGATCGAGATCAATGCGAAGCCCGAAAGCCAGCCCGCCACCACCTCCCGGGCGAAGGCGACAATCCCAAAAGCAAGGGGAGCATGCCCGGTGTCGGACATGCTCCCCCTCAGTGTTCACGCCGGGCCGCAGCCCGCATCAGGCCGACATGATGACGTCGAGCGCCTTCGGCAGCGACATGGCGATGGGCGTGATGGCGTGGCCCAGCAGGAAGCGCAGTTCGTTCTTGGTGAGCGTCGCCTCGTCCACGATGGCGAAGTGCGGCGCGCGCGAGCGCTTGGAGATCTGCCGCGCATAGGTGCGCAGCATCTGGTCGTGGAAGCGACAGCCCAGGAACAGGAAGCTGCGCTCGGTGCGCCGGTTCTTCACCACGTCCGGGATGGGGGTCTGGATGTCGATCTCGGTGAGGACTTCCACATAGTCCGCGTCGGAGATCAGCCAGTTCTTCGCCGGGGCGGCACTGCCGTGCGGCTTGTAGAGCACGGTCTTCCAGCCTTCCGCGGTGGCGCGGTCGCTCTCGGCGCCGGCCGGATCGTAGAAGCGATACCAGCGGTCCTCGCCGATGCCGGCGCGGGTGATGCCCTGCGCCTCGCCCCAGTCCGTACGGCCGGCGAGGGCCCCGCGCATGGCGCCGTCGTACCAGGTGTCCACGATCAGCGCGAGGGGCAGGCCCGCGAGAAAAGTGTGGAACGGCAGCGGCGCCACTTCGGGCCCGAACGCCTCCGCCATCAGAGCGGAGACGGTGTTGCGGTGCTTCATGCTCTCGATGTGCTGGGCCGCGGCCCAGCAATTGCCCTTGGCGCGCTTGGGCAGCGCCACCTTGGTGCCGAAGAAGACCGAAAGGTCTTCCGGCGTCACCGGGATGGCGGGCGTTCCGAGGGCGACGAGGCCGGGCCCGAGATAGGGCACGACCTTGTCCGCACGCAACTCCGCCGCCACGTCCTTCAGGACGGCTTCGGCGTCGGCGAGCTTCAGCGTCTCGATATTGGCGACGGAAATGTTCATCTCAGTTCACTCCTCCTCGCCACGCTTCTTCGCGTTGACGGTGATGGGCAGGGTGGTTCCCTCGGCCATCTCGGGCAGGTCGAGCACCCAGCCGTTGGCGATCTTGATCCAACCACCCCACAGGGACTCGTGCTCGAACTCGACGATCGGCTCCTCCAGGTCCTTCTTGGGGACGTAGATGGACAGGCCGATTTCCGGGGAACGGCGAATCATGACTTTCATTTATTGGCTCCTTGATCGGGCTTTACTCGCCGCTGTGACCCGGCAGGACCGAAGGCCCGAACGGGGACGCTGGTGATGCGCGCCGGGCGCGGGGCACCGCACGGAGCACGAAAGGGTGTGGCGCCGGACGTCCGGCATGTCCGGCGTCAAACATGATCTGCGACGGCAGATGCCTCGCCCGTGGCCACCGCCCAGGCCGGCGACATGGCGCGCAGGCGGGCCACGATGTCGGGAAGAACCTCCAGCACCCGGTCCACGTCGTCGCTCGTATTCTCGCGGGACAAGGAGAGGCGGAGCGCACCATGCAGCGCGCTCGCGGGCAGGTTCATGGCGCGCAGCACATGGGAGGGCTCGGTGGAGCCGGAGGTGCAGGCCGAGCCGGTGGAGGCGGCGACGCCGGCCTTGTTGAGATTGTGCAGTACCGCCTCGCCGTCGAGATATTCAAACGCGACGTTGGCAGTGTTGGGCAGGCGGTTGTCGCCATCGCCATTGAGGAGGGTATGGCTGACCTGCTGCAGGATGCCCTGCTCCAGCCGGTCGCGCAGCGCCTTCACGCGGGTGCGCTCCTCCTCCATGTAAGCGAGCGCCAGCTCGGCCGCCGCGCCGAGGCCGATGATACCGGGCACGTTCTCCGTGCCGCCGCGCCGTCCGCGCTCCTGATGGCCACCGCGGACGAGGGGACGGAATTTCACGCCCTTGCGCACATAGAGCGCGCCGATGCCCTTGGGGCCGTGCAGCTTGTGGCCGGAGAGCGACAGCATGTCGATCTCGGTGGACTTGAGATCGATGGCGACCTTGCCCACCGCCTGCACCGCATCGGTGTGGAACAGGGCGCCCGCCGCATGGGCCTGTCGCGCGAGATCCGCCACCGGAAACAGCGTGCCGGTCTCGTTGTTGGCCCACATCACGGAGACCAGCGCGGTCTTCGGCGACAAGGCCGCGGCGAAGGCGTCGAGGTCGAGCCGCCCCTGCCGGTCCACCCCGATGAGATGGAACTTGATGCCGCGCGTCTTCTCCAGATGGGCGACGAGGGTGAGCACCGCCGGGTGCTCCACCGTGGTGGTGACGATCTCGTCCCGCCCCTCCTGGGTCTCCAGCGCGGAGAGGATGGCGGCGTTGTCGGATTCCGTTCCGCCCGAGGTGTAGATGATCTCGTGGTCGAACTGGGCACCGAGAAGGGCCTGCAACTGCTTGCGGGCCTTCTTCAGCGCCTCGCCCACATGCTCGCCGAAGGCGTGGGTGGACGAGGCGTTGCCGAAATGCTCCGAGAAGAACGGCAGCATTGCCGCGACGACGGCAGGGTCGGTGCGCGTCGTCGCGTTGTTGTCGAGATAGACCGGGCGCACGGCGCTCACCCCTCGGGTCGGCTGCGGCGTCTTGCTGTGTGGCAGGCCGTCAGCGGATGGGAGACGGCGCCGCCGGCGCCGGAACGGCCGGGGCAGCCGCGGCGGGCTTGGGGGCAGCGGGCTTGGGCGCAGCGGAAAGCGCCGGGCCGGGGCCCTTCAGGCTCACCAGCGGCTTGTTCTGCGCGCCGGCGACGGGGATCAGCCGGATCAGCTCGCCGAGGCGCTCCACGATCTTGGACTGGATGCCCTCGATGGTCTCGCTCGCCAGTTTGCAGAAGACGCAGGCGCCGGTCATCTTGACCATGACCTTGGTGCCGTCGATTTCCACCAGCTCGCAATCGCCGCCGTCGCGGATGAGGTTGGGGCGGATCTCCTCGATCACCTCGCGGATGATCGCCTCGCGGTGGGCTTCACGGCTCAGCGGGGCGGGCGCTTCGGTCTCGGCCAACATCGCAATATCCTCTCTGTGTTCTCTGTTCTGCCGCCCATCAGAGGACGGCGCGCGGATGGCGGTCAGCCGAAGGATTTGCCGCAGGAGCAGCTGGAGGTGGCGTTCGGATTCTCGAAGGTGAAGCCGGAGCCTTCCAGGGCCACCACGAAGTCGATGGTGGTGCCGGCGAGCAGCTCGTGGCTCTTGTTATCGACGAAGACGCGCACGCCCTCGCGCTCCACCACGGTGTCGTCGGGCTCGGCATCGGTGACGAGGCCCATCTTGTACTGGTAGCCGGCGCAGCCGCCGGTCTCGACCATGATGCGCAGGCCGCTGACGGGCTGATCGGCATCATGGATCGCGTCGCGGACCGCATGAAGTGCGCTGTCGGTCAAATTGATCATTGCTCGACCTTCGCTTGAAAGACTGGTCTGCCGGGACAGCAGCAAGCCTCGTGCCAGACAGCAACGGGCTGATTTCTTTCGATTTTCAGGATCGAAGCTGTTGCCTTTGCGACGCGTGTCCGGTTTCGGACATGGGCACGGACCACTCCCGCCGCCCCCGCGTGGCGCGCCGGAATGGCGAGGCGCACCCCGCCGCGAGGCCAGGCGAGCCCCGCGTTTCCGTGCCCCTGCGGGCTTCCCGCGCCTTGCCGGCAGCCCTCGGCCGGTGCCCGCACGGGGCCGATTGTCGCTGGCGGCGGGTTTCGCCTCGCCCGTCAGGCGAAGCGGCAAAGGGCTTGCATGAAGCGCAGCGCCTGCCCCTGCGCGGGTGGCCCGCCGAACGGCATTCGGCGGAGGGCGGCACTCTCTCCCGGGCGCTCCTGTCCGGGACGAGCGCGGCTCGCGCCCGTGTTGAACCCAAGACCCGTCTGAACAGTCGTGTGCTGAACCGGAGACCTTTTTGATGACCGCGATCGAGAACACCCCCCTGGGCCGGCTGGATAAAGAGGGGCGACTCCTGAATGCCGTGCTCAAGCAGCCCACCAAGCCCGGCCGCTTCGATTTCCGCGGCGACATTGCGCTGAAGTTCCAGCAGCAGGTCGCGGACGAGAAGCGCCCGCCGGAGTACACCATGGAGCAGGTGCTGACCTTCGCCGAGGAGGGCAAGTCCACCATCCCGGTGCTCGCCGGCTACCTGCAGAATTTCGCCTTCCTCTCCGACGTGGTCGACGTGCTCGGCGACGCGCTGGCGCCCGACGGAAAGTATTTCCTGTTCTGCAACAACATCGACCTGCTGGCGAAGTATCGCGTCACCCACAACGGCAAGACCTTCTACGTCCTGCCCTGCGACGAGAGCACCGTGTGGAAGGAGATGACCGACCTCCTCTCCATCGACAAGAACGACATCAAGAAGATGGACACGGGTGGCAAGACCGACGTGGTGCTCGACGCCGCCGCGGCGTGGCACGAGGACTACGAGATCATCACCTATGAAAAGGGCGTCTCCATCATGGAGCCGGTGAAGAACCGCAACGAGAACCGCCCGGTCTGATCCGGGGCCAGCGCCCCGTGCCGCCCGGCAGGACCGGGTGGCACGCCGGGCCGTCTCCGTCAGCACATCGCGACACAAAAAATGGCCGGGCAAGCCCGGCCATTTTTATTCCCATAAGGTGCGCACCGCTCAGACGCCGCCGCCCTCGTCCGAGCAGGAGGTGATCTCCTCCTCGTCGTCATCCGCCTCCTCGGCCAGCGTCACGCCGGTCACGCAGATGTCGTTGTCGAGCACGGTAAGGGCCACCGGGATGAGGCTCTTGCCCTTGCACGGCCCTTCCAGGCAGACGCCGGTGCCGAGCTCGAACAGGGCGCCGTGTTTTCCACACATCAGGCGGATGCCGTTGGGATCGAGGAACTGGTTGCGTTCCCAGTCCAGCTGCACCTGGTCGTGCGGGCAGCGGTTGATGTAGCCGAACACCTGCCGGCCCCACCGCACAACCACGATCTTGAACGGCTGCTCGGAGCCATCCTCCGCCACCTGCATCAGCTCGAAACCCCGGGCCCGCTGGCTGGGGATGTCGCTCATGGAGCAGATGACGTAGGCGACGGCGGCCGCCTCGTCCGGGAGGGCATCCTGGGGGGCTTCGTTGTCGATGACGGTCGGTTCCATCTTATCCTCGTTCACGATGCACGCGTCAGGACCGGGCCGCTGCCGGCACCGGGGGTCAGGGGAGCGCCGGCCTCGGCCTTGGCCAGCAGGCGCCGGTTGGCGGCGAGGCAGAAGTCCCGCCAGGCGGCGGCGACGTCGCGCAGGATGGTCTGCACATAATCGCGCGAGAGGTGATGCTCTCCGGGGAAGTTGGAAAGCGCACAGGAGGTGCGGTTGAACGCGACAACATCGTCGAGCAGCGTCTGGATGAAGTCGCGGAACGGCAGCTGCACGTCGCCCATCAGCGCGGAGCGGCCCTTCTCCACCGGCACGTCGCTCATGTCGAAGGGCAGCGTCTCGATGAGATCCGCCGCGCGCTCGTAGATGTCCTCGATGGCGCCCAGCATCGCCCTCTGGGTGAGCTGCTCGCGGTCCTGGCTGGCGAGCGCCCGGTTGAGGCGGATGCGATAGGCCTCGAACGCCGCATCGTTCTGCCCGGCGACCCAGTTGGCGAAGCGGGCGAGGCTGGCGGCATTCACCGGCAGGCCCTCGGGAATGACGGCTCCCGTCTCCTCCGCCCGCTCGCGCGACAGGGCACGGTCGATGCGTCGCGCCGCCTCCAGCGCGCCTTCCAGGTAGCCTGCCCCCTGCGTCGCCGTCTCGGAGCTGCCGAGATGCAGCCGCCCGTCCCACAGTGGCCGCCGCAGCAGGGGATTGGAGAAGGCCACGTGCTCGCCCCTCGGCTCCGCCTTGTCGCGGGCCGAGCAGGTGAAGGCCTCGCCGGCCCAGTCCTGATAGAGTTGCTCACCGCCTTCCGCCGCCGAGCCGAACACCTGCACCATCTGGCTGTCCATCAGCATGGACAGGCCGTCGGCGAAGGCTTCGCGCAGATCGGGGGGAAAGCTCAGGAAGCCGCCGAGGGCCGCCTTGGCGCCGGTGACGTCGCAGGCGTCGAAGATCTCGCCGACCACCGCCTGCTCGTGGGTGACAAAGGCGTTGCCAGACTGGCCGGCGACCCGCCAGAAGGCGGAGGGATAGGCCATCACCACCTTGGCCTGCTGCGCCATCCAGGTGGGCGCGGCACCCATGGCGTCGAAGGTCGCGCTGTCGAGTTCCGGGATGAAGCGCACCGTCTCCGCGACGAGGCGCGGCGGCAGCGCCACCACCACGTGGCGCGCCTCGACGATGAAGAAGGCGTCGTCCACCCGGAAGGTCAGGACCACATGGTCGCCCTTGTCCTCCACGCTGTGGAGCACGTGGTTGAGGCGCAGGCGATCCTCGCCGATGCTTTCGGCGAGAACCGACACCAGACGCGCCATGCCGCCGGCGACCCGCCGCGCGCCGCCATGCACCTCCTGCGCGAAGCCCTGGGGGTTCTTGTCCGCCTCGGTGAGGTGCAGCACCGTGCCTTCGTCATGCTGGGGGAACGACGCGAGGCCGAGTTCCGCGACGAAGGCGGCAATGAGCGGCTGGGTGTCGGGCCAGAACCAGGTGGGACCGAGATCGAAGGCCGCGCCGTTACTGGAGGCCACGGCCGAGAGGATGCGACCGCCGAGCCGGGGGCGCGCCTCGAACAGGGTGAAGCTGCGCTCCTGTTTCTTGAACTGCCGCGCCAGCGCGAGGCCGCAGAGCCCTCCGCCGATGATCGCCGTATCCAGCATGGAACAGTCCTCGCAAATCTTGCTGATTGGAGCCCTTGCAAGATTCGCGCACAGTTCCGGGAAATATGGCCTTGCGGGCATTTCCCACGCCCTGCGACGGCGCGCACGGTCGGCTTTGGGCCTCGCCCTGTGGGATCGCCCACCTCGGCAGCGTCGCATTTCCCGCGTGGTGCGACGGATTTCCGACACGACGCCCGCCTTTACCTCCGGGCGATCCGCCGTCTTTCGGTCCGTCCACGGCCGCGAACCCGCATCGGCGCAAGACTTCCAGCACGTTCACAAGACAAGCCGAAGTCATGGCGCCGGCCCTCGCGGCGGCTGGCACGAAACTTGATCCCGTCAGCGGACAGTTCGTTTGACCGATAGTGCCCCGGAGATTGGAAATGCTCGTCGCGTCCGAATTCGCCTCGTCCTCCCTTGACGATATCAAGGCTGCCCTCGCCGGCGGCACCCTCACCTTCTATTCCGTCGCCCGGCCCGTGAATGCCGACCATCCGGTGGACCGCAGCGGCAAGCTCGCGGCCTTCACCTTCGCCACCCCGGCCTTCGCGACCCCCTCGGAAGACGGCTCGGAAGTGCCGAGCTTCGTGGATGCGGCGGTGAAGGCGGGCGAGGTGGGCACCCCCGGCTTCGCCCGTGCCGTGACCGCCGACGGCAAGACCGTCGCGGACTTCTCGGTCGGTCCGGGCACGCGCGAGATCAAGCTCGCCGAAGTGTCCTGCTCGCCTGGCGCGCCGGTGAAGGTGGTCAAGTTCACCTTCAATCCCGAGGGCGGCTGGCCCGAGCGCCCCGATTATTACGACGCCCATCCGCGTCCCGGCTACAGCCTGCCCAAGGTGCGCTGAGCCCCCACCCGACGCCGTCCCGGGGCACCCCGCCCCGGGACGCGACTGCACCCAAAGCGACGTCGCCCCAACACCGCCCCACAGCCACAGGAGAGCCTTGCGTCATGTCCACCGTTCTTCCCGGACCGCTGGTGAGCACCCAATGGCTAGCGGACCATCTGTCGGCCCCGGACGTGAAGATTCTGGACTGCACCTGGCTGCATGAAAGCTCCAACATGGACGGCCGCACCCAGTATCGCGGCCGCCATCTGCCGGGCTCGGTGCATTTCGACATCGACGCCGTGGCCGACAAGACCAATCCCCTCCCCCACATGCTGCCGCCGGCGGCGGAGTTCGCCAAGAAGGTGGGCCTGCTGGGCATCGGCGACGGCGACAAGGTGATCGTCTACGACCGCATGTGCGGCGGCGCGGCCGCTGCCCGCGTGTGGTGGATGTTCCGCATCTTCGGCTATCAGGAGGTGGCCATGCTCGACGGCGGCTACGGCAAATGGGTGAAGGAGAAGCTCCCCTCCGACATGTCGCCGGTGCGGCCCGAGCCCAAGACCTTCACCGCAAGTCTCAATCCGGCCCTCGTGCGCTCGCTGGACCAGATGCTGGCCAATGTCGCCTCCGGCGCGGAGCAGGTGATCGACGCGCGCGGCCCCGCCAAATTCGCCGGCAGCCAGGACGACGTCTTCCCGGCGAAGAAGAAGGGCCACATCCCCGGCGCCATCAACCTGCCCTGGGGCGACCTGATCGTCGAGGAGAGCGGGGAACTGGTTCAGCCCGACGCCATCAAGGCGCGTCTCGCTGCCGCCGGCGTCGATCTGGCGAAGCCCATCGTCGTCAGCTGCGCCTCCGGCACCATCGCCTGCGTGGTCATGCTCGCCCTCTACCTCATCGGCAAGACGGACGTCGCGCTCTACGACGGCTCGTGGGCCGAATGGGGCCTGAAGGACGAGACGCCCATCGCGGCGGCGGCCTGAGCGGGAGCGCACCATGGCCACCGACGACCTCACGCTCCTCGGCGACGGCGACGAATTCACGCTGCACGGTGCCGACGACCAGACCCATTTCGTCCTGCGCTTCAAGCCGGACGGCATGGTTGCGGACATTTCCGGAGAGGACGCGGAGCGGTTCCGCGGCGACTATGAAACGGTCCGGTCGCAGTATCCGGGCTGGAGTTCGGACCAGGTCCTGGCTCAGCTCTGGGATCAGGGCGGCTACAGCTGGCTCGCATCGCCGGAAGGCTGAGGCGCACGCCGCGCGCAGATGACACACCGGTGAAAGCCAACGGGAGAACAACATGGCGACCACGCTGATCAAGACCACTTCCGACGGCCGCAAGCTCGAGGTCTCCGGCCTCGCGATCCTGTTCGACGGCCAGCTCGAAGCCTTCGACCTCACCGAGGTCAAGATGCACCCCAACCGCCGCAAGATCTGGGAGGTGCACCCCGAAGCGACCCACATCGCGGGTCGGGTGACGCTCACCAAGGAAGAGGCGGAAGCGGTGGAGGCGGCCTTCAAGAAGGCCGAGGCGGAGATCCTCGCCAGCCCCGCCGCCATCAACGAGCGCTTCCGCATCGCCATGATGTGGCGGGCCCGCAGCGAAGGCATCGAGTGAAAGGCTGAGACGCCGGCGCTTCCGGGCGGCCGCAAGGCCTGGGTGTCGGTGAACACGGATCGGATGAAGACGAAAGGGCCCTGGCATGCCGGGGCCCTTTCGTCATTTCGATGCCTGTGAGAGCACCCTATTCCGCGGCCTCGGGCAGCGCGATCGGCTCATTGCCGTTCGCGGCCACGGCTCGTGCATTGCGCGCGAGGCGGGATTCCCCGTCCTCCGCGCCGAAACAGATGTGGAATTCATCGCAATCCGAGCACACGGGCGCCGCGCACAGCGTGAAGCCCTCAGACCCGCAGACCATGCGGTAGAGGAACTTCTTCCACTTCATATCCTGGCTGTTCTTGCGGGCGAGCGGGGCGAAGCGCCGGGTCATCAATTCCCGCAGCTCGGCGCGGCTCCTCAGCCCCAGGTCCTGCCACAGATGGTGGGGAGACTGGCAGCGCCGGGAGATCATGGCAATGAAATGGGTCTGCAGCCGGCCGGCATCGGAAGAATAGATGCCGAGAATGTCGCGCACCGACTGCTCTTCGGGCGTCACCTCGATCGCCCGCGGATCGACCTGCGCAGCCAGCACCGGGGCACAGGCCGGGAACAGGATGGCGGCGAGGTCGAGGAAGGCCGCACGATCGAGGCCGACCGCATCGAGCCGGTCCCGCCCCTCCTCCTCCGCCTCGGCGAAGGCGAGGCCGATAATGGAGGCCGCCACGTGAACATCGAACGCGTCCGCAGCAGAGGAGGACGATGACGCGATCAACCAGTCATAGACCTCTTCGGCGCGCATGGCGGCACTCCTTGAGCGACACGCGCGGGCCGAAAAGGCCCGCGCTCGGGCGCAGCCGCCTCAGGCGGCGGCCTTCTCCAGGCCGTGGATCTGGCAATTGGCGGGGCAGACACGCGCGCACGCACCGCAACCGATGCAGGCGCCCATGTCGTTCATCACCATCACCTTCTTCTCGACCTCATCGTCCTCGTCATCATCGAGGGAGACGATGTCGCCGTCCTCGTTGATGCCCTTGAGGGTCATGACGTCGCGGCCGCAGACCTTGTAGCAGCGGCCACAGCCGATGCACTTGTCCTTGTCGATGTCGAGCAGGTAGTCTGGCTGCCAGGCTCGACCATCCCTGGTTTCGTTAGACATCTGAAAATCGCCTTCCAAAATGTTAGGCGGCCTCGAGTCCCTTCAAGTCCGCGCGCTTCTTCTCAAGCTCGGCAAAGGCGTCGTGCGCCTTCTTGGCCACAACCATGATCTGCTCCCAGTTGATCGGGAGTTCTTCGGACAGATCGTGGAGGTCCATTTTGGACTGTGTCGCCTTGGCGGACAGCTTCTTGATCTCGGCCTTGAGTTCGTCCACGTCGCTCATGGGTGCACCTTGGGTCTGGTCAGTATTTCGCCACTTCGGGGAACTTGGTGATCATCTCCACGCCCTGCTGGACGAACTTGGTGCCCTCTTCGGCGAGCTTCGCAAGATTGTCGAAGCCGAAGCGGTGCACGTCGCGCAGCTGCTTGTTGACGACGATCAGCCGGCCGCCGATGAGCACCATGCGGCCGAAGCCTTCATGGCTCATCTTGAGCATGGGCGAGATCATCACCCGCGTCTCCTTCTCGATCATCAGGCAGATCGCATTGAAGAACAGCTCCAGGCGCCAGATGGTCTCCGGGTCGGGATCGCCGATGAGCGGGAGCGCGCGGCGCGCCTCCTTGTCGACGATGTAGGGCGCGATCAGATCGAGATCGGCCTTGCCTTCCCACGCGCCGTGGGTGTCCTGGGCGCGCCAGACCTTGATGAGTTCCTTGATGAACGGGGAGTCAGCGGCCTCTGTCGGCTCGATGACTTGCGCTGCTTCGGCCATGACTATCCCTCACTCGTCGAAATCGAACGTGCGCTCTTGGCCCTTCGACATGACCTTGCGCAGCCACGGGGGTGGGTTGCCCTGAAGGACGACTTCCAGCTTGCCGATGAGATCGGAGATCTCCTCGGGCTGGCTGACCTTCATGGGATGAATGTTGTTCGCGACCACGCGGGCGGCGCCGGAGCCGCCGATGGCGGCCACATAGAGGATGGTGCAATCCTTGATCGCATCGATCTTCGGCGCCAGCTTGTCCTCGTTGCCGTCTTCCTTCAGGTCGCCGTCGAATTCGATGGCCTCGATGAAATGATGGCCCTCCGGGCCGACCTCGTAGATGGCAATGTTCTTCGCCCAGCCGAAATGGGCATCGACCCTTTTGAGATCCTGGGTTGCGAATGCGACTTTCATGGAAGGCTCGCCTCTCTCGCGGTCTCGGTCCTTGCGGACTTCAGTGGTGGGCGGTGCTGGGTGCGGGTCCGAGATCGGGCGCGCCGGCAGGGGTGGCAACATGGGTAGTGCCATGGCCGTGGCCATCGCCGTCCCACGGGTTCTTCCACGTGTCGGGGGTCGCGTCGTGGTTCTGCTCGTGGTCGGCGATGCACATATTGGCCAGCGTGAACATGAGGTCGCGCGTGCCGCGATAGCCGACCGTCATCTTGTGGCCGGAGCCGATGCGATCGAACATGGGAATTCCGATGCGATAGAAGGGAATGTTCAGCCGGTCCGCCGCCTGGCGCCCATGGGAATGGGTGAGCAGCAGGTCGCAGCCGCGCTCCTTCGCCAGCGTCTCCAGATCCTCGAGATCGCCCAGCAGCACCTCGTCGCAGGGCAGCTTCTCGAACACCGGCGACTGGGTGGTGGTGACGGCGGCGGTGATGTGCGTGCCCATCTCGTGCAAAGCCGAGGCGACATCGAACAGGAGATCCGGCTCCGCGCCGATGGCCAGCTTGCGACCGCCGAGATGGAAGTGCGCATCCAGCATGGCATCCACCAGCTGGCCCCGCTGGCGGCGATAGCGGCGCGGCACCTCGCGGCCCGAGATCTCGCTCAGAAACATGAAGAACTCGTCGTTCGGACCGAGCCCGCAGAGGCGCTCGAACAGCCGGTAGGGCGTGCCCGTCTTCCTCTGCATCGCCTCGGCCGCCGTCTTCATCTGGCTGCCGATGGCGATGGTCCAGGTCGCCTCGCCCATGGTGGCGACCTCATCCACACCGATACCGCCGATGGTGGTGGGCGTGAAGTCGTCGGGAATGTGTCCGTCGAGCGAGCCGGCGAGGTCCGGGAGGAAGGACGGCTCAAGGCCGAAATCCTCCAGGATGCAGCGCAGCTCATCGAGGTCGCCAGGCTGCAGGTGGCAGCCGGGCAGCACGTTGACGCGCTTGGGGTTCTTGGGCGCGTCCGGCTCGGGCTTCTTCACCAGCACCTCGACGATCTTGGCGACCGTCTTCTCCCATCCGTCCTGGAAGGCGTCCTTGAAATCGGGGGTCGAGACATAGACCAGCGGGAAGTCGGCGAGCTGCGGATACTTCTCGCGTATCAGCTTGATGTAGCCGTCCACGTCGTCGCCCTTGGTCTCGGTGACGCCGGTGGAGCAGATGCCGATGATCTCGGGCTTGGTGCGATTGTAGATATTGAGGATGGCCTGCTCGACATTGTCGTAGCCGCCGAGCACGGTGGCCACCTCGCTCATGGCCGTGGTCTGAAGCGGGATGGCCTCCTTGAAGTGCCGCACGAACAGCACGAGGCCGAATGAGGTGCAGCCCTGCGAACCGTGCAGCAGCGGCATGGCGCCCCGAAGGCCCATGAAGGCGAGCGCGCCGCCGATGGGCTGGCTCATCTTCAGCGGGTTGACCGCGCAGCTCTTCTTCGCCTGGACGAACTTGGCCATCGCGCCCTCCTATTCGGCGGCCACGAGAGCGGCCGGTGTGCCGAGCGGGGCGACGAGTTCGTCCAGCATGTCCTCGATGCGCTCACCGCACTTGCCGCAGCCGGAACCGGCCTCAGTGCGGGCGGTCACCTCGGCGAGGTTGGAGGCGCCGGCGGCGACCGCATCCTCGATGGTGCCGACGGTGACGCTCTTGCAGTTGCAGACCTTCTTGGCGCGGCGCGCGGCCTCGGCCAGCACCGGATCAGCCGGCGCGGGCTCCGCGACACCGAGCGCCTCGAAGATGTCCTCGATGCGGCCCGAGCAGGCGCCGCAGCCGCCGGAGGCGTTGGTGTGGGTCTTCACGCCCTCGACCGTGGTGAGGCTGTGCGCCGTGATGGCGTCCTCGATGGTGCCGAGGTCCACGCTCTTGCAGTTGCAGATCTTCTTGGCGCGGCGAGCCTTCTCGGCGGCGACCGGATCGGCGGCGAGGGCGGCGGCCTCGGCTTCCATCTGGGCGATGGCGCGGTTCTGCCAGTTGTTGGCCGGGTTGTCCCACGGGGCGGGCTTGCGCACCTGCTCCCAGATGGGATTGTAGAGCGCCTTGTCGATCTCCTCCACGAGCTTCACCATGCCGATATAGCCCATATAGGCGTGGTGGCGCTCCTGGTTGATGTCGAGCCAGGGCATGGCGGCCTTGAGCGCGATGAACTGCGAGCGGCCGCCCGAGAGCATGATGTCCGCCTTCGCGTCCTTCAGCATCTTGTACATTTCGCGGGGCGTCATGTCGTCGATCATGTGGGCGTCCTGCCCCATGAGCTCCTTGATGCGCTCCTTGTCCTCCTTGGTGGACTTCTTCACGGAGGTGCCGACCAGCTCGAGGCCGGCTTCCTGCAGCGCCGCGACCACCGACCAGGACTTCACGCCGCCGGTGATGAGCAGAACCTTCTTGTCCTTGAAGCGATCCTTGAATTTGGCGATCGCCGCCCAAGCCTTCGCCTCCTCGCGCTCGATGAGCGCCTCGGTGCGGTCCATCAGCTCGGGATCGGCGCCGCGCTCGATGAGCATGCGGGCGATCTCGCGGAGCGAATCCGAGGAATCCTGGATGCCGTAGAAGGAGCCTTCGAAGAAGGGGATGTCGTAGCGCTCCTCCATCTTGCGGGCCACGTTGATCATGGCCTTCGAGCAGACCATCATCGCCGCCTTGGCGCGGTGCGAGGAGGCCACATCCTTGTAGCGGCCGTCGCCGGAGATGCAGGCGAGGATGCGGATGCCCAGCTCGTCGAGCAGCGGCTTCACCTGCCACAGCTCGCCGGAAAGATTGTATTCGCCGATGATGTTGATGTCGTAGGGCGTGGTGTATTCCGGCTCCTCGGTGCCGATGACATGCTCGAGGATGGCCTCGCCGGCCAGCTTGTTACCGAGGTTCTTCGGGCCCACGAAGCCGGGCGAATTGATCGGGATCACCGGCGTGCCGAACTTCTCCTTCGCCGCCTTGCAGACCGCGTCGATGTCGTCGCCGATCATGGCGGGGACGCATGTCTGGTAGACGAAGACGGCCGGCGGATTGTACTTCTCGATGATTTCCTTGATGGACTTGAACAGGCGCTTCTCGCCGCCGAACACCACGTCCGTCTCGTTGATGTCGGTGGTGAAGCCAGTGCGCCAGATCTGCGAGCCGGAGGAGCGCGCGCCGCGGTTGTCCCAGCTGTTGCCCTCGCAGGCAATGGGGCCATGCACCAGGTGCGCGACATCGGTCAGCGGCTGAAGGGCGATCTTGGCGCCGTCAAAGGCGCAGCCGCCGGCGGCGCCGCCGGGCTGGAGCTGCTTGGTGCACCCCTTCTTCTTTTCCGCTTCCGATTTGTTCTGGTTCTTCGCGCAGCCGGGCTCGTTGAACACTTGCTGGATCGTGGCGGAAACCGAGCTCATGGATCTCTCCTTCGGCGGACGGGCTGTGCAAAGATCGCGGGCGCGAACATCACATCGGGGGCGGACTTCACTCTCCCTGTCGGGCCGGCCCGGGCGGGGCCCCGGGCCGGATCGAACATTTCACCTATGCGATCAACGGATGATGTCGAACGAATAGTCGGTCTTCGCGGGCACGATCGTGTTCTGATCGATGGTGTCGAAGATCTTGTCGAGGATGGTGATCAGGACGTTCATGCCGCCCTGATAGCCCCACACCGGACGACGGTGGTGGTGGTGACGGTCGAACACCGGGAAGCCGATGCGGATCAGCGGGGTGCCCGTGTCGCGCTCGAGATACTTGCCGTAGGTGTTGCCGATCAGGAAGTCCACCGGCTCGGTGAAGAGCAGGGAGCGCATGTGCCAGAGGTCACGGCCGGGATAGACGTTGCAGTTCTGGCCGAACGGCGAGCTATCGAACAGCTTCTGGACCTTGTCCGCCCACTTCTGGTTGCCGTTGGTGGCAAGGACGTGGGTGGGCTCGGCGCCGAGTTCCAGCAGGAAGCTGGCGAGACCCAGGCAGAGGTCGGGATCGCCGTAGATGGCGAACTTCTTGCCGTGGATGTGGGCGTTCGAGTCGGCGATGGCGTCGACGAGGCGGCCGCGCTCCTTGGCGAGCTCTTCCGGGATTTCCTTGCCGGAGATCCGCGCGATCGCCATCAGGAATTCGTCGGTGCCCTTCACGCCCACGGGGTGGTTGAAGGCGACGACTTCCTGGCCGTGGTTGGCGATGAACGGCAGGGTCTTCTCGGTGCAGTATTCCTGCATGGAGATGGTGGCCTTGGCGTGGACGGCGTTGGCCGCCTCTTCCAGGGTGGTGCCGCCGTCATACATGCGGAACTCGCCGTCGGTCGGCGTGTCGAACACTTCCGAATTGTCGCCGAGGATGGTGTAGTCCACGCCCATCAGGCCGAAGATGCGCTTGACTTCACGCAGGTTGCCGACGGTGTAGCCATCGAAGCCGCCGATGAAGTTGATCTTCTCGTTCGGCTCGCGAACCAGCTTGGGGGCGGTGCCGGCCTTGCCGTCCCAGAAGTGCTCCAGCACGCCCTTGATGGCGTTGTCGTAGCCGGTGACATGGCTGCCGACGAAGGCCGGGGTGTGCGCGAAGGGCACGTCGTATTCCTGCGGGACCGAGCCCTTTTCCTTCGCCGTCTTGATGAAGGCGTTCAGGTCGTCGCCGATCACTTCCGCCATGCAGGTGGTGGAGACCGCGATCATCTTGGGCTTGTACATGTTGTAGGTGTTGGCGAGGCCGTCAATCATGTTGTTGAGGCCGCCGAACACCGCCGCATCTTCCGTCATGGAAGACGACACGCAGGAGCTGGGCTCCTTGAAGTGACGGGACAGGTGCGAACGGTAGTAGGCGACGCAGCCCTGGGAGCCGTGCACGAACGGGATCGTGTGCTCGAAGCCGACAGCCACGAACACCGCGCCGAGCGGCTGGCAGGCCTTGGCCGGGTTCACCGTCAGGGCCTCGCGGGCGAAGTTCTTTTCCTTGTACTCGGGAGTCTTGGCCCACTCGCGAATGCGCTCGACTTCGGCGGGATCGCGGGGGTTCTCGAACATCTTCTTCTTGTTGGCCAGCATCTGCTGGTACTCGGGACCGCGGAACAGCTCGAAGTGATCGAGCACGTTGTCTGCATTCTGTGGCATCTCGAACCCCTAATATGTGGGTCAAATATGGGAGCCCGTCCCGGGTGCCCCTCCCCGCGAAGGGAGGGGCTTCTGGTTCAGGCGCTCGAAAATCCGCCTCACTCGGCGGCGAGCAGCCCCGCCTGGCCGGGAGCCTGCTTCCACGGGGCCTTGGTCATCTTCCAGACGGGGGAATTGATGGCCATGTCCATGTCGCGGGCGAAGATGGCGAAGCCATCGTAGCCGTGGTACGGGCCGGAATAGTCCCAGGAGTGCATCTGGCGGAACGGCACGCCCATCTTCTGGAAGACGTACTTTTCCTTGATGCCCGAGCCGACCAGGTCCGGCTGGACCTTCTCGACGAACTTCTCGAACTCGTAGCCGGTCACGTCGTCATAGATGAGCGTGCCATCCTTGACGTAGTGCTGGGCGGTGCGCTGATAGTCGTCGTTGTGGGCGAACTCGTAACCCGTGCCCACCACTTCCATGCCGAGGTCCTCATAGGCCCCGATCACGTGACGGGGACGCAGGCCGCCCACGTACAGCATGACCGTCTTGCCTTCGAGGCGCGGACGATACTTGGCGATCACCGCGTCCATGAGGGGCGCGTACTTGGCGATGACGCGCTCGGCGCCTTCCTTGATCTTGTCGTCGAAGTAAGCGGCGATCTTGCGCAGCGACTCCGCGATCTTGGAGGGGCCGAAGAAGTTGTACTCGCACCACGGGATCCCGAACTTCTCTTCCATGTGGCGGGAGATGTAGTTCATGGAGCGGTAGCAGTGCAGGACGTTCAGCTTCGCCCGGGGGGTGTTCTCGAGCTCGGCGAGCGAGCCGTCGCCCGACCACTGGGCGATCACGCGCAGGCCCATTTCCTCGAGGAGGATACGGGACGACCAGGCATCGCCGCCGATGTTGTAGTCGCCGATGATCGCGACGTCGTAGGGCGACGGCTCGAACGGAGGCGCCTTGTTCGGGTCCAGCTTGTCGAACACCCAGTCACGCACCGCGTCGTTGGCGATGTGGTGGCCGAGGGACTGCGACACGCCGCGGAAACCTTCGCAGCGGACCGGAACGATGGTCTTGCCGTCGTATTCCTTGGACTTCGCCTTGGACACGGCCTCGATGTCGTCGCCGATGAGGCCGATCGGGCACTCGGACTGGACGGTGATGCCGTTGTTGAGCGGGAACAGCTCCTGGATTTCGTCCATGATCTTGGCAAGCTTCTTGTCGCCGCCGAAGACGATGTCCTTTTCCTGGAAGTCCGAGGTGAACTGCATCGTCACGAAGGTGTCGATGCCGGTCGTGCCGATATAGTAGTTGCGGCGGGCGGCCCAGCTGTACTGGCCGCAGCCCACGGGGCCGTGGGAGATGTGGATCATGTCCTTGATCGGACCCCACACCACGCCCTTGGAGCCGGCGTAGGCGCAGCCGCGGATCGTCATCACGCCCGGGATGGACTTGATGTTCGACTTCACGCCGCAGTCAGACTTGCCGGACTCGTGGACGTTGAGGTGCTTCGCGCGGCGCTTCGCGGTCTTCTCGGGATAAACCTTGAGGACTTCCGCGATGAGTTCCTTGTTCCGCGCCTTGATTTCAGCAACGCTTTGCGGTTGGGCCAAGCTCATTTCGCAATCTCGCTCTCGTTGGGTTGCCGTTTGGCAGGCCGGCCCCGCAATTGAGGCCGGCCCCGTGTCACTCGACGCGACGGCTTCAGCCGACGGCGAGTTCGGCGGCGGTCTTGCCGATCTGGCTCTCGTCCACGGCCTTCATGATGCCGTGCTCCATGAGCAGGTCTTCCAGCTCGTCCATGGTGATCGGGGTCGGGATGATGCCGTTGCCCGAGTTGCCATGCACCTTGGTGGCGAGGTTGCGGTAGTGCTGAGCCTGCGCGGAATCCGGCGCATACTCGATCACCGTCATGCGGCGCAGCTCGGCGTGCTGCACGATGTTGTCGCGCGGCACGAAGTAGATCAGCTGCGTGCCGAGCTTCTTCGCCAGGGACTCCGCCAGCTCGTACTCCTTGTCGGTCTGGCGCTCGTTGCACACCAGGCCGCCCAGGCGCACGCCGCCGGAGTTCGCATACTTCAGGATGCCCTTGGAGATGTTGTTGGCCGCATACATGGCCATCATCTCGCCGGACATGACGATGTAGATTTCCTGAGCCTTGTTCTCGCGGATCGGCATCGCGAAGCCGCCGCACACCACGTCGCCCAGCACGTCGTAGGACACGTAGTCGATGTCCTCGTAGGCGCCGTTCTCCTCAAGGAAGTTGATCGAGGTGATCACGCCACGGCCGGCGCAGCCGACGCCCGGCTCCGGGCCACCCGACTCCACGCAGCGGATGTCGTTGTAGCCGACCTTCATCACGTCCTCGAGCTCGAGGTCTTCCACCGAACCCGCGTTCGCGGCCAGCGAAAGGATGGTGTCCTGCGCCTTGGCGTGCAGGATCAGGCGGGTCGAGTCCGCCTTCGGGTCGCAGCCCACGATGAGGATGCGCTGACCAAGCTCGGTCAGGGCCGCAAGCGTGTTCTGGGACGTGGTGGACTTGCCGATGCCACCCTTGCCGTAAAACGCGATCTGTCGCAGCGAAGCCATCTTGCTCTCCTTCGAAACCTTCAAACGAGGATTCGGTGGTCTCCGGACCGCTGCGGGGCACGCAGACGGACCCGGGGACGTTGCACTCCGGCGCGGATGCGGACGGGGCCCTTCCGGAGCCCACCAGCCAGCAGCCTGGCGCCTGACAGTGATCTAGCAACGTCTATGCCAGCGATTTTTGGGAGATTTTATTTATTAAAATCAACATGTTGCTGACGTCATACAGGCATGTTCAGAACCCGACACAGGTGTTTCGGCGGCCGACATGCCAGTTTAGGGCTGTTTGAAACAGGACACTGCCGGCCCCGCCCACACTCCTGTCGAAAGCCGACAATCGCCGTTCCCGGCCGCATGTCGCATTTTCGACCTTGCCCCTCGACGAGAGCCTCCCCCAACGCAAAACGGGCCGGCGAAGCCGACCCGTTGCTGTCCGTGAAGCGGAGGCCCTGCGCCCGACGGCGCCGGCCTCAGCCGATCAGGTCCTGCGCCTTGCTCAGCGCCGCGACGAAGCGGTCCACTTCCTCGCGGGTGTTGTAGAGGCCGAACGAGGCGCGGCAGGTGGCCGCGACGCCGAACCGCTCCAGGAGCGGCATGGCGCAATGGGTGCCGGCACGCACCGCGATGCCGTCATTGTCGATGAGCGTCGCGAAGTCATGGGCATGGGCGCCGGCGATCTCGAACGAGATGATGGCGCCCTTCTCCTTGGCCGTGCCGATGATGCGCACCGAGTTCAGCTCGCCCAGCCGCTCCTGCGCATAGCGGCACAGCTCGTTCTCGTGGGCACGGATGCGCGCCTTGCCGATGGACTGGATGTAGTCCAGCGCGGCACCTAGCCCCGCGGCCTGCACGATGGCCGGCGTGCCGGCCTCGAAGCGGTGGGGCGGGTCGCCATAGGTAACGGAATCCTGCCGGACCACCCGGATCATCTCGCCGCCGCCGTTGAAGGGCGGCATGGCCTCGAGATGCTCATACTTGCCGTAGAGCGCGCCGATGCCCGTGGGGCCATACAGCTTGTGGCCGGTGATGATGTAGAAGTCGCAGTCGATGTCCTGCACGTCCACATCGAGGTGGACCGCGCCCTGGGAGCCGTCCACCAGCACGGGAATGCCGCGCGCGTGGGCGATCTTCACCACCTCCTTCACCGGGACGGTGGTGCCCAGCACGTTGGACATCTGGGTGATGGCCACCAGCTTGGTGCGGTCCGTGAGCAGCTTCTCGAACTCGTCGAGGAGGAAGTTGCCCTCGTCGTCCACCGGCGCCCACTTCAGCACCGCGCCCTGGTTCTCCCGCAGGAAGTGCCACGGCACGATATTGGCGTGGTGCTCCATGATGGAGAGGACGATCTCGTCGCCCTCCTTGATCCGGGCCTTGCCGAAGGTGGCGGCCACGAGGTTGATCGCCTCCGTGGCGCTGCGGGTGAAGATGATCTCTTCCGGCCGCGCGGCGTTGAGGAAGCGCTGCACCGCGTGGCGGCCGCCCTCATAGGCCTCGGTCGCGGCATTGGCGAGATAGTGCAGGCCACGATGCACGTTGGCATATTCGGACGTGTAGACCTGCTGGATGCGGTCGAGCACCGCCTTCGGCTTCTGCGCCGAGGCGCCGTTGTCGAGATAGACGAGCGGCTTGCCGTTGACCTTGAGGTCGAGGATCGGAAAATCCTCGCGCACGCGCATCACATCGTAGGAACCGTTCGAGACCGCAGGGTGAAGGGCGGCCGACTGAGGGACGGTCATTGGTTCACTCCCGACCCAACAACCAGGCGCGCGTCGCCTCGGCGAGGGCGGTGCGGATGCCGTCCTCGCCGATGGCGTCGATCACCTCGCCGACGAAGGCCTGGATGAGCAGCGCCTCGGCCTCCTTGGCGGGAATGCCGCGGGCCATGAGATAGAACTTGATCTGCTGGTCGAGCGTGCCGGTGGTGCAGCCGTGGCCGCACTGCACGTCGTCGGCGAAGATCTCCAGCTCCGGCTTGTTGCAGGATTCCGCCGTTTCGGTCAGCAGCAGCGCGCGGCTGAGCATGCGGGCGTCGGTCTTCTGCGCCGCCTGGCGCACGGCGATCTTGCCCTGGAAGATGTCCTGCGACGCGCCGTCCAGCACGGCGCGGAAGGATTCCCGGCTCTCGCCGGCCGGCGCCGCATGATCCACCGACAGCATGGTGTCGGCGTGCTGCTTGCCCGCGAGCAGGCTCACGCCGCCCATGTGGGCCTTCACATTCTCACCCGCCAGATGCAGCAGAAGCTGGTTGCGCACCACGGCGCCGCCGGTGGTGAAGAAGGTGTTGGAGAAGCGCGCGTCGGCACCCACCTTCGCCAGCATCGTGGCGAGATGCACGGCGTCGCTGCCTTCGGTTGTCACCTTGACGCGCTCGAACGTCGCGCCCGCGCCCACCACCAGCTCCAGCGCCGTATTGACCTGATAGGCGATGCCAGCAGGTCCTTCGTGACTCTCGACGAGGGAGAGGCTCGCGCCGTCTTCCACCACCACCAGCGAGCGCGTGAAGGCGGCCACCGGGGTCTCGGCCGTGGTCACGAACACCAGTTCCACCGGCCGCGGGATCGACGCGCCGGCGGCAACGTGGACCACCACGCCGTCGCCCATGAGCGCGGTGTTGAGGGCGAGCACGGCATCCGGCGAGGCAACGGTGCGGCCGAGGTAGCTTGCGGGAAGGCCCGCCGGATCGGCCAGCGCATCCGCCATGGAGGCGATGGTGACGCCGGGCTCCAGATCCGAAAGGTCCGACAGCTCCGGCACGAAGGTGCCGTTCACCACCACGAGGCGGCGGAAGCCGAGCGTCGAGAACAGGCTTCCGGCGGCCACGGCCTTCGCCTTGGCATCCGCGTCCGGCAGCGGCGCGAGGGGCTTGGCATCGCGCATCAGGGCGCGCAGGTCGGTGTATTTCCAGCTTTCGACCCGCCGATGCGGCAGGCCCGCATCGGCGAAGGTGTCGAAGGCCGCAGTACGCTGGGCCGCCACGTCGGGACCGCCGGGCAAGCTGGCGCGCACGGCGGCGAAGGTCTCGGCCAGCGCCAGTTCGGCGCCGGTCTTCGTGGGGCGGACGATTGCCGGAGCTGGGGAAGCCATCACGCGGCCTCGCTCTGGTACTGGGCGTAGCCGGTGGCCTCGAGTTCCAGTGCCAGCTCCTTGCCGCCGGTGTGGACGATGCGGCCGGCGTTGAACACATGCACCACGTCCGGCACGATGTAATCGAGCAGGCGCTGGTAGTGGGTGATCACCAGCATGGAACGCTCCGGCGAGCGCAGCGCGTTGACGCCGTTGGAGACCACCTTGAGCGCGTCGATGTCGAGGCCCGAATCCGCCTCGTCCAGCACGCAGAAATAGGGCTCCAGCAGCATCATCTGCAGGGTCTCGTTGCGCTTCTTCTCGCCGCCGGAGAAGCCCACGTTCACCGGGCGCTTGAGCATGTCGGCGTCGATGCCAAGCGTCTTGCCCAGCTCGCGCACCTTGCGCACCAGTTCGGGCGAGGTCAGCTCCACCTCGCCGCGCTTCTTGCGCTGGCTGTTCACCGCCGTGTGCAGGAACGCCATGTTGGAGACGCCGGGGATTTCCAGCGGATACTGGAAGCAGAGGAACAGGCCCTGCGCTGCACGCTCGTCGGGCGACAGATCGAGCAGGTTCACGCCCCGGAAGATGACCTCGCCGCCGGTGATCTCGTAGCCCGGCTTGCCGGAGAGGACATAGGAGAGGGTGGACTTGCCGGCGCCGTTCGGCCCCATGATGGCATGCACCTCACCGGGATTGATGGTGAGGTTCATCCCGTTGATGATCTTGCGCCCCCCAGCGATCTCGGCATGGAGGTCCTTGATTTCGAGAAGGGGAGCCATGGTGAAGATCCTTTGGTTATTGTTGCCCGGCGACGCGACCTGAACACAAGGAAGGGAAGGCGTCGTCAGCCGACGCTGCCTTCCAGGCTGATGGAGATGAGCTTCTGCGCCTCGACGGCGAACTCCATGGGAAGCTGCTGGAGCACGTCCCGGACGAAGCCGTTCACCACGAGCGCGACGGCATCCTCCTGAGAGAGGCCGCGCTGCATGCAGTAGAACAGCATGTCTTCCGAGATCTTCGAGGTGGTCGCCTCGTGCTCGAACTGCGCCGTAGGGTTTTTCGCCTCGATATACGGCACGGTGTGTGCGCCGCAGAGGTCGCCGATGAGGAGCGAGTCACAATTGGTGAAGTTGCGCGCCCCGGCCGCCTTGCGGTGGGCCGAGACGAGGCCGCGATAGGTGTTGTTGGACTTGCCGGCCGAGATGCCCTTGGAGATGATCCGGCTCGTGGTGTTCTTGCCGAGATGGATCATCTTGGTGCCGGAATCCACCTGCTGGCGGCCGTTTGAAATGGCGATGGAGTAGAACTCGCCGGAAGAGCCCTCGCCGCGCAGCACGCAGCTCGGATACTTCCAGGTGATGGCCGAGCCGGTTTCCACCTGGGTCCAGGAGATCTTGGAATTCTTGCCGCGGCAGTCGCCGCGCTTGGTCACGAAATTGTAGATGCCGCCCTTGCCCTCGGCATCGCCGGGGTACCAGTTCTGGACGGTGGAATACTTGATCTCGGCGTCATCGAGGGCGACCAGCTCCACTACGGCGGCGTGCAGCTGGTTCTCGTCGCGCATGGGCGCGGTGCAGCCTTCGAGATAGGAGACGTAGGAGCCCTTGTCGGCGATGATGAGGGTGCGCTCGAACTGTCCCGTATTCTTCTCGTTGATACGGAAGTAGGTGCTCAGTTCCATCGGGCAGCGCACGCCCGGCGGGATGTAGACGAACGAGCCGTCCGAGAACACCGCCTGGTTCAACGTCGCATAATAATTGTCGGTCGCCGGCACCACGCTGCCCAGATACTGCTTCACCAGATCTGGATGCTCGCGCAGGGCCTCGGAGATGGGCATGAAGATCACGCCCGCGGCCTTCAGCTCCTCCTTGAAGGTGGTGGCCACGGAGACGCTGTCGAACACCGCGTCCACGGCGATCTTCGGCCGCTCGCCCTCGGGGATCTCGACGCCAGCGAGAATCACCTGCTCGCGCAGCGGAATTCCGAGCTTTTCATAAGTCTTCAGGATTTCCGGATCGACCTCGTCCAGCGACTTCGGCGCCTTGAACTTCTTGGGCTGCGAATAATAATAGAGGTCCTGGAAGTCGATCTGCGGGTAGCTGACGCGCGCCCACTCCGGCTCCTGCATGGTGAGCCAGCGGGCGTAGGCGTCGAGGCGCCACTGCAGCATCCACTCCGGCTCTTCCTTCTTGGCCGAGATGAAGCGGATCACCTCTTCGGAGAGCCCCTTCGGCGCCTTCTCGGATTCGATATTGGTCTCGAATCCGTATTTGTACTGGTCGACGTCGATGGAGCGAACCTGTTCGACTGTGTCCTGTACGGCCGCCATCTGGTCCTCCGTTCAACTGTCAGGCTGCGGCGCCGGGCGCCGCGCGCGGGGGGTTGGGAGCGGAGCCCGGACGGCCCCGATCTCGTATTCGGTGGAGGGAATGCCCGCCGGGACCAGCAAGGATGGGTCCGTGCGGAGCCGATCGGGCCGGCATCCCCACCGCGGCGCCGCCGGAGCGGGCCCTCCCGCCGCACCCTCAGGCACGGCCCCAGGCCTGCAAACGGCGGGCGCCGCCGGGTGTCATGCCGGGACGCAGGTATTCTCCACCGGGCAGACCACGGCGCACTGGGGCTTGTCGAAATGCCCTTCGCACTCCGTGCACTTCTTGGGGTCGATCACATACATGTCCCGCTTGAGGCTGATGGCAGCATTCGGGCACTCGAACTCACAGGCACCGCAGACGGTGCACTGGGACGCGACGATCTTGTAGGCCATGGGCTAGCTCCGCACTGTGCAGATTGGCAGGCGCAGACCCTCTTTCAAGCACCGTGCCATCGGGCAAGAGCTTGATTTTTAATTGTTATTCTTACGGGTCAGACTCGCGGGCCGCTGTCGTTCACCCGACAAGGTGTCGCAAGTGCGACAGCGCGCGCGTCCGTGTCCAGGGCGCCGGGCCTGATCGGCGGCCGCTTCCAACCGGCACGAAAAAGCCCTCCCCGCAGGGCGGAGAGGGCTTGTTTCGGTTCAAGGTCCAAAGGTGTAAAGACGGCGGCCGGGGCCGATCAGAAGCGCTTGATCTCGATGTCGTGCTTCTTGAGGGCGTAGCCGATCTGGCGGGGCGTGAGGCCGAGCAGTCGCGCGGCCTTGGCCTGAACCCAGCCGGCCCGCTCCATAGCGTCCACCAGGCGCTCGCGCTCGGACATTTCCTCGTCCAGGACCGTGGCTCGCACGGGCACGGCGGGGGCGGGTGTGGGAACCGGCACGGTCAGCGGCGGCAGGCGCGGCACCGTGTTGGAGTTGGCCGCCTCGCCGCTGATGGCGGACAAGGGCGGCATCACCGGCAGGGGGATTTCCATAGGCCGGCGCGTCTGCGGCGCGTCCGCCGGGCTGCGCCACAGCAGCGCCGACAGGCATTCGTTATGACGACAGGCGAAGTCGTCGCCGACGATGGAGCCGCCCTGCGCGAGGGTGGCGGTCCGCTGCACGCAATTCTCCAGCTCGCGCACATTGCCGGGGAAACCGCAGCCCATCAGCACGTCCATGGCGTCCTGATTGAAGTGCAGGTCGCGGCCGTTCTCGCGATTGAAGCGGTCGAGGAACTCGTTGGCCAGGAGCGGGATGTCGCCGCGCCGGTCGCGCAGGGAGGGCACGATCACCGGGATGACGCTGATGCGGTAATAGAGGTCAGCGCGGAACTCGTTCTTGGCCACCGCCTCTTCGAGGTTCTTATTGGTGGCGGCGACGACGCGCACGTTCACCTTCAGCGTGTGGCTGCCGCCGACCCGCTCGAATTCCTGCTCCTGCAGCACGCGCAGCAGCTTCGCCTGGAAGGAGGGGGAGATCTCGCCGATCTCGTCCAGGAAGAGCGTGCCCTTGTCGGCGAGCTCGAAGCGGCCCTTGCGCGCCCCGACGGCGCCGGTGAAGGCCCCCTTCTCGTGGCCGAACAGCTCGGATTCCAGAACGGATTCGGGCAAAGCGGCGCAGTTGAGCTTGATGAACGGCCCCTTGGCGCGGGGCGAGAGCTCGTGGATGGCTTTGGCGATCAGCTCCTTGCCGGTGCCCGATTCCCCGCGCAGCAGCACCGGCGAATGGGACTTGGCGACGATCATGATCTTGTCGAGCAGCCCGCGGATCTCGCGGCTGTCACCGATGATGCCGTCCACATAGACGCGCTTGCGCTCGCGGCCGGCGCTTGTCGGCTTCAGCTCCGACAGCTCCTTCTGCAGGCGTCCGCTTTCCGCCATCAGCCGCTCGCGGTCGCGCGAGACGACGCGATGGAGCTGAACCGTCTGGCCGATGAGGTTCGCCACCATGGTGAGGAAGCGCACGTCGGAATCGAGCCGGAACACGGAGCGGCCGTCCCACACGCGGTCGATGGTGAGCGTGCCGATGACCCGGGACGCCACGCGGATCGGCACGCCGATGAAGGACACGCGCGAGTCTTCGCTGGCGCCGAGCGCCTGCGCGTCCGCCTCGCTGAAAGCGGGATGGGAGGCGACATTCTCGGCGATCAGCGGCACGGCGGTCGCGATCACCTGTCCGATGGCCTTCTCCGGCAGGCGCGCGCGGTAGCGCGCATCGGTGCCTTCGTTCCAGCCGCCGCCGACAGTGATGTCGGGAATGCCGTCGTCTTCGAGCAGCGAAATCACGCCATGGCGCATCTGCATGAAGGACGACAGAAGATTAACCACGCTCGACAGCGTGGTTTCGAGACGATTCGGGGCCGTCAGAATCTTCGAGATCTCGTAGATCCCGGTCAGAGCCACGTCGCTCAGTGAAACGAGGGGCACATGAGATCGAGGCTGCTCGCGCTCGATTTGCAACGCTTCCTGCTGAACCATGGTGCTCTCTCCATCACCCCAGGCACCGTCCCCACCCATTTTTGTCTGATTAGCGACACTTTGATTTAGTTTCATTCTCATGTCGTGCCCAAGGTGAGGGCAAGATTTGATGCTTGTTTGAGCACCTGCTGACCAATTGTCGTCTTTGCTGCGACAACTTGGCCATTTCCGGCGTGAGTTGGGCATCCGCTTGTCAGAGAAGGGACGAATTGGCCGTCTCGCCGGCAAAAAGATTTCGCGCTGCGAAATCATCCCGACTCTTCTTGCCGCAACTTTCCGCACACTGCCTTTCGCAGTGCAGCGAAGAGGACGCGGGTACGGCGTTCCCTTCCGTTCGCCGGCGCGTTCAGTTCGCCTCGAACAAAGCGAGGCGCGCGGCGGCGGTGTCCGGGCGCTCGGCCCGCAGCAGGTCCGTCATCTCCGGTGCGGCCAGGGGGCGGAAGAAGAGGAATCCCTGCGCCAGCTCGCAGCCATTGTCGCGCAGGAACCGGGCCTGTCCCGCCGTCTCCAGCCCCTCCGCCACCACCCGCATGCCGAGCTTGCGGCCGAGCTCGATCACCGCGCAGACGATGGCGGTGTCGAAGGCATCGCGTTCGATGTCCTTCACGAAGCTCTGGTCGATCTTGATGGTGTCGATGGGCAATTGCTTGAGGTGGATGAGGCCGGCATAGCCCGTGCCGAAATCGTCGAGGGCCACCCGCACGCCCGCGCGGTTCAGTTCGTCGAGAATCGGCGCCACGTGGTCGGAGCTGCGGCCGAGGAAGACGGTCTCGGTGATCTCCACGTCGAAATGCGACGGCTCCACGCCCGCGGCGTGGAACTGGCGCAGCAAAGTGGGCGCGAGGTCGCGGTTGGTGAACTGGGCGGGCGCGAGATTGATGGCGACGCGGCCGCAGTCGTAGCCGAGCTCGATCCAGCCGCGCACGTCGCTCGCCACCCGGCGGACCATGCGTTCGCCGATCAGCACCGCGAGTTCGGGATCCGACAGCGCCGCCTCGAAGGCCGAGGGCGAGAGGATGCTGTGCGGCGAGCGCCGCCAGCGCACCAGCGCCTCCACCCCGGCGAGCTGCCCGGTCACGAGCGACACCTTGGGCTGGTAGTAAGGCACGATCTCGTCGTCGGCGAGGGCGCCGATCATCGCCCGGTTCAGCGCCACCCGCTCCAGCACCGCCTGGCGCATGGCCGGCGCGTAGACGACCACGCGGTTGCGGCCCTGCTGCTTGGCGGCATAGAGGGCGAGGTCGGCGTCCTTCATCAGCTCGCCATACGAGCAATCGTGCTCGGGACACACGGCGATGCCAACGCTCGCGCGGGTGGAAAAGTGGCGGCCGGCATGCAGCAGCGGCCGACGCAGCTCGGCGAGAATGCTCTGGGCGACACGCCGGCCGAGCCCAATGGGGTCCGGCCCCTCGATGGCGCAGACGAATTCGTCGCCGCCGAGCCGGGCGATGAGGGCCGGCTGGTCGACGAGGGCATCGAGCCGGTGCGCCGTCTCCATCAGCACGGCGTCGCCGGCATCGTGGCCCAGGGTGTCATTGACGTCCTTGAGTCCGTCGAGATCCAGGAGCAGCACGCAGATGCCCTGCCCCGGCTTCCGACGGGCCAGCGCGGCTTCCAGCCCCTCGTGGAAGGCGGAGCGGTTGGGCAGGCCGGTGAGGGCATCGTGGCTGGCCGCATAGCGGGCCCGGCGCTCGGCGGCGCGGCGGTCGGTGACATCAACCAAAGCGGCGACGAGATTGGGCGAGGGGCCGGAGCGCGTCACCGCGGCCGCCATCACGACCTGCCGCTCCTCGCCGTCGGCGAGCGTCACCGTGGTCTCGAACTCGGTGGCGATGCCGTCGCGGCGCAGGCGATCGCGAAGCGACAGGCCCCCCTCCCCGCCGAGGCTCGCCTCGCACAGGCCCCCGGCATCGGGCAGATCGAGCGTCCCGCCATAGAAGCGGCGCGCGGCCTCGTTGGACTTGATGTGCCGGCCGTCCTCCAGCCGCGCCACGACCAGCGGAATCGGCACGGCCTGGAAGGTGTTCTCCAGGATGTCCTCGCTGGCGCGCAGCTTCTCGTTGGCCTCCCGCTCAGCCCGCACCACCGACCAGAAGCGCCGCTCCGTGCGGTTGGCGCGGGCGGCGATGAGCGCCAGCATGGTGTTGAGCACGGCGACCGCGAGGGCGAGGCCCACCCCCACCTGCCAGCCCGCCGACCGGTCGAGATAGCCGTAGAGCAACAGGGCGCTCGCCCCGAAGCCTCCCGAGACCAGCCAGCCGAAGGGTATGGGGACGGCCAGATAGAAGACCGTGGGCAGCAGCATCACCACGAACAGGGCAAGGTCGCTGTGCGAACTCACCAGCACCGCGATGGCCGCCGATATGCCCCAGAGCCAGACGAGATAGATGGCGGTCATACGCCCGGGCGTGGTCGCGATCTGGACCGCCACCAGGCAGAGCAGCGACAGCGCGACCACCGCGAAGCGCGCGCTCACCGCCACCACGAAATGGGCAGTCCCGGCGAATCGCCAGTCGCTCATCAGGAACAGGGCATTCAGGATGACCGAGGCGGCGAAAAGGAAACGCCCGTGCCGCCGCGCCTCTTCCAGGCAGGCCACACGGAACCGCTGCTCCGTGGCCTTGTCGACGAATTCGCCGCCGAACGCGCTGAGACGAACGTCCTCAGCGCCTCCGAGCCCATCAGAGTTCCCGACCTGCCCCGTGATACCTCTCATGAGACGGATTCTAATGGTCATTCCCGCCCTGCGCCAGCACGCGAGGCGCGCGGCCGGGGCGTAATCGTATCGCTGGCCACGATTTTCTTCGAACGTTTCTTGGCGGCCGGACAGCTCGACAATTCATGGGGTCCGGCAATGCAATCGCCGGATACCGATACACCTCGGAACTACTCTGGGATGCACTACGGAATTCCGTATACCGCGAGTACGATCTGGCCGGCATTCCAAGGCGGACGCGTTGCATGGCGGCCATTGCGTGCTGTACTGCGGCGGGACGACGCAATGGAGCCGCCGATGCTGAAGGACAAGCGCATCCTCCTCCTCATCGGAGGGGGTATTGCCGCATATAAGTGCCTCGATCTGGCGCGCCGCCTCAAGGAGCGCGGCGCCACGGTCCGCGCCATCATGACCGAGGCGGCGGGGCGATTCGTGACACCCCTGTCGGTCGGGGCCATCACCGGCGAGCGGGTGTTCACCGACTTGTTCGATCTGACGGCGGAGCACGACATCGGCCATATCCGGCTGTCGCGGGAGGCGGACCTCCTCGTGGTGGCGCCGGCCACCGCCGATCTTCTCGCCCGCATGGCGCACGGTCTCGCCGATGACCTCGCCACCACCTGCCTTCTCGCCACCGACAAGCCGGTGCTGGTTGCCCCCGCCATGAACCCGCGCATGTGGGCGCACCCCGCCACACGCCGCAACGTCGCCCAGCTCAAAGCGGACGGGGTTTCCGTGGTCGGCCCCAATTCGGGAGCCATGGCCGAGCGCGGCGAGTTCGGCGAGGGCCGCATGGCGGAGCCGATGGAGATTCTCGCCGCCATCGAGGCGCATTTCGACGACGGCGCGTCGCGGCTGCTCGCGGGCCGCCGCATCCTCGTCACCTCGGGCCCGACCCACGAGCCCATCGATCCGGTGCGCTACATCGCCAATCGCTCCTCCGGCAAGCAGGGCCATGCGATCGCCGCCGCCGCCCGCGCCGCCGGCGCCGAGGTGGTGCTGGTCTCCGGCCCGGCCGAGGCAGCGGACCCCGCGGGCGTGCGCGTGATCCACGTGGAGAGCGCCCGCGACATGCTGGCCGCCGTGGAAGAGAACCTGCCGGTGGACGCCGCCGTCTTCGCCGCGGCGGTCGCCGACTGGCGGGTGGCCGACGCGTCGGAGCAAAAGATCAAGAAGGACGGCGGCGGCGCGCCCACCCTGACGCTGGTGGAGAATCCCGACATCCTCGCCTCGGTCTCGCGCCACCACACCCTGCGTCCGCGTCTGGTGATCGGCTTCGCGGCGGAGACCGAGCAGGTGGTGGCCCATGCCCGCGACAAGCGCCTGCGCAAGGGCTGCGACTGGATCGTCGCCAACGACGTGTCCCCCGCCACCGGCATCATGGGCGGCGACAGCAACACCGTGCACCTCGTCACCGCCGGCGGCGTGGAGGATTGGCCCTCGGCCACCAAGGCCGAGGTCGCCCGCCACCTCGTCGCCCGCATCGCCGCCGAACTTTCGGGAACCCATCCGTGACAACGCCCCCTGTGAAGATCCAGCGCCTGCCACACGCCGCAGGCCTCCCCCTGCCCGCTTATGCCACCCCCGGCGCCGCCGGCATGGACCTCGCCTGCGCCCTGCCGGCCGACGCGCCGCTCCTGCTGGCGCCGGGCGCGCGGGCCGCCATTCCCACCGGCTTCGCCATCGCCTTGCCTGACGGCTACGAGGCGCAGGTGCGGCCGCGCTCGGGCCTCGCCAAGAACCACGGCGTCACCGTGTTGAATGCACCGGGCACCGTGGATTGCGACTACCGGGGGGAGATCGCCGTCCTGCTCGTCAACCACGGCCGCGAGCCCCTGGAAATCAGCCGCGGCATGCGGATCGCGCAGCTCGTCGTGGCGCCGGTCGTTCAAATAATGCTGGAAGAAATCGGAGAATTGAGCGAAACTGCACGCGGTTCCGGTGGTTTTGGATCCACAGGCCTCGGTTCCACGTGATTTAGCCGTCGGTGGACGGCTGGGAGCAGTTTCACCTTTCGAGACGCCCGCCCTTAAAGGAAGCCGTCCCTCCGATGCCGCGCCTTTCCGACAAGAGCCTCCTCGCCATCGCCGCCGTGGTGGATGTGGCCGTCCACGCCCGTGGCGCTCCGGTTGCCGCCAAGGCGCTGGCCGCCCGCCACGGGCTTCCCCCCCGCCGGCTGGAGCCGGTGCTGCAGGCGCTTGTCCATGCCGGCGTCCTCAAGGGCGTGCGGGGCCCGCGCGGCGGCTACGAGCTGGCGCGGGAACGCCGCCGGGTGTCGGTCGCCGAGATCGTGCGGGTGGTCGAGGGCGCCGAGGAGGAAAAGGAGATCATCCTGCCGCCGCTGGTGACGGAAGTGGTCCAGCCCGCCGTGGCCGCTGCCGAGGACACGTTCGACACCGCCCTCGATGGCGTGACCCTCGAGGACCTCTGCCGTGCCGCCGACGACAAGGGGCACGGCTCGGAGCACGAGAGGATCGACTTCGCCATCTGAGTCCGGCCTCCGGGCCGGCGACGGCCCGGCCGGACTCACGCCGGAATCGACCCGGCGGCAGAAAAGGGTTCTATTTCCGCGCTCGAGAGTTCCCCCGAGGTAGAGCGTTCCCCACCCGCGAGGACAGGCCCCGCTTTTTGCGCCGGACGCAGCGCGGCGCGCCGGGAGGCCCGCCCGGAGCAGACGAGACAAGACAAGAAGGAGATCGCCCATGGCACAACCTGCCGCCAAGATCGTGTCCTCCGCGCCCCTCGTGGGCCGGGGCAGGGTCTATGATTCCATCACCGAGACCATCGGCAACACGCCGCTGGTGCGGCTCAAGCGGCTGCCCGAGCTGCGCGGAGCCAAGGCGGACATCCTCGCCAAGCTCGAATTCTTCAATCCCATCAGCAGCGTGAAGGACCGCATCGGCGTCGCCATGATCGACGCGATGGAAGCGGCCGGCGCGCTCGATGCGGACACCGTGCTGGTGGAGCCGACCTCCGGCAACACGGGCATCGCGCTCGCCTTCGTCGCGGCGGCCCGGGGCTACCGGCTCATCCTGGTCATGCCCGAGAGCATGTCCATCGAGCGCCGCAAGATGCTGACCCTGCTCGGCGCCGAGCTGGTGCTGACCCCCGCCAACCTCGGCATGAAGGGCGCCGTGTCGCGGGCCGAGCAGATCATCGCCGAGATGCCCAAGGCGGTGATGCCCCAGCAGTTCAAGAACAAGGCGAACCCCGAGGTGCACCGCCGCACCACGGCCGAGGAAATCTGGAACGACACCAACGGCAAGGTGGACGCGGTGGTGGCCGGCGTCGGCACCGGCGGCACCATCACCGGCATCGGCCAGGTGCTGAAGCCCCGTAAGGCCTCGCTCAAGATGATCGCGGTGGAGCCGGAGGATTCCCCGGTGCTCTCCGGCGGCCCTCCCGGCCCGCACAAGATCCAGGGCATCGGCGCCGGCTTCGTGCCCGAAGTGCTCGATCGCTCGATCATCGACGAGGTGGTGACGGTGGGCAACCAGACCGCCTTCGACACCGCCCGCGCGCTTGCCCGCTATGAAGGCATTCCCGGCGGCATCTCCTCCGGCGCCGCCGTGGCGGCCGCCTTGGAGCTGGCGGTGCGTGACGACATGGCCGGCAAGACCATCGTCGCCATCGTACCCTCCTTCGCCGAGCGCTATCTCTCGACCGCGCTGTTCGAAGGCCTCTGAGCCTTTGCCCGCGCCCCGGCACCGGCCGGGGCGCGGGCGCAATCTGCTTTCTGTCCAAGCCGCTGGAGCCGCAGCAGCGCCGCATGGCGGGCCGGATCATAGCCGGCGCCACCGGCCCGCGCGGCCTTTCGCACCGCGCGCAGCGCCCGTGCGATGCCCGCCGGCCCCTCGCAGAACACCTCCAGCCCGCGCATCAGCCGCCCGACCTGCATCTCGGCCGCCTCGGCCGCGAAGGCATGCGCCCGTCTGCCCTTCCCATCCGTACCGGCCATGCCGCTCCTCCCTGGATATCGGGCGATGCTGGAGCGGCGCTGGGGGCAGGAGGATAAATTCCTATTTCGCGAACATGGCAAAGACATGCCACAATTTAGCTATATGTCTGTTTTCAATGACGTTTATTCCCCTTCATCACAAACACAGGTTGCATTCTCTATCCCCCTCCCCTTGCAAGGGCGGATGATTGATGTAGGAATTTTTACCTACAGTGAGCGTCCCCGATGAGCCCTTTGCCCGCCGCCCCCTCGGTCGCCCGCCCCTCCGCCGACCCCGTCCGCGCCTCCCGGGGGTGCCGTCCGACCCGCCCGAAACCCTGCTGGCATCTGGCCGTCGCGGTGGCGGCGGCCGATGCCGGAATGACCGTGGACGCCTTGCTGGCGCACAGTCGCTCGACCGCGCCGGTGGCCCTCGCGCGGCAGCTCGCCATGTATCTCGCCCATGTGGGGCTGGGTCTGCCTCAGGCGGCGGTGGCGGCGGCGTTCGGCCGGGATCGCTCCACCGTCGCCCATGCCTGCCGGCGCATCGAGGAATTGCGGGACGCGACGGCGTTCGACCAGAAGGTCGGCCGGCTGGAAGCCTGCCTGCGCTGGGCGGCGGAGGCGTGACCATGGTGACGGGATCTGCAGGCGAAAGCGGCGTAAAATCAGCGTCTTCCGCCCGCCCTTCCGGTCGGGGCCGACGCCGGGCCGCAGCCAAGCCGGCGGCGGACAAACCGGGCTTCAACCCGGCGGAAAGCCCGCTCGCCTGGCTGGCGCGGCGGCAGGGCAAGGACGGCCGGACTATGGTGGATGCGGCCCAGTTGCAGGCGGGAGAGCGGCTCCGGGCCGATTTCACCCGGGCCAATCTTACCCCCCGCGTCACCAGCCGCTGGAGCGAGGTGTCGGGGGCCGGTACACCGGAAGCTTTCACCGACATGGTGCTGGCGGCCAAGCTCCGGGTCTCCCGCGCGCTCACTGCGGTGGGGCCGGAATTGTCCGGCGTATTGCTGGACGTCTGCTGCTTTCTCAAGGGGTTGGAGACGGTGGAGCGGGAGCGCCGATGGCCGGCGCGCACCGCCAAGGTGGTACTGTGCCTCGCCCTCGACCGCCTCGCCGCCCATTACGGGATTTCCGCCTCGGCCACCGGCCGCGACCGGGCCAGGATGCGGGCGTGGCAGGCGCCGGAGACTGCGGAGGCCGAAAGTTAAGTCAGGACAAGGCCCTGGCCGTGTCGCGGATGATTTGGAAGGCGGCGTCCACGTCGCCTTCCGTCGTCTCAATTGCCCCCGCCTGGAAGCGGATGGCCAGATGCCCGTCGATGCGGGTGGGGGTGAGATAGAGGGCGCCGCCGTCATTAATGGCGGTGAGAATCGCCAGCATGTGGGCGTCGAGGTCGCGCCCGTCGCCGGGGTCGTGGCGGAAGGTGAAGAGGGACAGCACCGGCGTGCTCGCCAGCGCAAATCCCGGTTCCGCCGCGAGCCTGCCGGCCAGGGCCTGCGACCAGCGCACATGGTTGCGCAGCATCTCCCGAAGCCCGTTAAGTCCATGCGCACGCAGGACAAACCAGAGCTTCAGCGCGCGGAAGCGGCGGCCGAGCTGCACCGTCCATTCGCTGTAATTGGTGATGTCGTCGTGGCCGTGGGTCTTCAGATACTCCGGCTGGATGGACAGGGTGCGCAGGTGGTCGTCCACGCTTTTGAGGTAATGGGCGGAGCAGTCGAACTGCACGCCCAGCCATTTGTGCGGATTGAGCACGATGCTGTCCGCCGCCTCCACCCCCGCCCACAGATCGCGGAACTCGGGGCAGATCATCGCCGTGCCCGCCCATGCCGCATCGGCATGCACGAACAGGCCATGCCGATGCGCGATTCGAATGAGTTCGGGTGGGGAATCGATGGCGCCGGTGCCGGTTCCACCGATGCAGAGAACGAGTCCGGCCGGCCGGTGCCCGGCGGCGCGGTCGGCGGCGATGGCGACCTCCAGGGCGGCCGGGTCCATGCCCCGCAGCGGACCCTTGGTCGGTATCCGGATGAGGTTGTCAGCACCGATGCCGGACACCCACGCCGCCCGGTCGATGGAGGTATGGACTTCCGCCGACGCATAGACCCTGAGCCGCTCGCGCCCGGCGAGGCCGGTGGCGTTGCCGGTGAAGCCCAGCGCCCGCTCGCGCATGGTGAGGAAGGCGCAGAGGGTGGCGGAGGAGGCGGAATCCTGGATGACGCCGGTGAAATCCGCCGGCAGGCCCACCGCCTGGCGCAGCCAGTCCAGCGCCACGCCTTCCAGCTCGGTCGCGGCCGGCGAGGTCTGCCACAGCAGGCATTGCGCCCCCATGGCGGAGGAGAGCATCTCCGCGATCACGCTGGCGGGGCTGGCGTTGGCGGGAAAGTAGGCGAAGAAGCGCGGATGCTGCCAGTGGGTCATGCCCGGTACGATGATGCGCCGGAAATCCTCGAACAGGGCCGCCATGGGCTCCGCCTCTTCCGGCGGACTTTGGGGAAGCTGGGCGGCGATCTCGCCGGGCTTCGTGCGGGCGCGGACGGGCTGGTCCCGGAGCGTCTCGCGATAGTCCGCCGCGAAGGTCGCCGCCTCGTGCGCCCAATGGCGGAAGGTGTCCCCGTCCATTCCTGATCCTCGTCACTACCGGAGGGGGACATAGCCGACTTCGCCGGCGCGGCAAACGCAGGCGGGCTGCGACAGCTTGAGCGGGAGGGAGCGCCCTCCCGCCTTCGTGTCCGCTACAGGCCCTTCTCCATGCTAGTGTCTCAAGGGAAAGGGCTTTCCCCGGAGCCCCGGCCGCACTAAGACGGCGCGAAAGCTCCGGACGCAGGCGGCCACAGCCCGCCGACGCGGAGCCCGACACGACCACGAGACGCGCCGACGAGACCGGTGCGCCGCAAGAACGAGGCCCGCGAGGATATGCCCCAATACCGCTCCCGCACGTCCACCCACGGTCGCAACATGGCCGGCGCCCGCGGCCTGTGGCGCGCCACCGGCATGAAGGACGGCGATTTCGGCAAGCCGATCATCGCGGTGGTGAATTCCTTCACCCAGTTCGTGCCCGGCCACGTGCACCTCAAGGACCTCGGCCAGCTGGTGGCGCGCGAGATCGAGAAGGCCGGCGGCGTCGCCAAGGAGTTCAACACCATCGCGGTGGATGACGGCATCGCCATGGGCCATGACGGCATGCTCTATTCCCTGCCGTCCCGCGAGATCATCGCCGACAGCGTGGAATACATGGTCAACGCCCACTGCGCCGACGCCATGGTCTGCATCTCCAATTGCGACAAGATCACCCCCGGCATGCTGATGGCCGCCATGCGCCTCAACATCCCGGCCGTGTTCGTCTCGGGCGGCCCCATGGAGGCCGGCAAGGTGCTGCTCTCCACCGGCGAGAAGAAGGTGGACCTCATCGACGCCATGATCGCCGCCGCCGACGACAAAGTGTCGGACGCCGACGTGACGGTGATGGAGCGGTCCGCCTGCCCCACCTGTGGCTCGTGCTCGGGCATGTTCACCGCCAATTCCATGAACTGCCTCACCGAGGCGCTGGGCCTCGCGCTGCCCGGCAACGGCTCGGTGCTCGCCACCCATGCCGACCGCGAGCGGCTGTTCGTGGAGGCCGGCCACCTCATCGTCGATCTCGCCCGCCGCTATTACGAGCAGGACGATGCCGGCGTGCTGCCGCGGTCCATCGCCTCGTTCAAGGCGTTCGAGAACGCCATGACGCTGGACATCTCCATGGGCGGCTCCACCAATACGGTGCTGCACCTGCTGGCCGCCGCCAACGAGGGCGAAGTGCCCTTCACCATGGCGGACATCGACCGGCTGTCGCGCAAGGTGCCGGTGCTGTGCAAGGTCGCCCCCGCTGTCGCCAACATCCATATGGAGGACGTGCACCGCGCCGGCGGCATCATGGCCATCCTCGGCGAGCTGGATCGCGGCGGCCTCATCCACACCGATCTGCCCACCGTGCACGCGCCGACCATGGCCGATGCGCTGGACCGCTGGGACGTGGTGCGCACCAAGAGCGAGAGCGTCGGCACCTTCTTCCGCGCCGCGCCCGGCGGCGTGCCCACCCAGGTGGCGTTCAGCCAGTCCCGCCGCTGGGACGACCTCGACCTCGACCGCGAGGCCGGTGTCATCCGCAATGTGGAGCACGCTTATTCCAAGGACGGCGGCCTCGCCGTGCTCTACGGCAACATCGCGCTGGACGGCTGCATCGTGAAGACGGCGGGCGTGGACGCATCCATCCTGAAGTTCACCGGCAAGGCGCGCATCTTCGAGAGCCAGGACGCGGCGGTGGAGGCCATCCTCTCCACCGGGCGCATCCAGCCCGGCGACGTGGTTCTGATCCGCTATGAGGGGCCGCGCGGCGGGCCGGGCATGCAGGAGATGCTGTATCCGACCTCCTATCTGAAGTCGAAGGGCCTCGGGAAGGCGTGCGCGCTGGTCACCGACGGGCGCTTCTCGGGCGGCTCCTCGGGCCTGTCCATCGGCCATTGCTCGCCGGAAGCGGCGGAAGGCGGCGCCATCGGCCTCGTGGAAGAGGGTGACACCATCGAGATCGATATCCCGAACCGGGTGATCCGCGTGGCGGTGTCCGACGAGGTGCTGGCCGAGCGCCGTGCCGCCATGGAAGCCAAGGGTGCCGCCGCCTGGAAGCCGGAGAACCGCAAGCGCGTCGTCTCCCAGGCCCTCCAGGCCTACGCCGCCCTCACCACCTCCGCCGCCCGCGGCGCGGTGCGCGACGTGAACAGCATCCGCCGCTGAGTAAAAACGGCGGCGGGCCTTCTCCCGCCGCCACCGTCGCCGGGCCGGTCAGCCCACGACGCTGCGGCAATAGAGATCGCGGCCGCCGTCCTTTGCCGCGTAGAGCGCGGCATCCGCCGCCGCGAACAGGTCGTCGAGATTCTCGCCCCGCGCGGTGGCCCCGCCGATGCTCGCCGTCACCCGGCCGCCGGAGGGGTGGGGAATGTTCTCCGCCCGCAGCGCCGCCAGCAGCGCGGCCCCCACAGCATCGCAGCCGGCCTCGTCGGTATCGGGCAGGATCACCGCGAATTCCTCGCCGCCATAGCGCGCCGCCGTGTCCTGCGCGCGGGCCGGCTGCCGCGCCAGCACGCCGCCGATGGCGGCCAGCACCGCATCCCCCGCCTGATGGCCCCACAGGTCGTTGACCACCTTGAAGTGGTCGACATCGATCACCAGCAGCGACAGCGGGCCGGCGAGGCGCTGGGCCCGGCGCACCGCGCGCTCCATCGCCTCGTCGAAGCTGCGCCGGTTGAGCAGGCCGGTGAGGTCATCCACCTGCGATTTGCGCGCGAGGTCGAGATTGAGGCGCAGCAGCTCCACCTCGTCCGCGGCCACCGCCGCGAGGTCCAGCAGCGGGCCGAAATCGAAGGCCTCCTGGTCCCGCGCCTCCCGCCCCATCACGCACAGCGAGCCGATGACCAGTTCGGGCGCCACCATCAGCGGCGCGCCGGCATAGAAACGCAGCGGCAGGTGCGCCACGGCGGGATGGCCGGCGAGGCGCGGATCGCACGCCATGTCGCCGATCACCAGCGGCGCGCCGCTGTTCACCATCACGTTGCAGACGGTGTCGCGCCGGGGGACGCTCGCCGGCACGAGATCCGACGTGCGCGATTTCTGCCACTGGTGGGTCGCGTCGATGAGGCCGAGGAAGGCGACGTCCGCCCCGTAGAGCCGGCGGGCCAGCCGAGTCAGGCGGTCGAATCGTTCGTCCGGCGGGCTATCCATGAGGCCGCATGTCGCAAGGACGGCGAGGCGGTCGGCCTCGTTGGCGGGGGCGGCGGGGGGTGACCACACGGGCTGGACCTCGATCGATGACGCTGGGGCGGGCGGACCGGTCGGCGGCGAAGGTGGGGATAACTCTTGTTGAGGCTGGCAGGTACCCCCCGCTGGCGCAACGGGCGTGCAGGAGGCGCACGGGCGTCGGCACAACCTGGAAGCGTGTCGCCCTTGCAGCTCTGGAGAGCGCGGGCGCGGGATGGATGATTCGCGGAAGGGACGCACGCGAATCGGACGATGATTCGCGGAAGCCGTGACGGCGCCTCAACGAGCCACATCGAATCGCGTGGACCGCACCTGATTGGGGTGGCGACCCTGCGGGACCGACGGCTGGGATGTCACGGGCGGGAGAAAGACCCGGAAAAGCCTGCTGGGTGCTTCAGGCCGGGTAGAAATTTGGTGGAGCCAGGCGGAATCGAACCGCCGACCTCTTGAATGCCATTCAAGCGCTCTCCCAACTGAGCTATGGCCCCACCGGGCCGCGGGCTGCGCACTTTCCGCTCGATCACCAAGGTCGAAAAACCTCGGCAGGAGAGCCAGTTAGCGCGCCGGGAAGTCCCGCGGCGGGGTGCCCGGCGACTCACGTCCGCCGAGCGAGAGCGGCCTTAAAGCACAGGCCGCGTCGGGTATCAAGCCTCTTCGTCGTCTTCGAGGCCCTCACCGATCAGATCGGAGACATCGTCCCCATCATCTTCGTCTTCTTCGAGGAACGTGTCGTCGTCACCGGCCTCGATGTCGTCGTCCACGTCCACGTCGTCGCCGACCACCACCTTGGCGGGGGCGGCGGCTTCCTCGTCGGCTTCCTCGAGGCTGATGACCTCGGCCTCGGCCTCCTCGCCATCCGCCTCTTCGGCGACGGCTGCACGCGGCTCGGCGCGGCTGGCGCCGCGGGCTGCGGGTTCAAAATAGGACCTTGGATAGGATTCCCCCGTGAACGGCGACACGATGGGGTCCTTGTTGAGGTCGTAAAACTTGCGCCCCGTGACAGGACAGATGCGCTTGGTGCCGAGTTCGGGCTTCGCCACGGCAAAGTTCCTCGGGAGCTGTATAAGGAGCGTGCTCCATTGGCGTTTCGCCCGCCCCCTGTCAAGGGCAGATCATCATGGCGTCGCAACAGCGTGACGCCGCGGGCTGGGGCATGCTAGACGACGGCCCGAAAAGAACATGCGGCGATCGCCCGGCGAACGGCCGGCTTTAGACCGCCCGAGCGAGGCAAGAATGGCCCATCCCGAACCCGCAACCGCAGGCGCTTCCGAAGCTCACGGCCACGGCACGGGCGAGGCCCGCCCCGCCACCGGGCGCCGCTCCCCCGCGCTCTCGGGCCGGGTCCGGGTTCCCGGCGACAAGTCGGTGTCGCATCGGGCGCTGATCTTCGGGCTGTTCGCGGAGGGCACCACCCACATCACCGGCCTGCTCGAAGGCGAGGATGTGCTGAATACCGCCAAGGCCTGCGGGGCCTTGGGGGCCTGCGTCACCCGCACCGGCGAGGGCGCGTGGGAGGTGACGGGCACCGGCGGCCGCGGCCTTGCCTCCCCCGCCGCCCCGCTTGATTTCGGCAATTCCGGCACCGGCGTGCGGCTGATGATGGGCGCGGTGGCCGGCCAGCACGTCATCGCCGGCTTTGACGGGGATGCGAGCCTGCGCCGCCGCCCCATGAAGCGCGTGCTCGATCCGCTCACCCAGATGGGCGTCGAGCTGGTCTCCTCGGCCGAGGGCGGCCGCCTGCCGCTCACCCTCAAGGGCAGCTCCGAGACCAAGGCCATCACCTACGAGACCCCGGTTCCCTCCGCGCAGGTGAAGTCCGCCGTGCTGCTCGCCGGCCTCGGTGCCGAAGGCGAGACGGTGGTGATCGAGCGCGAGGCCACCCGCGACCATACCGAGCGGATGCTGGAGCATTTCGGCGCCGAGATTTCCGTCGAGCCCCACGGCGCCCATGGCCGCCGCATCACGCTGAAGGGCCGTCCGCACCTCGTCGCCGCGCCGGTGGACGTGCCGGCCGATCCCTCCTCCGCCGCCTTCCCGCTGGTGGCGGCGCTGATCGTGCCCGGGTCGGATATCGTCCTCACCGACGTGATGATGAACCCGCTGCGCACCGGCCTCATCACCACCCTCCTCGAAATGGGCGCAGACATCACCGTCGTCGCCGAGCGCACCGAGGGCGGCGAGCGGGTGGCGGACCTCCGGGTGCGCCATTCCCGCCTGAAGGGCGTGGAAGTGCCTCCCGAGCGGGCGCCGGCCATGGTCGACGAATATCCCGTCCTCGCCGTCGCCGCGGCCTTTGCCGAGGGCACCACGGCCATGCGCGGCCTGTCCGAGCTGCGGGTGAAGGAGAGCGACCGCCTCGCCGCCGTGGCGGCCGGCCTTGCCGCCTGCGGCATCGCCCACGAGGTGAAGGGCGACGACCTCCTCGTCACCGGCGCCGCGACGGTCAAGGGCGGCGGGCCGGTGGAGACCCATATGGACCACCGCATCGCCATGTCCTTCCTGGTTCTGGGGCTTGCCAGCACGGACGGCGTGAGCGTGGACGACGTGGCCTTCATCGCCACCTCCTTCCCCACCTTCATGCCCATGATGCGCGGCCTCGGCGCCGTCATCGACTGACGGGGCGGCCATGGTCATCGCCATCGACGGGCCGGCCGCGTCCGGCAAGGGTACGCTGGCCCGGCGGCTCGCTGCTTATTACGGCCTGCCGCATCTGGACACCGGCCTGCTCTACCGGGCAGTGGCCGCGCGATGCATCGCGCTGGGCCGGCTCGGCGACGAGGCGGCATCCGAACAGGCCGCGCAGACGCTGGATGTGGCGGACCTCGATCCCGAAGCCCTGCGCACGGCGGAACTGGGCGAAGGCGCGTCCGTGGTGGCGGCGCGGCCGGGCGTGCGCGCGGCGCTGCTCGACCTCCAGCGCCGGTTCGCCAGCCAGCCGGGCGGCGCAGTGCTGGATGGGCGCGACATCGGCACCGTCATCTGCCCGGACGCCCCCGCCAAGCTGTTCGTCACCGCGCGGCCGGACGTGCGGGCCGAGCGGCGCTTCCGCGAGCTGCTGGGACGGGGAGAGGATATCTCCTATGACGCGGTTCTGGCGGACATCCTGAAGCGCGACGAGCGCGATTCCGGCCGCTCCAGCGCGCCGCTCCTCAAGGCGGATGACGCCGTGCTGCTCGACACCTCCGACCTCGGCATCGAGGCCGCCTTCACGGCGGCGCTCGCCATCGTCGAGGCGCGCCGGGGCTAGGCTGCGAGGGAAAGCTGCGGGCGGATGCGGAGGGCGAATGCCTCCAGGTCCGCCATCCGCTTGTCGAAGGCCGGCGCCAGCGGCTTCAGGACCAGCGAACGCGGCGCCAGCTCGCGCTCCAGCGCAGCCACCTGATCGGTCACGTCCGCCTCCGTTCCGATGAGCGAATCCGCGATCATCCGATCGAGGTCGAACCACGGCGCCCAGTCCGGGCGCACCTTTTCCGTGGTCGCCTTCATGCGCTCGACGAACGGAGCGAGGAAGGCCCGCGCCTCCGCCTGCGCCTGCGCCCGGCTGTCGGCGAGGTGGAGGAAGCGCAGGAGAGTGAGGCATCGTCCCGCCTCCGGGGCGGCGGCGCGATACTGCCTGACGCTCTCCGTGATGCCGGTGAGGGGAAAGGGCGGCGCCGCCATGATGCCGTAGCCGCGCCGGGCGGCGAGGGCCACCGTCTCGGCCGTCGCCGAGGCGATGTGGATGGGCACGGGCGCCTGAACCGGACGCGGCACCAGCTCAAGGCCGTTGACCTTGAAGAAGGTCCCCTCGCGGGTCACCGGTCCGCCCTCCAGCAGCGCGGCGACAAGATCGAGCGCTTCCAGCATCCGGCCGCGGCTCTCCGCCCCGGCCACGCCGAAATGCTGCTCGTGCAGGGGAAAGGGGCCGCCGCGACCGACGCCGAGTTCGAGCCGCCCGCCGGAGAGGATGTCCACCGTGGCCGCGTCTTCAGCCACGCCCACGGGATGATGCAGCGGCAGCAGCACCGCCGCGGCGCCGAGCCGGATGCGCGTGGTGCGGCCGGCGAGATAAGCGAGGATGGCGAGGCAGGAGGGGCTCGCCGCCTGCGGATTGAAATGATGTTCGGCGATCCACGCTTCCTCGAAGCCGAGATCCTCCACCCGCTCGACCAGCGCGGTCTGCTCGGCATAGGCGGAGGCGTAGTCCTGCCGGGGGTTTTCATAGGTGCAGAAGAGGCCCAGTCGCATGGCAATCCCCGGAGCGGAATGAGAGGGCGCCCGCTTGCGGCCGGCACCCCGCATGAAATAACGCTATATTAGTTTGAATATAGCTTCCGCGCCATGCTCCGGCGCCGCCGGCCCGCGCTGCGACGTTTCGCCCTTTTCTCCCCGGCGGCGGCGCCCTATGCAGGACGCCGAACATCCGGAGCGCCCCATGGCCAGCTACGTCTTCCAGCCCCAGCCCCATCCGCATCTGCCCATCGTCGGCAGCGACGCGGTCTTCCCGGTGCACCGCATCTATTGCGTCGGCCGCAACTTCGCCGACCACGCGGTGGAGATGGGCCACGACCCCAACAAGGAGCCGCCCTTCTTCTTCCAGAAGAATCCGGACACGCTGGTGCGCTCGGGCTCGACCATCTCCTATCCCAAGCTCACCAAGGACCTGCACCACGAGGTGGAGCTGGTGGTGGCGCTGAAGGAAGGCGGCGAGGACATCCCGGTGGAGCGCGCGCTCGACCATGTGTTCGGCTACGGCGTCGGCCTCGATCTGACGCGGCGCGATCTGCAGGGCGAGGCGAAGAAGCTCGGCCGCCCGTGGGAAACCGGCAAGGCCTTCGAGGAATCCGCCCCCTGCTCGGCCATCCTGCCGGTGGCCACCGCCGGGCACCCCGGCACCGGCCGCATCTTCCTGAAGATCAACGACCGGATGAAGCAGGAAGGCAACCTCAACCAGATGATCTGGAAGGTGCCGGAGATGATCGCGACCCTCTCCACCCTGTTCCGCCTCGCCCCCGGCGACCTCATCTTCGCCGGCACCCCGGCGGGCGTCGGGCCCGTGCACAAGGGTGACGTGCTGGAAGGTGGCGTCGAGGGCGTCGGCGAGATCTGCCTGACGGTGGACTGATCGGCAAGGTCGGTGAACAGGCCCGTGAAAGCGTCACGGGCCTCGGCTGGCCGGTGGGGCGCCTCAGCGACCCGCCGGGCGGCGTCAGGCGGCCCTGATCGCGAGCACCGCGTTCAGGCCGCCGAAGGCGAAGGCATTCACCAGGGCGATTTCCGCCGAGGCCGCCCGCGGGGCGTTGGGCACGCAATCCACGTCGCACTCGGGATCGGGCTCGCGGAAATTCAGCGTGGGCGGCAGGAAGCCGTTGCGCATGCCGAGCAGCGCCGCCGTGACGCCCAGCGCCCCCGAGGCGCCGAAGCAATGGCCGGTCATGGATTTCAGCGATGACACCGGCACCTTGGCCAGCCTCTCGCCCAGCACCGTGCGCAGCGACGTGGTCTCGGTCTTGTCGTTCAGCACCGTGCCGGTGCCGTGCGCCGCGACGTAATCCACCGCGCCGGCATCGAGCCCCGCATCTTCGAGGGCGGCGGAAATGGCACGGGCGGTGCTCGACGCGTCGGGCGCCGTCAGGTCCGCGCCATCGGCGGTCATGCCGAAGCCGAGCACCTCGCCGAGGATGGTGGCGCCACGGGCGCGGGCCCGCTCCATCTCCTCCAGCACCAGCACGGCCGCGCCTTCACCCAGCACCAGCCCGCTGCGGTCCTTCGAGAACGGGCGGCAGGTGTCCGCCGCCAGCACGCGCAAGGCTTCCCAGCTCTTCACCATGCCCAGCGTCAGCGGGGCCTCGCAGCCGCCGGTCACGGCCATGTCCAGCATCCCGCCGCGGATCATCTGGAAGGCAAGGCCGATGGCGTGGGAGGCGGAGGAGCAGGCCGAGGCGGTGCTGAAGCTCGGCCCGGTGATGTGGTAGGCCATGGAAATCTGGCTTGCCGCGGACGAGGGCATCACGCGCGGCACCGTGAAGGGCAGCGGGCGGGCGCCGTCGCGCAGGATGCGCACATAGCCCTCTTCCAAAGTCTGACAGCCAACCGCCGCGCCGAAGATGACGCCGGCCTTCTGCGGCGATACGCCCTCGGTGGCGCCGGCCGCCGCATCCATCGCTTCCGCTGCCGCCAGCAAGGCGAACTGGCCGGACCGGTCGATCGTGGAAATCTGTCGCGGGTTGAAGTGCGCTTCGGCGGCGTAGCCCGGCACCTCCCCGACCACCCGCGTCTTCACCTGCTCGGGCGGCACCAGCGTGAGCGGCCCGATACCGCCGCGCCCCTCGCGCAAGGCGGCGAGATGGACGGGAATGCCGAGGCCGAGCGCGGAAACGGCGCCGATGCCGGTGATGGCGACCCTGCGGCTCATCGTGCCGGCTGCGCCGTGGAAACCTTGCCGCTCCTGGCGTCGATGAGCTGCTCGACGGCTTCGAGCAAGGCGAAGACCTTCACGTCATTGCTTTCCAGTACGCCATGGGACGGCACCTCGATACCGAAGCGCTCCTCGATCTTGAAGATCAGCTCCACCAGATCGAGCGACCCGATCCCGAGGTCCGCGACGCTGGTCTCGGCGTCGATGATGGCCGGATCGATGGATGCCTCTTCTGCGATGACCGCGAGGATTTCGGCCCTGCGTCCGCTGAATTCCGCCACGCAACTTCTCCGTACCCGGTCCACGGCGGCGGCGCCGCCGTCACCCCCTCCGGGAGGGGCTAAAATGCACAGCAGCACCGGGGCTGTCCACCTGTCGCGGCGTCCGGTGCCGGAACCCGCCCCCGCGCCGTGCCGTTGAGCCGGACAAGCCCGCCGGTTGCGGGCAGCGAGGAGACGCCATGACGCTCGAACCGCGACTCATTTCGAAGGCCGACGCGACCCGCCTCGGCGTCATGCCCGGCTGGTGGGCGGTCACCCCGGACGGCACCCCTGCCGGCGGCCCCTATGCGACCGAGGAAGCCGCCATGGTCGGCATCGGCGCCCGCGGGGCGGATCAGCCCACCGGACGGCCGGGCGAGGCCGGACCGCCGCCGGAGGAGTGAATGGGACAGGGTCTGAGAGGCGCCATCTGCCCGCGCACGGCGCATCTGTGCGTGGACATGCAGCACTTGTTCGGCCCCGGCGGCCCCTGGCCGGCGCCGTGGACACCGCGCATCCTGCCGGTCATCGTCGAACTCGCCGGCCGCGCCCCCGGGCGCACGTTGTTCACCCGCTTCATTCCGCGCCACACCGCGGAAGCGCTGCCCGGAAGCTGGCGCCACCTCTACAGCAAGTGGCGCGAAGTGACGCGGCAGGAGCTGGCGCCGGCGCTTCTGGAGCTGGTGCCGGAGCTCAAGCGCTTCACGCCGCCGGCGCGGCTCATCGACAAGACGCGCTATTCGGCGTTTTCGTCCCCCACCCTGCTGCCGACCCTCGCGCATCTGGGCGCCGACACGCTGGTGCTGTCGGGCGCGGAGACGGATGTCTGCATCCTCGCCACCCTGTTCGATGCGGTGGACTACGGCTACCGCGTGGTGGTGGCCCGCGATGCGGTCTGCTCCTCCTCCGATGCCGGGCACGACGCCGTGCTCGCCATGCTGTCGCAGCGCTTGTCCATTCAGGTGGAGGTGGCCGACGCGGAGGAGATTCTCTCCGCCTGGCGCACCGCCGCCGCCGCGTGAGGCGGATTACCGCCGCAGACCCAGCTTCAAGCCATAGGCGGTGAGCGCCGTTTCGTGCCCCGAATCGGCACGCAGCCCGATATGGCCGTCCGGCCGCACCACCAGCAGGGTCATGCAGGAGATGCCCAGCCGCGCGGCATCATCAGCGGACAGGCTGGCGACGCCCGGCCCGCCGCCGGCCACCGCCGCCGCGAAGCTGGCGCCATAGAGCGGGGCGGCGCTGCGCTCGGCCAGCGCCTGATAGAGGCTGGCGACCTTTTCGCCGCTCGCCCGCTCGCCGCCGAGCAGCAGGATGGTGTGGCCGGTGCGGTTGACGAGATCGTCCAGCATCATCGCCTCGCCGTCCGCCGTGCCCACCGCGATGCGGTCCGGCAGGCGCTGGCCGGGGGCCAATCCCGGACCCGCCTCCCCCACCACGATGGGCGAGCCCGCATAGTCCACGTCCAGCTCGGCCTCGGCCACCGCCTCATGGTGGCGCGTCTTGGGATCGGCGAGCACCTCGCGGATGATGGCGTTGCGTGCCTGACGGTCGGCGGCGTCCTTCAGCATCTGGGCGCTGTCCGCCTCGTCGCCCGAGGCGGTGATGCGCTGGGCCACAGGCCGGCGCTCGGCCTCGTAGCTGTCGAGCAGGGTGTCGGCGCAATGGCCCTGCGCCACCAGAGCCAGCTTCCAGGCGAGATTGAAGGCGTCCTGGATGCCACTGTTCATGCCGTGCCCCTGGATGGGGCTGCAGGTGTGGGCGGCATCGCCCGCCAGCAGCAGGCGGCCGGACCGGTATTTCTGCGCCACCCGCGTGTAGCACTGGAAGCGGACGGGATTGGCCACATCCACGAAGCGCGACGCCGGCAGATAGCGCGCGAGGGGGACCGAGGCGTCCGCCACCAGATCGCTGTCCGGCCCGCTCGGCCGCACATAAGCGCGCCAGCGTTGGTTCGGCAGCGCGGTGAGGATGAGGGGGACGTCGTCCAGATAGGCGTAGGTCGCCTCGAAGGCGTGCGGGAAATCGGTGACGGTGGCGTCGAACACCGCCCACGGCTCCTCGATGGGATGGCCGTCCTGCCCGATGCCGGCGAGGCTGCGCACGGCGCTGCGGTGGCCGTCGCAGCCCACCACCCAGCGGGCGCGGATCACCTTCGTCTCGCCGCCATTCTCCAGCATGGCGACCACGCCGTCGCCATGCGACTCCAGGTCCACAAGCTTGGTGCCGCGCGTCACCCCGCCGCCGAGCCGGGCGAGATATTCGGTGAGGATCTGCTCGGTCACCTCCTCGGAGATGCCGATATTGTAGCCGTAGCGGCTGCCGGCCAGGCCGAGGTCGATCTCGCCCAGCACCGCGCCATCCGCATGGATGCGGGCGATGCGCTGCTTCACCCCGGCGGCGAGGAGCGGCGCGGCGATGCCGAGATGATCGAACACCTCGATGGAGCGCGGATGCACCACGGTGGCGCGGTCCCACGCCATCGGCGCGTCGTGGGCATCAATGATGAGGCTGTCCACGCCCCGGCGTTTCAGTTCAGCGCCGAGCAGCAGCCCGGTGGGCCCGGCCCCCACCACCAGGACGGTCACGTCAGGAACCAAGGCACGTTCTCCCCATTTGCCGCAATGGAGCACGGCAAAGCTGGAAATTCAAAGGGGTCCGGCCGAACGGCGGCGGGACCAGAAGGGCGCGTCGCGCCAGCGGGTTTCCATCAGCGCGTAATGGCGGCCGAGGTCGGCCGTCTCGCCTTGCAGCGTCCGGTAATCCTCTGCCCAGTCCGCGAAGGCCGCGCCCTCCCCCGCCAGCGCCTGCGCCACCAGCCCGCCGGCCCGCGCGCCCATGAGAATGGCGGCGGAGATGCCCTGCGAGGAGAGGGGATCGAACGTCATGGCCGCATCCCCCGCCGCGCACCAGCGCGGGCCGTGGAGGCTGCGCCCGGCGGCGGTCTCGGCCGGAGAGGTGCGGGGCACCACCGCGCCGGCGCCCGCCCCCGCCAGCCGCCGCATGTGAAACGTCTCCCCGAGGCGCCGCGCCCAGCCGGCGACGCCATCCCCGAGCAGGTCGGCATCCGTGAGGAAGGCGAGGACGCGCCGGCCGCCCGGCAGCGGCGTCGTGTACCACCAGCCGTCCGCCACCGCCTCCACGCTCGTGCCGCGATAGGGGTCGGCATCATCCAGCGTCGCCACCAGCGCCACCTGACGGTCGAAAGCCTCCCGCCCCGAGCCGACGTGCCGCGCCACGGCGGCGGCCCGGCCGGTGGCGTCGAGCACGAAGCGCGCGGCAAGGCGCCGGCCGTCCCTGAGCGTCACATCCCATCCGTCCGGCGCGGCGACGATGCCCTCCATCCGCCCCGTGACCAACATCGCGCCTGCCGCTTCGGCACGGGCGCGGGCGTCGGCATCGAAGCGGGCGCGGTCGAGCAGCCAGCCGCCACCGAGGGGATTGGCCAGGAAATCCGTCTCGATGAGATCGTCGCTGCCCCAGCAGGATCGGGTGCCGTAGGCCACGAGGTGGCGGTCCTCGTCGAGCAGCCCCGGGCCGAAGGCGGCGTCCACCAGCCCTGCCATGCCCGGCGGCAGGCTCTCCCCGGGCCACGCCTGGCCGCGCGCATCGTGGAGCAGCACCACCCTCAGCCCACGCCCCGCCGCGGCGATGGCGGCGGCGGAACCGGCCGGGCCGGCACCCGCCACGAGCAGATCGCAGCTCATCCGATGAAAACGAGACCGCCCGGATTGGGCAAGCCGTCGGCGAAGTCGGAGACGATGCCCACCTCGCCCTTCAGCTGCACCTTCTTGATGAGCCGCCCCCGCGTCTGCGACGTGTAGAGATCGCCCTTGAGGTCGAAGGCGAGGCCGAACGGCATGGTCAGCTCCGCCCCGCGCAGGATGAGCGGGATGGGCGTGCCGAGCGGATCGAAGCGCCGCACGGCATTCTCCAGCTGGTCCGCCACATAGAGGCGATAGGAGGTGTCGTAGGCCATCTGGCGGGGATTGCGGAAGCCGGTGAGCCAGTTGGGGTTGAGGATTTCGCCCGTGGTCGCGTTGATGCGCGCCACCGAGGTGCCGCCCCAGCTCACCAGCAGCGCGCCGTCTGGCGCCACCACGACGCCGATGGGCGAGACCAGCCCCGCCTCCGGCGGCACCAGCACGCGGCTCTTCCCGTCCGGCGTGATGACGGAGACGAAGCCCTTCTCCACCCAGTTGGCCACATAGAGGTTGCCCTGCCGGTCGCCGGCGATGCCCATGGGCTGGGAGAAGCCCTCCGCGAACAGGGAGACCTCGCCCTTGGGCGTCACCCGCCGCACGAAGCCGGCATTCATGCAGGAGACGTAGAGATTGCCGTCGAGATTGCGCGTCATGCCCTCCGGCCGCTCCAGCGGGGCGGACAGGGCCATCACCGTCACCGCCCCCTCGGCATCCACGAGGCGCAGGCTGTTGTCGTCGGAATTGGCCACCACCAGCGGGAAGGTGGCCACCTGCGGATAGAGCGTGTTGGCGCCGTAGCTCGCATCCGGCTCGCGGGCGAAGCCCACCAGGGTCTCCACCTTCATGCGCGCCGGGAAGCTGCCGTCGCTGGGGCCGGGGCGGTCGGCGACGACGCCGAGGCGGAACCAGTCCTGCGCCATGGCGGCAAGCACCGGCGGGCGGGTCGGCGCGCTGATGAAGCGTTCCCAGTCGCGGCGGCGGGCGAAGGCGGCGCGCCGCTCATCGATGGCGCGGGCGGTGTCCATCACCACCTCGTAGTCCGCTTCCGACAGCACCGTATTGGGCACCCGCGCCGGCCAGAAGGCGGGCAGAACGGGGGAGATGGAGGACTGGTAGCCCGAGCGGCAGCTCGACCAGTCCGCCTGCCACGGCAGGCCCAGCCACTGGGTGATGCCGCCCGGCCCGAGGCGGGAGAGCGGGCCGGACTTGGACAAGGCCTCCGGCGAGGTCATGTCGGGCCCGTAATCGGTGAGGTCCACCGCGCGGGCGGTGGAGACGAGGCGCATGTCCGCCGTCCAGATCCACGGCACCCGGGCGATCCACGGGAATTCCTGCCCCGGATGGAACGGCCCGCCGACGCAGGCCTCCAGCGCCGCGCGGTCCAGCGCCGCTGGCTGGCCGCCGAGGGCGATCCCCTCCAGCCGTCCCGCGCGGGCCGGGCGGCCGAGGGTGAAGTGGCCGGCCGCCCAGTTGCGCAGATGGGCATATTGCAGCGGCGTCAGCGTCATCCACTGGCGCGGCTCGATGACATCGGGCGGCAGCACCAGATGGTCGCCATAGAGCTGCGGTTCGAGATCCGGCCGCACCTCGGGGGAGGCGGGGTCGCGGAACAGCGCGAGGATTTCGGCCCGGAAGGCGGCATTGGCCGGCGAGGCATCCGCAAGGCGGGCGCGCAAGGCGGGGCGCGCGAAGTCCCGGGGCGATCCGAAGCCGAATTTGGCGAGGAAGCCGGCATTCACCCATTGCAGATCGGAGAGGCGCGCGAAGACCGGCCAGACGTGATCCTCGAACACGGTGGGCGGCGCCTTGCGGACGCCGGCGCCCACCAGCGTCGCCTCCACCACGTCGTAGAGCGTGACGAGGCTGGTCGCGATGGCCGGCGCGTAATTGGGGCCGACGCTGATGAGCCATGCGGGATCGGCGCGGAATTCCCGGCCGCCCATGCGCACCACCGCATCCACCGGACCGTCGCCGGTGTCGTCGGCCCAGCCGTCATTGTCGGCATAGCCGCTCATGGGCGGGGCATCGGGGGCGGGGTGGCAGCGGCCGGAGGCGGGCATCACCACGAGGTGGCCGGCGGCGTCGGTCATCACCTCGCCGAGATTGACCGACTGGCCCTGAAAGGCCCCACCATCGAGCCGCTGGGGCCTGGCCCCCGGCCCGGCCACGGTGCGCGGACCGGGAACGATGGCGAGGCTGGCGCGGTCCGCCACCTTGGCGTTGCGGCGGCCGGCGGCGGGGGCGCCGGGCAGGTCGAAGGGAATGTCGATGCCGTACCAGAGCGCCTTGGTGTTGGCGACGGTCAGCGTCCAGCTTATTTCAGCCTCGCGCGCCGTCACCTCGCCCAGCACGCGGCCCTGCGCGTCATAGGCGAAGAGGCGGAAGCGGGCGGCCTGCCGGGCCATGGCGCCGGCCTCGTCCTTGAAGGGACCGACCGGCACGCCGCCGGGCACTTCGGGGCCGAAATAAAAGGCGTCCTTGCTGTTGCCCACCCGCGCCACGCCGATGGCGGGATGGATGGCGATGCGCGCCACCCGCTTCGGATCGATCCCCCCCTGTGCCGCCGACGCCTGCGTGGCGCCCGCAAGGCCGGCCGAGATCCCCGCAACGAATGCACGGCGCGACAGCACCCCGTCCCCCATGGTCCCCTCCCCGCTCCCCCGAGCGCGGCGAGACTAGGCAAGCGATGGCTATGCCGTAAAGAGTGCCTGCGGGAAACTCAGGCGAAATGATCGCCCACGTAGGAGGCCACCCGCCCGAACGCCGCTTCCGCGCCCTTGGCGGCGCGCGCCTCCTCCTCGGCCGAGAGCGGCACCGCATCGAGGGCGGCGACGAAAGTCTTCCAGTGGAGGCCCCGCCCCTCGGGCGCGGCGGCGAGGTGGCGGGCGCCGAAGCGCTCGTCGAGGCCGAGGGCGGCGGCGGCCTTCAGCAGGAAGGCGGCGCCGAGGTTCGATCCCTCCGCCACATAGAGCCAGCCGAGCGCCTCCGGCAGCGGCGCATTGGGGCCGAGGGCGGGGGCATCGCCCGGTGCGGGCACGGGAAGGCCGAGATCGGCGAGATCGGCAGCGATGTCGGCGAGCCGCCGACGGCCGGGCAGATCGGGCAGCAGCGCGCCGAGGGCCGGGCTGTCATAGAGCGCGGCGATGTCGCGATGAAACAGATACTGCACCGCGAGGAAGCGGCCATAGCGCTCCCGGCTCTCGAACGGCCGCCCGGCCATGATGGCGCTGTCCAGCCGCTCATGGGCGGCATGGGTGAGGGCCTTCAGCGCCGAGGCGCGGCTTTCAGCGCGGGCGGGGGAGCGGTCGAGTTCGGCGGTGGTCATGGCAGCCTCAATATTTGAACTATTCTCGATCAAAACAGATGATCCGCCAGAATAGGCACAGTCCGAATCTGTCTAGGCGGATACGCGGCATCTCGCAAGGTTAGGCAGCAGCGTCTGCGACCGCAGTGGCAAGTCATCGCCGCAGCTCTCCGATGTGGAAATCAATGCTTGCGACATCATTACATCAAACGGCCGGCGAGGCCAGCTTTGCGCCCTAGAGACGGCAGCCGCCGCAACGCAAGCTTTGCTGGAAAAATTCCAATCAACACTCGGAACGTTCGGCCCGGCGCGGAGATAGGCAAGGGCGGGCCGGCTGCGGCGCGGTCGAGTTCGCCGCAGCCTTGATGTAGGCTCGTCGCTGAGGCCGGCGCGCCGTCCGGCCCGAGGAGGAACGTCCATGCGTCCGGTCACCACTTCTGCCTGCTCCGTTCGGGCCACGCGCTCCCTTCCCCTTCTCGCCGCGCTCCTCACCGGCCCGTTCTTCATCGCGCCGGCTCTCGCCCAGGCCCCGGCGGCTGCGCCCGCCGCGAAGGTGGTAAAGGCCGACATCATCAACAACGAAGGCAAGACCATCGGCTCCGCCACCGCCACCGGCACGGAGCGCGTCACCATCGTGCGCGTGGCGCTTGCCGCCGGCGCGCTGCCGCACGGCTGGCACGGCATCCACTTCCATCAGGTGGCGAACTGCTCCGACACCGCCAAGTTCATGGATTCCAAGGGCCACGTGAACCACCACGACAAGGCCCACGGCCTGCTCAATCCCAACGGCCCGGACCAGGGCGACCTGCCGAACATCTATGCCAATGCCGACGGCTCGATGAATGCCGAGGTGTCGAGCACCACCGGCCTCACCGACAAGGACGGCCTCGGCCAGCCGGGCGGCTTCGCGCTGGTGATCCACGCCAGCCCCGACGACTTCATCACCCAGCCCATCGGCGGCGCCGGCGCCCGCATCGCCTGCGCGGCGTTCAAGCCGTAAGGGCGCTGAATGAGGTACGTCGGACGGATCGACTGACACCACCGTCATGCCCGGGATTGTCCCGGGCATCCACGTCGGGCCGATCGCAGAATGGCCGGAGGGGGTGCCCGGCCTCACCACGTGGATGGCCGGGACAAGCCCGGCCATGACGGCTCGCGAGAACGCCATCGGCGCCTATATTAACATCATCATAATGTGCAACTAAAGAATACCCCGCTCCTTTCCGATAATTGATTGAATCCCTCAATTTTGTGGTGATACTCCGCGCCCGAATTGCCCCTTCCCGCGCGGAGTCCCGTTTCATGCGCCTGTCCCTGCCTTTCGCCGCCATTACGGCGACGCTGCTGTCCCTTTCGCCGGCTTTTGCTGCGGACCCCAAGCCCCTGCGCATCGGCGTGCTGAACGACCAGTCCGGCATCTATGCCGACATGGCCGGCCCCGGCTCGGTCATCGCGGCGAAGATGGCGGTGGAGGATTTCGGCGGCAGCGTGCTGGGCCGTCCGGTAGAGATCATCGCCGGCGACCACCAGAACAAGCCGGATGTGGGCTCGGCCATCGTCACCCGCTGGATCGACGAGGACGGGGTGGACGTCATCGCCGACATCCCCACCTCCTCCGTGCTGCTGGCGGTGCAGGAGATCGGCCGCACCAAGAACAAGCTGGTGCTCGCCTCCACCGGCGGCTCGTCCGATTTCACCGGCAAGGCCTGCGCGCCCACCGGCATCCACTGGACCTACGACACCTATGCGCTGGCCGCCGGCACTGGCGCCTCGCTGGCCAAGGACGGGCCGTGGTTCTTCGTCACCGCCGACTATGCCTTCGGCACGGCGCTGGAGCGCGATACGGCGAAGGCGGTGGAAAAGGGCGGCGGCAAGGTGGTGGGCAGCGTGAAGCACCCGCAGGGCACCGCCGACTTCTCCTCCTTCCTGCTCCAAGGACAGGGCTCGGGCGCCAAGCTCATCGCCTTCGCCAATGCCGGCAGCGACACGGTGAACGCCATCAAGCAGGCCAACGAGTTCGGCATCCCCCAGTCGGGCATCAAGCTCGCCGGGCTCTATCTGCACATCACCGACATCCACGCCATCGGCCTGCAGACGGCGCAGGGCCTCATTCTCACCCAGGGTTTCTACTGGGATCTGAACGACGAGACCCGCGCCTGGTCCAAGCGCTTCTATGAGCGCCACAAGGCCATGCCCACCATGGGCCAGGCCGGCACCTATTCGGCCATCCTGCATTACCTGAAGGCGGTGAAGGCCGCCGGCACCACCGACACCGCCACCGTGGCGGCGCAGATGAAGGCGACGCCGGTGGACGACTTCTTCTCCCACGGCGGGCGCATCCGCGAGGATGGCCGCATGGTCCACGATCTCTATCTGCTGCAGGTGAAGACGCCGGCCGAGCAGAAGTATCCGTGGGATTATCTGAAGCTCATCCGCACCATCCCCGGCGACGAGGCGTTCCGCCCGCTGGCCGAGGGCGGCTGCCCGCTGGTGCGCCAGCACGCGGCCAACTGAGGCCGCCTCACGCGCGGCGGGTGGTCTTGGGGTTGCCCCCGGCGCTTAGCCGCGCCGGGGCGGTCTTAAGTTGCCTCGCCGCTCAGGCGCGGCGGGGGAGTGGTCCCCCGCTCGCGAGATAGACGCCGATGGTGGCGGCGAAGATGCCCAGCCAGTCCGTGCCGGAGGGAACTTCGCCGAGGATGGGAATGGCCATGAGCGCCGCCATCACCGGCACGCAGGCGCCGAAGGCCGCGCCCGCCGAGGCGCCCAGCAGCGCCACCGAGCGGGCGAACAGGAACAGCGAGATCACGGTGGCGAAGACGCCCTGATAGACCGCCTGGAAGACCACATCGCGCAGCGGCGCATCGAGCACGGTGAAGCCGTGCACCATGGCGTACAAGGGCAGATAGAGCACCGCCGAGCCCACCGACACCACCGCCACCGCATGGAGCGCGCCGAGCCCGCTCTTGCGCAGCGCCACCGCATAGCTGGCCCACATGAAAGCGCCGGCCATGCACAGGAGGTGGCCGATGCCCGAGCCCAGCCCGGAAGCCACCGCCCCCACCCCGGCGATCAGCGCCACGCTGGCGAGGATCAGCGCATAGCCCACCCGCCGCTGCATGCTGAACCGCTCGCGCAGGGCCACGGCCGAGATCAGCGCCACGAACAGGGGCATGACGCCGGGAATGAGCACCCCCGCCTGCCCCGCCGGCGTGGTGCGCAGGCCGAAGCCGGCCACCACCGCATAGGGCGCACCGGCGCCGATGATCATCACCAGAAGCTGCCAGGGCTTCGCCTTGTCGAGCCCCAGCCCGTGGCGCAGCAGCACGGGCAGCAGCACGAGGCCGGCGGTGGCGTAGCGCAGCATGGTGACGTCGAAGACGCCGAGCGACGAGGTGACGCCGAGCCGGGTGATGGACATCCACCCTGCCCAGATGGTGACGCTCGCCAGTCCGAACAGCGCCCCCGCCACATAGCGCGCGGTGGAGATCGGCGCGCCCGCCGTCTGCGGGCCCGTCGTCTGGGATGGAGCCGTGTGCGTACTCATGCCGTGTAGGTCGTCATGCCGCGGATGTGCCCATGCCTGTCCGGAATCGGCCACAGGCTACCCCGCACAATCCACGCGGCCTAATGAGAGTTTGAGGTGCGATCCATGAGGCCCGCTGATGGGTCGACGGCCAGGAGCCTCACGCCGGCACGGCCGCCCGCCAGCGGTTCACCGCCGCAAGCTCCGCCTCCGGCTGCTCGGACACCACGGCGCGCCGGCTAAGGAAGACACTTCCCGCCTCGCCGTCGAGGGACAGCCAGTCGCCCTCCGCCAGCGTCGCGGCGCCGAGGCGGGCGCGGCGGGCGGCGGCATCGATGACCAGCGCGGCGCAGCCGACCACACAGGCCCGGCCGAGCTGGCGCGCCACCACGGCGGCATGGGCGGTGCGCCCGCCGATGCTGGTGAGGATGCCCGCCGCCAGCGCAAGCGCGGCGATATCGTCGGTCGCCACATCCGGGCGCAGCAGGATCACCGGATCGCCCGCCCCTGCGAGGCGGCGGGCGCCCTCCTCGTCGAACGCCACCCGGCCGCTGACCGTGCCGGGCGAGGCGGCGACGCCGTGCGCCACCGGCTCCGCATCGCCGGAGAAGCGGGTGGCGGCGACAGCGGAAAGGTCCACGCCTTCGAGCAGCGCCAGCCCCTCGGCCGGGGTGATGGCGCCTTCCGCCACCATGTCCACCGCGATCTTGAGCGCGGCGCGCGGCGTGCGCTTGGCGGCGCGGGTCTGGAGGAAATAGAGGCGGCCCTCCTCGAAGGTGAATTCCACGTCCTGCACGTCGCGATAATGCCGCTCCAGCGCGGCGACGCCCTCGGCCAGAGCGGCGGCGACGTCGGGCAGCACCGCGCCGAGCCGGTCGAGCCCCACCGGCTGGCGGCGGCCGGACACCACATCCTCCCCCTGCGCATCGAACAGGAGGTCGGCATAGAGGCCCGGCGCCCCGCTCGCCGGATTGCGCGAGAAGGCGACGCCCGAGCCCGAGCGCACGCCGGCATTGCCGAACACCATGGCCTGCACCGTCACCGCCGTGCCGGCCAGATGCTCCAGATGGTTCAGCCGGCGATATTCGATCGCTTTCGGCGCCGCCCAGGAGCGGAACACCGCCTCTACCGCCTCGGCAAGCTGGTCGCGCGGGTCGGCGGGCACGATCGCGCCATAGCCGTCGCGGGCAAGGTCCAGATAGCGCGTGGCGAGGCGCTCCAGCGCCTCCGGGTCCAGCCCCTGCTCGCTGCCCGCCTGCTCGGCGGCGATGAGATCGCGCTGTAGCTGCTCGAACGGCGCGCGGGGCAGGCCGGCCACCACCTCGCACCAGCCCTCGATGAAGCGGCGATGGCAGTCGAAGGCGAGGCGCGGGTTGCCGTGGAGGCGCATGAGACCGCGCGCGGTCTCGGCGGTCATGCCCACGTCCAGCACGGTCTCCAGCATCCCCGGCATGGACTTTTCCGCGCCGGAGCGCACGGAGACGAGGAGCGGGCGGCGGCGGTCGCCGAAGCGCCGGCCGGAGGCGGCTTCGAGAAAGCCGAGGCCCTCCTCCAGCAGGCGCCGCACCACGCCCTCGCGCCGCTCGCCGCAGAGCGTGGTGGAGAGCACAAAGGCGGGCGGCACGTCGAGCCCCAGCGCGTTCATGCGCCAGAGCTGAGCGGCCTTGGAGCCGAAGTCGTGCGCCGTCAAAGGCGCGGTGGTGCCGCCGGTGCCGATGAAGGCGATGGGGTGCGTGTGGGGGGCCTGGTTCTTCACGGGGCCATCTCCTCCAGCACCGAGGCGCGCAGCGCGAGGGCGGCGCGGGCCAGTTCGTCGGTGGCGCCCTCGATGGCGCGGGCCAGCTCAAGGGTCGCGACAAGCGCCCCGGCGTCGAGGGGATCGCCGGCGCCCAAGGCCAGCACGGCTTCCTGCACCCGGCGATGGGCGGCATCGGCTCGGCGCTCGCCCTCGGTCACGGCGTCGATGGCTTCCAGCGTGTCGGTCACATCCTCCCGCCGGCCGGCCGAGCCCTCGCTGGCGGCAGCCACCGCCCGCACGAGGTCGGAGCAGCAGACCACCGCGCCGGCAGCGAGATCGCGCAGGGGCGGCACGGCGGCGCCGGGCTTCAGCCGCGCGGCGCTGGCGAGGAAGGCGGCCTCCTCGAACGCATCCACCGCCTGCTCGGCGGCATCCGCCACGGGCAGGAAGCGCCCGCCCTGACCGAACGGGCCGCTCGCCCGCTCGCGGGCGCCGACGATCTGCCGGTCGGCCTTCTCCTCCAGCCGCTTGGCCCGGCTGCGCAGCGCATCGCGGGCGGCATCGGAAAGGTCCGCGGGGGCATCGAGCACGCCCGCCACCGCGCCGGCCAGCATGCGGGCGATGCCCAGCTGGCGCAGCACCACGGCCAGCATCTCTTCCTCCACCGAGCCGAAACTGCGCGCCAGTTCCGCCCGCACCTCGTCTCGGATGAGCCGGGCCGAGCGGCCGGCGGCCAACCCCTCGCTGGAAAGGCGCAGCACCTCGGCGAGGAAGCGCGCCGCGCCCTCGCGCCCCAGCACCCGGTCGAGCCGCGCCCCATAGGGCACCCGCCCCTCGGCGCTGCGGCGCACGGCATCGAACACCAGTTCCGGCCCGCCCATCTCCAGAAAGCCGCGATGGCCGATGGCGCCGCGCGCGGCGGTGCGCAGCAGGGCGATGGCGGTGGGCTTGTCCACGAAGGTCTGGAGCGCCTTGCGCGCCTTGTTCCAGTCGATGAGGAAGACGATGTTGCGGCCCACGGCCGAAAGGAAGCCGTCCAGCGCCTCCGCGTCGGTCGCGACGAAGCGGCCGGTGACGAGGTGGAAAGCCGCCCCGCCGGCAATGCCCGCCGCCGTGCGCTCGGCCAGCGGTGTCCATTCGGCCCCGGCATCCGAAAACAGGGAGATGAAGAATTTGGCGCGGGAGCGGTGCACGTCCGTATAGGTGACGGTGGCCGCGAGCCCGTCCACGGCGATGATGATGACATGGGCATCGGTGGTGCCGATGTCGTTCTGGATCACGAGGCGCGTCCCGCTGCGGCTCGCCGTGGTGTCGAGGCCGGGATGGCCGAAGATCAACCGGCGCGTCTGCGCAAGCCCCGCCATGAAGGCGGCGATGCGCGGCTTGTCCGCCTCCGCGATGCCCAGCGTCCGCGCGCCCGCCACCGTCTCGGCCGAGAGGGCGGCGGAAAGGCGGTTCAGCGCCTTGTGCAGGTCCATGACCAGGAGATGGGCGCTGTCCGCCCCGCCGCGCCGGGCACTGGTCAGGCGCACCAGATCGGCCTCGGAAAGGATGTCGACGGAAAGAATGTCGTCCGTGCCCGCGCCGAACGCCGTGCGCAAAGCGGCAAGGCGCGTGGCGAAGCCCTCGGCGCCGCCATCCCCCGCCACCTCCAGCGGATCGGCCATGGCGGCGATATCGTCGAGGATCGCCTGCGTGAGACGACCGGCGCCGCTGACCTGATAGCCGCCGCCATCGAGCAGCCGGGCGCTGGCGATGGCCGCGTCGAGCCCGTCGCAGGACAGGCCGGCGGCGCGCGCCTCGGCGTCCAGCGGGCGACCGGGGGTGGCGGGCGCGCGGGCGCGGGCGGCGGCGTCCTGCAAGGCGGTCATGCGCAGCTTGGCGCGGTCATTGGCGGCGAGCGCGCGTTCCAGCCGCGCCGGGAGCAGCAACCCGCCTTCGCCGAGCGCCTCGACGATCAGGGTCTTCTCCATGTCTTCCGCCTCCCCGTCACCTGAAATGCACAGCCCGCCCGTGCGCCGGCCACGCGGGCAGGCGCCGGGTGTCGAAAGGCTGCGTGGGACTTTCGGCGCCCCGGTCTACGACGGGCATCTGACAAATCGACGACAGGCCGCTCAGACCCCGCGCCTGCGCCGGAGCGCCCGCGCGGCGAGCTTCCACAGCTCGCGCGTCCAAATGACCGAGCTTGCCACCGCCGTGCACAACAGCCAGTCGCGCGCGGAGAGCGGAACGGTCGAGAAGGCCTGCTGCAGCGCCGGCAAATAGAGCACCAGCGCATGGAGGAGGAGCGAGCCGGCCACGGCGGCGATGAGCCAGCGGTTGGCCAAGGGCCGCACGAAGGCGCTCGCGGTGTCGGAGCGCGCGTTGAAGACATTGAACAGCTGGAACAGGACAAGGGTGGTGAAGGCCATGGTCTGGCCATAGGCCAGCGTGCCCTGCCCCTCCACGAGCCCGCCCGGCAAGGACAGGTCGATGACGAAAAGCGTGCCCCCCGCCATCACCGCGCCGACGAAGACGATGCCCGCCCACATGGTGCCGGTGATGACGCCCTCGCCCCGCCGGCGCGGCGGGCGCGTCATCACGTCTCCATCGGCCGGATCGATGCCGAGGGCGAGCGCGGGCGCGCCGTCGGTCACGAGGTTGATCCAGAGAATCTGGGTGGCGAGCAGCGGCAACGCCACGCCCCCGCCCGCCGCCTCGGCCGCGGCCGAAAGGCCGATGCGCCCGGCGAGGAGCAGGCCGAGGACCATGGTCATCACCTCGCCGATGTTGGACGACAGCAGGTAGCGCAGGAACTTGCGGATATTGGCGAAGATCGCCCGGCCTTCGGCGACGGCGCGCACGATGGTGGCGAAGTTGTCGTCCGCCAGCACCATGTCGGCCGCCTCCTTCGACACGTCCGTGCCGGTGGTGCCCATGGCGATGCCGATGTCCGCCGCCTTGAGGGCCGGCGCGTCGTTCACCCCGTCGCCGGTCACGGCGACCGTCTCGCCGGCCCGGCGGAGGGCCGCGACGATCCTCAGCTTGTGCTCGGGATCGACACGGGCATAGACGGACGCCTGCGCGACCACCCGGTCCAGCCCGGCCTCATCCAAAGCGGCGATGCGGGCCCCGGTCACGACCCCGGCGTCCACCGGAATGCCCACCTCGCGGGCGATGACGGTGGCGGTGGCCGGATGGTCTCCGGTCATCATGAGCGTGCGGATGCCCGCGGCATGGGCCTGCGCCACCGCCGCCCGCGCCTCGGGCCGGGGCGGGTCCATCATGCCGATGAGGCCGATGAAGACGAGGTCGCGCTCGTGCTCCGCGGTGACGGCGCCATCCGCGAGGTCAGGGGCCGGCAAGGCCCGATAGGCGACGCCCAGGGTGCGCAGCGCCTCGCCGGCAAGCGCGTCATTGGCGGCAAGGATGGCGGCGCGGCGCGCCTCGCCGAGCGGCACCTCGGCCTCGCCCCGAAGCTCGCCGGTGCAGTGGGCAAGGAGCACGTCCGGCGCGCCCTTGGTGACGAGGATGAGGTGGGAGGGCCGTTCCGCGTCGCTGTGCAGCGTGCTCATGAGCTTGCGCTCGGACGAGAAGGGCACCTCGCCCAGCCGGGCGAAGCGCGCATCGAGGGCCGGGGCGCTGAGGCCCGCCTTGCGCGCGGCGACGATGAGCGCACCTTCCGTGGGGTCGCCATGCACCACGAAACCATCGGCGCCTTCGTGAAGGATGGCATTGTTGGCCCGCTCGGCGGCGATGAGCGCGCGCTCGACCTCCTGCTCCAGTGCCGGCCGGTCGGCGGGCGCATCGGGAAATTCCAGCGCGCCGTCGGGGGCATAGCCGGTGCCGGTGAGCGCGACGCTGCCGCTTGCCGTCACCACCCGACGCACGGTCATCTCGTTGCGGGTCAGCGTCCCGGTCTTGTCGGAGGCGATCACCGTGGCCGAGCCCAGCGTCTCCACGGCGGCGAGGCGGCGCACGATGGCCTTGTTGCGGGCCATGCGCTGCATGCCCAGCGACAGCACCGCCGTCACCACCGCCGGCAGGCCCTCCGGCACCGCGGCGACGGCGAGGGCGACGCCGAGGATCAGCACATTCAACACCTGTGGCAGGTCGCGCACGCCCTCCATGAGGAGGATGGTGCCGATGACCGCGCCGGCGATGGCGAGGACGACGACGCCAAGCACCCGGCCGACCCGTTCCAGTTCCCGCTGGAGGGGCGTCTCGTCCTGCGGCGCCTTCTCGATGAGGCCGGCGATGCGCCCCATCAGTGTCTGCATGCCGACCGCCGTCACCACCGCCCGGCCGTGGCCATAGACCGCATGGGTGCCGCTCCACACCATGTTGGCGCGGTCCGCCGGCTCGGCCCCGTCCGGCAGCGCCGCCACGTCCTTCGCGGTGGGCACGCTCTCGCCGGTGAGCGCCGCCTCCACCGTCTGCAGCGCGGTGGCCTGCAGGAGGCGGCCGTCGGCGGGAATGGTGTCGCCTTCCGCCACGAGGATGACATCGCCGGGCACGAGCGCGGCCGCGTCGATGGACAGGGTTTCGCCGTCGCGTATGACCCGCGCATGGGCCGCCGAAAGCCGCCGCAGTGCCGCTGCGGCGCGCTCCGCCCGCGCCTCCTGCACATAGCCCATGGCGGCGTTAAGGAGCACGATGGAGAAGATGGCGAGCGCCTCGTAGGGCAGCGGCGTCCCGCGCTCATGCAGCCATATGGCAGCCGAGATGGCGCCGGCGGCGATGAGCATGAGGACGAGGGCGCTGGCGAACTGGTCGAGGAACCGCCGCCATCCGCTGCGCGGCGGGGCGGTGGCGATCAGGTTCGGGCCGAAGGCCGCCTGCCGCCGCTCCGCCTCGGCGGCGGAGAGGCCGCGCTCGGCGTCGCTGCCCAGCACGGCAAGCACCGCTTCGGCGGACTGTCGGTAGGGCTCGGACGAAGCAACGGCGATCGGCAGCATGACGCTACGATAGCCGCATGGTGGCGACGGGGTGCTGACACAGAGCAAATATCCCGCCGGATTCCGCTCAGGTCCGGTAGCCCTCCTCGGCCAGCACCTGACGCACCACGGGGCGGGCGCGCAAGCGCTGGTAGTGGGCCTTCACCTTGGGCGGCATGGGGATGCCGGTGCGGTCGGCCCAGAACTCGTTATAGAACAGCGCCGCATCGGCGATGGAGAAGCGATCGCCCACGGCGAAGCCCTCGGCCGGCAGGCGGCGTTCGATGATGTCGAACCCCTGTGTCACGATCTCCCGGCCGTGTGAGGTCACGTCGTCTTTCAGACGTCCGCTGTCTTCCGGCGCGACATAGCGCTCGGCCACGAACACGCGGGTGAAGCCCTCGCCGTGCAGCTGGCCGATGGCGAAATTCATCAGCTCTTCGGCCTGCGCCGCCAGCGCCGGATCCTCCGGCAGGAGCTTGCCGCGCGGATAGGTGCGGGCGAGCCACAAGGCGATGGACCTGAAGTCGCACAAGGGTTCGCCGCCATCCGGCACCAGCGTCGGGATGGTGCCGCGCGGGTTGATCTTGAGATAGTCGGGACGCAGGTGGTCGCCGGCGGGGATGTTGATGATCCACGCCTCGAACGGCAGTTCCAGCGTCTCGAGCAGGATGTGGATGCCCGTGGAGCAGGACCCGGGCGTCATGTAGAATTTCATGGCCATGGGGACGGCCAAGCAAGAAGCGTGACAGGGGGGCGGAAGCCGTCACGCTTGGCTTGCGCAGCCATCTCCGCTTCGTCCGCACCCGCGCCCGCCTTTCAAGGCCGTCATCGCCCGCCTCGTGCGGGCGATCCACGGAACGGCCGGGGCGGCTCCGTCTGGAGGAGCACCCTTCCTGCGGCGGGGTGGATCCCCCGGACAAGCCGGGGGATGACGGCGGGATGAGAGCCGTGCGAGCGGCAGCAGTTCGCCGGCGCCCCCTACTTCTCCACGAACGCCTTCTCGATCACATAATGCCCCGGCTCGGACATGCTGCCCTCGGCGAAGCCCTGCGCATCGAGCAGGCCGCGGATGTCGGCGATCATGGCGGGGCTGCCGCACAGCATCACCCGGTCGTGCGCCTTGTCGAGGGGCGGCAGGCCGATGTCGGTGAAGAACTTGCCGGAGGTCATCAGGTCGGTGAGCCGGCCCTGGTTGCGGAACGGCTCGCGGGTGACGGTGGGATAATAAATCAGCCGCTCGCGCACCTCCTCGCCGAGGAAGGGGTCTTCCGGCAGCTCCTTCGTGAGGTAGTCGGAATAGGCCAGCTCCTCCACCGTGCGGCAGCCGTGGGCCAGCACCACCTTGTCGAAGCGCGCATAGGTGTCGGGATCGCGGATGATGCTGAGGAAGGGCGCGAGCCCCGTGCCGGTGCCGAGCAGATAGAGGGTACGGCCGGGCAGGAGATTGTCGTGGATGAGGGTGCCCGTGGGCTTCTTCCCCACCAGGATGCGGTCGCCCACCTTCAGATGCTGGAGGCGCGAGGTGAGCGGGCCGTTCTGGACCTTGATGGAGAAGAATTCCAGCTCCTCGTCATAGTTGGGCGAGACGATGGAATAGGCGCGCACCAGCGGGCGGCCCTCCACCTCCAGCCCGATCATGGTGAACTGGCCGTTGATGAAGCGCAGCGCCGGGCTGCGGGTGGTGCGGAAGCTGAACAGGGTGTCGGTCCAGTGATGGACGCTGAGCACTTCCTGCGTCTCGAAATTGCTCATGGACGATCCGATGGCTTAAGGCCACGCGCACGGCGCCGGACGCGCGCAAGGGCGCGCCCGCGGGGCACGGGGCGAATTGACGATGGACGGATCCAGACATATAACTAACTAGTGAGTTAAGCAAGACGGAGCTCAGCGCCAGAAGGCCCGGCGGCACCGCGGCATGGGCAGGACTGGCAGGGGAGGATCGGCATGGCGATGCGCGTGCTCAGCGCGGACGAGGCAGCGCGGCTCGTGGAGAGTGGCGACACCCTCCTCATCGGCGGCTCGGGCGGCGGCCATGCAGTGCCGGACACCCTGATCGCAGCCGTGGCCGAGCGCTTCCTGAAGGAAGGCGCGCCGCGCGGCATCACCACCGTGCATCCCGTGGGCCTCGGCGACCGCAAGACCCGCGGCGTCGGCCACCTCGCCCATGACGGCCTGCTGAAGCGCGTGGTCTGCGGCACGCTGGTGGATTCCCCGCCGGTGGAGAAGATGGCGCTGGAGGACCGCGTCGAGGCCTATACCCTGCCGCAGGGCGCGCTCTCCCAGCTCACCCGCGAGATGGCCTCCGGCCGCCCGGGCCTCGTGACCCATGTGGGCCTCAACACCTTCATCGACCCGCGCCTCGGCGGCGGACGGCAAAGCCCCTCGGCCACCGAAGACCTGGTGGAAGTGGTTCAGCTCGCCGGCCGGGAATGGCTGTTCTACAAGCCCTTCGTACCCAACATCGCCTTCCTGCGCGGCACCACGGCGGACGAGGACGGCAACATTTCCATGGAGCAGGAGGCCATCTTCGGCGAGATGATCTCCATGGCGCAGGCGACCAAGCGCGCCGGTGGCATCGTCATCGTGCAGGTGAAGCGCCTCGCCCGGCGCGGCACGCTGAACCCCAAGATGGTGAAGATCCCGGGCATCCTGGTGGACGTCGTGGTGGTCGATCCCGGCCAGATGCAGACCTATGTCTCGGACTACAATCCCGCCTATGCGGGCGAGTTGAAGATCCCGCTCTCCGCCATCGCGCCCTTGCCGTTCGATCCGCGCAAGGTCATCGCCCGGCGCGCGGCGCTCGAGCTTTATGCGGGGGCGGTGTGCAATCTCGGCTCCGGCATCTCCACCGGCATCGCCACCGTGGCGGCGGAGGAAGGCTGCCTCGATGCCATCACCCTCACCAACGAGCAGGGCCTCATCGGCGGCGCGCCGGCGAGCGGCAACGAGGTGGGCGCCAGCCGCAACTTCCACGCCATGATCGACCAGCCCTACCAGTTCGATTTCTACGACGGCGGCGGGCTGGACATCGCCTTCCTGTCCTTCGCCGAAGTGGATGCGCAGGGCTCGGTGAACGTCTCGCGCTTCTCGGACCGCATCATCGGCCCCGGCGGCTTCATCAACATCTCGCAGAACGCCAAGAAGGTGGTCTTCTCCGGCACCTTCACCTCGGGCGGGCTCGACATGTCCTGGCCGGACGGCCAGACGGTGATCCGCAAGGAGGGACGGGACTTGAAGTTCGTCGATCGCCTCCAGCAGCTCACCTATAGCGGCGCCTATGCCGCCGGCATCGGGCAGGAGGCGCTCTATGTCACCGAGCGCGCGGTGTTCCGGCGCGGCGCCTCCGGCCGGCTGGAGCTGATCGAGATCGCCCCCGGCATCGATCTGGAGCGCGACGTGCTCGCGCACATGGATTTCCGCCCTGATATCGCGCCCGATCTGCGACTGATGGATCTGGCATTGTTCCATCCGCAATCGATCGGACTTGAACAGCGGCTCGCCGTGTCGCAACGTTCGCCGCGCGGGCCCGGCGCAAGACTCAGCGCTTGAGCGGGCGCGCGCTCGTCACGTTTCCTGTTTCGTTGCCAGTTCCGGACCCTGCGATGCCCGCATCCCCTCCCGCCCGCAAGGCGGCCCGCTCCACCACCGCCGCCCCGCAGCGCGAGGCGGCGACGCGGGATGCGGACAAGACGCGGCTGAACATCCTTGAGGCCGCCGAGGCGGAATTCGCCGCCAAGGGCCTCGCCGGCGCGCGGGTGGACGTGGTGGCCGAGGAGGCCGGCGCCAACAAGCGCATGATCTATTATTACTTCGGCAGCAAGGAAGACCTCTATCTGGCGGTGCTGGAGCGCGTCTATACCGACATGCGCGTCGCGGAGGCCGAGCTGGCGCTGGAAGCCATGGCGCCGCTTGCGGCCATCACCTGCCTCGCGGAATTCAAGTTCGACTATCCCGCCCAGCACCCCCACCTCATTCCGCTGCTCAACAGCGAGAATTTGCTCGGCGGCGAATATCTGCGCCGCTCGCTTCGCCTGCGCGAGATGCAGATTTCCCTCATCGCCCGGCTGGAAGCCATCCTCGCGCGGGGCGCGGCCGACGGCACGCTGCGGGCCGGCATCGACCCGCTGCACCTCTATCTGACCATCTCCGCCGTCAGCTATTTCTACTTCTCCAACAACCCCACCCTCTCCACCGCCTTCGGCCGCGACCTCGCCACCCCCGACGAGCGCGCGGCGCGGCGCCGGCACGTGGTGGATGTGGTGACGCGGTATATCGAGAGGGTGTGAGGGGGCGGGAGGCCTCGGAGCGTCTGGGTAGAAGCGCCTGCGGTTGTGCGGCTCGGCCTCGTTGACCCCCAAGCCGTCATGGCCGGTCTTGTCCCGGAAGTCGGCTGTTGCCGACTTCCGCCCCTGGGAACCGAACCCGCAAACATGCGGGTTCCGGCCATCCACGTGGACCGGCCGGGAACGCCTTCCACGCATCGTCCCCTCCGCCCGACGTGGATGCCCGGGACAAGCCCGGGCATGACGGCGCCTCAGGGGAAATGCCATCCCTCGATGCCCTAGCGATCTCCCCTCTCCCCTTGCGGGAGAGGGGCCGGGGGTGAGGGGGCCGACGCTGCAATCCCCACAGTGGGAAAGCGGCAGGAACACCCCTCACCCCAACCCTCTCCCGCAAGGGCAGAGGGAGCACGGCTGGCGCCTCACGCCGCACCGTTCCCGCCTGCATCCTCCCCACGCCACCCGCATTGACAGCCCCGCCTTACCCATATTAACTAACCAGTTACATAAACAAGAACGCCCGCCGCAAGGCTCGCATCCGAAACGCCCCGAGAAACACCCCAAGGAGCCCTCCATGAAGTATGGGGATTTCCCGAAGATCACGTCCTTCTCCGGCGTCGCCGGCTTTCGCGCGCATCTCGCCGAGCTGGGCGCAAACATGCCCTGCGACGACATCGTCGCCCACGGCCCCGACCAGCCGCTGGCCGCGCCGCTGACCGTGGACGGCATGACCATCGGCAACCGCTTCGCCATCCACCCCATGGAGGGCTGGGACGGCACCCGCGAGGGCGCCCCCACCGAGAACACGAAGCGGCGCTGGCGGCGGTTCGGCGAGAGCGGGGCGAAGCTCATCTATGGCGGCGAGGCGGTGGCCGTGCGCCATGACGGGCGCGCCAACCCGCTCCAGCTGGTGATGACCGAGGCGACGCAGCCGGCCATCGCCGGTCTGCGCGAGACGGTGATCGAGGCCCACAGGGAGGCCACCGGCAATGACGACAACCTCGTCATCGGCCTCCAGCTCACCCATTCCGGCCGCTTCTGCAAGCCGAACGACAATCGCAAGTTCGAGCAGATGATCCTCTACCGCCACCCGGTGCTCGACCGGAAGTTCGGCATTCCGGAGGAGTATCCGGTGATGTCGGACGACGACATCTGGCGGCTGATCGACGATTACATCACCGCCGCGAAGCGCGCCCAAGCCTGCGGCTTCGACTTCGTGGACCTGAAGCACTGCCACGGCTATCTCGGCCACGAATTCCTCTCCGCCCGCACCCGTCCCGGCGTCTTCGGCGGATCGCTGGAGAACCGCACCCGCTTCCTGCGCGAACTGGCCGCCGGCATCCGCGCCGCCTGCCCGGGGCTGAAGTTCGGCGTGCGCCTCTCGGCCATCGACCTCATCGCCTACCGGCCCGATCCGGCGGCGAGCGTGCCGGGCATCCTCGGCCCCGGCGTGCCGGAGAACGCGGCCGGCGCTTTGCCCTATGTCTACGGCTTCGGCACCGATGCGGGCGACCCCACGGCCTACGACCTCAACGAAACCTTCGAGATGTTCGAGGTGCTGCGGGCGCTGGACATCCACCTCGTCAACGTCACGCTCGGCAGCCCCTATTACAATCCCCATGTCACGCGGCCGGCGAGCTATCCGCCCTCCGACGGCTACCAGCCGCCGGAAGACCCGCTGCTGGGCGTGATGCGCCATCTGGAGGTGGTGCGGGCGCTGAAGGGACGCTTCCCGGACTTTACCCTCATCGGCTCCGGCTACACCTATCTGCAGGAATTCCTGCCCAACGTGGCGCAGGCGGTTGTGCGGCAGGGCTGGACGGATTTCGTCGGCCTCGGCCGCATGGTGCTCTCCTATCCCGATCTGCCGCTGGACGTGCTGCACGGCCGCGCCTTCCAGAAGAAGAAGGTGTGCCGCACCTTCTCCGACTGCACCTCGGCGCCGCGCAACGGCATCGTCTCCGGCTGCTATCCGCTGGATGCGTTCTACAAGAAATCCGAAGAGTTCAAGCAGCTCGCGGCGGTGAAGAAGGCGGCGAAGACCGCTTAAGTCATCCGGGAGGACGCCATGGCGGAGATCGCACCGGGGGCGCGGATCGCCTTCCTCGGCACCGGCATCATGGGCGGGCACATGGCGCGGCGGCTCGCGCAGGCCGGCTTCCATGTCGCCGCCTGGAACCGCAGCCGGGCGAAGGCGGAGCCGCTGCTCGCCTGCGGCGCCACCATCGCCGAGACGCCCGCCCAAGCGCTCAAGGGGGCGGAGGCGGCGGTGGTGATGCTCTCCACCGGCGCGGTGATCGACGAGGTGCTGTTCTCCGGCGCCGTCCTCGATGCCCTGAAACCGGGCGCGTCGCTGGTGGTGATGAGCTCCATTCCCGTGGAGACCTGCCGGGCGCAGGCCGCGCAAGCCGCCGCGCGGGGCATCTCTTACGTGGATGCGCCCGTCTCCGGTGGCGAGGTGGGGGCGCGGGAGGGCACCCTCGCCATCCTCGCGGGGGGCGATGAAGCCACCATCGCGGACCTCTCCCCCCTCTTCGCCCCCATGGGGCGGGCGACGCGCATCGGGCCGGTGGGGACGGGGCAGCTCGCCAAGCTCGCCAACCAGATCATCGTCGGCGCGGCCATGGCCGGCGTCGCCGAGGCGTTCGCCTTCGCCGCGAAGGGCGGTGCGGACCTTAAAAACCTGCGCACGGCGCTGATGGGCGGCTTCGGCGACTCCAAGGTGCTGAACCTCCACGGCGCGCGCATGGCGGCGCGGGATTTCGTGCCCGGCTCCCCGGCGCAGTATCAGCTGAAGGACCTGAAGACCGCGCAGGCGCTGGCGGGCGAGATGGGGCTGAGCCTCACCTTGCTCGACACGCTCGCCGGCCTGTTCACGGACATGATGGCCCATGGCGGCACGGACCGCGATGTCTCCGCCATCTTCGAGGAGGTGGAGCGCCGCTCCGCCGCCCGCGCGCATGGGAGAAGAAGCATGAGCGACCCCGGCACGGACGGCGCCATCCGCGTCACCCACGAGGGGGCGGTGGCGCGCCTCGTCATCGACCGGCCGCGCAAGCACAATGCCATCACCCCCGCCATGGCCCGCGACCTCGCGGCGGCCTGCGCGGCGCTGGATGCGGACGAACAGGTGCGGGTGGTGCTGCTGACCGGCGGCGGGGAGAAGGCGTTTTCCGCCGGCTCGGACATGAACGCCCTCGGCGAGATCACCGACCTCTGGGCCTTCCGCAACCGCGTGGAATATGCCGCCGTGGTGCGCGACATGCGCAAGCCCGTCATCGCGCTGCTGCGCGGCTGGGTGCTGGGCGGGGGGCTGGAGATCGCGCTTGGGGCGGACATCCGCATCGCCGGCACATCCGCGAAATTCGGCGCGCCGGAGGTGACGCGCGGCTGGGTGGGCGGCGGCGGCGCCTCCCAGATGCTGCCGCGCCTCGTGGGCTACGGGCAGGCCATGCGCCTGCTGCTCTCCGGCGACACCATCGATGCGGAGCGCGCGCGCGCCATCGGCCTCGTGGAGGAGGTGATTGAAGACGACGCCCTCGACGCGCACGCCACGGCGCTGGCCCAGCGCATCGCCACCTTCAGCCCCCTCGCCACCCAGGCCGTCAAAGCCGCCACCCGCGCCGCCCTCTCCATGCCGCTGGAGGCCGGCATCCGCCACGAGAACGAACTGCACGTGATCTGCATGAGCGACCGGGGCCGGCAGGAGGGGATTGCGGCGTTTCAGGAGGGGCGGGAGGGGCGGTTTTGAGGGGTGGGGTTCCTCAAAAACCACCTTGATGGCAAGTCGGACGCCATTCAACCGACAACGATTAACCACTTGGAGTGGCTCAACCGAAACTGCAGAATTACAGCCCCATATCTTTAACGTACTGCGTGGCCTTTTCGAGAACATACTTCTTCAAGTGCGCCTCCGAAAGGGTATTTTGCGCCTGCTTGATTTCACCAGCCACGCCAACACCGCTCGTTCGCCAAGTTGGCTCTAGGCATATGTACTCGCCATCGCCCAACTCAATTTGGATATCTGGCTGCAACGAGCTTCCCGGAAGCGATTTTTTTTCGCTTATTACCTTCAATGATGGAGCGTCTTCCGAAAGACAAACCGCTATTAATTGACCAAGAGCCTTGTTTAGCGGCTTATCATCCTTAGACGCAGCGACCTGAATCCGAAGGAATTCGTCAACGGTTTCCTTGCTCAATTGTCGTGGGCCGGCATATGGGGATGTCTCTATTCCAACTTGATCCAAAATTGATTTGTACAATCGGCAGGATTTCATGGCTTGCTTCGACTGCTCAAGATTTGTAGCGGGCTGCTTCAACCGAGCCTTCAACGCATCATCGCCGAAAGAACGAACAGCCGCCAGCGAAACATTCGGTGGCAACCCAAAAAGTCGAACATCGATTGCGCGCAATAAATGGGCTAATTGCCCGCGCCTACTTTTCCAATCTGCCACATATAGCGCCTCCTGATCCGGTCGATCGATCATTTCTCCGACTTTATCTATATCTATTTTGCTTTTAATTCCTTGTGTGAGCGCATCTGCGGTTGCATTCAGTATCTTCACGTCATCACCCGGCAACACAATCCAAAGATGAGATACTGATTTTTTCTTGAGAATTGACCAAGTTTCGTCTCTATTTTGATTCGATATTGCCGTTACTTTTGAATAAAAATCGGAGATCGTATCGCACTTTGGAATAACCTCTACCGCCGCCTCCCGCGTTATACCAAACGCCTCCAATCCATCGCCTGTTAAAGTACGGCTAGTATTGTCAGCAAGATCAAAATATCGATTCTTTCCAATTCCTTTGAAATGGAATTGACCGCTCGAATCGGCGTCAGCCATCGAATCTCGTCCGACTGACCATGCTGTAGTGGAGATATGATCTGCACTTTCAGGCTTAGTGATCGGCCAAAGAACCACCGCATCACCCCCCGGCTCACGAAAAGTGTTCAGAAGCTCTCCAAACACCTCCTCAACCATTGCGAGCTCGGCAGCCGTAGGGTTATCGCGCCGATCTATCAACACAATCCTGCTCTTATCATCTCCCGGAATCACGCCATTTTTTACGAATTTTGGAAGATCAGACAGAGGGCTCTCTTTGGGGAAACTAACCACTCTGACACCCTCAAAAAAACGAGGAAGAGTTTGTAGAAACGTTGTCTTCCCTGACCCGGACAGACCGTATATCACTTCGATGACACCTCCTCCGCCATCGCGCGTGCGCCGAAGCAGAGCGTCAATCCGAAGAGCCGCGTCGTCGACACGCTCTACAACCTCGCTAGGGTCCACCTCCGCCTTCGCGGCCCGCTCCGCAAGAAATTCCCACCGGCGGGGCAATTCAAGTCGACGAAGTGGGTTTGCGCGTTCAGTCATCGTGAATCCGAGCAGAAGATGGCGCAAAAAACTGCCCGAGTCTGCGCGTAAATACAAGCCTAAGTTGTTGACCATAGACCAGCCCCCACCCTCCCCACCGCCCCGAAATCCGCCTCCACCCGGCCCGCGCGCTCCAACCGCACCGGCGCCGTCGCCGTGCCGGTGGTCACGATCTGCCCCGCCCGCAAGGGCGCGCACAAGGGCTGGGCGTTGGCGAGGTGCTGGACGGCCTTGAGCGGGTCGCCGAGGATGCGGACGCCGCTGCCGGTCTCGATCTCGATGCCATCGATGAAGAGCGTGACGGGGCCGGCGCGGTCGAGGGCGCGCCAGTCGGTCACCGGCGGGCCGGGGATGAAGGCGCCGTTGCCCATGCTGTCGGCGAGGCGCAGGGCGCCGGGGGCATCCGGGGGCACGCGGCCATCGGCGATCTCGAAGGCGGGGAGCAGCGCGGCCACCGCATCCGCGATCTCCTCCTGCGTGTAGGGCGTTTCGCGCGGGGGCAGGTCTCGGCCCAGCAGGAAGGCGAATTCGCATTCCAAGAGAGGCGCGACGAAGCGGGAGAGCGGCACCTCCGCAGGCGACGGAAACACCCAGCCGGAGAGCAGCGGCCCGGCCACCGGCCGCGTGCCGCCATAGGCCGCGCGGTCTTCTTCCTTCAGCGCCGTGACCTTCCAGCCGCGGATGGTCTCGCCGGACAGGCGGACGATCTCGGCCTGCACCTGATAGGCCTCCTCCGGCGTCGCGGGCAGAAGGGTGTCGGCGGGCAGCTCCGCCAAGAGGTCCACAAGGCGCGCGTCCTGCCGCGCCGCGTGCAGCAGGCCGGCGAGGCGGGCGGCGTCTTCCGTCTTCATGGCGTGGTCTGCGGGGCGAGGCCGAAATAGGCCATCATCAGGTCGCGCTGGCCATCCAGCATGTGCTTGCCTTGGTGGATGGCGCAGCCGCGCGCGGCGGCGGCGTGGAGCAGGGCCGTCGTCTCCGGCTTCATCAGCACCTCGGCGACGAGGGTTTCCGGGTCCGCCTTCTCCACATCGAAGGAGAAGGGATCGGAGGGCTCAAGGCCCAGCGGCGTCGCATTCACCGCCAGATCATGGCCGGAGGGGTCGCGCGTGCCGAAGGCCGTCTCGATGTGCGGGTAGGCCGCCTTCACCCGCTTAAGCAGCGCCTGCCCCATGGCGGGCGTGCGATCGAAGATCGTGAGCCGCGCCATGCCCGCCCCCGCCAGCGCGAAGGCAATGGCGCTCGCCGCCCCGCCGGCACCGGCGATGTAGACGGATTTGCCCTGCGGCCCCCAGCCCGCCTTGGCGAGGCCGGCGACGAAGCCGTGTCCATCCAGCATGGTGCCGGTGAAGGTGCCATCCGCCTCCCGCCGTACCGTGTTCACCGCGCCCACCTTATCCCCGTCCCCCACCAGCCGGTCTACAATGCCCGCCACCCGCGCCTTGTGCGGCGCCGTGACGATGAAGCCATCCAGATTGGCGATGGCCTTGAGACCCGCCATGGCGGTTTCGAGTTGGTCCGGGCGGATGTGGATGGGCACGCAGACGGCATCGATGCCGTGCTCGGCGAAATACGCATTGAACACGAGCGGCGTGCGCACATGGCCGACGGGATCGCCGATGATGGCATAGAGGCGGGCGGTGCCGGCGACCATGGGGGCTCCTGCAGTAACTATCCGGTTAGGTGGTTTTCGGAGCGCGATTTGAGGCGCGCCTGCCCCCGCCTTGCGGGCGGGGGCCGTTTCGATTCAGCTGACAGGCTGCCGAACGGCACCGATTCCCCCGGTGAAAGGGGGCCTGACAGCACCGACATCGCGGTCAGTTCGGCAGGAAATCGTTGGTGTAGAACTTGCCGCCCTGGGCGGGATCAAGCTCCACGCCGGAGTATTTGCTGAGTATATCCAGCGTGCCGGAAATATCCTTGGGGTCCGTCCACAGGGGCGGCTTCTTCTCGGTGAGGGCGGTGTGGAGAAGCGGCAGGGTCACAGTCCAGCTGGCAAGAAGAGTCTCGCGTTTGCCGGCCTTGGGGTTCACCTTCAGCATGGCATCCACGGCAGCCTGCGGATTTGACTTGGCTTCGGCGATGGACTTCTGCAGCGCGCGCAGGAAACGCTTGGCCAGGTCGGGGTTTTTCTCCAGAAGATCCGGCCGCACGATGACGGAGCCGTTCACCGTATTGACGCCGAAATCGGCGAAAAGCATTGCGTAGACAGGCTTTCCGGTGGCTTCCTCGATCAGCGGTTTCTGGTCGTTGACGTTGCCGAGGAGGAAGTCGGCCTGGCCGGAAATCACAGCATTGCGCTTGGTGGCGGCATCACCGGTGATGACCTTCACCTGGTTGTCCTGGATGCCGTTAACCTTCAGAAGGGCCGGCCACAGCTGGGAAAAGCTGTCGCCTGGCGTATAGACGACAGTCTTACCAATCATGTCCTTGGGAGTGCGGATGTTCTTGTCCGCAAAACCTTGCACGGCCATGGGGCTTTTCTGCAGCATGATGCCCACGGCCTTGATGGGGGCGCCCTTGACGGCCGCCTTCACCATGGTGCCGAAATCCGCATAGCCGAACGTCGCCGACCCCGCCGCCACCGCCTGCACGGTCGCCCCGGAGCCGCGCCCCTCCTCCACGGAAAGCTCAATGCCTTCCGCTGGGAAATAGCCTTTCTCGATACCGAGATAGAAGGGGGCGTGTTCGCCGTAATTGTACCAGTTCAGCAGCAGCGTCACCTTGTCCGCTGCGGCAGCTGAGAGGGTGCTGCACAGCAATATGCTCGCGGCACCCAGAGCCCATGCGCCGAATGTCTTCCCAAGCGCCATTCTATCCTCCCGCTCACGCGCTCGCATCTTGGCGAGCCTTGTTGATTGTCTCCGTTCCACCACCTTGGCGGGTGGTTGGAACGGGCGGCCGCCCCACCGTGCGGAGGGGTTCGGCCTCGATTATCTAACCATATAGTTACGTCCGACACGTGACCTGTCAAATGCCCTTCCGAGGCGGCGGTGTGCGGAAAATCGTACCTGCAAATTTTGTCGCTGATCTCGAGCCTTGTGGGCCTACAATCTGCACCCTGCGGGGGCGAGAATCCGGAGAATGGCGTGAGCGGGCCAGGCCGAACGGCGGAGCAGACCCCGACGGAAGGGACGGAGCCCCATCCGCCGCAGGGCGACACCCCGCTGGCCCTTATGGCTCAGCTCTTCGCCGCCCAGCGACACGCCTCGCGGCAAGAGCCTCCCCCACCGGCCGAGGCCCGCCGGCAGGCCTTGTCGGCGCTGGAAACGATGGTGCGCAGCCATCTTTCCGAGATCGCCCAGGCCATCTCGCAGGATTTCGGCGGGCGGGCGGTTGCCGAGACGGAACTTCTCGAAGCGGTGCCGCTGCTCGGCGCCGTGCGCCACGCCCGGCGCCATCTCGCCCGCTGGATGCGTCCGGAGCGGCGGCTTGTGGCATGGCAGTTCCTGCCGTCCCGCGCCTATGTGCGGCACGAGCCGCTGGGGGTCGTCGGCATCCTGTCGCCCTGGAACTATCCCCTGCTGCTCACGCTCTCGCCGCTGGTGGATGCGCTCGCCGCCGGCAACCGGGCGCTGCTGAAGCCGTCCGAGCTGACGCCCTGCTTCTCCGCCCTGCTGGCGCGCCTGATAGGCGAGGCCTTTCCCGCGGATCGCGTCGCGGTCGTCACCGGAGGGCCGGAGGTTGCGTCGGCCTTCTGCGCCCTGCCGTTCGATCATATCGTCTTCACCGGCTCCGGCGCTGTCGCCCGCAAGGTTCTGGCCGCTGCGGCACCGAACCTCACGCCCGTAACGCTGGAGCTGGGCGGCAAGTCACCGGCCATCGTCTGCCCGGACTATCCCCTCGCCGCCGCCGCGCGCAGCATCGCGCTCGGCAAGTTCCTGAACGCGGGCCAGACCTGCGTGGCGCCGGACTATGTGCTGGCACCCCACGACAAGACCGAGGAACTCGCTGAGGCCATCCTCGCAGAGGTCCGGCGCGCCTGGCCGGCCATCGAGGACAATACCGACTATACCGCCGTCATCGAGCCGCGACACTTCCAGTGGCTTGCTGCAGCCGTCGAGGAGGCCCGCGTGGGCGGGGCGCGCACCTTCGTGCATGGGATCGAGGGAGAGAGGGGGCGCTTTCCGCCCAGCATCGTGCTGGATGCCCCGCCGGACAGCGTGCTCCTGCGGGAGGAGATCTTCGGTCCGGTCTTACCCATCGTCCCCTACCAGAACCTCGACGACGCCCTGGCCTTCATCGTCGCGCGGGAGCGGCCTCTGGCGCTCTATTGCTTCACCCATGACCGCGCCATGCGCGAAAAGCTGCTCGGCGGCGCGACATCGGGCGGCGTGACAGTGAACGGCACATTGCTGCACGTGGCGCAGGAGGGGCTGCCCTTCGGCGGCGTCGGACCGAGCGGCATGGGCGCCTATCATGGCCGCGACGGCTTCCTGCGCCTCTCCCATGCACGGGCGGTGCATGTCGCGGGCCCGGTCAACGTGCTGGAATGGCTGGGACCGCCCTACGGCCGCTTCGCCCGCTTCGTCGCCGACCTGATGATCGGACGACGGAAGGGCTGAGCGTTCGGGGTGTGTCAAGAAGAGCCGATGGCACGAGGCCCGCCCACTGATTTCATTGCCCGACTTGGGACGAACGGGTCAGACCTCGGCCTGCCGTTCAATCCTCTTCCCGGCCGCGACGGCGGCGGACCTTGAAATCGGCCTTCAGCTCCGCGCGGCTGTAGTGATTGTTGCCCTCCACCAGCTGGGTCAGCATGGCGAGGAAGGCCGAGCGATACTCCGGATCAAGCGGCTCCAGCAGGCGCTGCTGGGCGCGAACCATGGCGCTGTACATCTCGCCCACTAGCGCCCGCCCCTGCTCGGTGAGGAAGGCGTTCATGGCGCGCCGGTCCGTCTCCGACCGCTCGCGGCGGACGAGGCCGCGCTCGGAAAGCCGTTCCAGCACGTCAGCGACGTTGGTGCGGTCGATGCCCACCTCGACGCCGATGGTGCGCTGGTCGCTGCCGGAATGCTGGAGCAACGTGGTCATCAGGCCGTACTGCACGGGCGTGATGTTGAAGGCCTTGCACTCCTCCAGGAAGATGGCGGAGTGGATCTGGTGCAGCCGGCGCACGAGATAGCCAGGGCGCTCCCAGAGCGGCATGGTCGGCGAAGAACCATCGCGAGCGGCAGGCATCTCCCGGGGCTCAGCATCCGCGCGAACGGACGAAGCCGCTCTGTTCCGCGCACGTGCCGGCTCCTGCTCGGGGGACTGTCCGATCTCCTGGGCCTTCTGCGCCCCCCTTCGCCGGCGTCCCGCATCCCGACCACGGGCGGCGGTTGCGTCCAAGGCGCCGGAAGCCGTCATGTCCTTCCCCTTCAAGGCCTCACCTTCCATCTTTCTCGAACGGCGGCGCGAGACTGCACTGCGCTGCATAACGCCTTGGCCGGAAAGGATGGGAGCACAACCACCGCCACGCCGGCAAGCGCCAGCACCTCTCGTCGAATCCCGCTCTGGAAGAGCCTTCCCACCAAGGGCACGTTTCGTGCAGTGTACCACATTGTATCACGCTCGATACGGGCTTTTCCCGTGAGGCAAGAACACTGGAAGCGCTATCAGAAAAGGATCAATCCGATGTTTGGACTGTCTGCCCCGGCCCTCCTTGCATCAATTATGAGCTGTATGCTGATTACCCTCCCAGCACATGCAGCAGATGTGATCCGCGTACGGCTCGACTGGACGCCATGGGGTAACCATGCCCCGTTCCACCTTGCCGCAAAGAAAGGCCTGTTCGCCGCGAACGGGCTCGACGTGGAGCTGGTGGATGGTATCGGCTCCGTGTCCACCGTGCAGATCGTCGGCAATGGCGAATATGACGTGGGCCATGCGTCTCTCGCCCCCATGGCGATCGCCCGCGCCAAGGGATTGCCGGTGAAGGCCATCGCCGGCTTCATACGCCAGAACGACATCGGCCTCCTCGTTCCGAAAGACAGCGGCATCAACGGTCCGGCCGACCTGAAGGGCAAGAAGCTCGCCTTCACCGCGGGCTCGCTGGAGGCCCCCTTCATCGATCGCTTCCTGGCCGCGGGCGGCCTGAAGCGCTCGGACGTGGAACTGGTGGCCGTGGATGCGTCCGCAAAGGGCGGCACCTACATGGCGGGACGCTCGGACGGGGTCTTCTCCACCGTGCCCTTCATCCTGCCGGTGGTGAATGCGCAGCGCCCGTCCAACACCATCAATTTCACGACCTATGGACTGGCCTTCCCCAGCTTCGGCCTGTTCGCGACGGAGAAGAGCATCGCGGCCAAGGCCGACGCCCTGCGCCGCTTCTCGAGCATCGTTGCCGGCATGTGGACCTACATCATGAACGGACACGAGGATGAGGCCGTTGCCGCCATCGTGGAGGCGCGACCCAACGCCAAGCTCAATCCGGCCATCCTGCGTCAGCAGATCGACGTGCTGAAGGGCTTCGTCTCCACCCCGGCCACCCAGGACAAGCCCATGGGCATCATGGCCGAGGCCGATTGGACCAAGGCGCTGGACGTGCTGGCGGAAGGCGGGCTGGTGCCTGCAGGTCAGGCTGCGCCCAGCTATTTCACCAACGACTTGATCGATACCAATCTGTCGAGCCGGATCGCATCCGGGAAATAGGACGCATCTCCCGCAGCCGGCCACCCGGCTGCGGGACGTCTCAGACGGAAAGCGCCGCGGCGGGACAGACCGGAGCGGGGATCTGAGCCGCAAGTCCCGCAGCAGCCGAAAGCAGCGCCATGTCGGCGTTCCACCGTCCCACCAGTTGGACGGCGAGCGGACCGCCATTTTCCGCAAGCCCGACGGGAACGGCGAGCGCGGGGTGGCCGGACAGGTCGAACAGGGACAGGGCCGATGTCCATTCCGCCCGAAGCGGACCGACCGCCTCGCCGTCGATCACCAGCGGCTCCGAAAGGTCGAAGTCCGCCGCCACCAGCGGGGCTGACAGGCAGGGGGTCAGGATGAAGTCGTACTGCGCGAACTTCGCCTGAACGCCCCGGAACAACTGGGCACGGGCCACCTGCGCCCGCATCAGATCGAGCGCGCTGAAGCCCCGCGCGGCCTCGATCCCGGCCCGCAACGCCGGCGACAGCCGCGCGAAATCGTCTGCGGAGGTCGAGGCGAAACGCAGCGCCCAGTTGGTCTGCTGCAGGGTGCTCCAGATCGGATCGGGCGCGGCGAGGGCGTAGTCCTCCTCGACCACCTCTGCGCCGAGACGCTCCAGCGCCTGCGCCGCCACCCGGGTCGCGGCCTCGACCTCGCGCGAGACGCGGGCATTGCCGGCGCGCATCCACAGGAGCACGCGGGAGCCCTCCAGACCTGCCGCGGCCGGGGCGAGTGGCGGCGCCCGCAGACTCCAGGGGTCAGCCGGCGACGGTCCTGCGATCACCGGCAGCGTCGCCGCGATGTCGGCCACGCTGCGGGCGATCAGCCCGAGATGGATGAAGCTGCCGAACGCATCCGGCACCCGCTCGTGGGGCACGAGGCCGAGGGTGGGCTTGAAGCCATAGGTCCCCGTCGCGGCGGCCGGCAGGCGGCTGGAGCAGCCGGCATCGGTGGCGAGCGATACAGGCGTCACCCCCAGAGCGACGCTCGTCCCGGCGCCGGAGGAGGAGCCACCGCAGGTCAGCCCCGACGCGAAGGGGTTGAGCGTCAGTCCAGTCAGGGGCGACGAGCCGATTGGCGAATGGGCAAATTCCGTCGTCGTCGTCTTGCCGATGATGATGGCGCCGGCCGCCCTGAGCCGCGACACGGCCGCGATGTCCGAGGCCGCGGGCTGCGCCTCGGCGAACAGCAGCGAGCCCCAGCGTGTCGGCAGGCCGGCACAGTCCAGGATGTCCTTGACCGAGACCGGCACACCGGTGAGCGGCCCCGGCACCTGTCCAGCAGCGATGCGGGCGTCCATATCCGCCGCAGCGGCGCGGGCCCCAGCGCCATCAATGGCGGCGAAGCAGTTGAAGCCCGCCTGGGCCGCCTCCGCACGTGCCAGCGCCCCTTCCACGGTTTCCGTCACCCGCCGCGTGCCGGCCGAATGAGCTGCAGCAAGGCGCACGACTTCGCCTTCTCCCCGGTTCCGTTCCATGCTCACACCGGGATGCACAAGGCGTTGTCGATGAGCAGGCTGTCATAGATGCAGATGCGCGAGGCGAGCTTGAGGCCCCCCTCCTCCCGCACGAAGCGGTCGATGTAGCGCCCCACCTGATGGATGGTCGCATCCGGCCGGTCGAACAGCACCTGGAACACCACGTAGTTCGCCGTGGCATCGATGCTGCCGTCCGCGGCCTCCGCGACCTTGATGTTGCCGACCATGTGCCGCAGGTAGCGCGGCGCGAACATGGCGGTCTTTTCCAGCGCGAAGGCGCGGTCGCGGATCATGCCGCGGTTCTCGCAATAGATGAGGCCCACCGGCAGCTTCCGGTCGTAGTTCTCGCGCGAGATGATGTTGTAGAAGCCATTGACGGTGAACATCTCGGCCCAGTCCGCGAGGCGCTGCTCGTCGAGCGCGGAGGCATAGGCCTCGTTGAAGGCCTCCACCTCGGCCTTCAGCAGCAGCGCATCGATAAGATCGTCACGGGAAGGCGCGTTGGCGCTTGCAGGGTTCAGCATGTTCGCACCTCCTCAGGCGATGCCCATGGCGTCGCGCCAGTGGCGGTACATGGCACGGATGGCCGCTTCCGAAATGAGCGTATCGGCGGTGCCCGCCTCGGTGCCGGGATCGAGCTTTACGAGATGCTCGCCGCCCGGCACGCCGAGCATGCCATCCTGCACAAACTTGATGGCCTCGTTGTCCTCCAGCCCAAGGAAGCCGGCCGGCCCCATGAGGTTGCCCTGGCGCAGGCGATGGCGGGTCATCTCCTCGTCGTCCCCTTCGAAGCCGAACATGGTCCATTTCATGATGAACTCGTTCGGACCGGTCGGCACGATATGGCGGATGCCCAGCGTGTTCATCTCCCGCTGCACGATGAGGTTCGGCCAGATGGTCGCCATGGTGACGGACCAGGGACTGTCGAACTCGTCGATGAAGTCCATGAAGCGCGGCTCCTCGAGGGTCATTCCCTCCTTGTAGGCGCGCATTTCCTTCTTCTTGTCGGCGTCGATATGGGTGGTGTCCGACTTGGCGGAGGCCATCACCCCGTGCCGGCCGGAAGGGTCCGCCAGCATCAGCGACTTGTTGCCCGCCACCAGCAGGCCGAACGTGACCAGGAAGGTGTGCAGAAGGGTCGCGTGATAGGGGTCCTTGAGGTTCTCGTGATAGAGCTTCCAGTTGCCCGGCAGGCTATGGCGGTAATGGCCGAGCAACTTGGGCTTGCGGCCGTCGAAGGTGGCCTCGAACTCGCGCAGCACCTCGGGGCCGAGATAGTCCGGGAAGCTCTCCATGCCGTCCGCATAGGAGGCGAAGACGACGCCGCGATGGGTGGTGACGTGAAGCTGCTTCAGGCCATGGTCGGCCGGCTTGAAGTCCTTCGGCATGCCGCCCTTGCCGTCCACCCCACGGCGGAAGGGCACGCCCACGAGGTTGCCCTTCAGGTCGTAGGACCACTGGTGATAGGGGCAGACGAACTCCTTCGCATTGCCCGACAAATCCCGGCAGAACTCGGCCGCGCGATGGGCGCAGCGGTTCTCGAAGACGTGGATCGTCCCATCTTCCGCACGGGCCACCACCACGGGGGTGGGGCCAACATTGGACCGGATGAAGTCGCCGGGATTCTCGATCTCGCATTCCAGCGCGACGAAATTCCATGTGCGACCGTGGAAGATGCGCTCCACCTCGCGCTGGTACACGGTCTCGTCCGTGTAGACCCAATCCGGGATGATGGAGAGGCCTTCCTGCGGCCATACGTATTTCTTGGCGAACTGGAAGTCGGGGCTCGCGCTCATGTCGTCCTCCTCGGGATCGATCGGCGTGGGTTCGAATTCTCCCGGCGCAAGAAGACGCGCGCCGTGGGCGGCAAGGTCGAAGGGGGTGTCGGACGCCAATTCCGCGCGGGCGGCGCGGATGGCGGCGGCATCAGAGAAAGCGATCACGGCGGTGACGCGCCCGTCCGCGAGGGTGCGGTAGACAGCGCCGGCAGCGCCGTCGGTGCCGCTCAGGGCCACCTCGTCGCTGGTGGCCGGCACGCCCAGCATCTGGATATTGAGGCCGAACTGGTCAGTCCAGAACCAGGGCGCCTTCTCTGCGCGGATGGTGTCGTCGCCGGCGATGCTGCGGCCGGCGGCGGCGCCCTGCTCCTCGGCATTCTGCCAGCTTTCGAGCCGCCCGCGCCGGCCGTTGAGCGGCGCATGATGGAGCGCGCAATCGCCAGCCGCCCATATGCCCTCGACGGAGGTGCGGCCGGCAGAATCCACCACGATGCCGCCCGCCACCTCGCAGCCGGCAAGGGCCGCAAGCTCGGTCTCCGGCACAAGGCCGACGCCCACCAGAACAGTGTCAGCGACGATTTCGCCCGCCGTGGTCGCGAGAGCCAGAGCCCCGTCCCGCGCAGTGATGGCCTCGACCGCGACATCGCGCCGGACATCGACGCCATTGGCTTGCGCGAGCCGGCGGAAGGCCGCGCCAAGGGCCGGCGGCAGGAGGCGCGACATCAGTTCGTCCTCACGCTCCAGCAGCACCACCTTAAGGCCGCGGGCACGCGCTGCGGAGGCGAGCTCCAGCCCGATGAAGCCGCCGCCGACCACGGCAACGGTGCGTGCGGATGCAAGGGAGGCGGCGATGGATTGTGCATCCTCAAGAGTTCTGAGGTGATGCACGCCGGGCAGATCGTCGACGGGAACACCGAGCCGCCGGGCCGCACCACCGGTGGCGATGAGGAGGGCGGCGTAGGGAATTTCCGTTCCATCCGAGAGGGTTGCGATACGTCCCTCCGCATCGACGGCGGCGACACGCACGCCGGGATGGAAGGTCACGCCCAGCGCCGCCACGTCGGCGGGCGGGAGGCGGCAGGCGGACGCGGGATCGAAGGCGTCGCCCAGCGCTTCCTTGGAGAGCGGAGGCCGTTCATAGGGCAGATGCGGCTCGGCGCCGACGAGGTGGATCGGCGCGGAAAAGCCGGCCGCCCGGGCCGCGCGGATGGCAGCGGCCGCCGCCTGCCCAGCGCCGGCGATCACCAGAGGAAGTGGCTCGACACTTTTGATTTCAATCACTTGGTCGGCATCCGCCTCACCCTCCGCAGCGGGGCTGTCGCTGGCTCTGTCGAGATCGACGAGCACCGCGCCGCCCTCCACCTTGGCGGCGTAGGTGGCGAGGTCTCGGGTCAGGGGGGCGCACAAAGCGCGGCCCGTGCGGATGTCGAAGACGCCCTGGTGGAGGGGGCACTCGATGGTGCCGTCCTCCACATAGCCGTCCTTCAGGAAAGCCAGCGCGTGGGTGCAGATGCCGTGGGTGGCGTGGACCTCATTTCCCATACGAAACAAGGCGATAGGAACACCGTCCACCTCGACGCCGGTGACGCCGCCGTCGCGCAGCGCGTCGAGTTCCGCCACCTTCCTGAAGCCCATCGCGTCCTCCCACCGTTTCCGGCGAATTTAATCAGTATACTTTCTATTTTCGGGCGACAAGGCACCCGGCATTCAAACGTTCGGTATCAGTTCGGGGGGCGTTTCACCCAGGTTTTCACCCGTTCACCCCACGTTGCCAGCACCACTTTAAAAATGCCCAGTGCCGAAAGCCCCGCCGGAGCGGTCGGCGCCTCGCCCTTCAGGGCGGCGGCGAGATTGGTGGCGAACACCCCTGTCAGGTGCGCGACCAGGTTCTGCACCAGCGCCCCCCGCGAGAACTGGGCGAGGGGGCCGGAGATGCGGTAGCGCAGGGAGAGGTCGATGGCGCTGCCCGTGCCGGCCGGCTTCAGGGCGAAGGCGATCTCGCCGTGGGCTTTTGAGCCGGAGCCGGTGTCGCGACCTGAGCCGTTGACGAGGCCGGTGCGGGCGGCATCGTCGAAGGCCACCGTCGCGTCGCCGCCGAAGGCCGCCTTGATGGGGCCGAAGGTGACGACCATGCGGCCCTCCAGCCGCTCCCCGTCGAAGGCCGTGACCTCGGCACCGGGCAGGCAGCGGGCGATGAGGTGGATGTCCTTCAGCGCCGGCCAGACCACCTCCGGCGCGGCATCCACGGTGAGGCTCTGGCGGATCTCGCTGCCGCCGGCACCAACCGCCGCCGGCGCCGACGCCGCTTTCACAGCGGACGCCGCTGCGACCACCGGGGCGGGCGCGGCAGCCGCCGCGATGCCGACCACTTCCGCCTGCGCCGCCGGAGACTTGCCGGCCGAGACGGCGCACACGGCGTTCACGATGCCCACATAGCCGGTGCAGCGGCAGAGATTGCCGCTCAGTTCCTCACGCACCGTGCGCTCGGAGCTTTCGCCGAGGCGGCTCACGATGTCCCGCGAGGAGATGAGCATGCCTGGCGTGCAGAAGCCGCATTGCAGGGCATGGTGGGCGGAGAAGGCCTCGCGCAGTTCCGCCATCAGCGGATCGGCATCGAACCCCTCGATGGTGCGGATGTCCGCCCCGTCGCAGGCGGCGGCGGAGGCGATGCAGGAGCGCTGGGGCTTGCCGTCGATGAGCACGGTGCAGGCGCCGCACACCCCCTGCTCGCAGCCGAGGTGCGTGCCGGTGAGGTTCAGTTCCTCGCGCAGGAAATCGGCGAGATGGGTGCGCGGCTCTACCTGACGGGACAGGCGCTGGCCGTTGACGGTGAGGGTGATGGCGTTCATGCGAGCCCCGCATCGCTGAAGGCGCGGTCCACGGCCACCTGATGGAGCGCGCGGAACGCCTCCGGATGGCCCGCCAGCACGGCCTCGATTTCGTCCTGGGCGGCGGCGCGCGCCCCCGCAATGTCCCCGGCCTTGAGGCGTTCACCGGCCCCGGCCAGCACCAGCGGCGGCGCCTCCACGGCGCCCGCCACCACCCGGACGAGGCCCCGCTCGGCATCCACCACAACGGCGCCGATGGCCTGGGCAAACTCGCCGGTCTTGCGGCACACCTTGTGGTAGCCCGTCTTCGCCCCGGCGGAGAGCACCGGCACGCGGATGGCGGTGATGATCTCGTCCGCCCCCAGCGTGGTGGTGTAGGCCGCCAGCATGAAGTCGGCCATGGCGCAGGCCCGCGTGCCGCTGCGCCCGCGAATGAGGAGCGTCGCGCCCAGCACGGTCATGGTGCTGATCCAGTCCGCCGCCGGGTCCGCATGGGCGATGCTGCCCCCTATGGTCCCGCGATTGCGCACCGCGCGATAGGCGATGCCGTGCGCGACGCGGCGCATGAGGCCGGCCGTCACGTCCGGCACCACGCCGTCCTCGATCTCCGCATGGGTCCAGCCGGCGCCGATGTCGAGATGGGTCGCGCTGCCCTCAAGGGTACGCAGCTCGCTGACGCGGCGCAGGTCCACGAGCGCGGCGGGGCGGGCCAGCCGCAGGTTCAGCATCGGCCCCAGCGAGCAGCCGCCGGAGACGAGCTTTGTCCCCTCCCCTGCCAGCACGGAGAGCGCCTGATCGAGGGAGGTCGCGAGGGTGAGGTCGAAGGCGGCGGGCTTCATGCGGCGCTCCGTCCGGAGGTGGTGCGTCGCGCCTCGGCGAGGGCCGCGAGCACCCGCTCCGGCGTCGCGGGAATCTCGCACAGGGTGGCGCCGAGCCCCTTCAGCGCATCGTTGATGGCGTTCACGATGGCGCCGGCCGGGGCGATGGCGCCGCCCTCTCCCACGCCCTTGATGCCGTGGGCGGAGAAGGGCGACAGCGTCTCGGTGTGGGCGATGCGCACCTTGGGCAGCTCGGTGGGGCCGGGCAGCAGATAGTCCACGAGGGTGGAAGCGAGCGGCTGGCCCTCGGAATCGTAGGTGCTTTCCTCGAACAGCGCCGTGCCGATTCCCTGGGCGACGCCACCATAGGCCTGCCCCTCGACGATCATGGGGTTCACCATGCGCCCGCAATCCTCCACCACCACATAGTCGAGGATTTCCGTGGCGCCGGTCTTCACGTCCACGGCCACGAGGGCGGCGTGGGTGGCGTAGGAGAAGAGGCCCGTGTCCACGTCCGGTTTGTAGCCCTCGGTCACTTCCAGGCCGCCGGTATCCACTGCATCGGGCAGAACCTCGGGGGTGCGATACCAGGCGCGGGCGATCTCGGAGAAGGTCACGGATCCGGTTGGCCCGTGGATGGCGCCGCCCTCGAACCGCACCTGTTCGGCCGCGCATTGCATGAGGTGGGCGGCCAGCGCCTTCACCTTCTCCGCCAGCTTCTGCGCCGCCTTGGAGACGGCCCCGCCGGCCATGACCATGCCGCGCGAGGCATAGGCGCCGGTGGAGAAGGGCGTGGTCGCGGTGTCGCCCAGCGTCACGCGGATCTGCGCGATGGGCAGCGTGAGGATCTCGCTCGCCACCTGCGCCAGCGTCGTCTCAAGCCCCTGGCCGATGGTGTGGATGCCCGCCTTCACGTCGGCGCTGCCGTCCGGGTTCAGGCGGATGGTGGCCTGCTCGTAGCCGGGCACGAGCGGCGTGCCCCAGGAGGCGAACACCTTGGTGCCGTGGGCGGACTGCTCGGTATAGGTGGAGAAGCCGACGCCGATGCGCCGGCCGTCCTTTTCCCCCGCCTGCTGCCGGGCGCGGATGGCGTCGAAGCCGATCATCTCACGGGCGGTGGCGAGCGAGGCCGGATAGTCGCCGCTGTCGTAGAATTTCTTGGTGATGTTCAGATAGGGCATTGCCGAGGCGGGCACGAGGTTCTCCGCCCGCACGTCCACCGCCTCGCGGCCCACGGCGGCGGCAACCGCATCGATGGTCAGCTCCATGGCGAAGCACACGCCCGGCCGCGCCACGCCGCGATAGGGGGCGAAGGGCGGCTTGTTGGTGGCCACCGAAAAGGTCTTGCAGCGATAGTGGGGCCAGATGTACGGCCCCGGCAGATTGCCGCCCGCCTGCGCCGCCTCCAGGCACGCGGTGAAGGGCCACACCGAATAGGCGCCCACATTCACCGCCACTTCCGCATCGAGGGCGAGCAGCTTGCCGCGCGCGTCCGCATAGGCGGTGATGACATATTCATGCTCGCGGGCATTGGCACCGGCGGTGAGATGCTCGCGTCGGTCCTCGATCCAGCGGAAGGGCCGCTTCAGCGTCATCGCCAGCCACGCCACCAGCACTTCCTCTGGCTGGAGCAGGCACTTGTAGCCGAAGCCGCCGCCCACGTCCGGCGGGGCGATGCGGATCTGCGCTTCCGGCAGGCCCAGCGTCTCGGCAAGGCCGGCGCGGATCATGTGCGGCACCTGGGTGGAGGTGTTCACCACCAGCGTGTCGTTCTGGAAATCCCACCACGCCACCAGCCCCTTGCCCTCCATCGGGTGCATGCACTGGCGGCCGGTGCGGAAGCGCTTCTCCACCTTCACCGCGGCGGTGCGGGCGACCTCCTCGATGCCACCGGAATCGAAACTGGTTTCAAGGAACAGGTTGTCGCCCCACGCCTCATGCAGAAGCGCGGCGCCGGGGGCGCGGCCGCTGTCGCAATCGACGATGGCGGGCAGTTCCTCATAGTCGAAGAGGGTGGCTTCGCAGATGTCTTCCGCCTCGGCGCGGGTGGGCGCATAGGCCATGGCGACGATGTCGCCGACAAAGCGCACCTTGTCGCGCGCCAGCGGCGGATGGGCGGAGAGCTTGTAGCCGGGGATGGTGGAGCGGGTGATGATGTCGGCGACATCAGCGCAGTCGGCCGAGGTGAACACCTCCCCCTCCCGCCCCTGCGGCTTGGTGACGGAGAGAATGCGCGCGTGGGCCACCGGGCTGCGCAGGAAGGCGACGTCGCTCATGCCGGGCATGCGGATGTCGCCGGCGAAGCGGCCGCGGCCCATCAGGTGGCGCGCATCCTCCTTGCGGCGGACGCGGGCGCCGATGCCTTCGCCGCTGACGGCGGGATGGGTTTCATGATCCCGAGTGTCCTGGTCGACGGACATGGCGTCCCCTCAATCTTGGGCTGGCAGGGCGGCAGAGACCGCCGCCCCGCATCGTTCTCAGGTCGCGACGGCTCCGCTCACGGCCACTTGGGGGCGGAGAAGCGGAAGGAGTCGAGGCGGAAGTCCGCCACGCGCATCCAGGCGTTGGATTCGTTCAGGAAGGTCTTCCACGGCTCGTAGATCTTCTTGAAATCGGGGTTCGAGGCGGCGAGTTCCGCGAAGGTGTCGAGGGTCGCCTTGTAGACAGCCTCCATCACCGGCTGCGGGAAGGCGCGCAGCTCGACGCCGGCGGCCAGGAGGCGGCGCAGCGCCTCGGGGTTCTTGGTGTCGTAGTTCGCGAGCATCATCAGGTTCTGCTCGGTGGCGGCGGTCTCGAAGGCGGCCTTGAAGCCGGGCGGCAGCGCGTCCCAGGCTTCCTTGTTGGTCAGCGTGGTGATCTGGGCGCTGCCCTCCCACCAGCCGGGCGTGTAGTAGTATTTCGCAACCTTGTTGAAGCCGAGCTTCTCGTCGTCATAGGGGCCGATCCACTCGGCCGCGTCGATGGTGCCACGCTCCAGCGAGGGATAGATGTCGCCGGGCGCGATCTGCTGCGGCACCGCGCCGAGCTTGCTCAGAATGCGGCCGCCGAGGCCGGCGATGCGCATCTTGAGGCCCTGCAGATCCTCGACGGTCTTGATCTCCTTGCGATACCAGCCGCCCATCTGCACGCCGGTGTTGCCACAGGGGAAGGAGACCATGTTCTCCTTGCCGAACAGCTCCTGGATCAGCGCCTTGCCGCCACCGTAATAATACCACGCATTCTGCTGCCGGGCATTGGTGCCGAAGGCGATGCCGCCGTCGAAGGCATAGGCCGGGTTCTTGCCGGTGAAGAAGGAGGTGAGGGTGTGGGAGCACTCCACCGTCTTGTTCTTGGTGGCGTCGAACACCTGCGTCGCGCCGACGATCTCGCCGCCGGCGAAGGGCATCACCTCGAACTTGCCTTCGGTCAGCTCGCCGATGCGCTGGCACATGGCGACGGCCGAGCCGTAGATGGTGTCGAGGCTCTTCGGCCAGCTCGTCGCCATGCGCCACTTCACCGTGGGCTGGCTCTGGGCGATGGCCGGCGCGGCCACCATGGTCGCCGCGGAGCCGGCGGCGATCTGGGTCAGGAAGGTCCGTCTCTTCATTGTCATTCCCCTTATTTTTGACTGGTCGGCGTCGGTCGGCAAATCGGGGTCAGAGCCCGGCTCCGGGCTTCGGCAAATCGTCGAGGCCGGGCATGGAGGGCAGGCCGAGGCCGCTGGCGGGAGCATCGAGGCTGTCGAGCTGGCGCTGGGCGGCGGCGGGATCGGCTGTGGGGGCCGACGACTTGTAGTGCATCACCATTCCGGGGAAGGCGGCGATGAGGCCGACCATCACCAGCTGGATCACCACGAAGGGGATGGCGCCCCAGTAGATCTGCGCCGAGGTCACCGGCTCCATGCGCTTGCCGGTGAGGCGGTCGAGATAGGCAGTCTTCGGCGCCACCGAGCGCAAATAGAAGAGGGCGAAGCCGAAGGGAGGGTGCATGAAGGAGGTCTGCATGTTCACCCCCAGCATCACCCCGAGCCAGATGAGGTCGATGCCGAGCTTGTCCGCCGCCGGCGCCAGCAGGGGCACTACGATAAAGGCGAGCTCGAAGAAATCGAGGAAGAAGGCGAGGACGAAGATCAGCGCGTTGATGAACAGCAGGAAGCCCATCTGCCCGCCCGGCAGGCTGGTGAGCAGGTGCTCCACCCACAGATGGCCGTTGATGCCGTAGAAGGTGAGCGAGAACACACGCGCGCCGACCACGATGAAGATGGCGAAGGCGGAGAGCTTGGCCGTCGTCTGCGTCGCCTGGGTGAGGATGGAGAGCGAAAAGCGCGCGGGGTTCTTCTCCAGACGGCGCTTCAGCGCGGCAAGCACCATGGCGCCCACCGCACCCATGGCGCCGCCCTCCGTCGGCGTCGCCACGCCGAGGAAGATGGTGCCGAGCACCAGGAAGATGAGCAGGAGCGGCGGCACCATCACGAAGGTGACGCGCTCGGCCATGCGCGAGACCAGCGGCATGCCGGTGAAGCGCTCGACGCCGCCGGCGATGAAGGCGTAGAGCGCACCGGCGGCGACGATGTCCGCCATCAGCCCCGCCGTCGGATGTCCGCTCTCGCGCAGCATCACATAGGCGCCGGCGAAGGCTGCGGTGAGGACGGCGGAGAGCACCAGCCGGCGCGCACCGAGGAAGCGGTTGAGCAGGGCACTGACGAGGGCCACCACCACCGCCACGCAGATGGCGAGGATCGCATAGTCCGCGCCCGCCTTGATGCCGGTGTCGCGCATCACCACCGTGGCGACGGCGGCCGAATAGGCGACCAGAACGCCGAGCTGCCACACGCCGCGCGCCCCGGACGGCTCGCAGCAGGTGAGCGCCTCCCGCGGCAGGCCGGGGGCCGACTTGGGCGACACGATCGTCACCACGAACACGAACAGCGCGTAGAGGCCGGAGAGCACGAGCCCGGGCAGGAAGGCCCCCTCATACATGTCGCCCACCGAGCGGCCGAGCTGGTCGGCCATCACGATCAACACGAGGGAGGGCGGGATGATCTGCGCAAGCGTGCCGGAGGCGGCGATGACGCCGGAGGCGAGGCGCCGATCGTAGCCGTAGCGCAGCATGATGGGCAGCGAGATGAGCCCCATGGAGATCACCGAGGCAGCCACCACGCCCGTGGTCGCGGCGAGGAGCGCGCCAACGAAAATCACCGCATAGGCAAGGCCGCCGCGCACCGTGCCGAACAATTGGCCGATGGTCTCCAGCAGGTCTTCCGCCATGCCGGAGCGTTCCAGCACCAGCCCCATGAACGTGAAGAAGGGGATGGCGAGCAGCACCTCGTTGGCCATGGTGCCGAACACCCGCTCCGGCAGCGCCTGGAGGAGCGGCCAGGACAAGGTAATCGCATCCGGCGCGTAAGGCGAAAGCTCGACGGCAATGAAGAAGAACAGCAGCCCGTTGGCGGCCAGCGCGAAGGCGACGGGATAGCCCAGCAGCATGAATACGACCAGCGTCGCAAACATGATGGGGGCGAGGTTATGGGCAATGAACTCGATCATCGGGGCGGCCTCGGGCGGGGCGGGCGAAAGGTGGTGGCGTGTCGGGTGGCGGCCTCAGGGCCTCATGCCGCCTTCCGATATCCGCGGGTCCACCTTGGCGAGTTCATGAAGGATGCGCTCCGCCTCGGCCTCGTGCAGGTCCGCCCCGGCCGCCTCGGCGAGGTCGCCGCGCATGATGGCGATGCGCTTGATGAGTTCGCTCACGCCCTGCAGCAGCAAGAGCACAAAGCCGATGAGGATCAGCGCCTTGGCCGGCCACAGGATGAGCCCGCCGGCATTGGTGGAGGTCTCGCCCGACTTCAGCGAGTCGAACACGAACGGCACCGAGAGCCACACCATCAGCGTGGAGAACACCATCAGGAACAGGACGATGCAGACGATCTCGATGATGTTGGTCACCCGCCGGCTGAGGCGCGAGGCCACGATATCGATGCGGATGTGCTCGTTGAGCTGGAGCGTCCACGGCGCGCAAAGCATGAAGACTGCGCCGAACAGGTACCATTGCAGTTCCAGCCAGGCATTGGACGACACGCCGAACATCTTGCGGACCACCGCATTGGCCGCCGAGACGAGGATGGCGACGAAGATGGCCCAGCAGGCCACCCGGCCGACGAAAACATTGAGCGCGTCGATGGAGCGCGACAAGGACAATAGAGCTTTCATGCCTCTACTCCCGGGGCAGGGGGACGTGAGTGGCGATTAATTTTATAACTGGAACAAGAACTATTCTAATCTAAGCGACGTCAGACAGATACTTTGGGTGCGTGGCCTCGAAGCGATCGAGGGCCATGCAGTTCTCGTAAATGCCCATCACCAGCGGATAGGGCGTCACGTCGCAATTGAAGCGCTGGGCGTTGAACACCTGCGGCACGAGGCAGATGTCCGCCATGCCGGGCGCATCCCCCAGCACGAACCGGCCGCCAAGGCCCCGCGTCGCGAGCGTCGCCTCGAGGCTGCGGAAGCCTTCCGCGATCCAGTGGGCGTACCAGGCGTTGCGCGCGGCCTCGTCATGGCCGAGCCGGTCGAGATGCTTGAGCACACGCACATTGTTGAGCGGATGGATGTCGCAGCAGATGGCCTGGCTGAAGGCGCGGACATAGGCCCGCTCGATGGGATCCTTCGGCAGCAGCGCAGGCTCGGGCTGCGTCTCCTCCAGATATTCCATGATGGCGAGCGACTGGGTGAGCACCAGCGCGCCATCCACCAGAGCCGGCACCAGCCCCTGCGGATTGAGGCGCACGAAGGCGTCGGCCTTGTGCTCCATCTTCGGCAGGCTGACGGCGCGCGGCGTCGCGGACAGCCCCTTGAAGGCGAGCGCGATGCGCACCCTGTAGGACGCGGACGACCGGAAGAAACCGTAGAGTTCCATCTGCGCACTCTGGAAGTTTTGTTTTTTCTTCACACGCAAGGAACGGCGACGGCGCGGAGCCATCGCCGGAGAGAGGGCGGCACAAAGCCGCCCGGAAACGTCAGCCGGCGGCCTTGGCCAGGATTTCGTCAGGCGTGGACGACACGACCTTGGCGTAGCGCGGCACGAACTTGCCGCCGACGATGTGGCGGATGAAGGAGGGCTTGATCTCCTCGGCCAGGATCTTGCGGATCTTGGCGTGCTCCTCGATGTCCTTCCACTCGGCGATCAGATAGAAGCGCAGCGGATTTTCTTCATCACGAAGCAGAACGCCGTCCTTCACCTGCGCCCACGACTTGTGCATGGGGTTTCCATCCGAATAGTCGAAGTCCTCGAACTCGCGGATGAACTCTTCCTCCACACCGGGATTGATGGTGAAGTCGTAGATGTGAAGGTAGTTGCCCTTGGTGGCAAGCGGCTCCTGAGCCATTCCTGTCTCCCTTCTTCGTCTGGAGACGGCAAGCCCGACCGCAACGCGACCGACGACGCCTGCTCCAGCGACGCCCGCCTGCGGCGGACTCCATTAATAGGAGTACACTGATTAATTCGGCCGTCAATGCGCCACATCAGAATTCCGCAAAATGGCGTCGATATGGGCTGAATGCTGGCAAATCGCGCAGATTCGTGCCGCCTCGCTGATCGGCGAAAATCCATAAAGGATGTAACACTGATTAATTATGCACGTTTCGATGGTGCAGCGCAGCGCGCAGATCAGGCCGCAGCGTGCCCGTCGGATCCGCGGCAAAGCGCGGCGGAGATGAGCTTTCGGGGTAAGGTACTTGCAGCCCGGCATGGATGCCCGGCACAGGGCACGCCGGGCGGCCTCAGACGGCCTTCGCCGCCTGCTCCTCCTCGAGCGCGGGCAGCTCGATGGTGAAGACCGCGCCGCCCTCACCATTTTCCACGCCGAGCGAGCCGCCATGGTCGCGGATGATGCCGAAGCTCACGGAAAGGCCGAGCCCCGTGCCCTTGCCGGGCGGCTTTGTGGTGAAGAATGGCTGGAAGATGCGCTCCCGCACGTCGTCGGGGATGCCGCCGCCATTGTCTTCCACGCGGATGCGCAGCACCCGGCCCGCCTTGCCGGGCTCGGAGCCGACGGTGAGGTGGATGAGGCCGGGGAAGTCCTTGCCGGTGCGGGCGCGGCGCTCGACGATGGCATCGCGGGCATTCTGGATCAGGTTGATGATGACCTGTTCCAGCTGGTCCTGCCGGCACAGCACCTGCGGGATGTCCGGCCCCTGCGTGGTCCGGACCTCGACATTGTCGAGGCGCAGATGCGCCCCCACCACCTGCAGCGCGCCCTCGACCGCATCGATCGGCCGGGAGGGCTGGAGGTGCTCATCGCTCTTGCGGCCGAAGATGCGCATATGGTCGATGATGCGGCTCATGCGGACGGTCTGCTGCACGATGCGGTCGAGCTTGGAGACGAGATGCTCCGGCGGCAGCCCCATCTTCATGCCGGTGAGCGCGTTGGACGCGGCAAGGCGGATGACGCCGAGCGGCTGGTTGATCTCGTGGGCGAGCCCCGTCGCCACCTCGCCCAGCGAGGCGAGCTTGGACATCTGGTAGAGCTTGTGCTCCTCCATCCGCCGCTGGGTCTGGTCGACCGCAACGACCACCACCTCCTGGCTACCGGAGCCACCCCTGTCCATGCCCTGCAGGGGTGCAACGACGATCTCGGCCTCGACATCGGTCTCGCCGTCCGAGAGATGCTCGTTGATGTGGCGGGGCTCGCTCAGGTCTTCAACGAGGTTGCGGAAGCGTCGGCTGCCCAAATAGTTGCGCATGAGGCACCCGAGCGCGCCATCGGGCGGCGAGCCGATCTCGGTGGCGCCGTCCGGGGTGACATGCATCACCGAGACACCGGGCACCCGGCTGATGGCATCGAGAACGTTGGCTTCGCGCAGTCGGGCGAGCGCCTGTACCTCCTGCGCCTCCAGCCGCTTCTGCAGGTTCAGGTAACTGCCGCCCACCGCGACCATCACCAGGAGGGCGATGGAGAGGCCGGCCGCCGTGCTCCAGATCGCCGCCTTGAAGTCCGCCGTCTGGCCACGGACAAAATCGGTGGAATAGGCGACGGAGACGAGGATCGGATACTTTCCGGATCGCACGGTGTAGCCAACCCGTTCCACGCCGTCGATGGTGCTCGCCTGATGATAGGTTCCGCCACCATTCTGCATGGCGGCGATGAAGGCCGCGGATTTGGAGATGTCGTCGCCGAAGCTGGTCTTGCTGGTGGCGCGGGCGCGGGCGATGCCGTCCGTGCCCATCAGGGCAATCAGCTCGCCCTCCTCGGTGCGCAGTTGCTTGTAGAAGTCGATGAAGTCGCTGATGGCATAGGAGGCGACCACCACACCGGCGAACTGGCCCTGGGCGTCGCTCAGCGGCCGGGTGAGCTGGATGGTCCATTTCTTGGAGACGCGACCGAGCACGGGCTTGCTGATGAAGAGCTGTCCCTTCGCCGGGTCCTTGCCCATGTGCACGCGGATATGCTCGCGATCGGAGAGATCCACCTTCTCCGGCCCGGGCGGAGCAAGGCTGGTCGCGACCATGACCCCGTTCTTGTCCGTGACGGCGAGCTGGACCAGCGAGGCCGGGACGTTGAAATCCTTCAGTTGCTCGTAGATCTGGTAGGGTGCGGCGGTGGTGTCGTGGCCGCTGGCGAAATTCTGCAGCAGGGCGTCGATGGGCTCCACCGCCTGCTCGAAACTGCGCATCAGCAACGTCGCCATGCGGTGCGCCGTGATCTCCGCCTTCTCCATCTCGGCCTGGCTGTGCAGTTGGAACAGCACCAGCGCCGCGACGAGCGGAATGACGCCGACGAGGAAGACGAGCCCCCCCAGCATCAGCGTGACGCGGTTGAAGCCCCGGCCGACCGGGCGCGAGAGGAGGTCAGGCGTTGGCATCGGCGACGCCTCCAAGCTCGACCAGCGCATCGCACAAGGCATCGAAGGCCAGCGGCTTCGGGAAACACTGCAACACGCCCACCTCCCGGGCCCGCGCCATGTCGGCCTCGGCGGCATGACCCGTCATCATCAGAAAGCGCAGATCGCGGGTGGGGAATCGCCCGAGCACCGTTTCAACCAGCGCGACGCCGTCCATGTCCGGCATCCGCATATCAGTGAGCACCACGCGGATATCGGGATCGTGGGCGAGCACGTCGAGCGCATCCGCCCCGCGCCCCACCGAGCGGGTGGACAAGCCGCGAAAGGCCAGCGCCTCGACAAGTTCGTCGAGATATTCCGGTTCGTCATCGACGATAAGAACGTGATTCATCTGCCGTCGGACCTGTTCGGACGGTATTGATTGGCGGTTATCGGAACTGCGCCGCACTCCACGCTTCGCCCGCCCCATCGTCAAGGCCAACTCATTCCGTTTTGGAGCGAAATCCGGACCAGTTGCCGCCTTGCATTGTGACAACCGGAGTGAAATATAAAAGACAAGAGCGGAACGCCTTGGGCAATCTAAAAGATTCAGGCGCCGCGAAAGAGGGATTCCATGTCGGCCGAACGCGATCCGGTCAATCATCGTGCCGGACGCGCGAAGCTTCGGCGGATCCTCATCCTCGACGATGACGACGCCTTCCGGGAAGACTTAGCCGAATACCTCACATTCGCCGGTCACAAAGTGGATCATACCTCCCACCCGGAGACTGTGACCCCGGCCCTCATGTGCCAGATCGACCTTCTCCTGCTGGATCTGAACATGCCGGGCATCGATGGCGTGGACGTGCTGCGCAATCTCTGTCGCTGCGTGCTGAGCCCTCAAGTGGTCCTCATCAGCGGAAGTGACGTAGATGTGATTGCGGCCGCCGCGGAGGCCGGGCGCATGAGCAACATCCGTGTCCTTGGCACGCTGCACAAGCCGTTCGATCCCGAAGAGCTGCTGACTCTCATCGGGGGTGATGCGGCCCAGGAGTTCGATCGCGGCACCCCCGGCGGCGCGCCGTCTGAGGCGCAGGTGATCGCCTCGGTGGAAGCTTCCCTTGCAGCCGACACCGTCCCGGTGATGTTCCAGCCCAAGTGCCACCCGGACCACCGCACCTTCGCGGGAGCCGAGGCGCTGCTCGGCGACGTGTGGCCCGGCCTCGGCCGGATATCGCCATCTGCCGTGATCGCGGCCGCAAGCGTGAATCAGGATCTGATGCGACGGCTCACGCTCCGCGTGGTCGAGACCGCCGCGCGAGGCGCCGCGGCATGGCAGGCGGCCGGCCTTCGCGGCCCCGTCAGCATCAACATGCCCATCGACGTTCTGACCGAGCGCCAGGCCGCCAGCCTTCTCGCCACCACGGTTCGCAATGCCGGGCTCTCCCCCGCCGACGTCATTCTGGAGCTGACCGAGGACGCGCTCTATGGCTCCTCCAGCGATGCCATGATGGCGATCGCCCAGATGCGCCTGGCGGGATTTGGCATCGCCCTGGACGATGTGGGCCAGCGGCAGAGCGGGCTGCTCCAGCTGGCCCGCCTGCCCATCACCGAGCTGAAGGTCGACCGCGCGCTGATCGTGCAGTCCCGGGGCACGGAGAAGTCGCGCAGCATCCTTGAGGCGCTGATCCAGCTCGGCCATCGCCTCGGCCTGAAGGTGGTAGCCGAAGGCGTTGAGACCGAAGAGGATTTGTCACGGGTCAAGGCGATGGGGGCCGATCTGGTCCAAGGTTATCTGATATCGCGCAAACTTGCCCTTGCCGAACTGATCGCGATGTTCAAGGAATGGAACAAACCGGACACCACAACCGGGGACGTCAAGGCTGAGGAAGCCCAACGCGAGGACGCCAAGCCAGATAATGCGCAATGACAGCTCCAAGCAGGGCCTGGGCGAAGCGTCCATGGCCGAGCCGCAGGTGCTTCTGGTCGATGATGACCCCGACGTGCTGGAAGAGCTGCACGACGGCCTCTCGATGCTCGGCATCCCCTCCCTCACCGCCACCACGGCCGTGGAAGCGCTGGATCTCGTGCAGCGCAACGATCCCCTGAAGGTGATCGTCACCGATTTGCAGATGCCCCGCATCGACGGCATCGAGCTGCTGCAGAAGCTCTCGGTGCGGCGCCGCAAACACCCCATGGCCGCCATCGTCATCACCGGCCATGCCTCCCTCGACCGCGCCGTGGGCGCGCTGCGCCTCCAGGCGGTGGACTTCCTGCAGAAGCCGCTCGCCGCCGAGGAGGTGGCCCATGCCATCCACCGCGCGCTGGCCATCGTCGAGGACGAGGCGCTGGCCGCGAACGGTGAGGACGATCCACCCGCCACCATCGCCCGGCCCAATTACATGAAGGCGCTGGTCGCCGCCCGTGCTGACCGCGACGCCATCTTCCAGGCTGGCCTGTTCTCCGATCCCGCGTGGGAGATGATGCTCGACCTCGCGGTGGCCGAGGCGAGCGCCCGGCCCATCTCCGTCACCAGCCTGTGCATCGCCTCCGGCGCGCCCACCACCACGGCGCTGCGCCGCATCGACGATCTGGAGGAAGCGGAGCTGGTGAAGCGCGTGCCGGACGCCCGCGACCGGCGGCGCATTCTTGTGGTGCTGACCGAGCTGGGCCGCAGCCGCATGGAGGCCTTCGTGCAGCGCCAGGCCGACCGTTTCGGCATCAAGCTCGACTGACGCGCTTCCGCAAATGAAAAGGGCCGGTGTCTCGCGACACCGGCCCTTCTTTTTCGTGCCTTGGATCAGGCCGCCCGGAGGGTGGAGACGAAGCTCGTCACCTCGCGCTGGAGATCCTGGGACTGCTCGGAGAGGGCCGAGGACAGGCTCATGAGCTGGGTCGCGGCGGAGCCGGTCATGCCGGCGGCCTGGCCGACGCCCGACATGTTGCTCGTCACCTGCGTGGCGCCCTGGGCCGCACGGTGGGTGTTGGCGGCGATCTCGCTGGTGGCGGCCCGCTGCTCCTCCACCGCGCCGGCGATGATGGCGGTCAGGTCGCGCACATTGTTGATGGTGGTCACGATGCTCTGGATGGAGGTCACCGTGGCCGAGGTGGCGTGCTGGATCTCGCCGATCTTCATGGAGATCTCGTCGGTGGCCTTCGCCGTCTGGGCGGCGAGTTCCTTCACCTCGGAAGCGACCACCGCGAAGCCGCGGCCCGCATCACCCGCCCGCGCCGCCTCGATGGTGGCGTTGAGGGCGAGCAGGTTGGTCTGCTCCGCGATCTCCTTGATGAGGTTCAGCACCTGCCCGATGGACTGGGCCGCCTCGGAGAGCTGGCGGATGTTTTCGTTGGTGCGCTCGGCTTCCTCGGCCGCCGAGCGGGCGATGACCGCCGAGTTCGACACCTGGTCGCTCATCTCGCGGATGGAGGCGGACAGCTCCTCGGCGGAGGCGGCGACCGTCTGCACGTTGTCGGAGGCACCCTCGGCGGCGAGCGTCACCGACTGGGCCTGGCGGGAGGTCTCCTCCGCCGTGGCGGAGAGGTTGCGGGCGGCGTCGGCCACCTCGCCGGACGAGCCGGAGAAGCGCTCGGCGAGGGCACCCATGCGGCTCTGGAACGAGTTGGCGATGCTGGCCCGCTCGGCGACGAGCTGCTGCGCCATCTCCTCTTCCTTGCGCTTCTGCTCGACGCGCAGGCGCTCATTGTCGGCGAGGCCGTCGCGGAACACCTCGAGGGTGCGGGCGATGTCGCCGATCTCGTTCTTCGTCTCGCGGTTCGGCACGTCGGTATCGAGGGCGCCGCCGGCGATCTTGCCCATGGCGGCGGTGACACGATTGAGCGGGCGGGTGATGCCGATGACGATGAAGGCCACCGCGGCAAGACCGAGCGCGAACTGCACGCCGATCGACACGAGAAGGACGAAGCGCGCCTCATTGTAATCCGCGACGGATGCAGCAGCGGCCGCCTCGGCAGAGCGGTCGTTGAGTTCGACGTTCTTGTCGAGGCCCGTTATGACCGAATCGAACAATGCAAGGGTCTTGCTCGCCAGATCGACGGCCTCTTCCGTCATGCCGGACTGATGCTTGCCGAGGAATTCCGACTGAGCCTGCGTGTAGTCAGCCCAATGCACCATCACCGAGTTCCAGAGGTTGCGCTCCTCCTGGCTGGAAATGAGCTTCTCATAATTGGTCATCGCCTTGCCGTTCTCGGCGAGGAGGCGTGTCATACGCGATTGCAGCGCGGCGCTTTCCTTCGGATCAGACACCAGAAGCATGCGCATGGCTGCGACGCGAACTCGGGTCATCGTATACTTGACCTCGCCCACGGCACGCACGCTCGGAAGCCAGTTGGTGGTGATTTCCGTCGTATTGTCGTTGAGGTGGCTGAGCTTGATCAGGGCGAGGGCTCCCTGTCCGGCCGCCAGAGCGACCAGGACAAGATATAGGCCGATCAATGTACTCTTGACGGTCAGACGCATTTTTGTCTCCCCAATAAGGGCTGTTTTGAACTTGTCTCGTCTTTGATAGACAAAGATCCGGCCCGTCTTAGCTGTTCAAGCTGGGTTGTAGCTTGCGGCCCCAGGGAGTTGTTCAGCTCATCAGCCGACGTACTGGTATCCGAGATAGCGGCGGGCATCGATCACGTCGCGGCCGAGCTTCAGGCGCAGCTTCTTGCGCAGCTTGCTCATGTGACCCTCGACCACGCTCTCGTCCACGTCCTCGTTGAAGATGCCGTAGATGGTGTTGAAGATCTGGGTCTTGGTGACCCGGCGCTTCGAGTTCTTCACCAGATATTCGAGGATGTGCCGCTCGCGGCGCGGCAGGGCCAGCGGCTCGCCATCCACTTCCGGGTCGCGGCCATCGAAGAACACGCGCAGGCGCTCGTCGAGCGGCATCTGGATGTCGCCCGAGCGCACCCGCCGCCACACCGCATCGGCGCGGGCCACGATCTCACGCACATGGACGGGCTTGCGCACCACGTCGTCAATGCCGGCGGTGAAGAGTTCCAGCGTCTGGGTGAGGGACTTCACGTCCTCCAGCGCGATGATGGGGGCCTGGCTGTGGGAGCGGATGAGGTCGGGATAGGTGATCCGCGCGTCGGATTCCCCGATCAGGAAGCTTTCGACCGCGCCGAGGTCCTGATCCGAGGTGGTCTCAATCCAGTCCCGAAACTCGCTGCCCGAGAAGCTCTGCGAAGAAAATCCTTCACGAGAGAAGGCCGACACATAGCTTTCAGCAACAGACGCACGCTCATCAACGACCACATACATGATACCCTCCATCATGTCACAGCATTTCCGCGCGGTCGGCGTCGATGTCTTAATGACTTATTGACGGGCCGAACGACACAAAATCCCTATGACGAGGCGGGAGAGCGAGCAATCTGAAGAGGAACGGGTTTGGAAGCGAATTGATTGCCAGATCGGAGTGGTCGCGGCCTCGCCACCCTACGAAAGACGAAAGCCGGCGGCGGATTCTGCATCCGCGGCGCCGGCTCTGGAGTTTTGAGGGCATTCTCGCTCCGGATTGGCTCCGATCCGGAACGATCCCCGCCGCGGGCTGGGCGCGGGCGGCCGGCGAAAGCTCGTGCTACCGCCGGGCGGCGACGATCGTCGAGGGCGCGCGGGTGTGGACGTAGGTGCCGCGATGGTCCGGCAGCGGACGGAAGGCATCGCAGATGCCGATCGCCGTCTCCGCCCCGCCGAGCTGGAGGAAGCCGTCGGGCGCGAGCTGGCGCGACATGCGCAGCAGGATGTCGGCCTTGGTGGGCACGTCGAAATAGATCAGCACGTTCCGGCACATGATGAGATCGAAGGTGCCGAGCCCGCCGAAGGGTTCGAGGAGGTTGAACTTGCGATACTCGACGACGGACTTGAGCTGCGGGATGACCTCCCACCAGTCGCCCGACTTCACGAAATACTTGAGCAGCTGCTGCACCGAGAGGCCGCGCTGCACCTCGAACTGGTTGTAGCGGCCGGCGCGGGCCCGCTCCAGCACGTCGCTTGAGATATCCGTGCCGAGGATCTGCACCCGCCGCCCGCCGGTCAGCTCCGGCCGCTCCGCCAGCAGCATGGCAATGGAATAGGGCTCCTGTCCCGTGGAGGCGGCGGCGCACCAGATGCGCAGCGTGTGGGTCTTCAGCCGCGCCGCGCACAGGGCCGGCAACAGCGAGCGAGCCATGTCCTCGAACGGCACCTTGTCGCGGAAGAACAAGGACTCATTCGTGGTCATCGCCTCCACCACCGCCTCCGCGATGATGGGCGCCTCGTTGCTCTTCAGGATTTCCGCCAAGCGCGCGAAGTCAGGAATCGCGAAGCGGTTGAGCAACGGGATGAGGCGACTTTCCAGGAGATAGTGCTTGTCGTCGGTGAGGATGAGCCCCGACTTCTCTTTCAGGAACCGGGCGAAGAACTCGTAGTCCGCGGGGCGGATCATCCGCGCCTCCTGGCAAGCATGGCGATGACCTTGGGACCGATGGCCTGGAGGGGGAGCACCTCGCTGGCGTTCCCTGCGCTGGCGGTGGCGCCGGGCATGCCCCAGACCACGCTCGTCTCCTCGTCCTGCACGATGACGCTGCCGCCCGCATCGGCGATGATACCGGCCCCGCGCGCGCCGTCGCTGCCCATGCCGGTGAGCACGAGGGCCAGCGCGTTGCGGCGGTAGATCTGCGCCACGGTGTCGAACATGGGGTCCACCGCCGGCTTGCAGAAATTCACCGCCGGCCCGTCGGACAGGCGGATGAGGGTGCGCGGCCCGTCGCGCTCCAGCAGCATGTGCTTGCCGCCGGGGGCGATGTAGATGCGCCCGGCGCGCAGCGCCTCGCCATCCTGCCCCTCCGCCGCCTGCCGCCCCGCGGCGCGGGTGACATGCTCGGCGAGGAGCGCGGTGAAGGTGGGCGGCATATGCTGGGTGATGACCACAGGGATGCGGTCGATATAGGGCCCGAGCACCGCGAACAGGCGCGTCAGCGCCTGCGGCCCTCCGGTGGAGCTGCCCACGGCGATCAGCGAGACGTCGGACACGGAATAGGGTCGCAAGCGGATCGGCCCCCTCGGCTGGCTGGGCAATGCCGCCGCCTGCGGCTGGGCGGTGGGCGGCGGCGCGAGCGGGGCGCGGCCCGCCTGCCGCAGCACCTTCAGGCCGAGGCTGCGGACCTTCTCCATCAGCTCGCGCTTGAAGTCGTCGGTGGCAAACGTGCCCTTAGTGGCGTCGGGCTTCGGCAGATAGTCCGCGGCGCCCAGCGTGAGCGCCTTGAGGCTCACCTCGGCGCCGCGTCGGGAGAGCGCCGAGGCGACGATGACGGTGGTGTTGCGGCGCTGCTTCAGGATCAGCGGCAGGGCGGTGAGGCCGTCCATCTCCGGCATTTCAAGGTCAAGAATGACCACGTCGGGCTGCACCCGATCGAGATCGCCGAGCGCCGCCTTCCCGTTGGAAAAGGTGCCGACAAGCTCGAAGGCGGGGTCTTCCGACAACCAGCGCGAGACGATGCCGCGCACGAACACGCTGTCGTCCACCACCATCACGCGGATGGCGGAGCCGAGCGCGGACGTCGCCGGCGGGGAGATCGATTGCGGCATCAGTCCACCCTGTCCAGGAGGCCGACGGCCTCGAGCTTCTCGCGCAGGATTTCGGAATCGAAGGGCTTCATGATGTATTCGTCCGCGCCAAGAGAGACGGCGCGGGCGATGTGCTCCATGTCGTTCTTGGCGGTGCAGAAGATGACCTTCGGCGCACGCCCGGCCTCGCTCGACCTGAGCTGTTCGAGCACGGCGAGGCCATCCGTCACCGGCATGGACCAGTCGAGCAGGATGGCGTCCGGCATGGCGCGGGCGCACATCTCCAGCGCCGGGGCGCCGTCTGCCGCCTCCTCCACGCAGAAGCCGAGATCTTCGAGGATGCCGCGGGCAACCTTGCGGACGACGCTGGAGTCGTCCACCACGAGACAGGTCTTCATTCAAAGCTCCGCGCGTTTGCCGGCATCCTGGCGGGCGACGGCCGAGCCGGCCCGATCGAGCACCAGGTCCACATTGAGGATCAGCATCAGATCGCCGGAGAGGCGATGGACGCCGGCGGCCACCTGCGCCCAGCGCGGGTCGAGGTTGGCCGGGTTGGCTTCGCGGCGGGCCGCATCGAGGGAGAGCACCTCGCCCACCTCGTCGATGATGAGGCCGAAGGCCTCGCCGTGGTGCTCGATGCCCACTGCCATGGGCGCGCCTTCCGCGTCGGGCAGCGACAGCAGGCGCCGCATGGCCACCATGGTGACGATGCGTCCCCGCAGGTTCAGCACGCCGGCGATCTCGCCGGGGGCGAGCGGCACGCGGGTGATGGCCTCCGGCACGAACACCTCGTGCACCAGCGCGATGGGCAGGCCGAACAGCTGCGGCCCGATGCGTACCGTGACGTACTGGACGACGTCGTGCGCGGCAGTCGGCGCTGCCTCGTGGGTCAGGGGCGTATGGGCGTTCATGCGGCAATTCCCTGTCGGCCGGTGAATTCCTTCAGCGCGGCGATGAGGCCGGAGCGATCGAACTTGGCAACGCAGTCGGTGAAGCCGACGGCGCGGCCCCGCTCCAGCGCATCGCGGTCCTGCGCGGTGGCGAGCGCGATGATCGGCACCTCGCGGATGCGCGGGTCGCCACGCACGGCGGCGGCGAGGGCGAAGCCGTCCATGTCGGGCAGGTCCACGTCGCTGACGATGGCGTCGAAGCCGTCCTCCGTGCCGAGCCGCGCCAGCGCCTCGCCGCCGGAGGCACAGGCCGTGACCTCGTAACCGTTGCCGTTGAGCATGGGCGCCAAGAGGTCGCGGTGGAACGGGCTCTCGTCCACCAGGAGCAGGCGCGGCCGCTCGGACGAGCGCACCAGATGGCGGAAGCGCTCGCCGAAGGCCACCTGGACGTAGAAGGCGACGTCGAGGATCTCAGTGGCCTGCCCCGACAGCACCGCCGCGCCGAGCACCTCGGGCATGTTGGACGGCGACAGCTCCATGTCGAGCTCGGCCTCCACGATGTCGACGATCTCGTCCACCACGAGGCCCATGACCCGCCCGCCATCGGCGAACACCAGCATGGGCTGGGTGCCGGCGGCCACGCGCTGGACCTCCTCGTTGGCGTAGAGCACCGGGATCAGCGCGCCGCGATACTGCAGCACCGGGTAGCCGTTGACGCGCTCGATGCGCGCCACCTCAAGCTCCTCGATGCGGGTGACGAGGCCGAGCGGCACCGCCTTGAGATCGCGCGAGCCGGCGCGGAACAGGAGCAGGGACGAGCGCTTCTGGCTGGCGCGCGACTGCCGGCCGGCGCCGTGATGGCTGACCTCCTCGGCAGCGCCGCCGCGCGCCGCCGCATGCTGGGCCAAGCCCGCGGGATCGAGGATCATGATGACCCGCCCGTCGCCGAGAATGGTGCTGCCGGAGACCATGGGCAGCTGGCGCAGGGCCGAGGCCATGGGCTTCACCACGATTTCCTCGGTGTGGGACACCGCCTCGACCACCACGCCGAAGGTCTGGTGGCCCACCTTCATCACCACGATGAGCGCCCGCTCCCACAGCGCCTCGTCGCGCCCGTCGCGCTCCGGCGAGAGGCCGAGCAGGGCGCCGAGGCTGACGATGGGCAGGAGACGATCGCGCAGGCCGAGCACGGGGGAGTTGTTCAGCCAGGTGATCTCGTGGTCCGAGCCCGCCTGCACCCGCACCAGTTCCTCCACCGCGCTCTGCGGCAGGGCAAAGCGCTCGCCGGCGGCGCGCACGATGAGGGCGGGGACGATGGCGAGCGTCAGCGGGATCTTGATGACGAAGGTGGAGCCCTCGCCCTGCCGCGAGCGCACATCGACGGTGCCGCCGATGGATTCGAGGTTGGAGCGCACCACGTCCATGCCGACGCCGCGGCCGGAGACATTGGTCACCTTCTGCGCGGTGGAAAAGCCGGCGTGGAAGATGAAGCGGAACACTTGAGAGTCCGGCATCTTCGCCAGTTCGGCCTCGGTGGCGAGGCCATTCTCCAGCGCCTTCTGCTTGATCCGCGCGACGTCGAGGCCGCGGCCATTGTCGGAAATCTCCACGATGACATGGCCGCCCTCGTGATAGGCGGAGAGGCGGATGAGGCCGCGCTCGGACTTGCCCGCGGCGCGGCGCTGCTCGGGCATCTCCAGGCCGTGGTCGGCGGAGTTGCGGACCATGTGGGTGAGCGGGTCCTTGATCTGGTCCAGCACCTGCCGGTCCAGTTCCGTGTCGGCGCCCACCTGCTCCAGCTCGATCTGCTTGCCCAGCTCCTGCGCGAGGTCACGCACGATGCGCGGCAGCTTCTGCCAGGCGTTGCCGATGGGCTGCATGCGCGTGCGCATCACCGCTTCCTGCAGCTCGCCCGTGACATTGGACAGGCGCTGCAGGGAGACCTTGTATTCCGGCTCGTCGTGGCGACGGGCGATCTCCATCAGCTGGTTGCGGGTCAGCACCAGCTCGGACACCATGGTCATCAGCTGTTCCAGCACCCCCACATGGACGCGGATGGACTGGGCGGCGACGCCATGGGCCTCGCCGGCCTGAGCCGCGGCGTGGGTGGCATCGGCGTCGGCCTTGGGCATGGCCGGTGCCGGCTTGGGCGGTGCGGCCGGGGCGGCGGGCGCGGGCGTGATCGGGTCCACCTTGGTCTCGCGGAAGATGCGATCCAGCTCGTCCAGCGGCAGCTCGCCGGGCAGCAGCGGGCGCTCCAGCGTCTGCGCCGGCTGGGGTGGCGGCGCCGGTGGGGGCGGAGCTGCGGGGGCGTCCACGGCCTCCGCCATGGCCTCAAGGAGGGAGATGAGATCGCGGTCCTCACCCTCGGGCTCGGAACCCTCGGTCTCCTCCACGTGCTGGAGCAGGAGCTTGATGCGATCGATGGTGGAAAGCACCAGCCCCACCGCATCGGTGGTGACGGGCCGGCCCTCGCGGAAGCGGTCCATCAGCGTCTCGGCGGCGTGCGCGAGGGAGGCGAGGCGCGGCAGGCCGATGAAGCCGCAGGTGCCCTTGATGGTGTGCACCAGGCGGAAGATGTTGTTCAGAATCTGCGCGTTGTTCGGGTCCTGCTCGAACTTCACGAGCTCCACGTCGGCGACGTCGAGGCTCTCGCTGGTCTCGGTCAGGAACTCGCGCAAGAGATCATCCATGATCCTGGCTCCGGGGCGATGCGGCGGGGCCGCGGCTGATGTGAGGGATGAGGCGCGGGGCGCGAAGGGCGAGGGTGAGGGCGCGCATGGTCAATGCCCGCCCTTGGCCGGCTTGGCATCGGCCTCGCCGTGGCCGGACTTGTCGCCGGACTTGTCGCCGGATTTGCCTGCCGGCTTCTCGCCCGAGGAACTCGCGACGTTGACGCCGATGCCGGTGCGCATGTCGGTCTTGTCAATATAATTGAGGGAATCCACGAGCACTTCACGGATCACCTCGCCCTTGAGATACGTATTGGTGCTGGACTTGATACGGCCCATCATCTCGGGAAGATTATACTTGGTGATCTTTCCGCTCTCGATGCGGCCATTCACATAGATCTCACTGAAGGCGGCGTTCACCGCGAACACGGTGGGCTCCATGGGCAGCTTGCGCAGCTCGGCCGCGTCGGCGGTGATGACGAACTTCGCCAGCACATAGCCCTGCAGCTTGCCGTCCACGATCATGGGCACGGTGATGGCGGGCAGGCGGCGATATTCGAGGCCGGCGAGATAGGGGTCCTCGCTCTTGCGCGGGGCGCCCGCGGCATACCAGGCCGCGGCGTAGCTGGAGCCGAGCCCCACGAGGCAGGCCCACACGCCGATGATGACGAAGCGGATCATGCGCCCGCTCCCGACCGCGCGGGGTGAGCCGAATAGGTGCCGTCCGACTCCGCCTCGGCCAGGGCCCGGTCGAGGATGGCGCCCACCTCTCGCGCGGCGGTGATGCGCAGGGCGATGACATACTGGTTGCGATCGAGCTTCGCCTTCAGCCGCGCCAGCCGTCCGGCGGTCGCCGCATCGAGGCGGTCCGGCAGGCCGCGGGCGACACGGCTCAGTTCCAGCAAGGCGCGGCTCTTGCGCCGGTTGATCTCCACGAGATCGAGGGCGCCGCGCTCCTCGAACGCGGCATTCTCCAGATCGATGGTCTCTTCCAGCCGGTCGAGGGCGCTGATGAGTGCGACGACCGCCGGCGGGCGGGCGAAATGCAGCGCACTGTCGAAGCTCATGCCGCACCTCCCTTCGCCCTGGCGAAGACGGCGGAGGATTGGCCGAGGCGCGCGGCGAGGCCGATGCCGCCGGCGCGGGCGGCCTCCTCGCCCACCTTCTGGGTCAGCAGCGATTTCCAGGTGTCGCCGGCCGTGCCGGCGCCGAACATGGACGACTTCGAGGTGGCGCCCTTGGCCGGCATCATGGTGTCGAGGAATTGGGAGAGCACCATGGCCTCGAACTTCTGCAGCGAGGCGGCGCCCGGCGTGCCGGCAAGCGGCGCGGCGCCGGTGGCACCGGCCGCGTGGTGCGGGCCGAGGGCGTGGGCATTCTTCAGCCCCGTGAGACTGGCGCCGGAAAAGGCGACCCCGGGCGGGATCAGCGCCGCAGCGGCGGCGGCCGCATCCTTGTCGCCTCGGGCGGTGGCCTTGTCCGCCCGCGCAATGGCTTTCGCCTCGGCCACCGTGTCCAGCTCGGTGCGGAAGGCACCGTCAGGGGCGGGCGCGAGCGACTGAAGCTTGCCCATCACCTGCCGTGCGCGGGCGGCATCGGCGGCCTGCATCACGTCGAAGACGAGGTCGGTCGGCGGTGAGATGCCCATGGTGCGGCTTCCATCGAGAACGGTTCGGACGCCACCCTGCCCCGCCATGCTTATGCGAGGCTTGCACGTCCGCTGGATACGAGGCTCGCCTCGGCGATCTCGTCGGTGGCGGTGCGCTCGGCTTCGGCGCGGGCGAGCCGTCCGGTGGTCTCGGCATGGCGCTCGGCGCGCTTCAGGGTGAAGCTTTCCGCCTTCACCTGACCGGCGGCGGCCACCTCGGCGGCGTGCGCCTGCTGGCGGGCGAGGGCGACGCGCTCGAGCCGCCGCGCCACGTTTTCCAGCATCAGCGGGGCGAACCGCCCGTCATCGAGGGCGGCCACAAGGTCCGCCGTTTCGCCATCGAGCCTCACCCCCTCGCGCACCGCCTCCGCATGGCGTGTCTCGGCGGCACGTTTCAGTTGCCGTTGCACGGCAACGAGGCGCTCGGCTTTGCGATGTCGCTCCTTGACCATGCTCAGCCCGCCTTCAGCCATTGGGAGAAGGCGACGAGGAAGGCCGAGAGCAGCGGCTCCACGCTCACATAGAGCAGCAGCAGCCCGCCGGCGGTGACGAAGGGCGTCGCCACGAAATAGACCGGGATCTGCGGAGTGAACTTGTTGATGAGCCCCACGGCGAAATTCACCATCACCGAATAGAGGATGAAGGGGCCGCAGAGCCGCACCGCCACCAGGAACACCGCCGTCATCTGGTCCACGAGATCCACCAGCGCCGGCCGCACCGCGAGCAGGCTGCCCGGCGGCACGCGGGAAAAGCTGTCCACCAGCCCCTTCACCAGCTCCAGATGCAGGTCGGCGACGAAGATGAGGGCGGTGGCGGCGAAGACGATGAGGGTGGCGAGGATGGGCAATTGCTCGTCCTCCTCCACCGATACGCCCGGCATGGGCGAGACCCCAACCGCCTGGGCGATGAAGCTGGTGGCGAACTGCAGCCCCGTCACATAGAGCCGCGCCAGAAGCCCGATGAGGAGGCCGGTGAGAAGCTCGCCGGCGATCATGAAGACGAAATCTCCCGAACCCGCCGTCCGCACCCGCGGCGCCACCTGGTCCAGCACCAGCGGCAGGAAAGCGAAGGAGAGGGCAAGCGCCAGGAACACCTTGACGCGCATGGGAATGTGCCGGCCGCCGATGCCCGGCATCAGCATCAGCGCGCCGCCCACCCGGCAGAAGACGAGGAAGGCGTCGAGCACCGCCTCGCGCGCGAGCAGGCTCACGGCGCCGGAGGTCACGAGATGGCGCCCAGCGCCTTGATCTCCACCCCGCGCGCGATCTCCACATGGGAGAGCACGGGCAGCGAGGGGAACATGCGCTCCACGATCATCCGCACATAAGGCCGCGCATCCGGCGCGGTGACGAGCACGAAGGGCGCGCCCGCCTTCATGCGCTCGCGCACGGCGGTCGCCGCTTCCGTGCCGAACTGCTCCACGAGGCGCGGGTCGATGTCGAACTCGATGACCTCGCCCTTGGCGTCGCGCTTGAGGCTCTGGTGGAAGGCGAGATCCCAGCGGCTGCCGAGGCGCAGCACGTTCAAGACGCCGCCCTCGGCGAGATCGCCGCAGATCTGCTGCGCCATGCGCATGCGCACATGCTCGGCCACCTGCTCGGAGCGCCGCGCGTGGGGCACGATTTCCGCGACCGCTTCCAGGATGAGATGCAGGTTGCGGATGGAGACGCGCTCCGCCAGCAACAGCTTCAGCACCGCCTGCAGGCCGGAATAGGAGATCTGCGCCGGGCAGATGTCCTCCACGAGGCGCTTGTATTCGGGGTCGAGCCGGTCGATCAGCGCCCGCATGCTCTTGTAGGACAAAAGCTGCGGCAGGTTGTTGGCGATGGCCTCGGAGAGGTGGGTGAGGATGACGGTGAGATTGTCCACCGGCGCGAAGCCCTCGCGCTTCACCTCGGTGGCGTAGGCCTCCGGAATCCACATGGCCTTCATGCCGAACGCCGGCTCGCGCGCCTCGTCGCCCGGCACGTCCGGCGGCGCGCCGTCGCCCACCACCACGAGCAGTTCGCCGATGCGCATCTCCTGCGCCGCCAAGACCGTGCCGTGCATCTTGATCTGGTAGCCCTTGGCCGGCGCGGCGAGGCTCTCCGACATGCGGATGTCCGGCACCACGAAGCCGTAGCGCAAGGCGAACTTGCGCCGCATCTTGCCGAGCCGGTTGCCGAGCTCCGAGGGCGTCCGCAGCACCTGTGTCGCCAGTTGCTTGCCGACGCACACCTCGATCTCGGCGGTCTTCAGCTGCTCCTTCACCGACTCCCGCGCCTCGCGGTCCGCCAGCTGCTTCGCATCGGCCTCGCGCGCGTCGGCATCCGCCTTCTCTTTGGCGAGCTGGCGCGGCACCGACCAGCCGACGAAGGCCATCATGCCGCCGATGAGCGCGAAGGGCAGGAACGGAAGGCCGGGCACCAGCGCGAGGGCGAAGAGCAGGCCGGCCGCCACGAACAGCGCGCGCGGATAGGCGCCGAGCTGGCCCAGAACCGCCTTTTCCGCCCGCCCCCGCGTGCCGCCCTTGGAGACGAGCAGGCCGGCGGAGAGGGAGACGACGAGGGCCGGGATCTGCGACACCAGGCCGTCGCCCACGGAGAGGCGGGTGAAGATGTCGGCGGCGTCGGCGATGGGCATCTTGTGCCGCGTGACGCCGATGATGATGCCGCCGAAGATGTTCACCGCGATAATGATGAGGCTCGCCACCGCCTCGCCGCGCACGAATTTGGAGGCGCCGTCCATCGAGCCGAAGAAGGCGCTCTCCTCCTCCAGCTCGGCGCGGCGGCGCTGCGCCTCCTTGTCGTCGATGAGGCCGGCGTTGAGATCGGCGTCGATGGCCATCTGCTTGCCGGGGATGGCATCGAGCGTGAAGCGCGCGCCCACCTCCGCGATGCGGGTGGCACCCTTGGTGATGACCAGGAAGTTCACCGTCACCAGGATCAGGAACACCACGATGCCGATGACGAAATCGCCGCTCATGACGAGCTGCGAGAAGCCGTGGATGATGTGCCCGGCCGCGCTCACCCCCTCGGAGCCGTGGGCGAGGATGAGGCGCGTCGTCGCCACGCCGAGGCCGAGGCGCAGCAGCGTCGCGATGAGGAGGACGGTGGGAAAGGCGGAGAATTCCAGCGGCTTGTCGATCCACAGCGCCACCATCAGGATCAGCACCGACAGCGCGATGGACAGCGCGAGGCCGATATCGATAAGGGCGGGCGGAATGGGCAGGAACAGGATGGCGAGGATCCCCACCATGCCCATGGCGAAGCCGATGTCGCGGCGCGAACCCTGCGCCGCCTCGCGCACCGTGATATCGGACATGCGTCAGGCTCCCCCGCAAACGTCGGCTCAGAAGCCGCTGGCGATGCGGCCGTAGATTTCCTCGGTGAAGGCCATGATCTGGGCGCCCATGAAGGAGCCCGTCACTGCCGCGACCACCAGCACCGCGACGATTTTCGGCACGAAGGTGAGGGTGACTTCCTGGATCTGCGTCAGCGCCTGGAACAGGGCGACGAGGATGCCGATGAGCATGGCCGCGGCGACCGCCGGCCCGGCGGCGACGAGGATGGTCCAGATGGCCGAATGGACAATGCCGAGCGCATCTGCCTCGTTCATCTCAGCTCACCGTCACGCCGGGACCGATGAGCAGGCTCTTGCCGTTGGAGAGCTGCGCCAGCGGCCCGTCGCTGGTGATCTCCACCGAGGAAACCTTGCCGCTGATGCTGCCGTCGGCGGAGGTCACGGTGTGGCCCAAGGCAAGGTTAGCGGTCTGCAAGGCGCTGGCGGCGAGCAGGGACTCGAGCTTGGAATTGCTCGCCACCTGCTGCTCCACCTGGGAGAAGGAGGCGAGCTGGGACATGTAGGCGGTGGAATCCATGGGCTGGGTCGGGTCCTGGTTCTGCAACTGCGCCACCAGGAGCTGGAGGAAGGCGTTGTAGTCGATGCTGTTCGCCTTGCCGGCCGAGGCCGTCTTGCTGGTTGCGGCGGCGCCGGCCGCGGACGCGACGCTCTGGACCTGGGTCATGCTGCGATCTCCTTTCCCACCCTTCTCGCCCGCGAGGATTGCGCGAAGCCGACCTTGCGGGCGGCCTTGTGGGTAACCGCGCGGAACGCGTCAGGCGACTTTCGGCGGAACGGCGCAGTTCAGGATCGCGTCCTCCTGCGGGAACATGCCCCTGAGCGCCTTCAGGGCCTCGAACGTCCGGCCCTCGCCGACGAGGCGGCCCGCTTCGTCGAGGTTCATCAGGATCGTGGCCTTGGTGAAGGTCGTCATCAGCGACGCCAGCTGGCGAAAGAACAGCCGGCGGGCGGCTTCGGCATTGGCCGGGTCCACCAGCAGCGACTGCGCCACGAAATAGAGCTGGCGGAGCGGCGTGGTGGTGTCTTCCGGCTGCATCACGTGGCTCTCCAGCAGGAAGGTCGCGTCGTTGAGCAGTTCCAGCGTCACCTTGCGGTCCACCTGGAAGACGGCGCCGTTGAGAAACAGCTTTTCGCCGGCCTTGAGGGAAATGTGCATGGGCTTCGTCATTTCAGACCATCCCGGATGGCAATATTGACGTCGATGAGCATGGGGATGTCGCCACCGGTGCCGGAGATCAGCCGGTCGCACTCCTGGATCACCCACAGGCCGAGTGAGGCGAGCGTCGCGCGCAGCTCGCGCGGCAGCTCGTTGTTGGCATCGGCGAGATCGGTGATGAAGAAGCCCCAGAGCTTCTGCAGATAGGCGACCGCTGCCAGCACCTCGCACGAGCCGGGTTCCGCCTTGGCCGCGAGGGTGAGCAGATTCACCGCCTGGTCGAGGGCGAGGCGTTCACGCTCGCGGTTGAGCGTCGCGGACTCGTCAAGTATTTCCGCGTAGGAGAAACGGTACATCACGCACCCTCATGTCAGATGTAGTTCAGGATGCTCAGCTGCATCACCTTCGAGGTGGTCGCGTAGGACATCTGCAACTGCGTCGTCAGGGTGTCGAGGCGGGTCTTCGCCTCGGCGGGATCGACCCCTTCGAGGACGTTGATCCTCTGGTCGACGAGATCGGAAACCTTGGCGAGGGCCTCCTCCGCCGCATCCACGCGGGACTTGGACACCCCGAGCTGAGCCGACAGGGAGATGACGCCGCTCACGGCCGCTCCGGCGACGGTGACGGCCTTGCCGAGCACCACCTTGCGGGTCGCCTCCGAGAGGGTGGCCGTGCCAAGCTCCGACACCATCGTGAATGCCATGGCAAGGTTGCGCATGGCTTTCGTGTTGGCGGTGGTGGTGACGGGAACGCGCGCGGTGTCGGAGATCTGGCTGGTCAGCGCCTCGTCCGACGCGCCGGACCAGTTCGCGCCCCACGCGGGATCGGCGAACAGGTCCGCGAACGCGCCATCGAGGAAGGACGACATGTCGGCAGCAGAGATATCCGCCACCTTCGGGTCCCCCTGCGGATCGGCGGGATCGAGGCCGAAGGCGCCGGCGAAGGCGGCATTCACCGCCGCCTTGGGGCCGGTGGCATAGTCCGCCATGGGTGGCTCGGCGCTGTTGATGCCCGCGAACAGGTAGCGCTGCCCGTCGGTGGCGTTGAGATGGGCGGTCAGTGCATCCAGCGCCGACTTGGCCTGATCCGCGAGGATGGCGCCGGATGAATTGCCCGCCTGCCCGGCGAGGATGTCTTTCAGGAAGAGGTTGGCATCATCGCTGATCTGGGAGAGCGCCGCCTGGCTGTGACCAATGAGGCTGGTGGCAAGCGCGTTGCCCTCCTTCTGGGAGCGAATGGCCCCGCGCGCCAAATGCAGCGCCACGCTCTCCCCCGTCACGACACCCAGCGCCAGGCCCACGTCCGCCTGACGGCCGGTGGCGATCTCCGTCGTAGCCTTCGAGATGTCCGATTGCAGCTTCGGCAGCGCCGCGCGGGACGGGGAGGTCCAGGCGAGGGTGGAGATGTAGGTGCTGCGCATGGCTTAGCCGATCATCTGGAAGAGGCTGTCATAAAGCTGGTTCACGACGCCCATCAGCTTGGAGGTGGCCTGATAGCCGCGCTCCAGTTCGAGCTGGCTGGCATATTCGTCGTCGAGGTTCACGCCGGTGGCGGCGGAGAGCGCGTTGGACGCCTGCGCCAGCACCGTCTTTTCGGAATCGAGGCGCGCGTCCGCCGCCTTGCGCGCGCCCTGCAGCCAGCTCACCGAGGCGGTGCCGAAGGAGACGAGGCTCTGGTTGTCGGAGAGCTGCGCGGCGCCATCATAGGTGCGGGGGGCGTCGACCGCCGCCACCATCTCCTTGAGCCGGCCGGCGAAGCTCGCGGCGCCCGTGGTGTTGGAGGCGAAGGCCGCACCGTTCATGCCGCCGTCGCGCAGCAGGCGGATGTCGCCGCCCTGCGCGACGTCCACGGCCGCATTCACCGCCAGCGTTCCCGCAAGGCCGCGCGCGAGACCGCCGGGCACGGTGGCGCTCGCCGCAGCCGGCACGAACAGGCCGGCGCGGACAGTGCCGGCGCCGTCAGTCTCGGCGAAGGCATCCACCAGCCCGCGGGCCAGTTCGTCCAGCTGCGTCTGGTAGGTGCTCGCGGCCGTGTCGCGCAATTGGGTGAGGCCGGCGATGCGGCCGCTGCGCACCGGCATTGTGGCATCGCGCCCCGTCACCGACACGCCGTCCACGAACACGCTGCCGCCGTCCGTCTTCGCATCGAGCGTATGGGACGGAGTGAAGCCCACCGCGCGGGCTGTGGTCTCGAACAGGGTGGCGCCGCCCTCGGTGTAGATGACGATGTCGTTGTTGGCGCGCGTCACCGTGGAGATGCCGATCTCCTCGGAGAGCCTGGCGAGGATGGCATCGCGCCGGTCCAGCGCATCGGTCATGTCGGCGCCGGCGGCGGTGCCCTTCACGATGCCGCTGTTCTCCGCCTCGAACTGGTGGAGCAGGTCGTTGACGTTGCCGACAGAGGTGGCGATGGCCGCGTCCGCATCCGTGCGCACCTGCTGCACCGTGTCGGTGGCGGTGTTGAGGGAAGAGGCGAGGTCCTGCGCGGCGGTCACGGCCGCCTGGGCGAGCGTCATGTCGTCCGGCGTATCGGCGGCGCGGGTCAGGGCATCCTTCAGCGTGCCGAGGCGGGCAACGGGCGACGTCGGGTCCTGCGGGTCGCCCACGGTCTGGGCGAGACGGTCGAGGCCACTGGCGAGGGCCTGCTGCGCGGCGCTGTCGGAGGTGGCGCCGAGCATCCGGTCGAACAGCGCGCTGCCGGTGGCGCGGGTGATGGAAACCACCCGTACCGATCCATCCGCCGCCGTGGTGGTGACGGCGATCTTGCGCGAAGCGGAGGCCTCGCCCGCTCCTGCCACGTTGCGGCTGGACAGGGCGATCTTCGCCGCATTGGCGGAGAGCGAGGACTGCGCCGTGTTGAAGGCGAGGGAAAGGCTCATGATGCACCCGTGCGCGGCGCGGCGGCGTCAGATCAGCGCTTCAGGTTCATCAGCACGTCGAGCAGCTCGGTGCCGGTCTGGAAAACCTTGGAATTGGCGGTGTAGTCGCGCTGCGCCACGATCATGCGGGTGAGTTCGGAGGCCATGTCCACGTTGGACTGCTCGGTGGCTCCGGAGAGCAGCGTGCCGACCCCGCCCTCGTTGGGAAAGCCGATCTGGATGGCACCGGATTCCAGCGTGGTGGTGTAGGCATTTCCGGTGAGTGGCTCCAGCCGGTCGGCGCTCTGAACGGTGCCGAGCGGGATGCGGTAGATGGCGGATTTCCGGCCATTGGCATCGGTGGCGTAGACGGTGCCGTCCTTGGCGATGGAGAAGTCGGAAATGGCGCTCGGCGCATTGCCGTTCACGCTGGCAGTGAACGGCGTGTAGGGCGCCGCGAGCTGCGACATGCCGGCAAGATCCAGCGTCAGCGTCGCCCCGTTCGGCACGGCAAGCGAGATGCTGTTGCCCGAGGCGAGCTTGCCGGTGGCGTCGAAGCTCAGCGTCTGCGTAAACAGCGGCCCGGATGCATAGGGGAACGTGCCCGTGGCGGGGGCGCCAGCGCGGTCATAGACCGCGAGCTGCCAGGTGTCGGGGCTCGCCGCGGTCTTGGTCAGGTAGAGATCGAGCGTCACCGCATTGCCGAGATTGTCGTAGGCGACGAGCGAGGACTTCTCCGAAAAGCTCGCACCCGCAACGTTGGCACCGGCGGTGGGGGCGGCGGCGACCGCCGCATTGGACGGCAAGTTGGCCGCGAACGTGCCCTCGGTGGAGGGCGTCGCCGCCAGCTTGGTGTTCTGCAAATTGATGGGCACGAGGCCGGCCGTGCCGTTGAGCACCACGTTGGGGTCGCCGGCCGAGACGTCATAGCCCATCAGGGTGAGGCCGGCGCTGTTCACGAGATTGCCGGTGCTGGCGTCAACCTGGAACGAGCCCGCGCGGGTCAATTGGGTCTGGCCGGAGGGGTCGGTGACGAGGAAGAAGCCCGAGCCCTGCACCGCGAGATCGGTAGAGGACGACGTGTAGTTCAGCGCGCCCTGCTGGCTGATGGCATAGCGCACGTCCGTATTGACCGAGCCGGATTGATATTCCGTGCCGCCGGTCTCCAAGAGAAGCGAGGAGAATTGCGTGTCGGCGCGCTTGTAGCCTGCGGTGCCGGCATTGGCGATGTTGTCGGAGACCGTGCCGAGCAGGTTGGATTGCGCGGTCATCCCCGACACGCTGGTGCGCAGCATTCCGTAAAGGCTCATGGCTCGGTCCTCATCGCGGTCTGGAGGGGGCGCGCCGTCCGCCGGAGGGCGGAGCCTGCGCCAGTGTCATCAGCGCATCTGAGGGCGGATGGCTTGCGCGGGGCTGGAGTCAGGCCTTCAGCGCGGCCGCGAGATCGGAGAAGGCGGCAAGGCTCGGCGGGTCGCCGGGGTCCTGCCGGAGCGCGTCGTAGATGCGCGGCACGATGGCCACCGCCTGGTCCAGCTCGCCATCGGCGCCGGGCTGGTAGCCACCCATCAGGCGCAGGTCGCTGGTGTCCTCGAAGCGGGCGATCATGGCCTTCAGCCGCCGCACCAGATCGCGCTCCGGCTCGCTCCACACCTCGCCGGCCAGCCGCGAGATGGAGCCGAGCAAATTGATGGCCGGAAAGCGCCCCTGGTCCGCGATGGCGCGGTCGAGCACGATGTGGCCGTCCAGCGTGCCGCGGATGGCATCGGCGACGGGGTCGTTGTGGTCGTCGCCATCCACCAGCACCGAAAAGATGCCGGTGATCGACCCCTCCCCCTCCATCCCCGGCCCGGCCCGCTCCAGCAGCTTCGGCAGCGTGGAGAAGACGCTCGGCGCATAGCCCCGCGCCACCGCCGGCTCGCCCGCCGCCAGAGCCACGTCGCGCGCGGCATGGGCATAGCGGGTGACGGAATCGACGATGAGCAGCACGCTCTCCCCGGCATCGCGGAAATATTCCGCCACCGCCAGCGCCGCCTGCGGGGCGAGGCGGCGCATCATCGGGCTCTGGTCGGAGGTGGAGACGATGACCACCGCTCGATCACGGCTGGCGGCGAGCGGGCCTTCGAGGAATTCGCGCACCTCGCGTCCACGTTCGCCCACCAGCGCCACCACGACGGTGTCGAAGCCGGCCGAGCGCGCGAACATGGAGAGCAGCGTGGACTTGCCCACGCCCGAGCCGGCGAAGATGCCGATGCGCTGGCCCTCGCAGATGGGGGTGAAGATATCCACCGCGCGCACCCCGGTGACGAGGGGCCGATGCACCCGCCCGCGCGCCATGGCCGGCGGCGGCTCGGCATCGAGCGGCATGCGGCGGGGGCCATGTGCCAGCGTTTCGGGCCGGTCCAGCGGGCGGCCCAGCGCGTCGATGACGCGGCCTTTCCAGGAACGATCCGGGCTGAGCGCGAGGGGGCCGATGCGGAAGGCCGGCGTGCCGATGCCCACCGACACCCGCTCGTCGAACGGCTTCACCACCGCGCCGGCGGCATCGATGCGCACGACCTCGCCGATGCTGGTGCCCGACGCCTGCTCGAAGCCCACCCGCTCGCCCAGCGTGACGAAGCTGGAGAGGCCGGAGACCCGCACATGGGTCGGCGCCACCTCCCGTACGATGCCGCCGACGCGCACGAGGGGGTGTTCCTCCATCCCGCTTTCCACGGCGGAACGCAGGCGCTGGAGGGCGTTCATCGGGGACGTGTTCACCTGGGCCGCACTCATCCCGGACCGAGCTCGCGGATGGTCTGCGAGGTGGAGTCCTCGGTCTGCGACACGGCGGAGGCCGCCATCTCGAAGGCGCGCTGGAGGGCGATGAGACGCGTCATCTCGGTGATGGCATCCACGTTCGCGCCTTCCACGAAACCCTGCCGCACCACGTTGCGGTTGTAGTTCTGCACCAGCGCTGCGGGCTTGTCCGGCACCACCAGCGCGCCGTCGCGGCGGGTCAGCTTCGCGTCCTCCGGGATCAGGAACAGGCCGATGCGGCCGATGGCGCGCCGGTTCTGGGAGATCGAGCCATCGGTGCCGATACGCACGGTTCCGCCGGTGGGATCGATGACCACCGGCGCACCGGAGGCATCGAGGATCGGCCGGCCGGAGAGGGTGCGCAATTCGCCCTCCGGGCTCATGTTCATGCGCCCGTCGCGGGTATAGGCCGTGGTCGCGCCGTCGCGCACCGCGAACCAGCCCTTCCCCTCCACCGCGATGTCCAGCGGATTCCCGGTGGGGTTGATCGGCCCCGACTTGCGCGAGGTGTAGGTCTCGCCCGTGGAGGTGAAGGACACGTCCTGCCCCCCCGCCTTGGAGACCATCTCCTCGAACCGCACCTCTTCGGCGCGGTATCCGGCGGTGTTGAGGTTGGCCACGTTGTTGGCGATGGTGGTCAGGCGCTTGTCGGCGGCGAGCTGCGCCGAAAGCGAGACGTAGAGACCCGAGCCCATCTCAGCCCCCGTACTTCAGATTGAGGATGGAGAAGGATGCCGCGCTCGACGTGCGGACCGAGAAGAGATCCAGCACCGGGGCGGCATCCACGCCCTGCGCCACGTCCCATTTGGCGGTGAAGCGGCGCAGCAGCGCATCGAGCTTCGCCGGCTCCTTCAGGTCCGCGATGTTGAACTGCGCCTTCACCGCCTTGGCCTGCTTCTCGATGGGGGCGGCCGCCATGGCGTCGGGAAAGTCGTAGATGGTCTTCATCACCTTCCAGAGCGCGGGATCGGCGAGCAGGCCGTAGACGGATTTCACGGTGGGCGCCTGGCGCTGGAAATAGAGCGCGAGCTGCACGCCTTCGTTGCTGGCGCCCTGGTCCGCCTCCAACGCCTGGCGCACATAGCGGTCCACCACCTTCTGTCCGGCCTCGGCCGATTGGGTGGCGGCGGCGCCGAGGCCCTTGAAATCGAACACTTTGGCGAAAGCCTTGAAGCGATCGTCGTTGAGCTTGTTGGCGAAGCTCTTGGGATCGGTCACGCCCTCCTTCAGCACCTTGCGCATGTAGCCCTTGGCATAGGCCATGTCCTCGAGGCCGAACGCCTTCATGGCAAAGGTGAAGAGCCGGGTGTCCTTCAGGAAGCCGTCGATGCTCGTCACCTTGCCGATGTGCTTGAGGTAATAGCTTGACTCCAAAGCCACCGGCTTCTCGGCCGCCTTGGTCGACAAGGAGCGCGTCATGTCGCGCGCCAGCAGGCGGTAGGTGAGGAGCGTGCTTTCCATGGGAGCATCCGCAACGGCAAGGAGCAGGGGCACGTGCGGCGGGAGCCGCGCGGGCTGTCCCATTTCGCCCGCGCTGCCTTGCGCGAGCCTTGCCTGCGCCGGCTTTGCAACGTCAAACGATTGAATATGTGAGATTTTTTAAGGGCGAGCCCAGCGCGGACCGGAAGACGTCATCGCTGACACCCCCCGGTCCGGCCACCCCGTGCCGGTCAGGGCTTGGCACGGGATATCGAAGGCTTCGCAAAGGCCGTACGTGCAACCAGAAAGGCCTGCGAGCCAAGACGCGAGTTGTGTAGCATGCACAACCCATGGATGGCAGAAGAATCCACTCCATTTTGGCGATGATTATGGAGTGAAAGCGGGCGCATTGCCAAGCTCGACACAGCACAGCCTCGCACAATCCTCGCCCCCTACCACCGGACACCGGACAGAACGGGGGAAGCCGTGGCCGTCATCATAGGAATTATATTGGGGTTGGCTGCTACCTTCGGTGGCTTCATGGCCATGGGCGGACACCCGGAAGTGGTGTGGCAGCCGTTCGAGTATCTCATCATCGGCGGCATCGCCTTCTCCACCTTCATCATCGCGAACCCCCTGTCCGTCATCAAGGACACGGGCTCGGGCATCATGCAGGCGGCCATGGGGACCGGGCCGAAGCGCAAGGATTTCCTCGCCCTCCTCAGCCTCCTCTACGCGCTGATGCGCGACATGCGCCAGAAGCCGCGCAACGAGATCGAGGCGCATATCGACGACCCGGCAAGCTCGGCGTTGTTCGGCCATTTCCCGAGCCTGCTCAAGGACAAGGAACTGACCCAGTACATCTGCGATTACGCCCGCCTCATCCTCATCGGTAACGCCAAGTCGCACGAGATCGAGGCGCTGATGGAGCAGGAGATCTCCACCATCAAGAAGCATAAGACCAAGGCCGCCGGCGCCCTCGGCACGGTGGCGGAGGCGCTGCCCGCGCTCGGCATCTGCGCCGCGGTGCTCGGCATCGTGAAGGCCATGGGCGCCATCGACCAGTCGCCGGAAATCCTCGGCCACTATATCGGCTCGGCGCTCATCGGCACCTTTGTCGGCATCTACTCGTCCTACGCCATCATCTCGCCCCTCGCCGCCAAGGTGAAGAGCACGCGCGAGAAGCAGTGCCAGCCCTTCATCATCACCAAGCAGGCGCTGATCGCCTTCATGAACGGCGCGCTGCCCCCCATCGCGCTGGAGCACGGCCGCAAGACCATTTCCGCCGGCGAGCGCCCCACCATCGACGAGGTGGAGAGCGAGGCCATCCAGGCCGCGCCCTCGGCCAACGGCACCGTGCAGCAGGCGGCCTGAGCCATGGCACCCAAATCCGCCTCCAAGCACCACGACATCCGCGACATGCTGCTGGATGCCGCCGGCCTCTCGCTGGACCGGCTCCCCATGCTGCACGTGCTGTTCGACCGCATGGCCACATTCTGCGCCGACGGGCTCCGGCAAGTGGCCGCCTCGCAGGCCTATTACTCGCTCTCCAGCGTCGAGAGCGGCCGCATCGGCGACGTGCTGGAAGCCTATGAGGGCATGGCCATCGCCGGCATCTTCAATGCCCCCTCGTGGGACAGCCAGCTCATCGTCGGCTTCGACCGCGATTTCATCTTCACCATGATCGAGGTGCTGTTCGGCGCCGACGGGTCCGAGCCGCCGGTGGAGGACGAGCGCTCCTTCTCCAACATCGAGGGGCGCGTGGCGCAGCTCCTGTTCGAGCAGATGACGAAGGCGCTGAAATCCGCCTTCGCCCTCGTCAGCGACACCACCTTCCAGTTCGAGCGGCAGGAAACCCGCATGGACTTCGCCGTGATCGGCCGCCGCAACAACCTCGCCGTCACCGCGAAATTCCTTTTGCAGGCGCTGAACCGCGGCGGCGAGATGTTCGTCACCATTCCGCAGTCCGCCCTCACGCCGCTGCGCCGCGCGCTCGCCAGCACCAGCCAGGCCGAGACCGGCGGGCGCGACCCGAAATGGGCGCAGAAGATCCGCGACGAGGTCAACCGCACCGAGGTCGAGTTGCGCGCCGTGCTGGACGAGCACGAGGTGACGCTCGGCGACATCGCCGCCCTCAAGGTCGGCCAGATCCTCAAGCTCGACGCCACCCCTGCAAGCCGGGTGAAGCTGGAGAGCGCCGCCCAGCCGCTCTTCTGGTGCCATCTCGGCCAGTCGGACGGCGGCTACGTGGTGCGCCTCGACGAGCAGATCAACCAGCATCAGGACTTCATCGATGACATCCTTCCCCGCTGATCTCATCCTCCTCGCCGCGCTGGTCGTCACGACCGCTTCCGTCGCCTTGCTCAACCGCCGGCTCAAGGCGGTGGACCGGCTGAATGCGGACTATGGCAAGGCGCTGGCGGAGGCCTCCTCGGCCCTCATCTGCGCCCGTGACGCGCTCGACACCTTCGGCCGCGACGGCCGCGAGGTGCTGGTGCTGCTCGCCGGCCGCATCGACACCGCCCATGCCCTCCTCGCCGAGATCGACGCGCGCCAGTCCCGCGCGTCCCTGGCGCCCGAGCTGCACGACCGCTGACCGCCCTCGCACTTCCGGATCAAAGCCATGTCCGCTCCCGACATCGAAACCATGACCCCGTCCAGCGCGCTGGAGGAAGCCCTTCTGTCCAAGGCCGGCGAGACGCTCGGCTCCGGCGCGGGGCTTGAGACCGTCAAGCGCATCCCGGTGCTGCTGCAGGTGGTGCTCGGCTCCGCCAGCATGCCCGTTTCGAGCCTATTGAAGCTCAATCGCGGCACCGTCGTGCCCCTCGACCATCGGGTGGGCGAGCCGGTGGACGTGGTGGTGAACGGCCGCGTCATCGCCCGCGGCGAGGTGATGGTGGTGGAGGACGACAATTCCCGCTTCGGCGTCTCCCTGACCGAGATCGTCGGCCCCAACGACGCCGACGCCGGCTGAGGCGGCCATGCCGGCTGCGAGCGCGGCGAAACCGCGTCCCCTCCAGGGCATAGACCGCGTGGCGGCCCTGCTGATGGCCATGGGCACGCCCGCGGCCAACCGGGTGATGAAGCATTTCGAGCCGGACGAGATCCGCCTCATCACCCGCTCCATCGCATCGCTGAAGCCGGTCAGCACCGCGCAGATCGAGAGCCTGGTCGAGGACTTCGCCAGCAATTTCGCCGGCGGGGCGAACCTCGTCGGCACGGTCGCCGACGTGGAGCGGCTGCTTCAGGGCGTTCTACCGCCCGAGCAGATCGCCGACATCATGAACGACATCATGGGTGCGGCGAACCAGTCGATCTGGGACCGCATCTCCACCGTCAACGAGAACGTGCTCGCCACCTACGTCGCCAAGGAGCACCCGCAGACCGCCGCGCTGATGCTCTCCAAGGTCAGGCCCGCCTGCGCCGCCAAGGTGTTGAGCTTCATCCCGGAGGAGAAGCGCAACGGCATCATGCGGCGGATGCTCACCTTCAAGCCCATCGTGGACGCCACCATGCAGGTCATCGAGCGCACGGTGCACGAGGACTTCATGATGAACTTCTCGCGCAATGCCGGCGCCGACCCGCACGCGCGCATGGCCGACATCATCAACAAGATGGACCGCGACGCCATGGAGACGGTGCTCGCGAGCCTCGCCTCGACGCGACCGAAGTCCGCCGAGATCCTGAAGGGCCTGCTCTTCACCTTCGACGACATCGTGAAGCTGACGCCGCGCGCCCGCACCGCGCTGTTCGACCAAGTGCCCACCGACAAACTGGTTTTGGCGCTGAAGGGCACCGATCCCGAGTTCCGCGAGATCATCCTCCAGTCGCTCGGTGCCCGCGTGCGCCGCATGGTGGAGCAGGAGATGGCGGGCAGCGAGCCGGCACCGGCCAAGGACGTGATGGAGGCGCGCCGCACCGTCACCGACCTCGCCCTCGACATGGCCGGCCGCGGCGAGATCGAAATCTCCTCCGGCACGGAGGAGGATGCCTATGTGCGCTAAACGCCACCTCCTGAGCCGCCCCCCGCAGCGGGGGTGCCATGTCTGAGGAACAGGACAAGGAGAGCAAGACAGAAGAGGCGAGCGAGAAGAAGATTTCCGACGCCGTGGAGAAGGGCAACGTGCCGTTCTCGCGGGAGGCGGCGCTGTTCGCCTCGCTCCTCGGCATCCTCGCCATCCTCGCCTTCTTCGTCACCGCGCCGATGCGGCTGCTGACCGCCGACCTCTCCCGCCTCATCGACGATCCCGCCGGCTTTCCCATCGCCACCGGCAACGATGCGGTGTCCATCCTGTGGGGGGCGCTGGCCGGGGCGGGACGCTTCCTGATGCCCATGGTGATCGTGCTGATGCTGGCCGGGCTTGTGGCTTCGGGCTTCCAGAATGTGCCGGCGCTGGTGGCCGAGCGCATCCGGCCGCAATGGTCGCGGGTGTCGCCCTCGGCCGGGTTCAAGCGCATCTTCGGCACCCAGGGGCAGATCGAGTTCGGCAAGGCGATGTTCAAGCTCTTCGCCATCGGCATCGTCGCGGCGCTGGTGCTCTATGCGCAGGAGCACGAGGTGGTGAATGCCATGTTCACCGATCCGCTGCGCCTGCCGAGCGTGCTCCTCGCCCTCGCCATGCGCCTGGTCGCCACCGTGTGCGTCGTCACCATCGGGCTGGTGGCCGCCGACATCGTGTGGTCGCGGGTGAGCTGGAAGACCAACCTGCGCATGACGAAGCAGGAGGTGAAGGACGAGTTCAAGCAGGCCGAGGGCGACCCCATGGTGAAGGCGCGCATCCGCGCCGTCGCCCGCGAGCGGGCGCGCCAGCGCATGATGAACGCCGTGCCCAAGGCCACCGTGGTGATCGCCAACCCGACCCACTATGCCGTCGCCCTACAATACGACCGGCAGACGGGCGGCGCGCCGCTGGTGGTGGCCAAGGGCGTGGACCTCATCGCCCTGAAGATCCGCGAGATCGCGGAGCGCCACGGCGTGCCGGTGATCGAGGACCGCCCGCTCGCCCGCGCCCTGTTCGCGGCGGTGGAGGTGGACCAGTGGATTCCGCAGGACTTCTACCGGCCGGTGGCGAAGATCCTGCACTACATCTATGCGAGGCCGGGTCATGGCGCGAAATGAGTTCCTCCGCCTGCAGCGTCTCGCCGCCCGGCCGAAGATGGAGCGGCTTGCCTGCGAGCGGGCGCTGGCCGGCGCGCTGCGCGAGGTGATGACCGAACTGTTCTTCACCAATGCCGGCCTGCTCATGGCCTATATCCATGCCGGGCAGACCAACATCATCGACGACATCGTCGCCTCCTGCGCCGAGCGCTCCCTGAAGCCGGGCGCGCTGCGCTATGGCGGGCAGGCGGTGATCCAGGCGGACTGGGGCGTCGCCCCCACCGTCTCCATGGACATGGAACTCGGCTGCGACGACTGCTCCCTCTACTTCCGCATCATCTTCGATGCGGGCGCCGTCGGCGTGGAGATGGACAGCATCCTCTACCACGGCGACGAGCCCGCGCCAGATGCCCTCCTCCAACACCTCACGACGACACTGGATCAGGTGCGCCTTGGCGCGTGAAGACCGGGTTCGGGGACGATCACCACCCGGCCAGCCTCGGGCAAGTTTCGCGCGCTAGGAAACGGTCATCCCTCGCCCCTTCCAAAGGCGCGCGAGCCATCTGGGGAATGTGCCATGGAGCCCCTGTTCCTGTTCAATCTCGCCTCGCGGCACGCCCAGTGGGCGACGGTGCGGCAGACGGCCATCGCGGGAAACATCGCGAATGCCAATACCCCCGGCTACAAGGCGGTGGACACCGAGCCGTTCAGCGCGATCCTCGACCGCACGCGGCTCTCCCTCGCCCGCACCTCCGGCAGCCACATGGATCTCGCCGCCGGCGGCATCGGTGCCACCAAGGTCGCGGCACGCGAGGGCTGGGACACCTCCCATTCCGGCAACAGCGTGAGCCTCGAGCAGGAAATGCTGAAGGCCGACGAGGTGAACCGCGCTTATTCGCTCAACACCTCCATCGTCCGCTCCTTCCACCGCATGATCCTCGCGAGCGTGAAGTCATGATCGGCGATCCCTTCAAGACCATCACCGGCATCGCCTCGAGCGGCCTCGCGGCGCAGACCCAGCGCATGCGCATCGTCGCCGAGAACATCGCCAATGCGCGCTCCACCGGCACGACGCCCGGCGCCGATCCCTATCGCCGCAAGACGGTTCAGTTCGCTCAGGAGCCGGACCGCGCGCTCGGCGCGTCGCGGGTGACGGTGAAGGCGACGAGCGTGGACCGCAGCGCCTTTTCCATCGAGTTCGACCCCGGCAACCCCGCCGCCGACGCCGACGGCCGGGTGAAGGTGCCGAACGTCAACCCGCTCGCCGAGATGGCGGATCTCCGCGAGGCCGGCCGCAGCTACCAGGCCAACCTGCAGATGATCAAGCAGGCACGCTCCATGGTCGCCATGACCATCGATCTGTTGAGGACGCCGTGATGATCGACGCCGTTTCCCTCAATGCGCTGAGCCGCACCACCGCCACCAGCGCCACCACCGCCGCCCGCGCCACAGAGGCGGCGAGCGCCACCCAGAGCGCGGGCAGCATCTCCGATTTCTCCACCATGCTCGCCCGCATGTCGTCGGACGCCGTGGACCAGGTGAAGACGGCCGAGGCGAGCGCCATCTCCGGCATCCACGGCAAGGTGTCAGTGCAGCAGGTGGTGGAGGCGGTGATGTCGGCCGAGCAGACGCTCCAGACCGCCATCGCCGTGCGCGACAAGGTGGTCGCCGCCTACCAGGAAATCAGCCGGATGGCCATCTGAGGAGAGTGACATGAGAGCTTTGGCCATCGCCGCGACCGGCATGTCGGCCCAGCAGACCAATGTGGAGGTGATCGCGAACAACATCGCGAACATCAACACCACCGGCTTCAAGCGCGCCCGCGCCGAGTTCACGGATCTACTCTATCAGGCCGAGCGCGCCCAGGGCGTGCCGAACCAGGATGGCGCCGAGCCGGTGCCCGAAGGCGCCCTCGTCGGCCTCGGCGTGCGCACCATCGGCATCCGCAATCTTCATCTGCAAGGGCCGCTCGCGCAGACTGGAAACCCGCTCGACCTCGCGCTCAACGGGCGCGGCTGGTTTCAGATCACCAGCCCCTCGGGCGACACGCTCTATACCCGCGCCGGCTCGTTCAACAAGGGCCCGACCGGCCAGCTCGTCACCGCCGACGGCTATGCCCTGAACCCCGCGCTCACCCTGCCGCAGGATGCGAGCAGCATCGTCATCAACGAGTCGGGCCAAGTCTATGCCCAGATCGCGAACCAGTCCGCGCCGACGCTGGTGGGCCAGCTGACGCTGGCCACCTTCGCCAACGATTCCGGCCTCGAGCCGCTGGGCGACAACCTCTATCGCGAGACCTCCGCCTCCGGCCAGCCGGTGACGGGGGTCGCCGGCACCACCGGCTTTGGCGCCGTGGTGCAGGGGTATCTGGAAGGCTCCAACGTCGATCCCATCAAGGAGATCACCCAGCTCATCCAGGCCCAGCGCGCCTATGAGATGAACTCCAAGGTGATCCAGGCCGCCGACGACATGGCCGGGGTCGTGTCGAAGGGAATCCGGTGAACGGAATCGAGATGAACACGCAATCGCGGCGGCGCGCCATGCGTGGCACCCGAAGCCTGCGGTTCGGCCTCTGGGCCGGCACCGCAGCTTTGCTCTGCGCCGTGGCCGCCCCCGCTGCGGCACAGAGCATCTCTTCCCTGGCCCAGCAGGCCGCCGCCGGCCGCGAGGAGGTGGAGCCGCCCCGCCCCGCCCCCGCGCGCCCGACGGCCGATGCCGCGCCGATGGCGCGCGTCCCCGTCGCCGCCGTCACCCTCTATCCGGGCGATGTCATTTCCGCCGGCATGCTGGCGCAGCGCGAGGTGGCCGACGCCGTGCTCGACCGCGGCGGCATCGCGCTCCAGGCTTCCGCCGTGGTGGGCAAGTCGGCCCGGCGGGTCATCGCCGCCGGCCAGCCGGTGCCGCTCAATGCGCTGGCTGAGGTGACCCTCGTCACCAAGGGCGTCGCCACCCGCATCCAGCTGAAGGAAGGCGGGCTCGCCATCTCCGGCTATGGCATACCGCTGGACTCCGGGGCGGCCGGCGCCACCATTCGGCTCAAGAACATGGATTCCGGCCAGATTATCGTCGGCGAGGTGGCGGGCGACGGCACCGTGTGGGTGAAGACCAGATGATCCGCCTGATCGCCACGGCGCTCGCCGCCCTTCTGGCCCTCGCGAGCCCTGCGGCCGCCCAGTCGACGACGCGCATCAAGGACATCTCCTCCATCCAGGGCGTGCGCGACAACCAGCTCGTGGGCTACGGCCTCATCATCGGCCTCCAGGGCACCGGCGACACGCTGCGCAATTCGCCCTTCACCGAGCAGGCCATGCAATCCATGCTCGACCGCATGGGCATCAATGTGCAGGGCCTGTCGCTGCGCGCCAAAAACGTGGCGGCGGTGGCCGTCACCGCCAACCTGCCCGCCTTCGCGGGCCTCGGCACCCGCATCGACGTGACCATCGCCTCGCTGGGCGATGCCACCTCCCTGCGCGGCGGCACGCTGCTCGTCACTCCCCTCAACGGCGCCGATGGCGTGACCTATGCGGTGGCGCAGGGCCAGATCGTCTCCGGCATCCAGATCACCGGGCAGGCGGAGACGCTGAGCCAGGGCGTCCCCACCGCAGGGCGCATCGCCAATGGCGCGCTCGTGGAGCGGCAGATCCCCGGCCAGCTCTCCGAGCTGCCGGAAATCCTCATCGACCTCACCAATCCGGATTTCCGCACCGCCGCGCTGATGGCCGACGTCATCAACGCCTACACCCACGCCCGCTACGGCAAGCGCCTCGCCCGCGAGCGCGACCTGCGCACGGTGGTGGTGCAGCGCCCGCCCAATACGGGCACCGCCCGCTTCATCGCCGAGATCGGCGAACTGCGCATCACGCCCGACACGCCGGCCAAGGTGGTGGTGGACCAGCGCACCGGCACGGTGGTCATCGGCCGCAACGTGCAGGTCTCCACCTTCGCGGTCACCCAGGGCAATCTCACCGTGCAGGTCACCGAGGCGCCCGAGGTGTCGCAGCCCGAGCCCTACACCTTCGGCGATACGGTGGTGGTGCCGCGCACCAATATCCAGGCCGACGAAAGCGGCGGCCCCATCGGCATCGTCCGCGGCACCAATCTCCAGCAGCTGGTGAACGGCCTCAACCGCTTCGGGCTGAAGCCGTCGGACATCATCTCCATCCTCCAGGCGGTGAAGACCTCCGGCGCGCTGCAGGCCGAGCTGGTGTTCCAGTGACGGGCCCTCTCGCCCGCAAGCGTCGCGCAAGTCTCTGCGCCTAGACCGGAACCATCCAAGGCGCCCGTGCCCCCGCCCGGCGCTGCCCCTCGGGGAGGAGGAGGTTCCATGTCCGTCTCGACGGTCCTCATCGACGCCGCAATCATCTATGCGATCGTCTCGATCTCGTGCTCGCTGCTCGTGGGCGTTGCCGCGCTCCGGCGCGTGACCTGCACGCGACTTCGCATCCTCGTCGTCACAACCCGCCACCGCAGGGCCGCCCGGGCCAGAAGCGGCACCGCGCTCGCGCTCGCCGCGCTCTGCGGCACCGTCCTGATGCTCCCGGCTGATGGCCGCGCCGAACCCGCCGCCCCGGCGCCCGATGCCGCCGCTGGCGAGAATGCGGCCCTCTACTGCCGCAACATCGCCGATGCCGCCGCCGATGCCCGCTTCACCCGCCAGCAGGCCGCGCTCGCCGCCATGGAGAAGGAGATCGAGGCCCGCCTCGCCCAGCTCGAGGCCAAGCGCGCCGAATACCAGGACTGGCTGGCACGCCGCGAGGCCTTCCTGAAGAAGGCCGACGAAAGCCTCATAGCGGTCGTCTCGCAGATGCGCCCGGACGCCGCCGCCGCCCAGCTCGCGGCCATGAACGAGGACATGGCGGCCGCCGTGCTGGCCAGGCTCTCCCCCCGCGTCGCCAGCGCCATCCTCAACGAGAGCGAGCCGGCCCGCGCCGCGCGCCTCACCTCCACCATGGTGGGCATGGCCCGCCGGGCGCAGGAAGGCCGCCCCGACGCTCCCCGCACCACCGGTCGGCCGGGCTGATGCGCGCCATGCTTCCCTTTCGCGCCACCGCAACGGCCATCGCTCTCGCGCTCCCGTGCCTCGCCCTCGCCGGCTGCAAGACGAGCTATGACAACCTCGCCACCGGGCCGACCCTGACACCCGTGGGCTACGGGCTCGACACCGCGAAGCGCGAGCCGCTGCCCATGACCTTCCAGCAGCCGCCCAAGACCACCTTCCGCTCCACCTGGGATCTCAACCGCTCATCGAGCATGTATCGTGACCTGCGCGCCGCCAAGGTGGGCGACGTGATCCGCGTCGCCATCGCCATCGACGACAAGGCACAATTCGACAACGCCACCGACCGTTCGCGGGAATCCAAGAGCAATCTCGGCTTCGACGCGGCGCTCACCCTCTCCGGCTTCGGCAAGGGCACGACCGCGGGCGCGGGCTCCGGCAATCTCGACATCAACGGCGATACCAAGACCAAGGGCAAGGGCAACATCGACCGGTCCGAGAAGCTGCGCCTGTCGGTGGCCGTGGTGGTGACGGAGATCCTGCCGGACGGCAATTTCGTCATCCGCGGCTCGCAGGAGATCCTCGTCAATTACGAGGTGCGCGAATTGACCATCGCCGGCATCGTGAACCCGCTGGACGTATCGTCCACCAACATCATTCCCTACGACAAGATCGCCGAAGCCCGAATTTCCTATGGCGGACGCGGCCGGCTCACGGACGTGCAGCAGCCCGCCTGGGGCCAGCGCATCTATGACGTCCTGACGCCCTGGTGACGTGATGGCGACCGCAGCCCCCGCCAAAGCCCTCGCCCCGAACGGAGCGCCGGAGAAGAAGCCGGGGCTCCTCGTGCCCCTTCTCGTCGTCACGCTGCTGGCGCTCGCCGCCGGGGCGGGGCTCGGCCTCCAGCTCGCCGGCACCGTGGAACAGGCGGTGACGAAGAAGGTGGCGACCGAGCCGGAGAAGAAGCCGGCGCCGCCGCTGCGCCATTCCGGCGACCTGGCCCTGAAGGACTTAAAGCCGGTCGTGGTGAACCTCGCCGCGCCCTCCTCCACCTTCATCCGCGTTGAGGCGGCCATCGTGTTCAAGAACGGCGCGCTGGTGAACCCGGATGTGACCGCTGCCGAGCTGCGCGAGGACATCATGGCCTATATGCGCACCCTGGCGCTGAGCCAGCTCGAAGGCCCGAGCGCGCTCCAGCACCTGCGCGAGGATCTCAACGAGCGGGCCCGCGCCCGCTCCGACGGCAAGGTGGACGAACTGATCCTCTCCACGCTGGTGGTGCAGTGAGGGCGCCCGCGCGCCATCCGGCGCTCGTGTCCGCGCTCCTCGCGGCATTGCTCCTCTCCGCCGGGCCGGCCTTTGCGCAGGGCGCGGCCCAGGGCATAGCGCAGGCGGCATCGCAGATGCCCGCGCTGGAACAGCTTCTGCCCGAAGGGGGCGGCAGTACCGCCGGGCGGGTCATCCAGATGGTGGCCCTGCTCACCGTGCTGTCGGTGGCGCCGGGGCTGCTCATCATGGTCACGAGCTTCACCCGCTTCGTGATCGCCTTTTCCTTCCTGCGCTCGGGCCTTGGCCTGCCCTCCACGCCGGCCAACCTCGTGCTGGTCTCGCTCTCCCTGTTCATGACCTTCTACGTGATGGGGCCGACCTTCGACCGCGCCTGGCAGGATGGGGTGAAGCCCCTCACCGAGAACCGCATGGGCGAAGAAGAGGCGCTTCAGCGCATCGCCGACCCGTTCCGCGACTTCATGCTGACCCATGTGCGCGGCAAGGACCTGAAGCTGTTCGCCGACATCGCCTCCCGAGACAAGCCTGCGGAGGAGGCCAATGCCCCGGCGGCGCCGGAAAAGGCCGGTGAAGAGAAAGTGCCCATGCGGGTGCTCATCCCCGCCTTCATGATCTCGGAGCTGCGGCGCGGATTCGAGATCGGATTTCTCATCGTGCTGCCGTTCCTCATCATCGACATGATCGTCGCGACGCTGGTCATGTCCATGGGCATGATGATGATGCCGCCGGCGGTCATCTCCCTGCCGTTCAAGATCCTGTTCTTCATCCTCATCGACGGCTGGAACCTGCTGGTCGGCGGGCTGATCCGCTCGTTTTTCTAAGGCGCCCGCCGGCGCAAGCCTCGCGCAAGCTTGCGCGTTTAACGTCTCTTCCATGGCAGGTTGACCGGCTCCGCAAGGGCCGGGTGCCGGACCCCGAGCGGGCCGGCCATCCAAAGGCATGACGCCGCCCTGCCATGCCGGTGTGAGCCCGGCATGTCCCCCTTCATTCCAAGTCACAGAGGGACATTCCCATGACCAGCCTGATCACCAACAACTCCGCCATGGTCGCCCTGCAGACCCTGCGGACGATCAACTCCAACCTCGACACCACCAACGCCCACGTCTCCACCGGCAAGCGGATCAACTCCGCCAATGACGGCGCGGCCTACTGGTCCATCGCCACCACCCTGACCTCCGACAACGGAGCGCTCGGCGCGGTGAAGGATGCCATGAGCCTCGACAAGAACTCGGTGGATGCCGCCTCCAGCGGCGTCAACGCGGTGGTCGCCTCGCTCGCGAAGATCAAGAACAACCTGACGGCCGCCCTCTCGCCGAACGTCGACCGGGCCAAGCTGCAGACCGAAATCTCGTCCTACGTCAGCGAAATCAAGACCACCGCCGACAACACCGTGATGAACGGCAGCAACTGGCTGTCGGTGGACACCAGCGCCTCGGGCTTCAACGGCACCAAGAACCTGCTGTCGTCCTTCTCGCGTACCGGCTCGACCGTGACGGTGGGCTCCACCTCCATCGACACCGGCTCGTTCACTGTCTACGACGCCTCCACGACGGGCACCTCCACCGGCACCTCCACCACCCTCGACAAGGCCGTCACGGCCGTGGCGACGGCGGCGAACGTCACCGCCGGAGCGACCGTCACCGTGGATACGACCGCGGGCAGCCTCAAGGGCTTCATGGACACCAAGTACGTCATCGGCGGCACCGCCACCGCCGGCACCGAAGCCATCACGGACTTCGACGTATCCGGCCTCGGCAACACCGATGCCGACCTCGCGAAGATCCAGGCCTATGTGAAGATCGTGGACGCCACCATGCAGCAGCTGCAGAACGGCGCCACCACGCTCGGCACCACCTCGACCCGGCTCGACTCGCAGCAGACCTTCGCCCAGAGCCTGATCGACCTCAACACCTCGTCCATCGGCACCCTCGTGGACGCCAACATGGAAGAGGAGTCGACCAAGCTGAAGGCCCTGCAGACGCAGCAGCAGCTCGCGGTACAGTCCCTGTCCATCGCGAACAGCTCTTCGCAGAACGTGATGACCCTGTTCCGCTGATCGCGTCCGCCGCCGCGCCTCCGGGTGCGGCGGTCCGCGCGCCGGCGCCGCTCCCTCCGGCTGCGTTCCGGCGCGCTCTCCCTTTCAGCGTCCCCCCGACGCCTCCCTCGGCCACCTCCTCCCCCGGAGCGTGGCCATTTTTTTGCGCGCGTGCTCCCGCGCGGAAGCGGAGGTTGCCCGCAATGCTCAGGCAAGTTTGACCGTCGAGATTGCCGGCTAAGGCACATGAGCGCCCGCAAGCGCGTGCCCGGTCCCTGTCCCGGCCCCGCATCAGCGGACCGGCCGCAATCAGACGAGATCCGCCGATGATCGGCAAAGAGCAGTTGGAGCAACTCTGGCGCAACCTGCGCGACCTCGGCGCCCGGCGCCTGATCGCGCTGGCGCTGATCGGCCTCACCGCGGTGGCGGCGGTGGCGCTCGGCGCCTGGTATCTCGGCCAGCCGGAGCGCGAGCCGCTCTATGCCAACCTCACCCGCGAGGACGTGAACCGCATCGGCGGCGCGCTGAAGGACGCGGGCATCCCGTTCGACGTGAATGCGGACGGCACCACCGTCCTCGTCTCCCATTCCGACACCGCCCGCGCCCGCATGCTGCTGGCGGTGAAGGGCCTGCCGCAGAGCGGCAACACCGGTTACGAGCTGTTCAACGACGTCCGCGCCTTCGGCCTCACCTCCTTCATGCAGGAGGTGACGCGGGTGCGCGCGCTGGAAGGCGAGCTTGCCCGTACCATCCAGACCATGAAGGGTATCAAGGCGGCGCGGGTCCACATCGTTCTGCCCGAGCGCGGCTCGTTCCGCCGCGACCAGCAGAGCGCCTCCGCCTCCGTGGTCATCCGCACCGAGACGACGGAGGACGCCTCCACCGCGCAGGCCATCCGCCACCTCGTCGCCGCCGCCATTCCCGGCCTCAAGATGGACCAGGTGACCGTGCTCAGCACCGAGGGCGCGGTGCTCTCCTCCAGCGAGGACGGCGCCAGCGCCGCCGCCGGCAAGAAGGCCATGCTCCAGCAGCAGGTGAGCCGCGAGACCGAGGAGAAAGTCCGCCGCACGCTCGCGCCCTATATCGGCCTCGGCAATTTCGAGGTGCAGGTGTCGGCCCGCCTCGACACCGACCGCGTCACCACCTCCGAGACCACCTTCGATCCCGCGTCCAAGGTGGAGCGCTCCGTGCGCGTGGTGAAGGAGCTGGGCCAGAGCCAGAACAAGACCAAGCAGCCCAACACCTCCGTGCAGCAGAACATCCCCGGCCAGACGCAGCAGGGCGACGGCGGCACGGATTCCAACGAGAACTCCTCCCGCCGCGAGGAACTGACCAATTTCGAGGTCTCCACCCGCACCGTGCAGACCGTGCGCGAGGCCTTCGTGGTGCGCGGCCTCTCCATCGCCGTGTTGGTGAACAAGGAACGCCTCATGGGCGCGGCCGGCGGCGCCGATGCCATTCCGGTGGAGCAGCAGCTCTACGAAGTGGAGCAGCTCGTCGCCTCCGCCGCCGGCTTCGACAAGGAGCGCGGCGACAAGCTGAAGGTCGCGGCGGTCTCCTTCGCCAATGGCGGGGCGGCGCTGGAGCCGGTGCCGCCGCTGCCGTGGTCCGAGCTGCTGCTGCGGCAGGCCGGCACCATGATCAACGCCGCCACCATCCTCATCGTCGCCGGCCTGGTGATCTGGTTCGGGCTGAAGCCCGCCGTGCGCGCCATCCTTGCCCGCCCCGAGCGCGACGAGGTGGAGGATGCCGAGGCCATCGAGGCCGCCATGCTGGCGGGCGGCGCCCCGCTCGCCGCCGTCGCCGGCCCGTCCATGGTGCCGGGCGAGGGCGCGGCCGGTGAGGAAGCGCCGGGTGCGCTGAGCCTGATCGAGGATCTCACCAGCCGCCTCAACCGCTCGCCGCAAAAGCGACTGGAGCAGATCGTCGAATTCGATGAGGAGCAGGTCGCCGCGATCCTGCGCCAGTGGCTGCATCAGGACGCCCGGGCATGAGCACCACCGCGCTTCTTCACCACCTGCCCCATTTTGGCGTCGCGCCGCGCGGCCCGGCCAAGGGCTCCACGCCGGTGACCGCCGTGCCGCCCGTTCCGGCGCTCTCGCCGACGCCCGCCTTGCGCCCGCACGAGCCGCCCGGAGCCGACGCCGTGCGCGCGGCGGCTGAGGAGGCCCGCCGTGTGGCGCTGGAGGAGGCGGCCATCGCCCTCGCCGCCTGCGAGCAGCAGCTTGCCGATGCCGAGGCGGCCTTCGCCGCGCGCCTCGAAGAGGAGATCGCCGAGGCCCGCGCCCGCTGGTGCATGGAGGAGGGCGACCGGCTCGCCAGCCTCATCGGCACGGGCCTCGACGAAGTGGAAACGCGCATCTGCGAGGCGCTCGCCGCCGTGCTGCGCCCCTTCGTAAGCGGAGCGGCGCGCGCCCGTGCGCTGGACGAGCTGGCCCGACGCGTGCGCGACCTTCTGCGGGCCGGAGCAGCGGGACCGGCCATCACCATCACCGGATCGGGGGACCTTGCTGCGGCGATGCGCGATCGCCTCGCCGACGTGCCGGGAATCGTCCTCGCGGAAGGATCGGCGAGCGACCTTCGCATCACCTGCGACGACAGCGTGCTGGAGACGCAGCTCTCCGGCTGGGCGGCCGCCGCCGCCCGCGGCAACTGACGGGAGCGCGCCATGTCCGGCAAAGAGGGTCACGGCGAGATCATCATCGTCAAGCGCCACGACGATGACGAGCACGAGCACCATTCGAGCGCCTGGAAGGTGGCGCACGCCGACTTCATGACGGCGATGATGGCCTTCTTCCTCATCATGTGGCTCATCAACGTCACCGACAAGGATACGCGCAAGGCCATCGCCAACTACTTCAACCCGGTGGACCTCGCCTCCAGCATCACCGACGTGCGCGGGCTCAACGATCCCGAGGACACCAAGGCCAAGGGCACGTCTTCGGACGGCGACAAGCAGTCCAGCCTGAAGAACACCACGGGTCGCGAGACCGGCGCGGGCGACGACCGCCAGCAGGGCGACAAGGAGCGCGCCGCCTTCCGCGATCCCTATGCGGTGCTGAACAAGCTGGCGGGGGATGCCGATGCGCGCCCGGGCGGCACGTCCGACGCCGCCGTCGGCGACACCGGCTCCCCCGGCACGGGCGCGGGCGACGTGAACCGGGATCCATTCGATCCCACTTACTGGCAGATGTCTTCCGGGCGGCAGGCCCGCAACCCGCAGGCGAAACCCTCCAAGGTCGACCAGCCCGCCGGCCGACCCGACGCCACCACCGCCGCGGCGAAGCCGGGAGAAGCGGAGAAGGCGCAGGCGGCCGCGCAAGCGGCAGCAGCCGGCAAGGCGGCGCGCGATCTGGAAGGCGAGCTGAAGCAGGTGGTCGCCGCCACCGTGGGCACGGCCGGCGCCGCCCCGCGTGTGGATGTGCGCGCCACAAAGGAAGGGCTCGTCGTCGATCTCACTGACGATCTCGACTTCTCCATGTTCCCGGTGGGCTCGGCCGTGCCGGATGCCCGCTTCGTGCGGGCCATGGGCGAGATCGCCAAGAAGCTCGGCGCACGGCCGGGGGAGATCGTCATTCGCGGCCACACCGATGCGCGGCCGTTCCGCTCGGACACCTACGACAACTGGCGGCTGTCCAGCGCGCGGGCGCAGATGGCCCTCTACATGATGGTGCGCGGGGGCCTCGACGAGAAGCGCGTGACCGCCATCGAGGGCCTCGCCGACCGCAACCTCAAGAACACCGCCGATCCGAACGCGCCGCAGAACCGGCGCATCGAGATCCTGCTGAAGGCGCCCTCATGATCCGGCCCGGCCTTCTGCTCCTCCTTGCCGGATCGCTGCTGCTAACCGGCACCGCCCGCGCCGAGGACGACGCCGACCCGTGGGACGGCCTGCGCGGCGAGGCCGCCGCCCCCGCGCGACCCGCTGTGACCAGGCCTGCGCCCGCGAAGCCGGCCGCGCCGAAGCCGGCCGCACCGAAGCCCACGACGGGGACGACGACCTCCGGGACCGCAACCCCGGGCAGGCCCACGCCTGCGACGGCCAACGCCGACAAGCCGGCGCCGCCTGTCGCAGCTCCCGCCCAACCCAAGGCCGCCACGACGCAGAATCCGGCTGCGCCCTCTGGCACCTCGCCGAGGTCCCCCGCCGCTGAAGCAATGAACGACGGCGCCGCCGCCCCGAAGCCCGTCGCGCCGCCGCCCGCCCCCAAGCCCGTGGCATCCCCGGCACCGGCCGTGCGTCCGCCGGGCGCAACGTCCCCGGCGAGCCCGGCTGCGTCGGGAACATCCGTCCCGGCTGCGGCACCCAAGCCCACAGCAGCAACCCAGCCGGCAGCGCCAAAACCTGCGGCCCCATCGAATCCCGTCGCGGCAACCAAGCCCGCGACGCTTCCCGTGACACCGCCCGCGACGCCACCTCAGACCGCGCCCGGACGGACGCCCGACTCGGCGCCCGGACCGGCCCCCGCACCGGCCCCACGTCCCGCCGTGGCGCCGTCCGTGCCCGCATCGGCGGTCTCCGCCTATGCCCCACTCGGGCCTTCGCCCATGCCGCTGCCGCCGCGCCGTCCCTTGCCGCCCGAGCCAGCGGTGCCGATGGCACCGGCGCGGGCTCCCGCCGCTGCGCCAGTTCTTGCGCCGACCCCCATCGCGGCGGAGGCGGGCGGAACCCCGGCCGGAACCCCGGCTCCCCTTCTCGCCGACACGACCGCGGCCGGCGCGCCCCCGGCGTCCGAGCCCATGGCGCCCATCCCAGAGCCCGTCCAGACCGCCGCTCCCGCGGCCCATGCCGGTGCCGAGCCGTCTCACGAGGCCCATTCCGCCCCTGCGCCCGCGCAGGATCCGCCGGCCGAGCCCTCGCCCGCCCAAGCGGACGCATCCGCGCCCCATGGGGCGCCCGCCAAGGCCGCGCCGCCTGCCGGGCGCACCGATATCTATCCCGTCACGCTGGTGCGCCGCCTCCAGCGGCTGCAGGATCTCATCGCCGCCGGCTCCACCGCCGGCATCGCCCAGCAGCGGGCGATGATCACCGAGATGGACGCAGCCTTCGGCGATGCCGATCCGTCCGTCTGGCAGGATCCGGCCAATGCCCGGGCGCTGGTCATGTATTTCCTCGGCGGCGGCAATCCGGCCGTGCTGCGCGCCATCATCAACCGCGAGCCAAAGCCCAACATCGACGAAAAGCTCCTCACCGGTAGCCTGCTCTATCTGGAGGGCCGGGAGGAGCCGGCCCTGCGCCAGCTCGGCGAGATCGACGCGCGGCAATTGCCCAACGGCATCGGCGGGCAGATCGCCCTCGCGCAGGCGGCACTCACGGTGCGCAGCGACCCGGCGAAGGCTTCGCGGCTGCTGGAGGTGGCACGCCTCCTCATGCCCGGCACGCTGGTGGACGAGGCGGCCCTGCGCCGGGCCGTGCTGGTGGCGGCGCAGGCCGGCGATCTCGACCAGTTCGAGCGTCTGTCGGGGCAGTATTTCAGCCGCTTCCGCCATTCCGCCTATGCCGGTAACTTCCGCCAGCGCTTCGCCGCCGCCTTGAGCCGCATGAACGTGCTGGCGACGCCGGACGGCCTTTCGCGGCTCGACGCCCTGCTCGCGCCCCTCGACGAGGATGCCCGGCGCGAGGTCTTCCTCCTAGTGTCGCGCTCGGCCATCGTCGAGGGCAAGACCGCGCTCGCCACCACCGCCGCCGAGCGGGCCATGGTGCTTGCCCCGGCGGCGAGCCGCGATGCCGAGCGCGCGCGCGTCTATCTCGGCGCCGCGCAGGCGGCGACGCCGGACCGCTACAAGGCGGCGGAGGAGGCGTTGAAGGCCATCGACCGCGCCCGCCTCGACCCCTCCGACCAGGCGCTGCTGGAGGCCGCGCGCCGCACCGCGGAGCTGATCCGCCGCGCCGACGAGGCGCCTTCCCAAGCCACTTCGCCAGCCCCCTCCCCGGCCCCCGCGGCGGCCGCGTCCGCTCCGGCGGTGGTCGCCAGCGCCCAGCCCGCGCGGACGGCGGGAGACGAGAAGCCCTCGGCGGCGCTGACGAAGGCGCAGGCGAAGCTCGGGGAGATCGACTCCCTTCTGAAGGATGCGCCGCGATGAGGACCGCCGACGTCGCCTTGGCGGCCTTCGCCCTGAACCCCGACACCGCCGCCGGCCGCGAGCCCCTGCCGCAGGACGGCCCGCCCTTCGGCGACCTGCTCAGCCTGATGGAGGATGCCCGCCCCACGCCCCGCAGCGAGGCGGAGGCGCCCCGCGAGGATGCAACGGAGCCACCTCCCGCCGAGCCCCCGGCCTGCCCCCCGGCGGTTGGCCTCGACCGGCTGCTCGCGCGCTGCGAACGCCCCGCCCCGGAGCGCGGCGGGATCGACGCTGCCCCCGCTCGGCGCGGCGCGCTGATCCTGCCGCAGCAGCAGACACGCCCCATCGACGCCGCCGAGACTGAGGCCGAGCCGCCCGCCGACACTCCCGCGCCCGACACACCTCTCCAGCCAGCCGCCATGCCGCTCCTCGCGACGCCGCCCGCGCCGGTCATGGACGTCAGGGACCCGCCGGCCGCGGACATCGCGCCGCGCCCTCAGGCGATGCCGGCTCCCGTTCCGCTGGCCGCGCTGACGGGTTCGGCGGAGGCGCCGCCGCCGATGCAGCTCGTCGTGCTGCGGCAGGAAACGCATTTCGCGCCGGTACGCGCCTTCACCCCGCCCGCAACCGCGCCCCTGCCCGTGGCGCGGGCCGACACGCAACGCGAGACGTCCACGAGCGAAGCGACGGGAGCGCCCACAGCGGACGCCCCTCCCCCGCACCTCGACCCACGCGAAAACCGGATGCCCCTCCGGCCGCTCCCCCCGCGCGCCGCGCCCGACGACGCGCAGAGCGACCAGCCCCAACCCCGTCGCATCGCCCCGGACCAGAGCCAAGCGCCCGCCCGGCCCACCGCGCCCGTGGCGGAACCGCCGACACTCCAGTCCGCCATCAAGGCGGAGGCATCCCCCGCGCTGCCCTTCGCCAGCCTTGCGCAGGTCGGCCGCGCCATCGCGGCGGAGGTGGCGCAGATCGATCCCGCCGCGGCGAGCGCCCCGGCGGGGAGCGCGGTCCAAGCCCCCGACAGCCCCACGCCCACCGGCCCGGTGCGCGTGCTCGACATCGCGCTTTCGCCGGAAACGCTGGGGCGGGTGGTGGTGCACATGCGCCTCACCTCGCACGGCCTCACCGTGCGCCTCAAGGCGGACAACCCGGCCACCGCCGAACTCCTCGCGGCCGACAAGGACCATCTCTCCGCCATCCTCAGATCGGCCGGGCTGCCGGACGTGGAGCTGGAGGTGGGCGGCCCCGTCCTGTCGCAACTCGATGCACCGGTGCGCAGCCTTGCCGCCATGGAAGCCACGCCCCGGCAAGAGCGCGCGGACGAGGGGCAAGGTGGGGGCCGCGGCAACACCGACCCCGGCCGGCAGGGCCGGAACAGCCGGCAGGACAGGACATTTCCCGATGACGACTCTGCGCCTTCTGTTGCTGACGAGCCTCGCGCTGGCGCCGGCTGAGGCGCGCTGCGGCGACGCATCCGCCGCGTTCGGCCCACCCGTCGCCGACCAGACGGGGGACATGGCCGCCGAGCCTCAGCCTCCGATTTCCGCCCCCTCTGCCCCTACAGGGCCCATCTGGGGGGAGCGGCGCGGGCTTGAGCCGCGGCAACCGGCGCCCCAAAAGGCCGCACCGGCGCCGCCCGTCTCAGGCCAGGCGACGGCTTCACCGCCGAAGAAAGACGCCGGCCGGAAGCCCGTCCCCCAGGGCATCTGCGAGCGCGAGCTGGCGCGGGCGGCGGCGAAATACGAGATCCCGCTGCAGATCCTCTACGCCGTCGCGCTCACCGAGAGCGGCACGGGCAGCGGGCTTCAGCCGCTGATGCTGCATATCGAGGGCAAGGACCATATCCCCGCGACACTGCCCGAGGCGCTGAGGCTGTTCCACGAAGCCAACGGGCGCGGCGTCAAGCTGATCGACATCGGCTGCATGCAGGTGAACTGGTACTGGCACCGGCACGAGTTCAATTCGCTGGAAGAGATCTTCGATCCTCGCCTCAATGTGGAGCAGGGAGCCCGCTTCCTACAGGTCCTGCGCAAGCGGCACGGCAGCTGGACCATGGCGGCCGCGCGCTACAATGCAGGCCCCAAGAACACGGTGGCGCAGCATCGCTATGTCTGCCGGGTGATGAAGAATCTGGTGGCTGCGGGCGTCGGCCAGTGGACCGGGACAGCCGAAGCCTTCTGCGCGGCGCCGCCGATTCCGGCGGCCGCAGCGCCCCCGGCCGTGGCCGGTCGGCTCTACTGAGCCAGGCTGCCCACGCCCCGGGGCGGAGAGAGGCCGAAGTGGAAAGTTCTACACGGTGAGGACCGGGGTCACCCCCGCTCTCCCGTCATCGCCCTCCGCACACCCGGCATCGCTCACCCACTGCGTCGTCGCCCGGCTTGTGCGGGCGATCCACGGCGCGGCTGGAGGGGTGCGAAGCGGGAGAGAGCCGGACGGCGGACGCGTGGATCGCCCGGACGAGCCGGGCGATGACGGCGGCGGTTCAGGCGAAGAGGCTGTCGATGTCGTCCTGCGAGACCACGCCTTGGTCGCTCCTGAGGGCAGGGCCATTGAGCAGGGCCTCGTCGCCCTCGCGGGGGATGATGCGCGCGCCCTGCGCCACGAGGTCGGCGCCGCCCCAGATGTCGGTCATGCGCGCCACCCGCTCCTCGATGAACAGCAGCAGCTTCACGACCTTGCGGATGCGCTGGCCGGTGATGTCCTGGAAATTGCAGGCCTCGAAGATCTTGGTCGTCTCGTTCTGGATCTCGGAGGCGAGGTCCGCTGCATCGCCGGTCAGCAGCGTGTGCATCTGGAGCATCAAGGCGTCGACGCGCTCGGCGGAGGAGAGGATGGCCTCGGTGGCCTCCTCCGTGTCGGTGACGACCGCCTCCAGTTCGCTGGTGGCGCGCAGCAGCTTCTCGCCCCGCGCGCCCTCGGCGTGCAGGCTCGCAATCTCATGCTTGGTGTGCTGGATCGCGTCCTGGATGGTCTCGATGCCGGCCCAGAGCACGTTGCGGTCCCGCTCGCGATCAACAGCGGGATCGCGCGCCTTGAACCGCGAGATTTCCTCCCGCACCTCGGCGAGCTCGCCGAAGATGCGACGCAGATGGTCGTCGAGGCCATCCACCGCGAAGAGGTCGACGGCGGCGCCGGCGGAACTCGGGGTCTCAATCCTGAAGGGTCGCCGGGCAGCCGACATTAGGGCCTCCTGAAAGCACTATGCTTGCACCCTCCTATAAATCGTCCGTCTTGATTGCGGAAGACGACGCTAATTCTTGATGCAAGCCTCGCACAAGCCCGGGACATCAGAACATTTCTCGTCGTTGCGCTCGCCAAACATGGAAGGAGCGCGTTCATCGTCCCCGTTTCTGGAGTGTGTCATGGGGGTTGATCTTGGGATGCCCGTCCTTGTGGTGGACGACTACAAGACCATGGTGCGCATCATCCGAAACCTTCTGAAGCAGATCGGCTTCGAGGATGTGGACGAGGCCTCCGATGGCACCGAAGCGCTGGCCAAGCTGAAGGAACGCAGCTACGGCCTCGTCATCTCCGACTGGAACATGGAGCCGATGACCGGCTACGAGTTGCTGAAGCAGGTGCGGGCCGACGGCGCGCTCGGCCAGATCCCGTTCATCATGGTGACGGCGGAAGCCAAATCCGAGAACGTGATCGCCGCCAAGAAGGCCGGCGTCAGCAACTACATCGTCAAGCCGTTCAATGCCCAGACGCTGAAGGGCAAGATCGACGCGGTGTTCGAGAACCTTGGTGCCGAGGTGGCGGTCGACTGAGCCTTTTAGGCTCCCGATCCGGTCAGCCGGCCGCGCCGCGACGACAATGGTCGCGGCCGCCGGTCTTCGCCGCACGGAGCGCGGCATCTGGAGCCGCGAACAGGCCGCCCAGGTGCCATCCCGCGCGGTGGTACCGCCGACGCTCGCGATGAGGCGCCCGCCCGCGGGATGCGGAAAATTCTCCGCCCTCAACGCCGCCAGGAGCGGCGCGCCCAGTGGATCACAGGCCGCCTATTCGGTCTCCGAATGACCGCGAACGCCTCGCCGCCAGTGCGTGCGATCAGGTCCAGCGGGCCGGCGCGGTGCCGTGCGAGCAAGCAGCACCGCATCCCCGCCTTGATGGCCCACAGGTCGTTCACCACCCTGAAATGATGGGCGCAAAAAGCCGGCAGGGACCCGCCGGCGAACCGTCCCGCTAGCGGCAGGTCAGCCGGCCGTTGTCGTTGGCAATGTCGCGGCCGGGGCTGCACCAGGAGACGGCGGTGGTGGCTTCGGACCAGCGGCCATTGCGGTCCTGACAGGAGGCCTTCAACCATCCGGCCACCACGCGGATCTCGCGGCAACTCGCCATGTAGGAGCCGGGCGGCGGACGGTCGCTGAAGCCGGAGGAGCCGCCGCGCGAGCAGCGCAGGTCACTGTTGTCGTTGTAGATGTCCGCCCCCTGCAGGCACTGGGAGAGCTGGAGCGGCACCGAGGTGCGCCACGTGCCGCCTCGATCCTGGCACATGGCGCGCAGGAAGCCGCCGCTCACCGTCACGTCCCGGCAGGTGGAGCGATAGGAGCCATAGGGTGCGGGCGTGGTGTTCCAGCCCGATCCGGCTGACGACGCGGAGGACGCGCAGCGCAGGATGCCGTCGTCGTTCACCACCTCGCGGTTGCTGCACCAGGAGAGATAGAGCGACGAGGAGAGCCATGCGCCCCGGCGGCTGAGGCAGCTGCCGCGCAGGGTGCCGGATTCCAGCGATATCTCGCGGCAGGTCTCCTGATAGGAGCCGGGCGGCGGATAGTCGCCCGCGTGCTGGGAGGTGAAGGAGCGGCAGGCGAGCCGGCCTTCCACATTGGCGATGTCGGCGCCCAGCGGGCAGCCGGTGAGGGAGAGGCCGGCCTCGCGCCAGTTGCCCCAGCCGTCGCGACAGGTGGCGGAGAGCCAGCTGCCTTCGAGCCGCAGGTCGCGGCAAGAAGAGGTGTAGGTGCCGGCCGGCGGGCGCTGGACCACGGGCGGCGGGGCCGGCGGCTGGGGCCGGGGCGGCGGCGACGGGGCGAGCGTGCCGTAGAGCGATCCCGGTGCCGGGGCCTCCTTGCAGATGAGCTGCCCGTTGCGGTTGGCGATGTCGCCGTCGCAGGAGGGGAAATCATCGAGGCGCGACACCACCCATTCGCCGGCGCGGGTGGCGCAGAAGGCGGCGAGATCGCGCCCCCAGCGCACCTGCACCTGCCGGCAGCTCTCCAGATAGCTGCCGACCGGAATGTCGCCCACCGCCGCGGCCGGCGTGGCGGACAGGCACAGCAGGGCTGCCGCCCAAACCCGGAAGTTCATCATGCGGCATCCTTCGCACGAGGATTGAGGATGAGGCGCGGCCCCGGAGACGGCACCGAACTACCACAGCGAACCTAACGGCATGTCAGGCGCCCGTCCACATTGGCGATGTCGTGAGAGCCGCCCGAGCACCAGCTGGCGAAGGTGCTGCTGTTGGTCCACGTGCCCGACGTGCTCTTGCACGAGGCCTTCAGCCAACCGGCGGACATGCTGATATCGCGGCAGGTGGCGCGGTAGGAGCCGGAGGGAAGGGAGCCGCCCCAGCTTCCGCCACCGCTTCCGCCGCTTCCACCCCAGCTTCCGCCGCCCCATTTCTTGTCATCCGGCACGGGCGAGCCTTCCGGCCGGCAGGTGAGACTGCCGCCCTCGTTGCGGATGTCGCGGCCGTGGCCGCACCAGGATGTGGCAAGCGTGGTGGGCACCCAGTTGCCGAAGCTGTTGCGGCAGGTGGCCCGGATGAGCCCGGCGGAATAGCTGATGTCACGGCAGGACGCACGGTAGGAGCCCGCCGGGGGCCGGTCGCCGCTGAAGCCGGAGCCGCCGCAGGAGAGCCGCCCATCCTCGTAGACGATACCCTTGCCGGGAATGCAGCCGGCGGGCATCAGGCTCGCATCCCGCCAGCCGCCCCAGTCGTCCCGGCACGAGGCGCGCAGCCACGGGCCATCCATGCGGATGTTGCGGCAGGACGTCTTGTAGGGGCCTGCGGGCACTTGCTGGAACGAGGGCGTGGGCGAGGGGGCGATGCCGCCGGGGCCGAGGATGCCCCCGCCGCCGCCGGCCGCGCAGGTCAGCCGCCCGTCCACATTGGCGATATCGCCGCGGCAGGTGGGGAAATTGTCGAGGCGGGTCACAACGTCCCGGCCGGCGCGGTTCGGGCAGAAGGCCGCGAGATCGTGCCCGAACCGGACCTGAACCTGCCGGCAGCTGTTGAGATAGCTGCCCGGAGGCACCGATTGCGCCGCGGCGGGCGAGAGGCCCGCCGCCAGCATCCATCCCAGTGCCGCCAGCGCCCCGCCCAGCAGCCTGTCACGCGCCCCCGCCATTCGCATCACTCCCCGCCCGAATCGATCGGGGCGATGATACCAGCGACGAAGGGTTAGCTCACCTTGCGATACGCGAATGTCAGAAGCAGGCGAGGTTGCCGTTCTGGTTCGAGATGTCGCGGTAGTTGCCGCAATTGTTCATGTTCAGCGCGGTCGGGTTCCACGAGCCGTTCACGCGCTGGCACTGGGCGCGGAGCGCGCCGCCGAGGCCCAGCGAGATGTTGCGGCAGGTGCGCATGTAGGAGCCCGGAGGCGGCTGCACCTGCTGGCGCGGGCGGCACCACAGCTGGCCGTTCTGGTTCGAGATGTCCGTGCCCGGCTGGCAGGTCAGGGTGTTGAGCACCGAAGGCTGGTAGTTGCCGGCGCGGGTCAGGCAGAAGGCGCTGAGCACGCCGTTGCGGAACTCCACGCGGGTGCAGGTCTGGCGATAGGAGCCGGGCGGGCCGAAGCCGGGCTGCGGCGGGGGCGGCACCGGGCGGCGCTCGCACCAGAGCTGGCCGTTCTGGTTGGAGATGTCGCCCCGGCAGGAGGGAAAATCGTTGAGCCGCGTGACCACCCACTGGCCGTTGCGGGTGGCGCAGAAGGCGGCGAGGTCGACGCCGTCGCGCACCTGCGCCTCACGGCAGGAGCGCAGGTAGCTGCCGGGCGGCACCGACCGCGCTTCGGCCACCGTACCGGCCATCAGGCCGAACGCCAGAATGAGGCCCGCAAGGCGCAGGCCTGTCGCCAAAAACGAACGCATATCTCCCCCCAGGCTTTTCGTAACGGTCGAACGGCGCAGCTTCTAGCACGACGAACCGCAGTGCGCACCGGGCGCATGTCCCGCGCTGCGGCATCGACAGGGCAGCGGGCGTTCGCTAAAAGCCGTGCTCGAACAAGGCAAAAGACATCAGATGACCATCCGCCTCCACCGCGGCGACCTGCCCGCGGACTTCGTGGCCTCCTCCGTCGTGGCCATCGACACCGAGACCATGGGGCTCGACCCGTTCCGCGACCGGCTCTGCCTCGTCCAGCTATCCAACGGCGACGGCAGCGCCGACCTCGTGCAGATCCCGCAGGGTGCCGGCCCCGGCAGCGCGCCCAATCTGGTGCGGCTGCTGACCGACCCGAACGTGACCAAGCTGTTCCACTTCGGCCGCTTCGACATCGCCGTGCTCCAGCACACCTTCAAGGTGATGCCGCAGCCGGTGTGGTGCACCAAGATCGCCTCGCGGCTGGTGCGCACCTATACCGACCGGCACGGCCTGAAGGACCTGCTGCGCGAGCTGATCAACGTGGACATCTCCAAGCAGCAGCAGAGCTCGGACTGGGGCGCCGCCGACCTCTCCGACGCCCAGCTCTCCTATGCCGCCTCGGACGTGCTGCACCTGCATGCGGTGAAGGCCAAGCTGGAGGACATGCTGGCGCGCGAGGGCCGCACCGGGCTCGCCGCAGCCTGCTTCGCCTTCCTGCCGGCCCGCGCCGCCCTCGACCTCTCCGGCTGGGCGGACGAGGACATCTTCGCCCATTCGTGATCCGGGCACGCGCAAAAAAACGTTGCGCATGAGAGGCTTGGGCACGGCTCTTGCCTCAGACCGCCATTTCGGACACCTTGGACCCCGCGCGTGGGGCGACGCGACGGACGCCTGCGTCAGGAGGCGTGCAGCCGAGAACAGGCGCCAGCGGGGCAGGCCCGCCGCCGGAACAGGGCCATGAACCGACACGTGCCGCCACACGATTTCGATGCGCGGGAGGCCGAGGCCTTCACCCCGCCGCCCCCGCCGGACTTCACCAAGGCGCGGCGGCACAGCGCGCGTGTGCGCTGGATCAAGCGGCTGGTACCGCTCACCATCGTCGTCGCGATCATCGGCATCGGCGCGGTGTCCATCCTCTCGCGGCTGAAGCTCTCCATCGACCTGCCGTTCGACATCGGACACCTGACCCTGTCGGGCTCGCGCCTGACCATGGAGCTGCCCAAGCTCTCCGGCTTCACCGACGACAATCGCGGCTACCGCATCACCGCGCGCACGGCGGTGCAGGACCTCACCCGGCCGGACGTGATCGAGCTCTCCGACATAGAGGCGCGCCTGGAACTGGCCGACAAGGGCTGGGCCAGCGTCAACGCCAAGACCGGCAGCTTCGACACCAAGAAGCAGTTCATCACGCTCGGCGACGGCGTGGACCTTGCCATGAACGGCGGCTACGGCGGCAAGCTGGAAGACGCCGACGTGGACATCAAGGCCGGCACCATCGCCACCTCCCATCCGGTGGTCTTCACCTATCTCGACGGCAAGCTGGTGGCCGACCGGCTGGATGTGACCGATCGCGGCGCGCGCGCCCTGTTCCAGGGCCATGTGCAACTCGATTTCCGCATGAGCAACCTGCCCGGCCAGAAGCCCGACGGCGCCAATGCTGGCGCCCACCCGGCCGCAGCCGCGCCTGCCGCACCCGCGGCGACCGCCCCGGCCCGCGCAGCCGATGCGACGCCCCCTGCCCCGGCGGCCACCGGAACCATTACTGTCCCGCCCGCGCCTACTCCCGCGGCCCCGGCGCTGGTGCCGGCGCCCCTCCCCCCGCGACGCCCGGTCCCTGCTCAATGATGTTTCATGCGACGGCCCTCATGGGCCGCCTCCCGGTTTCGAGCCTCGCACCCGCCTGCATTCTTGCGCTGGCGGCCTTTCTCGTCGCCGGTCCTGCGGCCGCGCAGGCGCCCAACACCAGCGTGCCCAACGCGCTGCAGGGCTTTGCCCGCAACCGCGACCAGCCCGTGCGCATCAATGCCGACGGGCTGGAGGTGCGCGACAAGGACAAGGTCGCCGTCTTCTCCGGCAACGTGCTGGTGACGCAGGGCGACACCACGCTCCGCTCCAAGGACCTGCTCGTCTATTACGAAGGCTCGATGAACGAGCAGGCCGGCGGCACCCCGCAGGCCGGCACCGATCCGGCGCAGAAGGGCCAGATCAAGAAGCTGGAGGCCACCGGCGGCGTGGTGGTGAAGACCAAGGAGCAGACCGCCACCGGCGACAGCGGCGTCTTCGACATGAAGACCAACACCGTGACCATGGTGGGCAAGCCCGTGGTGCTGACCCAGGGCCCGAACGTCATCCGTGGCCAGAAGCTGGTGGTGGATCTCGTCAGCGGCGTGTCCAAGTTCGAGGGCGGCCGGGTGGAGAGCCTCATCGTCCCGGGCAGCCTGAAGGAGGCGGACAAGCCCAAGACCGAACAGGGCGGCCAACAGCCCCCCAAGCGCTGACCGGCCGAGGCGGCCCTGCGGCCGCCTCCTGCAGCCTTCATGCGTCTGTCAAGTTAAATTATTTCTCTTTCGTTTCAATTGACTATTCCCACTTCCGCGCGTTCGGGGGACTCCCGCCCCGGAAATCGGCCCGCCTCTTGCATGGAGGCGTTGCATCCCCGGCTGGGACGTTCTAAACCTTCCAATCTGGGGGCCGGGTTTTCCGGAGGTCGCGTTGAACGTCCTGTCCATGTTCGGCAAGTCGAAGTCGGGAGACTCGAAGTCGGGGGGAAAGTCCGGCTCGGGTAGCACCCGTGGCGGGCAGGATGCGCGCCAGTACGACCCCCGCGAAGACGATCCCCGTGAAACGGATGGCGGCCCCCTCACGGCGGGCGATCGGGATTCCCGCGAGTGGGAAGAGGACGATCCGCGCAGCGATGCGGGATATGATGCGGGCTACGAGACACCCGCCCGCACCGCACCTGATCCCCGCCACCGCGCCTACATGCCGCCGGACGCCGCCTATGGCGACGACGCCGATGCGGGCGACGACTATCCCTCATCCTATCCCGGCGACGGGCGGGACGCCCTGCCCTTCAATTCCACCGGCGCGCTGGCCGCCTTCGGCCTCGCCAAGTCCTATGGCGGCCGCAAGGTGGTGAAGGACGTGAGCATGAACGTCCGCCGCGGCGAGGCGGTGGGTCTGCTCGGTCCCAATGGTGCCGGCAAGACCACCTGCTTCTACATGGTGACGGGCCTGGTGAAGGCCGATGCAGGCCGCATAGAGCTGGACGGCCACGACATCACGCCTCTGCCCATGTATCGCCGCGCCCGCCTCGGGGTCGGCTACCTGCCGCAGGAAGCCTCCATCTTCCGGGGCCTCTCGGTGGAGGACAACATCATGGGCGTCCTCGAGGTGTCGGAGCCCAACCGGGCCCGCCGCCGCGAGGAGACAGAGGCGCTGCTCGAAGAGTTCAAGATCACCCACGTGCGCAAATCGCCCTCCATCGCCCTGTCGGGCGGCGAGCGGCGGCGCCTCGAGATCGCCCGCGCGCTCGCCACCAAGCCGGCCTTCATGCTGCTGGACGAGCCCTTCGCCGGCATCGACCCCATCGCGGTGGGCGATATCCAGGCGCTGGTGCGCCACCTCACCTCGCGCGGCATCGGCGTACTCATCACCGACCACAATGTGCGCGAGACGCTGGGCCTCATCGATCGCGCCTACATCATCCATTCCGGCGCGGTGCTGATGGAGGGCGATCCGGAAGCCATCGTCTCCAGCCCCGACGTGCGGCGGCTCTATCTGGGCGAGGAGTTCCGCCTGTGAGCATGCGCCGCGCCATCGACATCGGGGGGCCCGCATCATGGCGATGAGCCCCAAGCTAGAGTTCCGGCAGAGCCAGTCCCTGGTGATGACGCCGCAGCTGATGCAAGCCATCAAGCTGCTGCAGCTCTCCAATATGGAGCTGGTGGCCTATGTCGAGGCCGAGCTGGAGCGCAACCCGCTGCTGGAGCGCATCACCGAGGGCGACACGAGCGGGTCCGATCCGCAGCCCGAGGTGCGCGAGACCCGCGGCGAGGAGATGGCGCGCGGCGGTCTCGATGGCGAGCCGCCCCCGGCCAGCGACTGGACGGGCAACGACAACGAGCAGAGCCGGGCCGCCATGGAGACCCGCCTCGACACCGACCTCGGCAACGTCTTTCCCGATGACGTCCCGGCAGATCGCGGCGTCGCCGGCGGCGGTTCCACCGCCTCCAGCCCCTCCATGGGCGAATGGAGCGGCGGCGGCGAGCGCGGCGAGGACTACAATCCCGAAGCTTTCCTGACGGCGGAGACCACCCTCGCCGACCATCTGGAGGCGCAGCTCTCCGTGGCGGTGAGCGACCCGGCGCGGCGGCTCATCGGCATCAACGTCATCGGCCTCATCGACGAGACCGGCTATTTCACCGGCGACCTTGATCTCCTCGCCGGGCAGTTCGGCGTGCCGCGCGCCGAGGTGGAAGCCGTCCTCAAGCTCATCCAGACCTTCGAGCCCTCCGGCGTCGGCGCCCGCAACCTCGCCGAATGCCTCGCCATCCAGCTGCGCGAGCGCGACCGCTTCGACCCCGCAATGCAGGCGCTGGTGGCCAATCTCGAACTCCTCGCCCGCCACGACCGCAACGCGCTGAAGCGCGTCTGCGGCGTGGACAACGAGGACCTCGCGGACATGATCGGCGAGATCCGCCGGCTCGATCCCAAGCCGGGCCTGGCCTTCGGCTCCGGCGTGGTCCACCCGCTGGTGCCCGACGTCTATGTGCGCCCCGGCGCCGACGGCACCTGGCTGGTGGAGCTGAATTCCGAGACCCTGCCGCGGGTTCTGGTGAACCAGAGCTACCACGCCACCGTGGTGAAGCACGCCAAGTCTCAGGAGGAGAAGAGCTTCCTCGCCGACTGCCTGCAGAGCGCGAGCTGGCTCACCCGCTCGCTGGACCAGCGCGCCCGCACCATCCTGAAGGTGGCGAGCGAGATCGTGCGCCAGCAGGACGCCTTCCTGCTGCACGGCGTGCGCTTCCTGCGACCCTTGAACCTGCGCACGGTGGCGGATGCCATCGGCATGCACGAATCCACCGTCTCGCGCGTGACGTCGAACAAATACATCTCGACCCCGCGCGGCGTGGTGGAGATGAAGTTCTTCTTCTCCTCCGCCATCTCCGCCTCGGGCGGCGGCGAGGCCCATTCGGCGGAATCGGTACGCCACCGCATCAAGATGCTGATCGAGGCCGAGGCGCCGGAGGATGTGCTCTCCGACGACACCCTCGTGCAGAAGCTGAAGGACGACGGCATCGACATCGCCCGCCGCACAGTCGCCAAGTACCGGGAGGGTATGAACATCCCCTCCTCCGTCCAGCGCCGCCGCGAGAAGATGGCCATGCGCAGCGAGGCGAGCTGAGCGCCTCCCGGCGCGATCACGGCCTCGTGATCGACCTCATGCAACCGAAGACCTCCAGCCAAGCTTCCCCTTCCTGACGAGAAGCGGGGCGTGCCGTCGGCGCGACCAGCCCGCGCGGAGGCAACAGCCCGGAGCTTGCATGGTCCCCCCGATCCTGAGCGAGCGCGTGCGCTTCCAGCTCAAGCGCCTCGCCCACCGGCTGTGGTTCTGGCCCAGCGCCTACAGCCTCACGGCCGTGGCCGTGGTGCTGGCCGCCGCAGCCCTGCCTTCGGGATATGCGCTGCCCGATTACCTCACCTTCGCCTCCGACAGCCTGGAACCGGTGCTCACGGTGATGGCGTCGAGCATGCTGGCGGTGGTCACGTTCAGCCTGTCGGCCATCGTCTCGGTCCTCGCGGCGGCCGCACAGGCCGCGACGCCGCGCGCCACCAGCCTCCTCATCGAGGATGCCGGCCTGCAGCGCACGCTGAGCGTCTTCGTGGGCGCCTTCCTGTTCTCCATCGTGGCGCTGGTGGGGAGCGTGGGCGGTGTCTATTCAGACGCCGGCCGGCTGCTGCTGTTCGCCGCGACGGTGGTCCTCATCGCCGTCGTCGTCGGGACGCTCCTGCGCTGGATCGACCGGGTCTCACGCCTGGGGCGCATGGGCGAGATCATCGACCGGACCGAAGAAGCCACCGCATCCGCGCTGAAGGATTTCGCGCGCCGGCCCGGCCTCGGCGCAACCGTCCGCGACGGCCCGGCGCCGGCCGGCTATCCGGTCTTCGCGAGCGCCATCGGCTACGTCCAGCACATGGATGTGGGGCAGCTCTCGGCGGCCCTGCCGGAGGGCGTGACGTGCCATCTGGCCGTGCGGCCGGGCGCCTTCATGGATCCGGTCCGCCCCCTCGCCATCTTCGATGTGTCACCCGACGACGTGCTGGCGGAAGCCCTGCGTCGGGCCATCACCATCGGCGACATCCGCAGCTTCGAGCAGGACCCGCGCTTCGGCATGGTGGTGCTTGCGGAGATCGCATCGAAGGCGCTGTCGCCGGGGGTCAACGACCCCGGCACCGCCATCGACGTCAGCGGCACCCTGACCCGCCTCCTGTGGGGCTGGCGCGCGGATCTCAACCTGCCCGTCCAGGATGCGGTGACGAACGTGACCATTCCCGCCCTGTCGATGGACGACATGCTGGAGGACGCCTTTCGGCCCATCGCCCGCGACGGCGCCGGGCAGGTGGAGGTGGGGCTCCGGCTCGTGGCGGCCCTGAGATCGCTGGCCGAGATGGATGAGCCTCGCCTCGCCGCCGCCGCCCGCGCGCGCCTCGCCGACGTGCTGCACCGGGCCGAGGCCGTGCTGCTGCCCGTGGATGCCGAAGCCCTGAAGCGATCCGCCGCGGCCTGCACTTGAGGCTTGCAAAGGCGGCGCATGAGCGGCATGTGCGCCGTTCCGTGGCTCCCTTTGTCGAGAGGGAACCGGTGGCCGCGCCGCCGGGCTTTCGCCGCTCCAATAAAGGCCAGCGGCGTTGACTTTTCGGGCCACGGCGTATATCGGACCACCTTCGCGTGGGCCAATGGGCTCGCATCCCGAAAAACCCGACCGAAAGAAGCCCGCCCTTGAGGCGCGGCGGAACACGAAAGCGAGACAAGAATGTTCGCGGTCATCAAGGCAAACGGCAAGCAGTATCGCGTTGCCGCCGCCGACGAGATCACCATCGACCACCTCGAAGCCGAGGTTGGCTCCATCTTCACTTTCCCGGTCCTGATGCTGGGCGGCTCCTCCGTCGCCATCGGCGCGCCCCACGTGGATGGCGCCACCGTCACCGGCGAAGTGATCGAGCACACCCGCGGCGACAAGGTCATCGCCTTCAAGAAGCGCCGCCGGCAGAATTCCCGCCGCAAGCGTGGCTTCCGCGCCGACCTCACCGTCGTGCGTATCACCGAGATTTCCGGCCTGGGCGAGACCGTCAAGGCTGATGCCGCCGGCACCGGCGCCTGATCGAGAACGAGGAGAGCAACAATGGCTCATAAAAAGGCAGGCGGCTCGTCCCGTAACGGTCGCGATTCCGACGGTCGCCGACTTGGCGTGAAGCGCTTCGGCGGCCAGGACGTCATCGCGGGCAACATCATCGTGCGCCAGCGAGGCACCAAATGGCATCCGGGCACCAACGTGGGCATGGGCAAGGACCATACCCTCTTCGCGCTCGTCGAAGGCAAAGTGGCCTTCCGCACCAAAGCCAACGACCGCACCTACGTATCGGTCGTTCCTGCCGCCGCCGAGGCGGCCGAATAAACGGCGAGACCTGATAAATGCAGGATCCCGCCGGTCTCGTTGATCCGGTGGGCGCCTGAGCAGGCCTCTCAACGCTCAGACACGAACCGGGGAGACGGGACAACCCTCTCCCCGGTTTTCGTTTGTCTGTGCCTTGAGGAGCCCGCCATGACCCTGTGCGAATCCCAGTCCGGAGTGCCGCTCGCGGAGAGCTGTATCCCCGTCCTCGAAACCGAGCGGCTCGTGCTCCGCGCGCCGCATATCGAGGACGTCGCTGCCGTCGCGGAGCTCGCCAACAACCGCCGGATCGCGGAGATGACCGCGAACCTGCCGTTCCCCTACAAGCCCTCCGACGCCCACGCCTTCGTCGAGACGCTGGCCGCCGTGCCCGATGCCGCCACCTTCGCCGTCTTCCTCAAGGGCGAGGGGCACAGGACCTTTGCCGGCATGGTCAGCTACGGCCGCCGCCCCCCCGAGCCCGCGCCCGAGATCGGCTACTGGATCGGCGAACAGTTCTGGGGTCGCGGCATCGCCACCGAGGCCGTGCGCGCCGTCATCGACTACGCCTTCTCCGAGACCGACGTGTCGCTCCTCCTCGGCTCCGCCCGCGTGGTCAATCCGGCCTCGCGCCGGGTGCTGGAGAAGTGCGGCTTCCAGTGGTCGGGCGTCGGCCTGTGCCGGGTGAAGGCGCTGCGCGCGTCCGTGCCGGTGGACCAGTTCCAGCTGGAGCGGCGCACCTGGGCCTCGATCCGCGCGTGGGGCTCCACCGCCCTTCCGCAGCACCGCGCAGCCCACTGACGGGGTGTCCGGAGCGCCGCCTGTTTCCAACTTGCGCCCGCCGCATCTTGCGCGGCGCGGCGGGGCGCGCCATCAGGGGGCACGTCATCTCATCAGGGCTGCCGCCATGTCCAAGAAGCACCACGAGGGCAAGCACGAGAAGCACGAGGATGCGCCCTACCGCCCCTGTGTGGGCCTGTGCGTGTTCAACGCCGCCGGCAAGGTGTTCGTGGGCCGCCGCCTCGGCGGGCCGGAGCATGTGGACGCCACCCATTCCTGGCAGATGCCCCAGGGCGGCATCGACAAGGGCGAGGAGCCGTATGCGGCCGCCCTGCGCGAGCTTTACGAGGAAACCTCGATCCGCTCCGTGACCAAGCTCGGCGAGGTGGAGCAGTGGCTCTCCTATGACCTGCCCGGCCGCATCGCCGGCGAGGCCTGGAAGGGCCGCTACCGGGGCCAGACGCAAAAATGGTATGCCCTGCGCTTCACCGGTGCCGACGGCGAGATCAACATCCTTCGGCCCGGCGGCGGTCAGCACAAGCCGGAATTCATGGACTGGCGGTGGGAGGATCTCGACGCGGTCGTCGACCTCATCATCCCCTTCAAGCGCGACGTCTATGTGGAAGTCGTGAAGCAGTTCCGCCGCTTCGCGCAGGGCTGAACGCTCACCCCGCGTGCGGATGCGCCGGTTGCGGGTGCGCCCTGTGGGCGTGGCCCGCACCGAGGTCGGGCGGGAAGAGCCCGGCCTGGAAGCAGGTGCTCATGTGCTCCACCTTGGCGATGGCCCGCGCCGCCGCCACAGGCTCCAGCACCTCCCCCGCCGTCTCCTTGAACAGCGCCACCCAGCGGGTGAAGTGCTCCGGCTTCAGCTGGAGCGGGATGTGCGCGGCGAACGGCATGCCCGAATAGCGCGCCGTGCCGAGCAAGGTGCGCGACCAGAAGTTCTGCACGATCTGGTAGTGGCCCGCCCAATCGGGAATGGCGCGGGCGAAGACGGGGCCGAGCAGCGGGTCGGCGGCAGCACGGCCATAGAAGCTTTCCACCAGCCGCTTCAGATCGTCCTCGGTGACGGAGAGCGCCGCCCCCGGCTGCTCGTTGAGCCCGCCCAGCCCCGCGCCGCGATCCTCCACCAAGGCCGCGAGTTCCGGCGCGGCGGGGGCTTTGCGGTGCTCCGCGTTCAATGGCGGATCGAAGCGGGAGACGATGTCGCGCAGCGTGTGCAAGCGCACCCGCGCCATGGGGCGGTCGAGCACGAACAGGCCGTCCGCCACGCCCGCCTCCTTGGGGTTCGCCGCCTGGAAGGCCGCGAGCGCGGCGGCCATGTCCTCCCCCTCGCCCACATAGAGCGGCAAGGGCCGGCCGGCGACGGCGCGGGTGAGGATGAAGAGGCCGGGGCGGGCGGGCGCGGTCTCGGCGGGGGTGAAGGCGTAGCCGGCGAAGTCGGTGGCCGCGCGCTCCGTATCCGCTTTCATGGCTTCTTCTCCGGCGCAACCGGCGCGGCCTCGGGCCGCTCAGTCTCGATCACGCGCAAAGCGGGGCTGCGCAAGGGGTTGGCGCGCTTCTGCCCGGTCTTCTGCCACGGCGGCAGGATGCGGATCATGGTGCCGGGCACGATGCGCGGCATGATGGGCGTGTTGCCCTTGTCCCACTTCATGAAGCTTCCCCCGTCCTGACGGGAGCCGGTGCCGGACCGCCTCTTGTATACGAACGGTACGAACGCTCTCCCGCCCGCGCAAGGCCCGCCGCGCTCCCGAACCGCTCATTTGTTGGGCTCGCCTGAAATTCAGGCGGAATGTGGAGCGCCCTCCTCCGCCTCGCTCCCGGTCTCCGGCAGCCAGATGGAGAAGACGGCGCCCGATCCCGGCGGGCTCTCCACCGCCATCGTCCCGCCCGCGCGCTCGATGAGCGTGTAGCTGATGGAGAGGCCGAGGCCGGTGCCGCCCTGCGGCTTGGTGGTGAAGAAGGGATCGAAGACGCGGCCGATCCGCTCCTCGGGGATTCCAGTCCCGGTGTCCGCCACCTCGATGCCGACGCCCGTCTGCCGCCCGCGCGTCTCGTCCCGCGTGGTGACGGTGAGGGTGCCGCCCCCGGGCATGGCGTGGACGGCGTTGACCATCAGATTGATGAGCACCTGCTGCAACTCCACCCGGTTCATCATCACCAGGCGGGTTGCGGCATCGGTGCGGGCCACCTGGATCTCGCTGCGCGAGAGCAGATGCTGCACCAGCAGCAGGGCATCGCCCACCACCTCGCCCGGCGCCACCGGATCGAGATGACCGGCGAACTCGGCGGGCCGCGCAAACTGCAGGAGCTTCGAGACGATCACGTTGATGCGGTGGACCTGCTGGTCGATGAGGTTGAACTCGGTCTTCACCGGCCCCGCCGCCGACCCCAGCACATCGCGCGCCACATCCAGATTGCCCTGGATGACCGCCACCGGATTGTTGATCTCGTGGGCGACGCCGGCGGTAATCTCGCCGATGGCGGCAAGCTTCTCGGACATGACGAGCTGGCGCTGGGTGGCCGCCAGCTCGGCATTGGCATCCTCCAGCTCACGGGTGCGCGCGGCGACGCGGCGGTCCAGTTCTTCGGTCCACCGCCGCAGCTCCGCGTCGCGCTCCTGCAGGAGGTCCAGCATGTCGTCGAGATGATGGGCGACACGGCCGATCTCGTCGGAGGTGGCGGCGACGCCGGTGCGGGCGGAGAGGGTGCCGCCCTCCACTGCGGAGATGGTGGCGTTCATCGCCTCCAGCGGCCGGAAGATGGCCGCCGCCCAGCGCAACAGAACGGGGATCGCGACCATCGCCACCAGCAGGAAGCCCACCGCCACGGCGGCAAGGCTCGCCCGCTTGAGCGCGAGGAACGGCGCTTCCAGAAAGCCCACATAGAGCATGCCGATGCGCTTGCCGTGGCTGTCCACCACCGGCTCGTAGGCGGAAATGTACCAGTCGCTCACCACGAAGGCCCGGTCGAGCCACACCCGGCCCTCGCCGAGCACCGCGTTGCGCACCTCCTGCGACACGCGGGTGCCCAGCGCCCGCCTTCCCTCGAACAGGCGGACATTGGTGGAGACGCGCACGTCGTCCACGAACAGGGTGGCGGTGCCGGCCGAGCCCTCCGGCAGGCTGCCGGGGCGGTAGACGAGATCGTTGATGGTGTCGATGAAGTCGAGGTTCTGGTTCAGCAGCACGCCGCCCACCAGCGCCGCACGCCCGCCGCCCGGCATCTCCACCGGCGTGCCGGACTGCACCACCATGCCCCTGTCCTCCGCCTCCCGGCTGGTCGGAACGGCGCCGGGGGTGGGCACGAGGGCGATATGGGCGCGCTCCGCCAGTTGCGGCGAGAGCCGTTCCAGCTCCTGCGGGCCGAAGATGTCTATCTCGGTGGAAGCGGTGCCGGCGAGCGCGCGACGCTCCACTGACCACATCTCCCGTGCCTCGCGCGCGGCCCCGGCGGGCGCTGCGGCAAGGCTGTGGCCGTCGGCATCGATGAGATAAAGGAAATCGAGCCCCATCACCTTGCGCCGGGCATCGAGAAAGTCGGCGAGAGCCGCGCTGTTGCCGGCCCCGGTGACGCGGGCAAAGGCCACCGAATCCCCTAGCGCATGCAGCGTCTCGTCGGAGCGCTCCCGCAGCCGGTCGAGATACTGGCGGGCGATGGTGAGGTCGCCGTTGACCTTGGAGATGAGGAGGCGGTCGAACTGTCGCGTCCACCAAGTGACCACCAGCGCCAGCACCGCCGGCAGGATGATCAGCGTGGGCAGAAGCGCGATGGCGAGGAGCCGCACGCGCACCGAACGCAGCCGTGTGAGGAAGCCGCGCGGCGGATCGGCACCCTTGTGGGCTGGCGTGCGGGCGGCCTCAGCCATTCCAGGCCTTCAGCTTGCGGTCCAGCGTCTTGCGCGAGACCTTGAGGCGGCGCGCCGCCTCGGCCCGGTTGCCGCCGGCTTCGGCCAGCACCTTCAGCATGTGCGCCTTTTCCACCGCGTCGAGGGCGGTGCCGGGCGCGTCCTCTTCCTCGGCGACGTCCTCGGGCACCACGTCGCGCGGGAAGTCGCCGAGGATGAGCGAGCGCTCGATCACGTTGCGCAGCTCGCGCACGTTACCCGGCCAGGGATAGCGCGTGAGGAAGGCGAGCACCGGCTCGGTGAGGTCGAGGGGCGGCACCCCGAGCCGCGCGCTCAGCTCGGCGATGAACAGGTGGGCCAGCGGCGCCACATCCTCCGGCCGCTCACGCAGCGGGGCGAGGTGGATGTTCACCACATTGAGCCGGTAATAAAGGTCCTGACGGAAGCGGCCGGCCGCCACCTGCGCCGTGAGGTTGGCGTTGGTGGCGGCGACGAGGCGCACGTCCACCGGGATTTCCCGCTCCGCCCCCACCGGGCGCACCTTCCTGTCCTCGATGACGCGCAGCAGCTTCGACTGCATGGCGGGCGGCAGTTCGCCCACCTCGTCGAGGAAGAGCGTGCCGCCCTGGGCATAGAAGAACAGCCCCTCGCGGGAGGAGGCGGCGCCGGTGAAGGCGCCCTTGAGATGGCCGAACAGCTCGCTCTCGATGATCTCCGGCGCGATGGCCGCGCAATTCACCGGCACGAAGGGCTTGGCCGCACGGGCCGAGACGGCGTGCAGGGCGCGGGCGGTGACTTCCTTGCCTGTGCCGGATTCCCCCGTGATGAGGACGGTGGAGGGCATGGGGCCCACGCGCTCGATCATGGCCCGCACGGCGCGGGTCGAAACGCTGTCGCCGGCCATCAGCGGGGCGGCGGCGCCGGGCATGGCCTTCAGCTCGCGGCGGAGCACGAAATTCTCGCGCATCAGCCGGCCGCGATCGAGGCAGCGGGCGATGGCATTGAGGATCTGGTTGGAGCGGAACGGCTTCAGCACGAAATCCGCGGCGCCGGCCCGGAGCGCGGTGATGGCGGTCTCCAGGTCGGCGAAGGCGGTGATCAGGATCACGTCGCGGTAGAAGCCGGAGCCGCGCAGCTCCTCCAGCCATTGCAGGCCGGTGCGCCCGGCCATGATGTTGTCGAGGATGATGAGGTCGAACGGCGCCGCTTCCAGCAGCCGCGAGGCGGCGGCCACATCGGCAGCCTCGGCGACATGGCGGCAGCGCGTCTGGAGCATGCGCACGAGGAAGTTCCGCATCCCCGGCTCGTCGTCCACCACTAGGATGGAGGCGCCGGCGAGATGCGGGCTGAAGGCGACATCCTCCGACGCCTCGGGCGCGCCCTGTGCGGCGGGGTCGGGGATGGAAGGGGGCATCAGAGGGGGCATCTTGAATCGGCCGTCCGTCTCGGACCCTCGCCGTCACGCGACAAAGGCCGTCCGCGAAAGACGATGGGCGTGACCTGAGGTCCCCGGCCGCCTCGCCCGTTCTCGACCGCATCCATTGCGCAAATCAGCCGGCTCCGCAAACCGGAAAAGGGCGTGCCCCGCCGCCCGGAAGACCGGCGACGGAGCACGCAGCGGGAGCCGGGAGGCTCAACGAAAGAGGATCACCGCCTTCTGCAGGGTGATCCAGATGCCCCAGGCCAGCGGCAGGCCGACCACCAGCCAGGCCAGCACCACCACGGGCAGCGCGGTGGTGCCGCTCGCCACGGGGGTGGAGGAGCGGGCGGAGGCGGCGAGCGGACCGTCCTTGGCCTCTTCCTCGAAGTCCTCGAAATCGGCGTGGGTGGCATCCTCGCGGGCCACCTGGGTTGCCTTCTTCTTCAGCTCGTCGTCCTTCATGTAGAGATGCTCGGCCACGGGCTTCACCAGAAGGTTGGCGACGAGGCCGACCACGAGCAGGCCGGAGAGGATGTACATGGTCTGGTCGTAGGCTGCCTGCTGGGGAATGCCCGAGGCGATCTGGTATTCGCGCAGATAGTTCACCAGCACCGGGCCGATGATGCCCGCCGTGGCCCAGGCGGTGAGCAGCCGGCCGTGGATGGCGCCCACCATATGGGTGCCGAAGATGTCCGCGAGATAGGCCGGGATGGTGGCGAAGCCGCCGCCATACATGGACAGGATGATGCAGAAGGCGGCGACGAACAGCACCACCGAGCCCATGTGCGCCAGCGAGGGGATCGAGGCGTAGAGGGCGAAGCCGAGCACGAAGAACACCGCATAGGTCATCTTCCGCCCGAGCTTGTCGGAGAAGGAGGCCCAGGCGAAGCGCCCGCCGATGTTGCACAAAGAGAGCAGCCCGGTGAAGCCGGCCGCGATGGCGGCGATCTGCGCCTTCTGGCCCGCATCGAGCTGCGAGAAGGTGAGGTCGAGGCCGATGAGCTTGCCGCCGAACACTTCCTGCAGCATGGGCGAGGCCATGCCGATGACGCCGATGCCGGCCGACACGTTGAGGCAGAGCACCGCCCACAGCAGCCAGAACTGGGGGGTCTTCCACGCCACGTCGAGATGGACATGGCGATGGGTGACCATGGCGTTCGCGGAGGCGGCCGGCGGGGTCCAGCCCTTCGGTGCCCAGCCCTCGCGCGGCACCCGGTAGCCCAGCGCGCCGCCGACCATGAAGACGAAATAGATGGCCGCCATGGCGAGGAAGGTCTGCCACACGCCCACCGAGGTCGGGGTTACGAAATACTGCATCAGCATGTTGGCGAGCGGCGCGCCGATCATGGCACCGCCACCGAAGCCCATGATGGCCATGCCGGTGGCCATGCCGCGGCGGTCGGGGAACCACTTGATGAGGGTGGAGACCGGCGAGATGTAGCCGAGCCCGAGACCGATGCCGCCGATGACGCCGGAGCCGATCCACAGCATCCAGATCTGGTGGAGATAGACGCCCAGCGCCGAGATCACGAGGCCGCCGCACCAGCAGAAGGCCGAGACGAGGCCCGCCTTGCGCGGCCCCGCCGTCTCCAGCCAGCCGCCCCAGATGGCGGCGGAGGAGCCGAGCAGTACGAAGAACAGGGTGTACATCCAGCCGAGCTGGGAGATCTGCCAGTCGCAGGACGTGGCGAACAGGCCGGCGACGAAGCTCATGTCGGCCGGACAGGCCACCGGCTTGGTGACGCCCACGGCGCGCGACAGCGGCAGCCAGAACACGCTGAAGCCGTAGGCCATGCCGATGCACAGATGGATGGCGAGGGCAGCCGGCGGCACAAGCCAGCGGTTGAAGCTGGCCGAGGCGATGGTGCGCTCGCGGCTCAGGAACGGCGGCGGCGCAAATGTGGTGACGCTCATGTCTCCTCCACGGTGTTTCCGCGCCAATTGGCTTGGCGCGCTTTGCGCGCAGCCGGAGCCGCGCGTGGCGCCGCTCCCTCAGCAAGGGCGGGGCCAAAGGGGAGACATTCAGAATTTCAATGACTTGATAGGAGACGCCAGGGGTGATCTGGACAAAATGTCCATCCCGACGTTCGCAGGCAGGGTCAAAATGGCCATCCCACCCCGATCTCCCGGCGCGAAAAAACCCCGCGCAGCAGGGCTGCGCGGGGTCATTGCCGGGGAGATCGTCTGGCCCGCGGGGCCGGACGTGAGGGTCAGCCCTGCCGGGCGGCCGTGTGAACCAGCGTGCCCACGTGCTCGCCGCGCAGGGCTGCGGTGAGGCGGCCGGGAACGAGACCGTTCACCACCTGCACCCGCTCGATGTGGCGGGCGGTGCCCATCACCTCGACCAGCGCACGGTCGAAGGGCAGCGTCGCCGGGCCGTTGGCCTTCGCGAGCTCGGCATAGCTGGTCTCGGCGATCAGCTCGGCCTTGGACCCTTCCGCTCCATTGGGATCAGAGGTGTACACGCCGTCCACGTCCTCGACGATGGTGAGGCCGGCCGCGCCCAGCGCATCGGCGAGCAGGAAGGCGCCGGTATCGGCCCGGTGGACCGGGAGGCGGCTGCCCGTGAACTCGTGGTGATGGTAGGGCGGGAAGGCGCTGCCCACCACCGCGCGGGTGGCGGTGAGGTGGATGGCAAGCTGGCTCGCGATGGTCGGGTGCTCGATGTAGGAGACCCCCTCCGGCGCCAGCAGCGAGGCGAGGATATGGCCGTTCTGGCCGGCCTCAGTGGCGGCGAGCGGGGCGAGCGAGCCCACCGGCAGGCCGAGGTCGAGGCCGACGCCGTAGAGATGACGGGCGCGCACGCCGGCACCAGTGAGGATCAGCAGGCGATGCTCGGGCAGCACCTTGCGGATCTCCTCCACGATGGGAAGGATCGCGGCGGCGCCCTTGTCCATGATGGACCGGCCGCCGATCTTCACCACCTGCAGCCAGGGCAGGAGACGGATGGGGCGCACGCCCGCGACGGGCCGGGTCAGCGAGCCGTCGAGAAGGGTCTGGCTCGCGAGCGGCGAGGCGACGTGCTTGATGGTGGAAGCTTCGGTCATGATCGTGCCTCTCAGCTCGCGGTGATGATGGTGCCGACGTGCTCGCCGGCGAGGGCGCGGGTGAGGTTTCCGGGCACGAGCCCGTTGACCACCTGGACCTCGCGCACATGGCGCGCCTTCTTCAAAAGGTCGAGCATGGGGAATTCGAGGATGGAGTCGGCAAGGCCGCGTGAGAGCATCTCGTCCACCGAGATCTTCGGGATGAAGGTGGCGGACTTGTCGGTCTTCGGGTTGCCGGTGAAGAGGCCGTTCTCGTCCTTCACATAGATCATGGCCTTGCAGCCGAACTGCTCGGCGAGCAGGAAGCAGCCCGCATCCGTGCGATAGGGCGGGATCACGCCGGCCGCCGCCGGGCGGGTCCACAGGCCGTAGGGCGGCATGCCCGAGAACACCACGCCGTTCACCTGCTCCAGATAGAGCGGCACGGCCGACATGCCGGCGCCGTCCACCATGGAGATGCCGTGCTTGGCGAGGAGCTGGCCGAGCATGGCGGCGTTCTGGTCCGCCACCGAGGCGCCGAGCTGGGAGAGCACGCCCGCCGGCAGGTTGAGGCCGGCCGCGATGGAATAGAGGTGGCGGGCGCGGGTGCCGGCTCCGGTGCCGATCAGCAGCTTGTGCTTGGCGCGGGCGGCGACGATCTCGTCCACCAGCGGATAGAGCGCGGCGCGGCCGCGGTCGATCACGCTCTGGCCGCCGATCTTGATGACGGTGGCATCGGGGAGGATGCGGAAGTCCGCCGCGGCGTCCGCCGCCGCCAGAAGCTCCGCGTCCGTCAGCGAGCGCTGCATCAGCAGCGCGTCGAGCTCGGCCGTCGTGTTCGCCATTTGAGATGTCCTTCTTTGCTGGCCCGTGGACCTCGGCCCGCCCGAGAGGCGGTGCGCCGGTCCGGGGCTCCTGACCCTGCGCAAGCAGCCGTTGGAGTGGATGCTTGAACGGGAGCGGAGCCGTCTTGGGGCCTGAATTAGTTTTGCTGGAAGGACAAAGCAATACGCGAAAAATATGCGAGTTGTTCTCAAGACGGCGCAGATGCTGCCCCGTCTCCGGAAAGAATTCGCGGTTTCCGGAACGTCCGGAAAGAACGACACGAAACGCAGGAATTCACATCCCGCAGCGGCAGGCTGCCGGTATCAGCGTCAGCCGATCCAGATGCCCAGCAGCGCCGCGGCGATCACCCACAGCGCCAGATTGCCCCAGAAGGCGCGCTTCGCCTCGGCGCGGCCGATGCCCTCCAGGGAGCCGGGAGAGAGGCGGATGCCGTCCCGCGTCGCCTCGTCCAGTTGCTCCACCACGCGCGCGGTGCGGGTGAGGAGGCCGGGCAGCGTGGCGGCGAAATGACCCATCTCGCCAAGGCCGGAGCCGGCGCGCTTCAACTGGCCGATGGGGCCAAGATTGCCGGCGATCCAGTCTTCCACCACCGGCTTTGCGGTTCGCCACATGTCGAGCTGTGGGTCCAGCGAGCGGGCGACGCCCTCCACCACCACCATGGTCTTCTGCAGCAGCAGCAGCTCCGGCCGGGTCTGCATGTCGAACAGGGCGGTGACTTCCAGGAGCAGCGCCAGCAGGCGCGCCATGGAGATCTGGTCGGCGGTGCGCGAGTGGATGGGCTCCCCGATGGCGCGGATGGCGAGGGCGAAATCGTCCACCGAATGGTGGAAGGGCACGTATCCCGCCTCGAAATGCACTTCCGCCGTGCGCCGCCAGTTGCGGGTGATGAAGCCGTAGAGGATTTCCGCGAGGAACCGCCGCTCCTTCACGCCGAGCCGGCCCATGATGCCGCAATCCACCACCACGAGGCGGCCCTGCGCATCCACGAACAGGTTTCCCGGATGCATGTCGGCATGGAAGAAGCCGTCGCGCATGGCCTGCCGCAGGAAGGTCTGCATGACGATGCGGGCGATCTCCTTGGGATCATGCCCGGCGGCGATGATGGCCTCCTTGTCGGAGAGCTTGATGCCGTCGATCCACTCGGTGGTCAGCACCTCGCGGCCGGAGCGGTCCCAGTCCACGCGGGGGACATGGACTTCCGGATCATCCTGCGTGTTCTCGGCCAGCTCCGCATAGGCCGCGGCTTCCAGGCGCAGGTCCATCTCCATGGAGACGGAGCGCGCGAGGGTGTCCACCACCGTCTCCAGCCGCAGGCGGCGGGCCTCGGCGAAATTGTGCTCGGCGAAGGCCGCGATGCGGCGGAAGGTGCCCATGTCGGAGGCGAAGCGGCGGTTCACCCCGGGCCGCAGCACCTTCACCGCCACCACGCGGCGCTCACCGTCCGGCTCGATCACTTCCGCCTTGTGCACCTCGGCGATGGAGGCAGCGGCGACGGCCGGACCGAACACGGCGAAGACGTCCTTCACCGGCCGCTCGAACGTGTCGGCGACGGTCGCCTCGGCCACGGCCTGCCCGAAGGGCGGCATGCGGTCCTGAAGCACCTCGAGGTCGCGCGCCACGGAGGCGCCCACCACGTCCGGCCGGGTGGCGAGGAACTGGCCGAGCTTCACATAGGACGGGCCAAGGCGCGACAGCGCGGCCGAGAAGCGCGCGCGCCGGTCGCCGGCATCCTTGCGGGCAATCAACTTGGAGATATCAAGCAGCGGGCGCGCCAGCGGCGGCGCGGCGGCCGGCGAGACGAGCGAGAGCACGCCCTCGCGGGCGAGCACATAGCCGGCGCGGGCGAGGCGCCAGGCATCGGCGACGAGAAGGAAGATCATGGCCGAAGCCTCCGGCCGCAGGGAACCGCCATCAGACGCGGAAGCCCGAATGCAGGGCCACCACGCCCCCGGTCATGCGGGTGAAGGTGACGCGGGCGAACCCAGCCTCCCGCATCATGCCCGCAAACGCTTCCGCGGTGGGGAAGCGGCGGATGGATTCGACGAGATACTGGTAGGGCTCGGCATCCCCCGCCACGCGCTTGCCGATCTCCGGGATCACGCGGAAGGAGAAGGCGTCGTAGACCTTGTCCAGCAGCGGCACGTCCACCTTGGAGAATTCCAGCACGAAGGCGCGACCGCCCGGCTTCAGCACGCGGCGCATCTCGCGCAGGGCAAGGTCGATGCGTGGCACGTTGCGGATGCCGAAGGCGATGGTGACGGCGTCGAAGCTCATGTCCGGGAAGGGCAGCGCCTCGGCGTTGGCCTCCTGGAAGGCGACGCGATCGGCAAGGCCGCGCTTCTCGGCGCGCTCGCGGCCCACCGCCAGCATGTCGGTGTTGATGTCGGCGACGATGGCCTCGGTGCCCGGGCCACCGGCCTCGACCACACGGAAGGACACGTCGCCCGTGCCGCCGGCGAGGTCAAGCAGGTGGAAGGGTCGCGCGCCCTGCGGCGGGCGTACCTTGGACACCAGCGCATCCTTCCACGCCCGGTGCAGGCCACCGGACATGAGGTCGTTCATGATGTCGTAGCGCCGCGCCACCTTGTGGAACACATCGTCCACCAGCGCCTGCTTCTCGGCGAGGGGCACCGTGCGATAGCCGAAATGGGTATCAGCCGAGGTGCCGCGGGTCTCGTCGCCTGTTGCCGGGGCGGAATTGAAGTCCGTCATCTTGTTTCTGGCCACGCGCTGTTGCCGTTCGGGCGCGACCTTATCGGATGATGCCGCACGGCGCCATAAAGCCGGCGTCGCAGCCGGACCGGCCCTGTGGGGCCGGCCTCAAGCGTCAGTTGCCCTTGGGGCCGCGGGGGTGCCGGGCGATGCCGGTCACGTCGAATTCGAGTCCAGCCTCGGTGTAGCGGGAATTGGCCGGCGCCTCATCCGCGGCCTTGCAGCCACGCGAGGAGAAGCTCAGGGGGAAGCGGAGACGGCGCTTGCGGGCGTCGATCTCTTTCCGCAGCGGGAAGACGGGAACGTTGATCGTGATCGTCATAGCCACGCTCCAAAAGTATTCGCGCGTCGAGTTAAGCGTGGAAGTGTTACAAATCTTAACGAGCTGTTAACACTTCCATGCAGCGGAGGCGTGCTTCTATGGCACGTCCCCATAACGCTGGCTGAAGGCGGCGTTTATTGGGCGTTCATGGGGATGAACGAGGGCTTAATCGCGAAGGCGGGCGCATGTGGCGGAAAGGGCGCTCGTAAAGCCGGCGAAAGACTATTCGGCGGCGGCGCGCGCGATGCGCCAGTGGGCGAGAATCGCCCGGAGCGCCGCGGGCTTCAGCGGCTTGTTGAGGATCTCCATGTCCGCCGCGCGGGCCGCGTCGCGCACCTTCTTGGAGCGGTCGGCGGTGATGAGGACGGCCGGTATTTTCCCCAGTTTCCACCTCAGCGACATGATCGCCTCGATGCCGTGGCCGCCGTCGAGATGGTAGTCCACCAGCGCCACGTCGGGCTTCTTGCGGCGGTGGCGGACCGCCTCGATGGCGCCCTGCGCATTGGCGGCGGTGATGACGTCGCAGCCCCATCCGGTGAGCAGCATCTGCATGCCCTCGAGGATGGTCGGCTCGTTGTCGATGGCGAGTATGGTGAGGCCGTCCAGTTGCGCCCCACGGCGCGCGGGGCTGGGCGCCGCCTCGCGCTCCTCCGGCATGGAGACCGCCACCGGCAGTTCCACCGTGAAGGCCGAGCCCTTGCCGTGCGTGGAGCGCAGCGCCACCGGATGCTCCAGCACCCGCGCGATGCGCTCGACGATGGAGAGGCCGAGACCGAGGCCCCGCGCCGCCTTCGCCCCTTGGTCGAGGCGCTGGAACTCCTGGAACACCAGCTTGTGCTTGGAGCGCGGGATGCCGACGCCGGTATCGTAGACCTCTACCCGCAATTTACCCCCCACCCGCCGGCAGCCGACGAGGATGCGGCCGCGCTGGGTGTACTTCACCGCATTGGAGACGAGGTTCTGCAACAGGCGGCGCAGCAGCCGCCGGTCGGAGCGCACGGCCAGCGAACAGGGCAGGAAGGTGAGTTCGAGGTTCTTCTCCCGCGCCAGCGGGGCGAATTCCGTCTCCAGCGGCTTCAGCACGTCGGCGATGCGGAATGCGGAGAATTCCGGGCGCATGACGCCGCTATCGAGGCGGGAGATGTCGAGCAGGGCGCCGAGGATCTCCTCCACCGATTCCAGCGAGGCATCGATGTTGCCGGCGAGGCGTTCCTCCTCCGATCCCTTGGCCCGCTCCACCATGCTGGTGGCGTAGAGGCGGGCGGCGTTGAGAGGCTGGAGGATGTCGTGGCTGGCGGCGGCGAGGAAGCGCGTCTTGGAGAGATTGGCCTCGTCCGCCTCGGCCTTGGCCAGCTCCAGCGCGCCGTTGAGGCGCTCCAGTTCCTCGGTGCGCTCGCGCACGCGCTTTTCCAGCGTCTCGTTGGCGCGCTCCAGAGCGAGCGCGGCCTCCACGCTGGCGGTGATGTCGGTGAAGGTCACGGCGATGCCGCCGTCGGGCATGGGGTCCGATCGCGCCTCGATGACCGCGCCGCGCTGGTGCAGGCGCTCGGAGAAATCAGGGTCCGGGGTCACATAGCGGGCGACGCGAGCCGAGATGTCGCCCGCCACGTCCTCGTCGGCGGGGGCGGCGGCGAGAATGTCGGTAAGCGGCACGCCCACCGCATAGCATTCGCCGGGGAGGTCGAGCATCTGGCCGAACTGGCGGTTCCAGCACACGAGGCGCAGGTCGCGGTCGAACACGGCGATGCCCTGGCGCACGTGGTCGATGGCGCTCTGCAGCAGCTCGCGATTGTACTGGATGGCGGCGGAGGCATCGTCCAGCAGCTTCAGGGCCGCCTTGGTGGACACCGCGCGCTTGCGCAGCAGCAGCGAGAGCACGAGGCGGGAGGAGGCCGCGCCGACAGCCGAGGCGAGCAGGTGCTCGGCATGGCGCACCATGCCCGCATCCGCCTCGCGGTGGGTATCGAGCGCAAAGCCGTGCTGGCGGGCGTAGCTGTCGAAGGCGGCGCGGGCGCGCTCGGCGCCGAGATAGCGCTCCACCGTCGCCATCAGCTCGCCGAGGGAGACCGAGGAGCGCCAGCGCAGGAAGGCGGGTCGCGCCGGCGGCCGGTCGCCTGTCCCCGCGAACAGGCGCGCCTGCGTCCGCTCGATCTGCGAGGGGCGGGTGAGGAAGGAGACGATGACCAGCACCAGCGTGTTCAGTCCGAGGCTCCAGGCGACGCCGTGGGCCAGCGGCCCGGCGGTGAGGCCGAGGAGCGCGGTGGGGCGCAGCAGGGAGATGCCGAACGGCCCGTTCTGGAGCACGCCGGCGGAGATCAGACCCGCCTCGGCAAGGCTCGGCATCATGAGCGTATAGGCCCAGGTGGCGCCGCCCACGACGATGCCGGCGATGGCCCCGGCCGCGGTCGCGCGCTGCCAGATCAGCCCGGCGGCGAAGGCCGGCCCCACCTGCGCGATGGCGGCGAAGGAGAGGAGGCCGATCTGCGCCAGCTGCGCCTCGCCGGTGGTGCGGTAATAAAGATAGGCGAGCAGGACGATGGCGAAGATGGAGATGCGCCGCACCATCAGCAGCAGGCCGGTCATGTCTTCGCGCGGCTCGCCCTCCGGCTTGGCGGCGCGACGGCGCAGCACCAGCGGCATCACGAGGTCGTTGGAAACCATGATGGCGATGGCCACGCACTCGACGATCACCATGGCGGTGGCCGCCGAGAGCCCGCCGACGAAGGCGAGCAAAGCGAGGCTGTCGAAGCCGGCGGCGAGCGGAACGGCGAGCACGTAGACGTCGCTGTCCACGAGGTTGAGCGGAAACAGAGTCATGCCCGCGAGGGCCAGCGGCACCACGAACAGGTTGATGAGCACGAGATAGAGCGGAAACAGCCAGCGGGCGCGGCGGATCTCGCTCTCGCCCTTGTTCTCCACCACGGCCACATGGAACTGGCGCGGCAGCAGCATGAAGGCGCCGCCGGACAGGATGGTCATGGTGAGCCAGTTTTCCAGCGACAGCCCGCGCTCGAACGGCGCCACCGCGCTCGCCTCCCGCGCCGCGTACCAGAGCGAGAACGGCCCGTCGAAGATGACGAAGGTGACGAGCAGGCCGACGCCCAGGAAGGCCGCGAGCTTCACCAGCGATTCGGTGGCGATGGCCAGCATCAGGCCGTTCTGGTGCTCGGTGGCGTCGGTGTGGCGGGTGCCGAACAGGATGGCGAAGGCCGCCATGGCGCAGGCGACGAACAGCGCAAGGTCGCCCACCAGCGTGCCGCGCCCGTGCTCCCCGGCGAAATGCCCGAGCAGCGCCACCAGCGAGGCCGAGACCGCCTTCAGCTGCAGCGAGATGTAGGGGATGGCGGCGATGATGGCGACGATGGCGACCAACGCCGCAATGCCCTGGTTCTTGCCGTAGCGGGCCGCGATGAAGTCCGCGATGGAGGTGATGTTGTTGGCCTTGGCGAGCCGCACCACGCGCAGGAACAAAGGCGCGCCCACCGTCATCAGGATGATGGGGCCGAGATAGATGGTGAGGAAGTCGAAGCCCTGGGTGGTGGCGAGGCCCACGGAGCCGAAGAAGGTCCAAGAGGTGCAGTAGACCGCCAGCGACAGGGAATAGATCATCGGCCGCGCGGCCCCGCGGCCCGCGCCCGGGCGCAGCCGGTCGCCATAGCTCGCGATGGCGAACAGAAGGCCGATATAGGCCAGTGCCACGAAGATGACGACCGACGCCTGAAGCATGATCCCCGCCCGGCCCCCCAACCGGAAACCGCCATTCTTGCTCTGTTTGGAGCGACCTCATCACTTCGTAGGGGGCTTGTCCAGCGGGTGGATCAAAGCCGGCTCACGGCGTGGCGGGCGCGGCGGCGGGCTCCAGGAAGAAGGCGACCGCGAGGCCCACCACCGGCGGCTGCCAGGCGTGGGGGCCGTTGTATTCCATGTAGGTCACGTCGTAGCCCGCTTCCTTCAGCAGGGCCGTGTGCGCGCGGCCGGAGCGCTGCACCGGAATCTGCTCGTCGTTCACCCCGTGGGAGATGAAGACGCGCGGCGCCCCGCTCTGGCGCTGGACGGACATGAAACCCGCCGAGGAGACGATGAGGTGGGTGACGAAATGGCCGTTGGTGAGGCCCAGCGAGAGGGTGTAGCTGCCGCCGTCCGAATGGCCGGCGAAGCAGATGCGCGTGGGGTCGATCTCAAAATGCCGGGTGACGACGGCGAGCGCCGTCTCCAGCCGCTCCCGGTCCGGGCCGTTGCCGGCGATCACGATGTCCCAGGTGGGGAAGACCGATTGCGGCACCAGCAGCAGGAAGCGGTGGGTGAGCGCGTGCTGCTCCATCATGGGCAGGATCTTGTGCGCGCTGCCGCCGCCGCCGTGGAACAGCACCATCAGCGGCACGGATTGCCCCGGCTCCAGCCCCTCCGGCACCACCAGCAGCGCATCACGCTCCGCCGACAGGCCGAGAGTGTGATGGCCGGGGGCGAGGGGCGGCAGGTCCGGCGCGGCGGGGGCGAAGGTGACATGGCCGGCGAGTTGGGGATCGAGCATGGCGGCCTCCCGGATATTCTGGCGTTTCCGCATGCGGTGTACCGTATACAAGAGCGAAAATGAAGCCGCCTCAGGCCTTTGCGGCCGTCTCCAGCGTCTCGCGCAGGGCGGTGACCTCGCGCTGGAGGCGGACCACGTCGGCGAGGTCTAGGCCGGTGGCGGCGAGGATGCAGTTGGGGATGTGGCGGGCCTTTTCCTGCAATGCCAGGCCTTTGGGGGTGAGCTTCACCCGCACCACCCGCTCGTCGGCGGGGTCGCGGCGGCGGGAGACGTAGCCGAGGGCTTCCAGCCGCTTCAGCAAAGGCGTGAGGGTGCTGGATTCCAGCCCCAGAGCGGTGCCGAGGCTGCCGACGGTGCGGTCGTCCTCGGTCCACAGGCTCACCATGGCGAGATATTGCGGATAGGTGAGGCCGAGGTCGTCCAGCAGGGGCTTGTAGACCCGGTTGAAGGCGTGGTTCGCGGCATAGAAGGCGAAACACACCATGTTTTCCACCGGGATCAGTCCGGGTTCAGCAGGTGTCAGCTGGGGTGTCGGTTCGGGTGTCAGTTCAGGCGTCTGTTCGGACATGGCGGGCCTCGTAGGCTCCCCTTCAGATAAATCGCGCACGATAGGATCGCAACCGCTTGACGGCCGCCATCGGCTCGGCTATTTAAGTCGTACACGATTTAATCGTTCACAAGTTAATAACCCACAGGAGAGCTCCATGCCCGTCAACGTCCTCTACTCCACCTCCGCCCGCGCCACCGGTGGCCGCGATGGCCGCTCCGGCACGCTGGACGGCAATCTCGAAGTCAAGCTCGTCACCCCGAAGGAGCTGGGCGGCCCCGGCGGCGAGGGTGTGAACCCCGAGCAGCTGTTCGCCACCGGCTATGCGGCCTGCTTCCTCGGCGCCATGAAGTTCGTGGCCTCGCAGGGCGGCACCGCGAAGGTGCCGGCGGATGCGACCGTCACCTCCACCGTGGGCATCGGCCCGCGCTCGGAAGGCGGCTTCGGCCTGGAGATCGCGCTGGCGGTGTCCCTGCCCGGCGTGGACCGCGCGGCCGGCGAGGCGCTCATCGCCAAGGCGCACGAGGTGTGCCCCTATTCCAACGCCACCCGCAACAATATCGACGTGAAGCTCAGCCTCGTCTGAACCTATCCCGCCCTACTGCCCCGACCCGGCGCCGCCGCTCTCCCCCCGGAGGGCGGCGGTGTTGTTTTACGGGGTGTGTCTTCGTGGCCTTCGCTCAAGCGCCGCGCGGGCTTAAGGGGGGCACCGCTCAAACGCCGCGCGGGCTTGGCCCGCCCCCGGACGCGCGGCGGCCGACGCCCGAAACGCCATCAGGCGCGACGGCCATCAAGGCCGCGCGCCGGTGCGTGTTCTCTAAGGAAAGGGGTGGGAGGCTGGACGAAGACCCGAGACCGGTCTCGTTGGGGCTGCTTCCTTCCGGACCTGACCCGGTTGGCGAGTGGCTCGTCCACCGCCAACCTCCCACGCGCTATATGGCAGGGGGAGGGGTGGGATGCAAGGGGGTGGCGGCGTGTGCACTCACGCTCTCAAGATTGCAAACCAGCGGCCACTATCGAAATATGCGAGTAATCCATGCGATGATTCGGAGGGGCCATGTCGTCTGAGTTCCTGTCGGGTTTCGGATTCGACAAAGACCCGTTTGCATCGACGAATGCTGCGGACGAGCCCACCATCGACCAATATTTTGTTGAGCCCCCGTTTTTTCCAGCAGTCGTCGGCGACCCCAGAACACCAAAAAGTAACGTCGTCTTTGCCCCCCGTGGCGGCGGGAAGACAGCGCAAAAGATTATGATTGAAAAGAAGAGCGCAGAGCCTGAATCAAATTTCTTGTGCATATCTTACGACACATTCCCGATTGACAGCCTGCCAAGGGAGAAAAAAGTCTCTGTAGAGTTCCATTTGAACAATATATCTAGGACTCTGTTGATTGCAATTCTACTTGAAATTGAGAAGGGAAAGATTGATCCGTCACAAATAGACGCAACTGATAAAATGCTTCTGGTGCAGACATCAAGAGAGCTTTTGGGGCCACTTACTTCTGAAAAATTCAAGGAATCTATTAGCTCCATTAAGTCAATGGACGATATAGCTTACGACTTGTGGAAGAAGTATGGCGGAACTATTACCGGCTTGATTAATGCTATATCAGCTAAGTATGAATTCGGAAAACTTGAAAATATAGCACCAGATGTTAAAATGGCATCTGAGAGCATCCGGTTCAAATTCTCGTCGCTCGTTGCTTTTGTTCGAAAGATAGGATTCACTTCTGTTTATATATTGGTTGATCGTGTTGATGAAATAACATTTACAGCAACCGATGCGGAGCGCGCATTTGAATTTCTCGAATCTGTTTTAATTGATCTTCCACTTCTCGAAACACCAGGGGTTGCGTTCAAATTCTTCCTTTGGGATAAGGTGAAGGAGCACTATCAAGCTGCCGGGGGACGGCCAGACCGCCTACTGGAATATACCCTCAACTGGTCAGTCGACGAGTTGGAAAAGGTACTTCAACGCCGCCTTGAAAGCTACTCGGGCGGCCGAGTCAGTCGGCTCGATCAGCTGTTGGCCGATAATCAACCGTACAACATGCACAAGCTTGTCGCTTATTTTGCCTACGGTTCTCCTAGAGATATGGTCCGAATCTGCAAAAAAATAATCGACGAACACACCCGAACGGGAAGATTTACTTCTAAAATTGAGTATCGGACGATTAAATCGGCAATAATGGCATTTTCTGCTGAGCGAGCGCGAGAGCTGTATGGTGAGCATTTTTCTGATATAAAGAAAGTTGATCTTTTAACGTTCACAATTAGCACGCTATCAAACGACGTCTTTCGTATATCGCAGCAAGCGGCCCGATCTAAGGTTCAAAAATGGCAAGCATCTGGTGCCGTTTCTAAGATTGGAGACGTTCCAAACCCCGGAAATAGGCCACAATATCTCTATGGGATCGTTGACCCAAGGCTGGCTGTGGCTGCTGTGTCGGACGTTAGTCTCGAGGAGGCTGTTGAGAGTTTTCTTGTCCTTTGCCCTCATTGTCAAAGCCTGCGGATCGCCGCTGAAGGCGACATCACTTGCCCCAGCTGCCAGGGCAGTTTTAAGGCCGAGGATGCAGCGACCCTTGCAGACGTTATCGGTATTTTTGCTGGATCAGCACAACTCGATCTATAAGCCCCGATAACCCCCTTTCCACCTCCCCCCTCAAACCGCTCACCCCCCATCCACCCCTTCCGCCCCACCACCGCACCCAACCCCCTGAAATCCCTCACCCTCCCCCTCTGGCACACCCCTTGCTGAAACGGTTCCAATCCCCCGGCCTCGACGTCGGTGAGGAGGACAAGGTCAGCCAAGGGGGGACGCCTTTATGGCCCTCGAGACGTTCTATGAGGTCATGCGGCGGCAGGGCATCACCCGCCGTTCGTTCCTGAAATACTGCTCGCTCACGGCGGCGGCCCTCGGCCTCGGGCCGGAGTTCGCGCCGCAGATCGCCATGGCCATGGAGACCAAGCCGCGCACCCCGGTGCTGTGGCTGCATGGCCTTGAATGCACCTGCTGCTCGGAGAGCTTCATCCGCTCGGCGCATCCTCTGGTGAAGGATGTGGTGCTGTCGATGATCTCGCTCGACTATGACGACACCCTCATGGCCTCCGCCGGCCATCAGGCGGAAGCGATCCTCGACGAGGTGATGACCAAGTACAAGGGCAACTACATCCTCGCGGTGGAGGGAAACCCGCCGCTGAACGAGGATGGCATGTATTGCATCATCGGCGGCAAGCCCTTCGTGGACCAGCTGAAGAAGGTGGCGAAGGACGCGAAAGCCATCATCTCCTGGGGCTCCTGCGCCTCCTATGGCTGCGTGCAGGCCGCGCGCCCCAACCCCACCCGCGCCACGCCCGTGCACGAGGTGATCTTCGACAAGCCCATCATCAAGGTGCCGGGCTGCCCGCCCATCGCCGAGGTGATGACCGGCGTCATCACCTACATGCTCACCTTCGACCAGCTCCCCGCCCTCGACCGCCAGGGCCGGCCGCTGATGTTCTATTCCCAGCGCATCCACGACAAATGCTATCGCCGGCCGCACTTCGACGCCGGCCAGTACGTCGAGAGCTTCGACGACGAGGGCGCGCGCAAGGGCTATTGCCTCTACAAGGTGGGCTGCAAGGGCCCGACCACCTACAACGCCTGCTCCACCGTGCGCTGGAACGACGGCGTCTCCTTCCCCATCCAGGCCGGCCACGGCTGCATCGGCTGCTCGGAAGACGGCTTCTGGGACAAGGGCTCGTGGTATGCGCGCCTCGCTGACCTGAAGGGCTCCGGCTTCGGCGTGGAAGCCAATGCGGACCAGGTGGGCCTGATCGCCGCCGGCGCGGTGGGCGCGGGCGTCGCGGCCCATGCCGCCATCAGCGCGCTGAAGCGCGCCCAGCACAAGAACACCGACGGTGCCCAGAAGACCGAGGGAGGCGAGAAGTGACCATCCAGACGCCGAACGGCTTTTCCCTCGACACCTCCGGCAAGCGCATCGTCGTCGATCCGGTCACCCGCATCGAAGGCCACATGCGCTGCGAGGTGAATGTCGATTCCAACAACATCATCCGCAACGCGGTCTCCACCGGCACCATGTGGCGCGGGCTGGAAGTGATCCTCAAGGGCCGCGACCCGCGCGACGCCTGGGCCTTCGTGGAACGCATCTGCGGCGTGTGCACCGGCTGCCACGCGCTCACTTCGGTGCGCGCGGTGGAGGATGCACTCCAGATCAAGATCCCCAACAACGCCTTCCTGATCCGCGAGATCATGGCCAAGGTGCTGCAGTGGCACGACCACGTCGTCCACTTCTACCACCTGCACGCACTGGACTGGGTGAACCCGGTGAATGCGCTCAAGGCGGACCCGAAGGCGACTTCGGTGCTGCAGCAGTCCATCTCCGCCCACTCCAAGTCCTCGCCCGGCTATTTCCGCGACGTGCAGAACCGGCTGAAGAAGTTCGTGGAGAGTGGACAGCTCGGCATCTTCAAGAACGGCTATTGGGACAACCCGGCCTATCTGCTGCCGCCGGAAGCGGACCTGCTGGCGGTGACGCACTATCTGGAGGCCCTCGACTTCCAGCGCGAGATCGTGAAGGTCCACACCATCTTCGGCGGCAAGAACCCGCATCCAAACTATCTTGTCGGCGGCGTGCCCTGCGCCATCAACATGAACGGCGACATGGCCGCCGGCGCCCCGCTCAACATGGAGCGGCTGAACTTCGTCAAGCTGAAGCTTCAGGAAGCCTTCGAGTTCTCGCAGAACGTCTATGTGCCGGACGTGATCGCCATCGCGAGCTTCTACAAGGGCTGGCTCTATGGCGGCGGCCTCTCCGGCCAGAACGTCATGGACTATGGCGATTACGAAGCCATCCAGGGCCAGAAGAAGACCGACCGCCTGCCCGGCGGCGTCATCCTCAACGGCAACTGGAACGAGGTGCACCCCATCGACCCGCGCGACCCGGCGCAGGTGCAGGAGTTCGTGGCGCACTCCTGGTACACCTACGGCGAGGGCAACAACGACAAGGGCCTGCATCCGTGGGACGGCGTCACCGACCCGCAGTACAAGCTCGGCCCCAACGCCAAGGGCACCCGCACCAACATCGAGGCGGTGGACGAGAACGCCAAGTATTCCTGGATCAAGGCGCCGCGCTGGAAGGGCAATGCGGTGGAGGTGGGCCCGCTCGCCCGCTACATCCTCGCTTATGCCCAGGGCGTCGATTACGTGAAGGGGCAGGTGGACGAGGCGCTCGGCACGTTCAACACGCTCGCCGGCACCAACCTCACCGCCAAGCAGGCGCTGCCGACCACCATCGGCCGCACCCTCGCCCGGGCGCTGGAGGCGCATTACTGCGCCAAGATGATGCTGGACGACTTCGACCACCTCATCGCCAACATCAAGGCCGGCGACACCTCCACCGCCAACATGGAGAAGTGGGACCCCGCCACCTGGCCGAAGGAGGCCAAGGGCGTCGGCACCGTGGCGGCGCCGCGCGGCGGCCTCGGCCACTGGATCAAGATCAAGGACGGGCGGATCGAGAACTACCAGTGCGTGGTGCCCACCACCTGGAACGGCGGGCCGCGTGATCCCAAGGGCAATATCGGCGCGTTCGAGGCCTCCCTCATGAACACGCCCATGCAGCGCCCCGAGGAGCCGGTGGAGATCCTGCGCACCCTCCACTCCTTCGACCCGTGCCTCGCCTGCTCCACCCACGTCATGTCCGACGACGGGGCTGAGCTGGCGCGCGTCACCGTGCGCTGAGGGGAGGCGGCCATGACGGACACCTCCCTCTCCCCCGGCACCGCCCCTCCGGCGGCGCCCCCCACCGAGGTCGCGCGGGTGATCGCCGGTGGAAAGAAGCTGACCACCGTCTATGTCTATGAGGCGCCGGTGCGCCTGTGGCACTGGGTGAATGCCCTGTCCATCCTGGTGCTGTGCGTCACCGGCTACTTCATCGGCTCGCCCTTCCCCACCCTGTCGGGCGAGGCGAGCGCCCATTACCTCATGGGCACAATCCGCTTCGTGCACTTCGCGGCGGGCTATATCCTCGCCGTGGGCTTCCTGGGGCGCATCATCTGGGCGTTCTTCGGCAACAAGTACTCCCGGGAGCTGTTCACCTTCCCCTTCTGGCGGAAGAGCTTCTGGAAGGGCTTCTTCACCGAGGTGCAGTGGTATGCCTTCCTCAAGCCGCGCCCGCTGAAGTTCGTGGGGCACAATCCGCTGGCGCAGGTGTTCCTGTTCTTCGTGATGGTGCTGGGCCTCGCCTTCATGATCCTCACCGGCTTCGCCCTCTATTCGGAGGGCACGGGGCTCGGCTCGTGGCAGGCGAAGCTGTTCGGCTGGGTCATCCCGCTGCTGGGCGGCTCCATGCAGGTGCACACGCTGCATCACCTAGGCATGTGGGTGATCATCGTGTTCATCATCATCCACGTCTATTCGGTGATCCGCGAGGACATCATGTCCCGCCAGTCCATGGTCTCGGCCATCACCAACGGCCACCGCACCTTCCGGGACGACGATCCGGACTGAGCGGCCACGGCCGACCGGACAGGGCCAGAACGACAAGAGGGCGTGGCTTCGGCTGCGCCCTTTTTCGTGGGCCGGGCTCCGGCGCAGGACGGCCGGCAGACATGGTGCGACGCATTCCACTTCGCGCTGCACCTGCTAACGATCGTCGCAGGCATGCCCTCTCCCGAACCGGCGAAAACCCATCCCGGATGGCGGAATATGGAAATCAAGATTCCATTTTCAGCCAATATCGATCACACTCCTTACAATATCGGCCAGCAACCCCGCCCCACCCTCTCTGCCCACTGTTGATCCGAATCAACCGGTTGGCCGGCTTCCAGCCGGATTGGCACGGTCCTTGATTTAGTCGAACTCGAAATCAGACGGCGGCAGACCGTCGTGGGAGGCCATCGCAGGGAGGGCGGCGTCGCATGGACGGCGAACGGATTTGCGCGCGCATTCTGGTGCTCGGCATCGGCAACATCTTGTGGGCCGACGAGGGCTTCGGCGTGCGGGTTCTGGAAACCCTGGATCGCGCCTACACTTTCCCCGAGCCGGTGACGCTGCTCGATGGCGGCACCCAGGGCCTCTATCTCCTGCCCTATCTCGAAGAAGCTGAAGGCGTCGTCATCGTCGATGCCGTGGATTTCGGCTCCCCGCCGGGCACCGTCCACATCCGCGCCGATGCCGACGTGCCGGCCGTGCTCGCTGCCCGCAAGGTGAGCCTGCACCAGACCGGCTTCCAGGAAATCCTCGGTCTTCTCGCGCTGCGCGGCCACACACCCGGCCGCATCGTGCTGGTGGGTGTGCAGCCGGAAGTGCTGGACGATTATGGCGGCGGCCTCACCGCCACCGTCGCCGCGCAGATCGAGCCCGCCGCGCGCAAGGTGCTCGCCATCCTCAAGGACGAGTTCGGCATCGTGCCGGAACCCCGCGCGGGTGAAGGCTCGCTCGTCACCGCCGCAGTCGCCCGCGATCCCTATGAGACCGAGCGCCCGAGCGCCGAGGACGCCTGCCGCATCGGCGATGCGCGCGTGCTCGTTCGGGGTGAGGCCTGAGCCATGTGTCTCGGCCTGCCCATGCGCATCGAACGCCTCGAAGGCCCCTACGCGCTCTGCTCGGCCGAGGGGCGGGAGGAGCGGGTGGATCTCTCCCTCGTGCCCGAGGCCGGGGTCGGCGATCACGTCCTCGTCTTCCAGGGCACCGCCCGCCGCCGTCTCGATGCGGAGGAGGCGCAGTTGATCACCGAAGCCCTCTCCGGCGTCGCCGCCATCATGGCGGGGGAGGCCGACACCGCCCTCATCGACCGCGCCTTCGCCGATCTCGTGGACCGCGAGCCGGTCCTGCCGCCCCATCTCGCCGCGGCCTACGCCGCCGGCCGAAAGGAAGCCTGATGCCCCCGGTCGCCGCCCCCGATCTCCACCCCCTCGTCCGCCGCCTCAGCGAGGCCGGCGCCTGGCCCTCCGTCGAGACGCTGGAGGATGCCGCAACCCTCGATGCCCGCGACCATTTCCTGTTCCTGCCCTCCCACGGCAAGGCGCATCTGGAGAGCCCGGACATCGCCGTGGTGCTGCCCGAGCTGGTGAAGGCGCTGGGCGGCCAGGAGGCCATCGGCATCGCCATCGCCGGTCCCAAGGCGGAAGCGGCGCTGCGGGAAACCATGAGCCTCGCGCTCCCCGCCATCGTGGTGCTGCGCGCCGGCCAGCCGGTGGGCGCCATCGCCCGCATGCGGGACTGGGACGAATATCTCGACAAGCTCCGCGCCCTGCTCGCCGCCCCCTCCGCCGCCACCCACTGAAGGCTGCCCCCAATGTCTTCGTCCCCCTTCGCCACACAGCCCCCCATCGGCTTCGGCCCCGGCAGCCAGTCCACCGCCGAGGACGAGGGCCTCGCCTATCTCCAGATGCCCTCGGGCATGCGCACCTTCGAGGCGCCCTTCATCGAGGTCGAGGACAAGGACCGCTACGCCCCCGCCTTCGCCGTGCTGGAGGAGGTGATCGCCGCGCTGGAAAGCTGGCAGCCGGGCGAGAGCCGCATCATCGACCTCGCCCATCTCGACGCCGCCAACGTCGCTTTGGTGGACGAGGCCATGGGCGAGGGTGAGGTGGCGGTGAAGGTGGAAGGCCGCGGCGATGCCCGCGCCATGGAGATCCAGGAAGCCACCTTCGCCGGTGTCTGGCGCCTGCGCGGCGCGGCGGGCACCGACCGCATCGAGATCGGCGCCTTCCCGCGCGGTGCGCTGGTGCGGGCGTTCGGTGGTGGCGCGGGCATCGACCTCTCCGGCCTCGATGTGCCCGCCCCCGGCATCTTCAACGCCCCGGCTCTGCTGGTGGAGATCGACGACCGCTCCCGCAACCGCCAGCCCGGCGATGGCGCCCACGTCATCAACCTCTCCCTGCTGCCGCACACGCCGGAAGACCTCGCCATGCTGGACGCGCGCCTCGGCCCCGGCGCGACCACCGTGCTTTCGCGCGGCTACGGCAATTGCCGCATCGACGCCACGGGCACGCGGCACGTCTGGCGGGTGCGCTTCTACAATTCGCAGGACATGCTCATCCTCGACACCATCGAGGTGAGCGAGGTGCCGGAAGTGGCCTGCGCCGCCCGCGAGGACATCGCCGATTCCGCCGAGCGCCTCGTCGAGGTGCTGGCGGCCATGCGGTGAGGCAAGATATGTCCCAGCACAGCTTCTTCGACGGCTCCTATCTCGGCGATCGCGCGCGGCTTGCCCCCACCGCGCGGCTGGAATGCAAGGTCTGCTGGCACGTCTACGACCCCGCCGAGGGGTGCGAGGCGTGGCAGATTCCCCCCGGCACGCCGTTCAACGCGCTGCCTGATCACTGGCGCTGCCCGGTCTGCGACGGCGCCCGTGATGCCTTCATGGTGCTCGATGGCGGCACGCCGGACCTGCCGGCCGTGATGCGCCCCTCGCTGGTCGATCCGGCGCTGGAGCGCCAGCTCGCCGAGGCGCCCGGCCTGTTCGAGGCGGTGTTCCGCGAGATCCATGCGGCGAAGATGAAGGGCGTGCCCTTCGTCAACGGCACCCTCGGGGTGAAGGCGGTGGGCTTCCGCATCCATGCAGGGCGGGTGATGGGCGTGCTGGTGACGCCCTGGTTCATGAACATCGTGCTCCTGCCCAACGCCGCCGACGACTGGTCGCAGCTGAGGACCGGCGAGAAGGAGCTGATCGACTTTCCCTCGGGCACCTACGAGTTCCTCGCCGCCAACCGGCCTGAGACCGGTCCCTACAAGGCCTGCTCGCTGTTCTCCCCCATGTTCGATTTCTCCTCCATGCTGCAGGCGGTGGAGACGGCCGAGGCGGTGATGCCCGGCCTGCTCGATGCCGGCAACCGGGAGGACGGCACCCGCTCCGGCGAAATCCGCCGCCGGGCGGAGGCCGAGGAAGCCGCCCGTGTCGCGGCCGAGACGGCCGCGGCCGCCCCGGAGACCGAGGCTCCCCGCCGCGAGGCGCCGGCGGAACTGTCCCGCCGCTCGCTCATCCTCGGCCCCCGCGCTGGCACGGAAGACCTGCGCGCGGAAGAAATGCGGGACGGCGCGGCATGAACTCGCGCGCGCCCCTGCCCCGCGCACTCCGCAGCCTCACCCTCGTGCCGGACGGGCGCGCGGGCGGCTGGCGCGTGGCGCGGGAGGAGGGGCCGGACCCCGCAGCGGCCCTTATCGGCCGCACGCCGGAGGAGGCGGCGCGGCTCGCCCCCCTCGTCTTCAACCTGTGCGGCGCGGCCCATGCCTTCGCCGCCCGCTCCGCGCTCGGCCTGCCCGTCGCAGCCGATGCCGCGATGATGGCGCGCGAGACGGTGCGCGACCACGCGCTCGCCCTTCTCCACACCTTGCCGGTGGCGCTGGGCATGGCGCCGGACCGCACTGCGCTGGCCCTCCTCGCCCGGCCGGACGGCGCCGCCTTCCATGCGGCTCTGGTGGGGGACGCCAGCGACCTGTCCTCTTTCTCCCCCGCCGAGCTGGAGACGTGGCTCGCCGCGGCGCCGACGCCCACCGCCCGCGTCTTCGCCCGCATCCGCGAGGCCGATCCCGCGGAAGGGCGCGTGCATCTGCCGGAGCTGAGCGCGGACGTGCTCGCGGCCACCCTCACGCGGCCCCCCGCCGCCATCGGCTCCCACCGCGAGACCGGGGCGCTGGGGCGCGTCGCGGCGACGCCGCTCATGGCCGCGCTGCTCGCGTCGGAAGGGCCGAGCCTGTTCGTGCGCCTCCTTGCCCGGCTGGTGGATGGCCTTGCCCATCTCGCCCCCCGCCCTGCGCCGCCCCTTCCGGCCGGCATTGCGCCGGCCGCGCGCGGGCTGCTCGGGCATCGGGCGGCGGTGGAGGCTGGGCGCGTGAAGGCCTATCGCATCCTCTCCCCCAGCGCCTGGAACCTCGCCCCGGGCGGACTTCTGGAGCGGGCCTTCGCCGCCCTTTCCCCCGGCTGGCGGACGCGGTGGCTTGCGCCGCTGCTCGTTTGCGCCATCAATCCCTGCGTGCCCGTCACCCTCTCCTTCGCCACGGAGCCCGCTTATGCATGAGATGGCCGTGTGCGAGAGCCTGCTCTCGGCAATGGAAGAGGCGGCGAAGGCGCAGAATTTCTCGCGCGTCACCCGCGTGCGCCTCGCCATCGGCCGCTTCGCCGGCATCGAGGTGGAAGCGCTGCGCTTCGGCTTCGACGTGGTGACGAAAGGCTCGCTGGCGGACGGCGCCGAGCTGGTGGTTCTGGAGGAGGACGGCACCGCCTGGTGCTTCGACTGCTCCGACACCGTGCCGCTGGCCCACCGCCTCGCCCCCTGCCCAAAATGCGGCGGGGAACGGCTCGTGCCCAATGGCGGCACCGAGATGAAGATCAAAGACCTGGAGGTGATGTGATGTGCACGGTCTGCGGCTGCAGCGGCGACGGCGCCACCATTTCCGAGGCCCACGGCCATTCCCACGATCACGCCCATCCGCACACCCACACCCATGCGGATGGCACCACCCACAGCCATGCGCACGGGCACGATCACGGCCATGGGCATGACCACGACCATGGTCACCACCATCATCACCACGACGATCACGCCCCCGCGCCCGACGCCGGCACGCTGGACTATGGCACCGGCCCCGCCCGCGCCCATGCGCCGGGGCTCTCCCAGGCGCGCATGGTGGAGATCGAGACCTCCATCCTCGCCAAGAACGACGATTATGCCGGCCGCAACCGCACCCGGCTCGATGCTGCGGGCGTGCTGGCGCTGAACCTCCTCTCCGGCCCCGGCGCCGGCAAGACCACCCTTCTGGTGGAGACGTTGAAGGCGCTTTCCGGCCGCATCCCCTGCGCCGTCATCGAGGGCGACCAGCAGACCGACAACGACGCCGCCCGCATCCGCGCGGTGGGCACCCCGGCGGTGCAGATCAACACCGGCAAGGGCTGCCACCTCGACGCCCACATGGTCGGCCACGCGCTGGAAAAGCTGCCCTTGCCGCCCGGCGGCGTGCTCTTCATCGAGAATGTGGGCAACCTCGTCTGCCCCGCCGCCTTCGACCTCGGCGAGACCAAGCGCGTCACGTTGATCTCGGTGGCCGAGGGCGAGGACAAGCCGCTCAAATATCCCGACATCTTCGAGGGTGCCGACCTCGTCCTCATCACCAAGGCCGACCTTGCGCCTTATGTGGATGCGGACATGGCGACGCTGGAGGCCAACATCCGCCGCATCAACCCGACGGCGGACATCCTCACCACCTCGTCCCGCGGCGAGATCGGCCTCGCCCGCTGGATCGCCTGGCTCGAAGCCGCCCGCGCCGTCCGCCTCAACGACCTTGCGAGCGCCCGCGAAGCGGAAGCTTCGGCCCTGCGCGCGGCGGCGGGAGGCGCGCGATGAACCGGCGCCCGGCCATCCTCGTTGTGGATGACGAGCCGCGCTCGGTGGAGGTCATCGCCCGCGTGCTGGACGAGGAGTTCGACGTCTTCACCGCCCTCAATGCGGAGGAGGCGCGGCGCATCCTGGAGAATGAGTGGATCCAGGTGATCTTCTGCGACCAGCGCATGCCGCAGACCTCCGGCGTCGCGCTGCTCACCGAAGTGCGCGAGCGCTGGCCGGACATCTTGCGCATCATCGTCACCGGCTACACGGAGCCGGAGGACATGATCGGCGCCATCAACGACGCCGGCATCTACCAGTTCATCCCCAAGCCCTGGCATCCGGACCAGCTGCTGCTGGCCGCGCGCAATGCCGCGCACCTGTTCCAGCTCCAGCGCGACCATGAGCGGCTCAATCTGGAGATGAAGCTCACCGCCTCCAATGCCGAGGCCCGCCTCGGCGCGCTGGAAGCGCGGGTGAAGCAGAATTTCCACTTCGACACCTTGGTGCGCGCCCCCGGCAGCCCGCTCTCGCAGGTCTGCACCCGCGCGGCTCAGGTGGCCACCTTCGACGTGCCCGTGTTGATCCATGGCGAGACCGGCACCGGCAAGGAACTGCTCGCCCGCGCCATCCATTATTCCAGCCTGCGCTCGGACCGGCCCTTCTTCGCGGTGAATTGCGGGGCGATCCCGGACGAGTTGCTGGAATCCGAGCTGTTCGGCCACAAGAAGGGCTCGTTCACCGGCGCCCACGTGACCCGCATCGGCCTGCTCGACCAGGCGGACGGAGGCACCATCTTTCTCGACGAGATCGGCGACGTCTCCCCCGCCTTCCAGGTGAAGCTGCTGCGCTTCCTGCAGGAGGGCGAGATCCGCCCCGTGGGTTCCAACGAGGCGAAGCGGGTGAATGTCCGCGTGCTCGCCGCCACCCATCGCGACCTCAAGGGCGAGGTGGCCCGTGCCCGCTTCCGCGAAGACCTCTATTATCGCCTCTCGGCCATGGTGCTGACCCTGCCGGCGCTGCGCGAGCGACGGGCGGACATTCCGGTCCTCGCCCAGAGCGTGCTCGATGCGCTCTCCAGCCAGCACGGCAAGCGCGTGCGCGGCTTCAGCGAGGAGACCCTCGCCTGCATGTCCGCCTATGACTGGCCGGGCAACGTGCGCGAATTGCAGAACGAAATCACCCGCATGCTGGTGCTCGCCGAGCGCGACAGCCTCTCCGCCGATCTCCTCTCCCCCCACGTGGTGCGCGCCGCCGCGGCCGAGACGCGGGCGCCGGAGACGCTGGCCAATTCCTCCATCTCCTTGCCCGACAGCGGACCGCTGAAGGACCGCATCGAGCGCATGGAGGCCACCATCCTCACCGAAACCCTGGTGCGCTGCCGCTGGAACAAGAGCCGCGCGGCCGAGGAGCTAGGCCTCTCCCGCGTTGGCCTGCGCGCCAAGCTCGACCGCTACGGCATCGCCCGCGGTGGGGCGTTTGGCCAGCATTGAGGGGATGGGGATGGACGCAAACGTCGATGAAGCCGAAGCCGCCGTCATGCCCGGCCTTGTGCCGGGCATCCACGTCGACCCGACTGCGTACCTGTTCGTCCTTTGTGCCCGGCCGATCCACGTGGATGGCCGGGACAAGCCCGGCCATGACGGATTGTTCGTAACCCCTCCCCCGCCTCGCCAGTAGGAGCCAGCCCATGTGCCTCGGCATTCCCGGACAGATCGTCGCCGTCGCCGACGCGGAGGCCATGCTGTGCGTGGTGGACGTTTCCGGCGTCCGGCGCACCGTGGACGTGGTGTGCGTGGCCGAGCCCGGCGCGCCGCTGGACGACCTCGTGGGCGCCTGGGTGCTGGTCCATGTGGGCTTCGCCATGAGCCGCATCGACGAGGAGGAGGCCGCCGCCACCCTCAAGGTGCTCTCCGAGATCGGCGAGGCGGCGGCCGAGATGGAAGCGCTCACCCAAGGCAGCGTCGAGCTGCTTTCCACCCCGCGCTGAGGAGGACGGACATGCGCTTCGTCGACGAGTTCCGCGACCCCGCCCTCGCCTCGGCCCTGGTGAAGGAGATCGGCGCCATCGCCGCCCGCCTCGAGCGCGGACGCGACAAGCCCTTCGCCATCATGGAGGTGTGCGGCGGGCACACCCACGCCATCTTCCGCTATGGGCTGGAAGGCCTGCTGCCCGACCTCGTGGAATTCGTCCACGGCCCGGGCTGCCCCGTCTGCGTGCTGCCCATGGGCCGGGTGGATGATTGCGTGGACATCGCCGAGCGGCCGGAGGTGATCTTCACCACCTTCGGCGACGCCATGCGCGTGCCCGGCTCGAAGAAGAGCCTGCTGCAGGCCAAGGCCGACGGCGCCGACGTGCGCATGGTCTATTCGCCGCTGGATGCGCTCACGCTGGCCAAGCGCAACCCCGACCGCGAGGTGGTGTTCTTCGGCCTCGGCTTCGAGACCACCATGCCCTCCACGGCGCTGACCGTGCAGCGGGCCCTGCGCGAGGGCGTGACGAACTTTTCCCTCTTCTGCAACCACATCACCATCATCCCGACGCTGCGCGCTTTGCTGGAGCAGCCGGACCTCGGCATCGACGGCTTCATCGGGCCCGGGCATGTCTCCATGGTCATCGGCACGGCGCCCTATCGCTTCATCGCGGAAGAGTTCGGCCGGCCGCTGGTGGTGTCGGGCTTCGAGCCCATCGACCTCCTGCAATCCCTGCTCATGGTGCTCCGGCAGATCGAGGCCGGTCAGGCGCGGATCGAGAATCAGTATGCCCGCGTCGTGCCGGAGCACGGCAACCCGGCCGCGCTCCGGGCGGTTCAGGAGGTCTATGAGCCACGCGAGACGTTCGAGTGGCGCGGCCTCGGCTCCATCGCCGGCTCGGGCGTGCGGCTGACGGCGCCCTATGCGGCCTTCGATGCGGAAAAGCGCTTCTCCGTGCCGGACATCAAGGTGGCCGATCCCGCCCAGTGCCGCTGCGGCGAGGTGCTCACCGGCGCCGCAAAGCCGTGGGCCTGTCCGGAGTTCGGCAAGGGCTGCACGCCGGAGACGCCGCTCGGCGCGCTGATGGTGTCGTCCGAAGGTTCTTGCGCGGCTTACTATCAATATGGCGGTATACGGGGAGAGGCCGCATGAACATCTCGACCGCCATCCCCGTCGCACCCCCCGCTGCCGCGCGCCGGCGGCCGCTGACGCAGAAGATCGTGACGCTCGCCCATGGCGGCGGCGGCAGCGCCATGCGTGATCTCATCGATGACGTGTTCCTCTCCGCCTTCTCGGGCGCGGGTCGCGCCGCGCCGGAGGATCAGGCCCGCTTCGACCTCGCCGCCCTGATGGCGCGGGGCGACCGGCTCGCCTTCACCACCGACGGCTTCGTGGTGGACCCCCTGTTCTTTCCCGGCGGCGACATCGGCAAGCTCGCCGTGTGCGGCACGGTGAACGACCTCGCGGTGGGCGGGGCGAAGCCCGTGGCGCTCTCCTGCGCCATCATCATCGAGGAGGGGCTGGAGGTGGAGACGCTGCGCCGCGTCGTCCATTCCATGGCGGAGACGGCCCATGCGGCGGGGGTGGACATCGCCACCGGCGACACCAAGGTCGTGGCGCGCGGCGCCTGCGACAAGCTCTTCATCACCACCACCGGCATCGGCGTCATCCGCGCCGGCCTCGACGTGGGCGTGACGAAGGCGCGGCCGGGCGACCGGGTGATCGTCAACGGCCTGCTAGGCGACCACGGCGCCGCCATCCTCAACGCCCGCGGTGATCTCGCCCTCGAAACCGCCATCGCGAGCGACTGCGCGCCCTTGAACGGCCTCATCGACACGCTGATCGCCGCCGCCCCCGGCCTGCGCATGATGCGCGACGCCACGCGCGGCGGCATCGCGGCGGTGGTCAATGAACTTGCCGAGGCGAGCAAGGTCGGCGTGCGGCTCGACGAACTGAGCCTGCCCATGCGGCCGGAGGTGATGGGCTTCTGCGAGATCCTCGGCCTCGACCCGCTCTATCTCGCCAATGAGGGCAAGATCCTCGCCGTGGTGCCCGCCGGGGAGACGGAGGCGGCGCTGGCCGCGCTCCGCGCCCATCCGCTGGGCCGCGAGGCGGCGGTGATCGGCGAGGTCACGTCCGAGCGGCCCGGCCGGGTCGTCATGAGAACGCGCTTCGGGGGCGAGCGCATCGTCGACATGCTGGTCGGCGATCAACTGCCCCGCATCTGCTGAACCCTTTTCAAACCTTCAAACACCGGGGAGACTTTCATGCACCGCACAATCCGCACGGCAGCCGCCGCTGCAGCCTTGACCCTCCTGCCGCAGCTCGCCTTCGCCCATACCGGCGTCGGTGACGTCCACGGCTTCAGCCACGGCTTCGCCCACCCCCTCGGCGGCCTCGATCACCTGCTCGCCATGGTGACTGTGGGCATCTTCGCCTGGCAGCTGGGCGGTCGCGCCGTGTGGGCGGTGCCCGCCACCTTCGTCGGCCTGATGGCCGTGGGCGGCGCGCTCGGCATCTCCGGCATCGACGTACCCTTCGTGGAGCTGGGCATCGCGCTCTCGGTGATCGTGCTCGGCGGCGTAGTGGCCTTCGGCGTCAAGGCGCCGCTGGCGGCGGCCATGGCCATGGTCGGCTTCTTCGCCATCTTCCACGGTCACGCCCACGGCGCCGAGATGCCGGCGGACGCCTCGGGCCTTGCCTACGGCCTCGGCTTCATGTCGGCCACCGCGCTCCTCCACGTGGCCGGCCTCGGACTCGGCATGGCCATCGGCCGCTTCGGCGAGCTGCATGGCGAGAAGTTCGTGCGCGGCGCGGGCGCGGCGGTGGCGGTGGCCGGCGTCGGCATCCTCGCCGGGCTCGTCTGAGCCCCGCGCGGCGCCTGAGCGAAGCCAATCGGCGCCGGTCGCAGGCCGGCCCCGATGGTGCGCGCCCTCCAACATGCTATAGCGCCCGTCCGACACGCTTGAGAGGCCGGACGGGTGCTGTACGACGAGGCATATCTGGCGCGGACCGAAGAGATGGTTCGCGCCCATCTGCCGGACTGGGGCCTGCCGCCGGACGCGGCGCTCCAGCTCCTCTCCATCTCCGAGAACGCCACCTTCCGCGCCACCGCCGGCCCGCAGGACATCGTGGTCCGCGTCTACCGGCCGGGCTATCACGAGGCGGCGGAGATCCGCTCCGAACTCGCCTGGATCGCCGCGCTGCGGGCCGACGAGGTGGTCCCGACCCCCGCCATTCTCCCCACACGCGATGGCCACCTCCTCAACGAGGTCGGGCAGGACGGCGCCCCGCGCCGGCTGGCCGCCTTCGCCTTCGTGCCCGGCGGCGAGCCGCAGGAGGGCGCGGACCTGCCGGGCTGGTTCCGCCGCCTCGGCGCCTTCCACGCCCGGCTCCACGCCCACGCCAAAGGCTGGCGGCGACCGGAGGGCTTCACCCGCAAGGTGTGGGATTTCGAGAGCACGCTGGGCGAACGCCCGCTCTGGGGCGATTTCCGCGCCGCGCTGGGGCTGGATGCGGCCGGCCGCGCGCTGCTGGAGCGCACGGCGCTTGCCTTGAAGGACCGGCTCGCGCCGCTCACGACACCGGATAGCTTCGGCCTCATCCATGCGGACCTGCGCCTCGCCAACCTGCTGGCGGACGGCGACAGCCTGACCCTCATCGATTTCGACGACTGCGGCTTCTCCTGGTTCCTCTACGACTTCGCCTCGGCCGTCTCCTTCATGGAGCATTCGCCGCTGGTGCCGGCCCTGAAGGATGCGTGGGCGGACGGCTACCGCACCCTCGCCCCCCTGCCGGCGGATGCCGACGCGCAGCTCGACGTGTTCGTGATGCTGCGCCGGATGCTGCTCACCGCCTGGGTCGCCTCCCACGCCGAGACGCCGACCGCCCAGGCGATGGGCGCGCCTTATACCGCCGGGACGCTCGCGCTGGCCGAGGATTTTCTGACGCGGCGGGGGTAGCCATCCTGGCCCCTTGCACCGCCGTCATCGCCCGGCTTATCCGGGCGATCCACGGTTGGACGGGTTCGGGTTTCCGGACAGCGCGCAGGCGGATGGGTGGATCGCCCGGACAAGCCGGGCGATGACACGCAACGATGACCCATCACGATGAGCGGACGACAGATGAGGGGCACACGAACGGTTCTTTCCCCAGCCGTAACGTGACAGCGCCCCATTGCTCGGCTATGGGCGTGCCCCCGTCACCGCAGGAGAGGATGAGACCCCATGGCCGCCGCACCGCAGGGCAACGCAGACGCCATCGCCCGCCTCATCGCCGCCGAGATCAATGCCCGCCCGGCGCAGGTCACGGCCGCGGTCTCCCTCATCGACGAAGGCGCCACTGTTCCCTTCATCGCCCGCTACCGCAAGGAAGTGACGGGCGGCCTCGACGACACCCAGCTGCGCACGCTGGAAGAGCGCCTCTCCTACCTGCGCGAGCTGGAAAGCCGCCGCGCCGCCGTGCTCTCCTCCATCGACGGGCAGGGCAAGCTCTCCGACGAGCTGCGCGGCAAGATCGAGGCGGCCACCACCAAGGCGGAGCTAGAAGACCTCTACCTCCCCTACAAGCCCAAGCGCCGCACCAAGGCGGAAATCGCCCGCGAGAAGGGCCTCGGGCCGCTGGCCGAGGCGATCCTCGCCGACCGCTCCGTCGCTCCGGCCGAGCGCGCGGCCGCCTTCCTCAACGAGCAGGTGGCGGACATCAAGGCAGCGCTGGACGGCGCCCGCGACATTCTGGTGGAGACCTTCGCCGAGAATGCCGAGCTGGTGGGCCGCCTGCGTGGACACCTCAAGGCCAATGCCATGCTCAAGGCCAAGGTGGCCGAGGGCAAGGAGGAGGCGGGCGCCAAGTTCCGCGACTATTTCGACCATTCGGAGAAATGGGCCACCGCCCCGAGCCACCGCGTGCTCGCCATGCTGCGCGGGCGCAACGAGGAGATGCTGACCCTCGACCTCGTGGTGGACGAGGATGCCACCACCCCGGTGAAGCCGGCCGAGCGCATCGTGGCCGAGGCCTACGACATCCCCCTCGCCAATGGCGCGCCGGCGGACGGCTTCCTGCTGGAGGTGGCGCGCTGGGCATGGCGGGTGAAGCTCTCGCTCCACCTCACCGTCGAATTGATGGGCGAGATGCGCGAGCGGGCGGAAGAAGAGGCCATCCGCGTCTTCGCCCGCAACCTCAAGGACCTGCTGCTGGCCGCCCCGGCCGGCTCGCGCGCCACCATGGGCCTCGATCCGGGCATCCGCACCGGCGTGAAGGTGGCGGTGGTGGACGGCACGGGCAAGCTCATCGCCACGTCCACCGTCTATCCCTTCCAGCCGCGCAACGACGTGCAGGGCGCCATGGCGGAGCTGGCGCACCTCATCCGCCGGCACAATGTGGAGCTGATCGCCATCGGCAACGGCACCGCCAGCCGCGAGACCGACAAGCTCGCCGCAGACATGATTGCCGCGCTGCCGCCGGACGCCAATGGCCGGAAGCCCATCAAGGTGGTGGTGAGCGAGGCCGGCGCCTCGGTCTATTCCGCCTCGGCCACCGCCGCCGCCGAGATGCCGGACATCGACGTGTCCATCCGCGGCGCCGTCTCCATCGCCCGCCGCCTGCAGGACCCGCTGGCGGAGCTGGTGAAGATCGAGCCCAAGGCCATCGGCGTCGGCCAGTACCAGCACGACGTGGATCAGGCCCGCCTCGCCAAAGCCCTGGACGCGGTGGTGGAAGACGCGGTGAACGCCGTGGGCGTGGACCTCAACACCGCCTCGGCCTCCTTGCTCGCCCGCGTGTCCGGCCTCGGCGCCTCGCTGGCGGAGGCCATCGTGGCCCATCGCAATTCGGTGGGTGCGTTCAAGACCCGCAAGGAACTGCTGAAGGTCTCCCGCCTCGGCCCGCGCACCTTCGAGCTGGCCGCCGGCTTCCTGCGCATCCCGGACGGTGCCGAGCCGCTGGATGCGTCCGCCGTGCATCCGGAAGCCTATGAGGTGGCCAAGAAGATCGTCGCCGCCTGCGGGCGCGACGTGCGCCAGATCATGGGCGACACGGCGGCGCTGAAGGCGCTGGACCCGCGCGCCTTCGTGGACGAGCGCTTCGGCCTGCCCACGGTGCGCGACATCCTCACGGAGCTGGAAAAGCCCGGCCGCGACCCCCGCCCGGCCTTCAAGACCGCAACCTTCGCCGAGGGCGTTCACGAGATGAGCGACCTCAAGCCGGGCATGGTGCTGGAAGGCACGGTGACCAATGTGGCCGCCTTCGGCGCCTTCGTGGACATCGGCGTCCACCAGGACGGGCTGGTCCATGTCTCGGCGCTGGCCGACCGCTTCGTGAAGGACCCGCACGAGGTGGTGAAGGCGGGCGATGTGGTGAAGGTGCGCGTGGTGGAAGTGGACGTGAAGCGCAAGCGCATCGCCCTCTCCATGCGCAAGGACGATGCCGGCGCCTCCCGCCCCGCCGGAGGCCGGCCGGACCAGCCGCGCAATGACGGCCGCGGCAACGATTTCCGAGGCACCGACGCTCGCCGCCCGCAGCCGGGGAAGCCGGGGGACAAGGGCGGCGACAAGGGTGGGCAAGGCGCCTTCGGCGCGGCACTGGCCGAGGCCATGCGGCGCAAGGGCCAGTAGGCCCAAACGAAAACGGCCGGGCTCAGGGCCCGGCCGCTTCTGCAATCAGAGACGGAAGCGTCAGCGCCCGGGCGTGGACCCGCGCGAGCTTGGGCACGAGGCGCGTCAGGCGGGCGCGGCGGCCGGAGGGCGGGCCGTCCTCGTCGTCCATCAGCATGACGGCGAAGCCCATCTGCACGCTGCCGAAGGTGATGCCCAGCGCCACCGTGAGAACGCCCAGAGCGAGCCATCCATCCGGAGAATGCGCGAACAGGCTGGCGAGGTGTGCCACGTCGAAGGCGACGAGAAGCGCCACGAACACGGCCGCGACACCGATGCCGATGGCGGCGTGGCGGAGAAGGAAGCGAACCAGGAACGGCATGGCGGTATTCCTCGGCAGGGCTGGGCGGCTGGCGATGGCGCGCACCGCGCCGGATCGCCTGAAGGATCGCCGATAGCCGCAGACCTCTTTGATCGAAGCGTCTCACGCCACTTCCCGTGGGACAAGCGCCCGCCCGTCGTCACAAGGTCGCAGATGCTGCCGCCGCGTTTGTCTCTGGACAAAGCCCCGGCCCCACCCATGTGACACAAAGGCCTGACCACCGGCCCCAGACGGCGCCTTCGGGCGTCATACGATCAGGGAGACAGGGACATGACCAAGGCCGACAAGATGAACCGCCTCGTGGTGGTGTGCGACGGCGCCAAGGCCGTCCTGCTCGCCGATACCGGCATCGCCCCGGCGCCGCGCCTGTCTGTGATCGAGAGCTTCAGCGAGCCCCATCCCGGCACCGCCGCCCTCGGCACGGATCGTCCCGGCCGGGTGCATGAATCCGCAACCGTCGCCCGCAGCGCGGTGGAGACCACCGATTTGCACGCCCAGGCGGAAGCGGCCTTCATCGCCCGGGTCGCAGGAAGGCTCGATGCGCTGGTGGCCTCGGGCGAGGCCCCGGCCCGCATCCTCCTCGTCGCCCCGCCCAAGGCGCTGGGCGTGCTGCGGGAGGCGCTGTCCCACCGCGTCAAGCCGCTGGTGGATGGCGAGATCGCCAAGGATCTGGTGAAGCTCCCGGTGGACGAGATCGCCAGCCACATCGCCACCTGAGCCTTGGCCACCTGAGCCGTGGCCCCGGCAGGCGAAACGATCCGCCGGGGTGTGGCGTTCGGATAAGGAGAAGCTGCCGCCCGCATGGCCGGCGGTGGAAAGGTGCTTCCACATGTCCATGACGTCCCCCCGCTCGCTCTCGCCCTGCGCCGTCTCCCGGCTGCGGCTGCTCGGCTGCCTCGCGCTGATGCTGGGAGTGGGCGCTGTCGGCGGGGCGGTGACCTCGCCGGCCATCCCCGCCTGGTATCAAGGTCTGGTGAAGCCGGGCTGGACGCCCCCCAACGCCGCCTTCCCCATCGTCTGGACGCTGCTCTATCTGATGATGGCGGTGAGCCTCTGGCGGCTGTGGGACAAGGTGCCCCCCTCCTCCGCGCGCACCGTGGCCATCGGCCTGTTCCTGGCGCAGCTGGCGCTCAATTTCATCTGGTCACCGGTATTCTTCGGCCTGCACGCGATCCACGCGGGGCTCGTCATCATCATCGGCCTCGTCGTGCTGCTGGCGCTGACGCTGCGCGCCACCTTCCCGCTGGACCGCACGGCCGGCTGGCTGCTGGTGCCCTATCTCGTCTGGGTGTGCTACGCCTCGACGCTCAATGCCGGCATCGCCGTGCTCAACTGAGCGCCGGGAGGAAACGAAGATGGTGCACTGGTCGGTCTTTCTGTTCATCCCGCTCGCGCTGGCGCTGGTGGCCGGCGTGCTCTTCCTCGGCCTGTTCAACTTCGCCTCGGGCGGCTCGCCGCAACGCTCGCAGAAGCTGATGCAGATGCGCGTGCTGTTCCAGTTCCTCGCCATCATCATCGTCATGGCCACCATCTTCGCCATGGGTCGCTGACGGTCATGGTCAAGCTGAACAAGATCTACACCCGCACCGGAGATGACGGCACCACGGGCCTCGGCACCGGCAAGCGCGTGCCCAAATACGACCTGCGCGTCGAGGCCTATGGCGCGGTGGATGAGACCAACGCCGCCCTCGGCATCGCCCGGCTCCACCTCTCCGGCGAGCCTTTGCTCGAAGCCATCCTGGTGCGCATCCAGAACGACCTGTTCGATCTCGGCGCCGACCTCTGCGTGCCGCCCGCGGCCAACGAGGAGCAGGGCGCGAGCCTGCGCATCGTGCCGGCGCAGGTGAAGCGGCTGGAGGACGACATCGACCTCCTCAATGCTGAACTCTCCCCCCTCACCTCCTTCGTGCTGCCAGCGGGAACGGCCGCATCCGCCCACCTCCACCTCGCCCGCACCATCTGCCGGCGGGCCGAGCGCATCATGGTCGCATTGTCGCACCAGGGCGAAGGCACGGTGGGAGAGGGCGCGGTGGGTGCGCCGGCGCTGCACTACGTGAACCGGCTGTCGGACCTCCTGTTCGTCGCCGGCCGCTACGCCAATGCGCGCGGCGCCGCGGACGTGCTGTGGGTGCCGGGCGCGAGCCGGACCTGACGCCGCCCCGGTCACCGCAGCGATCCCCCTGCTCTAGGGTATTGAGTTGACGCATTTTCTCCACGCGCGCCGGTATCCACTTCGCGCGAAAATGCTCTAAGCTTGCCGTAACGGGACAGGACGGCCGCGGGCGGCAGACGAGTCCCCGGGACCGTCTGATGTTCGTTCCAATCGCCGATGCCAACCCGCTGGAGCATGTGCGCCGCCCCTACGTCACGTGGGGGCTCGTCGCGCTGAACGTGTTCGTGTTCGTCGCGCTCCAGCGTGGTGCGTTCGGGCCGGTGAGCGAGGCCGGCGTGCTCGGCTTCGGCGCCATTCCCGCCGTGGTGAGCGGCATCGCCATCCTGCCCGAGGGTTATGAGCGGCTGCCGCCGGCCCTCACCCTCGTCAGCTACATGTTCCTGCACGGCGGCTGGCTCCACCTTATCGGCAACATGGCCTTCCTGCTGGTGTTCGCCGACAATGTGGAGGACGCCATGGGCCATGGCCGCTTCCTCATTTTCTACCTGCTGTGCGGGGTCGTCGCCGGGCTGGTCCATGTGGTGGCCGAACCGGGGTCGGAGGCGCCGCTGGTGGGGGCGTCCGGGGCGGTGGCCGGGGTGATCGCGGCCTATCTGGTGCTGCACCCGAACATCCGCCTGTGGGCGCTGGTGCTGATGAAGATCCCGCTGCGGGTACCCGCCTACTGGGCCATCGGCGCGTGGTTCGGCCTTCAGGTGTGGCAGATCTTGTCGAGCTCGGACCAGGAGACGGCGTGGTGGGCGCACGTGGGCGGCTTTCTCGCCGGAGCCGTGCTGGTGGCGCTGATGCGCCGGCCGGGCGTCGCCCTGTTCGATCGCGATCCCTCCGGCGTGCCGAGCGTCCGAACGCCGCGCCGGAGCGAGCGTTGACACACTTTCTGGCCCCTCCTACGTTGCCCGCCCGCAAGAAATGCTGCAATGCAGGGATAAGAGCGGAAGTCACGATCATCGGCGGATTTTGCGACCGCCGGTCGAGATTTCGGGAACGGGGAGCGTGTGTCGATGAAGATCCTGGTGCCCGTTAAGCGGGTGGTGGATTACAACGTTAAGGTTCGTGTGAAGTCTGACGGGTCGGGCGTGGAGCTTGCGAACGTCAAGATGTCCATGAACCCGTTCGACGAGATCGCGGTGGAAGAGGCGCTGCGCCTCAAGGAAGCCGGCAAGGCGACCGAGGTTGTGGCGGTGTCCATCGGACCGGCCCAGGCCTCCGAGACGCTGCGCACGGCGCTGGCCATGGGCGCCGATCGCGGCATTCTGGTGAAGACCGATGGCGTGGTCGAGCCGCTCGCCGTCGCCAAGATCCTCAAGGGCGTGGTGGGCGAGGAAGCCCCCGGCCTCGTGATCCTCGGCAAGCAGGCCATCGACGACGACTGCAACCAGACCGGCCAGATGCTGGCGGCGCTGCTCGGCTGGCCTCAGGCCACCTTCGCCTCCAAGGTCGTGGTGGAAGACGGCGGCGTGGTCGTCACCCGCGAGATCGACGGCGGCCTGCAGACCCTCAAGCTCAACGGCCCGGCCATCGTCACCACGGACCTGCGCCTCAACGAGCCGCGCTACGCCTCGCTTCCCAACATCATGAAGGCGAAGAAGAAGCCCATCGGCGAGAAGACGCCGGCCGATTACGGCGTCGACGTCGCCCCGCGGCTCGAGGTGCTGAAGACCCAGGAGCCGGCCGGCCGCAAGGCGGGCGTGAAGGTGGGCTCGGTGGCCGAGCTGGTGGCGAAGCTCAAGGACGAGGCGGGGGTGATCTGATGGCCGTTCTGCTCATTGCCGAACACGACAATTCGGCCCTCAACGGCGTCACCGCCAAGGCCCTCACCGCCGCCGCCGCGCTCGGGTCCCCCGTGCACGTGCTGGTGGCCGGCCAGAACGCCAAGGGCGTGGCCGAGGCCGCCGCGAAGCTCTCGGGCGTCGAGAAGGTGCTGCTCGCCGACGACGCGCTCTATGCCCACCGTCTCGCCGAGCCGCTGGCGGCGCTGGTCGTCTCGCTGGCCGGGTCCTACGACGCCATCGTCGGCCCCTCCACCGCCAGCGCCAAGAACGTGCTGCCGCGCGTCGCCGCTTTGCTGGACGTGATGCAGGTGTCCGACATCATCAAGGTGGTGGCGCCCGACACGTTCGAACGGCCCATCTATGCCGGCAACGCCATCCAGACGGTGAAGTCCAACGACGCGAAGAAGGTCGTGACGGTGCGCACCGCCTCCTTCGCCGCCACGCCCGAGGGCGGCGCGGCCGCCATCGAGACCGTTGGCGCGGCGTCCGATCCGGCGCTCTCCACCTTCGTGGAAGAGAGCATCGCCGCCTCCGACCGTCCCGAGCTGACCGCCGCGAAGATCATCGTGTCGGGCGGCCGCGCGGTGGGCTCGCGGGAGAAGTTCGCCGAGCTGATCGAGCCTTTGGCTGACGCCCTGGGCGCGGCGGTGGGCGCCTCGCGCGCCGCGGTGGATGCGGGCTATGCCCCGAACGACTGGCAGGTGGGCCAGACCGGCAAGGTCGTCGCCCCCGAGCTCTACATCGCCCTCGGCATCTCCGGCGCCATCCAGCACCTCGCCGGCATGAAGGACTCCAAGGTCATCGTCGCCGTCAACAAGGACGAGGAGGCCCCCATCTTCCAGGTGGCCGACTACGGCCTCGTCGGCGATATCAACACCGTCATCCCCGAACTCAAGGCGGAAATCGCCAAGGTTAAGGGATAGGATCATTCTGGCTGCGGCCGGAGAACCACCGGCCGCAGTTTCGGGGATGCCCGCCCCGGTCACCGGCAAACAAGGCGAAACGAGAGAATCATGCCGCTCGAGATCAAGAAGGTCGGGGTCATCGGCGCAGGCCAGATGGGCAACGGCATCGCGCACGTGTGCGCGCTCGCCGGCTACGACGTGGCGCTGAACGACGCGGACCCCGACCGCATCCGCTCCGGCCTCGCCACCATCAATGGCAACATGGCCAAGCAGGTGGCGAAGGGCTCCGTGTCCGAGACCGACCGGCAGGAAGCCCTCGCCCGCATCGTCGCCGCGGACAAGACCGAGGACCTCGCCGACTGCGACCTCGTGATCGAATCGGCCACCGAGCGGGAAGAGGTGAAGCGCAAGATCTTCTCCGCGCTGTGCCAGGTGGTGAAGCCGGAGGCGATTCTCGCCTCCAACACCTCCTCCATCTCCATCACCCGCCTCGCCGCCGCCACCGACCGGCCGGAGCGCTTCATCGGCATTCACTTCATGAATCCGGTGCCGCTGATGGAGCTGGTCGAGCTGGTGCGCGGCATCGCCACCGACGACGAGACCTTCGAGGCCTCCAAGACCTTCGTCACCCGCCTGCACAAGACCTATGCGGTGGCCGAGGACTTCCCGGCCTTCATCGTCAACCGCATCCTGCTGCCGATGATCAACGAGGCGATCTACACCCTCTATGAGGGCGTGGGCTCGGTGGATTCCATCGATCGCGCCATGAAGCTTGGCGCGAACCACCCCATGGGTCCGCTGCAGCTCGCCGACTTCATCGGCCTCGATACCTGCCTCGCGGTGATGCAGGTGCTGCACGAGGGCCTCGCCGATTCCAAGTACCGGCCCTGCCCGCTGCTGGTGAAGTATGTCGAGGCCGGCTGGCTCGGCCGCAAGACGCAGCGCGGCTTCTACGACTATCGCGGCGAGAAGCCCGTCCCCACCCGCTGAGGCTCGGGATGGAGAGGTCGGCCCGGCCTCTCCCCTGATATCAGCCCCGGCCGAAGGCGGCCGGGCGCCCGATCACGCGTCGGCGTCCTGCCCCGCCTCGGCCGCCGGCAATTCCACCCGCTGCAACAGGCCGCCCCCGGGACGGTTCGAGAGGGTGAGCCGCCCGCCATGGCGGCCGATGATCTCGTTGGCGATGGCAAGGCCCAGGCCCGCCCCGGGGATCTTCACCTGCCGCGCCGGGTCGACCCGGAAGAACGGCTCGAACACCTGCCCCATCAAGGCCTCGGGAATGCCGGGGCCATCATCCTCGATCACCAGCACCACCCGCTCCGCATCGGCGCTGACGGCGAGCCGCGCGCCGCCGCCATGGGTGGCGGCATTGACCGCGAGGTTGCGCACCGCGCGCTTGAGCGACAATGGCCGCCCCGCCACATAGGCCGGCACCGCGGCGAGGAGGGCGACGGCGAGCCCGATCTCTTTCAATTCCATCGCCACGTCGGCGGCGAGGCGGTCGATGCGCACCGTCTCCAGCGTGCCGCCCTCCACCTCCTCGCGCACGAGGCGGATGGCGCTGTCGGCGATGCGGTCCAGCTCCGCGAGGTCGGAGAGCCACTGGGCGCGCTCCTCCTCATCCGGGATGAATTCGGCGCGCAGGCGCATGCGCGTGAGGGGCGTGCGCAGATCATGGGCCGCGCCGGCGACGATGCGCATCCGGCTGTCCATGGAGGCCTTCAGCCGCGCCGAGAGCCGATTGATGGCGGCGGCCGCGGCGCGCACCTCGGTCGGCCCCCGTTCGGGCAGCACGGGCAGTTCGCCATCGGGACCGATGCGCCGCGCCGCCTCCTCCACCAGTGCCAGCGGACGGGTGAGGCGGTGCACGGCGAGGATGACGACCCCGGTGACGCCGAGGATCATGAAGGCAAGCCACACCGCAAAGCCCACCGCACCGCCAGGCGGGCCGGGCGGCGGACGGGGCGGCCGGCGGCCATCCACCACCAGCCAACGCCCGTCCGGCAACCGCAGAGCCGTAACCCCCGCCGCGCCGTCGGGGCCGGGATCGTCAGGAGGGGCGGAACCCGGCGGCCCGGACGGCGGTGGGCGACGCAGCACCTGGACGGGCAAGGTGGAGCCGAGCCGAGCCAGCGCCTCGCTCATCAGCCGCGTCTCAACCGGATCGATGTCGCCCGCGGGCGGGTCGTGCCGCAGCAGCGCCGCGCCGATTTGCGACCGGACCTCGGTGCCCTGCGGAACGGCTGCCGCCAGATCGGCCATGAGGAGCAGGTCGGCGGCATGGGTGCCATGGTCGCCGAAGGGCGGCCATTGGGGGCGGGCGATGAAGAAGGACGCTCCGTTCGCCAGCGCGATCACCACCAGCACCGCCACCACGAGGATGGCGGTGACCTGGGCGCGCAGGGTCCTCACGGCGCCTCCTCGATGTCCACCCGCACGGAGAGCTGGTAGCCGCCGTTGCGCAGCGTCTTCAGGATCTGGAACGCGCCCTGGTCGCCGAGCTTGCGCCTGAGCCGGCTGACCAGCACATCCACCGAGCGGTCGAACGGGCCGGCCTCCCGCCCGCGGGTGATGTCGAGCAGCTGATCGCGGGAGAGGATGCGGCCGGGCCGCTCCAGAAACGCCATCAGCAGGTCGAACTCGGCCCCGGTGAGGGGCACCTCCGAGCCGTCCGCCGCCGTGACGCGGCGCAGGTCCGGCTCGGCGCGGAAGCCGGCGAAGCCGTAGGCGCGCACGGCGGAGGACGTGGGATCGGTGACGCTGGTGCGCCTGAGGACGGCGCGGATGCGGGCCACCAGCTCCCGCGGATTGAACGGCTTGCCGAGATAGTCGTCCGCCCCGATCTCGAGGCCGATGATGCGGTCCACGTCCTCCTTCAGGGCGGTGAGCAGGATCACCGGCACCCGCGAGCGGGCGCGCAGGGCACGGCAGAGGTCGAGGCCGGAGGCGTCGGGCAGCATCAAATCCAGCACCACGAAATCGATGCGCTGGGTGGTAAGCTTCTCGTCCATCTCCCGCCCGTCGCCGGCCGCGGTCACGCGGAAGCCCTGCGCGGCGAGATAGCGGCTGAGCAGCTTGCGGATTTCGAGATCGTCGTCGACGACGAGAATATGCGGACCGTCCTGTTGCACCGGTTCCTCCGTTCGGACCGATGCTATCCCGCCTCCCCCGCCGCCGCACGCATCCATGCTTCCCAGCATTGCCACGGGGCGCCCGGCAACATTGCGTTACAAATTCCGCCCGGCGGGACAAGTAGCGATACCTCCCGGACCTCATTTGGCTACGAGCCGCCTCCATCCTCGCGGCAACCTGATGGACAGGAGGCACGCCATGACGTGCAACGCACCGATACGGAAGACGCCGCGCCAGAGTTTCCGGGCCCTCATTCTCGCCGGGGCGACCCTCGGCATTCTGGCCGTCGCCGGTTTCATCGTGTCCTCGCCGGGATACGCCAAGGTGGACGACCACATGCCCCCGCAGGACCAGTTCGCGGCCGGGCCGGATACGCCGCCCATGCCCTTCGGCCCGCCCCATGGCCCGGGGGGTGGACCGATCGGTGGTCCGCTGACCCTCGCCCGCCACCTTGCCGCCGCCGAGACCGCCCTCGGCATCCGCGCCAACCAGCTGGACGCCTGGCGCGACTTCACCGATGCGCTGCAGGAGGCCTTGCCGCCCCCGCCGCCGCCCCCTCAGCCCGGCGCTGCGCCGCTCTCCCTCGTCACCGCGTTCGGCGTGCGCAGCGAGGAGGCCGGCAAAGCCGGGACCCGGCTCCTCAAGGCCGTGGACGCCCTGAAGGCGCGCCTCTCGCCCGACCAGATCGAGAAGCTGGGCCGCCTCGAATTCGCACTTCTGCCGCCGCCTCCGCCGCCCCCCGGCGTGCCGTTCGGCGGCCACCCCGATCGCCCCACGCCGCCACCCGCGCGTCCGTGAGGCCACGAGAAGGAAGGGAATCTCGCCGCCCTTGATCTTCCCTTCCCCGCAGCGGGCGTGCCTCGGCACGCCCGCTGTCCGCATTTCCCGTCCCCTCCCAGCCCGTCACACGCCTGTCGCGCGTTGCACCTATTGATCTGAAAACGGTTTCACGCTCCATTGGAGCCCACCGGGGTCGGACGTGCCGCGCATCGTCACCATCAGGACCGTCGCCGAACGGGCGGGCTGCTCCATCGCGACGGTCAGCCGCGTCATCAACCGCTCGGCTCCCACCAGCGCCGAAGTGGAGGCCCGGGTCCGTGCGGCCATCGACGAGCTGGGCTTCCGCCCGAGCGAGATCGGCCGGGCGCTGAAGACGCTCAAGACCCGCACCGTCGGCGTCCTGATTCCGAGCCTCACCAATCCGGTCTTCGCCGCCTCCGTGGCGGGAATGCAGGCGGCCGCCCGCGAGCGCCGCCACACCCTGCTCCTCACCGCCACCGACTACGAGCCCGCCGCCGAGGCGGAGCTGGTGGAAACGCTGGTGGCGCAGAATGTCGCCGGCCTCGTGCTCACCGTCGCCTGCGCCGGCCACAACGCGACGCTCGACCTGCTGGAGGCGGAGAGCATTCCCTTCGTGCTCGTCCACAACGAGCCGGAGGGCGATGCCCGCGCCGCCGTGTGCGTGGACAATGCGGCTGCCACCTCCGCCCTGACGGAGGCGATGATCGCAGCCGGCCACCGCAACATCGCCTATCTCGCCGGCCGCTTCGCCACCTCCGACCGCTCGCTCAGGCGCTATGAGGGCTATCGCGCGGCCATGGAGAAGGCCGGGCTCCATGCCGCCGCGCCGCTGGAACTCGACTATCTGGGCGACGCGCCGAGCCACGCCGCCGCGCTCGCCGGGCTGTTCGGGGGCATATCCGCCCCCACCGCCGCACTGTGCTCCAACGATCTGCTGGCCCTCTCCGTCACCGGCGCGCTGCGCGACCTCGGCATCCGCGTGCCGGATGACGTCTCGGTGGCCGGGTTCGACGGCATCGCCCTCGGCCGCGCCATGAGCCCGAGCCTCGCCACCGTGGACACCCCCACCCGCCGCATGGGCGAACAGGCGGTGGAGCTGCTGTTCGAGATGATCGAGACCGGCGCCGCCCCCCGCGTGGAGCGGCTGCCCTTCGGCCTGCGGTCCGGCGGCACCCTTGCCGCCGCGCCGAAGCCGCCCCGCCGACAGGAACCTACCCCGCCGTCCCTGCCCAACACGTGAGGCCCAGCCATGCGCCACCTCAAGACCCTCTCCGCCGTGACGCTTTCCGTCCTGACCCTCGCCGCCGTCGCCGTCGCGCCCGCCCGGCCGGCCGCGGCGGCGGACGCCATCTGCTACAATTGCCCGCCCGAATGGGCCGACTGGGGCGCCATGCTGAAGGCCATCAAGGCCGACACCGGCATCGACGTTCCGCAGGACAACAAGAATTCCGGCCAGTCCCTCGCCCAGATCCTGGCGGAGAAGGCGAGCCCGGTGGCGGATGTGGCCTATCTCGGCGTCACCTTCGGCATCAAGGCGAAGGACGCCGGCGTCACCCAGCCCTATGAGCCCAAGGGCTTCGCCGACATTCCCGAAGGCCTGAAGGACAAGGACGGCAACTGGTTCACCATCCATTCCGGCACGCTCGGCCTGTTCGTGAACAAGGATGCGCTGGGCGGCGCGCCGGTGCCGGCCTGCTGGGCCGACCTGCTGAAGCCCGAATACAAGGGCCTCGTCGGCTATCTCGACCCCACCTCCGCCTTCGTGGGCTATGTGGGCGCGGTGGCGGTGAACGGCGCCATGGGCGGCTCGTTCGAGGACTTCAAGCCGGGCATCGAATACTTCAAGAAGCTCCAGGCCAACCAGCCCATCGTGCCCAAGCAGACGTCCTACGCCCGCGTGGTTTCCGGCGAGATCCCGATCCTGTTCGACTACGACTTCAACGCCTATCGCGCGAAGTACAACGAGAAGGGCAACTTCGCCTTCGTCATCCCCTGCGAGGGTTCGGTCGTCGTCCCCTATGTGATGACCATGGTGAAGGGCGCGCCGCACCCCGAGGCGGCCAAGAAGGTGCTCGACTACGTGCTCTCCGACAAGGGACAGGCCATGTGGGCCAAGGCCTATCTGCGCCCCGCCCGCAACATCGCGCTGCCGCCGGAAATCGCCAGCCGCTTCCTGCCGGCCGCGGACTATGCCCGCGCGAAGCCCGTGGACTATGCTCGCATGGAGACGGCGCAGAAGGCCTTCTCCGACGCCTACCTCAACAACGTGAAGTGAGGCGGGCTCGCGCCTGACGCCATGCACAGCGCCGATCGCCTCGCCCGCCTGTTCCTGCTGCCGCTCTTCCTGTTCGTGGCGGCCTTCTTCCTGCTGCCCATGGTGCGGCTCATCGGTGTGGCGGGGTCCGGCCCCAACGGGATGGCGGAGTATGTCGCCATCCTCACCAACCCGCGCTACGTCGCGACGCTGGTCGCGACGCTGCTGCTCTCGGCGGCGGTGACGGCGGCGACCCTCGCCATCGGCACCGTCGTCGCCCTGTTCCTCGCCCGCAACCGCTTCTGGGGCCGGCCGCTGCTGGTCTCGTGCCTCACCCTGCCGCTGGCCTTTCCCGGCGTGGTGGTGGGCTTCATGGTGATCCTGCTCGCCGGCCGGCAGGGGCTGCTCGCCAGCCTCTCCATGGGCCTCGGCATGGGGCGATGGGTGTTCGCCTATTCCATGGCCGGCCTGTTCGCGGGCTATGTCTATTTCTCTTTGCCGCGGGTGCTCGTGACCCTCATGGCCGCCGTGGAGAAGCTTGATCCGGCGCTGGAGGAGGCGGCCCGCTCGCTCGGCGCAGGGCGCTTCGAGGTGCTCAGGGACGTGACCCTGCCGGGCATCGCGCCGGCGCTGATGGCTTCCGGGGCCATCGCCTTCGCCACGGCCATGGGGGCGTTCGGCACCGCCTTCACGCTGGCGACGCGCATCGATGTGCTGGCGATGACCATCTATACGGAGTTTACCCTCAACGCGAACTTCGCCACGGCGGCGGCGCTCTCCATCGCCCTCGGCCTCATCACCTGGGCGGTGCTCGCCCTCTCGCGCAACCTCGCCGGCTCCGGCGTGGCGGCGGCGGGCTGAGGGCGATCCATGAAAACCCATCGCCTCACCTTCGCCTTCCAGCTGTTCGTCACCTTGCTGGCGGCCGCCTTCCTGATGGTGCCGGCCGGCGCCTCCATCCTCGCCGGCTTCACCGCCAACTATTTCCGCGGCGTCTCCTCCGGCCTCACCCTGGATTGGGTGAAGCAGGTGCTGGCGCTTTATTCGGACACCATCTGGCTTTCCATCGGCATCGCGCTCGGCACCCTCGCGGCGACCCTCGTCCTCGCTGTACCTGCCGCCTGGGCGCTGGTGCGGCGCCCCTCGCGGCTTGCCCGCATCGTGGAAGAGGTGGTGACGCTGCCGGTCGCGGTGCCCGGCCTTGCCTTGGCGCTGGCGCTCATCCTCGCCTACGGCGCCATCCGCGAGTTCCGCATGAGCCCGGCCTTCATCCTCACCGGCCACGTGCTCTACACTTTGCCCTTCATGCTGCGCTCGGTGATGGCGGTGCTCGCCGCCGTCGATATCCGCTCGCTGGAGGAAGGCGCGGCGTCGCTGGGCGCCTCGCCGCTGCAGCGCTTCTTCCATGTGGTGCTTCCCAATGCGAAGGGCGGCATCCTCGCCGGGGCGCTGATGGTGGTGACGCTCTCCATCGGCGAGTTCAACCTCACCTGGATGCTGCACACGCCGCTGACCAAGACGCTGCCGGTGGGCCTCGCCGACAGCTACGCCTCCATGCGACTCGAAATCGCGAGCGCCTACACGCTGGTCTTCTTCGTCATGATCGTGCCCCTGCTCCTCGCCCTCCAGCTGTTCGGCCGCACCACGGGGAGCGCGCGATGACCGCCCCCACCGGCGCCGCCATTTCCATCGCCGGCTGCGGCAAGACCTATCCGGACGGCACGCGGGCGCTCTCGCCGGTGGATCTGGAGGTGAAGGCGGGCGAGACGCTGGTGCTGCTCGGCCCCTCCGGCTGCGGCAAGACCACCCTCCTGCGCCTCATCGCCGGGCTGGAGACGCCCGACGTCGGCGGGCGCATCGCCTTCGACGGCGCGGACGTGACGGCCCTGCCCATCGAGAAGCGCAACGTGGGCATGGTGTTCCAGTCCTACGCTTTGTTCCCCAACATGAGCGTCATCGACAACGTGGCCTATGGCCTGCGCGTGCGCGGCGTGGCAACGGACGCGCGGCGGGCGCAGGCGGCCTCCGTGCTCGCCATGATGCGCATCGAGGCGCTGGCCGAGCGGCGCATCGACCAATTGTCCGGCGGGCAGCGCCAGCGCGTCGCCCTGGCCCGGGCGCTCGCCGTGCGGCCGCGCGTGCTGCTGCTGGACGAGCCTTTGACCGCCCTCGATGCCGCCCTGCGCGAGCATCTGCGCAGCGAGATCGACGCGCTGCTGCGCCGCCTCGCCATCACCGCCGTCTACGTCACCCACGACCAGGCCGAGGCGCTGGCGCTGGGCGACCGCATCGTGGTGATGAAGAACGGCGCCATCGCCCAGGTGGGCACGCCGCGGGAGGTGTACTTCCAGCCTGCGGACGATTATGTCGCCGGCTTCGTCGGCATCACCAACCGGCTGGAGGGCATCGTGCGCAACGGCCGCTTCGAGACTGCCGCCGGCATCCTGCGCGTCGCGGCGCCGGACCGCGCCAAGGCGCGTCTCCTGTTCCGCCCCGAGGCCGTGCGCCTCGTGAGCCCGGCCGACGCGACGCTGGTGTTTCAGGTGACGCAGGTGGAGTTTCAGGGGCCGCGCCAGCGGGTAACGCTGAATGCGGGCGACGGAACACGCATCATCGCCGAGGCGCCCGCCGACCTGCCCCTGAGCGCCGGCACCGCCATCGGCCTCGTCCTCGACGCCAACCGCTACATTCTGGCCTGACCCATGCTGATCGCCCAGCTCACCGACACCCACATCCGCCGCCCCGGCACGCTCGCTTACGGGGTAGTGGACACCGCGACCTATCTGGAAGCTGCGGTGGCGCACATCCTGTCCCTGGACCCGCGCCCCGATGCGGTGATCGTCACCGGCGACCTGACCGATTTCGACGACCCGGAAGAATTCGCCCGCTTCCGCGCCATCGTCGCGCCCCTCGGCCTGCCGCTGTTTCCCATTCCCGGCAATCACGACAGTTCCGCCGGGCTGCTGGCCGCCTTTCCCGAGATCGCCGCGCGCTGCGCGGGCGGGCGGGTGAACTATGTGGTGGAGGATTTCCCGCTGCGGCTGGTGATGCTCGATTCCACCGTCTACGGCCGCCCCCATGGCACGCTGGGCGACGAGGGCCTCGCCTTCCTCGATGCCGCGCTCGCCGCCGCGCCGGACCGGCCGGCGCTGGTCTCAACCCACCATCCGCCGTTCCTCACCGGCATCCGCCACATGGACGTGCAGAACCTGTTCGATGCTCCGGCGCTGGAGGCGGTGCTGCGGCGGCATCCGCAGGTCTTGGGCTTCACCTGCGGCCACGTGCATCGGGCGGTGACGACCACCTTCGCCGGCATGGCCGCCACCATCGCGCCAGCCCCGGCCCATTCGGTCAGCCTCGCGCTGGACCCGGACGCGCCGCCGACCTTCCACATGGAGCCGCCGAGCCTGTCGCTGCACCTGTTGAAAGACGGGCGCCTGGTGACCCACCGCAGCTTCATCGGCAGCTTTTCCGGCCCGCATCCCTTCTTCCGGCCGGACGGCAAGGCCATCGGCACGCTGGGCTGAGCCTCAAAAACAAAAAGCCCCGGCACAGCCGGGGCTTTTCAGTCGGGGAGAGATCGGGTCAGCCGCCAGCCATCGGCAGCGGGATGGGCGCCGCCCCGGCCGCGGTGCTGCGCGAGGCGGTGTGCTGCGTCACCCGGTCCGCATAGGGCAGCTCCAGCCGCTCCCACACGTCCGACAGAGCGGTCGCCAGATGGGCGATCAGCGCGTCGTCGTGGAACGGGGTGGGGGTGATGCGCAGGCGTTCCGTGCCGCGCGGCACGGTGGGGTAGTTGATGGGCTGGATATAGATGCCGTACTCGGCGAGCAGCAGGTCCGAAGCCATCTTGCAGGCCTTGGCGTCGCCCACCATCACCGGAACGATGTGGGTCGGCGTCTCCATCTGCGGCAGGCCGGCGGCGGCGAGGGCCGCCTTGACCTTGGCCACCTGGGTGCGCTGGCCGGTGCGTTCGGCCTGCGAATTCTTGAGGTGGCGCACCGAGGCGGTGGCCGCGGCAGCAACGGCCGGCGGCAGCGCGGTGGTGAAGATGAAGCCCGGCGCATAGGAGCGCACGGCATCGATGACGAGGCGCTTGCCGGTGATGTAGCCGCCGACCACGCCGAAGGCCTTGCCCAGCGTGCCCTCGATCACGTCCACCCGGTGCATCACGCCGTCACGCTCGGCGACGCCGCCGCCGCGCTCGCCATACATGCCGACCGCGTGCACCTCGTCGAGATAGGTCATGGCGCCGTAGCGCTCGGCGAGGTCGCAGATGGCGCCGATGGGGGCGATGTCGCCGTCCATGGAATAGACGCTCTCGAACACCACGAGCTTGGGCCGGTCGCCCGCCGCCTTCAGCAGCTCTTCGAGATGGTCGAGGTCGTTGTGGCGGAAGATCGCCTTCTGCCGGCCGCCGTGGCGGACGCCCTCGATCATGGAATTGTGGTTCAGCTCGTCCGAGATCACCACGCAGTCGGGGATCAGCTTGACGATGGTGGAGATGCCGGTGGCGTTGGAAATGTAGCCCGACGTGAAGACGAGGCCGGATTCCTTGCCGTGCAGGTCGGCGAGCTCGCGCTCCAGCATCACGATCTCATGGCTGTTGCCCGAGATGTTGCGGGTGCCGCCGGCCCCGGCGCCGCGCGCCTTGGCCGCGTCGCACATGGCGGCGACCACGTCGGGATGGCTGCCCATGCCGAGATAGTCGTTGGAGCACCACACCACGATGTCACGCGGACCGCCCGGCGAGTGCCACACCGCCCGCGGGAAGTGCGAGGCGTCGCGCTCGATCTCGGCGAAGGTGCGATAGCGGCGCTCCTTGCGCAGGGCGTCGATGGCGTCGGCAAAGAAGGTGTCGTAGGTCATTCCGAACCCTGCGGCGGCAGACGGGATCGCGGGTGGATCCTCATTGTTCTAAGATTATGCTGCAAGCTTGCTCCTTGTATTGATGCCAATCAAGGGCTGAGCGCGACGCGCGGCGATCCGGCGCAACCCCGTGCAGGAACTGCACAAATGCCGCACCGCAACAGGCCGTGCGGAAGCAAGGTAGGGCAACGGCCTTCCGTGCAGCTTGCGTGAAAATGGCGGCTTCCGGCGGATCACGCCGCGACCTGCGCAATCTTGTCAGACCTGCCCTGCGCCGGCGCACTGATTTTCATCAAATTGCCTCTTGCACGGGCGGGGCGAATCCCCTAAATCCGCGTTGCCCAAATTCGCACGTGCCTGTGGTCGCGTGTCGGTCGGTAGGATCTCCGGACAAGAGGCCGGAAAGCTGCCAGGACGATCGACAAGCCGGAGGGAACCGGCCCACCCCGCTCCTCAATGCGGGGGACGTGACTTGAAGCAACGACGTAAGGGCTTTTTTGGTCTCGGTCGGCCCTCCAAAGGTCGGCGTTACTAAAGAGGCACTACATCTTGCCGGCCGTGCGGAGCGGGATATCCCCTCTCCAATCGTGCGCAGTCGTCTCCACCCTGCTTAGCCCTTTGGCCAAGCGGGCGGTTCTGCTGCCGTTCGGTCCGATGATGCGGCCGGGTAAAGCCCCGGCGAAGCGGGTACGGCCCGCAGACGGTCGGCGTGTCCACATCGCCGGGCGAATGCGAGCGCGTGCCCCGGGCTCTCCCAGAAGGAGCGTCCGTCCTGTCGTCGCGCAGTTCCCTGCGCTTCACGAGGCTTCAGGTCACGGGGAGGTATCCATGACCGATCGCATCCGCGAATTCCTGCGTACCCGACGAGAGGATGGCCCCTGCGTGGTGGTGGACCTCGACGTGGTCCGCACCAACTATCTCTCGTTCGCCCGCGCGCTGCCGGACACCCGCGTGTTCTATGCCGTGAAGGCGAATCCCGATGCCGCCATCCTGACGGCGCTGGAGGAGCTCGGCTCCTCGTTCGACTGCGCCTCCACCGGCGAGATCGACATGGTGCTCGCCACCGGCGCGGGCGCCGACCGCATCTCCTTCGGCAACACCATCAAGAAGGAGCGCGACATCGAGCGCGCCTTCAAGCTGGGCGTGCGCCTGTTCGCGGTCGATTCCTACGAGGAAGTCGAGAAGATCGCCCGCGTCGCCCCCGGCGCCAAGGTGTTCTGCCGCATCCTCTGCGACGGTGCCGGCGCCGAATGGCCCCTGTCGCGCAAGTTCGGCTGCGAGCCGGAGATGGCGGCGGACGTGCTGGAGCACGCCCATCGCCTCGGCCTCGCTGCCTATGGCGTGTCCTTCCACGTGGGCTCGCAGCAGAAGAACGTGCACGCCTGGGACGGCGCGCTCGCCTCTGCCGCCGCGATCTTCCGCGCCTGCGCCGAGCGGGGCATCTCGCTGTCCATGGTCAATCTGGGCGGCGGCTTCCCCACCCGCTACCTGCAGGACGTGCCGGGCGCCATCTCCTATGGCGAGGCGATCTTCGCCTCCCTGCGCCGCCACTTTGGCAACGCGATTCCCGAGACCATCATGGAGCCGGGCCGCGGCATGGTGGGCAATGCCGGCCTGATCGAGACCGAGGTCGTCCTCATCTCGAAGAAGTCCGAGCAGGACGCCATGCGCTGGGTCTATCTCGACATCGGCAAGTTCGGCGGCCTCGCCGAGACGATGGACGAGGCGATCCGCTACCCGCTGCGCACCCCGCGCGACGGCGACGACACCGCCCCCTGCGTGCTGGCCGGCCCGACCTGCGATTCGGCCGACGTGATGTATGAGAAGACCCCGGTCGAGCTGCCGCTTTCGCTCTCGATCGGCGACAAGATCATCATCGAGGCGTGCGGCGCCTACACCACCACCTATTCGGCGGTGGCGTTCAACGGCTTCCCGCCGCTGAAGTCCTACGTGATCTGAGGCGGCTTCCGCCGCCGAAAGATCCAAGCTCCCGTGGCTCCCTGAGCGGAGCCACGCAGAGACCGCCCGCGCGGCGCCCGAGCGTATTCCGCGACCCGGCCGCAGAAGGTCCCCCGGCATCGGCTTCCCGCCGTCCGGGGCGTGAGGAGGGGATGTGTCCCCTCGTCTTCCGCACCCGTCCCCGAAGGCGATCGCCCCGAAGGTATTTTCCTGGCTGTGATGCAGCCGGGACGGGCTTCTTCACCTCTCACGTTGGCGCAGGAGCTGCCGATGACCGAGATCGTGCTTGAATCCGTGGAAGATGTGGCCCCCCGCGAGGCCCTGCTCGACCTCACCATGGGCGAGGGGCGCAAGGCCAAGTCGTCCGAGCGTCTGCGCGAGGGCCGCCTGCCGGCGGAAGGCCTCGCCTTCTCCGCCCACGGCCCGGACGGCCGTCTGGCCGGTACCGTGCGGCTGTGGAACGTGACGGCGGGCCCCGCCCGTCCGGCTCTGCTGCTCGGCCCGCTCGCGGTCCATCCCTGGTTCCGCACCCGCGGCCTGGGCGGCGACATGATGCGCGCCTCCATCGCGGCGGCACGGGCCAAGGGCCACGGCGCCATCCTGCTGGTGGGCGATGCGGCCTATTACGAGCGCTTCGGCTTCTCCGCGGAGAAGACTGGGCAGCTCTGGATGCCCGGCGCCTATGACCGCAACCGGCTGCTCGCGCTGGAGCTGAAAGCCGGTGCGCTGGATGGCGCCCGCGGCCTCATCAGCCCCACGGGCACCCGCATCGCCCTGCCCTCGCTGGCAGAGCTTCTGGCGCCGGCGCTGCTGAAGTCCGCCTGACGCGTCCGCGACGCGCCAACGTCGAGACAGCCCACGACAAAATCCCCGGCTCGATCCATCGAGCCGGGGATTTTTGTTTATGGGTCAGGCCTCAGATTCCGAAGCCGTTCGCCGCTTCGGCTTCGACTTGGCTTTGGGTGCGGCGAGGCGGTGCGCTGCCTGAAGCGCCGAGGCGAGCGTCGCCGCGTCCACCATTGTGAGGTCGCAGCGGGTGGCGCCCATCCTGCCCCATCCTCCCGGAACCGGGGCGAAGGCCTCGGGCACCTGCTCGCAGTAGAAATCGCGCAGGTCGGGATCGAACATCAGATTGAGGTCGAGCCCGCTCGGCCCCAACGTCGCAAAGATCTTGCGTGGCGTGCGGAAGGCACGCCGATCGACGTGCGGCGCCTCGCTCGCCTCAGGCAGAGCGAGGGCCATCTCCCGGACACGCGCGGCATCGACCGCCATCGAAGGTCTCCTTTGGACGGGAGACCTCCGCTGGCCTCACCGCACGATGATGTTCTTGAACTGCCAGGGATCCTCGAGGTCGAGGTCCTCGGGGAACAGCTTCTGCCGGCCGGTGAGGGGCGTCCAGTCCGTATAGGTGCCGATCACCGGGCCGAGATAGGGCAGCTGCACTTCGAGGCAGCGGCGGAAGTCCATCTCGTCGGCCTCGACGATGCCGGCCTCGGGATTTTCCAGCGCCCACACCATGCCGGCGAGCACGGCGGAGGTCACCTGCAGGCCGGTGGCGTTCTGGTAAGGGGCGAGCTCGCGCGTCTCCTCGATGGAGAGCTGGGAGCCGAACCAGTAGGCATTCCGGGCGTGGCCGTAGATGAGCACGCCCAGTTCGTCGATGCCGTCGACGATCTCGTGCTCGTCGAGGATCTTCCAGCTCTCCTGGAAGTGCCCGCCATTGCCGAACATCTCGTGCAGCGACAGCACCGCGTCGTTGCAGGGGTGGTAGGCGTAGTGGCAGGTCGGGCGGTAGAGCACCTGGTCGCCGTCGCGGACGGTGAGATAGTCGGCGATGGAGATGCTCTCGTTGTGGGTGACGAGGAAGCCGTACTGGGCCTGCGGCGTCGGCGTCCACGAGCGCACGCGGGTGGCGGCGCCGGCGGAGAGCAGGTAGATGGCCGCGCCGCAGCCCCCTTCGTGGGTGCGGCCGTCCGCCGGCAGGCTCTTCTCGTGGGTGCCCCAGCCCAGTTCGGCCGGCTGCAGGCCCTCGGAGACGAAGCCCTCCACCGACCAGGTGTTCCAGAACTGGCCCATCACCTTCGGCTCGCGGGCGCGCTGGGTGTCGCGCTCGGCGATGTGGATGCCCTTGATGCCGAGGCTGCGGGCAAACTGCGCCCATTCCTCGCGGGTCTTCGGCTCCGGCCGGTCGAGGCCGGTGTCGGCGGCGATGTTGAGCATCGCCTGCTTCACGAACCAGGACACCATGCCGGGATTGGCGCCGCAGGTGGACACCGCGGTGGTGCCGCCGGGATTGCGGCGACGGGCGGCGAGCAGGCTCTCGCGCAGCGCATAATTGGTGCGGGCGGCGGTAGGCATCGCCTCATCGAAATAGAAGCCCTTCCAGGGCTCCACCACGGTGTCGATGTAGAGCGCGCCGATCTCGCGGCACAGCTCCATCACCGCCACCGAGGACACGTCCACGGAGAGGTTCACGCAGAAGCCGCGGCCGCCGCCATTGGTGAGCAGCGGGGTCAGCAGGTCGCGATAATTCTCGGCGGTCACTTCCGACTGGACGTAGCGGATGCCCCGGGAATCCAGCAGCTTGCGGTGGTCCGCCACCGGATCGATCACCACCATGCGCTCGCGGTCGAAATCGAAATGGCGCTCGATGAGCGGCAGGGTGCCCCTGCCGATCGAGCCGAATCCGATCATCACGATGGGGCCGTCGATCTTTGCGTGGACCGGCCAGTCGCTCATGGTGAAACACTCCTCGGGGTGGCAGCGCCGGCTCGTCACGGCGCCGCGAAAGTCACGGGACGCGCGACAACGGGGCAACCCGTGACATCGGCGCGGCGTGGATACGATGCCGCGCTCGGGCGCGGCGGGGGAAAGGCAGCGCCAAAGCGCGTGCGGGCGCACCATGGGAAAAGCGCAGCCCGGCGTCAACCGAAGAGCTTGAGCAAAGCCGGCAAACCAAGCAGCGGCGCGGGCGCGGCGGGGTTTGGATCAGCGCCGGGTTTCAACCTTCACCGGCATCGCGTCGACATGGAAGAGTGCGGGAAAGAGCCGCGTCCACAGCGCCACGACCATGAGCGTGCCGACGCCCCCCACCACCCCCGCACCCACCGCGCCGATGAGTGCGGCCACCATGCCGGATTCGAATTCCCCGAGCTGGTTGGAGGTGCCGACGAACAGGGAATTCACCGCGCTGACCCGCCCGCGCATCTCGTCCGGCGTGGAGAGCTGCACGAGGGACGAGCGGATGACGACGCTCACATTGTCCGCGGCGCCCAGCACGAACAGCGCGCCCAGCGACAAAAGGAAGCTGGAGGAGAGCGCGAACACCACCGTCGCCAGCCCGAACACCGCCACGGCGGCGAACATGACGTGTCCCACCCGGCGGGTGGGCGGCCGGCGCACCAGCACGAGGGACATCAGCACGGCCCCCACCGCCGGCGCGGCGCGCAGGGCGCCGAGGCCCTGCGTTCCCACATGCAGGATCTCGCCCGCATAGATGGGCAGGAGCGCGGTGACGCCGCCGAGCAGCACGGCGAAGAGATCGAGGGAGATGGAGCCCAGCACCACCGGACTGCGGCGGATGAAGGAAAGGCCCGAGAGCAGCGTCTCGAGGGTCATGGCGCTGCGCGGCCCGGGCGCGTGCACGTGGCGGATGAAGGCCATGGAGCCGGCCGCCACCGCATAGCAGGCTGCCGCCAGCGTCAGCGGCACGGCCGGGCCGAAGACATAGGCGAAGCCGCCCACGGCCGGGCCGGCGATGGTCGCCATCTGCATGGCGGAGGAGGCCACCGCCAGCGCCCGCGGCAGCACCTCGCCGGGAACCAGGCGGGGCAGGAGTGCCGCCATGGTCGGCGCCTCGAAGGCGCGGCTGGCGCCGATCGTGATGACGGCGGCATAGATCGGCAGAAGTCCGGCATGGCCGGAGCCTTCCGCGAGGGCGAGAGCCCCCACCGTGAGCGCAGACAGCGTCTGGCAGGCCAGCACGATGCGCCGCCGGTCGAAGGTGTCGGCCGCATGGCCCACCAGCAGGGTCAGGCACAGGATCGGCAGGAACTGGGCGAGGCCCACGAGGCCCAGCGCAGCAGCGCTGCCGGTGAGGCTGTAGACCAGCCAGCCCACCACCACCCCCAGCATCTGGAAGGCCAGCGCCGAGGAGACGCGGCTGATCCAGAACAGCACAAAGGCGGGATGATCCCGAAGCCGCATTTCGGCGGAAGACGCAGCCGCGGTCACGAGGGCAGCAAGGGACGGAGCGGGGGCACGATCACGGGGCAGGTCCGCGGGGTGGCAGGTCCGAAGGCGGGACGCGCGTTGGACCCCGTCCGCGTACCGCCGCAGGCAGGGGTTGGCAACTCATGCCCCAGCGTCCGCTCACGCAGGGTTCAAATGCTCGCCGTTCAATCGCTCGCCAGAATGTGGTTCTGGACGATGGGATAGACCTGAGAGGCCCATTTGCGGCCGGAGAACACGCCGTAATGGCCGACGCCGGCCTGCATGTGATGGCGCTTCTTGTGCGGACGCAGCGCCGAGCAGATGTCCTGCGCCGCCATGGTCTGGCCGATGGAGCAGATGTCGTCCCGCTCGCCTTCCACCGTCAGCAGCGCCGTCTTGCGGATGGCGCGGAAATCGATGGGTCGGCCGCGATAGGTCAGCTCGCCCTTGGGCAGACGGTATTCCTGGAATACGTAGCGCACGGTCTCAAGGTAGAACTCGGCGGCCAGATCCAACACGGCGAAGTATTCGTCGTAGAAGGCCTTGGTGGTCTCCGCCTTCTCCTCGTCACCCTCGGCGAGGGCGTTGTAGAGGTCGAGGTGCGCCTTGATGTGCCGCGTGAGGTTCATGTTCACGAAGGCGGTAAGCTGGAGGAATCCGGGATAGACCCGCCGCCCCGAGCCGGCGAAACCCTTCGGCACCGTCGAGATCAGGTTCTTCTCGAACCAGGAGATGGGCTTGGAGGTGGCGAGCTCGTTCACCTTGGTGGGGTTGATGCGGCAGTCGATGGGGCCGGCCATGAGCGTCATGGAAGCCGGCACCGCCGGGTTCTTCTCCTGCGCCATCACCGCCGCGGCGACGAGGGACTGCACGCACGGCTGGCACACCGCCACGAGATGGGAGCCGGGCCCCATGATCTCCAGGAAGCGGATGACGTGCTCGACATAATCGTCGAAGCCGAAAGGACCGGCCGAGAGCGGCACCTCGCGGGCGTTGTGCCAGTCCGTGATGTAGACGTCGTGATCCGGCAGCATCGTCTTCACGGTGTTGACGAGCAGCGTCGCGAAATGGCCCGAGAGGGGCGCGACCACGAGGACGCGCGGCTGGGCGACGTCCACGTCCTTCTTGAAGCGCAACAGGGTGCCGAAGGGCAGGACGGCGGCGTTTTCCTCCGTGACCTGAACTTCGCGATTGCCGACTTCAACCGTTTTGATGCCGAAGGATGGTCGGCCGTGGGTGAGGCCGGCGCGCTCGATGAGCTCGTAGGCGGCCGCGAGCTGACGGAAGCCGAGATGGCCGTAGCCATTGACGAGGGGGCCGTTGAGGGTCTGCCGCGCGAGGCTGGCGAAGAACCTCATCGGGCTCATGAGGTCGGCCTGGGCCTGATAGGCGGAATAGATCATGGCAGCGCGCGCCGGACCGTCCGGCACCGCGGTGCCGGAGGAATGAACCTGGAAGAAGTCTGCAGCATGATGCCGAAAGGTCCTTCTGCTCCGCGTCCCCCACGCCCGGCCCCCGACGGCCGGCGGAAGCATTAAGTAGTTGTCGCAGGCCCAGCTTTCCGCTTTGCAGCAAGCCTGAACGGATGTACCTGTTAAGTTGATATTGGAGCTATGCGTGGTGCATTGCAACACGCATCCTTAGCAGTGGGGCTGAAGGCCGAGCGACCGCGCCGGATGCCCGACCAAAGTCGAAGCCGCCGGCTGCGCCAAGAAGAAACAAAGGGCGGAAGGGTCGAGGGGAACGGTCAGGTCAGGGATCGCAAATCCGAGGCACGGGACAGGCATGGCGACGCTCACCATCTCCAGCAAGAATTACTCCTCCTGGTCCATGCGCGGCTGGCTGCTGTGCAAGATGGCCGGCCTCTCCTTCGATGAGGAGCGGGTGCCCACCGACGATCCAGACGCCAAGGCGGAGCTGCTTTTGCTGTCGCCCTCCTTCCTCGTCCCGCGCCTGGTGCACGAGGACGTGACGGTGTGGGACACGCTGGCCATCGCCGCCTTCCTCAATGAAGTCTTCCCCGAGGCCGGGCTGCTGCCCGCCGACCGCGCGGTGCGCGCGCACTGCCTCTCCATCTCCGGCGAGATGCATTCGGGCTTCGCCAACATGCGCTCGGCCCTGCCGATGAACATCAAGGCGCATTATCCGGGCTTCAAGGTCTGGGCCGGCGCGCAGGCGGACATCGAGCGCATCGCCGCCATCTGGCGCGGCTGCCTCACTGCCCATGGCGGTCCGTTCCTGATGGGCGCGACGCCCACCTTGGCCGACGCCATGTATGCGCCCGTCTGCTCGCGCTTCACGACCTACGACGTGAAGCTCGACCCGGAATGCGAGGCCTATCGCGCCCGCATCATGGCGCTGCCGCTGGTGCAGGAATGGATCGACGGAGCCCTGTCCGAGCCGGAAGAGCTGGAAGAGCTGGACGCCGAATTCTGATGCGGCCGATTTCCGGTGATTGAAACGGCGGCCGCCGCCGTCGCCTCGGTCAATCCGGGGCTGATCGCCGCCGGCTTCGCCGTGCTCGTGCTGGCGGGCATGGTGAAGGGCGTCATCGGCATGGGCCTGCCGACGGTCGGCATCGGCCTGCTCAGCGTGTTCCTGGCGCCGCCCGATGCGGCGGCGCTGCTCATCCTGCCCGCGACCGTCACCAATTTCTGGCAATACTTCACCGGGCCGAACATCCTGCCCATCGCCCGGCGCTTCTTCTGGATGATGGTGATGGTGGCGGCGGGCACGCTCGTTGGCGGCCTTCTGCTGGGCGGCCTCGCCTCGCCCGCCGCTCAGCCGGTGCTCGGCGCGACGCTGCTGGCCTATGGCGCGCTCGGCCTGTCCTCGGTGCAATTGAAGGTGCCACCGCGGCACGAGCCGTGGCTGTCCCCGCTCATGGGCTTCCTCACCGGCCTCGTCACCGGCACCACCGGCGTCTCGGTCATGCCCTCGGCGCCCTATCTCCAGTCACTGGGGCTGGCGCGGGATGATCTGGTGCAGGCTCTCGGCCTCACCTTCATCGTCTCCACCACCGCACTCGCCGTGGTGCTGTTCCACCCCGGAGACGGCGGCGGGGCGATGGCTGATCCGGCCACCGCGCTCGCGTCCGCAGCCGCATTGCTGCCGGCCTTCATCGGCATGCAGCTCGGCGCCATGGTGCGCCGGGCGGCGTCTCCGCAGATGTTCCGGCGCATCTTCTTCTCCGGCCTCGGCCTGCTCGGCGCCTACATGCTGGCGCGCGGCCTCCTCTGAGCCGGCCGCCTCTCACTCGGAGAGGCGATGGATGTCGTGCACGACGATGCCGATGGAATCGTCGGGCTTGCGCAGCCACTCCGTCCGCCGCAGCGTCTTCACCGTGTCCTCATAGCCGGTCTGCCAGTGCTCGCGCATGGACGTCTGCGAGAATTCATAGTCCTTGGATTCCCGCTCATAGGCCTTCTCCTGATAGATCAGGTGGCAAATGTTGGCGGGGCCGGAGCTGGAATAATCCTCGATGAGGGCGATGTCCTCTTCCGTGCGCAGCTGCTCGGGGATGCGCTGGAGCGCGTCATAGAGCTTGGACCTGAGATCCTGCACCCGGCGAAACACGTCCGTGGTGTAGCGGGTACGGCTCGAATAGCCGATGTCCTTCTGCCGTTCGGACACGTCGAACATGTCCCGCGGCAGCGGCCCGCGCGCGCTGAACAGATCCACCTGGAACACAAGGGCGCTGGGGTGATCCGGCTGGTCGAGCAGGAATTGGAGCGGGGTGTTGGAGACCACACCGCCGTCCCAATAATATTCGCCGTCGATCTTCACGGCGGGAAAGCCAGGCGGGAGCGCGCCGGAGGCCATGATGTGCTCGGGCGCGATCTTGTGCTCCTGATTGTCGAAATAGATGAAGTTGCCGGTGCGCACGTTCACCGCCCCAACCGAGAAGCGCTTCTCGCGGGAATTGATGCGATCGAAGTCAACCAGCCGCAGCAGCGTGTCCCGGAGCGGAGCGGTATCGTAGAAAGACGTCGCCCCGGCGGCGCCCGACGGCAGCATCCAGGGATTGGGAAAGCGTGGCGTGAAGAAACCGCGCTGACCCTGCAGGATGGTGCGGGTCGCGCTAAGTTGGTTCCGCCACTGGCGGAAGATATCGCCTTCGAGGTCGAAGGGCAGGATGCGCTGGGAGGTGATGGTCTCCCAGAAGTCCCGGAGCTTCGTCACCCGGTCCTGCGGCGCGTTGCCGGCGATGATGGCCGAGTTGATGGCACCGATGGACACGCCGGATATCCAGTTCGGATCGCACCCGACCTCGGACAGGGCCTCGTAGACGCCGGCCTGATAGGCACCGAGCGCGCCGCCACCCTGGAACACCAGCGCCACGCGCTTGTATTCGTCGATGATGTCGCACAGTTCGGCGGAACGCTGGTTGGCTGCCTCGGTCATCGACCCTCACCTTCTTGAAGTTGCTTCCCTCGACCGGCGGCGCGCATTGCGCCGCCGCTGGAAGGCGGACGTCAGGCGCCGTTTTCCTTCATGTAGTCGTAGACCACCTCGCCGAGGCCGAGCGTCAGGTCGGCCTTGATGTGCACGGCGGAGAGAACCTCCAGCACCGGCAGCGCAGCGACGTTGCACAGAGCGTGCGGGAACAGGCCGAGGGCGCCGGGCCCGACCCAGCATTCCTTGAGCGTGACGTCCACGAGATAGTAGCGCACCAGCTCGCAGATGCGGGGGGTGGCGTCCACGTCCGGGATGATCTTGAGCAGGAAGCTCGGGGTGAGCAGAGAGGCGAGGATCTTCTCCTTGTCGCCGGCGACCCACTTGTAGCCCATGGTCGCGGAGGCGCAGAGCACGCTGCCGTAATGGAGGGTGCCGACCAGCGTGTCGGTCTCCACCTTGAGCTTCGGCTGGGCGTACTTCTTGGGAAAGCCCCACAGCTCGCGTCCGCCGGCGATGGGGGATTCGTCGTCCAGATACATGGAGTGGACGTAGCCGCCTTCCTGCCCGTTGAAGCGGACCGGAATGACCTGTCCGGTCTCGGTATAGTCACCGAAGCCGGTGGAATCGGGCATGCGGATGAATTCGTACTTCACCACCGGCTCGGTGATCTCGAGCGGCTCGGGCACCACCTTCGCGAGCGCCTCCGGATCGGTCCGGTAGGTGATGATCATGTATTCGCGGTCGATGAAGCGGTAGGGCCCCGGCGGGAAGGAGGGGTTGGTGAGCGGCATCGAGTAGGCAGTGCGGCGGACGTCGGCGATCTTCATCGGCAGGTCTCTCGTGCGCTTGTCCCGTTTCGCACCTGCGAATGGACGCCGCCAAGGTAGAGCGGACGCGCGCCCGTGAAAAGCCGCCCGCAGCACAAGTTTCCTGTGCGGCTAAGGACTTGGTGCGCCACGCGGGTACCGCGCCGCGGCTCAGAAGGCCAGCAGCCCGCCCTGGCCCTTTTCCGTCCCGAACGCAACGGCACCGCCGGAGCCATGCCAGGCGATGGCGGTCACGGGGTCGGTGTCGGGGGCGCGCAGCAGGATCTCGGCGCCGTCCGAGATGCGCACCATCATCACCATGCCGTCCTCGTAGCCGATGGCGATCACCGGGTCCTTGGGGTGGGGTGCAACCACCGTCACCCGCGAGGTGGGCGATGGCGCCAGCATGGCCGGCTCCTTGCCCATGGGGCCGTCCTTGGCCTGGAAGGGCCACAGGATGGCCTCGCCCGAGCCGGAGGTGGCGAGCCACTTGCCGTCGGCGGTGAAGGCGAAGGACTTCACCCGCGAGGGATAGCCGGACATGCGCATGTGCGCGCCGTCCACCACGCGCCAGCCGTGCAACGCCGGCTCCTGCATGGTGGTGACGAGGAAGCGGCCGTCGGGCGAGAACGTCACGCCGAGGTGCGAGCCCTTCCAGCCATAGACCTCCGGCTTGGCGCCCGCCGCATTGGGAAACCACAGCGACACGCCGCCATAATGCGCCACCGCGAGGCGCAGGCCCTTGGGGGCGAAGGCGAGGCCGCCCACGGTGGAGGGCACTTCCAGCGACTTCGCCTCGCCCTTGGCCTGCAATACGTGGGCGACCTTGCCGGCCGAATAGGCCACGGCCCCGTCCGGCCCCAGCGCCACCCGGTCGATCCAGCGCCCCTTCTGCTGCGCCAGCTCGCGGGTGGAGCCGTCCGACAGCAGCTCCATCACCCGCCCGTCGTCACCGCCGGTCACCAGCCGCTTGCCGTCCGAGGCCGCGCTCAACACGCCACCTTGATGCACCACGACCGCAACCGGCGTCGCCCCTTCCTCGAGCCCAATCAGGAACACCGCGCCGTCCGTGCCGACGAAGGCGACCTTCGAATCAAGAAAAGCGAGGGCGACGATGCCGGTCTCGAAGGCGAGCGGCCGGACCTTGCTGGTGAGGCTGGACGGGGCGGAAACCATGGTGCTCTGATCCCGGTGATGGACGGGGCGTTCCTTAAGGCACCGATGCGGGCCGCTGGCAACACCCCCTCTGCCCGGTCCCTCCTCAACCCTTGGCCTTCGCGCGGCGCGGCCGCATAAGGGCGGGCGCGCCATGTTCTACACCAAGCTCCCCATCGACGCCGTCCTCGGCGACATCCGCTCGACGCTCGCGTCCACCCCCTGCGCCGTGCTGGTGGCTCCGCCCGGCGCCGGCAAGACAACGCGCGTGCCCTTGGCCCTGCTGGATGAGCCGTGGGCCGCGGGCGGGAAGATCCTCGTGCTGGAGCCGCGCCGCCTCGCCGCCCGCGCGGCGGCCCGGCGCATGGCGCAGACCCTCGGGGAGGCGGTGGGCGGCACCGTGGGCTTTCGCACCCGGCTTGCCTCCGAGGTGTCGCGCCGCACCCGCATCGAAGTGGTCACGGAAGGCATCTTCACCCGCATGGTGCTTGACGACCCCGAACTGTCCGGGATCGCCGCCGTGCTGTTCGACGAATTCCACGAGCGCAGCCTCGATGCTGATCTCGGCCTCGCCCTCGCCCTCGATTCCCAGCGCGGGCTCAGGGACGACCTCCGGCTCCTCGCCATGTCGGCGACGCTGGACGGCGCCCGCGTCGCCTCCCTGATGGGCTTAGGCACGCCCGCGCCGGTGATCGAGAGCGAAGGCCGCGCCTTTCCGGTGGAGACGGCCTATCTCGGCCGAGATCCCCGCGCGCCCATCGACCGCCAGATGGCCGACGCCATCCGCCGGGCGCTGGAGCGGGAAGACGGCTCCATCCTGGCCTTCCTCCCCGGCGCCGCCGAAATCCGCCGCACCGAGACCCTGCTTCTGGACGCGGTGCGCGACCCCAAGGTCGATATCGTCGCCCTGTTCGGCGCCCTGGACGCCGCTGAGCAGGACCGCGCCGTGCTGCCGGCGCCGGAGGGACGGCGCAAGGTGGTGCTGGCCACCTCCATCGCCGAAACCTCGCTCACCATCGAGGGCGTGCGCGTGGTGGTGGACAGCGGCCTTGCCCGCGTGCCCCGCTTCGAGCCCGACGTGGGGCTGACACGGCTTGAGACCGTCCGCGTCTCCCGCGCCGCCGCCGACCAGCGCCGGGGCCGCGCCGGCCGCACCGAGCCCGGGGTCTGCTATCGCCTGTGGAGCGAGGGGGAGACGGCGAGCCTGCCGGCCTTCGCCACGCCGGAAATCCTCGCCGCCGACCTCACCGGCCTTGTGCTCGATCTCGCCCGCGTCGGCGTGCGCGATCCCGCCGCCCTCCCCTTCCTCGATCCGCCCCCCGCGCCGGCCGTGACCGAGGCGAAGGCGCTGCTGCGCCTGCTCGGCGCACTCGATGCCGAGGAGGCGGTGACGCCGCTCGGCTGCCTCATGGCGCGCCTGCCCCTTCCGCCGCGCCTCGCCCATATGGTCGCCATCGGGGCGGCGCGGGGCATGGGGCGCCTGGGTGCAGAGATCGCCGCGCTGCTGGTGGAGCGCGGGCTCGGCGGCGACAGCGTGGACCTCCTCGCCCGCCTCGACGGCTTCCGCCGCGACCGTTCCCGTCGCGCGGAGGATTCCCGCCGCCTCGCCGGGCGCTGGGCGGAGATGGCGGCGCGGGAACTGGCGGCAGACGCGTGCTCTCCTGGCACCGCGCCTCCCCTCTCCCCCGCCGCCCTGCTGGCGCTCGCCTTTCCCGACCGGGTGGCCAAGGCCCGTGAGGGACGGGCTGGCGAGACCCAGGTGCGCTTCCTGATGGCCAATGGCCGCGGTGCGGTTCTGGAGGGTACATCCCCGCTCGCCCGCGCGCCCTTCCTCGCCGTGGCGGAAGCCTCCGGCCGCGCCGAGGGCGCCCGCATCACCCTCGCGGCCGCTTTGTCGGCGGAGCAGGTGGAGGCGCTGTTCGCGGATGACATCACCTCCGGCCTCGAAGTCGCGTTCGACCCCGCCGCCATGGCGGTGCGGGCGCGGGAGGTGCGGCGGCTCAAGGCTTTGGTGCTCGCCGCCCGGCCCCAGCCGGTTCCGGCGGATGCGGAGACGGCGCGCGCGCTCGCCCGGGGCATCGCGGATGCGGACATCGGACGCCTGCCCTTCTCCGCCGCGTCCCGGCAATGGCGCGAGCGCGTCATGTTCCTGCGCGCGGCCGAGGGGGAACCGTGGCCGGACCTCTCCGACGCGGCGCTGGCCGCATCGGTCGAGACATGGCTCGCGCCGTTTCTCTCCGGCCGCACAGCCCTTGCGGACATCAGCGGCGCCGACGTGGGCAACGCCCTTCACGCCTTGCTGCCCTATGAGCTGACGGCCCGGCTGGAGGCGGAGGCGCCCACCCATTTCGCCGCCCCCACGGGCTCGCGCCTCGCCATCGACTATGGCGCGGAGGGTGGGCCGGCAGTGGAGGTGCGGGTGCAGGAATTGTTCGGCCTCACCGCCCATCCCGCCATCGCGGGCGGGCGGGTGCCCCTGACCCTCGCATTGCTGTCACCCGCGCACCGGCCGATCCAGGTGACGAAGGACCTGCCGCAATTCTGGCGTGGCTCGTGGCGGGATGTTCGCGCCGACATGCGCGGCCGATACCCCAAGCACCCCTGGCCGGAAGACCCCGCCGCCGCCCCGCCGACCACGCGGGCGAAACCGCGCGGGACGTGAGGGGCGGGGCATTCTTTGCCTTCGCTCAGGCGCCGCGCGGGCTGTGTGAGCGCCCCTTGAGGAGCCCTGCTACTCCGCGGGGATGGCCCGTGGGCGGCCCTCGCCGTCGATGGCGACGAAGGTGAAGACGGCTTCCGTGACCTTGGTCGACTGCTCGCTCTCGCGCGCCCGGCGCCAGGCTTCCACCTCGATGCGCAGCGAGGTGCGCCCCACCCGCGCGATGTTGGCGAACAGGCTCACCTCGTCGCCCACCGCCACCGGGGAGAGGAAGCTCATGGCCTCCACCGCCACCGTGGCCGCGCGGCCCCGCGAGCGGCGCGCCGCCACGTTTCCGGCGGCAAGGTCCATCTGCGACATCAGCCAGCCGCCGAAGATATCGCCGCTCGGATTGGTATCGGCCGGCATGGCGATGGTCCGGATGACCGGAATGCCATCCGGCATCTGCGACTCCTTGTCGTGCATCCCTTCTCCCCGCACGCCTGAGGCGTGCTCTGCGCAACGTTCCGCCGAAGCTGATAGCAAAATTTCGCCGCTGCGCCGCCAAATTTGATCCATCTCAGAGAATCGAGGGCGGGGGTGTGGTTTCTAACACTTGTCCATGTCTTTTCGGGGCAGACAGGGCATGGATGACCGGCTCCGCCTTGCTGTGTGGGCGGAGCCGGTATCTCTTTCAGCCGAACCTTTTCAAAAGGCCGGCACATGATTCCGCCGGAACGGGGCTGACCTCGTTACCGGCGGTTTTCATTTTGGGCCGGTCGCATCGGAGGCCCCCATGGTCCAGACCTGTCCCGAAAGCCGCATCTCCCGCATCCGCCGCCGTGCCCTCGCCGCGACAATGCTGGCCGGAGCGCTCGCCGCCACGCTCGCCCCGGTGGCGCAGGCCTGCACGCGCGCGGTCTATCTGGGCTCCGACGGCATCGTCATCACCGGCCGGTCCATGGACTGGATGGAGGACATGCGCACCAATCTGTGGGCCTTCCCGGCCGGCATGGCGCGCGATGGGGCGGCGGGAGCCAACACCCCGAAATGGGTGTCGAAATACGGCAGCGTGACCGCCTCGGGCTATGACGTCGGCACGGCCGACGGCATGAACGAGAAGGGTCTCGTTGCCAACCTGCTGTACCTCGCCGAATCCGAATACGCGAAGCCCAACGGCAAGCCGGCCCTCTCCATCAGCGTCTGGGCGCAATACGTGCTGGACAATTTCGCCACCGTCGCCGAGGCGGTCACGGCGCTTTCCGCCGAGCCGTTCGTGGTGGTGACGGCGACCCTGCCCAACGGCTCCGGGGCCCAGCTCCACCTCGCCATCTCCGATCCCTCCGGCGACAGCGCCATCTTCGAGTATCTTGGCGGCAAGCTGGTGGTGCATCACGGGCGGCAGTACCAGGTGATGACCAACTCACCCAGCTATGACCAGCAGTTGGCGCTCAACGCCTATTGGCAGGATATCGGCGGCACCGTGTTCCTGCCCGGCACCAACCGCGCGGCGGACCGCTTCGCCCGCGCCAGCTTCTTCATCAAGGCCGTCCCCGCGAAGGCGGCGCCGGAGATTTTGTCCGCCGTCCCGGACCAGACCTACGCCAACCAGGCGGTGGCGAGCGTCGCGAGCGTGATGCGGTCGGTGAGCGTGCCGCTCGGCCTTTCGACGCCGGGCGAGCCGAACATCGCCTCCACCCTGTGGCGGACGGTGAGCGACCAGAAGGACAGAGTCTATTTCTTCGATTCCGCCACCAGCCCGAACACCTTCTGGGTGCCGATCGCCGACCTCGATTTGAAGCCGGGCGCGCCGGTGAAGAAGCTCGATCTCACCGGCGGCAAGGTCTATGGCGGTAACGCGGCCGCGCGGTTCGTGCCGGCGCAGCCCTTCACCTTCCTGCCCGTCAAGCTGGACTGAGCCGCTCGCGGATCGGCGCGCCGCCTATTTGGGCGGCGGCGCGAAGGTGCTGGTGGAGGGCGGCGGGGCGAAACCGCCGCTCGACGGAGGCGGCGCGAAACTGCCGCCACTGCTGCCGCCGCTCGACGGCGGCGGCCCGAACACGTCCTTCGAGGTGGAAGACGACGAGCTGGAGGACGAGCTCGCGGGCGCCGGCGCGCTCGCGGCGGCGGGTGCCGGGGCGGGCTGCGCGGCGGTAGCCGGCGGCTTCGGCTTCGGCCGCGCGGCGGAAGGCTTGGGCCGCTCGCGCACCTCGGGCGTGCCCTGCGGGTCGAAACCCACATAGATGATGTAGCGCTCCATCTCGTACGGCTTCAGCAGCGGGAACGCGATCTGGTCCTCCACCACGGTGAAGGGCGCGTGGCCCGGATCGGCCGGAACGTCGACGGCAACGGCGAAGAACTTGGTGGTAACGGTCTTGGGCGAGGGGCCCTCATTCACCACGGCGATGCGAACCGGCACCTTCACCTGACCGGGGCTGCCCTTTTCGCCCATCAGGACGCGGCCTTCGATGCCCACCTTCACCAGCATCATGCCGTTGGAGATGGTGCATTCGCGGGCGAGGCGGCCGATGGTGGCCTGATAGCGCAGCCCGCCGCCGGCCGTGACCTGCCAGCTGCCGGCGCCGGTGCGCACGGTGAGCATGGGGCAATCATAGGACACCTGGTCCGGGCCGGCACCGACCACGAGCGAGCCGGAGGTGGCGCTGTTCACGACACCGGCAGAGGTGGCGCCCGGCGTCGCAATGGCGGTGCCACCGGCGACGCCCGTGTCCTGCGCGCCAAAGGAACCATCGAGGCCTTCACCACCCGCGCAGCCGGCGAGGACGGCCGCCATCAGGCCGGGCAGCACCAGTCGCGCGACGGAAAGCCGGGGAAACGGGAAGCCGAGGCGGCCCGCCGGATCGGACGGGGGTGCGCACACGCGTGAAGCTGCCGTCACGGGCCTTTCGGTGGCCCGGATCTGCGCGACCGTCCGTGTTGCACCCGCCATATCTTCAACTCCATGGGCGCCCTGGATCGCGCGCTTATAGCAAAGGGAAGCCGGCGTGGGGACTCCCCGCCCGCCCCTGCGGGTCCCCTGCGCCGGCTCCGTGAAAGTAAGGTTACCGCGGGCCGATCAGCCTCCGAGGCCGACCGGCTTGCCCACCACCACCGTCAACGCATCCTTCGCCGTGGCCAGCCGGCCGGCGACGCGCTTGAGGTCGTCGAGGGTGACGGCGGCGATCAGCGCGTTGCGGCGGTCGATATAGTCGATGCCGAGCTCGTCGAGCTGGATCTGCAGCAGCTGGCCAGCGACCTTGGACGAGGTGTCGAAGCGCAGGGCATAGCTGCCCATCAGGTAGCTCTTCGCCTCCTCCAGCTCCTTGGCGGTCGGTCCGTCCTTGAGGATCTGGCCGAACTCGTGGGTGATGAGGGAGATGGATTCCGCCGCCCGCTCATTCTTGGTCGCCGTGCCGGCAAACCAGAGGCCCACGTGGGAGAGCGCCACCTGGTAGGAATACACCGAATAGGCCAGCCCCCGCGCCTCGCGCACTTCCTTGAACAGGCGCGACGAGAAGGCGCTGCCGCCGAGAATGTGGTTGAGCACGTAGGCCGGGATGAAGTCCGGGTCGCGCCGCTCCAGCCCGCCGGTGCCCATCACCACCACCGACTGCGAGACGTCGAGGGGAATGACCTCCACCGTGCCGATCTTCTGCGGCGTCACATTGGCGACGGGCGTCAGCGTCGCCTGGGCCGGAAGCTTGCCGAACACCTCGTCGAGCCGCTTGCCCAGTTCCTCGGCGCTGATGTCGCCCACCACGGCGACGCGCAGGTTGGAGCGGGCGAAGGTCTTGCCGATGAAGCCGGCGATGTCCTCGCGGGTCAGCTTGGCGACGCTGTCCAGCGTGCCGTCCACCGGCCGGCCGTAGGGATGGCCGGGGAAAGCGAGCGCGAACCAGCGGTCGTTGGCGATGGCATTGGGCTCGGTGGAGCGACGGCGCAACATGGCGAGCTGGGACGCGCGGATGCGCTCCACCGCCTCGCCGTCGAAGCGCGGCTCGTTCACCGCGAGGCGCAGCAGCTCGAAGGCCTTGTCGCGGTTTTCCGAAAGCGTGCGCAGGGAACCGCGCATCTCGTCGCGGCCGGCGTCGAAATGCAGCTCCACCGCATGATCGGCGAGCGCCCGCTGGAAGGCGTCGGAATCCATCGGGCCGGCGCCCTCGTCCAGCAGCGAGGAGGCGAGGTTGGCAAGGCCGGCATGCTCGGGGCCATCCTGGGCGGCACCGCCGAGGAAGGCGAACTCGAAGGCGATGAGCGGAAGCGTGGTGTCATGGACCAGCCAGGCCTTGATGCCACCGGGGCTCGTCACCTCGGTGATGCGGCTCGACTGGGACTGCGCCGTATCGGCGGCGAGAAGGGAAAGGGCCATCGTAACCATCGCAAGAAAGAGCCGGGCGGCAGGGCGAAGGCCCGCGCCCGCGAAAAAGGCGCGCCGGCCCGAACGGGCCGGCGAACGGAACACCTCGAAAGCCGGGACGGCCGCCGTCACGAGCGATTGTCCTTCTTGCCGTCCGTCTTGCCCGCGTCGCCGGCCTTCGGCTCGGTCTGCTTGAGATAGCCGGTCACGGCCCGGTCGGTGACGAGATAGCGGCGGGCCACGTCGCGCACCTGATCGGCGGTCACGGCCTTGAGCCGCTCCGGCCACTCGCGCACGTCCTTGGCGGAGAGGCCGGTGGCCCAGGAGGCGCCATAGATGCGGGCGAGCGTCGCCTGGTTGTCCTGCGCATAGATGGTGTCGGCGATGAGCCGAGTCTTGGCGCGGGCCAGTTCCAGGTCGTCGACGCCCTTCTCCTGCAGCTCGGCAACCACCGCGTCGACGGCCGCCTCCAGCGTCTCGAGGCTCACGCCCGGACGCGGGGAGGCATAGGCGACGAAGCGCGTCGCATCGTAGGCGGTTCCTTGATACCAGGAACCGGCGCCGGCAGCGAGGCCCTTCTCGGCCACGAGGGTGCGGTACATGCGGCTGGTCTGCCCGCCGCCGAGAATGTGCGAGAGCACTTCCAGCGCCTCGGCGTCGCCCGGCGCCGCGGTGCGGGCCGAGGGGACGAGGTAGGAGCGCTGCAGGCTCGGCTGGGCGACACGCGGGTCAGCCAACGACACGCGCCGATGGGCGCGCGGCTCCGGCTCCTGCGGGCGGTTGCGCGGCGGGGTGTCGGCCTGGGCGACCTTGCCGTAGGTCTTTTCCGCCAGCGCCTTCACCTCGGCCGGGTCCACATCACCGGCCACCACGAGCAGGGCGTTGTTGGGGGCGTAGAAGCGGCGATAGAAGGCCAGCGCGTCCTCGCGGTTGAGGCCCTTGATCTCGTGCTCCCAGCCGATGATGGGATGCTGGTAAGGGTGGTTCACGTAGGTCGTGGCCTGCAGCACCTCGGAGAGGCGGGCGCCGGGATCATTGTCCGTGCGCATGCGGCGCTCTTCCAGCACCACGTCGCGCTCGGGCAGCACCACCTCGTCGGAGAGCTTGAGGCCGCGCATGCGGTCGGCCTCGAACCCCATCACGGTCTCCAGGTGCTCCTTCGCAACCCGCTGGAAATAGGCGGTGTAATCCTGCGAGGTGAAGGCGTTCTCCTGGCCACCGAGGCGCGCCACCTCGGCCGAGAACTGGCCCTGCGGGTGCGCATCGGTGCCCTTGAACATCAGGTGCTCAAGGAAGTGGGCGATGCCGGACTTGCCCGGCTGCTCGTCGGCCGATCCCACCTTGTACCACACCATGTGGGTGACCACCGGGGTGCGGTGATCGGGGATGACCATGACCTGAAGGCCGTTGGCGAGCTTGAATTCGGTGACTTCGGGGCCCGCCGCGTCAGCGAGGCGGGGAGAAAATGCGGCCGCTCCAGCGGCGAGAATGGCAACCATGGCGAGACGGCTCATCTGCACGTGAGGATCTTTCGGCATTCGACGCGCCCGCAAGCGCGTCCGTCAAGGAAAGATAGGGTGCCCGCCGCCGCTTAAAAGGACGGGCCGCCGCGGTTTCATCCGCTGCCCCGCTCCGTCCGGTCCCTGTGTCCGTCCCTCGCGTCCGTCACTGGCGATCGAACAGGGTCGGCATCTTCCAGGGCTCCTTCTTCTCCTCCACCACGCCATAGGGGGCATTGGGGGCGGGCGTCTGGTAGCCGGGCGGCGGCTGGATCAGGTTCTCGCGGTTGGGCTCGCCATTGAAGGTGAGCTGCTCCTGCTTGCCGGTCAGGCCGCCGAGCCCCGGGAAGCCGGAGGAGCCGAGCTGGCTGGGCATCAGCACGTCGCGGGTTGAGCCCGCGCCCACCGGCTCGGTCGGCGAGGTGCTGTTGCCCACCGCCCGCTTCTTGCCGCGGTTGAGTTCGGACGGCATCAGCGGCTTGCCCGGATCGTCACGCACGATGGGCTGCTTGGCCGCCTGCGCCGCGGCATTGCGGCGCTGAAGGTCGTAGTCCTTCGGCCAGTTGGGATGGGAATCCGCGGCGCTCTTCTGCGGCGGTGGCAGCGCGTCGGGCACGCGCGGCGGCACCACCAGGGGCGCGCGCTCGCGATAGTCGATCTCCGGCTTCTCCTCTTCCTCCTTCAGACCAAGCATCTGCATGGCGCTGTCGAAGATATTGGTGCTGCCGTCGAGGCTCTGCGCGGCGGCCGGTGCGGGCGCGGCAAGCATGAGGGCAAAGGTGGCGAGCAGCGCGCCGCCCCCGACACGAAGCGGGATCAGGCGGAATGCGGGGGACAGGATGGTGCCCGCCGCGCGCGGCGCGGCATCAGCGCTATGCGGGAAAAGGGAAATCTCTCGCATGGGTCTCACGTCCTCGATGCCATCCTCTGATGCGTTCTCAAAGCGTGCGCTCTCACGGCTCGCGCTCAGCTTCGGACCGGGGCGCCATTGGCGCGGCCGAGGGCGGCGATTTTGAGGCGCCACCGAGAAATGCATCGTAAAGGAGCAGTCCCACGCCCACAACAACCGCCACATCGGCGAGGTTGAACACGTACCAGCGGTATCCGAAGGCGTGGAGCGACACGAAATCGAACACCGCCCCATAGACCACCCGGTCCACCGCATTGCCGATGGCGCCGCCGATGAGCAGGCCCAGCGCGAACGCCTCGAACCGGCTGCGGGCGCGGGCCAGCCAAACCGCGAACAGGATCGCCGCAGCCACCTTGATGGCCACCAGCACCCAGCGCCCGGTCTCGCCCTGCGGAAACAGGCCGTAGCTGATGCCGTAATTCCACAGCGCGGCGAAGTCGATGAAGGGCGCCACCGGCTTGATCTGCGCGTCCCAGGACGCCGACCACGCGAGCACGATGCCCTTGGAGGCCTGATCGGCCACCAGCACAGCGAGAGCGACGAGAAGACCGAAGACGATGGGACGGCGCTGCAAGGGGCCTCTCTCAGGAATGGCTTCTCTGACCGATGGCCGGACGCGATCCGTCGTTCATAGACGAGGCCGCCCGCCCCGGCAACGCGAGGGCGGGCGGGGTTCGCTTCACTCGGCCGCGGCGCGCGCGGCGTAGAACTCCCGCAGCGCGGCGGCATCGCGCGGCGTCACGTCCGGGAATTCCGGGTCGGTGCCCACCTGCGGCGAGACCTTCCACGAGCGGGCGCACTTGGTGCCTTCCGCACGGACCGGCACCACGGCGACGCCGGGGACGTCCGCCAGCCGGAAGGCATCGGCCGGCCCCTCGCCGCGGATCAGTTTCGCGTCCGAGGTGATGGCGATCTCGGCGAGGTCGAGGCCGGAGAGGGCCTCGGCCAGCGCATCGTCGCTCACATAGACCTCGGGGGCGGCCTCAAGGGAGGAGCCCATGCGCTTGGCGGCGCGCTCCACCTCCAGCGCGCCGAGCACCACACGGCGGATGAGGCGCACCTTGCGCCACTGCTCCGCCAGAGCCTCGTCGCGCCACGCGGCGGGGGTGTCCGGGAAAGCGAGGAGATGCACCGAGCCCTCCTCATCCCCCGTGCGGGCGATGTAGGCCTCCTCGCAGGTGAAGGCGAGGATGGGCGCGAGCCAGGTGACAAGGCGGTTGAACACCTCGTCCAGCACCGTCAGGCAGGCACGCCGCGTCAGCGAGGAGATGGGATCGCAATAGAGCGCATCCTTGCGGATGTCGAAATAGAAGGCCGACAGCTCGATGTTCATGAACTGGGCGAGGGCCGCGTGCACCTTCTTGTAGTCGAAGGCGCGATAGGCGGCGCGGATCTCTCCGTCCAGCTCGGCGAGCCGATGCAGGATGAAGCGCTCCAGCGACGGCATGTCGGCCACCGCGACCTTCTCCTCCGGCCGGTAATGGTGCAGCGAGCCGAGCAGCCAGCGGATGGTGTTGCGCAGCTTGCGGTAGGTGTCGGCCGTGGTCTTGAGGATTTCCGGCCCGATGCGCAGGTCGTCCGCATAGTCGGAGGCGCACACCCACAGGCGCAGGATGTCGGCGCCGGACTGCTTGATGACGTCCTGCGGCGAGGTGACGTTGCCCAGCGACTTGGACATCTTGCGGCCGTCCTCGTCGAGGACGAAACCGTGGGTCAGCACCACGTCATAGGGCGGGCGGCCGCGGGTGCCGCAGCTCTCCAGCAGCGAGGAATGGAACCAGCCGCGGTGCTGGTCCGAACCCTCCAGATACATCACCTTGTCGCGCCCCTCGGGCGGACGCTCCGCCTTGAGGTCGGGGCGCACCTCCAGCGTGAAGGTGTGGGTGGAGCCGGAATCGAACCACACGTCGAGGACGTCATCCACCTTCTGCCAGCCCTCGGAGGCGCGCTCCCCGAGGAAGCGGGCGCTGGCGCCCTCCTTGAACCAGGCGTCGGCGCCTTCGGCGGCGAAGGCCTCGGCGATGCGGGCGTTGACGGCGGCGTCCTTGAGGATTTCGACGGTGCCGTCGCCCTTGTCCTTCACGAACACGGCGATGGGCACGCCCCAGGCGCGCTGGCGCGAGACCACCCAGTCCGGCCGGTTCTCGATCATGCCGGTGATGCGGTTTTCGCCCGCCGCCGGCACCCATTCCACCGTCTTGATGCCGGCGAGCGCGCGGGCGCGCAGGGTGTCCGGCGCGTTGCCGGCCAGCGTCGCCGGGCGGGGCGCCGCCTTGCCGTCCGCCGCGCGGATGTCCTGGTCCATGGCGATGAACCATTGCGGCGTGTTGCGGAAGATCACCGGCTTCTTGGAGCGCCAGGAATGCGGATACTGGTGCTTCACCCGGCCGCGCGCGAGCAGGTTGCCGGCCTTGATGAGGGCGTCGATGACGGCTCCATTGGCATCGCCCTTCTCACCCTTCTCGGTGATGACGCGCCTGCCCTCGAATCCGGGCGCCTGGGACGTGTAGAAGCTGTCCTCGTCCACCGTGTAGGGGATCGCCGGATTGATGCCGCGCTCCTCCAGCCAGCGGCGATGGTTCACCCACGCCTCGAAGTCCTCGCGGCCATGGCCGGGGGCGGTGTGGACGAAACCCGTGCCGGCGTCGTCCGTGACATGCTCGGCTTCCAGCAACGGCACCTTGAAGGTGTAGCCGCCGAGCCCGAGGTCCGCCAGCGGGTGGGCGAGGATCAGGCTGCCCACCACATCGGCGGGAACATCGCCGCGCCGCTCATAGGCGGTGACGCGGGCGGCCTTGAACACGTCGTCAGCGAGCTTGTCGGCGAGGATCAGGCGATCGCCGGCCTTGGCCCAGTTGTCTGCGGGGGCGTCCGTAACCTCGTAGAGGCCATAGGCGATCTTCGGAGCATAGGTGACGGCCCGGTTTCCGGGCATGGTCCAGGGGGTGGTGGTCCAGATGACGACGGTCGCGCCCTTGAGGTCGCCCTCCGACACCACCGGGAACTTCACCCAGACCGTATCCGAGGTGAAATCCTGATACTCGACCTCCGCCTCGGCCAAAGCGGTCTTCTCCACCACCGACCACATGACCGGCTTCGAGCCGCGATAGAGCAGGCCGTTCTCGGCGAACTTCATGATCTCGCGAGCGATCTGCGCCTCGGCCATGAACGCCATGGTGGTATAGGGATGATCCCAGTCGCCCTCGACGCCGAGGCGCTTGAATTCCTTGCGCTGCTCGTTCAGCCAATGCTCGGCATAGGCGCGGCATTCCTGGCGGAAGGCGACCATGGCGGCGGCATCGGAGAAGTCGGGCTTCTGCTTGCCCTTCTTGCGGTAGTTCTCTTCCTCGATCTTCCACTCGATGGGCAGGCCGTGGCAGTCCCAGCCGGGCACGTAGTTCGAGTCGTAGCCCAGCATCTGCTGGGAGCGCGTCACCACGTCCTTCAGGATCTTGTTGAGCGCGTGGCCGATATGGATGTTGCCGTTGGCATAAGGCGGGCCGTCATGCAGCACGAAGCGGTCGCGACCGCGCCCGGCCTCACGCAGCCGCTCGTAGAGGCCGATGCGCGCCCAGCGGGCCAGCAGTTCCGGCTCCTTCTGGGGCAGGCCGCCGCGCATGGGGAAGGCGGTTTCCGGCAGGAACAGGGTCTTGGAATAATCGGGGGCGGACGCCTCGGCGGACGGCTTGGTCTCGGACTTCTCGGTCATGGAACGCTCGGGGGATGAAGGCAGGATCGGGGCGGAAAAATCCCGGCAGCCCCCGCGCGCTCAGCCGCGCCGGCGGGGGGCCGGGCCGATAATTCGCGCCGCGAGGGGACGGCTGCGGCGAGGCATGGCCCCGCGATAATGAGAAAATCCGCTCATGGTGCGGCTTCTATCAGGCGCGGGGGGCCGGGAAAAGCCCGCAGATCGGCGCAGCGCCAGCGCCCACGAGCTGCGGCGGGCAAAGAAAAACCCCGGCACCAACGGTGCCGGGGCTCTTCTTGGTTCCCCTCTTTTAAAGAACCACGGGGCGGCGACGAGGCCGCCCCGCCAGGATCACGAGTGATACGCGCGCTCGCCGTGCTCGTTGATGTCGAGACCCTCGCGCTCCACGTCCGTGGAGGGACGCAGGCCGACGATGACCGAGATCACGAACAGGATGACGGCGGTGCCGACGCCCGACCACACAACGGTCACGCCGACGGCCTTGAGCTGGGCGATGACCTGGGCGGTCATGTCGTAGGCCGCGACCGCACCGGTGGTGTAGTCGTAGATGCCCGTGCCGCCCAGCGAGGGGCTCACCAGGATGCCGGTGGCGATGGCGCCGACGATGCCACCGATGCCGTGCACGCCGAACACGTCGAGGGCGTCGTCATAGCCCAGCGCGTTCTTCACCGCGGTGCAGAAGATGAAGCAGATCGGCGACACGACCAGGCCGAGGACCAGCGAGCCCATGATGCCGGCGAAGCCCGACGGCGGCGTCACGGCGACGAGGCCGGCGACGATGCCCGAGGCGAGGCCGAGCATGGAGGGCTTACCCTTCACCAGCCATTCCACGAACATCCAGGACATGCCGGCCGCGCAGGTGGCGATGAAGGTGTTCATCATCGCGAGAGCGGTGGTGGCATTGGCCTCGAGATTGGAGCCAGCGTTGAAGCCGAACCAGCCGACCCACAGGAGGGAGGCGCCGACCATGGTGAGCGTCAGGGAGTGGGGGGAAAGCGCTTCCTTGCCGTAGCCGAGGCGCTTGCCGACCATGATGCAGGCCACGAGGCCGGCGATACCGGCGTTGATGTGCACCACGGTGCCGCCCGCGAAGTCGATGGCGCCGAGGGAGAAGATGTAGCCGGCATCGGCCAGCACGGCGTCGAGCGCCTGCTGCGCAGCGGCCTTGGCGGTGCCGTCAGCAGCGGCGGCGACAGCCTTGGCGGCAGCGTCGATCGCGTCCGGGCCGGCCCAGTACCAGACCATGTGGGCGACGGGGAAGTACACGAAGGTGACCCACAGGGGCACGAACAGCACCACGGCGGAGAACTTCATGCGCTCGGCGAAGGCGCCGAAGATGAGGGCCGGGGTGATCATGGCGAAGGTCATCTGGAAGGCGATGTACACCCACTCCGGAATGGCCACGCCCACCGAGAAGGTGGCGGCGAGGGATTCGCCGGTGACGCCCGAGAGGAACGCCTTGGAGAAGCCGCCGATGAAGGGCGAGCCGCCGGTGAAGGCGAGCGAGTAGCCGTAGAGCACCCAGATGAGGCCGACGATGCACACGCTGTAGGCGACCTGCATCAGCACGGAGAGCATGTTCTTGGCACGCACGAGGCCGCCGTAGAACAGGAACAGGCCGGGCACCGACATCATGAGCACGAGCAGCGCCGACGTGAGCATCCAGGCGACGTCGCCCTTGTTCACGGTGGGAGCGGCTGCCGCGGCGGGAACGGCGGTGGCGGCGTCAGCCGCCGGCGGCGCCGTCTGGGCCAGTACCGGCGCGGCTACCGCCAGCGCCAGAAGAAGCGCGGGAACCCCCACGCGGGACCACGTCTTGGACGTCATGGATGAATGCTCCGTGAAAGAGATGAGGCTCAAAGGGCGTCGGCGTCGGTCTCGCCGGTGCGGATGCGCACGGCGTGCTCGATCGGAATGACGAAGATCTTGCCGTCGCCGATCTGACCGGTCTTGGCGGACGCGGTGATCGCCTCCACGACCTTGGAGACCTGGTCGGCGGAAACCGCGACCTCGATCTTCAGCTTCGGCAGGAAGCTCACGGCATATTCAGCGCCGCGGTAGATCTCGGTGTGGCCCTTCTGACGCCCGTAGCCCTTGACCTCGGTCACGGTGAGGCCGTGCACACCGATACCGGTGAGGGCGTCGCGCACCTCCTCCAGCTTGAATGGCTTGATGATGGCCATGACGATCTTCATGGATCGGTCCCTGTCCCCTGGTTCCGCTGCGCTTCGCATGAAGCCAGAACGGTGTTTCTCGCGGCGGCTTCGCCGAGCGGGTCGGGGAGATCCGCGCCGCGGCTGGCAAGCCTGCGGACAGAGGAATCAAGTACCGTGCCAAGAGAGAGGGAAGGCGGCGGATGCCGGGAGTCCCGTGCATATTTTTCCGCCACGGCGCGCGCCGCAGGGGCTCTGCCGCCTGCTCGCCGCTTTTTGTGCCTATTTTTTAATCTCGACGCACAAGGGAACGACAAATCTCGTTCGCACTTGCGTGATGAGCCATTGCAGCGCCGAACGCGGGGCGTGCCTAGGCCCGCGGCGTCACCGGTCGCATGAGGCCTTCCTGTGCCGCCGAAGCAACCAGAATCCCGTCGCGGGTGAACAGCTCGCCGCGGCAGAATCCCCGTCCGGCCGAGGCCGCAGGGCTCTCCTGGGTGTAGAGCAGCCAATCGTCAGCGCGGAACGGGCGGTGGAACCACAGCGCGTGATCAAGGCTCGCCACCTGCACGTCCGTGTCGAACACGGACTTGCCATGGGGCAGAAGCGCCGCCTGCAGCAGCGACAGGTCGGATGCGTAGGCGAGCACCGCCTGATGAATGGGCAGATCGTCCGGCAGCGGGCCGCGGGCGCGGATCCAGATGCTGGGCCTGGCCCCCGGCGACCCGAGATAGGCCATGTCCAAGCTGGTGGGCTTCACCTCCAGCGGCCGGTGCGCCATCCAGTCGCGGCCAGCGGCGCCGGGGAAGCGGGCCAGCAGGCGATCCCGCCACACCTCGTCGCCGGGTAGATCCTCGGGCTGGGGCACCTCGGGCATCTGGCTCTGGTGCGTGAAGCCTTCCTCCGGCTTCTGGAACGACACCGACATGCTGAAGATGGCTTCGCCATGCTGGATCGCCACCACGCGGCGGGTGGTGAAGGAACGGCCGTCGCGGATGCGGTCCACGTCGTAGATGATGGGGACGGTGGGATCGCCGCCGAGCAGAAAGTAGCCGTGCAGCGAGTGGGTGACGCGCGCGTCCTCCACCGTGCGGCGGGCGGCGACCAGCGCCTGGGCGATCACCTGCCCGCCGAACACCCGGCCCCCTGTGGGGGATACGCTGCGACCCCGGAACAGGTTGATCTCGAGCGGTTCGAGGTCAAGGATGCCGAGGAGCTTGTCCACGTCGGGATTCTGGGCGGTCATTCAGGGGCTCGCCGATGGCTGCGCACCCTGCGGGCGGCAGCATCAAAGAAGGTGGAACGGGATGCGGGTCGCACGGTTCAGTCGAGGGCAGGACGCCACGCCCACGCCTCGACCGTCAACCCCAAAACGTCAGCCGGCTGCCCTATAGGCGAGCCAATCGCCACCCGGCAGCGTAGAACGAAGAACGATCATCAGGAGTGAAGGTCATGGGCTCCCCGAACGCACCGCTTCCGGAGACCGGCTGGTCCGCAAACCCGGCCGCCGCCGATCGCGCGCAAGCGGAACGGGCACCGGCGGAACGGGCGGATGTGGCCATCGTCGGCGGGGGCCTCGCGGGCCTAAGCCTCGCCCTTGCCCTGCGCCAGGGCCTCGGCCCCGATGCCGACATCGCCCTTTACGACCCGACCCTCTCGCGCGCCGGGCTCGATGACGGGCGCTGCTCCGCCATCGCCGCCTGCGCCCGGCGCATGCTCACCAGCCTCGGTGTGTGGCACGAGATCGCCGCCAAAGCGGAGCCCATGCGCACCATGGTGGTGACGGACAGCCGCACCAAGGACGTGGCGCGCCCCACCTTCCTCACCTTCGACGGCGCACTGGAAGACGGAGCCTTGGAACCGGGCGAGCCCTTCGCCTTCATGGTGCCGAACCTCGATCTGCAGCAGGCGCTGGTGGCGGCCGCCCGTTCCGCCGGCATCGACCTGCGCGAAGAGGCGGTGACGTCGTTCCGCAGCGAGGGCGGCGGCGTCGAACTCGCCTCCGCCTCGGGCGTGCCGCTGCGCGCCGGCCTGCTGGTGGCGTGCGACGGCGCCCGCTCGCGCATCCGCGAGATGGCGGGCATTTCCACGGTGTCCTGGGGATATGGGCAGAGCGGCATCACCTTCGTGGTGGAGCACGAGCGCCCGCACGAAGGCCGCGCCGAGGAGCATTTCCTGCCCGCCGGCCCGTTCGCCATCCTGCCTTTGCCGGGCAATCGCTGCTCGGTGGTGTGGACCGAGCGCACCGCCGATGCCGAGCGGCTGCTCGCTTTGCCCTCCGCCATCTTCCAGGAGGAGCTGGAGCAGCGCTTCGGCCATCGCCTCGGCTGGGTGAAGCCGGTGACGAAGCCCCGCGCCTACCCCCTCGGCTTCGCCATGGCGCGCGCCTTCATCGGTGATCGGCTCGCGCTGGTGGGCGATGCCGCCCACGTCATCCATCCCATCGCCGGCCAGGGCCTCAACATGGGCCTGCGCGATGTGGCGGCCCTCGCCGAGGTGGTGACGGACGCCGCGCGCGTCGGCCTCGACTTCGCCTCCCCCACCGTGCTGGAGCGCTACCAGCGCTGGCGGCGGTTCGACACGTTGGCCATGGGCGTCGCGACGGATGGCCTCAACCGGCTGTTCTCCAACCATTCCGACGCCCTGCGCGCCATCCGCGACGTGGGCCTCGGGCTGGTGGACCGCCTGCCGCGCCTCAAGGGCCTGTTCATCAAGGATGCGGCGGGCCTCACCGGCGACGTGCCCAAGCTGCTGCGCGGCGAAACGCTCTGAAGCGGGACGCTTCCGCATCTTGCCCTGCCCGGCCCCGCCTGCGAAAAGCCCGGCATGATCGTTCTGGACGATATTTCCCTGCGCCTTGCCGGGCGCCTGCTCATCGACCACGCCTCCGTCGCCCTCCCCGAGAATGCGCGCGTCGGCGTGGTCGGCCGCAATGGCTCGGGCAAGACCACCCTGTTCAAGGCGCTCATTGGCGAGCTGGAGCTGGAATCCGGCGCCGTCCGCCTGCCCAACCGCACCCGCATCGGCCGCGTGGCCCAGGAGGCGCCGGCCGGGCCGGACAGCCTGATCGACCGCGTGCTCGCCGCCGACACGGAGCGCGCCGCGCTGCTCAAGGAGCGCGAAACCACGCAAGACCCGAACAGGATGGGCGATATCGAGATGCGGCTGCTCGACATCGGCGCCCATGCGGCGCCGGCGCGGGCAGCCACCATTCTCGCCGGCCTCGGCTTCGACGAGAGCGCCCAGCAGCGGCCCTGCTCGGAATTTTCCGGCGGCTGGCGGATGCGCGTGGCCCTCGCCGCCCTGCTCTTCACCGAGCCGGACCTGCTGCTGCTCGACGAGCCCACCAACTATCTCGATCTGGAAGGCACCCTGTGGCTGCAGGACTACCTCGCGCACTATCCGCGCACGGTGATCCTCATCTCCCATGACCGCGACCTGCTGGACGAGAGCGTCGACCACATCCTCCACCTCACCGGGCAGAAGCTGACCCTCTACAAGGGCGGCTTCACCTCGTTTGACCGACAGCGGCGCGAACGGCTGCTGCTGGACCAGAAGGCGCGCAAGAAGCAGGAGATGCAGCGCGCCCACATGGAATCCTTCGTCGCCCGCTTCCGCGCCAAGGCGACGAAGGCGAAGCAGGCCCAGTCGCGTCTGAAGGCCCTCGCCCGCATGGAGCCCCTGGCCGCGCAGGTGAGCGAGGAGGCGGCGGCCATCTCCATCCGCCATCCCGAGAAGCTGCTCTCCCCGCCCATCGTGGTGCTGGAGAAGGTGGCGGTGGGCTATGTGCCGGGCCGGCCGATCCTCCAGAACCTCAATTTGCGCATCGACGAGGACGACCGCATCGCCCTCCTCGGCCCCAACGGCAACGGCAAGTCCACCTTCGCCAAGCTCCTCGCCGACCGGCTGAAGGAAGAAAGCGGGCGGGTGGTGCGGGCCGACAAGCTGGAAGTCGCCTATCTCGCGCAGCACCAGATCGACGAGCTCATTCCCGGCGATAGCCCCGCCCAGCATGTGCGGCGCCTCATGCCCGACGCGCCCGAGGCGCGGGTGCGGGCGCGGGCGGCGGAGATGGGCTTTTCCGGCGGCGCGGCCGACACCAAGGTCTCGTCCCTCTCGGGCGGCGAGAAGGCGCGCCTGCTGCTGGGGCTCGCCACCTTCCACGGGCCGCATCTGCTCATCCTCGACGAGCCCACCAACCATCTCGACATCGAGGCCCGCGCGGCGCTCATCGAGGCCATCAACGACTTCCCCGGCGCCGTCATCCTCGTGTCCCACGACCGGCATCTGCTGGAGGCCTGCGCCGAGCGGCTGTGGCGCGTCTCGGGCGGCACGGTGAAGGCCTATGACGGCGATCTCGACCAGTACAAAGCTGAGGTCCTCTCCCGCTCCGACGGCGATCGCATGACCGACAAGGGGCGCAAGGACCGCTCCGAGACCAAGGCGGAAGCCACCCCTGCCCCGCGCCGCATCGCCACCGGCCCGCTCAAGAAGCGCATCCGCGAGCTGGAAGGCGCGGTGGACAAGCTGACGAAGCAGATCGAGGGGCTGGACGCCAAGCTCTCCGACGCCGGCCTCCATGCCGCCAAGCCCCTGGACGCCGCCCGCTTCGCCAAGGAACGGGCCGAGGCGGCCGAGAAGCTGGCGCAGGCGGAAGAGGAATGGCTGGAGGTCAGCGCCGAGCTCGAGGCCGCGGGCGGCTGACCGGCGCGGCCGGGGCGATCCCCGGGGCCGCCTCCGGCTCGCGCACCAGCGCCAGCAGGGCCTGCGCCGCCCGCGAATTGTAGCGGTCGGCATGGCGCAGGGCGTAGAAGCGCCGGGCCGGCAAGGTGAGCGGCAGCTGTTTCAGCGTGCCCATGGCGAGGCCCGAGGCGGTGACGAGATCGGAGATCACCGTCGCGCCCGCCCCTGCGGCCACCGCGCTCACCACCGCCTCGTTGGACGGCAACTCCAGAACCACCTTCAGCTGGGACGGATCAAGGCCCGAGGCGCGCAGGGCGTCCTCGAACACCTGCCGCGTGCCCGAGCCCGGCTCGCGCAGAACGAAGGGCATGTCGATGAGATCGGCCGGGGTCAGCGCCTTGAGCTCGGCGCGGGGATCATGGGCCGCCACCACCAGCACCAGCCGGTCGCCGGGCACCGCGACCCGGGCCAGCAGCGCCTCCTCCACCTCGCCTTCCACGAAGCCGAGATCGGCCTCCCCGGCCCGTACAGCGGAGGCGACCTGCGCGGTGTTGCCGATCACCACTTCCAGCGCGATGTCGGGATAGAGCTTGTGAAAGCGATGGAGCAGCGGGCCGAGCCAGTAATTGGCAATGGTCTGGCTGGCGTGGATGGACAGCCGGCCGCGCCTGAGGCCGGACAGATCAGCAAGGATCGTCTCGGCGGCTCCGGCCCGGGCGAGCACGGCTTCCGCCTCGGGGACGAAGACGCGGCCGGCCTCGGTCAGCTCGATGCGGCGTCCGACGCGGTGGAACAGGGCGACCCCGCAGGAGGCCTCCAGGGCCGCGACGGAAGCGCTGACCGCCGACTGGGTCATGTTCAGCGTTTCGGCGGCGCGGGTCATGTGGAGCGCGCGGGCGACGGCGACGAAGACTTTCAGTTGCTCCAGCGTCATCCCGCCCGACCGTCCCGCTCCGCTCAGGCGTCGTGCGGGCATGAAGACAGGCCCGTGAGCGACGCCCACGGGCCTGTTGGTATCACATCAGGGTCTTGATGAGGATGAAGCTCAAGCCTGAGATGAAGAGCCAGGCCGCGGCACCGAGCAGGAGGGGCTTGATGCCCTTCAGCCGCAGCTTGCGCATGTCCGTCTCCAGCCCCATGGCGCCCAGCGCGACGGCGAGGAGGAAGGTGGTGGTGGTGGCGACGGGCATCTTCACTTCGGGCGGCACGTAGCCGCTGGACGCGACCATCACCATGGCGATGAAGCCGAACACGAACCACGGCATGGGCGGGCTGGCATGGCCGGCCGACTTGTCGCCGCGCGCCCGCATCACCGCCGCCGCGCCGAGGCCGATGACGAGGGGGGCGAGCAGCATCACCCGCGAGAGCTTCGCCACGGTGCCGAACTCGCCGGCCTGCTGGCCGCCCTGGAAGGCCGCCGCCACCACCTGCGCCACCTCATGGATGGAGGCGCCGGTCCATAGGCCGAAGGCATGGGCGTCGAAGCCGGTGAACGGGATCAGCGCCGGCATCAGCAGCATGGAGAGCGAGCCGAAGATGGTGACGCAGGCCACCGCATAGGCCACGTCCTCGTCCGAGCCGCGCGTCACCGTATTGGTGGCGATGACCGCCGAGGCGCCGCAGATGGCGGTGCCGGCGGCGATCAGCTCCGAGAGCTGCCGGTCCACGCCCATGGCGCGGCCGAGCCAGCGGGTGACGAAGAAGGTGGCGAACAGGGTGAAGGCGACGATGGAGAAGCCCACCACGCCCACCGAGCGCACCTGTTCGAAGGTGAGTTGCAGGCCCAAGAGCACGATGGCGAAGCGCAGGATGCGCCGGAGCGCGAACTTAACGCCGGGCTTGATGATGGCCGCCGTGCCGAAGATGTTGTGCAGCGCCATGCCGATGACGATGGCGAGGATGAGCGGGCTGACGAGTCCCATGCCCGGCACCTGGCGGATGGCATAGGCCGCCGCCGCGATCACCACCGTATAGGCAAGGCCCGGCAGGATGCCGCCGAAGGCCGTCACCAGCGGGCCGCCAGCGGCGGACACGGCGGGCGCGGGGGGAATGAGAGCGGGATCGGTCAGGTGCTTGTCGGTCATGGCGGGGGGTCCTCTTGAGACGAGGATGGCCCCCGGCCATGGATCGATCAAACGAGTTGTTTTTCTACAATTAATCGATGAATTCGATTATCTGATCACCACGCCCCGCCGCACCACCGTGTTGCCGGCCGGGCCGCGCGTCGCGCCCACGTGGCGGCAGGCACCGTTGTAGCAGCGGGTGGCGCCCACATGGCCCACAGGGCCGCGCGCATAGGGGCCGTAATAGCGGTTCCACTGGCCATACCACGGACGACCCACATAATGGGTGTTCCAGTAGGACTGGTTGAACGCCACCGCGGCGATGCCGAGGCCCGCCGCGACCGCAGCGGTCATCACCACCGGCGAGGCGCCGGCGGACGGCACGACCTTGATATACTGCGCCGCCATCCAGCCGCGCACGCTGCCCAGCGCGACATCGCACCACGAATAGTCCGCAAGGCACCCGTAGGTCGCGAGGGTCGCGCCGGCGGGCACGGTGACCACGGTCGGAAAGCTGGTGCTGGGACCCGCCCGCAGATTCACATTCGTCACGGCCACCGCCGGGGTCGCCGCCGCGGCGGCTCCGGCGGTGAGGAAGCTAGCCAGAACGACGGCCGCTCCGGCCACTGCGCGCAGGCGCGATCCAAGTTCGACACGTATCGACACCAGCATCTCCATCATCGGGATCTGGCGCGACAGCCTAGCTTCGGATCGTTACCGGCCCGTTGCACGATTTTGCAATGTGCAACGCTCACCGCTCGGCGAATGCTTTCTCCACCACATAGGTCTCCGGCCGGTTGCCGGCGCCCTCCACGAAGTCGCGGGTTTCCAGCAGCGCCTTGGTATCGGCGATCATCTGCGGCGAGCCGCACAGCATCACCCGGTCGTGCTCGGCATCGAGGTCCGGCAGGCCGAGATCGGCGAAGAGCTGGCCGCTCTCCATGAGGTCGGTGACACGGCCGCGATTGCGGAACGGCTCGCGGGTCACGGTCGGATAATGCAGCAACTGCGCCTGCGCGTATTCGCCGAGGAAATCGTGCGCCTTGAGGTCCGCCACCACCTGCTCGCCATAAGCGAGCTCGGCCACCTCGCGGCAGCCATGGACCAGGATGATGTGCTCGAACCGCTCATAGGCCTCCGGATCCTTGGCGATGGAGACGAAGGGCGCGAGACCCGTGCCCGTCGCCAGAAGATAGAGGCGCTTGCCCGGCTTGAGATTGTCCAGCAGCAGCGTGCCCGTGGGCCGGCGGCCGACGAGGATGGGATCGCCGGGCTTCAGCATCTGGAGGCGGGAGGTGAGCGGACCGTCCGGCACCTTGATGGAGAAGAATTCCAGCTGCTCCTCGTGAGGCGCGCAGGCGAGCGAATAGGCGCGCAGCAGCGGCTTCTCGTTCACGTCGAGGCCGATCATAGTGAACTGGCCGCTCTTGAAGCGGAAGGCGCTGTCGCGGGTGGCGGTGAAGGAGAAGAGGCGGTCGGTCCAGTGGCGGACCTCGAGCACGGTCTCGGTGTTCAGGTTGCTCATGGTCGCCTCCTCATGCCTCAGCCGGCGCCGGGGAGAAGGCGCTCTCGAACTTGCCGTCCACGTTCATCCACTGCGCGGCATCCGCCGGCGGCTCCTTCTTCTCGGCGATGTTCGGCCAGAGGGCGGCATATTCGGCATTGAGCGCGATCCAGGGCGCGGCCGCCGGATCGCTGTCTGCGGAGATGGCGGCGGCCGGGCATTCAGGCTCGCAGACGCCGCAGTCGATGCACTCGTCGGGCTTGATGACGAGCATGTTCTCGCCCTCATAGAAGCAGTCCACCGGGCAGACGGCGACGCAATCCATGAATTTGCAGCGGATGCACTTGTCGGTGACGACGTAGGCCATGGGGCAGGTCCGGTTGTTGTTCGATCTTTATTTTAGCCGGAGGGTGCCGCGCTCCTGAGGACTAAGGCCTTGGAGGGTCAATTAATTGCAGATTTTCGGGAGGGTCGGGCCAGGGTGGAAAGACGGCCCTCAAATGCCATCGCCCTCCGGCTGGACCGGAGGGCGACAACGGCAAATCACACGGGCAAGTCAGACCTGCACCTCACACCGACACGTCACACCACCTCGGCGAGGTTCGCGCCGTTGAGGTTCACCGCAAGGCCCTTCAGCGCGTCCTCGTTCAGCTCGCCGCCCATGGCCTTCAGGCTCTCCTCGCGGATGAGGGCACCGAGGTCGGCCCGAAGCTGCACGAATTCCGGCGAGAGCTGGAGGGCGGCGTCGCGCGGACGCGGCAGGGGCACCGTCACCTCGGCCTTAATGGTGCCGGGGCGGGCGGTCATCACGTAGATGCGGTCGGAGAGGAAAATCGCCTCGTCGATGTCGTGGGTGACGAACAGCACGGAGATGCCCAGTCGCTGCCAGAGGTTGGTGAGGATCTGCTGCATGATGACCCGCGTCTGCGCATCGAGCGCGCCGAACGGCTCGTCCAGCAGCAGCACCTTGGGCCCGGTGGCGAGCGCGCGGACGATGCCCACGCGCTGCTTCATGCCGCCGGAGAGGCGATCGGGATAATGATCCTCGAAGGCGGAAAGCCCGGCGAGGCCCAGCAGCGTGCGCGCGGCGACCGCCCGCTCCGACTTGCCCATGCCGCGCATCTTCAGGCCGAATTCCACGTTCTCCCGCACCGTCTTCCAGGGAAAGAGCGAATATTGCTGGAAGACCATGCCCCGGTCGGCGGAGGGGCCTTTCACCGGCTCCTTGTCCACCGTCACGATGCCGGAGGTGGGCTTCAGGAAGCCCGCGACGGCATTGAGCAGGGTGGACTTGCCGCAGCCCGAAGGGCCGATGATGGAGACGAACTCGCCGGGATTCACCACGAGGTCCGCATCGCTCACCGCGATGACGGCGCCGTCGAGGGTGTCGTAGGCGAGGTTGAAGTCGGAAACCTCGATGAGGCCGGTCCTCGCCGGCGCGGTCGCGGGGATCGCCATGATGGCCTCACTTGGCGCGCGACCAGGGCGTCACGGCCCGGCCCGCGATGCGGATGAGAAACGAGGAGGCGAGCCCGAGCACGCCGATGGTGATCATGCCCAGTGCGATGTCCGGATATTGCACCAGGGAATAGGCCTCCCAGGTGAAATAGCCGATGCCGAACTGGCCGGAGATCATCTCCGCCGCGATCAGCGACACCCAGGCGACGCCCATACCCACGGTGAGGCCGGTGAAGACCTGCGGCAGCACGGCCGGGAAATAGACTTCGCGGAACGTCGCCCGCTCCGTGGCACCAAGGCAGCGGGCGGCGCGCACCAGCACCTCGTCCACGTTGGCCATGCCGTGCAGCGTGTTGAGGAGGATGGGGAAGAACGAGCCGAGGAAGGTGATGAAGACGATGCTTTCCTCGTTGGTCGGCCACAGCATGATGGACATGGGCACCCAGGCGATGGCCGGGATGGGCCGCAGGACTTCCGAGACGGGGAAGACGAATTCCTTCAGCAGCTGGAAGCGCCCCATCAGCAGGCCCAGCGGCACGGCCACGACGGCGGCCAGCGCGAAGCCGATGAAGATGCGCCGACAGGAAATGTAGATGTGGTTGAGGAAGGCACCCGTGGAGAACGCGGTGCGGGCGCTCTCCAGCACCTGCTCGGGCGAGGGCACGTTGAGGAACCGCACATAGAAGGTCATGCGGTTCACCGTCACCACATGCCAGGCGAGGATGAACAGGCCGATGGCCAGCGCCCCGAGCAGCATGGCGCGGATGGTGTGGGCATTGAGCTTCAACCAGCGCCGCGCGCGCCCGGTGAAGGACCGGTCCGGCGCCGCCACTGCCGCCAGCGCGTCCCGCTCCGGCCGCAGCACGATGTGACCGGGCGCGACCGGCCGATGCACCCCGCCGTCGCCGGCGAGGTGGAACGGGGCGGCGATGGGCGCGGACTTCGCCGCGGGCTTCATGGCAATGCTGTTCATGGCGCTCACCCGCGGGCCCCGGACGCCGCCTTCAGCGCGTCGGTGAAGGGCAGCACCTTGCCGCCGGCCTTGGCCGCAGCCGCCTCGGCATCGGCCTTCAGCATGAAGGGCTGGATCTCGGTCTTTCCGTCCTTGGTGGAGACGGCATAGAAGGCATCCGTCGCGAACAGCTTGATGCCGCGGGCGGTGTCGAACAGATAGGTCATGTTGATCTTCTTGCCGGCGGCATTCAGCTCGGCGAGCGCCCCGAGGGTGCAGGCGGCGCTGGAATAGGGCTTGATGCCCTCGCCCTCCACCCAGATCTCGCCCGCCTTGCGCGGCTCGGAAATCTTGACCTTGCAAAAGCTGTCGTCGCCGGCGATCTCGTAGTTCGCGAGGCTTTTCAGCTGCGCCTCGTAATCAAGCCCGAGCTCCTTGTAGGCCTGGCGCACATAGGTGTCGTTCACCCAGGCCTTGACGTCGAACTCCTTCATGCGACCGAGCTTCTGGAGCACCGCGGCGTCCTGCGCGGCGTCTTCCACCAGCTGCGGCTTGATGGTGGGGTCCATGGTCATGATGCCGCCCGGGCCAAGGAAGATGTAGACGACTTCCTTGTCGATGCCCGTCCACTTGGCGATCTTCTCGGCCGCTTCCTTCGGGTTCTTGCGGACCCAGTCATTGGCTTCGATCACCGCCTTGATGTAGCCGACCACGACCTCCGGATACTTCTCGGCGAAGTCCGTGCGCACCACCACGCCGTGCCACGTGGGGGCGTTGGTCTCCACGCCGTCGAAGATCTTGCGGGCGAAGCCGCGGAAGGGCAGCAGCTCGGCGAAGGGCACGAAATCGGCGTGGGCGTCGATCTTCTTTTCCTGGAGGTTGGTGGAGCCCACTTCCGGCGACTGGCTGACCAGCTTGAAGTAGTCGGCCGGCCAGTTCTTGTCCTGCATGGCCTTGAGGATCATGCCGTGGGCGGCGGAGCCGAACGGCACGCTGAGCACCTTCCCCTTCAGGTCGCTCAGTTCGTAATAGGGCGAGTCCTTGTGGACCACCACGCCGTTGCCGGAGCCATAGATGTTGTAGGCACCGACCGCGATCAACTGGGACTTGGACTGGGGGTTGGACTGAAAGGTGTAGCCGTTCACCACCAGCGGATAATCACCCATGCCGCCGAACTGCAGCTTGTCGGCCATCATGCCGTTGGTGACGGGCGGGCCGGAGGTGAAGTTCTGCCACTCGATGTTGTAGGTGGCGCCGGCATATTTGCCGTCCTTCGGCAGATACTTGTCGAGGAGCTTCAGCTCCTTGATGACGACGCCCGTGGTCACCGTGTTGGTGGTGGTGTCCTGCGTCCCGATGCCGATGTTGATGGTCTCGGCGGCAACGGGGAGAACGGCGGCGCAGCTGGTCGCGAGGGCAAGGGCAAAGGCGCGAAGAATGCTGGGGCGAAACGGGTTCATCAGATTCACCTCTCGGGGCTAAGACGGCTCTCGACGGTGATCTTCAGGCGTCAGGTTCGATCCGTTCAAAGGAAGATGCGGCCGAGGTGTCGATTAGTTGCCTCCTTTGCGGACCCGCCTTCTTTTTCATCAATTCGCACATCGGCGGCTCGCCGGACGGCCATCTGCCTCACCGGTCGCCGCGCATCACGTGGAGCGCTTCGAGGTCGTAGACCACGATCTTGGCCTTCTCCGCCTTCAGAACGCCCTGCTCCTGCAGGCGCTTGAGGCTGATCGTCACCCACTGGCGGGTGGCGCCCACCATGTGGGCGAGGTCGGCGTGGGTGAAGGCCGAGCCGATGGCGATGGCACCCTCTTCCTTCACGCCATAGGTGTCGGCGAGATGGATCAGGAGGTGGGCGAGGCGTTCGGTGACGGAACGGGTGCCCAGCATCTGGGCAAGGGCCGAGTAGCATTTGCCCTTGAAGGTGAGCCCTTCGATGAGGCCGATGGCGAAGGCCGGCACCTGGGCGATCAGTCGCCGCAGGGTCTTTCCGGTCAGGTGGACCACCACGCTGTTGGTGGCCGCGACGCCGGACCAGACGTGCTGGCCCTGCCCGAACAGCTCCGGCCCGCCCACGAAATTACCCGCGTTCCAGTAGGCGAGCGTGATCTCCCGGCCCGACGGCGCGATGTAGAAAACGCGGATGCGGCCGCTCTCGATCAGGAAGATGCCATCGTGCGGCGTGCCTTGGGAGAACAGCATCTTCCCGCGGTAGACGACGCGCTTCTGCCCCTCCCTCAGCACCTCCTCCCGCTCCTTCGCCGTGAGGCGCTGGAACAGCAGCGGAGGCCCGTTGGTCAGCGCGGCATTTTCGGTGAGGAGCAGCGCCTGCGCGGGGTTGGACCCGGCGAGGAGGGGCGATGCTGCGGGCACTGTTTTGGCGTGCAGGGGGGCAGTCTGCATGCTGGATATCTCCGTTTGGACGGCTTCCAAGCCGCAAGAAGCATACCAGCATTATAAATATTAAATCGATCTTTTTAGTTCATTTCCGATCGAACAGGGCGAGGGCTTCCGGCGCGAGAACCCCGCCCGTAATCGACACTTTCAGGAAGGGCGCGGCCTCGGCCATGGTCCGCGCGACATCCAGCGCGGGCATTCCGATCTGCGGCTGCCGGCCATATTTGGCCGCCACCTGCTCCAGCGAAGCGCCGAAGACCACGCGCGAGAGCCCGCACCAGAGAATCGCGCCCATGCACATGGGACACGGCTCGGCGGAGGCGTAGATGGTCGCGCCCTTCAGCTCGTCCGCGGGCCGGGTGGCGAGGAAGCGGCGGATGGCGACCATCTCGGCATGGGCGGTGGGATCGTTCAGCTGCCGGCCGAGATTCGGCCCCCGCGAAAGCACCTCCCCGCCCCGCGCGATCACCGCGCCAAACGGAAAATCGGACTGGGCGGCGAGCGCGATGGCCTCGCGCATCAGCCCTTCGTCCTCCGGGCGCTGCGGCCCCGGCACCGCATCGGCGCGGGTCTCGGATGGGAAGAGCGACAGGACGCTACCCGCCGCCACAGCGAGGCCCGCCAGGACGCCTCGCCGGCTCGGGGCGTACGCAGCCACCCGCTGTCGTCCGGTCCGCATCGCGTCTTCAGCGGTCATGGCGTCGCCCCCTGCGGCAAGCTGAGCACGCGGCACGGGCGAGGGCAATCGCGCTCGGGGGAGAGACCGAATGCAGAAGAGGCCCGGCCAAAGAAAAGGCCCGGGCTTGCGGCCCGGGCCTTCCTGAAGGGTTGCGCTTGTGGACGCTCAGTGCGTGGTGGCGCCGGTCCGGTCGCGCTCCAGCGCCTCATAGACCTGCTGCAGGTCGGCGAGGTGCCGGGCGGCGCGCTGCTTGGCGTCGTCGCCGGTGGCGTCGTTCACGTCCTCGCGGGCGTCCTGGATCTGCTGGGCGAGCGCGGCGAGATCGAGCTCCTCCAGCGGCTTCGCCTCTTCGGCGAGAATGGTGAGGCCGGCCGGGTTCACCTCGGCGAAGCCGCCGCGGACGAAATAGCGGCGGGCGCCACCATCGGCCTTGATGGTGAGGATGCCGGGCTTGAGCATGCCGATGAAGGGCGCATGGCCCGCCAGCACGCCGAACTCGCCTTCCGCGCCCGGCACGATCACCTCGGTCACGGCGCCGGAAAAGACGAGGCGCTCGGGGGAGACCAGCTCAAAAGGTAAGGTCGCCATCTGTTCAATCTCCGGGTCGTCCCCGCCGGGGATCCCGCGGGAGCCTTGCCGGCCGCCCTCGGGAGGATCAAGCCGGCGGAGCGGCTCCGCCATGGGTGGGAGCCGGACGGCTCCATGAAATCTTGTGCCCGATCAGCGGCGGCGGTCGGCGACGAAGCCGACGCCCAGGCCGATGATCGCGCCCACCACGGCTGCAAGCAGGATGTGGCGGGTCTGCTCGGAGGTGAGGCCGCCGCGCGGCCCCTCTCCTTGAACGCGGATGTCGATGCCCGGGAGGCGCAGTTCCGCCACCTGGGGCCGGGTGAGCCAGCCGGTGATGCCACCGGCCAGCAACCCGAGCACGAGGCAGACGATCTTGATGTTCATCGCGATCGCTCCCCCGCTTGCGTCGGATCAGGCCGCCTCGGCGGCCAGCTTCTTGCCCTTCTCGATGGCTTCGTCGATGGAGCCGACCATGTAGAAGGCCTGCTCGGGCAGGTAGTCGTACTTGCCTTCCACGAGGCCCTTGAAACCGGAGATGGTGTCCTTCAGGTCCACGAGCTTGCCCGGGGAGCCGGTGAACACTTCGGCGACGTGGAAGGGCTGGGAGAGGAAGCGCTCGATCTTGCGGGCGCGGGCCACGGTGAGCTTGTCCTCTTCGGAGAGCTCGTCCATGCCCAGGATCGCGATGATGTCCTGCAGCGCCTTGTAGCGCTGGAGGGTCTGCTGCACCTGGCGCGCCACGTTGTAGTGCTCCTCGCCGATGACCAGCGGGGAGAGAATGCGCGAGGTGGAGTCCAGCGGGTCCACCGCCGGATAGATGCCCTTCTCGGCGATGGAGCGCGAGAGCACGGTCGTCGCGTCGAGATGGGCGAAGGAGGCGGCAGGCGCCGGGTCGGTCAGGTCGTCGGCGGGCACGTAGATGGCCTGCACCGAGGTAATCGAGCCCTTGGTGGTGGTGGTGATGCGCTCCTGCAGGGCGCCCATGTCGGTGGCCAGCGTCGGCTGGTAGCCCACCGCCGAGGGAATGCGGCCGAGCAGAGCCGACACTTCCGAGCCGGCCTGGGTGAAGCGGAAGATGTTGTCCACGAAGAACAGCACGTCCTGGCCCTGGTCGCGGAAGTGCTCGGCGACGGTGAGGCCGGTGAGCGCGACGCGGGCGCGGGCGCCCGGAGGCTCGTTCATCTGGCCGTACACGAGGGCGCACTTGGAGCCGGCGGCGGAGCCACCATGCTCGTGCGGGTCCACGTTCACCTTGGACTCGATCATCTCGTGATAGAGATCGTTGCCCTCACGGGTGCGCTCACCGACGCCGGCGAACACGGAGTAGCCGCCGTGCGCCTTCGCGATGTTGTTGATGAGCTCCATGATGAGCACGGTCTTGCCCACGCCGGCGCCGCCGAACAGGCCGATCTTGCCGCCCTTGGAGTAGGGCGCGAGCAGGTCCACCACCTTGATGCCGGTTACGAGGATTTCCGCCTCGGTGGACTGGTCCGCATAGGACGGAGCAGGCTGGTGGATGGCGCGCAGGCCGTCGCCGACCACCGGGCCGAGCTCGTCCACCGGCTCGCCGATCACGTTCATGATGCGGCCGAGGGTGGCATCACCCACGGGCACCTGGATGGGCGCGCCGGTATCGGTGACGCCCTGGCCGCGCACCAGGCCTTCGGTCGCATCCATCGCGATGGTGCGGACGGTGTTCTCGCCGAGATGCTGGGCGACTTCGAGCACCAGGCGGTTGCCGTGGTTGGTGGTCTCGAGCGCGTTCAGGATTTCCGGCAGGTGGCCGTCGAACTGCACGTCGACAACGGCGCCGATGACCTGGGTAATGCGTCCGGTGGGGTTCGCCATGTTCGTCGTCCTTTGTCCTCGTCCAGGCCGTGGTCAGAGCGCTTCGGCGCCGGAGATGATTTCGATGAGTTCCTTCGTGATCATGGCCTGACGCGTCCGGTTGTAGATCAGCGTCTGCTTCTTGATCATGTCGCCCGCGTTCCGCGTCGCGTTGTCCATGGCGCTCATCTGCGAGCCGTAGAACGACGCCTGGTTCTCCAGGAGGGCGCGGAAAATCTGCACCGCGATGTTGCGGGGCAGAAGGTCGGCGAGGATGTCTTCCTCGGCCGGCTCGTACTCATACACCGGACCAGCGGCATCCGCGTCCCGCGCCTCGAAAGTGGCGGGAATGATCTGCTGGGCGGTCGGCACCTGCGAGATCACGCTCTTGAACTGGGCGTAGAAGAGCGTGCACACGTCGAACGCACCCTGGTCGAGCAGGGCCAGGATCTTCGACGCGATGGCGTCGGCATCCTTGAAGCTCAGCGTGCGCACCGAGCGCAGGTCCACCAGCTCGATGATCCGGTCGGGATAGATCCGGCGCAGCTGGTCATAGCCCTTGCGGCCGATGCAGAAGAACTTGACGTCCTTGCCTTCGCCGATCAGCTGCTGCGCCCGCTCGCGAGCGAGGCGGACGATGGAGGTGTTGAAGGCGCCGCACAGGCCGCGCTCGCCGGTCGCGACCAGGAGCAGTTGCTTCTGGTCGGAGCCGGTGCCGGCGATGAGGACGGGCGCCTGCCCGCCGCCGATGATCCCGGCGGCGAGATTGCCCAGCACCGTCTCCATGCGCTCGGCATAGGGACGGGCTGCTTCCGCCGCCATCTGGGCGCGACGCAGCTTCGCCGCGGCGACCATCTGCATCGCCTTGGTGATCTTCTGCGTCGCCTTCACCGAGGCGATGCGGTTCCTTAGGTCTTTCAGGCTCGCCATCGTGCCCGTCCGTCAGGTTCGAGGAACAGGCGCCGTTCAGGCAAAGCTCTTGGCAAAGGCGTCGAGGGCCTTCGTCAGCTTCTCGGCAGTGTCCTTGGACAGTTCCTTGGACGTGCGGATGGCTTCCAGGATCTCCGGATGCTGCGAGCGCAGCGCCAGAAGGAGGCCCTGCTCGAACTCGCGGACCTTGGAGACCGGCAGCGGGTCGAGATAGCCGTTGGTGCCGGCATAGATCACCGCCACCTGCTCCTCGACCTTCAACGGCGCGAACTGGCTCTGCTTCAGCAGCTCGGTCAGACGGGCGCCGCGGTTGAGCAGTTTCTGGGTGGAGGCGTCGAGGTCGGAGCCGAACTGGGCGAAGGCCGCGAGCTCACGATACTGGGCGAGCTCCCCCTTGATCTTGCCGGCGACCTGCTTCATCGCCTTGATCTGGGCCGAGGAGCCCACGCGCGACACCGAGAGGCCGACGTTCACCGCCGGGCGGATGCCCTGGTAGAACAGGTCGGACTCAAGGAAGATCTGGCCGTCGGTGATCGAGATGACGTTGGTCGGGATGTAGGCCGACACGTCGTTCGCCTGGGTCTCGATGACCGGGAGAGCGGTGAGCGAGCCGGCGCCGTGGGCGTCGTTCAGCTTGGCCGCGCGCTCCAGCAGGCGGGAGTGGAGGTAGAACACGTCGCCCGGATAGGCTTCGCGGCCCGGCGGGCGGCGCAGCAGCAGCGACATCTGGCGGTAGGCCACGGCCTGCTTGGACAGGTCGTCATGGATGATGAGCGCGTGCATGCCGTTGTCACGGAAATACTCGCCCATGGCGGTGCCGGTGAACGGCGCCAGGAACTGCATCGGCGCGGCGTCCGAGGCGGTGGCGGCGACGACGACGGAATATTCCAGCGCGCCCTGCTCCTCGAGCACCTTCACGAACTGCGCGACGGTGGAGCGCTTCTGGCCCACCGCGACGTAGACGCAATAGAGCTTCTGGCTCTCGGGAGCGTCGCCGGCGTTCAGGGGCTTCTGGTTCAGGATGGCGTCGAGCGCCACGGCGGTCTTGCCGGTCTGGCGGTCGCCGATGATCAGCTCGCGCTGGCCGCGGCCGATCGGGATCAGCGCGTCGATGGCCTTGAGGCCGGTCTGCATGGGCTCATGCACCGACTTGCGCGGGATGATGCCCGGGGCCTTCACGTCGACGCGGCGACGCTCGGTGTAGACGATGGGGCCCTTGCCGTCGATCGGGTTGCCCAGGGCGTCGACGACGCGGCCGAGGAGGCCCTTGCCGACAGGGGCGTCCACGATGGCGCCGGTGCGCTTGACGGTCTGGCCTTCCTTGATCTCGCGGTCGGAGCCGAAGATCACGATACCGACGTTATCGATTTCGAGGTTCAGCGCCATGCCGCGCGTGCCGTTCTCGAACTCGACCATCTCGCCGGCCTGGACGTTGTCGAGGCCGTAGACGCGGGCGATACCGTCACCGACGGAGAGAACCTGACCGACCTCGGAGACCTCGGCCTCCTGGCCGAAACCCTGGATCTGCTCTTTCAGGATGGCGGAGATTTCAGCGGCTCGAATGTCCATCAGCGGACCTCTTTCATCGCATGCCGGATAGAATTGAGTTTGGTCTTGAGCGAAGCGTCGACCATGCGGGAGCCGAGCTTCACGATGAGACCACCGAGGATGGACGGATCGACGGTGACGTCGAGGTTCACGTCCTTGCCGGTCTGCTGCGCCAGCGCGTCCTTGAGCGCGGCGAAGTGGGTGTCGCTCAGGGGAGCGGCCACCGTCACCTGCGCCGTCGTCTCGCCGCGCTGGGCGGCCACGAGGGCGGCATAATCTGAAATCATCTTGGGCAGAGCGAAGAGGCGGCGGTTCTGCGCCACCAGCTTCACGAAGTTTCCGGCAAGACCGGAAATGCCCGCCTGACCAAGAACCGCGGCGATGGCCTTCAGCTGCGCCTCGGCCGAAAAGACCGGGCTCTTCACCAGCCGCGCCAGATCCGCGCTTTCAGCAATCATAGCCGACAGGCGATCGAGATCCGCCTTAACGGAATCGATGGCGCCGGCCTCGCTCGCCAGTTCGAACAGCGCGGTCGCATAGCGCCCCGCCATGCCTGACACGATCGTATCCGCCACCCCGCACCTCTCTCGGACTTCCAGGGCCGGCCGCGCACCTTGCGTGACCTCTCCCCAAGCCCTTGATCTGTTGGGAATAAAATTGTGCGATCCCGCGAGGGGGCTTAACCCGTCCCTCGAAATCCCGGAGTGCCTAACACAGGCAGATCAAGGCGGCAACATGACGGGAGGATGGCGCATAGGCCGCATTGCCGCACCGCGAGAGGCTTGACCCTAACGCAAGGCCCACGGCGGCCTCAGCTTTGGCCGAGAAACTGCCTGAGCTCCGCCGTCTGAGGATTCGCAAATACTTCTTCCGGCGGGCCAATCTCGTGCACACGTCCCTGGTGCATGAACACCACCCGGTCGCAGACCTCCCGCGCGAACCGCATCTCGTGCGTGACCATGAGCAGGGTCATGCCCTCCTCGGCCAGCTTCTTCACCACCGCCAGCACCTCGTTGACGAGCTCGGGATCGAGGGCCGAGGTGATCTCGTCGCACAGCAGCGCCAGCGGCTTCATGGCCAGCGCCCGGGCGATGGCGACGCGCTGCTGCTGGCCGCCGGACAGCTCGTCCGGATAGGCGTCGAACTTGTGGGCGAGGCCCACCTGCTCCAGGCGCACCCGCGCCTCGGCCTCGGCCTCCTTCTGCGACACCTTCTTCACCACCATGGGCGAGAGCATCACATTGCGTCCGGCGGTGAGGTGCGGGAACAGGTTGAAGCCCTGGAAGATCATCCCGACCTTCAGCCGCAGCGCGCGCAGATGCACCTCGTCCGGCGCCAGCTGGGCGCCGGCGACGGTGATGGAGCCGTGATTGATGGTCTCCAGGCCGTTGATGCAGCGCAGAAGGGTCGACTTGCCCGAGCCCGACTTGCCGATGATGGCGATGACCTCACCGGCCGCAACGTCGAGGTTGATGCCCTTGAGCACCTCGTTCTGGCCGAAGCTCTTGCGGACCTCAGTGATGGTGATGAGCGACATTCAGCTTCCTTTCGAGAAGCTGGCTGCTCTTCGACAGAGGCCAGCACAGCACGAAATAGATGAGGGCGGCAAAGCCGTAGACGGTGAACGGCTCGAACGTGGCGTTGGTGATGATGGTCGAGGCCTTGGAGAGCTCGACGAAGCCGATGATGGAGGTCAGCGCCGTGCCCTTCACCACCTGCACAGAGAAGCCAACCGTGGGCGGCACGGCGATGCGCAGGGCCTGGGGCAGCACCACGTAGCGCAGCTGCTCGAAGAAGCTCATGGCCAGCGACGAGGAGGCCTCCCATTGCCCCTTCGGGATCGACTCCACGCAGCCGCGCCAGATCTCGGCGAGGAAGGCGGAGGTCCACAGCGTGAGCGAGACGAAGGCCGCCGCCCAGGGGGAGACGTCGAGGCCCATGAGCGGCAGGCCGAAGAAGATGAGGAAGAGCTGCATCAGGAGCGGGGTGCCCTGGAACAGCTCGATGTAGAGATTGGCGGCGCGCTGCAGCCACACCTTGCGGGCGATGCGGCAGTAGAGCACCACGAGCCCCACCACGCCGCCGCCGATGAAGGCGAGGATGGAGAGCAGCACGGTCCAGCGGGCGGCCAGCAGCAGGTTGGAGACGATGTCCCAGGTGGTGAATTGGGTCATGTCGTCTTCCTCCGGCGCGGAAAGAGAAACAGCCCGAGCCCCCGCATGACCTGGCGCAGAAGCACCGCCAGCAGGAGGTAGAGGACGGTGGCGACGATGTAGGATTCGAAGGCGCGGAAGGTGCGGGACTGGATGAAGTTGGCGGCGAAGGTCAGTTCCTCCACCGAGATCTGCGAGCACACCGCCGAGCCGAACATGACGATGACGATCTGAGAGGTCAGAGCCGGCCAGATCTTCTGGAGGGCCGGCACCAGCACCACGTGGCGGAAGGTCTGGATGGGGCTCATGGCGAGGCTCGCCCCCGCCTCGAACTGGCCGCGCGGCGTCGCCTCGATGCCGGCGCGGATGATCTCGCAGGCATAGGCGCCGAGATTGATGACCATGGCGAGGATGGCCGCCTGCATCTCGGTAAGCCCGACGCCGATCGCCGGCAGGCCGAAGAAGATGAAGAACAGCTGGATCAGGAACGGCGTGTTGCGGATCAGCTCCACATAGGCGGAGACGATGGGCCGGAGCCAGCGCGGCCCCAGCGCCTTCGCCCAGGCGCAGGCGATGCCGAGCCCGACGCCGAGGGCGCCGCCGACCACGATCAGCTCCACGGTGATGGCGACACCCTTCGCCAGCACCGGCCCGTAGTCGGCCAGGGATGAGAAATCGAAACTGTAGGCCATGTCCGGCTGGTCCCCCGATGGCGCAGTGCCCGTGGATCGCTCCCTGCCCCGTCACCGGGCAGGGAGCGACATCCTCAGAGGTCCTTCGGCAGCGGTGCGCCGAGCCACTTCTCGGAGATCTTTTCCAGCGCGCCGTCGGCCTTGGCCGCGGTGAGGATGGCGTTGACCTTCTCGAGCAGCTTCGGCTCGTCCTTGTTCAGGCCGACATAGCAGGGCGAATTCTTGATCAGCACCTTCACGGTGGGCTTCTTCGGCGGGTTGCGGGCGAGGATGGCGGCGGCCACCACATTGCCGGTCGCCACCACCTTCACCTGGCCGGAGAGGAAGGCCGAGATGGTGGAGTTGTTGTCCTCGTAGCGCTTGATGTCGGCGGTGGGCGGGGCGACCTTGGTCAGCTCCAGATCTTCCACCGAGCCGCGGGTGACGCCGACCGTCATGCCGGCGATGTCCTCCACCTTCTCCACCTTCACGTCGGCGGGGCCGAAGATGCCGTTGAAGAAGGGGGCGTAGGCCACGGAGAAATCGATCACCTTCTCGCGGTCGGGGTTCTTGCCCAGGCTGGAGATGACGAGATCGACCTTCTTGGTCTGCAGGTAGGGAATGCGGTTGGCGCTCGACACCGGCACCAGCTCGGCCTTCACGCCGAGGCCCTTGGCGATGAGGTTGGCGACGTCGATGTCGTAGCCCACGGGCTTGAGGTCGGTGCCCACCGAGCCGAACGGGGGGAAGTCCTGCGGCACAGCGATCTTGATGACACCGGCCTTGAGGATGTCGTCGAGGGCTTCCGCGGCGGCGGGGGCGGCCGTGAGGCCGATGGCCAGCGCACCGCCGACAACGGCGCCGGCCAGGGTCCGGGAGAGGAAAGATCTGCGGGTTGCCTGCATGGCGGGACCGAAACTCCGTGGGCGGCGCGCATCGCGCCATCGACCCCTAAGGAGCAAGCGGTATGCCAGCGAGCATGCAATACCGCCGCGAGGCGGCCGGACCGGACCAACCCTTGATGGCAGGGGCTGCCCGGCGCAGTCCCAGAACGCAAAATGCCCCGTCCGAGCATTCGGACGGGGCATTTGCCTAATGTCTAAGCAGATGCCGAACGGCGCGCCGCTCGGCTTCCGTCAGGTCATCAATTGGCCTGCGAGGACTTGTTCGGCGTCGCCGGGAAGGCGGCGTTCTTCACGGTGCCCTTCATCAGCTCGACGGCGAGCTTCAGCTGGGTGTCGTCCTTCGGATCCGGCGGCACGTAGGAGGGCGAGCCGGTCTGCTCGTCGTCGCCGTTCTTGAGGTGGCCCTTCAGCGAGGCTTCGCCACGGGTGGAGTCCGTGGAAACGCCGAGCTTCTGCTTCATCTCATCCGGCAGGTCCTGCACCAGGACGATGTCGGGCTCGATGCCCTTGGCCTGGATGGAGCGGCCCGATGGCGTGTAGTAGCGCGCCGTGGTGAGCCGCAGGGCGCCCTGCTGGCCGAGCGGGATGATGGTCTGCACCGAGGCCTTGCCGAAGGTGCGCGAGCCGAGGATCGTCGCCCGCTTGTGATCCTGCAGCGCGCCGGCGACGATCTCGGAAGCCGAGGCCGAGCCGCCGTTCACCATCACGATCACCGGCTTGCCCTTGGTGAGGTCGCCGCCGCGGGCGTTGAAGCGCTGCGTCTCTTCCGGGTTGCGGCCGCGGGTGGAGACGATCTCGCCACGCTCGAGGAAGGCGTCGGACACCGCCACCGCCTGGTCGAGCAGGCCGCCGGGGTTGTTGCGCAGGTCGATGATGTAGCCCTTGATCTTGTCCGGGCCGATCTTCGCGGTCAGGTCGTCGATGGCCTTCTTCAGGGTCTCGAAAGTCTGCTCGTTGGTGAAGGAGTTGATGCGGATATAGGCGATGTCGTCCGCCTCGATGCGCGAACGCACCGTCTGCAGCTTGATGGTGTCGCGCACCAGCTTCACTTCGATGGGCTTCTCGACGCCCTTGCGCAGGATGGTGAGCGTGATGGGCGTGTTGACCGCCCCGCGCATCTTGTCCACCGCCTCGTTCAGGGTCATGCCCTGCACCTGATCGCCGTCGAGCTTGGCGATGAGGTCGCCGGAGAGCACGCCGGCCTTGGCCGCGGGGGTGTCCTCCATGGGGGTGACGACCTTCACCAGACCGTCTTCCATGATGACTTCGATGCCGAGGCCGCCGAACTCGCCGCGGGTCTGCACCTGCATGTCGCGGTGATTCTTCGCGTCCATGTAGGAGGAGTGCGGATCCAGCGACTGGAGCATGCCGTTGATGGCCGCCTCGATCAGCTTGGCGTCATCGGGCTTCTCGACATAGTCGGAGCGCACGCGCTCGAACACGTCGCCGAACAGGTTGAGCTGCTTGTAGGTATCGGACGACGCGGCCTCGGCCGCGGTCCCGAGGATCAGCCGTGGCTGGACCGCTGCAACCGCCACGAGGGCGCCAGCCGCCACGCCAAAAAGAAAGAGAGACGTCCGACGCATTATCCACGTACCTTCTGACTGTCCGTTGCCGCCCACCATGGCGTGGGGTCGATCGAGAGCCCGTCTTTTCGGAACTCGACATACAATTGGGGCTGTCCCGTGGCCGTCACCGGCGACGTTGAGCCGTTTTGGGCGGATGCGCCGCTGCCCCCCGGACCGCGCTGCACCGTATTGGCCACGGTGCGGGACAGGCCCCCCATGACCCCTACCGGCTCGCCCGCGAGGACGAACTGGCCGAGCTCCACGGTGATCCGTTCCATGCCTGCCACAAGAATATGGTAGCCACCGCCCGCGTTGATAATCAAGAGTTGGCCATAGCTGCGGAAGGGGCCGGCATAGACCACCCAGCCGTCGGCCGGCGCGCTCACCGGTGCGCCCGCGCGGGTGGCGATGGTGATGCCCTTCTCGGTACCTCCGACCCCGTCGGCGGCACCGAAATTCCGCAGCGTCACGCCAGCCACCGGAAGCGGCAGCAAGCCTTTGGCCTGCGGGAAAGCGATGGCCGGCGTCAGGCGCGCAGGGTCCTTCAGGGCCGTCAGGTTGGGCCGGCCGGGTTCCTGCGGGCGCGTGACCGCCTGCGCGGCGTCTGCTGCCCTAGCGGAAGGCCCCACCTCGTTCTCCAGCCTCGTCACGAGATCGTGCACATCGCCGGTGGCCTTGGCGACGCTTTCGGCCTGCGCCTTGTCGGCGGAAGCCAGCGGATGCTCCTCCGCTTGCCGCTTCTGCCGCTCGCCCACCAGCACCGCGAGGCGACGGCTGTCCTCGTCGAGGTCGGTGCGCAGGCTGGTGAGGCTGTCGCGGGCGGACGCGAGTTCCGTGCGCACCCGCGAAAGCTCGGACAGGTCGGAGGCCAATGTTTCCGCCTCCACCCGCAGTTCCGGCAGGAGGGCACCGAGCAGGATGGCCGAGCGCACCGCGTCCAGCGCATCGTCCGGGCGCATCAGGATGGCCGGCGGCGGCTCGCGCCCCATGCGCATCAGGGCGGCCAGCACCTGGGCGAGCACGCCGCGGCGCTTGCCGAGCGACGTGCCGAGGTCCGCGGCGGAGCGATCCAGCTGGGCGATGCGGCCTTCCACATCGATGAGCTGCTGCTCCACCGCACGGGTGCGGGCGGCCGTGTCGAGCAGCATCTGGTTGAGACGGCCGCGATCGCCCTTGGCGGCTTCGAGATCCGCGCGGAGCTGGCGCTGCGCCTCCTCGGAGCCCTTCACGTCGGCCTTCAGCGCGTCGGTGTCGATGCCGGAGCGGTTGGGGACGGGCGGCGGGAGAGGCACCGCGGGCGGCGGCGCGCCAGGCTGGGCGAGGGCCAAGGGAACACGAAGCCACGGCGCCGCGGCCAGGAGGGTCGCGGCCAGCGTCAGGAGGATCAGGACCGACCGCGGCTTCATGAACCGATCCTCAACGAACAGGGTTGAGGATCGGTAAAGCCCAAGGCATGAGCAAGCCGCTTTCTCAGCCTGCGCGCAGGGTCCCGCCCCCGCTCAGCCCTCCATGCTCTCCAGCTCGGAGATCATGCGGTCGATGAGGTTGAGGCCGGTCTGCCAGAAGGCCGGATCGCGGGCATCCAGACCGAACGGGGCCAGCAGCTCCGCATGGTGCTTGGTGCCGCCCGCGGCGAGCATTTCCAGATACCGCTCCGCGAAACCGTCGGACGCCTTCTCGTAGACCGCATAGAGCGAGTTCACGAGGCAGTCACCGAAGGCATACGCGTAGACATAGAACGGCGAGTGGATGAAGTGCGGGATGTAGGTCCAGAAAGTCTCGTAACCCGCACCGAGGTGGATGGCCGGGCCAAGGCTCTCGCTCTGCACCTGCATCCAGATCTCGCCGATCTTCTCGGAGGTCAGCTCGCCCTGCCGGCGCTCGGAATGGACGTGGCGCTCGAAGGTGTAGAAGGCGGTCTGGCGGACCACCGTGTTGATCATGTCCTCCACCTTCTGGGCGAGCATGATCTTGCGGGCCCGGGGATTTTCCGCCGAATCAAGCAGCTTGCGGAAGGTCAGCATCTCGCCGAACACGGAGGCGGTCTCCGCCAGCGTGAGCGGGGTCGGCGCCATCAGCGCGCCCTGGCGGGCGGCGAGCACCTGATGGACGCCGTGGCCCAGCTCATGGGCCAGCGTCATCACGTCCCGCGGCTTGCCCTGGTAGTTGAGCAGCACATAGGGGTGAGCCGACGGCACGGTGGGATGGGCGAAGGCGCCGGGCGACTTGCCGGGGCGGACGGGCGCATCGATCCAGGACTTGTCGAAGAAGGTGCGGGCGATGTCCGCCATCTTGGGCGAGAAGGCGCCGTACGCGGTCAGAACCGTGTCCTTGGCCTCGCCCCAGCCGATGTCGCGGCTTTCCACCTTGGGCAAGGGCGCATTGCGGTCCCAGAACTCCAGCCGCTCCTTGCCGAACCAGCGGGCCTTGAGCGCGTAATAGCGGTGCGACAGGCGCGGATAGGCCTCGCGGATGGACGAGACCATGGCGTCCACGACTTCCTTTTCCACCCGGTTGGCGAGGTGGCGGGAGGAGGCGACATCGGGGAAGCCGCGCCAGCGGTCGGAAATCTCCTTGTCCTTCGCCAGCGTGTTGGTGACGAGGGTGAACAGGCGCAGATTCTTCGAGAAGGTGTCGGCCAAAGCGAGGCCCGCGGTGCGGCGCACCTCCTCCTTCGTGTCCTGCATCAGGTTCAGCGTGGGCTCGATGGCGAGCTCCTGCCCATCCACGTTGAACCGCAGCGAGGAGATCGTCTCGTCGAACAGCCGGCTCCAGGCGCTGCGCGATGGGCTCGACTTCTCGTGGAACAGCTGCTCGATCTTGTCGTCGAGCTGATAGGGCTTGTCCTTCCTGAGATCCTCGATCCACGGCCGGTAATGACCGAGCGCCGGGTCGGCCATGGCCGCCTCCAGCGCCGCGTCGTCGAGCCGGTTCAACTCCAGCGTGAAGAACAGGAGATGCGTGGACGAATCGGTCAGCTTCTCCTGGATGTCGCCATAGAACTTGGCGCGGGCCGGGTCCGAGGTGTCGCCGGCATAGACGAGGCTGCCATAGGAGGCGATGCGGCCGAGGAGGTCGTCCACCGCCTCGTAGCGCTTCACCGCCTCGGCCAGCGCCGCGCCGGCATTGGGGGCGGCGAGGAGGTCGGCGAGCTTGCCCTTGTAGGCGTCCTCGAACGCCTTGCACTCCACATCGGCCTTCGCGATGTCCGCCGCCAGCTCCGGCGCGTCCATGGCGGCATAGAGGTCGGTCAGGTTCCACTCGGGCAGCGTCTCGATGGCTGCGGCGGAAGCGACGGCGGTCTGGGCGGCGTGGCGGGCGGCGGCAAAGGCGCTTTCAAAATCGTGCGAACGAACGGGCATCGCCGAAACGCGGGCAATGACGTGCGGAAGAGTGTGCGGCATGGAACCTCCGGAAACGGGCGGCGCGGTCCGGTTCGGCCGCACCCGCTCTTTTCGATCGTGGCGGACAAAATCGCCGCAATGGCCCTGCGCCGCAAGCCGGGTCGGCAGAGGCGCGGTCGGACATATGGCGACCTTGCGGCATCAGGGTGAGGGGTTCTTAACCATCGCCGCCCAATGTCGGGGACGAATCTCCCCGTACCGAGTCGCCCGCCCCTCCATGTCTTCTTCCCTTCTCATCGTCGAAGACGATTCCGACGAGGCGCGCCGCCTCGACCACGCGCTCACCCGAATGGGTTACCGCTGCACCATCGCCCATGACGGCGACGCGGCTCTCGCCCTTCTCGGGGCGGAGCGATTCGACGCGGTGCTGCTCGATCTCGTGCTGCCCGGTCTCGACGGTATGGGTGTTCTCGCGGCCCTTGCGGCGGCGGGAGACGACACCCCGGTCGTGGTTCAGGTGACCCCCGCGGGCCTCGACGCCGCCGGCGGCGCGATCCGCGCCGGCGCGCGGGATTTCGTGGTGAAGCCGGCCGGCGCGCTCCGCCTGGAGGTAGCGCTCGGCAATGCGGTGGCGCTCGCGCGGGCCGCAGCGTCCAGCCGCCCGGCCCCGCAGCGGGCCCCGTCGCCCGTCGCTCAGGACAATGTGATCGCCTTCCCCTCGGCAGCGGTGCAGGCGCGCCAGGAGCGCGCCGAAGAGGAGATGATCGGCTCCGCATTCGCCCGTCTGGACGCCTCCGGCCACGCCCGCAGGCTCGACCAGATCGAGGCCGAAGCCATTCGTTTCGCTTGCCACCTCTATGGTGGGCGGATGGCGGAGGTGGCCCGCCGACTCGGCATCGGCCGCTCGACGCTCTACCGCAAGCTCGCCGAGCTGGGCGAGACAGAGGTAGAGACCAACCATCAGATGGAACCGTCAGCGGCACAATTTGTTGCTGCCGAGTGACAAGACACCACAAACCCGGCATTCGCCCAAGCTTGTGAGTTGATCGAAGCCGCCCGGCACGGCACCAACACAGCGGGTGGAGGCGAGGAGAGCACAATGGGTATCGCTCAGCGTGAGGTTAGCGTCGCGGGCACGTTGTGCCGGCTGATGAGCGCTGGCCTGGTCGGCCTCTCCCTCGGCGTCGCCCCGGCCGCCGGAGCAACGGGCGACATTCCCGTCACCGCAAATGCCGGCATGGGCACAGGTGATATCGGCACGAGTGATGCCGCGCCCTCCGGCGCCCGCGCGACCGGCGGTGTCGACGGCGCCGGCGATGCCGCCGTCCCCCTTACCACGCCCCTGCCCCCGGCCGCCGCGGCGCCCGCGGCCCCGGCCTATGCGCCCCGTGCCGCCGCTCCCACCTCGGTCGCGAGCCCGGTTCGCGGCGGCGTCGATTCGGCTGGCGACAGCCCGGCACCCGCCCCGGTCCAAGCTCCTGCAGCAGCCCAGGCCAACCCGCCCCCCGTAATTCCCGCCCAGCCGGCTCCCGCCCAGGCCGCGACACCCGCGCCCGCGCCGCAGCCTCAGGTCGCCGCCAACCCGCTCGCGCCGGTCAGCGAGGCCATCGCCGCGCTCCTCGCCACGCCCGAGGCCATCACTACCTCCAAGAAGGAGCAGGAGGCGCTCGCGACCTTCTATGGCGCGCGCCAGACCTTGCCGGTGTTCGTGACCGATACCGGGCTCGATGCGCGCGGCAAGGCCGTGATTGCGCGCCTGGATGCCGCTGGCGAAGACGGTCTCGATCCCGCCGACTATCAGGTGCCCGTGCCGAAGAAGGGCGCCTCGGCCGCCGATCTCGCCCGCACGGAGCTGAAGATCGCCGTCGCCGCCATGACCTATGCGCGCCATGCGCAGTCCGGCCGCTTCGATCCCGGCCGCATCTCTTCGCTGGTCACCCCGGTGCGCGATATCCCGGACCCGACCGCGGCCCTCACCAAGATCGCCTACGCGCCCGACGCCAACGCCGCGCTCGCCGCCTTCAACCCGCCCCACCCCGGCTACAAGGCGCTGAAGGCGCAGCTTGCCAGGGCGAACGGCAGCGCGCCCACTGTCCCCGCGATCCCGCCCGGCCCGCAGGTGAAGCCCGGCGCGAGCGACCCGCGCATGCCCACTTTGCGCGCCCGCCTCGGCGTCATCGGCAAGCCCGGGGATGATCTCGTCTACGACCCCGCGCTGGTCGAGGCGGTCAAGGCCTTCCAGGAAGCCTCGAAGATCAAGCCCACCGGCATCATCGGCCCGGCCACGCTCGCCGCGCTCAATGTAGGGGCCACCAGCGGCGGCGGCAGCCTGCGCAACGATGTCATCGCCAACATGGAGCGCTGGCGCTGGCTGCCGCGCGACCTCGGCGAAAAGTACGTGATGGTCAACATCCCCGAGTTCATGGTGCGCATTAACCAGGACGGACGGGTGATCCATGAGACCCGCGTCGTGGTGGGCAAGCCGGAGACGCCGACTCCGCTGCTCACCCGGGACATGCAGTATATCGTGGTGAATCCGGCCTGGAACATCCCGCCGAGCATCGCCCGCAATGAGATGATGCCGCTGCTGCGCAGCGATCCCAGCGCCCTCGCCCGTCGCGGCATCCAGGTGGTGCGGAACGGCTCGGGCGGCTACTCGTTCCGGCAGGATCCGGGTGAGCGCAACGCCCTGGGGCGCATCAAGTTCATGTTCCCCAACGACCATTCGGTCTATCTGCACGACACGCCGTCCAAGGCGCTGTTCCAGAACGACCGCCGCGCCTACAGCCACGGCTGCGTGCGCGTGTACGAACCGCTGAAGTTCGGCGAGGTCATCTTCAACATGGGCCTGCCGGGTGACACCTGGAGCGAGCAGCGCATCTCCAAGATGTTCGGCGGCTCCGAGCGCTACATCAACCTGAAGCAGCGCTTCCCGGTCCACATCGTCTATTTCACCGCCTTCGTGGATGAGGCCGGCCGGCTGGTGATGCGCGAGGATTTGTACGGCATCAACGCGGCCACGAAGACCCATCTCGGCCTCAACGGAAAGCAGCGAATCGCCGACGGCGCGCCACCCAAGACCGCGCCCCGCGCCCGCTGATCGGCACAGCATAGAGAAGGCCCGCTCCGGCGGGCCTTCTTTTTTATCAGCAGCTTAGCTTGTACCCGCCAAAATAGCCGCGACAACCTGCCGCGATTTTCGCCGGAACGTCAGCACTACTGCCCCTTGCCTGATGCATGGAGGCCACAGCCCCACGCAACGTCTGGCACGTTTTCGCCATACTCCGCCGCTACTCACGGGACCGTGACCCGGGGCAAGGCAATCTGCCGGCTTCGGTGAGCTGGGGGAGCTGGGTGTCAACGCACCCTTAACCGAACCCGACAAGACTCCGTCTCCATCGCTTCGCGGCAACACATCGCGAAGTCCTTGAAATCTGAGCCTCGGGTTCGAGACATTGGCCATCCCCACCACGCCTGAAACCGTCCGACTTACGCGCCGCCCCCGCGGCCCTCGCGGTCGGTTCGCCTTTCAGGCGATCCTGCCATCCTTGGCCATGGCGGGAAGTCTCATCCTTGCCGGCACCACCTCGCTGCAGAATGCGGTCGCCAACGGTGACACCCGCACCATCACCCTGCACCACACCCATTCCGGCGAGAGCGGCAGCTTCACCTTCAAGAAGGACGGACGCTACGACCAGGCGGTGCTGGCCCAGCTGAATCACTTCCTGCGCGACTGGCGCAACCAGAAGTCGACCCAGATGGATCCCCAGCTGTTCGACATCGTCTGGGAAGTCTACCGGGAGGTGGACGCCAGCGCGCCGATCCAGATCGTCTCGTCCTACCGCTCGCCGGAAACCAACTCCATGCTGCGCGCCCGCTCCAGCGGCGTGGCGAAATTCTCCCAGCACATGCTGGGCAAGGCGATGGACTTCTACATTCCGGGCGTGAACCTCACCGACCTGCGCGTCGCCGGCCTGCGGCTCCAGCGCGGCGGCGTGGGCTTCTATCCCACCTCCGGCTCGCCTTTCGTCCACATGGACACCGGCAGTGTGCGCCACTGGCCGCGCATGACCCACGATCAGCTCGCCCGCGTCTTCCCGGACGGCAAGACCGTGCATGTCCCGACCGACGGCCGGCCGCTGGCGAAATACGACGTGGCGCTGGCCGAGCTTCAGGCACGCGGCTCCAAGCCCGGCGTGGGCGTCGCAAGCGCCGGCAAGGGCAAGAACTTCTTCGCCAGCCTGTTCGGCAAGAAGGATGCGGATGACGACGAGGGCGGCGAAACCCCGACCGCCGCCTCCTCCACGGTCGCGTCGGCCGAGGACACCGCCAGCCGCGAGACGCCGGCTTCCGCCCCCGCCCGCGCGGTGCGGACCGCGTCCGCCACCATGCCCATTCCACCGACCCGGCCGGCCGAAATCGTCGCCGGCGCCATGGTCAGCGCGCAGGCGACGCGCAACGGCTTCCTCGCGCCGCTGCCCCTGCCCCGCCCGGCGGAGGCCAACCGCGACACCCGCACCGCCAGCCTGACTTCGGCGCCCGTTCCGCTGCCCTCCGTCATCACCCGCGGCACGGACGGGGAGACCGGACCGGTCCTCGGCTACGCCTCCGCCGGCTCCATGATGGATCAGCGCATGCCGCTGACGGGCGGCTTCATGGCCGGCGCGCACGGACATGCGGCTACCGTGGCAACGGCGCCAGTGGCCGCGACAAGCGCTCCGGCGAGCGCACGTCAGCGCACCAAGCTGTCCGAGATCGCCTTCGGGCGGCTGTTCCTGTCGCCGAGCCTCTCCAACGAGCTTTATCTGCGCGTGCCGGAGATGCGGCAGCTGGCGACCTTCATGGCGCCGCCGCGTGAAGTGGTGGCGACGGCCTTCTCGCGGGACGGCTCATTCGGCCTCAAGGCCCGCTTCGCCGGCACCGCCGTGGCGGACCTGCCGACTTACGTGTTCCGTGCGCCCCAAGTGGCCTACAACAGCCAGCGCATGTGATCCGCGCGGGGCGGCCTCCGCCCGCTGCCGTCTCAGACGAAGATGCCCAGCGCCTGCATATAGAGATCGACGATGGCCTCGTGCTCCTTGCGCTCGTCGACGTCTTCCTTGCGGATTTTCAGGATGGTGCGCAGCGCCTTCACGTCGAAGCCGTTGGCCTTGGCTTCGGCGAACACGTCCTTGATGTCGTCGGCAATGGCCTTCTTCTCCTCCTCGAGGCGCTCGATGCGCTCGATGAAGGACTTGAGCTGTTCCTTGGCAAAGCCCGCGGGGGAATCTGAAACGTCTTCCGCCACCTGGACGGTCTCCTTGGGTTCCGCCGCACGTCCGTCGAGGCCATGCCGGGCCGGCGCGCGGGTCAAAGGGTGGAGCCGCGATGGCTCCGGAGGGAACGCTGATAGAGGCGGGCCGAAAGCCGCGCGTCAAGGATGCGTCCCCGCTTTCCACCCTGCCGGTGATCCACAACCGGCCCGAGACAAGCGGCGGGACAGGTTTTCGTGAGCAAAAACCCCTCCCTCACGCTGGCGTTCGGTACCTTGATGCTGACGCTCGGGGCGCTGGCCATGGGCGCTTCGGTGCTGTTCGTCCGCCTCGCGGATGTGGGGCCCTTCGCCAGCGCCTTCTGGCGGGTAGCGCTGGCCGTGCCGCCACTGGCCCTGTGGGCCGCTCTCGCCGAGGGCAAGCGCGCCTTCCGGCCCGACCGGCTGTCGCTGCTGGCCGGTGCCTTCTTCGCCGGAGACCTGTTCTTCTGGCATCTCGCCATCCTCGGCACGACCGTCGCCAACGCCACCGTGCTCGCCACCACGTCACCCCTGTGGATCACGGCCTTCGCGGTGCTGGTGCTGCGCCAGAAGGTGTCCCGTGACGGGCTGATCGGCCTCGCGCTTTGCATCGCGGGGGCTCTGGCGCTGGTGGGGCGCTCCTGGCAGTTCGATCCGCAGCATCTGCCGGGGGACGCCGCGGGGCTCGCGACCGCGGTGTTCTTCGCGGGCTATTTCCTCACCGTCAGCCGGGCCCGTGCCTCGCGCGGGGCGGCAGCGATCACCCTCGTCTCCACCGCCACCACGGCGCTGATCCTGCTGGCGGTGGCCCTCATCGCAGAGCCGACCTTGTGGCCCGCCAGCGCCGGCGGTCTTGCGGCGCTGGTGGCGCTGGCCCTCGTCTCGCAGGTGGGCGGACAGGGGCTGATGGCGGTGGGCCTTGCCTCCGTGCCGCCGACGTTCGGCGCGCTGGTCTTTTTTCTGGAGGTGGCCTCCGCCGCAGCGCTGGGCGCCCTGCTTCTGGATGAGCCCATTACCGTGCTTCAGGCGGCGGGTGGCGCGCTGATCCTTGCCGGGATCATGGCGGCCCGTCCGCGCGCGCGTCCGGCCCTCACGGGAGAGGTCGGGATGGAGACGTCCGGCACCGGCTACCGGGAGGGCAGGCATTGACGCCCCGGCCCCCGCGAGGCACACAACGTCTCATCATGCCCTTCGCCGCCACGCCCCTCCGCTTCGACGGCATGCCCGAACCCTGCGCGGCCGGCCTCACCGCGCCGGACCGGGGGGCGCGCCATTCGCCAAGGAGCCTCGCGCTCCTGCTCGGCGCCACCCTCGCGCTCGGCATCGGCGCCACCCTCATTCCCACCCCCGCTGCCGCCGAGTTCCGGCTGTGCAACCGCACCCAGAGCCGGGTGGGCATCGCCCTCGGCTACAAGGATGGCGACGCCTGGGCCACCGAAGGCTGGTGGAACGTCGCGGCCAACAGCTGCGAGACGCTGCTGCGCGGCGACCTCTCGGCGCGCTTCTACTACCTCTATGCCGTGGATTACGACCAAGGCGGCGAGTGGGCCGGCAAGGCTTACATGTGCACTCGGGAAAAGGAATTCACCATCAAGGGCGCCGAGGACTGCCTCGCCCGCGGCTTCGACCGCACCGGCTTCTTCGAGGTGGACACGCAGGAGCAGAAATCCTGGACGGTTCAGCTCACGGAATCGAGCCAGACCAAGCAGGGTCAGGCCCCCGTCCCCCTGCCGCCGCCTCGGGCGAAGCCCTGAGGCGGATCAGATCGGCCGGCCCTCGACCTTGATGGTGAGCTGGCTCTCAAGCTCACTCGCCCCATCGAGGTGCGGATTGACGGCGAGCGCCTGGCGCACCGCCTGCAAAGCGCGCTTGTCGTCGCCAAGGTCCCGCATGATGAGGGCGAGGCCGTAGAGCATGGCGAAATGGCGCGGCTCGCGCGCCAGCACTTCCCGGATGTCCGCCAAGGCGGCCCCATAGTCGTCGCGCATGTAGAGGATGGTCGCCCGTCGGCTGAGCGCGCCGATATAATCGGGCTCGATCTCGATCACCTCGTCCAGCAGTTGCAGGGAGAGGTCCGTCTCCTTCGCCTCCGCGGCGGCCGCCGCCCGGGCCATGAGGAGGTCAGCGCTGGGACTGCCGGAATCGCCGAAAATCTGGTCGAGCCGGTCGGCGATCATCTTGGCGCTGCGATCGTCGGGCGCGACCTTCAGGGCGGCGAACAGGCCTTCCACCTGGGTGCGTTTGTCCTTCGGCAGGCGCGGGCGCGCCGGGGCGGAATCGGTCGGGCTGGCGGACGGAGGGCCGGGCTGCGGCATGGCCTTGTCGCCGCGCAATGGCTGCGCCTGCGCGAGGCCACCGAAGATCGCGATGGAGAGAGCGGCGGCGAAGCCGAGACGGGCGGCACGGAGCGTGCGGCTGGCGGGGGCGGGAGGCATCGCGCGGAAGATCATCGGCGAAGTGTCCGCCGCGTTGCACGCGCCGTCAACAGTTGCGCCGGCCGCGGGGAGGCCCTGGGCCGGCGCAAGAGATCACATCTGCTCAAGACCGCCGCCCTGACCGATCGGGTCCGGCGGCGCTCAGGCCGGGCTTCAGCCCTGGCGCGCCTTGTAGCGCTTCTGGGTCTTGTTGATGATGTAGACGCGGCCCTTGCGGCGCACGAGACGGTTCTCGCGGTGACGGCCGAGCAGCGACTTGAGGGAATTGCGGATCTTCATGACAAACTCGCTCGTGTCGAATTTCGGAGCCGACCGCGGCGCGCTTGCCGCGCGGCCTATCGACACCGGGAATTGGATCGGAGCCGGCGTGATAAGGGGCCGGGACCCGGATGTCAATGCAAGCAGCCAATTCCCGCGCCGCGCCCTCACGCGCGATGGTAGGGATGCCCGGCAAGGATAGTGACCGCCCGATAGATCTGCTCCGCCAGCATGACGCGCACCAGCTGATGCGGAAACGTGGCCGTGCCGTAGGCGATCAGCAGGGTCGCCCGCGTCCGCACCTCTTCCCCGAGGCCGTCCGCGCCGCCGATGACGAAGGCGAGGGCGGAGAGCCCGCCATCCCGATCGGCAGCAATGCGGCGGGCGAAGTCCTCGCTGGAAAGGTTGCGCCCGCGCGGATCGAGCACCACCAGCCCTGCCCCCGCCGGAAGCGCCGAGAGGAGGGCCGTCGCTTCCTCGGCCATGCGGTCCTCGGCGCGGCGGGCGGCGGATTCGGCGATCTCGATCATGTCGCACGGGCCGAGGCCCAAGGGCCGGCCGGCGGGACGGATGCGGTCGACGTAGCGGGTCACGAGCTCACGCTCGGCGCCCGCTTTCAGCCGGCCGACACAGGCGAGGACGAGGCGCACGTCGTCTAAAGACCCGCCAGAACCGGAAACGCCATCAGGAACGGGGCGTCCCGGCCCACATCTTCTCGATATTGTAGAAGTTGCGGACCTCGGGCTGGAAGACGTGCACGATCACGTCGTTCGCGTCGATGAGCACCCAGTCACAGGCCGGCTGGCCTTCCACGCGCACGTGCTTGATCCCCGCCGCCTTGAGCGCCTCGATGAGGTGCTCGGCGATGGCGCCCACATGCCGCTGCGAACGGCCGGAGGCGATCACCATGTAGTCGGCGATGGAGGTCTTGCCGCGCAGGTCGATGGAGACGATGTCCTCAGACTTGTCGTCTTCCAACCGGGCTTGGACGAGGGCGAGAATTTCCGCAGCGTCTGGAAGCGCCTCGGAAACCGTGGCGGGCGGTGTCATCTCAGCGGCCGCCATAAGTGCCGTCGTGGACAGGGGTCCAAATCCTCTCGCTCAAGGCGACGGTCCAAACCGTCGCACCCCGTCAGAATGCCTGCAAATCAATGAATTTTCAAGACGTGTGGCAGGCAGCCTCCATCCGGTGCCCTTCCGGCAGTGCACGAGCCGCCCGGATTCCCGTTGAAGACAGGGGCGATTTCAGCCCGTGGAGGAACACCCAGGCGGGCGGCGCGCAGTTCGCCAGGAGCCGCGCCTCATGCTCGCCCAGACGATATCGCGCCAGCGCCTGCGCGGCCGGAGAGGCGGTCGCGGCCAGACTCTGGCCCATGCGGTCCACCACCGCGATGGGCACGAGGTCGGCGATGCCGCGCCAATGCTGCCAGCGGTCGAAATGGGCGAGGTTGTCCGCCCCCATGATCCAGACGAAGCGCACGCCCGGCAGCCGCCGCACGAGATAGGCCAGCGTCTCGTAAGTGTAGCGGGTGCCGATGCCGGCCTCGAAACCGGTGACATCGATGCGCGGATGGCGCGCCACCGCGCGGGCGATGGCGATGCGCTCCTCCAGCGAGGGCAAAGCGCGATTGTCCTTCAGGGGGTTGCCCGGCGTCACCAGCCACCACACCCGGTCTAGGCCGAGCCGCCGCAGGGCGAGGAGGCTCGCCGCGCGGTGGGCGGCATGGGCGGGGTTGAAGCTGCCCCCGAACAGCCCGACGCGCAGGCCCTCCGTGACGAAGGGCAGGCGCCGCGCGGCACGCGGCGTCACGGGCTCCACAAGGGGGCCGGACGACATCACGGACGGGTCTGTCCCGACCCGTGGATGCGGTACTTGAAGGAGGTGAGCTGCTCGGCCCCCACCGGACCGCGCGCATGCATCCGCCCGGTGGCGATGCCGATCTCGGCGCCGAAGCCGAACTCGCCACCATCGGCGAACTGGGTGGAGGCATTGTGCAGCACGATGGCGCTGTCCACCTCGGCGAGGAAGCGGTCGGCCGCCGCCGCATCCTCGGTGACGATGGAATCGGTGTGGTGCGAGCCGTGCGCCTCGATATGGGCGATGGCGTCGCCCACCCCGTCCACCACCTTCGCGGCGATGATGGCGTCGAGATATTCGGTGTCCCAATCCTCGGGAAGGGCCGGCTTCACGCGCGCATCGACCGCCTGCACCTCGGCATCGCCGCGGATCTCGCAGCCGGCGTCGATCAGCATCTCCACCAGCGGCTTGAGGTGGGTTCCGGCCACCGCCCGGTCGATCAGCACCGTCTCGGCGGCGCCGCAGACGCCGGTGCGGCGCATCTTGGCGTTCAGCACCACGGTCTTCGCCATGTCGAGGTCGGCGGCCTTGTCCACATAGACGTGGTTGATGCCGTCGAGATGGGCGAACACCGGCACCCGCGCGTCGCTCTGCACCCGTGCCACGAGGCTCTTGCCGCCACGGGGCACGATCACGTCCACGGTGTTGCCGAGGCCCGCCAGCATGTAGCCCACCGCCGCGCGGTCGGGCACGTTGACGAACTGGACCGCATCCTCGGGCAGACCGGCGGCGGCGAGCCCGGCGACGAAGGCACGATGGATGGCGCCGGAGGAATTCAGGCTGTCCGAACCGCCGCGCAGGATCACGGCATTGCCGGCGCGCAGGCACAAAGCGGCGGCATCGGCCGTCACATTCGGCCGGCTCTCGTAGATGACGCCGATCACGCCGAGCGGCGTGCGCACGCGCTCGATGATGAGGCCGTTGGGGCGGGTCCAGCGCTCGGTGACGAGGCCGATGGGATCGGCCAGCTCCGCCACCTGCTCCACCCCCTCGGCCATGGCCTCCACCCGCGCCGGGGTGAGGGTCAGCCGGTCGAGGAAGGAGCCGGTCATGCCCTCCGCCTTGGCCTTGGCCACATCGATGGCATTGGCCGCGAGGATTTCACCAGATGCCGCGCGGATCGCTGCGGCTGCGGCCTTGAGCGCCTGCGTCTTCGCCTCGGGCGCGGCGAGGGCGAGGCTGCGGGCGGCGGCGCGGGCGCGCTTGCCCATGGCCAACATCACCCCCTCCAACTCCGCCGGCGGCACAGGCCGGCCCGCGGTGGCGGCGGCATCGGTGCGAAGGGCGGAGGCGGTGGACATGGGATGACTCTCGAAAGCAGGACAGGACGTTGGCCCTCATATGGGGGCGCGGTTCCTCCCTAGCACATTGCCCGCCGGGTGCGACAGGTGGGCGCGGGGATCAGAAGTCCTCGGGCGGCTCGTTGGGGTCCCGATCAAGGAGCGGAGCTGACGGCGCGTCCTCGGAAACCTGGCGGAGATAGGCGAAGGCGAGCGAAACGTAGGCGGCGAGAGCGATCGCGCCAATGACAGACATGATCCCGGAGAGGAGGCCGTTGATGAGGGCCGGGATGAACGGCATGCCGGGCGTCTCGAACGACCGCATTTCCAGGTGAAACGGCCCAAGGGGCGTGGATTTCGTCTGCGATACGACGTGCATGTCCGTCGCCGAGAACGAGCCGAAGAGCAACTGCACGGGCAGCACCACGACAATGACGGCCGCCAGCATGGCGAGCGAGAGGAGCAATGTGCCGCCAACGAGCCGCAGAGTATTTCCGCGCCCCAGACGCCAGACGTCGTTCCATGGCATCGGCTGCCCGATCGACCGGGACGGCAGCCTGAGGCTCAGCCGGGTGACGACACCGATCCCGACGAGCCAGATGGCAACCACGCCAACGACACCAACCAATGTCGACGCGCTGCCATTTCGCAACAGGGCGACGATGGAAGCGATGACGGCGCCGGAGAGCACCACCAGAATGACAGCTGCCAGAAACAGGATAAGGGAATCGAACAGGTAGGTGAGGCCGCGAATGCCGAGCGGGCCCATGGTCGCGGCATTGAAGCCGCCTGATCCCCGCAGCACTTCGTTATGGGTCAGCAACGCCAGATAAATGAAGGCGAAGCCCTCTATTGCGTTCAGCCCGTAGATCTTCACGAACGCCATCGCAGTGGGCGGTTGTCCGGACTCGACAACATCCCCCAGCATGATGACGCCAACGTAATTCCAGGCCAGCGTTCCAACCGCATAGATCAGCGCCACGATCCAATGCTTGCGCAGAACCGTCAGCGTCCACCGATAGGTGAATTTGAGCGCCTCGAAGACGGGAAACTTCACGCGCTGGGCCATCACGAGGCGCCTATGGGAGGCGACGCGGACGACGGGCGACGGCGCGCCCCTCGCCCCCGCGATCACAACCGCTATCCCGCCGCACACAACCTGTCGAGCGGTTTCAGCGCCTTACCCGGCGGTACCGCGTTGTGCTGGGGACGTTCACTCCACCCCGAGCGCCAGATCGTCCCGATGCACCATCTCGGAGCGGCCCTTCACCCCCAGCAGCGCCTCGATCTCCGAGGTGGAGTGTCCCATGATCCGGGCAGCGTGGTTGGAATCATATGCGACGAGGCCGCGCCCCACTTCGGCGCCGTCGGGACCGCGCAGCACCACGGCGTCGCCGCGGTCGAACTGGCCGTCGATGCGCTTCACACCGGCCGGCAGCAGGCTCGCCCCACGGCGCAGCGCCGCCACCGCACCGTCATCGAGATGCAGCGTCCCGCGCGGCTCCAGCGCCCCGGCGATCCAGCTCTTGCGGGCGCGCACGGGATTGGCGGAGGTGAGGAACCACGTGCAGCGGCCGCCCTCCATGATGCGCTTCAGCGGATTCTTCACATGGCCGGAGGCGATCACCATGTGGGTGCCGGCGGAGGTGGCGATCTTGCCGGCCTCGATCTTGGTACGCATGCCGCCGCGGGACAGCTCGGAGCCGGCATCGCCCGCAATGGCCTCGATCTCGGCGCCGATGCGCGGCACCACGGGGATAAGCGTCGCGTTGGGATCCTGCGCCGGCGGGGCGGTATAGAGCCCGTCAATGTCGGAGAGCAGCACCAGCAGGTCGGCGCTCGCCATGGTGGCGACGCGGGCGGCGAGGCGATCATTGTCGCCGTAGCGGATCTCGGTGGTGGCGACGGTGTCGTTCTCGTTGATGATCGGCACGGAGCGTAGCTCCATCAGCCGGCCGAGGGTGGAGCGCGCGTTGAGATAGCGGCGGCGCTCCTCGGTATCCCCCAGCGTCAGCAGCACCTGCCCGGCGGTGATGTTGTAGTGGCCGAGGATGTCCGCCCAGGTCTTGGAGAGCGCGATCTGCCCCACGGCGGCAGCGGCCTGGCTGTCCTCCAGCTTCAGCGGCCCGGCCGGCAGGCCGAGCACGGTGCGCCCCAGCGCGATGGCGCCGGAGGAGACCACCATCACCTCGCAGCCCTTGGCGTGCAGGGCCGCGATGTCCTCCACCAGCGAGGTCAGCCAGGCGAGGCGCACCCGGCCCTGCGCCCGATCCACCAGAAGGGCCGAGCCCACCTTGATGACGATGCGGCGGAAATCGGCGAAGGCGGGCGTCTTCGCCTGCGCATCGGAGGACGACTCGAAGGAAGCAGTCTCGGGGGAGGCCATGGAGTTGTGAACCGGCAGGGCACTTCAGGCGTACGGGCGGCGCACGTCGGTGCGGGAGTCATCCCCCTTGAAGAGGAGCGGCACGTCATGCGCCTTGGCCACGGCATAGGCCATAGGCCGCCCGAAGTTCAAGCCCAGCGGCCTATGAGCGACCCGAATGGCGAACCGGCGCAGCGCCCTACGGCCGCCATCCGTCGCGCGGCGCGGCCTCTTCCTTCTCGACGCCGCGGGCCTCTTCCACGACCGAAAGAAGCGCCCTCAGCGCCTCCTGCACGCCCTGGCCGGACGAGGCGGAGAGGAGCAGCGGCTTCTTCTTGGCCGCGCGCTGCAGGCGCTCCTTCTGCTGCTTGAGCAGTTCGGGCGAGAGGGCATCCACCTTGGAGAGGGCGACGATCTCGGGCTTCTCGTCGAGCCCGTTGCCATAGGCGGCAAGCTCGGCGCGCACGGTCTTGTAGGCCTTGCCGGCATGCTCGGAGGTGCCGTCCACCAGATGCAGCAGCGCGCGGCAGCGCTCCACATGGCCGAGGAAGCGGTCGCCGATGCCGACACCCTCATGGGCGCCCTCGATCAGGCCGGGAATGTCGGCGAGGACGAACTCGCGCCCGTCCACCCGCACCACACCGAGACCGGGGTGCAACGTGGTAAAGGGATAATCGGCGATCTTGGGCTTCGCCGCCGTGGTGGCCGCAAGGAAAGTGGACTTGCCGGCATTGGGCAGGCCGACGAGGCCAGCGTCGGCGATCAGCTTCAGCCGCAGCCAGATCCACCGCTCCTGACCCTCGAGGCCGGGATTGGCGCGACGGGGCGCCTGGTTGGTGGAGGTCTTGAACTGGGCGTTGCCGAAGCCGCCATTGCCGCCTTCGAGCAGCCTGATGCGCTGGCCCACTTCGGTGAGGTCGGCGAGGATGGTCTCCTCGTCCTCGTCGAGGATCTGGGTACCGGCCGGCACCTTCAGTACAGCGTCCGCGCCCTTGGCGCCGGTACGGTTGGCGCCCCGGCCGTGGTCGCCCTTCTTGGCCTTGAAGTGCTGCTGGTAGCGATAGTCGATCAGCGTGTTGAGGCCGTCGACGCACTCGATCCACACGTCACCACCGCGCCCGCCGTCGCCGCCGTCGGGACCGCCGAACTCGATGAACTTCTCGCGCCGGAACGAGACGCACCCTGCCCCGCCGTCTCCGGAGCGCACATAGACCTTGGCCTGATCGAGGAATTTCATGGGTTCGAGGTAGACGCGCGCAACATGGAACGCAAGGGGAGAAACCCCCTTTGACCTTTCTCGCGCGCCGGACCAAAAGACGAACATGAGCCCGCGCACCGTCGACGTCCTGCTCCCCCTCGGCCTCGACGCCGCCTATTCCTACCTCCTGCCAGAGGGGATGGAGGTGTCGCCCGGCGACCTCGTGCATGTGCCGCTCGGCACCAAGAGCGTCATCGGCGTTGTCTGGCCGCGCGCGCAGGCGGCCGGCGGCAAGGCGGTGGAGGCCGGCAAGCTCAAGGCGGTGAAAGCCAAGCTGGATTATGTTCCGCTGCCGCCCGACCTCATCAGGCTCATCGACTGGATGGCCGACTACACGTTGGCGCCGCGCGGCATGGTGCTGCGCATGGCCTTGCGGCATGGCGAGAGCCCGGGCGCGGCGCGCGAGCGGGTGGGCGTGCGGCTCACCGGCACGGCGCCGGCGCGCATGACGGCGGCCCGCGCGCGGCTTCTGGACACGCTCGCGGACGGCTTCGTGCGCGGCAAGACCGAGGCGGCGCGGGAAGCCGGCGTCTCCCCCTCCGTGGTGGACGGGCTGGTGGATGACGGCACGCTGGAAGCCGTCGTGCTGCCGCCCGAGCCCGCCGCCTACCCGCCCGATCCCGACCATGCGGTGCCCGAGCTCTCGCAGCCGCAGTCGGAGGCGGCGGCGGCCATGGTCGCGGCGGTGAAGGCGAAGGCGTTCGCAGTCCACCTGCTCGATGGCGTCACCGGCTCCGGCAAGACGGAAACCTATTTCGAGGCGGTGGCGGAGGCGATCCGCGCCGGCAAGCAGGCGCTGATCCTGCTGCCGGAAATCGCCCTCACCCAGGCTTTCCTCGACCGCTTCACCGAGCGCTTCGGCGTGAAGCCGGCGGAATGGCACTCCGGCGTCTCCACCCGGCGCCGCGCGAAGGTGCTGAACGAGGTGGCGTCCGGTGCGGTGAAGGTAGTGGCGGGGGCGCGCTCCGCCCTGTTCCTGCCGTTCCGCGACCTCGGCCTCATCATCGTCGATGAAGAGCACGACCCCGCCTACAAGCAGGAGGACGGCGTCTGCTACCACGCGCGGGACATGGCGGTGGTGCGGGCGCGCCTCGCCTCCGCGCCCATCGTGCTGGCCTCGGCGACGCCCTCCATCGAGACCGAGGTGAATGCACGGCGCGGGCGCTATCGGCGGCTGGCCCTCCCCGTGCGGTTCGGCGGCGCCAAGGTGCCCGGCCTCTCCCCCATCGATCTGCGCAAGGAAGGCCCGCCGCGCGGCCGCTGGATCGCGCCGCGGCTGGAAGCGGAGATCAACACCACGCTGGAGGCGGGCGAGCAGGCCCTGCTCTTCCTCAACCGCCGGGGCTATGCGCCGCTCACCCTGTGCCGTTCCTGCGGCCACCGGATGCGCTGCCCCTCCTGTACCGCCTGGCTGGTGGAGCACCGCTTCCGCCGCCGTCTCACCTGCCACCATTGCGGCTATCAGGCGCCGGTGCCGGAGAAATGCCCCGCCTGCGACGCGCCGGACAGCCTCGTTCCGGTCGGGCCGGGCGTGGAGCGGCTTCAGGAAGAGGTGCAGACCCTCTTCCCCAATGCCCGCGCCCTCGTCCTCTCCTCGGACCTGCTCGGCGGGGTGGAGCGGATGCGCGCCGAGCTCGATGCGGTGGCGAAAGGCGACGTGGATGTGGTGGTGGGCACCCAACTCGTCGCCAAGGGCCACAATTTCCCCGGCCTCGCTCTAGTGGGCGTGGTGGATGCGGACGTGGGTCTCGGCCATGGCGACCCGCGCGCCGCCGAGCGAACCTTCCAACTGGTGCATCAGGTGGCCGGGCGCGCCGGGCGCGGCAAGGCGGAGGGGCGCGGCTTCATCCAGACCCACATGCCCGAGCATCCGGTGATGCGCGCGCTGGTGACGGGGGATCGTGACGCCTTCTACGACGTAGAGATCGCCTCCCGCGAGGAAGCGCACCTGCCCCCCTTCGGCCGCATGGCGGCGCTCATCGTGTCCGCCAGCGAGGCTCACGTGGCAGAAGGCCATGCCCGGCGCCTCGCCACCTCCGCGCCCATCGTGCCGGACGTGCGCATCCTCGGCCCGGCGGAAGCCCCGCTCGCCATCCTGCGCGGGCGGCACCGCTGGCGCCTGCTGGTGCGCTCGCCGCGCAACTTCGACCTGCCCGCCTATCTCAGGGAATGGCGGGCCGTCGCGCCAAAGGTGACGGGCAACATCAAGGTGGCCATCGACGTGGACCCGCAGAGCTTCCTGTGACGACAGGCGATGCCATCGACCGCCCCGCCGCCCGGCTCCTCGTGCTCGACGCGCAGGACCGGCTGCTGCTGTTCCGCTTCGCCTATGCCGAAGGCGTGCTTGCCGGGAACGTCTTCTGGGCGCCGCCCGGCGGCGGACTTGAGCCGGGCGAGACCTATGAGGCGGCCGCCTGCCGCGAGCTTCTGGAGGAAACCGGCCTTCGGATTGCCCATCCCGGCCCTGCCGTCGCCCGCCGCGAGGTCTCGTTCACGATGCCGGACGGGCAGAGGGTCCGCTCGCGGGAGGTCTATTTCCTCGTGCGTGCGCCAGGCCTCGTCGTCTCGTCCACTGGCTGGTCGGAGGATGAGCGCAAGGCGCTGGTGCACCACGCCTGGTGGAAAAGAGACGCGCTGGCCTCCCTCGCCGAGCAGGTCTGGCCGGAGGATGTCGCGGCCATGCTGGCTGAGGCCGGCATCTGGCGCTGATGGTGCCTCAATGCCGGCGCCAACGTCGCGCTTGCTCGCGTCACGCCATTGGGCAAAATCCGCCGCCATGCTCGCCCTCGCCGAATCAGCGGACCTCTCCCTCGCGCGGATCAATCTCCGCGGCGCAGAGCTGGAGCTTGACCCGTCCGGTGCCCTGCTCTGGCCGGACGAGCGGCTGATGGTGGTGGCGGACCTTCACCTCGAAAAAGGCTCCGCCTTCGCCCGCCGCGGCCAGATGCTGCCGCCTTACGACACGCTCGATACGCTGAAGCGCCTCTCCGCCGTCGTCGCCTTGCACCAGCCGCGCATGGTGATCGCGCTCGGCGACAGCCTGCACGATCGCTGGGCCGGCGAGCGCATGGCCGACCCGCTCCGCGACGAGATCCGTCGCATCCAGTCGGGGCGCACCTTCGTCTGGATCGCCGGCAACCACGATCCCCTGCCCCACGATCTCGGCGGCGAGGGCACCGCCATGCTCGCCCTCGGCCCGCTTCTCTTCCGCCATGAGCCGGAAGAGGGGCCGGCGCCGGGCGAGGTGTGCGGTCATCTCCACCCCGCTGCGCGGGTGGTGATGCGTGGGCGTGGCGTGCGGCGGCGGTGTTTCGTCACCGATGGCAGCCGCATGATCCTTCCGGCCTTCGGCGCCTATGCCGGCGGGCTGAGTGTCGCCGATCCCGCCATTGGCCGCCTGTTCCCGACGCGACGCTTCACCGCCCACCTGCTCGGGGCCGGCCGCACCTACGGAATGCCCGCGTCCGCTTGCCTCTGAAGGGGCTCAGCGCCGGCGGCGGATACGGACATAGAGCGCACCCTCCCCGCCATGGCGGCGCCCGGCGGATTCGAATCCCACAACCACCGCCCGCAGATCAGGCTCGGCGAGCCACAGCGGCACCGCGCGCTTGAGCACGCCCCGGCCCTCGCCGAAGGCCGGCCCGGAACTCATCAGGCGTTCGGGATCGCCCTTGCCGGTGATGACCAGCACCAGCGCGTGCCCGCTGGCCTGTGCCTCCATCAGGAACAGGCGCAGCCGGCGATGGGCGGCCGCCTGGGTGAGGCCGTGCAGGTCCAGCCGGGCATCCACCTCGGCCCCGCGGGTGAGGCGGCGGCGGGTCTTGGGCTCCAGCGCGGCAAGGGGCGGGGGCGGCGGGGAAGCGGGGGCGACGGCCGCCTTGGGCGGGGTGCCGGCCTTGGCTTTCGCCTTCGCCTTCGGCTCGGGCGGTGGCTCGACGACGGCTGGCGGTTCGGGGGCGGCCACAATGGCCGGGGCGCCAACGGGCTTTTCAGGCCGCAGCCGCTTCACCGAGCGCACCACATGGTCCCACAGCGCGCGCTCCTCCGCATCGAGGATCCGCCGGCGGCCTCGGCGACTCATGGTGCGCCTCCGGAGCCCACCCTGGCGAAGCGCGGCACCAGCATGGTGAACGTGCCGGGATGCCGGATACGGCCCGCCACGGCGCCCGCCGCATCGCCGGCACCGAAGAACAGGTCCGCCCGCGCCGGACCGACGATGGCCGAGCCGGTGTCCTGCGCGATCATCAGCCGGCGGAAAGGCTCGGCGGTGCCGGGGGCGGAGAGCGGCAGGTCCGCCTCCACGAAGATGGGCGTGCCGTAGGTGTGGAGCTTGCGGTCGACCGCGAGCGAGCGCCCCGCCGTGAGCGGCACGCCCTGCGCGCCCATGGCCCCGGCGTCGACGCCCAGCGGCAGGGCCTTGAAGAAGACGAAGGAAGGGTTCTCCCGGCGCAATGCGCGGCCCGCCGCAGGATCCGCCTCCATGAAGGCGCGGATGCGCGCCATGGACATCTCTTCCCGCGGCACCAGCCCCCGCTGGATCAGGAGCCGCCCCACCGGCAGATAAGACTGGCCGTTGAAGCCGTCATAGCCGAGCCGAAGAATGCGTCCATCCGGAAGGCGCACGCGTGCGGAGCCCTGGATCTGCATGAAGAACAGGTCAACGGGGTCTCTGAGCCACACGATCTCCAGCCCGCGCCCTGCCAAGGCGCCATCCTCGATGGCGGCGCGATCGTGATACGGCACGAGGGCTCCGCCCTCCCGCCGGAAGGCGGAGCCGGAATTGGGCGTGGCACCGGGGCCGGTCATGACGAGATCGTCAGGGCGCCCATAGACGGGAACGTCGAAGCCGTTGCCGGGCTGGAGCGCGCCTTCCACCTCCGGCTCGTAATAGCCGGTGTAGTAGCCGCCCGCGCTGCCCTCCGGAATCACGCGCCACGCGCGGAAATTCGCCTCGAAGAACAGGCGGGCGAGACGAGGAGAGGGTGCGTCCGGACCGAGCCGCGCGGCGGCGGAGCAGGCGTGACGCAGGCCCTGCCGGAGCGTTGGCGCGGAGGCCGGCCCGACCTCCGCCGGCGGCGTCTTCAAAGCCGCGCAGCTGACCCGGAACGTCGCGAGGGCGGCGGCAAGGTCGTCAGAGGTCCAGCCGGCCAGGTCGGTGAAGGCGACGGGCTCAAGCCGGGCGCCGGGCACAGCGGGAACGATGGGCTGGAGCGACATGGCCGATGAAGATGCGGGCGGAACGCGGTCGGCAGCGTCGGCGGACATCGCCGAAAGCAGCGCCACCACAGCCCCCGCGAGGATCGCGCCTCGTGCGGCAGCGCCGGGAGCGGCGCGCCGCACGCCGGTTGTGACGGCGCGCGCCTGTGCCATGGGCTACTGGGCGGCTTCCGTCGCCACCAGCTTCCAGTTGGGGTCGCGCGTGCCGAGATCGCGGGCGAAGGTCCACACGTCGGTCACGTCGGCTACCGTGTCCGGGCTGCCATCCACCACCGCCCCGTCGGGGCCGCGGGTGACGGAAATGAGCTTCGACACGAAACGGACGGTCAGCTGCGCATTGGTCCCGCGCACGGTGACGTCCTGCAGGTCCGCCGATTCGATGGAGACGAAGCGCGATTCCATCGTCTCCTTGCGGCTCTCGCGGTCGGCGATGGCGGAGACGAAGCCGTCAAAGACGTCCTTGGCGAGGAGGTCCTTGAGCTGGCGGCGGTCGCCGGCCGCGAAGGCGGTGACGATCATCTCATAGGCCGCGCGAGCGCCGGTCAGGAAGTGCTTGGCATCGAAGTCCGGCTCGATGCGGGCGATCTCGTCGAGTGCGGCGGCGGTCGCGGACCCTTCGGCCGCAACGCCCTCCCAGCGGAAAGCGGGCACTTCAACCTCGACAGGTCCTGCGGCCACGGGCGGCGGGCCGTTGCGCTCCGGCAGGGGCACCACCTTACCCTCGGGGGCTGGCTGCGGCGGCCGGGCGGTATCGCGGGAATAGGGGTCATAAGGCGGCCGCTCGCGCCCCGTCCTCTGCCCCAGCACGCTGCGCAGCCGCACGAAGATGAAGACCGCAAGGGCCAGGAAGATGATCGTGTAGATGTCCAGCACTGCGCTTCGCCATGCCTCTCGGGCGCGCCGATCTTCGGCCCGCCGGGTTGCCTCGACCGGTTGCGCGCACCCCGCTGCGCGCGCTTCCTGCCCATCAGCTTATGTACGTCGAAGCTGCCGTATCGCCAGCCCCTGCGCCTCAGAAGCTCACATTTTCCAAGGAAGCTTAAGCCACCGGGGGCGCCGGCGCCACCTCCCGCCGGAAGATCGCGGCGGCTGTCATCGCCTTGACCTATAGGAGGCACTGACCTACGGTCATTCAAAACGATTAGATTTCGGCCAAAGAAGCCGAATGTCAGGGAGAGAGACACCATGCGCCGGTTTCTGATGGCGGGGCTCGCCCTCGCCGTATCCTCTTTTGCCGCCCTTTCACCGAACGCCGCGACGGCGGCCTATCCCGACCGCCCCATCACGCTCATCGTGCCGTGGAACGCCGGCGGCGGAACCGATGCGGTCGCGCGCATCGTCGCCTCGCTTCTCGAGAAGGACCTCGGCCAGCCCATCGCGGTGGTGAACCGCACCGGCGGGCAGGGCGTGGTGGGCCATCAGGCCATCGCCGACGCGACGCCGGACGGCTACACCATCGGCATCATCACCGTGGAGATCGGGATGATGCACTGGCAGGGCCTGACCCAGCTCACCGGCGCCTCCTACACCCCCCTCGCCCTTATGAACGAGGATCCTGCCGGCGTGCAGGTCCGCGCCGACGCCGCCTACAAGACGCTCGACGACCTCATCGCCGACATCAAGGCCAACCCCGGCAAGTTCAAGGCTTCCGGAACCGGCCAGGGCGGCATCTGGCATCTTGCCCTCGCCGGCATGCTGTCCTCCCTGAAGCTCGATCCGAAGAGCGTGCCGTGGGTGCCGTCCAACGGTGCGGCGCCCGGCCTGCAAGACCTCGTGGCGGGCGGCGTGCAGGTCGTCACCTGCTCCATCCCCGAGGCGCGCTCGCTCATCGACGCCAAGCGCGTGAAGAGCCTCGCCATCATGGCGAGCGAGCGCTCCAAGCTGATGCCCGATATTCCCACCCTGAAGGAAGCCACAGGCAGCAGCTGGACCATCGGCGCGTGGCGCGGCTTCGCCGCCCCCAAGGGCCTCGACAAGGCGGCCTCGGACAAGCTGCAGGCGGCCCTCAAGAAGGTCTACGACAGCAAGGAATATCAGGACTTCCTCACCAACCGCGGGTTCGGCGGGCGCTATGCGGACGGCCCCGGCTTCGCCGAGTTCATGGCCAAGGCGGATGCCTCGCTCGGCGCCGTCATGAAGGAAGTCGGCCTCGCCAAATAGCGACGGCGCCTGAACGCGGCGGCCCTCGCCGCCGCTTCCTCCCCGCGACGCCGGAGCCGCATGATGCGCTTCAGTGACCTGATCCTCGGCCTGCTGCTGCTCGCGGGGGCTGCCGTCTTGTTCTCGGCCGCTTCCGGCCTGCCACCCATTCCGGGGCAAGCCTACGGCGCGGATGTCTTTCCCGTTCTGACGGCCGCAGGCCTCGCCGCCTGCGGCTTCATCCTGGCGGTGGGCTCGGTGCGCGCGGGGCCCTTTCCGCTCGCACAGGCGACCTGGGTGCGCACGCCCGGCGCGGGCTTCAGGGCGGCGGCCACCATTGCTCTCGTCCTCGCCTATATCGCGCTGACACCGCTCATCGGCTTCGTTGCCACGGCGACGGTGGTCCTGACCGGTCTTTTCCTGCTCGTGCGGGTGCCGGTGGTGCAGGCGATCGGGATCGCGCTGGCGACGGCGCTCTTCACCTATCTCTCGTTCAACATGCTCCTGCGCGTGCCGCTGCCGCGCGGCCTCGTGGAAGGCTTCCTGCCATGAACGCCGTGCTCGCCGGCCTTGAGCTTGTCCTGCGCTGGGACGTGATCCTCACCATCCTCGTCGCATCGGCCTTCGGCCTCGTGGTCGGCGCCATACCGGGCCTGACGGCGACGATGGCCATCGCCCTCCTGGTCCCGATCACCTTCTTCATGGACCCCATCCCCGCCGTGGGGGCCATGATCTCGTGCTCGGCCATGGCGATCTTCGCCGGCGACATTCCGGCAACGCTGATGCGCATGCCCGGCACACCGGCCTCCGCCGCCTATTCGGACGAGTGCTACGCCATGACCCGCAAGGGCGAGGCAGAGGTGGCGCTCGGGGCCAACGTTCTGTTCTCGGCGCTGGGCGGGCTGTTTGGAACAGCCGTCCTCATCGTCTCCGCGCCCCTGCTCGCGGAGATCGCGCTCGGCTTCTCCTCGTTCGAGTATTTCTGGCTGGCGCTGATGGGGCTCGCCTGCGCCATCTTCATCGGCTCGGGCTCGCCGGTGAAGGGGCTGGTGTCGCTGTTTCTCGGGCTGTTCGTGGCGCAGATCGGCATCGACAACCCGGCCGGCGTGCCGCGCTTCACCTTCGGCAACTCCAACCTGCTCGGCGGGGTGGATTTCATCCCCGCCATGATCGGCCTGTTCGCCATGTCGGAGGTCATCCGCACCATCGCCGCCGGCGCGCCCGACTGGTCCGTGCGCCAGACCTCGCTCGGCAATCCGCTGAAAGGCTGGGGCCGGCTGATCGTGAAATACTGGCCGCAGCAGATCCGCGGCAACATCACCGGCACCGCCATCGGCATCCTGCCCGGCGCCGGCGCGGACATCGCCGCCTGGGTGTCCTACGCCATGAGCCGGAAGTTCTCGAAGACGCCGGAGAAGTTCGGCACCGGCCATGTGGAAGGCATCATCGAGAGCACCTCCGCCAACAATGCGGCGCTTGCCGGCGCCTGGGTGCCGGCGCTGGTCTTCGGCATTCCGGGCGACAGCATCACCGCCATCGTCATCGGAGTGCTCTATCTCAAGGGCCTCAATCCCGGCCCGACGCTCTTCCTGAACAACCCCGAATCCATCTACGCGGTCTTCATCATCTTCATCATCGCCAACCTCGCGATGATCCCGCTCGGCCTCGCCGCGCTGAAGGCGGGAACCGCCCTGCTGCGCTTCCCCCGGCGCATTCTCATCCCGCTCATCCTGCTGTTCTGCATCGTCGGCGCCTATGCGGTGAACAACTCGGCCTATGGCGTGGTGCTGATGCTGGTGTTCGGCATCCTCGGCTTCCTCATGGAAGAGCACGACATCCCCATCGCCCCCTGCGTGCTGGGCATCGTGCTCGGCAAGATGCTGGAGGAGAGCTTCGTCACGTCCATGATCAAGGCGGATGGCAACCTCCTCGCCTTCTTCGAGCGGCCCATCGCGGGCGGGCTTGGCGTGATGACCCTGCTGGTCTTCTGCCTGCCCCTCTGGGGGGCGCTGAAGCGACGGCGCGCGGCGGCGACCTGAGGCATCGGGGAACCGCATCGGCTCCGCCGCGCTTGAGGTCCTGCCGGCAAAGGCGAAGCCGGCGCGCTTGCGTCGCGGCCACGCTTGGCGCAGTAGATGCTCTCCATCATCGGACTCTCCAATGGCTCCCACAGTCCTGCTTGCGGATATCGGCGGCACAACCACCCGGGTCGCCCGGGCCGGCGCCGACGGCATCCCGTTCGATGTCCGGCTCGAAGCCAACGATTCCTATGCCTCGCTCGAGGATCTGCTGGGCACCTACCTCGCGTCCGTCAGCGGGGCGGCCCCGAGCTGCGGGGCGCTGGCCGTGGCCGGCCCCATCGACGGCGACGACGTGCGGCTGACCAACCGCAACTGGCGTTTCTCGACGCAGAAGCTCGCCGCCGACCTCTCCTTCCATCGGCTCGCTGTTCTCAACGATTTCGAGGCGTTCGCCCACGGGCTGCCGCTGCTCACCCGCGACGATCTGCTGGAGGTGGGCACGGGCCGGGCCGTCGCCGGCGCGCCCATGCTGCTGTCCGGCCCGGGGACCGGGCTCGGCACCGCCCTCATCCTGCCGCGCGAGGCCGGCTACGAAGTGCTGGCCAGCGAGGCCGGGCACATGCGCCTCGGCGCCGTGACCACCGACGAGGCCCGCATCGTCGCCCATCTCGTGCGCGACCTTGGCCCGGTTTCGGTGGAGCATGTGCTCTCCGGTCCCGGGCTGGTGCGCCTGCACCGCATCCTCTCCGGCGAGAGCCTGTCCTCCCACGCCATCATCAAGGCGGCGCTGGACGGTCAGCGGCAGGAGAAGGAAAGCTGTCACATCTTCCTGCGCCTGCTCGGCCGGGTGCTGGGCGACCTCGCGCTCGCCGTGGATGCCAAGGGCGGCGTGTATGTGGGCGGCGGCGTCGGCCGGGCCATGGCGCATCTTTTCGCCGAGAGCCCGTTCCGCACCGCGTTCGAGGAGCACCCGCCCTATCACGACCGGCTCGCGCAGATCCCCATCCATGTGGTGATGCACGCGACACCCGGCCTCGTGGGCATCGGCGAGATCGGCCGCCGCCTGCTGGTGGAGTGCTGAGGCCGACCGGTCAGGCTGCGGCGCGGGCCTCCCGGCCGCAGAAGGCGGCGATCAGGCCGGCAAGCTCCCGTGAGGCGGAACACGCATTGCCGGCCGCGCGCAGGGCAAGTTCCGTCGGCGGGATGGCCGGCCAGAGGTCGGATGTGCGCAATTCCCTGAGCTTCGGGTTGAGCGCAAGGTCGCTCAGGACCGTCACCCCCAGCCCGCCCGCAAGCGCCGCCTCGATGCCAATCAGGCTCGGGCATTCATAGGCGACACGCCAGGCGCGGCCGGCTTTCTCCAAAGCGTGGACGGCCCGGTTGCGGTAAAGGCAGCCCTGGCGGAAGGCGGCGAGGCTCACCACCTCCTCGTCCGGCTCGAAGCCCGCCCCGCAGACCCACACCAGCCGCTCCGGCCAGGCCTCCACCGCGGGGCCGGAACCCGGCTCGCGCTTGAGCAGCACCACGTCCAGTTCGCCACGGGCGAAGCCGGCATCGAGATCGCAGCTCAGCCCGCACTCCACGGCGAGGCGCACAGCGGGCCGGCTCCGGGCGAACTCGGCCACCACCGAGGTCAGGGCCGCCAAGGCGAAATCATCGGGGATGCCGAGCCGCACCACCCGGGCGGGGGCAACACCCGAGAGGGCCGCGCGCGCCTCCGCGCCAAGCGCGAGGATGCGCCGGGCATAGCCGAGCAGACGCTCGCCTTCGGCGGTGAGGCTCACGCCGCGCGCGTCGCGGTTGAGAAGCTGGTGGCCGAGCTGATCCTCCAGCCGCCGCACCTGCTGGCTCACGGTCGATTGGGTGCGATGGACGCGCTCCCCCGCCCGGGTGAAGCCGCCGGCATCCACCACGCTGACGAACGCCTTCAGAAGATCCATGTCCAACATGGCGCCACCCGATATTCGAATTTCCACTAGCTAACATCAAATCATTCAATTTTTCAATGCCGTCCCGGCGTGCTTTTCTGCGGCGCAGGAGATGTCATGACCGCCACGCCCCTTCCCCTCGCCGCCTCGCGCCGGACAGACGCGCTGCTGCCCGTCTTCATCGCAGCGTTCTGCATCATCTGGAGCTCGGCCTTCGCGGTCGCCAAGGTGGCGCTGGCGGATTGCCCGCCTTTGCTGCTCCTCTCCGGACGCTTCCTCGTGGCCGGCCTGCTTGTGCTGGGCGGCTGCGTGCTGTTCCTGCCCGCCTCCCACTTCCGCCGCCTGAACCTGCGCGATATCGCGGCGCTGGCGGCGATGGGCATCCTCAACAACGCGGTCTATCTCGGCCTCAGCTATGTGGGCATGACCCATGTGTCGTCGGGCTTCACGGCCGTCCTCGTCTCCGCCAACCCGCTGCTGACGGCGCTCGGCGCTGCGGTGCTGCTGGGCGAGCGGCTGACGGGTCGCAAGCTGCTCGGGCTGGTCCTCGGCATGATCGGCGTGGCGATCGTGGTGCGCTCACGCATCGTGTCCGGCCACGAAGACCCGCTGGGCACCGCCTATGTGGTCGGCGCGCTGCTGGCGCTCACGGCGGCGACGCTGATGTTCAAGAAGGTGCGCACCTCCGCCTCCCTGTTCATTGGCAGCGGCATCCAGTCTTTGGCCGGCGGGATTGCGCTGCTGCCGGTGGCGCTGTGGCGGGAGGACGTGGCGTCCATCCACCCGACACTCACGCTCGGCCTGTCCTTCGCGTGGCTGACGCTGGCGGGGTCGGTCGGAGCCTTCAGCCTGTGGTTCTTCATCCTCGGCCGCACCAGCGCCACCCGCGCGAGCGCCCTGCACTTCCTGATGCCGCCGCTCGGGCTGATGTTCGGATGGCTGCTGCTGGGCGAGCCGGTGCCGCCTCTCGATCTCGTCGGCATCGTGCCGATCGCCCTCGGCATCCGCCTCGTCACCACGGCGCCGGCGGTTCAGAAGCGGTAATAGGCGGCGAGCACCACGCCGTTCTCCTGCGGCGCGTTGCGGGCGAACACGGTGCCGACCACGGACAGCTGCAGCGTCACGGCCGCCGAGAGATCGTAGGCCGCGCCCATCTGCAGCTTGTAATACTCATAGGAGTCGCCGAAGTACGGCCCCGTCCCCGCGCCCTCCGAGATCACGGAGAACGACTGGGCAAGCAACTGCCAGCTCTCCACGACGCGCCAGCCCAGCGTGACATCGAGATGCAGTTCGTCCGGCGGCGGGCCGAAGCGCATCCGCTGGGCCAGCTGGACATCCAGGAAGGCGGCCTTTCCGAACATGGTGAAGGACAGGCCGTAGAGCAGACGGAGGTCGAGCTCGGGGTCCTCGTAGCCCACCGCTGCGGCGCTCTGGGAATTGCCCGTCCCAGGGAAGCGGCCGACAACCTGCGCCGAGACGACGCTCGACTCGTCCCGCCAAAGCCGCATGCGCGCGCCCACATCCTGATAGCCCGGCCCTGTATAGGACGACGGGGACGGATCGCCGAACGAGACATAGAGGAATTGCGGGGCCGCGATCAGCGTCAGCCAATCGGTCGCGCCATATTCGAAGACGAGGGTGACCTCCACCTTGTCATAGGGCCGGCTGGCATAGAGATCATAGGACGGACCGAACTCGGTCGCGGAATAGGCGGCCGAGCTTTGCAGGATCACCTGCCCGTGCCCCTCCTCCTGCGTCCAGGCGCCGCCGAGGGCCGGCGCGGGAAGGGCGAGCAGCATCAAAGCGAGAAGCGCGCGCACAGGGCCGAACCCGAGCCCGTCGCTGGCGAATTTGCCGAGGCGGACTTTTGGGCGCGCGAACCCGCGGGCGGCAAGACATGCCCGCCCGGCCTTGATCCGGCGCTTGAGATAATCCCCCGTCCGCATGCCAGCCCCCATGCGGGTTGCAACTATACCTTAACGCAGCCCCGAGGGTATGCCTGACGTAAAGTGACCTTGCGTAAATTTCATCCAACCTTGTCTTGCCGCCCCATCGCGAACCCACCATATTGACGGCGAACGCATGGGCTCGGCCTCGGCCGGTCTTGGGCGTTTGAGATTTCTTCAAGGGGAACGACGATGTCCGATTATGATCGCAACGTCGCCGGGCGTTTCAACCCGTCGGTGGCACGCTCGCAGGCCGCGATCGACCAAGGGCTGCGGACGTACATGCTCAGCGTGTACAATTACATGGCGCTGGGCCTCGCCATCACGGGCGCGGCCGCGCTCGGCATTTACATGCTGTCCGTGACCACCGACCCGGCCTCGGCTGCCGGCCGCATTGCCGGCGGCATCATGCTGACGCAGTTCGGCTACGCGCTGTTCGTGAGCCCGCTGAAGTGGGTGGTGATGCTCGCGCCTCTGGCGGCGGTCTTCTTCCTGAGCTTCCGTATCGAGCGCATGAGCGTATCGGCCGCGCAGCTGACCTTCTGGGTCTATGCGGCGCTGGTGGGCGTCTCGCTGTCCACGATCTTCCTCGTGTACACCCACGAGAGCATCGTGCGGGTGTTCTTCATCACCGCCGCCTCGTTCGGCGCGCTGAGCCTCTATGGCTACACCACGCAGCGTGACCTCTCCGGCATGGGCTCCTTCCTGATGATGGGCCTGTTCGGCATCATCATCGCCTCGGTGGTGAACATCTTCCTCGGCTCCTCGATGCTTCAGTTCATCGTGTCGGTCGTGGGCGTGCTGGTGTTCGCGGGCCTCACCGCCTACGACACCCAGCGCATCAAGGAGATGTACTTCGCCGGCGACGACGTGGCCGTGGCGGGCAAGAAGGCCATCATGGGCGCGCTCGCGCTCTACCTGGACTTCATCAACATGTTCATGATGCTGCTCCAGCTCTTCGGCGGCCGTAACAGCGAGTGACGTCCCGCTGACGGGCCGCACCAGAAACAAGAAGGCCCCGGCATTGCCGGGGCCTTTTTCGTTTCCGTAGGTGCCGAAGGAGGATCAGCCGCGGCCGATGAAGGGCATCTTGGTGGCCATCACCGTCATGAACTGCACGTTGGCATCCAGCGGCAGGCTGGCCATGTAGACGACGGCGCTCGCCACATGGGCGACGTCCATCACCGGCTCCACCTTGATGGAGAGGTCCGCCTGGGGCACGCCCGCCTTCATCTTCTGCGCCATGGGCGTATCGGCATTGCCGATGTCGATCTGCCCGCAGGCGATGTCATAGGCCCGCCCATCCAGCGACGTGGACTTGGTGAGCCCGGTGATGGCGTGCTTGGTGGAGGTGTAAGGCGCCGAGAACGGCCGGGGCGCCGTTGCCGAAATGGACCCGTTATTGATGATCCGCCCGCCGCGCGGCTCCTGCGCCTTCATCACGCGGAATGCCTCCTGGGTGCACAGGAAGGGGCCGGTGAGGTTGGTGGAGACCACCTGCTGCCACTGGGCAAAGGTGAGATCCTCCAGCGGGATCGCGGGGGCGCCGGTGCCGGCATTGTTGAACAGGAGGTCGAGGCGGCCGAACTTCTCCACCGTTGCGGCGAACAGGACGCGCACAGACTCCGGATCAGTCACATCGGTCGGCACGGCAAGGCTCGGCGCATCGCCCATGGCCGCCACGGTCTCTTCCAGAGCCTCCAGCCGGCGCCCGGCGAGAGCCACCGCATAGCCCGCCTCGGCCAGCGCCACCGCCACGGCCCGCCCGACGCCCGAGCCGGCTCCGGTAACGATGGCGACCTTCCGTCCTGCCTTGCTCATGTGCTTCCTCCAGGTTCTTGGCCGGGCGGTTCTAAATCGTTTTGAAGCTGGACGACAAGGAGGATCAGATGGAGCGCGCGCCGGTCTCAGTCCGGCGCGCGGGCGGCGAGAGCGTCGAAATCGATGTAGTGGCCCGCGCGGTCGCGCTTGGAGGCGAGATAGCGGACATTTTCCGCGGTCGGACGGCCCAGCACGCGCTGGTCGGCGACCACCTCCAGCCCGGCCGCCTTCAGCGCCTCGATCTTCTGCGGGTTGTTGGTGAACACCCGCACGGCCGAAACGCCCAGCTGGCGGAGCATGGCGGCGGCGAAATCGAACCGGCGCTGGTCGAGATCGAAGCCGAGCGCGGCATCCGCGTCGTAAGTGTCATAGCCCTGCGCCTGCAGGGCATAGGCGCGCATCTTGTTGGAGATGCCGTTGCCGCGGCCTTCCTGATCCAGATAGAGCAGGATGCCGCCATCGCCCTGCGCCATGCGGCGGACGGTGTCGCGCAACTGGTCTCCGCAATCGCACTTCAGCGAACCGAACAGATCGCCGGTGAGGCACGCGGAATGCAGCCGCACCGCCACCGGCCGCGACAGGTCCGGACGCCCGACAATGATCGCCACCTGATCACGCAGGCCCTCGCCGCCGCGAAAGACGACGAACTCGGTTTCCGGCGCGCCTTCGAGCGGCACCGGCGCGCGGCCGACGATGGCGAGCCGGGCAACCTCTTCCGCCCGAAAGGCTATGATGTCGGCAACGTCCACGCGCGCCAGCCCCGCAGCCATCCCCTCCGGGACCGAGCAAACGACAGCCGCCGGCAGCACCAGAGCCAATGAAAGCAGCTCAATTGCCGCGACATGGGCCGGCAGCGCCGGAGCGACCGGCGCGTCGAGCCGGGCGTCGGGCTTGAGCGCGAGCTGCGCGACGCGCTCGGGGTCCAGGTGCGGCAAGGCGACGATCCCTGCCTGCGTCCGTGGCGATCCCATCCGGTTCAGCCGGGGCGCGGCCAGCACGAGGCAGGCATCGGCAGCACCGGCACCCTTGAGCACTCCGGCCATCTCCGCATCGAACGCCTCTGCCGCCACCATCACCACCGGGGCATCTCCGGCCGCGATCACAACGGCGCGAGCGGACCGTACCTCGGCAATGGCGCGCTCCACGGAAAGCCGCCCCGCGTCTGGCGCAAACCCAAGACCTTCAACGATGGACGCCATCTTGACCTCTCACAGCGGGAAACGCGGCCGGCCGGCGGCGCGAACGATCTGTCGTATCGGCAGGAGCGTAACAAACGGCATGATGACGCGTTCCTGATCGAACAGTCTGCTTACGCCGGGCGAGGACCGATGGATGACACGACCCTGCGGCTCCGGTCGCACAAGCGAGTGAGTGGATCACCGGTGCAGGAGAAGGAAGAGGCGGCCAATCTCCGCCCGCATGTCATCGCCCAGCTCGGACAGTCCCTGGACGGGCGCATCGCCACGACCTCGGGCGATTCGAAATATATCAACGGCCCCCACGCCCTCGATCACCTGCACGCCTTGAGGGCCTCCGTTGATGCGGTCGTGGTGGGGGTGGGAACGGTCTGCGCGGACGATCCGCTGCTGACGGTGCGCCGCATCGCCGGCGTCAGTCCGGCGCGGGTGGTGATCGATCCCTCCGGCCGCGTCGACCCCTCCGCGCGCTGCTTTGCCGAAGATGGCGCGCGCCGTCTTGTCTTCCGGCGGCGGACCGTCGTTGCCCCCGCGCTGCCGGACGGCGTGGAGGTGGTGCCGATGGACGACGCTCCCGCCTTCGATCCGTCCTCGGTCCTCCAGTCCCTCGTGCAGCGCGGGTTCAGGCGCATCCTCGTGGAAGGGGGCCCGACGACGCTCTCGGCATTCCTCGAAGCCGATCTCGTGGACCAGCTTCACGTTTTCGTGTCCCCGGTGATCCTTGGAGCCGGCCGCATCGGCTTGTCCCGAAAGGCATGCGACACTCTGGCTCAAGCGCTGCGCCCGAAGGCGCAGGTGCACGTGTTCGCCGACGGCGACGTCCTGTTCCGGTGCGACCTGCGGGAGAGCGCGCGCAGTGCCGGAATCAAGGATTCGGCGTCGCATCTGGAGGCTAGCCCGACCGATGACCAACCCGTCGCATCCCGAGCCCTACGCGCCGCCGGCTAGGCGTATCCACTGGATCATGGCGATCCTTGTGATTCTCGTGATCCCGCTGGGATTCGCCATGATGAACATGGATTCCGGCCCCACCCAGGACCGCCTGTTCGATCTCCACCGCTCCATCGGCTTCACCATCCTCTGCCTCGCGGTGATCCGCGTGGTGGTGCGCATCCTCAATCCGCCGCCGGCGCCGCCGGAAAACATGCCGAAGGCGCTCTGGATCGTCGCCAATACGGTGCACTACGCGCTCTATGTGCTGATCTTCGTGATGCCCGTGCTCGGGTGGCTGGCCTCCAACGCCTTCGGCAGCGCGGTGAGCATCTTCGGTCTGTTCACGCTGCCCAACATCGTCGCCAAGAACGACGCCCTCGCCGATCTCTTCGGCAACTGGCATGCGCGCCTCGGCTTCGTCATGACCGCGCTGGTGATCATGCACGCGGGGGCGGGCCTTTGGCATGGCGTCATCCGCCGCGACGGCGTGCTCTCGCGCATGTGGCCGGGCCTGTCGCGCTGATCGAGGAGCCGAGGCGGCGGCTTTCGTTAACGATCGGCCATCCCAAAAAACCGTTCGGTTTCCGGCCGCTGTTTCCGTTGACATGCCGGCGAAGCACTCCTACCTCTTTAGATAGCCGGCCGGTTTGCAATGCATGAGACGGTCCCTCGCGGGACCGTTCATAGGGGATCAAATCGCATGGCCCTACGCGTGTCCGGAAAGAATCTCGACGTCGGCGAAGCTCTTCGCCAGCGTTTGACCGAGCGGGTCTCGGAAGTCCTCGGCAAATACTTCGACGGTGGATGGTCAGGGCACGTCACCGTCACCAGGGACGGCTCCGGCTACCGCTCCGAATGCATGCTTCATCTTGATTCGGGCGTGAACCTCCAGGCGCACGGCAATGCGCAGGATCCCAATGCCTGCGCCGACGTGGCGGTCGAGAAGATCGAGAAGCGCCTCCGCCGCTACAAGCAGCGCCTCAAGGATCGTCACGGGCATGGCAACGGCAACGGAGCCGAGCATGCCGCCCAGAGCTACATTCTCAGCGCCGCGCCCGAGACCGAGACCGAAGAGGAATTGGTTGGCTGGAGCCCGACCGTGGTCGCGGAACAGGTGACGCGCCTGCGCACCCTCTCGGTGGCGGACGCCGTCGTGGAGCTCGACATCACCGGCGCTCCCGTTGTCGTCTTCCGCCACGCGGGCCATGGACGGGTCAGCGTCGTCTACCGCCGGCCCGACGGCCATGTGGGGTGGATCGACCCAGGCTCCGAGGAACTGCACTAGATCACGCGCGGGGGGCCTGCTCGCAGGCTCCCCGATGCGTGTCGAGGATCATGGAAGTCGAGCCCGGGCGGGAACGGTGCCCTCACGGGTCATGGCAATGCCGGGGGGCAGATGCTGAAAGCCGTACCGGAGCCCTGCGAAGCGGGCGGCCGGGACGCTTCGGAACAGCGCCGACCCGCCCAACGAATCTCTGCGCCTACCGCCCCGGCTTGAGCCGGAGGCTGGTTAACGCTAGATGGAGGCCGCATGAAGACCTCCGGGAGAGGCAACCCTCCCGCGTTTTGAATGGGGACGGAGCAATGCATCGGCGCTTTGGGGGTGCCGCCGCCTTTGACCCGTTCCTTGCGTCCGCCGCTTTACCGAGCCTCGGCCGCTCGCCCCAGGGACCTGATCGATGCCGCTCGCCGACCTCCTTGCCCCGGACGCAGTGTTTCCGATGCTGCGGGCGAGCAGCAAGAAACAGGCCCTGCAGGAACTCTCCCACCATGCGGCCCTGCTCATGGGCCGCGACCAGCGGGACATCTTCGACACCCTGCTTCAGCGCGAGCGCCTCGGCTCGACCGGCGTCGGCAACGGCATCGCCATCCCGCACGGCAAGCTGCCCGGTCTCACCAAGCTGTTCGGGCTGTTCGCGCGGCTGGAGAAGCCCATCGATTTCGAATCGCTGGACGGTGCGCCGGTGGACCTCGTGTTCCTGCTGCTGGCCCCGGAAGCGGCTGGCGCGGATCACCTGAAGGCGCTGGCGCGGGTCGCGCGCATGCTGCGGGATCCGGATGTTGTGGAAAAGCTCCGCGCCACACGCGATGCCACCGCGATGCACACACTGCTGACCGCCGCCTCGGCCTCCAACGCGGCCTGAGCCAGAGCGGCAAACAAAAACCGGGCCGTCGCCGGCCCGGCCGAAAAATCCAGAACTCTTAGGCTGCTGCAGCCCGGCGCCACGACGTCAGTGGACGCTGACGGTCACCAGTTCGTGCTGCATGGCATTGGCCAGCGCGGCCTCGCGGCTGTCGGTCAGCATGATCGGCGTGCCATCGGCGGCGTGCAGTGTGAACAGCGTCATGCCGGGCGCGATTTCGGGCGCCTGCGGGAACAAGGACGGCACGTCCTCGGACTTGATGCTGCGCACATAGGCGATTTCGCCACCGCCCAAGACAGCCAGAGCCTCCGGGGTGATATCCGCCAGGGCTTCGTGTTCGGTATCGTGGGTCATCAATCTACTCCTCTACTCCTGGCAAATCCGGCATCCCTCCCCTTCAAGAGCGGGAGACGATGTCGATTCGCTTGGCGTGGCGGGCCGGCTCGGGGCGAACCAGATCCACGGACAGGAGGCCGTGCTTCAATTCGGCGCCCAGCACATTCATGCCTTCTGCAAGCACGAAGGTGCGCTGGAACTGCCGGGCGGCGATCCCCCGGTGCAGGAAAATCCGGCCCTGTCCATCCTCGACCTGACGGCCCCGAATGGTCAGTTCCTTCTCCTCCAGCACGACCTCAAGCTGCTCCGCCGTGAAGCCCGCCACCGCCAGGGTGATCCTGAGGCGCAGCGGCTCACCGGCGGCTTCGATCCTCTCCACATTGTAGGGAGGATACCCGTCCGCGCTCTTGGCCACCCGGTCGAGCGCCCGCTCGACCTCGTCGAACCCCAGGAGAAAGGGGGACGACAGGGAAGACATCCGCGACATCGGCCAAAGCCCTCGTCAAGCGACTTTGCATTGCCGGGCATGCACCTATCCGGCCATGCCCGCCGGGACCCTTGCGGCATCCCGACGAGTTGCATATGGGGGCCACCCCCTCCCCCCGCAAGGCTCGACGCGGAGGCGAGCTCAGGCGGCGCGGCGCGGGCCCACAGCCTGGCGTGGCGCGAAGCTGTCGGCGTCGGCGGCGCGCCACTCGGCGGCATAGGGCGTCTCGTCCGGCGCATCCAGAAGGGCACCGGCGGGCAGGAAGGTATAGATGCGGTCGAGCGCCTTCACCTCGATGGGGCTCACCCGATGCCAGACGTGGTGGGGCAACAAGTCGCCGGGATGCTCCAGCCCCGCCGCGGCCACCAGTTCCGCGAGCGCATGAACGCTGTGGCGATGGAAATTCGCCACCCGCTCGGCCTTCTCGTCCACCACGAGACCGCGCTGCAGGTGGGGATCGTTGGTGGTGACACCCGTCGGGCAGCTGCCGGTGTGGCAGCGCATGGACATGACGCAGCCGAGCGAGAACATGAAGGCGCGGGCCGCGTTGCACCAGTCGGCGCCGATGGCCATGTTCGCCGCCATGGAGAAGCCGGACGTGACCTTGCCCGAGGCGGCGAGGCGCACTTCATGCCGGAGACCGGTGCCCACCAGCGCGTTCCGCATCAGGATCAGGCCCTCGCGGAGCGGCATTCCTAGATGGTCGGCGAGTTCGTGGGGCGCCGCGCCGGTGCCGCCCTCCGCGCCGTCCACCACGACGAAATCAGGCTGGATGCCGGTCTTCACCATGGCCTTGGCGAGGGCGAACACCTCGCTCGGATGGCCGACGCACAGCTTGATGCCCACCGGCTTGCCGCCAGACAGCTCCCGCAGCTGCGCGACGAATTCCATCATCTGCGCCGGCGTCGAAAAGGCGGAGTGGCGGGAGGGCGAGATGCAGTCTTCCCCGAGGGGAATCCCGCGGATTTCGGCGATCTCGGGCGTCACCTTGGCGGCTGGCAAAACGCCGCCATGGCCGGGCTTGGCGCCTTGGGAGAGCTTGATCTCCACCATCTTGACCTGGGGGTCGGTGGCGCGCTCGGCGAAGCGCTCGGGCGAGAAGGTGCCGTCGCGGTTGCGGGCGCCGAAATAGCCGGAGCCCAGCTCCCACACGATGTCGCCGCCATGCATGCGGTGATAGGGCGAGAGGCCGCCCTCGCCGGTGTCGTGATAGCAGCCGGCGGTCTTCGCCCCGAGGTTCAGCGCCTCGATGGCGTTGCGCCCCAGCGAGCCGAAGCTCATGGCGGAGACGTTAAGAACCGAGGCGGAGTAAGGCTTTGCGCAGGCGCTGCCGCCCACCGTCACCCGGAACGGCTCGTGCGCGACCGGCGCCGGGGCGAGGGAGTGGGTCATCCACTCATATTCCGCCGCATAGGTGTCGAGTTGGGTGCCGAAGGGCTGGCGGTCCTCTTCATTCTTCGCGCGGGCGTAGACGATGGAGCGGTCTTCGCGGTTGTAGGGCCGCTCGGACTGATCGTCCTCCATCAGATACTGCCGCAGATAGGGCCGCATCGCCTCGAAGATCCAGCGCACCGAGCCGATCACCGGATAGTTGCGCAGGAGCGAATGCTCGGACTGGGTGACGTCGAAAATGCCAACCAAAACAAGGGGAAAGAGCACGCAGAAGACAATGAGCCAGGCCTGGTGGGAGGCGAAGGAGAGCAGGAGGCTGACGAGCGCGATCACCGTCACGGCGATGAACACGCTCCACCGCCGCAGCAACCCGCGGGTGCTGGAGGACATGAATAGGCCATCCGCACCGCCTTCGGGCTGGGGGGCGGACTTGTATTCGGGCTTGGTGGCGACGGGCATGGGGCGGTCTCCTTCGCCGCCAAGCTAGTCGATTTGGCGCCGGAGGGGAGCACCGGCGCGATAAAAAAGGCGCGTCAAATCAAGGGCATGAATGTGCGCTGCGGCATGGGGCGATCCGCCCTCTGCCGCACTGCACGCGTCTCAGGCCGGGGCGTCGGCGTGGCTCGCGAAAACGTCCGCGAGGGCGCGCAGGCGCACGATCTGGTCGGGCAGTTCGCGCCAGTAGCGGCGGTTCAGCTCCAGGTTCACGATCGTACCGGTAGGGAAGGCGCAGCGGCGGGCGACGAGGTCCCAGTCGATGCCGCCCCAGCCGAGGGGGAGGTGCAGGTCGCCCTCGCCCAGGCCGGCCCGCTCCGCATCGTCGATGGCCCAGCTTTCCTGAGGCCTGCCAAAGCTTTCGTGGACATGGACATGGCGGGCGAAGGGGGCGAGGGCGGCGATCTCGGCGGCGAAATCCACCCGCGCGTCGGTGGCGCGCAGCAGGGCGTGGCTGACGTCCAGCGTCGCGCGGACGTGGGGGTGATCGATGGCGTCCAGCTCGCCGGCGAGGCGCGAGGGCAGCGCCGTCTCGCGCATGGTCTCGTAGCGGAAGATGTTTTCAACGCAAAGGGTTACGCCCGCCGCGCCGGCCTTGTCGCCGGCCCGCAGCAGGGCATGGCGCTGCCGCTCATAGGCCATGGCCACATCGTCGTCGCCCCGCACGCAGCCGGAGTGGAGGACCAGGTGGGGGGCGGCAAGGCTGCCGGCGATGTGGATCATGGCGTCCAGCAGCGCCTCGTGACGGGGCAGGCGCTCCTTGGGGCCCATGAGGTTGATGGCCAACGGCCCGTGCACGGTATAGCCGAAGGGGCGGTCGCGGGTGGCGGCGACCAGCCGGTCGAGGCGGTCCTGCAGCACCCGGCCATCCACCACCAGCGTCCAGCTGAAGGCGGGAAGCTCAACGAAATCAACGCCCAGGCGCTCGGCCTCGTCGAGGGCGGCGGGCAGGTCGTCGAATTCCGGCGACGTGGTGCGCACGGAATATCCGATACCCCGGATGGCGGGAAAAGGCGTGCGGGCGTCCATAGGCGATGCTCCCTCGGGGATTTTTCGCCTCAGGCTAGCGAAGAGAGGTGAGATGCCTGTGACAGCCGGCCGGCTCGGCCCACACTACAGGAGAATCGCTAAGGTTCAGCATCGATTCAGTGGGGGTATCGGTGCCATCAGGCACTGTCAGCTGCTGACACCCCCTCAGATACCGCTTTCATCGTCGAGCGCGGTCGCGATCCCGGCCTCTTCCCCCGTGGCGAAGATGGTGGCGAGGAATGCGTCGAGCCAGGTCATCACCGCACCGTCATGAAGCGCCCATCCGGCGAGGTGGGCGTCCCCCGGCTGGGCGCCCTTCCGGCTGAAGCGGTGGGCGCCGCGCTCGATCCAGGTCACCATCATCTCCCGGGTCACCTCGGGGTGGAACTGGACGCCCCAGGCGGCCCCCGCCCGGAAGGCCTGATTGGGGAAGACGGTGCCGGTGGCGAGCAGGTCGGCGCCGGGGGGCACGTCGAAGCCCTCGGTGTGCCAGTGGTAGACATGGCTGGGCCACGGCATCAGCGCGGCGCCGGCCTCGGTGGCGCGGAGCGGGTAGTAGCCCATCTCGCAGACGCCCTCGGCGTGGGGCGCCACCTGCCCCCCCAGCGCCCGGGCCATGATCTGGGCGCCGAGGCAGATGCCGAGGGTGGGCAGGTCCGCCGCCAGCGCCCGCTCCATCAGGCGGGTTTCGGCGCGGATGAAGTCGCTCTCGTCATTGGCGCTCATGGGGCCGCCGAAGACGAGGAGGCCGGCATGGCGCGCGAAGGTGTCCGGCAGCGGATCGCCCAGCGCCGGACGGCGGACGTCGAGCTGGAAGCCGCGCGCCTTCAGGCGCTCGCCCACGCGGCCGGGCGTGGAGCGCTCCTGATGGAGCACGACCAGCAGCGTGCCTGCGCCCTGTTCCGGGGGTTGGTCCACGGCGGGCGCGCCTCAGACCGGCGTGTCGCCGCCTTCGGTCTCCTCGCGCACCTCGCGACGGATGCGGATGCGGTCGCGGGAGCCGACATTCAGAAGCTCGGCGGCGCGCCAGACGAGATTGTCCTCGAACTCGGAGAGGCCGCCGTCCGCATAGGCCACCTCGAACATCATCTCGACGATGCGCAGGCGCCCTTCCTCGTCCAGCGCCCGGTTGAGCACGCTGGTGAAGGCGTAGAGGTCCACCGCCTCGGCATCCTTGGCGATGGCCAGCTCCACCAGCTGCTCGGTCTCGGCCTCGTCGAGGGCGAAGCGGCCGGCGAGGATGGTCTTGAGCACGTCCCGCTCTTCCGGCGTCACCGCCCCGTCGATGGACATGACGTGGACCAAAAGCGCCGCGGCGGCGAGGCGATAGTCGCTCTCGTCAAAGGCGGCGGCCTCGCGATGGCCCCCGGTGATGTCGGAGATGAAGTCGGAGAGGGTGCGGAACATGCCTCTGTTTCCTGGCTCGGGGCTCCTTTCGCCTGTGCCATGCCGACCGTCATGGTGCAAGGGAGGAGAATGGCCCGATGCGGCGGAAGGCCCTCACGAGCCCGGAAACAGCTCCAGGTGTGTCTCCGCGGTTCAGCCGAAACAGAGGGCGCGACAGATGTAACCCGGCACCTGCTGCTGCGCCGCGCGGATCGCGGCCGTGAGGCGGACGGTGTCGAAGGCGGGCGCGATGGGCGTCGCGACACGGTGGCGGACGGCTCCGCCGCACGGCGCCGGAGCCGGTTCTGCGGGTCTTATTCCGCAGGCGTCTTGGACACCGCCGCGCGGGCCTCGGCCTCGGCCTTCTCGGCGGCGGCCCGCTCCTTGCCGGCGATGCGCAGGCCCAGCTCGCGGGCGCCGAGCAGGGTCAAGGCGAAGGCGAAGGGCACGATGTAGTAGAACAGCCGGAACACCAGCAGCGCGCCCAGAAGCTCCGCCTTGTCGAACTGCGGCAGCGCCACGAGCAGCGCCGCATCGAACACACCCAGCCCGCCCGGCGCGTGGCTGGCGAAGCCGAGCAGGGTGGCGGTGACGAAGATGACCGCGAGGCTGATGGGGTCGATATAGGGCGAGGCCGGCATCAGCATGTACATGGCGGCGGCGCACAGGCTGAGGTCGAGGATGCCGATGCCCACCTGCAGCAGCGTGGTGGGGCCGCGCGGCAGCGTGACGAACCAGCTCGAGCGGCCGATGGTGCGCGGCGCCAGCGACACCCAGGTGATGTAGGCCACCAGCGCGCACAAGGCGCCGACGCCGATCAGCCGGTTCACGAAGGGCGGCAGCTGGTCCACGGCGGTGGCCGCCTCGGGATGCAGCGTGATGCCGAGGCCGAGCACCGCGATGTTGCCGAGCCAGAAGGTCAGGCCGGCCACGAAGCAGATCTTCGCCACGTCGATGGCGCCGAGACCCCAGGCCGAATAGATGCGGTAGCGCACCGAGCCGCCGGTGAAGACGGTGAAGCCCACATTGTGCCCCACCGAATAGGAGCAGAAGCCGGCCAGCGCGGCGGTGCGGTAGGGCACGTGGCCCTTGCCGATGGTGCGCAGGGCGAACCAGTCATAGAAGGTGAGCGTCAGATAGGCGCCGGCCACCAGGAAGAAGGCGATGGCCACGTCGCGCGGGTTCTTCTCGCGCAGGGCATCCAGCACATCCGACCATTTGAGGTTGTGCAACATCCGGTAGAGCACGACCGCCGCGAAGCCAATCACGATCAGGCTCAGGATGAAGCCGAGGCCGTGCAGGCCCACCCGCTCCTTGAAGAACGTCGATACTCTCACCGCGAAAGTGCGCGTACCCATATCGTCACCGTTCCCCCCGCCCGCGACGACCTCGGACGCCCCTGTTGTAGTTTGCTCCCCTGCCCTATGGGGAGCGTTTTTTTGCGGAGCGTCGTTCGAAGCCAGGCCGTCTTGGGGTTCGTGATACACTGTAAGCCCTGCCTAAGGCTGGGATCGGACTGGCCGCCGGTGCCGGAGCGGATGCTCAGAGCTTCACCGGATAGCCGATCTCCACCGTCCGGGCGCGCGGCAGGCCGAACCGGTCGACCGAACGCTCGGCATTGCGCGCGAGGAACGCGAAGACGTGGGCGACCACGTCCCTCAGCTTGATGACCTCGTCGGGCGGGATGATCCGCTCGTGGCCGATCACGTAGATCGCCGCATCCGGATCGATGCCCCGCGCACTCAGCGCCGGACCCAGCACAGACGGCACGTCGATCTGCTGCATGTAGCCGAAGCGCAGATCGACCCGCACGAACCCCTCGTTGAGGGTGGTCACCTTGACCCGGTCCTCCACCGACACCCTGGGGCGGGCGGCGATCCAGACCGAGACGATCACGGCCTTCTCGAACCGGACCTTCAGCAGGTCTGCCATTCGGGAAAGGGCCACAGGCGTCATCGCACCTGCACGAGACAGAAAGATGGCAGTGCGCGGCGCCTCGACATCGTTCACCCGGTCCTTGCGGGCGACGAAATTGTCCAGAGGCTCGGTAAAGCGCACCTGCTGGGCCACCACCGCCTCAAGGCCACGGCGCCAGCTGACCATCACGAAGATGATGACCGCGGCAATCGAGAGCGGCAGCCAGCCGCCGTCATGGATCTTGGTCATGTTGGCGGAGGCGAAGGCGAAATCCACCGTCAGCAGGCCGGCGGCCATGGCCCACACCGCGAAGGAGGGCCAGCCCCACGCCCGCTTCACCTGGGCGATGAACAGGATGGAGGTCGTCACCATGGCGAACGCCACCGCGATGCCGTAGGCCGAGGCGAGTTTCTCGGACGCCTCGAAGCCCAGCACCACGGCGATGCAGGCGATCATCAGCAGCCAGTTCAACCGGCCCACATAGATGTGCTGCTCGTTGTGCTCGGAGGTGTAGCGGATGCGCATGGGCGGCAGGTAGCCCAGCTCGATGGCCTGCTTCGCCAGCGAGAACACGCCGGTGATGATGGATTGCGAGGCAATCACCGTGGCCGCCGTGGCAAGGAACAGCAGCGGCACGTCGAACATGTCGGGGCACAGGTCGTAGAAGGGATTGCGGACCGCGCTCGGGTCCACCAGCAGGATCGCGCCCTGCCCGAAATAGTTGAGCAGCAGCGCCGGCATGGCCACGAACAGCCAGGCCCGCGCGATCACCGGCCGGCCGAAATGGCCGAGGTCCGCATAGAGCGCCTCACCGCCCGTCACCGCCAGGAAGCAGGCACCGAGGATGACGCCGGCAAGGCCGGGATGCTGGACCATCAGCATGATGCCATGGCGCGGATCGAGGCCCGCAATCACCTGCGGCGCCTGCAGGATGCCGTAGACGCCGAGCGCGGCCAGCGAACCGAACCACAGCAGCATCACCGGGCCGAAGAAGGAGGCGATGCGCTCGGTGCCGAGGCGCTGGGAGAAGAAGATGGCGAGCAGCACTAGGCAGGTGAGCGCCACCACCCAGTGCTCCAGCTCCGGCGAGATGACCTGAAGGCCCTCGATGGCCGAGAGCACGGAGATGGCCGGGGTGAGCACGCCGTCGCCGATGAGCATGGCCGCGCCAAGGAGGCCGGCCGCAAGCAGGTACCATCTCAGGCCGATGGCGCTGCGATGGAGATCGAGCAGCGTCACGAGGGCAAGGATGCCGCCTTCGCCGTCATTGTCCGCCCGCAGCACCAGCATCACGTATTTCACCGTGACGGAGAGGATGATGCTCCAGGTGATGAGGGATAGCAGGCCGAGCACGTCGGCGCCGATGAAATTGGTGCCGCCCACCGCCAGCACGCCCTGCTTGAGGGCGTAGAGGGGGCTGGTGCCGATGTCGCCGAAGACGACGCCGAGGGCGCCGATCTCCGCAGCGAACGGCAGGGTGCGCGAACGGTCGCGGGAAAAGCTCGTGGACATGAAGGGCGGCTGCCTCTCAGCCGGGCGCGAACGTCAGGGATGAGCGTGACGAACCGCGACCGGCGCTCCGGCCGGCGGGAGAATGGGCATCGCAGTCGGATGCATCGCGCAGGAAGGCGCCTCGCGAGCGTCGCACGTAACCGTCCAAGGCCAAGCCCCCGCAACCAGCCCCCGCACATGCCCCGCTGCAGGTCTCCGCCCCGATCGTCCCGAGGCCCGAACCCGCCCCCGCTCGACGCCGGAAGCCTTCGCCCCGGAGCGCGGTATGCCCCGGATCGATCCGTTCCGACACCCCGCCGCATGGCGATCACGGAACCGGCTTCCCCGCGCGTTGCGGGTCCCCAACACCTATCCCCGTTCGCAGGTGAACACAATGCGGTGCCACACGGACCCTGTGCGAGGCCCGAAAACGCAGAACGCCGGCCACTCGGGCCGGCGTTCACGGGACTGGGACGGCGGCGCGCCGCGATCAGTAGCGGTAGTGCTCGGGCTTGAACGGGCCCTGCTGCGCCACGCCGATATAGGCGGACTGCTGATCGGTGAGGCGGGTGAGCTTCACGCCGATCTTGTCGAGGTGGAGCGCCGCCACCTTCTCGTCCAGCGCCTTCGGCAGGGTGTAGACCTTCTTGTCGTAGTGACCGGGCTTGGTGAACAGCTCGATCTGCGCCAGCGTCTGGTTGGTGAAGGACGCCGACATCACGAAGCTCGGATGGCCGGTGGCGTTGCCGAGGTTCACGAGGCGCCCCTCGGACAGGAGGATGATGCGCTTGCCGTCGGCGAACTCGACCTCGTCCACCTGCGGCTTCACATTGTGCCACTTGAAGTTCTTCAGCGCGGCGACCTGGATCTCGCTGTCGAAGTGGCCGATGTTGCACACGATGGCGCGGTCCTTCATGGCCCGCATGTGCTCCACGGTGATGACGTCCACGTTGCCGGTGGCGGTCACGAAGATGTCGGCGCGGGGCGCCGCCTCTTCCATGGTGACGACCTCATAGCCTTCCATCGCCGCCTGCAGGGCGCAGATGGGATCGACCTCGGACACCATCACGCGGCAGCCGGCATTGCGCAGCGAGGCCGCCGAGCCCTTGCCCACGTCGCCGAAGCCCGCGACCATGGCCACCTTGCCGGCCATCATCACGTCGGTGCCGCGGCGGATGCCGTCCACCAGCGATTCACGGCAGCCGTACAGGTTGTCGAACTTCGACTTGGTGACGCTGTCGTTCACGTTGATGGCGGGCCACAGCAGCGTGCCCTTCTTCTGCATCTCGTAGAGGCGATGCACGCCCGTGGTGGTCTCCTCGGTCACGCCCTGGATGTTCTTGGCGAGCTGCGAGTACCAGCCGGGCTTGTGCTTCAGGCGGCGCTTGATGGCGGCGAAAAGGACTTCCTCCTCCTCGTTGGTGGCGCCATCGAGGAAGGCGGTGTCGCCCTCTTCCGCGCGCTTGCCGAGGTGGACGAGCAGCGTCGCGTCGCCGCCGTCGTCGAGGATCATGTTGGGGGTGCCGCCGTCCGCCCACTCGAAGATGCGGTGGGTGTACTCCCAGTATTCCTCCAGCGTCTCGCCCTTGATGGCGAAGACCGGGGTGCCGGCGGCCGCGATGGCGGCGGCGGCGTGATCCTGGGTGGAGTAGATGTTGCACGAGGCCCAGCGCACGTCGGCGCCCAGCGCCTTCAGCGTCTCGATGAGCACGCCGGTCTGGATGGTCATGTGCAGGGAGCCGGCGATGCGGGCGCCCTTGAGCGGCTGCGAGGGACCGTATTCGGCGCGGGTGGCCATCAGGCCGGGCATCTCGATCTCGGCGATGTCCAGTTCCTTGCGGCCCCAGTCCGCGAGGTTGATGTCCTTCACCACGTAATCGTTGCTCATGGATCGCTCCGCTTGAGATCGGCTCAGGGCGGCACAGTGCGGGCCGCCAATCGTGGCCTGCCCAATAGCATGGCGGGTCGGAGCGGGCAATAAGGATATAAAGAAATGCTTATATGACCCATGTGCGACGCTGCGCAAAGCGGCGCCGTACAACGTCCCGCAAGTCGGCGTGCGGTGGAGGCATAGTCGTCGCGCAAGTCGCGGCCCCATACCGCCGAAGGTAAGGTTGGCGACACGCGCGCTTTGATTCCGACAAAAAATGTGATATACGTGACTTTACAGTCGATTGCTTCCACCACCAGCCACATCGCGCCCGCAATGTGTTCGCGCATATCCTGGGCGCATTCTCGGGAACAAAGGGGCGAGAATATTGTGCCGGCCGACTTCCTGCGGCGCGGCGACTGGCTGTCTGTGCATCGTCTGGCAGAGCGGGGTGGCGGGCGTTCCGGCCGCGACCCATATCCGCAGCTGAAGGTGTGCGCCGTACCGGGACCGGACCGGCCGGCTTGCGCATCAACAGGTTCGGCCCCGGTTTTCCAGGGCCGGATCAGGAGTGTCAAGAGCATGTCGGCAAAGAAGAACGCGCAGGCCCGTCTCGGCTTCAAGACGGGCGAGCACATTGTTTACCCGTCCCATGGTGTTGGCCGTATCATGGCCATCGAGGAACAGGAAGTCGCCGGTTTCAAGCTCGAACTCTTCGTGATCTCGTTTGAAAAAGACAAGATGACGCTGCGGGTGCCCCTCGCCAAGATCGCCAGCGTCGGCATGCGCAAGCTCTCCGAGACCAACATCGTCGAGAAGTCGCTCGAGACCCTGCAGGGTCGCGCCCGCGTCAAGCGCACCATGTGGAGCCGCCGCGCGCAGGAATACGAAGCCAAGATCAATTCCGGCGACCTCGTCGCCATTTCCGAGGTGGTGCGCGACCTCTACCGCTCCGAGGCCCAGCCCGAGCAGTCCTATTCCGAGCGCCAGCTCTACGAAGCCGCCCTCGACCGCATGGCTCGCGAGCTGTCGGCGGTGCAGAACATCACCGAGACCGAGGCCGTGAAGCTCATCGAGCAGAACCTGCTCAAGGGCCCGCGCCGCGGCGCCGCCAAGGTGGCGGACGAAGCCGATCTCGACCAGGACATGGAAGCCGACGAGGCTGCCTGAGCGTCCAGACCTCAAAGTTTTACACGGCGAGCGACAGGAACCCGGCTTCGGCCGGGTTCTTTTTTGGAGATGACGCACCCGGCTTCGGCCGGGTTTTTTGTGCGCACGACTGTCCCTGCGGACGACCGCACCCTACGCCGGCCCGGATCAAGTTTTCGCGCGGGCAGCCCGGTGGGGTGTACGCGGCCTGCCGGCACGCTATGATGGCAACGCTGAGCAGGCGGGGGCGTCGGCATGGAGACGTCTCATGCTCCCCCAAAGTCCGCTCCCCAAAGCCCGCGATCGGCAACATCCCAAGCAAGATCAAGAAAGCCCCGCCGGGGTCCGGCGCGCCAGCACCTGCGGGCGCGAAGGCCGGGCTGCGAGCGCGGCACCGAGCAAGGAGGTCAAGTTGACGTCAAGACCCAGCAGCGGCGCGATCTGCGTCGGGCTGTGACCCGTGCGGCGCCGCGGGCCCTGCCCGCCGGCGCAGCCGAAGCTCCCCGGCTGTCGTCTTCCCCGGACGGCAGCCGGACTCATGTCAGGACCAGGCCAACGACCCTGCCCCGGCCCAAGGGCTTCCGGCCTCAGCGCAATTCCAGCGCGATCTCCCACACATGCGGCCAGCACTTGCCGGTGACCAGCAGGTGGCCGGTGGCCTTGTCGAAGGCGATGCCGTTCAGCACGTAGGGATAGACGAGCTTCGCCGGATCCGGATTGAGGCCGGACAGGTCGATCCAGCCGAGCATCCTGCCGTCCACGGGATCGATGATGGCGATGAAATGGCTCTGCCAGACATTGGCGTAGAGCTTGCCGTCCGCATATTCCAGCTCGTTGAGGAAGCCCAGCGGCGCCACCGCGTCGGAGACGAAGATGGTGCGCACCCGCTCGAAGGTTGCGGGATCTCGGAAGACGATGGAGGACGAGCCGTTGCTGGTGATGAGGTGGGTGCCGTCATGGGTCATCCCCCACCCCTGCTCGGTATAGCGGAAGGCACCGATCTGCTCGAACGTCCTGCGGTCATAGACGTAGGCGTGATTGTCCAGATAGGTGAGCTGGTAGATGCGCTCGCCCATCACCGTCACGCCCTCACCGAAGACGTTGGGGTCCAGCGCCCGCTCGCGCAGCACCCGGCCGCTCGCCAGATCCCACTCGATCAGGCGGGAGCGGCCGTAGAGGCCGGTGCCCTCATAGATGCTGCCGCCCTCCAGCACGAAGCCTTCCGTATAGGACGAGGTATCGTGCGGATGCACCTTGACCACGCGGTAGCGGTAGACCGGGATGGCGCTCTGCCCCAGCACGCGCTCGGAGGTGAGCTGGACCGGCCCGTGGGTGGGGGGCTCGCCGGTGTAGGACTGCTCCCCCGCCGCACGGGCACGGCCGGCGGCCAGAGCCGTCAGGCCGAGCCCGGAGAGGCCCTTCATGAGCGAACGCCGCCCGATCGCCCCGCGCCCGACCATCCCCCGTCCGATCATCGGCGCCGCTCTCCCGTGTTGGTGTTGGCGGCATGCTCGTCGCGCGCCGCGCCGGGCGTCAAGCTCAAGCTGTCAGACGCCCGCCGCCCCGCCGTCGGCGCGGGGATCGTGGGCGCCTTCGAGCTGTCCGCTGGTGTGGATCACCACGCCGCCGGCATGGCCCATGGTGTCGGAATAGGCTTCCGGCAGAACCACCAGCTCGTGACCCACGGACAGGAGGCGATCTACGATATTGCCGTCAAAGCGCGATTCCAGCTTCAGATTGGTCTCCTGGTCGCCCCAGGTGCGGCCTAGCAGCCAGCGCGGCCGGGCGATGGCCTCGCCCAGCGGCACGTCGAACATGGCGTGGCGGGTGAACACCGCTGCCTGCGTCTGCGGCTGGCCCTCTCCGCCCATGGTGCCATAGGCGAGGATGCGCCCGTCGGCGAGTTCCGCGAGGGCCGGGTTGAGGGTGTGGAACGGCCGCCGGCCGGGCATCAGCGGGTTGAGCGACTTGCGGTCGAGGGCGAAGCTGACGCCGCGATTCTGCATCAGCACGCCGGTGGAGGGCAGCACGCAGCCCGAGCCGAACTCGAAATAGATGGACTGGATGTAGGACACCGCCAGTCCAGAGGCGTCGGCAGCGCCCATCCAGATGGTATCGCCGGGCTTCGCCTCGTGCGGCCAGGCCAGCGCCCGCCCCATGTCGATCTTCGCCGCCCGCTGAGCCACCGCCTTGGGCTCGAGGAAGGAGGCGGGATCGTAGGGCAGGTGCTCGGGATCGCACACCACCTGCTGGCGCACCAGGAAGGCGCGCTTGGTGGCCTCCACCAAGCCATGGATGTGCTCGAACGTCTCCGCCCGCGCCACCTTGAGCTGGTCGAACAGGCCGAGGATGAGGAGGGAGGCGAGGCCCTGCGTCGGCGGCGGGGCGTTGAACAGGCGGGCGCCGCCGATCTTCATCTCCAACGGCGGACGCTCGCGGGCGGTGTAGCGCTCGAGATCGGCGCGGGTGACCGGGCTGCCGATGCGTTCGAGGTCCGATGCCATCTCGCGGCCCACGTCGCCCCGGTAGAAATCGGCGAGGCCGGCGGCGGCGAGGTGGTCCAGCGTATCGGCAAGGCGCGGCTGGCGCTGCAGCGAGCCCTCTTCCGGCACGGCGCCGCCCAGCAGGAACACCTCGGCGAAGCCGGGCACGCTCTCCAGATCCGCCTTCTTCTCCTGGGTGAGCCGCGTCTGGGAGCGCGTCACCGGCACACCCTCGCGGGCGTAGCGGATGGCCGGCTCCAGCAGCCGACGCAGGGTCATCCGCCCGCCATGGCCGCGCGCCGCGTCGAGCGCCATTCCCCAGCCGCCCACCGCGCCGGGCACGGTGACGGCGGCGTTCGGGCCACGGGTGGGAATCGTCTCGAAGCCGAGGTCGTGGTAGCGGGCGATGGTGGCGAGGCTGCCGGCGAAGCCGCACGCCTCGATGTAGCGCACCCGCCCGGACGGCTCGCGGATGAGCCAGAAGCCGTCGCCGCCCACATGGTTCATGTGCGGATAGACCACCGCGATGGCCGCCGCCGCCGCGATCATCGCCTCGATGGCGTTGCCGCCCTCCGCCAGCACCTCCTGCCCGGCCGTGGCGGCGAGGTGATGCGGCGCGGCGACGATGCCACGGGCGGCGTGGGTGCTTTCATACTCTTCGGCGGCCAGCATGAGGGTCCTCGGGGCAAAGCGGGAGAGGGACCGGGGCGGCCGGACTTGACCCGGCGACGCGCCCAGCGCAGTTTCCGCCCCATATAGAGCAGCGGCCGGCGAAAGACTCCAGCGTCCGACGCCCGCCGCGCGGTTTGGCGGGATCGCGCCGAACGGTATCGGGAGACTGGAATGGCGGGTTCGGGTGTGGGCAAGACGGGGGGCGGCAGCCTGTTCACCGTGGTGAGCGCCACCACGCTGGTCGCCACCGAGGCTTTCGCCACCGCCATTGCCGCCGGCTGGGCGCTGGCCGGCCTGATGCACCTCGGCGACATCGGCGAGTATGCCCTGATGGGGCTGTTCAGCATCGCCGCGCTCTACATCACGGTGAAATATTTCCGCCGCGCCTATCAGGTGGAGATGTCGCTGACCTGAGCCGCCTCACGGCTGCCAGCGCGTCACCACGTCGGCGAGTGCCGGTCGCGGCCGGTCGTCCGGGCGCGTCGCCGGCCGGCCGATATGGATGAAGCCGGCCACTTTCTCCCCCACCCCGACGCCGAGCAGGGCCGCCGCCGCAGGGTCGCGCCCCGGCCATTTCAGCAGCCACAGCGCCGAGAAGCCCAGCGCCGTCGCCGCCACCACCAGGTTCATCGCGGCCGCCCCGGCGGAGAGAATCTGGTTCAGCTCCGGGATCTTGGCGGACGGGTCCGCCCGGCTGACCACCACCACCGTCACCGGCGCCCGCATCAGATAGTCCCGCCACATGCGCGCCTTGTCCGGCGCGAGGCCCGGATTCTGCGCGGCATAGAGCGCATCGAGCCGCGCCCCGGCCACCTCCCGCGCCTCTCCCTCGATGACGATGAAGCGCCACGGCACCAGCCGGCCATGGTCCGGCACCCGGGCGGCGATGGCGAGCATGCGGTCCAGCTCCTGCGGCGTCGGGCCGGGTTCGAGCAGCGCGCGCAGCGGCAAAGAGCGGCGCGTCTCCAGCAGGTCCAGCGTCGCGGGGGAGACCGGCACGTCCGCCAGCGGCATCTCGTAGGCGACGGCCGCGCCGTGTCCGTGCGGAGGGGGCGCGGTCTGCGGATCGGCGGATGACGATGCGGCGGCCTCGGCCATGGCGGCCTCCTTCGGCACAGGCGGCAGGGCGTTCATGAATAGATGCACTGCCGCAAAATAGAACGAGGTACAATCGAACTAGAAGTCTTCGCGTCGCCGCGGCGGGCAGCCGTCACCTGCGGAACGGACGGGTCCGGCGGGCCGAGGAACCCCCACGAAATGCTGCGCAACAATCAAGCGGCGCCGTCGCCCAACATTCATGTACCAAAGCGGCTGAGATGTGTTAGTCTGCATGTTGGTCGGGGCCGTGCGCCCGAGTGTGTGGGTACGTTTTCCGACCTGTCATATAGGCTGCGAGGCGAGACGCGGGTGGCTGGAACAGGCGTTGTGCGAAGGCGGAATTTAATACGCCCGAAGCGTGCAAGTTAAAGTGTGGCACGAAGAAACGCATCATTGTCCGGCAGTGGTGGATGGCCCTAAGCCAAAATTGGCGACTGACCTCAACGGAAATACACATGAGCCGTAACCGAGACTTCCGAGAGCCGCGCCGCCGTGGCTTTGACGACGATTTTGCGCCGCCGCGTGACCGCGGCTTCGGAGGGGACCGCCCCTTTTCCTCGCCCAGCAGCAGCTTCAGCGCCCCCGCCCCGTCTGGCCCGCCCATCGACGCCACCGTGAAGTGGTTCAACCCTGAGAAGGGTTTCGGCTTCGTCGAGCTGTCCGACGGTTCGGGTGACGTGTTCCTGCACGCCCGTGCCCTCGAGGCCGCCGGCCAGGAAAGCGTGCCCCCCGGCTCCAAGCTGTCGGTGCGCGTTGGCCAGGGCCAGAAGGGCCGTCAGGTCACTGAAGTGCTCGAAGTCGACACCTCGACTGCGGAAGCCGCTCCGGCCCGCCGCAGCTTCGGCGATCGTCCCGGCGGCTTCGGCGGCGGTGGTGGCGGCGGCTTCGGCGGCGCTCCCCGTTCGGGTGGCGGCCCCCGTGCCGCGACCGGCCCCACCGAAGAGCGCGTGGGCACCGTGAAGTGGTACAACCCCGAGAAGGGCTTCGGCTTCATCGCGGTGGAAGGCGGCGGCAAGGACGTGTTCGTGCACGTCACCGTCATCTCCCGTTCCGGCCTCAGCGACCTCGCCGAGGGCCAGCGCGTGATGGTGCAGGTGGGTCAGGGCCCCAAGGGTCCGGAAGCCCGCGGCATCGAGCTCGCCGATTGATCTCGCAGATTCCTTCGCCGCCGGCCGGTCCTTCCGGGCGGCGGTGAGGAGCAATGCGACCAGCGGTGCCGGGCGCAAGCGCGGCGCCGTTTCCGTTTTTGCAGTTTCCGTTCCGCAGGTTCGGCCTGGGAGCGATGCCGGAGTTGAACACGACCATGGCGCAACAGGCCGAGGCTGACCTCGCAAGCCTTCTCGATCGCCTCAAGGCGGCCCAGCGCGAGCTGGTCCTCACCGCAGCCAAGGGCTCTACCCTCCCCTCCGACGGCATGCTGCGCAAGATTTCCGAGCTGGAAGGCGCCATCGCCGCCACCGAGGCCCTGATGCAGGAAGAAGGCGTCCGGCGCTGAGCCCCCGGCCGCGCCGGCCTTCCTCCTCCCGTCCCGAATCCTGATGGAGGTACCCCGGCTAACGGCTGGGTGGACCTTCTGCGTCCGAGCCTGTAGCGTGCGCCGCAACAAAAGGGCGGGGCGGAAAGGCACGGGTCGGGATGCTTGCGCACAGCACGGGCGCATCGGGATCAGGCGCACAATCCAGCGAATATGAGCGCCGACGCCGCGCCTTCCTCTGGATGGTGCCGGAGCGCTACAACATGGCGGTCCACGCCTGCGACGCCATCGCGGCGCAGCATCCGGACCGTCCCGCGCTGTTCCTGCCCGACGGCAACGGCTTCTCTCACGTTTCCTACGGCGCGCTGGCGCGGCTCTCGAACCAGTTGGCCCATGCGCTCGTCGCGCAGGGCATCGGGCCCGGCGACCGGGTAGCCATTCTCCTTCCCCAGTCGCTGGAAGTGCTCGTCACCCATCTCGCCGTCTACAAGATGGGCGCCATCGCGGTGCCGCTGGCCGGTGCGTTCGGCGTGGATGCCATCGCCTATCGCCTTCTGGATTCCGGCGCCCGCGCCCTCGTCACCGACGATGCCGGCCTCGCCAAGCTCATCGCGCGGCCCGAAGCGCTGGACCTCGTGGTCAATGTGGATGGGGCGCGCGATGGCGCCATGGGCTTCTCCGCTCTGGTGGAGGCGGCCTCCGACCGCCCGCTTCCCATCGCTTCCGGCCCGGACGATCCGGCGCTGATGATCTACACCTCCGGCACCACCGGCCAGCCCAAGGGCGCGCTGCATGGCCACCGGGTGCTGTTCGCCCATGTCAGCGGCGTCACCTTCACCCATGACGGCATCGGGCAGGCGGGCGACCGCATGTGGACGCCCTCGGACTGGGCCTGGGCCGGCGGGCTCCTGAACACCGTGCTGCCGGCGCTGGCGCTGGGCGTGCCGGTGGTGGCGCAGCCGCGCGGCAAGTTCGATCCCGAAGCCGCCTTCGCCTTGATGAAGCGCGCCGAGGTGCGCAACGTCTTCATCCCGCCCACGGCGCTGCGCATGATGCGGCAGGTGCAGAACCCGCGCGAAAAGTTCGGTTTCGCCCTGCGCACGGTGGGCTCGGCCGGCGAGGCGCTGGGCGCGGAGACGTTCGAATGGGGCCGCGAGGCCCTCGGCGTGCCGGTGAACGAATTCTACGGCCAGACCGAATGCAACTATGTCATCGGCTCCTCGGCCGCGCTGGGCGTCGCCAAGGCGGGCGCCACCGGCAAGGCGGTGCCCGGCCACGATGTGGCGGTGCTGGGCGAGGACGGGCGCATCCTGCCGCCCGGCCAGATGGGCCAGATCGCCGTGCACACGCCCGACCCGGTGATGTTCCTGCGCTATTGGAACCGCCCCGAGGCCACCGCCGACAAGGTGAAGAACGGCTGGCTCCTCACCGGCGATCTCGCGACGCGGGACGAGGAGGGCTATTTCCACTTCCTCGGCCGCGACGACGACGTCATCACCTCCGCCGGCTATCGCATCGGCCCGGCGGAGATTGAGGACGTGCTTCTGAAGCACCCCGCCGTCGCCATGGCCGCCGCCGTGGGCAAGAAGGACCCGCTGCGCACGGAGATCGTCAAGGCGGTCATCGTGCCCATGCCCGGCGTGGAGCCCACGCCGGAGCTGGAGGCGGAAATCCGCGACTTCGTGCGCACGCGCCTCGCGGCCTACGAGTATCCCCGCGAGATCCAGTTCGTGGACGAGCTGCCGCTGACCACCACCGGCAAGGTCATCCGCCGGATGCTGCGGGATTAAAGCTCAGCCCTTGTATTGCTTGGCCAGCGCCTCGGAGCTGCGGGCGAACAAGGCGGCGTCCACCCCCACGGCGGTGAACACCGAGCCGGCCGCCATGTAGCGGCGGGCCAGCGCCTCGTCGCCCACAACCAGCACGCCGCCGCGATTGCCGGCGGCGGTGATGCGCCTCAGCCCGTCCTCGATGGCTTCCACCACCCGGGGATGGGTGGGCTGGTGCAGAAGGCCCATGGAGGCGGAGAGGTCGCCGGGGCCGATGAAGATGCCGTCCACGCCCGGCACGGCGGCGATCTCCTCCACCTTCTCCAGCGCTTCCATGGTCTCCACCTGCACCAGCACGCACATCTCGTCGGCATAGCGGGTGAAGTAATCACTGACGCGGCCGAAGCGGGTGGCGCGGGAGGCCACCGCATAGCCGCGGATGCCGTCCGGCGGATAGCGCGTCGCCGCCACCGCCGCGCGCGCCTCCTCGGCATCCTGCACCATGGGGATGAGGAAGCTCTGGGTGCCGATGTCGAGGAAGCGCTTCAGCGTCACCGCATCGTTCCACGGCACCCGCACCACCGGCTGGGTGCCGTAGCCCACCATGGACTGGAGCTGGTTGAAGACATTGGGCAGCTCGTTGGGCGCGTGCTCGGTGTCCAGCACCAGCCAGTCGAAGCCCGCGCCGGCGAGGATCTCCGAGACATAGTTTGAGGGCACGGCGCACCACAGGCCGATCTGCTGGGTGCCGGCGTGGATCGCGCGCTTGAACGGATTCTCGGGCAGTTGCATGGGGCTTCCTCGGGGGCGTTTTCTGGGATTTTTCGTCACCGCTTTGCGCGGCTTTGCCGATGGCGGTCGGCGGGGGTGCCGCCTACTCCGGACGGAGCATAGCGGGCACCTCCTCGCCCAGCACCATGCCGGCGAGCATTTCGCCCAGCGCCGGGGCGAACTTGAAGAGGTGGCCGCCGGCGAAGAAGTCCACCGCGCCGCGCCTGACCACCTCGAGGCGTTCGGATTCCCACGGCGCGCCGTCGTCGGGATGCTCCAGCGAGGTGGAGACGCAGCTCTCGATGGTGAAGCGCGAGGTGTCGAGGCCGGGCAGCGTCTCGGCCGCCAGCGCCAGCGTATGCTCGATCACCTGGTCGGGATGGCCGCCGCCGCTGCGGTCGGTGTCACTGGGCTCCAGACCCACGGCGAACAGGCCGTCATGCAGGGCCGGCAGGCCGTAGGTGTAGAGCACGCCGTGGCGGTGGTCGCTCTTGTCCCGGAAGGAGACCATGGGCCGCGCCGCGAGATCGCCGGTCATGGGGAAGAGCAGCCGCTGGTGCACGCTGTAGACCTGCGGCACCCGCACGCCCATGGCGCCGGAGAGCATGGGCGTCTGCATCCCCGCCGCCACCAGCACGCGTCGCGCGCGGTAGATGGCACTGCGGGTGGAGACCAGCACATGCCCGGCGCGCTGGGTGAGGCCCAGCACCGGCGTGTGCTCGTGCAGCGCATCGCCGAGCGTCGCGGCAAGCCATTCGATGCTGTCGCGGGCGCGGATGGTGCCGGCCTCCTCCTCCAGGATCACCGGCCGGGACCACGGGCGGTGCACCGGCAGAAGCTCTTCCTGCTCGGCGGGAGAGACGAAGCGGACCTTGAGGTCGAGCCCGGCGAGGCGCTTCAGCTCCGCCTCGGCCTCGGAGACGATGAGGAAGGAGCCGGTGCGCTCGATGAGGGGGCGGCCGGCCTCCTCCTCCCACCGCGCCCAGCCGGTGCTGGCCTTGCGGGCGAGCCAGAGCATGCGCGGATCGTTATAGGCCGCGCGCATGATGCGCGAGCCCCCGGCCGACTGGGCACCGCCCGCCGCGCCGGCATCGAAGCAGCGCACACAGATGCCGAGGCTCGTCAGCACATGGGCGACCGACAGGCCGACAATGCCGGCACCGACGATGGCGATCTCGGTTTCCTCGAATGGCAGGGGGGCGGTCGAGGGGGAGGCGGTCGATTGGGACATGGGCACGTTTCCCGATTCGGCTCTTGGCTTTCTCGTAACATGCTGACCATGGCCACGCTTTGCGCGTCGCAGCAGGTTTTCCCCCACTCCCCACCCGTGGCCTTCGGTGCTATCCAAGGCGTCCTCTTTCCCTACGTTCAGAGGGCGATTCACCGAGCAAATTGGGTCAATTTGCTCGGATCGCGCTCTGGAAGCGGCGCACAAGACGCCGCGCGCCCAAGGAGCTGCCGGCGATGCTCACCACCAATCCCGCCTTCGACCGCATCGGCGAGGAGAACGCCTTCGCCGTCCTCGCCCGCGCCACGGCGCTCCAGGCGGAGGGGCGCTCCATCCTCAATCTCGGCATCGGTCAGCCCGACTTCCAGACGCCCGCCCACATCGTCGAGGCGGCGGTGAAGGCGCTGCGCGACGGCCAGCACGGCTATACCCCCTCCGTCGGCATCCTGCCGCTGCGCGAGGCGGTGGCCGGCGATCTGAACCGCCGCTACGGCGTCGAGGTGGACCCGAACCTCGTGATGATCGTGCCTGGCGGCAAGGTCACCATGTATGCGGCCATCCGCCTGTTCGGCGAGCCCGGCGCGGAGATCCTCTATCCCGACCCCGGCTTTCCCATCTATCGCTCCATGATCGAGCACACCGGCGCGACGCCCATCCCGGTGCCGATCCGCGAGGAGAACGGCTTCGCCTTCTCGGCCGAGGAGACGCTTGCCCTCATCACGCCGCGCACGCGGCTCCTCATCATCAATTCGCCCGCCAACCCCACGGGCGGCGTCACCCCCGCCGCCGAGATCGACAAGCTGGTGAAGGGCCTTTCCGCCCATCCCCACGTCGCGCTCATGTCGGACGAGATCTACGACCGCTTCCTCTTCGACGGGGAGGAACACCGCACCCTCCTCGCCTATCCCGATATCCGCGACCGGCTGATCCTGCTCAACGGCTGGTCCAAGACCTATGCCATGACCGGCTGGCGCCTCGGCTATTCCATCTGGCCGAAGAGCCTCTACGACCAGGTGCGCAAGCTGGCGGTGAACTGCTGGTCCTGCGTCAACGCCGCGACACAGTATGCCGGCATCGCCGCGCTCGAAGGTCCTCAGGATGCGGTGTTCGCCATGACCGCCGAGTTCGACGCCCGCCGCCGCATGGTGGTGGAGGGGCTGAACGCGCTGCCCGGCGTCACCTGCGCGACGCCCAAGGGCGCCTTCTACGCCTTCCCCAACATCACCGGCACCGGCTGGACCTCGGCCAAGAAGCTCGCCTCGGCCCTGCTGGAGGAAGCGGGCGTGGCGGTGATCGGCGGGCCGGATTTCGGCGTCCATGGCGAGGGCTACCTGCGCCTCTCCTACGCCACCTCGCGAGAGAACATCACCGCAGCGCTCGGCCGCATGGGCGATTTCCTCGCCGCCAACCGCAAGGTGGCCTGAGGCGTGGGGGCGGCGCGGCGGCGACCGGGGCGGCGGGCGCTTCTCGCCCTCGCCCTCGTGCTGCTGGCCTTCTCGCCCGTGCTGCTGGTGCTGACGCGCCCGCCGCCGGACGGTCCCGCCCCCATGGTCGCTCCCGCTCTGCCGGAGCCCGCGCCGGAACCGCCCGTTCCGGCCGATGCGGACCTGCCACCGGGCCCGTCCCCGGCGCGCCCCCAGCCACCCCGCGCGTCCGGCAGCGACGCGGCGACGCCGGAGCGCTGGAAGGTCGTCGTCGCCTGCCCGCGCGAGAAGGTGTCGGGCGGGCAATACAATCGCTGCCTTTATGACGTGACCCGCACGTCCGAGCAGGCGCTGGAGGCGGAGCTGGCCAACGCCTTCACCGTCATCGAAGCGCGCACCGACCTGCAGAGCACCCAGCGCGCCCGCTGGAAGACGCAGCTCGACGAGGCGCAGTCGCGCTTCCTCCTGTTCCGCAATCTCGACTGCCAGGGCGTCGCGCCGTTCGAGGGGCCGCGCGGCATCGGCAATTTCGAGCAGCGCTCGCTTTGCCTCATCGCCGCCAATCGCGGCCGCGCCGCTGATCTCAGGGCGCGCTACGGGACGCCGCGGCCGGAGGGCGACGCCGCCAAGGACGGCGCAAAGCCCGGCCCCACCGGCCCCGAGCCGCGCGACGGCACCTGGACCCACCCGGTGCCGCCGCCGGTGGAATGAGCCATTCCGGCTCAGGAGCGGTGAATCGGCCTCTCTTTGCGCAAGAGAACGCGTTATCCGGTCCGCTTGCGTTGCAAGCCGCCCGGCGCGTGCTCTAGGGTCCGGCGCCCGGCGCAGGGCACCAGGAACGGAGGCAGCCGTGGCGAAAGTGGTCTGTGTGGGCGAGGTGATGGTGGAACTCGCCCGCGGTTCCGACGGGCGCTTCGGCCTCGCCTTCGGCGGCGACACCTTCAACACCGCCGTCTATCTCGCCCGGGCCGGCGTGGACGTGGCCTATGCCACCGCGCTCGGCGACGATGCCTTCTCCGGCGACATCCTCGCCCTCGGCGCGGCGGAAGGCGTGGACATGAACCTGATCCCGCGCGTCAGCGGCAAGGTGCCCGGCCTCTATCTCATCACCACGGATGACGCCGGCGAGCGCAGCTTCCATTACTGGCGCGACACCTCCCCCGCCCGCGCCCTGTTCGAGGCGGACGGCTGGCAGGAGGTGGCGGCGGCGCTGGTGGGGGCGGGCGCGGTCTATTATTCCGGCATCACCCTGTCGCTTTATTCCAACCAGGGGCTCGGCCGCTTCCTCGCCGCGCTGGAAATGGCGGGCGGAGCCGGCGACAGCCGCAGCGGTCCGCCGGCCTGGCGCATCTTCGACGGCAATTTCCGCCCGCGCGGCTGGGGCGGCGATCTCTCCCGCGCCCGCACCGTGTTCGCCGAGGCGCTGAAGCGCTCCAGCATGGCGCTGCCCACCTTCGAGGACGAGGCGGCCCTGTGGGGTGACGCCTCCCCCGCCGCCACCATCGAGCGCATCACCACCTACGGGGTGAGCGAAGTGGTGGTGAAGAACGGGGCCGGCGGCGCGCTGGTCCATGCCGAGGGGCGCACCGTGGAGGTGCCGGTGGAGCGCACCGTCTCCCCCCTCGACACCACGGGGGCCGGCGACAGCTTCAATGCCGGCTATCTCGCCGCCCGCATCGCCGGCGCGACGCCCGAAGCCGCCGCCCAGGCCGGCCACCGCCTCGCCGCCGAAGTCATCATGCACCGCGGCGCCATCATCCCCCGCGCCGCGCAGGAGGGCGCGACGGCGCATTGAGGGGACACATGCGAAAGATGACCAAGCGAAAGCCAGCGGGCGTCGGCGAAATCCTCGTCGAGGAATTCATGGTCCCGCTCGGCCTCACCCAGGCCGCGCTCGCGGAGGCCATGGGTGTTCCCCGGAAGCATGTGAACGAGTTGTGCAACGATCGCCGCGCCGTGACGGCCGCGACGGCGCTCATCCTCGCGCGCGTCTTCGGCAACAGCCCGGATTTCTGGCTGAACGTCCAGCGCCGGACGGATCTGTGGCAGACACTGAACTCGCCCGAGGAGCGCGCGCGGATCGAGCGGGCGAAGCCATTGGCTCCGGCCGCCTGATCCACGGCACGCGATACCGCCTCAGATCGTCTGGTTGTATTCGCCGATGCCGGGGTGCTGGCGCAGCACGCCGTCGATCTCCTTGAACATCTCGCGCATGCGGGCTTCGGAGACCGGGCTTTCCACCACCACCACAAGCTCGGGCTTGTTGGAGGAGGCGCGCAAGAGGCCCCAGGAGCCGTCCTCGCAGGTGACGCGCACGCCGTTCACCGTCACGAGGTCACGGATCTTCTGGCCGGTGACGGTGGCGCCTTCAGCAGCCAGCTTCTCGTAATGCTCCACCACCTTGGCGACGACGCCATACTTGGCTTCGTCCGCGCAGTGGGGGGACATGGTGGGCGAGGACCAGGTCTTGGGCAGCGCCTCGCGCAGCTCGCTGAGCTTCTTGCCGGGGTTGCGGTCCAGCATGTCGAGCACGGCGATGGCGGAGACGAGGCCGTCGTCATAGCCGCGGCCCACGGGCTTGTTGAAGAAGTAGTGGCCGGACTTCTCGAAGCCCACGAGCGCGCCGGTCTCGTTCACCCGGCGCTTCATGTAGGAATGGCCGGTCTTCCAATAGTCCGCCTTCACGCCGAGCTTGATGAGCTCGGGGTCGGTGGCGAACAGGCCGGTGGACTTCACGTCGACCACGAAGGTGGAGTTGGGGTAGATCTTGGCGAGGTCGCGGGCGAGCAGCACGCCCACCTTGTCGGCGAAGATCTCCTCGCCGGTATTGTCCACCACGCCGCAGCGGTCGCCGTCGCCGTCGAAGCCGAGCGCCACGTCCGCCTTGTGCTCCAGCACCGCGTCCCGCATGGCATGGAGCATCTCCATGTCCTCGGGGTTCGGATTGTACTTGGGGAAGGTGTGGTCCAGCTCGGTATCGAGCGGCACCACCTCGACGCCCAGCGCCTCGAGGATCTTCGGGGCGAAGGCGCCGGCCGTGCCGTTGCCGCAGGCCACCACCGCCTTGATGGGGTGCTTCAGCTTCGGCCGGTCGGTGAGGTCCTTGATGTAGACCTCGGGGAAGTTCTCGACGAACACGTAGGCGCCGCCGCCCTTGAGGTCGAACTTCGCGCCGAGCACGATTTCCTTCAGCCGGGTCATCTCATCCGGGCCGAAGGTCAGCGGGCGGTTCACGCCCATCTTCACGCCGGTCCAGCCATTGTCGTTGTGCGAGGCGGTGACCATGGCCACCGCCGGCACGTCGAGGGCGAACTGGGCGAAATAGGCCATGGGCGACATGGCGAGGCCGATGTCATGCACCTTGATGCCCGCCGCCATGAGGCCGGAGACCAGCGCCAGCTTGATGGAGGAGGAATAGGAGCGGAAGTCGTGGCCGGTGACGATCTCCGGCTTCACGCCCATCTCGTGCATCAGCGTGCCCAGGCCCATGCCCAGGGCCTGCACGCCCATCAGGTTGATTTCCTTCTGGAACAACCAGCGGGCGTCATACTCCCGGAAGCCGGTCGGCTTCACCATGGGCTCGGACTCGTAGGCGTAGGTATTGGGCGTCAGGACCGGCTTCGGCGTCGGGAACATGGGGACCATTCCTCCGCAGCACGCAAAATTTCGCGGTCGCGAGATAGCACGGATTCGTGACCGTACGAACGGCTGCGCTTCGGATTAGTTCCCCTCGCGGCGGCGGCACGGTGACGCCGCCGTGGCGCTCACGCGATCTTCCGTGTCTTTTCCGGGAGCATGGTGCCCTCTTCCCGCGCCCGCACGTGCCAGGCGAGCGCCTCCTCGATGATGTGCGGCGTGTGCCCGCCGCGCGCCGTGGCCCGCTCGAAATAGTCGGACAGCGCATCGCGATAGAGCGGATGCACGCAATTGGCGATGATGACCCGCGCCCGCTCCCGCGGCGCCAGCTCGCGCAGGTCCGCAAGGCCCACCTCGGTGACGAGGATGTCCACGTCGTGCTCGGTGTGGTCCACATGGCTCACCATGGGCACCACGGAGGAGAGCGCCCCACCCTTGGCGATGGACTTGGTGACGAACACCGAGAGATAGGCATTGCGGGCGAAATCGCCGGAGCCGCCGATGCCGTTCATCATGTGGGTGCCGCCCACATGGGTGGAATTCACGTTGCCGTAGAGGTCGAATTCCAGCGCCGTGTTGATGCCGATGAGGCCGAGGCGGCGGATGATCTCGGGATGGTTGGAGATCTCCTGCGGCCGCAGGATGAGGCGCGACTTGTAGTCGGTGATGCGCGGCATCACCTGGTCGTACTTCGCCTTGGACAGGGTGATGGACGAGCCCGACGCGAAATTCAACTTGCCGGCGTCGAACAGGTCGAAGGTCGAATCCTGCAGCACCTCGGAATACATGGTGAGGTCGCCGAACGGGCTCTCGATGAAGCCGTGCATCACCGCGTTGGCGATGGTGCCGATGCCGGCCTGCAGCGGCTGGAGCCGGTTGGTGAGGCGGCCGATCTTCACCTCGTGCTTCAGGAACTCCATGAGATGGCCGGCGATGGCGGCGGTCTCGGCGTCCGGCGGCAGCACGTTCGAGGCGGAATCGAGCTTCCGCGTCACCACGATGGCGGCGATCTTTTCCGGGTCGATGGGAATGAAGGGCAGGCCCACCCGGCTTTCCGGCGTCACCACCGGGATCGGCTCGCGGAACGGGCGGCGGGTGGGGATGTAGATGTCGTGCAGCCCTTCCAGCTCCTCCGGCTGGGTGAGGTTGATCTCGACGATGACCTTCTTCGCCAGGATGGCGAAGGTGGCCGAATTGCCCACCGAGGTGGTGGGAATGATGCCGCCGGACGCGGTGATGCCCACCGCCTCGATCACCGCCACGTCGATGGGGCCGAGCTGGTTGGTGCGCAGGTGCTCCACCGTCTCGGACAGATGCTGGTCCACGAACATCACCTCGCCAGCGTTGATCGCCTTGCGCAGGGCCGGGTCCGACTGGAACGGGATGCGGCGGGAGAGCAGGTGGGCTTCCGCCATCTGCTTGTCGAGGTCGTTGCCCAGCGAGGCGCCGGTGATGAGGGTGATGCGCAGCGGCTCGCCGCGCGCATGGGCCGCATTGGCGCGGGCGGCCAGCGCCATCGGCACGGCCTTCGCCTCGCCGGCGCGGGTGAAGCCGCTCATGCCCACGATCATGCCGTCGCCGATCAGCGCCGCGGCCTCCTCGGCCGGGACGATCCTGTCACGCAAGGACGAGAGGCGGATGCGGTTTTCGGGCATGTCGGCAATTCCGTCGTGGAGACAATCTCTTGCGCATAGCGAGGCGCGCAGGGCGATCGGAATTCGACTTAGATCGAAGGCGGCTCAGGCGGTGATGGCCACCGGCAGGCCGAAGGCATCGCGCTCCGGCGGGTCGGGGAAGCGCAAGGCCTTGCCCTCGAACACTCTTTTCGCGGTGACGGCGCAGGCGCAGGCATCCACGAGGTCGTCGAGCCCTGCGCCGAGCGCAGCCGCGGTCCTCGCCTGGAGCAGATCGACCGGCATGCCGGCCCGGGCGAGGAGGCCGATGCGCAGGTCGAGGCCGGGCGGGTGCGGCCGGTTCTTCACCTTCTTCGCCAGCTCGAGCGGCGCGCCGTTCATGATGCGGAACGACACTTCCGGGTGGCACTCGATCAGCCGGTCCCGCAGCTCGGCTCGGCGCAGCAGCAGCTCGTCCAGCTCGGCGATCTTGGGGAAGAGGTTGAAGCACTGGATGGAGACCTTGCGCGGCGGGCTCGAATGCGCGAGCGCCGCGGCGCAGGCGGCGGCAAAGCGCGCCTTTTCATCCCCCGGCCCCATGCCGGCCATCACCGCCGCCCGTGCCGGCACGGCGAACACCGAGGATTGCCGCGCGCCGAGCAGCGGGCGTACCGCCCGCTCCGCGCTGCGCCCGCCGATCTCGCCGGTTTCCGGCAGGCCGATGGGCATGTCCACGCAGGCGATGGCAGGAGCATCCGGCGCGTCGAATAGCGCCTCCACCCGCGCCACCCGGATCAGATCGAGCCGGCTGCCGCCGTCCCATCGGGCGACCACCCAGCCGCCGCGGCAGCCGTCGATGCCGGCGAGATGCAGGCTCATGACCTCAGTCCTCGCCGGCCTTGGCCTTGGGCAGGGGGATGGTGGAGGGCTGCGGGATCGGCGCCGCGTAATATTTGCGCTTGATGGAGCCGGTCTCGGGATTGCTGGACGCGGCGGAGGATACGGGGATGCCCTGCGGCCCCACCTGCCATCCCGGCGGCAGCCCGCCCTTCTGCTGCGCCGGCGGGGGCGCGGGGGCGCGCGCGGCGGCAGGCGCCGGGGCGCCGCTCACGGCGCCGGGGGGATAGTTCGAGGGCGGATAATTGGAGGGCGGATAGCTGGACGGCGAGTATCCGGCGGGCGGGGGCGGTGCTGGCGAGGCAATGATCTGCGGCGCCCGCGTGGCCTCGACCGGCGGCAGAGGCGGCGGCGGCTCGGCGGCGACCGGCGCCGGCTGGGGCTGCGGCGCGGCCCGCGCGCCGCCGAACAGGGTGGAGAAGAAGGAGGGCTGCTCCGCCGGGGCCGAGACCTGCTGCGGCGCGGGGGCATAGACCGGGGCCACTGCCACCGGCGCGCGCGGCTCGGCCGAGGCCATCGGCGGCGCCTTGGTGGGCATGGGCGGGGCCGGCATCGGGCGCGGCGCCGGCTTGCAGATGGTCCGCCCCTTGGCGTGGCGCATCAGGTCCACATGGATGTGGTCGTAGTGGAAGATGTTGGAGCCGGGCGCCAGCACGGTGGTGAAGCGCTCGCACGCCCCCGCCTGCACCTGCAGCAGAAAGCCGCGCTCCTCCGGCGTGCCCTTCCAGCCGTTCTTCACGGTGATCCAGCGACCGTCCGCGATGCGGAAGCCGCCGATGTCGAGCGCGTTGCCGAACGCATGCTCGGAAATCTTGGCATTGGGGTCGCCGTTCATGCCGCGGCAGGAATAGGCGGACATCTGGCTGATGGCGACGACCGGCTGGCCGAACCACGCCAGCGCCGCCGGCTGCACCACGTCCTGCACCCACATGTCGACCTGATAGATCACCGGGCAGGCCAGCTTGCCGGCCGGCTCCAGCACCACATTCCCCTGCGCCAGCGCGCTCACGCGGAAGGGATGGTCCATGCCGCAGGCGCCGGGGCCCTGGGTGGCGGGAAGCGGCTCCATGAAGACGGAGGGAACCACCGCCTTGGCTGCAAGGCACTGCTCCTCCGCCTCGGAGCGCCACGAATCGCGCTCCTCCAGGCCGAAGCGACAGCCCGAGAGGGCGCCGGCCAGAAGGAGGAGGGCGAGGAAGATGCGGGGCGTGTCGCGCGACATTGCCCCACCTTGCGGAGCCCGCCTTGCAAAGGGGTTAAAGCGCGCCGCCAAATACCGCAAAAGGAGCCGCAGCCCCTTGAAAAGACAGAACCCCACGCCCTGACGCTACGCGATATCGCGGCGGAGGGATGGGGTTCGCGAATGGGGCGGAAATGCAAGCAGACCGGCCGAGCGTCCGGTCGGGGACCCTTGAATCTGGCACGGGCTGAAGGAGGGAAACCTCCCCCCGACCTCAGTCCTTCTTGGGCTCGGCCTTGGCCTCGGCGTCCGGGGAGGCGGCGCCATCTGCGGCGTCGGATTCCGGATCGCGACCCTCGAAGGCCGCCTGAAGACGCTGGGCAAGGCTCTGCAGCTCGTCCGGCATGTCTTCCTGGGTATAGTCGTCGAACAGTTGGCGCAGCTCGCGGCCCAGCAGATCCTGACGGGCGGAGATGTCGCGGCGGTGAGGCGTTCGCATGCCGCCTGCCTCTTTCTGATGCTGCGTCGTCATGGGGGTGTCGAGGGGACCTTGAAAGCGTGCCGATCGCATGGCTGGGGTCTTCTGACAGACGCGGGCGGCCTCAGGATGGGACACGTCCACGTACGTTGCAATATGGTTCTGGGCGCGGGCCTCAGTCACGATAGAGTCGCGACAGGTGCCCGCCGTCCGGGTCGGTCTCCGGGCCTGCCGCGTCCACGTCGGGTCCGTCGTCCACATCGTGCCGCTTCTCGGTGCCGTCGAAGGCCGCCTGGATTTCCTTGAGCAGGCGTCGCTCCTCGTCAACCACCCGCTCGCGGCGCGGGGGAAAATCACGCCGGCTCTCGCCGGGGCCGAATTCTACAGGATCATAACCGTGCGGCGTGGCCTCGAGGCCCGGGGGCAAAACCTCGCCGTCCGGCGTATGGGCTTCCGGTGCGTTAGCTTGCGCGACCGTATTCCGCATGGCGGAGCCGCCCGACAGGGGTTCGTTTCGCAATCCGCTCATCCGCGCCTCCTCCTGCGTCTCCAGATCGCCGAGAAAACGCGGGGGATGGGGATTTGTTCCACGTCTGTGACTCGAAACGTGGCGTGACGCAACGTCCGCGGGAATCGGCCCTCACCGGGAACAAGCGGTGCAATTGGGAAGTTGACAATCCGCGTAACACTTCAACGCCAAAAGCTGAGCGATATCAAAAGCGTCTTCAGCCGGCGGCGCACGTCATTCGACAATTCAAGGCAAGGAGATACGGCCATGCTGAGCTGGGCAGTTACCTTTCTCATCGTCGCGCTGATCGCCGCGGTGCTGGGCTTCGGCGGCATCGCGGGTACGGCCATCGAAATCGCGAAGATCATCTTCTTCGTCGCGATCATCCTGTTCCTCATCTCCGCGGTCATGGGACTGATGCGCCGGGGCCGAGGCCCGGTCTGATCCATCCGACCGACGGCACAAAAAACAGGGCGGTCCGGTGGGGTCCGGGCCGCCCTGAAGTCACTTGGAGATGGGTCTGGTGATAGTTTGCTAAGGTAAAGGCGCCGCTAACGGCCCTGCTGCAGGCACAAAAAAGGCGCCCCTGAGGGCGCCTTTTGTCGTCCTGTGCCGCCATCGCCGAGCGTGGCGGCTCAGCACATCACGGGCACTGCACGCGATAGCGGTTGCCGTAGGCGTCGCGCGCCCAGCAGGCGCGAGGGGTCGTCTCGGCGCCGATGATGGCACCCGTGCCCGCGCCGATGAGGCCGCCGACGAGGGCGCCCGTGCCGGTGCCCGTGGCGGCGGCACCGATCAGCGCACCGGTACCGGCGCCGATCGCAGCACCACCCACCGCGCGATCCTGCCGCGAATATTCGCTGCAACCGCCGAGGGCGAGTGCCATCACGCCAATCATGAGAGCCGCTTTCATCTCGTTCTCCCTTGCCCTGCCGGCTCAATGCCGGACATCCATCCTGCCCCCTGCCCCGTCTGGGAACACGAGGGCGAAACAGCGCGCCCGACCGCCCGAGGCGTCAGGCCCGCCACACTATTCGACCACGGGCGCAGCAGCCTTGCGCTCGCCATCGCGGGCCTTGCCGCGGGCGGACCGTCGTCCGCACGACGTTACGGCATATAGCATGCACCCCACCCCGACGCCCACAGCCACCGCCGCGACGATGACCGGCACCGCCGACGTTTCCGAGCGGAAGGGGCGATGCGGCATTGCGGGCAGGTGTCGGCGAATATTGTCCAGGGACAGGCTGGGCAAGGCTTCCGCCCGCTCCGCCACCCAGTCATGCGCATCGGACGCGACATCGGAGGCCATGCGGCCCCACTCGCGCTCCCGCTTGTGGAACGACGACTGGAGATGGTCGAGCTCATCCCTCAACGCCGCAACGCGCCGGGAAAACCCGTCGGTCGAAGTCCTGTGCATGCCGAACATATGCTGTCTCCCGTAACGCCGAGACGAACGCTGCCGAACCGCTCCGGTTCCGTCGAACCAAGCCGAAGCCAAGCTGTTTGCGCGCCCCTGTGGCGGTATTGAGTCGAAGCTGCGGGGGAACCGTGGCGGCGCGGCGGCGTTATCTTACCTGAAACGGAGAAGGCCCAGTTCGTGTCCGGCATGCCCAAAGCATCGTTTCCCGTTGCGGATTCAGAAATTCCGGGAGCCTTTGTGGCTCTCGATCCCTCGACTCACGCTTTTTTCCTCGACGTGGATGGGACGCTGATCGACATCGCCGCCCGGCCAGAGGCAGTCGTGGTGCCCCCCGGCTTGCCCGATGCGCTAGCGGCTCTCGCCGATCGCGCGCAGGGCGCGCTGGCGCTTGTGAGCGGACGCTCGCTCGCCTCGCTTGACGAATTGTTCGGTGCCGGCCGGTTCGCTGCCGCCGGAGTCCATGGGGCCGACATCCGGCTTGCGCCGGGCTTGTCCTCGCAACGGGCCGCCCGGCTCGACGAGGATTTGCGCCGCGAACTGCGCGCGACCGCGTCCGAGTTCAGCGGCGTCCTCGCCGAGGACAAGGAATGCGCGGTGGCAATACATTACCGCACCCACCCCGAGATCGCCCCTATACTGAATCGCGCCATCACCGAGGTGGTCGGCCAGCGGCCCGGCGTCGAGATCATGCCCGGCCATTGCGTGTTCGAAGTGCGCCGTAAAGGCATCGACAAGGGCGCGGCGGTGGACCGCTTCATGGCCGCCCCGCCCTTCGCCGGCCGCCGCCCCGTCTTCATCGGCGACGACGTCACCGACGAGGCGGGCTTCCGGGCGGTGAACCAGGCCGGCGGCATTGCGGTCGCGGTCGGTACGCCGCGTGACGGCGCTCAGGCACTCTTGCCGGACCCGCGTTCGGTCCGTGCCCTCATCACCCACCTCGCGGCCGAGCCGCGACAACGAAGGAGGTGACCTCAGTGTCCCGCATCGTGGTCGTATCGAACCGAGTGGCTCTCCCCCAGAAGTCCGGTGCGCCGGCAGGGGGCCTCGCCGTCGCCGTCAACGCCGCGCTCAAGGATCGCGGCGGCATCTGGTTCGGCTGGAGCGGGCGCATCGCGCCGGACCCCTCCGATACGCCGCAGGAGACCAAGCACGCCGGCGTCACCTATGCCGTGGTGGACCTCACCAACGAGGACTATCAGGAATATTACAACGGCTTCGCCAACCGGGTGCTGTGGCCGGTGCTGCACTACCGGGTGGACCTGTCGGAATTCTACCGCTCGGACCTCTCCGGCTATATCCGTGTCAACCGGATGTTCGCGGACCACCTAGAGAAGATCATCCGCCCGGACGACATCCTGTGGATCCACGACTACCACATGATGCCGCTGGCGAAATATCTGCGGGAGCGCGGCCACAACAACCGCATCGGCTTCTTCCTGCACATCCCCATGCCGCCGGCGGACATCATCCAGGCCCTGCCGCAGCATGCCGACACGGTGGGAGCGCTGGCCTCTTACGACCTCGTGGGCTTCCAGACCGAGGGCGACCGGGAGAATTTCGCCCGCTATCTGGAGACCCGCGGCGGCCAGTCCACGCCCGACGGCACCGGCTGCGACATCGGCGGGCGGCGGGTGCGCCTCGGCACCTTCCCTGTTGGCATCGAGACCGGCGCCTTTGCGCGGCGGGCGCGGCACGCGAGCCGCACCCGCTTCGTGAAGGCGTTCGACGAAAGCCTCTCGGGCCGCAAGCTCATCATCGGCGTCGACCGGCTGGACTATTCCAAGGGCATCCCCAACCGGCTGGACGCCTACGACCAGTTCCTGCGCAAGGAGCCGGACTGGCACGACCGCGTGACCTTCGTGCAGATCACGCCCAAGAGCCGCACCGACGTGCCCGAATATCAGGACATGGATCGCAGCGTGTCGCACCGGGCGGGCCAGATCAACGGCGCCTATAGCGACGTGTCGTGGACGCCGCTGCGCTATGTGAACCGCACCTATTCGCGCTCCGCCCTCGCGGGCTTCTACCGTCGCGCCGACGTGGCTTTGGTGACGCCGCTGCGCGACGGCATGAACCTCGTCGCCAAGGAATTCGTCGCCGCGCAGGACCCGGAAGATCCGGGCGTGCTGCTGCTGTCCCAGTTCGCGGGAGCGGCCAGCGAGCTGGGGACCGGTGCGCTCATCGTCAATCCGCATGACACCGAGAGCGTCGCCGCCGCCTTGCGCCGGGCGCTGGAGATGCCGCTGGTGGAGCGGCGCGATCGCCACCGCCGGATGATGCGGGTGCTCGAGGAGCACGACATCAACCGCTGGGCCGAGGACTATCTCGCGGCGCTGGAGCCGGACCTGCAGCCGGAGCGGCGCGACATCGCTTTGCCCCGCGCGGCGATGCGCAGCGTGGTGCGCCTGCCGGTGGGCTGGGGATCGAGCGCGCTACCGCGCGGTGCGTGAGTATAGCGAGCGGCGGGGATATCTCCGCCGCTTTCCTGTTGGCGCCCGGCCGGCAAGCCTATAAAGAGGCTTCGGCTGCGGGCGTGGCGGAACTGGTAGACGCAGCGGACTCAAAATCCGCCGTCCTCACGGATATGTCGGTTCGAGTCCGACCGCCCGCACCATCTTTGCTCGCGCGATGCCGCCCGCCAACCCATCGCGCGGATGCTTTGCTTGCGCGATGCCGCCCGTCAACCGATTGCGCGGGTTCGCCTCCGCTCCGCTTCGGCGCACCAATCCCGTCCTTCCATCACTGCGCGTTGGCACGATCCGCAATGGCCGCGCGGCCGGCGCTGGCGCATGCCTCGTCCTTGTCGCCCCCGGGCGCGCCCCCGACGCCGATGGCGGCGACGATCTCGGAGCCGTGCATCACGCCCACGCCACCCGCCAGCGCGATCACGTTGGGAATGGTGGTGAGCGACGTACCCGCGCCGCCGGGATATTTGGCGACGATCTCCGCGAACGCGCTCGACCGGTCGAACTTGAAGATCGGGCCGAGGGTGGCCACCGTGTAGGCCTTGCGGAAGGCGGTGTCGGGCGTGTGGACCGTGGCATGGTCGGCCTTCAGCGTGGCTTTCACCAGGCCCGACGCATCGACCACCGTTGCCGTGACCGGCCAGCCCTTGGCCTCGCAGGCCGTCACCGCTGCCGTCGCCGCTTCCATCGCGAGCGCGAGTGGCAGCGCATATCCGCTGTAGCCCACCTGCGCCATGACGGGGGCGACCCAGCTGGTGGCCACGAGCAGAAGGGCGGCGGCGATCGTCCTTGTTTTCACGATGTGTCCTTTCCTGGCGCGGCGTCGCCGGCTCGCCTGCGGGCGGCGAGGACGGGCATGCGCTCGCGATATGTAACCAATCATATTATTTTTTAAGGTTACAAGATGCAGGTAACTTGTCAACGCCACCAAGTGCGGTTTCACCCGCCGGCACACGCTCGCCTGAACCAAACCGCCCCGCCGGCATTGAATGCAGGACAGAACAGGAGCGACGACGCCATGGCCGAGATGACGCTGGACGAAGTGGTGGAGAAGATGCGCGACATCGATTTCACCACCCTCTTCACCAAGAGCGAGGGCGGTGCGCTGGCCGGGCGCCCCATGAGCAACAATGGCGACGTGGACTATGACGGCAGCAGCTTCTTCTTCGCGAAGGAGGATGCCCGGGCGGTGAGCGAGATCTCCCGCGACCCCAATGTCGGCCTCTCCCTGCAGGGAACGAGCGGACTTCTCGGCCAGCGGCCCTTCTTCGCCACCGTGGAAGGCAAGGCGCAGATCGTCCGCGACAAGACCGCCTTCGAGGCGCGCTGGACGGCCGATCTCGACGCCTGGTTCCCGGCCGGCATCGACACGCCCGGCCTCGTGCTCATCAAGGTCGAGGCCAAGCGCCTCCATTGGTGGAACGGCGAGGACGAGGGCGAAGTCGTCCTTTAGAACAGGCCCAACCCTTGCGCTGGGCGTCGCTCAGGGTGGAGGATCGCCGCAAGGAGGAGCCCCATGGCCGCACAGCACACGCTCGACGCCCGCGTCGGCGAGATCACCGAGCGTATCGCCCAGCGCAGCCACGACGGGCGGCGCCGCTATCTCGACCGCATCGAGGCGGCAGCCCAGCGCCGGCCCCAGCGCCAGGCCCTGGGCTGCGCCAACCAGGCGCACGGCTTCGCCGCCTGCGGCCCCTCCGACAAGGCCATGCTGCGGGCGGGGGAAGGCCCCTCCCTCGGCATCGTCACCGCCTATAACGACATGCTCTCGGCCCACCGGCCCTATGAGCGCTATCCCGAGCTGCTGCGCGAGGCGGCCCGCGAGGCGGGCGGCGCGGCGCTGGTGGCGGGCGGGGTGCCAGCCATGTGCGACGGCATCACCCAGGGCGAGGCCGGGATGGAGCTTTCGCTCTTCTCCCGCGACGTGATCGCCCTTTCCACCGCCGTCGCCCTGTCCCACCAGACGTTCGATGCCGCCGTCTTCCTCGGCATCTGCGACAAGATCGTGCCCGGCCTCGTCATCGGCGCGCTCTCGTTCGGCCACCTGCCGGCGGTGTTCATCCCCTCCGGCCCCATGACCAGCGGGCTACCCAACAACGAGAAGTCCCGCATCCGCCAGCTCTATGCCGAGGGCAAAGTCGGGCGCGACGCGCTGCTGGAGGCGGAGAGCCAGTCCTACCACGGCCCCGGCACCTGCACCTTCTACGGCACCGCCAACACCAACCAGATGCTCATGGAGATCATGGGCCTGCATCTGCCCGGCGCCTCCTTCGTGACGCCGGACACGCCGCTGCGCGATGCCCTCACCAAGGCCGCCGCCCAGCGCGCGCTGGCAATCACCGCCCTCGGCAACGAGCACATCCCCGCTGGCCGGATGTTGGACGAGAAGGCGTTCGTGAACGGCATCGTCGGCCTCCACGCCACCGGTGGCTCCACCAACCACACGCTGCACCTCGTCGCCATGGCGGCGGCGGCGGGCATCGCCTTGAGCTGGGACGACTTCTCCGCGCTCGCCGAGGTGACGCCGCTGCTCGCCCGCGTCTATCCCAACGGCTCGGCGGACGTGAACCACTTCCATGCGGCGGGCGGCGTGCCCTTCGTGGTGCGCGAGCTGCTGTCCGCCGGCCTGCTGCATGCGGATGCCGAGACCATCCTCGGCCGGGGCCTCGAGGCCTATACCCGCGAGCCGGTACTGGCGGACGACGGCGCCCTCGACTGGCGGGACGGCGCGGCTGCAAGCGGCGACGACAAGGTGCTGCGCGGCGTTGCGGCGCCGTTCCAGAGCACGGGCGGCCTCAGGGTGCTGGACGGCAGCCTCGGCCGGGCGGTCATCAAGACCTCGGCGGTGGCGCCCGAGCGGCATGTGATCGAGGCGCCGGCCAAGGTCTTCCACTCGCAGGAGGAGCTTCAGGCCGCCTTCAAGGCCGGCACGCTCACCGGCGATCTCGTGGCAGTGGTGCGCTTTCAGGGGCCGAAGGCCAACGGCATGCCCGAGCTGCACAAGCTCATGCCGCCCTTGGGCGTGCTGCAGGATCGCGGGCAGCGGGTGGCCCTCGTCACCGATGGCCGCCTCTCCGGCGCGTCCGGCAAGGTGCCTGCGGCCATCCACGTCACGCCGGAAGCGCTGGACGGCGGCGCCATCGCCCGCATCCGCGACGGCGACATGATCCGGGTCGATGCGGTGGCGGGCCGGCTGGAAGTTCTGGTCCCGCCCGGTGAGTGGGCGGCCCGGCCGAGCGCCACGGCCGATCTTTCCGCCAACCACACGGGCGTCGGGCGCGATCTGTTCGCCCCCTTCCGCGCCGCCGTGGGCGAGGCGGAGAACGGGGCGTCGATCTTCGCGGGGGCGTGACCGGCGCGGCGGGCCTCAGCCCAGCGCCGTCCCGTTGGCGGCGAGCACGGCGCCGGCCAGATAGAGCGAACCGGCAATCAGCACCCGCGGCGGCGGCACCACCGCCTCGCGAGCGATGCCGTCGAGCGCGCTGCCCACGTCCCGCGCCACGCTCGCCTTCATGCCGAGACCTACGGCGGCGGCCGCCACGTCCTCCGGCTTCAGACCCGCATGTTCGCCGGGCACCGGCACCGCGATGGCCTCGCGCACGAGGCCGGCGAAGGGCTGGAGGAAGCCGGTGACATCCTTGGTGCCGAGCATGCCGAGGATGAGCACGAGCGGCCGCGAATAGCGCTCTTCCAGCTCGCACAGGGCATGGGCGAGGGCGGCGCCGCCGGCGGCGTTGTGCCCGCCGTCGAGCCACAATTCCACGCCGGCCGGCGCACGGGCGGAAAGCGGACCGGGGGCGAGCCGCTGGAGGCGCGCCGGCCAGTCGGCGCGCAGGATGCCCGCATCATGGGCGGCGGGCAGCTTCACCGCGCGCAGGGCAGCGACGGCGAGACCCGCATTGTCGATCTGGTGCGGCCCGACGAGGCGCGGGCGCGGCAGGTCGAGCAGGCCGTCCTCGTCCGCATAGACGAGCCGGCCGCTTTCCTCCTGCACGTTCCATTGCTGGCCGCGCACGAACAGGGGCGCGAGCTTCTTCGCCGCCGCCCGCTCGATGACGGCGAGCGCATCGGGCGACTGGGCGCCGACGACCACCGGCACGCGCGGCTTGATGATGCCGGCCTTCTCCCCCGCAATGGCCTCAACGGAGGTGCCGAGGAAGTCCACATGGTCGATGGAAACGGGCGTGATGACGCTGGCCAGCGGCTTGTCCACCACGTTGGTGGCGTCGAGCCGGCCGCCGAGGCCCACCTCCAGCAGCAGCACGTCCGCCGGATGCTCGGCGAACAGCAGGAAGCCGGCCGCCGTGGTGATCTCGAACAAGGTGATGGGGGCGCCGGCATTGGCCGCCTCGGCCCGGTCGAGGGCATCGGCCAGCGCCGCGTCGGAAACGAGCCGCCCGCCGCCCGGCGCGCCCAGGCGGATGCGCTCGTTGAAGCGCACCAGATGCGGCGAGGTGTAGACGTGCACGCTCTGCCCGGCCGCTTCCAGCATCCCCCGCATGAAGGCGATGGTGGAGCCCTTGCCGTTGGTGCCGGCGACGTGGATCACCTTCGGCAGGCGTCGCTCGGGATGGCCGAGCGCCTCCAGCAGACGCTCCATCCGGGCGAGGGACAGGTCGATCTTCTTCGGGTGAAGCGCGGCGAGGCGGGAGAGAATCTCGTCCGTGGCGCGGGCGGGCAGGGGCAGTGCCATGGTGCGTCGAGCCGGGGCCCCACGGGAGGGGCCCGCGATCAGGCCTCCCTCACGCCGCCTGCGGGCGCGGCAGCCGGCCCTTGGGCGGCAGCGCCGGCGCCTTGGTCAGCATCCGGCACAGGCGGCCCAGCGTGTCACGCAGCTCGTGGCGGTGCACCACCATGTCGATCATGCCGTGCTCGCGCAGATATTCGGCGCGCTGGAAGCCGTCGGGCAGCTTCTCGCGGATGGTCTGCTCGATCACGCGCGGGCCGGCGAAGCCGATCAGGGCACCGGGCTCGGCGATCTGGATGTCGCCCAGCATGGCGTAGGAGGCGGTGACGCCGCCCGTCGTCGGGTTCGTGAGCACGACGATGTAAGGCTTCTTGGCCTCGCGCAGCTCCTGGATGGCTGCGGTGGTGCGCGGCATCTGCATGAGGGAGAGGATCCCCTCCTGCATGCGGGCGCCGCCGGAGGCCGCGAACATGATGAAGGGCGTGCCGCGCTCGGCGGCGGTCTCCAGCCCCTTCACGACCGCCTCGCCGGCAGCCATGCCGAGCGAGCCGCCCATGAAGCCGAAGTCCTGCACGGCGATGGTGACGGGCAGTTCGGTGAGCAAGCCGGTCGCCACCTTCACCGCGTCCTGGTAGCCGGTCTTGGTGCGGGCGTCCTTCAGGCGGTCCACGTAGCGGCGCTCGTCGCGGAACTTGAGCGGGTCGGTCGCCACCTCGGGAAGGGTGACCTCCTCATAGGCGCCGTCGTCGAAGGTGTTCTTCAGCCGCGTCACCGCGTCCATGCGCATGTGGTAGCCGGACGCCGGGATGACGTAGAGGTTCGCCTCCAGATCCTTGTGAAACACCATCTGCCCGGTCTCCGGGCACTTCACCCAGAGGTTTTCGGGCACCTCGCGCCGCGCCAGGAAGTCGCGGATCTTCGGGCGGACGACGTTGGAAATCCAGTTCACGGGATCATCTCCGGTACGGAGGGGCGCGGCGCCGCGCTGCGGCGCACATAGTCCCCCCTCCGCCCTAATGGCAAGTCTGACACGGCGAAAGTACGGCGAGCGCCGCTGTTGCCGTCGAGCATACCACCTTGCTGCCGTTACGGCGAAGCCGGCTCAGCGCCGCACGCCGCGCACTGCCTCGGCCAGCTCGCTGACGAGGGCTTCCACGCCGATCACGGTGTTGGACGTCGCCTTGCCCTCCTCGTCGAGGGTGCGGCGCACCACTTCCACGAGGGCGGAGCCGACGACCACCGCATCGGCGCCCTGCGCGATGGCGGCCGCCTGCTCCGGGGTCTTCACGCCGAAGCCGACCGCCACGGGCAGCGCCGTGTGCGACTTGATGCGCGCCACGGCGGTGGCCACCGCATTCGCGTCCGGCGTCGCCGCGCCGGTGATACCGGTGATGGAGACGTAGTAGACGAAGCCCGCGGTGTTCGCGAGCACGGTGGGCAGGCGCTTGTCGTCGGTGGTCGGGGTGGCGAGGCGGATGAAGTCCAACCCGGCATTCAGCGCCGGGATGCAGAGCTCGTCGTCCTCCTCCGGCGGCAGGTCGACCACGATCAGGCCGTCCACGCCGGCGACCTTGGCGTCGACGAGGAAGCGCTCCACGCCATAGACGTAGATGGGGTTGAAATAGCCCATGAGCACGACGGGCGTGGTCTGGTCCTCGCCGCGGAAGACGCGGACCATTTCCAGCGTCTTGGCCAGCGTCTGCCCGCCCTTGAGCGCGCGCAGCCCCGCCGCCTGGATGGCCGGGCCGTCGGCCATGGGATCGGTGAAGGGCACGCCCAGCTCGATCACGTCGGCCCCCGCGCCCGGCAACGCCTTGAGGATGGCGAGCGAGGTCTCGCCGTCCGGGTCGCCGGCGGTGACGAAGGTGACGAGGCCCGGCCGCCCCTCTTCCTTGAGGGCGGCGAAGCGGTCGGAGATGCGGGTGGTCATGGGCTTGCCTGGATGAGAGGAGACGCGGACTATTTCTGTCCGGCCAGCGTGCAGGTGGCGCTGGTGGCGCTGGTGCCGCCGAGGAAGCGCACCTGGTCGGTGCCGGTGACGCCGCCGACGATGGAGAACAGCGTGGTGGAGGCCTTGCCGAGGGCGCGCTTGCCGGCGAAGAACTCGCAGGTGACCTTCACCTCTGCCGCCGTGGCGGCGCCCGAATTCTTCACCGCCACCGAGACATAGGCCCCGGCGGCGTCGGTGTAGATCTTGCCCGGCGTCAGTTCGAGGTCGGCCGCCTGCGCGGCGCCGAGGCTCAGCCCGATCGCCGCCGCGGCGATCGAGGACGACACGACTTTCCCGCAGATGCTCTTCATGGTCACGCCCCCAGACGAGTCCCGAGTATCTCCGCCACCTGGGGGACGTCCTTGTCCCCGCGGCCGGAAAGGTTGACGACCATCAGGTGGTCCGCCGGCAGCTTGGGCGCCAGCTCGATCACCTTGGCGATGGCATGGGCCGATTCCAGCGCCGGAATGATGCCCTCGAGCCGCGTCAGCAGCTGGAAGGCGTCCAGCGCCTCCTGGTCGGTGCAATTGAGATAGGTGACGCGGCCCACGTCATTCAGCCAGGAATGCTCCGGCCCGATGCCGGGATAGTCGAGGCCGGCCGAGATGGAATGGGCCTCGGTGATCTGGCCATCGCCGTCCATGAGCAGATAGGTGCGGTTGCCGTGCAGCACGCCCGGGCGTCCGCCGGCGATGGACGCCGCATGCTCGTTGGTGTCGATGCCGCGGCCCGCCGCCTCCACGCCGTAGATCTTCACCTCAGGATCGTCGAGGAAGGGGTGGAACAGGCCCATGGCATTGGAGCCGCCGCCGACGCAGGCGATGAGGCTGTCCGGCAGGCGGCCTTCCATCTCCTGCATCTGCTCGCGGGTCTCGCGGCCGATGATGGACTGGAAATCGCGCACCATGGCCGGATAGGGGTGCGGGCCGGCCACCGTGCCGATGCAGTAGAACGTGTCGTGGACGTTGGTCACCCAGTCACGGAGCGCCTCGTTCATGGCGTCCTTGAGGGTGCGCGAGCCGGACTGCACGGGCACCACCTCGGCGCCCAGCATCTTCATGCGGAACACGTTGGGGGCCTGACGCTCCACGTCCACCGCGCCCATATAGACCACGCACTTCAGGCCGAAGCGCGCGCACATGGTGGCGGTGGCGACGCCGTGCTGGCCGGCGCCAGTCTCGGCGATGATCCGCTCCTTGCCCATACGGCGGGCGAGCATGATCTGGCCGAGCACATTGTTCACCTTGTGGGAGCCGGTGTGGTTCAGCTCCTCGCGCTTCAGATAGACCTTGGCGCCACCGAGATGGTTGGTGAGGCGCTCGGCGAAATAGAGCGGCGAGGGGCGTCCCACATAATGGGTGAGGTAGCCGGCCATCTCCGCGTGGTAGGCGGGATCGACCTTGGCCGCCTCATAGGCCTTTTCCAGCTCCAGGATGAGCGGCATCAGCGTCTCGGCGACGAAGCGGCCGCCATGGATGCCGAAATGGCCGCGGTGATCGGGGCCGGTGCGATAGGAATTGAGAACGGTCACGACGCGCGGGCCTTCGATGTGAGATCTTGCGACAACGGGTCTTGCGACAACGAGTCTTGCGATGGTGTGGAGGCTTGCGGCAGCCGGTCCGGCGAGGCGCTCCTCGCCGCAGCGACGAAGGCACGGATCTTGTCGGGACTTTTCACGCCGGGCGCGTCCTCCACGCCAGACGATACGTCCACGCCGTCCATCCGGACCAATCCGAGGGCCTGCGGCACGTTGTCGGCGGTAAGGCCTCCGGAAAGCATGAGAGGCCGGTTGACGTCAAGGCCGGCGACCAGCGCCCAGTCGAACGGCCGGCCGTTGCCGCCGGGCAGAAGCGCCCCCGGATCGGGCTTGGCGTCGAACAGGATGCGGTCGGCCACCGCCGCATAGGCCGGCAGGACGGCGAGGTCCTCCCGGCGGGCGACCGGCAGCGCCTTCATCACCGGCAGGCCGAAGCGCGCGCGGATGTCGGCGACGCGCTCGGGCGTCTCGTGGCCGTGCAGCTGGAGAATGTCAGGCGAGACGGCGGCGATCACGTCCTGAAGCAGCGCGTCGTCCGGGTCCACCAGCAGGGCCACCTTGCCGGCGCGCCCGGCGACGCGGGCGACGAGGGCCGGCGCATCGGCGAGCGCGAGGTGGCGCGGGCTCTTGGGGAAATGGACGAAGCCGACGAGATCGGCGCCCGCATCGAGGGCGGCGTCGAGGGCCTCCGCCGTGCGGATGCCGCAGATCTTGATCTCGAAGCGCCTGTCGTCGCGAGCCATGGAGTGAACCTGGGGGGTGCCGGTCGTGAACCTTCACACCGTAGAGGTGAGGGCCGCCAATTCAACGGCCCTGCGCGATGCGTCGGGAGCGACCGGCGTGCCGGTCAGGTCTCGACGCGGGTGAACTGCCCCGCCTTACGGAACCGCCAGAGATAGGTCGGCAGCACCACCGCGAGGGAGGTGGGGGTGAGATCGAGGCCGGCGAGCGTCCGGCCCTCGGCGACCGCAGCCTCGGACACCACATTGTCCGAGCGCAGCATGTCCACCTGATCGACGGTGAGCGGCGCGCCGGGGGCCCACTGGGTGAGCTTGGCCATGAAGGTGGCGAGCCCGAACGGCAGGTCCACCAGCAGCCGCTTGGCGCCGATCTCGGAGAGCATCAGCTCCATCAGCTCGCGGAAGGTGCGCACCTCGGGTCCGCCCAGCTCATAGGTGGTGCCGGCCTTGGCCTTGCCGTCCACCGCGGCGAGCACGGCGGCGGCCACGTCGCCGGCGAACACCGGCTGGAACTTGGTGACCCCGCCGCCGATCAGCGGCAGCGCCGGGGAGAGGCGGGCCATGGCGGCGAAGCGGTTGAAGAACTCATCTTCCTGCCCGAACACCACGGAGGGGCGGAAGATCACCGCATCCGGCACAGTGGCGCGCACGACGGCCTCGCCGGCCGCCTTGCTGCGGCCGTAGCCGGAGGGGGAATTGGCATCGGCGCCGATGGCCGAGAGATGCACCAGCGGCACGCCCTGGGCGGCAGTCGCGGCGGCAACCGCGCGGGCGCCGAAGGCGTGCACGGCGTCGAAGCTTTGCCGGCCGCCCTCGGCCAGCACGCCCACGAGGTTCACCACCGCCTCGGCACCGTCCACGGCGCGGGCGACGCTCTCGGGATAGCGCACATTGGCCTGGGAAATCTGGATCTGGCCGACAAAGCCCAGCGGCTGGAGGAAGCCGGCCAGTTCCGGCCGGCGCACCGCGACGCGCACGCGATAGCCGCGCATGGCCAGCGCCCGCACCACATGCCGGCCGAGAAAGCCGGAGCCGCCGAAGACCGTCACCAGGCTGTCGTTCACCGGACGATCGGTCACCGTCACATCGCTCATGCCGAACCCCCGCCTTGATGCGCCGCGCCGGCTTCAGCCTCGCGCCGCCGGCATGCCTTCGTGCCGGCATGCCATATATAGAGTGCGCGCAGCACATACGCGATGCCGGCGGGTTCCGTAAAGCCGCCAAGGTGCCACGCGTGGACGACTTTTCCGTACAACGTGTTGACGCGGGAGCCGCGCGACCGTATAAGCCCGCCACCTAGCTGGCGGCATGGGCTGCCGGCTTGTTCACTCATTCATGCGCGACGCGAAGTGGCCAGATGGCCGTGCCGCCGGGCGCGAACCAGCAAGGACGGCCGATGGCCAATACGCCTTCCGCCAAAAAGGCGGTCCGCAAGATCGAGCGCCGCACCGAGGTCAACCGGTCTCGCCGGTCTCGCGTGCGCACCTATCTGCGCAAGCTCGAAGACGCGCTCGCCACCGGCGACGCCACGGCCGCTTCCGCCGCCTTCAAGGCTGCCGAGCCGGAAATCATGCGCGCCGTCACCAAGGGCGTCATTCACAAGAACACCGCGTCCCGCAAGGTGTCCCGCCTTGCCGCCCGCGTGAAGAAGCTCAGCGCTTGATTTAGATCAATCAAGCAGACTGACTTATCTTGAAGGCCCGGCTCTGCCGGGCCTTTTTGCTTTGGCGTGGCCTTAGACATCTTCAGCCTGACTGCTGCGCGCGGACCCCGATTCTCCCGCCCCGTCAAGGGCGCGAGGGCCGGAAACGCGACGGGGACGCGGGTTTTTTCCAGCTGCGGCGCGGCTCCGCGGGCCGTTGCCGACCGATCAGAAAAACCCGATCCGCGAGAAAGGCTTAGAGGCCAAAGGGTGGAACACGCCAAAGCGGCCCCTTTGAAGGAGTATTGGGTAACCGTGTTTCCCTACGAGGCGGGGCGCCGCACTTCCTGCGCCGACTTCGCGAATCTCATTGTCGCGACAGAGGTTTGCCGGCTGAACGCAAAGTCGGGGGTGTGGCGCGGGCGCACCGGCTTTTGCCCGCTATCCCCCCTCCGGGGTCAAAGGCGTTGCACCCCCCAAACCGGCTGTGTATGTTCAATCTCACTCCGGGAGCGACACCGGGGTTCACCGATAGAATGAAGTTTTCACGGCTCTTCGTGGATGAGGAGGGGATGTATCGTGTCTGAATTCGTTCACGTACCCCTCGTCTTCGGCCGTATCCGTAATCTGCGTTACCTTCATTCGTTGGAGCTATGCTAAGGGCGGACATCTGCTCCGCCTTAGGGCATCTACGAGACCGAACAAAAAACTGGTTCATTCCAACACCCGTCGATGGTTGGCATCGTCGGAGATGGGGCGGCTATGACTTCGGGCACATGCGCGGCAGCGGACACAGAAACAGGTCCCTCGATCTTTTCGGCTACGCGTTGCGTTCGAGCCTTTCGGAGCACTGCGCTCCATTCCAGTTGCGCCCCGCCGCCCTGTTACGGCAAGGACCGCGCATGACGGTGTGTTGACCCCGTTGCGCTGATGCCGTGGGTGCCTTAGCACCCGTTTCCGAAACTCCCCACGAGACCGAGGCCGCGCAGCCCGCCCCAGGGCGCGGACGGCTTTTGCGTCTCCAACCAGGGAACCGCCTTTCGCGCGGTCGCGATCCTTATGCTCAAGCCTCATGCGCCGGTTGCCGCGCGCACCGTTCCTTTTCAGTCAGCCCTTGCGGAGGCCGCCGAGATGGATTGCGCGTCGAACCCCAGCGCGTCCGCGGGCCCGTGGGATCGGGTGCTGCAGCGTCTGCGCGAGGAGATCGGCGAGGAGAAGTTCACCAGCTGGTTCGCGCGCATGGACCTCGACGCGCTGACCGCGGACGTGGTGCGCCTGTCGGTGCCCACGCGATTCCTGAAGTCGTGGATTCAGGAGAATTATCTGCCGCGCATCACCGACATCTGGGCGGAAGAGACCGGCGCCCGCCGCCGCGTGGATCTCGCCGTGCGCAACGCCTTCGCGCGCCCCGTGGCGCTGAAGGCCTCCGCCCCGCGCGAGGTGGTGAGCGAGCGCACCGAGCGTCCCGTCGAGTCGAAGCCCGCCCCCCGCGTCAGCGAGGCCCGCGGCGAAGTGCGCGAAATGGTCCCCACCGGCGGTG